>JASCOF010000009.1 GCA_029960065.1 Flavobacteriaceae bacterium PS02336 | reverse complement strand
ACTTAGTTAGTTAGTTAGTTAGTTAGTTAGTTAGTTAGTTAGTTAGTTAGTTAGTTAGTTAGTTAGTTAGTTAGTTAGTTAGTTAGTTAGTTAGTTAGTTAGTTAGTTAGTTAGTTAGTTAAGTTTTTCTAAAAGTTTCGAACCTAAGCTTCCTGTACCTTTATTTTACTGGTTTTCTTGTTTCAAAAATACCATGTTCCACGATTTTGCCACAAAACTCAAAACATTAATGTTTACGATATTTTAGGGGAATAACAGTTTAGAACCTAAGCTTTTTAAACCGTGTTTTTGCTGGATTTTTTATTTCAAAAACGCTTTGTGCCACTATTCTGCCACAAATTTAGATGTAGCAGGATTTGTCAATTCATCTTATCTTTTTGTAATAATTTGGACACAAATTAAGAATAAAATTAATTATCAGTTCAAGGAATGCTTAAAATCGAGCGGACGCAAGCCAGTCTGCTTTTTGAAAAGTCTGCTAAAGTAGGATGCATTTTCAAATCCTAATTGAAAAGCAATTTCGGCAACACCTTTATCTCCTGACCGAAGTAAATTTTTGGCTTCTGTTATTAAATAAACATGTATTAGCTCAATAGCAGTTTTACCAGTTTCCTGTTTCAACAAATCGCTTAAATACCTTGGCGATAATAGTAATTGTGAGGCTAATAAAGCAACACTTGGCAGACCATCTTCTTTCATCATTCCATTGTTTAAGTGCTGCCTTAAAGCTATATTAAATTTAGAAGCTATCCTGCCCGATAATTGTTTCCTGTCAATGAATTGTCTTTTATAGAAACGTTGTACATATTTTAAGATAGATGCTACATGGCTTAATATGATTTCTCTGGTAAATTCATCAGGATTTGCCACATATTCTATGTTAATCTTATTGTGCAGTTCCCAGATAATCAGTTCTTCAGCAGGCGATAGATGGATGGCTTCATTAGTTTCATAATCAAAAAATGCGTATTGCTGTATAATCAAATGTAACTCGTTACGGTACAAATAATCTTCATGTATAAATACCATAAAACCTTGTTCTTCAAGTTCTAAATTTTTCATTTCAATAATCTGGCGCGGTTTGGTAAAAAACATAGATCCATTGTCGTGATCATACGGAGTTTTGCCATACATAATTGTCCCGGATTTAATTTTTTTAAATGCAATCATATAAGAATCAGTAGTGTATTCCCGGTTGCCCATCGGACAGCGTGATTGACATCCTACAATACTAAATAAAGGATTTTGAGGTGCATGCCAGCCATTATCTTTATGTAATTCGCTTAATGTTTTGTAGTGTTTCATCGGTCTAACATTGAAGAAATTGCATTGGCTGTGAATACAGCCAATGCAATATTATTATTATTATTATTATTATTATTGAGTCTATAATCAAAAGGAGATAACAAAAGTATCGTATGGACTGCCGGCAGGTTAGTTCAAATCCACGAAAAGCAGCACATAAACACGATTGATTGCAGATCTTTTAATGCCCGTGCGCAGCAATACTAACTTCTTTCCACTCGTCAATTTCCGCAAGACGTTTTGTGTACACTTCCTTAACTGTATGGTAGGCAATTTTTCCCAGTAATAAACGCTGAGGCGGATTTGCACTATTTGCCACTTTTAATATCGCTTCCAGCGTGGCTTCGGGTTTCCCCCATGTTTCAGGATTTTCTCCAGATGAAGTAAAGGCTTCTCGTACAGGATTATAATCTGCAATTTCAGCTGTTGTCTGTACGGCGGAGCTTCCAGCCCATTCTGTCGCAAACCCATTTGGTTCGATTAAAGTAAATTTGATTCCCAGATGGGACACTTCACTGGCAATCGTTTCACTAAGTCCTTCTACTGCAAATTTAGAGGCATTGTATAAGCCTAACAACGGCAGGGTAGTAATGCCTAAAAAGCTTGAAACCTGTATGATATGTCCACTTTTTTGAGCTCTCATCACAGGAAGAACAGCCTGCGTTACCCATAATAATCCAAAGAAATTGGTCTCCATTTGTGCTCTCGCCTGTTCTTCGCTTGTTTCTTCCACTGTTCCAAAAAGACCAAAACCTGCATTGTTAATTAAAATGTCGATAGCACCAAAATGCTCTTTAACTTTTGCTACGGCTTGAGTTACTTCGTATTTTTTATTGACGTCTAACGAAATAGGGAGAATGTTATTGCCATATTTTTCGACCAGATCATCCAGTGCTGTAATGTTTCTGGCTGATGCTGCCACTTTATCGCCTGCTTTTAAAAAAGCTTCCGCCCATAGTTTTCCAAACCCTCTTGATGCTCCTGTGATAAAAATTATTCTTGCCATGATATCTAAATTTTAGTATTTCTTATTGTTTTAAATTGATAGTACAAAGATATTTCTACACTTTCAGAAGCAATGAGACATATCAGCTGAAGAATAGCACAGAAGTACGAATGATGGTAAATTAAATAGTCTTAATCTTTTAAAACAGAGAAATGTACACGTAATGCCAAGAAATACATACAGGCATTAGAGACATTCGTTAGAACTTTGCCTTATAATTTTTAACTTATTTTAATTATGAAAAAGACGGTATTTATAACAGGGGCTTCTTCCGGATTTGGAAAAGCCAGTGCTCTATTGTTTAATGGCAAGGGATGGAATGTTATCGCTGCAATGCGCTCGCCGGAAAAGGAATCAGAACTTTCTCAATTAGAGAATGTATTAGTGGTGAAGTTAGATGTAACTGACAGTTTAAGCATTGGGGAGGCAGTCAGAAAAGGGGTAGAAGTTTTTGGAAATATTGATGTGTTAGTCAATAGTGCGGGCTATGGGTTGATGGGAGTTTTTGAAGTTTCTAACCAGGTACAGATAAAAAGGCAATTTGATGTCAATGTCTTTGGTTTGATGGAAGTCACTAAGATGGTACTTCCATTAATGAGGGAAAATAAAAGCGGTTCAATCATCAATATTTCTTCTTTTGGTGGAGTAAATGCTGGAGCATTTTCCAGTTTGTACAGCAGTTCAAAATTTGCAGTTGAGGGATTTTCGGAAGCCTTATCCCATGAATTGGCTTTTTTAAATATTGCTGTAAAAATAATTGAGCCCGGAAGTGTTCCTACAAACTTTAGAAATGGCATAGAAATGATTCAAAACACTATCGGGGATTATAATACTGAACTCGCTTCGTTCATTCCAAAATTTATTAAAAAAACAGAGCACTTATCTAAAGCCGCAGCAGAAGACGTCGCTCAGACCATATGGACTGCAGCAACGGATGAAGCAGTAAAACTGCGTTATGTAACAGGTGATGATTCCCAGTATTATATTGATCTGAAAACTAAAAATGCAGAAGCTGAATATTTAACATTAATGAGAAATTGAAATTAGCTTATATTTGAGTTACTAACAAGATAAATGTAATGCTGGAAAAATTTGTAAATATAGGAACGATCGCTGACCTTCATCATTATTACAACTATGGAAGTCCTAGGCATCCGCTCATCACAATAATTGATTTGAAGGCAGTAAAGACTAGAAACAGGGGAGCTGGAGATGCCTTTTATAGACTTGGACTTTACACTGTTGTTTTTAAAAAGTTTAAAGGAGAGTTGAAATATGGCCGGTCAACTTATGACTTTCAGGACGGATCATTAATGTTTGCAGCACCAAACCAGGTTTTGAGACCAAGTGAAAATACAATAATCGAAGAAGGGTGGTTTCTTGCCTTTCATCCGGATTTACTTTATGCATCTATGCTGGGGAAAAATATCGGTTCTTATTCTTTTTTCAAATATGATGTGAATGAAGCTCTGCATATTTCTGATTTGGAAAGAAAAACTTTAGAAGAAAGTATTCAAAAAATTGCAGTGGAATATTCGCAAAACATTGACAAGCATACACAGGGCTTGATTGTTAGCAATCTTGAGCTTATGCTGCAATATTGTGACCGTTTTTATAATCGTCAGTTCTTAACCAGATCCAAAGTAAACAACGATTTTGTGCAGCAGTTTGAAGATCTGCTGCAAAATTATTTTGAAGCTGATGATCTGGCCGATAAGGGGCTTCCTGAAGTTAAATATTTCGCCGAACAGTTAAATTTATCAGCCAATTATTTATCTGATCTGCTAAATAAATATACAGGTAAAACCACTATTGAACATATTCATCTTCAATTGGTGGAAAAAGCTAAATCACTTTTATGGGGATCCAATAAAAGTGTAAGTGAGATTGCGTATAGTTTAGGATTCGAACATCCTTCTCATTTTAGTAAAATTTTTAAAATGAAAACTGGAAAGTCGCCAAAGAATTTTAGACTTGCGCAGTAAATCTACTATATACAAAAAGAGAAAGACCAGCTTAAAAAGCTGGTCTTTTAAGTTTTAAACAGTAACTGCAAAAGGGAAATCTACAACAATCCGAGTATTTGCAAAAACATAATAATTAAAGCTTTCTAAGGAAATCAGCGTTCTTAATTCTATCAGTTCTTTTTATTATATCCAGCTTCAAAAATGTTTTCCAAATCATTCTCATTAGCAGTGCCATTGTCTTCGGCAATAGATTTTGCTAATTGTATGACGGCATTTAATTTTGAATCTGAGTATTCCTCTTTACGAATGCTAATGTTTCTTCAACTTGGTTATTCAATTAACCATGTGCCTGTTCAGATACTTCTCTCCAGTCGTTCCAGGTTTTTAATTTTTCGGCATACACACGTTCTGTTTTTTTCAATCCGACTTTTCCTAAAAATAAGCGCAGAGGAGGATTTTTACTATCTATCAATTTTAAGATTGCAGGAACTGTAGCTTCTGGTTTTCCATAATCTTCAGGTAATAAACCTTCTGTTGCTCCCAATGCTTCTTTTACTTTATCATAAGCAGTAATTGATTCACTTACGACAGCTGAACTTCCGCCAAAATCTGTTGCGTATCCATTTGGTTCAACCAGGGTAATATTGATTCCAAAGTCTTTCACTTCATCTGCTAATGCTTCGGTAAATCCTTCAACAGCAAATTTTGTAGCGTTGTAAATACCTAAAGTAGGAAGAGACCATACACCTAAAACACTTGATAGCTGAATTACATGCCCATGTCCCTGTTCGCGGAAAATTGGCAGTGCAGCCTGTGTTACCCATAATGTTCCATAAACATTTGCTTCAAAAACATCTTTAACTGCTTTCTCGCTAACTTCCTCTACAGCGCCAAAGACCCCATAACCTGCATTATTGATTACCACATCCAATGTTCCAAAGTACTCTTTTGCAGATTGTACTGCTGTAGTTGCAGCTACTTTGTCTGTAATATCCAGTTTAATAGCCAGAAATTGAGATCCGTATTGTGCAGTTAAATCCTTGTATGCTTCAATTGTTCTTGACGTTGCTGCTACATTGTCTCCTCTTTTTAATAATGCTTCGATCCATAATTTTCCAAATCCTCTTGAAGCTCCTGTTATAAAAATTGTTTTTTTCATGATTTTAAATTTTAATTAATGGTTTCATTTTGATAGGACAAAGTTAGATCGAAGCTGTTTAGGGAAATATCTCATTTCAGCGAAAGAATAGCACAGAAATACGATGACGGTATTTTTGGATATAATTTTGTTAATTTGTGGCATTATTAACCGCTGCGGTTCTTAAAATTATTAGGATGGAAAAAATAAGTCATTATAAAAGTATTTCAGAACTTCATGAAAAGAGCGGTTTTGAAATGCCTCAGCATCCATTGATAAGTATGATGACCTGTAAGGAACTCATGACGTATTCTGTGGGAGAGGATAGATTTACGGGAGATTTTTACATGATTGCACTGAAGAAAATAAAATCAGGACATGTTTTGTATGGCAAAACACAATATGATCACAGCAGCGGTTCCATGGTCTTTATGAAACCCGGACAAACTATAGAGGTAAGCAATGTCCAGTTTGCGGAAAAAGGTTTTGTAATGTTCTTTCACGAAGAATATCTCATGGGGCATGCCCTTCACGACCTTATAAAAAAGTATGGATATTTTGAATATGAAATTAACGAAGCGCTGCATACTTCTCCAACGGAAGATAAAATATTATGGGAACTTTATTATAAAATAAGAGGCGAATATGACACGAGCCAGGATGAATTCAGCCGTGAAATTATTTTATCGCATCTTGATTCTATCTTAAAATATTCTGACCGTTTTTATAAAAGACAGTTTATTGATAGAAGCATCAACGTATCGGGAAATACAGTGAATAAATTTCAGAAGATATTGAGCAGTTATTTCGATAAGGGTCTGCATCAGTCGGTGGGGCTTCCGTCTGTCAATTATCTCGCAAACGAACTGCTTTTATCCACTCGTTATTTAAGTGATGTCCTGAAACAGGAAACTGGCAAAACAGCATTGGACCATATCCATATTTACCTGATCAAAGAGGCTAAAAATCTGCTGGTCGGTTCTGATAAAAATGTGACGCAGATTGCCTATGAGCTTGGTTTTGAAAGTCCGTCTTATTTTACAAGATTATTTAAAAAACAGACAGGTTTTACCCCTTTGGCATATAGAGCAGTGTTATAAAAAAAGCTGACTCGAAACTGTCAGCATTTTTAGAGTACGGATTATCTGTTAGAAACATCTTTGAATAAAGGCAGAAAGCTGAATATGTAAAAAGGAGCTCGGGCTTCATTTCTCCACTAAATTCAGTGACCAAATTCACCTTTGGTATAGCGACATACATTAATTCTTCTGCTAATTATAATTTACCACGTCGGACCAAAGCATTTTTTCATCAGAAGCCAGTGCACGAACACTTTTGTCAGCAGCCAAAACTATGTAGACGCTCGTATATAAAAAAAAATATTTCCAGCGTCAAAATTTAGTCATTTCATCTAGCAGGTTCTTTTTCGCTGGAATCTTTATAGTAATTATCAGAATCTGTAACCAAATCCATTCTTGAAGAAGATCCAATTCGAATAATAGTATATATTCAATACGTTACAAGCTATTTTTAACCTCTCGCATTCTGTAAAATAGAAATCACTGTGAAACTGTGGGATGTCGTATTTTGTTTTCTCCGTTTAGCTACTATATAGCAATGTATTTGGGTTATAAGTAGTATCAGCGGACCTTAAAATTTAAACGTGCGAAAATCTGAAAAAAAAGTCCCCTTCCTTTAAATGTAACAAATACAGTGTACACACTCAACTGTGTAGGTCGTCTTAAAATATTTTCATTTAGACTTTTAATAATGAAAATGTTAGTACCAGATTGTGATTTAAAGTATGTCATAACTAGCTCTGTACAGTTAAATAGCAGAGTGCAAATTTAGAAAATTTGTAGAAATTGGATTCTAAAGTGATAATTACACTGACTATTCAGGCCTTATTGCTCTGGACTTTATGTTTCTTACATCCCATTTTGATTTTACCTTTTTTTTTACATATCTAACCTTAAAACGTACCATAGCCATATGAAGTTAACTTTTGAAATTTGCAGTGTCAGGTTAAAATACCTGCAACAACAATTTCTAATATCTAAATAACTTAAAGATGAAAAGTTTTTCTATGACGCGTTTAATCGTAATCGCCGCATTTGTGATCGCCGCATTTTCAGCGCATGCGCAAACTGGCGCAAAAACATTTACCTTAAAAAGTTCGGGGCTTGGTGGCCAGCTTACAAAAGAGTTCTATTATAATGACTGGGGTGTAAATGGAGGTAACATCTCACCCGACCTTCTTTGGGAAAATGCTCCTGAAGGTACGCACGCGTTCGCAGTGACTATGTATGATGCTGCTGCGCCGACCGGTAGTGGATGGTGGCACTGGGTCCTTTTTAACCTTCCGAAAGATACAAAGACACTGAAAGCAGGAGCCGGAAGTACGCATCCCGAATTATTGCCAGCAGGCAGTATCTCCTCGCTAAATGATTTTAAAAAATATGGTTATGGCGGTCCGGTACCAATTCCTGCAAGTGGTTACCATCCCTACGTAATTACCGTATATGCCCTGAAGACCAAACTTAATCTTGACAAAGACGCTAACCCTGCATTGGTTGGATTTAACCTGAGTGCCAATACGATTGCCAAAGCATCAATTGTATCTTACGTGTACGTACCCTGACAAAATTTTACCGCTCTATATGGGCGGTTGAAAAACTGAAAGTGATTTCACAAACATGATAACATAACATAAAGCAGAAATAAATGCAATGTGCTGGATCATCTATGATTGAAATTTATACTGTACAAAATTAAATTGAATCTTTATGAAAAAATACGTAATACTAAGCGCAGTCCTTTTTGGAATTTTATCGAATGCCTGCGCTAAAAAAGAAAGTACCATTTCTCCTGCAAAGCAGGATCCGGAAGTTGCAACGAATGACGTTACATCTCCTAAATTAGAAGAAGTTTTTGCCGACAGCACCTACCAGCTTACCGGTGTAGCCGTGTCGCCTGAGGGAAGGGTGTTTACTAACTACCCGTACTGGCTGGACAAGCACAGTTACTCTTTAGTTGAGGTGAAGGATGGAAAACCTGTTCCGTATCCGAATGCGGAATGGAATAGTTTTAAAAAGGGCGGAAACGGTACCGATAAGTTTGTATGCGTACAGGCAGTGGTAGCAGATGAAAATGGTTACCTGTGGGTCGTAGATGCAGCGGGTATCGGCCTTGGGCCTGTTTATAAAAACAGTAATAAGGTTATTAAAATAAAGCTCGCCGATAACAGCATAGAGCGAATATACAAATTTCCTGAGAGTGTTGCAGGCAATGATAGTTACATTAATGATATCCGAATTGATAACACGAATGGCTTTGCCTACATGACAAGCTCATCAACCGGAGGAGTTGTAGTACTTAATACAAAAACCGGTGATTCGCGTTTTGTATTGCACGATTCGAAAACAGTACTTTCTGACCCAGCATATCATTTTACATTTAACGGTAAGGAATTTTCTAAGGCAGACGGCAGTATACCTAAAATCAATTCAGATGGTATTGCCCTTACCCCAGATAAAGAATGGCTCTACTATAAACCCCTTACAGACGATAAGTTATACCGCGTTAGTACCGCTTTATTAAGGGATTTTTCTACACCGTTGAAAACCATTAACGATAAGGTGGAAGACTTAGGCCACTTTGTAACAACTGACGGGATGGAATTCGATAAAGAAGGAAACCTTTACGTGGGTGACCTTGAGAAAAGCAGCATTTTGAAAATCACCCCTGATCTTAAGATGCATACGCTGCTGACCGATGCTGACAAACTTATATGGCCTGACAGCTACAGTATTTCGGCTGACGGCTACCTGTACATTTCAATTTCCCAGATACAGCTCATGCCGTGGTTTAATAATAACGTAAACAAAACCCAAAAGCCTTATAAGCTGCTCAGGTTGAAACTGTAATGATTATGATAACGTCACTTTTAAAAAATGTATTAATGGGCCTGGCATTGTCATCAGCCTTATCCGGAAATGCACAGGAAGCTCAGCATTTTTCATTTGCCGACCTTCCCACAAAGCAGCTAAATGAGCTACTGACACGCAGCACTATTTCAGGCGAGGCGGGTACAATCGGTTATTTTACCTATAAAAAAGGTGCAGTAGTGCCGTTGCACCAGCACGTTAATGAGCAGTATTCGCTGATTACAAAAGGCAGCGTTAAGATACTTCTCGGAGCCAGAGAGGTAATTGTAAAAGCAGGAGAGGGAATTATAATTCCACCGAATATACCGCACAGTTTTATCGCACTGGAAGATGATACCATAGATATTGACTTCTTTAGCCCTGCACGCATGGACTGGCTGGCAGGCACTGATAATTATTTTGCAAAAAATGGTGCGCCAAGCCTATCTTCGGCGCAATGGAACGGCAAGATCCTTGAACCTGAGGTATACGCTGAGTTGAGTGAAGCCGTAGGCAATATTGCATACACACCAAAGGGCGATCTGGTATTCAGCCAGCACCCATTCTTTAATCCTGAAATACGGGTTATGAAGTATGATGCACAAACAGGGATAAATAAACCCTTTCCAAACCTGGAATGGAACACACCCCGCGATACCGATGACCATTACCTGAGCAATGTGCTGGGCATACGAAATGATGCCAATGGCATTATTTGGATGCTTGATATGGGCCAGCGTAATGCTGTAACGCCTAAAATTGTAGGCTGGAACACGCGGACTGATAAACTTGAGCGCATCTACTACCTGCCGCAATCGGCGTTGGCAAACACTTCACAGCCCAACGATATGGTTGTCGATGATAAACACGGTGTATTTGTGATCGCCGATGAAGGTATAGGCAAAGGCGGTGACGGTAGCAAAGCAGCCCTTATAGTAGTTGATATGAAGACTGGGGTAACACGAAGGCTGCTTGAAGGTACCCCTACGACATTGCCAGAAAACAAACCAACGGTAATCAAAGGCAAAACGATTTCTGTCAATGGCAAGCCGCTCCTGGTGGGGTGTGATGGTATCACTGCAGACAAGAATTTTGAATGGTTGTATTACGCTTCACTCAATGGAAGTAAAATTTACCGTCTAAAATTTAAAGACCTTTTAAACGAATCAATCAGCCAGGAAAATCTTGGTAGCCGTGTCGAAGCGTATTCTAATAAGCCTAATAATGGTGGGTTAAGTATAGATAGCGAAGGGAATTTATATTTAACCGGGTTGGAGGATAACAGCATAAGCGTAGTTTTAGCCAAAGACCGCAGTGTTCACAAGTTAACTGCCGACAACAAAATGCTTTGGCCCGATGGGGTAAGCTTCAACGCTGCTGACGGATATATGTATGTATCTGCCGCGCAGGTACATCTTGGAGCAGCTTTTAATGACGGCGTTGACAAATCCGGTGCACCGTATTACATTTTCAGATTTAAGCCACTTTCGGAGGGTGTCCCGTTACGATAAATAAACAACAAGAAAATAATTTTAAAATGAAAGCAATAATAATAAACGAGCCGGGGGGTACAGACAAATTAATCTATACGGAGCTCCCAACCCCTGCTATTAATGATGAACAGGTACTTGTAAAAGTAAAAGCGATAAGTATTAATCCGGTTGATGTTAAAAGTCGCGCAGGCCTGGGAGTTTGGGGCAGGCTAAAAGAGGAGGTACCTCTTATATTGGGTTGGGACATCAGCGGCGTTGTTGAGCAGGCAGGGGACAATTCCGGATTTAAAAAAGGAGATGAAGTTTTTGGGATGGTACATTTTCCCGGACATGGTAAAGCGTACGCAGAATATATGGCTGCACCTGCCAGACATTTAGCATTAAAACCTGCCAACATAAGCCATGAAGAAGCTGCAGCTGCTACCCTTTCCGCATTAACCGCTTACCAGGCTTTAGTACTTAGAGGTAATTTGCAACAGGGACAGAAAGTACTGGTACATGCTGCTGCGGGCGGAGTGGGACATTTTGCGATACAGATAGCCAAATATTTACAGGTGGAAGTTACAGGCACCTCATCTGCAAAGAATAGAGATTTTGTATTAGGGCTTGGAGCTGACAGCCATATCGATTACCAGGGATATGACTGGGCGGGAAGCGATAAGAAGTTTGATTTTATTCTCGATAATGTTGGAGGGCAAACCATTGACAATTCACTCGAAGTAGCTAAGCCAGGAAGTACGCTCATCAGCATACCAACAGGACTTAACGAACAGGTTACCCAAAAAGCAAAAGATAAAGACGTAAACGGATATTTTTTCCTTGTTACCTCTAACGGAAAGGACATGCAAGTAATTGCGGAGTGGCTTGAAAAAGGGCATATAAAATCTCATGTTTCCGAGATATTCGACTTTAAAGATATGGCTTTGGCACATAAACATGTAGAAAGCGGACGTACAGTAGGTAAAGTGATCGTTACACTTTAAACCTTAGGATTTTGCCTGTGCCGCCTTAGGCGGTGCAGGCATTTATATGATAAAACATTCGGAGTTACCGCTAAAAATATAAGGAGCAACCAATATGCAACTGTTTTATGCCATAAGAGGAGGGAAAGTATTATATTTGCTTACTACAAGCCCCACGACAAATAAAAGATCGGTTATGCACATCGAAAATACCACAGAGCCATTTGAAATAGAGAAGGAAACACTTACTGAATGGAACCGCCGCCCGCACCAACACAATTTTTTTGAATTGGTATTTATACAGTCAGGCTCCGGTAAGCAGTGCATTAATGACAGCCTGGTCAATTATGAAAATGGAAGTATATTTTTACTTCCTCCATATGATTGCCATTCTTTTGAAATAGATGCGGCCACTACATTTATATTTATCCGTTTCAATGCCTTATTTTTTATAGAAGATAAACGAACCATGATGGACTACAGCCAGTGGTTTAGTAATCTTCATTATATCCTGAGCAGTTATAACCGCGTTCCCGGCGATGTTATACATTCTGCCGGTGATAAATCCGTTATCGCCAGTCTGATCCAAAGCATGCAGCTGGAAATGCAGCTCCCTAATTATTCAGAGTCAATACTCAGGACAAACATGGTTGCGATGCTAAATATCCTGCTTAGAAACTTTGAGAATACTTTTTTGGAAAAGCATATTGACAAAGATACACAGACACGTAATCTCTTGCAGTACATACAGTACAATTTATTCGATAACAGTAAACTGAAAACGGAGGTTATCGCTGGTGAATTCAACCTTTCACCAACGTATGTAGGTGAATATTTTAAAAAGAAAACGGGAGAGAGCCTTAAGGAATATGTACTGAAAGCACGTGTGAATGTAGCGCAGAGCCGTATGGAGCATTCAGGGCAAAGCCTCAAAGAAATAGCTTATGATCTGGGATTTACTGATGCTAGCCACCTTACAAAGGTCATCAAAAAATATTATGATGATGCAGGTACAGCCTGCGGCAATATTTAGTCATAGGTGAGGAATCGTAATGTTTACTCAGCTAATAGTACGATTCCTCTTCCTAATTTCTGCTTACTCCCTTATGCTGTTCGGATCGTCTAGGATCATGCGCGCAATTTCATCTTTTCTTTTAAAGCTCACGCCTTTATGTTGCTGAATATATCGCAGTAGTTCATGTGCAGTGTTTACCATTTGTGGCGTGCCACCAATACGGTCATGAAAACTTATAGAGAGCTGTCGTTTTTTGCGGACGCTTTCCTCGTAAAGCTGATCGAAGTCCGTTTTAACCTGGCGAAAGAACTGGTCAGTAGAGAAATTCTTTCCTTCAATAAGCAGTATGTCGTTGTTGCGCAGGGTGTAAGGCACTACAGCAAAATCGTTATTATTGACTTTAATTAGAAAGGGCTCATCGCGGCTTAGGTCGTCTATGTGGTAAGTAAAGCCAAGTTCCTGCA
The DNA here is from genome assembly GCA_029960065.1 of Flavobacteriaceae bacterium PS02336. Taxonomy (GTDB): domain Bacteria; phylum Bacteroidota; class Bacteroidia; order Flavobacteriales; family Flavobacteriaceae; genus Flavobacterium. The sequence goes on along the minus strand of JASCOF010000009.1, from coordinate 230,894 downwards.
ATATTTTAAGCGTGTTTTCGCCGCGTCTTAGCCAATTGGCATTGTAGCCTACCGGTGTGAACCCCGTGGCTTTTTTAATAGCATCTGCACCTTGCTGTATAAATGCTTTTTCTTCCTCATAGCTTAAGTTGTATTGCTTGCTCCAATTCATTCCATGGGCCGCTGCCTCATGGCCCCTTTGAACGATTTCTTTTGCTAATGCCGGATTCTTTTCTACTGCCGAACCAACCATGTGCGATGTGACTTTTATACCTAGCTTATCCCAGTTGTCAAGCATTCTTGGTATTCCTTCTTTATAGCCATACTGATACCAGGTCTCAGCAGGAAGGTCTTTATAACCTTTATCCATGTTCTGGGGAAACGGGCTTTCAGCATTATCAGGCTGGCCACCTGCTTCAAATTGCATGGAGACGGAAACAACCAGTCGTGAGCCGTCAGGCCATTTGCCATTTTCAGGTACTGTTTGGACTTCCGCATCTCTAGCGAACAAAGGCGCTGATGGGAGCAGGCTCAGGGCTCCGAGTGCGCCGGCCTTCTTAATAAATTTTCTTCTGTTTTCCATGACTACTGTTTTTTGTTCATTATGGTATCAACAGCATTATTATTACTGTCAATAAATTGTAATAGCACTACACAAAAAGCAAGATGCAGCAACTGTGATGCGATGGCCTCCCAATTTTCAATCAGGCACGTACCGAATATAAGAAGTAGCATTAAAGACGCACCTGCTTTTAAAGCAAATTTTGTACACAGACCAAACAGCAATAGCAAGCCAACGGAGAATTCCAATAGTGGCAGGCTGTAGGAAAAAGGTGTTACTATAAAACCAGGGAGCATTGCCTCTTGGAAGCTATGGGATATCCAGTCTGCAAAGCCTGCGAGCTTGGGCAGGCGCACAAGCCCATGGCCAAAGAAACTAACGCCAGCACCTAATCGGAGTAAAAAATAACCAGTTGTATTCATTTCAATAAGATTTATAAGCAAAATTCTAAAATTATTCGGCTTAAATTTTGTATATATTAATGTTATATTTGTATAAATAAAGGATGAAAGTAAAAACATTACATAAGGCATATGAGGTTGAAAGGATTAAGGCGGACCAGTATGAGGCTAAAGAGCATAAAGGGACGTATTTCGAGATGCTTTTTGTTTTATCAGGTACCGGTTTGCAGATTATTAATTCAAACCGTCTGCCTTACAGAGAGGATAAGCTCTTCCTTATTTTTCCAAAGGATACCCATGGATTTGAGATAGCGGAAACCACACATTTCTTTTCGTTGCGGTTTAACGAAAGTTATTTAAGCCTACAGTCTTCCGAGTGGCTTAAAAAGCTGGAGTATATATTCCATAACCATGATCACATGCCAGGCTGCATCCTGAAAAATATTCCGGACAAGGCACTAATTCGTGCTTTAGCGGAGGCTATACTAAGAGAGAAGGAAGAGGAAAGCTTTTACCGGGATGAAGTTGTCCAGCAGCTTGTAAATACTTTTATAACCATTGCAGCGCGGAATATCAGCCTAAAAGAAACAGCTTCAAGAATAACGCTGCCTTACCCTACGACACTTCAGGGTTACATTCACCGGAATATATACAACCCAGAACTTTTAAAGGCAGAGTCCTTTGCTGCAGCATTCAATATTTCCCCGACGTACCTTGGAGAACTTTTTAGGAAACAAACCAATGAGCCGCTGCGTCATTATATAGACCAGTACCGCGTTAAACTCATTGAAGCACGGTTAAAGCATACTGATATCAGACTGGGTGAAATCGCTGCAGAATTTGGTCTTTCAGATACAAGCCACCTCAACAAACTTTTTTATCGGTATAAGGGTCTAAGCCCATCAGACTTTAGGAAAAGAAGTAAGATATAAATGTCTCCTAAATTTACTGCCTTTATGGTAGGAAGGGATTTGGTACACCAATTGTTGAAAAGTGCTGCCCTTCAGACAATCACATCCTGTATCCCAGGAGAAACCGACTATATTAGATACCACACAAAAAAGTAATAAACGTGCAAACGTCTGCGGTGTCAAAAAGTTAAATGTGTAGTTGCTTGGCAGGACTGAATATTACAACAGGTATTACCGATCGCCATATTTAAATATAAGTATTTCCATCAATAGTGTAGTGGACTTTTTAAGCAAGTTAATTTTGGACTTTTGAAGCAAACATCCAATGCATTAAATTTAGAACTTTGCATACGAAATATATAAGAGAAAATATAATGGCACGAAATGAAATCCCGGTGATAAGTTATTCATGCGACGTCTCAAGAAAGAGGGACGGTGAGCAGTCTGTTCAGGATCATAGTCTGACATTCGTAATACAGGGCTCGTATGAATTAGATAATGGATTCGGAAAGGTAGTTTTTTCATCCGGGGATATCTTTTTCTGCGCTAAAAATCAACTTCTGAAATATCGCAAGCTTAATCAGTCAGAAAAAGATTTTAAGTCGCTGACAATTTTTTTTGATGAGCATACCCTGTTCAACTACAGCAAGAGACATAACGCCAAAGCCTTTAGTAAAAGCACATCAGGAAAAGGCGGCATTCAGCCTATAGACCCTAAGAGCTTAGTCGGTACATTTATACGGGCATTGACCGAATATGAGGAAACCTTTAATAATATGAATCTCCATCTAATGCAGATCAAGCAGCAGGAGGCTCTCCTGCTATTATTGGATTACGATGAGAATCTGAGGAATTTACTGTTTGACTTTTCGTTGCCAGTAAAGGCTGACCTTGAGAATTTTATGGAAAGCAATTACAGGTTTAATGTGTCATTAAATTGCTTCGCCTACCTAACAGGAAGAAGCCTGTCAGCCTTTAAACGAGATTTTTTCCAAAAATTTCACGAAACTCCATCGAGATGGCTGCTCAAGCGACGTTTAGAATCTGCCCATATCTTACTTAGGCAAGGTAAGTCGGCATCGGATGTCTATCAGGATCTTGGTTTTGAAAGCCTCTCTCATTTTTCCCACACTTTTAAAAAGCAATATGGTGTTTCCCCAATCCAGCTCTACGGCAGCGGTTCGACCTTAATCTAGGCAGCTGAATTACAAATATTTAATCAATGATACTATGGAATCAAAAAAAAGCCAGCTATTCCCTGGCATCTTACAATGGAAAATTGGCGAAAAAAAAATTACCGTACTTAACGATGGCCATTTCCAGATCGGATCGGAATACTTAACGCATGTGGATGGCGATGCTGCCACGATCCTTGGCGCTGCTTTACGCCCTGAAATCCCAACCCTGATAACCAATGTTTATGTTATTGAATCAGACAGCCATGCACCAGTTTTGATTGATACGGGCGTCGGCGACAAATTAGCTCCCGCAATTAAAGGTAATTTCAGGGAAAGCCTGCAGCATATTGGACTAAAACCTGAAGATATAGGATATGTACTGCTGACACACCTGCACGGGGACCACTTTTACGGCCTTCTAGACAAAGATGGAAGTAAAAACTTCCCTAATGCTAAAGTTTGGGTTTCCGATGTGGAAAAAAAGTTTTGGTTTGAAAGTGAAAATCTAAACGATCAGGACAGTCAAAATGCGGAGGATGCGAAGGGATACCTAGCGTACTATGATATTTTAAGTGGCACAGGCGAAATATTGCCTGGTATCAACGAAATCCCACTTCCGGGACATACTCCTGGACAAACGGGCTTTTTATTGGAGACTGGCGATGAAAAAGTTTTGTTTTGCGCAGATGTACTTGGCATACCTGCGGTGCAGGCAAAACATCCTGAAGTGGGATTTGCTACAGATGTAGATTATGAACTTGGTGTTAAAACACGAAAAGACCTGTTAAGGAAAGCAGCTGATGAAAAACTGCTTTTAGCCGGGGCTCATTTTGAATTTCCATGTATTACTTATATCAAGGAAGAAAATAGTTCATATACATTGATTTCCAAACAATGGTTCGGACAGGTATAATATTGGCCTTCTAATACAACGTTTTGTAAAGCTGCCTCGCGCAGCTTTCGACGTATTCTGATGTCAATCCGTACAATGTAATTGCCCCATGAAATGTTTATATACATGTGTACTAATTTTTTCAATAAACATTGGTCTCCATCCTGCAACTGACTGCACAAAAGACTGCAAGCAGGAACATCACAAAGGAACTGCGTTAACCTTTTGCCTACAAGTATAACTTTAAGCTTTACCCCAAGTTGTGCGTAGCCCACTGTTAACTATAATCCAGAATGATGTCTTGAATAAAAAATCACAAACACTTCTTTTTATGTGTCTTATGTTGTAATGAAATTTGCATTTCCTGAATTATTCAGTCATGATAAAAAAGCCTTGCAAGTGGCTACGGAGATTTGTGAATTGTCATCTTGCTCCGGCCCAAAGGGCAAATATTAAAATTTGCCTTACTTATCAACAGTCTACCTTATTCTATTTGGATGTGATTTCTTCGATGCCGCACTTGCCAATGTCAGTCAAGTGAAGGAAGCCGGCTGGCCTGACCTTGGAGACTGCCTATTACCTGCTTTTGAACCTAATGTTTATTTTAGTAATTATGTGCTAATCTCAAGCTCAAATGGACTATTTCTCCTTCTGCATACTGCCTAATTTTGTCCTGTAAAAAATATCAATAAATATTTTATTAAAATTAAAATAATGAAGACAGTAGAAAAAAATAACGGCAAAGACTTTTTTAAGTGTAATCTGGGCGCTTTAGAACTTATTGTTGTGAGTGATGGAGAGTTTGACCTGGACCCGATACAGCCACTTTTTGCGCCGGATGTTGACCCAGCGCACGTTGTGGACTTTTTAGATAATCATAACCATGTAAACAATAAGCTCACATTTGAAGGAAATGTGCTGTTGGTGAAAAATAGTGAGCGAACAGTGCTGATTGATACAGGAAGTGGAATGACACATGGTTCCTCAGTTGGTAAGATTGTAAAGCATTTGGCGGCCGCCGGGATTGCTAAAGAAGATATTACTGAAATCGTTCTTACCCATGCACATCATGATCACATTGGAGGAATAGTAGACGAGGCAGACGCATTCACTTTTCCCAATGCTCAAATTTTTATAGCAAAAGAGGAATATGATTTTTGGATGGCTGATAAACCTGATTTTTCCAAAGGCAGTCATAACGAAATGGCAGAATTCCAAATGATGTTTGCAAAGAAGCATATTGAATTGGCAAAGCCAAGACTTCAATTCTTTAAAGACAATGATGAATTATTTGGTTTCTTGAAATTAAGGCTTGCTCCCGGACATACGCCTGGACATACCATAATCACTGTATTTTCAGAAGGGGAAGAACTGGTTCACTTTGCGGACATTTTCCAGCATATCATTCTTTTGGGCCGTCCTGAATGGGGAAACCGGATAGACGTGGATTTCGATATGGCCGTTCAATCCCGCAAAGAACTGGGAGCTCACTGGGCGGTGTCAAAGACATTTACCTTCGGTGATCATCTTCCTTTTCCAGGGTTAGGGTATATTGAAAAGAAGGATGCTGCGCTGTACTGGGTATCCAAGGAATTTTAAAAAATTATCTTTTAAGCCAAAAAGCTGAAAGTAGCCGACGCAACCGGAACATCAATTAAATTAACGAAAAGCAGGAAACCCGCAGCTGATATTTAGCTGTCGGTTTTCGTTTTTAAATCCATAAACCCATTATGAAACAGCAAAGCCTAGAATTTCTTCACATCAGCACCCTGCTCGCATTTATCTTGATCCCACTTGGTGGACTAACCACCGATATTTATATTCCTTCTTTACCGGCAATGGCGCGGGAACTTGGTGTGAACATGAAAGCGGTACAGCTTACTTTGATTCTCTTTATGATCAGTTCCGGGGCAAGCCAGTTATTTATAGGAAGCATTCTTGACAGCTATGGAAGATATAGAATTAATATTGCCGCGCTCATCATATTCTCGTTAGCAAGTTTAACCATTGCATCTGTGCCTAATATCTATGTTATCTATGCTATGAGAATAATACAAGGAATCACCGTTTCAATGGTCATAGTCGGTAAAAGAGCATTTTTCATTGACATGTTTACCGGCGAAAAACTTAAAAATTATACAAGCCTTTTCTCCATAGTTTTCTCCACAGCGCCGATTGTGGCGCCATTTATAGGTGGTTATTTACAAACTCACTTAGGCTGGCAATCTAATTTCTATTTATTAGCAGCACTGACTATTATCGTCCTGTGTTTTGAGTTGAAATATACAGGTGAATCTCTTCAGGCGGTCAGGCAATTTCAGTGGGCCAGCATTAAAAAGGTATATAAAATGATGTTGGGAACGCCCGATTTTACTTTAGGACTTGTCATTGTGGGACTTAGCTATTCTCAATTGGTGATATTTGGTATGGTAAGCCCATTTATTATAGAAAAGCATTATGGGTTCAGCGCCGTCGTTACAGGTTATAGTTCGCTCTCATCGGGTATTGCACTTATGAGTGGCGGTATTATTTCAAAAATGATGCTTAAGAAACCGTTGCTTTCAAAAATAATTGCTGCAGTAACGATATCTTTTATCGTGGTAATGCTGATGGTGTTTTTTACATCCAAAAACGAAAATATCTGGATATTGTTAGGCTTTAGCTTGCCGTTGCACTTATTATGCGGTTTTGTCTTCAATAATGTATATGCGTATTGCTTGCAACGCTTTACTCAGAATGCGGGTACAGCAAGTGGGTTGACCGGCGGTGGAATTTATATTATTAGTTCTGCAATGGGATATGGCTTAATTCATTTATTCGACATTAAAACTGCACATTCCTTCTCATACATCAACGCTATTATAATAGTCTTACTCTCCATAGCAATTGCTTTTTTTACAAGGATCCAAAAAGGGGCTTCACAGGTGGCTGTCGATTCTTAACGGAATATAAGTATTTGACTTTTTTTAAATTACCGGTCGTTGTATAACCTGTACTACAATAAAATGAAATTCATTCCCTTTGTTTTAAGAATTGTACTGAAAAATACTTAAATTAATTACTAATAATATATACCATGAAACATTATAAATCACTGACTCAAATGCACTTGGAAAACGAGTGGAATACGCCTAAACATCCGCTCTTCAGTATGGTCGGGTTTTTATCGGAATGCACATTAGGTGACCGTGAATTTACCTCGGACTGCTATGTTATTGCGTTCAAGAAAATCATATCTGGTCATTTTATGTATGGAAGAACCCGGTACGACCACGAAAATGGCTCGATGTTTTTTACCAAGCCAAGGCAGATCATTGAAATGAAGGATCTTAAATTTGAGCAAGATGGGTTTATGTTATTTATCCATGAGGACTATTTAAAGGGACATGAACTCCACAATATTATTGAACAGTACGGATATTTTGATTACGAATCCAATGAAGCTTTGCATCTTTCCCCCGATGAGGTGCGAATTGTTTGGGATCTTCATGATAAAATTAATAAGGAATATCAAAATAATCCAGATGAGTACAGCCGGGAAATTATCCTGCATCACATTGGCGCCATTTTAAAATATGCTCAACGGTACTTTAAACGGCAATTTATAGATCGTCAGCAGGTTTCGGGCAAAACAGTATCGAAATTTAATGACATTTTGAAAAGCTATCTGGCTCAAAATAGTTTGAAAGAACAGGGCTTGCCCTCAGTACATTTTATGGCGATGCAATTATCCTTATCGCCAAGATATTTAAGTGATTTGTTAAGGCAGGAAACAGGTAAAACAGCTTTAGAACTTATTCACCTCTCCCTTATATCTGAAGCGAAAAATTTACTGCGTTTGGGAACAAGATCAGTCTCTGAAATTGCCTACGAATTAGGTTTTGAAAATTCATCTTATCTGGCAAGACTGTTTAAAAAGCACACCGGAATGACGCCCTTGGAATTCAGGAAAGTGAAACTGAATTGACTACTAATAGATATATTGAAAGCCACATAAATAGCACTTGGAGACTTTGGTGCGCAAATCGAATTTAAGTGAATTTACATGGAGAAATAAAATTATAAGACCGTCGGAGATTTTATAATAATTTTTCTGAAAAATTCTTATAGGAAGAAATAGTAATCGATGATATGGCAGTACAAAAATAAAAATACCAATATTTTTGCTAGTTGTAAACGGTCTCATTTTGTCAGATTAAGGACTTCAGCTAAAGCTTTTAATCTTATCACAAACTTTTCATTAGAACCATTGCAATATGATGTAGCTCTTTTTCTTTCATCTCGGTTAAAAACTCATCTGCAAATGTTTTAGTAAGACTTTCATAATGGTGGAATTAATTTTAGATTAAAAATGATCACACCTTGGCATATATGTCGGCTACCTAATACTTTTAAAAGAATGACCGCATCAATTTCCATTGCCAATGTACCGAATCGCTGTTTTTCTGTAATTTTCCTTTTTCGCATAGCTAAATATTTAAGAAATCTTCTTCTTTCGAAGTGTCAATATAACTGTCCTTTTAAAATAAATAAAGAAGGAATCTTAGTCTCCCAGCTCGATAAGCAAATTATAGTGGCAAGATTTCATACAACTTGGTGTTGTAAATAAACGGAGCCGGAACGGGAATCGAGCGCTTCTAATAAAAAAGCTAAAAAACAATCTAAAAGTTTCGAACCTAAACTTGCTAGAACTCAGTTTTGCTGGATTTCTATTTTTCAAAAACACCATGTGCCACGATTTTGCCACAAATTACGGACTACAAATTTTTATAGCAGATTCGATGTTAGTAATGATTCGGACTTAAGCTTATAAGCAGCATTTATTCAGTGACTTGGTTTGTACTTTAGACTTAATGCACCGATTATTCACCCAATTAAAATTAAGATTCTATTTAATGGGCAGATTATTAAATTCTCTTTAAGCTTTTAGTTAGTTAGTTAGTTAGTTAGTTAGTTAGTTAGTTAGTTAGTTAGTTAGTTAGTTAGTTAGTTAGTTAGTTAGTTAGTTAGTTAGTTAGTTTTTGATTGCTTTTATTTTTGTAGATTTTTTTAGTTTGATTTTGGCCGGTGAAGGGGAGGTTGGTTGGAATGGCTTGTAATTTTAATATATATTATAGGGTTATTGGTATTATCTTGAGACGTGAATTTTGAAAGTCTTTCTAAGCTTTCGGCTGAGTCTTAATTTAGTTTGTGATCGCAGGTTCGAAAGTAGTAATACAGTTTCGAACCTAAGCTTATTAGTAACTTATTTTGCAGGATTTGTATTTTTCAAAATAGTAGTGTGCCACGATTTTGCCACAAAACTCTGCATACTAAATTTTTTTCAATTATTTGTTGAGCTTCAGACTCCGCAACATAGGGATAACATGATGAATTCTCTAAAAAAGATTCTATATAGTCGGTAGAGGTTATAGTTAACGGTGAGGAAAGAAAACGTTTTGTTGAGTCAATTCATTGTTTAAAACATTTACAATGTAAATTTCTGTAATGAGAAACCATCTTTCATAGGAATAGAGCTGTAAAAAAAGTTCCTGAAGAATTGTCAGGAACTTTACATACAGCCAAGAGTTAATTTTCAATTTGCAAGAATCTTTTTTATGAGTTTCGTAAGTTCATCAGATTTTGATATAAACGGACTATGTCCTGAATTTATAGTATAAGTATCTGTAATTCCTGCTTCTTTTGCCATTTTCTGTTGAAAATTATAAGTAATTGTATTATCGGCAGTTGTGAAGATGTAATGTTTTTTTCCTCCCAAATTATAGTCTTCGGATTTATAAGTTAAAGGTGTTCCAAGCGGAATTGTAGGTTCTGCTTTATATTTTGAAACAAGAAATTGCTTTTGAGCATCTGTCGCATCCTGAGCAAATATTTTTGTTAGATTGACTTCTGGATTTACGATTCCTGCCAAGGTTTGATCTTCCGATAATTGTAATGATGGAGGTAATAGCGAAGCTGCATCCATTTGAGAATAATCTAAAACGCTTTTTCCAGTTTGCGGAATAAAACCAGCCACATAAATCAGACTTTTTATTTTTTGAGGAACTTCTGCAGCAGTTTGTGTAATTACTGCTCCTCCTAAACTATGACCAATTAAAATTACAGGTTCGCTATAGCTGTTAATTGCTTTTTTAACTTCATCAACATAAGCCTTGAAAGAAACTTGATAGGCAGGAGTTGTATCCTCTCCGTGTCCTGGCAATTTTACAACTGTAACATTGTAACCTGCAGCTTTTAAATCACTTTCGGTTTGATCCCATACGTATGATGCCTGCCATGCGCCGTGTACCAATACTACCGGAGATTTTTTGGCATCAATAGTATCATCGTTAGAACATGATGCACTTGAAATTGTACTAAACAATAGCAAAAAAAGTTTTGAAATTGTTTTTAAGGATTGAGAATTAATTTTTGATTTTTTCATTGTTTTTAAAATTTTCATTGTATTATTTTTTAATAAAATTGAATGCTTTTTTAATTAGGAAAGAACATCAAAACCATTTAAAACAGTTGCAAGAAGGGAGTAAGCACCAACTAAAAAGATAAGTTCGGCAACTCCTTCTTGTCCTAAAATTTCTTTAGCAAGATTATACGCCGAGTCTGGAACAATTCTGCCTTTGGCTAAGATTGAAGCGATTTCATAAGCGATAACTTCTTGTTGATTTAATTCTGTTGGACGAATTCCTGCTGCTAATGATGCCACAGCTTGGTCAGAGAAACCAAGATGTTTTGCCATAATTTCATGTGCATAAATTTCAAAACGTGCACCGAAAGCTGCACCAGCAGTAAGAATGGCGACTTCTCGGACTTTTTTAGGAAGTGTCGCATGATTGTCTAAAGAACGTACAAAACTTAAAGCAGGAATTCCGAACTGAGGAAAGCCAAGCATTGGCGGAAATGGACCGGTTAAAGCACTTTCACTATTCAGCATTGAAACCGGTCCTTGACTTGTAGTAATGAGTTTTACAACTTCATCATGCACAAACCGCACTTCGGCGCTCATTGTTTTTGGATTAATAGGATTTACTCGCATTGTATTTTTTATTAGATTTAAAGAAGATTTTCTTCAAATTGTCCATCAATTAAGATGAAAACAACTCGGCATATTTTTCCTGATCGATTGCTCCAGGCATGATTGGTTCCGCGCTGCACAATAATATCTCCAGCTTTTGCGGTCGTTTCGCCTTCGTCAACAATTAAGGTAAGTTCGCCTTCGAGCACAATTCCGTAATCAACGGTTTCCGTTTTATGCATTAAAGGATGAGGTGCATTTCCGCCGGCTTTTGAAGCATGTTCTCCGCACATGGTTTTAAAATGTTCTAAAGCTTGTTCTTGGGTAAGATTTCTAATCTCGTCACCTTCTGGCGGAAAATCGATTACTCGAATTCTTGTTCCTTGTTTTGGCGGCCCTAGAATAAGTCCATTTTCTTCTGGATCTTTAGATATGCTGTCGATTAAAGCAGGAGTTTCTTTAGTGTTCCAAACCTCATGAAATTTAGCTCCGTTTGGTCCGCCCACCATATAGGTTTTTGCCGGAATTTCATCTGACACAATAATGGCTTTACCTTCGATATTATGTCCTGTTACGATTCGTCTGAATGTTGTATTTTTTTTCATTATTTTTAGGTTTAGATTTTATTTTTTCCGAATACAAACACTCCTAAATAGTGAAAAAGAATTCCAACTGCCCATGCAGCAGTAGACCATAATGGCCATGGATAAGTAGTGTCTGTTAAATACCAAGTAATGAAGATTATTGGTGTAGCTAATAAAAAGACAAGAAGGTGAATTCTGAATCCTAATTTTAGATTTTTGTTTGTCTTAGTGTCGATGTTAAATCTGGTTTTCATGATTAAGTTTTTTAAATTATTAGTAATAGGTTGTTGGAAAAAAAGTTTAATAGATTGATTTTTAATTTATTTACATGACAAAGGTAGAGACGACCTTTCGTTAGTATCATTGACTTTGGTTAAGAACGAATCTTTGATTTTTAAAGAGAAGAATTTTGTACTTAGCAGAATAAAATCTAATTTTAAACAAGTTATTTCTCTTAAATTATTGCTATGTATGCTATTAAAAATGTCATAACATCATTTGTTCCTATGTCTGATGAAGAGTATAATTTGATGCTTCCGATAGTAGAAAGAAGGGAAGTTTCAAAAGATACAGACTTGTTACAGCAAGGAGAAATCTGCCGACATATCTATTTTATAGAAAGCGGTTTTTTTAGAATGTTTTATGTGGATTATAAAGGAAACGAAATCAACTGCAGGTTTGCTAAACCTAATGATTTTCTGGTTGATTTTGCGAGTTTTATTACACAGAGAACATCTCAGTATTATTGCAGGGCGATGGAAGATTCAAAAGTGATTGCTTTAGAATATGAAAAAATAGAAAGCCTGTATGACAGTTCTCCCAATTGGTCAAAATTTGGAAGATTAATAGCCGAATCTGCTTACCTTATTATTATCGAAAGAGAAGAAATGCTACATTTTCAAACTCCCGAAGAACGGTATAAAACCATATTAAAAAAAGAACCTTATCTTTTTCAGCTGGTATCTCAGAATCAGCTTTCATCTTACATTGGCATTAAACCAGAATCCCTAAGCAGACTTCGCAAAAGAATGATTGGCAAGTCAAATGGAGAGGAATTATGAAAGCTTTTCCAGTTCGCTATTGATGTATTGAACATCTTTTTCTGTTAGATTTACGTCTATCGCTTTTGCGTTGCTAATGGCTTGTTCTTTGTTTCGAGCTCCAGCCAATACAACTGTTATTGCAGGTTGAAGAGTTGTCCATTTTAAAACTAATTGTGCCAGACTTGCTTTTTTTTCTGCTGCTAAAGGTTCAATTTTTTTAAGGAAAGCCTCTACTTTTTCAGGATTGAACTGACCAAAATAATCCTGACGGTGATCGTCTGATTTTAATTTTTCACCTTTAAAATATTTACCGCTTAATAAACCTCTTTCCAACGGACTGTAAGCAATTATTCCAATGTTTTTTTCAAGCGCTAAGGGTACAATGTCCTTTTCAATTCCACGGTTCAGCATACTGTAAGGCATTTGATTGGATGAAATTTGAATTGTTTTTTGAGCTTCAGTTAATTGATCTTTTGTGTAATTGCTGACACCAGCTGCGCGGATTTTTCCCTGATCAATTAATGATTGTAGAGCTTGCATCGTTTCTTGGATTGGTGTTGTAGAATCTGGCCAATGCAGTTGAAGTAAATCAATATAATCGGTTTTTAATCGTGTAAGACTTTCTTCAACTTCTTTTATTACATTTGCTTTCGAAGCATATTTATAAAGCGGATAACTTTTTCCTTCATGGTCCTGATTCCACATGAAATCTCCTTTGCCATTATTGCTGCCATCCCAAACCATTCCAAATTTAGTCAAAAGCTGAATTTTAGATCGGTCCAGCCCTTTAATGGTTTCACCAATCAGTTCTTCGCTGAGTCCTAAACCATAGAAAGGAGCAGTATCAATACTTGTTACACCGTGATCGATAGAAGCCATAATTGCCTCTTTTGCTTCACTCTTTTCTGTTCCAGCCCACATTGTACCGCCAATAGCAAAACTTCCGTAGGTAATTGCAGATAACTGGAGATCAGAATTTCCTAATTTACGATATTCCATTTTTTTTACTTATTAAAGATTTTTATATGTTTCCCAATCTGTATAACCGTGATTTCCTAACCCATAATGCAGATTTCGGTCTGGAGGAGTTAATTCCCAATTGTTTTTTAAGCGGTCTACTAAATCAGGATTTGAGATGAAAGGTTCTCCAAAACCAGCGACATCAATAGTTCCGGCATTAATTAATTTTTCTGCTTTTTCTTTGGTCATGCTTCCTGCCAGAATGATTGACCCATCATACCAGCTTCTAAAACGTTCCAAAAAACCATCTGGAAGCGCATGGCTTCCTTTAGACTGCTGGTCCATTAAATGCAGATAAGCAAGATTTCTTTTAGATAATTCTTTTGCCAGATATTGATAAGTAGATTCAATTTCATCATAATGAGGTAAATCTCCTAAACCTCCATAAGGCGTAAGTCTGATTGCAACTTTTTCGTTACCAAGATCTTCAATAACAGCATCTACAATTTCTAACAAAAATCTAGATCGGTTTTCGATTGTTCCTCCATATTCGTCTTTACGATTATTTACAAATGGATTTAAAAATTGTTCAACTAAATAGCCATTTGCGCCGTGAATTTCAACTCCGTCAAAACCTGCTTTAACAGCGTTTTTGGCTGCTTTCGCGAAATCATTAATGACGTCTTTAACTTCGTTTGTCGAAAGTGCTCTGGGTTTAGAAGAAATCACCGGACCTTCTTTTCCGTTTTCATCATAACCCCATGCAAAAGAAGTAGAAGCCTGAATGTCTGATGGGCCAACAGGAGCAATTCCGTTCGGCTGATTTGAGAGGTGAGAAACTCTTCCAACATGCCACAATTGGGCAAAAATTGTACTTCCTTTTTCGTGCACTGCTTTTGTTACTTTTTTCCAGCCATCAATTTGTTCAGAAGTGTATAAACCCGGGATGTAAAGAACTCCTTTTGAAGTATCTGAAATTGCTGTTCCTTCCGTAATAATTAAACCTGCTCCAGCACGTTGTGAATAATAAATTGCATTGTCATTGTTCGGAATTCCGTCTGCATTTCTTGCTCTTGTCATTGGCGCCATTGAAATGCGATTTTTTAATTTTAAAGAACCAAGCGTAACTGGTTCGAAAATATTTGTTTTCATTGTTTTTAAATGTTTAAAATTTCATTTAATAACGGAAGACAAAAAATCATCTTCCGTTATTTAATTCAGCAGTAATGAATCGAATTACTTTTTCTTAACTAACCAGCTTTCAACCGCTTTCGAGAAATCAGCTACATCAATTGGATGTCTGCTCGTTATAATGTTAGCGTCAACTACCACAGGCTGATCAGAAACGATTCCACCTGCATTTTTAAGGTCAACTTGAATGTTCCAATATCCTGTCAGTTTTCTTCCCTTTAGAATATCAGCCGAAGCCAATACAACTGGAGCGTGGCAAATAGCCGCAATTAATTTTCCTGATTTATTAAAATCCTGAATGAATTTAATAACATCTTTATCGTAACGAAGATTATCAGGATTCCATGCGCCTCCAGGAATAAATACAGCATCATAATCGCTGACTTTAATCTGATCTGCTGTATAATCAAATTTTATCCATCCAACAGGCTGCAAATATTGAATAGCCATAACATGTGTTTTTGCCATTTCAGGACTGCTTAGACCGTATCTTGCTGGTGCAGGATTGTATTTTGGCGACACAATATCAACTTGTGCGCCCAATTCTTTTAAATACCATACGGGTCCTGTAAGTTCAATTTCTTCAAAACCGTCTGCTACAAGAACTGCAATTCTTTTTCCTTTCAAAACTGTTTTGTCTTTTACAGGAGTAAAAAAGAAGGCTCTCATTGCTTCGTTTCCAGGTGCATTCAATAATGATGAAACTGGCATTACAGAAACATGAGACGATGTTCCTAATTGATTGATCACATCTAATTTATGATCGATATTTTGTGCATCTGCTAATGCTGCCACGCTTAATAAACTTACTGTCATAATTTGTCTTAATTTTTTCATGATTTTTTATTTTAACTATTACTACTGATTTTAATTTATTCTCTTGACATTGGAGCAAATTCTATTAGATTATGCAGTCCGTTTTGAAAAGGAGGTTTTTTGATGCTCGTTTCCAAATATTCTATTACGGGTTTAATAGGAGGAAAGTTGAGATGATATTGAAAAGCATCACTGCTTCTGAATTTCTCGTAGGTTACAAACTGAGTTTCATCTCCTTCAATTTCTGAAAGCTGATATGTTACTACGCCTGGCTCACTTCTAAATTGCGGCATTGCGATATGATATGTCTCTTTAAAATGCTGTTCGGTGCCTTTTTTTCCATCAACAAACAACATAATCACAAGCTGATTGTCTTCTTTTTTTGAAGTTTTTCGCCATTGTTCTTTGGTTAAAGTTTCCAGATCTTTCACGAAATAGATTTTAGGAGAATTTTTTAATGATTTTTTGGCTAACGACTGCAAAGCTTTTGCCTGTGTTTTTCTGCTGAAATTATCGAATTGGCTTTTTCCGTTCCATCTTTCAATTAGCCATAAAATGTTGTTTTTTTCTTGTTCGTAAAAGGCTTCAGCCATGATATTATCTTTAGATGAAAGAGAAGCTGTTACGTAATCTTTCAATGCTTTTCGGAATTCTTCTAAATCTTTTTCTTCTACTTCATACATTGTTAATTTCGAAATGGTTTCAGAAGCTTTTAACTGTTCTAAAAGTGCTTTGCCAACTGCTCTTGCCGATTGAGGATTCTGCCCTGTTACCAAGCGATCGTCAACCGTAACATGTGTCTGCCATAAACCTGATTTTTCAAAAATGGCTCCTCTCTCTATTAATTTAGATTCCAATAAAAAAGGTGCGGCTTTATCCAGTTTTACAGCGGTTTCCTCTTCATTCGTAAAAGCATTGATTTTTTTGCCATCAACAAGATATTTATCATCACGTTCTTTAATATTTAAAAGACCGGCTGGGCCATGCGATACTGCGCTAATGATTCCATTATTCTTATAAATTTTTGAGGCGATAGCAGTCAGTTGTTTATTGTTTGGCAAATCCCACATCGCTCCGTGACCTCCGGCATAATGTATCGCTGCATAGTCTTCAGGATTGATGTTATCTGGTTTCATCGTATTTTCGATTTTCTCTTGATATTCTGTATCAAGCCAAAATTTCTTGTTTGTTGGATCACTTAAGTTGAAACCTTCTACGGGTGCTTTGCCGCCTTTCGGACTCACAAAATCTATTTCATATCCGGCATTTACCAATATATCCCAAGGATGTGTTACTTCAGAAAGATAAAAGCCTGTCTTTTCTCCCGTATTTCCCTTTTTAACGTGATTGGTTACCACGAATAAAATTTTCTTTTTCATGCTTTCAGAATTTTGAACTTTAACACTGGCTGTAATAGTAGTGAACACACTGAGTGCGGCTATCAACACCTTTTTTGTGATCGAATTATATTTTACTGGTTTCATTTTTTTAAGTTTTTTTGGTTGTCTATCAAACAAAATTCCATTTTATATTTTCAGCAGAAGGTGATTGAAATCACTTTAAAAGTGTGATTCAAATCACTTAATGTTTAAAAACAAGGCAAAAGTATTTCCGACATTCTTCCCAAATCATTGATTTTGCTTAAGAACGGATATAGATTGAGTTAAGATTGTTTATTAGTTATTCAGATAAAGTCTGCTAAGCGTTTCGCGGCAGAGTCCAAGATACTCTGCGATATATTTTTTTGGGATTTTCTGCAAGATACCTGGATAATAACTTGCAAACTTTTCATAACGTTCTTTCGGATTGTCTGTTAATAGTGAAATAATTCTCTTTTGTTGTGAAGAATAAAGAAGAGTCAGCTTCATTCTAAAAAAATGTTCCATTTTATGAAGTTCAGAAGCCAGTTTTTCTCTGGCGTAAAGTGTCAGACATAATATTTCGGCATCTTCCATGCAGACAATATTTATAGTAGATTCTCCTTGATTGAAATAAGCGTTATAATCTGAAAGCCACCAGTTTTTTATTGCAAACTGAAGAGTGTGTTCTTTTCCGTCTTTGGATATGTAAAATGCTCGAAGTGTACCTTTTATGATCCAATATTCGGATTGCACTTTTTCTCCGCTTTGAATTAAATACTGATGTTTTTTTATTTTCTTTTTGGTAAAGAAAGTCTTGATATAAGCAAACTCTTCATCGCTTACAGGAGTAATTTCTTCAATATGATTTCGCAGCTGATCCATAGACAATACCTCATTTTTAGGAATAAGTATTTACATACTAATAAAGTGTACGAAAGACCAAGAACATGCCAGTAATTTTAGGAAACAAAAAAAAGGCAGATACGGAACCTTAAGCGCCGCTATTGCTGCTTTTTCTTTTTTATTCTTTAAAAGGAAATAAATCAGTTTTTTATATTTCTACGAAAATTTTGGAGAAATTTAAAAAAGTTCCGAAAAAATTGGAGGTTGAGATAAATTTCTAATCTGCATAATCGTCTTTTTTAATGGCGAGTTTGCTCATTTTAGATTCTAACGTTGTAGGTTTTATATTCAATATAGAAGCTGCACCGGATGTTCCTCGTATTCTGCCGTTTACTTTTTTTAAAATTGAAATAATGTAGTTACGTTCTATTTGCTGTTGTATATTTTTTACATCTTCTAAAGTCTGAACATTTTCAGTGTTGAATGATTCTGATTTTGAGAAAGAATTCATTTTAAAATCTAATTCTGATTTTCCGTTATTCAAAATTACAGATCTTTCTATAAAATTTTCCAATTCACGAATATTTCCCGGCCAATCATATTCATTTATTTGCTGAATCATTTTTGGATTTAAGCCATTAAACTCTTTATTGAATTCTTTACTGAATTTGCGCGCAAAATAATCTGCTAATTCTGGAATATCGGTTTTACGTTCTCGTAATGCGGGCATGGTAATGGGAAAGACATTCAAACGATAGTAAAGATCCATCCTGAAATTTCCCAGTGTAACTTCTTTTTCAAGATTTCGGTTTGTTGCTGCAACAATTCGGATGTCGACTTTTCGGGCTGTATTTCCGCCAACAGAATCAATTTCTTTTTCTTGAAGGACACGCAGTAATTTAATCTGTATTTCATTCGATAATTCGCCAATTTCATCCAGAAAAATAGTTCCTCCATCAGCGAGTTCAAACTTTCCTTTTCTGCTTTCAATTGCACCTGTAAAGGCACCTCTTTCATAGCCGAACAGTTCAGATTCTATTAACGCTGGAGATATAGCAGCACAATTTACTTTTACAAAAGGACCATTTTTTCGCATTGAAAAATCATGAATCGATTGAGCTGCTTTTTCTTTTCCAGTTCCACTTTCTCCAAGAATTAGAACCGATGTATTGTAAGGTGCAACCTGGGTAATAAGATCGAGAGCATCCAATAAAAGAGGATGTTTGCCGATAATAGTATTAAATTGTTGAGAAGCAGCTTCTTTACGTTTCGCTTTCTTCGCGGGATCGACACTTTTCTGCTGATTTTTCACCTGATTCATGAGATTTCTGAAATCCTTTCTCACACTTGTCAGCAAATCAATATGATATTGCGAATAATTGTTTTTCTTTTGGCTGCAGAATATATATTGAATTGTTACTTCGTTATCCATTGAAAAAGGAAAAATGAGAAAGGATTCTGTTTTAAATTGATCTTTTATAAAAGACAAATTTGGATTACATTGAATCTCATTTTCATAAATAACGGCTTCATTTTCCAAATAATTGATTTCGGTAAAATAAGAATTAGTTTTCGAGTTGGTAATGTTTCTTAATTCATTTTCACCTATATATTGATATTCATCAAAACCTATGCGTAAGTAAGCAGTACTTTTGCATTTTTTATCATCTGGCTGCTTCATTTCAAATACAATCAAATCGTATGAAACAAAGGCTTGTAGTAAACGAGCATTTTCCTTGAGATATTCTTCGTATTCAATTACTTGATTACTAATTGTTTTTATTTTTTGCTGCAAGAAATCCTGCTGTTTCAAACGAGATTCTACGCTGTTTTTATGTCTGTAAGAAGCTATTTCTAAAGTGATTAATAAATCTTTTTCTCTAAAAGGTTTTACCAGAAATCCGTAAGGTTCTGTTTTTTTTGCTTCTTCAAGTATGGTTTGATTGGAATTTGCTGAAAGGTAAACAAAAGGAATATTTTGGGCTTTTAAGTTTTTCGCCAGATCAATTCCTGATTGTTTTCCTTCTAAATGAATATCCAGTAATACGAGATCAGGTTTGTTTTTTGCAATATATTCGCAGGCTTCTTCTGCAGAAACAGCAATTCCGATTACCATATAACCCGCTTGATTTAGTATTAGCTGCAGATCATTTGCGACTATAAATTCATCTTCAACAATTAATACATTAGTGCTCATTGTAAATTATTTAGATGTATAAATTTAATTATTATATGTACGCCGTTATTATTTTCAATGCTAAAAGTACCTTTTAGTTGTTTTGCAAGACCTTTCATGAGGTTAAGTCCCAATGATTCACTTCCAGTTTTAGTATTGAAATTGGGCAGACCTGTACCATTATCGGATATTTTAAGAGTCAAATCAGTATCATTCTGATGCAAACTGATTTCAATAATTCCTTTTTGGTTTTCTAAAAAAGCATATTTTATAGCATTTACGATACTTTCGGTAATTATTAATCCCAGCGGAATTGCTTGTTTGAGATCCAGATCTATTGCGGCGATGTCTTTTTTGAAAACTATTTGATTTTCATTATCAAAACTTTCATGTAAATAATCTATCAGTTCGCTAACATATTCAGGCATTGAAATTATAGAAGCATTCTCATCCAGATAAAGTTTCTGGTGTATCATTGACATAGCGTGCATTCTGCGGAGACTGTCTTTAACGGCCATTTTAGCTTCATTATCTTTTAAATATAATGATTGTGAGTGGAGCAGACTAGTGACCATTTGAAGATTATTTTTTACTCTATGATGCACTTCTTTTACCAGCCATTCCTTTTCTTTGAGCAGCTTATCTTGTTCTGTATTTAGATTTTCCAGATAAAAATTTTTCTCGTCCAGTTCTTTTTTATTTGCTTCTAGTTGACGATTAATACGCTGTTTAGTAAGATAACGATTAAATAACAACCCCACTATAATTAATAATAATGTTGCAATAGCCAGTGTAATGTTTCTGGACTTTTTGGTTTCTTCAATTCGGATAAACTGCAATTGATTTTGCTTGTTAAGTAATTCAATATCTTTTTGCTTTTTAGCCGTTTCAAATTGAACCTGTAATTCTGCTATCTGCCAATTTTTGGTTTCATTAAACATAGAATCTTTTAATTTCTGATGTTTAAGTAAATGTGTAATAGCAGAATCAAATTTTTTTAAACCAGAATTGGCCTTAAAAAGCATAAAATGAACATCTTTAGCAAAAGAAAGCTTATTAGTTGTTTTGGAATAATTTAATGCTTTTTGTAAATAGGGTAAAGCTTTGGCGTATTGTTGTTTATTTATGAAATACTCACCAATCTCAGAATCGATATTTGCTGTTATTTCATTTCCTTGTGCCATTTGTTCAGACAGTTTTATTAATTCGAGATAATATTTTTCTGCCTGTTTTTCTTGTTTTACTGATTGGTAACAATAAGCAAGAGAACTGATAAGACATGCTTTAGAATAAATTCCAATAGGTTTATATTTTGTTTTTATATCCAGAATATAGGATAGTGCTTCCTTGCTTTTTTTTACAGTAATAAGTTCTCTCGTAAAAAGTCGTGCCTCTCTAAATTTGTATAAGTTATCAGTACTTTTAAAGTGTTGGTTGTCAAAAATCTTTAAATACCATTCTATACTTTTGTCTGGCTGGCCAAGTTCTTTGTACATGCGGGCAAGACGGCTGTAGAATGTAAGACCAGAGGTTGAATCGTTTGCGGCTTTCATGCTTTCAATTGCCTTTAAACCATAAGATATACATTTGCCAGAATCACCTTTATAGCGATAAGTGACAGACAGCAGATCATAAATATAGTGAAGGTCTTTATATCCTATAGATTTGTAGACATCGAGCGATTTTAATAATTCCTCCTCGGCATAATTAAATCTGCCTTCAACCAGATGTATGTCAGCGATAGTCTTTAGCACCCAAGCCTGCCTTTCTTTATTGTCGCTTTTTTTGTAAAGAGTAAGCATGTTTTCAAAACAACTCAGTTTAGTTACTCCTGTTTTTTCGCGCATAGGTATAAGCGTGGCGAGTTCATGCCATAAAAGGGCGGTTTTTTCTTCATTACCAGGAATATTTGTTTTATGAATGGTTTTCAGATATTGCTTTTTACTTTGCTGAAAACCTTCCTTAATAAACAAATCCATAGCTTTTACATGCATTCTTTCTGCTTCTAATTTTGGAACGCGCTGAATATCATTAATTTTATTTGCTTGTTCCAAATAAAACAGCGAACTGTTTAAATCTTTTGTTGATCTGTTGGAATGAAAAAGATAATGTCGTCCCAAAATAATGAGCATACGAAAACGGGTCGAATCTTTCAGTGTTGCCAATAATTTTATTGCAGAGTGTATCTGATCTTTTCTGATATAAGCATCGCCGAGTAGTAAATTTGCCTGATTTTTTCCATAATTATATTTCAAAATATTACTAAGGAGAAGCGCCTTCTTTGCAAAATACGAAGCACTGTCAATTTGTGTTGTAGGACTGCCGGTTTTATAAAGGTAATATTCGCGATAAAGATAATAATGACTCAGTTTCAGCAGGACATGGACACGACTAGTATCTGCTTTGCATTTATGGAGCTTTGATATTAATGTTGACTGCCTGTCCCACATTTTTTGAGAAAATGCAAATGAGGAAATAATTAGCGTTACACTAGTAAAAAATAAACACTTTGCAGAAGCACTACGGATTTTCATGATGATTAATAATTTATCGTATACTCATGATTACTGCTTTAATAAAAAGATTTCTCTAAACTTTCGTCTTATTATATTTATCGAAGTTAATAATTTAACATTATAAATTTAAATCTCTTTAATTATAATTAATCTTTGAAATTAAAAGATTTTTTTAAAAATACAATGTGACAGTAATATAATTGTTTTAATTTCTTAATGACTGCAATAAGTTTGGTTTTTGAATAATTTTAGTATAATTTTTTTTTCGTGTTCTAAAAGTTTCGAAGCTAAACAGCTTAACCCTTGTTTTTGTTGACTGTCTGGTTTTCAAAATTCAATGTGCCACTATTCTGCCATAAAAACTAAACTTGTGAATTATCAATAAGTTAGTTAGTTAGTTAGTTAGTTAGTTAGTTAGTTAGTTAGTTAGTTAGTATTTCTTCTCTTTTTTTAGATCATTTTTAATTTTTGTTTTGGCCGGTGACGGGGTTGTTGGTTGGGGAAGCAGTCTCTTTGAAGGAGGAGTATTATCATAGTCACGTGCTGAAAGCTGCAGGCAGCCAAAATAGAGAGGTTTAATGAAAAACTAACCAGCTTAGTTACTCTATGAGCCTGTTATGCATATGCCTTACGTGCTATAGAGAAACAAATCGAAGAGTGTATTTATCAACAGATAAAGTTGATAAATAAGTATTTTCCTATTCAGGAAAATTCGCTATATTTGAGATGCATAACCAACTAAAAATTTTAAATTATGGGACTAAAACCGGGACCAAAGAGAATTGCAGATTCAACAGGAAAACCTGACCAACGTCAGCGTGATAACAAAAGTACTCCTGGAAATACACCATCATTGAAACCTTCTAAAAGTTCAAGTAAAAAGTAAATTGCTGATTTTCTGAACAAAGATGTTTCAAAATAGTGAGATTATAAACCTATCATTAATTTGATAGGTTTTTTTGTTATTCAGTTTAACATAATTTAAAATGAAGGAGATTTCAATTTTTATAATTACTTGATTTTTAATTTCGTAATTATATTTTCCAAAGCTGTTTTTTGACCTTCGGATAATTTTCCATTTTTTTCACAATTCTTTTTTAAAGACATTACAAAATTTTTGTCAAACCAAGTATTATTTTCCGCCCATTTCAAAACCAGATTTATTCTATTGAAATGTGAATTGGTTTCGTAGCTTGTAAACGCTAAGAATTTTTCATTTATCCTTACCTTTATTTCCAGTTGTTTAATGGACAGATTTCTTTTTCGATGAATGTCTACATAAAACTTATATTCGAAATCTGAAATGCCATTTTTATTATAGATGTAATCAATTACTTCGGCGCTCATACTTTTGGAATTATCCTCTTTAAGCTTTTTTATAGATGCAAATATTTTGTTTCCATCCTCAATTCCTAAAAATTTATTGATGCAACAATTGCCAACTTCAGTTTGATTTGAATTTTTTCTGTTTCGAATTACGCAAATATTTCTAATTGGATAATGGCCACATAAGCAGGTTTGTAAATCCTCCGAATAATATGCAAAATTAAAATCCCATTCAAGTTTTGCGAGATTCCAAGTTTTAGAGGAACTAAGTCCTATAATTTCTTCGGTTAATTTGTAGTGCATATTTCAGTTTTATAAAATAAGGATTTTAATGTCCAGCTTAAGTATTGAAGAAGTGTTTGAATCAGTTTTTAAATCTCTATTAAAATTTTATAAATGATTTTGTATTATCCAACCAAGTATTAGTTCACAAAAAGATTAATCTTCCCAAATAATGCTCAATACCGAATTATAACGAGGCGTGATGATGCAGTACTCATAAATTGGCGAATTGTTATCATACTTTCCTAATTCAAACCAAATCGTTTTCTCAATTTCCTGAATATCATTGTTTTTATAAATTGTATTAAATCGGTAGTATTCTTCCGCTACAGAGTTTCTCGGTACATCAAGTTTGTTAATATCGGATATCTTATAATACATGAATTTAGATTTTTTCCAATATTGAACTTTTCCGTGTTTGCTGTAAAAAACAGCAAGTGGATGATTTCCTAAATCAATATACCGGTAAACGGTAGAAGTAATGCTTGTATTGAATCTGTTTGCTAGATCAAAAAGTAGCTGCGGATTGAATTTTTTTTTCTCACATGCTTTGCTGAATTTATCAGCAGGCATTAATAATTCTGCTGCAAAGTCATTTGCCTCCTTTTCCTGTGGTCCCTTTTTATATCCTTCAAGAGTGCTGTCATCATCCGTGAATGAGGCAGTATGATCAGAATGTAAAAGCATATGGCCCAATTCGTGTGCCAAAACATATCTTTTGCGCTGTGGAAATTCAATTTTAGAATCTACAGTAACAATTGACTTTCCGTTTTTCATAACAAGCCTTCCATCAGAATTCCTTAAATCCTTTTCATTGACGATACCATTATGATAAACAATTAAATCAGCAATGTCAATGGATGGAATATCTTCAATTCCTAATTGTTCTATTACGGATCTTGCAGTAAGTGCAGGGTTTTTTCTCATCATTAAAGCTGTCCTTTTTCAATTTTATCCATCAAATCAAGCAATTCGGTTTCATTGAGAATGTCTTTAAGATCCTGTTCGTCCATTTTATCAAGGTTGTTGAATTGCAGCTGCGGTGATTTTTGGATGAGCAATCCTAAAATTGCTTCCCTTGTGGCTTCTTTAGTTCCCTCAAATAGTGATAATGCTTTTGTGTATAAATTATTATTTTGCTCTTTTTTCAGCGCCACAGTCTGTTGGAACAGCATTTTTTTAACTGCTGCTATTCCATTTTTTTCAAGCTGTGCAGGATCATAACCTTCGTCTTTTAAAAGTTCATTTAGAATTTCTGGTTCCTCTACGGTTAAAAGATAAATATCACGATTTAACTTATCAACGTTGACTTTTATATTTTTCATGACTTTTTAAATATTTTTTTAACAATCCGCAATCCTCTTTTCATTGAATTATTTACTTCTTTCATTGGAATATCCAGTGCTTTAGAAATTTCCTTTCTTGAAGCTCCTTGGAGCCATTCGCTGAATATGGCGTGGTCATCTTTATTTTCACCGAAACTTTTCTCAATCATTTCCCAAAACTCATTTTCGATGAAAATTTCATCTGGGATATCTCTGATTCGGATTTCCTCATCTGTCAGTTCATCATAATTTTCAAAATTATCATACTCTTCACTATCGCTTAAGAGCTCATTTGCCCCGCCTGCACTTACTATTGATCGGCTTGAGGATTTAAAATGACTGGATATAAGGCTTTTTACGACCCATATAAGATGATGTGTAATATCTGGATACTTATTATGATCCCATTTGCGTACTCCCGTAAAAACTTTTTCGATTGCAAGCACTGCAAAGTGTTCTGCATCAACACTGTCCTTTTCAGACCGTATTTCGAAGCCTGCCTTATTTAGTTTTTGTGAAGCATACAATACCAGTGATTTGTAAATCACCCCCCAGGATCTGTCGTCAATATTTCTGAGACGTTCTAAAGTTTTGGAATCTATCATATGTTAGTTGGTTTAGTTTGGTCCCTATAAATATATGCTCTTTTAATTATTTTTTTTGCCACATGGCAAAAAAAAATCTTTGTGGAGCATATACAGGTATAAGGGCTTTCTATTTAAGCTGTGTTAAAATTGATTTTATAATTATGGAAAAACAAAGATTGTTATTATGCATTGGACGCTATGATCACTATTATGACAGCGTTAACAACAAAAGTTCTGTTTTTTTGGGACTAAGTACCTTTATTGTAGGAGGCTTGACAGTGGGTTTTTTTGCGATCAAAGATTTTGTGTCATGCACACCGTGCATCTATCTATTACTGATAGCCCTCATTTTAATTGGTATTGTTATTATGATTATTGTAATACTTGCCGCAACTCCCTTCGTCTCAAAAGACACGGACTCCCTGCATTATTTTGGTTCAATATCATGCCAGAGTCACGAGGAATTCTGCACAAAATCTATTGAATGCATTTCGGAGGAAGATGAACTTAAGGATTTACGGATGCAAGTCCACCAGCTTGCCTGCGGACTATCTTCAAAATTCTACAGACTAAAAACGGCAGGCGTTCTATTTACAATCCAGTTTACTCTTTTTATACCTCTACTGATGCTTATAATACATAACTTAAAATAAATTATATATGAAAATTTTTGAAGATTACCTTTCGACAGTAAAAGCTGCAATGGCAGCAGATCCCAAATTTAAAAATTTAAATGAAAGCTGGAATCCTGCCAAAGGCGAGCTGCGCAAAGCATTTGATACAGCTGCGCTAGGACTTGCGGTTCCGGAAAAACGCCTGCTTCCGAGCTTAGAGAATTTTGCAAGCCAATTAGGACTGAAGCCGGATTTTAATCAAAAATTAGGGCTTCATCCGGATCATGCACATTTAAAGCATACAGACAATATCGAAAACGATTATATTATCTCAATGTTTGTTGATATTAAAGGTTCTACCAATCTTTTTAAACGTTACCTTCCAGAGACAGTTTGGATCATAACCAATACTATCCAGCGTGCGGCAATACATACCTGTTTGATTTTTGGTGGTTATGTGCATCGCCTTCAGGGAGATGGTTTATTTGTGTATTTTGGAGATAAAAATACATCGACTCAGCTTTCTGTGAAAAGAGCCTTGCAGTTTGCCGGGATTTTTACATATTTTGTGAAAACAGATCTAAAAAAGCTGTTTAATGAGCAGGGAATTGAAGATATATACACCAGAATAGGTATTGATCTTGGATACGATCGCGATGTAGTATGGGGAATGGCAGGTATTGGAGAGATAAGTGAGGTGACGACCTGCAGTCTGCATACAAGTTTAGCCAGCAAGATGCAGTCAAGCGCAGTCAGTAATGGAATAGTTGTTGGAGACCACATAAAAAATGAGGTTCTTGAACTGTCAGAATTTTTTACGCCTGTATGCCAGAGAACAAAGAATGAGAATGACCGTTATATTTTTAGAATACAAGACGACAACTGGAATTACACACAATTTGATTTTGCCTGGTTGTCCTTTCTTAAAAGACAAGATTACATCGCTACGGATCTTCAGGGTGTCCTTCAGTTAAAGCAAAAAGCAACAGTTCCTAATTTAGATCGCAATATCAATAATTTAGCTCCTATTGCAGCTACAAGCAAACCTTTTTATGGATTCATTAAAGAAAACTAGTGAGTTTGAGCGTGACTTTGGTGAGGTAAAAGAATACTTTCCCAAATTAAGCTACGGAAGAAATAGTAAAAACAAAATTTGGATAATTTCGGGAGAATTGGATATATGTGATGTCAAAGGTAACTACTGGAATACCTTTGACATCAAAATCATAGTCCCTGAATCATATCCGTATTGCGTTCCTATTGTTTTAGAAATGAGCGAAATAATTCCTCGTCATATCGACTGGCATATTTCCGAGAATGGGATCTGCTGTTTGGATTCCGATAATAATCTCATACTTCTTAGCCGACACGGAATTAATTTAAAAGATTTTATTGCAAAAAAAGTATATCCTTTTTTTGCAAATCAATTATACAAACTAGAGAAAAACAAATATGCGGGGCAGGAATACAAACATCATGTTGAAGGAATAATCCAATATTATACTGAAGATTTAAAAATTCCAACTGCTGAGGATATAGTGATTTTTCTTGAGCACATACTTAATAAAAAAGATCTTACCAGAAACAGATTATGTCCCTGTAAGAGCGGTGAGAAAATAAAGAACTGCCACGAAAAAGTAATCGACTCTATAAAAACAATCGGGAGAGAAAAAATGCTATATGATTTAGCGGAAATCAAAAAGAAATTGGACTTTTAAAGCTTACAGAGTTTTGATTTGAAAATTTTTATTCAATAAGCATAGATGTCATCAAGGTCATGGATTACAAACTCTGGTTTGTATGATTTGTCTATCGGATTGTCAAAAAGCAAAAATGCAGGAATATTTAAAGGTTTAATATATTCCAATTCTAGAGAACTTTTCAAATGGGTTTCACGAATTTCCATCAATAGTCTTCCAAGGGCATTTTTCCCTTTCAATTGATCCTTATTAACAGGCACCGCTCCCCATGTACTGTCCTTGGTTGAGAATTCAACAATTGTATTGCTCCCGGTGCTCAAAAGCAGATCAGAAAATTTATTGAAATTCTGGATCAGTTTTATCTGCAGGCACCAGCGCATTACATCAAATTTTACTATTTCCCAATCCTGTCTGGTAAATTGATGATACTTGCGGCTGATTTCTTTGGCGTCCATAGGGTTGGTCACAGAAATTATCTCTTCCTGAATGGCAGGAAAAAGAGGAAACCGGCAAGCCTGATATAAAATTTCTGTATTGGCTATATTGGTTTCATTTACAAATAAAGAATATCCGGGCGCCATATTTGAAAGACCTCCAAATTTGCCAGTAGTTTTACTAAAAGTAATTACTTCATTTTTGTTGTATGTTCTTTCGCTAATTTTCATAATGCAAATTAAAACAATTTTATAATACTAACCTCTATTTGCAACAGGAAATAAAGGACTCCAAGCATGATCGTCAACTCCCCACCAAAAGACCAGCGGACTGTTGTTGGGAATATTTCTCCAGGTAAAGAAGTGTGTTCCCAGACCAAAAGTTTTGTAGCTGGGATTAATTAACCCCAACGGTCTTATGTTAGGTTTTATTTCCCCTTTTATCATATCTATTATAGAAATTCCTTTTTGAAGCAAAATATTCTCATAACGGACCCTGTTTTCAGCAGAACTGAAGAATTGTTCGGTAATTGGAAGATTTGGTTTTCGGTAAGCATAACTTTCGTATTTTTCAGCGGTTAAATTTGCCAGATATGACTTTACATTTGTCGGCTGCTCATCAGTTGGAAAGGCAACGTTCAAGGATTGATTATTAAACCTGGCGTGGTTTTGAATCTCATAATTGTAGTACCATCCGATTTTTCTGCTGATTCTATCTTCAAATGTTTTCATCAGCCTGTACTCTTGAAAAGATCTTCCCCAATTATGTAATCCAAACAAATTTACAGATAATTGGTAATTATCATTTAGAACATTTTCTGCATTTGTTACATTTTCACCATTTTTAGTTTGCAGCCATTGCACTAAATGGTTGCCTATGGTGCTGCCTGAAGCCAAGATGTCATCAAAATATACATAGTTTATTTTAGGAAAAGTTTTGTATTTTACATATGATTCCCCGTATTTCTCATTTAAGAGATTTTCCAGTATGTCTAAAATTGCAGTCTGGCTTTTGTGAGGCAGCTGCAGATCCAAAAATGCAGTATTGATTAAAAATTCAGTAATAGTAGCGTAATTGAATCGTTTCATTAAAGCCTCAATATGCCCATCTAAAAAAAGTTTAGCTTTTTCCTTTGAAATGTAGACCTGTGGAATTATGTGGCTGATTTCTTCCAGTATAAATTCAGCATCTTCCCCAAACTGATTTGCCCAATTGATGACATGTTCGCTATCTAAAAAAATTCCGTCTTCGTTTCTATAGTCTTTAATAGTATCAATTATCTTGTCTGCGATGTCTTTCATTCAATAATCAGTGTTTTTAGATTCAAAAAAATATAATTCATATTATTATTTTTTTTTCGAAATTAAATAATTAGCTTTAAAACACAATTTAAATCGCTTATATTTTAATTAGCTCTTATTAGTAAAGAGATTATGGTAAATGTCTTTTGAATTTTAATGTTTTTTGTGAATTAAAATCCTGCATCAGCCAAAACCCCTTCAAAATCTGGCATGTCATCATATGTTTTTCCGTTGATTTCCCTGCCGCTTTTTTTCTTATTGGTGCCTCCCCATTGTTTAAAGAAAAACCGAACATCTGCTTTTTCGCACTGCTCCATAATATCTATAGCCCAATCAGCTTCCATAATTCTTGATTTTGGACCACTTTCTCCACCTACAATGACCCAGTCGATTTTTTTAAGGTTTATATTGTGCAGTGGCCCAATCAAAGGTTCGCATGATAAAAATTTAACCCGCGCTTTTGTTTTTCTTAGATAATCTATCCTTTCAACCACACGTTCATCTTCAACAGAAACTCCCATCCAAACATTATGAGGCCATTTTCCTTTTAAAACTTTTCTGTCAAATTCTAAAAGACGCTCCGCACGTTTGGTCAATATCTGGTAAACGTGTTCCGTATCCTTCATCACATCAAATACCTTTAGAATAAATTCGTCAGAGATGGATTCATGAAACAAATCACTCATGGAATTTACAAAAACAACCCGTTTTTTTTTCCATTTATAAGGTTCTTTCAATGAATCAGGATGCTCAGTAATCTTGAAAATATTTTCATATTTTGAAACTCCCATTGCATGCAGCCTTTTTGCCATTCGTTCCGCATAGCAGTTTTTGCAGCCTTGGGAAATTTTGTCGCAGCCTGTGGTCGGGTTCCATGTAAGTTCTGTCCATTCTATACTTGATTCTGCCATATCATCATTCTTTTATGCAAAATTCATAAATATCATTGTCTTTTAATCTATGGATGCTGCTTATTTTTTTGTTTATTTTACCTTTGGTTATTTGAATCTTATCCTTTTGAATAAGATCAAGTATTATTTCCAGATAATTTTTAGTCTGAATGCCATATTTTAATGCAAATTTTAGGCCTTGAATATTGGATACAATCTCTTTGTTTAAAATCTTAATGTAAAGCTCTTCCCTATATTTTTGAATTTTATTGCTGAACTGTTCTTCATAAAAAAGGGTTCCAAGCTTAAAATCATCATTTATGTCAAAATTAGCTTCCCCAGCCATTTTGTCTTGACTCCAGCATACTTTTAAAAATTTTTCCATACCTAAAGAATGGCTAGTTCCAAAAATTAACCCATAATAGTTAGTTCCTTTCTTTATAGAAAATTGGTGCAGGTAATATTCTTTATTTTTGGGTATTGTATTTTTGAAATATTGTGAAACTAATTTATGGCAGTGCTTAGGCTCGGATTTTTTAAAATCGATTTTTTCTGTTTCAATGTATTTTTTGATTGACTCGTGATTTTGAAACCTATTGATAAAAGAAGAGGAGATAAAGAAGATAAAATCTGTTTTCGGAAAATTAATCAATCTGGCAAATATATCACTGTCAACTTCCTTGAAACCGTACTGATCCAATAAAACAAACTTACTATACTTTTTATTATTCATTATTTCAAGCACATTAGGTCTGTTAAAAACATCTTTAAAATCATAATTCCCGAAATGATGATCGTACACACATTTTTCTCTCTGGCAATTCTGAAGGCAATTGCCAATAAATTGACTAACATTTCTTTCCAGTTCTTTGCTTTTCTTTTTTATTTTTTCATTGAATGCAAATACTATTTTTTTTCCATCAGATTTGCTGCAGTACATCAAATTTTCGCCTTTAGCTTCATCTAAAAGAATAAGAGGACTACCAAAGTTCTTCTCTGAATCCATTCCGCTACCTGCAAAAAAATCGTAAATATATCTTTTGTTTACATATGGGGTATGTATAAAAACTGGCAGCCACTCTTTAAAAGACTCTCTAAAGATTTCAAGCTTAATCTTGGTTGCATGATCAAAACGTGATTTGTTTATATCCTTAGCCATTAAGGTTCTATTTTTAAGTCTTCAAGTTTATATATTAGTGTCTAGTCAGTTAAGTAGCTTATAGACAAAGAAATATATAAATATAAACTTTTTTATCTTAAAAGCTTTGTAATTAGAAAGTCTAATATAAAAATTGTTTAAAATCTTAAACCAGGTAAAAACACCTGTTTTGAATAAACTCTTTTTTTGCTGATTTTGGATTTAAACGTTTGATAATTAATGTTTTCACTCGAAACGGCTAAAAAGGGCAGCCAAGATAGCGCCAGCTGTCTGCTGCATGCGCATAACGGATTCCACTTTCTTTCCATCCGCCCTTAGGGACTTATAGCACTCCGCATCCTTAAACTGCCGCTTTTTCCTTGCTTTCTTTTTTACCGTTTTTTCTTTTGAAAACAATTTTTTGAAGGGCGGAGCGGAGTTTAGGGAAGCAGGCAGTCGGAGCAGTGGTTATTGGTTAGGGATCTTATTTTGGGAATCATTAGTTGTTGGTCGGCTGGTAATTAATTATTTATTCACTATTAAATTTTATGGTTATGGAAATTACAGGAAGGGTTACAAGGGATGCGGCAGTGCGCAGAGTAGGAGAGAAAGAGGTTTTGAGTTTTACAATAGCGGTGAATGACCGTTATAAAGCCGCAGGAAGTACGGAGTACAAACAGGTGACGACTTTTATTAACTGTTCCTATTGGATTGCCATGAAGGCAGGGCAGTGGATCAAAAAAGGGGCGGTGGTGCTCCTGCAGGGCAGACTTGGGATGCATGTGTATATCAACAGCGAGGGGAATCCGATCGGCAGCATCGATTTTCATGTGAATGAGATCAATATTATTGCTTTTGCAAAAGGAGGCAGTGAAAATGTGGATGAATTGGAAAGCCCTCGCGGTGTTAAGAAGGGAAACAGCAGAACTTCTGTCAAGAAGGGTAATGACAAGGCAGGGGATGAGGTTCCTTTTTAATTGGATGTTTAATTTAAAGATCAGAAATCATGGCACATCATATTTATTTCAATGAGCAGACAGGAAAACACAGTTTTTTCAGTGTTAAGGAAAAACCGTGGCACAATCTGGGGCAGATAGTAGAGGAGTATCCGACAAGTGCCGAAGCGATAGTGCATGCGGGACTGGATTTTGAAGTGGAGAAAAGAAGGCTTTTTACGCCTTCTGCTCCGATTGTAACACAGGACTTTATAGATTCGGGCAGGCTGGATGTTCCTGATTACTGCAGCACGGTGCGCACCGATAATGATACGGTGCTGGGAGTTGTGGGTAAAGATTACCATATCGTTCAGAACAGGGATGCTTTTTCTTTTTTCGACAGTATAGTTGGCGGTGAGGGGATCATGTATGAAACTGCGGGCGCTTTGGGAAATGGTGAACGAATCTTTATCACGGCCAAACTGCCTGATTATATACGGGTGGGAAAGGATGATCTGATTGAAAAATATCTTTTCCTTACCACTTCGCATGACGGAAGCGGGAGTATCACGGCAGCCTTTACTCCGATTCGTATTGTATGCGCCAATACCCTTAACGCGGCAATGCACTCCAAAACCAACACAGTACGGATCCGTCATACTTCCAATGCAAAAGACCGTCTGGAACAGGCGCATAAAGTGATGGGAATATCGGATACCTTGTCCAGCAGTCTGGAAGCGGTTTTTAATTATTGGACTAAGACACGCATCTCAGACAGGGAAGTTAAGAAACTCATCCAGCATGCTATGGCGCCAGGCAGGGAGGTGCTTAAAAAACTGCAGGAGGGCAGAAACGAGGAATTGTCTGCCTGTTTTAATAATATTGTGGATAATGCTTTTGAATATGCCATGAGCCATCCCTCGCAGCAGACCGATACTACAAAGGGAACGGTGTTTGGCGCTTACAACGCTGTGACGGGCTATTTTCAGAATGTCAGAAAATACAAGAATGATGAGGCAAAACTTTCTTCCATCCTGATGGGAGGAACAGCACAGCTCAGAGGTCAGGCAGCGTTTAATCTGTGTCTTGATTTTGCTGTCAAAGGATTTAGCTCCTATGTAGTGCAGAACTAAGTTTGTTTTTTTTGAGTATTAATGCAGGCAGTCTTAGGCTGCCTGTGTTTTTACTGCCGGCTACGCGGCAGATCTAGCCGATCTGCCGCGCGTTTTTCTTTTAGATAGGTCTTAATGGATTATGTCAGTTTTTGGAAAATTTATATCAGTTTTTGATAATGAATGATAAATCTTACGGTTTTAAATTTGTTAAAGATTAAGTGAAACAGATTACTGGAGAACTATTTTATTTTTAAAATCATAAATTATGAATTGGAGTACAAGTCTAAGAAAAAGAATAATTGAAGTAATATGTTATCTGTTTGTATTACTCTTTGTATATGCTGCCATAAGTAAACTGATTGACTTTGAAAACTTTCAGGTACAGATTGGACAGTCACCTTTGATAAGTGCTTTTGCATCATGGATCTCATGGTTAGTCCTTATTTTAGAACTGTTTATTACTTTGCTGCTCTGTATCCCTAAATTCAGGATATGGGGGCTTCTAGGTGCTTTCAGCTTAATGACATTTTTTACGATATATATATTCATCGTTTTGAATTACAGTTCTTTTGTTCCTTGTTCCTGCGGTGGAATTTTGGAAAAAATGAGCTGGAAAGTGCATCTGGTTTTTAATATTGTATTTGTACTGCTGGCGGCATTAGCGGTTTATTGGCAAAGTAAGATTGATCATTTAAAAATCTTCAGTCATAATTTAAGACCGTTCAGGAGTATGGTTATTCTCTGTCTTTGCAGCACAGGAATCATGATTTTTTTATTCCTGTATTCAGAAGATATTATGCATTATGAAAATCCTTTTATAAGACGCTACGCAAAACACCCGGTCACATTTCTTTCAAAAAAAAATCTCAGGTTTAATTCTTTTTATATCGCAGGAATCTCTCAGGGAAGAATTTATCTGGGAAATTATACCAACCCTTTACATATTGTTTCTGTGAATGAAAAACTGGAGGATGAGCAGGTACATCAGATTAGTTTTGATCCCCAAAAAATTCCTTTTAAAAGTATAACGATTAGTGTCAGAGGAAAGTATTTTTATCTGAAAGATGGAACGCTTCCAGCGATTTTCAGAGGAAAAATTTCTGATTGGAGAATTAACAGTGAGCTGAAAGGACTGCCGTACTTTACACAGGCGGAACCAATTGACAGTACAGTTGTAGTGTTTCGTTCCAACAATGGTAAGAACCTAGCTCATGTTTTAGGGATATACAATTCGAATGAGGAAGCAAAAGTGGTCTATAAGGACTCTCTGCTTCAAAGGCAGATTGACGGGGTTTTTGATACGGACGGAATATTGACATACAGTGAAACCAGGCGTAAAATAGTGTATTTGTATCTGTACAGAAATGAATTTATTATAGCAGATCAAACAGGCACATTGACCTTACGAGGTAACACTATTGATACAACGACTAAGGCAAAAATAAAGGTCTCTTACATTAAAGACAGTACACAAAGAAAGATGTCAGCCCCTCCTTATGTGGTGAATGCCAAAGCCACTGTATGCGAAAATCTGCTATTTGTCCAGTCAAAAATAAAAGGAAGATATGAAAATGATAAACTATGGAATCAGGCATCCATAATCGATGTTTATGATTTTAGCAGGAACGCTTATGTAATGAGCTTTCCGGTTTATAATTTAAAGGATGACAAAATGAAATCATTCAGAACAACCCACACTCATTTATATGCAGTGATTGGCCATGATTTAGTGGTTTATGACTTTAAGGATGAGTTGAGAAATAAGATGGAAAATAAGGGTTCAGAATAATTTGAACTTGAAAATATACTGGCCGGTATCAGGAATTAGATCGAAAACCTGTAAAAAAAAGTAGATCAAAAGTTAACTTAATATTTGATATTATGAAAACGAAATTTTTTAAAAACGTAATGCCTTTTGCCGTAGCTGCATTGGGTATCATTGGGGCTTTTACAACCACTTCAATGCAGAGTGCAGAAAAAGAAATGGTTCTTGTAAATGCTTACGATCCAGCTAATTGTCAGGACATAGTTAAACAGTGTGATAATCTGGAAAGAGCCTATATCTGTAGTTTTAGCGGTAACCAGCTCTATGCTAAAGATAATAATGGAAATTGTACGGAGACTTTATGGCAGGAGCAGCCATAAATTTATTATTAACTTTTAAAAAGCAATGCCGTTCCTGTTTGGAGCGGCATTGTGAGTTTTAATTACTTAATCATTATATATGACCGCTGATCCAGTCAGGTGTTTTTTCGTCTTTGAGATAATAATCAAACCACTGTAACACTCGTATGGTTAGATCCTTCTGGTTAATTGGATTAAGGAGTGTGTGGTTTTCTTTTGGATAGAGAAGCATGATGTTTTTTTTGTTCAACCTGCGAAGTGCCATATAATATGAAGTGGTCTGGAATGGGTCAACCTGCGTGTCTTCTTTTCCGCTCCACATTAAAAGAGGGGTCTGTAAATTTTCAATGAAGGCGAGCGGAGAATTCCGGTCAAAATCCTCCCTGCTGGAGAAAGGCGTTTTGTCTCCCATACGCCAGCCTACTGATGCAAAACGCCATATTTCTGGTCTTGCCGTATTTATACCGACGGTGAGATATCTTCTGGTCAGGTCGGTTATGGCGCCGCTTGCTATTGCCGCAGCAAATATATTAGTCTGATTGATAACATACGAAGTTTCGTAGCCTCCGAAGGAATGTCCCATAATTGCGGGCGGATTACATCAAGTATTTATTTAAGACTGTTCGTAAGTTCTTTGGAGAGGCAATCGTAGTTACGCAGGAGGTTGAGGATATTATTTCTTCGCCTGTAGTAAAGCAGGCCATTATCAACAACAGTGACTGCAAGATTCTACTCGACCAGAGCAAGTACCAGAACAAGTTTGACCAGATACAGGAACTGCTGGGGCTGACGGACAAAGAAAAAGCGTTGGTGCTTTCAGTGAATAAAGCCAATGATCCCGCAAAGAAGTACAAGGAAGTTTTCATTTCTCTTGGAGGCACGCTCTCGAAAGTGTACAGAACGGAGGTTTCGTTAGAAGAATATCTGGCCTATACCACTGAGGAGAGCGAAAAGATCAAAATGAATGCCTACGCTGCCAGGTTTGGGGGTGATATCAAAAAAGGAATAGCCGCAATGGCTCAGGATATGAGAAACGGAATTAAATGAGAAGAAAAATGAAAAAGAAAATAATGTTTTTGTTGGTCTGTCTGCTGCTGGCAGGCACCCCGGCGAAACCAGCCAATACAGCGGCGGTGATTCCCATACTGGAAATTGTCAAGACGGTAACCAAAAAAGTGATCAAAGCAATTGATCTGCGGATCCAGAAACTGCAGAACAAAACCATCTGGCTGCAGAATGCGCAGAAGCAGGTGGAAAATGTGCTGTCAAAATTAAAACTCGACGAGATATCAGACTGGACTCAGAAGCAGAAAGACCTGTACAAAGGCTACTATGATGAGCTCGCTAAGGTGAAATCCGCTATTACGTATTACCAGAGGATAAAAGAAATTACCAGGAAACAGACCAGACTGGTTCAGGAATATGAAAGAGCCTGGAATCTTTTCAGGCAGGACGCGCATTTTAAGGAAAGTGAAATCCAGTATATGGAGCGTGTCTACTCCGGAATTCTGGAAGAAAGCCTTCAGCACATTGACCAGATTTTTTTAATACTGGACTCGTTCACTACCCAGATGAGTGATGGGAAAAGACTCGAGATTATCAATAAAGCGGCAGACCAGATCGATTCCAATTATGATGATCTGATGCTGTTTAACCGGCAGAATATAATGCTGAGCCTTCAGAGAGCTAAGACAGAGGCAGATGTAAAGCTGGTCAGACAATTTTACGGAATTCCATAAACAGGGAAAAGATGATGAAAAAGAATATTTTGTTACTGGTAATGCTGCTGCTGATGCAGCAGATCGGACAGGCTCAGGCCAAACAGCGCAAAGAACTGCTTCTTCAAATAGCAGCGCTTCAGGCGTATATGGACTATGCAAAGAAGGGATATGCAGCGGTTTCTAAAGGGCTGAACTTTATAGGAGATGCCAGGAAAGGGGAGGTGAACCTGCATGGCGATTATTTTGCTTCGCTTCTGAAAATTAACCCAAAAGTCCGCAATTACTACAAAGCAGCCGAGATTCTTGCCATACAGTTTAAAATAATGAAAGTCTGTAAAAGGAGTTTTTTGGATTTTCAATCTGCTGATCTGTTTCACGGTGATGAACTGGATTATATCGAACGTTCTTTCAGCAGGCTTCTTGAAAATTGCGGCCGGACACTGGATAAACTTCTGGCTCTTACCACCGATGCCAAGCTGGAACTGAAGGACGACCAGAGAATGGAGCGCATCGATGAACTGCACGAAACGATGCTTTCGGATTATAATTTCTGCATTTCATTCAGTAATGAAGTTAAACTGCTTTCCATTTCAAAAGCAGGTGACCGGAAGGATTTTAAGGTTTTGGAGGATATCTACGGATTATAAAATTAAGGAGATGAAAAAGATATTAATTGTAGGGTTATCTGTTTTTTTTGGATTACTGGGTAACAGAGCCGAAGCCCAGTCGGCAGAAATACAGCAGCTGATTTTGAACATAGAGAAACTGTCCCAGTTCAAGAAGATTCTCAGCGATATGAAAAAGGGATATGAGCTGCTGTCGGGAGGCTATAAAACAGTTAAGGAAATGACAGAGGGAAACTTCAGTCTTCACAAAACTTTTCTAGATGCCCTGTTGCAGGTCAGTCCTGCGGTGAAGAATTATAAACGGGTGGGGGATATTGTGAATTTTCAGCTGCTGCTGGTGAAGGAAAGCAAAAACAGTCTGAATCGGTTTGTAAAGAGCGGCAGTTTCAGTCCTGTTGAGATCGAGTACTTTGAAAAAGTGTACGGCAATCTATTGAAGCAGAGCCTCAGGAATCTGGATGAACTTCTGATGGTGGTAACGGCAGATAAACTCCGCATGTCAGATGATGAAAGACTGGAAGCGGTGGATGCCATTTATCTGGAGATGCAGGAAAAACTGCTGTTCCTGCGCAGCTTTAATAAAGAATCCAGCATACTGGCACTTCAGAGGTCCAGAGAAACGGCTGATGTACATGCTGCGGAAAGTCTGCAGGGATTAAAAAACTAAAGTGATGGACAGTTATAAATCTTTTGTCAGTGTAATTTTTAGTGCTGTTTTGTTACTGCTGCCTGTTTTTATGCAGGCTCAGGCAGTCGGTGATGACATGAGGAGCCTGCATGCTGTTCTGGAACAGCTCTATGATGAGATGATGCCTTTATGCACCAATCTGATTGCAGTCGGGCAGGGGATAGCAGGGTTCGGCACCATCTGGTATATTGCCTCAAGGGTATGGAGGCATATTGCCAATGCGGAACCGATTGATTTTTATCCGCTGTTCAGGCCGTTTGTGATAGGGTTCTGCATTATGATTTTCCCTTCGGTGCTGGCCCTTATCAACGGCGTGATGAAGCCGACCGTCACCGCGACAGCCGCCATGGTGAAAGGGTCTGATAATGCTGTGGCAGTGCTCCTGGCAGAAAAGGAAAAAGCAGTGAAACAGACTGATCCGTATAAAATGTATGTCGGGGTTACCGGAACAGGCGATCGGGACAGATGGTATAAATATACCCACGATGAAGATCCTTCCCATGAGGGCATGCTGGAAGGTATCGGCAACGATGTCAAGTTTGCCATGGAGAAGGCTTCTTATAATTTCCGCAATTCCGTGAAGGAATGGATGAGCGAGGTGCTGCGGATAATATTTGAGGCTGCTTCACTCTGCATCGATACCTTAAGAACTTTTCAATTGGTCGTGCTGTCTATTCTGGGACCCCTTGTATTCGGGATAGCTGTTTTTGACGGATTCCAGCACACCCTGACGGTCTGGCTGGCAAGGTACATTAACATTTATCTATGGCTTCCAGTGGCTAACATATTCGGCAGCATCATCGGCAAAATCCAGGAACTCATGCTGAAGCTCGATCTGTCTCAGGTGCAGTCCTCTGGGGATACTTTTTTCAGCAGGACCGATACTGCCTACCTTATTTTTATGGTAATAGGCATTATCGGGTACTTCACGGTGCCGTCGGTAGCCAACTATATTGTCCATGCCGCAGGAGGCGGGGCACTGGGGCAGAAAGTCACCAGCCTTTTCAGCAGTTCGGCAACTTCCGCTGTTTCGAGCGCATCGCAGGGAGCAGGAATGGTATTGGATTCTATGGGAAATGCAGCGGGCAGAATGTCGCAGAACATGTCTTCGTCGGCAGGAAGTTCGCCATATTTTGAAGAAAAGGGGAATTATAATCACGACAGGCTTAAAGGCAATTCCTAATTATTTCTAAAAGACACATCATGTTTACTAAAATGAAAAATATAGATACGGCATTCCGCTATGTGAGAACATTTACCATGCTGGTTATTGCCGGCTGCATCATCATCTGCTGTTATACGGTTTATAAAAGTTTTGAGTCCGTATCACTGATGCAGGATAAGGTGTATATACTGGCTAACGGAAAAGCGCTCGAAGCATACGCCTCGGAGCGGAAGGACAATGTAGAGGTGGAGGCGCGTGATCATGTCAAAACCTTTCACCAGTTTTTCTTTACCCTTGATCCCGATGACAAAGTGATTAAAACAAATGTTACCAAAGCGCTTTATCTCGCCGATGAAAGTGCCAAAAGAATTTATGATGACCTGAAGGAGAACAACTTCTATTCGGGGATTATATCAGGAAATATCAGCCAGACCATTCAGATAGACAGTATTGCGGTGGATATTAAGGAGTACCCGTACCGCTTTAAGTGTTTTGGCAGACAGCACATTATACGGACAACCAGCATACTGAAAAGAAACCTGATTACAGAAGGCAGCCTGCGGAATGTTTCCAGAAGCGATCATAATCCCCACGGATTTTTGATAGAACGGTTTTTTACCATTGAAAATAAGGATCTGTCGGTGGAGAACAGAAAATAAAGAGCGATGAAACCGGCATCAGATAAACACGGACTGCTTTTTCTTTTTGATAAATATTACCTCTTATTCCAGCATAAATGGGTGAGAAAGATGAATGCTTTAACGGCGGGACGCTCCAGAAGTACACTGATCTGCCTGCTGGTTTTCTTCGTGCTGTCTGCAGCAGGTTACCTCATATGGAATATATACGCATCCTTCAGCTGATGCAGGAGGATTAGGGCATTAAGCCCTTTAGACTATCAAGACCATTAATTTAAAACAGCAACATTATGAAAGAGAAAACACTATCGATTAAAGAAGATAAAAAGCGTAAAATGCTATTAGTAATGCCACTTCTAACGCTCCCATTTGTAACCTTTTTATTCTATACGCTGGGAGGCGGCAGCATGGAAGCTGCAGTTACCGATCAGGATACCGGAAAGGGATTCAATTTTAATCTTCCGATTCCCAAATTTAAGGAAGATTCAGCGCTCGATAAAATGAGCTATTATGATCAGGCGGCTGTTGATTCCATTAAACTCCAGGAACAGATTAAAAAAGATCCCAATTATTCGGGACGCGGAATATCGGGAGAATTACCGGATTTTGTAACCGGTGATTTTAAAGCAAAGGAACTGCAGAAAAGCAGGCAGGGTTTAAATACTTCCTTTCCCGACAGCAGAGACCAGCAGGTGTATGAAAAGCTTGAGGCACTGCAGAAGGCGATCAGCCAGCCTGCTTCTGGAAGTAAGTACGGCCAGGACATGAGAGAATTTGAAAACTACGGTTCTTCCAATGAGCTTTCAGGGCAGATTAAAAATTTAGAGCAGCTGATGTCAGCCATGGGTACCTCTCAGGAACCTGATCCCGAACTGCAGCAGCTTGGCGGCATGCTCGAGAATATTCTCGATATCCAGCACCCTTCAAGGGTAGAGGAAAGAGTAAAGCAGCGTGAGGCTGTTTCAAAGGAAAAAAGCTTTACGGTCGTCCGTAAGAAAGAAGATGATAATATGACTTCGCTGGAGCAGAGCAGAATTTCTTTTCCTTTAGAATCCAATGCGTTTTATAGTGCAGGTGCTGTCCCAGCTTTGGAAGAGTCTGGAAATGCCGTGGAAGCAGTCATACATGAAACCCAGACCATTGTTAATGGATCGGTGGTAAAACTCAGGCTGGTTAATGATGTTCTGCTCAATGAAGTTTTAATTACAAAGAATACTTTTCTATACGGCACTGCCTCCTTAAAAGGAGAGCGGCTGGAAATTAAGATTGAGAATATACAGTATAGAAATTCTATTTTCCCTGTTGAACTAGGTGTGTATGATCTGGACGGCATTGCCGGAATTTATATTCCCGGTGCTATTAACAGAGATGCGGCTAAAGCTTCAGCAGACCGTTCCATCCAGACTCTGGGACTTACAGGAGTTACGGACTCCTGGGGAGCGCAGGCTGCGGGAATGGGAATTGAAGCAGCTAAAGGCCTGATGAGTAAAAAAGTGAAGCTGGTCAAGGTGGTCGTGAAGGCAGGCTATCAGATCCTGCTGTATGATGAGAAACAGAAGAATTTAAAATAACTAAAAGAAATCAAGATGAAAGAAATGAAGATGAAAGGGATCAAAATGATAAGGATGAGAAAAAGAAATTGGGTTCTGCTTCTTGCAGTGTGTTTAAATACCGTATCGGTCTGTGCCCAGTTCAGCAGGCAGGATTACAGTCTGAACCCCGAGCAGCTGAAAAAGGTGCAGATCGCCTATTCCAAAACAACCAGCATTGTTTTTCCTTATCCTGTGAAAAGCATTGATAAAGGCAGTTCTGATGTCTTAGTGCAGAAAGCGAAAGGAGTGGAGAACATTGTGCTTTTAAAAGCAGCAAAGCACGATTTCATAACCACCAACCTTACTGTTGTTACTGCGGATAACAGGCTTTATGTTTTTATGCTGATGTATGACGAAGCCTGTCCTGATTTAAATGTAAGGGCAGACCTGTCTGCTGTCGTTAATGAAGAGGTTTTGTTTTCGAAGGAGAATGATAACCAGAAAAAAATTGAACAGTATGCCGCGCTTGCGCTGTCTAAAAAGAAAAAGATAAGCGGCCTCAACCGTTCAAGATTTGAGATACAGCTGCGTGTCACGGGTATTTTTATTCATCAGGATATGCTGTATTTCAGACTCGCTATGGGCAACAGATCCAAAATAAGTTATGATATCGACCAGCTTCGTTTTTTTATCCGTGACCAGAGGAAATCAAAGCGTACTGCCTCGCAGGAAATAGAGATACTGCCAATATACTGCACGTCCGTATTATCGGCTGTTCCTGATCAATCTGAACTCACGCAGGTTTATGCGGTATCCAAGTTTACCATTCCCGAGAAAAAATACCTCACGGTGCAGCTTATTGAAAAAAATGGCGGCAGGCAGATCGAAGTGGATATTAAGAATAATGATCTCATTAATGTGGAGATTCTCAACAGTTATTAAAAGCAGATATTAATTTAAAAATAGTATATCATGAATCAGACAAATTTAGATTTTTTAGCGGATCAGATTAAATATACAGGTTTTGGTGATGCTTTGACACCGGTACTGAAAGAGCAGATGGAAAAAGGGGAAAAGGAATTTACAATCAGACATGAAGCTTCCTTTGATAAAAGCACGCTGTCATCAGAGCTTTATTTTAAGAAAGCAGACCAGAGCGAAAGGTACTTCTTTAACTCCTATAAGGCGGCACTTCAGAAAGAAGGTGCTGAACATGCACCTGAGCAGATATTTTATGTCAGTAAGGACAATACTTTCACGATGAAAGAAGCCTTTAATCTGCTGGATGGAAGGGCAGTCAATAAAGATCTTAAAAATAGAGATGGAGAAATGTATAATTCTTGGGTTCAGTTGAACTTTACCGATGCAGACACTAACGGAAACTTCAAAATGAACCAGTACCACCAGAATTACGGTTATGATCTGGAAGCGGCACTGTCCAGACATTCCATCAAAGAACTGGAGACCCCGAAATTTAAGGAAGATCTTTTGAATTCCTTAAAAAAAGGCAATCTGCAGTCCGTCACTTTTGTAGTGTCCGGTGCGGAAAGCAAGATGCATGTAGCTGCGAATCCGCACTTCAAGACGGTAAATGTGTATGATGCCAATTTACAGCGTATCAACCATCGAGAAAGCAGGGAGCAGAAACAGAACTACACAAAGGAGCAGGATAAAACCCAGAAACAGGACAATGAAGAAGAACCCGCTCAGGGTGCCAGAAACTCTAATAAGCGAAAAACAAAAACCGGCCAGTCCATGTAACGGTTCATTAATTAAAAATTTAAGCTATGGACGAAAACCTTCATGACAGCAGGCTGGAGATAGAAACTGCGCACTGGCAGGCTAAGGAAGCAAGGCTCCGGAAACTTTTTGGTTCAAGTCCCTCTGTAGAAAATTCAATTCTCAGAGAGAAACTGCGCTGGCATGAAAACATTCTGGTAAAGTATAAAAACACAAGCTATCTGGAAGAGCGTTCAATGCTCTATCTGATCAGAAATGAAAGACTTAATTTAATAAAACAGCTTTACCCCGGCAGATTATCCCAGATACTGTATAGAATAGCGACTTCGGCAGTTTTAAATAAATTAAGGAACCGCATGCAGACTGGTGCAGAAGTCAAAAATAAAAAAGCAGTCATGGATCAGCTCTTTAGTGCAGGTTTTAAAGATGCCGCTGTTAAGACGGAACGTTATATGGCATTGGGACATGCAGCATTTACTGTTCCGTTATCCTATTATGTAAATGAAAAAGAGAGAATGGATTTCTCGCTGCATTTTAAAAAGGAGGAATCAGGCCGGTATCAGTTTGAAGGCTTTAAGGCCGGTCTTCATGATTTATCTAAGACAGCC
This sequence comes from Flavobacteriaceae bacterium PS02336, assembly GCA_029960065.1. GTDB lineage: Bacteria > Bacteroidota > Bacteroidia > Flavobacteriales > Flavobacteriaceae > Flavobacterium. The sequence goes on along the minus strand of JASCOF010000009.1, from coordinate 185,979 downwards.
CAGAATAGGAACCATTATTTTAGTGCTGATGAGCCCGGGATCTTCAGTTCAAAAAAGGCCTATGAGATGCTTTCGGGACGTGCAGTAATGGCGGCGGGATTTTGGAAACAGTTTGATTTTAATGATAAAGATGCTGCCGGAAGCTATAGAATCAAACAGTTTCCAGAGGCCTATGGATATGATATTGAAAAAGCTTTAACAGTACTTCCTTTAACAGCCGACAGCCGGACACAGATTTTTCGTGTAATTAATGCGCTTAAAGACGGGAGCAGGGAATCCGTTTCTGTAGAGAAAGATGGAGTAGTGCAGAAGCTTGTAATTGAAGCGGATCCGCAGCATAAGTTTTTAAATATGTATGACCAGGGACTCAAGAAAATTACCCTGACTGGTTTACTTAAAGATAAAAAAAATCTGCCGCAAAGCGTCCCGAAACAGCATCCGGTAGTACAGCCAGTACAGCGGTTTTATCAAAAGAGGGGAGAGAGAAAGAGAAGAGGCAGAAGAATAAAATAAGTATCATGGAAAATTTAAAACCCTTAACGGATTTCTTTGCTGCAATTGAAAAAGATTTTAGGATCAGCAGCACCCATATTGCCATTTATGCGGGCCTGCTGCAGTACCGAGCCGTTAAGGGTTTTATCAATCCCATTGAGATCTTCAGGGTGGAGATGGTTCAGATTGTTAAAATTTCCTCCAAATCCACTTACCATAAATGCCTGCAGGAACTGCACGAATACGGTTATCTGCGCTACGAGCCTTCTTTTAAGAAAACAAGGGGCAGCAGAATATATTTTTTTGATTTTGACATACTTAAAACAGCACTGTTATGAAACCATTTACTTTTGAAGATCTTCCCAATATCTTAGGAACACTTTCCCTTCGGGTGGAAAATATTGAACGTCTTTTAAAAGAGATTAAAAATAAACCTTCCGAGCCTGAAAATGCAGATTTGATGACTATCATTGAAGCCTCAAAACTGATCAAGCTTTCGGTTCCAACCCTATACTCGAAAGTCTGCCGAAATGAGATTCCTGTACACAAGCAGGGAAAACGGCTTTATTTTTTAAGATCGGAGCTGCTGGACTGGATAAAGTCCGGACGGATCAAAACCATTGCGGAAATACAGCAGGAGGCGGATCAGAGATTTAAAAGAAGGGATTGAAGTTATCGCCGCTTTTAATGTGTTTTTTATTTCCGGCGGATCCTTTTTTATTTAATGTATTTCTCAGTAGTATAATTCTGTATTTTATGTTAATGTTATGAATTAGAACAATTGTGTCTTATTTGGTGTTTCGTTTTGTAACTAATTTTACTGCTTTAAATTCTATAAAACATGACAGCGGAACAAGAACTGGAAGTGAATGCCTATGTGCTGGCATCTTCCCGACTGCGTGCATCATCACGCGGTTATAAGGCATTGAAGACATTATTTGAGCATGGCAATCTGCTTTACTGGTGCATCGGAAAAGATGACACTTTAGAGCTTGCAAAGATTCTGATTCATTTAAAGTTCAGGTACAGCCATGTATCTGGAGGGCTGCAGGTGCTGTCGGAGCACAAAAGGGATTTTTATTATCTGGTAATGCATCGCAAGACAGTTAGAAACCAGCAGTATAAGAATACGCAGCTGAGTGTGGGAAAACCGGACCGTTATGGTGATGACAAACCCGGGTGGGCGCAGCAGATACTGGCTAATAAAGAACTGCATAAATAAAACAGGCAGATTCTTTTATATAATTTACCCACACCTTATCAGGACTTTTCAATAGTAAGTTTTTTATTTTTTTATTTTCTAAAATTAAAAAGAGACAGCTGGGAATCCCTGTTTAATAATAGGTGGATTCCAGATAAGGATCGTAGATGTCTGCATCCCACTGGTTATCATTAAATTCATCTAGGCGCTCATCTTCGGGGTCCGGATCAATTATGCTTTCGTTTTCGATCCCATCCGTAGATGCATATAAAAATTCACAGTCAAAGTCTGGCTCATCATCACTTTTTTGGTAAAGATCCGGGCAGTTTACGCGGGATTTGAGAGGAAATGATTTTAATGGTTTTAGAACTGGACGGACTGCTGATGCGATCATATTTAATAATTTAGCGGTTGTTTAAATTTTACAATTCAAAAATAAGATACCGGCCGGCTTTCCAAATTACAGAATTTTGGGATGGAGTTATATAATTTAAAATCAGCATCAATACGGGTTGATAAATAGTCTTGAAAAAAAAAGATGCAGATGAAAAAAGGATTAAGAAACAGTCTTAATCCTTTTTCTTGTATTGGAGTCTGCTTGGGCGGTTTATGATTTTGGTTTCCATATTGCGGACTGGCGGGAAGTTTTTGCAGCTTCCGGCTATTGGGGAATATAAATATGGAATACCGCTCCCTGCATCGGCTGCGCAGTTACGGTGATTAGTCCGTTATGGTTATCGACTATTTTTTTCACAATTGCCAGTCCGATGCCTGTACCGTCGTAGTCATCCCTGCTGTGAAGACGCTGGAAAACGCCGAATATTTTTTCACTGTGCTGGGGTTCGAATCCGATACCGTTGTCTTTAAAGCTGATATAACAGTACTGCTGCAGGGGCTGTAATTTATCATTTCCCAGATCCTTTCCCTGCACCAGACGGCTTTTGATTTCTATGGCAGGAGAAACATCTTTTCTGGAGAACTTTAAGGCGTTTGTAGCCAGGTTTTCAAGAAGCTGTACAAATAAAAAGGGTATAATATGGATTCTGCCATGCAGCTCAGCGGTAATTGCGGCATTTTTTTCCAGAATGGTCTCGGCCAGTGCCTCTCTTACCTGAGCAATTAATGTATTGAGATCCACATCTTCATAAATGCGGTCAGTATTATTGGCCTGCGAGAAGGCCAGCAGATCATTTATCAGGTCGCGCATCCGGTTGGCCGCGTATAGTATACGGTCAAATTTCATTTTTCCGTCCTCACTCAGGTTATGGTATTCTTTGGCAAGCAGCATATTGGTGAAAGTCTGGATCTTGCGCAGCGGTTCCTGCAGGTCATGGCTGGACACCTGGGTAAAAGCATCCAGTTCTGCATTTTTCTGTTTTAATTCCTCGGCATGTTTTTCTATAGCGCTGTATTGTTTTGCGAGCTCTTCGTTTGCTTTTATAATTTTCTGGTTCAGCGCGGCAGTTTCCTCTTCCTTCAGCTGCAGCTGCTTGTTCTTTTTATAGAGTTCGGTAAACACCAGCACTTTTGCCTGCAGTATTTCAGCAGAAAGCGGTTTGATCATATAATCAACGGCTCCGGACTGGTATCCTTTAAAGATATAGTCCGAGGTGTTCATATTGGCGGTAAGAAAGATGATGGGAACATGTTTTAATCTGTCGCTCTGCCTTATGAGCTCCGCAGTTTCAAATCCATCCATCAGCGGCATCTGCACGTCCATCAGGATAATGGCAAAATCCTGGTTCTTAAGCAGAATCCTCAGTGCATCTTTACCCGAAGCGGCTTCCACAAATTCGTATCCGCGGTCGGCTAAGATAACCTGAAGGGACAGCAGATTTTCCTTTTTATCATCAACAATTAATATTTTTACGGGATAATTTTCCATAGGGATTTCCATTATTTTAGCCAGACTCTCATTAAAGAAGATAATTGTTCCACATTAACCGGTTTGGTTATATAGTCTGAAGCCCCCGATTCGATGCATCTCTGGCGGTCGCCTTTCATCGCCTTTGCTGTTACGGCAATAATGGTCAGATCTTTATGCCTGCTGTTTTTTCGGATCATTTTCATGGTTTCGTATCCGTCAAGCTCCGGCATCATGATATCCATCAGCACGATATCCACTGTCTGGTTTCCATTGAGAATCTCAATGGCTTCATGGCCGCTTTCAGCACTTATCACTTCAAGACCGAATCTTTCCAGTGCTGTTGTCAGGGCAAAGAGGTTTCGGACATCATCATCCACAAGAAGCACTTTTTTATTGATCAAAACATCTTCTTTCAAATAATAGGTTTCTATGCGCTTTTTCATATTTTCTGGAAGTTCTTTATGCACGCGGTGCATAAATAGTGCAGTCTGGTCCACAAGCTCATCCATTGAAACTGCACTTTTGGTGATAATGCTGTGTGCAAAACGGCTTAGTCTGCTGCGCTGTTTTTTAGTTGGATCTCCTGCAGAATGCACAATTATCGCTGTTTCCTGTCCGCTGATACTGTTCTCAAGGTCATCGATAAGATCCATTCCGTCTGCGTCCGGTAGCGCCAGATCCAGTATAATGCAGCTGAATGATTTTTGTTTGATAAGTTCCACTGCTTCTTCTGCAGTTCGGGCTGTTGAAATCGAAATGTCTTCTCCCTGGACTGCTTCCACGATTCGCTGCAGTTCAGAAACAGCATCATCGACAATAAGCAGGTTCTTTTCCGGGTTATTTTTGAAATGCTGGATATCGTTGAAAAGAGAAGCCAGAGTGTCATTTTTCACTGGTTTTACCAGAAAGTTTCTTGCACCTCTTTTCAGCCCCTTATTGCGTTCGTCTTCCCCTGAGATGATGTAGACGGGAATATGGCGCAGGTTAAAGTCTGTTTTCAGCCTGTCCAGGATTTTCCATCCGCTGGCATCCGGCATATTAAGATCCATTGTAATGGCATGAGGCTGGAACTGGTTAATGTAATCCACAACATCATTTCCTCTTGTTGTGACCAGTGCTTTGATATTGTGCTGATGGGCTTGCTCAAGAAGAATTTTAGCAAAGGTTTCATTATCCTCCACGATCAGCATTATTTTATCATCTTCTTTAAGATCATTTCGGTCGTCGCCGATTTCATCCGTAAAATGAAGTTCCGTTCCCGATGTATTAAAACTGGATGACGGAAGGGATTTCAGACGGCTTTTTCCAGCATGGATCACATTAGTTTCCTCATTGACTGTTATATCCTCTATTTCGGGTATATGAACAAATTTAAGAGGAAGGAACAGGGTGAATTTACTTCCTGTATTGGTATCGCTTTCCAGTTCGATGCTTCCCCCGAGAAGATCCGACAGTCCGCGGCTGATAGAAAGTCCCAGACCGGTTCCTCCGTATTTACGGCTGGTGGAGCCTTCTGCCTGCTGGAAGGCCTCAAAAATGATGTTCTGCTTCTCTTTTGAGATGCCTATTCCGGTATCCGAAATTTCAAAGGCAACAACGGCTTCTGCATTATCCAGGCTGCTGCTTCTGGTTTTCCAGCTGCGGTCTGCTTTATAAATGCTGAGTTTCACGCTGCCTTTCTCAGTAAATTTAAACGAGTTGGAAAGCAGATTTTTCAGGATCTGGTTCAGACGCTGCGAATCGGTTTCCATCATATCGGGAAGATTCTCGTCCATAAGAATCTCAAAATTAAGATGTTTAGCCTGTGAAATAGGGTTGAAGGTAGAGGCCACAAATCGGCTGATCTCCTCGAAGCTGATCGGATTGTAATCCACAGAGATATAGCCCGACTCAATTTTGGAAAGATCCAGAATATCATTGATCAGCTGGATAAGGTCATCTCCGCAGGCGTTGATTGTCTTGGCAAACTGGATCTGTTTGTCTGACAGATTGCCGTCGCGGTTGGCGATCAGTTCATTGGCCAGAATCTGTAAACTGTTTAAAGGTGTTCTTAACTCATGGGACATATTGGCCAGGAATTCTGATTTGTATTTAGAGGTCAGTGTGAGCTGGTCTGCTTTTTCTTCCAGCGCTTTTCGTGCCACCTCGACTTCCTGGTTTTTAAGTTCCACTTCCTCTTTCTGGTTAGCCAGCAGTATGGCTTTTTCCTCCAGTTCCTCGTTGGTATTTTTAAGCACTTCCTGCTGGCTTTTCAGCTCGCTGGCAAGAGACTGTGACTGCACCAGCAGTTCTTCGGTTCTCGAGTTGGATTCGATGGTGTTAATGACAATACCGATACTTTCTGTCAGCCCTTCTAAGAAATCCAGGTGGATCTGGCTGAAGGTATCAAGTGAGGCCAGTTCAATAACTGCTTTAAGTCTTCCTTCAAAAAGAACAGGAAGTATGATAACGTCTTTGGGTCTTGCATCGCCAAGTCCGGAATTGATTTTAATGTAATCTTTCGGCACGTTGCTCAGAATAATTCTTTCTTTTTCAACGGCTACCTGTCCGATCAGTCCTTCTCCCATGCCGTACTGTGTCAGGGAGTTTTTTCTTTTGATATAGGCGTAGGAAGCGATCAGGTTCAGCTTGGAATCCATGAATTCTTCCCCTTCTTCTAAAATATAAAACAGGCCGTGCTGCGCCGTTACAACCGCTGCAAGCTCGGAAAGGATTTTGGTGGTCACGGCTTTCAGTTCTTTCTGCCCCTGAAGCATCTGGGTAAATTTAGCTAAATTGGATTTCAGCCAGTCTTGTTCCTGATTTCGAAGGGTAGTGGCTTTCAGGTTGTAAATCATCTGGTTGATGGTGTCCTTAAGCGCTTCTACTTCTCCTTTTGCCTCCACACCGATTGTTCTGGTTAAATCCCCCTGCGTTACGGCTGATGCCACCTCAGAAATCGCACGCACCTGCGTGGTCAGGTTTGCTGCCAGCTGGTTTACGTTTTCCGTTAAATTTTTCCAGGTTCCTGAAGCTCCCGGCACATTGGCCTGTCCGCCGAGTTTTCCTTCCGCACCTACTTCACGGGCAACTGTGGTCACCTGATCAGAGAAGGTGGCAAGGGTATCAATCATTTCGTTGATCGTATCGGTAAGCTGCGCTACTTCGCCTTTGGCATCAATGGATAATTTCTGCTTTAAGTTTCCTTTGGCTACCGATGTCACTACCTTGGCGATTCCTCTTACCTGGCCCGTTAGATTTGATGCCATTACATTCACCGAATCCGTTAAATCTTTCCAGGTTCCGGCAACCCCTTTTACTTCAGACTGTCCGCCTAGTTTTCCTTCTGTACCCACTTCACGGGCCACACGGGTTACCTCGGATGCAAATGAGTTTAACTGTTCCACCATCGTGTTGAAAGTGTTTTTCAGATCGAGTATTTCTCCCTTTACGTCCACGGTAATCTGTTTGGAAAGGTCACCGTTGGCCACGGCTTTGGTTACATCGGCAATATTACGCACCTGACCCGTTAAGTTCGATGCCATTTGGTTCACCGAATCCGTCAAATCTTTCCAGGTTCCGGCCACTCCGGGAACGAATGCCTGTCCGCCAAGTTTTCCGTCGGTACCCACTTCACGCGCCACACGAGTTACCTCAGAGGCAAAGGCGCGGAGCTGGTCCACCATCGTATTGACGGTTTCTTTCAGCTGGAGAATCTCTCCGCGGACATCGGCTGTAATTTTTTTGGACATATCCCCATTGGCAACGGCAATGGTAACCTCGGCAATATTACGCACCTGAGTGGTTAAGTTACCCGCCATCTGGTTCACAGAATCGGTTAAATCCTTCCAGGTTCCGGCAACACCCGGCACGTTGGCCTGTCCTCCCAGTTTTCCTTCTGTACCCACTTCACGCGCCACACGGGTTACTTCAGAGGCAAACTCGCGGAGCTGGTCCACCATGGTGTTTAAGGTTTCTTTCAGCTGGAGGATTTCCCCGCGAACGTCAACGGTAATTTTACGGGACATATCTCCGTTGGCAACCGCAATAGCCACATCGGCAATATTACGTACCTGAGCGGTTAAGTTACCCGCCATCTGATTAACGGAATCTGTTAAATCTTTCCAGGTTCCAGCGACCCCAGGAACATTCGCTTGTCCTCCCAGTTTTCCTTCGGTACCTACTTCCCTTGAAACCCTTGTCACCTCCGAAGCAAATCCTCGAAGCTGATCCACCATGGTATTGATTGTATTTTTTAACTCTAAGATTTCTCCTTTTACGTCAACAGTAATCTGGAGCGATAAATCTCCTTTTGCCACCGCTGTTGTTACTTCGGCGATATTACGCACCTGTCCCGTTAGGTTGGACGCCATCTGGTTCACCGAGTCCGTTAAATCTTTCCAGGTGCCGCCGACACCTTCCACCTGTGCCTGTCCGCCCAGTTTTCCTTCGGTACCAACCTCACGCGCCACACGCGTTACCTCGGAAGCAAAGGAGTTCAGCTGGCCCACCATGGTATTAATGGTGTTTTTCAGCTCTAAGATTTCTCCTTTGGTATCCACGGTGATCTGGCGCGATAAATCGCCTTTTGCCACCGCGGTTGTCACCTCGGCAATGTTACGCACCTGTCCTGTTAAGTTGGACGCCATCTGGTTCACGGAATCCGTTAAATCTTTCCAGGTGCCGCCGACCCCTTTTACTTTTGCCTGGCCTCCCAGTTTTCCTTCGGTTCCTACCTCAAGTGCCACACGCGTTACTTCAGAAGAGAAGGAGTTGAGCTGATCCACCATCGTGTTGATGGTTTTCTTTAATTCCAGGATTTCTCCTTCGGCTACAGCGGTAATTTTTTTAGAAAGGTCACCGTTTGCTACAGCTGTGGTTACCTCGGCAATATTACGAACCTGTCCGGTTAAGTTCGAAGCCATCTGGTTCACCGAATCGGTTAAATCTTTCCAGGTGCCGCCGACCCCTTTTACTTTTGCCTGGCCTCCCAGTTTTCCTTCAGAACCTACCTCACGCGCCACACGGGTTACCTCAGAACCGAATGAGTTCAGCTGGTCCACCATGGTATTGATGGTGTTTTTCAGTTCAAGAATTTCTCCCTCAACGTTTACGGTAATTTTTTTAGATAAATCTCCTTTTGCTACGGCTGTTGTTACCTCGGCAATATTACGCACCTGACCGGTTAAATTCGATGCCATCTGATTTACAGAATCGGTCAAATCTTTCCAAACCCCGCCGACACCTCGTACTTTTGCCTGGCCTCCCAGTTTTCCTTCAGAACCTACTTCACGTGATACACGAGTTACCTCAGAAGAGAAGGAGTTCAGCTGGTCCACCATCGTATTAATGGTGTCTTTCAGTTCAAGGATTTCTCCTTTTACGTCAACGGTAATTTTTTTAGATAAATCTCCTCTTGCTACGGCGGTTGTTACATCGGCAATGTTACGCACCTGTCCGGTAAGATTCGATGCCATCTGGTTTACCGAATCTGTTAAATCTTTCCAGGTGCCGCCGACTCCTTTAACCTGAGCCTGTCCGCCCAGTTTTCCTTCAGTTCCCACCTCACGAGCCACACGGGTTACCTCAGAAGAGAAAGAGTTCAGCTGGTCCACCATGGTATTGATGGTATTTTTCAGTTCTAAGATTTCTCCTTTTACGTCGACGGTAATTTTTTTGGATAAATCTCCTTTTGCCACCGCTGTTGTCACATCGGCAATATTACGCACCTGTCCGGTAAGGTTGCTGGCCATTTTATTTACAGAATCGGTCAGGTCTTTCCATACGCCTCCGACACCTCTAACTTTTGCCTGTCCGCCCAGTTTTCCATCGGTTCCAACCTCACGTGCCACACGGGTAACCTCCATGGAGAAAAGGTTCAACTGTTTCACCATTCCGTTCACCTCTTTGGCAATTCTGAGGAATTCTCCCTGAAGCGGGTTTCCTTCAATAGATAACGGCATTTCCTGCGACAGATTTCCCTTGGCAACAGAAGTGATTACGTGCGCTATTTCGATAGTCGGATGCACCAGATCAGAGATCAGGGTGTTGACCGAATCCACACAGGAGCTCCACGAACCTCTTGCGCCGTCTAGGACAACGCGGTTGGTCAGTTTTCCCTGCTTACCGATGCTTTTTCCGACTTTCTGAAATTCAAAGACCATTCTTTCGTTAAGATCAATTATTTCGTTCAGCGTATCACAGATGGATCTTTTAATTCCGCTCTGGTCGGTCGGGAAACGCTGGGAGAAATTACCGTTTTTGACTTTCGTCAGTATTTTTAAAAACTCTGCATCAGTCAGTATGGATTCTTCCGGCTTATTCTGTGGGGTTTGGCCGGACTTTTTTTCATCCGTCACAACAGGCAGAACCAGAAGTATCTCCTCAGCAGGTATTTCTTTGGTTTGTTTTGTCTTTTTCATAATAGGCTGTTCTAGGCTTGATTAAATTTTGGGTGATGGGGCAGGGTATGGGGCTAGACGGTTTCGTCCAATAGTATTTTCCGAAGATGGAACTGCACAAAAGCATCCATGGAGTCGGGTCTTTTGGTATTATCGTTATAGTTAAGCGGTTTTATGATATAGCCTGATATTCCCAGCTCCTCAGCTGTAACACGGTCGGTGTTTTCAGAGGAGGTGGTCATAATGAATACTTTCAAGTCTTTCAGGCTGTCATCCGAGCGCAGGATTTTAAGAAATTCGATCCCATTCATTCTGGGCATATTAATATCCAGAAGAATAACATCCGGATGAAGAGGATTTTCTTGATCACGGAGCAGTTTTAGGGCTTCAAGACCGTTATATGCGCAATGCAGCACATAACTGATCTGCAGTTTTTTCAGTGAACGTTCCACAGATATAGTATCCAGTTCGTCATCTTCAATTAATAGGATGTTTGGTGTTTTCATGTTTTTTTATGGTTTCTCCAGGTAAAAATGAATGCTGTTCCTTCTCCGGGTTTGGACTGCACGCTTATATTTTCTCCCTGCTCGTCAATTATCTTTTTTACGATGGCCAGTCCTATGCCCGTGCTTTCCATTTCATTTTTCTCTCGCAGGGTCTGGAATATTTCAAATATTTTTCCGTGGTATTCGGGATCGATACCGATTCCTTGGTCTTTTACGGAAAACTCGTAAAAATCAGCTGTTTCAAGACAGCTGATTTCTATATAACCCGAATCAGGTTGGGAATATTTTACGGCATTGCTGATTAAATTGGAAAGTACCTGTTCCAGCTTAAGTCTTTCGGTGAAAATTTCGGGCAGGTCATTAATTTTAAGTGTGAATTCCCGGGGTACTATCGACTGGGTAATCTCGCTGACCAGTGCAGCGGTATCCACAAGCTCGGGAGCCGTTTTCCGTGTGATTCTGGCATATTCCAGCAGCCCGTTTATCAGAGCTTCCATACGCTGTGTTCTTTTAGGGATAATATTGAGATAATTCCGCAGGGCAGGGGAGACTTCTTCTGAAAGATCTTCCTCAATCCAGCTGATCACGTTGTAAATGCCGCGCAGAGGTGCCTTGAGGTCATGGGAGACCACATAGGCAAACTTGTTGAGCTCTGCATTTTTATTTTCCAGCTCCTCAATATTTTTCTGCAGTTTTCCAGACATAATATTAAGGGAGGATGCAAGATGGCTGAGCTCATCATTTCTGGAATCCTGTACTATTGTAAATCGGCCTTTGGAAATGTTATCGGCAAGACGCACCATGGAATTGATGCGGTTGTTAATCATGATCACAATATATGCCGTGCTGCAGATGCCTGCAAAAATAGTCAGCGAGAGAAAGATAAGGGAATAGGTCCTTGTTTTCTGAAGGGAATGCAGCAGCATTTCGCTGTGGCGCCGGCGGGTTTTGTATTCCAGTTTGTCAAACCGCTTAAATTTTGCCGTTATGGAATCATTAATGTTCTTTCCGACATGTTTTCGAAGTTTGTTCTCCAGCAGCTGCTCATATAATCCGGGATTGTCCTTTCTGGCTTTGATAAGTTCCGAAGTATAGCTGATCCAGCCGTTGTGCAGCACGGCTATCGAATCCAGAATGCTGCGCTGGATGCTGCTCTCAGCAATTAGAATACGCTGCTGCTGAAAGAAAACAGGTACTTTTTTGAGTCCGCTGTAGTAGGCTTGAAGAAATGTGGTGTCACTGGTGAGCAGATAGCCTCTTACCGCACTCTGCATCTCCAGAACAGCCCTGTGGGTTTTATTTGAGTTCCGGATAATCTCTTCTGATTTCGAGAGGAATTTTGAATTGAGATCCACTTTGAGGGATAAACGGTAATTCGTATAAGAATCTGCAACAGAGAGCAGCAGTATCAGCAGAAAAGCTAAAAGTATCTGTGTTGATAATTTCATTTTACTTCTGTTAAAAATGTAATAAGTACGTGCACTGTGTTTCAGCGGCAGCAGGTATTAACAGACTGTATTTAAAAAACGGTGAAGGTACGGCTGTGCTTCTGGTTTTTTTCATCCGATGTAATTTGCTAAAATTTTCTTTAATTCATTGAAATCACTAGGCTTGGAGATGTATCCTGATGCCCCGTAATTTCTTGCTTTTCTTTTAATTTCTTCCATCTGTGAGGTGGAGAATATGATAATTGGAATATTTTTTATTCCGTCCTGTTTTTTTATTTCAGTCAAAAATTCAAAGCCTGACATGATCGGCATATTCAGATCAAGAAATATTACATCAGGTCTGATTTCATTAAGAATTAATTTATTCAGCGCTTCCACCGGATTCTGGATTGCCGTATATCCGGCACTGGAAACCGCATGCAGGGCTTCCATAAAAAATTCGCAGTCATCAATGTCATCATCAATCTGCAGTATATTTTTATATGTCATTTCAGTAAGCTGTTAAATTTAAAGTATAAGTAAGGCAGTGCGCGGCTGTTACAGCTTTTAAAGGCATATAGAGCCTGCTGTTCAGCGGTGATCAAAGCAGCAGGCAGGTAGGAATTCACTATATTCATTCCTTACTCCCAGCCTTCGTCAGACTAAAATACAGTTACGACCTTAAATAACAAATCAAACTTTTTTTGAAGTATTTTTTTTTCATAATCTGGTGTTCTTTGGATATAAGTTTTGGCACATGAAAAGTATGATTAAGAATATAATCTGGCTTATATAATTTTAAATTATATTTATATAATTAACATTTGCCGTATTGTAAATAGCAGAACTTCGAATCAATGAATGTACAGTAGAAAAGGGGCTGCTGCGGCAGGTTTCAGACATTTCTAACAATCACTTTCCAATAAAAAAACAGTTGAAAATCATCCTGTGGAAATTGTATAACACTAAGCGTAAATTGTATGAAAACATGCTGGGGAGAACTTTCTAATTTAGCGGTATGAAATACAGGGATATTTTGCTGGTCGATGTTGATGACGAGGATGCGGAACTATTTGTCATCGCACTTCATGCAATTGATGTTAAGATTCAATACTCGATCCGGAGTAATGTGTTTGATGCTTTGAAAATGCTGCAGGCTCCAAAGAAAACGCCTGATATCATTTTCTTGGATTATCATATGCCATATCTGGACGGATCTGAATTTCTTAAGCTGCTCAGGAAAATGGAAGGGCTCGAGAAAACTCCCGTAGTATTGTACTCGGGACATTCGGGAGGTGTTATTAGAGATGCTGCATGAACATTTAATAAAGTCCAATTTCTGAAAAAACAGTTCAGACTGAAAGATCTTACCAGTCTGCCGCAGCCAATAATTTTACCGATTCCAGCTTCCAGATAGAAGCTGTTCTAAATCCTGCATTATTTCCTGATTATATAATCCTGTAAATAATTTACGAGACAGCATCGCTTGTGCCTTATTATGTTTAACTATAAAGAAATATGAAAATGAAAAATGAAAGAAAATTTAAAAAAATGAATCATGCTGCTGCATCCAGAAAAAGAAAAGACTTGATTATCAATTTGATGGTTTTATCCATTGCAGGTTTTATAACGGTGCTTTTAATTTCAAAAATAGCATAATACCTCCAAATACTGCTGTTTTTCGATACGCTGTTCCAATGGCAGTCGAAGGACGGCATTTTTCATGAAATATTTATAAGACGAGTAAAATGCTGATTTTAAGCTGTAATCAGAATTACTGTAAATACGTTTCTAAATACTTCAGAATAGTAGTTTATCCTCAAATTAGTTTATCGTCGGCAGTTATTAAATTATGAATAAAATTCTGTTTTCTCTTGCTTTACATAGAATGGATATCTAATTTTACTTAAAGCACTGCGGCTTCAAAGAATTACTGTAATATTATATTAACAGAGATGAATAGAAAAATAATTTTACTGGTTGATGATGATAATGACGATGCAGAGTTTTTTAAGTGGGCACTGGCTGGGACAGAAGAAACTTTTGCAGTTAAGTTTGTGGACAGCGGCGATGCCGCATTGAAATTACTTTCTGAATTGGATTCACTGCCGGATTTAATAGTATTAGATGCCGGCATGCCAAAAATGGACGGATGGGAACTGTTAAAACTCATTAAGCTGGATTCTAGATTTGGAAACGTGCCGGTTATTATGATGGCAACCTCCTCGCGGACCAAGGGCATAGATGAGGCGAATTCACTGGGCGCTGCAGCTTATATTGTCAAGCCTTCTGACTTTGGTGAATTAAAATTGATCATGCAGCAGCTCTGCATTGGTGTTCAGACTAATCTTAATGCTGCGCTGGAGCATATGCGTTCCGATCTGCCCAATACTATTTATACATTCAGCCAGATACAGTAACATCATTATTAATACAGATAATGATAGTATTGTCATTATGCTGTTATCGCTATAGTTCAAGTTTATAAAAGGATTCAGGTTTATAAAGGATATAGTATTTTTTAAATTTATCTGCCTGCAAAAGATTACAGATATAATTAACCGAGATCTGGTTCATTAACAAACGTTGACCAGGAACCGATACATATTCCAGGAAAATTCAGCTGCAAGGTTTTTTAATCGGGATTACTGAAGACTGGACAATAGAATTCTGCACCAGTACTATTTCTTCTTTCATTGATTTAAGGCGATACTAAATTCCCAGCTTTAATTGTCTGTTTAGAAAGCTGACTGGAAATCTTTGGAAAGCTGCTTATAATGGGTCAGGATTAAAACTATAACCGAAATTCATTAACAAACTGAAGCAGAATTCAATTCTAAAAAATGATTTAAATAAATAAGAAAGACATCACTTTGAATGATGTCTTTCTTATTTTGCAGTATTTTATTTTAAACTTATTCTCGTAGATGCTTCTCTCTTCTTCTCATCAATTATTTTAGTATAAATCTGCGTAGTTTTGACACTCTTGTGGCCAAGCATTTTAGAAACCGTAAAAATATCAGTTCCTGAGAATAGCTGCAATGTAGCATAAGTATGCCGGAAACAATGGAAGGTGATATGTTTTGTAATTCCAGCTTGAGCAATCCAAACCGGCAGTACTCTATCCATTTCCCATTTTTTTAATCCTGCAAATACTTTATCATCTTCTTCTGTTCTTTCCCCGAGGATTTCAAATGCCTCGTTTGAAATTGGTATAGTCTGCAACCCTTCAGTTTTCTTCTGCTTAAACCTGACATAATAACCGTCATCTTCTCTATATTGAACTTCTGACCACGTTAATTTAGCTATATCTGAATATCTAATTCCTGTAAGGATCGAAAACATTGAAATTTTATAGACAATATTTTTAGAACAAGGAGTTGCAAATAATTTTTTGGCTTCATTTAAAGTAAGAAAATTTCGCTGTGACTCCTGCTCTTTGATGGAATCTATCCCAGCGTTTATGTCAGTCCGAAGCTTACCTTCTTTATAAGCTCTTTTAAGCGTAGTTTTTAATTTATTGTGATAGGAGAGAGCTGTGTTTCTTGCCAGGCTGTTTCCGGTATCTCTTCTGTTTTTGGCTTTTAATAAATATTCTTTGAAATCATCAATTAGCGTCACTGTTATATCTTTAAAAGTAACGTCGCGCCCTGAAAGAAAATTTTCAAAATGAATAATTGCTGTGTACCAAATCTGATAATTATTTCCCTCTTTTTTATCTCCCAAATTTTTAAAATACTCTAAAAATGAGCCCTGCCCAATCCTCTGAATTTCCAGCTGCTCTTTTTCAAACTCACTATACACATCATGTTTGCGCATTTCATTCTGTCTGCGAATTTGAATAAGTTCTGCTGTGTGCAGATTTTCAATATTGGAAATTTTCTGAATTTTATTCTTTGGATGTTCGTAAAGGTACAGTCTTAAGAATTCACGTCTTGTGTACTTATTAGTTTCTGTATTTAATATTGGCGGATAAAAATCCAAGTAAAGGGATAACATGCCATTCGCCATAAGCTTTTTTCTCAATCTTACATTTCCTTTTTTCATTTTTCTCTTACATTAAATATTATATCAATATCTTTTTTTGCTACGTAATTAAACTTTCCAACGGAATATTTAATTATTCCATGTCTTTGTATCAGCAAATATAAAGCTCCATTTGAAATTCCAAATTTCTGCTGAATCTGAGTTATGGTATAACATTTATCCAGTCCTGGAAATTCCTGAACAGGGCGGAGCATGGCTTCCTGTAAAGGAATAGAAAAAAAGCTGTCCAAATCACATCTTCGGATAACGGTTCTGGTTCCGAATTTGCCAATATCAAGTTCACCGCGCTGGATCAGCCTGTAAATAGTCCTTTTGCTGATACCGAGCAAATTACTGGCCATATTAACATCGATGAAATCTCTTGTCTTAATTACTTCCAGATTTGGATTTTTGGCCGTTTCTGTCTGTTTGTTGCTGTGGTCAATTTTAGACTGGCGAGTCCTTGCTTTATAGGCTCTGGAGCTGCATTTAAGCGAACAGTAAAGTGTCTTTGTTGTGCGTGCTGTAAATTCATTTTTACAGAATTCACAGATTCTGGTAATCTCAATTTTTGAACTCATAGATATGTGACTTTAAGTGTCCCACTGTGACTATGTGTGTCTCTATGTGCCATAATTTGGCCAAAAAAAAATATTTCCTGTACCTCAGTTTTTGGAGGTACACACGAGGTACAAATTTAATCAAAACATCGCTTAATATCCAAAAGGAAAAGTAATTAAAAAACGAGTTAAAATATTGTTTATCAATACTTTAACTCGTTTATTTATTTTTGTTTTGCTTTATTTTGTTTGCTCTATTTGCCAATACAGAAATTAGCAAAAATATTACCCAATAATTCGTCATTAGAGACTTGGCCTGTAATAAGCCCAAATTGGTATAAAGCCTCACGAATATCAAGCGCCATTAAATCGCTTGAAAGACCGGATTCTAAACCGAATTTTACTTTCTGAATTTCATCCAAAGCTTTTAATAAAGAATCGTAATGTCTTGTATTGGTCACAATTGTTTCATTGTTTCGAAGCGCTCCTGTGTTCACAAACGAAAGCAGTTCATTTTTTAAATCCTCAACGCCTATTTTTTCTTTCGCAGAAATTAATAACAGTTTTGCATTCAGATTCTCCAATTTACTGGTGATATTTTGTACTTCTTCAGCCGATAAAATATCTTTTTTATTGACAACAATAAGAAGTGGTTTAAGCGGGTATTTATTTTTGATCTGCTCAATTTCAGAAACAAAGTCAGAGCTTGAAGTTTGAAATTTTAAGCCGTCAAATAAATAAATTACAACTTGTGCCTGCTCTATTTTTTCAAAAGTTTTTTTGATTCCGATGCTTTCTACAACATCTTTGGTATCACGAATTCCTGCGGTATCAATAAATCTAAATCCGATGCCGCCAATTACCAATTCATCTTCAATGGTATCACGCGTTGTTCCTGCAATATCCGAAACAATAGCTCTTTCTTCATTTAATAAAGCATTTAATAGAGTTGATTTACCAACATTTGGTTCACCAACAATCGCAACAGGAATTCCATTTTTAATTACATTTCCAACCGCAAAAGAATCAATTAAACGTTTCAAAACAAACTCGATTCTGTTCAGCAATTCATGAAATTGAGTTCTATCAGCAAATTCTACATCTTCTTCTGCAAAATCCAATTCCAATTCAATTAATGAAGCAAAATTTAAAAGCTCTTCACGAAGTTTTGCAATTTCATTACTAAATCCACCTCGCATTTGCTGCATGGCAATTTGGTGTGAGGCCTCATTATCGGAAGAAATTAAATCGGCAACTGCTTCTGCCTGTGATAAATCTAACTTTCCGTTTAAAAAAGCGCGAAGTGTAAATTCACCTGCGTCTGCCATCCTGCAGCCTTTTCGAAGCAATAATTGAATAATCTGCTGTTGGATATAAGTAGATCCGTGACACGAAATTTCGATTGTATCTTCACCCGTATAAGAATTTGGGCCTTTAAATACAGAAACCAAAACTTCGTCAAGGGTTTTGTTTTCGTCAATAATGTGTCCTAGATGTAGTGTATGTGTTTTCTGTTTCGTTAAATCCTTATTTTTTATAGATTTAAAAACCGAATTACCAATTGTAATGGCCTCGGCTCCCGAAATTCGAATTATGGCGATAGCTCCAGCTCCTGATGGTGTAGCTAAAGCAACTATAGAATCTTGATTTATCATGCGGCAAAGGTACAAAAAAAGGCAGAAATTGTTTCGGTCCAAGTTAGGTTTGAAATTCTTCTTCAAAACATAAAATTAATATATATTAACAAATTATTAAGTGTTAAAATACTGATAATTATCAGGTTGTTTTACTGTGAGATTGAGTAAATTTGAGAGACAAACCTTAATCCTCAATAAAATGAAAAAGATATTATTCCCTACCGATTTCTCTGATGCTGCTACAAATGCATTTGTCCATGCTTTAGAATTTGCCAAAGTTGTAAAAGCCGAATTGATCTTGCTTCATACATTTGAGATTCCCGTTTATGACAGCCAGTTCTTTCCAGAGAATTATGCTTCAATATACACTTCTATTGAATTAGCAAAATTTGAAATGTTCAAAGATGAAATTCCAAAATTACGCACTATTGCCGCTGAACGAAAATTAGATGATATTGTTATTAAACACCGCTTAATGGACGGTGATCTTATTTATAATCTTAAAAATGCAGTCGAAGAGGACCAAATTGATTTTGTAATCATGGGAACAAGCGGCGTTTCTGACTGGACAAAATTCTTTACGGGTTCTAATACCAGTTCTGTTATTTCTGGAGTTGAAGTTCCTGTTTTGTGTGTGCCAGTTGATGCTAAATTTAAAAAAGTAAAAACAATTGGTTTTACAACACGTTACCGTGAAAAAGATAAAAAAGAATTGAAAAAAATCTTGAAAATCGCAAAAAAAACAGATGCAAAAGTCAAAAGTTTATACGTAAGAACTTCTAATTCTGATGTCTCTGACGCCACCATAAAAGAATGGGAAAAAGAGTTTGCAAACGAAAATGTAGAGTTTTTGGTTCTGCCAAGTGACGATGTAAAAGATACTATAACTGATTTTATTCTCTACAAAGACATCGATATCTTAACTACAATTACGCATAAAAGATCGTTCTTTGAAAGTCTTTTCGATTCTAGTTTCAGTAAAAAAATATCTAAAGAAGTTTCTATTCCTGTATTAATTATGCACGAAGATTAAAACTGAATATGTACTCATTTTGTCTCTTAAAAACTATATTTGTATTTCAGTAAAATAATATAATGAAAGCATATCAGGACAAAATCGAGATTTATTCGGAACTATATCATAAAACCAACAAAAAATATAACAGCATAAGCCTTTTAAGGTTGTTAAGTATTTTTCTTTTATTGTTTTTTATGTTCAATTACATTAAAACAGACAAAATACTTTATGTCATTCTAGCTGTTTTATCTTTTGCTGGTTTTATTTTTTTAATGAAAATACATTCGCGATTATCGTTTCAGAAACTGCTTGCTGATACGCTTCTAAAAATTAATCGAAACGAAATTATTTTCTTAAAAAGAGAAAACAAACCTTTTGAAAATGGAGTAGAATTTATCGATTTTCATCATCCTTATGCTTATGATTTGGACATTTTTGGCGAACATTCTTTGTTTCAAAATCTAAATCGAACGGCGACATTTGTCGGAAAAAAAACGCTTGCTGATCTTTTACTGCATACACTTCCTCAATCTGAAATTTTGGAAAATCAAGAAGCTGTTAACGAATTAAAAGATAAATTAGAATGGAGGCAGGAATTTCAGGCTTTAGGGATTATGAGTCAAGATTCTAAGAAATCTTATGAAGCAATTAATTATTGGGCTTCTTTTAAAAATAATTCTCTGCCTAAAGTATTAAATGCACTTTCATTTATATTGCCAACCTTGTTTTTTGGATTTTTGGCAGCCTATTTTATTACTTCTAAAACCATAATTCTTTCCTATCTGACTTATATTTTTATTGCCAATCTAATTGTTTTAGGAAGAGCTGTAAAAAGAATTCAATCTGAAATTGCAAAAGCAGATAATGTAGATAAAATTATAAAACAATATAGTTTACTGATTGAGAAAATTGAAAATGAAAATTTCCAGTCCAAAAAACTACTTCGATTACAAGAACAGCTTGTTTTTAAGAATGCCAAAGCAAGCCAGCATTTGAAACAGCTTTCAGAATTATTTTCAAGAATGGATACCATCAGTAATTTTGTAACAGCAACCCTATTCAACGGAACATTCTTATTTAACCTGCATGTTTTAAAAGCACTTTTAAAATGGAAAGAAAATTATTCCTCTGAAATTGATCATTGGGTTTCTATTATTGGAGAAATTGAAGCTTTGAACAGTCTTGCCAATTTAGCTTATAATAATTCCGATTTTGTTTTCCCTGAAATCAATTCCGAATATAAAATTGAATTTAAAAACCTTAGTCATCCACTTTTAAATCCTGTTACAAGAATTGGAAATGATACTAATTTTTATCCGCTTTCTTTCGTGATTTTGACCGGTTCAAATATGTCAGGAAAAAGTACCTTTTTAAGAAGCTTGGGAATCAATATGGTTCTTAGCGGAATTGGTTCTGTTGTTTGTGCTTCAGAAGCTAAAGTACATCCTTTGCCAGTATTAGTTTCAATGCGTTTATCTGATTCTTTATCGGATAGTGAATCTTACTTTTTTGCTGAAATTAAACGTTTAAAACAGATCATGGATGAACTTGAAAACAAACCCGCTTTTGTTTTATTAGATGAAATTTTACGAGGAACGAATTCTGACGATAAAAGAAATGGAACGATTGAAGTGGTGAAAAAAATAATTTCTAAAAAAGCAATCGGAGCCATTGCAACGCATGACATTGAGGTTTGTCTTACCACAAATGAATATCCTGATATTTTAACGAATCAATGTTTTGAAGCAGAAATTCAAAACAACGAATTACATTTTGATTACAAACTAAGAAATGGTATCTGTAAAAACAAAAGCGCTACATTTTTGATGCAGAAAATGGGGGTTATTTAAATTGTTGATGGTTTGTG
The DNA here is from genome assembly GCA_029960065.1 of Flavobacteriaceae bacterium PS02336. Classification (GTDB taxonomy): domain Bacteria; phylum Bacteroidota; class Bacteroidia; order Flavobacteriales; family Flavobacteriaceae; genus Flavobacterium. The sequence continues at coordinate 164,998 of JASCOF010000009.1, read as the reverse complement.
GTTGATAGTTGATGGTTTAAAAAAAAACTTTGTCAAAGTTTTAAACTTTGACAAAGCTCAATAAAGTTTTCTTGTGTTTTTTCAATTGACAATTAACAATTAACAACTCACCATTCACAATTATTCCTCATACATTTCCATCCATAAACGAGTTTCTTCAAGATCTAGTTCCTTTTCTATTTTTCTAAAAATTTCTTCGTTTACAGATCCTTTTTTATGCATGGCTTCCAGCTTACTGCGTTCAACATTTAAAAGATCAATCTGAACTCTGGTAAATTCATTAAATATTTGTCCTCCTAACACTTTTCCATTTCCAAAAAAATTAGCCGGAAGCTCTGTCTTTTGTAGTCGGTTAAATTTCACTTCATATTTGCTTTTAATATTGTGCAGCAATTCATCATCCAATAAAGAGAAATTATCTTCGATATGAGCAATGGTTTCTGAAACAATCGTATTACGAATACCATATTCTTCAGCTAAAATAGAATAACGTTCGATTTTCAGCTTTTTAATAAGCCACGGAAGCGTAAGTCCTTGAATAACCAAAGTGGACAATATCACACAAAAAACCAAATAAATAATCAGGTTACGAAGCGGGAATTCTTCTGTTTTATTCAGCATTAAAGGAAGCGCCAAAGCAGCTGCCATAGAAACCACACCACGCATTCCTGACCAGCCGAAAACAATCATATTGCGGTAATCAAACTCTTCTTTTTGGCGTATTCGTTTACTAATCATTCTAGGGAGCATTGTAGCGGGAACAACCCACAAAAAACGAACGAGAATTACTACCACACTAATTACCGCTCCCCAGATAAATAAGGAGGTTCCAGAATAGCTATTAATTCCTTCCATAATTTGTCTTAACTGCAGTCCAATTAAAATGAAGATTAAACCATTCAAAATATTATTTAAAACATCCCAGATTGTATTGGTCATTATTCGGCTTTCATGAGAGAAAATAGTTCCCGATCTCGCTGCCAAAAAAAGTCCTGTAGTTACCACAGCTAAAACTCCCGAACCATGAAAATGCTCTGCCAAAAGGTAGGCTGAAAAGGGTGTTAACAAAGTAAGTGTTACCTCGATAATATCATCGCAGACAAATCTTTTATGGATATAATACATTATAAATCCAATAGCTAAACCTATTGCGATACCAAGAATTGACATTAAAACAAAGTTGAGCCCTGCTTCCCACAAAACGAAATTTCCTGCTGTAATAGCTGTTAATGCATATTTATAAGCCACAAGACCGCTGGCATCATTAACTAAACTTTCTCCTTCGAGAATGGCAATCAATCTTGGATTTAGGCCTAAACCTTTCGTAATAGCTGTTGCAGAAACGGCATCTGGGGGCGAAACAATGGCACCTAGTAAAAAGGCTAACGGCCAAGAAATATCATCAATCAGCCAGTGCGCCACAACAGCAACTAATCCTGTCGTAAAAAAAACCAATCCAACAGCAGCCAAAGTTATCGGGCGAATCGATTGCTTAAAATCGGACCAGCTTGTGTGCCACGCAGCGTGATACAAAAGTGGCGGCAAAAAAATAATAAAAACAACTTCTGGGCTTAATGCAATAACGGGAAGTCCAGGAATTACACTAATAATGACGCCGCAGAGAACCAATACTATGGGAATTGGAAAATTATATCTTTTACTTACTAAACTAAGAAAAGCTACGCCAAAGAGTAACATTATAATTACTGAGATATTTTCCATTTTGTACTGCAGGTATTTATTTGTTTTGGATGATAATTTCTGGGCACTAAATTAACATATTATGAGAATTAAATTAAATTAAATTAACGCTAAAAAAGAATACCTGATTTATTGACTTATATCAAACTTTTGCATTCTAGACAACTGTACATTTGGAATCCGATTATTTAAAGTTTTAAAATAGATATAATGATAAGTACAGAAATAAGTCCGTTAGTGCAATTTGGAGTTACGAGCCAAGAACGTGTTGAAAATGCTTTAGAACAACTGAAAAATAGAAAGGGAATTCTGCTGATCGATGACGAAAACCGAGAAAATGAAGGCGATCTGATTTTTGCTGCCGAACACATGAATGTTTCTGACATGGCTCTAATGATACGTGAATGCAGTGGGATTATCTGTCTTTGTTTAACCAATGAAAAGGCTGATATGCTGGAACTTCCATATATGGTAAAAGAAAACACAAGCAGTTTTCAAACACCTTTTACCATAACTATTGAAGCCAAAAATGGCGTTACAACCGGAGTGTCTGCTTTTGATCGAATTACTACAATTAAGACTGCGATCGCTTCAAACGCAAGACCTGAAGACTTAGCAAAACCTGGACATATTTTTCCATTACGAGCAAAAGATAATGGTGTTCTCGAACGAAATGGACATACGGAGGGAAGTGTCGATTTAATGAAATTGGCTGGTTTAAAACCAGAAGCAGTTCTTTGCGAATTAATGAACGAAGATGGAACAATGGCAAAACTGGACCAAATCGTTAGTTTTGCACACCAGCACGATTTGATTGTTTTATCGATAGAAGATATTATCTATTACCGTACATTCGTAAGAGATTATAACTAAAAAATGATTTACGAACAGCTCAGCAGTTATATTAAGAAAAACATCGAAGTTTCTGATGAAGATTTAAGTACGATTCTCTCTTATTTTAAACCTATAAAGAAAACTAAAAATGAATTGTTGCTTGCCCAAGGCCAAATAAGCCAGCAGACTTTTTTTGTTGGAAAAGGCTGTGTGCGAATCTTTTTTATTAATGAAGAAGGAAAAGATGTGACACGGTATATTGCTTTTGAAAATCAGTTTGCGACTGCTTTGGTCAGTTTTATAACTAAAAAACCTTCACAGGAAAATATTCAGGTAATTGAAAAATCTGAACTGCTAACCATTACGCATGAAGATTTTAATTATTTAATGAAGCTTATTCCGCAATGGCGTGAATTTTACAGCAATTATTTAGAAAAAGCGTATGTAAATAATGCGAATAGATTAATGTCGTTTACGACTATGGATGCTTTAGAAAGATACAATCAGCTTTTAAAAATTAACCCCGCAATTGTAAAACGGCTTCCTAATAAAATTGTAGCTTCTTATATTAATATTTCACAGGAAACTTTGAGCCGATTGAAGTCTAAAGTTTGATTTTTTATTTCTATTACGGATTGTACAAAAAAAGCCCTAATTTAATTTTAGACTGCACCCAAAAGTTTAGATAAATTTATAATTAAGTTTCATAATTTTTGCTCATTTTATTCATCAGGTTCAAGTTAGCCAGATTCATTTTTTATTGTAGCTATGTGCACTGCAGACAGATTCAGCCCCTATATGAATCAAAAAGTTTAAAAATTGACACGATTTGTATTTTTAAATTCAATAATAATATTGTTCTTTGAATAGTGAACTTTCTTACAATCTTATAAAAACATTTTCTCAAAGAATTTTTTCAAGATTGTTTTTCCATTAAGTATATATCTATAAGGTGCTTCAGCAGATGTCGAAGTTCTGATTATTTAAAAAATCATATCCCTTTATCGAACTATCTAAAAAACTATATAATATGTCAAACAACAATTATTCACGAAGAAAATTTTTAGCGCATACTTTATTAGCAACTGCGGCCGCAACAGCAGTACCAAGCTTTTTGTTTTCAAGTGAATTAAAATTTAAAGGAAAAACTGCCGACAAAGTAAATCTTGCCTGTGTCGGAATTGGTAATCGGGGTGCAGATATAATTCGTGAACTCTATAGTACAGGATTGGCAAATATCGTAGCGCTGTGCGATGTGGATATGGAAGCGCCTCAAACTTTAGATATATTGAAACAGTTTCCTAATGTGCCTCGATTTAAGGATTTCAGACAAATGTTTGATAAAATGGGAAACCAAATAGAAGCAGTCTGCATTGGTACTCCTGATTTTTCTCATTTTCCCATTACAATGATGGCAATTAACCTTGGAAAACATGTTTATGTGGAAAAACCAATGGCACGTACTTTCAATGAAGTGGAATTGATGATGAAAGCGGCAAAAAAACATCCAAAAGTCGTAACTCAAATGGGAAATCAAGGACATTCTGAAACTAATTATTTTCAGTTTAAAGCTTGGACAGAAGCAGGAATTATAAAAGACGTAACTGCCATTACCGCGCATATGAATTCGCCTAGACGCTGGCACGGATGGGATCCTAAAATTACTTCGTTTCCACCTGCTGAACCTATACCAAGTACTTTAGATTGGAATATTTGGCAGATGCAGACTTACGGACATCAATTTAATAAAGAATTTGTAAACGGTCAATGGCGATGCTGGTTTGATTTTGGAATGGGAGCTTTAGGAGATTGGGGAGCACATATTTTAGATACGGCTCATCAGTTTTTAGATCTTGGACTTCCTTACGAAGTAAATCCTATGAAGTTAGAGGGACACAATGATTTTTTCTTTCCAATGTCGACTACACTCTCATTTAAATTCCCAAAAAGAGATACGAAACCGCCAGTCGAAATAAAATGGTACGATGGTGTTGATAATCTTCCGCCAATACCTTCTGGTTATGGAGAACAGGGATTAGATCCCAATATTCCACCACCAAGTAATGGTGCCGTTTTACCAGCCAAACTAAATCCGGGTAAAATTATTTATAGTAAAGATTTGACTTTTAAGGGCGGTTCACACGGAAGTACTTTGTCAATTATTCCAGAAGAAAAAGCAAAAGAAATGGCTTCGCGTCTACCTTTTGTTCCAGAAAGTACATCCAATCATTTTGCAAATTTTCTAAAAGCATGTAAAGGAGAAGAAAAAACACGTTCTCCTTTTGAGATTGCAGGGCCTTTAAGCCAGGTTTTCTGCCTTGGAGTTTTAGCACAATGGACTGGTGAAAAGATTGTTTTTGATAGAAAGAATAAAATCATCACAAGTAGTAAAAACGCAAATGAACTTCTTGTCGGACCACCGCCACTTAAAGAGTGGGAACAATTTTATAAAGTGTAAGCTTGAATAAAAAATCAAATTAATTATTTACTGGTGACGAAAATTCTATTAAATAAATCATTTATCTCAATTGTTTTTTTGATCTGCCTTACATCATTTCGTTCTGCTGAATGGAATCGTTATACTATTACAGGAAAAGCTCAGGGAACAACTTATACCATTGTATATTATGGAAAAGACAGTATTGTTACAAAAAGAATGATTGATCAAAAATTGATGCAGTTAGACAGTTCACTTTCATTATATAAAAACTATTCGAAAATAAATGAGTTTAATAATTCAGAAAAAGGAATTGTTCTCGATGATCATTTACTTGCTGTTATCAAAAAAGCATTACTTGTAAATAAAGATACAGATGGACTTTTTGATATAACGATTTACCCTCTAGTAGAAGCTTGGGGATTTGGTAAAACGAAGACAAAAAATATTCCAGATTCTTCTGTAATATTTTCAATTAAAAACTGTGTAAATAGCAAATTAATAGAATTGAAAGGAAATTATCTGTCTAAGAATAAACCATGCGTAAAAATTGATCTCGATGGGATAGCTCAAGGTTACAGCGTCGATGTTTTGGCAGATTTGCTGGAGCAAAATAATATCAATGATTATGTTGTAGAATTAGGAGGAGAAATAAGAGTAAAAGGAACAAAAAAGCCTTCTGGAGACAAAATGAAAATTGGTATTGAATCTCCTTCAGAAGATGAATTTGATCTACAGCCGTTTAATGAAATTATTTCTTTAAATAAAGGAGCTGTCACCACATCTGGAAGCTATCGAAAATTTCATGAAAGTAAAGGCCGAAAAATTACACATATTATAAATCCTAAAACAGGCTTTCCGCAAGATAATGAGCTTATTAGTGTTACAGTATATGCCGATGATGCGATAACTGCCGATGCTTATGACAACGCCCTTATGCTTATGGGACTCGAAAAAGCGCTGGACTTTGTCGAAAAAAGAAAAAACATTGCCGCTTATTTTATTTATAGAAATAATTCTGGCACTGTTTCCAGAGAGGCGAGCAGTGCTTTTCTAAAATTAAAAACGGACTAACTATTATAAACCACATGAAACGCAGAGATTTTATACGACAAACAGGCTTATTTACTACGGGCTTATTACTGCATCAGCAGATTTTACAAGCGGCTGTTTTAAATGAGAAGAAAAAAAATATTGCCGTTGCAGTAATTGGCTGCGGCGACAGAGGAAACGGATTGAGTTTTGTTCTTAAAGAAATGCCCGATGATTTTACACTTAAAACAGTTTGCGATGTTTTACCATTTCGACTTAATCAGGCAAAAACGATCAATAAAACAAGTAACTTAAATTACGAAACCGATTACCGTAAAGTTTTAGATGATAAAAAAATCGATGCCGTAATTATTGCCGTGCCCTTATATCTTCATTTCGAGATCGCATCAGCTGCAATTAAAGCAGGTAAGCATGTTTATCTCGAAAAAACAATGACTTATGATGCAGATCAGGCGCTTGCTTTGGTCAATTTAATGAAACAGCATCCGAAGCAGGTACTCCAAGTTGGACATCAATACCGCTACACTCCACTTTATTTTAAAGTTAAAGAGATGATTGATAAAGGTTATCTTGGTAAGGTTACACAAATTGACTGCCGATGGGATCGTAACGCAAGCTGGCGAAGACCTGTTCCCGCAGGCTGTACAGACAGGCAAATTAACTGGCGTATGTATAGAGAATATTCTGGAGGATTGCCCGCTGAATTACTGTCTCATCAGGTCGATTTTATCAATTGGGCATTCAACACACATCCTGATGAAATAATCGGAACGGGCGGAGTAGATTATTACAAAGATGGGAGAGAAACTTACGACAATGTACAGACTATTCTGCGATACAGCAAAGAAGGTATGATTGGAAATTTCGGCGCCACTTGCAGTAATGCAAAAGACGATTATTTATTTAAAATTAAAGGAACAAAAGGCACAATTCAATTATTGGTTGATGAAGGTGTTTTTTTTCCTGAAAAACAAACAAGAAAAGAATTAGAAGTTGTCGATGGTGTTACCGGTGCTACAAAAATTGAATGGAACAACGATGGAGGTATTCCAATTTTGAAAGAGAAATCGAAAGATGGAAGCTGGTACGCGCTTCAGGAATTTTATAAAACGATTAACGAAGGTAGTTTACCAGCATCAAATGTTATTACAGGTGCTACTACTGCTTTCTGTGTACACTTAATGAATAAATCAATATATGAAGATTCCATCCAAAAATGGAAACCTGAATTTAATCTTACTAATATCTAAACCACATACAGAATGAAACAAATTGCAACACTCTTTTTTTTATTTACAGCATTATTTTGCAACTCACAATCAGGTAACTGGCAATCGCTATTTGACGGAAAAACGCTGAACGGCTGGAAACAGCTAACAGGTTCAGCTAATTACGGAGTAGAAAACGGAATGATCGTTGGTACTACGGTAGAAAAATCACCCAATTCTTTTTTGGCATCTGATACGCGCATAACTGGAGACTTTGTACTGGAAATGGAAACCATGATGTCTGATAGTATTTCTAATTCTGGAGTACAGTTTAAAAGTAATTTTGACCCAAAAGCGAATGACGGAAAAGGAAAAGTGTATGGTTATCAATATGATGTAGATCCTACAGCAAGAAAATGGAGTGGCGGAATTTACGATGAAGGAAGAAGAGAATGGCTTTACCCAGTTTCAAACAATCCAAAAGGACAGATTCTTTTTACCCCGAATGTTTTTCACAAGATTCGTATTGAATGTATCGGTCAGAAAGTAAAAACATGGCTTGACGACCAGCCGGTTTCTTTTTTGGTAGATACTTTATCGGCAAATCAAGGAATTATTGCGCTGCAAGTTCACGCTATTGGCAAGGCTAAAGATGCGGGTATTAAAATTTACTGGAAAAATATCAGGGTTCAGACAAAAAACATAAAAGAACTTCCTTTTCCAAAAGGAGTGTATGTTGCGGGTTTAATTCCTAATAAATTAACTCCATACGAAGAACAAAATGGCTGGGAGTTATTATTTGATGGAAAAACTACAAATGGCTGGATTGGAGCTCATAAAAAGACTTTTCCAGATAAAGGATGGAGATTGAAAGAAGGAGTTTTGCAGGTAATGGCATCAAACGGAGATGAATCTACAAATGGAGGAGATATTGTAACTCAGAAGGAATTTACAGCATTTGATTTATCATTTGATTTTAAACTAACAGACGGGGCAAACAGCGGTATTAAATATTTTGTCACATTAAATGAACAGAGTAAAGGTTCTGCAATTGGATTAGAATATCAATTACTTGACGACGATCTTCATCCTGACGCAAAATTGGGCAGAGACGGCAATCGTACACTTGCTTCTCTTTATGATTTAATTAAAGCAAATAAAACAAAACGATTTTTTCGTAAACCTGGCAATTGGAATACCGGCCGTGTAATTGTTTATCCTAATAATCATGTAGAACATTACTTAAATGGCGTAAAAGTTTTGGAATATGACAGAGGTTCGCAAGCATATCGTGATTTAGTAGCGCAAAGCAAATACAAAGTTTGGCCAGATTTTGGGGAAGCACCAAAAGGACATATTTTAATACAAGATCATGGTAATGAAGTAAGTTTTAGAAGTATTAAAATTCAAGAATTGAAATAATAGTTTTTAATAAAAATAAAAAAGCAGATCATTTTGATCTGCTTTTTTTGTTAAAGGAGATTTCTTCAAGAAAACCGAAAATAATTTTGCAGAAAGCAGCCAGAATTTTTTAAGTTAAGATTTGATTTTATAGAGAACCCGTTACAGAATGATAAGAGATACCTTTAGGTAAAATAAGGACTTTACAGATGTTATTCGGACTTATCTTTTAAAAGCTAAATCAGTATATAATGAAATTACCAGAAACACCTACAATTGAAAAAATAGAAATAGAACAACAGAATATCAATACCTTTCTTAAGGATGTGACTTTAGGTCTTGGACAGCATCCGAAGCAGCTCCAGTCTAAATATTTTTATGACCAGCGCGGAGACCGCTTGTTTCAGGAAATCATGACGTTACCAGACTATTATCTGACCCGTTGTGAAATGGATATTTTTGAAAATAAAACTGCCGAAATAGCGAAAGGAATCAGTGCAGATGATACTCCCTTTGATTTAATTGAATTAGGCGCAGGCGATGCATCAAAATCAATGCATCTGCTGCGGTATCTGAAAAAATTGGAAACAGATTTCAGGTATATGCCTATTGATATATCAGGCAATATTCTTTCGGTTTTGAATAAAAAACTGAACAAAGATGTACCTGGACTTGATATTGTGAGTCTTGAAGGAGAATATTTTGAAATGCTGTACAAAGCATCCCAGTTTTCTTCCCGCAGAAAAGTAATCCTGTTTTTAGGAAGTAATATTGGGAATATGGAACTAGAAGACGCATATCGTTTCTGTTTTGAACTTCGCAAAAATCTCAATAAGGGAGATGTAGTGATGATTGGTTTTGATTTAAAGAAGGAACCCAATACCATACTTAATGCTTATAATGATTCAGAAGGAGTGACAGCCTCTTTTAATCTAAACCTGCTGGAGCGCATCAATAAAGAACTAGGAGCTGATTTTGCAGTAGATAAATTTGAACATTATGAAACTTATGATCCCCTTAGCGGAGCGTGTAGAAGTTATTTGATTAGTTTGGAAGAGCAGAGCGTTTCCATTGCAAATGCTGTATTTCATTTTGAAGCAAATGAACCCGTTTATATGGAGGTTTCTCAAAAATTCTCTATGGAAGATACCCAGAAAATAGCAATGCAGTCGGGATTCAAACCAGTGTACAGCATTATGGACAGCAGAGAATGGTTTGTTGATGTTTTTTGGACAGCCATTTAAATAAGAATAGCTATGGAACAGACAGTAATACATTATGATACGCGTCCCTTATTGGCACAGTATAAAAAAATTCGAAACCATTCTGAGTTAATCTGCAGTCCGCTGGAAACAGAAGATTATGTAGTACAGCCCATTGCAGATGTGAGCCCTCCTAAATGGCATTTGGGGCATACGACGTGGTTTTTTGAAACCTTTATCCTTATTCCTCATTTTTCGGGTTATAAAGAATTTAATGAGCAGTATAATTTTGTCTTTAACAGTTACTATGAAACCGTAGGGGCAAGGGTGCTGCGCACAGATCGAGGCAATCTGAGCCGTCCTTCAGTTGCCGATATTTATGCCTACAGAAGATACGTAGACCAGCAGATGGAAGCTTTTCTGAATCATTCAGAGCTTTCAGATGAACTGTACGCTGTTCTGGAACTAGGTTTAAATCACGAACAACAGCATCAGGAATTGCTTTTGACGGATATTAAATACATTCTAGGCCATAATCCGCTTTTTCCTGTTTACAAAAAAATGGAATATCAGGATATTAAATCCGTTGAAGATGCTGAGTTTATTTCAATGCCTGAGGGGATTTATGAAATAGGATTTAATGGCGAAGGTTTTAGTTTTGATAATGAGTCAGGCCGACATAAGAAATATTTAGAATCTTATGAAATTGCGGTTTCTCTGGTGACAAATGCAGATTACCTGCAGTTTATAGCAGAAGGTGGGTATGAAAACTTTATTTACTGGCACTCTGAAGGCTGGGAGTGGGTGAAGCAAGAGCAGGTAAAAGCACCGTTATACTGGCATTTTATTGATGGTAAATGGGTGAATTATACGCTGGCAGGATTACAAGAAATTAATCCCTTTGAAGCCGTTTGTCATGTTAATTTCTACGAAGCATCGGCTTTTGCAGCATGGAAAGGAATGCGTTTGCCTAGCGAAGAAGAGTGGGAAGCCGCCTCCAGTCATTTTAAATGGGGAGAAAGATGGGAGTGGACAGGAAGCGCTTATCTTCCGTATCCGAGGTATTCAAAAAAGCCCGGAGCCATTGGAGAATACAACGGAAAGTTTATGGTAAACCAGATGGTATTAAGAGGCGGTTCTATTGCTACTCCCGAAGGCCATATCAGAGCGTCTTACCGAAATTTTTTCCATGCAAAACACCAGTGGCAGTTTTCGGGAATTCGTCTAGTACGTTGATTTTAAAAAAGTATGTTTTCTGTTTTAAAATTCAGGAAAAGTAATTTTAAATTACTATTTAATAATAAGCAGACTCCATGTACGGATCATAGATATCCGCATCCCACTGGTTATCATTAAACTCATCTGCAAGATCATCTTCAGATTCTGCATCAATTGTATTTTCGTTTTCGTTCCAATCATGTGAAGATGACAAAAATTCACAGTCAAAGTCTGGTTCGTCATCAAATAAAGGGTATGAATCTGTTAAGAAATTTTCATTTTGTATTCCGTTTTGAAATTCTGCATCCGCTAAATGGTTGTCAGATTGAATATTGAATGGTTTAAATGATTGAATTGTTGATGATTTCATAATTAAATTATTGCTGTTATAAACTTGTTTTCTTATTTCAAAAATACTAGGCTCAGCAGTTTTTTTAATTATACAATTTTGTCAGGTATTTACATAATTTTTCAGTTTATTCAGACTTTCAGTTTTAAACGATAGTCGATATTTTATCTGAATCATACTGCCATGATTTCACCATAGAAATTTTAGTTGATTTAAATAAAAATCTGCAACTAGTGCAGATTTTTATTTATCATTTTCTAACAAAGCAATTATTCCGCAGCAACAATGTTCACAGTATTTAAGGCAACATCATTCAATAAGCAGTCAGCTTCTTTTTCCTCAGCAAGTGTCTGTGTCAATAATTTTGCAGCATCATTTTCTCCCAGCGTTTTGGCAAAAGCGACAAGAGTTCCATAGGTTGCAATTTCATAATGTTCGATTTTTTGTGAAGCTGCGATGATTCCTGCGTCACGAACTGCCCCAGGTTGTGTTTCTTGTAGAATACTGTCTCCTTCTTTAAGTAATCCTGCCATTGCCTCACATTTTTTCCCTTCTGCTTTTTCACCAAGCAGTTCAAAAACTTTTTCGAGTCTTTTGACTTGATTTTGTGTTACGGCATGATGTTCTTTTATAGCCGAAGCAAGACTTGCATCAGTTGCATTATTCTGCATTTTCGGCAGTGCACCAACTAAGGCATTTTCTGCCCAGTAAATATCTTTTAGGCTGTCAACAAATAAATCTTTTAATTCTGCAGCCGCATCAGCTGCAGGCTGCACAATTCCATTTTTAGGAGTTTTGTCTGCCGTTTTTGTATGATTTGGTTTTTCTGAATTTTTCATAGTTTTATAATTTAGTTTTAATTGTATAGGTTTTGTTCACGATCCCAAAATCTATGTTTTCCCATTGCTTGTATAAAGTCTTTTGTGAATTTTTCACCTGCAACTTCTTTCGTAACAATAAGACCCTGATCATCATTATTGATTTTAGAAGCAAAATTTGCTGCACTTAATAAAGAAACAGCTCTTCCGTCGGCTCCAATTACTTTGCAGTGTTTGTAAGCATCATTTAAAAATTCATTAACTTCATCGCTTTCAGCAAGAACACTTAGACCAAGTCCGTCTGGTATATAAACAGCATCAAACAATACCGATGATGCAGTAAGAAAGCTAAAATCGGCGTGAATTTCTCCATCAGTATCCGAAATTACAGCTCCAAGATGCGGCGCCACAATGCAGCCTTTTGCATCTTCTTGCAGTAATGCTTTTTTCATGTTAGACACTGCAGCTTCAGAAACTCCGTCAGCGCATATGATAGCGACTTTTCTAGATGCTATTGTTGGTGAATTAGTTGGGTTTTTCAGCATGCTTAATGCATCGGATGATTTTACAGACTGTTCAACTGTTGTAGATTCCTGTTTTCCGTTTTCATTTTCAGGAGATACGCCGTGATTTAGAGGTGTTTCTAAAACAGGAGGAACCGTTGCACCAAGTCCAATGGCTACTTTTTCTGCCAATTCTTGGTCTACTTGTGATAAAAGCCCAAGCATTCTCAGTCTTATAGCTGTGGTTTCGACTTTTCCGAGTTCAAAACGAAGTGCTTTAACAATATGGCTTTTTTCAGCAGAGGTCTGACTGTTGAAAAATAATTTTGCCTGTCCGAAATGGTCATTAAAACTTTCACTTCTTTCTCTTATTTTATGCGCATCGATGCGTTCATTAAAACTAGAAAATCCTCCTTCTGCAATTTTTGCCTGATACGGACAGCCGCCTCCAAGAGAATTAGGGTGATAGCTGACACGTCCGGTATTAATTTCCTGACGCATATGTCCGTCACGCTGATTATTATGTACAGGCGCTACACTGCGGTTAATTGGTATTTCATGAAAATTTGGACTTCCTAATCTGGAAAGCTGTGTATCTGTATACGAAAACAAACGTCCCTGCAATAAAGGATCATTTGTGAAATCGATTCCAGGCACTACATGTCCGGGATGAAAAGCTATTTGTTCTGTTTCCGCAAAAAAGTTATCAGGGTTTTTGTTCAAAACCATTCTGCCAACAATTGTTACAGGCACCAGTTCTTCGGGTACTAGTTTGGTAGGATCCAGCAGATCAAATTCATATTTATTTTCGTCTTTTGATGGAATGATCTGAACGCCTAAGTTCCATTCTGGGAAATTTCCTGCTTCGATTGCTTCCCAAAGATCCTGTCTGTGGAAATCGGGATTTTTTCCTGAAATTTTCTGTGCTTCATCCCAGGCAACTGCGTGGGTTCCTAATTTAGGTTTCCAATGAAATTTCACAAACACAGATTCGCCTGCTTCATTGATTAATCTGAAAGTATGCACTCCAAAACCTTCCATCATACGGTAGCTTCTTGGAATAGCGCGGTCAGACATTGCCCACATTATCATGTGCATGGATTCCGGCATCAATGATATGAAATCCCAGAAAGTATCATGAGCAGAAGCCGCCTGCGGGATTTCATTGTGTGGTTCAGGTTTTACCGCATGAATAAGGTCAGGAAATTTAGATGCATCCTGTATAAAGAATACAGGCACATTATTTCCAACAAGATCATAGATACCTTCCTGCGTATAAAATTTAACCGAAAATCCGCGTACATCACGAGCTAGATCTGTAGAGCCTCGAGATCCTGCAACTGTAGAGAATCTGGTGAAAACGGGAGTTTTAAGACCTTTTTCCTGTAGGAAACCTGCCTTGGTCAATTCTGGTATAGGATTGGTTACTTCAAAAAAACCATGCGCACCAGAGCCCCTCGCGTGCACGATTCTTTCAGGAATTCTCTCGTGGTCAAAATGCGTTATTTTTTCTCTTAAAATAAAATCTTCCAGTAAAGAAGGACCCCTTTCGCCTGCTTTAAGGGAATTATTGTCGTCATTAATTCTGACACCCTGATCGGTGGTAAGAAACTTATTGGTGCCGTCCGATTTGTTGATCAGCAGATCTCGCTGCTTTTCATCTTGTAAATTTTTCATATGAGGTGGTGTTACTGGTTAAAATAGAACCTGAAATGAAGTGCATAAATACAGCAGTGCTAAACTGTAAATCGCTTTTTTCAGGCAATCAAATTTACCTCTAGTATAATAGATGCAGTTACAAGATTACAGTCTCATATTACAGAATTAAGGATTTAAATTATTGACATATAGTGAATTGGTTTTATTGATAAAGAGTAATGATATAATAAAGTATAACAATAATTGAACTTCTCTTTTAAAACGTATAGATTTTAAATTTTGAAATTGATATTACACATTATTTACCTTGAGCAGTTATAAGCTTAGTTTTCTTTCAAATTTTACTAAATATCAAATTAGTTATGTAAAGCTAAAATTTGAAAAAATTGAGCGGATTTAATAGTCAAACTAAATTAAGTGGTATCATGTAATTTATAAATAAGATTCTGTAAGACACGGCTCTTTATTTGATTTAATTTTAGTGATTGGAATTCAAATGTTAAAGCATAAAATAAAAATTTGAATACTGCATTGCCTATTCGGTTTGTCTAGTGTTAAAGACACAAAAAAAGTAAATACTTCTGTTAAATATCAGTTGTTTTTATTTTAAGATAAATATCTGAACCTAAATAAAAAATTAAATTCAATGACCGTCGACAATAAAAAACGTATTGCAATTATAGGAGGAGGTCCAAGCGGACTTTTTATATATAAAAGATTGGTTGAATCTGGAAAGAACGATTTTAAAGTAGAGATCTTTGAGCGTAAAGCACAGCTTGGTTCAGGAATGCCTTACAGCAGTGAAGGTGCGAATAATGAACATATTACCAATGTTTCTGGTAATGAGGTTCCAGATATTGTGATTCCGATGTCAGAATGGGTACACATTGCGCCTCCAGAACTGCTTGAAAGATTTAGAATTGATCCTGATAAGTTTAACGATTATAAAGTTTTCCCCAGATTGTTTTTTGGGGAATATCTTGCAGCACAATTTAAAATGTTGATAGAGGCAGGTGTCAAAGCTGGAATTAGTTCTGAAATACATTTTGAGAGTGTTGTCACTGACATTAAGTACGATTTGAAAAGCAGTATAGTAGAGATTCAAACCGAAGCTGGACATACAAGAGTATTTGATTCTGTCGTTATTTGTACAGGACATAACTGGCCTATTACTTATGAAGGAAAAATACCTGGTTATTATGATGCTCCTTATCCGCCGCAAAAACTAATACAGCGCTTTAATCACGCTGTTGCTGTTAAAGGCTCATCATTAACAGCTATAGATGCTGTAAGGACTATTGCAAGAAATAATGGGTCATTTGAATCGGATAAGAACGGTAATTTATCTTTTACTTTATCTCCCGAAAGCAGTGAATTTAAAATTATGATGCACTCAAGAAGCGGTATGCTTCCTGCTGTACGATTTCACTTGGAAGATTCGCGGCTTTCTAATGATTCTTTACTAAGTAGTGATGAAATAGAAGATCACAGAAAAAATAATAATGGTTTTCTATCTCTTGATTTTGTTTTTGAAAAGAATTTTAAAGAGATATTCCGTGACAGAGATGATAATTTTTATGAACGGATCAAAGATTTATCAATTGAAGATTTTGTTGAAGAAATGATGAAACTGCGGGAACGTATAGATCCTTTCCAGCTGTTAAGGGCTGAATATGCCGAGGCAGAGAAATCTATTAAAAGACACGAATCAGTTTATTGGAAAGAGATGCTCGGCGTTCTTAGTTTTGCAATGAATCATCCCGCAAAATACCTCTCGGCAGAAGACATGCAGCGTCTTCAAAAAGTTCTCATGCCGCTGATTTCAATTGTAATTGCTTTTATTCCGCAGAAATCCTGCGAAGAACTTCTTGCTCTTCATCATGCGGGTGTGCTCAATCTTGTTTCCGTAGGTTCCGACAGTACAGTAGAACCGCAGCTTAATGGAGGCATAGTATATCACTTTAGCGATGATGATCAGAAAAAGCATTCAGTGTATTACAAAACATTTATTGACTGTATAGGTCAGCCTCATCTGGAATACAATGATTTCCCTTTTAAAACGCTGCTGTCTCAAAAAGCCATAAGTCCAGCACGCTTAAAATTTAAATCAAATCAAGCTGGTCAGGTTGCTTATATGCTAAATCAGGAAACAGTAAAAAAAGATGAGGCTGGAGAGTATTTTATGAATGTTTCGGGCATAGCTATAAATGACAATTTTCAAGTTATTGATGAATATGGAGCCTATAATAAAAATCTTTATATCATGGCGGTGCCTTACATAGGCGGACTTAATCCCGATTATTCCGGTTTAGATTTTTGTGAAGCGGCTTCACTTCAGATTATTCAGAATTTCCTGCAAGATTAATTAATCATAATTTTTTTTAAAAAATAGGTAGTTGTATTTAAACTTAAGCCATTAGTACCGTAATCTATAATTGTTTGGCTGTATTCAAACAATAAAATATGAAAAATACAAAATCAAAGAAATAAAGCTAAAAGACTTTTAATGAATAAATTATCTTAAATTAGTGAGAGAGTGTTCAGACGAACACCATAACTATAAATATTAAACACCATGCATAAACATACTATTATATTCAAAACAGGGCAGCTGCTGCTTCCCGAAAAAACTGATCTTCATTTTGTTACGGATCTGCTGCACGTTGGACAGCTTGAACTGGATTATATAGGAGGTGCTGCTACTGTTGATAATAAAAATGCTTCAGAAGCTTCTCTATTGGTATTCCATTTTAATACTGATCAGCAGCTGGACTACAGCATGCAGGAATCCGAAATTAAGCATCTGTTATCGGAACTGCTTAAAAATGAAAATCCCAAAATCAGCACAACTGGCAATGACATACAGGTTATTTTTTAATGTTGAACAAATTTTCATAAATCTAAAAATAACTCCGCTCTCCGAAGAGTTCCTTATAGAAAGCTGCGCAAATGTCTCCGACTTTGCGCAATTTTTTTTCTTCAAACACAAAATATCTCAAAAGTCTTCGACTTTTTTCCTTTTCATATCTTGATAACATTTTATATAAAGTTGTTTTGTTTTAAAGTCGGAGACTTTGAGACGCTTACGTTTTTGAATATATTTGTTTTGAATAGCGCAAAGTCAGAGACATTTGCGCAGCGTGTTTAAGTTATTTGGATAACGCTTAGCGGAGTTGAGAGATACTCTTATTTATAAATAAAAAAAAGCGGATTATACCATAAAGTATAATCCGCTTTAATAATAGAGTCTCTTGATTTAGGAGTTACCATATAAGTTGGATTCCCCGCCGTCAATTGCAATAGTTTGCCCATTTACATACTGGCATTCATCGCTGAGCAGAAAGGCAACCAAATTACCGACATCCTCAGGTTTACCCAAATGTCTAGTAGGATTTCTTTGTGCGTATGTTGTCTCAGCTGCTTTCGGGTCATCGGGATTTACCTGTTTAAATGCTTCTGCCACCATTGGGGTCAAGATAGCGCCTGGTGCTATAGCGTTGGTATATATTCCGTCTTTACCATATTCAATAGCAGCATTTTTTGTCATACCAGAAACGGCATGTTTACTTGCCACATAAGGCATCTGATTAATTACACCTCTAATTCCTCCAACAGATGCTACGTTTACAATTTTACCTCCGCCATTTTTCTGCATTACTGGAATAACGTATTTCAGTCCGTAATAAACACCCATAAGATTGATGTCAATTACTTTTTTAAATATATTGACGTCATATTCTACTAATGGAGCCTGTTTTCCTTCGATACCTGCATTATTGTAGAATCCATCTATGCGGCCAAATTCTTCAACGGTCTTATCTACATAATTTTTGACTGCCTGTTCATCTGAAACGTCAGCAACTATAGTTAAGATTTTTGCTGCTGGTACAGCTGACTGGATTTCCGCTTTTGCTTTTTCAAGTGCTTCTGAATTGTAATCTACTATAGATAAATTTGCTCCTTTTAGCGCTACGGCTTTACTTGCAGCAAGTCCAAGACCCATTGCTGCTCCAGTTATGATAATTGTTTTGTCTTTAAAAATACTCATGATATATATTTATTATATGTATTAGTGAAAAAATATTCATTTAAAAATTTAATTATTAGCTTATACCTCTCCATACCATATCAAAGCTATCATCTATAAGCTTTTGACTTAGAGGAAATAGCTTTTGGATAATGCCGGTGGAGCAGGAGCGTACTGCGCCATCAAAAAAGCTGATCAGTACAATTGCCTCCAGGGGTTTAATAATTCCTTCTTGCTGTCCCTTTGCTAATAGATCATAAAGCGGTTTATTCTGTTTCTCGTACTCTGCCAGCTGTTTTGAGAAATTTAGCTGTATGTATTGAGACTGCTGATACTGATCAATAAAAATGCTTTGGTCGTAATTCTTCAGCCTGTAATTAAGCATGTTAACGTATATCTGCTTAAGAGACTGTCTAACTGGTGCATTAATATCGAAACCGCTATACATTCTTTGGGCCATTTTATGTTCTACAGCCGCATAGGCTGACTGCACGACCTCTTCCTTATTCTTGAAATAGATGTACAGGGTGCCGGCGGCAATTCCAGCTGTTTTACTTATACCTGAAATTGTAACGCTTGCCAGTCCTTGTCTTCCTGTGAGTTCATAAACTGACTTTAAAATTTTCTCTCTTTTATCTGGATCTAAAGGTCTCATACTGTAAATTTAAATGAAAATGTATTCATTTAAAAATAAGAATGTAAATTATAACTTTTCTTTAAGTAAAATTAGAATGGAGCGCTAAATGCTTTGAAATATTATTGAGACTTAGCTCATAAAACTAAATTTACACTTTTCTATTAATTTGAAAGTGTTTTCTTAAGAAAAATGCTTACCTTTAAGTATAAACTATTCCACAAGTCTCATTCCTCCAATTAGCAAAGGTTTAGTTGTTTTGATAATCACAGGTTTTTAGATTCTCTATTTTCTTCATTAAAAAGTTAAAAGCCATGTCAAAAGGAAAGAGTTTTAGTAAAGTTATTTATTTAGCCGACGATGACGAGGATGATAGAATATTGTTCCTTGATGCCGTTGAAGAATTAAATCTGCCTATTTCTGTAGTACAGACATTCGATGGAAATGAACTGATGAATGCCCTACGTACAGCAGATTATCTACCCGAAATTATTTTTCTAGATATCAATATGCCTTGCAAGAATGGTTTTGAATGTCTTAAAGAAATCCGAAGTGCTTCTGGAGATTTGAAAAAAATAAAAATAGTTATGCTTTCTACCAGCAGCAGTTCCATTCATATTAAAATTTCATACAAACTTGGTGCAGATTTTTACGCCGTAAAACCAGGAAGCTATCAAGGGCTAAAGGAGCTTTTAGGAAAGATTTTTAGTGACTTTAAAAGCCTTAAAAAAGACATTAAAAATTTTCTGCTGGCTTGATACTGTTTTCCCTAACTTCAGCATGAATTTCAAAAAACTTTAAAAATTAAATGAAATTACCTTGCGCTAAGGTTAAGAGAAACAAATGTTTGTAGAAGCTGGCGGATGGGCGTATCGAAATGATTTGCCCAATGCAGAAATTCATCAATTGGAAGGCGGGCATTTTCTATTGGAAGAATACCATCTGCAGATTGCCAGTTTAATAAAGGATTTTTTTAGTAGATAAATTAGACGTAAATCGATTTTCAAAATTAGATTTAGGTAAGATAGAATTAGCAATAAATAAAAGAGTTAAAAATGTTTATCTATAACGTTTTTAGCTCTTTTTCAATTTACAATCTTAGAAGATTTATTTTAGAAGTTAATTTAACACAAAGTTAAATTAACTTCTTAGGTATTTTTTGTCCGTTGCTTTTCATTTGCTTTTTTAATCTATCATGGAAAAAGATCTTTTGAAAATGCCGGACGAAGAACTTCAGAAATTAATTTTTGAAGGGAATGATGCCGCGTTTTCAATTATTTTCAACCGATATTGGAAAAAGCTTTATTCGTATGCTTTCAAAATATACAAAGATGAAGCAATCTGCGAAGATATTGTTCAGGAAATCTTTATCAGTCTTTGGAAAAACGCCTCCAGTACAGTAATCTTAAACCTTGAAGCGTATCTTCTTAGAGCTGTAAAATATAAAATTGCCAATCAAATTCGAAACCTGAAATTTGACCAGCAGCATATTGAAATTTTGGAGAGTATTCCAGATCCAAGCCTTACTATTAACGATTTGGAGTACCTAGATTTGGAGAGAAATATAAACGATCAGATTAATAAATTGACTCCAAAATGCAGAGAGGTTTTTCTGCTCAGCCGTAGTGAGCATTTTACAAATGCTGAAATCGCGGCAAAACTCAATCTTTCTATTCATACCGTAGAGAAACATATCAGCAATGCTCTTAAGCAGCTTCGTTTAAATAACGCATCTTATAATTACCTCCTTTTTTACTGGGCAGCGTTCTTTTATGTTAACTAAAAAACACTCGTTTTAAGAAAACGTTAAGCCTGCATTTTCGACTACTTGTTCGATTCAAAAAATGTGACTTGTTTATAAAAGCATATATTTTGAAAAAACAAATCTTTTTGCAGTTAGCAAAAAAATACGAAGAAGGTACCTGCACACCTGAAGAAAAAATCGCAGTTGAATCATTTTTTGATAAGATGCAGAATCAATCATCAGAACTAAAAATTGCTGATGAAAAAGGCGACATTATTTTAAATAAGATATTTTTAGAATTAAAGGTTAAGCCAAAAAAATATACCATTCGAAAAGCGTTAAAAGTTGCGGCGGTTTTGGTTACTGGACTTACTATTGCATTTACTGCCGCCAAGTTTGCATTTAAACCTGCTGCAATTACGCAAGTTACCGCCAAAGGAGAAAAGAAAGAAATTTTTCTGGAAGACGGAAGTGTCATTGTCCTAAACTCGAACAGCAGTGTTACATATCCCGAAGAATTTGAAAACACAAGAAATATACAACTTGTGGGGCAGGCTTATTTTAAAGTTTTTAGAGATGTAAAACGACCTTTTATTGTACAGACACACGACGTAAAAGTTCGAGTGCTTGGAACTTCATTCGATATTAACTCTTATAAACATCACGATACCAAAGTAAGCGTAATCAGCGGAAAAGTAGAAGTCACTTCACCAACAGGAAAAAGAGTGCAGATTACTAAAAATCAGCAGGCCGATTTAATTAAGAATTCCGATTTGCAAATTTCTACAGAAAATAGCGAAGATAAAATTGCTTGGATCAGCAATACGATAATGCTTAAAAATACCAAGCTTTCAGAAACCGTTAAAATCATTGAAAATTGGTACAATGTAGCTATCACAATTGAAGATCAAGAATTGAATGATCTCACTATTTCTGGAAAGTTTAAAGACGAAAAACTAGAAAATGTATTAGAAAGTATCGCTTATTTGAAACAGCTGAAAATAAATTACACAACTAAAAACCAAATAACTATAAGAAAAAAGACACCTTAAAAAAAAAGCAAAAAAAACAAACCCGCTTCCGGTGCAACGGAAACGGGCGATTTAAAACAGACTAAAAATAAAATTTATAGCCTAATAGTAATGAATACGAAACTACAATTTTTTTTCAATAAGTATATAAAGATGAAAAATCTTTACTTAATGATTTTATTAATTTTTTCCTTTAAAGGATTTGCTTCAGGGCAGTCTGCAAAAGATGTGCAGATAAGCCTTAATCTCAAAGACGCTGCAATTACGGAGTTCTTCAGTGCAGTTGAACAAAAAACGTCTTTTACTTTTGTCTTTGACGAAAAGATCTCTGGAACTTCACAACGAGTTTCAATCTATGCAGAAAAAGAAAGTCTTGACGGAGTGCTTGCAAAAGTAGCCGCCAAAACAGGACTTTCATTCAAAAAACTCAACAATACCATTACCGTAACACGTAATCTGCGAGCACAGATGAATGTACGAGGAAAAGTTTTGGACGAAAGCGGTATGCCAATGCCCGGAGTTACGATTCTTGAAAAAGGTACAAAAACCAATACAATGACAGATATGGAAGGAAATTTCAGCTTTGCTGTAAATGCTTCGGCTGTTCTTGTGGTTTCTTACATGGGATATGTTTCTCAAGAAGTTTCAGCAAGTACTAATCCTTTAACAATTGTCCTGAAGTTGAGTACAAGCGAGCTTAATGAAGTTGTTGTTACGGCTTTAGGGATTAAAAGAGAAGAAAAGCGATTAGGATTTTCGCAGCAAACTATAAAATCTGAAAACTTATCTCAGGGAAGACCAAACAACTGGTCGTCTGGATTAAAAGGAAAAGTAGCAGGTTTGAGTATCACTTCTACAGGTTCGGGACCATTAAACTCACAGCAGATTACGCTTAGAGGAAACAGATCATTAAGTCCGAAAGGAAATTACGCGCTGATCGTTGTAGATGGAGTTCCTGTAAATGCAGAGATGACAACTTCTGGATCGAGCAGTGCGTATATGGGAGAAGATTCTCCAATTGATTACGGTAACGGGATTTCAGATCTTAACCTAGATGATATCGATGCAGTAACGGTTCTTAAAGGTGCAGGTGCAACTGCGCTTTACGGAAGTCGTGCAGCAAACGGTGCATTAATTATTACCACAAAATCAGGAAAGAAAAACAAAGGTTTAGGAATTTCAGTAAATACAGGAGCAACTTTTGATGTAATCCAAAGATGGCCGGATTATCAATATAAGTACGGACAAGGAACAGGAAATTCACCAGATGCTTTTGGTAATCAATATTATTCTTATGGAAATTCAGCAGATGGAACTTCAACCAGCGGTACCAGCAGTGCATGGGGACCTGCTTTTACAGGACAAAATTTCTTTCAGTACGATCCTGCTGTTCAAGGACAATCGGCTCAAAGATTGCCTTGGCAGTCTTACAGAGATAACCGAAAAGATTTCTGGAGAACTGGTATGACATTAAACAACAATGTTTCTATTCAAGGCGGTGACAGTAAAGGATCTATGCGTCTTTCTGTTGGAAACCAAAAGAACGAATGGATTATGCCAAATACTGGTTTTGATAGAGTTACCGCAGCTGTTAATGCCAACTATCAAGTTTCTGACAGAATCAAATTGGGAACTGCTATAAATTACAATACTAGAAATAGTGATAACCTTCCTTCTACAGGTTATAATAACGGTTCTATCGCTTATTTTATGATTTTTCAGCAGCCAAATATCGACTTGGACTGGTATCGTCCAATTTGGGTTAAAGGAAAAGAACAGATTGAACAGCTGCATCCTTTCAGCTCTTTTATAGACAATCCGTATTTAATTGCTTATGAAGCAACCAATACATTAGACAGCGACCAGATTGTGGGGAATATTTTTGCGAACATCACTTTATCTTCTAATTTAGAATTAATGCTGCGTTCGTCTATGAATACATACAATCAGACAAGAGAGCAGAAAAGACCTTACAGCATCAACAGATATGCGAAAGGATTTTATGAAAGACAGGATGTTTTTAAACAAGAAATCAACTCTGACTTCTTACTTTCTTATAAAAAAGACTTTGGAGACAAATTCTCGCTTTCTGCTTCAGCTGGAGGAAATGCGATGAGCTATAAATACAGAAGAACAGAAGCTGAAGTAACCGGTTTGGTTGTTCCAGGAGTTTACAAACTTTCTAATGGTTCGAGTGCGCCAATCTTGACTTTAGGCGATGCTTATAAAAAAATGAGCAGTTTGTATGGATTAGTTTCTATGTCTTATGCAGATATGCTTTTTGTTGATATTACAGGAAGAAATGACTGGACAAGTACGCTTCCGGTCGAGAATAATTCATTTTTCTATCCGTCGATTAATACAAGTGCTGTTATTTCTGAAATGGTTTCACTTCCAAAATCAATTGATTTCTTAAAATACAGACTTTCTTTTGCTCAAGTTGGAAATGATACAGAACCGTATAAAACGCAGAAATATTATGGTCAGAGTGCTTTTCCAAGTTCTGCACAGACTTTAACGGTTTTATATAATGATCATTTTAAACCTGAAATCACAACGAGTTTTGAGACTGGCTTTGAAATCAGAATGCTTAAAAACCGACTTACAGCAGATGCCACAGTTTACGAAAGTGTGACTAAAAACCAGATTATCGATATTCCGATGGATTTTTCAACAGGTTACAGCGGTGCAGTTTTAAACGGAGGTAAAGTGAGAAACCGAGGAATTGAGCTTACCCTTGGCGGAAAAATTATTGATGGAGAAAAGTTTAAATGGAATTCAACCCTAAACTGGTCGCGCAATTGGAATAAAGTAATGGAATTACCAGAAGGTATCGATGGCCAGCAGATTATTGGTACTGGTGGAACAGCTTCTATCATTGCAAAAGTAGGCGGTACAACAAGTGCCATTTACGGTTTCGGATTTGTAAGATCTCCTGATGGACAGATTGTTTACGATAATGCAGGTCTTCCAGCTTATCCTGACGAAATCCAATATATCGGCGATGCAAGTCCAGATTGGAAAGCGGGTTTAACGAATAGTTTTTCAATTGGAAATTTTACCATGAACGTAACTATTGACGGTCAATACGGTGGAATTATTTATTCTCAGACGCATCACAAACTTTCTGAACAAGGAAAATTAAATTCGAATGAAATGGGCAGAAAAGACGGTTTCATTATTGGAGATGGTGTAGTGCAAAATGCAGATGGATCTTATTCTCCAAATACAAAACAAGTGGCAACCGCAGACTGGTATGTTCGTTATTATAGAAGAGCAAACATAGAATCGAACTCTTTTGACGCTTCTTTTGCAAAACTTCGAGAAGTAAGTCTTCAATATAATCTGCCAAAAAAATGGCTGAAAAATTCAGGAATTCAGTCACTTCAATTTTCAATTTTTGGAAGAGATTTAGCGACTATTTCAGATTTTCCAATTTATGACCCAGAAACGGCCGCTCTAAACGGAGATACTATTTTACCAGGTATCGAAATGGGGCAGATGCCATCACCGGCTACTTATGGTTTCAATTTAAGTTTGACTTTATAATAAGACAATGAAAAAGATAAAAATTACAGCAATTATCCTATTACTAACAGGAATTACAATTTCCTGCACAGGAAGTTACGAAGAGCTTAACGAGAATCCCAACCTTATTACAGAGATACGTCCGGGTACTTTGATTAACCCGATTATTTATGGAATTGCTTCGCAGAATGCAGCGCAGAGTGTAGATGTTACTTTCAATTTAATGCAGGTTTCACTTCCTTTTCCAAGTATTACTGGAGGTTTGCACCGTTATGATGTCAGTAATAATATTGGAAACTCAGCATGGAATAATTATTACAAATGGCTGAACAATATTAGAGAAATGCGAATGGCTTCTGTAAAAGCGGGAGACGGCAATTATGAAGCGGTTGCATTAACTTTGAATGCTTTGGTTTATGCGAATCTTACGGATCTTTTTGGACCAGTTCCAATGACGGAAGCAGCACGCGGAGAAGACGGAATTTTATATCCAAAGTATGATACACAAGAATTTATTTATGAAACAATTCTGGCTGATTTAGAAAGAGCCAATTCGCTTTATGATACTACTAAAGCAATGATTTATACGGAGGATATATTGTTTCAAAACAATGTTTTGAAGTGGAAGAAATTCACAAACTCTTTAAAAATGAGATTGCTTTTGCGAGTTTCTAACAGAACAGAAACAGGCGCTTTTACAAAACTAGCCTATATGGCAGATCATCCAGAAATTTATCCTGTATTTACTACTACTGCAGAAAGTGCTATTTTAAAAATAACTGGTGTTTCGCCAAATGTTTCTCCATGGGGAAGACCGCAGGATTTTAATCTAAACATAAAAATGGCTTCTTTTTTTATTGATAATTTAAATACGCTTGAAGACCCGAGAAGAGCAATAATTGCAACAGGAGCTACAGCTTTGGTTACCAATGCGCCAATTGGATTTAAAGGAATTACAAGCGCCTATGCTGGTTCAGATTCTCAATTCAAATACAATGCTTCAACACTTTATAATGTGCAGGTGCAAAACCCAATGCAGATATTTCTTTTAACGTATGCTGAGATTGAATTTATTAAAGCAGAATTAGCACAACGCGGACTTATAACAGATGCACCAGGACATTACGAAAAAGGGGTGAGAGCAGGAATAGAACAATTAAAAGCAACAGTTCCAAGCACCTATTTTAGTAAACCAGAAGCGCAGTATAACGGAACATTGGAAAGAATCATGCTGCAGAAATATTACGCTTTATATTTTACAGATTATCAGCAATGGTTTGAGTACCGCAGAACAGGATTTCCTGTATTACCTACAACAACTGCAATGTTAAACAATGGAGTTATGCCGTCAAGATTCACTTATCCAGATAATCAGCAAATTAAAAATACCGAAAACTATCATAAAGCAGTTGAAATGGTTGGAGGTGATAATATCAATACTAAAGTTTGGTGGGATAAATAAATTAAAACAATGAAAAAGACATTTATATACAGCGCATTATTATGCTGCGGATTTTTATCGGCGCAGACAATCGTGAAAGGAATCGTATTTGAAGATTTAAATCAAAACGGTAAAAAAGAAAAAAAAGAAAAAGGAATTGCAAATGTAGCAGTAACAAACGGACGTGAAGTTGTTTTAACGGATAAAAAAGGAAACTACGAATTGCCGTTACAAAGCGATGCGATAATTGCGGTAATAAAACCTTCTGGTTATAAAATTCAGACGAATAAAGATAATCTGCCTCAGTTTTTCTACAATCATAAACCGGCTGGTTCTCCTAAAGGAAAGTTCGAAGCAGTTGCGCCAACGGGAAAATTACCGGAATCTGTAAATTTTGGCTTGCTTCCGCAGAAGGAAACCAATGATTTTACAGCGCTTATTTTTGGAGATCCGCAGCCTTATAATCTAGAAGAAGTTGATTTTTTTGCGAGAGGAATTGTTGCCGAAGTTGAAGGAATTAAAAACATTCCGTTTGGATTAAGCATGGGAGATTTGGTTGGAAATGACCTGAGCTTATTTAATCCATATATTCAGGCAGTAAAAAAAATCGGGATTCCGTGGTACAATCTTTTAGGAAACCATGATTTAAATTTTGATGCCAAAGCAGATAATCTAGCAGATGAAACGTATGAAGCTCATTTTGGTCCAGCTAATTATGCTTTCAATTACGGAAAAGTGCACTTTATTGTGATGGATGATGTTTTATATCCAGATCCTAGAGATCACGAAGGATATTGGGGAGGATTTACAGAAGAACAATTGCAGTTTATTGCAAACGATCTTAAAACAGTTCCCAAAGATAATTTGATTGTTTTAGCATTCCATATTCCGATAAGTGAACCCGACAGTAAAGATGATTCTTTTAGAGATGAAGACCGTCAAAAGTTATTTGAATTGTTGAAGGATTTTCCAAATACACTTTCACTTTCTGCACATACACACTTACAGAGACAGGATTTCTTCGATAAGAAAGATGGCTGGCTGCAGGAAACACCGCATCATCATTATAACATTGGAACAACATCTGGCGACTGGTATTCTGGGAAGTTAGATGAAAAAGGAATTCCAATATCAGTTATGAGAGACGGAACTCCAAAAGGGTACGCTTTTATTCATTTTAATGGAAACAAATATACTGTAGATTATAAAGTTGCAGGAAAACCAGAAAATTATCAAATGAAGGTTTTTGCTCCAAAAGTGGTAGCAAAAGGAAAACGTACGAAATCGGGAGTATTTGCCAATTTTTTCATGGGAAGTAAGAAAGACAAAGTGATGTACCGTGTAGATCAAGGAGAATGGAAAGAAATGGAATATGTAGAAGTTCAAGATCCGTCTTACGTTGAATTGGTTTACGAATGGGAATTATCTGAAGTGCTTATGCCGGGAAAACGTTCATCAGATCCTGAAAAAAGCACGCACGTTTGGAGAGGAAATATTCCTTCTGATCTTGCTATTGGAGAACATGCAATTGAGATAAAAGCGACAGATATGTTTGGTAAAACGCATTCTGCAAATACCACTTACAGAATTGATAAAGTGAAATAAAATGCTGAAAATCAAAAATATAATATTTGTTTTAATTGCTGCTGCAGGAACATATTCTGGTAAATGCCAAAAGACAATGGTCTCAAAAAGAACAATAGAAGTACAAGGACATCGAGGCGATCGCGGTAATTTTCCTGAGAATTCTATTCCGGCTTTTATAAGTGCTGTAAAAAAAGATGTTGATGTGGTGGAATTGGATGTTGTAATTTCTAAAGATCAGAAAGTAGTCGTTTCTCATGAACCTTTTATGTCTTCGCAGTATATGCTTGATAGTGAAGGGAAACCAATTACAAAGGATAATGAAAAGGGTTATAACCTTTATGAAATGACTTATGACAGTATCCGAAAGTTCGATGGCGGTTCGAGAGGAAATACTGCTTTCCCGATGCAGCAGAAACAAAAAACATATAAACCTTTGTTATCTGAAGTTATTGATAGTGTCGAGCAGTATATTGCTAAAAACAATCTAAGACCTGTTCGATACAATATCGAAATCAAATCTGAAAAACCAGATTACGGAAAAAGGCAACCTGAACCGGAAGCTTTTACGGATTTGGTAATGAAAATTATTAAAGAAAAAAGCATTGAAAAAAAGATAAACATTCAGTCTTTTGATCCGACTATCTTGAATGTAATGCATAAAAGGTATCCAAAAATAAAAATTGCGTATTTGGTTGGAGAAGGCAGTATATCAAAAAACCTTTCACTGCTCAATTTTAAACCAGAAATCTACAGTCCGCATTATAAATTGGTAAACAAAACAGAAGTAGATTCGCTTCGATTAATGAAGATAAAAATCATACCATGGACTGTAAATGATGATAAAGCAATTGATAATATGATACAATTTCAGGTAGACGGAATCATTACGGATTATCCCGAAAAGGTGATACAAAAATTGCCTTTATAAATAGAATGTTTTTTGAATAATTAATTTAATAAAGAAGATTTAATGAATGGAATAAATTCCAGAGAGCACAGGATTATTGCAGCAGCCTTTGATAAATTTGATGCAATGTCTTTGGTATTTTCATATGTACTAGAAGACTCGCAGGAATCGGAAATCCGAGAAGGCATGGAATCGCTGGAAAAGTTATACGAGAAATATAACAAGCTCTATGGCGAACTCGAAAAATGTATTAAAGAGTATGAAGGAAAGAAAAAAAGAGTGCGAATGGCCGTAAACAGGGGAAACCGAAAAATGATTTCTGAGCTGCAAAAGAACCCGCCGCTGTTAAATCTTTAATTCTTTAAATATTCAAGTAAATTATGGTTACAAAACCTTCAAGTTTTTACACTTGAAGGTTTTCTTGTTTCAATATGTTTTCAATTTTTTTAACTGTAGTTAACCTTCAATATACATAAAATCATAAAAGAGGATAGATAATATTGTAATAGGTTAGCAGTAGATTATTTTTTGGTTAATTGCTTGTTTTTCTGATGAAATAAAGAAAAATTAATGACTTAAATTTACGAAGTTAGTATTGCTAATTCAATTTTAACCATCAAAATATAAAACGTGCAAAACCATCTTATTCCTTCAGAAATCTCTTGGCTTTCTTTCAATAAATGCATTTTGGATGAAGCTGAAGACTTAAATAATGCGGTATATGAAAGAATCAAATTTTTGGCTATTCATTCCTCTAATTTAGATGAATTTTTCAGGGTTAAAATCAATAAACTCCAAAAAAAGAATACAAAGAAAAATAACGATCTTTTAGAAGATGTCTTAAAGGAAGTTAATCAGCAACAGCACAAGTTTGGAAAAATATGGAGTTATTCTATCCTGACAGAATTGGCTTTAAATGATATTATTTATTACGAATACCAGGAATTACTTCCAGAACATTTAAATGAGATTGAATACTATTTTAAAAGTATTATTCTTTCTTATATTCAGATCGTTTATATTACTATTAATCAGCCAAAAACGTATTTTTTAAATAACCGCAGCTTGTATTTTTTAGTGAAACTAAAAGACAACAAAGGCAATTATAATTTCGCGTATTTAAATATTCCTTCAGATAAGCTGGATCGCTTTAAAGAATTGCAAAGTATAGAAAATAAACATTACATTATTTCAATTGATACCATAATAAGAAAATGTTTGACACTGATATTTCCATCAGACAAAATCATTTCGTGCAATGCCATAAAATTAAACCGAGATGAAAATTATAGTATTGAGGATGAAAATACAGGTGATTTAATAGCCAAAATTGAAGAAAAAGTCGAAGACCGTAAAAAAGGTTCTGCTACAAGATTTTTATACGATTCCAATATGGATGCCGATTCATTTTCGATCTGTAAAAAAGCCTTTAAACTTTACAAAAGTGAAATGATAAAGGGCGGAAGTCATCATAATTTTTTTGATTTATTCAAATTCCCAAATCCTGTTAAACCTAAGCTTCAGGGAACTTATTATCCCAATCTGCCCCATCTTCCTTTTGAAAATGGTTTGTCGATTTTTGATGTTATAAAAAAGCAAAATCAATTGCTTCATTTTCCGTATCAAACGTATTATTATGTGCTTCAGTTTTTTAATCAGGCTGCGATTAATAAAAATGTCACGGAGATTAAAATTACGCTGTATCGTATTTCTTCTCAATCACTTATTGCAAATGCTTTAATCAGTGCAGCAAAAAATGGAAAAAAAGTAACCGTTTTTGTTGAGGTAAAAGCGCGTTTCGATGAACATAATAATTTGTTTTGGTCTAAAGAAATGAAAAAGGCTGGTATTAAAATTATTCAAAGCCTTCCAAATTTAAAAGTTCATGCTAAAGCCGCCATGATTACGATGAAAGATAAATACGGTAATAAAAGGAATTACGGCTATTTGTCAACGGGAAATTTTAATGAAAGTACGGCAAATGTGTATTCAGATTTTGGATTTTTTACAGCAGAAACAGCTTATACCAATGATTTGAAAAAAGTCTTTGCATTTTTAAAAACCAAGAAAAAAGGAACCGAACCGAAACATATTTTGGCGGCAGGTTTTAATATGAAAGAGAAATTACTGGAATTAATAGATGTCGAAATAAAAAATAAAAAAGCAGGAAAACCAGCGTCGGTATTTTTGAAAGTAAACGGACTCGATGAGAAAGACATCATTGACAAACTTCTTGAAGCAAGTAAAGCAGAGGTAGAAGTAACTTTAATAGTCCGCGGCATTTGTACATTGCTGCCAGGGATAAAAAAGGTATCAGAAAACATAAAAATCTATCGAATTGTAGATATGTTTTTGGAGCATTCCAGAATTTACAAATTTTGTAATAACGGCGAGGAAAAAATGTATTTGTCATCTGCAGATATGATGAGCAGGAATTTAAACAGAAGAATAGAAGTGGCTTTTCCGTTATACGATAAACAACACATCAAAGAAATCAATAAAATTATACAGCTGCAATTGGAAGACAATACTAAAAAGAGAATTATAAACAATGAGGGAACTAACGAATTGGAAATTCAAGATAATGAAAAGCCAAGGCGTGCGCAGCTAGAAATTTACAATTGGTTAGCCGAAGCCAATACTGCCGATTTAGAATAGGAGTGGGCGTTTGCTTTGTTTTTCCAAACCCCAGCGGAGCGGCATAATATTAGATTTGAAAAATATATGTCACTCCGCTGGAGCTTTATAATGTAAAGGTCAATTGTTTTCTATAAATATTTTAGCTTTTCCGAAGCTTATAAAAATGGAGGTTTTCTTTGAAAAATTCTTTTTAATCAAATTTAAATGTTCTAAGAACGTGGTTTAGGCAAATTTCTATCATACATAATAATAGTTCCAGCCACGGCTACATTTAAACTTTTTTCCGATTTAAATTTTACTAAGTGATGGCATTTTTCCATTGATTTTTTGGATAAACCATGATCTTCAGCTCCGAGTAGATAGACGCAGCGTCTAGGATGTTCGAATGTTTCTAAATCTACAGCCTTATCCGTTAGTTCAACACCAACTAATCGTGCTCCTTTTGGTAAATTTTCAAAAAAAGCTTCAAAAGTATCGTAATGAAAATATGGAATTGCTTTTACAGCATCATGTGTATCACAGGCTTGTTTAGCATATCTATTACCAATAGTGAATATAAAAGTAGCACCTAAGTTTTGAGCTGATCGCCATAAAACACCCAAGTTTTCTGGTGTTTTACCATTTTGTATACCTATGCCGAAATATTCATTTATAAAATTATCATTCATAAAGACAAAAGTACAAACTGTAAAAACATAAATCAATTTTTTGTTTGCTCTGAAAAGAATGTTTTGTAACTATTTGTTTATTAGTTTTTTAAGTTTTTTTTATTGTTTTCAATTGGCTTTTGAATTTATAAAACTGTTTTTTATCTTTAGATTTTTTGTCATATATCTGAGTAGTATTTTCAAAATTTTAGAATGTTATTTTGCGGTTAACAATTGTTAAATATGAGTAAAGACAGGGATTTGTTGAATTTATTTGTTTAGATTTGTGGAAAGGCACATCTGAAATTTATTCATTGTATTTTAATTTCAACTGCTGATGAAATGAAATTTATCCAGGTTAAGTCCTGAGTATTAAAAAGTCTAAAATGATTTTTTTTATCGCTCAACGTGCCAAAAATAAGTTTTAATAATACCACAAAAGCCCCAAGATTATGAAAAAAATTACTTTATTGGTTTGTTTATTGCTGACAGCAGCCGGCGTAAACGCACAACAGGAAAAAGGAATTATTGGATACAGCAACTGGCTGGATAATTGGACAGAGTTCAAACCTCATAAGGTTGATTCTAGAGAAGCAAATCAAATTTTAGCAGGAAACATTTCGGTGAATACAAAATTGATGAAAAGAAATGTATACGTTCTTCAAGGAAATGTATATGTTACAGACAATGCTGTACTTACAATTGAACCAGGTACTGTAATTATTGGTGATGCTGAAACTAAAGGAACTTTAGTAATTACAAAAGGAGCTCAGATTATGGCTATTGGCCAAGAAACAGATCCAATTGTTTTTACTTCTAATAAAAGCATGAAAAAAGCGGGTGACTGGGGAGGAGTAGTTATTCTTGGTGATGCTCCAATTAATAAATTCGGCAGTGTAGGTTCTTACAATATGGATCTTGATCCTTCTCTTACTGTTTACGGCGGAAACAATGAAGCAAGTAATTCTGGAGTTTTAAAATTTGTGAGAATCGAATTTGCAGGTAAAAAAGTAAAAGGTCTAGATACTTTTAACGGATTAACTGTTGCTGGAGTTGGAAATAAAACAGTTATTGAAAACATTATGGTAAGCTATTCAGGCGGTGATTCATTTGCTTTTTATGGCGGAGATGTGAATGCTTCTCAACTAGTTTCATACAAATCAATTAATGACGACTTTAAGTTTACACAAGGTGTTCAAGCTCGTTTATATAACTCTTTAGCGGTGAGATCTTCTTATTTATCAAGTAATAAAGATGGTTCTAGATGTCTAGAAGTAAAAGGATACGAGAAGAAAAATGAAACCGATTTTACTAAAAAATTCACTTCAGTTTCTGCATCAAACGTTACATTACTTAATGATAGTGAAAAAATTAAAGCTGATATCCAGTCAGGTTTAGTAAAAGAAGCTGTTTATGTTGCTGAAAATGCATCTTTAGAATTAAAAAGAAGTGTTGTTTCAGGATTTAATCCTGCTGTAATAATAGACAGTAAAACTGAAATCAACTCCGCTAATCTTAAGAAAATTAAATTCGAAGAAATGTTCTTCAACCAATGTAATGGTAACATCTTTACAGAAAACAATAAAGATAATACTGACTTAGAGAATTGGTATGGAAACAGCATTTTTGCAAATGTTTATTCTCATACTGAAAATCAAGAAACTTTTGTTGACGCATACAACGCAAAAAGACCAGATTTTAGACTTAAGTTAGGAAACATCACTGCATCTAGCGGAAAATAAGAAATAAAGCTCACATACATAAACGAAAGCCGAAACTAAAAATTTCGGCTTTTTTTGTTTTAAAACACGAGTAAATAAGAAAACATAGACTAGAACAATTTGAAAGCAAAAGGCACTGTTTCATTTAAGAAGCAGTGCCTTTTGCTATTTAAAAAAATATATAAACTAGTTATTTAGCGATATTACTATTTAAGATACATAGCATAATATCCATTAAATTATTCTTCGTTTTAATTTAAGATAGCAGTCATCTTTATAATTGTATAAAATATTTTTTTAAGTTGCTATTTTTTAACGAATGTAAATTTTTTATGATAAATACAGCGTAAAATGTATTCTCAATACTATTTTATCCCCTAAAACGTATTTTATTTCTCCTTCTAAAAATCATTATTATTCAAATTTGCATCCCGAATTACGATTCAATTGGATGCGAACCACTTGCAAAGTAATTTAAAAAAACTAACTATTTAATTAACCAATTACCAAGCAAAATGACAAATTTTATTAGGATGAAAAGTCCTGATGGTATGTCTGGATTTAATTTGAAAACAAAAATCATGATTTTTTCTGTTTTGTTTTCTCTATCTCAAGTCCATACTTACGCCATTAGTTCTAAAAGTATGACAGCACCGCAAAATGTACAACAGCAAAAAAGTATAAGCGGACAGGTCAATGATGAAAACGGTATGCCGCTCCCAGGTGTAACCATTCTAGAAAAAGGAAGCAAAAATGCAGCCCTAACAGATTTTGACGGAAAATTTTCTATAAAAGTAGAAAATGAAAATGCAGTATTAGTATTCTCTTTTTTAGGTTATACCAATACAGAAGTTGCCATAAAAGGAAGAACAGCCATTAATGTAAAAATGCAGAGAACAACAGCTTCATTAGAAGAAGTGGTAGTTGTAGGTTATGGTAAAATGAAGAAAAAGGATTTAACGGGCGCAGTTGTTCAAGTTACACCTGATAAACTGGCAAACCAGAATCCGCAGACTGTTCAGGATATCTTAAGAGGTACTCCAGGTGTAAGAGTAGGTTATGATCCTTCTGCAAAAGGAGGAGGAAATATCCAAATCCGTGGGCAGACTTCTGTTTATACAGGCAGTAATAATAATGAAAAGACAGGAGGACCTCATAATTCACCGCTTATAATCTTAGACGGAATGCAGTTTTATGGTGAGCTTTCAGAAATCAATCCTGATGATATTGCACAGCTGGATATTTTAAAAGATGCATCGGCAGCATCTGTTTATGGATCAAGAGCTGCAGCTGGAGTTATTCTTATTTCTACCAAAAAAGGTAAAATAGGTAAACCTATGGTTAGTTTTACTACCAACACAACGATCAGCAATAAAAGTGCGTATCGCAGCGTATATTCTCCGCAAGGATATTTAAAATATCGTGAAGATTGGGAAACTGCCCAAACGTACGGTGTCAACCCAGCAACCCAGCAATATGAAGCATTTATTGCAGGAACAGTGGCAAATGGCAGACCGGGTTACTTTTCCAATCCAAATGATTTATCGAAATGGGGTATTACTGAAGCGCAATGGTTAGCGTATCAACCAGTTTCTCAAACAACAGGAAAAAGTTCGAAAGAAGTTTGGGGAGCACGTTTAGGACTAAATTTTGATCCTTCGCTGATGGCAAATTTTCTAGCAGATAAAACGCATGATTGGAGTAACAGCTCTTTTAGAACGGGGATTAATCTGGATAATAATTTGAGTATTTCTGGAGCAGGCGAAAGGGTAAATTATTATATGTCTTTTGGTTATTTAACCTCAGAAGGAGCCATTGTCGGGAATGATTATAAGGCAGCTCGTTCTAACATGAAAGTCGATGCTAAGGTTACGGATTGGCTTGATATGGGATTAAATGTTAATTTTCAGGATCGATCAGATGGAGATGTAACCCCTTCTCTAGATACACGTTCAGGATTTAATAACATGATGAGAACGAGTCCATTTGGAACCTTTAGAGATGCAAATGGAAATTATGAGAGACAGCCAATGGGTAAAAATGTTTCTGGCCAGAATTATAATTATTACTACGAACGTCAATTTATAGATAAAGAGACTGGATATACAACATTAAATACCATTTTCAATGCGAAGATAACTTTACCTTTAGGTATTACTTATGCATTTAACATTGCGCCTCGTTATCAATTTTTTCATGATCGTTATTTCAGATCAACACAAAATCCAAACTGGCCTGCAGCTACTACGGGAGTTAACAGAAATAATTCAACAAGGTTTGATTATAACTTGAATAATACATTAACATGGGATTATACAATTGCTGCAAAACATCATATCGTTGCCACTTTTGTTCAAGAGGCTGAAGAACGTCGTTATTGGTCCGACGGAATGGATGCTTATAATATTCAGCCTTCGGATGCTTTAGGATTTCATCTTGTAAATACAGCAACGATGGCGAATAGTGCACTGAGATCCAACGATACACATGAAACGGCAGATGCATTGATGGCTAGACTTTTCTATTCATTTGATAATCGTTATATGCTGACGGCGACTGTACGTCGTGATGGATATTCAGCCTTTGGAGCTTCAAATCCTTATGCAGTTTTCCCTTCTTTCGGGGTTGCATGGAACTTTAAAAACGAAAAATGGTTTAACTGGGATGCGATGAGTACAGGTAAATTACGTTTGTCATGGGGTAAAAACGGAAACAGAACGCTTGCAGATCCGTACATTTCTTTGGCAAACTTGGTGAATACTGGAACTATGGGATATTTAGATGCATCAGGAAAAGCCCTTGAAATAAAGTATTTATCTCTTGATCGTATGGCGAATCCAAATCTGGAGTGGGAAAAAACTACATCTACAAATATTGGTCTTGATTTAGGTTTCTTAAGAGATCGTATTGTTGCGACTTTAGATTTTTACAAAGCAGCTACAAATGATATGATTATGAGTCAGTCTCTGCCTGGTTTTACTGGATTTTCATCCATTGCTACTAATCTTGGAGAAGTCCAAAATCAAGGTGTTGAATTGAGCCTTAATACGCTTAATGTGAAAAAACCAAACTTGGAGTGGCGTACTACTTTTGGAATATCTTATAACGAGAATAAAATTGTGTCATTGTATGGCAATATGGTAGATGTTAAAGATGAAAGCGGCAATGTAATAGGCAAAAAAGAAGGAAATGATTCTGCCAATGGATGGTTTATTGGCAGACCGATCACTCAAATTTGGGATTATAGAATAACTGGGATTTGGCAGAAAGACGAGTGGAAAGAAGCCCAGAAATACGGACAGCGTCCTGGAGACCCAAAAGTTGCCAACAGCTATACCGCTGACGATGTTGATGCTGTAGACGCAGATGGTAATCCTTATAAAAAAGCCGTTTATAACGAAAAAGACAAGCAGTTTTTAGGAAACTCTAATTCTCCTGTACAATGGTCGCTGCGCAATGATTTTAAGATTTATAAAAATTGGGATTTAGGAATCAGTATGTATTCAAATATGGGGGGCAAGTCACTAGATTCCAATTATATGAATACTTTCAACGATTCGAGTTTATATAAATTCAACTTCAATCCTTATGTAAATCCGTATTGGACACTTGACAACCCAACTAATCAATGGGCGCGTCTTGATGCAAAAGGACCTGCAGGAACTCCAGTTGCGCCAGGAAGATTGTATGATAGAAGTTTTATTCGTCTAGACAACATTTCGTTAGCCTATACACTTCCTAGAGATCTTTTAGAGCGAGTGCATATTAAAAGTATAAAAATCTATGCTTCGATGCAAAATGTAGCAACATGGTCTGCTTCTAAGGAATGGAAATATTATGGAGATCCAGAAACAGGCGGACTGGCTACTAGACAGTTTAATTTAGGTTTTAATTTCCAACTTTAAAATTATTCAACAATGAAAAAATACATACAAAATAGAATTTCAAGACTAGTGCCGTTCGCATTATTGGCAGTGCTGTCCAGTTCTTGTTCAAAAGATTTTTTGGAATCAGATCCTCTTTCGTTTTACGAACCAGGAACTACATTTTCTACAGAGGCCGGATTGCAGGCAACTTTAGCATTATGCGATAAACAGCTGCGCAATAATTACATTCATTACGGCTATTCGGGTGTTAGTGTGCCAATTGGAACAGAGTATCTTTTCTCTGATATGGCGCAGTATGGAAAAACCGACACAGGAAGTAATATTGCTGATTATGCCAATACTATTGTTCCTACAGGAGATTTTCGAAGAGATGCAGGCGGTGAAGCTCTTTATCTTGGGTTTCTCTGGACTGAGGCGTATACAGGTATCAAGAATGCTAATACAGTTTTGACCTATATTGGCAATGTGACAAGTTTAACAGAAGAGGTTAAAAATAAATATATTGGTCAGGCATACTTTCACAGATCATACCGTTATCTTAATCTAGTTTATCAATTTGGAGATATACCTTTAATTACTAAAATTTTAGAAGTTCCAAAGCAGAGTTATTATTCTACTAAAAAAGAAGCTATTATTGAAATGATCACAGCAGACATGGAGAAAGCTGTACAATGGGTACCGGAACAGGCAAAAATAGGTTATGTTGGCATGATTAGTAAAGGAGCCTGCCGTCAATTATTAATTAAATGTTATTTAGCATCTGGCAGATTTGCTGATGCCGAAGCACAAGCTAATATTTTAATTAATCAATCGGGTTATTCTTTAGTGCAAAACAC
Source organism: Flavobacteriaceae bacterium PS02336 (assembly GCA_029960065.1). Taxonomy (GTDB): domain Bacteria; phylum Bacteroidota; class Bacteroidia; order Flavobacteriales; family Flavobacteriaceae; genus Flavobacterium. Next base: position 125,985 of record JASCOF010000009.1, on the reverse strand, counting down.
TTTAGGGATTTTTGACCCTGGAGGAAATTCAGCAGCTTGGCCAATTACCAGAAATATAATCTGGGATTTGCACAGACCTGAGAACAAAGTAATTGCTGCAAATACGGAAGCCATATTGGTTGCGCCAAATGGCGGAGCGCAATCCTTTTTAGCCTTTTCTTCTATGAGAATTTTTGGGCCTAACTGGAATGACGCCAACTTAATTACTCCTGATGGTAAAACAGCAGCGCCTCGCTTTCCATTAACAGATAAAACAAATTATAATGCAAAATATGATTATCAAAGAGCAATAGGCCGTGGAATTGGTACAATCAGTGGTTCTTATTATTCACAGCATCCTATGTGGGTTGTAAATGGTGTTGAGGATAAGGTAGACCTTAGACATAACAGTACGGTTGGTAACTGGGTAAATATGGAAGATCTTAAATATGCTCCTGGAGCTGGAGGAAGTGCGGCATGGGCTGGTCAAAATTTTAGAATGAAAGATGCAGCGGGCAAATTGTTAGCACAAGATTCTATTCGTGACTGGTTTGATTTCCCGCATTATAAAATCTTTTATCATGATGTTGTAGCCGAAGCTAATCCAGCAGCAAACGATTTTCAGGGAGCTACAGCCGGAGCAAGTGCACATATGTATATTTATCGCTTAGCCGAAACGTATTTATTGCGAGCTGAAGCACGTTTTTATCAAGGTAACATTTCTGGAGCAGCGCAAGATGTGAATGTGGTAAGAACAAGAGCCAAGGCGTCACAAATGTACACTACCGTAACTATTGGTGATATATGCGCAGAAAGAGGAAGAGAACTTTATATGGAAGAATGGAGAAATGTAGAATTAAAACGTATTTCGCACTGTTTAGCCCTAAGCGGAAAACCAGATGAATGGGGAAATACGTATAGCAAAGATACTTGGGATAAACAATCAGGAAAAGATGCGGCAGGAGGAAGTTATTGGTGGCAGCGTATTGTTCATTACACTCTTTATAACAAATATCCAGCGGGAATTTCGCTTAAACCAGGTGTAAAGTTTTATTCTATGGATAAACGTAATAATTACTGGCCGATTCCTTTTAGACTTGCTATTGAGCCGAATATTAAAGGACAGTTAAGTCAGAACTTTGGTTATGATGGATATAATGCAGGAGTCAAAGTTTGGGATAAATGGCAGGATGCTGTTGAAGATGAAAGTAAAATATAAGTTTTAAAATAAATTCTAATAGTAAAATCCATAACAAAGAGTGTTTTAAATCTCTCTTGTTATGGATTTTTTAATTTTGCAATGAAAAAACAAGCTGCTTTTTTCATTGGACTTTTTGAAACTTTATAAATCGTTTTTATATTTTCTTCGAAATGTATTGCGCAACTTCAGCAAGTCGGTTGGCAAAACCCCATTCATTATCGTACCAAGCAGCTACAGAAAGTAAATTTCCCTGTTTGGTGGTAAGCGGTAAATCGATAATAGAAGAATGCGGATCGCCTACAATTCTCGCAGAACTCCATTGTTCCTCCAAAACATCCAAAACACCTTTTAATGAACCTTCTTTTGCAGCTTTTCTAAAAGCATCATTCACTTCTTCTACAGAACAATCTTTAGTTGTAACCAAATTCAATTCGGCAATACTTCCCGTTTTAGTTGGAACTCTGTAGGCTTTACCAGTAATTTTTAAATCACTCCAAATAAACTGAAGTGCTTTTGCTGCTCCAGATGAGGACGGAATTATATTTTCTGCTGCTGCCCAAGAATCGCGTCTGTCTTTCATTGGCTGATCGGTCAGAGATTGCGTGTTGGTGTAGGAGTGAACGGTTGAGAATAAGCCATATTCAATTCCGAAATTATCTTGAATCACTTTTACAACTGCAGCTAAAGCGTTTGTCGTACAGCTTCCCATACTGATTATTTTATGGTTTTGTGCATTAAATTCATCAAGATTAATTCCTTTTAAAAGCACAGCATCACAATCTGCTAAAGATTTGCTTGGCGCACTTACCAAAACGTATTTTGCTCCTTTGTCAATGTGTTTCTGCGCATTTTCTCTATTTGTGGCACGTCCTGTACAATCTACAACCAAATCAACTCCTAAAGATTTCCAATCTGGGATATCTAGTTTAGAATTCTTGTATGGAATTTTCCTGTCTCCAATACTAAAATTTTCATCTGCTGTTTTTACTTCTTCATGCCATCTTCCGTAGTTAGAATCGACGCTGAAAAGTGCTCCGAGCAGATCTATATCTTGAATGTCAGCAATGACTTCAGGAACAAAAAGATTGTTTTTTAAGGCGATGCGAAGAAACTGTCTTCCAATTCGGCCAAATCCGTATAATGCTATTTTTGCCATGATATATATTGTTTTTTATGGATTACGATTGGTTGTTGAATGATAATGTAAAAAAAAAGGAAACATAAATTAAGAATCTGATTATCAATTTATTAATAAAAATAATCTTTTTTATGCTTCCATTTGCTGCTTTACTATTTTTGATTAATTAATTTTAACCAAATGATCTTCAATACTTTTTCTATGCGCTTCGTATTGAGCAGGAAGTTTTAGGTTTTTACCTAATTCTTCTAAACTTTCATCTACTGTAAATCCAGGATTGTCGGTAGCAATTTCAAACAAAACGCCTCCTGGTTCTCTGAAATACAAAGAATGGAAATATTGTCTGTCGATCTGCGGTGTAATGGACAATCCGTAAGCTTCGATTTTTTCACGGAAGTGCATTAGAATTTCGTCATTTTTTACACGGAAAGCCACGTGGTGAACAGTACCATTCGCATTTAAGCCGCGTTTTTCATCCGCTAGTTCAACTAAGTCAACAATTGCGGCATTTTCTACAGCATCTGTAGCATAACGGTAACGGTTTACTTCCTGATCGATTAATTTATAACCAAAGATTTCTGTTAAGATTGCCGCTGTTGCTTTAATATCATTTAATGTCAAAGTAATGTTGTGAAAACCTTTTGTAGCCACATCTGCTTTTACCTCATCTGTTTCCCAAGCTTTTCTGTTATCGTCCGTTTTAGATTCGATTAATTCTAATTTTAAACCGTCTGGATCTAAGAACGTAAGATATTTTTCTCCGAATTTTTCAGCTGGTTTATTGTAGATTACATTGTATTTTTCAAAACGTTTCTGCCAGAAGTCCAAACTTCCTTTTGGAACAGAATAACCAATATCTGTTGCCATTCCAGAACCTTTTCTTCCCTGCTGGATTCCTGCTCCCCAAGGGAAAAAAGTTAAGATTGTTCCAGCGCTTCCAACCTCATCACCAAAATAAAAATGATAGGTTCCCGGATCGTCAAAATTCACTGTTTTTTTAATGAATCTTAATCCTAATATTTTTGAATAAAAATCGAAGTTTCTTTTTGCATCACCAGCAATTGCTGTTATATGGTGTAAGCCTAAAATTTTATTTTCCATGGTATTGTACTATTAAATTGTTATTGATTTCTTATACAAATTTACATCCGTTATAGCTCTGGATCGATTAACCTAGATTAAGAAATAAGAAACCTCTTTTTATATTCCTAAAGAAATAACCAAATAGTATTCCAAGTGTGTTAAGTTATTGTTTTACAGGTTTTTATTGTATTTTTCGTTCTCAGCTTTTGCGATATATCGTCATTTTTGTAAAGCAAGGTGTTTTATTTAGAAAATGAGGCAGACTATTTCCTAATTACAACATAAAAAGTAAAGGAAATATCGGGAAATAAAAAAGCCGACAAGTTGTCGGCAGTTTATAATTTTATGAATATTGATTTTCGAAGTTTAGCTTCGAGGTTTTTTGTTTTATGTCCTTTTCCTGTGGTATCTTCCACCAAGAGAATTGATCCCGTTTCAAATTTCCTTTTTTCTCCTAAAGAAGTTTCGATTTCAACGCCTCCTTCTAATAAAACAATATATTGGCGATCTGGCGCATTATGAAAATCGTAGTCGTAAGAAGGTTTTACTTCTCTAAAAACAATAGACTTTACAGGTTCATCATCTGAGAGAAAACCAATATCTCCATTATTTTTCAACGGAACTTCAAAATCTTCAAAATGACTTTCGCCGTTTGTATCGCTGTAAACTCTTGTTATAGTTATCATTATTTTTTATTGAAAATCAATGCGTTTGCACAATCTACTTCATCCTGACTAATGGTATGTCCCATATTTGGATAGATTTTTTTTGTAACATCGGCACCCATTTTTGTCATAAGCGCTTCAGAATCATTCACTCTTTCAACTGGAACATGAAAATCTGGATCACTTGTTCCGATAAAGATTGGCGTGTTTTCGAAATTTCCGTGATAATGATTTTCATACACATTATCACCAATAAGTCCGCCTGTAAAAGCGACAACGCCTCCGTATTTTGCTGCATTTCTCGCTGTAAATTCTAAAGCCAGACAAGCGCCCTGTGAAAATCCAAGGAAATAAATATTCTCTTTTTCAATTCCGTTTTGCTGAATAGCAACCACAACTTGATGAATAGCTTCTAATGAATTTGAAAACGAAGGTTCATTTTCGTTAAGTGGAGCTAGAAAAGAATAAGGATACCAAGTTCTGTTTTCTGCCTGCGGAGCAACCAGTGCAAAGTCATCAACTTTAAGATGTTTCGCAATCGAAAGTATATCTTGAGCACTTGCGCCACGACCGTGAATCAGGATTAAAGCTTTTTTAGCTTCATTTAAAGGAATACCGTCGGTTAAGATTTCTGTATTCATAATTAATATATTTTTAAAATTAAGAGTTTGAGTAATTGATTTTTTGCTAAAGATTGCAAGATTTAAATGTTTTTTTCAGCCACGAATTTCACCAATTTCCCTGAATTTATTTATCTTATTTGAATTTGTGCAAATTCGTGAAATTCGTGGCAAAAAAATCTGTGATAATCTCTTTAATCTTCGGCTAAAAAAAATGACTCATAATTACTTTTTCCAAATATCTTGATATTCATCTGGATGTCTTTTAAACTGCGCATGAACATACGGACAAAGCGGTAAAACCATCAAATTATTAGCACGAACATAAGAGACCATTTCCTCCAAAAGTTTTTTTGCGTAACCTTTTCCTTCAGCTTCAGGTTCAACACCAGTATGATAAACAGTCAGTAAATCTGGTTTAATGCTTACAGTCATTTCGCCTTGTTTTTTGCCATCAACATAAAGATTAAAAGCACCGTGTTTTTTCTCGTCTAATTCTAGTTTTATCGTTTCCATATTATTTTAGTTATAATTTGATGTTGTTAAATTTCTTTTACAAATTTAGATAAGACCTATAAGTCTGTCGATTAATCTAGATTAAGAAAAAATTTGAGGAACTTAAATTTACGATTTATTATAGATTTACTAGTGAATTATGGTATGAAATAACAAGAATGCAGTATATATAAATAGAAGATATACTGCAATCATTGTATAATATTGCTTACTAAACTTCTCCACGTTTTCGTATTAGATAGTCATTAACCCTCCATTTTTGTTACAAAATAATTTTAATCAAAATGAGGAAACCCGTAAAAATTGTACTAAATTATTTACTTTATTTGATGTGAATATAATTTAATTTTTGTTTTCTAAAGTATCTTATTATTTTAGGTATAAAGCAAAAAAAACTTAAATAATTTTAGTGAAAGACGGAACAAATTAACCCTAAATCGTAACCTAAAGTTTTCGTCTATAATGGCAGTTTTATACTGCAAAAGGTGATTATAAATTATTATGAAAAATTTAAAAAATTATTGTTTCATTGTTCTATTTGCGCTATCAGTAAGCGTTGTATTTTTTGCTTGTTCTAATGAAAGTGAGCAAGCGAATGGAGTTGCTGGCTCATCGGTAGAAATTAATAAAAATATTACAGCAAAACCAAGTAGTATTCAGAGCAGTGACTGTGATATTCAAGGAGAAACAGTTATCAGCGATGGTAATGCTGTTGTTAATGCAGGTTCGGTAGCGTACTATAATTATTCTTTTTACAACAATAATGGAGCTCTAGCCAATCTAGGATGGTCATTTACAGAATTTCCTGCTGGTAGTGCAGTTATGGTTAGTAATGGAACATCGGTAACAATAACTTATTATAGTAATTTTGAGAGTGCCACTTTAACGGCATATGGTACTGGTGTAACTGGATTGAATTGTGATAGTGATTTAAAAATTAAAAAAGCGCCATCTAACCCTCTGTGTGAGAGTTGTACTCCTTTTTTTGCAAATGAATTGTATGATACTTCTGAAACTGGGCCATCTCCAGTGCAAAATGCAATTTATTTTGGTGAACGCTCGTGCTGTAACTTTAGCTGGAGTAATGTTAGCAGCGTGCATATACAAATAGGAGGTGTTTATGGAGTAGGAAGTAATGCGTCAGAAATGCCTAATATAAACACTATGGGACAAACAGGTGGATTTGCAAATAATAGTAATTGGACCACAACACCTTCTGGATTCAAAAATATTAAAATCAGGACACACTTAAACGGTTCAGATGTTGATCCTGGATTTTTGAGAAACAATACCTTAACAATGTATGGAGGATGGGCAACCATAAAATTTAATGACGGCAGGCCAGATGTAATATTATATTTGAATGATGATGATGCATTTAGTCCTATATACTAAAGATTTTTTAGCAGATCTAAATTGTATTCTTAGAGAATTTTAAATAAAAAGCCTTTAACAATCATAGTTTAAAGGCTTTACCATTTTTAGAATATAACATATTATATAGACGTTTCTTAAGTAAAGATTTCTTTTTTCTTCTATATTTCTTATTTTTAAGTATTAAATCAGAAATTAACTGCAGGTATGAGTTTAGATATAAGACGTTTACTGACCTTTTCTTTACTAATAATAGGTTTATTAATGAAACCTGAAATTGTTGCAGCGCAGTTGCTGGGCACTGGGAAAGGAACTACAGAAGAAACAGTTAAAATTCCAGAAGATTCTCTCGGAAGAAGAACACCGCAAGGAACCATTAACGGTTTTATTAAAGCAATTGGCGATCAAAATTATCTGCGTGCCAGTCAATATTTTGTGTTAAGCAAGCGTTCCTATAGAAAAACAGCTGAAAGAATCCGCATTGCAAAGACTTTTCAGCAGTTATTAGATCAAGGAGGAAATCTATCACCATCTTCAATTATAAGTAATAAAGAAATTGGACGCGTAGATGATGATCTGGGAACAGGAGTTGATCATGTTGGAACTATTACTACAAGTAAAAATGTAATTCAGCTGTATGTCGAAAATCAGTCAGATGACAGCCAGCCCGCGATATGGCTTTTTTCTGCAGAAACCGTAGAATCGATTCTTTCTGCTGACGTTACAGGCGAAAAAACATTTTTAGATCGGATACTGCCAAGGGTTTTAAAAGAAAGAAAACTAGGAAATGTTCCAATTGGACATTGGACAGTCGTTGTGGTAATGACGGTTTTATCTTATTTGCTTGCCAGACTGCTGGTGTTTTTGATTGGTTTATTAGTCCAAAAAACATGGAAAAAAGCGGCTACAGAACAAGGGTCGGCAATTATAGAAGCTCTGGCATTGCCCGTTCATATGTACCTGACCGTGATTCTATTTGTAGCTTTTACACAGCGCATGGGAATCTCGATAATCGTGCGGCAGCGTTTTGGAATCATAATTATTACGATTGGGATTCTTGCATTTTTGATACTGTTATGGAGAATGACCGACTTTGTAAGCATGTTCGCGCGAAGCAGAATGAGTAGGAGAGGACGTATTTCTGCTATATCAGCGATATTATTTTTAAGCCGTACCACAAAAGCGGCTATTGTTGTGATAGGAATTATTGCTTTATTGGGAATTATCGGAGTAGATGTTACGGCAGGGCTTGCGGCACTGGGAATTGGAGGTATCGCATTGGCATTAGGAGCACAGAAAACAATAGAGAATTTTGTAGGAAGTGTGAGCCTTATTGCAGATCAGCCGATGCGTGTGGGAGATTATTGCCGTGTCGATGATATAAAAGGAACTGTAGAAGCTATTGGAATGCGTTCAACGACGCTTAGAACTTCTGCGCGAACTATTGTAACCATTCCGAACGGACAGCTATCAGCAAGTAAAATAGAAAATTATACACATCGGGATCGTTTTATATTTAATCCGATATTTAACTTCAGGATGGAAACATCGCCAGATCAGATGCGTTACTTGCTGGTTGCACTGCGGTCTCTGCTATATGCACATCCGGCAATAAACAATTCAACGCCAATAGTACGTTTTACTGGTATCACAGCCGATGCTTTAAAAGTGGAGATTACCGCTTATATTGAAGCTGTAAATTTTGAAACTTCTCAAGAAGTGCAAGAAGATATTTTACTGCGAATGATGGATATAATTGAACAAAGCGGTACTTCTTTAGCCTATCCTTCACAAACACTGTATATGGCCAGAAATAGTGCTCCATCAACTGAAAAGGCAGCTGAAATTTCAGAAACGGTCAAAAAATGGAAAGACAATAACGAATTGCAATTACCTAAGTTTGATCCGAAACGGGTTGAAGAATTAAAAGATAGTCTTAATTATCCTGATGATGGAAGCTTTAAACCTAAAGAAGATTAAGGTTATAAATAAAAAAAAGAGCTAGTAACAGCTCTTTTTTCGTATTCCAGAGGAACATTTCATCGGTAATGAATATAAAATGCTAAATTTATTTATCAAGCAAAACTGTTTTTCCTGTAACATTTATGCGTCCCGTTTGAATATCAGCAGAACCGTCAGGCTGTTTTCCACCAATCGAAATGGTAAACCATCCTGGTTCAACAACGCGTTGTTTTTTCTTATTAATCATTGACAATTGTCTAGGCGTAAGTACAAAATCAACTGTTTTAGTTTCGCCTTTTTTGAGGTTTATGCGTTCAAAACCTTCTAATTGAATGATTGGTCTCGGCGTTGAACCTTTTTCATCTTTAATGTATAATTCAACTACTTCTTCGCCGTCACGATCTCCAATATTCGTTACATCTACAGAAATTTTTAGATCTTTATCCGCTGTCGAAGTTGCCGGAAGCTGTAAATTACTGTATTTGAATTTGGTATAACTCAAACCAAAACCAAAAGGGTACAACGGCTTTTTCTCAAAATAGCGATAAGTACGCCCTTTCATATTATAATTTTCAAAATCAGGAAGTTGCTCTACAGATTTATAATAGGTAACAGGTAATCTTCCGGCAGGATTATAATCGCCAAAAAGTACATCTGCAATTGCATTTCCGCCCTGCTGGCCCGGATATCCAGCAGTTAGAATGGCTGGAACATTATCATTTGCCCAGTTTACAGCAAGAGCACTTCCGTTTATTAAAACTAAAACAACTGGTTTTCCTGTAGCAGTCATCGCTTTCATTAATTCTTCTTGATTGGCTGGAAGGTTTAGACTTGTGCGGTCTCCACCTTCAAAACCATCTGCTTCTACTTTCATTTCTTCACCTTCTAAACGTTCGTTTAATCCTAAAACCAAAATAATAGCATCTGATTTATTAGCCGTTTCAACAGCTTCTTTCAAAACATCTTCCTGCGGTTCTGACCATAAAAGCTGTGCAATTGCATCTCCATAGAAATTCTGGTATTTCGCCTCGATTTTATATTTTTTTCCTGCTTGTAATTCGATTTTCTGCGGACGAATTCTCGGATGATGGTTGTTTTTCCCGCCCGATGTTTTACCTGTTTCAATATCGATAGTCATAAAAGGTTTTGCCCAATCTGATATTTCATAAACTCCAGTTTTTGGAACAGTAAGATAACCAGACCATTTTACGCTGTAATTTCCCATTTTCATTCTTGGATCTGGAGTATTGATATCCCAATGAAAATCTATATTATCGTCATTACGGACAAAAAGCGGTTTTCCTTCCCATTTGGTGTTATCAAAATATTCGCCAGTTAAACCTTGCTGTCCGTTTTCATTTTGAAAATAAACTGATGGAATTACCGTCATTTCTGGAACACCTTTGGCAAGATCTGTACCTTTTGCGTACAATACTTTTGCACTCGGTTCAATTTTATTCTGAATACCTTTTAAAACCGTAACAGGATTACTCGGCACACCGCTGTAATTTCCCCATAAAGATTGTATGTCATCTGCATTTGGACCAATAACAGCAATTGTTTTGATATTTTTTGAAAGTGGCAAAGTATTATTCTGGTTTTTCAAAAGCACAATACTTTTTTGAGAAGCCGTACGTGCCAGCCAGTTGTTAGCGTCACTATTGTTTACAGCATACGGAATTTGTGCATACGGAACCATTTCATCAGGATCGAACATTCCTAATTTAAAACGAGCAGTAAACAAACGTTTTATAGTAAGGTCAATATCAGATTCAGAAAGTAATTTATTATCCAATGCTTCTTTTAAAGACTTGTAACTGCTGCCGCATTCTAAATCTAAACCTTCTTTTACTGCAAGAGCAGATGCAGAAGCAGCATCGCTGGTAATTTTATGGTATTTCCAAATATCGGTTACTGCACCACAATCAGAAACAATATAACCTTTGAAACCCCAGTCATTTCTCAGAATATTAAATAAAAATGGACTAGCACTGCAAGATTCGCCTCTAAAACGATTATAAGCCCCCATTATAGAATACACGCTGCCATCTTTTACTAAAGTGCGAAAAGCAGGAAGATAGGTTTCATAAAGATCAATATCACTTACATCTGCATTAAACTCATGACGTGATGGTTCAGGACCTGAGTGCACTGCATAATGTTTGGCTGTAGCTACTACTTTTAGATATTTAGGATCATTTCCTTGAAGACCTTTTACATAATTAAGTCCCAATTGGCTGGTTAAAAAAGGATCTTCTCCATACGTTTCATGTCCGCGTCCCCAGCGAGGGTCGCGAAAGATATTAACGTTTGGCGACCAAAATGTCAATCCTTGATAAATACCATGCTGTCCTCGTCTTAAATATTCATGATGTTTGGCGCGAGCTTCATCTGAAATTGCAGTGGCAACGTCAAGAACTAGTTGACGGTCCCAAGAAGAGGCGATAGAAATAGACTGCGGAAAAACCGTTGCATATCCTGCACGGGCAACTCCATGAAGCGATTCATTCCACCAATTATATTCGGGAATACCAAGACGTTCAATGGCTGGTGCAGAATCCATCAGCTGGCTGATTTTTTCCTCTACCGTCATTCTGGATACCAGGTCATTAACACGCTGCTCAATCGGTAAATTAGGGTTTTTGTATGCAAAGTTTTCCTGTGCAAAAGTGCTTAATGCGGCAAAGTTTAGCATTAAGACCAGTTTATATACTCTTTTCATCAAAATGTTTGGTGTTTTTTGGTTTGATAGTTATTCGTTTTTTTAAATGTGGTTTTGAAATAGTAAGAACATTTGAAATTACAAAATTAAATGATTGCATTTCCCAGCTGAGTATTAATTGCTATTTGAGGGGTGTCGTAAAGCTTGACGCTGATTTTTACAAAATTTAGTAAAATAGAAGAGGGAGATAAATCACTATTTAAGGGAGGACATTCTGCTATTTAAGCCTCCAGTTCTAGGTTAGGTAAAGAATTTTGATATTTTTGTTATTTCTGCCAAAACCAAGAAAGTAACCATGTTGAAACATTATCTATTAGTATTTCTATTTTCCTTTATCTGTCTAAAAGTTGTGTCTCAGCCTTCTGGGGTTTTGACGCATTTTTCTAATGATGGTAAGTTGAGCCAATCTAGAGTTTTGGGCATTCAGCAGGATACAAAAGGATTTATCTGGCTTGCTACGTTTAATGGTCTAATTCGTTATGATGGTAATACTTTTCGAAAATTTAAAGTAGGACAGGAAAAAGTTTCATTAAACATACAATCCAATCGTGTTTCAAAATTTGTTTTTGATAATAACGGCAGGATTTGGATTCAGTCAGAAAAGAATGATGTTTATTACTTTGATACCAACGAGTTAAAATTTCATAATCCGATGGAAGGAAATTCGGGAGATCTTACTTTTGAGCAGTTTAAAATTGTGCCTTCTGGCAGAACATGGCTTTTTCCAAAGGATAAAAAATTTATGATAGCTTTTGAAAGTAACGGACAGATTAGAAAAGTCAATTTCGATCACGCTAAACATTTTGGCAAAATTACAGACGTACATGAGGATAAATTAGGAACTACTTGGTTTTTGACCCATTCAGGAATCAGCAGATTGAACAAATCTAGTAAACAGCCTGAATATTTCTTTGTAAACATAGCTGGAGAGGCCGGAAAAGGAAACTCGTTTAATATAGCCGCAGAGACAAAAGATGATCTTTGGTTTGGAGGGGATAAAGGAAATTTTACCCGTTATAACAAAAAATCCAGTACTTTTTTTGATTTAAATTTAGGTATCAAAGACGATATTTTCCTTTTAAAAGAAGTAGCAGACAGCAAAATATTGATTGTTAAGAAAAAAGGCGGTTTCTGTTCTTATGATATCAAAACAGGTAAACTTAATGATTATAATAGTTCAACATTGTCGGGCCTGCCTGAAGAAAGCCTTAATTTTCTTGGTTTAACAGGTTTAAGATATTTTTGGTTTGATACTCCGAATTCAGGAATATTTCAGTTTGATTTATTAAATGGAAAATTAAAAAAACTACAGGTCGATTCCAGCGAACCTTCTGCAGCAGCGGGCAGACAAAAAAGTTTTCTGCTCACTTCTCCAAACGGAACAGTCTGGATCCAGTCCAATAAAGGAGCGTTTTCGTATTGGGATGAAAAACAGAATAGATTGTTTTCTGTGATAAGATGCATCAAAGAATCTAAAGAAACTTTTTCGGACGTGATGCATACCGCAACATTTGATAAATTAGGAAATCTTTGGTTTTGTTCGCATAAGCAAGGATTAGATTTAATCGTATTCAACAATAGTAACTTTCTAAAATTAAACTTAAGCACATCAGAACATCATAAAAAACACAATGTTCGAAGTTTAATGGAAGACAGCAAGAGAAATCTCTGGGTTGCGAGCCGTGACGAAAAAATAGAATTATTTGATTCCCAAAAAAGAAAAATCGGTTACTTAGGTTCAGACGGGAATTTATCTGAAAACGGTCCAGGCTGGGGCGCCGATATCTACAGCATGATGCAGGATTCTCAAAACAGGATTTGGATTGGAACACGTGGAAATGGTGTTTTCTGTCTCACACCAAAAGGTTCTTTTAGCTTTGCAGTAAAACAGTATAAATACGATAAAGAGAATAAATACAGCATTAGTTCAGATGATATTTATAAAGTTTTTCAAGCATCAAACGGGCAGATTTATTTGGCAACCTGGGGAGGCGGAATTGATTTGGTTAAAGAATCGAATGGCAAAGTTAGTTTCATCAGTTATCGAAATGAATTGAAAAACTACCCGATTGGAAAGGCAGATAAAGTCCGTTCTCTCGTAGAAACTAAAGATCATAAAGTTTATTTTATTTCATCTTATAGATTGTTTTCTCTAACTGGAGAAAAGCTTTTACCCAATAAAATGCAGTTTAAGGAACATTTTCAGGCTTCTGGAAATGATATTCTAGATATTATGGTAACAGCAAAAGGTCGTCTGGCATTGTCAACAAACGGAAAAGGATTAATTCTGATTGATATAGACAAACAGGAAAATGTAAAAGCAGAAACATTTTGGAGTGAAAATTTCGGATTTCCCTTAGAAGGCGTTGTCGGAATGCAGGAAGATAAATTTGGAAAAATATGGCTCATGGGAGACAACCAAATTGTTCGTTTTGACCCTGCAAATAACAGCTGTGAAACTTTTCCAGAACTAAAATCGATTACTGGAACCGAAATTTTTTCTGAAGCAACCAAATACAGACTCGCCAATGGAGAAATTGTCGCAGGTTATTCTGATGGTGTAATTTATTTTAAACCAGAAGCAATTAAGCCTTCTAGATTTAAACCTTATTTGGCTATTTCAGGTTTTTTAGTCAATAATAAAGAATTGTTTGAAATAAATCCAGAAACACCCAAAAATCCAGATTTGCTGACAGAAGTTACATTGAAGCACGATCAGAATTTTTTCAGGGTTCTTTTTTCAGCTTTAGATTATGTAAAAAATGAAAATATAGTTTACCGCTACAAACTGGAAGGAATTGATAAGGACTGGAATTATCTCAAAGGCGGACAATCGATTAATTATACCAATCTTGGCCGTGGAAGTTATACTTTAATTGTATCTTCTACAAATGGACATAATTTATGGCTGGATAATGAAAGACAGATTAAAATTACTATTAAACCTTCAATCTGGGGAACTTATTTTGCTTATTTCTGTTATCTGTTTTTGGCTTTTGGCTTATTTCTATTAATTAGAAGAGCAATTTCTACGATTTTAAAACTGCGAAACGATGTTAGAGTGCAAAAAGAAGTAAGCGAACTCAAACTCAATTTCTTTACTGATATTTCACATGAAATCCGCACGCCGCTTACGATGATTTCGGCTCCTTTAGAAGTTATGCTTTCGGATCAGAAGATAGATGAATCGGTGAAATCCCAGCTTCGTACAATTGAAAAATACAGTAATAAATTATTGAATCTTGTCAATCAGATTTTGGATTTTAGAAGGATGCAGGATCGAAAACTGGAAGTCCGCGAAATTGATTTAGGCGAATTTGTAAAAGAGGTTTGCCAGAGTTTTGCAGAAGTAAGCCAGCGTAAAAATATACAATTGAAAGTCAGTATCAGTGAAAACAAACCCCATATTTGGGCTGATCCTGATAATCTAGACAAGATTTTGGTGAACCTGCTTTCTAATGCTTTTAAATACTGTAAAAAAGGAAATACTATTGAAGTAAAAGTCGAAGAATCGGATAAAAATGTTTATTTAAAAGTAAGCGATAACGGACCAGGAATTAGTGCTGTGGTTCAGAAGAAACTATTTGTCCGTTTCTCCAATTACAACGAAAACCCTTTTAATCCAAGTACAGGAATTGGACTTTCAATTGTAAAAGATTCGGTAGAAAAACATGGTGCTGTTATTTCGGTGGAAACCAAATTAGGAAAAGGGAGCAGTTTTGAAATTTCTTTCCAAAAAGGATACAGCCATTTTCCAGATGATGCAGTTATTCATTTTGATGAAACAGCCGAAAATCAGGCAGATGAAGTGCATCATGATGAAACAGAAGTAGAAGAACCAATCGAAGAAATCCAAAGAGAAAAACCTGTAGGTTTGGTGGTAGAAGATGATCCAGAATTGAGAAACTTTATTCTTTCTATTTTAAAAGAAGAGTATACCGTTTATACCGCGGAGAATGGGGAAGAAGGACATTTGAAAGCAGCAGAATTATCACCGGATTTTATTATAAGCGATATTATGATGCCTGAAATGGACGGAATAGAAATGCTTAAAATTATTCGAAATAATTTTGCCATAAGTCATGTTCCCGTGATTTTACTGAGTGCCAAAACGGCTATTGAAAGTAAATTAGCTGGAATGGAATATGGAGCTGACGATTACATTACAAAACCTTTTAATGTAAGTTTTTTGAAAGCCAGAGTAAAAAATGTATTGGAACAGCGCATTCGCCTGCAGCAATTGTATTCAACAGGAAGTATCGCAGAAATTTCTGAAGAAGAACCACTTCAAATTTCTGGACGTGATAATAAATTTATGCTTCAGGTAATTGAATTGGTTAAGGAAAATATTTCTAAATCAGACTTTTCAGTAGATGAATTAGGGAAATTAATGAATATGTCACGCGCCAGCTTTTTTAATAAACTGAAAAACATTACAGGCGTTTCTCCAGTTGTATTCATTCGGGATATGCGTTTAAGCGAAGCGGCAGAGCTTCTTAAAAAAGATGATTTACTGATTAAAGAAATTTGTTTTGAAGTTGGTTTCAATGATTTAAAATATTTCGGAAAATGTTTTAGGGCAAAATATAATTACACGCCTGTAGAATATCGCCGACAATTTCGGTAGCTAAATATAATGTCTCTTTTTAGCAAAAACTTTTTAGGTATTTATAACCTTTTAAAACTAAAGCTTCAGAGAACCGACATATTAATAGAAATCGTATTGATGAGAAAGTAAAGCTTCGGAGAAGCAATATATTTATAGAAATTATATTAATGATCTATATCAAAGCTCCAGCGGAGCGGCATATTAATTACATAGTAAAAAATATGCCGCTCCGCTGGAGTTTTTTTGTGCTTTGTATAATTGAATTTCTATAAGACGCTCTATAGAATGAACAGCAATATAAGAATGGAAATCCTTTTTCGATATACGTTTTTATTTAGGACTATTTTTTTTAATCGTATAAAAAATATAGAAAATAACTGATAAATAATCAGTTTTATAGACTGTAATAGCGATTTAACCCTTTTCGAAAAGCAATATTTACCCCATTTTGAGAACTGCTATATCTAGTTTTGCTTCATAATCTAACTTAATATTTTAACTAACTAACCTTAAAACCAAAATTATGAACCAAACCAAATTTTTTACTTCACTCTTCAAAACAAAAGCTATAGGCTGTAGCTGTAGAAAGTATGTAAAGCAAAATAGTCTTCATTCTAAAATTTAGCTGTTATGAAAATCATTAAACAACTACTATTTGGAGCAGGATTATTGCTTTTCATATTCAGTTCTTGTTCAAGTGACGATTTTAAATATGAAAGCTCTACAGTAAAACTATTAGATTTTCAATTAAATGATGTGCCTTGGAACTTGAATGTCGGAATTTCTACGAGACCACTTTTTGTTTACAAAGACAACGGAGAGTATTTTGCCAACTACAGTTCGCTTTATCCTTTTTCTTTAGACGATGGAAAATACAAATTTGTAGCTTCAGATTATCCGGAACAAATGATTCCGTCTCCAACAAATCTGAATGATCTTATTGTACCGCAGCCGGCATTGGCCAATCAGCATGTAAATCTTTCAGACGCCATGTCCTATGCTTCGCCTTTTGATCAGCCGCTTACGCTGAACATTCTGACTAGAACAGGAATACTTCGTCTAAAATCTTTAGATGTAAATGCCGATAGAAGTTATACGACAATTAAAACTACTATTGCTATAAAAAGAAGCGGTTATAAAGTTTTGGACGGAACCTATATCAAAGAAGATATGTTTGTGACAAGAAGTAAAGCAACGACCAGCGGCGGAATTAATTATGCAGAAGATTTTATTCTATTTCAAACAGGTGATGTCTCTAATAATGTCCGTATTAAAATCGAATGTTTAGATCAGAACCAGCAGGTTGTAAAAACAAAAGAAGTAGAAGGAACTTTTGCAATTGAAGCCAATAAGGTAACAAACGCCGATTTCTATTTGAATGCACTTTAATAACGCTGCTGTTTAAAATACAACAGACACTTACCAACTACAATTAGCAGCCTTGAGGGATTTATAAAGGCGGGAACAAACAATTATGATGAAATGCATTCATAGTACATTTTATTGTTCCCTATAGAAATTCTATGCCCTGGCTTTTAAAATAATTAAAGAAATATTCTAGTTATGAAAATAAAAAAATATATCTGGAGCATTTTAGCCGTTCTGTTTCTGACAGTTAGTGCTTATGCTCAGAAGCGTGTTACTGTAAGCGGCACAGTAAGGGATAACATGGGGCTTATTCCCGGCGCAACTATTATTGTAAAAAACGAAAGTACCAATACCGTTACCGATTTTGATGGAAAATTCAGTATTGCTGTTACAGATCCTGAAACGGCAGTTTTGATTGTTAAATTTATTGGTTTAAATGATGAAACGGTAGCTGTAAAAGGAAGAACTTCTGGAATTACAGTTCAGATGAAAGAATCTAACAGCGAACTAAATGAAGTTGTTGTTATTGGTTATGGAACTCAAAAACGTAAAAACTTAACGGGAGCCATTGCCAGTATAAAAGGAACTGAATTAGCCAAAGTACCAACAGCAAACGTGGCGGAAGCTTTAGTAGGAAGGCTTCCTGGAGTTCAAGTTACGACTGTAGATGGTTCGCCGGGGGCAGATGTAAAGATTCGAATTCGCGGAGGTGGCTCTATTACAGAAGATAATTCGCCATTAATCTTAGTGGATGGCTTTGAGGTTGCCAATCTAAATGATATTCCGCCAACAGATATTGAGTCTGTAGAGGTTTTAAAAGATGCAGCGTCAACAGCTGTTTACGGTGCGAGAGGTGCAAATGGGGTAATTATTGTTACTACTAAAGTTCCAAAAGCAGGAAAAGTACAGGTAAATATTCACAACTATACACAAATAAAAACGCTTGCGAATCATTTGGATGTAATGGATCCTTACGAATTTGTAATGCTTCAGTACGAAAACGCACGTAAAGGAAGCTCTAATCCAACGGCATTTTACAACATGTACGGTAAAGCCAGTGAATTATACATTTATAAAGGAAATAAAGGTATTGACTGGCAGGATGAAATTTTTGGAAGTAATCCAATTGCCAGATATACTGATATCAATGTGAATGGCGGAAGCGAAAAAACAAAATTCAAATTCACTTTTGTAAATCAAGATCAGCCTGGAGCGTTGGTAGGAACTGGAATGCGTCAGAATTATGTTTACCTGATTATGAATACAAAGTTGACGGATAATCTTTTGTTTGAATATCAAACCCGTTTAACCAATCAAAATATTGATGGATCAGGAACCGAAGGGGTTAGTTTGCTTAGAGCTTTACGCGAAGCGCCGACAGGAGGTTTAGAAGATTATATGACTTTGCCAGAGGACAATACTTATTTTGATCCTGAAGATTATCAAATAAAACCACGTTTTAATCCGCTGGAAGAAGCTGAAAAAAACTATCGTAAACGTACCACAAGAATTTTTAATACTACTGGAGCATTGACATGGACAATCAAAAAAGGATTGACACTGCGTTCTTCATTTGGTTACGAATATAAATATCAGGAAGATGGCCGTTTCTGGGGAACAGATACTCGTACAGCTACGGACAACAACAATCTTCCGGTGGTTTACTGGTCTATGACACAGTCTCCGAGATGGCAGTTGAATAATGTATTAAACTACGGATTCAAATTAAAAGAGCGCCATGATTTTCAGTTAATGGTCGGGCAGGAGATCAAAGATCAAGAATCTACCGCTAAATTTTACCGTTCTCGTTATTTTCCTGATGATATTTCGGGATCAAAAGCTTTAGATAATCTGGCTTTGGGAACTCCTTTTGATAATGGTTCGCTGGCTGAATCTCCAAACAGAATCGCTTCCTTTTTTGGAAGAGCCAATTACGGTTACGATGATCGTTACTTATTTACGTTTACGGTTCGTACCGATGGTTCTACAAAATTTGGTCCAGATAATAGATGGGGAGTTTTCCCTGCGGGAGCTTTTGCCTGGAGAATTTCAAACGAAAGTTTCTTAAAAAATAGCGAAACGGTTTCTAATCTAAAACTTCGTTTGAGTTATGGAGCATCAGGA
Source organism: Flavobacteriaceae bacterium PS02336 (assembly GCA_029960065.1). Lineage (GTDB taxonomy): Bacteria > Bacteroidota > Bacteroidia > Flavobacteriales > Flavobacteriaceae > Flavobacterium. Next base: position 106,624 of record JASCOF010000009.1, on the reverse strand, counting down.
AATGATAGAATAAAAGCGGATTTATATGCAAAATACTATGGTGTTTCGAGAGATCGTTCTGTAGGATGGGGCGAAGAAAATCAGTATTACTATAATTTTTACAACAGCCAGTATCTGAATAATCCAAACGTAAAATGGGAAACGACTTATACCGCAAATGCGGGTCTTGATTTTGGTTTCTTCAAAGAAAGATTAACAGGAACACTGGATTTCTATTACAACAAAGTAAAAGATTTATTAGTGCCTTCTGATATTGCTTCGGTTTCTGGTTTTACCAAAATGATGACCAACGTTGGACAGACTTCAAATAAAGGTGTCGAATTGGCTCTTAACGGAAGTATTATCAAGAAAAAAGATTTTCAAGTTGATCTGACTTTTAACATCGGTTACAACAAAAATAAAATTGACAAACTGGCAAGCGGCGAACAGGAATGGATTTTAAGTTCTGGCTGGGCAGGTACGCAGTTGTTAAATGATGATGACTATCGTGCTTATGTAGGAGGAACAAAAGGTTTGATTTTCGGTTTTGTAAACGACGGTTTCTATACAATGGATGATTTCGAATCTTTTGATGCTGTAAATAGAACTTGGAAATTAAAAGAAGGTGTAGCCAACTCTAAAAACCTTTCAGGTGATCCAGTTCCTGGAAATGCAAAGTTTAAAAAATTAACTCCGGTTGATCCTTCAGATCCAAATAGTTATGTAATTGGAGATAAAGACAGAAAAGTGATCGGAGATACAAACCCTGATTTCTCTGGTGGATTTGGTGTAAATGCAGTTTGGAAAAACTTCGATTTAACAGCTTTCTTCAATTTCATGTATGGTTTTGATGTGTATAATGCTAATAAGATTATGATGACTTCTTTCTTCCAAAACAACCAAAACAATTTTGGAATGGAAGTAGGTTTGGATAACCGATGGAGAAATTATGATGACATGGGCAATGATCTTCGTTATTCTCCAGAATTGCTGGCGAAACAAAACGAGAATGCTACGATGTGGAATCCAGTAAGTATTGGACGTCCTATTGCGATGTCTTATGCAGTTGAGGATGGTTCTTTCTTAAGATTAAATACACTGAGTATTGGTTATACGATTCCGAAACAGCAAAGTAAAGCAATCGGATTAAGCCGAGTAAGATTGTATGCTACAGGAAGTAACTTATTTGTGTGGACTAATTACTCAGGATATGATCCGGATATCAATTTAGAAACTGGTCTTACACCAAACATTGATTATAACGCTTATCCAAGAACGCGTAATTACGCTTTTGGAGTACAGCTGTCATTTTAATTAAACGAATTAAATCACAAAATGATGAAAAAGATAGTATTAAGTTTTCTGTTGATTTTTGCGCTGACTTTTACAGCCTGCGAAGATTATTTAGATGTACAGCCTGGATCGGGTTTTACTCAGGCAGAAGTTTTTAAATCGGAAAAAGACATGCAGTCTGCTGTTGCAGGAGTTTATACCCTGATGCTTGCCGAAGATGCCTATTCGAACCGTGTTGCTTTTGTTTTTAATACCAATACTGATGTGGAAATGTCTGGTGTTGGAACCAATACAGTAAACGGAAATGGTTCTGATATTGCCTGCTATGATCCAAAACCATATTGGACAACTTTGAACTCAACCTGGAGCGCGATGTACAAAATTATCAATACGGCAAATGATGTTATTGAAGGAATCGAAAGTTCAGATTTATATAAAGGAGATCCTAAATCACAGCCTTCAAATGTAACGCAGATGTACGGAGAAGTAAAAACAATCCGTGCAATGGTTTATTTGGATATGATCCGTATTTGGGGAGATGTCGTTTTTAGAACCAAATCGTCAACTGGAGATGAAAATTTCGCTGTGGGAGTTACAGATAGAAATACAATCCTTGAGTTCCTAATTGACGATTTAAAGTCGGTTGAGCCTTTGATGAAAAATGCCAGCGAATTGGATTATGGTGTAGAACGTGCATCAAGAAGTTTTAACCAAGGATTAATTGGCCTATTGGCTCTTACTCGTGGTGGATGGACATTACGCCCAGACGAAAACAATCCTGCCAGTATTGGGCACATGGAAAGAGGGAAAAACTATGAGCAGTATTATGACATCGCAATTCAGTATTTGGACAAAGTAATTCAAGGCAGACAACATGATTTGAAATTAGGTTTTAGAGAATTCTGGATTAAACAGAACAATTGGGAAACTCCAGTTAATGATGATGTGATGTTTTCTATTGCAATGTTGAAAAACTCTTCTGGAGAATACGGTTACTTAGCCGGAATTCCTATTGCGGCGGGAAATCATCCTTATGGATCTGCTTCTGGAAATCTAAGTTTATGCGGTGAATACCTTTTTTCATTTGATAATAAAGATTTAAGAAGAGATGTTACTTGTGCACCTTATGGTTACGATTTAAATTTAAATCAGGAAATGCGTTTGGGCATCGCTCGTTTAGCCGTTGGGAAATGGTCTAAATTATACATGACGAGTCCTTTAGGAGGTACTAGTGAAAAAGGAACGGGAGTAAATTATTCCTGGATGCGTTTTGCAGATGTACTTTTAATGTATGCCGAAGCTGTAAACGAACGTTTTGGTCCACGTGAAGATGCTAAAGAATGCCTAAGACGCGTAAGAAGAAGAGCTTTTGCGCAAGCAGAATGGGGAGCTAAAGTAGATAATTATGTAAACTCTAAATCATCACCGGAACTTTTCTTTAATGCCATTATGGACGAACGTAAATGGGAATTTGGAGGAGAAAGCAAGCGTAAATTTGATTTAGCGCGCTGGAATAAATACAGTGAAGTAGTTTACAATCAATATTACAAATTATTCAATTGGGGACGTGTCGCTAACGGAGCGTATGTTCCAGGCATCGATCAGGTTCCAGGAAATGTCTATTATAAATTGATCACTGATCCTGCTAATTCAGCCAGAAAAGTTTTAGATATACAAGGAATTAATCAAATTCTGACGGCAAATCCCGCAGGATATACTGTACATCCATTTGCGATAAGCTGGTATTCCTTAAACAATGATACGGCAAGTTACGAACCGATAAATGAGATCAAATGGAGTTTTAGAGGATTTATAAATTACAACAACGCCTCATCGGTTTCACCAAATAATCCATTACGTTATTTATGTCCGTACCCTTCAAAAGTGATAACAGATCACCGTGGCGCCATTCAAAATTATTATGGTTTTAATTTTTAATTGAATCAATCATGAAAAATTCAAAAAAACTAATTTACATCTTATCCCTTATCGGAATAATTGTTTATGGAGCAATATTGCAATCCTGCGACAATGATGAGTTTCGTTATAAACCTGTTGAAGATTTATTTCAGCCAAAATTTGTCCTGACGGCACCTTTGGTAAAAAGCAATTCGATTGCCGTAGTATGGTACAAAGTCAATGACGCAGCATCTTACACTGTAGAATTGCATTTAGACAACTATTACAAAAGTTTGTATAAATCGTATACAACGACGGACACACAAATTTTGATGGATGACATTCCGTACAAAACGCAGTTCTATATTAGAGTAAGATCCAATCATATAAATGGAGCGCACAATTCGCAATGGTCCTATACCAATGCGCTTACAGAAGAGCGTCCGCCTTTTGATCCTATTTTAAATCCTGTCGAAAGAGTAAATATTACCGAGACAGATGTTACGGTAACTTGGGCAGTTTCTTCGAAAAATCCAGTAGATAGTATTTCGGTACAGCCGGCTCAATCGCTAGAACTTCCCGCTATCGGACGTAAATTAACGGCTGATGAAATGAGCAGAGGTGAAGCTAAAGTGACTGGTTTAGAGAAAAACACTTTATACAACTTAAACATTTTCGATAATATTAAAACGAGACGTTACGACAAACCATACAATCAGGTTTCTTTCCGCTCTGCGGGGCCATCAGCTTCTACGGTTATCATTACAAAAGGAATGGATCTGGATGCAATTTTGAGAACTAATAACGACGATCCAACAATTCCAGAAGGAACAGAATATTTCTTAGAAGCAGGTTCATTATTTAAAATTACGCCTTTTACAATTTCAAAAGGATTTAAACTAACAGGGGGAACTCAAGGAGAACGTCCGCAGATTGAAATGAACGGAAACTGGAATATCGCTGAAGGTTCTTATTTGTCTTCTCTGGCTTTTGAGAATATCCGTTTCTATCAAACCATTGATGCGAGTTATTTCTTTAACAGCGGAACGGCTTGGAAAATTGATCAGATTACTTTCTACAACTGTGTTTTCAATTATTTCAAACGTGGTTTCTGGAGACATCAAGGAAATGGTAAATACAAAGAAATCGGCAATTTTGATATGAGTTATTGCACGTTCGATCAAGTCGGAGGACACACAGGACCTTACGGAACGTTTGCCTTTGGTTCTGCGGGAGCTGATAATGTGAAAAAAGCGGTTTTCTCTAACTGTACTTTCATGAGAGATTATTACCAGACGACAGATCAAAACCGAAACTTTAAAAACCTTTGGGATTATGGTACATCGGCTTATCCAATTCATTTAGAATATCAAAATGTTACGATTTACGATTATGCTTATAACAGAGCGTTAATTAATATTCCGTCTGCGGTAGGATCTACGTTGATCTTCAAAAATGTATTGTTGGCTTCTGCCTGCGGTAAAGTCATTCAGGCAATTGGAGCCAATACTACTACGACATACGGAAATAATTATACAACAACAAATTATCTGCTTGGAGCTTCTGCTATACAAGGAACAGAATTAGGAATCAGCGCACAGAATTTATTTGTTGATCCAGCAAATGGAAATCTGATGATTAAAGATTCTAATTCTCCAATTGTTACCAATAGAGTGGGAGATACAAGATGGCTGCCATAAGTTTTTGTTAATTAAGTTAAGTGGTTTCAGTACTCAGGAAGTATCCTTGTGGTTGAGGATACTTCTATGTACTGATTTAATTAATGAAGAGAATTGAGATGGTCTGAATACAAAGCTGTTCTAGATCAATGAATTATTTATAAAAAAGAATACGAATGAAAATCAAACAATTACTGTTGTCTTTAGCCTTATTAGGATGTTTAGGAGCAGGAGCACAAGGCTGGAATGCCGATTTAGGAAACGGAAAATATAAGAATCCTATTTTACATGTAGATTACTCTGACCCAGATGTATGTGCTGGTAAAGATGGATATTATATGACCGCGTCTAGTTTTAACAGCATTCCCGGGCTTCCGATTCTTCATTCGAAAGATTTAGTCAATTGGGAATTGGTTGGATATGCGCTCCAAGAACAGATTCCAGCAGAACATTATCGTACCGTTCGTCACGGCGATGGTGTTTGGGCGCCTTCCATTCGATATCATGACGGAGAATATTATATCTATTGGGGAGATCCTGATTTTGGTATTTATATGGTTAAAACCAAAGATCCAGCAGGAACTTGGGAAAAACCCGTGTTGGTAAAAGAAGCAAAAGGAATAATTGATACTTGTCCGTTTTGGGATGAAGATGGAAAAGCCTATTTATCTTATGCTTTTGCAGGAAGCCGTGCCAATGTAAAAACAGTTTTAATGCTCTCAGAAATGGCATTAGACGGTACAAAATTAATAGGCAATCCAGCATTGGTTTTTGACGGACATAATGGTCATACTACAGTTGAAGGCTCTAAAATGTACAAAAAAGAAGGCTATTATTGGTTAATGGCTCCCGCTGGAGGTGTAAAACCGGGATGGCAGTTAGCCATGCGTTCTAAAAACGTCTGGGGACCTTATGAATTTAAAGTCGTATTGCATCAAGGAAACACACCAATGAATGGTCCTCATCAGGGCGGTTATGTAGAAACTCCAAACGGAGACGGCTGGTTTATCCATTTTCAGGATCGCTGGGCTTATGGCCGAGTGGTAAATTTACAGCCTGTGACATGGAAAGACAATTGGCCGATTATGGGAGTTGATTCGAACAAAGACGGAATCGGAGAACCCGTTTTAGAATGGACAAAACCAAATGTGGGCAAAAATTATCCTGCAACGCCTTTAGTGACTTCAGATGAATTTAATGGTCATCAATTGGGGTTGCAATGGCAATGGCAGGCAAATCAGGATCCTGCAAAACACTGGGGATGGTCTTCTGCTAATTTGGGATTTATGCGTTTGAATTGTGTTCCGAAAGAAGAAAATGCAAAAACCATGTGGATGATGCCGAATCTCTTATTACAGAAATTTCCTGGGGCAAATTTTACTTCAACTGCAAAACTCACATTTGAGAATAATCCTGAAGCAGGAATCAGTAATTCTGGTTTGATTGTTTTTGGAGAAGATTACGCTTATATCGCTATTGAACAGGATAAAACAGGAAATTTAAATTTAGTACAGCGTTCGCTGAAAAATGCCCGTACCTCTAAAGAAGGCGAAAAAGAGATTGCAGTTATACCAATTACTAAAAAAGAAGTCTATCTGCGTGCCAAAGTAGAAATGATTCAGAACAAAGAACCATTTGATGCCAGAGTTACTTTTTATTACAGTCTGGATGGTAAGAGTTTCAAAAAGTTAGGAGAATCTTTTAAACCAAGCGCAGGAAGATGGGTTGGTGCCAAAATTGGACTTTTTGCTTCAGGAACAAAAGCAGTTAACGACAGCAGTTATGCCGATTATGACTGGTTTAGAGTAGAAGAAAACTAAGAAATTATGATAGATAAAATAAAATACTGTTTCCTCGTTTTGTTGGTTCATCTGGTTTCATTTGGACAATCACAAATAACGCCGATTGAATGGGCTAAGAAAATGGCAGATTCTGATCAAAAAAGAGTTCCAAATCCGGTTTATCTGGATGGCGTGAAATTTCCAAAATGGAATTACACCAATGGTTTGGTAACGCTTGCCAATCAACAATTATATGATTATACCAAAGAACAGAAATATTGGGATTATGGACTTTCGTATGCCGAACAGCTTATCGATAAAGACGGAAAAATTGGAGGTGGTTACGAACTCGATAAATACAGTTTGGATTTAATCAATTCCGGTAAAATACTTTTTGAGATTTATAACAAAACCAAAGACGATCGCTATAAAATTGCAATGGATATGCTTCACAAACAGCTCGAAGGTCATCCAAGAAATTCACACGGCGGTTATTGGCACAAGAAAAGTTATCCTTGGCAGATGTGGCTCGACGGTGTTTATATGGCCGATCCTTTTTCAGCACAATTTGGTTTAGTTTTTAATGATCCCAAATCGATTGATGACGCTATTTTACAGGCAGAGTTAATTCAGAAACATACTTATGAACCTAAAACTGGCTTAAACTTTCACGGATACGATGAAAAGAAAGTTCAGTTTTGGGCAAATAAAACTACTGGAACTTCTTCGCACGTTTGGGGGCGTGCGCAGGGCTGGTATTGCATGGCTTTAGTTGATATTTTGGACTTTGTGCCTGAGAATCATCCTAAACGAAAAGAGTTGATCCAAATTCTGCAAAAGGTTTATGTAGCTGTTTTAAAAGCACAGGATTCTAAAACAGGCGTTTGGTGGCAGGTTATGGATCAGCCGGGACGAAAAGGAAATTATCTGGAATCGACTTGTTCTACCATGTTTGTTTATTCATTTACGAAAGCCTACAACAAAGGTTATGTGGACAAAAAGTTTCTGAAATCGGCACAAAAAGGTTTTAACGGAATCTTGAAAGAATTCATCAAAGAAAATCCAGACGGAACCATTTCAATTACAAAATGCTGTGCGGTAGCAGGATTAGGAGGTAAAAATCCACAGGATCGCGACGGTTCATTTGACTATTATATTTCAGAACCGATTAGAGAGGATGATGCAAAAGCGGTCGGGCCATTTATTATGGCGGGAATCGAAATGCAAAAAACTTTAGACAAAAAATAATGTTCCTAAAAACAACAATAATTATGATAAAAATTAAAAGTACCATCCTTATAACAGCATTTCTTTTTACAGCATTTTCTGGTATTAGCCAAAAGAAAGGAACTTTAAATGTGACAGAAAAAAAAGCGAATTCAGTTTTGAAGATTCCTTTTAAAATGCCAGAAATACAGCTTCCAGTTTTTAAAGCAGATACTTTAAATATTGTCGATTTTGGAGCAATTCCCAATACAGAAGCACTTTGTACAAATGCTATTAATACCGCAATAGAAAAATGCTCTCAATCAGGCGGTGGAGTTGTGGTTATTCCGTCAGGGTTATGGACAACTGGACCAATTAAAATGAAAAGTAATGTAAATCTGCATACTCAAAATGGCGCTTTTATATCTTTTACAAGCGATTTAAAACAATACAAACTGATTGAATCTTACTTTGAAGGCAGTAAAGTCATTCGCTGTGAATCGCCGATTATGGGAGTTGATTTGCAAAATATAGCCATTACAGGTGAAGGAATTTTTGATGGAAACGGCGCTAAATGGAGACCCGTTAAAATCGGAAAAATGACTGCCGGGCAATGGGATGAATTAGTAAAATCGGGTGGTGTTTTATCTAAAGATGGTAAAATCTGGTATCCTTCAAAAGGAGCTTATTTGGGTAATGAAGAAAAAGAGAAACTGCCTAAAAAACAGACTGTAGAAAATATGGAGCCTTATAAAGAAGCGCTTCGTCCCGTTATGGTCAATTTTGTGAACTGTAAAAAACTGCTTCTTGATGGCGTTACATTTCAAAATTCTCCTGCGTGGAATGTCAATCCGTTAATGTGTGAACATCTTACTTTACGCAATTTGACGATTAGAAATCCGTGGTATTCTCAGAATGGCGATGGATTGGATTTAGAATCCTGCAGAATTGGATCGGTAACCAACTGCCGTTTTGATGTGGGTGACGATGCAATCTGTATTAAATCGGGAAAAGATAAAGAAGGCAGAGATCGTGGAAAACCAACAGAATTTTTTGTTATTACCGATTGTGTAGTCTATCATGCACACGGCGGTTTTACGATTGGAAGCGAAATGTCGGGAGGTGTTCGAAATATATATGCCAAAAACCTAACGTTCAATGGAACAGACTGCGGACTTCGTTTTAAATCGGTTCGCGGACGTGGCGGAGTTGTAGAGAATATTTGGATGGAAGATATCCGAATGAACAATATCCCGACGGATGCGATTAATTTCAACTTGTATTATTTTGGAAAATCACTAACAGAAGATAAAGATACAGGCGAGGTAGCAGTGGAGAAAGAGCCAGTTTCTGTAGAAACACCAGCATTTAAGAATATGTACTTCAAAAACATCTATGTAAACGGCGCTTCTCAGGCAATGAAAATTATGGGAATTCCAGAAATGCCTGTTTCAAATATTCAGTTTGAGAATATGATTATTCGTGCAGATGTTGGTATTCAAATGAATTATACCAGCAAAATTGACTTTAAAGGTTTGGATTTAAGATTAGATAAACCAGGAATCGCTGTGAGTTTTTCAAACAGCCAGAATGTAAATATTGAAGGTTTTAAATCGACAGGCGAAAACCAAATGTTTTGGGTTGGAGGAACTGCCACAAAAGATATCACATTAAACAGCGAAGGCAAGAAAATGATTTGGGATAAAGACGTAAAAGTCTTGGAAGCGGTTAAAAATGAAGTAAAAATTAATTAGGGGAAATAATATTAAACACATAGAAACATAGACTTTTAGTACAATAAAGATTGCAAGAGAGAAACATATTTCTTTCACATAGCCAACAATGTGCATTTAAACAAGTGAAACGCCTTTTTCAAGATTGCAAAATCTATGTTTCTATGTGTTTTAAATATTTTCAAAGAGTAATAATAAAGAATATCAAAATGATGATTTTAAACTTTTTAACGACGGCAGTTTTCTTTATTAATTTTTCTTTAAATGGAAATTCTAACGAAATTCAGTATAAAGAAAAGCCAGATGACGCGAAATATAAATATGATATTGTCGTAGATGCCAATGGAACAGGAAATTTCAGAACTGTTCAAGAAGCTTTTAATTCGGTTGCTTCATTAAAGACAACTGAAACCAGAATCTTTATAAAAAATGGTATTTACAAAGAGAAACTAGAATTGCCTTTAGATAAAAACAATATCACTTTGATTGGCGAAAGCAAAGAAAAAGTAATTCTGACTTATGATGATTTTGCTTCAAAATCAAATGGAGCTGGAGGAACTATAGGAACTTCAGGATCGGCGAGTTTTATTATTACTGGGAATGATTTTAAAGCCCAGAATATCACTTTTGAAAATGCATCAGGACCCGTTGGGCAAGCCGTTGCAGTTCGAATTGATGGAGATAGAATAGTTTTTGATAATTGTAAATTTCTAGGTTTTCAAGATACTTTATATCCTAGAGAAAGTAACAGCAGACAATACTACAAAAATTGTTATATCGAAGGAACAACCGATTTTATTTTTGGAGGTTCAACCGTCGTATTTGACCAATGTGAAATCTTCGCTAAAAAAGGAGGTTCTTATATAACGGCCGCAAACACACCAGAATCTAATCCATACGGATTTGTATTTCTAAACTGTAAACTAACAACGAATTCAGGAGATAGTTCTTATTTCTTAGGAAGACCGTGGAGAAATTATGCGCGAACCGTATTTCTAAAATGCGAAATGGATTCACACATAAAACCGTTGGGCTGGCACAATTGGGGAAAATCGGAAGCTGAGAAAACAGCTTTTTATGCCGAATATGAATCTACAGGAAAAGGAGCAAATTCAGAAGCAAGAGTCAATTGGTCGCATCAGCTTTCATCAGAACAATTTAAAAAGGATTATGCAATGAAAGCGATTTTTAAAGACTGGAAACCGAATTGAGTTTTAAAATTTTTATGCGTATCAGATTAAAAATAAAGATATGAAGTTTCAAAGCAGAAAATTAAAGACAGTACTTATTGGGGTTTTCATCTTATTACTTCAAAAGATGGATGCGCAGTATTTGAAGGGAGTTACTCAAGTCAGAGATACTTCTTTCAATAATAAAAGTGCCTTCAAAAAAACATTGAAGTATTTTCCAAATACGGCTTTGGTTCCCGAAATGCATTTTGATTTTGTGGAGCAGAAGAATAATATCGTTTATCAGAGTTACGGAAAACGAAAAATGAAAATGGATGTTTTCTTTCATAAAAATAAAAAGGAAAAACAAACAGCGATTATAATTATTCATGGTGGCGGATGGCGTTCTGGAAGCAAAGAACAGCATCATCAAATGGCGCAGAAGCTGGCTAGTTTAGGTTACGTCTGCTTTACACCAGAATACCGACTTTCGACAGAAGCGCTGTTTCCTGCTGGAGTTTACGATATTAAAGCTTCAATTCGCTGGGTAAGAGAAAATGCGGAAAAATATAATGTGAATCCTGATCAAATTGTTTCTCTCGGATTTTCGGCAGGAGGAGAATTAGCCGTTTTTATGGGCGTAACAGGAAATATGCCTTTGTTTGAAGGAATTACAACCAATTCAGATTCGAAATCTCAGATTAATGCAATAATTGATATTGACGGAACATTATCGTTTGTACATCCAGAAAGCAGTGAAGGAAATGACGAAAAAAACATTTCGGCGGGAACGTATTGGTTTGGATATTCCAGAAAAGACAATCCGAAACTTTGGGAAACGGCTTCGCCTTTGAGTTATGCAGGTAAAGCAACGCCGCCAACCTTATTCATCAATAGTTCAATTGCGAGAATGCATGCAGGAAGAGACGATTTCAGAAAGATTTTGACTGAAAACGGAATCTATTCGGAAGTGCACGAATTTGAAAATTCACCGCATACCTTTTGTCTTTTCAATCCTTGGTTTGATCCGACTATTCAATACATCGATACATTTTTAACTAAAGTTTTTAAATAATCAATTATGAAATCAAGATTTAGTATTTCCATTCTCTGTTTGGCTTTAGCCTTTGCCATTATGTCTTTCATCAAACCAAAATCGAGAACTACGGTTTATTTAATTGGCGATTCGACAGTAGCCGATTATGCGAATAATTACGAAGAGGGAAAAGATTATATGAAAACCCGATATCCTGTTACAGGCTGGGGACAAGTGTTTCAGCAGTTTTTGGTAAAAGACAGTCTGAAAAAAATCGATAAACTAATTAAAACCGACAGCGCTTTTGTTGATGATAGGGCAAGAGGAGGACGAAGCACGCGTACATTTTTTCAAGAAGGAAGATGGCGTTCAGTTTATGAGAATCTTAAAAAAGGAGATTTGGTTTTAATGCAATTTGGTCATAACGACGCGGCCGAAGACAAACCAGAACGATACGTAAACATAGAAGGTTATAAAGAGTTTTTAAGGCTTTTTATTGAACAAACCAAAGCAAAAGGAGCTAAACCAATTCTCTTAACTCCAGTAGCTAGAAACTTTCCGTGGAAAGAAGGCAAACTACAGAATATTCATGGTTTGTATCCTGATGCAGTAAAAGAAATAGCCAAAGAATTAAACGTACCACTGATTGATTTAAACCAAAAATCAATGGATTTTTTCACTAAAAAAGGACAGCCTTATGTGAGTGAAAATTATTTTATGAATTTCCCTGCAGGCTTGTATGAAGCTTATCCGAACGGACAGAAAGACAATACGCATTTTCAGACTAAAGGCGCTGTAGAAGTAGCCAGATTAGTTTTTGAAGGAATGAAAGAATTAAATTAAAAAAAACACTTTGCGCAAATTAGAACGCAGATGAAACGGATTTGCTATCGCAAAAACGCGGATTTACACTGATTTTTCAAATATTTATAAATCTGTTTCATCCGCGTCAAATATAGTTACAGCTTACATTTTAAAATTTTTATAAAACCGTCAAAAGGGTGTGAAGATAAAAGTCCTTTTGACAACTATTTACTAACTAAAACCAACTTTAAACCAAATGAAAAAACAATTTATTCATCTATTCCTCATACTGTTTACAGTGATGGGGTACTCTCAGACCATTGAGAGAATTGAAGCCGAAAAATTCAATCAGGCTTCGGGAGCACGAGCCGAAACAAATGCTTCTCTTTCGGGAGGAGGAAATGTCGGGTATATTAAAAACAATACCTGGATTAAATTCAACGGCATCAATTTTACCGAATTTGTAACCCGTTTCGATATTGCGGCCGCGGGAGCAACAGGAGGAACTATTGAACTTAGATTAGGATCAGAAACGGGAACTTTAATTGGTACAGCAACAGTTTCTGGAAGCACAAGTTTTACAGATTACAAGAAGTTTTCTGCGGCGATTCAGCCCACAACAGGAACTTATGATTTGGTATTGGTTTTTAAACATCCAACCAATACGGGATATTTGTTTAATCTTGACTATTTTGAAAAAGTTACAGAGAATCCAAATGCGGTAACCTACAAACTCACGACGAGCATTAATCCAGTTTCATCAGGAACAATAACGCTGAATCCGGCAGGAACTACTTTTGTAAAAGGAACGGCAATTACACTGACAGCCAATAAAAACTTCGGATATAACTTCAAACAATGGGTAGATGATAAAGGAGTTGTGGTTTCAACTGCAAATCCATTAACTTATACGATTGATGCCGATGCGACTTTAATTGCACAATATGAAACATTAGAAACGTATTCGCTTGCTGTAAATGTGAATGGAGCATTTGGTTTGGGAGATTACACTATTTCTCCTGCCGGAAAAGACGGTGCATTTTCGGTTTATGAAAAAGGCACGACTGTTACGGTTACGGCTGTAGAGAATGACATTGTGAAGTTCAGCAATTGGTCGGATGGTTCTACTTCGTTAAATACTTCCGTAGTTATGAATCAGAACCAAACGGTTATAGGAACTTATGCGAATCAGAATTTTATTGCGGGATGGACATTTAAAACCGATCAATATGCAAATCCGCGTGTAGCCGAATTATATTCTAAAATTGAAAACCGACCGCAGTTAATGGCGTATAATGTTGCCGATAATGTTTTAGCTCCAAACGTGAGACTTCAGAACCGAGGCGGAAAAAACGGTTTTTGTGTATGGAATACTGAAAGAGGAAATTTTTATTATTTTATGACGACACTTTCAACCGTGGGTTATAAAAACATAAATGTTGCATCTGGACTTCTTGGTTATTATTACGGAGCAGATGAATGGACTTTCCAGTATTCATTAGACGGAGTAAATTTTGTGAATGTTTCGGCATTAACTACTATAAATACCAATACAATTACTTCTATTGGCGGAATTCTTCCTGCTGAAGCAGAAGGAAAAGAAAAAATATATTTAAGATGGTTTCCAAATACCAATGGACCAAAACATGGATCGGCGATTGATGTAACCGCTACGATTCTTTCTAATCTTATGATCAAGGCCGATGAGGTTTTAGTGGTTGATACGAATGCACCTGTTTTAGAATCTTCATTACCTGCGGAATTAGCAAGTTCAGTTGGTGCAAATGGAAACATCATTTTAAATTATAATGAACAAGTACAATTTGGCGCAGGACAAGCGGTTTTAAACGGAAAAAATCTAAATGCAGAGTTTATCAATAAAACAGTAAAATTCAGTTATTTCGGATTAGAGTATAATAAACAATACACGTTTACCATTCCAGCAGGATTTGTAAAAGATCTTTCGGGCAATAACGGATCTGCACTGAGTCTTTCCTTTAAAACAATGGAAAAGCCAGTTCCTTCCAAACGTAATTTTGATTTAATTGTTGATGCCAATGCAACGGATGAACAAATTGCTTCAAAAAAATATGTCAAAACTATCGCAGAAGCTTTTAACGCTGCGCCTAATAATTCGGCTTCGAGATTTTTAGTTTTGATTACAAACGGAACTTATAATCTGGGTGGAGACGGAACAAATCCGCAGGATATTGTTTTGAGACTTCCAACGGGGAAAAATAACGTTTCCTTAGTGGCGCAATCGAAAGATAAAGTAATTCTGCAGGGAAATCCAGGTCAGGGAATCAAAAATGCTGTTCTTTCTATAGAAGCCAATGATTTGTATGTAGAAAATGTTACAATAGAACACAAAGACGGAATTACAACATCGGGTCAAAGACCTGCTTTGAATCCAGCAGGAGATCGAAATGTGTATAACGGAGTACGTTTAAGAAGTAAACAAGATACTCAGGTTACAGGCGGAAAAAGAAGTTTCTATTATAAATCAACGATTGAAGGCGATGTAGATTTCATCTGCGGAGGCGGAACGCATTGGTTTGAGGAATGTAAACTGGTTTCGGTTGCTTCAGGTTATATCGTAGCACCCAATCATGACGCAGCAACGCAGTACGGTTATATTTTTAATAATAACACAATTACAGCTTCAACAAGTTATTATTTAGGCCGTCCGTGGCAGAATGCACCTAGAGCGGTTTATCTAAATACCAAAATGATCAACGAACCAAATGTTTTAGGTTGGGCAAATATGGGAACATATCCAGCACTTTTCGCAGAGTACAACAGCGTAAACGGAAACGGAATTGCGGTCAATACAGATAACAGAACCAATACTTTTACTGTTGACGGCGTTGCAAAAACAGGAAATTACAATCCAGTTTTGACAAAAGTGCAGGCAGAGGAATATACTATAGAAAATGTATTGAGCGGCACAGACAAATGGGATCCACGCACCATAGTAGAACAAGTGAACAAACCTGAAAATTTGGTTGTTTCTGAAAGTAATACCATTAAATGGGATGAAAATAAATACGCTATGTGTTATGTAATCAGTAAAGACGGTAAAATTTTAGCTATTACAACAGCAGCAGTTTATGCAGATACAGACACAAAAGCGGGAACTTATAATTATACTGTTCAGGCAGCAAACGAATATGGCGGATTAAGCGAAATCAGTAGCATCAGCATGACAATTAATGGCGGAGTCGTAAAATCTGCTATTTCGTATTTAAATTCTATTGATGGAAAAGCGATAGCTGGTTTAACTCCTGTCGAATATACAGAAGGAACAGCCTTAACGTTACCAGTGCCAACTTTAAATGGTTATACATTCTACGGATGGTCAGCTTCGGCTTCAGAACCAAATACTCAGAAAGATATTGCAGCAACTGTAAAGGGAAATCAGACTTTATATGCTTTCTGGGGAATAGCAGGAAATAATAAACCAGACGAAGTTATTCCGCCAAGTAATTTTAATTATGATTTTACGGCTGCAATAAATAAAAGCTGGGATAATGCAGGAAATTTTAGTCCAGCAGAATTACCAATTGCAGGAAAAACTGTTTCATGTACCAAAGAAATAGAAACTACGGCTACTATTTTTGCTGCAGACATGACTTTCTCAGGGGCAGGAACACTTCGTTTAAGAGGCGCTCACAAAGCCACAGGAAATTTAACTTTTAAAGAGGGAACAAGAGTTTATTATAATACAAGCGGTGCAGGAATGACTTTAGAAGCCCCAATAATTATTTCGGGTAATGTGAAATTCGAAATGATTTCTGGAATAGCCAATCAAACCATAATGACTTTAAGCGGACCAATTTCAGGAAACGGAATAGTTTCTCCACTTAATACAGGTCAAGGAGTAAATGCAAACACCGGAACTTTATTACTGAAAGGAGATAACAGCGAGTTTATTGGTACTTGGGATGTAACGCAGAAAAGCACCAAATTCCCAGCCTTAAATTATCCAACAGTAATTGAAGGAGCTTCAGCAAATGCTTTTGGTTCTGGAACAATAAAAATTGGTCAGGATAATTATGTCATTTTCAGTCATGAAAGAGCAGCTGGTTCTACTTTAAATTTAAGTATAACAGAAAACGGAAAAGCGTCATTAAATACCATTTTAAATGTACAAAAACTGACTATTAACGAAGTAGAATTTAAAGAAGGAACCTACGATAAAACAACCAATCCAGAGTTCTTTACAGGAGAAGGAAAAATCGAAGTTAAAAAAGAAGCAACAGGCGGAGGCAATGAAACTGTTCCTGCTTTCCCAGGTGCTGAAGGTTACGGAAAATATGTAACAGGAGGACGCGGTGGAAAAGTGATTTATGTAACCAATCTAAATGATTCTGGTACAGGTTCGCTTCGTGAAGCTATTGGTCAGGCAGGTCCAAGAATCGTCGTTTTTAAAGTATCTGGAAATATCGAACTAAAAAGCGAATTAAACATTACTGACAATATCACAATCGCAGGACAAACAGCACCAGGCGGTGGAATTACCTTAAAAGACTACAATGTTAAGGTAAGAGGAAATAACATTATTCTGCGATATCTTCGTTTTAGAATGGGAGATACTTATGATGTAGAAAATGATGCTTTAGGCGGTCGTTTTCAAAAAAACATAATTGTAGATCATTGTTCGATGAGCTGGTCTACAGACGAATGTGTTTCTTTTTATCAGAATGAAAATTTTACCATGCAGTGGTGTATTATTTCTGAAAGTCTTCGTAATTCAGTTCATGCAAAAGGCGCTCATGGTTACGGCGGCGTTTGGGGCGGTAAAAATGCTTCATTTCACCATAATTTATTAGCACATCATGACAGCCGTAATCCGAGATTGGGAGAATATGCCAATGATATTTTTGCAAAGACTGACTTAGTTGACATTCGTAATAATGTTATTTACAATTGGGGCGGAAACAGCTGTTATGGCGGAGATGCTATGAACGTAAACTTAGTAAACAATTATTGGAAACCAGGGCCAGGAACTTCGAATTCTACTAAAGAACGTATTTTATCTACAGGAAGAAGTTTAGACACAACTTCACCTTTATACGGTATCTGGGGTAAATATTTTGTTGACGGAAACTATGTGGTAGGTTCTGAAAGAGCTACTCAAGATAACTGGACGTATGGTGTTTACAGTCAGTTTCATGGCAGTCAGCTTCCAGTAAGTGATGCAGACAAAGCAGCAATCAAAATTAGTGCTCCTCATGCACCTGGCGAAATAACTACGCACAGCGCAACAAAAGCCTATGAATTGGTTTTAGAAAATGCAGGAGCAAATCTATTTAGAGATGCTGTGGACAAAAGAGCCGTGGATGATACCCGTTCTGGAAAGGCAAGTATTATGAATGGTGGTAACGGAAGTACAAACGGTTATATCGATACACCGTCAGCAACTGGAGGATGGCCAGTACTGCCTTCTGGTACAGCACCAGTAGACACAGACGGAGACGGAATGCCGGATAAATGGGAAACCGAAAAAGGTTTAAATCCTGCAAGTGCAGCAGACGGAAATTTAAAAACAGTTGACGGAGTTTATACAAACGTCGAAGTGTATATCAATAGTTTGGTAAATCATTTAACTGCAGCTCAAAACGGAACATTAGATGTTTATGTAAATCCGCAGAATTTTGTAGAGAAATACAATGCTGCGGAAAATGGTTCAAAGTTTATAATGGCTAGCGGTACTTATACAACAAGTACAGCGCTTGCGGTTAAAAATCATAAATACACTTTTGTTCCAGACGAAAATGCTAAACCAGTTTTTGCAGGCTCTTTTTCTTCTGATAATACCGAAATATTTTCAGGAAGTTTCAATTTTACAGGAGTTGATTTTGATCTGACAAATACTTATGCTAATCTATTACAGTTTAAAAACGGTTCAGGAGTATCAAGTTTCGAAATCAAAAATGCTTCCATTAAAGGAATTAAACAAAGTCTGTTGGTAACTGAAGGAGCAAGTGATCATCCTATTTCAAAAATAGTTTTAGAAAATTGTATTGTTGATGGAAGTGCTTCTGAAAGTGCCAATTTTATTCAGCCGGATTCTCATATTGTCAATTTGGTTTCAATTAAAAATTCGACCGTTTTCAATTATAAAAAAGGAAATAGTTTTATAAGTCTTCAGAAAAAAGATGCGGTAAATGAAACGGTAAACGTAACAATTGAAAGCAATACGATTCATAATTCTGGCAGTCAGGATGGTTTTGTATTGATTAATAATCAGTACAGTACTGCTTCAACTTTTACGTTCAAAAATAATATCATGCAGGATGAGCGTGAAAATCCAAAACCGATTTATCTGTTTAATTCGAATCATGCTTCTGGAGCGGGAAAAGCTATTTTAGACAATAATCTTTTGGTCGGTGTTTCTTCTCAAATTGTTAAAGGAACAGTTTCGGTTACTGAAACTAATATAAAAACAATTAATGGCTTAGGAATGACAGCACTTTCTTATCCTAATCCAATTCTAGGTGATTTCAGTTTCTCTAAAAATTCTCCTTTAGCGAAAGCTTCATTAGAAGGAGGAGTATTAGGAGATCCAAGATGGCTCAAAGCAAATGCGGTTTTTTCTCCAATTATTTATTTGAATGCTATTGATGGAAAACCGATTGTACTTTCTCCAACTGAATATATGGAAGGTGCTGTAACCAATTTACCAACGCCAAAATTAGAAGGCTATACGTTTTTTGGCTGGTCGGTTTCTGCAACTATAGCAGGGTTACTTAAAACTATTACAGCAGATGCAAAAGGAAACCAAACGTTTTATGCATTTTGGGGAGAAGGAGGAAACAATAAACCAGATCCAAAGCCAGTGGTAAAATCAGGCGTTTTGTATATAAATTCAATTGACGGAAAAGCAATTAGTGGTTTAACTCCTATTGAATATACTGAAGGAACTGCATTGACTCTGCCAAATCCAACGCTAAAAGAGTATACATTTTTTGGATGGTCAGCTTCTGCGACGACGCCTAATTCGATTAAAGAAATTGCAGTTACAGCAACAGGAAATCAAACTTTTTATGCGTTTTGGGGCGTAAATGGTAATAATAAAAAAGATGAGGTTATTCTGCCGACATTCTATACGCTTTCATTTCTGAATTTACCAGCAGGAACTGTAAACACCAATAAAACAAGTGTACAAACAGGAACGGCTTATACTTTAGAAGAAGCGCAATGTCCAGGTTACCGATTTTTAGGATGGTATGCTGATGCTTTGTACGGAAAAGAAATAACCTCTTTTGCCAGTACACAAAAAGATAATTTCACGCTTTACGGACGCTGGAAGAAGTTGGGAGAATTTTATGCTTTTCCAACAGTTACTTCTGGAATTGTTACTATAAAATCTAGCACAGATAATGATCGAATAGTAATTTTCAGTATGAATGGTTTGCTGATCAAACAAATGGATATTTCTGGTTTAGAAACAGAAATTTCGACTTCGGATTTAGCTTCAGGAAGTTATTTTATCAAAAGTTTGAAAACGGGATTGTCAGCGAGAATTATAGTTAAATAAGTTTAAAAATAGTATAGATATGAATAATAGTATCAAATTATTAGTGCTGATTTTCATTGCTTTATTGTCATCTTGTTCAAGTGATAATGAAGGTGATAAGGATGCTAATGCAAACAAAGGTTTTCTTAAAATTGGAAGCCAGACGGTAGAATTATCACAGGGTTATCTTGAAAATTTTGGTAACCGAGGTAATGCTTATAACATCGATTTTTCCCTAAAATCAAAATCAATTTCTGAAAAGGAAGATGGCGCTGTCGTTTACTTTGAATTGTTTTCTTCTATGCAGAACAATTTGGGAAAAGGTGATTATGCTTTCGGTGGTTATTCGGAAGCATTGGCTTATACGTATACAAAATGGGGACAATCTTTATTGGGTAAAAACATCAATGCGCTTAAAGGCGGTATGTCGGTTACTAATGGCGTGAGTATAAAACCAACCAGCGGTACTTTTAAAGTTATTGAAAACGGAGAAAAATACAAAGTCAGCTTTACAGGAAAAGGAACGGCTAGTTATTTTAAAGATGGCGTGCTGGCTTCAAGCCAAAATGATGTCAGTTTTGTGATGCAGTATCAAGGCGATGTAAAACGTTCCGAAGGCAAAACTTTTACAGCGAAAAGCTCTAAGTCGGTATTACGATTAGAAAAAGATCATGCCATAATTTTTAATTAATTTTTAGAATATTTTTTTTGGAGAAAAGGAAAAGGCTGTCGAAAGACAGCCTTTTTTAATGTTTATAAAAAGCTCATTGTTGCATTTACTATAATCAATTAAAACGGAAGATTATATTTTCCAAATAAAGCCTTATTCTCTATACTTTTTGCAAAAAGAGGTGTTTCTTCATGATTGTGAGCGTCAGAAGCATCTTGTCGGGCTTTTGCGGCTGCTGTCAATGAAATGCCATGTTCTGCTATAAACTGAAGAAATTCAGGTGTTGCAGTTGCATGAATGGTATTCGTAAATTGAGAAGTTTTATCGTCTATTTTTTCAGCTCGAAGCTCCCAAAGTACCTGCACTTTAGATCTTCCGCCAGCGGTAATCGTATCAGATACAGAAAGCATTCTGCAATAATCAGCTCGATATTGGTCAAATATATAATGCTGTACTACAAGAGCGCTTCCTACATATTCTACATTGATGGACATCGGAATACCTTCGAAATTTGAAGTAATTCCCGCGGCAATATGATTTACAGAGCAACGTTGATACTCTGCATCTGGCAGATTTAAAAGCCAGTCTGCAATATTTATTTTTTCAATTGGCGCATTAATTACAGCTGAAACGGATGAGGCTGATAACGCATTTTCTGAAGTTTGAAAAATTTCCATGATTTTGTTTTTTAATTATTTAAGTCAAAGTTCCGTTATTCTATTTAATCGTGGAAATGATATTTTTAGATGTTATCGATCGAAAATTTCGATTATAAAAGTGTACTTTTGAGAAAAAATAAAAACGAATGGAACTTCGTCAGTTAAAATATTTTGTCCGCGCAGCTGAGCTTTTAAATTTCACTCAAGCGGCAGAGGATTTGTTTATTACGCAGAGTACGTTATCTCATCAAATTAAGGAATTGGAAAATTCGTTAGATACACTTCTTTTTGACAGAATAGCCAAACGCGTCCGACTCACAGAAGCAGGTGAAGTTATGCTGCAATACGCACGTAAAACCATTCAGCAGGCAGAAGAAAGCAGACAGGTTTTACTTGATCTTAATACTTTGAAATCGGGAAAAATAGTGATTGGATCAACCTATGGAATGCAGGAACTGCTGATGGAGTCGATTGTAATGTACAATGAAAAGTACCCCGATATAGAAATTCAGATTCTATATGGCTCCACAGCCGATTTACTCCAAAAAATCCTCAATTATGAAATAGACTGTATGCTTTCGTTTATGCCTGCATCTGCTCATAAGGAACTCCAAATAAACAAGCTTTTTTCAGCCAGTCTCTCTTTAATTATTCATCAATCTCATTCTTGGTCTAAATTGAAGAAAGTAACGCTCGAAAAAGCTGTAGAATTACCTTTAGCACTTCCCTCGCAGAGTTACAGCATCAGAAGTTTGCTGGATAAATTACTTTTAGATAAAGAAATTAAACTCAATACAAAAATGGAGATCAATGATATTCATAGTTTACTTCAGTTAGCCAATACCAATAAATGGTCAACTATTTTGATGAATACTTCTTTATTTGATTTTCAAGAATTAAGGGCAATACCCATAGAAGGAAAAAATACAGTTAGAGAAGCTACCATTGCAGTTTCTAAAGGAATTTATCATAAAAAATCACTTGTGCTTTTTCAGGAAATTTTATTGAAAAGAAGCGCTGTTTACAGAAATTCATAAAGCAGAATCAAAGCGATAGAAAGCTTTTAATAGTTTCTTTTTTAAGAACCATGCATTCTTTTTGTTCAATTTGTACCTTTGATTCCGTAAACCCTTTGATAGATTAGAAGATACAAATGACAATACAAGATTTAGTTGGTAAATATTCCATTTCAGGAAGCAATCAGGACGAAAGTAACGAGATAACTTATAAAGGTATTTTGAGCTTAAGTTTAGATCAAAATAATAGAATTTTAGCCAAATGGCTGATTAATAATTCTCAGGTTCAAAAAGGCCATGGTTTCTTTAAAGACAATATTCTGGTTATTAATTTTAGTTACAAAGGCGACGAAAATAAAACCTATAAAGGTGTAGCTGTCTACCGCTGCATTACTAAAGATGTACTCGACGGATTTTGGTCAGAAAAGCATGGAGATCCGCTCTATCTTGGAGCAGAACATTGTTTAAGAATTGAAAGTTCGGAACAATTGAATTAATGAATCACTTATTTAAAGCCCAAAGCTTTGTCAAAGTTTCAAACTTTGACAAAGCTGGAATCTTTTATATTATTTTAAATTATTCACTAACTGGAGTCAATTCTGGTTTATTTCTACGGTTATAAATGATGATAAAACCAATCCAGATTACCAATAAAGC
This sequence comes from Flavobacteriaceae bacterium PS02336, assembly GCA_029960065.1. Classification (GTDB taxonomy): domain Bacteria; phylum Bacteroidota; class Bacteroidia; order Flavobacteriales; family Flavobacteriaceae; genus Flavobacterium. The sequence goes on along the minus strand of JASCOF010000009.1, from coordinate 83,521 downwards.
AGCGATTAAGAGAAGTTCTGTCTGATGTAGTCCATCACGAAAGAAATTATTTAAAGAATGTACTCCTGCTACTGCAATTAAAGATCCTGTAGAAGAATATACTTTCCCGATCCCCCAAGTTCCAAAAAATATAATTCCTAAGAAAATGATATTACCTGCAGTCATTTCTAAGTTTAAATGCCAGGCAAACCATAAAATCGCAATAATTAAAATGGAATAAAATTTAGGAAGTGATTTTAACTGTTCCTGTAGAAAGCCTCGCCACCCAATTTCTTCTAAAAGTCCGTACACTAAAACCGTAAACATTAATAAAATTGGAAATTTACCGATAGTAACATAATAAACCCCAGCAATTAAAACCGCAGGAAGAACCCAATAAACGGCAAACGGAATTAAGGTATTTTTATAAATTCCTTTTAAAGACAACGGATTTTGCAGCGAAAATATTTTTATTGCAGCCAAAGCTCCCAAAGCCGGACCAGCACCGCGAAGAAGAATTACCAAATACGGATTTTCGATACCAGACAATAAATTGGTTTTAACGGCAATATATCTGCAGGCAACTGCAATTACATAATAAACTATAATAGCTCCAAAGTTGATTTTAGTTTTCATAAATTATTTCGTTTGATTTAGTGAAGCAAACTTAGCGTGTGAAAATGAAAATAAAATTGACTTTGGGTAAGAAATTATTTTTCTATAACTCTTTTTCGAATTCGGCTTAAACTTTCTGCCGTTAAGCCAAGATAAGAAGCAATGATTTTTAAGGGTGTTCTCTGAAAAATTTCAGGTCTGGATTCAATTAGTTTTATGTAACGCTCTTGAGGCGAAAGTGTCAATAGATTAATTTGTTCCTGTTGTTTGCGTATGTAAAGCATTTCAGAAATTGCTTTTCCAATTCGGAGACCCGTTTCAGATCTTTGGTACAATTCATTCAAATCAGAATAAGAAATCGACCATAAGATTAGATCTTCTAAAGCTTCTGTTTTAATTACAGCAGGCTGTTGTTTCAAAAAGGACATATAATCACTGATGAAACTATTTTCGTAAAGCAGATTAATGCAGATATCCCTTTTACCATCCCAGACAAATAATCCCGCAGATCCTTTAATTACAATGTTTAGATATCTTTCTACAGCATTATAATCTTTTATAATCTCTGATTTTTCAAATTCCCGTACTTTAATTTTTTCCGAAAACCCTTTCCAGATATTCATATCGGCAGTAAAATAGGTTTCGAAAATTCTCTTTACATCTTCGGGAGAAGGACTTTGTGGCATTGCTAAAAAAATATCGGTTTAAGAAGCCAATATAAGTTTTATCTTTCAAAGTAAAAACAACTCTATTAACTTGTTGGAACTGTTATTTTGTAAACACATAAAAACATAACTTTGTCAAAGTTTTGAACTTTGACAAAGTTTACGATGCTAATGCTTAAAATTACTTCAAACAAGGCAGTTGTAAAACATTAGCATTCAAAGGTTGTTCTACTTTTCTTTCTAATTTTTCGCTATTTACAGTAATATAAATTTCCATAGAACCCGTTCCGACTTTTAGCGCGAGAATATGGCCGCCATAGGCATCAAATTTGTTGTCGGTTGCAACGCCGTGCATGTGAATTGAAGGTTTTTCTCCGCTCCAGGCAATAGAACCTGTAATACTTCCCATTTCAACCTTATTAAAAGTTTTGGGATGGAATTTCTTTTCTCCAAAATCATAAAAACCAAAAGTAGCATCTTGTGCAAAACCAATTCCACTAAAGTTTGCCGATGGAATTTTTTGCTCTTTTGCCAAATTTTCTATTTGCGCCAAAACATTATCGCCTTCGCGAAGAACCATTAGATAACCATAATTAGTTTTGATGTAACGGCATTTTTCGGCATCATTTTGCTGGGCATTAGAAAAACTAAAAGTCAGTAAAAAAATTAAAGCGATAAAGATTTTATGGATTTGAATTTTCATAATTATTTAAATTAAAATAGTAACTAAGCTGTTAGATGTATTGCTGGAAATAAATTTTAAACAAATGCCCATAAAGAGAATAGAAAGAAACTAGTTTCTGACACATAGAACTATGTGTTTAATCTTTTTTGCCACAAATTGCACAAATTTCCGCGAATTAAAAATTTGTGCTAATTCGAGTAATTCGTGGCTTTTTAATACTTAGCGCTTTGTGTTTTATTAAAAGTGACACGAATTTTTAGCGCAAACAAAATCTATGTCTCTATATGTTTAATCTTTTTTACACAAATTGCACAAATTTCCGCGAATTTAAAATTTGTGAAAATTCGAGTAATTCGTGGCTTTTAATACGTATCGCTATGTGTTTTATTACAAGGGACACGACTTTTCAGCGCAAAGAAAAGCTATGTTTCTATGTGTTTAAATTTAATAATAATAAAGAATTTAAACGACAGAATTTGGCTGTAATTCATTATCATATTTCTCAGGATCTGAAGCCGCATATTCATTTTCTGGCTCAGGAAGGACGTGTATTTTAGAATCAATAATCGAAATAATTGCCGAACAAACATAAATACCCACTTTTCCTTCGTTATATTTAAAATCCATTAGAGTCAATTTTACAACCTCATTAATCGAAAGTTCGTAATAATTTCCGTAACGGATAATCTTAAAAGAAATCTGTTTTTGTTCTCCAATTTCAAACTGATTGGTCTGGATATTTTCGAAAATAAAATTGTTCTTGACATCTTTTTCATTAAATCCCCAAGCTCGAAACTGCACAAAACCATTCATAAAATCAATCGAAATATAATAGCCTGTTCCTTCCTTATCACATTCGATAACAAAACCAGTTTTTCCCATTCCTTCTACAGAAAGTGTTCCTTCCCATACAAAATCGCTTGAAGGTTTTTCGAAGCCGTAAATTTCGTAACCGCTTCGACAGCCAAAACGCCATTTATTTTCGTTTTCTAAAACAAATTCGGCAGTTGGATTTCCTAGAATAGGCAAGGGGTGAGGCAGGTCTTTTTGAAGAATAGTTTTCTGATACAGTTTTTGCCAATAGTAATAACTTTTTAAAAGCAGTCGGCCGCTTTTATCTGTTTCCAGTTCTTTTGGAGGCGGAATCACGCGATGTGTATTTACATTTCCGTCAGCAAAATAGAAATTATAAAGAAGAAAGTGTTTTCCGTCTTTAACAACTCTTGCGGCATAATTTCCCTGCGGTAAAAGTACGTTATTATGAAAAGCTGAATATTCTCCCCTAAATTCAGACGAAGACCAATAACGGACTTTAATATCTTCTCGAATGGAACCCAATAAATAATGCGAGCCTTTAATTTCAAAAACACATGGACATTCCACATCATCATATACATACGGAATATGCAGCGGTTTCTGCAAAACATAACCTTCTTTTTCTCTTTTGGCAACACCAATACAGCCTCTTCGATAAGTTGGTCCCGAAGCACTTCTAGCGCAGATTAACAGATAATCTTCGTTTTTATATTGGTATTTAAACGGATCTCGAAAACTTATCCATTCTCTTGGATTGTTGTTTTTTCCTTCATAATGCGGTGCTTCACTTTTAAAAGGAAGTCCGTATAAGTTTTCTTTTTTCCAAGTAATCAAATCCGTAGAAATGGCTCTTCCTACTTTCTGCTCAATTCCTTTGTCTTGGCGTTTAAGACCTGTATAATACATTTCATAACCTTCGCCTTCCGATTTTTTGCTTACATGCATTGTCCACAACATATCATCATCCCATTCTCCCGGATCACCTACAAATAAGGCATTTTTAACTCTTTTCCACGAAAGACCATCTTTAGATACTGCATGCGCGATATAATCATGGTTGGGAATAATCAAATGAAATAAATGATGAATTCCTTTTTCATCTATAAATACGTCAACATCTCCAATTTCCCAATTACTAAATCCTGAACCTGAATACATTTTATTACTTATTTAATCTGTTAGTATATTTTTTAATTTTTTAAACACATAGAGACATAGTTTATGTTTGCGCTTATTATGTAAGTGCGAAACTTTGTCACAGTTTTGAACTTTGACAAAGTTGGCTTGCAGTTCACATCGAGATATGTTTCTATGTGCTTAATTTTTTTTCAATTACTTAATAATCTTATAATGTTTTAAACCTTCCAAAATTCCTTCTGAAGCAAATGTTTTTGCAACATAAATGCTTTTGGTTGTTTCGTAATCTGCCAGTTCTGAACTTCTATTTCCAACGATAATTCCTTTTACAGGACCTCTAAACATATCGACATCATTTCCTGAATCTCCTGCAGCAATAACATTGGAAAGCGGAATCGACCATTTTCGGCATAAAAATTTGATGGCATTTCCTTTTGATGCTCTTTTAGGAATAAAATCCAGAAACTGACCGTGGCTCGGAATAATATTTACTTTGTACCAGCCCGTTCCTAAAACCCGAATCAATTCTTCATGATCGTAATTTTCTTTCTCATAATAATAGGATATTTTATAAGGGTTCTGAGCTTCTTCTTCCTGAAGTTTTATCCAATTTATGGCTTTCAACCGGTTTACGATGTCGTCTCTTTTCCATCTTCCTGCGAGGAATTTTGCCCATCCTTTATCAAGAATATAATCCTTCCCGTTGGTATAATAAATTTCAGTTCCAACAGAACAGATAATGAAATCGGGCAGAGGAAATTCTTCTTCATCAATTACTTGTTTAACCAAAGCTAAGTTTCGGCCAGAAGCCATTGCAAAAGCCATTTTATCGGTTCGATTAACTAAATGTGCCTTTAATTCTTTTAACCCAGGATTCGCTAATTTGGGCTCAATTAGAGTCCCATCAATATCAGAAACCAGTAAATGATCGATTTTTCTCTTTAGTCTGCCAATATTTATATTTGGATAATGCTGTTTTTTGATTCCTGCACCAGAAGAAAGTGATAAGTTTTCATTTACCAATTCTACATATTGATTCACGTGACTGATCCAGCTGTAATGTTTTTGAATATTTATAGCACCATTATTCGAATAATATTTCCATTGATTTTTATCGGTTAAGATGTTGCGAAGTGCTTTCTTAATCTGACTTTCTTCCTGCGGATTGACCAATTCACCGTTTTGGCAGACGGGGATAATTTCCGAAGGTCCGCCATTTTTGGTTACCACAACAGGAAGCCCAGAACTAGCCGATTCTATTACGGTCAAGCCGAAGTTTTCATGCAGCGCCAAATTCACAAAGACACCTCTTTTTTCTGCGGCATAACGGTAAATAATCGAAACTTCATTTTCGACATCATGTTTTTTCGGAATCGCCATTTTTCCGTACAAATCGTATTTATCCATTAACAGCAGTAAATCAGTAAGAACGTTTTTTTCAGATTCCGGCATTTTGGCAATATCTTTTCTTATACCAGCAAAAATGACCAGATTTGCAATGCTCTGCAGTTCTTTGTCTTTTCCGTAAACCTCGATTAAAGTATTAAGATTTTTGTGGCGGTCTGGCCTTGAAAGTGCCAGAATAATTGGCTTATGCGGATTGGTAAGAAATTTTGAGATACTTTCTTGAACCCAGTATTTTCGCTGTATTTCCTCCATATTTTTTTCTGGATCGGTTTCCTGAAAATAATAAGGAACAAATTTTCTGGTATCAATTCCTGGAGAAATAGCGTGGTATTTTCCTAGTTCAAAATTTTTGTAGGCTTGATAAGTTTCAATTTCCTGTTCTGTCGAAGTAACAATAAATTCAGAAAGTTCCAGTGTTCGTTCTTCGGCGGCAATTCTGGCTGTAAATTTGAATTTCTTTTCCAGATCTTCTTCAATTTGCCCGCTTTCTAGTAGTTTTTTCTTTTTATAAAAGCCTAATGAATGTCCGGTATGAGCAAAGGGAATATTTAAAATTGAAGATAATTCGGCAGCGGCATATCCAGCATCAGCATAATGAGAATGAATCCAGTCAGGAAATATATTGTGCTGTTTTATGTGCTGTACAACACCGTTTACAAAAGTATCCAGACCTTCCCAAAGCTGTTCTTTCGCTTTGTATTTTTTTCCTAGAAACGGAATTCTCCTGATATCTAATTTGTCATTTATAATTTCTACAGGAACAGCATATTCAGGAGAAAGAGAAGGATCATCAATTAAGCGGGTAAATAAATGTACATGTTCTACATCTTCGTGCTGGGATAAAAATTCGGCTAGTTCGTATATATATTTGGTCTGTCCTCCATTATCGGCATCACGTCCAATTTCTAGTCCAGAACCTTTTAAAAGTCCGTGTATATTGATAAGTGAAATTCGTAGTTTTTTCATCATTTCTTCCTTAATTATTTGGATTCACAAGGTACAGCGCCCATAATGATTTGGAAGAAATAATTCCATTTTAAATTTACATATTTCCCATGTTTGAAATGTGTTTTGGGTGTTTTAACTATAAAAATGTAGTATAAAAGTAAATTTATTGATTTTTATGGAAAGATTTGGATGAGGCAATTTTCTCCCGAAGATTTAGCAGATTCAGCAGCTTTTTTTGATTTTAAAAGTAATGAGCCAAATAAATCGCTCGGAACGCGTTTTTTTTAAAATATTTTGCTCGATGGGAGCAGAGGTATTTTCATGCAGATTTTAAAAAAAAATCTGCTGAATCTGCTAAATCTGCGAGAGAATAAAAAAGTATTTTTAATTCTGATTAATCAAATCATCAATTCTTGACAAAAGAATTTCAGGATTTGCACCAGAAGATCCTGCTACCAAAGCTCCTGTTGCACAGGCAAAATTTAAAGCTTGCTGCGGTTCTTTTCCAGTTAAAAGTGAAGTAACCAAGGCACCTAAAAATGAATCTCCAGCACCAACAGTGTCTTCAACTTTTACCACATAACCTGTGTTTTCGTAAAGATGTTTGTCCCATAATAATAAAGCTCCGTCTTTTCCTCTTGTCACACAAATTGCAGTAGCATTGGTAAACGAGCAGATAAAATTCATATTCTCTTCTATAGTAGTATAAGGTGAATCAAAAGCGGCACTTATTTCTGCTAATTCTTCATCATTAAATTTGATAAAATCTGCAGCATCCATTAATTGTTTTAGAATTTCATAATCATAATGAGGTTTTCTCAGATTGACGTCAAAAACTTTGTAAGCATCTGTGTGAAGCAATTCTTCTAATGCTTGTCTCGAAACTTCATCTCTGCAGACCAAGCTTCCATAAATCAAAACAGCAGCATTTTGAACCGATTCTCTCGCTGTATCGTTTAGAATAATTTTGTCCCAGGCAGAAGGATAAAGAATTTCATAGGTTGCCGATTTGCTTTCGTCTAAAATCACATTTACCAATCCTGTTGGATATTCCTCTGATTTCAAAATGGTTTCCGTATCTAAGCCGAGTTTTTTTACCTGAGCGATTATAGCTTCACCGTTTTGATCACTTCCAACACAGCTTATCATCTTAACGTCGGCTCCTAAGGCTTTCATGCGAAGTGCCACATTTAAAGGCGCTCCGCCAATTTTTTTCACGTTATCAAAAATATCCCAAAGTACTTCTCCGAAAGCGACAGCTTTAAGTTTTTTGTCGTTGTTCATTCTAGTTTTTTCTTTAATAAAATAGTAAAAATAGGGTTCAAATCCCATACGATTTTATAAAAATACTAAAGATTGTTCGCATTTACAAAGGATTAGTTATTGAAATAACGATTAATTAGTATTGGGTACATTTTGCTGCGCATATTCTGCAATTTCAGCTATTCATTTGATTTAAGATGTTTATAGGGAAATGATTATTTAATCAAATTCAGTATTTCTCTAAAGTTTTCATTTCTAGAATCTTTTACCAATTCATACAGACACATTTCAACATTGGTTAAACTAATCCCTTTTTGTTGCATTTTTTGTAAAGCTAAATCAATACTGTCTTTTGATCTTGAAGAGATACAATCAGCAACAACTTCTACCTCAAAATTATTTGTAAAAAGTCCGATAACGGTTTGATAAACACAAATATGCGCTTCAATACCGCAGACTAGCCATTGTTTTCTATTGGTTTTTAGAATTGATTCTTTAAATTCTTGATTTTCAAATGCATTAAAACTATATTTCTCAATAGCTTTTTGATTTACCAGTAATTTTTCTAATTCGGGAACGGTATTCCCAAGTCCGTTTGGGTTTTGTTCCAAATGAATTATAGGCATAGAAAGAAGCTGGCAGCCGCGAATGAGTTTTTCAAGATTGCCAATCATTTTTTCGCTATCCTGTACAATTCGGGCTAGTTTGCCTTGAACATCAACAATAATTAATCCTGTATTTTCCTTTGTCAGCATTGTTTTTTTGAATCCGTTTTAGCTTTTGATTTAAGTATCTAATTTACTTAAAAAATTTGAGCAAAGTAGGTTTCAATTTTTATTAAATAATTTTGTTTGAAGTCGAGCCAATATTGAATTTTGGGTTTTACTACAAATTTTCCCCAACTTATTACAAGATGTAATTTTTAGGCTGTATTTTATAAAATAAATAAATTTCAGTATGCTAAATTTGAACAAAACGAAATAAAAATAGTACGTTATGCAGATCAGTTCAATTTGGGGAAGCAAAAAGAAAATTTCACTTTGGGACAGATTGTTTCGAAGGAGTAATATTGGAAGTAAAGAACTAGGAACTCCAGAAATAATTGAAAAAAACTGTAAGGGACTGGTTTTAGGAAATGTCAATTTAAAATCATTTCTTTTCTCTACAGATATGGCATTAATCGAAAATAATGATGCCGACGCTATTTTGGCCGTTTATCCTTTTCCGCCTTCGCCAAAGATCATTAAGACATTAATCGATTTCTCTGGTAAACCTGTTGTATGCGGCGTTGGAGGAGGAAAAACAAAAGGAAAAAAATCGCTCGAAATGGCAATTTATGCTGAAGAAGCTGGAGCAGCAGGAATAATTGTGAATGTTCCTTTTGAAAATAAAGATGTTAAAAAAATAAGAGAGAAAGTTTCGATTCCAATTATTTCGACGGTTATTGCATCCGATTATAATTTTTTAAAAAGCAGGATTGATGCCGGAGTAAATGTTTTTCATGTTTCTGGCGGAGAGCATACTAACAAAATTGTAAAAGAGATTGCAGATAAATTTCCAGATTTTCCTGTAATGGCAACTGGCGGTAAAAGTTTAGAAAATATTGAAGAATCGATAAATGCTGGTTCTAGAGCTATTGTACTTTCGCCTCCTTCTAATAAAGATTTATTTAAAACGGTAATGGAAAAATACAGAGACACTTTTGGTATTTTCTGATTCAAAATAAATAATAAAGGTAGCTCAAGAAGCTGCCTTTATTATAATGCGGAAATGAATTTAACCATGAGCTTCAACAGAAACATCGTTCCATTTTTCCCAGCTTTCTAATCGTTCTTCATAGCTTTGTTTTACAAAAGGAAATGCCACTTTTCCAAGCAGTAATCGCAAAGGAGGATTTTCGTTTTCTACTAATTTGACAACGATAGGGGCAGTCGCTTCCACTTTTCCGAATATATTTTCTCTTTCCGCTAAAGCTTTTTTAATTCCGTCATAAGCAGGAATACTTTCGCTTGAAATTCCAGTATGCCAAATATTTGATGCATAACCGTTTGGTTCTAATAAAGTTACGTTGATTCCAAATTGTTTTACTTCTGATGCCAGAGTTTCACTTAATCCTTCAATCGCAAATTTTGAAGCGCTGTAAAGTCCCATGCCAGTTGGTAAAGTCGCCAATCCTAAAATGGAAGAAACCTGAATAATATGACCGCCTTTTTGATCTCTCATTATTGGCAATACAGCTTGTGTCAGCCATAAAGTGCCGAAAAAATTAGTTTCAAATTGCTCTCTGGCTTCTTTTTCGCTTGCTTCTTCAACCGCTCCAGTAAGTGCGTAACCTGCATTATTAATCAAAACATCAATTGTTCCGAAATGCTGTTTTACTTTTTCAACAACTTCAATAGATTCTTGGCGGTTATCTACATTTAGTTTTAACGGCAAAATAGCATTCCCATATTTTTCTTTTAGATCGTTTAAAGTATCTAAATTTCTAGCAGTCGCTGCTACGTTGTATCCTTTAGCTAAAAAAGCTTCTGTCCAAGCTCTTCCAAATCCTTTTGAAGCTCCTGTAATTAAAATTGTTTTTGACATGGTATTTGTTTTTTATAATTAATTAAATTTAAATATGACTGATCGGTCATATTTATGATAAAAAAAAATTATATCAATTTTTCAGATATCATTTTTTTAAGTGTTTCTTCTATTATTTTCATGTTGTCATTATTGCCAGACATACGAGACATTAAATGTCCGCCTTCTAACATAGCGAATAGGACGGTGGCAAATTCGGTTCCGTTCCAGTTTGGATTAAATTCTTTATCAGCAATTCCTTTTTCGATTATTGTTGATAAAAGCTGTTGTCCTCTTTTAATTGCATTATTTACTTTTTCTTTCACAATCGGGTTGGTATCATCAGCTTCCGTTCCAAAATTCAATAATGGACAACCGCCGGTAACAGGCGGATTAATCGGATTGCTGAAAAAATCAATATATGCAATAAGCTGTTCTTGGGCACTTTTTCCTTGTTTGAGCTGTGTTTCTAATTTAGAACTCAATATTTTCATATTGTGATCTACAGCAGCGCAGGCCAAAACATCTTTATTTTCAAAATGAACGTACATACTTCCTTTAGACAATTTGGTTGCTTCCATAATATCGCTCATAGAAGTAGCTGCAATTCCTTTTGTATTAAAAATAGGAGCGGCTTTCTCTATAATAAATTGTCTGGTTTCTTCCCCTTTTGTCATGATAGGTTGTATTTAACGATGCAAATATATGACCGATTGGTCATATATACAAACTTTTGATTAATTATTTTTTTATAACATGTTGTAATCGAAGAAAAATACCCTTAAAACGTAATAGATTTCATCAATATTTTCAAAAGGTTAAAAATCAAAAAAAACATTTCTTATCCAAACTCAACCGCTTGTTTTTGAGAATTGCAAAAAACGAACTTATTGCTTTATAATTTTCGTACCTAAAAAGATACTTTTCGTACCTAATCCCTTGTAAACACTCATTTTAGATATTTTTGAGTCTATTTTTGTCTCCCTAATTTAAATTAAATAATTTATGAAAAAACTATGGTTAAGGAGATTGCTGTATACATTTATAATAGTCTCAGTTGTTCTTGTGGCTGTTTTCATTTGGGCAGATAATGAATTAAATAAGGTCTTAGGTAAATCAACTAAGGTTATAAGCATTTCTTCAATTGTTAAACCAAATAAAATCACTCTAATAAAAAATGTCAACATACTTTCTGAAGATTGCACTAATTTTTTAAGAAATCAAGATGTACTTATTAAAGATGGTGTTATAATTCAAATTGGAAAAAAAAATCTCTCGGATAGTAATGCTGTTAGTATTGATGGTACAGACAAATTCCTAATTCCCGGCCTTCACGACAGTCATGTTCATTTAAAAGAAAGTAAAAATGATTTATATTTATATTTAGCTAATGGAGTAACCTCAGTGCGAGAAATGGCTGGAAGACCTATTCTCCTAGAATGGAGAAAATCTATTCGAGATAATGGCATTGGTCCGAGAATGTTTATCGCATCTCCGCCCATATATAGTGAGAGCGGATTAGCCAGCTATTATTACAAATGGACGAGACAGTGTATTAATTATTCGACCGAGATTGAAGCCGAGAAAGAGATAAAAAGACTAAAAGAACAAGGGTATGATGCTGTTAAAATGTATGGTTTTGTTAGTCCGAAAATGTTCAAAACAACAATTAATATTGCTCAACAAAACGATATGCCTGTCATTGGCCATATTCCTTCAGTTAATTTAGAAGCTTTTTATAAATCAGGCCAAAAAGAAATTGCCCATATTGAAGAAATTACCATAAAAAGCATGGATGATTTTGGAAAATCTATTGCTAAAAACCCGAAGGAATATATCAATTACTTAAAGATACATTCTGAACTGATTGCCAAAAAGTTAAAAGAGAATAACATTAGTGTAACCTCGACCATTTCGTTGGTTGAAAGTTTCCCAAAACAGCGATTTGCGCTAAAATCTAGACTGAGAGAAATTGAGCTAAAATATGCCAATCCAAAAATCATTCAAGGAACTCCGCTTTACAAATTAGGCTGGTTAGAAGGCAGAAATGGATATGAATATGATGGAAAAGATACACCTGAGGCAAGAAGAATTTCGGCTGCTTTTTGGAAAACGTATGTAGAAGCGATTCATATTATGACAAGAGCACTCGTGAATCATAAGGTAACAATTATGGCTGGAACTGATGCCAATGTAGCAGTGTCTGTTCCAGGATTTTCACTTCATGATGAATTAGAATCTTTGTCTAAATCTGGAATGACTAATTCACAGGCGCTTTATTCCGCAACGGTTGCTCCTTCAGAATGGATGAAAAAGAAAACTGGAAAAATAAAAATAGGATATCATTCGGACTTAGTATTGCTTTCAAAAAATCCATTAGACGATATTAAAAATACGAAGACAATTGAATATGTATTTTTTGATAAATATGTAATCGATAAAATCCAGATTAAAACTATTTTAAAAGCTATAGAAGATGCAAATAATGAAAACAGAAATATGAACATTGATCAATACTTATAAAAAAATAATGAAACCTGAATAATCTGTATGAGACAAAAAAAAGCTGTACAATTAGGATTGTACAGCTATTTTATTACTTAAATCGCACGATTCCTTTCCTCTTCATTCCCAAAACTTCTTTCTTTCGATTTTACATTTTCATTACCAAACTTATAACTTAATGAAATTCTAAAAGTTCTTGAATCTCCGTAGTTTTTCATTGTATTTTTAATTCCGTTTGAATAATAAGAAATTAAAGGTTTTTGGGCATTCAATAGATCTTCACCAGTTAATGTTATGGAAAGATTCTTTTTTAAAGCTAGAAATTTAACCGAAACATCTAAAATATTCAAAGTCGAAATATTAAAAACCTGATAACGTCCCGGCAGTTGTAAACCGTAATTTAATCCTAAAAATAAGGTTTTTGTATTATTTACTGTAAAATCATTGTTGCTGTAAATATAACCGTTGTAACCATCTACAGAAGCAATAAGGTTGGTTTTCGATTTTACATTTTGATAGTTTAGATTAAAACCCATAAAGCTGTTCCACCAAGTGTATTTATTGAAATTGTAATACGTTGAAAGTCCAATTTGATAGGTATTGGCGTAATTAATAGGCATGCTTTTGGTAATATTGGTTTCAGGATCAATAATAGCTAATTCTTGTCCGAAATCTGAAACCTGCGAAAAATAGATATTATTTACCCATTTCTGATTGCGAATGTACGAGAACCCTAAATTGTCTATAATGGAAGGTTTTAAGAACGGATTTCCTTCTGAATAATAAAACGGACTCGTTCTGATCACAAACGGATTTAAATATTCAAAATCGGGTCTGCGGATTCTTCGGCTGTAATTTAAAGAGTACGAATTGTTATCGTTGGCATTGTAAGTAACATAAGCGGTTGGAAATAATTTTAGATAATTATTTTTATTGGTTTGATTTAGATTTTCTGAGAAACCTTCCGTCTGCGTTGCTTCGGCTCTTAAACCAAGCTGTGTTTCCCATTTTTCAGATAGTTTTTTGTTTGCCGAGAAATATAAGGCTTCATTGTATTCTTTGTACTTAAAAAGATTAGAATAAGCAGTATTTAAAATAGGCGTTCCTGTTTCGTTATCAAAGACTTTTAAATCATTTTTGGTATTGGTATAAAATCCTTTTCCGCCAAAACTGATATTTGCCCAGGAATACGGAAGCGAAACATCAATTTTTCCAGAATAATTTTTCAATCGGTTTACATTTGAATTAATAGCAGAAAAGTAAGTTCCGTCAATATTTTCTTTGGCAGCATTCATTTTATTTCCTGAAAAAGCTCTCGAATCATTTTTTTGATAATTGAAATAATCCAAATCGACTGTAATATTTTTGCCGTTATTGTCTAATACAAAAGAATTATTCCAGTTAAGCGAATTCATCTGCGGTTTGTTTTGTGCCTTCACATCTGATAAAATATAAGAATTGATTGCTCCAGAATTATCAAATCGTGTCGTCAGCGGATTATTTGCAGCAATTCTGTCATTAAAACTTCCTAAATATTTAATTCCAGTAGTCCATTTTTCGGTTAATTTATAATCAAAACCCAATCCGATGCTCAGTAAATCGGTTTCAGATTTGGTTTTAATATCTTGTTTCCATAATTCATCTGTATAATAAATTCGGTTGTCAGAAGTCGTTAAAAATTGGTCTTTTCCTTTATTGACAGATGCCTGCAATGAAAGTTTGTTGTAATTGTAAAGAAATAATCCGTTTACATTACCGCTTGCGTAGCTTCTCTGAACGTAAGAGGTTCCAATATTGGCATTCCAAGAATTGGTTTTGGCTGTTTTCAATTTGATATTGATTAAACCGCTGTTTCCTTCGGCTTCGTATTTGGCAGGCGGCGTTGTAATGACTTCTATACTTTTAATATTATCGGCAGGAATTGACTTTAAAAAAGCGGCCAGATCTTCCTGCGTCATTTTATTCAAACGATCATCAATCATTACTAGAACTTCTCCTTTGCCGACAATGGAAATAGTTTCATTCTGCACTCTTACTGTTGGTGTCGATTTTAGAGCATCCAAAGCAGTTCCGCCCGTTGCTGTAACCGAATTTTCAACATTAAATACTAAACGATCTACTTTTTGTTCTACCATTTTTTTTCTCGATTTAACAGTTACACCGTCAAGTTGAATCTGTTCTTTTACTTCGATTGCACCTAAATCAAGATCTTGATTTAAGATGATTTCTTTGTTGCTGAATTCGGTTCCAAATTGTTCTATAATTAAGATATAATTCCTTTTTTCAGCAGTTAATATAAAATTACCTAAACTATCAGTTGAAGCTTGTTTGTATAAAATTTTATCTGTTTTTAATAGAGTTGCTGTTGCAAATTCAAGCGTTGTTTTGTTCTGGTTGATGATTTTTCCTTTAAGTGAAAACTGCTGGCTGAAAGCGTTGATTTGGAATAAAAATAAAACTGCTAGTAAAATGATTCTGTTCATGGTTTGGATTTTAATTACAGGACAAAACTGTTCCAATTAAAACCTAAAAACCACTTTTATCGACAAACCCCGCCGATTTATCTGCAAACCCGTAAAAATGCTTTTTACTGAATGTATATCTTTGTTTTAAAAATATATCGAATGTATAAAGGAACCATTACTAAAAAGCTAGAGTGTCTTATTCATCTTATTTATTGGATTTTAGTTTTTTATTTCACTTTCATGAAAAACCCTATTGGAGCACAATTTTCTCTACCGGGTCTCTTTTTTTGCACTTATTTTATCGCTTTTATTATTACGTTTTATTTTCATTATTTGATCGTAATGAAAAAGGTTTTCAAAACTTTCAATTGGAAAAGGCTTTTCTTGGGATTTTTCGTTTCATATCTCGTTTTTACTTTTCTAAGGTTTCTTTTGGAACAGGTTATTACTAAAATTTTATTTGATAAAGTAAATTATACCAATATTAATTTTGGTAATTATATGCTCGATAATCTGCATTACAGCAGTATTACTATTATTTTGAGTTCGTTTCTTTGGTTTGTTATTTATTCGATTCGTTTGTTGGAATACAATCAAATTATTTTGGAAGAGAATAAGAACACCGAAATTAAATTTTTAAAAGCACAGATTAATCCGCACTTTGTATTTAATACTTTAAATAACATTTACTCAATGGTTTATTTTCAGTCAGATAAGTCATTGATTGCAATTGATAAATTGAGTCAGATTATGCGCTTTACGACTTACGAATCGCAGAAAGAAAAGATCAGACTTTCGGATGAAGTCGATTATATAAAAGCGTACATTGAACTCGAACAACTGCGCCATCAGGAAAATGTTTTGGTTATTTTTGATGTTGAAATTAAAAACGAGTTCGAAGAAATTCCGCCCTACATTTTGTCGCCTTTGGTAGAAAATGCTCTAAAACATGGAGAAGTTTTGGACTCAGAACCAATAGAAATTCAGTTGAAAGTTTCTTCAGAAAAATTGATTTTTAAAGTGAAGAATAAAATTGGAGCACAGAAAAAAGATAGTCTTGGCGGCATTGGTTTAGACAATTTGCAAAAGCGTTTGCAGATTCATTATCCAGGAAAACAGGAATTAAAAATCACAAATGAAGAAAACCATTTTACAGCCGAACTTGAAATTGATTTAAAATGAATAAAAAAATAAACTGTATAATTCTAGACGACGAACCTTTTGCTGTAAAATTAATTGCCGATTACGCTTCTAAGATTTCAAGGTTAAATGTTTTATATGCCGACAGCGATGTTTTTAAAGCGATTGAAGTTTTAAATACCGAATCGGTCGATTTGATTTTTATCGATATTCAGATGCCTCAATTAACGGGAATTGAATTGATGCAGATGTTCAACCAGAAATATAATTTTATTATTACTTCGGCATATCCGCAATATGCTATGGAAGCTTTTCAGTTTCATGTGATTGATTATTTATTAAAACCCATTACTTTTAATCGTTTTTATCAAAGTGTAGAAAAATTTATTCGCTGGCAGGAAACGTTTCAAGTTCAGGAAAAAACAGGAGATGATTATCTATTCGTAAAAGCCGATCGAAAGCATTATAAAATTGCTTTAACCGATATTTTATACATTGAAGGTTTAAGAGATTATATCCGAATTCATACCAATGACGAAAAAATTATGGCTTTGGAAAATATGAAAGATATTCTGGAGAAATTGCCTTCGAATCAGTTTATTAGAATCCATCGTTCGTATATTATTCCGAAAGATAAAATTAAAGTAATTGATGGGAATCAGATTGTAATGAAAAGTGGGAATGCTTTGCCGATAGGAGAGACGTATCGAAAGCTGGTTAGTGAGTGGTTGAATTAATAAAATAATTAAATGAAAGAAGACAATAAATTAATCGAAATTCAAAAACAAATTTGTGATAAGTATGGTTTGAAGTTTGAACCTTGCGAATTAGATCTAAAAGTTGGAATTTCATTAAATATAATTGAGAAGAATTACGAAATGCCAATTTATGCCTCAAGACTTCTAGTCGAAAATGGTACAAATGGATGGTATATTTATGCAGGCGATTATTCTGATGCGGATGATTTCTTTAAGCCTTTGCATGCTTCTCACTTAGAGGAAGTTTGCCCATTGGTTTTACCTTATTTAGGATTAGCTCCCGGAAGCAGATTTTTGATAGCCGAAAATGGCAATTATGTTGATGTGTGGGAAGATTTGTCATTGTTGGAAATGTAATCTTAGTAAGTGTGAATGGAAAGTTTTATCTAAAAATACCCGTTTTTAATATGTCCCGTTCCTACGGAACTTCTATCTAGATCGTCTTTATTTCAACGGATTAAAATCCGTTGCTACAATATTTTCATTCCTAACGGAATTATAAAAATGTTTATAGGATTTTTAAATAAAGAAAAAAGAGCCATAGGCTCGATAAATTTTGTAGGGCCGGATTTTAATCCGGTTATTTCGACGTAAGTCCCATTGTAAAAAGATCCGTAGGATCGAAGGATTTAATTTCTATCCTTATTGTTACGTTAGTGAATGCAAATTATATACTAAAAAATAGCTTACCTGCTTTTAAAATGTGCCGTTCCTACGGAACTTCTCTCTAAATCGTCTTTATTTCAACGGATTCAAATCCGTTGCTACAATATTTTCATTCCTAACGGAATTATAAAAATGTTTATAGGATTTTTAAATAAAGAAAAAGAGCCATAGGCTCGATAAATTTTGTAGGGCCGGATTTTAATCCGGTTATTTCGACGTAAGTCCCATTGTAAAAAGATCCGTAGGATCGGTACATATGATTGTTAGGTTAATTAACATAAAATATTTGTATGACTAACGGCAGTTGTAGAAATCAAATCCCACCATAACGAAGCGTTGAACCCAAAACCAGCATTGCAATTCCTATTGAAGTAACAGTTAAAATAATTACAGCAATTCTATTAATATTCTTTTCATTAAGATTTGGAATAACATAAAATTGAGCAATCACGGCACAGATAAAAGTGCAGAAAAGCAAAATCAATTTTATAGAAATTACCTTTTCAAATCCGCTGGAAAAATGAAACCAATTTTCTGCTGTAACACCAAAATCATACGCCATCCAAATTCCTGTAACGATTAATAGAACCAAAGAAGACATTCCGAGTGTCTCAAATTTCTTTTCAAAATTTAGAATGATCTGTGGGTCTTTTTTCTTTAATGCTGTTGGCAGATAACAAATGGCTAAAAGTAAATGACCGCCAACCCAAATTGTTGCAGCCAAAAGATGAATTATTAATATAAAATGATGCAAGGTCATAATACATTCATTTTTAGGTTATTATTCTCTAAAAATAACTTTTATTTTCGGAGTGGAGCAGTTTTTAAATTGTATTTCTTTATGCGAATGGTCTAGTTTTGAAAGTGTTGGCACATTATTCATAAAATGCTGTATATAATAATTCCCTTCAAAATTTTGAGTTTCGAGATATTCGATCATTTGTATAAAATCATTTTCTGAAATTAAAGACGAATGAAAAGTAGTGCGAACTTCAAACGGAATATTCGACTGAATTAATAATTTCAGGCTTTCTTCAAATTCAGAAAATAAGCCTGATTGCGTTATCTTTTTAAAGGTATGAGGAAGACTTTTATAATCTAACGCGACATAATCAATTAATTGATCATGAATCAGGCTGTTCAATATTTTGGGATTGGAACCGTTGGTATCTATTTTTACCGTAAATCCCATGGTTTTGATTTCTTTTATAAAATCAATGATATTTTTGTGCAAAGTACATTCGCCGCCGCTTAATACTACGCCGTCTAATAATCCTTTTCGGGTTTTTAGGAAAGTAAGAACAGCATCGAAATCTATTTTTCCTTTTCCTAAAACAATATCAGGATTGTAGCAGTATAAACACCGCATGTTACAGCCCGCAAACCACACAATGCAGGCTGTTTTATGCGGATAATCTAATAAAGTAAAAGGCGTGAGGCTAAATATTCCTTTAGTAGATAATTGCTTCTTCGAAATGTGTACGCTGTTGGTGTTCCCCTTTTTTTCCAATATTAAAACTTTCTACGGGTCTGTGATAACCCATTACTCGAGTGTAAACCAAACATTTGCTTCGTTTAGTTTGATTTTCGTCTAAAATTTTATGCGTTTTTGTTTTCATAAGCCAAGTGTTTTTGATTGTTTTCTTGTAACAAGTTTTCATCACATTTTGGACAATATTCATGTTCACCGTTTAAATATCCATGAATAGGGCAGATGCTGAAAATAGGTGTAACGGTTATGTAAGGCAGTTTGAAGTTGGTTAAAACCTTTTTCACAAAGTTTTTACAGGCTTCGGGACTGCTTATTTTTTCTCTCATGTAAAGATGCAAAACTGTACCGCCAGTATATTTGCATTGCAATTCGTCTTGAAGCAGTAAGGCTTCGAAAGGATCATCGGTGTGATCTACAGGAATTTGTGAACTATTGGTATAATAAATATTCTCATTTTGTCCAGCCTGTAAAATGTCTGGAAAACGCTTTTTATCTTCTTTTGCAAAACGATAGGTTGTTCCTTCGGCTGGAGTTGCTTCCAGATTGTAAAGATTTCCGGTTTCTTCTTGAAATTCTTTCATTCGCAACCGAATATAATCCAGAATTTCTGTGGCAAAATGGATTCCTGAATTGCAGGTTATATTTTGTTTTCCTTCCGAAAAATTGATCACCATTTCGTTCATTCCGTTTACACCGATTGTAGAAAAATGATTTCTAAAATGTTTCAAATAACGCTGTGTGTACGGATATAATCCGCGGTCGTACATTTGTTGAATAAATATTCTTTTTTTCTCCAAAGTTGATTTGGCGATTTTCAATAATTCATCTAAATGTGCAAATAGATTAATAATGTTTCCTCTATGCAAATAGCCTAAACGCGCCATATTGATGGTCACAACACCAATACTTCCAGTCATTTCAGCACTTCCAAAAAGTCCGTTTCCTCGTTTTAGTAATTCTCTTAAATCGAGCTGTAATCTACAGCACATGCTTCGAACTGCGTTTGGTTTGTAAGCTTCTGGATTTTCGATTCGGTTTCCATTTTCATCCAAAATATATTGGCTTCCAATAAAATTCTGAAAGTAGGATGAACCAATTTTAGCTGTATTTTCAAATAACAAATCGACGTTTTCGCCATTCCAGTCAAAATCTTCGGTAATGTTTACTGTCGGAATTGGGAAAGTAAACGGTTGTCCGTTGGCGTCACCTTCGGTCATAATCGTATAATAGGCTTTATTGATGAGATTCATTTCTTTTTGAAAATCAGCATATTTTAAATCTATTAATTTTGATGCGCCTCTTTTTTTAGCTTCAGCAATTATATTTTCATCTGTAACATTCAAAAATAAATGCTGATCGTTTCTTGTCGGGATCTGTTGTTTTAAATCATCAGGAACATTCCAATCCAAAGTAATATTTGTAAAAGGCGATTGTCCCCAACGCGCTGGAACATTAAGATTGTAAACAAAACTTCTAACTGCTTTTAAAACTTCTTCATACGAAAGCTGATCTTTAAAAACATAAGGAGCAAGGTACGTATCAAAAGAACTGAAAGCTTGAGCGCCAGCCCATTCGCTTTGCAGAATTCCGAGAAAATTAGCCATTTGTCCCAATGCTTCTCTAAAATGAGAAGGAGGTCTGCTCTCGACACGGCCGCGCACGCCATTAAATCCTTCGTTCAAAAGCACGCGCAAGCTCCATCCCGCGCAGTAACCGGTAAGACAATCCAAATCATGGATGTGTATGTCGCCATTCCTATGAGCAGAACCTTCTTCTTTGTTATAAATTTTATCGAGCCAATAATTGGCAATTACTTTTCCCGCGGTATTACTGACCAATCCAGCGTTAGAATATGAAATATTTGCATTGGCATTGATTCGCCAATCTGACTGGTTGATGTATTCTTCAACAGTTTGTGTGCTGTCTATGTACGTTGTATCATCACTAAAACCATTAATATGTTCGCGCTGCAATTTTCGCGTATGGCGGTAAATTATAAACGATCGCATGGTTTGGAAATAGCCATTTTCAAAAAGGACTCTTTCAATGATATCCTGAATTTCTTCTACCGGCCAGGAATATTTCACTTCCAGATCAGAAAGCACAATCTTATAGATTTTCTTGTCTACAGTTTTATTGACACTTTGAAAAGCTTTTTGAATTGCATCCTGAATTTTATAAGCCTCAAAAGGTTTATAATCTCCGTTGCGTTTGATGACATATTTCTCCATGGTTATTCTTATTTAAGACACTTTTTCGAAAGTTTTTTCAAGTTCAATTGCTTTCGGGAATAAAATATTATTCTCCATATGAATGTGTTTTTTCAAATCTTTATGAAATTCTTCCAGCATTGCAAAAGCCGCTTTGTATGTGGTGCATGATTCGTTTGGAGGAGTGTAATTATTAGTTAATGCTGCAATTCTCCTAAATCGTTCTCCTTCTGTAATATGATCTTCTTTTAAAGTTGTTATCGGATTTTCGATGCTGAAAAAAGCAGGCATTTCAAACGGAATTCCTTTGCTTTGTGCCGATTTCATTTTTTTGATGAAAGGAAAGACAACTAGTTCTTCTCTTTTCATGTGAGCCGTTAAATCCAAAACAGATTTAGAAAAAATGGTATGTATTTCATGAAGTTCAGGATGAATGGCACCGTGAACGCCGCATAGCTTGGTTAAGTATTGAATAATTATTGGAGCTTTTTCCTCAACATATTTGTGATGCGTTTTAGTAATGTAATCTGCAATCATATCTGCGGGCCACGTTTTATAATCAAAAGACTGGTTGGCAGAACTGTTTCTGGCTTTTTCGATATGTTCGATAAGCACTTTTTCTTCAATATCTCTTTTTTTGCAGACCTCCTCAATTGTGCGGTAGCCTTTACAGCAAAAATCGATATGGTATTTTGTAAAAATTGCCGCTGTTCTAAAATCATCTGCAACAATTTCACCAATTGTGGTTTTGTTTGTTAGTTTCATATAGGTGGGGGATTTATTGGTTTCAGCACATTTCTTTGTTCGCCGCTCTGCATTGTTTAACAATGATTAAAGACACAGCAAGCATATTTGAAAATTCTATAAACGGAATTGTAATTTCATGTGCTGCTGTAAGCGAAACGGCATAATTATGAAGCTCTTTTATTTTTTCAAAAGTCAAATCGGCATCACGTTCTTCACTGGTATAAAAAGAAGTAACCAATTTTTGCAGCTCTTTTTTTAGCACTTCAAAAGCAAGGTAATCATCAATTTGATGTGTCTTTGGAAACTTCGGAATTAAGATTTTTGTTGAAAAAATAAATCCTGCAATAGTCCTGTCGACATTCTCTGATGCTTGATGTGCGAAAACCAAAGCTTCTAAAAGTGAATTGGAGGCTAGACGATTTTTACCGTGCAATCCAGTTCTGGCACATTCGCCAATGGCATATAGATTCGGAATTGCAGTTGCACCATTTAGGTCTACTTTTATACCGCCGCATTGATAATGAGCAGCGGGAACAATCGGAATTAAATCTTTTTCTGGTTTTATGCCTAATTCATTACAGTGCGCCGCAATTATTGGAAAATGAGCGTAAAATGAAGCCGTATTTAAATGTCTGCAATCTAAATAAACATGGTCTTTTCCACTCAATTGAAGTTCTTTACTAATGGCATCTGATACCATATCTCGAGTAGCCAATTCTCCTCGAATATCATATTTAAATAAAAATCTTTTTCCGTCTTCGTTTACAACATGAGCACCAAAACCTCGTACAGCTTCAGAAATTAAAAACAGCGGATTCTCTTTTCCCGCACATAAAGCCGTTGGATGAAACTGAATGTACTGCATATCTGCAATTTCAGCACCCGCACGCGCAGCCATCGCAAGTCCGTCGCCAGTTGCAATTTTTGGGTTAGTTGTGTTTTCAAAAAGCTGACCGCATCCTCCTGTGCTTAAAACAATTGTTCGGGTTCTAATGTATTTGATTCTATTGTGTTTTTTATCATAAAAGAAGGCTCCGGTACAAGTAGTTTTATTTTTCTTGGTCTCGGTATTCAAGTCAATAACCATATGGTTTTCCCAAAGTTCAATGTTCGGCATTTTCTTGACTATTTTGAGCAGTTTTTGCTCAATTTCCAATCCGGAGCTGTCTTTATGATGTACTATTCTATGTTGTGAATGTCCTCCTTCAAGTCCTAAATCCAATCTGCCTTTTTCGTCTTTGTCAAAAGAAGTTCCAATTTCAATCAATTCCTTAAGTCTTTCTGGAGCTTGTTTAATAACCATATTGACCACTTCTTTATCACATAAACCGCCTCCAGAGCGAAGTGTATCATGTATGTGTTTGTTAAAACTGTCTTTTACCAGGTCTGTTACAACTGCAATTCCGCCTTGAGCGAGTTGCGTATTAGTATTTCTGGCTGTTTCTTTAGTCATTATAACAATAGATAAATCTGGACGTTTTTTTGCCGTTTTCATAGCAAAAAATAATCCCGAAATACCAGAACCGATTATTAATATATCTGTTGTGATCATGTTATTTTGATTTTAGCGTTATTGATTTTATGACAATTGGAGCATTTTTTCAATTGGTTTTAAGGCTTCAATTCTGAGTTTTTCTGTAATCTGCATTTCTGGACTTTCATTTTTTAGGCATAAGTACAGTTTCTCGAGTGTGTTCATTTTCATGAAAGCACATTCGCTGCAGGCACAGCTGTTATCTTCTGTGGTAGGAGCCGGAATCAGCGTTTTATCAGGTACCGCTTTTGAAAGCTCATGCAGGATACCGGCTTCTGTAGCCACAATGAAAACGGCAGCAGGATCCGTTTTAATGAAATTAATAATACCCGAAGTGGAGCCGATGTAATGTGCTGCTTTTAAAATATGACTTTCCGACTCAGGATGTGCTGCAATTTTGGCATTCGGATTTTTATTGTAGATTTCAATTAGTTTGTCTAATGAAAAGGCTTCATGTACTACACACGAGCCTTTCCATAAGACCAGTTCACGTTTGGTTTCCTTTTGAAGATAATTACCTAAATTTTCATCTGGAGCAAAAATGATTTTTTGTTCAGCGGGTATAGACCCGATTATTTTTTTTGCATTCGCCGAAGTGCAAACCAAATCGCTCATGGCTTTTATTTCGGCAGAACAATTTATATAAGTCACTACAACATGATTAGGATGCTGGCTTTTGAACAATTCAAAATCTTTAGGATTACAGCCGTCAGCAAGTGAACAGCCAGCTTTCCAATCTGGTAATAAAACTTTTTTATCTGGGTTTAAAATTTTAGCTGTTTCTGCCATAAAATGAACTCCCGCAAATACAATTATGGGAGCATCTGTGCTTTGCGCTTTTTTTGCTAATTCAAGACTATCTCCAATAAAATCTGCTATATTCTGAATGTCTTCATCTTGGTAATAATGCGACAGAATTACAGCATTTTTTTCTCGTTTTAATTGGATTATTCCCTGTATTAAAATGTTCTTGTCCATTTTTAAGATCTAAATCAATGTTTGTTTTGAAATGCGTTAAGCATATATTTTAATAGGGTAAATGTATTATCATCATTTCTTTCAAAACATGATTCAAATCATGCTGTTAAAATTTTATTTTTTTATATTACGCGGTGGAGAGAGATTTTTGATTCTTTATAATTTAGAGAATAAAAAAAGCATGAAAAAGAGAAACAAATCTCTATTTTCATGCTTTCACATTTTGGAAGTGTTAGAATTAATTTCCGTCAACAAGAGTTAGGGAAACTCTCCTGTTGAGCGGTTTATTTTCGGCTGGAATATTTGGAACTAAAGGATTATTTTCTCCTTTTGAAAATAAATGCATACGTTTAGATTCTATTCCTTTAGTTTTTAAATAATCGGCCACAGCCTGTGCTCTCTTCATTCCGATTTCAAGATTGCGGATTTTAGTTCCAATATCGCAGGTATATCCCGTAATATTTAAATCGGTGTCTTTATTTGAATTCAGAATTTTAGCAATTTCGTCTAATCTTGATGCAAGTTCTGGTGTTACGCTTGTATTTCCAACTTCTTGAAAGGCCAGCGGTTTTTTCTCGATATAGTTTCTTTCCTCCAATGTCAGTTCTGTTTTTGCAGGAGCAGTTTCAACAACTTTTTGCTGCACAGGAGGTTCTTGAACTGGTATTTCTTTTGTTTCTGTTATGGTTTCTGTTTTTTGCTGTACAGGCTGCGGTTTGTCTTTTGCTACTGAGAAACCTAGTTTAACTTGAATTCCAGCAGTTAAATAACGTGTGTCCTGAACAATTTTTTTATTTCCAATTGTACCATTTGCCTGAATATTATCAATTCCGTTTGGATTGTAAGTCACAATATTAACATCTGAAGTTTCTTTTGCTAAATTGGTTAAACCATAATCGATATAAACACCAGTGTAAAGGTGTGTTTTTTCTTTGATTTTAAAGGTAAGACCGGTTTCTGCACTTAATAAAATTGTTGGATCTAAACTTGCTTTGGTTTCCTCTTTCCAATTTGTCACTTGGCCGAAACCATGTGAGGGAAGATCATCAACCAATAAATTTAGATCAGGATAAAAACCGCTTAGTTGCAATTCTGCTGCGGAAGCCTTAACGGTCTGTTTTCCTGGAAACAGAATTTTACCGCCAAATCCAAAATACCATTGCGTGTTAGAATCGAAAGCTGTTTTATACTGTATTAAAAGCGGAATAGCTGCTGTAATAAAATGCTGTTCTTCTTTGTATTTTGAAGGTGTTACGCGATACTCAAATGCAGAAGTTTGATCGTCAACTTCGTACGTACTAATTGTATTTCCGTCATTCAGTTCAAAACTATTCTGATTGTACATGAGATCAATTCCTGATGAAATTCCCCAATGAGTGCTGAAGAAATAAGTATATCCGATACCGATTCCTCCTCCAAATTTTAATTTACCATTTCCAATCGTACTGTCGTAAAGAATTCCAGACGGTCCTCCATTAATCTTAAACTGGAGTTCCTGAGCTTTTATTGCGGTGTTAAGTAATATTAGTATTGCTATAGTGAGTTTAATTTTCATTTTTTTCCTTTTTAATTGAATCTCAGTTTACTTAACCAATAAGTTGATTGTTTTTTTCTGACCATTGTGCAGCGAAAGAACGACAACATATATGGCCGACTGAGAAGGAGCAATGATCTGATTTTGAGGTTTTACATTTGTGATAGTCTGCACTAATCTTCCTGTAACATCAAAAATGGTAATTTCGGATCCGCTTAGCTGTGACTCGCTGAAATCACATGCTAAAGTGAATTCACTTGATGGTTTTATTGGATTCGGATGGATTTTCAAACTCTGAGAGAATGCAGTTCCTGTGGTTTCAATTGGGCAGGATTTAATTGAATTACCGTTTGTATTTTTTGCAATAACATAATAAGAACCATTTAAAGGTTGCTCTTCGCTGTAATACTGGCGTGTTGCTCCTGTAACAGCGTTTCCGTTTTTATACCACTGCCAAGCGTTAAATTCGTTGCTTTTATTGTCAAAAAAGATAACATCGGCCCATTGCTGTTTTATAAGCTCGCCCTGACTTATTTCTACTGGTTTAATTACAGGAACTGCCGCATTGTGATTTTGATCTCCATTTTGGAATGCTGAAATTGTTGTGCTTCCAGAGTTTAAGATTGTTAATGTTGATCCAGAAATTTTGCCGATTGCATCATTTGCAATAGTAAAAGAAACTGGCAGTCCGCTATCTGATACTGCATTTAGCGCTATAATTGTTGCATCATCACAGCCAAATTCTAAAGTCTGGTTCCAAGTTATATTTTGATTTGCTTTTGTAATTTCAAATTCGGAAGTTGTAAAGGCTATTATGTAATCGGCACCAGCACTTATATTTCCTTGTGTGATGTTGTATTTTCCAACGTTTTCTCCTGCTTCTCTAGAAAGCTGTCCTGTAATTAGGGAGTTTGTATCTCCGTTAGCAAAACCTGCAGCACTATAATTGAATATCGGGTCAGATGTACCGTAAACTTTTACATGTCCTGAAGATGCCGTTATATTAAGAGTATATTTTTCTGTAGTAAAATTAATTTCATTTCCATAATTAATAAAGCCACTGTTATTAATCGCGTAAGTTTTTACATAGTAAGTTCGGTTTCCTCTTAGTCCAGCTATTGAGGTTGTAAAGTTTCCTAATGCAGCAGAAACATTTATTTTTGTATCTGCTATAGTTGGATTTGCATGAGATGCATATACAAAACCAATTTCTGTTAAACATTCTCCTTTGTCTGTATTAATTCCGTCAGAAGAAGCTGTCGCTGATAATGTTGCTCCAGAAACTGTTACTCCTGAAATGGTCGAAATACTTAGATTTACTGGATTGGCAGGTTCATTTATAAGAATCGTTGCAGATAATGTACAGGAATTACTGTCTGTTACCGTTACGTCATAAGTTCCTGCTTTAAGATCGGTTACGTTCGATGTAGTTGCACCGTTATGAGACCATAAGTAAATATAAGGTGCAGTTCCGCCGTTAACTGTTACAGAAGCTGAACCATTCTTTCCATTATAGCATGAAACATCTATTGCTGTACTATTTACGGTTAATACATCTGGCTCTGTAATTGTTATGGTTTTTGTTGTAGAACAAGAATTTGTATCTGTAATTGTTACGGTATAAGCTCCTGCAGCAAGACCTTCAGCTGTTTCAGTATTTCCTCCAGATGGTGCCCAATTATAAGTGTATGAACCAGTTCCGCCAGAAGCGGCTACCGATGCAGAACCATTTTTTCCATTATTACAGCTAACATTAACAGCTGTAATACTGGCCGTCAAGGCATCTGGTTCTGTAATTGTTATGGTTTTCGATATAGAACAAGCATTTGTATCTGTAGCTGTTACGGTATAAGTTCCAGCAGAAAGACCTGAAACTGTTTGAGCAGTTCCTCCAGATGGTGTCCAAGAGTAGGTATAACTGCCAGTTCCGCCAGATACAATTACTGATGCAGAACCGTCATTTCCAGCGTTGCATGACACATTTGTATGAGATTCTGTTATTGAAAGAATATTAGGTTCTGTTATTTGAATGGTTTTAGTTGTAAAACATCCTTTAGCATCTGTAACTGTTACAGTATAATTATTCGGACTTAATCCCGTTGCCGTTGATGCAGTTCCTCCTGAAGGAGACCAAGAAAAGGTATAAGGTGCAGTTCCTCCTGTCGGTATTACCGTTGCTGTTCCGTTATTTGCTTGATTACATAAAACATCTGTTTTGGATATTGCCGCAGTAAGCTGATCAGGCTCGGTTATAGTAACATTTGCCGTTGTTTGACACAAATTAGCATCTTTGATTGTTACGGTATAATTTCCTGCGGCAAGTCCACTTGCTGTTGCATTAGTTCCTCCAGAAGGAGTCCATAGATAAGTATATGTTCCAGTTCCTCCTGCTGGAGTAGCAGTTGCTGTTCCGTTGGAACCATTATGGCATGAAACATTTGTTTGAGATACAGCTGCTGTTAGAATAGCTGGTTCTGTTATGGTAAAGCTTTGCGTTTTTGAACATAAATTGGCATCGGTCACGGTTACGGTATAAGTTCCTGCTTTAAGTCCTGAGGCTGTAGCGGCAGTTCCTCCCGAAGGAAACCATGAATAAGTATAAGCACCCGTTCCTCCAGTTACAGAAACACCTGCAGAACCGTTTGCTCCACCATTGCAAGTAACATTTGTTTGTAGATTTGGAGTAATATTAATTGCTGCAGGCTGTGTAATTGTAAAATTTTTGACAATAGAACAGCCGTTTGACGCCGTAATAGTTACAGAATAATTACCAGCAGATAGATTAGTTGCTGTATCTGCATTTCCTCCAGATGGAGACCACACATAAGTAAAAGGACCAGGAGCTCCCAAAGGAATTACAGCAGCAGATCCTGTATTAACACCATTACATAAAAGATTAGTTTGAAAAGCAGCGGCAACTAAAGTATTTGTTGTTGTGATAGTAAAGTTTTTAGTTATACTGCAGCCATTGGCATCTGTAATCAAACAACTATGATTTCCTGCTGTCAAATTGGTAACTGCTTGTGTCGTATCACCGCTGGGTGACCATAAAAAGGTATAACCACCTACACCGCCAAATGGTGTTACAGAAGCTTGACCACTAGAAGTACAAGTAGCATTTATTTGTGAAGTGGTTGCACCTAATACTGATGGCTGATTGATAGTAATAGTTTTGGTAATACTGCAGCCTTTTGCATCTGTTATCAAACAGCTGTAGTTTCCTACTGGTAGTCCAGTGGCTGTGGGGGCTGTACCACCTGAGGGACTCCATATATAAGTATAGTTGCCCGAACCACCTGTAGGAATTACTGTTGCTGTTCCAGTTAAACCTCCATTGCATAATACATCCGTTTTTGATATTGTTGCTTCTAATAATGAAGGCTGTGTAATAGTAAAACTTTGTGTAGTCTGACATAAATTGGCATCTTTTACAATTACAGTATAAGTACCAGCAGTCAGACCTGAAGCGGTAGCACCTGTTCCTCCAGAAGGAGCCCATAAATAAGTATAAGTCCCAGTTCCTCCCGTAACGTTAACAGTTGCAGAACCATTAGTTCCGCCGTTGCAGGAAACATTGGTTTGTGCTCCAATACTTGCTGTAAAAGCAGATGGTTGTGTTATAGTGAAGCTTTGTGTCGTTGTACAATTATTACCATCTTTTACTGTTACTGTATAAGTTCCTGCAGGAAGCCCTGTTGCAGTTGCAGTTGTTTGAACAGGCGTTGTATTCCATAAGTAGGTATATGCTCCCGTTCCTCCTGTAACACTAACAGCTGCAGAACCATTTGTACCACCATTACAAGTTACATTGGTAATAAACCTTTGAAAGGCACTTAAAGCTGGTGGTTGAGTTATTGTAAAACTTTGTGTTTTTTCACATGAAGCAGCATCTGTAATAGTAACACTATAATTTCCTGCTGTAAGACCACTAATTGTTGACGTGGTTGCATTATTAGACCAAAGATATGTATAGGGTGGAGTACCACCGCTTGGAGTGACCGTTGCAATACCAGTTGCTCCGCCATTGCATGCAATATTAGTTTGTTCGGTTGTAAAGTTTAAACAGCTCGATACTATATTACTATCTTTTACCCACGTAAAAGCATCTAATGCCAAATAAGCATAGTTTCCACCTGCGGTAATCTGAAGTTCATCTATTATGATGTTGGAATAGTTTTGTCCATTTAAATTGGTAAGATCTATTAAGGTATTACCATTAGTAGTGCCTAATGAAGTAGCAAAACCGTTAGTTTTGGCCTGAGAGAATTTAGTTATTCCACTTAGTTTACCAGTAATTGTAAGTGTTCCTGTTGAATTTTGATTGGTATAGATATTTGCAAGGAAAACCCAAAATCTGTTTACCCTAAACAGGTTTGAAGTTGTTTTAATACTAAATGAGGCACCAGTGCTTAAAGAACCACTATTGTCAATATATGTATTGTCGTTTGCTGTTCCGTTCCAACCTGTTCCGGGATAATACCCAATATCAAATGTATTGACATGAGAAATAATATTAAAAATGACTCCATTATCTGTAAAACTGCTAGAACCGTTAGATTCTGTCTCAAATGTTTCAGTTGAAGTCTGTGCCCATGTATTATGGGATGTAGTGATTAAAAAGATAAAGAGATAACATAATTTTAGCACTAAGTAGTTTTTTTTCATAGCAGTCTTTTTAGAATTAAATTGCTTTAATAAAACCGTTTCTGTAAAAAGGCTGAAAATTAAAAAAGAAGAATTCTCCATCGGGAGAAATGTGAAATTTACAGGGGCATTTGGTTTTATTCAGAGTTTAAAACTAAAACTTTCCTGCGCCAAGGCTGAAAAAATGTTCTGAAACCTATTTTTTTTGTTCTGAAATAAAATCAGAAGTTTTTAGAGATTTTAAAAACCTGATCTTCCACATGGAGTTTGTCGTTGATAATTTTCGACACGTGGTAAGGGTTGACAGCTGTGCTTCGGTTAATTCTTTTAAAATATTTAGAAGGAAAAACTTCTTCCAGATAAGTCATCGTAGTCCTTAGAATCTGATTTTTGCCAGATTTAAGATGAATTTCAACATAGACGTGATCTGCTTCGGCAAACAAAAAATCTTTAGACTGAAAATAATAAATCTGTTTTCCGAGCTCAATTTTAAAGGTAGAATCTTCGTTTGCCAAAGCAAGGTGAATAGCAGTGACAAGATTAACTTTTTCTACAGGTTTAGAAAGATAGGCAGATGGATGAAGAGTTGTTACTTTTTCTAATGTACTAGGGTCAGTTAGGGCTGTTGTAAATATAAAAGGAATCGAAATCTCGGTGTTGATAAACGCCGCTAAATCAAGTCCAGTTTTATCACCAGAAAGGGAAATATCAATTAAAACAAGATCAAAAATTTTATGAGACAATAACATTCTGGCTTCTTCATAACTGTTGGCAGTTTCTGCCGTAAAAACGGGTTCCAGCATTTTTTTTAAAGATAATGCGATTAAAACTTCGTCTTCTACTATTAATATTCTGCTTTTATGTTCAGTCATTTGGAAATACGATTTTATAATTGGCTTTTTCTCTAGTATAATTTCCTTTTAATTGTTTTACCATTCCTTCAATAATAATAAGTCCCAGCGAATCATTATTCTTTTCAAAATTAAAAACAGTTCCGTTGTCAGAATACACTATTTCTATTTGATTCTCATCTGTTTTGTTTAATTCAATATTTAAAACCAGTTCATCAGATGGCTGCGCATGTTTTATAGAGTTTGTTACCAGCTCGTTTACAAGCAGTCCAAGAGAAAGTATTTTGTCTACAGAAAAATAGATTGCTTCCATATTATTGATAAAAGTAAATGTTCTGATACTGCTATTTTGATGGGTTTCAAAAATCTTAAGCAGATAATTTCGGACTTCAACCAATGCATTATCATTATAATTTACGCTATAAGTATAGAGTTCATGAGCGATCATGATGGTTTTAATACGCTGATATAAATCATCAAATCGGTATTTATAATCTTCATTTTTTTCCTGATCTTTTTGAAAATCAATAAGACTTAAAATTACGGCTAGATTATTTTTAACGCGGTGGTTTAATTCCTGAACCAAAAACTGCTTTTCTTCAAGACTTGTTTTCAGTGCGGTATTGTTTTCTGATATTTTTTTCTTTTGTTTTTCGATTTTTTTCTTGTTTCTCATAACTTGACGTATAAATAAAGCAAGGACAAAAACCGAGACAATCAGCGTTGTATTTAAGATACGCGTGTTTCTAATGTCTTTTTTAAGAGACTGTTTTTCTGTTTTTTCTTTTTCAAAATTATACTGCGTTTCCAATTCCTTAACTTTAAGATTTCGCTGCTCACTGTAATATTTTTTATAATATTCCGAAGCCGTTTTGTAATAATAAAGAGCGGAATCTGCTTTGTGCTGTTTTTCCAGTATTGTGCTTTTAAGCTGGTAAACATCGGCTGTATAAGTCAGAACGTTTGATTTTGACACAATATTCAGCGCAGAATCAATATATACAGCAGCTGTTTGATAATTTTTTTTGTTCAGATAAAAGAAACTTAAATTAGTAAACATAGAAATAACGGCTTCATAATGACGCTGTTTTTTATATAAATAGAGCGCTCGCTGGTAATGTTTTAACTCTTTTTCAGGGTTTGTTTTTCGATTACCGAGTCCTATTATGAGCTGTACAACAGGCATATTTAGGGTATCATTTACCATTTTAGCATACTTTTCTGCTTGCAATGCCAGATTGTACGCTATTTTTGATGAACCGCTGACACGATAATACGAAGATTTCCGAATAAGAAAATTGGTATAGTTTTTAAATTTTAGCTGCGGATATTTTAAAATCAGATTCTCGGCTTTATATAATTCTTTTATGCATGAGGAATAGTCGTTATTAATTTCAAAAACTAAGGCTCTTTCAACATGAATCTTAAGTTTCTGCTCTGGGTTGGTTTGAGAATTGCGGACTAGATTTTGAGAAAGTTTAAAAGCTTCGTCATAAAGTCCTAACTCAGTTAAAATTTTCATTTTCATGATGTCCAATTCAACTTTTGCAGAACCTTGATATAAATCACTTTTTGCATTAATGATATTTAAAGCTTCTTTAAAATTACAGTGTATTATTTTCTGCTCAAGATCATTTTTTAAGGCTTCAAAAGAAGGCTGTCCAAAAGAACTTAAGACTGTAAGAATTAAAAAAAAGCTGAAACGAAATCTCACTAGATGAAAGATTAAAAAGAATAGATTAAGATTATAAATTTATAAAATAGATTATAATTAACAGAGTGATTTGTTCTGAATCAGTTATTCTTTGTTCTGAATTCTGCTAAACAGTTTCAGAAAGGACTTATGCAATCTAAAGTAATCGCAAAAAAAAAACTGATGCTTGAAAAAGTATCAGTTTTCTTTAGAGATAATTTTGGTTTATTTCCTTAACTCGAGAAGTTCAAACCTTTATTTTTGAAACTAACATAAAGTTCCTGTCTCGCCAAACTTATCGTTTCTTCGGTTCTGTAAATGCTGCACCAGAATTTAATCAGAAGTTTGTATTTTCCGTCAGAAATAGCGCTGTAATAGATCTGAGATGGTTTTGAATTGTTTACCATCGGAAGATTTGCCAGCGTTTCGTTTACTATTAAATTAATTTCTTCTGGAACAGTTTCGCCTACGATTTCAAAAGTGACTTCTACTAGTTTAAAATTATCGGTATAGGTCCAGTTGGTAATGTTTTGAGACAATAAATTACCATTCGGAATAATGATTTCGGCACCGTTTGGCGCATTGATTTTAGTTGTTCTAAGTCCCATAGATTTAACACGACCTGATTCTGAACTAATTTCTACAACATCGCCAATCTGAATGGGTTTATCAAAAATCAAGATAATTCCAGATACAAAATTATTGACAATGTTTTGAAGCCCAAGTCCAACACCAACTCCTAAAGCTCCTAATAGAATACTTAGTTTGTCCAAAGGCATTCCAGACGCTGCAACAGCGAGTAGATAACCGCTTATTAAAACTACTAATCTTGTAATCAGTAATTTAGAATGCTGTCTTTTATTAATATTTTCTTCGTTATCTTCATCAATTTCACCAAAGAAATAAGCAACATAATTTTGAAGCAGATGCGCTGCCCAAATAATAATGAAGAATAAAACAATATTACCTAAAGTAAATGTAATGCTTCCAATTGTATTGGGATGACTTAACAGCTTTTGAAAAGATGCACGAAGCGACTCCCAAATATTCAAGTTTGAAGCAATTACAATAATCCACATATAGCTGACTACAATAATAAACGGTTTTTTTAATGTATCTGATAAATTTTCGTAATCGAACATTTTCACAATACCTCTTTTTACTCTTGTGGTGTAAATCTGCAAAAGAATAATTTCAAGAATAATCTTTAGTAAAACACTCAAAGCAACAATCTGCGTAAGCGAAATAAATGCTGTAAGGCTTAACATATTGGAAAGCGAAACTCTTCCGAATAAATTAAAAAGTATAGACAATACGTTTAATCCAATAAAGATAATGCTTGCCCATTTGAAAAAACCTTTGATATAAAGTTCTTCTTTTAACGTTTTAATTTGAACCAAACCATAACGAATTCCTAAAACATTAATTGCTACAAAAGCAAAACGCTGTAATAGCCCGATAGTGATAAATAAATCAAGGAAACAAAGTGCAAAGAATAGTCCAATAAGAAAAAGCCAGTTTCGCATAGAAACTCCTGACCATTGATTTTTAAAAAGTACGGTTAAAGTTCCAAGCAGAAGTAACTGCAATAATTCTAAAAATAAAGCGGGTGCATATAAGTTGGTGACAACAGCAATATTTAAAGCAATTACAAGAACCGGAAGTAAAACACCTCGGTTTAGATATTTGAAATTTAAAAGGGAAAGACTTTCAGCATAACCATTTGCTTTCAAGAATTTAATGTTTCGGGAAATATACCAGAATAAAAGCCCCATAAAGAAAAATATTGTAAGCAATCCGCCGGCTTTGTAACTTAGATAATAAGCGGCAACATTTTCTTCGATAATAACTTTGGCTTTAATATTATGGGTTACTTTTTTCTTTACAGCCGAATCGCTGATCTGCCATAATGCGGGATATTCTTTCTTAAAAATATTGATTCCAGATTTTTCTAATTTGTTTTCAACCGTTACTAATGCACTCGAAACTGCAATTTTACGCTGTACTGTTATTCTTTTTTTATTGTTTAAAACCGTTTGATTTTTAGTCATTAAGCTGTCAGTACCCACATATCTTTTTCTAAGATCTGCAAATTCTTTTTTAAATTGCTTACGACGAATAGTATCACGAATCAAGCCCATCAAAGCTTTATCATTTCGCAGTTCAATTACACGTTTTTTAATTTTCTCCAAATCAAGATTACGGGTATTGATTTCTTTATTCTGTTCTTCTAATTCCTGCTGAATTTCTTGTAAAACAGTACGGTACATCTGCTGGTTACGCACATTTGGGTTTGCACCTTTTAAACTGGCTAGAATAAGTTCAAGTTTACTTTCGGTACGTTTCATTTCGCCAAAAAGATGACGGGTGTCACCAGCAAAATCAATATCGTTGTAAGCAGATTCTAATACTTCTCCGGCTTTTTCAATTGCCATCAAATAATCACTGTCGGTTGCTGTACTATCGTTAAATAATCTTCCTGGGCTTTCTTTTTTGACAGGTGGTTTCTGTTCCTGGGCATTACTAGGAAGAGCAAGTAAAAGAAGGAAAAATAGAGGTAAAAAATAGAGAGGTCTTTTTTGAAAAATCATATTTATGGGCTTATTTAGGGAGATCAAATTTAATTTTTTTTATA
The DNA here is from genome assembly GCA_029960065.1 of Flavobacteriaceae bacterium PS02336. Lineage (GTDB taxonomy): Bacteria > Bacteroidota > Bacteroidia > Flavobacteriales > Flavobacteriaceae > Flavobacterium. Next base: position 47,589 of record JASCOF010000009.1, on the reverse strand, counting down.
AAACTTTTCATCAACAAAAAATTAAATTAGACGTATTAGTCCATATTATCGTCAGATTTGAATTATAATCCTCTGAACTCGATTTTTTTTTCTGATTTTTTTAAAATAGAAATAGTATGATAAAAAATAATACTAACGATGCACTGATCAAGAAAATTACAACAGTATTAATTGTTTTTTGAGCTTTAAGCAGTTCTTCCATGCTCATTTCACTAGGTTTCTTTGATTTCATTTTCTATTTTTACATTACATTTTGCACAAAATTTAATTAAAAAAGATTCCGAAACAATAAGTCAATTTTTTTTGACTACCCTGTAAAATTATGGAAGAAGTAGAAACTTGTCCGGCTCAAAGACTTTTAAAAATGTTATCCGGAAAATGGAAAGCAGAAATTTTTCGTTTAGCAGTAGAATCTCCTTTACGGTTTAATACTTTGCTGAGACAAATTCAAGGCTCAAACAAACAATCGTTAGCCAATGCATTAAAAGAACTGGAAGAAGAAGGGCTGTTAGAAAAAACAACAATCAGGTTAAAGCCGTTGCATATTGAATATAATCTTACGGATAAAGGAAAAGCTTTAATTCCAGTTTTCCAGCAGTTAGAAGGATTGTGTTAGAGGAAAGATGAAAGATGAAAGATGAAAGATGAAAGATGAAAGAGGGAAGTGGAAAGTGGAAAGTGGAAAGTGGAAAGACAATAGAGAATAGAATACAGAATAAAGAAATATAGAATAAAGGAAATAAAATTTAGAATTTAGAAAATAGAAAGATTCTCAAATACTGCTCAGTTTGATCCCACGGAAACTACTGAAATTCTTTGAGAATCAAATCCTACATCCAAAAAATAAAAACGTCAGCTAAAAAAGGCAGATCAGATTAGCTGATAAAATCAAATTTGTCCTCAAAGATTTTTCCAATTACTGGAATGGGCTTTTTCTGTTCGTTTGCGGCATTTATGATTCCGAAAATCCATAAAATAAAAAGCACGTAACCAATATAACTCAGAAAATAAAGAGAGGGAACCGCCATTACTACCACTGATAAGGCAATATTTACAATTAAAGAAACCAGAAAAATTCCGAATCCTTGTTTTAAATGGTATCCTACCAAATCACTTTTAGGAGTTAAATCTTTGCTCTTAATAAATGCTACGATCCAACCAATAATAGTGATGTAGCTAAGAATAGAAAGGGTTTTATTATTCATCGTTTTAGTATTTATTACTTCAAAAGTAGATACTGTAAACCGATGGAAAAATAGCCGCTTTGTCTATGGTCGTTTTGAGTTGGTATTGAGAAAGTTTTAATTGACAATTGATAATTGACAATTAACAATTAACAATTATCCATTATCAATTATCAATTATGATTGTCTTTCATCAATTTAAAAAACTGTTCTTTTTTTCCTCTCGAAATTGGAACAACAGATTTATCATTCATATGTACCATTCCTTCACGCGAGTAACTAACAATTGAATTAATATTGATTAAATGGGATTGATGAATCCTGAAAAACAGAGGAGGCTCTAATAGGTCTTCGTAATTCTTTAAAGGCTTTGAAACCATTATTTTCCTTCCGTCTGTTAGAAAAAAAGTAGTGTAAGAACCCGAAGTTTCACATCTTAAAATCTGTTGCAGTTTAACAACATACATAGCTTCTTGGGTTGGCAGTATAATGCGGTCAGGTGTTTTAGAGAGATTATGCTGCAATTCTGTTAACTGCTGTTTTTCTAAAACACGTTCCTGCAAAAGCGAAATTCGGTCTATGGCAGTTTTCAATTCTTCGGGATCAATTGGCTTTAATAAATAATCTATCGCACTATACTTAAATGCATTTATAGCATGCTGTTGGTAAGCAGTTGTAAAAATGAGATGAAACGAGTTAAATGAAATCTGTTGCAAAACATCAAATCCAGTTCCGTTTTGGAGCATAATATCCATAAAGACTAAATCTGGTTTTAATCGGTCGATTAATTTTACGGCTTCTTGGACACTTTCCGCGTAAGCGATAATTTGAACTTGGTCCAGCGCAACCATTTCAAGCATAATAGATAAGGCTTCGCGTATGCGTTGTTCGTCTTCAATAATAATGGTTTTATACATTTTTTTTATAGGATTGGAATATTAATAATTACGATACAGCCGCTTTCGCCATTTTTAGCTTCTCTTTCTAAAACTTTAAAACCAGCATTTGGATGTTCTTTCTGCATTTTTGCTAACCTTTCGTCTGTTATGGTTGTAGATAAAGACTGATGATTTTTATTTATTTTCAGTTTACGAGACGCGGCAAGTCCAATGCCGTTATCTTTTATAGTACAGATTAGATTTTTTTGATCGGTTTGCTGTGTAAAATGGATTTCTAATATTCCTTTTTCATCTTTAGATTTTGGTTTTAGTCCATGTTCTACAGCATTTTCGATAAAAGGCTGCAATAATAAAGGCGGAATGAGAATGTCGTATTCAACAGATTCATCACATATAATTTCATAATCAAAACTATTATTAAGTCGCAGTTGCTGCAATTCGATGTAGTTTTTTAAAGTCCCAATTTCTTCTTCCAGCGAAATGGTTTCTTTTCTAGATTGTTCTAAAATCTGACGTGTGAGTTTGGCAAATTTATTAAGATAAGAAACCGCCGGAATCGTATCTTGCTGCAAAATCATACTCTGAATATTTCCTAAGGCATTAAAAATAAAATGCGGATCCATCTGAGACCGCAGTAATCTTCTTTCAAGAGAAAGTCTTGCCGCTAGGTTTTCGATCGTTTCTTTTTCCATTAACTGTATTTTCAGATCGTTGTTGGCTTGTTCCTGCTTTAATACTTCTTCACGATTGAGATAATATCGCTGTCTAAAATAATAAGAACGAAACATAAAGATGAGTCCGATTAATAAAACACCAGCAATTCCGTAACCTAAAAGTTTGTTTTTTTGTTGCAATTCATTTTCCAGTTCCAGCTGTTTGATGCGTTCTAGTTTTTTAGAAGATTCATACCTCGCATCGGCATTCTGTAAAAGTTTCTGCGTGCTTTCGTTATATTTTAACTGATTGTATTTAGCATATAAAGTATCATAGCCATAATAAGCTTTATAATCATTTCTTTTTATAGAAACATCTTTTAAACAGCTGTAAAAAGTGGCTAATAAATAATTATCAGTATACGGAAGACTGAGCTGATATTTAATTCCTTCAATAAATAATAATTCAGCTTTTGCATATTCTCCTTTTTCGGTAAAATACATTCCTTGGAGTCCTATCGCACTTCTATAAATAATTTTTACATTATACTTTTGAGCAATTACCGTTGCTTTTCTAAGATTGTTAAGCATTGCCGTTTCATCAATTGGTTTTGGACCTTTAGAATAAAGATCTGCCAGATTGATATAAGCAATTCCAATATTGCTTTTGCTGACTATTTGCGACGTATTTTTTTCAGCCAAAGCCACTGTTTCCTTAAAGAAATTCAGTGCAGTTATCCATTCCGCTTTATATCCAGAGTCTAATCTATCCGTCAAATAACCGCCATAAGCAAGTCTGGCGTACAATTGGCTTTCTGGATCACCAGCTTTTGCTGCGTGCTGTAAAGCTTCTTCAGCATATTTTTTTACTTTTTCTGGCGAAGCAGGAGAAAATAAATACGATATATCAGAGGCTATTTTAGCACATTGATCGTGCGCTTTTATTTTAGAAAAAAGTTCATAAGCTTTTAAAAGATGATCCAAAGCCTGAGGTTTGTCTTCAATATAAGATTTTAAGGTTCCTTGCGCGAGCGAAGCAAAAGCTTTAACTCTTATTTTATTTGTTTTTTCAGCTAAAATAAAAGCGGTGTCTGCATATCGGGCAAACTCTTTTAAATGAAGCAGGCGTCTTTGTGTAAGAGCCAGATAAGAATAACAGATTACTTCGTCATCGATATTATTTTTCTTTTTAGCTAGAGCCAATGCCTGAAGCTGTATTTTTTTAGAGGCAGAAGAATCTGAAAAACGTTTGGAATACCCATAAGCGGCTATTTTTTCTATAGAAGACATTTGCTGTGCATTCAAATTCGAAAAGAACAAAATCAGTAAGCAAAATAGCCATTTCGTAATTCTAGTATTCATCAGATTATTTTTTTTTTCGTGCTTATAAAGTCGTAAGTCAAGCCAAAGTACAAATTGAGCAGTGACTGACCAAAAAAATCAGTTCGGAATTTTGCTGGTAAAAACCTTTGTAAACCATGTTTTATAAATCATTTCAAAAATGCATTTTCACAATAAGAATATAGAATTACCAAATAAAAATCTAAAACCTCCGTTTGCCAATTCCGAATTGCCGTGAGCTGTTCTTAGTAGTAATCTTGTTGTTATTAATTTTTTTTTAAAACCTTAAATTTATGAATAAGATTTTTTTTACAATAACAATTATTTCAAGTCTTTTTTTCTCTGCTTTGACGTTTGCACAACAAGATGACAAACGTATTAAAATTGAAATTTCTTTAAAAGATGGAAACAAACTGGTAAAAGCTCCAGTTAGATCGGCCACATTTTCTTTTACAAAATCTGTGGTTAATTCTGAAACCAATGAAAGTAAGAACAATTATTATTTCTCTCTTGATTTCGAAAAACAGGACATTGTTTTACTGACTGCTTTAATGAAAAACAAAGCAGGAATTGACGGCCAGATTACGATGACTGATTCATATGGCAAACAAGCGACGAGAAAATTTGATTTTACAAAAGGTAGAATCGACTCTATGAGTGATCAAATTACCGCAGATTACAACAGCTCTTATATGTCGCTTATTTGTGATTCGCTTATTATTGATGGCGTTAAAATCGATTAAGACATGACTGAACTAAAGAAATTTGAGAAAAACGGAAACCAATTTGTCATGAAAAGGCAATACGGCTTTGGTTTGTTGGTTGTGATTGGAATGCTGGCGTTTACAATTGGCGGTATTTACAATAAAAACACGACAATGATCTGGATTTTCGGAATCTTGACGGTTTTGTGTTTTATTTCTATCTGGTCACAGAATTTTGCTGTGGATCTTGATAAAGAAACATTTATAATTAAAAATGGATTAATCAATAAACCAATGGAAATTCCGTTTGCTGATTTTGTGAATTTTGAATTGGTAAAGGTCAAACAGAATCTGATTACCACAAATGTTTCTTTGAATTTATATTATCTCAAAAATGACAAAGAAAAATGTATTGGAATTGCACAAGGCTTTACAACAAGGTCAATGCAGCGGCTTATTAATGAAATTAACGAAATTTTAAAATTAAATGAACATTCGCGAAAGATATAGTATTGAATGTACTATAAATATATTTACTTTACATCCTAATAAAACTTCAGTGCAGTTGTCCTACTGGTTTTTAGGAGGAATAATAGCAGGACTAGCAGTTTTGATGTTTTTTGAAAATCAGTTGGACGAGACAATGTATTGGGCTATTTGTATTTTATTGATATACTTTGTTTTACATAGTTTTTATGATATTAAGATTGGTTCAAAAATTCATTATATATTTGATGTTTCTACGAATTCAGTGTATAAGAAGCATCCTCTGTTTTCAAGAAAGAAAATAATGAAATTGAATGAAGCAGTTATTTTTACCCATTCAGAAATGGGAAGCTGGTACTACGCTTTAGGTGCTGATAAGAGTCAGTTTGTCAAAAATTATAAAATAAGTGAAGGGTTTAGTTCTGGACGAAAAAGTGGAGAAATTCAAAAAGCATACGAGAATTTTATTTTACAGAAAATTGAGCAATTAATAGCGAAAGTACATCTCGAGCTTAATAATTAAAACTATATTAAAAATACATTTTATGAGTATTAGAGGGTTCGCATTTTTATTATTATTTATTACTGCGGTTTCCTGCAATTTTGTGAAAGACAGTCCAGATCAAATTTTTAATACCGTTGGATTAAATACCAATAAAATTCCATCGAGTTTTGAAAGGGTTTTTAAAGAATTCCGACAACATAAAGCAAACGGAACTTTACAGCTTCCGACAGAAGATGGAAAAGCCATGAAAAAAGCAACTTGTATAGAAGTAGTTAAATTTGCTTATGCCAATACTTTTAAAGAAGATATTAGAAGAATAAAAAATCTAAATCCAACAAAAGAAGCAGAACCAATCATAAAAGCTGGAATCGAATTGTTTGAATATGCAGATGAAATTCAAAATAGCGACTTTATGATGATTGCCAAAATGATTGACGAAGGAAAAAGTGATGAAGAAATCGACAACGCTGCTAAACAGCTTGATGATACAAAAGGAGTAGCGCTGGATCAAAAATATAACAAAGTAATAGATTTGCTGCTTCCTTACGCTGATGCAAATGGAGTAGAATACAACAAGTTTTAAACGTAAAATCGAGTTAGAATTCAAAAAGGAATTTAACTCGATTTTTTTATTCATATACAGATTCTACTATTTCTAAATTGTTAAAAGATATATTGAAACTATTTTTAATAGTGAAAATTATATAATTTGGGTTAAATTTGCCTTGTGCGAAAACAAATTGTCTACATATTTATTTTTCTAATAGCTTCAAACAGCAGTTTTGTACAGCAGTTTTATAAACTGCCAATACTCATTGAACACTATCAAGAGCACAAACAATTAATGGATTTAAGTTTTATAGACTTTCTGTCCATGCACTATTGGGGAGAAGATTTAAAAGACAATGATGCGGATCGCGATATGCAGCTTCCTTTTAAAACAATTAGCAGCAGTTCGCTTCATTTTGTTTTTATTTTAGACGACAAAGATTTATTGCCGCTTCCTTTTAATCCAGACTTACCTCAATTAAAAATCCCAACTTACAGATCTGATCTTCATTCAGATCCAAATTTACTTTCTTTATTTAGACCTCCGGTAGCATAATTAATTTTTAAATTTTTTTGCTGTGGCTGAGACTTTTCGTTTTGGTCGCTCATTTATTATTTTTTAATTAATATAGTATGCTTAATAAAGTAATTCAGTTCTCAGTTAAGAACAAACTGGCAATTGGAATCTTTACATTGCTGTGGATTATCTACGGTGTGTATGAGGTTACACAATTACCAATTGATGCCGTGCCAGACATCACAAACAATCAGGTACAAATTATTACCACCGCACCTTCTCTTGGAGCCGAAGACGTAGAAAGGTTAATCACCTTCCCGATTGAACAGGCGATTAGTAATATTCCGCATCTTAAAGAAAGCAGAAGTATTTCCCGCTTCGGACTTTCATTAGTAAGTGTTGTTTTTGAAGACGATGCCGAGGTGTATTGGGCAAGACAGCAAATTACCGAGAGATTACAGCAGGTAGAAATTGACCGAAATGCCAACAAACCAGAAATGGCGCCGGTTACAACTGGTTTAGGAGAAATCTATCAATATGTTTTAAAACCAAAACCTGGATACGAGGAAAAATATTCATTAGAAGATTTAAGAACTATTCAAGATTGGACAATCAGAAGACAGCTTTTAGGAACTGCCGGAATTGCAGATGTTTCTACTTTTGGCGGTAAATTAAAACAATATGAAATTGCTGTAAATCCAGCCAGACTGAAAGCTCAGAATTTAACCATAAGTGAAGTTTTTACCGCCTTAAACAGCAGTAACGAAAATACGGGAGGAGCTTATATCGAAAAAGGACCAACGGTTTCCTATATTAGAAGTACAGGTTTAGCAAAAAGCATTGAAGATATTGAAAACATTGTAGTTAAAAGCACACAAGGCGGTCTTCCGATTTTAGTTAAAGATATAGCCGATGTTAAGATGTCTTCTGCAATACGTTACGGCGCTTTAACTACGGATGAATTTGGAGAATCTGTTGGCGGAATCGTAATGATGCTGAAAGGTGAAAACGCCAATAATGTTATTGTCAATGTAAAAGACAAAATTGCAGAGATTGAAAAAATTCTTCCCGAAGGTTTAAAAATTGAACCTTTTCTAGACAGAACAAAAATGGTAGACAATGCCATTGGAACAGTCGAAAAGAATTTAATCGAAGGTGCTTTAATTGTCGTACTGATTCTGGTTTTATTCCTCGGAAATCTTAGAGCAGGATTTATTGTAGCGTCTGTTATTCCGTTAGCGATGCTTTTTGCTATTATTATGATGAATACTTTTGGCGTAAGCGGTAATTTAATGAGTCTTGGAGCATTAGATTTCGGATTAATTGTAGATGGTGCCGTAATTATTGTTGAAGCGATTCTGCATCATCTTCACAGTTCTAAAAAATACAAAGCTGTAGAAAATATTTCTCAGGAAGAAATGGATAAAGAAGTGAATGGATCTGCCGCACGTATGATGAATGCCGCAGTATTTGGACAAATCATTATTCTAATCGTTTATCTGCCGATACTTTCCTTACAAGGAATTGAAGGAAAGATGTTTAAACCAATGGCACAGACAGTTGCCTTTGCCATTTTAGGAGCTTTTATTCTATCGCTTACTTATGTGCCAATGGTCAGCGCTTTATTTCTAAGTAAAAAAATCAGCCATAAAAAGAATCTTTCAGATCGAATTATGGCGAGATTAGAGAATGTTTACGAAGGCTGGCTTACAAAAGCTTTAAGTTTTAGAAAAGCAATTGTTATAGCAGCATTTGTACTTTTCGGAATCGCTCTTTTATTGTTTGGAAGAATGGGAGGAGAGTTTATTCCACAGTTAGAAGAAGGAGATTTTGCGGTTGAAACGCGTCTGCTTTTAGGAACCAATCTCTCTACTACAACCGAAACTATTGAGAAAATTTCGAGACAATTAAAGAAAGAATTTCCAGAAGTACAGCAAGTAGTTTCAAGAATTGGAAGTGCCGAAATCCCAACCGATCCGATGCCAATTGAAGGCGGTGATATGATTATTGTTTTGAAAGATAAATCAGAATGGACAAGTGCTTCTTCATTTCCAGAGTTAGCCGATAAAATGACTAAAACCGTAAAAAGAATTGCACCTGGTGTTACTACAGGATTTCAATTTCCGGTTCAAATGCGTTTTAATGAATTAATGACGGGAGCTAAACAAGATTTGGTTTGTAAAATCTATGGTGAAGATCTTCAAAAGCTTTCCGAATATGCTGAAAAATTAGGTTCAATTAGCAAAACCGTTCAAGGTGCGGCCGATTTATATGTAGAAAAAGTAACGGGAATGCCTCAGATTGTGATTGATTACAATTGGGCAGAAATGGCAAAATACGGTTTGCGTGTAGCAGATGTGAATACAACAATTAATGTTGCTTTTGCTGGAGCCGTTGCAGGAAGTATTTACGAAGGAGAAAAACGATTTGATATGGTCGTTCGTGTAGAAGATAACGGAAGAAAAGGAATTGAAGATGTTCGAAATCTTTTGATTGCAACTCCTTCAGGAATGCAGATTCCGCTTTATCAAGTGGCAAATGTTGGAGAAGTGGAAGGACCAAACCAGATTCAGCGGGAAAACGCCAAAAGAAGAATCATTGTTGGATTTAATGTTCGTGGTCGAGATGTGCAGTCTATTGTTGAAGAATTACAGCAAAAAGTAAATCAGCAGATCAAATTTGATCCAGGTTATTACATCACTTACGGCGGTGCTTTCGAAAATCTGCAGCAAGCAAAAGCTAGACTTGGTATTGCTGTTCCAGCCGCTTTATTAATGATTTTCGCTCTGCTATATTTTGCTTTTAGATCATTTAAAGAAGGAATTATCATTTTTACTGCCATTCCGTTATCTGCAATTGGCGGTGTGTTTACATTAACGCTTCGCGATATGCCTTTTAGTATTTCTGCGGGAGTTGGTTTTATTGCCCTTTTTGGTGTTGCAGTTTTAAACGGTATTGTTTTAATATCTGAATTTAACCGAATCCAAAAACAAGGAGAAATTATGAGTGCTTTTGATATTATTATTTTGGGAACAAAGAATAGATTACGTCCTGTGTTAATGACAGCAGCTGTTGCTTCTCTGGGATTTCTTCCAATGGCTTTGAGTAATGGAGCAGGAGCAGAGGTACAGCGTCCGCTGGCAACTGTAGTAATCGGCGGATTGGTTACAGCAACTTTATTGACGCTTTTTGTACTTCCAGCCATTTATTTAATGACTTTTCACGGTAAAGGATTTTCTAAAAAAAGAAAAAAACAAATGAATAATATAACCATTTTATTAAGCATTCTTTTTGTTGGTAATATGGTGAATGCACAGCAATTACCAATTTCACTAGAAGAATCTATTTCAATCGCTGTTCAGAATAACAGAACAATTAAATCGGCAAAGTTAAATGAACAGTCCAAAAGTCATCTGCAGAAAACGGCTTATAATTTACCGCAGACACAAATCGATGCCGATTATGGACAGTTTAACAGTGCGCAGAAAGATACTCGATTTGGAATCAGTCAGACTATTGCTTTTCCAACCGTTTACAGCAATCAGAAAAAAGCATTAAAAGCCGATTTTAATAAGGCTAAAGCCGAAGTACAATTGACTTCGCAGGAAATTAAAACTAGGGTTCGAACACTTTACTATGATTATTTGTGGCTGAACAGCAAAAAAGAATTATTAGTTTATGCCGATTCCATTTATAGAATTATGGAAAAAAAATCGGATCTAAGATTTAAGGCTGGAGAAGCCAATGTTTTAGAAAAAAGTGCTTCACAATCTGCTAGACAATTTTACAGTAATCAGCTCGTAATGGTTAATAGAGATATCGAAATTGCACTGAATTCTTTTAATTCTGTTTTGCAAGACAAAACAGAACATACTCCAAAGAAAGACAAATTGAAGGCGGTTTTAAAACATTCTTCAATTGAAAATCTTAAAACAGAAAGCCTTCCTGTCGTGCAGCGCTCACAGTATGAATCTGAAGCTGCAAAATGGAGATGGAAAATAGAAAGTGCCAAAATGCTCCCTGAAATCACATTTGGTTATAACAATCTAAGTATTATTGGAAGTCAAACTAATGCTTCAGGTCAGGAGGTTTATTATGATAATTCACAAAGATTTAATTATATAAATGCAGGTCTTTCAATTCCCATTTTCTTTACAAGTCAGTCCGAACGAAAAAGAGCAGCTAAAGCCGAGTACGAAAGTTATGTCGTACTTTCTGAAGCCGCTATAATAGAAGTCAAAACGACTATTGACAACGCCGATCGCGAAGTAAAAAAATATCAGGAAAGTTTAGAATACTATGAAAAAGAAGGATTAAAAAATGCCCAGACTATTATTGAAGCTTCTAACAGCCAATTGCAAAATGGTGATATTGATTACCTGCAATGGGTTTTAGTAGTAAATCAAGCCATTACAATTAAAAACCAATATCTAGACGCATTAAATGACTATAACAAAGCAGTAATTACGCTGCAGAATCTTAATAATATTTAATATGAAAAAATATGTAGCAGCGTTTGCAGGTGCATTAGTATTGTTCTCATGCGGTGATAAAAAAAAGGAAGAAAATAAAGATGCCGAAGTAAAGAGCATTAACATCATAAAATTAACGAGCGAACAAGTTAAAAATGCAGCTTTAGAAACAGGGAATCCTGCACTTAAAAATGTAAAAGAGATTTTGCAGCTTCAAGGAACTGTAACTGTTCCTCCAAAAAGCGTGGTCAGTATTAGTATTCCGTTAGGAGGATATGTTAAAAGCACCAATTTAATTGCGGGAATGAATGTACAGAAAGGACAGGTTTTAGCCGTTTTAGAAGATATGCAGTTTATCGAATTACAGCAGGATTATCTTATGGCTAAAGAAAAATTTGAACTGGCTCAAAATGAATTTAAAAGACAGAAAGAACTAAATGCCAGTAAAGCGAGCAGCGATAAAGTTCTAGAACAGATTACAACCGAAATGCGAACACAGCGCATTACAATTTCTTCTTTAGAACAAAAATTAAATTTATTAGGAATTAATGTTAAAGCATTGAACGTAAATACTATTAGTAAAACCATAAAAGTAGTTTCGCCTATTAATGGTTTGGTTTCTAAAGTAAATGTAAACATCGGAAAATATGTAAATTCAACAGATATGCTTTTCGAGTTAATTGATAAAAAAGACATCGTTCTGACCTTAAATGCTTTTGAAAAAGATGTGGCTTCTTTATCTATCGGACAAAACGTAATGGCGTTTGCGAACAATTCAGATGCAAAGAAATATCCAGCAAAAATTGCTTTTATTAATCAGAGTTTAAACGGAGACCGTGCGGCTGAAATTATCTGTAAAGTAAATACTTATAATCGTGCTCTTCTGCCTGGTTTATTTGTTAATGCAGAGATTGAGGTTGAAAACCAGAAAGCGCTAACAGTTCCTGAAGATGCAGTTGTGCGATGGCAGGGTAAATTTTATATATTTACGGATCTTGGAAACAACCAGTTCCAAATGGTAGAAGTTAAAGCTGGTGTTAAAAATGAAGGTTTCTGCCAGATTACTTCAAATGAGATTGATAATTCTTCTAAAATTGTTGTAAAAAATGCTTATACTTTATTGATGTCTGCTATGAATAATGATGAACAATAAATTTTTAAACCCTGATTAAAATTTAGAGTTAAACAAGAAAACCCAGTAAATTTAGTTTTACTGGGTTTTTAGATTAATACTTTAAATAAAAGGCTTTAAAGTATTTAAAATTTGAATTTTAGGATTTAATCTTTTATTCCTTTTATCCAATCTTTAAATCGGTTTGCTTGCTCGGTAAAAAAAGATTCGTGTTCTTCTTTGTCTTCTTCAATTGGCGGCAAAACATGTTCAAAATAAGTGCCTCTTAAAACTTTATGCAGAATGACTTCGCCTAAGAATGCTTTTCCATCATTAAGTGTCCGTACTGCTTTCAATAAATGTCGGATATCATATTGCAGCGGATTAATATCTGGAACTTGTTTGTTCAAATTCAGTAATTTATAAACCGCAATTCTAGCTGTTCTAATCGAACTTTCCATAGTAAAAACCACATCATTATTGGTTTCTACAAACTGACCTATTAATCCAAGATTTTTACATCCTTCAGGAACAACTCTTGGTCGGTCTCCTTTTGCTCTCGGCATAAACATCGAAGTGATATAAGGCATAAAAGCAGTTCTAACTATAGTGTTTTCTATGATATTATCGAGTTTATCTAAAATGCCAAGATGAAAAGAAAGTTCAGTAAGAATTTCATCTCCAGTACATTCCGGCATTACTTTTTTGATATAATTTCCAGGTTTATCCATAAACAAAGCATAAACCCAAAGTACTAAAATATCATCCGGCTGATCTGGAAAATGCGGCTGTCTGTTGCAGGTAAAACTCATCAGCCAGTTTGAATCTGTGATTGTGATAATGCCGCCTGTCACTGTTTTTCCAGAATAGGGATCGTTTACAGAATACTCTTTTAATTTTTCTACAAAGGCTGATGGCTTACAAGTCAGCGTCACCGACTCCCAAGAAGATTTTTCAATATTCGTGCAGAATTTTTCTGGTTTTCCAAAAACAGGTGATTTTGCTGCAAGGTTTTTCCAAAGCATCCAGCCCGGACTTTTACCGCTTGTGGAGTTGTCAATACCAATAATTGGAGCGGTTTTATTGTCTCCATAAAAAGTATCTTCAGTCATGGAACCTGTAGTAACAATGACAAAATCATCTTTGCCAATTGGCGTTCTATTTTCTCTTCCTTCGTGTTCAGTAATAATGCCTTCAACAACTTTACCTTCAGTATTACTTTGAATAACTAAATCTTTGATAAGTGTATGAAATTTGATATTAACACCTTTCTCTTCAAGGAATTTTCGCAGCGGCGTGACAAAAGTATCGTACTGATTGTATTTTGGAAATACGAGTGAAGAGAGATCATTTAATCCGTCAATAGCATGTAAAAAACGATGCATGTAAAGTTTCAATTCCAATAAACTATGCCAGTTTTCAAACGCAAACATCGTTCTCCAAAAAGTCCAAAAATTGCTTTCTAAGAACGATTCGCTAAAATAATCGGCAATAGTCAAATCGTCTAGTTCGTCTTTTCGTTTCAATAGAAGTTTAACAATTGCCAGCTGATCTTTTTTGTTTAAACCAAATTTGCTGAAGTCTTTGATTTCTCCGTTTTTATGAATTAACCTTGCTTTAGAATAGTTGGAATCATTATCATTAATTAATCGATATTCATCTAAAACAGTGTAAGGAGGCGGTAGTTCTAAGGCTGGAATATCCTGAAAAATATCCCAAAGATTTTCATAAGTCATATCCATTTCGCGCCCGCCGCGAATCATATAACCGTCTTTTGGATTTCCAGAACCATCTAGCGAACCACCGTCAATATGAAGCTGTTCTAGAAAGGTTATATTCTTGGCTGGAATTCTTCCGTCTCGAATAAAATAATAAGCAGCAGCCATTCCGGCAATACCGCTTCCAACAATATAAATTTTGCTGTTTTCGTAAGATTTGAGGGGAATTCCAATATTGCGCTGGTAATTTCCAATCTGATCAGAGAACGGCATTGATTTTTCTGGGGTGTTCAATGGTGTTTCGGTACTCGAATCTGGTTCATGATTAACATTTCCGTAGGTCGTAGAATTGTTGAGAACTTTGTCAAATTTTGATGTAATATTCTTCATTTTCTAAGCTTTAAATGTTTGTTCAAACTAAATTAAGCCTAAATTATGAAAGATAATTCTTTTATTTTTGATAATAAATCCGTATAATTTATTGATTGTTAAATAGATATGTTTTGTAGGTTGTTGTATTATTCTTTATTAATCAAAATCACTTCATTTCCTGCAATGGCATAAATTGTATCTTCTAAAGTGGGTTTAAGAAAATATTTCCCAGTAAATTCTCCAAATGCGGGAAGGATTATTTGATTGGGTTTACAAAAGAAACAACGAAGCTTTAAAGTCTGTAAACCCAAACCACGCAAGACAATTCCAGGATGGATATGTCCTGAAAAATTAAATAAATCTATTTTTTCTGTTGGATGATGTGTAAAAAAGAAATTATCAATTTCTAAAAGTTCTGTAACAATAACGCCGATTTTTTTATAATGACTTTCATCAATAATATCATGATTTCCAGTAATTAAATACGTTTCGTGATTGTTTTCTAAAATCCATTTTTCAAATAAATCCCATTCTGTATTTTTGGTACTGTGGAATAAATCGCCTAAAAAGATGATTTTTTCGGGAATAAAATAATCTAAAACTTCCGTGATCTTTCTAAAATTTTCAGAAATTGCATTTTCTGGAATCGCAATTCCGTGTTTTCTAAAATGCGTTACTTTTCCTAAATGGACATCAGAAATAATTATAGTTTTTTGCTTTTCCCAAAAAATGGCACCGCTTGGATGAAGTATAAAGTTTTCGTTTTTTAATTGAATATTCATAAAGATTTATTTCATGTAAGAGGCCGTCATTTTTTGAATTCTTTCGGCTAAAGTTTCACTCGAAAGTTTTTCTCTCAAACGATCGGTTATAATTGGGAAACTAAACGGAGTAGGTTTTAAACATTGTTTCCAAACGATATTTTGGTTTGCAATTCTTTCTAAAGCTAAAATCAAACGTCCTTCTTCGAGCTGATGTTCAAATGTTTCGCGATAGGCTTGATGCAATAATAAGTTGTCTGGTTCAAAATCTCTGAAAACTTCAAACAACAATTGAGAACCACTTTGCAAATGTTTAGTTTTGACCATTTTTCCTGGCATTCCCGTAAAAACCAATCCAGCAATTACTGCAATATCTCGAAATTTTCTTCTTGCCATTTCGGTTGAATTTAAACTTTTCTGTAAATCATGATGTACATATTCTGTAGAAAATAAATTATTATCCAAAACCGCTTCAATATCAATTTCTTGATCCGAAAGTAATTCAAATCCGTAATCATTATAAGCCAAAGAAAAACTAATAGATTGTAATAAACTAATTCGATAAGCCAATAAACTAGCTAAAGCTTCATGAACAAAACGCCCTTCAAACGGATAAAAAATGGCATGAAATCCTTCTCTGGTTTTAAAAGTTTCGATTAAAAATTCGTCATTACTTGGTACGATTGATTCTTTTCGCTGTCTTTTAAATAAAGGCTGTAAAGCTTTCAATTCTAGCGAAAGATCATCGGTATTGGCGCGATACAGTTCCTGACGCAGTAATTCGCTCATTTGAGAAGATAAAGCCAAACGGCCGCCCATCCAGCTTGCAATTTTTGATTCCTTTTTTGGACTTGCTTTTTTGACCAAAACCTGCATATTTCGGATACGGAATAATTCGAGTTTTTTTCCTGCAAAGATAAAAGTATCACCCGGTTTTAATTTGGAAATAAACCATTCTTCAATCGTTCCGATATAGCCGCCACTCATAAATTTCACATTCAAAACCGCATCGCCTACAAT
The DNA here is from genome assembly GCA_029960065.1 of Flavobacteriaceae bacterium PS02336. Taxonomy (GTDB): domain Bacteria; phylum Bacteroidota; class Bacteroidia; order Flavobacteriales; family Flavobacteriaceae; genus Flavobacterium. The sequence continues at coordinate 31,297 of JASCOF010000009.1, read as the reverse complement.
AGTTCCAATCTGCATTCGGTGATGTGTGGCAATCATTCGGTTATTAATTTTATAACAGCCGTTTTCGTCAATTTCTACTTTTTTGAATTCGTCATAAGCTTGCAAACTCTGACTTCCGTTGGTAATGAAATTGAGAATCCAGTTCCAGTTTTCTTTTGTAATGGTTTGATAACTAAAAGTTCCTTGAACTTCCTTAAAAATTTGATCTGGAAAAAAACCATCAGAAACAGCTAAAGTGTTGAGATATTGAACTAAAACATCCCAACTGTTCAAATATGGAACGCGATCTTCGATAACGCTGTGTTCGACAGCTTTTTTTAAGGCAGAAGCTTCTATCAATTCAATCGCATGTGTAGCTAGAAAATAAATCACACTTTCTTTTCCCGGCTGATGACCGCTTCTTCCTGCTCTTTGCATAAATCGCGCGACTCCTTTTGGACCTCCAACCTGAACAATAGATTCGACAGGAGCAAAGTCAACTCCCAAATCGAGACTCGAAGTACAAACTACTACTTTTAATTCTTCATTACGAATAGCATTTTCTACCCAAAGTCTGGTTTCTCGGTCAATACTTCCGTGATGCATGGCCATTTCGCCAGCAAATTCAGGATACTTTTCTAATAGTCTTTGGTACCAGATTTCACAAGCCGAACGAACATTGGTAAAAACAAGTGTTGTTTTACTGGCTTTTATAATTTTTGCCACTTCATCAATCAAATGCAGTCCCATGTGTCCGCGCCACGGATAAGCATCCATTTTTTCTGGAATTATAGAAACTACTTTGATCTTTTTATTGATAACCGCTTTTATTAAAACAGAGTTATTGTAGGCTTCAGAATCCACTCCAAGTAAAACTTCCTGCGCTTGCTGTAAATTGCCAATTGTGGCTGAAATTCCCCAAATACGAATATTTTTGGCTATAGTTTTAAGCCTTGATAATCCTAGTTCTACTTGAACGCCTCGTTTGGTTCCTAATAATTCGTGCCATTCGTCAATTACGATCGAACTGCAGTTTTTAAAAGTGGTTTCATATCCCTTTGAAGCCAGAAGCAATTGCAGACTTTCTGGAGTTGTAATCAGCAAATCAGGCATTTTTCCTTTTTGTTTGGCTCTTTCAGCTGCCGAAGTATCTCCAGAACGGATTCCAACTGTCATTTGAATGTCTAAATCGTTAATTACTCTTTCTGCTGCTTGTTTGATTTCGACAGATAACGAACGGAGAGGCGTGATCCAAATGGCTTTTAAACCTGCAATATGTTTGGTTTTGTAATTCGGATTTTCTTTGATGTAATTTAAAATGATTGGAAGCCAAAGGGCATACGTTTTTCCGCTTCCAGTTGGAGCATTCAATAAGCCGTTTTTTCCTTGCAAAAAAGCAGTCCATGTCTGCGTCTGGAAGGGAAAAGGTTTCCATCCCTGACTTTCAAACCAATCGCTGGCTATCGTAAATAACTGCTCTCTGTTCATTTATACAATCATATTTTTTAAATCTTCTATAGAATTGGCTTCATCAATTTTTTTATCGTGACGCCATCTTAAAATTCTTGGAAAACGGGTTGCGACACCGCTTTTATGTCTTTTTGAAAGAGCAATTCCTTCAAAACCAATTTCAAAAACCAATTTTGGTGTTACACTTCTAACGGGTCCAAATCGTTCTAAAGTATTTTTTTTAATGAAATCGTCTACCATTCTAAATTCTGCATCGGTTAAACCGGAATACGCTTTCGCGAAAGTGACAAGTTCTCGTTCTTTATTTTCATTTTCCTGCCAAAGGGCAAAAGTATAATCGGTAAATAAATTCGATTGTCGCCCGTGACCGCGCATGGCGTAGGTGAGGACCGCATCTATGGTTAAAGGTTCTATTTTCCATTTCCACCAATCGCCTTTTTTTCTTCCTACCAAATACGGAGAATCTTTGCGTTTCAGCATTAAACCTTCGCTTTTCATTTCACGAGATTTCAATCTTTCTTCAGCAACTTCTTCCCAAGTGGAAAAAGTAAATCTTTCGGAAAGCTGTAACGGAATTTCTTTTCCAATTAAAGTAGTAAATAATTGTTCTAATAAGGTACGGCGTTCTTCGTAAGGCAGATTCCGAATATCATTTCCCTGCCATTCCAATAAATCGTAAGCTTTTATAATAACTGGAGAATTTTTCAAAACAGAAGCTGATACATTTTTTCGTCCAATTCGAGTTTGTAAATCATTAAAAGTACCAATTTGATCGTCTATAAATGGAAGAATTTCGCCGTCAATGACAGTTCCGTTTGGAATATTTCCGATGAAAGTTTGAAATTCAGGATATTTATCGGTTACCAATTCTTCGCCACGGCTCCAGACATAAATTTCATTATCTCGAATAATGGTTTGAGAACGTATGCCGTCCCATTTATGTTCGGCGCTCCAGTCTTCTGGATTTCCTAAAGATGAAACTTCTCCTTCAATTGGATAAGCCAAATAAAAAGGATAAGGTTTTGATAAATAATCACTGCTTCTTTCGTCTAAAATCAATTCTTGAAACGTAATCTTATTCGGATTCCAATCGCCCATTAATTTATAAGCAAGCGTATCTTCATCAATATTCTCAGCTTTAGAAAGCGCACGAGTCATTAATTTCTGACTTAAACCAATTCTAAAACTGCCTGTGATTAACTTCGTAAAAACGAATCGTTCGTAATAATTTAAATTGAGCCAATTTGTCTGTAGATATTCTTTTTTCTCAAAATCATCTTTCTTTTTTAAAGCAATAATTTCTTGTAAAAATTCAGTCAGACTTTTATCAGAATGTTCTTTTGTAGTGGGAATAACCAAAGCAATAGTTTCTGCCAAATCGCCTACAATATGATAACTTTCTTCAAACAGCCAAAGCGGAATGTTTGCCAATTCATTTGCCCACAGACGCAACAAAGTAGTATTGACAGGGCGAGGAGGACGGCGATGTGAAAGTATGGCAATCGTCCAAACTTTATCTTCATCACTGGCTTTTAAAAAATAGCTAGTCAAAGCATCAACTTTTACCGATGTTTTATTAGAACTATCTAAGGTTTTTATAAGCTCGGCAAAGTTTTTCATTTTTTATATTGGTTGATAGTTTATAGTTGATGGTTTGTGGTTTGGTTAATGATTTACCCATTAACTCACAACTCATAACTTATAATAATTCACAATTCATCATTAGTTACGTCGTTTGTTTCTCCTTCGTATTGTGTATTTGCTGTTCTGGCATCATAACCTAATTCTCTCAAGTATTTTGAAAATATATCCGAATAGCCGTGTGTACAAATTACTCTTTCAGCTCCGGTTGCTTTAATGCTTTCTAATAATCCAGTCCAATCGCAGTGATCGCTTAAAACAAATCCGCGGTCAACGGCACGTCTTCGTCTTGCACCTCGAAAAGCCATCCAGCCGCTAGCAGAACCTGTTACAAAAGGTGTCATTCTTCTAATCCAAGTACTTCCATGTGCGCTCGGCGGTGCGAGAACTATATTTCCTAGTAAATCTTCTTTCTTAGTTTCTGGAGTAATTCTTATGGTTGCAGGTAAATCAATTAACGGACGAACGATTTCGGTCATGTTTTCGATTGCGCCATGTGTGTAAATTCGACCAATATTTGGATCTAAATATTTTAGTAATCTTTGTGCTTTTCCTAAGGAATATCCAAATAGTATAGACGTTTTTCCTTCTGAACGATTTTCTGCCCACCAATTATTAATATCGGTTGTTACATCTGATTGAGGTTCCCATTTAAAAGCAGGAAGCCCAAATGTGCATTCGGTTATAAAAGAATGGCATTTAACAACTTCATAAGGAACGGAAATGCCGTCATCTTCCGTTTTATAATCTCCTGTAAAAACCCAGATTTCACCTTTGTATTCGACTCTTATTTGTGCTGAACCAATAATATGACCTGCTGGATGAAGAGAGAATTTTACGCCGTTTACGGTAAAAGTTTCATTCCAGTCTTTTCCAGTAACACTAATATCGCCAAGACGATGTTTTATAATCGGTACATTGGTATGATGTGTAATATAATTTTGATGTCCCCACCTTGCATGATCAGAATGACCGTGCGTGATAATGGCATTCGTAACCGGACGCCATGGATCAAGATAAACATCTGCCTGCTGGCAGTAAATACCTTTATCGTTAAATTGTAGTAGGGGTGGATTCATGTTTTAAAATTAGATAACTATAATTTATCAGCTTGTTGCAATGATCAGATAAGCAATAAGTGAGATGCTGAAAACAAACGTAAACACGTTTATGAAATGCAGCATTGCGAAGGAATATTTATATTTTGACGACATAATTGCTGAATTTAGTTAATGTTCGAAATTTCTATAATTGATGCAGTTGTATTTTTCATCTTCATGATCTAGATTATAACTATCATAAGGATTGGATTCATCATAAGTTGAAAAAGGAGTATTATCTTCAGCTATGTTTAAACCACTTTCTATAATTTCATATGAATCATTATCAAATGAATTGCATTCATTTCTATAAGTGGAAGCATCAGAATTCTGTCCATTTGTAAATTCTTCATCCATTGCTTCATTTTCATGAGCAGTGTCAATATGATCTGGTTTACTGCATTTAAAATTGTTTCTTATTGCAGTTTGTCGGTTGTCATTACATGTTTTCATAGCTGCTTATAATTTTAATTAGTACTCTTCAACTTACTATACAAAATTGAAAATTAGATGCTTAAAAAAATTATAAAATTTGTTTCTAATGTTACATGATTTGTTTCTGTCTTAATTTTTCTAAAATTTTTATTTTATAAAAGTCAAGTATAATTCTGTAAAAAGTACTGTAATGGATTTTGCAACTTTGTATATCAATAATTTAAAAAATTATATATCATGGAAACTTCAAGAAAAGATTCGAAATCTGGAATGAAAGATTCTGGAAAAACTCAAAAATCAAATTCTGGTTCTAGAGGAAAAAGCACTACAACAAAATCGACAGATTCAAAAGGTAGAGCGGGTCATTAATTTTTTAGTTTATTAAAAGACTAAATAATAAAAGCGTGCTGTCTAAATGTAGACAGCACGCTTTTACGTTTAATTAATGTTTTATGTTTATTTCAGAACTTCCTGAATAGTTTTTATAAAAGTTTCAATTGGCTGTGCGCCAGAAACTGCGTACTTACGGTCAAAGACAAAAAATGGTACACCTTGCACACCAATTTCTCCAGCTTCTTTAATATCTGATTCTACTTCTTTTACAAATAAAGTTTCGCTTTCTAGCACTTCTCTAATTTCGTTTTCTTCTAAACCGGCCTGAATTCCTAATTTGATTAAAGTCTGACCGTTGTTTAAATCTTCTCCATCTGTAAAATAAGCTTTAAAGAATATTTCTTCCATGCGGTCACCCATATTTTTGGTTTTAGCAAGCTGAATAATTCTATGTGCATTTAAAGAATTCGAGATAATCGCTTTGTCAAAATTATAATCTAAACCAACACTTTTGGCGCGTTCTGCAACACCTTTATGCATTTCTTTAGATTGTTCAATCGACATGCCTTTTCTTTCTGCTAAAAACGTGTAAACGTCTGTATCAGGCTGTGATGTAATAGTTGGATCAAGCTGAAAGCTTTTCCATTCAATTTCAAATTCGTCATTAGGAAACACTGCAAGCGCTGTTTCCAACTGTCTTTTTCCGATATAACAAAACGGACACATGATGTCCGACCAAATTTCTATTTTCATAAATTCAAAGATACAAAATTTGTTGTTTCAAGTTTTTGGATTGTGCTGAATTTAAACGCAAAGGGCGCAAGTTTTTTTGATTTAGACAGTGTATAGAAAACGCAAAGTTCGCAAAGCTTTGTGTAAACCTTTGCGAACTTTGCGTAAAACCTTTGCGCTCTTTGCGTTTAAATTATACATATAGTATATCAATCTAAAACAAAATTAACCCCAAATAAAAAACCGCAACTCTTTATAGGAATTGCGGTTTCTAGGTATAAAAAATGGTTGGTTAATAGCGATATCTTTTTTTTACAATGATATATCTTTTATTTAAAACTAAAAAATATCCCTGTAACAGAAAGAAACTTTAATGTTAACTATTTAACATTACAGGCATTACAAGCATAGTAACAGTTTCTCCTTCTTCTAGACCATCTACAGGAGTTAAAATTCCTGCTCTGTTTGGTAATGACATTTCAAGCATAATCATGTCAGACTGCAGGTTTGTTAACATTTCTGTTAAGAAACGAGAGTTGAAACCAATTTGAAGATCATCTCCTTGGTAATCACAAGTCAATCTTTCTTCTGCTTTGTTTGAGTAATCGATGTCTTCTGCAGAAACGTTTAATTCAGCTCCAGCAATTTTCAAACGAATTTGGTGTGTAGTTTTGTTTGAGAAAATCGCAACACGTTTAACAGAACTTAAAAATAAAGAACGGTCAATCATTAATTTATTTGGATTCTCTTTTGGAATTACCGCTTCGTAATTTGGGTATTTTCCGTCGATTAAACGACACATTAAGATATAATTGTCAAATGAGAAAGTCGCATTTGAATCGTTGTATTCAATTTTTACTTCTGCATCAGAAGAACCTAAAATACTTTTTAAGATATTTAAAGGCTTTTTAGGCATAATAAAATCAGCAACTTGAGAAGCTTTTACGTCTGTACGTGAATATTTTACCAATTTATGAGCATCTGTAGCTACGAAAATTAATCCTTCTGGTGAAAACTGGAAAAAAACTCCAGACATTACCGGACGTAAATCGTCATTTCCGGCAGCAAAGATAGTTTTGCTTACCGCAGTTGCTAAAACTTCAGCAGGAACAAGTGTAACAGACGGATCTTCAAGACTTACTGCTTTTGGGAATTCTTCCCCAGCTGCGTAAGCTAATGCATATTTACCAGAGTTAGAGCTGATTTCTACTGTGTTGTTATCTTCAACAGTAAAAGTCAACGGCTGTTCTGGGAATGTTTTTAAAATTTCAAGTAAAAGTTTTGCTGGCACAGCCACGCTACCTTTGCTTGTAGAATCGATCGATAATGTAGCAGACATTGTTGTTTCAAGATCTGAAGCTGAAACTGTTAACTCATTATTGTTTAGTTCAAATAAAAAGTTGTCTAAAATTGGCAACGTATTGTTGCTGTTGATTACACTACCTAAAACTTGTAATTGTTTTAATAAGTACGAACTCGATACTATAAATTTCATCTGTTTTATTTTATTTTTTGATGGATGCTTTAGCAAATAAACGGCTAAATATACGGATTACAAATATATCTTAAACTATCTAAAGTATCACATTTTTTTATTAACATCTATTTGCTGTATTTTCTTTTTCTTACAAATGTAAAAACTAGTCCAAAAACCAATAAAATTAGAATTGGAACTCCGATAGTTATGAATTGCGTAATGCTGTAGCTTTCATAAACTTTTTCTTTGTCTAATAAAGGCAGTTCTACATCTTTGCTTCTAATGTTAATAAGTCCGGTATCGTCAAGCAGATAATTAATACAATTCATGATAAAGTCTTTATTGTCGTAAAGATTTCCAGTTCTTTGATCGTAACCTAATTCTACCGGCATTCTGTTTTTGTCCAACTGGTTTCTGGCAATATCTCCATCGGCAACTACAATCATTTTATTTGGTTTTCCTTTTGCAGTAAAAGAATTGTCTTTGAAAGGCAGTACCCTGTTTTCAAAAGCAGAATGGAAATTTCCTTCTAATAAAACGGCAAGATTTATATTTCCTTTATTGATGTAGTCTTTTGGTGTTGTTTTTTCAGTTACCATATTAAGACTAATTTCTGCTGGAGAACCAATAGTCTTTGAATATTGCGATGATTGTAATAAAACCGTTTTTTTGATTCCATTTTTCAAAGTATCTATTGGACTCGCGAAATCAAATTTAATACCGCCTAGGTTTTTTACAATTGGATGCTGGCTTGTTGGAAAAACCTGCGGTGCAAACTTCCACACAAAATCTTGGTATTGCGTGGCACTTCCTTGTTCGCCGGTTGCCAGTTTTATTGGTGTTCCTTGTTCGTCTTTTACTAAATCTGGATTAATTCTGAATCCGTATTTGAAGAACATATCATTAAGGTTTAAATCTCTCGGATAGGCCAAAGTTGCACCTGCATCATTATATAAACTGTCCATATCGGCAGCAACTTGGTCGATTAACCAAAGTGTTTTTCCGCCATTCATAATATATTGATCGAGAACTTCTTTTTCTTCGTCAGAGAATCTCTCAGTTGGTTTTGATATTATTGCTAAATCGTATTTCTTCAATTCATTTAAAGTAGCAGTCGGATTTTTAGCAACAGAATCTAATGTAAAAGGTCCGATAAGATAACTTTCATGAATCTGCATCAGCATTTTTGCGATGTGGCTTTCTTTTAATTCACCATTTCCTTTTATGATAGCAACTTTTTTCTGTTTGGTTTTAGTCACTTTATTGATAGCATCAGCAATCGAATATTCCAAGTGCTGAATTGATCCAATTACTTTTTGAGTAGTCGAAGCACCCATTATGTTTTTCAACAACGGAATATTTACTTCTTTACCATTATAAACTGCAACTGCCCAAGGAAAAACCATCGCCTGAGACTGTTTTCCTTTATCGTCAACTGTAATATTTATTGGAGTTAATCCTTTTTGGAAAAGAGATTTTGTTAGTTCATCGCTTTCATCTTCATTTTCTAAAGGATCAACAAATTCGAAAACAATATTTTTATTGTAAGCCTGAAATTCTTCTAGTAATTGTTTAGTTTCCTGTTGTAAACGTCTAAAATCGGCAGGAAGTTCACCAGCCATATAAATTTTTATAGACAACGGATTCTGAACTTGCTTTACAATTCCTAATGATGTTGGAGATAAAGTATAACGTTGGTCTTTTGTTAAATCAAAACGATGAAAAAATAAAGTTCCAAGTACATTTAAAACAACTAAAATAAATAGAGTAATCCCTAATGTTTTTAAATTTTGCTTTGTAGATGCTTTCATTACGCTTTAAAAGATTTTAATTGATAAACAGTAAAAGATAGAAAAGCGATGGTGATGCTTAAAAAATAGATAATGTCTCTGGTATCGATTACACCTCGACTCATACTTTTAAAATGATTCTGCATTCCCAACACAGCAATAAAATTGTTTGAACCAGGAATTAAAGCCGCTAAACCTTCAAAACCAAAATAAAAGAAGAAACATAAGAAAACGGCAATAATAAAAGCGACAATCTGATTCTCTGAAAGGGTAGAAGTGAAGATTCCGATTGCTGAATAGGAAGCAATTAAAAATAACAATCCGAAGTAAGAACCAATTGTGCTTCCCATGTCAATATTTCCTTCTGGCGAACCTAAATCTGAAATTACTTTTACGTAAATCAATGTTGGAATAATTGCCAGAATAATTAATAGGAGCGAACCGAAAAACTTACCATTTACAATTTCCCAGATTGATAAAGGTTTTGTCAATAACAATTCTAAAGTTCCTTGCTTTTTTTCGTCAGAGAAACTTCTCATGGTTACGGCTGGAATTAAGAAAATCAAAATCCATGGCGCCAAAGTAAAAAACGGAGTTAAATCGGCATAACCTGAATTTAAAATGTTATAATCTCCTTCAAATACCCATAAAAATAGTCCGTTGCTGATTAAGAAAATCGCAATGACTAAATAACCTATCGGCGAACCAAAAAAGGATTTTATTTCTCGTAATATTATAGACTTCATATATTTTGTTTCAAGTTTTTTTAACCGCAAAGAACGCAAAGTTTTACTTAGCGTTTTCTATAAAGCTTTTTAAGAAGAAAACTTGCGTTCTTTGCGGTTAAATATCATTTTAATTTAAGCTAACCAATTTATCAACGCTCCACGCTTCTGGTTTTGCATTGAATAGTTTCTTTGTGAAATCCCAAACAGTATTAAATAATTCAGAATTTCTGTAATTTTCTAAATCTTCTTCTGTTTCCCAGTAACTGTAAGTGAAAAAGATGCATTTATCATTTTTATCTTGATACAATTCTAAAAAACGGTTTCCATCTGCATTTCGTATTTTATCTTTCACAGATTCAAAATTCTCTAGAAATTCAGGAATTTTTTCTTCGTGAAAACTCATTTTTACTATTCGGACAAACATGTATTCAATTTTAGATTTCTGATTTTAGATTTTAGATTTTTTGAATTGTCTAAAGTCTTACAGGTGCGCAAAAATACCAAATTTGATTGTTGTTTTATATAAAAAACGAAATATTATAAAATCATGTTTTTCAAATTTTAATCAGAACAAGTTTTTCAAATATAGCCCGTGGTTTCAACCACGGGAACACAACGTTTATAATAATGCGTCCCCGTGGTTGAAACCACGGGCTATATTTATAATGAAAATCAATATAAATCTGCTCAATCAGCAAAATCTGCGAGCAAACAAATCTAAAATCTAAAATTAATTTAGGAGAACTTAATCGTAATCACATCACGATAATTTAAACCAAGAAGACTATTGGCAGAACCTACTTTAGAAGGATTACTTCTAAAAATGGCAATTTCCAAAAAACCTGCTTCATTGAAGATTGCTAGTTTTTCACCTTCATAGGTTTTGATCGGATATTTATCAGAAGTTGCAATTGCCGAATAATTTGGCAGAATTGTTTTGATGCTTTTTGGTTTCATAGGGATTTCATAAGGGCGTCCGCGTGAAATTTCTAAGAATTGTTTTTTAGAAATATTAGTAACAACGTTTCCAAAATGGTCAATATAAATGACATACCCTTTTATCGAATTTCCATCATCAGCTACAATAGCCTGCAATTCTGTCGCTTCTTTTACAGCCGTAATTTCTTTTCCAATTACATTCAATAAACCGCCTTTAGCTAGATGTGAAGCCACTTGAACAAATATATCTAAATCGGTAGATTCAATTGGAAAACGATCGTGAATATTAATGGCGACAATTTTCTGCGGCACAATCTTCTGCGTAAGCATACTTAAAATTCCGTTATCGGCACAAATAAAGTAGTGATCGTTCCATTGCATGGCGATATGCTGGTTCTCTTTATTACGCTCAATATCGACACCAATAAGGTGAACTGTGCCTTTTGGAAAGCTCAAATAAGAAGCGCCAATAACATAACTTGCTTCGGCAGTATTAAAGGGATCGATGTCGTGAGAGATGTCAATGATTTGAACCTCTGGATTTTCAGAAAGTATTTTACCCTTCAGCGACCCCACAAAGTGATCTTTTAAGCCGTAGTCTGTAGTAAGGGTAATTATTGACATATTTTTGTTTATAACTATTGATAGTATTTAAATCTAATTTTCATTAAATTTGAGAAATGCAAAGCTAATAATAGTAAACACAAATTGAAAGAAAGAAAAGACAAATTGTGTTTTTAAAAGTATTTGCCTGTTACACTATTCAGAAACACTGATTTAGTTAAAGAAACAAAAAACTGAAAACTGCAACTGAATACTGTGACTTAAGAAAGACCCGACAACCCCTAAAATAATAAAAGGAATTATTTAATTTAAAACTACTTCATTTGAACGAAAGAATAATCGAGCTAGTAGATATTGCTCCAAAAGAGTTTTGGGGCGCGCAGGACAGCCATTTAGAAATCATTAAAAAGTACTACCCAAAGCTTAAAATCGTAGCACGAGGGACAACTTTAAAAGCATTTGGCGAAAAAGAAGTTTTAGACGAATTCGAAAAAAGATTTCAACGATTAATGCTTCATTTTACACGTTATAATAATATTGATGACAATGTAATTGAACGTGTAATTATGAGTGATGGCCAAGAAGAAAAAAGAGGTTACGATCATGACAAAATTTTAGTTCATGGTGTTGGCGGCAAGATTATTAAGGCGATGACACCAAATCAGCAATTGCTGGTTGATACTATTAAGAAAAATGATATGGTCTTTGCCATTGGTCCTGCTGGAACCGGAAAAACATATACCGGTGTCGCTATGGCGGTTAAAATGTTAAAAGATAAAGAAGTTAAGAGGATCATCCTGACACGTCCAGCGGTTGAAGCCGGAGAAAATCTCGGATTTCTTCCTGGGGATATGAAAGAAAAATTAGATCCTTATATGCAGCCGCTTTACGATGCGCTGCGTGATATGCTTCCGAATGAAAAACTCGAAGATTACATCTTAAAAGGAATTATTCAAATTGCGCCGCTTGCCTTTATGCGTGGGCGAACGCTTGACAATGCCTTTGTAATCCTTGATGAAGCACAAAATACAACCCATTCACAAATGAAAATGTTTTTGACTCGTATGGGAAAAAACGCCAAATTTATGATTACGGGTGATCCTGGACAGGTCGATTTACCAAGAAGAACTATTTCGGGTCTTAAAGAAGCAATTTTGGTTCTAAAAGACATTGAAGGAATTGGAATCATTTATCTTGATGATAAAGATATCGTTCGTCATAGATTAGTGAAAAAGGTAATTGACGCTTATAAACAAATTGAGAATCACGATTAAATTTGTGAAATGAAAATGTAAAAAGTGAAATGAATTTGCCACAGATTAAATGATTTTCACAGATTATAAAATCATTTTAACCCTTTAATCTGTGGCTAAATACAATTGAAGAATATTCGTTTTGCACTTGTCTTTTTGAAAGGTGTAAAACGAATATTTTTTTTGAATAATATAAACAAGAAAGAAGAGGTCAATTTTATTAATGGAAAGTAAAATTATATTTGTAATAGGTCTTGTGTTTTTTTTTGCATTTAGGATTTATGCTCAAAAAAGTGAAAAGAAAAGCTCAGATAATTACATCAAGAAATTATCAGGAAGAGAAATTGTTTCAGAACTTAATAAATTAAAATTTTTCAATCTAACAGATAAAAAGGATTTAAAAATTACAAAAGAAGATTTTGAAAAATCTTACGACGAATTAAGTTTTTTTGAAGGCCACATGAGAGAGGATTTAAGTTTTACCGACAATAGATTTTATTTTATTGATTCTGAAACATTATTTGAGGGAAAAGGATTAATTCAATATTTAGAAACTGTAAAAGCTTCATTTGATAAATTAAATTTAAAACTTTTAATATCAGATGAATTCGAAGATCAGAATGATAAGCATTTACTCCATAAGATAAAATTAAACGGTAATGAATATGTAGCTTTCGATAATAATTTTGGCAATTATGATTGGACTATAGCCTATTTAAATTTTATTGTAATGCTAAATAACGAACTTAAAATTCAAGGCAGTGATGAACAATTTTATCCAATTAGTTGTGGTAACGATGGAAGAATTGTATTGATGACTAAAGAACAGTTTAAATTTGTAAAAATGAATTATCCAAATGATAAAGATCATCCAAAAGAAATTATTGATTGGAAAGATGGTTTTATTTATTAAATTATAAAACGATGAAACAACTAGACGATTTCTACCTAAACCAGGAAGAACCCATAAAAGGGATATTTTTGGCATTAAAAGAAATCATTCTTAAACAAGATAAAGACATTACAAATACATTAAAATACGGAATGCCATTTTTTTGTTATAAAGGAAAAATGTTCTGTTATTTATGGATTCATAAAAAACTTAAACAACCTTACATTGGAATTGTGGAAGGGAAACACTTTGATGAACCTTTTCTCATTCAAGAAAAACGTTCACGAATGAAAATCATGATGTTTGATAGTAAAGAAGATTTACTTTTAGAACAAATTGAATTTGTAATTCAGAAAGCCGTAAATTTATACAAATCTGGAATTGTTAAGATTTAATTATCTAAAAAGCATTATTTAACCGAATAGTTAAATAAATAATAAACTTGCCTCAATTTTGACTTTCAAAGCTTGGAATCTTTGTCTAAACGAGCTTAAAACCTTAAATTTGCCTATCATCGATATTTGATAATTAATATGACAAAACTTAAAAATATAAAAGTTGTAGTAAGTGACCTTGACGGAACTTTACTCAACCCACAACACAGAATTTCAGATTATACTAAATCCATTTTTCAAGAACTTCACAATCAAGGTTATTTAATTGTTGTCGCAACTGGTCGTCATCATCTAGATGCAATGGCGATTATAGAAACGCTTGAAGTTCCTGTTTACTTAGTAAGTTCAAACGGAGCTAGAATCCATTCACCAAATAAAGAACAGCTTTTTGCTTTTAACTTAGACAGCGATGTGGTTAAAGCGGCTTTAAATGTTGAAATCGATCCAGCAATTACTGTAGTTTTATTTAAAGAAAATGTTTGGCAGACCAACAAATGGAATGAAAGATTGAACTCTTTTCAAGCAGAATTAAAATATCGTCCAGAATTAGTAGACTATAAAAATTTAGAAGATTTTGGAGCGATTAAAATTTTCTTTTCATGTGACGATCACGAAAAATTAGTAAAATTAAAAGATGACGTTTTAGCCAATTCTTCAGAGCATTTGCATCACGCTTTTAGTTTGCCAACTTGTTTAGAATTTATGGATAAATCTATAGATAAAGCAGTTGCAATTGAACAAGTTTTAGAAAAAGAAGGTTATACTTTAGATCAAGCCGTCTCTTTTGGCGACGGATTTAATGATGTTCAAATGTTGTCGGCATCTGGAAAAGGTTTAATTATGGGTAATGCACCAGCAGTTTTAAAAGAAACTCTGCCAAATTTAGAAGTGATTAAAACAAATGCTGAAGATGGTGTAGCAAGGTATATTGCTTCAAAAATATTAGATAAAGAATTCGCGGCGAGCTAAAATCAAAATAAAAAGTCAAAATTTACTTTTTAGAATAATTAGACTTTTCAGCAAAAAACAGAATCCTTGGAGAATTTTCTTCAAGGATTTTTTTGTTAAGTGTGTTTAATGTGAAGAATTTCGCAAGGAAATAGGCAAAACATTTTTTTAGAAGTTTTCAGCGTGTATTTTTGTTTTCTCAAAAGACATCTACTATGACAAAAAACATTTTTACCGCCGCCTTTTTATTTCTTTCTATTTTAGGAAATTCCCAAGAATTGAAATTAGAAGAAATAATGAAAGGCGAATCTTTTATTGGAAATCAACCAACAAACGGACGCTGGTCTTTAGATGGTAAAAAAGTATATTTTGAATGGAATCCAAAAGACGAATTAGGACCGAGTACCTTTTACTGGCAAAAAGGAATGTCAAAGCCTGAAATTGTGGCTCCAAAAGAAGCTGCTTTTTCTCAACTTGATTTTAAAACTAAACCAGGATCAGATTTGGTTTATTATTTGGATAATGGAAGTTTGTTTTCGTATTCTATTCAATCTAAAACAACAAAAAAGTTAATTCAGCAATCTTCAAGATTATCCAATTTACAATTAGGTACTCAGGCCGGCGTATTGTTTTACGAGCAAAATGACAATATTTTTAAATACGATACCAAAGCAGGTACGATTTTACAAATTACCAATTTCAGCAAAGGAATAAAAAAAGACTTAAAAGCAGATACTGAATCTTTTTTAGCTGTACAGCAAAAAGAATTATTCCAGTTTATACGAGATAAAGAAGCAAAAAAACAATGGAATCTTGATAAAAGTAAAGCAGTTAAATCTGATTTTGCAAAACAATATTTATATGGGAATGATCAGTTTGCAGGACTTCAGGTAAATCCAAATGGTAGTTTTGCCACTTTTATTTTGGTTGAAGAACCAGAAATTAAGAGAGAAAAAATGGAAGTTTTTATAACGGCCGACGGTTATAATCAAAGTCCAGAAACGAAAGAAAAAGTTTCGACGAAGAATTTTTTTAAAACAAGATTCGGAATTTATTCTGTGGCAAAAGATTCTGTTTATTATGTGAATTTTTCGACTTTAAGTCATATTCAGGATAATCCAAAATACTTTGAATTGTACGATAAGTTAAAGAATAAATCCAAAGAAGACAAATTAATAGTTCCTCAAGCTCCTATATATAATGAAGACGGGTCGCTTGCAATTATAGACATCAGAAGTCAAGATAATAAAGATCGTTGGCTGGTAAGTTTAAATCTAGATAAAGGCACATTTGAAGAAATTGAACACCAGCATGATGACGCATGGATTGCTGGACCTGGAATTCCATCTCATTCCTTTTCTTCGGGAAATTTAGGCTTTTTGGCTGATAATGAAACTATTTATTTTCAGTCTGAAGCTACGGGTTATTCGCATTTATATACGCTGAATGTAAAAACTAAAAAGAAAACACAGCTTACAAAAGGGAACTGGGAAGTGCGCGATCTTACTTTATCTAAAGATAAAAAGACATTTTATTTAACTACAAATACTACACATGCAGGAAACAGAGAGTTCTATAAACTTACTGTTGCAGATGGAACTTTACAGCCAATTTTAACTAAAAATGGCGCACACGAAGTAATTTTGTCTCCAGATGAAAAATCACTTTTGGTTCGTTATTCGTATAAAAATATTCCTTGGGATTTTTATATTGGTGAGAATAAAAAGAATGCAGTTTTACAGCAGATTTCTTCTTCGGTTTCAGAAGATTTCAAAAAATACAAATGGAGAGAACCTGAGGTAATTACTTTTAAAGCGCAAGACGGAACGCCTGTTAATGCGAGATTGTATACTCCAAAAACAGAAAATGCCAATAAAGCAGCAATAATTTTTGTGCATGGCGCAGGTTATCTTCAAAACGCGCATAATTTCTGGAGCAATTACTACAGAGAATATATGTTTCATAATTTGCTGACTGATTTAGGATATACTGTTTTAGACATTGATTACAGAGGAAGTGACGGTTACGGACGCGATTTTAGAACCGGAATTTATCGTTTTATGGGAGGAAAAGATTTATCAGATCATCTTGATGGCAAAAAATATTTGGTCGAAAAATATGGTATTGATGCCAATAGAGTAGGAATTTATGGCGGCTCTTACGGAGGTTTTATTACTTTAATGGGAATGCTGACAACTCCAGGCGAATTTAAATCGGGTGCGGCATTGCGTTCTGTAACGGACTGGGCACATTACAACCACGGATATACTGGTAATATTTTAAACTTTCCGGAAACAGATCCAGAAGCTTATAAAAAAAGTTCACCAATTTATTATGCTGATAATTTAAAAGGAAACCTTGTGATGCTTCACGGAATGGTAGATGATAATGTGGAATATAAAGATATTGTGCGTTTGTCACAGCGTTTTATCGAACTGCAGAAAAAGAATTGGAGTTTAGCATCTTTTCCAGTTGAAGCCCACGGTTTTAAAGAAACCTATTCTTGGATTGATGAATACAGCAGAATATTGAATTTATTTAATGAGACACTTTTAAAATAATAATTTTAATTCACGATTTTCAGTCGCAGGATTAAAACTGAAAACTGTGACTGAAAACTGAATACTTTCTTGCTTGCTCTTTTAAATAGTTTTAAATTTGCAAGCATAAAAAAAAACAACACAGCAAAAAAATGAGCAATACAATCACAACTACAAATTTTAATTTCCCGAATCAGAAATCAGTTTACCGCGGAAAAGTTAGAGAAGTTTACAATATTAACGACGAACTTTTAGTAATGGTAGCAACCGACAGACTTTCGGCGTTTGATGTAGTTTTGCCAAAGGGAATTCCATACAAAGGACAAATCTTGAATCAGATTGCCACTAAGTTTATGGAATTAACTCAAGATATTGTTCCAAACTGGTTAATTGCAACTCCAGATCCAAACGTTGCTGTTGGACATTTGTGTGAGCCTTTTAAAGTAGAAATGGTAATTCGCGGTTATTTGTCGGGACACGCTGCTCGTGAATATGCTGCAGGAAGAAAACAAATCTGTGGTGTTGCAATGGCAGAAGGTTTGAAAGAAAATGATAAATTTCCAGAACCAATTATTACACCAACTACAAAAGCAGATAACGGTTCTCATGATGAAGATATTTCTCGTGAAGACATTTTAGCAAAAGGAATTGTTACTGAAGAAGATTATTTAGTTTTAGAAAAATATACGCGCGCTTTATTTCAAAGAGGAACTGAAATTGCAGCTTCTCGAGGATTAATTTTAGTAGATACAAAATATGAATTCGGAAAAACAAAAGACGGCGTTATTGTTTTAATTGATGAAATTCATACGCCAGATTCTTCTCGTTATTTTTATGCTGACGGATATGCAGAAAGACAGGAAAAAGGAGAAGAGCAAAAACAATTATCAAAAGAATTTGTTCGCCGCTGGTTAATTGAAAATGGTTTTCAAGGTCAGGAAGGACAACAAATTCCTGATATGTCAGATGAATATATCGCATCTGTTTCTGAAAGATATATCGAATTGTACGAGAATATCTTAGGAGAAAAATTTGTAAAAGCTGATATTGACAATATAGATCAACGTATTGAAAAAAATGTATTAGATTACTTATCATCTAAATAGTAATTTTCGGGTTTAAAACTAACTATTTAAACCATGAAATTTATAATCTCAAAAAATGCCGTGCTATTTGTATGTCTTACAGCAGGGCATTTTCTTTTTGCGCAGCTAGATAAAAATGCAACAAAAGAAACCAAGAATCTTTATCAGAATTTAAAAACAATTTCAAAAAATCATATTCTTTTTGGGCATCAGCATGCTTTGGAATATGGACACGACTGGAATAATGAGCAAGATCGGTCGGATGTAAAATCGGTTACGGGTTCTCATCCTGCGGTTGTTGGTATTGATTTTAGTGATTTTTCTGGTCGGTCAAAAGATGAAATAGAAAATGCGAAGGAAGTTTTAAGAAATAATGTTATTCAAACTTATGAAAGGGGAGGAATTACAACAGTTTCATGGCATTTTAATAATCCTGCATCTGATGGAGGTTTTTATTGGAAAGATGGTATTTCGACTGCCTCAATGTCTTTGATAAAACCAGGAGGTTCTCATCATGAAAAATACAAAGAAATTTTAAAGTCAATTGCCGATTTCGCGCATTCGGTAAAAGCTAAAGACGGAAAACTTTCTCCAATGATTTTCAGACCTTATCATGAATTTGACGGAGATTGGTTTTGGTGGGGAAAATCACATACTTCTCGTGAAGATTTTATAGCGGTTTGGCAGTTTACAGTTTCTTATCTCAAAGACACTTTGGGAGTTCATAATTTTATTTATGCTTTTTCGCCCGATAACAGATTTAATTCTGAGACAGAATATTTAGAGCGTTATCCTGGCGATGAATATGTTGATTTACTAGGAATGGATGATTACGGAGATTTTGGACGTGATGACAAATATGATCTTGAGGCAGGTTTAAAGAAACTTAAAATATTTTCGGATTTGGCAGTCAAAAAGAAAAAGTTAGCCGCATTTACAGAAACTGGTCTCGAATCTATTCCAAATGAAAAATGGTGGACAGAAGTTTTACTTAAAACTTTAAAATCTGATAATTTACAATTGGCTTATGTTTTGGTTTGGCGAAATGATGTAACAAGTCCTACACACTATTATGCGCCATTTCCTGGTCAAGTAAGTGAAACGGATTTTATTAAATTTTATAATGATCCATTTACTTTGTTTGAAAAAGATTTGAAAAATATTTATTCTAAAAACTTTAAGCTGTAATAAATACACTTTAAAATTAAAAACGAGCGCAATTCAATTATTTGGATTGCGTTTTTTTTTAAGTGCTATTAGAAAGAAATATATTTTTTTTCATTTTTAGTGCAACGTTTTACTCATAATATGCGTCTATTAAGAAATCATCAAATCATCAATCAATTTTAACAAACAATCAATCATGAAAAAGACAGTAGTTATTTTAGGAACGGCTTTAGTCGTATTTACAAACTTTGCATTTACCTCCAATCAGAAGTTTAATGTAAAAAATCAAATGGAAATTTCCGCTTATTTATCATCGCCCTTACATGTGGCTGTAAGCAAAGGTGATATTGAAAGTGTAAAAAAAATTATCGAGTATGGCGGAGATGTCAATAAAATTATAAGAAACATGACGCCTTTAATGTTGGCTGCTCGCTATAATTATGTAGAAATCGTTAAAATACTATTAGCAAATGGAGCTAAACCATCAATTGAAAACGAACATGGATTAAAAGCATTGGATTATGCCAGGTATGCAAAATCAGAAGAATCTGCAGCTGTTTTAAAAGGTTTAAAATAAATCTTGTAATTAAATCTAAAATGAAAAGCATCACTTTCGAGGCACGATGCTTTTCTTTTTGTTTTTATAGTTGCTTTTTTAAATGAAAAATTTCCTTTTTAAAATATTTAATCTATTGATTATGAGCCTTGTTATGTTTTTTTTTGAATAGCATTATAGAAAAATGAACCCTTTATGCAGACCACAAACAAAGAGATCAAAAATAAATGTGTTTTTTTTCAGAATTATTGTAACAATTTATGTTTTTACGCGTCTATTATAGCAAAACCATCAATTTGGTAATGTTCAGGTCTTTAAATTATGTAGTTATTAAGTAAGTGTTAAGAATTGGTTAAAACATGGTACTTTGTAATGCATAATACAAAAATATAAGTACCTTTACATAGAAATTAAAAATCATCAATAATCAATCATTTAACAACAATCAATCATTATGAAAAAATCAGTTATTTATTTAGGATTAGCCTTAGTAACATTTGGAAATGTAGCAGTGGCTTCAAATGGAGTTTCATTTGAAAAAAATCAAGTTGAATTAGGAAGCTATGCAGCAAACCCATTAAATGTTGCAATTAGCAAAGGAGACATCGATACTGTTAAAAAGTTTATCGAATATGGTGCAGACGTAAACGAAATGTCAGATGACGATCTTACGCCTTTAATGATTGCTGCACGTTACAATAAACATGAAATCATTAAAATTTTATTAGCTAGCGGTGCACGTCCTAGTGAAAAAAATGAAAAAGGATATACTGCATTAAAATATGCACAGTTATCAAATGCTGCAGAATCAATTGCGATTCTGAAAGATTTGAAATAAGATTTTAAAGAGTTTTGAGTTAGTACTAAAATGACCTTTCTGAGCAAAAGGTCATTTTTTTTTGTTTTTATAAAACAGAAAAGCACCATTACAAGTAATGATGCTTTCCGCTCTTAAATCCAACAATTTGATTTAAAAAACTAAAAAAATAAATCTTTATTCTATTGGTTCATGTTTTTTTCTATTGAAAATCCAGAACAATATTGGGAAAACTAATAAGGTTAGAACAGTTGCAGTCATCAATCCTCCGATAATTACAATTGCTAATGGTTTTTGAGATTCAGATCCAATTCCTGTAGAGATTGCAGCGGGCAATAACCCAATAGAAGCCATTAATGCGGTCATTACTACGGCTCTCGTTCTCGCTTTTACTCCCATGAAAATGGATTCTTCTAATGAAAATTTCGCCTTTAAATTATGATGGAATTCTGATATTAGTATAACTCCATTTTGAATACAAATTCCTAAAAGGGCAATAAATCCAACTCCAGCTGAGATTCCGAAATTCATTCCTGTAAGATGTAAGGCAATAATTCCACCAATAATTGCAAATGGAACATTGGCCAAAACCAGAAGTGAATCTTTAAAGTTTCCAAACAAGATAAACAGCAGGACAAAAATTCCAATCAAACTTATTGGTACAACTTGAGCCAGACGCGCACTTGCACGAACCTGATTTTCAAATTCTCCAGTCCATCCTGTTGTATAACCTGCAGGAAGTTTTAGTTTATTCACTTTTGACTGCGCTTCTGCAATTGTACTTCCCAAATCTCGATCTCGAACAGAGAATTTAACTCCTATAAAACGTTTTGTATTATCTCTATAAATAAATGCCGGTCCAGTAATGGTTTTTATATCACAAATCTCTTTTAGAGGAATTTTGATTCCGCTTATTGTTGGAACTTTAATTTCCTCCAAATCTTTTTCATCTTTTCTGTATTCTTTTGAAAAACGAACACGAACATCAAATTTCTTTTCATCTTCGTATTTTTCAGTTGCTGTTTTTCCTCCAAATGCTAATTCTAAAACGGCTTGCGCATCACTTAATGTTACGCCGTAAGCAGCCATTTTTTCTCGATCAAGAACTACACTAATTTCTGGCTGTCCAACATTTCGTAGAATTCCAGCATCTTTTATTCCTGGAATATCTTTTATTTGAGCCAAAACTTCATTAGCAAGCTGATCTAATTTGTTTAAATCATCGCCGTAAATTTTTACTGCATTAGAAGCTTTAAATCCTGCAACAGATTCTGCAACGTTATCAATTACAGGCTGCGAATAATTATAGGTAATTCCTTGATGCACTTTTAACTTGGTATCCATTTCATTAATCAGCTCATCCATAGAAATTTTACGTGTCCAGTCTGCTTTTGGTTTTAAATCCACTTGAAGCTGAATAAATCCAAAACCGTTAGGATCGGTTCCATCATTGCTTCGTCCAGTTTGTGACAGCACATTTTTAACCTCAGGAAAACTTTCCAAGTCTTTTCTAATCATCGCAGCGGTTTTAACACTTTCTGGCAATGAAGTACTCATTGGCAATTCTGCTGTAACCCATAAAGCACCTTCATTTAGCTGTGGTAAAAATTCTGTTCCTAAAAATCCGGCAGAAAAGAATACGGCCGCCAACAATCCTAAAGATGCAACTAGAGTTTGTACTTTATGTTTGAATGTCCAAGCAAAACCTTTAGAAACAATTCTGTCCCAAAAGTTCACAAACGGATTATGTTTTTCTCTTACATTTTTGTTTAATAAAATATGAGAAAGAACAGGAACCAAAGTCAGTGTGAAAATTAATGCTCCTAATAAAGCAAAACCTAATGTAAAGGCTAGGGGAGAGAACATTTTTCCTTCTACTTTCTGGAAAGAGAATATAGGAAGTAAGGCTGTAATAATAATCAATTTAGAAAAGAAGATGGCTTTACCCATTTCTGTTCCTGTTTTCTTGATTAAGCTTCCTTTGGCAATTTTATTGAATTTTTCCATTCCTAACTGATGCGCTCGATGATCGAGAACCACAAAAAGACCTTCAACCATTACAACTGCTCCATCAATGATAATTCCGAAATCGACTGCACCTAAACTTAATAAGTTGGCGCTCATTCCCATTATTTTAAGGCATAAAAATGCAAATAATAACGAAAGCGGAATTACGATAGAAACGGTGAAAGTTGTTCGCCAGTCTGCCATGAAAAGAAATACCACACAAGTTACCAGAATAATACCTTCAAATAAATTATGCATCACCGTTTCGGTCGTGAAATTCATTAAGTTATCACGATCGTAAAAAGTCTCAATTTTGATGTCTTTCGGAAGAACATTATCATTTAAATCCTTAATTTTTGCTTTTATCAGGGCAAGAGTCTCCTGTGGATTTTCGCCTTTACGCATTACAACAATTCCTTCGACAGCATCATCATTATTTCCAATACCGGTTTGACCAACTCTTGGCATAGAACTTTCGTAAACATCAGCTAGATTTTTGACTAAAATTGGATTTCCAGCTGCATCATCAACAATAATATTTCCAATATCTTCTTTAGATTTTAGCAATCCAACCCCTCGCACAACAAAAGCCTGTCCATTTTTCTCAATGACATCTCCTCCAACATTTATGTTTCCTGCGTTAACAGCATTGTAAACCTGCAAAGGTGTAATATTATATTTTGCCAATTTAATTGGATCAACACCTACTTCATAAGTTTTGGTCTGACCTCCAAAGACATTTAAATCTGCAACTCCAGGTAAAGAACGAAGTTGTTTATCAATTACCCAGTTTTGATAAGTCAATAATTCTCGGCTGTCTCTGCTGTCGCTTTTTACAATATATCTAAAAATTTCGCCAGTAGGACCATAGGGAGGCTGAACGTCTGGTTCGACATCATCAGGAAGAGAAACATTTTTTAATAAATTATTTACTTGAAAACGCGCGAAAGTATCGTCTACACCATCATCAAAAATGATTTTAATAACCGATAATCCAAACATGGTAATGCTTCGAACACTTGTTTTTTTCTGAACAGAGTTCATTGAGATTTCAATAGGAGACGTTACAAAGCGTTCTACTTCTTCAGCACTTTTTCCATTCCATTGCGTAATAATAATAATCTGCGTATTGGTAACATCAGGAAAAGCATCAATGGGCATATTTTTGAAGGAAATAAATCCAGCAACAGCCAATAATCCAACCCAAAAGAAGGTAAATGCTTTATTCTTTAAGGAAAAAGCAATAATATTTTTTATGAATTTGTTCATGTCTTAATTATTTAAAGCACCATAAATAAATAGCTGATTGTTTGTGATTACTTTTTCATTTTCTTTTAAACCACTTGAGATATAAGTAGTATCTCCAACAACCCTGTAAACTTCAACTTGTCTTGTTTCTATATTATTACGATCCTTAAACACTACAACAAAGTTTTTACTTTTATCAAATACAATTGCTTTACTTGGTACAGCTATCATAGATTGATTTTCATTGAAAGACAATTTGATATTGGCATTCATATCTGGTTTTAGAAGGTAATCTGTATTACTCAGTTTTATTCTTGCCTGCATGGCTTTAGTTTCGGGATCGATTACATTGTAGATTTTATCAACTTTTCCGTTGAACGTTTTATCTGGATAACTTAAAGTAGTAACAGAAGCACTTGTTCCTAGTTTTACTTTATTGATATCAATTTCGTTAATGTTTGCCATTGCCCAAACCTCGCTGATTTCAGCAATATCAAAAATATTTTCAGAACGGTCGTTACGTAAAAGCATATCTTGATTGATGCTTTTCTGAATGATAAAACCACTGATTGGAGCTGTTACTTCATAAATAGAGCCTGCCTTAATATTGTAAATTTTATAAGTTTCCTGAATTTTACTTAACTGAGACTGCGCTTTGTTTACTTCAGATTTAGCTTGCAGCACGTCACTTTCAGAATTCAGTTTGCCATCAAATAATTCCTGAGCTACTTTTAAATTGTTTTTCGCGACAAGCAAATCACTTTTTGCATCAATAGATTGTTTTTCAAAATCGGCTACATCAGTACTTTTTATAGTTGCCAGCACTTGTCCTTTTTTAACGTAATCACCAAGTTCAACGTTTACTTTCATTACATTTCCTCCAACTAACGGATAAACGTCAATCATTTTATTATTATCAGCTGTGATTTTTCCGTAAAAACTTAGTTCGTTTTTTAATGGCTGTGTTTTAGCTTCGGCTGTTGTTGTCGTTTTCAGCATTGCATCGCTTAAAACAAAAGATGTATTTGTTTCTGGGTTCACCACTTCTTTTTTGCAGCTTGTGAGAGATAAACTTACAATTGCAACTCCTAAGAATAATATATGTTTCATTTTTATATCTTTTTAAAATAAATCTTTGTTGATGGTACTGTTTAATTCTTCACCTGCTATTACTACTTTTTTCTTCAATTCGTTTAATTGAATTATAGCTTGATTGTAGCTCTCCATGAAATCGGTAAATTCTAAAAGGCTGACGTTGCGTTTCTGAAAATTCGTAAGCATTCCGTTGTAAACAGCTTCAAAATCAGAATTAACTGTTGGTTTTATAACAGCATAATTTTGTCTGGATTCGTCCCATTTGGTCCAAGCCGATGTGATTTCTGTTTTGAGCTGCAATTCAAAGTTTTGTTTCTCAATTTTAGATTGTTCCAAAATGGTTTTCGCATATTTAATATTTCCTTTATTCTGATTCCAAAGAGGTAAAGGAATACCAACTGTTAAATTGGCTTCGTTATTAAAAGCGCCGCTTCGCTGGTCATAATTTGCACCAAGAGTAATGTCTGGAATTGAAAGTGATTTTTGCAATTTTACATTTAACTCATTTGCATCAATTTCTTTTTGTTTGGCTAAATAATCAGGTCGATTTGCAATGGCTTGCTCTTCAAAGCTTTTAAGATCGAATTCAATTAATTTTAAGTACTTATTTGAATCATCTTTGCTTACAACAGGAACTACATTTTCAGTTTCATTTAAAAGCAGTTTTAAATTTGCCTGTTCTTCGATGTTGTTATTGATAACTTCTAGTCTTTCGTTTTTGAAATTCAGATACAATGACTGTAAACGAACAACATCTTTTAAAGGAATGTTTCCTTTTTGAGCCTGAATAGAGTACGAGTTGATTAGATTTTCGATATGAGCAAGTTGTTTGTCCGTATTTTCAAGATTCTTAGTATTGTAATATACGGTGTAAAAGCTTTTTCGCAATTGCAGTTTTAAGGTACGCAGTAAATCGTTAAACTGAAGTTCTGCCAGCTTTTCATTGGTTTGAGCCAGTTTTACTTCATTACGTTTTTTACCGCCAAGATAAATAAGCTGTTCAATTGCAAAAACTTTCTGCCCCTCTTTTCCGACATCAAAAAACTTATCCCTTTCTGGATTATACGCATTCAATTCAGCTGAGAGTGTGGGATTGTCCCAGATACGTGCCTGAATAGTTAGTGCCTTCGACGCATCTATGTTATATTGAGATGCCAGTAAAAAAAGATTCTTTTTTAAGAATTGACTTTCACAGTCTTCAAGCGTGACTGTTTTTTGAGCTATTGCAGCTTGATTGAGAAGTGCAAATAACAGCAATGCGAATAACTTTTTCATTGTATCATTTTTAATTATACAAATATGCTATCACCAGACTTTAAGAGACCTTAAAATCTACCTTAAAAATAGCTTAAAATTGCTTATAAATTAAAAAAGATCTGAAATAAATTCGTGTTAATATTTGGTATTGAGTAAGTTATGTTTGCTTTGTGCAGCGTTAGGATTCTTTGAACAATTCTTAATCCTAGTCCAAAGCCAGCTGTTCCTTTCGCATTTTTACCACGCATAAAAGGCTGAAAAAGGTTCTTTTGTTCTTCTTCACTTAAGGTGTCACCTGAGTTTGAAACAGATACAATAAGATGGTAACGATCTGTACTTATTTTTACCTTTGCTTGTTTATTGTCTGAGTATACACAGGCATTTTTAAGAATATTGCTTAAAGCGATTTCTAGAAGATTTTTATTTCCTTTAATTTCTAGAGCAGTATCAAGATCTTCACTTTCCTCCATTTCAAAAAGAATTACGAAGTCTGGAAAGGTCTTATTTATTTTTTCGATAGAAGAAAATAAGATTTCATCTATTCGCTGTACTTCATGATTTTCGGCTTCACTATTGTCGATTTTTGAAAGTATTAATAAAGAATTAATTAATTCACTCAAATGATTAACATCAGTTAATATAGTATTTAAGAAAGATTTGTTTTTAGGTTTGGTATCTGGATCAGCAACTACATTTTCGATTTGAGAAGTCATTCTAGAAAGTGGCGTTCTTAATTCATGCGAAGCATGTGCTGTAAATTCTTTTTGTTTTTGATACGAGACTTCAATGCGATCCATCATAAAATTAAACTCGTCAGCAATTAAGTCGATTTCATTTTTAGTGCTTTTGGATTCAATTCTGGTATCGAGGTTATTTTCGTTTATGTTTTTTATCTTTTGATGAAAAGCATTTAAAGGATTCATTGCTTTTTTTACAGTAAACGAAGTTATAACCCAGCATAAACAAGTAAAAAAGATGTATGATACAACTAAGGTATATCGTAAAAAAAGCAATTTCTTTTTTCCATAATCATCGGTTGCAGAAATTAAAGCATAAAAATCTTTATCATTTGTATCGTAAAAGACACCGTAAACTTCATAATCGCCCTGCTGTTTAAAAAAAGTCTTGTTTTTTTTTAAATATTTTAAATCGTCAACAGACCAATTAATTTTAGCATCATCAATACTGCTGTAAATCAGTTTATAATTAGAATCAAAAACCAAAGTTTTTTCATCGTATAATTTATTAATAGAATTTTGATCAATTATTTTTAAAAGTTGATTATCTATCTGTTTAACGTTAACTAAAAGTTTTATATTAGATAAGGCTTTGATCTCCAGTCGATCACGAAATTCTTCTTTTCGATAATTAGAATATAAAATGAATATCACCGTTGATGCCAGTCCAAAAAGAATGGTAAACAGTAAACTAACTAATAGTGATATCCGATTTTTTAATGTCATTCCTGATCGCTTAAATAATAACCATAACCTACTTTTGTTCGTATCAATTTGATATTATGATCTTTGTCAATTTTTTTTCTTAAAAAATTAATATAAACCTCAATAGTATTTTGATTGGTTTCGATATGATAATCCCAAAGTTTTTCTGCTATGAACTGTTTCGATAAAACTTTTCCTTTTGCGTGAGCTAAAATTAAGATTAATTTAAATTCTTTAGGAGTTAGTTTAATTTCTTCTCCAGATCTAAAAACCTGCATTTCGTCTTCGAGAATTTCAAGGTCATGTATAATAATCTTGTTTTCGACAACCTGAGGCACATCTTTTCTCCTTAATAAGGATTGCACTCGGGCATATAGTTCGTCAAAATGAAACGGTTTTACCAAATAATCATCAGCACCATTATCAAAAGAAGATAATTTATCTTCAATTTCACTAAAAGCGGTCAGCATAATAATAGGTGTTTTTTTATCGATTTCACGAATGCCTTTGCATACATCAATTCCATTTAGCCCAGGAACATTAATATCGAGAACGATTAAATCATATTCGTATGGAAAATATTTTTTTAGCAGTAGCGAACCATCATAATAAGGAACACACTCGAAATTCTTTGTAGTAAAGAATGTTGAGATTTCTTTAGATAAAGTAAAATCGTCTTCGAGTAGTAGTATTTTCATTTTGATGTATTATTTATAAATCTGGTTGATGAGTATTCAACCAGATTTACGTTAAAGATATATTTATTTGAAATAAGAGAAAGTCTCGTTGTTTTCAATTTTTAACAGAGATTCATAAATCAATTTGATGACATTTTCAACGTCATCTCTATGAACCATTTCAACTGTTGTATGCATATAGCGTAGAGGAAGAGAGATTAATGCAGATGGTACTCCGCCGTTACTGTAAGCAAAAGCATCTGTATCTGTTCCTGTTGATCGAGAAGTTGCATGACGTTGAAAAGGAATTTCATTTGTTTGAGCAGTTTCTACAATTAAATCACGTAAGTTATTTTGAACAGCTGGAGAGTACGCAATAACAGGTCCTTTACCCATTTTTAAATCACCTTCAACCTTTTTGTCGATCATTGGAGTAGTAGTATCATGACACACATCTGTCACAATAGCTACATTTGGTTTTATTCTGTGTGCAATCATTTCTGCTCCGCGAAGTCCAATCTCTTCTTGAACAGAATTTACAATATACAATCCGAAAGGAAGTTTCTTTTTGTTTTCGTGTAGTAAACGAGCAACTTCAGCAATCATAAAACCACCCATTCTATTGTCAATAGCACGACAAACGAATTTATTTTCATTCAAAACCATAAATTCGTCAGGATATGTTATAACACATCCTACGTGAACTCCAAGCGCCTCTACTTGTTCTTTGTTTTCACATCCTAAATCGATAAAAATATTACTGGTTTTTGGCACTTCTTCTTTGTCACGCAATCTGGTATGAATCGCTGGCCATCCAAAAACACCATTAACAATTCCTTTTTTAGTATGAATATGAACACGCTTTGAAGGAGCAATCTGATGATCAGAGCCGCCATTTCTAACCACATATAATAAGCCGTCCTCAGTAATATAATTTACGTACCATGAAATTTCATCAGCATGTCCTTCAATAACGACTTTATAAGGAGCATCAGGATTAATTACACCCACAGCAGTTCCGTAAGTGTCGGTTATAAAAGTATCAACGTAAGGTTGTAAATAATTCATCCAAAGTTTTTGTCCTTCGCTTTCGTAACCAGTAGGTGAGGCATTATTAAGGTAGCTTTCTAAGAATGCTATAGAGGTATCTTTTAAGATAGATTTTGTACTCATAAAAATATTTTTCCGCTAAAATAGAAATTTGGTATTAGAGTTGTATATAAATATATAATTTTACATTTAAATTATGATTCAATGAGATTAACCACCTTTATTTTATTTATACTGCTAGTTTCCTTTTCATGTCATGCCCAAGTTACTCCAAAAGAGAACCAGCAAATGGGATATATACTAACAGAACAAGATTCTATTTTAAATGATACCATTCAATTGCCCGAAATAATTATTTCTAAAGGTGAGAAGATGAATGCAGAGGAAATGAAACAATTTCTAATTCTTCAAAATAGAGTTTACAAAGTTTACCCATACGCCAGATTAGCTTCTGATAGATTAACAGCATTGAATAACGGAATGGCGCGTTTAAAAACAAATCGTGAAAAGAAAAAGTACTTCAAAATTGTAGAAGATTACTTAAATAACGAATTCGAAGAAAGACTAAAAAAGCTTTCCAGAAAACAAGGCCAGATTTTGGTAAAGCTAATTCATCGTCAAACTGGAATTACAACTTATGAATTAATCAAGACACTAAAAAGTGGATTCAAAGCTTTTGTTTCTAACACAACCGCAAATCTATTTGACATAAGTTTAAAAACAGAGTATAAACCATACGATGTAAACGAAGATTATTTAATAGAAACAATTTTAGTTCGAGCATTCGAATCAGGACGATTACCAAATCAGAAGGCAGCCAACGCAGTAGATTATGATGACTTATCCAATAAATGGCAGGAAAGAGCAAAGGAGTTAAATAAGAAATAACTATACTATATAATATAGAATCCAGCCCAGCAGTTTTTAGAAATCTGCCGGGTTTGTTTTTTGTACATATATAAGTAGAAAACTTAGATTGTCAGGCTGAGCGAAGTCGAAGCCCTTTTATACATATATAATAAGGAGCAGTTTCCCGCTATCCGTTCCAATCTTTTGTGCCGAACCCCGGCACAAAAGGATTTCCACTTCTATCGGGGCTATGGCATCGGTTTTCAAAAGATACCATCTGTTCCTAAAACCGCTTTCAAAATGAAAAGTTCTCAAAAATTGGATAAGCAGAGTGCTGCAGAATAAGAAAATCATGTCTTAATTGAGAAAATACTTACGCAGTATCAAAAAAATGTGATTTCTAAAGAATGCGTTATCAGCGGTTTAAGAAAAAGTTTAAAAAAAGGGTAAAAAAAGGGTAAAAAAAGTGCTTAAAAAGTCTTGCGTAACTGGAATTGTTGTCTACTTTTGCACCCGCAACAGCGAAAGACGTTCACTGAAATACTGGCAGGCACACTGATTAAATGAGAAGAAATTTTCAGAAAAAAGATTAGAAAAAGCTTGCGAGATTTGAAAATGCTTTTTACATTTGCACCCCGCAAAACAGGGAAAGTTCATTGAGATACTGGGAGGAGAATTAGAGAAAATGAGATTGAAAAAAAAAATCAAAAAAAACTTTAAATTTTTCTTGCAGGAAACAAAAAGAATTTTTAGTTTTGCACCCGCTTTGAGATACAGGCGGAACAAAAAGAAATACACGTTCGTAGACATATTGAATTGACAGCCGTCTCG
>JASCOF010000008.1 GCA_029960065.1 Flavobacteriaceae bacterium PS02336 | reverse complement strand
AAACCAGAATAGCCAAAAAAATCCACGATGAATTGGCAAACGATGTATTTCAAGTAATTGCTTTTGCAGAATCTCAATCCCTATCTACCGAAAATACCAAAGAAAACCTGCTGCAAAAACTGGATGACATTTATGGCCGCGTAAGAGGAATTTCGAGAGAAAATAATAGTATCGATACTGGTATAAATTTTACGCGAAATATCAAAGAAATGCTTTCAGCTTATAATTCCAGTGAAAGAAATATTATCGTAACCAATTTAGAAGAAATAAACTGGGAAACGATTGATGATATGAAAAAGATAACCATCAGCCGTATTCTGCAGGAATTGATGGTAAATATGAAGAAACACAGTAAGGCAAACCTTGTCGTAATCAAATTTGAAAGTGACCTAAAATCAGTTCAAATAAATTATATGGACAATGGCGTTGGGTGCGAAAAAAGTACCATTGTAAAAAATGGACTTCAAAACATGGTAAACCGTATTTTGGCTGTTAACGGAACAATTGATATCGATACGGAACCTGAAAAAGGATTTAGAGTAAAAATAATTATGCCGGAACAAACACAAATTAAAGTTTAAAACAAGTGCACAAACTTTTAAATTAAAAAAACCTTTCAGAATACTCAGAAAGGCTTTCTCTTGAAAACAATCAAATTATAAGCTTCTTGTGCTTATAATGTTTCGTTTAAAACTGTAACGGCTTCTTTCCAGTTATTTACTCGTAAATGATGCGTTTGGTTTACGTTATGAAATGCTGTAAACATAATTGGTTTTCCAATACAGTAATCTAAATTTTTACAGTGATCATCTATCATATAATCGGTATTGATAATTCTTTTGCTACCGCATAAAACAATATTTTCCCACTTAATAAAAGGAAAATGTTCTCCGAGCCAAGCCACTTTTTCAGCAAGTGAAACTGGAAATTCTGTTGCAGCAGAAACAATAAAAACCTCAAAATTCTTTTGTAGTTCACGTACACTTTCAACGGCATCGGGCATTACGGGAAGTGTTCTAAAAAAATTATCTTTATTTAGAATCTTAAATAATAAATCTCTTCCATTAAAAGCCTCCTCTTCGCTTAATCCCTGAATACTCTCTTTTGTTAGAGTAGTACCATATGCTGTATTATAATGGTCTATTAGCTGTGATTCAACATCGGCCAGCACGCCATCCATATCTATTGCAATTGTTTTCTTTTTCATTGTAAAATTATTTTGCGGTAAAATTATGCAAAAATTGCAATATATTGCAATTTTTAAATTATTTTTGCAATATAAAACCGTAACAAAAATGAAAAAGGAAGAACGTCAAAAGGCAATTTTAGACTATTTAGCTAAAGAACATCGCGTAACATCCATAGAATTAAGCGAATACTTAAGTGTTTCAGAAGATACGATTAGACGCGATCTAAAAGAACTTTCAGATCAGGGACTTTTAAAAGCTGTTCGTGGCGGTGCGGTTGCCCCTTCTCCTATTCCGCTGCATTATAGAAAAAGAGAAAAACACGATATCGAAAACAAAAAGATTATTGCCCAAAAAGCAATTTCATATTTAAAAGACGGACAAGTTGTTTTTATTGACGGAGGAACAACTTCTTTAGCTTTAGTAGCCAGCTTTCCTTATGATTTAAAATTAACGGTTATTACCAATAGTTTTCCAGTCGCAGCTTTGGTTGAAGATTTACCCAATATCGATTTAATTTTTGCGGGCGGAAAAATGTGCAAAACTTCTTTCACCACTTCCAGTATTGAAACGGTAGATTTCTTTAGAAATTTTAGAGCCGATGTCTGCATTTTAGGAATCTGCAGTATTCATCATGAAAGAGGTATTACAGGTATTTTGTACGATGATTCGATGCTGAAAAAGAATATGGTTCAGAATTCTAATTTTGTAATTGCATTAAGTTCAATCGAAAAAATTGAAACCGCAGAAACTTATTTTGTTTGTCCGATAAAAGATATTAATGTTTTAGTGACGAATGTTTCTCCGGAAGAAGAGATTTTAAAAGTGTATAAAAATACAGGATTGACTATTCTTTAAAAAAATAAAAAAGCCTTTCAGGATTTTACTTCCGAAAGGCTTTTTCTCTACAAATTAACAGGCAATATTATTTCCATCCGCCGCCCAAATCTCTATAGACATGAACCGCAGCATTTAGTTGTTCTTTTTTAGTATCAATTAATTCTAATTTAGCTTCTAAAGCATCTCTCTGCGTCATTAAAACCTCAAAATAATCTACTCTAGCCGATTTAAACAAATCGTTTGAAACATCAATAGAAGTATTTAGCGCCTCCACTTGTTTTGATTTAAGATCGTACCCTTTTTGTAAGTTATCAATCTTAGAAAGCTGATTCGAAACTTCTAAATAAGCATTTAAAACTGTGCGATCATAATTGTATAACGCCTGAATTTGTCTTGCATTTGCACTTGCAAACTCCGCTTTGATTGCATTTCTGTTAATCAGAGGTGCGACAAGATCTCCTGCTAAAGAATATAAAAGTGATTCTGGCATTGTAAACAAATAAGAAGGTTTAAAGGCGTTTACTCCAATCGCTGCAGTAATATCCAAAGAAGGATAAAACTCTGCACGAGCAACTTTTACATCTAATTTTGAAGCTACAAGTTCCAATTCTGCTTGTTTAACATCTGGACGATTTTCTAACAATTGAGACGGAATTCCTGAACTCACAACAGCAGGCAGTAAGCTTAAAAAATTGTTGTTATTTGTTCTTTTTATTTCCTGAGGGTATCTACCCAGCAAAAAGTTGATTTTGTTCTCGGTCTCTTTTATCTGCTGCAAAATATCAAACTCCATACTTTGTGAAGTCAAAACCTCAGCTTCGAATTTCTTAACTCCCAATTCCGTTGCTCTTGCTGCTTGTTTTTGAACTTTTACAATTTCTAAAGCATTAGTCTGCAATTTGATGGTTTGTTTTACAATATCCAATTGATTATCTAAAGCCAGTAATTCGTAATAAGAATCAGCAACTTCGGCGATGAGGTTTGTAATAACAAAGTTTTTGCCTTCTACTGTTGCCAAATATCTGTTTAAGGCTGCCTTTTTTGAATTACGCAGTTTTTTCCAGATATCTACTTCCCAATTTGCATAAGCCGAAATCGTAAAATCTCCCAATGGATCTGGGGTTTCTACACCTGGTTTAATCTCTGTTGTAGCATCACCCGCACCTTGGCTGGTATATCTACCTACTTTTTCAACTCCAGCTCCAGCTCGTAAACCTGCAGTGGGCAATAAAAGTCCTTTTTTAACACGAATATCATTTTTTGCAATTTCGATTTCCTGCAAAGTGATATTTAATTCCTGATTGTTTTTAAGAGCAACATCGATTAAATCAACTAAATTCTGATCTTTAAAATAATCTTTCCAGTTTAATGCTGCCGTATTGTTGTTTGCATCCTGAGTCTGCACTGTTGAACCAAACGATTCTGGAACTGGTGTATTGGCAGTTACTGCTGTCTCAGGCGCAGGGGTTTTACACCCTGCAACTGCTAGACATACAGCCAACGCAATACTATATTGATATGATTTAACTTTATACATGATTGTTATCAATTTCTTCTGTTAGTGGATTTTCTTCTTCATGTTTTACCAGTTTGTGTTTCTCTGCAATTTTGGCAAAAATGAAATACAAGCCCGGAATTACAAATACACCGCAAATGGTTCCAATAAGCATACCTCCGGCTGCTGCAGTACCAATGGTTCTGTTTCCAATTTTACCAGGTCCAGTTGCAAAAGCAAGCGGTAATAAACCTGCGATAAAAGCAAATGAAGTCATCAAAATTGGACGGAACCTTGCTTTTGCTCCCTCCATTGCCGATTGTAAAACCGATAATCCTGCGGCGTGTCTTTGTATCGCAAACTCTACAATCAGTACGGCATTTTTACCTAATAAACCAATCAACATTACCATGGCAACCTGAGCGTAAATATTGTTTTCTAATCCAGTTAATTTTAATAAAAGGAAAGCTCCAAAAATACCTGCCGGCAACGAAAGAATAACGGATAACGGCAAAATAAAACTTTCATATTGTGCTGCCAATACTAAGTAAACGAATCCTAAACAGATCAAGAAGACCCAGATAGCTTGATTACCCTGAGCCACCTCATCGGCAGAAATACCTGCCCAGTCAATATCATATCCTCTTGGTAATTTTTCAGCAGCAATTTTCTGAATTACTTTAATTGCTGTACCAGAACTGTAACCCGCAGCTGGAGAACCACTGATCTGCGTTGAGGTATACATATTATGACGCGTAATTTCTGAAAGTCCGTACACTTTTTCTAATTTCATAAAAGCAGAAAACGGCACCATTTCATCACGATCATTTTTTACATACAATTTCAAGATATCATCTGGCTGTGCACGATATTCTGGCGAAGCTTGAACGATTACTTTGTAGTTGATACCGAATTTAATAAAACTGATTTCATAATTACTTCCCACAAGAGTTGACAAAGTATTCATCGCGTTTTCGATAGAAACTCCTTTTTGCTGCGCCAAATCATTGTCGACTTTCATCATGTACTGCGGGAAACTAGAACTATAGAAACTAAATACGTTTGATAATTCTGGCTGTTTATTCAATTCAGCAACAAAGTCATTATTAACTTGTTCCATTCTTTTATAATCTACAGAACCGGTTTTATCTAACAAACGAAGTTCGAATCCTCCTGCAGCACCATATCCTGGTACAGCAGGCGGTTGGAAAAACTCAATATTAGCTCCTGTAATATCTTTACATTTTTCCTCCATTTCGTGCATAATCTCCAAAACAGATTCTTTTCTGTCACTCCAATCTTTCAAATTCACCAAACATGTTCCAGAGTTAGCTCCCGTACCTTCAGACAAAATCTCATAACCTGCTAATGAAGAAACAGATTTTACTCCATCAATATCCTCGGCGATTTTCTGAACTCTTTCTGCAATATTATTAGTTCTTTCTAATGATGATCCCGGAGGCGTCTGAATTACAGCGTAAAACATTCCCTGATCCTCATTTGGAATAAATCCCGAAGGAACAGAACTGCTTATGATCCACGTTCCAGCACAGAAAGCTAAAAGTGCAACAATAGTAACCACTCTTCTGTCAACAATTTTTCCTAATAGATTTTGATATTTACCTTGCGCTAAATTGAATTTTTCGTTAAAACCGTCAATAAATCTATTAGCTAAAGTTTTCTTTTTAGGCTGACCATGATTGTTTTTTAACATCATTGCACAAAGTGCAGGCGTCAATGTTAAAGCTACAATACCAGAAAGAATAATTGCAGTTGCCATAGTTACAGAAAACTGTCTATAAAATACCCCAACAGGACCTGACATAAATGCAACAGGAATAAATACAGCTGCCATTAAGAATGTAATTGCAATAATAGCTCCTGCAATCTCATGCATTGCTTTTTTGGTTGCTTTAAATGGCGAAAGATGTTCTTCTTCCATCTTGGCGTGAACGGCCTCAATAACCACAATCGCATCATCGACGACAACTCCAATTGCTAAAACCAAAGCAAACAAGGTGATTAAGTTCAATGAAATATCGAAGAATGTCATGAACACAAAAGTTCCTACCAATGATACCGGTACCGCAATTGCTGGAATAACCGTAGAACGCCAGTCTCCTAAGAAAAGGAAAACTACTAAACCTACCAGAATAAAGGCTTCAACCAAAGTATGAATTACTTTTTCGATAGAAGCATCAAGGAATTTAGAAACGTCATACGAAATTTCATAATCCATTCCTTTTGGAAATCTTTGTTTGATTTTTTCCAGTTTAGCTTTTACTTCTTCAATAACTTGATTCGCGTTACTTCCAAAAGATTGTTTTAATACAATCGCTGCAGATGGTCTTCCATTCAAATTAGAATAGATATCATACATTGAGCTTCCAAATTCAACTTTAGCAACATCTTTCAATCGCAGAAGTTCGCCGTTTGGATTTGCTTTCACAACGATGTTTTCATATTGCTCTTTCGTTGTAAAACGTCCAGAATATTTCAATACATATTCAAACGCCTGAGAACGTTTACCAGAACTTTCTCCAGTTTTACCTGGAGAAGCTTCTAAACTCTGGCTAGACAATGCTTCCATTATCTCATCAGCAGAAATTTTGTACGCTAACATACGGTCTGGTTTCAACCAAATACGCATAGCATATTCACGTGTTCCTAAAATATCTCCAGAACCAATACCGTTTACCCTTTTTAATTCAGAAAGTACGTTAATATCGGCATAGTTGTATAAGAACTTCATGTCGGTATTTGGATCTGTACTGTAAAGATTCACGTACATCAACATACTCGGAACTTCACGCGTAATTTTAATACCTTCACGAATTACCAAAGGAGGTAATTTATTGGTAACAGATGCCACACGGTTCTGCACATTAATAGCAGCCTGATTCGGATCTGTACCCAAATTAAATACCACTTTAATTGTAGCTTCACCATCGTTTCCTGCATCAGAAGCCATATATTTCATTCCCGGAACACCATTTAAGGCTCTTTCCAAAGGAATAACTACTGCCTTAACCATCAATTCACCGTTAGATCCAGGATAGTCTGCAGTAACATTCACCATTGGAGGTGAAATAGTAGGGAATTGTGTAATTGGTAAATTCAATACAGACAAAACCCCTAAAAAGACAATTATCAGCGATATTACTATCGACAAAACTGGTCTTTGAATAAATTTATTAAACATTTTTATATTTTTTTAATGATTAAATCAAAAGGAAATCAATAAGTTCTTGCCACATTTTTATAGTTTTCTAATAAACTGAATACTAATCCCGATAGCTATCGGGAGCGACTGAACACTAATTTTACTCTGCTTTTAAACGCAGGTTATTAATGACCTTTTTAGGAGATTCAAACTCGTATTTAATTTTGTCGTTTTCTTTTACCTTCTGAACACCTTCAAGTAAGATTTTGTCATTTTCATTAAGTCCGCTTTTAATTACATATAAATCTGGAATCTCTCCTGTAATTGTAATTTCTCTTGAACTTACTTTATCATTTTTATCTACAACAAAAACATATTTCTTATCCTGAATTTCGTAAGTAGCTTTCTGTGGAATTACAATAGCATTTTTCAACGGAACATTCATCTGTACTTGTCCTGTTTCACCATTTCTAAGTAATTTTCCTGAATTTGGGAATCGTGCTCTAAAAGCAATATTTCCAGTTTCATTGTTAAATTCACTTTCTATAACTTCAACATTACCTTTGTCTTTAAAAATGTCTCCATTTGCTAAAACTAAATTCACTTTATTATCAGCACGATCTTTAATATTCGTTTCATAGCTAATATATTCTGGCTCCGAAACATTGAAATAAGCAAACATCTGACTGTTGTCTGAAAGACTTGTCAGTAATTCGCCTTCGTCAATTAAGCTTCCTAGTTTTAACGGAATTCTATCGATTGTTCCATCAAAAGGAGCTCTGATTTCTGTAAATGATAAATGTAATTTTGCCAATGCAACTTCAGCTTTTGCAGATTGTAATTTTGCCTGTGCAACACTTAATTCGTTTTTAGAAACGATATTTTTATCCGCCAATAATTTTGAATTTTGCAATTCAATTTCTACTGATTTTTGTTCTGCCTGTGCTTTAAGCAATTCAGACTGATACATGTTTGGCATAATTTTAAACAACAGCTGTCCTTTTTTTACAAACTGCCCTTCGTCAACATAAATATTTTGTAAAAACCCTTTTTCCTGGGCGCGGATTTCGATGTTTCGGACAGATTTAATCTGCGAAACGTATTCCTTCGTAAACGAAGTGTCAATTTTTACGGGATTTGTTACAGTGAACTTTTCCGCTTCTTCTTTTTCTTCTTTTTTTTGTGTACAACTGGTTAAGCACACCAAGGCAATAAAGCCTGTGAACAAGATGATTCTTTTCATGATTTTTAAAATGGAAATTAAGCGATTGAATGCTTGGAATACAAAGATTCCTTAAAGATGGATTGTAACATCAGTAAGCCTTGGTCTGACCTTAATTGTCATATAAGCGGAAGTAAGAAAAAAATATACAGCAGCAAAATATGCAGGATCGCAACTTAGGCAACCAATGTATATTTTAAAATCAAATTCTCAATACTCGTTGAGTAATGTATAAAGGATTTGAATGCCCAAAGAAAGGCGTAGAAATTTTTAAACGATTGGAATCATTAGCAGCAGATTGATCTGATAAAGCCAGATACAAACCGTCTATTAAGCTGTAAGACGCTGCAAAAAATTTATTCGTAAGTCCATCAACATCATCATTTCCTAAAAGATCTTCTTCAATATCAATATCAGCAGCATCTTCAATAGTCGAAGATCCACGTTCATGATGAGTGAATTTAACGCGATGTTTCTTTTCAAGATTGTGGTGTTGAGGTAAGCCAAAAGTATTTGCATTAAGATATTGGCCTCCGCCTAACAGAAGCAAATTCATGAATACTAAAAATACTATTAACTTTCTCATTTGGGTGCGAAAGTAATAAAAGATTGCAATAAAAAAAATAAAATAAGAAATCCTTAACATGTGAGTACAAACGAAAACGTTTTCAGACTACAAGAAAATCAAAATCACATATTAAGCAAAGCTAAAAACACATAACTAATTAAAAAACAATACCTTAAAATAAAAAATCCATTACAGTAAATTCTTGTCCAGCTTTTGTAAAAACCTTGCCGGTATCCCGCATACCCAATTTTTCGTAGAATTGTTTTTTTTGTGTTCTGGCATTACACCAGATTTTTTTTATTCCCTTTTCTTGTGCAGCTTTAAAAATATGACTTAATAATGCCGAAGCGATTCCTTTACCTTGATAAGCATCTAAAGTTGCTAATTTCCTAAACTGCATTACATCTGCATCAATAAAACAAGAAACTATCGAAACCAATTGATGGTCTTCAAAAGCGCCGTAGTGAAGTCCGAAATCATCTTCTTCAAGCTGTACAAATTCAAATGGCTGATCAGGCCACATTACTTCGTGCCTTATTTTCCAAGTATCCGATGCTTTGATTTTTTTTATTTCCATATGAGCTTTTTGGAGTAAGTCAAAAATACTTATTTAAGAAACAAATTTGGAACATGAAAGATTCAAATGCGTTAAACTCCAAAATTATTAAAAAATAAATCAGACAAATCATTCATTTTAAATCGATTATAACTATTTTTATAATACCAAAATCAAATTATTTTAGTTATGAAAAAATTATTTTCAGCAATTTTTTTTTGTATCTGTGCAAATAGTTTCGCGCAGCTGATACAAGTTGGACCTCAGATTTCTACTAATATTACTTCTATCAATACTAATAATTTTAGTTCTGATCATACTAATACAGGAATTGGTTTTGCCGCATTTGCAAGAGTAAACCTTTTACTTTTTTATGGCCAAGGAGAATTTGGTTATGCTAAAACGAACTTCAGCGTTTATCAGAACGGATTGGGTGAAACTGAATTTAAATTGTCGGGAACAGATGCTTCTTTAATTGCAGGATATAAACTTATCCCGCTAGGGAAATTAGGAAACGTAAGGATTTTTGCTGGATACAACTGGAAAAATTACTCTGACATTAGTAAAAGTAATGGTTTAAATTCTATTGCAATAGAAAAAAATAACCATAGTATAATTGGTGGAGCTGGAGTAGATATCTGGAAATTAACTTTTGATATCAGATATCTTGCGGGACTAACCGATATTGATTCTTCTAACGGAGAGATTAAAACTGGAGTAACCAATTTTTCACTCGGTTTTAAATTCTTATAAATTATAATATTTTGCTTCTCTAAAGCATAAAAAAAGCTGTATTAAAAAATACAGCTTTTTTTTTATTAGTTTTTTATATAATAACTTTCTTCGTTACCAGTTTTAATTTTTTCGATTCCATCTTCGGTTTTAACTGCTACGTTAATGACATGAAGCACATCTCCTTTTTCATTAAGGCTGCAATTCCAGATTGAACCATCAGAAAGTATAATCTCCGAAAACAATGACGTCGTACTATCGGTATCATTGTAAATCAAATTTTCTGTTTTTAAAAGTTTCTTTTCTTTTGTTTTTTTATCTACTTCATAAAACAAAATCTGATCTTCTTTAATTTCAATCATCTCTTCAATTGCAGACTGGTTTTCATAATTCGATGCTGTACTTGCCCAAACTGGCTGGCTACCCGATTTTTTCCAAGTACCAACTGCTTGGTCTACAATTTCTTTTCTTAAAACCTCACGTAAAGTATTAACTTTTTTTTGTGCCTCCTGAGCAATTTCATTATCAGGGTTAATTTTAGCTGCTAAAGAGAATAAATCGATAGCCTTTACAAAATCAGCTTTTTTGTAGTAGGAAATAGCTAATTCGTATTTACTTTTCTGAAAAACTGTTTTTTGATCATTCTGTCCAAAAATCTGAAGCGTAATCAAAAAAACAAGTAGGTGTAATATTTTTCTCATAATAATAATTGATTTGTTGCGGTGCAAACCTACTTTTTTTTGAATAAAGTTTCCTGCTTTTTTTGTAAATTTCAAACTATTTAAAACGATTACAAATAAAAAAAGAACCTAAATATTAGATTCTCTTTTTATTTAACTATTTTTTATTATTAATTCAAAAATGAATTCAAGATTTTGATTGCTTTTTTTGAATCTTTTTTATTTACAAAAATATGATCATGATAATACCCTGCAACAACATTACAGCTGATATTATTTTCAGAAAGCGCCTTAGAAAATGCAGCCGTTAATCCGACTGCCTCTAATGATGAATGTACCGTAAGGGTTATCCAAGCCATTACTACAGAATAATCTAATTGCAATGCATCTGCTATTTCTTTCTTCAGGATTAAGGTAATCGCTTCTTTTTCCTTAAAAAACATTTCTATCGTACTTATAGCAATGTTTTCAAGCTTTTCTACTTTACAAAAAACATAATCCCCTGTATTCAATTCAGGTTTCATGCTTTTCAATAATTTCTGTAAATCTTTTTCCCCAGACATTTTAATTATTTCACAATTAGACTGTTATTGGCAGGAGTTGCATCCATAAAAATACCGCCATCAAGTTCTACTTGTTTAATTTTCTTAGCGCTTTTTAAAACAATTTTAGCTGTTTTCTGGTTTTTCTCCCAAATTGCTGGTGTTTGATGCAATGTCACTTTCGAATTATCTGCATAAATAATAACAACGTCAAAAGGAATAGCAAAACCGCCAATATTTTCAACCGTAATAACTTTATTATCAGCAGAAACATTCTTAACTGCAAGATCTAAATAATGGTTTGTAAAAAACCAGTTATTGAAAAACCAATTTAGATTTTTTCCTGTTGCCGTATTAAAAGAATTAAAATAATCCCACGGAATTGGGTGTTTTCCATTCCAAGTATCCATGTATTCGTGTAATGCCTTTTTGAACAAATCATCTCCCAGCATGTCCTTTAATGCTAAATAAGAAAGAGAAGCTTTTCCATATGAATTATTACCATAACCAGCACCAGAAACCTGCGTAGACATAGAGATTATAGGCTGGTCTTCTTCGGTAGAACGATCGTTTATATACCCTTTTACTCTGAAGTTCTGATAAAATTTATCTGCCGATTCCTTTCCATGCTCTGCAATCCCTATTAAATACTCAAAAGTAGTTGCCCAGCCTTCATCCATAAAAGCATAGCGTGTTTCATTAATTCCCATATAAAAAGGAAAATAAGTATGTGCCACTTCATGATCTTGTACCAATTGTGCAAATTTTGCATCTCCCATTTGTGAATCGTTGCACATCATTGGATATTCCATGTCGGCAAAACCTTGAAAAGCCGTCATTTTAGAAAACGGATAAGGAACTCCCGGCCAGTTGTTAGAAAACCAATCCAATGCATATTGATTGTTTTTAACAGAATTTACGAAATCTGTTCCCTTAATATCATATGCCGCTTGAACACTTGCGCGGCGATTTGTTTTTTTGTCAACAATTACACTGCTTGCATCCCATAAATAATGATCACTCAA
Organism: Flavobacteriaceae bacterium PS02336; assembly: GCA_029960065.1. Classification (GTDB taxonomy): domain Bacteria; phylum Bacteroidota; class Bacteroidia; order Flavobacteriales; family Flavobacteriaceae; genus Flavobacterium. The sequence goes on along the minus strand of JASCOF010000008.1, from coordinate 238,975 downwards.
ACCAAATGTAACGTCGGATATATTTTTAGCTTCAAATTTCCAAACATTCCAATCGTATTGTTTAGTTACGATACCGCTCTTCATTTCCTGTTCATTCGCAATGTGCAGAACTTCATCTGTTGTATATGATTTTTTTAAACGCGCTGCAAATTCTGGCTGTAAAACCTCATCTGGATTTAATAAATCTCCAGTGGCATAAACCACATAATTTTTTGGTGCTTTTACAGAAAAAACATAGTCATTAAAGTCATTGTAAAACTCTTGGCGATCTGTGTGCGGTATTCTGTCCCACCCATTATAATCATCGTAAACAGAAACACGTGGATAGCTGTAAGCCACAAAAAAAGTGGTTTCGTCTATTTGTCCTTCTCTTCCGCTTTCTTTAGACAAAGGATAACTCCATTGAATATTTAAGATTGTTTTAGAATGCGGCAAAATAGCCTTTTTCAGTTTTACATTACCTACGGTTCCCCAATTTCTCGCATTTTCGTTATACACTTCATTATCTATTTTTAAGGACGAAATCGTTAATCCTTCGCTTAAAAAATCATCACTTACACTACTGCCGCGAGGAGAAGATGGTTTATGAAGATTATTTACAAAACGAATTGCTAGGTTTTTTAAAGTGTCTTTGCTGTTGTTTTCGTAAACAATAGTTTCTGTTCCGCTGACCATTTTAGTTTTAGGATCAACAGAAATTTCCATATTGTATTTTCCATGATTCTGCCAGTAGTTTTTTCCAGGTTTTCCGTCTTTAGAACGTGTTCCGGCTGTGTAAGCCTGTTTTATATTTCTGGGCATATAAAGCTCCTGCGCAAAGTTATTTTGGGTAAAAAAAACAAATGCCAGTACTGCAAATTGCAATATTTTCTTTTCCATAAGTAGTTCTTAGGTCTTTTAAATTATTTTTTTGATAACCGATTAGTGGATTTTTTTCTGCAAATGTTACAAATTTAATTATTAATTGTGAAATGTAAATTGTTAATGGTGAAATGTAAAAAGGTAGTGGAAGAGGAAAGATTTAAAAAGTTTCTATATTAAACTAACTCTCGTCTCTTGCATCTTATCTCTTGCATCTTGCATCTTGTCTCTTGCCTCTTACTCCTATGTCAACAGAAAAAAGAAAAAAAACTTAGTATCTCAGAACCTTAGCATCTCAGCATCTTAAAAAGAAAAACCGTCTGTCACTAAAGCAACAAACGGTATCTACAATTAATATATAACCTTGATTACTACAAAATATAATCGGTGTTAATAAAATTCGATTCTTTGCTGTTAAGCAATTCCTGCAGAATCTCATTATTATACCCGATATCTTTTGAAGCTACAAACGTACGAATTGAGAAAGAACGCAAAGCATCTGGAATACTCAAAGTTCCTACGGCAGAATCTTTTCTTCCTGTGAAAGGGAAAGCATCTGGTCCTCTTTGGCAAGAACTATTTAAGTTTACTCTACAAACTAAGTTAACTAAGGCGTCAATAAGCGGTGCAAGTGTTTTGATGTCTTTACCAAACAAACTTACCTGTTGTCCATAGTTTGATTCTGCCATATCTTTCAAAGGTTCTTTAATATCTTTAAAAGAAAGTACAGGAACAACTGGCCCAAACTGTTCTTCGTGATACACACGCATTTCTTTATTTACTGGATATAAAACGGCTGGAAAAATATAATTATCGGTATGTTTTCCTCCTTTTTCGTTAATGATTTTTGCGCCTTTAGAAGTTGCATCATCAATTAAACCTTGTATATAACTTGGTTTTTCTGTTTCTGGAAGCGGTGTTAAAGAAACTCCTTTTTCCCACGGATTTCCAAAAACTAAACCGTCTACCTTTTCAGCAAAACGTTTATTAAATTCTTCTCTAATAGATTCATGAACATATAATACTTTTAAAGCCGTACAACGCTGTCCGTTGAAAGACAAACTTCCTGTAATACATTCTTGAATAGCCAAATCTAAGTCGGCATCTGGAAGGATAATCGCTGGATTTTTAGCTTCTAAACCTAAAATCAAACGCAATCTGTTTTTGTTTGGATGCTGATCCTGTAAAGCAATAGCCGATTTACTGTTTCCAATTAAGGCCAAAACATCTATGTTTCCAGATTTCATAATCGGAGAAGCGATTTCACGGCCTCTTCCATAAACGATATTAATTACACCTTTTGGAAAACTGCTTCTGAAAGCTTCTAATAATGGTGAAATACATAAAACACCATGTTTAGCAGGTTTAAAGATTACAGTGTTTCCCATAATCAAGGCAGGAATCAACAATGAAAAAGTTTCATTAAGCGGATAATTGTAAGGTCCAAGACACAAAACAACTCCAAGAGGTCCACGGCGAATCATTGCGTTTACACCCTGTACTTTTTCAAAATGCGAACTTCTTCCATTTAATTCTTTATAACTTGCGATAGTATCATAAATGTATTCTACTGTTCTGTCGAATTCTTTTTGTGAGTCTCCAAGATTTTTTCCAATTTCCCACATCAAAAGTTTTACAACTTCTTCGCGGGTTTCTTTCATTTGTTTCACAAAATTTTCCATGCTTTTAATACGATCGGCAACTTTCATAGTTGGCCATAAGCCTTGTCCCATATCGTAAGCAGTGGTAGCAGCTTCGACAACTTCTGCTACTTCTTTTTCTCCCATAAAAGGAATCGATCCTAATAAAGTCGGCGAATATTTTTCTGTTGAAGAAATAGTTGAAAACACAGGTGTGGTTTGCCCTGTCCATTGTTTCAATTCTCCATTTACAAGATAAGTATCTTGATTTATCAGCGTATTAATCTGATATTCTTCTGGTATAAAACTCATAATTTGGTTTGTTTAATGGTCTGGTAATTTTATTTTCAAAAGAAAAAAGAGGCTTTATTATGCCTCTTCTACTTTTATGGTTGTACTGTTTCGCCTTCCCAATCCAGGATTCCGCCAAGCAGATTGTAGGCATTTTGTATACCCAGTTCGTTCATAACCTGACATGCTTTTGCACTTCTAGCTCCAGAACGACAGTATACGTAATAGTTTTTATTTTTATCTAATTCTTCAATTTCGTAGATGAACCCCTGCCCTTTATTGATATCAATGTTTAAAGCATTCTCAATGTAGCCGTCATTAAATTCGTCAGCAGTTCTTACGTCAAGTATAACTGCATTTTCGTCAGCTTCTAACTGAGCAACCCAATCTTCTTGTGATAAATTCATAATAAAATGTGTTTTTGTAAAATTACGACGTTTCTATTTATAAAAAACGTACCAAATGCGATTTCGATTATTATTCTCAGAAAACGTTTTAGAGAAACTATTATAATCAGTGAATTACAAATTTAGTTACTATTTTTAAAAATTCAGTCTACAAAATCGGTAGAAAATAGGATTTTTTCATTTTCATAAAATTCATCTTAAATGTAGTTTCTTGACAATTAATACCAAATCAAACTATTATCTTTGTAACAAATTATAATTTTTAATCTCTTTTTGATAAAATATTTGCCTCGAATTGTACAAATTCTTACTAATTAATTCGTGTAATGCGCGGCAAAAAAAATTCAGATAATGCAAAATTCATTAAAAACCATCTTTCCTAACTTCTCTAACGAACTTATAGCGACGATCGAAGAAAACGGGAACCTTCAGGATTTTGAAGCCGGAACTATATTGATGCGTACAGGCCAATACATTAAAAATACTGCTCTAATTACTAAAGGAAAAATCAAAATTTACCGTCAAGGCGAAGATGGAGGCGAATTTTTATTGTATTATTTACAGCCTGGCCAGGCTTGCGCAATTTCGATGATCTGCACTGCAAAAAGCGAAAAAAGCCAGATTATGGCAAAAGTAGTCGAAGATGTTTCTGTAATGATGATCCCATTGCAATCCATGGACAAATGGATGATGGAACACAGAAGCTGGTACGAATTTGTTATTGAAACCTACCGAAGCCGTTTTGAAGAAGTACTAGAAGTCGTTGACAATATTGCATTCCGTTCTATGGACGAAAGATTGGAATTTTACTTAAAGAGACATTCTGATGCCTGCGGCTGTTCTGAAGTAAATCTTTCTCATCAAGAAATTGCAACCGAATTAAATACTTCCCGTGAAGTAGTTTCCAGATTACTCAAAAAAATGGAACAGCGCGGTTTAGTCAAACTCAACCGAAACCAGATTGAGTTATTGAAATAGTTTTTTTGCCACAGATTAAAAGGATTAGATGGATTTTTCTATTCTTATTAAAAAGAAATCCTAATAATCCTTTTAATCTGTGGCGAAAATTTTTCCTTTTGTCAGGCTGAGCGAAGTCGAAGCCCCGCAAAGCATTTCGACTTCGCTCAATGTGACAGAATAATTCGTGACTCGAGCGATAGCGAACAGGCGAAGCAAATTCGTGGCGAAAAAAAATTTCTTCTGTGATAAATGTTACTGTAGGTTTCTAATTTCTAAACCACCTTTGCATTAAAATAAATGCAATGGAATATTTTGGCTTTTTTGCTTCAATCATAATCGGAATCACGCTTGGCTTAATTGGTGGCGGTGGTTCTATTTTGACTATTCCAATTTTAGTATATTTATTTAAAGTAAATCCAGATCAGGCAACTTCCTATTCTTTGTTTATTGTAGGGTTAACTGCTTTATCAGGAAGTTATAGTCATTATAAAATGGGAAATCTAAAGCTAAAATCGGCTTTGTATTTTGCTGTTCCGTCGGTTATTTCTATTCTGATTATCCGCGAAGTTATCTTTCCTCAAATTGCTAAGACTTTATTTTGTATCGCATCTTATACCGTTTCAAAAGATTTTCTAATTATGGTCATCTTTTCTGTATTAATGATTACAGCTGCCATTTCGATGATAAAAAAAAATCAGCCGGAAATAAAAAACATAGAAACGAACTATCTGCAATTAAGTGTAATCGGATTTTTAGTCGGAATCGTAACTGGATTTCTTGGCGCTGGAGGCGGATTTTTAATAATTCCTGCTTTGCTTTTCTTTGCCAATTTACCAATGAAACAAGCCGTTGGAACCTCATTATTAATTATTACCATTAATTCTTCCATAGGTTTTGCAGGCGATTTATACATTGGCACACCAATAGATTATACTTTTCTGCTAAGTGTTTCAGCAATGGCACTAATCGGAATGCTGATAGGAAGCCAGCTTTCTAAAAAGATAGACGGCGCAAAATTGAAACCGCTTTTTGGCTGGTTTGTCCTAGTAATGGGAGTTTACATCATTACAAAAGAAGTCTTGTTCTAAAGTTATACGAAGATCCAGCGGGTCAGCGTAGTTTTTAAATATTTTGAATTTAGTTTACTTGTAGAAAAATCTTTGTCAAAGTTTTACACTTTGACAAAGATGAAACTAAAATTTTCAGATTTCTCCAAATTTATCTTTATAACGTTCAAGCTCATGCTCAGTTCGGTTCAAAAGTTTCTCCAGCAGTTGAATTTTATCTTCGTAAAGTTCTTTTAAAACAGAAGAATTATCAGCATTTATCAAGATACTTCCGTTATTATTTCCAGTAATTTTATTATTATTAAAATTGCTGAAATACTTATCATAATCAAAACTAATTATATCTTCTACGGTGACATCTAAAATCTTTCCTATGTCAACCAATTTCTCATAACTCAAAGAAGTTTTTCCTTTTTCAATTTTACTGTAACCTGCCTGAGTCACACCTAATCTTTCTGCCATGTATTCTTGAGTATAATTCTTTAACTCTCTAATGTTTTTAATTTTGTTCTTAATTGTTGCGGCCATAATTTTTGTGATTTGGGGTCATGTATAGCTAAAACAGCCAGCCGGTAGTTAAACGGCATAACTATACTTATTTTTGGGTATTCTAAAGCTACTCCATATTTGGGAATTTATGAAGCAGTATTGCGTTAATTTTTTCAGTTAGTAATAAAAATAACCAAACATCAAGCTGCCATTATGAAAACAAACTCATAACGGGAAATGTCCAAAACAAACATTTTTGAATTATTTTATTACGCAGTTCTTCCTATACTTCTTTCAAACTGAAGACCTAAATAGTGATCAATTTGTTTGCGTATTAAAACACGATCTTTTGATGCAATTTTTGTTCTTATTTCATTCTTGTAAACATCTCTTACAAATACAAAATAGACAAACTCTGTCTCATTTTTAAACCTCGTAGCAATAATAAGTGTATAACACAAAAGCGCTGGGATAATGTAGTATAAATCCATTAAGTCTGAGAAAATCATACAATAATAGGCCGTTGCAGTAACAGCAACAAAAGCAGCGTTTTCTAGAAAATATTTTTTCTTTTTTCTAAGCAGTCTAAGCTCTTTAATTTCGTCAAATTCGTACTGCCAATTTTTAGATTTATAATCAAATCTAATCTTGTCGGGAAAAATTTTTAAGGACATAATTGTTTGTAGGTAAAATAAAATTTAGATTTTTTTTGGAAATTATTCTTTCTAAGAATTTCAGGGGGAAAATTCATAGTTACGCAATATTAAGCAATAACTTCTTTTTTTTCTTACAGCAAAAATTATAGAATATAACTAATAGTTGTAATTAAATCTTTAATAAACCTTTACCTTATTAATTACTTATAAATTGTCCTTAATTAGGAGACTATTTTGGGCGTTCCCTTCGGTCGGGCTATCCGCTAAATTCCCAATTAACAAAAACTACGGCTAAAAAGCCTTGTTTTTCTAAATCGGGAGATACCGCTTCTATCCCTAACGCAATTACGATTCAATAGATCTTTTTGAAATTTACCGTAACTCATAGATCCATTTCATTGTTTTTTCATCAAAATCAACGGCAATAAAAGCAAAATAATCCACAGCAATTTGTGTTTCTATATTTCTTCGTATTTCCCAAACTTTAACCTTTGAAAGTAATTCTATAGTATGGACTTCAAATTCGGTCAAAGGTCTTTTATTTTTAACCTCAAATTCTTGCAGCAAACCAAAAACGGGATCAATTTTAAAATCTTCATATGATTTGTACCAGTCAAAAAAATTAAAAACAGCAACCAATTCTCCCTTTTTATTAATATGCAATGCAAAAAGTCCCGATGGTTTATCATTCTTCCAAGGCTTTTCATATTTAAAAATAGAATCAATATTTGTAATGGGTTTCGGAAAATTAAATTCATACCTAACTTCCGAATCATTACCGTATATGTAATCATCCAATTTAAATTCATTTCCGTGATCAAGTACTTTTTGTAAAAAAGGATCAATCCCTCTTTCCCTTATCACCTGCGAATTAGAACATATCGTATCAAAACCTAATTTTCCTTTATATTCAGAAGCAAAAACAAGTAATTCCTGATTGTTGTAATACTCTGTGTAACAAGAACTTCTCCTCGCATCATCTTTATTGTAGTTAAACGTGAAAGTTAAGTTCTTTGGAGTTTTACCTTTTTTATAATTTTGAAGTACTTTAAATTTTACTGTGAAAGTTGCAGAATCTTTACTAAAAGTTTTATCTGTAATAATTCCTCTAAAAACATATTTTGAAGAATAAAACTCTAGAATTGGTTTTGGTGTATCACAAGAGCAAGCAATTGTTTTTACACATACAAATAAGAAAATTAAAAAAGTAAGTAATTGTCTTTTCATATATTATTAACGCCAGTTATTGTTATTTCTTTTTTGAATTTCCTCCAGCTTTAGATGGAGATAAAAAAACATCTTCAAAAAAGGCTTTAGCCAAAATCGTAAAGTTTGGCTAAAGCCTTAGTTAAATTGAAACAAAAACCTCCAGCTAAAGCTGGAGGCAATTCATTTCTGTGTTTATGTTTATGTTTTTGTTTTCTATTACTTGTTAAGAAGTTTTTCCAAATATTCTACTTTTTCTTTTTCAGCCTGAACTAATTCTTTTTCAGCCTGCACCAAACGCTCGTAAAGTTCCACCATTTTATCCAGAGGATTAAAAGTAAAAATAGGTCCAGATGCACCTTGACCATTACTTGCGCTATTATCATAAAAGTTATTAAAGAAATTGAAAACAGATTCTTCCGAAAAATTTTCAAGTGCTTCCACTGTAACACCTAATACTTTTGCTATATCTAAAAGCCTTTCTTGATCTATTGTTTCACTCGATTCAATATTTGAAACAGATTGCTGGCTAACACCAATTGCAATTGCCAAAGCTTCCTGCTTCATTCCTTTAAGCTCTCTAATTCGGCTTATGTTTCTCCCTATATGTTTTGGTTTTGCTGTTGTACTCATAATTCAAAGATATTTAAAATTCTTGAGAAATTATTTGATTCGTAAAAATACATATTTTTCTCACTATAAAATTAAATTGCCTCCAGCTTTAGCTGGAGGTAAACAAATGTATATAAAAAGGCTTTAGCCAAAATCGCAAAGTTTGGCTAAAGCCCTTACTCAAATTAAAACAAAAAACCTCCAGTTAAAACTGGAGGCAATTGATTTGATATCGAAGAAATTAAAATTCGTGAAACTTATAGTTGTAAAATTCAGAATTCTTTCAAATCAAAATAAAATTCGTGAATTCGTGGCTATAAAAAATCAATGTTCTCCATATCCAATATCATCCATCTTACCGCTAAAAACACGATATTGAATAATAAAGTAAACAATCACCAAAAACAAAGCGACAAAAAACCAGCTCAAACCAGCATTTAAGCCGTATTCGTGAGCTGCAGTATTATAGATCGTTAAGGACGGATTTACTTTATTAGTTGAAGGCAGAACATTCGGAAAAATGGAAACGGCCGTAGAAGCAAATCCACCGACTAAAAATAAAGTTGAAAATACAAATCCGTGACCGTCTTTTTGAAACGAACGCACTTTAAACAATCCTAAAATTCCAACAAAAGTCATTAGCGGAAAAAACCATAAAACTGGATTTTCAACAAAATTATGAAATGGTTTAGGCTCAATAAAATGCCAGATCTGCAACGAAATACAAACCAAAACCAGCAGAACAATATTCAATGCAAAAACTACTTTTTTAAGTTTAGGATTCAGGGCTGAATTTGTTTTATAAATAATCCAGTTTGCCCCGTGAATCGTTAAAGCGACAACACTCACAATTCCTAAAAAAAGCGTAAACCAATCGATAATTCCCAATTCATTTGCCTGCGGACTAAAAGTGGGATTCCACAAAGGCAGAAAGAAATAATGTGCTTCTTGTGTTGAAACGCCATTTTGCACCATTCCGAGATTAACACCGCGAACAATATTTCCTAAAGCAATTCCGAAGAAAAGCGCCAAAAGTAAACTCGCAATTCCGAAAGCTTTATCCCAAATACTTTCCCACATTGGATGATGCACTTGTCCGCGCATTTCTAAACCAATTGCACGAAATATCAAAAGCCATAAAATCATAATCAAAGGCAGATAAAAGCCGCTGAAAGAAGATGCATAAAGCGTTGGAAAAGCAAAAAACAAAACTCCTCCCGCCGCAATCAGCCAAACTTCATTGGCATCCCAAAACGGACCAATGGCACTTGTAATTGCTTTTTTATCTTTTTCTGTATCGGCAAAAAATAAATGAATAATTCCTGCACCAAAATCATAACCGTCTAAAACCAGATAAACAGCCAGAATTCCCATTAAAACTACGTACCAAAAAAATTCCATACTTATATTTTTTCTGTTGAAAGTTCCACATTGTGTGGTCCTTTATTGATAATTTTTCCAATTAGAAGTAAAAACAACATTCCAAGCAAAAGGTATAAACCAATAAAACCAAGCAATGTAAATAATGTATTTCCTGAAGAAACAGTTGGCGAAGCTCCAGCAGAAGTTCGCAATAAATTGTAAACCAGCCAAGGTTGTCTTCCTAATTCTGCCGTGTACCAGCCTGTTGTATTGGCAATGTACGGAAACGGCATCATGAACATTAACGACCATAAAAGCCATTTGGTTTCGAATAATTTCCCTCTGATTAGTTGAAAAAGCGAAAGCACCATTAAACCTATAAATACCGTTCCGAGTCCCACCATAATATGATAAGCATAATACAATCCTGAAATATTGGTTGGATGCAGATCTTCTTCAAATTGATCTAAACCTTTAATTTCTTGATCCCAGTTTCCATAAGTCAGGAAACTCAAAATATTAGGAACCGCTATTTTATTGTCTAGTTTTTTGTCTTTTACATCGGGCTGACCGATTAAGACAATTTCAGAACCTTTCTTTTCGGTATGAAAAATTCCTTCCATTCCTGCAAAAGTTACGGGCTGGTATTTTACAACATTCTTCGCCAATAAATCTCCCGTTGGAACTGCGACAATAATACTTGAAATCAATCCGAATATTACTCCTGTTTTTAAGAACAATTTCCCGAAAGAAACATTCTTTTTACTTAAAATATAAAAAGCGCCAATTCCAGCAACAACAAAAGAACTCGTTACTAAAGAAGCGGCTTGATTGTGCAGATATGACGGCCAAAGCCAAGGATTTAAAAATAAAGCCTGAAAATTAGTAAGCACAAATTTTCCGTTTTGCAAAATCTCATAACCAACAGGATTCTGCATCCAGGAATGTGTGGCAATAATTAAATAACCGCTGGCCCAAGAACCAATCATAATTAATACTCCCGTTACAAAATGCCATTTATGTCCGAGTAATTTTTCTCCAAATAAAAATATTCCCAAGAAAGAAGATTCAAGAAAGAAAGAGAACATTCCTTCCATTGCTAGGGTTTGTCCAATGATTCCTCCTGTTAACTCAGAGAATTTTGCCCAATTGGTTCCAAATTGAAATTCCATCGGAATTCCAGTTACAACGCCCATCGCAAAATTGAGGGCAAAGATTTTCATCCAGAAATGAGTGGCGTGATTGTATTGTTCGTCTTTCGTTTTGAGATATTTCCATTTGAAGTAAACAATGATCAAGGAAAGCCCCATTGTAAGTTGTGGAAAAAGATAATGAAAAGTAATGGTGAAGGCGAATTGCATTCGGTCATAAAAGAGCATTTCTTCCATAAGTGGTAATTTGTTTATGAAGTTCCACAAATTTACCCATTAAAACCCGAATTAACGCCCTTTAAAAAAAGTTTATCGCTTGATATTTGTTAAACTTTTCAACAATTTAAAAATTGGCAATCACGCTTGTCTTTTCAATGTCTCCTTAATATTTGTCATTTCTACCGAAGGGAGAAATCTTAGCAAGCAGCTCGACAAAGATTGGCTTCTCATTACGGAGTTACTTGCGAAGATTTCTCCCTTCGCTCGAAATGCCAATATTGTGTATAGATTTGTGTGATAAAACATAGCCCGCGGTTTCAACCGCGGGAAACGTATCGTGATTATGGATGAGTTCCTGCGATTGAAACCGCAGGTTATGTTTGATTTTGATTATGTGATTATTTTTTTAAAATCCCTTTTTCAACGCTTTCATTAATCAAGCCTTCTGCATAATTCCACAGAGATGCTGAACCATTTTTAATGACGCTTTTCTTTTCGTAAACTTTATCGTAATTCACACCAAACTCCTTCCATGTACCGCCGTTATTCGAGGTGTTTTGCAATAAAGGTTCAAGTCTGTCCATCGATCTTGCAAATTTGGCTTCGTTGGTTTCTCCCGCTTCAAATTCTTCCCAAATGGCAATAAAATCTTCAGCTTGTTTTTGGGGCAGTAAACCAAAAATACGATTTGCGGCTAAACGTTCTTCATCTGCATTATCATGACTTTTTACAGTATCATAAATAAAAACATCTCCCGCATCAATCTCAACAATATCATGTATCAAAACCATTTTTACGACTTTCAAAACATCAATCGGTGCATCTGAATGGTCGGCTAAAACAATTGCCATTAAAGCCAAATGCCAGCTGTGCTCTGCATCATTTTCGCAACGGTCGCTGTTGAACAATTTTGTTTTTCGCTGAATGTATTTTACTTTATCAATCTCTTTTATAAAAGCAATTTGATCTAATAAATCTTTGGTGTCCATATTATACTGATTATTTTTTTCCTAAAAATGACATTCGTCATATGCAAAATTAAAGCTAAAACCGTAATTGCTCAACTTTAAATCCATTTATATACCCCCTATGGCCGAATCAATATTATTTTTTAACAGAAATCACATTTCTGTAACATTAGTCACCTATTTTAATAGAAAACAAAGCTATCTTTGTAACCCATCATTTTTACAATACGTATCATGAAAATAGAACAAATTTACACCGGATGCCTAGCACAAGGTGCATACTATATCACTTCAAATGGCGAAGCTGCCATTATTGATCCTCTAAGAGAAACGCAGCCTTATTTAGACCGTTTAGAACGTGACGGCGTAAAGCTGAAATACATTTTTGAAACCCATTTCCATGCCGATTTCGTTTCTGGTCATATTGATTTAAGCAAAGAAACCGGAGCACCAATCGTTTATGGACCTAACGCTGCCTGCGAATTTGACTGCATTTCTGCAAAAGATGGACAGGAATTTAAAATCGGGAAAGTAACTATTAAAGTTTTGCATACTCCAGGTCATACTATGGAAAGTTCTACTTTTCTATTAATCGATGAAAACGGAAAAGATCACGCCATTTTCTCTGGTGATACCTTATTTATCGGCGATGTAGGACGTCCAGATTTAGCACAGAAAGCAGCTGGAATGACGCAAGATGAATTGGCTGGAATTTTATTTCATTCTTTAAGAAATAAAATTATGACTCTTGCTGATGATGTTATTGTTTACCCTGCGCATGGTGCGGGAAGCGCCTGCGGAAAAAACATGAGTAAAGAAACCGTTTCTACTATAGGTAATCAGAAAGCAACCAATTATGCTTTGCGCGCCAATATGACCGAAGCCGAATTTATTGCAGAAGTAACCGATGGACTATTACCTCCTCCAGCCTATTTCAGTATGAATGTGGCAATGAACAAAGGTGGTTATGAAAGTTTTGAAACCGTTCTGCATAACGGAATGAAAGCCATTAATGTAAACGAATTTGAAGCAGTTGCTGAAGAAACCGGTGCTTTGATTCTAGACACAAGAAGTGCCGCTGATTTCCATAAAGGATTTATTCCGCAGTCAATCAATATCGGAATCAATGGTGATTTTGCTCCGTGGGTTGGAACTTTGATTGCCGACGTTAAACAGCCAATTATCTTGGTTACAACTGTTGGAATGGAAGAAGAAACCGTTACACGTTTAAGTCGTGTTGGTTTTGATACTATTATCGGACATTTAGATGGCGGATTTGAAGCTTGGCAGAAAGCAGGTTTTGAAACTGATACCGTAAACCGAATTACCGCTGAACAGTTTGCAAACGAATTAAATATCGAAACTGATAAAATTGTTGATATTCGTAAAGAAACAGAATACGCTGCAGAACATATCGAAGATGCTTACAGCAAACCTTTGGCATATATTAATGATTGGGTAAAAGACATTAACCCAAATGAGCATTTTTATCTGCATTGTGCGGGCGGCTATAGAAGTATGATTGCCGCTTCTATTCTGCAAGCTCGAGGCTTTAGAAATTTCTCTGAAGTTGAAGGCGGTTTTGGAGCGATTTCAAAAACTAATCTTCCAAAATCAGATTTTGTTTGTCAAAGCAAAACATTAAACGCATAATTTTTTAAGGTACAGAGAGGCAAAGGTGCAAAGCGACAAAGTTTTCCCCTTTGAACCTCTGCTCCTTTGAACCTTTGAACCTAAAAAAATGAGTATACTTGAAATCATAAAAGAACCTTGGCCGTGGTACGTTGCTGGCCCATTAATTGGATTAACTGTTCCAATTTTATTAATTATCGGAAATAAATCTTTTGGGATAAGTTCGTCGCTTCGTCATATTTGCGCGGCTTGTATTCCTGCAAATATTTCCTTTTTTAAATACGACTGGAAAAAAGAAAGCTGGAATTTATTCTTTGTTTTCGGAATATTTCTTGGCGGTGTTATTGCTTCTTATTTCTTGTCGAATCCCAATACGGTTGTTATTTCTCCAGAACTTTCAGAGCAGTTAGCGGGTTACGGAATTACAGATCACACCGGATTAGTTCCTTCACAATTATTTTCTTGGGAAAGTTTATTTACCCTTCGCGGCTTTATCATGATGGTTGTGGGCGGATTTTTAGTTGGTTTCGGAACGCGTTATGCAGGCGGATGTACGAGCGGACATGCAATTATGGGAATTTCAAATTTACAATGGCCTTCAGTAGTTGCAACAATCTGTTTTATGATTGGCGGTTTTGTAATGTCGCTTTTGATTTTGCCGTATATTCTTTCACTTTAAAATTTCAAAAATGAATAATTTAGAAAATAAAAACACAGATAGCGAAGGAATCAACGCAAGCCATAAAAAAGAAACTGCATTCGCAAATCTTAAATATTTAATCGTCGGAATCTTTTTCGGAATTGTATTCGTAAAAGCCGAAATCATCAGCTGGTTCCGCATTCAGGAAATGTTTCATCTTGAATCGTTTCACATGTATGGAGTAATTGGCTGCGCTGTTTTTGTTGGATTGATTTCAGTACAATTAATTAAAAAATTCAATATCAAAACTCTTGATGGCGAAAAAATAGAAATTCAGCCAAAAACGTTCAACAAAGGACAAATCTACGGCGGACTTATGTTTGGTTTCGGATGGGCGATTACCGGAGCTTGTCCCGGACCGCTTTTTGCTCAAATTGGAACTGGAGCAACGGTGATAGCCGTTACTTTAGTAAGTGCTATTTTTGGAACTTGGGTTTACGGTTTGATTAAGGATAAACTTCCTCATTAAAATAAATGTTTCAAGTTTAAAGTTTATTTAACCGCAAAGCACGCAAAGATATACGCAAGGTTCGCAAAGTTTATTTATAAAGCTTTGCGAACCTTGCGCTTTATAAAACTCCTGCTTGTAAAAAAAACCTTGCGCTCTTTGCGGTTAAATATGTTCAAAGTTACTTAACCGCAAAGCACGCAAAGATATACGCAAGGTTCGCAAAGTTTATTTATAAAGCTTTGCGAACCTTGCGCTTTATAAAACTCCTGCTTGTAAAAAAAAACTTGCGCTCTTTGCGGTTAACTTTAATTTGTTCAAATTCCAAAATCTAAATCCCAAATTCCAATCTAAAATCTAAAATCTAAAATCATTGGGGCGTGCCACCATAGCGATAAAAGGGCAAACTAACTTTGTGGTTATTCGCCCTTTTATCGCGATGCTGTCGGGCTATCCGCACTGCTTCGGCAGTTAGCTCCTATCCCTCACGCGAGCAAACTAAATTAAAAATATACTTAATCAAACCCGACAGGTTTTAAAACCTGTCGGGTTTCTGACTTTTAGGGTAAACAAACTTTGACAAAGTTGACTTCTTCATGAATTTTTAATTTCATTTCGTTAAGTTTGCTTTAAACAAATAAGTCCCTTAAATATGAATCGTTCAGAGCAGTTATCCAAACTACAAAATACCGAAAATTGGGACGTAATAATTATCGGCGGTGGAGCAAGCGGACTAGGAACTGCCATTGACGCTGCAAGCCGAGGTTACAAAACCATCTTATTAGAAGCCGTCGATTTTGCAAAGGGAACTTCTAGCCGAAGCACTAAATTGGTTCATGGCGGTGTGCGTTATCTGGAACAAGGAGATATTCATTTGGTTCGAGAAGCGTTAAAAGAAAGAGGATTGATGGCGAAGAATGCTGGTCATTTAGTCAAAAATCAATCTTTTGTGATTCCGAATTACAATTGGTGGAGCGGGTATTTTTACACTATCGGATTAAAAATCTACGATTTATTGTCGGGCTGTTTAAGTTTAGGCAGTTCCAAATACATTTCAAAAAAGAAAACTATTGAAATGCTTCCAAACGTGCAGGAAAACGGATTGGTAAATGGCGTTGTTTACCACGACGGTCAATTCGATGATTCTCGTTTGGCAATTAATCTTGCTCAGACTGCAGCAGAAAATGGAGCTTGTGTTTTAAATTATGCAAAAGTTGTCAATTTAGTAAAAGACGACAAAAATCAAATAACTGGAGTTCAGGCCACAGATCAAGAAACTGGAATTACTTATAACCTAAAGGGTGCGGTTGTAATAAATGCAACAGGAGTTTTTACCAATGCTATAATGAAATTGAACGACACGGTTTACAAAAAATATATTGTACCAAGTCAGGGAATTCATCTAGTTTTTGACAAATCTTTTCTACCCGGCGAACATGCTTTAATGATTCCGAAAACCAAAGACGGCAGAGTATTATTTGCTGTTCCGTGGCACAATCGTATTGTTGTTGGTACTACTGATACTTTAATCAAAAAGCAAAGTTTAGAACCTATTGCATTAGAAAGTGAAATTCAATTTGTCTTGGAAACTGCACAGCGTTTTTTAGCAAAAAAACCGACAAGAGCCGATGTACTTTCGGTTTTTGCAGGTTTACGTCCTTTGGCAGCGCCTAAAGAAGAAGGAAAAAGTACTAAAGAAGTTTCGAGAAGCCATAAAATCATTGTTTCAGAAACCGGCTTAATAACTATTACCGGTGGGAAATGGACAACGTATCGAAAAATGGCTGAAGAAATAATTGACAAAGCTATTTTAAAAGGCAGACTTCCAAAAAAGACATGTGCTACACAGCACTTATCCATTCATGGAAATAAACCGACTACTAATCAAGACAGAGAAAATCATTTGTATATCTATGGTTCAGATATTTCGAAAATAATACAATTGCAAAAGGAAGAACCTCAACTAAAAGAAAAACTGCATCCAGATCATGAATTCACAATAGCAGAAGTGGTTTGGGCTGTGCGTTACGAAATGGCGAGAACCGTTGATGATGTTTTGGCAAGACGCGTTCGATTATTATTCTTAGACACAAGAGCAGCAATTCAATGTGCTGAAAAAACAGCTCGAATAATAGCAAAAGAATTGGGTCGTGATGAGAATTGGATTTTGAAAGAAATAGAAGATTTTAATGAAATTTCTAAAGGTTTTTTGCTCTCTGAGTTTAGAAACAGCTCAAAAATAGATTTTCAAAAGCTTTAAAACCATCAGATAAATCAAAATTAAAAAAGATTTTGACCTTGATACCTATTTCTTTTGTAAAACTCAGCAACTAAAGAAATAAAATTCGATACAACTCCACATTTCGTTTATCTTTAAGTTAAATATTTAAAAATCAGCGTTTTAATTAAAAAATAAAATTAATTTTAATATTGGTTTTAATCCTCATAGCTCTTTGAATTCTTACACTTTTTTAGAATTAACAAATTTTTAACATGACACTTGTATATACAACTATTAAAAGTTATACATTTGTATATACAAATTATACACTTGCGACTATGACAATTGAAGAGGTTATTAAGAGTACGGTTAAGATGGATAATGCGAAAAAAGTTATTCTGAATATCGTGTACACGCAGAATGTAGTTCAGGATCATTTCAACGAGTTACTTAAACCGTATGATTTATCTGGAGAACAATACAATGTGTTACGTATATTAAGAGGGCAAAAAGGGAAACCGGCCAACATGTGCGTAATACAAGAACGAATGCTTGCTAAAACAAGCAACACAACAAGGCTGGTTGACAAATTATTATTAAAAGAATTTGTAACGCGAAATGTATGTCCAGATAATCGAAGAAAAATCGAAGTTCTGATCACTGAAAAAGGATTGAATGTTTTAAAAGAATTAGATCCTAAAGTTGACGATCATGAACATACATTTGCAAACAATTTAAAACCAGAAGAATTAGTTTTCTTAAATCAGTTACTAGAAAAATTTAGAACCAACAAATAAAATAGATATTATGAGCAATTTCGTAGAAAATCAAAATTGGAGATATGCAACAAAACAATTTGATGCAGGAAAAAAAATCTCTGATGCAGATTTAAATACCTTAAAAGAAGCAGTTAGATTAAGCGCTTCTTCATACGGATTACAACCATACAAAGTTATTATCGTTGAAAATCCAGCACTAAGAGAAGAATTAAAAGCGGCAGCTTGGGGACAAACTCAAATTACAGATGCTTCTCACCTATTCATTTTTGCAAATGATTTGAATCTTGACACCACTTCTGTTGACAAATATATTGACAACATCAGCGCTACAAGAGGAGTTCCAGTTGATGCATTAGGCGGATTCAGCGATATGATGAAAGGTGTAATTGCCAATTTATCTGCTGAAGCAAAACACATCTGGACTGCAAAACAAACTTATTTAGCTTTAGGAAACTTATTAAATGCGGCTGCCGAATTAAAAATCGATGCTACTCCAATGGAAGGTTTCAATGCTGCAAAATTCAACGAAATTTTAGGTTTCGACAAATTAGGTTTAAATGCATCAGTAATCGCTACAGTAGGTTACAGACATGATGAAGATAAATCACAGCACCAGAAAAAAGTTAGAAAATCTCACGAAGAATTATTTATCACTCTATAATTATTTATTAATCAAATTCAAATTTTAATTTAAAAAACATGAAAAATTTAAAAACAATTGCAATAGCATTATTCGTAGCAGCAGCTGGTATTTCAGTAAACGCTCAAACTAAAAAAATCGACGTAAAAGCATCTACTATCAAATGGGTAGGTAAAAAAGTAACTGGAGAGCACTCTGGAACTGTAAACTTCAAAGATGGAGCTGTAGTTTTCAAAGGAAAAAAATTAGTTGGTGGTAGCTTTACTGTTGACATGACTTCATTAACTTCTACAGATTTAACTGGAGAATACCAAGGAAAATTAAACGGTCACTTAAAAGCTGACGATTTCTTTGGAACTGATAAATTCCCAACTTCTAAATTAGTTTTCAAAACTATCGGTGCTAAATCTACTGACGTTTACACTGTTACTGCTGACTTAACTATTAAAGGAATTACTAAACCAGTAACTTTTGATATCACTGTAAAAGGAAACACTGCTACAACTGCTTTCAAAGTTGACAGAACTAAATACGATATTAAATACGGTTCAGGTAGCTTCTTCGAAGGTTTAGGAGACAAAACTATCAACGACGAATTTGAATTAACTGTAGCTTTAAAATTCTAATTTTTTTAAGACTTACTAGTTCAAAAATTTTATAAAAACCCTGATCGTTTTAAACGGTCAGGGTTTTATATTTCTATACTTTTAGTATACTTTTCATAAGCTTAACATTCTTAACGGTATAGTAACGCTTTCGTAATAAGCCTTGGGACTTTGATTAACATACGGCTTCTAATTTTGGGGAAATTAAAAAAATCAAAAACTAGAAATCAAAATCATAGTTATGAAAACAAAATTACGTATTGCATCTATTTCATTCATTATCAGCTTTTTCGTACATGCCCAGCAACAGCCAAAAGGAATTACAGGAAATACAAACTGGATGAACAACTGGACTAGTTTTAGACCTGCTGTAAATGACTATAGTGAAGCAACTAATATAATTGCCGGAAATATAGATAAAGACACTAGATTATTAAAACGAAATACGTATCATTTAGTTGGTGTTGTTTACGTTACCAATAATGCTACTTTAACTATAGAGCCAGGAACTGTAATTCGTGGAGACGACAAAACCTGCGGTACGCTCGTAATTACAAACGGAGCAAAAATTATTGCTGAAGGTCTTGAAACCGATCCAATTATTTTTACATCAGAAAAAGAAATAAACAATAGAAAACCAGGCGACTGGGGCGGTATTATTGTTTTAGGAAAAGCGCCAATTAATTCTTTAGGCGGTGTTCATACTTTGCCTTTTGACCTAGAACCAACTTTAAATCATTACGGCGGTCAGGATCCAGAAGACAACTCGGGTATTTTGAAATATGTTAGAATCGAATATGCAGGAAGAAAATTAAGTGCTTCAAAAGAGCTTAACGGACTTTCGCTTGCTGGTGTTGGAAGAAAAACAATTGTCAGCAATATTCAGATTAGTTTTTCAAATGATGATTCGTTTGAATGTTATGGAGGAGATTTAAATCTCAATAATCTAATCTCATTTAGAACTACCGATGATGATTTTGATTTTACACAAGGTGCTCAAATCAACATTACTAATAGCATTGCAGTTCGTCATCCATTTTCTTCAGATATTTCAGGTTCAAGATGTTTTGAGGTGGACTCTTACGAGAAAATTGCCAATACCGATATGACGAAAAAAATGACCCGAATAAATGCTAGTAATATCACTTTGGTTAATTTAGAAGAAAACAATCAAGGCTTGGTTAGAGAATCTGCGTACATTAGAGAAAATACTTTTTTTAGTTTAACTAATAGTGTTGTTTCTGGTTTTGAACCTTTCATTTTATTAGAGGGTTCACTTGGAAATGGCGAGGCTAATTTGTCTAAAATAAGCTTCAAAAATGTTATCGCAAATAACTGTAAAGGGGAAATAGAAAGTGAATCAGCAAGCAATAATTCAGGAATAAAAAACTATTATAGTAATCCTGCAAACGACCTACAATTCACAAAAATGAAATTAAGTGAACTGTTTTACCTTCCAAATATAAAAGGAAATCCAGATTTTAGATTAAATGTAAACAACACTCTTGCTATTGGAAATTAAGGAGTTGACATATATTAGCTAAATAAAATTTAACAAATTTTGAAATTTTGAAAAGTTTTTTTTGAAATTTTATGTACTCTATTTAAAATTACATTTATATCTTTGTCACATCAAAATAAAGAAATGAGAACAATAATGAACAATACTTGGTGGTGGAACAATTTACGTCAAACGTCGTGAACTAAGCTTCCTATGGTATTTTCAAAACTACAAATATAAAAGGCTTGTCATCACGACAAGCCTTTTTTTTTGATCCAAAATTGAAATAAAACTAACGCAATTAAAAAACTATATACATTGAAACCTTTTATCCTTAATACAAATTACAAGCAAATTCTGGCAGATACCGTTACGCCGGTGAGTATTTATTTTAAAATCCGTGATAAATTCCCAAACAGTTTATTATTAGAAAGTAGTGATTATCACGGAAATGACAACAGTTTCTCTTATATCTGCTGCAATCCAATTGCTACTATCAAAATAGAAAACGAGGTAATTTCCAAAACTTTTCCAGACGGAACTTCAGAAAAAATCAATATCGATTCTTCAATAAATATTCCGCAGGTAATTCAGGAATTTTCAGCTCAGTTTAAATCTGAAAAAAATGATTTCAAGTTCATCAACAACGGATTATTTGGATACATTTCTTATGATGCTGTTCGTTATTTTGAGAAAGTTTCGATTGCTAAAAAAGACAATGCAACTTCAATCCCGGATGTTTTTTATGCGGTTTATCAAAATATAATTGCAATTAACCACTTTAAAAATGAAGCTTATATTTTCTGCCATAGCTTAGACGGAAAAAATAATATTTCAGAAATTGAGCAGTTGTTACAATCTAGAAATATTGCTTCGTATAAATTCTCAAAAGAAGGTGAAGGTTTCTCTAATTTAACCGATGAAGAATTTAAGGAAAATGTGGCTTTAGCCAAAAAACACTGTTACCGTGGCGACGTTTTTCAATTAGTATTATCACGCCGTTTTACTCAAGGTTTTAAAGGTGATGAGTTTAATGTTTATAGAGCTTTAAGAAGCATTAACCCTTCTCCGTATTTGTTCTTTTTTGATTATGGAGATTTCAAAATATTCGGTTCTTCGCCAGAAGCACAAATTATTGTAAAAGATAGAAAAGCCGAAATTCATCCAATTGCTGGAACTTTTAAAAGAACTGGAGACGACGAACGTGACGCACTTTTGGCAAAAGAACTTTCTGAAGATAAAAAAGAAAACAGTGAACACGTAATGTTAGTCGATTTGGCAAGAAATGATTTAAGCCGAAATGGTCATGATGTTAATGTAGAAAAATACAGAGAAGTTCAGTTTTTCTCTCACGTAATTCACTTAGTTTCAAAAGTAACGGGACATTTACACGATAAAGCGACAACTATGCAGGTTGTAGCAGATACTTTTCCTGCGGGAACCTTAAGCGGCGCTCCAAAACACAGAGCCATGCAGTTAATTGAAGACTGCGAAAAAACCAATCGTAATTTTTACGGAGGTGCAATTGGTGTTATGGATTTTGACGGAAACTTTAATCACGCGATTATGATTCGAACTTTCTTATCTAAAAATCATCAATTGCATTGTCAAGCAGGTGCAGGAATTGTAGCAAGTTCTGACGAAGAAAGTGAAATGCAGGAAGTTTACAATAAATTAAGAGCACTGAATACAGCACTGGAAATGGCAGAGAAAATTTAGTGTTCAGTCGCCGTTATCAGTCTCAGTGTACCCGAGGTTAAAACCTCGGGCAATATTTGAAAAGCAAATTAAAAGAATGTTATACAAATATAGCCAGTGGTTTCAACCACTGGAGACAAAGATTGGTAAACCCTAAAACAATCAAAAAACAAACCATAAAAAACCATGAAAAAAGCAATTTCAATTTTAATTTTAATCATTACGATCACAGCTTGTAATTCAGAAAAAAAGCAAAATCCAATTGAAGGAACCTGGCGACTTATATCAGCTGAAACTACTGAGAAAGATTCAACTTTTTCAACTTTCAATAAAAACACCAAAATGATTAAGATTATAAATGATTCTCACTTTGCTTTTCTTAATCATGATTTGAAAAACGGAAAAGATTCAACAACAGCATTATACTTCGCAGGTGGTGGAAAATATACTTTGAAAGACAGTATTTATACCGAAAATCTAGAATATTTTAACAATCGCAACTGGGAAAACAACAAATTCGAATTTGTAGTAAAAGTTCAAAATGACACCTTGATTCAAAAAGGAATCGAAAAAGTAGAAAAATTAGGCGTAGATCATATTATCATTGAGAAATACGTTCGAGAAAAATAAAAAAGTATTCAGTCAAGGTTTACAGTCTCAGTTGAAAAACTTAGTAACTCAGAACCTTAGCAACTTAGAACCTCAAAAAAAATGAAAAAAATATTAGTTATAGACAATTACGATAGTTTCACTTATAATTTAGTGCACTATTTAGAAGATTTAAACTGCGAAGTTACCGTTTATAGAAACGATGAATTTGATATTGATGAAATCGCATCTTTTGATAAAATATTACTTTCTCCAGGACCTGGAATTCCAGATGAAGCAGGTTTATTAAAAGCCGTAATCGAAAAATACAGTCCAACAAAAAGCATTCTTGGTGTTTGTTTGGGACAGCAAGCAATTGGGGAAGTTTTTGGAGGAACACTTTCAAATCTTGATAAAGTGTATCATGGCGTTGCCACGAATGTAAAAACGGTGGTAGATGATGAGATTTTATTTGAAGGTTTAGGAAATGAATTTGAAGTTGGAAGATACCATTCTTGGGTTGTAGATGCCAATCTTCCTGACGAACTCGAAGCCACTTCGTTTGATGAAAACGGACAAGTAATGTCTTTAAGACATAAAAATTATGATGTAAGAGGCGTTCAATTTCACCCAGAAAGTGTACTGACTCCAAATGGAAAGAGAATGTTAGAGAATTGGATTAAGAGTTAGTTTTTAGTCACAGTCTCCGTTTTCAGTCACAGAAAACAAAAAACTTAAAATCCTAGCATCTTAGAACCTTAGCAACTTTAAAAAAAAATGAAAACTATATTAAATAAATTAATCAATCACGAAGTACTTACCAAAGAAGAAGCGAAACAAGTATTGATTAATATCTCAACAGGTCAATACAATCCAAGCCAGATTTCGGCATTTTTGACTGTTTTTATGATGCGAAGCATTACAATTGATGAACTTTCGGGCTTTCGCGAAGCTTTATTAGAATTATGTATCCGTGTTGACTTATCAGCCTATAATACAATCGATTTATGCGGAACGGGCGGTGACGGAAAAGATACTTTCAATATATCAACTTTAGCTTCTTTCGTTTCGGCAGGAGCCGGAATTAAAATTGCCAAACACGGAAATTACGGAGTTTCCTCTATTTCAGGATCCAGTAACGTGATGGAAAAAATGGGAATTAAATTCAGTAATGATCCTTTGTTTTTAGAAAAATGTATTGACAAAGCCGGAGTTTGTGTTTTGCATGCTCCATTATTTCACCCAGCGATGAAAAATGTTGGGCCAATTAGAAAAGAACTGGCCGTAAAAACTTTCTTTAATATGTTGGGACCAATGGTAAATCCATCATTTCCACAAAACCAATTAGTTGGTGTTTTCAACTTAGAATTGGCGAGAATGTATGCTTATTTATATCAAAATACAGATGTCAATTTTACCATTTTACATTCGCTTGACGGCTATGATGAAATTTCACTAACTGGTCCTACAAAAACCATTTCGAACCACATGGAAGGAATGTTAAATCCGGAAGATTTTGGCGTTCATCTTTTATCACAGTCTGAAATTGAAGGCGGAAAAACAATCGAAGAATCAGCTGAAATCTTTACCAATATCATTTCTGGAAAAGGAACCGAAGCACAAAATAATGTGGTCTGCGCCAATGCCGCAATGGCAATTGCAACCGTTACAAAATGTTCGCCACTTGAAGGATTTGAATTAGCAAAAGAAAGTTTACTATCTGGAAAAGGATTTCAGTCACTTAAAAAATTACAAGAGTTATCTCTTTAAAAAACTTAGTACCTCAGTACCTTAGAAACTTAGCATCTTAAAAAAATGAATATCCTAGATAAAATAATAATAGACAAAAAACGAGAAGTCATTCTCAAAAAATCAATCATTCCTGTTTCTCAGTTGGAAGCTTCTGTGTTTTTTGGAAAACAAACTATTTCTCTTAGCCAGAAATTAAAAGAAAGCAATTCTGGAATTATTGCAGAACACAAACGTCGTTCTCCTTCAAAATCAATTATCAACAATAATTTCACGGTTGAAGAAGTTGTAAAAGGCTACGAAGCTGCGGGCGCTTGCGGAATTTCCGTTTTAACTGACGGAAAATATTTTGGAGGATCTTTAGATGATTTACTTTTGGCAAGAGCTTCGGTAAATATTCCGCTTTTGCGAAAAGAATTTATTGTAGATGAATACCAGATTTTAGAAGCAAAAGCACACGGCGCCGATTTAATTCTTTTGATTGCTGCTGTTTTAACCCGCGAAGAGATAAAATCATTATCTGAATTTGCGAAGAAATTAGATTTGGAAGTTTTGCTTGAAGTTCATAATCAGGAAGAATTAGAAAAATCAATTATGCCAAGTTTGGATATGATTGGTGTAAACAATAGAAACCTAAAAACATTCGAAGTCAGTTTGGATTTCAGTAAAGATTTAGCATCGCAAATTCCAGACGATTTTGTAAAAGTTTCCGAAAGCGGCATTTCATCAGTAGAAGCCATTCAAGAACTAAAACCATACGGTTACAAAGGTTTCTTAATTGGAGAAAACTTCATGAAAACCGATAACGCCGGACAAGCCGCAACAGAATTTATTAACAAACTAGTTCTATAAAGGTTTGCCACAAAGTCACAAAGGCGCAAATTTAATT
This sequence comes from Flavobacteriaceae bacterium PS02336, assembly GCA_029960065.1. Taxonomy (GTDB): domain Bacteria; phylum Bacteroidota; class Bacteroidia; order Flavobacteriales; family Flavobacteriaceae; genus Flavobacterium. Next base: position 213,636 of record JASCOF010000008.1, on the reverse strand, counting down.
TGTGCTCCTTTGTGAAAAGAAATAAACTTAGTGTCTTAGCGCCTTCGTGGCAAAAAAAAATAAAAAAATCAGCACAAAGCAAAAAGCTTAAAGCCTATTGCCTAAAGCTTAAAGCAGTATAAAAAAATGAAACTCAAAATATGCGGTATGAAATATCCTGAAAACATTCTCGAAGTAGGCGCACTCCTACCCGATTATATGGGATTTATTTTCTGGGAAAAATCCGCGCGATATTTTAACGGAACAATTCCTGAACTTATAAAAACAGTCAAAAAAGTGGGTGTTTTTGTAAACCAAAGTCAGGTAGAAATTCTAGAAAAAGTAACAAAATACAATTTACAAGCCGTTCAATTACACGGAAATGAATCTGTGGAGTTTTGTTCGGAATTAAAAATACAATTGCCAAAAAAAGTCGAAATTATTAAAGTATTTTCAGCAGATGAAAATTTTGATTTTGAAAGTGTAAAACCTTTTGAATCTGTGTGCGATTATTTTCTATTTGACACCAAAGGAAAACTGCCTGGCGGAAACGGGACAACTTTCGACTGGACGATATTAAAAAAATACAATTCGAAAAAACCTTTCTTTTTAAGCGGCGGAATCGGAATGAAAGAATTAAAAGCCATTGAAGAAATTTCAAAAACCAATTTACCAATCTACGCTGTCGATGTAAATAGTAAATTTGAAATCGAAGCTGGGCTTAAGAATAAAAATCTATTTAGCAATTTCAAACGCAAATTTGATGTTGCCAACTTTTAAAATTTAAAAAAATGAGTTTTAACGTTAACGAAAAAGGATATTACGGAGAATTTGGAGGTGCTTATATTCCAGAAATGTTATATCCAAATGTAGAAGAACTGCGCCAGAAATACTTAAGCATTATGGATGAACCCGATTTTAAAGCAGAATTCAACCAACTGCTGAAAGATTATGTTGGACGTCCAAGTCCGTTGTATTTTGCAAAGCGCTTATCTGAAAAATACAATACAAAAGTATATCTAAAAAGAGAAGATTTAAACCATACAGGAGCACATAAAGTCAACAATACAATTGGACAGATTTTATTAGCCAAACGTTTGGGCAAAAAACGAATTATTGCCGAAACAGGCGCTGGTCAGCACGGTGTAGCAACAGCAACGGTTTGTGCCTTAATGGGAATTGATTGTATTGTTTATATGGGAGAAATCGACATTGCGCGTCAAGCTCCAAACGTAGCACGTATGAAAATGTTAGGCGCTGAAGTTCGTCCTGCACTTTCAGGATCTCGAACTTTAAAAGATGCTACAAACGAAGCAATTCGTGATTGGATTAACAATCCTGTAGACACACATTATATCATCGGATCGGCGATTGGACCGCATCCTTATCCAGATATGGTAACTCGTTTTCAGAGTATTATCTCCGAAGAAATCAAATGGCAGTTAAAAGAAAAAGAAGGACGTGAAAATCCTGATTATGTCGTAGCTTGTATTGGCGGCGGAAGTAACGCAGCAGGAACTTATTATCACTTTTTACACGAGCCAGAAGTTGGAATTATTGCTGTTGAAGCAGCAGGAAAAGGCGTTGACAGCGGCCATAGTGCGGCAACGAGTAAATTAGGAAAAGTGGGGGTTATTCACGGCTGTAAAACGCTTTTAATGCAAACTCCTGACGGACAAATTACAGAACCGTATTCTATTTCTGCGGGATTAGATTATCCTGGGGTTGGACCTTTACACGCGCATTTGGCACAAAGCGGACGCGGTGAATTTTTCTCTGTAACCGATGATGATGCCATGAATGCAGGTTTACAATTAACGAAATTAGAAGGAATAATTCCAGCAATTGAAAGTGCTCACGCTTTTGCCGTTTTGGATCAAAAGAAATTCAAACCTACAGATGTTGTAGTAATCAGTCTTTCTGGTCGTGGCGATAAAGATTTAGATAACTATATTGATTACTTTAAATTGTAATAAAAATTGTAATTTGGACGTTGGTTTTTAAAATCGCCAACGCTAACAAATAACGAGAAAAATCATAATTATGGAACTATTATTCTCATACGGAACACTAAGATCGAAACAAATTCAGATGCAGATTTTTAATAAAGTTTTAGTTGGAACTCAAGATCAAATATTGGGCTACAAACTAAAAAGCCTTCAAATTGAAGAAGAATTTGGAATGGCAGATTACGTTGTCGCAGTACCAAGTGAAAACCTGGAAGACATTATACATGGTGCCGTTTTTGAAGTTTCACATTCAGAATTATTAAAAGTCGATCAATTTGAATCTAATTCGTATAAAAGAGTTCAAGTCAAACTCAAATCTGGAAGAACGGCTTGGATTTACACGGAAAACAAATAAGTAGAAAATGATTTTAGCGGCAGCACAGACCAAACCAAAACGCGGAAATATTGCTTCAAATTTATTAGACCATTATAAGCTTATAGAATTGGCTGCACAAAATGGAGCTCAATTAATAGCTTTTCCCCAAATGTCAATTACGGGTTACGAAAGAGAAAATGCTATGGATCTGGCTTTCGCCGAAGATGATTACAGAATAGATCATCTTAAAGATTTGGCTACAGATAAAAATATTATCATTATTGCCGGTGCTCCAATTTTAATTGAGAATCAATTGTTTATTGGCGAATTTATTATTGCTCCAAACGATTCGGTTTCTGTTTACACAAAACAGTTTTTGCATGAAGGTGAAGATGAATTTTTCCAATCTTCGTTTGATCATAATCCATTGATTACGATTGAGAATCAAAAGATTTCATTTGCCATTTGTGCTGATATCGATAATCCGAAGCATCCTGAAAATGCAGAAAAAAATAACGCTGACATTTATATTGCCAGCATTTTCTTTTCTCCAAACGGGATTCCAAATGCCTACAGAGATCTACAGACTTATGCTCAAAAACATAAGTTGAATGTTTTGATGTCAAATTTTAGCGGAGAATCTTGGGGTTATCCTTCGGGAGGAAAAAGTGCTTTTTGGAATAATAAAGGCGAATTAGTTGAACAAATGAATGATTCAGATTCTGGATTATTATTGGTTGAAAAACAAAATGATAATTGGATAAGTAAGGTTTTAAAAAATTAAAAAATAATGCCACAGATTTCACAGATTCTCACAGATTAAATTATTAAAAAAAATCATTTAAATCTTTTTAATCTGTGGCACAAAAAAGTATAATAATGAACAGAATAACTCAAAAGTTACAAGAAGATAAAAAAATACTATCTATTTACTTTTCTGCCGGATATCCAAACTTAAACGACACCGTGCAGATTATTCAGGATTTAGAAAAAAACGGAGTTGATTTAATCGAAATCGGTCTTCCTTTCAGCGATCCTTTGGCAGACGGACCAACTATTCAGGCAAGTTCTACGACGGCACTTCATAACGGAATGACCACTCAAATTCTTTTTGACCAGCTGCAAAACATCCGCGAAAGCGTAAAAATTCCGTTGATTATCATGGGATATTTTAATCCGATGTTACAATACGGTGTCGAGGCTTTTTGTAAAAAATGTGCCGAAATTGGAATTGACGGTTTAATTATTCCAGATCTTCCGGTTGATGTCTACGCAGATGAATACAAAGCTATTTTCGAAAAATACGGTTTAATTAATGTGTTTTTGATTACGCCGCAAACTTCCGACGAACGCATTCGTTTTATTGACAGCGTTTCAAACGGTTTCATATATATGGTAAGTTCTGCAAGTGTTACGGGATCTCAATCTGGTTTTGGAAATACTCAGGAAACTTATTTCGAAAGAATTGCAGCAATGAATTTGAAAAACCCTCAAATTGTTGGTTTCGGAATTTCTAATAAAGAGACTTTTAATCAAGCTACAAAATACGCAAAAGGCGCTATTATTGGAAGTGCTTTTATCAAACATTTAAGCGAAAGCGGCAGTGGAAAAATTGAAGAATTTGTTGGAGAGATTCGATAGTTTAATTCAGACGAACTAATGGAATATTTTAAAAGTTTTATATTTATAACAATCCTAATTTTAATTGTAAGTTGTGATTTAAAGTATAAAACTTCAGAACTTTTCGTTCAAAAGATTGAAAATTCCTCGAAAGTTATTTATAAATATGATGCTTGGGGGGGACATGATTCATACAAATTTGGTTATGTTATTTTAGATTCGACAGATGTATTTGACATTGAAAATATTGATCCATTACCTTTTCAGTATTTTGACGCTATTCCAACAATAAGAGAAATTTCTGGTGTTATTTGTGAAAAACTTGATGACGAAATAGAGGCAAAAAAAATCTTTGTGCCTTTAGAAATTAAGGTTAGTGATGAACAAGGAATTAAAATCAAAACTAAAATTTTTCAAAACGAAGGCTTTTTAAGTAGAAATCAAGGTTATAAAAAATATCAATTTGAAACTTTTAAAGAATCTAGAGACAGTATTTTCTTTTATAATTTAAATGATATTCAAAGTATGGAATCCGAACATTTAAATGTTTTAAAATTAAAAAAAACAAATATTTTCATCAGAACTAAAAGTCTTAATATTGTTTCTTTCTTATCAATAGAAGATTTAAAACTATCATCCAAAAATGAGATTATTTCTAACATTCGGTATGACTTAACACCTAAAAATAAAACTGACATTAGTAATTTTTCCAATAGGGGAATTTTCAAAGAAGTTTTAATCAAAAAACACTAAGTAAATCCATCCAAACTAAAGATGACAATCAAAGTATTATTCAAATAATTTAATGTAATTTACACGGATTTTATAATTTAAAAAAATCCGTGTATGCTTACGTATTTGATAATTCATAAAAAAACTGCTTTTCTTGTCCTTTTCAATTTGTTGTTCTGCTCACTTCAAGCACAGCAAAATGAGTCTTTAAGAATCCCGACCAAACAAGATACTTTAAACGGTTCTATTACTCCAGAACGAATTTGGTGGGACATTCAACATTACGATTTAAGTGTAAAACCAGATTATTTAAATAAAAGCATTTTAGGAAAAAATGAAATTGAATACAATGTGATTCAGAAAAAACATTCTCATTTAATGCAGATTGATCTTATTGCACCGCTTAAAATTGATAGTGTTTTTCAAAAAGGAAAAAAAATTGAATATACTCAAAATGAAAATATTTGGTATTTAAAACTACCACAAAAACAATCCTCAAAAAACAATAAAATCACCATTTATTATTCGGGAAAACCTACAGAATCTATTAAACCGCCTTGGGACGGAGGTTTAGTCTGGGCAAAAGATTCATTAAATCGTCCGTGGATTTCTGTTGCCTGCCAATACAAAGGAGCGAGTTTGTGGTATCCTTGCAAAAATGCTTTATACGATGAACCAGATAAAGGAGCAAGTATTAGTATTACCGCGGCAGATAATTTAATCGCAATTGGAAATGGAAGATTAAAAAGCAAAATTAAAAATACTGCTACTACTTCAACATATAAATGGGAAGTAAAAAACCCTATTAATCATTACGGAATTACTTTTTATATTGGAAATTATGTCAATCTTCAATCTACTTTTAATGGTGAAAAAGGACCTTTAAATATGGATTTTTGGATTCTTGATTACAATAAAGAAAAAGCAGAAAAACATATGATTCCTGAGGTTAATATCACCCTGAAATCTCTTGAAAATTGGTATGGCCCATACCCTTTTTATGAAGACGGATTTAAAATGGTTGATGCTCCATACATAGGAATGGAACATCAAAGTGCTGTTGCATATGGCAGTTCGTATAAAAAAGGAACAAACAAAAAAGGTGGTGATATTTCGAATACCGGCTGGGGCAAAAAAACAGATAAAATTATTGTGCATGAAATCGCTCATGAATGGTTTGGAAATAATATTACAGCTGGCGATATAGCCGACAGATGGATTCAGGAAGGATTTGCCGGTTTAGGCGAAGAACTTGTAATTGCTGATTTATGCGGTAAGCAAGCAGGAAATGAATTTATGAACGGCCGATTCAGAACAATAGGAAATGATAAACCTGTTATCGCTAGATACGGAATAAACGAAGACGGCAGCAATGACAATTATGTAAAAGGCTGGGCTGTGATGCACATGATTGCTTCTATTATAAATGACGATACCAAATTTCGAGAAATACTGCGGGGTTTAAATCATGATTTTCATAATAAAGTGGTTACTACAGGAGAAATTGAAACTTATATAAATACAAAATCCGGTATTAATTTTCAATATTTGTTTGACCAATATTTGAGAACAATTAAAGTTCCTGTTTTAGAATATCAGTTTAAAAACGGAGTCCTTAATTACCGTTATTCAAATTGTAACCAAAACTTTTCTATGCCTATTAAAACCACTTGGACAAAAGATGATTGGATAGTTCCAACAGTTTCATGGCAGTCTTTTAAAGTTGAAAATGATGTTTCTTCTAAAGATCTGAAAATCGATATTAATTATTATCTAACCCTTCAAAAACTGGACTAAACCCAAAAAACAAGAGTTGGAAAGAGTCGAAAACAACTACACCATTTTATGTTAATATTATGTTAAAATAAAATTAAACAAGCGTTTAAATTAAACAACTGTTTAATTTTGCATTCGATTAGAAACAATACTATGTCACAGATCGAATTAAACGACAAAAAAATTCAGATTCTTAATGTAGCAGAAAAGCTATTTTCTGAGAAAGGATTTGAGGGGACATCAATACGAGATATTTCCAAAGAGGCAAAAATTAACATTGCTATGGTCTCGTATTATTTTGGTTCAAAAGAAAGGCTTCTGGAAGCTTTGATTTTTCATAAAACTGTTGATCTAAAATTACAACTCGAAAATTTATTACAAGAAAACTTAGAACCTCTTGAAAAAGTCAATAAATTAATCGAAATTTACGTGAACAGAATTTGCCTTAACAAAGGGATTTACAGGGTTTTACATTTTGAACTTTACAATAAAAAAAGAGAAAAAAGTCTGCAGGCTTTTACCGAACTTAAAAAAGGAAATTTAAAATCGGTTGAAAGTATTATAAAACAGGGTCAGGCTCAGGGTGTTTTCAGAAAAGATATTAATATCCAGCTGATTACGCCAACTATTATTGGAACCTTCTTTCACTTTCATATGAACCGCTCATTCTTCGAAGAATTACTGGATTTGAAAACAGAAGAAATGTTTAACAATTACATTAAAAACGATCTTACAAAGCACATTCAACAAACTATAAAAGCGCTACTTGTTTATGAAAATTAGTCAATTAATGCTCTTTGGAGTTTTCTTTATTGGAATCTCTTCAATAGAAGCACAAGAAAAAACAAGTTTAACTTTAGATGAAGCCGTTAAAATGGCCTGGGAAAAGAGTAACGAAGTTACGCTTGCCAACACTAAGGTAAACACCAAAAAACACGAGTTAACAGCCGTAAAAAACAATCAGTATCCAGACCTTAAAATTTCTGGTCAATATCAGCGCCTAACAAAAGCTTCTATTGAAATGCCAAATCAAGGAGAAAGTGCTTCTTTAGCTTCTCCAGATCGTGCGATGTTAGGAATGGCTAATTTAAGCTTACCTATTTTTGCAGGTTTCAAAATTCAAAGCAGCATTGATGCTTACGACAGCATGTATGAAGCTGAAACGGCCAACGCAGCAAAAACAAAAGAAGATGTTGCTTTAAGAGTAATTACTTATTACACTGCTTTATACAAAGCACAAAAAACTTTGGACGTTTTAAATGAAAATCAAAAAAGTGCAAAACAGCGTGTAACCGATTTTACAGAATTAGAGAAAAACGGAATTATTCCGAGAAACGATTTATTGAAATCGCAATTGTTGGTTTCAAAAACGCAGTTGTCTATTGATGAAGCTAAGAATAACTTAAACAATATCAATTTTTATCTTACGACTTTATTGAAATTAGCTCCTGAAACACAGCTTCAGGTCAATGAGGATGATTTCTTTAATTTAAAAACAAATAACGCTCCAACAACAGATGCATTGGCATTAGAAAGCAGAAAAGATCTAGAAGCAATTCGTTTACAATCTAAAGCTTCTGAGGCAAATATTAAAATTGCGAAAGCTGGATACTATCCAACGCTTTCATTACTTGGAGGTTATACTGCTTTAGATCTTAAAGATATTATTACGGTAAAATATGCGATGAATTTTGGTTTAGGTTTATCTTATGATTTATCTGGAATTCTAAAAAACAGTGCTCATGTAAAAGAAGCTGAAAGCAGAGCTTTGGAAGTAAAAAATACGGAAGCTATTATGACAGACCGTATTAAAGTTGAAGTTCAAAAATCTCTTGAAGATTATGATCTAGCAATCAACCAAAGTGTGGTTTATGAAGAAGCCCTTCAGCAAGCGGCAGAAAACTACAGATTAGTAAAAGATAAATTTGACAACGGTTTGGCTGACACCAACGATTTAGTCGAAGCTGATGTTGAACAATTAAGCGCCAAAATCAACACTGCTGTAGCAAAAGCAAACATTATTCAAAAGTATTACGAATTACTTTCAGTATCAGGACAATTATCACAATCATTCAATCTTTCAAAAATATAATCGATAGCTCTCATGGAAAAGAAAAAGACAAATAAAAAATTCATTATCATACTAGCCGTTTTGGTTTTAGTGGGAGGAACTTATGGAATCTCAAAATACTTACACTCACAAGCTCACGAAGAAACTGATGATGCTCAGATTGAAAAAAGAATGAATCCGATTATCCCAAGAGTTTCAGGATATATCAGCAAAGTTTATGTGAAAGATAATGATTATGTAAAAAAAGGAGATACTTTGTTTACTATCGATAAAAGAGATTATCAATTAAAGATTGATGAAGCAAATGCAGCACTATTGGGAGCTGAAGGTCAATACGAAGCTGCAAAAGCGGATATTGGAAGTGCTTATGCAAGCATCTCAGTTTCTGATGCTCAAATGAGATCTGCAACAGGTTCTATCGAAAGTGCAAGAATTAGATTGAGACAGCTTACAAACGATTATAACCGTTACAATAATTTATACAAAACACATACTATTACAAAACAACAGTATGAGCAGGCTTTAACTGCAAAAGAAGAAGCTGAAAACCAAGTACGTGTTTTAGAACAACAGCAAAAAGCTACTTCTTACCAAAAATCGGTTATCCAGTCAAAATCTAAAGTTTCTGACAAGCAGACAGAAGTTGCTTCTGCAAACATCAAAAAAGCAAAAACAATGCTTGATGTTGCACACTTAAATCTTTCTTATACTGTAGTTACAGCTGCAATCGACGGTCAGGTTTCTAAAGTTGATATTCAGCCTGGGCAATTAGTACAGCCAGGACAATCTTTATTCTACATTATCAACAATAATGAAGCTTGGGTTGTAGCTAACTTTAAAGAAACACAATTGAATAAAATGGTTGTGGGACAAAAAGTAAGCTTAAAAGTTGATGCTTATCCAAACTACGAATTTAAAGGAACTGTATCTTCTTTTTCTCCTGCAACAGGATCACGTTTTTCATTATTACCTCCTGATAATGCAACAGGAAACTTTGTAAAAACAATTCAGAGATTACCAGTAAAAATTACTATAGACCAATCAAACGATCCTGAAAAAGTAAAACTTTTAAGACCAGGAATGAACGTTGACGTTGATGTACATTTAAAATAAAACATGGCAGGAGCAGTACAAGCAGACGACGATTTAGTAGAATACGGTTTCAGACGTGTTGTCATTACAATTACAGCGGTACTTTGTGCACTGCTTGAAATTGTTGATACAACCATTGTAAACGTAGCGCTGACAGACATGCGCGGAAGTCTTGGTGCTACCTTGACCGATGTGGCATGGGTAATTACAGCATACGCAATTGCGAATGTTATTGTAATTCCGATGACGAGCTGGCTATCACAGCAATTTGGAAGACGTAACTATTTTGTGGCTTCCATTATAATATTTACAGTCTGTTCTTTTTTGTGTGGTAATGCCACAAATATTTGGGAACTTGTAGCCTTTCGATTCGTACAAGGTATGGGCGGTGGAGCGCTATTGGTAACAGCCCAGACGATTATTACAGAAAGTTATCCCGTAGCAAAACGAGGAATGGCACAGGCTATTTACGGAATGGGGGTAATTGTTGGTCCAACTTTAGGTCCGCCTTTGGGAGGTTATTTAGTAGATAATTATTCTTGGCCTTATATTTTCTATATCAATATTCCACTAGGAATTATTGCGACTATTTTGGCTTTAACTTTTGTTAGAAGTCCAAAATACGGTGAAAAATTAAAAGCCAATCAGGTTGACTGGTGGGGAATTATATTGTTGAGTGCTTTTATTGGTTCTTTACAATTTGTACTAGAGCACGGACAGCAGGATGACTGGTTTAACGATTCGCTAATTGTAACCTTAAGTGTTGTTACGGTTTTAGGATTGGTTCTATTTATTTGGAGAGAGCTTACTTATAAATACCCAATTGTAAACCTAAGCGTTTTGAAAGATGGAAATTTAAGAATTGGAACCATAATGTGTTTTATCCTTGGTTTTGGTTTGTACGGTTCCACTTTAATTATTCCAATTTATACACAGTCAATCTTAGGATGGACAGCTACTGATGCTGGACTATTATTAATTCCGGGATCTATCACAACGGCTATTATGATGCCTTTTGTGGGTAATATGATCCAAAAAGGTGTACCGCAAGGTTATATGGTGGGAGTAGGATTTTTAGTTTTCTTTTTCTTTACCTTCATGATGTACAGTCGTATGACACCAGATACTGGCGTTGAACATATGTACTGGCCATTGATATTAAGAGGAATTGGTTTAGGATTACTTTTCGTTCCAATTACAACACTTTCGCTTTCTACATTAAAAGGAAAACAAATTGGTGAAGGAGCAGCATTTACTGGAATGATGCGTCAGTTAGGCGGATCTTTTGGTATTGCGATTATTACCACTTTCATTACCCGTTTTAGTCAATCTCACAGAGTAGATTTAATTAACAATTTAGATCCTGCCAAATTCGAAGTACAGCAGCGTATTACAGGAATGCAGCACGCTTTTATGGCAAAAGGATATAGTGCAGATGTAGCTTTAAAGAAAGCTTATCAAGCTATCGAATATTCGATAATGAAGCAGAGTACCGTAATGGCTTATATGGATATCTTTATGTATCTTGGAATTATGTTTTTATGCTGTATTCCGATTATCCTTTTCATTAAAAAAGGAAAAAACAAGATTAATCCCGCAGATGCGATGCATTAATATTTGATAATTATTTATAATACGAAAAAGCCGAGTTAACTTTCCTGTTATTCGGCTTTTTATTTATTTATTTTTTATCTTATTTATACCAAATATTCTGGGAATAAACTCCCATGATCGATTTTACACTTCATCTCTTCAGGGATTAAAATCCGTGCCTACAATATGTTCCGAGTCTTCGACTCTCAAATAGAAAATCTTAGCATCTTAGCAACTCAAAACCTTAGTATCTTAAAAAATTACCTTGTAAAAACCAAATGATTCCCTTTAGAGAGATTTGCATCAAACTGATATCCTTCGTAATTAAAGCCTTTAAGGTCATCAATTGTTTCAGCATTTGTATCAATAATGTAACGAACCATCATTCCTCTCGCTTTTTTCGCAAAGAAACTGATTATTTTTAATTTTCCATCTTTATAATCTTTAAAATCTGGAGTAATTACAGGAACTTTTAAAGCTTTTACATCAACTGCAGAAAAATATTCGTTACTCGCTAAATTCACGAATAATTCGTCTTTTTTCAATTCTTTATTTAAAGCTTTAGTAACAGCTGGCTTCCAAAACTCATGTAAGTTTTTAGATTCACCAACCGGCATTTTAGTTCCCATTTCCAAACGATACGCCTGCATTAAATCTAAAGGTTTCAAAAGACCGTAAAGTCCAGATAAAATTCTTAATTTATCTTGCAATGCATCTAGTTTTTCTAACGGAATAGTATAAGCATCCAAACCAGTATAAACATCACCGTCAAAAGTATAAACTGCCGGACGTGCATTTTCTGGAGTAAAAGGCGTTTTCCAATCTTGATTTCTTTTCCAATTCAAATCGGCAAGTTTGTCTGAAATGGACATTAATTCAGATAATTCAGATGGCTTTTTTTGTTTAACCACTTTATGAACTACTCTTGCTTCTTTTAAAAATGAAGGCTCTGTATATTGAGATGTTGGTAATTCTTTTTCAAAATTTAAGGACTTCGCTGGCGATATAACTATTTTCATTTGTGCTTTTTTCTATGACTCAAAAATACAAATTGAATTTTTAAAAATATGTTATTGCAATTGATTTGTTTTATCGTTGTATAATTTTTTCTGCCACGAATTTCACGAATTTTCACGAATTTTTCTTTTATGCAGGTTGCGCATATTTTTTGCCACAGATTACAGGATTAAATGATTAAAAAAATCTGTGAAAATCTTTTTAATCTGTGGCAGAAAAAAAATTCGTGAAAATTCGTGAAATTCGTGGCACCCCTTTCCCAATTCATAAAAATTGATGCTTCAAAATGTGAAATTGTTCAAAAAAGTGAGCAATAGATTATAATAGGCATTTTCTATGTTGTAAATTTGCATGCATTTTATTTCTACTGAAAATAGAAATGCTTTTTTATTCAAAAACTGAATTCGTGGCGATACAAACAAACTATAAAACTGCTTTACAAAACAAAATCTTCGAAATTATTTCGAAAGCTTCTCAAGAATTAAACGTTGACTCTTATGTGATCGGCGGGTTTGTTCGTGACTTGCTTTTAAACCGAGGTTCTAAAAAAGACATCGACGTTGTTGCAGTTGGAAGCGGCATCGAATTGGCCCTTAAAGTTTCTGATTTACTTCCAAACAAACCAAAAGTTCAAGTTTTTAAAACTTATGGAACAGCAATGCTTCGTTTTGAAGATACCGATATTGAATTTGTTGGCGCAAGAAAAGAATCTTATACACGAGACAGCCGAAATCCAATTGTAGAAAACGGAACGCTTCAAGATGATCAAAATCGTCGTGATTTTACGATCAACGCATTAGCTTTATCCTTAAATTCAACTAATTTTGGAGATCTTTTAGACCCTTTTGACGGATTAACTGATTTAGAAAACAAAACAATCAAAACGCCTTTGGATCCAGATATTACTTATTCTGATGATCCTTTGCGAATGCTTCGTGCCATTCGTTTTGCAACTCAATTGAATTTTGAAATCGAAGAAAATTCATTGAACGCGATTACTAAAAATGCTGATCGTATTAAAATTATTTCGGGCGAAAGAATTGTAGACGAATTAAATAAAATTCTTTCTACCCCAAAACCTTCTACTGGATTTTTACTTTTATATAAAACGGGACTTTTAGATTTAATCTTACCTGAATTAACTGCCTTGAATCAAGTAGAAGAAATTGAGGGTCATACGCATAAAAACAACTTTTATCATACACTAGAAGTTGTCGATAACATTTGCCCAAATACAGACGACGTTTGGCTTCGCTGGTCTGCATTACTGCATGATATTGGAAAAGCACCAACTAAACGTTTTACAAAAAAACAAGGCTGGACTTTTCACGGACATGAATTCTTGGGCGGAAAAATGGCGAAGAAAATCTTCGAACGTTTACACATGCCTTTGAACCATAAAATGAAATTCGTTCAGAAAATGGTAATTATGAGTTCGCGCCCAATTGTTTTGGCACAAGATATTGTAACGGACAGTGCCGTTCGCCGCTTGGTTTTTGATGCCGGCGAAGATGTGGAAAATTTAATGACTTTGTGTGAAGCCGATATCACAACCAAAAATCCATCAAAATTCAAGAAATATCATAAGAACTTCGAAATTGTCCGCAAGAAAATTGTGGAAGTAGAAGAACGCGATCACGTTCGTAATTTTCAGCCTCCAATTTCTGGAGAAGAAATTATGGAAATATTCGATTTAAAACCTTCAAGAGAAATCGGAATTTTGAAAGAAGCTGTAAAAGAAGCAATTTTGGAAGGCGATATTCCGAATGAATATCAAGCTGCTTATGATTTTGTTATCAAAAGAGCGGCGAAGTTAAACCTAACTCCTAAAAAATAATGGATCTTCTAGGGGTAATTTTTATAATCTTATTTCTGATAACGTTTGCCTATCCGAACTATGTTTTTTTTAAAGGATTGAAAAACATTCAAGGAAAGAATTACAAAAATAAGGCAATTTATTTTTTTACTTCAGTAATCATATCTTGTTTTATAGTTTGTGTTGTTGCAATGATAATAGGAAGTCTGGATTCAATTGAAATAATTGATTTAAAAACAGGAATTTATAACAATTACATCTTTAGAATTATTTTTGGAATTGCAATCTTTCCTCCCAGCATTTTAGCAAACATATATATCGCGAAATTATATTTAAAGAGAATTTCCAAAACAAAAAATGAACTCGAATTAATCGGAAAAGAATGAAAAAAGAGAATAAATCGGTAATCATTTGGTTACTATCAGGTTGTGTTTTATTATTTTTAATGGTCGTTGTTGGCGGTATCACACGTTTGACCAATTCAGGTTTATCTATGACCGACTGGCATTTGGTAACCGACACATTTCCTCCTTTAACAGAAGCCAAATGGCAGACAGCATTTGATGAATATAAAAAGTTTCCGGAGTACCAGAAAATCAATATCCACAACGACTTTCAGTTATCAGATTATAAATTTATCTATTTCTGGGAATGGTTTCACCGTTTTATTGGCCGTATCATTGGTTTGGTTTTCTTTGTTCCGTTCGTTTACTTTTTAGCAAAAAAGAAATTAGACACCGAAACTATTAAAAAATGCATCGTTCTTTTGGCAATGGGCGGTTTTCAAGGTTTTTTGGGATGGTTTATGGTTAGAAGCGGTTTAATCGATAATCCAGATGTGAGTCACTTTAGACTTTCATTACACTTAACTTTTGCTTTTATCACTTTTGCTTACACACTTTGGGTTGCACTTGATTTGATTTATCCAGAAAGAAATATCAACAAGATATTACCGCTTCGTAATATCGCTCGATATGCTTTGGTCGCTTTATTAATCCAAATTATTTATGGCGGATTTGTTGCAGGTTTAAATGCCGGATTAATTCACAATCACTGGCCTTTAATGAGTGACGGAGAATTTATTCACGAATCGGTTTTTATTGAGCAGTCTAGTTTAATTAAAAATTTAATTGAAGGAAAAAGCGGTGTTCAGTTTGTACACAGAACTTTTGCCTATGCGGTTGTTGCTGTGATTCTTTTTCTTTTTTTTAAAAGCAAAAAATATACGCTTACAAGTACGCAGTCAAACGGAATCAATACTTTGGTTGTTTTTGTTTTTATTCAATTCTTACTTGGAGTATTCACATTATTATACAGCGTTCCTTTGGCTTTAGGACTAATTCACCAGATTATGGCATTTTTCCTTTTGAGTGCAATGACTTTTACATTGCACCGACTAAGCAAATAAAATCGAATATATTAAAACGTAAAAAAGCTGTCTCAAAAGGATAGCTTTTTTTTTGTAAGCTTCAGAGAAGCGAAACATTTATAGCAACGAATAAATATTTAAAATATAAAGCTCCAGAGGAGCGACATATTTTTTATACAAACATAATATATGTCGCTCCTCTGGAGCTTTATTTATTTGTCTATTGTAATTCTATAAATATTTCGCCCCGCTGGGGTTTTACAGATAAAAGAAATTTATTCAAATATTTTGCAATGAAAAAAGCTATCCTTTTGAGATAGCCTCTTTTATTATGATATCGATTTTAATCCGCAAAAAAATTAAAATCTGCTGAATTGCTATTTTTCTATTTGGATTTTTATCCCAACCAAGCTTTAAAATCCTGTACTTTTTCACGGCTCACAACTACCTCATCATCTTTGTAACTCGGCAGAATTACTTTTAAACGTGAATTAGTGTAAACCTGAATTTCTTTGATTGCTTTTAGTGGCACAATAAATTTTCTGCTTACGCGAAAGAAATCCTTTTTGTCTAATTCTTGTTCCAAAATTTCTAAAGTCGAATCGATCAAGTAGTCGCGATTGTCATAAGTATGGATGTAAGTTCCTTTGTTTTCGCTAAAAAAACATTCAATTTCATCTGTCGTAATTACTTTTAAATGCTGTCCAATTTTAACGGTAAATCTTTTTTTATACGTTTTCTCAAAAGGATTGGAAAGCATTTGTCGAATCTGCTCAAAATCTAATTGCAGATTTGAAGTCTCAGTTACCTCTTTTGGAAGACGTGATCTAAATTTTGAAACTGCTGTTTCCAGATCGTCTTCATCAATTGGTTTTAAAAGATAATCGATACTATTTAACTTAAAGGCTTTTAATGCATATTCATCATACGCCGTAGTAAAAATGATAGCACTTTTTATGTCGATCTTTTCAAAAATTTCAAACGACAAACCGTCTGACAATTGAATGTCCAAAAATATTAAATCCGGATGCTGGTTGTTCGCAAACCATTCGATAGATTCTTCAACCGAATGAAGCATTGTTTCTACCTTTACATCTAACTTTTCAAGTTTTCTTTGCAGCAATCTTGCAGCTGGTTTTTCGTCTTCTATAATTAATGTGATCATTTAAGATATGTGAAATTTGAAAAAATTTAATTCAAAGTTACTCCCATTTATTTTTATTTGAAGCGTCTCGATCCATATATTTTTGGATTTTTCTTTGCTCCCAATCCGATCCAAAAAACAATTCTGAACCAAAAACAGATAATCCATGCGCTACTAAACCAATTCCCCAAAAGAAAGCTGTTGAATACGTATGCCATTCTGACAAACCACTAAAATCAAGTCCTTCTGTTAAGTTGCTTCTAGTTATACTTGATACAATAATAATGATGTTTACAATTACGTAAACCTTTAAATGCGAATAAAATCCTTTTATTTTTTTTACTTTTTTATACGCTGCGTTATAGCTTTCGTCTGCAGTATATGCTCCTGAATTTTGTCTTGCGTATGCCTCGTACATTTCTCTTCTCAAACGTCCCATAATTTTATCTTTAAATAATTATTTCCACTTGTTTTTATTCTGTTTTTCTTTTTCCATAAACTCTTTGATTTTTCTTTCTTCCCATTCCTTACCTATTCCAGGAAAAACTTCAAAGACTTTTAATCCGTGAAAAACAACACCAATTCCCCACCATAATAATGGCCAGAAAAACCATAAATACTGCGGTGATGTATACAAATTTATAAAAATCAAAATTGCATTTACTAATATGAAAGCAACTAGATTTCCGTAAAATCCTTTTATGTTTTCAACTTTTTTTTTGGCTTGAATGTATCTATCTTCTTCGTTTAAATTCATTTCCATGATTACTCCCATTTTTGTTTTTTATATTTTTTTTCTAAGATGCTTTTCATTTTTCGCTCTTCCCATTCTTTTCCAAAAATGGTATAGGATGCAAATAAATCAATTGCAGAACCAGCTATTACGGCTGACCAAATAATGATTACAACCCAATTTAAATATCTAATTGGAAAAAAGTTCACCGGTAGATTGGTGTATTCCCTCAAAAGAAAAAGAACCATTACAATTGCGTAAACAAAGAGATGTCTAAAAAAAGACTTTAATTGAATTACTTTTTTTGTTGCCAGCTCTTTCAAAATAGTCTGCTCCTGCTCGTTATTCAAATTTGTTTCCATGACTAGTTTCAAAGCGTTGTTTGTTTTCTTTTTCTAGAATTTCTTTAATCTTTTTTTCTTCCCATTTTTCATTAAAAAAAGGCGGAAAACTAAAAACTTTCAAGCCGTGTAAAACAATTGCTACTCCCCAGCCCATAACACACCATATAAACCACAAATATTGTGGAGAAGTCATTAAGTTTACCACAATCACAATGGGATTGCATAAAACATATACACTCAAATGCTCATAAAATTCTCTAATTTCTTTGACTCTTTTCTGAGCATCATAATAACGTTCCGCTTCTGTAAAATCTTTTTCCATGATTATTTCCACGTTTTTTGTTTGTTATCTTTTTCTAAAATCTCTCGAATTTTTCTTTCTTCCCAGTCCGAACTGTATCCAAAAACTTTAAAAGCGTGCATAGCAACTCCAAATCCCCATCCTAAAGCAGAAAACCAAAACCATTGAAAACCTGGTGAAAATTTTAGATTGATAAAAACCAGGAACGGAATGATACAACAATATGAAATTATATTTCCGTAAAATCCTTTTAATTCTTCTACCCTTTTTTTTGCTCTGTAATACGCTTTTGCTTCGTCGGTATATTCTGTACTCATTTCCATAACGGTAATTTGTTTTGTTAAAATTGGAATTCTAACCGTGAAATTTTTTTCATCTTCCTGTACTTTCACTTTTCTGTCGGTTATAATTCCGTATCTACTTACAATATTCTGCAATCCAACGCCTTGTCTGTCCTGCAGTACTTCTTTTTTCTGAAGATCATTTTGGATTGCCAAATAATCTTTATCAATAAATATTCTAATATGAAGTGGTTTTTGTTCGCTAACCACGTTATGTTTTACTGTATTTTCAAGTAAAAGCTGTAAAGAAAGCGGAACCACTTTGGCTTCTGGGTTTATGTTTTCTGTTGGCAATTCGTAATACAAACTATTTTCGAAACGCATTTTCAACAAATTCATATAGGTTTTTGCAAATGATAATTCATCTTCAACCGAAACCAATTCTTTGTCTTTTTGTTCTAAAACATATCTGTAAATTTTAGAAAGAGAAGTGGTAAAACGCTGTGCATTATCTGGATTTTCTTCAATCAAAGAACTTAAAACATTCAAACTATTAAAGAGAAAATGCGGATCAATCTGGTTCTTTAAACTTTCGAATTTCGCATTTGCTGTTCCTGCAATAATTTTCTGTTCTATAACTTTATTTTCCTGATACAGCTTATAAAAATGTAATGCATGTACCGCCAACAACACTATAAAAGTCATTACAGAAGATTCTACATAATTTGAAGCATCTTCGTTAGCAAAAAAACTTATTAACGATCGTCTTTCTATTATAACTTGTGTAAAAATTCGTAACAGAAAAATAACAAAGAGCGATATAAAAAATGAACTTACAAATCCAATAAGTATTCTTCTTCCAGAAAATCGATTTTCTCCTTCAAAAACCTTATCCAAATACTGAAATAAAGCTGAATTAATGATATATAGCACTACTGTATACAACATACAATACAAGAAGAATATATAAAGATCCTTATTGAAAATTGTAGTTCCAAGCGAAGCAAAGCGAATTAAAAAGGAAAATAAAAATACAATTCCACCAACTAAGAACGCTTTATACAGATTGGGTTTTAAAATCATTATTTTGAGGTTATATTAAATTATTTACACGTTTTTTGAACTTCCAAAGCTCTTTCTAATCCCCATCTTGGAGAAAAAGGTGTTTCTGGTTTAAAAGTATTAAAAAGTTCAATAGATTTATCAACTTGTACACATAAAGGTTTTGTATCAACACCTGTCCACTTTGCGCCTCCTAATTGATAATCTGCTTCACCAAAAACTGCTCTTGGATTGTTTGGATTAAGCGCTTTTGCTTTCGCGTAAGCTTCCATCACTTTTCCAGAATATTTCATTCCGTTTGTCATTGGGTCTGCTACAACGTATCCTGTATAGATTAAAGCTTGTAAAACATATAATTCTGAATTGCTTTGGTCTTTTATCATTTCAACATCTACAGCATCTTGAGCTTTTGTTAAAAGTAAGTCTATTTTTGTTTTATCTTTTTCTGTAAAAACAGATAAAGTATTTACTAAACCTACATAATAATTAGGAAGCCAGCTTGATTTTTCAGCTCCAGCGATTCTTTCAAACATTGCAGAAGCTTCTGCATTTTTTCCTTCTTTCCAAAGCCCGAAAGCTTTATTCATTCCTTGTTCAAATTGTGTTTGTGCAGATAATAAACTGCAGATAAATAATGTAATAACTGTGATAATTTTGGTCATGATTTCTTTTTTTTAAAGTTACTAAGGTTCTGAGATTCTAAGATTCTGAGTTTTTTGTTGATGATTAAAACTTTTTTTTTAGGTTTAAAGGTTCAGAGTTACAAAGTGACAAAGTTTTGATTTTCTTATCATTAAAATTAAAAAAACTTTAAACCTTTGTCTCTTTGCTTCTTTGTTCCTTTTAATTTATACTTCAAAAGTATGTCGGTTTTTACTCTTTTAAAATTAAATGATACTGAGTTGTTGCTTTTTGATGATGAATTGTTTCTTTTTTAAGATTCTGAGGTTCTAAGATGCTAAGCTTCTAAGTTTTTTTTTCTTAGTATCTTAGATCCTTAGCATCTTAGCATCTATACCACGAACTACAAATTTTTCAACTGATTCTCATTTTTATTCTGGCTGATTGTCCAGAAGAAACCTACGAAGAAAAATCTATCGGCTGTTGGTAATACGGCTTGTCTTTGGTAAACACCTGTTGCATCTGGGGTTCTGGCGTAATCGTATCCGAAAACATTCTGTGTTCCTAAAATATTTGAAACTGAGAAATAAAGGATTTTCTGTGTGGTCAATAAATAAGCCCAATTGAAACTTAAACTATTGTACGATTTCGTTTTACCGCTCATAAACTGTGTCTGGTTCGGATCATTGTACGGACGTCCTGAGCTGTAACTATTTGTAAAACCAATTTGTGATTTCCAATCTGTGATAAAATATTTGGTTACAATTGATAAACTGTGATTGGCAATAAAACTTGGTGTTGCCATATTTGGGAAATTTTTATATTGTCTTTCTGAATCAATATAAGAATACGAAATCCAATATTCTAAGTTTTTGTACAGATTGCTGTCTCTCCAAAGTAAATCAAATCCTTTTGCATAACCTGATCCATTATTGTTGAAAACCGAATTGTATTGAATATCTTGTGTGTCGTATTGAACTAAATTGCTGTAATCTTTATAATACAACTCAGTTCTTAACAATTGTCCAGGTCTTGTAAACGTATAATTTAAAATATAATGTCTTGCCTTTTCACTTTCAAACTGATGGTATTTTGAAAATTTAATATAATCAACTACAGGAGTTTGTGAAAAATCTCCGTAAGCAAATGAGAACTGGCTGTATTTTGAAGCTTTAAATCCTAATGAAGCTCTCGGCGCAATATTGTTTTCGTTTAACAAGCTATTATTCGAATATCTTAAACCAACTTTCAGCGCCAGATTTTTAGAAAATGAGACATCGCCTTCTGTGTATGCTGCAAAAATGTTAGAATCATATCCGTTTGCACCATTAATAGAAACATTGTCATCAAAATTTTGATTGTATTTAGTAATGAAATAATCGGTACCAAAAGACAATCTGAAATAATTAGAAACCTTTTTCGATAACTTCAATTTTAGCTGTGCTGCATTTTCATTGCTGTCAACATCTGTAATATCGTATTTCAATTTATTCTTACTGTAACCGTAGCTTATTCCTGAAGTTAACTGCCAACCCGTTCCAATCATTCCTTTATAAGAAGAATTCAAATAAAAGTTATTATTGTTCATATCCGTTCTAATCGGATTTTCGAAATTGATATTTTTCTGGTTTAAATCGAATTTCTCTGAATCGAAAGAAGCATAAAGTTTAAAAATACCGTTTGTGAATTTATATCTGTAAACGGTTTCACCTCCAAGCGATTGATACGGATTATTCCAATCAACATTCTGAGGAATCACAGCTTGATAAGGTGCTAAATTGATGTAAGCCAAGTTCACGCTCAAAGAACTCTTTTTCCATTTCTGGGTATTTCCTAAACTCAAACCAACCGTCATTAATCCGATATCTGTTTTTTCGTGGTCTTCTTCATCATTCGTATTCAAAAGCAGGACACTCGATAAAGCTTCACCATATTCAGCAGAATAACCTCCAGTAGAAAAAGCGATTCCGCTAAACAAGAAAGGAGAAAAGCGGCTTCTAGTTGGTAAATTATTGGTTGTTGCGCCATACGGCTGTGCGACTCTAACTCCGTCAATAAAAGTCTGCGTTTCGCTTGCCTCACCTCCACGTACAAATAAACGTCCGTCTTCGGCAACCGTTTGTGTTCCTGGTAAAGTTTGTAAAGCGGCCACGATATTTCCAGCAGAACCTGCCGTTGTTACGATATCTAGAGGTTTTAAAACTGAAACTCTTGCTTTGTCTCCAGATTCTAAAGTTCCTGCCGTAATTACAACTGCATCGAGTGAGTTTACATTTTCTCTTAATTTTACCGTTTGGTTTTTATAATTGGCAACATCTATTTCCGTTTTAAACGTTTCGAAAAGCAAAAAACTAATTACTAAAAATTTATTTCCCGTTTCTGCAGTCTCAAAAGAAAATTCTCCAGTTTCAGAACTTGTTGCTCCATCGTAAGTTCCGTCAATATAAATATTTGCACCTGCAACTGGTTTTCCTTTTTGATCAACCACTTTTCCTGAAATAGTGTTTTGAGCAAAAATTAAAGCTGTAAAAAATAAAAAGCTTACGGTAAAAAATAATTTGGTTTTCATATCATCTTTGGTTTTGATGAAGCAAATGTATTTTAACAATTCCTGTTAAAAAATATATAATAACCCAATTGTAGAATTTTAAGGATGAGTTGTAAATGACTAATTTGTATATTAGCTTTCGTTTCTTCCAAAAACAGATAGTCACATGAATATTGCGATCGCACAGCTAAAATTAGATAAAGGAGATCTATCGGCTAATATCAAAAAACATCTTACATTTATTGATTTGGCACATTCATTAAATGCCGATTCTATCTTTTTTCCGGAACTGTCTTTGACTGGCTACGAACCAGAATTGGCAGAAAAACTGGCTGTAAAATCAAGTGATTCCAGATTTGATGTATTTCAAGAGATGAGTGATACTAAAAAAATAACCATTGGTGTTGGTGTTCCCACTTTAAGTGAAACTGGAATCCGTATCAGCATGATGATTTTTCAGCCTCTTCAATCCAGAACTTTTTATTCTAAACAACAGCTTCATGAAGACGAATTTCCCTATTTCGAAAACGGAAATGAACAGATTCTAATCCATCAAAAAATTGCACCAGCTATCTGTTACGAGAGCCTTCAAATGAATCATGCTGAAAATGCAGCTGCTTTGGGAGCAGAATTTTACGTAGCAAGTGTTGCAAAATCACAAAACGGAATAGTTAAAGCTAATATTCATTATCCAGCAATAGCCAAAAAATATAAAATGCCCGTTTTAATGTCGAATTGCATTGGAGAATGTGACAATTTTATCAGTGTCGGATTTAGTTCGGTTTGGAATAAAGAAGGAAAATTAATCGATCAATTGGGAAATCAAGAAGAAGGAATTATCATTTTTAATACGAAAACAGAAAAAGTTACAAAGCAAATTATCTAGCTATATTCATTTTTTATACCTTTAATTATCAAACAATTAAAAAACAAAGAAGACAATGTCAGAAAGTAAACGAATTTCAAATTTATACCAATCCATTTATAATGGAAATCCGTGGCTGGAAGTTAATCTGGCTAATACCTTAAAGAATGTAACAGCAGAGCAGGCTTACCGAAAAGCAAATCCTAATCTGAATACGATTTGGGAAATTGTGAACCATTTGATACAATGGAGAAGAAATATTTTAGAGCGTATGCAAGGCGAAGTTATTGTAACGCCAGATCATAATTACTTCGTTCCCGTTTTAGATCCGTCCGAAGTTGCTTGGGAACAATCTCTTCAAACCTTGGCAAAATCGCAAGATTCATGGAATGCTTTTTTTGAGAGTTTTAATGATGAAGATTTAGCCAAAATCTACGTGAATAATGGTCATACGTATTACGAACATATTCATGGAATTATCCAGCATGATGTGTATCATTTGGGACAGATTGTTATTTTGAAGAAATTATTAAACACCTAAAAAAAATTATGAAAAACTTCATTTTTTTTCTCGCTTTTTTATTCTTCAATACTGTTGGCTTTTCGCAAGAAACTAAAGTTACATATGATGAAAGTCTTGCGAAGTCTTTGAATGCTGATGAATACGGAATGAAGAAATATGTATTCTGTTTATTAAAATCAGGAAGTAATACAACAGCATCAAAAGAAGAAACGAAAAAACTTTTTGAAGGCCACATGGCTAATATTAATAAATTAGCCGAAGAAGGTAAACTAGTTGTTGCCGGACCTTTTATGAAAAACGATAGAAATTATAGAGGTATTTATGTTTTTAATGTAGAAACTGTAGAAGAAGCTAAAAAACTTGTAGAAACAGATCCCGCCATAAAAGCCAATTTACTCGAAGCCGAATTAACGCCTTGGTACTGCACCGCAGCTTTACAGGAAACTGTAAAAATACACGACAAGATTGCCAAGACGAAAATGTAGAATATGAAAACTGAAAAAGAAAAAATGATCTCTGGTGAATATTATAATGCCTTTGATCCAGAATTAGTAAAAGGCCGTCGAACAGCCAAAAATCTTTTGCACACTTTGAATGTAAAAGAATACAGAGTTACCAAAAAAGCAAAAGAAATTCTAAAAGAATTGATTCCGAATACGGGAGAAGGTTTTTATATAGAACCGCCTTTTCACTGTGATTACGGCTATAATATTTTCTGCGGTGATAACGTTTATTTTAATGTGAATTGTGTAGTTTTGGACTGCGCACCTGTAAAAATTGGATCTAATGTATTTATTGCGCCAAATGTTCAAATTTATACCGCATCTCATCCGCTTGACGCCGAATTGAGAAAAACGCTAGAAAATGCTTATCCAGTAACAATTGGCGACGATTGCTGGATTGGCGGCAATTCTGTTATTTGTCCTGGTGTAACAATCGGAAAAGGATGTGTTATTGGCGCTGGATCTGTAGTTACAAAAGACATTCCAGACCATTCATTAGCCGTTGGAAATCCGGCAAAAGTAATCCGAAAATTAAATCAAGAACCTGAATCAAAATCATAATGCTTACCCTTAATAAAATCCATCATATTGCCATTTTATGCTCTGATTACGAAAAGTCTAAATATTTCTACACCCAGATTTTAGGATTAACAATTATTAGAGAAATCTACCGTGAAGAACGTCAGTCTTATAAATTAGATCTGGCTCTAAATGGTTCTTATGTTGTTGAATTGTTTTCTTTTCCTGATCCGCCGAAACGACCTTCAAGACCTGAAGCGGTTGGTTTAAGACATTTGGCTTTTGAAGTTATCAATTTAGAAGAAACAATTGACTTCTTAACTTCAAAAAACATAGAATCAGAACCTATCAGAATCGATGAAACTACTGAAAAACGTTTCACCTTTATTGCAGATCCTGATTTACTGCCGATTGAGTTTTATGAGCGTTAGGTTTTTTTCTGCCACTAAGGCACTAAGTTTTTTTTCTCATTTTTGTCATTTCGACGAAGGAGAAATCACACTAGAAACTCCGTACAATATGTCGCCAATCTTTGTCGAATCCCGAGTGTGATTTCTCGTTCCTCGAAATGACAAACTTTGACTTTAACTATCCGCTCTATGAAAAAAAACTTTGCGTCTTTGCGTCTTTGCGGCAAAACTACACGTCGAAAGAATTTTCCTGTTTTTATCAGTTTTAACACACTAAAATGAATATTTCCTAGAAAAAACCGAATTTGATTCTTAATTTTGTAATCCGCACAAAAAAAGTGCGATTTCAAACTTACTTCTGATGAACAAAACGGCGCAAATCAAAAAAAATCATCAATTCATTAAATTCCGAAAATTAGTTATTGTTTCTATTTTAATTGGCTTTCTTTCTGCCTTTCTCGGAATCTCACTCAAAAAAATAACAGAATATTACGAAGAAATCTTTTTTCATGAAGTTTCGGTTCACCCCATTTTTTACATCATATTTCCTGTTTTTGGTTTATCAGTAATTTATTTTCTAAGACAATATCTCTTTAAGAAAAAAGAAAATAAAGGAATCAAAGAAGTTTTTGAAAGTACGGCATCGAAATCTAAAAATCTTCCTTCTTATAAAATTCCATCTCACTTTATAAATGGTTTATTAACAGTTATTTTTGGAGGTTCAACAGGAATCGAAGTTTCTACAGTTGTAGCAACAGCAACAATTGGTTCTGTTGCACATGAAAAAGAGAATGTTTTCCGTCAGTACAAAACCGAATTAATCTGCGCAGGTGTTGCGGCAGGCGTTACGGCACTTTTCAGCAGTCCGATTGCGGGAATTTTATTTGCCTTTGAAGTAATTTCCAGAAAAGTGACACGTGCTTTTATTATTTCAAATGTAATCGCTGTTTCAATTGCTTTTGGTTTACTGAGCATTTTAAAAGAAGAACCATTATTTGCAGTTTCTATTGTTACATGGCATTTAAAAGCCATTCCATACTTTATTCTCTTAGGAATTTTAGCTGGAATGAATTCGGTTTATTTAACTAAATGTGTTTTATTTTTCAAGTCTCAATTCGGAAAAATCGACACGCATTATTATAAAATCATTATCGGTTCTGCGGTTTTAAGTATTTCATTATTCTTTTTCCCTCAATTATATGGAGAAGGTTATCACGCTATAAAAGGGATTTTTGGCAGTTCAAGTCAGCTTCCTTTAACCATAACTTTGGCACTGACTTTTATAGCAATATTAATTCTAAAACCGATTGTAACTTCGATAACATTAGCTTCTGGAGGTGACGGAGGCGTTTTTGCACCGAGTCTTTTTATTGGAGCATTTTTAGGATTATTATTAGCTTCTATTTTAAACAGCTTTTTTCATGTAAATGTGATTCCGGTGAATTTTATGATTATCGGAATGGCTGCAGTTTTGAGCGCCAGCATTCATGCTCCTTTTACCGCAATCTTTTTAGTATGCGGCTTGACGAATGATTATACATTGTTTTTACCGATTTTAGTTGTTTGTTTAATTTCAAAATACACAGCAAAAACAATTTACCCATATACAGTATACAGTTACGCTCCAAGCTTGACAAAATAAATTATTTAGCCGCTTCCGATAGTTATCGGGACTCGCAGATTCATACAGATTTTTAATCCTTGAAATCTGTGGCAAAAGAATACCACAAATATTACAAATTATGCCAACTCCTAGAATTAAAAGAAGTTATCGTAAAACACGTTACATTTTATACAAAGAAACTTTAATAGATTACAAAGAACATTTTTGGTCTTTTTTAGGTTCGTTTGTCGGAATCGGGATTTTGGCCTACGTTCAGTCGATGCATTTTTCTGGAAGTGATGCCGTTTATTTAATTGGTTCTTTTGGAGCTTCGAGTGTTTTAGTTTACGGAATTATTCAGAGTCCGTTTTCACAGCCAAGAAATCTAGTTGGCGGACATGTACTATCGGCTCTTGTTGGCGTAACGGTCAATAAACTGGTTCCAGACATTATGTACATTGCTGCGCCATTGGCTGTTTCCATCGCCATAATTTTAATGCAGATTACCAAAACGCTGCATCCGCCGGGAGGAGCAACAGCTTTGATTGCTGTTATTGGAACCGAAAAAGTAAAAGCCCTAGGTTATATGTATGTACTTTCACCCGTTTTTACAGGAGTTCTTATCTTACTTATAACGGCTTTAATTTTTAATAATATGACTTCAAGCAGAAGTTATCCAAGTCACAATAGTTATCACAAACGTTATCATAAACTTAGAAAAAGATTGACTGGGAAGTAATTGTTCTTCCTATCCAAATGTCACCCTGAGCGAAGTCCAAGGGCGTTCCTATTGGAATCGGGGCTTCTCCCGAAGCCTCGGGACGCTCAGCCTGACAATTGATTTTCGCTTTCTCTTTATTAGAGAAAAATCTTTTCAACAAATCGTAATTCACAATTCGTATTTCGTTTTTTATATTTTACCTTTGACCTCTCAATAAAAACAAAGATTATGGTTTATAAATTTAGAGTAATTCTAGACGCCGAAGAAGATATTTTTAGAGACATTGCTATTCTTGAGGAAGATACGCTTGAGGACTTACACAATGCAATCTTCAACGCTTTTGGCTTTGACGGCTCAGAAGTGGCTTCATTTTATACTTGCGATGATACTTGGAATCAAGAAGATGAAATTCCGCTTTTTGATACAGGAGATGTTCCTGGCGAAATGAGAACCATGAACGATTATCCGTTATCTAGTATCTTAGATAAAGAAAACACAAAAATTATCTACGTTTACGATTTCATCAGTATGTGGACTTTCTTAGTAGAATTGGCTGCTGTCGAAGAAGAAGCTGTTGGTGCAACGTATCCTGAAACTTTATTCTCTCACGGAGAAATGCCAGATGAAGCTCTAGAAAAAAGCTTCGAAGCAGATGATATACACAACGATATCTACGGAGAATTTGAAGACGACCTAGACGAAGACGATCTTGACATGTTCGAAGGCGATGACAGCTTCGAAGATTATGGATTTGAGGAGAATTGGAACTAACGTAAGTTGCTAAGATACTGAGATTCTAAGCTCCTAAGACTTTGAATTTTTATTTTGAAAGATTTTTCTTATTTTTAAAATTCAATTTTAAAAATAATTTAATGAGTCATTTTAGAAAAATCTTGGTTTGGCAGAAATCAATTACCTTAGTTACGAAAATTTACAAAGCAACACGAACTTTTCCGAAAGAAGAAACTTTTGGATTAACTTCTCAAATACGTCGAAGTTCAATATCAATTTCTAGCAACATTGCAGAAGGATCAGGAAGAGAAAGTACTAAAGATTTTTTACGATTTTTATATATTTCCCTTGGCTCTTTATTTGAAATGCAGACCCAGCTTGAAATTGCAAAAAACATAATTTACATAAACGAAGAAGAATTTAACCTTTTATATGAGGATAGTAGAGAGATCGAAAGAATGTTAGTGTCATTAATTAGAAAAATTAAAGACAACAATTAGAAAACTTAGAATCTTAGAAACTTAGAATCTCAGCAACTCAAAAAAATGATCAACTTATTCAACACCCACATCGAGACGCTTTCGATACACCGCGTAGGAAACAAAAGCCGTAACGAAGCTATTTTTTTATCAGAGCAGCCATTTAATTTAAATGATGAAATTGTTCCTTTGATAAAAGAATTCTTTTTTAAGCCTTTTAGAGAAAAAGAAGAAAACTATTATCAGTTTGCACACGAAGTGGACTTGGACTACAACGACATGTTTAAATATGCGACTGAGATTTTTGCCAATCCGTCAAATGTTCATGAGGTTTCTAAAAACATTACTAAACATTTATTTGAACAGTCAAATCATCCGCATATTAAAAACGGAGAGGTTTATGTAACGTATTTGACCAATCTAAGTATTGATAATAATGTTGTAGATGCAATTGGTATTTTTAAAAGCGAATTACAGGCTGACTTTTTACAATTTGAAGAAAAAGGAAGTAATCTTGAAATGATTTTACAGCAAGGAATCAACTTGAGTAAACTGGATAAAGGATGCTTGATTTTCAATTATAAAAAAGAAGAAGGATATAAAATCCTAACTGTAGACAGCAACCGTTATGATGCTCGTTACTGGTTAGAGCACTTTTTATCTGTTGATGCTTTTGAAGATGAAAACTTTATCACTAAAAAATATTTAAAATTCTGTCAAAACTTCGCAAAAGATGTTGTTTTGCCAGCAGAAGATAAGAAAGAGGAAGTAATGTTTATGAACAGATCTGTGAATTATTTCGCTAAAAATGATCAGTTTGAAGAACAAAATTTCTTGAATGAAGTACTAGATAATCCTGAATTAATTCCTGAATTCAAAAACTATAAAGTGGATAAAGGAGAAAAATACAGCATCGAAGATGTAACCTCATTCCCAATTGCCAACGCAGCAGTTTCTGACGCTAGAAAATCAATTAAAAACGTTATTAATTTGGATACGCATATTCAGATTAAAATGGATTTCATTAATCCTGAAAGCGCAGAAAAATTTGTTGAAAAAGGCTGGGATGAAGAAAAACAAATGTATTACTACTTAGTGTATTTCAATAAAGAAGAAAAAAGCTAAGAAGTTTTCATTTTCTATTACTTACTTAAAACAGAAAAAGGCAGTTACATTTGTAATTGCCTTTTTTTATTATCATTATCTGATGTTACAAAACAGAAAATACTGCTTTTACAATATCATCGTAAACTTGTTTATTTCTTTCGCCTGCACGAGCCAAAACCCGAATTCCTGAATAATTATTGAAGATAAATCGGGACAAGACTTTTGCGTCAAGTGTCTTTGAAATATGTCCTGCCTCCTGCCCTTTTGCAACAGCATTTGTAAAAACTATTTCCATTGTCTGACTATTATCTTTTACAATCTTTGCAATATCTTCGTCGTGCATCGCTAATTCTACAGAAGAATTAACCATAAAACAGCCTTTTGTAATTCGGTCTTGAAGACTTTCTAAAACAGCTTGTTTAAAAATATCGCTCAATGTTTCTTTGACATTTTCAGAATTTTCCAAAAGTTCTTTTACAGTATCCTGAGCTTGAAGCTGGTAACGTTGCAGTGATTTTGAAAACAGCTTTTGTTTGTCACCAAAAGTATCATACAAACTCGAACGGCTTAAGCCTAAATGCGTTACCAAATCCTGAGCAGATGTTCCGTTATATCCTTTATGCCAAAAGATTTCAATCGCTTTATCTAAAGCCTGATCTTCATTAAATTCTTTCGTTCTAGCCATGATATTCAAATTAAATTTCTAAACAAAGGTAAGAATAAAACGGAACAATCGTTCCTGAATTAGTCAAAAAATTATAAAACTGTATTTACAGTAAGTCCACCGTCAACAACAATTTCTGTTCCTGTAATGAATGATGAATCGTCTGATGCAAGGAAAGCAATTGTTTTTGCAACTTCAGAAGCTTGTCCAAAACGTTTCAATAAAATTTTGTTTCCTAAAGCAGCGCCTAAACCTTCTACTTCTTCTTTTTCTAAACCAACTTTACCATACAAAGGCGTTTCAATTGGACCAGGAGAAACTGCATTTACTCTAATTTTTCTTCCAGCTAATTCTGCAGCAAATATTCTGTTTAATGATAAAACTGCTGCTTTACTTGCTCCGTAAACGCTTGAACCTGGCATTCCTAATTGAGCATTTACTGACGTATTAAAAATAATAGAACCTCCATCATTTAAAATTGGCAATACTTTTTGAACTGTAAAATAAACTCCTTTTACATTGACATTCATAATACTGTCATAATGATCTTCTGAAGCTGAATCTATTGGAGCAAAAGCGGCGATTCCGGCATTTAAAAATAGAATATCTACTTTTCCGAATTTTGCTTTTACGTCTTCTACTAAATTATCAATTGATTTTAAATCAGATTGATCAGCAACTATTCCTGTAACGTTTAATTCTTTTTCGGCTTTTGCTAAAGCTTCTTTGTTTCTTCCTGTCACAATTACTTTTGCACCTTTAGATGCTAATTCTGCTGCGGCTGCATATCCAATTCCGCTGTTTCCACCTGTTACTATTGCAACTTTGTTTTCTAAATTTTTCATTTTATTTGTTATTTAAGTTATTGATTATTCAATTATTATGGTACAAAGATATAATAACGGAACGATCGTTCCGTTATTATTTAAGTTAATTTTTTGTTAAAATAATTAACGCGTTTTACAAATGCCCGACAGATAAGGAGTTTTATCTATTGAATGATAAAGGAAAGAAATCATAAAATGTCGTGGATTCTTAATTTATCATTAATTTTGCATTAAAAATAAACTAAGATGGATATTCATTTTTTCAAAGAAAGTCCTTTCACTACCATAATATCATTTCACAAGCTCATTGAATCTTTTGAAGAAATTGCTTTGTCAGACGTTGATTACAGATCTGATTATGCCAAAGCGATTCTAAAACAAATTGAATTGATTCCAGAATTAAGGACAGGAATTCAAGATTATTCAGTTATTAAAGACAATGAAGCTTTAATCAAAAATATATTAGCTGATTTATTCCCTACTGCCTTGACGCATAACGAAATAAAAGCGGTTACTATTCCATTTCAAAATATCTCCTTTAATTATACAGAACGTTTTAAAAAGATTTTGAAAAATGCTGGAGACGAATTTTATATGGAAATTCGGGATTTTGATGAACATCAGTTTTATGTAAATAACTGCTGTTTGATTTTGAGTTATTATTATAAGCAGCACATAGATTTTAATAAACCTTTTTTCTATGATATTCCGGATGAAGAAGGAGTAGAAAAGCATTATCGTATTCTCTACAACGCCGATTTTATGGAAATTACGCCAACTGACAGCTCTGTAGAATTAACGCAGCAGGATATCGATCAACTGATTGATAACTATAATGATATCGATTTATGGAAATCTAAATTTCCTCCTGGAAGCTGGCTTTTAAAAGGTTTTGGAATTGTCTCTTTATTTGATGCTACTACAGAAAGTGCTATTTCAACTTTAAAAAGTAATCTTTTAAAACCTAACACTACAAAATTAGATTCGAGCGATGTTCTTGAGAACATTTTTAAATCTATTTTTAAGATTCCAAGTTTAAAAGTTGGTTTCATTATTTATAACCCTGAAGAAGAAAAATTCATCAGGCCCATTAAATTTGATGAACAAATAACCAGTTTTTTACTTACTACCGATCAAGAAGTAGATTGTAAAAATGCTTTTTTTGGATGCTCTTTTGAAAATCTTTTAGATAAAAAAGAACCATTTGTCATTTCGAATGTTAAAAAATTTATTGAAGAATCACCAAATAAAAGACTAGGAGAACATCTATTAAAACAAGGAGTTCAAAGCTGTGTTTTTGCGCCGGTTACAAAAGATGGTCACTTATTGGGTGTAATAGAATTAGTTTCTGAAAACCCAAGAGATCTGAATAGTGTTAATGCGACAAAATTAGAGTTGGTTTTACCTTATTTAACCGATACAATCGACCGCTACAATACCGATATGCAGCATCAGGTTGAAGCGATTATTCAGCGTGAATACACCACTATTCATCCAAGTGTATATTGGAAATTTAGAAAAGAATCGCAGAATTACTTTCAAAATATGAATCATACAAAAGATTATATTTTTAAAGAAATCGTTTTTAAGAATGTTTTTCCATTATATGGGCAAATAGATATTAAAGGTTCTTCTGAACATCGAAACGAAACGGTAAAAACAGATTTAAAAAGTCAGCTTACAGCGCTTTTGGAAATCTTCGAGAATCAAGATCCGAATTCAAATTTAGTTCTTTTAGAACAAAGAAAATTCGAATTAGAATCGCTTCGAGCTGAATTGGATTTTCCTTTAAAAGCTGATACGGAACAACACATTCAACGGTATATTGAAGAGGAAATTCATCCGATATTAAAAAACACAAAAAGTAACGCTAAAAACGAAAAATTAGAAAAACTCTACTTTGAAAGTCTGGACGAAAAAACAGGAATGTTTTATCAGGAAAGAAAGAAATTTGACAACGCCATGTCAATCATTAATAAAAGATTGGCAACCGTTTTGGATAAAAAACAAGTTGAAGCACAACAAATTTATCCACACTATTACGAACGTTTTAAAACAGATGGTGTAGAACATAATTTGTATATTGGAGCTTCAATTTCGCCTACAAAACCATTTGATATTATGTATTTACATAATCTTCGTTTGTGGCAATTGCAGACTTTATGCGAAATGGAATTGGAACATCATGATCTAAAAGAATCGCTTCCATACGAATTGGATGTTACCTCATTGATTTTGGTTTTCAGTTCTCCGCTATCTATTCGTTTTAGAATGGATGAAAAACGTTTTGATGTAGATGGAACTTATAATGCGAGATACGAAGTCGTTAAAAAAAGAATCGATAAATCGCATATTAAAGGAACAAGCGAAAGAATTACAGAAAAAGAGAAAATTACGATTGTATATTCTCAAAACAGCGAAGAAGCAGAATATTTGAAATACATTAAATACCTGCAGCACAAGAAAATTCTGGAACCTGCAATAGAACAATTTGAAGTCGAAGATCTTCAAGGCGTTTCTGGTTTAAGAGCGATTCGTGTAAAAGTAATTAATAACACTTCAAACGCTTCGATTAAAAAAATAACTTATCAAGATTTGTTAGATGAGCTCAACTAAAAGTTGAGCTTTTTTTTGTTTTTAAATACATAGATTTTACTTCCATAAATAGACATAGCTATCACTATGTTTCTATGTATTTTAAAACATTCTGCATAAAAAAAGCTTTGTCAAAGTTTGAAACTTTGACAAAGCTGCCAATCTTAAAAAATATATTTTAAAATTTTAAATCGATTTAAAAGCAATTACAAACGAGATAACCGTTATAATCAATCCGAACATAAAAAAGTTATAGGCAATTCGGAGTAAGTTATACTTTCGTTGCAAAACCAATCCTAGATAGTATAAATCTTTTATCATGGTTGAATACAGATAATCTCGGTCTTTCATCATTTCGTTCATTGCCCAATCATAATCTTCCAAGGGCATTTTATAGAAATTTCCGAAGAACATTAAATTTACTTTTTTGGCTTCAACATCGTCGCGTGTAAAAAAACCTGACGTAACTTTTGGTCTTGTAGAAAGAATTGCAAATATAATTGTGATTACACTCGACATCAGCATAATAAATGTCGGAATAACCAAATGCGCATTTTTCGGGCTGTCTAATTTTGGAATAATAGAAGACAAAGCAATCGAAATGATAATCGCATTAACAGATAGTAAAATATTTGCTTTACTATCAGCTATTCCGCTTAAACGGGTATGATTTCCAAGCGTAACGCGAAACAAAGTATCAATGCCTCGGTCTGGCTTCTTTAGTTTTTCTTTCTTTTTATTTTCTTCTTCAAGCGCTGCTGCCGCTTTTAATTCTTGTTTATTTATTTTCTTCTGAATCAAAAGCAGATTTTTCTCTTTTAAAGGCTGCCATTTTCTTAAGGCGTAATCGGTATAAAATCGGTGTTTGTTTAGTAAAAAGTTTAAGTTTTCTCTTGTCCATTCGGAATTAGAGAAACTTACAATACCGGTATTTTTTAATTCCAAACGCAATAATTCACACGTTGTCGTATATTCTTCTCCCATTAAATGAGCATAATCTGCATCTCTGATTATTTTTTCTAGATGCGTTCTAGGCTCATATTCTTTAACGGTTGCCAGAATCAAACTCGAAACGAGTGCAATAAATTCGTCCGACTTTCCTTTTTCTTTTAAAAAATTAGTCGCAATTTTTACACTTTCTTTTTCATGGTTTTCGTATCCTTGTACATATCCTGTGTCATGAAACCAAGCGGCAACCAAAAGTGCCTCTTTATCATCATCTTTAACATCTTCTTTTTTACAGAGTTCTTTTACTGCAGTAACTACTGTGAAAGTATGGTTAAAATTATGATAAGAATATAAATTAGAAAGTTTATCTTTGAGTAAATTACTGACGAAATCCTCGGATTGTTCTATTAGATTCATAAAGAATATTTTTATACCACTAAATTATGAAATTGTTTTTGGATAATCATTTTATTGCCAAAATTAAAACTGGAAAGGTTGCTTTATTGCTGCTTTTTCTTGTTTACTCTTGTGCAACACACAAACCTCAATATGGTAAAAACGTAAGTTCTATCGAGAATGAAAACGCAACGGATAGCTTAAAAATTGACCACACTTTTTTTCTTGTAGGAGACGCTGGAAATGCTGACGAAAAACAAGCACAGCAAACACTCGAACTATTACATAAAAGACTGAAAAAAGCAAGTAAAAAATCCACATTGCTTTTCTTGGGAGATAACATCTACCCTAAAGGTTTTCCTAGTGATAAAAAGTCTGGAGACAAAGCTCTAGCTGAAACAAAGCTAACCAATCAGTTAAAACTGGCCGACGGATACAGAGGAAAAACTATTTTTATTCCGGGTAATCACGATTGGTACAGCGGTATTAAAGGCCTTGAACTCCAAGCTGATTTTGTGACAAAGCATTTAAATGACAAGAAAGCTTTTATGCCTAGAAAGTCTTGTCCGATTGAAGATGTAAAAATTGATAGTATTACAACGTTAGTAACTATTGACAGTGAATGGTTTCTAGAAGATTGGGACGATCATCCAACAATTAACGACAATTGCGAGATTAAAACCAGAGAAGCTTTTTTTGAAGAACTGGAAAACATTCTAAATAAAAATCAGGAAAAAACAGTTGTTCTTGCTATTCATCACCCTTTACTAAGCAACGGAACTCACGGCGGACAATTTTCATTAGAAAAACAATTGTTTCCGTTAGAGAAAAAAATTCCGCTTCCAGTAATTGGTTCTTTTATTAATTTGCTGAGAAAAACTTCTGGTGTTAGTCCGCAGGATATTCAGAATAAACAATATACAATTTATGCGAAGCGAATTAAAACGCTTTTGCAAAAGCAGAAAAATGTAATTGTAGTTTCGGGCCACGATCATAATCTTCAATACATCAGCGACGAAAATATTCAGCAGATTATCAGCGGTGCGGGATCTAAATCTGAAGCAGCAAGAGCTATAAACGAGAACGATTTTTCATACGGTGGAAATGGGTACGCAACTTTAACTCTTTTTAAAAGCGGTGATGCTAAAGTTTCTTTCTATGGAAATGAAAACAATAAAGAAAAACTGCTTTTTGAACGTGAAATTATAAAAGCCAAAGAAATTAACTGGGCTTCGGATCTTTCAAATAAGTTTCCATCAAAAATTACAACTTCAATCTATTCACCTAAAATGACGGATAAAAGCTGGTTTCATAGTTTTTTATTCGGAAAACATTATAGAAAATATTATAGTATGCCAATTGAGGCAACTATAGCGACCGTCGATACTTTAAAAGGCGGTTTGAAACCTATTCGAGAAGGTGGCGGACATCAATCTGTTTCTTTAAGAATGTCTGATCCAAAAGGCCGTGAATATGTAATGCGAGGCATGAAAAAAAGTGCTACTGTATTTTTACAATCTGTTGCTTTTAAAGATCAATATATCGTAAATGATTTTGAAGATACATATACTGAAAGTTTCTTATTTGACTTTTATACCACTTCTCATCCTTATGCTCCTTATGCTATTGGAGGAATGTCGAACAAATTAGGATTACTGCATACCAATCCAATTTTATATTATATCCCGAGACAAAATGGTTTAGGAGAATTTAATGCTGGTTTTGGAGATCAATTGTATATGATTGAAGAAAGACCTGCGGACAATCATTTAGATGGAAAAAACTTCGGAAATCCAAGTAATATTATCAGCACCGATGATATGATGCTGAATCTTCATAAAGATGAAAAATATTCGGTTGACGAAAAAGAATATATAAAAGCCCGTTTATTTGATATCCTTATTGGCGATTGGGACAGACACAGCGATCAATGGCGCTGGGCTGAATTTAAAAAGGATGGAAAAGTAATTTACAAACCAATTCCGCGTGACAGAGATCAGGCTTTTGTAAAATACGATGGAGCGTTACTTTCTATTTTAATGAATATCCCAGCATTGCGCCACATGAGAACTTTTAAAGATAAAATTGGCAATGTAAAATGGCTGAGTAGAGAACCTTATCCAATGGATTTGGCATTTTTAAGAACCGCTGACCAAAAAGACTGGATCGAGCAGGCAAAATACATTCAGGATAATTTATCTGACGCTGATATTGAGAATTCTTTTAAAAATATGCCTAAAGAAGTTCAGGATGAAACGGTTGATGAAATTATTCGAAAATTAAAAAACAGAAAAAGAGAGCTTCAAAAATATGCTGCCATTTACTCTGATGTTTTAAGCAAAACGGTAATGATTGCTGGAACGGATAAAAAAGATAAGTTCGTTTTGAATCATAATGCGAAAAAAAGCATTGAAATTCAGGTTTTCAGAACTAAAAAAGATGGTGATGAATTACAATACACCAAAACAGTTACCGATGCCAAAACCAAAAATTTATGGATTTATGGTTTAGATGATAATGACATTTTTGAGGTTAAAGGCGATTACAAATCAAGAATTAAAGTTCGTTTAATTGGAGGCCAAAACAATGATACTTATAACATTGAAAATGGAAGAAAGGTTATTGTTTACGATTTTAAATCAAAAGAAAACACCTATAATTTAGATTCTAAAACGCAGACGCAGTTAACAGACGATTATGATGTTAACCTGTATAATTATGAAAAACCAAAATACAATGTAGTTTCTGGTCTTCCTAATATTGGATTCAATCCTGATGACGGAGTAAAAGTCGGTATCAATTTAAATTACACGGTAAACAACTTCAAACAGAATCCGTATACGCAGAGACATGTTTTAAATGCTTTTTATTATTTCGCAACTGGCGGTTTAGAATTTAACTACGTTGCACATTTTCCTGGATTATTAGGGAAATGGGTTATTGATGTTGAATCACTTTATACAACTCCAAATTTTGCAATGAACTATTTTGGATATGGAAATGAATCAAAATATGACAATGATGATGATTTAGATTATAATCGTGTGCGTATCAGAAAGTTTAACGCTTCTGGAGCTGTAAGACATGTTGGAAGATATGGAAGTGAATTCAGTATTCAGCCAATATTCCAGAGAATGACAGTTGAAGAAACGGAAAATAGATTTATAAACCTTCCAAATATTGTAAATCCTGATGTATTTAACACTCAGAATTATGGAAGTTTGAAAGTGAAATATCTTTTCAAAAATTCTGATTTTGCTGCCAAACCAACTTTAGGAATGTTTTTTATGATTGCTGGAACCTGGACTGCGAATTTAGACGAAACGAATAAAAACTTTCCTACTCTGGAAAGTGCTTTAGGATTTACGCATAAAATTGACAAAAACGGAAAACTGGTCTTGGCAAGTTATCTTAAAGGGAAAGCAATTTTTAATAATAACTATGAATTTTATCAAGGTGCAGCTTTAGGCGGTGATACAGATTTGCGTGGTTTTAGAAATGAACGCTTTTTAGGAAGTTCTTATTTCTCTCAAAGTTCTGATTTACGTTTAAGCCTTGGCCGAATCCGCAAAACGATTGCTCCTTTTACATACGGAATCCTAGGCGGTTTTGATTATGGAAGGGTTTGGCTTGATGGCGAAGATTCTAAAAAATGGCACCATGATTACGGCGGTGGACTTTGGTTAAATGCCATTAATGTTTTAACTGCGAGAATCTCTTATTTCAAATCTCCTGACGAAATTGGAAGGGTGATTTTTGGAGCGGCTTATAGCTTTTAAAAAAGATGCTAAGGAGCTAAGGTTTTCTTAGATAGCGATAAAAAAAGCCACGAATTCACGAATTTTAATTACAAATAATTCCTGAATTCGTGGCTAACTTTTTTGACTTAGCCCCTTAGTATCTTAGCATCTCAGAACCTTAAAGTCTAAACTCATATACATTTCCTCCTATTTTATCGGCTTTTTCGTCGGCAATCAAAAGGGTGTTATTGTCTTTGAAAACTATAGCTTCTTTTTGAGAAAAATGATTTAGTTCTATTTGGGTCTGCGTTCCTTTGTGGAATAAATCTCCTTTGAAACCTTTAAATAAAAGAACTTTATCATGACTTAATAAGGCTACTTTTTTGCCGTCTGGACTTATTGTAGCACTGGTTAACACGCAGTGATTGTAATTGCTGCAGGTTTTGAACTCTCCTATTTTTACTGCTTTTTGTGTTCCCGAAGCATTTTTGATTTTATAAATAAAAGCCGTTCCATCAAAACCTTTGCTTCGGTTTTTTGTAAAAAGATAAAAATAACCGTTGTGTTCAAAAAAGCCTTCAACATCATAAAACATTTCTTTTTTCTTTGGCGGAAATTCTTTTTGTTCTGGATACGAAAATGAGATTTTATATTCGGCAGAAGCCAAATCTTTATTCAATTGATTTTTTGCAACTTTATAAATACACAAATCCCTGCGTTCGTTATCATTGTTTCCAAAATCACCAATATAGATATTTCCTGCTTTGTCTTTTGTAATATCTTCCCAATCGACATTTGAAGCATTCGAAATATTGATGGTTTTAGCTAATTTACCTTTCGAATCAATGGCATAAATAGCATTTTTATTACCGCTGTCTTCTAAAGTATAAAGCAGATTATTTTCAGGAAAATAAGCAATTCCCGAAACTTCTTTCATTTTTTTTGGAAGCGAATAAAGTTCCTTTAAGTCAGAACCTGATTGTTTTTGGCAGGCCAATAAAGCTAAAGAAATGGCTACTAAAAAGGATTTTTTCATGATAGTATTTTTTATATTTTATCACCCCTAGCAACGAAGGTTGACAATAATTCTAAACTAAATTAGTGTTTTTAAAATTACGGATTATAAATTCGAATGCGGCGTGCATGACATGTCCCATTGATTTAGCATTTTTAAATTTCATATCGTTGGTATATCGATACAATTCCATTTTAAGCTGATTCAGATGTTCTTCTGTCGAAATCGTATCGTGACACATGATATTTAAAAGTTTTTTGATCCTGTTTTCTGCGGAATGGATACGTTTTGCCAAGATGGCTCTTTCTTCATCTTTATACTGAATAATAGAACGTTCTTCCAATTTTTCTTTAATCAGCTGGATCATAGGAAAATTTTCCTTGAAAAACTGCGGACGATAAACTTTAAAATTTCCTTCGTAACACTGCTGATCAAAATCAATCGGGCGGATTTTATACACTACTTGATCAAAATCGTGAATAGGCACAATTACGTAATTATAAGCTCTCATATCGCCCAAAAGCCGAATCATACAGCGTTCGTTAAACTTTACAAACTCTTTTGCAATCTGGGCTTTTTCCATTTCAGAACAGCTTTCTAACAAAGTATCCATAAAAACATCGCCTGGAATTCCGATAATGTGTTCTTCGATCAGAGTATCTTTATATACCAAAAAGTTGATTTTATCTGGTGATAAAATATCTTCCAATTCTAAACCATAAATGCGTGATGCATCTGCTTTTTTTATGTAGAAATGAACGTAATTATCGTTAAGAATATTTCTAACTTTTATTCTGAAAGGTTTAGAATTCCCGAAAGTACAGTAATCAATTGCATCAATATTCAGAAATTGAATAATCTCGCTGTTACCATCTGAATGCAGAAGCGAATAAATTCTTTTAAGATTTAAATCAATTTCATTACGCTCAAATTCGCTGTAGTAAACCCTAATCCAAAGTGTATCGTTGTCATGTTTATCATAAACATTGATTGAGCCCGAAAAACGAAGTAAATCATCATAAAACACAGAAACTTTAGAAATACGTTCGTATCTCTCCAAGTAGCTTAAAAGTGATTGTGTTAAAGGATATGAAGGTTTTTTTAAAACCATTAAAGGCTCGCTCATTTTGAATATCTTTATTACAAATTTACATCAATACGATTTAATGTTAGAAATTAAAGTAACAAAAATCAACTTGGTTCGTCATACTAAAAACTAAAACCAGAAAAATTTGGAAACCATATTAACCATTGAGAATCTAAATAAAAGATACGGCCGAATCCAGGCGCTGAAAAATGTATCTTTTACAATACAAAAAGGTCGTGTTTATGGCATTCTTGGGCCAAACGGCAGCGGAAAATCGACTACATTAGGAATTGTTCTAAATGTTGTAAACAAATCTTCTGGCAACTACCGCTGGTTTGACGGCAATGTTGAAACACACGAAGCTTTAAAAAAAGTTGGTGCGATTATAGAAAGACCTAATTTCTATCCTTACATGACGGCCGAGCAAAACCTGAAACTGGTTTGCAAAATTAAAAACATCAATTATTCTAAAGTCAACGAAAAATTAGAATTGGTTGGTTTGAGTGAACGAAAAGACAGCAAATTCAGTACTTTCTCTCTAGGAATGAAACAGCGTCTGGCAATTGCATCGGCACTTTTAAATGATCCTGAAATTCTAATTTTAGATGAACCAACCAACGGCTTAGATCCACAGGGAATTCATCAGATTCGAGATATTATTAAAAAAATTGCTTCACAAGGAACGACAATTTTATTGGCTTCACATTTATTGGATGAAGTAGAAAAAGTGTGTTCTGAAGTAATTGTTTTAAGAAAAGGAGAGGTTTTATACTCTGGTTCTGTAGATGGAATGTCTGCAAATGAAGGTTTCTTTGAAGTTTCTGCTCAAAATAACGAGGAATTAAAATTAGTTTTAAGCAGTCATGATGCTGTCGGACAAATCAAAGAAGAAGATGGAAAAATTTTGGTTTACCTTAAATCAGAATTATCTGCTTCAGAATTGAATCAATTTTTATTTTCTAAAAATGTTGTTTTAAATCATTTAGTAAAACGTAAAAACAGCCTTGAAGCTCAATTTTTAGAATTAACAAAAAATACCAATCCAAAAAACTAACCAAGTTATGAAAAGACTTCTCTCTATAGAATTACAAAAAATCTGGATGAATAGAGCCAGTAAAATATTGACTCTGACTTATTTTATATTACTTTCTTTTATTGCTTTAATTGCTGCAATAAAATTTGATATTGGCCCTTTTAAATTTCATCTGGCTGAAATGGGAATTTTCAATTTTCCTTTTATTTGGCATTTCAATACTTATGTGGCTGCTATTCTAAAATTATTTCTTGCCATTGTAATTGTTTCGATGATGGCCAACGAATATAGTTACGGGACTTTAAAACAAAATTTAATAGACGGTTTAAGTAAAAAAGAATTTATTCTCTCAAAGTTTTTAACGGTTGTTTTGTTTGCCTTTGTTTCAACTGTTTTCGTTTTTGTGATGAGTTTAATTCTTGGTTTGATTTTTTCTTCTTACAATGAATTAGATGTCATTCTAATGGATTTAGATTATCTCTTGGCCTTTTTTGTAAAACTTACTGGTTTCTTCTCTTTCTGTTTATTCTTAGGAATTT
Organism: Flavobacteriaceae bacterium PS02336; assembly: GCA_029960065.1. GTDB lineage: Bacteria > Bacteroidota > Bacteroidia > Flavobacteriales > Flavobacteriaceae > Flavobacterium. Next base: position 170,906 of record JASCOF010000008.1, on the reverse strand, counting down.
TGGTAAAAAGATCTGCATTTGCTCTAGGCTTTCTTTTAGTTTGGAGTATCATCGAAAGCATTGCAAGAGGTTTTCTTGCTTTTAAAGTTTTTCCAGAAAGCAATACAGATGAAAAAATTACGCAGTTTTTCCCTTTAGAATCAATGTCTAACTTAATTATCAATCCAGCTCCTAGATTGTCTGTAGTCAAAAATATAGGCACGCAAATCGGAATCGAAACAGACATCGATTATAGTGTAAGTTACAGTGCCGTTTTAATTGTTTTAGTATGGACTTTTTTATTCGTTTATTTTTCTTACAAATTATTAAAAAATAGAGATTTGTAGTATATTTGTTATACTATGAATTATTTTAAAAGTATTTTAGTTTTAGCACTTATAAACTTTGCAATTATAAGTGCAAATGGACAAGTTATTATCGTTGATGATCAAAAAACACCGCAGCAGCTTATTGAAAATGTTTTAGTTAATAGTGCATGTGCTGCTGCATCCAATTCAACAGGAAACGGAGATACTTTTAGGCCTGGAAGACAGAGTTTTGCCTATTTCAACAGCAACGGAAGCAATTTTCCTTTTACAGAAGGAATAGTGCTTGCCACTTCAACAGCTCAAAGTGCTATTGGTCCTTTCGTAAGTGACTTAACGAGCAGTGACAGTCCAAACTGGCTTGGCGATAGTGATCTTGATCAAATTTTAGGAACTCATTCTGTGAATAGCACGGTACTGGAATTTGATTTTGTCGCTGCTGCAAATTCATTAAGTTTCAATTATATTTTTGCTTCCAATGAATATCAATACGATTATCCCTGCAGTTATTCTGATGGATTTGCTTTTTTAATTAAAGAAGCTGGAACAGCAGATCCTTATCAAAATCTTGCCGTTATTCGTAATACCAATACACCGGTATCTTCTGTAAATATACATCCCAAGATTGAGCCGGGCACAAGACCAAGCGGAACAGCTACATATCCAGGATGCGAGGCTTCAAACTTGACTTATTTTAATGGTTTAAATACCAATACAAGTCCAATAAATTATGCTGGGCAGACAATCGTAATGACTGCCCAAAGTAATGTCATAGCGGGTAAAACCTATCATATAAAATTAGTTATTGCCGATGATACGAATAGGAATCTTGATTCGGCAATATTTCTTGAAGCTGGAAGTTTTGCTTCTAAAATTACACTCGGCGAAGACCGCACAATTGCCGCAAATAATCCAGCCTGTTTTGGCGAAGAAGTTTATTTAGACACTAAGCTAGATCCTGCGGCATATACTTTTAAATGGTTTAAAAAAGATTCGCCAGCTGTAATTCTTAGCACAAATTCTAGTTATAAAGTAACTGAAGCTGGCAATTACAAAGTCGAAGCGATTTTAATTGGTACAACATGTGTATTATCTGGAGAAATTAAAATTGATTACGCGGCTGAAATCCTTTCTACAAATACTATCCTTTTACAATGTGATGACAACAGTGACGGAATCTCCATTTTCAATCTCACCAAAGCAAATAATATTGTAAAAAATAATGTTTCGAGTATTGTAAATGAAGGTTATTATGTAACATTTAGCGATGCGCAGACTAAAACCAATAAAATTGCGTCGCCCGAAAATTATAACAATACAGCTAATAATCAAATTGTGTATGCTCGATTAGAAAATGAATTTGACTGTTTTAAAATTGCAGAAGTAATATTGCAAATCGCAGCAACATCAATTGCTGATCCGGCTCCAATAAATAACTGCGATGGAGATGAAATCCAAGATGGTTTGTATCAGTTTGATTTAAATGCTGAAGTTACGCCTGAAATTACTGCTGGACTTCCAAGCGGATTAACGGCTAATTATTTTTTGACTGCCAATGATGCATTAACCGAAACGAATCAATTACCCAATATTTTTAGAAACACTATTCCTTACAATCAAACAATTTATGCAAGAGTTGTAAATGGTCCAGATTGTTATGATGTTGTACCCGTTTCTCTTGTTGTTCATACTTTTGATCCGCCAAACTTTGAAGACGAATCAGAATATTTGTGCCCAAATAATAGTATAACGTTATCTGTTGCAACTGGCTTTAGCAGTTATTTATGGAGCAATGGTAATACTTCAAATACAATAAGTGTGAATGCATCTGGAGATTATTCTGTAACAGTGCAAGATTCAAACGGATGCGAAAAAACTAAAAACTTCAAAGTAATTGCCTCAGAACCTGCCGTAATAACAAATGCAGTCATTAAAGATTTTTCTGGAAATGATAATTCTGTTTTGTTGGAATATACAGGAACTGGTGATTACGAATTTTCATTGGATGGATTAACTTTTCAAGACAATCCTATTTTCTACGGAGTTAGTTCTGGAACTTATAATGCGGTTGCTCGAGATAAAAATGGCTGCGGATTATCCAATCTATTTTTAATATATGTTTTGGATTATCCTAGATTTTTTACTCCGAATGGAGATGGATATAATGATTTATGGGTTATTAAAGATTCTAATTTACTTCCTGATTATACGATAAGTATTTTTGACCGTTACGGAAAATTATTAAAACAAATGAACCAAAGCAGTATGGGCTGGACTGGAATTTTCAACGGACAGCAATTACCTTCAGACGACTATTGGTTTACCTTAACTTTTATAGACGGAAGAAAGATAAAAGGGCATTTTAGTTTGAAAAGATAATAAGTTTTATAGTGATAATTTGTGTTTTGCACTTTGAAATACTTCATTAAAGAAATGTTTTTTATCTAAATCCTTAATTTTTTCAATATTTAGGAATAAAAATCATTCTATTTTAAAAGTGAACTAAAATAAAACTTATTTTTGGTTTGGGCGATTCAAAATTTTAACAGCCGTTAAACAAGCCAATGAAAAGAATATTACCCTTTATCCTATTTTTACTTTGTACACTAAATTGTTTCTCTCAATTTAGCAAAACACATTATATACCTCCGTTAATTTCTGTTGAAGGATTTGCAAACGATCAATATCTATACCTATCAACTCCTAGTCCTACAAATGTAAATTTTAAAATCATTGCTAATGGAGGAAGTATTACAACGGGAACAGTTAACAGCGCTAATCCGTATGTTTTTTATATCGGGGCAGGCTTAGATACTCAGTTGTTTACACCATTTACCCTTACAGGAATTGTATCTAATCGAGGATATGTTATTGAGGCCGAAGATCTCGTTTATGTAAGCGCAAGAGTTAATGCAGGACCGACTAGAACCGGAGAATATAATCATGCTGGAGGGTTGGTTTCAAAAGGCAACAGTGCACTTGGAACTACTTTTAGATTAGGTGCTATGCTAAATCCCCTTTACGATGAAACTCTGCTAAATTTTGCTTCAATCATGGCAACAGAAAATGGAACGAAAGTCACTATTTCAAACATTGCAAATGGCACGCAGCTTTTAGACGGAACAATTATTTCTGGCCCCATAACAGTCACTTTAAATAAAAACGAAAGCTATGTTTTAGCTCTAAAAAATTACGATGATTTACAAGCTGTATCCAACAGTTCTAAAATGATTGGTGCATTAGTTCAATCTGATAAATCAGTGGTAGTCAATTCAGGTTCATTTGGAGGAAGCAACAGCACTGCTATGACTGTTCAAAATAATATTTCTTTTCCCGCAGGAAGAGACGTAGGTTTTGACCAGATTGTTTCATTAGAAAAAACAGGAAAAGAATATATCTTTATAAAAGGCCTTGGAACAGATGAACTGGAACGTGTTTTATTGGTAGCACATTATAATAATACAGAGATATACCTTAATGGTTCTGCCACTCCTAACAAAACACTCAATAGCGGTGAATATATTGCAATAGATGGAAGCCTGTTTATTGATGGAAGTTTATATGTAAAAACTTCTGCCAATGTATTTGCCTATCAAAGTATTGGAGGAACCAATGCACCGCCTAATCAAAACATGTTTTTTGTACCTCCAATAAACTGCGCTACTCCAAACACTGTAGATAATATTCCTCAAATTCAATCTATTGGAAGTAATACTTTCAACGGTTTTCTTAATATTGTGACCGAGGCTGGAGCTTCCGTTTTACTAAACAACAGTCTTATTACTCAAACGCCGACAGTAATTCAAGGAACAACTGAATTTGTACGTTATAGTATCCCAAATTTATCTGGAAATATAGCCGTAAAATCGACTAAACAAATTTATGTTTCTTATTTTGGAACTAACGGCGCCGCAACGTATGGTGGTTATTATTCTGGTTTTGATTTAAAACCAGAAATTGTCAGCAGTAAAATTACACTTGACAATTCTTCCTGTATTCCAAACGTATCTTTAAAAATAAATACATTATCTTCTTATGATACTTTTCAATGGTACAAAGATGATGTTCTTATCCCCGGTGAAACTAAAAACAACTTCACTCCTACCCAGCCTGGTTTTTATCAAGTAAGAGGTAGTATTTCTGGCTGTGTGACTAACATTTTCTCTGATAAAATTCCAGTAAGTGAATGCCCTATTAATCAGGACAATGATTTAGTAAATGATAATATTGACATTGATTATGATAATGATGGAATAACAAATTGTACGGAATCTTATGGAGATCTACCGATAAATGTCTCAAATCCAATTTTAGGATTGGTAAAAGCCGGCAGTTATTCCAATTCTTTTTCTGGCGTAATCACGAATCCTATGCCAGTCGTAGCTCCTGTAAGCGGCAATGCAGATGGAAGTTTTATTACTAATATTGCTTCTGGAAAAGGTTCTTCAACCAGTTATTCTATAAATTTCACAAAACCAATAAACCTACGCTTAGAATACGGTACTGCAGCAAATGCAGATGAATTATTAAATCCTAATTCTGAATACATTATAAACTCAGATATTAATAAGACTTTTACGGTTTTGAATCCTGATAATCAATTATTAATTGACACCAATTATGATGGAATATACGAAAGCGGTGTTACGGAATTTTCTTCCTTCGAAATTCGTTTTCGATTAAACGGAAGTGTTTCGTTACCTTCAGGAACTGGAACTTTCAAATTTCAGTCTTATCAAACACAATCATTTAAAATCACACATAAAAATCTGTCGGATGATACTGGAAACAAATCAACTTTTAGACTCGTTGCAACTTGTGTACCTCGAGACACAGATGGTGATGGAATTCCGGATCAATTGGATTTAGATTCAGACAACGATGGAATTCCAGATTTAATCGAATCACAAACACAGCCAAAACCATTATCGAATGTTGATACTAATTTAGATGGATTGGATGACATGTTTTCTTCGTCAGCAAATCCTTTAGACAGTGACAGTGACGGCGTACCTAATTATCTTGATTTAGACAGCGATAATGATGGCATTTATGACTTAGTTGAATCTGGAAGTAATGCTCCAGATGCTAACAAAGATGGGGTCATAGAAAGTGCAGATTTTGGAAACAACGGCTTATCCAATGCCTTAGAAACCAATCCTGACAGCGGTATCCTAAACTATACTGTCTTAGATTCTGATAATGATGGTTTAAAAAATTATACGGAACTTGACAGTGATGACGATGGTTGTAACGATGTTATAGAAGCTGGCTTTACAGATCCGGACTTTGATGGTCAATTAGGAAATGTTCCAGTTATTGTAAACTATTTTGGTATAGTCACCAGCAGAACAGATGGTTATACTGCTCCAAATGGGAACTATATTATTGCCACTCCAATTATAATTACCAAACAACCCGAAAATCAATCGGTTTGCGAATTGGAAAAAGCTACATTCTCAATCGAATCTAATGCTGATAGTTTTCAATGGCAGTTTTCTAGCGATGGAGGGACTATTTGGAATGCATTGCCAGAAAACACTCTTTATTCTGGAACCAAAACCACAGCTTTGTCGATTCAAAAAGCGAGCAATACTATGAATGGTTATCAATATCGTGTACTCTTAAACCGAAACAACAATGCCTGTGGCGTAACTTCTGCAAATTCGGTAACTGTAAGTCTTTTAGCATTGCCTATTTTAAATTCGCCTATCACAATTGTTCAATGTGATGATGACACTGATGGTATTTCTAATTTTAATGTAACTGAGAAAAACAATTTTGTTTCTTTGAATTCAGCCAACGAAACCTTTTCCTACTATACTACTTTAGCTGCCGCTAATACAAAAGATTCTGCTTCATTAATTTCGAATCCTTTGGCTTTTACAAGCGGTAATAAAAGCATTTGGACAAGAGTTGAAAATGCAAACGGATGTTTTTCAGTTGCTCAACTAAATCTGGTAGTCTCTACTACTCAAATTGATCCGAATTTTAAAAGATCATTTGCTGTTTGTGACGATACTGTAGAAACTTTGAGTTCGGATACAGACGGAATTGCTACTTTTGATTTTAGCAGTGTCACTAACGAAATTCAAGCAATGCTGCCTTCTTCAGGAACAACTTATTCTATAAAATATTATGCAACCGAAATAGATGCATTTGCAGAAATTAATGCAATTATAGACCCTTCTAAATACAGAAATACAATACCAAATCAAGAGGATATTTGGGTAAGAGTAGACAGTAATCTAGACAATTCTTGTTTTGGAATAGGCCCTTTTATAACACTAAAAGTGAATGCAAAACCTAATATTGATATTAACGATGACCGAAATGATGATGGAATAGTTTGTTCGAATTTACCAAACTTTTATATTAAGCTTAATGCAGGAATTATTGGAAACACCATGACCAGTGCCTATACTTATATCTGGTCCAAAGACGGAAGTATAATTCCTGGAGAAACTGCCGAAACTCTAGATGTTAATGAACCCGGAAAATACACTGTAGAAGTTTTTAGTAAAGATGAAAACAGTTGCAGCAGAACACGAACTATAACCGTAACTGCTTCTGATATTGCACATCTAGATTCTATTTCTATTTCTGACTTATCTGACTTTAATACTGTTGAAATAAATGTATCTGGAACAGGAAATTATGAATATAGCATTGATGAAGCAAATGGACCTTTTCAAGATTCGAATTTCTTCGAAAATATCCGCGCGGGAATACATGAACTTTATATCAACGATAAAAATAAGTGCGGTAAAATTTCAAAAACTATAGCTGTCCTCGGAATTCCTAAATATTTCACTCCTAATAATGATGGATATAACGATTACTGGAATATTCAAGGAGCAAATGAGACTTTAAATTCTGGTGCCAAAATTCTTATTTTTGATCGTTATGGCAAATTACTAAAACAAATCACCGCGACTGGTAATGGCTGGGACGGAACCTACACTGGAAGTCCAATGCCTGCAGATGATTATTGGTACAGCATAAAACTGGAAGACGGACGAGAAGTAAAGGGGCATTTTAGTTTAAAAAGATAAAAACTAAAAAACTCCAAAATATGAAATTCCAATAATTTAGAATTCAAAATTTCAATACTAAACCTTTATTTTAAGCAAAAAAAATCCCAAACTCCTAATTGGAATTTGGGATTTTTATATTGAAATTTAAATCTAATTAGATTTTAAATCTTTTTCTATCAGTTTCTGTCAAATAGATTTTTCTCAAACGAATAGATTTTGGAGTAACCTCTACATATTCATCTTTTTGAATGTACTCTAAAGCTTCCTCTAATGAGAAAATAATCGGAGGGATAATTCTCGCTTTTTCATCATTTCCAGAAGAACGAACGTTAGATTGTTTTTTCTCTTTCGTTACGTTTACACACATATCATCACCACGAGAGTTTTCACCAATTACCTGACCTTCATAAATTTCAGCATTTGGTTCAACAAAGAACTTACCACGATCTTGTAATTTATCGATAGAATAAGGAATTGCTTTTCCTTTTTCCATAGAGATCAAAGATCCTTTGTTACGTCCTGAAATTTCTCCTTTGTAAGGCTCATATCCAATGAAACGGTGTGACATAATAGCTTCACCAGCAGTAGCTGTAAGCAATTGATTTCTTAAACCAATAATTCCACGAGATGGAATATTAAATTTAATAATCATACGCTCACCTTTAGTTTCCATACTCAACATTTCACCTTTACGAACTGTTACGAACTCAACTGCTCTACCTGAAAGATTTTCTGGCAAATCGATTGTTAATTCTTCGATTGGCTCACATTTTTTACCATCAATTTCTTTGATGATAACTTGTGGCTGTCCAATCTGTAACTCATAACCTTCTCTTCTCATTGTTTCAATAAGAACAGATAAGTGAAGTACTCCACGACCAAAAACCATGAATTTATCTGCAGAATCAGTTTCACCTAACTTCATAGCTAAGTTTTTCTCTAATTCTTTTGTCAATCTTTCACGAATATGACGAGAAGTTACAAATTTACCTTCTTTACCAAAGAAAGGTGAATCGTTAATTGTAAACAACATACTCATTGTAGGCTCATCAATAGCGATAGAAGCTAAACCTTCAGGGTTTTCGTTATCTGCAATGGTATCGCCAATTTCAAAACCTTCAATACCAACTACAGCACAAATATCACCTGCAATAACTTCTGCAACTTTTTTACGTCCAAGACCTTCAAAAGTATGTAATTCTTTGATTCTTGATTTCGTTACAGTACCATCTCTTTTTACTAAAGATATTGCCATACCTTCTTTCAAGATACCTCTTTCTAAACGACCAATAGCGATACGTCCAGTAAAAGCAGAGAAATCCAAAGATGTAATTAACATTTGTGGTGTTCCTTCAGAAACTTTAGGAGCAGGCACATTAGCAATAACCATGTCTAATAAAGGCTCAATGTTTTCTGTTTGGTTTTTCCAATCATCAGACATCCAGTTGTTTTTAGCAGAACCATAAACAGTTGGGAAATCCAATTGCTCTTCAGTAGCACCTAATTCAAACATTAAGTCAAAAACTTTTTCATGAACTTCTTCAGGAGTACAGTTTTCTTTATCAACTTTATTGATAACTACACAAGGTTTTAACCCTAAATCAATAGCTTTTTGTAAAACGAAACGCGTTTGAGGCATTGGGCCCTCAAAAGCATCAACTAGCAAACATACACCATCGGCCATGTTCAATACACGTTCTACTTCACCTCCAAAATCGGCGTGACCCGGAGTATCGATAATATTGATTTTTGTTCCTTTATATTGAACCGATACGTTTTTAGAAGTAATTGTAATACCTCTCTCACGCTCTAAATCGTTATTATCAAGAATTAAATCACCTGTGTTTTCGTTGTCACGAAATAATTGACAGTGATACATAATTTTATCAACCAAAGTTGTTTTCCCGTGATCGACGTGGGCAATAATTGCAATGTTTCTAATAGATTCCATCTGTGATTTTTAATGGGCGCAAAGGTACACTTTATTTTCTAAAAAAAAACGTTTCTGACATAGTTTGCGTATATACAATCAATTAGTTAATATAAAACGTCAAAATATCGCTCTCAAAATAGCATTAACATATGTTTAGTTATAGTTAATTTAACTATATTTGAAGTAATGAAAAGTAAAACTCTCCAAATTACTCTTATTTACACCATCATCTCGATACTTATGGCTGTTTTGTGTCATAAACTGCTAATCGGATACTTTTCATCTTCAGAATACTTGTATTTATCCGTAATCAAAGACATTATATTCATTTTAATCACTGGGATGGTCTTTAAATTTATACTTTCAAAAAACGAAAAAAGAAGCATAGCAATTTTCAAAAAGCTAAACAAAACTAACGAAGAAATAAAAGAATCCAACGAGAAATACGATATTGTAGCAAAAGCTACCAGCGATACTATTTGGGATTGGAAAATACAAGAAGACAGCATTAATTGGAACAAAGGAATTGAAAGTGTTTTTGGCTACAACCCGCAAGAAGTGGGGAAAACTTCGAAATGGTGGTTTGACAAAATTCACCCAGAAGACAGTATTCGCATGTCAATAAAATTATATTCTTTCATTGAACAAAAAACAGAAAAATGGCAGGATCAATATCGCTTTAGATGTGCAGACGGAAGCTATAAATATGTATTAGACAGAGGTTTTCTATTAAAAGATGAAAACGGAAGAGCTATAAGAATGATTGGAGCTATTCAAGACATTACAAAACAAAAAGAAGAAGAACAGAGATTAAAACTTTTAGAAACTGTAATTACCCAGTCTAAAGACTCTATTTTAATTACGGAAGCCAATTCTCCGGAAGGAAAAATCCCAAAGATAGTTTATGTTAATCCCGCATTCTCTCAGATGTCAGGTTATTTATCTAATGAAATAATCGGAAAATCTCCTAACATTTTTAAGGGACCAAACTCAGACTCTGCCGAGCTAAAAAAACTCCTGCGAGCAATAAAAAATGAAGAAGAATGCTTAATTGAAACCATAACATACACTAAAAACAAGGAGGAATACTGGGTACGTTTTTCCATGATTCCAATTTTTAGCAATGAAGGAACTATTTCACATTGGATTTCGATACAAAGAGACATTACGGACGAGAAAAAATTAGAAACAGAAAAAGAGCATCTTATCCGTGAATTGACTCAAAACAATAAAGATTTAAAACAATTCTCCTATATTACCTCACACAATCTTAGAGCTCCTTTATCTAATTTAATTGGTCTTTTAAATTTAATTGAAGATATCCCAGTTGAAAATGAAGAACTAGAAGAAATCTTGACAGGATTTACAAAATCGACACATTTATTAAATGAAACCATCAATGATTTAGTAAAAGTTATCATTATTAAAGACAATCCTTCTATGCAAAAAGAAGAAGTTTCTTTAAAAGAAGTTTTTGAAAATGTATTTAGCCAGCTTTCTTTTCAAATAGAATTACATAAACCAATAATTAAACTTAAGTTTGACAAAGTTCCAGAACTTACAACGAATAAAGCTTATATTGAAAGTATCTTATTAAACCTGCTTACTAATTCGATTAAATATAAATCGGAAAATCGAAAGTTAAAAATATCGATAACTGCCGAAAAAATAGAAAACAAGACAATATTAACCTTTAAAGACAACGGAATTGGAATTGATTTAGAAAGGAATCGAGACAAAGTTTTTGGACTATATCAAAGATTTCACAATTACCCAGACAGTAAAGGATTAGGTCTATATCTTGTAAAATCGCAGGTAGAAACAATGGGAGGAACAATTTCTATAGATAGTGAAGTCAACAAAGGAACTACATTTACAATAACTTTTAAAAATTAATAATTATGCTCGAGCAGATTTTATGCATTGACGATGACCCCATCACGCTAATGTTATGCAAAAAAGTAATTTCAAAATCTTCATTTTCACATGAAATAATTACAGCTCAAAACGGTGAAGAAGCGCTCCATCATTTCAACACCTTAAAATACACCAACGACAAAAACAAAAGAAAACCAGAATTAATTTTTCTAGACTTAAACATGCCTATCATGGGGGGTTGGGAATTTTTAGATCATTTTACTTCTTCAGATTATAAAGAGTTCAATTCCGCTCCTGTTATTGTATTATCTTCTACAATTGACCCAGAAGACTTAGCTAAAGCAAAAAAATATCCTATAATTATCGATTTCTTATCGAAACCAATTACATTGCCAATGCTGGAATATCTTAAGAAGAAAATAAATCCTTAAGTATATTTCAATATTTTAAAATTTCAAAAGATAACAGAAAACTTAAAACTTTAGGTTTTCTAAATAAAAAAATCCAAATTTCAATTATCTATAAAATTGGAATTTGGATTTTTTTATTATTTGAATTTTATAACTAGGATTTCATTTAGTATTAAAACAAAAAAAAGTCCTCTAAAAGAGGACTTTATATTTTTTAGTAAATTGTTTTAATTACAATTTAGCAACGTGTTTAGTTAATTTAGACTTCAAGTTAGAAGCTTTATTATCATGAATGATGTTCTTTTTAGCTAATTTATCAATCATAGAGATTACAGTAGATAATTTAGCAGCAGCATCAGATTTATCAGTAGCTAATCTTAACGCTTTAATAGCATTACGAGTAGTTTTATGTTGATATCTGTTAAGAACTCTTTTCTTTTCGTTACTTCTGATTCTTTTTAACGCTGACTTATGATTTGCCATTTTGTTTTAATTTTAGATGTAATAATTATTATAAATACTAGTTAAAAAAGAAAAACCTCCCACAATTGTCAAACAATCACTTTGGTTTTAACTAATAAAATAAAAACCGAGACACCAATTTTTATTTTACAAAACTTATTTACAACTAATTCTGTAGTCCGTAGGGGAATCGAACCCCTGTTACCAGGATGAAAACCTGGCGTCCTAACCCCTAGACGAACGGACCTAATTCTCCTAAGTTGGAAACTTTTCAATATGCAATATAACTTGTAGTCCGTGGGGGAATCGAACCCCCCTTACCAGGATGAAAACCTGGCGTCCTAACCGATAGACGAACGGACCGTGCTTCTCTAATGCGGATGCAAAGATACATCTATTTTTTATCTGCACAATAGCTGATGCTATTTTTTTTATTTTTTTTTAATACGCCTTCGCGAAAAGCACTCTTTTAGTAGACGGAGCTCCCGTCAACACACAGATTCCAGCCTCTTCAACAGCATCCAAAGGAATACAACGAATGGTTGCTTTTGTTAAGTCTTTTATCTTTTCTTCAGTTGCTGCAGTTCCATCCCAATGAGCTGAAATAAAACCTCCTTTACCTTCTAAAACTTCCTTAAATTCCTCAAAGTTATTCACTTCCGTAATATGAGTATTACGGTAATTCAAAGCTTTATCAAATAAATCCTTTTGAATCTGCTCCAAAAGATCATTTATATGATCAACAATATTTTCATTTGCAACAACTTCTTTTGTCAAATTATCACGTCTTGCCACCTCAAAAGTTCCATTTTCTAAGTCTTTTGGACCAACAGCAATTCTTACAGGAACACCTTTTAACTCCCATTCAGCAAATTTGAATCCTGGTTTTTGAGTTGTTCTGTCATCGTATTTAACTGAGATTTTCAGTTTTCTCAATTTAGCAGTCAATTCATTTACAGCCGTAGTAATTTCTGCTAACTGCTCTTCTGTTTTATGAATCGGAACAATCACCACTTGTATTGGTGCCAAATTTGGAGGCAGTACCAATCCTTGATCATCAGAATGTGTCATAATCAAAGCTCCCATCAAACGAGTAGAAACTCCCCATGATGTTCCCCAAACGTGTTCCTGCTTTCCTTCTGCGTTAGCAAACTTAACATCAAAAGCCTTTGCAAAGTTCTGCCCTAAGAAATGTGACGTTCCAGCCTGCAATGCTTTTCCATCTTGCATTAAAGCTTCAATACAATATGTTTCATCTGCACCTGCAAAACGCTCCGTTTCTGTTTTAAACCCTTTTACAACTGGAATTGCCATAAAGTTTTCTGCAAAATCAGCATAAACATTCATCATTTTCTCAGATTCCTCAATAGCTTCTGTTTTGGTAGCATGTGCAGTATGCCCTTCCTGCCATAAAAACTCAGCAGTTCTCAAAAACAAACGTGTACGCATTTCCCAACGCACAACATTCGCCCATTGATTAATTAACAAAGGTAAATCTCTATATGACTGAACCCATCCTTTATAGGTAGACCATATAATAGCTTCACTCGTTGGACGAACAATAAGCTCTTCCTCTAGCTTTGCATTTGGATCCACCATTAATTTCCCTGGTTTGTCGGGATCATTTTTTAGTCTATAATGTGTCACAACAGCACATTCTTTTGCAAATCCTTCAGCGTTTTTTTCCTCAGCCTCAAACATGCTTTTAGGCACAAATAGCGGAAAATAAGCATTTTGATGCCCTGTCTCTTTGAACATGCGATCTAATTCAGCCTGCATTTTTTCCCAAATAGCATATCCGTACGGTTTAATTACCATACATCCTCTAACTCCTGAATTTTCAGCTAGATCTGCCTTGACAACCAGCTCATTATACCATTTCGAATAATCTTCTGATCTTGTAGTGAGGTTCTTACTCATATTATATAGTTTGGCACAAATTTTGTTTTAATAATTTTAACTAAATAGTTTGACAAAACTAACTATTTTTGTAATGTGCAACAATAAAAATCACCACAGATATGAAAACTAACATTTCTCTTCGCCGAAACTCTAATCATTTTTATTTAATTGGATTAGTGAGTTTATTATTAGCGTCGTGTGGTTCTTACCAAAATTCATCGTATTACGACAACGACGGTGTTTATGGTAACTCATCATCAAACAGCTATGTGCAACAATCTAATGGCACAAACAATCAATACAAAGACTACTTCAGATCTTTGCAGGACGACGACCAGTCAACTGAAATTTTTACAGACGTTGACAATTATACCAATTACTCTGAAAACGACAGCACTCAAACTGCCTCTGTAGGTTATCCTGCATGGGGAAGCAGCAGTTCTGACGTTTCTGTTAACTTCTACACCAACCCTACATGGTCATTCGGATTTGGAATGGGATATCCATACTACGGATGGGGATATGGCGGTTACTGGGGCGCAGGCTGGGGATATCCAGGCTACTGGGGTGGCGGCTGGGGCTACCCAGGATATTGGGGACCAGGCTGGGGATATCCAGGATACTGGGGCGGTGGTTATTACGGCTACAACAACTATAACTACAGCTACGGAAGAAGAGGCTCTGCAGCTTATTATGGTAATAGAAACTACACCAACAACAGAAACTATACTTCTAACAGAGGTTACACATCGAACAGAAACTATACCACAAACAGAAGCAGTTATACCACTAATAGAAATTACACCACAAATAGATCATCTAACGGATATACAGATTTCAGAAGAAGCTCTACTACAAATAGAGGTACAACGAGTCCGACATTTACCAACAGAAGATCTAGTAGTAATGGTGTAGATTACAACAATTCTAGCAATAGAAGATCTTACAACAACAGCGGTACAACAAATAGAAGCTATACTCCTAGCAACAATAGCAGCTCAAACAGAAGTTATACTCCTAGCAGTCCTTCACGTTCTATGAACAGCAGTGGTGGCGGTGGCAGCATGAGATCGTCTGGCGGCGGCGGTGGCGGTGGCGGTATGAGATCTGGAGGTGGCGGAGGAAGAAGATAATTTTTTTCTCAGTAACTAATTCAAACTAAAACTTATCCAAATGAAAAAAATACTTTTCCTACTGATAACAGGACTAACTGTCAGCGCATCATATTCTCAGGAAGTTTCTGATGCCTTGCGATACGCACAAGATAATTTAACCGGAACTGCGAGATTTAGAGCCATGAGTGGTGCTTTTGGAGCAGTTGGAGGCGACATTTCTTCTTTAAGCGTAAACCCTGCTGGATCTGCAATCTTTAACACCAATCAAGTCGGAGTATCTTTCAGTAATCAGAATATGAAAAATAATTCTAATTATTTTGGAACTCAAACTTCTGACAAAGAAAATTCTTTCATTCTAAACCAAGCAGGAGGTGTATTTGTTTTTAAAGACAGAAACCCAAATAACGGATGGAACAAAATTGCTATTGGAGCCACTTATGAAAATACAAACAACTTTAATAACAATGTTTTTTCAGCTGGAACAAATCCAACAAACTCTGTTGACAGCTATTTTTTAGCGTTTGCAAATGGACTTCCATTACAAGATATTGACGGGTTAGATTATAGAGATTTATTTTACAACGAACAGCAGGCGTACATGGGATATCATGGTTTCGTTATTGACCCAGTAGCCAATACACCTGGAAACACAGAATACATCAGCAATGTTCCTGAGGGAGGAAACTATTATCAAGAAAACGAAATTTACACTAGAGGATATAACAGTAAAGTAGGTTTCAATATAGCTACTTCTTATAAAGACAAACTTTATTTTGGAGCAAACTTAAATGTACACGTAACAGACTTTAGAAGATCATCAAGTTTTTACGAAGACAACAATAATGCATTACAGCCTTACGAAACGATTTCAAACTTACGTTTCAACAACGAACTATATACTTATGGAAATGGTTTCTCATTTCAATTAGGAGCAATAGGAAAAGTAACAGAAGCTTTTAGACTGGGTATCGCATACGAATCTAACACATGGTATGAATTATATGACGAAACCTCACAAAGCATTTACAGCACAAGACAAGCAGATGGCGGACAGCCTTTAAATGCTAATGTAAATCCAAATATTGTAAATGTTTATGATTCTTACACTTTACAAACACCAGACAAATGGACTTTTAGTGCCGCATACGTTTTTGGAAAATCTGGTTTATTAAGTGTTGATTACGCTGTAAAAAATTATGGAAACACTAAATTCAAACCGACAAACGATTCAGGTTTCAGGGGAGTTAATGATGATATTAGCAATACTTTAACCAGCACTGGAGAATTAAGAGTTGGAGCAGAATACAAAATCAAAAAACTAAGCCTAAGAGGAGGATATCGTTTTGAAGGAAGTCCATACAAAAATGGGACTACAATTGGCGATTTAAACAGCTACTCTGGTGGTTTAGGCTACAGTTTTGGAGCAACAAAATTAGATTTAGCCTACTCTTATTTAGAAAGAAAATCTAATCAAGGATTTTTTGCTACAGGTTTTACGGATGGAGCGAACATCACTTCAAAATTAAACAATGTAACCCTTACTTTATTATTTGAATTGTAATTAAGAATAAATAGATGAATGAAAACTTCCGTCAAAATTAATTTGACGGATTTTTTTTGTCTACAAAACAGCAGCCATTCCCCAAAAAACCTTCACAAAAAACAGCTAAATAAAAGCGAAACAAGCGGTGTTTGAATAAAAAAGTGTAATTTTGCACTCCAATTTATAAAAGTATGAGAACCAAGTCTTTAAAAAAGAACAAAATTAACGTAATCACTCTTGGGTGTTCAAAAAATGTTTATGACAGTGAAGTCCTTATGGGACAGCTGCGTGCGAATGGAAAAGAAGTTGAACATGAAGCGCCAGCAGAAAAAGAAGGAAACATTATTGTAATTAATACGTGCGGTTTTATTGACAATGCTAAAGCAGAATCAGTAAACATGATTTTGGAATACGCAGATAAAAAAAACAGAGGGCTTGTAGATAAAGTTTTTGTAACTGGATGTCTATCCGAGCGTTACAGACCAGATTTAGAAAAAGAAATTCCGAACGTTGACCAATATTTTGGAACTACAGAATTACCACAATTATTAAAAGCTCTTGGAGCAGATTATAAACATGAATTACTTGGAGAGCGTTTAACTACAACTCCAAAAAATTATGCTTACTTAAAAATCGCCGAGGGCTGCGACAGACCTTGTAGTTTTTGCGCGATTCCTTTAATGAGAGGTTCTCATGTTTCTCAGCCAATTGAAAAATTAGTTAAAGAAGCTCAAGGTTTAGCTAAAAACGGCGTTAAAGAATTAATCTTAATTGCTCAAGACTTAACTTATTACGGACTTGATCTTTATAAAAAAAGAAATCTTGCAGAATTATTAGAAGCTTTAGCTGCTGTTGAAGGAATTGAATGGATTCGTCTTCATTATGCCTACCCTACTGGTTTTCCAATGGATGTTTTAGAGTTAATGAAACGCGAACCTAAAATCTGTAATTATATTGATATTCCTTTACAGCACATTTCAGATTCAATTTTAAAATCAATGCGCCGTGGAACAACTCAAGCAAAAACAACTCAGTTATTAAAAGATTTCCGCGCGGCAGTTCCTGGAATGGCGATTAGAACTACTCTTATTGTTGGATATCCAGGAGAAACTCAGGAAGATTTTGAGATTTTGAAAGATTTTGTTCAGGAAATGAAATTTGACAGAATGGGATGTTTTGCTTATTCTCATGAAGAAAATACTCATGCTTATTTATTGGAAGACAATGTTCCAGATGACGTAAAGCAAGCGAGAGCAAATGAAATCATGGAATTGCAATCTCAAATTTCATGGGATTTAAACCAAGAAAAAGTAGGCAAAGTTTTTAGATGTATCATTGATAGAAAAGAAGGAGCTCATTTTGTAGGCCGTACAGAGTTTGACAGCCCAGATGTTGACAACGAAGTTCTAATAGACGCCTCTAAACATTATGTAAAAACTGGTGAATTTGTTAATATCAAGATAATTGAAGCAACAGAATTTGATTTATACGGAGAACCTGCTTAAATTTACGCTGAACAATTGCTAACACTAGACAAAAATACTTTTATGAAACTTACACAAAACTTAATTCTTTTGGTTTTTACTTTATTTTGTTTCAACTCTGTTTCAGCACAATATGGAAATGGTTACTATAACAATGGCTATGGTAATGGTTACGGAAGAGGTGGCGGAATGGGAATGGATAGAAGTATGATGGCTGGACAGCAGCAAGGAACACCAAGCAAACCAAAAGAAATTCCTGTAGAAGAGACCGCTGCAAAAATTGTTGAAGCAATGAGGCCTGAGGTAAAACTTGACGATCTTCAAGCTATAGCAATTACTAACGTTCTGGCTGACAGCTTAAGAGAACAAGGTATTTTATTAAAAAATGAAAGCAGCAGTCAAGAACAAAAAATCGAACAAGTAAAGGCTTTAAGAGAAAGCACAGATAAAAAAATAGGCGCTTTTTTAAATCCCGATCAAGTTGATAAGTACAAGACCTTTATGGAAACCTTTAAAGAGGTAAAAAAAGGAAAATCAAAAAAGAAAAAAGATAAAGACAAGGAAGAAACTAAAGAAGCAAAGCCTAACACAGATACGAAAACGGAAGAATAATCGTTTAAACTTATAAACAACGAATTATGACAAAAAAACATTTTTGTTATCTGATTTTAGCTGTTATTGTCAGTGCATGCTCAACTAATCCGTATAAAAAGACGGAAAAAGCATATGATCAGCAGCTTAAAACTTTAGAAAACCAAATCACCAGTAAAGAAACACAGCCAATTCCAGCTGCAAACGTTGTTATTGACACTACATATGCACAACAGTTGAGGATTGTAAAAGATACTTTATCTAAAACGAGTTCAACCTACCTGCAAAATGGGATTAATACAGAATGGGTTGGTACAGTAAATTTTAATTTAAGAAAACCAAGCTTCGTTATTATTCATCATACTGCTCAAGATTCATTACAGCAGACCATAAATACTTTCACAAAAACCAAAACTCAGGTTAGCGCACATTATGTAATTTCTGAGAATGGAAAAGTAGTTCAGATGCTTAATGATTATCTTCGTGCTTGGCATGCAGGAAATTCAACTTGGGGAAAAGTAACAGATTTAAACTCCTGTTCTATTGGTATTGAGCTCGACAACAATGGTTTCAAACCCTTTACAGAAGCGCAGATCAGTAGTTTGGTTGCTTTGCTGACAAAGTTGAAAAAAGATTATAATATTCCAACTCAAAATTTTATAGGACACGCTGATATTGCCCCAGGAAGAAAACAGGATCCCAGCGCATTATTTCCTTGGAAAACGCTTGCAGAAAAAGGTTTTGGAATCTGGCAGGACGAAGTTCTAGAACCAGCTCCTTTTGATTTTAAAATCGAACCTGCATTAAGAATTATTGGATACAATACCAAGAATTTATCAGCAGCCATTCAAGCTTTCAAATTGCATTATATTCAAACTGATGCAACCTCAACTTTAGACAGAAAAACAATTGATACTATTTATTCTATCTACAAAAAACAGATTCAGTAATAAATAAAATTCATTTCAAAATATTCAACGCATTTCTAATTTTAGAGATGCGTTTTTTTTTATTTATACAGCTTTACAGAAGGACTTAATAAATAATAAAAAATACTTTACGAGAGATAAGCACTGAGGTACGCCTGTACCATTATATATCTAAATACTAAACCTTATGATTTAAAAACCCTATTAACTTATTACAACAAAACAATAAAGACATAACTCATAATCCGCAACTAAGCAGCAAATCATGACTTATACCTTATAACTACAAACTACTAACTTGTATAAAATAAAAAAGCTGCCAAAACATTAATATGTTTCGACAGCTCCAAAAAAAAAAAAAAATATCAATCTTTATCTCTAGAAAGAGTATGTTGTTGCAATTAAAGCATAAAAGCTTCCTCCTGTTGGTAATGCATCTTTATCTAAAAATATATCTTCAGAAGCAGCATCGTATCTTAACTCAGGAATAATTGTAAGTTTTCCAACTTTATAATTCAAAGAAACTGTATTTGCAAATACGCTAGATCCTGACAATGTTCCTAAACTTGGCGCAGCATCTTTAGCATCAAAATATTCAATTCTATACGCCAACAATAATGATGGACTGAATGAGTAATTTGCGTATCCAACTAATGAAAACCATTCTCCGTCTAAAGTACTGTCGAAATCATTTGTAGTTTTTGCATAAGTTGCATTCAACCCAAGTGCAAAACTATCGCTAATTGTTTTAGAAGCAGTCAAATCGAACTGAGTTTTGTTTTCGTCTGAAACTGGAATGATACTTCCCGGAATTGGATTAGTACTTCCTGTTGTGAAATTCAAATAAGCACTTCCTGTTTCACCAATATACCCTAATTGTCCAATGAACGTTTTTTGGTAAGAACCTGCATCCATAGCTGACTTAAAGTCGGTCGGATTTGTTAATCCTGCCATAGCAGTGAATTTACCAGAAGTATATTGTGCTTTAACCCCTGTATTAAAAAATGGTCCATAAGAAAAAGCATACGACATACTGTAGTTTTTATTATCGACAGCATCTAACACTTCATATCCGATATGAGTTCCGAAACTACCGGCTACGAACTTAAATTCGTCAGTTACATTATAGGTAAAAAATAATTGTTTAATTAAAAATTTTGCACTTACATCTTTATCTGGCGTCTCATTATATGAAAATTCTGCTGCTCTTTTTCCGAAACCTAAGTCTACAAAAACAGAAGCTTTTCCAAAGGTATGACCCGCTTCAATCGATGCCATTCCTAGTTCGAATGAATTCTGTGAGTTGGTGAAGCTCGTTAATCCATTCATTTGTTTTGAAAAATCATATTTATAGTACGCATCTGCAGAACCTCCCCATGTGGTTGCTGGAGCGGTTGCTTCCTCTTCTTGGGCAAAGGCAAAAGAACTTGTTAACATCGCGGCTAAAATGTGAAATGCTTTTTTCATGTTTTAAATTGGTTTTTAGTTATTAATTGATTCTGGTTAGTTAATCTTTTATATATCTATTTAATAGTATAAGTCATTTCTAAAACCTCTTATGCGCCTTCAAATCATCCTCATTTTCATTAGCGAATTTATTAACTTTTGTATGAGTAGAATAATTCAAAAGTGCTTTTTTGACGTTTTAGACGAAGAATTACGGATTACAAAAATTAAAGTTATAATAATCATTATTTGATATTTATCTTCAATTGTTTTTGAAAAATCAATAACACATTTTAGCCTTAAAACACCCTAAAACACCATGCAAATAACAAAAACAAGCAATCAAAAAACAAAAAATTACCCAAAAAACAACTCAAAATTAGATATACCCCCAATTTTTTAGGGGGTAATTAAAAAATAGATTTAAAAAAAGAATAAAAAGCACACTTTCTTTTCAATATAAACAAAACAAAATTTATCACTAAAAATTCTTACAAAAAACATTACAAGAAACACCAACCGATTACTCCTATCCGAGAAATTATTTTAGCTTAAAAAATCTAAATTCTTGTGAAAACAAAAGAGCCTGTTCAAATTTGAACAGGCTCTTTTCAAAGAAACTAAAAATTCCTTTTATTCTTCTTTATTGTATTTCCTTAAATATTCACGCACTTTAATTCCAGACTCTTTTAAATCTTCATCTTTCCATTTTCCATCCGATTTAGCAGACTTTTTTAAAAGAGAACATGTTTCGTCTTTATCAGAAACTGACCATGTGACCCAGCTTATCTTTTTAGATTCCATCCACTCGATATATTCCTGCCAAGCTTTATAATTTAATGGTCCATCTCCAGAAGCTTCCATACCTGCAGATTCTGAGACAAAAACAGGAAGACCGTTTCTTATTGCAGCATCTGTTCTATCTCTTAATTCCTTTCCGTGCGTAGCGGCATAAAAATGCATCGTATACATTATATTATTGTAGCCTATTATCGGATCCTCTGCCGGAAGATCAATATCTTGATCCCAATGCGGGCATCCAACCAAAATAATATTATGAGGATCGTTTTCGCGGATAACCTTAATTATTTCCTCAGCATAATTTTTCACTTCCCACCATGTCTCGTAATCTGGTTCATTAAACACTTCATATATAATATTAGGATATTTGGCATATTTTTTTGACATCTCTGCAAAGAACTCTTTGGCTTCTTTCAAGTTTACGTTATGGCTATGCCAATCAATTATCACATAGATATCTGATTTTATAGCGCCTTTTATTACTGCTTCTACTTTCTCTTTAGAAAATTGCGGATTGTTTATATAAGATAAATCACCAAGCTCTACTCCCATAGCAGCACGAACTACATTACAATTGAAATCTTTTTTTAACCAGCTTACCGCTTTTTCATTATAAAATCTTGGCCACAAGCTATGCCAACCAAAACTCAAACCACGAAGAACAATTGGATTATTATTCTTATCTACAAGCTGAGTTCCTTGAACACTTAACTGACCATGTTTTTTTACAAACTGTGCATTTGAAATATTTACACACATTATAAAAGATAAAACGATATACCAAAGCTTGAATTTCATACTGTAATCTTTTAAGGAATTAATTTTAACGTAATGACATCATGCGAAGCAATTGATGCACTGAACATCTTTTTAGTATTTCCTGCTTCTTTATTTTTCCAAAGATCTTTAATTTTAAATGTTGTTTTTGCAAAATCTGCTTCATAACCGAAATCTGCATCTTTGAAATTATTTTTGCTCCAATCAAACGTGATTTTTTTAGCACTTTCAGTTCTATTTACAAAACTAACCGCCCAAGCTCCATCTGAAAGCGGTTTTATCCATACTTCTACGCCATCTAAAATAGCATATTTAAATCCTTGAATTCCTAATTTATCCTGATTTACTGCTAATAATTCTTTATTCGTCAATATAGCTAAAGTCTCTTTTGACATTTTTCTATAATCATTTCCAGTAAATAAAGGAGAAGAAAGCATGCACCACATTGCAAAGTGCGTTTTATCTTCTGTATCATTCATTTCATTTCCTACCTCCATCATGTCAAAATCATTCCAATGATCTGGGCCTGAATATTTACGAATATCTTTTCGCATATCGGCAATTTTCATGAATCCCCAAGAAGACCAATTTTCTGGATGTTTAAATTCGCAGTCAAAACAAGGATAAATATCACCGGAAATTCTCCAAAGATTCCCAATTGGTTTTCCCCACTCCCAAGGCTGATTATCTCCCCATTCGCAAAGACTGAAAACAATTGGCCTTCCAGCTGTTTTCAGCGCATTACTCATAGTTGCATAAGCTTCTTTAGCCGTAATTCCTTCTGTATTACACCAATCATATTTTAAGAAGTCGATTCCAAGTTTCGCATAAAATCTAGCATCTTGATATTCATAACCACGTGTTCCTGGATAACCAGCACAAGTTTTTGTTCCTGCACAATTGTACAAACCAAATTTTAACCCTTTACTATGCACATAATCGATGAGTGCTTTCATTCCGTTTGGAAATTTTTGTGGATCTGGAACCAAATCACCATTCACATCTCGTTCATGCGTCATCCAGCCATCATCTAATACAATATAATTATATCCTGCAGCTGTTAAACCAGAAGACACCATTATATCGGCAGTTTCCTTTACTAGTTTTTCGTCAATATTGGTTGCAAAAGTATTCCATGAATTCCAGCCCATTGGGGGTGTCATGGCTAATCCTTCAAATTTTCCAGCCTGCTGTTTATGCGTATTGCCTTGGCTAAATCCGATACTTGTCACACTAAAAGCAAGTAGTAAAATGATTTTTTTCATTTTTTCTAATTTAAAATACTTTAAAAAAATGTTCCCTAATTTTTAATCAGGGAACATTTTTACACTAACTCAAAATAAACTAACTATTATAAAAATCCTATATCATCTATATAAAGAACACTAGCTGGAGAGATTGTTATTCCAGAAAATTCTTGAATAAAAACGCTGTCAAAATTTCCTCCGTTTAATAGTTCAGGATGCAGAGCTGAAATAGGAATTGAAATATTATTCCATTTCCCTGCCACTAAAGTAACGGTTGTACCCTTACTAGAGTCACCGGTATCACTATTTATAGTAACCATGATTTTAGTACTTTCAGTAGGGAATATAGACATTTTAACAAATTGGTAATCGGCTGCATTTAGAGGTAAATCTGAGTGCATGAAAAGGCCGCTCCAAGCTTCCGCAACTTTTTTGATTGCATAAGTTCCTCTGCTAACTTTTTCGGCGCTTTCCCAGGTTATATCACCTCCCCAGCCCCAGCCCCATCCTTTCAATGAGTCTTCGTATAATAAATATTTAAGACCGATACTGCTTGGAGAAGACACTCCAAATTCAGTCTCAACAACTACAAGAGCAAACGAATTAAAATCAGCTGGAACTGTCGCTTTTATTTCCGTTTTAGAAACAGCAGTAAATGTAGCGGCAGTAGATCCGAATTTTACACTTTTAACTTTTACAAAATTTTGTCCTGTAATGGTTATAACATCTCCAGGAGAAGCTAATACTTGTGACAGGCTAGTAATTACCGGAGCAGGCGGCGTTAACTCAATTACATTACTCAATACATTGACAAAACCATTTGTACCATAATAATCCAATCCCGGTGCGTCTTTATCAGATCCGTTTACTTTTAAAACGCCATTGGTTACATTGATATTCAACAAATATAAATCGGCATTTACAGCATTTGCCATTGTAGCATAATCACCTGTTTCAAGATAATCAGCTTCAACGCCTTCTAGTTTTCCAACTCTCTTTTTAACCCCTTTAACAATATGACTTAATACTAATTGTTTTAAGTCTTCTACCGGAACCAAGTTAATGTCCGGATATCCTAAATCATTAACATACCCATTAGCTACTAAATAAGCATCCAGAGTAGCATTATTAGGAACAAAATAAGTATAATTATCAGTTGTGTTTAATGTCGCTTCCAATCCAGCTAACTGTATCGCTTTTGTAAACGTAGTTAAATTACTATTTGCCTGAAGCAATCCATAAGCTGTATTGTAATTTTGCTGTGCTCCTCCAATATCTTCAATTTCGTTGTCACAGGAAGAAACTGTGGCAACCAAAAAAGCACATATGGCAAGATGCTTTACTTTATTATATATATTTTTCATAAATTCTTTTTTAGTTTTTAATAATAGATTCTAATAAATGAATTCGATTACCCCTGTATTAGAATCCGTCACAATTATTTTAATACCAATCCAATATCATCGATATATAAATTGTTACCTCCAAAACCTCCTGTTTCTTGAAAAGTTATTTCAGTTAATTCTGTTGGACCTCCAACTGCAGAAAACGGAACCTCCAAATAAGTCCATCCCGTCCCGAATTTAAGCGGAAAAGTAGCCCCATAATTACCATTAACAATCACAGAAACAGAACCCGCTTTTTCTCCTTTAATACTAATTCGGATTCCTTTATATTTAGTCATATCAACTTTAGATTTGTCAACACCAATATATAGACCGTCCCAGTCTGGACCAGAAGTCCAATTAATACATTTTGTACCTTGCGATGCATCTTTATCATAAGCAATATCATAATGATTTGTTGCTGGTCTCCAAAGACCATTATAACTGCTCAAACTAGTGTAAGCATCATCATAAATAGCAGAACCTAAAGATTGTCCCGCAACAGTTGTTCCTGATACATTCGTTACCGATAAACTTTTATACTGAATATTATTGGGTACCTGCACTTTAATCTCAGTTAAGGTAGACGAGATTGGCTGCACGGCAGTATCTCCAAAATTCACAACAGGACGTAAAAAATATTCTCCCGTAATTGTAATTATATCTCCAGGATTAGGATTAATTGGAAATCCTTTAATATTAGGATTTGGAGGTCTGATAGCCACTTTATAGTTTAAAGTACCACTGCCTGTAACGATTTTCATTTCGTCCATTTCGTTATAATATGGTGTTTTTTGATCTACTAAAACAACGATAGCATTATCTGTAACGAATGTTGGATTGAAATAAGATTCTAATCCATTAAATGAAATTGATTTTAAGGTAGCAAAACCAGATCCTCTAATGATATAATAATTTCCCGCATTAATAATTTCTGTAGGAACATCAACTTCCCTGTCTCCGTCAATTAAAGGATCGTCTACAACAGATCTGCTGATTCCAGTTACTTCAAGTTTTCCAGAGGAACCTTCCGAATCATCATTGGAGCAAGAAGTGAACAGTAAAATTGAAACCGAAGCCAAAAAACACAACTTCAATAACATTCTATTTTTTATATTTTTCATAGTGATTTACTTTTAAAAAATTATTTGAAAGTGTAAGGAACTGGTGCTTCTTTCAATTTTGGATTTTTTCTAACTTCGATATCTGGTTTTGGATAAATAAAGTCAGTTGGTGTCGGTGTATAATGTGTTACTCCCTGCGAATCAAAACCTCTATCCTGCTGAGAAATGATATTGATTGCTTCCTGACGAGGCAGCCTTCCTAGATCAAACCAGAATTCTCCTTCAA
The DNA here is from genome assembly GCA_029960065.1 of Flavobacteriaceae bacterium PS02336. GTDB lineage: Bacteria > Bacteroidota > Bacteroidia > Flavobacteriales > Flavobacteriaceae > Flavobacterium. The sequence goes on along the minus strand of JASCOF010000008.1, from coordinate 144,311 downwards.
AAGCAAATTCAACTCTTCGCTCGCGAAACAAAGCTGTTTTTGTTAAAGGCACATTAGTTCCCAAAGTACCTAAACCTGCTCTAAGTCTTACTTTGTTATAAGATTCCTTTGCAGCCGCATTCGTAGTTTCAGCAGCGCCTGCCATAGTTGCCTCAGCGTGAATTAATAAAAGATCGGCATAACGCATAATATAATTACAGTTATTCATTCCGCCCCAAGAATCAGCTGGTCCAGTTTCGCTGGTTGCCTGTCCTACTACATATTTTTTAACCACCGCACCAGTATTGGCCAAAAGATCTGGGTATTTAGTTTTGTCCATTACAAAACCTACAACTCCATCAGCCTTGATGTTTGGGTAAGAATCGCCATAAACCATGTAAGACTCTTTTCTTCTTAAATCTCCAATTTCAAAAGCATCTTGAACATCATTACTTGGCACGTAAGTCGCACCGTAAGAAGCATTATCATTTAAAATGTCTAATCCATATTGGATATTAGAGAAATTTCCTCCTCCATAAGTATTTATGGCACCAGACCACTGCCAAGAATAAATAGACTCTTGGTTATTGTTTTTACTTGTCAAAAACAAATCAGCAAAATTTGGCATCAAATCAAACTCCCCAGAATTGATTACTTTTTCAGCAATTAATTTAGAATCCGAATATTTTTTCTCATATAAATATACTTTAGCCAGAAACGCTTCTGCAGAACCTTGAGTTACGAAAATATTGTCACCTCCAGGAGTTCTTGATCTAATTTTAGACTTAAGATTCGCCGCAGCAAATTTTAAATCATTTTCAATAAACGTATAAACATCTTCAATTCTATTAGTATTAACCAATGGATCTTTTGCTAATGCCAAATTATCTTCAATAATAGGCACAGGTCCATACAAACGAACTAAATAAAAGTATGCGATTGCTCTAAAAAAATGGGCTTCTGCAATTGTATTTTTAATCACAGCTCTGCTCACATCCGCAGTAGCATTTTTTTCAATATTATTAATTAAATTATTGGATTGTGCTACAATTGCAAAACAAGCTCTCCACGGATCCAGCAATATTGGACTATCAGAAGTCAGCTTAAATTGAATCAACTCTGGTCCATCAGCGTAGGCCAAACAATTCCCTGAAGACAACTCAGACAAAGCGTAAAAATTCTTGGTATAATAAGGAGCCCACATGGCACCATACATTCCATAAGTAGTTCTTGCTACCTGCTCGTCAGTATTATAAAACTGATCACTGCTGTAACTATCTTCTGAAGGGCGATCCAAGAAATCTTCACTGCAAGAAGTAGCTGTCAAACCTAGTGTTAAGAATAAAACTAAGGTCTTTATATTGATATATTTTTTCATAGGAGTAGTAATTAAAATTCTAAATTCATTCCAAAAGTGAAACTACGATTGGTTGGGTAACGACCTGAATCAATTCCTGATAATAACGGATCTTGATTATAAGATCCTACCTCTGGATCGTATCCTGTATATTTAGTAAAGGTGTAAAGATTTTGAATTCCAAAATAGAATCTTAATTTACTAATACTTGCTTTTGAAATCACATCTGAAGGCAGATTATAACCTAGTGTTACCTGCTGAATTCTTAAAAAAGAACCATCTTCTACATAACGATCAGAGATTGCTATATTCGGGTGTCCATCGCCGCCGTCAGGTCTTGGATATTTGGCATCTGTATTTTCTGGAGTCCAAAAATCTGCTGCTTCTGCCAACTGATTCTCATACAAACGTTGGTTTTTAGTCCCTGCACGTCTTGTTAAGTTCATTACTTTATTTCCATAAGAACCTTGCAAAAAGACTCCTAGATCAATATTCTTGTACGTAAAAGTATTATTGAAACCATAAGTAAATTTCGGCTGCGGATTCCCAATATAAGTCAAATCCTTTTCGTCAATTAAACCGTCTTTATTTTGGTCGACATATTCAACATCCCCTAACTGACTTTTTACGGCTTTGTTTCCTGTAAAAGGAATTGGCGCATTGGCTAATTGCTCATTAGTTCTTATAATACCAACTGCTTGATAGCCATAAAACTGACCAACTGGCTGGCCAACTACTGTTTTGGTAACTGCTTTAGTAGTATAATCATTAAGCAATACATCTTTTGTTAGATCAAAGTTATCCTGTAAGCTTAGTAATTTATTTTTATTGGTAGTAAAAATCACTTTTGAATTCCAAGAAAAATCTTTTCCAAACTTATTATTGTAATCTAAAGTCATTTCAAAACCTTGATTTCTTAAGCTTCCTAAATTTACACTCGGCGCTCCTAAACCTCCTTGATAGGCATCTGTTCCTGTAACATAATAAGGCAGTGGCAAAACAAATAAGAATCCTGCTGACTGTTTTCTGTACACTTCAAATGTTGCCTGAAGTTTTGATTTAAAAAGTGTAAAATCTAAACCAATATTGGTCTGCTCAGAAGTTTCCCAAGTTAAATCAGGATTGGCAATATTATTAACAGTAAAGAAATTCCCCATTGCAGATTTAATGGCACGAACCGTACTCATATAACCGCCACCACCAATGTTTTGGTTTCCAGTCTCACCGTAACCTCCTCTAATTTTGATATTGCCAATATATTCTCTAGTTCCTTCCATAAAACTTTCGTTTGAAAGTTTCCAAGAACCAGAAATTGAAGGGAAATAACCCCATTTTTGGCCTGGTCCAAAATTAGAACTTCCGTCTGCTCTCATCGTTGCCTGCAGCGCGTATCTATTATCAAAATCATAATTGAAAGTTCCGAAGAAAGAATAAAAAGCCGAACTTCCTTTGTATTCTGAAGCCACGAGTGTATCAGGATCACCCAGACTTATAGAATGAATATCATTACTCAACAAGCCTGAAACAGTTTGTGAGTTTCCGAACCAATGACTATCATTAGCCTCCTGAGCAGCTAAGAAATTAAAATGGTGCTTACCAGCATCAACCTTATATGTCAAAACATTTTTAACGTTAAGACCGTACCAATTGTTTGCTCTCTCTGTCAACTGATTGGTTTCTCTAACCGCAGCACCCCATTTATAAGTAGGAAGAAAACCTTCAAAATTATCAATATTGGTAGATCCTCCAAAATCAAATCTATACTCAAGTCCTTTTGCAAGTCTAAAACTGGCGTAAAAATTTCCAATAAAACTCTTCTTAATCAACTTATTAGTATTCATCAAAGCAGAAGCCACTGGATTAATCCAAACTCCAATTGATCCATCGGCCGGCGGACCAGCATAATTACCATTAGTATCTTTTACAGCAACGTCAGGCGTAGACAAAATAGAAGTACTGATAATACCGTTGCTGGCACCATTAATTGTAATGTCTTCATTTGTTATACCAGTTCCAATAGAAACACCAACCGTAAGCCAATCTTTTAGCTTGCTGTCTACGTTCGTTTTAAAACTATATCTTTTAAAACCAGAGCCAATAACGATACCTTCTTGATTAGTATAACCTCCAGAAATATAGTAGTTCGTACCCTCTTTTGCACCAGAGAATGAAAGCTGATGATTATTCATTATCGCTGTTTTATAAATTTCATCCTGCCAATTCGTTCCTTTTCCAAGAACAGACGGAACAGCAAATTCATCTCTTGGCGCCACACCATACACAGCGGCCAAAGCATTTTGCTGCGCAGCGTATTGACTCAAAGTCATAGTATCTAATAAACGAGTTACATTTTGAACAGAGAAGTACGAATCGTAAGCGATTTTTCCTGCTCCTTTTTTACCTCTTTTTGTAGTAATAATTACAACCCCGTTTGACGCCCTAGAACCATAAATAGCAGTTGCAGAAGCGTCTTTCAAAATATCCAATGTTTCGATATCGTTAGGATTTAAGAAAGCAATCGGGCTAGAAGTTACGTTTCCTGTGTTCGCTCCTAAATACCCTGTAACAATTGAACCTCCAGTAGCAGTATTAGCAGCATCTCCAGAAATTGGAATACCATCTACAATATACAATGGCTCATTAGTACCTGAAATAGAAGTAGTTCCACGTATTTTAACAGAAACACTACCTCCCGGCTGTCCAGAATTATTCGTCACTGTCACCCCTGCAGCACGTCCTTGTAATAATTGATCTACAGACACTTGTGGAGAATCTGCAAAATCTTTTGAAGTAACAGTAGAAATAGCTCCTGTTAAATCCTTTCTCTTAACACTTCTATATCCAACGTTTACTAGGACTTCACGTAAATCTTCAGCGCTGAGCTTCAAGATTACATTGATTGTTCCTCCGTTTTTTACATTAACTGTTTGTGTTACATAGCCAATAAATGAAACAGAAATTGTGGAATTTGCAGGTGCATCTATAGAATACTTTCCGTCAAAATCTGTTGAAGACGTCTTTTTTGTACCGGTAACCACTATGTTAGCACCAGGAATTGATAATCCCTTGTCATCCGATACTGTTCCAGAAACCTTTACCTGAGCTGTAATAAAATTACTTGTCAGTAACAAAAATAATATCAAAGGAGCGGCTCTGTGGTTAGCCTTCCAATGAATGAAGCTAGTCATTAGTTTTTTCATAATAAATGTTTGGTTAGTTTAAATTTGTTGATTGCCAAATCTAAGAGATCAAAAAAACGGGGTGTATTTTTTCTCTTAAATTATTTAACAAATCTATAACAGGAAGAATTATCAAATCGATAATATTATATCATTTAATGATAATATTTTTACTTTAAACGGTTTAAAAAACACATATCAAAATAAAACACATTAAAAATTAAATTATTCGCAATGACAATCCCTAAATAGAACCTAAAACATACATTAAAACCAACAAAAAGCTCAAAAGCAAACGTTTTCGTTAAAAATAATATTTATTAGTGATAAAAAAGTATCACTATAAAATGCGTTTTAATCCAGAAAAATCTTCTCGATATTGACTTGGAGTACAATTTTTTGTAGCCTTGAAACTGCGATTGAAGTTCGCAATATTATTAAAACCCGATTTAAAAGCCACTTCAGAAACACTCATATCCTTTTCAACCAGCCAGCGTGCAGCGTAGCCAATTCGGATATCATTTATATAATTGACAAACGTTTTTCCAGTGCGTTTTTTTATAAATCGATTAAAAGAAATAATAGACATACTTGCTACATTAGCTACATCTTCCAAAGTTATTTTTTCAGCGAAATGTTTCTGCACATATTCGTAAACCAATTTCATTTTATCATAATCATCAAAAGTATCATAGTCTACTGTATAGGTTGAAAGCAGACGCTGATTTCTAGAATTAGCCAGATCATATAATAAAGAAGTAATTTCTAAAAAATAATCCATGCCATCTAATTTTGAAAGCCTCACAAGCCTCGGCGTTAATTCTTCGGCTGTTTTTTTTGAAAAAAGAATACCATGAATAGAACGATTAAACATATCACGGATCGGATTCATAATACGTCTCGACAATAAAGATTCGTGAAATAAATCATTATGAAACTGAATCGTTATTTCATGAATTTTTTTGCTTGTGCATTTATTCAATTCCCAGCCATGATACAAATTTGGCCCAATTAAAACCAATTCAACATTGTCAATTTCTTCTATATTATCACCAACCACTCTCTTTACTCCTTTTCCATTCAAAATAAAATTAATCTCAAATTCCGGATGATAATGAACAGGAAAATCAAAACTATCTTTTACTCTATCAAAAACCAAAAAACTATCACCCGCGGCAAGAGGGGCAATTTCTCTGTAAAAATTCTTTGTAGCACTCATCTTAAAAACTATTTTCGGGAAAGCAATATTTTATTTTTTTTTGACTGCAATAATATGATATATAATTGATAAAATAATATTAATTAGACGATATTCATCCAATTATCTTTGAAAAAATAATTATCATTTCTTTAAAAAGAGCTTCAAGAATAAACATTAATCATTTTTAATTGAATATCTTTTTATAGTTTTAATAATTTTAAAGGTAAATCACTAAAGAATTTTTGAACAAAAAAATCAATAGGTTTTAAAATCACAAATCATTGTATCTTTAGCATTTAGCTCCACTAACAAACAATAATCCGACAATGAAAAAACATTTTATTATGCTTCTTACTGCTGTTTTTATTGGCACTTCGTGCGAATCGCAGAAAAATACCAGTAATACAATTTTGTCACTTTCAGATAAAAAAGCAACTTCAGAAACCAAAATACTTTACAAAAACCTGAATACTTTATCTCAAAAAGGTTTTCTATTTGGTCATCAAGACGATTTAGCGTATGGAGTAAAATGGAAATACGAAGATGGCAGAAGCGACATAAAAGATGTTGTTGGCGATTATCCTGCAGTGTATGGCTGGGATATTGCAGGTTTAGAAAAAGACAGTCCTAATAACATAGACGGAGTTCCTTTTGCTAAAATGAAGCAATATATTATTGAAGCCAATTCAAGAGGCGGAATTTCAACGATAAGCTGGCATTTTGACAATCCTGCAACAGGAAAAGATGCCTGGAATAATGTTCCTAATTCTTTAAAAACCATTTTGCCTGGAGCCGAAAATCATAAAAAATTCACTTCTTGGTTAGACAAAGCGGCCGTTTTCTTTCTCTCTTTGAAAGATAAAAATGGAAAAAACATTCCGATTCTTTTCAGACCTTTTCATGAACTTACCGGCGGATGGTTTTGGTGGGGAAAAGGAAACTGCACGCCAGAAGAATTTAAAACCGCTTGGAAATTCACCTTCGATTATTTACAGAAAAAAGGTGTCCACAACTTAATATACGTCTATAATACTGGTGGTTTTGGAAGTGAAGCAGATTTCCTAGCAAACTATCCTGGAGACGATTACGCTGATATTTTAAGTTTTGACAGTTACCAAAATAATAATGATCCCGATGGAAAAAAATTTATCAGCGAAGTACAAAATCAGTTCAAAATCTTAAATAAAATTAGTCTCGAAAAAAACAAACCAATAGCGTTAGCAGAAGCGGGTTACGAAGCAATTCCAGATTCAAAATGGTGGACAGGGACTTTATTAAAAGCGATTGGAGATTATAAAATTGCTTATGTTTTATTATGGCGAAACCACGGCTGGCAGGAAAAAGAGCAGAAAATGCATTATTACGCACCATTTACAGGACAAGTAAGCGAAAAAGATTTTGTTGATTTTTATAATCTGGATCAAACTATCTTTGAAAAAGACATTCAAAAAAAATTAAAATAACTGCCCCCAAAATAAATTACAACCTTAAAAAATAACCAATGCACGACAAAATTAGTTTAAAGGAAAAAATCGGTTACGGACTTGGAGACGCTGCTTCTTCTATGTTCTGGAAAATTTTCAGCATGTATTTACTGTTTTTCTATACCGACGTTTTCGGATTAGCACCAGCTGTAGTTGGAACGATGTTTTTAATTACCCGAATCTGGGATTCTTGCTTTGACCCAATTGTTGGAATTCTGGCTGACAGAACCAAAAGCAAATGGGGAAAATTCAGACCTTATTTACTTTGGGTGGCTATACCTTTTGCCGTAATTGGAGTTTTAACTTTTTACACGCCGGATTTTGACGAAAAAGGCAAAATTATTTATGCCTATGTTACCTACTCTTTAATGATGATGATTTATTCTTTAATCAATGTTCCTTATGCTTCTCTTTTGGGTGTAATGTCTTCTGATCGAAAAGAAAGAAATACACTTTCATCATATCGAATGGTTTTTGCTTTTGGCGGAAGTCTTCTAGCTCTTTGGCTCATTGAACCTTTAGTAAATTATTTCGGTGGAAACCTAAATTCTAAAACGGGCTGGCTGGCAACAATTGCTGTTTTTGGTTTAATCACAACTGTTTTTTTCTGGGCTTGTTTTGCATTCACAAAAGAAAGAATCAAACCCATTGCAGACGAACAAAATAATCTAAAAGAAGATTTAAAAGATCTTCTAAAAAATAAACCTTGGTGGATTTTACTTGGTGCTGGAATTGGCGCTTTAGTTTTTAATTCTATCCGAGATGGTGCAGCGGTTTACTATTTCAAATATTATGTAAGCAATTCCATAAACTTTGATTTTTCACTTTTCGGAACCGATTTTCATATGACGCCTACGTCAATCTATTTGGTTTTAGGACAAGCTGCAAATATTATTGGAGTAATCGCGGCAACACCAATCGCGAATAAAATTGGCAAAAAGAAAACCTTTTTTGGCGCGATGGCTTTGGCTGCAATTCTCAGCCTAATATTTTATTTATTCGGAAAAGACGATATTTTATTAATTATGACTTTCCAACTTTTAATCAGCATTTGTGCAGGCTGTATTTTCCCATTAATATGGTCAATGTACGCAGACAGCGCCGATTATTCAGAATGGAAACAAGGACGCCGTGCAACAGGATTAGTATTCTCTGCTTCTTCCATGTCACAAAAATTTGGATGGACAATTGGAGGTGCTGGAGCTGGATGGCTCTTAGGGTATTATGGCTTTCAAGCCAATGTGGAGCAGACGGCAACAGCTCAAAACGGAATTCAATTAATGCTGAGTATTCTTCCAGCAATTGCCGCAGCGATATCTGTAGCATTTATAGCCTTTTATCCATTATCTGAAGAAAAATTACAAATTATAGAACAGGATTTAAACCAAAAACGAGACCAAAAATAAACTAATACAGATACAGAAATCAATTGATATGACAACGATAACATCTTCAGCCACTTTTCAGGAAAGAAAATCGGCATTAGAAAAACAACATAAAACGCTTATTGAACAAAAAAATGAGCCGCAGGAAATTATTGGAAACGGAATTTATGACCGCTACAAAAATCCTGTTGTAACCGCAGCGCACATTCCGTTAAACTGGCGTTTTGATTTTAACGAAGCTACAAATCCTTTTTTACAGGAAAGAATCGGAATCAATGCCGCTTTTAATGCTGGCGCAATGAAATGGAACGGAAAGTATTTACTGGCAGTTCGTGTAGAAGGAATTGACAGAAAATCATTTTTTGCCATTGCCGAAAGTCCAAACGGAATTGACAATTTTAAATTTTGGGACAAACCTTGCGTAATTCCGCAAACTGAAGAACCAGATACAAATGTTTACGATATGCGTTTGGTTCATCACGAAGACGGATTTGTCTACGGAATTTTCTGTACCGAAAGAAAAGATCCAAAAGCACCAAAAGGAGATACTAGTTCGGCTGTTGCTAATGCAGGAATTGTTCGTTCAAAAGATTTAGTAAACTGGGAAAGACTTCCTGATTTAATTTCGAATACTGGACAACAGCGAAATGTGGTTTTACACCCAGAATTTGTAAACGGAAAATATGCTTTATATACACGTCCGCAAGATGGTTTTATTGATGTTGGATCTGGCGGCGGAATTGGTTTAGGTTATGTTGAAGACATGAGAAATCCAGTTGTAAGAGAAGAAAAAATCATTTTTGGAAAACAATATCATACCATTTATGAATTGAAAAATGGTTTGGGTCCTGCTCCAATTAAAACTTCAAAAGGCTGGTTACACTTGGCACACGGAGTTCGCAATACTGCTGCGGGATTACGCTACACTTTGTATATGTTTATGACCGATTTGAATGATATTGCAAAAGTAACACACGTTCCGGCAGGACATTTTATGGGGCCTGAAGGAATTGAAAGAGTTGGAGACGTTTCTAATGTTTTATTTTCTAACGGATGGATTGAAGACGAAAACGGAACTGTTTATGTCTACTACGCTTCATCAGATACTAGAATGCACGTAGCGGTTTCATCAGTTGAAAAACTTGTAGATTATGTCACCAATGCTCCAGCAGACACATTTATTTCTGCGGGTTCAGTACAAACTATTATTGATCAAATCGAAAGAAATAACGCAATTTAAGATATCGTGTCATTACAAAGAAAGCTTTTAAAATCGGAACTAACCGCAGAACTTGATTCCATATTAAAATATTGGTCAGAAAATACTATTGACGATCAAAATGACGGTTTTGTGGGGCAAATCGATTTTAATGATCATCTGATTGCCAATGCCGAAAAAGGTTCGGTTCTAAACGCTAGAATTCTTTGGACGTTCTCTGCCAGTTACAAAACCACAAAAAACGAAAACCACAAAAAACTGGCAGAAAGAGCATTTGATTTTCTCACTGCTTATTTTTATGACACAAAATTTGGAGGTCTTTTTTGGAGTATAAATGAGGATAAAACTCCAAAAGACACCAAAAACCAGATTTATGCCCTCGCATTTGCGATTTATGGACTTTCAGAATATTATTCGATTTCTAAAGACGAAAAAGCTTTAGAAATTGCTAAAAATTTATATTTCAAAATTCAGGAACACAGTTACGATACTGTAAACAAAGGCTACTTTGAAGCTTTTACTCGAGAATGGCAGCCCATTGATGATTTACGTTTAAGCGAAAAAGATGCTAACGAAAAGAAAACAATGAATACCCATCTTCATATTATTGAAGGATATGCCAATTTATACAAAGTTTGGAAAGATGAAAAATTGCTCGCAGTTATAATTGAATTATTAGAAACAATCGAAAAATACTTTATTAATTCCGAAACAGGTCATTTACGTTTGTTTTTTGATGAAAACTGGAAAGAAAAACCAGATGTTATTTCATACGGACATGATATTGAAGCCGCTTGGCTTTTACAGCAGTGCGCTGAAATCTCTGGAAATGAGACCTTAATTTCTAATTATAAAAAACATGCTGTTCAAATTGCAGAAGTTACAAAAGAAGGCTTAGATACTGACGGCGGTTTATGGTATGAATTTGATCCTAAAAAAGACGAACTCATTGCCGAAAAACATTGGTGGCCGCAAGCCGAAGCTTTGATTGGTTTTTACAATGCGTATCAATTAACCGGCAAAGAAGAATATCTGGATATTGTTTACAAAAACTGGAAATTCATAAAAAAATATATAGTCGACCAGCAGAACGGAGAATGGGTTTGGGGAGTTTATCATGACTATTCTGTAATGCAAAAAGACAAAGCCGGCTTTTGGAAATGCCCTTATCACAACGGAAGAGCCTGCATTGAGCTTATCCAGCGAATTCAAGATTAACTTTACTTCTAATTCTAATTTAAAGTCGTTATGAAACATTTTTTTCTTTTTTGTTTATTGCTGACCTCTTTTTTTATCGATGCACAAACCAATCTCTTAAAAAATGGAGGTTTTGAATACGACTTAACCAATTGGAACGGGCAGGAAAATGGTGCGCTTTCTCCTTACGATAGAAAATCTGGAAAAAACAGCGCTTTAATCAATCAGTTTACGGGTGCAGAATGGAGAGCGTTTGATCAAACTGTTCCTCTTGCCAGAAATACCTTTGCTGTAGAATGCTCTGCGTGGATGAAAGCAGAAGGTGTAGAAAATCAGAAAGAAGAATACAAAGCAGCTATAATAGTTATAGAGTTTCTTAACGGAGCAGACAAATCAATCAGTACAGAAACAATTGCAAGAGCAAAAGGAACAACAGATTGGGTCAATTACAAAAAAGCTGTAAAAGTACCAGCTGATGCTAAGAAAATTAAAATTATGCTGGCGCTGGCGCAAACCAACGGCACCGTTTTTTTTGATGATATAAAAATAACGACTCTTACACAAGAAGAGTTTTCAAAAGTGAATTCTGAAACCAAATAAACCAAAATGAAAAGATCTTTTTTTAAAATCATATTGCTGAGTTTGTCTGTTTTAATTTTCAACGGCTGTTCTTCAGATAAAGATTCTACAGATGAAATTATTATAGATCCGCCAACACAAGATGATCCTTTGACTACTCAAAACGTTTTATCTTACATGGTCGATGCCAATGCCACAAAGGAAACTCAGGCACTTTTTTATAATTTAAAAAGATTGGCACAAACCAAAACAGCTATCGGACAACAAGATGCTTTTAACAGTTTTTATCAAGATGCTGGAGGTGATTCTGATATTAAAAAAAATACCGGTTTTGATCCAGCCGTATTAGGTTCCGATTTTATGTTTATAACGGACAAAAATAATAACGAACAATTGAATAACTGGTTTTATCAGCAGGAACAAAAAATTGTCGCAGCTACCAAAAACGCTTACGCGAAAGGAATAATCAATACCTTTAGCTGGCATTTGAGAGAACCCAATAAAGAAGAATCTTTTTATGCTTCAGACATGACAGCAGAACAAAAATCAACTGCTTTTAGAAGTATTTTAGCCGGTGGAGCGAACAATGAATGGTATAAAAAGAAACTAGATAAGGTTGCAAAAGTTATTTCTAATTTAAAAGGCTCAAACGGCGAATTAATTCCGATCATTTTTAGACCTTTTCACGAATTTGACGGAAGCTGGTTTTGGTGGGGCGCTGATTATTCTACTGCTGAAGAGTATAAAAAAGCTTACCAATTTACAGTTGATTATCTAAAAAACACAAAAGGTGTTCACAACATTTTATATGCTTTTTCTCCTGACAACTCTTACACAACTGAAACCAATTATTTAAGCCGTTATCCTGGTGATAAATATGTTGACATTATCGGAATGGATAATTACGGAGATTTCAATAATCAAGGACAAACGGGTTCTGATAAAGCTAACGCTAAACTAAAAATTCTTTCAGATTACGCTAAAGCGAAAGTAAAAATCGCCGCTTTAACCGAAACTGGATATCGTGTTACAACTTCAACGCCAGCCATTACAGATTGGTTTTCAACTTTATTATATAACGCATTGACTAAAAATGATATTCAAATAAGTTATGTCGTGTTTTGGAATAATAATGCTGACGGATATTATGTTCCAAACGGAACTGTTTCGAATGCTGCTGATTTTAAAACGTATAGTTTGAAAACTAAATCTGCCTTATTAAATTCATTGCCGAAAATGTATGAAATGGCGAAATAGTTTTTGTTTCAGGTTTAAAGTTTCAAGTTGAAATAAAAGTTTCTTAAATAACGTAATGCCCTAGTCCCGATAGAAGTGAAAATCCTTTTGTGGCCTCGTCTTTTTAACGAGGCCACAAAAGATTGTAACGGATAGCGGGATTAGCTCCTCAAAATATAAATTATGAAAAACAGATTTTTAAAAACCATTTCTTTAGCCTTGATTTTTTCTACAATGGCTTGTCAGGCACAGGAAAAAATTACGGTAAAAGGAAACCAATTTTACAAAGGCGACAAACCGTATGCCTACATAGGAACCAATTATTGGTATGGAAGTATGCTTGCCTCTAAAAAAATTGGTGACCGTAAAAGACTTCTACGAGAATTGGATCTAATGAAGAAAAACGGAATCGATAATTTGCGTGTTTTGGTTGGTGCAGATGGTGGAAAATACGATTTTACCGTTCGCCCAGCATTACAATATCAACAGGGAAAATACGATGAAGATTTATTGGACGGTTTGGATTTCTTAATCAGCGAAATGAGCAAACGTAATATGTACGCTGTTTTGTATCTAACCAATAACTGGGAATGGTCTGGCGGAATGTCGCAATATTTAGAGTGGAATGGTAAAGGTCCGGTTCCGGTGCCTGCGATTCCACCAAATACTTGGCCGCAATTTATGTCGTATACAGAACAATTTCACAGCTGTGAACCTTGTATGGAAGCTCTAAATAATCATGTAAAATTTATTATTGGCAGAACAAACGCCTATTCTAAAAAGAAATACAACGAAGACAACACGATTATGGCGTGGCAGGTTGGAAATGAACCTAGACTTTTTACAGTAGAAAATGAAGTTAAATTCACAAAATGGCTCAATAATATTGTAGATTTAATTGACAGTTTAGATAAAAATCATTTGGTTTCGACTGGTTCTGAAGGAAAAAACAGTTCAAACGACAGCATGGAAATCTTCGAAAGAACGCACAAAAATCCAAATATCGATTATTTGACGATGCACATCTGGCCAAAAAACTGGAATTGGTTTAAAGCGGACAATGCAGAAGCAACAATGCCAAAAACAATCGAAAATGCAGGAAAATATATTGACGATCATATCACGGTTGCCAACAATTTAAAAAGACCAATTATTATTGAAGAGTTTGGACTTCCGAGAGAAAATGAAAATCTGAATGCTGGAGCTTCTTCAATCTACAGAGATAAATTTTACAGTTATATTTTTGGAAGAGTTGTAGAAAGTCATAAAAATGGCGGTCCATTGCAGGCAGCCAATTTCTGGGGTTACGGCGGTGAAGGAAAAGCAATTCATACAGACGGAAAATGGAATCCTGGAGAACCACTTACAACAGATCCTCCGCAAGAACCGCAAGGTTTAAATTCGGTTTTTAATGAAGACAAATCGACTCTTGAAATTGTAAAAAAATATAATTTAGAATTAAAAAAATAAGAATAGTATTCATCCCTATTTTCTGTGGAGACGCGCCGCAGTGCATCTTATGCGCAACGAATATACGCGTCGTAAACTGGGCGTAGACGCACTGCGGTGCGTCTCTACAGAATAACCGAAATCGAATTTAAAAAAAACACAACATGAAAAATGCATTTATTCTTTTTTGTTTCATACTCGTAAACTTTTCTTTTGCTCAGAAAAAACAAGATTTTACGTTGAATTCCCCAAATGGAAAAATTCAGGTTAAGATTTCGGTTACTGACAAAATCAGCTGGACAATATCGCATGAAAACGATGTGATTTTAGCGCCATCAGAAATGTCTCTGGCTTTAGACGGAAATAGTGTTTTAGGAAAAAACGCTGTTGTTTTAAATTCGAAAAAAGAAACTGTAAATAGTTCTTTTGAAACACCTTTGTACAAAAAGAAATCGGTTCAAAACAATTACAATCAATTGGTTTTAAACTTTAAAAATGATTTCAGCATCGAATATCGTGTTTTTGATGATGGTGCAGCGTATCGTTTTACAACTAAAAAGAAAAAAGATATTACAGTTAAATCTGAAGAAGTAGTTTTAAACTTTGATCAAGATTACAACACTTTGATGCCTTATGTTAGAGATTTAAGAAATCCGAAAGATCAATTTATTTCTTCGTTTGAATCGCATTACGAAAACAAAAAAATAAGCGAATTCAAAAAAGATACTTTAGCTTTTTTACCTTTTTTAATTGATTATAAAAACCATAAAAAAGCTGTTTTTCTAGAAGCTGATTTAGAAGATTATCCAGGATTATTTGTGACGAACAATAAAACCAAAACAGGTTTTGAATCTCGTTTTTCTAAATATCCTTTACAAGAAACCAACGGCGGATTTAATTACCTCAACAAATTGATCACCGAAAGAGCTGATTATTTAATAAAAACAAAAGGAACAAGAACTTTTCCGTGGAGAGCGATTGTCATTGCTGAAAATGATGCGGCTTTAGCCAATAACGATATGGTTCAGAAATTAGCCGAACCCTCTAGAATAAAAGACATTTCATGGATAAAACCCGGAAAAGTAGCTTGGGATTGGTGGAACGACTGGAATATTTACAATGTAGATTTTAAAGCCGGAATCAATACACAGACGTATAAATATTATATTGATTTTGCCTCTAAAAACAAAGTGGAGTATGTAGTTTTGGATGAAGGCTGGAGCGTTGAAACCGACATTATGAAACACAATCCGAATGTCGATTTAGAAGCTTTAATCGCTTATGCGAAAGAACGAAACGTGGGTATTATTTTGTGGGCTTCTTGGATGGCAATAAACGATAAAACAGAAGCCGTTTTCGATAACTATGCAAAACTGGGCGTAAAAGGTTTTAAAGTGGATTTTATAGATCGTGACGATGCTAAAATGGTCAATTCTGTTTATGATATTGCCCAGAAAGCAGCTAATCATAAATTGATTATTGATTTTCACGGTATGTCCAAACCAACTGGAATTCAACGCACGTATCCAAATATTTTAAATTTCGAAGGCGTAAAAGGTCTAGAAAACAATAAATGGACACCAAATGATGATGTGCCACTTTACGATACCACAATTCCCTTTATCAGAATGATGGCAGGTCCGATGGATTATACGCCAGGCGCAATGCGAAATGCAACCAAAAGCGAATTCAAACCGAGTCATTCTACTCCAATGAGTCAGGGAACAAGATGTCATCAATTGGCACTTTATACGATTTTTGAAGCGCCTTTGCAGATGATGGCAGACAGTCCAACTGCTTTTATGGCTGCACAAGAAAGCACGGATTATATCGCAAAAATCCCAACTACTTTTGATGAAACGGCTGCGCTAAATGGCGAAGTTGGAAAATATGTTTCAATTGCTAGAAGAAAAGGAAACACTTGGTATTTAGGCACAATCACAAATTGGGATTCGAGAGATATTACCATTGATTTTTCTTTCCTTGAAAAAGGCAAAAAATTCCAAGCTGAAATTTTTTCAGATGGAATAAATGCTGATAAAGCTGCAACCGATTATAAAAAAGAATTAATTACCGTTGATTCAACAACCAAATTAAAATATCGTTTGGCAAGCGGCGGCGGATTGGCGATGATTATAAAATAGAAATAACATCCTTTTTATATAAACAAACCCGACAGGTTTTAAAAACCTGTCGGGTTTAATATTTGTAATCTAAACTTGCATACACAGATTACAGCGCGTCTCCACAATCCCGTGCATTCACAATTCACAATTCACAATTTACAATTCACAATTAAGCTAATATCTTCTCAATCGCATTCAATTCATCCTGCGAAAACTCAGTATTCTGTAAACAATCAATATTATTACATAATTGTTTTACAGAACTCGCGCCAATTAAAACAGAAGTAATTCGTTTGTCTTTTTGCAGCCAAGCCAAAGCCATCTGCGCCAAAGACTGATTTCTATTTTGTGCAATTTCGTTCAGCTGAATTAATTTCTCAATTCTTTCCTGCGTAACCTCATCTTCTTTCAAATGCCCGTTCGGATTGTGTGCTCTAGAATTTTCTGGAATTCCCTTTAAATATTTATCGGTTAAAAGTCCTTGTGCCAAAGGTGAAAAAGCAATACATCCTACTCCTTTTTCTTCTAAAACATCTAATAAACCATTTTCAACCCAACGTTCTAACATTGAATATTTGGCTTGATGAATCAAACACGGCGTTCCCAATTGTTTTAAAACATCTACAGCAACTCTCGTTTGCTCTGCCGAATAATTACTGATTCCAACATACAAAGCTTTTCCGCTTCTAACAGCGTGATCCAAAGCCATCATCGTTTCTTCAATCGGCGTTTCTGGATCCGGACGGTGTGAATAAAAAATATCAACGTAATCAACATTCATTCGTTTTAAGCTCTGATCTAAACTTGACAACAGATATTTTCTAGAACCCCAATCGCCATAAGGACCATCCCACATTGTATAACCTGCTTTTGTAGAAATCACGATTTCATCACGCAGATTTCCTTGAAAGTTATGCCATAATATTTTTCCGAAATTCTCTTCAGCCGAACCCGGAACAGGCCCGTAATTATTAGCCAAATCAAAATGTGTAATTCCTTTATCAAAAGCTTCAATGGCAATACTTTCGGCATTTTCAAAATTATCAACCGAACCGAAATTATGCCATAATCCTAAAGAAATTTCTGGAAGCAGCAGTCCGCTTTTTCCGCATCTGTTATATTTCATTTTTTTAATTTAAAGTTGGAGTTTTAATAGGTTTTAAAAATACAAAAAACTCCCGCAGATTTCGCTGATTGAGGAGATAAAAAAAATCTGCCTAATTTGCTAAATCCGCGAGAGGAAATTAAAAATCTAATTCATTTTTAATTTTGTAAATTTGCTTAAATTTTAAAATTATGAATAATAATTGGCAAACTTTAATTTCGATAAATCCTGATATCAGATTTGGTAAACCTACAATAATAGGCACCAGAATTTGTGTTTCAGATATTCTTTCATGGCTATCTACAGGAATGTCTTTTGAAGAAATTATCGAAGATTTTCCAGAATTACACAAAGAACATATTCTTGCTGCTTTGGCTTTTGCAGCCAACAGAGAGAATATTACCAAAATAATTGCGGCATAATGAAACTGCTTTTAGATGCCAATATTTCTTGGAGAATAACCAAACTTATCGAGAATGCTTTTTCCGATTGTTTTCATTCTAAAAATATTCCTATAAATCAACCTGCAAAAGATCTAGAAATTTGGGAATATGCGAGAAAAAACAATTTTACTATTCTTACGCATGATGATGATTTTGAAAAATTATTACTTTTAAAAGGAGTTCCACCAAAAGTGATTATTTTAAAGACTTTCAATAAAAATACAAAACAAATAGCCGAAGTTTTAATTTCAAAAAAAGAAATCATTGAATCATTTATTTTAAATGACGACTTAATGATTTTAGAAATTTATTAAAGTTGTGTTTTTTAATCTTGCAAAGTCCAAAAATTCGAAAACTTTAATTAAAAAATAAAAATTGAGTTGCGTCCAGCTTTAGCTGGATGAAAAATACAAAGACAATCAAAAAGGCTTTAGCCAAAACTACAAAGTTTGGCTAAAGCCCTTTCAAACTTCAAAATCTTATTCCCCTAGCTGAAGCTAGGGGCTATTCAAAAAAACCATTGTTCCTCTGCGTCTTTGTCCCTTTGAACCTAAAAATCTATTCTTTAATTTCAAATCCACTCTGCAAACCTTTATCAGAGCTTCCTCCAACCATGATTTTAAAAGTTCCCGGTTCAACTAAATAATTTCCTTCGTTATTATAAAAACCAAGTTCCTTATCTGTTAAAGTAAAGTTTACCGTTTTAGTTTCACCTTTTTTCAGATTAACCAATTCAAAACCTTTTAATTCTTTTATTGGGCGAATGATACTCGCAAATTCATCATGAATATACAATTGAACTACTTCTTTTCCATCGTAATTTCCTGAGTTAGTAACTTGAATACTAACCTCCACTTTTTCTCCTTTTGCAAAAGCAGTTTTATTTACTTTCAGGTTTTTGTAATCAAATTTTGTATAACTCAAACCAAAACCAAACGAAAATTGCGGCGTTTTCTCCACATCCATATAATGCGACCAGAAAACATTTTTATCGCTGTCAATTGGTCTTCCTGTACTATATTTGTTGTAATAAATCGGCACTTGCCCTACGTTTCTAGGAAAAGACATTGGCAATTTACCACTCGGATTATAATCTCCGTAAAGAACCTGTGCAACAGCATTCCCAGTCTGCGTACCTAAATGCCAAGCTTCTACAATTGCTGGAACATTTTCTGCCGCCCACGGAATACTCAACGGACGTCCGTTATTTAAAACCAAAACTACATTCGGATTTACTTTATAAATTTCTTCTAATAATTCCTGCTGCAAACCTGGCAAGTTCAAATCCGTTCTACTTCTTCCCTCCCCGCTTTGGAAACCATATTCACCCAAAACCATTACCACAACATCGGCATTTTTTGCTGCTGTTTTTGCAGCTTCAAATCCGCTCTTGTCTGTCGTATTGAAAACTGTTTCCGTTAAGAAAGTTGCTTTTTGTTTCAATAAATCAACTCCTTTTTCAAAAGTCAGTTGATTGTCTTTGTATTGCTGCATTCCTTCTAAAACCGAAACCGCAGTATCATCAGAAGCTGCAATTCTCCAGCTTCCCAACGGACTGTTTTTATCATTGGCCAAAGCGCCAATTAAAGCGATTTTCTGTCCGGATTTCTTTAGCGGAAGCAAATTCTTTTCATTTTTCAATAAAACGATCGATTTCTTCGCCATATCCAAAACACCATCGTTATTGGCTTTACTTCCAACCACTTCTTTCTCGCGTTTTTCATCACAATATCTGTAGGGATCATCAAATAATCCCAATTCAAATTTTACACGAAGAATTCTGCGGACAGCATCATCAACCAAAGCTTCTTTTACTTTTCCTGATTTTACTAGATCAACCAATTTTGCAACGTATAAATACGATTCCATATCCATATCAGAACCTGCAATTACCGCTTTTGCAGTTGCATCGGCTTCGTCTTTTGCATAACCGTGCGCAATCATTTCGCGGATCGAAGCATAATCAGAAATTACAAATCCGTCAAACTTCCATTTTCCTTTTAATATATCTCTTTGTAAAAAGGCATTTCCTGTTGCTGGAACTCCGTTTAAAGTATTAAACGAATTCATAAACGTACGAACTCCAGCTTGAACTGTCGCTTCAAAAGGAGGCAAAACCGAATTGTACAATTTCGAATTACTGATATCTACAATATTATATTCCAAGCCTGCTTCAACATAGCCGTACGCCGCAAAATGTTTCGCACAAGCCGCAATCGTATTTACTTTTTGAAGATCGGCAATCGTTTCTCCTTGGAAACCTTTTACTCTGGCATAACCCACTTTACTTCCCAAATACGGATCTTCACCCGCACCTTCCATCACACGTCCCCAGCGGGCATCATTTGCCACATCGACATTTGGTCCAAAAGTCCAGTTAATTCCAGATGCCGAAGCCTCGTCTGCTGCAATTGCCGCCGATTTCTTAATCGCTTCCAAATCCCAACTCGCTGCTTCAGCTAGCGGAATCGGGCTTAACGTTTTATAACCATGTATTACATCAAATCCAATAATTAGCGGAATTCCCAAACGGGTTTCTTCAACCGCAATTTTCTGAACGGCACGAACTTCTTTCACACCACGAACTGTCAGCATCGAACCAACCAATCCTTTTCTTAAATGTTCGTATTTTAATTCGGCTGATCCGCCTTTTGGCGCTGGTCCCGTAACATCCCAAAAACCGTTGTATTGGTTCATCTGGCCTATTTTTTCCTCCAACGTCATTAACGGCAAAAGCAAATCGATACGTTGCTCAACAGTTTTGTTTTTATCCAGATACGGCTTTTTTTGTGCATTCATATTTCCAATCGTAAAAAGGGAAAAGACCCCAATAAATATTATTTTTTTATTTTTCATATGTGTGGTTTAGTTAGTTTTTTCTTTAAGGCTCTAAGGTTCTGAGATGCTGAGATCCTAAGTTTTTTTGGGCGTGTCCCGCCGAAAAAAGCGGGTCGGGCTTTCGGCTTTATCTTTTGCTCCGTTTCTCTTCACAAAAGGATACCGCCTCTATCCCTCACGCAAATCGGTTTCAAAAGAGCGTTTTCGTAATCTTTGTCATCCTGAGGAACGAAGGATCACACTAGAAACTCCTTCCAGAACTTCGCCAATCTTTGTCGAATTACGTGTGTGATCCTTCGTTCCTCAGGATGACAAACTCTGTGTCTCACTTTGAGGGGCTTCTCCCGAAACTTCGGGATCGCTCAGCCTGACAACGCAGATCAATAATCTAAAATCTATATTCTATATTCTATATTCTATATTCTATATTCTATATTCTATATTCTATATTCTATATTCTATATTCTATATTCTATATTCTATATTCTATATTCTATATTCTAAAATCTAAAATTCACTCGTAAAACAAGACGCCGGCAAATTTGCTTTATTAAACAAATCTGACTGTGTTGTATTTCCCCATGCAAATCTCACTTTTGCTGGATTAACAACTTTTTTGCTTGTCAAAATCACTTCGTTATTTTTAATTGAAGCCTCCGCAGGATAAAAAACGCCATCTGCTCCCGCAACTTCAAATTGATTTGATTTTTTATCTTTAAAGTAAAGTCCGTCTCCGTAATCGAAAGAAACGGTTACTTTATTCTTATCTACTTTTATTCCTTTAAAGAGAGGACTATTGACCAAATTAGAGTTGGTTTTATAAGTTTCCGCCAAAGCCAAATTCGCCAAACGAATTCCAACCGATTTTTTATTTTTTGGATGAATATCAATTGTATCCGAAATATCGCTGATTACGACCATTCCTGTTTTGGAAACTTCTCTCAATAATTTTCGCTGCGAATCTCTAACTGTTACATTAGAGAAATTATTCGAACCCGTTTTATAAGGCGCGATCTGAACATAATAAAATGGAAAATCGTCCTTCCATTCTTTTCTCCATGAAGTAATTAAAGCTCCCAGAGTTTTATCATAAACCAAAGAACCGACATTCGATTCGCCCTGATACCAAAGTGTTCCCGCAATTTTAAATCCTACAATTGGATAAATCATCGCATTGTAAGCGCGCCCGGGTTGTCTTGGACCGTATTCTTGTTCGTTTAGTTTTTTGGCATTTTCCAATAAAAGCGGATCGTTGTTTACTACTTCTGACGGCATCCAGATTTCAGCCGGAGTTCCGCCCCAGTTGGAAGAAATCAATCCGATGGGAACATTTTTCAAATCTTCGTGCAGGCGTTTGGCAAAAAAGTAACCAACGGCACTAAAATATTTCATCGTTTCTGGAGTAGATTCTGTCCAATTTCCCAATAAATTATTCTGCGGATTTTCAGCCGTCAATTTCGGAACGGTAAAAAAACGAATGTTTGGATTTGCCGCATTTTTGGCTTCTTCTTCTCCATCGTCAATTCCCCAGCTTGCCGACATTTCCATATTCGATTGTCCCGAACAAAGCCAGACTTCGCCAATTAGAATATTTTTTAAAACTACTTCATTATATCCTTTTATCGAAATGGAAAAAGGCCCGCCCGCTTCGGGAGTTTTAATCGTCAATTCCCACTTTGCCTGATTATTGGCAATTGTTTTATATTCTTGATTGTTCCAGCCGGAAACCAGTTTAATTTCTTCTTTTGGATTTGCCCAACCCCAAATTTTCACTTCAGAATTGCGCTGTAAAACCATATTGTCACTAAAAATATTCGGAAGCGAAACGTTTGCCATCATAGTACTGGAAATCAATAGAAAGAAAACAAACTTAAAAATATTATTTTTCATCTAATAGACTTTTTAAAAATGGAGCATATTCATCTGCCAAAACTTTATGATCTGAAACATCTGGATGTCCAGAACAACCTTTTGGTGTCATAGGTTTAAACTTAAAAATCTTGATAGATTTATGTGTTTTATCATCCGCGAAAGCGTTTTTAACTTTATTCAGACAATCTTCAAAAACAACTCCTCTTTCTCCACCAACCATTGGACTGTTTGTAATTACAATCTGCACGTTCGGATTGTGTTTGTACAACATTTTGATAAAGTTGATATAATTCGAAACATACTTTTCTGGATTAAAAGGCAGGCGTTCTTTTTTACCGTCTCCACCAGAAAAATCATTTGTTCCTAAAGCAATACTGATAATATCGGGCTGAAAAGCAAAATCGTATTTCGGTTTTGAGGTATCTTTTGTTAAATACAAATTGGGATAAACATCAGGCATTATCGCTTCGTCTTTATTTTCATCATTCCAATTTCTATATATTCCGATTCCCGAAACACAGCTCATTAAATAATCAACACCAATTGCTCTTGAAAGTCTTGGTCCATAAGCATAGTATCCATTATGATGATCCATATATTCCCCTTTGTCACAAGGAATATCAGACGGGTCACTTGCTGCGCCGCAAGTAATGGAATCACCAATAAATTCGATTTTCTTTTTCTTTTTAAATGAAATCGGAATTAGTTTTGCCGTAGTTCCAGCAAACAAAATATTACCGCTTTGTGCTTCTGTATTTTTGTAGATTTCTAATCGATGCTCTTTTTTAGTCGAAGTTACTTTTATTGGAAAGGATTGAGATACTCCTTTTTCAATTCTAATTTTTCCAATGTAATTTCCGTCCAAAACCAATTGAACATAATTATGATGTTCATAAGAATCAACACTTTGAAGTGAAATTGAACATTCATTTCCTGTAAAATTAAACGAAACAGAAGAAGCTGTTCCAATTAAAATAACTTGATCATTTTGAAGTCGATCAACTCGGCCTTGATATAAAAAAGTTTTATTTGAATTTTGGCTTTGTGAATTCGAAACAGTCGAAATCAGCAAAAACGAAATTAAAACAGCTATTTTTTTGAGAAACATAATTTATTTGTTAAATCTAAATACGATTCACAAATATATTTGAAATGAATTACACCGAAAGATACTAAAATGTCAAAATGCAATAAAAAAACACCACATAAACACATCAATTTGCCACTAAATAATGTGCATTTGTATTTTTTAGGGTGTTTTTGTTCCTTTTACAATAAAATAACGGTCTATCTTTAGCGTTTCAATTTATATAACACTAAAAAAATGAGATCACGCCTATTGTTATTTTTACTGTCGGTTATTTTACTTTCCTCTTTCACTCTAAAAAAGAGAGAACCGCAAATAGTAGTTCAAAATATTAAGATTGATACCGAAATTAATCGTGATTCTATCATTGTTTATGCCAAAAAATATTTAGGAACACCTTACTTATACGCCAGCAGTAACCCAAAAAAAGGTTTTGACTGTTCTGGCTTTGTAAGTTATGTTTTTAGCAATTTTGGATTGACATTGCCTAGAAGTTCAAGCGGTTATAAAAACCTAGGAAAAGCTTTGAAACCAGAAGATTTTAAAGTGGGTGATATTTTAGTTTTTTACGGATATAAAGACAGAACTATTGTTGGGCATCTAGGAATCATCTGCGAAGCCAACGGAATGCAGTCAAAATTTATTCATGCTTCTTCAGGAAAAGCGCAACAAGTAACTATTACTTCACTTGACACAGAACATTATACCAAACGATTTTATAAATGTATTGATGTTTTGAGTAAATAGTTTTTTTGCCACTAATTTCACGAATTTCCGCGAATTATTTTTTGCCACAGATTAAAAAGATTAACACAGATTTTTTTAAATCATTTTAATCCTTTAATCTGTGGCTATAATTATTTTTTTTACGCTGATTTATTCTTCCGTCAATAATTTGATAAGACTTTCGTCTCTTCCGTAAATGTCTTTATAGAAATTTAAATTTCCTTCACGGTCAACCCAAGCGGTAAAATAACCGATGTAAACTGGAACTTTTTTCTTCAAAGTATACCAACTTTCTTTTCCGGCATGCATGGCTTTGTCAATTCTTGCAGGATTCCATTGCGGATCAACTTTTAATAATTCTATTGCCAATTCGCGAGGTTTTGCTACACGCACACAACCGTGGCTAAACGCTCGGCTTTCTCTTTCGAATAAACTTTTTGATGGCGTATCGTGCAAATAAATATTGCTTGAATTTGGAAATAAAAACTTCACCAAACCTAAAGAATTGTTTTTTCCAGGAAGCTGACGAACAGCTCCATTATTCCATTCTAAATTTTTCTTTTGTAAATAGTTTTTATCCTTGGCCATTCCAGGTTTAATCTCAGATTTGATAATACTCGGCGGCACATTCCAATACGGACTAAAAACAATATTATTCATCATTCCGCTGAAAATAACTGTTTTTGTCATTGCTCTACCAACCACAACTGCAGATGTAAAAGCAATTTTTCCGTCTTCGATGATATATAATTTAAATTCTGGAATATTAACTTCTATGTATTTCTGGCCTTTTTCTAATTCAGGATCAATCCAACGGCAACGCTCCATGTTAACGATTATCGTTTTTATTCTTTCAGAAACTGGAATATTTAAGTCGTTAATATGCTCTAATAAAATCGTGTTTTTCGGCGTATAACCGTGACGAACTTCATAATTTTTAATTGCTTTTATTAAAGTCGTATCGCAAACAGCACTTTTAGTATCTTCTTTAAGGTCTTTAGTCACAAAAAGCCTTTCTCTAATTTGAGCCACAACATTTGATGAATCTCCAACTTTTAAAGCTTTATAATCTTCACCGACTTCAATAGTTTTCCAGCCACCATTTTTTTCAATTTCTCTGTATTCTTTTAAAGCATCGCGAAGTTTGTAATACTGGCTGAACATCTTTTTTTTCTTATCATCCAAAATGGTTGATTTTTTAAAAATAGAATCGGAAAGCACTTGATAATTGAACTTTTTTCTAGGCAAAAGCCATTCTAACGAAATACTTGTTTTTTCATCAAAACCAGCATACACTTTCTCGGCATAATAGTAATACAAGTTCGAAAGCAATAAATCAGTATCTTCTTTGGATAGTTTTTTTGTTGGATTGTTTTCAAATACAGAATTCAGTTCTTCTTTATAAGGATAATTGGCTTTTAAACCTTCTTGATCCAGATTTTTATATTGATTGAATAAAGTGTTTCCAAACTCTACAACTCCTTTATTGTCCTGCCACAATTGAGTCGATTTATTTTTCTGATATAAAGAAGTTACATCAGTCTTAAATTTTGCCAGTTTCGGATAACTTTCATAAAACTTTGCGATACGAGCTGTATCAATTGTAAGTTTCAATTCTGGAATCTTTTCCGCTTTTTTTATTTCATTTTCCTCTTTTTTATCTGCTTTTGAATTACAAGAAAAAACAATCAAAAAAACAACTGCAATAAAGGGCGTATACCAAATTTTCATAAGTAGGAATTTTTATTAAAAGTAAAAAAAATTCTATTAAATCAAAATCGAATAACCATAAATAAAAAGCTCCAAACAATTTCTTGTTTGGAGCTTTTGCCATATAACCAACCTAATAAAAATTCTTAGATAACCGTACCTTTTAAAGTAAGGATTTTTGGAGTTGTTTCTGCACTAGTTGTAACAGTAACCGTTTTTGTAAAAGCTCCTTTTGTTGCAGCGTTATAAGTTGCAGTAACTTTTGCAGACTTACCTGGCTGAATTGGTTCTTTTGTGTAATCTGTAGCAGTACAACCGCAAGATCCTTGAACGTTTGTAATTACTACAGCTGTTTTTCCTGTATTTTTAAATTCGTAAACAATAGCTTTTGGAGTTCCTTGCGGAATTTGTCCTACATCAATTGTTTCTGCTTTCCAAACAATTGTAGAAGCTGTAGTTTCAGAAATTTTAGTCTCAGAAACTAAAGATTGTACTGGAGCAATTGCCGAAAAAGACATAAGGCCTAAAGCCAAAGCTAACATCGAGATTTTAATCATTTTCATAACGGATATATTTAAAATGGTTTATAGTTCATTTTGATATTACAAAGGTAATTCAGACAAAAACGAATCGCTGTTAACTGCTTTCAAATGTTTGTTAATGACTTGTTAATCGCTTATTTTCAGGCTAAAATTGATTAATATTACACTCTCAAAATTCTTTATTCTTGAAAATTAATAAACTCAACAGTATCATTCTCTTAGGATTGGTAGCCATCATTAGTATTTTGGTGGCGCAATTGCTTTGGACAAAAGAGGCTTTTACAATAGAGCAAAAAAAACTGAGTCAGAAAGCGCATATTGCTTTGTTAGAGGTGGCTAAAAAACTGTACGAAGGAACGAGTCACGAACTTCCTGTTCAGAATCCTGTTCAGAAAATATCCAATGACTATTATATCGTCAATGTTGACAATGAATTTGAACCTGAAATTTTAGAGTTTTATCTAAAAACAGAATTCAAAAAAATGAACATTACGACCGATTTCGAATACGCAATGTACAATTGCCAAAGCGACGAAATGATTTATGGCGATTACATTTCACTTTATAAGAAAAAAGCAGAATGTAAAAAAACCGTTTATTTTCCTAAACACAAAAATCTGGTTTATTATTTCGCAGTTCGTTTTCCGAATGAAACTACGTATTTGTTCAGTTCAATGAGATTTTGGTTTATTCTTTCAACCGCATTGATTCTGATTTTACTAATTTATGTTTATTCAATTTTTAAACTTTTACAGCAAAAGAAATATTCAGAATTACAGCGCGATTTCATCAATAATATGACGCATGAATTTAAAACGCCATTGGCTTCAATTCTGATTGCTTCCAAATATTTAATTGAGCAAAAACCGATTAAGGAAGATAAAAAGCTCTATACTTATACGGATATTATTATCAATCAAGGAAATAAATTGAATGGTCATATTGAAAAAATATTGAATATTGCAAAATCAGATTATACACCTTTGGAGCTTCAAAAAGAAAGCGTTTTAATTGTTCCAATTTTGGAGGAAGCAATAGAAAACATTAAACTAAAATATCCAGATGCTTCTCTTTCTATTGAAACTGCATCAAATAAATATTTAATAGAAACAGATGCTTTTCACTTTGGCAATCTGATTTATAATTTACTGGATAATGCAGTAAAATATTGCAGTGAAAAACCCGAAATTAGAATTAAAATTACAGAAGAAAATAATTGTTTGAAATTGGAATTTATTGATAACGGAATTGGGATTACTCCTAAAAAAATATCCTTTATCTTTGATAAGTTTTACCGAGTGCAGAATGAAAAAAGCAATGAAGTCAACGGATTTGGTCTTGGATTGTATTATGTAAAAGAAATCTGCAGTCTTCAAAGCTGGAAAATAAAAGCCGAAAACAATACAGAAAAAGGTGTTACAATAACTTTATCTATTCCTTATAAAAAATGAGAAACTTCAAAATACTTTATGCCGAAGATGATGAAACTCTTGCGTTTCTAACCAAAGACAATCTGGAACAGAATAATTATGAAGTAATTCATTGTCCGGATGGAAAATCGGCGTTAAAAATATTTGAAGAGGAAGAATTTGATATTTGCATTTTTGATATTATGATGCCCAAAATGGATGGTTTTGATTTAGCAGAAGCCATTCGAAAAATAGATATTGAAGTTCCTATTATTTTTCTTTCGGCTAAAACTTTAAAAGAAGATAGAATTAAAGGTTTGCGATTAGGTGCAGATGATTATTTGGTTAAACCTTTCAGTATTGAGGAATTACTTTTGAAAATTGAAATTTTCTTAAAGCGTTCTCAGAAAAATATTCCAGCAGTAAAAACCATTTACGAAGTTGGAAAATATCAGTTTGACACTAAAAATTTTATTCTTTTTAATGATGAAGAAAAAGTGGGGCTAACACAACGTGAAGCTGAATTATTGAAACTTTTTCTGGATCATAAAAACGCTGTTTTAAAACGTGAACAAATCTTAACTTCTTTGTGGGGAACAGACGATTATTTTATGGGAAGAAGTTTGGATGTTTTTATTTCGCGTCTGCGTAAAATTCTTGCCAATGAAGACGGTATTTCTATAGAAAACCTTCATGGTATAGGATTTAGGTTTTCTATGGGGTAAAATAACAATTCTGTTAAAAATAAAGAAAAATCTGTAATCAGTTTTTCGAAAAACTTCGTATTTTTAATATCTAAATTTCCTCGATATGAAATTACATCACTTGCGAAATGCCACTTTGGTAATTGAAACAGAAAAGCATGTTATTTTAGTGGATCCTATGTTAGGTAAAAGAAAAACGATTCCGCCTTTTACTATTTTCAGATACAAACCCAAACGAAATCCACTGGTTGCACTGCCCAAAAACAGCCGTGATATTTTAAGCAGAGTTACTCATTGCTTAATCACACACTTACATCCAGATCATATTGATAAAGCTGGCGAAGTGTTTTTAAGAAGAAAAAGCGTTCCGGTAATCTGCAGTTCTAAAGATGAAAAAGCATTGGTTCAAAGAGGATTAAGTGTAATTCAAACGCTAGATTATTGGGAACCTCAAAAATTTCTTGACGGAAAAATAACCGGAATTCCAGCCATTCATGGTTATGGTTTTATTGCCAAATTAATGGGAAATGTTATGGGTTTTCATATTGAATTGGCCGATCAAAAATCAATATATATTAGCTCTGACACTATTTTTACAGAACATGTCGAAAAAGTTTTGACGCAACTTAAACCTGATATTTCTACTGTCGCTTGCGGAACGGCAAGATTAGATTTTGGGCAGCCGTTATTAATGCGAATGGACGATATTTTGAAATTCGTTGCACTTGCACCAGGAAAAGTAATTGCGAATCATTTAGAAGCTTTAAACCATTGTCCGACAACAAGATTACAATTACGAACAGCACTTTCAGATCATGGACTTTTAAATAAAACTGCGATTCCTAATGATGGGGAATGTTTGGAATATTAATTTATAAAACTAATAGTCCGAACTCACGTAAAGTATTAATTGGTTTTGAATACCAAAATAATTCGAAATCCTCTAATGAAGATTCGAAGTCACTTTTTACTTCTTGAAAAGTATAATTTTTAGCGTTTAAAATTGAAATTTTAGACAAAATCGAAATCAGCCATTCTCCTTCTTCTTTACTGGTTTGGATATCGAAACTTTGTTTTTTATCATGAAAAGTTAGCGCCATCATTTCCCAGCTTCTTCCTTTTTTTGATTTTGTAAAAAGTTCAGCCGAAGGTTTTCCGCCCAGCCAAACTACTTTAGCATTTGGTTTTGTATTGAAATCGTTTTGCTCCTGAAGTGCATCGAAAATAAAATCGGGATGAATTTTTGTTTTCGGGATTTTGAAATCGAACCAATCCTGTAATTCGTAATCAAAACAGATTCCGTGCATGAAATTAAAAAGTGATTTCTTTAATCCGAAACTGAATTTATCGTGATTGATTCCTGTTGCATCCGTGTATTCTATATCGTTGTTGGCAAAAGTTCCAATTGTTTCTGTTTTCTTGGTTACGCCAAATTGTTCTGGATATAAGCCAACCGGACTATGAGCCGTCAATGCAAATTGATGCCAGAATCCAGACTGTAAAACTCCAGCTTCAAACAATTGGCGAACCATTTCTAAGCTATCTACTGTTTCCTGAATAGTCTGCGTTGGATATCCATACATTAAATATGCATGAACCATAATTCCTGCTTCGGTAAAATTTCGGGTTACTTTTGCAACTTGTTCAACTGTAACACCTTTATCTATCAATTTCAATAATCGATCAGAAGCTACTTCTAGACCGCCGGAAACGGCAATACAGCCCGAAGCTTTTAACAAGAGACATAAATCTTTTGAGAAGCTTTTTTCGAAGCGAATATTCGTCCACCAAGTTACAGCCAATTTCCTTTTAAGGATTTCAAGTGCCAAAGCACGCATTAACGCTGGCGGTGCGGCTTCATCTACAAAGTGAAATCCGTTTTGACCAGTTTTTTCGATTAATTCTTCGATTCTGTCGCATAAAAGACTTGCCGCTACAGGTTCGTAGACTTTTATATAATCTAATGAAATATCACAAAAAGTACATTTCCCCCAATAACAACCGTGCGCCATTGTGAGTTTATTCCAACGTCCGTCGCTCCACATTCGGTGCATTGGATTTACAATTTCGATTACCGAAATGTATTTATCCAAAGGCAGATCTGAATAATCTGGCGTTCCGACGTAAGCTTGTTTATAATCGTGTTTTAGCGAATTGTTTTTATAGACTACTTCTCCATTTTCTAATAGAAATGTTCTTTTGTAACGCTTCTCGTCCATCGTCTCCGCTCGGGATGACAAATTATCAACAAGTTCTTCAATTGGAACTTCGCCGTCATCTAAAGTGATAAAATCGAAAAACTCAAAAACACGTTTGTCTGAAAGGGAACGCAATTCGGTATTTGGAAAACCGCCTCCCATCGAAATTTTAATTTCGGGATGATTTTGTTTTACCCATTGAGCAGAACGAAATGCGCTATATAAATTTCCTGGAAAAGGAACAGAAATTAAAAATAATGTTGGTTTTACAGCTTCAATTTTAGCTTTCAAAAGTGATATTAAAATGGAATCGATATAAGTTGGTTGTTGCTGTAAAGCATCATACAATTCATCGAAAGAATTCGCACTTCTTCCGAGACGTTCTGCATATCGGCTGAAGCCAAAATTCTCGTCGACACATTCTACAATAAAATCGGAGATATCTTCGAGATATAAAGTGGCTAAATGTTTGGCTTTGTCCTGAGTTCCCATTGTCCCAAAAGCCCAATCCAATTCTTCCAATTGCGCAAAACGAGAAGCCTCTGGCAGAAAATCTTCTTGACAGATCTGTAATGCCAAAGTTGGATTTTTTCCCTGCAAAAACTGAATTACAGAATCAATCGTTCTGATGTATTCGTCTTGTAAAGCAAAAATTCTTTTGGAGTTATCAGAGACATCAGAACCTGAAACCTGATCCCGAAGTTTCGGGACTGAAACTTGAAACAAATTTAAAAGTCCTTTCTTTGAAAACAATTCCAGAATCACATCAATACCCAAATCTGCCTGAAAAGATTCGATATTTTTGGTGTTCAGAAAACCTTTTATATACGCCGTTGCCGGATACGGAGTATTCAGTTGAGTAAAAGGAGGCGTAATTACAAAAAGTTTCGTTTTCAAAAGGGATTTATTTTTTTGCAAAAATACGGGTTATTGGGGATTTATTGGAAAAAGATTTTCCATGTAAATATTAACACTTGTTCGACTTCATTTAGATAAAAAAAGACCTTAAAAAAAATTTAAGGCCTTTTTTCAGATTTTTAATTTTAAAATCGTTTAAAACTTATGTTCATCTTTACTAATAACCAAAAAGGAAATCAAAGATATTAAGGCTGCTGTTACCAAATAATATCCAACATAACTCACGTCATAGGTAGAAGCCAGCCAAATTGCCACCATAGGTGCAAAAGCTGCGCCCAAAATCCCAGCCATATTAAAAGTCAAAGATGCACCTGAGTAACGAACATTGGTTGGAAACAATTCTGATAAAAAAGTTCCTAACGGACCGTAAGTAAATCCCATTAATGACATACCGATACAAGCAAAAGTGGTAACCAATACTATATTTCCAGAACCTAAAAAGTAAGAGAAGAAAAATCCAAAAACAGCAATAGCTCCAGTAGCCAAAATCAGCATTTTACGACGACCTATTTTATCTGCTACCACAGCCGAAACTGGAATAAATAGAGCAAAAAACAACACAGAAAATAACTGAATTAATAATCCATCTCTTTTTACAATTCCTAAATCTGAAGTTGCCCAGCTTAATGTAAACACTGTCATCAAATAGAAAACTAAAAATGTAGTGATTGCAGCAAAGGTTCCAAAAATTAATTGATTTTTATACGATTTTACTAATTCCAAGAAAGGCACTTTAACTTCTTCGTGTTCTTTTTTGGCATTTTCAAATGAAGGTGTTTCCGTAATTTTTGTTCGAATATAAAACCCTACTATCACTAAAAGTGAGCTGGCAATAAAGGGAATTCTCCATCCGTAATCCATAAAATCTTCATTACTCATGGAATCAGTCAATAAGAGAAATGTTCCTCCTGAAAGCAATAATCCGATTGGAGCTCCTAATTGCGGAAACATTCCGTACCAAGCACGTTTATTTGGCGGTGCATTTTCTATTGCTAATAAGACAGCTCCTCCCCATTCGCCTCCTAAACCAACTCCTTGACCAAATCGGCAAAGCATTAATAATAACGGAGCCGCAACGCCGATACTTGCATAACTTGGCAGAAAACCAATTGTGACTGTCGAAATTCCCATTGTTAACAAAGCAGCGACAAGAGTAAATTTACGTCCGATTTTATCTCCGTAATGTCCAAAAAATGCAGATCCTAATGGGCGTGATAAAAAGGCAATTGAAAAAGTAGCCAAAGATTCTAACGTCGCCATTGTCGCATCTGAACTCGGAAAAAATAGTTGAGGAAAAACCAACACCGCTGCATTGGCATAAATATAGAAATCAAAAAATTCGATTGTTGTGCCAATAAGGCTTCCAAAAAGAACGTGTTTTAGAGAGTTCTTTTTATTTGGGTTCGTTTCCATGTAAAATTGATATAACTTTTTTTTTGATTACAAAAATATAGTTTCATTATTAATAATTCATCTTTAGAAGAATTAGTTTTAGAACACTTATTATATTTTAACAAATTTCATGATTTTTAAACTTTAAAAACCACGAATTAAATTAATTTTAAAATCTTGATTAGCGGAACTTTAAAACAAAAATTAAAAATCAAATCTTAAGCAATCGTTAAAAGCGTTTTTAACTGTATATTTTCATTAAATTTACAGCTGTCAAAAATAAATTTAAAATTATGCCTACCGACTGTATCAGCTTTCAATCTTCTGGATATTTTTCTAAATTGATGCAAGATTATTTAGATCAAAAAACAGAGTTAAAACCGCTGTACAATAATTTCCCAACTTTAGAAAATTTCGAAAAACAAATTGCCGAAAAAGCAGCAAATTTTGATAACAACAACCGAATTGCATTGGTTGAAACTTTAAAAAAACAATATCAAAATATTGAAATTTCAGATTCTACTGAGCATAATATTGCTTTGTTAGCACTCGAAAACACCTTTACAATTACAACCGGACATCAATTAAATTTATTTAGTGGTCCTTTGTATTTTTTATATAAAATCATTTCTACAATTAATTTAACTAAAGAATTAAAATCAAAATATCCCGCTTCTAATTTTGTTCCTGTTTATTGGATGGCAACGGAAGATCACGATTTTGAAGAAATTAATTATTTTAATTTTAAAGGAAAAAAAATCCGCTGGAATGCCGAAAGCACTGGTCCAGTCGGGAGATTATCTACCAATGGTTTAGAAGATTTATTCGAAATTTATTCTAAAGAATTAGGTTCAAGTTCAAACGCCAATACGCTGAAAAAACTTTTTGAAGAAGCGTATTTACAACATGAAAATTTAGCTGATGCAACACGTTTTCTGGCTAATAGTCTTTTTTCAAGTTATGGTTTAGTAATTATAGATGCTGACAACGCCGAATTAAAACGTGCTTTTGTACCTTTTATAAAAGAAGAATTAGAACATCAAACTTCATTTAAAGCAGTTCAAAAATCAATTGAAGCTCTAAGTGATTATACTGTTCAGGTAAATCCAAGAGAAATCAATTTATTCTACATTGAAGATAAACTTCGTGAAAGAATCATTTTTGAAGATGACAAATACATTGTTAACAACACTAAAATTTCTTTTTCAAAAGAAGAAATTCTAAAATTAGTAGACAGTAATCCCGAAAAATTCAGTCCAAATGTAATCATGCGTCCACTTTATCAGGAAATTATCCTGCCTAATCTTTGCTACATTGGCGGAGGCGGAGAAATTGCTTATTGGCTGGAATTAAAATCATTTTTTGAAGCCGTAAATATTACTTTTCCTATTTTATTAGTTCGAAATTCAGTTCTTTTAGCTACCGAAAAACAAGCTAAAAAAGCAGACAATTTAAACTTAACGTGGAAAGATTTATTTAGTAAATCTGAAACTTTGATTAACAATATTACACACAAACTTTCTCCCTTTCCGATAGATTTAACGGAACAAAAAGAAGCTCTCGAAAAACAATTTGCTTATCTTTTTGAATTGGCTGAAAAAACAGATAAATCTTTTTCTGGCGCTGTAAAAGCACAGGAACTCAAGCAGAAAAAAGGTTTAGAAAATCTGGAAAAACGTTTATTGAAAGCACAAAAAAGAAAACTTCAGGATCAATTACAGCGTGTAACAGATTTACAGTGCGAATTGTTTCCAAATTACAGTCTGCAAGAACGTCAAACTAACTTTTCTGAATTTTATTTAGAAAATGGCGAGCAGTTGATTCCGCTTTTAATTCAAAAATTAAAACCACTAGAACATAATTTTAACATCATAATAACCTAAAATAATTATCTTTAAAAATTCAAAGTAATTATTTAGGAACAAATAACCAGCTCATTTCCGATGTAATTGCTTCTCTCAAACCAAATAGAATTATATTTTATAACCTATTAACTAACTAACCAAATGGTAAGAGAACGCCTTATTTCGCTTGATGTCTTTCGCGGACTGACAATTCTATTGATGACTATTGTAAACAATCCAGGTGACTGGGGAAATGTTTACCCACCGCTTTTACACGCACACTGGAACGGCTGTACACCAACAGATCTTGTTTTTCCTTTTTTTGTTTTTATAATGGGAGTTGCAGTACCACTGGCAATGCCAGACAAAGTTTATGATGACACTACCTTCAATAAAATCCTCATCCGTTCATTACGAATGTTGTGCCTTGGGATATTTTTTAACTTCTTTGGTAAAATTCAGTTATTTGGTCTAGAAGGAATTCCGCTTCTGATTGCTAGATTAGCTATAACTCTTGCAGTTGGTTATGCCTTAATGGGAAATTTCAGCACCAAAGTAAAAAACATTTTAGCCTTTTCTATCTTATTAATATATCTCATTTTAGCTTATGGAGGTTTTGAGAATTATCAAGACGTTAGACTTCCGGGAGTTTTACAACGTATAGCTGTTGTTTATTTTGTAGTTTCTCTTTTGTATTTAAAAACATCCAAAAAAACACAGATTATTACAGGTATTGTATTGCTTTTAGGATATTGGGCAGTGATGACTTTAGTTCCGGTTCCTGGATTTGGAGAAGCTAATTTAGAAAGAGGAACTAATTTAGCCGCTTGGGTTGATAGTGTTCTGCTAAAAGGACATATGTACCACGAAACCAATACTTGGGACCCAGAAGGAATTTTGAGTACAATTCCTTCAATCGTAAACGGAATCATTGGTTTATTGATAGGACAATTGCTGCTGCAAAATATCCTTAAGACCGAAAAAGCAAAAAAAATGGCCATTGCTGGTGTAGTCTTAATTGCTGGCGGTTTAATTTGGAATATTGCATTCCCTATAAACAAATCACTTTGGAGCAGCAGTTATGTATTGTATACAACTGGTTTGGCTACAACCTGTCTAGCTTTATTATATTATATAATCGACATTGCAGAATATAAAAAAGGCTTTAAGTTATTTGTTATTTGGGGTGTAAACCCAATGATTGTTTTCTTTGCTTCGCAGATAATTCCACAGGCATTAACCATGATCCGATTCCAAAATCCGCATAATCCAGAAGAACAAACCAATCTTTTAGATTATTTGTACCGTTTTGGCATTGCACCATTTTTCAGCAATCCAATGTCAGCTTCTTTAGCTGGAGCTTTAACTTATGTTGCTATCTGGACCTTTATACTTTGGATTTTCTATAGAAATAAATTAATTTTTATAGTTTAATTTTCATTAAAAGCCATATTCAAAGACGCGCAACTGTGCGTCTTTTTGTTTACTTCTATTTCAGTTTTATTTCTTTTTAATCAAAACAGCATTCCAGCATGTTTTAATTAGGAATTTATTAAAATCAATTCATAAAAAAAGTATACTTTTGCACAAAATTTAATAAAATACAAAATGGCAACAAATAGAACTTTTACAATGATTAAACCAGATGCTGTTGCAAACGGACACATCGGGAACATCTTAGCAATGATTACTAATGGTGGTTTCAAAATCGTTTCATTAAAATTAACTCAATTAACTGTAGCTGATGCACAAGCATTTTATGCAGTTCACGCAGAAAGACCTTTCTACGGAGAATTAGTTGAATTTATGTCACGCGGACCAATCGTTGCTGCTATTTTAGAAAAAGACAATGCAGTAGAAGATTTCAGAACTTTAATTGGAGCTACAAACCCAGCTGAAGCTGCTGAAGGAACTATTCGTAAAGCATACGCAACTTCTATCGGAGAAAATGCAGTTCACGGATCTGACAGTGACGAAAACGCTGCTATCGAAAGTGCATTCCACTTCGCAGGAAGAGAGCAATTCTAATATTTTAGATTGTAGAGTTAAGATTTCAGATTACTGAACTAACGATCACAAATAAAAAAATCCATTCGCACAGCGAATGGATTTTTTTTATATCGTAAAATCTAAAATCTAAAATCTAAAATCTAAAATCTAAAATCTAAAATCTAAAATCTAAAATCTAAAATCTAAAATTTAACGCAAAACCACTTCTCTAACTACATCACGACCCAATTCTTCATTAATCATTTTAACGATTTTAGATTTTCCGTGACTTAATTCTTCGCGCAAAACCGCTGAACCTAATTCGACATAAAGTGTACTGCCTTTAAGAACAACATTTTTAGTATAGGTATTTACACCGCTTCCCATAAGATTTTTCCAGGCATCGCGAACATCAATTTGATCCATTCCCGGCTGTAATTTATTCACTTGAATAATCTGCTGTAAAACAGCACTAATCGTAGATCCGTTATTTATTCTTTTCGCCATCGTTCAATAAATTAATTGGTGCTGCTTTTTTATAATGATATTCTATTTTTTGCGGATTTTTAACCACTAATTGCGTATCTGACAGTGAAACAATTTCCTCACTCCATTTTGCATAATCAGTTTTGTAATCTAAAAAAACCTGCTCTCCCGCAAAACGAACCGAAACATTCTCAAAAGTATCCGTAGTCAAAAAAGTTCCATCAAACTGCGGCATTACTTTCGTTCGAACACCCTTATTATTTTTAATCTGGAAAAAATCAAAAGTTTCGTTCATCTTATAATCCTTCTGCTCACCTTTATCAAAAACTACTTTTTCAATTTCCCAATAACCGTTCAATTTAGCAATATCTGCTGGTTTTATTTCTTGTTTGCAGCCCAGAAACAAAAGCGACAAAACCAAAATCATCAAAGTGTTTTTCATAATTATCTATACTATTAATAAGGAGCTGAAACCTGCTGTACGCTGTATCTTTTGTTTTTTAAAGAAAAAAACAAAAGGATGTCGCTCCCATCAGGGCTAGGGCTTCAGTTTTCAAAAGAATTTTTCTCGGACTACAAAGGTAGTTTTATAATCTTCAAAAAAAGTAAAAAATCACAAAATCTCTTTAAACTATTTTGCATATTTTTGGTCAAACCCCAAACTAAACCATAAACATATGACCAGAATTATTTGCATAATGCTGACTGCCTTATTCTTTATAAGCTGCAGCCAAGATTCGACTGAACCTGATACAACTCCATCAGAAAACATGTATTTCCCGCCCCTTACAGGAAGTAACTGGGAAACAAAATCAATAACAGATCTAAAATGGAACCAAAATGCGGTACAGCCTCTTTTAGATTATCTAGAACTTAAACATTCTAAATCCTTTATTATTTTAGTAAACGGCAGAATTGTTCTAGAAAACTATTTCAACAATCATACCGCAGCAACAAATTGGTATTGGGCAAGCGCAGGAAAAACATTAACCTCTACCGTAACAGGAATTGCACAGCAAGAAGGTTTTTTAAACATAAACAACAAAGTTTCTCAGTATTTAGGAACAGGATGGACAAGTGAGACCTTGGCCAAAGAGAATTTAATAACGTGCAAACACCTTTTAACCATGACATCGGGTCTTGATGACACCACAGATGATGTCGATCCAGAAGATTTAATCTACAAAGCCGATGCAGGAACACGCTGGGCTTACCATAATGTTTATGTAAAATTACAAGATGTTGTAAAAAATGCAACTGGTCAAAGCTGGGAAAACTACTTCAACACCAAATTAAGAGACAAAATTGGCATGAACGGCACTTGGGTACAACTTGGCGTAAATAGCGTATACACCAGCACAACAAGAAGCATGGCACGTTTCGGTTTGTTAATGCTTAATAAAGGAAAATGGGAAAATAATATAATTCTAAATGAAGCTTTTTTTAACGAAGCAACCAACACTTCTCAAAACATTAATTTGGGTTATGGCTATTTATGGTGGTTAAACGGAAAAGCAAATTATCATTTACCACAATCACAGTTAACATTTCAAGGAAGTGTAATCCCTACAGGACCAAGTGATATGTTTATGGCTCTAGGCAAAAACGATCAAAAGATTTATGTCGTTCCAAGCAAGAAAATGGTTGTGATCAGAATGGGAGACGCAGCTGACAATGTGAATTTAGCTTTATCTGATTTTGACAAAGTTTTATGGGAAAAAATTAATGCTTTATATCAATAAAAAAATAAGTTTTGAAAAACTGAAGCTGAAAAGGCTTTAGTTTTTCAAAACTCAATATTTTCTTTTTACTGCTATTAACTATCGATTCGTTTTTATTCTTTTAAGAACTCCCAAAAAGAATAAAATAATTCCAGCCACCAGCAAAACATAATAAACGGAAAGATTACTATCCTTCAAGACATTTGCTAAAACAAAACATATAACGCTGGCAAAATAAAAAGCGACAGCCGATATATTTTTTAAAGATTCAAAACTCATTATTTTTTATTTAAAGAAACTGTCAACGAATTCATATTTATTAAAGACTTGTAAATCTTCAATTCCTTCACCGACACCAATATATTTTACAGGAATTTGAAATTGGTCCGAAATACCAATTACGACACCACCTTTTGCTGTTCCGTCCAATTTAGTAACTGCCAAAGAAGTTACCTCTGTTGCTGCAGTAAATTGTTTAGCTTGTTCAAAAGCATTTTGACCTGTTGAACCATCTAAAACCAAAAGTACATCATGAGGCGCATCAGCAACTACCTTCTGCATTACACGTTTTACTTTTGTCAGCTCATTCATCAAATTGACTTTATTATGAAGACGTCCAGCGGTATCAATAATAACAACATCTGCATTTTGAGCAACAGCCGACTGCAAAGTATCAAAAGCTACAGAAGCTGGATCACTTCCCATATTTTGTCTTACAATTGGCACATCTACTCTATCAGCCCAAACTTGTAATTGGTCAATTGCTGCAGCACGAAAAGTATCAGCCGCACCCAAAACTACTTTATGACCTGCTTTTTTGAATTGATAAGCCAGCTTACCGATTGTTGTCGTTTTACCTACTCCATTAACCCCAACTACCATTAAAACATAGGGCTTTTTATCTTTTGGAACTTCAAATTCTGTAGCTTCTCCAGTATTTGTCTCAGACAATAAAGAACCTATTTCATCTCTTAGAATCTGATTTAATTCATCTGTTCCTAAATATTTATCTTCGGCAACTCGTTTTTCGATTCTTTCAATAATTTTCAATGTGGTATTTACCCCAACATCAGAACCTACCAAAACT
Source organism: Flavobacteriaceae bacterium PS02336 (assembly GCA_029960065.1). Classification (GTDB taxonomy): domain Bacteria; phylum Bacteroidota; class Bacteroidia; order Flavobacteriales; family Flavobacteriaceae; genus Flavobacterium. Next base: position 103,849 of record JASCOF010000008.1, on the reverse strand, counting down.
TCTTCCAGATTATCCAAAACATCGTCATCGACTTTAGATTTTCCAGCAACTGCCTTGCTTAACTTCGAGAAAAAAGTAGTTTTTGTTTTTTCAAGACCTTTGTCTAAAGTCTCTTTTTTTTCGGTAGAGAATAATTTTTTAAAAAAACTCATTTTTGTAGATTATTAGATTTACTAGATTTCTCGATTTTCAGACAAGAAATCCAAATCTTTAAAGAAAAGTGCAATTGTTTTTCAAAAAAAGTCCAATTGTTACGATTCTTTAAATTTTTAGACAAATATAGGTAATAAAAAAGCTACTTCCGAAAGAAAGTAGCTTTTCTATATAATGTAAATGTAATTATTTCTTTTTCAAGAATTCATCAACTTCTTCAGGAGCCATAATAGATTCTACGAATGTATATGCACCAGTTTTAGGAGATTTTACCATTTTGATGGCTTTTGATAATCTCTTAGAAGATGTTTGTAACGATGCTACGGTTTTCTTTGCCATGATTCAAATGTTTTGGAATTCAATAAATCTTCAAATGAAAAACCATTTGAGATTTTATCAAAATCTCTAATTATTACTTAATTTCTTTGTGAACAGTTACTCTTTTTAAGATTGGATTAAATTTTTTAATCTCTAATCTATCTGGAGTATTTTTTTTGTTCTTAGTTGTAATATATCTAGAAGTTCCTGGAACACCAGAAGTCTTGTGCTCAGTACATTCTAAAATTACTTGGATTCTATTACCTTTCTTTGCCATCTTGCTATATATTTATTTAGGAAAAGATTATTTGATAAATCCTTCTGACTGTGCTTTTTTCAAAACAGCAGTGATTCCATTTTTATTAATTGTTTTTATCGTAGATGCTGCTACTCTAAGAGTAATCCATCTATCTTCTTCTGGAAGATAAAAACGCTTTTTAACTAAGTTTACAGAAAACTTTCTCTTAGTTTTGTTCATAGCGTGAGAAACGTTATTTCCTACCATCGCTCTTTTACCTGTAAGGTCACAAACTCTTGACATTATACTTATCTTTTATCGTTATTCAAAATCAGGGTGCAAAGAAAAGAAAAATAAACCATTGAAGCAAAAAATTATTGCACAAATTTTAAAATTTCTTTCTGTAATATTTCCAAACTCTTAACAGACGCCCTATCTATCACTTTTTCACGCGGTTGTCCGAAGTTAAATTCTTCCGTAATCACTCTGTCCGGCGTTGCCAAAGCGATAAAAACAGTACCAATTTCAGCATCAGAATCGCCTTTTAAAGGCCCAGCGTTGCCTGTCGTTGCTAGCGCATAGTCCGTTTTCAGCAAATCTTTAACACTCAAAGCCATAGCCGATGCAACCTCTGCACTCACTACCGAAAACTGATCAATTATATTTTGTGAAATTCCCAAAACATTTACTTTAGCTTCTGTCGCATAAGAAACAACACTTCCTTTAAAATAGCTCGACGAGCCTGGAACTGCTGATAACAATGACGCAATTCTTCCTCCTGTGCAACTTTCTGCCGTTGAGATGGTTTTATTTTGTTTAGAAAGTAATTTACCTATAACTGTTTCAATTGTTTCATTTTCTTCATACCCCACAATTATATCATGAATTATAGCATCTAACGACTGTACGTTACTCTCTATCGCTTCTTCTAATTCTTCTTTATTCGTTCCGCGGGCTGTTAAACGAAGACGAACACGACCCGGATTTGGCAGATATGCCAGTTTTATAAATTCAGGAAGGTTGTTTTCCCACTGCTCAATACGTTCTGCCACTAAACTTTCTCCCTGACCATAAGTCAAAATGGTTTTATGAATAATATAAGGACGCTTGTACTCGCGGACTATCTTGGGAATAATTTCTTCTTCAACCAAATATTTCATTTCGTACGGAACTCCCGGAAGCGAAATAAAAACAGTATTTTCTTTTTTCATCCACATTCCCGGCGCGGTTCCTACCTTATTGTGCAAAACAGTGCAACTTGAAGGAACCAAGGCTTGATCTTTATTGAGTTGCGAGATCGGTCTTTTATAAAAACCTTCAATCAACTCTGTCACATGCGCCAGAACTTTTTGATCTACAACTAATTCATCATCAAAGTATTCACAGAATGTTTTTTTTGTCACATCATCTTTCGTCGGCCCTAATCCGCCTGTAACAATAACAACATCTACTTTGTTTTGCTGCTGCCTAAATGTATCTAAAATATGTTTTTTATCATCGCTGATCGAAAGCATTTCTGCCACCTCAACTCCAATTTTATCAAGTGATTTAGCGATAAAAGCGGAATTTGTATCTACGATTTGACCAATTAAGATTTCATCTCCAATTGTTATGATTGCTGCTTTCATATTTATCTAAGGAAATTTACCTGTTTTTTTCACCAACAGGATTATTAATGTAGAAGGATTCAATGACAACTGTAATTGATAGTTTGACATTAAATCGGGTCATAAAGAATTGATTTTCTTTACAATTTTAGAAAACAAAACCCAATTCTCTTTCAAAGTAAGAATTGGGTTCTGATTGTATTTTTACAAATCAAAGTCTTTTTTGATCTCTTTGATCGCTTCTTTAACCTGTACTTTGATACTTTTAAAAGTCTCAATAATATCTTTTTTCTTACCTTCTGCTTTTGTCCAAGCTTCAACCTGAAGAATTTCTTCAAATGCCACATTTAACCCCATTAAATCTAGAGTTGGCTTTATTTTATGCGCATAGGAATAGGCGTATTTATGATCCTTTTTCTTAATTCCTTCTTTTATTTGTTTTAAATCTTCCGGAACTTCCGTAACAAATAAAGTTAAAATCTGATTTACAAATTCAGGATCGTTATCTGAAAGTGCGTACACTTTCGAAAGGTTGTACTTTAAAGCCATTATTTTACTTGTATTCTGAATAATTTTTTATCTTCTAAAAAGCCTTCTAAAACATCATTTGGTTTTACAGCCGAAACACCTGCCGGAGTTCCCGTAAAAATAATATCTCCAATTTTTAATGTAAAAAACTGAGATACGTGCGAAATCAATTCATCAATCTTCCAAAGCATCATACTTGAATTTCCTTTCTGAACGGTTTCTCCATTTGTTTTCAATTCAAAATTAAGGTTTTCCATAGAAACAAAATCGGTTTTTTGTAAAAAATCACCAATAACTGCCGAACCGTCAAATGCTTTTGCTTTTTCCCACGGAAGTCCTTTCTCTTTTAATTTACTTTGCAAATCTCTTGCCGTAAAATCGATTCCGACACTAATTTCGTCATAATATTTATGAGCAAATTTTGGTTCGATGTATTTCCCAACTTTATTAATCTTTACGATTATTTCAACTTCATGGTGCACATCTTCAGAAAACTCTGGAATAACAAAAGGATGCTGTTTTAACAAAACTGCCGAATCCGGTTTCATAAAAACCACTGGCTCACTCGGACGCTCGTTCTTCAATTCTTCTATATGATTGGCATAATTCCTGCCGACACAAATGATTTTCATTCTTTCTAGTTTTCAGTCACAGTTTTCAGTCGCAGTTACCTAGATATAGAAATAGCCTCAGTCAAAACTGAATACTGAGACTGCGACTGATAACTTACTTCGTATTTAATTTTCTTAATTTAATTGCTGTCAATACTTTTTTAGTGTATAAAGGAAAATCAGCATTTTGGATCCAGCTGAAATATCCCGGCTCTGTTTCTAGAACTTTCTCCACTTTTGCCCCTTTGTGCTTTCCAAAAGTAAAAATTTCTTCGTCATCTTTATCAAAAGCAATCATTCCGGCAAAATCTGCTATTTTTTTACGCGTTGTAAATTCAGACAACGACTTCATGTCGTTTTCTAATTCCGGGTAACGATCCAGCTGTGCTTTCAAGATTTCATAAGTCGCCATTGTATCTGCTTCAGCCGAATGGGCATTTTCTAGACTTTTCCCACAATAAAACTTCAAAGCCGCACTCAAAGTACGTTCTTCCATTTTATGAAAAATAGTCTGAACATCTACAGAAACCTTGTTTTTCATGTCAAAATCAACTCCTGCGCGAAGTAACTCTTCTGCCAAAAGCGGAATATCAAAACGATCTGAGTTAAATCCGCCCAGATCACTGTCTTTAATCATGTTATGAATGTGTGAAGCCAGTTCTGCAAAAGTAGGTTCATTAGCCACTTTTTCATCGGTGATACCATGAACTGCAGTAGTTTGCGGAGGAATTGGAATTGTTGGATTAACCAGCCAGGTTTTGCTTTCTTTGTTTCCGTTAGGAAAAACTTTGAATATTGAAATTTCTACGATTCTATCTTTACCGATATCAATTCCCGTTGTTTCGAGATCAAAAAAACAAATTGGTTTGTTAAGTTTTAATTCCATTTCTAATTTTTATAAGTTTACAAATGTAATTTTTAAAGCCGAATATCTCCCCTTATTCTGATTTTTTTTGTCGAAAAATGCTTTCAATTACGCAATTTTAACTTTTGAAAAATATGTACTTAGTAAGTCTGCGTACTACTGCTTAATTCTTTTCTTACAAAAGAAAAAAATCCGACAAGTTTTAAACCTATCGGATTTTAATTTATTTTTAAATTGAATTTTAGAAGTCTCTATCTACATCAAAAGCTTCTAAATATTCTGCTACTCTTTTTACAAAACTCCCTCCTAAAGCTCCGTCTACCACTCTATGATCGTAAGAGTGCGACAAGAACATTTTCTGACGAATTCCGATAAAATCACCTTCAGGAGTTTCAATAACTGCAGGCACTTTACGAATTGCGCCAAGAGCTAGAATTCCAACTTGAGGCTGATTGATAATCGGCGTTCCAAAAACACTACCGAAAGTACCAACATTTGTTACGGTGTAAGTTCCGCCTTGCGTATCGTCTGGTTTTAGCTTTCCAGCTTTTGCACGGTTTCCTAAATCGTTTACCGCTTTTGCCATTCCAACTAGATTTAATTGATCTGCATTTTTAATTACAGGAACAATTAAATTTCCGTTTGGCAATGCTGCCGCCATTCCTAAATTAATATTTTTCTTTTTGATGATGTAATCGCCGTCAACAGAAATATTCATTCCAGGGAAATCTTTCAATGCTTTTGCAACAGCTTCCATCATAATTGGAGTAAAAGTCAATTTCTCGCCTTCTCTTTTTTCGAAAGCTGTTTTTACTTTATCTCTCCACTTTACAATATTCGTTACATCTACTTCAATGAAAGATTGCACGTGAGCCGAAGTCTGAACCGAAGCGGTCATATAACCAGAAATCAGTTTACGCATTCTGTCCATTTCTATAATTTCGTCGCCTCCATTTACAGAAACTGGAACGGCCTGCTGGCTTTTCTGCACAACTGGCTCCGGAGTTTGAACAGCTTTTGGAGTTTCAGCCACAACTTTTGGAGCTTCTTCAACCGTTTTTGGCGCTTGTACAATTCCAGCTTTACGATCTTCTATATATTTTAAAATATCTTCTTTTGTTACTCGGCCGTCTTTTCCTGAACCTGGCATATTTTCAAGTTCATTTAAAGAAATACCTTCTTCTTTTGCAATATTTTTTACTAACGGAGAAAAGAATTTTTCTGAACCTGAAAAATCTTCAGCTGTTACAGTTTCTTTTACTGCTTCAATTGTTTTTTCAATTTCCGCCGCTGCTTCAGGAACAACTGTTTCTTCTACTGCAACTGTTTCTGTAATCACCGCTTCACCGCCTTCAGTTTCAATAATGGCAATAGTCTGCCCTACTTGTACTAAATCATCTTTACCAAACAACTGCTCAACTAAAATCCCTGATACTTCGCTAGGTACTTCACTGTCAACTTTATCAGTTGCAATTTCTAGTACTGCTTCGTCAGCTTCAATTTTGTCTCCAACCTCTTTCAACCAGTTTGTAATGGTTGCTTCAGCGACACTTTCTCCCATTTTAGGAAGCTTTAATTCAAATCTTGCCATATTGTTAATCTAAAAGATGTTTTTGATTTTCAGATTGCGAATTTAATGAATATTTTAAACATAAATTACACTTAATATAATTTTTTACTCAATTTTCACGATTTGCCCTCTGTCATTCCTTGAATTACTTCCAATAATAAAACCCGTCTTTTTGGGAAAAATTTTAAAAGTAACCTGCTTATCTTTAAGAGTTTCTATGATTTCGATACATTTTTTGAATGAAACATAGCGATTATCCAAAATGATCTCTACCCTTTTACCCTTTAAAAGCAGGCACGAATTTACCATTTTTTCTCCGTTGAAATCTAAAAAACCAACTTTATTTTCCAAAATCGAAGCCAGTTTTTTAGCGAAATTCTCATTTTGGGAGTATAAAAAATAACTTTCCGGCAACGGGTTATCTTTTGGTTTTCCCTGAAACATTTTAGCAGTTGAAAACAAAAAAGCACCAATTTTAATAAAGATACTAAAGAACCGCGATTTCTTAAAATGTTTCTGATAAAAGAAATTCATAGATTCCTGAAATCGTTTCATATAATTCTCATCTTTCACAGTACTTTCTCCTTTATAATGCAAAACAGTCGTTTCATGAAAATAGAAATTATTCTTTTCTAACAGCAATGCACGATAGGACAAATCGATATCGTCTGCATACATAAAACAGTTTTCATCGAAACCATTCAATTCTCCATACAGTTCTTTTTTCAAAAACATAAAAGCTCCAACTAGAATATCAACCTTCCCTGTTTCATTTTCATCTAAATACTGGGCATAGTATTGATTAAAAAGTTTGGTTTTGGGAAAGATTTTATAGAGACCGAAAATCTTCGTAAAAGCAACCCAAGGTGTTGGAATTCCTCTTTTACTTTCGGGCAGAAAATTTCCTGTTCCGTCAATTAATCTGCAGCCGATAATTCCGAGATTGTACTGCCTTTCGGCGAAAGCCAGAATCTTTACAAATGTATCTTCGGCAACAACGGTATCGGGATTTAAAATACAGATGTAGTTTCCTTTCGCTTGACGAAAACCAATATTATTTCCCTTTGGAAAACCAAAATTCTCGGTATTTTCAATCAATTTTACAGCTGGAAATTTTTCTTTCATCATCAAAACACTTCCGTCTGATGAATTATTATCTACTACAATAATTTCTGCATCGATTGCCGTAATTGCTTCCTGAACACTTAAAACGCATTGTTCCAGAAAGTAACGCACATTATAATTCAGAATAATAACTGATAACTGCATGAAAAATTGATCTTGTAGATTTTGGCCGAAAGTTAGAAATTTTCTGATAACCCCAAACGAAGCGACCAATCGTTTTTGCTAATTCCGTAATCTAAAGCTAAATTACTTCCGTTTCGTTTGTTCCATTTGATGCGGATTCCAGTTCCAACAGCGGGATTCCATTTTTTAAATTGATAAGTATCCAGTTTGGAAACCGAAGAAATATTGGTAAAAAAAACTGCTCCAAAAAAGCCATTTCGGCTAATATCGGTTCTGTACTCGGTTTCAAAATAAAGCAGCGCATTACTCCGATATCTGTTTTTAGTAAAACCACGGCCTGTTTTTCCGTCGCGATCCCAGCCTATGCTTGGCAGATCTAAATAATGAGGCTTTCCGCCAAAAGTTGACCAATAAAAAGCTCTCGAAGCCCAAACTCTATGTTTTGTTTTACTGAAAGAATGGTATTTTCGGGCATCAATATACAAAGACTGCCATTTATCGCCTTCGACACCGCTGGTATTCAAACGTAAATCGGCTTCAACATATAAACCTTGTTTTGGATTGATGATATTTTCCCGAGAATCGTACAAACCCTGAACGGCAAATCCAAAAGAAGTCTCGTCTGAAAAATCACCATTCATATACTGATAATAATCTGTTTCGCCATCTACATAAGATTCCTCTGTAATATTTTGATAATTATCAAAAAGAAAACCAGCTCCTAAACGGTAATTTCCGACGATCTTTCTAGTAATAAATTGATAAAAACGCCACTGCTGATAATCGAGTGTTGACATTTTATCCTTTGAATCGTGTTCTCCTAAACCGTAAGTATATTGGGGATAAATCATATAACGATAATCTCCAATAAAATTCCATTTGTTTTCGCTGGTGTAGATATAAGACTGAACTGGAAAAACATATTGTTTGGTAAAACTAAAATAAGGCGAAAAAGTTATCTGAGACATTTTTGTTTTTTGATGATCTTCTCCTAAATAAAATGTAGTTAAAAAAGAAACAACAAGACCCGTGCTAGAATTGACATCTACAGGAACGGGCAATAATGAAAATGCTACTTTTTTTTGATGGTCTTTTTTAATTGTATCGTTTTTATCAAAAATTCTATGAATAACATCCAAAATATCCCTATTTCCCATGCTGATACTATCATTTTGAGCATTACAAAATGATCCTATTAAAAAGAAGCAGAAAACATATGTAATTTTTAAACCACTCACTTACAATATTTTAAAAACCATATCTTACAAATTTATAATTTTATTAAGTAGGATTTTTAAATGCATCAAAAAAACTACATTTGATGATAATTAATTATTTGATTTTGAAAAACAGCATGCGTTATTTATTCGTTTACTTTCTATTTTTTACTATATTTTGCTTTGCTCAAAAAAAGCAAATGGATCTTGTTGCTTCTAATAAATGGTTTATTGCGGGACCGGTAAAAGAAAATGAAGAAATTTTAAATACCGTTCGTGTAGAGAAAAAGATAGTATCTGTTACGGCAAAAGATAATCCGATTGGAGAAATTGAATTGAATGTTATGATTACGGCATCTGAAATAAATGATGGAACTCCGACAAATCTTTCGAGCGAATCAAAATATGTAGAAATTACGTATCAATCTTCCCAAATTATAAAATTACAAGCAAGAGAAGGAAATTTAGAAGGAACTGGCTGTATTCACGGCGGTTCACACCCAAGAGTCAGTCTGCCTGCTTCTCCAAATCATTTTAAAACCATAAAAATTCTATGGTCGGATTTTAAACAAGATGAACTTCCCAACGGAAAACTTTTAGATATTCATAATCTATGCAAGTTCAACTTTGTGAATTACAATCCTGTTTCTGGATCTGTTTTAAAGATAAAATCTGTTGTTATAAATTGATTTTTAACGCAAAGTGCGCTAAGAATTTCCGGCAAAGAGCGCAAAGTTTTTTTGAGAGAATGTTTTAACGCTAAGTGCACAAAGATTTTTTGAGAAAAATATTTAAAAATATAAAAGTTCACAAAGCTTATCAAAACAAAGCTTTGTGAACTTACAGTTTGTAAAACTCACTTAATAAAACTTTGCGCGCTTTGCGGAAATTCTTTGTGAACTTTGCGTTAAAAAAACCGTTTCAATACATCTATAATTGCATCTGAATTTTATATTTATTCAAAATCTTCATTACGAAAAGCATAATTGTAGAAAAGACTAAAGACCAGATAATTCCTGGAATACCTTCTCTAAAATATCCTGGTATAATATGAATATTAAAAGCTTTACAGAAATAATAGATTACTCCGGGAAGGATATAAATTAAAAGCGGATTTGCAGCTGCGGGCATAAAAAAGTCACTCCATTTCGTTTGTTTTTTTACTTCCATCAGCCAATACAAAAAGTAAAATATAATGGTGCATATTCCAGCCGATATCATTGTCCATGATGGAGTTCCTTGTATTTTTGAGATTCCGAATAAAGGTCTTAAGGCAAATCCAACTGCGAAAAACAATACTATAAAAGCAATTACGGGCCAATTGATTTTATTCTCCATTTTTCGATCAAAAAATAACAACGAAATAATTATTCCAGCAGCAGCTATGGCAGCGTGTGTTAGATGTCCAGCTATAAAACTCAGCCAAGAAGTATTTTGAACAAAAGAATTTTCGGTTAAATTCAGCGAATTCATTGCGACACAGAAGACTAAGAATCCGATCATTGCCCATAAATTTCCCGAAACAAGCCAATAATAAACAACAGTAAATAAATAGGCCCAACCAATTAAACCCAGAATTCCCCACCATTTTGGCGTCATTCCTCGTTCACCATTATCTTGAATATATAAAAAGTAAAGCGCAATGAGCACTAAGATCGCTCCGTATTGCAATACATTTTTGAGCCAAAGCGGAAAATCTTTCGGATACTTATTCCAAATCGGAATTGGCATTAAATAAGCCAAAAGTCCCCAAAAAGCTGGCGCAATAATCATCTTGGCCGCATCATAACCATACTCGGCATTAACCATGAAAACACCAATAATTATAAGGGCTAAAGCTCTTTTTAAAGTATGTGTCCAAATTGTTTTTGTACTGTCGCCTTTAAGCAGTCTCGCATTAAAAGCAAAAGGAACAGACATTCCGACAATAAATAAAAAAGCAGGAAAAACTAAATCAACAAAAGTCATTGCGTCTGCATCTGCCGGCATGTGTTTCATCCATTGCGGTACATTTTGAATACTTGCCAATTCATTTACAAAAATCATCACAAAAATGGTGATTCCACGCAAAGCATCAATAGAAATAATTCTCTGATTGAATAAATTCTCTTTTATTTTCATAAAATTTTACTTTTTTACTAAAAATCAAATATAGTATAAATCTAAAACGCCTTATTAGAAATTCTGCATTAATTTTGTAATTTATAAATTGAGTTACACGCTTTTGCCCCATGTTTACATTCTTAAAATCGAAACCTAAATTAAAGGAACTGCTTAATGGTGATTTTGTAGATATACATTCTCATGTTCTGCCAGGAATAGATGATGGTGCCAAAAACATTGTAAAATCCGTTCAGCTTGCTCAATGTCTTCAAGATTTAGGAATTTCTCAAATTATAACAACACCACACATTAGTCATTATGTATGGAACAATACATCTGAAATTATAGAATCAAAACTTAAGGAAACTAAAAGTGCATTGATTGAAAATAATCTTCAGATTCCTTTTAAAGCTGCAGCAGAATATTTTATTGATTACTGGTTTGAAAATCATTTTAAGGAAGAAAAACTGCTAACCTTAAAAGACAATTACGTTCTTGTCGAAATATCTTATTTAAGCGCTCCAATGAATCTGCTTAAAACCATCTTTGATATACAAGTTGCTGGTTATATACCAGTTTTAGCACATCCGGAACGTTATATCTTTTACCACGATCATTTTAGTGAATACGAAAAACTTAAAAATGCGGGTTGTCTTTTTCAGTTAAACCTGCTTTCGACTGTAGAATATTATGGTTCTAAAATCGCAAAAACAGCCGATGAATTGCTAAAGAAAGGAATGTATGATTTTTGCGGAACCGATGTGCATCATAGAAAACATATTGCTTCATTTGATGAAAAAATAAAGATTGGAAATATAGACCACTTAAAAGCCGTTATTGCCAATAATCAGTTTTTTAAATTCTAAACTAGTACGCGTTTTCTTCGCCTTTAAAAACATTAATTATTGTCTTTACAATAATTCTAATATCCAGCAGGAAACTCCAGTTTTCGATATACCAAATATCATACGCAACTCGATTTTCCATATCGCTTAAAACTTTTGTTTCGCCTCTAAAACCATTTACCTGCGCCCAGCCTGTAATTCCAGGTTTAGCATATTGACGCACCAAATAATTATTAATTAAGTCACTGTATTCTTTTGCGAGGTTAACCATATGCGGTCTAGGTCCAACAACCGACATATCTCCCCAAAATACATTAAAAAACTGCGGTAATTCGTCAATACTGGTTTTACGTATAAAAGCTCCAAATTTAGTAATTCGGCTGTCTCCTTTTTCTGCTTGCTTATTGTGTGCCAGCTTATTAACATACATACTTCTAAACTTAAAACACATAAACGTTTCGTTATCCCTTCCAGACCTTTCCTGTTTAAAGAAAACAGGTCCAGGCGATTCTAATTTTATAATAATCATAATAATAGGAAACAGCCACGGAAAAACAAACAGAATTACAAAACTCGAAAACAAAATGTCAAAAACCTTTTTAATTACCCTGTTTGAAGCATATTCAAGAGGTTCTGTACGAAACATTAATACCGGAATGTTTTCATAAAACGAAACCTCTACTTTACTTGCTTTTGTATACTGCTCAAAATCTGGAATAAATTTAATACGAACCATATTTTGTTCGCAGATTCTAATTAGTTCGTTTATAATTTGAATATTTTCAATATGCAGGGCAACGTACATTTCATCGATCTTTTTGTCTATCACAAATTTTTCGATCTTATCAAACTCACCGATAATGAAGACTGGATCAACAGCTGCTGTATTTTCTTTTTTATCAAAAAAACCTAAAAAACGGTATCCGTACGTAAGGTCTTTCGCAAGAACTTTTCTGATTCTTTCCCCACTTTCATTGGCTCCAACAATTACAAAGGTTTTAAAATTATATCCCTGCGCTCTAATATATTTTAAGAGCTTCATAGATAAAGCTCTTGATATCATTAGGATCCCGAAAAAGATAAGGTAAAAATAAACCATTCGAAGCCTTGAGATATCTTCGTATTTTAAATAAACAACGAATACAGCAACTACGGCTGCATGAATTATTATTTTTTTAATAGTTCTCCATAAAATGTTTTCGATTGGCTCTACGCGGATACTTCTGTTCGAATCATTTTGAAGCAGCAATGCTACCCAAATTAAAATGGCTAAAAGAGAAATGGTACGTTCTTCTTTGGAAAGGAGTTTATCTAAACTTCCAAATCTCGCAAACGCAGAAAGTATTGTTGCTAGGTTTAACAATATAACATCTACTATAACAAACAAAAGTTTGAAATAACGCGAAATTCGATAACGAGATAGTTCTTGTAAAATCTTCATTACAGGTTAGACTTTGTTCTAAAGAATAGAAAACAGTGGTATTTAATGCTGCAAAGTAACATTTAAATTATATTTTTTAATACATATTTTATTCTATTATTTAAAACTTTACATTTAACTTGTGCAAAAATAATATTGCAATATGATAAAAATTATTTTCTTCTTCCTTGCAATTACAACTACCTGTTATTCACAAATTTCGGGATGTACAGATCCTCAAGCAGAAAATTATAATTCGAAAGCTACACAAAACGATGGAAGCTGCAGTTATAAAAATTTAAAATTAAAACCGGAATATTCCATTCGTTTAAGTGATTCCCTTCATGAAACTTCTGGATTAACTGCTTTTGATAATTTACTTTGGACCCATAATGATGACCATGATACTACAATTTATGGTTTAGACACTTTAGGGAAAATTAAAAGAAAAATTATTCTGCCCGAAGTTATTAATCAAGATTGGGAAGAAATCACTCAAGACGACCTACACCTATATGTAGGAGATTTTGGAAACAATTATTCTGGAAACCGAACAGATCTCAAAATTCTGAAAATCGAAAAAGAATCATTTTTGGAAGAAAATCCTAAAATAGAAACCATTTCTTTTTCCTATTCAGACCAAAGGGATTTTTCTCCTTCAAAACCAAATAAAACCGATTTTGACTGTGAGGCTTTTATTGTTTCAAAAGACAGTATTTATTTGTTTACCAAACAATGGAATTCATCTAAAACTAGTATTTATTCAATCCCAAATCAAGCTGGAACTCAAATTGCAAAGTTTAAATCGACTTTAGATACAAAGGGTTTAGTTTCGGGAGCAACTTATCTGGAAAACAAAAAATTGATTGTTTTATGCGGTTATACTAAAGTCGGAAAACCATTTTTATATCTGCTGTATGATTTTAAAAACCAAGATTTTTTATCTGGAAATAAAAGAAGAATCCATTTAAAACTTCCTTTTCACCAAATTGAAGGAATCGCAACGAAAGACGGAATTCATTATTTTTTGACCAATGAATCTTTAGTTCGAAAACCTGTGATAAATGTGCCGCAGCAAATGCATTATTTTGATTTGAGTTCCATATTGCCTTTCTAGAAACAGTTATTCGATAAACTAAAAATGCAAAAAAGCCTTAAACAGTAATTTGTTTAAGGCTTTAAAAAAAATAATTAATAACCAGATTTTACATTGCCATCAGCATTTCGATTTCAGAATGAGCAATTTTTGGGTTTGCACCAGGCGCTTCAGCCACTAAAGCTCCAACAGCGCAAGCAAAATCAATCGCTTCCTGAGGTTCTTTATCATTTAGTAATGAAGTAATTAAAGCCGCTAAAAAAGAATCTCCCGCCCCCACGGTATCTGCGACTTTAATTGGATAACCTTCATTTTCATATATTTTGCCTTTCCAAAACAACAATGCTCCGTGTTTGCCTCTGGTGACGCAGATTGCTTCTGCATTTGTTTTTTCTACAATAAAACCCATATTGTCTTCAAGACTTTCAAAAGGCGAATGCATTGCTGAGGCAATCTCCAGCAATTCTTCGTCATTGAACTTGATAAAATCAGCCGATTGCATTAACTGATTTAGAATTTCATAAGAATAATGCGGTTTACGTAAATTAACATCAAACACCTTATAAACGTTGGTTTGGAGCAGTTCTTCCAGAGTATTTCTCGAAACATTATCGCGGCAAACTAAACTTCCGTAAATTAAAACATCTGCTTTTTCTACGGTTTTCTTCGCTGCATCATTCAAAGCAATTTTGTCCCAAGCTGATGGATAATTGATTTCGTAAGTAGCAGATCCGCGTTCGTTTAAGGTAACATTTACCAAACCAGTTGGAAAATCTTCTGAGGTGCTAATTGTATTGGTTTCAAGTCCAAGACTTTTAACCTCATCAATTATCGCTTTTCCGTCGTTATCATTTCCTACGCAGCTAATCATCGCAACTTCACAGCCTAATGTTTTCATTCGTAACGCTACGTTTAAAGGTGCGCCGCCAATCTTTTTTTCAGTTCCAAAAACATCCCAAAGCACTTCTCCATAAGCTACCGCTTTTAGGTTTTTCCCGTTATTCATTCTAAAATCTTTTAAATATATTATTGTTATTGAAATTGCCTTTCCTAACTTTTAGTAACCCGGATTTTGTTTGTAAACTCCTTGGCTAAAATTGATTTGTTTTAAAGGAATCGGGCAATATTCTTCTTTCTGCGCATCAAAAAAGGCATCTTGATAATACGTTCGTTTTGTTTTTTCTCCAGTATAAAACTGATTCAAAACCTGATCTGTAACGCCCCAGCGAACAAGATCAAAAAAGCGGCTTCCTTCCATCGCCAACTCTAATCTGCGTTCCCAGCGCATTGCTTTACGGGCAAAATCTTGTGTCCAGTTGCAATTTGTTCCGTCTACATAAAGATCAACTTTAAAGTTATTGGCATACGGAAGTCTTCCTGTACTTTGAGCGGCTCTTTTTCTAATTTCATTAATTAACGGCAAAGCTTCGGCTTGTCTTCCTAATTCAATCAAAGCTTCGGCACGCATTAAAATCACGTCGGCGTAACGAATTTGAATTCTGTTTTTTGAATTTCCATAAAACGGATCAATATTGACGAAACAGTTGCAGCTTGGCGCAACGTTTTCTTTTAAAGAAGCAAAATATCCGTATGTTCCCGGAGAACGAACCCAAGCTTCAACATATACATATTCTGGATCGTATTTGTATGGCAAGCCAGGCATTGCAACCGTATGATACAATCTTGGATCGACCGTATTGGCATTTCTGTTTTTATAATCAAAATCCTGATTGTTGTACGTATCAAATTGCGGCAACCCATTTGCTCCTGTTTTGAAAGCATTTACTAAGTTTTGACTTGGTTTATGAAAATCGCAACAACCTAAACCTTGTGGAGTTGAAAGCACATCTGAGAAATTCAATCTTCCGTAAAGTGTTCCGTCGTTATCAGAAAACTGAATAGAGAAAATCGATTCTTGGCCATTTTCATAACTTCCCGGCAAAAAGTTATTCGCAAAATCAGGTTCCAAAGTTGCTTTTCCAATAACTTTATCTGTCGCAGCAATTACTTGCTCTAAATGTTGCGCATTGGTTCCCGTAACTTTAAAATTATCATCTTGCGTGTACGCTTGATACAAACGCGTTTTGGCTAAATAAGCATTCGCTGCTTTTTGAGTGGCGCGCCCCACTTGCGGTTGGGTTTCTGGTAAAACATCGGCTGCAGCCTGAAAATCTTCGGCAATTTTGTTCCAAAGTTCTTCGTTTGAAAGCGCTACGTTTGAAATCGTTTTATATTCTTCAACCGGAATATCTTCTGTAATGTAAGGCACATTTCTAAACATGATTTTCAGCATAAAATAAAAATGTCCTCTTAAAAAACGCATTTCGGCAATACGTGTTTTTTTCAACGGAAAATCGGCTTCTGAGATTTGTTCCAAAGCTTTTAAGGCTTTATTGGCTCTTCCAACTCCCACATAACTGTTGTACCAAAAAGTGTCCAATTCTCCAAAATCTGGTCGAATGTTATTGGAAACTTCAAAAAAGTGAAAAACCTGAATATCATTTGTACCACTTCCGCCTTTGTAAGCATCGTCTGAACGAACATTCCCAAAAGGCCACAAACTATAAGGCGAATCGTAATGATCGTTTCCTAACTGCGCATAAGCGGCATTCATAAAACCTTCAATTGTTTCGGGCGTTACAATATCGTCTTCTGATAAAACACCGCGAGGATTATTTTCTAAAAAATCGGAACAGGAAGCGAATAACACCATCACTAAAAGTCCTGTTATATATAGTATTTTTTTCATTTTTCTAAATCTTTTGGTTATAAAGTAAAATTAAGACCAGCAGTAAAAGTCGTTGGCTGCGGATATCCAAATCCTGCATTTTCCGGATCAACTCCTGTAAAGTTTTTGGCATCCAAAATCAATAAATTTTGTCCGCTGATGTACAATCTGAAACTTTCCATATTCATTTTCTTCAACAAATCTTTTGGCAGATTGTAACCCAATTGTAAAACTCTAAGTTTAAGATAACTTCCGTTTTCTACATAATAAGCTGAAAATCTGTTTTCTGCATTTCTGTCTACGGTTGTCAAAGCTGGAATTGTCGAATTTGGATTATCAACCGACCAAGCATTCAGCAATCGCGTTCCTTTATTAGATCCAACATCGTCAACACTCCAAAAATCGGTTTGATATTTCGTATTGTTAATGACATCTACATTTCCTGTTCCTTCCCAAAAGGTTGTGAAATCAAAGTTTTTATACGATAAATTCAAGTTGATTCCATATTGAAATCCAGGATTTGGATTCCCGATCCAAGTACGATCTTTATCTGTAATTTGCCCATCGCCGTTAAGATCTTTGTAACGAATTCTTCCTAAACCTTTTCCTTCCTGAATTGGAGAATTAGTAACCTGATCTTGCGTTGTAAACAAACCATTTGTTACATAACCGTACATTGAATTAATTGGACGACCTAAAATATTATCGTTTAATCCATCCCCGCCGTAGTTATTTTTAACCTCATCTGGCAATTGTGTAATCTTGTTTTTGTTTGCCGAAATATTTGCCGAAACATCATATTTCAATCCAAATGAAGTTTCATCTTGGTAACCTAAAGAAAATTCCCAACCTTTATTTTCCATAGACGCACCATTTACCCAGCGGTTTCCTCCTTCTCCAATTACGCCTAAATAAGCTGGAAGAACCAAAATATCTTCTGTTTTCTTGATATAATAATCAATCGATCCTGATAATTTTTGTTTGAAGAATCCAAAGTCTAAACCAACGTTGGTCTGCGTAGTCGTTTCCCATTTTAAATCATCGTTGCCTGACTGCGTCGCGATAAATCCAGATGGAAGCAAACCGTTTCCGTTTCCTGCAATATCATAAGCTGTTCCGTAAGAAGTTGCCCAAGTCGGACTTCCGCCTGCGTAAGTTGCCAGATAAAGCGAATAAACTGCCGTGTTACTAATTTCCTGATTACCCGTTTGTCCCCAACCTGCTCTTAATTTTAAATCGGAAATAGCTGTGATTTTATCTTTTATAAAATTCTCGTTGCTGATTCTCCATCCTCCAGAAACTGCTGGAAAAGTTCCAAACTGATTGTTTTTACCAAATCTTGAAGAACCGTCACGACGAATTGTAGCCGAAAGCAAGTAACGATTATCAAATTCGTAATCTGCTTTTCCAAAATAAGAAAGCAAAGAATAAACGGTTGAAGTTCCGCTTGTAAAAGATTCACCAGTTCCTGCATCAGGATACATATAATCTGGCGTTTCAATCAAAAAGTCGTTTTTACGTAGAGTTGTTGTGTCGTAAGTATCTTTATACATTTCGGTTCCTGCCATCAGATTCAAATTGCTTTTACCAAAATTCAAACTATAAATTGCTGTGTTGGTCCACGTCCATTTATCGCTTACAGATTGATCAATGGTAACAGAAGTCTGGTCGTTTTGCAAATAACCCGATTTGTAGCTTCTTTGTAAAGTACGTTTTTTATAAGACCCATAATCCATACCGAAACTGGTTTTGATATGCAGATTTTTAATGATTTCTAAATCGGCATAAACATTTCCAAAAAGACGTAAATAATCGTATTTGTTGTCTTTATTATATTCTAAAAGACGAACCGGATTTTGTCTGTCATTCATTCCGCCAACTGGTCCGCCCCAGCCTATTCCATCAACGGTACGAATCGGAATAATTGGAAGTGCACGAAGCGCCGGATCTAAAACGCCCGGATCTGTAACTTCGTTGGTACGGTTTAATGTGAAGTTTTCTCCAATAACCAATCTTCCGTCAAAATATTTATACGAACCATTCATTCTAGCAGAAATTCTTTCAAAATCGGTTGTTTTTACAACACCTTCATTACCATAATAACCCAATGAAAAAAGGTAATTTCCTTTCTCTGAACCATTCGAAACAGACAAATCATAAGATTGCGCCACGCCAGTTTGAGAAACCGCATCGTACCAATTCGTATCTGCCGATTTTAACGTTTTTTCAGCATCTAAATATTCTGGAATGATGACTCTGTTTAATTGTGCTTTTCCATTCACATTCGCCCAGTCAAACTGATAACGAACATTGTTGCTGTTTGGATCTAAACCGTCATTAATATTTGCCTGCCACAACGCTTGTCCGAACTGATTGGCATTCATTACATCCAGTTTATTGGAATAGCTGGAAAGTGAAGTATAAGTACTGAAATTAATTCTCATTTTACCTTCTTTCCCTTTTTTGGTGGTCACGATAATCACTCCGTTTGAAGCTCTAGAACCGTAAATACTCGCAGACGAAGCATCTTTTAAAACCTGAATCGATTCAATATCATTCGGATTTAATTCGTGTAATCCAGATTTTGTAGGCATCCCGTCAATTACATAAAGCGGATCTGTATTGTTTAAAGTTCCCACTCCACGAATCACCACTTTTGTATTGGCGCCACTCGGTGAACCATCAGAAGAAACTTTTACTCCGGCAATTCTTCCCTGCAAAGCTTTAATTGGGTTGGGTTCTGGCTGTTTCATGACTTCTTTCATGCTGACAATAGCAACTGCTCCCGTAATATCTGTTTTCTTTTGTTTTGAATAACCCGTTACGACCACTTCATTCAATTGATTGTTATCGAGTTTTAAAGTTATATTGAACGTTTTTTGTCCGTTTACAACAATTGACTGCGGAGCATATCCAATAAAAGAAACTACAATTGTAGCATTTGAAGCTATATTTTGGAAAGAAAAAATTCCGTCAAAATCGGTAGCTGTACTCGTGTTTGTTCCAGCAATAGTTACAGTCGCGCCAGGAAGAGGCATTCCATCGTCTGACGAAATTACCGTTCCTTTTATTTCGATTTCCTGAGCCGACATGAGAAGCGCTGGAAAAAAGAAAAATAGAAAATAAATAATTTTACTTTTCATATAGTATTAGTTTTGGTTTATAGATAGTTGGTTAAATACGGGATTAGAAATTTCAATTCCTTGGTTTGAAGAAGCTGAAATCGAGTTAAATGGCTGGTTTAGGAAAAAGATTTCGGTCATTACTTTTTCACCATTGTTGTAAAATATTTCTATTGAAGTTTTGTCGAGAACCACTTTAAAAGTCGCCTCTTTTTGATTCTTGTCTAATTTTGCTTTGTGCACAATTGAAGCAAATTTTTCTGAAAAGTCAATTTTACCTGCTTTTGAACGATCTACAAATAAGTAGTTTTCTGCGTTGTTTAATCCGAAAGTCAAAGACTCGCCAACCGCATTTGAAAGTGTAAAAGTGTAGGTATCTTGTTTTAAGTTTTTTAAGTCGAAACTGATAATGGCTTGTCTTAAATCTATTTTCTCAGCTTTAAAAAGTTCCTGTTTTCCTTTTCCTTTTACAGTTTTATTTTGAATGGTTTTTGAAACATATTTATTAATTTCCTTAACAGGATTGCTAATTAAACTGTATTCATTTCCTTTTTTGATTAACTGCATTTCACGCGGCGTTGTCATACTGCTTCTCCATGCATTTGTTGGTACACTTCCGCCATAATCCAAACTTACCATCCAGCCAATAAACAATCGTCGCCCGTCTGAAGCTGGAATATTATTCCATGTAACTCCTGCATAATTGTCTTTTCCGTAATCGATCCAAACGGCTTTTTCTTTTTTAATTCTTTGTTCGAAATTGGGATCTACCGTAAATTGTTTTCCATCAAAATCTCCCACATAATATTGCGTTCCAGAACCTCCGTTTGCCGCTCCCTGACCCAAACTCTGCAATAAAACCCATTTCTTTTCATTCGTTCCTTCTACTTTAATTTGGAAAAAATCCGGACATTCCCAAACACTTTCGTGCGCTCCTAAATCTTTTCCGAATTCCGATAAAAACTGCCAGTTTTTTAAATCTTTAGAACCATAAAAATGATCTCTATCTGAAGCTGCCACAACCATTATCCATTGTTTATGAGCTTCATCCCAAGAAACTTTTGGATCACGAAAATCACGAATTCCAGGATTTTTTACGACAGGATTTCCTGCATCAAATTTCTTATAGGTAAATCCACCATCGGTAGAATAGGCAATATCTTGTTGTTCGGTATCCAGTTTTCCTTCTTTGCCTTTTTCCATATCATGCAAAGTATAAATGGCTACAATTGGAGCTTTTCCATCTTTTCCAAAACCAGAAGTATTTTGTGTATCGACAACGGCACTTCCAGAAAAAATATATTTTTCTTTATCTGGATAAATGGCAATGGGCTGTTCTTCCCATTTAATCATGTCTTTGCTAATTGCATGACCCCAATGCATTGGTCCCCAGACATTTTTTTCTGGATAATGCTGAAAGTATAAATGGTAATAACCATCTGCATAAAACATTCCGTTGGGATCATTCATCCATCCTTTTTTCGGCGTAAAATGAAAATTAGGACGATACAATTCTGTTTCTGAAGTATTTGCAGGTACAACCGATTTGGTCTGCGCCTTTACAGAAAACTCAAAACTTGCCATAAAAAATACTGCTGAACAATAAATAGCAAGCGATTGTAATTGGTTTAATTTCATGTGATATTATTTTGGTTGATAATTAGTAGTTATAAAAATTGTTATCTTTTTTACTTTCAGAAAAGAGCATAAAAGGTCGGAAAGCATTACACTTTCAAGTGGTTACAGCGACTGATTTATGATTTTCTAATTAAAAGAAAAATAATTTAGCGGTCATTCTCTATTGTTTTTTTGAAACATTTAATTCCTGAATTACAAGATTATTGACTTCGATTTTTTCTTTAGCAGAAACTGAAAGTGATGTAAATGGTTTGTTCAAGAAAAAGATTTCTGTTATTACTTTTTCGCCATTATTGTAAAATATTTCAATTGAGGTTTTATCCAAAATAATTTTGAAAACCGCTTCTTTCTGATTTCCATTTAAAAAAGCTTTACTAATTGCAGCAGCAAATTTGTCTGAGAAATCAATTTTACCCGCTTTTGCACGATCAACAAATAAGTAATTTTCTTTATTGTTTAAACCGAATTTTAAAGATTCTCCGTCAGAATTGGAAAGCTCAAAAGTGTATTGATCTTGTTTTAAATTTTTAAGATCTAAACTAACAACCGTTTGAGCTAAATCTGCTTTTCCATTTTCAATTAAAACCAACTTTCCATTTCCTTTTACACTTGGTTTTTTAATGGTTTTAGAAACATAATTATTGATTTCTTTTACAGGAACACTTTCCAAATTGTAACTGCCGTTTTTCTTAACCAGTTTTAGTTCTCGTGCAATTGTGGTGCTGCTTCTCCAAGAAGTTGTTGGAACTTGCTGTGCGTATTCCCAATTCGACATCCATCCGATAAATAATCTTCGCCCGTCTGCACTTGGAATATTATTCCACGTAACTCCTGCATAATTATCTTTTCCGTAATCTGCCCAA
This sequence comes from Flavobacteriaceae bacterium PS02336, assembly GCA_029960065.1. GTDB lineage: Bacteria > Bacteroidota > Bacteroidia > Flavobacteriales > Flavobacteriaceae > Flavobacterium. The sequence continues at coordinate 81,679 of JASCOF010000008.1, read as the reverse complement.
ACTGCTTTTTCGTTTTCTAGTCTTTTAGCAAAAATCGGATCAAGTTTAAACGTTTTTCCATCAAAATCACCCACAAAATATTGCACTCCCGAACCTCCGTTTGGTCCGCCAGGATTTAAGTTCTGAATTAAAACCCATTTCGTTTCTTTTGTTCCTTCAACCTTTATCTGAAAAAAATCTGGACATTCCCAAACGCCGCCGTGCGCTCCAATCTCTTTTCCAAATTCAGATAAAAATTCCCAGTTTTTTAGATTTGCTGATTTATAAAACTGCGCTCGGTCCTGCGCTGCCAAAACCATAATCCATTGTTTGTGCGTTTCATCCCAAGATACTTTTGGATCACGAAAATCGCGAATTCCAGGATTTTTCACGACAGGATTTCCTTCCTCAAATTTCTGCCATGTAAAACCATTATCGTTAGAATAAGCAATATCTTGCTGTTCCACATCCATTTTGCCTTCTTTTTCTTTTGTCATATCGTGCAAAGTATAAATGGCAATAATGGGATCGTTTTTTCCCGTTTTCAATCCAGATGTATTATTTACATCTACAACCGCACTTCCAGAAAAAATATATTTGTCTTTGTCCGGATAAATTGCAATAGGCTGTTCTTCCCATTTCACCAAATCTTTACTAATGGCGTGTCCCCAATGCATTGGTCCCCAAACACTTTTGTCTGGATAATATTGGTAAAACAAATGATAATATCCGTTAGCGAAAAACATTCCGTTTGGATCATTCATCCAGCCTTTTTTTGGTGTAAAGTGAAAATTTGGACGATACATTGCTTCTTCAGATGCATTTGCAACAGATAAAGCCGTCGTTTGTGCTGCTGCCGAAAATGGTTTAAAACCTGTAATAGACAATACTAAAGCACTATAAAAAGCCAGCGGCAGATGTTTCGTTGATTTCATTTTTTCTGATATTTTTTTTTGTTAATGTTCCACTTAATACTTCCAAAGAAATTCCTTTTGTTTCCGGCATTAGAAAAATTACAAATAATAATTGCAATACCATCATTAAGGTAAAAATCAGGAATACAATTTCGGGTCCGATTTCTGAAAATAACATCGGAATTAATGACGGAATAATCGCTGCCAAAACCCAATGTACCGAACTTCCAAAAGCTTGTCCAGATGCACGAATGTGATTCGGAAAAATTTCTGAAATAAAAACCCAGATTACCGCTCCCTGACCAATGGCGTGCGAAGCAATAAACAAGAATAGGAAAATAGGAACCGATAAACCGCCCCAATTGTAATAAAAAGAAGCCGATACTAATCCGAGTGAAATAATATAACCAACAGAACCAATGTACATTAACAACTTTCTTCCTAATTTGTCAATTAATGCCACACCGATTAAGGTGAAAATAAGATTGGTAACTCCAATTCCGATACTGCTTAATAAGGCTGTATTTTGTCCTAAACCTGCTTCTTCAAAAATTCTTGGCGCGTAATAAAGGAACGCATTAATCCCCGAAAACTGATTAAAAAAGGCAATTAAAAAGGCTAAGATTAAAGGAAAACGGTATTTTTTCATGAAGATATTTTCATGTTTCGTTACGCCATTTTCGCGAGAATCATCGATAAGATCGGCGATATTGGCAGACGGGTCAATTTTATGCAAAACTTTGCGTGCTTCTTCGTCACGGTTTTTAGACAATAACCATCTTGGACTTTCTGGAATAGTCAAAATAAAAAGTATGTAAATAAAAGACGGAATTGCCTGAACGCCAACCATCCATCTCCAAGCGTTTTCGCCAATGTCTTTTAAAAAGTAATTTGAAATAAAAGCAATTAAAATACCCAATACAATATTAAACTGATACAAAGCCACTAATCTTCCGCGTTTGTCTGCAGGAGCAATTTCTGATACATAAGCCGGAGCTGCAATTGTTGAAGCACCAACGCCTAAACCTCCGATAAAACGGAAAGCAGCAAAAACAAAAGGATCATTTGCAAAAGCGGCACCAACGGCTGAAATAAAATATAAGATTCCGATCCAGAACAACGTTTTTTTACGTCCTATTTTATTGGTCGGAATTCCTCCAAAAATAGCACCAACTACAGTTCCCCATAAAGCCATTGCCATAACGACTGAACCATGAAAAGCATCAGAGGAATGCCAAAGTTGCTGTAATTGTTTATCAGCTCCTGAAATAACTACGGTATCAAAACCGAATAGAAAACCTGCCAGTGCAGCAGTAATAGACCAAATCAATATCTTATTCATTGTACATGTATTAAAACTTGTTGCTAAGATATCTGCAAAAAAAACAACTTATTTTTAATGATGTTACAATTTAATTCTATAATTATTGATTTATTAGTATTTTAAATCCAAAACCTTTATTTACAAGGCTTTACAAAGAACGAAAATTATTTACGAAAACCTTGTAGTTTCGATTGTGTTACAAAAACTTCAAAATTGATACCTAAAATGAAACATTTTTAATAGCTGTTTAATTAGATGTTTTGTATTCTTTTGGCGAAACTCCAAATTTATTCTTGAAAGCTGTAGAAAAATAGTTGGGAGAAGAGAACCCAAGCGAATACGCAATCTCTGAAATATTCATGTTATTTGACTTTAAAAGCTCTGCTGCTTTTTCTAATTTGACATTATTAATATGATCGCTAATGTTAATTCCGATGATTGCTTTTACTTTTCTGTATAACTGAACTCTCGAAACACCCAATTTCTCCGCTAACTCTTCAACAGAAAACTTCGGATTTTCGACATTCGTCATAATTATAGTATTCATTTTGGTAATGAATGTCTGTTCTTGATTGCCAAATTTAGATTCGGGTTCAATTCGATATATATTATTAGTATAGTAATAACGCAGTTTTTCTCTATTGAAAAGTAAACTCGAAATGGATTGTTTTAAAATTGCAAGACTGAATGGCTTTGTCAAATATTGGTCTACCCCGCTTTGAAGTCCTTTTAAAACGGATTCTTTATTGCTTTGAGCCGTCAAAATAATAATCGGAATATGAGACGAACGAAGGTCTTTTTTCAATTCTTTACTAATTTCATAACCATCTTTGTCAACCAGATTGATATCGCAGATAATAATATCTGGAATAATTTCTAAAGCCTTTTCGACAGCATCCCTTCCGTCAGAAATGGTTATTGAATAGTCATTAGAAAGTTTCGATTTTAAGAACGTAACCAAATCGCTGTTATCTTCAATAATTAGAAGTGAATGTTTCTCAGTATCAGAAACGGTATTTAAGTCTTTGAAATCTGATTCTAAATCCAGATTATCTGTAACCAAACTTGGAATACTTGAAATATTTTCCATTTTCTGAATCATTTCTGAAGGCTGTAAATGTCCGCTTCCTTTTAATAAAGTAATTACAAACTCGCTTCCTTGTTTCGATCGTAATTCGATAGCGCCTTTATGCAAAAGCACAAATTCTTTGGATAAATGCAAACCAATTCCCGAACTGTTTTTATTATTATTGGAAGCCCTGAAAAACGGATTAAAAACATTGGAAAGCTCATTTTCAGGAATTCCGATTCCAGAATCTTTAAAATGAATCTTAACTTCATTGTCTTGATTTTCAACAATTGAAATACTGATTTTTCCGTTATCTGGAGTAAATTTAAAAGCGTTCGACAACAAATTGAAATAGACTTTGTCCATCAAACCTCGATCTACAAAAAGTTCCAGGTTTTTATTTTTACAAATCAATTGAAAGTCAATGTTTCGGCGTGAAGCTTCTCCTTTAAAGTTTGCCATCACATCATTTGTAAAATCGTATATTTTTGTATTTGAAGCTCTTAAAGTAAACTTCTGCTCTTCGATTTTTCTAAAATCCAATAATTGGTTGATTAGTCGTAATAATCTGTTGGAGTTTTTATGAATCAGTTTAACTTCATCTATTAGCGCGGTTCCTTTAATTTTTTCATTTTCAATTAAAGATTCGACATAACTCATTATCAAAGTAATCGGCGTTTTGAATTCATGCGAAAGTCCGGTAAAAAAGCTCAATTTTGCTTCGTTACTTGTGGCCGCAATTTGCGCCATTTCCTGAATTTCAACGTTTTGATCAATAACAGTTTGATTGATTCTTTCTAATTGCTTTTTCTTTCGAGAAATCGAAATCGTAGAATAAATACTGTAAATCGTTAAACTTAAAATAATTACAAGAAAGAAACTCAGCAAACGAACCAAATTATTCTGAGACGCATATTCTTTTTCCTGAATATTAATTGCTCCTTGCTGCGATTCGATAACCAATTGCTGCTGATCAACTTTATCCATTTGGTTCTTGATGATTTCGGCATTATTCTTATCAATTACAATCGTATTCAGAATATTATTTTTTGCAATTGATTCTTTATTGTGAATTTTCAAAGCCAATTTCAACGCTTCATTTCCGCCTGTTGGATATAAAATCGTACCGTCAAGAACGCCAGTTGTTATCAATTCAATTCCGCCATTTACCGTATTTAAAGCATCAACACCAATAAACTTTATTTTCTTTTCTAAACCCAGATTTTTAGCAGTTTCCCAAGCACTCAAAGCCATTCTGTCATTATGTGCAAAAACATATTCGATGTCAGGATTTTGCTGGAGAATGGTTTTCAAAGGCGATTTCACCGATTCTTTTTCCCAATCTCCTTGAATCGTTTTAACAATGCTAAAACGTTTATTTTCATTAATAATTTGGTTAAATCCAAGTGTTCTTTCATAAGCTGGAGAGGATCCGCTGGCACCCGTAATTTCTACGATTTTACCAGAACCTTTGCTGTGCGAAATAATATATCGCCCCGCAATTCTCCCAATTTCAATATTATCTGCTCCTAAATAAGCAGTATAATTTTCGCCGTCAATTTTTCGGTCTACAACCAAAACAGGAATTCCAGCTTTAATCGATTTTTCGACAACAGCCGTTAAAGGTTTAGATTCAATTGGAGATACAATAATAACATCTACTTTATTCGAAATAAATCGTTCTATATCTTCTATCTGCTTGTGAATATTATTATTAGCGTCTTTTATCGTCAAGTCAACTTCGGGATGTAATGACGCTTCAATTTTCAAAGAGCTGTTCATTTGTTTGCGCCAATCGTCAGTCGTCATCGCCTGCGAAAAACCGACTTTGATTTTATCTCCCTGTTTTTGTTTACAAGAAACGAAACTGAATAATACTGCCAAAAACAGTACAATATATTTTATAAATCGATACATGAAGTAATGAGGTTTGGTAAATAGTATAAGTTTTGAAAACAGCCTTCTGAACCAACAGTTTGTCTCTATAATTAGGAAGGAATTATATTCGGTAAGGCAAACAAGAAGGATATTATAAAAAGTAAAATTAAACTTTTATTTCATTCGTACAAACACTTTAAAACTAAGTTAATGAAGTTATTTCTAAATTGTTTTGACTTAACCAAATGCTTATTTTTTTCTTTCTTCCAAAAAGGTATCTTTGCAGTCTCGTAATTAAAACTCCTATTTAAAATTAGAGACCTAATTAGAGACCTCTTAATTTTAAACTATTACAAAAGCCCTATTTTAGGCACTTTTACAATATGAATTACCTTTCTGTAGAAAATATATCGAAGTCTTTTGGCGAAAGAGTCCTTTTTGACAACATTTCTTTTGGAATCAATAAAGACCAAAAAATCGCTTTTATTGCCAAAAATGGTTCTGGAAAAACAACTATTATGAGTATTATCAATGGTTTGGATGAACCAGATACAGGTCAAGTTGTTTTAAGAAAAGGAATCAGAATGGCGTTTCTTTCTCAGGATAATAATCTTCAGGATGAACTTACGATCGAAGAAAGTATTTTCGCATCTGATAATGAAACCCTAAAAATTATCGAAGCTTACGAGAAAGCATTAGAAAATCCAAATGACGAAGAAGCGTATCAAAAAGCTTTTGACGGAATGGATCAGCATAATGCTTGGGATTTTGAAACGCAATACAAGCAGATTTTATTTAAACTGAAACTGGAAGATTTTAAACTTAAGGTAAAAAATCTTTCTGGTGGACAGAAAAAACGTCTTTCATTGGCTATCATATTAATCAATCGCCCTGATTTATTGATTTTGGATGAACCAACCAACCACTTAGATCTTGAAATGATCGAATGGCTTGAAAGTTATTTTGCCAAAGAAAATATTACGTTGTTTATGGTAACGCACGACCGTTTCTTTTTGGAGCGTGTCTGCAACGAAATTATTGAATTGGACAACGGAAAATTATACCAATACAAAGGAAATTACTCGTATTATTTAGAGAAAAAAGAAGAACGAATTACTTCTGAAAATGCGAGTGTTGACAAAGCTAAAAACCTATTTGTAAAAGAATTAGAATGGATGCGCCGCCAGCCAAAAGCGAGAACAACGAAATCTAAATCGCGTCAGGATGACTTTTACGTAATTAAAGAAAAAGCGCAAAGCCGACGTAAAGAAAACAAAGTGGAGCTTGAAATTAATATGGAAAGAATGGGAAGCAAAATTATTGAGCTTCATAAACTTTCTAAAAAATTCAAGGAGAAAGTGATTCTGGACAATTTTAGTTTCGATTTTCAGCGTGGCGAAAGAATCGGAATTATTGGTAAAAACGGAACTGGAAAATCGACTTTCTTAAATCTTTTGACAGGAACAATTCCGCCAGACAATGGACGAGTTGTAAAAGGTGACACTATTAAAATTGGTTATTACACACAATCTGGAATTAACCCAAAACCGGGTCAGCGTGTTATTGATATTATTAAGGAGTACGGAGAATATATTCCGCTTTCGAAAGGAAAAATTATTTCGGCTTCGCAATTGTTGGAGCGTTTTCTTTTTGATGCTAAAAAACAATACGATTACGTTGAAAAATTAAGCGGTGGAGAATTGAAACGTTTATATTTATGTACGGTTTTAATTCAGAATCCGAACTTTTTGATTCTCGATGAGCCAACAAACGATTTGGATATTGTAACGCTTAACGTTTTAGAAAGTTTCCTTTTAGATTATCCAGGCTGTTTATTGGTTGTTTCGCACGACCGTTACTTTATGGATAAAATTGTCGATCATTTATTTGTTTTTAGAGGAGAAGGCGAAATCGAAAATTTCCCAGGAAACTATTCTGATTTCCGTGCTTATGAAGACAGCGCCGATGTTGCTCAAAAAGAAGAAAACAAAGCCGAAAAGAAAGATTGGAAACAGAATAATCCGACTGGAAATCTGACTTTCAACGAACAAAAAGAATATCAAAAAATCGAAAGAGAAATTAAAGATTTAGAAATTGAGAAAGTAAAAATCGAACAATTATTCTCTGACGGAAAAGTAGCCGATGCCGATATTGAGAAAAAAGCAAATGAATTGCAGAACATCATCAAAAAAATAGACGCAAAAGAAGAACGTTGGTTTGAGCTTTCTGCTAAAATCGAAGGATAGATTTGTTACACAGAGATTCACAAAGAATTCTCAGAACTGCACAAAGTTTTTTTGTGATTCTTTGAGTCCCTCTTTCTGAATCTTTGTGAAAGATGCAATCATTTTTTATTATATTCGACTCATTAAAAAAATAAAATACAACATGAAAAAATTATTATTTGCACTATTTGCCTTAACACTTTTCGTTTCTTGTTCTGGTTCTGACAAAGAAAGCACAGCTCCTGAAAAAGACTATAGAGAAGAAAACGAACAAGAAATCAAAGATTATATTACTAAAAACAATTTAACTGCACAACGAACAGATTCTGGTTTATATTATATTATTAATGAGCCGGGAACTGGTAAACAGCCTACTGCATCATCATCTGTTACGGTAGCTTATACAGGTTCTTTTACAAGCGGAAAAACATTTGATCAAAGCAGCAGTGCTGGAATTACCATTCCGCTAAAAGAAGTTATTCAAGGATGGACAGAAGGAATTCCATTATTTAAAGAAGGCGGCAACGGAACATTGCTTATTCCGGCTCATTTGGGTTATGGAAGTCGTGCACGTCCCGGAATACCAGCAGGTTCTGTTCTTATATTTGATGTAAAATTGATTAAAGTAAATTAAATACTTACTGTACATTTCTAAATGCTTTTTCAAATCCAATCTTATCTAAAATTCCTTTGGCATTCTAAAAACGAACATGCTGTTCATTCGCCTTTTGTTTTTAATCTGCTCACAAAATGTTTTTATGATAAGAAAACAAAGCCTGAATATGCAATTTTAAAGAACTACCGAAAGTCACTTCTAGAAAATAAAAGTTTTATTGAGGTTACCGATTTTGGTGCAGGTTCAAAGGTTTTCAAATCAAATCGAAGACAAATTTCGAAGATTGCCCAAACAGCAGGAATTTCAGCAAAAAGAGCAGAATTACTCTTTCGTGTAACTCGTTATTTTCAGCCTGCAGCTATTCTTGAAATAGGAACATCTCTAGGTTTAGCAACTTCAGCTTTGGCTTTAGGGTCCCGAAGCCTCGGGATGAAAGCGAAAGTAATTACGCTTGAAGGCTGTCCCAATACAGCGGGTGTTGCAAAAAATCAATTAAATGAATTTGATTGTAATAACGTAGATCCTATTGTAACAGAATTTGAAAATTATCTTCAAGATATTAATCTAAGACTGAAAACTGAAACCGAGAACTTTGATCTAATATATTTCGACGGAAATCATTCTAAAAAAGCAACTTTAGAATATTTTGAGCTTTTACTGCCAACTATCAATAATGATTCTGTTTGGATTTTTGATGATATTCATTGGTCAAAAGAAATGGAAGAAGCTTGGGAAATTATTAAAAACCACCCTAAAGTAAAAGTAACAATTGATACTTTTCAATGGGGATTTGTTTTCTTCAGAAGAGAACAGGAAAAAGAGCATTTTATAATAAGAGCATAAAAAAAAGACGATCAAAAATGATCGTCTTTTTTTTACTAATTCAAAATTTTTAATGCTTATTTTTTAGCTTCTTTATTTTCTTCTGCTTTTGCTCCCATTCTGTTTAAAGTATACATAGGTGCAAATTTAACTTTCAGACCAGCAATTTTTCTATTATCTTCACCTGTTAGGCCTTCTTTTTCAACAGTATTTTTTCTGCTGTCAAGCGCTTCATACAATACTTTAATTTCATCCCAGTCTTCTCTAGAATATTTATCTTTATTATTTTCTACAGTATGTACAAATTGTTGGTAAACACTATGAATGTTTTGAGCATTTACCCAAGCAAAGCTCATATCGTCTCCAATTTTTCCTTCACCAAATAAGGCATTTCTTAATTGCTGTTTAGGACTTGGAGCCGGTGGGGCAAGAAGGGTGGTCATTTCATTTTTGAAATCTTCGTATTTTGCTTTACTTGTATTTATTTTCTCTGTTTGAGATGCATTGTCTTTAATATCTGCTAAAGCTAAACTAGCTTCTGCTGCTTTTCTATCATATTCAGCTTCTACAGTATTCCAATTCTCTTTTAAATCTTCGGCTTTTACATTTTTAACCGAATCTACGTAGGCTACATAAGAGTCAATTGTTTTCTGTGCTTTTTCTTGTTTTTCATCTTTACATGATGTAAAGCTCAACGCTAATAATGCAATTCCTGTAGCTATTTTGATATTTTTCATAATCTTGATTGTTTTAATTAATAATATCAAATTTACCTAAAACAAAACGTCTAAAATTACATTATTACCATGTTTTTAAGACAAAAAATATACTAAAACTATAAAACACACGAATAAATGTTAATTATATAACTAATACTCAAAATCGTATAATCGTTTTGAATTAACATTTAAAAAAAATGCTAAAAAAATTTTATGGGTGTTTAAAACGTATTAATTGTAACAAAAACCAATTATGAACTACTTATGATTTTTATTGAAAAGTGTTTTGTACTTTTAAATCCAAAAATTGTAAACCAAAATGGCTGAACCATTAATTAAAATAACTGACATCAAACGAAATTTTGTTTTAGGAAACGAAATCGTATATGTATTAAAAGGTATAAATCTAGAAATAAACAAAGGCGAATATGTTGCTTTAATGGGACCTTCCGGATCTGGAAAATCTACTTTAATGAATTTACTTGGCTGTTTAGACACACCAACTTCTGGACATTATGTTTTAAACGGAAAAGATGTCAGCCAAATGAGAGATGATGAATTGGCCGAAATTAGAAACAAAGAAATTGGTTTCGTTTTTCAAACCTTCAACCTTTTACCAAGAACAACCGCTTTAGACAACGTTGCGCTTCCTATGATTTATGCCGGTTACGGAAAATCTGATCGAATTGCACGTGCTACTGAAGTATTAAAACAAGTTAATCTTGCCGACAGAATGGATCACCAGCCGAATCAGCTTTCTGGAGGTCAGCGCCAGCGTGTTGCTGTTGCAAGAGCATTAGTAAACAAACCTTCGATTATATTGGCCGATGAACCTACAGGAAACTTAGACAGTAAAACTTCTGTAGAAATCATGAAGCTTTTTGGCGACATTCACGCACAAGGAAACACCGTAATTCTAGTAACGCACGAAGAAGATATCGCAGCGTATGCACACAGAGTTATTCGTTTAAGAGACGGATTAATTGAAAGCGACACGACGAAATAATTTTAGATTGCTTTAATTTTAGATTTCTGATTTTAGATTTTAGATTATTTTCTAAATCTAAAATTTAAGAGTCTTGCATTTCAATCTAAAATCATAAATCTACAATCTAAAACAACCATGAAAGTATATACCAAAACAGGCGATAAAGGTACAACAGCTCTTTTTGGAGGAACACGTGTACCAAAAGATCACATTAGAATTGACAGTTATGGAACTGTTGACGAATTAAACTCATATATAGGACTAATCCGTGATCAAGAAATAGATTCGCATTACAAAACTATCTTAATAGAAATTCAGGATCGTCTTTTTACAGTTGGTGCCATTTTGGCAACTCCGCAGGAAAAAGAAGTTTTAAAAAACGGAAAACTCCGCTTAGAAAATCTTGGAATAATAGATTCTGATAATGAATTACTGGAAAACGAAATAGATAAAATGGAGGAAAGCCTTCCGCAAATGACCCATTTTGTTTTACCAGGCGGTCATCCAACCGTGTCACATTGTCATATAGCACGATGTATTTGTCGTCGAGCAGAGCGTTTGGCAGTACATTTAAGCCATAATGAACACGTTCCAGAAATCGCAATTATGTACTTAAACCGACTTTCTGACTACCTTTTTGTCTTGGCACGGAAGTTGTCGTTTGACTTAAAAGCGGAGGAAGTGAAATGGATTCCGCGTAAGTAAACAGTCACGGTTTTCAGTTTTCAGGCTGCAAACTGCCACTGAAAACTTAGTACTAACAAGGACGTTCTTAAATTTTATTAAAATAAATCAAAATTTACTTGTCTTTTTCAGTAAAAAATTTATTTTTGCACAAACTAAACAGATAACAGATGTATTGGACATTAGAATTAGCATCTTATTTAAGTGATGCGCCATGGCCTGCTAACAAAGATGAACTTATTGACTACGCTATTAGAGCAGGGGCTCCATTAGAAGTAGTAGAAAACCTTCAGTCAATTGAAGACGAAGGCGAGATATATGAATCAATGGAAGAAATTTGGCCTGATTATCCAACAGACGAAGATTATCTTTGGAATGAGGATGAATATTAAAAAAATAAACCAAAGGAAAAAGTCTCATCATAGAGGCTTTTTTTTTGGTTCAAATACATATAAATAATAAAGAAATACAATAAATCATGAGTTTCATAAACAGTATTATTAAAGTCTTTGTGGGTGATAAATCACAGAAAGATGTCAAAGCTTTACAACCTTACTTAAATAAAATTAAAACATTCGAAGCTCCCTTAATGAGTCTAACTAACGACGAATTGAGAGGAAGAACTGTTTTTTTTAAAGATAAAATAAAAGAAGCCAGAGCTGACAAAGATGCTAAAATTGCTGCGCTTAAAGCGGAAGTAGAAAACATCGAAGACATCGACAAAAGAGAAGATCTTTATGATGCTATTGATGCTCTTGAAAAAGAAGCTTACGAAATTTCAGAAAAAACGTTGTTGGAAATTCTTCCAGAAGCATTTTCTGTAGTAAAAGAAACGGCTCGTCGTTTCAAAGAAAACTCATTTATTGAAGTTACTGCAACTGCAAAAGACCGCGAATTCTCAGCAGCAAAACCTTATATTACTATTGAAGGTGATAAATCGATTTGGGCTAACAAATGGAATGCTGCTGGAAAAGACATCACTTGGGACATGATTCACTACGATGTTCAGTTAATTGGTGGTATGGTTTTGCACGAAGGTAAAGTTGCCGAAATGCAAACAGGTGAAGGTAAAACATTAGTAGCGACTCTTCCTCTTTACTTAAACGCTTTGACTGGAAACGGAGTTCACTTAGTAACGGTGAATGACTACTTAGCAAAACGTGATAGCACGTGGAAAGCACCTTTATTCGAATTCCATGGTTTATCTGTTGATTGTATTGATAATCACCAGCCAAGTACAGAACAAAGAAAAAAAGCATACGACGCAGATATCACTTACGGAACTAACAATGAGTTTGGTTTTGACTACTTAAGAGATAACATGGCACACTCACCTAGTGATTTAGTGCAGAGAAAACACAATTATGCTATTGTCGACGAGGTCGATTCTGTATTAATTGATGACGCTAGAACACCGCTTATTATTTCAGGACCAGTTCCGCAAGGAGATCGTCATGAGTTTAATGAATTAAAACCAAAAATTGAAAACTTAGTTGCGCAACAACGTCAGTTAGCGAATGGTTTCTTAGCTGAAGCTAAAAAATTAATCAAAGAAGGAAATACTAAAGAAGGTGGATTCTTATTATTAAGAGCTTACAGAAGTTTACCTAAAAATAAAGCATTAATTAAATTTTTAAGTGAAGAAGGAATTAAACAATTGCTTCAAAAAACTGAAAATCAATACATGCAGGATAACAATCGCGAAATGCATAAAGTAGACGAAGCTTTATATTTTGTGATTGAAGAAAAAAACAATCAAGTTGAATTGACAGATAATGGTATTAAATACCTTTCTGGAGATACTGATGCCGATTTCTTCGTTTTGCCAGACATCGGAACAGAAATCGCTGCAATCGAAAAGCAAAAACTAGATAAAGATTCTGAAGCAGAAGCTAAAGAAAGATTATTCCAGGATTTTGGAGTAAAAAGCGAACGTATTCATACTTTAACGCAGCTTTTAAAAGCGTATGCTTTATTTGAAAAAGATGTAGAATACGTTATCATGGACAACAAAATTATGATTGTCGATGAGCAAACAGGTCGTATCATGGACGGACGTCGTTACTCTGACGGTCTTCACCAAGCGATCGAAGCAAAAGAAAATGTAAAAATCGAAGCTGCTACACAAACTTTTGCTACAGTTACATTACAGAATTATTTCAGAATGTACAGCAAATTGGGTGGTATGACAGGTACAGCGGTTACAGAAGCTGGAGAGTTATGGCAGATCTATAAATTGGATGTTGTTGAAATTCCAACTAACCGCGGCATCTCAAGAATTGATAAAGAAGATTATATCTACAAAACAACTCGTGAAAAATTCAACGCAGTTATCGAAGACGTTACTGAATTATCACAAGCTGGAAGACCAGTATTGATTGGAACAACTTCTGTAGAGATTTCAGAGTTATTAAGCCGTATGCTTAAAATGAGAGGAATCACGCATAACGTATTGAATGCGAAAATGCACAAGCAAGAAGCACAAATCGTTGAAGAAGCTGGTAAAGCTGGAGTTGTAACTATCGCAACAAACATGGCTGGTCGTGGTACCGATATTAAATTATCTCCAGAAGTTAAAGCTGCGGGAGGTTTAGCAATCGTGGGTACAGAACGTCATGATTCTCGTCGTGTAGACAGACAGTTACGCGGTCGTTCTGGTCGTCAGGGAGATCCAGGAAGTTCTCAATTTTATGTTTCTCTTGAAGATAACTTAATGCGTTTATTTGGTTCTGAAAGAGTTGCAAAAGTAATGGACAGAATGGGATTGAAAGAAGGTGAAGTTATCCAACATTCTATGATGACTAAATCTATCGAACGTGCTCAGAAAAAAGTAGAAGAAAACAACTTTGGTGTTCGTAAACGTTTATTAGAATATGATGACGTTATGAACTCGCAGCGTGAAGTAGTTTACAAACGTCGTCGTCACGCATTGTTTGGTGAGCGTTTGAAACTAGATATCGCAAATATGCTTTACGATACTTGCGAATTAATCGTGAGCAACAGTAAAGTGGCGAATGATTTCAAAGGATATGAATTTGATTTAATTCGTTATTTCGGAATTACATCTCCAATTTCTGAAGCTGATTTCTTGAAATTATCAGATATTGAAGTTACTGGAAAAGTATACAAAGAAGCTTTAGCTTTCTACACTGAAAAAACAGAAAGAAGCGCAAGAGAAGCTTTCCCAATTATTAAAGGAGTTTACGAAGAGCCAAACAACCATTTCGAAAGAATTGTAGTTCCATTTACAGACGGAATCAAAACATTAAATGTGGTTACTGACTTGAAAAAAGCTTACGACAGCGAAGGTGCTCAATTAATTGCTGATTTCGAGAAAAACATCACTCTTTCTATTGTTGATGAAGCTTGGAAAAAACACTTACGTAAAATGGACGAATTGAAACAATCTGTTCAATTGGCTGTTCACGAACAAAAAGATCCATTGCTTATTTACAAATTAGAGGCTTTCAACTTGTTTAGAGGAATGCTGGATAATGTTAACAAAGAAGTTATTTCATTCTTATTCAAAGGTGATTTACCTGCTCAAAACGTTCCTGAAATTCAAGAAGCAAGAGAAGTTGCTCGTCCAAAAGAAAATTTACAATTAAGTAAAGACGAAATTCCAAACAGCGAAAGCATCAACCGTGAAGCTGGAGAAACACAACAGCGTCAGGTAACGGAAACCATCGTAAGAGATATGCCGAAAATCAACAGAAATGATACTGTTACAGTTCAAGAAGTTGCAACTGGTAAAACAGAAACAATGAAATTTAAAAAAGCAGAAAGCCTTATTGCAGATGGAACTTGGGTTCTTGTTAAATAATCTTTCATTGATAGTTTTAAAGCAAAACTAATATTTCAAAATTCCATAAAAAAAACCGACAGTTTAAAACTGTCGGTTTTTTATTTTTTCAACTTTCTCGATTTCCAATTTTCGATCCCAATACTGCGAGTCTAATCTGCGACTGAAAACTAATTTCTTGGGTTATCTTGATAATATCTTTCTTCAATTCTCTTAATATCTTTAATAGAATTCTTTGCCCATAGCAGACGTTTTACTAAAATTTCTTCTTCAGATAATTTCCAATCAATATCAGATCGTCGGAGTCTGTTGGTTAAACTTTGAATAATAATCGCTGCTGAAACCGAAATGTTTAAACTTTCTGTAAAACCAACCATCGGGATTTTTAAAAATCCATCGGCATTATCCATAATTTCTTTTGACAAACCTTCTTTCTCCGTTCCGAAGAATAATGCGCTTGGTTTTGTTATATCAAAATCTTCCAGCATACAATCTTTTTCATGAGGCGTTGTCGCAATGATTTGATAACCTTTATTTTTTAAATCAGAAAGACAGCCAGAAACGGAATCAAATCGATTAATATCAACCCATTTCTGTGCACCAAGAGCGATTTCTTTATCAATACGCTTTCCAAAACGCTGTTCAATTACATTCAATTCCTGAATTCCGAAAACTTCACAGCTTCTCATTACGGCACTTGTATTGTGCATTTGAAAAACGTCTTCTACAGCGACAGTAAAGTGTTTTGTTCGGTTTTCTAATACTTTTAAAAAATTACTTTTTCTATTTTCTGTTAATATGTTTTCTAAGAATGCGAGGTAATCTAAATCAATCATTTTAGGCTTATTTTTTTGCAAAAATACATTTTAAGAAATATTCTGTCTGATTTTATTTTTACTTTTAATTAAAAATACCATCTACAACACCATAAAACAAGGCTTCTCCAAATGTTTTCTTTTTCTCTTGATCAGGAAAAATAGGTTGCGGTTCTATATTACTCATTTCTCTTTTTAGCAATAACTTAGTATTTACAAAAGAATAATATTTTTGCGATTCGATTTTAGTTGGATTAAATCCAGGTTTCGGATTATAAATTGAGAATGGAGCAGCAGAATAATAATATTTCTGAAACTGAGCCATTGCAGGAGTTTCTTTAAAAAATGAAAATGCATTTAAATTGTCACTTTTAGGAAACAAACTTTTACTTTTAGAAATTGTTTGTCCAAAAAAAGAAATGCTCAATAAAAGAAACCCGATTAAAAATAACTTTTTCATCTGATAAAAATAAAACATAAAAGTAAGAAAAAACTATTTTTACAATTAAATTAAAAAGTAGATTTCATTATATAAAAAGAGAAAGAAATAATTCATAATATGAAAAAGAAACTTGTAGTCTTGACCGGAGCAGGAATAAGTGCTGAAAGCGGTATTAAAACATTCCGTGACAGTGATGGCTTATGGGAAGGACATGATGTAATGGAAGTTGCAACTCCAGAAGGATGGCATAAAAATCAGGAATTGGTTTTAGATTTTTACAACAAACGCCGTCAGCAGTTAAAAGAAGTCAATCCGAATTTAGGGCATATCATTCTGGCTGAACTCGAACAAGATTTTGATGTTTACGTTATCACTCAAAATGTTGACGATCTACACGAACGCGCTGGAAGCACAAAAGTGCTGCATTTACATGGAGAACTGTTAAAAGTAAGAAGCGTTCGAGATAAAAATCTAATTTTAGACTGGACAGAAGATTTAAATACAGGAGACTTTGATGCTAATGGAAATCAATTGCGACCACATATTGTTTGGTTTGGCGAAGAAGTTCCAGCATTGGAAGAAGCAATTGATATAACCGAAACCGCAGATTATTTTGCTGTAATTGGAACTTCATTGCAAGTTTATCCTGCTGCAGGATTGACGGCTTATGTTCCAAGTACAACACCTATTTTTTACATTGATCCAAAACCAATTGCAATTCCGAATATTCGAAACAAAGTAGAAACGATCGCTAAATTTGCATCTGAAGGAGTTGCAGATTTAAGAACACGATTAAATTCATTTTGAATACACAAATGCGCGTTTTAATTACCTGTAATCGCTAAATTCTGTTTATATTTGCACCTTTCGAAAAAACAACATAACAATGACTACTCTAAACGAATTGAATGCTATATCACCAATTGATGGAAGATATAGAAATAAAACTCAAAACTTAGCACCTTTTTTCTCTGAAGAAGCTTTAATAAAATATCGCGTTTTAGTTGAAGTGGAATACTTCATTGCTTTATGCCAAATTCCATTGCCACAGTTAAAAGGTATTGATTCTAGTTTGTTTGAAAGCTTGAGAAATATCTACAAAAACTTTTCTACCGAAGATGCACTTTGGATTAAAGAAACAGAGAAAGTAACTAACCACGACGTAAAAGCGGTAGAATACTTCATTAAAGATGCTTTTGAAAAACTGGGTTTATCTCAATATAAAGAGTTCATTCACTTCGGATTAACGTCTCAAGACATTAACAATACTGCGATTCCTCTATCTACAAAAGAAGCGTTTGAGCAAGTTTATATGCCAACATTAGTTTCGGTAATTGCAAAATTAAAAGAATTAAGCGTTGAATGGAAGGATATTCCGATGCTGGCACGTACACACGGACAACCGGCCTCTCCTACTCGCTTAGGAAAAGAAATTTTAGTTTTTGTAGAGCGTTTAGAAGAGCAGATGCGTTTGTTATTTAATGTTCCATTTGCAGCTAAATTTGGCGGCGCTACAGGAAACTTCAATGCACATCACGTTGCTTATCCGCAAATTGACTGGAAGCAATTCGGAAATAAGTTTGTTGAAACTGATCTTGGTTTACAACACTCTTTTCCAACAACTCAAATTGAACATTACGATCATTTTGCTGCTTTTTTTGATGCTTTAAAAAGAATCAATACGATTATAATCGATTTAGACCGTGACATTTGGACATATGTTTCGATGGATTATTTCAAACAAAAAATTAAAGCTGGAGAAATTGGTTCTTCCGCAATGCCGCACAAAGTAAACCCGATTGACTTTGAAAACTCTGAAGGAAATTTAGGAATTGCAAATGCTATTTTCGAACATCTTTCAGCAAAATTACCAATCTCAAGATTACAGCGTGATTTAACTGACAGTACTGTTTTAAGAAATGTTGGTGTACCATTTGGACATACAATTATTGCTTTTGAAGCAACTTTAAAAGGTTTAAACAAATTACTTTTAAACGAAAGTAAATTTGCTGAAGATTTAGAAAGAAACTGGGCAGTTGTGGCTGAAGCAATTCAGACTATTTTACGCCGCGAAGCTTATCCAAATCCATACGAAGCTTTAAAAGGGCTTACTAGAACAAACGAAGCAATTGATAAAAATGCTATTCATAACTTTATTGCAACGCTGGAAGTTTCAGATGCTGTTAGAGCAGAATTATTAGCGATAACTCCTAGTAATTACACAGGAATTTAAAGAAAAACCGAAATATTTTGTCAAAAAAAGCTATCTTTATCGAGATAGCTTTTTTTTATTTAATTTGGAGCTAAACCAGTATTACTTAGCCATTTATTCTTATAAAAGTGCAGTGAATTTCATTAAAATGAAAAGCTGGATCAGCTCCTTAAAAAAATACCACGTTTTTATATGATTGCACTAAATGCCGCTGCCGAAAGTACACACCACTTACAACCCTTAATTAGTGATTTGGGATTAATCCTTATGACAGCTGGAATTGCCGTTCTATTGTTTAAAAAAATGAAACAGCCTTTGGTTTTGGGTTACCTGATTGCAGGATTTTTAGCCGGCAACCATTTTGATTTTTTCCCTTCTATAACAGACATGAAAAGTGTTGAAGTCTGGGCAGAAATCGGGGTTATATTTTTACTTTTTAGTTTAGGATTGGAATTCAGCTTTAAGAAACTAATGAAGGTTGGAGGAACCTCATCTGTCACCGCTATAACCCAAATTATGTTTATGACATTAATTGGTTATTGTGTCGGACAATGGATGGGCTGGGGAAAGATGGACAGTATTTTTCTTGGCGCGACACTTTCTATTTCTTCCACAACCATTATCATTAGAGCTTTTGATGAATTGGGTGTTAAAGGAAAAAAATTCGTTGGAATTGTATTTGGCGCTTTAATTGTTGAAGACATTGTGGCCATTTTAATGCTCGTTTTATTATCGACAATCGCGGTGAGCGATCAGGTTTCTGGAGGCGAATTGCTGCAGTCTGTTTTAAAATTAGTCTTCTTTTTAATCATCTGGTTCTTAGGAGGAATTTTTATTATTCCCACAATATTGAAAAAAGCAAAACATCTTTTAACAGATGAAATGCTTCTTATTATTTCATTGGCTTTATGTTTAATGATGGTAATGTTTGCAGCGAATGTTGGCTTTTCTCCCGCTTTAGGAGCTTTTATTATGGGTTCTATTATTGCAGAAACGACACAGGCAGAAAAAATTGAGCATTTAATTCAGCCCGTAAAGGATCTGTTTGGTGCTGTTTTCTTTGTATCTGTTGGAATGTTAATTAATCCCGAAACACTATTGACGTATGCACTGCCAGTTGGTTTAATTACAATTATAACCATTTTCGGAAAAGCATTTAGTTCTTCTATCGGAGCTTTAATTTCTGGTCAGCCATTAAAGCAGTCTGTTCAAACTGGAATGAGTTTGGCACAAATTGGAGAGTTTTCTTTTATTATTGCAACACTTGGAATGACGCTTAAAGTTACAAGCGATTTCTTGTATCCAATTATCGTTGCGGTCTCAGCAATTACAACATTCACAACTCCGTTTTTAATTAAGTATTCTGAAAGATTTGCTTTATTTTTAGAATCCAAAATGCCCAAACGATGGGTTAAAAACATTAATCGATACAGTGTGAATGCGCAAGCAATTAAATCTGTAAGTACTTGGCAGATTGTATTAAGATCTTCGATTACACAGATTATACTCCATACTATTATTATTACGGCAATTATCTTATTGTCTTCCAAATTTGTTGCGCCGCTAGTGGCCGATACACGATTTGGCAATACTTTGGCAGCTCTATTAACTTTAGTGATTATTGCACCTTTTTTATGGGCGTTGTCGCTCCGTCGTGTAAAAGTTGATGAAGTTGAAGCTCTTTGGGAAGAACGCAAATACAGAGGAGCTTTATTAATGCTTATTCTAATTAGAATGAGTCTTGGATTATTCTTTGTCGGATTTTTATTGAATATCTTCTTCTCCCCTTTGGTTGCTTTTGTTGCCTTGATTATAGCAATTGGAGCTTATCAAATTTTTCCTAAAAAATTGAATGAACAATATCATAAAATAGAAAATCACTTCTTGAAAAACCTCAACGATAGAGAAAATAAAAAAATTGACAGAAGATATGCCAATCTAATGCCTTGGGACGGCCATATGTCTTTTTTTGAAATCAAAAAAGAATCTAATCTGGTTGGAAAAACATTGCAGGAATTAAAAATTAGGGAGTCGTTGGGAATTAATATCGCTTATATCAAACGCGGTGAAGTAACGATCCCTATTCCGACTAAAAACGAACGTCTCTTTCCCGGAGATGAAATCTGCGTAATTGGTACCGATGCACAAATTGTTGAGTTTACAAAATACCTGAATCAAAATGAAACCGAAGCTCCAGGAAAAGTCGAAGAAACAGATATTGTATTACGTCAGCTTGAAGTTTCGCAGGAAGAATTTATTCAAAAAAGCATCGGACAGTTTAGAGCAAAAACCGACGGAATGGTAGTAGGAATTGAAAGAAACGGAAATCGTATTCTAAACCCAGAATCAAGCTTAATCTTAGAGAAAAATGATATTCTATGGGTTGTTGGAGATAAAAAGAGAATGACTGCTTTGTTGGCTGTTAAATAGTTGTTTTAAGATGCTAAGGTTCTAAGATACTAAGACTCTAAGTTTTTTTTATAGAAGGCGTTGATATTTTCATTTGATGAAAAATCTCAACGCTTTTTTCTTCTATATATAAAAACAAAAATGCTAAAATTCTAAGCAAAAAACTTAGAACCTTAGCATCTCAGTATCTTAGTACCTCAAAAAACTACTTATTTGGTTGTGGTGTTAAACGCAAATACGGTTTTATTGGTGTATGTCCTTTTGGGAATTTTGCTGGAATATCACTGTCTGGAATTGCAGGCGCAATAACTACATCTTCGCCGTCTTTCCAGTTTGCAGGAGTTGCAACGCTGTAATTTGCTGTCAATTGCAAACTATCAATTACACGAAGTAATTCGTCAAAATTTCTTCCTGTTGAAGCTGGATATGTCAAAGTCAATTTGATTTTCTTATCCGGGCCAATTACAAAAACAGAACGCACCGTAAATTTGTCACTAGCATTTGGATGAAGCATATCGTATAAATTGGCTACTTTTTTGTCTTCATCAGCAATAATTGGAAAATTAACTTCTGTATTCTGAGTTTCGTTAATGTCTTTAATCCATTCTTTATGCGAATCTAAACCATCGACACTCAAAGCAATAACTTTTGTATTCCTTTTAGTAAATTCAGGAACATAATTCGCTACAGTTCCCAATTCAGTTGTACAAACAGGCGTAAAATCTGCTGGATGCGAAAATAAAACACCCCAAGAATCTCCTAACCATTCATGAAAATTGATGGGTCCCTGCGTGGTTTGTGCGCTGAAATCTGGAGCTATATCGCCTAATCTTAATGTTGACATAATTTAAATTTTTTAGTTCCTCTAAAATTAACTAAAAAATGCATGTAGAAAACATTCAAAATGTAAAAAAAAGTTAAAATTCTACTTTCTCGATATAATTACTATTTTAAACTAAATAAAGCTCAAAATAAAGTACCAAATAGCAAGGGTTACAAAGGAAATTGGAATTCCGAAACCAATCATCATACTGCTTAATTTTGGCTTTAAGCCATAAGTCGAAGCTAAGATAGCACCTGTTATCATTGGAGCCATTGCGGTTTCCATTAAAGTGATTTTGATGACTTCAGAACGCTGGTTGAAAATAAAAACGTATAATACAAAAATCACAAAAGGAACTAAAATCAATTTAAAGAAAAGACCCAATCTTAAAAATTTCCAATGCTGGCTTTTTCGATCAAAAGTTAATTGTAAACCAACTGAGAGAAGTGCCAAAGGTGTTACCAAACTTCCAATTTTTAATAATAATGACTGTAAACTTTCATTCAAATCAAATTGAAAAATATTCATCGAACAAGCGATAACAAACATTATAAAAGGCGGAAAGAGAATTATTTTTTTGAAAATTCCCAAAGCATTAGGACTTCCCTTTGAATAAAATGCTGCCGTAAAAACACCAAGTGTAGAAACCACCACAAAAGTTCCCGGCTGATCTACTAAAACAGCTGTTTCTAAACCTTTCTTTCCAAACAGAGCTTCGATAATTGGATATCCTAAAAATGAACTGTTGCTCAGCCCGGCAGTCAAAATCAAACAACCAATCAATTTATTGGACCAGCCGTTTCTTCTTCCCAAAAAATGAAAAAATACAAAAGCCAAAAAATAAGTAATCCAGCCTGCTCCTATTGGAAATAGCAATTCACTACTCCATTTAATTTTCGGAATATGATATAAAGTAATTGCAGGAAGACAGAAATAGATAACAATTTTGTTAAGTGTCTTGTAAATATGAGTCGGAAATTGTTTTACCCGTTGTAAAATTAAACCGAGTGCGAGAAATATAAATATTAAGATAAAGTTGTTCATATCTGTAGTTCATCACAAAAATAAGTATTTAAAATGTGAGGCAAAGAATTAATTTTTAGTTAAATTAGTATTTTGTGTTACAAAAAAACATAAATTTGTAACATATTTTATTACAGTATGATTTCAGGTAAATTTGCCATAACGATTCACATTCTTACTTTACTCCATAAATTTCCCAATGATTTTTTGTCTTCGGAGTTTATTGCAGGCAGTATTAATTTGAATCCTGTTTTGGTTCGAAAAGAAATTGCTAACCTAAAAGCCCATCATATTGTAGAAAGTAAAGAAGGAAAAAATGGTGGTACAAAATTGGCCGTTAACGCTGCTGAACTGACTTTAAAACAAATATTCGAAATGACTTTTGAAACCATTGGTTTAGGTTTTGCAAAGAATCAGCCCAATCCTGATTGTCCTGTTGGAAAAAATATCAATCAGCATTTGGAAGCTTTATACAGCGAAATGAATCAAAAAGTCAGTGCACAACTGGAAGGAATTTCATTGGAAGATTTTTCGAATCAATTTTAAAACTATTTTTTTAACCAAAACTGTAACATTTTTTATTACTAAATAAATTTATATATTATGAAAATCGCACTTATCGGAGCAACAGGATTTGTTGGCTCAGCAATTTTAAACGAATTAGCAGATAGAAAACATGAAATTACTGCCATTGCAAGAACTCCAAAAGATACTGCAAATGCAACTTGGGTTGCTGCAGATATTTTTAACGTAGACGCTTTGGCAGAAATCTTAAAAGGTCACGATACAGTTATCAACGCTTACAATCCAGGATGGACGAACCCAAATATTTACGATGACTTTTTAGCAGGTTCAAAAGCAATTCAGGAAGCCGTTAAAAAATCGGGTGTAAAACGTTTTATTACAATTGGCGGTGCAGGAAGTTTATTCGTAGCTCCAGATTTACAAGCGGTTGATACTCCAGATTTTCCTAAAGAAATTTATCCTGGCGCAAACGCAGCAAGACATTACTTAAATATAATTAAAGAAGAAAAAGACTTAGACTGGGCATTTTTTAGTCCTGCTTTCGAAATGCATGCTGGAACTAAAACAGGAAGAACAGGAAAATATCGTTTAGGTTTAGAAAATCCAGTTTTTAATGACGAGCAAAGAAGTATTTTATCTGTAGAAGATTTAGCAGTTGTAATAGCTGATGAAGTTGAAACTCCAAAACACCACCAAGTTAGATTTACTGCTGGGTATTAATTTTTAAGATGCTAAGGTTCTAAGTTGCTGAGCTTCTAAGATTTTTGTTAGTTACGACCCGAGCGATAGTGAACAGGCGAAGCAATTAAACGAATTTTCACGAATTATTTTTATGAGTTCTTTATGTCATCCTGAGCGAAGTCGAAGGATACGCAAAGTAATTTACAATATTGTTCAGACCCGACAGGTTTTAAAAACCTGTCGGGTCTCTTAGTATATAAATAATTTTTGATGAGCTATTTGGGTTTCCCTTCAACTTCACTTCACTCAGGAAGATAAAAAAGCCGTAACAAATTCGCGAAAATTCGTGTAATTAGTGGCAAACTAACTTTTTGAAACTGTTTTTGTTTTCTGTACTTTTACATTTCTAAAAAGTGCATTTTGTCAAATTTCAATAAACAAGTTGGAAGCCTTTCTGAAAAACCTGGAATTTCACCACCTGAAATAACCAATATTTCGGCTATTAATCAAATTAAAAGCAAACGCAGACAACAGCCTACTTCTGACGAATTAATCAAAGGCATTTTAAATGGAAACAGAACTTCCTTAAGCCGTGCGATAACTTTAATTGAAAGCACTAATTCTGATCATTTTGAAAAAGCAGGCGAAGTCGTTCAGGGTTGTTTACCACACGCAAACAAATCAATTCGCATTGGAATTACTGGAGTTCCCGGAGTTGGAAAAAGTACTTTTATTGAGGCCTTTGGAAAACATCTTACTCAATTAGGAAAAAAAGCAGCTGTTTTAGCGGTTGATCCCAGCAGTTCATTTTCGCATGGAAGTATTCTGGGTGATAAAACCCGAATGGAAGAATTGGTTAAAGATGAAAATGCTTTTATAAGACCAAGCGCTTCTGGAGAAACTCTAGGAGGTGTAGCTCGCAAAACCAGAGAAACGATTATTCTTTGCGAAGCAGCAGGATTTGATACTATTATTATTGAAACAGTTGGTGTGGGACAAAGTGAAACTGCCGTTCACAGCATGGTTGATTTCTTTTTACTTTTAAAAATTTCTGGTGCTGGCGATGAACTTCAAGGTATTAAACGCGGTATTATGGAAATGGCAGATGCAATTGTCATCAACAAAGCAGACGGCGATAATATCAAAAAAGCCAATCAGGCAAAAGTTGAATTCAATCGTGCTTTACATTTATTTCCTCCAAAAAAATCAAACTGGGAACCAAAAGTTACCACTTGCAGTTCTATAACTAAAGAAGGCATTTCTGAAACCTGGAATACTATTTCTGATTATTTTGAAATGACTAAAGAAACCGGATACTTTCAAGAAAAAAGAAACGAGCAGAATAATTTCTGGATGATGGAAACCATTAATGAACAATTAAAACAAAACTTCTTCAATCAGCCTGAAATTATTTCACTTTTAGAAGAAAATAAAAAAGCAGTGCAAAACAATGAAATTTCACCTTTTACAGCTGCTGCTAGTTTATTAAAATTTTATTTTAATAAAGGAAAAAAGTGACAAAGATTCAAAGGGACAGAGTTTTAAACCTTTGTCCCTTTGTAACTGTGAGCCTTTGAACCTTTATTTAGCTCTTAACTTATACTTATTTTCCTTATACAAATTCCCTGCTGTAATTACATGTGCCAAAGCATCTTTTGCTAATTCTTCATTTAATTTTACGGGAATTAAAGTCGTATCATTTTTGATTTCAAACTGCAATGGCTTCAAGTTCGGTTGCATGATTACAACTTGATTTTCGACTCTAAAAGCATTGATATCATTAAACTGCATGATAGATCTTCCCTGTACTTTTGGATCTAATTGATTCAAATTTCGACCCACCATCGGCGTTTCAAAAGAAAGTCCTAAATAACTCAATAAAGTTGGCGGAATATCGATCTGACTTGCCAGTTTACTGTAAACCGCATTCTTTGGAACTCCTGGTCCCATAATAAATGCTGGGATATGAAATTTATTTATTGGCACTAAATTCTTTCCGTATGTTCTAGTATTGTGATCTGCAATTACGATGAAAATGGTATTTTTAAAATACGCTTCTTTTTTAGCCAATTCGAAGAATTTCCCAATAGAGAAATCAGCATACTTCATCGCATTATTTACTGTTGCCGGCTTTTTATCATAAGGTTTAATTCTTCCCGCAGGATATTCAAACGGTTCATGATTGGAAGTCGAGAACATTAAAGAGAAAAATGGTTTATTTCCTTTTAATTTAAAATACTGATTGGCTTTGGTCACCAAATCTTCATCAGAGTATCCCCAAGTTCCTTTAAAAGCATATTTATTTCCATCAGATTCAAAATCTTCTTGATCTACAATATCACTGAAACCATTTCCATTAAAAAAAGAAGCCATATTATCAAAATTTGCCATACCGCCGTAAATGAAACTCGTATCGTAACCTTTTTGTTTTAACGCTTCCGCTAAAGTAAAAAAGCCCTGCTGTGAGTTACCAAGTTTTACAACACTTTCAGAAGGCGAAGGTAAAAATCCCGTTACAACTGCTTCAATTCCGCGGACGCTTCTGGTTCCCGTGCAATACAAATTGGTAAATAATGTTCCTTCTTTCGATAATTTATCAAACTCTGGAGTTAATGGTTTTCCGCCTAAAATTCCAACATACTCTGCGCCTAAACTTTCTTGCAGGAAAATAATCAGATTATAAGGCTTTTGTCTTACAGAATCTGGCTGCTGTACATGTAAAAAAGGAATGGTTGCATCTGTGAAATCACTTGGGCCAGCAATCATGTATTTTTTTACACGAGCAATTGCTTCGGCTTCATCCATTTTACCATACATCTTGGTGTTTCCTTCATTCTTAATCGAGTAAGCAGCAAAAGCGACTGTATAAAACGAATTTAAACCAAGAGTATTCGTCAATTGATCGGTAGAGAAAACAGCATTACTCGCATTAATTGGACGTTTTGAAGTCAAACTTGAACGGGCTCCAAAAAACAATAAAAAAGCCAGCAATGGAAAAACCATCAATTTAAACTTATAATCTGTACTTGCAGTATAAAAAAGCTTTTTCCCTTTTTTGAAAGCAAAATACAGGACAACTCCCAAAATAAGAAAGGTCACAATTATAGAAGTCAGATAACTTTTTAAAAGCATCCCAACTACTTCCTTTGGATAAATAAGATAATCTAAGAAAATCTTATTCGGACGCGTATCATATTGCTTTACAAAATCTGGCGAAGCTAACTCAACAAAGAGGATTAAAAACAGGAATAAAAAACTGTAAATTACCAGAAACCTATTGGTAAATTTCAGCCATTTATTAGGTAAAAAAGTGATTAACAAAGCGGGCAGAAATGACAGGTAACAAAGTAATATCAAATCCATTCGAAGACCGATTGGAAATATATACCAGAAATCTGGCGTCTGTTCTACTCTTTCTTTAAAAAGGAAAAATAAAAACAGACGGCTTAAAGTGGTAATCAGTAAACCGATTAAAATAAAATTTAAAATCGGTTTTAAAAAACTTAATTTTTTCATTTATAAATAAAATAAGAACGTAAAAAATAAACTTAAAAGTAAAAGTCCAAAAGGCACATCCTTACTGTTCGTAGCGATTTACTTCACGATCATAAAAATCGTTAGCTTTTTCAATTAAACTTTCCATTTCGGCATTTAATTCTGCTTCATCAAGATCTTCCGGTTCTTCTAAGAACTCCACCTCATCATCTTTCAGATTAATAATAAATCTAGGATAATCAAGATGAATGATGAAAATATCGTCTGGAAAATCAGTGTTGTCTCCAAGTAAAAATTTAGGTAATTCCATGTTTATTTTTTTATTAATGGTTATTATTTTGCGCCACAGCTTATAAAGTTTAAAAAAATTTCTTTATGGAGAGTGGCTTATATTTTTCAAATTTAGTTATTTGAAACCGAATTTGTAATTAATTTCTTAGTCAGATAATTAAAGCGCAAATAAAGCATTACAGCTGCTGCCGTTAAACCTGCCAAAAGTCCAATCCAAACTCCCTGTGCTTTCAATTCAGTATGTTCTCCTAAATAATAGGAAATCGGAAAACCAATTACCCAATAGGCTACGAAAGTAATATACATTGGGATTTTAACATCCTGCAATCCTCTGAGCGCACCTAAAACCACAACTTGAATTCCATCAGAAATTTGAAAGACTGCGGCTATCAGCAATAATTTCGAAGCAATTGCAATTACTTCTGTATTATCTGTAAGCTGAATCGTGTTTTCCATATTTAAAAAGATATGCGGCAAAACGGTATGAAAGGCAATAAAAATCAAAGCAAAGAAAACTTCTAAAACAATTGCCAGCAGGAAAATAGATCTTGCCACAACAAGCAGTTTTTTATAATCTGTTAAGCCTCTCTGGTTACTTACACGAATCATAGAAGTGACACTTAATCCCATAGCAAACATAAAGGTAAGCGAAGCCAGACTCAATGCAATCTGGTTGGCTGCCTGACTGGTTTTGCCAATATTGCCGCAAAGCCAGATTGAAGCTGTAAATAAAACTACCTCAAATAACATTTGCATTGCCGATGGAAAACCAATGCTTATAATCTTTTTTATGGTAGCTTTTTTGATTTCATTAAAACTAAAACCTTTAAAAAAACGCTTTAAATCCTCTCTTCTAGAAAGCATTATATGCATAAACATTACTAAAAAGATTCGCGAAATAACAGTACCCAATGCAGCACCGATGATTCCCATTTTTGGAAAAATCCAAATTCCATAGATTAAGACATAATTAATTCCAACGTGCAGCACATTTGCCATAACCATTGCGTACATCGAATATTTGGTTAATGACATTCCGTCTGCGAACTGTTTATAACCTTGATACATTACCAACGGAATCAACGAAAAAGCAACCCATCCTAAATAAGGTTTTGCCAAGACAATAACGTCTTCTGGTTGTTTTAGCAATTCCATTATGGGTTTTGCACACATAATAACACTAAAAAGTATTATTCCTAAAATTGTACAAAGAAACAATCCATGATGAAATGCAGATCGAATTTTAGTATCATTTTTTTCAGCATCGCCCTCAGCAACAATTGGTGTTACTGCTGTAGAGAAACCAATTCCTAGAGACATTGCAATAAAAATCATACTGTTTCCCAACGAAACTGCCGCTAATTCTGTACTTCCAATTTTTCCCACCATAATATTATCGACAATACCAATTAAGGTATGCCCGACCATTCCTAAAATGACAGGATAAGCCAGTCTTAAATTATACGAAAACTCTTTGGTGTACTGCTTTAAATTCACTTGTAATCAATTTTAGTCGGCAAAGATAATCAGAAGCTTCGAATTCTATCCTATTAATAAAATTATATCCCAATTTTAAGACAAAAATAAGATGAACTCAATATTATATAAAGATTTTTAAAAATTGTATAACAATCTGCAAATACCTCCGTTTTACTTTTACATTATTAATAATTCAAAGATATAAGCCATGAAAAAATTACAGATTATTTGCCTAGCTGCTTTTGCTTTTTTATTCTCTAACACAACTTTCGCTCAAGAAACAGAAGCAACAAATTACGATCAAGGATTTAGATTAGGATTCGGTTTAAACGGAGGTTTACCGACCGATGGCGATTACGACTGGGCTCTTGGAGGAGACGTTCGTTTACAATATGACCTTTCTAAGAAAACATCATTGACCTTAACAACAGGTTTTACAAACCTATTTATGGGCAAAGATGACCTTGGAAACAACATAAAAGATCTTGGATTTATTCCCGCTAAAGCAGGTTTTAAAGCCTTTGTTTTAAAAGATCAATTTTATGTTTTAGGAGAAGTGGGTGCTGGTTTTGCTGTAACAAATGGTTACGATAAAACGAGTTTTTTATGGGCTCCAGGAATTGGATATGCCAATAAATACATCGACTTAAGTGTTCGTTATGAAGATTATCACGATTTTAGAACCAACCAAGTAGCACTGCGTGTTGCGTATGGTTTTAAATTATAAAGATAGGTTTAATTTATTATTTTGTTTTTGGTAAAAATCCGACAGCTCGCATAGTCTGTCGGATTTTTTATTTTATGACAATTTAAATCTCAACAAAATAATAAACCCGACAGGTTTCAAAAACCTGTCGGGTTTAAAAAATTATCAAATTGACTAATTATCTAATTAACTATTCTCCAGAGTCTTTTTATAAGTTTCAAAATTATCTTTAATTTCTTTAGCCAATTCCGGCACCTGAATATCTTTGTATTGTTTCATTTCTTCCCAGATAATTTTAGCCACAATATAGCGTGCCATATCTTTATCATCTGCCGGAACAATATACCAAGGCGCATGTTCTTTAGAAGTTTGGTTTATAGCTTCCTCATAATACTGCTGATATTCATCCCAATGTTCGCGTTCTTTTAGATCTCCAGGCGAAAATTTCCAATTGTGTTTTCCCTCTTCCAAACGACGCAATAAACGAGATTTCTGTTCGTCTTTACTCAAATGCAGAAAAAACTTCATTACAATGGTTCCGTTTTCAGCAATATGTTTTTCAAAATTATTGATTTGTTTAATTCTATTTTCCCAGAATTTAGGTTTAATATCATCAACAGATTTAATATCTGGTAAATTCTCTGCCAAAATAAATTCAGGATGCACGCGTGTTACCAAAACATTCTCATAATGTGTTCTATTAAAAATCGCAAACTTTCCTTTTTCTGGCAGTGCAATATAATGACGCCATAAATAATCGTGTTCCAATTCGGTTGAATTTGGCGTTTTAAAACTGTGGACCACAACCCCACGAGGATTAAATTCTTTAAAAACTTCTCTAATTAAACTATCCTTTCCCGAAGTATCCATTCCTTGAAGACAAATCAAAACCGAATATTTATTGTGAGCATACATGATATCCTGCAAATCGCTTAATTTAGCCTGAACCTTATCCAGTTTTTCCTCTTTTTCATCGTCATTAGCGTCAATATCTAGCAACGTTGGAAGCTTATTTAACTTTACTTTATCTACAACTTTAAAATCTTTTGGATCTATTGACTTCATATTTTCAAATTTTATATCATAAATATACTACTTTTACGAAGCATATTCCTGCTATTCATTGCAATACTTTTCAATAAATTGCTTTTTTCCAAAGCCATAACAAGAGCTTCCGCTGGTCGCTTTGTTCTGTCAGGAAAAAATGCAATTCTTTTCAAAGTATTTCCATTACTATCAGGGCTAGGCATTTATTTTCAAAACAATATTTAATGGAAAAATTCACCTTAGAAATACTATTTCAAATCATCGGAATCGGCTCAGCATCGGGATTATTTTATAATAATGAAGCACTTTACGTAATTGGCGACAACAGCGGATTCCTGTACGAATACAATATGCAGAATCAACAATTGAATCAACATGCTTTAATTGACAATCCGACGCAGAATATCCCAAAAAACTTAAAACCAGATTTTGAATCTGTAACGCATCACAACGATACATTGTATGTTTTTGGTTCCGGCTCTACCGAAAACAGAAATAAAATGATTGAATTTGATCTTAAAACCAAAACGGTTTTGAAGAAAAATAATTTGGTTGACATATATGCTTTAATGCAGAGTTTCGGTGAAATAAAACCTGAAGATTTTAATTTAGAAGGTGCTATTTTCGATGGCGAAAACTGGTATTTATTCAATCGAGGCAACGGAATTTCTAATAAAAACACCATTTTTACCATTCATGCTAAAAAATTATACGAAGAATTTGCTTTGATTGCCGTCAACTACAAACTGCCAAAAATAAAAGGCGTTCGCTCCAGTTTTACAGACGCGGTTTTAGTCGATGATAAAATTTATTTCCTTTCAACTGCCGAAGACACCAAATCGACTTATGATGACGGCGAAATCTTAGGAAGTTTCATTGGCAGAATCGATCTTAAAACCATGAAAATCGATTTTACTCAAAAAATAACTTCAACCAATAAATTTGAAGGTATGACTTTCTATAAAAAAGAAAACAATAAAATCGAGTTTTTACTTTGTGAGGATAATGACACCGATCTTCTAGAAACAAAAATCTACAAATTGACAATTCCTGTTAAGTAATGTAACACTTAGCTTTCTGGCAGTCTGTGCCTAAAATACAACCTATTAAGTACTAATTATAACCATAAAAAAATAATGATCAGAAAAACCGCTTTCGCTCTTTTAGTTTTTATTACAAGTCAAACCTCACAAGCACAGTTTAAATATCCGCCAACTCCAGAACATCCTGTTGTAGATGATTATTTCGGAACAAAAATCACAGATTCGTACCGATGGATGGAAGATATGAAAAATCCAGAAGTATTAAAATGGTTTAAAGATCAAGGTGATTTTACCAATTCTGTCATTAAAAAAATTCCTAACCGTGATGCTCTTTTCAATAGAATGAAAGAAATTCACTCTTTAGCTGGAGATGATTATAATTACATCAAACAATTAGGAGATAACTATTATTACACCAAAAAGAAAAAAGGAGAAAGCATTGATAAATTATACATTCGCAAAGGTTTAAACGGAACCGAGGTTTTATTATTAGACCCGAATACGTATAAAAAAGAGGCAACAATTACAACTTTCAATATAAGTCCAGACCAGAAAAAATTGGCGGTTACATTGTCTCAAGATGGTTCTGAGGTTTGTGATCTCCGAATTATGGATATTGAATCTAAAACTTTTCTCCCAGAAAATTTAAATCCAGTTTGGAGTGAATTTAGTTTTGAATTTACCCCAGACAGCAAAGCGATTACGTACACAAAAATGAGTACCAATGATAGTAAAAGCGATGATTTTCTAAAACACATGAAATCGCTGCTGCATGTTATTGGCACTAATCCAGAAACAGATAAAATACTGGCATCAAAAGAAAATAATCCAAGTTTAAATATTCTTGCGGAGCAGTTTCCTGATATCGCGTTCTCAGACGATTACTCGTATATTATTTTAGAAATCGGATCTACAAAAAATGAGACATTAGCTTTTTACGCTCCTTATTCAGAACTTAAAAATCCGAAAATAAATTGGAAACCGCTTATTAAATTCGAAGACGAGATAACAGACTATCAAATAATTGGAGATCAATTATTCTTTCTTTCACATAAAAATGCTCCAAATTACAAAATAGGATTAACCGATATTAAAAATCCAAATATCGACAATGCTAAAATTGTAATTCCAGAAAGCAAAAAAATAGTACGCAGATTACAGAAATCTAAAAATTTCATCTATTATACTTTAACTGATGGAATTATTACGGACAGATATCTGATGAATCCAAAAACATTAGAAAGTAAAACTATTCCTCTTCCAAAAGGTTCAAGCGGCGCTTATGCCTTAAATTCTAGAGAAAATGATAACTTGTTGATTTTTAACAATGGCTGGATCACGCCATCTACAACCTATTCTTTTGATGGTGCTTCTAATCGTTTAGAAAAGTCAAAACAATTTATTTCAAGCGGGAATTATCCAGATTATTCAAAACTGTATAACGTTAAAGAAGTTGAAGTGCCAAGTCATGACGGCGTAATGGTTCCATTATCTATTATTTATCCAAAAAACATTAAAATGGATAGCTCAACTCCTTGTTACATTATGGGTTATGGAGCTTATGGAATAAGCAGCAGACCTTATTATCTGGGTGATGATTTTATGGCTTTACTAGAACAAAATATTGTAATTGCTTATGCACACGTTAGAGGTGGCGGAGAAAAAGGAGCCGACTGGCATAAAGGAGGTCAAAAAGCGACTAAACCAAATACTTGGAAAGATTTTATTGCTTGTTCTGAATATTTAATTAATGAAAAATATACTTCTTCAGACAAGCTTATTGGAAATGCAGCAAGTATGGGCGGCGTTCTAATTGGAAGAGCCATTACCGAACGTCCTGATCTTTTTAGAGTGGCAATTATTGAAGTTGGAGACACCAATATTATAAGAAGCGAAATTACTCCAAATGGTCCGAATCAAATACCAGAAATTGGTACTTTAAAAAACGAGACCGATACCAAATCTCTTTTGGAAATGGATGCTCAAAGCAAAGTTAAAAAAGGAGAAAAATATCCTGCCGTTATAGTTCATACTGGAATTAACGATGCACGAGTAGATTCTTGGATTCCAGGAAAATTTGCCGCTGTTTTACAAAATTACAACAGTTCTGAAAGACCCATTTTATTACATGTAAATTACGCAAACGGACATTTCTCTAACGATCTGGATGTAACGTACAATGATAGCGCCGATATGTTTGCTTTTGCATTATGGCAGGTTGGAAATACTAAATTTCAAATTGCGAAATAATAAAACTTGCTGAATCTTTGTGAGTCTTTGTGTTTTTCTTTTGCGAATGCGAAAGAGCTATTACACAAAGATTCACAAAGTTTTTTCACAGAGAACACTAAGATTTAAAAATATGTTGCCTTCAATGAAACAACTTTACAAACTTATAATCATTTTATTTCTTATCTGTCTTAAAAGTCATTCTCAAAAACAAGAAGCGATAATTTACTTTAAAGACGGAGATTCTCTTGAAGGATTTGCTTATCTAAAATTCAATAAAATAAAATTTAAAGTTGCTCCAGAAGATAAACCTGATACTTGGGATGAAGAATTCGTTAAAAAAATTAAATTCCTTGATTTGGGTTTTACCAGAACTTTTGAATATGTAAAATTAAATTCCTTAGACAAACCAAAACTGGTAGAAATTATTACACAGGGAGAAGCTACTTTGTACAAAAAACTAGGATCCGATTTTAGTCTTACAGATATGATTTATAATCCGTACGACGACCGACCTGACAACTCTTTAAGTCCAGCTGTAAAAACACAGTTAGGATCACAAACTCAACAACAATTATCTAGTTCTAATATAAGCGAACCTTCAACATTTTATTATATAAAAAAAATAAAAGACAAATATCCTACTTGTTTAAACTGCGGTGTTGTAAACTCTTGGAGAAAAAACACTTCAAAAGTTTTCGCCGACTGCGATTTTATCGTCAAAAAACTAAAAGGCGACAAATGGATTTTTGATGACATTAAAGAAATTGTAGAATTTTATAATGATATTTGTTTAGGAGAATAAAATAAATCAAACTATCAATATTTCATGGAAAGACGCACTGCAGTGCATCTCTACAATAAAACCTTTGAACCTTTGTAGCTTTGAACCTAAAAAAAATATTTTTTTCATACCTGTCCCAACCTTTTTATCTTTTTATCTCTCTATATAAGAAAGACAACAATTGTGATAAACGAGACTCAAATAGCAAACTGTAAAAAAATGCACCGCGATGCCCAGCGTCAGGTGTACGAATACATGGCGCCAAAGCTTTACCGCCTTTGCAAAAGATATTTAAAAAAGGAAGAAGAAATTGAAGAAGCCTTAGCCGATTCTTTCTTTACTATTTTCACCAAACTTGATCAGTTAAAAGAAGCGTATGCTTTTGAAGCTTGGGCGAGAAGAATAACTGTGAATCATTGCCTGGCAACGATTCGAAAAGAAACCAACTTCAATATGTATCTAGACGACTTAAAACTGCTTTCGCAGCCTTCTGTCGACGAACTAAATACACTAGAAGAGGAAGATTTACTCAATTTATTAAACCACATTCCTGACGGCTGTAAAACTGTCTTTAACCTCTTTGTTATTGAAGGTTATGGACACAAAGAAATAGCCGAAATGCTGAAGATTTCCGAAGGCACATCCAAATCACAATTGAATGCCGCTAAGACCAAACTAAAAGAACTGGTTAATAAACTGTATTATCAAAAAGCAAAATAGTCATGGACAATCAAGATAAATTATTCGATAAAATAAAACAAGCTTCGCAAAATGCCGAGTTTAAAGACTTTCCTGGAATGGAAAAAGTCTGGTCGCGCGTTGAAGAAAAACTAGATAAAAAAGAAGATAAAAAAACAATTGCATTATGGAAAAAAATTGCTGTTGCTGCTTCTCTTCTTTTATTAATTTCTTTAGGATCTCAATTTTTACGTACTGATAAAAATGTTGCAAATGAAGATTCAAAAGTGGTTATTCAAGAAACAGAAAAAAACGAATCTCAGAAACCTCTTTTAGATCAAAAAAATACAATTCCTTCTTCTGATTCAGAAATTGTTTCAAACGAAGAAGCAGTTAAAATTTTAGATACTCAAATTAAAAAACAGGAAAAAGTTGCTGTTCAGGAAACAAAAGATATCCCAAAAGCAATTACTCCTCCACCTATTGTAACTGAAAGAGCCAATTATGATGCTATTATGGCAGCACCGTCTCCTATACGTGCAGAGGAAGAAGCAAAAGAAGAAGAAAATGTTCGTGCAAAATCTAAAGCACAAACAGAACCGAGTGCCGCTTATTCAAAAAAAGCACGAGAATCATTTAGCGTGTCTTCTGCAGATAAGGTAACTCAATCTTCTCGAAAAAGCACTCCTTTAGTAATTTTAAACGGAAATGCAATGGCGCACAGCGATGATGCCAAAAAAGATAAAATGATGCGAGATGAACTCCCAAATTTGAATCCAGAAAATGTAGATTCATTGGTAGTTTTGGATGAACCATTATACATAATAGATGGTATTTATTATTCTGAAAATGATTTGTTTGGCAAGAATCCAACAAGTCCTTATGCTCCTTTAGACAAACAAGACATCAAAACCATAACCATTTTGCAAGACCTTGAAGCCACTGAAAAATATGGCGAAAAAGGAAAAAAAGGAGTTGTTATAATTACTACTAAAAACGGAAGACCAGCTCCTAAAAAATAATACCAAGCTTTGTCAAAGTCTGCAGCTTTGACAAAGCAAAATCCGAACATTAATTTTAAAACTTATTATCATGAAAAGTCTAAAACTTATTTCATCAGCCATTGCTATGCTTATATGTTTCGTAACTATGGCACAAGAAAGAACTATTTCTGGAATCGTTTCAGATGAAAATAAACAGCCGCTTCCTGGTGTCACTATTTTCAATCAGACATCAAAAACAAATACTGCAACTGACTTCGATGGAAAATACAACATCAAAGCAAAAACAGGCGATATGCTTGTTTTCAGTTATATTGGATACAAAAATCAAAGTCAAAAAGTTCAAAACTCAAATATTATTAACATAAAACTTCTTCCAGATAATCAAACATTAAGCGAAGTTGTAGTTGTTGGATACGGCACAAGTAATTCAGAATATGAAGATCGCAGTTATGAACGCGCTGAAAGAAGAAAAGAGAAAAAAGAAGCATCAAAGGCGCTTAAAGGAAAAATAGCTGGAATTCAAACTCAAAACAGCATTAGCTATATGGCTAGTCCAAGTCCAAGTGTTGCTATCAGAGGAATCGCTTCTGTTTCTCCAAAAAACGAGCCTTTGTATATTATTGACGGAGTTCCTGCAAAAGCCAATCAAATGGCAAAAATTAATCCGAATGATATTGATAATGTTTCTGTTTTAAAAGACATTGCTGCCACTTCTATTTATGGAAGCAGAGCATCAAATGGTGTTGTAGTTATTTCGACTAAAAATGAAATCTATAAAAACCTTTCAGAAAAGGAATTAGATAAAAAATTAAATATCATTCCAACTCCTGCAGAACCAACTCAGGAGGATTATGATACTTTTGTCGAAAATGCTTTTGAAAGTCCAAAAACAGCACCTCTTTCTACATTTTCTATTGATGTTGATAATGCTTCATATACCAATATCAGACGCTTTTTAAACAACGGGCAGCAAGTTCCAAAAGATGCAGTGCGTGTAGAAGAAATGGTTAATTTTTTCAAATATACTTATCCGCAGCCAAAAAATGAACATCCATTTTCTATTAATACAGAATTGAGCGATTCGCCTTGGAATGCAAATAATAAAATCTTGAAAATTGGTTTGCAGGGAAAAAACATTCCGACAGAAGATTTACCTGCTTCAAATCTTATTTTCTTAATTGACGTTTCGGGTTCGATGAACGACATGAACAAACTTCCTTTATTAAAACAATCTTTGAAAATTTTGGTAAATGAATTACGCGCGAAAGATAAAGTGGCAATTGTAGTTTATGCAGGCGCCGCAGGAATGGTTTTACCTCCAACTTCTGGTGATGAGAAAAAAACAATTATTGACGCTTTAGATAAATTACAATCTGGCGGAAGTACAGCCGGCGGAGCAGGAATCGAACTGGCATATAAAACGGCTACAGAAAATTTTATTAAAGGTGGCAATAATCGTGTAATTCTAGCAACTGATGGTGATTTTAACGTAGGAAGTTCTTCTAATTCTGATATGGAAAAACTGATTGAAGAAAAAAGAAAAACAGGCGTTTTCCTGACTTGTTTAGGTTACGGAATGGGCAATTACAAAGACAGCAAAATGGAAATTTTGGCTGACAAAGGAAACGGAAATTATGCTTATATCGATAACATTCAGGAAGCAAATCGTTTTTTAGGAAAAGAATTTAAAGGTTCGATGTTTGCTATTGCTAAAGACGTAAAAATCCAGATTGAATTCAATCCAAAACAAGTTCAGTCGTATCGCTTAATTGGATATGAAAACAGAAAATTGCGACCAGAAGATTTTAAAAATGATGCGATTGATGCAGGAGAATTAGGAAGCAATCATACCGTAACAGCTTTATATGAAATAATTCCAGCTGGTGTAAAAAGCGATTATCTAACTGCACAGCCAGATGATTTAAAATATACTAAAACAGAAACCAATTCTAACAATTACAGTAATGAATTGGCAACAGTGAAATTCCGTTACAAAAAACCAGACGGTGAAAAAAGTATTGAAATGGTTCAGACAATTGAGAATAAATCGGTTGCTATAGATAAAGCGAGTGATGATATGAAATTTAGTTCGGCTGTGGCTTGGTTCGGATTAAAATTGAGAGATTCAAAATTAATCGCTGACAAATCTTCTGAGGCAATTGTGAAATTGGCAAAACAAGGAAATTCTAATGATGGTGAAGGTTATAAAGCTGAGTTTATTCGTTTGGTAGAAGGTGCAAAACAATTTAATTAATCACCAAAAATGAAAATCATTAAACTTTTTTTATTCGTTTTACTGTTTAATTATACAATAAAGGCTCAAGAAAAAACCATTTCTACAGCAACAAAAGATACCATTCGAGAAACAAAAATTTTGCCTATTACTAAACCGCAGCCCGTTCAACCTGCTAAAATCATGATATGCGCTCCGTCAAAATCTTCGCTTATTCAAGTTGTATATGTTTTAGACGGAAAGATTATAGATAAATTACAATTTAGTAAAATCAATCCCAATACTATTGAATCTGTACAGGTGTTAAAAATGCACGAAGCAAAAGTAATTTATGGAGAAAAAGGTGCAGATGGTGCCGTTATTATTATCAGTAAAAAATAAGCTGAAATAAAACAAAATCTCTCCGATTGCAAGAAGTTTATTGTTCTTAGCCCAAATTGTAAATCATTTAATTAATAAATATTGTATTACATTTGGGCTTTTTAAAACAATAATTTTTTATACTCTTATGAATTCTATTTTAAGCCAAAATCTATTTTTAGTAAAAGAACACGTCGGAATGTTTAAAGCGGCAAACAATTACGACATTTACAATCCAGAAACCAATCAGATCATTATGAACTGCCGAGAAAATAATCTTGGTTTTTTCACTAAAATACTTCGTTTTACAGATTATAAAAGAGCTACACCATTTAATGTAGAAATTACAACTGCTTCTGGCGAGAAATTAATTTCTGTAAAAAGAGGCGTTGCAATATTCCGATCAACCGTTGAAGTTTTTGACGAAAAAGATCGTTTGGTTGGAACTTTCAAACAAAAATTCTTTTCTATTGGAGGAAAATTCGAAATCTTAGATAAAAACGAAAAACCAGTTGCTACTTTACAAGGAAAATGGACAGGCTGGGATTTTAAATTTTCTCACGAGAACAGACAATTGGCTCAAGTAAGTAAAAAATGGGCGGGATTAGGAAAAGAGTTTTTTACTAGTGCAGACAATTACGTATTGCAAATTGAAGAAAACGTACCCGCTGATAGTCCGTTGAGACAATTGATTTTAGGAGCTGTCATGTGTATTGACATGGTTCTAAAAGAATAATAAAAGTTGTTAAACTTAGATTAAGAATATATTTTAAAGCATCATTTTAGTTTTCAAAACCTTATTTTTGTAAGACTTAAAATGATGCTTTCTGCATTTTTAAAAATACACTCATGACCGACTTAAAAAATAAAAATGCACTTATTACTGGTGCTGGAAAAGGAATTGGAAAAGCTGTAGCCATTGCTTTGGCAAAAGAAGGTGTAAACCTGATTTTAGTTTCACGAACTCAAAACGATATTGATCAGCTGGCAGAAGAAACTGCTAAACTTGGTGTAAAAACTTTGGCTTTGTCTGCCGATGTTTCTGATATCAATTCTATCAATTCTGCTGTAGAAAAAGCTATCGCTGCATTTAAAAACATTGACATTTTAATCAATAGTGCCGGAATTGCTTCTTTTGGTAAATTCTTAGAATTGGAACCAGAAGCTTGGGAAAGAATTATTCAGGTGAATTTAATGGGAACGTACTACACCACTCGCGCCATTATTCCAAATATGATCGAAAGACAAACTGGAGATATTATTAATATTTCGTCAACTGCAGGTTTAAACGGAAATGCTTTGACAAGTGCTTACAGTGCTTCAAAATTTGCTGTTTTAGGTTTAACCGATTCTTTAATGCAGGAAATGAGAAAACACAATATTCGTGTTACGGCCTTAACTCCAAGTACAGTTGCAACCGACATGGCAAAAGACTTAAATCTGACTGACGGGAATCCAGAGAAAGTGATGCAGTCTGAAGATATGGCAGATTTGATTATTGCTCAGTTAAAATTAAACCGAAGAGTATTTATCAAAAACAGTAGTATTTGGTCAACTAATCCTTAAAAATTAAATTACAATATTTTAAATTCCAAATTCCAATTACTTTGAGATTGAAATTTGGAATTTAAAACATCGTGACTTTCAAAGAATTTCTGACCAACTTTGTCAAAGTTTAAAACTTTGACAAAGTTCTAACCAATCCCAAACTTAATTTTTAGATTTCAAATTGGAATTTGGAATTTAATTATTGGAATTTAAAAAAAAACATGATGGAACAATATTTAAGACAATTGGTTGAAATAGAATTTCAGGATAAAAAACAGATTTTCTCTGGTTTTCTAATTGATTATTCTGATGATTGGATTTTACTTCGAAACAATCCTGTAGATTTTATTTTGGACGGTTTTGTTATTTTAAGAAATAAAAATATTCAAGCAGTGAACAGAGATCACGATTTGGCTTTTACAGAGAAAGTAATCCGTTTAAAAGGTTTAAAAGTAAATTCTGATGATATTATTCCTATCAAAGATTTAGCTTCGATTATTAATTTTATTTCGGAGAAATACGGCATTTTTCAAATTGCAAAAAAATCATCTAAATCTGCTTATTTAGGAAAATTAATAGAATTGAATAACGAAGAACTGACTATTGATTTTTTAGATACACAAGGTCAGTTTGGAGGAGAATTAAGTTTTAATCCAGAAAAAATCCGCGTTATAGAATTTGATACCGATTATATTAATTCTTTGAAATTGCTTGTTTCAGAGGATCAGAAATAGATTTTTTTGCTATAAAAAATACCGCATAGTTTTACTTTAAAGAAAAACTATGCGGTTTTTGTCATTTCAATAGTTATGTATAAACTTTGTCAAAGTTTGAAACTTTGACAAAGTTGTCCAATCTTTAATTAAGCTTCCGCCAATTTATTCAAAAATTCCAAACGAACACTTCCGTCTTCGTCAATTTTAGTTAAATTGATTTCTTGTAATGTATTTACCAATTCTGGATTCCAAGGTGTTTTTACTTTTACGTAATTTTCAGTAAAACCGTGAATGTATCCTTCTTTATTTTCACTTTCAAAAAGAACAGTTCTATTTGTTCCTAACTGGCTTTCATAAAAAGCACGACGTTTTTTTACGGATAAACCGCGAAGCATTTTACTGCGTTTTGCTCTTACATTTGAAGGAACAACACCTTCCATATCTGCTGCTTCTGTATTATCTCTTTCTGAATACGTAAATACGTGTAAATACGATATATCTAAATCATTTAAGAAATGGTAGGTTTCTAAGAAATGCTCGTCTGATTCCCCAGGGAAACCAACGATTACGTCAACACCAATACAAGCGTGAGGCATTACTTCGCGAATTTTGTTTACACGATCAATATATACTTCACGTAAATAACGGCGTTTCATTAACTTCAAAATATCATTACTTCCGGATTGTAACGGAATATGAAAATGAGGTACAAAAGTGCGGCTTTTAGAAACGAATTCGATTGTTTCGTTCTTCAATAAATTTGGTTCGATAGACGAAATTCTTAAACGCTCGATTCCTTCTACTTGATCCAAAGCCTGAACTAAATCCAGAAAAGTATGTTCGTGTTTTTTGTTTCCAAATTCCCCTTTTCCATAATCACCGATATTTACACCAGTCAAAACAATTTCACGGATATTCTGTGCCGAAATTTCTTTGGCATTTTTCAGCACATTTTCTAATGCATCACTTCTAGAAATTCCTCTTGCTAAAGGAATTGTACAATAGGTACATTTGTAATCGCAGCCGTCCTGCACTTTTAAGAATGCTCTTGTTCGATCTCCAATAGAATAACTTCCAACGTAGAAATCGGCTTCAGCAATTTCGCATGAGTGAACTTCACCCATATCGTTCTTGCTCAAATCATGAATATAGTCGGTGATTTTGAATTTTTCTGTTGCACCCAACACCAAATCAACACCGTCTACTGCCGCTAATTCTTCAGGTTTTAATTGTGCATAACAGCCAACAGCAGCAACAAAAGCTTTATCATTAAGCTTCATTGCTTTTTTCACAACTTGTTTAAATTGTTTATCGGCATTTTCTGTTACAGAGCAGGTATTTATCACGTAGATATCTGCAACATCTTCAAAATCGACACGGTCAAAACCTTCGTCGTTAAAATTTCTGGCAATTGTAGAAGTCTCTGAAAAATTCAGTTTACAACCCAGTGTATAAAAGGCAACTTTCTTTCTATTTTCCATAATCTGTCTTAAATTAATGAAATCGTTGTCAAAAAATTTAAGGCTGCAAATTTACAAACAATATTCATCAAAAGAAAGCGATTAATTTACTTCGAATCAATAATTTGCATCAAATGTTAATTTAGAAACATTCAAAACTTCTCTTTTTTATACATCATTTTACAAAATTAACACCAGTAATAAGGTGGTTTTTAACAATTCAATAAGAATAAAATGACAAAATAATCGATAAAATGCAAATTTTATCGATTAAGTACGTTTTTTTTAGATATAAATTCAAAATTTCTTACATTTACCTTTGTTATAATTCTTGGGTAAATTAAATTAAGATTTAAGAATTTTAACAAGCTTAAATTAATTTAATAATAATTCAGGCATAACAATTTTGAATTTTAACCGTTATGTTGTTGTTTTGTGTTACAAAATGAAATGGGAAAGCCGAAAACCAAAGAGAGTAGGCAACAATTATAATAACAAATACCACTTTATGAAAGCATTTTTACCCACAATCTGCTTGATGTTCTTAACCATTTTTAGTTCGCAAGCGCAAACTAATGCTCCTGCAGCAAATCCGTTCCCTACAATCAGTACATTAACAACTTGGGCTAGCTTCAATTCGCAGCAGCAATTTGATGTCGCTATTCGTGCTGTTGGTTTCAAATTTGAAGTTAAAGAACCAGGAGAAGGGTCTACAGCTTATACTTATATTCGTAAAGTAACTGTAAATGAGGTTAATTACACAGACAGAATCGTTTATAGAATTACTAATAATAATTCTGCAAGTATTATTTCATTAGTAACTGCTTCTACAGATTTAGTAAGTTTGTATACACCGCAATTAGCTACATTTAAAAACAACAACTGTAAAACAGAAATGTCTAAAGACAAAAACACTACTTGCAGCTGTTACGAAAGCGCAAACTTTGCGGTTGATCTTTGCGACGAACGTGTAAAATTAACTATGGGTGACGGGAACAAATACTTCGTTTCTGTAGCTAAAAAATAATAAATAACTCTGAATTGTTTCCAAATCTTTACTGACTTTGTAAGTATGTAAAGATTTGGAATGCATTTCTTAGTTTGAGTTTGGATTTTTGAGTTCATACCAAACTTCGATTTCTCCTTCATATTCGAAAGAATTCACAAAATGAAAACCTAGTTTCTCTAAAATTTTTCTTGAGTTTTCATTTCCTGCATCTGCATAAGCATAAAGAGCATCCAC
The DNA here is from genome assembly GCA_029960065.1 of Flavobacteriaceae bacterium PS02336. GTDB lineage: Bacteria > Bacteroidota > Bacteroidia > Flavobacteriales > Flavobacteriaceae > Flavobacterium. The sequence goes on along the minus strand of JASCOF010000008.1, from coordinate 37,413 downwards.
TTTCATTTCATTAAAAGCATAAGCAACAAAAGCTTTTCCTGCTTCAGAAGCATATCCTTTTCCCCAATGTTTTTCAATAAATCGATATCCTAATTCGTAGAAGTTTTTATGATTATTGATCTCGCTGGTAATATATTTTATTCCAGACCAGCCAATAAATTCATTGGTTTCTTTTAAAACAACAGCCCAGCGTCCGATTCCGAAATTGACATATTGTTTCTGAATATTCTCAATCATATCAATACTTTCCTGAATATTCTTTACGGGATTGTTTCCAAGAAAAAGATGTACATTCGGATTTGAATCCAATTCGAACATGCCTCCTGCATCAGAAAGTGTTAATTCTCTTAAAATCAATCGTTCGGTTTCTATTGGATTCTTCATCTTTCTTTAATTTAAAATATACCGTTGTACTACTTCTGCAACGCCATCATTATTATTTGAAGCTACAATTAAATCAGCTTTATCACGCAGTTCAGGCGTTACATTATCAACCCAAACTCCTAAACCTGCATATTCTATCATCGTTAAATCATTTCCTGCATTTCCTACGGCAATAATTTCGCTTTTATGAATTCCTAATTTATCTGCTAAAAATTTTATGCTTGCCGCTTTATCAATTCCTTGCTGTGCCGCTTCTAAGAAAAAAGGTTTTGACATAGAAACACTTAAATGAGGCATTGCTTCTACCAAATCACTTTCAACTGTTTTTAAATATGCTGGATTTTCAAGCAAAATACATTTTACAGCAGGTCTGTCAACATACTCTTTAAAACTTGCGACTTTGCGATGTGCCATTCCCGTAATTTCTTTTTCGACATCTATGTACTCGGAATCTGTTTCACTTATAATTTCATCATTTAAATAAGTAATGATATCCGTTTTCATTTTAACACTGTAATCGTATAACGCATGAATTTGCTCTACAGTTAACTTCTGCTCAAATAAAATTAAATTATCCTTTACAGTACTTATTATAGCTCCATTAAATGAAATTATATAGGAATCATTTAAATCTAATTCCAATTCTTTAGCGTAGGATGTCATCGCTATTGTTGGTCTTCCTGAAGCCAAAACCACATAAACCCCTTTTTTCTGCGCTTCCAGGATTACTTTTTTATTTAAATCTGAAATTTTGTGATCGTCTGTCAACAAGGTATCATCCATGTCGAGCACTAACATTTTGTATTGCATTTTTTTTAGTTTTCAGTCGCAATCACAGTTTTCAGCTTCTGGTGTGAACTGAAAACTGTGACTGTAAACTTCTTAAAGACTCATTCTAAATTCTTCAATAACAGGATTTGCTTTTGCAAAATCAGTTTCCTGAATAAAAACCTCAACAGCCAAATCTGTACCGCCGAAGCCACCCAAACGAGCTGATTGAATATTGTCTTTTTTTACGGTTTCTACACCCGCTTCTTCTAATCTTTCCTGTAAAGCAATTGCTAATATTTCGCTGCCCGAAAACACCTTCATTAATCCCATGATAATTTATTTTATTCTAATATTATTTTTAATTGTTTTTGAAAATCTTCATTTTCATTTACTCCCAGATGCCCTTGATTTTTCAAAGGATAAAAATAGGCATTTGATTTCAAAAGCTTTTTCAACCGAATCGAATTTTCACAAGGAATTAACTGATCATCCATTCCATGAAAAATATAAATTGGCGTTTTTATTTTCGGAAGATATTCATTGGTTTCTAAACTAAACTTCTTCATAAAATTTGGAAACAATGGTACTTTTGAACTCGATAATTCCAAAAAATTATAATACGGGGCTTGAAGAATCAATGCTTTCGCTTTATTTTCTGAAGCCAATTTTGCAGCAAAACCGGAACCTATTGAATATCCTGCAATTACAATTTTATCCTGTGGATATCTTTTTAATATAGATTTATATACAATAAATATATCTTCAGTTAATTGTTCTTCATTTTCGATTTCGCCTTCGCTTTTGCCAAAACTTCTGTAATCTAAAATAAAAATATCATATCCTAATGCCGTATATATTTTGGCAATCTTTCCCCAAGTTTCTAATGTTCCAGCATTTCCATGAAGATAAAAAACCAGTCCTTTTGAATTTTCTGCTTTAAATAATAATCCGTTTAAATTATTTCCATCAAAAGAGCGAATATTTATCTCTTCAAACTTTTGCTGATAATCAAATTTAAAATCTTTCGGAAGTCGTGAAGAATGGAAAACCAATTCCACTTGATTGAAATAGACGTAAGAAATTATCAAAACATAAATAAGTAGAAAAAAGCATAAAAGTACTATTGACAAGAATTTCAATGTTTTAATAATTTCCATTAATTATTCTGATTAAGTTTTAAGTAAAAGTGGCAGTTTACAAATTGTAAACTGCCACTGCAACCTGTAACGCTATATTATTCTTCCTCTTCAATATCATCTTCTTCTTCATCGAGTTCTTCCCCTTCTTCATCCATATCAAACAAATAAGGTTCAACTAACATTTTATCTGCCAAAATTTCGATTCGTTCTGTCAAAGTTTCAGCAAAAATTAATCGCTGTGTTTTGGCAATACTACCCGAAATACGCATAATCTTTGTTTCGTGACGCAATTTCAAAATAGGATCTGCATCATCCAGAATAAGCATTTTAAGGCGGTTAACATTATAACCAGCTGTGCTAAACATATCATTTAGCTTTGTAGGCGTTCCGATCAAAACATCAATTCCCGTTGAAACATAGTTTTTATCGTAATCCATATCCCCTTTTTCGTTTACACCGTAGACTTCTAAGTTGGTATATTTTCCATACTTTTCAAAAAGGGCTACCATTTCCAAAACCTTAGCTTTATCTTCCACAATAATTAAAGCACGTGGCGACTCTTCTGTTTTTCCAGCCAATTGCTGAATCACATTTAAAACAATTGTAGTTGTTTTACCGCTTCCTTTTGGCGAAATAATTACACAATCGGCACCACTTTTTATAGTCGAAAAAGTTTCCATCTGCAATGCATTTGCTTCTGTTAACCCATTTTCAATTAATCCGTCTTGTAACTTCTCGTTTATTTTTTTTAGTTTCATTTTTTTTTTAGCTTTAAGCTTTAAGCTATACGCCATAAGCAAAAATTATTCATATTTTTTTTAAGCCTAAAGCATATAGCTTATAGCCTACAGCGCAAGGCACCTATTTGCTTGCGAACATTTTTACATCACTTTCGGAGATTTCGCTTCCGCCTAAAATGATTAATCTTTCTACTACATTTCGTAATTCACGAATATTTCCTGTCCAATCGTATTCCTGCAATAATTGCACGGCCTGCGCCGAAAATCCTTTCACAGCATTTCCCTGTTCTGAAGCAATTTTCTCTGCAAAATGTTTGATTAATGCCGGAATATCATCACGTCTTTCATTTAATGGCGGCACTTTAATTAAAATTACAGCCAGACGATGGTATAAATCTTCACGGAAACGGCCTTCGGCAATTTCCGTTTTCAAATCTTTATTAGTTGCTGCAACTACACGAACATCTACTTTGATGTCTTTATCGGCTCCAACTCTAGTAATCATGCTTTCTTGAAGTGCACGTAAAACTTTGGCCTGCGCCGAAAGACTCATGTCTCCAATTTCATCTAGAAAAATTGTTCCTTTGTCTGCCGCTTCAAACTTTCCAGCACGATCTTTTACTGCCGACGTAAAAGCACCTTTTACATGTCCGAATAATTCACTTTCGATCAATTCACTTGGAATCGCTGCACAGTTTACTTCGATTAAAGGAAAACTAGAACGCTCGCTTTTTTCATGTAATTGATGCGCTACTAATTCTTTTCCTGTTCCGTTTGGCCCAGTAATTAAAACTCTGGCTTCGGTTGGAGCTACTTTATCAATCATCACTTTAATATGATTGATTGATTCGCTTTCGCCGATCATTTCGTAATTTTTACTAACCTTTTTCTTTAAGATTTTATTTTCAACAACTAATTGTTTTTTGTCTAAAGCATTACGAACCGTATTTAGCAATCGATTCAAATCTGGCGGTTTCGAAATATAATCAAAAGCTCCTAAACGCATGGTTTGGATTGCTGTTTCCATATCGCCATGACCTGAAATCATCACCATTGGAATTTCTGGTTTTATTTTTTTTACTTCTTCTAAAACCTCAACACCGTCCATTTTTGGCATTTTGATATCACACAAAACCAAATCGTAATCGTTGTTTTTTATTTTTTCAAGTCCAACAGCACCATCTTCGGCTTCATCAACCTGATAGGAATCATTTTCTTCTGATAAAATTTTCACCAAAACTCTTCTGATCGCTGCTTCGTCTTCGACAATTAGTATTTTACTCATTCTTTTTTAAGGTTCAAAGTTGCAAAGGTTCAGAGGTACAAAGTTTAAAATCTTTGTCGCTATTTTACCTTGTAACTGCTGTTTGTTATATCTTTTTTTATGCTTTAGTATAAGTTGTAAAGTTGTTAAATCCTAAGTTACAAAATTCCAAATTTAAAAACCTTTGAACCTTTGTCCCTCTGAACCTTTGCAACTTTAAAAAACTAGTACTTCAGCCACTTATACAATTCTTTCCAGCTTGGTTTTTTGCCGTACATTAAAATACCTACACGGTAAATTTTTGCAGCGAACCAAACTACAAGGAAAAAGGTAGCAAACAATAATGATACCGAAATTGCGATTTGCCACCAAGGCACTCCAAACGGAATACGCATTAGCATTACTATCGGGGATGTTAGCGGAATCATTGAAAAAATCACAGCAATACTTCCGTGAGGATCATTTACAACTGTGAAAAATCCGATATAAACACTTAAAATCAGCGGCATTATGATTGGCAGTAAAAACTGCTGCGAATCGGTTTGATTGTCAACCGCTGCTCCAATTGCTGCGTAAAATGAGCTGTATAAGAAATAGCCTCCGATAAAATAAATTACAAATCCGATTATAATACTGGCAATTGGGAGATTCCACAATTCAGCAATATACATTTGTGCGGATCCAGATAATTGATGCTGTGCGGATTGCATCATTTCTGGAGAAATTCTCGCTGTTGGCCCAACGTTTACACCAAAAAATGCTGATGCAGCAAACATTAATCCTAAACCAATAATCGCCCAAATCATAAATTGTAAAATTCCCGCCAATGACGTTCCGACAATTTTCCCGATCATTAACTGAAATGGTTTTACGGAAGAAATTATAATTTCGATAATTCGGTTTGTTTTTTCTTCTATTACGCTTCGCATTACCATATTTCCATAGATAATAATAAACATCATAATCAAGTAACCAAAAGCACCGCCTATTCCGATTTTTATTTCATTTAAACCTTTTAAACTTTCCTCTCCTGAAGCTTTCACCAAATGTATATTTACTTTTGATTGCGCTTTTTGAATCGCTAAAGTATCTAGCTTTGCTTCTTCAAGATTTAATTTGGTAATTTTTGAAGCAATGACATCTTGCGTGTTTTCAATAAAAGAAATGCTTGGACTACTATTTGAAATAAACTCGATTTTACTTTCTAGATCATTAACGTTATCCGTTTTTGGAATTACAATTAAACCACTAAAACGCTCTGTAGTAATACTGTCTTTTAGAGCTTGAAGATTGAATTCTGATAAATTATAAAACTTAAACTCCGAACTGTTTTTATTTTCTTTTAAAAAATCGGAAACAAAAAGTCCAGTTGAATCATGAATCACTATACTTTTCGTGTCAGCTTTCATTGAACTCAAATAACCAATAAAACCTGCAATTGCCACAAATAAAAGCGGACTTAAAAAAGTCATGACAACAAAAGATTTATTGCGGACTTTGGCAATAAATTCTCTTTTTATAATCAACGAAATAATACTCATTTATTTTAGATTGTTAGATTTTTAGACATTCTTAGACTTCTTAGACATTCTCTGATTTTATCTAAAAATCTAAGAAGTCTAATATTCTAAATATCTATCCTGTTACTGTCTGGATAAAAATATCGTTTATGCTTGGAATTTTCTCCACAAAATGCGTCACTTGTCCGCGCTGTGTCAGGATATTTAGCAATTCGTTTGGCGAAGCATTTCCTATTTGAATATTCAATTTTAAATCATCATTTAAAGATTTAAAACTCGCAGGCGAAACGGTGAATTTTTGTGTAATATCAAACATTAAACCTTCAACATTATTGGTCAAGATTCCAACTTCAAAACTGTTTGTTCTAAACTCGCGCTTTACATCGGCAACTTTTCCTTCTATTAATTTATTTGATTTATGAATTAATGCGATATTTTCGCAAAGTTCTTCAACGCTTTCCATTCTGTGAGTTGAGAAAATAATTGTTGAACCTTGTTCTTTCAACGCTAAAATTTCATCCTTAATCACATTGGCATTTACTGGGTCAAAACCAGAAAAAGGTTCATCTAAAATCAGCAATTTCGGTTTATGCAAAACACAAACCACAAACTGGATTTTCTGCGCCATTCCTTTAGAAAGTTCTTGAATTTTTTTATTCCACCAGCCTTGAATTCCTAAACGGTCAAACCAATAATCCAATTGTTTTTTGGCTTCGGCTTTAGAAAGACCTTTCATTTGAGCCAAATACAAGCACTGCTCACCCACTTTCATAGAACTGTATAAACCTCTTTCTTCTGGAAGATATCCAATAGTCTGTACGTGTTTGGGCTGTAATTTTTCACCATCCAAAATTACTTCGCCGCTGTCTGGCAATGTAATTTGATTGATGATTCTGATAAGAGAAGTTTTTCCAGCTCCATTTGGACCTAAAAGCCCATATATACTGCCTTTGGGCACATTTAATGAAACTTCGTTAAGCGCTACATAATCGCCGTATTTTTTTACGACCTTACGTACTTCAAGTAAGTTACTCATGCTGTTTTGTTGATTTACTGCGTTGCTTTACCCAATTTGGTTCAGCGAGTGTAAAAGTAAATAATTCGAAGCGAAATCATGTCATAATACCCAAAAAACCCATTCTAATTTGACTAGAATGGGTTTTTGATATTTTATAATCTTTAGAAAAGTATAAATTATGAAAACATATCTTTTACTTTTTCAAAGAATGATTTCTCTGATTTCTCTGGATTCGGAGCAAAATGCTCGTTGTTTAAAGCATTTTCAAAGAATTGTTTCTGCTCTTTATTTAATGTTTTTGGAGTCCAAACATTTACGTGAACCAATAAATCTCCGTTTCCATATCCATTTAAACTCGGAATTCCTTTTCCTTTCAATCTCAAGATTTTTCCAGACTGAATTCCTTCTTCCAGTTTAATACGTACTTTTCCGTTGATTGCTTCAATATCTTTTGAAGCTCCTAAAACTGCTTCTGGGAAACTGATATATAAATCGTAATGAACATTTTCACCTTCACGTTTCAGGAATTCGTGCTCCACTTCTTCAATAGCAACAATTAAATCCCCCGGAATACTATTTCCTGGCGCATCATTACCTTTGTTAGCGACTTTTAACTGCATTCCGTCAACAACTCCCGCAGGAATTTTGATTGATACCGTTTCATCTTCTTGAACCATTCCTTGTGCATCAGCCTCAGAAGGTCTTTTATCTAATATTTGTCCAGAACCGCCACAAGTAGGACAAGTTGATGCAGACTGCATTCTTCCTAAAATGGTATTGGTTACACGCATTACCTGACCTTGACCATTACAAGTTGTACACGTTTTATACGTTACGCCTTTAGCCTGAACTTTACGTTTTACTTTTACTTTTTTCTCCACTCCATTTGCAATTTCTTCTAAAGTCAATTTTACTTTAATTCGAAGATTGCTTCCTTTTGCACGACGAGGACCACCGCCTCCGCCTCCGAAACCGCCAAATCCGCCACCAAAAATATCACCAAACTGGCTGAAAATGTCATCCATATTCATCCCGCCGTGACCACCGCCAAATCCGCCAGAACCATCAAATGCTTGATGACCGTATTGATCGTATTTCGCTTTTTTCTGTGGATCACTTAAAACTTCATACGCTTCTGCCGCTAATTTGAAGTTTTCTTCTGCCTCTTTGTCGCCTGGGTTTTTATCAGGGTGGTATTTAAGCGCACTTTTTCTGTATGCTTTTTTAATTTCGGCAGCATCAGCATTTTTTGAAATGCCTAGTATTTCGTAAAAATCTTTTTTCATAATTTAGGTTAAATTCCAAATCTAAAACTCCAAATTCCAATTAGAGAACTGAATTTCAGAATTTTATTAGCTTTTAGTTTCCAACTACAACTTTAGGGAAACGAATGATTTTGTCTCCTAATTTGTATCCTTTTTCAATTACATCAACAATTTTACCTTTTAATTTGTCAGACGGAGCTGGAATTTGGGTAATTGCTTCGGCAACGTCAGCATTAAATGCATCACCTGCTTGTATTTCAACTTGCTCTAAACCTTTAGAAACTAAAGTGCTTTTTAATTTTTCATGAATTAATTCAACACCTTTTTTCAAATTCTCATCATCAGATTTGTTGATTTCTACAGCTGCTCTATCAAAATCATCTAAAACTGGAAGCATAGCCAATAAAACTTCTTGGTTTGCTGTTTTAAATAAATCGATACGCTCTTTTGAAGTTCTTTTTTTGTAATTTTCAAATTCGGCGAATAATCTCAAAAACTTATCTTTTTCTTTAGCCAAGTCTTGAGCTAATTGCTCCTCAACACTTAATTCTTCAACAATTAACTGCTCTCCGTTGGCATTTTTCTCTAACGTTACATCGTCTAATTCCTGATCGAATTCTGTATTTTCCGTAGTCATATTACTTTTATTTTTAAAAATATTTTTAAACTTCATTTTTTATTTCTTTCTGTTGGATTGCAAAAGTACTGCCAAATCTTATAAAATGTCAAATTGTCACTTTATTAATTATGAGACTTTTAAAAACCAAAAATAGGCAATTAAAATTTAGTATAATTTTAAGACTATTACGTTATAGTTTATTTTATCTTTGAGAGCGTAAAACAAAAATCATTACCACCAAAATTGAATTTAAGGGTTGGCCTTGGCCTCAAAATAATTATTAATTCAAATTTACCTTATATTAAAAAAAGCTTCGCCTTTGTAGAGACGAAGCTTTTTTTTATGCTTTTTTGAAAAAATTTTATCTCAAAGAACGCTAAGATTTTTTCACTTTAACTTTTATAAAAAAGAAGTTCGCAAAGCTTTGTATCGATCTAGCTTTGCGAACTTTATATTTTTAAGTATTCTTGGTAAAAACCCTTTTGCGTTCTTTGCGGTAAAAAATATTGCACGGGCGGAGGGATTCGAACCCCCATCAACGGTTTTGGAGACCGCTATTCTACCCTTGAACTACGCCCGTAACTTAAGGTCGGCAAATTAAAAGTTTTTTTTCTTCTCTGGCAACTATTTCAGGCAGAGATTTTAAAAGAAATTCCTTTAAATCTGCACAATCTCAGACAAAAACCTCCATTCCAAACAGTTAACTTAACAAAGTTTTTTCAATTCCTCAAAATCAATTTGCTTGTCACTAAAAATTTTTATTTCACGCAGATTTTAGCAAATTATTTAATATAAAAATCAAATTAAATCTGCTAAAATTTGTCTAATCTGCGTGAAACAAAAAAATCTTTTAAATCTGTGTAATCTGTGGCAAAAAACTTTAATATCAAATTATGCCAACAAAGCCTTTTTCAATCCGTCAAAATCAACGGTAACTTGTTCTCCTGTTACTAAATTTTTAAGCGCATAAGAATTCGATGCAATTTCTTGATCACCTGCAATTACTGCAAACGGAATCAAACGTTTGTCTGCATATTGAAATTGTTTCCCCACTTTTACATTATCTGGATACAATTCTACTTTTATATTTTCCTGTCTTAATTTCTGAATTGCTTTTGAAGCATACAAAGCTTCTTTATCTCCATAATTGATGAATATTGCTTTAGAAGTCGCCGCAACAGTTTCTGGAAACAATTGTAATTCTTCTAAAACTAAATAGATTCGGTCAAGACCAAAAGAGATTCCGACACCGCTCATATTTTTCAAACCAAAAATACCAGTCAAATCGTCGTATCTACCACCGCCTCCAATAGAACCTATCGAAACGGTTTTTGGCGCCGCAACTTCAAAAATAGCTCCAGTGTAGTAATTTAAACCACGTGCCAAAGTAACATCAAGATCTAAAATCGCCGATGATAATCCTAAATCTGCAACATTGTCACAAATAAATTTCAATTCTTCAACACCTTTCATTCCTTCTTCAGATGAAGATAATAATTCTGAAAGCTGCTTAATTTTATCTGCAAATGTTCCCGAAAAACTAAAAAGTGGCTGTACTTTCACCAAAGCTTCTTCAGAAATTCCTTTTTCGATCATTTCTTTTTTAACGCCGTCTTCTCCAATTTTATCTAATTTATCAAGAGCAACTGTAAAATCGATCAATTTATCTGAAGCACCAATTACTTCAGCAATTCCAGATAATATTTTTCTGTTGTTAATTTTAATCGTCACACCTTCTAATCCTAAAGCTGTAAAAACGGTATCGTATAATTGAACCAATTCAACTTCCTGCCAAAGTGACTTTGAACCGACAACATCGGCATCACATTGGAAAAACTCTCTATAACGGCCTTTCTGCGGACGATCTGCTCTCCAAACCGGCTGAATTTGATATCTTTTAAAAGGAAATTCAATTTCATTTTGATGCTGTACAACGTATCTTGCAAATGGAACTGTTAAATCGTAACGCAGTGCTTTTTCTGAAATTCTTCCTGTAAACTTATTCAGTTCAATTCTTTGATCTAAACTGATTGTTTCAGCAGAATTAGTTTGAAGTGACTCTAAAGATTCCGGCAATTCAATTTTATTTTTATTAAAGAAAAAGTTGCCTGAATTCAAGATTTTAAAAATCAAACGATCTCCTTCTTCTCCATATTTCCCCATTAAGGTATCTGAATTTTCAAACGAAGGTGTTTCGATTGGCTGAAAACCAAATTTTTCAAAATTAGCTTTTATGGTTTGAATAATATATTGACGTTTTGACACCTCGGCAGGCGAAAAATCTCTTGTCCCTTGTGGAATACTTGGTTTTGAAGCCATCTTTTTAATTTTAGATTGTTGATTTTAGATTTTAGATTGTTCCAATCTTTATCTAAAATCTTATGATATTATTTTATTTCTAGATTTTTTTTTAGATTGTTAGTTCTTTAGACTTTCGACTTTAAAACTTTCGACTTATTAAGTCTGCAAATATCTTACTTTTTAAAATAAATAATAGCACATCGAAAGCAAACTTGTAACAAAAAACGTATTTTCGTGACAAATTGGTCATGATGCTAAAATTATTTAAAGAAAATATCCGAATTGCGTTTGGTTCCATCAAAACACAATTACTGCGCACTATTCTTACCGTTTTAATTATTGCTATTGGTATTACAGCATTGGTTGGAATCCTGACGGTTGTCTCTGCACTGGAAAATACAATTTCTACCAATTTTGCTTCCATGGGAGCTAACACTTTCAATATCAATCAATACGAAAACAATGTTCGTAACCGTGGCGGTAATGAGCGCGAAATAATCAATCCTATTATTTCTTATCCTGAAGCCGTTGCTTTTAAAAACAAATACAAATATCCATTTACAGAAACATCACTTTCTTTTACCGCAACATCAAAAGCCGAAGTAAAATATTTACACACCAAAACAGATCCTGAAATTAAAATAGTTGGTGTTGACGAACATTTTATTACCAATTCTGGTTTAGAAACTACTTTGGGCCGTTCGTTTAACCAGTTCGATATTGAAAACAACACCTACTCCTGCATTGTAGGTTCTGATTTTGAAAAAGGACTTCTAAAAGATGTGAATCCGATTGATAAAATCATTTCGATACGCGGTGCACGTTTTAAAGTTATTGGTGTTTTAAAGGAAAAAGGATCTACTTTCGGAAATAGTCAGGATTTGCGTGTTTTAATTCCAATTCAAGTTGCAAGATCTTTATTTACAGCACCAAATATCAATTACACTGTCAGCGTAATGGTTTCTAAAAAAGAGCTTTTAGACGAAGCCGTCGATAACGCCACAAGCACCATGAGAAGAGTACGCAAACTAAGTCCGGTGCGTGATAATAATTTTGGTATTGGACGAAGTGATGATTTAATCAATCGTATTTTAGGAATCACTAAATATCTAGGATGGGCTGCGTGGATCATTTCTGTAATTACCATTTTAGGATCTTCAATCGCTTTGATGAATATTATGATCGTTTCGGTTACAGAACGTACCCGTGAAATTGGTGTTCGAAAAGCTTTAGGCGCAAAAAGATCAACTGTAGCTTTTCAGTTTTTTATCGAGACATTATTAATCGGACAAATTGGGGGTTTGGTTGGAATTTTCCTCGGAATCCTTCTTGGATTTGCTATTGCAACTGCCATGAGTTTTGTATTTGTAATTCCGTGGATGGCAATTTTTGCTGCCTTCGCTACTAGTTTTTGCGTGGCTTTGGTGTCTGGATTATATCCGGCAATTAAAGCGTCGAAGTTAGATCCTATTGAAGCGTTGCGATACGAATAATTTTTAGTTTTCAGTCGCAGTCGCAGTTTTCAGTTGTGACTGTGACTGAAAACTGAAACTAAGCACTTTTAAACATTCCCTTTCAACATTCGATCGTTGTCATAAATATCTTTTCGCAATTCGACATCTCTAAAATCCATATTTTCAAGCAACTCAATCATTTCTTTTCCAAGATACTGATTGATTTCAAAATATAATTTTCCAGTTCCAAAAAGAGCTTTTTTCGCTAGTTCGGCAATTTTTCGGTAAAAAATCAAAGCATCGTTATCCGCCACAAAAAGCGCTAAATGCGGTTCGTAATCCAAAACATTTTTCTTGATTTCTTCTTTTTCTAAATTTCGCACGTAAGGTGGATTCGAAACAATAATATCGAACTGACATCTTAGCTCCTCTTCCTTTAAAATATCCAGCAGAACAAAAGTTACATCGACATTATTTCTTACTGCATTTCTTTTCGCAGTTTCAATTGCTTTTTTAGAAACATCTATTGCAACAACTTCGGCATTTGGAAGGTTTTTAGCCAACGAAATAGCAATGCAGCCGCTTCCTGTTCCAATATCCAGGATTTTTATTTTCTTAGATTTCTCTGGACTTGCATTTTCATTGATAATCCACTCTACTAATTCCTCAGTTTCGGGTCTTGGTATTAAAACATTCTCATTAACCTCAAAGTCCAAACCATAAAAATGTGTTTTTCCTAATAGATATTGAATAGGAACTTCTTTTTTTAAATCCTTTAAAATTTCATCCCATATAATAAAATCACTCTCTTCAAAAGCAAGTTCATGATTCAATGCTAAATCAATCTGGCGAAGTTTGTGTTTCTCTTCCAGAATTAAATAAAAAAAACTCTCCGCTTCGTACGCATCGTAAAAAGGCGATAATTCTTTAATAAATTGAGTGCGGTATTGTTTAATTTTCATTTCAATTTTTTGAACATTATGTAGTCAGTCAAACTGATTTTTTTACCTTCAATAAGTCTCGTTCAAACCGTTTTGTTACAACTTCCTTATAAAACTTTCAACATCCAAACCGGACAGGAATTATGCCCAGTACATCCTAATGGCGCATCTAAATATTCAAAACCAGATTTTTTATACAGCTTTTGCGCGGCATGCATAAAAGGCATCGTTTCTATATAACATTTTTCAAAACCAAATAACCTTCCTTGCTCTAAGCATTTTTCCATCATTTTGGCTCCAATTCCTAAACCGCGGGTTTTTGGCAGAAAATACATTTTTTGTAATTCACAAATCTTTGCGTCTCCATTTTCCAAAGGTGCAATTCCTGCACAGCCTACAATTTCGCCATCACTTTCAACAACAAAATACGCTGATTTTGGTTTACTGTATTCTTCAAACATAAAATCCAGACAAGGATCTTCATATGCAGTTCCGACTTTTGGGATTTCCATTTCATCAAAAACTGCTCTAATTAAACTCGCAACTGACTGATTGTCTTTTCTTTCAATTTCTCGTATAAGCCAATTTACCATTTTTTTATTCTAAATCATTATAAATACAAAAGTAAATATACTTTTTCGATAGTTTCTTAACTTAGTCATAAACTCAAAAATAACTACTTTTGCACTGTGAATATACATGAAAAATATATAAAACGCTGTATCGAACTGGCACAAAATGGGCTTGGAACAACATATCCGAACCCAATGGTCGGAAGCGTAATTGTTTACGAAGGCCAGATTATTGGTGAAGGCTGGCATAAAAAAGCAGGAGAGCCACATGCAGAGGTAAATGCAGTTCGATCTGTTAAAGATAAATCACTTTTAAAAAAAGCTACAATTTATGTAAGCTTAGAGCCTTGCAGTCATTTTGGAAAAACACCTCCTTGCTGCGATTTGATTATTGCAAATGAAATTCCGAATGTGGTTGTTGGAACGGTAGATCCAAATGAAAAAGTAGCCGGCAAAGGGATTTTAAAATTAATTGAAGCTGGCGCAAATGTTACTGTAGGAGTTCTCGAAGAGGAATGCAATGAATTAAACAAACGTTTTTTCACCTTTCATCAAAAGAAGAGACCTTACATAATTTTGAAATGGGCCGAAAGTCAGGACGGTTTTTTAGCTCCCGAAAAAGTTTCCAGCCAAGATCGAAAACCAATTTGGATTACCAATCCGTATTCTCGACAACTAGTCCATAAATGGAGAACTGAAGAACAAGCTATTTTAGCGGGAACACAAACTGTTATTGACGACAATCCGAAATTAAATGCAAGAGATTGGAGCGGGAATAATCCTGTACGAGTTATTATAGACAAAAATAACAGAATTGAAGACAACAGTTTCGTTTTTGATGATTCAGTCAAAACCATTATTTTTTCAGATGAAAGCCGAAAAAAACCAACTGAAAACACACAATTTGAGGTAATTGATTTCAGTAAAAATATAATTCCGCAGATTTTAGATATTCTATACCAGAATCAAATTCAGTCCATAATAATTGAGGGCGGAAGACAAACTTTACAATCCTTTATTGATGAAGACCTTTGGGACAAAGCCAGAATTTTTATTGGAAAATCAAGCTTTATAAATGGTACAAAAGCACCAATAATTTCAAGAAAGAATAGTACTAAAACCAATATTTTAAGTGACGAACTAATACAGATTAAAAATCATGATTGATGCGATAATTTTTGATTTCGGAGATATTTTTATCAATTTAGACAAACAGGCCACCATTTCTGGTTTACAAAAATTAGGAATGAAGGAATGGAATGCTGACTTTGACCAATTAAATTTTTCGTTTGAAGTTGGAGGTATCTCACCTGAAGAATTTATTGGTGGTTTTGAAAAACAGCTACCCAACGCTTCAAAAGAAGAAATTTTAAAAGCGTGGAATGCTGTTTTGGCAGATTTCCCTTTTTATCGTTTGGAATTTCTTCAGGAATTATCAAAAAAATATCGTCTGTTTTTGTTAAGCAATACCGATTCAATCCACATAAACACTTTCGAACAAAAAAGCGGTGTTTCGTTTTATAAAGATTTTTATGCCTGTTTTGAAAAAGTTTATTTTTCGTTTGAAATGGGATTAAGAAAACCCGATCCAAAAATCTATCAATATCTGCTGGACAAACACAATTTAATTCCGGAAAACACTTTGTTTGTAGACGATAAAACAGAAAATACAGACAGCGCCGCAACTTTAGGAATTAAAGTTTGGAATCTGCAAGTCGGAAAAGAAGATGTTGTAGATTTATTCGACAAAGGATTATTATAAAGTATTTTAATTCTTTTAAAAAATATCCAGCCACAGATTAAAAGGATCTTCACAGATTTTATATGTAAGCAAAAGAAAAATCTTTTTAATCCTTTTAATTTTTGGCTAAAAAAAAAACACAATTTAAAAAAATT
The DNA here is from genome assembly GCA_029960065.1 of Flavobacteriaceae bacterium PS02336. Classification (GTDB taxonomy): domain Bacteria; phylum Bacteroidota; class Bacteroidia; order Flavobacteriales; family Flavobacteriaceae; genus Flavobacterium. The sequence goes on along the minus strand of JASCOF010000008.1, from coordinate 21,529 downwards.
GGAAATTAACGATACTTATCAAACTATTGCATCTGCATCTGAAGAAATACTGTTTAAAGAAAAAGACAGTAAATTCTTTGGTTATGCATTTCCAATAGATCATGAAGACGAATTAAAACCTATTATTGAAGAGCTCAAAAAACAGCATCCGCATGCTGTACATTATTGCTATGCATATCAGTTGGGTGTTGGCAATAAAATCTCCTATCGCGCCAATGATGATGGAGAACCAAGTAATACTGCCGGAGCACCAATTTATGGACAGATACAATCTTTTGGAGTAACAAACGTTCTTGTTGTAGTCGTTCGAATTTTTGGCGGCGTAAAATTAGGTGTCGGCGGTTTGATTTCTGCTTACAGAACTACCGCACAACAGACATTAGAAGTTTGCGAAATTGTCGAAAAAACAATTGATGTCGAATTTTTAATTTCTTTTGATTATAAAAACATGAATAAAGTGATGCGGGTTATCAAAGAAAAGAAGTTAGAAATAACCTCTCAGGAAATGGAAATGGATGAAATTTCAGGATTACCAATTGGTAAAATAGTAACAAAAACACGAAAAAAAAATGCCGAAACAGTGTTCAGCATTTTTGATTTAATGTTCGAAATCGATATTAAAATTATCTAAATTGATGCGAAAACGTTATTCGTTTTAACAATTATTCAAGCGATTTAAATATTTCTAAAATATAATCTGGAGGGGCTGTTGGACGACCTGTTTTTAACGCAACAAATACTAAAATAAACGCCGCAGTTGTTAATAACTCATTTGCTTCATTATAGATTGCGCAGTCAAATTCAATCTTAACAGAAGAGTGGCTTTTGAAAGTGGTATGAATTGTTAAAAGTTCATCATATTTTGCAGACTTTTTGTAATTGATATTCATGTTCACAATTGGAAGCCCAATTCCGCTTTCTTCCATGCTTTTATACGAAACCCCTTTATTTCTAAGCCATTCCACGCGTCCTATTTCAAAATAAGGAACATAATTTCCGTGATAAACGACTCCCATTTGGTCGGTTTCTGAGTAACGAACTCGTACTTGAGTCTGGTGATTTTTCATTGATAAAATATTAAAAAAATTCGAATTTAAAAAGCCTCTGTACAACTTTTTTTTATAAAATTAGATACCAAAATATTTTTTTTTACAGAAATTTGTTCACATATTTGTTATCCCGAAATACGGAATAAAATTGCTCCTCTTTTATTAGGAGAATCTTTATAACAATAATAAAAAATTTATCTGAATCTATGACTAAAACTGCTCAATCGGTATGGGAAAACTGTTTGTCCTTTATAAAGGATAATATTCAAGACCAAGCATATAAAACTTGGTTCGAACCAATCAAATCAGTTGAGCTAACCGATAATGCATTATACATTCAAGTTCCAAGTAAATTTTTCTACGAATGGCTCGAAGAGCATTACGTAAAGTTATTGAAAGTTGCGCTAACCAAAGAACTGGGAAAAAACGCAAAGTTACTTTATAAAATTAAAATGGAGAACACTTATGGAAATAAACAGCCGTTTACCGAGCAGCTGCCAAGTTCCAATAGAGTTCCAATGAAACCGCAAGAGGTTGACGCTCCGTTTAAAAACTTAAATCCTGAACTTAAAAATCCGTTTGTAATTCCTGGAATTAGAAATTTAAAAATTGAGTCTCAGTTAAACCCAAACTATAGTTTTGATAATTTCTTAGAAGGAGATTCAAACCGTTTGGCTCGTTCTGCAGGTATGGCTGTTGCCAATAAACCTGGAGGAACTTCATTTAATCCTTTATTGATTTTTGGAGGAGTTGGTTTAGGAAAAACGCACTTAGCACATGCTATAGGTGTAGAAGTGAAAGATAAATACCCGGAAAAGACCGTTTTATATATTTCTGCTGAGATTTTTACACAACAATATATTGATTCTGTAAAAAAGAACAATCGTAATGATTTTATTCACTTTTACCAATTAATTGATGTTTTAATTATTGATGATGTTCAGTTCTTATCTGGGAAATCTGGAACTCAGGATGTATTTTTCCATATTTTCAATTATTTACATCAAAACGGAAAACAAGTAATCTTAACTTCAGACAAAGCTCCTGTTGACATGCAGGATATTGAACAAAGATTATTGTCACGTTTCAAATGGGGATTGTCGGCAGAATTGCATCAGCCTGATTATGAAACTCGTATTTCGATCTTAAAAAACATTTTATATCGTGATGGTGTAGAAATGCCAGAAGATATTTTAGAATATGTAGCTCGCAACATTAAAAGTAATGTTAGAGAACTTGAAGGTGCTATCATTTCGTTAATCGCTCAATCTTCTTTCAACAAAAAAGAAGTTACAATCGAATTAGCAAAAAGTGTTGTAGAGAAATTTGTTAAGAATGTAAAAAGAGAAATCTCTATCGATTATATCCAAAAAATCGTTTCAGATTATTTCCAATTAGACATTGAGACACTTCAATCTAAAACCCGAAAGAGGCACGTGGTTCAAGCAAGACAATTAGCGATGTTTTTTGCTAAAAAATTTACCAAAGCTTCATTGGCCAATATTGGTTCACAAATTGGAGACCGCGATCACGCAACTGTTCTTCACGCTTGTAAAACAGTTGATAATCTTGTTTCTACAGACAAACAATTTAAGAAGTTTGTAGAAGACATTAATAAAAAACTAACGCTTTAAGACGCGCTATGCCTGTAAAAATCTTAATGGTTTGTTTAGGGAATATCTGTAGATCTCCTTTAGCAGAAGGGATTTTAGCTTCTAAATTACCCAAAGATAAATTCTTTGTCGATTCTGCAGGAACAGGTTCTTGGCATGTAGGCCATTGTCCAGACAAACGTTCGATAGAAGTTGCACGAAAAAATGGCATCAATATCAGCGAACAAAAAGGAAGACAGATCAAAACCAGTGATTTTGACGAATTTGACTACATCTTTGTAATGGACAATTCCAATTTTCATGATGTAAGTCAGCTTGCCAAAAGACCTGAACACAAAAATAAAATTCATTTAATTCTAAATGAATTATTTCCAGACGAAAACGTAGATGTTCCAGATCCTTACTTTGGCGCTACAAACGGATTTGAAAATGTTTATCAAATGCTTGATGAAGTCACCGATATAATCGCAGATAAACTAATCAAAAAACACGCTTAACTTCAATTCAATTGTTTCTAGAAATGAAATGATTGAATTTTTTAATTTTAAACAAATACACATGAAACTTCTAGGAAAACTATATTTAATTCCAACTACAATGGGCGAAAGCGATCCAATGGATGTTTTACCTCAAACTGTAAGAAGAACTATAGAAGTTATTGACCATTATATTGTTGAAAACGACAAGACTGCCCGAAAATCAATAAAAGCGGTTTATCCAGAGAAAAAACAATCAGAATTGGTTCTTTTCACTCTTAATAAACGTACTGAACCAAGCGAACATTTAGACTTTATAAAACCTTTATTAGAAGGAAAAAATATGGGTTTAATGAGTGAAGCAGGCTGTCCGGGAGTTGCAGATCCAGGGGCTGTAATTGTAAAATTGGCGCATGAAAAAGGAATTCAGGTTGTACCATTAGTCGGTCCTTCTTCTATTTTACTGGCAATGATGGCTTCCGGAATGAATGGTCAGAGTTTTACTTTCAACGGTTATTTACCAATTGATAAAGATGAAAAAAAATCGGCTTTGAGACATTTTGAGAAATTATCTCAGGATAAAAACCAATCGCAGATTTTTATTGAAACTCCTTATAGAAATAATAAGCTAATTGAAGATCTTTTGCAGATTCTAAATCCATCAACACATTTATGTATTGCGACCGATATTACACTGCCAACTGAATTTATTAAAACAATGAAAGTTTCAGATTGGAAGAAATTAAAAATTGATATTGATAAACGTCCTACGATTTTTATTATTCATAAAATGTAAATTAACATTCAAATCTCATCATCATGAAAAAGTTTTTAATCTTATTCATAATCTGTTTTGTTCAAAGTGTGTATTCTCAAAAAGAAACAAAAAGCAAAACAACTGAACCTTTACACTATATGCCAGTGCAAGAAGTAGTTGAAGAAACAACAGACATATACAATACCGCAGGACTAGAAGTAAAACCTGAATTTCCTGGAGGACTAGACGCAATGAACACCTTTATAAAACAAAATTTCAAAAGTCCCAAAGAAGGTTTAAAAGGAAGAATATATGCTACTTTTATTATTGAAAAAGATGGATCATTAAGCGATATTAAAATATTAAGAGACCTTGGTTATGAAACGGGTGCGGAAGCTATAAGGGTTTTAAAACTATCTCCTAAATGGAGTCCGGGAAAACAAAACAACAAAATTGTTAGAGTTCTTTTTTCCACTCCCATAGTGATAAATTAAGCTTATTTTATTCAAATATAAGTTTTCCCCAAAACCAAACTTCATCATGAGCAAACTCCCACACGTAACCACAAGCATTTTCACGGTAATGTCAAAAATGGCGGCCGAATACAATGCTATAAATCTTTCGCAGGGATTTCCAAATTTTCCTGTTGATGAAAGGTTAACGGATATTGTTGCCAGATTAGCGAAAGAAAACGTACATCAATATACACCAATGGCAGGTTATCCTCCGTTGATGAATAAAATTGCAAAGCTAATTCAAGATTCTTATAATAGAACAATAAATCCTGATTTAGAACTTTTGGTAACTGCTGGGGCAACTCAAGGAATTTTTACCACAATTCTAGCTTTAGTAAAAGAAAACGACGAAGTAATTATTCTGGACCCAAGTTACGATTCGTACGAATCTCCGGTTTTACTTTGCAAAGCAAAACCCGTTCGAGTGGCTTTAAATGATGATTATACACCAAATTGGGAAACAATCGAAAAAGCGTGTTCTGCAAAAAGCAAGATGATAATTATCAATAATCCACATAATCCGACGGGAAAAATTTTAACTGAAAATGATTTTATTCAGCTAAAAAAACTTCTTGAAAAATATCCAGACATTCTAGTTTTATCTGACGAGGTTTACGAATACATTATTTTCGAAGAAAAACATATTTCTGCCCATACTAAAAGTTTTCTTTTAGATCGCTGCATAATGGTTTCTTCTTTCGGAAAATCATTCCATATAACAGGCTGGAAAATTGGTTATACCATTGCTCCCGAGCATTTAATGAAAGAAATCAAAAAAGTACATCAATTTTTGGTTTTCAGTGTAAACAGTATTTCACAATTTGCCATCAGCGAATATTTAGATATTGTCGATGTCGATTTACTTGGAAAATTCTATCAAGAAAAACGAGATTATTTTCAAAAACTACTTCAAAACAGCCGATTTGAATTAAAGCCCTGCGAAGGAACTTATTTCCAAGTAGCTTCTTATGCGAAGATTTCAAACGATGATGATGTAACTTTCTGTAAAAATTTAATTATAAATCACGGCGTTGCGGCAATTCCAATTTCAACTTTTTATTCTGATCACAAAGACCAGAAATTAATTCGTTTTTGCTTTGCCAAAGACAACTTCACGTTAGAGTCTGCATCAAAAAAATTATGCAAAATATAAAGTTTATTAAAATTTTATAACATTATTATGCACGCATCCTATTTTATTTAATTAATATTGCAAAAAAAGAAAAGTATGAGCTATACAGATAAAATGTTACGTGATGATGCTTTACAAGGCAAAGTCATTGTCGTTACAGGCGGCGGAAGCGGTTTAGGCAAAGCTATGACCAAATATTTTCTCGAATTAGGAGCTCAAGTAGCGATAACTTCTAGAGACCTCGAAAAGTTAAAAACTACAGCTGCCGAACTGGAAAGCCAGACCGGAGGTAAATGTCTTCCTCTACAATGTGATGTTCGTCATTACGAAGAAGTAGAAAACATGCTTCAGGAAACTTTAAAAGTTTTCGGCAAAGTGGATGTTCTTTTAAATAACGCTGCAGGAAATTTTATTTCGCCAACCGAAAGATTATCTGCAAATGCCTTTGATACCGTTATTGATATTGTACTAAAAGGTTCTAAAAACTGCACATTAGCATTTGGAAAACACTGGATCGATACGAAACAAACTTCGGCAACGATTTTAAATATAGTAACTACTTACGCTTGGACAGGATCTGCTTATGTTGTTCCTAGTGCTACGGCAAAAGCTGGAGTTCTAGCAATGACAAGAAGTCTTGCAGTAGAATGGGCAAAATACGGAATTCGTTCTAACGCAATTGCTCCGGGACCTTTCCCAACAAAAGGGGCTTGGGATAGATTATTGCCAGGAGATTTGGCAGAAAAATTTGACATGGCTAAAAAAGTGCCATTAAAAAGAGTTGGAGATCACCAAGAATTAGCCAATTTGGCTGCTTATTTAGTTTCCGATTTTTCATCGTACATCAATGGAGATGTAATTACGATTGACGGAGGTGAATGGCTGAAAGGTGCGGGACAATTCAATTTATTAGAAGCAATTCCAGAAGAACTTTGGGATCAGCTTGAAATGATGATAAAAGCTAAAAAGAATAAATAATTACAAGTGCTTACTAAATTCAGAATATTTTTTTAAAACTATACTGATTGCACGAAATCCCGAAGGTTTACTTTCGGGATTTTTTTTATCTTTTTCACTATATAAGTACTATAATTTCAGTTAAGTAACATTTTGTTTAAATATCTTTTAGCTTAAATTTACTTAAACTACTTATATGGTTAAATTATATTAAGTGTTTAGCAATTCAGTTAAATTATTATTTTTGTCAAACAAATATCAAACAAAAATTTTATGCTCATTATTGGAATTGCAGGAGGAACAGGAAGTGGAAAAACAACGGTTGTACACCAAATCATGAATGAATTGCCACATACAGAAGTTGGTGTGATTTCTCAAGATTCGTATTACAAAGAAACAACCAATTTGTCTTTTGACGAAAGAGCATTAATCAATTTTGACCATCCTCGCGCTATCGATTTTGAATTGCTGGAAAAACATCTAAAAGCTTTAAAAGCTGGTGAAACTATCGATCAGCCTGTTTATTCATTCGTTCAGCACAATAGAACTGATGATACAGTTTCGACTCATCCTAGAAAAGTAATGATTGTTGAAGGTATTTTAATTTTGACCAATCCCGAATTACGTGATATGTTCGACATTAAGATCTTTGTTCACGCAGATTCTGATGAAAGATTAATCCGTCGATTAAAAAGAGATATTTCAGAACGCGGGCGTGATATCGATGAAGTTTTAAACCGTTACCAAACCACTTTAAAACCTATGCACGAGCAATTTATAGAACCATCTAAAGCTTTTGCAGACATCATTATCCCGAATGACAAATACAATACAGTAGCAATTGATGTGGTTCGCGCTGTAATTAATCAGAGAATTTCATAATTTTTATCGTAAATTTAAACCATAATAATTAGGAGCTGTTTCCCGCTATTCGTTTCAAACGAAGTTCACTGAACTCAGATTGAAATAAAAATTAAGTGAAGTAATCTTTTGTGTCTCGTTAAAGAAACGAGACACAAAAGGATTTCCTCCAGAAGCTTCGGGGCTATCGGGGCTAGAAAAGACCAATCATATTCAAAAGAAATAGTAGTTAAAAATGAAATTTAAAATTCCATACAAAGACAAAAAATGGTTTAAATACCTTGGAAACAAATACGTTTGGGTTTTACTGTTTTTTGTGGTCTGGATGTTATTTTTAGACAATTACTCCTATTTTGATCATCGCTTCTTAGACGGACAGATAAATGAGCTTCAGGATAATAAAAAGTATTATCAGGAAGAAATTAAAAAAGATCAGGAGCAGATCAAACAGCTCAAAAATCCGGAACAAATTGAGAAATATGCACGCGAGAAATATTTCATGAAGAAAGACAGCGAAGATATTTACATTATACAATTTGAAGGAGACACTATTCAAGATAAAGAATAATCAAACAAAATAAAATGGCCACTAACCTATTCGACGATTTTAATCCGATTTCATCCAAACAATGGAAACAAAAAATTCAGTTTGAATTAGATGGAGCCGATTACAATCAAACTGTTATTTGGAATTCGCCCGAAGATATTCAGGTAAAGCCTTTTTATCACAGTGATGAATTTACAAAAGCTGCAAATGTAAATACGAAAGCCTCAGATTTTAAAATCTGCCAGAATATCTTTGTTTTCGATTTAGAAAAATCTGTTGAACGCGCTTTAAATACTTTAGAAAGAGGCGCCGAAAGCCTTCGTTTTACTATAGAAAACGGCAAAATTGATATTGAAAAATTATTAAATAATCTTCCTTTAGAAGATAAAATCGTTTACTTTAATTTCAATTTTATCTCAATCGATTTCGTTAAAAAATTAGATACTATTTCGATTCAGAAAAAAGCGCAGTTTTATTGTAATTTTGATCCAATCGGACAATTGGCAAAAGATGGAAATTGGTTTACAACTTCAGAGAAAAATAACTTTGAAACTTTAGATTTACTTTTTAAAAATACAACCAATTTGAATCTGCTGAGTGTAGATTTAGGTTTATATCAAAATTCTGGAGCCAACATTACGCAGCAAATTGCTTATAGTCTCGCGCATGCAAACGAATATTTGAATCGTTTCTCCGATTTTTCAAAACCAATTGTTTTTCAAATATCAGTTGGAACCAATTATTTCTTCGAAATTGCAAAACTTCGAGCTTTGAGAATGCTTTTTGATTTGATTGCAGCAGAATACAATTCTAAAATAGAATGTCATTTTTTGGTGACGCCAACAAAACGCAATAAAACCATTTACGATTATAATGTTAACATGCTTCGTACTACAACCGAATGTATGTCGGCAATTTTAGGCGGTGCAGATGCCATTGCCAATTTGCCATACGACTCATTATATCATAAAGACAATGAATTTGGCGATCGTATTGCCAGAAATCAGCTTTTGATTTTAAAACATGAAAGCTATTTTGATAAAGTAAACAATCCAGCCGACGGAAGTTATTACATTGAAAGTTTAACCATGCAATTGGCTGAAAAAAGTTTGACTTTATTTAAAGATATTGAAGCAAACGGAGGTTTCTTAAAGCTTTTAAACGACGGCACAATCAAAAAGAAAATTCAGGAAAGTGCCAGCAAAGAGCAAGAATTGTTTGATTCTAAAAAAGAAGTTCTTTTGGGAACAAATAAATATCCAAACAGAGAAGACAGAATGAAACACGATTTGGAATTGTTTCCTTTCGTAAAAATAAAACCAAGAAAAACCTTAATTACGCCTATAATCGAAAAAAGATTGGCTGAGAAGATGGAGCAAGAAAGATTGGAGCAGGAATAAAATCTAAAGCGTAATTAATTACAAATTCAAAAAGTGTCTCAATGACAAGAAAAGACCTAAAACATATAAATCTTCATAGTCAAAAGTCGAAAGTCGAAAATCAAGAATTAGAAAACTTGGCAGATAACTTTACAACAGCAGAAGGAATTGAAATCAAAAAAAACTATTCAGAGAAAGATATCGAAGATTTAGAATTTCTTGATTTTGGAGCTGGTTTTGCGCCTAATTTACGTGGTCCTTATGCGACAATGTACGTGAGACGTCCGTGGACAATTCGTCAATATGCAGGATTTTCGACAGCGGAAGAAAGCAATGCCTTTTACAGAAAAAATTTAGCAGCAGGACAAAAAGGACTTTCCATTGCTTTTGATCTTCCAACGCATCGTGGTTACGACTCAGATCATGAAAGAGTTGTCGGCGATGTCGGAAAAGCTGGTGTAGCAATAGATTCTGTAGAAGACATGAAAGTGCTTTTCGACCAGATTCCGCTAGATGAAATGTCAGTTTCTATGACTATGAATGGAGCTGTTCTGCCTATTATGGCTTTTTATATTGTTGCGGCAGAAGAACAAGGCGTTAGTCCAGAAAAACTAGCTGGAACCATTCAGAATGATATTTTGAAAGAGTTTATGGTACGAAATACGTATATCTATCCGCCAACTCCTTCTATGAAAATAATTGCAGATATTTTTGAATTTACAAGCAAAAAAATGCCGAAGTTCAATTCTATCTCTATTTCTGGTTATCATATGCAGGAAGCAGGAGCAACTGCAGATATTGAATTGGCATATACTTTAGCAGATGGTTTAGAATATATTAGAACTGGATTATCAACAGGAATGACCATTGACGAATTTGCTCCAAGATTGTCTTTCTTTTGGGCAATTGGTATGAATCATTTTATGGAAATTGCTAAAATGAGAGCTGGACGAATGATTTGGGCAAAACTATTACAGCAATTTAATCCAAAAAGTGATAAATCTCTTGCTTTAAGAACGCACTGCCAAACCAGCGGTTGGAGTTTAACCGAACAAGATCCTTTTAATAATGTTGCCAGAACTTGTATTGAAGCTTCCGCAGCTGTTTTTGGCGGAACACAATCTCTTCATACAAATGCTTTAGATGAAGCAATTGCACTTCCGACAGATTTCTCGGCAAGAATTGCACGTAATACACAAATTTTCCTTCAAGAGGAAACTAAAATAACTAAAACAGTAGATCCATGGGCAGGAAGTTATTATGTTGAAAGTTTAACAAATGAAATTACAGAAAAAACTTGGAAGCTAATTGAAGAAGTTGAAGAATTAGGCGGAATGACAAAAGCTATTGAAGCGGGAATTCCGAAGCTTCGAATCGAGGAAGCGGCTGCAAGAAAACAAGCTCGTATTGACAGCGGACAAGATATTATTGTCGGTGTAAACAAATACCGACTAGAAAAAGAAGATCCTTTGGATATTTTAGATGTCGACAATCAATTGGTTCGTAAACAACAAGTCGAACGTCTGGAACAAATAAAAGAAACCAGAGATTCACAAAAAGTAAATAATTCACTAGAAAAATTAATCGTTTGTGCACAAACAGGTCAAGGCAACTTATTAGAAATTGCAATTGAAGCTGCTAGAAACAGAGCAACTTTGGGTGAAATCAGTAATGCATTGGAAACTGTTTTTGGCCGTTTTAAAGCACAAATCAAATCTTTTAGCGGTGTGTACAGTGCAGCAATAAAAAATGACGAGAATTTTGAAAAAGCAAAACAACTAGCAGATGTTTTTGCTAAACAAGAAGGAAGACGTCCTAGAATTATGATTGCAAAAATGGGACAAGACGGCCACGATCGCGGTGCAAAAGTTGTTGCAACAGGTTATGCCGATGTAGGTTTTGATGTGGACATTGGACCTTTATTTCAAACTCCAGCCGAAGCAGCAAAACAAGCAGTGGAGAATGATGTACACATTTTAGGCGTTTCATCTTTGGCTGCCGGACATAAAACTTTGGTCCCACAAGTTATAGAAGAATTAAAAAAACACGACCGTGAAGATATAATGGTAATTGTTGGCGGCGTAATCCCGTCTCAGGACTATCAATTCTTGTTTGATGCTGGAGCTTCTGCTGTTTTTGGTCCCGGAACCAAGATAAGTGAAGCTGCTATTAAAATTTTAGAAGCATTGATAGATTAAGTCTACAGTATCAATCTCGGTTTTCAGATTAGCGTTTTGAAAAATGAATAAAAATTTCGAGACGAAAGAAAAAAAACAGAAAAAGAGGTTGTTTCACTGTTGTGAAACAACCTCTTTTAATTTAGTCGTTTACTGTTGCGTTACTATCTGCTTCTATATAAGAAAGATCGTAACCTGCAAAATTTTTCATATAGCTTTTCAAAGAAGTCCCGAAAGCATCTCTAAAATGTCTGCTTCCATTATTCTTGAAAAAATTCTTTACAGAACCTGCACCACCTAAATGCGCTGCAGCTAAAATTCCAGATTCGGTAATTTCAATACCATTGATAATTTTGCCTTCATACTTTTTGATTTCGTAGCGTAAAATCCATTTGTTTTTGGCTAGCAAAGTAAGAAAAGCTTTTTCTTGTAAGGCAGGATCTTTTAAAAAGGCTTTGTTATCATTAATTCCGATTGCTCTTAAAGCTTTAGAACCAAATTGATATTTACCCATATAACCAAGAGTGTTTACTAGTCTGTATTGCCCTTGTGATTCCTTAAAAGCAACTGCTTCTTTAAATCCTATTAGACGATTTCCTGTGAATGGAACGTTGGTGATTTTTGGATAATCATCTTTCTCTTTTGATGGAAAAATGTATTCAGATCCATCTGTTTTTTCAATTAAAAACCAAGGTTTGGTTTCGTGATTTGAGGGAATAAATCCCAAACTTAAAAATGTAATAATAACGACTAAACTCGCATAAAAATACCATTTCTTTATCATAAATTGTTTTTCTTCAAAACGCTGTCACCCTCTTGAAATTTCTACGGTGCAAAGATAAGACATTTTCAAAATATGCTATATATCAACACTTTACCATTTTAAGTGCAAAACTTGAATTGGCTTTAATCCCAACTATACTAATGGATTCCAAAAGATTTTCATGACTAATTTTTAGCTTAAAAAATTAAAAATTTAGGTCAAAAAAAATTGAATTTTATATAAATTTTAAGCAAAAAAGACCAAAAAGAAAGAAATAAACTACAATTTTTTAATCATTTTTTATGTAAATAATGAAAACTGGTTTTTAGATTTTATAAAATTAGTCATTAAAAAATGGTTATTTTTTTATTACCATAAACTAAAAATAAGGCAAAATGATAATTTGATAAAATTTTAGATTTATCTCTTTCTCGCATCAAAAAAAGAAATAAAAAAAACCGAAGCAATTGAGCTTCGGTTTATATGTTTTAAAAAAGTAAAATTATCTCGTTACGCCTTGACTAGCGATCCAATCAGAATATTTTTTCGCATTAACATTATGCTCAGCCAATGTTGCTGCAAATTCATGATATCCGAAACGATCTACACTTGCACAGAAATAAATAAAATCATTTTTTTCAGGGTTTAGAACCGCTTCCAGTGCAGTAATATCAGGCATTGCAATTGGTCCTGGAGGAAGTCCCTTGTTTACATAAGTGTTATATGGAGATCTCATTACCAAGTCGTTATAAAAAACTCTTTTAATAACTTGATCAAAATTATTGTCACGAAGTTTCAATGCATAAATCACAGTTGGATCTGCTTGTAATGGCATTTCTAAACGCAAACGATTTAAGTAAACGCCGGCAATACGAGGTCTTTCGTCTTTCTTAACCGATTCTTTATGAACAATAGATGCCAATATAGTCGCTTGAACTGGAGTTAATCCCTGCTCTTTTGCTTTAGCAATTCTTTCTTCTGTCCAAAAATTGTGATATTCTTTTATCATTTTATCACGGAATTTTTCTGCAGAGGTATTCCAGTAAATCTCGTAAGTATTAGGGATAAACATAGCAAAAACGTTCTCTTCGTTAAATCCGTTTGATGCCAAAAAGGTAGAATCTTTTATAGCTTTCAATAAAGACAAACTGTCAGCTTCGATTTCAGAACCAATTCTACCAGCAAAATTTTCTAAACGTTCTTGGTTATTAAACACCAGCTTTACGGGAACATTGGAACGCATTGCTCTAACTAAGTCGATATTATTCATTCCTTTCTTCAACAGAAAACGACCCGATTTTACATTCTCTGGATAATCTCTCTTCTCTGCTACCAGCTCAAAATCATCAAAGTTCTTTACATATGGAGTTAATATCTTTTTTACATCGGCGTAATTAGCGTCTGTTGGCACATAGACGTACAATTCTTTTTCTTCGAATTTAGTATTAGAACTAAAAATTCTACTAATTAAAATAAAACCATAAATCAATAAAACTGAAATTACGGCTACAGCACTTATCGTGATAATTTTCTTTAGACTCAAAGCTTAAAATTTAAATTTGTTTATTAATTAATTGATATAGTGCTTCATCTTGATAGTGGTTGTGAAGCAAAATCCAATCTTTTTTTATTCCAATTTTCTCAAAACCAAATTTAGTAAAAAGTGCGATACTTGCTGCATTTTCTACACCTATATTTGCGTAAAGCTGATGAAGATTTAAATTGTAAAAGGCGTATTTTATTAAAAGTTCTAAAGCCTCAGAACCAATATTTTGCCCTTTATTTTCATTCTTATGGATTACAATACCTATTCCTGCTCTATTATTTCTTGGATCAAAATCAAATAAATCAATTAAGCCGATGGCCGGAAAATCTTCGTCCTGACAGATTGCCAAACGAAGTTGTTTGGCCTCATAGATATCTTGATGTGCATTTTCTAGATATTGTTTAATTAAAAAACGACTGTAAGGAGTTTGGGTATTACTAACTTCCCAAATATTCTGATCATTTTCAATGGTATAAATAAACTCTAAATCTTCTGGTTCGAGCGCTCGTAAATAAACTGATTCTCCTTTTAATGTTATCATTTATAAAATTTGATTTTGCTTGTTTTATAAAGAAAAAATAGAAATAACCACGTTTCTAAAATGGTAAAACTTTAATTTCTATCTAATTATAACGCCAATAATACTCTTAAATTATTACAAAATGCATTACTATTTATAAAATTTCAGCCACATTTTTAATACTTGTAATTGCAAAAATACGAACTATTAATTAAGGAAATGTTAATCATTGTTAAAGAGCGTTAAACCATTTTCCCAAATAATTTTTTGAAGTAATTTTACGTTAAATAAAACATGAACATAAACTCTAATAACTTAATTACATATTTTAATATGAAAAAATTTTCAGCCTTATTTTTAGTGTCATTATTGAGTGGTGCTATAACTCTTGGTGCTTACAAGTTATTATTTGAAAGCAACAATTCTTTTTTTGGAAAAGGAAATTCTGTTGTAACTCTTGCCCCTAACTCTTATGGAAAAAATGTTGGTTTAGGAGCTGAGACAGTCGATTTTACCGAAGCCGCAGACAAAACTATTCATACCGTTGTTCACGTTAAAAACGTTTCCCGAAGAACTGTAAGCAACCCGATGCTTGAGTTTTTCTACGGTTACGGCGGACAGCAACAGCAAGAACAAGTAGGAACTGGTTCTGGCGTAATTATTTCTGAAGACGGATATATTGTTACCAATAATCACGTAATTAAAGACGCCACCGAAATCGAAATCACTTTAAACAACAAAAAATCATACAAAGCGAAATTGATTGGTACTGATTCTAAAATGGATATTGCTTTGTTAAAAATCAATGCAGACGAAAAACTTCCTTACACAGCATTTGCAAATTCTGATAGCGTAAAAGTGGGAGAATGGGTATTAGCCGTTGGAAATCCATACAATTTGACTTCAACTGTAACTGCCGGAATTGTTTCTGCGAAAGCTAGAAATCTTGATCAAAGCGGTATTCAATCTTTTATCCAAACCGATGCTGCAGTAAACCCAGGTAATAGCGGTGGAGCGTTAGTAAATGCAAGAGGAGAATTAATTGGAATTAATACTATGATTTCTTCTATGACTGGCTCTTATGTTGGATATTCTTTTGCAGTTCCTTCCAATATTGCCCGAAAAATTATTGAGGACATTATGGAATATGGAAACGTTCAAAGAGGAATTTTAGGAGTTGAAGGAGGAGAATTAAATGCAACAGCTTCTAAGGAATTGGGCGTAACAGAAACACAAGGTTTTTACATTAATAGAGTTTCTAAAAATTCTGGTGCTGAAAAAGCTGGTTTAGGAAAAGGCGATATAATTGTAAAACTTGACGATCAAAACATTTCTACTTACGCAGATTTGTCAGGATACATCAACACAAAACGCCCTAATGACGTCGTAAAAGTGACCTACATTAAAGATGGTAAAACCAAAACAGTTCCCGTAACTTTAAGTAAAAACGAATTTTATAGTGCTGAATTTAAAGGAATAGAATTGGAAAATATTGATGCTGCAGATAAGAAAAAATTCAGAATTGATTATGGCGTAAAAATCAAAAACATCACAAACGAGAATTTAATGCAGTATCAAAATGAATTACAAGGAAATATTATCCTGAGCATTGATAATGTGAAAGCGACAAACGTTGAAACTGTTTCAAAATTATTAAGTAAAAAAGATGAAGGACAAAGTGTTCGTATCGAAATGATCAATAGAAACGGAGAGATATTTAGAATTATTATTTAAGTCAAAGTTTACAGTCGCAGTATTAAGCTATTTTAAAACTGCAAACTAGACTGAGACTAAAAACTTCAAAACAGCCATCTTAAGAAAATTAAGGTGGCTTTTTCATTTTTAAAAATAAATGCTAAAATAGTTTACGAAATCGATTGAAATAGATACTTTTGCGCCAAATTATAAAATAAGTGAGCGTTTTATTATTTCAATTCAATAATTATGAACAATAAATCTTTGTACCAAAAAGAGGTATCATTACAAGTCGACCGAAGAAGAGCTGGTGTCGAATTAATTAAAATCATAAGCGATTTATGGTATGACAAATCAATAGAAATGGTTTTATTTAAAAATCAGCTTTTAGATAAAAATGTCAGCGATATTATTAATCTTCATCAATATGCAGGAGAATTTGTCGGTAAACCAATTACTATATTTAACTCTGTCGAAATTGCCAAAGTCGTTTTATCTCTAGACCTTCCTCCAGCAAAAATAGATCTTGGAAAATTAACTTACGAATATGGTTTGGAGGAGGAAAAATATCCTGATGCCAGGTATTTTGTTATCGATAAATTAAAAAAGGCAAAATCATCAAAAGAAATTCTCCCTAAAGATGTTATACTTTACGGTTTTGGAAGAATTGGACGTTTGCTAGCCAGAGAATTAATGTCTAAAACTGGAAAAGGAAATCAATTGCGTTTGAGAGCCATCGTAACAAGAGATAAAAATGATGCTTCGAGTCTAGAAAAACGAGCTTCTCTTTTACGTTATGATTCAATTCACGGTGATTTTCACGGATCTGTAATTGCTGATCCAAAAAATAATGCCTTAATTATTAATGGAACCACAGTTCATATCATAACTGCAAATGCACCAGAAGAAATCGATTATACACATTATGAAATTAATGATGCTTTATTGATTGATAATACAGGCGCTTTTACTACCGAAGAAGCTTTAAAAAGGCATTTGAAATCCAATGGAGTTGAAAAAGTTCTATTGACAGCTCCTGGTAAAGGGGTTCCAAACATTGTTTATGGTGTCAATCAAAACGACTACAACCCAGATGAAGTAGCTATTTTTTCTGCCGCATCTTGTACAACAAATGCCATAACCCCAGTATTAAAAGTAATTGAGGATACTTTAGGGGTTACAAAAGGGCATTTAGAAACCATCCATTCTTATACAAATGATCAGAATCTGGTTGATAATATGCACAAAAAGTATCGTCGCGGAAGAGCTGCCGCTTTAAATATGGTTATTACAGAAACCGGCGCAGGAAGTGCAGTTGCCAAAGCACTACCATCATTAGAAGGAAAATTGACTTCAAATGCTATACGAGTTCCAGTTCCAAATGGATCTTTGGTTGTTCTAAATTTAGAGGTAAAAAAAGCAACATCGATTGCCGGCATTAATAAAATAATGAAGAAATATGCCCTCGAAGGAGAACTTGTAGAGCAGATTAAATATTCTTTAAATAACGAACTAGTTTCTTCTGATATTATTGGAACATCAGCTCCTTCAATTTATGACAGCAATGCTACTATTGTTTCAAAAGATGGAAAGAACATTGTATTATATATTTGGTATGATAACGAATACGGATATAGCCATCAAGTAATTCGCTTAGCAAAATATATTGCTAAAGTAAGACGTTACACTTATTATTAATTCAACCAAACTAACTATTTTCTAAAAGCCATCAAGATTTCTTGGTGGCTTTTTCTTAAATTAGATGGGTAAAACTGTTGTGCTTTTTACTTCTGAAATTACAAAAACAGTATTAATTAAAGAAACTTCAGGCAGAACAGATAATTTCTTTTGATGAAAATGATGGTAGCTTTCCATATCAGGAATTATTATTTTAAGCATATAATCGAAATTTCCTGAAACATAATTACACTCTACAACTTCAGGTAAATTTAAAATCGATTGATTAAAACCTTCAGAAGTATCATAAGTCTGTTTTGTGAGCGTAACTTGGCAATACACTGTGAGATTATTTCCTAGTTTTTTCTTGTCCAAAATGGTAACGTATTTTTCTATAATACCAACTTTCTCAAGACGTTTTACTCGATCGTGAACTGGAGTTAAAGACAAGTTTATTTTGTTTGCGATATCTTTTAAAGTGTAGTGCGCATCTTCTTGTAAAAGACGTAGGATTTTTTTGTCAATTTCATCTAAAGCCATAACGAAAACGTTTTATTAGATTAATAATTTTTAGTCTTTTTTTCTTTTTGAAGAATAAAATTCGATCAAAAACAGAATATTTTTCTGTAAAAGTAAAAAATAAAATAATATTTTCTTATTTAACAATGCTTAAACCATAATTTATTCTCTCTCTGTAGCTTTGTAAAACAAATTCAATAAAAAACAAAAAAATATAACAACATGATTATAGGTGTTCCAAAAGAAATAAAAAATAACGAAAACAGAGTTGCTTTAACTCCTGCAGGCGTTTCAGAAATGAAAAAACACGGACATACAGTTTATGTACAAGCTACAGCTGGTTTAGGAAGTGGTTTTGCTGATGAAGAATATACTCAAGCTGGTGCGGTTGTTTTACCAACAATTGAAGAAGTTTATGCAATTGCAGAAATGATTATCAAAGTTAAAGAACCAATTGCATCTGAATACCCATTAATTAAAAAAGATCAACTACTATTTACCTATTTCCACTTTGCATCTTCTGAAGAATTAACTCATGCAATGCTAGAAAAAGGAGCTGTTTGTTTAGCTTACGAAACTGTAGAAAAAACAGATCGTAGTTTACCACTTTTAGTTCCAATGTCTGAAGTTGCTGGTCGTATGGCTATTCAACAAGGAGCAAAATACCTTGAAAAACCATTAAAAGGAAGAGGAATTCTTTTAGGTGGCGTTCCAGGTGTTCCACCAGCAAAAGTATTAGTTTTAGGTGGAGGAATTGTTGGAACTCAAGCAGCTAAAATGGCGGCAGGTTTAGGAGCTCAAGTTACTATTATGGACTTAAGTTTACCTCGTTTACGCCAATTAGACGATATTATGCCTGCAAATGTAAATACAGAAATGTCTAACCATTATAATATCACTAGAGCAATTAAAGATGCAGATCTAGTTGTTGGTGCTGTTTTAATTCCAGGAGCAAAAGCACCTCACTTAATTACTCGTGATATGCTAAAATTAATGCGCCCAGGAGCAGTTGTTGTAGACGTTGCTGTTGATCAAGGAGGTTGTATCGAAACTTGTACTCCAACCACACACGAAAACCCGACATTTATTATTGACGATATCGTTCACTATTGTGTAGCTAACATGCCAGGAGCTGTACCTTACACATCTACATTAGCTTTAACAAATGCAACTTTACCTTATGCTGTACAACTTGCAAACAAAGGATGGGAAAAAGCATGTGCTGAAAATGAAGAATTGAAAAAAGGATTAAATGTTGCTAATGGAAAAATCCTTTACAAAGGAGTTGCTGAAGCTTGGAATCTTCCTTTTAACGAAGAAATAGTATTAGCAAACGCATAGTGTTAATACTAAAATAAGTGCTTACTAAGTCACTATTACAAAGGCTTTTCTTAACTGAAAAGCCTTTTTTTTGTGTCAAAAAAAAACCTGTCCATAAAGAACAGGTTTTTAAAAATTCATTTTATCTTTTACTTTTTTGTATCTAAAACTTCCTGCAATACTTTTGCTTCAGTTCCATTAGGAAAAGTAACTTTTATTTTTTGTGCAATTGTTGGAGCTATTTCTGTAATTGCTTTTTTGTCATAAGATTCTCCTTTCTTAATTCCCCAACCATAAAAAATTGCTGGAACATGAGTATCGTAGCTCCAAATTGTTCCATGAGATGTTCCTGTTGTACTATATTCAATATCTCCAGGTTTATCAACAATAACTAAGTCACCGTTTTGGGTAACATCATAACCTTTAGCAACAAAATTTAAAGCATAATCATTTCCTGCGTTAGCTAAAACTTCTTCTTCAGTATAAACTCTCTTAACTTGTGGCTGCGAAATTAAAAATTCTTTAAAGGCTTTTTTTACTTGTATTAATTCCAATCCTTTATCCTTAATGATTTGTTTATTAAAGAAAATATTAAAATTCGAATAATTCAAAATCAAGTCCACTCCGAAAGTTTTAACCGAAAAGTCCTGTAAACTTTTTTTCACTTCTTTCGAAGGATAATTATCTACATTGTACTTACGATCTTTTAAGTAAATAACATTTTCAGCACCAGCATGATCAGCTGTTAAGAATAATAAATAATTACCTTTTCCAACCGTTTTATCTAAGTAAGCTAAAAAGTCAGCAATAGTTTGATCTAATCTTAAATAAGTATCTTGAAGCTCCATTGATCTTGGTCCAAGTAAGTGACCAACATAATCTGTAGAAGAAAAACTAACAGTTAAGAAATCTGTGATATTGTCTTTACCTAATTCTTCTTTTTCGATTGCTCTTTTTGCAAATTCAGCTAGTAAATCATTTCCGTAAGGAGTTGCACGGATAATTCCTGCATCATTCTTCTCGTACATCGATTTTAAATCGTATGGAAAAACAGGAGTAGCACTTCCATACAATTTACCTTCGTATGGATTATTATCTGGTAGGCTTTCATTATAAACCGAAGCTGGTTTGTACAAATCCCATCCTTTATTAATATATTTTAGGTAGTTTTTTTCATTGTTGAATTCAGAAACCCATTCTGGTAATTTTTCACCGTAAAAAGTACTAGAAATAAACGATCCTGTTTTACTGTACCAAAATGCCCAATTGGCAAAATGTCCTGCAGGTAAAATTGCTCCACGATCTTTTAAACTCATTCCGATTACTTTTCCCTCAAAATTAGTAGCCATACGAACTTCATCAGTTATGGTTGTACTTTGAAGATTTTTTGGAGACATAGCACCTTCTTCTGCTGTACCGTCACCTACTGTTTTAACACCTGCATCATCTGTACAATACATTTCTTTACCTAGAGTTCTGCTAAACCATTCATTACCTACAATTCCATGTGTAGCCGGAGTAGTACCTGTATAAATTGAAGCATGTCCTGGGGCGGTATAAGTTGGCATATAGTTGTAATGCATATTCTGGAATACAAATCCATTGTTCATTAACTTCTTAAAACCATTTGGGGAAAAATCATCTGAAAAACGATATAAATATTCCATTTTCATTTGATCAACGACTA
The DNA here is from genome assembly GCA_029960065.1 of Flavobacteriaceae bacterium PS02336. Lineage (GTDB taxonomy): Bacteria > Bacteroidota > Bacteroidia > Flavobacteriales > Flavobacteriaceae > Flavobacterium. The sequence goes on along the minus strand of JASCOF010000008.1, from coordinate 339 downwards.
TACCTACAACTAATTTGGGACGTTGTTGAGCACTTAAACTTGTAATAACAAAAAGTGCCAACAGTAAAATACTTTTTCTCATATTTAAATAAATAATTTAAACACAAAAATACTCATTCAAATTCTAAAATTCTAAAGTATCAATAGCTAAGACGAACAATTGACTATAATTTAACAAAAATTGAATAATACATTTTAGAGAAAGATTTACCAAACAATTAAAACCAAAAAAAAATCCTCATCATAAAAATGATGAGGATTCTTAAAAGAAAGGCGACGACATACTCTCCCACAAAACTGCAGTACCATCTGCGCAGGCGGGCTTAACTTCTCTGTTCG
>JASCOF010000007.1 GCA_029960065.1 Flavobacteriaceae bacterium PS02336 | reverse complement strand
GACAATTGATTTTCTGCTTTTTCTAAACGAAGTTTTTCGTTTTCGTCTTTTTCTTTTTTCGAATCGTATTTAATTTTGGCAAATTTATTTTTAAAGTTGTTTCTAACTTTGATAATGCTGTCGTTTAATGTAAAATACTTTTGAGTATATTGGGAGGTTTTAGTCGTGTTGTCATTAGAAATTAGAATTTGCAGTGCTTCTAATCTTTCGTCGACACTATTGAGTTTTGTAGAAATATTATAAGCTGCGAGGGCATTTTCATCCGATTTTTGAAGATCTTTTTTTGAGTAATAATCGGCAAGATGAAGATAACTTTCGATGCTCCCATAAGTATCCTCAGATTCAATTCTGATTCGAAGTGCTTCACTCATTATACCAAACCCTTTTTCATCCATTCCTTTTTTAAAGTAAGCATAACCTAAATTATCTAAAAATATGACTTTTTCATAAGCAGTTGCTTTATCTTTTGTTGACTTTTTGTTTAAAAGAAACTCTAAAAGATTAATAGCATCGTTATATTTTTTTTGATGAATATAAACAGCGGCAATATTTCCTAATGGAACTTGTTTTTCAGAAGGTTTTCTGTAGCCAATGGTAGCTTGTTTGTAATAAAGAATTGCATCATTGTATAGAGAAAGTTCTTTGTCTGCAATACCCAATAAAGTATTTAATGCTGCGTTATACTCTCTATTGCCTTCAGTATATGGGAATGCTTCTGTGGCAGTTTCTTTACTGCCATAGTAGTCACCATTTACTTGTTGAATTTTTGCCATTTCAATCAGAATATATCCAATATTAGCACTGTCTTTTAAAGTTTCAAAAAGAATTTTTGATTTATTATAATCGTAAAAAGCACTATTGAAGTTTTGTTTGTTATAATTTTCAATCCCTCTATTTCTTAATCTAAGTGCCTCTTTACTTATAGGTTCTATGTTGGTAGTAATGGTCTTTTTTTCTTTACAGGAAAAAAGAAAAAGAAAGATAATAAAATAAAAAGACGGGGACCGTAACATATAAATTTACTTTCCCCGAAAATAGTAATTAATTAGATACTAAAAACATATTTATTTAGGACCTGTTGGAGGTAATGTTGGAGGTGGAGCATCACCTGGGCCGTCTGGATCTGGATCAGCAGGTGGCGCAAAATGGATTTTCTTTTTTGGCTGTGTTTCATAATCATCAGCAGTACAAGAAAATATAGAGAACAATGACGCAAAAGCGAACAATAGTATTAGTTTTTTCATTTTTATTTAATTTAGAAATTAGACATAGGTGTGGCTGTTCGGAATTGTCCGAAGTCTATTTTGGCGACACCAAATTGTTTTAGGGAAGTAGTTGTGTAGAACTGTAAGACGTAATTTATACTTCCCGAATAAACTCGGTCTTAAAGTTTTTCACAATGTTTAATTAGAACTAGTTTTACATTTTTGTTTTAGTCTGCAGACAAAACTTGAACTAATTTCTGGTGCAAAGTAAAGGCGCTTTGAGGCCTTTGTTGATAAGGGATTCCCGCAATTCCCGCGTTTTCCCGAGATTCCTGAAAATTCCCAACGAAAGTCGAGTTTGAATTTTTAAATGTTATTTAATTAGGAACAAATCCTTATCATAATAGATGCAATAAGTCCGACAAAAGTTGGTTTCGGACTATTAAAAAATAGCAGAAAAATGTAGAATTGAAGCAATAATTGAAATTGCTAATAAGAATAGAATTGCAGAAGTAAAAAATAATGGCATATAGATATAGTTTTGGTGAATAATAAACATGAAGAGTCGAAAGAGTTTCCTGAAAAAGGAAATCTTTGACTGAATTTTAAAGACATATTTCCTAAAAATGAATCAGAAATAAATCTTCAGAAAATAATTAAGATTGTAATTCGAGCTTTTGCCCAGCTGTTTTCTGCTTGTTTATACTTTGTGCAGCAAAAAGATTAGATGGAATAGTTTCGAAATGAAACTTAGAAGCATTCTGAAAAATAAAATGCATTGTGAAGTAAAAAGAATAATTTTTTGAGGTGTAATCTTGGCTTTTAAAAAGTTTGTTTTTCGGCATATATTTACTGTTATTTACTATATAAAGATAAGAAAAAAATCCCGATAAACCTAATAAAATCAGTGAAATAAGTGATTTTTTTTGCTCAAAACAGCACTTTTTTTTCATCGAATTTTCACAAGTTTTAGTTCCGATTTAGAACAAAATTAAGGATGTCTTTTCTTTATGGTCTTCGTGAAAAAATATCTATATTTATAAAAATAAAAATATTTATAATGAAAAAGATTCTAGCCTTATTAATTGTTTTTTGCGTTTTTGGATGTAAAAAATATGTCGTGTCGTTTGAACAGCCAACTGACATGAAATTAGATAAAGTAAAACTAGAAATACTTGTAGATAATAAGAAAGTTAAAGAGATCAACTTAAAAGCAACAGAAGCATTGCCAACCTATGAGACCGCTGCACTTTCAGTATCAGAAGATGGGATACACCAACTGCATGTTAAAGTAAAAGACACAACCTTTAGTTTTGATGTAAAATATCCAGAAGAAAAATATATTCTCGTAACTACCCACTTAAAACCAAATGGTAAAGTACACGTCGGAATTTTAAAGCAAAATTATAAATACAGATTGCGTTAATCGATTGCTGTTTTTAAACTAAAAAAAGCCTTTCACAAATTAATTATGAAAGGCTTTATTCTTTTTTAAGAATCAGGACTTAAGACAAGAAATCTTTAAACCATAATCCTGAATTTTTTATTGTTCTTTTTTGTGTTTCAAAATCGACATGAATCAGTCCAAAACGGGCATTATAACCTTCAGCCCATTCAAAATTATCGGTTAAGCTCCATACAAAGTAACCTTCTACGTTTAAACCTTCTTCTTTTGCTTTTAAAATTTGTTCCAGATGATCCTGAATGTAATGTGTTCTTTTGATATCAAAAACTTTTCCGTTTGTTACTGTATCAGGAAAGGCAGCGCCATTTTCGGTAATAATGATTTTTCTTATTCCCTCGTATTTATTGAATTTTTTAAGAACATGATATAAAGCCGGCGGATAAACTTCCCATCCCATTTCTGTCGAAATTACATTTCGCTTTTCAGCGCTTACTAATTCTGCACCAATATACGGAATCAGCATTGCTGATTTTACGACTTCACGCGTGTAACATTGCAGGCCTATAAAATCAAAATCGAATGCGAGATTATCTAAATCGTCTTCAACAATATAATTGTTCAGTTTTTTTAGTACAGGAAGATCCTTCTGCGGATAACCCAATCCTAAAATGGGTTCTATAAAAGTTCTGTTCAATAAAGTATCTACACGTTTTGCGGCTTCAACATCTTTAGTGCTTTCTGTAGCAGGCTCAATATGCGTACATGAAAATGTTGTACCAATATTGGCATGAGGCACTCTATTTCGAATAATTTTAGCTCCTGCGGCTGTTGCCAAAGTCACATGATGCATCGCTTTTAGATAATTGGTAATTCCTTTTTTTCCCGGCGCGTGAATTCCTAAAAAATAACCTGCTCCAGTAAATACAGAAGGTTCATTAATCACCATCCAGTTTTTTACCCTGCTGCCAAAATGCTGCACACAAACGTCAACATATTCTGAAAACCAGGAAACCGATTCTCGGTTGGTCCAGCCTCCTTTTAATTCAAGTTCATGCGGTAAATCCCAATGATAAAGTGTTATCCAGGGTTCAATTCCAGAAGCAAGAAGAGAATCTATAATTTTGTTGTAATAATCAATTCCGGCCTGATTTACAGGATGAACTCCAGTTGGCATAATTCTAGGCCAGCTGATAGAAAATCTAAAATTCGGAATATTAAGTTCCCGAATCAGATCAATATCATCTTGATAAGAATTGTAGAAATCGCAGGCTGTTAGGGCATGATGTCCGTTTTTTATTTTTCCTTTTTGAGAAGTAAAAACATCCCAGATAGAAGAACCTTTTCCGTCAGAATCATGAGCACCTTCAATTTGGAAAGCGGCGGTAGAAACACCCCACAAGAAATCTTCCCCAAATTGGTTTTTGTTCAAAAATGAGTTTTCAATTTTATTCATTCAATATGTCTTTCCTTTGTTTTTAAACTATTTGTTAGTGTAGGAAAGAAGATTGCATAGCTCTTAGAAAAAGCCATTCTTTGAATGATACCAGAAAATTTAGATTAAAGAATTTCATAACGATTAGTTTTATATCAAATTAATAAAACTAATGTGAATTTATTGTAAAGTGATTATTATCAAATAATTAAATGTAAAAATGGGAAGATAATTAATCTTCCCATCCGCAAAGTGTTAAACCTAAATTTTGAGCCTGTTTAAGGGATGTTTTTACTGTACCATGACTGCAAGAACTTAAGCCGCGGCAATTTTCATTGTAATGATATTTCTTTGCGCCTTTTGGTCCACATATAAATACACTGGTTTCTGGCAGATTGAAAGATGTTAAACAGACAAATAGTATAAGTAAAGTATATTTCATTAAATAATTTATTTCACGATTAAATCGTATTGATTTCCTTTTTTGTCTAAAGCTTTTAGTTTTCCGTGCGAAACCCATTCGGTATTAATTTCTATTTCGGATAAACTATCTTTTAAAATTCCAGCACCATATTTTCCTTGAACATTTACATTTCCAAAAACCGAATCGCCTTTGAAGTTTATTCCTTTTATATCATAATTATATTCATAACGTCCTGGATTTCCCGTTCTATATTTGTATTTATAAGTCGTATTTACGTGATAGGTCTTGGCTTCTTCCTGAGTAATGGTTTTGCGGTCGTCGGCAGTTACAACTTCTTTATAAAAAGAATTTATTTGCTGTGGAGGCGGAGCGGAGGCTTTTTTGCAGGAATAAAAAGTAAATAATAAAAGTAAGATGAGGTAGTTTTTTTGCATAGGCGTTTGTGGTATTGGGTTAGATTTTGATTAGGGATAAATCTAATTAGAATTGAGTCTGCCAAAATGCGTACTTATACTTGATTTTATTCGGTTTCATAAAGAACTACTGTATCTAATAATTCTTTCTCAAATTGATAAATATCGTCTATCGATAAAATAGCAATTTTAGATTCGGTTTTATTATCATTAAAAAGGCTGATATATTTTTTGCTGCCATTAAGATGAAGTCTGCACAAAGGTTTACGATTGTTGTCATCCAGTAAAATTCCAAAATAAGATTGAGTGTCACGATGCACAATGCGGTTTGTTGGCAATTTTCGACGTAAAATAGCAACCACTATTCGATATGCTTCAAGTTCTTCCTCGGTAGTGTTAATTTTATTGTCGTCTTCTATTATTGCAATTTCTTCATCCTGCTGTTTAATTGTTTCTTTGGTTAGAGCCGCATTTAATCTATCGTTGATTTTATCATTAATAAATTGACTAACGGATTTCTGAACCAAATCTTTGAATTCATCAACTACTTTTTCAGTCAATCTTCCTGTATATATTCTGCTTGCAAATAATTTTGTAAAATCGTTTGAAGGACTTTCTAATTCGGCATTTATCAGCTTCTTGATTTCTTTAATGTACTTTAACGAACTGGCATTGCTTACAATATTGTTTACGTCGAAATTGGCTTTGTGAAATTTTGCAATCTCGTTGATTGTGTTTTCTTTTAAATTACAGATATCAAATTCTAAAAAGGGTTTTTCGTCCATTTTATTCTGGTCGTCTAAATCGGTAAAAAACTGATAATTGATTCCGTTTGTTAAGAGGGCAAATCGGGTTTTAGTAACGTGGAAATAGCGAAACAATTGCGAATTATGAACTGTAAGTTTTTCCTTCCAGCTTTTGCATTCAACAATTATAATAGGTTCTCCATTTTGAAAAATAGCATAATCTACTTTCTCTCCTTTTTTAAGTCCCAAATCGGCTGTAAATTCTGGAACTACTTCTAGCGGATTAAAAGCATCGTAACCTAAAATGTGTATAAATGGCAGTACAAAAGCATGTTTTGTAGATTCTTCGGTTTCAATTTTACTTTTCAGCTGATTTATTTTATCTGCTAATGATTTTAGTTGGATATTCATTTCCATTGGTTCGTAGTTTAAATTAATAAACCAAAGGTAAACGCAATAAAAACCAGTGTATTATGGAAATCCGTAATGAACCAAAATTTTAAAAATAATTTTTTAAGAAAAGGATTTAAACGGAAAAAAGAGGACAATAAAGTTCCTCTTTAAAACACATAGGGTTTGTTTTTTATTCTTTTTCTAGAATAAAATCCTTTATAATTTTGTCCATATTAGAAGGAAGATCAGCATTTTTAATTTCGAAATGTTTTATCTGCATTTCAGATAGCCATTTTGTCCAATATTCTTTTATGACTTTTTCTTCAAACGGGTTATTTTTACTCGGATTTATTCCTAAAACTAAAACCTCCAGACTCGATAAATCTGCATTGATTTTAATGAAACCGAAATTTTCTTTATCGAATTTTTTTTGCCAATCGTTACTATTTAAACCATTCTGTTTAATCAGCTGAGGTGTTAAATAAGTAGATAAATTTCCTTCTTTGATTTGTGTTCCATCATAAAATATATATCCATCAGTCAAAATAACCAGAATATTTCTGTAACCTTTATCAATACACTGATCTTGTATTTTACTGTCGAAAAAATTCCAAATATCTGAACCAATATATTTATCGTCTTTAATTGCCGATTCATAAATTGCAGCAGTTTTTAAAGAATAAGTCTCATTTATGGAATTCAATAATTTTTTAGAAGCATTGTCTTTGTTAACCGCAATTCTTAATTGTTTAGAAATAGAATTAATTTCAGAATTTTCGGGTTCAGGATTAAAAAACAATTGCATTTTGTCATCAATCTGTCTCATCCTTTTTGATTTTAAATGCTGCGTAAAAGCTTCAGAAACTGATTTGATATATCCTAAATCTCTTTGATAAATTTCCATTGTAGGATTTGGATTTTTTTTGAGACTAATGCGATCTGATAGATCAACCAAAATGCTGATATTATAATTTTCTGATACAGCTTTTTTAACTACTGTTTCTTTTTCTTCATTTTTGGTTTCTTCTTTGCATGAAAAGAATAAAATTAGTAATAAAGAAAAGGATAGTCTTAGTATAATTGTTCTCATAGAATTAGTTTTTAAAATAAACTAAATGTTGAAAATCAGGATCAACTAAATTTAATCTTCCAAGATGTTCTTCAGATAAATTTTCGCAGCCTTCAAGTAATTCAACTTTTTCTTTATGTGGTAATGCAATTTCAGTATTAATCGCTTGAAACCATCCTTCTTTGTATTGATGATGATAATGAAGATACTCTTTTACAGGAAAAACAAAACCATCAATTTTTAACTGAAGCTCTGAGATTTTGCCATTTATAGTAACGATCTGTTCTTTAAAATCATTTACTTTATTAACATATTCTATTTTCAATTTTTCTAGATTCAATAAATGCTCTTTTTTGCCTCTAATGAAAGCACGAATTTTATCAATGTTTTCGAATTCCTTCATAACAAAATCGAATACAAGTCCCCAGATTATATACACTACAAAACCGGCAAATATAATCATCCAGAATTCTGGTTCACCAAGAGCAATGTTCAAATTATATGGAGCAGATTCTGTTGTTTTATTAAATTCATATATTTTTTTCTCAATGATATAAGCTAAAAGAGAATCGAATAAAAATGTAATAGCAAAAAGCGAAATGAGTCTAAAAATATTTTTAATTCCTTTTCCTTTTTGCACCATATGAATAACATATCCTAATCCCATAAAAACAAATGGAATTGTGACCACTAAAACTCCTTCTAGCCAGCTTGCTTTAAAAGCATTTGTAAACGCATCAGCATCAAAGATCGCTGCGGTTAAGCTGTCATTTGAAAATTCTTTAAAAAAAGCGGAATAAGATGCTGAAATGTAAAAGACTAAAACATAAAGAGTGATTGGCAATAAAAGAATCAAACCAATATAAAACTGTGCTTTTAAACCTTTTCCTTCTTCAATTCCGTATTTGTCAGGATTACGTTTAACTTCTATAATTTCGTTTTTAATCTGGTCTATATTATTGTTGAGATCTTGTTCTTTTTTTTCGTAGATACCAATTGCAGCTTCAGATTTTTTAAGTTCGGTTCTATTTTTTTCCTGCTCTTCGCGATAAGGTTGTTTCAGCCTGTCTTGTTCCATTTTTTGTTTTCTGCATTGGTCCTCAAAACTCATATATAGATTTTGCAGACATGCTTTTAAAACAATTGGTTTTCCAGTAGCTTTTACAGATGCGGCAAAACCGCTTTGATAATAAGTAATTCTAATTTGTTCTCTGTCTTCTTCGTTTTCTTCTGTAATTTTGAAAGAAGGATCCTCAGATTTTTTTAAACTAAATAATTGTGTAAGTGGTTTCATAAATTAAGTGTTTAGTTGACTAATAATTTCTTCTTTGCCAATATTTTTCTGAACGCAATCAATAAGATAATCAGATAAATCATTTATGTTTTCTTCAACAAAGTCAAATTTTCGACAATATTTTCTCAGCATATTTAATTCGTCATCCGTTATCTTTCCATCTGCCCAAATAATTCTGGTAAAATCGTACAGATATTCAATTTTGGTATTTAACGCTTCAGGAACTATGAATTCTGTAGTAATAGGATTCAGAAATAGTTTGTCTAATTCATCTTTCGGAATTCCTCTTTCGTCTGCAAAATGATACAGCATTTGAAGTTCTAATACGTCAAATTGATCATCTGATAATGCCATTTGATATAATCTTAAAAAATGGCTTTTGAGTTCTAGTGTTATCATAGTTACTATTTTATTTTAAAGATTCACATGCTTTTCCATCTCCATCAGCATCTAGGTTTTTGTAACATTTTCTGTTGCTGTCGTAAGTGGCTTGTGCTTGTGCTTGAGTTGAAAAATCTCCACACGTTTTTGTTGGACAATTTGAATTTGAACTGGATCCTGAGCTCGAATTTTCCGCTGAGTCTGAACAGGAAATAATAAGTATAATAATTACTATAAGCGAAAATGAAAATGTTGCAATTTTTTTGTGATTCATTGTTAGTTTTATTTGAGATTATAAATTAAAAATGTAAAAAGACCAGTAAAGACAAATAAAACAAGACAACCACTGTTTTGATATCTAACGCCTGGTATCCCCGTTTTTGTAGAATATCCACTTTTACTAAATGTGCCTATTTTAGTTCTAACACTTGGAGAAATTCCAGATTTGCTAATATTCAAACCTATTCCTCCTCCAAGTTTTATTCTTTTTTGAAATCGAAAGCCCATAATAAATTAGGTGGTATGGCAAGCATTACAACAAGTTTTGCAACCATTAGATTTAGTGTAAGTTTTTTTAGCTTCATCTACGGCTGATTTGCAGTTTGAGAATGAGCCAAGGTATTTTTTACTTATAATGCTTTCGAAGTATTTGCAGTCATCAGTATGAACTTCATGATCTCCATTAAATTGAGCATTGTTGTTTACATAGTAATCTTTCATGATCTAAGGTTTTAATTAATATTAAATTGTTTTTGTATTCCAAAAGTAAACCCAATCAAAACCAGGATTTTACGGAAATCCATAATCCAAAAAATTAAAATTGAAGAAATAAAAAAAGCTCCCAAAGGAGCTTTGAAAAATAGAATAAAAGAGATTTAAATTATCCCCATATCTTTTACAATTGAAACCAAATGAACGGTATTATTAGCTTTAAAAAAGTCTTTGAGTTTTGCTAATCGTTTTTCCATCGCACTTTTACTATTTGGCTTTATATCCGAGCTTTTAAAAATATCTATAATTTCATCTTGAGATGTTCCAGAAGACAAATATTTTAGAATTTTTATATCAATATCATCTATCTCATAATTCCCTTTTACCTGAAGTGCAGAGGAAACTTCTGGCGAAATAAATTTTTGATCGGAACTTGAAATTATTGTAATTGCTTTTTTGAGTTCTTCAATGCTGTTTCGTCCTTTCAATACAAAAGCATTAATTTGTGAGTCTTCAAAAAGTGATTTTATGCGAATGTTTTTATCTTCAACAGAGTAGGCAATAATTTTAATGTCTGGCTGCAGTTCACGAACTTTTTGAATTAATTCATCACCACTGCCGATTTTTACTTCGCGATGGTCTTTTTTAAACGAAAGATCACTGATTAATAAATCATATGGATCATTATCCTGAATGGCTTTTCTTATTTTTAGAAAAGCATCATCACAATATTTTGCATGCTGAAAATTGGCAATGTTGAAATCCTTTAAGGTTTGTTTTACGGCTAAGTTGAATTCTTCAAAATCCTCGGCTATTATTACTTTTTTAAACATAGGCTTTTATTTAGGCATTGTTATTTTTACTCTAAAACCTTTATCTGGTTCAGTGTCAAAAGTAATAGTTCCTTTAGTAGACAAAATACGGTTTTCCATATTTTGTAAACCATTTTTTATAATTTTATGTTTTTGAGTGCCTTTTCCATTATCTGTGTAGTCAATAAAAATTGTTTTTCCGTTGCAGTCAAACTTTACCACAACTAACGATGCTTGACTATGTTTCTTCATATTTACCATTAATTCTTGTAGAACCCTATAAATGGTAACTTTTTTAATTTCATCAATTAAATCCCAATTCAGTTTTTCTATACTGTTAATAATGACGTTTGTATGATCACTATTATAAGTCGAAAGCATTTCTTTTAAGTTGAGAGCATAATTAGTTTTAATGTCGATGCTATTATTTTCTTTTGAAATGCCACGGACACGTGTGTAAATATGATCTAGTTTTTGAATTAAGTTTTCTTTTGTACTTTCAAATTCCAAAGGCTGAGTCTGCGTAAAAGTAATGGTGTTAAAAACATCATTTGCCAATTCATCATGAATGTCTTTGGCAATTCTGGTTTCGGTATCGTAGGCGGTTTGTAATTTTTCTGTACGGTTTTTATTTCTGTAATATTTTCTAAGATAAAAAATTAGCACGGCCAAAAAAAGGGAAATAGTAATGAATAAATATTGTTGATATTCCCCGCGTTGAATTGATAGTAAATTTTCAGCATTTTTTAAACGAAGTTTTTGGTTTTCGTCTTTTTCCTTTTTAGAATCGTACTTGATTTTTGCAAATTTGTTTTTAAAATTATTTCTAACACTAATAATACTATCATTAATCGAAATGTATTTTTGAGCATATTTTGTTCCCGAACCATTCGTAATTAAAATAGATAACGCTTTTAGACGCTCGTCAACACTATTAAAACTAGTGGCAGTTTCGTACGCTTTTTTTGCATATTCATTTGATTTTGAAATGTTTTTTTTAGAATAGAATTCGGCAAAATGAAGATAACTTCCAATAGTACCGTACTCATCGTTGATTTGAGTTCTCAGTTTTAAGCCTTCATTTAACAACTGAAAACCTTTTTCTTCCATTCCTTCTTTAAAATAAGCAAAACCAAGGTTGTCGTTAATTCGTGCTTTACTTTTGATAGAAGTTATCTTGTTATCTAGAAAATTTTTGTTTAAAATGGATTCTAAAATTTCAACTGCCTTATTGTATTTTTTTTGTTTGATATAAACAACTGCAATGTTATTTAATGGAGATACTGTTGAAACGGAATCTGTAACACTTTTGATTGCCTGACCGTAATAATAGATGGCATCGTTATAAAGAGAGAGTTCTTTATCTGCGATTCCAAATAAATTATTTATTGCAGCAGAATAATTGAATTCTTTTTTAACATATGGAAGTGCTTCGGTTAAAGTTTCTTTACTGCCATAATAATCTCCGTTTATTTGCTGGATATTAGCCATCTGAATTACACTGTAGACAATTTCAGCACTATCTTTTGTAGATTCATAAATAATTTTAGACTTATTGAAGTAGTAAAAAGCACTATTATAATTACTTTTTTTAAATTCTTCGACTGCTTTTTGCTGCAGGCTGTTACCATATTTTTTGGATTTATCAGGTTTAATAGGAATAGAAGTTTCCTTTTTACAAGATAAAAAGAGAAGAAGTGTAAATAAGCAAAAAATCGGGGATCGTAACATAAATCTTACTTTCCCCGAAATTAGCAATAAAATCAATACTTCGAATTTTATTTATGGTTTTTTTGGTGGTGGATTAACCGGAATCGGATCATCATCTGGTCCAGGACTAGCCTGTACATTATTGGTTTTAATTAGTTCTGTTTTTTTCGCTTCAGTTTCAAATTCGTCAGCAGTACAAGAAAATAATGTAGTTGACAATAGCGCGCACGCTCCCAATAGATATAGTGTTTTCATTTTTTTTTAAGATTAAAAATTAGATGAGGTAAAGCCGTTCAGAACTTTTCTGAATCTTTTTAGCAATACCACTGCTTTGGGAAGTGAAGTGCGTAGAACTATAAAACTTTATTTATACTTCCCAGATAAACTCCGTTTTACGGTTTTCCGCACTTGTGTACTTAACTAGTTTTGTACATTTGTTTTTGACCTGCAGATCAAAACGTTAACTCATTTTGTTGAGGCAAAGTAACAACGGTTCTGAGCTTGGGTTTATCAGAAAGTCAGGAAAGTTTAATATATTTTTCTAAAGTTTGAATAAGTTCTAATAAGTAGAATAATATACTTTAGAAAAGTTCTAAAAAGTTGAAAATGCCTATGTCAAACAATACTTTTGAAGATTATAAAAAAGCTATTAAAGCTAAATATGAAGTGGAAATAAATGGAGAGTATTCAACCAATTTAAGTTCGCCAACACCAGCAAAACTTAAAAAATTATGTATTAAAAGATTTCGGTCAAATAATAATAAGGATGACTTAAATGCTTTTGAATCCTTTTTTGATTTTCCATTTGATAAGGATAAAAAAAACTTATTTGGAGATGACGAACTGAACAAATTAGAATCAGTCAAACGTTTTCTTTTAGGCGTAACAGAAAGACCAGCAGAAGATACAATTCAATTAGCAGCAATACTGGTAGATCTTCAGCCAAGACCTTTTAGAGAGTTTAGAAAAAAGATTGATGAAGAGGATATAGAATTATTTAATGAATTGACAAATACAGATGTTCCAAGCAAAATAGTCTCTTCTGATAATTTAATTGATGGGGTGAAAATTGAAAATGTCTCAAGAGAAAGTTTTAATAGTGAAGGACTGGAACAAAATGATAGCAAGAATTCCGAATCAAACCAAGAAGAAAAAATAAAAGAATCAGTATCGATATTAACTTTAGTTAATAATGTGGAGAAATCACCAAATAAAATAATTAGAAATTTGGTATTAGTAACTATTCTCATAGGATTATGTATAGGTCTTAGTTTAGCTATGAGAAAAACAGACTGTATGGTTTGGGTAGTAGATCATTATGAAGAAAAATCAAAATCAGACGAAGGATATTGTGATTCATATTATGATGCTAGATATTTTGATTTAAAAAAAATTACAGTTTGTGATACCACAACTTTTTTTGATAATAATGGTAGAGCGAAAGTTTGGTATTTTAAAGTATCTCCCAATTCAATAGAATGTTTTGACAGATATGCCCCTTACCCTTTAAATACAAATAGACATTTGAAACCGATTACTCAGCATATGATTGATACATATTTATCTGATCTTCCAAAATGTAAATAAAGGTCTAAAATAAAATTTAGTTAAAATGCGATTTATGTAATAAATTCCTTAAATCATGAAATTTTTTGTAAGTATATACGTTTAATTTAGCATTATTAAATTATATCAATAAAAAACAAATCAAACATGAAAACTACAAGATTATTATTAGTATCAGCCTTAAGTTTAGGATTATTTGCCGCATCATGTAGCAGTGACGATAACGAAGGAGAAACAATCGTTCCACTTCAAGGAAAATACAACTTGAGACAAACAGGAACAATTGGCGCTGACGGAAAAGAAGTTTTAATTGATGCACCAGCTAATCAAAGCGGCTGTTCTGTAGATTACTTAGATCTAAGATTGAGTAATGCTGCAGTTTACGGAGATTATAATGGAAGTGATTGTGCATTGGTAGAAACAACTGGAACTTATGTAAGATCTCACAATGATTTAACACTAACTATTGGAGGTGTTACTACAACTAGTGATATTATGAATCTTACTAACAAAGAACTTAAAATTAAAGACAAAACAACTGGTATAATTACCGTTTTCTCTAGATAATTAGTTTCTTTTAAAAAAAATAAAACGGAAATAGCTTTAAAGTTATTTCCGTTTTTTTATTGAAATTTTGAATTTGAATTTTGAATTTGAATATTTTTAGCTTACTGGAATATAAATATCAAAGGAAGCTCCTTTGTTTTGAACGCCCGAAGCTGTTATTATTCCGTTATGGTTTTCTACAATTTTTTTTACAATTGCAAGTCCAATTCCGGTTCCGTTGTAACGGTCTCTTCCGTGTAAACGCTGGAAAACTTCAAAAATCTTTTTATTGTACTGCGATTCAAAACCAATTCCGTTATCAGAAACCTGAATGTGGCAGTAGTTTTTATAAGAGATTAATTTTTCGTTATCGAAATCTTTTCCTGATTTGATTTCGCTTCTGATCTTGATTTGAATAGGTACATTCGGATCAGAAAATTTCAGTGAGTTGCTTATTAAATTATATAATAACTGCTTGAACTGGAAAGAAATGATATCAACTTCTGATGTTTTTTCAACTTCAATTACAGCATTTTTTTGTTCCAGTTCTTCTTTCAGATCATCTTTTACTTCGTTAATAATTTGAGCAAGATCTGTTTTTACAAAAATGCGTTCCTGTATATTGGTTCTAGAATAAGAAAGTAAATCGTTAATCAAAGTCTGCATTCGCTGTGCAGCATTTTGCATTCTTTTGAATTTATCTAATCCATTTTCAGATAAATTAACAGCTTCTTTTTCTATAATCTGCGAAGCAAAAGTTTGAATTTTCCTTAATGGCTCCTGTAAATCATGACTCGAAATGTAAGCAAAAGATTGAAGCTCTTTATTCATTTCTTCCAACTCGTTATTTTTCTGCTCCAATTCCATAGCATTCAATTTTAAGGTATCGTCTGCTCTTTTTTTATCGGTTAAATCATGAGTCACTTTTGAGAAACCTATAACTTCTCCCTTTTTGTTGTGTACAGCAGTGATAACAACGCTTGCCCAAAATAAATTTCCATTTTTTCGAGTGCGCCAGCCTTCATGAATTACTTTCCCTTTTTCTCGTGCTTGCTGCAGCAGTTTTTGAGGAAGATTGTTTTTTTGATCTTCTTTAGTGTAGAAAACAGCAAAATATTTCCCCACAATCTCATCCGCTTTATAGCCTTTTATTTTTTCGGCTCCAGCATTCCAGTTTTCGATAATTCCTTCGGGGTTGAGGTATAAAATAGCGTATTCCTGAACTTCTTCAACCATTAAGTGATAACGTTCTTCGCTTTTTCGAAGCGATTCGTTGATCTGGATTAGTTCTCTTGTTCGAGCTGTAACCTGCTGTTCTAATTCGTGTGTAAATGCTTTTTCAGTATGAATGTCTGTAAAGGCGCCAACCCATTTTATAATTTTATTTTCAATATTATAAACAGGCTCTCCAATAACAGTATGCCATCTATAACTTCCATCTTTTCTTCGCATTCTCACATCACAACGGTACATCTCGCCAGTTTTAAGAGCATTTTGCCAGATTCTGACATTCTCTTCAAAATCATCAGGATGTATCATGGCTTCCCAAGAACCTTCAACACCGGGCTTAATTCCTGTATATTCCAACCATTTTCCAGAGGTAAATAAAGCATTTCCTTCTGCATCAGTTTCCCATATCAATTGCGGAATACTTTCGGTAAGAGAACGGAATCGCATTTCGCTTTCTTCTATTTTTTTTCTGGCTTCTACTTTTTCGGTAACATCAATCAGAGTCATTCTTACTCCAGAAATAGAATCGTCGCTTTCGCGAAGCGGAGCAAATTCAAAATCTACATACAACTGATTGATATCCTTTTTGTTTTCAATGTAGAGAAGTGATTCCGATTCTGCATAAACTTTTCCTGTTTCGTATACTTGTTTGAGCAGTTTGGCATATTTCTGTTTCTCGAGTTCTGGAAAAATTTCCAATAGATTTTTTCCTTGTATAGCTGCTTCTTCTTTTTTCCAGATATTATTTAAAAGCACAAAATTGGCCATTTCGATTGTAAAGTCCTGGCCTCTTAAAATTGCCTTTGGAACAGGCGACTGCATAATAAGATTGCGGAGTTTTTTCTCGCTTTCTTCAATTTTCTGCTGGTATTTTTTTTCTGCTGTAATATCTCTTATCGTGCCAATAAGTTTTTCTGGTTCACCATTTTCATCATAAAAAACTTTTCCCTTGCCTTCAATCCAATGTATCGATTGATCTTTCCAGATTACGCGTACTTCATAATTTAGAAATCCTGAACTTAAAGCTTCTTTAAAACCTTTATTTCTAACATACAAATCATCAGGATGAAGATGTGCTAGTAATTCTTCATGAGTCAGCGAAACATCTTCAGTGTAACCGCCAATAATTTCGAGATATCTTTTAGAGTAAATAGGATTTCTGGTTTTTACATTCAATTCCCATGTACCCAATTCACTGGCTTCGACAACAATTTTTAGACGATCTTCGTTGAGCTCGATTTTTTTGCGTGCTTCTACCTTTTCGCTTACTTCTGTTACGGTCACTAAAATACCTGAAATTGTTCCGTTTTCTTCCTTTAAAGGATGATACAGAAAGTCAAAATAAGACGTTTCAATTTTTCCGTAGCGGTTTAAAGGAACAGGAACTTCATTTCCATGAAAGGGAATTCCCGTATTTAACACACCGTCCAGCAATGCGCTGACAGTATCTTTTACTTCGGGAAGCGAATCATATAAAGGCCTGCCAACAAAATTTTCTTCTTCTCTGTCTACTAATTTTAGATAGGCTTCATTTGCCATGTCTACCACATATTCGTGTCCACGAAGAATGGTGATGCCAACAGGAGCTTGCTTTACTGTATCGCGAAAACGCTTGTCACTTTCTTCAATTTTTTGTTTGGCTAAGTATAAATCTGTTATTTCTACAGCTGTGTTCATTACGCCATAAACTTTACCCTGTAAATCATACAAAGGAGTAAAGCTGTAATTAAAATAGAATGGTTGTAATACATCGTCTACAATAAGATCAACACGTGAGTTTCTGGAATGAAAAGATTGTCCCGTCTCAAATACCATTTCGACTTGCTCAAATATGGACTGATTTTCTAATTCTGGTAAAATCTCCTTGTATGTTTTTCCGATCACATCCGAACCTTTTCCCCAAACTTTAATAATAGAGTCATTGGCTAATTCGATGCGCATTTCCTTTCCTACGTAAACTGCAATAGGAAAAGGTGCGTTTTCTACCAGCTGACGAATTTTTTGTTCGCTTTCTTCGACTTTCGATCGTGCCAAAACCTGCGCGGTAACTTCGGTAGCAATTGCAGCGACACCAGATATTGTTCCATCAGCTTCTCTAAGAGCTTCATAGACAAAATTGACGTATGTATTTTCGGTTTTACCGTTGCGGCTTAATTGGACAAAATTTTCGTCGGTTGTTATTTTTTTTCCTGTAGTAAAAACATGGTGAAGAATTTCATCAAGTCCTTGTTTTTTTAACTCGGGAAGTGTTTCAAAAATAGGTTTACTTATAATGTCAGTTTCAGTTGTTCCCCAAAGTTTGATCATTTGTTCGTTGGCGATTTCAACAATCTGATTTTCGCTCCTAAAAATACACATGGCAACGGGAGCCTGCATAATATTTTTTATAAACCTTGCATTACTTTCCTGCAAGGCATCGGCAACAATTTTCTTTTCGGTGGTTTCAATAACAGTAACCAAAATACCGCCAATAGAGCCGTCTTCTATTTTTATGGGACTGTATGAAAAATCAAAAAAACAGTCTTCTGTGTAGCCATTTCGATGAAGAGGCACTTTAAAATCCGGAAAACTAACTGCTTTACCTTTCATGACATCAGTAAACATTGGTCCAATAGTATCCCAGATTTCAGCAAATGTATTTTGAGAATTGCCGCCTAAAGCTTCGGGATGTTTAGAAGCACCCAAAATAGGACGGAAAGCATCATTGTATAATTGAGTATAGTTTTTCCCCCAGGCAATATACATTCCAAAAGGATTGCCCAGCATCATTGCAGTCATTGTTTTTAAACTCTGAGGCCACTTCTCAGGATCTCCCAATGGGGTTTTGCCCCAGTCTTTGGAACGTATTAAACTTCCCATTTCTCCACCTTCTGAAAGAAAATAATGTTCCTTTGTCTTACGGTTCATTTCAGGGCGATTTAGGGTTGCAGTATGAAATTAGCTCTTTCAGGCTGTTTGAAATTATTCTCTGAAGCAGTAGTGAGTGCCATCTCCAGTACTTTTTTTAGTTTAGAAAAATCACCCGGCTTTCTAATATAGTACGAAGCGCCATTTCTGTATAAGTTGTTGACAATCTCACTATCCAGCGAGGTTGAAAAAATTATTACAGGCAGTTTTTGCAGTTTTTGATCTGCTTTAATTTCTGCTAAACATTCCAATCCGTTTTTTTTAGGCATGTTTAAATCTAGAAAAAGTACATCAGGAAAATTATTTGAGATATTTGATTTTAAATAATTCATCAATTGCACGCCATCGTGCACTATAGACAGTGTGGCATTAATTGAAGTTTCGTCAAGAGCTTCTTTAAAGAAAAGGCAGTCATCTTCATCATCATCGGCCAGTAAAAGATTATAGCGCTCTGTATTCATATTTTATTTTTTCAATTTAGGGTTAAATATGGCTCGTTAAATTTAACTTTTTTCGGGCATATTTCCAGTTTTTTTGCGAAGAATGTTTTTTTTAATCTAAAAAATAAGAAAGCAGATTGTATTTTTTGTGTGCTCGATACAATTTTGTTTCGCAGTTTTACGTTATTATTATTCTTTAGTTTTTTGATGAATAAATAATAGGAAATAGAGAAGCCAATCTCTTGAAATCCCTTTAAAATTCTGCCTTCCTTCTCTCAAAAAATCCATTTTTATTGTTTACTGTATCCACAAAGTGTAAAATAATTACACACTATTTTGGAACTGCTTTTTTGTAAATTGCTCTATACCAGCTTTAAACCGTATTGGCACGCCGCTTGCAAATTGTGTTTATGTCTAAATCTTTGATGTGTTTGTTTTTTATTGTTTCTCTAATATGAGTTATCAATAATCAGAAAAAGAAAAGATTTTACTAAAAGCCCATAATTAAGCAATCAAAAAAGGAGTATAAGCATGGAAAGCGAAACAATTATCTCAGAACAATTTTACTCGAACAGTAGTTCGGTTATCAGCGAAAAAACGTTAAACGGTTCTTTTTTTGGAACTAAAGAAAAAAAACAAAAAATACACGTAGAAAGACCTAAAAGTCCGTTTGGATTAGCCGTTCTTATTGGAACATTTGTGCTAATGCTTGCAGGAGTATATGCGGTATATCTATTACAAGACGATTTTGAACAATTTCATTTTGAAAGAATCGCTTCGACTTGGGGATTACCATTTTTAATCCTTACAACCATTTTGTTCTTTTATCAAACTGGAGTTTTCTTGTACAGCTC
Source organism: Flavobacteriaceae bacterium PS02336 (assembly GCA_029960065.1). Classification (GTDB taxonomy): domain Bacteria; phylum Bacteroidota; class Bacteroidia; order Flavobacteriales; family Flavobacteriaceae; genus Flavobacterium. Next base: position 273,250 of record JASCOF010000007.1, on the reverse strand, counting down.
TTATTTGTATCTAAGATATAAACCAATCGAATCTGTTTCAGATGATTTACTGCCGACTTGTACGATTATCGTTCCGGCTTATAACGAAGGAAAACTGGTTTGGGATACTTTATTAAGCCTTGCAGAAAGCGATTATCCAGCAGAAAAATTACAGCTTTTGGCTATCGACGATGGAAGTAAAGATGATACTTGGTACTGGATGCAGGAAGCTAAAGCAAAATTAGGAGATCGTGTTACGATTTTTCAGCAGCCAAAAAACCAAGGAAAACGTCAAGCTTTATACAGAGGATTTAAATTAGGAACAGGAGAAATCTTTGTAACTGTAGATAGTGACTCTATTGTAAAAAAAGATACTTTAAGAAACTTAGTTAGTCCGTTTGTGGTAAACAAAAAATGTGGTGCCGTTGCAGGAAACGTTCAGGTTTTAAACAACAAATCGGCTATTTTGCCAAAAATGCTGAATGTAAGTTTTGTAATGAGTTTTGAATTCCAGCGTTCTGCCGAAAGTGAATTAGGTTCTGTATTATGTACTCCGGGAGCTTTGGCAGCGTATAGAAAAGATGCCGTTTTTAACTGTCTTCCAGAATGGATTAACCAGACTTTCATGGGCGAACCATCGGATATTGGAGAAGATCGTGCTTTGACAAATATGATTTTGAAACAAGGTTTTGAAGTGAAATTTCAAAGAAACGCAGTCGTTTTGACTAATGTTCCAGAAGAGTACAAAGGATTGTATAAAATGTTTATTAGATGGGCGAGAAGTAACGTTCGTGAAAACCTGATGATGGCAAAATATGTTTTCACAGATTTTAGAAAAGGTTCAAAATTTGGTCCGAGAATGTTGTTCGCCAATCAGTTCTTTAAAATCGCGATGACGTATCCTTTTATACTGTTTATGTTTTACTTTATTGCAGTTCACCCATTATTATTTTTAAGTTCAACATTCTTGGCAATTTTAATTTTCTCAAGTTTCTCAATGTTGTTCTACGCAAAAAGATACAATTTGGCTGAATCTTTCTGGGCTTATTCATACAGTGTTTTCTACACTTTCAGTTTATTCTGGATTGCGCCTTACGCTATAGCAACAGCAAATAAAAAAGGCTGGCTTACACGAGGCTTATAATTTTAGTACACTATTATTCTATATAAAAACTCCAACCAAGAAAAAGGGCTGTCTCAACTTTTGAGACAGCCCTTTATTATGTTTATATAAAAAACAGAGTTTTTTAATTTTTTAAGCCCAGCAAATCATTCCTACGGAACAATTTTCGTCATCTTCTAAAGGTTTGATTTTATGTTTTTTGATTTAAATCTAAAGCAGCAATAATCTGTTTTTTCATTGCAGTATGAATATAATCTAAAGCTTCGGCATACGAAATAGAATAACGTCTTTCGATGTTTTGATAATGAAGTGGAAATTCACTTAAAATTTTATCATAATAAACATCCAGCTGATTTTCTAAAGGCATTTCATATTTCAAACGAAGCTGAAATCTTCGGAGTAATGCACTGTCAATTATTTCGTAATGGTTGGTTGCACAGATCAATAAACTATCAGACGGAAAATAATCAAATAGCTGGATTATTGTATTTACCAAACGCCTCATTTCGCCTACATCTTTATCGTCGCTGTCACGGCTTTTTCCGATTTGGTCAAATTCGTCCAGAAATAAAACGGCTTTTTCGCGAATTGCTTTGTCAAAAATGGCTTTTAGATTTTTTGAAGTTTCTCCAATTCTAGAATCGACTATAGTGCTGAGGTTTACAATAATGATCTTTTTGCTTAAAGTATTGGCAATTGCCTTTGCCGTAGTGGTTTTACCGCAGCCCGAACTTCCGTGCAGTAAAATTTTATTATCAACTTTTAGATTATACTTTTTAAGTTCCTCAATATATTGATGTTCTTTTATAATCTGAAGCAGTGCAGTTTTGTTTTCGTCACTAAAGAATAAATCGTCTAAAGCAATTTTTTCGGTATCGTTTACGGTAAGATCATTCAGGTTCATTCTATCGAGCTCTTTTTAGTTTCTTTTTTAATCTTAAAATTTAAGGACAAAATTTCAGCGTCTCTGCGCCTTTGCGCGCAAATCTCTTGTTGTTGCAACAAAAGCTTTATGTTTTAATCTCGCAAAGCCGTAAACGCACTTTCTTAAAATTAGCTGCAAAATTAAGTTTTATTCTGCAATGTTTTCATTCCAGATCTCTTTTCCTAAAAAGCGGTTTCCAAATATTGAAGTCCCAATTCTAACCATATTGGAACCTTCGGCAATGGCAAGTTCCAAATCTTGAGACATTCCCATTGAGAGTTTTAAATCTTGTAAACCTTCAATTCCTTCCGAATAAATTTCATCCCGAATAGTTTTTAAAAGTCTTAAGGACGGAATCATTTTTTCTTTCTCAACATCCAATAAACCAATTGTCATTAAACCTTTAATGTTTAAGGTATCGTAGGTTTTTATTTTTTTAATGAAATCCAAAACAGTTGAAGGATCTAAACCAAATTTACTTTCTTCGTACGAGGTATTGACCTGAACAAAAACATCCAATTTTCTATTTTGAATTTGAAGCTGTTTATGCAATTCATCAGCCAGGTTTAAGCGATCAAGAGATTGAATACAGCTTGCATATTTTAGAACATCTTTTATTTTATTGGTTTGTAAATGTCCAATAAAATGACGTTCGACAGGAAGATTTTTTAACTCAAGATCTTTATCTCGTAATTCCTGCATTTTATTTTCGCCCATCAAAGTTTCACCAGCTTCAATAGCAATTCGAATTCTATCTGCTGGAACGGTTTTCGTAGCCAGTAAAAGCTGAACCTCTTTAGGGTTTCTTCCAGCAATTTTACAAGCGTTTTCAATACGCTGATGCACCTTTAGTAAATTAAAAATGATTTCGTTTTTCATACCACAAAATTAAGTTTAATCTGGAATGTTTTTTTGATCCAGTTTTTTGTATTTAATCTAGTCCAGTTGAAGCTGAGAATTTTCTTTTGAAAATAGTAGTTCTAAATAGCCCAGACAGGAACGGCATCCTTTTACTGCCTTCTTTAGGCAGGAAAAGATATAGTGGATGGCTGGAAACAGCTCCTAATTAAAACAATAACCTGCTGCTGGACCAGTATTTTCTAAAAAATGAAAAAACTGGATGATTTTAAACTTTTAAATCCGCTATAAATTTGCATTATAAAAACAATAAAACTTAGTCAATCAGCGACTTAGTAACTTAGAAACTAGAAGAAATGAAAATAGCAGTTTGGGATACTTATGTAACCCGCAAAGACGGAAAAATTATGCACTTTGATATTTTGGTAGATGAAAATGTAAATGATGCAGAACAAGTATACGAATATGGTAAAAAATACCTAAAAAGTGTAGCGCAGGAAGGACAGACTTTATCGTCTAAAGAATGCCGTTTCTGCCACATTGACAAAGCACCTGCTGAGGTCGAAAACCAAATTCGGCAAAATGGATTTTCTATTATTGAAATGGAAAACTGTAATTAATTTTGATTGAAACATATAAAGAGACTTCGACTTCGCTCAGCCAGACAAATATTATGTCACCCTGAGCGAAGTCGAAGGTCTTTTACAACAATTTTGCAAGCGCCTTAACTCCTTCTTCCATTTGTTTTTCTGAAAGAGAAGCATAACCCAAACGAAATCCTTTTATGGTTTCGCTGAAGCTAAATCTTTCTGGGCTCATAATCTGAATTCCCTGTGATTTTAATTTTTCAGAAACCTGTAAAACATCGATTTCAGAATTGGGAACAATCCAAAAAGCAAGTCCGCCCTCGGGTTTTGCGAAAGTAATTTTGTCTCGAAGATATTGGATCAAGAGACTTTCAAAATAATCTCTTTTATTTTTATAAACCAGATTCGCTTTTTTAAGATGACGTTTTATTTTTCCTTCATTGATAAGGTTTAGAATCGCTTCTTCCATAATATTATCACCTTGAACATCAATAATTTTTCTATGTTTTGCTATTCTTTGAATATTTTCTGAAGAACTTGCTAAATAACCAATTCGAAGAGCCGGCGCCACAATTTTGCTGAAAGTACCAATATAAATATAGTTGTGCAGTGCAGAATAACTGGAAAGCGGTAGAATTGGACGCTGGCCAAAGTGAAACTCATTATCATAATCGTCTTCAATAATTGTAAAATTATATTGATTAGAAAGTTCAATGAGCTTTAATCTTTTTGTTAATGATAAAGTTACTGTAGTTGGAAATTGATGATGCGGTGTTACATAAATGGCTTTTATGTTTTTATGCTGAAGGTATCTTTCGACTTGATCGATATCCAGTCCATCCGATTGTACATTTACTGGAAGTAATATTGCACCGGCATTTTCAAAAGCTTCCCAAGCAGGTTTGTAACCCGGATTTTCGACCAAAACAAAATCACCGGATTTTAAAATACAATGTGAAGCAAGATACATCGCCATCTGGCTGCCGCGAGTAATACAGATCTGATCGTGTGAAATACTCATGCCGCGTTTAAAATTCAGCATTTGGGCAATTGATTTTCTAAATTCCAGATTTCCCAATTCACTGCTGTAACCCATAATCTGCCAGCGTGATTTCCGGCTGAACAATTCCCGATACGCTCTTGCCAAATCATTCATTGGCGCAAGACGGCTGTCTGGAAGTCCGTCATCAAAAACCAGGCGACTTTTAGTTTCTGGAATAAGAGTCTGCTGTTCTGTTTTATTGTCAGAAATGGGAGAAAATTTAGGAAGCGAATGTGTTACAAAAGTTCCTTTTCTATCAATTGAGATGAGCCAGCCTTCAGCGATTAAAACATCTAGCGCTTCCACCACAGTATTTCGGTTCACTTTTAGTAATTCGGCAAGTTGTCTGCTTCCTGGAAGTGCATTTCCTCCAATTAATTTTCCCGTTTTAACGGCATCAATTACGGCGTCGGCAATTTGAAGGTAAATCGCTTTATCTGATTTTTTGTCAAGCTGAATTTCTAATGGCCAAGGACGAAGCATCTGGACTGTTTGTTTTGGATTTTGAATGGTTTTTTGATAGTCCAAATTTAGTTTTTTTGCATTGAAATCCAATAGTAATTCATGCAAAATAAATCTTATTTTGTTGTTTTTTAGACTTTTAAGAAATGTTTTATACAGAAACCAGATTTAATTTTGCATCGTTAAATAGATGATTTCAAACATTTTATATTCTAAAAACAATTTTATGAAAATTCTAAAATTTATATTCTTTATAACCACTTGTGTTTTTGCAAATGATAGACATAATGAGAATAAGACTATTACTAACACTGAAGAAGAGCGTTTTAATCAACAGCTTGAAGCAGTAAAGACATTAATCGCTTCAGGTTTATACAATTCTAAAATTGCATTTTTTATGGATATGCGAATTAAGTCGGGCAGAAACAGATTCTTTGTTTATGATTTAGAAAACAATAAAATAATTGATGAAGGTTTAGTTGCAAATGGTTCTGGTTCTGAAACCGAGGTAAGGGGAGAACTAAAGTTTAGTAACGAACCCAATTCTAAGTGTACATCTCTTGGACGTTATATTATAGGTAAATCGTATAAAGGAATTTTTGGTAAATCTTATATTCTAAAAGGCTTAGACCAAACCAATAATAATGCGGTTAAGAGAATGATTGTGCTGCATTCGTATTCGGCAGTTCCAGATAATGAGCAGGATTATTATATTGCGCTTAGCCATGGCTGTCCAATGGTTAGTGAAGTGTTTTTTAAAAGACTTGAAAAAATAATAGACAGTTCTAAGTCGGCTATTATTTTAAATGTGTATTATTAAAGGGAAAGAATGTTTTTCCTATTTTTATAAAAAAAAAGAAATATGAAAAACCTATTTATCTGTCTGTTAAGCTTTACAGTATTTAGCACATTCGCTCAAAACAATCCCATTTTTAAAGGGTGGTACGCAGATCCGGAAGGAATTATTTTTGACAAGACTTATTGGGTTTATCCCACGTATTCTGCACCTTTTGACGATCAGGTTTTTTTTGACGCTTTTTCTTCTCCTGACTTAGTTAACTGGACAAAGCATTCCAGAATTTTAGATACAACGGCTGTAAAATGGGCAAAGCGTGCGATGTGGGCGCCATCGATTATTAAAAATAAAAATAAATATTTCCTGTTTTTTGGTGCTAATGATATTCACGAAGGCGAAACTGGCGGAATTGGAGTTGCAGTGGCCTCAAAACCAGAAGGACCCTATAAAGATTATTTAGGAAAACCGCTTGTAGATAAAATCATCAATGGCGCACAGCCAATTGACCAGTTTGTTTTTAAGGATAAAGACGGTCTGCATTATTTAATTTACGGAGGCTGGAGACATTGCAATATTGCGAAATTGAAATCGGATTTTACGGGATTTATTCCATTTGAGGATAAAACTGTTTTCAAAGAAATGACACCCGATAATTATACCGAAGGTCCATTTATGTTCATTAAAAACAACAAATATTACTTTATGTGGTCCGAGGGCGATTGGGGCGGACCAGATTATTGTGTGGCATATGGAATTGCAGATTCTCCAATGGGACCTTTTAAAAGAATTGGAAAAGTCTTAGAATCTGATCCGAAAATTGCGCTTGCCGCCGGGCATCATTCTATAATAAAAGTGCCAAACAAAGAACAATATTATATTGTGTACCACAGAAGACCTTTGACAGAAACCATAATGCATTCTAGAGAAACATGTATTGAGGAAATGTTTTTTGATGAAAATGGTTTTATTAAACCTGTTGTTCTCACCAATGAAGGGGTAAAGGCGAATCCGTTAAAGTAATTTGTTTACAGAATCAGTAAGTTTTTGCATGAATATTTTGTAGGGATTTTCAATTTTATATATTTATGGACGATTAACGTAACCAAAAACTAACAAATCAGCATGAAACAAAACTTAACCATTTTATTTTTTATTATTACTACAGTTGGATTCGCCCAGCATTTCACTTATGGGTCAGGAGGAACGGTTTATAATTCTGAAGGTAAAAAAGTAACTCCAACAGATGTTCGAACATTTATGCGCGATAATCCAGAAGCTTTAGAACTTTATAATGCGGGAAGAAGTAAGAAAACCTTCGGAAATACTTTTTTTTATGGAGGATTAGCAATGATTGGTGCTAATGTAATTGTTGCGATGAACACTACTGATATTAATACTTCAGGATCGTCAAGCTACCCGCAGGTTTCTTCAGATCGTTCCAATATGACTTTTGCTGTTATCGGCGGTATTTTACTTGCTGTATCGATTCCCGTAAAAATTGGTTATCCAAGAAGGATTCGCGAAGCGATTGGAAAATATAATAGTAAGCTTCCAGAAAGTTATGCCGGAAATGATAATCAAATTCAGACCTCGATTGTAGCCTCTAATCATCAATTAGGACTGAGAATTTCATTTTAATTCTCTTAATTAAATAAATATAGTAAACTGCTTTGGATCTATTCTAAAGCAGTTTTTTTGTTTTTACGGAGAATGTGAAATATTTGACTATATTAGTAGCTTTATTCTTACTTTTTAATTAAGTATTTGTTTGGTTAAAATTAAATAAAGATATGTGAAAATTTTTTCTCCTATATGTAATCAGTTTGAGTTAGTAGACATTCTATTTCTATAGTGAGATAGTAAGGGCTGTTTTTTACCATTCAGCCCTTTTTCTAATATTGTACTATAATGAAAAAGGGAACAGTCTTAAATATGTTCCCTTTTTTCCCTAAGAATATTAAGAAAGTACTGTTTCTGGCAGATTAACAGTAGTTTTTTGAGTAAAGTTTAAAGTCATCTGATCAAGATGTCCGTAGAAAAAAGTATCCAAAACTTCTTGAAATACCGGATGCGCATTTTCTACTTGAACAAATAAGCTCATCGAAGAATGCAGTTTTCTGGCATCAAGTTCTCCCAAAATCCCTTCAGCAGATTTCTTTTTGAAAGTAAGGAGCAGTTTTGAAATTTCAATTAAATGTTTCGCCAAAATGGGGTGATTTAAAAATTCAGTCGCTTCTTTCAAATCCGCTACAGCGTAATAATCAGAAAGCGTGCTTTTTCCTAAGCCTTGAATCTGCGGAAAAATAAACCACATCCAATTGGTTTCCTTTTTGCCTTTCTTAATTTCAGAATAGGCAGTTAAGTACAGTTTGTTTTGGGCATCTAAAAATCGGGTCAAATCATTTTTTGCATAAATCATATTGAGATCATCTATTAAATGGTTTGTAAATCGGGTTTCTATTTCGGGTAACACTTATCTTAAATTTCGGGATTATATTTCGTCGAATTTTCGATATCCAAAAGTAGAATCCAATCGAATTTTAGAGTTATAGAATTATAGTTGGTTGTTATATAATTTCGACAAAGCGTAGTGTAAGAATGCCTTGTTAATTTCTTTGTAAAGTTTTGAATGATTCTAAATTCTAATGTTATTTTAATGTTCTAAAAAAAAAATGGCTCTAACTTGCGCGCTCATAAAAATGAAGATGATTGCTTTAAATCACTGATGTTTTAGACCAAACAGTGTGTGATTTTTTAGACTAAAAAAATAAATTTAGCGGCATTAGAAGACTAGAAATTATAAAATAATTGGTCGACGTCTTTTTATTATGATTTAATAGGTGGTGTAATTTTTTGTTTTTAGAGAATGTTGAATAAAATTAAAAATAGCTTTTTATGTAAATGCCTTCAGGTGTTACTAGTCGGCTATTTTTTAATCAGCAGTTTAAACATTTCAAACAGCGTAAGCCGAATCATTATCGATAACGCTGAAGCCTATACCGTTAAAGGGATTACTTGTAATTTTCTGAAAAAAATCTTCAAATGTGATGGTATTCCAGAAGAACTGGACGACTATAAAACTAAGGAAACCAAAACAGCAAAATTAGCAAAGGGAATTCCATTAATGGAGTATTTAATTTCTTCAGAATCTGCTATGCCCAGATTGTATTTTCTTAAAGAACAAAAAGGAAAAAATTATATCAACAATACGATATTTTCGCTTGGGTTTCATGGTAAAATACATCTGCCGCCTCCTCGGATGAATTCATAGATACTTGTTTTTTAAGGATTAGGATAAAAATCTTGATCCTAAATGCGGTTTTTGCCGTATATTTATTCTATGTAATAATCTTGTATTTATACTTACATTCATGACACCATTTAAACGTTTTTATAACTTATTGCAGCTCGATAAGCGCGATGTATATCAAATTATCTTCTATGCTGCATTTGCGGGTTTAGTAAACCTTTCTCTGCCTTTAGGAATTCAGGCTATTATTAATTTTATTCAGAGCGGACAGCTTAGCGTTTCTTGGATTGTTCTCGTAATTTTGGTTACAATTGGAGTTGGATTTGGAGGTGTTTTAACTATTTTACAGCTTCGAATTGTCGAGAATCTGCAGCAACGAATCTTTGTGCGTTCTTCTTTCGAATTTGCATACAGAATGCCTTTAATTAAATTTAAAGAAATGTATACTGAATACGCTCCTGAAAAAGCAAATCGATTCTTTGATACTTTAATGGTTCAAAAAGGAACGGCTAAATTACTGCTTGATTTCTGTACAGCATTTCTTCAAGTAGGTCTTGGTATTATTTTATTAGTACTTTACCATTCTTTCTTTATGGTAATCGGACTTCTTTTTATTGTTATTCTATGGGTTATTTTTAAATTTTCGTACAAGGACGGTTTAGAAACCAGTTTAAACGAATCGAAGTTTAAATATAAAGTAGCAGCATGGCTTCAGGAAATTGCACGCAATAGAGAAAGTTTCCGTAAAAAAGCAGCTTTTGATTATGCTTTAGACCGAAATGACGGCTATGTGAGCAGTTATGTAAATTACCGTGAAAAGCACTTTCAGGTAATGAAAAAACAATATATACAGCTGACTATTTTTAAAGTTATTGTTACTGCTGCCTTATTATCGATCGGTGGTTTTCTGGTAATTCACCACCAAATGAACATAGGGCAGTTCGTAGCAGCTGAAATCGTAATTGTATTGCTGATCAACTCGGTAGAAAAAATCATTTTCGGATTGGAGTCTTTCTATGATGTACTGACTTCTGTTGAAAAAATCGGACAGGTGACCGATATGGAAATTTCATGTATTCCAGAAACTTCTGGAAAAACAGAAAAAGGAATCAACATTGAAACCGAAAGCATCAATTACAATTATCCAGATCACAATAAAAAGTCGCTTAAGAATATTAATTTGAAAATCTCACAAGGAGAAAAAATTATTCTTACAGGAACAAACGGAGCAGGAAAAAGTACTTTATTAAGACTTCTTTCTGGAGTTCTTGAGCCGGAAAGCGGCGCCATGTACGTGACAGATAATTATATGAACCGTTTAAGCGAAGATACCTATAGAGCTCAGGCAGGAACTTTCCTTCAGGGCGATACCTTATTTGCTGGAACAATTCGTGAGAATATTATTTTCGGAAACGAAACGTTAAACAGCGACGATTTAAAATGGGCTTTAGATAATGTAGGACTTACGCCTTACATCAAAACTTTCGAGAATGGATTAGATAATCAAATTCATCCGGGAGGACGTGAACTTTCTGCTTCTGATGTTCAAAAAATTCTTTTGGCAAGAAGTATTGTAGGTAAACCAAATATCTTATTCTTAGAAGATCCTGTTGATAAAATGGATGAATTGACTTCGAATAAAATTGTTGATTTTTTACTTTCCGAAGAGAATGACTGGACTGTAATTGTGACTTCTAAAAGTGATGTTTGGAAGAGCAAATGCAGTCGTATGATCACGATTGATGACGGAAAAATTATTAACGACATAAAGCTTTAATCATGCTCAACATATCTAAAGATAATAACGTACTTATAACTCCGGGCAAATACAAATCGATTACCAGCGTTGCCCGAAGACCACATTATAGAATATTAAACAAAGTCATAATCGGATTTTTGATTTTCCTTGTTGGCTGTCTTTTTCTGCCGTGGACACAGAATATTTCTGGAAGCGGTTCGGTTACTACTCTAAAACCAGACCAAAGACCTCAAACGGTTCATAATGCAATTGCAGGTAGAATCGAAAAGTGGTATGTAAAAGAAGGTGATTATGTAAAAAAAGGAGATACAATACTTTTTATTTCGGAAATCAAAGAAGATTATCTGGATCCGAATTTGGTTGGAAATACCAAACAACAAGTCGATGCTAAAAAAATGGCTGTAGAATCGTACGGAGATAAAGTAAATTCTCTTGATGTACAGGCGCAATCTTTGAATACAGAAAGACAATTGAAATTGGAACAAGCTGGAAATAAAATCAAACAAGCTAGACTGAAAATAAAAAGCGACAGTATGGATTTGGTTGCCGTTAGAACGCAATTAAGAATCGCAAAAACGCAGTTTGATCGTTCTACAGCTTTGAATAAAGAAGGTTTAAAGCCAATGACAGATGTCGAGCAGAAAAGATTGAAACTGCAGGAATCTGAAGCCTATATTATTACGCAGGAAAATAAATTATTGAGCAGCAGAAACGAATTGATCAATGCGAAAGTAGAAATCAATAGAATTACAGCTGAATATGCTGAGAAAATTTCTAAATCAAGAAGTGATAAATTTACAGCATTAAGTACACAGTACGATACAGAAGCTCAGGTAAATAAGTTAGAAAATCAGTATACCAATTACAGATTAAGAAATGGTTTGTACTACATTACAGCACCACAAAGCGGTTATGTAAACCGTGCTTTACTTGCAGGTCTTGGAGAAACGATAAAAGAAGGAACTCCAGTAGTAAGTATTATGCCTTCTAGTTATGATATTGCGGTAGAAACATATGTAGATCCAATCGATTTACCATTAGTTCACCGCGGTGCAAAGGTTCGTGTTTGGTTTGACGGATGGCCTCGAATTGTGTTTTCTGGCTGGCCAGGATTGTCTTATGGAACGTATGGAGGAAAAGTGGTAGCAATAGAAAACTTTATCAGTTCGAATGGAAAATACAGAATTTTAGTTTCACCAGATGGAGAAGATCGCCACTGGCCAAAAGAGTTGAGTATTGGTGCAGGAGCGCAAAGTATCGCTTTATTAGAAACCGTTCAGGTATGGTATGAGATTTGGCGTAACTTAAATGGTTTTCCTCCAAATTATTATAATTCAGGTGAAAAGATAGAAAAAGGAAAGGAGAAAAAGTAAAATGAGAAATCTTGTAAAATTGTTTTCTTTCTTATTTCTGCTGAGTTTTTCTTCGCTTCAAAGTCAGAACTTTAATGAAGAAGAGCTAAGTTTCAGCGAGTTTTTGGGATATGTTAAAAAATACCATCCGCTGGTAAAACAAGCCAATCTTGAAGTCTCTAATGCACAAGCCAGATTAATGGCGGCACGAGGCGGATTTGATCCAAAAATTGAAGTAGATTACAATAAGAAAGAATTTAAAGGAACAGAATATTATTCGTTACTAAACAGCAGTTTCAAAATTCCAACTTGGTACGGAATTGAAATTAAAGCAGGTTTTGATGATACAGACGGGCAGTATTATAATCCGCAGAACCGTACGCCAGAAGCCGGTTTAGCTTCGCTTGGGGTTACCGTTGCTTTAGGTCAGGGAATGTTTATCAATCAGCGAATGGCAGATGTTCGTGAAGGAAAACTTAACTTAAAACTTAGTGACGCACAGCGAAAACTAAGAGCTATTGAAGTTTTGTATGAAGCAAGTGAAGCATATTTTGAGTGGAGAAGAAGTTACAACGAAGCGGAATTGTATAAAAATTATTTAGGTTTTGCCAGCACGCGTTTTACAGGCGTTAAAAAACTTATTGAAGCAGGTGATGGTGCAGCAATTGACAGCGTAGAAGCTAAAATTACAGTTAGAAACAGAGAATTGAATTTTGAAAACGGAAATTTAAAGTTAGCAAAAGCAAAACTTAAACTGGCTAATTTTTTATGGATTGAAAATGTTCCTGTTGAGTTGGGAGACCTTGTGAAACCGGAGCAGAATTTAATTCAGACAATAGAAGAAACGCTTAGAACTGATGCGATGATGGTTGATGTAGAATCATTGGATGCACACCCAAAAATTCAATCGCTGGAAACTAAAATGGATATTTTGGAAGTAAACCGACAATTGAAAGCCAATTCGCTTCTGCCAAAAGTAAATGTAGGATATAACTATATTTCCGATCCGAATTATTGGAATACATTTAATGCCGATGATTATAAATTTAATATCGATTTCAGTTTTCCAATTTTCTTAAGAAAAGAAAGAGGGAATCTGAAAATGGCAAAATTGAAGATTCAAGATTTACAGTTTGATATCGGCCAGCAGCGATTGGAACTTAAAAATAAAATCAAAGCACAGCAGACCGAAATTGCTTCTTTAAGAAGACAAAAGGTTGTAATTGATAATTTGGTTCAAGATTATATGACCATGCTAAGCTCAGAAGAAAAACTGTTTTCATTTGGAGAAAGTTCTATTTTCTTAATCAATTCAAGGGAGAATAATCTTGTCAGTGCTAAATTATCTCAGATTGGTTTAGAAAACCAGTTTTATCTTTCGAACGCAGAATTGTATAAAATCCTGGCAAATCCAGATTAATTATAAAAGGCTATGCAGTTCGTACCAGTCTGCATAATATTAATTTTCAGAGTTTATTTTTTTTTAAAAGGCTGTCTCAAAGGGACAGCCTTTTTGATTTTAAAGGATTAGCTTCGGAGAAGCGAAATATTTGTAGAAATTGTTTTTATTGTTGATTCAAAAGCTCCAGCGGAGCGATATTTTTTTGAATTATAATATATTTCACTCCTCCGGAGTTTTTTCAATGGAACTAAATTATTCTATAAATATTTTGCTTCTCCGAAGCTTACAAAATGAGCTTACTTTTTATCTCCATTTTTTATGTAAAACCGTTTAAAGATTGTTTCATTTTATAATATGAAACCGCTTTTTTAAATTCTTGTCTGCTTCTTTCTTTAAATTTGATGTGCTTTTTTATTTATAATCAAGAACTTAACAATGAACGCTATGAATTTATTTAAAAGAAGTTTGATTTTGGTTGGGTTCACAATTATAACGCAGCTTGTAACAGCTCAAGATGCTCCGTATTCCATAGGTTTTATTCCGGCTTCTATTGAAGAAGTAGATGTTGCTTTTCCGCTAATAGAAAAATGGCATCTCAGCGGACAACTCGATGTACAGTTGGTTACACAAGGTGCGTACACCAACGATAATCCGTTTGAATATACACAGCGAAAAGTAATAAGACCTTGGCTGATGTATTCGGGTTTTAAAAATTTAAAATTATGGCTCGGATATGCACACAATCAGAAATATGCAGTTGAAGAAGCAGGAAATTATAAAACCTTAGAAAACAGATTAATCATAATGGGAACACTTTCTCAGGATATGCCGAAAGGATCTATTTTTGAACAGCTGCGTTTTGAAACTAAATTTTTTGATGACCGAAACGGAAATCATCAAACCATACCAAGATTAAGAGCTCGTTTTGGAGTCAATCATTTTTTAAGACAAAGCAAAGAAAAACCAATTTTTCTGTCACCAAACATAGGTTATTACACAGAATTAATGCTGAAATTTGCTTCTAAAGATTATGCCGAAGAACATTTTGATCTTTTTAGATTATCCGTTTATTACAGCGCTGGAATTACGCCGAATCTTCATTTTCTTGCAGGTATAATTGGTCAGATGCAGCTGCGTGCCAACGGAAATCAATTTGATGTCTATTACGGCCCAATGTTTTCTCTAAAATACAGCGTTAAACCAAAAGACCGCGAAACATTTGATAGTGTTGACGGCGGGGCAGATTAATTGTTTTTCTATCGTTTGCTTCTTTGTTTCAGATAAATCCAACAAAAGATTTTACGCAGATTAAATTATTTTGATTATTTGAGAATATTAATCCAATCTTCCATATTAAATTTGGAAGAAAATAAAAGCTGATTATCCCCAAATAAAGAAATAAAATAAACCATGAAACAGGCTATTGTAAATGCTGTTGTACACACAGGCGAAGAAATAATTGAAAACGGAGTTGTTATTATTGAAAACAGAAAAGTGGTTTCGGTTCAAAATGAAATTCCAAACGATATTGAAATAATTGATTTAGGAGGCAATCATCTTTCAGCAGGATTTATTGATATTCAAATAAATGGCGGAGAAAAACTTTATTTCAGCCAGACTCCAAACGAAGAAACCATTCAAGATATTTATGATGCCAGTTTAAAATACGGAACCACACATGTTTTGCCTTGTTTGATATCTTCTTCAAAAGAAACCATTTTAGAAGGAATTGAAGCAGTTCGAGCTTACATGAAAAAACACAATAATGGTGTTGTCGGAATGCATTTGGAAGGACCATTTTTAAATCCGTTACGACGTGGTGCACACAGTATTGATCAAGTGCGAAAACCGACAGATGAAGAATTGGAAGAAATTATACAAAAAGGAAAAGATATCATCAAAGTCATTACAATCGCTCCCGAATGTTTTACAGAAAACCAATTAAATAAGCTGATCGAAAGCGGTATTACTATTTCGATCGGACATACTACTATTTCTCATAAAGAAGCACAGCCTTATTTTGCAAAAGGAATACATCTTGTAACTCATTTGTTTAATGCCATGACGCAGTTCGGGCATCGAGAGCCAGGTTTGGTTGGAGCTGTTTTTGAAAACGAAGCGGTTTACGCTCCCGTTATTCTAGACGGAGCGCACTGTGATTATGCGGCGGCGAAAATTGCTTATAAATTAAAACAGGATAAATTCTTTTTAATCAGTGATGCGACATTTTTAGGCCGAAAAGTGGCCAATTTTAAATGGGATAATTTTGATGCCCATTTAGAAGATGGTTTTTATAGAAATGATGAAGGCAATCTTGCCGGAGCCACAATATCCATGACAGAAGCGGTACAGAATGCTTACAATCATCTTGAGGTTACTGCAGATGAAGCTATAAAAATGGCAACCACAAGAGTAGCAGCAGCAATTGGAATGCAGGATAAAATAGGAAAAATTAAAACTGGTTTTCCGGCTTCTTTTGTAAAATTCAATTCTGATTTATCTCAAATCGAAACTTTAGATCTGACATTGTAAAACAAAGCAGAGTCTTTTAAAATCTGATCATTAAGTATTATTACGAGGGAAAAATTTACTTATTGTATATTTTAATTTCATACTTTTCTGTCAATATGCTTGTTTTTAAAAAGCATATTGATAGTTTTGTACCCATATTTAACCCCAAACCTACATACTTACCAATGAGAAGAAACACCCGCTTCTGTTTACTTGCTATTCTGTCAAGTATAATTTTGGGCTGCAGTGACGACGGAGATTCGTACAAGCCCAATTACCTTCCGAGCATCGATGCCACAACGCTGCCTGCCGAAAATCATCCGATGACTATGTTCGAAGATGATGAAAATCCTGCCAGAATGTACGACAAAACAGATCGATGGTTTAGAGTGAACGAACCTCTTCAGGTGATTCAAAAAGGAAAAGATTCAGTTCAAGTTTCGCTTTATTCGCCTGTCGGGCTTTCAGATGTGAAAGTGTATGCAAAACTGCCCAATTATGACAAGCGTTTTCTGATTTACAGTTTCTCTAAAATACCTGCATTTCATCGTTCGTTTCATAAACTTCCTTTGACAGAAAAGAAAAACGATTACTTGTTAGAAACAGGAAATACAGTAACCATCGATAAAATTGAAGGGTTTTCTTCTGGAGCTATCCAATTCTCTGTAGAATCTGAAGATCCTCTATTTCAAAAATTCAAAAAAATAAAATCAACACATTTAGTTCAGTTTCATGATGGTTATCATATCAATGAATTAGGCAAATTTCTGCCAATGAATCCCGCTTTAGCAAAAGAAGCCATTACAATGATTATCAATTATTCGTATGCTTTAAGCCATCCTTTGTATTACAGTACTTTTACCAATTTTGACAAATACAAACAAGAGCAGGCTGCTGTGGCCGGAACAGCAGTAAACGGAGCACTTAACTGGCACGGAAACGCTGATGATGCTGACGGAGTTTACGATTATATTTCTAAAGAAGAAATCGAAAAAATATATTGGAATTATTTGGATAAAAGACCTGTTTGGATGGCAATGGTCGGAGGAGATTCTGCCTGGGGCGGAGGAAATCTTGCTTCGCAGTGGGAGTCAGGTTATGTAACGGGACACTGGGTTGGAGAAATGTCCGTTTGGTCACATGAATACTCGCATCATATTGGTTTTAACCACAGCAGTAATCTGGCAAACAGCGGAGAAGGAGGCGGACAGCAGGAAATGCTGACTCATTTTTATAAGTATTTAATTTATCTAAACGATCTTCCTTTTACAGATCCAGATGTTCTAAAGACTTATGCTAAAACAAATTATGTAAAAGGAACTTATAAAAAACCAGTATTTACGATTAATCAAAAAAATCCATTTTTAATTAAATATAAAGGTGAAGGAAAATGGAATTAAAACATAAAATGCATATGAAATATATTTTGCCCTTAATTCTTGTGCTTTGCTTTTTTACCAGTTGTAGCAAAGATGATATAGCTTCTAAAGATTATACCTATTATTACCCAACCGAAGCTGCGACATTGACCGCTCAAAATATTCCAGGAAGCACAGCAGCTTTTGATCCTAAAGGAATTGCCATTTCAAAAGAGAAACTGTATGTGGTGAATGGAGATGTTTTGGAAGTTTTTAATGCGGTTTCTTTTGCCCATATCAAAACGATCAAAGAATATGTAAAAGGAACAACGACAATTCCGTTGACAAGCCTGACTTCGGTAGCTGTTGACAACGGAAGAATATATGTGGGAAGCACCGAATCGAGATTATTTGTTTTTGATGAAACCACAAATGCAGGAATCAGCACGGTTGGAAACGGACAGTGGTGGCAGACTTTTGTGCACGTTTTTGGTGTTGCTGTTAAAGATGGATTGGTATTCGTAAAAGAAAAAGAGAAGTCAATTAAAGTTTTTGAAACGTCTCAGATTACAGAAACAAGCAATTGGAATTTAGAGCCAATTGCTAAATTGAGCACGTTAAATGGTTATACAGAAGTTTATTCTATGGATGTTTATGGCGGTAATCTAGTTGTGGCAGGAAGAGATGCAAAAAGTTATTTGTATTACAATATTGCTAATATTAAAGCGAATGCAGCAAAATCATTGACAACACCAATCGAGCCTGAGAAAACACAATTTATAGACATAAAACCAATTGCACTGAATTTTGGTTTGGACTGGGCTGTAACTTCAGAAATTGTTGGAAATATTTCTTATTTGAGATTGTATCCAAAAGACGAATTCATTAAACAGAATTATAAAGCCGTTGTTAATGCTTCTGATATTTTAGGACAAAATGCATTTGGAACTATTGTAGGAACTGCACAACTTAATGATTTGATTTTTTTATCGGATAACACGAATAAAAAAATCAGAATTATAAAAGTGAATAAATCCACAATTGCAGAACAGAATAATTAGGATTTAAATTCCAAAATCTAAAAAAAAATTCCAAATAAAAAATTCCAAATTCCAATCCTGAAGTCTCGGCTTAAATTGGAATTTGGAATTTTTTATTTGGAATTTAAAAAGCCTATCATTTTGATAGGGAAATAAAAGTTTTAATGATTTTTGCGTTAAAATTGAAAATAACTATTTAAATTTGCAGCAGCAATGAGAAATAACAACCAGAATATGAAGAATTATTATAGCAGCAGTATGATGATGTGCTGTAACATCGCTATGGAATTTATTGATCTGGCTTATATATAAAATGATATAATTTATTTGAAAAGCCTTTCATAAATAGTTGAAAGGCTTTTTTGTTTTTAAATCTTAATTAATGATTGAATTAAAAAATGTAACCAAAACTTTTCATCAAAAAGACCGAATTGTTTCGGCTTTGTCTGATGTTTCGCTCATCGTTCCAGAAGGAAAGATTTTTGGTGTAATTGGAACTTCGGGTGCTGGAAAAAGTACTTTAATACGTTGTGTGAATTTATTGGAAAGACCCACTTCAGGAGAAATTATTGTAGACGGCAAAGCTTTAATGCAATTATCAAATTCAGAATTGGCAATCGAGAGAAGACAAATCGGAATGATTTTTCAGCATTTCAACTTACTTTCTTCTAGAACGGTTTTCGAAAATGTTGCTTTTCCATTGGAATTGGCAGGAACTTCAAAAACCGAAATTAAAACTAGAGTTTTAGAATTATTGCAATTGGTTGGATTAGCAGAAAAAGCAAATGATTATCCGGCAAGTCTTTCGGGCGGACAAAAACAGCGCGTTGCGATTGCAAGGACTTTAGCTAATAATCCGAAAGTACTTTTGTGCGACGAAGCCACAAGTGCGCTTGATCCAGCGACAACAAGATCAATTTTGAATCTGCTGAAAGACATTAACAAACGTCTTAATATTACCGTTTTATTGATTACGCATCAAATGGAAGTCGTAAAATCGATTTGTGATGAAGTGGCGGTTATCAGCCACGGAGAATTAATCGAGCAGGGAAGTGTGGGCGAAATCTTTGCAGATCCAAAACATGAATTGACAAGAGAATTTATCGCTTCGTCACTTCATATCGAAATTCCATCAGTCTATCAGGAAAAATTACAAAAAGAAGATAATGGAACTTTGAATCCGCTGCTGAAATTAGAAATGACTGGAAAATCGGTTAATGAACCGGTTATCTCAGAGGTTTCAAGACTTTTTGATACCGATTTCAAAATTGTAAGCGCACAAATGGATCAGGCTGGCGAGGTTAATTTTGGTGTTATGCTGATTGAATTATCAGGAAAACGCGAAAATTACGATGCAGCAGTTCAATATTTTAATTCAAAACACATAAAAACAGAAATTTTAGGTTATGTCTGATTCTATCATAGATTTATTATTAAAAGGAACATGGGAAACCATTGTAATGACTTTTGTATCAGGCTTTTTTGGTTTTTTACTTGGTCTTCCAACGGGAATTTTATTGTTCTTGACCCGCAAAAACCAGATTTTAGAACAGCCCGTTTTAAATAGAACTTTATCAGTTTTGGTAAATGTTTTCCGTTCTATTCCATTCATTATTTTAATCGTTTGGATGATTCCGTTTACGCGTGCCATAGTTGGAACTTCAATTGGAGTGAGCGCCGCTTTGGTGCCGTTAAGTATTGGTGCAGCGCCGTTTATTGCCCGTTTGGTCGAAAATAGTCTGCTAAGTCTTCCGTCAGGATTAATTGAAGCGGCAAGAGCCTTGGGTGCAACACCTTTTCAAATCGTTTATAAAGTATTGCTGCCAGAAGCTTTACCTTCTTTAATTAATGCCGCTTCGATCACTTTAATTACGCTTGTGGGTTATTCTGCAATGGGTGGAGCTGTCGGTGCCGGCGGTTTAGGACAAGTTGGGTATCAGTACGGATATATTGGTTATGATGCCGTGACGATGAATTCTGTTTTAGCATTACTAGTAATTTTGGTATTTGTGATTCAGTTTGCGGGAGACCGATTATCAAAAAGATTTGACCACCGATAATCAATTAAAAATTTAGAATTAAAAATTAAAAATAATAGAAGATGAAAATTAAACTTAATATTTTAAAAACTGCTGGAGTTTTAGCTTTAGCGCTTGTTTTATCCAATTGCGGAAAAACTAAAAATAATGATCCGCATTTTATTAAAGTTGGAGTGGCTTCTGGACCAGAATTAAAAGTGGCGGAAGCAGCGAAAAAAGTAGCAAAAGAAAAATACGGATTAGAAGTTGAGTTGGTTTCTTTTAATGATTATGTGATTCCAAACGAAGCTTTAAGCCAAGGAGATATTGATGCGAATGCTTTTCAGCACAAACCTTATTTAGACGAACAATCAAAACAGCGCGGTTATAAATTGGCTATCATAGGAAAAACATTTGTTTACCCAATTGCGGCGTATTCTAAAAAGATAAAAACGCTTGCTGAACTGAAAAACGAAAGCACGATTATTATTCCTAATGATCCAACAAACGGCGGACGTTCTTTATTGCTTTTACAGAAAAATGGTTTGTTGAAATTGAAAGACGGCGTCGGTCTTCTTCCTAAAGTGACAGATATTGTAAGCAATCCTAAAAATTTAAAAATTTTAGAATTAGAAGCGCCTCAATTGCCAAGAGCTTTGGATGATGAAAATGTTTCGATTGCAATTATCAATAATACATTTGCTTCTGCAGCTGGATTAGTTCCTTCGCGTGACGCTTTATTCGTTGAAGATAAAGAATCACCTTATGTGAATTTAGTCGTAAGCCGTGAAGACAATAAAAACGAAGAAAAAGTAAAACAGTTTTTACAAGCTTTTCAATCTGCTGAAGTTGAAAAAGCAGCAGAGCAGGAATTTAAAGGCGGAGCGGTTAAAGGCTGGTAGTTTAGTCCTTAGTGATTAGTGATTAGTCCTTAGTTATGAGTTATGAGTTATGAGTTATGAGTGTTGTTAAACTTATAATTCATAACTCATAATTTTTTTACGCATACATATTCAAACATAGCCGTGGTTTCAACCACGTTAAACACGATGGTATTTCATAATTCATAATTCATAACTCACAACTCACAATTCACAATTATATAAAACAATTTGTTGATTTTGTAAGGCTTACGCTTTTAAGTTGAACTAAATTAGAGCTTATTTCTAAAACAAAAAGTCATGAGATCAATTTGGACAGGTTCAGTAAGTTTTGGTTTGATTAATATTCCAATAAAAATATTTTCGGCAGTTGAAGAAAGCAGTCTGGATATGGATATGCTGGATAAAAAGGACCATGCAAACATAAAGTTTAAACGTGTGAATGAAAACACGGGCAAAGAAGTTGATTTTGCAAATATTGTAAAAGGATATAAAATTGATGATAAATATGTCATCTTAGACGATGCTGATTTTGAAGCTGCAGATGCCATAAAAACGAAAACTATTGACATTGAAAGTTTTGTTTTGGAAAAAGAAATCCAAAGTATTTATTACGAGCAGCCGTATTATCTTGAACCCGACAAAGGCGCTATGAATGCTTACGGACTGCTTCGCGATGCGCTTGAAGCTTCGGGAAAAGTGGGCGTTACAAGGTTTGTTTTAAGAAATAAAGAAAGTCTTGCGATTTTAAAACCGTATAAAGATGTTATTGTTTTAAACCGAATTCGATTCGAACAGGAAATTAGAAGTACAAGCGAATTAAAATTACCTCCACTATCCAAAAAAGCCACAAAAGAAATGGATATGGCCGAAAAACTAATCGATCAGCTTACAGAGAAATTTGATATTGCAGGTTTTAAAGACGAATATACGGCCAAACTCTTAGACATTATTAAAAAGAAAGCCAAAGGTAAAACGCAGAAAGCATCTCCAAAACTTAAAGTGGTACACAAGCAAAGCGATGATTTAATGGCGATGTTAAAAGCGAGTTTAGAAAGCAAGCCAAAGTCAAAAAAATCATCTTAGCTTTTGTGCTGCCTTTCTTCCAATTTTAAAATAATCTTTTTAATGTTGGCTCCTTTTGATAAAACAGGTTTCCATAAATCGCCTTTTTTTTCAAAACGGTTCAGTACATTTTTGATTGTAAATTGTGAAGGATGTAATTTTTCGTTGACTTCGTCCCATTCTAATGGAGTTGAAACTGTGGCGCCAGGTTTTGGACGAACAGAATAAGGTGCAGCCAAAGTTTGTCCTCTTCGGTTTTGCAGAAAATCGATATACAATTTGTTTTTTCTTTTTTTAATGCTTCTATCAATTGAAGTTATCTCAGGAAGTTTGGACTGTACTTCCTGCGCAATTAGTTCTCCTAATATTTTGATGGAATCATAATCGTACTGCGCTCCAAGCGGAATATAAATATGAAGTCCAGAAGCACCCGAAGTTTTGCACAGACATTCTGTTTCTAATTCATCTAAGACTTCTTTAACGACTAAAGCTGTTGTAACGACAGGACTAAAGTCATTTCCTGAGGGATCTAAGTCAATTACCAGCCAATCTGGATTCTGAATTTGTTTAATGGTCGAGTTCCACGGATTCATTTCAATGCAACCCAAATTTGCCATATAGAGCAGAGTTTCTTTATCGTTGCAAATTAGATAATCAATGTTGGCATCATTTGATTCTGAGAAGATTTTCTTAGTTTTAAGCCATTTCGGAATTTTATCGACATCGACGTCCTTTTGATAAAAACTAGGAGCATCAATTCCGTTAGGAAAACGATTCATTGACTCTGGACGGTCTTTTAAATAGGGAAGAATCAGTGATGAAACTTCATTATAATACTGAACAATATCACCTTTAGTAATCCCGTCTTTAGGAAAATAAATCTTATTTTGATTGGTCAAATGCAAAGTGGTTTTCCCAATTTTTAAATCGTAATCATTTTCGGTTTTATGTTCTTTTTTATTTTCCATTACAGCAGTTTTATCATTTTCTTTCGTGTTGACTTTGCTATTTTCATTACCATTAAACTTTACTTCAGCAGCTTTTTTATCTATTCGCAATCCAAGATAAACTGGATGTCTCAAATTATTATCTTGTGTCCATTCTGAATATTTTACCTGACAGACAATTTTTGGTTTTACCCACTGAATTTTATCTCGAAGCGGGACTTTTTCCTTTAAAGGTGATTGCTCTATAAATAGAGGCTCTAATTTGGTATAAAGTTCTCTTAGAACCAATTCTGTGAAACCAGTACCACATTTTCCGATGTATTGCAATTCTTTTCCATCATACTGCCCGAGCAGAATCGCACCGAAATATTTTCTAGAATTTTTAGGTTCGGTAATGCCAATAATGATTGCTTCTTCTTCATTAGAAATTTTAATTTTCAGCCAATTATTACTACGGCTGGCAACCGTATAAGAACTATTTGCTTTCTTGGCAATAATCCCTTCACTGTTGTTTTTCCGGGCATTTTCAAACTGCTTGATTCCGTCTCCTATGGTATGTTCGGAATAAAAAATATTTGAAAAAGAATATTTATTAAATAAGATTTTCAGTAGTTCTTTTCGTTCCAATAAGGACAATTCTGTCAAATCATTTCCATCCAGATTCAATAAATCAAAAACGTAATATTTAAGATTTCCATTTCCTGTTTTAAGATAGTTTTGAAGCATCTGAAAATCGGCTCTTCCTGATTTATTTTCAACCACAGCTTCACCATCGAGAATAACCGTGTGGTCTATTTTTTCTAATTCGTCTGCAATGGGTTTAAACTGGCTGTCAAACGAAATTTTATTTCTGCTGAACAATTCGACTTTAGGCGGATTAATTACTGCAAGAGTGCGATAACCGTCAAATTTATTTTCGAAAATCCATTCTTCATCATCAAAAGCATTTTCTGTAGTATTGGCCAGCATGGGTTTTAGAAAAGAAGCTTTAGATACTTTAGGTGCAGACTTTTTTTTTAAAGTTTTGGAATCTTCTTTTTTGGAAACTAATTTTTCTGATTTTTCTTCTAATTCTTCCAAAGTTCTCTTCGAAATAACCGATTTATTCTTTTCTAAAATATCAGAATCGGTTGCATATTTGTCGAGTTTTTTAATTAACAGCCAGGCATTTTCCTGTTTTCCATGAAGCTTTACCAAAGAAAATTCGCCTTTAAGTTTTTTTCCCTTTAGAATAAAACTCACACGACCTTTTTTAAGATCTGCTGCTAATTGTTTTGCGTCAGAAGTTGTTTTTTCATCAGAAGTATAAGTGCCGTTATCCCAAACAATCACATTTCCTGCGCCGTAGTTTCCTGCGGGAATTGTTCCTTCAAAATCTTTATAACTGTATGGATGATCTTCGACCATCATCGCTAGACGTTTTACTTCTGGATCCATGGATGGACCTTTTGGAACCGCCCAGCTTTTGAGAACGCCATTCATTTCTAATCTGAAATCATAATGCAAATGAGATGCAGCATGTTTTTGAACCACAAAAATCAATTCGTCTGCCGATTTTTCAACCTTTCCCTTAGGCTCGCGCGTTTGTTTAAAATCTCTTTTCTGATTGTATTTAGATAATGACATAAGCAACGGTTAGTTTAAAAACTGTAATTGTAAAGGAGTAAAGCGCTGTTGCTACAACAGCAAAAATTATATGGGCAAAGAACAGCTGAATATAATAACCCTTAAAATCAATTGGGGGTTGATGATGGGTCATTCTAAAAATAATTATCCAGCTGAATATGCCAATTACACCACTGATTGCTCCTAGTAGGAGAGCACTTAATGGTGAAACAGGCAAAATATTCTTTACCCAAATAATTTGATACCCGATAACAAACAAAAAACCGATTATATAATGCAATAACCAGCCCCCAGTGATTTTTGATTGCGCCGAGAGATCAATTTTCAATTTGTCAATGGCATATGCTAAAAGCACAGGTTCTTTATACAATTCCCTAAAGCTTTTTGACATTGCATAGCTAAACCATGTCATAGCAGTTGTTGCAACAATTGAAATTAGAAGCAATTCAGTGAGTAAATATAATGACATAAGCAAAGAATTTTGTAATGAAACGTTACTCAAAGTTAATTTTAGAATAGCTTTTTTTAGTTATAAGATTGAAGTATGTAATTATATAATTATCAGTAAAACTTGTTTCATTTTATAAAATGAAACATATTCTCAAGGTTTTGATTTATAGTAAGTTGTAATTTAGTTCTGCCATTAAAATAAAAACCACAGACTATGAAAAGAAATACCACTTTTAACACTGTTTTGTTTTTTATTCAAAACAGAGTCTTGCTCTTGTTTGCATTTTTTTCTCTGCAGATGGGATTAAGTCAAGAGAATACTAATTATGGAACTCCAAAAGTTTTGCCACAGCCTGATTTTCATTTTCCTGGCTATGTAGGAAGAACTTATTTGGATTCAGATCCGCCTCAGTTTCCGCAGCCGGTAAAAGCGCCAAAAGGTGCTCCCAATGTGGTGCTTATATTATTAGATGATTCAGGATTTGGACAGTTTAGCACTTTTGGCGGCGGTGTTCCTTCGCCTACAATGGATAAATTAGCGGCAGAAGGAATTCGGTATAATAAATTTCATACTACGGCACTATGCAGTCCAACCCGCGCCGCTTTAATAACAGGTAGAAATCATCATACGGCTACTTTTGGCGTTATTTCTGAAACGGCAACAGGCTACGATGGTTATACCTGCGTACTGCCAAGAAGCTGCGGAACGATTGGTGAAGTTTTGAAACAAAATGGTTATATGACAGCTTGGATTGGCAAAAATCATAATACGCCACCTTGGGAAACAAGTGATGCTGGACCTTTTGACCGTTGGGCAAATGGATTGGGTTTTGAATATTTTTATGGATTTAATGCTGGAGATATGAATCACTGGAATCCTGTTTTGTATGAAAATAGAAATCTTGTTCCAGCTTCTAAAGATCCAAATTATCATATGACGGTGGATCTTGCTGATCACGCTATTTCGTGGGTTCGAAAAGTGAAATCTATAGCGCCAGATAAACCATACTTTTTGTATTTAGCGCCAGGAGCAGCACATTCTCCGCATCATGCGCCGAAAGACTGGATTGATAAATTCAAAGGAAAATTTGATATGGGCTGGGATGCTTACAGGGAACAGGCTTTTGAAAGACAAAAGAAACTGGGAGTTATTCCTGCCGATGCAAAACTGACCGCAAGACCAGAAAGCCTGCCTGCTTGGAGCTCACTCAATGCAGATCAAAAACGATTATATGCTAGAATGATGGAAGTATTTGCAGGATATGGAGCACATTGTGATTATGAAATGGGAAGAGTGGTCGATGCTGTAAAACAATTGCCAGATGCTGATAACACTATTATTATTTACATAGCAGGAGATAATGGTGCAAGTGCAGAAGGAGGTATTGAAGGATCTGTAAATGAAAATTTATTTTTTAATGGAATTTCTGAAAAATGGGAAGATAACCTTAAAGTGATAGATGAACTAGGAGGTCCAAAACATTTTAATCATTTTACTGCCGAATGGGCTTGGGCAATGTGCGCGCCTTTTCAATGGACCAAACAAGTGGCAAGCCATTTTGGAGGAACACGAAATCCGATGATTATTTCTTGGCCTTCAAAAATTAAAGATAAAGGAAGTTTAAGAAGTCAGTTTACACATACCATCGATATTGTACCAACGCTGTATGAAATTATCGGAATTACACCTCCAGAAACTATTAATGGAATTACTCAAAGTCCTATTGAAGGTGTCAGCTTTGCTTATACTTTTAATGATGCAAAAGCGAAAGAAAAACATACTACACAATATTTTGAATTGGGTGTAAATAGAGGAATTTATCATAATGGCTGGATGGCTTCGGCATTATCTTTTGCACCTTGGAATCCGAATCGCGGTGCATTTGAGCCAGACAAACAAAAATGGGAACTGTACAAAGTAGACGTAGATTTTACACAAGCCAATGATGTAGCTTCAAGTAATCCGACGAAATTGAGAGAAATGCAGGATTTATGGTGGGTTGAAGCTTCAAAATACAATGTGCTTCCATTAGACTGGCGAGCAGTGGAAAGACTTAACGGAGAATTAATGGGAAGACCAACTCTCGGCGGCGATGCAAAAACTTTTACATATTATGCCGGACAAGTGGGATTGCCAAATGAAGCTTCTCCACGTATTCTAAACAAATCTTGGTCTGTTACTGCAGATGTTGATATTCCTGAAAGCGGAGCAGAAGGCATGATTGTTACTCATGGCGGTTTAGTTGGCGGTTATGGACTTTATGTGCAAAATGGAAAACCTAGTTTTGTTTACAATAATTTAGCTTTAGAACGTCCGACAATTACAGGAAAAGATGCACTTCCAAAAGGAAAAGTAAAATTGGTAGTAGATTTTAAATACGAAGGAAAAGAAAAAGAATTAGGAAAAGGAGCGACAGTAACGATGTCCGTAAACGGAAAAAAAGTTGCAGAAGGACATTTGGATAGAACAATTCCGATTCAGATTTCGCTTAACGAAGGTTTAGATGTTGGTATGGATGCAGGTTCTCCAGTCGATTTCAACTACAAACTTCCTTTTGAATTTACAGGAAAAATCGAAAAAGTAACGTATAATTTAAGTGGTTCTAAAGAATCAAAATCAGGAAAATCCGCGAAAGCGAAGTAAAATATAACTATTTAACCAAAGTATCAGAGTCTTCTATAATTGGAAGATTTTGATACTTTTTTTATTATGCTGACAGTATATTTTGGAGACTTTTATTTAAAATAGAAACTGCTTTTTCCATTTCCTCTCTTTCCAAATGCCCGAATCCTAAACGAGTTGCTGTTAGATCTTTGGTTTGATATAAAATCGTTTTTGGCAGAAATAATTCATTTGAAGCACATTCTTTTTGAAATTTAATCAGATTAAAATCATCCAGCCATTCTACCCAAACGGCTAATCCTCTCGGCGGAATTTTAAATTTTATTTTTCCTTTTAATTTTTCATTCAAAAGTGAAATAAAAAAGTCACGGCGTTCTTTGTAGATTTTTTTATTTTTTTTGGAAAGACGATGCGCTTCACCTTCAGAAATCCATTCTGTTAAAACCTGTTCTTTCATGACATCAATACTTGGTTCAAGGATGTTTTGATGTTTTTCGAGTTCTTTAATAAAATCCGAAGGTCCGGCAACAAATCCATAACTAAATCCAGATGGAAGCGATTTTCCAAAAGAACCAATATAAACCACACGCTGATGAGAATCGAAAGCGGCTAAAGGCAGAACGGGATTATTATCGTAATGAAAATCAAAATCATAATCGTCTTCCAAAATCACAAAACCGTATTGATTGGCTAATTCCAAAACTTCAATTCTTTTTTTGGCACTGAGCAAAATCGTAGTAGGATAATTGTAATTGGAAGTAAGATATAACATTCGAATTGGAGAAGTTTCACAGATTTCCTTCAATCTTTTAGTGTCAATTCCGTCTTCATTTACAGGAATCGAAATAATCTGTGCACCCGTATTGGTCAATGTCATATTAGACATATAATAACCTGGAGAAGCAACAACGACTTTGTCTCCCGGATTTATTAAAACTTTAGTAACCAAATACAATCCGATTTCATGACTGCTTGTTGTCAAAAGATTGGAAGTCGAAATGCGGATTCCTCTAGTAAGATTAAGATAATTTGAAAATTGAGTTTTAAAATTGGAATGCGAACGAAGCTGAATCTGTTCATAGGTTTTAGAACTTTTATGTCTTTTTAATTTGGACACATACAATCTCGCCAAAACATCAGTTTGTACCAATCTTAAATCGGGCATTCCATCATTAAATTGATAGGGAAGATTGCTGATTTCTGTTGGATTTTCGAGAATTGTAGAACGCTTAAAAGTAAATCCTGTATCGAACGGAGATTGAAGCTGTTCTTTTAAAATTGCAAATTCGGCTTTGTTTTTTTGTTTCTGCTGTGATAATATAAAAGTTCCTTTGTTTGGAAGTGTTTCAATCCAGCCCTGTGATTCTAAATCCTGAAAAGCTTTAATTAATGTATTTCGGTTTACAGCCAGTACTTTACAGAGAATTCGCGTGCCGGGAAGCTTTGTGCCTTCAGGTAGAAAACCAGTCTGAATGGCTTTTATAAACTCAAAAACAATCTGAAGATAAAGCGCCGTATTCTCTTCAGGCTTAAGCTGAATAAAGCTTTTAAAAGGAATTTCAACCGGACTACTCATAATTATAAAACTGGCATACTTGATTAGTACGGCAAGATACTACTTTTGCCAAAAAAAATTGACCAAATGAAAAAAATCTACTTTGCTGCACTTGCAGTAATTTGTTCAAACATTTATGCACAGTCCAAAAAGGATTCGATAAATGAAATGAACGAGGTAATCATTAATGAAAACCGTTTTAATACGCCAATTTCTAAACAAAACAGAAATGTTTATGTTATTACAAGTGAAACTATAAAAAAACTTCCAGGAAGAACGCTTCAGGAAGTATTACAATATGCAAATGGAGTTGATATTAGACAAAGAGGACCATTTGGAACTCAAGCCGATATAAGCGTTGACGGGGGAAGTTTTGAGCAGACTGTTGTTTTGCTGAATGGAGCTAAAGTAATCGATTCTCAAACGGCTCATAACATGCTAAATCTGCCTCTTCCGGTTGAAGTTATCGAAAGAATTGAAGTGGTCCGCGGACCGGCTGCAAGAATTTACGGAATTAATAGCTTAACCGGAGCGATTAATATTATCACTAAAAAGCCAGCAGATTCTGGATTTTTGGTAAGCACTTATGCAGGTTCAAATTTTGAAAAAGATACGCGCGATACAGGCGATACATTTTACGGAACTGGTGTGCAGGCTGGAGCAGTTTTGGGAAAAGAAAAACAACAGCATTTAATTTTTGCTTCGCATGATAAAAGCAATGGTTACCGTTACAATACGGCATTCGAAAACAATAAAATTTTCTATCAGGGGAATGTTCAGATCAATGATTCTAATGAAATTTTAGGTTCTGCGGGTTATATTAATAATGGGTTTGGTGCAAACGGTTTTTACGCAGCGCCGGGTGATATTAATTCGACAGAAATTGTGCAGACTACTTTTGCCAATATTCAATCGAAACATGCTATTACTGAGAACTGGAAAATTATGCCAAGAGTAACCTATCGATACAATTATGATGATTATCGTTATTTAGGAAATTCTAATTTAAATGTAGGCAGAAGCCAGCATTACACCAATTCGATTGCAGGAGAATTGAACTCTACAGTAAAATTATCGAAAGGCGAGATTGGTTTTGGAGCAGAATTTAGAAACGAAAACATTCACTCGTCTAATATTGGAGATCATGACCGTGAAAATGTGGGCGTTTATGCAGAATACAGAACGAGTTTTTCTGAAAAATTTGATGTAAATATTGGAACTTACTTAAATTATAATTCAGATTACAAATGGCAGATTTATCCAGGACTTGATGCAAGTTATGCGATTACAGACGCCTTTAAAATTATTGGTAATGTTGGAACAAGCCAAAGAATCCCGTCGTTTACAGATTTGTATTTGAAACAGACCGGAAACATTGGAAATACCGATTTAGATTCTGAAAATGCTTTTCAAAGCGAAATTGGTTTTAAATACAATAAAAAAGCATTGAGTTTGAATGCGAATTATTTCTACAGAAAAATTGACAATTATATCGACTGGATGCGTAACGCGACAACAGTGCCTTGGCAAAGTCAGAACACAGGCGATTTAAATACAAACGGAATCAATTTACGAGGTACATACAGATTCGACTTTTCTAAAGATTCTAGATTAAATATTCTTTTAGCATACACGTACTTGGATTCTGAATTTAAAAGTTCCAGAACTGAGATTTATTCAAAATACCTAATTTCTTCTTTGAAACATCAAATCACCAATACAATAGATTATCAGTTTAAAAATTTCTCTGTCTTGTTTGCAACACGTTTCAACGAGAGAATTACCGGACCTTCTTACTGGGTAAATGATTTTAGAGTAAGTCAGTCTATTCATAAATTCACAATCTTTTTAGATGCACAGAATATCTTTAATGCGACTTATTATGAAGTAGGAGCAGTGCCTCTGCCTTCAAGATGGTTTACTTTGGGAGTAAAATTAGTTACTTTTTAAATTACTTTATTAGTGAAGGAAAGCCTGTAAATTTTGATTTACGGGCTTTTTTTATTTGACAAGCTAACCAATTTATAAGATTTAATAGAAATACTGTAAAATAAACCGTTTTATTAATGGTTACTTAGCTCTTATAAATATTTAAAACATTTATTATGAAAGCTTTATTGGAATTGAAAACCTTATTTTTGGTACTTATGATCGGATTATTTTTTTCTTGTAAAAAAAATGATGGTTACAGTGATAAAATAGATACAAATTCAGTACCTGTTGATACGGTGCAAACGACAAAAGATTCGGCAGAAGTTTCTGGCACAAGTTCCGGCGGTACTTCACCAGCTGCAAAAAGTATTCAAATTACGAATATGGAAAAAGAAGGAGTTGAAAGTACAGCGGGCACAGGAACCGGACCAGGAGAAAGTGCTACAGATGGTTCGACTTATACGCCTTCAAAAGGAGTGCAGAAAGACAGTGTAGAACTGCAGACGGAAAGTGCTAAAAGGAGAAAAAATAAATAAATCTTTGAATATAAATTCTAGACTCATTTCAAAACGGAATGAGTTTTTTTATGCTTTTTAAGAAGATGCAGCTTTAATCTCAAACTTTAATTTATAAAAACAGTTAAAATTATTTTCATAGTAATTTGTTGTTTTACAATGTTTTTAAAGGGATTCTAAACTCTTTTAAAAATAAATTTTAAAAAATAATATTAAATACTACTAATTTGATAGAATTAATATGTATATTTGCATCACAGAAAAGTTCTGAATGATACTTATCCAGAAAGACTGAGGGAATAGGCCCATTGACGTCTTAGCAACCTGTTGCCGAATAAGGTGCTAAATCCTTCCGCCATGGCGGACAGATAAGAAAGATTTCCTCAAAATCTGAATAAGATCATCTTTGTAAAACTTTTTATTTTTTAAAATGAAAACAGACACAACTTTATATGCCGGTTACGAACTTTTGAATTTAATTTTAGAAGAAAGCAGTCTTGCTTTCTTTCGAATGCGCCGTAAGTAAAATTCTCCCATACTTTTTTTTAAATAACATTTAAAGACCTTTTTTTCAATCGGTCTAGGAAAAACTTTTATCCAATTTTAAACTAAAAATCAAACTAAAATGAAAAAAATAATCTTAGGTTTTGCCCTGCTTTTTGGAGCTTTACAAACTCAAGCACAGGAAAGTAATTTACAATTAAAAGGAACTGTTGTAGATACTGTTGCTCAATATGTTTATCTGCAAAAATTTCACAATAAAATGTTTACCACAATTGATTCGGTACAAGTGAAAGACGGAAATTTTAGCTTTAAAACTAAAGTAAAAACGCCCGAATTATATGGTTTAAGTGTCAATACAGCAAGCAGTCCGTTGTATGTTTTTCTTGAAAAAGGTCCGATTACGGTAAAATTAAATCCGAAGAAATATTACAGCAGTTCTGTTGTTGAAGGTTCTGCTTCTCAGGATTTGTTTGAAGCGTACAAAAAATCGAAAGATATTGAAATCAGCAAATTCATTACAGAAAACCCTAAATCGATAGTTGCGGCTTATGTATTGTACAGAAACTGGTCTTACAGATTGTCGCCAGAACAAATTAGACAGAACATTACTTTACTTGATAAAAGTCTTCAGAGTACTACTTACGTGAAAGAACTAAAAGATTTGGCTTTAGTTTTAGACGGATTAGCAGTTGGGAAAAAAGCTCCTGATTTTACAGCCAATGACCCAAATGGAAAACCAATTCATTTTTATGAAAACTTAAAAGGATACACTTTAGTTGATTTTTGGGCTTCATGGTGCGGTCCTTGCCGAAGAGAAAACCCAAATATTGTGGCGGCTTACAAAGAATTTCATGATAAAGGATTCAATATTGTAGGGATTTCATTGGATAAAAAGAAAGAAAACTGGATTAAAGGAATTCAGGATGATAATTTGACTTGGTTACACGTTTCGGATTTGCTTTTCTGGAATAGCGCCGTTGCAAAATTGTATGGAATTAGAGCTATTCCTGGAAATTATCTAGTCGATTCAAATGGAACAATAGTAGCCAAAAATCTTCAGGGAGAAGAACTGCAAGCAACACTAAAATCACTTTTAGATAAAAAGATTTGATTAAAAATACCCAATCTTGTCACCCTGACGAAGGAAGGATCACACAAGAAATTACACAATCAGAATCGACAATATTTGTCGAGTTACGTGTGTGACTCTTCGTTCCTCAGGATGACAAATAAAAAGGGAAATAGGAATAAAAACAGTAATACAATATAGTTAATAAATTTAAAATGCTAAGGAAATGAATGCTATTGAGACAACAACAGAACCAATTGAATTAGAGTGTTACTTCTCTAAGTTTAGAGAAAATACAGTAGGAATTGATCATACATTTGAATCGGTTTATGGAGAACAAAATCTGGTTTATGCAGATTGGGTCGCCAGCGGCAGATTATACGTTCCGATCGAGGATATCATGCTCAACAAAATTGGTCCAATGATTGCCAATACGCATTCGCTTTCAAGTCAGACAGGAAAAACTTCGACATATGCTTATCAATATGCCAGAGATAGTATTAAAAAATCTGTAAATGCAAATGAGTCAGATGTTTTGATCACAACGGGAACAGGAATGACTGCTGCTTTGTCGAAACTGCAGCGAATTATGGGGCTGCGAACAAATTATGAAGAAGATCGTCCTGTAGTTTTTATTACACATATGGAACATCATTCGAATCAGGTTCCGTGGTATGAAACCAATGCTGAAGTCGTAATTCTACCGCCGGACGAAAATAATTTAGTCGATCTGAAAGCGCTTTCTGATGCAATTAAAAAATATGCAGACAGAAGTCTGAAAATCGGCTCTTTTACAGCCTGTTCAAACGTGACTGGAATTATCACGCCTTATCATGAATTGGCGAAAATCATGCATCAAAACGGCGGACTTTGTTTTGTTGATTTTGCTGCTTCTGCACCTTATGTTACAATCGACATGCATCCTAAAGATCCAGAAGAACAGCTGGACGCTATTTTCTTTTCGCCGCATAAATTTTTAGGCGGACCTGGAACGAGCGGTGTTTTGGTTTTTAATGAAAAACTGTACCAATCTGAATTTCCAGATAATCCAGGCGGGGGAAACGTAAAATGGACGAATCCGTTGGGGAAATATTGTTACAGCGATGTAATAGAAGTTAGGGAAGACGGCGGAACTCCAGGTTTTTTACAAGTAATTCGAACGGCTTTGGCTTTAGAATTAAAAGAGCAAATGGGAGTTTCGAATATTAAAAAAAGAGAAAAAGAACTGCTGAGTCTCTGTTTTTCAAGGCTTCAAAAAATAAAAGGACTTTCTATTTTAGGAGATTTAACGACAGAAAGAATTGGCTGTGTTTCTTTTGTGATTGAAGACATTCACTACAATTTGATCGTAAGACTTTTGAATGACCGTTTCGGAATTCAGGTTCGCGGAGGCTGGTCGTGTGCGAGTACATATGCACATTATCTTTTTAATATTAATGAAAAGAAATCGGCAGAAATTACGAATGAATTATTGGAGAGAAACCAAGCCAATAAACCGGGCTGGGTTCGTTTGTCTTTACATCCGATTATGAGTAATGAAGAGCTTTTTTACATTTGCGATGCAATTGAAAAAGTAGCTTCAAATTATAAAAAATGGCAGAAAGATTATCAATATAATGCCGCAACAAATGAGTTTGAAAATCCCGAAATAAAAGATTCAATCGCAAAAGAAGTAAAAAATTGGTTTAAGTTAGATTAGTTAGTTAAACCTAACGGGTTTCAAAATCTGTTAGGTTTTTTACTTTTTAATAGTTTATAATATATAAATTAAAGCTCAAAGGTTTTTAAAACCTGTCAGGTTTCTGAAAATTACAAATTAAAATATGAGAACAATTCCAAGAAGAATCGTAACAGGTTTACGAAATGGAAAATCAATAATTGAACAAGATGAGATAGTAACCAATGTTTCGGAACATTTTCCTGGATTAATTATTTCAGATATTTGGTCAACAGACAGTACTCCAGCAAAATTTGAAGAAAAGAAAATCGAAAATACTGCT
Organism: Flavobacteriaceae bacterium PS02336; assembly: GCA_029960065.1. GTDB lineage: Bacteria > Bacteroidota > Bacteroidia > Flavobacteriales > Flavobacteriaceae > Flavobacterium. The sequence goes on along the minus strand of JASCOF010000007.1, from coordinate 237,621 downwards.
TTTCCAAATACACCAAAAAACGGAAGTTACTTTCGTTATGTACAAATTCCGCCCGATAAAGATTTAGGAATTAAAGCCCCAGAAGGCCAGCCTCATCCGTTAATGCATCAGACGGATACTTTGGATTATATCGTGATTCTGGCGGGTGAAATTTATCTAATTGTAGAGGAAGAAGAAACTTTACTGCAGGCCGGCGATATTGTAATTCAAAGAGGAACCAATCATGCGTGGAGCAACCGTTCTGATCTGCCTTGTATTCAGTTGGCGGTTTTATTGGATGGGGTGAAGAGTGAAAGATGAAAGATGAAAGATGAAAGAATGTAGAATATAGAATGTAGAATATAGAATGTAGAATGTAGAATATAGAATAATGAAAAATCTCCCAGTTATTTAAAGGATAACTGGGAGATAATCAAAAAATAAACACAAACAATCTTTAGAACGAGTATCTTAAACCAAGCTGTCCTTGGAATCTTGAAGCGAACTGATCTATGGTATAAGGTGTAGCAGTTGGTTTTTGGAACGTGTAAGTTGGATCGCCTGTTGCAACTCCGCCTAAGTTTCCTGATTTAGTTAAACCAATACTTGCTGTTGAATTATAAGTATTTGGAACAAAATAACTTCTTCCCCAATCTTTATTGATAAGGTTTCCAATATTTGCCATGCTGAATGAAATTTGGAAAGTTCCTACTTTAGTCACTTTAATTTCGTCCATTAATTTTAAATCAGCTTGAATGTTCCATGGAGTTGTATCACCATTTCTCTGCGTGAATGTTCCTCTTCTGCTTTTTAAATAATCATTTCCATTAATGAATGCTTCGTAATCTGCCACTTGCTGTGCAGCTGTTGCTGAAGGAACTCCCGCAGCATTCACTCCGATATATTTTGCCGCTTCAGCAGCATCTTTAAAGATATAAGCTAATCCTGCTGCTTGTCCTGTTCCTGCAATGGTAGAGTTTACAAATCCCCAAGAAAATGGATTTCCTGATTGTGCATTGAAATAAACATTCGCAGAGAAAGTATTATTATCAGCCAGTTTTACAGCATATCCAACATTAGATACAATTCTGTGTTTGATGTTGAAGTTTGAAGTTGCCAATTGAGGATCATTTGGAGTCAACGACTGGTTCATTTGGAAGTTACTTTCCATAGAGTTACGAATTCCGTTTGTAACGTCTTTAGAATCTCCATATGTGTAAGCGACCATAAAGTTAAGACCAAAATCATAAGTTTTTGAAATCATTTCAGTGATGCTGTAACGGTATCCTTTGTTTGTATTTGACAATAAATAAGCATTTGAAAAAGCTGAATTGATATTGGCTGCATAAATTGGCATCTGATGATTTGTATCGTAAGAGAAATAAGTTGGGTTATCCGTTTTATTTACCTGCTGAAATTCTAAATCACGAATTACTTTTGTGTACATTCCTTCAGTCGTAAATTTATATCCGTTGATGATTTTGTCTATTGCAAGCGAGTTTCTTAAAACAGCTGGCATTTTAAATTTATTATCAATTAAATCGGCTTGAACTTTTGGAGTTGCATCGTGATATCCATTTAATCCGTTTTGAGTTAGAGGATCGCCAGCTGCAGCAACTTGCGCTGCTGTAAGGTTGTTTTTGTCGTAACTTCCGTAACCTACACCGTCATTATAATATGCATATCCTAACCATGCAAAAGGAACTCTACCAGTAAATACTCCAGATCCACCTCTTAAAACAAGAGTTTTATCTTCGTCAACGTTATATGTAAATCCGATTCTTGGAGAAACTAAAGCGGTACCAAAAAAGTTGTTTTTGATTTGGCTTAATGGTGTATAAGTATAAGTTGTACCATAATTTGGATCTGCAGGAGAATTTTGAACCTGTGCACTTAATTTTGGTTTAGTCGGCATATCTGTATAATCAACTCTAACACCTGGAGTCACTTTTAATTTGCTTCCAATTCTAATTTCATCCTGTACATAAGCACTGTAAAGGTTTACATTAAATTGTGCATAAGGATTATTAAAAATTTCATCTCTTGAAGAACCATCAAACGGATAAGTACCGCGTACTCTGGTTGGTAATTTATTGTAGAAATCCGCTAGAGATTTATAAGAGATTCTTCCGTTAAGAGCATTTACAAATCCGTAGTTAATATCGTAGAATTCGTTGTGCGTTCCAAACAATAAAGTATGGTTTCCTGTTTTGTAAGTTAGGTTATCAGTGATTTCAGTTGTATTTTGTTTCATATTGAAAACCGTTGCTTCACGATCATTTCCTAAGAAAATAGTTCCGCCATTGTAACCAATTTCTGCCTGAGGAAACATAACATTGTTTGATTTTGGATCACGATAATCTTTTATTGCTGAATAACTTGCAATGAACGAGTTTGACCACTGGCTGTTAAAATGGCTTTTTAATTCTAAAACAGTACTGATGGCTTGATTTTTCTGTGTAAAGTCCATTCCTGAAAATCTAAAGTTTGCGGCATCACGCTCTAGATTTGTTGCTTGAGAAATAACCGTATTATTTCGTAATGAAAGAGAGTGTTTGTCATTAATTTTCCAATCTAATTTATTGAAGAATTTCTGGCTTTTAGAGAAGTTATTGTATGCACCATAAGTTCCTGGATCGAACCCGTAGTTGGTTTTAACGAAATTAGAAATTTGTTCTGCTGTAGCGTTATCCACTAAAGAAGTTAATTTTCCGTTTGCATCGGTTTGTCCTGCATTATAAAAAATAGGATCTGTTCTTTCTGCATATTCCATATTGGTAAAGAAGAACAATTTGTCTTTTACAATTGGAAGTCCCACTCTAAATCCGATTTGATAATCTCCAAAAGCGCTTGGCATTTTAGAACCATCACCAGCATTGTTAGGACCCGTAATAGCTGCACTTCTTCCGTAGCTGTAAATAGATCCAGTCACCGTATTTGTACCGCTTCTTGTTACAGCATTTACGCTTCCTCCTAAAAAGTTACCTAATTTAATATCATAGGGAGCAATGTAAACCTGAATATCCTGAATTGCATCTAGACTGATAGAGTTAGAACGCGTGCTGCTTCCAGGCATACCAGAAGTTCCTGATTGTCCTCCTAAAGAGGGGCTGAAACCAATAGCATCATTGTTTATAGAACCGTCAATAGTTACGTTATTATATCTGAAATTGGTTCCTGCAAAAGAGTTGTTGGAACTTTGAGGAACCAATTTAGTAACATCTTGAATTCCGCGGTTGATTAATGGAAGTCCGTTTACTTGTTTTTCGCTAATATTGGTACCATTATTTTTAGAAGAAGGTTTAGAACTTGTGATCACTACCTCTTCCAGTACATTATTATCTGATTTGCTTACTGCAATTGTTGGTAAATCATTGTCGCCTAATGCTAAATGAATTTGTGCATTTGAATAATCTTTTGTAGATGAACTTTTGATTTCTAATTCGTAAGGACCGCCGGCATTTAAGTTTTCGAAGCTAAAGCGTCCTTGTTTGTCTGTCACAGCTTTGTAAACAGCATTGGTAGGCAAATGAGTTAAAGTTACTTCAGCACCATCAAGCGGGCTTGTTCCATCGTTAACTCTGGCTGATAAAGAGGAGGTTGTAATTTGGGCAAAAATGTTTCCTATAGTAAGGAGCATTAAAGCCGAAAAAAAGAGTCTTAGTTTTGTCATGTTGTTTATTAGTTTTTATTCACGACAAATAAAATCTCTTTACTTCGATTCGATTTAAGGCTAATGTTAACGAAAAATCAAAAAACAATTCTTTGTTAAATTAAGATAACCAAGATGTTATTTTATAAATAAACGGCTATAGCTTTAAAATCAACAACTTTATGTTAAAGTGTATTAAATAAGGGATTAGACTTAGATTTAAAGTAGATTAGAGATAGATTAGAGTATTAAGCCAGTGTTATCAAACGTAAAAAACAAAATTTTAAAAGAATAAAAAAGTGCTGGTTTTTATCTAGAAGTTTAAGAAAATAGAAGAGAAAAAACAGTGCCTTTTTCAACCTCAGAATCTACGGTTAAAGTAATATTATGACGTTTTAATATCTGCATAGTAATAAAAAGGCCCAATCCTTGTCCTTGAATATGTCTGGTACGATCACTTCTAAAAAATAAATCAAAAATAGATTCGATGTCTTTTTTATCGATTCCTGTTCCTTGATCTCTAATTTCTAGAAGCAGTTTTCCTTTATGTTCTAATGCAGTAACACTAACTGGTAAAGGAAAAGAAAATTTAATCGCATTGTCTATAATATTATAAAGTGCAATAAAAATCATGTGTCTGTTAGCATTTACAGATAATAAATCTTCATTATTTATAATGGAATCCAAATTCAGATTTACTCTGACCTTTGGATATTCTATTGCTTTCTTTTCAAGTATACTCCACAAAATTTCATCAATTCTAATGTTTTCCATTTGATGCTGTTCTGTAAGTTCGAGCCCGGAAAGAATAAGTAATCCGTCTAAAGTATATTTTAAATGAAGTGTATCTTTTCTAAGAGATTTTAGAATCTCTTCATATTGTTCGTTAGTTCTTGAATGCTGTAATGCAACTTCGATATCACCAATAATAATAGTAAGAGGTGTTTTTAGTTCATGAGAGGTGTTTTTAATGAAATTTTTCTGAATAGTAACACCGCTTTCCAGCCTTTCTAAAAGATAATTAAAAGTAGTGATAAGTTCTTTTATCTCGTCTTTTCCACTGGCTGTGGGCATTTCAAGTCTCGAATGAAGATTTTCTGTCGTAATCGTATTTACTTTTGAAATAACATCTTCAAAAGGTCTAAAAGTTTGCCTTGATAAAAATCTTCCTAGAAGATAATTAAGTGCAATTCCTGCCAGATAAAAGATTATAAATACAATAGCCAGCCTTTCGATTTGTAGATTTCCCACATCATCAACTCCTGAGACAACAATAATAAAATCTCCTTGATTGTCTTTGTAATACAGACCTGTAAACTGGCGAGTGTCTTTTGTGAAATATAATATTCGATCTTTTGCAATGGCCTTTAATTCTCGGTCACTTAATTTAAGCGGGACATCATCATGCAAATATATTTTTTTTGTTTTTGCATTATAAATTCTAATGGACTGGTTGGTTATTTTATTGTACTGTGTTTCTATTTCCTCATAACTAACGCTGTCAACTTTACTAATTTCATCTTTTTCAAAGTAGAAAAAGGCAGTAATTAAGGCGCTGTCTTCCAATCTTTCATAATAAAGATCCTTTCGATGGTTTTTAAAAAGTAAAAAAGATCCAATCAAAACAAGTCCGACAATAAAAGCAAACAGCAGTGTAGAATTTACCGCTAATTTATTCTTAAGATTCATGAGACTTCTTTTTTAGCATATACCCAGTTCCTTTTACAGTATGAATTAACGGTTCAGAAAAGTTTTTGTCTACTTTATTTCTTAAATAGTTTATATAGACATCAACAGTATTAGTGTTCATATCCAAATCGAGATTCCAAACAGCTTCTGCAATTGCAATTCTGGAAAGCGCTTTTTCTCTGTTTTTCATAAAGAAAATCAAAAGCTTAAGCTCTCTTGAAGAAAGATTTAATTCTTTTCCATCTCTTGAAGCGCTTTGTTCTTTCATATTGATTTCGATTCCAGAATAAGACTGAAAATCTATAATACCGCTGCTGAATTCCGCTCGACGAAGCTGCGCATTAATTCTAGCCAAAAGTTCTTCAAAAAGAAAAGGTTTTGCCAAATAATCATCTGCTCCGGCTTGTAATCCTTTAATCTTTTCCTGCGGTGTGTCTAGTGCACTAAGAATAAGTATTGGAACTATTATTTTTCTGTTTCTTAAAACTTCACAAACCTCAAAACCGGTAATATCAGGAAGCATAATATCGAGAATGATAATATCAAAATCATTTTCGGTTACTGCATTAATTGCGTCAAAGCCTTTAGAAACAGCTTTAACTTGATAAAGATGTTCCTCAAGACCTCTTAAAATAAAAGAAGCAACTCTTGGGTCGTCTTCTACTAATAATACTTTATTCATAGATGAATAGTGTTGCTAAATGAAATATGATAAAAGCAAATGATCATTTAAGGTGATAAAAGTAATTAAAAGTCTATTATTTAAGAGAAAAAAATAGAATGAATTATTGTTCTTAATTAAATGGAAAAGTGCCGGTAAAAGATCTCAAAAGTTTTTATATTTGAGATGTTCTATGCTGCAAAAGTACATTTCAAGTTTCATTTTAATTAAGCACTTTATGAAGATATTTTTTATCAAGGCAATGTTGTTTTTAATGTTCTTAACCTTTTTTTCCTGCGAAACGAAAAAGGAAAAACCAAAATCAAAACCTTATAAAGCGGGAGTAATTTTATCTTTTGATGATGCTTATGTCGATGAATGGGCTGAAGCCGATAGTGTTTTAAAAAAATACAATTGGAGAGCTACTTTTAATGTCTGCAGAATAGATTCTATTGGAGCGCCGGAAATTAAAAAGCTTCTCCAAATGCAAAAGTATGGACACGAAATTGCAGGCCATGGATACCATCATTACAATGCAGTAAAATTTGTGCAGCAAAACGGAATAGAATCTTATATGGAACAAGAAATAAACCCGATGATTGTTTCCATGAAAAAGAAAGGTTTTAAAGTTACTTCTTTCGCATACCCCTACGGCGAAAGATCTCAGGAATTGGATAAAGCTTTGTCAGAAAAATTTAATATCATTAGAGGAAGGGCATTTGGAGGTGAAATGCCAGAAAAACAAGATAGTTATTTTAATAATTCAAAAATTGTTTTTGCTTTTGATATTGACAACAGTCATATTCATTTTAGTATTCCATATCTCTTAGAATTATTGGATTATGCTAAAAAACACAACAAAATATTGATTTTGTGCAGTCATAAAACTGTTAAAGAGGTAACAGAGAATTATCAGACTAAAATTGAGACTTTAGAGTTTATCTGTAAATACATGAAACTAAATGATCTTAAGTTTTACACTTTATCAGATTTAGATGCGCTGCTTCCTCAAAAATAATCAGCTTTTATAACAAAATTGAATCCCAATTATGGTTTTGAATCTAGTAGTAAATAATTTATTCATGTAATAAAATTAATTATATTAGCTTTTACAAAAACAAGTGAGTGTCTCTATTTCACTATCTGAAACAATTGAAATAAAAAGTCATGACGTTTTGCTAGGTGATTAAAACTAACGGTATACATTAAGTGAAACAATGGAGTTAACAGAAAACCAAGATTTATTTCAAACCATTTTTGACTCAATAGCCAATGGTATTGCCGTAATCAAACCTATTTATAATAATGAAGGAGAAGTAAATGATTTTTCAATATTGTTTCTAAATTCTTATGCTTTAAAGCAGCTGAGCGATTTAAATTATAAAGAAAGGCTTTACACAGAAATTTTTCCGGAAATAAAAGATAACGGAATTCTTGAAAGAGTTATAGCTGTTGTCCAGACGGGTATAACATCTGATTTTGAATCTAGATTTCTTGCAGATGGTTTGAAATATTGGTTCAGATTTGTAATCGTTAAACAAGGCGGATTATTGATTGTTACTACAGAAGACGTTACAAAAAGAAAAAAGAAAGAACTGGCTTTAAAAAAAGCTTTACAAACGGCAGAAAAACAAACCAGATTTTACCATTCGATTACCAATACAACTCCAGATCTGGTATATGTTTTTGATCTTTCGTATAAATTTACTTATGCCAATAAAGCACTCCTTTCGATGTGGGGAAAATCTGCGGAAGATGCCATAGGAAAAGGATTGAGAGATAATGGATATGAAGAATGGCATGCCGCAATGCATGAAAGGGAAATTGACGAAGTAGTTGCTTCCAAGAAAACAATTCGAGGCACAGTCTCTTTTCCGCATGCCGAATTAGGCACTAGAATTTACGACTATATTTTTGCACCTGTTTTTAATGAAGAAGGCGAAGTAGAAGCTGTTGCAGGAACTACACGCGATATTACAGAGATAAAACAAGCACAAGAACAGCAGTTTTTAGCAACAAAAAAAATTGAAGAAAGCGAGGCAACTTTAAAATCGATGATTGACCAAACGCCGTCTCCAACATTAGTATTGATGGGAGACGATCTGGTTATTAAGCAAATCAATAAACATATGCTCGCCATGATTGGGCGCGGAGAAGAAATTGTTGGAATGCCATTGATAGACGTTCTGCCTGAATTAAAAGGACAGTATGTTTGGACTCAGGTTCAAAATGTTTATAATGAAGGAATTCCTTTTGATCAAAGTGAAGTTTTAGTGCAGCACAATAGGACAGGAGTAATGCGTGATTACTATTATAATCTTGCTTATCGTCCTTTAATTGAAAGCGGTAAAATAACAGGAATGATTCAGGTAGCAGTCGATGTTACAGAACAGGTCGTGGCACGTAAAAAAATGGAGGAAAGCGAAAATCGTTTCCGTGTTCTGGTTAATGCTTCGTCCGATTTTGTTTTTCGAATGAATGCTGATTGGACCATAATGCGTAATCTGGAAGGAGTGGATTTACTTTCTGAGGAAGGCGAACCAATTTTTAACTGGATCGATAAGTTTATTTATATAGAAGATCAGCCAAAAGCCTTAAGACTTATTGCTGATGCTATTTCAAATAAGAAAATATTCGAGATGGAACATCGAGCCTTAAGACCAAATGGTACTTTAGGCTGGACATTTTCAAGAGCAATACCAATAGTAGACGATCAAAATAATATTATTGAGTGGTTTGGTGCAGCGGGTGATATTACTTCTCAAAAAGAGGTACAGCAAATTATTAAAGACAGCGAGGAAAAATTTCGTCAGCTTGCAGATTTAGTACCTCAGGTAATTTGGACAGCTAAACCAGACGGTTATGTAGATTATTTTAATAAACGCTGGTACGAATATACGGGATTAGATGAAGAAAAATTTGGAGACGAAAGCTGGGTTCCAATGCTGCATCGCGATGATGTATTGCCTGTTTTGGAAACTTGGTATATAAGTGTTCAAAATGGGACGAGTTATCAGCTCGAATTTCGACTAGAAAATAAAAATACAGGCCAGTACCGCTGGTTTTTAAGCAAAGCGGTTCCTATACGAGACAAAACTGGAGTTATTGTAAGATGGTTTGGGACATGTACAGATATACATGAACAAAAAACTATTACCGAGAAATTAGAAAGTCTCGTTGCTGATAGAACCAAAGAATTGCAGCGTTCTAATGAAGATTTACAGCAGTTTGCCCATGTTGCTTCTCACGATTTAAAAGAACCGGTAAGAAAAATCAAAACCTTTACCAGCAGGTTGGAGGAACATCTTGAAGGAAACTTGGATGAGTCGGCAGCAAGATTTATTGGCAGAATACATGTCGCTGCAGATCGTATGTTTAATATGATCGACGGCGTATTGATGTATTCTAAAATTAACGCCAATCTTCAGAAAGCAACTTTGGTTGATCTTAATGATGTTTTAAAAAATATTGAGACAGATTTGGAAGTTTCTTTACAGAACACAAAAGGAGAAATTCATTATAACGATCTTCCAAAACTAGAAGGCGCATTGGTATTGTTGTATCAGCTTTTTTATAATTTGATCAATAATTCTATTAAATTTGCCAAAAATGGAGTGCCTCCAAAAATTACAATATCATCAAAGATAATAGTGGAGAATCAAAAAGTAATTACACTGATTACTGTTGAAGATAATGGAATTGGTTTTGAGAATGAGCAGTCTGCACAGATATTCGAAACTTTTACAAGACTTAATTCTAAAGATGTTTATGAAGGGACAGGTTTAGGATTATCGCTTTGTAAAAAAATAGTAGAACGCCACGGAGGAACCATAACCGCAATTGGAAGACCTTATGCAGGAGCTGTATTTACAATAAAACTGCCTCTGAAGCAACAAGAAATGGGAATATAAGTATGAGTGAAAAAATAATTTTATTGGCTGACGATGACACGGATGATACCGAAATGTTTTGTGAGGCATTAGAAGAAATAAATGAAAACATAATCTGCCACTGTGCAGAAAATGGAAATGAAGCATGGAAAATACTTAATGAAATCAACCAAAAACCACAGCTGATTTTTCTTGATTTAAATATGCCTGTTATGAATGGCTGGGATTGTCTTAAACTCGTAAAAAAAGAGCCTCATTATAAAGACATACCAGTAATTCTCATTTCGACTTCTTCTCATAAAAATGATATAGAAATGGCTTCCAAACTGGGATCCATTTGTTATTTGGTCAAGCCAAATAGTTTTAATGATTTAAAACAATTGCTTAAAATAATAACCTCTAATCTTGGTGATGGTTTAAGAGATGCTTTGATTAATTTAAAAGAAAGCGGTTCGAAACATATTTTTATTTGCAATGCAGATAATCAATAATCAAGTTTTAGTCTTTTTTAATTTCCAATTGCACTTTAAATTCTCCATAGTACGGATTATCTGCCATTAACGAATGTCCTATTACCAAAATGTAATTTCCTTTTTGTTTAAGCGGCGTTTCTAAATCCATTCCATAAGGTCCGTCTGAAGTTTTATCAGGAAAAATAATCTGATTAAAACGAATATTCCCCTTTCCTGCATCTGGCAGAATTTTGGCTTTTAGCAGACCAGAATCTTCATTTTTAAATTGGACATATACCTTTGAATTTACAGAATCTAATCTTCCTTCGGCTGAAAAAAGATTTTCTTCATTTCTAAAATTCATAGTAATAGTATCGCCTATTTGTTTGTTTTCCTGTTTATTTTCTTTTTTTGCAATAGGTGATGCAGGTTCAGTAGATACTTTTTTACTGTCTTTTTGCTGGCAAGAAAATAAAAAAATAGGGCATAAAAGTATAGACCAATTTTTCATAAAATTATCTTTTAGCTGATCATTTCAAAACTTCCAGGTTTTTCTTCATTCTCATCATATTCTCCAGCTAGGTTCTCGCTAGAATCTTCTTCTTCCCAGTCATTTTCATCATATTCAGAGTCGAAATCGTATTCGAGTTCATCGTCCAGTTCACCAAGTTCAAGATTGTAATGATTAGAAGCTGTCAGCCTGTTTGTATAATCACCTTCAAGATAATCATCATAGTTTAGCAATAACTGTTCTTCGTATGAATTCATTTCGCCTGCAAATTCTTCAGATAAATAATTTTCGGATCTCATAGTAATTAATTTAAATTGTGAATACTGTTATCCAATTCTGCAATTAGATTATCTTAAAAGTACTGTTTCCTACCATTAATTATTTTATATGATTTTCTTGATACGTTGTCAAATTTTCATTTGGGCAGAAATAAAATTAGAATTTGATATTTTCTAAGTTTAAGTTTTAAAATGCTTTCCCTGCTTGAACTTTTTTTGGAACTTTTCCATAATTTTACAGTCTATGTATGAAATATTCCAAAAATATCTAGACGATAAAATAACGCTGACACAGTCAGAATCAGATTATATTCAATCATTTGCGATTGTGAAAAAATTACGTAAACGACAGTATCTGCTTCAGGAAGGTGATATTTGGAAGTACGACGCTTTTATAACAAAAGGATGTCTTAGAACTTATTCTGTTGATGAAAAAGGAAGTGAACACGTTAATAGTTTCAGTATCGAAAATTGGTGGACAGGTGATAGGGAAAGCTTGCTGTTGCAGCAACCGTCACGTTTTAATATTGATGCTATTGAAGATAGTGAACTTGTATTGTTTACGCATGAGAATTTTGAAATGCTCTGCAATGAAATTTCAGCCTTTAATAATATGGTAAATAGCATACTGCAAAAAAGTTTTATAGCAGCTCAAAACCGAATTCAGGCTTCGCTGAGTTTTACAGCAGAAGAAAAGTATTTAAACTTTATAACTAAATATCCTGGATTTGCTTCACGAATTCCGCAAACTATGATTGCTTCTTATCTGGGCATGACACCAGAAACGTTAAGCCGAATACGGAAACAAACAGCAAAAAAATAATCAGGGAGCTTTTAAGCTCCTTTTTTTATGTCATATTTCAAAACTCTTGATCTAGATCAAGTTTTTACTTATTTCTAATCAATGTGTAGGTTTTGCATTCAACGCAACTTTGTAATGTTCAAAAGGAACAAATATTTATAACATTAAAAATTAGAAATCATGTCAAAAACAATTTTCATTACAGGTACAAGTTCAGGATTTGGTAAACTTACAGCGATAACATTGGCAAATGCCGGTCACTCAGTAATTGCCGGAATGCGAAATACAAAAGGTAAAAACGCAGCAGCGGCAAATGAGCTTTCGGCGCTTTCAAACATCGAAGTAGTTGATATTGATATTACAGATGATGTTTCTGTAAAAGAAGCTTTTGAAAAAATACTTATTAAATATGGAAAAATTGATGTCCTTATTAATAATGCAGCAGTAAGCGGTTTTGGTTTACTTGAAGGCTATTCAATTGATCAAGTGCGCAAGATGTTTGAAGTAAACGTTTACAGTGTTCTTCGTGCTTATCAAGCCGTTCTGCCTTCTATGAGAAAAGAGAAAAACGGACTTATTATTAACATTACAACAGGAGCTAGCGGACATACACTTCCCTTTATGATTCCGTACATCGCTTCAAAATTAGTAGTAGAAAGTTTCACCGAAGGTCTGCAGGACGAACTTGCCGATTACGGAATTGAAAACGTAAGTATTCAGCCAGGCGTTTATCCTACCGAAATGAACAACGGTTCAAAAGCAGGTATCAATGCAGATAAACAAGAAATTTTAGAAGAATACGGTGATGCTGCGACAGAAAAATTCAATGCTTTGGGAACTGCATTATTTGGTAAAATGGCTCAGTTTGATATGAATCCGCAGACGATTGCCGATGGAATTTTAGAATTGGTTACTATGAAAAAAGGAGAAAGACCGCTTCGTTTTCCACTAGATGCTATCGCACAAGGAACCGATAAAGAATTTATAGAAGCACGTGCGTCTATTAAAGCAAAATGGTTAGCCGCTTACAGTAATTAATTTTCATTCACTAAAAACACATTAAACATTAAATCATGAAAACACATTATAAATCAAATCAAAAAATACAAACTTCAGCAATCGCTTTATTGAATCTGTTTTTTTTCTTTTCAGCCTCAGAAAAGACAGAGGCTCAAAATAACGCTGGAATTTTAGGAATCGATCATGTTGGAATTAATGTTCCAGATCTAAATCAAGCGATACCTTTTTTTAATGATGTGCTGGGTTTTACACCCGTAACGCAGCTTGGTCCAATACCACTTGATGCGGGTTGGAAAGAAGCCAATCATATCAATCCAGCAACTGGAGCTGTAACCATAAAAATGATAAATGCCGGAACTGGTGCAAGTATTGAAGTATTTAGTTATGCCGATAACAAAGGCAGTAAAGTTCACCCTAATTCTGATGATATTGGAGCTTCTCATATTGCTTTTTATACTTCAGATATAAATGAATCAGTAAAATATTTAAAAAGTAAAGGAGTAAAACTATTAGGCGAACCATTTGTAACTCCATCAGGAGATACCGCAGGTGAATCATGGGTTTATTTTGAAACGCCTTGGGAATCTAAAATGGAATTGGTTTCGTATCCAAACGGTAAAGGTTATGAAAAAACGAATCCAAAAAAAGTTTTGTGGTCGCCAAAAAATGCGGTTGTTAAAAAAACATCTGAAAATGATTTCGATGCCAAAACAAATACTGAGATAATCGAGAATCATCTTAAAATTTGGAATGAAAAAGAAGAAACTAAAAGAACATCTTTGTTGAATCAATTTTATGCTTCAGATGTTGAAATGTTAGATCGTCATTTCATAACAATAGGGCAGAAGGAAATCAGCAAATTCATTGTTGAACTTCATCAAAAAAATCCTGATTTCAGTTTTAGTGCTAAATCATTGGAAACAAATCATAATATAGCGCGTTTGTATTGGCAGTTTGGTTCAAAAACAAAACCAGCTGTAGTCTCTGGAATGGATTTATTTGTAATTGAAAATGGCAGAGTACAGAAATTATATGTTTTTGTCGATGAGAAAAAATAAACGATAAATTGTTCTACTAGAATTAAAAAGCCAGAAAATATTTTTCTGGCTTTTTAAATTAGCATTAAATTGTTCTTAAAACACCTCCATCAGCTCTTAAAGATGCGCCATTGGTAGCTATTGACAATGGGCTTGACAAATAAGCGGCTAATGAAGCTATTTCATTCGGATTGATGAAACGTTGTAATAAAGAATCCGAATTGGTCTGCTGCATAATAATGTTCTTCATTTGTTCGGTTTCAATATTTTGCATAGATGCGATTTGTTCTATGGTTGACGCTACACCATCAGAATAAGTTGGTCCGCCTAGAATTGTATTTACGGTAACCTCAGTTCCAAGTGTGAGTTTTGATAAACCATTACTGACAGCCGTCATTGCCGCTTTCGTCATTCCGTAATGAATCATGTTTCCCGGAATGTTGACTCCGGATTCACTGCTGATAAAAATTATTCGTCCCGTTTTTTTTGTAAGCATCTGTGGTAAAAGTTTTTTTGAAAGGCGAATACTGCTTAATACGTTAATTTCAAATATTTTGTACCAATCTTCTTCTTCGATGTCTTCGAAATTTTTTAAATCGAAAATTCCAACATTATTAATTAATATGTCGATATCATTTAATTGGTTTAATAAGCTGGTAACTTCATCTTTCTTTCCAAAATCGGCTTTAATACCAGAGATTTTTACATCAGGAAATTCAGATTGTAATTTTTGAACTGCCAGTTTTGTTTTTTCTTCATTTCTGCCATTGATAATTACTTCTGCCTTTTCAGTTAATAATTGCTGTGCAATTGCATAACCAATTCCTTGTGTTGAACCGCTGATAAAAGCTCTTTTATTTTCTAATTGTAAATTCATTTTTTATTCTATTTATTTTTGTAATGATTGATACATAAATAATCAAAAAAATTAGCTGATAACAGCTAATTGCATTTCGATTTGATCTTTTAGGACATTTTCGTCGGGATACATTCTTCGTAGAGTATTGAGTCCGCACCAAAATGTGATGAGGTATTTTCCTAGAATTTCGGGAGAAGTTTGTGTTTTTATAGTTCCTTTTAGCTGTTCCGTTTTGATAACTTCGGTAAACATTTGTTCGACTTCTTTTAAAATATGAACCGCACTGGACTCGAGATCTTCATCAACAAAAGTCATTTCTACAACCGTGTTAGCAATTATACATCCTTTTAAATGTTCGTTTTGATCTGCTTTTGCAATACTTCTAAAAAAATCTTTGATTAATTCTAATGGAGATTCACTTTTGGTCAATTCATTTTGGAATGCATTAAATGCCAGCCTTCGTTCCTGAACAGCCTTCTGAAAAACTTCCTTTTTTCCTCCTTTAAAAGTATTGTAAAAACTTCCAGCACCCGCACCTGTTGCTTTTTGCAAATCACTTAGTGAGGTTGCACTATAACCTTTCTGCCAAAAAACTTGCTGTGCTTTTTTTATGATATTAGAATCTTCATAAATAGTAGGTCTTCCTCTCATTTGTTTTATTTTGTAATGATTGATACAAAATTATATAAAAATCATCTTTATACCAATTTTATTCTTGAATATTTACAAATAGAAATAGCAAAACGCTGATTTCTAGTGAACTGTTTTGCTATTTTAATTCTTATTATTTTTAATTTTTTCACGAAATTCCAGAGGAGCCATATGCGTTCTTTTTTTAAAAAACGTGCTGAAAGATTGCGGATGTTCAAAACCAAGATCATAAGCAATTTCACTCACAGACAAAGAAGTAGCCGATAATTTCTCTTTGGCCTTGCTGGTGAGCTTTTCGTATATATGTTCTTTGGTGTTTCGTCCTGTATGTATTTTAAGG
This sequence comes from Flavobacteriaceae bacterium PS02336, assembly GCA_029960065.1. Lineage (GTDB taxonomy): Bacteria > Bacteroidota > Bacteroidia > Flavobacteriales > Flavobacteriaceae > Flavobacterium. The sequence continues at coordinate 221,800 of JASCOF010000007.1, read as the reverse complement.
AAATCACTGAGATAATTTGGAGAAAGATTCAAAGCTTCGGCAATTAAACCGACGCTTAAAAGACTTTTTTCTACCGTATCGTTATTGTAATAATCATTGATAAACCTTTCAAATTTTGTAAGCAGTGTATGACTGTTGTTTTTTCGAGTTAAAAATTGTCTTTCGTAGAATCGGCTTGAATAATTTAAGAGTAAATCAATCTGCGATAAGATAATATCCTGAGTATGACGGTCGATATGCTGGCATTCTTTATCAATTCGATCTAGGATTTCGATGAGATATTTTTCTTCTTGCTCGGATAAATGCAAGGCTTCATTTACGGCATAAGAGAAAAAGCCAAAATCAAAGATTTTCTCTGCCAGCGGATGTTTTAAAAGAAAATCTTCATGAAAGATCAGCAAATAGCCCGCACCGCATTCCATAGTATGAAGATCAAGATACTGCACCTGATTGGGTGCAGTAAAACTGAGTACGCCTTTGTCATAATCATAATGACCCTGACCATATCTAATTTTTCCTTTAGCATCTCTTTTTAAAGCGACACAATAAAATTTATTGACAAAACCTTTCCAAATTTCATCTTCCAGAAAAATACTTTCAGATAAATTGATTACACTCACCATAGGATGTTTAGGCTCTGGAAGAGAAAGTAAACGGTGAAAAGCAGATACAGATGCAATTGTGTTCATAACAGCGTTTTTTAAGTTTAATCTAGTAACCCCATACTGAATTCATCATAAGGAGCTCCGGTATCTGTGCCTAAAGGTACGATACTTTCTAGTTTTAAAAGTTCATCTTGACTCAATTCTATAGCTACAGACGCTATATTCTGTTCTAGATATTTTCTGCGTTTGGTTCCTGGAATTGGTACAATTCCTTTGCTCATAATCCATGCGAGAGCCAGCTGAGAAGAAGTTACATTTTTTTCTTCAGCCATTATTTCAATTGCTTTTACCAGATCAATATTTTTATGGAAATAATTTTCCTGAAAGCGCGGAATTGCCCTGCGGAAATCATTTTCGGGAAGATCATTAATAGAGCGGATTTGTCCGGATAAAAAACCACGTCCTAGTGGAGAATAGGCCACAAAACCGATTCCCAACTCTTCGAGTGTTTTTAGTACGCCTCTTTCTTCAACAGTTCTTTCAAAGAGAGAATATTCGCTTTGAACGGCCGTAATGGGATGAACAAGGTGTGCTTTTTTAATTGTTTCAGAAGATACTTCAGAAAGTCCGATATATTTCACTTTTCCTTCTTTCACAAGATCTCCCATTGCTTCTACAGTTTCTTCTATAGGCGTATTTTTGTCCAAACGGTGCATGTAGTAAAGATCGATGTAATCGGTATTCAAATTTTTTAACGAACGCTCTACCGCCTTTTTAATGTACTTTTTGCTTCCATTTATAGCCCACGTAACTTTTCCGCTGTCGTCAATTTCCCAGCCGAATTTTGTAGCCAAAATATATTTATCACGTTCTTTACCGATCGCCTTTGCTATAAGCTGTTCATTTTTTAAAGGTCCGTATAAATCTGCGGTATCTAGAAAATTGCCGCCAAGTTCAAGTGAACGGTGAATGGTCTGAATTGCTTCTTTCTCATCTGCAGGTCCGTACATATTTCCTTCTTCAAAACCCGTCATTCCCATACATCCTAAACCTATTGAAGGAATAATTAATCCCTGACTTCCTAATTTAATCTGTTTCATCTTTTAAAATTTTTGTTGAATACAAATTTCGAAAGAAAGGAAGGGAGAAGAGGTTTGCAGATTACAGTAAGTTGTATTCGAATTACTGATGAATATTTTTTTTATGAATTTAAACAAAAAAAAGGCAGGAAAACATATTGTTTTTCTGCCTTTTTGTGGAGTCGCCGGGAATCGAACCCGGGTCCAAACAAGCAACTAAAGAGCTTTCTACACGTTTATTTCCTGATTAGATTTTCGATGTTAAGCTAGGCCAGAAACAGCCACCGAACACTTATCTTCTTAATTTTCGAAACCCACCCGAAGCTCATGGATATCTAGGTTTATTTTTACGGTTCCCCTTGACGGAACGCCACAAACCAAGGCTTTCCAGGAGAATCCAGCTTCTCTACCTTGTAGAGACGTGGCGCAATCTTACTATGATTCGGATTATGCAGCTAAAGCGTAATTATTTTCGCCGTGTAAAAGTTTGAGATCTTATATTTACGAGCAAGGTCTCAATGCTCGACGTGCTTACTGTTCAATTCGACTTGCTGTCAAAACCAGTCGACCCCAAAAAATAAGTCTGCAAATTTAGAGTATTTGAAATTACTTTCTGCTAAAATTTTCAGAAAAATTGGATTATTCAATTTAGCCGAAAGTCGAAAATTGTAAAGCTTTTAAAGTCAAATACTTATTATTTGTTGCCTCTTTTTATTTTCACACAAATCGTAGTGTTTAAAAAAGGACAAGGCAATATCAGCATACTTTAAGACTTTAAAACTTTCGACTTTTGACTTTATGACTATTTTATTCTTCGTCTTTAAAATTAAAAGGATAATCTCCAAAGATTGGCGCTAATTTACGAACCGCATAAGTGTTTCTGGTCATCTTGTTAGAAAGCGCAATTATGGTTACTCCTTCTTTCATTAAAGTAATGTATGATGAGGTATTTCCATGCCACCAGCCATTATGGAAATAAAAGTTTTGTCCCGTTTCCCAATTAATCATTCGAATTCCAAGACCATAATTTTTAGTTCCTTTGCGTTCGTTGCTGTAACCTGTATAAACTTGTTTTAATAATTCAGGTTTTAAAAAATCTGGAGATTGTCTGGCACGGTCAAACTTTAATAGGTCTCGTGCTGTAGAAAATACGTTTTTATCTCCGTACACATTATCGAGATAATCAAAACCTATTTCGACACCGTTTCCTTTATAAGAAGGAACGATTTTTTTGCGGTCTTTGTCGTCATCAAAAACATAAGTATTTTTCATTCCCAAAGGTTTGAAAATCATTTCAGCCATAGCCTCTTTATAACTTAAGCCAGTTACTTTTTCGATAATAAGCGCCAGCATAGCATAATTGGTATTGCAGTAGCTGAAACGTGTTCCTGTTCTGGATTCTAAACCAATGTCTTTTGTTGCCAGAATATCCAGAATGTCTTTATTAGTCAATTGATTGTGTCTGTCCCAAACAGATTTATCTCGATCCGTGAAATAAGCATAGTTACGCATACCAGTACGATGGTCTAGAAGCATTCTGATGGTGCATTCTTCGTACGGAAATGTTTTTAAAATGGTATTTACTTTTTGGTCTAAATCTATTTTACCTGCATTCACCAGTTTTAAAACTGCCGTTGCGGTCAAAACTTTACTTACAGAGGCAATTTGTACAGGTGTTTCCGGAGTAATCTTAGTTCCTTCATTTTTGTTAGCAAAACCATTGTATCGTTCAAATAATATCTGGCCATTTTTAGCAACCAAAAAGCTTCCATTCATCGTGTTGTTCGGCCAGTTTTTGTTGTAAAAGTGATTTATTCTGCCTGTTACCGAATTCTTATAGGATTGAGAAACTTTCGGTTCTGCTCCTAACGGTTTCATTTTAGGTAATGTATCTTCGACTGTATTGGTGGTAACGGTATCTGTTTTTTTGTTTTGACCACAAGAACTTAAAACTAGTATGGAGAAAAGTATTTGTGGTATCTTTGTTTTTTTAAGGAAAATCATTTGCATCGTTCTTTAAAAACAAATATATCGAATTCAATTTTGTTGTTTTCTCAGTTCTGAGGCTTTAATTTGTGTTTTTTAACTTTTTTTTAAGAACTCTAAATTATAGTCGTTTGTTTTTCAGCTTTTAACGGTTTTGAAACATTCTAAATAGAATTTTAGAAACAAAATTTTAACTAAATTTGTTATATTTGAAACAAATACATTGCAAAAAGTTATATTACTAAATATTAAAAAATCGGTTTAGATGAAATTTGGAATCATAAAAGAAAGAAAAAATCCACCAGATAGAAGAGTTGTATTTTCTCCAAATGAATTAACAAAGTTGAAACAGCTTTATCATGAAGCAGCCGTAAAAGTGGAAAGTTCTGATATTAGAATATTTTCTGATGAAGATTATAAAAACATGGGAATTACTGTGACAGATGATGTTTCGGATTGTGATGTTTTATTTGGCGTAAAAGAAGTTCCTGTAGAAAATTTGATTCCTAACAAAGCTTATTTTTTCTTTTCACATACCATTAAAAAACAACCTCATAACCGAAAATTATTGCAGGCAGTTTTAGAAAAAAAAATCGATTTGTACGATCATGAAACGATTGTAGATGAACATGACCGAAGATTAATTGGTTTTGGAAGATATGCTGGAATGGTTGGCGTTTATAATGGAATTCGTGCTTTCGGGATCAAATTTGAGTTGTTTAAACTTCCAAAAGCAGAAACACTTTCTGGAAAAGAGGCTTTGATAATGCATTTAAAACGCATCACAATGCCAGCCTTAAAATTTGTAATTACGGGAACTGGAAAGGTTGGGAGCGGAGCAAAAGAAATTTTGGATGCCATAAAAGTAAAAGAAATAACAGTAGATAATTATTTGACTAAAACTTATGCACAGGCCGTTTATGTGCAGCTTGATGTTTTGGAATACAACAAAAGAAAAGACGGTCAGGTTTTAGATTTTAATGATTTCGTGCAGCATCCAGAAGAATATGAATCTAATTTTGAAAGATTCACTAAAGTTTCTGATATCTATTTTGCAGGACATTTTTACGCCAGCAATGCACCGATGATTTTAACAAAAGAAATGTTAAACGCAAGCGACTGTAAATTGAAAGTTATAGCCGATATTTCTTGTGATGTAAATGGCCCGATTGCTTCTACAGTTCGTTCTTCAACCATTGCAGAACCTTTGTATGGTTATTTTCCGCTAGAAGATAAAGAAGTAGATTTCTTTCATCCTGCTGCAGTAGCGGTAATGGCGGTAGATAATCTGCCATGTGAAATTCCGAAAGATGCCAGTGAAGGATTTGGAGAACAATTTATGGAGTATGTAATTCCTGCTTTCTTTAACGGAGATAAAGACGGAATTCTAAAACGCGCCAAAATTACAGAAAACGGAAAACTGACAGAGAGATTCAGTTATCTGCAGGATTATGTAGATGGAAAATAGTTTTTTTTGTTAATGAATTTTCAATAATTCAGATATAAGTAATACGTTGTCACCCTGAGCGAAGTCGAAGGGCTTTTGATACCGTAAACCCTTCGACTTCGCTCAGGGTGACAGAAAAAAAACAAAAGCCTGAAATATAATTTCAGGCTTTTGTTTTTACAATTAACCATTAATAATTAACAAAAAACTAAACCATATCCTCAGGTTTCACCCAATCATCAAAATCTTCTGGTGTTACGTAGCCTAAACGAACAGCTTCTTCTTTTAGAGTAGTTCCGTTTTTATGGGCTGTTTGTGCAATTTCTGCCGCTTTGTAATAACCTATTTTGGTGTTTAAAGCTGTAACTAGCATTAATGAATTGTCAACTAATTCTTTGATTCGTTTATGGTTAGGTTCGATTCCTTGCGCGCAATGTTCATCGAATGAAACACAAGCGTCACCTAATAATTGGGCCGATTGTAAAAAGTTTGCTGCCATTACTGGTTTAAAGACATTCAGTTCATAATGTCCCTGCATACCGCCCACCGCGATTGCCATATCATTGCCAATAACTTGAGCGCAAACCATAGTTAAAGCTTCACATTGTGTCGGATTTACTTTTCCCGGCATGATAGAAGAGCCAGGCTCGTTTTCGGGAATGTGAATTTCTCCAATTCCAGAACGAGGACCTGAAGCTAACATTCTAACATCATTCGCAATTTTGTTTAAAGAAACTGCAAGTTGTTTTAAAGCGCCGTGCGTTTCTACAATAGCATCATGTGCAGCTAAAGCTTCAAATTTATTCTCTGCTGTTATAAAAGGATGTTTAGTGAATTCTGATATATACGCAGCTACTTTTACATCGTAGCCTTTAGGAGTATTAAGTCCAGTTCCAACTGCCGTTCCACCTAAAGCAATTTCAGCTAAATGTGCTAAAGTGTTTTTTAATGCTTTTAATCCGAAAGCTAATTGTGCGGCATAACCCGAAATTTCTTGTCCCAGAGTCAGTGGCGTTGCATCCATTAAATGAGTACGGCCTATTTTTACTACGTCTTTATATTCGGCTGCTTTTTTTACTAAAGTAGCGTGAAGTTTTTCTACGCCTGGAATTGTAGTTTCTACCACCATTTTGTAAGCAGCAATGTGCATTCCGGTTGGAAAAGTATCGTTGGATGATTGTGATTTATTAACGTCGTCATTTGCTTTAATGAATTGTTCGCCTTCTCCAATTTCAAAACCTTTCAGCACTTGGGCACGATTCGCAATCACTTCGTTCACATTCATGTTGCTTTGGGTTCCAGAACCAGTCTGCCAGATTACTAAAGGAAACTGATCATCCAGTTTTCCTTCCAGAATTTCGTCGCAGACTGCAGCAATTGCATCTCTTTTTTCAATTGGTAAAACACCCAAATCATAATTGGCATAAGCGGCTGCTTTTTTTAGATAGGCAAAACCTTCTATGATTTCTTTTGGCATTGAAGCTGCTGGTCCAATTTTGAAATTGTTTCTAGAACGTTCTGTTTGTGCACCCCAATATTTATCGGCTGGGACTTGAACTTCGCCCATGGTGTCTTTTTCTATTCTGTATTTCATTTTGTTGTTTGTAAAATGTTATTTGTAAAATGTAAAATGTTGTTTATAAGATTGTAACTGAAATTTCTTTTGAAAATGAGCGCCCTAGCCCTGATGGAAGCGGCATCTCCCGATTTAGAAAAACAAGGCTTTTTAGCCGTAGTTTTTGTTTATCGGGAATACAGCGGACAGCAGGAGATAGCTTCTAAAAATAGTTATCATTTGAAATGAACTCTTTGTTTAAAAGGCCTCACGCTCAAAAAAAATCCTTATTTAAAATGAGTATAAATATACGGATAAATGTTATTTAACGAAAATTGATTTAGTTTTTATTGCTGAGAAAAAATATATACGCTACATTTGTCGTAACATTCAAAAATTCCGGAAAACATGTTTGAATTTTCACAGTATTTAGGCTTTTTACTTTTCTTAACCATTCTAACTATAGGGTTTTGGTTAATGTTTTTCTTAGTTGGTTTCGTATCTTATTGGGTTACGGGTGCTAGCTGGGAACTTTTCAAAGAAAAGAGAGCTAAAAGAAGACAAGAAGAACAATCTATTTAATTTTAGATTGATGTCATAAAAAAAGAACCCAAAAGGGTTCTTTTTTTTGTGCAAAAAAATAAATTAGAATACTGAAATTCCAAATTCCAATAGTCTGAGTTTAGAACTTTTTCAAAGTTTTAAAATTTGACAAATTTGACGACCAAGTAGAAAGGCTTAAAATGAAAAATTCCAAATCCCAATTGTTAAGTTGGAATTTGGAATTTTTTTATTGTTATTTTTTATCCAGATTGGAATTTGGATTTTTAATATTGAAATTTAACAAATGTTATCCTGGGAATTCTCCGCCGCCTTCTCCGCCGCCATCATTTCTAGGCTGTCCTTTTTCTCTTTCTCCTTTAGGTTTGTTGAAACGATAAGTGAATGACAAATTAAACTGACGTTTACGGAATTGGAATTCGCTGTATGAATTTACATTATCCAAATAAGTATAAGATCTCATTTTTCTAGAGTTAAAGATGTCGCTGATATTGAATGCAATTGTAGCTTTGTCTTTTAATACATCTTTGCTTAAAGCAGTATTCATTCCAAACATTCCTAAGTTTTTTCCTTGAGCTGTTTTTTGTTCGCCATTATACATAGCGGTCAATTGCCAGTCAATTTTGTAAGGTAATGTCACTTTAGAATTAATTCTTGCAAACCAAGAATTAGCCTGATTGTCTAAATCTTGAACAATTTCGTTTCCTTGTGTGTCAGTGTAACTGTTTTCTCCAGTTGTTTTTACATTAAAGAAATTGAAGTTACTATTTAATTTCCACCATTTGAATGGCGTGTAATTGAAGGTGAATTCGAAACCAAATTTTTGCTCTCTTCCTAAGTTAATAGGAGAACTTTTGATTACTGGAATTCCATTTACTTCGTCTCCTGTAGGAGATCTTACAAAGCTGAAAACATCTTTTGTATCTTCAAAATAAGCCGACGTGTTGAAAGTTACTTTATCCCATTTTTTGATGTAGCCAATATCATATTTATCTGTTAAAGAAGGGTCTAAATCTGGATTTCCTTGAAAGATATTGATGTTACTTGCATAGTTCACCGCTGGGTTCATAAAACGTCCTCTAGGTCTAGTTAAACGTTTACTGTAACTTGCTGAGAAATTACTTTGATCTGAAATTTCGTAACTAACAAAAGCACTTGGAAATAAATTATTGTATTTTTTAGTATTGAAATCGCTGTTGTCTAATAGGTTAACTTCGATATTGGTGTCTTCCCATCTTAAACCAAATAAATAAGAGAATTTATTTACTTTGAAACCATATTGCGTATAAAGTGCATTGATGTTTTCTTTATACTCTAAAGTATTAGATAAATTAGGATTTACTACACCTTGACTGTCTGTTACATTATAGATATTATTCAAATCACCAAAACTTCCTTTGTAACCAGCTTCAAACTGACCTCCTTTACCTAAAGGCAATACATAATCTGCTTGGAATAGAACTTGTTTTTGAATTTGATCATTTAAAGTGGTGTCAAATCTTGGAGAATCTGTAATAGTACTATTGCTGTCGTCTGTATTTCTAGAAATAGAAAGATCTGCAGTCAATTTATGTCCTTTATCGTTGAAATTTTTAATTAAATTCGATGTAAATTCTACGTTTTCGCTTCCAGTATCACCATTGTTTAAACGATAAGTTGTCCCTGTGAAATTTCTATCAGCGTCGTAGTTGTAGTAGTTGATCAAATCTCTGTCTTCACCATTATTTTTTTGATAGTTTATGGCGTTAGTCCAGAAAGTTGTTGGAGTAAGTGTCCATTCAACTCCAGCTCTTCCATTAAATCCGTTTCTGGTACGTTTTGTATCACGATCTTCGTCTAAGAAACTTGTGGTGTTTTTGTTGCTGTCTAGATACTCAGAATTTGTTTTACCAGCTCCTTCATTTGTTCTGTAGTTGTAACCTGCAGTTGTAAAGTAGTTAAGTTTCTCCGTTTTATAATTTACATTGGCACTAAGACCATAAGTTTCTGGTAAACCTGTTGAAGCAATCAAAGTACCATTGAAACCTTGATTTTTACCTTTTTTAAGAATAATATTGATGATTCCAGATCCTCCTTCTGCATCATAACGTGCTGATGGATTTGTTATAACTTCCACTTTATCGATAGCGTCAGCAGGCAGCTGTCTTAACGCTTCTGCCATGTTAATTGCTTGAGAAGGTCTTCCATCAATTAAAATACGGATGTTATCACTTCCTCTTAAACTTACATTTCCTTCTGTATCAACAGAAACAGACGGTACATTGTCTAGAACGTCGCTTACGCTTCCTCCTTTAACAATCATATCTTGACCAACATTGTAAACTTTTTTGTCTAATTTGATCTCTACAGATGATTTCTCAGCACGAACAACTACTTCGTTTAACTGTGCTGCATCTTCAGATAAATTAACTACACCAAGGTTAGTGTCGTCTGTAATGCTTTTTTGTTTGATTTCTGTTGATTTAAATGAAATAAACTCAACTTTAATATCATAAGTTCCAGGCGCAACTGCGACCTCGAATTCTCCTTTAGGATTTGTAATTCCGCCTGCAATAACTTTAGTATCATTTGGTGCAGTAATCGAAATTGTAGCGTACTCTAATGGTTGTTTGCTAACTTTTTCGAAAACTTTCCCTGTAACTTTTACTTTGGGTTTGCCTCCAGGACCTTGTTGAGAGTAATTGTAAAAACTTGTAAACAAGAATACAAGCAATACGGCAAATTTGATTTTTTTCATTTCTGGTTTTCTTTTTCTCTTTAGACGGCAAATGTAGTTTTTGGTTTAAAGAGAGAAATCACAAAAAAATGTTAATACCATATTTTAGAATCAATCTAAAAAAGAAGCAACCAAATCTGGATCTCTGCCAATAATGGCTTTTCCGTCTTTTACAACAATAGGGCGCTCAATTAAGATTGGATTTTCGACCATTGCAGTTATAATTTGATCGCCGCTCAAAGTTTTGCCCTTGAAGTTTTCTATCCAAATTTTTTCTTTAGTTCTTAGTAATTGAAGAGGTTCGAGATCAAGCTGTTTCAGTAATACTTTTAATTCTTCAAAAGAAGGTGTTTCTGTTAAATACGGAATGATTTCAAATTCTTGATTCGTTTTTTCTATAAAAGCAAGACAGTTTCTTGATTTTCCGCATCTGGGATTGTGGTAAATTTGTATCATTTTGTTATATTTAAGCGTTTCAAATATTCGTAAAATAAAAAAGAGGTATTTTAGCAATACCAAAAGTAAGATTAACTTATCGAATTTGGATTCTCATTTTTTAAAATTTAAAATTTATGTTTTTAGAGCAAGGAATTAAACCTGAAAATAAGTTTTGGAAATATCTTTTAGGGTCTGTCTTTATAATTGCAGCCTCTTTCGTGGGTCAAATTCCGATAACTGCTGCTGTGTTTTACAAGACAGCAACTGAAAATAAAGCTTTTCCGACCACTAATGAAGGTGTTATGAAAATGTTTGAATCTAATACCACACTTTTACTAGTGATGATTTCATTTATTTTTGCTTTTGCAGGTATTTATTTTGTGGTTAAATTTATTCACCATCAAACTTTATTATCAGTTACAACTTCAAGATCAAAAGTAGATTGGAAGCGAGTTCGTTTTTCTTTCTTTTTATGGGCTTTCTTTTCTCTTCTAAGCTTTTCGCTGGTATATCTAAGATCTCCAGAAAATTTTGTCCTGAATTTTAAATTAATTCCTTTTTTAATTTTGGTGGTTTTAGGGACTATCTTAATTCCAATTCAAACCAGTACTGAAGAATATGTGTTTAGAGGCTACTTAATGCAGGGATTTGCCAATTTGGCTCGTAATAGATGGTTTCCGCTTTTAATGACATCTGTTATTTTTGGATCCATGCATTGGGCTAATCCAGAAGTAGTTAAAATGGGAAACATTATTATGATTTATTATATAGGAACAGGTTTGTTCTTAGGAATTATTACTTTAATGGATGAAGGAATGGAGCTGGCTTTAGGCTTTCATGCTGCCAATAATCTTGTGGGAGCGTTATTAGTGACATCAGATTGGTCCGTTTTTCAAACAAATTCAATATTTAAAGATCTTTCAGAACCTTCTGCAGGAATAGATGTTATTTTGCCTGTTGTGGTTATTTATCCTATTTTACTTTTTATCTTTAGTAAAAAATATGGCTGGACCAATTGGAAAGAAAGATTAACAGGAGAAATTAAGATTGTCGAAGTAAAATAATACAATATGCAAAATTTGACTCAACACAAAGTTCATAATTATTTTAAACTGAACGGCTATCATTTAAATGCAAAAGATTTGTGCCGCGCAGCTTATAGTTATGTAAAAGAAGGAGATGCTTACGAACAGTCAATAGGAGAATTCTTTTTAGACTGGTTTGATCAAAAAGATTATATCGAAATGACCACTTCAGGGACAACTGGTCTTCCGAAATTAGTTCGTTTGAAAAAACAGGCAATGATACAATCTGCTTTAGCTACGGGAGATTTTTTTGATTTAAAACCAGGTGATAAAGCATTATTGTGTCTTCCGACACAGTTTATTGCAGGAAAAATGATGCTGGTACGAAGTTTAATTTTAGGTTTAGATTTAGATGTTGTTTCGCCAAGTCTGCATCCGCTGGCTTTAAATTCGACTACTTACGATTTTGTTGCCATGGTGCCGCTTCAGGTTCAGAATTCAATTGAAAAGCTTTCAAAAGTCCGTAAGCTGATTATTGGCGGAGCAAAACTAGATTCTTCGCTGGAAGAAAAGCTATTGCCTCTAAAAACGGAAATCTACGAAACATACGGAATGACAGAAACGATAACGCATATCGCTGCAAAACGATTGGGTGATGCTGTTTTTTCTATTTTGCCGAATGTAAAAATTTCTCAAGATGATCGCGGATGTTTGGTAATTCATGTTTCTACAATTGCAGAAGAACCAATTGTCACTAATGATTTGGTAGAATTATTAAACGAACAGCAGTTTATCTTTTTAGGCAGAATTGATAATGTAATCAATAGTGGAGGAGTAAAGCTGATTCCAGAGCAAATTGAAGCTAAATTGATTGGAAAAATTAATAACAGATTTTTCGTAACCGGGCTTCCAGATACTACTTTGGGAGAAAAATTAGTTCTGGTTATTGAAGGAGAAAAACAAGAGTTTGCTCCTGATTTCTTTGATGTTTTAGGGAAATATGAAAAGCCAAAAGAAATAGTTTTTGTTTCCAAATTCAAAGAAAATGAAAACGGAAAATTGCTTCGTAAACCAACCTTGCAGGATTAAATTGCAATATCAAAATTCCAAATTCCCAAACTCTTAGTTTAGAACTTTGTGAAAGTTTTAAACTTTGACAAAGTTAAACGAAAGTTCTTCCATGATCTTGTCATTTCGACGTAAGGAGAAATCTTCACTAGAAACTCCACAAAGATTTGCCTTTTGGAGCGGAGCTACTTGCGGAGATTTCTCCTTACGTCGAAATGACAAAACTATATGGAATTGAAAAAAAATAGAAAAATCCAAAGTCCAAGTTTTAAAATTGGAATTTGGATTTTTTAATATTGATTAATTTCAAAACAAATTGGAATTTGGAATTTCAAAATTGGAATTTATATTTTACGTTCCAGTAAAGCCATATAAAATCCATCAAAACCAGATTCTGACGCAAGCATTTTACGGTCTTCAACAAAAGTAAATTGCTTACCGATTTCTGTTTTTAAGAATTTCTCAACCTGCTCTTGATTTTCTGATGGTAAAACAGAACAAGTAGCGTAAACCAATTTTCCGCCTGGTTTTACAATTTTAGAATAGCTTTCTAAAACTTCACTCTGAACTTTACGGATGTTATCGATAAATTCAGGTTGTAATTTCCATTTCGAATCTGGATTTCTTTTTAAAACTCCTAATCCGCTGCAAGGTGCATCAATTAAAACACGGTCTGCTTTTTCGTGTAATTTTTTGATCACTTTTGTGCTGTCAATAATACGATATTCAATATTGAAAGCACCATTTCTTTTAGCTCTCAATTTTAGCTGTTTCAATTTACTTTCGTACAAATCCATTGCAATCAGCTGTCCTTTGTTTTCCATTAAAGAAGCCATGTGCAATGTTTTTCCACCAGCACCAGCGCAAGTGTCAACAACGCGCATTCCCGGTTTTACGTCTAGAAATCCTGCAACTAATTGTGAGTTGGCATCTTGAACTTCAAAAAGACCTTGTTTAAAAGCGTCTGTTAAAAATACATTGGCTCTTTCTTTAAGAACAAGGGCTTCTGGCTGGTCTTTTAAATATTCTGTTTCAATATTTAAATCCATTAAAGTGTTTCTAAGACTTTCTTTAGTTCCTTTTAAAGTATTGGTTCTAAGGATAACTTTTGCAGGCTGATTTTGCGCAGCAATTTCTTTAGCCCAAACTTTTTCGCCTAATTCTTTCACGCCTAATTCATCCATCCAATCTGGAATAGATTCTTTCAAAGCTCTGTTTTTAGATAATTCGTCAAAACGGCCTTTTATTTTTCTTTCTGGAGTACCTTCCAATTGTCTCCAATCAGGAATTGGATAACCGCGAAGAACCGCCCAAACGGCAAACATTCTCCATAAATTATCTCTGTCATAAGGCTCCTTAACTTCTGCAATTTCAGCGTATAATCGTTTCCATCGAACAATTTCGTATATCGTTTCAGCAACAAATTTCCTGTCAGAACTTCCCCAACGTTTGTCTTTTTTTAATGCTCTTGCTACCACTTTATCGGCATATTCTCCTTCATTGAAAATAGCATTCAAAGAGTCAATGGTAGTATAAACTAAATTTCTGTGTAATCTCATTTTATTTATTTGAAGTGCAAAGGTACTATTAATTGATTGAAAGTTAAATTTTTAATACTGAATCTTATTTCTGATTCTCATTAAAAGAAAAAAAACACTCTTATTTAGAGTGTTTTTTTTGAAATATTTTGGATGCTTTTTATTCTTTAGGAACAATACGCGTTAATCCAATATTTTCTGGAGCATGAAGCACCATTGGGAATTTCTCTACTTTAACAGAACTGCTGTCTAGACCAAAAGCTCTTTCTTCAGACAAACTCAGTTTTTTGATAAAGAAATAAGAATTCATGATAATGTTTTCATGCCATCTTAAATCATTGTCGTTCGATAAGAATTTCTCAGACAATACAAATTTAAAGTCTCCAATGATATTGTTTTTGTTTAAAGATTCGTAACGGCTTGTAATATCCACCTCGCCACGTTTTACCATGTCTTTGATAACTTCTCTAAACATTAAATTGATTTTGGTTGGCTCTCTAAAACCTAAATTAAAGTCAATTCTGTAAATGTCGTCTTTAGCAATTTCGGTTACTTTATATTGTGTTTTATAAGGTTCTGTCAAAATATTAACGTGAACAAACCAATAAATATCTGCTCTTTTTGGACGTTTCTGCAGAATAGAATAGATGATTTTTTCCTCCAATTCATCCACACGATTAGCGTTAGTCATATAAACTAAGTGTGTAGCATATTTCGGAATCGATAAATCCTGGCTCAATTCTACTAAAACTTGTTTATAATCATCAACCTTAACAACTTTAGTGTAATTTTTGTTGATTTTCTTAGCTAAATACCAAATTGTCATTACAGAAATAAGCATACTGGCAATGATTAATGTTACATAACCACCTTCGGCAAATTTGGTAATATTGGCAATAAGGAAACTAAATTCAATTAATAAATAAATTGTAATTAACGGAACCATGAAGTACAGTTTTACACGTTTCATGATTAAGTAATAATTCAGTAAAATAGTTGTCATGATCATGCAGAGAATAATTGCAAGACCATATGCATGTTCCATATTTCCTGATTTTTCGAAGTGTAATACAATTCCAACACAACCAAAAAACAATAACCAGTTAATTGATGGAATATATAATTGACCTTTTACTTCTGTTGGATATTTGATTTTTACTTTTGGCCAGAAATTCAGACGCATTGCTTCGTTGATCAAAGTAAATGAACCACTGATCAAGGCTTGAGATGCAATTACTGCAGCTAAAGTTGCAACTACAATTCCGAATGGTAAAAACCAATGCGGCATAATCAAGTAAAACGGATTTCCATTTTCACCTCCTAATTGCTGTAAAGTGCTTCCTTCGTGATGTATTAAATAAGCGGCTTGTCCGAAGTAGTTTAAAACTAATGTCGTTTTTACAAAAATCCAGCTGATTCTAATGTTTTTTCTTCCGCAGTGTCCCATGTCAGAATACAAAGCTTCAGCTCCAGTTGTACATAAGAATACAAACCCAAGAACAAAGAAACCATCAGGATGGATTGATAATAAATGATAAGCGTAATATGGATTAATTGCTTTAATTACTTCAGGATAATTTAGAACTTGAATTGTACCTAAAGTTCCCAGCATGGCAAACCAGATCAACATCATTGGAGCAAAGAATTTACCAACTAGTTTTGTCCCGAATTGCTGAATGGTGAATAAAACAAATAAGATCGAAATTACAATATACACAATGGTTTGTGTCTGCATGGTTGGATAGAATGCCCTAATTCCTTCTACGGCAGAAGATATCGAAATGGGCGGTGTAATAATTCCATCTGCTAGAAGCGCACTTCCTCCAATTATGGCTGGCACAATGAGCCATTGAATTTTTGTTTTCTTGACCAATGCATATAATGCAAAAATTCCACCTTCGCCATGGTTGTCTGCACTTAAAGTTATAAGTACATATTTTATTGTAGTTTGCAATGTCAGTGTCCAAAACACACAAGAAATACCTCCTAAAACAATATCGGCATTAATCGTGTGATCGCCCAAAATAGCCTTCATTACGTACAATGGAGATGTTCCAATATCTCCATAAATAATCCCTAAAGTAATCAATAAACCCCCAATAGACAACTTACTATGTAAGTTTTTATGCGATGCGCTCATGTATATTTTTATAAAAGACGGTTGCAAATTTACTGTTTTAAAACAAATTAGCAGCTATTATAATTAAAAAGATAAAAAAAGCACAATCGTAAAATTGTGCTTTTAGTTTTAATTATAATTTAAAAGATTCTTAACCTCTTCTTCCGCTTCCGCCTCTAGAGTTTGAACCGCTTTCTCTCTGAGATTGTTGCCCTCCGCCGCGAGATTCCTGACTTACTCTTGGAGATTCTGAACGTTGCTGTGTTTGCTGTGGACGTGCAGTATTAGTTGATCTGTTTTCAGAATTGCTTCTTGGTGCTTCGGCTCTTTGAGCAGGAGCAGATTGTGATGTGCTAGCTCTGTTTTGAGAATAGTTTCTTGAATTCTCAGATCTCTGAGTAGACATTTCACGATTAGAACTTCCTCTGTTTTCTGAATTTCCTCTTGAAGTAACTCCTGAATTGTTTCTTGATTCTGTTCTTGGAGTACTTTCTACTCTTGCAGAATTGTTTCCTCTGTTTGAGTAATCTCTGTTTACAGTTCCTTCTGTATTTCTATTAGCAGTTCTGTTAGTAGAGTTATTGGTTCTATCTGTATTTCTTTCTACAGAAGTTCTGTTAGTCGTGTTTCTGTTTTCAGCATAATTTCTATTTGGAGTTCTGTTTTCAGAAGATGAAGGTCTTGCTGTGTTTCCTCTATTAGTATTATAACTGTTTCTGTTTGTTTCTCTGCTGCTTACACGTCTTTGATCCAAATCATATCTATTACTTGCATTAGAGTGTCTTTGTGCAAAACTGTAATTAGGTCTCATTCTTTCATAACCGTAAGTACGTCTTGTTTCATATATTGCAGGAGCTCTGTAGCTTCTTCTCACATTTACATAGTTGTAGCTGTTGTGAACATTAATACAAACGTTTACATTGTTTCTGTATCTGTAAACAGGATAAGGTCTCCAAGCGCTGTAATATGTTGGATAATAACCCCAATACCATGTTGAATAATAAGGTCTGTAATTAGTTACCCAAAATGATGTATAGATTACAGGAACAACGCTGTAAACAGGCTCATAAATATAGTTGGTTCCATATAAATAAGAGTTACCTACAATCTGAACACTTACTTTGTTGTAATTATCTCTTTCAACATCAATGGTGGCAACGTCTTGATAAACGTCACGATCCAAAACAGCTTGAATAATTACAACGTGAGTTCTGTCTTCTACACTTTCGATTACACGAAGATAGTCTACTTCGTCATCGCCATTAAGGTCAAGGTTTGAAATTTGATATTTTGGATCATTTAACCTTCTCTCAAAATCTTGAAGATTTGCAGATTCTCCAAACATGGAAGCAACGGCTCTTAAATCTAAATTATCGCTTATATCTGAATTTTTTGCGTAAACTGTAGTTTGACTCTGTGCTGCACAAGAACCAAAAACTACCGCTGTGATCGCTATTAAAAGTAATTTCGTTTTCATGACTAAATCATATTAAATTGTTTGTACTTGAAGATATCCAATTACTGTGCCATAAATTTATTTACTAAGTTTTGTATTTGTAATTAGTAGTGTATCAATTATTTATGTTTGTGTGTTTGCTTTTTTATAATAATAAACCAAATCATCGGACGAACTTATTATTTATTGAAAATAAACCAAACCTATTTGAGATGTTATAAATAATCGTATTTTAGCGTTAACCAAATTTTAATTTCTATGAAAAAACTAGTTTTATTTTGCAGTATTTTTATTTTATTGATGTCTTTTGGAACATTTCATTCTAAAAGTAAAGTTGCTTATAATAGCGGTTTTACATCAATGACAGTAGATACTTTATTTAAAGATAGAATTAGTATTAGAGCAATTTTGATTGACAAAAATAGAATCTGGTATGGTGCTGATAATTCTCGTTTTGGATATTATGATTTGACAAAAAAAGAAAAGTTTGAAGAACATATCTATCGTGATACTTTAAATTTAGAGTTTAGAAGTATCGCGCAGACTTCTAAAGATATTTTCCTTCTTAGCGTTGCTAATCCAGCGTTGCTTTATTCTGTTTCAAAAAAAGATAATAAAGTTAAATTAGTTTATAAAGAGGTTAATCCAAAGGTGTTTTATGATAGTATGCAGTTTTGGAATGATAAAGAGGGAATTGCAATTGGTGATCCTACTGAAGATACTTTTTCTGTCATTGTCACCCGTGACGGTGGAGAAACTTGGACAAAATTATTATCAGATAAGCTGCCTACAAATTCTACTGGTGAAGCTGCCTTTGCTGCTAGTAATACAAATATTGTGATTAAAGGAAATGATACTTGGCTGGTTTCTGGCGGAAAAATGGCACGTGTTTTTTATTCTCCTGATAAAGCAAAAACTTGGAAAGTTGTAGAAACTCCTATTGTTCAAGGCAAACAAATGACAGGTATTTTTACTGCAGATTTTTACGATTCTAAACAAGGGTTTATCGCAGGAGGGGATTATGATCTTCCAAACAAAAAAAATGATAATAAAGCTTTTACAAAAGATGGCGGTAAAACTTGGGAATTAATTGGTCAGAATATGGGATTTGGCTATGCATCATGTGTGCAATATGTTCCAGGTGGAAACGGAAGAGAAATTATTTGTGTGGGTTCTGAAGGGATACAATATTCTCAAAACGGCGGTGAAAACTGGATGCAGTTATCTACAGATACAAAACTTTTTACAATTCGTTTTATTAATAGAAATACCGCAATTGCAGCAGGTCACAATAAAGTGGTTCGACTCAATTTTAAATAAAAAAATAAGAACCCTAAATAATAAAGTAAGTATTGTTATATAGGGTTCTTATCGCTGTTGTACTTTGTTGCTATTAATCTTTACCGGCTTTATCTCGATATTGCTGCAATAATTTTCGATTAAAATCGTCTTCAGATTTTTTAAGTTTTAATATTTTTTTTGCCGAAAGTATTTTCTTCAAACTAGCCATGTATTTCTCACGAAGTACATATAATTCTTTATCAGTGCTTTCAATCTGAGATAATAATGTAACAGCTTCTTTATCTGAAAGATTGTTGATATTATCATCATTTAATTTTCGCAGATACGTTTTCATTTTTAAATGCTTCAGATCAAATTGTTTACCGTCATAAGCATTGTAGATCGGCCAGAATTTTTCGGCTTCTGTTGAAGTTAATTCTAGCTCTGTAGTTAAAAATGAAACCTTAAAAGCCTTAATTTTTTCACGCTTTTCGTCGATTTTTCCATTTTGTGCAAAAAATGAAAAACTAGTCAGAAAGAGTAGGAGTGGTAAGATGTTTTTTATTTTCATTGTTAAGTTAAGTTGAGTTAAGTCTAATTTTAGTATTGTTCTGAAATTAAGTGTTCTATGTTTGGACTTGTAGATAAAATATCTTCTATAGTTTCATCTTCAAGGGTAATATTATTGTTTAGTTTTTCTATGTCACTATCATCCAATTTTTGAATCAAATCGTATTGTGTCAAATTGGATTGATACGATAAATAGGTTTCTAAAGCAGCTTCGTCAAGATCATTTGATGTGGCTCTGTAATTGTTCACGATCGGAATCATTAAAGCCAATCCAATAACTGCAGCGGCAACTAGCGAAAGTGTCTTTTTACGTTTGTAAAATGGAATTACTTTAACCTCTTTTTCGTTTAACTGTTGTAAAACTTTCTCTGAAAAATTATCAAAATAATTTTCTGGGATTTTAAATCCAGATTCTATTTTGGGTTCGTTTTCTAATTTAAATGTTTTCATAATACCTATAAGATAGTTTTGGTTACAAAAGGTTTAATTTGATGTAACATATAATTCAATTTTTTTTACTGCATGATGATAAGATGCCTTTAAAGCTCCGACAGAAGTGCCTAAAATTTCTGCAATTTCTTCATACTTTAATTCTTCAAAATATTTCATTTTGAAAACTAACTGCTGTTTTTCTGGAAGTGCCACAATTGCTTTTTGAAGTTTGATTTGAATTTCATCTCCATCAAAATAAAGATCAGCTTTTAAGTTGTCTATTGTTTTATTCTGCAGATCTTCAGATGAAATACCGCTTAATTTTGCTTTTTGAGATAAAAAAGTCAATGCTTCGTTTGTAGCAATACGATACATCCAGGAGAAAAGTTTACTCTCGCCTTTAAAGTTTTTAAGATATTGAAAGACTTTTACAAAAGTATTCTGTAAAACGTCGTCTGCATCATCATGATTCAAAACAATGTTTCGAATATGCGAGTACAAAGGTCTCTGATAATCAGACAGGAGTTTTTGAAACGCGGTATTCTGCGTTTCAGGGTTTAATAATTGTTTTATAAATTCCTTCTCGTCTATCAAACTTTTTTGTTTTGTAAACCTTCTTAGTATAAGTTAGACTGAATTTTAAACAAAAGGTTTAATTGACTTTAAAATTTAGAATTCAGATTCTTCTTCTTGTGCTGGAGGAGTTGTAGCCGGAGCTTGAGTTGCTGGTTTTTTTTGTACAGGTTTAGGCTGTGTTGGTTGTGCTTGTGCTGGATCAGTTTGTGTTTCTGGCGTATAAACAGGTTCTGTTACAACTGGAACTACTTTAGGGATTATCGGAAAGTAAATTTCAGTAACTAATTTCGACGAACCTTTTACATCTAATTTACTAAGAGTCCAGATCTCAAGATGTGACCAGCTTAATTCAGGAGTAATTTTTTCTTTGTTGATAAAAGCAGTTGTTTTTGCAATAGCTTCATTTCTGTGAGAATAATCACCGATAAGAGTTGTTTTAACAGCATCAAATCCATTTAGTTTTCCTGCCAAAATATCACTTCCAGAACTGGTTGAAATTTCTTTATTGATAGGTAAACAAATTGATATTTTGGCTAAACCAGTTTTAGTGTCATAAGTATGATAAATAATAAATGGCTTTCCGCTTGCAGATAATCCGTTTGTTTCACTAAAATGAATCAATTTCGGAATTACAATTCGGGCATTTTTATTTACTTTTTCGATTTCACTTGTAAAAGTCTGACGAATGTATGGTGTTTCCGCTTTTTTAACTAAACCATCAACTTTTACAGCGTAAGTTTTAGTTTCGTAGTCAAGGTTTTTGTCAATATTTACTAAACTTTTTTCGTAAATAGTTCCAATAACTTTATCGGCGCCTCCATGTAAGGCACTGTATATTTTAAATAAGAAACTCATTGTTCCTTTTCCTTTCCAAGTCACTTTGGTTTTTCCGTTCAAAGTATCTTTTAAAGTCCAAGACACAGCCGCTTCTGTACCATCATATTGCATTTTTTGGTCGATACTTTCACCGTCTTTTGTTTTAAGAGTGATTGCATTTCCTTTTCCATCAACTCCATCCCAATAAAAAGATGCACCGTTTCCACTTGTTTTGTTTGGAAAAGTCATTTTTATTGTCGGGTCTTCAACTGACCAAGATTCAAAATCTTCGTAATTTCTAAAATCATTAAGATAATTGTAAACCGTTGTGCGAGGCGAATTAATTACTTTACTTCTCTCTACATCAAAGATTCCTTTTTGTGTAGCAACAAAAACGGTAAGGGCAACAAGGCTTAATAACGCGAAAAGAAATAAATACTTAAGAATCTTCATTGGTAGGCTGTTTGATTTCGTAAAGTTATAAATTTATCGTGAGTCTTACTAATAACCTAAAGTTATTCGATTTATTTTATTGGAAGAGTTTTTATTTGGAAAGACTATCTTTTAAAGAAAATCTTAATTACAAATAAAATGGCAATGAATAATAAAAAAACAAGCAATACTTTATAATTTCCTTTGTAAAAGATTTTATGCAGTGCTAAATCTTTTCGATAAGCAAAAATCATTACGATTACAAACGCAATAAAAAAACACACTCCAAATAGTATTTGTCCTTGACTAAACATAGCTTTAAAAATTATTTTTGGCAAATTTAGAGAAATGAATACGATTTGAGGCTAAATAACCTTTTCATTTAATGTAATTTTATTTTAGTATTATGTTTAAGTGAATTAAATTAGCCAAAAAAAGAAACAACTATATGAAAAAACAACTTGACGCCGTAACAGAATTTCACACCGCTTTTAAAATTGGGCACAGTGCTACTCCAACTGCCGATTTAGGAGCTGAGAAAAAACTACTTCGTTATAACTTAATGAAAGAAGAAAACGAAGAATATTATGAGGCAGTTCAAAATAATGATTTAGTTGAAATTGCCGATGCTCTTGGAGATATGATGTATATTTTATGCGGGACTATTATTGAGCATGGTTTACAAGATAAAATCGAAGCTGTTTTTGACGAGATTCAGCGTAGTAATATGAGTAAATTAGGAGAAGACGGCCAGCCGATTTACAGAGAAGACGGAAAAGTAATGAAAGGACCTAATTATTTTAAACCAGATTTTTCGAAGCTTTTGTAAAAGATTAACCGCAAAGAGCGCTAAGATTTTTTCTATAGTTCTTTGAAAAATGCAGAGTTCGCAAAGCTTTACGTTATTTTGTCATTTCGACGAAGGAGAAATCTTCGCAAGTAGCTCGATAAAGATTGTTGATTTGCTATTTGGAGTTTCTTACGAAGATTTGCTCCGCCAGTTCGCCATCGCTCGAGTCTCCTTCGTCGAAATGACAAGATTGGGTTTAATATCTACATGATAAAATTTAGTAATAAAGCCAAATAAAAAACCCGATAAAAATAAATTTATCGGGTTTTTCATTTATATATAGTTTCGAATTATTGAACTTTAACTGTCCATCCGTAAGTATCTTCAGAAAGTTTATTTTGAAGACTTGTTAGTTTTTCTTTCAATAATGAAGCATATGTATTCTCAATTGGAGCCATTTCATAATATTCATCTTGATAGGAGAATCCTTTAATAACACTGATAACTGCAGCAGTTCCTGCTCCAAAGATTTCTTTTAAAGATCCGTTTTTAGCTGCTTCAACTAATTCTGAAACAATTACTGGACGAACTTCTACTTTTAAACCTTCTTTTTCAGCCATAGCAATTAAACTTTTTCTAGTAACACCATCCAAGATTCTTTCGCTTGTTGGAGCTGTTAGTAAAGTATCGTTAATTCTGAAGAAAACGTTCATAGTTCCCGCTTCTTCTAGTTTTGTATGCGTTGCATCATCAGTCCAGATAACTTGTTGGAAACCGTCTTTGTTTGCCAAGTTAGTCGGGTAAAACTGAGCAGCGTAGTTTCCTGCCGCTTTTGCAGCACCAATTCCTCCATTTGCGGCTCTACTGTAATGTTCAGCAATAATTACTTTTACTTCACCTCCATAATATGCTTTTGCAGGAGAAAGTAAAATCATAAATTTATATTCGTCAGACGGATTTGCGATAACTCCAGGTCCTGTAGCAATCATGAAAGGACGAATGTACATACTTGCTCCGTTTCCTCTTTGAATCCAGTCTTTGTCTAATTTTAATAATTCATTTAAACCATCCATAAAAATAGCTTCTGGTATTTCAGGCATAGCCATTCTTACTGCAGAACTATTAAAACGTTTGTAGTTTTCATCTGGTCTAAACAACCAAACATCATTATTGTCATCTTTATAAGCTTTCATTCCTTCAAAAATAGCTTGTCCGTAATGGAAGACTTTTGAAGATGGATCCATCAAAATAGGAGCGTAAGGCTTAATGACAGGATTTTGCCATTGTCCGTTTTTAAAATCGCATTCGAATAGATGGTCTGTAAATACAGCGCCAAAACTTAGGTTGTCAAAATCTACCTCGTTGATTTTTGTAGAAGTAGCTTTTATGATTTCAATTTTGCTTGTTTGAGTTGTACTCATAGTTCTGTAAGTTTTTTGTGAGATATTTTTCACTGTAGAAAATCTAAAGTGGTGGTATCATGTAAAATAGAATTTATTGAATGCAAAATTAAGAAAAAATATATAAAATGCTTAGAGAAAATTCATTATTTACTGGTTTTGATTGAGATTTATTTATCCTATAATAAACTCAAATATTTAATTCGTTTTTATAAAGATTTTATGAAAAAACTATCGATTTTTAAGGCTTTACGCATTAGTTTTGACTAAATTTGAATGAAAAATTGACTTGAAAATCAATAAAAAGCTATTGTAAATTTCGAAAAAGTGAAAAGAGAAATAATTAAAACGTTAGATGGCTCAACTACAATTCGTTTACCCGAATGGGACGAATGTTACCATTCTAAACATGGAGCAATTCAAGAAGCAAAACATGTATTTATAAAAAATGGACTTTCATTATTTGAAAATCCTATCAGTATATTGGAAATTGGTTTTGGAACAGGTTTAAATGCTTTTATTACTTTTTTAGAAGCCATTAAAAAGGGACAGAAAATTGATTATGTTGGAGTAGAAGCTTATCCTGTAGATGCAGATGAAATTCTAGAAATGAATTATGCTGCAGAACTTGACGCATTGGAATTTGAGAACATTTTCGAGAAAATGCATAAAACAGAATGGAATGAGAAAGCAGAAATTTGCGATCAGTTCTTATTAACTAAAAGAAAACAATTTTTTCACGAAATAAACGATTTTGAAACTTTTGATTTGATTTACTTTGACGCCTTTGGATATAGAGTCCAGCCGGAACTTTGGAGCACTGAAATTTTTCAGAAAATGTATAATAGCTTAAAACCAAACGGAGTTCTTGTCACATACGCGGCGCGCGGAGTTGTTAAAAGAAGTATGATCGAAGTAGGATTTACGGTTGAAAAATTAGCAGGCCCGCCGGGCAAAAGAGAAATGTTTCGAGCCTTTAAAAAGGTTTAAATGAGTTATTTAGAATTATTCTATATTGATTTATTTATTTTAAGAAAACGTATTCGTTGCTAAAGTTTTGAAAAAAAATAGTTAAAAAGAGATTTTATATATGATTAATGTTTAAATTTGGTGCGAGTTTAAAAATAGAGATAACCCCCAAAAATCTTGTTTTATTATGTCAAAAATGATGTTCGATTACACGAAATCAATACTTGAAAGAGTAAGTTTCGATCCGGTACTTTTCTGCAAAGAGCTAGAAAAAGCTATCAAAACACTGTTACCATACGAAATGGAACAATTACAAGAATGGCTGTTAAATTTCATTATTGAAAAGCCAGAATTAAAACCAAGTCTACAGCTAATTAAAGTATAATAAAAAAGGAGCCCAATTTGGCTCCTTTTTTTATGCCTGCTTTTTTTGCAGCGGACTTATGATTTGAACATTCTGAAAAACAATTGCTCCCTTTATAACACCGGCGATTGTAGATCTGAGTGCATCAATGATTTGCATTTTTAATTCGCTCTTCGGGTAAATCAAACTTACCTCACGAGCTGGTTTTGGTTCCTTAAAGTTTCGAAGTTTCAGTTTGTCGGATTCTTTTAAGTCTAAGGTGTGCAAGTACGGAAGTAACGTTGTGCCAAGGCCTTCGTCTGCTAATTTAATTAAGGTTTCAAAACTACCGCTTTGAATCTGGAAATTATTTTGGTCGGCGTCAGAGACAGTTTTGCACAAATTCAAAATACCATCTCTAAAACAATGACCGTCTTGCAATAGCAGTATTTCGTTTAAATTTAAATCAGCAACTTCTATTTCTTCTTTTTGAAAACTTGCGTGACCCTCAGGAATATACGCTACAAAGGGTTCAAAGTATAATACAATTTCTTTGATTTTTTCATCTTCTAAAGGTGTTGCAGCTATAGCGGCATCCAAATGACCGTTTTTTAATTTTAGAATGATTTCCTCTGTGTTTAACTCTTCAATTAAAAGTTTAACTTTTGGATATTTTTTGATGAAGTTATTTAAAAACATGGGTAGAAGAGTAGGCATAATAGTCGGAATAATTCCTAAACGAAATTCTCCTCCAATAAAACCTTTCTGCTGTTCTACAATATCTTTAATACGATCGGCTTCATTTACAATATTTTTAGCCTGATTCACTATTTTCTGACCTATATCAGTAAGCTGAATAGGTTTTTTACTTCTGTCAAAAATTAAAATATTAAGTTCTTCTTCAATCTTTTGTATCTGCATACTTAAGGTTGGCTGTGTTACGAAGCATTTTTCAGCAGCAAGGGTGAAGTTTTTATGCTCAGCAACTGCTAACACATATTGTAATTGAGTTATAGTCATATTGATAATAAATTTTGATACAAAAATAAGAAAATATAATTTTTATTTATATAAATTTTATTGAAGTTGCTTTAGTTTTGTAGTAAATTAGTGTAAAAAATTAGATTATGAAAACAAATATTTTAGGATTGCCTGTAAAAGAATCAGAATTACTAGTAAAAGAACTGAATGTTCTGTTGTCAAACTTCCAAGTTTATTATCAAAACTTAAGAGGAATTCACTGGAATATTCGCGGAAAACGTTTTTTTGATTTACATGTAAAATTCGAAGAATTGTATACAGACGCACAATTGAAGATAGATATGATTGCAGAAAGAGTTTTGACCATTGGCGGCACGCCTCTGCATACTTTTGAAGATTACATTCAAAACAATAAATTAACAGTTGGAAAAAATATTTCTAATGATGAGAAAGCAGTTCATTTAATTGTGCATTCTTTGTCAGATTTATTGAAAATTGAAAGAGAGATATTAAACAAATCAGATGAAATCAATGACGAGGGAACAAATTCCATGATGAGCGATTTCATTTCTGAACAGGAAAAAACAATTTGGATGATGAATGCATGGCTTGAAGAAACTCTTTAAGGTCTTGTTTTTTAGTAAATTATAAGCAGAACGGTATAAAAATTGCGTTCTGCTTTTTTGTTTTTGTTAAATTTCTATAAAAATCTCTTTGATTTTATTTGTTTAACGCTATTTTTGTTTCGATGAAATACGTAGCCCGCATATTATTATTCATATTTATTGCTTTCTTATCGACCCCGACAATTGTTCAGGCGATTAAGAAAGGGAATAATACTGCGGTGTCTTTTAGTATTTCGGAGGAAGAAGTTCATAAAGAACTTAAAAATGTAATGCATCCAGCAATTTTAGAACATGAAGTTTTACTGCCGGTCTGCATTGAAAAGAAAACTATTATATCTGAAAATATTGTAAAACTTGACAATATTTCTCCGAGCATATTTGCTCCACCTCCCAATTTAGCATAATACTTCCGATTATTTTGATCTTTAACCGCATTTGCATAAATGTGGTAAATCTTTAATGAATAATTTTTTTAGTATTGTGTTATGACAAAAAAAATCAATCTTTTTGCCAACCTTAAATCTGATTTTGCCTCAGGTTTAGTGGTTTTCTTGGTGGCTCTTCCATTGTGTTTAGGTATTGCAATGGCTTCTGGGGCACCGTTATTTTCTGGAATTATCGCTGGTGTGGTGGGTGGTATTATAGTAGGATACTTAAGCCAGTCGCATATTAGTGTATCAGGTCCAGCTGCTGGTTTAACAGCTATTGTTTTAACCGCGATCACTGATTTAGGTGCTTTTGATGTATTTTTAATGTCTGTTTTTATTGCTGGATTAATTCAATTAGCGCTGGGATTTTTAAGAGCCGGAAGTATATCAAACTATTTTCCAACAAATGTAATTGAAGGAATGCTTGCCGGTATTGGAATCATCATTATTCTAAAACAAATACCGCACGCCTTTGGATATGATGCAGATTATGAAGGAGATCAGGCTTTCATACAAAACGATGGAAGTAATTCTTTTTCATTTTTATTTGATGTTTTAAATCACATTCATTTAGGTGCTGTCGTAGTTACTTTGGTTTCATTAACAATCTTGCTTTGTTGGGAAAAAGTTCCTTTTTTAAAAAGAATAAAACTAGTTCCTGGAGCTTTAATTGCTGTTATTGCTGGAGTAGTTTTAAACGAAATATTTGTTTTAACAGGAAGCACATTGGCAATTGCAAAAGAACATTTGGTTTCTTTGCCAGTTCCAAAATCTTTTGATGATTTTAAATCAATTATAATTATGCCAGATTTTGCGGCAGTTTCAAATCCGCAGGTTTGGGTAGTTGGTGTTACAATTGCCATTGTGGCTTCTATTGAAACACTTTTATGTATTGAGGCTTCGGATCGCATGGACGTTCAAAAGAGGTATACTGATACCAATGTCGAACTAAAGGCGCAAGGTATCGGAAATGTTGTGAGTTCACTTTTAGGGGGTCTTCCAATGACATCAGTTGTAGTACGTTCGTCAGCAAATAATAATGCGGGAGCAAAATCAAAAATGTCTACCATTATTCACGGTATACTTTTATTAATTAGTGTATTGGCTGTTCCAGTTATTTTAAACAAAATTCCATTGGCAACTTTGGCAACTGTTTTAATATTAGTGGGATATAAATTAGCAAAACCAGCAACCTTTATGCATTTCTGGAAAAAGGGTAAATACCAGTTTGTCCCTTTTATTGCAACTTTGGTCTTTGTCGTTGCGACAGATTTGCTAAAAGGTGTTGCGTTGGGTATTATTATCAGTATTATTTTTGTTTTGAGAGGAAATCTTAAGAGAGCTTATATTTTCAAAAAAGAACAATATGAAGATGGAGATATTATTCATATTGATTTAGCACAAGAAGTTTCATTTTTGAATAAAGCAGCAATCAAGCAAACGTTGAGTGAAATTCCTGAAAATTCTAAGGTAATTATCAATGCTCATGATACGGAATATATTGCTCACGATGTTTTAGATTTAATTCGTGAATTTAAGGAAACCAGAGCAATCGACGAAAATATTAAAGTCAAATTAAAAGGCTTTAAAGAAGCTTATGAACTGGAGAATACGCCAGAAAATCATAATCATGTTACCATTGAACATTATTATGATGTAGCTAAAAGAGAAGTAGTTCAGAAAGAAGTTGTTAAGGGGGAATAATTAAATTTAAGCATTTTTAAGTAAATAGAAATGTCAAAATTTCGGTAACTTTACATCAAGTTCTTTTTTGAAACATTCCAAAAATTAGAAATTACCAGAAAAAAATTAAAAAAAATGAGAAAATTTTATGAGCAGTTATTAGAAAACAATAAAAAGTGGGTTGAAAATTCATTGGCTTTAGATCCAAATTATTTTGCTGATCTTGCAAAAGGACAGTCTCCACCATTATTATGGATTGGATGTTCTGACAGCCGTGTTCCTGCAAATGAAATTGTTGGTGCAAAACCAGGTGAAGTTTTCGTTCACCGTAATATAGCCAATATGGTAGTGCATTCTGATATGAATATGTTGAGTGTTCTGGATTATGCAGTAAATGTATTGAAAATTAAACACGTAATTGTTTGTGGTCATTACGGCTGTGGTGGGGTAAAAGCCGCTATGGGAAATCAGTCTGTTGGGATTATTGATAACTGGATTCGACACATTAAAGATGAATACAGATTACACGATAAATACTTAAATTCAATTGAAGATGAAACAGAGCGTTTTAATGCTTTTGTAGAAATCAATGCTAAAGAACAGGTTTACAATTTGGCTAAAACTTCAATTGTGCAGAATGCTTGGAGAAATGGTCAGGATTTAATGCTTCACGGATGGGTTTACGGTTTAAATTCTGGATTTGTTACAGATTTAAATGTAAATATTGCTTCAAATGAAGAATTGGATGAAGTATATCAATTGAAATTTTAATTGAAAAATATAAATAAAAAAAATCGCTCTCAAAAAGGGCGATTTTTTTTATTCATTTTCATCAAGATTTTCATTAAATGCTGAAGGAAGCATTGTTGGAATAAATTTGATTAATATGGGCAGTAATAAACTCCCTCCCGGAAGTAAAAATATCGTCAGCGACGGAATGGTTTTACAAATATCCAAAAGCTGTTTTTTGACTTTCTTTTTTTCCTTAGCATCCAAATCTCTTGTTGTAGAATAAGCTAGAAGTACAACAAGTTCTTTACTCTGCATAATTTCTCTAATCAATCTGTTCTTATTTCTAACAATCAGTTTGATAACGCTGTGCGTCATTTGATCGTAGAAATGTTTAACAGGATTGGAGTAATTAAAATAGGGGATCTTTTTTTTATGTGTTGTAATAAAAGTATTGGTTGTATCCATGCTTTTGGTTACAAAATCATCAGGAACTCCCATTGTAGAACCTAATGCATATAGAAAGTATGATTCTTCGTTTTCGACAACTCCATCGCTCCATAAAGCCATTCCAGCCATGTCAATTAGGTAATATTGTTCGAGTCTGTTTTGAAAATAATCGAGATTCAGAGTTTCTAAAGTTTCAACTGTAACTTTTGAAAATTTCGAATAACGAATAGATGCCTCAAATAATTTGATTAATAAGTCATCATGCTGCGATTTTACAGTTTTGGTTTTTAATGCCAAACCAACAATTCCTAAAACAGTTTCCTCAATTCTTTTTAAGTATTTCTCTGGAATTTGACCGTGCTCTAAATATTGTCTAAAAGCCAAAACATCAATAAACAAAAGTGCATTTGTTACTAAATGTGAGAAGTTTTTACTGATAATGCTGTCATTTGTTTGAACTCTCTCGTCAATAATATTTTCTAGAGAAAGGGCAGGAGTATCTTTAGGCAGTAAAATTTTAAACAAATTAAATCCTTCTGGATTCATCTGTTTATAAAACTTTAAAACTTCTGAAATAAAATGAGTTGGTTCTGAATTTCTCTTCTCTAAACAAAAAACATGATAGAGTGTATTAAGTAAGGCAACTTTAGAGATTTCGGTTTTAAACCAGCCTTTTATTGGAATCGGAATCTGAGAATCGATAGCAATAATATGTCCATAAATAAATCCCGTTTCTCTTACTTTGTAGTAAAACGAATCTACAGTTTCAAAAGGGATTGCTTCTGAAAACTTCTGTTCACTAAAAAACTTATCGATCCAGCCTGGTGCTGATGGATTAATCATTGACTTAATTTTGCTGATGCAAAGCTATGTCTTTTTCTTGTTTTAGAATTCATTTTAAATGAAATAACCACTAGATTTTGTTAAAAATAGTGGTTATTTATGATTTTTCTTATTTGATGATTCCTGCACATGCAACTCTTCCGCCGGCATCTCCAGTTGGCTGGGTTGTAAAGTCATCTTTTCCTGCGTGCACAATTAAACCTTTTCCAAGAATGTCTTTGTTGCTGTCTCCGCATCCTATGCACCATTCATCTGTAGTCAGAGTGATTGATCCGTTACCTTTTTCATCAGCGGTAAAGTTTCCGATATCTCCTTTATGGTATTCACCAACTCCCCATTTTCCATGTTTTTTGAAAGTAGGATTCCAGTGTCCGCCGGCCGAGCTTCCGTCAGCAGCACTGCAATCTGCTTTTTCATGAATATGAATAGCATGTACTCCAGGTTGCAGTCCGCTTATTTTTGCAGTTACAGTAACCTTACCATTTTTTTCTGTAAAGACAGCTGTTCCGCCAACAGTGCTGTTGCTTTTTGGCTCTAAGGCAACGGTTAGGGTTTTAGCGTCATTTGATTTGTTATTTGTCTTACAGCCAATGATTAAGGCTGTAATTATAGCGAAAGAAACGATTAGTTTTTTCATGTTTACGGGCATTTTTAATTAAAGATTAAGTAAATTTAACATAAAATAACGGAATACTTTAACTCTAAAAGTTAAAAAAAAGTCAAACTATACGTTATAATTTAATATCGATTGAGCACAAAACCCAAAAATATTGCTTAAATTCGTTATGGTTTCAATGCATTTTTTTTAGAAATCAAACTTCTCTAATTCGTTCATATTTAATATTTAAAGTTATGATGAAAAAGATTTTTACTCTCGTTTTTTTTAGTTCAATATTGGTTTCCTGCACTGTTTCTAAAAATAAAAAAAGTGATACTGTTTCGCAGCTTGATGGAACTTGGGAATTAAACTACATTACAGGTCCGCGAATTACTTTTGATGGTTTGTATCCAGATAAAAAACCAACAATAATTTTTAATACACAAGACAATCAGGTTTCTGGAAATAACAGCTGTAATACTTATACAGGAAAACTAATTGTCGATGGAAATAAAATCGATTTTACACACCCAATGGCAGTTACCAAAATGATGTGTCTGAATGGGGGCCAAGGTGAAACGACTTATATGAATACCCTTCAAAAAATCACTTCTTATGATATTACAGATGACGGTAAGACTTTAAATTTTATTTCGGGAGATATTGCAATGATGCGTTTCACTAAAAAATAATATGATGAAAACGAAATTATATATTTTGTTCCTGTTTTTTGCTTTAGGTGTGTCAATGAATGCTCAGGAAAAAACAAAAAAAGAGCTTAAACAAGAAAAAGAACTTGAAAAGCAGAAAGAAATACAAAAGCTTTTAGAAACTAAAAAGTTCGTTTTTGAAGCTCAAAAAGTAACACCGCAAGGGGGAAGATTAATTCAGCTGGACTACAACACTTATTTTTTAAAATTTGACACTGAAAATACGACTTGCGATCTTCCTTTTTTCGGCCGGGGTTATAATGTGGCATACAATGGTGATGGCGGTATTAAGTTTGAAGGAAAACCAGAAAATATTAAAATCGAAAATAAAAAGAAAAATACATTGCTTCGAGCAACGGTTCGTGGGAAAAATGATGTTTACGATTTACTTTTTACAATTTTCAATAACGGATCGGCTTCACTCAATGTAAATAGTAACAATAGAGCTCCAATTAATTATGATGGACAAGTAAGCGCACCAAAGGAAGTAAAAAAATAAGGTTGCTTGTTTGTAATGAGTTTTGTTTGTAAGGTATTAGAAGTCAGTATATTTGATTAATGCATATTTATTTTTAAAACAAATTAAAAATTAGAACTATGAAAAAATTAAGTCTTATTCTTATTGCGTTAGTAGCCTCATTTTCAACTTATGCACAATCTTCGTTCAAAGAAGATGTAGATGTTTTACAAAGTGTTTACGGAAAATCTAAAAGTGAACTGGTAAAACAGTACATGAATTTGTCAGAAGCGCAATCTGCAGCTTTTGCTAAAGTCTATGATGATTACGAAACACAGCGAAAATCATTAGGGCAGACAAAATTTCAATTAATAAATGATTATGCTGCCAATTATGAAACATTAACGGACGCTAAAGCAGATGAATTAGCCAAAGGAACTCTAAAAAATCATATCGCTTACGAGAAGCTGTACTGTAAAACTTATTCCAAAGCTAAAAAAGCAATAGGATCAATTAATGCCGCAAAGTTCATTCAGTTGGAGGTTTATCTACAAACTATTATTAGAAGTGAAATTTTAGAAGCTATTCCGTTTATTGGAGAATTAGACAAATCAAAAGTTCAATAAATCATTATTGAATTAGATAAAATAAAAAAAAGGCAGTTGTTTATATTTCAACTGCCTTTTTTTATATGTACAAACAAAAATTATTTTTCTGTTTTGACTTTGTAAATTTCGTTTACCATTCCATCACGGAAACTGTCTAAAGTAAGTTCCCAAAACATGATACCTCCTAATTTTTTAGCTTTTACATATTCTGCTTTCGCTTTAATCGACTTAAGATCGTCAGATGTTGCAAAAGTTTTAGTTGAAGCATTATACCAATAAGGCGCTTTTGCTTTATCATCCCAGAAATATTTCCAACCATTTGCTTCAGTATAAGTTGCAGCAAAGTTTTTAAAGTTTACACCTTCGATGTGTTCTCCAGCTTGATAAAGACCGTTATTGATATTTTCTACATTTTTCCAAGTTCTAGAATAAAATGCGCCTCCAATAACTAGTTTTTCTGCAGGTACACCTTGTTTTAATAAAAATTCAACAGCTCTATTTGTAGATTCTTCATTTGAATTTGTGCTGTATAATGGCGTATGGTGTCCTGTAACTTTAGAGTATCCGTTTACTAAATCGTAGCTCATGATATTAATACGATTTACCAATGGAGTTACCGCTTTCCAGTCAATAGATTCATCTAAATATTTTTGGAAGCCTCCCGCGGCAAAACTCAATTCGTATTTTTTACCTAAAGTTGAACGTAATATTTTAACCAATTCAGTAAAATTCGGTTTGTCAACAGCTTGATATAAATGTCCAGGAAGCCCTTCAATTGCAGGGTATTCCCAATCTAAATCTAAACCATCTACTTTATAAGAATCACTTAATTGTTTTACTGATTTTGCAAATTTTAAACGCCCTTCAGCAGTAGAAAAAGCAGCAGAACAAGGTTCGCATCCGCCCCATCCGCCAAGTGAGACAATAATTTTTAACTGCGGATTTTTAGCTTTTAAAGAGACTAAATGCTTAATAGTAATAGAATCTTTAGGAGAATCGACAGTTAGCTTTCCATCTTTTAAATGACAAAAACTAAAGATAATTTGATTTAGTTTGCCAACCTCGTATTCATCAATAAGTTTAGAATCGCCTGTATAATAGGCGATGATGTCCATTTTTTTATTTTTCTGAGCAAAAGTATTTGTAATACCAATGCACATTAAAAATAATGCGGTTAGGGTAATTTGTTTCATTATTTGTTTTTTAGCGTTTTTTAGAACGTTAAAAGTAATGCAATACATTTAATTTTTAGCTATTGCAAATGTCTTAAAAAGCTAATTTTAACGAATATTTTGCAAATAACTGCAAAAATATTGCGAATCGTAAGTAATATCTTTCTAGCTGATAATAGAAAAATAAACCCGCGCAGTTTCGGACTTGCGCGGGTTTAAACAAATTAAAAAGCTAAAAACTATTTTGAATTTAGAAGCAGTATGAATTTTCTGCAACTAATTTTTCTGCAATTTTTTCTCTCAATGCCACAACATTTGGCAGATTAGTATATTTAGTGAAACGTTTAAGTCCCATTAACATCATGCGTTGTTCGTCACCTTCAGAGAAAGAAGCAATTCCTTCTTTTCCTCTTAAGTTTACAATATCAACTGCTTTGTACAAGTATAATTTTGCCATAGCAATTTGCTCTTGTACTTTATCTTCTCCTTGAGTTTTTGCTAATTTCTCAGTTCTTAAGATAGTACTTTCGGCCATGTAAATTTCGATTAAGATATCGGCAGCAGCCATTAATAATTGCTGATGAGAATCTAATTCAGGGCCATATTTTTGAACAGCGCTTCCAGCAACCATTAAGAAAACTTTTTTCAAGTTCGCTACGATTACTTTTTCTTCTGCAAATAATTCAGAGAAATCTGGAGTATCAAAAGATGGAATTCCCATTAATTCTTCCTGAACTTTCATTGCTGGTCCAAGTAAATCAACGTGTCCTTTCATTGCTTTTTTAATCAACATACCTACAGAAAGCATTCTGTTGATTTCGTTTGTTCCTTCGTAGATACGAGCGATACGAGCATCTCTCCAAGCACTTTCCATTGGAGTATCTTCAGAGAATCCCATTCCGCCAAAAATTTGAATTCCTTCGTCAGAACAGTTTTGAATGTCTTCAGAAACTGCTACTTTCAAGATAGAACACTCGATAGCATATTCTTCAACACCTTTCAATTCTGCTTCTTGGTGACTTGTTCCTTCGGCTTCACGAGCTGCAATTCTGTCTTCAATATCTTTTGCCGCACGGTAAGAAGCACTTTCTCCCGCGTAAGCACTAGTTGCCATTTCAGCTAATTTAGAACGAATAGCTCCAAAAGTTGAAATAGAAGTATTGAACTGAATTCTTTCGTTAGCATATTTTACAGCTCCAGAAGTAACTCTTCTTTGAGCATCCAAACAAGCAGCAGCTAATTTAATACGACCAACATTTAAAGCATTCATTGCAATTTTGAAACCGTTTCCTCTTTCAGATAACATGTTTTCAACTGGAACTTTTGTTTCGTTGAAGAAAACCTGACGAGTAGAAGAAGCACGAATTCCTAATTTATGCTCTTCTTCATTCATAGAAATTCCGTTTGAAGGATCGTTTTCTACGATGAAACCTGTAATATTTTTATCATCACCAATACGAGCAAAAACGATGAAAACGCTGCAGAAACCTGCATTCGAAATCCACATTTTTTGTCCTGTAATTAAATAATGAGTTCCGTCTTCAGATAAAACCGCTTTTGTTTTTCCTGAGTTAGCATCAGATCCTGCGCCTGGTTCAGTTAAGCAATAAGCCCCAAACCATTCTCCAGAAGCCAATTTCGGAACGTATTTTTTCTTTTGTTCTTCAGTACCATAAAGGGTGATTGGCATAGTTCCAATTCCTGTATGCGCACCAAAAGCAGTTGAGAAAGAACCTGTTGCTCCAGAAATGTAGTCACAAACCAACATTGTAGAAACAAATCCCATTCCTAATCCGCCGTATTCTTCTGGAACCGCAACTCCAAGAAGTCCTAGTTCACCAGCTTTACGCATAGAAGCTTCTGTATAAGCGTAATCTTTTTTCTCAAAACGATCTTTATGCGCCCATAATTCTTTGTCTACGAACTCTTTTACAGAGTCACGCATCATTAACTGCTCTTCAGAGAAATCTTCTGGTGTAAAGATGTCCTCGCTCTTTGTTTCTTTAACTAAAAACTGACCACCACGAGTCACGTTTTTTTCGATTGTATCTGCCATTTTGTTTTTTGTTTAGGTAAAAGATGAAAGAAGCAAGAAGCAAGATTTTTAAATCAACTTACTTATGAAACCTGATGTCATCCTTTGAAATTCAATTATTTTGTTTTCTATTTCTTCTGTTTTTGTCTTGGATAGATAACCATTTTGAAAAGCTATCAGTAATTGGGTTTGTAATTCAAATGACGAACCTAAACTAATATTCAAATAATGCTGAAAATGTTTATTTCCTCTGTTAGAGCCTTCAGCAATATTAGAAGGCATTGAAACAGAACATCTATTCATTTGACTTGTTAAACTATACGTTTCTGATTTTGGAAAAATAGCAGTTAGTTTATAGATATCATTTGTTATCTCCATTGCTAAAATCCAAATTTTCAAATTCTTAAAATTGTGTCTCATGTTTTTTTGAGGCAAGATAAGAAAGAAAAAATAAAAGTAAGTTTTTTATTACTTTTTAAAAGCAAGCTTTTAGAATATACATTCCAAATGTAAGTCTTGCTTCTTGCTTCTTTCCTCTAAAAAAAACTACAACACTTCGTAAACCCCCGCAGAACCTTGTCCAGTTCCCACACACATAGAAACGATTCCGTATTTATTACCTCTGCGTTTCATCTCATCAAATAACTGAACAGAAAGTTTAGCTCCCGTACATCCCAGCGGGTGACCTAAAGCAATCGCTCCACCGTTTACGTTTACGATTTCTGGATTGATGTTTAATTCGCGGGTTACTGCTAAAGCTTGTGAAGCAAAGGCCTCGTTTAACTCAATTAACTCGATATCGTTTAATGTTAGTCCCGCTTGTTTCAATGCTTTCGGAATTGCTTTTACAGGACCAATACCCATAATTCTTGGCTCAACACCAGAAGAAGCAAAGTTTACCAAACGAGCGATTGGCTCAAGGTTTAATTCTTTTACCATTTCTTCGCTCATGATTAAAACGAATGCAGCACCGTCGCTCATTTGAGAAGAGTTACCAGCAGTTACACTTCCGTCAGCAGCAAAAACTGGTTTTAAACCTGCTAAAGCTTCTTTAGAAGTTCCTGCTCTTGGACCTTCATCTTTATTTACAACGTATGATTTAGTTTCTTTTTTACCGTTTTCATTGATGAAAGTCTGCTCAACAGTAATTGGAACGATTTGTTTGTCGAATTTTCCTTCAGCCTGAGCTTTCAAAGCTTTCATGTGAGAGTTGTAAGCAAACTCATCCTGATCTTCTCTAGAGATTTTGTATTGGTTCGCAACCGCTTCGGCAGTTAGACCCATTCCCCAGTAGTAATCTTCGTGACCTGCAGCAGCAACTTTATAATCCGGAGTTGGTTTGTAACCTCCCATCGGAATATAACTCATGCTTTCTGCACCACCAGCGATGATACAATCTGCCATTCCTGATTGGATTTTAGCAGTCGCCATTCCAATAGTTTCTAATCCAGATGCACAATAACGGTTTACGGTAACACCAGGAACGTCTTCTACTTTTAATCCCATTAAAGAGATCAAACGTCCAACGTTAAGACCTTGTTCAGCTTCCGGCATGGCATTTCCTACCATAACGTCATCGATACGTTTTTTGTCAAAATCAGGCAGTTCATCCATCATAAACTGAATGGTTTCTGCAGCTAATTCATCAGGTCTTTTAAATCTAAAAACACCTTTTGGAGCTTTTCCAACTGCTGTTCTATATGCTTTTACTATATATGCTGTTTTCATTTGTTTTGTTTTTTTAAGATTGGTAGAAGAAAGATGCAAGAAGCAAGATTTCAAAACAGAGTTTTGTCTTTTCTCTTGCTTCTTTCTTCTTTTATCTATTTTTCTAATTACGAAGCGGTTTTCCTTTAGTTAACATATATTGGATTCTTTCTAATGTCTTGCGTTCTGTACATAAACTCAAGAAAGCTTCACGTTCGATATCTAATAAATATTGTTCAGATACTAAAGTTGCTTCAGATAAATCACCACCAGCCATTACGTAAGCCAGTTTGTTAGCGATTTTCTTGTCGTGTTCAGAAATGTATTTTCCAGCTTGCATTTGATCTGTTCCAACTAAGAACATACCTAAAGCTTGTTTTCCTAAAACTTTAATGTCGTTTCTTCTGATTGGTTGTGTATAACCCGCTTCTGCCATTAACAATGCATGTTTTTTAGCTTCAGCAATCTGACGATCTTTGTTAACTACAATAACATCTTTTCCATGCTGTAAAAGTCCAGTATCAAAAGCTTCATAACCAGAAGTCGAAACTTTAGCCATTGCGATTGTCAAGAAATACTCTTGAAGAACGTTCAATTCCACATCATTTTTACGGAATAAATCTGAAGCTCTTAAAGTCATTTCTTTAGAACCACCACCACCAGGGATAACTCCAACTCCAAATTCAACTAATCCCATGTACGTTTCCGCAGCAGCAACCACTTTATCAGCATGTAAGCTCATTTCGCATCCACCTCCAAAAGTCATTCCGTGAGGCGCAACTACAACTGGAATAGAAGAGTAACGAACACGCATCATTGTGTCCTGGAACAATTTAATTGCCATGTTCAATTCGTCGTATTCTTGTTCAACTGCCATCATGAAAATCATTCCGATATTAGCTCCAACAGAGAAATTCGCTGCTTGGTTACCAATAACTAAACCTTGATATTCTTTTTCAGATAAGTCGATTGCTTTATTGATAGCCTGAAGTACATCGCCACCAATTGTATTCATTTTAGATTGGAATTCTAAGTTTAAGATTCCGTCTCCTAAATCCTGAATAATTGCTCCACTGTTGCTCCAAACTTTTTTGCTTTCGCGGATGTTGTTTAGAATAATAAATGAATCTTGTCCAGGAACTTTAACTTGTGATTTTGTTGGAATGTTATAGAAATAAGTCGCTCCTTCTTTTACAGTATAGAAACTGTCGCTTCCAGAAGCCAACATTTCAGTAACCCATGCAGCAGGCGCTAAACCTTCAGCTTTCATGATTTCAATTCCTTTGGCAACACCAATAGCATCCCAGATTTCGAATGGACCATTTTCCCATCCAAAACCAGCTTTCATGGCATCGTCAATTTTGTATAATTCGTCTGAGATTTCAGGAATTCTGTTTGATACATAAGCAAACATTCCAGCGAAACTCTTACGGTAGAATTCTCCCGCTTTGTCTGTTCCTTTTACTAAAACTTTAAAACGATTGATTGGTTTATCGATAGTTTTTGTTAGTTCAAGTGTAGCAAAATTTGCTTTTTTTGCAGCGCGGTATTCTAATGTATTTAAGTCTAAAGAAAGAATATCTTTATCTACTTTTTTATAAAAACCTTGTCCAGTTTTGCTTCCTAACCAATTATTTTCCATCATTTTGTTGATGAAATCTGGAAGTTTAAACAATTCGTGTTGTTCGTCTGTCGGGCAGTTTTCATAAATACCATTGGCAACGTGTACCAAAGTATCCAATCCAACAACGTCAACTGTACGGAAAGTAGCCGATTTTGGACGACCAATTACTGGTCCTGTCAATTTATCAACTTCTTCAATTGTTAATCCCATTTCTTTTACCAAGTGGAATAAACTTTGGATTCCGTAAATACCAATTCTGTTTCCAATAAATGCCGGAGTATCTTTAGCAACAACCGAAGTTTTTCCTAAGAATTTAGATCCGTATTCGTTTAAGAAATCCAATACTTCAGTTGAAGTTTTTGGACCAGGAATAATTTCAAATAATTTTAAGTAACGCGCAGGGTTAAAAAAGTGTGTTCCGCAGAAGTGTTGTTGAAAATCTTCGCTTCTACCTTCACTCATAAAATGAATTGGAATACCAGAAGTGTTAGAAGTCACTAAAGTTCCCGGTTTACGGAATTTCTCGATTTGTTCAAAAACTAATTTTTTGATATCCAAACGTTCAACTACAACCTCAATAATCCAGTCAACATTGGCAATTTTTGCCATATCATCAGTTGTATTTCCAGTCGTGATTCTATTTGCGAATTTCTGGCTGTAAATAGGAGAGGGTTTTGATTTTAATGAATTCGCCAAATGTTCGTTTACCACACGGTTGCGAACGGCTTTACTTTCAAGTGTTAATCCTTTTTTAGCTTCAGCTTCGGTCAGTTCACGCGGTACAATGTCAAGAAGTAAAACTTCGACACCAATGTTAGCAAAATGACAAGCTATACCTGAACCCATAATTCCGGATCCAATTACAGCAACTTTTTTAATTGTGCGTTTCATATTGTTATTATTTGTTTGTAGAAGAGAATAAATGCCTTTTTAAAAACTATTTATTTTCTGTGTTTTCTGTATGATTAAATATGTTTTTATCGTGAATCAGTTCGTTGATGATTTCAGAAACTTCGATAAAATGATTCAGCTTTTCTTCTGAAACATGTTTTCTAACGGTTTCATTAAACTTTAGAACAGTATTTTTAGATAAATCTCTTTTTTCTTTTCCAAAATCGGTCAGATAGATCAAAACACCTCTGCCGTCACTTGGATTCTTTTTGCGAACAATTAAACCTTTTTCTTCCATAGATTTTAAGGTTCTTGTTAAGCTTGTCGCTTCCATACCCATTCTAGGGCCAAGAGCTGTTGATGGAGTTCCTTCTTCCTTGTCCATACTTAAAAGAGCAAATCCTGTCGCCATTGTTGCGTCATATTTAGCAGCTTCTTCGTTATACATTCTTGAAACAGCCTGCCATGTCGCTCTCAAAATATAATCTATCGTTTTGTCTTTCATAGGTAACTATATCGATTTCAAATATAATTAAAAAATACTATGCATGCATATAATTTTTTAATAAATTTTTGGTTAGTTAAAAAATATCCCTGATTTAGAGGGTTTTGGTGGTTTATTTAAAGTGAAATATACTATTCTTTTTTTAGATTTTAACATTTTTAGTGTGGTAAAAATCTCTTTTTAATTTTTAAAACGCATTTAATTCTGTATTCTTTAAAAAATTATGCATTTAATTCAGTTGGTTTTTCAGAATCGTAGCGCGAAATGGCGTCTTTTAGTATCTTTTTCATACGATTTCGTAGACCTTCGGGCCTTAAAATTTCAACACAGCTTCCAAAACCTAATAAAAGCCTTTCCATTTCATAATTCGGAATAACGAACAAATGCACAATAATACTTCCATCTTCATTTTCCTTAATTATCCGCTGAGACTCATGCAAAGGTTTTGTGATTATGTAAGGCGCATTCGAAGCATCGACCCATAATTCAATTCGTCTTGCTTTTAACCCCGAATTGACCGTAACTCCAATTACATCTTTATAATAAATGTCAGCGTCAAAATCTTCTTCTAAATAAGGATAATTAAAATCGTAATCAATAGAAATGATTCTGTCCAAAGCCAAATTCGTAATCGGCTGCGAGGCTTTTTTCTTTCCAATCAGAAACCATCTATTATTAAATTCCTTTAATATAAAAGGATGAAAATGAAATTTGGTTTCTTCTCTGGATTTAAAAGATTTATAAGTAATAACGAGAACCATTTTTTTGATAATCGCCTGATAGATTTCGTCCAGATAATGGAGTCCTTTTAGTTTCTCATTTTTATCCAGATAAATAACAGGTTTGGTATGTGATTTCTCAGAATAAATTTTATCTTCCAATCGCTGTAAAATATCCGAAACATCATTAAATAAAGAGAAATCCTTAAACTGTTTCAACATCGAAACCGTTTCGGTTAAAACATTCATATCCGTTTCCGTTAGCGGAATATCGGTTATCGAAAAATCTTCGTCTTCATATTTATAATACTTTTTATCGTAAACCACGATTGGCGCATTATAACCCAATTTCTCACTGCGCATGAGCTGAATATCCATCTGAATGGTTCGCTTGCTAATTGGGTTTTGACGTCCTTCATATTCAAATAAAGCTTCGGAACAACATTCGATTAAATCTTCGAGTGTCCATTGTCTGTATTTGTTTTGCAGACATTTGTCAATGGTTTTGTATCGGATTAGGGCGTTTTTGTTTTGTGACATTAGAATGTTTTGTTTTTCGGTTTGTCTGTAGAGACGCAATTCATTGCGTCTAAACATTATGGATATTCGTAGTGGATAATCATTGGCTGTGCGTCTAACACCTTGTGGATATATTCGTTGTGTAG
The DNA here is from genome assembly GCA_029960065.1 of Flavobacteriaceae bacterium PS02336. Taxonomy (GTDB): domain Bacteria; phylum Bacteroidota; class Bacteroidia; order Flavobacteriales; family Flavobacteriaceae; genus Flavobacterium. The sequence continues at coordinate 179,167 of JASCOF010000007.1, read as the reverse complement.
ACGCAATGAATTGCGTCTCTACATTAATAATGAAATCTCTTTCTCAATATTAATTCTCGCTTTTCCCTCATACAAATTCCTAAACTCCTCGCTCTGAAAAATAAACTCATTTTCCAAAAAATGCTTCAACGCTTTTGCGCGTCCGGGTTTGTATAGAAAATCAGGGTAAATGCGATATTCTTTTCTAATTTGTTCAAAATAGATTTTATAATCATCCCAATCTTTAGCGAGGATTTTCAAATCAAAATCGATTAACCAATTAATATCTTCAATTGCATTGTGTTGATGTTGCTGAGTTGCACAAATCGCATCAAAAACTAATTGACGATCAAATTCCGTAAACGCGACAGGTTTTAAAAACCTGTCGCGTTTAATATCGGTAAAAATAGATACAGCAAACTCAGCACTTTTAAGTTCGTTATATTTTTTAGAAGCGGAATAAACATAATCATGATAAAAAATAGAAAATAATATTTCGTCAGGATTTTGAAGTTTATCACGATACGTTTCAAAACTGGCAATCATTTCTTTTAAATGCGTGAGATTATGATAATGCCTTGATTTTTTGGAATATGCCTTTTCTAAATCCGTCCAGTTTTTTGTAATGTCATTTGCTGAAAAGCCGATATTCAAAAGTAAATCAGAATAAATTTTCTTTAAATTCATCTTGTTTTTTACTCAAATTTAAAATTCTTTTTTTACTGCGCAAAATAATTGCGTAGTAGTTTTGAAATCTTTGTCATGTAAAAATGAAACAGTTATGAGAACTATTAAAATTTATTGTAAAGAATGTGAAATTGAGTTGACTTCTGAATTAACCGAAATTTCAGAAACAGAATTATGTTGGGAAGATGAAAACGATATTATATCAGAAAATAATTTTTCTTTTTTCATTAATCTGCGAACGAACAAAAAATCTTTATTAGTCGCAATTGCTGACTATAATTTAAAAAATCATCCAGATTTAAATAAGTTTTATGGCTGTTGCGGAAGCGACGGTTCAAATGGATTAAATAAATTGTGTGTAAATAATCATGAAGTGGCTACAGAAATTTCGGATTGCTGGACAGGACGATTTATTGAATTTGATCTCAGCAAAGTAATCATCAAAGAAAAATTAGATGAATATACTTTTAAAGAATTAACGTTATAATTTTTACTACGCAAAATAACTGCGCACTAGTTTTAAAATCTTTGTTCAGAAATAAAAACAAACGTTCATAGAAATAAAAATAAAGAATAAAACAGGTCAAGTTTGAGTTACTTCGAAAACACTTTCCAATGTACACACTTACACCATTACCTTTTTATTTAATTATTATGAAGCAGTAGCTCAGCGGTAGAGCAGGTAGTTTTGAAATTATCCTGAAAAGGTCAATCAAAACTTACTTCATACACTTCTAATGTCCGTGTCGTGGGTTCGAATCCCATCTGCTTCACAATTAATGGTCAATTAAAACTTACTTCAGACAATTGGTAACTTTCGGTTCGAGTCCGAACAAGTTTTAAAATCATCATTAATAAAAAACGAGGGTCAAGATTAACTTACTTCTCGGGGAAACCCATCAGATAAAATAGTTCATCAATTACACTCCAATTTCAGGTCAAGTGTTTCTTACTTCAAAACTCTTTTAGGTAGAACTCAGAAACGCAATTATCTAAATTTTAAAAAATTAAAAAAATGAAAACAAAAGATTTATTAAAAATCAGTTTACGCCAAAATGCCATTTTCATTCCGTCAGAAATGATTACGAATGACATTAAAAATTTATCAGGAACAACATCCGTTTTGTTAGCCAATGTTTCAAAACTTGGATTTACATTTTCTGAATCATTATTACATGCTTTAAACAATGTAAACCCAAATTATAAAGTAGAGGTTTTAGAAGTTTTGAGAGAAGTTTTAGGAACAGATAAAAACTGGACGCCATTGGTTAAAGAATGGAATGTTCCAACAGGCGAATCTGTTATAGATCATATTCTAACTTATTTCTGGAATGTTTTAAGTGTGAAAAATGGAACAACTTTACAATGCGGACATATTATCCCGGATAATACTTTTCCATTAGAAAGATACAATGGTTGTCCGTTCTGCGGAACTCCGTTTGAATTTGGAAAACTGGAAATTATCGGACAAGGAAGTAAATTGAAAATGTTGGAATTGTGGACAGAAAAAGATTTAAATGATTTCTATATCTCATTATTGCAATCTAAAACCTCTTTAGACGTTACTCAGGTAGATAGTTTAAAAATGGCGATGCAGTATTTGCCTTTACCAAAAACAGAAGTAGCAATGAAGGAAACTTTAATGCTTGTTATTGATCTTTTGATCGAAAATGGTAAAGAAGAAGAAGCGTCTCAGTTTTTGAAAACACCAACAGATATTTTACGATACTTGTGGTATAAAAACACAGGAATGCTTCAGATTATTGAGCCAAGAACGATTATCAAAAGAACATCAAAAAATGCACAGCACTTCTATAATGTTTTAGATACAAGCGTTCAGGCGAGAATTGCTTCTCAAAAAGATTTGAAACTAAAATATTCCCGAAAAGAATGTTTAATGGTGGCAAATTGGTTGAATAATATGAACATGGATGTAGAAGCAATGTGCGAAACCATGCATCCAAAAAGAGGAATGTGGGTTCGTTTTATCCGAGCGTTGCGTTTGGCAGAATACAGCAAAAGAAAAGGGTTTGAGAAATTGAACTTTTTAATGGATGTGTTCTACAACCAAGTGTACGATGTTTGGCAAAGCAAAGTAGATTCGTCAAGATTGAAATTTGATGCCGATAAAACATTTTCGTTATTAAAACAGCGTCCAGGATTATTTGCTCGTTCGTTATTCTCGAATATGCTTTGGTTTGGAGCGGAGGAAACGATTGCTCATTTTGAAGAAATCATCGATAAAGTTCCGGCTAGATTGGTGTTTACATTAAATATGTATGCTCAAAATTATTTTGATAAAAACATGCAGAGAAGTGTGAAACCTTTGGGTGGAACAAACAAACGAATCGAAGCAAACGCTTTATTAAAGTTGTACGAAGATTTTCAGTTGGAAGCGATGAAAAATCAAATCGAAGAATTGTGTCTTTTGGCCATGAAAAAACGATTTGCGAAAATTGCGAACACCAACAAAACAATCTATATCGATCCGCAATTGTTTAACATTCCGGTTTCTACTGGAGATCGAAGTGATACAGTTCAAGATTTGCCAGTTGCTTTAATGGGAACACGTTTCCCGGTTGAAGGTAACGAAGTGCGATTGTTTATGCAATGGGGTAAAGATTTGCCAGCACAACATTTAGATATGGATTTAAGCTGTCATATCGCTTATGAGGATAAAGCCGATATTTGTTCTTTCAGCCGATTGACTACAACAGGTTGTCAGCATAGTGGAGATATCCGAAGCATTCCGAATAAAATTGGAACTGCCGAATATATCAACATCAATATCGACGAATTGGCGAAAGCCAAAGCAAAATTTGTAACTTTTACTTGCAACGCTTACAGCAACGGAAGTATTACGCCAAATTTGGTTGTTGGTTGGATGAACAGCAAACACCCGATGAAAATTTCGGAGAAAACTGGTGTAGCATACGATCCGTCGTGTGTGGATCATCAAGTTCGTGTGACCCAGAACGTTGCCAAAGGTTTGGTTTTTGGAGTGTTGGATGTAGCCAAAAGAGAAATCGTTTGGTTAGAGATGACTTTCGGAGGCCAGGTTGTAGGCGGATTAGATTTCAAAGGTGTTCAGGCGTTGTTGGCAAAACTAAACAGCAAATTGAATATTGGTAGTTTGTTACAACTAAAAGCGGAAGCTCAAGGTTTGACGATCACCGAAAATGAAATTGCAGATGAGGTTTATACAGCGCAATGGGCGATGAATCCAGCGGTTGTAACACAATTATTAATAGATTAGGAACAGAGGTTCATAGAGGCAAAGGTTCAAAGGTTTTTTGTAGAGGCGCACTGCTGTGCGGCTTTGCAAAGATTGGTAAATTTAATCTCACAAAGGCGCAGAGTCGCAAAGTTTTTTATTAAACGCCAAGTTTGTCATCCTGAGGAACGAAGGATCACACAAGAAACTCCGCAAAGATTGGCGATTGTCTTTGAGGAATATTGGATGTGATCCTTCGTTCCTCAGGATGACAAAAAAAGAGAAAATCATTTTAATCCTCATAATCTGTGGCTTAAAAAAGAAAAATCTTAGCGACTCTGCGACTTTGCGAGAAATAAAAAAACCTACGCAAAATAACTGCGCAGCAGTATAAAACCTTTGCACCTATGAACCTCAAAACCTTTGTCCCTTTAAAAACAAAAAAATGAAAACACAAATAAACGGAACAGATATATTAGAATTAGGATTCCCAGAAGGAAAAATAATCGGGATTGCCTTAAAAATAAACAGCAAAAGAAACGGATTCACAAGAGACGAAATGATCACAAATTTCAAAAACGTCTTAGAAACTCCAGAGAATTATATAGACGATAAAATCTTCAGCAAACTGGCTGTTGCTTTAATCGAAAAATCGAATGAAAAACCAGAAGATTTCATCGCTTTAAATGAAAACCCGAATGCGTATTCGGCTTACGGATTAGATCATATTGAAGACGGAGCCAGAAAACAAATGGAAGTGGCTATGAAATTGCCTGTGACGGTTGCGGGAGCTTTAATGCCAGACGCGCATCAAGGTTACGGATTACCGATTGGTGGAGTTTTAGCCACAAAAAATGCCATTATTCCATATGGTGTTGGAGTTGATATTGGGTGTCGAATGGCGTTGTCGGTTTATGATATTCCGGAGGATTTTTACTTTGAAAACGAAGCCAAATTCAAAAGAGAATTAATTGCCAATTCCATTTTTGGAGCAGGTCACGGATTTCATGGTCAGTACAAATCAGATCATGCTGTTTTGGAGAACAAAACTTTCAATATGAATCCTTTTGTGAAGAATCTGAAAGATAAAGCATGGTCACAATTAGGATCTTCGGGTGGTGGAAATCACTTTGTGGAATTCGGAATCATGGAATTTGCCAAAGACGATGCGGTTTTGAATATCCCAAAAGGAAAATACGTCGCTTTGTTAACGCATTCGGGTTCACGCGGAATGGGCGCAACCATTGCTGGACATTATACTAAAATTGCCAAAGACGAATGTAAACTTCCAGAAGTTGCCAAAAACTTAGCGTATTTGGATATGAATTCACAATTAGGACAAGAATATTGGCTGGCGATGAATTTGGCGGGAGATTACGCTTCGGCTTGTCACGAGATTATACATAACAAAATGGAGCGCGCTCTAGGTGCGACAATTTTAGCCAAAGTCGAAAACCACCATAATTTTGCATGGAAAGAAATCTGGAACGGCGAAGAAGTGATCGTACATAGAAAAGGAGCAACTCCAGCCGGAAAAGGCGTTATGGGAATCATTCCGGGAAGTATGACCGCACCGGGATTTTTGGTGAGAGGAAAAGGCGAGGAGAACGCCATTAATTCGGCTTCGCATGGAGCAGGAAGACAAATGAGCAGAACCCAAGCCATAAAAAACATCACACAATCCGAAATGAAATCGATCCTCAGAGATCATGGCGTTACGCTTATCGGCGCAGGTCTGGACGAAGCCCCAATGGCGTATAAAGATATCAATCAGGTGATGGAAGCGCAGCAGGATTTAGTGGATGTGGTTGCCAAATTTACACCAAAATTAGTGAGAATGGCAGATGACGGAAGCCGTGAGGATTAGTTTCTTTTGAGATGCTGAGGTTCTAAGATGCTAAGATTCTAAGGTTTCTCATCACACTGATTATCCTCATTTTATGTCATTTCGACCGAAGGGAGAAATCTTCGCGAGAAACTCCACAAAGATTGGACTCACGTTGCGGAGCTACTTGTGGAGATTTCTCCCTTCGGTCGAAATGACAAACTTTACGCAAAAAAAACTTAGCGTCTTAGCGCCTTAGTGGCAAAAAAATAATAACCAACACAAAGAATAAAAAAAAAACTTTGTGTCTTAGTGCCTTCGTGGCAAAAAACAAAAAAATGAAAACATATATAGATATCGGAATTAATTTGACCAACAAACAATTCCAAAACGACGTAGACGATGTCGTACAAGACGCGCTCGACGCCGACGTATCGCAAATGATACTCACAGGCACCAGCGTACGAAATAGCGAAGAATCTGCGAAGATTGCTAGAAAATATCCGGGCGTGCTGTATACTACGGCGGGAATTCATCCGCATGATGCGAAGAGTTTTGATGCACAGAGCATTTCGAAACTGCGGAATTTATTAAAGCAGAAACAAGTGGTTTCGGTTGGCGAATGCGGACTCGATTTTGATCGTGATTTTTCGCCCAGAAACAAACAAGAAGAATGTTATAAAGCCCAATTAGAATTGGTGATTGAAGTTCAGAAACCTTTGTTTTTGCACGAAAGAAGCGCTTTTAATTCTTTTATGAATATCACCAAAGACTATTTGCCGCAATTGCCAAAAGCAGTTGTACATTGTTTTACGGGAACGTTGCAAGAAGCCAAAACATATCTCGATAACGGATTTTATCTGGGTTTTACGGGAGCGATTTCTGATGTTAAACGTTTCAGTCATTTAAAAGAAGTCATTCAGTACGTACCGCTCGACCGAATGATGATTGAAACCGATGCGCCGTTTATGCTTCCTAAAAATGTCCCGAACAGCCTTTTGAAGAAATACCACGAACGCCGTTGCGAACCTGCTTTTCTGCCGTATGTTGCCGGAACTATTGCACAGTTTAAAGGAATTACTTTAGCTAAAGTAGCGGAGGAAACGACGAGGAATTCTAAAAGTTTTTTTGGGATTTAAATTCTAAAACATTTATATAGATTTACAGAAAAATACAGCTATGGAACAAGAAAATGAAGATTTCAAGATACTCACAGATTATATATTGTCAATTAAATTTATGCAACGATTTGATTTTGTTGGTTTTATTGATTTTGATTCAATTGAAGATTGGGCAATACAATTAATCAATTTAGGATGTGAGAATGAAGCTCTTTATACCTTAGCTACTTTTTATAAGCCTATTAATCCTGATGAGATTATGCCTTATTTAAAGCGTACTTTTTTAGAATTGAATTTAAAAGAAAAGGAAGGAGATGAAGCGGAAATATGTTATGCTCGATATCATTTTAATAGAGTTATAAAAGGAGAAGATGTGGAAACAAATTCATTCTATGCTTCAATATTCTGTGATGGTGATGGTCTAAAATCGCATCCTGAAACGGAACTTGATTTTGGTGTTCTTAGTGAAATTTGGCTAGATATGAAATATGATCCTAACTATTGGTATAGAGGAGTTAATATTAGCAATATTGAGCAAAAAGTTATAGAAAAGGCTAAATGGTGGTTAAAAAATAATCCTTTAAAATAAAAATATTTAGAGTTATAAAGCTTAAAACTTAAAAAGCTTTGTGTCTTTGTGTCTTCGTGGTAAAAAATGTTGGCTTTTAAATCAGGTGTTTGTACTTGGTTTGAAGGCTTTTTGTTTGTATATATTTGAGAGGAATTCAATTCTTATTGAGTAAAATCGTATAAAATTTAGGAAGATGTGATGCATTTTTGATAAAAATAAATTTTAAAAAAATGGTTTTATACTAGAATTAGAAAGTGATAAAATATAGTAACTAAAAAACAATATGAGATTAGTAGCAATTTATATCAAGCAACATGACTATTTGTTTGATAAACCTCAAATGATAAATTTTGGAGGAAAATATTTTTATGAATTTAATTTGAATAAGAAGGGTAAATTTGATGTCAAAAAAGTAAGAAATCAAAGTTTCATAGAAAATTTTTGGGGAGATAATATTTCCTTAGTCTCAACTATAGTTGGAGAAAATGGAGCAGGAAAAACTAGTATACTAAAAGAATTAGTTATGTCTTTTGATAGGTTTAGAGAAGGGACAAGTTTTAATAATATTGCATTTATTTATGAAATTAATGATGATGATTTTATAATTGATACTAAACTTGATTTGATTGACGAAAAACTAAAAGGAGATTTTTCAAAAGTAAGAATTGAGTATTATAATCCCGTTTTAGATTATGATTTGCAAGATATATCAGGATATATTAACCCGTCCAATATTTTTAACAATACATTGGAAGAATACCATCTGAACATTTTAAAGTATCAAGTTCTTTTTAATTACTCGTCTGTTAGTGATAGTTTGAAAAAAATATATAAAAGTGATTTTCCGAAGTTTGGAAGTGTTCTATTGAGAGCAAAACTTCATTACAAACAAGATTTCGAGAAAATATTTGCTTTATCAAATTTGCAAGAAGGGATGAGAAGGTATTTAGAAAAAGTATTTGATAAATACCCAAATTTTGATGAAAGAAATAATCAATTTTTACATAATCAGGATAATTTTATTAAAAATATAGAAGTCACTATTTTATCAATTCTTGTAATAAATAATCTCTATAATGTTAGTTCAGGATCCGGAATTTCAAAATATACTATTGATGAAATGCTAGAAGGGGAAGACTTTTTAGAAATACTGGAAAAATTTAAAAAACAATATATCTTGTTAAATTCAACAAAAGAAGTCCTCAAAAGTTATGAAGAAAATAAGTATCTTGATTTTAGAAGATATTTGTATAATCATTCCTATTTTAAATATCCCAATCAACATAAAAATATTTTAAGAATATTACGAATGTTCAATGCATTCGAACATTTTTACAAAAGATTATTGAAATTATCACGAGAAGAAGGATTCAATGAATATGATAATAATTTATTCTTTTCTAATGATGATAATAACCAAAATAGAACTGATAATATGGTAAGGTTTATTACTATATATAATAGACTTTTGATTCAATTGAATATGCTTCATGTAAAAAATCCCTCATTAATTGAATTTTCTTTCTTTGAAATGTCGGTTAATAAACGTTTAATTTTGTCTAATGGCGAAAAAGCCTTGTTGAATTTATACTCTATAGTTTACAATTTTGGCATAAACTCACAAATTAAAACTCATCAGTGGAGAAATTTTATTTTTTTATTGGATGAAGCAGATTTAGGTTTTCATCCTGAATGGAAAAAAAGATTTGTTAGTTCTGTAATTCGTGTTTTTCCTGAAATTCTTAACCGTATCAAGCATTTAGGAAGTATCCAAGTAATTTTTACTACTCATGATCCTTTGACTCTTTCAGACATTCCAAATAATAATGTAGTTTATTTAAAGAAGAAATATGATAAAACAGATGTTTTAAAAAATTCAGAAAGACCTCAAAAGTCATTTGGAGGAAATATAACGGATTTATTATCAGATAGTTTTTTTATAAATGATGGATTAATAGGTGATTTTGCAAAAGAAAAAATACAAACAACTTTAGAATGGCTCAAAAAAGAAGCAAATAAAGGCGAAGTTGCTTTTGTTCTAGATGATAAGATAAAACTACCAAGTTTTAATTCTAGAGATGATGAAAAAGCATATCATAGGCTTATAATAGATTTAATTGATGAACCTTTAGTTAAAAATAAATTGAAAAGTATGTATTTAGAATTTGTTAAAGATGATGACAAATTTAAATATGAAGAAATAGAGAGATTAAGAGAAGAAATTAAAAAATTAGAATCGAGATAAATATGCTAAGTATAAATTTTGGAAAAGTAACAGAAAAACTTTGCGATGAGTATTGCAATGGATTTAACGATGGGCTGAAGCATGTTGAAGGAATGGTTGATTGGGTCAAAAATAGAATTGATAATAAATTTGTAAACTTCTTAGCTTTGCCTCAAAATAAAAAGAATCTCACAGAATTAACCCAATTGAGTACAGAATTAACAACAGGGAAAATTCTTAGTATTTTAAGAGGCAAACCAAGTGAGTTAATTTTATTGTCAGAAAATGAATTTAAAGCTTATAAAAATTTAGATTTTACTTATTCATATACAATTAATAAATCAAAAAAGTTTAAAAAAGTTAAAGTGTTGTACTATTTATTTAATTATGATTCATTTAGAGGAATAACTGATGAAAATCAATTTAGTGGTTTTGAGTTATCAAAAAAATTAGGCATTGATTGCTGTCCTTATTGTAATAGGCATTATACTTCGACAAGCATAGTTTATACAAGTAAAAAAGTATTTCCAGAATTTGATCATTTTTATCATAAAAGTCGTTACCCCTTGCTTGCAATTTCTTTTTACAATTTAATTCCTAGTTGCAATGTTTGTAATACTCATTTTAAAGGAGCGAAGGATACTGTAGCATATAATATTTTTCATCCTTATACATCAGTGAAGTCCAATCATTTTAATTTTAAAGATTTTCCAAATGATGTTAAATCTCTTTATGGGCACGGTAGCAATGTTACTTTGAAAATTAATTATAATGAATCATCAATAGAAAATACTAGACTTAAAAACTCAATTGAGTTTTTTGGAATAATAGATTTGTATGAGAAATCACATTCAGATCAAATAAAAGAATGGATTTACAGAAAATTAGCGGTTGGGAATAGTTATATGGATCAATTGCAAAAGTCTTATAAAATGTCATTTGAGGATTCTTATAGAATTGTATATGAAACCAACTTTGAGGAAGAAAAACTTCATAAAAGACCTTTTAGTAAATTAAAGAAAGATATTTATAATAAAAGATAGTTGTTTTTCTGACATCTTAAATTCTTACAATACTCTACGATATAAAATAAATTACGCCACAAAAATAATCTCTATCTTTGTTTACAACCTTTATTCTTAGTTAAAATTCAAACAACGTTAAAAAAAAGTAAGTTATTTCTTTCTTTTTGAAATAAAAGCATATCTTTGCGATGCAAAACAATCAAAGGAGAAATCCTTAAACTTTATTTAAGTTAACATAAACGAATACCTCGTCACGGTGAAGGAACAGGAAACTGTCCTAAATCATTCCTTTGAATGTTTTGCACACCTAAAGCGAGGTATTCGTGCATCTAAAATTTTCTATTATGCAAAAAGAAAATCAAAAACCAACACATCGTGATGTAGTGCCATCCGTAATTAATTTCCTTTCAGACGAATTGTTTGAGGGAGATTACAAAGAACAGCCCATGTATTTGCAGGAAATCTTCGAGCTATTAATGCATACAGAGTTTGGCGACGATATCAATTTAAGGCAAAAAATACTAAGCTGTTTAAGAACCAGCCGAAATCTGGCAGAAGCCTTATCGCCATTTTCAGAGAAACAGATATATAAAGCTTGTGTAAGCAATCGTAAATTATCCGAATAAAAACCCAAACCCTGCCAATGCCAATTGGTGGGGTATTTTTTTGCAATGAATAAGTACTTTTAATTCGTACATTTTTTAACATTAAAAAGACATTATTTTAAGGAAAAATCACTCTAAAATTCTTACATTACCGCTTCAAAATAAAAGCCGATAAAGATGAATATAAGCATCTCAGTTAAACAATTAGGAAAAAAACATCCGTTGCTTCAGGAAAAAAGTATCGCTCTGGATATAGAAAACTCTGTAATTTCCACACAAAAATTAATTGAATCGATTGTAGACTATCAGGTTCAGTTATTTCATTCTTCATCTTTTGAGTTTGAAGACGAAGACAAAATTCATCTTCCCAAAGAAAATTATTTACCCATTTTAACCGATACCGGAAAAGTTGGTTTTGGCGCAATTTATAACCACAATAAAGTAGATTTGGCCAAAGCGCAGGAAAATGCCATTGTAGCTTTTGAAGACGGTTTGTACGCTGTTTTCTATGGCGACGATCAGCTCGAAACTTTAAACGAGGAAATTGATTTATCTCAAAACAAATCCATCACTTTTATCAGGCTTACGTTTTTGGCGGGAAGCTACTGGTAATTAAATTCCAAAAAATAAATCCCAAATTCCAAAATCTGTTTGGGGAAATCCTTCGACTTCGCTCAGGAAGACAAAATGGAGTAATCTAAAATCTAAAATAAACAATATGACAATTGAAGATTTATTAAAAAGTAAAGTAATCGAGAATCCGATTAAGAGATTCAAGAAAGAACTGGAAGAAATTGTAAACAGCAATCTGGTTACGAAATTATTTTCTGGAACAAAACTCAAAAAAGAAGTCGCGGAATTTGGTCTTGAACTGGTTAAGTTTGAGGACAATTATTATGGCACTTATATTTCTTTAGGCTCAAAAGACGCCGAAAAATTTGAAACACTGATAAAAGACAACCTTTGGGACGATAAAAACTATTACGAGCTTTTGGTTTTCTTTTTTGGAGCAGAAAATGCCGTTTACGTAAAAGAAGCCTGGAACAGACTGCCTCAAAAAATGTATCAAACGGGTTATTCGAGACGTTCTTTTAGAGCGCCAAATCATAAAAAATATCTGCTGGTTAATCAGGTTAATTTTCTGCGTTCTTTGTTAAACGGCGCCAGTAAATACCATTATCAGGATGCGAAAACGGTTTATTATAATTTGAGTTTAGAAGATCAGATTCGTTATGATACGGAGATTTCAAATTCGAGTAACCAGTTTATGGTTTGGTCTTCGGCACTTGATTTGAATAAGGAAAATCTGTATCAGTTATTTGAAGATATTATTTTCAATAAAGACCCACAGGGAAAAGTTTCTCGAAATATCATCAAAGCGCTTTTAAACAGTGAGAAAAAAGAAAACTGGGAATTGGTCGAAAAATTATTGCTTTCGGCACAGCGTCAGGAAGGATTGCGTCAGGTTGTTTTAGAAGCGCTGGACGAAACCAGCATTGGCGCTTTACAATACATGATCAAAGTGATTATCGACAATAAACTGAGCCGTTTTTCGTCTGTCGTAAGAGCAATCGATACGTGGACAGGTTTAGGCTGGGATGCTGAAAAAGAAACTACGGTTCGTACTATTCTGGATTTGGCTTACGGTTATTTCTCGAATCCAGAAACCATTCCGACAGGCATTCGCAGTAAAAATAATAACGAAGCGTATATGGCACTTTGGGTTCAAGGTGTTTTAGATGTTGAGAAAACAGTTCCGTTTCTGCATGAATTATTAGAAAAAGGTTCGGTAGAAAAGAAATCTCTGGCATTGAAATTTGCAGGAGAAACCAACGATCCTTACATCGAAATGCCTCTTTATTTTAAAGCATTAGACGACGAAAATCTGCAGGTTTTGGCATTTGCCATTCCAAGAATGAATATGCTTTTGGACGCTAATATCAAATCGAAATATTATATCGAAAATGCCGATTATCCAGATTTCTTCAATAAAGTCTACAATCTTGCGGAAACGATAACCGTAAAAGAAAAAACATTTGAAGGAAAAGTATTTTCATGGCTGAATGTGAAGTTTGAAAAAGACACTTTGTATTCGTCGGCGATTAATTTAATTGGCGATCATAACGATAGATTGGAACTTATTTTAGGTCAGTTCGAAAGCTTCTCTATCAATTTAAGAGAAAAACTGACGCGCCAGATTCTAGGCAGTTATTACTGTTATTCGTTTTATAATTTTCAAAGCAACGACGGAAAAGAGAAAAAAGCACCAACCGATTTCCAAAGAAGTTTTGCTTTAAGAATCTTGAAAGACAGGGGAGAATCGCTTGTAGCTTCGGCAATTTCGACCTTGAATAATTTGACGCTGACATCTGATGAATTGACTATTTTTCAGGAATTGTACAAACGTAAAAATTCGAATTTAAAGAAAAACCTAACAGCAATTTTACTGAAACAGGAAGAACCGAAAATTGTTTCTTTTGTAGATGAAATTCTAGAAAAAGGCGATATGGAACAGCGTATGTCGGCTTTGGATATTATGCTGCAATTGCAGAAAAACAATAAACTGACCGATAAAGTAAACGATTGGGTAAAAGCGTATTCGGCAAGACCAAAAATTACCGAAAAAGAAACCAAATTTATTGAGCAGTTAGAACCGTCGCAAAAGAAAAATATTCTAAGCGCCGAAAATGGTTACGGATTCTTTACGCCAAATTATATCTCGGCTTACGAATTGCCAAAAGTAGATGCCGATTCTTTGTATGCCAAATCGGTTGGGGCGCAGCAATATGGTTTTTCAAAATCGATGTCGCATATTAAAAATGAAATTTCGAAACTGTATCAATTATTTGAAGAGAATCGAAATTATGAATATGAAATCGAAAATTACGATAACAGCAAAACGACAGTTTTACTTGGAAATTCTTTCAGACAATTAAAGAATTTGAAAGAGGAAAAAGACTCAGAAGCTGCGGCATCAAATTATCCTTTATATGAAGTTTGGGAGGGCTGGTTTAAAAATTCGGGTCTGGCAGAACGAGATTTGTTTTTGCTGACATTCGTAAGTAATTGCGATCGTAAAATTTGGCGTGATTTTCTAGAAAAGCATGTTTTTTATTATAAAGAATTACTACCGCACCCTAACAAAAGAGGTTACGATTGGGACAATGCGATTTTGAATATTTTGAATGCTTTACAGCTGAAATATGTCTTTAAAGAAAAAATAGATTTCTTGATTGATGCTTCTGTTGCTTTGTATGCAGATCTTCCAGAATCTGTTAAAGAGTTTGAAGACAAACCAGTAAAAGACCAGTATTATTACGATGCGAATAGAGGAAACGGCTGGCAGAATCAGAACCATTTTGATGTTTATCTAAACAGAATCGACTTAAGATTTGTAACTGCAGAACAAGAAATTAAGATATGGAATTTGTTCAGATGGAGACAGTTAAACGGATTGGAAAGAAATATTTCGTACTGCAAACCCTTTGTTCAGTTGTATAGTGTCGCTTTTGAGCAAAATTTAATTACAGAAGGTGAATTGTACGAAGGTATTTTAGAACCCGATAGAATTTCCTTTTTAACGGGAGGAAACAGAAATTACAGGAATCAGGGAAGCGAGGACTTATTGGTAAGATTTCCATTCTTGACTGACATGATTGATAAAATCCGCGAAACATTTTTGGATATTGAAGTCAAAAGAGGCGATTCGAATACTTCGGTTACGCCTTTGGTGCAGAGTTTCCAGAAAATTTATGGCGTTAATCGTTTAGTTGAATTACTTACGGCACTTGGAAAAGCAAGTTTGTACAAGGGCTATATTTATTCGTGGAGTTATACCGAATTGACCAAACAAAAACTATTCAGTTACTTGCTGAAAAGATGTTATCCTTTAGAATCAGATACACAAGAAGTTTTTAATGAAGCCGGTAAAAAAGCCAAAATCTCAGAAGAAAGATTGATT
This sequence comes from Flavobacteriaceae bacterium PS02336, assembly GCA_029960065.1. Lineage (GTDB taxonomy): Bacteria > Bacteroidota > Bacteroidia > Flavobacteriales > Flavobacteriaceae > Flavobacterium. The sequence goes on along the minus strand of JASCOF010000007.1, from coordinate 163,955 downwards.
CAGACGGCCATTTATGCGCCGCAATGGCAAAAGCTTATTAGTAATTATTTAGATTGGAAAGGTCTGGATGAAGGTATCTGGTGGTTTCATGCGCATACTAAAACAGCAAGTTACAGCGCGGTAAATTCCGAATTGGAAAGTGAAATGGCGAAATTCTCTTCTATCGATTTACAAGATTTTAAAGACGGAGCGGTAGACAAAGATTGGTTTGTTTCGGCTTATAAAAAATTAGGCAAAGCCAAATGGGAAATGCTGTACGAATCGGCTAAATATGTGACAGACGGAAACGGACACAGACGCGCACGTTTGTATGCAGACACGATTACAGGCGATTTAAAAATTAGAGAAGTTACAGCAAAAGTAAAAGACAAACGTGATCAGGACTATTTGCGCGTTTACGGTTTGGTGCCTTTAAGCAAAGCAAGTCCAGAAAAAGATATTCTGGCGCGTTACGAATATTTACAGCAGTTTAAAAAAGAAAGCAAAGAGTTTGGTTCGATGAAACAGGCGAGTGAAGCTTTGGCGATTCGTGTGGCTTTAGAAAATTTAGCGAGAAATGCGGGTTATCCAGATCCGGTTCGTTTGACTTGGGCAATGGAAACCAAACAGATTCAGAATATCTTGTCTAAAGAAACGGAAGTTAAATTGGATGATGTAACGATAAGTTTGGTGATCAATAAAGAAGGAAAAGCCGATTTGGTTACTTTGAAAGGCGATAAAGAATTAAAATCGATTCCGCCGAAATACAAAAAAGACAAAGGAATTCTTGAACTGACGAATTACCGCAAAACGATGCGCGAGCAATGGACACGTTCAAGAAAAGGATTAGAAGAAAGTATGATTCGCGGAGACGAGTTTTTATTCGCAGAAATGGAGAATCTTTTCGAACATCCAATTATTTCGAAACATTTGGAGAAACTAGTGTTTATTTCAAACGAAGATCAAGTAGGTTTTTATGTGGATGGAAATCTGGTAACGGCTTTAGGAGAAATGATTTCTTTAAACGAAAATCAGACTTTTAGAATTGCGCATTGTTTCGACTTGCATAAACATAACGTTTGGACAGACTTCCAGAAATATTGTTTTGACAATAAATTACAACAGCCGTTTAAACAAATTTTTAGAGAATTATATGTTCCAACGCCAGACGAATTAAAAGAAAAATCAGTTTCACGACGTTACGCAGGACATCAGGTTCAGCCAAACCAAACTTTAGCATTGCTAAAAGGAAGAGGCTGGAAAGTAGATTACGAAGAAGGTTTGCAGAAAGTTTTTCATAAAGAAGGTTATCAGGTAAAAATGTACGCGTTGGCAGATTGGTTTTCGCCAGCCGATGTAGAAAGTCCAACTTTGGAAACGATTGAATTTCATTCTTTAAAAGATTATAAAAACATTGCTTTTGAAGATATTAATCCGAGGATTTTCTCCGAAGTAATGCGCGATATTGATTTGGTAGTAAGCGTTGCCCATGTTGGCGGAGTTGATCCGGAAGCGAGTCATTCATCTATCGAAATGAGAGCCGTATTGTTGAGAGAAACACTTCGTTTATTCAAAATTAAAAATGTAGAAATTACTGGAAACCATGCCATCATAAAAGGACAGCTGGCAGAATACAGTGTGCATTTAGGAAGTGCAGTTGTGCATCAGGTTCCGGGAAAATATTTATCTATACTGCCAATTCATTCTCAGCACAGAGGACGTTTATTCCTTCCATTTGCAGACGACGATCCAAAATCGGCTGAGGTAATGTCTAAAGTATTGTTATTTGCAAAGGACAATGAAATTCAAGATCCAACGATTTTAAGTCAAATTGATAAGACGTATGCTTAAAAAAAACAAACCCCGCAAATCGGTATTTGCGGGGTTTTTGTTATAAAAAATATATTTTTGGTATATTTTGTTAAATTATGATAAAATATACTACATTTGTGTCTGTAATTAATAATAGAAAAATACATATGATACTTTTAGTAAGCAAAAATTTTGAACGTTCTGCCGGAGATATTCCAGCTGATTGTGCAGGATGCTATATGTATTTTTATGAAGTTATAATGTAAAATTAGAGTCAAACTCATCATAAAATAGAAAAGCATCCTTTATTTAAGGGTGCTTTTTTTGTTTTAAGGCATTTCGATTATAAAAAAAGGGACTTTGACTTCGTTCAGTTTGACAATAAAAAGCGTTCAATAGGACAACAAATGATAGAAAAACAAACCATAACTAAAAAAAACTAAAAAAATAATTGACCAAAATGTTTAATGATTAATCAAAATAGAGAAATATAGTCTTGGAAAGTAATCCGATGAGTAACAGTCATTTGATACAAAATTGAGATCTGCACTAGTATGCGGGTAGGAATTTCTTTGTCTAAATTTAAGTCTTAATTAATTGATAGTCAGAAAATTAATCTTAAAAAATATTTGGAAATATGATTTTTTCCATCATATCTTTGCCAAACAAAATCGAAACAAAGCGTTTCATCAAGTAACAACAACAATTATAAAAAATAAATAAAATGAGTTTTAAATTATACATACACAACCCAGGATTAGTAGCCGCGACTTCGGATCGTGAATGCTTTTACATGTCGGTGCATCAAGATAGGCAATAGGATAGTTATATCGTATTTGTTATGAAGCACCTTTAATTGGGTGCTTTTTTTTTAGGTGCAAAGGCCCAAAGGTTCAGAGGGGCAAAGAAAAAAGAAAAACTGGGAAGATAACGGTGGTTGTTTACCCGCCTTGGACGTGGGAGGTCGCAGGTTCAAATCCTGCTTCCCAGACAAATGTTAAGATAAAAAAAAACTTAGCCTCTTAGAACCTTAAAAAAAAATTATACGCAAAATAACTGCGTAGAACAATTGTAATATTTGTTCACGAAAGAATAAAAATGAAGTAAAAAATAGAAATAGTTAGTGGTAAGTGCTAACAGTTTAAGTTTAACAATAAAAATTTTAGGATGAATCAAAAAATAGGACTTAGGTCAGACTATAGTGGTCAAACAGATAAAGTGGAATTTAGTGAGTCGCCATTTGCCTCGAGTAGAGAGATGGATTTAGAGCTTATTAACCTATGGAATATAAAGGTGAATTTTAGGAAAATTATATATATCATTTAGAGATATTTCTCTGGTAAAGCAAGGGTGCTTTTAAACTTTTGTGATATTGGATTTCCCAGAAAACCTTCGATTTCCTGAGATTTCCAAGAATTACAAAAAAAAAAATACCATGCAAAACAATACACTAGAAAAATATAAAAGAGCAATTAGAAAAAAATACGAGACCGAAAAAGAAGGTAAATACTTTGATTATTTGTACAAGCCTTCTCGTGGAAAACTTCGTGATTTGTGCTGGTTGATCTTCGAAAATAACCCGACCAAAGAGGATCTGAACGTCTTCAGTAATCTCTTGGGTTTAGATTTCGATCATAGTAAAAAGAATAAGTTTAAGGAGAAAAAAGATAAGTTTCGACCTATCGAGACTTTCTTTAAAGGCGAAACAGATCCGTCAAACATTGATGCTATAAACATGGCGGCAATTTTGGTTGATTTTGAACCGCGTCCTTTCAAAAAGTTTTACGAAAATTCTAAAACGGAAGCAATAAAACCAGTTAAACGGATGGAGAAAGCTAAAGAGGTTTTGAAAAAGAAAAGTGCTGAAAAAAAGGAAAAGCATGAAAAGAAGTCTAAGAAAAGAAACTTCTTTCTAGATTTTAAAAGCATGTTTTTCTAAGGGTTTTTGCCACGAAAGCGCTAAGGCACAAAGTTTTTTTTAGCCACTCCCGATAGCTATCGGGATCAAGGATTAAAAGGATTATAAAAAATCTGCCGGATCTGCTGAATCTGCGAGAGAAAAAATCCTAGCATTCTTTGAGTTTAAAAAAATTAAAAACAATTATTTAAAATTAAAAAAAATGAAAACAACAGATAAAATTATTATTATCGATTTAGAAGCCACATGCTGGCAAAGTGCGGTCCCGAGAGGCCAGGAAAATGAAATCATCGAAATCGGCTTGGCGGTTTTAAATACCAAAACAGGAGAAATTACCAAGAATCAAGGCATTTTGATAAAGCCTCAGCGTTCCAGCGTTAGTCCGTTTTGTACAGAATTGACAACGATTACGCAGGATTTACTGGATAAAAACGGCGTTTCTTTTGAGGAAGCTGTAAATCTTTTAATCGATGAATACAATCCTGATTTATATACTTGGGCAAGTTACGGCCAGTATGATTTGAATATGCTTCAAAAACAATGTAAATCGTTTGGAGTTCCTTATCCGATGGCTGATGAGCATATTAATGTGAAAACGCATTTTGCCGAAAAGTTTGGCTTAGTAAAACCAACGGGAATGAACGGCGCACTTGCATTGCTGGATATTCCATTAGAAGGAACACATCACCGCGGAATTGACGATGCTAAAAACATTGCTAAGATTTTACACTGGTGTCTCCAAAATTAAAACGGCTGTCTATTGACAGCCGTTTTTGGTTGGTTATATTACTTTGATTTAATTCTGACCATAAATTTTAGCATAAAGATCTTTATAAATCTCTTTAATAATCTTACGTTTTAATTTTAGAGTTGGAGTAAGCTGTCCGCCGTCAATAGACCAAACATCTGGAGTAAGTTCAAAGCGTTTTACTTGTTCCCAGTGTCCAAATTTTTTGTTGATGCCTTCAACTTCTTCATCGATACGTTTGATAACCTCTGGATTTGCACTAATCTCCGCATCAGTACTTCCTAAAGTAATTTTATGGATTTTTGCCCATTCTTTTACAAATTCAAAGTTTGGCTGGATAAAAGCTCCAGGCATTTTTTCACCTTCCCCAACAACCATAATCTGCTCAATAAAACGAGATTGTTTCATAGCATTTTCAATCATTTGCGGTGCGATATATTTACCACCAGAAGTTTTGAACATTTCTTTTTTACGATCTGTAATTTTTAAGAAACCTTCACTGTCAATTTCACCAATATCTCCCGTATGAAAATAACCATCTTGTAAAGCTTCAGCTGTTTTTTCTGGATCTTTAAAGTAGCCTAACATTACGTTTGGACCTTTACAAAGAATTTCTCCGTCTTCGGCGATTTTTACTTCAAGATTACGGATTGGTTTTCCAACAGTTCCAATTTTAAAACCTTTGTTTCTTTGATCATTAACGGCAATTACCGGAGAAGTTTCGGTTAAACCGTAACCTTCCATAACTGGAATTTCTGCAGCAGCAAAAACTCTTGTCAAACGAGGCTGTAAAGCGGCACTTCCAGAAACCATTAAATCCAAATTACCACCCAAACCTTCTTTCCATTTGCTGAAAATTAATTTACGTGCTATTTTTAATTGAAACTCATACCAAGCGCCATTTGCTCCATATGGTTCGTATTTTAAACCTAAATCAATAGCCCAGAAAAATAGTTTTTTCTTGATTCCTGTTAATTCTGCTCCTTTAGCATAAATTTTGTCATAAACTTTTTCTAAAAGCCTTGGTACAGCCGTAATTACAGTTGGACGAACTTCTTTTAAGTTATCACTGATTTTGTCAATAGATTCACCAAAATATACTGAAACTCCATAATATTGATAGATGTATAAAATCATTCTTTCAAAAATATGGCAGATAGGCAGGAAGCTTAAAGCAGTACTTTTTCCTGGATCAAACGGAATTCTAGGCGCACTGTCTAAAACGTTCGAAACAATATTTTTATGGGAAAGCATTACTCCCTTTGGTCTTCCGGTTGTGCCAGAAGTATAAATAATTGTAGCTAAATCATCGGTGTTTATGCTGTCTTTTCTAGCTTCAACTTCACTCTGGTTACTTTCATCTTCACCTAAAGTTAAAATTTCACTCCAGTGTTTGCAGCCTGAAATTTCATTAAAAGAATAAACCTCTTTTAAAGTCGGTACATTGGCTCTGATAGCTTGCACTTTTTGATATACTTCATCATCTGAAACAAAACAGTAAATACTGCCGCTGTGATTCAAAATATACTCGTAATCTTCTTCGGCAATTGTTGGATAAATCGGGACATTCTGCGCACCTGTCTGAAGGATACCGATATCCATAATATTCCACTCAGTTCTGTTATTTGAAGAAATTAACGCAATTTTATCATCTTTCTGAACGCCCATGCGCAATAATGCTCTCGAAACAGCATTTGCTTTTGCAATATATTCCTGGCTAGATGTTTTTTCCCAGACTCCATTTTTTTTGGTTGCTAGAGCAACTGGGAGGTTGTATGTCTCTTGTTGATAATAGGGAAAATCAAAAAGGCGTGTGATTGAAACCATGTTTAATATATTGAATTATTATTGCAAATTAAATAAAAATCGGGTATGATTTTTAAATTTATAAAATTTAATCGGAAAATTTACGGGTAACATTGAAATTCAACGAAAACGTTTTCTTTTTTATACAAAATACACGTAAAATTGAATAAATATTTAATAAGAAGACTATTTTTTATAGTTTATTGCACATTGTAATCAACATAATCTTTTACTCTTTCGCCCATTAAGAACATTTTTTTCTTGGTAAAATGAATAGAGAATTGTGAATAATACCATTCTTCGCTGTCATTTGGTCTGTACCAAAAAGTATAAGAGGCACTGTTGAATCCTTCTTTAAAAACAGGAACGCCTTCTTCTGTACATTCTATCCCCCAGTTGATTTTTTGTTTGCTTAAATCTTCTGCCTGAATAAAACCTGTTCCGTCTGGATTTAATACCGTAATGGGCTGTTTTTGATTTAAAGGGGCATAAGTTCCCGGAACTGGATAACCAATTGTCGTAGTAATGAAACGATCTCTAGAGTTGTGGGTAATTTGATCTACTTGAACTTGGGCATGTAATTGAAAAGCAGTTAAAAACAAACTGCAGAAAAGTAATTTTAAAAATTTCATCCTATATTGGTTTAAGTGTTTTTGGAGCGCAAAAAAATCTAGTGGGAGATTTTTTCAGTGGCTAATATAATTCAATTTTTTAATAGAATTATGACTTAAAAATATTAGAATGAAATTTTTAATTTTCAGGAATTTTCGATTCCTTTTTTACTCTGTTGAAAATTGATTTTCCAGTAATTTTTCTTTAAAATCGGATTTAAAAGTATAAGCAAAAGTAACCATCAAAGCTCGAGTATCTGATTTAGAAGTTCTATCATTTCTAAATAATAAAGTATTGTTTTTATAACCGCTTTCTAAAGTATCAAACATATCGGTTACAACAAGTCCAAGGCGTGCATTGGTTTTTCCTAATTTCTGCTGAAAACCCAAATCTACATTATAAACCGGAATTCTTTTTCCTTGTGCAGTCGCGACAGATGAATTGTAATTACCGATAATTTGAAGTTTTCCGCCTTTCCAAGGAACAAAATTATTAATGATTTTTCCGTACCAGCTGAAAGTATTTTTTACCGCATCTTGCGCTTGCTCTAGATTGTCTGCATTAATATGCTGCTCAAAGACAGTTAAACTGATATTGGCATCATAAAAAGAAAAGGGTTTTAGAGAAAAAATACTTTCAAGTCCGTAAGTAATGGTGCTTCCTATATTTTGAGGCTGCAGTAAAACTACTCCATTGTCCTGTAAAGTTGCATATTGCCTAATTGCATTATTTGCATTTCTATAAAAAGCATTTCCAGAAAGTGAATAATTATTCCATTCTTTGTTATAATTTAATTCTACAATATGAATGATTTCAGGTTTCAGATAAGGATTTCCGCCATGCGGATTTAAAGCATCCGTAATGTCGATAAATGGATTTAAGTCTTCTAAATCTGGACGATTAATACGTTTGCTGTAGCCAAATTTAATAGATTCATCTGATTGTAAATTCAATTGAACTGAAGCCGAAGGGAAAATTTTTAGATAATTATTTGAAAAATTATCACTTCCATTTTGTGTTTTGCCGTTGTTTGAAACCTGTTCTGCGCGTAATCCAATGTTATATTTCCATTTGTGATTTTCTGGAGAACCAGAATAAGAATTCCAAAGTCCGTAAACAGCATTTATCTGCTCATTAAAATCAAAAATAGTACTTGTCAGCGGATTCACTACATATTCATTATTGATAAAATCTGCGCTTTGGAAATCAGAATTAAAAAAACGGAATGTTCCTTTGTATCCTGTTTCAATTATAGATTTTTCAGAAATTGGAAAAGCGTAATTGAGAATCGCATTGGAAATATTTTCTTTTGCATAATTATGAGTTCGCTGTAAAAAAGTTTCTCCAATTGCAGTTTCATTTTCATCATATTGATTGGTGTCGATATTTGTATTTTCTCTTCCAAAATTAAAAGAAGTTGTAATGCTGGCATTTAAGCTTTTTCGGTCATCAGTAAATTTTCTATCGTAATTAAAAGCCATTTCTGCTGCTTTAGCTTTTTGAATTTCCATGGAATGGCGTTGATTTCCAGAGAAAAATTGGGCTGAATTATTGAAAATATCAGTTTTTAAAGACTCGTCATTATCTTTGTTTTCAAGATTACCAAGCGCTTCAAACGAAAAGTTATTTGTTTCATTAGGAGAAAAATCAACATTTAATTTTAAGTTTTGTAAACCTTCTGTTCGCTGGTCACTTCTGTTTTGGTCAATAAAATGTTCGTCATCAATAAAATAATTAGTTCTTTCGCCTTTTATACTTTTTGTTCTCCCAGCAAAACGATTGTCATAAGCCACACCAATATTCCATTTATCAGTTTTGTTGTTTAAAAGAATAGAACTGTTCATTCTTCCTTTCGCACCAAAACCGCCTCCTAGAACTGCAGCGCCATTTAAACCGTTTAAATTGTTTTTCTTAAGTTTAATATTAATAATACCACTTTCAGCATTCGCATCGTATTTTGCTGTTGGACTTGTAATGATTTCAATGCTCTCAATACTGCTCGCCGGGATTTGATTCATATCAGTAATTGCAGAATTTTTTCCATTAATTAAAATTAAAGGTGTTTTTCCTCTTAGCGAAATCGCATCATCGGCATCAACAGCTACTGTTGGAATATTTTTCAGCATATCAATCGCAGTTCCACCCGATTGAGAGATATTAGAAACAGCATTAAAAACAAAACCCTCATTTGTTTTCTGAATTTGTTTTTTCTGCGAATTGACTACTACGGTATTAAGCAGGTTTGCGTCTTCTTGTAAGGTAATAGTTCCAAGTGAAATTGAAGTTCCTGTATATTTTACTTTTTGAGTGAATGTTTTAAAGCCAATCAATCGAAATTTTAATATATAATCTGATGGATGGATGTTTTCAAAGATAAATTTTCCCGAAGCATCTGTAATCGTGTAAGCAGTTGTTTTGGTAGTATCAGTGACAGGTTTTAGAATAACATCTACAAATTCAATAGGAGTTTTGCCGTCTGAAACGGTTCCATTTATCGAATTGTTTTTTTGACTAAACGAGTTCTGACTAAGGGCAAATAATAAAATTGCAGTGATTAAATTTTGTTTCCATTTTTCCATGAGACAAAGTTATTTATCGCATGAAATCCAGCCGAATAAACCGCCTTAAGATATCATTAAATTAGGCTTAGTGCTTATTTATGATTTTCTTTAAATAAAATTAAGAGACAAAAAAGGGGGTTTTTCCCCTTTCAAAAACAGGAAATACTATAGATTAATTAAAAATGTCAAATCTTAATTTTACCCCATTAGAATGCGGAAGCCGAAAAGCAAAAGAGTAGGCATTACCTAAAATACAATACTAATGGAAACTGTTTTTTTCTTAGCGATGGGCTGGTGTGGTACAAAATACCCAGGCTGGTGGCGTAATTTTTTGAAGAAACCTCCAATTCCTGAACCAGAACCTTGGTGGATTATGTCAACAATTGGTTTAGGCTTAATTGCAGGACTTGCCGGCGGAACAGTTTTTAGCATGGTGATTCGCGAAAGCCAATACTTTTCTGGACAAGCAGCAATCGCTTCTGGATTATTCGCTTTCGGGACTGCTAATATTGTAACAGGAATTGCAACAGCTTTTAGAGATTGAAAATATAGAAATACTTCAACATATTTGGGGATAGCGTTGGAGTATTTTTTTCAGCCACGAATTACACGAATTAACACGAATTATTTTTTTCATTTATGATCAAATAAATGAAAAGCTTTTTAATCTTTTAATCTGTGCCATTTTTTTTGATTAATAGTTAATTAGTGGAAATTCGTGTAATTCGTGGCTATAAAAAAAAGCGCCCGATAAATTCGGGCGCTTTTAATAAAAATATATTTCTTAGTTTTTCTCAATCCATTTTCTAGCATTAACAAAAGCTTCGTGCCAAGGAGAAACCTCGTCATTTCTGTCTTTTGGATAATGCGCCCAGTTCCATTGGAAAGTCGAACGCTCAATGTGAGGCATCATAACCAAATGTCTTCCTGTTTTATCACACATCATCGCCGTGTTGTAATCAGAACCGTTCGGGTTTGCTGGATAACCTTCGTAAGCATATTTAGAAACAATATTGTATTGGTCTTCTGCGTAAGGTAATTTAAATTTACCTTCTCCATGAGAAACCCAAACTCCTAAAGTACTTCCAGCTAAAGTTGACAACATAACAGAGTTGTTTTCTTGAACTTTTACAGAAGTAAAGATACTTTCGTGTTTCTGGCTTTCGTTATGATGCATTTTTCCATGAACTTCATGTTCTGGATTAATCACTTCCAATTCCATAAATAACTGGCAACCGTTACAGATTCCAACAGATAAAGTATCTTCTCTCTTAAAGAATTTATCCAAAGCTGTTTTTGCTTTTTCGTTGTATAAGAAAGCTCCAGCCCAACCTTTGGCAGAACCTAAAACGTCTGAGTTAGAGAATCCTCCAACTGCACCAATAAACTGAATATCTTCAAGCGTTTCACGACCAGAAATTAAATCCGTCATGTGAACATCTTTTACATCAAATCCAGCTAAGTACATAGCATTTGCCATTTCGCGTTCAGAATTACTTCCTTTTTCACGAATAATAGCCGCTTTTGGTCTTGGTTTAGAATTGTCGATTTCTGGTTTTTTTCCTGTAAAATGTGCAGGGAAAGTATAATTTAAAACCTGATTTTTATAGTTTTCAAAACGTGCCTGAGCTCTTCCGTTTTTGGATTGTTTTTGATCTAATAAATAAGAAGTTTCGAACCAAATGTCTCTGTACTTCGCAATATCCAAATTGTAAATTCCAAATTCCAAGCTTGGTGTACTTTGAACTGTACCTAATTTGAAGAATTCGATATTGTTTGCTTTTAATTTAGCTTCAACAGCGGCATCAGATTTTGCTTGGAATACGATTCCGATGTTTTCAGCGAAAAGAATTTTTAATAAGTCTTTTTCAGCGAAAGCGCTGAAATCAATTTTAGCTCCAAGATTTACATCAGCAAAACATAATTCTAATAAAGTTGTGATTAAACCACCGCTTCCGATATCGTGACCCGCTAAAATCTGGCTTTCGCCGATTAATTCCTGGATTGTATTAAAAGCATTTTTGAAGAAAGAAGCATCTTTAATTGTAGAAGTTTCGTTTCCAATTGTGTTTCTAATTTGTGCAAAAGAAGAACCTCCAAGTTTGAAATCATCTTGAGACAAATTGATATAATAAATAGAATCTCCGTTTTTCTGTAAAACCGGTTCAACTACTTTTCTAATATCTGTACAGTTTCCTCCAGCCGAAATAATAACCGTTCCCGGCGCGATTACTTCATCGTTTGGATATTTTTGTTTCATCGAAAGTGAATCTTTTCCTGTTGGAATATTGATTCCCAATTCAATTGCAAATTCTGAACAACCTTCAACAGCCGCGTATAAACGAGCGTCTTCACCTTCGTTTTTACAAGCCCACATCCAGTTTGCAGATAATGAAATACCTTTTAAACCATCTTTAATTGGCGCCCAGATAATGTTTGATAACGATTCGGCAATAGCATTTCTACTTCCTGCAACCGGATCAATCAAAGCCGCAATAGGAGCGTGGCCAATAGAAGTTGCAATTCCTTCTTTTCCTAAATAATCCAGAGCCATAACGCCGACATTATTTAATGGCAATTGTAACGGACCTGCATTTTGTTGTTTTGCTACTTTTCCTCCAACACAACGGTCCACTTTGTTAGTCAGCCAGTCTTTTGAAGCAACCGCTTCTAAACGTAAAACGTCTTTTAAGTAACTTTCGAAATCTCCTGCGTTGTAAGCAACATCAGCATATTTTCTATCGATAGTTTTATCTGTCATAACCGTTTTTGGAGAACTTCCGAAGAAATCTTCTAAAGCATAATCCATCGGTTTTGAACCATTTGAGTGTGATTGGAAAGTAAAACGGTGATCTCCCGTAACATCTCCAACCTGATACATTGGCGAACGCTCTCTGTCAGCAATTCTTTGTAATGTATCAATATCTTTTTGACCAATAACCAATCCCATTCTTTCTTGAGATTCGTTGCCGATAATTTCTTTTGCAGAAAGTGTTGGATCTCCAACAGGCAATTTATCCAAATCGATTAAACCTCCAGTTTCTTCCACTAATTCAGAAAGGCAGTTTAAGTGTCCTCCAGCTCCGTGATCGTGAATCGAAACAATTGGGTTATTGTCGCTTTCTACTAAACCACGAATGGCGTTAGCAGCACGTTTTTGCATTTCAGGGTTTGAACGCTGAATCGCATTTAATTCGATTCCTGAACCGAAAGCTCCTGTATCTGCAGAAGAAACCGCAGCACCACCCATTCCGATTCTATAATTTTCTCCTCCAAGAATTACGATTTTATCGCCTTCTTGTGGTTTCTTTTTTATTGATTGATCCAGTTTTCCGTATCCAATTCCTCCCGCTTGCATGATTACTTTATCATAACCAATTTTACGGTCGTTTTCTGAATGTTCGAAAGTTAAAACAGAACCTGTAATTAACGGCTGACCAAATTTATTTCCGAAATCAGAAGCTCCGTTTGAAGCTTTGATCAAAATATCCATTGGCGTTTGGTATAACCATTTTCTTTCTTCAAGAGCGGTTTCCCATTTTCTGTCGTCGTTTAAACGAGAATATGAAGTCATATAAACGGCAGTTCCTGCTAATGGCAAAGAACCTTGTCCTCCGGCTAAACGGTCACGAATTTCTCCACCAGAACCTGTTGCAGCTCCGTTGAAAGGTTCAACTGTTGTTGGGAAATTGTGTGTTTCTGCTTTTAAAGAGATAACAGAATCGAATTCTTTTATTTCGTAAAAATCAGGTTTGTCTGCCGATTTTGGTGCAAATTGCTGCACTTTTGGTCCTTTTACAAAAGCAACGTTGTCTTTGTAAGCAGACACAATATCGTTCGGATTTTCCTGAGATGTTTTTTTGATTAATTTGAAAAGAGAAGTTTCTTTTTCTTCACCGTCAATAACAAAAGTTCCGTTGAAAATTTTGTGACGGCAGTGTTCTGAATTGGCTTGAGAAAAAGCAAAAATTTCAGAATCCGTTAATTTTCTTCCTAGTTTAGTTGCAAGATTATTTAAGTAATCTACTTCTTCTTCGCTTAAAGCTAAACCTTCAACTTTGTTGTAAGTCGCAATATCATCAATTTCCAGAATTGGTTCTGGTTGAATGTTGATAGTGAAGATTTCTTGATCTAATTCATTGAATTTTTGAGAAAGCATCGGATCAAAATCAGTAAAATCTTCCGTTGCAGGATGAAATTCTTCGATTCTGATAATGCCAGAAATACCCATGTTTTGAGTAATTTCTACAGCATTTGTACTCCAAGGTGTAATCATGGTAGCGCGCGGACCAACAAAGAAACCTGTCAATGCAGATTTTTCGATCTTATTCGCGTCGGCAAAAAGCCAGTTTAATTTTGAAATGTCTTGAGCTGAAATTTCGTTTTGCGTTTGTACGGCAAAAACAGTTTTGCTTTGGTTTTCAAAGAAATGGATCATTTGTGTAGTTTGTTGTATTGAGGTGCAAATTTAGTCAATCTAAACCGAAAAAAAAAGCAACAATAAACGCCTTTTTAATTATTTATTTTTGCTCTTATTTGCCCTAAAAATGCAATTTTTTTGCTGTTTGTTTCATTCAAAATTTAACATTTTTTGAAGGTTGATTTTTCATTGTAAACTGTTGTTACTTTTAAAATTTGAATCAAAAAAGGGCTTCATTTTAAGTTGGAGAATCTTAAAATTGAATTACAAATTTTTCTAAAGTAAATACAAGGAATTTGCAGAATGGAGAAAATTTAATCTCGCAAAGACGCGAATGCGCAAAGTTTTATCTCGTTGAATTTATCTTTTTTATGGCTTTTCTGTATTCTTTTTCAGCTTTTGAACTGCCATCATCAATTATCTCAATATTATAATTATAAACTTTGTTGTTTTTGATTTTATAGAATGCTGCCCAATTAGTGCCAGAAGATACATGACTTTCAATAATCTTATATTTCGAATTGTAACTTGGATTTTTTATTTCTTCAAAGCCATCAACTCTTTTAAAATTATTCGCTTTCGGGTTGTATAGATATAAATTATAGGTCCAATTACTTCGTACATCAGAAATATTTTGAACTAAGATATCTTTTATGCCATCGCTGTTGTAATCTTGAAATTCAATTTTTTGAACCAAACTAAAAATAGAATCTTTTATTATAATCGAAGATTTGTTATTTGCTTTTTGACTGATAATTAGAATTGAATTTTTGTCACTGTCATAACCTTCTTTTTCAGTTTCAAAATTTATAAGTTTTATTGTAATTCCTTTGTTTTTATAAATAGAATCACATTTAATCGTTTTTGTATTCTGAGCAAATGTGTTAATGAAAAATAAATGAGTAATGAGTAATACAAAAGTTAATTTCATAAATCTTAATTTACTTTGGAAAATCATGACTTTGATAAGCGCCCAAATCCGGAGGTGAAGTTCTGGTAATTCCTAAAATATCCAAAGGAATTATATACGCCTGATTGCCTTTCGCGAAAGCGGCAGAAGTTTTGTCAATATTGAATTTATTCTGAGAAGCATTATAAAACTTTGGATTCTCATTTAGAATAATATTGTTATAATGTTGTGTGTCAGTTTTGAATTGATAATCAGGATTTGTTGATGAACTGCTGAATTTTAAAAGACAATTATTTAATTGATAAACAAATGGTGTATTAGCATTTTTATTTAAATTGAATTCGTTTGTGCTTGATCCGTAAATAATGCAATTGTTAAAAGTCGCCTGTGTCAGCGGATTGGTTTCTGGAGTTGCTCCTGCCAATGAATTACTTAAACTGACAGCTAATTGTGACGGAGCCGACCAGTTATTGTTGAAAGTACAATGTGTAAACTTATAATTTCCTCCATAAACACACGATAAACTTGCTAAACCAGCATAATTAATAACTATGTTTTCGCCAATAATTTGGCTGTTTTGCGCTAGAATTCCGTATTCTACACAATTGTAAATCTGTGAGTTTTTAATTTCAATAGTATTGGAAGGATTTCTGAAATCTAGACCAATAACTGCATTTTTTAATGTTAAGTGATTAATAGCATGATTGATGCTTCCTTTCTCAAAAATAACCGATTTCCATTGCCCTGGAATATCGGAGTAGAGAGATTCTAGACGATCGCCTTCAAAAATAACTTCATTTTCGAGTTTTTCTGTTGATGAAGTGGTTCCCTTAATTTGAAGCGAAGCATTTTTGGCCACATACAATCCAGAATTAGCATGAAAGTGCACGCGTGCGCCAGCTTCAAAAGTTATGGTTTTATTTTCTGGAACTCCTGCGTAGCCGTAAATGACGTAAGGTTTTTGTTTGGTAAAAATGAGTTCGTTTCCATTTTCAAGGTCGTTTTCGTTCAGATAAAATCCGTCCACATCTTTGCCGTCAATTTTGATTTTTTCTTTTGTTCCGTCTGGATTTTGATTGGGATAAAGGAAAACGGCATCTTGTACAAGCGTTACCAAAGCTACCTCCTGAAGATTTGCGCCACTGTCAAACTGAATTTCGTCGGTATATAAAAAATCAGTTGGGTTTGCATCTGTAATATCGGCGGTGGTTTCTATAAAAATGTATAAGCTGTCTTTTGCTAAAAGTGTAACATCTTTAAAAATCTTTCCGTTATTGCCCGTCATTCCATCAACCGTCATGCGGTATTTTGAGTTTAAACCTTTTTTAAATTGAACAATCGGAATCGAAATATCGTTTTTACTTCGGTTATATACTTTTAATTGATAAGTGCTTGAGCCAATGTTTTTAAAAACAGTGTCGAGATAAACCGTGTCTTTTGAAAACTTTAGATCTCCGGTACTGGCAACGGTATCAAAGTCAGTTCGGCAAGAACTGAAAGCTAGAATTAGACCCAAGACTAAGATTGAAAGGTATTGACGCATTATTATTTTTCGTTTTTTGCCACAGATTAAAAGGATTAAAAAGATTTTTTTTACCATTAATTCTGTGAATTTTCACTAATTAAATTGAAATAAAATTCGTGGAAATTTGTGTAATTACTTCGTCTGTCCCTTCGGTCGAGTCGTGGCTGTATTTTTAAAATCCTTTAAATCTGTGTAATCTGTGGCAAAAAAAAGCCAAAGATCGATTTTGATTGTTTTTGTAAAAATAACAAAAAACCTACACGTTTGAAGTTGAATTTTAAATTTAGGATCGGATTTTAGATTTATGTCTTATCTTTCTTTAATTTTACGTTTTTAAAGTTTATTTTAATGAATTATACAAAAGAGCAGATTTTAGCGCGATGTAATGAGTTTTCTAAAAACACATTAATGGAAACGCTGAAAATTGAATATATCGACGCTGGAGAAGATTTTTTAACTGCAAAAATGCCTGTAAATCCAAGTGTACATCAGCCAATGGGATTATTGCACGGCGGCGCTTCTGTAGCTTTGGCAGAAAGTGTGGGCAGTGCGGCTTCTTTCTTTTTTATCAACCCGAAAGAGCAGGAGGTCCGTGGAATCGAAATTTCAGCAAATCATCTAAAAAGTATTCGTGAAGGTTATGTTTTTGGAACAGCCAGAATTATTCACAAAGGAAGAACGGTTCATTTGTGGGAAATTAAAATTACAGATGAAGCAGGAAATTTAGTTTCACTCTGTAAATTGACGAATATGGTTTTGGATAGGAAGAAAAGTGAATAAATTATGAATCCATTTTTCTTAAAAATTAAATACCATAAAGAGCAAAATTTGCCCTTTGTGCTTTATTCTAAACCCAACTCAACAAACTTTATTGGGATTTTACAACAAAATAATACGTTGTATAATGTTTCAGATTATAGCGAAAAAGGATTTGTTTTTGCTTCTTTTGATGAAAAACAACTAATTCTGATTCCAGAAAATGAATCTGAAATAATTACTGCCGAAAAAGAAACAACTTCATTTAAAACAATCGAAATTGACGATTTAAGCTTTGATCCCGAAGCTAAATTTCAATATGAATATTTAGTTGCTCAGGGCATTCAAGCTATTAAAAATGAAGAATTCAAAAAAGTAGTTTTGTCAAGAAATGAAGAAGTCCCTTTGGCCGAATTTGATTTTATCGAAACTTTCCAACATTTGGTACAATTGTATCCAGCAACTTTCTGTTATTGTTTTTTTCATCCAAAAATTGGACTTTGGATGGGAGCAACGCCTGAAAAACTTCTAAAAGCAAATGGAAATGTTTTTGAAACTATGGCTTTGGCGGGAACACAGAAAGATAATAATGAAAAAGAAATTATCTGGCAGCAAAAAGAAAAAGACGAACAGCAGTTTGTAACTGATTTTATTGTAAAAAGACTTAGAGAATTCACCGCCTCGGTCGTTGTTTCTGAGCCTTATAGTTTAAAGGCAGGATCGATCTGGCATATTAAAACAGATATTTCGGGAGTTTTAAAAGATAATTCAACTTTGGAAGAAGTTGTCGATACCTTGCATCCAACTCCAGCAGTCTGCGGGCTTCCAAAGAAAAAAGCAAAGGTTTTTATTTTAGAAAATGAAAATTACGACCGCACTTTTTATACTGGCTTTTTAGGCGAGTTAAACAGCAGTTTTGCCGGAAATAATGCAAGTTCTGATTTATTTGTAAATTTACGATGCATGCAGATTCAAGAAAACAAAGCCATTTTGTATATGGGATGCGGTGTTACAAAAGAAAGCATTCCAGAAAAAGAATGGGAGGAAAGCGTCAATAAATCGATGACGATGAAGAGAGTATTGAGAATAGCTTAAAAAAAATAAGTTTACAGTCGCAGTCACAGTTTCCAGATTTGCTGTGACTGAATACTGCGACTGTAAACTGCGACTAAAAAATAAAAACAATGAAATTAGACATATTAGCCTTTGGCGCTCATCCAGACGATGTAGAATTGGGTTGTGCTGGAACCATTTTAAAAGAAGTTTCCCTTGGGAAGAAAGTAGGAATTGTTGATTTAACACGTGGCGAATTAGGAACACGCGGAACTGCTGAAATAAGAGATCAAGAAGCAAAAGACGCAGCTGAAATTCTAGGGGTTTTAGTTCGTGAAAATTTACGCATGAGAGATGGATTTTTTGTTAATGATGAAAAACATCAATTAGAAGTTATTAAAATGATCCGTAAGTATAAACCGGAGATTGTATTGTGTAACGCAATTGATGATCGTCATATTGATCACGGAAAAGGAAGTAAATTAGTTTCTGATTCCTGCTTTTTATCTGGTCTGATGAAAATTGAAACATCAATTGATGGAGAGCAGCAAGAAGCTTGGAGACCAAAAGTTGTGTACCATTATATTCAGTGGAAAAATTTAGAGCCGGATTTTGTTGTAGACATTACCGGTTTCGAAAAAAAGAAAGTAGAAGCGATTTCTGCGTATAAAACTCAATTTTACGATCCAAATTCAAAAGAACCTTCTACGCCAATAACAAGTAAAAATTTCTTTGAAAGTTTAAATTATCGTGCGCAGGACTTAGGAAGATTGGTTGGGAAGGATTTTGCAGAAGGTTTTACTGTTGAAAGATGTTTGGCAGTCAATAGTTTAGAAAATTTGATTTAATTTTTACAAAAATTTTTCATTTTTTTCTTTGTAGAACTGAACCTTTGTTCTATATTTGCACTCGCTAAGCAAAAATGGTGGTTGTAGCTCAGCTGGTTAGAGTAGCGGTTTGTGGTGCCGCGGGTCGCCGGTTCGAACCCGGTCAGCCACCCAGATTTAAAGCCTTGAAGAAATTCAAGGCTTTTTTTGTTTTAGATAAAAAACAAAAAAAGTAAAATTCCAATTTTTTGAAATTCCAAATTCCAAAGTATCAACTTGGAGTTTGGAATTTTTTTTATTGGAATCTCAAAAAAAAAAGCACAACTGTTTAAGTTGTGCTTTTCTGGTGGTTATTATATTTGGTTTATGTATTATCGAATTTCTTCAAATGTAGTTCCTTGTTTAATATCGCCTGTTTTAAAACCTTTTTTAAACCAATACATTCTCTGTTCTGAAGTTCCATGAGTAAAAGAATCTGGAACCACATGTCCCTGCATTTTACTTTGTATAGCATCGTCTCCAACGGCGCTTGCCGCGCTTAATGCTTCTTCAATGTCTCCTGCTTCAAGTTTGTCTTGATTGTCATGTGCCCATACACCAGCATAAAAGTCAGCTTGCAGTTCTAGAGCAACAGATAATTTATTAGCTTCAGCTTCACTTTTTCCCTGTTGTTCCTGACGCATTTTTGCAGACGTTCCCAGTAAAGTTTGTATATGATGACCAATTTCATGTGCAATTACATAAGCAATAGCGAAATCGCCTCCTTTTGCACCAAATTTTGATTTCAATTCTTCAAAAAAACCTAAATCCATATAGACTTTACGATCGCCTGGACAATAAAATGGTCCAGATGCCGAAGATGCGCCGCCACATGCCGTTTGTACAGAACCTTTAAAAAGAACTAATTTTGGTTTCTCGTAAGTCATGCCATGTTCTGCAAAAATTTTAGTCCACGTGTCTTCATTATAAGCTAATACGGATCTTACAAATTGGCCCATTTCTTCATCTTCTTTACTCAATGGAACAGCAGTTTCGGTCTGCTGACCTTGTCCTCCCTGCAATTGTTCTAAAATAGGAGCTATCTGCTGGCCTGTTTCACCGCCAAAAACATTCAGAAGCAAAACAATAATTCCAATTACTCCACCGCCAAGTATTGCTTTACCTCCGCCAGAGATCGATCTTCGGTCTTCTACATTGTCACTTTGTCTGCTGCCTCGCCATTTCATATTTGATTGTTTTTTAACTTGTTATAAAGGTGTATACGAATTTATAGATTTTTTATGATAAATTTTAGATTTAGGTGAATTTAGTTTTCAGTCTCAGTTTTTAGTCTCAGTCTCAGTTTTCAGTCTCAGTAATAACTGAAAACTGCCACTGCGACCGAAAGCTTTAAAAAAATCACCCAAGCCATTTAATCAAGGTTTCTTCTACGCTTCCTTTCATTATGGGTTTTGAAATATAATCATCCATTCCGGCAGAGATGCATTTGTTTCTTTCCTCTTTTTCTGCTCCGGCAGTTACTGCAATTATCGGAATATCTCTTCCTTTTTTAGTGTTTCGGATAGCTCTTGTAGTTTCGTAACCATTCATAATTGGCATTTGAATGTCCATAAAAACAATCGTAGGATTTATCTTTTCAAACTGCTGTATGGCTTCGTATCCATTTTCACATTCATGAATATAAGCATTGTTATAAAGGTTTTTTATAATTGTCTTTAAAAGAAGCATGTTCACTTTATTATCTTCAACAATTAAAAAAGTAATGTTATTTTCGTTGGGTTCGATATTTTCAGGATCCACCTCAATGTTTAAACTTTTCAGTTCTGCATTGTATTTGTCGGTGATGCTTTGGTTGCTTGTTTTTAAATTCAAATCAAAGAAAAAATTACTTCCCACGTTAATTTGACTTTCTAGCTGCAGGCGGCTTTCCATTAAAGCTAGAAGCTGATTAGAAATCGTTAGACCTAATCCGGTTCCGCCAAATTTTCTAGTGGTCGAGCTGTCTTCTTGTGAGAAGGCTTTAAAGATTTTCTTTTGGTTTTTTTCTAGAATTCCTATTCCACTGTCCACCACAGAAAAACGAATGACATAATTATTGTTTTTCTTCTTTTCTAAAACCGTAACATTTAATTTAATGGAACCTTCTGTTGTAAATTTTACAGCATTTGAAAGCAGATTGATCAAAATTTGTTTGATTCTGACAATATCAGTCCAAATATATTTTGGAACATCAGGATCTATATTCAATTCTAATTCCAGGTTTTTTTGATTCGATTCATAAACAATTAAATCAAAAACTTGTCCTAGAACCTTTTTAATGTCATAAAGGTCAATAAAGAGTTCCAGTTTTCCTGCTTCGATTTTAGAGAAATCCAGAATATCATTGATAATTTCAAGCAATGAATGAGCCGATTGATTAATGGTTGTCATGTACTTTTCTTGAATTTCTTCAAGATCAGTTTTCATAAGTAAATGAGTGAAACCAATAATTCCGTTTAGAGGCGTTCTAATTTCATGCGACATATTGGCTAGAAAATCAGATTTCGATTTGTTTGCGGCTTCAGCCAGTTGTTTGGCTTTTATGGCATCTTCAATTTCTTTTTTGTTGGTAATGTCAAAGTAAATTCCGCCGACAAATTCAATTTCGTCATCTCTTTTAATTACGTCTCCAAATTCCTCAACCCAGATATATTCACCAGATTTTCGCTTAATGCGGTACACATTGTGCAAAGGCATTCCTCTTTGTAAATTGTCAATTTGATTGTTGATGACTTCTTCTTTATCGTCATGATGAATTAGGGAAAGAAACGAAAGATTGTTTTCTATGAATTCTGATTTTGAATAACCGGTTAAATTTAAAACTTCATCATTTAGAAAGATTTTGGTAGAAAATGCATCAAATTTAGATAAGTAAACTGTTCCAGGAATATTATTGGCAATTAGTTTGAATTTTTCTTCGCTTTCAATAATTTTAGTTTCATTTCGATTTCTTTCTAATGCAGATGAAATGTTATTGGCTAATACCTGAAAAATATAGATTTCTTCTTCAGACCATTTTTTCTCTTTTGTGCAATCGTCAAAACCTATAAAGCCAGTAAAAAGATCGTTGATATAAAGCGGTAAAATCAAAATTGATTTAATCTCGTTGTTGATTAAAAGTGTTTTGAAGAACCCTTCGTCCAAATTTCGGGTTAATGTATTCAGGATTTTTTTCTGCTGTGCAGCTTCGTAAATTTCTTTTAGATTTTCCTCTGTCATATGACGTAAAGGTGTAATTTGATGCGCTACTCCTTCGCGAGACCATTTGTATTTTTGATATACGGTATTGTAAACAGGATCTTTTTCATAATAATACATATGATCTACTTTGGCGGCTTTTCCAATTATATCATAAGTTTCCTGAAACATTTGCTGAGTCGTTTTGCTTAGAAGAAATTTTTCGGTGCATAATGAAAGGGCAGATAATAACTGACTTTTAAACTCTAATTTCCTTTCTGCTTCTAAGCGCATTTGCGAAGAAATAGCAAGCGAAATTACATCTGAAATTGTTCTCGCATAATTGATATCTTCATTATCCCACTCGCGTTTTTTTTCAGTATTTTCAAAACAAACCACTCCCGCCAATTGTCCCGATAGAAAAATTGGAACGTCAAGCATTGACTTGATATTGTTTTTGGTAAAATATAGTTTTTCAAATTCAGACGTCTCAAGTTTATTGAATACATCTGGAGCATTGATAATGGCTTTTTTACTTAATGTCTCGAAATAAATGGGATAAGATTCTTTGTTTAAAATATTTTTGTCTGATAAATTCTGATTGTCTAGACTGAAAAGATTTTTGCAGGTAATTAAGTCCTTGTGGTATTTCCAGAAACTGACACGATTGGCACGGCTGATTGTAGCTGCTTCTTTTAAAATAAGATCTATTACGGTATTTAGTTTGTCGTATTTGCTAAAATCGGTTGTAGATAGTTTTTTGGTTGAATTGTTATAAGCTTCAATCTTTTTAAGCCTTCTTTTTTTCTCCTGTTCAATATTTTTTTTCTCTGTAATATCTCTAGCAATTCCCGAAAAACCTGTTGTTTGGCCTAAGTCATTTTTACGAACAATGATCTTTTGCGAAATCCATATTTCTTCGCCGTTTTTCTTTAAAATTGGAATTTCGATTATGGGATAATTATTTTCATTAAGCACTATATTTTCGTAAAAATCAACAGCGCTTTTTATATAATGTTCATGTATGATATTGGAATAATGTTTATTAATGATTTCACTTTCTGAATATCCTAAAATAGAAAAACCAAATTCATTAATAAACGTAAAATAACCTTCAGGATCAATTTCAAAAATAATATCTGTTGCAGTCTGAATTAGATTTTTATACTGATCTTGAACAATAATCTGTTCTGTAACATCTTGACCAATACTGATAATTAAATCGTCGGAGAATTTTTTATCTTTCCACTGAATGTATTTGAATTCTCCATTTTCACTTTTTAACTTTCTGATATAAAGTTTATTTTCTGGATTATTAACTGGAATTAATTTTTCTACAAAGCCAGAATCGTGTGTGAGTTCCCAAAATTTCAGTCCCATTACTTCTTCAGGCTGATATCCTAAAATATCAGTAACTGTTTCGCTGCAAAATAATATTTCGCCTTTTTGGTTGGATGCAATTGTAAGGGAGTTTCCTTTATGAACAATTTCGCTTGCAAACCTAAAATTATCACGATTGTTTAAAAGAACAGCATATTTTACTTGATTGATAATGAAAATAAGGATGCAGAAGTTAATTAGTAAAATAGAAGATTTTATTGGAATCAGCTGAAAAACTACTGTAGCAATTAAAAAGAGAAAGGTAAGTCCAACAAAGAACCAGTAGATTTTGATTGGTTTAAGAATACTATAAGAAAAGAAAAAGGAAATTAAGAAAACAATAATCGGTACAACATCATTGGAGAGCATTACAATGTTGAAAGCTACATACGAAATGTAAATGAAGAAAGAGAAAATAAAAATCTGCTGGATATGTTCTCTAAACCATTTTATCTTATCGGTTATAGAATAGATTAAAAGTACTGCAATACCAATAGAAACATTTATAAATAATAGACTTTTTGGTCTGATCTTAAATATTTCATTGATGATTTCGATTACAATTACAGCTATACCAAAAAATAAAATATAAAGCTGATACTCTTTACTTATGGTATCTTGCTCTTTCTTTTTTTCAATGAAATACCCAATTTTTGCTTTGATTTTAAAAAACTGGTAAACTAAGAGTGAAAGAAAAGCAAAAAGAGATAACCCTAGAACGATAAGTTTAGGGTTATTGTAAAAAATTATGTCAGAGTCGAATACATACCAAGCGGTCATAATTGATTCTAAGATATTGCCAATGCTGGCAATTCCTGAAATAACCGAATTGAAAAAACTATAGTCTGCGGCCATAGAATTTGGGGTATGTTGGTTTAGTAAACAGTCTTTTGAAAAACCTTAAAAAGAATTGGTTAATTTCTCTTTCAACATGATTTTTCTATTTTAATCTACATTTGATTGTCCTATTGAATCAATTGAATCTTCTTCTTCATTTATTCCAAAAATTCCAAAATAAGTAGCATAAATCATAGAGCTGTTAAAAACGACAGTAAAGATAATTCCAACGCAGCAGGCGAAAATACCAATTAACGAGCCTATAAAACCTATGATAAAAAATGCAAATATGTTAAGCGGATTTTTAGTTACAACTACAAAACTTGATTTAATAGCGTCGATTGCATTCAAATTGCCAAAAACAACTAACGGAATCGATAAATACATGAAGTAAGACACCATAAAGGAGATTACATTTCCAACGTATAACACTTCAAAGCTGTCAATAAAATTAGAAAGAGCAGTTCCTACTAAGGCAGGAATAAAAGCAGCAACAAATATTTGT
The DNA here is from genome assembly GCA_029960065.1 of Flavobacteriaceae bacterium PS02336. Taxonomy (GTDB): domain Bacteria; phylum Bacteroidota; class Bacteroidia; order Flavobacteriales; family Flavobacteriaceae; genus Flavobacterium. The sequence continues at coordinate 139,090 of JASCOF010000007.1, read as the reverse complement.
CCGAAATAAGGTGCTTTATAGTAGCTGAAAATAGTCGAAACATTAAACTCGACATCTCTGTCTGCATAATCTGCCATTTTTAAGAAACCTGCGCCAAATGGAGCGGTTATTCCTGCAATTGCAGAAACTACAGCAGTTTGTATCACAAGTTCAATCGCAGTAAATTGCTGGTTTTCTAAATCAAGTAAAAAATCTTTCGTAATACTGCCTACTCCAAAATAAGCGATCATTATTCCCATAAAGGCCATTGCGGCCAAAATAGAAAAAACCAAAATGATAAGTCCAGAGTAAAGTGCTATTTTTTTATAGTTTTCGAAGGCGTGATTAAAAACAGTAGCAAAATCAAGGGAATAGCCATTTTTTTTAATGTCCTCAATTTGGGCAAGGGTAGATTTCATTTTTGTGTAAAATTGTTTTATTGACTTGTAATATTATATGGGTATCTTGACGTAAATATAATATTTTTAATCAATTCCGTATAAAAATCTACAAAACATTGCAAAATGATTTTAACTCATTTACAGCCAGTCTAAAATCCGTTTTATAGAAGCCAATTTATCTTTGTAGGGCGCATAGCGCATGGGTAAATCAAGCCAATTGCCTTTTTTGACAATTGATTTATGATGCGAGAAAGTATCAAAGCTACGCTGGCCGTGATATGCGCCAATTCCGCTGTGTCCAACACCTCCAAAAGGCAGTCTTTTATTAGAGAAATGAATAACAGAATCATTTACGCATCCACCTCCAAAAGAGTATTTCGCAATTAGTTTTTCGGCAAACGAATTATTTTCACTGAAAATGTAAAATGAAAGAGGTTTCTCATAACGGCTCACAACGTTTTCAATATCATTTTCATTTTCATAAGTGAGAATTGGCAGGATAGGTCCAAAGATTTCCTCTTTCATAACCGGACTGTCTAAATCAGGTTCTTCTAGCAGAGTTGGGGCAATATAAAGTTTATTAGCATCGCTTTCTCCTCCAAACAAAACATTTTCATTTTGAATCATGTTGGTTAAGCGAAACCAATTTTTGGTGTTGATAATACGCGCAAAATCAGGTGATTTGTCTATTTTTTTTCCGTAGGCTTTAAGAATTTCTTCAATTAAATAAGTAATAAAATTGACTTTCATATTCTTCTGAACCAAGACATAATCAGGAGCGATGCAAGTTTGTCCGGCATTAATAAATTTTCCCCAGACAATTCGTTTAGCGGCTAGTTTTAGATTTGCAGTTTCATCAACAATGCAAGGATTTTTTCCACCCAATTCTAATGTAACGGGAGTAAGGTTTTCGGCAGCAGCTTTTGCAATAATTTTACCAACAGCAACACTTCCAGTAAAGAAAATATAATCCCAGCGCTGTGCTAATAATTTATTAGAAACTTCTACACCGCCTTCAAAAACTTCAACATGATTGATATGAAAGGTCTTTTCTATAATTTTTGCAATTATGGCAGATGTATGCGGTGTAAGTTCAGAGGGTTTTAAAGTAACTCTGTTTCCAGCAGCGACAGCAGCGATAAGCGGACAAATAGCTAATTGAAAAGGATAGTTCCATGGAGCAATGATTAAAATATTGCCGTAAGGTTCTTTGTAAATATAATCGCTGGATGGGAAATTAAGAAGCGATGGAAAAACACGTTTAGGTTTTGCCCACGAGTTAATGTTTTTGATTGTGTCTTTAAGGTCTGAAATTACATAATGAGTCTCCGTAACAACAGCTTCAAATTCTGGTTTTTGAAAATCATCGTATAAAGCTTTGATAATCAAATCTTCGCTTTTCTGAATGTTGTACAATAGCTTTTTCAGCGTTTCTTTTCGATACCCGATGTCACTTTTATAATCCATTTTTTCGATCAGCTTGTTTTTTACTTCTATGCAAGTTAATCGATAAAAATTAAAAAATTAACAATTAAATCATAAAAATCATACAGCATTCCAAATTGAATCGTCGGGTGTAGGGGCAATAATTGTTATATTCTCTTTTGAAACTGGATGAATAAATGTAAGTTTTCGAGCATGCAGATGAATTCCGCCATCAGGATTGCTTCGGTCTGCTCCGTATTTTAAATCGCCTTTTATAGGTGATCCAATCGCAGCTAGTTGTGCACGAATTTGATGATGACGTCCTGTGTGCAGATTAATTTCCAGTGCTGTATAGTTTTGAAGTTCTTTGATTATGGTGTAATCTAAACTTGCGAGTTTACTATCAGGAACTTCTTTTAAATGCGCTTTTGAAGTATTATTTTTTTCGTTTCTTTTTAAATAATGAACCAATTTTGCTTTTGCATCTTTGGGTTTGTTTTTAACTACCGCCCAATATGTTTTTTGTGTTTCACGATTGCTAAATAATTCATTCATTCGTGATAACGCTTTACTTGTTCGGGCAAAAACCACAATCCCAGTTGTAGGGCGATCCAGACGATGAATTACACCCAGAAAAACATCTCCAGGTTTGTTGTATTTGGCTTTAATGTATTCTTTAACAACATCAGATAGAGGTTTGTCTCCCGTTTTATCACCCTGCACAATATCTCCAACACGTTTATTAACCACAATAATGTGATTGTCTTCGTGAAGAATTTGTAAATTATTTTTATCAGATATTATTTTCAAAATCAATTAATTAGTTTGATAAAAGTTTGGCTAAAGCCTTCTAAATGCTTAAAAATAAACCTCCAGCTAAAGCTGGAGGCAATTTAGTTTTTTTAAAACCCGTGAATCTTTGTCGCTTTGCACCTAAAAAAAACTTAGTCTCTTAGAATCTTAGCAACTTAGTATCTCAAAAAATTAATACTGTTCCCTTTCATTAGGGAAATCGCTAGACTTCACATCAGCAGCATATTGACCTATTGCTTTGGTCATTTCGTCGTATAAATTCAAATAGCGGCGTAAGAAACGCGGACTAAATTCATTATTCATACCTAACATATCGTGAATAACCAAAACTTGTCCGTCAACACCTCCGCCGGCACCAATTCCAATAACAGGAATTGAGATGCTGTCTGCAACTTTCTTAGCAAGTTCTGCGGGGATTTTCTCTAAAACAACTGCAAAACAGCCCACTTTTTCAAGCATTTGAGCATCTTCAATTAATTTTTCAGCTTCTTCTTCCTCTTTTGCACGAACGCTGTAAGTTCCGAATTTATAGATAGATTGAGGTGTTAAACCCAAATGTCCCATAACTGGAATTCCAGCATGTAATATCTTTTTTATAGATTCTTTAATTTCTTTTCCACCTTCTAGTTTAACTGCATGTCCGCCGCTTTCTTTCATGATTCTGATAGAAGAACGTAAAGCTTCTTTAGGATCCGATTGGTAACTTCCAAAAGGTAAATCTACTACCACCAAAGCTCTTTCGACAGCGCGAACTACAGATGAAGCATGATAAATCATTTGATCTAGCGTAATTGGCAGTGTTGTTTCGTGACCCGCCATAACATTTGATGCCGAATCACCCACTAAAATTACATCGACACCAGCTGTGTCAACAATTTTTGCCATTGTATAATCATACGCGGTAAGCATAGAGATTTTTTCTCCGTTGCTTTTCATTTCAATTAATGACTTTGTTGTGATTCTTTTATAATCTTTCTTTGCTACTGACATTTTATTTTTTTTTGATAATGTAAAAGTATTGAATAATTGTAAATTGGGAATCAGCAATAATAGAATATTTCGACGGAGAAAAATTTCCCGTCTTTAAATTCTAATCGAAATTGACTGTCTTCCATAATGATAGAGTAATTGTGAGGTGTTTTTAATGAAGCCTCAATATAAGTTCCATATTTTTCAATGAAAGCTTTTTCAGACAGCGTATGATCTAAAACAGCATTCGGATTTATAATGAATTTATTGTTTTCGTTAATGAAAACCTTAATGATTTCAGCCTTATTTTGTTTTTCATCTACAGAAACTTCTAAGTCTGGATAATAGTAAAACAAATCACTAGAATAAAGACCGCATTCATCTGAAATACGGTTTTTTTTAGGCGGATTTCCGAAAGTTTTTACTAATTCAGTCTGCGATAAATACAATGATTTTGTTTTAATTCCCTTTAATGAATATTCGGTTTTCAGTATAAAAGAAGCAATCTGTTCAGGAAGTTTATGTTTGGATAAAGCTTTCGCTAAAGCCATATTCAATTGCGTATCAGCTATTAATTTCGAGTCGTTTAGTTGTTTTACAACCTCGTAATATCTTTCATACGCCGGAACCAAATCATTGTAATTGCTGTTCCATGCCAATTCTACAATTCGTTCACTCCATGTTTTTCGCTCAGTGATGGCATTAAAATCTAATTTATCAAAATCTTTGATTAAGGCGTCTAAATTAGGTCTTTGTCCTAGAAATTTTCTTAGTGTATATTTTGCATATTCTTCTGTGAAATTTCCATTAATATTTACCCATTCATCTGGATTTACTGGAAGATAATTTACGGCAACGGGATCTCCTGTAAAAAGGATTTCTCTAATTTTGGCGTTTTTATCTGGTAAAGCACGAGCCTTTAAACCTGCCGCCAAAACGAAAAGATGATTACCGCCGTAATACGCATCACCGCCTTCTAAAATAGGATTTTCGTAATCTCTAATCTTTACGTCTTTTGCGTTCAGACTTTTGGCAATGTACTTCTCCTGAATAAATCCTTCGTTAAAATTATCTGCCTGAACTTTACGCCAGCCGTTTTGATTTTCTCCCAATAAACGAACTTCAGCGCCATATTTAAAATAACCTAAAAATGAAGCAGCATTGGGTGAAGTATATAATCTTGTATCTGAATTCAGGAAATAACGCTGCTGCGAATGCAGTAAAACCGAGCAGAAAAAAAGTAAAAAGTAAAGTTTTTTCATGAAGTTGATTTTTTTGCCACGAATTACACGAATTTACACGAATTAATTTTAATGAATTTGCCCAAAAAATTAGTGCAAATTCGTGTAATTCGTGGCAAACTTAAAAAATTAGCAATCAGCCATATTTACAGCAATTGCAAGTCCGCCTTCAGAGGTTTCTTTGTATTTGGAATTCATATCTTTTGCGGTTTCCCACATCGTATTAATTACTTTATCCAGCGGTACTTTAGCATTTTTAGAATCGGTTTCTAAAGCCAATTCTGCTGCGTTTATCGCTTTTATAGCACCCATTGTATTTCTTTCGATACATGGAATCTGAACCAAACCTCCAATCGGATCACACGTTAAACCTAAATGATGTTCCATAGCAATTTCGGCAGCCATTAAAACCTGCGCCGGAGTTCCGCCCATTAATTCGCAAAGTGCTGCTGCAGCCATCGATGACGAAACACCAATTTCTGCCTGACAACCGCCCATTGCTGCCGAGATAGTTGAACCTTTTTTGAAAATACTTCCAATTTCGCCCGCAACCATCAAGAATTGTTTGATCTCTTTTTCGCCTGCATTATGATTTTCAATTACCATATAATACATTAAAACGGCTGGAATTACGCCTGAACTTCCATTAGTTGGTGCGGTTACAACACGCCCTAAAGAAGCATTTACTTCATTTACGGCAAGTGCAAAACAGCTAACCCATTTTAAAATCTGGCGAAATTTAACTTCTGTTTTTCTTATTTCTTCCAGCCAGCTCTGCGGATCAGTGTAATTAGATAATCCTATTAAGTTCTGATGCATATCAAAAGCTCTTCTTCGAACATGAAGTCCGCCTGGAAGTATTCCTTCAGAGTGACAGCCAATGTACATACATTCTAACATGGTATTCCAAATACGCATTAATTCAGAATGTACTTCTGCTTCTGGACGCATCGAAATTTCATTTTCATATACAATTTCAGAAATCGATTTGTTTTCAGAGATCGTATAATTCAATAATTCTGCTGCGTTTTGAACTGGATAAGGGAAAGCACATTTTATGACTTCTTTTATTTTGGCATTCGTACGTTCTTCTTTAACCACAAATCCACCTCCAATAGAATAGAAGGTCGATTCGTATTCAGAATCATCAGATTTGTAAGCCGTAAATTTTAATCCATTGGCATGAAACGGAAGAAAATCTTTATTGAAAACAATGTCTTGAAGAAAATAAAACGGAATCATTTTTTGGTTTCCCAAATTGATTTCGCTTGTAGTTTCGATTTTTTTGATAATTCCAGCAATATCTTCTACTGGAATATATTCAGGATCCTGACCGCTTAAACCCAGCATAACGGCAAGGTCTGTGGCGTGGCCTTTTCCTGTAAGTGATAAAGAGCCGTATAAATCGACTTTTACTCTTGTAATATCTTCTAAAATGGCTTCCTCTTTAAGCTCTTCTAGAAAGCGTTCGGCAGCACGCCAAGGTCCCAAAGTATGTGAGCTTGAAGGGCCAACGCCAATTTTAAGCATATCAAAAACTGAGATACATTCTTCCATTGTTCGTTTTTTGTTAAGACAAAGATAATTGAATAATGCAATGAATATTTATGTTTGAATGTTAATCTTGCATATTTGTTAAAAAATATATTAAATTTTAATAATTCGGCAACAAAATAAATTTAAAACCTTAATATGCACTTTTCGTAAAAAGTTCGTCTTTTTTAGGTATTTTTGTAAATGAACGAGTTTAAAAATTAAACTTTGTTCTCTAATATTAATGCTTCAGGGATTTTGTTCTAATTCTAACAAAAAGTCTTTTTACAATTAATACCACAAGAAGTTAAAGTTACAATATGATAGAATTTTTCAAACATCTATTACAAGAATTCGAATTACCGCTCAGCAATCCCGTATTGATTTTTTCGTTAATACTATTTATAATTCTGCTTTCTCCAATTTTACTTAAAAAGATAAATATTCCAGGAATTATCGGACTTATTATCTCTGGAGTTATCATTGGTCCTCATGGATTAAATATTTTAGCCAAGAACTCTGCAGTCGATTTATTTTCGACAATTGGACTTTTGTATATTATGTTTATTGCGGGCTTAGAATTGGACATGAATGAGTTTAAAGCCAATCGAAACAAGAGTTTGCTGTTTGGTTTTTTTACCTTTATTCTCCCGCTTTCTATTGGATTTCCAGTTTGTTTTTATTTACTGCAATATGATTTTAATGCGAGCTTTTTAACAGCGAGTATGTTTGCAACCCATACATTGGTAGCATATCCGATCGTAAGTAAATTAGGAATTGCCAAAAATCAAGCGGTTGCGATTACAGTTGGAGGAACAATTTTAACCGATACAGCTGTTTTGATTATTCTAGCCGTAATTATGGGAAGTAGTCAAGGCAATCTAAATCAAGCCTTTTGGATCAAATTAACTGTTTCACTTGCGATTTTTTCTGCTATTATGTTTTTGGTTATTCCAAGAATTGCCAAATGGTTTTTCAAAAAACTGGAAAGTGAAAAACACGCTCATTATATTTTTGTACTTTCTGTCGTTTTCTTCGCCGCCTTTTTGGCCGAAGTGGCAGGAGTAGAGCCTATCATTGGAGCTTTCGTCGCAGGTTTAGCATTAAATCCTTTAATTCCGCATTCTTCTGCTTTGATGAATCGAATTGAATTTATTGGAAATGCTTTGTTTATTCCGTTTTTCCTGATTTCAGTTGGAATGCTGGTTGATGTAAGCGTTATTTTGAGCGGACCAACTGCTTTGATTGTTGCTGGAACTCTAAGCGTTGTAGCGATCTTTGGAAAATGGATTGCAGCCTTTTTTACACAAATTGTCTTTAAATATACTAAAACCGAAAGGCAGCTTATTTTCGGATTGAGCAGTGCGCATGCTGCCGCGACTTTGGCAGTTATTTTAGTTGGATTTAAAGCTAAAATATTAGACGAAAACATCTTAAACGGAACTATTATTTTAATTCTAATTACTTGTATCGTAGCTTCGTTTGCAACCGAAAAAGCAGCCAAAAAAATTGCTATCTGCGAAGAAGAAATTTCTCCTGAAGATACTGGAAAGGATCAAATTTTAGACGAACATATTTTGATACCGCTGGCAAAAACTTCCGCGGCAGCGAGTCTGTTAGATTTTGCTCTTTTAATTAAAGATAAAAAATCATCTAATCCTGTGACATTGCTGACAATTGTTCCGAATAATAATCAGGCAGAAAAGAATATTTTAAAATACAGAAAAGCAGTTGATAAATTTGTCGTTCAAGCTTCGGCTTCAGAAGTAAAAATCAATACTATTGCAAGAATCGACCATAATCCTGCAAGCGGAATTGCGAGAACTTCTAAAGAAATTATGTCGGATATCGTCATTGTCGGCTGGCCGAGAAAAACAGGTTTTATTGATAAAATCTTTGGCGAAAATGTAGATTCGATTATTAACAATGTCGATAAAAGTCTATTTATCTGCCGTTTTCAAAAGAACTTTATCGAAGAAAAAAGATTGGTTTTTGTCTGCCCGCCATTTTCTGAAAGAGGAATTGGTTTTCAGGTATTACTTCAAAAAATCTGTCGATTATCACAGGAATTAAGCATTCCGATTGTGATTTATGCGGAATATAAAACACATGAAACGATTCAGCAATTGGCTAATAATTTGAAATTGAATGCCAAATTCGGATTTAAAAATGTTTCGGATTGGGAAGATTTTGAATCTATTTCAGACGAAATGAAACCAACTGATTTGGTAGTTTTTAATCTTTCTAGAAAAGGTTCTGTTTCTTACCAATCGATCTTTGATAAATTGCCTAGCAAATTTGAAAAGTTTTTTGAAGAGAACAATGTCATTTTGGTGTATCCGCAAGACGATCGTAAAGAAAGTGCTATGGACGCCTACGAAGATTTTACGGCTTCGCCTTTAGCAAAAGGAATTGAAGCCATTGAACAGATTGGACGCGGTTTGGGAAGTATTTTAAAAAAAGGATAAAGCATTTATCATCTTATGACTGAAGAATTTAAAGAGATTTTTAAAAAGTATAATTTTCAAAAACGCGATGAGAGTTCTTTTGTCAAGATTGAAGATATACAAGAGCATTTAAAATTTGATCTTCCAGAAGATTATGTTTTTTATGTAGAAAATTATTTAGGAATAGATCAGTTTATTGGAGTTGAGTTTATAAAACTTTGGAGTTTAGAAGAAATTATTGATGCAAACTTAGAGTATCATATTTTTGAAAAATTACCGCAGACGCTTGCTATAGGTACAAATGGAAGCGGTGAATTTATTGGAATTGAATTTGACGACAGTAATTCTGTAAAAATCATTCTTTCTCCTTTTATAGATTTGAATACAAAATATCATGTCGAAATAGGAAACTCATTTACTGATTTTCTTGTAAAGCTGGACAAAGGAGTTGAATGGTTTCAATAATTTAAAACAATGAATATGAAGCACAAAATAAAATCAATCCGACCATTTATAGGTTCAAAAGATTTTGGAGTTTCAAGAAGTTTCTATCGTGATTTAGGTTTTGAAGAAACGGTTTTAGATTCCAAAATGTCTGTTTTTAAAAGCAGTGAAACGGCATTTTATCTGCAAAACGCTTATGTAAAAGACTGGATAGACAATACGATGATTTTTGTAGAAGTTGATGATGTTGAACGTTATTACAGTGAATTATCAGCTTTAAATTTACCTGAAAAATATGAAGGTGTAAAACTAACTCCAATTCAATATTTAGATTGGGGAAGTGAATGTTTTCTACACGATCCGTCTGGAGTTTTATGGCATTTTGGTAAATTTAAATAAGAAGATATTTGATTTTTCCATGATTCGAGTAATAGCCAAGGCGAAACCAATTTCATATAAAATAATTAGGCAACACATAAATTCGTGAATTCGTGGCTAAAAAAAACTATCTCAAACCAAAATCTCCCAAAACTCTCGTCGTACTTTTACGCTGATACCAATCATTATATACTAATTCTATACTTTTTACATCAAATTCACCAAAATCATAATCACGATATTGTTCAACAATTTGGATTAATTTTTTCGGATTTTGAAGCTTTTCCTGAAAGCGCATTATGGTAGAATGTGCAGTAGAAATCTCATATCGGCTGTCGATAGTTTGTTGTAATTGAGAATTTTTGAAATTTTCGCGAAGTCTGTTTCGTAGATTATTCAAAGTCTCATCGCTTGGAAATCCTTGAATCATAATTGCCGAAGGTGAAGCCGTTACACCTTTGTAATGAATTTTGATTTTATCAACGTCGACTAAACTTCTGCAAATAATTTCAATATATTCCTTTGGCGAAATCTGGTTTAAACTAAATTCTGTAGAACAAGAAATAATAGACAGTACTGTAATATGAATATCAGAATCAGGATAAAAATATTGTTCTGGTTCTGCTTTTTTTAATTCGTTTATGAAACGCTGAATATTGGCCTTTACTTCCTCATTTGGACGAATGAGTAGTGTTATTCCAAATCGAGAATCAGATTCATTTTTAAGCTCTGAATCAATCCCATATTTTCCAGCCAAAATAGCTTCAGAAGATGTTTTGTAAAGTTGATTGTAATGTTCCGTTAAATTCATTTTGATAATTATTCGGCTTCAAAAATAGACTTTAAAAGCTGTTGTAAATCGTGTTTATTGTTTTCTCCGCTGCCTTTCCATTTTCCAATAATAACGCCATTTTTGTCAATCAAAATTTTATGCGGAATTCCGTTAACATAATAATCTTTAATAATACTTCGATTTTCTTCAGAAGTAAAGATATGTCTCCAGCTTTCTATTTTTTCTTTTGCAATGGCTTTTTTCCAAAGATCTGGCTTGTCATCTTTAGCTACGCTAATTATTTCAAAACCTTGCTCATGGTATTTTTGGTACAATTCCTTAATGTACGGAAGTTCTTCTCTGCAAGGACCGCACCAACTTGCCCAAAAATCAATTAAAATATATTGTTTTCCTTTAAATTCATCAAGTGAGATGGTTTTTCCATTGCTGTCTTGTAAACTAAAATTTGGTGCCAAACTTCCTTCTTTACTTTGCTTAAAGTATTGAAGATTTTCTGCCATTTGTTTTCCTTTTTCAGAGTTTTTAATTTCTGGAGTAAAGTTTTCAAAAACTTCCACGTAAGTGTCATAGAAATTCATACCAATAAAACGGCTTACATGCATTCTAAGCAATCGTAATGCCTCTAAGGAATTCGGATATTTTTTAGCAAAAACAAAATCAAGTTTCAACTCCTTTATTGCATTATCATCCTTGGCATTTTCTAAAGTATCATAACGAAGTTTTAACTGCTCTTTGATAATAACATCCTTCTCAATTTCAATTTTAGAATTAACTTCTTTTTGCAGCATAACTAGAGAATCCTGAATCTTTTTTGTTGGTTTGTGAAGCTCAACAATCATTTTCTCAATTTCTTCATCACTTTGTGCATGAGCAAAATTGCTTATTAAGAAAAAAAGAACAATAAAAGAGAAGTTTAGGATTTTCATAGGGAGTGGTTAGCTAGTTTAAAATATACAATTAGTAAATTTATTTCTTTTTTGCTTTTTCAAGATTTTCTTTTACTCTAAATTTTACAATTTTGGTAATCAAATCATAAGGCATTTTTTCTTTTAATGGAAATTGCACAGAGCCTTTGCCGGATTTATATTTAGAAAGTTCGGCTGCAAAGGCTTCATGTCCAGTTGGCAGCGCATAAAGACCGATATGGTTTTTAAAAGCAGCAAAATAGACCAAAATTCCGTTTTGTTCAAAGGCTGGCATCGAATAACTGATTTTCTCTTTGGCATCTGGCGCCGCTTTGTGAATCGTCATTCGAACTTTCTCCAAAATTTCCTGAACATCATTCGGAAATCCACCAATGTATTCATCGATATTTTCAGGTTTCTTTGTTTCCATTTTCTTTAGTTTCCAGTTTTAGGTTTCAGGTTTCAAATTGCTTTTGAGAACTTACATCAATGCTTTTTTTTTATTTTTAACGCAAAGTGCGCTAAGGTATTTTAATTATGAGACTAAGCAGAATCTATATATTAAGTTCGCAAAGCTTTGTCTGTATAAAAAATCTAAATATAGCTTTGCGAACTTTTCGTAAAAACTTTGTGTTCTTCGCGTTTAAATAACCATCAAGCGAGACCTTTAGGAAAACGATCCAAAACCAGATTTAATTGTAAATGATGCTCTAAATAAGCTTTAGCTCCAGCTAAAACCAAAGTAAAACCTTCAGTAGAATTGCGAACCTGATCGATTATTTTATCTGAATCACCGTGGAAACCAGAGTTTATAATGCTTACAAAAGTTTCATTTTCGTTTAACGGATTAAATATCCATTCGACTAAAGTGATTTCATCGGGATTTCCCCATTCAATTACGATTTTTTTATTTTCTTGCAAAACCAGCGTTTTAACTGAGAGTGAAAAACCATACATCTCCCAAGTCCATTCGGTTTTTTGGTTTTCTTCTAATTTTCCAGATCCTTTGGTAAACCAAAATTTACTGGTAATATGCGGATCAATAAATGCCTGAAAAACTTCTGAAACAGGTTTCCGAATCAGCATTTCGGCTTTTGCAAATTTGTTGTTTTCTGTTTTCATTTGGTTTGAAGTAAGAGGTTGTAAGTAAGATGAAAGAAGTTTAAAAAGAGATTTTTTCAAAAAAAAATCGATGCCCTAATTTAAGAAAAAAGTCTCGTAATAAAAACGAGCTTTACAAATTTATGTAAAGCTCGTTTTTATTAGAAATAATTATAAAATAGAATATCCAAAAGTTAAAGAAAGTGATTTGTAGTTGGACTTCCAGTCTCGGTAATTCTCGAGAACATTTTTACCTAAACCTGTTCTAAATTCAACACTGTATTTTTGTTTATACTTATAACCTAAGCCTAGAGAAAAACCGCCTTTGGCTTTTGGCTCAAGATTCACATTTCGCTGTGAAGAATATTCTACATAGGCTTCTGATTTCATCGGGATTTCAACAACAGAAGCTTGTGCATTTACAAAAATGCTCGAATCATTATTTAAAAACATATAATATCGTACTCCAAAAGGCAGTTCGATCGCACTGTATTCAATACTCCCTTTTAGTTCTTCGTTTGTTCTCGAGTCAGCTCTTGATTTTTCTGCTTTGTAGCTAAAATAAGTAGGTTCGATAATTAAAGCCCATTTGTTTTTGTTGAAAGGTAAAATTATCTCAGCCTCAAGGCCTAATCTAAAACCTATTTTGTTGTCAAAATCCCTGTTGTAATCTGGAGTTGACATCTCAGAATTAGTAATTGAGAGTGAAGAACTCGTTATTCCTGGTCTGATATTTAGGTTAAATAAATCTTTTTTGACATCAGAATTAAAAGTTACGGATTCAGAATTATTGCATTGATTGTATCTGGTAAAAAACTTTAAAAGGCTTTTCTCTCTATAATCAACTTTTTCTAGATCATTAATAGTAATATTATCGCATTTTAAAGCCATCCACAACTGCTGTTTGTATTGTTTGTTTTGTGCAATCTGTTCTTCGGCAGTTTTATAAGATTTATAGATTAACTGATTAATTGGCAGTGAATCTGTTTTAAAAAAGAAGCGTGTAGTACTGCTCGAATTATATCCATATAAGCTTGCTTTTCCTTCTATTAGAACTTTTAAAAGTAAAGTTTCTTTTTTGAATTGAGGATTTTTATCATACCCCATTTCTCTAATTGCTTGGCTGGATTTATCTATGTCAACAGTAAATCGCTCATACTTGGACTGATTGTCAATTCCGAATGCTTTTATTTGTTGTATTGAAATATTTACAGGCTGATCTTGTTCGTCTAATTTGTATTGTATTTCTGATGGATTATTACTCCATTCAACATTTTTAATTAGGCAAGTTGTTTTTTTGTCATTGTTGTCAATAAAATATCCTTTTTCAAATGTAATTTGTGCATAGGTTTGTACACTTAAAAAAAATAATAAGTACGCTAAAAGATTGTTCTTCATTTTGGGATTTAGGGTTAATTAGTTTTTGTTTTGGCGCAAATATATATGAAATATTTTTACTACAAAGAACTATTTTTTTTGCCTTTTAAACCCTTTGATTATCAATCCATTTTCCTACAGTTGGAGGAGTATAATTGCGCATTTGATCTAACAAATCATCAATATTTTCGCTTACCAAAAGCATTTCTCTATTCACTTCTTTAAGCAAACCTTTATCTGTCATGGTTTTTAGCAATTCTATAAGCGAATCATAAAATCCGTTTACATTTAAAATCGCGATTGGTTTTTTATGAAGTCCTAACTGCGCCCAAGTCAGCATTTCAAAAAGTTCTTCCAGCGTTCCAAAACCGCCTGGAAGTGCAATTACGCCATCACATAAATCGTTCATTTTGGTTTTGCGTTCATGCATGCTTTCAACCAAAATTAATTCGGTTAAATTTTGATGCGCAATTTCTTTTGATCTCAAAAAATTAGGAAGAACTCCAATTACCTTTCCGCCGGCATTTAAAGTTCCATCTGCTACAGCTCCCATTAAACCGACATTTGCACCTCCGTAAACTAATTCTATATTTTGCTCGGCTAAAGTTTTGCCTAATGCAATTGCTTGTTCTTCATAAATTTTTTCTGTTCCAAAACTTGAGGCACAGAAGACTGTAATTCTTTTCATTATTATTGTTGTACTGTTAAATGTTAAAAGTTCGCTGTAAAATGTAGTTTTCCTGAAAACTGAAACTGAAAACTGCGGCTAATTTTATTTTTTCAATTCATATTCAAAGTACGGCATATCAACGCCATTTGCTGTAATAATCATATCTCTTGATTTTTCTGCTCCAAGTTTTAAAACCGCTTTCTGCGAACGTAAATTCGCTGCTCCAACATGAAACAAAATGGAATTAACGTGCTGAAACGCATAATCAATTAATAATTTTTTACAGGATTTATTATAAGGACCGCCCCAAAATTTTCTGGTTATAAAAGTGTATCCTATCGCAACACTCGATTTTTCTGGGTCATAATCGTAAAAACGAGTTGTGCCCATTACTTCGTTTGTCTGCTTGTCAAGAATTAAAAATGAACCTTTTGAATCCATTGCGGCTTGAAAAAAAGTGGTAAAACCTTCTCTGTAATATCTATCTTTTGAAGGATGCTGTTCCCAAATTAAAGGATCTGAAGCAGCTTCGAACAATTCTTCAAAATGTTTTTCTTCTAGAGGAATTAGCTTTACGAACTCATCTTCTAGAAAATCGGGTTGTAAGTTAAAATAGGATGCTGTCATCTTTTAGTTTTTTATAGTTAGTTACCTTGATGGTAAAAAAATTAAATTCTCTTAATCTGCACGCACGACACATTTTCCATTTTAATTTCTTTTCCGGTTTTCTTAAGTAAACCAGTTTTTGGATTTCTTTTAAAAACAATTACATTTCCCGTTAGTACATTCGAAGCAACTAAAAAATTACCGCTTTCGTCAATTGCAAAAATACGCGGATGTTTACCTAAAGTCGATTGATAACCGATGTTTTTTAGAAACCCGTTTACATCAATTGAAAAAATAGCAATGTTGTTTTCTTTTCCGCGGTTTGTGGCATAGAGAAATTTTCCGTCTGGAGAAATATGGATATCAGAACTTTCAAAACCATCTTTTATTTTGTCAGGATGCGTTGCAATGCGCTGAATTTTATTTAAAACGCCGTTTTCGTAATTATAAACACTTATTTGGCCCGCCATTTCTTCAATACAATAGCCAAATTTTTGATTGGGATGAAAAGTAAAATGTCTTGGTCCTGCTTCTAAATCTGTTTTCGTAAAAGGATTTTTAGTTTCCACTAAAGGCTTTTTCTGATTTTCGTCAAAAGCATAAGAGCGTATTTTATCAGCACCTAAATCGGGTAGAAAGAGATAATCGAATTGAGGAGAAAATACCGCGGAGTGAACGTGAGATCTAGTTTGTCTTTCTTTATTTGTACTTCCGTCTGTATATTGAAAATTCTGTGCAATCGTATCGATTTGACCATTTTCTAAAAGTGGAAAAACAGAAACACTTCCTTCGGTATAATTCGCGTTTGCCAGCCATTTTCCGCTTTTATGTACCGAAACATAGACCGGATTTTCACCGCCGCTTCGCTGACTGTTTAAAAAAGTCAAAGTTTTATTTTGAGGATTAAATTCAAAACTGCTTACACTTCCAGCATTGGGTGTTTTAGTATCTGTACAGGCATACACATATTTCCCGTTTGGTGAAATCGTTAAATACGAAGGATTAATGATATTTTTAACCGAAGTAAATTTCGTCAATTTTCCACTCAAAGTGTCCAACTGAAATACCTGAATTGCTTCCGCTGTTTTATCACGATTGTACGATCCTAAAAAGACATAAGTGTTTTGAGAAAAGATATTGCAAGTTAAGAGGAATGCAATTGCAAAATAGTATATTTTTTGTTTCATTTTTTGTTTTCAGGTTTTACTCAAATTATCAGGCTGAACGAAGTTGAAGCCCTATGAGCCCTTCGACTTCGCTCAGGGTGACAATGCAAATTCAATTCAAATTCACAATTCACAATTCACAATTCACCATTAATGAATTCCTTTCCACCATTGTTTAAATTCTTGTTTTTCATTTTTCAATTCGACTTTTTCGCCAATCATTGGAGTAATCAACGCAATTGGGTTTTTGCTTAAGCGGTTTAATTCTGTCACTTTAATTAAAGGTTCGTCCCAAGAATGAAGTGATAAAGAAAATTTAGAAGAATGTACTGGAAATACTCTTTTTGCTTTTAGATCTTTCATCGCTTTTATAACATCTTCGGGCATATTATGAATGTATTTCCACTTCTCGTTATATTGACCGTTATCAATTAAAGCCACATCAAAAGGACCGTATTTTTCGCCAATTGCAGCAAAATGCGAATCGTAGCCGCTGTCTCCGCCCAAATACATTTTAAAATCTCTAGTTTCCAAAACAAAAGAAGTCCAAAGCGTATTGCAGCGTTTAAAACTTCTGCCAGAAAAATGCCTTGAAGGCGTCGTATGAAGTGTTAGATTTTCATCTAATTCGATTGTAGAATACCAATCTTTCTCAATGATACTTTCTGCTGAAAAACCCCAGAATTCAAAATGCGAACCTACGCCAAGCGCCGTGATTATTTTTTTTGTTTTCGGTTTTAATTTCAAAATCGTATCATAATCCAAATGATCGTAGTGATCGTGTGTAATCAATAAATAGTCAATTTCAGGAAGATCATCAACGGTATAAATGTCACTTCCTTTAAAAGATTTTGTAGTTCCTGGAATAGGTGAGGCGTTACCGCTAAAAACGGGATCAATCAAAAAACGCTTTCCTTCCAGCTGGATAAAATAAGACGAATGCCCAAACCAAACCAAAATATCCTCATCAAGTGATAGTTCGTGTAAATTGGTTTTTATGGATGGAATTAAATCTGTCGGAATTTTTCGCTCTACTTTTTTAAAAAAGAATTCAAACAAAACGCCAGCCATACTTGCACCTTCTGCAAGATCAGGCGTAAAACTTTGGTTTTCGAATTTTCCGTTTTTATATTGAGGAGAATTTTGAATTGCGGTCAGTCGCTCGCCAGAAGGCGCTTTTCCAAATTTTGGATGTTCTAAAAATCGGTAGAGAGCAAATGCAATTAAGGCTAATAGAATTAAAAATGTGATCATTTATTTGTTGGGATATAAATTTTGGGTGTATGTTATAGAAAGTAAAATTATCTTTTTTAAGACTTCAATATCAATATCAGCTAATTTTTTAATGTAAATACAAGCCTTAGAAGAAGTATGTTTTCCTAGTTTTGATAAAAGTTCTCTTTCTTCTTCTGGTAAATAAAAATAAACGGTCATTGCTGCTTTTCTTGGCGAAAAACCGGCTAACGGTGCATCGCCTTCATGACCGCTGTCATATTTGTAATGATAACTTCCAAAACCAATAATGCTCGGTCCCCACATTTTGGGCTCAAAACCAGTTGTTTCCTGTATTATTTTAAGAAGTTCAAAAGCATCATTTCTTTTGACATCATTATCAACAGCATTAATAAAATCAGTAACGCTGTTTTGGGTTTCTGTAGTTTTATTTTTGGCCATTTTAGTTTACTTTTTAATTAATAAATCGCTTTTAAAAAGAATGTTTTTGATTTTGAATTCAGATATATAAAACAAATTAGAATCATCATTCATTTGGTTTTCCAAAACGATCATGCTGATATCACTTTCAGGAAAATACAAATTTACTGAAGAGAATCCATCTCCAAGACCTGTGTGGCCTAAATATCTATATTTTTCTTTTTCAATTGTTCTAATTCCGTAACCGTAACCGTCTTTTTCTTTTCCAAAGAAATTATGCTGCGATAGAATTGAATTTTTAATAAACAATTGATAGGATTCTGGTTTCAAAATTTTGCCTTTATGTAAATTATTATTCCAAATCACTAAATCACCTGCAGTTGAAAGTATTCCATCTGCACCTAAAGTTTCAGAATTAATCTGACTTGTGGTAACGGGATCCAAGGTATTTTTGACATTGTAATATCCAGTTACCGTATTTTGAGCTTTATCTTTTGAATAACAAAAAGTATGATTCATCTTTAATTTCTTAAAAAGGGTTTCAGCAGCTTCTGTGTAACTTTTTTTAGTGCTGAATGCAACAATTTTTCCAATAAGATTAAAACTTAAGTTGCCGTATTTAAAATTGGTTCCTGGTTTAAAAGCCAATGGTTTCTCTAAATCGACTATTCCGTGCGAATGATTTAAAAGCTGATGAACCGTAACAGAATCTGCCCAGTTTTGTTTTAGTTCCGGTAAATATTTTTTTATCGGAGAATTTAAATCCACCTTTCCTTTTTCCACTTCCAACAAAATCAGAACGGCAGCAATTTGTTTGCTGTTCGACATGATTTCAAATTGACTGTCGAATGTCAAAGGTTTTTTAGTTTCAAAATTAGAATATCCTTTAGCTTCGGAATAAAGCGTTTTTCCATTTTGGGAAATAAGGATAACACCATTAAAAACCGGATTTGTGTTCTGAATTAAACTATCGAGACTTTTTTTATAATCTTCTTTTTTTTGTGCCGATGAATGACAGCTGCTGAAGATGAAAAGTAATAAGAGGGAGGTTTTGGTAATGAAGTTCATTTTTTTTGTTTTCAGTCTTGGTTTTTAGTCTCAGTTTTCAGTCTCGGTCTCGGTTTTCAGTCTCAGTCTCAGTCTCAGTCTCAGTTTTCAGTTTCAGTTTAATTTAGAATTTTTCGATCCTATTGCAAACTGTGACCGAAAACTGAGACTAAAAACCGCGACTGAAAACTAAAACATCCCATTTTCGTTAATAGATTCTTTTGGAATTGGCTGTCCTAAATCCCAAAGTTCGACGATTTTGTCGTTTTTGAATTTTAGAATATGCACTACGGCAAAACCAATATCTGCGGGAGTTTGTTTAAGATGTGAATGTACAGCAACAAATTTATCATCTTCGATAATATGATGAATTTTAAAAATCTTATTCGGATTTGTTCTGGCCGATTCTTCCATTGCAAGCATCAAGGTTTCGGCATCTCCCTTAAAGTGGGCATTATGATGTTTAAAATTCTTTCCGACATACAATCGAAAACCTTCGTGCGAATGCCCTTTTGCTGCGAGGTTCAGGAAGTTTTTAGCGATTTCTTTCTTAGTCATAATTCATGATTTTAAAGCAAACTAAGGTATGAAATTAACCGCTATAATTATTGCAGAAAATAAATCGAAATTTATAAAATTAAAGTGCTTCAGATTTGATTTTTGAGAGGTCAATACCTAATTTAGAAAACTCTTTTTCGCCCAATTCAGTGATGTAGAAATGTTTGTCTGCGGGTGACTTTTTTGCAATCCAATTTTTGTCGGCAAAGCTTTCCAAAAGAAGTTCGCCGAGTTTACCGCCAATATGTTCGTAACATTTTTTGGCTGGTTTTATGGATGATGGAGTACTCATATTTATTTCTTTTTTGAAGCAATTTTAGCAGCTAAATAAGCCGTTGGAATGTAAGCAAATACTAAATCGGCAATACTAAACCAAATTGGTGATGGCAAAGTATAAACCATGACAATACCACCAAACAAAAAGAAAGCTCCAATAAAAAATGCTAGTTTCGTTTTGTTTGAAACTGCAATCAAGGCCGTTGTAAGTGCACCAGCAAAAGTCCCGACTGCATGGGCCAGAAACGGAAACAGAAAATGTTTCGACTCAAACAATTGCATAGTTGCCTGTAAGCCTTCTGTAGTACTTACGTCAGCGCCATTTGGAGCAGGAATTATAGAACCACCAATTGTAATAATACTCATATTAACAATGCTTCCGATAACAAGTCCAGCAATTACTGCTAATGTATTTCTAAAAAGTGGATTCATAAGTTTCGTGTTTTAGTTGAACGAATTTATGAAATTAATGAATTGTTTTATCAAATCTTTAATTGAAAGATTGTCTGAACTCTAACGGAGAAATAGTGGTCTTGGTTTTAAATAATTTGCTGAATGACTGCTGATGCTCAAAACCTAAAGCAAAGGCAATTTCGCTGATTGATAAATTGGTAGTCGAAAGTTTTTCTTTGGCTTTTTCAATCAGTTTGTTGTGAATGTGCTGCTGAGTGCTTTGTCCCGTATGATGTTTTAATAAACCGCTTAAATAATTTGGCGAAACGTTTAAGTTTTCTGCGATATAATGTACTGTTGGCAAACCTTTTTTAGTTAAAGAATCATTTTCAAAATATTCATTCAGGAGTTTCTCTAATCGGGCAAGAATCTGGTGGTTGCTTATTTTTCTGGTAATAAATTGACGATTGTAAAAACGTTCAGAATAGGTGAGTAATAATTCGATTTGGGCAATAATTACGTCTTGGCTAAATTTATCAATATTAGATTGATATTCCTGCTGAATGTTTTTGATGATGTCAATAATGAGTTTTTCTTCTTTATCAGAAAGGTGAAGTGCCTCGTGAACAGCATATCCAAAATATTCATATTGTTTAATTTTCTGCGCAAGCGGTGTATTCCATAAAAAATCAGGATGGATCAATAATGACCATCCTGTATGTTTCATTTCGGCATTTCCTTCAATAGAAAAAACTTGTCCGGGCGAAATAAATAACAAAACACCTTCTTTAAAATCATATTCCTGCTGTCCGTAACGCATTTTGGCGTTGGCGTTTCGTTTCAGTGCAATAGAATAAAAATCAAGCATTAGACTTTTAGGTTCGTCTTCGTTTAAGTATTTTAAATCTTCAAAATTATAAACGCTCACAAGAGGATGTTCTGGTTTAGGCAGATTTCTAAATTGATGAAATTCGCTGATACTTTTTATTCGAACAGGTTGTTGATTTGCCATAATCTAAAGTACTTAATTTTGGTTATAAATAGCAGCAAATTCTTTGGCATAATCTGCCATTTTAGTTTTTCCTAATACTGAAGGACGGTTTTTGTAATAGTCTGCGCCCAATGTATCGTTGTAAAGTGCAGCGTACATTTCTACTAAACCAGCTGCGATTTTAGGCTGCATTCCAACTGAAATTAGGCCATTCAGCGTTTCTTCATCACTGATTAATTTCCATTCTAAATCTGGTTTTCCAATGGCTTCACCGATAATTCTGGCCGTTTGATGTCCAGAAAGTTCTTCACTGGCTACATAACGAACTTTTTTTTCGTCAAGCGGCGTTTCGATTTCTTCTGCAATAGCTTCGGCAATGTCATTTGGCGAAACCCAAGGAATTAAAGAATCTGCTCCATAATTTGCCGAAATAAATCCCTGGTTTTTTATTGCAGGAACGTACGCCAGTAAATTGTAATAGAATGAAGTTGGACGTATAAACGTTATAGAAACATTTGAAAGCTGATTCAAAACCGCTTCAATTTCATTATAACGCTGAATTATTCCGGATTTTTCTTTTAAATGTGCGCCAATACTGCTTAGAAAAACAACACGTTTCACTCCTGATTTTTGGATGGCTTCAGCATAATTATTGCCGATTTTTCGTGTAAACGCATCTAAATCAAGATTCGGATCAAAATAGTTGGCACGCGGAATCATACAATAAACGGCATCTGCACCCGTAAAGGTTTGAGTTAAAAAACTTAAATCTTCAACAGAACCAATTGCTGCCGATGCCCCTAATTGTTCAATTTCTTCTTGTCTGTTTGTACTGCTTGTGATTACAGTAACCGAATGTCCTTTTTGCACTAAAGCTGTTGCCAATGGCTTGCTGATGTTCCCTAAAGAACCTGTAAGTATAATTTTCATTTGTTTTAATTTTTTGATGTTACAAAGTTGCAACGCATCTGTCAAAGAGATGTAGCCAAATCTCTTATTGATGTAGTCAAAAAATAGAATTATGAAAATGTAGTTTTATTTTTCAGAAAGCTTTTTCTCGTTTTCGGTTTGAGGTTTTCCAATTCCGTTTGGAGTTCCTTTCCCTGTTTCAATTAAACTTTTGAGGCTTTTTTGAATATACGTCGTCCAGGCGTCACGGCAGATTTCGAAACATTCATATTCTGGAACTAATCCGAAATGAGTGAAAGTCAGTTCCGTTTTGCCCTCTTTCTGAGTGATTTCAAAGGTCGGTTTTGTTCCTGTCCATTCGGTTTTGTCTTCTGTAAATTTGAAATAATTCTGCTCAATAAACCAAACAATTTTTTGGTTCGGAATCACTTCAATCAGCTTTATTTTGCAACGGTGAACATCTTCATAATGATAATCAAATTCATCATTAAGTTCAGCCGTTTTTCCTTCAATTTCTTCCGACCACCAGCCTCGAACATTTTGTACCGCTTTAAAAACTTCTGCGGGAGAATGTTCCACTAGTGTTGTTGTGGTAAAATCTTTTGCGCTCATTTTGATTGATTTAGAAATTAGTAAAGTAAAGTTACAATCTAAAAATCAAATAGTTAAGGTGTTAAAAGACAATTTTAAGGTGTGTTTCGGACAAAGAAGGGAATTTTAGATTTTGAATATTGCAATTTATATTTACCTTATTTTTTTCTAAAAAGACCAATTAGTAAATTGATAATATAAACTGGTGTTGCTATAAAGATTATCAAAAAAAGTTCTGTAACTAAAACAGTGTTGATTGACAAATATTCATCATATAAAGGAAAATTCTCGTTTACTCTATATTGCGGGCGATAGAAGAAAACAATCCAGTAAAGAATAAAACTACCAAGTAAAATAATGGAATGAATTAAGGTCAAGAATTTAACAAGTTGTTTTTTGAATACTTTTTGAAGCAGCCAATATCCCAATCCCATTAAAAAATAAAAAAGGGAAAGAAATACTGCAGCATCTCTATTTCGCATTACAAAATAAGTATCATGAATATTTATATCTAAACCAGCATTTGGATCACGACTTTGTATCATTCCAATTATTAAAATCAGTACAGCAACAATCCAGAATAAGTGATAGAATTTTATTTGTTTAAGATTCATATTTTGTTTGGAGTAATTTATTTTTTTATTGCTTTAATTTTTTTAGGGATTTGGCTAATCTCTTCAAAATGCGCTGCCATCACATTTTCTAAATCTAAAGTTCCGCCGAGAATTAGCATTTCTTTTTTTTCAAAACGTTTTCCAAGACGGTCTTCCAGCATTATTCTTTCCATACTTTGAGCGATTTCAATTTCTTCTAAAAAAGCGTTTGGATGTCCGGCAGTGCAAATAACAAGTCCAAGCGGAATTGTTTTCATTTTTCTGGAAGTTTCGTTTTGTCCATAAGCATATCCAACAGTATAAACTCGGTCAAACCAGCCTTTTAGTTTGGCTGGACAATCGCTCCACCAAACGGGATAAAGAAAAATAATGCAATCTGCTCTTTCTATTTTTTCCTGTTCATCTAAAATCTCCTGCTCAATAGAAAGCTCCGTTTTAGCAAAACCTTCGCGCTCATATTCCTCTGCAGACATATCACTGCTAAAACTAGAAGCATACAAATCTGAGATTTCTATATTCCAGTTTTCAATTGCTAAAACAGATTTTAATCTTTCTAAAACCTGAAATGTATATGATTTTCTGCTTGGATGCGCGTAAACAATTAGAATATTCATTTTGAGATTTTTTAGGTTTAAAATATTGTGCTTTTTGTACGAAAATACAAATTAAATCAAAATAAAAAGAAGCAGATTTTATTCTTCCGAAAATTCCAAAATATCTCCAGGCTGGCAGTCTAAAACTTTGCAGATTGCTTCTAAAGTACTAAAACGAATGGCTTTTGCTTTACCCGTTTTTAAAATAGAAAGATTCGATAAAGTCAGATCTACTTTCTCTGAAAGTTCATTCAATGACATTTTTCTTTTTGCCATCATGACGTCTAAATTTACTATAATAGGCATAATTTTTTCGTTTAAATGGTTAAGTCAATTTCAGATTGAATTTCGATTCCTCTTTTAAAAATCTGTCCTACTACAAACATTACAATTGCCATAAAAATCCAAATGCTGTGGCCTTCCAAATTAAGTGATTCTAAAGTGGGAAGTTTCACTCCGTTTGCAGTCAGCCAGTTATTGAATTTAAAAGCCCAAAAAGAAAATAAGCCAATTCCGAATGCGAGATACGAAATGTAAGCAATAAAACGTCCCATTTCGGCAGTGAAAGGCTGGGTAATATTTAATTTTTTTTCGTGCAGCATTTTTACAATCAAATAAAACATAATTGCTTTTAGGACTGCTACAATACTGATAAAGCAAATTTCTTGAATGTAAAAAGTGGGACTATAATTGTACAAATCAAGCAAGTCAAGAAAACGTGCATTATACGAATTTATCGTCATCGTATAAATTCCGTTAAAAAGATACATACCAGCTTCTACACATAAGCCGATAAAAATAATCCATGATAAAACATTCAAGATTTTTAGGATCTGCGGTGTTCCAATTTTAATTTCCATTTGTAATTAAGATTAAAAGTTATGCTGCTAAAGTAATAAAAATTTATTGATAAACAATAAATATATGTTTTTAATCAAAAAAAATCTCCAGCAGTTTGTTTGCTGGAGATTCAAATTGTACTATTTTGGAGCAGAAATGGCAGTTCTCAAAAGAGCGATCTGTCCCGCTGTACACTATATCTTTTTTGGCTAAAATTATAGAAACGTAGAGCCAAAAAAGGATATCGTTTCCATCGGGGCTAGTCAAGCACGTTTCTTTTTCATAATTTTTGAAAAGGATTATCGCAGTGCTTTTCTTTCGTTTTCAAGCATTTTTTCGATATTGAAATAAATTCCCTCTACGTTGTAAGCACCTTTCTCAAAACTGAGATAATCACAGTTGTCGACTAAAGACTGGCTTTTAGATTCCAATTCAAAAAGATTCAATAATACATATTCGTGTTCGACCATTAAAACGTGAAAACCAGTTTCGCATTTCTTTCCGTCGCCCGAAGACAAAATGACATTCATAATATTGTGAAATCTAAAAGAAGCAATTTTTGATGCTTCTTCATCACCTTTTAAGTGGTAGATATAAGAAAGATAATTGAGCTGTCTTAAATCAAAAGGAAAATCGCTTAGAGAATGATTGGACAATTTAATGATTTCATCATAATCTGCGGG
This sequence comes from Flavobacteriaceae bacterium PS02336, assembly GCA_029960065.1. Lineage (GTDB taxonomy): Bacteria > Bacteroidota > Bacteroidia > Flavobacteriales > Flavobacteriaceae > Flavobacterium. The sequence goes on along the minus strand of JASCOF010000007.1, from coordinate 113,694 downwards.
TTCAATTTTTTCTTTGCTGTAAAATTCATTGAGTTTTTTCTCATCCGGTGATCTCCAGAAAGCATTGTATTGCGGCTGGAAAACATAACCCAGATACAAATGACGAAATTCTTCCTGAGTTAAAAGCGTATCATTTTTGGTAAGTCTTTCCATTAATTTAGGATAGAAAAACTTGGAATTTTTGTCTTTAATTTCTTTTTCAATGGCTTTGTAATCTGGAGTCGTAAATCCAATTTCTTGTGAATAAAGGGAGACTCCGAAACAAAAGAGGAGAAGTAAAATAAGTTGTTTTAGCATGATTTAGAAGGTTTTGGGTTGTAGTTCTGATCTTACTAAAATACTAATTATTTTAATGCAAAATGTTCTTATGAAACCTAATGCGTGAAGGATGGGAGCGGCATCTCCCGATTTAGAAAAACAAGACTTTTTAGTCGTAGTTTTTGTTAATCGGGAATATAGCGGACAACCTGACCCGGAGGGACACGCCCAAATTATGTTTATGTGATTAGGTAATTTAATGCCGGTTTTTTGGGGTTTAATAAGGTTTGGTCATTAATCGAATTAAAACTCCTTTACGTTTGACAATATTTTTATAGTCCCACTGAATTTCAATTCCCTTTTTTAGCCAGTGTTTTAGATCTTCCTCATGTATTTGATTAAAATCTGTATATCGAATTTCGGCCGCTTTAAAAGAACCTTCATTTTGCAGTTTTTCTTCCTCAAACGATTGTCCGCTCCAGAAAAGCAATCGAACAGAACCTTTGAGTTTGCTGTATCCTACAATAGGATTTCCATCTAAAAACCAAACGGGATGTGCATGCCAGATTTTGTTCTAGCATGAGGTAAATTTTCGTTTATAATTCTATAAAGAACCTCACAAATAACTTTGTCTGTTTCTGACTGAGAATCATTGTAATTTTGAACTTCCTGATTCATGATTTGGACTGTTTAGTTACACAATTTCTTTTGTTAACTCAAATAAAATATAGGTACCGCTATCGGATTCACCTTTGCTTTTTTCTATAAACCCTTTTCTTTTATAGAATTCAACTGCCTTTTTATTGTTTACAAGACATTTTAATGTAATGGGAAACGCGGTCTTTTGTATTGCTGTTTTTAATAATGCTGTTCCAATGTTTTTGCCTTGATGTTTTTCGGCAATAAATAAGTGATGAATAAAATTATTGGGCATCCAGATCGAAATAAAACCAACTGGAATATCATCTATGAATGCTGCCATAATATACTCGCCTTGCGTTTGTTTTTCAAAATCATCCAATTGATAGTCGGATGTGTCAAGCCATGAAAAAGTTCTTTTTCTTTCTTCTAAAAATAACTTCTTCAAAACGGGATAATCTTTATTTTGGACTTCAGTTATTGTCATTCAAAATTTACGTTTTAATCTTAATATTTTCTGAAATCAGAGTGCCATCCTGCGAAAATCCTTGAATAGAAAACAAATATCCTTCAAGCTGCGGATTCGATTTTATTTTAAAAAAAAACTCTCCATTTTTATCCGTTTCAAGGTTTGGTTTCCAGTCTATTTCTGTCCAATTACTGTATTTGTTTGTGTCAAAATTATAGATTGGCGAGTAATATTTTTTCTCTTTGTCAAATCCGTCTTTAATGATGTATTCATTAAAGAGTTCTTCGATGTTATTTTTATAGTTCTCAGTTGTAAAAACCTGATAAAATTTGTTTCCTCTATCGGGCTGGAGCATTATATTTTGAATGTCTTTTATTTGTAATGAAACACTGGAAAGTTCGCTTGAGGTAATACGTTTTCCGTCAATATATAAAATAGCTTCTTTTTTAATTCCGGTTTCGAGATAATTCTCAATGCCGTTCCAGTTTACCATTTTTACATCCTGATCAAAATTAAGAAAATACATTAGATCTTTATTTTTAAAATGCTCGGCAATTTCTATATCATAATATTTTCCAATATCAAAAACTAAAGGTTTGTATTTATTAATGAGTTTTTTGCGATCAGTATAACGTTTGCTTTTTGCCGTAACGGTTATTTCTTCTAGTTTTATAGACCCGGAACTGTACATATTATTCCATAAATCCTCATTCAAAATAAAGGTTTGTCTTGCTGTCTGATTGCTGTTTAAATAAGAAAACGATGTTTTATTTTGAGTTTCAAAATTGATTTTTTCTGGTTTTAAAGCTTCGTTATTGCCGTTTACAAACGAAATTTTAACGGCGTCTCCTTTATAAATGAGCAGATTATTGAAACTGAAATCTTTTTTACCATTCAAAAATATCTTATCAATTACACTATTGTCTGGTGTCAGCAGTGCAAGATGATTCGAAGCAAGAGAAGATAGGTTTCCTTTTAATTTAAATCCGGCTTCAAAATCATATTTATAAACAGGATTTAATTCGGCAATCATTTCTTTCAAAGAAAACTGTGTCCAGCCTTGCGTTAATAATAGTAAATCTAAATATTGGTTTCGTTTATCGTTTTTTGGATTAAAATAATAAGCAGGATTTTCAATATATCCTTTTAAGTACGGAGTCAGTAAAAAGGCACTTTTGATCGTATTTATTGCAGCGTAATTGTATGTGTTTATTGGCAGGATCGATGTGCTCAAATTGGCATTTAAAATTTTATCTGGACTGGAAATTTTAATTTTATAGCTGATAGAATCATTCTCAACGGCAATTTTTTCTAAAGCAATTTTAGGTTCAATTTCATTTTGGATGTAAAATTTTCGCTCTGCAATAGGCTGATTATCTCTAAAAAGCGTAACAGTATTAATGCCGTTAAAAAAGTTTTTTTTATCGAATTCTAAATCTAAAGATGCTGAATTTTGAAGTTCGACGTAATCGAGAATACTGTTTTTTTGATGAAACAAAATTCTGTAACGGCTGTTTTTTACTTCAGTTTCAGTATTACCGTTTGTTTTCAGATTTACCTTAATATATTCAGACTGTGAATTGTCTACCCCCAAAAGAATTCCAGTTTTTTGAGCTGTTGGCAGGTTTATTTTAATTATAGTATCCTGAATAGTTACAAAAGCAGTATATTTTTCATTAGGTTTATATAAAAATGTGCATTTCGTCATTCCTAAATGTTCACTTTTAAAGCTCGCAACTTCTTGATTTTTTATATTCATTATTTTGCCGGAATAATCAATTCCGTTTCCATTTAATAATGATTTTATGCCAATTGTATTTTGTACATTTTCTAGTAGATAGCCGCCTTCAGGAAAAAACTGGACGTCATATTGCTTTTTTAATGTTGCTTCTTTAGCGGCAATATCATTCAGAATATTTATTTCTTGAATATAGGCATTATCCTTTCCAAAGTTCTGCATATAGTTCGTTGTTGCCTTTAGATAATAAACACCAGTTTTTAGACTGTCATTCAATATAAACTGTCCTTTTCCAGCTCCTTTATAAATAAAAACCTGCTGGCTTTGAATAATTTTGCCTTTTGTGTCTAAAAGATTTACATTAAGCCGTGTTGTTTTGAGCGAAGGTTTATTAGATGCACTGCCGACATAAGCTTTGAACCAAATAGCATCATCAATAAAATAAGAAGTTTTATTAGTGTGAAGAAATACTTTTTCGAAATAAAGGGGCTTTTCTTGAAGCGGCGCCACAACGCTGTCCAGAAAAGAATCTTTTTGCAAAACCGCTGCTTGCTGATTTTTTATTGCATTTTTAAGCGAAACATTTTCCTGCGAAAAGGAGACACTATAAAAACATACCATAATAATGAAAGTAAAAAACTTCAAACTCATTTGAAAATTCTGATTTAGGATTCTATTTTTTAAACAAATTAAAAGTGCTGCTTAAATTATTTACAAACTCTTTTGTGTATTGTCCGGTTTCATCTAAGTCAGGATCTAAAATGGTTATTTCAAGTCCGCTTAGTTTTTCACTTTGAAACAAATAGGAGGTAAGTTCGTTAAACTCGTCATAAGTTAGTCCGTCTGGGGTTCTGCTGTCGACACATGGCATTATATCATCGTTTAAAACATCAACATCAATATGAAGCCAGAACCCATCTAATTTTTTATTTTCGACTTGAGAAAGAAACGTTTCCACACTATTTTTGATACCGCGTTTTCGAAGTTTTTCCAAACTTAAATAGGTTGCATCAGATTTTCTGATTTCATTTTCGTATTCGTCATCATATTCTCGATTGCCAACGCACCAAAGGTTTTCTTCCTTTATGTAAGGCGATAAATTAAGAATATTGCTCAATTTTGGTTGTCCGTTTCCTGTTACGATTGAAGCAGCCATTCCGCCGACACCGCCCGTTTCTGATAACGAAATATCCATAAAATCGGTATGGCCGTCTAGATAAAATAAACCGTAATTACCTTTTTGTTTTAAAGCAATTGCCGGCCCCAAAAGAATACTGCAGTCACCGCCAAGTATAAAGGGGAATTTTTTGGCACTAATTAAGTTGTTAATCAAATAAGCCTGTTCTCTTGCATAAGTTACCAATGAATCTGCATTCAGTATATTGGTCTCAGGATCTTTTACGTTGAAATATTTAGGAGCATCAAGTCTTATAACATTATCAACATTTAAAGCTTTGTGTAAATTGTTTTTCCAAAACCAATCGGGCAACCTATTAACTCCAGGTTCTTTGCCTGGTTTCGGTTCTTTTAAACCTAAATTTGAAGTAAATTCTACAATGCATATTTCTTTCATAACCAAAACTATTGCGTTATAAAGTTATTAAATTAAATCCGACTTGTTTTTTGCAAATCGGATTTCTATTTAAAGCCTTTTTATAATCGATCACCTATACATTTTCAATCTTTACGATTTAAATCGGTAATTAACAACGGATTGTTTTCTTTTAGTTTATGGACTAATTCTTCAACTGTTCCTGGATTTTCTTTAATATGTTCAAACTCTTTCGAAGTAATTCCGACGATCTGTAAAAAGGATACTTCACCGTGTGGAGTCTGTTTTTTTGCAACTTCTGGATCGTTTACAATTACTAATGCAGTAATATCTGTATCAGTATTCAAACGAATCGGACCGTTTGCCGGCATATAATGAAATTCTTCAAACCAATTGCCGCTGCTAAAAACATATTTGGCAATATTTTGCAGCAATGCAACTGCCCAGCTCGGATTGTCATTATCGGCTTCAAATGGTTTTAATCTAAAAGTAAGTTCAAATCCCCATTTACTAAATTCTCCGTCAACTTTTTCTTCATTATAATACAATTCAGAAAAACCATAAGTAATAAAATGATAATGATCTTCCTGTTTTTTACTTTCGTAATAACTTACGCCGTCCAGCGGATGTTCTCCGCCAAGCATATAACTAATCGCTGGTGCAAAATGTTTGGGTTCCTGACCGGGATATAAACGATCAAATTCTTTATCGATTTCTAACCAGCCGACAGCATCATCTTCTGTGAATTCCTTTTTGTATTCTTCTAAATTCATTTTAATGGCTTTTAATTAAACAATAGACAAGATATTGCTTTTATTGGAGAAAAAAGAATTTAGAAAACAAAAAATCCGATCTATTGAAGCAGATCGGATCTTGTTTTTTATTCTATTTTTTTTAGAAGCTGTAATGTTCCTTCTTGTAAACCTTTATAGTAATCGCCTTTTTTTAATTCTGGAACAATGAAGGTTGTTACAATATCCTTCATTTCCTGATCACTCATTTTGGCACGGATTTTATCTACTCCGTGAATCTGAATTTGTCTTAATTGCTTACTGAGTACGATTAAAATAGAAGTATCTATTTTTAATGTGGAAAGTAAATATTTGTCTAAATCCAAAGAATAATTGGTAATGTCGGTATACGGATTTATGGAAGACGTTGTTACAACGAGAATTTTAGTTTTTGTTTTGACTTCACTTGTTTTTAAATAATCGGTTAAATTTTTGATTTGATTTGAAGTGAGAATTTTTTCAAAGTCATTTACATAATCATAAGATGGAGCAAAAACGGCAGCAGGTTGCGTTTTTGTCTGGGCAAAAAATAGATTGGGTAAAAGAACAATCGTTAAAAAGAACATTATTTTTTTCATGGCAGGTAGTGTTTTGGGTGCTGCAAAACTACTGCTTTATTATTAAAAATATGCCTTGAAATTGTTACCAAAAATCAATATTTATTTCTTACAAAATCGAATAAAAAAATCCGATTTAGTAAGTAAATCGGATTTTAGTTTTTTTATTGAAGCAATGGCAGTAAATGTTCCCATTTTAGTTCTTTAGCAAAATCTAATGCGGTTTTGCCACTTTCGGTTTTGATATTTTTATCGGCTCCAGATTCTAATAAAACTTCTACCGAAGTCTGATTTCCTGCAATAGTTTCCCGATGTAAGAACGTATAACCTAATTCGTCTTGATTGGTTACTTCTTCTGGATTATTTTGAACAAATTCAATAAGACTTTCTTTCATGTTTTTGCTCATTGGGTGTTCGATTAGATTCTCAGGTTTTTCTTTTTGTTCGTTGACAACCAGAATATTATTAAAATCACCGAAATCCAGACCCCAAGCATCATCATGAGAAGCTCTTTCGTCTTCGCTCATTTCAGAACGCATGGCTTGAATTGTAAAAGCGCCGTAAGTCTGGCCGTTGATAGCAAACAGCCAATCACTGATTTGATTTAATGGAATTTGTATTTCGTCGCCATTAGCAACATTTGTCAATTCATCTGGATCATTAACCAAAATTCCGTAGATGTTTTCGCCATCAAAATTCACATCGTTAATCCACATGTGTTCTACTACCGTTTCATTGTCAATCTCTTGTGTAAAAGCCAGTTTTACACACGCGACATCTAGTCCCGGAACTATTCTTCGATATTCCCAAGATAATTCTCTCCAGAAATATTTAAAGGTTTCTTGGGCTTTTTGGTAAGCTTCAATCATTTTTGGATTTTCTCCGTCGGCGTAGAATATTTTTGTTTCTTCCATAAGAATGAATATTTGTATGAATTATAAAAATAATCTTTTTATTACTTTGAGTAAAATGATATTGAATCATTTTTGAATTTTTAGCTGTTTGTTAACTCAAAAGCGATGATTTTTTTAAGACAAAGTATTGTCATTTCGAGGAACGAGAAATCTTCACGAGAAGCTCGACAAAGATTGAATTCTTATTATGGAGTTACTTGCCAAGATTTCTCGTTCCTCGAAATGACAAGACTAGACGGTTATCTTAAATACTTGAAATATTTTGAAATAAAAAAAATCCGACCTGTTTTCACAAATCGGATTATCTAAAATAAGTTTATGTTTTATTTACTTTGAAATCTCTTTTTCCAATAAAAATATACCGTTAAAATATTTAAAACGGCAAGAATCCACAACAAAGGATTACTGAAAAAATCCTGATAACTATGTCCTTTTGGAATTTCTACAAATGGAACAAAGATTAAAATATCTAGTAAAATAGCAGTTAAAGACATTATGAATCCAATTTGAAGTCCTGATGTTGAAATTACTTTTTTATAATAAAATGAAGCTCCAAAAAACGAATAGAAAACAATTAAAATGCAGATTAGTGCTGTTTGTATGTTCAAGGAATCTTTTACAATAGGAGTGTGTTCTAGAATAAAAAAGGTTAAAGCGACACAAATCCAGAGTATTACGCCCGATAAAAGTGCTCTCCGATAATTCACGACTGCTGGTTTACTTTGTTCCAAATTCCAGTTTGTGCTGTTTTTAAAACATATTCGGTAAAATCTATTGCTTTACGGCCTAAAACTTTTTCAATATCATTTGTAGTGCTGGAATTTCGTCCGTCTAGTACTTCTGTAAACAGATAATTTACAAGCCAGATTTCGTCTTCAGGAACCTGATATTCACGAAGCATCTTCACATATTCATCAAGTTCTACTGCTTGGAAAATAATTTCTCTTTTGGTGATTTTTGCTATTTCAGAAACTGCCTGTTCAAAATTAAGCAGGCGAGGACCGGTTAATTCGTAAGTCTTGCCATTATGTTTTTCGTTTAAAAGTGTTTCTGTGACTACTGCTGCAATATCATCTGCATCTGTAAAAGGCTCGAGAACATCGGCTTTTGGTAATGCTACAAATCCAGCTGAAACAGGTTCTAAAAAAATACTTTCGCTAAAATTCTGATTGAACCAAGATGCTCTTACTATTGTCCAGTTTTTGGCTGTTGCTTTTACAATTTCTTCGCAAACTTGCGCTTCTTTTTCGCCTCTTCCAGAAAGAAGAACCATTTTTTCTACTCCATTTTGTGTGGCAAGAGTTGTAAATTTCTGAATGATTTCTGGAGCTGTTGGTACTGCTAGATCGGGTTGAAAGGTAATGTAGACAATATCAATATCTTTTATGGCATTTAACCATGTTTCTGGTTTTTCCCAATCAAAAGGAATTGTGGCAGATCGCGAACCAATTCTAACTTCTACGTCTTTTTGTGTTTCTAATAATGCTGCAACTCTGCGGCCCGTTTTTCCGTTGCCTCCTAATACTAAAATTTTCTTTGTTTTCATGATTAATGATTTTAATTAATGATGATACAAAGTTGCACACATTAACATGAAAACATTTGTCTGAAAGGAATTAAGATTTGTTTGAAAAGAATTGTTTTTTGACTTCGTTTGGTCTTGATCCAAATTTTTTCTGAAAGGCGTTAGAGAATGAACTTAAACTTTCTTAACCCACTTCCCATGCAGTTTCTTGTACTGTTTTTTCGCTGCTGCAAAGTAATTCGTAAGCTTTGTTGAGTCTTTCTTCGTGAATGTATTTGTAAACTGGAATTCCGAAAAGTTCTTTAAAGTTCTTTTTGAGTTTACTGCTGTTCAAGCCAATTAGTTTAGACAATTCTGTAATGGTAGGCGGTTTTGAATAGTTGGTGCTAACGATATCTTTTGCCTGAAAAAGTTTTTCTTTGTCTTTTTCGGTTAAATCTGTTTTCTTTTCTGTAGAAAGCAGTGCAAAATAATGCGCCAGTAATTCATTTACCTGACTTTTTAAAAATAATAATCTTGTATTGCCAGAATACGTGGTATTGAATATTTTTTGAACGGCCAATTGCATTTCGAGTGTCATAAACAGCGTTGGCCCTTTTACAAAATGTGCCGATGGATTTACTAATTCGGGCAGCTGTTTTTCAAAAATCTCTCTTTCTTCTTTTGGTAATGTCTGGAGGGTTTTTAGCTTCGCAAAAATGCTGATAGATTGTAAAGGTTTTTCGGGAGCAATTTTATGCGAAAAAGACACTTTTTGATTTCCGAAGAAAGAAATTGCTAAGCCAGTTGTGTTTGTTAGGTATTTTGTTTGATCGTTATGTTTAATTTCCAATTCTACATTTCCAGAACCATAAAAAGCAAAACCTACTGCATCACCATCAATCTCACATTGCTGCACAAATTCTTTGTCAGAATTGGATTGTTCGATGAGAACAATGAAATTATTTACTTCTATGATATCGGTGGTCATTTTTAATTAGTCAATTAGAAAATTAGATAATTTTTAAATGCTTAAATCTAATCAAATATACAAAGTAACTTTGGCTTAAGTATTTTTATCTATCAGGGCGAGTATCAAGCCAAAAGTTAAAAGAATAGAAAAAATAAGCCACAAATATGCTGTAAATTTTGTTTCATTGTAATTTTTATTGCCTTCACACGCTCTGATTTTAAAATAAGAATTTGTTGTGTTTTTTAAATTATGAGCTAAATTTTTATAATTGGATACTTCTAGTGAAGTAATTACTATCTTTTTTAATTCAAAAAATTCTACTATTATTTTTGTGCCTTTGTATATTTCAGTTTCAGAGAAATTCTGAGAATGTTTTATATCGTATTTTTCAATTCTAACTTTTTTAATCTCTTCTATGTCAATTTTTTTTGTTGTAAAAAGCAAAGGATATTTAATTATTAATTGGTCGTTGGTAAGAATTATTTTCTTGGTAACTAAAAGTAAGTAAAGGCAAAGTAAAGCAAAACAGCAGAAAATGCTGATTATGATTTTTGAAGCCATTCTATTTGTATCATCATTGTCGGAAACACCATTCGTATGTATCAGAAATGCAATGCTCGTAGAAAATAGAATCCCTATTATCCCTAAAGCAACTTGAAATAAACTTGGATTTGCTATTATTTTATTGTCATACTGCATTAAAAAAAATATAATTGTAGATTTTATTGTTGTGAGAAAAGGAATTCCAAATGATTATTGTTCAAATATAATTTATTGAGAATGATAATTTTTAATGAACTCAAAAAAACATCTGAAAGCAACATCAAAAAAAATCCGATCTGTTTTCACAAATCGGATTTTATAAATTGAAAAATTATATATAACCGTAAAACGGTATATTTTTACAAGTGAATTACTTCGCCGTAAGCATCTGCTACAGCTTCCATAACAGCCTCGCTCATTGTTGGGTGAGGGTGGATAGATTTAAGGATTTCGTGACCAGTAGTTTCTAGTTTACGAGCTACAACTGCTTCAGCAATCATATCTGTAACACCAGCACCAATCATGTGGCATCCTAACCATTCTCCGTATTTAGCATCGAAGATTACTTTTACGAATCCGTCAGCATTTCCTGCAGCTTTTGCTTTTCCAGAAGCTGAGAATGGGAATTTACCAATTTTTAATTCGTAACCTTTTTCTTTTGCTTGTTTTTCAGTTAAACCAACAGAAGCGATTTCTGGAGTTGCGTAAGTACAACCAGGAACGTTTCCGTAATCGATTGGGTCTACGTGTAAACCTTTAATTTTTTCAACACAGTTAATTCCTTCAGCAGAAGCTACGTGAGCTAAAGCTTGACCTGGAGTAACGTCTCCAATTGCGTAGTATCCTGGAATATTAGTTGCGTTGTAAGCGTTTACTAAGATTTTATCTCTGTCAACAGCAATCCCAACTTCTTCTAATCCGATGTTTTCAATGTTTGTTTTGATTCCAACTGCCGAAAGTACGATGTCAGCTTCTAAAACTTCTTCTCCTTTTGCTGTTTTAACGAAAGCTTTAACTCCAGCTCCAGTTGTGTCAATACGCTCAACAGAAGAGTTTGTCATTACTTTAATTCCTGATTTTTTCAAAGAACGCTCAAATTGTTTTGAGATATCTTCGTCTTCTACAGGAACTACGTTTGGCATAAATTCTACGATAGTAACGTCTGTTCCCATTGAGTTGTAGAAGTGAGCGAACTCAACTCCAATTGCTCCAGAACCAACAATGATCATAGATTTTGGTTGTGTTGGTAAAGTCATTGCCTGACGGTATCCAATTACTTTTACACCATCTTGAGGTAGGTTTGGTAACTCGCGAGAACGAGCTCCAGTTGCGATGATAATGTGATCAGCGCTATATTCTGTAACTTTATTATCTTTATCAGTAACGTCAAGTTTTTTTCCTGGTTTTAGTTTTCCAAAACCTTCGATAACGTCAATTTTGTTTTTTTTCATTAAGAATTGAACTCCTTTGCTCATTCCTTCAGCAACACCACGGCTACGTTGAACAACAGCTGGGAAATCTTTATCAAATTCAGAAACTTTCAATCCGTAGTCAGAAGCGTGTTTAAGGTAATCAAAAACCTGAGCAGATTTCAATAATGCTTTTGTTGGGATACATCCCCAGTTTAAACATACACCACCAAGGTTTTCTTTTTCTACTACAGCTACTTTAAAGCCTAATTGCGAAGCTCTAATTGCTGTTACATATCCTCCAGGACCACTTCCTAAAACAATAACGTCGTATTTCATTTTTTTTGTTTTTAGTATTAACTATCGAAAAATGAATTTTACAATTCCGAAACTCATCTTTCGATTTATTCTTTTGTTATTTGTGCTTGCGAATTTAAGGATTTATTTTAAATCAACGCCCGAAAATTTGTTTTTACATACGCAGATTTTGATCTTTTCACAGAAACAAAAGGAATTGTGAATTGTAAATTGTGAATTATGAATTGAATTTTGTGATTTAATGATTAGTTCTTAGTGAATAGTCTTTAGTAAAAAGTAAAAAGTAAAAAGTAAAAAGTAAAAAGTGAAAAGTGAAAAGTGAAAAGTGCTTTGGAAATTTTTAAAAAAATAAGCCACAGATTATAAAGATTAAAATGATTTAAAAAAATCGGTGTTAATCTGTGTAATCTGTGGCTTTTATAATTTACTGTCACTCTGAGCGAAGTCGAAGAGCTTTGCGGGGACTTCTCCCGAAGTCTCGGGACGCTCAGCCTGACAAATCGTTAAGAATTTATAATTAAGAATTCATCACTCATAATTAAATCTTCACGTGTCCCCAATTTTCACCGCTTGCAATTCTTCTAATCTGCATTTCGCTTACGCCGAATTGTTTGGCGATCATTTTAAGACGTGTTTTTTGTTCTGGACGTGCCAATATTTTCTTGATTAACATCACTTTTGTAGTGGTCAATTTTCGTCCGTCGGCTTTTAGATTGTGTTCGATAAGGTTCTTTTTGGCCTGAATAACGCGTGGACTTTTTCGGCTGTGCGCCATCATTTCTTGTTTTGTCGCCCAGCGTAAATTGCTGATGTCGTCATTGCTTCGGTTGTAATCCAAATGGAGTACATACGTTTGATCCTCGGAATCTTTTGGAATAAAATATTGGGCAACTAATTTGTATAAGAAAAGATATTTGTTGACGATTTTATCGTCTTTTTTAACCTTAAAACGGAAAGTTGGGTATCCGTCGCTTAATCCGCCTTTTAAAAGACGTCCGTTTTCAATTTCGTCTGTAAAACTTATTAAACGGCCTCTGTTTGAAATGGCATATCTTAATTGTAATGAGGCATTTATTTCTATTTCTTTAAACTGTTCTTCTGGATAAAATCTATTTTGTGGCATATTCTTTTACATTTGATTTCTGTATTCTCAAAGATAAATAATAAACCAAAAATTACCGCTATCTTATTGATTCTGAATTGTCAATTTTATGATTTCTATAACGCTAATTTAACGTTTTAAAGTGTTTTTGATAGTTTTTAGTCGGATTTTAAATCACAAATTATGAAATATGCAGTTTTTTAATTTTGAAATTAACATCAAATTATGGCTAAATAATTATTAATTTAGTGATTCAGCCTGTTTTTGAAATTGTTGATTTTCTTTTTTACTAATAAAACAGAATTATTCCGGTAATGTATTTGGAGAATTTAAAGGAATCTAATCTAAATTTTAAAGTGCAGTATTATCAATTAGTTTGCTACAGCAAACTGAGAGTCATATAGATTTTTGTAATAACCATCAGCTTTATGCAATAACTCCTGATGAGTACCTTGTTCTACAATCAATCCCTTGTCCATCACCACAATTTTATCTGCATTTACAATTGTTGCTAATCTATGTGCAATAATAATAGAAGTTCTTCCTTTTGTAATTGTTTCTGTCGCACGCTGAATCAGCTCTTCAGAGTAAGTATCGATAGAAGAAGTTGCTTCATCCAAAATCAAAATACTCGGATTACTTACATAAGAACGTAAAAAAGCAATTAATTGGCGTTGTCCAGAAGATAACATAACACCGCGTTCTTTTACGTCAAAATCATAATTGTCAGGCAGATTCATAATAAAATCATGAACACCGATTTTCTTTGCTGCATCAATTACTTTATCTCTGGTGATTTCTGGATTGTGCAAGGTGATGTTGTTGTAAATCGTATCGGCAAACAAAAAAACGTCTTGCAAAACAACAGCAATTTGTTTTCTTAAAGAAGCCAAAGTATAGTTTTCGATATTTTCCCCATCAATGCAGATCGTTCCGCTGTTAATCTCATAAAAACGATTCAATAGATTAATAATCGTAGATTTTCCCGCACCAGTAGAACCTACAATCGCCACAGTCTGTCCGGCAGAAACCGAAAGATCGATACCTTTTATCACTTCTTCTTCTGGAATATAACTAAAACGAACGCCTTTAAATTCAATACTTCCATTAAAAACCGGTGCTTCGATTTTTCCGGTATCCTGAATATGATCTTGAGTATCAATAATATCAAAAACACGATTGGCAGCAATCATTCCCAGCTGCATCTCATTAAACTTATCCGCAATTTGTCTCAGCGGATTAAACAGCATTCCGATAAACATCGTATACGAAAACAAATCACCAAAAGTCGTAAAATGATCTCCGTTCAAAATTCTAAAACCACCATAAACTACGACCAATCCTAAAGTAATAGACGAAATAATATCGGCAATGGGGAAGAAAATAGAGTTGTATAAAATCGTCTTAATCCAAGCCACTCTATGTTTGTTGTTGATGTCTTTGAAGTTTTCGGCTTCGATTTTTTCTCGGTTAAAAAGCTGTACGATCTTCATTCCCGTTACACGTTCCTGAACAAAAGAGTTCATATTGGCAATCTGAGTTCTTACTTCTTCAAAAGCTACCTGCATTTTACGCTGGAAAATTCGGGTAATATAAACCAAAATAGGCATAGCAACCACTACAATCCAAGTCAGTTTCCAGTTCATGTAAAACATAAAAATAAGCACAACAACCATTTTCATCAAGTCGCTTATAATCATAAACAACCCTTGACTGAAAATACGCGCAATTGATTCGATATCCGAAACGGCACGAGTAACCAATTGTCCAACTGGAACCAAATCAAAATACTTCATTCTAAAGCTTAAAATATGTTTGAATAGTTTTGTTCGAATATCTTTTACAATATCCTGTCCGAGCCAGTTGGCCCAATACACGAAATAAAACTGCGAGAAAACCTCCATCAGCAAAACGACGCCCATTAAAATGATATACATTAATAATCCCATTTTGTTGTGGGTTTTAATATAACCATCAACGGTTTCTTTCAGTAAGTAGGGACGGAGTGCAGCAAAAATAGAAAGCGAAACAGCAAAAATAATTACGCCGTAGTAACGCCATTTATAAGGCTTAGTATATTTTAAAATTCTTTTGAATAATCCTGTGTCGAATGCTTTTGCTTTCATTTGTTTTTTTCAAGCTTTAAGCTTTAGGCTTTAGGCCGTCAGCTATTAGCGATAAGCGATAAGAAATAAGCCTAAAGCCTATTACCTAAAGCTTAAAGCTTATAAATAATCGTAATAAATATTGGTCAAATATAGACCGTGCGCCGGAACCGAAAATCCCGCTTTTTCTCTGTTTTTGCTGGCGATAATATCTTCTAAATCTTCCAGCGTAATTTTGTGAAGCCCGATATTAATCAAAGTTCCCACAATGGCCCGAACCATGTTTCTCAAAAACCGATTTGCTGAAATGGTAAAAATCAGTTTTCCTTCTTCCTGTTTCCAAAATGCTTCAAAAATCGTGCAATCAAAAGTATTTACATCTGTATTAACTTTTGAAAAACACTGAAAATCGGTATGTTTTAATAATAATTGTGCCGCTTCATTCATGAAATCCACATCTAATTTCTGATTGACATACCAGCTCAATTCCTGTAAAAACGGATTTTTAACCGTATTGATATGATATTCATAAGTTCTTTTAGTAGCATCAAATCGGCAGTGCGCATCATCATGAACTAGAATAATATCGAAAATGGCAATATCTTTTGGTAAAAAGGAATTGAGTTTATGAACCAAAACTGGAATATCCAAAGTTTTTTCAGTATCAAAATGCCCAAACATTTCAATAGCATGAACACCGGTATCTGTTCTTCCAGCTCCCATAATACTTATAGGTTCGTTTAATAAAACCGAAAAAGCTTTATTTAAAGTTTCTTGAACAGAAGAGGCGTTTGGCTGAATCTGCCAGCCATGATAATGTGTTCCGTTATAAGCAAATTGAATAAAATATCTCACTTTAGAGGTTCAAAGGTTCAGAGGTACAAAGGTACAAAGGTTTTTTTAAAAGATGCTAAGATTCTGAGATGCTAAGGTTCTAAGTTTTTTCTTTTTAGAAGCAAAGGGTTAGAGGTACAAAGGTTCAGAGGTACAAAGGTTCAGAGGAACAAAGATGCAAAGATTTTCGTCCAGCATATCTGTAGAGACGCACCGCAGTGCGTCTAACTGTTGAGGTTCAGAGGTACAAAGGTTCAGAGGAACAAAGATGCAAAGATTTTCGTCCAGCATATCTGTAGAGACGCACCGCAGTGCGTCTAACTTTTGAGGTTCAGAGAAACATAGGCGCAAAGATTTTTTCGTCCAGCATATCTGTAGAGACGCACAGCAGTGCGTCTAACGTCAGATTGGCAAATTGGCAAAAAATGAATTTTAAAACGAAACGAAAGACGCACTGCGGTGCGTCTCTACAAAAAAACTTAGAACCTTAGCATCTCAGAATCTTAGTATCTTTAAAAAAAAATCTCAGTATCTTCGCATCTCAGAACCTTAGTCCCTTCAAAAAAATGACAAAAATCCTACTTCTTTCCGATACTCACAGTCATATAGACGATACGATTTTAAAATATGTTTCTCAAGCCGATGAGGTTTGGCATGCAGGTGATATTGGCGATTTGAATGTTACCGATACCATTAAAAAACTAAAACCCTTAAGAGCAGTTTATGGAAATATTGACGATGCAAAAGCTCGAATGGAATTTCCGTTAAACAATCGTTTTTCTTGTGAGAATGTTTCGGTATGGATTACGCATATTGGAGGTTATCCCGGAAAATACAATCCAAATGTAAAAGAAGAAATGGCTCAGAATCCGCCGAAAATTTTTATCTGCGGACATTCTCATATTTTAAAAGTAATGTTCGATAAAAAGAACAATCTATTGCATATGAATCCTGGTGCGGCTGGGAAAAGCGGTTTTCACAAAGTAAGAACAATGCTCCGATTTGTAATTGACGATGATAAAATCAAAGATCTGGAAATTATCGAAATTGGCGAAAAATAGATTTAATGCGGAAGCGGAATTGCAATCTTAATTTTAGTTCCTTTGTTTCCTTTTGATGTGATAGATAAACTGCCTTTATACTTTTTGATTCTGGCTCTAATTCGGTTTAAGCCAAAACCTTCCACATCTTTCAGTTTTTGAGTTTGAAAACCAATTCCGTCATCATGAATAATTAGGTATAATTCATTGTTTTTTTCGTCTATTTGAATCTTTGCTTTTTTTGCTTCACTATGGTTAATAATATTGCTGCATAGTTCGCTTACTATAAAATAGATTTTCATTTCAAACTTTTCAACATATCTTTTAGTGGTTGGAATGGAGCTTGAAAACTCAAAATCAATAGCAGAATTCGATTGCTTTTCGCATAAATCTTCCAAAGCATAAATTAATCCAAAACGAACTAAGAGCGCAGGAACAAGATCATGAGACATGTCCCTTAAAAGTTCGTGGGCTTCAGATAAAATAACTTTAGCCTTTTGTATTTCATCAGATTGAATAGCATGCTGCGCAGTAAAAGTATTCAAATGTAATCCCGCTGATGATAATAGGGAATTGATATTATCATGTAGAAAAGAAGCAATTTTTTTTCGCTCTATTTCCTGAGTCTCAATTCCTGAATTAATGATGTCGAGAAGAATTTTTTGCTTGGTATCTTTTCGTTTTATTTTCTGCTTTAATTTATTATTCTGATACAGAAAATAAAATAAAAGGAATATAATTGCTGTAAGTATAATTGCTAAACTTACTATTTGTTTGTTTCTTAACTGTTCATTTGTTTTTATCTGATTTGCTGCAATTTTGTTTTCAGTTTTCACCGTTGTAACAGCATTCGGAGCCTGTGCAATAAATTGTTTTGAAACGAAAGTTCCTTTAACTGCAAAAGAGAAAAGAAGTGATAGGAGGAAATTAAAACCAAACATACAAGTTTTTTCTTAGGGATTAATAAGATTGTTCTTCAGCGCATATTTTACCAAACCAATAGTGCTTTTTATGTTTAGTTTTTTCATGATATTTTTACGATGCGTTTCTACAGTGTGCGAACTAATAAAAAGTTTCTCGCTGATTTCCTTTCCACTGTACTCTAAAGCAATTAAGATAATAATCTCAATTTCCCGAGGACTTAGAATTGGATTTTCAGTTACGGCATGATGATTCAGTTTCGGATTGTCTTTAAAGGTGTTAAATATTTTCTGTCTGATCCCATCACTAAAATATTCCTGACCTTGATAGACAGCATCAACAGCTTCGATAATATTTTCGCCTGCGCAATTTTTGGTTAGATAACCTTTTGCGCCCAATTTCATAACTTCTTTTATGATTTTTAAATCGTCGTAACTAGATAAAATAATGACTTTACAGGACGATTGTTTTTCGTTAAATTCTTTTAAAGTCTCGATGCCGTCCTTTTTTGGCATGCTGATATCCAGAATTAAAACATCGGCTTGATCAGAAAGAACATCATCATAAACAGTTGTTCCATCAAGAGAACTTCCAACTACTTCAAAGTTAAAAACGGTCTTTAATAAGTTAGAAAGACCATCAATTAAAACTTGATGATCATCTGCAAGATGAATCCTTATTTTTGGTGTCATGATTATTTGAATTTCAAAAAATACAAATTTATCATGTAAAGCACATTTTTATCATGCTCTTCAGGTCTCATTTATAATATAATAGGGTAAAAAAAAACCCGAATATAAAATTCGGGTTCTTCTTCGCGCAATAAACTAAGTTTATAGGTTTATCTCAAACGATCTACAGATTTTACAAGATCTTCGTCCTTTTTGATGGCCTTATTAGCTAAAACTAATAACACGATAGCAACAATTGGAAGAAACATCCCAATACCTTTCTCAGAAACTTCCGCTTCTCCAGATAAATTTAGTGATCGGTAAACAAATAATCCTAATAAAATTAAATTTAATATGATGTTCAGTCTGTTTAATACAAACTGATTTTGTCTCTTTTTAAATGAAATTATACTGATAATACTTAGCATAGTTGTTAAACCTAATAAAATAGTATAAAGTTGGTCCTGCATAAAATAGAAAGGTTTTCCTGCAGCAGTTGTCCATAGCGGTACAAAAAGCATTAAAATGCCTGTTGCAGCAAAAGCTAGAAATAAATATACAGTTTGAATTCTTTGTATCATGGCCTATAAATGTTTTACAAAAATATATTTTCTTTTTTTAAAATACTATTGTATGATAAAATTTTATTCGTATTATTGCATCATAATACCGTAAGCACTTCATACTGCGGTCAATTCAAATTAATTATCTACCTATTCTTTTTACAGTATTTCCTTTAAAATAATTAAATTCATAGAACATTCATGTTTGATATTTCTGCATTAAAAGAAATGAAGCTTGCCGAGCTTCAAGAAATAGCTAAGTTAGCTAAAACAATAAAGATTACTGGTGTCAAAAAAGAGACTTTAATTAGTCAGATTTTAGCACACCAAGAGAGCACAAATGCACCAGCTCAAGCTCCTCAAACAGAACCAGTTTCTGATGCTAAAGATGACAAACCGAAACGTGCTAGAATTGCACCGGCAAAAACAAAAGCAGCAAATACCAAAGATACTCCCGTTTTAGAATTTGATAAAGTAGAGGAAACTGTTCAAAAAAACGATAGTGCTGAAAAAGTAGAAACAATTGCAGCAGCAACAGAAGTAGCAAATGATAAAGCTCCGACATTAAAAAAAGATCCTAAAGCGATTAAATTCAATAAGTCGGCATATGAGAAAAAAGTAGCGCTGAAAAAAGAAAAAGAAGTTGTTAAAGAGCCTGCAGCAGAAGAAACAGCTGTCGCAGAATTAGAACAACAGACCGCTGCAGAAACTACTCCTGCTGAAAAGCCTGCAAATACTCCAACGGCTAAAAAGATCAATCCGAATCAGAATAAAAACCAAAACCCGAATCAGAATCCAAATCAAAACGGGAATGGGAATGGAAACGGAAATCACAACAACCAAAACCCTAATCATAAAAATAAAAAGAATAACAATAATTTCAGGGATTCAGATTTTGAGTTTGATGGAATTATCGAAAGTGAAGGTGTTCTGGAAATGATGCCGGATGGTTACGGATTTTTACGTTCATCGGATTATAACTATTTAGCTTCTCCAGATGATATTTATTTATCAACTTCACAAATCAGATTGTTTGGTTTAAAAACTGGAGATACAGTAAAAGGTGTGGTTCGTCCGCCAAAAGAAGGGGAAAAATTTTTTCCATTGGTTCGTGTGTTAAAGATTAACGGACACGATCCGCAGGTTGTTAGAGACAGAGTTTCTTTCGAACATTTAACTCCGGTTTTCCCTTCAGAAAAATTCAAAATTGCCGAAAAAGGCAGTTCTATTTCAACTCGAATTATAGATTTGTTTTCACCAATTGGTAAAGGACAGCGTGGTATGATCGTTGCACAGCCTAAAACGGGTAAAACAATGCTTTTAAAAGATATTGCTAATGCAATTGCGGCAAACCATCCAGAAGTTTATTTAATTGTTCTTTTGATCGACGAACGTCCAGAAGAGGTTACAGATATGCAGAGAAGTGTAAGAGGAGAAGTTATTGCTTCTACTTTTGACAGAGAACCGCAGGAACACGTAAAAATTGCAAATATTGTACTGGAAAAAGCGAAACGTTTAGTAGAATGTGGTCATGATGTTGTAATTCTACTAGACTCTATTACGCGTTTAGCAAGAGCTTATAACACAGTTCAGCCTGCATCTGGAAAAGTATTAAGTGGAGGTGTCGATGCCAATGCATTACAAAAACCAAAACGTTTCTTTGGAGCAGCTAGAAACGTAGAAAACGGAGGTTCATTAAGTATCATCGCAACTGCCTTAACAGAAACAGGTTCTAAAATGGACGAAGTGATCTTCGAAGAATTTAAAGGAACTGGTAATATGGAGCTTCAGTTAGATCGTAAGATTGCTAATAAACGTATTTTCCCAGCAATCGATCTTACTTCTTCAAGTACACGCCGCGACGATTTATTGTTAGACGAAAAAACACTGCAAAGAATGTGGATCATGCGTAAATACCTTTCAGATATGAATCCTGTAGAATCTATGGATTTCGTAAACGACCGTTTCAAGAAAACAAAAAACAACGAAGAGTTTTTGATCTCGATGAATGACTAGGAAATAGGGGCAGAGGTTCAGAGGTTCAAAGTTGCAAAGGTTTTATTTTTAGGGATTTAATCTAGATATATAAAATAAAAAAGGATAAGCTAAGCTTATCCTTTTTTTATGATTTAAAGTTTCTAAAAAAAAAAACTCTGAACCTTTGCAACTTTGAGCCTAAAAATAAGAACCTTATTTTTTATCCACTACCGGTCTATTTTCTCTATTTGCTAAATCCCAAGCAACAACAAAAGCCAGTTTTGTTCTTTTTGTTAAAGCATCGTATTCAATTTTTTCTGCAGTATCATCTTTTCCGTGGTAATCGTCGTGAACTCCGTTAAAGAAGAAAACAGCAGGAATACCATGTTTTGCAAAATTGTAATGGTCAGAACGCTCATAAAAATGATTTGGATCTTTAGGATCATTAAATTTATAATCTAAGTCCATTTTAATGTATTTGTCATTTTGAGCTACAACAGCATTGTGTAAATCTGTAGACAATCTGTCGGCACCAATTACATATACATAATTATTAGATTTAGCATGTTCAACATCACGGCGTCCGATCATGTCGATATTGATATCTGCAATTGTATTTGCAATAGGGAATAGCGGATTTTCAGAGTAAAAACGAGATCCATGTAAACCATGTTCTTCGCCGGTTACATGAAGAAATAAGATAGAGCGTTTTGGTCCGTGCCCTTGTTTTTTGGCTTTAGTAAAAGCTTTAGCCATTTCAATAAGCGCTACAGTACCAGAACCATCGTCATCGGCACCATTATAAATATCTCCATTTTTAATTCCGATATGATCATAATGCGCAGAGATTACTAAGATTTCATCTGGTTTTTCAGAACCTTCGATAAACGCCCAGATGTTCTCAGAATCAGGCAGATTCTTATTGCGTTTCGCATTTAAGTAAGAAGCAGGAATAGCTTGATAGTAATCTGATGCTCCTTTTGGAAAAGATACCCCATTTTTTTTGTATTGCTCAATCATGTAAAGACCTGCTTTTTTCTGTCCTTTAGAACCAGTGTCTCGGCCTTCCATTTCGTCAGAAGCTATGATGTAAAGCATTTTTTTAAGATCCTTTTCTTTAATGACGTTTACATATTTGGTAGGATCTGAATTGTCTTTTGAAGCAGTTGTCTGCGCAGTTTTACAAGAATAAGCAGAAGCAACTAATAATAAAATGAGTAACTTTTTCATTTTTTATAGTTAGTGTAAATTAATAAATGTGTAAAGAACGTATAAGGTCAGTAAAAATATAATAAAAAGTGAGTTTATAATAAATAAGAATACACTTTTGATAAATGATACTATTCTAGATTCGCCATAAAAACGATGATGCGCGGGATAAAAATAATAACACATCCAAATGGTTCCTGCAAAATTGGTAATTGCAGAAATAAAAGACAGCGGACTATTTTCTCCGAAGAGACCAATAAGTCTGTCAATTACGAACATAATAAGAAAAATCAGCAGCAGGAAAGAGAAGTAATGGAGCGTGAAAATTCCGTGATCAAAATAATACCATTTTTTTTTGTTGTGAAAAAGCCACAAGAAAAAAGCAAAAAAGGGCATAATGATAAATAGAATTTTGGGAAGATTATGAAAAAAGGATTCGATAAATTTTTCAATTATCTCTCTTTTAGTATTTTTTTCAGTAACATGAACGGCTTTTTCATAAAACCAATATGATGTTGCATTTAACTTTTCGCTTTCCTTTCCATATTTTTGAATTGAATCAATTTCCTTCATTGTTTTCAAATGAAAATATGATTTATCCAATGTTTTCGACTTTACATAAGATTTTTCCTTCCAGCTTTCCTTTTCTTTTTTAATTTCCTTTTCAAAATTGGACGTGATTTCCTTGTCATTTTTTGTTAGATCCTCAGTTATGTTACTTGGAAATAATGCAATTAAAAGAAAGGTTAAAAAACTAATAAAAATATATAATCGAACTGGTGCTAAATAAGAAAGACGTTTTCCAGAAAGATATTCTTTAGTAAGTGTAGAAGGCTTGAACAGCAGATTTTTTATTGTTTTCCAAAATGCATTTTCATAATGGGTTAAATCTTCAAAGAAATGAATAAATAAATGATGAAAAGTTTTTCGGCTGTCGCTGTTTTCCTGTCCGCAGTTTGGACAGAATTTTTGCTCTACAACGTGCCTGCAGTTCAAGCAGGTTTTGTCTTCTCTAATTTTACTATGTGACATCGGTTATATTAATTGATTTGTTTTTGGTAGTTTTTGGTTTATTTTTTCAGCACTTCATTTAAGAAAAGCTGTAAATGATCAAAAGATCGTTTTGCAGCAACTGGATTGTAAGCAGCGCCTTTAGAACTATCACTTCCTGCCTCTGGATTGGTAAAGGAGTGAACAGAATTTGCGTAATAAATCATCTGCCAATCTGCTTTAGCATCACGCATTTCCTGTTGGAATGAAGCAATTTCGTCTTTTGGAACAAATGGATCATCAGCTCCATGACAAACTAAAACTTTAGTAGTAAGAGTTTCAGTTTTACGGCTGGCATCTTTGCCTAAACCTCCATGGAATGAAGCCACTCCTTTTAGATTTAAATGACCTCTTGCCGCTTCTAGAACTCCCGTTCCTCCAAAACAGTAGCCAATTGCAACAATGTTATCAGCATTAGCTCCAGATTTTATTAATTCTTGTAAAGCAGTATTGATACGTTTTTGATACGCCTCATAATTTGTTTTATAAAAGCCAGCTTGTTTTCCTGCCTCGCCCGTATTTTTAGGATAATTTCCTTCTCCATAAATATCTGCAATAAAAACGTGGTAGCCTAGTTTAGACAACTCCGTGGCAATTCCTTTAGAAGCATTATCAATTCCTAACCAAGCCGGTAAAAGTAAAATACCTGGATTGTTGGCACTTTTTTTAGCAGATTTTATAAATAAGCCATTCAGTTGCTGGCTTCCTTCACTATATTTTACGGGTTGTAATTGCGCATTCATAAGATTTGAAAATAAGATTGCACTGAATAAAATTACTACTATATTTTTCATATTTCTACAATTTTTAACAAATATCAGAAATAATATGTTACAAAAAAACCTCACAAGTAAATTCTTGTGAGGTTTGTAACGAATATTCTATTGTAAGAATAAATATACTTATAATGATATATTTCTTTTAAAAGCACAGCCCAATTCTACAATCGAGTCGGTCTTGGCAATTCCTGGTATTCCATCGATTTTTTCATAAAGAATACGGCGCATGTGTTCATGATTTTTAGCAATGATTTTAATGTATAAAGTGAATGAACCTGTCACATAATAACATTCTGTGATTTCAGGAATGTCTTTCAGTGCTTCTATAATTCTATCAGAATCAGAATCTTTATTTAAAGTAATTCCAGTAAAAGAAGCCCAGTCGTAACCAATTTTCTTTTCCTGAATAATAGGTTTAATACCGCCGATAACACCTTGTTCAATCATTCTGTTAATGCGCTGATGCACCATTGTATTTGATATTTTCAAATTAGCTGCTATAGCAGAAAAAGCCATTCTGCCGTCTTTTTCTAATTCCTTAATAATACTAATATCAAATTCGTCTAATAATTCCATTCAATAAAATCTTTTAAAATCAAGTTGATGATGATTTATAAAAGTAATTATTTTTTTTAATAATCAGTCACAAAATGGTGTTTCTAATAAAATAAATATTGTTTTTTAAAAGCTTTAAAAATTACTTTTTGACTTAATTTTTGTTATTTTTAAGTCAAAAATAGTATTTATGCTTGAAATTAAATTTATTTTTAATATTTTTGTCGAAATAAAAAGCAGATTATGATAAGTACAGAAAAAGCACTTTCATCAAAATCAGAAGTTTTGATTGAAAAAGAGAATAAATATGGAGCTCATAATTACCATCCGCTTCCGGTAGTTTTAGAGCGTGGAGAGGGCGTATATGTTTGGGATGTTGACGGTAAAAAATATTATGACTTTTTATCCGCTTATTCTGCTGTAAATCAAGGGCACTGTCATCCAAAAATTGTTGGTGCAATGTTAGAACAAGCGCAGAAACTGACTTTGACTTCCCGTGCTTTTTACAATGATAAATTAGGAAATTACGAAGAATATGTAACCAAATATTTTGGTTTTGATAAAGTGCTGCCAATGAATACAGGTGCGGAAGCAGTTGAAACAGCACTTAAAGTCTGCAGAAAATGGGCTTATGAAGTAAAAGGAATTCCAGAAAATCAAGCGCAGGTTATTGTATGCGAGAATAATTTTCACGGAAGAACGACTACAATTATTTCATTTTCAAATGATGAAACTGCTCGTAAAAACTTCGGACCTTTTACAGATGGTTTTATAAAAATTGAATATGATAATTTGGAAGCGCTGGAAAACGCTTTAAATTCATCTAAAAATATTGCCGGATTCTTGGTGGAACCAATTCAAGGTGAAGCGGGAGTGTATGTGCCTTCTGAAGGGTATTTAGCGAAAGCAAAAGCACTTTGCGAAAAACACAATGTTCTTTTTATTGCCGATGAGGTTCAGACAGGAATCGCGCGTACTGGAAAATTATTAGCCGTTCATCACGAAAATGTACAGCCGGATATTTTAATTTTAGGAAAAGCAATTTCTGGCGGTGTTTATCCAGTTTCGGCTGTTTTGTGTAATGATGAAATCATGAATGTGATTAAACCAGGACAACACGGATCTACTTTTGGAGGAAATCCAGTTGCGGCGGCGGTTGCAATTGCGGCTCTTGAAGTAATTAAAGACGAAAAACTAGCTGAAAATGCCGAACGTTTAGGAATTATTTTAAGAGAAGGATTAAATAAAATTGCCGAAAAAAATAACTTAATTACGCTGGTTCGTGGAAAAGGTCTTCTGAATGCAATCGTAATCAACACAGACGAAGATTCTGATTTAGCTTGGGAAATCTGCTTAAAATTTAGAGACAACGGATTATTAGCAAAACCAACTCACGGTAACAAAATTAGATTGGCACCGCCTTTGGTAATGACCGAAGAGCAGATTAATGAATGCCTTGAGATTATCGAGAAATCTTTGAATGAGTTTAGAAATTAATTATTTCTACGTAACTTTAATGATATAAAAAGGCGACTGTAATTAAACAATCGCCTTCTGGTTATAATTACTTAAAATATCAAAAAAAGTAACTATTTCTTATGAGTCAATGTTTTTAAAGCATTGACTCATTTTTATTTTAGAATTTAACTTTTTTCAATTCCCATAAGGTTTTAATAAAAGTATCGACATCCTGAGTTGTATTGTAAAATGCCAATGAAGGACGAACTGTAGTTTCAACTCCCATTCTGCGTAAAATAGGCTGCGCACAATGATGACCGGTTCTTACTGCAACGCCTTCTTTGTTTAAAGCTTGTCCAACCTGATCGTTAGAATAACCTTGAAGGTTAAAAGACAATACACTCGCTTTATCTTTGGCAGTTCCAATTAATCGTACGCCTGGAATTTCTTTTAAAAGTCTGGTAGCATATTCTAATAAATAATGCTCGTACTGACCGATCGCTTCGATTCCTAATTTGGTAACATAATCAATTGCAGCGCCAAGACCAATTGCATCGGCGATATTTCCTGTTCCAGCTTCAAAACGATTGGGTGCTTTGTGGTATTTTATTTCCTCAAAAGTCACATCCTGAATCATATTGCCGCCAGATTGATACGGTTGCATTTCATTCAATAAATCTTCTTTTCCGTACAAAGCGCCAATTCCCGTTGGGCCAAATAATTTATGTCCAGAGAAAACCAGCCAATCGGGATTTAGATTTTGAACATCCACTTTCATGTGCGAAACTGATTGTGCGCCATCAATCAAAACTTTTGCACCGGCTGCGTGAGCCATTTCAACTATTTTTTTGGCGGGTGTTACGGTTCCTAATGCATTCGAAACTTGTGTAAAAGCAACCAATCGTGTTTTCGAGTTAAGCAGTTTTGCATATTCATCTAGTAAAATCTGTCCGTCATCATCAACAGGAATGACTCTTAATTTTAAACCTTTTTTATCAGCTAGACGTTTCCACGGAACAATATTCGCGTGATGTTCCAAATTACTGACAATAATTTCGTCGCCCGAATTTAAATTCTGATCGCCCCAAGTTGAAGCAACTAAATTTATTCCTTCTGTTGCACCTCTCACAAAAACAATTTCGTTTACAGAACTAGCATTCAAAAATGTTTTTACTTTTTCACGAGCGGCTTCATACGCATCAGATGCGCGAGCCGCTAATTCGTGTGCCGCGCGGTGGATATTCGAATTTTCATGTTCGTAGAAATAAGCAATTCTATCAATAACCGATTGCGGTTTCTGTGTCGTTGCAGCATTATCAAACCAAACAAGAGGTTTTCCATTTACGGTTTCTCTCAGAATTGGGAAATCTTTTTTTACCAGTTCTGCATTGAAATGATGTCCTTTATAAAGATTGATTTCTTTGGCATCAAAAGAATTTCCAACAATAATATCCGTATTTCTTTTGTCAAAAGCAAAAGGATTTTGTTCTAAAAAATAATACGAAGCTCCTGAATCATTTCCGTTAAACGGATTATCATCACGTTTTTTAAACTGTGTATCAACAGAAGCCAAAGCCGCCTGTAATTCAATTTCAAAAGAAGAATTTTGTGTTTGAAATGGCAGATATTGATTATTCAACAACAACGATGAAAAAATCGATTCTTCATTGAGCTGCGGACTTCCATTATTTAAATTAATATCTTGAAATCCAGTATGCGGATCATGGATATTTAAATCATGGTTTTCCTGAACTCCAGAAGATGAATTTTTGCTCTGCGGATCAAATCCTGCTCCAGCATTCGGGTACAAGGCAGAAGCTCCCGTATTTCCGTAATTTAATACAGAAGGAGAAACGCCAAATCCGCTGAAGGAATGCTGTGCCGGCTGTACATTCGACGGAATTGCCAAGGGAAGCTGCTCTAATTGATCAACGTGTCCTGTCTGCAATATCGTTTCTGCAATCTTTGTCGCACGAGGATGTTCAGCTTTGTCTGGACTTAACGAAATTTCTTTCGGAAACTCGTTAGGCAGCGCTTTGAACAACTCGTTTGCTAAATTTTGCAAATCGTCGATGTTGGGTAAACCGTTATTATTAATATTTGTACTCATGATACTTTCCTATTTCTACATCTTCTAAAACAGCAATAGCATCATCTACCAAAATAGCCAAAGAGCAATAAAGAGAAACCAAATACGAAGCAATCGCTTTTTCATTAATTCCCATAAAACGAACAGATAATCCTGGAGATTGTTCGCCTTGTAATCCTGGCTGAATTAATCCGATAACACCTTGACGGCTTTCTCCAGTTCTTAAAAGAATAATTTTTGATTTTCCTTTTACAATTGGCAGTTTATCTGAAGGAATAAGCGGAATTCCTCTCCAAGTTAAAAACTGAGATCCAAATAAAGAAATTGTTGGAGGCGGAACACCACGGCGAGTACATTCTCGGCCAAAAGCAGCGATTGCTAAAGGGTGTAATAAAAAGAAACCTGGTTCTTTCCAAACTTTAGTCAGCAATTCGTCCAAATCATCTGGAGTTGGCGCGCCAGTTCTTGTTTTGATAACTTGTGACGGCGCTACATTACTTAATAAACCGTAATCTTTATTGTTGATTAATTCGCTTTCCTGACGTTCTTTAATTGTTTCGATTGCCAAACGAAGCTGTTCGGAAATTTGGTTATATGGTTTGCTGTATAAATCAGAAACACGAGTATGCACATCGACAATCGTTTGAACGGCTGCCAGATTGTATTCTCTAGGATTTTCGATGTAATCGACAAAAGTATTTGGTAAAACTCTTTCGTCGCGTGCCGAACAATCTACTTCGATGTGATTAGCGTTTTTAACTTTATTCAAACGAAATACACCCGATTCTACTGGTGTCCAATGTAAAAGATGTGTTAGCCATCTCGGTGTAACGGTTCCAATTTGAGGGACTGTACGTGTTGCTATTGCGAGTTGTCTTGCTGCAACATCGCCTAATGCGGTCTGTTGTTTTTGTGGTTCTGCCATTTTTTGGTTTTTTAAATTGATTTATAATTTATTTTTTGGATTGCTTAAAGTTATTTATAAAATTTTAATCAAATAACTCATCTACAGATAAATATCTTTCACCTGTGTCGTAATTAAAAGTTAGAATTACGGCATTTTCAGGTATGTTTTTTAATGTTTTTGAAATTGCGGCTAAAGCGGCTCCAGTTGAAATACCAGAAAATATACCTTCTTCCTGGGTTATTCTTTTCGCGTAATGAAAGGATTCATTTTTTTCAACCGTTATAATCTCATCTATATATTCTCGATTAAAAACTTCTGGAATAAATCCTGCACCAATTCCCTGAAATGGATGTGGAGAAGGTTGTCCGCCGCTTAAAACTGGAGATAAAGCCGGTTCAACAGCGAAAGTCTTCAGCTTAGGAAAATGCTGTTTTAATACTTTCGAAACGCCGGTAATATGTCCGCCTGTTCCAACGCCTGAAATCAGATAATCGATTCCGTCTGGAAAATCGGCTAAAATTTCTAAAGCTGTGGTTTTTTCGTGAATGGCAACATTAGCTTGATTCGTAAATTGCGATGGAATAAAAGAATTTTTGGTGATTGAAGCCAATTCTATAGCTTTTTCAACCGCACCAGAAGTTCCTTTTTCTCTTGGCGTTAAAACGAATTCTGCTCCATAAGCATTTAGAATTTTTCTGCGTTCAATACTCATCGATTCGGGTATAACCACAATTACTTTATAGCCTTTTACAGCTGCAACCAACGAAAGTCCGATTCCAGTATTACCAGATGTTGGTTCAATAATAATGGTTTCTTTATTTATTAATCCTTTTTGTTCTGCATCTTCAATCATCGCCAAAGCAATTCGGTCTTTAATACTCGAACCTGGATTTGATTTTTCCAGTTTAATCCAAACTTCGTGTGATTTAAAAAGCTTGTTTAATCTAACGTGAGGGGTATTTCCAATTGTTTCTAAAATGTTTTGATACTTCATGACAACCTGAATATTAAATAGAATAAAAAATAGGTTCAGGAAATGGATTATTATCCTTAATCTTCATTTCATTTTTATGATAAACAACAGAATTTGAAGGAACCGAATAGGTAAGCCAAACATTGCCGCCAATAATAGAATCTTTTCCAACCGTAGTCTGACCGCCCAGAATGGTACTATTGGCATAAATAACAACATTGTCTTCAATCGTTGGATGTCTTTTAATGAAAGCCTCTTCTTTTTTAACACTCAAAGCGCCAAGCGTAACGCCTTGATAAATTTGTACGTTATTGCCAATTATAGTCGTTTCTCCAATTACAATTCCAGTTCCGTGATCGATTGCAAATTCGTCGCCGATTTGTGCTCCGGGATGAATTTCTATACTAGTTTTGATATGTGCATATTCTGAAAATGTTCTAGCCAAAAGTCGCAATTCCTGTTTCCATAACTGATTTGAAAAACGATAAACCGCAATGGCAAAAAATCCGGGATAGGCGTAGAGTACTTCTTCTATCGACTTTGCTGCGGGATCTTTAGCATAAATCGTTTCGGCATCATTCAACGTTTTTCGGTACAATTCTGGAAGAGCTTCAAAGAAGTTTATAGATTGCTTAAAACTGTCATTTTTGTCCGAAGTATAATTTCGGACAATTTCATTAAATTCTTTTTCCAGTACTTCAAACTTATGTTCAATAATAGGCAAATGCCCAAAAGATTTTGATGTGTTTGAAAATAAAACAGAGAACAAATCTTCTATAAATTGATGAATGTCTTTTTTTTGAGGTAAGATGGATAAGCTCTGATGCTTTTTGGCTATTTCTTGATAAAATGAATTCATAACGGTTTGTTTTTGGTTTGTAATTAAGCTTTGCACCACAACTCAATTTAAAATGCATCAACAATCGTATAATTGAGTTTTGATGAAATATTAAATCCTTTTAATGCATTAAATGCGTCAAAATAATTGAATGATTCAGTAGGAAAGTGTTTGGGCTATAATAGGGTTTCGTTTTTTAATTCGATTTTAAAAATCGATTAACGAGATTATGGAAGAATTAACAACAGCTGCACATATAACAAAAAGTGTTATATGTCAATTTTTTAGGAGAAATGTAAAACGAGATTTTTTCTGCTGTTTTCAAAATGTAGTTCTTTAATTGTTTAAACTCTACTAATTCTATAGACAAAGTTAAATTTATTGTAATCAAATCCAAATCTTTTTTGAATTTTATTTGAAACGATATGAATATATTCTGTGATAAATATAATTTTTAAGTTTTAATAATCTGAATTTAAGTATTTTCTGTTTTTTTGTAGAAATAAAAAAGGATCAGAAAATAAGTTTTTAAACTCATTTTTTCGATCCTTTTAGGTAGTTTTCAAAATTCAGAAAGATCAAACGTTCTAGAATTGAGAATTATTTTTTAGCTGCAGCTCCAGGAATCAATTCACTTCTCTGTTTGAATTTGCTGTATTCAACCACTCCCGTTTTATCTGCCCAGTCAAAATATTTTGCAGAAAGGTCATTTACAATTCCAGGGTTTTGAGCGGCAACGTTCGTAGTTTCGCCGCGATCAGCTTCCAGATCGTAAAGTTCCCATTGGTAAGACGGATAAATAGAAACCAATTTCCATTTTCCTTCTCTAACCGCTCTGTTTCCTGCTCTTTCCCAGAATAATGGTGCGCCACGGTTTACTTCTGCAGCATTGTCAAATAATACAGGAAGCAAACTTTTACCCGCAAGCGGATTAGAATTTACACCGTTTAGGTTTTTAGGATATTCGATTCCAGCCAATTCGTAGAAAGTAGGAGCAAGGTCAATGATATGTCCCGTTCCTTTGTCAATTCTTCCTGCTTTAATTTTTGATGGATACCAAGCAATAAAAGGAGAACTGAAACCGCCTTCGTGCATATTGTTTTTATAATCCTGTAAAGGTGTATTAGAAAGATAAGCCCAGTTTTGTTCCTGATAATCAAAAGATCCTGAACTTCCAATTGGTCCGTCATTGCGAACTAAACCTCTTTTTAAAGGATTGTAAGTATTAAATCCGCCTTGAGCGCCGTTATCAGCAATAAAAATAATTAAGGTGTTTTTGTCTTTTTTCAGCGCTTTTAATTTATCTAAAACCTTTCCAACATTTTGATCCATGTTATCTACCATTGCAGCGTAGACTTCCATTTTAGCTTTCCAGAATTGTTTTTCATCATACGTTAACTTATCCCATTCTGGAACTTCTGGATCACGAGGAGCTATAGTTTGATTAGGAAGTAAAATTCCGTTTTCTCTTAATTTTTTAATTCTTTTTTCTCTTAAAGCATCCCAGCCTTCGTCAAATTTGCCTCTGTATTTGGCAATATCAACCGCTTTTGCCTGCAATGGCCAGTGAGGCGCAGTAAACGCTAAATATAAAAAGAAAGGCTTGTTTTCTTTATTTTGTTCGTCTAAGAAAGTAACCGCATTGTTTCCAATTTCATCTGTGAAGTAATACGAATCATCTTTTGGATGCAGTTCTTCATTATTACGAATCATTTTTACTGGATAAGCCGTTTTCCCGAAAGGAAGCGGTTTGGTATCAAAATAATTCGCGGCACCTTTTAAGATTCCGTAAAACTTATCAAAACCTCTTTGATTCGGCCATTGCGCTTGATCTTCAGAACCTACATGCCATTTTCCAGACATTAAAGTGCTGTAACCACCAGAACGGAAAACTTCACCTAAAGTCAAAGATTCTTTGTTTAAATACCCTTGATAAGCAGGTAAACCAAGATTGACATCAAAATAACCAACACCCGCTTTGTGCTGATATTGTCCCGTTAATAAAGAAGCTCTTGTTGGTGCACAAATCGAGTTGTTGTAAAATTCGCGAAGACGTGTTCCTTCTTTCGCTAAACGATCTAGATTAGGTGTTTTAATTTCAGACCCATAATTTCCCAAATCCGAATAACCCATATCGTCCACCATAATCAAAATTACATTGGGCTTATCAGATGCGTTTTGGGCTTCGGATTCATAAGAACCAATTATCCCTGTCAATAGGACAGAAAATAAAATGTTTATTCTTTTATTCATCTTATTATAATTTACTGTTAGTATATTTTTAATTTATTAGAAAAGTTTTTTTAAACACATAGAAACATAGTATTTATAGACTTAAGAAGGCGTTTCACTCACATCAAAAAACATAGCTATGTGTGGAGAATATATTTCTCTTTTATATTCTTTTCGAAAGGAAAAAAACTATGTTTCTATGTGTTTAAAAAAAACATTTACCTCCAAGCCGGAACTTGTTTCAAATTCGGATTCAAATCCAATTCTCTTTGCGGAATTGGGAAGTGAACGTGTTTGGGTTGTGCGTTTGTTTTTCCAGCCGCTTTTAGTTTTGCTACGAAATAATCTGGACCTCTTCTTGCTAAATCAAACCAGCGCTGGTATTCGTAAACCAATTCTTTTCTTCTTTCTTCAAAAACTGCTTCTCTAAAAGCATCTTGGCTTAAAGCAGGAGAAGTTGTTGCTAGTAATGCAATTCCAGCTCTTGTTCGCACTCGGTCAACTGCGGCATAAGCTTCTACAGTTGGACCGCCGTTTTGTTCGTTTACGGCTTCAGCATAAATTAATAGTATTTCAGCAAATCTGATAATTGGCGTATTTTTAGAAGACTGCCCTGGCGAAGTCGGCGTTGCAGGATCAAAATATTTATTGAAATGCGGTGTAACTTTATAGGTTTTTCCATCAGTCGGACTTACAAATTCTACTGCGAAAGTGATGTACTTTCTTTTATCTGTTTCTGCGAAAGCTTCAAAAAGGCCACCTTCTTTGTGTAAAGCATCGGCTTGATCTCCTGCAATTCCTGGAACTGATGTTGGCGCGGCGGTAGAAGCAAGCATGTTTCCGTTCCAGTTGGTCAATCCTTTAAACTGAGCGGAAAAAATATGTTCTTTTCCGTTTTTGGTTGCCACATTAAAGACATCAGCATAATTTTCGAATAAATCATAAACCTTGCTGTCAATGATTTCTTTACTTTTTTCTGCTGCTTTCTGCCATTTTTTTTCGGTTAAATACACTTTAGCCAAAATACTTTTTGCAGCTCCCGCTGTAACACGGCCTTTATTTTGCTGTACTACCGGAAGTGCTTCTGCATCAATTAAGTCGTTTTCAATCTGTGTGTAAACATCTGCTTCAGGCGTATTTGAAACATTGATGGCTTCAGGCGTTAAAACTGTTGTTTCATGCAAAACCAACGGAACATCTCCAAACCATCTTACTAAATTAAAGTATAAAAGTGCTCTTAAAAATTTAGCTTCATTAATTAAATCTTTGTCTTTCTGTGAATTAAGATTTGGATTCTTCGTAATATTATCAATCGCAACGTTGGCTCTGTTGATACCGTCATAACTTTGTCTCCATAATTCGATCATACGGTCGTTTGAAGCATCGTGTGTTAAGTTGGATAATGCTCTAACATGCGCATTTCTAGCTCTTGGTCCAGCTTCGTAATCGTCTGTTGCCATTTCGGTTGCAATCTGAATCAATCGATTGTACAAAGTATGCGTAGAACTGTTGATGGCGTTGTGAATGGCAATTACGGCCGCATCTGCATCTTCGGTTGTTTTGTAAAAATTACTGGACGAGATAAATGCTTTTGGATCTTCGTCTAACGGATTGCAGGCACTTATTAAAAAGAGCACTGCGAAAGTGAATATGATTGTCTTTTTCATGATAAATCTTTTAGAATGTTACGCTTAAACCGCCTGAAATTGTTTTAGATGCTGGATAAATTCCAGTATCTGTTCCGGGAGAAATGGTCGTTCCGTTGGTTACTTCAGGATCGTAGCCCTTGTATTTTGTCCACGTCAATAAGTTTTCTCCAATTACACGGAATTTCACTGATGTTAAGCTTAATTTTTCTGATAATTTCTTAGGCAGATTGTAACTTAAAGTGATGTTTTTTAATCTCACGAAAGAACCATCTTCTACAAATCGGTTAGAGAAAACCGGTGCAGGATCTAATTTGGCTCTCGGGGTTGTATTGCTCGGATTTGTAGGCGTCCAAGCGTCTAGAGCAGAAGTCGAAGCATTTTGCTGTCCGTTGTATAATTCTAAAGCTTGTAAGTTTCCGTTCAGGATTTTATTTCCGACAGAACCATTTACTAAAACAGCTAATTCAAAACCTCTGTAAGTAAAATTATTAGAGAATCCGAAAACAAAATCTGGCTGTGCATCTCCAATACTAGTTCTATCAGCTGCGGTTGTAAAAGCTCCGTCTCCATTGATATCTTTGTATAAACGATCTCCGGCTTTAGGCGCTGCATTTCCAGTAAAAACTCCTTTAGTTGCTATTTCGTCAGTTTGTAAAATTCCGTCTGTAACTGCACCGTAGAAAGTTCCTAAAGATTGTCCTACTTTTAAAATGTAATTTCCGAAAGTGTAAAATTCAGCACCATTTCCTAAAGCAATAATTTTGTTTCTGTTGAAGGCAATGTTGAAATTTGATGTCCAAGAAAAAGCTGTATTTCCAAGAGAAGCATTCAAACCCAATTCGATTCCTTGATTTTGAACTGAACCAAAATTTTGTAACGAAGAGGTAAATCCAGTTGTATATGGAAGCTGTACGTCTAATAATAAGTTTTTGGTTGTTTTGCGATACACATCAACCGTTAAATTCAATTTATCATCGAAGAAACCAACATCAACACCAGCATCAAACTGATTCGTTAATTCCCATCCTAAATTATCGTTGGCAATTCGCGTAGGCGTAAAACCAGTATAAATTTGATCTCCAAATAGGTATTTTACACTTGTTAAAGTCGATAAAGACTGATATTCTCCAATTTCCTGATTCCCTGTTGCACCCCAGCTGCTTCTAATTTTTAAGCTGTTAACAACACTTTTTATCGGAGTAAAGAAATCTTCGTTGCTAATCTGCCAAGCGGCAGCAACAGAAGGGAAATAGCCCCATTTATTGTCTTTTCCAAAACGAGAAGAACCATCGGCACGGATACTTCCAGTCAAGAAATATTTCGAATCATAATTGTAATTTACTCTCGATAAATACGAATTCAATGCCCAAGTACTTTCGCCAGAAGAAGGCATCAAGGCAATATTACCGCTTTGTAAACTGTAATAACCTGTAATATCGTTTACATATTGCTGTGATCCTGCTGTAGAGAATTCTCTTGTCGATCTTTGCTGTGTGTAACCTGCGAGAGCGTTTAAATGGTGTTTTTCGCCAAAAACGGTAGTATACGTTAAAGTGTTTTCATTTAACCAGCTTTTAGAATCGGCATTACCAATTTTTCCTTCTCCATTTGTAATCGAACCTTCGTAAATACTTGCCGGCAGATAACTTTTTTCTTTGTTGAAAATAACATCAGTTCCAAAAGAAACTTTCAAAACTAAATTTTTCAATATATCATATTCGCCGTAAACTGTTCCTAAAATACGATCGGTAATCGATTGATTTTTACGTTCGTTTAAAGTGGCAATCGGATTGGCAAAAATATTCTCAAACGGATTTCTTAAAGTATAACTTCCGTCTGGCTCGTAAATAGTTGCAGTTGGGGGCATGCTCAATAAAGCGGTAACTAAACCACTCGGAGCTACTTTAGCTTTAGTTTCTGCAAGAGTTAAATTCAATCCAAATCTAGCTTTACTGCTTATTTTTGAAGTTAAATTAACACGCGTGCTGAAACGCTCAAAACCTGTATTTTTAATAATTCCTTCTTGATTGTAATAATTTCCAGAAACCGCAAATTTGGTTTGGTTATTACCGCCAGAAATACTTAACTGGTGATTCTGTGTTAATCCTTTTTGGAAAGCGGCATCCTGCCAGTCGGTTCCTTTTCCTAATTGAGCAATCTGTGCATCGCTTAAATATTGGTTTGTTCCTCCTGCTGGATTAGAATCGTATAAAGCGGCATTTCTTAATCTTGAAAAACCTTGAGCATCCAATAAATCAATTTTTTTACGAACTTCCTGCTGGCCAATTGTAAAATCGTAATTTACAGTTGTTACCGTATTAGATCCTTTTTTGGTTGTAATAATAACAACTCCGTTTGCTCCTCTAGAACCATAAATTGCTGTTGATGAAGCATCTTTTAAAACTGTAATCGACTCAATATCGGCTGGATTTATTGTAGAAAGCGGATTAGTTGGCGTACCGCTCAAAACGCCCGAAGTAACTTCTGAATTATATAATGGAAAACCATCGATTACATATAAAGGTTCATTTCCGCCTTGAATCGAACTTCCTCCACGAATACGAATACTCATTCCTGCACCTGGTGCACCCGAAGTCTGCGTTACGTTTACACCCGCTACAGAACCCTGAAGCGAACTTTCTAATGTTTTCTGAGTAGCTTTTAATGACATTTGAGCGACAGTTTCGGCTGCTCCTGTATAATCTTTTTTAGAAGTGCTTCCGTATCCAATGATGACGATTTCATTTAATTCTTTCACATCTTCTTTCAAAGAAATTTGAACGAAATCTTTGGTAGCAATATGTTCAGTTGTAACATATCCTAAATAGCTTACAACTAAAGTATAAGGGAATTTTTGTCCGGTTTGGAAATAAAATTTTCCATCTAAATCGGTTACTGCTGCGTGCGTTGTTCCTTTAATTTGAACTGTAACCCCAGGAATTGGCTGATTGGTAACCTGATCGATAACGGTACCATTTAAAGTCGAATTGATTAAGGGTTGTGTATTTTGTGCTTTAATTCCCGTAGAAATTAAGAATACAAAAATCCACAAAAGGGCGTGTAATTTCTTGTTCATTACTTTTTTGGATTTAAATAATAAAGCGATACGAAAAATTGATTTTTCAATTTCCGAAGGCTTTTTTTAGTGATAAATGTTCTTTGAGTCTTGCCATTTCCGTTGCCGCAGAAATGATTTTTACTATGAAAGAGTAGGGCAGTGCATTATTCTCATTTTAGTCTTGTTTTAGTTATTGCTTTTTTTTATTTATTCTGATTTTGACATGTTTTTACGCTCAATGCAGTAGAGCATCAATCATTAATAGGTCAGTATGAAATTTGGTTTGTGATTTTATTTTCATCTTAAAAACGAAAATGGAGATAGGATTTTAACAGCATTTGCACATATAACCAAAAATGTTATAAGTGATTTTTTCGGGAATAATATAATGCGATGTGTAAGCTGTTGTTTTCAAAATGCAGTTCTTTATTGTTAAACTCTACTAATCCTATAGACAAAGTTAATTTTATTATAATGAAAACCAAAAGATTATTTAATTTTTTTGGAAATACGAAGAAATGAAAGGAAAAGAATAATTGTTTTTTAAATTGTAAATAGTTGATAATTAGTAATTTGTTTTTGTTTTTTGAAAATATTAAAGCAACTAAGAATTGATTTTATTTATACAGTTTTTACTTGCTTTTTTAGGTTTAATAATTGAATAAGAGATACAAACCCGACAGGTTTCAAAAACCTGTCGGGTTTAGATGTTGATTATTTTCGCAATAAAAAAGAATGAATTGCCTCCTGCTTTAGCTGGAGGTAAAAGATTTAGAAATAATTTAGGCTTTAGCCGAATAATAAGTTTGGCTAAAGCCTTTATCAGATTAAATTAAAAAACCTCCAGCTAAAGCTGGAGGCAATTGAAGATTGAAAAATAATTAATTTCATTGGAAAGATAAACCCGACAGGTTTCAAAAACCTGTCGGGTTTGATTAAGAATTTTAATTACTATTACTTTTTGATAGAACTATTTTAAGGTTTAAAAAGAAAAAAAGCAATAATCAAAGTGATAATTATATTGAATAGCTGAGCTGTCAAAAATGCAATTAACGGTTTTCTACTATTGTGTTGTAATAAATCTTTAAAATTAGTTTCTAAACCAATACTCGTAAAAGCCAAAGCAAACCAAAGTCCCTGCAGATTCTTTTAACTTTCTTTTACTGTATCGCGAGTTTCTGGAGAAACGAAAAACGAAAAGACAATTGAAGCCAAAATAAATCCAATTACAAACTTTGGAAAACGTTCCCAAATGACACCAAGCGTTGGTTTAGACTTTTGAACTTCTGATGATTCATTATGTGTATAAGTCCAATAAATAGAAATTGCAAAAGCGGCTAATCCCAGTAAAACATTTTGAGAAAACTTGACAATTGTACTTATTTTTAAAGCGGTTTCGCCAACCAAAGTTCCCGAAGCGACAACGGCTCCAGATGTATCAATACTGCCGCCAAGCCACGCTCCAGTAACTTCTTCCGGGAAATTAAAATGACTTGCAATTATGGGCATAAAAATCATCATTGGAATTGCAGTTACTAAAACCATAGAAATGACATAGGATAATTTTTTGGAATCTCCTTTTATCGCCCCAGAAGTTGCAATTGCGGCAGAAACACCACAGATAGAAACCGCGCTGGAAATCATCATTGTTAATTCTTCGTCTACTTTTAGTTTTCGGCAAAGCCAAAAGGCAAAATACCAGACAGATAAAACAACCACTAATGCCTGAATTAAGCCTAATGAACCTGCCTTTAAAATATCAGAAAAAATCACACTTGTTCCCAATAAAACCAGTCCGATTTTGACAAAAAGTTCTGTTGATAAAGCGGAACGAAACCATTCTGGAAGTTTGAAAAAGTTGCCGATAATTAACCCGATTACTAAACTGAAAATCACAGCTTCAAGATTAAGTGCTTTAACTTCTGTATTTCCAGCAATAACTAGTGCGAGAATGGTGAGAATATAAATGATTGGAAATCCGAAAAGGAAATTTCTAATGGATTTTCCAACTAAAAAAGTTCCGATAACTCCGATGAATAAAAAGTAAATAAATTGTAATCCAATGATTTGAATGTTTTTAATTTCAAATACATTGGTAATTAAATCGGTTACATTTGTCCATTTAAAAACGGGAACTTGAGGAAGAAAAAGAAAAAGAGAAATTCCGATAATTAGAAAACCGAGAATAACGACAGTCCAATCTTCGTGAATGGTAAATTTTGTTGAGGTTGACATTAAATATAAAGAATTTGAATTGCCTACAGCTTTAGCTGTAGGTAAAAGGTTTAAAGGAATAAAAGGCTTTAGCCGAATAAAAAGTTTGGCTAAAGCCCTTCTGTATTTTAAATTTTAAACCTCCAGTTAAAGCTGGAGGCAATTGATCTTTAGAATTAAACCCGACAGGTTTTTAAAACCTGTCGGGTTTGTATTTAGAATTACAAATCTACAAAGTATTTCTGTTTACCAAAGTCAAATTCATAATAGGTTAAATTTGGCCAAAGTGGTTTAATTAATCCTTTTTCCCAAGTTTGTAAGGCAGTTTGTAATTCGTTTACTTTTTCTGGATTTTTTTGAGCCAGATCTGTTTTTTCAAATTTATCAGAAGCTAGATTGTACAGCCAATTTTCATGTGTTTTTCCACTGATGACTAGTTTCCAGTCGCCGCTTCGAATGGCTTTTGCATCGCCGGAACGCCAGTATAAATCTTTATGTGCCGTTTTGTTTTCATTGACAGTTTTTACTAAATCCACACCGTCATAAACTCTGTCTTTTGGTAAATCAGAACCAATCGCAGATGCAATGGTTGTGAAAAAATCTAAAGTACTTACAGGCTGTTTATAAACTGTGTGAGGTTTGATTTTTCCCTTCCACGAAAGTGCAAATGGAACATTTATACCGCCTTCGAAATGCGAAAATTTACCGCCTTTTAATGGTGCATTTGTTGTAGCAAAAGTATAATCTGCACCGCCGTTATCACTGGCAAAAATAATTAAGGTATTGTCTTCCAAACCTTCTTGTTTAACTTTTTCTCGAATTCTTCCAATTGCATCATCTAAAGCGCTGATCATGGCAAAATAGACACGTTTATTTTCGTCTTTTACATTCGGAAAACGATCGTAATATTTTTTACGGACTTGAAATGGCGTGTGCGGCGCATTGAACGGAATGTATAATAAGAACGGTTTGTTTTTATTCTTATCTATGAAAGCTTCAGCTTCATCAGCAAATTTTTCTGTTAAATACGCTTTTTCGTCAATAATTGTACTGTCTCGACGAATTTGTCCAATTCCGACACGGCCTTTGCCCCAAATCATTTTATCGGTAAAATCTTTATGATGATGATTGATAATATCTGGATTATTGTCTTCTGGAGCAAATAATGAAAATGCTTGATAAAAGCCGTAATGATAATCGAAACCACGGTCTAAAGGAAAAAATCCTTTATTATGTCCCAAATGCCATTTTCCAATAATTCCGGTAGCGTAACCTTGTCTTTTAGCTAAATCGGCAAAAGTGATTTCAGATTTTGGTAAGCCTTGTGTTGCAATTGAAGCATCATTTGGGTATTCGATTTTATCATTTAATCGCCAATTATTGGTATTCAGTAAATATTTGAAAGCGTAATATTCCAAATTGTTTTTCGGGTAACGGTCTCCAGGCTGATATTCGTGTCCAAAACGTTCTTGATATCTTCCTGTAATCAAGCCTGCGCGGGAAGGCGAACAAATGGCAGCCGATGCATATCCGTCAGTAAAAGTAACGCCTGAACTTGCAAGAGAATCAATTTGCGGTGTAGGAGTCGATTTTCCGCCGTAGAGCGAAATATCATATTTTCCCAAATCATCTGCAAGAAGAATGATGATGTTGGTCTTTTTTTTTGATGCTGAATCCGTTGTTGGTTTAGAAGCTAAAAAAGCTTTTTTTCCTTCAGCTAATTTTTGATCTTCTTTTACTAAAGTTCCATTAGTATTTATGGGCCAGAATAAAAATGCGGCTAGAATGAGAAGAATTAATAAAATGGGTAAAACAATTTTGGTTATTTTTTTATAGTTTGCCATATAGGGTTTTGGTTAGTTTTTCTGAGGAGTTGGAGAACTTTGTCAAAGTTTGAAACTTTGACAAAATTTTACACACATTTTTTGTCATTTCGACGAAGGAGACCCGAGCGATAGCGAACAGGCGAAGCAAATCTTCACGAGAAACTCTACAAAGATTGACGATTTTGCTTGCGGGGCTTCGACTTCGCTCAGCCTGACAAACATTATGATATAGAACTTTGTCAAAGTTTTAAACTTTGACAAAGCTTAAATGCTACTTAGAAGCCAAAGCAACATCAACTTCATTTTTTAAATCATTGATTCCTTCTTTCTTAAAAATAATTTTACCGTTTTCATATAAAATCAAAGTCGGGAAAACTTTTACTGTTTTTAAATCGGCGATAACTTGCGGACTGTCTTCCAATTCAATTTCTACAATTTTTAAATTCGAACCGTATTCTGCTCTTATGGTTTCTAAAACAGGTTTCACTTTTTTGCAAGGACCGCAGTATTTGGAGCCAACATCAACCAAAACGGTTTTGTTATCGGCAATAATTTTATTGAATTCCTTTAAGGATAATTTACTTTTTAGATTCGAATAAAAAGGTTTTCCATTTCCAATCCAATTCGCAATGCCGCCTTCTAGACTGTAGGCTTCTTCAAATCCTGTTTTTAGTAATTCTTTTTCTAAAGCAACACTTCTTCCAGCGCCGATAGAATAAATAAAAACGGGTTTAGATTTGTCCAGTTTTGCGACATATTGATCGTAATTTTCAGATTGCAGATTGAAATTTACTGCGCCTTCAATATGATTTAAAGCAAATTCTTCTGGCGTTCTAGCGTCAACAATCTGTGGATTTTTTTGACTTTTTATTTTAGAATAAAAGGAATCTAAAGTTAAAGAGCTGTGATTTTCATTTTGCGAAAAAGCAGCAATTGCCCATAAAAAGGCAATTGCTGTTATGCTGGTTTTTAAGATTTGATTTTTCATATTCAGAATTATTAAGCCTGCTCTAAAACGGGAGTTTGTTCAGCAGTTTCTACAACAGGTTTTGCTTTTAGAGGAACAGCTAAAACACCTTCGGCCAGAGCACTTCCTTCTTTTTTAGATTTGAATATCGGCCAAAGAAACTGTGCATACCATTCTTCTTGTTTGTATGATTTCATTCCGTATGTTTCTGGATATTTACGAGTGATTAATCCAGTTCCGAAAATCATATCCCAAATGAAAAACATGTTTCCGAAGTTTCCTTTAAAGTGACCGACACCGTCTCCGCTTGTATCGGCATGATGGGCGTGATGCGTTGCAGGAGTAGAAATCAATCTTTCTAAAACCCATGCAATTGGATGTAAAACTTTGTATTTGTAAAAAGGTTTATCCCATTTTATACTTGAATGTGCACCTAAAGTGATGAAACTTTTAATTACCAAAACAAATAAAGCCGGTAGCCCTAAACCTAAATAAGTTAATGTCGCTGTCAAATAAATTTGAGAAAAGAAAACCGTATAGATAAAGTTTTGTCTAGAAGCCATAGCCATTCCCATATACGGAGCTGAATGATGTGTTCTATGAA
This sequence comes from Flavobacteriaceae bacterium PS02336, assembly GCA_029960065.1. Classification (GTDB taxonomy): domain Bacteria; phylum Bacteroidota; class Bacteroidia; order Flavobacteriales; family Flavobacteriaceae; genus Flavobacterium. The sequence continues at coordinate 70,408 of JASCOF010000007.1, read as the reverse complement.
AACGCCATAAAAACGGAACTTGATGGTGTAATCTGTGGTACCAATACTGCGTTAAATCGTCTGCAATTGCGATCAGGAAAAACCCGCCCCAAAAAGGAACCCATGATAATGCATTTGCTGCGTTTGGTAATAAATAAGGCAGAGCGGTTAAGCTGAAAAAAGCAATTACGGGCGGTAAAAGTAATTTTGGAGCTAAGAAACAAACAATATCAATTTTACGTTCTTCGCCGGTCCATTCGTCATCGTATAAACCTGCTGCAAATTCTATAATACCTAAAACGATCATAAATACCGTTAATCCCCATGTTCTGATATTAGCAAAAACAGGCTGTGCAAATTCCAAGAAAGAAGGTAAAGTTAAATGCGATTCGCTTACAGCTCCACCTGTTAATTTGAAATAAAGGTAAATTGCCAATACCGGCAATGAATAAATAAAAAAACTTATCGTTAAGTCTCTCGTTAATTTTTCTTTTTGAACTATTGCCATGATTTCTTATTTTAAAAATTGATTAATTAATGTTAATCCGCCTGCCAAAATAGCCAGTGGAACTAAAAACAAGATTATCCCAACGACAATCTTTTTTCCGATAATTTCATAATCTATCCGTTTCATATCTTTTTGTATTTGAATACTTTAATGTAAAAATAAATAATTTAACGTCTAATTCTATAGATGTAGTAGAGTTTTATTTTCTAATTTTTCATTAATTTGTTAAAACCTTCTCTTTTTAGGGAAATTTAGAACCTGCAAGGGAAAAACTTTTGCAGGTTCTATAACAATCTCTTATTAATTATTGCTTCCGCCAGGTTTAGTGGCCTGTTTAATTAAATCAGAAACAGTTTTTCCTTTATCTGCTCCAGTGTTGTGAATTCTTCTGTTGTACACATCCTGCCAGTCAATCAGTGGATAGACGTTATTTTCTTTGGCTTGCTCATCAAATAATTTTTGAAGTTCAGCCAGTTTTTCAGGATATTTTTTAGCCAGATTATTACGTTCGTTAAAATCTTCGTTTAGGTTGTACAATTCCCAAACATCAGTGTCAAAATTACTTGGTGCAGGTTTTTCGTTGCTTCCTAAAGATTTTTTTACAGCAAATGAATCTGGTAAATGTGCTGCAGAAGCTTTCCACCCGTCTTTATAAATGGCTCTGTTTCCGAAGATGTAATAGTACTGTACTTTATGTAATGATTCTGCTTTTGGATTATCCAAAGAAGCTTGGAACGAAGAACCTTGAATAATATCCTGCTTGATTCCTTTGATATATTCCGGCGCTTTAATTCCAGCAATTGCTAAAGTTGTTGGAAGCAAATCGGTAACATGGCTGTACTGATTTCTAATACCGCCTTTATCTTTAATTCCGTTTGGATAAAAAACAATCAAAGGGTTGCGAGTACCGCCTTCTGAATGTGCATCTTGTTTCCAATTTTTGAAAGGAACGTTTGTTGCCTGCGCCCAGCCCAAAGGATAATTCGTGTTTAAACCCTTCGCCGTTCCAATTTCGCCGATATTATTTAAATTGCTTTGGAAGTTTTCTTCATCTGTTTTTCCCTGCGAGAATAAACTTTGGTTGATTGTTCCTTGTAAAGTCCCTTCTTTACTCGCTCCATTATCCCCAATTGCAACAAAAATCAAAGTATTATCCAGTTGGCCGCTTTCTTTAAGATAATTTACCACTCTTCCAATTTCATAATCGGTATAAGTCAAGAATCCTGCGTATACTTCCATGAATCTTGCGTAAACTTTCTTCTGTTCTGGACTTAGTTTTTTCCATTCAGTAATAAGTGCGTTACGATCTGGTAAAACAGCATTAGCAGGAACAGTTCCTAATTTCTTTTGGTTAGCCAAAACTTTTTCACGGTAAACATCCCAGCCTTCGTCAAATTTTCCTTTGTAAGGTTCAACCCATTTTTCAGCAACTTGATGAGGTGCATGAACTGCTCCCGGCGCATAGTATAAAAAGAAAGGTTTTCCTGGTGCCGCTTTCTGTTGTTTCTGAATATAGCTGATTGCTTTATCTGTAATCAATTCATTTAAATGACGTCCGTCAGGTTTAATATGAACTTGATCTTCCACTAAATCAGGATTGTATTGATCGGTCTGTGAACCTAAGAATCCGTAGAAATGATCGAAACCTTTTCCAGTCGGCCATCTGTCAAATGGTCCAGCATCTGAAGCTTCTTCATCTGGCGTTACACCATATTTTCCAACGGCAAAAGTGTTGTATCCGTTTGCACGAAGAATCTCTGCAATTGTTCCTTTATCAGACGGAATTCTTCCGTCCCATCCAGGAAAACCTGCCGATAAAATTGTATGAGAAAACCCGCTTACATGAACTCTTCCAGAATTTCTTCCAGTTAATAAAGCGGCGCGGGTAGGAGCACAAATCGCAGTGGTATGAAAGTTGGTATAACGCAATCCGTTATTAGCCAGATTATCAAAAGTCGGCGTATTAATTAAACCTCCAAAAGAGCTTGAAGCGCCAAATCCAACATCATCTAATAAAATCCAAACTACATTTGGAGCACCTTTTGGAGCAGTTACAGGCTCCGGCCAATATTCTTTAGAATCCGCCAGCGTTTTGCCAATTGTTCCTTTAAACTCTTGCTGGTCTTGTGCAAAGCCCAATTGTGCAACCAGTAATGCAGTAACCAATAGTCCCTTTTTAGGGCTTTTGGTTAAAAGGTTATTTTTTAAATTTTTCATGATTTTATAGTTTTTTTAGTTACGGTTATGATTAATATCCTGGGTTTTGAGGTAAACCGTCTGGATTGATATTTCTTTCACTCTGCGGAATCGGATAAAGGTTATTTCTTTCTGAAACCGAGTTTTTAGCAGTTACTTTTTTTACTTCAGTTACCAAAGTTCCCCAGCGAACTAAATCGAACCATCTTTGTCCTTCCTGAACAAATTCTTTTTTGCGTTCTTCCTGAATTGCCGCTCTAAACGTAGCTTGGTTTAGTCCAGTCAAATCTACCGTTGCATCTGGAGTAGTGATTGCTTTTCCGAAAGCTCTTCGTCGTATTTGATTGATCAATTCATAAGATTCTGCTGTCGGTCCGCTTTGTTCATTTATCGCTTCCGCTAAAGACAAAAGGATGTCTGCATAACGAATTACAGGGAAGTTGATTGACACGTTTGCCGGTGTAGCAAGATTCGTTAAATCCAGATATTTTTTAAAAATTGGTTTCGGAAATGTATAAAGCGCTCCAGTTGCTGGATTAAGTAATTGTTTGGCATAACTTACATCTCTTCTTTTATCACCAGCAGCATAAATATCATAGAATAAAGCGACATCCGAAATAATATCTGCTGGTTCTGTAGCTGTAAATCCAGTAAAAGAAGTGGCTTGGAAAGTACTTCCGCTAGAACCATTTCCTGCTTGATTTGGCTCGAACTGTACAGAGAAAATATGTTCTTTTCCGTTCTTTTTGGTCTTTGTAAAAATATCTTGAAATTCTTCGAATAAAGCATATCCGTAACCGCCGTTAATTACTTCTCTAGATTTTGAAATTGCATTTGGCCAGTCTTTTCTTGTCAGATATACTTTTGCTAGAATGGCTTTTGCAGCGCCAGAAGTTGCACGGCCGGCATCTGCAGCAGTGTAAACAGCTGGCAAAGCTTCGGCATCAGTTAAATCTTTAACGATTTGAGTATAAACTTCTTCAACTGTAGCTCTGTTTGTTTTAAGTCCTCCTAATTCAATAGAAGTTGCTTCATGTAAAACAATTGGCACACCGCCCCAAAGACGAACCGCTTGAAAATAAAGCAACCCTCTAATAAACTTGGCTTCATTGATTAATCTTGTTTTGATAACTTCGTTGCCAGATACTTTCGGAATATTATCAATAGAAACATTGGCTCTATTAATTCCAGCATAGATTTGTCTCCAAGCTACCTGAACACGATCGGTTGTGGCATCGTGCGTTAAAGCGCTCATGGCTCTAACCTGCGGATTTGTTGCAGAAACTCCAGCCGCAGCGTAATCAGAACCCATATCTGTTAAGAAATAAAGATTTCTTCCAAATAAACTTTGTTCTCCAGGATCAAGGCTTAAAGAAGCGTAAACTGCAGTTACACTTGCAACGGCGTCATCTTGAGTGATAAAGTAATTCTCTTCGGTTACAAAAGAGTCTGGAGTTACCTCCAAATCTGTGCACGATACAAATAATCCGGCACTTAAAAAGAATGTTATAATGGTCTTTTTCATTTTATATATTTTTTACTTAGAAAGTTACGTTCAAGCCCGAGATGAATGTTTTTGAGTTTGGATAAGAACCAAAATCAATTCCCGGATATAAGTTGTTTTGTTCGTATGAACTTACCTCTGGATCATAGCCAGTGTATTTGGTCCATGTAATTAAGTTTTCGGCCGACACATAGAATTTCACGCTCTTGGTTCCCAGTTTTTTAGAAACGCTTTTAGGTAATGTATATCCCAATGTGATTAATTTTAATCTTAAGAAAGAAGCATCTTCTACATAACGTTCCGAAACAATTCCTAACGGAGAACTTGTTGCTCTCGGAATTTCATTGCTTGGATTTGTTGGTGTCCAACGATCATTTAAAGTAGTGGCAGCATTGGTTCCAAGAGTAGAAATTTCTAACTGCTGATTTAATGCATTGAAGATTTTTCCGCCATATGAGCCTTGGAAAGAGAAATTCAAATCGAAATCATTATACGAAATTGTATTGCTGAAACTGCCGACAAATTTTGGCTGAGAAGTTCCTAAATTTCCTTTGTCTAAAGCATTAATTACGCCGTCGCCATTTGCGTCTACGTATCTTCTGTCTCCTACTTTAGTATTGGCTAAACTGTTGATTTTTGGCTGTGTATTGACTTCTTCCTGAGTCTGGAAAATTCCATTTGTTTTATATCCCCAGAAAGTTCCTAATGGCAGTCCAACTTTTACAATAACTGGTTGCTGCTGTAATAAAGAACCGTTTGGCACTACAGGGAAAAATTCGTTTACGCCATTTCCAATTTCAGTAACCTTATTTTTATTGGCTGAAAATACAATGTTGGAATTCCATGCAAAGTTTTTGGTTTTAATATTTTCAGTTATTAAACCAATTTCCAAACCTTTATTTTCAACACCTCCAATATTTTGAAGCACTGTTGCATAACCAGAACTCAACGGAATTGGAACGCTGATTAATAAATCGTTTGTTTTTTTATAATACACATCAAAAACAAAATTGATTTTTCGATCTAATAAAGACAAATCCAATCCAACGTTATATTGAGTTGTTTTTTCCCATTTCAAATCTGGATTAGCTAATCGAGTAGGGGCTAGACCTGTATATAATGTTCCTCCAAAAGAATAGTTTACAGAACCCATTGCCGGTAAAGACAGATAATTTCCAATTTCCTGATTTCCTGTTGTTCCCGCGGTAATTCTAAGTTTAGCTTCGGTTACACCTTTGATGTTATTGGCAAATTCTTCATCGGTAATATTCCAAGAAAATCCAGCAGAAGGGAAATAGCCCCAAAGTGATTCAGCACCAAATCTTGAAGAACCGTCTGCACGTCCAGATAAAGTAAAGTTGTATTTTCCTCTATAAGAATAATTGACTCTAGCCAGCCAAGATTTTAATACACTTTCGTAAGCATCGCTGTATGGTTTTACGGCCACACCATCTTGTAACGCATTGTAAGTATTAGCATCATTTACAAAAGTCTGTGCTCCTGCATTAACTACTTCTCCTTTTGTGTATTGAAGAGTATAACCTCCTAAAGCAGAAAATTTATGGCTTTCTCCAAAATTAGTATTGTAGTTTAAGGTGTTCTCATTTAAAACAGAACTTACCACTCTGTCTCCAACTGATGCCAAACCTTTAGTTCCTGCACCATTTGATGTATTTGCAGGAGCATAATAGTTTTGTTTCGTGTTGATTACATCTCCACTAACGGCCACTTTAGCAGTTAGTTTTTTAGTAATCTTATATTCACCAAATAAACTGGTTAAGATTCTATTGATTTTGGTTTCATTAGTGGTATTTTCCAAATCATTAATCGGATTGGAAACATAACCATTTACAGAAGTTGTATAAGGGTTGTTGGTTACATTATAAGTTCCATCTGCATTTTTGATAGGAACTACTGGAGCGGTTAATAAAACACCTACTAAAGGATTTGGATTTCTACCGCCGCTGCTGCTAGATCCAACACCATTCGAAATAGAATTGGTATAATTAGCATTTACGCCAAATTTAAAATTCTGAGAATAATTCCTTTCGTAGTTAGCGCGAAGAGAAATACGCTTAAAGTCACTTCCTAAAACAATTCCGTCCTGATCAAAATAACCTGCCGAGATGGAATATCTAGATCTTTCATCGCCTCCCGAAAAAGACAGATTATGGCTTTGTATTGGGGCAGCAGTTACAAATGCAGCCGACTGCCAGTCGTAACTTCCAGATGTTTTTAAAGCTTCAATCTGTGCTGCAGAAAACGAAGGAGCTTGACCAATACTAGCCTGAACATCGTTTCTTAAGCCTGCCCACTCGCTGGCATTCATTATTTTTAGTTTTTTTGAGATGTTCTGGAATCCAAAGTAACCTTGATACGAGATGTTATCTTGCCCTTTTGTTCCTTTTTTAGTTGTAATAATTACAACACCATTTGCACCTCGTGAACCATAAATTGCAGTTGCAGATGCATCTTTCAAAACTTCAATAGACTCAATGTCTGCTGGATTTATTGTTGACAATACGTTGACACTTGCTCCAGCAAAAGAAACTCCAGCCGAACTGTTGCTGTTATCATTGTAAATTAGAATTCCGTCAACAACATAAAGCGGTTCGTTACCAGCAGTAATAGAGTTTCCACCACGAATACGTACACTTGAAGAAGCACCTGGACGTCCTGAACTTTGTGTGACTACCACTCCCGAAATGGCTCCTCTTAAAAGATTATCTGCCGAAGAAGTGACCTGAGATAAATTGGCTTTTGGAACCGAAGCTACAGAACCTGTAATATCCTTTCTTTTCTGTGTTCCGTAACCAACAACGACTAACTCATCCAATTCCTGGCGTTCTTCTTTTAGGTTAATGATAACTGGATTTTTCTCAACAATTACTTCGGCTTTTTTGTATCCAATGTAACTTACAATTAAAGTATAAGGAAATTTCTGTCCTGTCTGAAAATAAAATTTTCCTTCAGCATCCGTAACAACACCGTGAGTTGTTCCTTTAATGGTTACAGAAGCGCCTATAATTGGTTGATTTGTAATTGCATCCACTACAGTTCCGTCAAGTTTAGACTGGATAAGCGGAGTCGTATTTTGGGCTTGTATTCCTGCCGTTATCAAGAGTAGAAACAGCAGTATGTATATGTTTAACTTTTTTTTCATTTCTTTGTACTGGTTTTAAGTAATTAACAAGACGCCCTGAGCACTGTTTATACAGCACTCTAAAAGTGTTCTTGATTTAGTGATAAATGTTCTTTAAGCCTTGCCATTTCTGTTGCCGCAGAAATGGCTTTTTTTATTTACAGCAACAGGTTTGCATTGTTTTCATTTTAGTTTTTTTTTAGTTGTTAGTTATTTAATTTCTGAATAAAAGGTATGGTTTCAAGAATCTTTCCAAAGCATAAAAGTGCCTCAGAGAGATTTTTGGGTAAATGCAATAAATATTTTTGGTGGTGTTTTTTTAAGAAATTTGCTTTTATGTAAAAATTAGCAAACAAAATAAAAGTAGATTTTTAACAACAAAAACACATACAACAAGAAGGGTTATAAGTGTACTTTTTAGGAAGAATGTAATGCAGTATGCTTTCTGTTGTTTTCACAATAATAATTTTTTTAGTTTGAAATATTATTTTAAACTCTACTAATCCTATAGACAAAGTTAATTTTTATATAATAAAAACCAAAAATTTGTTTACTTTTTTTTTAAAAAATATCCCTTTGTATAGACTTCAGATTAGGGGTTCCGCTTTCTAATCCCTTATTGCATGCGGATTAGGAGTCGGCCCGTAATTGAAACAAATGTTAAATTAAATTTTAAAGCATGTATAAAATTGTAGTATTTTATACTTGTTTTGAGTAAAAGTCGAATGGCAGAATTACATTAAAAAGGAAATTGAAACCCTAAAAAAGTCTTTAAAAGTGATTTATATGTTTATTTTATACAAATCACATGTGAATTTTAAAGTTGATTTTGAATAAATTACAGTAATTTTATAGAAATTAAAATAAAACCAAAAAAAATGTTCACCGTAAGCAGAAATACTTATATTTGTAAATAAGTATTTTTACTTAGTTTTATATCTAGATAAAAATGATTGAAGTTAAAAAAGCCTTAGAAATTGTTGCAGCAAACAGCTCAAATATGCCCAAACAGAAGATATCAGTACACAAAGCACTTGGTTTCGTTCTGGCAGAAACAGTTTACTCGCCCATCGCTATGCCGCCATTTCGTCAATCAGCTATGGATGGATATGCTTTTATTCATTCAGATAGGCATCAGTTTGATGTAATTGGGATTTCGCAGGCAGGAGATCATGATAATGTAAAACTAAAAGAAAATGAAGCAATCCGAATTTTTACCGGTGCTTACGTTCCTAAAAATGCAGATACTGTAGTAATGCAGGAAGATGTTATGGTAAATGGAGATTCAATTTTGATTGCTAAAAAACCGGAACCTTTTGCAAATGTTAGAAATAAAGGCGAACAGATTAATGAAGAAGATGTTGTTTTTGATGCCAATACAGTAATTACGCCAGCCGCAATTGGTTTTTTAACCTGTTTAGGAATTACAGAAATTGAAGTGTATAAAAAACCTAAAATTGCCATTTTGGTTACGGGAAATGAATTGGTAGAGCCAGGAAAAAAGCTGAAAAAAGGAAAAATTTACGAGAGTAATTCCGTAATGCTGCAAGCTGCTTTACAGACAATAGGTATTAAAAATGCAAAGGTTTTTAGAGTAAAGGATAGCTTGAAAGAAACCAAAAATGTTTTGAAAGACCTGTTGAAAAAAAATGATATTGTATTGATTTCTGGTGGAATTTCGGTTGGTGATTATGATTTTGTGAAAGAAGCTTTGTTGGAAAATGGAGTTCAGGAACTTTTTTACAAGATAAATCAAAAGCCAGGTAAACCAATGTTTTTTGGATCCAAAAAAAATACTTTGGTATTTGCGCTTCCGGGCAATCCGGCTTCGTCACTAACGAACTTTTACATTTATGTTTATCCAGCTGTAAAAAATCTGATGGGATATTCAAATACTCATCTTCCAAAAATTATAAGAAAACTGGATAATGACATACAAAATACAACAGGCAAAACATTGTTCTTAAAGGCATTGTATGATGAAACCAATGTTACGATTTTAGACGGACAAGCTTCTTCAATGCTAAATTCTTTTGCCATTGCAAATGGTTTAGTGGTTGTAGAACAAAACTGCGAGAAGATGAAAAAAGGAGAATCCGTAACCATTCTTCCAATTGATTAGATTTTTTTAGAAAATAGAAAATAGAAAATAGAAAATAGATTTCAGTTTAAACAAAAAGTAAGAACCTGAAACTTGAAACCTGAAACAAAAGAAAACAAAAAAATGAGTCTCCTAAGTTCCGAAAATATACTATTATTCAGTTTCGCATTAATTGTAATTGCATTTTTATATTCTAGTGTCGGACATGGCGGAGCTTCGGGTTATCTGGCTTTGATGAGTATTTTTGCTTTTCCAATCTCAATTATGAAACCATCGGCTTTGTTATTGAACTTATTTGTTTCGAGTATTTCGTTTTTGTTTTATTACCGAAATAATTATTTCAAGCCCAAATTGTTTTATCCGTTTGCGATAGCTTCAATTCCTGCAGCATTCATTGGCGGTTTTATCACTTTAGACAATACGATTTATAAAATAATTCTTGGACTTGTATTGGTTTTTGCAGCTTTGAGATTATTTGGAGTTTTTAATTTTAAAGAAAAAGAAGAAGTAAAAATTAATCTTCCGTTTGCCTTAATAATTGGTTTTGCAATCGGATTATTATCTGGAATGCTGGGTATTGGAGGCGGAATTATTTTAAGTCCGATATTATTATTTTTAGGCTGGGCATCAGTAAAAGAATCGGCTGCAGTTTCGAGTTTGTTCATTTTTGTAAACTCATTCGCAGGAATGCTGGGATTCTTTTTAGGAGGAAAAACGGTTCCGATGGAAAGTTTTTACCTAGTTCCAATTGCAGTAGTAGGAGGAATGTTAGGTGGATTTTACGGAAGCGGGAAATTTTCGAATAGAACATTAAAAATGGTTTTAGGAACGGTCATTTTGATGGCAAGTATCAAATTGATTTTTCCTTGACAATAAGTTGAACTTAACTGCAAAGCTCGCAAGATTTTGTAAAGCGGTTTTAAAAAAGTAAAGCACGCAAAGCATTGTAAAGATTCAGCTTTGCGAACTTAAATTTAAAGCTGCTAATTGAAAAAAACTAAGCGCCCTTTGCGTTAAAAACTCATTTCAACCTGAAACAAAAAAGCTATGAAAACACTAACAGTATTTATTCTTTGTGGAGGAAAAAGCTCCCGAATGCAGTCAGAAAAAGGATTGGTTTTGTTTCAGAAAAAACCTTTTATAGAACATATTATCCAAGCGATTCTGCCAATAACTAATCATATAAAATTAATCACAGCATCCAAAGAGTACGATTATCTGCCGTATGATAAAATACCAGACTTAATTGAAGATAAAGGACCGTTGGGTGGCATTTACACTGCTTTGTCACATTCTGAAACCGAATTTAATTTGATTTTAAGTTGTGATATTCCACTGATATCACCAGAATTACTGCAGGAATTAATTTCGAAACACACTAATGAAGCAGGGATAACGGTTTTTGCTTCCGAAAGTAAAACACATCCGTTAATCGGAATTTATTCAAAAGAAATTGTCCCTGTTATAAAAAGTGCTATCGATTCTAATGAATTGAAAATGATGGATCTATTGGCCAAAGTACCGCACCAGATTATCAATATAGAAGAAAGTGAAAATTTTCATTTAACCAATATTAATTCGGCAGACGAATTAAACGATTTAAATATCAATTCAATTTAAAGCAGTATGAAAACTTTAAAAACACCAAAATTAACCATTGTCGGTGCAGGTCCCGGCGATGTTGAATTGATTACGATGAAAGCCATAAAAGCTTTAAAAAGTGCCGATGTAGTTTTATATGATGCTTTGGTAAACGAGGAATTATTAGAATATGCATCAAAAGCTGAAATTGTTTTTGTTGGAAAACGATTAGGCTGTCATGCTTATACCCAAGATCAGATTAATGATTTGATTGTTTCGATGGCAAAAACACACGGACATGTGGTTCGATTAAAAGGCGGTGACCCGTTTGTTTTTGGAAGAGGAAGCGAAGAAATAGAATTTGCAGAAGATTTTGGAATTGAAACTGCTATTGTTCCTGGAATTTCATCGGCTTTGGGAGTTCCGGCTTCCGTTGGAATTAGTTTGACACAACGTAAAGTTGCCGAAAGTTTTTGGGTAATTACTGGAACAACTTCAGATCATAAATTATCAAAAGACATTCAGTTAGCTTCAAAATCGGCGGCAACGGTCGTTATCTTAATGGGAATGCATAAGTTAGACGAAATTATTTCGATCTATCAAGAAAACAGAAATGACGATCTTCCGGTTGCTATTATTCAAAACGGAACGAAAAATTCAGAGCAAAAAGTAATTGGAACTATCAATACAATTACTAAATTGGTATCAGAAAAAAATATAGCATCACCGGCAATTATTGTTATTGGGGAAGTCGTAAGAAATACATCCAGCTGGATTTCCTATTTTCAGGAACATTTTGATGACGAATTTATTTTTCAGAATTTAAATTTATAAAAATGATCGAGGTAAAATATTTTGGAGCTGTCGCTGAAAAGACGAAATGTGAATTCGAAAAATTATCTTTTTCTGAAGAATTATCATTGCAGAAATTATTGCAGAATTTAAACGAAAAATATGAATTTGATTCACTGAATTTTAGCGTTGCAGTCAATCAAAAAATAGTTTCAAAGACATCAGATTACACTTTACAGACAAGTGATATTATAGCTTTATTACCGCCGTTTGCAGGAGGATAAAAGAGTATGGAAACATCAAATCGATATAACCGACAAATAATACTTCCTGAAATAGGAGAAGAGGGACAGCACAAATTAGCAAAAGCTAAAGTTTTGGTCGTTGGTGCCGGTGGTTTGGGTGCTGCAATTTTGCCCTATTTAGCAGCGGCTGGAGTAGGAGAGATTGGAATTGTGGATGATGACGTTATCGAAGTTTCTAATTTGCACCGTCAAGTTATTTATAAAACGTCTAGTGTTGGAAAATCGAAAGCAAAAGAAGCTAAATTGATGATTTCAGAATTGAATCCGTTGGTAAAAGTAACGGCGGTTTCGGAGAAATTATCAGGAAAAAATGTTCTTACTTTATTCGAAAAATATGATATTGTTGTAGATGCGACAGATACTATTTCGATTAAATATTTAATAAACGATGCTTGTCTGATAACCAATAAGCCAATGGTTTACGGATCTATTTTTAGATTTCAAGGACAAGTTTCGGTTTTCAATTATCAAAACGGGCCAACATACAGATGTTTGTATCCAGATGAAAACAATAATGCACTGAATTGTGAAGACGCCGGCGTGATCGGAATTTCGGTTGGAATTATTGGAATGCTTCAGGCCAATGAAGTTTTAAAAATGATTCTTGGAATTGGAGAAGTTTTAAGCGGTAAAATATTGGTTTATAATATTCTAAATAATGAACAACAGAAGTATGATTTCGATAAAAGTGAATTACAATCTGTAAGCAAAGCAATATTTGAAGAAAAATACAATAATTGGGAAGTCGAAGAGGTAAATTTTGAATTCCTTTTGGATGAAATAAACAAAGATGAGGTTCTTTTTCTGGATGTTAGAAATAGTGATGAATCGCCAAAAATCAGTTTGCAAAATCAAATTCAGATTCCGTTAATGCATTTAGAAAAGGAAATCGAAAAATTGGATAAGAATCAAGCGATTTATATTTTCTGCCAATCTGGAATTAGAAGTAAAATTGCAGTAGAATTGCTTCAAAAGCATCAATTTAAAAATATAAAAAGTATTGCTGGAGGGGCTTTAGCAATGAAACAATTATTACAAGAAATAAAAATATAGTTACAGATTTTAAAATGTTCGTCGAAATGACAATATTGAGGTTAACTTTCGTTGCTATAAAATATAATTAGTGAAAATTCGTGTAATTCGCGGCAAAAGAAAAAATCCTTGTAATCCATATATCCCGATAGCTATCGGGAGTGGCAAAAAAAATAAAAAAAAATGAGTAAAAATGTATTTGTAGAAGGACCAATTTCTCCTGAATTTATTGCCGAATCGATTGCGAAACACCAATCCAAACATACCATTGGAGCACACAACATTTTTTTAGGACAAGTTCGTGCAGATGTCATTCATGATAATACAGTCGTAGCGATTGATTATTCAGCTTATACCGATATGGCAAACGAAGCATTACATACAATTCGTGAAAAAGCTTTCGCTAAATTCGATTTAACCTGCATGCACATTTACCATAGTTTAGGCGTTGTAAAAGCAGGCGAAATCTGTTTGTTTGTTTTTGTTTCGGCAACACGCCGCAAACAAGTTTATGAAGCTACAGAAGCAATCGTAAACTGGATTAAAACTGATGTTCCTATTTTTGGGAAAGAAATGTTTGAAAATGATACTTTCACTTGGAAACAAAATAGTTAATGGTAGATATTACGCATAAAATAAGCACATTAAGAAAAGCAACCGCAACCGCAATTGTAAAAGTCAGCAGACAAGAAACAATTGATGCGGTGGTAAATAATTTGGTTCCGAAAGGAAATGTGCTTGAAATGGCAAAAACGGCGGGTTTATTTGCGGTAAAAAATACGCATTTATCGATTCCGGATTGTCACCCAATTCCAATTGAATTTACATCAGTTGAATATCAAATTGAAGGTTTAGAAATTCAGATTATTTTTAATGTAAAAACCGTTTATAAAACCGGAGTTGAGGTTGAAGCGATGCATGGCGCATCAATCGTAGCGTTGACTATGTATGATATGTTGAAACCAATTGATAAAGAAATCGAAATTTCAACCATCAAATTAATTAATAAAGAAGGCGGAAAATCTTCTTTCAAAAATAAATTTCCGAACGCTATAAAAGCGGCCGTTTTTGTTTGTTCCGATTCCATTTTTGCTGGAGATAAAGAAGATCGTTCGGGAAAAACAATTGTAGAGAAATTAGAATCGTACGGAGTTGAAACTTCTCATTATGAGATTATTCCAGACGAATTAAATATTATTCAGGAAAAAACTAAGGCTTTCGCCAGAGAACATCAGCTGGTTATTTTTACCGGCGGAACTGGATTATCGCCAAGAGATGTAACGCCAGAAGCTTTAGAACCAATTTTAGAAAGCCGAATTCCAGGAATTGAAGAAGCAATCCGCAATTATGGACAACAGAGAATGCCTTATGCAATGTTGTCTAGAAGCGTGGCAGGAACTTTAGGTAAAAGTTTGGTTTTGGCTTTGCCAGGATCAACAAATGGAGTAAGAGAATCGATGGACGCTGTTTTTCCACATGTAATGCACGTCTTTCATATTTTAAAAGGTAAAAACCATGACAGCCTCTAACACAATTTTGACGGACGGTTTTGGGCGCAGACACAATTATCTGCGCATTTCCCTGCTGGAAAAATGCAACCTGCGTTGTACGTACTGCATGCCGGCTGACGGAATTGCGCTTTCTCCAAAAGCCAGCTTAATGACGGCAGACGAGATTTTTGGTATAGCCCAGACTTTCGTAGAAAATGGTGTTGACAAAATCAGGTTAACAGGGGGAGAACCTTTATTGAGAAAAGATTTTCCAGAGATTGTTTCGAAATTAGCAGATTTGGATATTTCGCTTTCGATTACTACAAACGGAATCTTAATTGACCGTCATATTGAGACTTTAAAACAATTTAAAGTCAAAAAGATCAACTTGAGTTTAGATACTTTGGTTTCGTCTAAATTCGCTTCTATAACGCTTCGAAATCAGTTTGAAAAGGTAATTGATAATCTGCATTTGCTTTTAAATAATGATTTTCAGGTAAAAGTAAACGTAGTTTTGATTAAAGGTTTTAATGACAATGAAATTGTCGATTTTGTAAAACTAACTCAGTTTCTGCCAATCTCGGTTCGTTTTATTGAATTTATGCCGTTTGCCGGGAATGAATGGGACAGAAGTAAAATGGTTTCGCAGCAAGAGATTTTATCTTTGGTTGGAAATGTTTTTGATGAAGAAGAAATTCAAAAATTAGAAGAAGAAAAAAACTTTACTTCTAGAAATTATAAAATCAAAAATTTTCAAGGTGATTTCGGAATCATCAGTTCCATAACAAATCCGTTTTGTGACAGCTGCAACAGAATTCGCTTGACGGCTGACGGAAAAATTAAGAACTGCCTTTTCTCTAATTCGGAAACCGATTTACTTAAGGCTTTTAGAAATGGTGAATCAATCACAAATTTAATTTCAGAATCCATTCAAAATAAAAAGAAAGTTCGCGCCGGAATGGTTACGATGGATGAAATGGATGATCCTGCAAAACACTTCGATAACCGCAGTATGATTGCAATTGGGGGGTAATGTTAATTGTGAATTGTTAGTTGTGAATGGTTAATTGTTAATTGTGAATAAGTTACTTTGTACATATTCAAACCTTTTTTAATATATAATGATTATCTGGCTGAGCGAGGTCGAAGTCCTAACAGCAATAGTTTTGTCATTCTGAGGAACGAAGAATCACACTCGCAAATCGACAAAGATTGATAAATTACTGTGCAGAGTTTCTAGTGTGATTCTTCGTTTCTCAGAATGACAAACTGTATGTAATCGCTAATGAAAATAAAAAAAGGTTCAACTTTATTAAAGTCAAACCTTTCTTAATTATTATTTTTTCTTTTTAGCCTTGGTCTTTTTTTGGTCTTTAGCTTTTTGTGCTTTAATTTTCTTAGCTTTCGCTTTCTCTTTGGCTTTTTTAGCTTTTTCTTTTTTCTTCTCAGCAGCTTTTAGTTTTGCTTTCTTCGCTTTTTCCAGCTTTTTGATTACGGCTTTTATTGCCTTTTCTCTTTTCTTTTCCTTTTCTTTTTTTGCTTTAAGTTTAGCTTTCAACTGCGATTTTAGATCCTTTTTTTTATCTTTTACTATTTCAAGAATTGCTCCATCTACTTCTAGAATTGGCTCATTTTGTTCAAAAGGAACGGGAATATCCTGCGTTTGTATTTCTATAATTTCAGATACAATTGGCTCTTTTTTTTCGGTAGACGCTTCTTTTTTGACCGTTGCTCGAGGAGTTCCTTTAGATGCTGCTCGAACAGGTGTCTTTGCTGCAGGCTTAACGGTGGCAGATGGTGCTTTTGCAGTTGTTTTTGAAGCTGGTGTTTTCGTTGCAGTTCTAGTGGTACGTCTCACGGTTGTTTTAGCTTCTGGCTGCGTTTGTGTTTCTGTAGTGCTTTCTACTGCTGTTTCTGCTGGAATATCAGTTGTTTTTGCAGCAGGGGTTCGCGTTGTTCTTTTTATCATAACAGTATTTTTTTTATTGAGTAAATAGATTAAACCAAGTATTTTAAAGCTTTTGAAGTATGCTTTTATAAGGCAAATTCTTAGTTAAGCTAAATGTACACAATTTTTGAATACAGAAATGTTAAGCTTTTTATATAAAATGCTATTGCTCAACCGCTTCTAAAATTCTAAAATTACTTTTGGGAGCTTCGCACAAAGAACAGCAATACGTTTCGGGCAAATTGCTAAAAAGCAGGCCTTTTGGAATTCCTTGTGTATCATCTCCGTATTCTGAATTATAAAGCGTCAGGCATTCTTGGCATTGGTAAATTTCGTGCTGTATTTTTTCTTTTTTCTGTGGATTTTCGACTGTTTCTGTCGAACTATTTCCGAGTTCATCAAAATATTTTCGACTTAATTCGATTAAAATCGTTGGCAGTTCTAGTTTATCAATATCCTGTGAATGTACAATATACTCGCGTGTATTTGGGTCGAAATTTTTTGCAAACAATACATTATAAGTATCTCTGATTTTAATGGATTCTAAAGCAGCTGGAAGTTCATTTTTTTCGATGACAATCGAAGTAAAATAATGTCCGTCACGATTGTATTCCGAAATTCCAAAATTGAGACCGTATGTACTGATATCAAATTGATCTAAAGTTCTAACTAAGAAAGTTTTAAGGTTCAAAGCCCATTCCATTGCCACAGGTAAATGCCAGTTTAATTCCAATAACGAATGACGTACATTGATTCCGCGTTTGCCTAAAAACTTTTCCCACTCGAGTTTTCTGTCTTTCGGAATTCCTTTAATAATAAAAGATTTCCAAGGTGTGATAGAGATCTTACCAATTTTGCATTCAAAGCACAAATCGCACATTTCTTTTAGAAAGTCCAAATCGTATAAATTATTTCTCCAATACAATCCCAGCCAATATTGGTCGATACCCATTCGGTTCATTCCTTCGTAATAAGGAAAAGGATAAAACGGAATATGGAGCGGTTTGTCCATTGTTCGATTATTTGTGTCCAAAGCTTCACTTACCAAGGTAAAAAGCATTTCGATACCAACAGATTCTTCTTCGCAGATTTTTTCGATTTCGTAATAAATCTTGGCTAAATCCCAAGTATAAAGTAAAACAGGATAAATTTCCATTTTCTCCCATTTTGGAAGTCGGATGTACAAATACCAATAATCTTCTTGTTCGGAAGCTATAAAGTTTAAATGTCCAGTAAACAAAGGAACCAGTTGCTGTTTTGGATCTGTTATGTTGACTTTGAGTGTGGGTTGTTCTTTAAATTCTTCTAAAATATATAAAAAACGATTTCCTGTAAGCCAATTGGTATTTCTAAAAATATCAGTAGAAACATAAGAAGAAACAATATTGTTCCCGCTCTTCTGATCTGGATACACAAAGTGATGTTTGCCTAAAGTTGTTTTGTCCAGAGATTTAAAACCTTTTGGAAATATAATATCCTGTCTAGAACCAAAAGAAATAGAATCCAGACCTTCGTCTAAAGCAATGTTTACAACTTCTCGGAGTTCTCCTGGTGATATAACTCCTCCTTTTACTATTAATCTTGTTAGCTCCATTTTTCTTTTTGTTTCAGGTTTTCTTTGTTTCAAGTTTTAGGTTGTTGGATTGTGTTGATTTTAACGCAAAGAGCGCAAAGTTTTTTCGCGAAGTTTTTTAAGGTTTACATTCTATGCGTGAAATTATTTTTATTAAGCTCACAAAGCTTGACTGAAATCTATTCTCAAAGCTTTGCGAACTTTGTCTACTTATTAAATACACTTTGCGAAACTTTGCGAAAAAACTTTGCGCTCTTTGCGGTAAAATTTATGCTCAAAGTAAGGTAACATAAAAGAACCTATTTGCACTTAGCTAAAATCTCCTTAACCTCCGTTTTACAACTTCCACAACCTAATCCCGCACCTGTGTTTTTACATAATTCAGTGAAATCTTTTACACCGCTTTTAATCGTTTCTTCAATATTTCCTGAGCCGACTTGACTGCAGGAACAGACTAATTTTCCTAAAACCGGTTTTGCGTTAGAGCTTCCTCTTAAAAGCGTATTTCGTTTATCTGATAATTCGATTTTACTTTCGATCATGGTTTTGAATTCGGCAAACTCGTTTTTATCGCCCATTAAAATGGCGCCGACTAAAAGATCATCTTTTACGATGCATTTTTTGTAATACCGTTTTTTCAAATCGGTAAAAACAATTTCTTCGTATGAATCGTCATTTTCTGGAATGGTTAAGTCGCCGATACTGCAAAGATTGATATCTTCTAATTTTAAAATGTTCATCAAAATAGAACCTTTATAATAACTGCTGATATCTCCCGCCAAGAAGTTCGCTAGAATATCTGCCTGTTCTTCGGCTGCAGAAGTGATTCCGAATAACTTATTTTCGAATTCAGCTATTTCACCAATCGCAAAAATATCAGGATTGGATGTCTGTAAATATTGATTCACTTTTACACCTCGACCGCAGGCAAGACCGCTTTCTCGAGCGATTTCGATATTCGGAATTGTTCCAATAGTATAAACGATCGCATTCGCCGTAATTATTTTACCGCTTTTTAAGGCAATTTCAATTTCGTTAGGATTATCCGTTTCAAAAACGGTGCTGACTTCATTGTCAAAATAAATTTGAATGTCACGAAGCTGTACTTCTTCGGCTAATAATTTGCTTGAAATTCGGTCCAGCTGACGTTCCATTAATCGGGAAGCTCTCTGAATTATCGTTGTTTTTACTTTTTTATGTTTTAAAGCTGCTGCCAATTCCAAACCTAATAAACCACCGCCGATAATCACGACATGCTTTTCTTCTGGTGGAAGATTGGTGCTGTCAAGATGTTTTTTTAAACGATCGGCATCTTCTTTTCTTCTAACTGTAAAACGACCCGGAAGATGAAGCTGTGCATTTTCTGGAACAAAAGGACGGCTTCCTGTCGCCAAAATCAGAGAATCGAAAATATGATCTTCGCCTTGGCTGTCTGTGATCATTTTTAGTTTAGTATCTATTTTATCAATAGAAACTCCCGCTTTCATGGTGATTTTTAATTTATTGAAAGTTTCACCATCTTTAACTTTTAAAAGCTGTTCCCAAGAGAATTCTCCTGTCATATATTCAGGAAGTAAAACGCGATTGTAAAACGGATTTATTTCATTCGAAAAAACAATAATTTCATCAGTAGTATTGAATTCACGATAGTTTTGAATGAATCGGAAAGATGCCGCGCCAGCACCAACAATCGCAATTTTTTGAAATGGTTTTACATATTTGGTAATGGAAACGGTTGTGAATTTAAAATCCGGTTCTTTTGAGACAGGATCAACGACTGTATTCGTTAAGTTATTGGTTCGGTTTAAATCATTTTCTAATTGCTTTCCCCAATGCATGGGAAGGAAAAGCACTTTTTCTTTGATGGAATCGGTAACTTTTGCTTTTACACGAACTTCACCATTTTTACTTTTTACGGTAACAATATCGCCATTTTTTATTTCATTTTTAAAAGCATCAATCGGATTGATTTCTAAAACTGGACTTGGTATATGCGTTAATAATCTTGATACTTTTCCTGTTTTAGTCATGGTGTGCCATTGATCGCGGATTCTTCCTGTTGTTAAAATAAAAGGAAATTCGGCATTGGGCTGCACGGATGTATTTTCAATCGAAACAGGCAGATTAAAAATTGCTTTTCCTGATGGCGTGTAGAATTTTTTATCGGTAAATAATCTAGGTGTTCCTGGATGTCCATAATCTGGAACAGGCCATTGAAAAGTGCCTTCATTTTTTAAACGATTATAATTTAAAAATGAAATATCGATGTTAGTGCCTTTTGTAAGCGCACAATGTTCTTTGTAAATTTCTTCGGCACTGTTAAAATTGAAGCCGTTGAAATTCATTTTTTTCGCAAAGCGAATGAGAATCTCAATATCTGGAAGTGCTTCTCCCGGAGCATTAATTCCTTTTGGTAAATAAGAAATACGACGTTCAGAATTCGTCATCGTTCCTTCTTTCTCTAACCATCCTGCGGCAGGTAATAATAAATCGGCAAATTTAGCTGTATCTGCGTTATGCGAAATGTCTTGAACGACCACGAATTTTGCATTTTGGAGCGCTTTTTCAATTCTTCTAGAATCTGGTAAACTTACCAGTGGATTTGTACAGATAATCCAAACGGCTTTCATTTTTCCAGATTCTAAAGCTTCAAACATTTCTGTTGCCGTTAAACCTGGTTTATCTGAAATCTCATCAACTCCCCAAAAATCAGCCACTTCTTTCCGATGTTCAGGATTTGCAATGTCTTTGTGGGCTGCTAAAAGTGTTGCCATACCGCCAACTTCGCGTCCGCCCATTGCGTTGGGCTGACCCGTTAATGAAAATGGTCCAGATCCCGGTTTACCAATTTGTCCTGTTAATAAAGACAAATTTAATAAGGCCGTATTTTTATCAACACCAACAGCACTTTGATTCAGTCCCATTGCCCAAAGCGAAATAAAACCTTTTGCTTTTCCGATAATATCTGCTGCGAGTTTAATATCATTTACGGGAATACCGCAAAGTTTGGATGCTTTTTCAAGCGAAGTATTTAGTACTAAATCTTTATATTGCTTGAAATTCTCTGCATTATTTTTAACAAAATCATGATCTACATGACCTTTTTCGATTATGCGTCTAGCAATGGCATGATATAAAATAATGTCGGAACCGGGAATAATCTGCAAGTGTAAATCGGCGAAAGCGGCAGTATCTGTTCGTCTTGGATCAATGCAGATGATTTTTGTTTTGGGATTTTTCTCTTTATGTTTTTCAATTCTTCTGAAAAGAATAGGGTGGCACCAAGCAGGATTTGCACCGGTAATTAGAAACGTATCAGCAAGTTCAATATCATCATAAGCAATTGGAACAGAATCTTCTCCAAATGTTTTTTTATAACCTACTACGGCAGAGCTCATGCAGAGACGGGAATTGGTATCGATATTATTGGTTTTTAAAAAACCTTTTACGAGTTTGTTTACCAAATAATATTCCTCAGTTAAACATTGTCCTGAAATATAAAATCCAACGCTGTCTGGACCATGTTTTTTTATGATAGAAGAAAAAACAGCCGCAGCGCGGTCAAGAGCAGTATCCCAACTTACACGTTCAAGAGGATACGATTTACTGCCACGCATTTCGGGATATAAAATTCGGTCAGAAGTATCATTGACTACGTAATGCAGATTCATTCCTTTAGAACATAACATTCCTTTATTTACAGGATGCTCTTTGTCGCCTTCTACCATAACGCCATTTTTGGCATCGTTGGTTACAATTATACCGCAGCCAACGCCACAATAGGAACAGGTAGTTTTGATTTTGGTATTTTGCATTACAGTTCTTTTTTAGATACTATTTCTTGAATCTGCAGGGATTTAGATAAATCACTTATACAAAAATAAGTATTTTTACGTATAAATACTTATTTTTTAAATTTATTTTTCTACTTTTGATTAAATTAAATGAGTAACAATAAATTAGTTTTTAATCCGATAAAAATTTGGACTCATGAAAGAAGAACAAACCGCTTGTTATTCTTGTGCCAATGAAAATTGTTTTATCAAGAAACATCTGCATTTAGAACAAATGAGCCAGTTTGTTTCTAAAAAGCAGAATATTGTCTGCAAAAAATCGGATCAATTTATTACCGAAGGCGCGCCGCTGCAAGGACTTTATTTTATTTGTAAAGGAAAAGTAAAAACGGTAAAAACGGGAATAAATGGACGTGAACAAATTGTTCGTCTGACAAAAAACGGAGATACAATAGGCTTTCGCGGATTTGGAACGGGTAAAAAATACTTAATTGGTGCTTATGCGCTGGAAGATACGGTTTTATGTAATTTTAGCAATGAAACTATGCTTGATATTTTAAAGCAAGTTCCTGAATTTACGTATGCTTTAATGTTGTTTTATGCTGATGAATTAAATAAAAGCGAGAACAATATTCGTAAAATCGCACATATGACTGTCCGTGAACGTGTGGTTGATTTACTGCTTTATATTCATCGCAAATTTGGACAAATCGACGGGTTAATTGATATTGATCTTTCGAGAAAAGAAATTGCTGATTTTGCAGGAACGACTGAAGAGCAGGCAATTCGTGTTATTTCAAGTTTGAAAAAAGAAGATTTGATAAAAACAGTTGGAAAACGTATCGGGATTTTGGATGTTGAGGAATTACGCTTTGAAATTATGGAGCATAAATATTTTTAATAAGATGCAAAGGTTCAAAGATACAAAGGTTCTGATTTTTTTTGTTTTTTTTGAGATTAAATACGTAATAATACTTACTATCTGTTTCTTTGTTTTTCTAAAATTCTTTTTAGTACATTAACTCTATTTTTCACACCTTCTTTATTTCTAATCGGATCATAAAGGCTAGGATTTTTTAGCATGACGATTACAATCAATATTTCTTCTTCGTTAAGTTGTTCTATCTTTTTATTGAAATAAAATTTTGAAGCTTCTTTTATACCAAAAGTTTTGATTTTGGAATCGGCATAATGCCCTTTGAAATCAGTATTCAGTAGAAGGTATTTATAGCAATCAATTTGTGTAAATTCTCTTTGTATTTTTAGTTTGTAAAGTAATTTAGTTGGCGAATATCCGTGTCTGTATGGACCAATATAATCTGTAGCTCTATCACAAGGACATTTTTCTTCTTTTATTTTTGTATTTATCTTTTGATAGATATTAGTAAATGCTTTTAGATTTTCTTTCTGAGCTTCTTTCATTTTATGAGTTAGATCAACAAACTCTTCATTTTTATAGATCGGATTGAAATCACTTAGTAAATAAGTAATTGTGATTGCTAAAACAGTAACCAATCCGATAAATATTTTTAATGATTTTTTAAGCATATAGAAAAGAGGGGTTTTTGTAGAGACGTACCGCAGTGCATCTCCACTTCGA
Organism: Flavobacteriaceae bacterium PS02336; assembly: GCA_029960065.1. Taxonomy (GTDB): domain Bacteria; phylum Bacteroidota; class Bacteroidia; order Flavobacteriales; family Flavobacteriaceae; genus Flavobacterium. The sequence continues at coordinate 46,863 of JASCOF010000007.1, read as the reverse complement.
GTATTAATTAATTTTTTCTGCCAACAAATCGAATTACAGATCCCGTTCCGTTATGGAATAAACCTTCGTTGAGTTGGATTTCTTTTTCTTCTAATTCAATGATTTCATAATTCGGGAAATCATTTTTGATTTCTTCAATTGAAAAAAGCGATTCGATATCTTTTGGACCTCCGACTTTGTCGTTTATAGCCAAATATTCTAAATGCTTTTTGCTGAAAGCTTCAAAAATAATAATTCCGTTCTTGCGCAATAATTGATCAAGTTGTTTGTGAATTTCCGATTTAATTTCTGCTGGAAAATGAGCATAAATCAAAGCGATTGCGTCAAATTGTCCTTCTTTAAAATCCAATGTTTCTAATTCGCCAACTTGATAATCGATCAAAACTTTATTTGCTTGAGCAAGTTTTAATGCTTTGTTTTTTCCTTCTCTGCTAATATCAAAAGCCGAAACTTTCCATCCTAGTTTTGCTGCGAAAACAGCATTTCGACCTTCGCCTTCGGCAGGAAATAAAATTGAACCGGAATTTAGTTTTTGTATTTGTTGTTTTAGGTAATTGTTGGGTTCTTCGCCATAAGCAAATTCTTCATTGCTGTAGCGATCGTCCCATCTTTTGGTCCAGTTGTTCATGGTTTATAAATTGAATTTAATTATTAGAGGCTTGTGATCGCTGTATAAAGTCCAATCATTATAATTTCCGACTTCAACGCTTTCTAAAACTGTCATAAAATCATTTGAAGCAAAGCAATAATCCAGATGATAAGGCTTGTTTTCGTGACGATACATATACAAAGTTGGATGCGTTTCTTTCCCCTGAATTTGGTTGAAGTATTTATGATAGGTGCTGAAAATGTTTCTGTCGGCTAATTTATTTACGACAGTTGTATGATTTCCTTCTCTTCTTGGTTTGTCCCAAATGGTATTGCTGTTGAAATCGCCAATTAAAATGGTTTTGGTTTCTTTGATTAAATCCTCGTAATAATTGATCGCTTTCCAAATCTGCGTTACATAAGCGCCATCTTTATCTGCAGGATTATTTGCCCAAATAGCAAATAAAGTAAAATCAATTTTTCCTCCGGTAACGGCAACAGGCAGAATGTTTTTGAAATCTGGATTATGGCATTCCAATAATTGAAACCGATAATCACCATAGGAGAAAACACCAACTCCTTTGTTCGGATTGGTTCCGTACCAAAGAATGTCGTTGGGAGTTTGTATTTCGTTTGGAAATTTTAATTTTTCTGGATTTTCGCACTCAGAAATTACGGCAATATCAGGATGGTAAGCAAGAATGAATGCTGCTTTTTTTCTAAATGCCATATTGCAATTCCAGGCGATGAGTTTCATTAATAGAAGTTTTGGAAAATCTTTAAAAATTTTTAATCTGCACCAAAAAAAGATGCTTTTCCGTTAATTGCATCAACTTCAGCATGCTGATGTTTTCCTACAATCACAAACAGTTTTTCAGATTCATATCTAAAATATCTAATTTTTGGTTCACCAACTTTTGGTTTTCCACAAATAGTTATAACGTTTGTTTGCCATACCAGTTCGTTATTTTTATATGCGGAAATAGTTTGTAAATTTTCTTCAACAAAATAAATAATGCCATTTTTTTCAATTCCTCTTTTTTGTCTTTCTGCAAAATTTATTTCCAAATCTTTTGAAATTAATTTCTTGTCAAATGTTTGGGCAAAGTTTAATTGAGTTAAAAAAAATGTTATGAATAAAAATTGGATTAGATTCATATGCAAATAATTGAAAAGTCCTTAATCAAATATACTATTTAAAACTCAAAAAAATGCCCTTTTTCTTATTGGAAAAAGGGCATTTTATAAATTTAAGATTTTAAAAAATCGCTTTATTTTTTAAACAAGTGTAGTTACGCCGCTATTAACATCAATTTCTGCAAAATTATGTTTTCCCATAACGATAAGCAGTTTGTCTGAATTATATCCTACATATCTAATTTCAGGATTTCCTTTTTTCGGTTTTCCACAAACAGAAATTACATTGGTCTGCCATTTCAATTTACTTTTTTTGTAAGCCGATATGGTTTGTAAATCGTTTTCAACATAATAAATCATGTTGTTTTTCTTGATTCCTCTTTTTTGCGTTTTAGCAAAATTTATTTCGGAGTTTTGAGAAATTAAGGCATCATTGTATTTTTGGGCAATGCCTGTTTGCGTGACAATGAATGTCAGCATCGAAAGTTTTAGAAATGGTTTCATTAGGATAGAATTGGGGGTTCATAATCGCTTCAAATATAATTAATTATATTAAATAATTGGTTTTTCGGTAAGAAAAAAAAATACCCTTCTCCGAAATAAGAAAAGGGTAAAATTGATATGCTAATTTTGAAGAAAAATTATTTTTTCCAGCTAAAAATTTTCGGATTCACAGAAACCATCAGCCAAGCCCAATTATTGGTGTGACCTGCATCTCCATTTTTAATAAATTCTAAAGTTTTAGAACCAAACATTTGAGAATACCCCCCTGTAACGGTAATGTCTTTTTTGAAATTATAACCAAAAGTTGCATCAATCTCAGTTCCCAAGTAAGAGTCTAATTTTTCGTTTAATGGTGTAACGACATCAGCAGCCGATAAAAATAGATGTGGCATCAAAGCAAACTGCCATTTGTTTACATTATAACTTAATTTTATAAAAGCATCTTGTAAACCTACATTGTTTAAATGATTTCCAACATAAAAATAATCCATATAACCATTAAAACCGTGGTTAGTACCAAAAATTGGATTGAAAGATTTGATAACCGTGCTTCCGTTGTTTGAAGCTTTTCCTGATAAAAACTCATATCCTAAACCGGCTTTAAAAGAATCGGTTATACTGTAATTAAAATTAGCTGCAGCATTCCACGCACTTACTTGTTGGTCTGTACTTTTTCCAGTTTGTCCGTACGCCCAAAAGTTACTGTCAATTTTGCTTGTTTTATAGGTTAAATAAGGCCCAAAAGTCTGTTTGTAATCTACCAGTAGTTTGGTAGAAGGAGCAGGATCAGGGGCATATTCATAACCTGTATTCAGTAATAAAAAACTCAAGCCAAAAGCTTCGTTTAATTGGTTATGATACCAAGCATATTGCAATGCTTTATAGTTGGCAACGGTATAAGGTGTCTGAAGTACATTTTCGGCAGTAGAATTATAAGCACCTCCAAAATCTAATTTTTGAGTTTCTGTATGATAGGAAATAGTTAACGCATCATGACTTTGTGCCTGTTGTGCCCAATCCTGCTCTCCAAAAATACGCTGATTATCATAAGATAGTACCTGACGCCCCATTCTGGCACTCCATTTTTCGGTAAAATTATATTGTGCCCAAGCCTCGAAAACTGCAACGCCATTTTTATCTGCGACCGCAGTTGGTGCTACATCTCCCCAAGTTCTGGTATTTTGCAGCGTCAATTTTACAATTAAATCTTCCTGTTTGTAATTGAAATTTAAGCGAGAACGCTGTGAGATTTGAGAAGTTCCCTTTTGACCTTCCTGTAAAAGTTGCTTGTAACCATTTCTGTATTCAAAACGAGGCCTAATCTGCAAGTTTACATCCAATTCCTGCGCTTGAACTTCAAAGCTCATTCCAACCAACAGTAAAATAATTAATTTCAGTTTATTCATGATTCATGGGTTTGATTATGTTGGCAAATTTATAAGAAATGGATTTCTTTTTTTATGATTTCAATCATGTTTCTAATTTTTTTTTAATGCAAATCTAATACACAGGCTCCAATTTTACTTTATTAATTTTAAGTTCTTTTTTCTTAGAGAGTTGTGTAATAGTATAGTGCATCCAAACAAGACATACAGTTGAGAAAATTAAAATAAAAATCCATGAACTTGACCAGATTCCGGTAGCAGTTAATAAATAACCAAAGATAATGGGACCGAAGAAACCGCCTAAACCGCCGATCATTCCAACCATGCCGCCTACAACGCCAACTTCATTTGGAAAATATTCTGGAATATGTTTGTAAACGGCTGCTTTTCCAATTCCCCAAGAAATTCCGATTAAGATTACCAAAACCAAGAAAACCCACATGTTAGCATCAAACTTTATGACTGTGATGCCTTTTGCCAAAAGTTCTTTTTTCTTTACCGTCTGGTTTTGCTCCACGACAACTTGCTGCCAAGATGTTGAAGTTGGAAAAATAGCATTTTCGGCTGTGTTTTCTTTTTTCTGCGCGACAGGAAAATCCGTTTCTCCTATCTTAATTTTATCGTTTGTGACAGCCGTAATCGTTCCTTTTTTAGTTGCCAGAACGCCTGGACCTGTAGTTGTGATTTCCATTTTTGGGATTGCTAAAAAAGCACTCAAAATTACTGAAGAACCCAAAACCCAATACATCACTTTTCTTGCTCCAAATTTATCAGATAAATAACCTCCAAAAGCTCTAATTACACCAGAAGGCAGACTGAACATGGTGGCAAACAAACCGCCCATAACCAAACTGGTTTGATATACATTCATAAAGTTGGGTAAAAGCCATTGCGAATAAGCCACAAAGCAGCCAAAAACCAAGAAATAATACGCTCCAAAACGCCAAACTCGAGCCGATTTTAGTGGGACAAGCATTTGAGAAACGGTCTTTGTGTTGTTTTCGGGTTTTTTATTTTGAGTGAAAATCAAAAAGGCAATGCCAATTATCACCAAAGAAACAGCATATATAATTGGAAGGATTTTCCAGCCGTTTTGCGGATCATCAATTGAAAAATGATTTAATAGGGAAGGAGCCAAAAAAGTAGTAATTGCAGCGCCGGCATTTCCCATTCCGAAAATTCCTAAAGCGCGACCCTGCCATTCTTTTGGATACCAGATGGATGTATAACCAATTCCGACCGCGAAACTTGTGCCGACCATTCCGAAGAAGAAACTAAGTAAGGCAAACATAAAAAAGCTGTCGGCGTAGGGTAGAAGAAACAGCGGAATTGAACTGAGAAGAAGTAAAAGCGAAAAAACATATTTTCCTCCAAATTTATCTGTTAGGATTCCAATGGGAAGACGCATTATTGAACCCGTCAAAATAGGAATTCCTAAAAGCCATCCGACTTGAACAACGCTCCAGTGGAATATTCCGTTATCGACTAAAAAGGTTACTAAAACCCCGTTTAATGTCCAGCAGGCAAAACACACTGTAAAAGCCAATGTGTTCAAAAATAAAATCTTGTGTGATTGCGATAGTGAGTTTGTAGTTTTCATAGCACTTATATTTTTTGTAAAAATAAGTACTATAACTTAGTTAAAACATGCTAAAACGCAGTTTTTGAAAAATAATTACGTATTTATACGTATGTATTGAAAAATGTTATTCTTTTATAATTGCCCATGTTGTCTCTAAAATAGTTTTTTCATATCCGAATTCTAAAATATGACCTTCATTGCTCTCAGTTATTATCGAAGGAAGCATTACATTAAACGGAGGTTTATCACTTGGCATGATTTTAATTTTCTGATTTTTTTTGTAACTTTTTGAGTTACATAAATCTAGAACACGAAATGTTTCTCCGCTTTCTGTTTTTACTATTGTAATAGAAGAGAATGCGAATGTACCGCAAAGTGCTGGGGCAGGAGTATGGTCAATTACAAAAGCTTTTGTATTTGTTTTTAAGTGGAAATATTTCCAGTTTTTTCTAATTGAATCAGAATCATTTTGGGAATATATTTTTAGACTTAGAATGAAAATCACAAAAGTGTATTTCAGTAGTTCTCTCATTTAAATCTTAGATTAAAGAATACTCAGTAGCTTTATTAGAAAGTTCCATTAAGTTTTTTACCTTAAGTTTTTTCATTAGGTTAAAACGGTGTACTTCGGCAGTACGTTTGCTGATATCAAGCGCTTCGGCGATTTCTTTGTTTCCTTTTCCGGATAATAAAAGCGTCAGGATTTCTTTTTCTCTTTTGGTAATCATCATTTCGTCACTTAAGTTTTGCTTAGGTTCTAATGAATTAGAAGGATTTGTCAATTGGCCAATCAAGATAGAAGAAATATCGCCACTGAAATATTTTCCACCAGCAGAAACCGTATGAAGCGCCTTTAAGAATTCTTCTTTAGAGGATCCTTTTAATAAATAACCGTCGGCGCCGGCTTTTATAGATTTCAATACATATTCTTCCGATTCGTGCATCGAAAGCATAATGATTTTTATATCATTGCTTTCGCTTCTAAGTTTTTCTACTAGTTCGATGCCGGTTAAGTTTGGCATACGAATATCAGCTATAAGTAAATCGGGTTTGGTTTCGGCTACCACTTCAAGTGCGTCGGCACCATCGATTGCTTCGCCCACAACCTCAATGTTTGCTTCGTTTTCCAGTAAAGATTTGATTCCGTCTCGAACAAAAACATGGTCATCTGCTAATACTACACGAATGATATTACTCATAATTTACTTAATTTAGATTCTGGATTTTTACGTATATTCATCTATAACGAAGACGCTAATATACGTACTTTTTTTAAAAGTAAATTCCATTTTGTTGAAATTCCAAATTCCAATATTAAAAAATCATTAGAAAAAAATGCAATATCAATGGCAATTGCAAAAATCAATTTCAATATTAATCACTTAGCACTGTCAGGCTGAGCGAAGTCGAAGCCCGCGCAAGTAACTCCGCAATGATTGTCGATTTAGATTGCGTTGGCTTCGACTTCACCCAGCCTGACAAGCGCGTGTGGAACTTTGTCAAAGTTTTAAACTTTGACAAAGTTTGGTTTTCAATTGCCTCCAGCTTTAGCTGGAGGTTTTTTGTAGACAAAAGAGGGGCTTTAGCCAAACTTATGGATTTGGCTAAAGCCCTTCTTGATACTTTTTTGTAACCTCCAGCTAAAGCTGGAGGCAATTAATTTTTTTACTTTCTAATTCCTTGGTGAAATTAAATTATCTTTTGAAAACGTTTGCCAGCGAGAGGGATAGGAGCAAGCTACCGAAGTAGCGTGGATAGCCCGACAGTATTAGGGAAAGTGGGCGTATATAGACAAAGTTAAATTGCCCACTTTTTCTAATACTGGCTCGCCCAAATTAATTAGATAATTAGTCAATGTGGCAATTAGATAATGTTTTGAAATTCTGTATGTATGATCAAATTATCTAATTATCAAATTTTCTAATTGACACATTCTCAAATTGACTAATTTTCTCATTTAAGAATAGGGATATTAAACGTAATTCTTGTTCCTTCGCCTGGAATTGATTTGATAAAAACGCGGCCGTTGATGTATTGAATTCTTTCTTTCATAAATAAAAGTCCCATTCCGGATTCGCTGTTTCGTTTTTTGTCGACGGAATTGATGTCGAAACCTTTTCCGTTATCGTCGATAATGATACTTAGAAGTGTTTCGCTGTGTGTAAGCTGTACAATAATATGAGAAGATTCGGCGTATTTTATGGCGTTGTTGATGGCTTCCTGCGTGAGACGGTAAATATTGATCTCGATTAGGGAATCTAAACGTCGGTCGAAATCAGTTTTGTTGTAAAAAAGGATTTCTTTTCCGGTTAGTTTTGAGAGTTCCTGCGTGAGTTTTGCCAATGAAGAAACGATGCCGTGATCGCTTAATTCTGGTGGCATTAGGTTGAACGTTGCGGTACGGACACCTTTTATAATGTCTAGCGAAAGCTTCTTTAAATATTCAATTTTTTGTTCTGATTTTTCTCGGTCATCTAAATTGATACTTTCTAGACTGAATTTTAAACCTGTAAGCATCTGGCCAATTCCATCGTGGATTTCTTTGGCAATTCGGTTTTGTTCGTTTTCTTGATTTTCGACAATTTTGCTCGAAATAATCTTTTGCTGATTGATTTTTTCGGTTGTGTTTTCAAGGTTTAAACGTTCGACTTCGCGCTGTGCTTTTTTGCGTTCGGTGATATTGAAACAAACGATTAAAAGTTCTAATTCGTCTTTTTTGATCATGACCGGAACCATTGACAAATCAAGCCAAATAGTTTCGTTTTCTTTGTTTATAATACTGATTTCGCCTTGCCAGCCGCTTCTTTGTTTTTCGAAAATTAATCGATCAAAATTGATTTGTTCTTTTTCGTCAACGGTTAAAACTTCAGAGAATTTTTTGTTGGATGAAAACTTGGTATAATTCAGCAATTTGGCAAATTTTTCTCCAATATGAATGATAGAACCATCGGGCGTAATTCGGCAATAGAGTAAAGTATTTTCCATTGCGTAATTGAGCGATTTTAATTCTTTAACCGAATTTTCTTTGATTTCACTAAGAATTTCGGTGTCGTATGCGAGCTTTAAAGCTTTCTTTTCTGAAGATAAAAGCCTTGTAATTAATCTTTCGATCTTCTTATTTGTTGGTTTGAAAATGAAGAAGAATTCTAAAAGCAAAACTAAAAGTGTGAACCCGAAAATCCAGTATTCGATTCGACGCTGTTCGGTTACTTTTTCGTGCGCTTCAAGATCGTATTGGGTTACAATTTGATTCATTTTAGAAAGGAAAATGCCTTCGTTTTCTAAAATGATGTTTACAAATTTTTGGTTTTCAGCAGTTGTTTTTTGCTGCTTTAAATTGAGTAAAAAAGAATCGGTTGTCTTCGCAATTTCATCGAAAATCGGATTGATTTCGAGATATAATTTCGAAAGTGTTTCTGATTTTTCTTTTGGAAAAGCCAGACTGTCACTGCCGTTTTCGAGTGCGTTTTGGTTTTTCTTCCAAAGTGATAAAACTTCATTTAAATGTGAAATTTGTTTGGCAGAAGCGGTATCAGAAACGTAATGCAGAATCAGAACTTCTTTTACGATTTTCTGGCTCAGCATTCGTTGTTTTCCCGAAAAATTAATGATTTTGGAATCGCTTAACTGCTGATTCAGGTTGTATTGTACTAAAAACTGACTCACAATTATAGTCAAGGCAATAGTAAGAAGCGCAAAAAAATACAGACGGCGTAAATTTTTGAAAGTGATTTTGTCTTCTTCCTGATTGCTTTTTTTCATAGAAATCAAATTACAATCCTAAAGAGGCTTTTATAAGATTTAGATTCTCTTCAGAATAGTTGATTTTTAAGGCTTCCTGATGTCCTTTGTCGGACATTTTATCCCAAGTTTTTTTGATGATATTTTTTAGTTTTTCTTCGTCGTGTTTTTGAACGAAAGGGTCTAAGTAATATTCTAAAAACACGAGACAAATTACATCTTCTAATAATTGTGTTTCGTGATCTTTTTTAAGTAATTTTTTCTCTATTAAAAAGGAAACACGATCAATAAAAGTTTGATCGTAACCTGCTTTCTCTAAAATTTCGGCAGTAGTTTTGGCGTGGAACTTTTTTAGTTCTTCTCTCCATTTCAAATAACCAACACGATCCATTGGGTATGATTCGCGGGCGACTTTCCATCTACAGATGTGCTGTGCTTTTGATGCGATCTGGATTTCTTCCGATGCATTAGGTTCAAACTGCATTAGTCTTTCGTACATCCTGTTGGAATACAATAACTCTTTTGGATATTCTTTGTTTTGGTCGGTTTCAATGTTTGGGTCTTGTGCGTTTTCAGCATCAATCCATTCGCTTGCTTTTTGAAAAGGTGTAGTCATTTTTTGGTTTGATAATAGAATTTCAAAGATACGGAATTAAGTTTTTTTTCGCCACGAATTTCACGAATTAGCACGAATTATTGTTTTGTTTTTTGCCACAGATTAAAGGATTTTTACAGATTTAATCTAGTGTTAAGTTTTTTTGCCACGAATTTCACGAATTACCACGAATTAAATTAGTGGTAATTCGTGAAATTGCTTCGCCTGTTCGCTATCGCTCGGGTCGTGGCGAACAATTTTAATCCTTTTAATCTGTGAAATCTGTGGCTTATAAATTAATCTACAAAGCCCACGAATACTTCGTTTTCAATAATTTTAATTGGATACGTTGCAATTTTTAAATCATCACCATTTAAGTTAGTACCATCTACTAACGAGAATGTTTTTTTATGCATTGGGCAGGCGATTTTTGGGATATCATCTGTAGAGCCTGTCATTCCTCTTGAAAGCACCATTTCCATTTTGTGAGGACATGCGTTTTGGCAGGCGTACCATTCGTTACGGCGCGTAAAGTTAAAAATAGCGATTTGTTTGTTTTTGTATTTGATGCATCCGCCTCGGTTGGTTGGAAAATCTTCTACTTTACCTGCTTTGAACCAAATTGTAGCATCGCTCGCATGAACCGTTTCGTATTGATTTAAGATTTCTTCCATTTTGATTGAGTTTTGATTTCCTGTTTCTTAGCCCTCTTTTTACAATCATGAGAGTTATGATGGCGCAGTAAAAAAGAGGGTAAGAAGGACAGCAAACGTTTAATGATTTTTTTTCTTTTTTTGGAGCTTATGTTTGCCACAAAGGTTCAAAGGCGCTAAGTTTTTTTTAGATTTTTTATAATTTTACTTTGCGTCTTTGTGGCAACATATTTTTTTAAGTCCACGCTTTTGGCGCTTTTTGATCTCTTAGCGGAACAAAAACGGCATTGTCGTCTTTTTCTTCTGAGTTTATAAAGTGATTAAAGCGTTTTAGTAATCTTGGTTTTTCCAGAACTTGTTTCCATTCGCATTCGAAAGTGTTTACTAAAGTCTGCATTTCGGCTTCTAATGTTTCGCAGATTCCTAAACTATCTTCGATAATTACTTCTTTCAAATATTCTAAACCGCCGTCTAATTTTTCTAACCAAGTTGAAGTTCTAATCAGCGGACCAGCAGTGCGGATATAGTACATTAAGAAACGATCCATGTATTTGATAACCGTTTCTTTGTCAATTTTTTCGGCTAATAAAACAGCGTGTTTTGGATTTGCACCGCCATTTCCTGCGATGTATAAATTCCATCCGCCTTCAACGGCGATTAATCCGAAATCTTTTCCGCGGGCTTCGGCACATTCACGAATGCAGGCCGAAACACCGCCTTTTAATTTATGCGGAGAACGAATTCCTTTGTATCTATTTTCAAGTTCGATCGCAAATCCGGCGCTGTCGTCCATTCCGTAACGGCACCAAGCATTTCCAACACAGCTTTTTACGGCACGAAGCGATTTTCCGTAAGCGTGACCGCTTTCAAAACCATTGTCAATTAAAATTTTCCAGATTTTTGGCAGATCGCTTACATGCGCTCCGAATAAATCAACTCTTTGTGCTCCGGTTATTTTAGTGTATAAATCGAATTGTTTGGCAACTTCGCCAATTACAATTAATTTTTCAGCAGTGATTTCTCCTCCGGCAACTCTCGGAACAACAGAATAAGTTCCGTTTCGTTGAATATTAGCCAAAAATCTGTCGTTTGTATCTTGCGTTGTAACGTGTTTATTTGCCGTATCGTTGTAAATACTTGAGAAGATTGAAGCTACAACCGGTTTACAAATTTCGCATCCATCACCTTTGCCGTGATGATCTAAAACATCGTAGAAATTCTCGTATTTATTGATTTTTACCAAATCGAATAATTCTTGACGGTTATAATTGAAATGTTCACAGATTACTTCTTTGACTTCTTTTCCAAGTGATTTTTGAGTGGCTTTTACCAAATCTGAAACCATTGGTTTACAGCCACCGCATCCAGAAGTTGCTTTTGTTGCTTTAACGACATCAGAAAGTGAAGAGCAAGTTTCATCTAAAATTTTACAGCAGATAGCGCCTTTGGTCACATTTTCGCAAGAACAAATTACGGCAGTGTCTGGCAAATCCATTACGCTTCCTAAACTTGAACCTTCAGAACCATCTCGAGAACCTAAGATCAAATCCTCTGGATTTTTAGGCAAAGCCATTGCGTTACTGTAAATCTGGAAAAGGGAATTGTAATCGCTGGAGTCTCCAACTAAAATGCCACCTAAAAGGGTTTTAGAATCTTTTGTAACGTTAATTCTTTTGTAGATTCCGCTGAGTTTATTTTCGTAAATAATAGCAGTAACATTTTCATTTTCGATGAAAGGATCACCAAAACTTGCTACTTCAACACCAATTAATTTCAATTGAGTCGACATGTCAATAGTATCTCTCATAGTTTTATCACCATTTAAGATCTGCTCTGCAGCAACATCGGCCATTTCATAACCTGGCGCAACCAATCCGTAAATGTTTTGGTTGTAAAGAGCTGCTTCGCCAATTGCATAAATAGAAGGATCTGATGTCTGCATTTGATTGTTTACCACGATTCCGCCTCGTAAACCGACTTCAAGTCCTGAAACTCTTGCCAGTTCATCGCGAGGTTTAATTCCGGCAGAAATAACCAACATGTCTACTTTTAACAATTCGTCGTTTGCAAACATCATTCCTGTTATACTTTCTTTTCCGTCTATATACTGCGTTGCTTTGTTAAGATGAATTCCGATGTTTAATTCTTCAATTTTAGCCTGCAGCATATCGCTCGCACCTTGATCTAGTTGTCTCGGCATCAAACGAGGAGCAAATTCGACCACATGCGGATTCAATCCTAAATCTCTAACGGCTTTTGCGGCTTCAAGACCTAATAGTCCGCCGCCCAAAACTGCTGCTTCTGTGGCGCCTTTTATTTTTATTTTTTTGGCGTAAGCCATAATTGCATCAAGATCTTCGATGGTTCTGTATACAAAAACACCTTCCTTTTCGACTCCGTCAATTGGAGGAACAAAAGCCGAAGAACCTGTCGCTAAAACTAAGTAGTCGTACGTATGTTTTTTTTCTAAATGTGTGTGTATTGTTTTTTCTGAACGATTAATATCTGTAATTAACTCAGATGTATTTAGAGTAATATTGTTTTCTGCATACCATTCGGAAGTTGATAATGATAAATCATCTGCGGTTTTTCCTCCAAAGTATTCACTTAAGTGAACGCGGTCGTAAGCACGCCTTGGTTCTTCACCAAAAACCGTGATCTGATACTTTTCTTGTCCTGATTTTGCAATGAACTTTTCGCAAAATTTATAACCAACCATGCCGTTTCCAACTACTATTACTCTAATCATGATTTCTTTAATTAAGTATTACTACGCAAATATAAGTATTTGTACTTATAAAAATACGTAATAAATTTATTTTTTAAGTAGATATAGATTCTGTTGGCTAAGTATTTTGCCGTAATCTATTACGTAGTCTAGGTTTTTGATAAATTTGAAGATTGTCAATTATTTTAAATTTGAAAAGATTCTAAATAACGATTTCAAAAAAATGTCGTAAATTCATAAGAATTTTACAGGTATTTTGTTTAAAAAATGATATTTCAAATAAAACATTATGAAAAATATATTGTCACTTTTACTTTTACTGTCTCTGATAATGGGTTGTAAAACTACAGCAGGGAAAACTTCAGATACAAAAGAAACGACTCAGCAAGGGGTAAATCAGGATGATCTGAACTTTTATTTTAAAGCAACCGGAAACGAGCCATTTTGGGGAGTCAAAATAGGAAATGAAAATATTGTTTTTACTTCATTAATTCCGGGGAAAGAAAGTATCACTTTTCCTGCAGTTGATGCAATTAGAGCTATGGATGCAAATGTAAAAATGTATAAAGTAAGCAATGAGACTGCTTCAGGAATTATTACTATTCAGCAGTTAGATTGTCAGGATTCGATGTCTGGAGCTATTTCGCCCTATAGTGTGAAAGTCGAAATAAAAAATAATTCTGAATTAGAGTTTAAACAACTCAGCGGATGCGGAAAATATATCACCGATTATCGTTTGCATGATATCTGGGTTTTGGAAGAATTGAATGGTTATAAAGTTTTTGCGACAGATTTTCAAAAAGAAATGCCGAGAATCGAAATTAATTCGTCTGAAAATAGATTTTCGGGATATGGCGGTTGTAATCCTTTAAGCGGGCAGATTTTTTATGAAAAAGATGTTCTGCGATTTACAAAAGTACTTTCTACTCTTATGGCTTGTCCTTCTGGAAATAAGGAAGGAGAATTTACTAAAGCGTTGCAGAGTACAACTACTTATTCTGTAGGTAATAATCAATTGGTTTTGTCAAATCCTTCTGGGAAATTGGCTGTTTTTAAGAAAGTGGATTGATTATTATTTATTCCCGCAGATTTGCTTCGCCTGTTCGCTATCGCTCGGGTTGCAGATTGAGCAGATATTTTTTACTGCAGCAGATTCTACAGATTAAATGGATTTTTTCTGCTTAATCTGCAAAATCTGCGAGAGCTTTTATTTTTTTAAATCGAAATTATTCAAGCAATTCTTTAGTTTCTTCCTCTTCATCATCGCCTTCAATAAAATCCAATTCCAGAGCTTTTACGCTTTGAACGGCATTTCCGGCAATACCACGAATCGAACCATACATTCCTAAAGTATTGTGAACCACTTTTTCGATTTGTTTTTCGCGTTGTTTCCAGATTCTTTGCATGGCTCTTTTTTCAGAATCTAAGTCGCTTTGCATTTGCGTGAAACCTTCTACAATTCCTTCAATCTGTAAACGGAATTCGTTACTGGTTAAGAAATCGTACAACATCGACATTTTATCTCCTTTGTTTTCCTGTGCCTGAACAGATTGATTGATCTGAATTAAAGATTGACGTAAAACAGCACTCAAACCTTTAAATTCTTCATAGGTACAAATCCAAATTCCGTCACGCATGCCCATTCTTTCCATTCCGTTTGGCATTACTTCGGTAACCAAAACACCAATATTAGCTCTTTTGATTCTGATATCATTTTTGAATTTTTCGATCCAAGATGGCTGAAAAGCTTTTGTTCTTTTACTTTCGTAATAAATAGAACCGCAGTTCTGGTGTTCACGAGTGTTTACAATTTGAAGACAGTCGGCTCCGTTTGCACCTTTTTTGACTTCATCAATGCTGTCAAGAGGAAAGTTATTGGCTAGCCATTCTTCGATTGCCAATTCCATTACTTCGCCTTGTAATTGCATAGAACCTTGCTCTTGCTTGCGTTTCATTTCTTCGGTTAATTTCTTTTGTTCTTCTAATTGTTTTTGAAGTTCTTTAAATTTTAACTCGTTTTTATCGTCCTCCTGTTTTCTTATTTTTTCGCGTTCTAAACCCAATTGTACGTTCAATTGTTTTTCGGCTTCGGCCTGAATAGCATCTTTCATTTCCAGTTTTTCGCGTTGTAATTTTGCGATTTCACCTTCCATTTTATTTAATTCTCTGATTTTTTCAGATTTCTCAGAGAGTTCTTTTTCCATCAAAAGCAAACGATCTTTGTTTTCTTCTTCGAGTTTGGTTTTTAGTTTTTCTGAAATTTCTTTCTCAGCAATTTTTCTTTCACGTTCCAAACGTTCGGCAAAAAGCTCGTTTTCCTGTTTCTTTTTGGCTTCAAATTCTGCTTTGGCTTTGTCCAATTGTTCATTTCTAAGCTCTAATTCCTTATTTTGAATAGTAGCTTTTTGTTGAAATTCTTTACGAATGCTGTCCTCCAATTGATGTTTTAAAACATCATTGACATCTATGGGAGTTCCGCAGTTTGGACACTGAATTGAAGATTGTTCAGCCATTTTTTTTAGTTTTTATTTTGTAGAATTATAATTTGCTAAGGTATTTAAAAGTTCTCTTTTTATAATGTGGATTTCTGTACTAAATTGTAACGAATTTTTGTTATGGCCGCGAAGGCGCTAAGACGCAAAGTTTTTTTCTTTTTCCATATTATCCATATAGTATGTCATTTCGACGAAGGAGAAATCTCCACGAGAGGCTCGACAAAGATTAGCTTATAGGAACGGAGCTACTTGCGAAGATTTCTCCTTCGTCGAAATGACAAAAATGAGAGAGAATCCTCTTAATCTTTTTAATCTGTGGCTCAAAAAAACTTTGCGTCTTAGCGCCTTTGTGGCAACAAAAACGCAACAGCTGCTTTTGTAATTTCAGAATCATCTTCTTTGGATGTAATAATCGAAACATCTGTTTGTAAATTGACTTTTTTCAATTCAAGAAAACCAATTTCAGGATCTTGATTGTTTTTTGCAATATTTGAAGGCACAATCGAAATCCCCAATCCGTTTTTGACTAATTGTACGATTGAGTTAATGTTATTTGCTTCGTGAATAATCTTCGGCGTAAAGCCATAAAAAGCACAAAGTTCTAGTAAAACTTCGTGATAATGTGGTGCATAATCTTTATTGAAAAATATGAAAGTCTCCTCTTTTAAATTCAATATTTCTTTTTCAGATTTTAGTTGGATGTTCTTTTTATTAAAAACAATTGAAAAACCATCTTGAAACCATAAATGTGATTGTATTTTGGGAGATTTTATTGGTGAACGAATAATTCCCATTTCAATTTTTCCTTGTTCCAAAGCATCAATTTGTTTGGTTGTTGAAACTTCGAAAAGCTTGAAGCTTACGTACGGAAATTGTATTTTTAGATGTTTGATTAATTCTGAAATTGTAGAAGAATAAATCGAACTGATATAGGCGATTCTAAATTCTCCCGAAATATTCTCGGCAATCTTTTTTGTTTTTACAGAAATGCGCTTCAAATCCTGAAAAATGGATTTAACTTCTTTTTCGAAGTATTTTCCGGCTTCGGTCAATTCTACTTTTTTGTTGTTTCTGATGAAAAGTTTTGCCTGAAGTTCTTCTTCTAATTCTGCTATTTGGCGACTTAAAGGAGGTTGAGAAATGAACAGTTTTTCTGAAGCTTTGGTAAAGTTTAGTTCTTCGGCTACAGCCAAAAAATATTTTAGATGACGTAATTCCATGATACTTTTAAAGTACTATTAATTGATAAAAATAGTATTTTTAAAGTATTTATGAAAGAGGTAGTTTTGGTTTTAAGTTAAATCTTAGAAGTGAAACGTTAAAAGTTAGAGCTGTAACGAATAACTCATAACAAAAAACTTATAACTTTAAAATAACAATTCTCTCACAGTCCCGATAGCTCTCGGGAGGAGATTGAGCAGATTATTAATTTAGATAAATCATCTTAATCACAATATTTCAATCTATAATAGCAAAAAGATTCGCTTAATTTGTCCAATCTGTGAGAGATTAAAAAAAAGAACTATGAAAAAATCAACTATCGAAGAAATCAAAGAACGATTTGATAATGATGTCGAACGATTTTCGAATTTAGAAACGGGGCAATTATCTACAATTGACGCTAAAGTTTCTTTAGAATTAATTACAGAAGCCTCAAAACGAATTGTTCCAGATGCTTCTCACGTTTTGGATATTGGCTGCGGAGCTGGAAATTACACTTTAATGATGTTATCTAAATTACCAAATTTAAATTGCACTTTGGTAGATTTGAGTTTGCCGATGTTAGATAAGGCTTTTGAAAGAGTTTCGGCACAAACAAATGGAAAAGTTGAAATAAAACAAGGAGATATTCGTCAAGTTACTTTAGAAGAAAATAGTTTTGACATTATTTTGGCCGGAGCTGTTTTACATCATTTACGTGACGATCAGGATTGGGAAACAACTTTCACAAAAATATTCAAGTTATTGAAACCTGGCGGTTGTTTTATGATTTCGGATTTGATTACACAAGACACAGATTTATTGAATGAATATACTTGGCAACGTTATGGAGAATATTTAGAAGGAATAGGAGGGGCGGCATATCGTCAAAATGTATTTGATTATATTGCTAAAGAAGATACGCCTAGATCGATGAATTACCAATTGGATTTGATGAAAAAAGTGGGTTTTTCACAAGTAGAAATTTTACATAAGAATATGTGTTTTGGTGCTTTTGGAGGAATTAAATAATGGTTTTTTTAGCCACGAATTCACGAATTAATTTAAAAATCTTTGCGTATAGATTAAAAAAAATAAAATTCGTGGCTACAAAAACTTATAAAGTCTGAACTGTTTTATAAACCTGAATTGGAGTTGCAACTAAGGTTTCTGTCTTTTTGATGAATTCCTGCAAGTAAGATTGATTGTTGTGCAAGTCTAATCCCGGCTGGTCTTTCCATTCTTCCCAAAGAATAAATACATTTTCGGAGGTGTGTAAATCGTAACGAATACAAGCTGCTTCTTTTCTCGTTTGGGTTACTAAATGTGTAAGCATGTTTTGAACTTCAATTAAATGCTCCGGTTTGCTTTTTAAAATTGCGGTAATTGAAATCATAATTATAAGTTTTTAAAAGTTTCTTCTAAATGTTTCGTATAATTCTCCTTAAAGATAACGATATTTTCTGGTGTCGCACCTTTTTCTACATCATGAAAATGGAATCCGTTTATTTTTTCCATTCCAGTGAATTTGTTCATTTTATGGAAACCAAACATCACGCCGTCATCAACAGAAGTTTGATCGAAGAATTCGCCTGGAAGTGTGAAGGCCGTTGCAGGCGCGTTCCAGCTTGTGGTTAACATGTATTTGCGTCCGTGTAAAAGTCCGCCTGTTCCGTAATTGATATCTGGATTTACACGGCTTCTTCCGTCACTTTTGTAAATTCCGTTGTTATGTCCCTGCGTAAAAACATCATCGATATATTTTTTGAAAAGGTTCGGAATTTGAAACCACCAAACTGGCGTGTGATAAATGATTAAATCTGCCCAAACAAATTTTTCTACTTCCTCTTGAAGGTCAATTTCGTTTTCAATATGCGTTGTTTTTATTTCGTAATTGCTGTTTTTAGAAAGAAATTCAATTGTCCAGTCTTGAACGGTTTGATTGAATTTTCCACCAGAATGAGCGAATTTTTGTCCGCCGTTGATTATAAATATCTTTTTCATTTTAAAATTATTGTTTCTTTTGAAAATGGATGCGTGAGGGATAGGAGTGGAAATTTTTTGTGTCTCGTTTCTTTAACGAGACACAAAAGATTGAAACGGATAGCCCGACCCGGAGGGGCACGCCCAAATTCTAATTATTTAAGTTTTGAGATTTTTTTAAACACATAGAGACATAGGTTGTTCTTTCTTGAAAAAGGTGATTGAAAGAAACTAGTTTCTAACACATAGTTCACGTTGTTTGTCATTTCGAGTAACGAGAAATCACACTCGGGAATCGACAAAGATTAGCCATATGTATTGAGGAGTTTCTAGTGTGATTTCTCGTTACTCGAAATGACAAACAACGTGAACTATGTTTATTAATGCAAGTGAAACGCCTTTATTGACAAAGCAAAACTATGTTTCTATGTGTTTAAAAAATTATTTTAATTTAGAAATTGCCTGATTAATAAATTCCAATTCTGAAGCTGATAAATCGAAATCCATTGTTTTTGCGTTTGAAATGGCTTGTTCTGCATTTCTAGCTCCAGCCAAAACGATTGCAATTCCTTTTTGTAAACTTGTCCAACGCAGTACTAATTGAGAGATTGAAATGTGTTTTGCATTTGCTAATGAACTTAATTCTTCTACCAAAGTTTTTACTTTTTGAAGATCGAACTGACCGAAATATCCATTTCTGTGATCGTTTTCTTTTAATTTACTGTCTGTAAAATATTTTCCAGTCAATAAACCTCTTTCCATTGGGCTGTAAGCAATGATTCCGATGTTTTCTGAAACGGTGAAAGGAATTAAGTCTTCTTCAATTTTGCGGTTCAGCATGCTATATGCAACTTGATTCGAAGCGATTTGAACTGTTTTTTGTGCTTCTTGAATTTGTGGAATACTATAATTACTTACTCCAAATGCTCTTATTTTTCCTTGTTGAATTAAAGTTTCAACGGCTTCCATTGTTTCAGAAATTGGCGTTGTTGTATCTGGCCAGTGAATTTGAAGTAAGTCGATATAATCGGTTTGAAGACGTTTTAAGCTTTCTTCAATTTCTTTTATTACGTTTTGTTTAGAGGAATATTTGTAAATAGGAACTTTTTTTCCGTTATCGTCAGCATCAAAAAAGAAATCACCTTTTCCGTTATTACTTCCGTCCCAAACCAAACCGAATTTGGTAAGTAATTGAATTTTAGAACGATCTTGGCTTTTGATGGCTTCCCCGATCATTTCTTCGCTTAGTCCGAATCCGTAGAAAGGAGCGGTGTCAATTGTGGTTACGCCGTGATCGATTGAAGCGTGAATAGAATCGATTGAATCTTTCTTTTCGTTTCCGCCCCACATGGTTCCGCCAATGGCAAATGCACCGTAAGTTATGGTTGATAATTGAAGTTCTGAACTGCCTAATTTTCTATATTCCATGATTATGATTTTTTCTATTTAAATTTCACTTGGCAAAATTATACTGTTTTTATGATTCTTATTTGGTATATATTTGTCTTTTTTAGGTATATTTGCAACTTCAAATAAATTGAATTATGAAAAAAGAAAACTTATACGAGCCTTTTACGGTTTCTTTTGAAACTTTAGATGAATATCCAGATGTGGGAGATCGTCATAATTTTTTTGAATTGGTTTATATTTTAAATGGAACAGGTTCGCAGTGTATCAACAAAAATATTTTTGAATATGATGCAGGACATATGTTTTTATTGACGCCTGAAGATTGCCATAATTTTACAATTGAAACCAAAACGAAATTTTTCTTTTTGAGATTTAATGATATTTATTTGAAAAATTCTAGTTTGCAAAATGAGAATATCCAGCGTTTGGAGTATATTCTGCAAAACGCCAATCATCAGCCGGGCTGTATTTTGAAAAATGATGCCGATAAATGTTTGGTTAAAGTAATGATTGAAGCGATTTGTAGAGAGCATCAAGATAAAGATGTTTACAATCAAGAACTGATTCAGCAATTGGTGAACACGCTGATTATTATTGTAGCTAGAAATATTGCAAAATACCTTCCAGAACAAGTTAATATTTCTACCGAAGGTAAAGCGATGGATATTCTGCAATACATTCAAAATAATATTTACTATCCTGAAAAAATTAAGGCAGAATCAATCAGTGATTATTTCGGGATTTCGAATACTTATTTGGGTCGTTATTTTAAGAAACATGCCAGCGAAACGATGCAGCAATATATTAGTAATTATAAAACCAAGCTGATTGAACATCGATTGCAATTCAGCGATAAGCGTATTAACGAAATTGCCTATGAATTTGGTTTTACGGATGAAAGCCATTTTAATAAGTTCTTTAGAAAGCAAAAAGGATATAGTCCGTCTGAGTTTAGAAAGACGATTCGGTTGAGTGCTTAAACACGGATTGCACTAATTTGCACGATTTTTTTTTGCCACAGATTTTAATGATTAAAAAGATTTTTTTATTTCACGCAGATTGTAAAATAATTTAAGCTGATTTAAAATGGATTTATAAATAAGTCTGCATTCTTCGAGAGAGAAAAAAAATCAGTTTTATCCGTGTACTTTAATTGTCTTTCCCAATAATAAAATCAAAATGTTCAGTTTTACCTGTTTTTAAATTGTTGATTTCATTCAGAATTAAATCTTCTAATGAATCTGCGACAATATTTCTGTCCCAAGATTCGTTTTGAAGTTCTATAATTTGGCCGAATTTCCCTTTTTCAGCTGGATCTGTATCGTAAAGTAAATAATCACCGTTTCTTCCTGTTGCAAACGGAATCCATTTTGGGTTTGCGTAGTTATTGGTTTTGATTTTTTCGAAGTCTATTTCTTGTTCTGGTAAATCGTCTTCGTCAAATTGAAGATCTTGTATGGAATTCCATTCTTCTGCAATATCTTCAAACGGAATAAGTTCGTAGCTCCAATTGTTTATAGAGAACTGAAAAGTTGATGTAACGGCATCATAATCTACATTTTGGACTTTGTAAAAGTTTACTAATGCAGGTGGAATTTTGATTTCGTCTTCTAAAACAGAATGATTTTCTATATCTTCAAAAGAAGTACCTTCTGTAAGATTGTAATAGTCATTATCTGTTGAAACGATTTTATTTACTTCAGCAATCCATTCCTGCCATAAAGGTTCGAATATTTTAAATTCGGGATCGAGTGGAGCACTAATTTTTTTAGGTTTTTCTTCTTTTTCGTAAGCAGAAATGCTTATGCTTGTAATTTTACCATCTTCTTTATCCAACCAAACGCTAATACCATTGAGAATGAAAGCGCCGCTTCTGTCTCCTTTAAAAAGTTTTACGAGCTGGTTTTTATTGTTTTCGTAGTATTGAAATAATTCCTGACCCTCAAACGTAAATTCGCCAGTAAAAATGCTTTTGGCGCAATAATCGTATTCTCTAACTTCAAGCTCAATGGCGAGACTTTCTGCCTGATTTCCTTCTTTTGAGAAAGCCATAATGCCGAGATGATCCCAAGTATAAATGTGGTTGTATTGTTTCTTAATGTATCGGTAATCTCCTAAAGCTTGTTTTAAAACTGTTATTTCAATTGGAAATTCAATGCTTACACCATTAATCTGAAATTCTTCTTTGGATAATTCAAGTTTTGTCATTTTGCTTTTTTTGAAAGAAATTAGGAACTAGATAATCTTTTTAATTACACGAAGTTTGTGTGTATGTTTATTTAATTCTGGATTGTAAATTCCGGTGTGGTCTAAACGGTCAATACGGACTTTTCCACTTGCGTGAATGATGTAGTTATTGTCCATTATGATACCAACATGGGTAATGTTTCCTTCTTCATTATCAAAAAACGCTAAATCGCCAGGTTCACATTCTTCAATAAAACTTAACGGATCACCTTCAAGAGCTTGCTGAGAGGCATCACGATGAATTTTATAACCGTTTAATTTGTAAACCATCTGGGTGAAACCAGAGCAATCGATTCCAAAAGGCGTTTTTCCGCCCCATAAATAAGGTGCATTTAAATACATAAAAGCAGTTTTAATTAAAGCGCTTTTAGGTTTTAAACCGCTGGTTTTGGTTCCTTCAAAGTCAAAATTTGAAGTGTTGATTTCGCTATTATTTAAAAATGATAAAGAAGCTCCAAGCGGAATAGGAAGTAGTACATTTTCAGGAGCAGTGATATAGTCAATCAAATCAGCATTTAAAATGATAGCTTCTTTGCTCAGCTGATTGAATTGCTGTTCAGAAATTACCTGATATTGTTTAGAATCGACCCAACCAATGTAGTCGTCGAATTGAATTCTAATTTTAGCCCATTGATTTTGGCGTTCTAAAATTTCGATATGTTCACCAAACAAAAGCTGTGTAACGATTTCACTTCTATCACTTGGTTCAGATCGAACAGGTACTATGGCAAGATTGCAAATTCCGAACATTTAAGGAAATTTATAAAGTTGAAAAAAAACAGGAGTTTTAAAATTATAACTCCTGTTTTTTTAAGATATTGTTTTACGCTCTTTCGATAACAATTGCAGATGCGCCACCGCCGCCATTGCAAATTGCAGCAGCTCCGGTTTTTGCATTGTTTTGTTCTAAAACATTCAGTAAAGTTACGATAATACGTGCTCCCGAAGCTCCAAGAGGATGGCCTAAAGAAACCGCACCGCCGTTTACATTTACTTTGTTGTTATCTAGGTTTAATATTTTTGAATTGGCTAAACCAACAACAGAGAAAGCTTCGTTGAATTCAAAATAATCAACATCTGAAATTGAAATCCCTGCTTTGTCTAGTGCTTTTGGTAATGCTTTTGCAGGGCTTGTAGTGAACCATTTTGGCTCTTGAGCGGCATCTGCATAACCTTTTATGTATGCTAAAGGTTTTAAACCTAATTCGTTTGCTTTTTCTTCAGACATTAAAATTAAAGCTGCAGCACCGTCGTTAATTGTTGAGGCGTTAGCGGCAGTTACAGTTCCGTCTTTTGTAAATACAGGGCTTAAAGATGGAATTTTGTCCAATTTTACATTAGTATATTCTTCATCTTTTGAAAATATAATAGGTTCACCACGTCTTTGCGGCACTTCAACTGGAACAACTTCATTGTCAAATTTTCCAGCATCCCAAGCTTTTGCACTTCTTTCATAAGATTGAATGGCAAAATTATCTTGTTCTTCACGGCTGATGTTGTATTCAGTTGCACATAAATCAGCGCAGACTCCCATTGCGTTGTTATCGTAAGCATCTGTTAAACCATCTTTCTGCATTCCGTCAAGCATGGTAGCAGGGCCAAATTTGTTTCCAGCACGCATTTGTACATAGTGTGGAATTAAGCTCATGCTTTCCATTCCGCCTGCAACTACAATTTCGGCATCACCACATGCAATTGCCTGTGCGGCGAACATAACGGCTTTCATTCCAGAAGCACATACTTTGTTTACAGTTGTAGCGGCAACTTCTTCAGACAAACCAGCAAAAAGTGCTGCCTGGCGCGCCGGAGCTTGTCCGACACCTGCCTGAATTACATTCCCCATGAAAACTTCATCGACTAATTTTGGGTCAAGGTTAATTTTTGAAAGCGCTCCTTTTATGGCAGCAGCGCCTAATTTTGGTGCAGGTACACTAGATAACCCGCCCATGAAACTTCCGATAGGTGTTCTAACGGCAGAAACGATAACAACTCTTTTGTTCATTTTCTGTTTAATAATAGTTAGTAAGCAAATTTACTGTTTATTTGAATAAATTCAAATTTTGTATTGAATGGTGGTGATTTTAAATTTAAGGTGATTTTTTTGTTAATTCTATTCGTTTGATTGTGAAGTGTTTTGAAAAAAAGATTAAAAAAAACTAAAAAAAATAGAAAAAAAGCTTGTGAGAAAAGGAATGTTGTTATACATTTGCACTCGCAAAACGGGAAGCAATTCCTTGAGCAAGGAGAGGTGCCAGAGCGGTAATGGAGCAGATTGCTAATCTGTCGACGGGTAACCGTCGCCAGGGTTCGAGTCCCTGTCTCTCCGCTTAAATTTTGCCTCGGGGTGTAGCGTAGCCCGGTTATCGCGCCTGCTTTGGGAGCAGGAGGCCGCAGGTTCGAATCCTGCCACCCCGACTACAATTGAAATAATGGTCGCATAGCTCAGCTGGATAGAGCACCTGCCTTCTAAGCAGGCGGTCGAAGGTTCGAATCCTTCTGCGATCACAAAAAACCATTCCTCTCGAATGGTTTTTTTGTTTTTATGTAAATAGTTTTGATTTCTTTTCTTAGAAATTTTTAAAATAAAGGTTCCATAGCTCAGCTGGATAGAGCAACGCACTTCTAATGCGTAGGTCGAAGGTTCGAATCCTTCTGGGATCACTTAATGAGACAACTAGTGAGTAGTTGTCTCTTTTTTTTACAAATATGTTGATTTTTCAAGCCTTTAACGTCTAATATTTGAATTACTAATTATTATAGAAGATGCGGAAGAACCTTTGCTTTTTCTTATATAAATAATTATTATATTGCTAGAGATTATAATAATTTTATTTAAATTCAAAATAACAATTGTTTTAAGTAAGGCACGACATTACTTAAAAACAATTACAAAAACAGTATAAACCTTCAATCTATTAAAAGACGCAAAAAAGTATGAACAGAATTCAAAAACTACTACTAGCTGGGACATTCCTTTTAGTAACAAATGGTATAATTGCTCAAAAAAGTGATTTTGAATACTATATTTCTGGGGAAGAAAATGCCTTACAGGTTTTGAACCGTGAAGGTAAACCAATTACCAACGAAACTTTTACTAGTATTGGTGTTTATTCTGAAGGGTTATTTGTTGTAGAAAAGGACGAGAAGTATGGTTATATGGATAAGAATGGACGTATTGTAATACCGTGTATGTATGATTCTGCCAATGAAATGATTAAAGGTGTAGCTATTGTGCAAATAAATGAAAAGTACGGTTTAATTGATAAAAAAGGAAAATACATAATAACGCCAACCTTAGATAATGTGTATTACAATAATTTAAAAATTGGATTAATAACATTTGAAAAAGATGGATTACAAGGCGTATTAGATATAAAAGGAAAAGTCAAAATTGCAAATAAATTTGAAAGTATTGGCACTTTTTCAAATGGTCTTGCTCCCGCTGCTATGAATGGTAAGTCAGGACTCATTGATGACAAAGGGAATACAATTATTCCGTTTAAGTATAAATATATTAGCGAGTTTGATAATGGAAAATCGATTGCATTTATAGATAATGAAAAAACGGGCATGGGGCTTATGGATTTAAAAGAAAATGTACTTTTAAATCCAGAATATGAATTTGTTTTTGCTCCCAAGGGGGAAATGGTTTACCTTAAAAAGGGTGGGAAAAAAGGATTGTCAGATGCAAGCGGAAAACTTTTATTGTCAACGGAATATGAAGAAGATTACCAAACCTTTAATGAAGGACTAATGGTTATCGAAAAAGATAAAAAATTTGGCTTTGCAAATACTAAAGGAGAAATTGTAATACCAATAATTTATGATGGAGCAAATTGGTTTAGCGAAGGTCTAGCACCTGTTTTAAAAGACGGAAAATGGGGATTTATAAATACAAAAGGGGAAACAGTTATTGATTTTAAATTTACTGGTGTAATGATGCCATTTGAAGATGGTTATGCGGCTTATGGGAAAAGAAATTCTTCTTCACTAGGTCATTATACCTCAGATTTATGGGGCTTAATTGATAAAAAAGGAAATGTTGTTATACAAAATAAATATAGTAGTGCAGGAACTGGATATAATAGCAATTTCGTAGTTGAAAAAGACGGAAAAAAAATGCTTATCAATAAAAATGAAGAAGTTTTAGTCTTGCTAAAATATGAAGAACGTCCTGTAATGTTGATGTCAAATTAATTCAAAAACTGGAGCGTAGAATAGTCTTTCTGAGCCAATTTTGTAAAACGAAAAAGCCAAATTATACTAGGTAATCTTCAAATAAAATTTGCAAGTCTTGTCCTTATCACTTGAGGAGACAACTACAAAGTAGTTGTCTCTTTTTTTATTCTTGTTAATGTTTGTTTATCAGTCTTTTATATCTAGTGTTTTGCGGTTTGTTTTTTTTCATGCAGAATCCTTAGTCAGTTCAAATTAAATAATCTAAAAGTAGTTTATTCGTGATTTAATAGGGATTAAGCAATGAATCGATTTGCTGATATGTAAATATTTCCCCCGCCCTCCGAAGAGTTCCTTATAAAAACCTGCGCAAATGTCTCTGACTTTGCGTAATTTTTTTTACTTCAAACACAAAACGTCTCAAAAGTCTCCGACTTTTTCCTTTTCATATCTTGGTAACATTTTATATAAAGAAGCTTTGTTTTAAAGTCAGAGACTTTGAGACGCTTATGTTTTTGAATATATTTGTTTGGAGTAGCGCAAATTCAGAGACATTTTGCCCAGCGTGTTTAAGTTATTTTATGAATACTTCGTGGAGCGGGGGGCAACCTGTAGAAATTGACCCAGTAACTTTAAAGATATTGCAGAATCTAAGTAAGAAAAAATTAATTTAAAAAATCATGAAAAGAAAATTGTTTTTAAGCATTGCTCTTAGTCTAATTGTTTTAGTGATAGCATTAAAATACTATACTGATTATATTACTAATTCAGCAGTTAGAGATTATGAAAAAAAGTATGTTGCTGAATTTAATGACACGCACCTAACTGAAGCAGAAAGTGAGTATGATTTAAATCCAAAATTTAAAGAAAGGTTAATCAATAAATTTGATAAAGAACTTTACGATAGTATAGTAAAAGTTGGCTCTTATCAAAATTCATTAATATATTCTATAATAGTCTCAAACAAATGGAATTACTCAGAAGCATCATTAAATGTATTTATGGCATTAGCAAGATTGGATAAAAAAAATTCATCCACAAGCTTACCTGAAATTGATTTTTTAGATGAAGAGAGCAGAAAGATGGCTCTACATTATCTAGAAAAAGCTTCTGATAAGGAACATCCAAACGCTAAATATATTCTTGGTAAGTACTATTTAGAAGGTAAATATTTAACTAAAAATGCCACACTTGGTAATTCCTTATTACAAGAAGCGAAGAAATTAAGTGGAGGAATTTTAGAATAACTCGACTTAAAGATAAACAAATCCATTCCTAACGGAGTGGCTTTTACTTTTATAACCCCCGCTCTCCGAAGAGTTCCTCATGAAAAGCTGGGCAAATGTCTCTGACTTTGCGCAATTTTTTTTGCTTCAAATACAAAACGTCTCAAAAGTCACCGACTTTTTCCTTTTCATATCTTGGTAACATTTTATATTCAGAGACTTTGAGACGCTTACGTTTTTGAATATATTTGTTTGGAGTAGCGCAAAGTCAGTGACATTTGCGCAGCGTGTTTAAGTTATTTTAAGAACAATTCGTGGAGCGGGAAATGGTGCAGGCGGGAGAAGAGGTTTGGGATATTTAAAAAGTCTCTTTTTTATAATGTAAGTGGATGGGCTTTTAGCATTTGAACAAAATATTTTTAAAATTTGGATAAAATCTTCCATACTTTTTTAGACTTTCCCATTAAAATTTTAAATTGCGCCTAAGTTAAAAAACGATGGACAGATACAGCTTTTTGGAAATAGCGGCACTTATAGGAATATTTTTGGTGCTGTTTCTCGCCTTATTTCTGTTTACAGTTAAAACAAAGTATAAATTGGCAAATTGTCTTCTTGCCTTTTTTCTTTTTGCATGTGCTGCAGATGCATTGAAATTTTTGATGCGTGATTTCCCCGTTAATTACATCAATCTCGAAGCATTTCGATGGAGCATCAACTATTTGGCTCCAGCCTCTTTTTATCTCTATGCATTGTCGATCTGTTTTTCTGGGTTTCGATTGAAACCAAAGCATTTACTGCACGTCATTCCGTTTGTCGCTTTCAATTTGTATTTGATGTCGGGAATATATTTTGAGGATAGAGCCGCGAAAGTGAGTTTCATAAACGCTATGAATCAGGCGCCTGTCATGCAGTTTTTTTATTTTCTTTTCGAATTTTTATTTCAAGTTTATTTTATCGCTTCCTTTTTGGCGGTTAGAAAAGCTAAAACCGTCTATCTCGAGAATTACACGAATCCTAATATCTCTTTGCTTAATGCGCTTTATAGAGTAACAATTCTATATTATGCTTTGCATTTTATAGTGCTTTTAAGGTGGCTGGTCACTTTTATCTTTGGTTTGGGAGAAATAAGAGCTTGGATTGTCACTCTTGATGGGTTTGCATTTTTATTCTGCACTTGCTGGTATCTGTTTACTGCCTTAAATAATCCGGAGTTTTTCAGAGGTATCAATTCCCAGTTTAAACCGATTGCAGATGCTGTCTCGAAACAGAAATCAACTCCTGCACTGGATGAGGAAAAAAATAGGCAGATAGAATCCTTAAAAGATTTT
This sequence comes from Flavobacteriaceae bacterium PS02336, assembly GCA_029960065.1. GTDB lineage: Bacteria > Bacteroidota > Bacteroidia > Flavobacteriales > Flavobacteriaceae > Flavobacterium. The sequence continues at coordinate 17,885 of JASCOF010000007.1, read as the reverse complement.
ATGATTGAAAAGGAACCTTACATGGATTCTTCATTGACAATCCAGGATTTGGCTGAACAATTGAAAATGCCCGCTAAAGATTTGTCTGCGCTGATTAACCTGTATATGAATAAGCACTTTTTCGATTTCGTAAATGAGTATAGGATTGAAAAAGCTAAAGAAATACTAAAAGATCCTCTGCAGAAAGAGATTACCATTCTTGAAATTCTCTATAAGGTAGGCTTCAATTCTAAATCATCGTTTAGCTCTTCTTTTAAAAAATATACCGGAAAAACTCCGACTGATTTTAGAAAAGACCCGAATTAATCCATTTTTTTCCAAGAAATGAGTTCGACTTTTTTTAATCGGTCGCGTATTGAACCATTTTAAAACATATTTGCAGAAAGTTTTAGACAATCAATCAAATTCTATCTCCGAAAAATTTATTAAAATGAAGATCAAGTTTTTATTAGTGGCAGCTATTTTATCTGCAAATGTACTTTCTGCCCAAAAATTAAGTGACGTTAAAGAAGCGAAGAAAACACATCAAAATTCCAACCCACTGCAGTCAGCCGTTTTCAGCCAAATTGATTCCCTAATGACAACTTCTTATGAAAGAGGGCTATTCAATGGGAACGTGCTTATCGTTAAAAACAATAAAATTATCTATCAGAAATCATTCGGTTTTACCGATGAAACCAAGAATACTCACCTAAGCGACAATTCAATATTCAATATTGGCTCTATCGCAAAGGAATTTAATGCCGTTTCAATAATGATTCTAGTTGAACGCGGACTTCTTAATCTTGATGACAATATATCCAAATTTGATTTGGGATTGCCGAAATGGTCAGAAAAAGTTACGATAAGACATCTTATCAATTATGCGAGCGGCATTCCCAGAATTGACCCCATAGTGCCTAAAAATGACGAAGAGGCTTGGAAAATCTTAAAAAACAGCGACAGTCTGCTGTTTGAGCCGGGAACTGCCTACCGGTATGACAATAGCAATGTATTTTTACAGAGACGAATTATTGAAAAGGTATCCGGAATGCCATATCAGGAATTTGTCCTTAAAAATATAGTTGGACCACTGAAAATGACAAACTCGGTATTTGATCCGAAATCTGGTTATAAAAATCGAACGTCTTGTTACGATTTGGATGATGTGAGATGTCCAGAATTGGAATTTATCAGCGGATGGCTCTGGACGGATACAAATGATCTCTATAAATGGATTGAAGCAATGAATCGCAACCGTCTGATATCCGAGAAATCCTTTTATACAGTGCTAGAAAACCCATATGCAGTCGACGAAGGCGGATCGCTTGGCAGATACTTTGAAAAAGACGAGCTGCAGAGGCACAATGGAGTATCGTATAAATTTGAATCTATTTTCTTAAACGATTTTAAAAACAAGATAACGATAATCCTATTGTCCAATAATCTGAATAGGGTTTGGGATCTGGGTCACAGCATCCACAGTCTAATGTTAGGAAAGGAATACGAAATCCCTAAAAAATCTATTTATCAAGCCATAAGAAAGGAATCTCTTAAAGAGGTAGATAAAGGTATTGAAACGTATTATTTACTGAAAAAAAATTCTGAGAGAGAATACAGCTTTGAGAACCCCGGTGAACTCAATAAGTTGGGATATGAACTATTAAGGGCCGGCAAAACTAATGGGGCAATAGAGATATTTAAATTGGCAGTAAAAGAGTTTTCTGCAAATGCCAATCTGTTTGACAGTTTAGGGGAAGCCTATTATGTTAATAAACAGTACGATTTGGCATTAAGCAGCTATGCAAAAGCAATAAAACTTGGCGGTACAAACGGAAACGCAGAAAAAATGATAGAAAAAATTGAGAAAATAAAAGAAAATAATTAGTCATGGCATAAACTTGGCTTTTATCACAAGAGGGAATTATTGAATTCCCTCTTTTATTTTTAGTTAAAGATCCTTTCTATTGGCAATAAAACAGTATTGTTAATTTAGATATTAATCATGAGAATATAAATACAGTCTTTTTTTAATATTGTAGTATTTTTATTTACTTTTGAACCAAATTGATATTTAACTATTACAGTAATAATTATTAGTTAAAATCATTAAAACTCATACTGCTAACAACCAAAACCACGCAAAAAAATTATGAATTTCATAAAATTAAGCCTCTTTCCCTCAGTAGGTCTGTATCAAAAGATACTATTTCAATTTTTATTGTAGAATCTGCAATCTACAATTTTGCTTACTTAAAAAATCACACAACAAATGCATTTTATTTCTATTTCTAAATAAATAGAGTAGAACTATAATGCCTTTTTTCAAAAAAAACAAAACCAATTAATGAGACAAACAATTCTACTGTTATGTTGCTTTCTTTTTTTATCAAATACTTTACAGGCACAAATATCAGGCACAGTTAAAGGATATGTAACAGATACCATAAACAAATCTACTCTAACGAAAGCATCAGTCTCTTTGTTAAGAGCACAAGATTCCATTTTAGTAAAATTTACAAGAGCCAAAGAAAATGGTTATTTTGAATTGAATAATATTGAAGCCGGTAAATTTATTTTACTGGTTTCTTATCCCAAATATGCTGATTTTGTTGATCAATTTTCTGTTGATTCCACAAAATTAATCAAAGATTATGGTAAAATTAATTTGGCTGATAAAGGAAGATTACTATCCGAAATAATTATAAAAGGCAATAGAGCCGCCATGAAAATAAAAGGAGATACGTTAGAATTTGATCCAAAAGCATTTAAAATAGAACCTAATGCAAAAGTCGAAGATCTGATAAAACAATTCCCAGGAATTCAAATTGATAAGGATGGGAAAATTACCGCTCAAGGCGAAACTGTAACCAAAGTTTTGGTTGATGGTGAAGAATTTTTTGGTGATGATCCCACTTTAGTTACAAAAAATCTACGTGCGGACATGGTTGATAAAGTGCAATTGTACGACAAAAAAAGTGATCAAGCCGCTTTTACCGGAATTGACGATGGTCAGAAAACCAAAACTTTAAATGTTAAACTTAAAGAAGACAAAAAAAATGGTCATTTCGGGAAATTAGAACTCGGAGGAGGAACTGATAATTTTTACAAAGGTCAAGCGATGTTTAATAAGTTTTGGGATAAGAAAAAATTAGCAGCTTATGGCATTTTTGGCAATACAGGACAAGTAGGATTAGGATGGGGAGATAAAGATAAATATGGCCAAAGCGGTTATCAAGTAACTGATGACGGCGGTATTAATTTTTCAAACAATGGAAATGATGAATTTGAAAGCTGGGATGGACAATTTAATGGTGAAGGAATTCCAGTAGCTCAAACCGGCGGAATTCATTTTGACAATAAATGGAACAACGATAAAGAATCTATCAATATGAATTATAAAATTGGCGATATCAAACTTTCAGGTAACCGCAATGATATTAACCAGCAAAATTTAAGTTCTACCAGTATTTATAATACTTCAGACAAGAGTTTTGAAAAAAACATGACTAAAAATAAACTGGATCTAGCTTATGAAATTAAAATTGATACTACTTTAACTTTAAAATTAAATGTAGACGGATTATTTAAAAATAGTAATTCAAGTGAAACAGAAATGCGAAAAGGTACTGACGAACAAGGTAACCAATTGAATAATTTGAGACAGACAACTACAAACGATGTGGATGATAAAATATTTAATATAAACACTTTATTAACTAAAAGACTTAAAAAAACGGGTCGAACATTATCTCTTAATTTAAGCCAATCCAGTACAGGCAGCAAAAGTAATGGTTATTTAAATTCTAGAGCGGAATTTTTTACACCATCCGTAATTAGTCCAGACAGCACCAAAGTAGTCGATCAAAATAAAGTCAATAATATTAGCAATACAGCTTTTAAATCAAATTTAATCTATACCGAACCGTTATCCAAAACTCTATCTGTAATTCTTAATTATGGATTCAACATTAGTAACGGAAAATCGGATCGCAAATCTTTTAATCAATCTTCAAATGGCGATTATAATGTTTTGGATTCCATCTTTAGTAATAATTATGAATTAGACCAAACGATAAACCAACTTGGAGCGATTTTTAATTACAAAAAAAATAAGACTGTTTTTTCTTTTGGTTCTAAATTTAGCGGTGTAAATTTTAAACAATATGATGTGTACACAGATAGTTCTTTTAAGCGAAATTTTGTCAACTACATGCCTCAGATAAACTATCAATATAATTTTAAACAAAGAGAATCACTGCGTTTGTCGTATAACGGAAACACCGATCAGCCAACATTAGAACAAATACAGCCGATACGAAATAATTTAAACCAATTAAATACGATTTTGGGTAATCCAAATTTAGATCCTTCCTTTAGAAATAATTTTAGAGCAAATTATTATTCGTATAAAGTACTCAGCAATCAATATTTTTCGGTTAATGGATCGTATAATTTTACACTGAATCCAATAATAAGTAATGTGATTACAAATGATAGAGGAGAAAGTATTTCGCAATTTGTAAACCTAGAAAATAAAGTTACAACGAGTTATTATTTGAACAGTAATTTTGGTAAAACAATCAAAGCCATAGACATGAACGCAGGAATTGGTTTAAGCGCCAACAAAAATGTAAACTATAATTACATCAATACAAAACTGAATCAAACTAAAAATTCAACTTATTCCTTTAATTTAAACTTATCAAAGTATAAAGAAAAAAAATATAATTTTAATACCAGCTTCGGACCTACTTACAACGTTGCTGATGCAAGCATCAACGAAAATAGTGATAGTAATGGCTGGGGTTTTAATGGAAATTTCTGGACTAGTATACAATTACCTTTCAAACTAGAAATTAGCTCAGATGGCAATTATCAATATAATGGAAAAACGCAAGTGATTCAAGAAACTTTTGAGCGTTTTATATGGAATGCATCTATCACCAAAAAATTCTTTAAATCAGATAATTTAAGAGTTTCGATAACGGGAAGAGATCTTTTGAACCAAAATGTAGGATTTAATCGTTCTGCATTTAATGGAAATATCAACCAAAGTACTTATACAACTATCCAAAGATACTTTATGTTCTCTGTAAGCTGGGACTTCAGCAAAATGGGCGGAGGAGAAATTAAACAAAACTAAAACCATGAAAACAATAATAAATCGCATCTTAATTTTAATAATTGTATTGACAAGCTGCAATACTTTTGCGCAAAATGATCACTTTGTAGAAAATGGTGTAATCGAATTTGAAAAAAAATCAAATATGTACGCTTTGATTACAAAAAAAATAAAAGGAGAAACAGAGAGTTATTATAAATTAGCTTTTGAAAGTTATAAAAAAAATCATCCACAATTTAAAACTGTAAAAAGCACACTCAGCTTTTCAAAAAACAAAAGTTTGTATAAATGGGAGGAAACCAATGAATCACCAAGCAACAACAGTTGGATTGCGGATGATGCAATGGCTAATTTAAAAAATGTTATCGCCACAGATCTAGACACGCAAACCAGCATTACCCAAAAAAACGTTTACGATGATTTATATTTAGTTAAAGATAGTTTACGTAAAATTGACTGGAAAATTACTGATGAAACCAGAGAAATTGCGGGTTATGAATGCCGCAGAGCAAATGCTGTGATTATCGATTCTGTTTATGTTGTTGCCTATTATACCATTCAAATTCCATTCTCAGGCGGTCCTGAATCTTTTACAGGCTTACCCGGAACAATTTTAGGCTTGGCTCTGCCACATGAAAATATGACATGGTTTGCCACAAAAGTTACTGAAATTCCAGTTGCTGACAAAGATTTAGCTCCTCCAATTAAAGGTAAACCTACTGACAATAAAGGATTAAACAAAATACTTTTGGATGCTTTAAAAGATTGGGGAAAATGGGCAAGAAAAACATTGCAGGCGTACTCTTTGTAACAAGATATTAAAAATATGTTCAGGGACTAGAAATAAATAAAGCATAAACAAAAGTTTTTGTATTGACTGATCGTGAACTCTAAATTTGGAAGTATTATGAAATTTAAACTTTTTTTTGCTATCGCAACTTTATGGACAGTAGGTTGCTTCGGACAAGAGATTTCTTCAAATAAAGTATTTAAAGAAATAGCTTTGGTGAATGGGATCGAATTTACAAACCCGAAATACGATCAGCCAAAATTCAGCTGCGGCTTTCTTTTAAAATATAATAATGAAACATTTGCAGTTACAGCAAAACATCTACTTAAGATTATTAAACCTGAAAGTATGACAACTTTGTCGTTGGAAAGCTATATTAAAAATTGGATATTATACCCATTAAACAATAAGTCCGAAATTGTAATTTGTGATAAATTATTAAATGAAGACAAGTCTGAGAAATTGGAAGCCAAGTCAACTTATGACAATGACTGGCTGGTATTTTCCATAAAAGAAAACTCTTCCAATATTATACCTTTGGAAATAAGAAAGACGCCTTTAATTCAGGGAGAAAAATTATATGTTGTAGGCTGGACCAGAACGATGGAAAATGGACCTCAAAGGGTATATGAATTTGAATATTATAAAACAATTTCAAATCGTATTTTATTAAAAGATATTCTTGTACCGGAGAAATTCGGAGGACTTAGCGGAGCTCCATTAGTAGATGAAAATGGTTTACTTGTCGGTATTGTCTCAAATGGAACAGTTGATCCAGATTCAAATAAGAAGTTTTTCTCTCCATGTTCGGTAACGAATTTAGTAGCTTTTATCGAGAATAGAAAGCATGATAAATAATAGGTCTGTCATGTAAAATCGGTTAGAGCGAGGCAACCGTTCTATGATAAATCAAAGCCTGAAAATACATTAAAATTTGAGGCCAGCATTTATTTAATTTTCAAATCTTTCTCTTTTTTAGATTGAATCTGTAACCTCATTCTCATCAGTCATATCAATAGTTTTTGGATGCAGGCTTACCAGCTGTAAAACGATTGCAGTAAAAACAACAAATAAGAGAAGTACAAAAACGTGTCTCATGCCTCCATTATCAGCGGCTCTTCCTAAATACTCTGTGATAACAGCTCCGGCTGAAATACCTGCAAAATTCATAATTCCATATCCCGTAGCTCTGTAGCGGGGAGCAACGAACTGGCAGAGAATAGGCATATTGTTGGTGTCGTATATTCCAAATCCAAGTCCAAAAAGGACAGCGCCAAAAACAATAGGGGCTATGTCGCAGCAATAGCCAAATAAAAACAATGCCGGGACGGTAAGAAACAATCCAATAACGCTGGTGTAAATTCTTCCTTTAAGATTTTTCATCACCCATCTGTCTGAAATGGCGCCTCCAATTAAAACGCCAAAAAAGGAAGACATCGAAATGGTTATCGTTGCAATTGGTCCCGCCAGAGACATGTCTAAATGTAAAGTTTCAGTAAATAAGGTAGGTAACCAGTTTTTGGCCGCCCAGCCCGGTAAACTTGGTGTAGAGAAATAAAAGAGCAAAACCCAAAAGGAGATATTACCGAATAATATTCCCAATCCTTTGGACATCTGCCTGAATTCACTGCGCACAGAAGATTTTTTTGTGGGATCTAAGAAGTACGTTTTCTTTTCTTGTATAAAAAATATAAGTATTAAACTGTAAAGCACACCGAATAAACCTACGGAGTGAAAGCTGAAATGCCAGGAAAAATACTTAGAAATAGTAGCCCCAAAACCACCGAGTGCCTGTCCTAAATAAATTCCGGTGGTATGAATCGCAATGGCAAAAGAACGTGTTTTTTCCTGATGATAATCTGCAATTAAGGATAAGGCAGCAGGAATATAGAAAGCTTCACTAAAACCCATAATGCCGCGCAGTATATAAATCTGATTGAAAGTTGTGGCATAACCCATCGCCATAGTCACCCCGGACCAGATAAAAAGGCTGCCTATGATGATTCTTTTTCGGTTAAACCGATCCGCTATGATTCCGGAAACAGGACTCATTAACGCATAAATCCAAAGGAAAACAGCCATCAAAAGACCGAAATTTTCAGCTTTAGCCAATTCAGGAATGTCATCCATCATCGCTGATTTCATAGTGGAGAGCATTTGCCGGTCTAAATAATTCAATAAAGCAACAAACCATAACAAGCCAACAACAATCCATGGATAGGATTTTTTTTCATTCAATTTTGCAATCATTCTCCTTTTTCAAAAATAAAGGCCGAATATACGAATTCCGATGCAACAGGAAAGAATTGTTTTTCTATCTTATTTCTTTGTTTAATATATTCGTCGGATTGGGTATTATTTCGATTTTGCCACAAAACTTTTGTTGTACGACGATATGAATCAGCAAATATTGTTGGTAATCTGTCTCAGCTGATGAAGTATTAAATCTGTTTCAGATCTGTTTTTCTTAAGGTCGGCGAATCAATTACAGCTTTTTTGAACTTATTTTCTTCTTGTTCAATGCAGTTAATCGATAATAAGAGAAATATATCGATTTTTTATTTGATTTAACACATAAAATACTAATTTTCAAGTTGTTAATGAGTTGTGAGCTGAATAATTTTTTAAATTTGCCTCAGCAATAAATGGAACCGAGTATTATCAATATATTTTGGTACGCTCAAAAAGCTTCACAGCTAGTATACGCAGTTTTACTTTAATGGAAAATTATAATCTAAGTATCCATACAATTATAATGAACTACCTCCATATATACAGATTGTTTTTAATTCTTTACGCCTCATAAATTACTAAAGAAAGTTTCTAATAAATCAGCATTTATATGCTTTTGCTTTAATTGTTAGAGCCTTTAATTATGTCCCAAGACTATTTAAACCTATTGGCTGTTATGCTTTCATTTTTATTGTATCGCAAAACAATTATTAATTTTTAATCGTAAAAAATTATGTCAAGACAAGATGTGCTCAACAAAGCAGCATCCCAAAACGGTGTTGTAGAATCTCCCCCAAATAGTAATAAAACATCTTACGGATTATGGTATCAGCCATCTTTAAATGGACAAAAATGGTGTGCTATGTTTGTGAGCTGGGTTTTTCATCATGCAGATCATCCTTTAGGATTTGTACAAACAAAAAATGGAATTCACCACTGCCAATCAGCACACAATTATTACAAAGAAAAAGGGAGGCTTACTTCTAATCCTGAACCTGGAGATATTGTTATTTATGATTGGGAAGGAAATGGTCATGCAGATCATATTGGAATTTTCATAAAATGGACAAACAATGATAAAACAGCTATTGAAGCATGGGAAGGGAATACTTCAACCTCTAATAATAGCGATGGCGGTCAGGTAATGAAAAGAATTCGTTCTAAAAACCTTATTAAGTCGTTTATCAATCCGGGTGTTTATACTGAAACAGCGGTCACTTCAATTAAAAAAACAATCAGTAAAGGTGATAGAGGTTCTGATGTTACGCAAGTTCAAAAATATCTTTACAATCTCGGATACCAAATAGAAATTGATGGCTGGTTTGGAAATGAGACAGAAAGACTTCTAAAAGAATATCAATCCAAAAATGCAATGAAAGTTACCGGTGTGGCAGATGCTTTAACAATTGGCGCTCTAAAGGAAGATGTAAATCAACTAGAGGTTGCTAAGTCTAAGATAGTTACGGGCAGTTATCTTCGTCGTGGGAATGTTGGCTTTATGGTTACTGAGTTGCAGCGCGCTTTAAATACTAAAAATCCATCGTTAAACTTAGTTGTTACTGGAAATTTTGATGCAAATACTTTAAAGGCGGTCAAAGATTTTCAGGCAGCTAATAATTTAGAAGCTGATGGAATTGTAGGACCTAAGACTTTTACAAAGTTGGGGATTCAATGAAAAATTTAATATGTGCGGGATCTTAATACTATCGGAACGCTGTAATGATAAACAATTTAAATTTAAAGATTATGATTTTTCAATTACTAGAAGATGATAAAAAAGAGCAAGTTTTGGCGCAATACAAAGTGGGCTCAGGTAATACTTCGCTTAAAATAAAATTCGAATTAAAAATTCCAGCAAGTGTTGCCATTAATTTAATTCCGATGCTGTCTACTGCTGAAGTAATGGATAAATGGTTAAGCGTCTTGGATAGAGTATCATCTCCAAAACCAGATATCAATTGGACAAATATAAAGGCTGAAGGGATTGATGAAAAAGGGTTTCTGTATTTTCAAACCAATTTTTTGGTAGATGGAAATCTTCCAACTAATGACGAGCTTGAAAAGTATTTTAATAAATGCAAAACTATTTATTCAGTCAAAAACGGCGAAGACGGATTAAAGGTCTTTAATATGTTCGATACTATTTTGATTTCGGCAAATAAAAAAGAAGTTTTTTTAACGAAGTATATAGTTTTAAATCAATGAAAATGAGAGTTATATACCTTTTAATAATTTTGATTGGATGCCAAAGCTATTCGCAGATCAAAGTAGCCGATAGTCTGAAAATTGCAGATTTAGAGATTCCTAATTCACCGGCACTTACTTTGTTGGATAAATCCTTTTCAATAATTGAAACAAGTAATACCTCGAATAGTGTTAATGTTAATCTCATCAATATAAAAGACAATTCTCTGGAGATTGTCCCATATTGGTTTTTCAATAAGAACAAGTATTATTCAGCAGAAGAATATTTTGGGTTTTCAATAAGTAATAATGTACGTAAACAAAACATTTTTAATGATATAAAGAAACTGACAGTTTCTGCAGCTTATACCACTAGTGACACGTGTTCTTCAATTGCTTTCGCCGTAAAAACAAATATTATTACCATTCGTAATATAAAATCGATTAACAAGAAATTTGAATATTATAGCACTTATAATGATTTGAGAAATGATTATGTAAAAGATAATACCAAAAGAGTAATTGATACAATTCTAAATTTTGATAGTTTACCTGATCAAGAAAAAATAAAAATAGCGCAAATCATAAAATCTAAATTAAGAGATGAATACGATAGTAAAAACAAAGAAGAAAATGAGGAAGTGATTACAAACTTTCTAAATGCCTTTAATCATAAAGTTTTTACTTTAGATTTAGCCTCTGGTGCTGGTTTTATATTTCCTGATAATAAAACAGACACCGGAAGACTAGGGAAATATGGAGTTTGGTCAACTGCAAAATATTCAGCAATTCTTTCAGATGACGCAAAAGATTATTTTAATATTTATGGATATTCCCGGTTATTATTTGATAATAGTATTTTGGATATTGATAATGTGACTTATCTGAAAAATAAGTATGTTGACATTGGCGGAAAATTGGAATTTCAGTTTAATAAAGTAAGTATTTCAGCAGAATATCTAAATAGGAATGGAGATAGTAAAGATTACAGGCTTGTTGGTACGATTCAGTACAAGGTGCAGGAGAATCTTTATTTGACTGGGGGTTATGGTAAAAATTTTGATACAGATGCAGGAAATCTTATTTCTCTATTTGGATTGAGATGGGGATTAAGTGAAAAACCAATTGCTAAGCTGAATTGAAATCAATTTTAAAATTTGCATTTTTTATTGGGGGATTCTAGGTTGTTATTAAAAAAGAGCAGTTTTAATGAACAAATTAAAAAAAATATCTTCTCAGTAAATATAAACTTTGAATTAAGTAATATAAAAATGGAAACCACTTCTAAAATTAAATCTCTTGAAAGATATAGCTCCTCTATTGTGACAGTGCTCTTTATTGCTTTATTAGTATTTGGGTACCTCACCTATATACTTCCGCAAAATAAAGCTAAAGAAGATAAAAAAAATATTGCCATTTTAAAAGGTATTGAAAATAAATTACTTTCCTATATAGATGATCAGGTAAAACATATCAGCGATGAAAAATTGCAGAGTGAAGATTTCGCTAAGTACAAGAATGGAGATGGAGTTTACATAGACAAAATAACAATCGATAAATATGGATTCCAATCATTACAAAACGGTACTATAGAATTAACTAGATTAATTAAGTTTTCTCAAGCTTCTAAAAGAAACCAAGACAAGAATGACAAGAATGATAAAAATGATAAAAAGAATAATTCTACAGTGAAAGACGTCGTACGTATTGACTTAGTTAAATTTCTGAACAAAATCAATTCTACAACATTTTTTACCTCATTCTATATGTGCCCAGTTGAAGATGGAAGATGTCGGGTTGATAAGACTTTTAATGCTCAAAATATTAGTCTTAGTGATCAGGATAGTTTAGTTGAAAACTGTAGAAAAAGTGGACCTATAAGCTTCAAGAAATCATCTAAGCATTATTACACCAATCAGATTAATATTCCGCAAACAAATCATAATTTATTTTTAGTTGCAGGAATTGATAAATCTTACTTTGAAAGTAATGCAAGGCAAGTTAATTCTAAGTTATTAATTCTTAGTCTCGTTGCGGTTATCATTTTAATATTAGGAGTAAATTTTATTAAACCTATTATTAGCAGTCCCAATGAAAGGTTAAGTCAAGTAGACTTAGTAGGTGTTGTCTTTTCTGTAGGAATATTGAGTGCAGTTTTAGTTGTATTTGGTGTTTTGTCACTTTGGAATACGACTACAAAAGAAAGGAATAAAAAAGATTTGACAGAATTGGTAGATCATATTGATTATTCGTTTTCTAATCAAATTGAGAACTACTTGAAGATAAGAAGAGATGAAGTATTTAAAAAGGAATTTGAAAAACCAGAGTACAAGTCTAGTCAAATATTTATAGAAAAAGATTATAAGCCTACTGAAATATTTATAGAAAAAGAGAAAGATACAATAATAAGGAATGAAAACTTTTTTTACAATTGTTCAAAACGAGAAATTATTAATATAGAAAAAACGAGATATAAAAGTAAAAAACTAAAGTATTTGGATCTTTTTATTTTGATAGATAATCTTGATGATTCCTTTTTCAAACAAATTGTAAACTATCGGTCTTTTGGGAAAAATTTAATATTTAATGATTCAATAAAAAAAAGAGATTATAGTCACTTTAAAATATCGGATCAAAATGATTCAGTTTTTACTTCTTTAAATGGGGATTCTATTCTTAAAAAATTAGATTCGACAGAAATCTCTATTAAAGAAACTGATTTTATAAAAAAGATAAAAGAACTTCAGTCTTTAGATGTGTTTTTTCAAATGGATAATAGAGGTTTGATTACGAAATATTTAAGCGCTATAACTCCAGAGGTAAGACGAAAATTTGCAGATAGAGAATATTTTAAAGTACTGCAACCTAAAAACAAAGATCATTCAAATATAAACAGTAGTATTAAAACCTATTTGACGGCTGTTTTTTCCAGAGAGCAAGATAGATACCAGTGGATTTATGCAGAAAGAGATTCTAAAAATGTAAATAATCATAATGTAGATAGTATTGGTATTAAAGGTTTTGCATTTAGAGAATATTTTTCCAGGGAAATAGGGTTGCCTCCAGGAACAAGTTATATGCTTGTGGATAGATCTGGTAATGTTTTAATGCATGAGAATTCTAAAAGCAGTTTGCTTCAAAATGTGTTTAACGGGGATCAAAATAATCTTGAACTTGTTAGTGCGCTATCTGGAGCAATACCCAAAACATTTGACATGGTATTTCAGGGCAAAGCTTATCAAGTATGTGCAAAAAAATTAAATGTAAAAACTGATTCTCCAGTTTATATTTTTGGAATTCGGGATTTAACCCATATCAATCGTTTGGCAATATATACATTTAGTAACGGATTATTAATTTCTATTTTCTTTGGCTTCTTCCTGTTAGTAATTAATTATGTTTATTCGATAGTTTTTTACAGCGGTAAAGTTAGTATATTCTCTAATCGTCATTTTTCGTATCTATTTCCAGATAAAAGTAGAACCGCAGATTATAGAATATTAATGGTAATTAATTGTGTATCAATTGTCACAGCCCTTATTGTGTTTTTGTTTTTCTCTCCTTCGATAGTTTTTGTCTTTTGCGTATTGCTTAGTATTAACTTAGCATTTACAAACTTAATGGTATTAAATACAAGAATTTTAAATTCTAAAAAGGAAGTTCAATATACAATAGGAGTTTTACTGATTCTGCAAATAATTTCTTTTGTGATCTTTTTATTTTTTGTCAATTTTTGGTTTGCAATTTTTATGCTTTGTTGTTTTCATATTATTTTAGTTTTTTGTTATAAAGAAAGAGATAAAAATAAAAATAAAAAAGTTCATGTAATAGAACTAACAGAGAGTGTAGAAGCAATAAAAAATGAAGAAGCAGTAAAAAATGAAGGAGTGAATAGGATATCATTTATTTCATTTTTAACAGTTCGATTATTTTTTCAATATATCGTATTCCCATTTATTTTAGTCAGTTCATTTTATGTTGGGGAATTAAATGATTTTGTACGCTTTTACAGCTCGTCAAAAAAAGAATCTCCTAGAGAATATTATGTAAAAGCTTATAACAGTTGTATTGATGCTTTAAAAATACCTGTTTTTAAAGTCAAAAAGGATTCTGTTCTACAGGAAGCAAATTTTGACTTTTTGAATCGTCCAGCTTTGTATGAAATTAAAAAATTTACATTTTTTGATACAATCAAAAATGATTATTTTCTAAACTCGTTTGCGATTTTTCAAAAGGAAAATAGATACTTCCTTATATTGATTTTTGTTTGCTTATTTATTTTTCTTCCTATTGTGACTTATCAGTTTATAAATTACTATAGCAATCGTTTCTTCTTTTATGATCTTATGCAGGTTTCATATGAAGGGGTATATTTTTCTGAAAAAAGAATAATAGCAAACAGGAAGATTTTTATTTATAAGACAAAAATTGATACTATCAGAAGTTTGGTTGAGAACTGTTGTAATCAATCTGAAGAAGATTATGCTGTAAAAGGAATTTTCAAAGATTCTGATCAGAAGGAAATACCTCCGCTTTTAAAAGAAAATTTTAAGATTAACCACTATAAAAGAAAATTCTCTGATGAGTATAATAGAATTTGGGAGTCATTGCCAGACAAACATGCTAGACATGTTCTTTATGATTTTGCCCAAGATTACTTCGTAAATTATAAAAATAAAGATATCATTATGGATCTTATGAAATGTGGAATAATTGATAGCGACAAAGTAACAGGAAGGCTTAAAATGATGAATGTCAGCTTTAGAATGTTTGTTCTCTGTAAGAGTAAAAGTGAAAATTTTATAGAAGAGTTTAAAAGCGAAAGTAAAAATGGTACATACAGCAGATTTAAATTCCCTTTATTTATTATAGCTATCAGCGCATTGCTGCTGTTAATGTATTTAAATAAGGATAGTTATGAACAAGTTGCAGCTATGGGTGGAAGTATAGTTACTGTAGTAGCGTTGATAAGTAAATTTATTGATGTCAATAAAAGTATA
Organism: Flavobacteriaceae bacterium PS02336; assembly: GCA_029960065.1. Classification (GTDB taxonomy): domain Bacteria; phylum Bacteroidota; class Bacteroidia; order Flavobacteriales; family Flavobacteriaceae; genus Flavobacterium. The sequence continues at coordinate 2,575 of JASCOF010000007.1, read as the reverse complement.
TAATAAATGAGGAGTCTTACTAAAAAAAGATGAGGTAAATTTAATTCTCTTGATTTAAAATAAATGTATTACTTGGCGTCTTTAATATTTTATTTTTTTTAACTAGTTCCCTAATTTCAGTTTTTTATTTTGCTGCTGTTAGCCTACCAGCAACTTTGGTGAATATTCTCTTTTTTAAGATTATAAAGATAAATATCAATTTAAATAGTAGAAAAATGGCAGTAAAATTGTTTACAATAGGAGACAGTATTTCTCAAGGATTTATGTCGGGAGCAGCAGCAAAAACTCATCAGAGTTACTCTACACTGCTTGCAAAAAAGTTGAATTGTCAGGGCTATAATTATCCAGAATGGGATAAGGGAGGTTTGCCTTTGGATCTTGAGACAGTTTTTAGACGTCTTGAACGTAGGTTAGATACTGATATATCAGGACCTTTTGAATGGCTTAAGGCTGTTAATATAATTAATACATATCTAGATGAGATAGAAGATTATTATGAAAGAGGTAATGGCTGCTTAAATAAAAGTGTCGGAGTAAATGCATATCATAATGTATCGGTAAGAGGGTTTGATGTATCTAATTCCTGGCAGCTCACACCTGAAATTTGTAAAAAAAAGGTTGATGTTTCTGAGGATGGTAAAGATAATTTTTTTGGAGTTGTGAATGAAGCACTCCATAGAACGGCTTATAAAGTTTTGGAATCTGGTACTGTAGATAATGAAAATCGTTCTCAGTTAGGGTGGCTGGAATACCATCATCAAAAAGAAGGAGTTGAAAATGTAATTTTATGGCTGGGAGCGAATAATGCATTGGGTACGGTAACTAACCTTCAAATTAAGCAAACTTCTTCAGACGGCACAGCCTTTTGTAATGGACCAGAAAATGTTAGTTACGAAAAACGCTTAAACGAAGGGTGGAATTTATGGCATCCTGAAGATTTTAGAGTAGAGTACCAGTTTATGATGGATAAGTTAATCGATATTATGGAAAGAAATCCACGTAAGACAGATTATAAAGTGTTTATTGGAACAATTCCACTTGTTACCATATGTCCTCTTATTAAAGCTGTAGAATCTTATGGTAGAACAGATATAGAAGTTGTGGAATGGATTGTTGATGAAAAAAATCCTGCTCCTATGGGAATAGAAGACATAGTTGAAGGAAAAAAAGCTGTTGTATCTTACGGGAAGTATTATCCCTATTTTCTTTTTGAAGATACTTTTGATATTACATTGCGACATCTTAATCAAAGAGATGTTATCCATATTGACAACTGTATTAGATCGTACAATAGAATAATTCAGGAAATTGTAGCAGAAGCAAATAAAAAAATTGAAAAAAAACGTTTTTATTTAGTAGATGTTGCCACAGCACTCAATAAAATGGCGCTTAAACGTAATCACAATGATCCTACGTACAAATTCCCCAATTACTTTGAGTTTTGCTATCCAAGAGTCGATTCAAGATATTATGGAGTTACTCGTGATAAAATAATAAAGGCAGGAGGATTGTTTAGCCTGGATGGCGTTCATCCCACAGCTATTGGACAAGGACTTCTTGCTTATGAATTTCTTAAAACAATGAAGAAAGCTGGTGCTTATAAGGGAAACCCGGAGACCGATATCAATTGGAAAGAAGAAGTTTTTGATCTCGATACTCTTTATAATAATCCAATAGGTTTATTAGGGGAAATATATGATAATGCCAATTTCAAAGAATGGATTTATAAAAAAATATATGATTCTTGGGAACATAAAAAATATTAGAAATTGGACTGTTTGAATTTTTGTTTAGAATATGTAATCAAATAGTTTAGCGACAAAGTAAACCCTGATATTATATTAACATATAATAGGGATCTTATATTTTTGTCATCATTCAAAACTAAAAGGCGTTCAAATCACAAAAGAAGCAATCTACACTTATATATATTTATACTATATATAAGTGTAGATTTCATTCGAACAACCCGACAGTTTTTTAAAACCTGTCGGTTAATTTTTTTTATATACATATATATATAGGTATTTAATTATAATACGTTTCAATTTTCCGTAGAGACGAGCAGTGCATCTTATGCGTAACGTATATATTTAGAAAATCTAGTTGCCAATAATATTATAGTGTATATAGTAATGTCAGGCTGAGCGAAGTCGAAGCCCTTTTGAGTTTAGAATTTTAATAAGGAGCATTTTCCCGCTATCCGTTCCAATCTTTTGCTTTTTAAAGAAAAAAGCAAAAGGATTTCCACTTCTATCGGGGCTGGGGCATGTGCTTTCAGCAGAAACATTTGTGCAGAATATGGATTTAAGGACTTTGGGAAGATAAAACCGGTCTGGGATGGAGTTTTAAAACCTATTTTTTTATCAAAAAAAGGGTGCAGATACTGGGAAGTCCTGAAAAACTAAGAGCATAAAACAATGAAAACTGCTGAAAACACATCAAAAAGAAGAAAAACCTGACAATGTTTCAAAAAAGTTTCATCTGTAAATAAGCTGTTATGAGCGAGTTAAGAAAAAGTTTTAAAAAAGATTGAAATTATATAAAGAAAAGGCTTGTAAATGTAAATAAAGGT
>JASCOF010000006.1 GCA_029960065.1 Flavobacteriaceae bacterium PS02336 | reverse complement strand
CTCAGAATCTCAGAATCTCAGAATCTCAGAATCTCAGAATCTCAGAATCTCAGAATCTCAGAATCTCAGAATCTCAGAATCTCAGAATCTCAGAATCTCAGAATCCAGAAAAATCTAAAATGAAAAATCTAAAATGAACAATCTAAAATCTAAAATTTATAAATGGGTGCTTTTGTAATCAGTAAGCGATTTAATGATGAGTATAAATTTACGTTTACTTCTCGAAGAGGAAAGGTGATTTTTACGAGTTTGAGTTATGAGTTGAGGTTTGAGTGTGAAGAAGATATTGAGAAATTTAAGGCGAATGTTGAGCTTGCAAAGTTTTTGAAGTTTAAAGGTTCTGGAGGAAAGTATTTTTTTAAACTGATGCTTGGGGATGTTCATTTTGCTACAAGTCGAAAGTATAGTACGGAATTGCTTTTGCAGAAAGGAATTAAAGAAATTGTAACTTATTCTTCAAGATCGGAGATTTTGGATTTTTCTTCGAGTGAATCGATTTTTGGAGATGAAGATGTTGAAGAGGAGCTTGAAGAAGCGGCAGAATAAAAAAAAAAGCGTTTGCAATTGCAGACGCTTTTTTGTTTGAGTGGATTAATTTTTAAAACTAATCACAAAAAAAAACCATCTTCGAGAGATGGTTTTAAAATCGTTAGAAACTAGGTTCTAATTATTTTTTTACTTCTTCTACTTTAGCAGCAGCAGAGTCAACTTTAGCAGCAGCAGAATCAACAGTTGCAGCAGCAGAATCAACAACAGCAGCAGCTGAATCAACAGCAACAGCTGAAGAATCTACAGCAGGAGCTTCAGCAGCAGCGTCAGCTTTTTTACAAGATACAACAGTTAAAACAGCAACAACAGCTAAACTTAAAAATACTTTTTTCATCTTACTTTATTATAAAAGGTTAATTATTAATTCGTGGCAAAGATATAAATTTTTTAATACGTAAAATATTTTTTCACTTTTTTTTTAAAATATTTTCCTTACTCACGATTATCTTAGTTATCAAATAATATGCCAAATTAATAAAATTATTTTATATTATTGTATATTTGGTCTAATTTATTTTTTGTTGAAAATTCTATCGTTGTTTTGGCTCTTTTAATTCGAATTTTTGTAGTTTATTTTGTTTTTTGACCATTTTTAAGAGAAGTATTATCCGTTAAAATCAGGTTTTAGTCAGTTTAATTCTCATAAAAACGTCTTTGATAGTTTTATAACTTAGGGTTTGAATGTTTTAAAAAACCGTTTTCAATATAGTTTCAGTTGCTCCCTTATTGTTTTGAATGAATGACTTACAAATTTCACTTTTCTTTTCAAACAAAAAAGAATCAGTAAGTAAACGGTCTAAAATTTCTTTTAATTCGGTTATGTTCGATATAACAGTGCATCCTTGTAATTCTACTAGAGAAACTGCTTCTGCAAAATTGGAGTAATTTGGGCCAATTACAATCGGAATTCCAAATGTTGCGGGTTCCAAGATGTTATGGATTCCTGGGTTTCCAAATCCACCGCCAACATATGCAATTGTTCCGTAGCTGTAGATTTTGGTTAAAATGCCAACAGTATCAATTATAAATACATTATAAGCTGTTAAGTCTTTGTTTTCTTTTTCAGAGAATAAAACGGTCGATTTTGTAAGCTGTGATTTAAGATTTGCGATCTGATCTGCTTTGATATTATGCGGAGCAATAATAAATTTGATGTTTTCAGGTGCTTGATTGATGTACGCTGCAAGTAGAACTTCATCTTTTGGCCAAGAACTTCCAATTACAATAGTTTGCTGCTTATTTTTAAAGTTCTCAATATAATCAAGCGAATTATCTCTTTCTAAAATTGCGGCAACTCTGTCAAAACGAGTGTCGCCAGAAACAATTACATTCTTAAATCCAATTGATTCGATTTTCTGTTTGGAACTTTCATTTTGAACAAAAAAATATGTGAAAGCCTTTAATGCATTTCTGTAGAATCCACCGTACCATTTGAAAAACATCTGGCTATCTCTAAAAATGCCTGAAATTAGATAAGTTGGTATTTTGCTTTTTTCTAATTCCTTTAAATAATTTAGCCAGAATTCATATTTAATGAAAAAGGCAAATTCAGGATGAACTATTTTTAGAAATCGCTTAGCGTTGCTTTTAGTGTCAAGCGGAAGATAAATTGTAACATCTGCGACTGTGTTGTTTTTACGCACTTCGTATCCAGATGGTGAAAAAAAGGTTACAATTATTTTGTGTGAAGGATGTTTTTCTTTGATTTTTTCAATAACTGGAAGTCCTTGTTCATATTCTCCTAAAGAAGCGGCGTGAAACCAAATAGTCTTATCACTTGCTTTAATTTTTTCTTCTAAAATAGAAAATACGTTTTTTCGGCCTTCGACAAAAAGCTTAATTTTCGGACTAAATAGCGCTACAATTCTTAAGAAAAATCCTGCGATGTAAATGGTTAGATTATATAAAAAAAGCATGTAATAATTTTTGCGGCTAAATTACATTTCTTTCGACTATTTTCATTGGTTTGAAGCTATTAATAACTATTTTTGTTCCTCCTTTTAGAGATTTCTGTCTAAAATAGAGTCTTTAATTTTAAACATTATTCGAAAATGAAAAAAATACAAATGGTTGACTTAAAAAGTCAATACGAAAAAATAAAATCTACTGTAGACGCTTCAATTCAAGAGGTTTTAGATACAAATACTTACATTAACGGTCCTTTAGTTCATCAGTTTCAAAAAAATCTTGAAGATTATTTAGGTGCAAAACATGTTATTCCATGTGCAAATGGAACAGATGCTTTACAGATCGCAATGATGGGATTGGATCTTCAGCCAGGAGACGAAGTTATCACTGCCGATTTTACTTTTGCAGCAACGGTTGAGGTGATTGCTTTGTTACAATTAACACCAGTTTTGGTTGATGTTGATTTGCATAATATGAATATTGATATTGAGGCTGTTAAAAAAGCAATTACACCAAAAACAAAAGCAATTGTTCCAGTACATTTATTTGGTCGTGCGGCTAATATGGATGCCATTATGGAAATTGCTACGGCACATAATTTATATGTGATTGAAGATAATGCGCAGGCAATTGGAGCAGATTATATTTCTAAATCTGGAACAAAATCAAAAGTAGGAACAATTGGACATGTTGCGGCAACTTCATTTTTTCCATCTAAAAATTTAGGATGTTACGGCGATGGTGGAGCAATTTTTACAAACGATGATAAATTAGCGCATATCATCCGCGGAATCGTAAATCACGGAATGTATGAGCGTTACCATCATGATGTTGTGGGTGTAAATTCACGTTTGGATAGTATTCAGGCCGGAGTTTTAAATGCAAAATTGCCTTTATTGGATGAATATAATACAGCACGTCGTTTAGCAGCGACAAAATATAACGCGGCTTTCGCCGGAAATAAACATATTGTTACACCAGATTTTGATGCAGATGAAAACGATCACGTTTTTCATCAATATGTATTAAGAATTTTAGATGCAGATAGAAATGCTTTAATGCAGCATTTATTAGATAAAGGAATTCCTTGTGCGATTTATTATCCAATTCCGTTGCATTCTCAAAAAGCATATTTAGATCCTCGTTACAAAGAAGAGCAATTCCCTGTTACAAACCAATTGGTGCAAGAAGTAATTGCGCTGCCAATGCATACCGAGCTTGATGATGAGCAGATTAAATTTATTACCGATTCTGTTTTAGAATTTTTAAAATAAATAAAAAACTATAATAACCGCGAAAAACAACCAAAAAATGAAAGTATTAGTAACAGGAGGATTAGGATTTATAGGTTCTCACACGGTAGTCGAATTACAAAATGAAGGCTTTGAAGTTGTGATCATTGACAATCTTTCCAATTCTTCAGAAGATGTTTTAGGCGGTATTACTGCCATTACAGGAAAAACACCTTTATTCGAAAAAATTGATTTAAGAGAAAAAAGTGCCGTTCAGGACTTCTTTAAAAAACATAACGATGTTACTGGGGTAATTCATTTTGCGGCTTCAAAAGCGGTGGGAGAAAGTGTTGAACAGCCATTGTTGTATTATGAAAACAACATTAGCAGTTTGGTTTATTTGTTGCAGGAATTGCAGCAAAAATCGGAAGCAAGTTTTATTTTCAGTTCGTCTTGTACGGTTTACGGTCAAGCCGAAAAAATGCCAATTACAGAAGATGCTCCAGTTCAAACCGCAATGTCTCCTTATGGAAACACTAAACAGATTGGAGAAGAAATTATAACAGACACAGCAAAGGTTACAAATATCAGTGCTATTTTATTGCGTTATTTTAATCCAGTTGGAGCTCACGAATCGGTAGAAATTGGAGAATTGCCATTAGGAGTTCCACAAAATTTAGTTCCTTTTATTACTCAGACTGGAGCAGGTTTACGTCAAGAATTATCTGTTTTTGGAAACGATTATCCAACACCAGATGGAACTGCTGTTCGCGATTATATTCACGTTGTGGATTTAGCGAAAGCACACGTAATTGCTTTACAGCGCTTATTCAATAAAAAGAATGCAGCGAAAGTTGAAACTTTTAATTTAGGAACAGGAACAGGAAGCTCGGTTCTTGAAGTCATTCATAGTTTTGAAAAAGTAAGCGATAAAAAATTACCATACGTAATTAAGCCGCGTCGTGAAGGTGATATTACAGAAGCTTACGCAAATACAGATAAGGCAAACAATGTCTTAGGGTGGAAGGCTGAACTAAGTCTAGATGAAGCGATGGCAAGTGCTTGGAAATGGGAACAAAAAGTGAGGAATAAATAGTTTTTTTAATAAAAATTATAAATTTTTAAAGTCCCAGATTATAGTAATATAGTTTGGGACTTTTTTTTAAAGGTATTTTATGAAACAAAGTTTAGATTATAAATTAATTTTTGCTCTTTCAGCAGTCGGAATTATTTGGGGAACAACCTTTTTAGGAATTCGTGTTGCTGTTGAAACGATTCCACCTTGGTTTGTGACTTCTATTCGTCAGGGTCTTGCGGGATTGATAATGATGGCAATTTTATTGTTTAAAAAAGAATTAAAATGGATTGGCTGGGAGAATTTAAAGCATCAGCTCGTTCCTTCGGTTTTAATGATTGTCATAGCAAACGGATTTACTACCATCGCGGAGCAGACTGTACCCAGCGGATTAGCCTCTGTGATAAGTGCTTTGTCTCCGATACTTATTTTTCTAGGTAGTATTATGTTTGGATTGCAAAAAATGAGTTTTAGAGGATTTGTAGGTGTGCTTATTGGATTCTCTGGAGTAGTTTTTATCTTTAAAGACGGACTCGGATCATTTTTAGATGCTGATTATAGAACTGGAATGATATTTATGGGATTTGCGATATTGGCTTGGGCAGCTGGAACAATTTACACCAAAACCCATGTTAACAAGTCGAATAATATAATACTTAATTTGTTTTATCAGTTTACAATGGCATCTTGTATTCAGCTGGTTTTGGCTTCTATTTTTTCGCCCAATCCAGATTTCAATTCTTGGAGTTCAAAAAGTATTTTCGCCGCTCTGTACTTATCTATTTTTGGTTCGGTGACTGCCTTTTTCTGTTATAATTATGCTTTAAAACATGTTACAGCGGTTCAGGTTTCGATTTTGTCGTACATAAATACTATAATTGCTGTTTTCTTGGGCTGGTTGCTTTTGGATGAAATTATTACAATCGATTTTATTATTGCAACAGCATTAATCATACTTGGAGTTTTTATTGTCAATTATAAGAAGAAGGAAAAGAAAGCTTTATAAATTTTGATTCAATTTATTTTGTAAATTTGTAAGAATTAAAAATGTAGGAATTATGAATTCGGAAGAAGAAAATAAAAAGAATAAGGTTGAAGAACCTGCAACTGAATATGAAATTCAGAAACCGAAATTTAAAGGCATAGACCCTCAAACTTTTGATTTTGATGCCGAGTTTGCAAAAGGATTAACACTTGAGGAATTTAAAGCTGAAATGTCTAAAAGAATAAAAGCTTATCCTTGGAAAAAGTAATTTTTGGTGAAGAAGTTCTGAACTATTTTGATAATTTGGTTTTTACTCTTTTTGAAAAGGAATATTTTGGTTTTCCTGAATCGGCAGAGAATTATGTTAATAATATTTCCGAGTTTATTTTTTTCAATATTTTTACTTTTCCACATAAGAAAACTCCAAAAGCTCTTAATTACTTAGGTTCGGAATATATTTTTTATAGACCCAACGCAAGAACAACTTGGTATGTGTTTTTTGAAAAAAGAAATCAAAATTATTTAATTACTGGAATTCTAAATAATTACAGTGAAGAAGCAAAAGAGTTATAAAAACAAAATCCTCATAAATATAAGTCTATGAGGATTTTTTATACAGTTAAAAACTGAAAACTGTCACTGAGACTGAACGCTAATTAAACATTCGCAGTAACCGCTTCTTTATCAATTTTATTAATCAAACCAGCTAATACTTTTCCTGGACCAACTTCAGTGAACAAAGTAGCACCGTCAGCGATCATTTGCTGTACAGATTGAGTCCATTTTACAGGAGCAGTTAATTGAATGATTAAGTTCTTTTTAATTTCATTAGCATCAGAAACTGCATTTGCAGTTACGTTTTGATACACTGGACAGATTGGAATAGAGAAAGTAGTTGCTTCAATTGCAGCGGCTAATTCTTCTCTTGCCGGTTCCATCATTGGAGAGTGGAATGCTCCGCCAACAGGTAAAATTAAAGCACGTTTTGCTCCCGCAGCTTTCATCGCTTCACAAGCTTTTTCAACTGCTGAAGTTTCTCCTGAAATTACTAATTGTCCTGGACAGTTATAATTTGCAGCAACAACAACTCCGTCGATAGACGCACACACTTCTTCAACAATATTATCAGCTAAACCTAAAACGGCGGCCATTGTAGATGGAGTGATTTCGCAAGCTTTTTGCATTGCCAAAGCACGTTGAGAAACTAATTTCAAACCATCTTCAAAAGATAAAGTTCCGTTAGCAACCAAAGCTGAAAATTCTCCTAATGAATGTCCTGCAACCATTTCTGGTTTGAAATCTTCTAAAGTTTTAGCTAAAATAACAGAGTGTAAAAATACAGCAGGCTGCGTAACTTTAGTTTCTTTTAGTTCTTCGGCAGTACCTTCAAACATGATATCTGTAATTCTAAAACCTAGAATTTCATTAGCTTTTTCGAATAATTCTTTGGCTAAAGCCGAATTTTCATAAAGATCTTTGCCCATTCCTGTGAATTGCGCGCCCTGACCTGGAAATACGTATGCTTTCATTTGTCTAATTTAATTTTTACTTTTTTTAAAATTGAAAATTAGTTTCAATTGGTGCGCAAAAGTACTATTTTTTTAGCTTGTATAATCCTTAAACATATAAATCCATGCTAATCTTGAAAATCGAAGATTGAAAGAAGTGAGTAAAGTAATCACAACTGCGATGATTGGAATAATTCTTAAATCGAAATTCGTCTCAAAGAAAAACTGAGCAATACAATACGTTGCAATTCCCTGAGCGACTGTTAATCCATAGTTTACATACATTGCTCCAAAGAAATAACCAGGCTCTTTTTGAAATTTATAGTTACAATGACTGCAGTATTCGTTCATTTTAGGAAGTCCAAAAGTCAAAAAAATATTTTTGTCTGTAAATACTTTTCCTTTGTTACAAACAGGACATTCGTTGCTTAAAATATGAGTTAATGCATTTGACATGACTTTGTTGTTTTTTATTTATACAAAGGTAATTAAGAGCAGGATAAAAGTCTTTTTAGTATCTTCGCTTATTGTAGCACAATAAAGACATTTGTTATGAAGAAATACCCAATTTACAGTGTTCAGAATTTTAGCTGCAACGATATTCATCGTGATTTTTACGCCAATACATTTAAAGAGCATCTAAAAAGTCACAGTTTTGTCGAAGAACCGCACCGTCATGATTCGTATTTAATGGTCTTTTTTACAAAAGGTTCCGGACAGCACGAAGTCGATTTTGATCAATTCGAAATAAAAAGAGGAAGTTTATTCGTACTGCAGCCAGGACAAATGCATCATTGGAATTTATCTGAAGACATTGAAGGTTTTGTGATTATCTTTTCGCAGGAATTGTATAATCTCTATTTCGGGCAAAAAAAGATCAATGACTATAATTTTTATCATTCCATTCATAACCGACCAGAAATGGTTTTTGAAGAAACTGAAATTCCTAAAATCCAGCCTTATTTTAATTTGCTGATTCAGGAAAACAACGAAAGTAATAGATATCAGCTCGATAAAATGCTGAATCTGTTAGATTCAATTCATATAGAAATTGCCCGAAAATACAGTGAAACGTATTCCCATCAAACGCATTCATACAATATTAAAATCAATAAGTTTGAATCGCTTTTGGAGGAATATTTCAGAACCGAAAAACTGCCGTCTTTCTACGCAGAAAAATTAAATATTACATTAAAACATTTAAACAGAATCTGCAATGAAATTCTGCAAAAAACAGCCACCGAAGTTATCACAGATCGTGTAATCCTCGAAATAAAACGAATGTTGATCGACAAACAATTAGCCGTAAACGAAGTAGCCTTTAAAGTAGGTTACGAAGACTATTCGTATTTCTCCCGATTCTTCAAAAAACAAACAGGATTATCGCCGACAGAATTTAGAAACACTGTGCGTTGATTTTTTTTTTAGCCACGACCCGAGCGATAGCGAACAGGCGAAGCAATTACACGAATTTTCACGAATTATTTTTTTGCCACAGATTAAAGGATTTTCACTGATTATTTATTCACACAAACAGAAAAAAATCCTTTTAATCTGTGAAATCTGTGGCAAAAAAAAGATTTATTTTTGATAGAAAAAAATTCGTGAAAATTAGTGTAATTCGTGGCAAACCTAAAAAAAAGCCTGCACTCCCGAGAAAAGGTGCAGGCTTCTTAACCAACCAAATTAAAGCCTATTATAAAGTATTAAGCTTGTTTTACAAATTGTAATTCAATGTTTAATTTTACTTCTTCTCCAACTAAAACTCCTCCAGTTTCAAGAGCTGAGTTCCAGTTTAAACCCCAATCTTTACGATTAATTTTTCCTTCTATGCTTAAACCTACTTTTGTATTTCCCCAAGGATCAGTTAAGATTCCGCTGTATTCTACAGGAAAACTTACGCTTTTAGAAACACCTTTAATGTTTAAATCTCCAGTAATTTCATAGCTTCCTTCATTAACTTTTTTGAAAGAAGTAGCTTTGAAAGTTAATTTTGGATGATTCTCAGCATCAAAGAAATCACCGCTTCTTAAATGTCCGTCTCTGTCTGCGTTTGCAGTATCAACAGAAGCGATATCAGCAGAAAATTCAATAGCTGCATTTTCGAAGTTGTCTCCGTCTGTAGTAATTGTAGCATCATATGTTCCAAATTTTCCTGAAACATTTGTAAACATCATGTGTTTAACTTTAAAACCAATTTCTGAGTGAGTTGGGTCAATTGACCATTTTGTAGTTGCCATAATTTTTATTTTTAAATAATTAATTTATTTCATTTTGATAGGACAAAGTTACGGTGGTAGTTGTCCTGAAGCACTTAACCTAGATTAAGAAATGAAAGATTTAGATTTCTTTAAAAGAAACTTATACTTATAAATTTAAGTTTTCTTTTTTGGTTTAGTGTAAAGTTTAGGTAAAAAAAGAAACGATAACAATCTGATTAACAGATTTATTATCGTTTCGGCATACAGGTATTAATTGTTTTTTGTTTTCGAATTAATAATTCATCGGAACGTCCATTAATAAAATTTCAGCATCTGTGTTTGCCTGAATATTTAAAGTATCAGTTCCTGAAATTCCAACCGCATCACGAGAATTTAATTCCTGACCGTTGATGGTAACATTTCCTTTTAAAACGAAAGCATAAACTCCATTTCCTTCTTTTTTGATTTTATATTCAGTACTTATGCCTGAGTCAAAATTTCCCATGTTGAACCAAGCATCTTGATGAATCCAAACCCCTTCATCGTCTGCATTTGGAGATAAAATCTGAGACAATTTATTGTGTCTGTCAGCAACGTCAAGAGTAATTTGCTGGTAACGTGGTGCAACGTTTCTTTTATTTGGAAACAACCAGATTTGCAGCAATTTAGTCTGCTGATCTGCATTTGGGTTAAACTCACTATGCTGCACTCCGGTTCCAGCACTCATAACCTGAATATCGCCATTTTTGATAATTTCAGTATTTCCCATGCTGTCTTTGTGAGCCAAATCGCCTTCTAACGGAATCGTAATGATTTCCATATTATCGTGCGGATGTGTTCCAAAACCCATTCCTGCAGCAATTGTGTCATCGTTCAAAACACGAAGCGCTCCAAACTGAATTCTGTCCGGATTGTACCAGCTTGCAAAACTAAAACTGTGATAAGCGTTTAACCATCCGTGATTTGCATTTCCTCTTGTGTCTGCTTTGTGCAATACTATATTTTCCATGATTTGTCTTTTATTGATTTTGATAGTACAAAGATACGGTCGATGTAAAGGAAAAGCACTTAATCTAGGTTAAGAAAGGTTTTTTTAAGATTCTAAGGTTCTGAGAGATTGAGGTGCTAAGTTTTTTCTGGAGCAGAAATTTTGGTTTTCAAAAGACCTGATGTCCCGCTATCCGTTTCAATCTTTTGTACCGAACCCCGGTACAAAAGGATTTTCACTTCTATCGGGGCTATAATAGAAGTTCTTGTTTTCAGAAGAAGTTATTGAGACAAAAACTTAAAGAGTTCAGTTTCTCAGGATGACAAGATTGTAATGAATATTTCGCTGTAAAATTAAAAGCTGAATTATTTAATTCTAATCAATTTCCCTTTCCCAATCACTTCATCAAGATAATTTGCAGTAGAACTGTTCTTATTATGCATATAAAATTGAATCGTATCTTTTGCAATTTGGTCTTTTGAAATGCTGATAATCAAATCAGTATTAATGAAATTATTCAATAATATTACATTTCCATAAGAAATTTTTCCTTTTGGAAGGTATTTGTTATCAAAAGCAAAAACACTATCGTTAAAAGTAATTTTATCTTTTTGAATATAAGAATTGTCGTCTTCAATTAAATAATTGTAACGACCGGTAAGTTTGTCTTTTTTCTGAGTAAAGCTAAATAAAAGCAGTATTATTATTAAGGCAAGATATTTCATAATGTTCTAACTGTATTGATTAATAAACTGCTGTACAACTACATCTGTATTCTCATGGCGTTTTTTTCTTTCCAAAGCAATCGGAGGCGCAGCTCTTTCAAGGCAATCCTGAACAGCACAAGTTTCACAGGTCACACCAACAATTCGTTTTACTAAAGGTTTTCCATCAATGAATTTAAATTTCTTTTTCATTGTCGGATTAATTAGAATTCCAACAGAAATACTTCTGATATAATTTTCTGCAAAAGGATCTTTTGTTGCCGATGAAAAAACCAAATACTCATTTCCGCTGTTAGCATAGCTTGAAATTTGTGCATCAAAAAAATGAGATTTATTTTGCTTGATGGCTTCGTCAATCGTTTTTACCGAAACCCATCTTCTGCAATAGTGCTCGTTAGTTTCATTGGCGTGCGGTTCCTGCTGATGTGTAATATGTAATTCCTTATTGATTTGGTAAACATCAGAATTAATTCGGTGTGATAACCTTAAAAAGAATAAATTTTTCAACTGAAAATCTTTTGGCAATAAATTAGTCAATCGCTGATAAAAGGATTCTGGCGAAACTTCAAAACTTTCTATTAATTGAACAAATTCTTCCGGTTTTGGATTTTCATTTTCTAAAAAAGAATTGATTTTATCAACCACTAATTTTCTGGGCAATAATAAAGCGCCGGCAAAATAAGAAGCATAAAAGTTGTGCAGAACCTGATCGAAATTTTCAAACTTAATCCAGCTGAAAGTCAATAATCGATCGGAGATTTTTAAATAATTATAAGCGATTTCTTTGGCAAGAATAAAAGCTTTCTGCGGAGCATCGAGTTCTGTAGAAAGTAATAAAGTTTTGCTTTTTGGAACATAAATCGAACGTAAATCGCCCAAAGCTTCCTGATCTGTAAAAGCAATTTCTTTGATGTTGTATTCGTATTCTTCTTTTAAAATTGCCTCTAATTCTTCAATTGTAATTTTAGAATCCAGATTAATTTGAAACGACTTCGAAAACGCAATTACTTTTTCTTCTAAATCTTCAAAATAATTACTGTGCGCTTCCTGATACGATCGTAAAGCAGCCAAAAAGAAACTTTCTCGGCTTAGATTATAATGCTGTGCAATTTCGATAATCGTACTAATAAACGCATTGACTTTTGCAGGAGCATTGGCAATAATATCAATTAAATCAGCTTCCTGAATTCCGAAAAGTTCTAGCGGAATCTCTTTTAAAATACCTGATTTTAAGATTTCACCAATCGGAGCGAGATTATTATCGAGTTTTAAAGAAACCATTTGGTCGTAAGTGACGTCCAGATGTTCGCAGAGCAATAAAATTTTATCAGTTTTTGGATATTTTTTTCCCTTTTCAATCTCGTTTAAATACGATTTTGAAAGATTTGTCAATTTAGCCAAGCCAAAAAGAGACAGATTTTTTTGTGTTCTGACTTGCTTCAATTTTAGTCCGAAGATCAGCTTTATATAGTCTTTTTCGATATCCATGAACCAAATATAGTTATTCTAAAAATAATCGCCAAAAAATTATTTTTCATTTTTAGCGAACGTTCGCTTGTTTTGTAGAAAACTTTTTTCTAATATTGTGGTGTAGAAAATATTAATTATCAGTTTGTTATGTTTTGTTGTTTTTGAAAAACAGGTAAACGATTCAATTGCTGCTAATGAAATTAAAAACCACAGCTATGAAAAACCAATTAGAAATTACCGAAACGGCGATGGAATTTTTAGCCGAAAAGAAGCTTCGTTATCCAAAGATCTGGACAGAAGAAGCGATTGTTTTTATAACCGAATTGCATAGAAAATTCGAATCACAACGAAAACTATTGCTTTTACAGCGCGAGCAAAAACAAGTCACTTTTGATCAGGGAATTATGCCGGTTTTTATTCCAGAAACCAAAAGTGTAAGAGAGGGCAATTGGAAAGCTGGAGAAATTCCGAAAGATTTACTAGATCGTAGAGTGGAAATTACCGGACCAGTTGATCGTAAAATGATTATCAATGCATTGAACTCTGGAGCCAAAACGTTTATGGCCGATTTTGAAGACAGCACTTCGCCAACCTGGCAAAATCTAATGGAAGGTCAGCTGAATTTAATAGACGCGGTTAATAAAACAATTACACACACTGATTTGGTAAAGCAAAAATCGTATCATTTAAATGAAAAAATCGCAACATTAATTGTTCGTCCGAGAGGTTTGCATTTGCCAGAAAAGCATGTTTTAATCGAGGGAAATGAAGTTTCGGGTTCTTTGGTAGATTTTGGTTTGTATGTTTTTCATAATCATAAACGACTTTTAGAAAACAATTCTGGGCCGTATTTCTACATTCCGAAATTAGAACATTATCTGGAAGCACGCTGGTGGAATAATGTAATTGATTTTACCGTGGATTATTTGAAACTAAAAAGAGGAACTATAAAAGTGACGGTTTTAATTGAAACTATAACGGCAAGTTTTCAGCTTGATGAAATCATTTACGAATTAAAAGAGCATATCGTTGGTTTGAACTGCGGACGCTGGGATTATATTTTCTCATACATTAAAAAGTTTAGAAAAAATCCAAAATTCATTGTTCCAGATCGTGATCAGGTAAATATGACTTCGCCTTTTATGAATGCGTATTCAAATCTGGTAATTCAGAGATGTCATAAACGTGGAATTCATGCAATTGGCGGAATGGCAGCGCAGATTCCGATTCGAAATAATGAAGAAGCCAATGCTGTCGCTTTCGCAAAAGTAAGAACGGATAAAGAACGGGAAGTTAAAAATGGACACGATGGAACTTGGGTCGCACATCCGGATTTGGTTTCGCTGGCAAAAGAAATTTTTGATAAAGGGATGCCAACTCCAAATCAAATTCATATAAAAAGAGAACATCGAAAAATTACAGAAGCTGATTTAATTGAACCACCAATTGGAATCATTACTGAAAATGGTGTTCGAAAAAATATCAATGTTGGGGTTTTGTATCTGGCTTCATGGTTAAACGGACAAGGCGCAGCCGCATTGCATAATTTGATGGAAGACGCAGCAACAGCCGAAATTTCGAGATCGCAATTGTGGCAGTGGCTTCAGAATAAAGTGATTTTGGATAATGGACGAAAATTAGATTTGGCTTATTATCATGAATTGGCTTTAGATGAATTCAGAAAAATCAAAGAAGAATCGGGAGTAGAAAATTATGAAAAACAACAGTTCCCATTAGCAGAAAAAATGCTGGAAAGACTGGTCGTAAATCTTCATTTTGTGGATTTCCTTACTATTCCATGCTATAAATACTTATAACTTTTAAAATCTGCTCAATCTGCCAGATCTGCGAGCGAATAATTTTTTCACGCAGATTTAGCAGATAAAGCAGATAAAGCAGATAAAATTCAGTATTAAATTATTTAAACACATAGAAACATAGATTTTAATTTTTGTATAAAAAAGGTAAAAGAAAAAACTAGTTTTCACACATAGCTATGTGTATTAAAACAAGTGAAACGCCTTTAACACAAAGTATAACTATGTTTCTATGTGTTAAAAAAATAAGTCCAGTTAAAACTGATTACTGATAACTGAGACTGAAAACTTTACTAACCACTTAAACTATACTTATGAAAACAACAGAAGACAGAATTCAGGAATTGATTAACGATTGGATCACGAACCCAAGATGGAAAGGTGTTGAACGTCCTTACACTGCGAGTGAAGTTGTGACGCTTCAGGGATCGTATAAAATTGAGCATTCTATTGCCAAAATGGGTGCAGAGAAATTATGGAAAAAGTTAAAAAGTCAGGATTATGTTGCGGGTTTGGGAGCGTTGACAGGAAATCAGGCGATTCAGGAAGTCGATGCAGGTTTAGAAGCGATTTATTTAAGCGGATGGCAGGTTGCAGCTGATGCAAATCTGGCTGGAGAAATGTATCCTGACCAATCGCTTTATCCAGTAAACAGCGTTCCGATGGTGGTAAAAAAAATCAACAACGCTTTACTGCGCGCTGATCAGATTCAAACTGTAAATAATATTGAAGATAGAAAAGATTATTTGGTTCCGATTGTCGCTGATGCAGAAGCGGGTTTTGGCGGTAACTTAAATGCTTTCGAATTAATGAAATCGATGATTGAAGCTGGAGCTTCTGGAGTTCATTTTGAAGATCAGCTGAGTTCTGCTAAAAAATGCGGACACTTGGGCGGAAAGGTTTTGGTTCCAACTCAGGAAGCAATCAATAAATTAATTGCAGCACGTTTGGCGGCAGATGTAATGGGTGTTTCAACTTTAATTGTGGCAAGAACAGATGCTGATGCAGCTAATTTATTAACAAGCGACGCAGATCCGCGAGACAGAAAGTTTTTAACCGGTGAAAAAACGGCCGAAGGTTTCTTTTACGTAAAAAACGGAATTGAACAGGGAATTGCAAGAGGTTTAAGTTACGCTCCTTATGCCGATTTAATTTGGATGGAAACGAGTAATCCGGATTTAGAATTTGCAAGAAAGTTTGCAACAGCTATGAAAAAAGAATTCCCGGATAAAATGCTGGCTTACAATTGTTCTCCGTCTTTTAATTGGGCAGCAAAATTAACGGTTGCCGAAATGGAAACATTCAGAGAAGATTTAGCGGCGATGGGGTATAAATTCCAGTTCATTACTCTTGCAGGATTCCATGCTTTGAACACCAGTATGTTTGAATTGTCAAGAGCGTATAAAGAACGCGGAATGGCAGGATATTCTGAATTGCAGGAACGCGAATTTGCTTTACAGAAAAACGGATTCAGAGCGGTAAAACATCAGGCTTTTGTAGGTACTTCTTATTTCGACGCCGTTCAAAATACGGTAATGTTAGGAAAATCGGCCATAACAGCAATGAAACATTCTACTGAGGTTGAGCAATTTTAATTCAAAAGAAAAGCCAGTTCATTGAACTGGTTTTTTTGTTTTTACCATAGATTTCACAGATTAAAAGGATTAAAAAAATGTTGCCACGACCCGAGCGATAGCGAATGGGCGAAGCAGTTACACAAATTTCCATGAATTTTATTTTAATTTTTAAATCAATTAATTCGTGGAAATTTGTGTAATTCGTGGCTGAAAAAAATCACTTTAATCTGTGAAATCTGTGGCAAAAAAATCTATTTCTTTAAAAGCCTTGCTTTCATTTTACTGAAGAATTCTGGTGTTACACCAATGAAAGAAGCGATTTGTTTTTGAGGAACTTTATGAACCAATGTTCCGTATTTTTTAGTGAATTTCTCGAAACGTTCTTCAGCAGGTAAACTCAAATTGTCCATTAATCTTTGTTGATTTGCAACCAATGAATTTTCAATTAAAATTCTAAAAAAGCGTTCCAGTTTTGGAATTTCAAGATACAATTGTTCCTGATTTTCTTTCGATAACGAAACAACTTCAGCCTCTTCTAAAACTTCAATAAAAAGCTGTCCTGGTTTTTGAGAAAAAAAGCTGTACATGTCGCTCATCCACCAGCCTTCGCAGGCAAATGATAATACATGTTCTACAATATTATCGTTGATATTGAAACTTCTCAGAATGCCTGAATTTACAAAATACGAATGTTTGCAGACTTCGCCGGCGTTTAATAAAAGCGTTTTGGCTTTATAAGTGTTCGTTTCTAGTTTAGATAAAAAGAGCGCCTGTTCCTCCGGTGTCAGTGAAACATGTTTAGCAATGTTTTCAAGAATTAATGCCATTATTTTTTATCGTCAATTAAGGTAAATGAAGAAGCTTTAAATCTGTTTCCTTTAATTTCTCCCGTAACTAAAGCTTTGCTGATCGCATTACAGAAACCTTTTTCAGCGTGTGCGTCTCCGTGATCGTGAATGGTAGTTCCGTCAACGAAATACGATTTTCCATCAATACGAACTGCTAAATCACAGCTTTCGCCTTTCATTCCAAATTGGCATTCTCCGCAAGATGCTTCTACGATTGTTGGTTTGTCAAATTTCTTTTTGCTTTGCGCTTGTGCTGAAATTCCAATAACAAGGAAAATCATGAATATAAGTTTTTTCATAATTAAGAATTTACAGTTATTAATTTTGCCGTTTCTTTGGCGCGTTCGGTTACTTTTTCAATTGGAGTGGCTAATGAATCGTGGCTTAAAACAACTCCCATTCGGCGATAGGGTCTTGAAGTGGGTTTGCCAAAAATCCTAAAATCAGTTTTTGCTAAAGCGGCTACTTTTTCAATTCCGGTAAAAGTTGGGTTTGTAGAATCTTTTGATGCTAAAATTACGGCACTCGCTCCAGCTTTTTCTAAAGTAATTTCGAAAATAGGAAGACTTAAAATCGCTCTTAAATGCAATTCGAATTCATTAAAATTCTGAGTTCCTGCCAAAGTTACCATTCCGGTATCGTGCGGACGAGGAGAAAGTTCAGAGAAATAAACGCCTTCTTTCGTTAGGAAAAATTCAACACCAAAAAGTCCGGCACCGCCAAGGGCTTCGGTAATTTTCTCTGCCATATCCTGAGCTTCGTACAAATCAGCTTCAGAAACTTGTGCAGGCTGCCAGCTTTCCTGATAATCGCCGCGTTCTTGTCTGTGGCCAATTGGAGCACAAAACAATGTTGGGTTATTATTTTGAGTAATCGTTAAAAGCGTAATTTCTGAATGAAAATCTACAAAAGCTTCAACAATTACTTCGATTACATCACCACGCGAACCTGCAACAGCATATTGCCATGCTTTTTCAATATCGCTTTCTGTTTTGATTGTTGACTGTCCTTTTCCTGATGAAGACATTAAAGGTTTTACTACACACGGAATTCCAACTTCCTGAACGGCTTTTTGTAGTTCTTCTGCTGAAGTTGCGTATTGATATTTGGCTGTTTTTAATCCGAGTTCTTTTGCGGCTAAATCACGAATGGCTTTACGATTCATGGTAAAATTTGCCGCTTTCGCTGAAGGAACAACAGTGATTCCTTGTTTTTCGTAATCGTAAAAACGTTCGGTGCGAATGGCTTCTATTTCTGGAACTATAAAATCTGGTTTATGTTTCGCTACGATTCTGTCCAGCGCTTCGCCGTCGAGCATATTAATGACTTCAAAACCGTGTGCGACTTGCATGGCTGGTGCATTTTCGTAACTATCAACTGCAATTATGGTTTGTCCGATTCGTTGTGCGGCAATGACAAATTCTTTGCCTAATTCGCCTGAACCTAGGAGTAGTATTTTCATTTTGGAGTGTTGTAATGTTTGAGTAGTAAAAGTAACTAAAAATGTTTTTAACCGCAAAGTCTATTCGTATGGATTGGGGTAGAGATGCACTGCATTGCATCTACGCAATCTAGGTTTAACCGCAAAGAGCGCAAAGAATTACGCAAAGAACGCTAAGTTTTTGTTTTTAAGTTGAAAAAGGGCGCAAAGAATTCCTCACGCAGATTTTGGAGATTCGGCAGATTTAATTTAATAGCCGATTTGCTTTTTAGACAAAGTAGCCATACAGTTTGTCATTTCGAGGAACGAGAAATCGCACTAGAAGCTCGACAAAGATTGGCGATTTTGATTGCGGAGTTTCTAGTGCGATTTCTCGTTCCTCGAAATGACAAGATTCTGGGAATGTAAAAGTATGATTACGAACGTAAAAAGTTCTGATAAACCCGTTTGCGTGAGGGATAGAAGTGGAAAGCCCACAGCCTGACGAAGGAAGTGCGAGGACTTGTAACGGATAGCCCGACCCGGAGGGGCACGCCCAAAATAAAAAGGTTCGCAAAGATTGTTTTAAAATCTTTGCGAACCTTGCGTATAACTTTGCGCTCTTTGCGGTTAAACTATTTAATGAAAATGATCTTCTTCAATCTCAAATTCGGCATCTTTTTCCCAGATTTCCATTTCGCAGGGTTTACAGTTGAATTTTAGTTTGTATTCAAGTTCACCTTGTTTTAAAACCAAAGGTTCTTTTACCTTGACACCAACTATATCTTTTTGGTGTATCGGACATTTTTTTAATTCGTATTTAATGCAATATTTGGTTGTCATTACACGAGATTTTCCTGGATCCCATTGTAATTCGAATGCTTTTTCGATTTCTGTAACACCGTGGCGTTCATAGAATTTACGAGCTGTTTTGTTCGAAACGTTGTACATGAAATCCAGTTTTGTTTCTGGATATGGATGCGAGGTTTTTACCAATTGGTGTTCTTCGCGAACGTAATTTGCCAAACGAATTTCTGATAATTGTTCGAAAACATTTCTTCTCATTTCGTTGATTTTTGAAATAGGAAGAAACCAGTTTTGAGAAAACATAATGTTGATTTCATCGGCGCTGTACGGTGTAAAACCTGTTTTTGCCAATTGCGTTTTGATGTTTTCTTCGATCGATTCGCCAGTTTTAGTCTGCTCTTTTGCGTGCTCTAATTTTACTGTACTTACATTTCCGTCTTCGTCGGTTGCGATTAATTCAAAACCACTTTCGTTTTCTGTAAGTAATAAAGTAGTTCCGATTTTACGGATCGCGCTATCTTCTCTTTCAACAATTTTGATGAAAGCAATATCGTTGTTACGGTAAATAAAAGTTCCGTCTTTAATTTCTTTTAAAACGTTTGGATAAACTTTTCCGTTTTCAGCTTTATTTACATAGATTCCGTCAGCTTCGTTATTTTCATTGATGAAACAAAGTCCGTCACCGTTGTTTAATAACTCACCGTTTTCGATTTCGTAGGCATTTCCAACAGTTCGGATTAATTTACCAATATATTGACCTTTTGATTTTGGACTTTCCCAAGAACCAATCGAGCTATGTCTTTCGTTTACGAAATAATCGGTATATCCACGGTTGAAAGTTCTATTTAATGTTGAATCAAATGTATAGGTACATTTTCCAGAAGATGCTTTTGTATATTTATCACTTCCTTCTAAATAACTGTCTAATTTTTGACGTAAATAAGAAACGTTGTTTTTAACGTAAGCTACATCTTTTAGACGGCCTTCGATTTTGAAAGAAACAATTCCAGCCTCAATCAAATTCGGAATCTGATCTGAAACATCTAAATCTTTTATAGAAAGTAAGTGACTGTTTCTGATTAAAGTATCTCCGTTTCCGTCAATTAAGTTATAAGGTAAGCGACAGTTTTGAGCACAAGAACCACGGTTGGCGCTTCGTTCTCCGTTGGCTACACTCATGTAACAGTTTCCACTGAAAGAAACACATAGAGCTCCAGTTACGAAAAACTCTAATTCAACATCAGCTTCGTCGTAAATCGTTTTAATTTGATGTAAGTTCAATTCACGGGCTAAAACCACACGCTTTATTCCAGCATCTTTAAGGAATTTTATTTTGTCGGCATCACGATTATTGGCTTGTGTGCTGGCGTGAAGTACGATAGGAGGTAAGTCCATTTCCATAATCGCCATGTCCTGAATAATTAGGGCGTCGACACCAATATCGTATAATTCCCAGATCATTGCACGACAAGTTTCTAATTCGTTGTCATACAAAATGGTATTCATAACCACAAAAACCTGTGCGTTAAATAAGTGTGCATATTTTACCAGTTCGGCAACATCTTCTATAGAGTTGTTGGCGTTTGAACGAGCACCAAATTGTGGTGCACCAATATATACAGCATCTGCACCACTATTTATGGCTGCGATTCCTCCAATTAAATCTCTAGCAGGAGCTAATATTTCGATTTTCTTCTTCATTTCTAAAACTTTAGACTTTTGTGGTATTCCCGAAAAAAAGTGTGCAAAGGTCTTATAAATTATTTGAGTTTGCTAATGCTGAAGCGATTTTTTTGAAATTGTTAACGTAATAGGGAATGGTGGTAATATAAAAATATTAAAATGGCTAGAAACAATGAAAGAAAAAATTAATAACTATCATTTAAAAATTTCTTTTATTTCATCAATTAAGCTGGACTTTACTTCTCCCAAAAAAAATAGATGTGCTGAAATTTCATTTTTTAAATCGAAGTAGTTTTTATGATAATATTCAGAGATTTTTATGATCTTTTTGTTGTCTTTGATAAAATACAAGTATTCATAGCTTTGTCCTTTTGCTGTCAGAATAGAAGTTTGATAACCATCAAAATCTTTGTAATTATATTTTCGTTTAAGACCTAAATAATTCTTCTTTTTAATCTCATTATTGTATAATGAAATTACTATTATTTTATTTCTAAATTCACCAAATACAAGGAATATCCACACATAGAGGAATAGAAACGACATGTAAACATCAATCCATCTTATTTGCTCTATTTTTAATGGCAAATTTGTTATTAGTATAAATACAGAAATTGATGCAAATGATATTATTAGACATGGAATTAATAAAGTTCTTAGCGTAAATTTTGATTTAAGCATATTTTTTTAATCTAAAGGAAAAATATATCCAACTGTAGATACTCGCATTGGTTGCGACGAATGTAAGATTTATTTTCAGTTTAACAAACAAAAAAAAACCGCCCAATCCAAAGACCAGACAGTTTTCAAAAAAAAGCATGAATCGATCGATCGATTAATTCGCTTTCATTTTAATTTGTGATAAAGTGTTTTCAATACTATTTAATTGTTTTGAAATAATGTAAACCTGGCTGTGTTCCAGATGGTTTTCTTCGAGTGCTTTTTTATATTTTTCAATTGCAGCTTCTTCTCCTGTAATACAAGCATTGATAATAGATTCTGTGTCACCGCCTGTAAAAGATGATTTGATGTCAATCCAAGTTCGGTGTAAAGCTCCTAATGGACCTCCGCCAGAAGTATCAGTTGATTTTCCTAATTTGTTGATTTCATCTTGCAATTCAACAATAAATAAGGCTCTTTCGCGGGCGTATTCTAGAAAATCAGTTTTGATAGCTGGGTTTTCTACATGTTCAGCCGCATTTGTATATCCAAGTTTTCCATCTTCAAGAATTGAAATTAATCCATCTAAAGTTTTAACTGCTTCCTGTGTGGTTTCATCTGTATGTATCATGACTAATAGTTTTTAAATTAATACATTACAAAGTTGGCGATTTCTTAATTGGATGTTTTACAGGATTATGAGTGATGTTTTACAATATTGTGGAATGGGAATTTTGTAATTTTTTAGTTTCTCGCTCCGATAGCTATCGGGATGGCAGATGTTAGCAGATTTTTTCTTTTGAAAATTAAAGTTTCTCGTTTAACGTTTTGCGTGAGGGATAGGAGTGGAAAGCCCACAGTCTCGTCTTTTGACGAGACGAGGACTTGGAACGGATAGCCCGGCCCGAAGGGACACGCCCATATATTCTAAATTTACTTTGTAACCTAAAAGGGATTAATGCCGTCAAAGCTTTTGTCAATCAAACTAAATAATCCTAAAATGAAAACAACTTTCAAATCGTTTATTGCCTTAATTCTAATGACTTGTTCGGGCTTATCGGCTCAGAATTTAGAAGCTAAAATAGATAGTTTAATAACATCAAAATTTAAACCTGAAAATCCCGGAGCTGTTTTTCTTGCGGTTAAAAATGGAAAAGTAATCTATAGAAAAGCTTTTGGAATGGCTGATTTGGAAATGGATATTAAAATGAAACCTGAATTTGTTTTTGAAATTGGTTCGATGACCAAACAATTTACAGCTGTATCCATTTTAATGCTGGCACAACAAGGAAAACTTCAACTAAATGATGAAATTACGAAGTTTATTCCAAATTATCCAACAAATGGAAATAGGATAACAATACATCATTTATTAACTCATACTTCTGGAATTAAAGATTTTACGAGTATGAAATCGATAAAAGATATTGCGAGACGAGATTTATCTCCAAAAGAATTGGTTGATTTTTTTAAGAATGAACCAATTGATTTTAAACCCGGCGAACAGTATAAATATTGCAATTCCGGCTATGTGCTTTTGGGTTATATTATTGAAATTGTGTCAGGGCAAACTTATGAGGAATTTATAACTCAAAATATTTTTAAGAAAACCGGAATGGAAAATAGTTATTATGCAAGCCATGATAAAATTATTAAGAACAGGGTTTCTGGTTATCGGGATAAAGAGGTTTTTGTAAATACAAATTACATTAGTTTTTCTATTCCGTATGCTTCTGGTTCGATTATGTCGACTGTAGATGATTTGGTGAAATGGCAAAATGCACTAAATTCTAATGTTTTATTAAATCCTGCTTTTACAGAAAAAACTTTTACAAATTATAAGTTAAATAACGGAACCTATATAGACTATGGATATGGCTGGCATTTAGAAAAGGTAAAAAACAAAATAGTGAGAGAACATGGAGGGAGTATTTTTGGTTTTAAATCTATGGGAGTTTATGAGCCAACAGAACAAATTTATGTGGTTGGTTTAAGCAATTGTGATTGTAATTCTCCAACGGCTATTACAACAGCTATTGCTTCTCTTTTAATGGAATAAAAAAACAGCTTAAAGTATAAAAGTGATGAAACTTTTGAACCTTAAGCCGTTTTTAATAAAACTTAGAATATTGTTATGCAGTCAAAGCTTCTTTGATTCTGCGTAATGCTTCTTTTAAAATATCGTTGCTTGTTGCGTAAGAGAAACGAATACAGTTTGGATTTCCAAAAGCATCTCCAGTAACTGTTGCAACGTTTGCCTCAGCTAAAAGGTACATTGAAACGTCGTTTGCATCTTTGATTTCAGTTCCTTTTAATGTTTTTCCGAAGAAAGAAGAAACGTCTGGGAATACATAAAATGCTCCTTCTGGAACGTTGATTTTTATTCCTGGAATTTCTTTTAATAATCCAACAACTAAATCTCTACGACCGTGGAAAGCTTGAACCATTTCGTTTAATACGCTTGGATCAGCATCTACAGCTGTAATTGTAGCTCTTTGTGCTACAGAGTTTGCGCCAGAAGTTACTTGTCCCTGAATTTTTGTACACGCTTTTGCGATAAATTCTGGAGCTCCAATATATCCAATTCTGTACCCTGTCATGGCAAATGCTTTTGCAACTCCGTTTACAGTGATTGTTTTTTCTAACATTCCTGGGATTGAACCAATGCTGCAGAAAGTTCCTGAGAAATTGATGTGCTCATAAATCTCATCGGCAACTACGTAAATGTTTGGGTGTTTTTCTAAAACTTTTGCTAAAGCTGTTAATTCTTCTCTGCTGTAAACAGATCCTGAAGGATTACATGGAGAAGAGAACCACATCATTTTTGTTTTTGGTGTGATTGCAGCTTCTAATTGTTCGGGAGTAATTTTGAAATCTGTTTCAACAGAAGTTGGAACTTCAACAGGAACTCCGCCAGAAAGTTTTACAATTTCGAAATAAGAAACCCAATACGGTGCTGGAAGAATAACTTCGTCACCATCATTTAGCATTACTTGAGCAATATTATATAATGATTGTTTTGCACCTGTAGAAACTACAATTTGAGATGGTTTGTATTCTAAATCATTGTCTCTTTTGAATTTTCTGCAGATAGCTTCTTTTAAATCTTGATATCCATCAACTGGAGAATAGGTGCTGTAATTATCGTCGATTGCTTTTTTTGCAGCTTCTTTAATAAAGTCTGGTGTATTAAAATCTGGTTCACCTAAACTTAAACTGATAATGTCTTTTCCTTGTGCTTTTAATTCGCGTGCTAAAGCAGCCATTGCTAAAGTTTGTGAAGTCGCTAAGTTGTTGATTCTGTCCGAAAGAATATGGTTCATTATAAAAATTTTGAATGTCCTTAATTTCAACTTTAATTAAGGAAGGTTATTATTAATAGATTTTTTTTTAGTTTTTAGACTGATAATTCTGGTTTCATTCCTAACTCACGTAAATGTTTGAAGTGAGCTACAATAGCGCTTCCCATTGTTTTGTATTCGTAATAAGGTAAGTTGCACTCTTTTGCAGTTTCTTTTACAATTTTTGCAATTTTACCATAATGAATGTGACTAATATTTGGAAAAATATGATGTTCGATTTGATGATTCAATCCGCCTGTATACCAATTTACGATTGCATTTTTTGGTGCAAAATTAGTTGTAGTGTACAATTGGTGAACTGCCCAAGTGTTGTCCATTTCTCCTAATTCATTTGGAGAAGGATTTGTTGTATGATCTACAACGTGTGCCAATTGAAATACAATACTTAAAATTAATCCCGCAGTATAATGCATAATGAAAAAGCCAAGAAGTACTTTCCACCATGTAATTCCAATAACGAGTGGTAAAACAATCCAGATCGAAATATAAATTACTTTTGTGATGATTAAAGTTGTCCAAAGAATTTTAGGATTTTTAGGTTCTCCGTATGATAATTTTCTTTTTAGGTAACTTCTCATTTGCTTAAAATCGGTTGTAATAGCCCAATTGAAAGTCAGTAATCCGTATAAGAAAACAGAGTAATAATGCTGGAAACGGTGAAAACTATGCCACTCTGCATGTTCTGTAAAACGAATAATTCTTCCTGCATCAAGATCTTCGTCGTGACCAGGAATATTAGTATAAGTATGATGAAGTACATTGTGTTGTACCTGCCAGTTGTAAACATTTCCAGCAAGAACATAAATTGTTCCGCCCATAAATTTATTAATCCAGCTTTTATTGGAGTACGAACCGTGATTTCCGTCGTGCATTACATTCATTCCAACACCTGCCATTCCAATACCAATTACGATTGATAAAAGCAGCATTACCCAAAATGGCATTTCTAATGTAAGAATTAAAAAGTAAGGAGTTAGAAAAACCGCAAATAGAATAACGGCTTTTAAGTGCAACTTCCAGTTTCCAGTTTTCTGAATGTTGTTCTCCTTAAAGTAATTGTTTACCCGTGAGTTAAGTGTTCTGAAAAATTTCAGATTGTCTTGCCTAGCAAAAATTGGAGCGTTGTTATTCATAATTGTTTTAAATAGTTTTCAAAGGTAATTATTATAAATTCTCAATTTGCAAAATTGAGTTAAATATTTCAATCGTAAAGTAGTACTTTTGTTAAAAATTTACAGCAATGGATGAGATATTGAAATATTTTCCCAATTTAACCGATCTTCAAATCGAACAATTTCAAAAATTAGACTTTTTATACCACGATTGGAACGAGAAAATCAATGTGATTTCGCGCAAAGACATTGATTCATTATATACAAAACATATTTTGCATTCGTTAGGAATTGCAAAAATCATGAAGTTCGAACCTGGAACAACTGTTTTGGATGTTGGAACTGGCGGAGGATTTCCTGGAATTCCGTTAGCAATTCTTTTTCCTGAAACTCGTTTTTATTTGATTGACGTGATTGCAAAAAAAATTAAAGTAGTTCAAGGTGTTGCTGATGCATTAGAATTAAAAAATGTAAAAGCAGAACAAAAACGTGCAGAATTGGTAAAGGGCGATTTCGATTTTATCGTTAGCAGAGCTGTGACCAATATGCCTGATTTTGTTTCTTGGATAAAAGATAAAATTAAGAAACAGCATAAGCATAAACTGAAAAATGGAATCCTTTATTTAAAAGGAGGCGATTTAGAAGAGGAATTAAAAGATTTTCCAAATGCAACTTTATATAATCTGGCGGATCATTTTGAAGATGAATTTTTTGAAACTAAAAAAGTGGTGCATCTTCCTTTAAAATTTAAGCCTTAAAACCAAATAACCCAGTAGATTTTTCTTCTGGGTTATTTTTTTGAATTAATAACTTACATAGTTAAGATGCTTTACTCGAAAAATTTAAAAATGTATTCGCTTTAAGGTCTAAATTATCAATGAAATCATGAATCGCATTTTCGGATGCTTCAACACTATATTGGAATTCAGGATCAAAGAAAAACTCACGCGAGATTACTGGTTCGTTTGAAGAATCATACACCGCTTCGTCACTTGGATCTAATTCATTATTTTTATATGGATTTGGATAAGAATGAACTAACTTTCTGATTATCTCAATAAACCAATTATCGAATTTTTTCTTTTTTGGTGTAATATGACGAGCCAATATTATTAATCCAACAAGATCGTTCTGTAAAAAGTAGGAGCCCTTTCTATATCGTGCATCAATCATTCTAACATTCATTAAAGCAATCCAAATCGCACCGTTAACAGGGCCATTGGCTGTTATTTCAAATTCAGTATCAAATAATAAAGGATTTGTCTGTTCTCGATTATTAATAGAACACCAAAGTGCTTCTATACGTTTTTTTGTATCGTGAGTAGCTTGACTGTAACCAGTAAAACGCCAGTAAATCCATTCTAATAAGGCTGTTGTAAGTCCCATAGAGCCTTTGTGGTTAATCTGAATTAAAGTGTTTTCAAGTTCTTCATTTCCTTCTACACAATCCAAAAGTTTGTTTATTTTCTTTTTTGTCCATTTATAATTAATAGGATGGCCTATACTTTTTGATTCCATAATAACTTTTGGAACATTGTTTAAATTTCTCATAAGGCTTGAATTATATAATATTATTTTAATTGATTTTTATAAGACAAATGTATTCGGATGTTTTATTCTGAAATGGAACAAGAAGTTTTTAAAATATTAAAATAAGTTTTTTAATTACGCTATGTAGTTGGTAATCAATATAATAAGAAAATTACTACAAAACATAATTTGAGATACTTTTAAGCATAATTATGGGTGTTTTAGAGTCTTACTAAAATGGTAGCTTTTAAAAAAATACTAAAGCAAAAGCCGAATCTTTTTAAAAAGATTCGGCTTTTTTTATAGATAGATTTCGAAATTTGAAATCTGAAATTTGAAAAAAAATTAACCTAAGAAAGGGTATCTGTAATCTTCAGGAGTTACAAAAGTTTCTTTAATAGTTCTTGGAGAAGCCCAACGCAATAAGTTCAATGCAGAACCTGCTTTATCGTTAGTTCCAGAAGCTCTTGCACCGCCAAATGGCTGCATTCCTACAACTGCTCCAGTTGGTTTATCATTAATATAGAAGTTACCAGCTGCATTTTGCAATTTAGTAGTAGCTACTTCAATAGCATAACGATCTTGGCTGAAAACAGCTCCTGTTAAAGCGTATTCAGAAGTAGTATCAACTAATTCTAAAGTCTCTTCCCATTTAGCATCTTCATAAACATAAATTGTAATAACTGGTCCAAATAACTCAGTTTCCATTGTAGTATATTTTGGGTTTGTAGTTACAATAACAGTTGGCTCAATAAAGTATCCAACAGATTTATCATAATTACCACCAACGATAATTTCAGCGTCAGCATCTTTTTTAGCTTGGTCGATATAACTTGCTAATTTGTCAAAAGAACCTTCGTGAATAACTGCTGTAATAAAGTTTCCAAAGTCCTCTGGAGAACCCATTTTCATCGATTTTACGTCGGCAATTAATTGTTCTTTTACAGCTGGCCATAAACTTTGCGGAATATAAGCTCTTGATGCAGCAGAACATTTTTGTCCTTGAAATTCAAATGCTCCACGAGTAATTCCTGTAACTACTTGTTTTACGTTTGCACTTGGGTGAGCAATAATAAAATCTTTACCTCCCGTTTCACCAACGATTCTAGGATAGGTTTTGTAATTGTGGATGTTAGCGCCAATTTTTGCCCAGATATCTTTAAATACGTGAGTTGATCCTGTAAAGTGAACACCAGCAAAATCACGGCTAGCTAAAACAGTATCTGTGATCATTAATGCATCTCCAAAAACTACATTGATAACACCGTCAGGAACTCCAGCTTCTTTGAAAACTTCAAGAATAATTTTTGTAGAAAACACTTGACTGTCACTTGGTTTCCAAATCACAACATTACCCATCATAGCAGCGCTTGCAGGAAGGTTTGCAGCAATAGCAGTAAAGT
The DNA here is from genome assembly GCA_029960065.1 of Flavobacteriaceae bacterium PS02336. Classification (GTDB taxonomy): domain Bacteria; phylum Bacteroidota; class Bacteroidia; order Flavobacteriales; family Flavobacteriaceae; genus Flavobacterium. The sequence goes on along the minus strand of JASCOF010000006.1, from coordinate 351,464 downwards.
TGAAAGGAGTAATTGCATAAACAAAACCTTCTAAAGGTCTATATTCTACACGATTCCAAACAGAAGAATCTGATTTTGGCTGATCATTATAAATTTGAGTCATAAACTCAACATTGTAACGTAAAAAGTCAATTAATTCACAAGAAGCATCAATTTCTGCTTGATGAATATTTTTAGATTGACCGATCATTGTAGCTGCGTTGATACGAGCTCTATATGGACCTGCAATAAGTTCGGCAGCTTTTAAGAAAATAGCAGCACGTTGTTCCCATGCCATATTTGCCCATGCTTTTCTTGATTCAAGAGCATTTGCAATCGCTTTTTCAATATGTTGTTTTTCAGCTAAGTGGTATTTCCCAACGATATGTTTGTGATCGTGTGGAGCTGTAATGTTTCTTGTGTTTCCAGTTTTGATTTCTTCGCTTCCAATATATAAAGGAACGTCAATTTGAGAATTCCACATTGTAGTATAAGCCGCCTGAACAGCTGCTTTTTCTGGAGAGTTCGGCGCGTAACTTTTTACGGGCTCGTTTACCGCTTTTGGTACATGAAAAAATCCTTTAAGCATGTTATTTAAAATTAGTGAATTAAACAATTTAAAGTTAGACGATTTGATTTGTTACGAATAATCTAACGCTGCACAAAAGTACAAAGGATAAATTAATAAATTGACAATTTTATGATTAAGATAACTTAAAAAAGGAAAGGATTTAAAACTGCTTTTAGTTCAGCGCAAAAGGAGCACACATCCTAAAAGTAGGAACAATAACTTTGAATGTTTTTGTTGTAGTAAAATTGATCATATTAAAATGACCTTTCATAGCTCCATAAGGAGAGGATAATAAACAGCCAGAGCTGTAGGTGTGATTTTCGCCAGGTTTTAAAACAGGCTTTTTGCCAATTACACCTTCTCCATCTACAACTTCTAAATCATTTAGGGAATCAAAAATTTCCCAATGACGTGAGGTTAACTGCACAGAATCTTTACTGTGGTTTTCGATCGTAACTACATAACTAAAAGCAAAATGAATCTTGTAGTTCTTGAAGTAAGTACCTTCAAAACTAGTCAAAACAGATATTTTTATGCCTCGTGTAATCTGAGAAACCATACTAACGCAGTATATATGTGTGTGTTATAGTGGCAAAGTTAAGAAAAAAAATCGTTTAATCTAGAACCTTAACATTGTTTTAATTGACTATATTGATAGAGTTTGCATTTCCTTTACCAATAACGCGCTGATAACGATCTGTCGCTTCTTTATAATAAACCAAAATGGTGTATTCATTTTCAGTCTGATAAAAGTTTCCATCAACAGCATTTTCATTATCAATCACACCTTTTTTGTCTGCAACGGTATACTGAAAATTAGTAAATCCCTGTTTGATCATAATGGCTTTTTCAAAAACTCCTTTATCTGAGTTGTAATCCATTTTATATTCTGGAGAAAGACTGTAATTATTAAACATTCCAGTAATATAAATGTCTTTGTTTAATCGAAATGCCGGCGCAGATAACGTAAAATAAACCCAAGCATAATCTGCTTCAATATCATTATTAGAACCGTTGATGTTCTTAACGACAAAGTTTCCGTTAACATCTTCGTAATTAGTATAAATCTGATTTCCTCTTGCTGCATTAGTATATAAATGAGCATTATAGATATCTCCGTTAGAACCTATTTTAGCCACATTATTATTGGCGGCACGAATGTCTTTATTTTCAAAATATAAGAATTCATTACCTCCCCAAAACTGTGTTTCTTTATCATATTTATAAATCAGCTGATTGCCAATTGTGTACTGTGGGACAATATTTTTTATCGCAGTGTTAAAATTTCCATTCTGCAATAAAAGAACTTTTACATTTTGCAAAGGTGTCTGGAAAACAATATCATTGGATAAAACAGCAAAATCTAAGTTCTGTTTGTAATCAATATTGCTGAGGTTTCGGCTTCTCTTTACTTGAGCAGTTACGGTTGAATGATTCTCGTACAAAATAAATTTTCTAGAAAGAACAACTTCTCGGTCTTCATTTAGAATTCTTAACATATAATTTCCGGATAGTTTCAGCTGTGTCGTGAACTGGTTTGGAAAGGAAAGTCTGTAATGCGAATAAATCTGGAGCGTATTAAATGAATTCGAATAATCATTAATTCTTTGATTGTCTAATCCGTTTACATAATCTGTTTTCGGAATATCTGTTGTTTTCCAATTGTAATCACAATGAACGACTTCAAAATAATAATTTGCTTCACTTGCAAATAAATCATCAAATTGAAAAGCAAATGATGATCCTAATTCAAAAATAGGTATCACATTACTTCCATTTTGGACAAACGAAACTGTTTTGATATTATATGGAGGTTCAACTTCGTTTTGTACTTGCTGTGCAGTTACCGAACTAAAAAATAAAAAAAATAAAAGACTCTGATATAAAAATTTTGACATCTTATTTCTGTTGTAAGATTGTAAATATAACAATTTTATACAACGAAAAACAGCCTGATTTATTGGTTTAATGTATTAAGAATTCAAAATGTACTCTAAATTGGCTTCAATTTCATCATTAATATAACTTTCTTCTAAAAGTGAATCCGACAGCAGTTTTTTGTTTTCCTGAAGTTTGATAATTTTTTCTTCGACTGTGTTTTTAGAGATAAAACGGATAACATTTACCTTATTTAATTGTCCAATTCTATGTGCTCGGCCAACTCCTTGTTTTTCTGCAAAAGGATTCCACCACGGATCTAGAAATAGAACATAAGAAGCTTTGGTGATATTCAAACCAACGCCTCCCGCTTTAAGCGAAATAAAAAACAATAATGGTTCTTCTTTTTCCTGAAATAATTTTACTTGCTGTTCTCTTTTGCTGGATGGAGTTTCGCCAGTAATTTCGCAATAGGTAGTTTTATTTTCTTTGCACCAGTCTGTGTAAAAACTCAAATTGGTAACAAACGAACTGAAAATAATAACTTTTTGTTTCGCCTTGACTAAATTTTCTAGATAATTAGTAACCGCAATGTATTTCCCGGAATCAATTTCAGATTCTTGATCTACCATCTTCGGGTGATTACTCAATTGTCTTAATTTCATCAAAGTATTGATAATACTGATTTTATCAGGACTTGAGCCATCTGTTTTTAGTAAAAAGTTACGCGCTTTCGATTTTTCTTTTTCGTATAATTTTTCCTGTTCAGGATCCATTTCGCAATAATAAATCTGCTCAGATAATTCGGGTAAATCTTTTAAAACCTGTTCTTTGGTTCGCCGCAAAATATAAGGTTGAACCAGGTTTTTCAATTCAGACAAAACTTCTTCATTTTGCTTTTTCTCGATCGGAATTTTAAAATTAGCTGCGAAAAAATTATAAGTTCCCAAAATATCTGGATTTATAAACTGCATCTGCGACCATAAATCGTCCAGCGAATTTTCGATTGGTGTACCACTCAACGCAATTTTATGAGCTGTGCTGATCTTATTTATGGCTTTAAAAATCTTAGAATCTTTATTTTTAATGTATTGACTTTCGTCTAAAATAAGGTAACGGAAATCGTATTTTTCTAAAATAGAAATATCACGATGCACAATGCTGTAACTTGTAAAAATCAAATCGGTTGAGGCTAATCTGCTTGCTAATTGTTTCCTGTCATTGCCTACATATTGCATTTTTGAAAAATGCGGTGTAAACTTTCCAGACTCATTAAACCAGTTAAAAACCAATGAAGATGGTAAAACAATCAGCGCTTTTAGCGGTTCTCTTTCGATGGTTGTTTCATTTGCAAACAAATCAAAGTTGGTTGTTTTGGTAGTAAAACCCAATTGTTCCTGAACTGCAACTAGAACGGCTAAAGTCTGCAAGGTTTTTCCAAGTCCCATATCATCGGCAAGACAAGCGCCTAAATTCGAATTAAAATGACCTAAAAGCCATTTTGCACCCTCAATTTGATACGGTCTTAAAGTTGCTTTTAACAAATCGGAAGCTGTGTATTCTGCATGAGAAATAATATCATTTTCAATTTCTGAAATTCCGTCTAAAGCAGTAAAATTACTTTTACGTAAAAGAAGATTTCTGCCTTCTGTTTTTGCTAATTTTGCTAACGAACTGTATTTGCTAAACCATTCTAAAGGAATCAAGAAATAGTTTCCATCTGGTAAAGCGAAAAGTCGTTCTTTGCTTTTTATATTCGGAATAATTTCGCTGAAATTAATGTTATAATTACCAATGGTAATAATGATTTTGATGTCAAACCAATCGCCGTTTGTGTCTTTTGATGTAGAAACAGTATGACTTTCTGTAACAATTTCTTTGCCTTCAACTTTTAGATTCGCCATTGTAAATCCTAAGTTTTTCAGTTCTTTTTTATGATCAATAAGAAATTGAATATTTACAAAAGGATCGGGATTTTCAATTTCTGAATTCAATCCGAAGAATTCATTTTTGATTATTTGTAAGCCAAGTTCTGCTAGTTTGTCTGTGTATAAAGTTTCGTCTGCATTTCTTTTAAATTGAATGATTTTAGGCTGATTAGCAATGCTGAAATCAACAAACGAATGTGTTTTTTTGGTTTTGGAAGCATCAAAAGAATATCCGTCATAATCAAAATAAAGATTAAGATAATAACAGTTTTTGAAGAAATCATGAACCGGCTGAATAGAACATGAAATAATGGTGTCACGATTTTCAATTTCAAAACCAGTTGCCTCGATGTCGATTTTTTTTGCTATTTCTGGAATGAAACTTTTGAAATAATCATCAACTAATTTTGAGGGAATTTCAATTGATTTTTTCTTTAAAAAAGGCATCAGCTTTTTAGCATTCAGCTCTTTTAACGTCCCTAATTTTTTATCGATAATTAACCACCCTGGCTCGTCTAAAAGAATATCAACGGTACTATTCATTGGTAAAAATGAAGTTTCGTTTTCTTTTAAAGAAAGGGTATAAGTAATGCCTTCGTCGTGTTTGTCGAATTGAATCTGTGGTTCGAAATAAAGCGGACTCACATCAACTCTGGAACGATAAAAATCTTTTTCTGGTCCGATGTTGATTGACAGAGGAAATTGCTCTTTTACAATTAAATCATAAAAGGAACTTAAGTGGAATTTTAAATGCTGACGAATTGCAAAATCAATTTTAGAATCTTTTTGCAGATCCGCAATAGTTTTTGCCGATTTGATTTTAGCACTGAATTTCTTGAAAATAAATTCAGCTTTTAATGATTCGCAAGCAGTAAGTGTTTTTTTTGTATTAGAATCTAAATTTTCCAAAACAATCCCGAAACTTTCTAAAACTCCTGTTGTTGCTTTTTTGTTTAAATATTTGATTTCATCGGTATTATCAACAATATAAGCTGTTGGAAGAAAGGTATTCAGGTTTTTTTCAAAACTGATGTCAAAGCAAAATTGAAATGGTTTTGTAGGTTCCAAGATTTAGGGATTTGGTTAGGCTTATATTTTGGGAATAGGGCAAAAAAAAGAAAGAGTTTTCAAAATAGAAATAATTTGAAAACTCTTTTTAAATGAACTTATTATATCACTTATATAGTGGAAAAAATTAGTTTTCTTGCGGTTTAAAGCAAAGCGGAATGATCTCTCCTTTTGCTAAACAATATTTTTCAACCAATTCAGGTGCAATTTTATTGGTATAATCTTCTTCGATTACAATAAAGCCAATACTTCTTAATTTATCAAAATAATCGCGTCCGTAAATACGAACATGATCGTACTGACCAAATATTCTAGCGCGTTCTTTTTGATCTGTAATAGAATCGTCTGCAAAAGTTACTTCACGATTTAAATCCTGTGGAATCTGCAAAATAGCCATTCCGCCTGGTTTTAAAACACGAAATAATTCCTGCATTGCTTTTGTATCGTCTGGAATATGCTCTAAAACGTGATTACATAAAATGACATCATATTCGTTGTCTTTGAAAGGTAAATTACAAATGTCTGCTTTTACATCTGCCAAAGGCGAAAATAAGTCGGTTGTGGTGTAATCTAGATTTTTCTGCTTGCGAAAAAGTTTGTAAAAAGCTTGTTCGGGCGCAAAATGAAGGACTTTTTTTGGTGCTGTGAAAAAATCGGTTTGATCGTTTAAATACAACCAAAGCAAGCGGTGTCTTTCTAACGAAAGTGTGCTTGGTGAAAGCACATTATTACGTTGTTTTCCATATCCGTAAGGCAGAAAAGATTTAAAACTTTTTCCGTCAATTGGGTCGGTAAATTTATCTCCTTTTAAAGAGAATGCTAAAATTGGTCGCGCCACATAACTCAAACGAATTAACAATGGACGCGGGATTGTATTAAGTACTAATTTAAATAGTTTCTTCATGGGGCTTTTTCGCAGAGTTACACAAAGTTGGCAGAGCTTCACAAAGTGTTTATAAATCTTTTTATGTTGTTTTTTAATATTTTTGAATCAAAATTAATAAGCAATCCTAATGGATAATTTCCCAGTTTTAGATAGGTTAATATTTGAGCAAAATGCACATCTGTAAAAGCCTCAACGGTTTTTAATTCAATGACAATTTTATTTTCAATAAGCAAATCTATCCTATATCCGTGATCTAATTTTATGTCTTTATAAATTATGGGCAACGCTTTTTGTTTTTCAACAGTTAAACCTGAATTCATAATTTCATAATACAAACATTCCTGATAAGCAGATTATAATAAACTTGGACCTAATTGTCTGTGAACTTCAATTGCTAAACCAATAATTTTATACGAAATAGCATCCAGTTCTTCCTGTGAGACTAAATTTTGAGAATACATTTTTTTAAAAGGCGTATAATATTTTTTGTGAATCTTGGCGTATATCTCTGTGAATCTCTGTGGAAAGCCTTAAAGAACTAAAGGCACTTGTCTGAATTCATCTTCTTCGTTGCTTTCGATTCCAAGAGCTTTATAGATGTATTGGAAAGTCGATAATAATTCTGGTTTTCCATCAATTAAAGCTACATCGTGTTCGAAATGCGCACTTGGTTTTCCGTCAGCAGTCAAGATTGTCCAGCCGTCTTTTAGTTGTTTGATGTTTCTTGTTCCCATATTAATCATAGGTTCGATGGCAACCACCATTCCTTCAACAAAAAGTTTTCCACGTCCGCGTTTTCCGTAGTTTGGCATTTCGGGTTCTTCGTGCATTTTTTGTCCGACACCGTGTCCAACCAATTCGCGAACAACTCCATAACCGTGAGCTTCTGTATATTTTTGAATCGCATTTCCAACATCTTCAACACGATTTCCTGCTTTAAATTCTCTAATTCCAACGTAAAGAGATTCTTTAGTAACTCTTAAAAGTTTTTTTACTTCTGGAGCCACTTCTCCAATCTCAAAACTATAAGCATGATCTCCGTGAAAACCATTTTTAAATGCACCACAGTCAACCGAAATAACATCACCATTTTTAAGCGGAACATTATTAGGAATACCGTGAACAACTTGAGCGTTTGGACTCATACAAAGTGAATTCGGGAAATCATACAATCCAAGAAAACTTGGAACAGCACCGTGATCACGAATAAATTCTTCTGCTAATTTGTCAAGATATAATGTTGTAACTCCTTCTTTAATTTCAGAAGCTATCATTCCTAATGTTTTTGATACAATTAAAGCACTTTCGCGCATTAATTCGATTTCTTCCCTAGTTTTTTGGATAATCATATTTTTCCCATTTTCAGTTCGCAAAAGTACAATATTTTATCTAAATCTTTCAGCCACGAATTCTCGAATTATCCAAATTAAATTAAGTTGCTGATTTCACAAATCTTCTTTATTTCGAATTTTATTAATTAAATTTTAAAGAAAATTCGTGAATTCGTGGCTATTTAAAGAGTATTAATGAATTACGATCTCGGAAAAAAGCCCTAAATTAGTAGTAAAAACAGATGTAATTATGGAAACTATTACAGATCAAGACATAGTAAAAGTAAAGGCTTTAAAGAAAATGAAGAGAAATGCTTTGTCGCTTCTAGGCATTGCAGTCTTACTATTTATTATTGCCATTTATTATAAAATACCAATACTTCAGGCTTTTAGCGAAGCAGCAATGGTGGGCGGAATTGCCGATTGGTTTGCGGTTGTAGCTTTGTTTCGCCATCCATTAGGAATTCCAATTTGGCATACGGCGATTATTCCAACTAAGAAAAATGAAATTGGAGAAAATCTTGGGAATTTTGTTTCGGAGGAATTTCTAAATCGTGAAAAATTAGAAATTAAACTCGATGAATTCAATTTTGCTACAAAAGCTTCAGAATGGCTTTCACAGGAAGAAAATGCAGCTAAAATTGCGAATGTTGTTGCCGTAAATGTTATTCCCGGAATTTTACGAACGATCAAAGATGAAGATGTTAAGCGATTTATTCAGGTTCAGTTCAAAGAAAAAATGGAAGGAATAAATTTTGGAAATTGGGTTGCTGTTGCCTTAGAACCTTTACAGAAAGGAGATCTCAAAAATCAAATGCTTTCAAATCTTCTCGAAGTGATGAGCGATGAATTAACTAACAATAAAGATTTAATCAGGCAGAAAGTAAAAGCTTCAACACCGCTTTTGAGTTTTGGGCTTGCTGATAAAAGTATTACCGAAGGTGTTTTTAACGGTTTACAGGATTTTTTAAACGAAGCTAAAAAACCAGAAAGCACAGTTCGCTTAAAGATTGACGAGTATATTTTTGACTTTCTGGAAAAGGTAAAAAACTCAGAAGAGATGAGAGTTAAAATCAACGATATGATTTTAGGTTTCGTTGGAAAAAAAGAAGTTCAGGATTATATTAATGGAATTTGGGATGAAATTAAACTTTCAATAACCAATGATTTAGATAAAGGAGATCAATCGTCTATTAAAAATAGTATCTCAAATTTAATTCAAACCTTCGGAAACGGAATCAAAGAAGATCCGATTATGATTGATAAAATCAACAATTTTATTAAAGACGATCTGCTTTCCGTTTTACTCAATAATAAAAAGGTAATCGGAGATTTAATTTCATCAACCGTAAAATCTTGGGACGGAAAAGAAGTTTCAGAAAAATTAGAATTAGAAATTGGAAAAGACCTTCAATATATCAGGATCAACGGAACTTTAGTCGGAGGGATTATTGGACTTATAATTTATGGTGTAGAGCAGTTGTATCATTATTTTATTGTTTGATAGTTTATAAATACAATGTCAGGCTGAGCGAAGTCGAAGCCCCGCGATAATACTGCACGTGTGCCTTCGACTTTGCTCAGGCTGACAGCAGACAATCTTAAAAACAAAAAGAGGCAAATTTTTAGAATTTGCCTCTTTTTTAAAAGAAAAATAGTTTTCTATAATAACGAATGACAAGTCATTGCATTTGGCTGCTGCACGCCCATTAATTCTAAAATAGTAGGAGCGATGTCACCAAGAACACCATCTTGAATATTTTTCAATTGTTTGTCAACCAAAATAATCGGCACTGGGTTTGTTGTGTGTGCAGTATTTGGAGAACCGTCAGGATTAATCATTGTTTCGCAGTTTCCGTGATCGGCAATTACGATTGTAGTATAATCATTTGCAAGAGCCGCTTCTATTACTTTTTTAGCGCAAGCGTCAACAGCTTCACAAGCTTTAATTGCAGCTTCCATAATTCCAGTATGTCCAACCATGTCTCCGTTTGCGAAGTTTAAACAAACGAAATCTACTTCACCTTTGTTTAATTCTGGAACAAGAGCATCTGCTAATTCATAAGCACTCATTTCTGGTTGTAAATCGTAAGTCGCTACTTTTGGAGAATTTCTCAAGATTCTAGATTCACCTTCAAAAGGAGTTTCTCTACCTCCAGAGAAGAAGAAAGTTACGTGAGGATATTTCTCCGTCTCCGCAATTCTGATTTGTTTTTTACCCGCTTTTTCCAAAACCTCACCAAGAGTTTCGGTAATATTATCTTTATTGTAAACTACTTTTACGTTTTGATATGTCTCGTCGTAGTTTGTAAGTGTTACATAATATAAGTTTAATTTATGCATGTTTTGCTCATGGAAATCATGCTGAGAAAGTGCTTCAGTAAGTTCACGGCCTCTGTCTGTTCTAAAATTAAAGAAGATTACAACATCACCTTCAACAATTGTTGCTAGCGGTTTTTGTTCTTCGTTAACAATTACAACTGGAGCAATAAATTCGTCAGTAACTTCGTGTGCATAACTATCAAGCACGCTCGCAACAGCATTTGTAGACGGAATTCCTACTCCGTTTACTACTAAGTCGTAAGCTAGTTTTACGCGTTCCCAACGTTTGTCACGATCCATTGCATAGTAACGGCCAATGATTGAAGCAATTTTTACAGGTGTATCTTTAATATATTCGTCTAAATCGTGAATGTATTTTGCTCCAGATTTAGGATCAACGTCACGCCCGTCTGTGAAAGCATGAATGTAAACTTGATCTAAACCATATTCTTGAGAAGCATCGATTAAGCCGCGAAGGTGTGAAGTATGTGAGTGAACACCACCATCTGAAACTAATCCTAAAAAGTGTACTTTTTTATTGTTTTCTTTAGCATAAGTAAACGCATCGACAAGAACTTGTTCTTTTGCTAATGTTTTATGTTCTACTGCTAAGTTTATTTTAGCTAAATCTTGGTATACAATTCTTCCAGCACCAAGGTTCATGTGTCCAACCTCGCTGTTTCCCATTTGTCCTTCAGGTAAACCAACATTTAGTCCGTCAGTTCTAAGTTGTGCACTTGGGTAGTTTTTGTAAAGACTGTTTATAAAAGGAACATTTGCATTGTCTATTGCAGATACTTTAGGGTCAGGAGATTTTCCCCAACCGTCTAAAATCATAAGGATAACTTTTTTGTTCATTATATTTTTGTTTTCTACAAAGATAAGTCATTTCTAAACTTTGCAAGAATACAGCAGTACATTTATATTTTATAAAATGAAGTTTGATAAAAAATATTAATTTAATTATAGAAGCCTTTATTTTTTAAAATTAATTCACGCTAAGCTCTCTTTCTGACTTTATTTTTGACAGCATTATAGTCAATAAAATATTTGACACTTACAGAAAAAATGTGTTTTAAAGCATCATTATTTAAAAGTCCTGAAACATTGTTTTTGAAATCTTTATCTATAATTCGCTCAAAATTTGAAGCATTATTTCGGTATAAAGCAGAAAGCTGGCTTCCCGGCGCAAACCACCATGAAAAAGATAAATCGGTATTCCAAGAATAAAAACTTGAATTTTTATTGGTTGTGTATTGCGGGTAAGGAGTTAAATCGCCGTTGGGTTCCAGTATCAGAATATTTTTATTATCTGCATAAGACCAATATTGACGAACCGCCAAGTTTATAGTAATTGCACTATTTACTGCATATTTGCCTCCCAGAGTATTAGAATACGTAATTACATTTCTATTGGCAAAAATGATGTCATTTGGAGTGTTTGCATTATCATCGCCATCAATTTGATCAATATAACCTTTGTTGTTGTTTCTTCTTAAATAACTAAAGAAATAGGTCAGCAGCAATTTGTCGCTGAAACGATATCTTGGACCAATGTCAAATCCATAAGTAATTCTTTCAGATTCATCAAAGACATTAAAAGTCCCGTTTAAATCTACGGCGAATTTGTGATTGTAATTGGTGGAAATGCTTCCCCAAGTATCTATTCTTCTCGGAATAGCGACATATCTTCCATCTCTTCTCGGTTCGTAATAATCGTAAGTTTCTAAAGGATAAAAACTAGCTCCAGCTCCGTAATAGTTGTTTTTAACGGTAGTTAAATTTAGATTGGCATTCATATAATTATCCTGTAGTCTCCCAGATTCTTTATTGAATTCCGAATACATATTATAGTTAATTCTAAAAGTGTTGAATTTTTTGGTTGGATTTAGAATTCTATAATTGGCATTTCCATAAAAATTATAATAATTGGTATAAAAGTTTATTCCAAGATCATTAGGATCAAAATTTTTGCTGACATAATCAGTTCCAAAACTGTAACGGTAATTACCGCTCGTTTCTGCAAGACTTACCGTAGAATATAAACCATTTTTGTCTTCTGCATCATTTATATGACTGTATTTTACATTTCCAAACAAGCTGTAAGTATTGGCTTTTGTGTTTAAATCCCAAGCCAAACCCGTAACGTTTGCATCTCTAAAATGACCATTTCGGGTTACATTGGTATTAATTAAAGTAACCGATGAATTTTTACGGAAACGTTGATCTAAGACCAATACATTGTAATTGGTAAGAGGTTCCACAACTTGACGTCTAGTTTCTCCGGTAATGGTATCTTTTATGGTTGCAAAGGTCTTTTCGGTAACAGCATTTAATACACCTACTCCTAGTCCGTTTTTAGTTCTTCCAGATACTTTTAGGGCATTTATAAGATTTACACTTGCTGGTGATTCCGTTAGCTCTTCATTTTCGCTAAGCTGCGGTTCGGTTGATGGTGTTCCTCCAATTCTTCGCGAATAAAACATATTTCCTTTGCTGAATAAATCTGTTCCTTCGGTAAAAAATGCTCTGTTTTCGTTGAATTGTTGTTCAAAAGGACCGAGATTCAAAATCTGATCGTCGTATTTTGTCTGCCCAAAATCAGGAATTAAAATAGCATCAATCGTAAAAGCGTCATTAATACCATATTTAATATCCATTCCGCCCTTCATTGTTCCGTATGTTTTTTGTCCGTCTGCGGCATTTAAATAATAAGATGCATAAGGCATAAAAAACAATCGGGTAGGAGGTTTGATGTTTTCAATTCCTTCAAGAGTTCCTGCCTGCTGCGTGAAAGTGCCTATTTTTCGGTCAACAAAATTCCAGGTATATTTAAAACGGTCTCTTTTTATTTCCCTGAAAAAATTGATTCCCCAAGTTTGTTTGTTTTCTGCTGAAAAACGTAATGCTGAATAGGGTATTTTTATTTCAACCACCCACCCGTTTTCTTTCAAAGAAGCTTTGCTGATCCAAACAGCATCCCACGAATAGTCTTCACCGTTTGCATCAGTCATGATACAATCGCCTTGAACATCTGCAGCCGAAACATAAAACATAAAGTCTTGCTGTCCGTCATTAAAACCGTTAATAAAAACGCCAAAAAGATCCGCAGTTCCAAAGTTATCGCGCTGTGAAATTTCTTTTAAAATTTTAGACGGCTCATTATCGTACATCATCGCGCCAATATAAATGGCATCATTATCATATAGTATTTTAACTTCTGTTCTCTTTTCCTGCGGTATAGATTTTCCGTTATCTGGCTCCAGCATTACAAAGTCTGATGCAATTGATGCATTTTCCCAAGCAGGTTCATTGAGGTTTCCATCAATAGAAATGTATTGTGAAGTTACTTTAGCCTGAAGTGCTTTTTTTTGGCTGTAACTGCACAAAAAACAAAATAGAAGACAAATTACAAATATTTTTTTCATCGATTTTTAATCCGAAAAAGCGGAAACTCTTTTAATTTAGTTAGAATAGACTACATTTTCTTTCACTTGTTACAGTTTTTGTTTCAAGATTTCCACTTTTTTGATCTTTTTTAAGAAAAAAGGCAAAAATCTTAGGTTTTTTAGCATAAGAAAAAATCTTACAGAAACAGCGATTTTATGTTAATAATGTTAAAATTTAAACAAAAAAGGCCTGAAAATCAGGGTTGTATTTTGCAAGGAATGAATTTTTTATACTTTTGCCTTACCCAAATTTTTGTTTAACCTAAAGAAATTCAATGATTTACAAAATTTATCCGCTATTTGTGTTTTTGCTATTGTCTTTTGGAAAAGATTCAAAAAACACTTCAGATCTTAAAAAGAACGCTATTGTAAAATCGATTGCTAAAGTTGAAAAAGTAACAGTTGATTCCAAAATCGAAAGCGTTTACAATGCCCTAAATTCAAACAATTATAAAATGCCAGAACTTAAAACTTTCTCGGAAGCTTTAAAGGGATTTTATTTGTTGAAAGAAAAAGGAGTTATTAAGAAAAATATTTTGACTCTTATTGATTTCAGTTTATCATCAAACACAAAACGTTTGTGGGTGATTGATTTGACAACAAACACTGTTTTGTTTAATTCTCTTGTGGCACATGGTAGAAATACAGGAGAAGAATTTGCTTCTGCATTTTCAAATCTGAATTCTTCATTTAAAAGCAGTTTAGGTTTTTATGCTACAGGTGAAATTTACCAAGGAAAACATGGTGCTTCATTGCGTTTAGATGGCTTAGAGGATGGCGTAAATGATAATGCGCGTCAAAGAGGTGTTGTAATGCATGGTGCCGATTATGTTTCAGAATCATTTATCAGAGATCACAAAAGATTAGGAAGAAGCCAGGGATGCCCTGCAGTTCCAGTTGAATTGACTGATGAAATAATTCAAACAATAAAAGATAAATCGTGTTTATATATTTATCATCCATCAAGAAGTTTCTCAATGGAAGAAAGGCTAATCTCTTAATTTAGCATATAAATCCGAATCTAGATTATAAATATCAGCTCTGAACAGGAGCTGATTTTTTTTGCTCCATGCTGTCCAGTACCATTGGTATAAAGAATACTTTTTGGTGATTTTGAAACTCATTGTCTTTTTAGAAGCAATAATAGTATCAATTCTGTCTTGAGGCCAATTTCCGTCCACATCCAAAATATGCTGCGCCAATTCCAGCGGATTCTCAACACGCACACAACCGGAACTCATAGAGCGGTTATTTCGTCCAAAAATGTTGCGATGATTGGTGTCATGCAGGTAAACACTGTGATGATTTGGAAACAAAATTTTCATCAACCCTAATGAATTAGAATATCCCGGACTTTGAACATAGCGATAATTATTAGGTTTGTTCTCATTCCAAGCAACAGGATCTACAACATTTCCTGAAGTATCATAAATCGTGATATTTTTCTTAGCCAGATAATTACGGTTTCTTTTCATTGCAGGAACAACATCTTCTTTTAAAATCGTCGGGGGAACAGTCCATGTCGGATTAAAAACCACTGTTTTTAAAAAAGAAGTAATAACAGGAGTTCTTCTTTTACTGGTTCCAACAACAACATTTCTCACCAAAGTAGTATCTTGGTTTTCAACAACGTTTAAGCTGTAATCTGGGATGTTGATGATGAAATAATTCTCAGCTAATTCAGAAGGATACCATCTCCAGCGCTCTAAATTGGCAATAATCTGTTTTTTTCTACTTTCTTTAGAATAGTTTAATGCCTTAATTGTTCCCACTCCAATAACTCCGTCAGAAGCTAAACCATGTCTTTCTTGAAATCTTTTAACGGCCTCAAAAGTTTTTTGGTTGTATATTTTAGTAAGGCTGTCTTTTCCAGACATGTCGTTCCAATACAAAAGCCTTTTTTTAATGTTTATTAAAGCAGAATTGGTATCGTTCAAGACGATCTTTTCTACACCTTCAATAGGTTTTATATCATCATCTGGAAAAGTATTAATGAGTTCCAAAGCCTTTAATAACTGTTTGTACGTTTGAGTTTGAGGCTGGATGCTGTCAATAATGCTCTCTAATTTGTTTTTATTGAAAGCTTTAATAAGGATATTATTTACATCAAATACCTTTTCGTCCAGATCCCAGTTGTTGTAAAGTTTTTTAGGATCTAATTTACCTTTATATAGATGGTTTAAATATTTTTCAAAATTGTAGGTCAGTAAGATGTCATAAGTAGCTAGATCTTTATCGCTCAGTGAACTAATTTTACTTTCGAATTTTTTCAGCTGAGAAGCCTTGTAATTTTCTGGCTCTAATCCGAGTTTATCTGAATCTTCTAAATGAGATAAAACAAATTTTCTTTTTTCTAAATTGCCCCAAACTGTTTGGTTTTCAGATGCAATATAAAACTGTTTTAATGTTTCACTCTTAAAAGTGCCTATTAAAGCAGTGTCAATTTCAACTTTTCTTTCGTCAGTAAGTATAATTGCCGGCACCGCTTTTTTGATGACAGGAGTAGGTTTTGGAGTCTCTTTTTTACAGCTCACAAAAATGCATATTACTACCAAAGAGTAAAGTTTCTTCATATTATAATCTTTTAAACATCAAATAGTGTTCACCAACGTCTTTAATATCAAAAGCATCACCTTGGGGCTGGTAATTCATTTTTTGATAAAAGCCTACAGCGGCTGTTCTGGCATTAAACCAAATCAAATCGACTTTGTTTTCATTGCAGTAGGTTTCACAATGTTTAACTAAAGCTTCTCCAAATCCTTTCTTTTGCTGACTTTCTAAAACTGCCATTCCTCGAATCTGGGCTTGATTTCGTTCGGCAAATATAGGATTGATTTTTTTGAATAACGAAATAATTCCTATTAAATTTTCATTATCAAATAAACCGAAATGATGCGTCGTTTCTAGATCGTCTCCCTCAAAGATACAGCTTTCGATTGGTTTTCCTTTTCTTAAAACAGGCTGGCGAACGGCATAAGTTTCTTTTGATGGAATTTCTTTAATTGTAATCATGATTTTTTTTAAAAATATTGAATTTATAACTTTTTAATTTTAAATAAGTTATAAATAATTGTTGTTTTTTATTGATTTTTTTTGCCAAAAAGCTTGTTTTGAACTTAACTTTCTTTTTATATTTGCACCACCAATGCGAAAGTAGCTCAGTTGGTAGAGCTCCAGCCTTCCAAGCTGGTTGTCGCGAGTTCGAGCCTCGTCTTTCGCTCTAAAAAATCAAAACATTTTAGTTTCGATTTTTTTGTCAAAAATAAATATTTTTTGATTTTTATTTTTTTTAAAGATTAAATTATTTATATTTGCACCCTGTTAATGCGAAAGTAGCTCAGTTGGTAGAGCTCCAGCCTTCCAAGCTGGTTGTCGCGAGTTCGAGCCTCGTCTTTCGCTCTTCAAAAGCCTCAAACATTGTTTGAGGCTTTTTTGTTTTCAAATAAATGAAAAAAAAATCCAAATTCCAGTCTCTATGTCTAAAACATCTTGAAGCTTGGAATTTGGATTTTTAAATATTGGAATTTTTACTTTAAGCCGCTCAAGTCGCTTTCTGGATCCAATTCTACCGCTTCTTGATTTTGTTTAAATAATCTTGCAGATAAATCTCCTTTTAAAGTTATTTTGTCTCCGTTAACTTCCAGCCAGCTTCCTTCTCTTAAACCTAAAACAGGAATAGAATTGAATGCGTGAAATTCCTTAATTCTTGTTTCGCGCGTTTCTCCCATGTGTTTAGATTGTAAATCGGCATCGAGATAATGTGGGTTTAAGTTAAAAGGAATCAATCCTAAAGTCTGGAAACTTGGCGGATAAATGATAGGCATGTCATTTGTTGTCTGCATAGATAAACCGCAGATATTACTTCCGGCACTTGATCCTAAATAAGGGGTTCCATTTTTTACAGTTTCAGAAAGCAGCTGCATAATGTTATTTTTATAAAGCTGTGTAACTAATAAAAAAGTGTTTCCGCCGCCCGTAAAAATTCCTTCTGCATTTTTTACAGCCTCCTGCGCGTTTTCAAATTCATGTATGCCTTTAACTTCTAAGTTGATTGAAGAAAATGCTTCTTTAGCTTTTTGTGTGTATTCATCATGCGATATGCCACCGGGGCGTGCATAAGGGATAAATAGTAGGGTTTTACAATTCTTAAAATGTGACTCTAAAGTTGGCAAAATATATTCTAAATATTTTCCTCCATGTAATGTGGAGGTACTTGCTATAATAACGCTTTTCATGATTTTTTTGACTCAAATTTTGTTGGATAAAGGTATTAAAAACTCTCTTTTGCAGTAATTTTTTAAGATTTTAATTAACATATTTTTACCAACTCATTAGTATTAAATTTGGATGAGATTAAGATATTTTTACCGTTTTAAGAATATTTTTAATTTATTTCATTTTGTTTCATAAAATCACTTGTTTTTTAATTGTTATTGCGGGTCAGGCTTGTTTAGCACAAGCCCAAGATCGTTCTGTTTTTAATGGTAAAATAGTTTCAAATGCTTCAAGTGCAGAGGGCGTTTATGTGATTAATGCTCAGACAGAACAAACGGTAATCTCAGATGAGTCTGGATCTTTTTCGATTTTGGCTAAAGCAGATGATGTACTTGTGTTTTCTTCTATAGCTTTTAAGGAAAAAAGAATAATGTTGAAACAAGAGGATTTTTCAAATATTAATTTTACTGTTAATCTTAATATGATCATGAATCAACTGCAGGAAGTTGTGATTAAAAGATATGATAATATTAATGCAGAAAGTTTAGGGATAATTCCTCAAGGTCAAAAGAAGTATACTGCCGCCGAAAGAAAACTGAGAACAGCAACCGCTCTGGATGCTACTGCAAATGGAGGGGGAATGGTTGGTGCATCAGTTTCTGCCGATCCTTTGCTGAATTTTTTCTCAGGAAGAACTGCAATGCTGAAAAAGGAAGCTGTAGTAGAGAAAAAAGAGTTTTTTATGAGACTTTTAGAGAATATGTTTAGTCTCGAGCATTTTATTGAGCGATTAAAAATTCCATCAGAATATGTGAAAGGTTTTGAATATTATGCTGTGGAAAATGAAAAATTTACCGCAGTTTTGAATTCTAAAAATAAAACTTCAACCGAATTTCTTTTAGGGGAATTAGCGGTAAAATATAAAGAGATTATTGCGGGTGAAAACAAATAAAACCATATCGGCTGTATTTTTTCTGTTTTTTGCTCAAGGTAGTTTTGCGCAGACAGAATCAAGGCTGTTGCATGGTAAAGTAAAGTTGTTTTCTGAACCGATAGAAGGCCTAAATGTAGTGAACAGTAATACACAGCAATCTGTGGTTTCAGATGCTGATGGAAGTTTTTTAATAAACGCAAGGGAAGGTGAGGTTTTAGTTTTTTCTTCAGTCAATTTAAAGTCGGTAAAACGACAAATTACAGCTGATGATTTGAGGTCTTCGGAATCTTTTGTGATCCAGATGACTGTTAAAGAAGTGGAGCTGAACGAGGTGATTGTGAATGAAAATGCTAATATTACAGCAGAAAATTTAGGGATTATTCCACGTGACCAAAAAAAATACACTCAGGCAGAAAGACAATTAGCGACTGCGGGTGACTTTAAGCCGGTTATGTTATTAGGTCTGTTGGGCGGATCTATGCAGCTTGATCCGTTGATAAATAAAATAAATGGAAGGACTAAGCGGATTAAGGCAAATCTGGAAGCAGAGACAAAAGAAAGGAATTTTTTAAAATTAGGTTATTTGTTTGATGATGCTTATTTTATTCAAAAATTGAAAATACCTAAGGAAAATGTAAACGAGTTTAAGTTTTATGTAATCGAAGACGATGGTTTTTGCACTGTTATGAATTCGAAAAACAAAACTTCAACCGAATTTCTTTTAGGGGAATTGGCGGTAAAGTATAAAGAAATAATTATTAGTGAAAATAGGTAAAAATATATTAATTATGCTGCTTGTGTTTTTTGTTCAAATTGGTTTTGGACAAAATAACAATTCAAAACAATTATTAGGAAGAGTAATGGAGCAATCTACTCCAATTGAAGGAGTAAATATTATCAATAATACTACTCAAGTTGCTGCAGTCTCAGATTCTGATGGTAATTTTTCTATTACGGTTAGAGAAGGAGAGGTTTTGGTTTTTTCTGCTGTAAATCTAGATCCATTAAAGCGAAGGATTACCTCTGGAGATTTGAATTCCAGTTTGTTAGTTGTTAAAATGACGGCTAAAGAAATAGAATTAAAAGAAGTTGTAGTTAATGAAAATGCCAATATCACTGCCGAAAATTTGGGAATTATTCCTTACGGACAGAAAAAATATACACCTGCAGAACGAAAAGTGTATACTGCCACTTCGACTTCTGTGGATAAACTTTTAAATGCAATGTCAGGACGTACTTCAATGTTAAAAAAAGAAGTAAAAGTAGAAGAAAAAGAAGCACTTTTTAGAAAACTCGAATACGTTTTTGATCAGAATTATTATACAGACAGATTGAAAATACCTGTGGATTATATAAAAGGATTTCAATTATTTTGTATAGAAGATACTGAATTTGCTGTATCTTTGAATACTAAAAACAAAACAATGAGTATGTTTTTAATCACAGATCTAGCAAGAAAATATCTAACAATTCTCGAAAATGAAAAATAAATTAGGAGTACTCGTTGTCTGCTTATTTTGTCAATTTGTATTAGGGCAAAACGGTTTCAGGAAACCATTACACGGTCAGGTCATCAATGATTTTTTAGCCATAGAAAGTGGTTATGTAATGAATATTAATGCCAATGTTCGGACATTTATTGGTGCTGGCGGTTTGTTTGATATTATGGCGCAACCAAAAGATACTTTATTATTCTCAGGCCTGACATTTCAATCAAAAAAAATCGTTTTAACAGAAAAAGACTGTGCAGAGATTCTTTTTAAAGCAAAATTAGATTTAGTCAACAATCAGCTTAAAGAGGTTGTTGTACATAAAGAATTAAAAGTGAAATCGTTGCAAGGCGGTTCGCAAGGAATTGTAGATACCCAGTTTGAAGATGACAAGCAATCTACTGCAAAAAATACCGCAATGCTTTCTGATCAAACCATTAAATATGGGACTGATTTTGTCCGAATTTTTAAAGACGTCAAAAAGCTTCTAAGTAAAAAAGAAGAGGTTAAAGAAGAAGAAATTACCGATATCGCTTTTGTAGAATATGCGAAAGACAATTTTACAAAAGATTTCTACAATAAAACACTTGGTCTTAAAGACGATGAAATAGAATTGTTTTTAATGTATTGTTCGAATGATCCGCATTCTAAACAATTTGTTGATCCAGATCAAAAATTTCAGTTAATGGATTTCATGGTAAATAAGAATAAAGAATTTAAGAAGGCTGTCGCTGCTCAAAATGAAAAATAGATTAATTTATTGTGTTCTGACAGTTTTGTTTGTCTTGTCTTCGTCGTTTACATTTCATAAATTTTATGTAGGTGTTTTTCAGGTAAATTATGCTGCCGAAAAAAAAATGGTGCAGATTACTTCTCGTATTTTTATCGATGATTTGAATAATGCGATGGAGAAAAAATACCATAAAAAAACATTTGTAGGCACAAGTAAAGAAACACAGGCAGATGTGGAATTGCTGAAAAAATATCTTTCCGAACATTTTTCTATCAAAGTTAACGGTCAATCTAAAGCGATTACTTTTCTGTCTAAAGAAGTTGAAGCAGATGATGTTTTAGTTTGTTATTCTAGAATTAAAGATGTGGATAAATTTAAAACATTAGAAATTTCAAATACTATTCTCGTAGATTGGAACGCAGAACAGCAAAACATTACACATATTACAGCATTTGACACCAAAAAGAGTGTTCTCTTTACAGAATCTTCAAGGAAAGAAGTGTTAAAGTATTAATAGGGGTGTTAAATTATGATTTTAATTGCTATTTTCACGCCTTGATAAATTACCAATAACCTTTTATGAAAAAACTTTCATTATTATTGCTTTTTCCTGCAATGTTAGTAGCACAGGAAAAAGCAGCAACCACACCTGTTAGACAGCAGGGAAAATACGATACAAATAAGTTTAGCCAAATGTATGATTTACTGGCAACTCCAAACATGTTTCGTACTGCTTCTGGAGCTCCAGGGCCAGCTTATTACCAACAGCAGGCAGATTACAAAATTGATATTGAATTGGATGATAAAAATTCAAAATTAACGGGATCTGAAGTTATAACTTATAGCAACAATTCGCCAGATAGTTTAGAATATTTGTGGATTCAGTTAGATCAAAATCAAGCAAAAGCAAATGGACAGACTTCATTAGCGGAAGGAGAAAAAATTAGTCAGGTTTTGCCTTTAGAAGGTTTCTCTTCTAAATATTTGAAAAAAGATTTAGAGCGTGGTTTTAATATCGAACAAGTTAAAGATGCTAAAGGAAATGCAATGTCGTATTTGATCAACGAAACGATGATGCGTATTAACTTAGCTTCTCCTTTAAAACCAGGTGAAAAAATTTCTTTCTCCATAAAATGGTGGTACAACATCAATAATTATAGAAAAGAAGGCGGACGTTCAGGATATGAATTATTCGAAAAAGACGGCAACAAACTTTATGTTATCGCGCAATTCTATCCTAGAATGGCAGTTTATAATGATGTAGAAGGCTGGCAGAATATGCAGTTTTGGGGAAGCGGAGAGTTTGCTCTTCCTTTCGGAAACTTTGATGTAAATATTACCGTTCCTGCAGATCACGTTATTGATGCTACAGGAGAATTAACAAATAGAAGCGAAGTTTTTACAGCTGAACAAGTGAAAAGATATGAGCAGGCTCAAAAATCATTTGACAAACCAGTTGTAATTGTAACTCAGGCAGAAGCAGAAGCAGCTGAAAAAGGTTTCTCTGAAAAGAAAAAAACTTGGAAATTCAGTGCTAAAAATGTTCGCGATTTCGGAATTGCATCTTCAAGAAAATTCATTTATGACGCAATGGCTGTGAAAATTGGAAACAGAACTGTTATGGCAGAATCTGTTTATCCAAAAGAGGCAAACCCGCTTTGGGGAGAAACTTCTACAATGGTTGTGGCTCACACCTTAAAAAGTTATTCAGCACATACTTTTGATTATCCTTATCCAAAAGCAGTTTCGGTTTCGGCAGAAGATCAAGGTATGGAATATCCAATGATTTGCTGGAACTACGGTCGTCCTGACGAAAATGGCGTAACAAGCAGAGAAGTTAAGAACGGAATGATCGGTGTTGTAATTCATGAAGTTGGACATACTTTCTTCCCGATGATTGTAAATTCTGATGAGCGCCAATGGACTTGGATGGATGAAGGTTTAAATTCATTTTTAGAATATTTAGCAGAACAGGAATTAGATTCTAATTTTCCTTCAAGAAGAGGACCTGCAAAAAATATTGTTCCTTACATGAGTGGTGACCAAAAGTTTTTAGAGCCAATTATGTCGAATTCTGAAACGATTCACCAGTTTGGAAATAATGCGTACGGAAAACCAGCTACTGGTCTTAATATTTTAAGAGAAGTTGTTATGGGAAGAGAACTGTTTGATTATGCTTTTAAAACATATGCCAACAGATGGAAATTTAAACACCCAACACCAGAAGATTTCTTTAGAACTATGGAAGATGCTTCGGCAGTAGATTTAGATTGGTTCTTTAGAGGATGGTTTTATTCAACAGATTTTGTAGATATTGGAATTAAAGAGGTGAAACAATATTACGTTTCAGATACTCCAACTGCAGATCTTAAAGACGTAAAAGTTAGAAAAGGACGTTTTGGTTATGAAAAAGGACCTTTTGTTTACTTAGTTTCAGCAGATAATGCTGAGGTTAATCAATCTAGAAAAAAAGCTTTAAAAATTGAAGATTTCAAACCTTTAGCAGATTATGTAGATCAAACTTTTACTGCTGAGGAAAAAGCAAGTATCAAATCGCCTAAATATTTCTACGAAGTAGAGTTTAACAAACCAGGCGGAATGATTATGCCAATTTTGGTTGAGATTACTTATGAAGATGGTTCAAAAGATAATTACCAGTATCCAGCTCAAATCTGGAGAAAAAGTAATGAAACTGCCAAAAAAGTATATGCTACAACAAAAGCAATTAAGAGTATCCAAATCGATCCAAAATTGATGACAGCGGATATTGATGTTACAAATAATTCTTGGCCGAAAGTAGAAACAAAGTCAAAATTTGACTAAAACACATAAGGTTTTAATAGAAAGTTCATCAGACTTGAAAAAGTTTGATGAACTTTTCTTTTTAAGAAATGAATTTTAAAGGACTTTTTAAGTTAATTTTAAAACTCTAAGCTGCAAAATTTAATATCTTTGCGACAACAAAAATAAAAGTTATGTTTGGTATAGGAGGAGGAGAATTAGTTTTTATACTGTTTATAGTACTAATGCTTTTTGGTTCAGATAAAGTGCCGGAAATTGCTCGTACTATGGGTAAAGCTATGGCTCAGTTAAAAAATGCAACTAATGATATTAAAAGTGAAATTCAGAAAGGAGCTGAGGCAAACGGTCTTGATTCTAAATCCTTGACTGATATTACTGGAAATATCAATGCAGAAATCAATAATGCAAAATCTAATCTGCTTGGAGATTCGGGGAATCTCATAGGCGATACTACAAACGAAATCGAAAAAGTAAAAGAAGATATCGATTCTCTTTCTGGACCTATTAAACGCCAAAGATAATGCTTGAAAAAATATCGGAATTAGACACAGACTTACTTGTGTATCTTAACGGATTAGGATCCGAAACGTATGATAAATTTTGGCTGATTATTACTCAACAGTTGTATTGGACGCCATTTTTCTTATTTCTGTTTTATCTTATTTATAAAAAAATAGGGGGCAAACAAACTCTTTATTTGTTGCTTTTTATTGCCATTTTGATTGCATTTACAGATCAGACCTGTAATTTGTTTAAACATACTTTTCAACGTTTACGTCCTTGTAATGAACCCGATTTAGCCAACATAATTCGTATTGTTCAAGTTAGAAAATCATTTAGTTTTTTCTCTGGACATGCGGCTAATACAATGGCTGTTGCAACATTTTTATTTTTAGTTCTAAAACGACACTTCAAATATTTAGGATTCTTATTTTTATGGCCGTTAATTTTTGCTTACAGCCGTATTTATTTAGGATTGCATTATCCAGGTGATATACTTGCTGGTTATTTCTTTGGAGCTGTTTTTGGTCTTTTAATCTATTTAGTTTATAAAAAACTAAAACCACAATATTTTCCAGGATAGTTTTTTAAAGATGCT
This sequence comes from Flavobacteriaceae bacterium PS02336, assembly GCA_029960065.1. Classification (GTDB taxonomy): domain Bacteria; phylum Bacteroidota; class Bacteroidia; order Flavobacteriales; family Flavobacteriaceae; genus Flavobacterium. Next base: position 326,779 of record JASCOF010000006.1, on the reverse strand, counting down.
AAGGTTCTTAGATGCTAAGATTTTAATGTATATTATTATAAAAAAGCCTCCAGCTAAAGCTGGAGGCTTTTTTTTATAATTCAAAAGGTTTTAATCAAATACTCCATTGTAATTTGATTTAAAGTCTTTTTCCTTTGAGATTAATTTTGAAAAAAAGTTTTTTCACTCCATTCTAATCCTTCAGGAAGTTTTTGTTTACTAAATTCAATATGAATAACTCTTCTGCGTTCGTTATTTGTAGTTTTGTTCGATGCATGAAATAGTAAAGGTTTCATGATCATAATACCGCCTTTTTCAACTTCACAAATTGTTTCTTTTTCATTTTCAAAATCTAGATTCTCAATTCTTAAAATTCCTTTGGAGTGTGAGTTATTGATGACTTTTAAAGCACCATTATCTTTTGTAGTTTTATCAATATGAATTCTGATCGTGAAATTATCTTCTAAAATTTCTGTCGGAGGTTGAACCGCAAATTGATTTTGTTTTAAAGTCCAATTTTCAAAATGTTCAACATCAATTTTTCTATCAACAGAAATAGTCAAATCTTGATGGTAAGCCACAAACCAATTTGATTTTTCTGGTTTGTCAAAATAAATAGATTTGGTTATGAAATACCCTTTTCCAAAATTAGATTCTATAATTTCTTTTAAATTCTCATTGAAAATAAAATCTAAAGTTTCAGGAATTTCTTTATGAAATTGTCGAATCGCAAATAAATCCTGAGATTTTCTGAAAGTAGCATTTTCAGAATCGTTTTCGGTTACATCTTCGATTAATAAAATCAGTTTTTCGATCTCAGTTTGATTATAAACATTATTTATAATTGAAAAACCTTCGTTGTTTATTTGATTTACACGATTCATTCTGAATTAATAAAAAATGAAAAAAAGCTTAGAATCTTAGCGTCTTAAAGAAAAATTAAAGTACTCGGCTAACCGTTAATCCATCACGAATTGGCAGTAAAACCGTCTCCACTCTAGGATCATCTTTCAAAAGCTGATTGTATTCCAAAAGTACTTTTGTACTAACATCATTTGGATGAACTGGTTCCAGAATTTTGCCGCTCCATAAAACATTATCAGATAAAATAATTCCACCTTTATTCATCTTTGGTACAATCATTTCCCAATAATTAAGGTAATTTTCTTTATCAGCATCAATAAAGACCAAATCAAATTTTACATCCAAATCTGGAATGATATTTACAGCCTCACCTAAATGTTGAAAAATTTGTTTCCCCCAAGGTGATGCGTCAAAATATTTTCTTTGAAAATCGACTAATTCTTCCTTGATATCGATAGTGTGTAATTGTCCGTTTTCCTGCATTCCTTCGCATAAGCACAAAGCAGCGTAGCCAGTATAAGTACCAATTTCAAGAATATTCACTGGACGTATCAATTTAGATAACATGCTTAAAACACGTCCTTGAAAATGACCGCTTAACATTCTTGGTAATAATATTTTTTGGTAGGTTTCTTTATTAAGTTTGGCTAACAATTCTGGTTCGTTTTCAGAATGCTGTTCGATATAATCTTCTAATTCTTGTGATATAAAATGCATGTGTGATGTCTTGTAATTTCAATACAAAAATACAAAAATATCTGCTTACCGTTTTGCATAAAAAAACCATTCGTTTAGGCGAATGGCTTTCAGTTTTTAGTTCTAATTTGAAAATTATTTTTTCAAAGCTTCATTTACATCTTTGGCTGTTTTTACAGTTCCGTCTTTGGCTGCTTTGGCTGCATTTTCAACTTTTTCTGCGCCTTTTTTAGTAGCGTCTTTTACATCAGTTGCTGTTTTTTTAGCTGCATTTTCAACATCGTTTGCTGCTTTTTTAGTGGCATCTTTTACGTCTTGAGCAGCAGTTTCTGTAGCATCTTTTGCTTTAGCCGCAGCGCCTTCTGCTTTGCTGACTGCACTGTCTGTTGCTTCTTCAATATCTGTTGTTAATGAGTCTACTTTGTTACCAAGAGTTAATTCATCTTCTGCTGGTTTAGGTTCTTTTTTCTCGCATGATTGAACAGCAAACGCTAATAAAGCAACAACAGCTAAACTTAAAATTTGTTTTTTCATAATTACATTTTTTTTAGGTTGATAAAACTTAAAGGTTATATGGCTGAAAAATAAAAGTACAAATTTTAAAATGATTGAGCTCTTTGTAAGATTATTTTTCTTTTGAGAGCAAAACAATTCTTGTGCCAAATTTTTAATTTTTGTTCGGTGCGCTGTTTAATTTTTTGTCGAGGAAAAAATCATTTTTTATACAGACTAAAATTAATTACAATATCATCTTTTACCTTAATCAATCCAGCCATTTTTACAGGCGGTTCCAATTCAATATCAGAGAATTTTAAATTAAGGGTTCCTTGAATCTTATCATCTGTATTGTATAAAATGAAATCTTTATATTTTAAAGTTTTGTCTGTAATATAAAAGTTTAGTCTGCATTTGTAATTTTTACCGCTTGGTTTGATGTCTGAAATAGAAACAGTACTGTTGGGGAATTTTTTCACTTTAACTGTTCCCTGTAAATCCTTTGTCATTATTTTATTGCCGCAGTCAAAGTCTGACATTTTGATATCTGTATTAAAAGTGTTTTTTTTAATACAGTTTACATAAACCGTATCTTTTATGGCAAAAGTGTTAGAGCAATTGTATTTGCCGACAGTTGATAAACCTGTGATTTCTATTTTTATTTTATTTATTACCACGGTTGTATCTTCTGAAAAAAAAGTGGGTTTAGCACTTCCTAAGAAAAAGAAAATAACTAAACCCATACTTAATATTGAAAATCTTGTTTTCATTTTTTTTATATTAGAATGCAATTACTGCTTCGAATACTAAACCATTAAATTTACCACCATAAAAGTTGTTTAGATTTCCAGTAGCAGGATCTCCCACAAATTGTGAGTAATTTTTATAGTTTTGATTAACGTAGTTTAATTTAGCTAAGATGTTTTTAGTCATAAACCAGCCAGCACTTGCTTCAAACTTATCTACGGTAACCTCTTTAGCATCAGCATTAGCTAATTTTCCAGATACTGTATTGTATTTCCCTCCCAGATAGAATTGCTCTGTTTTTCCAAATCTGTAAATAAGTTCTGAAGCATATTGATTAGCAGTACGTTTATCGTCAGTACCAGCTTTATCTCCTCCTGAAGCTAATTCGATTGTTCCGAAAAATTCAAGTCCTTTATATTTTATAAAAGGGTTAATCATGTATGTAGTTGCCCAATTTTTGAAATTAGGGTTGAACGTTGCCTCTGGAGTAGATGTTTTACTAAAACTAGTTGCAACATCAGTACTCGTTGTAGAAATAATATTGCCGTCAGCATCGGTCTTAGTAATGGTGTTTTTATAAGCGTTATTATTCAATATACCCCAATAACCAAATCCTGATCTATTAGCAGAATATATGTTTGCATTACCAAGATTTGCATTATGGTAATAAGAACCAGTTAATCTTATTCTTAAATCTTCATTAATCTGTTTATCGTAACCAAATTTAGCTAAGATTGAAGGACTATGTGTTGTATTCGTGTTTGGACCACTAGTATAAAAAACTTGTTCATTACTTTGATTTAAATTGCCGTTTGTAACACCTAACATGCTTACCCATCCACTTCTGTTGTAATAAACTTCCATACCCATTTCTGTAGTGAAAGAATACATGATGTTGTTTCCAACAAATGCATTTCTAATTGTATTACCATTGTCAGAACCTCTAAAGTGAGCATCACCAAAATTGTTTTCCATTTGCCCAATTTTAATTGTAGCGTATTTCATTACATCAGCCAAGAAGTCTTTTTTGATGAAGTCTAACTTGTCAATTTGTAAGTATCCACCTTTTACATAAGCATCATTGTGGTGTCTTGAAGCTAAATAAACATCTAAATTTACTCTTACTCCGTCAAACAATTGAGCGCCAATATACATATCAGCAGCAGGAAGAGTAAAATTGTTTTCTGTATTCATTAAGCGGTATCCAGAAATTGTTCTAACCGTTGTTCCAGCAGCTGTAGTAGTCGTAGTTGTAACGTTAGCAGGTTGGTCGTTAAATGAATTTGTCGCTTGGAAATCCATGTTAAAAGCACCACCAAAGTCGATACTTAGTCCTTTAAATTCTCTAGTGTCTTTTTGTACGTCGAAAACGTTTATACCATCTTTCCCTCTAGAAATTTGATTTTGCATGTTTCCAAAACTTACTTGTGCATTTACAGCGAACGTACTTATTAATGTAATAAATAGGATATAAATCTTCTTCATGGCGGTTATAAATTAAAGTTTAAATTAAATTTTAAGGTTAGGTCTTGACCTGTTTTAATTGTGCCAAGCATTGCGGTTGGCGATTTCATTCCGAAATCTGTAAAAGTGATTTTATTTGATCCTTGCAGGTTTAAACCCTCTTTTGTTACAGTTGTTTTTACAGTTGTTTTGTACACTTTGCTGACTCCTGCGATAGTGTAAGTTCCTGTTAGTTCCCAAGTAGTTTCGTTTATTTTTTCGGCAGATTTTAGAACGTATTTTATGTTTTTGTTTTTATCTGTTTTTAAAGTTTCATACGCTACTTTGTCCATGCTTTTTTTCTCACTTTTTATGGTTTCTGCCGGAAGAGTTATAGTCAGAGCATCGATATCAATTAATTTTCCGTTTGCAAGATTTAATGATGCAGTTCCGGTTCCAGAAGCCGATTTCATTTCCCAGTCATGAAGTGTTGAAGTTCCGGCAACCGAGAAGATAGATTTGCTGTCTAAAGCGTATGATTTTTGTGCTGAAGCAATTGATGTAATTCCAAAAAAAACTGCAGCTAATGCGAAAATTTTTAATGTATTTGTTTTCATTTTTGTCATGTTTTTTATTTTAAAGAATAAGTTAATTTGTCGGCCTGTTTCTGTTTAGTACTAAGAATGTTGTTTTAACTTGTATCAAAGATCCTGTTATAAATCAGGGGAATACATGATAAAAATCATTGTTAAAATTTTATTAAATAGGTATTTAATAACTACAACGTTTTCATTTTTTACGAAATCGATCACTAAGGCAAAAAAGTGTATTGAATTTTATTAAATCCTGAATTTTTAAGATTTAAGAAGTAAGAATTCCAACAAGAATTTGGAAGATTATTAACATCTCCACTAGCTTAAAATAATATTGAATATCACAGTTAAATCTTTTCCAGCTTTAACCACACCAAGTGCCGCTTTAGGAGGAGCCATTTCAAAATCGCCAAAAGTGAGCTGATTTGAACCTTGTAAAATAAAAGTTCCGTTGCTGGCAGTTATCCTTACTTGAGTCACAAATTCTTTACTTATACCTGCTATAGTATAAATGCCTGTAAGATTCCAAGTAGTATCATCTATTTTAACAGCAGATTTTAAAACATACTCAATATTTTGGTGGTTCTCAGTGTCTAAAGCTTCGTATGCTACCTTGTCCATACTGGCTTTATAGCTTTTTAAGCTTTCGGCTAATAAAGAGATGCTGAGACTGTTAATTCCTGTGAGTTTAGCATCTTTTATGGTTAGGTTGGCAGTTCCGCTTGCTTCTGAAGATTTCATAACCCAATCGTGTACCGTTGAAGTTCCTGCAACTTCGAATGTTGAATTTGCATTTACATTAAAAGTTCTTTGAGCATTTATTTGTAACGAAGCAGTTGTGAAGATTACTGTTAATAGGATTGATTTAATTGTTTCCATCTTAATTTTGTGTATAGGTTAATTTTAATTGGGAGAGTTCTTTTTTGTGGTTGTGAACTAACCTTATTTCTTGGATCAAAATTATTGTTCACATTAAGGAAATGGAATGATAAAAATCATGGCTAAAGTTTTATTAAATTTTTATTGTAAAGGATAAATGACTTCGTGAAGCTCAATTCAAAATCGGTTTGAAAGATTTTTGGCTTTGTAAATATTTGTTTTTTATTGAGTTATGTGTTTTTTGCGAAAGCTGTAATGTTTCGTCTTTTTTCAAGTAGATTTTAAGAATGTATTTAAAAAGCAAAGAAAAATGCTAAAAGTGATTAACTTTGCAGCATGCAAATGGAGAAAAAAGACATACGCGCCTTATCAAAAGACCAGCTTCGCGATTTTTTTGTTGAAAATGGAGATAAAGCTTTTCGCGGTAATCAAGTTTATGAATGGTTGTGGAGCAAAGGTGCCCACAGTTTTGAAGATATGACTAATGTAGCAAAGACTACAAGGTCTATGCTGGAGAATAACTTTGTAATCAACCATATTAAGGTTGATACAATGCAGAAAAGCAGTGATGGAACTGTAAAAAATGCCGTAAGACTTCACGATGGACTTGTAGTTGAGTCTGTTTTAATTCCGACTGATACCAGAACTACGGCTTGTGTTTCTAGTCAGGTTGGTTGCAGCTTGGATTGTAATTTCTGTGCTACAGCAAGATTAAAAAGAATGCGTAATCTAGAGCCAGGCGAAATTTACGATCAAGTTTTGGCGATTGATAAAGAAAGTCGTTTGTATTACAATCATCCGCTTTCGAATATTGTTTTTATGGGAATGGGAGAGCCTTTAATGAATTATAATAATGTCATTAAAGCAATCGATATGATTACATCTGAAGAAGGTTTAGGAATGTCTCCAAAGCGAATTATGGTTTCGACTTCCGGAATTCCTAAGATGATCAAAAAAATGGCAGATGACGATGTGAAATTCAAATTGGCCGTTTCTCTGCACTCAGCAATTGATGAAACTCGTGCGCGAATTATGCCATTCAGTAAAAATTTTCCTTTAAAAGATTTACGCGAAGCTTTAGAATATTGGTACAGAAAAACCAAAAGCAAAATTTCATACGAATATGTTGTTTGGAAAGGAATTAACGATGATAAAGCTTCTGTTGATGCATTAGTAAAATTCTGTAAATATGTTCCTTGCAAAGTCAATTTAATTGAATACAATCCAATTGATGACGGCGAATTTCAGCAGGCCTCAGAAGAATCGATTGCAGCTTACATTAAAGCCTTAGAAAATATCGGAGTAGTGGTAAAAGTAAGAAGAAGCCGAGGAAAAGACATTGACGCCGCCTGTGGACAATTAGCCAATAAAGAAGCAGAATAATATTCACCAGAAAATATTCTGTTAGGAATATCTCATGTGTGGAAAAAAATATAGAGAATCATTAATATGTGCCTTCGGGACATTTGAACATGAACACAATAAAAAAAGCATTAAAAACAGGTAAATCGTGTTTTTAATGCTTTCTTTTTGGGCAAAAAGGATTTTATTTTTTCAAATCAATTTCTTCTGAAACCCCGTCTTTGGTTACTGTTGCAAGAGAATCACATTCTCCGCTTCCATAATCTATAGTTGCCGAAGCGCCATTTTTAGTAATAGAAACAATTCCTTTTACTGCAAAAGATTTTCTGCAGGCAGCATTAAATTCTAAAGGAGTTGTAATTTCTGCCGTGTAAGTATCGCCGTTCGGAAAAGTTGTAGATCCGCTTCCTGTAACCACGAATGCGTTATCATCCCAATCGTACCAAGTATCATAACCAGAAGTCATTTCTTTAATTAAGGTACCTTTTCTGGTGTAAACACCTCCGTCATCAAAAGTAATAGTTAAATCTATTGTAGCCGTAGAAACAGGATGAGCTGTAACAAGCAGATTGGTTTCTTTAATAGTTCGAACAATGCTTTTGCTTCCCTGAAGTTTTCTACCATTATGATAAAATCCTTCAAAAGTATAACTTATTGTTTGGGTAGAAGAGGTGAAATCATTAGAAAAAGAAACAATCATCTTTCCTTTTACGGTATTTCCATTATTCAAAGTACAGCCTTCTACACCAAAATCGACAGTTTTTGTCCAAGTGTTATTAGTTAAAACAGTAGTTATAGTGGCACAGCTTGGAAGAAAATTCTTTTTAGGTCCGCCGTATTTTGAATTTATATTAAGCTGTGAAGTAAATTGATCTTCGGCAATATTAGTAACATCATCTACAGTGGCATCGATTTTAGAATTGGTGATAATTTCTTCATTCGTAATCGTTTTTGCCGATCCATCATTTGTTTTTTCATCAGAATTACAGCTGATAAAAAAAGACATAGTAATACAAGTGCTAAGTAATAAAAATTTTGTTTTCATAAATAAATAGTTTTGGGTTCTTCTTTTAAATTAATGAATTCAAATCAGTATTAGTTAGAGCTATTTTTGGTGTTTTTTTTAGGTTAAAGCATAAATTATTTAAATCCTAACCTAAAATACACAACGTATTTTCATTAAAAATAGTATATTTGGTGATTAAATGAATATTACGTCTCAAATAAAACAGCCTATTTTTGCCGAGATGGAACTTTTCGAAAAAAAGTTCCATGAATCGATGACTTCGAAGGTTGCCTTACTAAACAGAATCACTTATTATATCGTAAACCGTAAAGGAAAACAAATGCGTCCGATGTTTGTTTTTCTGACTGCAAAAATGGTTTCTGGCGGTATTGTAAACGAAAGAACCTATCGAGGCGCTTCGGTTATCGAATTAATTCACACTGCAACTTTAGTACACGATGATGTGGTAGACGACAGTAATCGCCGCCGTGGATTTTTCTCTATCAATGCGCTTTGGAAAAATAAAATTGCCGTTTTAGTTGGAGATTATTTATTGTCTAAAGGTTTGTTGCTTTCCATTGATAATGGCGATTTCGATTTATTGAGAATTATTTCTGTTGCCGTTCGTGAAATGAGCGAAGGAGAATTGCTTCAAATAGAAAAAGCCCGAAGACTTGATATTACTGAAGATGTTTACTACGAAATCATCAGAAAGAAAACCGCAACGCTTATTGCTGCTTGTTGTGCACTTGGCGCGAAAGCCGTAATCGAAGACGATGTTCAGGTTGAAAACATGCGCAAGTTCGGTGAATTGATCGGAATGGCATTTCAAATCAAAGACGATTTATTCGATTACAGCGAAGAAGCAATCGGTAAACCAACTGGAATCGATATTAAGGAGCAAAAAATGACTTTGCCTTTAATTCATGTTTTAAATACTTGTACTCCGCAAGAAAAAAAGTGGCTAATAAACTCCATCAAAAACCACAACAAAGACAAAAAACGTGTTAAAGAAGTGATTGCCTTTGTAAAAAACAATAATGGTTTGGCTTACGCCGAAAACAAAATGGTCGAATTCCAGCAGGAAGCACTTGCATTACTTCAAAACTTCGAAGATTCTGAGTTTAAAGACGCTTTGACTTTGATGGTAAACTACGTTATTGAAAGAAAAAAATAATTAGAAAATTAAAAAATTTGTTAATTAGATAATTGAATTACTTTGTTGTAAATCAGTTATTTAATTCTGTGTATTGTGATTTGTAATTTATTTTTTTGAAATTTTTCATAGCTGATGCAACCATTTTAAATCGACAATCGTCTATGCTAATAGAAGTCTATTTCTAAAACCAAAACCAAAACCGAAAACTTATTAATGAAAATTATTCAGTTACATCAAGAAGAAGCTAAAATCATAAAGCTGGCTGTCGAAAATAATCGTCAGGCACAGCAGCAGATTTACAGTAAGTTTTCTTCAAAAATGTTAAGCGTTTGTCGGCAATATATAAAAGACATTCAATTGGCAGAAGATGTAATGATAACCGCTTTCATGAAAGTGTTTACGAATTTGAAAAACTTCGAACACAAAGGAAGTTTTGAAGGCTGGATCCGCCGAATTATGGTTAACGAATGCATTTCGTACTTACGAGTTCAAAAAAAAGTAAAATTTGCCGAAGATGAATTTTTTGTTGAAGAAAGTTTTAATCAAATCGACAGCCAGTTTACAGTAGAACAGATTCAGTATTTAATTGATGCTTTGCCCGATGGCTATAAAATGGTTTTCAATTTATATGCGATCGAAGGGTATAAACACAATGAAATTGCTAAGATGTTAGGAATTAATGAAGGAACATCGAAATCGCAATTATCGCACGCTAGAAAAATGCTGCAAACACAAATTACTATTTTAAAAAAACAAGATAATGGAACCGAATAATTTTGAAAAGGATTTCCGTGAAAAACTAAACCAACGCAAAATTGAACCAAGCGATAAAGCCTGGGATCGATTGGATGCGATGTTGAGTGTAGCAGAAGAAAATAAACCGCAGAAAAAGTCAAAAAGAAAATGGCTGTACATCGCTGCAAGTTTTGTTGGTTTTTTGTTGGTTGGAACACTGTTTTTCAATCAAAACAAAACTGAAATCGAAACGCCAAAAACGGAAGTTGTAGAAAAAGAAATCGAAAAGGAATCGGTTGCAAATCCAAATTTCAATGATACGGATTCAGTAAAAACTGAAGTAGCTGTTTCTGAAAAGTCTTCAGAAGAAACTTTAAATAAAGAAGAAAAATTCAATCCCGAAGCTTCGGGACAAATCTCAAATAAAACCAGTAAAAATGAATCAAATCAAATAGCGGAGTCTTCAATCATCATCAAAAACAATCAAGAAAAACAATCACCAAATAATGAAACTGTAATTGCAGAAATTTCTAAAAAAGAAAATGTCGATCAATTATTAGAAACAGCCGAAAGTAAAGTTTTAGCTCAAAGTGCAACCAAAAAAGCAAAAGTAAAAATCAATGCGAATGATTTATTAAATCAGGTAGACGGCGAATTGGAGCTTTCTTTTAGAGAAAAAATGATTACAAAAGTCAACAAAAATTTTCAAGAAGTTAAAGTTGCTTTATCCAACAGAAATCAGCAAGAGTGAGAATAAAGAGAAAAGAGAAAAGAGAAAAGAGAAAAGAGAAAAGAGAAAAGAGGAAAGAGGAAAGAGGAAAGAGGAAAGAATAAAGAGAATAGATTTTTAGTTCCGAAGGAACGATCCATATTGTAGCGTCGGGTTTTAACCCGATGATTATGGAGATCAACCATCAACCATCAACCATCAACCATCAACCATCAACCATCAACCATTAAAAAATCATCAATCAATAATCAATCATTTTAAAAACCAATCAATCATGAGAAATTTTACCATTTACCTTATACTTTTCTTCTTTTTAATAGTAAGTAAAGTAGTCGGGCAGGAAACCTTTGAAGCAAAAGCAAAAGCAATTGCCAATAAAATTGAGAAGATTACCAAAGAAGAAAAAGAAGCCTTAAAAGAAGAAATTGAAGCCGTTAATGTGCAATTGTCTGAAGGCAAAATAACGTATGAAGTTGCTGAAAAACGCAAAAAAGAATTAGCAGAAGCAAGAGCCGTAATTATTGAAGAAAAAGTGACTTTGGCGCAAAATGAATTGAACGACTTGGTTCAAGCAAAAGTTGACGGAAAAATCAAAGAAGATTCTTCGAAGGTTTATATGATTAGTTTCAAACATAAAAAGAGAGACAAAGATTCTATTTATGGTGAAAAAAGAACCACTTCTCAGTTTGTTTTTGCAATGGGATTAAACAATACAATGACAGACGGAAAACTTCAGGATTCTAATTACCGTTTTATGGGTTCGCATTTTTACGAATGGGGTTTTACCTATAATTCAAGATTAATGAAAAATGACAATCTGCTTCATGCTAAATATGGTCTTTCGTTAATGTACAATAATATTCGCCCGACAGATAATAGAAGTTTTGTGGTCGATGGAGATCAGACAAACCTTGAGGTTAATCCAGTTAACTTAAGCGAATCTCGTTTTAGAAATGTGTATTTAGTAGCGCCGGTGCATTTAGAATTCGATTTTACAAGACCAGTAGAAAGTAACGGTAAAACCTATTTTAAAACCCACAAAAGTTTCCGTTTCGGTATTGGAGGTTATGCAGGAATCAATGTAAAGTCTAAGCAGATTTTGAAATTTGAAGAAGAAGATTTAAAATATAAAACTACTATAAAAGGCGATTACAATGTAAATAATTTTGTGTACGGTCTGAGTTCGTACATCGGTTATAGAGAATTAAGTTTGTATTTTAAATATGATTTAAATCCATTATTTCAGAATAATCTAGTAAAAGAAAATAACGTTTCGTTAGGACTTCGAGTAGATTTAAACTAAAATATTGGTCGTTTAGTTAGTTAAAAGCATCTCTTTGGAGATGCTTTTTTGTTTTAAAAATGATTAAAATTACGATCGGATTTATGTATTTTTGCTAGCTCTCAACTTTTAAAATTTAATATACTTTGATTTCACAAAATACCATAGATTCTGTTTTTGAAACTGCTCGAGTAGAGGAGGTTATCGGCGATTTTGTGAATTTAAAACGTGCAGGAAGTAATTTCAAAGGCTTGAGTCCGTTCTCAGACGAACGCTCGCCTTCGTTTATGGTCTCGCCTGCAAAAGGAATCTGGAAGGATTTTAGTACAGGAAAAGGAGGGAACTCTGTTAAGTTTTTAATGGAGCATTCGCAGTTTACTTATCCAGAAGCCATTCGATATTTAGCTAGAAAATACAATATCGAAATTGAAGAAACAGAACAATCGGAAGCAGAAAAAGCAAATACTGATATTCGAGAAAGTATGTATTTGGTTTCTGAATTTGCTGCTAAATATTTTCAAGATGTACTCTTAAATAGTGAAGAAGGAAAAGCAATTGGCTATTCTTACTTTAAGGAAAGAGGATTTACAAACGAAACCATTAAGAAATTCAATTTAGGATATTCTCCAGAAACTTGGGATGCTTTGACGAAAGAAGCCTTAGGTAAGGGATATAAATTAGAATTCTTAGAAAGTACAGGTTTAACTATTGCTAGAGAAGATCGTCCGTTTGACCGATTCAAGGGACGTGTAATGTTTCCGATTCAAAGTATGTCAGGACGTGTTTTAGGTTTTGGAGGGCGTATTTTAACCAATGATAAAAAAGCAGCCAAATACCTGAATTCTCCTGAAAGCGACATTTACCATAAAAGTAAAGTGCTTTACGGAATTTTTCATGCGAAACAATCAATCGCGAAACAAAATAATTGTTATTTAGTAGAAGGTTATACTGATGTTATTCAGTTTAGTCAAGCTGGAATTGAGAATGTTGTGGCTTCATCTGGAACAGCATTAACTCCCGATCAGATTCGTTTGATCAATCGTTTGACCAGAAATATTACGGTTCTTTTTGATGGAGATGCTGCTGGTTTAAGAGCTTCTATTCGAGGAATTGATTTGATTCTGGAAGAAGGAATGAATGTTAGAGTTTGTTCTTTTCCTGACGGAGAAGATCCAGACAGTTTCGCGCGTAAAAATTCTCATGATGACTTAGTTGCTTATTTAGAAAGTAACAGTAAAGATTTTATACAATTTAAAGCTTCAATCTTGATGGGAGAAGCTAAAAATGATCCTATAAAAAAAGCCGATTTGATTCGGGATATGGTTACAAGTATTTCTAAAATACCAGACCGTATTCAGCGAGAAGTATACATTCAAGAATGTGCCCGAATTATGGATATTTCTGAGCAGGTTTTGGTGAGTACTTTAGCGCAGCTGATTCAGAAAGATATTGCGGAAGCCAATAAAAAACAAAAACAGGAACAAAAACCATTTGAAGTTCATAGAAATCAACCTCCAAATGCAGGTACGTTTTCGGGAGGAGATCCAGATGATCCAAGAACAGGTCCGCCAGATGATTATCCAGGAGAACCGGGATATTATCCGCAAGAGCAAGCTCAAAAAGTGGATATATTATATGGTTTTGAAAGGAAAATCATAGAAATTCTACTATTGTACGGAAGTGTAGTTGAAAATTTTGAAGATGTTTTCTTAAAAGCAGATGAAGAAGGAAATGTAAAAGAGGTTTCTGAAAAAAGAGAATATAAAGTATTTGAAAAAATTTATTTAAGTCTTCAGGAAGATGAGGTAGAGCTGTCAAATTCTTTGTTTAAAAATATTTACAACAATATTATTGATTTTTATAACCAAAATGAAACCTTTAGTTTGGATAAATATCTAATGCATTTGGAACCTGAATTTGCTCAGGAAGTAACCAATATTTTGATGGAAGATGAAAGATTAACTATTCACAATTGGGAAGGACAAAATATTTTTCCAAAACACAAAAGCGAAACTATTGAATTGAATGTTTCGGATACTATTTTCTCAATGCGTTGGTATTTGGTTTCTGGAATTATTGCAGAGTTGAAAAACTCGCTTTTGACAGATCCGCAAGAGGACAATTCGGAAGTTTTAGGGATGGTGGTAGATTATTCTAAATTGCTGAATAATTTTTCTAAAAAACTGGGACGTGTAGTTGTGCCTTATCACTAAAAAGAAAAAACTCTATCAATCTGATACATCAGAATGATAGAGTTTTTATAATTTTCGACCGTCTAAAAGCAGACTTTGTCGATTAGAATTAAATAATTTCTAAAGTCTTAGCTTTGTTTACTAAGTCAACTAAATTAGTAACATTTAATTTAGTCAATAATCTTAGTTTGTAAGTACTGATCGTTTTTTCGTTCAGATTTAAGATTTTAGAGATTTCATTGTTTTTCTTTCCATCACTTAAGTAACGTAAAACTTCGATCTCGCGATTTGAAAGTTTTCTGTACAGACGCTCGCTTTTGCTTTGTTTAGCGATAAGGGCCATGTTTTTGCGTACTGTTTCGTTGATGATAATTTTTCCTTCTTGTACTTTAATAATAGAATGTCCTAGTGTTTCTAGTTTTTCTGTTTTGTGTACATACCCGGAAACTCCTGCTTTAATTGCGTTTGGAGCGTACATTTGCTCAGCAAGATCACTGAAAATAACAATTTTTGTTTTTGGGAAATTTTTCAAAATAGATTTGATTTCAAAGATACTTGAAAGACCTTCTAGCTCTAAATCTAAGATTAGAATGTCGATTTCCTTCGTCTGAAGAATATCTCTTACCATTGAAAAATTGCCTACGTTGGCAACAATTGAAATTTGATCGTGGTCTTTGAAATAAGACTTAACGCCAAAGTGCGTCACAGGATGATTGTCTGCTAGACATACTTTAATCATAATTTTTACCTTTTTTAGAATTGTTCATGTTTTTGGAACTGTAAAATTAATAAATAAATTCTGTAGTTTATAGCTGACAAATGTTAAAAAAAATTATTTTAACGTTTTTGGTATAATGCAAACTGGAATTGGGTCCATTTTATGCTTGTTGCTGGTGTTTAATCGTTTATAAATTTCGAATACTGTTTTTTCTCTTCCATCGAAGTCAGCTGCCGTATTTCCTGACTCTGCGGCTAACATTGCCCACTCTAACTCATCGTAACTTGCACCCAATTGGTCTTCGTCGGTACGATTATCTCCAAATAATCCATCTGTAGGTGCTGCTGTTAAAATTGATTGCGGGATTTCTAAAAATTCTCCTAATGCATATACATCAGATTTCATTAAATCGGCAATCGGACTTAAATCGACGCCGCCATCTCCATATTTTGTATAAAAACCTACACCAAAATCTTCTACCTTATTTCCTGTTCCAGCAACTAATAAACCATGCAGACCAGCTAAATAATACAAAGAGGTCATTCTTATACGGGCACGCGTATTAGCGAGTGCTAAACTTACTTTTGCTTCGTCATCTGTTTTTGGAACAGCACTTTTAAAAGATTCAAAAACTCCAGTCAAATCAGTTTGTACTTCAGAAACATTCGGGAAACGATTTTTTAGTTGCTCAATATGTTCTTTTGCTCTGCTTACTTGGCTTTCCGCCTGATGAATTGGCATTTCGACACATAAAACCTTCAGTCCTGTTTGTGCGCATAGAGTCGAAGTTACGGCAGAATCTACACCACCGGAGATTCCAATTACAAAACCGTTTACTTTCGCACTAGAAGCGTAATTTTTTAGCCACTCTACAATATGTGTATTTACTTTTTCTGTCTGAATTGTGCTTTTTTTAGCCATAATAGTTTAAGTTTTAAAATACAGGGATGTATATTTGCATAAATTATTTCAAATATACATTTACGTTAAGTTCTGGTAACACAAATCTAATTAAAATAAAATGAAAATTTATCGCTTTGCAGTGGTTCTGTGCCTGTTTTTTTTGTCTTGCGGGCAAAAATCTAAGGTTGAAAAAGAAGTAGAAGAAATACCTGTAGATATTAAGGTAGAACGTTTTGACAAGGTGTTTTTTGAAACAAAACCCGAAGATCTTGCAAAGGTTAAAAAACAATATCCTTTTTTCTTTCCTGCCGGAAATGATGACAGCGTGTGGCTTCAAAAAATGAACGATCCGATTTGGAGAGAAGTTTATGAGGAAGTACAGAAAAAATACGGCAATTTCGAACCTGTTCATAAAGAGTTCGATGCCCTTTTTCAGCACGTAAAATATTATTTTCCAAAAACTAAAATTCCGAAAGTCATTACAGTAATCGGAGAAATGGATTATACAGCAAAAGCAATTTATGCAGATAGTTTAGTAATCGTAGCTTTAGAACTTTATCTGGGAAAAGAGCATAAGTTCTATGAATTTCCAAATTATTTAAAACAAAACTTTGAAGAAAAACAGATCATGCCAGATGTAGTTTCTAGCTTTTCTTATCGAAATATTTCGAATTCAATAGACAAAAGTTTACTTTCACAGATGATTTTTGAAGGCAAACAGCTTTATGCAAAAGATCTGCTTCTTCCTGATTATTCTGATGCAGATAAAATAGGATATACACCAGAACAGATTAAATGGTGTGAAGAAAATGAAGGCTATATGTGGCGTTATTTCATCGAGAATGAAATACTGTACAGTGATGAACCAAAACTGACAACAAGATTTATAGCGCCAGCTCCTTTCTCTAAATTTTTCCTTGAAATTGACAACGACTCTCCAGGTCGTGTAGGTGCTTGGATTGGATGGCAGATCATACGTTCTTACATGAAAAACAATAGTGATGTTTCTTTGGCCGAATTGTTTAAAATTGAGCCCAAAGAAATTTTTGAAAAATCAAAATATAAACCTAAAAAATAATGGCAAATATAAACTCAGAGATTAAATTCAATATAGAATTAGACGAAAACCGCGTTCCAGAAAAATTAACATGGAGCGCACAAGACGGCGGTGTAAAGGCTGAAGAAGCAAAAGCAATCATGCTGTCTATTTGGGACAGTAAGGCGAAAGAAACAATGCGTATCGATTTATGGACAAAAGATATGCCGGTAGACGAAATGAAGATTTTCTTCCATCAGACTTTAGTAGCAATGTCAGATACTTTTAAACGTGCTACAGACGACGAAAAAATGGCGGATACCATGAAAGATTTCTGCGATTATTTTGCAGAAAAATTGGAATTAACTAAATAGTAAAATTTCAATAAAAAATAGAAAATCCAAATTCCAATTGTAATACTTTGGGATTTGGATTTTTTGTTTTGTGTATTGAAACAAACTAGGTCAGAATTTTCAGTTTTTTATTTAATATTGCTGTTTTATTGCTGTATTTGAACGAATTTAATCTTAAATTTTAGAAAAGATTTGTTGAATAAATTACTTTAGTAAAACAAAATTTAATTTATGTTATTCCCTTTTCTAGTAAGCCTTGTCGGATTATTTTTTTTATTGATAAACAGTATTTCGTTTTATAAAACACGAAAAAACAAAGATTTCCATTATTATCTGTTAATGGTTTATTTGATGGGCTTATTTGTAAATGAATTGCTTTGTAATATTACTGGATTTTACGCTCCTGGCTCTAATTTTTTTCTTTCACATTATTATTTCATTTTCCAATTCATCATTATAAGTATATTTTTCCGCGGGTTGTTTTCAAATGTAATTTTGAGAAAAGGGATACTTTTTTTTCTCATATTAGTTTTGGTTTTATTGGCAATACAGTATTACAGAACGCCTGATCTTTATTGGGGATTTAATTTGTTTGAAATTGGGGTGACATCAATATTACTTGTTTTATATGCGCTGATTTATTTGATTCAGAATTTTAATAATATCAAGTCCAATTATATTTATTTTTCTAATGGCTTAATAATTTATTTAGTCAGCAGCTCAACTATTTTTTTGAGTGGCAATACAGATTCAGTAATTTTTACAGAACCATTTCTGCTTGATTTTTGGTTTTTTAATTCTTTGTTTTACATCTTATATCAATTTTTGATATTTAAAGAGTGGCAGATTTTAAAGCATAAAAGAATCACTAAGGCAGTAGTTTAATAATGGCTTTAATAAAAAATTCCAAACTCCGAACTTATGTTTGGAATTTGGAATTTTTAGTATTTAGAGTTTTGCTATTCTAGAATCCAGAATTGTTTTTAAAAACTTCTTGGTTTACTTCATCAATATAAGATAGAAGTTCTTCTTTTCCGATTGATTCTGTAGATGAGGTTACGAAATACTGAGGCATTTCGGCCCAATTGTTAGCGTACATTTGTTTTTTGTAAGCTGCAATATGAGAATCGATTTTCACTTTACTGATTTTATCGGCTTTGGTAAAAATAATGCAAAACGGAATTTCGCTTTCTCCCATATACGACATGAATTCAATGTCGATTTTTTGAGCTTCGTGACGAATATCGATCAAAACAAAAGCACAAACTAATTGTTCTCTATTTTCAAAATAATCAGTAATAAACTGTTGAAAAACAGATTTTGTTTTTTTAGAAACTTTAGCATATCCGTAACCTGGTAAATCTACTAAAAACCAATTATTATTGATTTTAAAATGATTTATTAATTGTGTTTTACCTGGTCTTCCAGATGTTTTTGCTAAGTTTTTATGGTTGGTAATCATATTAATCAAAGATGATTTACCAACGTTAGATCGGCCTATAAATGCATATTCCGGCAGAAATTCAGCTGGGCATTTTGAAGCATCAGAATTACTGATAATAAATTCGGCGCTATTAATTTTCATGTATATTATTTTTTAAAACCTCTTAAAATTGAATGTTAGAGGTTATAATTTCTGCTCAGTAAGCCATTTTTCCAGAATCACATTAAATTCATCTGGATGTTCCATCATTGCTGCATGCCCACATTTGTCAATCCAATATAAAGTCGAATTTGGTAGTAATTTATCAAATTCTTCTGCGACATTTGGTGGTGTTACAGAATCGTTTTTTCCCCAAATAATACAAGTTTCAACATCCATTTTTGGCAGATCTTTAGCCATATTATGACGAATTGCACTTTTGGCAATTGTCAAAGTTTTAATCAATTTGATGCGGTCATTAGCAGTTGCATAAACTTCATCAATTAATTCTGGAGTTGCGATTTTTGGGTCATAAAATACATCTTCAGCTTTCTTTTTGATGTACTCATAATCACCTCTTCTTGGGTAACTGTCTCCCATTGCGCTTTCGTAAAGTCCAGAACTTCCGGTAATTACAAGTCCAGCAACTTTTTCAGGATACAATTTTGTGTGGTACAAAGCAATATGTCCTCCTAAAGAATTTCCTAGAAGAATTACTTTGTCAAACCCTTTAAAAGTGATAAAATCTTTAACGTATTTGGCAAAACTTTTTACATTCGTTTTTAAAATGCTTTGGGTGTATATTGGCAAATCCGGGATAACAACTTTATATCCTTTTGTTGGGAAATATTGTGCTACACCATCAAAGTTACTCAGACCTCCCATTAATCCATGCAGAATAACGATAGGTGTACCTTCTCCAGCTTCAAAATAGCTGTATTTGCCTTCTTTTTTGTAGTGTTTGTCCATCTAATCTAATGCCAATTTCAATTTCGACAAATATAGGGTTAAATAAATAAAAATGAATTTTTGCTGCCATTTTTTAACTAGATAATTTCAGTAGAATATATAAATGGCTAAAAATCAGCAATTAATACCCTAATTGCTAAATTATGTAAATGTTAAGAAATCTGAGGAATAATCAATTTTTTAAGAAAATTAGCCCATTATTTTTTTGAATGAATAATGGATTTATAAATCTGTTAATTAATAGTTAAGGTATTGATTGATTGTAGATTATAGAAAGTGGTAGCAAAGTGGTTAAACTTATTAACAAAGTGGTATAAAGTGGTAATATGTGGTATTTTTTTTTATATTTTTGCTGTATAACATGTTAACTAGTTTTTTTGAACACAATTGTTGGAACATATGAATGTAAAGTCGATGCTAAAGGGAGGCTAATGATGCCTGCGCCTTTAAAAAAGCAATTGACTGCTTCTCTTCAAAGCGGATTCGTTTTGAAGCGTTCTGTTTTTCAGCAGTGTTTAGAATTATATCCTATGGAAGAATGGGATTTAATGATGAAAAAAATCAACAAACTAAATCGCTTTGTAAAAAAGAATAACGATTTCATTAGAAGGTTTACTGCTGGTGTTAAGATAGTTGAGGTTGATGCATTGGGGAGATTGCTGGTTCCAAAAGATTTGGTAACGTTTGCAAGTATTTCTAAAGATGTAGTTTTTTCATCTGCGGTTAATATAGTAGAGATCTGGGATAAGGATTTATACGAAAAATCAATTAGCGGCGAAGATATGGATTTTGCAGATTTAGCCGAAGAAGTAATGGGAAATATTAATGACGACGACAATGGAATATCATAATCCGGTTTTGCTTCATCCAACTGTAGATGGTTTAAATATTAAACCAGATGGTGTGTATGTAGATGTTACGTTTGGAGGCGGTGGTCATTCAAAAGAGATTTTAAAAAGATTAGGACCAAACGGAAAGCTGTTTGCATTTGATCAAGACGAAGATGCGCTTGCAAATGCGTTGCCAGATGAAAGGTTTACCTTGATAAATGAGAATTTTAGATTCATAAAAAGGTTTTTGCGTTTTCACGGAGTAAAGGAAGTAGATGGAATCTTAGCAGATTTGGGAGTTTCGTCACACCAGTTCGATGTTCCAGAAAGAGGTTTTTCAACCCGATTTGATGCCGAACTAGATATGCGGATGAGTCAGAAAAATGATTTAAATGCTTATCGAGTGGTTAACGAATATGAAGAACAGGATTTACGTCGTGTTTTTTTTGATTATGGGGAGTTGAAAAATGCTCCGGTTTTAGCAAGAACCATTGTTGAAGCGAGAAAAGATTACCCAATCAAGACAACAGATGAGTTGAAAGAAGTTTTGAAGAAATATCTTCCAGAGAAAGTTAAAAATAAAATTCTGGCTCAGATTTATCAGGCAATTCGAATTGAGGTAAACCAGGAAATGGATGTTCTGAAAGAGTTTATCGAACAGTCATTAGAAATTTTGAAACCAGGCGGAAGATTCTCTGTAATCTCATACCATTCGTTAGAAGACAGGTTGGTAAAAAGATTTATCAAAAACGGAATGTTTGAAGGAGAACCAGAAAGAGATTTTTTCGGAAACTTTTCAGTTCCATTTAAAACTATTGGAAAATTGATCGTTCCAGATAATGAAGAAATCAAGATAAATAATAGAGCTAGAAGTGCAAAATTAAGAATCGCTGAGAAGGTATAATATATATTAAGGTAGGAAATAATGAAAAGTGGTGTATTTGGCATATTAAAAGCAAGATTCCTGATTCATGAAGATGCAGTAAAAAACTGGCGTTTTATAGTCTTTATAATTCTGCTGGCCATTTTGATGATTGCCAATACGCAGCGATACGAGCAGAAGGTTTTTGAAATAGCGAAATTAAATAATGAAGTAAAAGAACTAAGATCTGAATTTGTAGATCGACGTTCAGAACTGATGAAGTTAAAAATGGAGTCGACAATCTCGGATAAAATGCAGGAAAAGCAAATTTTTCCGTCGACGGTTCCTCCAGTGAAAATAGAAGTTAAAAAAGAAGAAGAAAAAAGTTTCTTTAAAAGAATATGGCAGTAGACGATAAACATATATCCTACAGAATTTACCTCGTAGCAGTTTTCATCTTTTTGATGGCAATTGCTATTGTCGTTAAATTAACCAATATTCAATGGGTTGAAGGTGATTATTACAGACAGCTAGCTAAACAGCGCACCGTTAGAAATTTTGTAATTCCAGCTAACAAAGGAAATATTTATTCTGCTGATGGAAGTTTACTGGCAACTTCAATTCCGAATTATGAAATTCGTTTTGACGCTAAGGCACCAAAAACAGAAACTTTTGAAAAGTATGTAAAACCATTGTCAGATTCGTTGGCGACTGTTTTAGATAAACCTAGCAGTTTTTTTCAGAAAGAATTGAGAAAAGCACGTGAAAATAAAAACCGTTATTATTTAATTGCTCGCAATTTAAGTTACACAGAATATGTGAAGATCAAAGGTTTTCCATTGTTTAGTTTAGGGGCTTTTAAAGGTGGAATTATTGTTGAGCAAGAAACGGTTAGAAAACATCCGATTGGTAAAATTGCAGAAAGAACTATTGGATACGACCGAATTGATCCTGAAACTGGAGTAGAAGTTGGAAAAGGAATTGAATGGGCTTTTAAAAGTTATCTGAATGGGAAAGACGGAAAAATTCTAAAACAAAAAATTGCAAAAGGCCAATGGAAACCGATTCGTGATGTAAACGAAGTAGATCCAATTGATGGCTATGATGTGATTTCGACAATAGATGTTTTTATTCAGGATATTGCACATCATGCTTTGTTAAAACAATTAGAAGATTACGAAGCAGATCACGGTTGTGTGGTAGTAATGGAAACAGAAACGGGTTATATTAAAGCGATTTCGAATTTAGGGAGAGCAGAAGACGGTTCTTATTACGAGACAACAAATTATGCGGTTGCTGAATCTCATGAACCTGGATCGACTTTTAAGTTGGTTGATTTGATGGCGATTTTAGAAGATAAAGTAGCTGACACTAGTACGGTTTATGATAGTCATGGCGGAGAAATTAGATATTATGGAAGAGCTGTTCGTGATTCGCATAAAGGCGGTTATGGAAAAGTTTCTTTAGCACGCGGATTTGAGCTTTCGTCAAACACTGTAATGGTTCAAGCGGTTTATGAAAATTATAAAAATAACCCTTCTAAGTTCGTAAACCATATCAATGACTTAGGTTTAAATAAACCATTAGGATTGCATTTTAAAGGAGAAGGAAGACCTTACATTCCGCAGCCTGGAGATAAACATTGGTCGGGAACTACGCTTCCTTGGATGGCTTTTGGATATAACGTTTCGGTAACGCCAATGCAGACTTTAACTTTATATAACGCAGTTGCTAATAATGGTGTAATGGTAAAACCACAATTTGTATCTGAAATTAAAGAATGGAATAAAACCATTAAAAAGTTTGATACAGAAATAATGAATCCAAAGGTTTGCTCGCCTGAAACACTTAAAAAAGTAAAAGCAGTTTTGGCTAATGTGGTAAAGAAAGGAACAGGTTCTAAGTTGTATTCGAAAGATTTTTCGATGGCAGGAAAAACAGGAACGGCTATGGTGAATTATGGTAACGCAGGCAGAGAAGGAATGTATTATGCTTCTTCTTTTGCGGGATATTTTCCAGCCGATCATCCTAAATATTCTTGTATTGTAGTGGTTCATAAACCTAATACAGCAAAAAATAATTATTACGGAGCAGATGTTGCCGGACCGGTTTTTAAAAGAATTGCTCAAAAGATTTTTACAGATGCGCCTTCGACAAACAAAATAAAACAACTTGATTCTAAGATTGCAAAGCAAGAAAGCAGTTATGATAAATATACTGTAGAAGCAAATAAAAAAATGAATCAAATTCCGAATTTAAAAGGAATGCCGGGAATGGACGCAGTTGCTTTACTTGAAAATTTAGGTTTGAAAGTAAAAGTAAGCGGATTTGGAAAGGTGAAAAAGCAATCTATTCAGGCAGGAGAAAGTATTAATAAAAACACAACAATAGTATTAGAATTATCGTGAAAATACTAAAAGACATATTATATAAAGTAGCTATTGAATCTGTAAAAGGGTCAACAGATATTGCTATTCAGAAAATAGAATTTGATTCACGTAAAGTAGAAGCAAACGATGTTTTTGTGGCAATTCGCGGTTCGCTTTCAAACGGACATGATTATATAGAGAAAGCAATTCAGCTTGGAGCAAAAGCAATTATCTGCGATACGCTTCCTGAAAATACAGCTAATGAAGTAACTTATATTCAGGTAAAAGATACGAATACAGCCTTGGCTTTTATGGCGGCTAATTATTTTGAAGATCCTTCTACAAAATTAAAATTAGTTGGTGTAACGGGGACCAATGGAAAAACAACAATTGCATCTTTATTATTTCAATTGTTTCAAAAGGCAGGTTTTAAAGTTGGATTGTTATCGACAGTAAAAATTGTAGTAGATCAAACGGAATATCCAGCAACGCATACAACACCAGATTCTTTAACAATCAATCATTATTTAAATGAAATGGTTGAAGCTGGAGTTACGCACTGTTTTATGGAAGTAAGTTCGCATGGAATTCACCAAAAACGTACAGAAGCTTTGCATTTTGTAGGAGGGATTTTCACGAATCTTTCACACGATCATTTGGATTATCATCCAACATTTGCGGAGTACAGAGATGTTAAAAAATCGTTTTTTGATTCGCTTCCAAAATCGGCATTTGTTTTAACAAACATTGATGATAAAAATGGTTCTGTAATGCTGCAGAATACAGTTGCTAAAAAATTGACTTACGCTTTAAAATCGTATGCTGATTATAGAGCGCAGATTTTAGAAAGTCAATTATCAGGATTATTATTAAAGGTTAATGATAATGAAGTTTGGGTAAAACTAATTGGTACTTTCAACGCTTACAACGTTTTAGCGATTTATGGAACTGCTGTAGAGCTTGGAATTGATAGTCTTGAAGCGTTGCGTTTACTGTCTGATTTAGAAAGTGTTTCGGGGCGTTTTCAGTACATCGTTTCAGATGGAGGAATTACCGCTGTTGTAGATTATGCGCATACTCCAGATGCTTTGGAAAATGTCTTAAAAACAATAAATGATATCCGCACAAAAAATGAGCAATTGATTACAGTTGTTGGTTGTGGCGGCAACCGTGATAAAACGAAACGCCCAATTATGGCGAAGATTGCTTCAGACTTAAGTGATAAAGCAGTTTTGACTTCGGATAATCCAAGAAACGAAGATCCAGAAGTTATTTTAGATGAAATGGAGCAGGGAGTAGAGCCTCAGAATTACAAAAAAATGCTTCGAATTACAGATAGAAAGCAGGCTATAAAAACGGCTTGTCAATTGGCTCAGCCTAAAGATATCATTCTAATAGCAGGAAAAGGACACGAAACGTATCAAGAAATAAATGGTGTTCGCCATCATTTTGATGATATGGAAACCATAAAAGAGATTTTAGAACAATTAAACAAATAACAATCAATTATTTAAATTCAAATACCACCAAAATGATTGGAATTTGGAATTTCAAAAATTGGAATTTAAAAAATAGAAAATATGCTGTACTATTTATTTGAATATTTTGACAAAACATTGGACGTTCCTGGAACGGGAGTTTTCCAGTACATCACATTTAGATCAGCTTTAGCATTTATGCTTTCATTGCTTTTGTCAACTATTTATGGTAAAAGAGTGATTAATTTTCTTCGCCGCCAGCAAGTTGGAGAGACAGTGCGTGAACTTGGTCTAGCAGGTCAAAATGAAAAAGCTGGTACACCAACAATGGGTGGATTGATTATCATTTTTGCCACATTAGTTCCAGTTTTGTTATTCGCAAGATTGCATAACATTTATATAGTGCTGCTTATTGTAACCACTTTATGGATGGGAACTATCGGTTTTGTTGATGATTATATTAAAATATTTAAAAAAGATAAACAAGGACTTAAAGGTATTTTTAAAGTAATTGGTCAAGTGGGTCTTGGAATTATCGTTGGCGCAGTTCTTTATTTTAATCCAGCTGTTACAGTAAGAACAGATACAGGACGTACAGATGTTTTTAAAACAAATACAAATACCACTGTTATATTGCCTGCGCCTGTAGAGGAAAAATCTACGGCAACAACAATTCCTTTCGTTAAAAACAATGAGTTTGATTATGCTGAAGTATTGTCTTTTATGGGAGATGGATATGAGAAATGGGCTTGGTTGATTTTTATTCCAGTTGTAATTTTCATCATTACAGCGGTTTCAAACGGAGCAAATCTAACAGACGGAATCGATGGTCTCGCAGCAGGAACCTCGGCAATTTCGGTCCTCGCGCTCGGGATTTTCACATTCGTTTCGGGTAATATTATTTTTTCGAATTACTTGAATATTATGTATATCCCCAATTCAGGAGAAATGACGGTCTTTATTTCGGCATTTGTTGGAGCACTTATTGGATTTCTTTGGTACAATTCTTATCCTGCTTCGGTATTTATGGGAGATACAGGAAGTTTGACAATTGGAGGAATTATCGCCGTACTTGCTATTGCGGTTAGAAAGGAAATTTTAATTGTTTTATTCTGTGGAATTTTCTTGGCAGAAAGTGCTTCTGTAATTATTCAGGTAACTTATTTTAAATATACAAAAAAACGTTTTGGAGAAGGACGAAGAATTTTCCTGATGTCACCGCTTCATCATCATTATCAGAAAAAGGGATATCACGAAAGTAAAATCGTAACTCGTTTCTGGATTGTTGCTGTAATGTTAGCCATATTGTCAATCATTACCCTAAAATTAAGATAAATGAGATTAGTAGTTTTAGGTGGAGGAGAAAGCGGAGTTGGAACCGCAATCCTCGGTAAAAAGCAAGGATATGAAGTTTTTGTATCTGATTTTGGAAAAATAAAAGAGAGTTATAAAGAAGTTCTTATCATTAATAAAATTGCTTGGGAAGAAGAACAGCATACGGAAGATTTAATCTTGAATGCTGATGTGGTAATGAAAAGCCCAGGAATTCCAGATAAATCTCCGATAGTAAAAAAGTTGATTGCGGCAGGAGTAAAAGTAATTTCAGAAATTGAATTTGCAATTCCTTACACAGAAGCAATGACAATTGGAATTACGGGAAGTAATGGTAAAACAACCACAACCATGCTGACACATCATTTACTGAAATACGCTGGATTGAATGTTGGATTGGGAGGTAATATTGGTAAAAGCTTTGCCTGGCAGGTAGCCGAAAATAAATACGATGCCTACGTTCTTGAATTAAGCAGTTTTCAATTAGACGGAATAATAGATTACCGGCCGGATATTGCCATCATTACCAATATAAGTCCGGATCATTTAGACCGATACGATTATAAATATGAAAATTATATCAATTCGAAGTTCCGAATAACGATGAATCAGACTGAAAGCGATTATCTCATTTATGATGCAGATGATGAAGCAAGTATAGAATGGTTAAAAAACAACAAAACAAAAGCAAAATTAATTCCTTTTTCATTGACAAAAACATTTGATGAAGGGGCTTCTATAAATAACAACAAAATGGAAATAAAGATCAACCAAGAAGAGTTTACAATGGACACAGAACACATTGCGTTAGAAGGAAAACATAATATGAAAAACGCAATGGCAGCAAGCTCTGTAGCAAAGTTGATGCAAATTAGAAATGCAACGATTCGTGAAAGTTTATCTAATTTCCAAGGTGTTGAACACCGTTTAGAAAAAGTATTAAAAATACAAAACGTACAATATATCAACGATTCAAAAGCGACAAATGTAAACGCAACTTTCTTCGCTTTAGACAGTATGAATGTGCCGACAGTTTGGATTGTGGGCGGTGTTGATAAAGGAAATGATTACAACGAATTAATGTCTTTAGTTCGCGAAAAAGTAAAAGCAATCATTTGTTTAGGTGTTGACAATCGTAAAATTATAGATGCTTTTGGAAATGTTGTTGATATTATGGTTGAAGTAAATAATATGAGCGATGCTGTAAAAACAGCTCAAAGATTAACAGAAAAAGGAGATGCTGTTTTGTTATCTCCAGCTTGTGCAAGTTTCGATTTATTCGAAAATTATGAAGATAGAGGAAGACAATTTAAGCAAGCGGTGCACAATTTATAATTTTAGATTTTAGAGTTTAGATTTTAGATTCTTTCTAAGCTTTGAGATTTTAGATTAATAAATATTTTAAGTTCTTTTTGATTATGACCACAGATGAAATGAAGATGAGAACAAAAAAGTTCTCTTTAATGATAATTGAATTGGCTGAAAAAATGCCAAATACAAATGTGATTAGATCCATTACTAATCAGATAGTAAGAAGCGGAACATCTGTTGGGGCAAATTATCGGGCAGTCTGTCGAGCCAGAAGTGATAGAGAATTTATAGCTAAAATGAATATCGTTTTAGAAGAAGCAGATGAAACGTTGTTTTGGTTAGAAATAATAAAAGAAAAAATGTGGATTGCAAAATCTGAATTAGAAACAATTTGGAGAGAAGGAAATGAGCTAACTGCCATTTTTGTAAGCAGTTTAAAAACAGTAAATAAAAGAATCAATCAATAAAAAACCGAAGGTTTTAGAAAATAATCTAAAATCTAAAATCAGAAATCTACAATGAAGCAATTGGTAAACAAATTAAAAGGAGATAGGGTAATATGGTCATTCGTGGCTTTATTGGCGTTGTTTTCGTTTATGCCTGTTTTTAGTGCGAGTAGTAATCTGGCATACATAGGTCACGGAACTGGAAATACATTGGGTTATTTAGTAAAACATTTGGCTCACGTTTGTATTGGTTTCTTGATTATTTATTGGGTTCACAAAGTGCCGTATCATTATTTTAGAGCGATTTCTAAAATTGCGCTTCCAGTAGTTTGGTTGTTACTTCTTTATACTTTGTTGAAAGGAACTGTAATTGCAGGAGCAAATGCAAGTCGTTGGATTCAGGTGCCGTTCATTGGAATTACGTTTCAAACTTCGACTTTAGCAGCAAGCGTATTATTTATCTATGTTGCACGCTATTTGTCGAAAACTAAAGAAGAAAACGAACCGTTTCAAACCTCGTTTATTCAGCTTTGGATTCCGGTTTTTATCACCTTGGCGCTAATATTACCAGCCAACTTTTCGACTACAGCGTTGATTTTTGCGATGGTAATGATGCTGACATTTATTGGTAAATACCCATTAAAATATATTGCCTTTATCATTGGGTCAGGAATTGCAATGTTAGCGTTCTTTCTTTTAGTGGCAAAAGCTTTTCCAGATTCCAGATTTTTCAGCAGGGTTTCAACATGGGAAAGTCGTATAATGAACTTTACCACTGATAAACCAGATGAAGATGATTACCAAATTGAAAAAGCGAAAATTGCAATTGCTTCTGGAAGACTTGGCGGACTAGGACCAGGTAAAAGTGTTCAAAAGAACTTTTTACCACAATCATCTTCCGATTTTATTTATGCAATTGTGGTAGAAGAATATGGTTTAGTCGGCGGAGTTTCAATATTGGTTTTGTATTTATTGCTGTTATTCCGATTTGTGGTTGCATCGCATAAGGCAAATACTTTATTTGGAAAATTAGTCGTCGTCGGACTCGGATTTCCGATGATATTTCAAGCCATGATTAATATGGCTGTTGCAGTAGAATTGTTGCCGGTAACAGGGCAGACGCTGCCGCTGATAAGTTCTGGAGGTAGCTCGATCTGGATGACTTGTTTCTCTTTGGGAATTATTATTAGTGTTACCAAAAAAGAAGAAGAAATTGCAGAAGAGAAGCAAGAAAAAGCAAAACGAAAAGAAGCCTTGCAGCGATTAATTGATAAAGAATTGGCAGAAGAAGATTTGGTTGCTGAAGAAATATATGATGAAGAACCAGTTTATTCGATAGAAGACAATTCAAGAAATCCAATGAATGCGGTTTTAAATAAATAAAGTTAAAATATAAAAATTTTTTAAAAAGTTGTAATTTTTAGAAAGATGACAAAGTATAAATTCATACTTAGCGGAGGAGGAACGGGAGGACACATTTATCCTGCGATTGCGATTGCAAATGAATTGAAGTTACAATTCCCAGATGCTGAATTTCTTTTTGTTGGTGCCAAAGATAAAATGGAAATGCAGAAAGTACCTCAGGCTGGTTATGAAATAAAAGGTCTTTGGATTGCTGGTTTACAACGTAAGTTGACATTGCAAAATTTAATGTTTCCATTAAAATTGGCAAGCAGTTTATTGGAGTCAAAAAGAATAATTAAAAAATTTAAACCGAATGTAGTAATTGGAACGGGTGGTTTTGCCAGCGGGCCTTTATTGCAGGCGGCAGGTTCGGCAGGAATTCCGACAGTGGTTCAAGAACAAAATTCTTTTCCTGGAATAACTAATAAACTGCTGAGTAAAAAAGCTAATGCAATTTGTGTAGCGTATCAGAATTTAGAGCGTTTTTTTCCGAAGGAGAAAATTGTTTTAACTGGGAATCCAGTTCGTCAGGATTTAATTGATATTGAAAGCAAACGTGATGAAGCAATTGCTTTTTATGGATTAGATCCGAATAAAAAAACGTTATTGGTTTTAGGAGGAAGTTTAGGAGCAAGAAGAATCAATCAGTTAATTGAAAAAGAATTACAAAATTTTCTTTCGCAAGACGTTCAGGTAATTTGGCAATGTGGAAAGTTATATTTTGAGGATTATAAAAAATACAATCAGCCGAACGTAAAAGTGGTTGATTTTATTGAAAGAATGGATTTTGTTTACGCAGCATCAGATGTGATTATTTCAAGAGCTGGAGCTTCATCGGTATCAGAATTATGTATTGTTGGAAAACCAGTGATTTTTATTCCGTCTCCGAATGTAGCTGAAGATCATCAAACTAAAAATGCGCAAGCAATTGTAGATGCTAAAGGTGCCATTTTGTTGAAAGAATCGGAGCTTAATAAGCAATTTAGTATCGTTTTTGAAGCGCTTCTGAAAGATTCTGGAAAACAAAAACAATTAAGTGATAATATTAAAAAATTAGCAAGACCAAAAGCAACACAAGATATTGTAGCGCAGATTGTGAAGTTAATTAAATAGGCTGTAAGCTTTAGGCAATAAGCTTTAAGCTTGGTGCGATGTCTAAAAAATAGTAAAGTCTAAAGGAATATAGTAGAATTAAGTAATAAAGATAAAGTTTAAGGCCTAAAGCCTAAAGCTTAATGCTTAAAGCAAATAGAAATGAATTTAAATCAAATACAAAACGTTTATTTTATTGGTATCGGAGGAATCGGTATGAGTGCCTTGGCTCGTTATTTCAAGTATATTGGAAAACAAGTTTCAGGTTACGACAAAACGCCTTCAATGCTGACTAATGAATTGATTGAAAGCGGTATTGATATTCATTTTGAAGATAATATTGGTTTAATTCCGACTGATTATTACGTAGAGAATACGCTCGTGATTTACACGCCGGCTGTTCCGAAAACACATTCAGAGTGGAATTATTTTATAGAAAGAAATTACGAGGTTAAAAAACGTGCTGAAGTTCTTGGAATTATAAGTAAAGATACTTTTTGCTTTGCAGTGGCTGGAACACACGGAAAAACGACAACCTCTAGTATTTTGGGGCATATTTTGTTTCAAAGTGGTGCTGATGTAACAGCTTTCATCGGAGGAATTGTAGAAAATTACAATTCAAACTTAATTGGAAGCGGAAAAACGGTAACGGTTGTAGAAGCAGACGAATTTGACAGATCATTTTTGCACTTACGTCCAGATATTGCTTGTGTGACTTCTATGGATGCGGACCATTTGGATATTTACGGAACAAGTGATGCAATTGAGGCTTCTTTTAGAGAATTTGCTTCAAAAGTTGAGGATAAGAATAATCTCTTCATTACAAAAGAATTGCCTTTAGAGGGAGTTCAATGTGCTGTAAATGAAGATGCTGTTTATAAGGCTTTTAATGTTCGCATTGAAGATGGGGCTTATGTTTTTGATGTGCAGACGCCATCAGAAATTATGAAGGATTTGCGTTTTGGATTGCCTGGAAGACACAATTTAATGAATGGATTGATGGCTATTGCAATGGCTAAGACCTTCGGCACCCCGACCGATTCTATTGCAAAAGCCATTGCTTCATTCAACGGAATTAGAAGACGTTTTTCGTATCAGATTAAGAGCGAAAATTTAGTATATATTGATGATTATGCACATCATCCGACAGAGATAAATGCTGTTCATCAAGCAGTTAGGGAATTGTATCCAGGACGTAAAGTTTTGGCGATTTTTCAGCCGCATTTGTTTAGCAGAACAAGAGATTTTGTTGATGGATTTGCAGCTAGCTTATCGCAGTTTGATGAAGTGTTTTTGATGGATATTTACCCTGCAAGAGAGCTTCCGATGGAAGGAGTAACTTCTGAATGGCTTTTGGGTAAAATGACAAATTCGAATAAAAAAATTGTTGCAAAAGAAAATTTATTAGGTGAAATCAAAGCCAGTGATGCACCTATTATTGTAACAATTGGAGCTGGTGATCTTGGAGAGATGGTTCCGTCAATTAAAAAGATTTTAAATGAAAATATTTAACTGGGCAAATATTAGATTAGTACTTATTTTCGGACTGGTTTTGTTTCTGTATTCTTTCGCGCAGCATCGAAATGGCGATCGAAAATTGAAAAAATCAATGGTCGTTTTTGTAGGAGAAAATACGCTTTTTGTAAAGCCGGAAACGGTTAATAAATTGTTGATAGAAAATAAAAGAGACGCTTCCAGTATTAGAAAAGATGAACTAGATTTGAATAAGATAGAGAAAACCCTCGATACACAAGAGATGATTGAGAAGTCAAATGTTTTTGTAAGTATCGACGGAGTTCTAAAAGCAGTAGTAAAACAGAAGACGCCCATAGCAAGAGTTTATGACGGCGGCGCTTCTTTTTATATTGATTACGAGGGTAATAAAATGCCTTTGTCTGACAATTTTACTGCAAGAGTTCCTCTTGTTTCAGGGGCAATTAATGAAAAAAATAACGAAGATTTAGCCGCTTTATTTCGCATAATTTATGACGATGCGTTTTTGAAAAAAAACATCATTGCAATCGAAATTATGCCGAATGGAAGCTTAAAAATGTTTAATCGTAACTATGATTACTTCATAGATTTCGGTAGATCGATGAATGTTGATAAGAAATTTAGAAACTATAAAGCGTTTTTTCAAAAAGCAGTTTTAGATAGTTCGTTATACAAATACAAAAAAATTGACCTTAGGTTTACGGAACAAGTAGTTTGCACTAAATAATAGAAAATGGAAAAAGATAATATTGCAGTAGGTCTAGATATTGGAACAACCAAAATCGTTGCCATGATCGGCAAGAAAAATGAGTATGGTAAGTTGGAGATTTTGGGCATTGGTAAATCCAAAAGTTTGGGTGTTGCCAGAGGAGTAGTAAACAACATTACGCAGACGATTCAATCGATTCAGCAGGCGATAATCGAAGCAGAAAATAATTCAGGTTACAAAATTAAGGATGTAGTTGTGGGTATTGCCGGGCAGCACATCAGAAGTATTCAGCATACTGATTATATCAGCAGAAGTAATCCTGAAGAGGTAATTGGCGAAAATGATATTCAACTTCTAATCGATCAGGTAAATAAACTGGCGATGTTACCGGGAGAAGAAATCATTCACGTTTTACCGCAGGAATTTAAAATCGACGGACAGTCTGAAATTAAAGAGCCAATCGGAATGTATGGCGGAAGATTAGAATCTAGTTTTCACGTTGTAGTAGGTCAGGCTTCTTCAATCAGAAACGTTGGAAGATGTATTCAGAGTTCAGGAATTGAATTATCTGGATTGACATTAGAACCATTAGCTTCGGCTGATGCTGTTTTAAGTCAGGAAGAAAAGGAAGCTGGTGTAGCGCTTATCGATATTGGTGGCGGTACAACAGATTTGGCCATTTTCAAAGATGGAATCATTCGTCACACAGCTGTAATTCCTTTTGGTGGAAATGTTATTACAGATGACATTAAAGAAGGTTGTTCGATTATCGAAAAACAAGCAGAGCTTTTAAAGATCAAATTTGGATCTGCTTGGCCGGGAGAAAATAAAGACAACGAAATTGTTTCTATTCCTGGTTTAAGAGGAAGAGAGCCAAAAGAAATTTCGCTTAAAAATTTATCTAAAATTATCCATGCTCGTGTTGTGGAAATTGTAGAGCAGGTTTTTGCAGAAATTAAAGCTTACGGACACGAAGATCCGCGCAAAAAACTAATTGCAGGTATTGTATTGACTGGTGGAGGTGCACAATTAAAGCACATCAAACAATTGGTAGAATACATTACAGGAATGGATACTAGAATTGGATATCCAAATGAACATTTGGCTGGAAACTCTGGAGAAGAAATCTCTAGTCCGTTGTTTGCAACAGCAGTTGGATTAGTAATGAACAGTATCGAGAACAGTTCGCAAAGTGCTGTTAGATTAGAAATGGTTAATGAACAGCCAAAAGTTGTTTATAGAAATGCGCCAACTCCAGTCCAGCGATACGAAGTAGAAGAAAACTACGTTGACAAAGTAGAAGCTATTGAAGAAACAAGAGAGCCCGTAACTCAGAGAGTTTCTAGAGATGAATCTACAGAAACAAAAATAAGAAGATCATTTTTTGATCGATATGTCGATAAAATCAAAGAATTTTTAGACAACGCAGAATAATTAGAATAACAAGAAGAAGGAAATTACTTTTTGCCCCAAGTCAAGAAGTAAAAAATGTACTTAATAAGAATTTCAAAAAACCAAAAAGATGATGAGCAACTCAGAATTTGGAAGTATTTCATTTGATTTACCAAAAAATCAATCAAATGTAATCAAAGTCATAGGTGTTGGTGGAGGCGGAAGTAACGCAATTAACCACATGTTTAAACAAGGTATTAAAGGCGTAGATTTTATCGTTTGTAATACCGATTCACAAGCGCTTCAAAATAGTTCAGTACCAAATAAAATCCAATTAGGAGTTAATTTGACTGAAGGATTAGGAGCAGGAGCAAACCCAGACGTTGGACAGCAATCTGCTATCGAAAGTATTTCTGATATCGAAAAAATGTTAGATAGAAATACTAAGATGGTTTTTATTACTGCCGGTATGGGTGGAGGAACTGGAACTGGTGCAGCTCCGGTAATTGCTCAGTTAGCAAAAGAAAGAGAAATACTAACAGTTGGTATCGTGACGATTCCGTTTCAATTTGAAGGGAAAGTACGTCAGGAGCAGGCAATTATTGGAATCGAGAAATTGCGTAAGCAAGTTGATTCTTTAATTGTAATCAACAATAATAAATTAAGAGAAGTATACGGAAATCTTGGTTTTAAAGCCGGATTCTCAAAAGCGGATGAAGTTTTGGCAACTGCCTCTAGAGGTATTGCTGAAGTAATTACGCACCACTATACTCAAAATATCGATTTACGTGACGCAAGAACTGTTTTAGCTAACAGTGGAACTGCGATCATGGGATCTTCTGTGGCAGCAGGTGAAAACAGAGCAAAAGACGCAATCGTTTCTGCTTTAGATTCTCCTTTGTTAAATGATAATAAAATTACAGGCGCCAAAAACGTATTGTTGCTTATCGTTTCTGGAACTAACGAGATTACTCTTGACGAGATCGGAGAAATCAATGATCACATTCAGGCTGAGGCTGGTTACAACGCGAATATTATCATGGGAGTTGGTGAAGACGAAACTCTTGGTGAAGCTATTGCGGTAACTATTATTGCTACTGGTTTTGATGTTGAACAACAAAACGAAATTGTAAATACAGAACCTAAAAAAATCATTCATACATTAGAAGATGAGCAGAGAAGTGTTCATAATCTAACAAGCAAACCGCTTACTTCTTTCGACTTAACAGTTGATACGCCAACTGCAAAAGCAGAAGATAAAGTTGTTTTTGATTTGATGGATGATGAAGAAGAGAAATTTACTCCAACTGCTCCAACTGCTGTTGCTCCAGCAATTAATCAGGAAGAATTGGTTGTAATGTCTGAGTTTATCAAAAATCTGGATGTAACTTTCGAAATTGTTTCACCAATTACAGATATTGATTTTACAATTTCTACTCCAGAAAAACCAGCTGTTCAGCAAGTACAACAAATGCAGCAACAGCCTCCAGTTCAACAACAAAGAGTATTTGAAAAAGAAGAACAAACTACGTTTTCTTTTGATCTTCCTTTGTTCAAACAAGAGCCTGTAAAAAGAGAACCAGTTGTTGAAGATAACAGAGTTTTGTTCGAATTGACAAATGAAACTCGTGAGATTAAAGTAAATGATCCAGTACAGTTTGTACCAGTGACTGAAGTTGCTGAAAATGGAATTATCAAATATTCTCTTGAAGAATATATGGAAGTTGAAAATGATTTGATGTCTTCTAAACCAGTTGAAAAAGTGGTTGAAGATGTTGTTCCAGAAGAATTAAACATCACGTTAAAACCAAGAGTTGACTTTGCAAGCCAGCCTGATTTAACAACAACCTCTGAAGTTTCTCCATTAGAATTGACAATTGAAGAAACACTTCGTTTAAGAGCGGAAGAAAGAAGAAAGAAACTAAAAGAGTTTAACTATAAATTCCATAACAATGTTTCTAGAATTGATGAGTTGGAAAAAGAACCGGCTTACAAAAGATTAGGAATTGATTTATCAAATTCACAATCGAACAATACAAATTCTAGAATTTCTGTTGGAACCGATAGCAATAATGATTTACAATTACGTTCAAACAATTCATTTTTGCACGATAACGTAGATTAATTTTTAGCTTCATAATAATATATGACCCGAAAATTGGATTTAATTTTCGGGTTATTTTTTTTATCTTCGCACAGAATTTAAAAATTTGACTTTAAAAATAGTATTTTAAAGACAATATTGTCACCCTGAGCGATTCCGATGTTTCGGGAGAAGGGCTTCTTGTCTGAAAGGGGTTTCGACTTCGCTCAGCCTGACAAGGATTACTCTTAAAAGTAATGAGTATTTTCGATATAAATATCAATTAATAAGCATCAGCTTATTCAAATAAAATATAATAAACATGAGTTTACAAACACAAATCATGGACGAGATCAAAACGGCCATGAAAGCAAAAGATACAGTAGCATTAGAAGCTTTAAGAGCAGTTAAATCTGAATTGTTATTAGCTTCAACAGCTTCAGGTTCTAAAGAGGATTTATCAGAAGACGAAGAAATTAAATTACTTCAAAGATTGGTTAAAACTCGTAAAGAAAGCGCAAGAATTTTTACAGAGCAAAATCGTCCTGACTTAGCTGAACCAGAATTGGCTCAAGTTGCGGTAATTGAGAAGTTTTTACCAGCGCAATTAAGCGAAGAAGAAGTAGAAGCTGTAATCGCAAAAATTATTGCTGAAACAGGTGCTTCTGGAATTGCTTCAATGGGTAAAGTAATGGGATTGGCATCTGCACAATTAGGCGGAACTGCTGAAGGAAAAACCATTTCTACAATTGTAAAAAAATTACTTTCGTAAATAAATAATTTTAGATTTCAGACTTTAGATTCCAATAGGTAATCTAAAATCTACATTCTAAAATCATAAATAAACTGACCTCGTAGTTCAACTGGATAGAATATCAGATTTCGGCTCTGAGGGTTGGGGGTTCGAACCCCTCCGGGGTCACTACAGAAAATTGAAAGCCTGAGAATCTACATTCTCAGGCTTTTTCATTTTATCGAATTATCTTCAAATAAGCAGTATAAACATTCTCTCCGAGAGAAGTTCGCATATAATAAACATTCTCATCTTTTTCGGTTAAATCAAACTGAATTAGACCAGCATCACAATAATAATATAGTAAGTTATCATCGGCAGGAAATTCAATATTTGAAACGGGCAGTGTTGTTAATTTTGCTTCAAAAACGGTTTCGCCATTGAAGTCCAGCTGGAAAAGTTTTTTCTTGGTGGTATATCCCCAAATATTATTAACTTCTTCTGTGATATAGGCGATATTATCATCTTTAAAATCTACTTTCCATTGCTGCGTTCCTGTTTTTGAATCAATTGCATAAACGGAACTTCCCTGTGAACCCTGCGTACCGAAAAATATTTTTTTGTCTTTATATAATAGGCGTTCCTTTACATTATTTTGATTTTCGTCAAATTTAAACTGCCATACAATATCTAGTTTATCGGGATTTAAGGCGTAAAGGATATTTTTTTCATTGGCTGCAAATATATTTTCACCATCCGTAATCGGTTTTCCAGTTATATTTTCTTCAAAAGTTTTTTGACTTAGAACTTTTCCGGTTTTTGCATCAAAACTATAGAAATTAGTTGCGCTTGGAATGAAAATTTTGCCGTTAAAGAAAAGAGGCTGAATATCATTTTGTGCGGCATCTAATTTGTAATTCCACACTAGGCTTCCATCTTTTATATCAAGAGCATACAGATTACTGCTTTGATTTTGATTTTGAGCAGTTATAAATAATTTTCCATCATTTACGATTGGAGTTTGATCTTTAAGAACAATTTGATCTGTACTATTTCCCAATCTTGATTTCCAGAAAATATCACCGCTTTGGTTATCTATGGCAAAAATTTCGCCGTTTATAAAAGGAACATATAAAACTCCATTTGATAATGTTACTTTATTGGCACACATTTCTGTATGAGAATCGCTGGCTTTTACAGTCCAATTGATTGATTCGGTTTCTAAATCAAATGAAAAAAGAGAACCGTCGTAATCATAAATTAGAATTGAAGTTTCGTCTAACGGAATTTTTTTTATAGGACGTATGGCTTTGTTTATGACCATTTCAGCAGGAGATAAACTAGTGTTAGAAGTATTGGCTTTACCAGTTTTGGGAGCTGGAGTCTGGCCATATGTAGTTATAACACTAAATATAAATAAAAGAGCAATTAGTTTTTTTTTCATTTTTAAGATTTGGGGTTGATGTTTTTTATTTCATTTTTAGGCAGAGAAAATTACTCTTTCAAAAAAACAAATGCTAAATATTTCTTTATAACTTTTTGATTATTTAATTATTATACTTTATCAACTCTATTTTTCAGATCGTTTTTTTCGAAAGTCTTTAATGATAACATAAACAGAAAATAAAAATGTAATTGCGTAAACAGATGCTAAAGCAGGTTTTTCAAATTGCATTGTTTGAAAATCAAATTGCTTATACAAAGCTATTCCAACTATGATTGCTACAATTCTTAAAGTAAATACGGGTACATTATTTTTATTCTCCATTTTTTTTAGGTTTAATTTATAAAATAGGTTTATTTAATAGTTTTTCCTGCGTTTCCTGTTTTTACTTTACCAGCTCGTTTATAAGTGGCAATAATTACCCCTGTGGTTGTAATAGTACTTTCTTCTAAGCTAAATCCTGATGGATGAGCATTAGTATCAAAAAGTTTTTTTCCTTTCCCAAGCATTAGGGGATGAATTTTTAATCTAATTTCATCAACTAAATCATTCTTTAGTAAAAGATGAACAATTTCACTGCTGCCCCAAACCTGAATGTCTAAACCATCAGCGTTTTTAAGCTTTTTTATCTCTGCAAGACTTTTAATAAAAGTAGTGTTTTTCCAGTCTGATTTTTTTCTGGTTTTCGACAAAACGTATTTGCTTCCTTCATTAATTCCGGGCCAGAATTCTTTGTTTTTTGGCCAGTAATCTTCCCAGATTTCAAATGTCTTTCTGCCTAAAAGATAGGCCGAAGGTTTGATTTCATTTTCTACGGCTTTGCTATACACTTCATCGCCATAAGGAGCTGTCCATCCTCCATATTTAAAACCGTCTGATTTATCTTCTTTTGGTCCACCAGGAGCTTGCATTACGCCATCTAAAGAAATCATCGACAAAACAATTATTTTTCTCATAACATCAATGGTTTTGTGTATACAAATTTAGCAAACAAATCTAATTTTTATTAAAAGATTATTGAGGTAATCGTTCTTTTTAACTAAAACTGTTTGATATTTTTATATTTTAGCGAAGCAGAGATCAATAAGATGTTCTGTTTTTTACGAAACTTAAACTATGCTGTTTTTCCTTTTAATTGGAATTTTATTTCTCTTCATAATTGTGTTCAGGATTATTGAACCCGTGTATTTAATGTTCTTCAATAAGCCTTTGTTTATATTTTGGCATCCTGTTTTAAAGAAATTGGAGCCAGAAGATAAAGCATTGCTGAGACGTGAATTTTCATATTATTCTAATCTTTCTACTAAAAAGAAAGGATATTTTGAACACCGTGTAGAAAGTTTTATTGAGCATTATAATTTTGAAGGGAAAGGCATTCAAGTTACTCGGGAAATGAAACTAATTATTGCAGGAACTTATGTGATGCTTACTTTTGGAATGCGAAATTATCTGCTTCATTTATTTGAAAATATAATCATTTATCCATCTGTGTATTACTCCACTATTAATCAGGATTATCATAAAGGAGAATACAACCCGAGGATGAAAACAATTGTTTTTTCGTGGGAAGATTTCTTGAGCGGACATGAAACAAAAGACAATATCAATCTCGGATTACACGAATTTACACACGTTCTGCATTTTCATTCCAAAAAAAGCGCTCATCCTGGAGCAGTTATTTTCTATGATGAATTTACAGAAATCGAAAAGTATTTTGATCAAGAAGAGTTAACGAATAAACTTAAAGAAAAGGAGTATTTTAGAGAGTATGCTTACACCAATAAATTTGAATTTCTAGCAGTGATTCTCGAACACTTTTTTGAAACCCCGGAAATCTTTAAAAGAGAATTTCCGGAGTTATACCAAAATGTCAAAACAATGATCAATTTTAAGGAGTAAGTTTAAATTATACTATTTTTTTTGGAGGATAATCCAGCCATCCACTATATCTTTTATGGTCTCAAAAAAAAACGAGACCATAAAAGGATGTCGTTTCTGTCTGGGCTAGAGACTCATTTTCAAAAGAAATTCCGGAAACCTATTTCGTATGCTGTAAAAAATTATCGATGTAATTTACCACCAGTGGAATATTTTGGTGCTGGGGAGCGTGCCCAGTCTGAGGCAGTAAAATTAACTGTGATGTTGGAAGCTGTTTGGTCAGCGGATACCAATTTTCTACAGCAAAACTTGTATCATGATCTCCGGAAATTATTAATATAGGTGTTTTAGTTGTTTTTAGTTTATCTCTGTAATTGTCTTTGTCTTCGGAAGCATTTTCGCCTCCTGCAAAATACAATTGAAAAACCTCCATTGTTGACGGGATTTTAGAAACATCAATTCTTTGCGAAATTCGTTCATGAGAAGCTTTTGCCGCTTTTACACTTTCTTCAGACTCAGGTTCGAAAAAAAGAACCACTTCATCATTAAAATCATTAATTGGCTTCAGCGCATGATCTAAAAAAGATTGTTCCAAAGGCACCACTCTTTTTCCAATTGGACCTGTTCCGAGCAGTATGGTATGTGTAACCAATTCGGGATATTGGTGCAATGCCGCTTGTGTGACTAATCCGCCGTAAGACCATCCCATAAAAATGGCGCTTTTTATTTTCAGAAAATCAGCTAGATCTTTTACGTCTTTTGCAACTTCTTTAACATTGGTTGGAAGTGTTCCTGTAGAATAGCCAATTCCCGAATAATCAAAGGTTATTACCTGATGTTTTTCGGCAAGCAGATCTAGAAATAAAGGATCCCATGTATCAAGTGTTCCTCTAAAACGATTAATTAAAATAATCGGATGTCCTTCGCCAATAGATCGGTAAGCAATTTTTCGATCTGAAAATGCTGCATATTGTGTTTCTGAATTTACAGCGTTTATTTTTGATGTGCTCATTATTTTAAAATTTTGATTAATAATGAAATAAGAAACAATTTTAATGCCTTTGAAAAAAAGAATTAAAATCAGGCTTTCACAGAATTCGATGATGTTTTTTCTGGTTTTATTTCGCTAAAAAAATACGTTTTCACGAAATATAGAAACTTACAATTCGATTGTGTCGCCAATTTTAGGTAAGAAAAGATGCAGATCTGCTTTCTGAAATTCATCTAAAGCTTTTTGATGATCCATTTTAATAAAACCAAATGTGTCGTAATGAACGCCTAGAATATTATTGACTTCAACCAATTTTGAAGCTTCGATTGCTTCCTCGATTCCCATTGTCAGTCCGTCACCAATTGGGAAAACTGCAAAATCCAGTTTAGTAAATTTCAGAATAAACTGCATATCAAAAGTCAGGGCTGTATCGCCGCTGTAATAGAAATTTCCATCTGGAGTTGTTAATACAAAACCACAGGCAATACCGCCATAGCTGCCGTCCATAAAACTGCTTGGATGCTGCGCTATCACGCATTTGACAGTTCCAAAATCAAAACTGAATTTCCCGCCTGGATTTATTGGATGCGCATTTTCGATTCCCTTTTTTAAAAGCCAGTTGTAGATTTCAAAATTTCCGAGCACTTTTGCTCCAGTGTTTTTAGCAATTCTTTCCACATCTAGAATATGGTCATAATGCGCATGAGAGATAAAAATATAATCAGCTTTTATTTCGTCAACATTAATATCTTTCGCTAATTCATTGGGTGTGATAAAAGGGTCAAAAAGCAGATGTTTTCCATTTGCGAAAACAGAAAAACACGAATGACCATAATATGTTACTTTCATAAAAATATAGTTTTAGGATTAATAAGTTGTTGATTTTTAATTCAATAAAGATACCAAATAAAAATGCGCAGTAATTTTTGGCTGCGCATTTTGAGTTTTACACCTTAAAAAAGTTTACTTTAATTGTTCGTCAATAAGTTCTCCCAAGTTGCTGTTCGAATGTCCTGAAAATAAAATATTTCCATCTTTTCCAATAAGAATAGAAGTTGGTATTCCTTTAATTTTGTAATTGGTCACCACTTCTGATTTAGAGTCGAATACAACATTAAAAGTGTATTTTTTTTCGGTCAAATATTCTGTAACGTTTTTTAAAACCTCTTCATCTTTTTTGTTTTCCCATGTATTTACAAATAAGAAAGCGACCTCTTTCCCTTTGTATTTTTCAACCAATTCCTGCATTTTAGGGAAAGAAGCCTTACAAGGCCCACACCATGTTGCCCAAAAGTCGAGAACAACAATTTTCCCTTTATAATCTGAAAGTTTAACTTCTTTGCCTTCGAGATTTTTCAAAGCAAAATCAGTTGGAGTTTTACTGCCGAATTGCTCAATAATTTGTTTCGATTTTTCTTCCTCAGTTAATTTATCCGCTTTTTCTTTTAGTTTTTCAAAATCAGCAAGTGGAAGGTTTTCTGCAACATAAATTTCTTTTAATTTAGAAATGTATGGTGCCGGAACAGTGCCGCTGTTAATTTCATTTTCAAGATAACGTCTTACTTCATCCTTGCTTTTTACTTTTTCCATCATGGCCAGATAACGCTCTTTTCCGCCAGCATCAAGTCCGCCCGCTTTTTTTACGCTGTCTTGATATTTAAAAGCTTCCTCAAAATTGCCTTGTTTGTAAAGGATTAGCGCATAAGTATCTGCATACATGTTAAATTGAGACTGATATTGCGGATTAAAAGTTTCTTTTGCATTTTCTTCCAGCAGCTTTAATGATTTTTTAGAAATTGTG
Organism: Flavobacteriaceae bacterium PS02336; assembly: GCA_029960065.1. Taxonomy (GTDB): domain Bacteria; phylum Bacteroidota; class Bacteroidia; order Flavobacteriales; family Flavobacteriaceae; genus Flavobacterium. The sequence goes on along the minus strand of JASCOF010000006.1, from coordinate 283,566 downwards.
GAAGTAAACTCCGTGTCTTTAATTGGAGAAGTAAGATCGCCTCCAGTTAAAATCCATGCAGTATCGTTATAATTACCCGCAGGATTGTATAAATTGGATTCGATTTTTTGTGCCTTTGCAATATCTCTACTAGTAAGATACTGATCCATCAAACTGTTATAAAAAATTTCTAAAGTTCTTTTAGAATCATCTTTAAACTTAGTTTTACAAGTATCAATAGATTTTAAAATGTAATCTTCTGTTTTGTCTTGTTTAGCATAAAAACGGTTAATAAATTGATTTTTTGCCAGTCTGCCAGAAGGATATTTGGCCAATATTTCTTTTTCTAATTTTGCTCTTTCATCAGACATTCTGTTCATGGCATAAATATCATTAGCCAGCATATAATATTCTTCTTTATCTTTTTTAAGGCATTTTTCTGCAAAAACTAAAGCCTCTTTATTGCTCTCTTCTTTATTAATTAAGCTTTTCTGATAAAGATAACTTATATAAGATTTATCACTTTTTAGATCGGGATATTTTTCAAATAATTTCTCGTAAGCAGCAACTTGAAACTCGGGTTTGATATCTCTATTAAGCTTTAAAAAGTAGTTCGCATAATTTCCGATAGCAATTTCACTTGCCAAAGTCTTACCAAGTTCAGAGGCGTTTTGTGTTTTTAGATAAACAGCATAACCTTGATCTTTATTATTATCGATCACCTCTTGACCATTAGTGATCATAACCAGAAGAATTCTTGCCGAGTCGGCTACTTTTGCTGTAAACTCATAATTTTTACCTTTTTTAAGTAATTTTTGAGTCTGCGAATCGTAATAAGAATCGATAATACTAGCTTTAGAATTATCTTTAATAGTAATTCCTTGGGGCGCTTCGTACACATACGTGTTTTCGGCACCAACTTTAAATTTTGAGTTTTTTAGATAGATTTTTCCGTTTTGAGAAAATAAATTGCTAACAACGGTAAAGAATAACAAAATGTAGATTTTTTTCATCTGTTTGTGGTTTTTTGTTTGTTTATTTCTTAATTGTTTAACGAATTGTAAAATTAATTATTATACAATCAGTTGTTTTTTTATTAAGAAAATATTAGCAAAAAAGCACGTAATTATTTGACTATGTATGTATTTACAGTATATTTTTTATTCCAGCTGCAGTTCTATAAAATTCATATCCTTTCTCTGAGCGTTTCTGAAGAAATTTTTCACGGTATTCATCTGCTCCCAAATCTTCTAAAAGTTCAATTTTAAACTGATTCAAATAACTCGGTAATTCCTCTGGAAGAAATCCGAAGGTCCAGTGTTCTTCTATTTTTTCGAGATCTTCCAATAATTTTTTTCCGCCTAAAAAGGAAGCTGGATTTTGAAGAATATCTTTATGAACATAGGTAAAAATAACATGACTGTTTGGAGCAAATTTTGAAATAAAAGAAAACGTACTTTTTACCGCTTCTTCGGTTAGATAATTGGTTACACCTTCCCAGATAACTGCTGTCGGAATTGAAAAATCTAGATTGTTTTTTAAGGCTAACTCATCTAGATTTTGTTTATTAAAATCAATTTGAAGAAAAGTAACATTTTCTGGAATTTTACCAATGCGCTTTGTATAGACTTCTGCCTTAAAATTGGAAGTGTTTGGATGGTCGATTTCTATTACAGGAATAGTTTTTAGAAAATCAAGACGGACTGCTCTAGTATCAAAACCAGCACCTAAAATTACAACTTGTTTTATTCCGTTGGAAACCGCTTTTTCTAATAAACTGTCAATATATTTTGTTCTGGCAATTCCAGAAGATAAAGCGCCCGGAATTTTTCTGTTTATGGTATTGTTTATATATTTTTCAAAAATAGGATATGGATACAAACGAACTGCAAGTCTCAATTTCGAATCTAGAAAATGAATGGCATAAGGATCTGAAAATAATCTGTCTTTGCGTCTGGTTTCCAATGCTCTAAAGAACGCCATATATTGTGCCGTTCTACTTGTTTTTTCTGCTTTCATTGTAAATACTTATTTCTTGGAAAATAAGTTCTCCACCACCCAAGCCGGACCAATTAATAAAAACTGAAGATCTTTTAAAAAAGACGGTTTCTTGCCTTCAATATTATGTCCGTAAAACTGCCCGATCCAAGCAATCACAAAAACACCGATTGAGAATGCCCAAAGCGGTACAATTTGTCCGATGTAATAATTGATAATCAAACAGATTCCCGAAAATAGAGCAATTTTAAACGCCATTGCAACCGATAATCTGATGTAAAAAACGAGAACAAAAAGCAAAACGAGAAAAGCCCAATTTTCTATAATAGGCAGATTTAGTTTTAAAGTGCTGGCGATAATTCCGCTCGGAATGCTCATTAATAAGCCAACAATAGAAAAGAAAATAGCAGGAACACAAATGTAATGTATCGCTTTGTTGGTTGGGTTTTGGTGGCTCACAGCATATTCTGTAAACCATTGGTCTAAGGTTCTCATTTTTTGTGGTTTTAGAGTTAGTTGTTGTAAATCTAATGAAAATTTTTTTTGATTGAGAACCGCTATTTGAAAAGATTATTTGCAATACTTTTTAATCGCTTCCAAAGCTTTTGCCTTATTTTCATCAGAATAAGGTACCCGATTTAGATCCTTACAACCTCCTTCTTCTTGGTTAGATAAGATTTTACAGATTCCTCTGCCGAAAAAAATTTGAGGACTATAACCACCTTTTAGTTTTTCGTATGCATCGTAATCTTCAATTGCTCCAAGATAATCTTTTATTTTTTGTTTTGCATTTGCTCTTAAAAAGTATGGCTCTGATTCAGTCGTGAAGATTTCCTTTGCTCTGGTAAAATCTGAAATAGCACCTTTGTAATCTTTTAAAAAATCTTTTAGTTCTCCTCTTGACATAAAAGCAAAATAATAATTAGGATTAACCTCTATTGCTTTTGAATAATCTTCTAAGGCTCCCTTATAATTTTTCTGCTTAGATTTTGCATTTGCCCTGTAGTTGTAAACGACATCATTATTATAATCAAGTTCCAATGCTTTAGTATAATCTTCAATGGCATTATTGTAGCCTTCCAGGCAGAAATTTGCCATTCCTCTACTGCAAAAATACATACCGCTATCAGGTTCGAGGGCTATTGCTTGATTATAGTCTTCTATTGCGCCTTTATAGTCTTTATCATTATGTTTTTTACTTGCGCTGTAAAAAAAATCACGGGAAGTTTGGCTGTAAACAGTTAAGTTTATTAGAATAGTTATTAAAACTAAAATAGAATTATTCATGATTTGTATTTTTAGTTTTGATCTAAAGGAAACGTTTTCTGGTTATAATCAAAAACATTATCCTACAATTCATCGATTTTAACAAGTGCATCATTTAGCGGAATCACTTTCCACTTTCCGTTACTTTCTATACCTAAACCAATGCTTTTAAGTTTTAATAAAGCATCGTTTACGTCAAAATCCAATTCGGTTTTTAAATGAGAAGCAAACCAAGATTCGATCTGTAAATCAAGTTCTTGAGCGGTTAATGCATATTGGCTTCGGCTTAAAAACGCATATGCTAAAATGGTTTCTTTCAAATCTTCTTCTTCAGATGAATTTAAAAGCGAATAAAATGCACCGCTGTTGTTGCCGACATTCTTAAAATACAAACTGTCTGAAAGCGTTTTAGAATATCTGATTTTCTTATTGATGAAGTTATTATATTGACGGAAACAGTAAGCGCCCAAGATTCCCAAAGCAATTAATCCTTGATTTAAAGAGGTTTTGCTGTTTAGTAAATCGATGGTTTCGCCCGTTTGATAGGCGTCATACATATTTAATAAAGCAGGAATTACCTTGGCACTTAAAAGCGAAATTCCACCAAAAACACCCGGAACCCAAAGTAACAATTTGTCTTTTAAAGACATTCTAGGAATCGCATTTGGGAATACAGTTTCGAGATCATTTTTAGGAACACGCTTAAAAATTTTCAAAGCAATAGAACCTGGATCAATCGGCATTTTTCCTAATTTGACTTTTTTTGCTGCCAGATAATCTGCATCGCTGTAATTGAGATAAATTAAGACGCGGTCGTAATACTCGATTTCGACTTCTTTTTTCCAGAAAAAATATTTCTTAACCTTTTCTGTTGCTTTATGATGACCGCGGGCGTACAATTCGTAATCTTTAAAAGCATTGAAATCAATTGCCAGATTTAAACCCACTAAGTCCGATTCTTCAAATGCCGCTTTTAAAGTTTCAGCATCAATTCTGTAATAATTGCCGCGTTCTAAAACAGCCAGCAACGTTTCTTTAAAAACACCAAAATTACTTTTACCAATAAAACCCTCACGTTCTTTTTCACTTAAATCTGGATCGTACAAAGCATAGTGCTGCTTTAAATTCCGATTTAAATTAAAAGATTCGTAATGATAATAATGCTCGATGATATCAAATAACTTTTTAAAATCATCGGCTTTTTTAGGATCATCCGCTAAAGCAATCTGCTGTTCTAATAAAAATTCTTTGTTGAACGGAATATAATGTTCTCGCGTCATGTCTGTTCGGGGCTTTAATTTTTTTGGCTTAGAAGCAGCAAAGATACAAAAGGTTGGTTGGTTTTTTGTTTTAGGTTTTTTGTTTCAAGTTTCAGGTTGAAGCGAAATAAGTAACCACCAGTTTTGTTTTCCTTCGTCAGGATGACAAAAAAAATGGGATTTCTAATCGTTACCAGCGATTTGAAATCCCACTTTGTGTTCCAAAAAAAGTGACAAAAATTTAAAAAAAGCTCCCTTGACGAAAACTAAATTCTAAACTAAAAATTATTCACAGCAATATTACCACTATAAATTATTGTGGCTATGCGTATTTATACGGGTTTTTCTTTTTGAGGTTCAAAGATTCAAAGTTTTCTGAATTTTTTCTTTAATTCAGTTTTGATCTTTTTAGATTGATCACACCTTGAACGTATTTTACGAGTTCTTCTTTGGTAACAGAAAAGGCAGCGTTTTCTATTTCTGTGCTTAAATACAAATTAGCGATACTTGCTGCATCCATGTTTTTTATTGAGGTAATGCTGTTCTGCATATTGAATAAGATGATCTATAAAACGTTCACGTTCTTTGCCTTTTTCGATCGTTTCGGTATCGCCTTGTTTTATTTTTTCGATAACAGATTCTGGTAAATCTATCGTGAGGTACATACAATCTACAGCAACTTTTGAAAGTATTTCTTTTTCAACTCTGCCCGAAGCATTGCAGTAGGCGCAAGGTGCGGGCACCCATTTTAATTGTCTGTTTAAACGAATAATATCTTCTAGGTCCACAAATCCTTTTCCAAGACATCTTGGACATTTTATATCTGATCGTTTAAAAAAATTAAAAATGCTCATTGGTTATAAAAAAATCTTAGTGGTTCTGAATTATGCGAATTTAGGCAATTAAGTAAGAAAAGTTATTCAGATAAAAATATTTTTTTGACGAAAAGAATTAACAAACATTGTTGATTTGTTTTTTTAGAAAAGCATTCACACAAATGGCATGTCTTTTTACAACATAGATATTATACAACGAAACGATAGTTACTATGAAATGTAATTTATTGTTTAATGCCTTAAATTTGATTCGTATTCTTCTAAAATAAAACATAGTATGGAAAATATTCGAACTAATAAATGGCAGAATTTCTTTAGAATTCTCTTAGGATTATTCATGATTACGGCCGCTTTTGGGCACTTTACTTTTCAAAGGCAGGATTTTCAGGCGCAGGTTCCTAATTGGGTTCCAATGGATAAAGATCTCGTTGTGATACTTTCTGGAATTGTAGAGCTAGTTCTAGGACTTGTCTTGATATTTATGACAAGATATAAAGTATATATAGGAATTTTTCTGGCTGTATTTTACGTAATGGTTTTTCCAGGTAATATCGCACAGTATCTAAACGGAATAGATGCATTAGGAATGAATACAGATCAAGCACGTTTGATACGATTGTTTTTTCAGCCCGTTTTGATTTTTCTGGCGTTGTGGTCGACGGGAGCGATTGAGTATTTTAAAAAGAAATCCTAATTATTATTTTGTAAGAAAATATCTTATTTTTTTATTCTTGTTATAGGTTTAATTTTGTACGTTTGTCATCGACAAAATACTTCAGGATATATTATTGAAACTTCATATAAGTTAACATAATCGGATCCCTCGCCATGATGAGTAGTTTAAACCGAAAGGCTAGTAAATCTATCCTTTATAGGGGTATTTTGTCACATCTAAAGCGGGGGATTCGTGCGTTTAAATTTTCGATATGACAATAGAAAATCAAAAAACACATCGCGACGTAATGCGTTCCGTCGCCATTTTCGTCTCAAATTTAAGTTTTGAAGGCGATTTTAAAAAACAACCCTTGTATTTGCAAGAAGTTTTCGAGTTATTGCTCGATACCGAATTTGCAAACGATCTCATTCTAAGGCAGAAAATGTTAAGCTGTCTTAAAACCAGCAGAGATTTGGTTAAAGTTTTATCTCAGTTCACAGATAAGCAAATTCAAAAAGCTTGTGATAATGTGACAATGGTAAAAGCAGTTTAAGTTTTATTGTTCTAAAATTAAAAGCTCCGTTATTAAACGGAGCTTTTTTTGTGTTCTATTGAAAGTTGAATAGGTTTGGTTATTTGTATTTCTAGTGTTAGTTTTTGATATGCTTTGCGTTCACGAGCGAGACGCTCGCGCTAGCAGGTGAAAAATAAAAAAGCCCAACCAAAAAAAGTTGAGCTTTCTAAAAAATTATCTAATTATCCAAATTGACAAATTATCTCATTAAAAAGATTATCTAATCGAAAGATTACCTAGAAGAATCTGATACTTCCTTCCCACAGGAATAACATCACCATTAGACATTGTAAGATTTTTAAAAGTAACAGCAGTAATTTTATTTGTATTAACAATAAAAGAACGATGCACTTGCACGAAATTCGAGCAGTCAATTTCTGAACTAATACTTGCTAAAGAACCGTAAATAATAACAGGCGATTTAAGTTTACAATTGTACAATTTCATGTAATTGCCGAGACTTTCGATATATAAAATATCAGAAAGCGGCGTTTCTATAGTTTGTCCGTTGGAGCGGAATGAAAGTACTTTTTCGTTACTAGATGTTTCTTTTTTAATAGTATTTCCCGAATGAAAAGTTTTAGCTTTTTCGATTGCTTTAGAGAATTTTTCCAACGAAATAGGTTTCATTAAATAATCAATGGCATCGTTTTGATAAGCTGAAAGCGCAAAATCTGAATATGCCGTGGTGACAATTGTAAGCGGTCGGTTGGGTTGGAGTTCCATTAATTCGACACCCGAAATAACGGGCATATTAATGTCGAGAAAAATAATATCGTATTGGTTTTCGTTGAGCAGTTTTATAGCTTCCATACCATTAAAAGCGCTGCCAGAATGTTCCAGTTCGTCAAATTTGGAGATGTGCGAAATCAACGCTTTATGCGCCGGCGATTCGTCATCGATTATGAGACAGCGGTAGGTAAGTGCCATATACTTAATTTTACAACAAACATATTTTTCTCTTTCTGACAGCTTAAATGGTGTTTTAAACCGTAAACTTCTAAGCGCCTTTTGAGGTTTTCAATTCCGATTCCGGTGCTCGAAAGACGCGAACCAGAATCGAGATAATTATTTTTTAAAGTAAAAGTCAGATTTCTGCATTTTACTTTTAAATCCAGATTAATGAAAGGTTCAGGAGTTTCAGCAGAAAACTTTACGGCATTTTCTACCAAAGGTAAAAAGAATAAAGGCGGAATCTCGATTTCTTTATTAACGCCTTCAATGTTTTGATTTACACTTAATCGTTCATTTCGAAACGTATAATATTCAATGTATTTTTTAACGAAGTCTATTTCTTCTTCAACCAAAACAAAATCTTTTTTAGAAGCTTCAATTTGATAGCGAAGCATGTCAGAAAGATTCAGGATTCGATCTGGAACTTTGTCTGGTTCTGCCAATGCTTCTCCATAAAGATTATTCATGGCATTCAATAAAAAATGCGGATTCAGCTGTTGTTTTAAAAACGAAAGTTCCGATTTATAGTTCATAATATCTTTATCGGCATCCATGATTTTTATGGTAATAACAACATGAATGAAATAGAAAAACATTCCGTTAATAATCAGCGATAATATTTGCAGTGTTTTAAAATTTCCTAAACCAACAAGAGGAAAAAACCAGTTCATAAAAAAGTAAAACCCAGTCCAATAAGTTGCAAGAAGCACAAAGAATGTTTTGACCTTTTTCTTGAATAAAACAGGTTTGATAATGCAGATGTTGAAAATGGTAATCCAAACAATACACGGGAAATATCCAACGGCAATTTTACTTAAAATATAAGACCAGCTGTGTCCGTCTAGTTTTATTTCGTCGTAAACGCAGGCTAAAATGACTAAATAAACAAGTGTATTTACGAATAGATTTCGCAGGAAAAAGTTTTGATAAAGTTTGGAGATCGTCATAACGGCAAAAATAATATAATCGTATAGTTTTTAGCCCTTTGTAAAGGATAAATTATACTAACGCCGTTCGTATAAATCATACGCCGTTGGTATAAAAATACTGTTATAATAAGTATGGCTCATTTACTTTTGGTTCCAGTTTCAATGTATTCCAAAATAAATTTTACATCACTTAATTTTATGAAATCCAAAATCATCTCCGTTTTAGTTGTCTTTATTTCTTTAAAAACCATGGCACAGGAAAAGGAGCCGGGCATGAAAACCTTAGGAAAAGCCATAGTAGATAAGTTTCCGACCACTAGAACTTTTGATGTGCAGTACGAACAGCTTGGTCCATCAAATTACAATTCGGAATTGTTCGGGAATAAATTTGAAAGAGGAAGAATTGAGAGTCACAGCCGATTCAAAGCAGCGTTTAATCTGCCATTTTATGCTACAAAATCAAAACGTTTTGTTTTAGCGGCTTCGCTCCGTTACAAATATGAGAACTATGAGTTTGGCGATATTTACAATTACGGCACTGGCGAAAGTTATAGGAGAGAAAATGCCGATATTCATTTTTGGGCAGGCGCAATAACAGCAACTTATATGGCATCGCTTTTTGGAAAAACGGCTATTTACAGTGCAACTGCAACAGTAGATGGTGACGAAGAAAGACTGCAGCGTTTAAAAGGTTTTGCCTCTGGAGTTTTGGTGCTTAAAAGAACACCTTCGACGACTATTACAGCTGGGGTTTTACTACTGCTCGATCCATCTTCGATTGTGCCAATGACACCGCTTTTATCTGTTAATCATAAGTTTAAAAACTCAAAATGGGATATGGATTTTATTCTGCCGCAACGAATTTTGTTTAGAAGAGAGCTTTTAGAAAACGGAAGAATTTCCTTAGGAACAGAATTAAATACTGAAAGTTTTTACTTAAATTTAAATAGCGCAAATTTAAAAGGAGTTTATGAACTGAACCAGTTGGAGCTAAAATCTGGGATTACATACGAGTATAGTTTTACTCCAAAATTGATTGCATTTGCAAAAGGCGGTATCAACAATGTTGTGAGTGCCCGAATTACAGAGCGAGGCGAGCGAACCAACCGTTATGTTTATGATCAAAAAGAAGATGCGCAGGGTTACGTTAGGTTTGGAATATCGTATAATTTTTTTAATCGAAAATAATAATGATTACGTTGAAAGAACTAAAAGAGAACGTTATGATTGTGGAGATATTTAAAACAAATGTTCAGAAAGAGTCAGAAAGAGATTATGTCATTGCCATTATACAGACTCAATTTCCTGACTATAAAATTAATTTTGATCTGGAAGACTGCGATAAAATCTTGAGAGTTGAAGGAATGGATCTGCAGTGCGATAATATTATGGATTATATGCACTGTTTAGGATATACTTGTGTAAGGTTAGATTAAAAACAGGTGTAAATACGCAGTTGTTTTTACTGTTTTTGTAAGTATTTTTGCTAAATAATTTTATCCCAAAAAAACAATAACCAAGATGATAGGCTTTATTCTTTCGATTTTAATTTTTCTTTTAGAACAGCTGCGTTAGTACATTTGTTCCATTTATCGATTTCTTCATTCCTCTTTTTCTTCTTGAAAAGGTTTGTTCTTTTTTTGCGCATTATTTTTCTAATTTTGTGCCCTATGAAAAAAGCATTTCAACTCTTCGATTTCACTCAAAAAGTCAATTATAAAAACGAAATTTTAGCTGGTTTTACCGTGGCTATGACGATGATTCCAGAATCTTTGTCGTTTGCAATTCTGGCTGGTTTTCCGCCTTTGGTGGGATTATATGCCGCTTTTATTGCGGGATTGGTAACAGCAATTTTTGGAGGAAGACCCGGAATGATTTCGGGCGGGGCGGGAGCAACGGTCATTGTTTTGATCGCTTTAATGAAATCGCATGGAATAGAATATGTCTTTGCAGCCGTTGCACTCGGCGGTGTGGTGCAGATTTGTATCGGACTTTTTAAACTGGGTAAGTTTATTCGGCTTGTTCCGCAGCCTGTAATGTTTGGTTTCGTAAACGGATTGGCGGTTGTAATTTTTATGTCGCAGTTGGAACAGTTTAAAACCGTAATTAACGGTCAGGTTTCATGGCTGCAAGGAACTCCCTTGTATATCATGCTGGGTTTGGTGGCGCTTACGGTTGCTATTGTTTTGGTTTTTCCTAAAATTACAAAAGCAGTTCCGGCTTCTTTAGTGGCGATTATGGTTGTTTTTGCTTTGGTAATTATTTTTAATATCCAAACCAAAACAGTTGAAGATATTGCTTCGGTTCAAGGCGGATTTCCTCCGTTTCATATTCCGAATATTCCCATTTCTTTTGAGACTTTAAAAGTGATTTTTCCCTATTCTGTTATCGTTGCAGCCGTTGGTTTGACAGAAGGTCTGCTTACGCTGAATTTAGTCGACGAAATAACAGGAACACGCGGCAACAGCAATCGCGAATGTATTGCGCAGGGAAGTTCGAATATTTTAAACGGTTTTTTCTACGGAATGGGCGGCTGTCCGATGATCGCACAGACTTTGGTAAACCTTGGCGCTGGTTCAAGAGCAAGACTTTCTGGAATAATTGCAGCGTTGACCATTTTATTAATCATACTTTTTGGTGCGCCAGTAATCGGGAAACTGCCAATGGCAGCTTTAGTTGGTGTAATGATGATAGTAGCTGTTACAACTTTTGAATGGGCGAGTTTCAGAATCATCAATAAAATGCCAAGACACGATATTTTCGTCGGAATTTTGGTGGCATTAATTACAATTGTATTGCATAATCTGGCTTTAGCGGTTTTAATTGGCGTTATTATTTCTGCTTTGGTTTTTGCTTGGGAAAGCGCCAAAAGAATCCGTGCACGTAATTACATTGATGAAAACGGAATAAAACACTACGAGATTTACGGTCCGTTATTCTTTGGTTCTATAACTGCTTTTATGGAAAAGTTTGAGGTACAAAACGATCCAAATCACGTTATAATCGATTTTAAAGAAAGCAGGGTTTCAGATATGTCGGCAATTGAAGCATTGAACAATCTGACTAAAAAATACAATCAATTAAACAAAACAGTAGAGTTACAGCATTTAAGTGTAGACTGTCGACAATTACTTAAAAATGCAGATGCCGTTATTAATGTAAATGTTATTGAAGATCCTACGTATAAAGTGGTTAGTTAATTAGATAATGTGGCAATTAGAAAATTAGAAATTTCAAATTGAGATAAAAAGACGCTGTTATTTGCGATAAACCCGATATTTTTTTTAAACCTTTCGCGTTTGTTGTTTTATCTATATCTTTTTTGTCAGGCTGAGCGAAGTCGAAGCCTTCGTGCCAATAGGAAAGCCCTTCGACTTCGCTCAGGGTGACACGCGATTCGTTAATTATCATATTTTATCATTGCCACATTTTCTAATTAACTAAAGATTGATTTTTGTAACTTTACAAAATGAAACTCACAGAAACTTTAGAAGACTTTTACACTGTAAAAATAAAAGGAATGCCCGAGAATCTTAAAAAAGAAATCGGACATTTTAATGTTTTTAAATTGGATGATTATATCGGGAGCACTTGTAATCCATTGCCTTACACACGAAAAGACTTTTATAAAATAAGTTTAATCATCGGCAGAAACAAAGTACATTATGCCGATAAAGTTGTAGCAATAGAAGATCAGGCTTTGTTCTTTGCAAATCCTCAAATTCCGTATAGCTGGGAGCATATTGATGAAAACCAGACGGGATTTTTCTGCATTTTTACAGATGCTTTTTTTAGTCAATTTGGGAATTTAAAAGAGTATCCATTATTCCAGCCCGGCGGAAATCCTGTTGTTCCAGTTTCTATTGAATTGGCAGAATCTTTGAAATCAGTTTATCTAAGAATGCTGGATGAAATCAATTCTGATTATGCATTTAAATATGATGTAATCCGAAATTTGGTTTTTGAGATTATTCATCTTGCGCTGAAAACGCAGACTGTAACTACTTCATTATATAGTAAATCAAACGCGACAATTCGAATTTCTTCTTTGTTTTTGGAATTGTTAGAACGTCAATTCCCGATTGAATCAATTTCGCAGCAAATTAATTTTCGTTCGCCTTCAGAATTTGCGAGTCAGTTAAATGTGCATGTAAATCATTTGAATAAAGCATTAAAAGAGACAACCGGAAAAACAACTTCTCAGATTATTTCCGAAAGAATTGTGCAGGAAGCGATGATTTTATTGAAACAAACCAATTGGAATATTAATGAAATTGCCTGGTGTTTAGGTTTCGAAGAATTGTCTCATTTTATTAATTTCTTCAAGAAAAATGTTCAGGTTTCGCCTAAAATCTATCGTTTGACTGAAATTGTTTGATTTTTGTAACTTCTTGCTTGATTGCTTTAATTTTTGAGAAGCACTTCGCCAATACCTTTGTCCTGTAATTAAAATGTAAAAAATTAAAATCATGGAAAATAACAAAGTTTGGTTTATCACAGGTGCTTCAAAAGGACTTGGATTAGAATTAGCAAAAAAATTATTGGCGGAAGGTTATAAAGTAGCGGCAACTTCAAGAAATGAATCTTCTTTAATTGAAGCATTAGGAAACACATCTGAGAGTTTTCTGCCTCTTGAAATGGATTTAGTTAATGAAGAAAGTGTAAAAAAGGCAATTGATAAAGCAGTAAATCATTTTAAAACAATTGATGTTTTAGTCAATAATGCTGGTTACGGATTACTAGGTGCATTGGAAGAATTAACTGATGCAGAATCTAGAAAAAACTACGAAGTAAATGTTTTCGGATTATTAAATGTAATTAGAAATACAATGCCAATTCTTCGTGCGAATCAGTCGGGGCATATTTTTAATATCTCTTCTGTTGGAGGGTATTACGGAGAGTTTCCAGGCTGGGGAATTTACTGTTCTACAAAATTTGCTGTCGCAGGTTTAACAGAATCTTTGGCAGCAGAAGTAAAATCATTTGGAGTTCACGCTACAATCGTTTATCCAGGTTATTTTAGAACCGATTTCTTAAAAGACAGTTCATTATTATTACCTCAAAATCCGATTGCAGATTATAAAGAAGTGAGACAATCTGAAAACGCTCACAAAGAGGATATCAACGAAAATCAGCCAGGAGATCCAGTAAAATTAGCAGAAGCTTTAATTAAAGTGAGCCACGATCAAAATCCTCCATTGCATTTGTTTTTAGGTGAAGATGCTTATAATATGGCAAACCAAAAAATAGCGAGTGTTCAAAAGGAATTGGAAGGATGGAAATCGGTTTCTATTTCAACTGGATTTTAATGTGTCAATTTGATAATTTGTCAATTAGAAAATGATTTGACATCACGAATCTCTACAGATAAATACTGTGTGATTTTGTTTTTTTTGAATTGCCTCCAGCTTTAGCTGGAGGAACAAATTGGTTCTTTGAGAAAAAGGCTTTAGCCAAACTTTATAGTTCGGCTAAAGCCTTTTTTTTATTCTGAATGCTGAACTCCAGCTAAAGCTGGAGGCAATTCAATTAATTATTTCAATTCAAGAATTTTCTAATTATCTCATTTTCTAATTGACAAATTCTCTAATTAGCGGAGCATCGATTTAACATCACTTAACTTCCCGTCAATCTCACCAACTTGTAAGCCTAAAATGTGAGCAATTAAAGGATAAACAGAAATATTTGGAAAAGTTTTTACCGTTTTGTCTACTTTAAAAGCAGGACCTTTTGCATAAAAAATGGCATGCATATCTTTGTTGTCATTGTCATAACCATGCGTTCCGCCTTTAATATGCGTGCTTTCTTTACTTACTAAACTATATCCTTTTTCGGCTTCAATAACAAAATCATGCGCACGCGGATTTGTTCCGTAATGCAGTCTTTTTGGGACTTCAGTCGATTTCCAAAATTTAATATGAGGTACTTTTTTTAAAGCATTTGCAATAGAATCTTTAAAGCCGTTTTTTGCTTGTAAACTCATAATAGGATTGATTACATCTTTATAACCCAGCCATTCTGGTTTTAAATAATCTAAAACAGCCACTTTTTTATCGTTAGAAATATCTGCCATTCCGTGGTCTGAAACAATGATTAGATTAATTTGTTTACCGATTGATAATTGATCCAATCTTCTTGACAATTCGCCCATAATCGAATCCATTTTTATTGCTGCTTTTTTAGTTTGTGGCGAAAGCGGACCAAAATTATGTCCTGAATGATCAGGTTCATCAAAATACAAAGTTACCAGATGAGGTCTTTGTTTTTCTGGAAGCTGCAGCCATTTCATAACGGTGTCAATTCTAGCCTCGTACGGAATTTTACCATTGTAATTTTTAAAATAGCTTGGATTTCTTTTGTCAATATCAGAACCCGGCCAAAAGAAAGAAGCTGTTTTTACGCCTTGTTGTTCTGCTAAATTCCAGATCGGATTTCCTCCATAAAAACGAGAATCATTTTTTGCTTCGCTTGATAATGAAAAAGATTGATTTAATTCAGCATCATAAAAAACATTATTGATGATTCCGTGATGATCTGGATAAAGACCTGTTACGATAGTATAATGATTGGGAAAAGTTTTGGTTGGATATGAAGGTTTCATCGATTTGGCATGAACACCTTCTTTTGAAATTTGTTTTAGGTTTGGAAGATTAAATTGCTTACCGTAATCCCAACGGAAACCATCCATAGAAACTAAAACAACATAATTGTCTTTAGTATTTTGAGCTTGTAAAAAAATAGTAAGAAGTAAAAATGTGAAAGATAAAAAGTGAGTTGTGAATTTTCTCATTGTGCAATTTTTAATAGAACCGCAAAGGTAGATATAACAGATTTTTTAAAGAAAAAGAGAATGTTAAATAAAAAAGTATGCCACGGCCCGAGCGATAGCGAACTGACGAAGTAATTGCACGAATTTCCATGAATTGTTTTGCTGTTAATTTTGCCACAGATTAAAAAGATTATCACAGATTTTAATCTTTATAATCCTTTAATCTGTGGCTAAAAATATTCGCAAAGAAAAAAAAGAATTCGTGGAAATTCGTGCAATTTGTGGCAAAAAAAAGCGCCAGATAAAAATCCAGCGCTTTTAAGTTTTAAGAAGAGAATGAATTACATCATTCCTGGCATTCCGCCACCCATTGGCATTCCGCCAGCGTTTTCTTCTTTAATATCAATTAATGCACATTCTGTAGTTAAGATCATTCCAGAAACAGATGCAGCATTTTCTAATGCAACACGAGTTACTTTTTTAGGATCGATAATTCCAGCAGTAAGCATGTCTACATATTCATCAGTTTTTGCATTGTATCCAAAATCACCTGAACCTTCAGAAACTTTAGCTACAACAACAGAACCTTCAAGACCAGCGTTTTCAACGATAGTTCTTAATGGAGCTTCAACAGCGCGAGAAACGATTTGGATTCCAGTCGCTTCGTCAGCGTTATCCGCTTTTAAGTCAGCTAAAGCAAGTTTAGCTCTTAATAAAGCTACACCACCACCAGCAACAATTCCTTCTTCAACAGCTGCACGAGTTGCGTGTAAAGCATCGTCAACTCTGTCTTTTTTCTCTTTCATTTCAACTTCAGAAGCAGCACCAACATAAAGAACAGCAACACCACCAGCTAATTTAGCCAAACGCTCTTGCAATTTTTCTTTATCGTAATCAGATGTTGTAGTTTCCATCTGACCTTTAATTTGGTTTACTCTATTTTTGATGATATCAGCTTCACCTGCACCGCTTACGATAGTTGTATTGTCTTTATCGATAGAAACTCTTTTTGCGTTTCCTAACATTTCGATAGTTGTATTTTCTAATGTATAACCTCTTTCTTCAGAAATTACAGTTCCACCAGTTAAGATAGCGATATCTTCTAACATTGCTTTTCTTCTGTCTCCAAAACCTGGAGCTTTTACAGCAGCAATTTTAAGAGCACCTCTTAATTTGTTTACTACTAATGTAGAAAGAGCTTCTCCGTCAACATCTTCAGCAATAATCAATAATGGTTTTCCTGATTGTGCAACCGGCTCTAAAACTGGAAGTAATTCTTTTAAAGAAGATACTTTTTTGTCGTATAATAAGATGTATGGAGAGTCTAATTCTACTTCCATTTTCTCTGGGTTTGTTACGAAGTAAGGAGAAAGATATCCTCTGTCAAACTGCATTCCTTCAACAACATCTACAAAAGTATCTGTTCCTTTAGCTTCTTCAACAGTGATAACTCCTTCTTTTCCAACTTTAGCGAAAGCAGTAGCGATTAATTCACCAATAACTTCGTCATTGTTAGCAGAGATAGAAGCAATTTGTTTGATTTTGTCAGAATCACTTCCAACCACTTTAGCTTGTTTTGCTAAGTCAGCAACAATAGTTTCAACTGCTTTGTCGATTCCGCGTTTCAAATCCATTGGATTTGCACCAGCAGCAACGTTTTTAAGACCTTCTTTTACAATAGCTTGAGCTAAAACGGTAGCAGTTGTAGTTCCGTCTCCTGCTAGATCATTGGTTTTAGAAGCAACTTCTTTAACCATTTGTGCGCCCATATTTTCTAATGGGTCTTTCAATTCGATTTCTTTTGCAACAGAAACACCATCTTTAGTAACAGTTGGTCCACCAAATGATTTCCCAATGATTACATTACGACCTTTTGGTCCTAAAGTTACTTTTACAGCATTTGCTAATGCATCAACACCACGTTTTAAACCGTCACGTGCTTCAATATCAAATTTTATATCTTTTGCCATTTTAATTTTTGTTTAAAGTTTGATTTGTTTCAAGTTAAATGAAGTTCTTAATTCTTAATACTTCGTACTTAATACAATATTTTTTAGATTATCGCTAAGATATCGTCCTCACGCATAATCAAATAATCAGTTCCTTCTAATTTTAATTCTGTTCCTGCATATTTGCCGTAAAGAACAGTATCACCAACTTTTACAGTCATAGTATGATCTTTAGATCCGTTTCCTACTGCAACTACAGTTCCTTTTTGAGGTTTTTCTTTGGCAGTATCAGGAATAAAAATACCTGAGGCAGTTTTGGTTTCAGCTGCAACAGGCTCAATAAGTACGCGGTCTGAAAGCGGTTTAATGTTTAAAGCCATGATTTTATATTATTATAAGTTATACATTTTTTTATGTTCTATAAACTTTCAGAAATTATGCCATGCTGGTAAAACTGACATTATTTCTTAAAAAAAATGCCAGCTTTGACAGGCTGGCATTAGATTTTTATATTGAACTAAAATTATTTAGTTGCTGGTGCTGCTGGAGCAGGAGTGTTTCCTTGAGCAGGAGCTGGTACGTTTGCAGGAGCTTCTGTTTTTTCAATAAGTTTAGAATCTGTATCGCTTAAAGCACCAGAGAAACTTAAACTTGAAAGTAAAATTAGCACAATTAAAACAGTAGCTAAAGTCCAAGTACTTTTATCTAAAAAGTCAGTTGTTTTTTGTACTCCACCTAACATCTGCGTTCCGCTGATAGTAGAAGACAATCCGCCTCCTTTAGGGTTTTGTACCATGATAACTACGATCAATAGAAAACAAACTATTGTGATTAAAACTAAAAAAATTGAAAATGTGCTCATTACTTAATTATTGTTATTGTTATTGTTATTTTGTTGTAAAATCTTTATATCCGATATGCGGTCTGCAAAGAAAGTAATTTTTTCTGGATATTTCAAAATTAATATTTCATAAGCTTGAATTGCTTTTGTATATTTCTTTTGTTCCAGATATACTCTGGCCAAAGTCTCCGTCATTAGGTATGAATTGTCCTCTGGAGCACTTTCAATTTGAACAACCGGAGCTGTATTTCCAGGTTTGATTGGAGAAATTTTAGGGTTGCTTTCGATAAATTTGTCAATTAGACTAGCCTTTTTTTGTCTCTCTTCTTCTTGTTGTGCTCTTTCGGCAGCTTCTCTTTCTGCTTTTTCTTCTGGAGAAACTTCGTTTGAACGGTCAATTGGTTCTGTTCTAGATAATTGAAGCCATTCCTGGAAAGAGTGTTTTTCTCTTAGTGAAAAATCTAAAGGTTTGCCAATCTCCAAATGTTCTGCTGCCGTTTTTACAGATTCATTTGTTTCTTCTTCGAATTCTGCTGCAGTTTCTTCGATAATCTCTTCCTGAACTTCTTCTACAGCTTCTTCTTTGACTTCTTCTTGAATTTCTTCTTTCTTCTCCACTTTAGGAATTACTGTTTCCGCTTCTCTAATCGAAGAAAGAATTGATTTTTCGAGCGAATTAAGTTTAGGTTCAGGAATTATCATTTCTTCGATAACGCCTTCTTCTTCCTCTTCTTCGTCTGTCGAAATAGGCTCTTCAATAACAGGTTCAATTTTAGGTTCTTGAGAAATTACTGCCTCAGCTTCTTTAATGGAACTTAAAATGGAATTTTCAATACGATCAAATTTTGGTTCTTCTTTAACAGGTTCTGGTAAAGAAGGAGTTTCTGATTCTTTAATCGAGCTT
This sequence comes from Flavobacteriaceae bacterium PS02336, assembly GCA_029960065.1. GTDB lineage: Bacteria > Bacteroidota > Bacteroidia > Flavobacteriales > Flavobacteriaceae > Flavobacterium. The sequence goes on along the minus strand of JASCOF010000006.1, from coordinate 264,653 downwards.
AAAATGGAATTTTCAATACGGTCAATTTTAGGTTCTTCTGTCTTTTCAGGTTCTGTAAGCGAAACAGTTTCATTTTCTTTTACAGTTTCTGTTGTTTCAGAACTGATAATCGGATCGTTTTTCTTTTCCTCTTCGATAACGATAAGAGGTTTTTCATAAATTACAGAATGTGCTTCTTTGATAGCCATAAAAATAGACGGATCTATTTCAGGAATCGTTTTAGGCTTCTCTTCTGTTACTGGTTTATCAAAAGTTACTGTCTGTGCTTCTTTGATAGCCAGAAAAATCGAAGGATCTATCTCGTGAATATTTTCAGTTTCTTTGGTCGTTACAGTTTCTTGAATTGTTGCAGGTTCTTCAATCTTTGTTGGTTCTTCTGCTTTTATCAATTCTTCCTCTTTTACAGGTTCTACAGCCGCAGAGGTTTCTGCTGGCGGAATTAAAGTTTCTTTAATTGTTTCAGAAACAGTCTGTTCTTCAGTATTTGGCTTTTCAAGAGCTTTTCGAATTTGCTCTGGTGAAATAATTTCGCTGTCAAAAACTGTAATTTCCAGTAGATCTCTAAGTTTTTGTTCGTAGAAATCATTTTGAACAGATGTAAAAGCTTCAGAAGTAATAAAATCAAATAAAACAGAACGATCAGAAGTATGAGCCGCTGTAACTTTTAAAGCGTAATTATACTTAAAACTGTTTTGATTGTAAAGTCCTTTTAATCGTAATGCGCGTGCACTTTGAAAATACGGAAATTCATTCAAAACACTTCCTAATGCATCCGCCTGCTTTTCTGTAATAGCATCCGGTTTATTCATTAAGTAGGTATAATCGGTAACGTTCATTTTTTTTTGTTTAATCGTTTATTTGTTTAATGGTATGATTTTATGTTTGTCATTTAGTCGATTTAACGAATAAACGATTTAACAGTTAAACTCAAAACTACCATTTTGCCAAGGATTCATTAAAGATATCCTGGGTGATTCTTTCGAAAATTGTTTTAAGAGCATCATTTAATACTGCTCCCGACGGAAGTTGTTGTCCTGGGAAATCATAGTAGAACTCAAAAGGTTTTTCGAAATCATCTGTTTCTTTTTTCTTATTGGTAAATCTAACATTCACACGAATTGACAAACGGTTTTGTGCAGCCTGCTGATCTGCCGTGGCTGTCATTGGAGTAATTCTGTAATCTACAATTTCTCCTTCGTATGTTAAATCGCCATTTACACTGACTAAGTTTAGATTAGTCTGATTCATTATTAAATCCTGCAGCGCCAGTGTAAAAGTTCTGTCGATACCTGGTTCTACTAAATCGGCATTGTTTTGAAAAAAGTTAACCTGAAAGGTTTTGGCATCGATTTTTCCTGTTCCTGTAAAATTGTAAACAGAACAGCCACTCAGCATGAAAAGGCTTAATAATGCAAAAAGAGAATATATTTTTTTCATAATGTATATTGGAAAAAATCCAATCTTTTAAGTTTCAAATTCCAAATGTGTTCAAATATAGTAATTGGAGTTTGGAATTTTAAATATTGTAATTTAATTATTTTATAAATCGAATTGTTTGATTTTGCGATATAAAGTTCTTTCAGAAATACCTAATTCGTCAGCTGCTGCTTTACGTTTTCCTTTGTTTTTTTCTAATGATTTTTTGATCATTTCGATTTCTTTTTGCTCCAGACGTAAAATTTCTTCTTCCTCGATAGTTTCGGCAAACAAATAATTATCGTCTTGTATCTGATAATTGTCTTCACGAACCGCTGGCGTTGTCATAACAGCAGTTCTTGGTTCTTCCTCAAAATCAATCTCACTGTCGTTTTCCTGATTTCCGTATATTTTCTGAATTAAATTCGGATTTATATCTTGTACTTTAGAAGTTCCGTTTTTCATCAGTTCTAAAGTCAGTTTCTTCAAATCATTCAGGTCGCTTTTCATATCAAAAAGTACCTTATATAATATGTCTCTTTCTGTGCTAAAATCGCTTTCTTTTTTGCTGTCACTGATTACAGAGGGTAAGTTGCTTCCTTCCGCAGGCAGATACGATTTTAAAGTTGCCAGAGTGATATCACGATTGGTTTCTAATACAGAAATCTGTTCTGCTACATTTCGAAGCTGACGAATGTTACCGCTCCATCTAAATTTCTGTAAAAGCTGTACAGCATCATCGTCCAGTCTTAAAGGAGGCATTTTGTATTTGTGAGCAAAATCGGCAACAAATTTTCTGAATAACAAATGAATGTCGTCGTTTCTTTCTCTTAAAGGAGGTAAGGTAATTTCGACTGTACTTAAACGATAGTACAAATCTTCACGGAATTTACCTTTTTCGATTGCGTTAAATAAATTCACGTTTGTTGCAGCAACGATACGAACATTTGTTTTCTGAACCTGAGAAGAACCTACTTTAATAAATTCACCATTTTCCAGAACACGAAGTAATCTTACTTGAGTGGTCAATGGAAGTTCTCCAACTTCGTCAAGGAAAATTGTTCCGCCGTCAGCCACTTCAAAATAACCTTCACGAGTGCTTGTTGCGCCAGTAAAAGCTCCTTTTTCGTGACCGAAAAGTTCACTATCAATTGTTCCTTCCGGAATAGCTCCACAGTTTACTGCAATATATTTACCATGCTTTCTGTGCGAAAGCGAATGTATAATTCTAGGAATGTTTTCTTTACCAACGCCACTTTCCCCAGTTACCATAACCGAAATATCAGTTGGAGCAACCTGAATGGCTTTTTCGATAGCACGATTTAATTTCGGATCATTACCAATAATCTCAAATCGCTGTTTTATTGCTTGAACTGTTTCCATATAGTTTTGTTTCAAGTTTTTTGTTTGTTTCAGGTTTCAAGTTTTGTACTTTATCCTTTAACTTTTAAACTTTTGGCTGATATTTGATTTTTAGCGTTGTAATTTCTTTTCTAAGTCTAATTTCTGAATTAATTCTTTAAAATCAACAAGTTGTTGTTCAGAAAAAAAACGTTTTGGAAAAAAATCAGTTTGATGATTGTTTTGCTTAACCAAGAAATAATTTTCTGTTTCAACAATAGATTTATAAGAAGTCCAAGGTTTTTTTACATCAGAAAGCTCTTTTTTTATTCTAAAATAATTTGAATTAAAAATAAAATGAATTTCTTCTTCTTTTTGTTTTTGAACTGCTTTTTTTAGCATTAAATAGATAGAACTTGGAAAAATTATAAATACTAAAATTGGAAGTATTATGTTGAAAATTGGAATTCCATTAGAAAAACTTACAAGATTACTGGTTTGAAATAAATATACTAAATCAAATACCAACATAAATAAAGCAATTACAAAAACAAGTTTTATGCCCCATTTAGAAAATAAATTTTTATACGTAAAATTCAAATATTCTTTTAATGTATAGTTGGGTTTTATAACTATTTCATTATTCATAAACACTTATTTTTTTTAATTCATTTCGCTCAAACCAACAGCTTCACCTTTCAAAGTTCCAGAAGTACAGCTTGTAATTTTTACGTTTACGAAATCGCCAATTTTGTAATTTTCTTTCGGGAAAACCACTGTAATACTTTGAGAGTTTCTTCCAGAAAACTCTTCTTTTGATTTCTTAGAAACTTTCTCAACTAAAACTTCAACCGTTTTGCCAACAAATTCTTCACTTCTAAACCAAGCGTGTTTTTGCTGTAAATCAACAATTTCTTGTAATCTTCTAGCTTTGGTTTCTTCTTCAACATCATCTTTCATTTTTCTTCCAGCCAAAGTTCCAGGGCGTTCAGAATACGAATACATATAACCGAAATTATATTTCACGTATTCCATCAAACTCATCGTATCTTGGTGATCTTGTTCCGTTTCCGTTGGGAAACCGGCAATCATATCTTGCGAAATCGAAGCATCTGGAACAATCGCTCTAATTTTATCAATCAAAGCCATATATTCTTCGCGAGAATGCAGACGATTCATTTCTTTTAAAATTCGGTTACTTCCAGACTGTACCGGCAAGTGGATATGTTTACAGATATTTGGATATTTTGCGATAACATGCAAAATACTTTCGTGCATGTCCTGCGGATTTGAAGTTGAAAAACGAATACGCATTTTAGGGAAACCAACAGCAACCATTTCTAATAATTGGTCAAAATCGACAGCAGTTGCCTTTTGCATTTCAGAAGCGTTTACAAAATCTTTTTTCAAACCGCCTCCATACCAAAGGTAACTGTCAACGTTTTGACCTAAAAGTGTAATTTCTTTAAAGCCTTTTTCCCAAAGATCTTTAATCTCATTCATAATACTTTGAGGTTCACGACTGCGTTCACGTCCGCGTGTAAAAGGTACAACGCAAAACGTACACATATTATCACATCCGCGAGTTATAGAAACCAAAGCTGTGATTCCGTTACTCATTAAACGAACAGGCGAAATATCTCCGTAAGTTTCTTCTTTAGATAAAATTACATTAATAGCGTCGCGTCCTTCTTCAACTTCAGCCAATAAATTAGGAAGATCTTTGTAGGCGTCTGGACCAACAACAAGATCAACTATTTTTTCTTCTTCCAAAAACTGACTTTTCAAACGTTCTGCCATACAACCCAAAACGCCCACTTTCATTTTTGGATTGGTACGTTTTACAGCATTATATTTCTCTAAACGTTTACGAATAGTTTGTTCGGCTTTATCTCTAATTGAGCAAGTATTTACCAAAACCAAATCAGCTTCTTCTAAAACCGAAGTAGTGTTGTAACCGCCGTCAGACAAAATGGAAGCTACGACTTCACTGTCCGAAAAATTCATCGCACAGCCGTAACTTTCTATAAAAAGTTTTTTAGTATTATCAGGTTTATTTTCCAAAACAAGACTTTCGCCCTGTTTGCTTTCTTCAATAATCTTTTCCATTATAAAAATTCAAAGTGCAAAGATAGCGTAATTGTGATGAATGTGACAAGATGTCAGGAAAAGAATTAACAATGTTTTGAGAAATACTGATTAAAAACATTTTACACGTAACTTTTGCTTTTTTACAATATTCAGAAGCAATTTCCAGCTTTTCGCTTCAAGTCCTCATAAAAAAAAATAAAGTTTCTAATGTTTTAAAAAGAGCTTCCGCTGGTCGCTTTTTTAAAACAAGAAACTTTTATTTTTTTTACTCCGGGCTTTTCGCTGCAATCTGGGCTAGGATAGTCGGTTTTAAAAAGAACATTTCTAGGTCATAAACGATTAAAAGTTATACCTATATATATAATAGAGATTATTACAGATAAATCTGCAATTTTAAGTTTCATAATATCAAAATACCTCAAAAATGCATTCGTAAGGTTAATATTTAAAAAAAATAGATACTTTTGTTGCAGAAAAATAGAGCAATGGCAAAGAATTTAGTAATAGTGGAGTCACCTGCAAAGGCGAAAACGATCGAGAAATTTCTTGGGAGTGATTTTCAGGTGGAGTCAAGTTATGGTCACATAGCAGACTTACCATCAAAGGAAATAGGAGTAGATGTAGAAAATGGTTTTAAACCTAAATATGAAGTTTCTCCCGATAAAAAAGCCTTGGTAAGTAAACTTAAAACACTATCTAAGAATGCCGAAACGGTTTGGTTAGCATCCGATGAGGACCGCGAGGGAGAGGCTATTTCATGGCACTTGGCGGAAGAATTAAAACTGGATACTAAAAAAACGAAACGAATTGTTTTTCATGAGATTACCAAATCTGCGATTCTTAAAGCAATTGACAATCCAAGAGAAATTGATTATAATTTAGTAAACGCACAACAGGCACGTCGTGTTTTGGATCGTTTAGTAGGTTACGAATTATCTCCGGTTTTATGGAGAAAAATCAAAGGCGGACTGTCAGCGGGACGTGTACAATCTGTTTCTGTACGTTTAATTGTAGAAAGAGAACGTGAAATTCAAAATTTTAATGCAGTTGCAACTTATTCTATTGTTGCAGAATTTGTAAACGAAGCTGGAAAAGTTTTCAAAGCAAAACTGCCTAAAAATTTCAATACTAAAAAAGAAGCCGAAGATTTCTTAAATCAAAATATCGGTTCTAAATATAAGGTAGCCGATTTAGAAACTAAACCTACCAAAAAATCTCCAACATCACCTTTTACAACTTCTACATTGCAGCAGGAAGCAGCAAGAAAATTGTACTTGCCAGTTGGAATTACCATGCAGTTAGCACAACGTCTTTACGAAGCGGGACTTATTACTTATATGAGAACCGATTCTGTGAATCTTTCTAAAGAAGCAATGGATGCAGCTGAAGCTGAAATTATCAAATCTTACGGAAAAGAGTATTCAAAACCTCGTGTTTTTGCCAACAAAAACAAAGGAGCACAGGAAGCGCACGAAGCTATTCGTCCAACAGATATGTCTCGTCACTCTGTAAATATAGATCGTGATCAGGCTCGTTTGTACGATTTGATCTGGAAAAGAACATTGGCTTCGCAAATGAGCGATGCACAGCTGGAAAGAACAAATGTAAAAATTGAAGCCGATAATCACAGTGAGATTTTTACAGCTTCTGGTGAAGTTTTGCTTTTTGAAGGATTCCTAAAAGTGTACTTAGAAGGGCATGATGACGATGAAGAAGAGCAAGAAGGAATGCTTCCAGCATTAAAAGTAAATGAAAAACTAGCTAATAATTATATTACAGCTACAGAAAGATATTCCAGACCGCCAGCAAGATACACTGAAGCTTCTTTAGTGAAAAAATTGGAGGAACTTGGAATTGGCCGTCCTTCTACTTATGCACCTACAATTTCAACAATTATCAACAGAAATTATGTTGAAAAAGGAACATTAGAAGGTCAAGAACGTAATTACACGCAGCTTACTCTTCAAAATAGTAAAGTAGGAGAGAAATTGCTAAAAGAAAATACAGGTTCTGATAAAGGAAAATTAGTTCCTACAGATATCGGAACAATTGTTACGGATTTCTTAGTGAAGAATTTCGGAAACATTTTAGATTACAATTTTACAGCAAAAGTAGAGCAGGACTTCGACGAAATTGCCGAAGGAAATATTGACTGGGCTATAATGATGCAGGATTTCTACAATCAATTTCATCCTAATGTAAAAGAAGTTGAAGCAAATGCTGAACGTGAAAGCGGTGAGAGAATTTTAGGAAAAGATGCTGATGGAAGACAAGTTTCTGTTCGCTTAGGAAAATTTGGGCCGATGGCTCAGATTGGAGAAGCAGATGATGAAGATAAAAAATTCGCCAGTTTAATGGCAGATCAAAATATTGGAAACATTACGCTTGAAGAAGCTTTAAATTTATTTTTACTTCCTAAAAGTTTAGGAGAATATAAAGGAGAAGAAGTTGAAGTAAATAACGGTCGTTACGGTCCTTATGTTCGTCACGGAAGCGTTTTTATTTCACTGCCAAGGGGAGAAGATCCTTTGAATGTGTCTAAAGAAAGGGCTCAAGAACTAATTGACGAAAAAGCACTTGCAGATGCACCAATTGCGGTTTATAAAGGAGAAGGTGTTCAAAAAGGAGTGGGACGTTTTGGACCATTCATTAAATGGAACGGACTTTTTGTAAATGTAAGCAAGAAATATAATTTCGACAATTTATCACAAGCAGATGTAGAGGAGCTTATTGAAGACAAGCTTCAGAAAAATATTGATAAAGTGCTTCACAATTGGGAAGAGGAAGGGATAGTAGTAGAAAAAGCCCGTTGGGGACGTTCTGTAATCCTAAAAGGTAAAATCAAAATTGAATTAAGTAAAGATGTAGACGCAACGCAGTTAACATTGCCTCAAGTTCAAGAAATGATAGCCGCAAAAGCACCTGCAAAGAAAACTGCAGCAAAAAAGACAACAGCAACCAAAAAAGCGCCTGCTAAAAAAGCAGCTGCAAAAAAGAAATAAATATATAGATGGAATTTGATTTTCTAGAACCAGTAAATGATGCGATTGTAAAATTCGTCAGCGCACTGTCTTCACAAGAACTTGGAAGTAAAGTTGTTTTTCATACCCAAGATCAGTTTCCTGATATTGACAAAATTAATATAGCCGTAGTTGGTGTTTTAGAAGATCGTACAAATATCAACATGGTTAACGAAGTTAATCTTTCGGCTGTTCGTAAGAAGTTGTACAGTATGTTTCCTGGTAACTGGGATGCTTCAATTGCTGACTTAGGAGATATTCTTGCCGGAGATTCTGTAGAGGATACTTATTTTGCGGTAAAGAAAGTTGTTGCTGCTTTAATCAAGAAAAAAGTCATTCCTATAGTCCTGGGAGGTTCTCAAGATTTAACATATGCTTTGTATCGTGCTTACGATGATTTGGAGCAGATGGTTAATTTAGTGGCAGTAGATAATAAATTTGATTTTGGTAAAGAAAATGAATCAGTTTCGGCTAATTCGTATTTGACTAAAATCATTATAGATGAGCCGAATAACCTTTTTAATTACTGTAACATAGGATATCAAACCTATTACAATTCTCAAGAAGAAATTGACTTAATCGAAAAGCTGTTCTTTGATGCGTATCGTTTAGGTGAAATCTCGAATAAAATTACTTTGGCAGAGCCAGTTTTTAGAGATGCAGATTTAGTGAGTTTCGATTTGAATTCTGTAAAATCTTCTGCTTCAGGAAATAATGTTACGTTTGAACCTAACGGATTCAACGGAAAAGAAATTTGTGCTTTGTCAAGATATGCGGGAATAAGTGATAAAGTTTCTGCTTTTGGTGTGTTTAATCACAATAGTACAATGGCAGAATCTGTAATTATTTCGCAGATTGTATGGTATTTTATTGAAGGATATCACTACCGTTCAAAAGAATATCCTTTTGGAAGCCGCGCTAATTATTTGAAATATATCGTTCCATTAGAAGATGAAGAATTGATCTTTTATAAAAGTGACAAAACAGATCGTTGGTGGATCGAAATTCCTTTTCAGTCAAATGGTCACAATAAGTTGAAAAGAAATACGTTATTACCCTGTTCCTATGAAGAATATTTAGCTGCTTGCAATCAAGAATTGCCAGAAAGATGGTGGAAAGCGCAGCGAAAAAATGCTTTATAAGAATAAAACTTAAGGTAAATCTTAAGTTTTTAGAATCAGAATAAAAAAGTTAAAATTAATTAGTAAGAAAATATTTATATAGCATAAAAATTAACGTTTTACATCGATTTTTTGTCACAGTTTATCGATAAAATATTTTTTTTTTATTTTATTTAACATTATTTTTGAACGGTAAAATAAAATTCGCAAGTAGTATTGTTTTTTAGAGAAATAATAAATACGTTTACGGACTTTTAATAATGAATAGATAATCCCAAATTTATATGAAGAAGTTTATTGCATTTGCAGCAATGTTAACACTGGTAATCGGCTGTGGTAAGTCAGGAGACAAAGGTGAATTAGTTGGTGTTACAGGAGGGAAATGGCATCCCGAAAAGCCTTATGGAATGACATTAGTTCCGGGTGGATCTTTTATTATGGGTAAATCAGATGCTGATTTGGCTAATGTGGAAGATGCTCCGACTAAAACGGTAACTGTTCGTTCATTTTACATGGATGAAACTGAGATTACTAACAGTGAGTATCGTCAATTTGTGGAGTGGGTAAAAGATTCTACAATGAGAGTTCGTTTAGCAATCTTAGCTGATGAAACGGGACAGAAATCTACTGGCGGTAAAGGAAGCAAAGGCGGAAGTATTGCTGACTATGCTTTTAATGATTCTGATCCAGAAAAAATGACAGCTTATGATAAATATATGTACGATAACTATTATAGTGTAGGTACAAAAGATGATCCATATGCTGGAAGAAAATTAAACAGAAAAGTTAAATTAATTAAAGATACTAAAGCATATCCAGATGAATATTATGCTGAGGTTATGGACTCTATGTATTTACCAATTGAAGAATCATATAATGGTTTAAGAACAATTGATGTAAATAAATTGAAATTCCGTTACTCATGGATGGATATTCAAGCTGCTGCAAAAGCTAAAGTTGGAAAAAGAAGTGATTTCGTAAAAACAGAGCAAGTAAATGTTTATCCTGATACTGCTGTTTGGATTAAAGATTTCGCTTATTCATATAATGAGCCAATGCATAACGATTATTTCTGGCACAAAGCTTATGGAGATTATCCTGTAGTTGGTGTGACTTGGAAACAAGCAAAAGCATTCTGCGCTTGGAGAACACTAAACAAAAACAGTTATATCAAATCTAAGAAAAAAGGTCGTGACTTAGTAAATGCTTTCAGATTACCAACTGAAGCAGAATGGGAATATGCGGCTAGAGGTGGTCTTGAATCTGCTACTTACCCTTGGGGAGGTCCTTATACTAAAAGTGATAGAGGTTGTTTCTTAGCAAACTTTAAACCAAGTAGAGGAGATTATGCTGCTGACGAGGCTTTGTATACTGTAGAGGCTAAATCATATGAAGTAAATGGTTACGGATTATACAATATGGCAGGTAACGTTTCAGAATGGACTGACTCTGCTTACAATCCAAACGCTTACGAGTATGTTTCTACAATGAATCCAAACGTAATCGATGGTAAAAACCAAAGAAAAGTAGTTCGTGGAGGTTCTTGGAAAGACGTTGCTTATTTCCTACAAGTAAGTACTCGTGACCACGAATATGCTGATTCAGCTAGAAGTTACATCGGATTCAGAACTGTACAAGATTACATGGGAACTCAGGTAACTGGTAACGGCAGCGGAAGCAAAAGAAAGTAATTTATAATTTTATCAATATCCAACAAATCTATTTTAAACCTAAAAAAAAAGTATTATGGCATTATTAAGTAAAAAAGCAATGAATTTCGCTTATGGTATGGGAGCGGCAGTGGTAATCGTTGGAGCTTTATTCAAAATTACTCACTTTGAAATTGGACCATTAACAGGAACAGTTATGCTTTCAGTGGGATTGCTGACTGAAGCGTTAATTTTTGCGCTTTCTGCTTTCGAACCAGTTGAAGATGAATTAGATTGGACTTTAGTTTACCCAGAGTTAGCTAATGGACAAGCTAGAAAAAAAGCGGATAAAGTTGAAACTCCAACTGACGCTCAAGGATTATTATCTCAAAAATTAGATTCATTATTAAAAGAAGCTAAAATTGACGGTGAATTAATGTCAAGTTTAGGAAACAGTATTAAAAACTTCGAATCTGCTGCTAAAGGAATTGCTCCAACTGTAGATTCAATTGCAGGACAAAAGAAATATTCTGAAGAATTATCTGTTGCTGCAGCTCAAATGGAATCATTAAACAGCTTATATAAAGTACAGTTAGAAAGCGCTTCTAGAAACGCTGAAGCTAACAAAGAAATCGCTGAAAACGCATCTAAATTAAAAGAGCAAATGGCGTCTATGACTGCTAATATCGCTTCTTTAAACAGTGTTTATGGTGGTATGCTTTCTGCAATGAGTAACAAAGGATAATTAGTTTTTAACTAATATTAAATTTATTAATAAAAGAACTAATTAGAAAAAAATGGCAGGAGGAAAATTAACCCCTAGACAGAAGATGATCAACCTGATGTATCTGGTTTTCATCGCAATGTTAGCAATGAACGTGTCGAAAGAAGTAATTTCAGGTTTCGGTTTATTTAACGAGAAATTTGAAGCTTCTAACGCAACATCAATAACAAATAACGCCTCTTTATTAACAGCTTTAGATCAAAAAGCGGCAGAAGCAAAAGGAGAATTTGCTACAGCAGCTCAAACAGCTCATAAAGTTGAGGCAATTTCAAAAGACTTCTACGCATATATTGGAACATTAAAAGTTCAATCTATAGAAGGATTTGAAGTAGATAAAGCAACAGGAAAATTACCATATGAGTCTATGGACAAAGGTGATAACATCGACAACTGGTTTACAGGAGACGGTTACACTAAAAAAGGTAATGAAATCATTGCAAAAATCGAAAAATATAAAGCGGATATCAAAGCGGCTTTAGGAACAGACAAAAAATACGCAGGTATTATTTCTGAGGTTGAGAGAAAATTTGATGTTTCTGATGTAAAAAACAAAGACGGTATAAAAGAAAAATACTTAGCTTATCATTTTAAAGGATTCCCTGCAATTGCATCTGCTGCTAAACTTTCAGCTTGGCAGAATGACGTTCAGAAAGTAGAAGCAGACGTTTACAACAGTGCTTTAGGTAAAGCTGCGGTTGCTGCTGCATCTTACAGTAATTACCAAGCGATTGTTGTATTAGATAAAAATGCTTACTTCCAAGGAGAAAAAGTTACTGGTAAAGTGGTTTTAGGTCGTTATGACGAAAATACTAAACCAGAAAGCGTAACAGGAGCTGTATTAGATGCTGCTACTGGACAAGCTAGAATTAACCTAACAGCTGGTAGCATTGGTGAGCAAAATATTGGCGGTCAATTCAACTTTGTTGAAGACGGTAAAAAAATCAACTTACCATTTAAAGGAACTTACGTTGTAGTTCCAAAACCGAACTCTGCTACAATTTCTGCTGATAAAATGAACGTTGTGTATAGAGGGGTAGTTAACCCAATCTCTGTATCTTTCGCTGGTGTTGCTGATAATAAAGTTGTTGCAAGTGCTCCAGGATTATCTTCTGCTGGAAAACCAGGAAAATATAACATGAACCCAGGTCAAGGTACAGAAGCTACAATCTCTGTAACTGGTACATTGCCAAATGGTGATAAAGTAACAGACAAGAAAACATTCAGAATTAAAGGTATTCCTGGTCCAACAGGAACAATTAGAGGAGAGATGGGAGTTGTTAAAGGTCCTAAATCTAACTTAGAGATTGCTACTATTGGAGCTAAATTACTTGATTTTGATTTTGAAGTTGGTTTAGATGTTGTTGGATTCAATATGAAAATTGCTGGACAGCCTACTGTGGTTGTAACAGGAAACAAAATGAATGCACAATGTAAACAAGTACTTTCAAGAGCAGGTAAAGGAGACCAAGTTACTATTTCTGAAATTAAAACTAAACTGGTTGGTGCTGGTAGCTATTTATTACCTAGAACTGCTCCAGTAATTTACGAAATACAATAATAAAGTAGTGCAAGCTACGTTCAATATCTTATAATGATATCATGATGAAAGTAAGAAATTTTTTAATAGCTATTATTTCTATCGCTGGAGGTTTTGCTTCTAATGCGCAATCTAATTTGCTTAACGCAAAAACACCTGATCAGATTGGACTTAAAACTCCTGCTCAACTTATCTCTGATAATGATAAGCCTTTGGCTTATGGTTACGTAGATGATAGAGATATCTTGATGGGAAAAACTACTTGGGAAATTATTGATTTGAATGAAAAGATCAATTTTCCATTATATTTTCCGGTAGATACAGCTAATATTGGTGCTAACAGACGTTCTTTGTACGATGTTCTTACTAAAGCTATTAAAGGTGGAAAAATAACAGAGGTTTATACTGATAGTTATTTTAATACTAAAAAATCTATGAAAGACATCGAAGGATCATTATCTCGTATTGATACAACAGATGCAGGTAGAGAGTTGATTAACCAATACCCAGATGACTACAAATCACGTGTTGTGAAGAAAAAGGTAGTTACTGGTAAAGGTAAAAACAAAAGTGTATCTTATGTTGAAGAGACAGTTGGACCAACAAGAACAGTTCCTGCTGAATATATCTTAAAACAAGATCTTACTGCTGCTGATGTTACTCAGTATAAAGTTAAAGGATACTGGTATTTTGACAAACGTCAGAGTGAATTGAAATATCGTTTACTTGGAATTTGTCCTGTAACTCCAGACGTTTATACAATGAATAGTGATGAGAAGGATTATATTGAGTTGTTTTGGGTATTTTTCCCAAATGCCAGAGAAGCGCTGCATGAAGCAAAAGCTTTCAATGACAACAATTCAGCTCTTCCAATTTCATTCGATCAGATTTTGAATTCAAGACGTTTTAATGCTATTGTTTACAAAGAAGAAAATCTTTATGGAGACAGAGCAATTAGTGACTACATGAAAGACAACGCACAAAACCAGTTGTTAGAGTCTGAAAGAGTGAAAGAGAAAATTCGCAATTTCGAACAAGATATGTGGAACTACTAAGTTGATACATAACTAGATAATTAAAAAACTCTTACTACCTTTGTAGTAAGAGTTTTTTTTATGTAGATAATTCAGGTACTTAATTCTAAGAGGTTAAAAGCGCTTCTGATTTGTAATTTTATTTATGTAGGAAAAATAACAATATTTATAATAAAATTTCGTTTAATGTTTTATAAAAATTGTTAAGATGAAAGTGAGAAATTTTTTAATTGCTATTACTGCTGTTGCTGGGACATTTAGTACTTATGCACAGTCGAATTTACTTAATGCCAAAACTGCTGATCAGATTGGAATTAAGACACCCGCACAAATGGTATCTGATAATGATAAGCCTCTTGCTTATGGTTATGTAAATGATCGGGATATTTTAATGGGAAAAACGGTTTGGGAAATTATTGATCTAAATGAAAAAATTAATTTTCCGTTGTACTTTCCTGTTGATACTGCTAATATTGGTGCAGATAGGCGTTCTCTTTATGATGTCTTAACAAAAGGCATCAAAGATGGAAGAATAACTGAAGTTTATACTGATAGTTATTTTAATACTAAAAAATCTTTGAAAGATATTCAAGGATCTCTTTCTCGAATTGATACAACAGATGCGGGAAGGGAATTGATAAATCAGTATCCAGACGATTATAGGACACGTGTTGTGAAGAAGAAAGTGGTTACAGGTAAGGGAAAAAATAAAAATGTTTCTTACGTTGAAGAAACAGTTGGACCGACAAGAACGGTTCCTGCAGAATACATTTTGAAACAAGATCTTACCGCTGCGGATGTTAACATGTATAAAATTAAAGGGTTTTGGTATTTTGATAAACGGCAGAGTGAATTAAAATATCGTTTACTCGGAATTTGTCCCGTTACTCCCGATGTCTATACAATGAACAGTGATGAAAAGGATTATATTGAATTATTTTGGGTCTTTTTTCCCAATGCGCGCGATGTACTTCATGAAGCAAAAGCCTTTAATGATCAAAATTCAGCGCTTCCAATTTCATTTGATCAGATATTAAACTCGAGAAGATTTAATTCGATTATTTATCAAGAAGAAAATGTTTATGGGGATAGAGCAATTAAAGACTATATTAAGGATAATGCACAAAGTCAGTTACTAGAATCAGAACGGTTAAAAGAAAAGATTCGCAATTTCGAAGAAGATATGTGGAATTACTAAGCGTTGCATTACATTATAAGAGAAACTCTTGCTACCTTTGTAGGAAGAGTTTTTTTATTTTATCTATACTTCACAATGCTTGATTATTTAATCGTCGGATCTGGATTGGCTGGAATTTCTTTCGCCGAAGTTGCCCTTAAAAACAATAAGTCTATTTTACTTATAGATGACAAATCTCAGAATTCGTCTAGAATTGCTGGAGGTTTATATAATCCAGTTATTCTGAAACGTTTCAGTGAAGTTTGGAATGCTAAAGAGCATCTGATTTTGATGAATGAGTTCTATGAACAAGTTGAAGGTAAATTACAGGAAAAATTCAATTATAAAATGCCGATTCTTCGAAAGTTTTTCTCAATTGAAGAACAGAATAATTGGTTTGCTGCCTCTGATAAAATAAATTTAGCTCCTTTTTTATCCACCAAGTTAATTACTAAAAAGTACAAAGGTATTGACTCTCCGTATGATTATGGAGAAGTCCTTCATACTGGTTATGTTAAAACAGGACAGCTGTTAGAAAGTTATAAAGCCTATTTAAAAGATAATAATTTACTTTTGGAAGAATCTTTCCATAGTTCGTTCCTGGAAATTCTTGATTCGGGAATTCAGTATAAAAGTATTAAAGCGCGACATATCATTTTTGCAGAAGGTTTTGGTCTGCATAAAAATCCTTATTTTAATTATCTTCCTTTGGATGGAACAAAAGGAGAACTATTTTTAATAAATGCACCTGATTTAAAATTAGATGTAATTGTAAATACAAGTGTCTTTATTTTACCGGTAGGAGGAAATTTATTTAAAGTTGGTGCAACTTACAATTGGCATGATAAAACAGACCTGCCAACAGAAGAAGGAAAGCAGGAACTTTTAGACCGTATTAAGGAAATCATTACCTGCGATTTTGAGATCGTAAAACATTTTGCAGGTGTAAGGCCAACAGTTGCCGATAGACGACCTTTAATAGGTACTCATGAAGCGTATAACTCTCTGCACGTTCTTAATGGACTAGGAACTCGCGGAGTAATGCTCGGTCCCGCATTGGCAAAAATGCTATATGATAATATTGAAAATGGAATACCGATAGACCGCGAAGCAGACATTAAAAGATTCCATAAAAGATATTTAAAAGGTATTACTTTCGGCCAGCGTTAGGGTCGTATGAAACAAACATATTAATGTAGAGGTTTCTTGATAAACGCAGTACAAAAGGAAATAAAACCACCAAAGTCACGATAATTGCAATAAAAGATTGCTCGATATTAGCTCCAAAAAAAACGAACGAGACAATAAAAGCGGCAATTCCGACAGCGACATTTAATCCGTAACTAACATACATTGCACCATAAAAGAACGACGGTTCAATTTGGTATTTGAATCCGCAGTGGCTGCAGTTTTCATTCATTTTTAGAACTTTACTCAAATGAAGAGGATTTTTGTCTTCATACATGCTTTCATTTTGGCATTTTGGACAACTTCCTGTTAAAATGCTATTTAGTTTCGATCCTTTTTTTAACATTTGCAAAAAATTTAAACAAAGGTACATTTTTTCAACCTTTAAAGCCCATAACAATAGTTATAAATTATGCTTAATATACACAATCTTTCCGTTTCTTTTGGAGGAACATATTTATTTGAAGAAGTAACTTTCCGTTTAGGAGCTGGTGACCGAGTTGGTCTTGTAGGTAAAAATGGAGCAGGTAAATCTACAATGCTGAAAATGCTTGCAGGAGATTTTAAACCAGATTCTGGAGTTATTTCTCAAGAGAAAGATATTAAAATGGGTTTCTTGCGTCAGGATATTGACTTTGAGCAAGGAAGAACCGTACTAGAAGAAGCTTATGAAGCTTTTACTGAAATCAAAGTTGTAGAAAAGAAGCTCGAAGAAATCAATCATCAATTGGTTACCAGAACGGATTATGAAAGCGAAGAATATGCAAAAATCATTGAAGATTTATCTGATTATACACATCGTTTTGAGCTTTTAGGAGGTTATAATTATGTGGGAGATACAGAAAAAATTCTTTTAGGTTTAGGTTTTAAAAGAGAGGTTTTTAACAACCAGACAGAAACATTTTCTGGTGGATGGAGAATGCGTATCGAATTGGCAAAATTGCTTTTGCAGTCAAACGATGTATTGCTTCTGGATGAGCCGACAAACCACTTAGATATTGAAAGTATTATTTGGTTAGAAAACTTCCTTCGCAATTATCCTGGAGTAGTTGTTATCGTTTCTCACGATAAAATGTTCTTAGATAATGTGACCAATAGAACAATCGAGATTTCTTTAGGGAAAGCATACGACTTCAATAAGCCGTATTCTGAGTATTTAGAATTGCGTCATGAAATTCGTGAGAAGCAATTGGCAACTCAAAAAAATCAGCAGAAAAAGATTGAAGAAACAGAAAAATTAATCGAGAAATTCCGTGCAAAAGCTTCAAAAGCTTCAATGGCGCAGTCGCTGATTAAAAAATTAGATAAAGTAGAAAGAATTGAAGTTGATGAAGATGACAATTCTGTAATGAATATTTCATTCCCAGTTTCAAAAGAACCTGGAAAAGTAGTTATTGAAGCCGAAGATGTAACAAAAGCGTACGGTGACAAAACGATTCTAAAAGATATTAGTCTGCTGGTTGAACGCGGCAGTAAAATTGCCTTTGTTGGACAAAACGGACAAGGGAAATCGACTTTTATCAAAGCACTGGTCAACGAATTTGAATACGAGGGAAATATCAAATTAGGACATAATGTACAGCTAGGATATTTTGCTCAAAATCAGGCAGAACATTTAGACGGAGAAATTACGCTTCTACAAACTATGGAAGATGCGGCAACAGATACAAATCGTATGAAAGTGCGTGATATGCTGGGAGCATTTTTATTCCGCGGAGATGATGTAGAGAAAAAAGTAAAAGTACTTTCAGGTGGAGAACGTAACCGTTTAGCGCTTTGTAAATTGTTATTACAGCCAATTAACGTTTTGCTGATGGATGAGCCTACAAACCACTTAGATATTAAGTCTAAGAACGTTTTAAAGGCTGCTCTTCAAAAATTTGGAGGCACTTTATTATTGGTTTCTCACGATAGAGATTTCTTGCAGGGAATGTCTAATATTGTGTACGAATTCAAAGATCAAAAGATTAGAGAATATCTGGGCGATATTAACTTCTTCTTAGAACAGCGTAATATGGAAAATATGCGTGAGGTGGAGAAAAAAGATGTTGTTAAAAATACAGCCTCAACTAAAGAAAGAGAAGCCAGCAAATTGTCTTACGAAGATCAGAAGAAAGGAAAAGCACTTCAGAACAGATTGAGCAAAATCGAAAGTCAGATTCAGCAATTGGAGAAACAAATTCAGCACGACGATAAAATGCTGGAAACTAATTATGACAAACATATTGAAGATGCATCATTTTTTACTGCTTACAATAAAAAGAAAGCCGATTTAGATCAATTGCTAATCGACTGGGAAGTTGTACAGGAAGAGATTGATGGTTTTAATGCGTAGTTTTTTTGTTTCAAGTTTCAGGTTTCAAGTTGTAATTTTGGCGGGTAATTTTTTAACGCAAAGCACGCTAAGTTTTTTATAGTTTGCATTCATATATGCAAAGTTCGCAAAGCTTTTATTGATAAAGCTTTGCGAACTTTGCGTTTTTATAAAACATCGCTAATCAAAAAAAACTTAGCGTGCTTTGCGTTAAAATATTTATTCAATTCAAAACCTGAAACCTGAAACAAAACTATTTAATTATCCCAATTGATTTAGAATGTTCAATAGCTTTACTGCTTTCTTTAAAATAACAGACCGAGACATTTAGACTTTCTAGATTCTTTAAAATCTTTTGAACTTCTTTTTTGGGTGATTTACCCGTTTGTCTTATATAAACTGCGATTACGGTGACAGGAAATATTTTGCAGATTCTTTCATACAAGATTGGGTCGTGCTGCGAATCGTCGCCCATTAAAACATATTTTAGAGTGGGATAAAATTCTACAACATGTCTTATTTTTTCAAATTTATGATCGTGATTGCCTCTTCCGCTCATAAAAAAATCGGTAATGCCTCGTTTAATATCTTTGAGCAGAAAAACTGCTTTTGGCAACTTGTGTATTCGGGTAAACTTGGCAATAAAACGATATAAATTCCATTCACTGCTGGAAATATAGAAAAAAGCATTTACTTCTTCAGTATTATTTCTTCCTGCAGAACTTAGTGCCTGATAGTGCGGAACAACATCTTTAAAAACTTTTCTGTCGTTTACATTCTTAAAAAGCAGGATATAAATTTTTAGAAAAAGGTTTTTGGTGTGCGAAATCAAAAAAGTATCGTCGATATCTGATATAATTCCGAGTTTGCCTTTGTGAGGCCTAATAAAACTGCCTTTACAGACTTTAGTTTCATTGTTGTATTTTAAACTTACTTCGTAGGGCATCCATCCAAAATGCGTTTCTTTTTCCAACGGAATACAAAACTTAAAATAACCGTCGTCTAAAGTTTTGGTATGAATTATTTGGTCATTATAATGCAGATAAACATCAAAATTTTTAATGGTTTTGATGCGGAATAATTTCAGAATTGAAGTGGCATTTTTAAATTTTCTTCGTTCAAAATCGTAATTGTGTTCTCTTTTTAAAACATGCCCCATCACAATTAATTCTTGCTCATTTGCATAACCGCGATATAATTGTAGAATTGGTTTCATTAATTACGTATATTTAGGTAACTGTAATTTACTTAATTTAAATTGGTTTTAAAAATAAAATTTTGAAAAAGAATATACTATTTGTTGTAAACCCGATATCGGGAGATCTTGATAAATCTGAGGTAATTGAAGCTGTAGAGGAGTTTGCAGCCACCAATCATTTTGATTTAGAAGTTTATGAAACAACAGGGAAAAACGACCCTCAGAAAATACAATCTATATACAAACAATATAATCCAGAGCGAATTGTGGTTGCCGGAGGAGATGGAACCATAAAGATGGTTGCCGAAGCAATGGAAGATCAAGATGTAATAATTGGGATTTTACCGGCAGGTTCTGCAAACGGACTTTCGGTAGATTTGAATCTTCCTGCTACAATCGAGGAAAATCTGAAAATTGCATTTTTGCATCATTATATCGAAATGGATATGATTTGTATTAATGGTAAGAAAAGCATTCATTTGAGTGATTTAGGTTTGAATGCGAATTTGGTTAAAAACTACGAGCAAAGTGATGTGAGAGGTTTTTGGGGCTATGCATTGCAGGCTTTTACGACTTTAAAAGAATCTGAAGAGCCTTTTGTGGCTACTATTTCAGCAAACAATAAAACGGTTGAACATGTAGCTAGAATGATTGTAATTGCCAATTCGCAGAAATATGGAACAGGTGTAATTATCAATCCAAACGGGACAATGAATGATGGAAAGTTTGAATTGGTCATTTTGAAAAGCTTGGATTTACTTTTAATTGGAAAAATTATTACCGGAAATATGCCAATTGATTCAGATGATATTGTAATTATTTCAACAGATAAAGCCGAAATTAAAACCGATTATCCTGTTAACTTTCAAATTGATGGGGAATATTGTGGTGCACAGACTTCATTAGAGATTCATATTCTGCATAAGCAGATGAAAATTGCGGTTCCTTAAAACTTTAAAACTTTGACAAAGTTTCAAACTTTGTCAAAGTTCTTATTTATAAGGATTACGTTCCTGCCATTCTGTTTTTGGCTCCAGATAATTAAAAAAACGAGAAATATTATGATTAATTAAAGCGTTGCTGTGCGTAATTAAACCGTACATTTTTACTGGTTTTGCACCAACAGAACTTTTTATTTCGAGTGCTGTTCTTGCAAAAACAATTTCTTTGAAACCTTTTTTGATCGAGTAGGCGATCATGTCATAAAGCATATTCAAATACAGCATTTTTTCACGCTGAATACTTTCGTCGTATCCAAGAAAATAAGTATCCATTGTATCGCCATTTTTGATGAGGGTATTAAATCCAATTAGTTTTTCATCTATAAAATAACCGTACAATAAAAACTGGTCTCCCATTATTTCTTTGAAGAAACTAAAATGATTTCGAGCCAGAAAAAAAGTATTAAACGGAGCATTTTTAGCAACATGAAAATACAAATCGTAAATAACATCTTCATATTGCTTAATATCGGCTAATGACATTTGCTGTTTGATGATTCCTTCAGATTTCTTTCGCGCTCTTTTATATTGATCCCTATATTTTTTTGATAAAGCTTCAATATAATCCTGTTCGCTTTTCCATGTATCTCTGATTTCAAAAACCATATTGGGCTGGGTCGAAAAGGTATAATTGTTTTTAAACTCAGTTTGAAGCGGTTCTATTTCTTTGGCAGTAAAATCTTTTATGCTTGTAATGTGCACTTTTTTTCCGCTTTCCTTTAAGTCTTTTTTAAGCTGATTTATAGCTTTGTGAAGTGTTTTGATTGCTTTTGACTGTTTTACGTTTTTATCAAAAATAAAAGCATTCTGCCCTGTAAGCATATTGTTGCCAACGAATAAAACGTGAGAAGCAAAATTTTTCAGTGCAAAATTTCGAACAGAAGTTTTTAGGCATTTGTCACGTTCTCCAAACGATTCTAGTTTTTCTGCAAAAAGAAATTGCGTTAAAACAATACCGATTAATTTTTCTTCTTCAAAAATTCCAATAAAATGACAAGTCATGTTGACTGGAGAAGAATTTTCCAGAACTTCTAAATATTCACGAGTCAAAAAGATATTAGCATTGGCAAGCGAATTCCATTCTAATGGCAGTAATGAAGCGCTTTTGTAAATCTGGAAAGAATATGTTGTATTCAAGAGAGTGAACTAATTTCGTCAAAATTAGATAATATTTGGAATAACTAATTTTCTTTAAGTTATTATTAAGAAAAACCCGTTTGAGTTTTGGTTTCAAACGGGTTTTTGATGTTTTATTTTTTATGCAAAACCGCAGACAATTCCGCCCATTAAAGTCAGTGTAATAAGCCAATAACCAGTATGTATAAAAATATATTTCCAAGATTTTCTTTCAAATAATCCGTTAATTCCAATTAGCGGAAACGCAAAAAATAAACCCGACATAAATCCGTGCAATGCGCCATGTTTAAAAGTTCTATAAGCCATTCCGTAATCTGCCATAAAAGCGGCAAAAGAAGGTTTTGCGCTGTCAAGCATAGGAGGTCCGCCAACCATTCCAACTGCACCTGATTGATGAATTGTCAGCGACATTAAAGTCATGGTAATCATCAAAGAAAAAATGTATGTTAATCCAAAAATTTTAAGCATACTGCCTTTTCTAAGTTCTTCTTGAGTTAGGTTATTTTCCTTCATCCAGATAGTTCCAAACACTTTTGGGCTGTACCAGATAAAACCGACAACAAGTGTAACAATTGCTGAGATAAGCAATGCAACGAAGTTAATTTTCATAATATGAGGTTTTTAGAATTAGTTAGTCAAATGTAATCAAAAAACAGATACTGACTTTAGATTTTTGTAAAGTGCTATAAATCTTGTTAATAAGAAAATTATCAACAGTTTGTCGAGATTATGCGAATATTATCCTTGAAATATCTAACTTAGTAACCTAATTTAAGAGCTAAAATCTTGCAATAAAGAAAAGGAATAAAAGCTTTTATTTGAACCAAAAGACCAAAAATAAATAACAATGTTTACCAAAAATTAATCGTGCTTATGAATGAATTTTACACTCGTTAAAAAAGTTGATTAAATATATTTAGTTAATTGCTGAAACCGTAATTCGTTACGGTTTTTTTTGTTTTTTGGACAGAAGCATTTCTTTAAAAAATAACATTTAATTTAGAAAGGAATTTTTTATGTTTGTCTAAAAATTTTATAACTTTAATACAAGTATCCAAAAAAGCAAAGTTTGTAAAACTGCGCTATTACTAACTTTAATAAACAGAAATTATGACACTGCAATATCAAGGTGAGCAATACGGAAAAAAGACCACTTTTACCATTAGAATTATTGGAAACAACTTATCGAAAAGCAGCTCAAATTATCAGATTGATCTTTTAGTAGGCGATAAAAAACTGCCGACTTTTACAAGTGAGATTCATCAAAGTCTTTCTAATTGCTTGAAAGAAATTTATTTGTTCAGAAAATATAATGGAATCGAATTTGACGAATCAACAGAAAAAATTGTTTCGTTATATGTTCCTTACGATGAAGTGTTGTATAATCACAATAAATATGCTTTGTTTAGAGCATAACTTTTTCTCAAAATAACATGAAAAAAGACCATTTGAAAAAATGGTCTTTTTTTTTGAATTTTTATAAAGCAAAAAAGCTCCAGATTTCTCTGAAGCTTTTGTTTTTAGTAAGTAGTCCGTGGGGGAATCGAACCCCCCTTACCAGGATGAAAACCTGGCGTCCTAACCGATAGACGAACGGACCTGCTTTGCTATTGCGGGTGCAAAATTAGAACTAATTTTGATATATACAAGAGACTTTGAAAAAAAAGTTTCTAATTTTTTTAGAAAACGGTGTTTAATAAGATAGTAGATCGCTGATAAATGGAGTTAGATAAGGTGTATTTATTTGATTAGTAATTTGTTGTTTTTGGTGTGCTGAATAAAATTAAGGTTTTGAAGATGCGATTTTTTTTAAAAAATTTTATTGAATATTTTTATTTTGAAAGAATATTCTTTGTCGTTTTTCTGTCTGCATAATCTTTCAGTCGGTGATAAGAAAAGAAAAAAGGGTATAATTAGAATCTCTCATAGAGAAAAAGCCTGCAGAATCTTTTTAGATAGCTGCAGGCTCTGATAATTATAAATGGGCTAAATGGCTAGAAAAATACCTTTTTGGTTATGGTTTTTCCATTTTCCAATATTGTTTTAACAATTAGTATTTGATCTCCAGATTGGATATTGGTAATCTCTAAATCTGATGCACCGATTTTTTGGCTGTTATGGAGTAATTTTCCAGTGATATCAAAAACAGAAACTTCACTTAAAGGAACATCACCAGATCTTAAGCTTATGATGTTACTTCTTGAAACAATGGCTAATTCCTGCGAAATATTGACAGGATGATTTGTTCCTAATTTTTGTTCGGCTTTGTATCGTATTTCAAAGCGATTGTTAAAGGTGCCTATTTGTGTAGAGAAGGTGTAACCTCCGTTTTTCAGATTGTGGCTAGTACCAGTTTCCTTATCCAGTACGTAGATATCCATTTCGCTTAAATCACCATCGGCGCGATCTATAGATATGGTAAGATTTCCTATAATAGCCGATCTGTATCCCAGCGGAATATTATCTGTCAATTCTATTGGCAAAGCACGTCCCTGAATGGCAAGTTTTTTATTTTCGTTAATGCTGTAAAAATTTGCAAGTTTATAAGCGTCCATTGCTAACGCATCAAAACTAGAATCCCATCCATTAGTAGCTCCTGCAATGTAGCCAATTAAAAGTTGTTTGTAAATTCCTTCTGCGCTGGTTAGATTAAGCCACACGCGATGTATGTCATTTTCAATCGGACTTGTGGATTTTGAGAAGCGCATAGTTTTTAAACTTTCAAAGGAACGTTTCGAAGGACTGGCCGCATATTGAAAAGTCATTGGATAAAATAAAAGGAAAAGCAGTACTGCAAAAAATAGTACAGGAGAGAAGTAAAGTTTTTTCATAAGGTGATAGTGTAAAAAAATAATAAAAAAGGTTCGCCGATACCCATTTTCAGTAAAATTTTAAATATCCCCTACATAGAAAAATACAAATAGCGTCGATAATAGACGACACCGAAACTTTTAATAAAATAAAATGATAAGTAGTTTTTCTTTATAGGTAAGTGTTTTAAAATTTATTCTGATTGACTAATTGTAAAATGATGTTCTGTATTAAAGCAAAAGCAAAAATTGAAATTTACTTTTAATGCATTTCATCGATGTTTTTAGCTGTTTATCGGTTCACTATTACCTAAAGGTCGGAATTTGTTCACAAAGCAAAAAATGCGAAAAAAGCTTTTCTTGTCTACTATAGGCTATTTTGGAATATATTGTCCAGGTTGTTATATTCAATTCCTGCGAGTTATATTTTATACTCTTGTTTTTGAAGCTTTATCTGCTGATTTTTTTAAAGTTTGAAAGTTCCTGTTTTCTTTTGAAAGAATATTCTTTTGATTTCATTATTGATTAAGTTAATTTCGTTTCTGTGGTAGTAAGTATTAAAACAATTCGAAAATGAACAATATTCAAGATTTAAATGTAAAAAGTGAGATACTATCTATTTTTGATTATTCTTTGAATTCTTTTACAAAAAATAGAATTCTTTATTTATTAGAAACACCTTTAAAAAATGAAGAAGAAATAATTGAAAGGCAAAATATTCTCAAAGCATTTGTGGCAAATATGAATGTTTTAGAAAACTACTCTTATACCGTTTTGTATTTAAATGAAGTTCATTTTTTTCTAAGTAGTTTTAAAACAGTAAATTTCAAAAACAGCAGTTTTTTATTTTCGAGTACCGATGATGAAATTCTTCTGAGCAACAAATTGCATCAAATGTTGTTGTTTTTTCATAGACTCGAATCGGTTTATTTTTCGAGAATTAAAGTAAAAGATTTTCCAGAAGTATATAGAAAAGACTTAAATAGAATTCTGTCTTTTCTTTCATTCTTTGATTTGAAACATTACGAGTTAATTATTAGAGAAAAACGTTTAACCAAAAAACACATTAAAGCATTAGCAGATAAAATTCTGAAGCTGAAGATTGAACAAAAGATAGAGGTATTTTGGCAAGACTTATTTTTGTTTGAATGTTATTTGTCTATTAGTTTAGCAATTAAAAATAGAAAATTTTCGTTCCCTACTTTTGATGAAAAAGAAATAAGTCTAAGCGATTTTTATCATCCATTGCTTAAAAATCCCATTCAGAACAGCTTTACAGCTTCCAGCAATGTTATTGTGCTAAATGGCCCTAATATGTCTGGAAAATCGACTTTTCTAAAATCGATTAGTTTGTGTGTCTATTTGGGAAATTTAGGACTTGCGATTCCAGCCTCAAAAGGCATCATTCCTTTATGCAGTGATTTTTCTATTGGAATTAATAAACGAGATAATATTTTGAGCGGATACAGCCATTTTATGACAGAAGTTATGAATCTTAAAGATGTTGTTGTAAAAGCAGGTGAAGGAAAGAAATGTTTTGCCGTATTTGACGAACTTTTCAGCGGAACCAATGTTGAAGATGCAGCAGAAATATGTAAAACAACAATTAACGGACTTAGTAAGTATAATAATTCATACTTCTTTATTTCTACTCATATTCAGGAATTAAGACATACTACAAGCAATAATATCTCAACATTTTACTTAGACTGCGAATTGCTTAATAATGTACCGACTTTTACCTATAAACTAAAGAAAGGATGGTCTGATATTAAAGTGGGCAGAATTTTGTTTGATGAAGTAGGATTGAATGAGCTTTTAAATTCTTCAAAATCAATTGATAAATAGTTAAATGGTTGTAAACAAAAAAAGCTTCAGATTTCTCTGAAGCTTTTTCCGTAGTAGCCCTAACGGGACAATTCTCGAACCATTTTGCCAATGATCTAAAGAAATTAAGTCCGATAAAGTTTTATATTTAACCTTGAGATTTAGATTCTCACTACTATTCAGGAAGTGGTTAAATCGAATTAAATACAAGTAAAAATTACATGCTAATTATGAGATAATTGTAGTTTATTAGATTCTTATTTACATACATTTTTTCGCCCAATTTCGACTATTTCTTCAATTCCAAATTTGTCAAAATGTTCAAGTAAAGCATATGCTCCATTTTTTTTCTTGAATTCTAGCTCTTCTTTGTAGAGAGGGATTAATGTGTAAATGTCAACTACTTTTTCATTTTCTAATTGAATTTGAGTAAAATCGTCTGACAATTCCATAGAATGCGCCAGCATTACACAATTGAATCCAACACCTTCTGCAAATTCATCATCTTCTTCATATCCAAAAGTATGCCCAAAACCAAACCAAGTTTTGTTTTCGTGAGGTGACATCATTATCTCCTTCATAATTCTAATAGGCCAGTAGTTTTTTTCATCACTAAAAGAATCATGTTCTAAATTCCATTCCTTTGGTAATAAAATCATTATTTCGACATATTCTGATGATTCAATATCTTTTGGAACATTCATTGGTAAGGCACTCATCCCACAGCTTAATAAAATATGATACGGTCTGTCTTGGTTTGCTTTTATGAAAAAGATATCTCTATGAATTATTTCTGATTCTATTTCATCAAATACAACAATATCTTCATTTTCGTCAAAAAAATGATCTAAATGATTATCAACAATTTCAACACTATTAGGGACTTTTTTATTCATGTTCTTTTTTTGTGTACTATTTAACTAATTTTCAATGTTTCATCAAAAGCAATTTTGCGAATTTCTAAATTCCCAGGCGCGCCAAATTTCTTCATATAATCCCATTTTGCTTTCTTGTCAATTTTAATTGGTTTTGTTTTATCACTTAGAGGATAAATTCGCATGTTTGTACAATCGAAAAAAGGATTTTCATAAATTTCAAAGTCTGAGCATGGAAATTTTTTATTCAAATTATATCCTATATCCCATAAATAAAGTACTTCGTTTTTATTAAGTTCAATAATATACAAATCACTTTCATCTTCATATTCTGGTGCTATAGCAATTCTTTCAGCAGAAATTCTGCAAGTACGAACTACACCTTTATCTATTATTTCATTAAGTTGATTCAATATAATTTTATGCTCTTTTGTCAATTTATAAATTTCATAAGGCATAAATACAATAAATGAAAATGCAAAAACTCCAAGAGTTCCAAAGAGGAATGTCCAGAAACTCTCAGGTATTTTCATCGCAACATAAGCGCATCCGATTCCTATTACACCAGCTATGATTAAATGAGAAAATTTTATTTTTCTGTTCGTCATTTTTTCATTTTGTGCAACTAGTTTTTTTAATAATTTTAATTCAGCAGGATAAAAAGCTCTGGGACTAAAAGTGATTTCCATATATATTAAGCTATGACTGAAAAAAAGCTTATTTAATTATCAGTTTATGAAGTGCTAATATAATTTATTTCTCACAAGATTTGCATATAAATTTATAGATGGACTGTAGGCTTTATGTTTGTAAATCTTGCCATAAAATTATTAGCTTCTTTCTTCTAAAAATGATTGGTAAATAGGTTCGAATCCCATCAGGTCAACCTAAAAGGATTGATGAATCATTATGTTTTTGTAAGCTAAAGCTTTGTTATTGATAAAAAAAACATAAAAAAAAGACCGATCTTTTTTAAAGATCGGTCTTTTACCTTGTAGCCCTAACGGGACAATTTTCGAACCATTTTACAAGTGATTTGAAGAAAATAAATATATGTTTAGATTCAATATAATCTAACACACTAATTAACTGTTAACTGTTGAAGTTTTTCTTTATATTAAAAGTCTCCTTTTTATTTATTCTATTACTACTTCTTATTTCTAAGTTCAAACTGAGAAATAAGATTGTTTAAAAGTACAACTTCATCAAGGGTAATTAAACCCTCTTGTTCGTAAGGAACTATCACATCTATCACAAAATCATATTCATGAGTATTATTGATTTTTTTTCTTTTCATAATCTTAGTCATTTTGTTTTCTCTTTTATACGGTAGACTTTGTGCTTTAATCTCCTTCCAGAATTCTTCGACACATTCTCCTGACCTTCGTTAAAATAAGTAAAGACATCTTCATTTCTATATTTTAAACTACGTAAATTTTGAAATTTAGTTTCTGCATTTATAATGTCATTTTTCCATTCCTCATGCAAATTTATAACTTCCAAAGTTTGAAACTCATCGAAATGCAAAGGAGGTACTTTTTTAAACGTTTTAATTGCTGCATCTATTACCTTAATTAAATTTGCGGAGTCTAACTTATACCTGTTCTCTTTCATCTTTTCATTTTTTTATTAGAAATACAGTGATCTGATACCATATTTTAAATATTTATCTGTTGGACTAATCCATATATACTATTTCCAGACATTTTCTTTTTTTAATTATCTATTTGTATTTGTTCGCTACCCCAGATCCCCTGAAGAGTGTCTTATGAAAAGCTGTGCGAATGTCTCCGCCCTTCGCACTCGCAATAATCAAACTTAAGTAAATCTAAGATAAACAAAAAAAAGCTTCAGATTTCTCTGAAGCTTTTATCGTTGTAGCCGTAACGGGACAATTCTCGAACGATTTTGGGAATGATTTAAAAATTTTAAGTCTAGTATAATCAGTTTTTTAAATTTAGATTTTGAATATTCTAAAAATTAAAATTTATTTCCGTACTGGCTGGGATAGCAAAAATGCTTATTCTTCATATCCAATTTTTATTTATAAAACGTGATAAGATATTCGTATTGAAACAAAAGTTAAAGCTTTACGGAATCCCGTAAAAAACTTACAAGAGGTTAAGTTATATTCGCCCATCAATTATAATAACCCCAAATTCTATACAAGATCTTATGCGGAAACTTTACTTACTGTTTTCTTTTATTGTGCCGTTTTTCAATTATTCCCAGGATATTCTCTGGGAGAAATCCTATGGAGGCACACATGCTGATTACCTTTTTGATGCACAGCCGACGGCTGATTACGGTTTTATTCTGGCAGGAAGTTCGCTTTCTGATAAAACAGGAAATAAAGACGAGGAAAACCATGGAGATTTAGATTACTGGATTTGGAAAATGAAAGAAAACGGAGAACTGGACTGGCAGAAAAGTTTCGGGGGATCCGGTTTTGACCTTCTGCAGAGCATTAAAAATACCAGCGACGGGGGATTTCTTCTGGCAGGCACTTCAAATTCTGCTAAAAGTTTTCAGAAAAAAGAAAACTGTAAAGGACTCTCAGACTTCTGGATTATAAAACTTAATGCGGCAGGCGACGAACAGTGGCAGAGAACTATTGGCGGCGACGGACAGGAAGAATTATTATGCGCTTTCCAGACAAAAGACGGGGGGTATATTTTAGGAGGCTCTTCAAGCTCCAGTCCGCGTTCTATTACGAGTTCAAAATTTGATGAAAAATCTTTTGTTCCTGATCCGTATTCAAAATCTGAAAAGAGCAGGGGAAGTATGGATTACTGGGTTATAAAACTGGATAAACAGGGAGTTATTGAATGGCAGAAAACCTACGGCGGACAATACTCGGATATACTGCGAAGCATGGAGCAGACTGCAGATAACGGCTATATTCTGGCTGGTTATTCAAATTCTCCGGTTTCAGGTGATAAAACAGAGCCGCATAAAGGAGCGGGAGATTACTGGATTGTAAAAATAAATGATGCAGGAGAAATTCAGTGGCAGAAAACCTACGGAGGCAATGGCGATGACCAGCCTTATGTGATCCATCAGACCAAAGACGGCGGTTATATTGTGGGAGGAAATTCAAACAGTTCTAATGCGTTAACTCCTCAGGGCGGTATTGTCGGAAACGGAACAGATTACTGGGTTTTAAAATTAGATGAACAAGGCGGCGTAATCTGGAGCAGAACATTTGATTTTGGAAAAGTGGATATCCTTACTTCTTTAGTAGAAAATAATGACCAGACCTATTTAATAGGAGGGCATGCGCGAAACTCGGGTCCAAAATCTGGAGGAGGACCTGCTTCAAAAGCAGCCGGATTAATAGCAAAAGAAAAGGATGGAATAAACGATTATATCGCCCTGAAAATAAATGATCAAGGAGAAGAAATATGGAACAGGACAGTTGGAAGCGGAGGAGAGGATATTCTGCGAAAACTGGTGGAAACCAGAGACGGTGGCTATCTGATGGCCGGTACTTCCAACGGATCATCAAAAGATAAAAACTCCAGTATCGGTGCAAATGATTTCTGGGTGGTGAAACTAAAGGATAAAGCAAAAGTCGAGAAAGTAAAAGCCAGCATTGAAGCCATTCCAAATCCTGTTGTAACCTATACTAATGTCATTATCGGCTATGATTTTAATAAAGGAACAGCAACTTTGTTTGATATTCTGGGAAGGACTCTTCAGAGGTTTGATATTTCAAGCAGAACCGTTCCTGTGGATATGACTTATTATCCGGACGGGGTTTATATTATCAAAATTCAGACGGATGTAAAAACGGAGTCGGTAAAAGTTATTAAAAAAGTTAATTAAATAGGATGTTCAATTATACAAAAAAAATAAAACCAGCTGGTAAAGGTTTTAAAATTAAAAGATTAAATGCTGTCTTAGCTGCAGTATTTCTCCTTAATATTCTCTCTGCTGCATATGCTCAAGATACGCCGGAACAAAGCGTGAATGTGGTTACCCCGTCCATAGATAATTATAATTTTACTAAGTACGGTAATCTGGATATGAGCAGTAATAATGGAGGATTCTCTTATTCGGTGCCTTTGTACACAGTAAAACAGGGACGAATTAATGTGCCTATATCTTTAAATTATTATACAGATGGTGTTAAAGTAAATGACATTGCTGGTATTGCAGGAATGAACTGGAATTTAGCCGCTGGAGGAATGATTACCAGAGTAGTAAAAGATGAGCCGGATGAATTTACTCAGACTATAAAATATCGTCCTGAGTCGCAGTTTATGCTTGATATAATTGCTGGAAACTATAGTGATGCGGAGTATTTAGCTGGTAAAAGAGCCGACGCCATGAATATCTGGAATAGTACATATAATACAATTGGCACTACTTTTTACAATAAACTGGATTCTGAACAGGATGCTTACAGTTATAATTTTAACGGGCACAGCGGCAGTTTTTATATAGAGAATAATCAGATCTACCTGGATACTGATGAAATCGGCATCCGTGCCTCTTATGAAAGGCTGGTAATTGAAGGGGTAGTAACGCTTAGATTTACTTTTATCACTCCTGACGGCATAAAGTACACTTTTGGCGGTAATGCTGAAACTATAGAAAGTTCTGAGATTGCTGGTGACTGCGCCCGAACTTATCGTGATCCGATACCGACAGCCTGGCATTTAAAACAGATTGAATTTCAGAACCAGGTAGTTACGTTTTCTTATAAAACAATATTTAAGTATTATCCGTATGATTTTTCGCAGAGCGTAACTTATAAAACACAGTTGAGATATTCTAGCTGTGCAGGAATACCTGCGGCGTCAATGTTTGACTGCACTACTAGTTTCACGACAAGCAATGCGAAGGTTTTAACAAAAATTGATTTTGGAAACTGCAGAGTTGAATTTGATTATCTGACACAGAGGGAAGATTATTATGCAGGTCATCTTCTTAGCTCAATTTCTGTGAATAACGGCTTTCAGGAAACAGAGAAAATTAATTTGAATTACATTTATTCAAACAGTACAACCAATAACAGCCCGACGCCGACTGTTTCTGTAAATAAAAAGAGGGTGTTTTTAGAAAGTCTTACGTTTAAGAATAATTCTGTACAGAAATTTGAGTATAACAATATAGATAAGTTAAGTCCCAGACTCTCTTACAGCCAGGATATTTACGGATATAATAATGGAAATACTTATCCTTCGCTGCTGAATGTGTATTATGACGGTACAAGAGAAAATGGTTATTCACAGTATATGAATCGCGAATTTCCGGGCATTCTGGATAAAGCTGACCGAAAAACAGATGCTGTTAAATCTTTGTATGGAGTGATGAATAAGATTATTTATCCTACAAAAGGATATTCAATTATCGAATATGAAAATAATTTAAATCTGGAAAATGTAGATGTCCAGATATCAGAAAAAAAAGAGATCCAGTCGAACAAGACACCCTGTCATCCATTAAATGATGATGAGTTTCCAAGTACCCAGACCTTTAATTTTACATCAAACGGTTCTGTAATGTATTTTTATGCAAATGCCTCTGTAGACTGGTGTGAAGGAGTTACAGTTGAAGAAGGTCATGACAGGCATGCATTAACTATTCGAGATGTTACAAACAACTCAATTGTTTACAGCCTGACAATTGATGCTGGCCAGGTTTTTAGATCTGACGGTTCCACAATTTCACTGCAGCAGGGTGATGGAATTATTCCTCCGATATCTACCGTAGCAGGTCGACAGTACAGTGTTACTTACAGCACGCTTTCGAAATTTAATGATGTCTACGGTAATCTTTTCTTTCAATACAATTTTCAAGATGTAAAAGAACTCCGCATGGTAAACTACAGCGGGGCAAGGGTGAAATCTATTGCAGATTATGACAGCAATGGCGAAAAGTATAATGATAAAAAATACGTTTACAATGAGGTTAAAGATCTTAATTCAGGAAAAACCAGCATACATCACAATTTTTTATTCTCGCCTTGGAAATTTGACTGTACTGTACCGCCTTGTCTTGACGGCAGATCATCAACGACATATGTGGATTGCGGCAATACCATAACATTTGGATCCAGTAATTATTTAACCGGCGTACTTTCTCGTGGCAACAGAATTAATTATAACACTATTTCGGTTATTTTATCCAATCAGAATGCTGTAGAAAACAAATATCGGGTAAGCACAGGAGAATTAGATGCACCTCAGATTGTTTACAGAAAAGCGCTGAAAGGCACTACCAGGTCTAATCCCGAGGGATGGTTTGATGGAAAACTGGAACAGACCAATATCTATAATTTTCTAGATAATGGAAACATTCCTGTAAAGACTACCATTACAAAATATGACATTCTAAAAGAGGATATATTTTTTAATTATAATACAGAATTAGGTTTAGACACCGGAACCGGCATGGATACAATGAATAAAGACCATGTCACAAATAATCTTCCTTATAATAATGGATGTAATACAATTATCTGTAATTTACAGGGAAAAATTGGTATTGAAAAATACTTTAACCACTGTATAGTACGTGCCAAAACAGAAACAATAGAAACAGAATATCTGCATGGAAAAGCAGTAACCAATACAACGAAATATTTTTATAATGCAGCCAATAACTATCTTTTAAGCTCGCAGACTTCTACCAATTCAGAAGGAGAAACATTAGAAAATAAATTTTATTATGCTTCTAATCCAGAAATGGCAGGCCAGCCTTTTAGAGACCAGCTTTTGGCACAAAACATGCTGCAGCCGCCATTAAAAACAGAAAGCTATAACGGAAGCAAAATCTCCGAACAGCTTACTGTTTACGATAATAGCGTGTCAACAAGTAATCTGCTGCTGCCAAAAAATGTTTTCAGCGGTAAATTTCCAGGTACGGGCGTTTTAGATAAAAAAATCACTTACGACCAATATGATGATAAAGGAAATCTTCTGCAGTTCACACAAGAGGGAGGAAATCCAGTATCGATAATCTGGGGATATCATAAAACCCAGCCGATTGCCAAATTAGAGAATCTGCCCTATGATCAGGTTCAGAGTCATGCAGGTAATATTCAGGCTTTATCAAATGCAGATTATGATAACTGCATGTCTTCTGACTGTAATGAACAGATTTTAAGGACGGCGTTAAATAATTTAAGATCCGTTTTTCCGCAGGCAATGGTGAGCACCTATACCTATAATCCTTTGATAGGTGTTACCAGCATGACAGATCCTAAAGGAATTTCATCCTATTACGAATATGATGCTGCCAACAGATTAAAATTTATCAAAGACAAGGATTTGAATGTGCTGCAAAAATACTGCTACAATTTTAAAGGCCAGCAGATTAACTGCGATGATAACAGCTCTTCAAGTGTTGTGCTTTACAAAAGTGCAGCGAGAAGCGGTTCATTTACAAAAGATAACTGTCCGGCAGGAGGTAGTGGATCAAGTGTAAATTACACGCAGGCAGCAGGAGCGGCGGTTTCGACTATTTCACAGGACGATGCCGACTCTAAAGCATTGGATAAGTTTAATACAGATGGTAAAGCTTATGCGAATGCACACGGAGACTGTACATTCAGCAGCATCGCCTACAGCGGAACATTTACCAAAAACAGCTGTTCTGCGGGAGGAGAAGGTTCTTCTGTGGCTTATAACCAGCCGGCAGGCACATCAACTTCAAAAATATCACAGGCAGATGCCAATGTGGCCGGCCTTCAAAAATTTAATACTGATGGACAGGCGAATGCTGATTCACAAGGATATTGTACTTTCAGAAGTATCGCTTACAGCGGTTCTTTTACAAGAAATAACTGTGCTGCAGGCGGTACCGGTTTAAGTATAATCTATACCCAGACAGCAGGCTCTGAATTATCACAGATATCACAGGCCGATGCGGATCAAAGAGGTCTTCAAAAATTTAATGCAGATGGACAGGCATATGCCAATACTAATGCCAAATGTATTTTCAGAAATACAGTCCAGACTGCTTTGTTTACAAGAAACAACTGTGCGTCTGGCGGCACTCCTGAAAGTGTATGGTATGCAGTTCCAGCAGGGACATATGATTCAGACATTTCTCAGGCTGCAGCCGATGCGGCGGCGCAGAACGATATTACAGTAAATGGGCAGGCTTATGCCAATGCCAATGCTGCCTGCAGATTTTGGAATACTGTGCAGAGTTTACTGATCGCAAGAAATAACTGTGCACCGGGAGGCACTCCTGAAAATGTTTATTATACCGTTCCAGCGGGAACATATGATTCTTATGCGTCGCAGGCGGCGGCTGATGCGAGAGCCCAGAACGATATCAGCCAGAATGGTCAGGCTTATGCCAATGCCAATGCGAAATGTACCTTCTGGAATAGTGCTCAGAGTCGACTAATTACCAGAAATAACTGTACGCCTGGTGGAACTCCTGCAAGTGTATGGTACAGTGTACCAGCCGGCAGATATAGTTCTACAGAATCTCAGGCAGCCGCAGATACACAGGCTCAGAATGAAATAGATGAAAACGGACAGGCATTTGCAAATAATGATGCAAATGCAAAATGTACATTCTGGAATACTGCAAAGAGCCAGCTTTTTACCAGAAACAACTGTGCGTCTGGAGGAACTCCTGCAAGTGTTTGGTATGCTGTGCCGGCTGGCAGATACAGTTCAAATGTTTCGCAGGCGGCAGCTGATGCTCAGGCTCAGTATGAAATTGATGCAAACGGACAGGCATTTGCAAATAATGATGCTAATGCAAAATGCACCTTCTGGAATAATGCTCAGAGCGGATTGTTTACTAGAAATAACTGTGCTCCGGGCGGAATTCCTGGAAATGCATGGTATAACGTTCCAGCAGGAAGATACAGCTCAACAGAATCTCAGGCTGCGGCTGATGCGCAGGCTTATTATGAAATAAATGCGAACGGACAGGCATTTGCCAATAACGATGCTAATGCAAAATGTACGTTCTGGAACACTGAACAGAGCGGACTGTTTACAAAAAACAACTGTGCTGCAGGCGGTATTCCAAGTACGGTATGGTATACAGTTCCAGCTGGGCGTTACAGCTCTGTAGAATCTCAGGATGCTGCCAATGCAGCGGCATGGAATGAGATCAATGCAAATGGGCAGAATCATGCAAATGCAAATGCTGTCTGTACTTTTACAAATGTTTTAAAAATGCAGACTTTTACAAGAAACAACTGTGATGCAGGTGGAGTACCGGATGCAGCCACATACGTTGTTCCGGCGGGGAAATATTATTCAACATATTCGCAGGCTGCTGCTGATGACCAGGCGCAGTACGAAATCAATCAGTACGGCCAGGCACATGCCAACGCCAATGCCAGCTGTACCTATTACAGCACAGCAAGAAGCGGATCGTTTACTAAAAATAACTGCGGTGTTGGAACTGTCATAGGTTCAACAGTAGCTTATTCTCAAAATGCGGGTGTCGAATATTCTACAGCTTCACAGGCAGAAGCAGATGCAAGAGGTCTTCAGAGATTTAATTCAGACGGTCAGGCGTATGCTAATGCAAACGGATACTGTTTTTATTATAATAGGGCAAAAAGCGGCAGTTTTACTAAAAATAACTGTGCTTTAGGCTATCAGCCCGGCGCACCGACTGTTTATACTGTTGCAGCAAATACACTGATTTCTTACACATCTCAGGCTGAAGCAGATAATTTTGCTCAGGCAAATGTTAATTCTAATGGTCAGGCTTACGCCAATGCAAATGGTGTCTGCGATCCAATTTATTTTAATGCGGTG
The DNA here is from genome assembly GCA_029960065.1 of Flavobacteriaceae bacterium PS02336. GTDB lineage: Bacteria > Bacteroidota > Bacteroidia > Flavobacteriales > Flavobacteriaceae > Flavobacterium. Next base: position 227,384 of record JASCOF010000006.1, on the reverse strand, counting down.
GGAGATCAGCAGATTGCTTTAAAGAAAATGTTTATCACATTAACAGCTTCTTCGTCTAATCATAATGGCAGAATTTTCCATATCGAAATTTATTACGACACAGCATCTAATCCTAATACTTACAAAGCAGTTGATTTGCAACTGCTGGCCGGTGAAACCACTAAAACGTTCACGGTTGCAGTTCCAGCTTTAACTAATGCAGAAATGTCATTTTATTAAAAAATATGAAAAAATATACAGCTATAATAATCTTGTTGTTTTTTACTAAAACGGTTACCGCCCAGACTTTTAGTGATGATAATTTTATTTACACAGTAACACCTAAAAAAGCAGTGCAGTCAGCGAATTTAAATTCGCTGGCCAAGGAGCAGATGAATCAGAGTATCCAATATGTTGACGGGCTTGGGCGTCCTGTACAGACTATTGTTCCTTCGCAGGGCGGAAACGGCGAAGATTTTGTAACTCCAATAGTTTATGATGAATTCGGCAGACAGCTGAAAGAATATCTCCCGTACGCGGTTTCAAATGGAAGCGGCAGTTATAACAGAATTAATAGTTTATCAGCAGTAAATGCCGTTTCTTCATTTTATAATACAGAAAAATATGAAAATACATCAAATCCTTTTTCTGAGAAGAAATTTGAACCGGCTCCATTAAACAGAGTTTTAAAGCAGGCAGCGTCTGGAGCTTCATGGGCAATGGGAGAAGGGCATGAAATAAAAATAGACTATCAGACCAATGCAGAAAGCGACCAGGTACGACTTTTTAAGGCAGAGACCTCATGGAGTTCAGACGGAGGACTTTATAATACTACATTTTCAGATGCTGGCTATTATGAAGAAAAACAATTATATAAAACGATAACTTTTGATGAAAATACTTCTGCAAGCCCTGCAGAAGGTGCTGGATCAACGGTTGAATTTAAAAATAAGGAAGGGCAGGTGGTTCTAAAAAGAACCTATGATGCAGGGGATAAACACGACACTTATTATGTTTATGATATTTACGGAAATCTGTCTTATGTGATTCCGCCATTGGCTGAAGGAAGCATAAGTTATGATGTGCTGAATGGTTTATGCTATCAGTACAAATACGATGGCAGAAACCGTCTGGTGGAGAAGAAGCTTCCTGGAAAGCAGTGGGAATTTATTGTCTATGATAAACTGGACAGACCGGTTGCTACAGGTCCGGCAATTTCACCTTTTAAAGGAGAGAGTACGGTAGGATGGATTATTACTAAATATGATGCCTATGGAAGACCTGTTTATACGGGATGGAAAAGCCAGACATGTAATTCGGCAGTGCGCACTTCACTGCAGAATAATCAAAATGGTTCATCTGTTTTATTTGAAAGTAGAGCAGGCTCGGGAACTATTGACGAAATCGAAGCTTATTACAGCAATCTTATTGAGCCGACCGTTTTTAAACTGCTGACGGTAAATTATTATGATGATTATGTTTTTCCAAATTCGCAGCCATTTTCTTCATCAATTCAAGGGCAGACTGTTCTGGCCAATATTAAAGGTTTAGCTTCAGGCAGCTGGACAAGGGCTTTAACTGCGCCATCTTCAAAAGATGGAGAAACCAGCACAATATTTTACGATGACAAAGCAAGACCAATAAAAAATTACCAGAATAATTATTTAGGTGGCCATACCTCAAGTGAGAGCAGACTTGATTTTGCAGGAAAAACAATTTTCACCATTACTGAGCATCAGCGTGCTTCAGGAGGTCAGATATTGACAGTTCGGGAAGATTTTACTTATTCAGATCAGGATCGTCTTCTTACGCATACCCATCAGATAAACGGTGGAACAGTGGAACTTCTGGCTGAGAATAAATACGATGCTTTAGGACAGCTGGAAAGCAAAAGGGTTGGAAACAATATGCAGAAAGTAGATTTTAAATACAATATAAGAGGCTGGCTTAAAGAAATTAATAAAACAGCTGATCTGCAGCAGGATACTGATCCTGTGGATCTGTTTGCATTTAAAATCAACTACGACAGCGCCCAGACTGATGTAGCAGGAGTAACGCCATTGTACAACGGCAACATCTCTGAAACCTTCTGGAAAACGGCTTCTGATTTAAACGAAAGAGCTTACGGTTATAAATATGACAAGCTCAACAGATTAAAAAATGCGGTGTATGAAAAGAACGGCATAACAACCAGCGCATACGACGAGAACCTGTCTTACGACAAAAACGGAAATATTAAAACCCTCAGCCGTAAAGGAGATTACGATCCTCAGGTTGGTACTATTGATATTGACGATTTAGTATATACTTATCCTGCTAATTCGAACCAGCTGACAAAAGTGACAGATAATTCGAATAACATAAGCGGATTTAATGATGCTAATAAAACAGACGACGATTACACCTATGATGATAACGGGAATATGATTACCGACAAGAATAAAAACATCACAGAAATCACGTATAATCATTTGAATCTGCCCAAGAAAATAACATTTGGAAGCACCGGCAGCATTGAGTATATTTACACTGCCGCAGGACAGAAAATAGAGAAAATTGTAACTGAAGGCACTGTAACAACAGTTACTAATTATTTAGGAGGCTGGCAGTACAAGGACAATATTCTCGAGTTTTTCCCAACAGCAGATGGGTATGTAAAAAATGAGAATAATGCTTTGTTGTATGTGTACCAGTATAAAGATCATTTAGGAAACGTGCGTGTAAGCTACAAGCGAAATGCACAGAACGTTCTTGAGATTATTGAAGAGAATAATTATTATCCTTTTGGTTTAAAACATAAGGGGTATAATGATTATTTAGGAACTAATAATAAGTATAAGTACAATGGAAAGGAGCTTCAAGACGAGCTGGGGCTTGGTGTTTACGACTATGGTGCAAGAAATTATGACCCTGCACTTGGAAGATGGATGAATATTGATCCATTAGCGGAAAAAATGCGCAGACATAGTCCATATAATTATGCATTTAATAACCCAATAAGATTTATTGATCCAGATGGAATGGCTCCTGATTGGCACAGAGATGGTGCTGGTGCTTTGGTTGCAGACAAAGGAGATACTGCTCAGAGTCTTGCCAATTATACAGGCATGTCTTTGCAAGAAGCTAGAGCAGAGTTTAATCATAACTTTTATCCTTATGAAAGTGTGATGTCGGGAGGGGAGACATTTAACAATTCACCTAAACATGTTTCTTCAGGGGAATATGGGCCATCCAAAGACTCGAAACATGTAGCGATGACTGTAGGAATTGTAGCTTTGCCAGCGTTAGGGGTTACAGGTGGTCTTGCATGGGCGTTCGGATCAACTACCGCAGGTGAAGCTGCTTTTGGAGTTGTGTCAAATACTGTATCACAAGGTATAGCTAATGAGGGTGATTTTTCAAAAGTGAATGTAATTGAAGCTGTGGCATCAGCTTTCCCAGGTGTTGGTCCAACGGTTATTGGTGAAAGTTTTAGTTTACCTGTTAGTGATGTTTTACAAGGGAATTTTACACCTTCAACACCTTCAAGTTTTGAACAAGCAGCAGTACAAATTGGGGGTGGATTAATAAGTAATAGCTTTGGCAATAAAGTTGATGCAAGTTCAATTTTTGCTAAAGGCGCTGCAAAAACGTATGGAGAAATGGCAAAGTTTTCTGTAGAAACTGCTTCAAATGTTGCACCTAGTTTATTGCCAGAGAAAAAATAAAGTAAATAAAGTTTAAATATGAAAATTTTTTATAGATCTCTTATAGTTTGTATGATTCTGGGGCTTTTGGGCTTGTTTGTAAAAGGATACTTATATCAAAAAGAAATAAAAGAAAATCAAAAACAGACTGTTTGTAAATATGTATTGTGTAAAACTTTTCCCAAGACAACAGAAAGTTTTTTTACATATAAAATTGACAATAATTGGTATAAAAATAGTTATGGTCATTGCCCTGAAGATTCTGAGAAAAAGATTAACAAATACTTTAGAGTTTACTATTCTTCAAAGGACTTTAGCAAAATTGTTGTTGATTTTTCTAAAGAAGTGACAGATTCGACAGAAATTGTAAACGCAGGATTTTCTGTAAATAAATTAAAGTAATAGTTTAAAAAAGAATATTAGAAAAAAATGAAAAAGATAATTTTGCTTGTAAGTTTTTTGTTCATCCAAGTTTCATTTTCTCAAACTAAAGAACCGTTAAGTGATATTCAAAAAAAAATTTACGACAATCAAGAAGTACAAGTAAAGGCTAAATTTCAAGATGGAGAAAAAAAGTTCAACGAATATGTAGTAATAGGTTTTAAGAAAGAAAATCATAAAGTTTATCCAAAAACTGTTCTCGCAAGTTTTATAGTTGGTTTTGATGGCTCAATAGAGAATGTCGAGATCGTAAGTGGAGTTGGTAAGAATGTATCGAAAGAGATAAAGAAAATTATTGAAAACTCACCTAAGTGGTTGCCTGCTGAGCACGAAGGTTATCGTGTGAGGGCAACGGTAAAAGTTTCTTTGAATTTTCAAGAATAGTAAAATAGGAAAAATTTAAGGGTGCAATTATGTACCCTTAATCATTCTACATCCCTTTATAAAATCGCTTTTTCTTTTTTTGTTTAAATTGTTTTGGAACATAATAGTCATTTATTTTTTCTCCACGTAGCAGTATATCTGCCAGATTTTCTTTCACATATTCTTTTAATTCAATATTTTGAAAATTTTCAGAAGCAGTTGAAAGACCGCTTTGATGTTTTCTCTCAAATGCAAGAATGTTCATGGCACAGCTTTCCTGAATCCCTTTTGCACTGAATTCTCTTCCCAGACTACTTCCATTCATTCAAGGAGTTTAGAGATATAAAAGGAATCAGACCAGATTTTGTAGATTTTAATACAAGAACTATTTACGAGCTTAAACCCTATAATCCAAATGCTTTAAAGCTAGGGAAAAGACAATTATATAATTATAAGTTGAAATTTGAAGCAAGGTATGGCGGTGAATGGAAAACTGTTTTAGATGATTATTAAATTTATTTAAATGGAAAAAAGAGAATTATCAAATATTTTAAGTAAGATTTTTTTGCCTTTAGGGTTTAAAAAGAAAGGATATTACTGGGTATTAAATGATGAAAATATTACTAAAATGATTAATCTTCAGAAATCCCAGTTTGCGGAAAGCTTTTATATTAATTATGGATACATATTGAAAAATATACCATTAGATGGAATGATGCATGTACACTATCGATTAAGTTCACCAGGTGTCAAAGAAAGAAATAGAATAAAAGAACTATTAGATTTAGGAAATGAAATTCCAAATGAATTACGCACTAATGAATTGACTGGGAAAATATCTGAAGAAATTGTTTATAATATGAATAATATTAATAGTGAAGTTGATCTTCTTAATGAACTTCAAAGAAGACCAAACTTAAATAATATACCATTAGTTGTGAAAAACTATTTTAATTTATAGACTAAACTTTACAGAATGATGCAATAAATTGGTAATGTTTCAAAGTTATTGATATGAGATTTAAAATTCTAACCTTTTGAATTTGAACAGATTTTAGGAATAAATAATTAAAAGATGAACAATAATGAGATAGTGTTACAGATTAGGTGCTTTTATAATGTGACCCCGTAATGGCCTTGGTAATTTATCAGATGTGTTGGTGGTTAATTATTGTATTTAACATTTACAGAAAATCAGATAATTATATTAATATCGCATAAAAATTAAAATAGCCTTCGGGCTGTTTTTTTATTTTATAATGCCTTAAGTCGAAAAAAATGAGATCAAACCTATTGAAAATATCAACGACAACATTATTAAGAAGAATTGTTTTCATAGCCCGAATATTACCAAACCAATTATCAGCTAAGTCAAAACTTATGAAGTCGATGAACTGTGCAGTTATATCAAACAAAAGAAAAATTATATCTGGCTGGTTTACGCTCTGGAAAAAAAATCTAAAAACGTGGTAAGCTTTAATTTTGGAAAACGAACCAATAAAACGCTTAACCATGTTTTGAAAACTTTAATATTATATGACGCTAAAAAAATAATTACGGACAAATTAAAAAACTATAGATATTTGATTGATAAATATCTGAAATATGGCACTAAATTGTTATTTTAACATTAAAAAAATGAAGAAAGATAAATATGAAGAAGAGTCCATCAATTTGGCTAAAGCAATTGATATTTCTATTGATGTGATAAAGAAATTTCCTCCAAAAGGCTGGGATGAGAAGACATGCCAGCATGTAATTAATGTACGATTAGAATCAAAACAAAATGTGCTAAATCCATTTCCTGAATACAGAAATTTAAAAAGTTTAAAATATGAAGTTGAAGGCATTTTTACAAGATTTCAAGAAGGTCATGGTGTTGAAGTAGAAGAATTTTGGAAGGAAATCAAGGTTCAAAACCTACCGTATACAAGGGAAAATAAAATGGTTAAAATTTTAAGAAGAAAGAAAATAAATAATATACATGAATATAATTTCGTTATAGATGTTATAGTTCCATACCAGCAGGAAGGTCTTATTGATAAGGAAGAAGTCTCACTTTTAAATAATTTAATTTCTGAATTTGAAGATCGGCAGAAGAAGTAAGTTATTTGTTATCATGAGTTTTTGTATAAATATGAATGCAAATTTCTAAATTTTCGCATTTTCAGATTATACAATTGTAAAATAACTGATTAGCGCTCTACTTTTATTGGTCTCTGATCGGGGTTTAAAACCTGCAATTTATTGCGGTACTTTAGTAATACGAAAGAATATATTCTTTGACCTTTTTGGTATTGATAAAAAGTTTTCAAAAATTGAGAGACTTTCAATCTCTCGTCAAACAAACCTCTGCACTTTCAGTGCAGAGTGCTTTAGTTCTTGAAATTAAAAAAATTAATCGACTTTGATTTTTTGTGTAGTCTTTTTAAATTATTTTTTCTTTAAAAACAAGTTTGAAGATCGCTGCTTTTTTTGCGAGTTGCCAGGTGTCAGTTTGTATCACAAACAATATTTGGCAACCTTTCTGCTAGCAAATCTCTGGCAGTGACTTTTGTAATTTTATAATAAAAGTAGAAATGTGAATACTATATTTAGGATTTAAAATATTCTCTCTTAATGACTTATTTATTAATGATTTAAAATGTTTTAAATGAAATCATGTCCAGTTGGTTCAAAGCCCATCAAGGTCACAACAAAAATTAAAAATCAAAATCTTACAATTATGTAATTATTTCTTGTGAGGTGACCTTGATGGTACAGAATTCGAACCATTTATTGGAAGATTTGAAGATTTTGGTTGATATTTAAATGTTTAGATTCTACTATTTTCCCGTTCATTTATTTCTTCAATTGCACTTTGGATAAAATATTTTAAATCATTACTTCTTGTTTTTTTTAACTCTGCTTCCAATGTTTCTAATGACTTTATTGTTCCAGTAGATCTAAGGGTTGCACAAATCATACCTTTAGTGTGCTGATCACTAGTCTTTAATTTTAGTATTAAAATTTCTTCTAAATCTTTGTGCTCTGAGTTTTGCAATGCGTCAAGTGCGTCAATCCTATTCTGATATGTTCCATTTAATAGTAATTGTTTAAGATAATCAATATTCAGAGTCGCAGGTTTTCTCAACTTTTTAAGCCTGCTTAAAACAGTTGTTATTACTTTTTCTTCGTCAGTTTTTTTAAGTTCTAAAATCAAAAAATCAAAAAGTTTATAATCTTTACAGTTTACACATAAACTGCTTAAACATCTTAAAACGTATTGTTTATATTGAAAAAAATCTTTGTCTTTGAGTAATTCTATGAGTTCCGGTTTTAAGTTTATATCACTTAATTCATCAGAAATCCTATAAGCATACCAACTAGGAAAATCTTTGCTCTCAAAAGATTGATCTCGTTTCTGCCTTTTAATTATGTTATTTGAAATAGGTTTGTTATTTCCCATTTCTATAATCAAAGTCTTTAACTCAGAGTTCTTTAATCGAGCTATTAGATTTTCTTTATCTTCCTTAACTTTTTCATCTAAACTTTTAAATAGTCCAAATAACATACGCTTTTTGATAATATTTCTGATTTTAATCACTTAAACCAATGAGTTTCTCAATGGATTTAAGTAATCCAGTTGTTTCTCTTCAAACAATTCTTCTAATGCCTCACAGCCATAATCAATTTTATAATCTCTTACTACTTGTGTAATAGGAATAAGCCAGTAACAATGAATTATCTTTTCTTCAAATTGAAAAATTTCTAGATTATCTCCGTCAAGATAAGGTAATGAAATAAATGCAGGGTCACAAATAGAATTTTCAAGCCAAGGCCTTCCAAAATTTGAGGTATGATGAATATTAAATGGTGTCAATCTGTGATGAGAAGCATGGACAGTCAATAATTCAACCAAAGAATTATCTTGTCTTGGAGAATAAATAACTAACTCAATTAAGTTATCATCCATTAAATCGGCCGACATTCCAACAGTACAATATGTCCACATGTTGTGAACATTATTTGGAGCAAATTCTAAAACGAAGAACTCAGTATGGGTTTTACATGTAGGACCTATTTCCCATTTCATTTTTTTTCCAACAATTCCAAAATAGGAATTGTAGTGATCGGTTAATTTCGTAGAATAATTCTTTTGCATTAGCTTTTTATAATGAAACAGAGTCAATTTTTGACAAAGTGAACTTAATAACTTTATCTTCAATATGCAAATAATAATGTTGTTCTAGAAATTTGAAGACTTGACGGAGTTCGAACCAAAATTTGTCGTAAACACTGATATTGCAAAAAAATAAAATTTTAGAAAATAATTTTCGAACCAAAAAAAGCCTGCAAAATATATACTTTGCAGGCTTTTACTTTTTATAGTAGCGGGAACAGGACTCGAACCTGTGTCCGCCGTGGCGGATATGTCCCGACGAGTTACATTTTAGAAATAAGATTTTTAATAAACTCTCTTCCAATTCCAGTTTTTAAATATTTTTCTCTTTTCATGGCTTCGGATTTTGAATGGAAAAATTTAACATGAATTACTATCCAAGGTCGAAATTTTGGAGTGCAACCTTTTGTTTCAAGAAAGTTATGCGACTTAAATCTTTCGATTAGATTGGAAGTGAAACCGGTATAATTTCTCTTGAATTTTTCAGAGTAAAGAATATAAACAATAAATTCATTCATAGTACAAAATGCTATAAATAAAAAAACACCACTTATAGAAGTGGTGTTTTCCTTAGTAGCGGGAACAGGACTCGAACCTGTGACCTTCGGGTTATGAGCCCGACGAGCTGCCTACTGCTCTATCCCGCGATGTTTCGGGTGCAAAGATACACACTAAATACGGTTATGCAAACAATTTTTGTAATTTATTTTTTATGTTTATTGGGAAATACGATTTTTTCTAGATTTTAAAATCCAGTAATTCTTGGTAAATATTCCCCTTTAGGCCTAGTAATAAGCCGAATGCAGGTTCTGTTTTTATGCCTTTCTGCTTGAGTTTGATAATTTGTAATCGAAAGTTTTCATCTTTAGAATGTAAGATTTTGTCTTCGATAATCATGTGTTTATAGCCGTTTTGAAGTTCAGTTGGAACATTTTGCCCAAAGATTTCGATTTCAAAAGCGTCAATATAGAAGTTTGCTACAACAGATTCTTGATTATCAATCACAATTTCTCTTAGAGTAAAATCGGTTTCTTTTTCAAAAAGCATTTTAATTCTTTCAATAAAATCAGATTTACTTTTCCAATAACAAATAATATCAAGATCACTGTTTTCAATGTCAATATTTATTGGAATTGTTCCCACTAAAATAGGATCAAAATCGGCGAGATTTTCCATGATTTTATGTTTTGACAAAATTTCAAATGCCAATTGCTGTTTTTGATTTCCAGTTTTTAAATAGGAGATATTCGTAAAATCAGTCATTTTTGTTAATCCTTATAATTCTTTGTTGCGGCAATTTCCTGTTCTAATCTTTTCTTGATGTTGATCTTAGCATTCGTAAAAACAAAAATAGTTGTTCCGTATTCTCGAGCATATTTATCAGTAATCTGACCGCCTATAAAAGCCTTTTCGAAAAACGGACTTGTTGTCTTAAATTCGTCGCTGTTTTCTTCAAATACTTTAACGCGGATTAAGTTTTTATAATACACATTTAAATCAAACCAATTGACATAATCAGCATTGAAGGAAACGGCTTTAATGCCTTTTTTAGTATAATAATTTATGGCTCCAGCCTGACCATAATTGTCGCAAAGTACGAGTGTGTTTTCTGTTTTTGGAAACAAGGCATAAACCGAATCTGTTTTGCGGGCAAGTTCTTTCCAGCCCAGCATATCGGCAAAATCTTGTGATAAATCGTGTTCTTTTCCGTCTTCCCAGCGATGTGTTCCTATTTTTTCGGCAACTAATTGTTCAGGACTTCTATTAGGAAAAGCCATGAAATACATCGGAATAAAAAATAGTAAAGGAAGTACAATAAATACGGGCTTTAAAAAGCGTTTCCATCCGTTTTGTAAAACGTCTGAAAGGAAAACAGATCCAAATGCAATGTATATAGGATATAAACCAATTGCGTAATAGGCTTTTGCTTTGAAATATAAAAAGATTGCTAAAGTGAAAAAAAGAGAACCAAAAAAGAACCTGTATTTTTTAAAAGGTTTGTAAAACAATAAGGCATACAAAGAGGCTAGAATGACGAAAAAACTTCCAATAAAAAACAAAACCTGTTCTTTTATAAAAACAAAACGATCTACGTTTACCAGCTGTGTTTCTGCCAGTTCTTTCATATGATGCACAATCGGGAAATGATTTCTATACTGCCATAAAAGATTCGGAATTATAAATAGAAATCCCATGATTAAAGCAAAATAAAGTTCTTTTTTGGTTAGGATTTTTCGCTGATTTGAAAGCAAAACCGCTGGAATTAAACCCAGCAGTAAAAACAAAATGTTGTATTTATTTAAAAAACCAAATGCAAATACAAAAGCGCCGAGATAAAGCCAATTATTTTTTTCTGATGAAATGTATAGAATCATAATGTAATAAAATAACGTCCAGCACAAAATATCAAGTGAATTGGGCTGATACAGCATGTTAATACGCAGTAAAGAAGAAAAAACAATTCCTAACGATCCAAGAATCAAAGCATAAAGATTTCCTTTTAAAAGTTCGATAGTTTTCCACACAATTATAAGAGTCAAAGCGCCAAAAAGAGCAGGGAAGAACTTAACCCAGAAAACCGAATTTCCAAGTACTAAAATGAGACACGAAAACCAAGAAGTTACAGGCGGAACCGATAAATAACCCCAAGCCGGATGATGCGCCTGATCGAGATGCAGATATTCGTCGCGCTGTAAATCGTATTCAGGACTAAGTAAAACGTATTGTAAAACAAATTTTAGAATAATAAACCCAATTAAAATCAGCGTTTTTTTGTTCATGAAGTTTTTGGTTTTAAACGTAAATGGTTTGGTTTCAGTTAAAAGGTATAACGAATATAAAGTTTATTTTGATTTGAAGCTGTAATCTAGTTTGTTATTTAAAAACCTTTGGAATTAATTTACTTAAAGATATTTGGTATAAATGTTTTTGAGAAATTTTCTTCGTGCTTTATTGTAAATGAAATGCCATTTTAAGAGGAATTTTGTGTCTGTTATTTTACGTTTAAATAATTCATATGCAGTGGTTATTGAAAATAAAAAAAGCTCCAGATTTCTCTGAAGCTTTTGCTGTATTTTTTATTCCTCTGTTGCAGTTTCAAATTCCATATGGTCGATAATTTCAACTTCTGGTTTGTCTGGTTTAGAGGCTTTTAGCGTATTAAATCTTTCCAGCATTTCGGTTTCTCCTTCTTCACCGCTGAAATAAGGAAAAACATCCATAATAGGCGATTCTGAAATAGCAGGAATAGAGTATTCGCCCATAGTATTTTTCATTACATGCAGTGTGTTGTCAAAAGCTTCACGAACATCATTAGCCTGAATCAGCATGTACATTCCGGTTTTTCTTTCTTTTCCGCTTTCTTCATCATAAGCAATTAAAGAAATTTTAGATTTAAACCATCTATCCGCATTTTCAAACGGATGAATTTCTGCATAATTAGCAACCTTGATATTTGTGATTTTAAATTCCTCACTAATATAAGCGGCCATTTCTTCATTAATTCTTTTTTCGGCTTCTGTATAAGACAACGCATCAACCAAATAAGGCTCAGTTAAAACTTTTTGTCCGCCCGTTTCATCTGTCTTTCTATATTTTACTTTGCATTCGTACCAAACTACGCTCATTTTCTTTTAAATTTTAAGGATGTCAAAGATAGATTATACTGCAAAATAAATAGTTAAATATCGAAATAGATATTCACAATTTGCATTTGTTTTGGGTAATGTTTTGAGATTCTGAAAGTTGCGATTTCTGCTTCAAAAAAGCTTTGTAATCTTTGTCATTCTTTTAAAAATTGGAAAAAAAGAGGATAATTTTTAAGTGTAAATAATTGTAATTCAGTGATTTATTTTTTAAGGTTTAAAATTTTTCAAAAAAATCAATTTATCTCCAATCCAAAAAATCAATTTGAACGTAAATGTGGGAAGATAGAGGCTGGAAATGAGGTAAATTCGAATGATATTAGTTTTTGGAACATACTGAATCTTACCGCATTTCTGGCTGCTATTTTTTATTAATCTTAAGAAGAATACATGACAGGAAAATTAAACGTTCAAAGGTTAAAAGAGACATTAGACTACTTGCAAAGTAAACAGCGCGAGCTAAAAAGACAAGGTGAAAATGATAACAGAAGTATTGAGTCTATGATTAAATATTTGAAAAAAGATATGATGGATCAATACAATTTAACAGATCATCATTTGTCTATCAAACAAGAAATTAAAGACACCGAAACCTTTATACAAAACGTCAAAAACATTATTGAGATCAATTCTTAATCTTTATTCTATAGAAAGAAAACTACTTTTATTCCAGCTTATATTTTTCGTTTTTGCAATCCAGAATCAGTTTATGATGGAGAAAAAGTTTGTTTCCTATCATTCCCTGCATTCCGGAGCGTTTCATTAAAAATTTTTGCAGATCTGAAGTGCCTTCGATATAGGTAACTTGCGAGAGGTTCAAAGCTAAACTGCCAAAATGTATTTTCTTTTTTGCAGAAGCAGAATACACATCCAGCGTATTTCCCCAGGAATTCCCTTTTTCGGTTTGTATTGGACTTTTTTTGATTTTATACTTTTCCCAAATTTCTTTTTGAGTAATTAATTCATAACCACTAGTTCCAGAATCATATAATAATTTTAGGTTTTCATTTTCGATTTTTGAAGGAATTAATATCTTACGTTTTTTAAATTCCAAAGAAGTAAAATTCTTTTCTTGTATTTGTTCAATAAAAGAGCATTTACTGTTTTTAAAATCTAAGATGGTTATTCGCTTTTCTAATAAATCGGTTCCAATTGTACCAATAATATTTTCTGAATTAGGATTATCAAAATCAATTGTACTTCCATAATTCAAAACTTGAAAAATACTGGAGTAGACTTTCATATTTCCAATAGTAAAACCTGTAGAAATCTGATTTTTTTCAGAATCAATTTTTATTTGTTTTGGGAATTTTTCGAATATTGATTCTAAAGATTTTTTATAAAAAATAGTAATTGGCGAGCCCGAATCAAACTGCATATAAAATGTCTTTTCGATTCCGTCAATCTTCACAGGAATAAGCAGTGCGTCATGCTTATTTTCGTTGTTTGAAATCCATTTCAGCGGTATATTTTCTGTTGTTCCAGAAACAATGAGATAGTTCTCAGGCGGTGTAAATTTTTTTTGAAAATAAAAATATCCTCCTAACAAAACTAAAACGATAATCGTTAAAATAGCAACTGCAATTTTCTTAAATAATTTCATAACTGATTTTTTTTGCAACGTTAGGATTTAGGTTCCGATTTTCGTGCAAAAACAGTACGACATTTTTACGTCAGTTTGATGACTTTAGTTATAAGAAGTTGTGTTTTAGTTTGATAGATAAGGTCTGTTTTCGGTTTAAACTGATGCCGTTTGCAAAAACAATCAATGATTTTACACTTAAAATTGCGATTAGCGGAATAAGAAAAAGTGGAAATTGTATTGAAAAAGCGCTTTGAACAAACGGACTCAGAATCATTAGAAACGAAAGCATAAGACTTAGAAAAATTTGAACTGTGATAATCTGTTTTCCAAGTTCACGGTTTTTAGAGTCCTTGGTTTTATAAGTTAAAATTAAAGGAAAAATGATACTTCCAAACGGAATGATAAGTCCTGTTAAAGCAGAAAGATTAATGATTTTAGCTCTTTCAACTTCACTTTTTTCATTTTTACCAATAAGTAGATTTTCAGGTGCTGTTTCCAATGATTGAGCTATGGTTTTGAGCGTATATCCTTTAAGAATATTTCCAGCTTCAATTCTCTGAATCGTTCTTAACGAAAGTCCAGATATTTCGGCTAGTTCATTTTGAGTCATGTTTCTGGCTTCTCTCAAAATTTTTACTTTATTCTTCATGTTTTAGGATTGGCGGATTGAAGACGAAAATATGAAAAAGTTTTTTATTGTTTTTAATTAAGTGAATGAACATATATTTTAATTGTCTCCCGCAGATTTGCAGATCAGGCAGATCATATTTAATAAAGATCTGCTGAATCTGCGGGAGAAATAATTGCATAGAGAGTTATCAAAAGTTAAAGTTTAATAAAAATTAAGCCTTTTTCTTTAACAAAATGATTAACTTGTTATAGAATAATGATTCACAAATACAAAGTTCCACAAAAAAATGCCACTATGCGAGTATCAGTAGTTCGAAAAGAAATAAAGTTTACACCAGATTCAAGAAGAGTTGTTGCCCGATATTTTATGAACGGGCACGAAAGAACCAAGCAGATGGTGCTTCGAATAATGATGCTGGATGAAAAACAGGTATCTCAAACTTTAGAACAAACACTTCGAGAATTTGCTCGACGTCACAGAAATATTTCAGCAGTTTTCTTTAAACACTGCGAAAGAATAAGACCTATAATTGAAGAGCTACAGATTAATTACGAAGCCATGTCTTCTGATCGAAAAATGCTGATCGGTTCTTATTGTACAATGGAATATGCGATTGAATCGGCTGCGATTTTTAATCCGTCAATTGTAGAAGATTTTGACCAAACCGGATTGGAAGAAGGTGAAAAACGTGTTGTAATTTCGTTTAGAGCCACTGGTGAAGGGCATATTTCGTCTATTGTTTTTAGAAGAGGAATTCTAGACAGAGACAATAATCTGCATATCATGAAAATTGGAAATCATATTGATAAAGCAGAAATCGAACACAAAACCTTATTCAACAAAGAGCGATTTCTAACGAAATTGGCAGAAATGCATACTACAGATAAGTATATAGAACAGATTATGCACGATCTTCCAGAAGAATTTGAGTTTGCAGTTCTTAAAAGCACGCTCACGGAAGCTTTGAGAGACGCTTCGATCAGAGAAGAAAGAAAAACGGCATTACAGGAAATATTATGGCTTGCCAATTCCTTTTATGATTTACAATTTAAGCATGATTCAGATATTACTGAACGTGTTATTTTCCCCATTTCAGAGTCTGAAAGTCGAGGAATTGAAGACGCACGTTTTGTGCGTTTTGTAGATGATGATGATTCTGTTCGCATCATGGCTACTTACACCGCTTATAACGGACATACGATTTTACCAAAATTAATTTCTACGGAAGATTTTTATAGTTTTAGAGTTATGCCGCTTCATGGCGAAGGCGCGCAGAACAAAAACCTCGCATTGTTTCCGCGAAAAATTAAAGGTAAATATGCGATGCTTGCCCGAATCGACGGTGTCAATAATTACATTATGTATTCTGATAGAGCAACTCAATGGAATACACCTGTTCTACTACAGGAACCTCGTTTTACTTGGGAACTCACGCAGATTGGAAATTGCGGTTCTCCGCTTTGGACCGAAGAAGGATGGCTGGTAATCACACATGGAGTGGGAACAATGAGACGTTATTGTATTGGAGCTTCTTTATTTGATTTAGATGATCCTGCTAAAGAAATAGGAAGACTGACAGAACCATTGCTTGCTCCTTTGGAGGACGAACGCGAGGGATATGTGCCAAACGTAGTCTATTCCTGCGGTGCTATTATTCACAACAAAAGCTTGATTTTACCGTACGCAGTTTCAGATTATAGCTCAACTTATGGAGTTGTTGATCTGGCTGAATTGCTGGATGCACTTCGAAAAAGTAAATAATAGTCTATTATTTTCGGCTTTTTAAATCTGGAATTTTTTCAGTCAGATTCTTCCAATACCTTTTTGGCATGTGTTGAATATGGAGTTTTGTATTTTTACGGGATTCAATATTGACACTGCTAAAATAATTGCGCCATAAATCTTGAAAAAACTCTTCTTCATCATCACATATTTCGGCTAGAAATTTTGATGAAGAAGAGTTTGCTTCAAACTGTATGGCTACGTTTGATACATTTTCGAGATCGTAGTAAATTCCGTATTTGCGTTTGGCATCATAAATAAGCCAGCGCTGGTCTGCGTATCGATTTTTGAAATGATTTTCTATCAGGGGCAGTACATTGTAATCCGGTTCTACAATGGCATAATACAAGTTGTCTTTAGTTAGTTTAAAACGAACAAAAGCTTTCATTCTGTGGCTTTCTCTGCCTGTTAAATGAGTTGCCTTCTGCACATTTAGAACATTGTTATTGCTAAAATCCTGTTCGATGTTGATTGGACTTGCCAAAGCATATTCTACAAATCGATATAAGATTTCTTCAATCTGATTCATTTCAGATAAAAAAGAATAATATAAATTAGACAAACCGCGCTCTGACAAACGTTTTTGAAGACCAGTTAAAACTCGATCTGCTTTTGTTGTATCTGTGGTTACAAAATGCGTATTAGAAAAAAGCAAAGTATTTGAAGTTTCGTCTTTCGCAAAAACAACATCTTTGAGTTTATATTCATAAATCTCAAAAACAGCAGAAAGCCAGCCTTCATAAGTTCCGTCGTAAATTATCTGCGTCATTTTGATTTAAAATAAAGCGAGCTGATTAGAAAAATTATTCTGGTATTTGCTCTTTTGAAAATTCATTATATGTTCTTTTATTTGGGCAGAAGTCATATCTTTTTGCAGCTGAAAAGGAGAAGCAAAAGCTAGAAAATATTTAGAACGGCTGTAAGCAATTCCTAATTTTTGCAGATCTTCAGGCTGTAATCTTTTAAACTTTCTGGCTGCCACAATTTTTTTGGCACTCAAAACGCCGATTCCTGGAATCCGCAGAATCAGTTCTAAATCGGCAGTATTGATATCTACAGGAAACTGATGCAGATTTCGCAAAGCCCATCCCAATTTCGGGTCAATATCCAAATCCAAATTAGGCTGATCAAAACCAACAATTTCATTGACATTAAATCCGTAAAAGCGAATTAACCAATCGGCCTGATACAAACGATTTTCTCGAATCATGGGCACGGGAGTTCCAATTGCAGGCAGTCTGTTATCGTAGCTTATTGGCACATAACCCGAATAATAGACCCGTTTCATCTGCATTTTGTCGTAGAAATAATTCGCCATGCCTAGAATTTCAAGATCATTTTCCTGTGTGGCACCAATTACCATTTGCGTGCTTTGTCCAGCAGGTGCGAAAAGAGGCGCTTTATAATTTGATTTTTTTTCTTCTTTGTAACCGGCAATTTCATTTTTAAGATATTCCATCGGCTTGATGACATCTTTATGATTTTTGTCGGGCGCAAGTAGTTTTAGGCTTTTTTCTGTTGGCATTTCAACATTTACACTTAAACGATCTGCATATAATCCAGCTTCTCTCAGCAGTTCATCGCTCGCACCAGGAATTGCTTTTAAATGAATGTAACCATTAAAATTTTCTTCCAGTCGTAATTTTTTAGCAATCCGAACCAGACGTTCCATGGTAAAATCGGCGTTATCAAAAATGCCTGAACTCAGGAATAAACCTTCAATATAATTTCTTCTATAAAAACCTATCGTAAGATCTACGACCTCCTGAACCGTAAAAGCGGCGCGTTTAATATCGTTGCTTTTTCGGCTTACACAATAAGCGCAGTCAAAAATACAGTGATTAGTCAATAAGATTTTGAGCAGCGAAACACAGCGTCCATCTTCAGTATAAGCATGACAGATTCCGTTTCCAGTATCTCCCAATCCTTTGTTTTTGTTTTTTCTAGTGCTTTGACTCGAAGAACAAGAAACATCATATTTTGCAGCATCAGCTAAGATCGCCAACTTCTCCATTACTCTTTCATGTACCATTTTGATCTCTTGTTTTTGTTTTTGAAAAGAAAAATTCTTCCTTCAAAACTACTCATTTGAGCTAAAAATGATCTGATAATGACTGTTCTAAATTGTATCAAATTTGAATCGTCTAAAATAGAGGCCTTAAAAAATTAACTTTTCGAAATTAAAAACAGGTATAAATACGGGGTTGCAGGTTTTGCAAACTTTTTATATTGCGCCTCAGTAAGAAAAAAATCGGTTAACCCCCTTAACAATTGATTTTTAACTTTAAAAAGACTTACTGGTATTAGCGAATATTTTATAAACCGAATAGCTAAAACGATGAAATTTCTAAAAGGACAAGATGTCTCCTACACGGCATTGAGTGGGAGGTCTTATGAGGCAAAAGTGATAGAAAGAAAAATGGATTTCAAAAAAGGGCTGATAATAAAATCGACTTCTAACCAGAGAGATTTTCATTATCTGATTGAAATTCAAAAAAATGGTACAACAGAAAATATCCTATGTGCCGAGAATCATCTAGAATTATTAGAGAAGAATAAACGCAGGGTAAAAAAAGTGGCCTAATAACGGCAGTTTATAAAAGCAGCAACTTTTTCTAAAATAGCTTTAAGCACTTCTTTTTGAGTTGTGTTGTCTGCTTGTGGAATTCTATTATTTTAAGTTTTTTCAACTTAAATAAAGCTGCTGAATTTCATTTTTAAGATTTACATTTTTGTGACTGATTTTAAATAAAGGCTTTGTGTAACAGATTGATAGAGATTGTGTCTAATAAGAATCATCTCATCAATCCAAACTATGAAACCAGCAATCAACCGTTTTTTTCTTTTTACAGGAATTTTAATCCCTATTATCTTTTGGCTTTCTGTATGTATTGCAGGAACTCTAAACGAAAACTACAGCCATGTTCGAGATACGATAAGTGCATTGGGCGCAATTGGCGCAAAATCTGAAAAACTTATGGAAATTTCAACTTGGTTTTGTTCTTTTCTAAGCATTCCTTTTTTTATTGGGCTTTTGGACGTTTGTCGTCAATACAAATTAAATAAAATACCACTTTTAGGAATTTTTGGATTTGCAATTATGATGGGCTGGGCGGCGTATTATCATTCTGGAAATCCAATGCATTCTAAATCTGGACCAATACTTTTACTTCTATTATTAGGCCCTTTAATGACTGCTATTTTGTGGAAAAATAAGGAACTAAGAAAACTCAGAATACTAAGTTTAGCAAGTTTTATTATTATGCTTTTTATTCTGATAAGGGCAATACCGTCAGAAACAATTCAAATGAATTATACTGGATTAATACAACGATTTGTACACTTTGGCTGGTCGATTTGGTTTATTACTCTATCGTTGAGTTTTCAAAGATTGAATAAAAAAAGTTGAGTTTTATTTACTATTTCTCTTAGTTATCATATAAGATAACCTTTTTATGAAAATATATTTTGACATTTGACTCAATCAGAATGGCAATAAATTATAAGAATGAAAATGGTAGAAATAGAAAAATTAAAAAACCTTAAAAAACTCTCAGCTCAGTATTTAAATATTTTAAAGCCAAATGGTAAGAAAGGTTATAATGCAGAAATAAAAATGTTGAATTATTCTGAGCTTGGGTGCGTAATCATTAGTATGCTAAAACTTTGCATTTTGGCATTAGAACAAAGCAATAATAAAAATTCATCTATAGATGTTGGATTAATTTTAGAACAAGCGCTTCATTTATTTCCAACGGATGAAATGGAATTGTTGGATTTGATTAATGAGATGTTGCTTTTAGAATCCAATAAAATTGAATAAAAAAAGCTCCAGATTTCTCTGAAGCTTTATATAATTTAAAAAGAAAAAATACTTTTTAGAAATTAGTATTTACTTTTTTAGAACGATCTGCAATGTAAGAAATCAACCAAGTTACTTGTCCTTCTTTTACAAAGAGTATTTTCTTTGTTCCTGAATTTGGAATACTCTCTAGGCAGGTTATCAAGATATTATTTGCAGAGATAAGGTATTTTTGGTCGTAAGTGCTTAAAACTCTTGCCGCTTCTTTATTGGTTTTAGCAAGGTTTGTAAATTTCCCAAAGTTATTTTTCAGAATTGCATCGTAATCAATAACGTCTTGAAGTGTCAAAGCAATATAGTGGTCTTTAACGTTTTCATCATAAAAAAGAGTTGAAAATGCCCAGACAGCTCCACCAGATAAGTATAATTTATCCTTTTTTTCTAAAGGAGGATTGGCATCAAAAAGCTGTTTTGTCTTTTTACGCAGAATCGGATTATAATCAAAAGATTTTTCCTGATACGTTGACATGTCATTAACCTGGCTTTTGTTTACCACAGTTTTTTCTACAGCATCAGTAAGTGTCATTGTGCCAAAATCAAGTTCTAAAGGAATAAACTCTAATTTATTGTCTTTAAGTTCGTCAATGTAACCGCCTTTAGTAGTTTGAGCACCAATGTCTAAAAGGAAAGCGTTCGCATAATCAACAGGAGGAATAGCACCTTTTACTAAAGTTTTTGCTTCTTCATTAACATCAAGTATCTCAAGCTCTTTGTTAGTAAGTGTAGCAATTTTATTTTTTAAAAAATCAATATTGCGTGCAGATGCAAAAACAGGAGCAGCAACGATAAAGATATTTTCATCAAGCATTTTATAATCGGTTCTAATTTTTTTCAATTGATCTACTACTATAATACTGGTTTTGTTAATGTCTTCTGGAGTAAGCTGTCCGTTTGCACCGATATGATCTGCAAATGGAATTCTTTCTGTCCAAAAAGAAAGAATTTTATAATCCGCTTTTCTAATGTTACTTACATCTATAACAGAAACTTTAATTGCTCTTCGGCCAATTTCAATTCCAGCATAAATACTTTTTTGAGAGAATGAATTTAGAGTGAAAATTAAATTGAAAAGAATAAAAAATAGAACTTGGGGTTTGTTTTTTTTAAGCATTGTGTTGAATTAGTAATTATGATATAGTTTGTTTTTATAAAATTGTACAGTGTTTTTGTGGTATTGATGTGAAAGTCACAATTTTGTATTGAAAATAACAGGTTTCATTACAGGATTGCAAATTTATAAAAAACATTTACTAAAGTAAAGCCAGTTCGTAAGAAAACAATGTTAAGTTTTGCCTTGACATTTTACAGCTATAAAAGACATTCGATAAATCGTATTTATAAGACAGAAAAAGCTCCAGATTTCTCTGAAGCTTTTTTAATAGCAAGAAGCATTTTTGCAGCTTTTACTACATATTTCGACAAGTTATTTTATTCCAAGATTTCCATCAAAAGTATTAAAGTCGTCTGTTCTTTTGGGTTTGTTAATCAGTAAATTATAAAGCTGGTGGCAGATTGTTTTTAGTTCTACGAAGTTGGAATTATCTATTGCTTTTTCTCCCAATTGTATCAATTTGCTGTGTTTAGATTTATCCTTGAAGGCGCTCGGATCTTCAAGTCGGAAATAATAAAAATAAGATATATAGCTTTCGTCCTGATTATGATAGATGTTGTCTAAAAGATTTTCTAATTCTTTTTTCTTTTTGCGAATCAAATATTTATTGCTTGACTGCAGGAATTCTTTTTCGTTTTTTATGATCTTTTCGAATTCTTCTTTTTGGCGCGGACTGCCTTTTTCAACATAAAATGCAAGACTGTCTTTTATGCTGTGGTATTCTTCAAGCTCAGACAATATGTGTTTGTGTCGGATAAGATCGTCAAATTCCTGAATGTAGATTTTTTTCAATTCATCAATTTGATATTTTTTATCTGTAAGAGCATCATTTTGATTTTCCAAAGTCTCATTATAAAGAACCGTTAACGATTCCTGAGACCTTTTTAACTTAGCTAAATACTCATAATTTTCATGCTGTTCTTCGCTTCTTATTTCTTCTAAAATGGTGTCCAATGCATTTTTAATTTCCGACGCTAATTTTTCTATAGAGATTTTTCTCTGGTGCGGATTAAAAACTTCACTGATTTCCAGATCTAAGGCACTTATATAAACATCTATACTCAGATCTCGCGATTCCGAAACTTTAAAATTCAGTTCGATATCCATTCCTTTTAAAAGATCCTGTTCAAAATTACTGCCGCATATTTCGATGTATCCGATAGAAAGATTGCTTCCAACCATGTTTCCGGCATTTCCTTCAACTACATTGATAATCAGTTTTTGATCGGAGTTTTTCAATATGTTTTTAGAACAGGTTTTGTAAATAGTTTTTTTAAGAGGCAGAATATCATTTTTCTTAAAAATAATTTCCATGTGGCTTTTTCCAGTTTCTTCGTCTAGTTCCAAACAAATATCATTCGGAATTGGCTGTCCTACAATACTGTATAATCCGTTGGTAATTTTAATGTTTGAGTTGGCAAATATTTGTTTCTGCTGATTGTCGAATAAAAATAACGTAAACTGATTAGTTGTTTTTTCCAGCAAAGGCACAAATTCGGCTATTTTTTTATTTGCCTTTAGAAGTCCGGTGTCAAAACCTCCGTCAGCTCGGGTAATTCTGTAATAACCATCAAAAAATTCATCTAAAAGAACCACAATCAGTTCTTCAGAATCTTTAGAATGTGGTTCGTAAATAGTTTCTACCTGAATACTATTTTCTTCGGCTGTGGGTTCATTTACGATTTCTTCATCATTTAATTCAGAAGGTTTTGAACCTGCATAATAAGCCGCTCCAAGCATTACAGCAGTCGTAGGATCTATATTTGTTTCAACTAGAATTTGAGTTCTTTCCTGCAGCTGCTGGCGTATGTAAGGAATATAAGTAGTACCGCCAACCAATATTATACGTTCTATATCTGAAAAATGAAGCAGGTTATCTTTAATCAGTTTTTCAACCAAGTGAAAGGATTCTTCAAATTTAGGCTGAATAATTGCTTCAAATTCTTTTCGGCTGATATCGATATCCAATGAAATTGAAAGTTCATCAAAATCGATTTCAATACTTGAGGTTTCTTTTATAGAAAGTTCTTTTTTTGCTTCTTCCGCTTTGTAAAGAAGTTCAAAAAAGAGTTTATTGTAAACAGAATTTTCTTTAGAAATTAGTTTGGACCAAAGATTAAGTTCTTGAGTTTCTTTTTCGATTTTCGGGCATATTATTTTTTCAACAAATAAGGTATCCAAATCTACTCCTCCAAGAAAATTATTTCCTTTATGGTCAAATACTTTTAGATCTCTCTCATTAATGTTTACCAATGCAATGTCAAAAGTTCCTCCTCCAAAATCATAAACCAGCCATTTTTTGTCTGATGTAATTTCAAGATTTAGTGAATTCGAATAAGCCAGACAAGCCGCAATAGGTTCCTGAAGCAGAACGATTTCTTCAAAACCTGCCAGATAACCTGCTTTTTTGGTTGCATTGGACTGGATTGTGTCAAAAGAAGCTGGAATTGTAACAACAGCAGATCTTAGACTTTCGCCTTGAGCGAAATTAATTAATTCTTTCAAAACCATTGAAGACAGCTCAATTGGACTGCGATTTTCGTTGAGGTCTTTGATAAAATAAATTTCGTCAGATCCCATTTTTCGTTTAAAAGAAGAGAATACATTTTCGGCATTTGTTGCACTATGTTCTCTTGCTTTATCGCCTATCTGAATGCGTCCTTTTCGAAATGAAACCACTGAAGGAATAGTGTCTTTGAAGCCAACAGGATTTTTATAAATGCTGATTTTCCCGTTTTCATATTTAGCAATTCCTGAATTCGTAGTTCCTAAATCAATTCCGATATTGATATTCTTCATAATGATATTCTATTATTCTACAATAACTACTGCTTTTTGTACCAGTTGCAGCGTGTCGTTTTCTGTTTTGTAAATGGTCGGTTTGATAACTTTGGTTATTTTCTTAGAACTAGAATTTAGAATATTGGCTTCAATAGAGCTGTCTCTTTCATCATAGTTTGTTCCCAAAGGATTAATAATTTTATATCCCTTTTCTTCCAATTCATTATAAATTCTTTTTAGATTGCGCTCTAAACCGGTGAAGTTTTGTTCTAACGCTTTTTTTTCAATTTCAAACAGTTGGTTTATAATTACATTCATTTCTAAAATCGGATTTTTATGAATGAGCAATTTACAATTTATTTAATACGATATTAATTATAAATATTATTTTTTATCAGCCCTAAATTCGTCCGCGACACAATGAATATCATTCAATTATTTTGCCTGCTAGATTTAAAAAGAGATCAAATTTTAGAATTTGGATCTGAAGATTATATTAGAATTGAAAAAAAAATAAATGTCGAAAAAAAGATCAACCCAGAAATAAATTCTAATACGAGCGAAAAATTAATTTTGGCTTTAAAAGAATATAAAGAAGAGCTTTTATTTATAGTGTCAAATCGCATTTTATTTAATTTTTTTACCCACAATAATTTCTCCAAAAATCACTTTTCAGAATATAATCTGACGGTTTCAGATGATAAAATAAAACAATTCATAAGTCTATTTTTAGCAGACGATTTGGTTTCTTTTTTTAGTTTAAAATTGTCAAAAACTTCTCATGACAATTTAGAAGAGCTTGATTTGCTTTTAGGTCTAAAAAGATATTTTCCCGAAGAAGTTATCTACAGCATAACACCATCTGTTTTTTCTAAACTTGATTTTGCTATTTCTAAATTATCCACTTTGGATAAAAAGGCACATATTGGTATTTATTATATTGAATTTAAAGTTTTTTACGATTTATTATCTCATTTTGCTTCGATTGAATTAGATCGAAAAGTTTCGAACTTCTTATCGCTGGTTGTTGATTTTTATAAGAAAAACATAAATTATCTTTTTTATAATTCAGTCATAAAATCGATGGGAAACTATAATGCTGTTAATGAAATTTTGAATAAAACTCTCATCAAAAATAGAGAAGCTGTTTCAGTTTCCAGACAAAAAACTGAAGTTGCAGGAGAGTATTCAGCTTTGCATGCATTTATTTTTGTGATTTGTATTTTGATGCCTCTTTTACTAAGTAAATGCTCGTAGAATTATCTTGTGTAATCTTTTGAAAAATGGTTAAAAAGATTATGTTTGTGCTTTAAATCGGAATAAAGGATGAACATAATAGAATTATTCGAAGAATTAAAAATTGATAAAAATAATGTTGTATTATTTTCGCCAGAAGATATAATCCGAGTAGAAAAGCAGATTAATGTTGAGAAAAGAATCAATACAAATATAGACGTTAATGTTGCCAATAATCTGATTTTGGCTTTAAAAGAGTATCGCGAAGAACTTTATTTTTTAGTTAACAACCGAATTTTGTATAATCTTTTTTCGAAGAAAAATTATTCTAGAAATAGTTTCCGTTATCAGCAGAAAGAATACGATTCTGAAAAGATTCAGTCTTTTATAAATGAATTTCTTAAGGATGATTTAGTATTGTTTTTTGATCAGAATTTGTCTCAGAATAAATTTGATGCTATCAGTGATATTTTAGATTTTAAAAATTGTTTTCCTGAAGATGCTCTTTTTCAATTGAATAAAAAACTTAGCGGAAAACTCGATGTTATACTTTCAAGTTTGAATCAAGACAAGCTGCAAAACATTTCAGTCATTTCCTATATAGAGTACAGAAGTTTTTATGTTTTGCTGTCTTATTTCAGCTCTGTTGAGATGGATGATAAAATTAGAAGTCTTGTAAACATTGTTTCGGCCCGCTACAATGCCAATAAACTATCTGATTTTTATATGACTTGCATCATGTCAATGGAAGCTTATGTAGCTTATGATCCTTATTTAACGGATATTTTGGTTGGCAATAGAGAAGCTGTTCTCGCTAATAATAGCGATAGACATTCTTCATCAAGTGATTCTTCTGGCATTTCTGGAAAGACCATCTTTTTTATAGTACTTGCTTTGATAAAAATGCTGGCTCTTTTTGCTAAATGTTCGAGTCATTAATTTGCTCGAATTGCATTACTATTTAAAAAGTTATTTCTTAAATAGAGTTAAAAAAAAAGCTCCAGATTTCTCTGAAGCTTTACTTTATACAATTTGAAAACGTAATTATTTGCATTTATTTTTTTCAAAAATGGATTGAAGCTGTTCAATAACTGATTTAACTTTGAAATCTGTTTTTTCAATTGCTTCAATGATTTTTGGACAATCGACAAAAGCTTCTTTAGACATTTTACGAATTAATGAATCGGTGCCTACTGCCAAATTGCTTCCAGCAGATTGTGCATAGCCAAAAACCAATTCTTCGCTATTCTTCTTTCCAAAAAAGTAAGAAGTACTGCCATAGGTAATTACCCTGCTGGTTCCGCCTGCATTAGGTCTGTTGCTCCCTTGCTCTGTAATGTAGCCTATTTTTGCACTTTTATCATAAATAATATACATCCATCTTTTTTTGCCTGATCTGGAGAATTTTCCAGTTAGAAGATTGGCTGTTGTAGCATACAATCTCTCGGCGGTGAATTTTACATTATCGGCATCAATAAATTCGATTTTTTTGATATCGCTGCTCGATATTTTCTCTTTTTTAGCTTCTTCGCTAGTTTTAAATTTTACTTTAGAATCGTTGTATTCTACTTTTTCTGCCAGTCCTTTTTTTACAGTTCCATCTTCCATGTATAAGACTGCCTTAACATATTTTGCTTGAATCGTGGTAGTAAATAATAAGAGGGCTAATAAAAGTAAAGTGGTGTTT
The DNA here is from genome assembly GCA_029960065.1 of Flavobacteriaceae bacterium PS02336. Lineage (GTDB taxonomy): Bacteria > Bacteroidota > Bacteroidia > Flavobacteriales > Flavobacteriaceae > Flavobacterium. The sequence continues at coordinate 200,434 of JASCOF010000006.1, read as the reverse complement.
TTCATGTGTTTTAAATATTTGTAGTAAATGTAATACAATTGATTTGTAATACGCAAGCAAATGTATAAGTAATCCTGAAAATAAAGATTACCTGTAATCAGGTATATGATCGGATTTTTTTGACTTTTTATCGGATTTTTTTAATTGTAAGCTAAAATTAATACATATATTCGCAGAAATTTTTGCTAATGAAAGTAATATTACCCTTAATAATTTTTAGTTTTTTTTTTAATGCCCCAATCTACAGTCAAAACGAAACTAACATTACCTACGGATTAAAATTTGGTGCTCTGCATTCTACCTTCAGTAATCTTCCAGAGAGCATAAAAGGAAGAGATAATACTTTTGATAACAGTGTTATGGAAAGTAAAGGTAAATTTGGATTAGAAGGCGGTTTCTTTTTAAATTTTAAACTTCATGATACCCGAGTTGCCATTCAGCCGGAAATTTTATTTAGACAGTCAGGAGAAAAAGTGACGTATAAAGATGCTGTTGGAAAAGAATTCGAACTCGGATTAAATTATGCTTTTCTGCAAATAGGTGCTTTATATAAAGTTTATCCTTATGAAGGTTTAAATTTTGGTGCTGGTGCTTTTTATGGTATCAATTTATCTCCCAACGATATAACCTATACTTCTAATGAAGCAGGCGGTATGTATGATGTTGCCACGAGACAGTTTTATAAAGATGGTCTTGATGGAGACGATGATTTTTCGTTGTGTTTCGCATTAGGTTATGAACTTCATAAAAGCATACACTTTGACTTTCGCTATTATCTAGGCGTAAAGGACATGATTAAGAGTAATGCATCCTCTTTTCAGTTTATCGAAAATCAAAATAAAAGCAGTGTCTTCTGTTTTTCGTTAGGCTACAGTTTTCATCAATGGTAATTTATAAAAAAATGAAAAAAATTATTTTGCTTCTTTTATTAGTAAGCACAAAATCTTTATTGGCACAGGGCGATCGAGAAATTACGTATGGTCTTTTTGGCGGTGGAATTTATTCTAAAATGTCCAATCTTCCAGATGTGATAGTGCCGAAAGGTATCTATGAAGGTTATACCCTAAAAGAAGAAGGCAAGTTTGGAGGAATGGGCGGTTTCTTTATTAATTGGAAATATCCTTATGCAAAAGTTGCTATTCAGACTGAAATCTCCTATTCCGGTCAGGGAACCGATTTGAATTATGAAGATGTAAAAGGGCTTAAATATAAAATGACTTTTGGCTACAGCTATATCAATGTCGGAGCGCAGTTTAAATTTTATCCTGTCGAAGGATTTTATATTGGCGCTGGTCCGTATATAGGATTTAATATTGCGAGTGATAATATAAAATATACCTCAAATGCGCAGGAATTGTTTGCAGATTCTGGGGTTTATTTTGAGCCAGATGCCAATGTCCAGAAAGTATTGAAAGAATCTTTGACCGGTAAAAATTATTTCTACGGAGTTTTAGCCGCGGGATATGAATTTGGCAATAATCTTTCTATCGGAGCAAGATATTCTTTGGGGCTTACAGATGCTTTAATGACCGAAGAAAATGGGCATCGTTACAGCGAAAACAAAAATAAAATCAATAGTATTTCACTAATTATTGGTTATTCATTTGACTTTGATGATTTAGGAAATTTCTAAAAAAACATCATCATAAAAATCACTTTAGAATATGAATAAAAGGATTTTTTTATTGGTAAACTTAACAGCATTTCTAATTGTGAATGCTGTCTTTTCGCAGGAAAAAATAGTTCCAGGAGCAGTTTCAGAACCTTTTTTTTGGATTAAATCCAGAAATACAGGAGAGAATTACTATTGGGAAAGTCTCATAAACAATAAAGAAGCAAAGGTGCCGGTAAAGAAATACGATGGCGCCGCTTTTAATTTTAATCCAAGCATTGTTATTGATACTGCGCAGGATTCTTTAATTGTGCCTCTTGGCTCAGATAGTAAAAGACGCCAGACCCTTTTTATGGTTTATAAAGTAAAGGACAGCCTGAAAGAACAATTTTTATGGACGATTAATGATCCTCAAAAGATAATCTCTGCCGCTACAAATAAACGTTTGGTTGACTTAAAAAAATATTCTTACCAGTCTTATCAGGAAAAGATCAAACCTCATAAAGCCAATATTCATTTTTTTCAGCAGAATGTAACTGATAGTGTTGCAAAATGGTCTTCGTTAACGATTGGCCAGAAATCAAAAATGGAGAAATTGCCGCCGGAAGATTTTAAAGGAAGCATAAGCGAAATCTTGATTTACAACCGTGTTTTATCTGGTTTGGAAACACAGAAAGCGGCGAGTTATTTAGCTATTAAATACGGAATTTCACTTTCTCAGTTTGACAATAAAAACTATTTAAACAGTAAAGGAGAAAAGATCTGGGATGCCGAAAAACACAAAGGATTTACCTCATCAATTACCGCAGTCGGGCGTGACGATGCGAGCGGATTACTGCAAACCAAAAGCAGTAATATGATTGATGAAGGACTTATGACGTTTGAAGTAAAAAGTAAATCGGACAAGATTCCTAATAATTACTTTGCTTTTTGGAGCGATAACGGAAAGAATCTGCTAGTTAAAAAGCAAGAACAAGGGGAACCAATTGGAGTTTCTAGAGAATGGCAGCTGGATTATTCGAACCCAAATGATCTTAGTTTAGACTGGACATTTAATCCTGCTTTTATAAAAGGAACATTACCAAAAGACACTTATTACTGGCTTTTAGTGGATTATTCTGGAAATGGAACTTATGATGAAAATGATTCAGAATATATTCGTTTAGGAAGTACTTCAAGCACAGAAAAATTAGTTTTAAAAGATTTCGATTGGAATAAACAGAAATCTGGAACAGCAAAATTTACCTTAAAAGTAGCCCCGCAAATGTTCAGCAGAGTCTGGATAACCGAAGCCTTATGCGGCGTTTCTGGATCTGGAGAATTAAATTATACCATAGAAGGAGGAGAAGCTCCTTTTACAGTTACAGTTAAAAAAGAAGGCAGTGAAGTCGTTGTAAAACAATGGAATCAAGCTGCGAAAAGTCAGACTGGCGTGCAGCTTTCATCAGGAACTTATGATTATATCGTAAAAGACAAAAAAGGAAATCTGTATTCAGAAACCGTATTTGTGGCTGATAAAGAGGGAACTTTCCCTAATCTAAAATCAGATTATCTGCTGACAGATGGAAATGCGCTTCTTTTGGATGCTAGTGCAGCTCTGCCATCTGGAAATTATCAATACCAATGGTTTTATGAAGGAAATTTTATAGATGACAATCCGAAGATATTAATCGATCAGCCGGGAAATTATGAGCTTCGATTAATAAACGGTCAGGAATGTAAAACGTCTAAAATGATTGCTGTAGCGACAGATGGAAAAGAAATTACAGATTCGAGTATCCTGATTTTATATCCTAACCCAACACCTGACGGGAAGTTTGCAATTGCAATGCAGTTTCCTAAAAAAACTGACGCGTCGATTCGCATTTATTCTTTGACGGGATCACTTTTAAAAGAGAAGAAATACAATCAGATCGAAACCTATCTGCATGAAGATAGTATAAAAGAACCGTCAGGAATGTATTTGGTAAATGTGAGTTCAGATTTCGGAAATAAGACTTTTAAAGTAATTGTGAAATAATTGGACAAAGAAAGTATTTGTCCAATTCAATAATATAAACCGATTGCCTCAAATCGATTTAATCTGCTTATGAAAAATAGAATTATAGTACTGGTATTTTTAGCAGGAGCATTTTTGTTTGCCGCTAATATTAGCGAATATAAAATAGCTTCTTTATTTTCTGAAAACACAGTCGAAGAAAAAACGCTTTTAGTTTCTGATTCGACGGTTGTTCTAAAAAATGAAAATAAAACCACAAAGTTATTTGAGGCTGATATTAAAGAAGGTATAATTGGGGTTGATAATCCTGAGGATATTGATGATGCCTACGATAATGTTTTTCATTTAAAAGTAGATGAACTGCCAGCAAAAAATGAGAATGCTTATTTAGAGTACGAATTATTCGGTTACGATCAAGCAGCATCTATTTCCAGAAGTTTAAACAACCAGCCTAGTATTGGCGGACAATTTTTGTCTTATAACAAAGCATGGACTACTCAGTCTGAATTATTATCTGAAAAATCATTACGAAAAGGAGATAATGTGCTTTTATTTACAGCTCCAGAAGGAACTGCAAATGGATATAAAATTAAAAATGTACGGATAGTATATAAAAATGGAAATCAGAATTCCAATTTTACGCTTTTAAAAGCAGGGGATAAATTATATATCAAAGGGACTAATTTTCCTTCTCAGTTAAAAAAAATGACCATTGCAGGAATTACGGTAGATGTCACCCAGCCGGAATTTGAATTGGTTTTGGATGCTGAAAAGATAGGAGAATCTGTCTCTGTTTTAAAGGAAACTGCTTCGGGAGTTATTGTAAATGAAAAAATAGAAGTACAGCAATTTTCCAAAGTGGAAAGTTTCAGACCAATCGAGAATGCAAAAGAACGTATTTCAAAAATCATCAATTTTGAAGCAGCCAATGCTTTAGAATATAAAGATTTCTTGGCCGTTTTTCCTGCCGGTGCTTTAAAAAATAATGTAAAAGTATCGGTAAGCGGTTTACGTAAAATTGATATTGCGCCATTAAACTCGGCAATGGTAAATGTGACCGCGGTAAATGCAGGTTTCCGTTTACTGCCGCACGGAACTATTTTTGAGAAAGCCGTAACACTCTCACTTCCTTACGATAAAAAAACAATTCCCGAAGGTTATACAGAAAAAGACATCAATGTGTTTTATTTTGATGAGAACAAACGTCTTTGGCAGGAGGTAACCAAAGATTCTCTTGACATCAAACAAGGAATCATCAAGGCCAAAACAACCCATTTTACAGATTTTATTGCGGGGATTATCAAAATGCCCGAATCTCCTGAAACTTCAGGTTACACACCAACAAGCATTAAAGATTTAAAAGCGGCGAGTCCGTTAGTAGGAATTCAATCTATTGCACCGCCTTCAGCAAACGGAAGAGGAACCATGAGTACAGGTTTTTCTATCGTTATTCCGAATGGGCGAGGAGGCATGCAGCCGTCTTTAAACTTACAGTATGACAGTGACGGCGGACACAGCTGGGCAGGAATGGGCTGGGATATTTCGGCTCCGGCAGTAAGTATCGAAACACGCTGGGGAGCACCAAGATATGATGCAGTTAATGAAACAGAAAGTTATGCTGTTGCAGGAGAAGCTTTGATTCCGAACTCACATAGAGCTGAATGGATTGCCAGAACTGCTGATAAACAGTTTTATCCAAGACGAGAAAGTGCTTTTCAGCAGATTATCCGTAAAGGATCATCTCCTAAAAATTACTATTGGGTTGTAAAAGATAAAAGCGGAGTGGCGAGTTATTACGGAGGAACGCAATCTGGACTTGCTGTAAATGGTGTTTTACAGGATGCAAACGGAAATATTGGTCATTGGGCGCTTTGCCTTCAAGTCGATTTAAAAGGAAATACAGTAGAGTACGAATACGACAAACGCGACGGCGAACTCTATCTTAAAAAAGTATATTACGCAGGTTTTGGATCGCAAAAAGGAAATTACAGTGTTACTTTCGTTAAAAACTCAGATCTTGGCGAAGCAAACCGTACAGATGTTCAGGTTTCGGCCAGATTAGGTTTTAAACAGCTGAACAATCAATTATTACGAAAAATTGAAGTTCGCTACAAAAATGATTTAGTTCGCAGTTATGAATTGAAATTTAAAGAAGGTGCTTTCAAAAAGACTTTGTTAGAGTCCATTTCAGAATACGATTCAGAATCCAAATTGTTCTACACAAACACATTAGATTATTTTGATGATATTCGTGATGCATCTGGAAAATACAATCCGTTTGGACCAGAGCAGAATTGGAGCGTTCCAAATGATAATTTGAAAAATAGTTCTATTCCTGTTTTCAGCAATTTGCTTTTTTCTGGAAAACACTCTTTGGTAAGCAGTTCCGAAGGTTCTACAGAAGGAGTAAGCTACAGACTTGGTATTGGTTTAGCAACAAACGCAGGAAGTTTAAAAGGATTTACGGTTGGAGGTCACGGAGGTAACAGCTGGGGATCATCTGATGTGGCTGTAATTTTAGAAGATTTGGATGGAGACGGATTGCCTGATAAAGTTTTTAAAACAAAAAACGGTGTTTATTACAGAAAGAATTTAGCAGCTTCTGGTCAAAATTCTTTTGGAGAACTGCAGGCACTTAATATCAGCGATGTTGGATATTCTAAATCGACTTCATTTAATTGGGGTGTCGATTTGAATTTGAAATATGGAAATATAGGTTATGATGAACAACGTTCGACCAATAAAACCAAAGTCTATTTTATGGATTTTAATGGCGACGGTCTGACCGATTTTGTTCGTAACGGACAAGTTTATTACAATCGTCTGGAAAACGGAATTCCGACTTTTAGAAACAGCAGTACAGGAACTCCTTCTCCAGTATTTGGAGGCGGTAATGTAACTATTCCAGGTTACACAACGATTTCGGCAGAAGAGATAGAAAAACAAAATCCATTGCATGATGTAGTTCGTATGTGGGAAGCGCCGGTAAAAGGAATTATTTCTGTTTCGCATCAATATCAATTAGTTCAGGAAACTACTCCAGAGCGAATAAAAGCACGCGCAGAATATGTTAATAATGCTGGTGACGATAAAGCAGACGGCGTTCGTTTGTATTTTCAAAAAGGAAACCAGCTGATTTGGAATGAAACAATTGGAGCAACCGATTATAATCTTAAAAACAGACAAAATACCTCACTTTCTGTAGAAAAAGGAGAACGATTGTATTTTAGAGTAAGTTCTGTAAAAGATGGAAATTTTGATGCTGTTACTTGGGATCCGGTAATTACCTATTTACAGACCAAACAATATGACAGGGATTTAAATGGAAATCTGGCTGAAAGCGATTTTACGGTTCCTGCTTCTTTAAAAGATGTTAATAGCTATTCTTTAGCATCTTATCAGGCAAGTACTGATTTCTTCAGCAGTTCTCTGGCGGGAAAAGTAGTTTCGACTGCTGGAAATGTTGTGCTCAAAGGGACTTTAAACAAGCCAGTAACCTCAGATCACGTTAAATTAGTGGTTACTAAAAATTATTTAGATCAAAGTAATCCAGCTGTAGTCGTTTTTGAAAAGACATTTCTAGCAAATGAAGTAGCGTCATTTAATCTGGCTTCTGTAAGTCTGCCCGCATTTGAGGCAGAAACACAGATCAGTCTTTCTTTGCAGACCGAAACCAACATCAATTGGCAGACCATTTCTTTTGCCCCAACGGTGATAGTTCCAGCTTATGTGGGCGGAGTCATAGAAGAAGTTCCAATAGAAGTCTCTCATTTATTATACAATAAAAGAGAAGGAAACTATAATACGCCTGGAGTAGTTTCTACTAATGGCGGAAAAGTAAAATTAAGCATATTGCCGCAGGATTTAGTATTGGCAACTCCATTTCAGTATCCTGGAAATATCAATAATTACAATGGAGACGTCATTATTTCGGCGAAACAAAATAATGTACTTTTAGCCCGTAACCGTTATCGAATTACTGCTGGAACTTTAGTGTTATTGAATAATACATTTGACAATTCGGTTAATTATCCAGATGCCGTTCTAGGAGCACCGATTCAGTTGGAAATGACGGTTTCTAATCAGCAGTCGATAACCATTATCAAAAATTATCCAAAAGCAAATGCGTTAAATATTCAGGTTCAGGTAACCGATTTAAAAGATCCTGCTGACTTGACCGATGATGTAATTTGGAACAAAACTACTGATGATTTTAGTATTTACAGCCTTTTAAATTCTGACGAAAGAACGCTTGGATTGTATTACAGAAATTGGGGCGGATTTGTTATTAACGGAAATCTGGCTTCGAATACTATAGATCAAAATCAGTTAAAACAATCAGATGCTTACAATACAGAACCGGATTTAAACAATACCGATCCTGAAAATTATGATGGTAAAGGATACGAAATAGCAAATAACTATTTTGTTTCTTTAAATCCGTCTTACGCCAAAAACAAATGGGAAGGTTTAGAAGAAGGAATTTACATTAAAGGACAAACTATAGGAGCTTCAAGACTTGGTGAAGACGATATTGCTGATTATACCGATTTTTCTCTTCCAAATCTGCAAGGCGGCAGTACAACTGCACTTGACATGATTAACGAAAGCAAGAGTAAAAGTATTTCAGCGGGAGTTTCGGCAGGTCAGGCAAACATTGGTTACAGCAAATCTATAGATGGTGATTCGTATGTAACGCAGACGATGAGCGATTTCAACGGAGACCGTTTCCCGGATTATATTCGTGGAGGAAATATACAGCTGACTGCTCCAGTAGGAAAAGTTTCGGATGAGATAATTAATATTGGAGATAATTTCAGCCATTCTAAAACAAGTTCTGAGGGACCTAATTTTGGCGGAAGTTACAGTCACGGAGCACCTTCAAACTCTTTGAGTGTTACAGTTGCAAAATCGGATGTGAAAGAGAAATCCTCTGAAGGAACAGCAACAAAAGAAGCTGAAAAAGGAGGAAACAGCATTTCTGTGAGTGCTTCACAGGGGAAAGGTGAAGACCGTTCTACAATGGTGCACAGTGATATTAATGGTGATGGACTTCCAGATAAAATTTCAGAAAACGGCGATGTCTATTTAAATACAGGATATGGTTTTTTACCTGCTGAAAAATGGAATTTAAATACTATCAACAAAGGAAATTCAACGGATTGGAGTGCAGGATTAGGATTTAGTATTAAACAAGGTTCTATTTCGGGAGGAGCAAATTATGCCAGATCACAATCAGACAGTGATGAGTCTTTTATGGATATAAATGGAGACGGACTTGCAGATAAAATTCGTTATGTAGGAAGTACCATGTATGTCTCTTTAAACTTAGGAAATTCGTTTGATGCGCCGGTGGTATATCCGAGATTTCCAGAAATGAGTCAAAATAAAGGGGTGAGTTACGGAATAAATGCCAATGTTTCTATTGATATAATTGCTTGGTTATTGCGTATTACGCCAACGATTGGAGGAAGTAAAGGTTGGAGTACGAATCGTTCTGAAGGAACTTTTACCGATATCGATGGTGATGGAAACCTGGATTATATCGTTTCTAAAGATGATGGCCATCTGACAGCACAGCTTTCTAATATCAAAAGAACCAATAAACTAAAAAGCGTTAAAAACGGTGCAGGAAATAGTTATACAGTAGATTATGAACTGTTGAAACCAAGTTACGAAAATCCGTCAGCGAAATGGGTTTTACAGTCGGTTGATGTTTTTGACGGACATACGGGCGACGGAATTGATCACTCTATTGCAAAATTCAGATACGAAGACGGTTATCAGGATCGTCGTGAAAGAGAGTTTTACGGATTCGGAAAAGTAACTCAGGAGCAGATTGATGCAGCAGATAATTCGGTTTTTATGACGACTGTTCAGGAATTTTACAATCAGGATTATTTTAGAAAAAGCCTTTTAAAACACAGTTATACTTTAGACAAAAACGGAAAAATGCGTCAGGAGTCTGAAAACGAATATAGTTTTGTTGATGTGGCTTCGCAGGCAACTGTTTCGGTTTCGGAGCTGAATCTGCCTTCATGCGATGCTAAAAGAATTTTTGTTGGATTAATTCACACGAATCAAAAAGTATATGAAGGAGGAAGTGAGTACTTAGAAACGAATACTTTTAATACTTATGATGCCAACGGAAATATTATTCAGTACATAGATTTAGGAAACGGTTCTGCCGATGATAAAGTAACAGCAAAAATAAGCTATTACGAAAGCACAACGCCTTATTACGGCGGTATTCCAAAACAATTGGAAGTATTTACAACAGAAGGATTAAAACGAAAAAGGGCAACCACAATCAATACTACAACGGCAGAAGTAACCCAGATTAAAAATTACGCTGCAGCAGATAAGATTGCGATTACTGATATTGCTTATGATACTTACGGAAACCTGCAGAAAATTACAGGTCCGTCAAATCATAAAGCACAGCGAATGACATTAGAATATGTATTTGATACCGAAAACCATCAATACATGACCGAAATAAAAGACGCTTTTGGGTATCAGAATAAAATGGAATACGATTACCGTTTCGGTATACCTTTAAAAACAACCGACCGTAACGATCAAAGTACAATTTATACCATAGACGGAAAAGGTCGTATGGCAACCATTAAAGCACCTTACGAAATTGCTTCTGGAAAACCGTACACGATCGCGTACGAATATTTTCCTGAAGCCAAAGTACCGTATGCGAAAACCAAAAATTATGATCCTGAGTTTGATAAAGACATTGAGACTTTTACTTATACAGATGGTTTAGGCAGAGCTTTGCAGGTTAAAAAAACAGCCAGTTTATTTACTCAGGCAGGAAGTCCAGATCAGGAAGCTCACATCATATCTGGAAAAACAATTTATGACGGATTAGGAAGAGCAACAACATCTTATTATCCAACAACGACTACAACTATAGACAATAATTTTAGTACAGCAGTGTCTAATGTAACGCCGACTAAAACAGAGTACGATGAGGTAAGTCGTGCCGTAAAAGTAACATTGCCAGACGGAAGTACAAATACAACAGTTTTTGCAATAGAAGATTATGATGGAGTTGCTGTTTTACGTACCACACAAACCGACGCATTAAACAAAACTTCTCAGACTTATACCGATGCAACAGGGCAGAATTTGGCGAGTATGCAGAACGACTTACTGACCAAGTTTGAAACAAACGCATTAGGAGAAATGATCAAAGTAACCGATGCGATGGATCATATTACCAAAAGCAGTTACGACTGGTTAGGACGACGCGTAGAATTTACGCATCCAGATGCAGGAACAACAACCATGCAGTATGATTTGGCAGGAAACTTAACCACTCGTATTACACAGGATATTAAAAACACCGTGCCAAACGGCGGTGCGATAGAGTATGTGTATAATTACAACCGTTTAGAAAGTATAAAATACCCTAAAAACCCGCAGAATAATGTGCAATATAACTATGGTAAATCAGATGGAACAGCATCTCGTCGAGGCAGATTATGGTTTGTACAGGATGCGAGCGGCGGACAGGAATTTTTCTACGGAAAATTGGGTGAAATCGAAAAAGAAATTCGAACCCTGCGCATTACGCCTACAGATATACAGACTTATATTTCGCAGTACGAATATGATACTTGGAACCGTATCCAGAAAATGACCTATCCAGATGGAGAAGTGGTAGAATATATGTATAACCGTGCAGGAAATTTACAAAGCATGCAGGGTAAAAAAGAAAGTCATACGTATGATTACATCAAACAATTGAGTTATGACGAATTTGAACAGCGTAAATATTTGAAATACGGAAACGACACCGAAACCAATTATACTTACGATCCTGTTATGCGCAGATTACAGCAATTGCAGGTAAAAAGCGGTACAAGACAAGTCATGAACAATGCCTACGGTTATGATTTGGTCGGAAATGTATTGAGCATAAAAAATACCGCGCCGATTGTTAATAATACTTTAGGAGGAACTTCGGCTCACGAATATCAGTACGATGATTTTTACAGATTAAAATCGGCAAAAGCGACGTATCAAGGCGAGTTTACAAAGGCGAGTTATGAGCTGAATATGAGCTATAACAAAATGCACAACATTACCAAAAAAGACTTGGTGCATATGGTAAACAATGAGCAGAAAGGCTATGTTTTAGATTATAATTACGATAACGAACTGCATCCTAACGCACCGAATAAAATTGCCGAGACAGGAAAAGCAGAACCAAGACAATACGTTTACGACGGAAATGGAAACCCAACAAGTTACACCGAAGAAAAAAGCTTCAGAAAAATGACTTGGGACGAAGAAAACCGTTTAATGGGAATTAATGATGGCGGCAGAATTCACCAATATACGTATGATGCAAATGGCGAACGAGTGATTAAAAGCTCAGGCGATTCGCAGAATGTAGCCATAAACGGTGAAACTGCAGCAACCATTGTACATACCGATGATTACACGGGTTATGTTTCTCCGTATTTTGTGATTAGCAAAGGGAAGTTTACCAAACATTATTTTGAAGGAGCAGGACGTATTGTGAGTAAACTGGGTAATGGAGCTTTTGCACAGCCTTTAAAAATAACAGCCGGAGGTGTAAATTACGGTAAACTTACCGCAGAACAGCAAAAAGCATTGGACACTTATGTAAAAAGCTTAGGATTACCGCCAGGCCCGCCAACACAGCAGGGAATTTATGCAACACCAGAATTTACAGGTGATCCGTACCCAAGTGAAGTCATAAAACCGGTAGAAGAAAACCAAGAACCGCCGGAAGGCTGGCCGAGAAACCCAATTTTTAATGCACCGGGAGATGTGCCTGGACCGCCAGTACAATTTGGACCACCAGTTGAACCCACTACCGTAAAAGGCGGAGAAGGTTTTACCGGAACAGGAATGCCGGAAAATGACATTTTCTATTTTCATCCTGATCATTTGGGAAGTACTTCGTATATTACAACCAAAAACGGAAGCATAAGCCAGCACGTTGAGTATATCGCTTTTGGAGAGGTTTTGTTTGAGGAGCATAGTTCTAGTTTTTCTTCTCCTTATTTGTTTAATGGGAAGGAGTTGGATAGGGAGACGAATTTGAGTTATTATGGGGCTAGGTACTATGATGCTAAGACTTCACTTTGGTTAAATACAGATCCTTTGATGGAGAAATATCCAAACTATTCATCGTATAATTTCTGTTTAAATAACCCTATAGTCTTTATTGATTCTGATGGATTGGATCCTACTCCTTTCTTTAGGAATTTGCTTGGAAATACGGGATATTATGCTTGGCGAGCAAGAGATTTTATGAGACAAAACCCAGGTAAACCTGTGCCTGATTATTATATGGGATACGGCCACAAATATATTAATCGTTTTACAACTGAAACCAACAAAACGATGTCGAGTTCAGGTAAGACTTGGTTAAAAGAGGCTCGTAAGAATTTACAAGTGGCAATTGAAGATAGATTAGATCCAAAGAAATATAAAGATGCAAATACTATCGAGTTGAATAATGATAAATTTAGATCTTTCGCTTTTGATTCCCATGTTGATGCATATTGGAATGAAAATGGGAAAGTACCATTGTACACATTAGGAGCTGTTGATTTGACAAAAATATTGCTAACACCAGATGTTAAAGACTTAGCAAGTGCAGACGGATTGCGTCAGGTAAAAGATATGATGGGTAAGTTTATAAAGGAAAAACCTAAAGATTTATTGCGTATTTTGGGTGATGCTTATGATAATATGGACACAATTCAAACTTTGATGGAAAATAAAGCAAAGAAAGAAGGAGTGCCTGTAGAGGAAATTAAAAGGATTTTGAATCCATTATTAATACTTATCCCAGGTAAAGAACAAAAAAAGACTGATTAATGAAAAAACTATTAATGTGCTTATTAGTAATTCTAATAGCGATAGGATGTAAAGATTTTAACGAAAGCAATTTAAATGTTGAAATCATTAATTTTAATGGAATGAAAGGAAAATCGGAGTATATATACTTTACAAATCCGAAACAGGGTTATTCTTTTAATTATATTACAGAATCGAAAGAGCAGACAGAACAACAATTAAATGACCCTAATTTTTTTCCTGAATCTAGAGATATAGCTATTATTTATAAAACTATAGATGGTGGTAAAAATTGGAAAAGAATTACTTCTATTGAAAACAGAAAGTTTTTTAATAGAGTTTTAGTGTTTCAGAATGCTGTATACATAGCATCTAATGATTTTTATAATAAAAAAGTTTATATTGTAAAATTTAATGTTTTAACAGATAAAATTGAATTTGAAAAAGAATTTGATGTTATAGGTGGGATATATGATGATAAATCGAATATATATATTGGAACAGAGAAAGGCCCCGTAGTGACAAAATTTGATAGAAATTTAACGATAAGGGGAAAAATACAGATTGATCTTGGGAATGATGTTCTCTTTATAGACAATAAATTATTTTCAATTTTAAGAAATAAAGATGGGCATACTGGTTTACGTCAATATTATAAAGAAAAGATTAAAAACGTAGAAATGCTAATTGAGCCTGAAAATATTGTAAAACAAAGTAAGGATAAAATTATTATTGCAGGAAATAATAAAAGTGATAATAATAAAATTAGTATAATAAGCTATGATGTAAAATCAGAGAGTTCACAAATCTTAAAGGAATTTGGTGGTTACAATATTGTACAAGGTTTGCAGAGTAATGACAAGGTAATATGTGGTTTTATAGGGAATATAGAGGGAACATTTACAGAATATGATTTGTTTTATAGTTTAGATAAAGGTAAAACTTGGCAAATACAGAAACTGAAGGAGAATAGTTATATACGTCCCAGTGTATTAATAGATAATACATTGTACATTTTCAGTGGAGCAAAACGAATACAAAAAATTACATTTAAGTAAAATGAAAGGTTAACGTTCAAGATTAGTTTTTTTTGCAAAATAGCTATATAAATTAAAAAAGAAGTGACATAAAATTTAAAGCTGAATAAAAAAGAGACGACATGTTGGTGGTCTTTTTTTGTTTTCACTTTTCTCTATTGTATCCTACGAAACAGTCACAAATAAACTTGTCGGATAATAATATTATTTTTAACGGACAAATTATCGATAATAGTATTGAAAATTTATAAGGCACAAAAGGTTTTTTTAATTAAACATGGGACTTAATAAAAAAGCGATTCCTCCAGCATTATTACGTTAATGAAAAATATAAAAAAGATGAATTATAAAATAGATATTTTAAAAGATAATACTTTAAAGTTACTTGACAGAAGGCAGGGAGTAAAAGATGAAATAATAAAAAGATGAGCAGTATGCTCATCTTTTTATTTTAGTAACACTTGAAATAATCAAAAATGCCTAAATATAAGATATGGTTTTCAAAGTTATTGAAGATAAAAAAAAGGAAAATACCTACAATTAAAAAGTACTTCGTATATTACAACTCGAAACGGAAGCATAAGATAGCACTTTGAGTATATTGCTTTTGGGGAGGTTTTGTTTGAGGGAAAGAGGCAGTGTTCCAAAAGACACAGTTATTAATAAAAAAAGATCGTGCGAAAGTACTGTTAAATCAAAAAGCTAAAAATTGTGCAAGAAAAGTTGAAGAAGAAAGGAAACTTCAAAAAAGGTATCAAGAATAATTATTTTTTATGTCTTATTATTTTATTTTTTGTTTCATGTAAAAAAGATGTGAACAAAGTGAAAATAAATAATGATATTCGTTTTAGTACGTTAGCAACACACTTTCCCGATACTGTAATTAAAAATAAAGAGTATAGTGGATTTATAATCTATACTTCTTTATTTGATACACTGAATTTGATAACTGGTGAAAAAAGGTTTATCAGTTTACATTTAAAGTCTGATAAAAGAGATTTGAAATACAAAGAATTGCATAAAATTGGTCACGATACTTTTGTAGAATTCGATGATACGCTACGTTTCAGAGTTGTTTTCAAAGAAAATGGTAATAATTTTTTAAATGGATATATTGAAGACGAAGTATATGTTGATGATAAAAATCCTAATGGAGAAACGCGAATAATAAATAAAGTGAGTCCTTTATTTAAACCTGTATTTGTAAAAGAAAAATAGGTGTTGTATCCAAGATTTATTGATGATTAAAAAGAGACAATTAATCGGACCCAAGAACAAAAGAGAAAGGTTTTGCTTGAATAATTATAATGATTAAATAAATCTAAAATGAAAAAAATATCAATGTTTATAGTATTAGTACTAGCACTCTCTTGTAAAAAAGAAACAAAAAACATAAAAGAATCAAAAGAGAAAAATCTTTCGATAAGTTTAGATTTTCCTGATACAGTTTATGTAAACAAACGATATGATGGGAAAATAAATTATAAAAATGATTTAGATACTATAACAAAAGTTTTGAACCAATTGAATCCCTTGAGGACAGTTGTTTATACATTTTTAAAAACAGATAATGTAAATTATTCAAATAAAGATTTTAAAAAAAAAGTTAGTGATACTTTTTATACTGATTCTAATAGAGTAATACCAATTTATGGAGAATTTAATAACACTGGTACTTATTATATTGATGGTATTGTTAAGGATGAAGTTATAATAGAAAACGGAGGTAAAAATTCGAAAGGAGAATGGATGGATAGAATTATTACGAATGAATTTAGAGTAACAAAAAAAGTAATAGTAATTAAAAAAAATGATGGTGTGGACAAGTAATGTTTAGATTATTACAAGCAAGTTGAATCAGCAACTAAAAATTAATAAATTATTTAAATTATGAATTATAAATTTTTATTGTATAGTGTGTTATTCCTTATAGGAGCATTTTTATATCACAATTTTAATAAATGGTCTTTAAAAGGCCGAGATGGAAATAGAAACCCAGATATATACTCAAAACCTCAAACTAACCTACAAAATTTTAATAGTTGGGCTATTGTTTTTTGTCTTGTATTAGCTTCAATTATATATTTTTTTAAATCAATAGGATAGTTTCAAGAGAATTTTATGATGTTGTATGAAAAATTTGGGTGGCTCTTAGCACCTGCTATATTTGTTTTCATTGGTTTAATAATGAAATTTTCAAGTAATGAAAAACAGTTTTGATTATTTTTAAAATACAATAAGTATTGGCTAGTGTTTATACTAATTGGTATTTTACTGTTTGGAGTTAGATTATATATGTTTTTGAAATAAAAAAAATATAAAATTATGAATTATAAATTTTTATTATTTAGCTTTTTGTTTGGATTAGGAGCATTATCATATTATTTGCTTCATAAATGGTGGCTAAATGTTAGAGAACAAAAAAAAGAAGCTTTTTACAAACAAGATACTAATCTTAAAAAATTTCAAGATTGGTTAATTATAATTGGTTTTGCTATAGCTTCAATAGTATATTTTTTTAAGGCTATTTGATTATTTTTTAGCTCAATTACTAACACATAGAAATTTTAGCGATGAAACAAACGATTAAGAAATATTTGGTTTTGGTATGTTTGCTCATTTCTGTGATTTTGATAATAATTGCAGCCTTCCTTTATCCAGGTGGTTCATTACTTGATAAAAATTCTATAGGGTTTGACTGGTCAAAAAATTTTATAAGCAATTTATTTGCAGCAAAAGCGATAAATGGTTCAGACAATCCCGGGAGGATTTGGGCAGTTATCGGAATGGCATTTCACTCCGTCGGTTATGGTATTTTTTTTATCAATATGTCAAAAAAAATCCCTTCAAAACAATGGGCTAAAATCTTAAAATTTATTGGACTTGCCAACATCTTGTTTATTTTTTTAATTGCAACGCCTCTGCATGATCTGGGAACAATATCGATTGTTTTAACCTTGTTTGGCTTGTTTACGATCACTATATTTATTCTTAGATCAAAACTGCATTTACTTAAATTTGGCTGTATTATTTGCTTATTGACTTTTTATTGTTTCTTTTCACTCTTTGGGTTTGGTTATTTGGATTTGGCAGTCATAATGCAGAAAGTCTATAATATATCCGCAATACTATTAGTTTTAGGATTAGAGTATTGTACCAAATATGAAGACTTTGTGGAAATTAGATCTGAAAGGTAGAATGTAGCTTAATTTTTTCTATGTTTTCTATTTCCGCTTCTGATAAGCGGTTTTAAATGATTTGCGATTTAAACAATAAATAATTGGTTGAATTTCTGATTTACATTTACAGCAATCCTAAGAAAAACTTTATAAATTAAAACTGAATTCTTATCTTGTTCTGCTAAATTAACTGTACCAAAAATATCCATTTTAAAAGAGCTGTTTTCAAACGCATTTCAGTTCATTTTAATAGAAACCATTTAGATTATGAAAAAATCATTATTGCTTTTCATTGCATTCTTAGCTTTCACAGCGTGCTCAAAACAGCACGAGAAAAAAAATGTTGCCATTACTGGAATAGATTCCACATTACGGCCTGGTGATGACTTTTTTAGATATGTAAATGGCAAATGGTATGATTCTGTATCAATACCAGCATCTCAAGCTGGAGTTGGCGCCTACATGTTTATGAATTTTCCGCAGCGAATTCGACTGCAGGGAATATTGGACAGTGTTTCCAAAAGCAGCAATCCAAAAGGAAGCATCGCCCAAAAGGTAGGAGACTTTTATGCATCAGGTATGGATACCGTAACCATAGAGAAACGCGGTTTTACACCTATCAAACCTTTGCTTGCTAAAATTGAAGCAATTAACGATTTACCATCTTTAATGCATTTTGTAGTTAATGAAGAAAAAGCAGGCAATTCTTCTATTATAGCTTTTGGAGTATCACCCGATCAAAAAAACAGCAGCATGAATATTGCTGAGATTTATCAAACCGGTATCGGTTTGCCTGACAGAGACTATTATTTCAAATCAGATTCATCAACTGTTGCCATACAGAAAGCATACAAAAAATATCTTACAGCATTATTTCAGCAAACAGGCAGTAATGCCAATGAGGCTAAAAAGAATGCTGATTTGGTTTACGATATTGATAAACAACTCGCCGTTTCGCATAAAACAAAAGTGGAACTTCGTGATGTGCAGGCAAATTATAATAAAACAGCTGTGACGGCTCTTGTAAAAAAACATTCTAATATAGACTGGACTACTTTTTTGAAAAAATTAGGTGCTCAAACCGATTCTATTAATGTATCGCAGCCGGCTTATTACGATGCACTTAATAAACTTTTAAAAACCATCCCAATTAGTAATTGGAAAATTTACCTGAAAGCAAATTCTTTAGAAAGATATGCAGATGATTTAAGCAAACCTTTTGTAGATGCTTCATTTGAATATACTAAAGTGCTTTCTGGTCAGGCTGTACAAAAATCTCGTGGCGAAAAAATGGCAAATGTCGTTGATAGTTATTTAGGAGAAGCATTGGGCGAATTGTATGTGAAGAAATATTTTTCAGAAGATGCCAAGAAACGTATGTTGATCTTGGTAAATAATTTGCAGAAAGCATATGCCAAAAGAATTGATAAATTGAATTGGATGAGTCCGATCACAAAGCAAAAAGCCAAAGAAAAATTATTTGCCATTACCAAAAAAATAGGATATCCAGATAAATGGAGGGATTATAGCAATTTACAAATAGCTAGAAATACTTATTTTGAGAATATGGTTTCGGCATCTGCAGATGCATATCAATTTCAATTGGGAAAATTAGGAAAACCAGTTGATAAATCAGAATGGTATACGACACCTCCAACAGTTACAGCATATAATAACCCTACGGCAAATGAAATTGTTTTCCCTGCAGGTATTTTACAAGCTCCATATTTTGATAATAATGCAGATGATGCGCTGAACTATGGAGGAATCGGAATGGTTATAGGTCACGAAATAACCCATACATTTGATGACCAAGGTGCTCAATATGACAAGGAAGGTAACCTAAAAGACTGGTGGACAAAAGAAGATTATGCACAGTTTAAGTCAAGAATACAGCAGGTTATTAATTTGTACAATACCTATACTGTTTTAGGAGATTTACACATTAATGGCGCAATGACAGTTGGCGAAAATACGGCAGATATTGCTGGAATAGCTGTTGCCTACGATGCTTTTAAAATGACACAGCAAGGAAAAGGAAACGAAAAAATCGACGGTTTTACTCCAGACCAGCGCTTCTTTATTTCTATAGCCAAAATATGGAGAGTAAAAATGAAAGACGAATTCCTGCGTTTGTGGATTAACAATAACCCGCATTCACCGCCTAATTGGCGTGTTAATGGACCGCTAATGAATACGACACCTTTTTACGAAGCATTTAATGTAAAAGCAGGAGATAAAATGTTTTTGCCAGAGAAAGACAGAATAACAATTTGGTAGCTTTCCGCTTGTACAAAAATGAATACAATAATCATATAATGAAAAATGAAAATTAAAAACTTATTCTGCCTGTTTTTCGTTATTGTTTCATTTTCCTGTAATAAGGACGATGACAATAAAGAGGTTATTCTCGATTGCCAGCCAACAAAAATAACAATGGTGGTAAATGGTGAAACCCAAACTTTCCAAGCGCTCGGTTATGGAATCGATCTGACTTCAGAAGGTTATGTGTTACACTTAAACGGTGACAGAAGAAGTAATGATCCTTTTAGAGAACAAGGAATTGCAATTATTTTACCGTATAAAAAAACCGGGCAAAATGTAATCAAAAACTTTTTTTACCATCAATATATTAACAATGCATCGTTTGATGGAGATTTTACTGAGGGCGAATTTCAATGCAACGTTAAAATAAATAGAAAATCCTGTTTCTTGGCAACATTCTCAGGAAAACTAAATGATGGCAAGCAGGAAGTAATTATAACAGACGGAGTTATTAGTTACCAATATGAAGATGCTTTTGACTATTAAAAAGTAACATAGAGATAATAACTACTTTTAATCCCGCGCTGGCATGAACATAACGAAAAAAAGATCTGCAATATAGTATCAAATAAATTTTTTAAAAATAAAAAAGCTTCAGAGAAATCTGAAGCTTTACTTTTTAGTTTAATACTCAATTCAAATTTTACTTGAATTAATATCTTTTTTATAAGTTTATTTATCCTTTAATAATTTCTCTAAAATCTTAATGTGTTCATCTTTGGTTTTTAAAAGTTCCGAATTTAAACGTTTAATTTCCTCTAAGGCTTCTAACCATTTTTCTATTGGATTTACATTAAATGTTGGATTATGTCCTGCATTTAAATAAGCTCCATTATCAAATGTATTCGAAATAATATTAATCGCCTGTTCCTCATCAAAATTCTGAAAAGCTTCAACAGGAATTCTCAATGAATTAGAAATTTGTTTAAGCAGATTATCTTCAATAACATCTTTTTGCTCCAGCATAGAAATCTTCTTTTGATTCCAGTCTTCCCCCAAATCAAAAGCCAATGCTTCCTGTTTGATGCCAAGCATTTCTCTAAAACGTTTTACGTTTCTTCCCTGATGTATTTTCTGTTCCATAAATGAGGTTTAGTTTTCTGAGGCTTAAAGATAAAGCCATTCACATTAAAAAGACTGAATTTCAAAGATAAAAAAATATCCCGTAAATATTCTTTTTATCAGATATTATATCCACTTTTGGGATGGATTAACCCAGTAGTAGAGCGAACATCATGTTCGTGAAACAGAAGTTCGGGTATAGAAAATAAAAATTGTGGCATAAGTGGGAGGCTTTAATCAGTATAGAAAAGAATTTATTAAATTTAATGTTTATCACATATATCTTCCATAATTTGGATAGCTTTGTGTGGTTTGTCACACATAATTAGTTATGGGCTAGTTTATTAAGTTTCCGAACTGTTAACTCGTAAAACAAAGAATTTAAAAAGACTAAAAAATGAAAAAGATAATTCTCCTTATGTCAGTTGCTGTTGCGAGTGGCGTTTTATTTGCAAATGTTTTTAATTCGATTGTTATTGCAGTTGCAACTGATAGTAATATCCCTAATTCTGTAATTGCTGGAAAAGAATATTTCAAATTTGTCAATCCTGGGGACTTCTTTAAAATTTTCTCGCCGGCATCTCAATTTTTGACGTTATTATCCTTGATTATATTTTGGAAAAGTCAGAGAAGAGTAAGACTGCTGCTTGGAATTGCGTTACTATGCTATATAACATGCGATGTATTAGCATTTAGCTATTTCCACCCAAGAACCGATGCGATGTTTGGAGACCCAATTCCCGACGTAGAAGTATTAAAAAGATTATCATCAGAATGGAGTGCCATGAATTGGGTGCGATCTTTAATTTTACTGACAGGACTTATATTTTCCTTTTTAGCTGTTGATAAAATATATACTTCTAAAAATCAAGCTTGATCAAAAAGTAGCCGATTTATTTAGTAAATAAATCAAAAACCGATCGCTCCAATATATTGATAGCTCAATTTACAATCTATGCCCACAAAGAGAATCAGAGACGTAAAAACAAAAAAAGCTTCAGATTTCTCAGAAACTCTTACTTTGGTTACCAAATGGTTTTTAAGTGGACTTTTAAAAAAAACTTCTTCAAACAAAAGAGATATAAAGTTAATTTCCATCTTTTTATAACAATTCTGCATTAAAAAGAGAATATCGTATTACAGATTTTTTTTATAAATTAACCCTAGTTTTAAATTTCATTCTAAAAACCACAAAATGAGAAAAACTTTCTATCTACTTTTACTTGTATTTTTTTCATCTCTTACCGTTTCAGCAGAGACTATCACTTTTTCAGGAAAAATAACAGATACTGAGAACCTTAAAATCCGAATTAAAGGAGATTTATTGGACACCGAAATAGAGCTTAAACCAGATGGAAGTTTTTCAGAAAAATTACAGATTGAAAATGACGGTATTTATATTCTTGAAACTGGAAAAAACAGTGTACCAGTTTATTTAACCAAAACTTCAGTATTGGCAATAAATTTCAATGACAACAGTCTTGCAACTTCCTTAAAATATTCAGGAAAAGGAAGTGTAGAAAATCAATATCTCGCCAAAAAACAACTTATCCTTGCCGGAATTCCAGAAACTGATCTTTATACACTTGATGAAAATCAATTTCTAAAAAAACTCGGCGAAATAAAAAGTTCCATTTTAGCTCTCTACAACAAAACAAAATTTACGGATAAAAATTTCAAAGAAAAAGAAGCCAGAAACATTAATTTTCTTGAACAAAAGCGTTTGCTTTCTTATAAAAATGATCATTGGTATTATGGAAAAGTATCTGGATTCCAAGTCTCTGAAACTTATCCTAAATTTGATGAAACAATGGATTTAGACAACAATTCTGATTTCTTGTTTTCAACTGATTATCAAGAATTGGTAATAACTAAATTCTACCAAAATATTAAAGTAGACAGTACCGAGTATTTCATTAGTGCAAAGAATGCTATACCTGAAATCAAGGCTCTTAAAAGTCCAAGTATTAAAAATCAATTAATTAGATATTCAGTCACAGATGTTAATATTAGAAACTCAAACTATGAGATATTATACCAAGAATTTTTATCCATTGTAACCGACCCCAAATTAAAAGAAAAACTCACTACACAATTTTTGGTAGCCGATGCCTTAAAACCTGGAAGTCCTTCTCCTAAATTTGATTATGAAAACCAAAAAGGAGGAAAAACAACCTTAGAGAGTCTAAAAGGGAAATATGTATATATCGATCTTTGGGCAACATGGTGCGGGCCTTGTCGTGAGGAAATTCCGTTTCTTCAAAAAATAGAAGAACAGTACAAAGGAAAGAACATCGAATTTGTAAGTATTTCAATAGATGCACAAAAAGATCAAGAGAAATGGAGCAAATTTGTAACCGAAAAACAATTAGGAGGTATTCAATTATTAGCAGAAAACGAATGGGAATCACAATTTCTTAAAGCGTATGGCGTATTTTCTGTCCCAACTTTTATTCTCCTAGATCCTGCCGGTAATATTGTAAATGCCAATGCGCCTAAACCATCTGACGATAAACTAATTGACTTATTTAATAGTTTGAAAATTTAATTTAAGAAAAGGCTCTAAAGATTGTTAAACCAAAAAAAGCTCCAGATTTCTCTGAAGCTTTTTGTCTTAGTAGCCCTAACGGGACAATTTTCGAACCGTTTTGCAGATGATTTAAAGAAATTAAGTTTTATTTCGTTTTATATTTAATCTTGAGTTTTTGATTTTTATTATTTAATAAGTTGCTATTATTGTTTATTATCTTCTGGCTATCGAACCCCCGCCCCAAATGTTTCTTCCACCTATATGCTTTACGGAGTTGTGTATGTCATCTGCAATTAGATCCATAATTCCAACATTTTCATTATGATGCCATACAAAGCCAAATATTCTTTCTTGCTGTTTTCCTGGATATTTCTGAAGAATATCTTTTATTTGTTTTTGCAGCATTACTTTTGGACTAGTTATTAATTTACCATTTGAAATGAGACCTCCATTTGCTGCAAATCTTTCATTTTGAACCATTAATGCTTTTTCTATTTTTTTCGGATTTTGCATATACTCTTCTCTCAAATTTGCTCTGCAAATGCTAAATTGAATTTTATCAGAACTTTTATAAAATACAGGATTTAAAGGTGGGGAACTGTATACCTTAAATTTACTGAAATCAGGTACAATGACAGATAGCTTTAATCCTTCAAAAGGAATTATTTTTTGGATGAATTCAACTTCTTTTAATTTTTGTCCCAATAATTTTTTGTTAATGTTATGTGGGACTTCTAATATTAAATCACCTTTGCTCCCCTTTTTTATCCAATTTTCTGTTTGAAATAAATAACTAATATTTGTTCGATGAGATTCAGAAATAAATATTTTTTTATAAGCTACGATTAAATCTGGATTATTATTAATTTGAGTTACATTAGATTTTAATTTTTTTAAATCATCTACGAAAGATGAAGCTTCGTTATTAGAAAGAATTTTTATTGCTTTATTTGAAACTAGGTTATTAAGTCCATTAATAGCTAAACTGTATTCAATTTCTTTTTTCGTTAATGCTTTTATAGCGGTTTTTGTTTCTGTTTTTGCAGACGTTTCAATTAAATCAATTGATACTTTTTTACCAATATTTTCTATAGTTTCTTTTCCAGTTTTTTTGCAGCTAGAAAAGGGAATTAAACATAAGATTATTATAAAACGAAATGATTTCATACTATTTAAATTGGATATAGAATAATTCTGTATTCAGATTAAGTTCTTCTAGAATTGTTTCATTGCTAGTATTCACTTTATACGTGGAATTAATTTTAGTTTTTATGTCATTGGTAATTTTGTATGAAACGTACATGAAAAAAAAAACAAATAAGATGCTTGAAACAGGTGAGGCAACTTTTGAAAAATTTATTGCACCAGCAACATTGCTAAAAAAATTGGAAATATTGAAGAATAATGAATAGATTATTACAATTACAGGAATGAAAAGAATTACCGTGGGCAATATCAAGAAATCTATTAAATAATCTAATAAATCAGAAGAGAAATACGTAACAATAGCATCATCATCCGTTTTTCTATATAATAGTTTAGTCTCAACAGGATGAATATCTAAATTTATATTTTTTCCAGTAAGAAATTTGTATTTTAGTTTTTGAAATTCGATAAAGTTAAAATAATTTTGATTGATTTTGTTGAGCTCATTATCGTTGATGTACGAGCTTAAAATATTGTCCCATTCATTATTAAAAGAATCTACTCCATCCTGATTTAAGTATGAAACACTTAAGTTTTTAATTTTTTGCGGAACACTAAGAATATGTATAGAAAATATTTTGTACATATTGACATAATAGTTTTTAGACAATAAACTTAATTCATTATCTAAAAAATCATCTGTTTTATCTTTCACAAAAGATTTTTTTAAGCCTTCAATTTTACTCGAAATAATTTCATTGTTTTTAAAATCTTGTTCTTTTATTTCATTTAATTTTGATTTTGAAATGCTTTTTATTTCTTTTTTTACCCAATCATTTTTAATGAACTCTGATTGTTTTTTTTTATTATATTTTTTTATGAAATCATTTTTCCCTTCATCCATGAATTTTTGAAATATATCTCTAAGCTTTTGCTCTCCTTCTTCATTGATTTCGATAAGTCCTAAATTTATTGCAATTATTATATTTTCGGGGAAATCCAAAGCATTTGAAAGAGTTTTAATAGGTAATTGCTCATTAACTAAAAGATAGTTTGTTATTTCTTTCGAAGATAAATTTTTAAAACTTTTATCTTTTGAGCACGAAACAGAAAAAGCTAAGAAAAAAAATAATAATAATTTGTAGAGTATTTTTCTTGTCATAGTTAAATAATTTTTATTGAGTAAATCTACTATTATTTTAGATGGAGATTAGTATTTTTTTTCGATAGATTTTTAAAAATAATCTTACGGTTTGATTCTGCGATTATTCAAACTTTAGGAGTGGGAGCATAGCAATTATTTAAGGTTTCAGTTTTTAAAGCTGAAACCTTTTTTATATTTAACTTACCAGATTTAAGTCTAAATAATTACATATTCCCACTTGATCTGATCTATCAGCTTTATATTAGCATTAGTAATATTTTCAAGTTCAGCTTTAGAATCTTTTATTTCGATTCGAATTAGTTTCATCAATCTAAAGTTTAGAAATACTTTAAACGATCTTAAAGCCCTTTTCTTTACATCTATTTCTTTTTTTAGTCTAATTGTTTTGACAGAATAATGTTCTTGAAAAAAGATTGCAAACGCATTAAAATCTGCAATTTGATTTTTATCTGTGATTGAATCTTGTAGAAGGATTAATCGTGATAATTCTAGGAAAATTTCTTCCATTACAGAAATATGATTTTTGATTTTTTCTTTTACCGCATTTACATCTTCTAATCTATTAAGTTCGTAAAAAATCTTCAAATCTTTTATAAAATCATTGTATGTTTCAGCTAATTCTTTTAAGCAATAAATGAATTCATTAGCGTTAGTTTTTGACTGATAATCTTTTTTTAAGTCATTTAATTTATGGCTGTAAATTTTACTTTCTAAATGATTATTTTTTATCTTTTCCTGATAGTGTGTTATGTAATTTAAAATTTGAAGTTCTAAAAGCTTTTGTTTTGTAAACACTCGTCTTGTTTTTATGAAGTTGAGATCAATTATAAGATTACGCTGTTCAAGTTTAAGCTGTGAGATTTGTTTTTCTATTTTCTTAATACAGATCAAAAGTTCATTATAATTTAAAATCATAGAAATAGTAGTTTTTTATTATCAAGCAAAAGTAAAATGACACACTGCCAAAGTGTGTCATTTGTATTTCTTGTAAATTTTTTTAGCTTCTCCTGTGCCAGCTTCTTCCATTTGTAGTTGAATAATAAAGACCTTTTGAAGTATTGGCTAATATTTCTGTGCCATTATCTATTAAATCTTGAAAATTGCCGTAAGAAGATCCAGAAAATCTTACATGCCAAGACCTGCCAGATGTTGTTGAGTATTCTATTTTATTACTATTGTTAGGGTTGATCCTAATTAATTCATTGTCTTTGGTAATCATTTGAGACATAGTTTTTGTTTTTTAAATGATGCCTACTTTTTGTTGGTTTTCGGCTTTTCCAATTGCAAATAAAATAGTGGAATGTGACAAAGTGTGGCAGTGAGAAAAGTAGCCATGAAAAAAGAGGCTTATTGCCTCTATGATTTTTCAATTTCAATAATTTCTTCAATTGTAGATATTATTTCTTTGTATGTATCGCCATTTTTTCCTTTGGCAACATCTTCCCAGATTTTTGAATTATTAGCCCAATCTCGGTTTGAAATATCTCTCCATATATTAGCATGGTTAATCTCAAACTTTGGAATAATGTTATCAAATTTCTTCTGAATCGATATTTTTTCGATATCAGAAATGTTATCATTAAAATTTAGAGAAACATATAAACCCGAATAATCGTAACCGTGATCAGTATCAAATATTACAGCAATTGTGTAGGGTTTAGAATTCCATTCCTTAGGAATTAAATATAGCCCAAAATAGGCATTGTTTTTAAGATTGCTTAAATCTGCAGAAATTTCTTTTTTACTAGCATACTGCAAAATATTTTCAAAAAAATCATAGTATAATTTAGATTTTAAAGGTTCAATACTTCTTGATATTTCAAAACTTTGATCGATATTGTCTTTTAAAATTTCCAGAATTTCCATTGTCTTGATGTTATTTGTAGTTTGATTGGTTAATTTTTTAATTAAATTTAAATACTGGATTAGTGTTTCTCTAATTATGGGTAACGAATGTGTTTTTTCTAGGCATTTTTCAATCCAGTTCTTTATGTCTTTTTCAAACGAAATTGGATAATACAGACAATGATGAATATTACTTTTGCCATTGCTTTGTATTCTGAAATTTTCATATTCGCTCTTTTTATCAAACTTAAAATTAAAGCCAATTATTTCAACATCATCTTGTGTGTAGTATGGATCTTCTTTTTCTTTTAGGTCTTTACCGTCTAGTGTTAAGTAAAATAAAAATGCTTTTTTTGAACGTTTTGTTTCTGCATAATTCTTATATCTTATTAATTGGTAAGGCTGGTCAATTGCATATATTTTGTTTTCTATAAGTAGAATTTGTTTGTTGTCTTCTACAATAATATCAATTCGTCCCCCAGTAACATTATCCCAGTTATTCTCAATATTTATAGTTCTTTCGCAAATTTTATCATTTACTAATGTGCCAAAATAATCCAGTTCTATTTTATGTTCTTCTGTATTAAAACATTCTTTAATATATTCCACAAATAAATTTAAAAAAATCGCTCCTTGTCCGTGGGAACCATTCGGGTTAAGTAATTCTCCGATAATTGCAGAATGCGTGTATACTTCATTGTGTTCCATATTCATTATTGAAAAAATATTAAAATTTTCGCCAGTCAATTTCGCGATTTGATCATATTTTTTTGAAATGATTGAAACCTGCTGTAATAGGTTTTTGATTTTGTCCATAAATTTCATTATGCTTTTTTTCTCATATTCAATGTTTTTTTATCTAAACAACAATTGTTACTAATTAGAATTTGATAATTTAATTGAATACAAGAGAAATAAAAGGCTACTAATTATTGTTTTTTGAGATAATTTCTTTACAAACATTTATCAAAGAGTTCTCTTTGTAATTTATGAATTCGATCATTCTTTTAGAAATTTTTTCAACCAGTTCGTTCTGTCTAGTCTGATCTTTCCCTAAAAAGTTTATAAATTCTGAGTCACTAAAATTAATTCGGTTATTCTTAAAATCTTCGTGATTTTCAAAAAAGTCTACATCTCTCCACCATCTTGCACACTTAAAATTATGATTTTCAAAAATGGTTTTATCCTTATCATTTAAGTTTAAAACACCAAAAAATAATTCGTTGCGGACATTTCCTTTCCCGCTGAAAGGTTCTATCCCAAAGTAGATTCCTAAATTTTGATAATCTTTTAATTCTAGCCATATTCCAGAATTTGTGTCACCTACATTATTACGCTTCGTCACGATATATTTTGAACCTAGCCCTAAAATTAGATTGTCAGCTATTCTAGTTCTAATACTTCCTGAAATTTTATATTTTATTTTTTCAAACTCTTTGACGATTTGTTCAGCAGATAAAAAATTTTTTAAAATTAGATCTTGTATTTCTTCTCCCATTTTTTTATTTAATGTTTGTCCGGTTAATTTTTTAATCAAATAAATATATTGTTTTATAGCCTCTCTTAGCATTGGCTTGTCAGATGCTTCTTTTACGCAAAGTTCTAACCAATTTATAATATCTTCTTTATAAGAAATATTAAAATAATGTTGTTTTTCAATGAGATCTAATCCAGAAGTAGGGAAGCTTCCATTCAATGTTAAGTACAAAATAGGTATTTCTTTTGAGAAATTTTCCTTACAATAGTTGTAGTACCTAATCAATTGATTTTCCTGCTCTCTTGCATAAATTTTATTTTCAATGACAAGACCATTTGTCTTATTCTTGTCTTGAATGATAATATCAATACGCCCGCCTTCGGTTTTGTCTTCATTTAATCTACTAATGTTCTTTTCAACTGTTGTGAGGGCGGTTTCGGTAATAAACTTGAATCTGTCCGCTCCAATCAAATTTTCAGATTCATCGACTTTCGGTGGCGTAAATTTTTCTTCAAGTATTTTTATAAAAAGCTTTAAAGGAACATCTTTTAATCCATGTGATCCTTTTACATTTAAAAGTTCTCCGATAAATGCAGAGTGGGTCCTTACTTCATTGCTTGTTAAATTCAATACCGAAAAAATATTAAATTTTTCTCCAGTAATTTCAGCTATATCATCATACTTGTTTTGAATGACATTCACATTTTCAAGTAGGTTTTTTATTGTTGATATATTTGTTTTTTCTTCAATTGTACTTTTGATCATATTTGTTTGGTGTAATGATATTTTAAAGGATAAGTAAATTTAAATTATATCGTATCGATTCTTCATTTGTAAAATTCTATTTTTAATTTCTTTTTGAAGCATAATAGGAGAAATGACTTTTACATCTGCTCCATATTTTAATAGTTCCATCACAAGATCATTGGTGGTATGTATAAAAATTTCTAATACTAGCGTATCATCATTCTCTTTAATAATCTTTTGAGATTCATGAAGAGGAAAGGTCTTAATGTAGTTTCCTTGCTTATTAACAAATTCGAGAACTACTTTTTCCGCAGGAGAATATGTTTCTACGCCGAAGGCATGCTGAAATTCTTTTTCCGCATTGTATTTAATCGGCTTAAATTTAGTGTCTGTAACGTTTAGATTTGAAATTCTATCAAGTCCGAAAGTTTTTACTTTGTCGTCTTTCTTATCTAAGGCGATTAAATACCATCTTTGGTGAGATTCTTTGACACCAATAGGATAAACTTCTCTATTTGTGCTAATGTCTTCCCAATGCTTCTGGTGAGTAAATTTTATGATGTAAAGATGGTTTATTGCATAAATGATCCCATGAATGTTTTCAGTTCCAGATGATTTTCTTTTTTCTAAAAAAATGCTAGGGGTCAACTTATTCCCTTCTTTTAAGGCATGATGAATAGAAAAAGCATCCATTATTCTTGTAACCGATTGATCTTCTATCTCTTCTTCATCAATACTGTAGGTTTTGTCTTTTCTATTGTAATTAATTAAAATTCCGAAAATATCCAGAATATCTTTTTTGTCACGCTCAAAGGTTCGAATGGAATATTCAAAATTAGTTTCGATGTCTTCATTTTCTAATTTACGAATAATGTGTTTTTGTAAATCTTTAAAGTCACAGTTATGGCTTCTCAAGCGATCTATGATATACAAGTATCTTTTGAAGTATATTAATTTGGACATAATTGATTGGTTTTATTTTTCAAAAGTAAACCACTTGTCTGTCATTTTGTGGCAGAGTAATTTTTATGTTAAAATAATAAACAAGATACTTAGTAAAAAACGGTTTTCCGTAAAACAACACTTTTTTATAATAAATCCCTATAATCGTACTACTAAAATATTTCGCTAAATTTCTTCTAGGCGTGATTTTTTACTCGAATATGCTATAAAGTTCATTTATCTTCTTTTGAATATCGCATAAATCTGTAAAGTTAGATTGGGAATTCCGAGACCATGGATCTTCAATTTTTGTAATCTCATTTTTGATTTTTTCCACCACACTTTTTCCATATTTTGTCAAAAGTTTGCTTTTAATAATTTCATCACAAAGATTAAGCGCATTATTTTTTATGTGACGATTTTGATAATAAGATATTGAGTCAATTTTGTTTTTAATTTCTTGCGGATTCATATATTTTA
The DNA here is from genome assembly GCA_029960065.1 of Flavobacteriaceae bacterium PS02336. Classification (GTDB taxonomy): domain Bacteria; phylum Bacteroidota; class Bacteroidia; order Flavobacteriales; family Flavobacteriaceae; genus Flavobacterium. The sequence goes on along the minus strand of JASCOF010000006.1, from coordinate 169,033 downwards.
TGTTTTTAAATGTTAATTACGCAAAGTTCAAAAATTGACTTTTACTAAAAAAGGACATAAAATTTGAATGATATAAAGGCGTGTGAAACTTATATAATGAAGTATTTTAAAATGTGTTATTTTTTACTTAGAATTTAAAGACCACGCAAATATTGAAACATAACATGTAATTGGTAAAATTGAAATTCCTATCTATAATGCCAATTTCTTGAACCACTTTTCTTTCTGAATTTGATATATTTGGATGGATTGGGTATCACTTGAATACCTAACCACTAATATTAATACAGTTATTCAATCTATAAATTATAAAATGCAGTTTAGTTTTTTTCCTTTTTTTAATTAAGTATGATTTAAATGATTAAGTAAAGATTATTAAATCAAAAATTATCTCTGAGAAAATTTTAATCGATAATTAATTAGTTAGATCAATAAAATAGTGCCATAGTAAAATACTGTCATCTAAAGATTTTCTTGTATGAGAAGAGGTATATTTATCTACTGAAGAGAACGATGTATATTTCGAAAGTTGTTCTTTCTCCAACCAATCTATTGAACTATCTGTATTCGTATTGAATTGATTGGTTATCCAACTATTTACTTTGGTACACCATTCCTCAGAACTACGACTTTGGATATAGGCAAACATACCACAAACCTTTAGGTGTGAAGAGTGATGACCTCTTTTAAATCGTTCAATTCCGCCACGATTCCCATACACATATTGTTCGTTACTTGAACTTTCTGAAAAACGTTTCGCTTCGAATTCAATAAGAGGTGATGGTTTTCTTCCCCTTGTCAATACAAAAACACCAATATCTGTTTCTTTTCCCGAACTTGCTTGAGTTGGGTTTTTTCTAAAATCATATGGAAAATAATCCTGATTATTTTCAGTTTTACATAGTTGAAAATGATGTACTAGGAAATCACTAATACGATTTTCTGTATCTGAATCTTTAATGGTTTTATAATATATAGGAAACTTAGGAACACAATTATCTACAAATAACAAGATCTGCTCTACCTCATAATTAATCGGTACAGATAAATCATTGGGCTGAGGTAATTGATATGTCGGCAAACTATCTCTAAGCATACTTATAACGGGCTTTTACATAGTCAGCAAATACCTCATCGGCATCTCGTAAAGCAATAGAGGGTAACCAATATCGTAATTGTTTTGGTTTTACCAAAACGATATTGTTCTTACCATATACTTTCATTATTTTCTGAATGTGTATGTGTTGTTGGGTTGTATCTCTTTGAGGAATAACTTCTTGAAGATACTGCTCTAAATCTACAATTTGTTCTTCTATAGGAGCAATAGTTTCTTCACAATATTCAAAATGTATAGCAAAATAATTACCCGTATCTAAAATTTTATACGGTTGAAATTGATTACTATTTTTTTGATAAATGCTATTTAATGTTTTACAAAATGTCGAGGCAAACATATTAAGCTCTATGCTACTCGCAAATTTTTCAGAATCAGTTTTTGAAAATTGATAGTTTAGTATGTCATTAATAATAATATTTTCAACTTGAGATGTTTTCAACAGATTCAAATCTTCTGGAAATGGTAAATCCATAAAATCCTCTGTCATCGGTACTGAATGTCGGCTAACTTTGATTTGACTGCTTGTTGCGAGAATTATAAATCTCAAAAGCTCTCCAAACTCATTAAAGTATCTTTCTATTTTTACTAAATCTTGTCTATCTTTTTGTGGAGCATGAACTCCTATTACTTTATTTCGAAAAACAAGATATTCATCTGATAAGTGTGCTATTAATTTGTTTTTCCCAATATGTGCTCTTATTAATAAATGGGGAGGTGTATAAATAAGCTCTTTCCTCGGTCGCAAAAAGTTTGTAATCTCACAGTCCGTTATTTCGTTAAAATTTATAAAATCCTCTTGTAACGCAGAAGCAGGGACATATTTTTTGCCTGTAATATAATCAACAGTTTTACCATTTTTATTTTCAATAAATCCTTCGCCTTTGATCCATCCGTGATCTTTTAACGACTCAATAAAATGACCTAATGTTCTAATATTAGAAAATCTTTGTAAGAGATTTGTTATTCGACCACCTCCTAATAGGTTAGCTTTCCAAATAAAAAGATTCTCAATAATATCTTCCTTACTAATAAAGTGGAAATCATAATGATCAAATTCTAGAAATAATCTATTAGTATTTGAAAAGGTGCGATTAGCAATCAAATGTAAAATATGTTCACTGTCTGGTGCCGATTTTTGTATAAATATGGCTGCGGTAGGAACATTTTTTCCACTCCATAATTTATCTGAAAGTTTCGTAAAATCTATAACCTGTAAAACATTATACATTGAAAACAACTCATGCCTGAATACTTTGTCTTTTTGGTATAAAATAGGAACTGAAGGCTGAATCATTGATAATACCCCCTCATTTTTTAGCAATCGCATTGATTGAACTAAAAAATGAAGAGCAGGGTTTTCATCAGGAATGTTTACATCACTTTTATATCTAATTCTTTCACTTAACTCTTTAAAGTATTTCTTCCTACTTGGTTCCCTACCGTTTAGCTCTGCTAAATTAAATGGTGGATTCCCGATAACCAATGAAAAATCATTGGGTGGATTATGAGTTATAAATTCAAAGAAGTCTTTGGTTATAATATTATCACTCATATCTGGGAATTTTAATTTCCCCCACGTAGGTGGATCTAAGTTGACTTCATCTAAAATTGCTAAAGCCAAACTAAAAATAGACAGTCGTATAGCATCTTGTTGAATGTCTATACCATGAATACTTTTTAGCAATAAATCTTTTAGAACAGTAAGAGACGGTTTTTCTAACTTTCCTGTTTTTTCCCATTGCTCATATCTCCACCATTGAACAATGCGTTTGTATGCTTTGACCAAAAAGATACCCGAACCACAACTTACGTCAATTAGCTTAAAGTCTTTTTGAGGAGCTTTAAGGGGCATACATTCATCTACAAGAGTAGAGACGATCATCTCTGGGGTATAGACAATATCTTTACTATCGGTTAGTAATTCTTCATACACAGAACTGATAACCTCTACTGGTAAATGCGAAAACGAATATAATCTCCAAATAACAAGCTGACCATTATCATTATTTCCGTCCAAGTAGTCAGCTAATCTCTGTACTTCACTTTTTTGAATGGCTTCCCTTGCACCATCTTCATTTTCTTTATGCCATTCAAATATTTTTCCGTTAAAATCTTCCGCTAATTTGTCTAACAATAGAAGTAATTTCCCTTTGCGAATAACATCACAGAAATCAGTACACTGGAAATTATTTTTAAAGTATGTTCCTGCGAAGTAGCCACTTTTAGAATCTTCATCGCGCTCCTCCAAATATTTAATTAAAAGACTCTGTACTAAAAGTTTTAAAGCGACATGTTTGTCCAAGTTAGATTCTTGTTGAAATCCTTCATAAACATTTTTAAGTCCACGAATCAAATCTCGGGTGGCTGATTGCTCGAATTGGAAGCGCTTTTTATTCTCCTCCTCTTCCCAAAATAATCCATTATCAAAACTTTGAGCATTAAATGATTTTATCGCATCACCTGTTTTTCTGATGATTTCCTCTGCATAGTATTCTTTATTTTCTTTAGGTTTTTCCCTTGTATCGAAAACACTGACGGTCGACTTTTCAATAATGATGTATGCAGGGACTTGATAACCGTTCCACATATTTCTATGAATACGATTTCTATCTTCTGTAGTTAAAGATTTATTGGTATAATCAAAAATATATAACTGCGCAACAGTAGCCCTTCCATCTTGAAAGTGCCTAAAATAAACAGCGTCCGCTTCAAACTTACATGCTGTTTCTAATGCAAATAGAATATCTGGACTAGCGATTGCATCACTAAGGTTTTCGTAGTTCGCAGTTAACAACACACCGCTTGCCCTTCTATCAGAAATAAAGGAAAAGTTAAGCTCGTGAATATGTTGTTCAAAAACCGCTGTAGGCATATTATAATATAAAAACGTTATTTGTTTACGGGGTAAAGATACTAATTAATAATAGCTGAATAAATTTGTTAAATCAAAACTTTCTATGGTTTTTCAATTGTTCACCTGTGTCAGATAAAATAATTCCTTCCCAAAAATCCTCACTCTTCGTTTTGTCTGATAGAACAAAGTTGTTATCGTACATTTTTTTTAGTGATTCAATACCATGTTGAATTTCATTTGTAGTTTTTACTCCATCTTTATAAATCCAGTAATTAACCATTCCCTTTGAAAGGAGAGAATCTTTACCAAGTTCTTGTAATAATCTAAAATCGTCTTCTAATTTGATTTCAAATTTGTAAGTGTTAGCACCGTTCGCTGAAGTTAATTCAAATTCAATCTTTTCACCACGTTTTAAAAAGGATTCATTTTTGATTTTACGGAGTTCTTTCAATGTATGTAAACAATTTCCAACTTCATTATCGAATTTTGGCACATCATAGCTATCATGACTCGTCGGATTTAATACAAATTTTCGGTGACTATCTAATTCTTCAAAAAGAGTTATATCAAGTCCTGCATTTTGTGCAAATAATTTTGCTTGCAAAATTAATCCATTTAAATCATTAAGATTATATTCAGAAGTGTAATGGTGTTTTTTAGGCAAAAAATCTTTGCAAAATGCTTCCGCTTCTTTTCGTAAAAAATTACCAGCTATTTCATATTCCTTTTTATGGAAATATAGTTCTGCTTTTTCAAGGTACGTATCTGATATTTTAATTAAAGGTTGTGGAATTCCACCTTTTTCGCATTCATACATTTCAATATATTTCCAGCTTTCTTGCCCAAAACGTTTTATACGATGACGGAGTAATTCAAAAAAGTTACGGTCATGTGTTAAGATGATAAGTTGATAATCAGTAAATTCTTTTAAAATAATATCTAAAACAATTTCACGATTGCTCATATCTAAACTTAATAATACATCATCCAAAATCAAAAATTTTGGTGTATCGACTGCCACTGCTCCGCTCAGTTTTTGATCGAGCATGGCGAAACGAATAGAAAGAGCAATTGAAGTTAGTTTGGCTTCATTCAAAAACGTATGTGGACGAGTAATTTTTTGTTTGTTAGCTGAAATGCTAATATGGTTGAAATTTGCATGAAGAATAATTTGTGGCGAAATGGTTTTGTGATTACGTTGTGTGGTGCTCCCTTGTACAAACGAATCATATGAGCAATTTTCAAACTCGAAACTCACAGTAAAAAATTGTTTGAATTTTTTCAAATAATCGTTTACTGATTCTACAATAGAATCTAAATAAAACTTCAATTCGATATTAAATTTATTAACTGCTGTTGAAAAAGTTTGATATGCATGATCATGCATCCTTCCTCGTGGATGTAAACCATCTTTGATATAGTCCCACCATTCCTGTGCGTTGGCAGTAGTGACTGCTCCATCGTGACGAACCAATACTTCTCTAAAATTGATAAATGGTAAAATATCTTTGTCCATTATCGGAAAAAGATCTATTTCCTGTGGATTTTTAAAATCATGAACTTTAGACAGTAATTTATAATTAATTAGTTCACTAGCTTGAATGGCTTGAGCTATAAGTGTTCCTGTTCTGGTGTTTACTGTACTATTTGATATTAATTTGTCCGTGGTAGATTGATGTTCATCTTCAAAAACTAATTTAATATAACTATCGTCTCCATCATCTGCAAAACGATTTCTTAAATTTTCAGGATGATTGTGTAAAAAGTACTTTTGAACTTTAGAAATATCCGATTTAAAAACACTTTGCAAAAAAGTATATAGTGCCCAATACAAACTACTTTTCCCACTTCCATTTTCACCAAAAACTAAAGCGTTATTTCGTTCTAAGTCAATAGAAACTTCTCCGTAGAAAAACTTAAAGTTTTTGATTTTTATCTGCTTTATTTTATTCATTACTTCGCAGTTTTTATAGGCATTACAATATCTGCCAGTTTAATATCCATTAATTTTAAATTATTTCGTATTTCGTTGTCTACGTCACGTAACTTTTGATAGATAGAATTAATTATTTGTACTTTATCTAATTCTGACTTTCCATCTATAGATTCAAAGTAATTATCTACATATTTTATAAATTCGATACCAGCCAATTCAAACTCGTCTTTGAAGTACAATTCCATTGACATTGCGTCAATAATTTCATCAAAAAGTTGTATTACATAGTCATTTGAAATATAGCTATTGATCATTTGTGTTTTATCCAAGCTACAAATGAATAGCATTATTTGTGAAATTTTGACAAACACCAACTTCTCATTTAAACTACTTTCAGGGATAGGGAAAAATTTTAACAATTTTGAAGTGATACTGGGAAAAGATTTGTTATTGCTTTTGGGTGACTCAGCAGATAAATAATAATTAAAAATCTTAGAATTTAAAAGAGGTAACAAATATAGCAAAGGATAATCTTTATTCTTCTGAACAATTACGGCATTTGTATTTTTTACAATTGCTGTTTCTTTCATGTAAGTTGCGAAAGGAGTGGGATTAACTACTTCGCGAAGAATAATTTTTGGGTTATTGAAGAACCTAATCTGTCTAGGTTCTGCAAGCCACTCTCCATAATTTATGTACTTTTTCTTAGGAACTATGTTGTAGCGTTTAACCCCAGAATCAATGAATCTAAACCAATTGACATCATTTTTTGGACTTTCTGAAACAAATATGTCATTGTCTATTTCATAATTTGTTTGCTTAGGTTTTCCTTTGCCTTGTTGGTAAACTTTGACACCCATTACTTGATCATATAATTCAATTAAAGGGCTGTTCGGAACTTTAACATTTAGTCCTCTAAAAATAGTAAATCTTTTTTTTAAATCATTTTCAGGATTGATTACTTTAAAGTTGTTGTTTAAGGCATATGAAATTTTTTCCGAATTCTTATTTAAATGCGAAACATTTAGATACGAGAATTTCGACAATTCTACACTCGAAGATGCTGTCAATAATGTAACAGATGTTGGTAAATTAACTCCTTCAAATACACTATCTCCCAGATTTAATACTTTGATATAGCTTGAATTATTTAGCATGAAAGTTCTTAAATCAATAAAGGTTTCTTTTTCAATAAAAGAATCACTAGTTATAAATGCTAAAACTCCAATTTTATTTTCAAAATTATCTTGTAACATCTTAATGGATCTATTGAAAAAAAACTTATAGCTCTCTTTTCCTCCAAATTTTGTTTCCTTATATTGACTTGATAACTTAAGTTCATTTGAAATAGTTCCGCCATAAGGCGGATTTCCTATAATGATATTGAATATATTTATTCCAAACATCCATTTCGGATCAAACCAATCAGATTTTTCGTTTCCGAATGGATTCCAGTTGCTAATTTTATGATAGCGGTTGTTCTCAACTTCTCCAAAAAGGCCTTGTTGATCAAATAATTGTTTTTGTGTCTCTTTAAATTTTTGTTTTAAAACTTTTTTATCCTCTCCAAAACTTTGTATGTACTCCTGACGAACATCATTAAGCTCTGCTTCCAATTCGGCGGACGACTTCTTACCACGTTTATTTAATTCGGACTGACCATTTCGGGTAGGTAAATCCACAAGTGTATCTGCAGTTACAAACTTAAACTCAAGATTTGGTAATGGCTCTACGCCTCTATTGGGCAAGCTTTCATCTATGTTTTCATCGACAATCAAAGATAAGAAACATCGTAGCTTGCTAATTTCGGCGGCTATGGGTTGGATGTCTACTCCATATAATGAATTTTGTATTATACCAATTTTTCGAGCATACTCAACACTTGAGCTTGCGAGCTTTTCTCTAAGTTGTCTCTTTACTATTGGATTATCAATGCGGTCAATTTGACGTTTTTTCCACCATAAAGCTTCGGGATCCAATTTTTGTAATGCCTGAACAATTTTTTGAAGTACTCCCATTGGAAAAGCACCTGAACCACAAGCTGGATCGAGTATTTTAACTTTATCAAGACAATCTAATATGCAATTTTTTTCTGATTCTGTAAGTTGAGTGTTTGTGGATTCTATCAATTTAAAGATTGGACTTAGTCTGTGTTTTTCAATGCTTGTTTGGTGGTAAAGATATTGAACCAGACTTTCTGTCACCATATAATCAACTATTTCTCTCGGGGTGTAGAAACTACCAGTAGCCTTTCTTGCGGTTTCTCCGCTTTCGGGATCTATTTCGGCTAAAAGGTTTTCAAAAATACGCCCCAACATTTCTGGGTCAACACTAACTTCGATTTCAGCTACCGAGTTTTCATCAATAGTAAAATTATATTTTTCTAACTCTTTAAAGAAAGATAAAAACCAATCATCAATTATTCCAAAATTATATTCGTTTATACCATTATTAGCAGGTTTAAAAAAGTCGTCATTATTGGGTTCAAACAAACCACCATTGAGAAAGGGGATAACTTCTGCTCCCTCTGGTAAGTTATTAATACGCTTATGCATCGGTGTATTAAGAGTTTGGAAAAATAGACGCTCTAGTATAGTATGATAATAATTAATATTATTTTTTACCGCATCAGAAGAAAGCAAATGTTCAGGTAGTAACGCTACCTCAGCATCTGATTTCTTCATTTTCAAAAACCAACAAAATACTGTCCTACCAATCAGACGTACAGCAAATTCTTGTCGGTCATTTCGATCATCATCAGGTAACTTTAAAATTCCATTTCCATAATCAGTAATCTTCTTATCTTTCCCAATTTTGCCTCCAACCAATTTATAGAAATATGATTGGACAATTTTATAAAACTCTTCATTAAGTGCTTCCACACTGAATGCACTTAGTATATCTTGTAAAGATAAGGCTTTACCAGATAATTTGCTTAGTCGATCTGAAGGTGTTCGTACCTTTTCACCTGTACCTAGAAGATAAGTGTATCTTTTAGGCTCAGTAGCTTGTTTAACAATTTCACCCTCTTCGTTTAGCATTTTTACCTCTGAGATAAATGATAGACGCCATTTATCTTCTTGAACAAAAACAACTATTGCTCCATCAACATCATATTTATAAATATTGCGTAGCAATTCGCGAAGGCTAACTTTATTTCTTTCTAACCAAACATCTGCATTTACATTAACACGATAAAGACCAATAATTCTATCATCTGTTGTTGTAAAGTTACCGAGCTCAAATGCTTCATTATACTTTTCACTGCCTGGTAATATAATAGATTTAGGCTGTGAGTATATTTGTTTTGCACTGAAAACTGATTGTAAAACATCTAACCAATCTTGATGTTCGTATGGTTTTTCAAATATTTTGTGTAAGGTTGATTTGTCCATTAGTTAATAAATGTTTCAGTGATTACAATTTCTGGAGTGATATACAAATCTATGTTAGTATCATTTAAAGACGGATCATCGTGATTATCATTAAATACATCATACTTTTTTGCAAGGGAAATAATCAAATTTTCCGTTTGTCCATAAGATGTCTCTTTTTTATCTAGTCTACGTTTAAGTTTTCTTAATTCATTTGGTAAGGGAGTAAAAGTTCCTTTGTCTATCAAATCGGCTAATAGTTCGCATGCTTTTTTTGCATCATCTTTTCTTGTGATTGATTTAAAATCACGTAGAAATTTCTTTGCTTGTGCAGAAATAGCATCAGCTTTATCCGTAGTGGTGACAGTCAATGTGATCGCTCCTAAGAAATCTTTATCAAATTCTTCTAATGCTGCTTGTACATTATTATAGTGACTAACTGGAATATCATATCCTTGTTCGTTTACTTTTGCTTCGAATCTTTCGGCAGCTTCCAAAAATGTCAAAGGTGTTACCTTATTACCTTTAGTAACAGCATAAAATTCCAATTTATAGGGCGATTTTAAAAAAATTAAGGTAGCGTCTTTTTTTTCTTCTGCTATAGTATTTTCGTTTTTTCGGGCAGTACGTGCTTTTAACGGAAAGTTTTTAATACGTTTAAATTCTCGTGGATTTGAGTCTTTAAACTCCCTGATAAATCTTAAATAAAGTAATCGTTTATCCTCTTCATCTGGCATTCCTTCTTTGAAAAGCTCAAATTGTTCGATTAATTCTTCATGTGTAAAAACTTGAGCATCTTCACCAAAAGCAGAATGAAACCCCTGTAACTTTAATAATGCATTTTTATACAACTTAATCTCCTCATCTCCCTGCTGTGAAGGATAAAATATATAGTTATATACCACACCAGCAACGCTTCCTATTCGATTAATTCTTCCAATTCGTTGCATCAATCTTGTGGCATTCCAAGGGGTATCGTAATTAACCAAAACATTAGCTCGATGTAAATTTACACCCTCTGCTAAAACATCGGTTGTTATCAAAATTTGATAGTCGTCCTTTCTTTTACCAATGAAATTAGCATCAAAATTCTCCTGAATTGTTTCAAATATTTTATTTCGATTTGCTGAAGAAACCTTCAGTACTCCTTTCCCAATACGTTTTTCTAATTTTTCCGCAAGATAATCTGCCGTGTCATTACTTTCTGTAAATAAAATAAGTTGTCCTGTCGGATTTCTATCTTTGTTTAGTAATTCATTTTCTAGCGCTAAGAATAGTTCTTCAAATTTGGGATCTTCTTTTACTTTAGCCCATTCATTACTAAGCTCTTGTAATAAAATTTGGTCTTTTCTTAAGCCAGCTAATAATTCAGGTTCAAAATCTTCTGCTTTGAAAATGTTATTCTTCGGTTTCTCTGTACTTAATTCTATAATAAGGCTTTCTATATCTTCCATGGAAAAGCCTTTCTCTATCAATTCATTAATATTAAGGTCTGGAGCAATCAAGACCTTATCACTCTCAAACATTTTAATCATTCTTTGAGTGGATACTAAAAGATTGTTTAGCGTGATTTGGAATGCATGAAAACTACTTTCCAATCTCTTAACCATTAATGTTTTCATGATTCCAGCCAAGGATTTAGAAATCAAAACAGCTTGATCATAATAAGCATCTTGTAAATCTTCTCTCAAAAAACGGATCGCTTGATAGCGATAATATTTTATTTTATCATCATCAGTCAAATAGAATATTGTATGATAAAAAAGCTTACTTAACTTAGCATTTAGACTATAGCCCACAGTACGTAAAGGTGCTATTTCAGGAAAAACAATACCTTGTTCTTTTAAATCTTCAAGATATTTTGGATAATTTGCTAAATCTCTTCTTGTTCTTCTAACGGTAATTTGAGAAATGACTTTTTCGCGAATTATATTGTATAATTCACGAATTTTTTCAACATTGGGCTCGTCTTCTCTCATCACGTCTTTATATTCCCGAATGATAGGACCAAAGAAGGATTGAAGATTAGTAATGGGAAGTGTACTTCTCCTTGCATCTTGGAACAATAATAATTGATAATAGAGATCCTGCGGTCTATTATTAAGTGGAGTGGCTGAAATTAATATTACCTTTTTATTTTTTCCTGTAACTAATCCTTCGCCATTTCTTGGAGCTTTGCAAATACGCTGCAATAGTCCAAAAGCTTGTGAAGTATGATTTCTATATTTGTGCGCCTCATCAACCAATATTAAATCATACTCTTCTTTAGCCCAATAATTCATATCTTCTCCATTAACTATTTTCTCTAAACGCCCATTAGTAACGAATTTAGTATGTCTGTCAATTCCAAACATCCTAAAAGTGGATTTCCAGTTTTTTTCCAATGCAGGAGGATAAACGACTAATATTTTGGTGTTTAAAGAACCGTTGGCAACCAGAAATCGCTTAGCAATCATAGAAGCGATAATAGTCTTGCCGAGACCTACAACATCTGCTAAAAAGAAACCATTATGATCCATTAACATCTGAAACCCTTGATTAACAGCATCTATCTGATAACTTAGTTTTTTATAACTCTTGGGCAAATCCCCAACAGTGTCAGGGTCATAATCAATGTTGTTTCCAAAATATTCGATTAAGAATTTAAGATAAATTTCAAAGGGAGTAAAGATTTGTCCAATATGTGTTTTCTTCTTATACTGTAAAATATCAGCAGGCAAAATAGTTGTTGATTGTTGCCAAAGTTTTTGAAACTCTATTTTCGTAAATTCAACATCATCAAAATCCTTTAATGCGATATTCAATTCATAATTAGGGGATTTTTTAATGCCTAAACCTGCTTCCGTAAGATTAGAAGATCCCATGATCACCCAGCCGTCTGAATGTTGGGAATGCAATTCGGGTAAAAAAAGATAAAATTTGGCATGAATTGCCTTTGAGTTATGTGCTCGCACTTCTATTTTACCATCAATAATATCTTGGATAAATTGTAAAATACCTTCTTCTACTTCTTTAGAATATTTAGCTTCCTTTAAATCCTGTATAAACCAGTTTAAAAATTCTTCTTTCGTCTTTTCTTCATCTCCAAAATATAATAGACCTTTTTTCTGAGCATCTGAAAACATTTGATCGACATTTATACCGACCAGTATTTTTATATCCTTGATATTCGTTAAATAAGGCTGTAATGTAAAATAGCCTGATGAACGAAAATAACCTACCACAGCATGAAAGGCAAATACATCTTTCATATTTTCAAGTATACCTTTGAATTTATGGAAAACTGTATTTTCTTCTGTATTTGTAAAAAACTTTGTGCTCATCAATCAATTATTTTCGTCTTTAATTTCAATTAATAATTCTTTTACTGAAACATCCAATATTTTTGCAATGTCGTATAGTACTTCTAAACGTGGTTGCTGTCTATTCTGCACATAGCCATTAACAATGTTATAGCTTTTGCCAAGTTGCTCTGCAAGCCACGTCTGTTTAATACCCTTCTGTTCCAATATCTCTTTAATTCTATTCATAGTCAATTAATTATAAATAGTTTACAACTTTCTAAAATAAAAGCTTTAAGGGATGCAATATACTGTATTTCGGTGTAATAAAACACTGTATTTGTGTGTAAATTTAGCTATATAGTATTTTAAAATGTACATGGAGTTATAAAAAAATGTCCACTGAAAATCTCCCGTCTTTTTGCGTAGTGTAAAATTATACTTGAGATGCAATAATTCGACATGTTTAAAAGAGTATTTCATATACTTAACTTTTTATAATCCCTTAGAAGGTCTCTTTTTCTTTTTTTGTTTAAACTGTTTAGAAACATAATCATCTATTTTTTCTCCTCGGAGCAGTATATCAGAAAGATTTTCTTTTACATACTCTTGCGATTCGAGATTTTGAAATTTTTCTGAAGCGGTAGAATTAGATTTTTGGTATTTCCTTTCAAGTGCAAGAATGTTCATTGCACAGCTTTTCTGAATTCCTTTTGCGCTGAATTCTTTTCCCAGACTGCTTCCATTGACAACCGACTGTGTTTTAAAGTCGATAAAAGTAATTCCATAAAGTTTTCCCTCACTGCTTTTTCTTAAAATAGTATGAATGCCTTGCTCTTTGAGCCTTTCGGATAATCTCTCGACAGAAGTCATTCTTTCATCGGAAAAAGCCTGTCTCAAAGCATTTTTAACGTGGCTTTTGCCATATTGTTTCTTTGTCTCATTTATCCTGAATTTTTCTTCCAGAAATTTTAAGGTGGGTCTGCTGTAGAATTCGCTGGCTTTTATCGGCACGCCTATCGGTTTCGAATTCGGGTCAAGTATCTTGTAAAGCAGTCCATTGTTTTTAAAAACTCTCGATTCCTCGCTTCCTCTGTCAGCATGGACATTATAAAGATTTAAAACCGCGTTGAGTTCAGGCAGGCTTGAATATTTGTAATCAAATAAAACCTTGTTTAAAACTGAATTGATCGCCTTTCTGGACTCTGCTTTTCCGTATTGGACTCTGCCGACATCTATCGGATTTAATGAAAAATGTTCTTTCTGTTTTCTTCCTTCGGCTTTTACAAGTCCGAACATTTCTTCAATTTCTTTTCGCGCAGGCTCTGATTTTCTGACTCCCAGTAAATGCAGATCGATTCTTTTTCCGTCTCTCTGAATGTTATTTGTCACGATGTGGCAGTGCGGATGTCCCGCATCATGATGCTGATATACCAGATAGGGCTGTCTGCCGAATCCTAGTTTTTCCATATAAGTGTCTGCAATTTCTGCCAGTTTTTCTTTCGAATGATTCTCCGAGGGATCAAAATTGAGCGAGATATGCACTGAATTCCGCTTCGTATTGGTATTGAGTTCTGCCAGTTTCAGAAAGCGTTTTAATTTTGAAGTGAAATTCAGTTTTTCCAGTTCCAGCGGATAATTCACAGCACTTATGCATTCAGCTTTTCCGAGCTCAACTTTATTTTCATTGTAATTCAGAATGCCTCTTATGGACGAGCTTGTTTTTATCACTGCAACCATTTTTCTGCTATTTTCTGGGTGTGGCCTGAGACCTCTTCCATTTTATCAAAAAGTCTTTTTCTCTGGATTTCGAACAGATAAAGGTGTCCTTTGAAATCGGGAACTGTTTTGAGCGTGTTTATCTTTCGGGCAATTTGATTGATATTATTGCCGATTGCCCGTAATTCGGAAGTAAGTACGGCTGTCTCTTCCATCAGTTCGTCTAAAGACTGGTTTCTGTAAGTGGCTACAATTGGTTTGTTGAATAAGTGGCTTCTGATGTGGTCACTTAATTTTCGGCAGGTGCTTGCTCTGAATCTTTTTTCCAGTTCGGCATACTCCAAAGGAGTGAATCGCAGTCCCACGATTCGTGTTCTGTTTGAATTTTCTCTTTTCATCATCTTTCATTTTCATTGTTATCAAACTCTTTGCTTTTAAGTTTCTCCACCGCCGAGTTCCGAGGCAATGGGTGGCAAGATAGGCGGTTGTTAAACAACCGTTCATCTTGCTGATTGCAGAAACGTGGCAATCTTTGTAGATTTTTAAAAGCAGGCTTCTAATTTAAGGAAAATATTTATATGGATCATGCGTAAAATATGTGCATGATGGCTGTAGGCTGTTACAATGAATGAATGCTTAAAAAAAGAAAAAGGGAAAAAAGAAAGCAGTCTTCAATTGGACAAGCAGACAGGTGAAGTGCTATAAGTCCCGAAGGGCATTTTTTGAGGAACGAAAAAAAATGTTATGCGCACTTCTCTGGCTGTGTCCAATATTTTGCTTTGCTTTTTTTTCTTTTAAAGAACTTTATTAGAATTTTAGTTTATTTTTATAATCGAACATTACAGGAATTTATGGAAGAATATAACGATTTTGATAAACTAACTTTAATATTATCTGAAAACAAGATATCTTCATTTGTTGATGATTCAAATGGATCAAATATGAAATCATTTCATAAAAGATTGACAAAAAAGAATATTCCAAAAATTTATGTAATTAAAGAAGGCAATTTATTTCTTTATATTGGCGTAACAACACAATCTTTAACCTCTAGATTTAGATATGGTCTAAATGCTAATGGGAAAAATGGTTATCATGGCTATAAGTGGAAAACAAAGGAAAGAGTACAATTATATGTTTGGTGCTTAGAAACATTAAACAAGGAACAAATTGAAAATATTGAGTCAGAACTGGTCTTTATTATAAGAACAAAAACTGGAAAATGGCCTTTAAATCAGAAAGAAATTCACTTTAATAATGAATTTGATGATGGAAAGGTAATCGCGAAAAAAATATTTAGTCAAATCCAATAATGCATTTAGTATAAAGTAATAAACATTCAAAAGATTAATAGATGAGTAGAAAAGGACGAGAATTTGAGATTGAGTATGAAAAGTATTACAGAATGCTTGATCCATCAATATATAAAGTTGAGTCTCCAAGCTTCTTAATAGATAAAATTACAGGAATAAAAAGGGAGGTTGATATATTAATTAGCTTTAAGGATGAAAAAAATATTGAAAGAAAGATTTCCATTGAATGTAGGGATCGACCAAACACAGTGCAGGATGTCACGTGGATTGAGCAACTTGCCACGAAAAAAAATGATTTAGGTATAGATATTACCATAGCGACAACAACAAATTCATTTACTAAACCTGCAATTTTGAAAGCACAAGCTTATGGGATTGTTGTGCAGACATCTATTAAAATAGATGAAAACTTTATTAAAAAGTTAGCTCAGGTTCATTATTATACTGTTTCATTTTTAAAAGTAAAGGCTATTGATCTGATGTTTTTTGATGATTCAGGTTTAATGATAGACAAAAATTCTATAAAACTTAGTACCACACAAGAGGAAAAAAATACTATTGAAGAATATATTAATGAGTCGTTTATGTGGTCTAATTTTATAAATACAAATTACCAGAAAATATATAGCTTTACTGAGACTGGTATTGAATGTTTTATGAACAATCATAAAATTGATATTGGTGTAGATCATAAAATTGCAAAAAGGATATTTAAACACAAGACAATAGCAAAAATTAATCTTGAATTGGAAATAAAAGCAGTTAACATTGAGATACCTTTACTTGAGGGGGTAATAATTAATGACCCCATTTCAGAATCTTTATATGGTTATAGGAAAGAATTTGAGAATTTGGATTTTAATATAGAAGAAGTTAATTCAAGTGATCAGAATTTATTCAAACTAAAAATAGATTATAAAAGTGTAATTAATGAATATTTAAAACTTGTTTCCTTTTTATCTCCCCCAAATTTAGAAGATCTTATGATGAAAGAAGGCACTCAGATACAAATGATTATGGATAATTTTAAAGGGGATTATTTTTTTGGAAAAGTGATTTTTAAAGAAATCTGGACATAAACAGTCTTATATAGCATAGAATAATTTTCAATGGATATTATAATGCAAAGACATGAATTCCTAAAAAGGTTACTTAATTCTTTATCCAATTATTTTACCCGTCAAAAATAAAACCACAATAGAATTTGATATAGTAAAAATTATGAAAACAAAAAATAAAGAGACTAACGAGTCTCTTTATTTTTTTGAATTAATATATCTTTAAAAAAAAACCTATTTATCTTTTAGTAATTTTTCCAAATATTCAATTTTATCTTGTTCAGATTTCAACAATCTTTCGTAAAGTTTTTTATTTTCTTCGTAAACTTCAACCAGTTTGTCAAGAGGATTAAAATGACAAATATTTTGGTTACCTATTGGTCCTTGATTAATACTATTGTCACTAAAAGTGTTAAAATAATTAATCACGCCTTCATCAGAAAAATTTTTAATTGCTTCCACGCTTACTCCTAGGGCTTTTGCCACTTCTTTTAATTTTTCATCATCTATTTCTTCACTATTTTCCAAAATAGAAACAGTCTGCTGGTTTGTTCCCATAGCCTGCGCGAGCGCTTCCTGTTTCATGTCTTTCAGTTCACGGATACGGCTGATCTTGCGCCCCATGTGGTTTGGTTTTGTTAATGTACTCATAGCTCAAAGATAATAATTAAGAATAAAAAAGCGGGATTCATGTATGATACAAAAAATCTCATGTACGGTACGGTAAAATTTGATACCGTACCGTACAAGTAATTGCTTACTTGCCTGTGTGTTAAACAAAAATACAATTTTTCAGACAAGTATTAACTAAAATGAGTAAAATTATGAAAGCAATTCAAAACACCGCATCCGACTTGATTTATCGAGTTATTTCACAGAACATCGATCCGATAGGCATTTACTGTTTTGCAGAGAAGAAAAGCAGTTATACTTTTAATGAGCCTTTCCAGAAGCCCGTCCAGAAAGAAAAGCATGTCCATCTTTATCTGCTGGTCATAGCGGAAGAGTTTGAGGATAATATCGGCAATGACCTCACCGATAAAATAAAGAGCAGATCAAGAGGACAGATAACGGTAACCATTCTCATGCACAGCCTGAGAAACATCGTCAAATTATATGGAGACCAGCAGTATTTCTTCTGGAATATTTTTAAGAATGCGCAGAGGATTCATATAGATGCATACAGATCGCCTATAATCTGGGCTAAGAATCCAGAAAAGAGATATGTGAAAAGCACTTCAGCATACGCAGGAGACAGAAGAAATGTTAGTGAATCGATCTGGGATCTTATCTATAATAACGACCAGTATTTTTCATATGAGGTACGAATGTGTTCACTTCACCAGATAGTGGAACAGACCTGCCTTTCCCTTATAAGGGTATTTCTGGGATATACCCCTAATCACTTCTCACTGGGCTACTTATTTGAGCTGTGCGAATACTTCACAACCTTGACTTCGGAATATTTTCCGAGAAACAGCAGTGATGAAAAAAACATGTTCAAGATTTTGAAAAAGAATCCAAACACGCTTCGCTTCAGCAGAAATAACAGTTATGGTTACGATTACTATGGAATAATGGAAGGCAGATGCCGTGATTTTATGAAAGAAGCGCAAGCCATGATCCAGAAGGAACTTGAGAGGCTTGAGGGAGTTCATCAGCAGGAAGTTTTATCAGCCTAAAAAAATGAAGTTATGGAAACCGATAAAATCAAAAAACTGGAAGACATCAGGGCGTTAAGCGGAAAACTGCTTAATACCCTGAAAAAAGCAGAGGATAAAAGGGGTATGTATAATGCAGAGATCAGGGTTTATGGCTATTGCGAACTCGGTTCTGTTGTCAGAAACCTGATGAAGCTGTGCATTATCGCTTTAGATCACGACAGCGCAGAAGTTCCGCCTACAATCGAAAACCAATACATTGATGTGGGGCTTATACTGGGGATTGCACTGCAGTTATTTCCAGTGGACGAACTTGAATTTTTAAATGAGATTACGGATCTGTTTTCAGAAAATAATGAAGAAACAGAATAGCACAGATTAAGATTTAATATTTTAAAATTATGGAAACCGACAAAATAAAAACATTGGACGAATTTAAAGATTTTGCATCTTATCATTTTAAGCTTCTGAAGCCTGTCAAGGACAAAGACGGGGAATCAATACGCGAGATAAGATTTTACGGCTACACGGATATGACGTGTCTTGGAGTGAATCTCATTAGAATGTGCCTGAACATCATTTATTCGGATGAACTTGATAACAGGGAGATTTATATAGGCTCTGTTCTGGAGCTTGCACTTCAGCTAATTCCAAGTGCAGAAATAGAAGTTCTGGATGAAATATACAGAATGCTCAATGAAAAGAAAGAAGATAAATGAATACTGGAGCATATCAATATTTTTAATACCGTTTTCATGACCATATTATGTCCATGACATTGAGGGAAAACCGTCTTATCTTCGATAGAATCAAAAATTGGATTGAGTGATGATAGGTAAATTTTACTTATGATCCTTAGTTGATTAGATTTTATATTTGTGTTATCCTACCCAAATTTTGCGCAGGGTAAAATGAGAAAAGTGTTTTAACTTTATAGCGATGAATGATTGTGGAACAAAAAAGACCGAGACTCGGTCTTTTTTTAATGAAGAGGAATTTCAAATGGAGAAGGATGGAAGAGAAGAGAGAGGAAAAATGACGGCAGAAAAGACCAGAAAAATGCTGAAAGATGAAGGAATGGAAGTAACGCTGGAACAGGCGGAAATGATTTTAGAATTTTTAAGAAAACTGGCAAATATGGCAGTTTCAAACTATTTAAAGAAAAAAGATGAGAAAAATAGCAGACCTATACGTGAGAGTGAGTACCGATGAGCAGGCAGACAGGGGCTACTCACAGAGAAATCAGGAAGAAATGCTTCGCAAGTACTGCGAAATAAATGCAATTGAAATAAGACACGTTATTTATGAAGACCATTCGGCAAAGACATTCAACCGCCCGCAGTGGAAGAAACTGCTTGCGGATCTAAAGAAGCATAAGAATAAAACTGATCTTCTGCTGTTTACAAAATGGGACAGGTTCAGCAGAAATGCAGGGGATGCCTACCAGATGATCAGTACGCTGAGAAAATTGGGAGTTGAGCCTCAGGCAATAGAACAGCCTTTGGATCTTTCAATACCAGAGAATAAAATGATGCTTGCCTTTTATCTGGCTGCACCCGAGGTGGAGAATGACAGAAGAGCATTAAATACCTTTCACGGAATGAGAAGAGCTAGAAAAGAGGGAAGGTATATGGGAATTGCTCCCATAGGTTATATTAACCGAGTTAAAGAAGACGGGACAAAATATATTGCATTCGACCAGCCAGAAGCCTCTATTTTAAAATGGGCTTTTGAAGAACTTTCCAAAGGAATTTTTAATACGGAACAGGTGCTTCACATGGCAAAAGAAAAAGGGCTTAAAGCAGGCAAAAACCATTTCTGGAGAGCGATCCGCAATCCTCTTTACTGCGGTAAGATAGAAGTTCCTAAATATAAGGATGAGGAACGCACTTTAGTGAGAGGACAGCATGAAGCATTAATCTCGGAAATGCTTTTCTATAAAGTTCAGGATGTTCTTGACGGGAGATCCCGCAAGTATCTTCCAAAAGCTCTTTCAGCCAAGCCTTTTCCGCTGAGAGGTTTTTTCATCTGTCCCGACTGCGGAAAAATACTGACAGGTAGCATTTCTAAAGGGCGCCATAAATATTATCCGTATTACCACTGCAGTGCAGGATGCAGATACAGGATAAATTCGGAAACAGCCAACGAGATATTTATACAGAACCTGAAAAAGTATATACCGATTCCCGAAATAAAAAATATCTATGCCAATGTCATAGGCGACTGTTATAAAGAACAGATTAAGGATGTATTGGAAGAAAAAACTAAAATATTAAGCCAGATCAAGGATTATGAGACCAGAATTTCAAATGCAAGAGATCTTCTTGCAACAAAACAGATAGATGCCTCGGACTACCGAGATATGAAGTCAGATTACGGAGAGATGGTAAGAAGGCTTGAATTAAAATTATCTGGTATCGACGATGAGAATAAAGATATTCAAGAGCTTTTAAAAGCGGGAGTAGACAACTTGATGAAGCTTAACGAATATTATGAAAACGGCAACTGGATTGAATCGAGAGATTTATTAGGTTCGATTTTTCCTGAGAATTTTACGATCTCAGAAAACGGGTTTCGAACCGCTAGAGTAAATGAAGTGGTGCATCTCATCTACAGTATTAACAGGCTAATAGGGCTAAATAAAAAAGGGACAAAGAAGAAATTTTCTTCTTTGTCCCAATTAGTAGCGGGAACAGGACTCGAACCTGTGTCCGCCGTGGCGGATATGTCCCGACGAGTTACATTTTAGAAATAAGATTTTTAATAAACTCTCTTCCAATTCCAGTTTTTAAATATTTTTCTCTTTTCATGGCTTCGGATTTTGAATGGAAAAATTCAACATGAATTACTATCCAAGGTCGAAATTTTGGAGTGTAACCTTTTGTTTCAAGGAAGTTATGCGACTTAAATCTTTCGATTAGATTGGAAGTGAAACCTGTATAATTTCTCTTGAATTTTTCAGAATAAAGAATATAAACAATAAATTCATTCATAGTGCAAAATGCTATAAACAAAAAAACACCACTTGTGAAGTGGTGTTTTTCTTAGTAGCGGGAACAGGACTCGAACCTGTGACCTTCGGGTTATGAGCCCGACGAGCTGCCTACTGCTCTATCCCGCGATGTTTCGGGTGCAAAGATACGCCGTTTTTTGAGAAATCCAACGAAAACTTTAAAAAATGTTTTATTTTCTGTATTGACTTGATATGACTACCTTTGCAAAATAAATAAAACAAAAAATGTCACATAAAGCAGGTTTCGTAAACATTATCGGAAATCCAAATGTTGGAAAATCAACATTGATGAACGCTTTCGTTGGAGAGCGATTGTCTATCATTACATCAAAAGCACAAACTACGCGTCATAGAATTTTAGGAATTGTAAACGGAGAAGACTTTCAATTGGTTTTATCTGATACTCCTGGAATCATCAAACCAGCGTACGAAATGCAGGAATCGATGATGAACTTCGTCAAATCGGCTTTTGAAGATGCTGATATTTTAATCTATATGGTCGAAATAGGAGAGCAGGATCTTAAAGACGAAGCTTTCTTTAATAAAATCATACATGCTAAAATTCCTGTTTTATTACTTTTAAATAAAATCGACAATTCGAATCAGGAACAATTAGAAGAACAGGTTGGTTTTTGGAAAGAGAAAGTGCCAAATGCAGAAATCTTCCCAATCTCGGCTTTGCAAAACTTTAATGTTCCAGAAGTTTTCGGAAGAATTATCGAATTATTGCCAGAATCTCCGGCATATTATCCAAAAGATCAGTTAACAGATAAACCAGAGCGTTTCTTTGTAAACGAAACTATTCGTGAGAAAATCTTACTGAATTACAGTAAAGAGATTCCATACGCGGTTGAAATCGTAACAGAAGAATTCTTTGAAGACGAAAAAATAATCAGAATCCGTTCGATTATTATGGTAGAACGCGAAACTCAAAAAGGAATTATCATTGGACATAAAGGTGCTGCTTTAAAGAAAGTAGGAACTGATGCCCGCGCCGATTTAGAGAAATTCTTCGGAAAACAAATTCACATTGAACTAGTTGTGAAAGTGAATAAAAACTGGAGAAGCAACGCTAATATGCTGAAACGATTTGGGTATAATCAGTAAAAAGAGTTTTCAGTCGCAGTTTACAGTCTCAGTCTGAAAACTGTGACTGAGACTGTGAACTAAAATATCCCGTAAAAATATAAAATCTTAGGTACTTAGAAACTTAGCATCTTAGCAACTTTTTTTAACTACCTTTGCAAAAAATTTAAATAAGGCATTTAGGTTTATTCGTGATCGGATTTTAAGAAGCTAAAAGTCTGAAATCTAAAATCTAAAGTCTAAAATTCAAAAAAAATGAATAACATTGTTGCGATAGTAGGAAGACCTAATGTAGGGAAATCGACCCTTTTTAATAGGCTGATACAAAGAAGAGAAGCTATTGTAGATTCAGTATCTGGGGTTACCCGTGATAGAAACTATGGTAAAAGCGAGTGGAACGGAAAAGAGTTTTCTGTTATTGATACGGGTGGATACGTTCGCGGATCTGATGACGTATTTGAAGGTGAAATCCGTAAACAAGTAGAACTTGCTATCGACGAAGCCGATGTTATTATTTTTGTGGTTGATGTTGAAGAAGGAATTACACCAATGGATGAAACTGTTGCAAAATTACTTCGTAAAGTAACAAAACCAGTTTTATTAGCTGTAAATAAGGTTGATAACGCAATGCGTGAGAAAGATGCAGTTGAGTTTTATAACCTTGGTTTAGGTGATTATTTTACTTTCGCAAGTATTTCTGGAAGTGGAACGGGAGATTTATTAGATGCTTTAATTGATGCTTTTCCAGAAAAACCAGTAGTTGAGGTTAAGGAAGATTTACCTCGTTTTGCTGTTGTTGGACGTCCAAATGCTGGAAAATCTAGTTTTATCAATGCCTTGATTGGTAAAGATCGTTATATTGTTACTGATATTGCAGGAACAACTCGTGATGCAATTGATACAAAATTTGACCGTTTTGGTTTCGAATTTAACTTGGTTGATACAGCTGGTATTCGTCGTAAAGCTAAAGTTAAGGAAGATTTAGAGTTTTATTCTGTAATGCGTTCTGTGCGTGCCATTGAGCATGCCGATATATGTATCTTGGTTATTGATGCAACCCGCGGATTTGAAGGTCAAGATCAGAGTATTTTCTGGCTGGCAGAGAAAAACCGTAAAGGCGTTGTAATCTTAGTAAACAAATGGGATTTGGTAGAAAAAGACACGATGTCTACTCGTGATTACGAAGAGAAAATCAAAAAAGAATTGATGCCTTTTACAGATGTGCCAATTTTATTCGTTTCTGCTTTGACTAAACAACGTTTGTTGAAAGCATTAGAAGCGACAGTTCAAGTTTTTGAAAACAGAAAACAAAGAATTGCTACTTCAAAATTCAACGAATATATGTTGAAAGTGATTGAAGCTTATCCGCCGCCGGCTACAAAAGGGAAATATGTAAAAATTAAATATTGTATGCAGCTTCCAACTCAAACACCTCAGTTTGTGTTTTTTGCTAATATGCCGCAATATGTTAAGGAACCATATAAAAGATATTTGGAAAATAAAATTAGAGAAAACTGGGACTTTGCAGGAGTGCCAATCGATATTTATATCAGA
Source organism: Flavobacteriaceae bacterium PS02336 (assembly GCA_029960065.1). Lineage (GTDB taxonomy): Bacteria > Bacteroidota > Bacteroidia > Flavobacteriales > Flavobacteriaceae > Flavobacterium. Next base: position 145,067 of record JASCOF010000006.1, on the reverse strand, counting down.
GAAAAATAAAAAATTAGAAAGTCCCCTAAATAGGGGATTTTTTTATGTCTGTGATGGACATAATTACAAAATCAATTTTTTATTGGCATTATATTTGAATAAATGTAAAAAACACAATTAAACCTTTTGTGTTTTTTTAAGTCTTACTGATCTAACTAACCTAATTTTATGACCAGATTTTATTCGTTTCTATTATTTTTCGCTTTTATTTATTCGGCAAATGCCCAAAACGATATTACTGTTAAAGGAACAGTTCTCGATGTCAATACACAATTACCGCTGGAACTTGCAACAGTTTATTTTACAACTGTAAAAGATTCTACCGTAATTGAATATGCTACTACAGACAAAAATGGTGCTTTTAGAATGAATGTCAAAAAATTTGATAAACCTGTATTCTTAAAAGTTAATTATATGGGCTATCAAACCTATTATGAAGAATACAAAGGACTTACAGAAAGTAAGGATTTTGGAAAAATCTATCTAATAGAAAATGTAAATGCTCTGAACGACGTTGTCATAAAAACAGAAGCAGCACCGATAACCATCAAAAAAGATACTTTAGAATTTAACGCTGCCTCGTACAAAGTACGCCCAGATTCTAATGTTGAAACTTTATTGAAACAACTTCCTGGTTTTGATGTTGATAATGACGGAAAAATTACCGTAAATGGACGCGAAGTAAATCAGGTATTGGTAAACGGAAAGACATTTTTTGATAAAGACGGAGCCATTGCAATCAAAAATCTTCCTGCTGATATTATTAAAAAAATTCAGGTTTCCGACTTTAAAACCAAAAAGGAAGAACTTTCTAAACAAGAATCAACTTCAGATTTTTCGAGCATTAATATTACAATTGACGAAAAGAAAAACAAAGGTTATTTTGGTAAAGTCATGGGCGGTTATGGTACCGATGATCGTTATGAGGCCAACGTAAATCTTAACTATTTTAATAATAAGCAAAAAATAAGTTTACTGGCATCTTCCAATAACATCAATTCAACTGGTTTTTCTATGGATGATGTTTTTGATAATATGGGAGGTGGTCGCAACAGCAGTGGAAGAGGCGGAAACTCAAGTTCTGGCGGAGGCGGAAAAGGAATTACGCAATCTAATCTAGTAGGTCTTAATTATTCTGATGACTGGACCGAAAAATTGCTGGCTATGGGAAGTTATAATTTTTCGAACACAGTCAATAAAAATGATAGTAAATCAAATGAAGTCGTTTTTCAGCCAACTGGAAACAATATAACACAAAGTGAATCTAAATCCAGGAATGAAAATACGGGCAATAATGCCAATTTTGAGCTGGAATATAGGCTAGATCCTAAAACACGAATTGTAGTTGCTCCAAAAGTAAGCCAATCACGAACAAATGGTATTTCATCATCTTCAAGTGCTACAGAAGATGAAAATGGAAATGCGCTGAATAAAAGTGATGGAAGCTCAATATCTGACGGAACAAACACAAACTTTGCGAACACAATAAACTTTAATAAGGCTTTTGATAAAAAAGCCCGTAATTTTAGTTTTGTTTTTACTAATAATAATACAGACAGCGATTCTGACGGTTTGAATATTTCTGAAACAATTTATTATGTAGGCAATACACCAAATGATTTTAGGAATCAGAATGTAAAAAAGAGAGCGGTGAGTGATGCTTATTCTGCAGATATAGAATATACAGAACCAATAACCGACTCATTAAGAATTAGAATTGGTGCCGATTTAGACTGGAAAAGCAATAGTAATGATCAAAAAACGTATAATTTCAATGAAGACACTCAGGAATATACTAACTATGATTCCAGATTTAGTAATTATACAAGTTCTATTCAAAATTCATTTACACCAAAAGTTGGAGTTACTTTGCAAAAAAACAAGTTTACTGTAAATCTAGACAGCCGAACTTCAATTGTAAATTTTGAAAATTATTCGCTTTACCAAAATGTAGCAACAGATTTGAGTAAAAAATATGCATTACCTTTTGCTACTGCTTTATTGCGATACAAATTTAATCGTTCTAAAAACTTATCATTCAAATATGATTATTCAAATGCATTACCTTCGGCGAATCAGTTAATGCCAATTGTAAATTTGAATAATCCTTTGAATACAATTATTGGAAATCCTGACTTGAAACCAGTAGAAAAAAACAGCGCTAATCTCCAATTTAGAAATTACGATTTTAGATCTCGTTCAGGTTATAGTTTTAATCTAAAAGGAGATTATTATAATAATGATATTGTTTCTATTTCCAGCTTCAACGAAAGCGGGCAAAAGGAAACAACCTATACCAATATTTCGGGTGTTTATAATATCTCTCTGGGGGCAAATTGGAATCAGCAAATTAAAAAAGACGCACATACGCTTCGATATGGTGTAGGTCTAAGTGGAAATTACTCTTTTGATAAAGGATATACCAATGACATTTTGTATAATTCTAAATCTGTCGGAATTACTCCAAAAGTATATATGTCTTATGATTACGGAGAGGTATTAACAATTGCGCCATCGTATAATTTGTCATATAACCAGTCTAAATATGAAAATTATTCGCTGGATCAGACTTCAAATGTTATTCACAGGATTAATATGCAGACAACTTCTTATTGGCCGGCAAATTTGATTTTTGGAAATGATTTTGGATACACTTATAATTCAAATATCTCAGACGATTTCAAGAAAGACTTCTTCCTCTGGAATACCAGTTTGTCTTATGGTTTCTTAGATAAAAAATTATATGCGAAAGTAAAAGTATATGATGTTTTAAATCAAAATCAAAGTGCTACAAGAACGATTTCTTCAACATCGATTAGAGATGAAGAAAATACAGTTTTAAAACGTTACGTAATGTTTTCTTTGGCTTATAAAATTGGAAATTTTGCTGAAAGCAAAAAAGGAAAAAGACAGAGAGGATCTTAAGCCGAAAGATTCAAAAACAATGGAGAGCGTAAATCAAATTTTAATTTGATTTACGCTCTCCATATTTAATGCCTATCTAGATTGAAGAGCAATCCTCTGAGTCTAAAAAAATCAATACCTCTCTGCTTAAGTTTAGAAAAGATTCCAGCTGGGGAATTATCTGCAATTCAAAAAACCGAATTTCAGGATTGTTTTGGTTTTCATCTTTTATACTAGCTGTCAAGTAAATTTTTTTTACTGCATTCTTGTTTTTTAGTGTTAGAATATAATTGAAATTATTAGATCCTGATTTTGTTATAATGTTTATAATTTGATCTAATGAAGCTATTTTTCTTTTTCCAAAAGGGGTGACCTCAAAAAAAGCATTATCTATTTTGTCAAAAATAAATGTTGTTTTATTCTTAATTTGTACGATGTAAATAGTATGGATAATTATAACCGCATTTGTAAAAATGGAAAGTATTACTCCCCCTTGAAGATTGTATAAAATTGACGCAGCAATTCCTAACGCTAAAACTGAAATGCCTAAAAAAGATTTTAAAAGAAAATTTGATTTGCCATACCAATATGGATCAAATGAAATCTGTTCTGCTGATTTTGTAAAATTGTAATAATCCTGCATTTTGATATTTACTTAAATTCGTAAATATCACTTTTGGGAATGGAATTAAATGACACTAAAAGTTTTTAAAGTGACAATTTCAGGCATAAAAAAAAGCGAGATATATTTAAAATATACCTCGCTTTTATACTTAAATTAACTAACCGTTCTTATAGTGAATACTTTAAAGTAACGCCATAAGTTCTTTGGTCACCCAAAACTCCAGCATATTGTCCTGCATTTCCACCTGCCGGCAATAATTGCTCATAGTAATCTTTATTTAAAAGGTTACGTCCCCAGAAGTGAACAGATAAACCTTGTGATGCACGGAAACCTAAACGAGCATTGAAAATTGCATAACCTGGAACAACTAAATATTTAGAAGCAGAAGGGCTTGATGAAAACTCAGAACGAGCATAAGAGTCAACAGCTAAGAAAATTTTTCCTGCGTTTCCAAAGAATCTTGCGTTATCAGAAAGTTCTCCTCCTAAAGATCCTGCCCATCTTGAAGCACCTGGAAGAGCAGATCCAGAAACATCTTTAAATGATACTGGAGCTCCCGTTTCTTCTAATGGAAGTGGTGCATTTGTAAATTTTACATATTTTCCATCAGTATAAGTTGCAGCACCATTTATTGTTAAGTGAGAGCTAATAACAAAACTAGCATCAACTTCTACACCTTGTACACGTACTTTATCTGCATTTGCAAGATAACCACGATTTACACCCAATTCTGCAGCTTGAACGTTAGTTTGGAAATCATTTATGTCAGTTTGAAATAATGCTAAATTGAAAATTGAATTTCTAAAAGGAGAAGTTTTTACTCCAACTTCATAATGATATACTTTTTCTGGTTTGATAACTGCTAGTTCAAGTAATGGCTGTCCAGCTGAGTTTGTTGGAAGACCAGCAACGTTTACACCAACAGGTTTGTAGCTTTTTGCGAACGTTCCGTAAGCATTGATTTTATCCGAAGCTTTAACTGTAACAGTAATATTTCCAGAAAAGTCGGTATTGTCAATAGCTGAATCAAATGCCTGATCAGAATAAACTTGTCTTTTCAGAGCCAATAATGCTGGATCAGTAGTTTGCAAACCTCCGTATGTTGTACGAGCGTAGTGTGCGTCTTTTTTATCAAAGTTATATCTTAAACCTGGTAAAACGTGTAACCAATCGGTAATTGCCCAGTCAATTTGTCCAAATACCGCAGCACTTGATGCTCTAATGTTTGCATCAGTTTTAATTCCGTAGCCTTCAAAAAGTCCTGGAGTTTTCCATAAAGCACTAGTTGAACTTTGAGCAAATCTCCATTGTGCATTTCCAGATTCTTCAGTACCGTCAGTTTGTGAAGTTTGATCAATAAAGAATACTCCAGCAACACCACTAATTCTAGAAGTTAACTGACCAGCATAACGTACCTCTTGTGTAATTTGAGTCTGTCTTGTTGGATTTTGAGATTTAGCCAATACTTGTAATCCAGTAAAGTCTCTATCATTTGATGGATCCCAATTCCAAAAACGCCATGCAGTTGTTGATGTAAGGGTTCCGCCTCCAATTTTTGTATCAATATTTAATGAAAAACCACCCATGTCTTGGTTGGAACGCCAAGGAGTATCTTGATCTATTTTACGATCAAATGCATTTTGGCTTGGAAGCTGATAGTTTAAATCTTTGATAATAGCATCAAATTGGCGGTAAGCAGCTCTTTGTGTTGGAGCCACACCTGCAACTACTTGTGCATATCCATCAGGACGCTGTGTAGTGATATCAGCAGCGAAAATAACATTAGTATTAACAGTTGGAGTCCAAAGTAATTGTCCACGAATTCCTTGATTGTTTAATGTGTTTGTAGGTCTTCCAGTAGCAACATTGTCTACTAAACCATCACGTGATGTTCCTGAAAAAGATATTCTACCTGCAACTTTTTTTCCTAATGCACCAGTTAAAGACGCTTTTGCTTGTAAGAAAGAATAATTTCCGTAGCTCACTTCAAAGTCAGCACCAGAAGTAAAACTTGGTTTACGAGTTGTAATGTTGAATGCTCCAGAAGTAGTATTTTTTCCGAATAAAGATCCTTGCGGTCCGCGTAAAACCTCAATTTGTTCTACATCAATAAAATCAAGAGTTGTAGCAGCTGGACGAGCATAGTAAACACCATCAACATAGAAACCAACACCTGGATCAATTCCATCATTTGTTAATCCGAAAGGAGAACCCAAACTACGGATATTGATACCTGTATTTCTTGGGTTAGAAGAATATAATTGTACAGAAGGAACTAATTCTTTAATACGGTTTACGTTAAAAGCACCAGTTTGTTCTGCTTGTTTTCCTGTAATTACAGAGATAGCGATAGGCACATCTTGAACTTTTTCAATACGGCGTCTAGAAGATACTACAACTTCAACAAGTTCATTCTCTTCTTTAAGTGCAACTTGAATTGGATTTACAGGAATTGAAGTCAATTCAATCTCAACTGTTTTGTATCCAACATACTGAATTAAAAGAGTTATTGGTAATCTACCTTTTGAGTCAATGGTAAATTTACCGCTGTTGTCTGTAATGGCGCTATTAGTAGTTCCTTTAATTACCACATTTACGGCTTCTAAAGGAGTATTTTCGCTAGTTGTAACAACACCTTCAATATTTTGAGCAAAAGAGATAGAGAAGGTTAAAAATAATAATAGTGTAAAGATATTTTGTATAGATGTTTTCATTTTTTATAGTAAGTATATATGATTAGTAGAATTTAAAATAAAATTTTTTTAAATCAACATATACACATCATAGATGAATTTCTAATTACTGATGAAGAAAGTCTTGCTTGTTTGTTTTGCAAAATTTTTGATACACTTGATCGACTAAAATGTACTTTCATGTTAAAACTTTTGTAAATGGTTAGTTAATTATTTTGTGCAAATATAAATATTAATTCTATCGATTTACTAGGAATTAGAAAATATTTTTTTATTTATTAACTAATGAAGCGATTGTGATACCTTCCATAGCCTTCAAAGTTTTGTCTCTAATCAGCATTAAACCGTGACGCAGACTGCATTCAGATTCGGTTTTACAATCAGAGCAAGGCTCGTAAAAATTTAAAGAAGCGCATGGCAAAAGTGCAATTGCACCGTCAAATAATCGGTGAATTTCTGCCAAAGTGATGTCATTTTTTGATTTTATTAGATAATATCCACCAAATTTTCCCTGCTTACTGCTCACAAAACGTCCTCGTTTTAGATCTAAAAGAATCTGTTCTAAAAACTTTTTAGGAATGTTAGCGCCATCAGCAATTTCTACCGTTCTAGAAATGTGATTTTCGTCTTGTTCTGCTAAATAAAGTAAGGCCTTAAGGGCGTATTTTGCTTTATGTGATAACATTATTAATAAATTGTAAAATGTAAATGTATGATATTTTAAGATTGAAACCTAAACTTGAAACCTCAAACAAAGAAAATTAGAAACAAACTAAATTACCAGCTTCCGCCAGAACCTCCTCCAGAGAATCCGCCACCGCCAAATCCGCCGCCGAAGCCTCCGCCACCGCCAAATCCGCCGCCAGATGATCCGCCGCCGAAACCGCCAAATCCGCCGCCGCCGCTTCTTCCAAGATTACTCAGAATGATTACGTCCAGAAGACTAGGACCTCCACCGCCATTATTGCCAGAATTTCCGCCTCCGCCTCTTTTATTTCGAGCAAGTAGGATTAATACAATTACAACAATTACGATAAATGGCAAGATCGGAAAATCGTTTCCTTTAGCTTTTTTACGTTCCCCTTTGTATTTGCCTGTAAAAACGTCAAAAAGGGCATCAGCACCTTTGTCAAGTCCTCGGTAATAACTTCCAGCTTTAAATTCTGGAATAATAATATTTCTAGTGATTTCTCCGCCAATACCAGCAGTTAAACGATCTTCTAATCCGTAACCTGGAGAAATCCAGATTTTTCTTTCGGTTTTAGCCAATAAAATCAAAACCCCATTATCTTCTTTTGATTGTCCAATTCCCCATTTCTGAGCCCATTTGGGAGTAAGAATTCCGATATCTTCTCCTTTAAGGCTTTCAATGGTTATAACTACAATTTGGGTTGAAGTTGAATCTGAATAACGGACAAGTTTTTCTTCTAATTGTGTTTTTTCAGAAGCGCTTAAAACATTCGCGTAATCGTAAACAGAAGTTTGAAAATCAGGTTTTTGTGGAATGTCCAACTGCGCAAAAATAGAAGTGCAGGTAAAAAACGCGATAAACAAAAGAGTAAATTGAAAGATTCCTTTGGAACTTGAGATTGTATTGTTGGAATTTTTCATTATTTATCCTTTTGAGATTTCGTTAGATAGTTCGTTTGTGTCATCTTCTAAAGATGGGAAATATTTTTTGAGTTGTTCGCCAGCATTTAGAATACCGTCAACAATTCCCTGTTTAAAATTTCCAGATTTAAAATGATTTGTCATGATTTCTTTGGTACAATGCCAAAAATCATCTGCAACTAAATCATTGATTCCTTTGTCACCACAAATCACGAAGTTTTTATCTTCAACTGCAAAATAGAGTAGTACGCCATTCTGCAATTTGGTTTCATCCATTCGTAATTCATGAAAAACTTCTAAAGCCCTATCAAAATGGGCTTTAGAAGCTGTTTTTTCTATATGTACTCTAATTTCGCCAGAAGTATTATTTTCGGCCATGCGAATAGCTTCAACAATTTCTTGTTCTTCTTCTTTGGTTAAAAAATCTTCTACTTTTGACATGAAAATGATTTTAGAGTTTAGATTGTATATTTTAGATTATTTCTAAAAAAGGCTTAGAATTTTACTTCAACTGGTTTATCTGCACCTGTAGAAGCTTCAAAGTATGGTTTTTCTTTAAGACCGTACATTCCAGCTAAAATATTTCTTGGGAAAGTATTAATATTATTATTATAAGGTTTAACTGCTTCGTTAAAACGAGTTCTAGCTGTTAAGATCTGGTTTTCTGTGCTAGTCAATTCATCTTGTAGTTTCATAAAGCTTGCATCAGCTTTAAGATTTGGATACTGTTCCACACTTACCAATAATTTTGATAAAGAAGATGAAACTCCTGATTGTGCAGAGTTGAATGCTGCCAATTGTTCTGGTGTAACATTTGATGGATCAATAGTAATTCCTGTCGCTTTAGCACGAGCTTCGATTACTGCCGTCAACGTAGTTTGTTCATGTTTAGCATATCCCTTTACGGTATTAACTAAATTAGGAATTAGATCGTTTCTTCTCTGATACGCAGTATTAACATTTCCCCAACTTTCTTTTACGTTTTGGTCAAGCGTTACTGCAGTATTATAAATGCCAGTTGCCCAGCTGTATAATCCAATGACTATTACTACTACAACTCCTAGAATTATTAATCCTTTCTTCATATTTGTTTTGATTTAAGTTTATTTCTATTTTTAATTACAATTCGTTTTTGATGTCGTTCAATTGCGTTTTTATGGACTCTAATTTACGTATTATTTCGAATTTATCTAACGTTTTCTTCTGACCTTCTTTTAAATGTATTTTGGCGCCTTCAAGGGTAAAACCTCTTTCTTTAACTAAATGGTAGATTAATTGCAGGTTGGTAATGTCTTCTGGCGTGAACATTCTGTTGCCCTTTGCATTTTTTTTAGGTTTTAGAATGTCAAATTCACTATCCCAAAAGCGTATCAAAGAAGCATTGACATTAAAAGCTTTGGCAACTTCGCCAATACTGTAATATCTTTTGTCTTTAGAAAGTTCAATATGCATGATTTGTTTTTTTCTATTTTATTTCAAAAATACTACTTTTTCGTAATATTAATCTAATGATTGATTTTCTTGATTCGCCATTTGTGAAATTGCCACATATTCTACAGCCGAAATATTTCCGTAATAGAAATTAAGCGGGTTTACCACGTTTCCATCTTTATGAACTTCATAATGGCAGTGCGGACCTTCAGATCTTCCTGTACTGCCAACATAACCAATTACATCACCGCGTTTGACACGTTGTCCAGGTTTACAATTGTATTTGCTTAAATGTGCATATAAACTTTCATATCCAAAACCATGCCTGATCACGACGTGATTTCCATATCCAGAAGCAGTATTATCTGCTCTCGCAACTACGCCATCGCCTGTGGCATAAATTGGAGCTCCTGTGTTGGCGGTAAAATCCATTCCGTTGTGCATTTTTCTCACTTTCGTGAAAGGATCGATTCTATAACCAAATCCAGAAGCAACTCGTTTTAAATTTTCATTTTGAACAGGCTGAATTGCCGGAATAGCTAACAATAAACTTTCTTTCGCGCCAGCTAATTTTAAAATTTCATCCAGTGATTTAGATTGAATAGCCAATTCTTTTGAAAGTTTATCTACTCGTTTGGTGGTGTTTAAAACCAGCTGTGAATTATTATAACCTTCTAAAGCCTTGTATCTGTCAGAATTTCTAAAACCAGCTTTTCTAATTGAATCCGGAATTTCGGCTTTATTAAAATATATTCTATAAATATTATTGTCCCTTTCTTCTAAGGCATCTGCGACGGCATCAATTTCATCTAATTTTTTATTTAAAATGGAATACTGAAGTTTTAAGTTCTCAATTTCACGTGCTTGCAAACGATCTTTTGGGGTTTCAAAATAAGGTGTATTAATTAAAAGAACGAAAACTAAAAAACCGAATAAGGCTGAAGCCACTAAAAACAGTAATGCGTAACCTATTTTTATTCTTTTTCTGGTTTTTATTTTCGTATAAGCCAGATTTTCTGAGTCGTAATAATATTTTACTTTCGCCATATTTTAAAATACGCTATTTTTGCAGCTTGTAAAATTAGTTAGACGAACAAAACTGTCAAATGTTTCAGCAGTTCGACACTTTTTTACAAGAATTAATGATTAGATAATGGGGCTATTTTATCATTAGATAATGCGCAAAGTAGACAATTTATTGTTTATAATATAAGTTTTTTGAATTCATTATAAAAAACTTAACGCATCATCAAATGAATAAATTAGCTAATGATCTAATTATCAAATTGACACATTAAAATTGACACATTTTCTAATTAAAATATGAAATCACAAGACGTACGTAAACAATTTTTAGATTTTTTTGAGAGTAAAGGACATACTATTGTTCCTTCGGCTCCTATTGTCCTTAAAGACGACCCAACCTTAATGTTCAATAACTCGGGAATGGCCCAGTTTAAAGAATTTTTCTTAGGGAACGGAACTCCAAAAAGTCCAAGAATAGCCGATACGCAAAAATGTCTTCGTGTTTCAGGAAAACATAACGATCTTGAAGAAGTGGGTATCGATACCTATCACCACACTATGTTTGAGATGTTAGGAAACTGGTCTTTTGGAGATTACTTCAAAAAAGAGGCAATCAACTGGGCTTGGGAATTATTGACAGAAGTGTATAAAATTCCAAAAGAGAATCTTTATGTTTCTGTTTTCGAAGGAAGTAAAGAAGATAATGTTCCGTTTGACCAAGAAGCTTGGGATATCTGGAAAACATTAATCGACGAAGACCGAATTATTTTAGGAAATAAAAAAGATAATTTCTGGGAAATGGGTGATCAAGGACCATGCGGACCTTGTTCTGAAATTCACGTTGATTTACGTACTCCAGAAGAAAAAGCTGCCGTTTCAGGAAAAAGTTTGGTAAATAACGATCATCCCCAAGTAGTTGAAATCTGGAATAATGTATTCATGGAATTCAATCGTAAAGCTGACGGTTCATTAGAAAAACTTCCTGCACAACACGTAGATACCGGAATGGGATTTGAGCGTTTGTGTATGGCTTTACAAGGAAAAACATCAAACTATGATACTGATGTTTTCATGCCTTTGATTAGAGAAATTGAAACAATTACAGGTGCAAAATATACAACTAATGATGTAACAGGCATTAGCGAAGAACAAAATAAAATGAATATTGCAATTCGTGTAGTTGCAGATCACATTCGTGCCGTAGCTTTTGCTATTGCTGATGGACAATTGCCATCTAACACGGGAGCAGGATATGTAATTCGTAGAATTTTACGTCGTGCTATCCGTTACGGATTTACTTTCTTAAACACGAAAGAGCCATTTATTTATAAATTGGTTGAAACTTTAAGCGAGCAAATGGGAGATTCTTTCCCAGAAATTAGAACGCAGAAAGCACTTTGTTCGAATGTTATTCGTGAAGAAGAAAACTCTTTCTTACGTACGCTTGATCAAGGATTAATTCTTTTGGATGCTGTAATTTTAAATAATCAAGGAGATACAATCGATGGTAAAAAAGCATTTGAATTGTATGATACTTACGGTTTTCCAATCGATTTAACCGCTTTAATTCTTTCTGAAAAAGGATTGAAATTGGACGAAGCTGGATTCCAAGAACAATTGCAATTGCAAAAAGAAAGATCTCGCGCAGCATCAAAAGTAACTGCTGGAGACTGGAATGTAATTGTTGAAGATGATATTCAGGAATTTATTGGTTATGACAGATTATCGCACCAAGTAAAAATCACTAAATACCGTAGAGTTGATAGTGTAAAAGATGGTGAAATCTACCAATTGGTTTTCAATGCGACTCCATTTTACGGAGAAAGCGGAGGACAAACAGGTGACAAAGGATATTTAGAATCTCAAAACGGAGATATTACTTATATCATTGATACTAAGAAAGAAAACAATCAAACGATCCATTTAACACAATCGTTGCCAGAAAATATTACAGCAACTTTTAATGCAGTTGTTGATGCAAACCAAAGAGCTAAAACTTCGTCAAACCACTCGGCTACGCATTTATTGCACCAAGGTTTACGTAAGATTTTGGGAACTCATATTGAGCAAAAAGGATCTATGGTTCGTAATGCTTCATTGCGTTTTGACTTTTCTCACTTCTCTAAAGTATCTGATGAAGAATTATTAGAAGTAGAGAACTTTGTAAATGCAAGAATTCGTGAGAGTTTGCCATTAATCGAAAAAAGAGCAATTCCAAAAGAGCAGGCTATCGAAGAAGGTGCAATTGCTTTGTTTGGAGAGAAATATGGTGATTTGGTACGTATGATTAAATTCGGTGATTCTGTTGAGTTATGCGGAGGAACGCACGTTGCAAATACATCTGATATCTGGCATTTTAAAATTGTTTCTGAAGGTGCTGTTGCATCTGGAATCAGAAGAATTGAAGCGATCACAAGTGAAGCTGCAAAAGAATATTTTGAATCTCAAGCAGTTTCTTTAAATGAAATTAAAGAAGCGCTTAAAAATGCTCAGGATCCTGTAAAATCGATTTTGGCATTGCAAGATGAAAATGCGCAGTTGAAAAAACAATTGGAAGTTTTATTGAAAGATAAAGCTAAAAATATGAAAGCTGATTTGGCTAAAGAATTGCAAGAAATCAACGGCGTTCAGTTCTTAGCAAAACAAGTAGATTTAAATCCAGAAGGAGCAAAAGATTTAGCTTATGAATTAGGGAATTCTTATAATAATCTATTCGTAGTTTTCGCTACAGCTCATGAAGGTAAACCAATGTTAACTTGTTATATCTCTAAAGAAATTGTAGCTGCCAAAAACCTAAACGCTGGACAAGTGGTTCGCGAATTAGGAAAATACATCCAAGGTGGAGGAGGAGGCCAGCCTTTCTTCGCAACTGCAGGAGGTAAAAACGTTGACGGAATTGGGGAGGCATTAGCAAAAGCGGTTGATTTTGTTAAATAAAGATCAGTTGACGTTTTTCAGATATTAGACACCAAATTTAAATATTATGTATAGAAAACTGAAACTAATAATTTTTGTTTCAATTGTTTTTACATCATTTAGTTATTCTCAGAGGTATAAGATATCTGAAGGATCATTTGAAAATTTAAGGGATATTAAATCGTTTAAAGCAGAGTTTAATTATGAACATATTCAAGTACACGGTTTTGACTCTGAAGAAGATTTTTTAAAAGAAAAAATGGAGAAGAGAAAATCTGATCCAGAAAAAGCTGCAAATTTCAGACGAGATTGGTTTTTAAATAGAGAGAAATATTATAATCCGGCATTTATAGATTATTTTAATAATTATTTTAAAAAAGGAGAACGTAATATTGTTGCTGATTCTCAGTATTTAATGAAAGTAAACTTAACTTGGATTTATCCAGGGTATGCAATAGAACCAGCTAAATTATCTGCAACAATTGATTTTATCGACACAAGTAATTCGAAAAAATTACTTGTAGTTCATTTTGAAAAAGTGATTGGGATTGAGAAAAAAGCAATAGAAACTAATGAATATCAAAGAGTTATTGGCGCATTTGAAAAACTAGCTAAAAATTTAGTTATTCAATTGAAGTAAAGCTGTAGCCTAAGAAAATTTTTAGTAGGCGAGAAAAATAAAGAATAATACAAAAACCAGATAGATTTTTAAAATCCGTCTGGTTTTGTATTTTATAGTATTTTCTCTTTTTATGTCATTTCGACGAAGGAGAAATCTTAGCAAGTAACTCCACAATCAAAGGCGTCAATCTTTATCGAGCTTCTCGCGGAGATTTCTCCTTCGTCGAAATACAAATAGTACGTATATAGATTGTTAAAAAAAAACTTAGAATCTAAGTTCCTTAGAGCCTCAGCACCTAAAAAAAAAACTATTTTCTCTCTCCAATCTGCTGGCGCCACATGGCATAATACAATCCTTTCTCCACAATTAAATCTTCATGTTTACCTTGTTCGATAATTTTACCTTGTTCCAGAACAAAAATTCTGTCAGCATGCATAACAGTAGATAAGCGGTGCGCAATTAAAACAGTGATTCGGTTTTTGTCTGAAATATTTCGAATTGTAGCATTAATTTCTTCTTCTGTAATCGAATCCAATGCAGAAGTTGCTTCATCAAAAATCAATAAATTCGGATTTCTCAAAATTGCTCTTGCGATAGATAGACGCTGTTTTTCACCACCAGAAACTTTGATTCCGCCTTCTCCAATGGTCGTGTTTAAGCCATCTTCGGCACGTCTTAAAAGCTTGTCACAACTTGCACGTTTTAGAGCATCATATAAATCTTCGTCGGTTGCGTTTGGTTTTACAAACAACAAGTTTTCACGAATAGTTCCCGAGAATAATTGTGCATCCTGAGTTACAAATCCAAGTTGTTTTCTTAAATCGAGTAAATCAATGTCCGTAGAGTCAATATCGTTATAAAGAATTTCTCCTTCTGCGGGTGTGTACAAACCAACTAATAGTTTCACTAAAGTGGTTTTACCAGAACCAGATGGACCAACGAAAGCAACGGTTTGACCTTGTTTGATTTCGAAATTAATATTCTCTACCGCTTTAAATTTAGCAGTTCTATGTTGGAAACTAACATTCGAAAAAAGTAATTTTTGGATTGCACCAACATGTTTTGGATTTTTTGGGCGGAATTCTTTCGGCGCATTTAATAAGGTTTTAAAATTCTCCATAGAAACTTTGGTTTCATTCAAAGCAATAATAAAGTTTCCTAATTCCTGTAAAGGACCAAAGATAAAGAAAGTAAAAAATACCATTGTCAATAAATCTCCAACGATAATTTTTCCTCCAAATAAGAAATAATATAAGGCAAAAACAACACAAGTTCTCAAGAAATGAACGGTTGTTCCTTGAATAAAACTCAAACTTCTAATAAATCGGATTTTTTGTAATTCTAATTGAAGAATTTTAAACGTATTCAGATTTAAACGTTTTTCTTCCTGATACGTTAAACCAAGGCTTTTTACCAATTCGATGTTTCTTAAACTTTCGGTTGTAGAACCTGCAAGAGCATTAGTTTGATTAACAATTTTTCTAGAAACAATCTTAATTTTTTTTCCTAAATACAAACTAACCAAAGCAATAATTGGTGCAGTAATTAAAAAAATAATCGAAATACGAAGATCAATTCTGGCCACATAAACGATTACGAAAATGAAACCAATAATAGTCTGAAAAATTAAAGAGATAGAAAGCGTAATTAGTTTTTCTGAATCAATTCTAACTTTAGTCAATTTGCTTAAAGTTTCGCCGCTTCGCTGGTCTTCAAATTCAGCATAAGGAAGATCAAGAGATTTTTTGATTCCGTCCGTGTACATTTGAGCGCCGGTTCTCTGAATGACAACATTGGTAAAGTAATCCTGGAAATTTTTGGTTATTCTCGAAATCATTGCAGCACCAAGGGAAAGACCAAGCCAGAAAGCTAAAGATTTAATAAAACCTATTTCGTTTCCTTTGTATTTTGACAGTCCAACACCGCAATCCTGCATTAGTTTTCCTGTAATTACTGAATCTGATAAACTAAAACAGATGTTGATAGTAGCCATTATCAAAGCAAAAAATAAAAGCATTTTATGTTTGATGATGTAAGTATATAATAATTTCATAAGTGATTTAAAAAAATGGAAGATGCAAAAGTAAGCAATTGTTTTAGTTTGTCGAGATGCTTTTTGTTATTAAAAATGTAAATTTTTTTTACAGATGAACATATAGTACATTTTTTAAAACTTGTCTCTTTTTATTTTGTGAAAAAGTATTTTTAAACGCATCAAAGCATACAGGAAAAAAATATGTTTTTGTGTGTCGTTTCACTTTTTTTAATTTTTTTTACTAAGGTTTTTTCAAGCTATTTTGCTTGCTGTTAGCTTATTAAAAAACTTTAATTTATTATTTATTTTTTGATGCGGAATCCCGTAAGGTTTTGATATTTGGTTATACTACGTTTGCACCATTAAGAATTTTAACCAAATCAAAATGAAAAAATTATTATGCCTTTTTGGTGCTTTAGCACTAGTTTTAACATCTTGTTCAAGTGATGATTCATCAGAATCTACAGATGCGGTATTATTACCAAAAAAAATTACTGAAACAGAAGTTGTCAACGGACAATCAGGAAGTTATACTTATACTTTGACGTATGACGGAAACAAATTAAAAGATCTTGCAGGTTCAGATGCATCTAGATCTGTATATACTTACACAGGAGACCTTATTACTAAAGTCGAAAAGTATGCTTCTAGCGTTTTACAATCTACAGATGTTTATGCTTATGAAGGAACAAAATTAGTTTCTAAAATTTCAACATGGGAAGCTAATAAAAATATTCAAGAGAAATTAACTTTTGTGTATAATGTAAATGGAACAGTTAATATTAACCAATCTCAAATCATCAATAGACAAGAGATTAAGTATGATACGACTACACTTTATACTTTTGCAAACGGAAATTTAGTATCTGCTGAACTAATCGATGGCGTATTGGTGGAAAAAATAACAAGTACTTTTGATAACAAGAAAAGTCCTTTTATCAATATTACAGGTTTGAAAGCATTACTAGATTTAGATAGCGATTTTGACTTTTATTCTGCAAATAATACAGTAAAAAATGTTACATTGACTTACGATTCTAAAGGTGCGGTTACTAAAACAGCAACTGTTGAAACTACTAATAAATACAATGGCAGTAATTATGTTACTGAATTCTTTTCTGGAGACTCAAAAAATTCTTTCAAAATAGAAATTGCTTACTAATTTATTTTTTAAATAAAATAGATCCCCAATTGACTAATAGTTGATTGGGGATTTTTTTTGGGTTTAGGTGCTGTAAAACCAGTTTAACGATCTGTAATTATTAAATTTCCATCCGCTAAAACAATGATATGTAAAAATAATTAAAGGCGATCCGGTAAAAGAAATTACTCGCGATTACGGAGGAAGAATAATCAATGTTATGAAGTATTCATATTGAATTTTTTGCTAAACCATTACAACAGCTTAATTTTTAAAAACATTACAAAAAGTTTTTAATATTAAAATAAGGTAAGATTTTA
Source organism: Flavobacteriaceae bacterium PS02336 (assembly GCA_029960065.1). Classification (GTDB taxonomy): domain Bacteria; phylum Bacteroidota; class Bacteroidia; order Flavobacteriales; family Flavobacteriaceae; genus Flavobacterium. The sequence continues at coordinate 127,743 of JASCOF010000006.1, read as the reverse complement.
TTGCTATTTGTATAGCTTTAGTATATTTTTGAGTTTCCCAACTTAACCTATTTAAAAATGAAAAAACTTTTAATTCTTTCTACTGTATTATCTTTAATTGTAAGTTCTTGCTCCAGTGATGATAATTCTAAATCTGAAGCAGCAGCAATTTTTCCAAAAACAATTACTTATACTTATCCGCCCGAAACTCAAAAAGCAATGGAAATTAGTGCTGTCAAATACGATGGTAATAAGATTAACAGTATTACAGCACTAAATAAAAGAACATCATATACCTACACGGGCGATCTTATAACCAAACTGGAAATTTTTGAAAGAGACACAAAAGGACAAGAAATTAAAATAAGAGACGCTTCTTTTACATACGAAGGAAAAAAACTCAAAACTAAAATTGTAAAAATAATCAATATCGATTCACCAAGTTTAGAGTATAATGAAAAAACGATTTACACACATTTGTCAGATGAATTAATTAATTATATAACTTATTCAGTTAATCAAAACACAAATGTAGAAACTAAAACCTTAGAGGGAAGTTTGATTTATGAAAATGATAACCTAGTGAAATTTCAAGCAAATAACGCAAGTTATGTTTATGAATATGATAACAAAAACAATCCTTTGAAAAATGTTTTGAGTTTAAATTTGCTGCTAAACGAAATTAGAGAAAATGGAAAAAACAATGTTTTTAGAATAACTTCTAAGCCATCTCCAACTTCTATTCCTGCAATTTATAATAGAGAATATACATACAATGACAAAGATTATCCAACTAAAAACACATCCTATACGAATGGGCAATGGGTCGAATTTGATATAGAGTATACCTACTAAATTTAAGATTTCATGAAAAACCAAATACTTTCTGTATTTGGTTTTTTTATTGGTGATAATTGGCGAAATTCGTGTTCAAATAAAACCTCATGCAATTCAGAACTCAAATTCCAGTTTCAAAAAGTAATAATCCAATCGATTATAATTCGAAGATTCTTTCTATTGGATCTTGTTTTGCTGAAAACATGGCAGATAAGTTTGATTACTTTAAATTTCAAAATGAAACCAATCCTTTTGGAATTATTTTTAATCCCGTTTCAATACATAAATTATTTGACAGAGTTTGTAAGCAAGAATTGTTTGAAGAAAAAGACGTTTTCTTTCATAATGAACGCTGGCATAGTTTTGATGTTCATTCCGATTTAAGCAATTCAGACAGACAAGAATTGCTCGAAACACTTAATAAAGCAGTTTCAGAAACACATAAACAAATAAAAGAAGCAACTCATATTATCATCACTTTTGGAACTTCATGGATTTATAGAAGCGTAGAAAGCAATGAAGTGGTTGCCAACTGCCATAAAGTACCTCAAAAACAATTTTCAAAAGAATTATTATCGGTTGATGAAATCCAAAAAAGTATTCAAAATACAATTGAATCTATCGAGACTTTAAACCCAAATATCAATTTCATTTTTACGATTTCGCCAGTTCGTCATATCAAAGATGGTTTTGTAGAAAATCAGTTGAGTAAATCGCATTTGTTTACGGCGCTGCATCAAGTTTTAAAAATTAATAATTCACAATTGAGCATTCACAATTATTTTCCTTCTTATGAGATTATGATGGACGAACTTCGTGATTATCGTTTTTACAATGAAGATATGCTTCATCCTAATCAAATTGCGATTGATTATGTCTGGAAGCTTTTCAGCGAAAATTATATTTCAGAAAACAGTCTTTCTACGATGCAAGAAGTCGATGAAATTCAAAAAAGTCTTCGTCACAGAAGTTTCAATCCAGAATCAGAACAGCATCAAAAATTCTTGGCTAAGTTGCAGCAGAAAATAAGTATTTTAGAAAATAAGATTTCCCATATAAAATTCTAATAAAAAAACTTCGTGCCTTAGCGTCTTTGTGGTAGAAAAAACAACGATTCGTAGTAAAATTTTAGAATAATTCCTCATAATTATGTAAATTGTTAAGGTTTAAATTTTACATTTTTGTAAAATGTGTAATCTTGCTTTTTTCAGAAGCAATTAATCTAATCGATTTTATTGACGTATGAATAAGAAACCAGTTCATTTTCTTAAAAAAACACTTCGTATACTACTTTGGTGCGTGGTTTCTGTGATTGCTCTATTATTACTTGTAATTATTCTCATTCAAGTTCCATCGGTTCAAAATTTCGTTAAGGACAAAGCGATTACGTATCTTCAAGGCAAGATAAAAACCAAAGTTGCATTAGAGCATATTTCTATAAAATTTCCTAAAGATGTAGTTCTGGAAGGTTTTTATTTTGAAGATCAAAAAAAAGATACTCTTCTGGCAGGTAAACGATTAGAAGTAGATGTCGATCTTTTTAAACTCGTAAGCAGCGAACTAGAAATCAATTCGGTTTCACTTGAAAATGTAAAAGCAAATATTTCGAGAAATAAAGAAGGCGTTTTTAATTTCGATTACATCATAAAAGCATTCGAATCGAAAGAACCAAAAGTAGAAGATCCTGATGCTAAACCTTTCAAAATTTCTGTAGTAAAAGTAAATCTCGATCAAGTTAAATTCAACTTTAAAGATGATTTTGCTAAAAACGATATTCGTGTAAATCTGACCCATTTTGATACCAAATTCAAGAAGTTCGATTTGGATCAGATGGATTTTAATATTCCAACAATCAATTTAAACGGATTGAAAGTAGTTTTAGATCAAGATGTGGTAGAAAAAATTGCTGAAGTTTCGGTTAAAACAGTCGATACAATTTCGAAGCGTCCAGATTTTAAACTGGCATTAGATAAAATAGCATTGTCTAAAATCGATATTTTATACGATAATAAAGATTCAAAACTCAATTCGGGTATTCGTTTAGGAAACTTAAATTTAGATGTAAATGAAATTGACCTAAACAAACAGCTTTTAGATTTCGACACTTTTGAAGTAAAAAACCTAAGCGGAAATTTAAGACTCGGAGCAAAAGACAAACAAATTCAAACTCCAAAATTAGATTCAACAGCCATAAAACAAGCGGGCTGGAAAGTAAAATTAAAAGATACAAATCTTGAAAATATAGCTTTCAAATTTGATGATATGCAATCGAAACCAAAAACAAAAGGTTTAGATTACAGTCATTTAGATTTGAGTAAATTCAATTTTCAAGCCGAGCAATTGTATTATGGAAACGATACCATTTCTGGAAACATAAAAACGCTTACCGTAAATGAAAAAAGCGGTTTGCAGATTCAGGCTTTAAAAACAAATTTCTTTTACGGACCTAAAAATGCTTCGCTGGATAATTTGTATTTAAAAACGCCTCAAACGCTTGTACAAGATAAAGTTAAGGCCGAATATAAATCGCTTGAATCACTTCAAAAAGATTTAGGAAATCTTGCAATTGATGCTAACTTGAAACAGTCAAGAATTGGTTTCAAAGACATTTTATTGTTTGTGCCAGATTTACAAAAAACAAATCCGTTTAAAAGTAATCCAAACGCAATTCTTTACGTAGATAGCCGTGTAAGCGGAAAAGTAAAAGATCTGACTATTTCAAAATTTGAAATGAGCGGAATTGGTGCTACAAAAGTTTCCCTTTCGGGGAAAATCGCCGGATTACCTGATGCGCAAAAAGCCTATTACGATTTAAATATTAAAAACATTTCGAGCACGGCAAAAGATATAAATATGTTTGTGCCGGCTGGAACAATTCCAAAAAACATTCAAATTCCTTCGCAGTTAAATTTGCAGGGAAAATTTAAAGGATCGGTTCAAAATTTTAAAACCAATTTAGCTTTAAAGAGCAGTTTCGGAAATGCAAAAGTGGATGCTTTATTTGATCAGCGCATTAAAAAAAGAGAAAAATACGATGCGACAGTTTACTTGCTTGATTTCGATTTAGGCCGATTAATCAAAAACGATTCGATTGGAAAAATTACGCTTAAAGCGAAAGTTAAAGGAAACGGTTTAGACCCAAAAACAGCAAATGCAGCAATTGATGGTTTGGTGCAGAAAGCAGTTTTTAATCGCTATACGTATAAAGATTTAGCTTTAAAAGGAAACATAGAAAACGGCTCTTTTGCAGTTAAATCGGGAATGAAAGACCCAAATCTGAATTTTGATTTAACAGCTTCAGGAGATACAAAAGATAAATATCCAACCGTAAAACTAAAATTAAACCTCGATATCGCCGATTTAGAAAAACTGAATCTGCACGCGGGACCAATGAAACTTCGCGGTAATATTGATGCAGATATTACCAATAGTAATCCCGATTACTTAAACGGAAAAGTATTCCTTTCGAATGTCCAGATTTTACAAGACAAAGAACCAATCGTTTTAGATTCAGTTCGTGTAATCGCATTTTCAGATAATACTCGAAATAATATTAAAGTTTCTTCTCAGTTTTTAAAGGCTGAAGTAGACGGAAAATACAAATTGACCACGCTTGCAGCGGCGATGAAAAAATCGTTGTCAAAATATATCGATTTGAAAAATCCAAAAGCAAATGGGGAATCAGATGAACAAAGATTGTCTTTTACGTTAACTGTAGACAACGATCCGATTTTATTTAAATTGGTTCCGAAACTAACAGGTTTAGAGCCAATTAAAATCACAGGAAAATACAATAACGTAACAGATTCTTTAGAAGTTCGAGGAACAATTCCGAGAATTACTTATGCTGATAATACGATTTCTGACGGAAAAATAAATATCGAAGCAAAAGAAAATGCTTTAGAATATTCTATTTCTATCGCGACAATTGAAAGCGGTTCTTTAAAAATTCCGTTTACAAGTTTAACAGGACAAGTGCAAAATAATATTTTGACGTATGCACTTGATGTTCAAGATGCCAAACAAAAACAGCAATATTATATCGCAGGTGAATTTAAAGCAGAAGATTCTAAAAATATCTTAAAATTAGATGCCGAGAATTTCGTCTTAAACTACGATAAATGGACGGTTGATCCAGAAAATGCAATCGAATTTGGAGATAAACGACTTTATGTAAACAAATTCAATTTGAGCAATAGCGGCAATGAATTAAAAGTTCAATCGCAGGGAACTCAAGATAATGCGCCTTTACAAGTTGATTTTGTAAACTTCAAAATTGAAACCATTATGAATATGGTTAAAAAGGATGAACTTTTAATGCAAGGGTTAATTAACGGAAATGCATTGGTTGAAAACGTAATGACCAATCCAACTTTTACCTCAGATTTAAAAATAGATGATTTTACTTTTAAAGGTGATAAAGTTGGCGATTTAGAAATCAAAGTAGACAATAAAACGGCCAATACACTTGCCGCAAATGTAAGTTTAAGTGATGAAGGAAATGATCTTAAACTGACTGGTGATTATAAAATGGATTCTGGAAATTTTGATTTTGATGTCGATATTAATAAGTTGAATATCAAAAGTATTCAAGGTTTCAGCATGGATAATATCACAGAAGGAAAGGGATATTTATCAGGGAATTTTAAAATAACGGGAAATACAACAACGCCAAAAATTGATGGAGAACTGAATTTTAATGATGCCGCTTTCAGAGTAACGCAGTTGAATTCTTATTTTAAAATTGGAAACGAAAAAATAACGTTTAATAACGAAACGATTTCATTTGATAAATTCTCTCTTTTTGATGAAAATGATAATGAATTGTACGTAAACGGAAATATAAAATCGGCTGATTTTAGAAAATACAATTTCGATTTATTGGTTGAAGCAAATGATTTTAGAGCGATTAATTCGAAGGCAAAAGATAATGATTTATTCTACGGAGATTTATTTTTGGATACTAAATTAAATATCAAAGGAGATTTGGACAGTCCAACAATTGATGGAACGCTTAAAATCAATAAAGAAACCAAATTTACAGTGGTAATGCCGCAGTCTGATCCATCAATTGCAGATCGAGAAGGAATTGTAGAATTTGTGGATGAAGATAATCTATATCTAAAGCAAACAGTTGATATGCAGAATCAATTGAATCAGTCTGAAATAAAAGGAATGAACGTAAATGTTGCCATTTCAATTGATAAAGAAGCAGAATTAACTTTGCTGATCGATAAAGCAAACGGTGATTATTTGAATTTGAAAGGAGAAGCTGAATTGGTTGGTGGAATCGATCAATCTGGAAAAACAACGCTGACTGGAAAATATGAGTTTTCAGAAGGTGCTTACCAAATGAATTTCAACGGAATCAAAAGAAAGTTCGATATTCAGAAAGGAAGTTTTATTACCTGGAACGGAGAACCGACAATGGCAACTTTAAATATTACAGCTATTTATAAAGTAGAAACAGCTCCAATTGACTTGTTAGGAAATCAATTGAAAGGTGAATCTCAAACGGTGCAAAATACATACAAACAAAAACTTCCTTTTCAGACTTTATTGAAAATGAACGGAGAGTTATTGAAACCAGAAATTTCTTTTGGAATTGTACTTCCTGAAGGCAATTATAATGTTTCTTCGGATGTTGTAGAACTAACGCAAGCCAAATTAAAACAATTAGAACAAGATCCGGCAGAATTAAATAAACAGGTTTTTGCCCTTTTATTATTGAACAGATTTGTGGGTGAAAATCCGTTTTCAAGCGAAAGCGGCGGTACAAATGCAGAATCTTTTGCAAGACAAAGTGTGAGTAAGATTCTTTCGCAGCAATTGAATAATCTTGCAGGCGATTTAATTACAGGATTTGAAGTCAATTTCGATTTAGAATCAACAGAGGATTACACAACAGGAACCATGCAAAACAGAACCGATCTGAATGTTGAGGTTTCTAAAAAATTACTAGACGATCGATTGAAAGTTACCGTTGGAAGCAGTTTTGGAGTTGAAGGTCAAGAACGTGCGAATGAAGAAAGTACCAATATTGCAGGAGACGTAGCCTTAGATTATCAGCTAACAAAAGATGGCAGGTATATGGTTCGTGCGTATCGTAAAAATCAATATCAAGTTGCAGTTGAAGGTCAGGTGGTAGAAACTGGAGTTGCTTTTGTAATTACAATGAGTTACAATAAGTTCAGAGAGCTTTTTCATCGTACAGAAGAAGAAAAAGAACTAATAAAAGAAGAAAAAATTCGCAAGGAAAAAGAAAAGAAAAAGAAGCAAGAGGCCAAAGAAAAAGAAAAACTGCAGGAGAACGAAGAAGAAAATCAAATTAAAGGAAATGAGCAAAAAACATAATCATATAAAGACATCTTATATAAAGTGTATCGCACTGCTTTCTATGTTTTTTGTTGTTGGATGCAGTAATACAAAATACCTTCCGGAGGGCGATTTACTTTACACAGGAGGTTCAGTTACTATAAAGGATTCGATTATGAAAAAGAAAGATCGAAAAGCTTTAGAGGCTGAACTTGAAGATTTATTGCGTCCAAAACCGAACAAACAAATTTTTGGTTTACGTCCTAAATTATTGATTTACAATCTTGCTGGAGAACCAAAAAAAGAAAAAGGAACACGATATTGGCTGCGCAACAAAGTGGGAGAAGCGCCCGTGCTTTTTAGCCAGGTTGACTTAGATTATAATGCTTCGGTTTTACGAAACTTTGCCGAAAACAGAGGTTATTTTAAAGTTAGAGTTAGTGCAGATTCAACTGTCAGCAACAAAAGAGTTACAGCAGAATATACCGTTACACCTAGAAAACAATACATTATAAAAAGTGTAATTTTTCCAGATGACTCTTTAAAAATGTCTAAGATCATTGCAAAAAGCCACAGAAGAAGTTTATTGAAAGTTGGAAATCCGTATGATTTGGATGTTATCAAAGCAGAAAGAGAACGAATTGATGCGCGATTAAAAGAGAAAGGATACTTCTACTTTAATCCAGATTATATTTTAGCAAAGGTTGATAGCAGTAAAGGCGATCATGAAGTAAAAATCAGATTGGTTATAAAAGATGATACGCCTGTTAAGGCAATGACAGCTTATAAAATTGACAAGATTTTTGTGTATCCAAATTATTCTCTTACCAATGACAGTGCAGTTTACAGAAAAAAGAATATTACGCAGTATAAAGATTTTACAATAATTGATACTACAGAAACTTTTAAACCAAGAATTTACGACCGAACGATTTACTTTAAAAAAGGCGATGTTTACAACAGAAAAGATCATAATTTAACTTTAAATCGATTTGTAAATCTTGGAACTTTTAGTTTTGTAAAGAATGAATTTAAACCTTCAGATTCTATTCCGAATGCTTTAAATTCTTATTATTATCTGACACTTTTGCCCAAAAAATTTATTCGTGTTGAAGTGATCGGAAAAACCAATTCGGCAAGTTATACAGGAACAGAATTGAATTTAAACTGGAACAATCGTAACTTTTTTAAAGGAGCAGAATTATTTACGGCTTCAGTTTTTGGAGGGGCAGATTTTCAGTTGGGAGGAGCAAATAAAGGAAAAAACATCTATAAACTCGGAGGAGAAGTTAGTTTGACTTGGCCCCGATTTATTTCGCCTTTCAATATTGAAGGAAACAGCGAATTTGTACCGAGAACGAAAGCGACAATTCGTTATGAATATCAAAAAAGAACACAATTGTATGCTTTGAATTCTTTTAATACATCTTTTGGTTATTTATGGAAAGAAAACATTCGTAAAGAACACCAATTGAATGTAATTGATGTTACTTATGTTAGTCCTAATCATGTTACGGCAGAATATATGGCAGATATTGATCAAGATGAAGCGCTAAGAAGAGTAATCGAAAAGCAGTTAATTTTTGGCCCAACCTATAATTATACGTACACCAATACAATGCAGAAACGCCGAAAAAATACGATCTATTTTAATGGTGAATTAGATTTGGCAGGAAATCTAACGGGTATGATAACGGGAGCAAATATCAAAAAAAATGATACGATTAAGATATTTGATGTTCCTTTCAGCCAGTACGTAAAAATAAAAACTGATTTTAGACATTATTTAAAACTAGGAAAAGAAAGTGAATTGGCCAGCAGATTAATTGTTGGAGCAGGATTTGCTTACGGAAATTCGAATGCACTGCCAACCTCAAAACAATTTGTTGTAGGAGGAACCAATAGTATTAGAGCATTCCGAGCAAGAACTTTGGGGCCGGGGAGTTATGTTATTCCGCCTCCAACAAATAACAATTTCACTCCAGATCAATCAGCCGATTTAAAATTAGAATTCAATACAGAGTATCGTGCAAAATTATTTAGTATCGTAAGAGGCGCCGTGTTTTTAGACGCAGGAAATATTTGGCTTCTTCATGCCGATCCTAATAAACCTGGCGCTGAGATTTCAAAAGATTTTATGAAAGAATTGGCTGTTGGAGCAGGAGCAGGTTTACGTTTCGATTTGTCATTCTTAATCTTGAGAACAGATTTAGCGATTCCGCTTAGAAATCCTTCGTTACCTGACGGACAGCGATGGGTTATTGATGATATTAATTTCGGAAGCAGTTCATGGCGAAAAGACAATTTGATTTTGAATATTGCGATTGGATATCCATTTTAAATTTTTTTTGCCACGAATTACTCGAATTTTCACAAATTCACTATGCTGTATTTATTGATTAATTTCAATTTGAATTTCAAAAAAATTAGTGGAAATTAGTGTAATTCGTGGCAAAAGAAACAAAAAAGAAGTAAATTGGTCTTTAAATATTTTAAGGAATGCAAAACTTGATCAAAAGAATTATTGGAGTTAGTGTCATCGTTTTATTAATTGTCTTGGCATTTAAATATTGCCAATTCAAAAAAGAAGATGATTCAGATATTCAGTATAATACCAATTTAATTCAGCAGCAAATTCTAAATGTTGGAAAACTGGTTGTCACCGAAGGACATTTTTCAGAAGTGATCACGTATAAAAATCAGCAGAAATATTTGATGGATATGGTTTCTTTTGAGAAGAAAGCATTGGTAGTTGTAAATGCAAACGTTACGGTTGCCTACGATTTGCATCAAATGAAATATGACATCGACGAAAAAAATAAAACGATCACGATTTTAAATATTCCAAAAGAAGAAATCACGATTAATCCAGATATTCAGTTTTATGATGTTGAACAAAGTAAGTTGAATCCGTTTACGGGAGATGATTATAATAAAATTAATAAATCGCTAAAGGCAAACTTAGCCAAGAAAATCGAAAAATCGACACTAAAAACAAACGCCCAAAACCGATTAATAAGTGAATTGTCTAAGATTTTAATTTTAACCAATTCAATGGGCTGGAAATTACAATACAACGGAAAAACTATTGAGTCAGAGACGGAGTTGAATCAGGATTTGAAATTGTAATTTTCAGTAAGGTTCAGAGGAACATAGTTAAAGAGGTTCAGAGGTTTTTGCCACAGATTAAAGGATTAAAAGGACTTAATTCCTAAATGTCACAAACATACTTTAGTAATTTTGTCATTTCGACGAAGGAGAAATCTTCGCTAGTAACTCCGCAAAGTAAATCCAATCTTTGTAGAGCTTCTCGTGAAGATTTCTCCTTCGTCGAAATGACAAATAGTTACTTCGTAAAAATAACTTTGCGCCTTAGTGTCTTTGTGGCAAATTATCAAAAATCAAATCCAATCCGCCAGCAATTAGATGCGCGATTTCGGGACGTCTTTCTTTCAATTGATCCAGATAGACCAACACTTCCTGTAAAAATTGTTTTTCATCAGAATCTTTCAAAAGTTCTGCAATTTCAATACTTAAAAGCCAGTCATTAGAATGATTGTTTTTTAGTTTCTCAAAAACAGGCTGCAGTTCAGTTTTAGATTCTTTAGAGTTTCTGATATTACGAACAGATGCATATAAAATCTCCAATTCATCACGTTCATCAGTATGTTTTGCTTTAATAGTTTTCGTCGTTGGAACGATATTAATCAAGTCAAAACTATTGACATCAGCAGGACCAGAAAAAGCAGAAATCACTTTTTTACCAATTGCCATATCATAATTACCCCAATCTGGTTGAAACAAAATCGTTTCACCATGCGTTACGGTACAATTTTTAAAACTAATCAGAATAATTTCTCCATGAAGATTTCGAGAACCTGTGATAATTTCGCCTTCCACAATAATATTACCTTCAAATTCTAGCTTTACAGTTTCATTTTCAACAATGCTGTAAGCCTGTAAATCCTTCGGACTCATATCTTCAATGGCAAGATTAAAACCTTTCAATTTCCCAATCGGACTTCCAAATCCATGTGGATGTGTTAGCGTTCCGTGTCCGACTAATTCTTTTTCGCGATAAGCCAAAGCCGTTTTCCCAGTAGTTTGAATGTAAACTGGTTTTCCTTCTTCTTCAATCACATTAGTGAAAACGCCTGAAATTTGTAAACCAGTACTCAGTTCAATAGTACCCAAAGCATTCGATTGAATTAGTTTCTGAATTCCAGAAAGACCTCCAGTTCGTAACGCCATTTTATTAGCAAATTCTTCTAAAATCAAACTTAAATGAGAAAAAGTAGGCGTTACATAAAGCTGAGGCTGTAACTGCGTAATATCAAAATTCTGATTTGCTGCTGAAATATCATAAGGGATTTTCTTCACATTATCGGTCATACACCAAGCACTTTCTCCAATCGAAGAAAGCAATCCAGCACCATAAATTTTTGGGTTTTCTACAGTTCCGATCAAGCCGTATTCCACTGTCCACCAATGCAGATTTCGAATTTGCGCCATTTCAGACAATTCTCCCATATCGTTTTGCAAATCTGCAACTGCTTTTTCGGCTTCATCAATTTTTTCCTGCGGAGTATCTTCTGCTTCTTTCAAAATAGAAAGCAGACGAATCGCTTCGTACATTTGATAATCTTTATGAGAAGAAATTGCTTTACAGCCAATTTCACCAAAACGTCTTAAATATTCTGCATATTCTGGATTGGCAATAATAGGAGCGTGGCCGGCACCTTCGTGAATAATATCTGGAGCGGGAGTGTATTCAATATGTTCTAATTGACGAATATCCGAAGCAATAACCAAAACATTATAAGCCTGAAACTCCATAAATGCATTTGGCGGAATAAATCCGTCCACAGCAACTGCCGCCCAGCCAATTTCGCTTAGAATTCGGTTCATGCCATACATACTCGGAATAGAATCAACTTCAATTCCTGTTTTGCGTAAACCTTCCAAATACGAATGATGCGCTACTTTAGAAAGATAATCTACATTTTTGCGCATCACATATCGCCAAACCGCTTGATTGATAGGAGTGTAATCGCTATAGTCTTGAGGTTTAATAAATTGCTGTAAATGTTTAGGCAATCTCTCTAATAACGGATTGGTTTCAATATTTGGATTCATTTCGAAAACGTTGTAGATTAGAATGTAAAATTACGAATTTAGACCGCTAATTTTTGCAATTCATCACAATATTTTTATTCGAAAATGCTTTTTATTGCGTTTTTGTAGGTTTTTAATGAAAACGAAATGTACAGCTTTTAGCAGTCATTATTTTCGAAACTGACCATTTCCATTGTTTTTTCGTAGCTTTCAATCTCTTTTTTAGTCATTGCAGCTTCTTGGATCTCTACTTTCAATTGTTTTTTTGCGTCAGGGCTAATCCACAAACCAGTAAAAGAATTTCCGTTTTTCTGTAAAATTAAAACACCGGTAAAGTTATGTTCCACCATAACAAATTCATTTTCTTTCTTTTTGCTCTGGGTAGGATAAATTTGGATCCAATTTTTTGATTTATTGTAGCGATACATTGCTGCATACATTAAATCAGCAGTACATTGATTTTCTTCTGCTTGAATATAAACAGTTATTGGTGTTTTTCCGTCTATGGTTCCTTTGTATAAATTAGAAACCCTAGATTGAGATTGTGCGTTTAAATGATTAAAAAAAGAGAAACAGATTAGAAAGAACAGGGCAACTTTTTTCATGGTAAGTATTAATTGGTTTTTGATGAAATTTGGGTCAATCAAATTTATTTAATTTAAATCATTAACCAAGTTTATAATCAACATTTTTAAGATTTACCTGATGAATTTCGTAGTTCGTTTTCAGCGTTTCTAAAATATTCAATTTTATGACTGAACATAAAAGCCATATTAGTTGCACGCATTTTGGCTTCTTCTGTAATTGGTCCTGCAAATTGTGAATCAATGGTTGTGTTAAAGATAGCAATCCAGCGGTCAAAATGAGTTTGGTCTACAGGCAATTGTTTGTGCGGCGGAAAAGGTGTTCCAGAATAAGCACGAACATCAAAAAGTATTGTCTGCCATAAATTATACATTTTCTGTAAATGCGGTTCCCAGCGATCTTGTAATTTATCATTAAAAATAGGACCAATCAAATCGTCTTTTCTAACATTCGCATAAAAACTGTTTACCATTTGCTGAATGTCTTCTATCGTGGAAATATCTTTAAGAGCTGTCATTTTTTAAGTTTTAAAGTAAAATGCAAAAATACGATAACTTCTTTTTTGTTTTCTGATATTTATCATTTCAGACAAGATTACCCAATTAACTGTGTAAACAAATCTTGATTATCATTTAAATATTGAAATTCAAATCCATTTTGCGTCATTTTCAATTTAATCGGCATAATGTCTTTTTTGTTTTTCAATTCTAAACCAACAACGACTGAACCTTTTTCACGACTGTTTTTCTTCGCAAACTGAAAATAGGTGATATCATCATCAGGCCCTAAAATATTATTTACAAATTCTTTTAAAGCTCCTGGGCGCTGCGGAAACTGAATCATAAAATAATGCATTAAACCTTCATAAAACAGAGAACGTTCTTTTATTTCGGCTGTTCTTTCAATATCATTATTGCTTCCGCTCACAATGCAGACCACATTTTTACCTTTTATTTTATCCTTATAAAAATCTAAAGCTGCAATGGTCAAAGCACCCGCAGGTTCTACAACCATAGCTTCTTCATTGTACAATCGTAAAATTGTGGTACATACTTTTCCTTCTGGAACTAGAATAATATCTTCTAGATTATAACGGCAGATTTCAAAAGTTTTCTCGCCAACTTGTTTTACGGCAGCACCATCAACAAATTTATCTATTGTTTTTAGTGCTGTATTTTTATTTTCTTCAATTGAAGTTTTCATCGAAGGCGCGCCTTTTGGCTCAACGCCGATAATTTTAGTGTTCGGACTTAAATGCCTGAAAACTTCAGACAATCCAGAAGCTAGTCCGCCGCCGCCAATTGGAACAAAAACATAATCGATTGGTTCTTTGTAACTTTCTAGAATTTCTAAACCTACAGTTCCTTGTCCGGCAATTACTTTTTCATCATCAAAAGGGTGAATAAAAGTTTTGTGATTTTTGATTGCGTCTGCAGTTGCCGAAGCGTAAGCATCATCAAAAGTATCTCCGGTTAAAACAATTTCGACAAACTTTTTTCCAAACAATTGTACTTGTTTTACTTTTTGTTTCGGAGTGGTTTTAGGCATGTAAATTTTGCCCTGAATATTTAGAAGATTACAGGAATAAGCAACTCCTTGAGCATGATTTCCGGCACTGGCACAGACAATTCCGTTTGCTTTTTCTTTTTCGTTTAACGAAGAAATCTTATTGTAAGCGCCTCTAATTTTGTACGAACGAACAATTTGTAAATCTTCTCGTTTTAATAAAATAGTCGATTTAAATTCGTCTGAAAGATTCAAATTTTGGGTTAAAGGCGTCGCTGCAACTACATCTTCAAGCTGCTTTTTTGCATTAAGTACTTCGTTAAATAAACTCATCATGTTTTGTTTTTTTGCCACGAATTACACAAATTCACACTAATTTTATTTTCTTAGAAAAAAAATAATTCGTGCAAATTTGTGTAATTCGTGGCTATTTAATTTTTTTTTAAAATAAAAAACCTCCCAATTGGGAGGTTCTTATAAATTATATTTTACAAACTTATATAACACCTCGCCATTATTGCTGAATTGCAATAATGCTAATAATAGCGATAATAATGTTGTTAAAGTTTTTCATTTTCTTAGCTGATTGAGTAGCAAATGTATTAATTATTTTTGGAAAGTTCACAACTATTTAAAGTTTTATAAAAGCTGAAAACTATCACCTGCGACTGAAAACTATTTTTTAACTGGCGGATACTGAGCTAAAATTTTGCCTACAAATTCGGCAATTCTTTCATCTTTTTTGTCGATGTTTCTTGTCAAAGTACCAACTCCTTCGCCCTGCCAGATCATTTCTTTCTTTTTAGCATCGATTAAATCAATATATAAAGTTCCTTCGGTAGAAGTAGAAACAGTAGTTTGGTTTCCACCATACATCATCCAAGGATTCCAACCCCAGCCCCAGCCGTAACCCCAGCCAGCGCTAAATTGGTTTACATCAACCTGCTCTCTAGATTTTGTAAAAATATTGATTAATAAATCAGGATTGTCGCTTTTGGTAAAACCTTTGGCCTGCATTTGATCGTCGATAGCACGAAGAATTCTTCTTTTATCTAAATCTGAGATCTCGACCTTGTCAATTCCGGGCTTAAAGTAAGCGTATGTTTTATAAGGCGCAAAATCGACAGTTTTGTCGTAATCAGAATAAACGGTAACACTGCTGCAGGAAGAAAGAATCAACAGCAGAAAAAACGGAATTAACTTAAGTGTTTTCATATTTCTAAGAATTAATTGTTCTGTTTTTAGTTAAGCAGATTTTCATCTACGATATTAGGTAAAGTTACTTTTAATAAAGGTTCTACTTCCATTGCTCTTTTTATGGCAAAAACGGCACCTTCATTTCGAGCCCAGCTTCTTCTTGAAATTCCATTGTTAACATCCCAGAAAAGCATTGAAGCTAAACGCTTTGAAGCCTCTGTAGAGCCATCAAGAACCATACCAAAACCACCATTAATAACCTCTCCCCAGCCAACACCGCCACCGTTATGAATTGATACCCAGGTTGCACCTCTAAAGCTGTCTCCAATTACATTATGAATGGCCATATCGGCTGTAAAACGAGAACCGTCGTATATGTTTGAAGTCTCTCTGTAAGGAGAATCAGTTCCAGAAACATCATGATGATCGCGTCCTAAAACCACAGCACCTATTTCACCTTTTGCAATAGCCTGGTTAAATGCTTCTGCGATTTTAATTCTTCCTTCGGCATCGGCATAGAGAATTCGTGCTTGAGAACCTACTACAAGTTTGTTTTCCTGCGCGCCTTTGATCCATTTGATATTATCCTGCATTTGCTGCTGAATTTCATTTGGAGCGGTTTCTGCCATTTTTTCTAAAACTTCATAAGCAATTGCATCTGTTTTTAATAAGTCTTCTGGATTTCCTGAAGTACAAACCCAGCGAAAAGGTCCAAATCCGTAATCAAAACACATTGGTCCCATAATATCCTGAACGTAACTTGGATATTTAAAATCGATATTATTTTCGGCCATTACATCTGCACCAGCGCGAGAAGCTTCTAATAAAAAGGCATTTCCGTAATCAAAAAAGTAAGTTCCTTTTGCGGTGTGTTTGTTAATCGCATCTGCATGACGACGCAACGTTTCCTGAACTTTTTGTTTGAATAATTCAGGATTTTCGGCCATCATTTTATTGGCATCTTCAAAAGAAATCCCAACCGGATAATAACCTCCAGCCCAAGGATTATGAAGCGAAGTCTGATCTGAACCTAAATCAATTTTGATATTTTCCTGATCAAAACGTTCCCAAACATCAACTACATTTCCTAAATAAGCAATTGAAACGGTTTCTTTATTGGCTTTCGCCGAAGTAACTCTAGCAACCAATTTATCTGTAGAAGTTACCACTTCGTTAATCCATCCTTGTTCGTGGCGAATTTTAGTGATTTTCGGATTTACTTCGGCGCAGACCGTAATACAGCCTGCAATATTTCCGGCTTTTGGCTGTGCGCCCGACATTCCGCCAAGACCAGAAGTTACAAATAAACTTCCTTCTGGATTTTGTTTTATTTTTCTAAAACCGTTTAAAACGGTGATTGTAGTTCCATGTACGATTCCCTGCGGACCAATGTACATATAACTTCCTGCCGTCATTTGTCCGTATTGAGAAACTCCTAAAGCGTTCATCTTTTCCCAATCGTCAGGTTTTGAGTAATTCGGGATTACCATTCCGTTGGTAACCACAACTCTTGGAGCTTCTTTATGAGAAGGAAATAATCCCATCGGATGTCCAGAATACATCGTTAAAGTCTGCTCATCTATCATTTCAGACAAATACTGCATCGTCAATAAATATTGTGCCCAGTTTTGAAAAACGGCTCCGTTTCCTCCATACGTAATCAATTCATGCGGATGTTGCGCCACAGCATAATCCAAATTATTTTGAATCATGTGCATAATCGCTTTTGCCTGCAATGATTTCCCAGGATATTCATCAATTGGACGCGCATACATTTTGTAATCTGGACGAAGACGGTACATATAAATACGTCCGTATCTTTCTAATTCTTCTGAAAATTCAGGAATTAATTCGGCATGATGTTTTGGATCGAAATAACGCAATGCATTTTTAAGAGCCAGCTTTTTTTCTTCTGCCGAAAGAATTTCTTTTCGTTTCGGAGCATGATTAATAGCTGGATCGTATGCTTGCTTTGAAGGCAATATAGAAGGAATTCCTTGTTGTATTTGTTCTTTGAAAGTCATTTTTTTTAAGATTCTAAGATGCTGAGATTCTAAGTTACTAAGATATTGAGCTTAGATTAACAACAGATTAATTTTTTGTTCTTTAAATTATGTCGCGCCTCTGGGGCTTAAATGTGACTGACGGTAATTATTTCTATAAATATGTCGCTCCTCACGGAGCTTTTTAAATCCGTTTAAAAATATGTCGCCCCGCTGGGGCTTATATTTGACAAATGTTGAAATGATTTTTATAAATATGTCGCTCCTCACGGAGCTTTTTTAAATCCGTTTAAAAATATGTCGCCCCCAGTGGGATTGAAATTTTTGACGTTAATTCTATTTCTATAAATATTTTGCTCGTGACGGAGCTTTACAAGATTTAAAAAATTATACATTCAAAAGTAAAGCCTTGGAAAGGCGGAATATTTATAGAAAATAATAATCACCCAATACATGAGCTCCAGCGGAGCGAAATATTAGCCGACGTAATTGCAATTTAAAATTTGGAATATATTTTAATGTCTCATTTTCAAATTGACTCATCGGCAAATTGTCACATTTTCGAATTAAAAAACTATGGATAACGGATATCCGACCTGTGATAAGACTTGTGGATCTTAATCCTAAATTTTCTCGAACGAATATCCATGTATAATTTTAGATTTTAGATTGTTGACTTTAGATTTTCAGAAATTATCTAATTGACTAATTTTCTCATTCTCTAATTAAGAATAAACTTCCTCATTAACACAAAACGGCATTTTTTTACCCTCAATAACCGCAATTACATTTTGCGCTGCGCAGACTGCCATTCCGTTTCTGGCTTCGTATGTTGCTGAACCAATATGCGGTAAAACACAGCAATTTGGAAGCGACAATAGCGGATTATTTGGCTTCATTGGTTCTGGATTTGTAACATCAAGTCCAGCACCCCAGATTATATCATTAGTTAATGCCTCAAATAAATCATTTTCATTATGAAATTTTCCTCTTGCGGTATTAATGAAAATCGAATTGGATTTCATTTTAGCGAAAGCATCTTTATTGAAAAGTTCATTATTTTCTGCACTATAATTAGCATGAATACTTAAAACATCACTTTGAGAAAGTAAGGTTTCAAAATCAACTAATTTGGCATCCAATTCTTTTTCGGCATTTTCATTATGAGAACGATTGTGGTAAATAATGTTCATTCCGAAAGCAGTTTTGCACTTTTGTGCCATTTCAAAACCAATTCTTCCCAAACCAAAAATCCCTAAGGTTTTACCATAAAGTTCCTGTCCTAAATTGGCTAACGGATCAAAACTTCCCCAATCATCGTTTAAAATTCTTTTGTGATTATAAAACGATTTTCTTGCGACACTTTGCATCAATAAAAAAGCAACGTCTGAAGTGGCTCTGCTTAAAACATCAGGCGTGTTTCCAACGGGGATTTTTCTGCTGTTTGCCGATGCAATATTGACAGAATCAAATCCGACAGAAAATAAAGCAATCCCTTTTAAATTAGGGCACTTCTGAAAAAAATCTTCATCTAAATTATTGGTTCCAACATTTAAAAGAACATCATTTTTCTGGCAGATTTCTATAAAATCCGCTCTTGATAATACATTTTCAGTTGGATTTATAGTCAGATTTATGCCTTTTTCCTGAAGTAATCTAAGACCTGCTTCAGGTATATTTTTAGTGATAAAAACGTTCATTTTGTGGTATTCTAATTTTTATTTATTCTTCCAGTTTTTTTATCATATCCGTACGGACAATGACGGCAGCCGCTTTTACAGCAATACCCTCTTTTTAAATGATGTTTTTCGGTAAAGCATTTGTAACCTTCGGGCGTATAGTAAAAATCTTCGCCCTCGATTAATTTATTTTCATTACTTTGCTCTTTCATAAATCTGCTTCGCGTTCTATTTTAATAAGCTTTAAAATCAAAAATATAAATAATTGATTGTGTTTTTATCGAAATCGAACAATTTTACAGCTACAAATTTATAAATTTTACAGCCAATGTTTCTGATTGTTGCCAAATATTTAATTCCGAAAGGATATCGTGGAATGGCATTATTTCCGTTTGTTTTGGTGAAATATGATTTTGACAAAACCAATGGCGTTTTCGTAAATCATGAAAAAATTCATTTGAGACAGCAATTAGAGCTTTTAATAATTCCGTTTTTTATTTGGTATTTTTTAGAATATTTAATTCGTTTGATTCAATATAGAAATGCAGGTTTAGCGTATCGAAATATCAGTTTTGAAAGAGAAGCTTACGCAAAAGAAACCGATATGAATTATTTAAAAAACAGATCTTTTTTTCAGTTTTTACATTACATAAAAATCAATAAGCATTAAAGATATTAATACAAAGATTAGCACTTTTGACTTTCGACTTTTGACTTTCAACTATTAAAAATGAATCCAGTTTTTAATCAAAATATAAATATTCAATTTCCGAATAATATTTCCTTGACCATAAAGCGTGAAGATCTAATTCATCCTTTTGTTTCGGGAAATAAATTTAGAAAACTGAAATACAATTTACTTCAGGCGAAAGCCGAAAACAAAGACACTTTACTGACTTTTGGCGGCGCTTTTTCCAATCATATTGCGGCTGTGGCATATGCTGGAAAAGAGCAAGGTTTAAAAACAATTGGAGTCATTCGCGGAGACGAACTTTTTGATAAAATTGAAGAAAATCCAACTTTGAAATTTGCTCAGGAAAACGGAATGCAATTTGAATTTGTTTCTCGCGAAGAGTATCGTTTAAAGAGTGAAACTTCATTTATAGAAAAGCTGAAAGACAAGTTTGGTGATTTTTATTTAGTTCCCGAGGGCGGTACAAACGAACTCGCAGTAAAAGGCTGTGAAGAGATTTTAATAGATGAAGATGCCGCTTTTAATTACGTTTGCTGCGCTGTTGGAACAGGCGGAACTATTTCGGGATTAATCAATAGTGCTTTGCCAAATCAGAAGATTTTGGGATTTCCAGCGTTAAAAGGTGACTTTTTAACCGATGAAATTCGTATTTTTGCAAAAAAAGATAACTGGAATTTAATTTCTGACTATCATTTTGGAGGTTATGGCAAGATAAATTTAGAATTAATTGAATTTATTAATTCATTTTTTGAAGAAAATAAAGTGCCCTTAGATCCAATTTATACAGGAAAGATGGTTTTTGGCGTTATAGATTTAATCAGCAAAAATTATTTTCCTGCCCATTCAAAAATTTTACTCATTCACACCGGCGGATTGCAGGGAATTGAAGGAATGAATATAAAGTTGAAGCAGAAAAAATTACCAATACTTAAAACCAATGATTAAAAAAATTGTATTACTTTTCGTAATATTAGCTTTAGCAAGCTGCTCATCTAGTAAGCCTGCCATCGCGACGACGAAAAAAGCGGCAGCAGTTCAATCCAGAACAGCTTCAACAAAAAGAGGTGCTCCCGTAAAACCAATCGGTAAAAATTATCCTTCTACAAATAATACAACTGAGGTTATTCAATCTACTTCAAAAACAGTTGTAACCAGCGATTTAATTAATAATTATGTGTTGCAATACAAAGATATTGCAATGGGAAACATGAAAACGTACGGGATTCCAGCGAGTATTATTTTGGCGCAGGGAATTTTGGAATCGGGCGCGGGCAGAGGAGATTTAGCACTTGAAGCGAATAATCATTTCGGAATAAAATGCCATAAAGACTGGTTAGGAGAAAGTGTTCGCCATGACGATGATTCGGCTCAAGAATGTTTTAGAAAATACCCTCAGGCTTCTGAATCGTATAGAGATCATGCTTTGTTTTTAGTTGGAAAAAAGAGATATGAAACTTTGTTCACCTACGAAAAAGACGATTATAAATCTTGGGCAAAAGGATTGAGAGCGGCGGGTTATGCTACAGATCCAAAATATCCAGATAAGTTAATCAGTTATATTGAAAGATATAATCTGCATCAATATGATTGTCAGGTCACAGGAAGAAATTATGTGCCAATAAATACATCGGCTCCAACGAGAAGTTCATCTTCAGTTGCGAATTCAGATCCAAAAATCAACATGAATTCATATGATCCGAATTCATATGAAGTTCAAAAGGGAGATACGCTATATTCGATTTCAAAAAAATTCAATTTATTGGTTGAAGATTTAAAGCGAAAAAATAATCTGACTGATAATGCGATTTCGATTGGACAGAGGTTGAAGGTTAAGTAAGTTTTCAGTTGCAGTCTCAGTGGTCAGTCTCGTTTTGGCGTTAATTTAAAAATCCAAAATAAGTTTTCAGTTTTAATCTAAAATCTGAATTCTAAAATCTAAAATAAGAATGTTATATAAAAGAAGTAGTCAGCTTTTTGCTGCAGCAGAAAAAGTAATTCCAGGAGGAGTAAATTCACCAGTAAGGGCATTTAAAGCAGTTGGCGGAACTCCAATTTTTGTAAAAAGTGCTAAAGGGGCATATTTATATGATGAAGACGGAAACAAATTAATAGATTATATCAACTCTTGGGGACCAATGGTTTTAGGTCACGCGTATCAGCCAGTTGTTGATGCGGTAATCGAAAAAGCAAAATTGGGTACTTCATTTGGAATGCCGACAGAATTGGAGACAGAAATCGCAGCTTTGGCCGTTTCTATGGTTCCGAATATTGATAAAATTCGTTTTGTAAATTCAGGTACAGAAGCGTGTATGAGCGCGATTCGTCTGGCTCGCGGATTTACAAAAAGAGATAAAATTGTAAAATTTGCAGGTTGTTACCACGGACATTCGGATTCATTTTTGATTCAGGCGGGAAGTGGTGCTGTAACTTTTGGATCTCCAAATAGTCCGGGTGTTACAGAAGGAACTGCAAAAGATACTTTATTAGCCAAATACAATGATTTAGAAAATGTAAAAACATTAGTTGAAGCTAACAAAGGAGAAATCGCTGCAATTATTATAGAAGCAGTTGCGGGAAATATGGGATGTATTCCGCCTGCAAAAGGTTTTCTTGAAGGTTTAAGAGAGTTGTGTACAGCAAACGGAATTTTACTGATTTTTGATGAGGTAATGACAGGTTTCCGTTTGGCTCGCGGTGGAGTTCAGGAATTATACGGAATTGATGCTGACATTGTAACTTTCGGAAAAGTTATTGGTGGCGGACTTCCAGTTGGCGCTTTTGCTGCGCGCGAGGAAATTATGAATTATTTAGCGCCTCTTGGACCGGTTTATCAAGCGGGAACATTATCTGGAAATCCATTAGCGATGGCCGCAGGATTGGCAATGTTGAAAGCTCTTGATAATGACAGAGAAATTTTTACTCGTTTAGAAGAAAAAACAGCTTATTTAGAAGCAGGAATTGACAGAGTTTTAAAAGCTAATAATGTCGTATTTACAATCAACAGAGTAGGTTCTATGATTTCGGTTCACTTTGATGCAGATCCAGTTACTAATTTCCAGACTGCTGCAAAAGGTGATAACGAAACGTTTAAGAAGTTCTTCCACGGATTACTGCAAGAAGGCGTTTACATTGCACCATCTGCATACGAAACGTGGTTTATTACAGATGCATTAACGTATGAAAATTTAGATTTTACAATTAATGCAATTGATAAAGTTTCGAAAACATTCTAATAATTAGAATAAACAAATACTTAAAGGCTCACTTTTATGAAGTTGAGCCTTTTTTTATGAAAGAATTTTATTAGTTAATAAAAAGTTAATACGAATAGTAATAGTTGTGTTATTGTAAGTAAAAATTATTTTTGTTTGTCAAATAACTACTAAACCAACATTAAATGAAGAAATTTTTCATTTTATCTGCAATTGCTGCATTCGCACTATTCCCTTCTAAACAATTTGCCCAGAGTAAAAAGAAAAAAGATCAAAAAGAAGTGCCTGCGCTTCTGCCAGAAAAGAAACCAGAATCTTCTATTAAAGAATACAGCAAAATAATTACGAAAGATGCCGTTTCAGACGAAGGACTTTTTACAGTTCATAAAGTCGACAAAAAATACTATTTTGAAATTCCGAATAAGTATTTAAACAAAGACATGCTTTTGGTAAGCCGACTGGCAAAATTACCTTCTAATCTTGGAGGCGGTTATGTAAACGCAGGTTCTGAAACCAATGAACAATTAATTGTTTGGCAGCGTTTTCAGGATAAAATTGTAATCAAATCAAAATCGTATAATTCAGTTGCCAATGATACACTGCCGATTAGCATTTCGGTGAAAGCTAATAATTATGAACCAACATTATATGCTTTTGATATCGCTGCTTTTAGTAAAGATTCGGCAAATACCGTTATCGATGTAACTAAATTTTATAGCACAGATGTAAAAGCAATCAGCGGAATTTCAGCAGAAATGCGCGAAATGTATAAAGTAAAAGGTCTTGATGATTCAAGAAGTTTCATTACTGCGATGAAAAGTTTTCCAATGAATATCGAAGTCATTCAGGATTTTACTTACAATGCTTCGAAACCTTCGATGTTAGAAGAATCAGAATCGATAAGTATTCAAATGAACCAATCGATGATTTTACTTCCTGAAGTTCCAATGAAACCAAGATTAGCAGATCCGCGCGTGGGATGGTTTACGGTGAGTCAATACGATTACGGAAGTAATGAATTAAAATCGGATTTAAAAACGTATATCAGACGCTGGCGATTAGAACCAAAAGATCCAGAAGCGTATAACAGAGGTGAATTGGTAGAACCCATAAAACCAATTGTGTATTATTTAGACCCTGCAACTCCTGAAAAACTAAAGAAATACATTAAACAAGGAATTGAAGAATGGCAGAAACCTTTTGAAACGGCTGGATTTAAAAATGCCATAATTGCAAAAGATGCACCTACAAAAGAAGAAGATCCAGATTTTAGCCCGGAAGATGTCCGTTATTCAGTTATTCGATATGTAGCAAGTACAACCCGAAATGCAGTTGGACCAAGTGTTTCAGATCCTAGAACAGGTGAAATTATAGAAAGTGACGTAATTTGGTATCACAATCATCTGCGTTCTTATAGAAATAGATATTTATTAGAAACTGGAGCAGCAAATCCGTCAGCGAGAACTTTGCAGACGCCTGATGAAGAAATGGGTGAAATGATGCGAATGGTAATTGCTCACGAAGTTGGCCATGCATTAGGATTTCCGCACAACATGGGAGCAAGCTGTGCTTATGACGTAGAAAGTTACAGAAACGGAGATTTTACACAGCAAAACGGAATCTCAGCAAGTATTATGGATTATGCCCGTTTCAATTATATTGCCCAGCCGGGAGATAAAAATATCCGTTTTATCCGTAAAATGGGACCTTATGATCATTATGCTTTGAATTGGGGATATAGAGTGATTCCAACTGCAAAATCTCCTGAAGCAGAAATGCCAACTTTGGATAAATGGATTCTAGACAAAGCAGGAAATCCAATTTATAAATTTGGTAAACAAAGCAGTGCTTTTGATCCAAGTTCTCAAACGGAAGACATTGGAAACAATTCTATGAAAGCTAGTACTTACGGACTTAAAAATCTAGAATATGTTGCCAGTCATCTTAGCGAATGGACGAGTACGGCTACTAATAACTATGAAGATTTGGAAGAATTATACAAAGAGTTATTGGATTGCTGGAGCCGTTATGTGGGACATGTAGTAACGAATGTTGGCGGAATTTATGAAAACACTAAAAAACCAAATCAGGCAGGAAGTGTTTATGAAGTTGTACCAAAAGCCAAACAAATTGAAGCAATGAACTGGCTTCAAAAAAATGCTTTTGAGTCGCCAACTTGGATTGTAAACACTAAGACTTTGCAGAATACAGAATTTGCAGGTTACACAGAAAAGTTTAGAAACCTTCAAGTAAGACAGCTTAATAATCTGCTGACTTTAGGAAGAATTGGAAGATTGATGGATAATGAAATTTTAAGCGGTGATAATTACAAAGCTTTAGATTTCTTTAAAGACATTCGAAAAGGAATTTGGAAAGAAGCTGCAGCTGCATCAAATGTAACAGTTTACCGCAGAAATTTACAGCGTGCGTATATTGATAGAATGGGCTTTTTAATGACAGAAGAAATTAAGCCAGCTGACAGGTCTACAATTTACTATAATGTATCGCAATCTGATTTGAGAGCTTTAGTAAGAGGAGAATTAAGCGCATTGAGAAAATCACTTGCTGCCGGAAAAGCAGGAGCAGTAAATACCGAAACAAAATACCATTACGAAGATTGTATCAAAAGAATAGATTTGATATTAAATCCAATAAAATAATAAAACAAAAAAGAGGCTTAAACAAGCCTCTTTTTTTTATGCATCAAATTAGATTTTATCTTCTCTGCGCTCTTTCATTTTATCTTTCATTTTATCTTTTTTCTCTTCTTGCAAAGCTTTCCATTTAGTGTATTGATCAGCTTTTAAGATTGATTTCATTTTAGCATCATTTGCTGCAACTTCATCTTCCATTTGTTTTTTGAAAGCCGCTTTTTCTTCAGCAGTTGGTTTAGTGCTGCTGTCTTTTCTGTCTTTTCTCGCCTCTTTAAATTTTTCAGCTTTAGCACTTCTATCCGCTAACAGCTGTTTTACTTGTGACTGCTGACTAGCATCTAAATTTAATTCTGTTGTTAATTTTTGAAGCTGTTTTTCATTACGCTGTTCTGGAGTCATTCTTTCTCTTCCTTCGCGTGATGGCTTTTGGTCCATGTCTTGTGCAAAACTTGCTATTCCAACAAATAACATAGCTGCGATAAGTAATTTTTTCATTTTTTAAGTTTTTTTATTGTTTATAGGAATAAGACTTTTTTAAATTAAATAGGTTTAAAGTGATTGTCAGAATTATACTTTATTTAACAAAACGAAAAGTTGTTGCTTAAAATTGTTTAACTTAGTGAGACAGTATAATATCAAACCAAAAACAGAGTAAATTATGAGTTTAAATAGTATTATAGCCAATCGAAAAATTGCCTTCTTTTCGACTCAGCCTTATGACAAAGCGTTTTTCAATAAATACAATGAAGAATTTGGTTTTAGATTAGATTTTTTCGAAACGCAGTTAAATCCGCAGACTGTTGCTTTAATCGAAGAATGTGAAATTGTCTGTGTTTTTGTAAATGATATTGTAAACGAGGCAGTCATCAAACAATTGGCAGAAAAGAATGTGAAAATTATTGCTTTGCGTTGCGCCGGATTTAATAATATCGATTTAGAAGCTGCAAAAAAGTACCATATAAAAGTTTGCCGCGTTCCTGCTTATTCTCCGCAAGCTGTTGCCGAACATGCAATGGCGATGATTTTAACATTAAATAGAAAAACACATAAAGCCTATAATAGAGTTCGTGAACAAAATTTTTCCTTAAATGGATTATTAGGTTTTGATTTATTCGGAAAGACGATCGGGATTATTGGAACTGGAAATATCGGAAAAGCATTTTCTAAAATAGCATTAGGTTTTGGCTGTAAAGTTTTAGCCTATGATATTGTGGAAAGCGAAGAAATGAAAAAAGACGGCGTTTCATTTGTAGGTTTAGAAGACATATTTAAATCGAGTGATATTATTTCATTGCATTGTCCGTTAAACGACCAGACTAAACATGTAATCAATAAAACATCCATTTCATTTATGAAAGAAAGCGTCATGATTATCAACACCAGCCGTGGCGGATTAATAGAAACGTCTGCGGTTATTGAAGGTTTAAAAGAAGGTAAAATAGGTTATTTAGGAATCGATGTATACGAACAGGAAGAAAAGCTGTTTTTTAGAGATTTATCTGCAGATATTATTCAGGATGATGCTATTCAGCGTTTAATGAGTTTTCCGAATGTTTTGGTAACTGCACATCAAGCATTTTTTACCAATGAAGCTTTGACACAAATTGCGTTAGTGACTTTTAACAATATAAAAGCATTGCTGACGCAAAACGATATTGAAAATAAAGCAGCGTTATTAGTATAATTTAAAAATATTGAATTATGAAAAATAAAATTCTAATTCTAATCGGAATTGTGACATTCTATTCGTGTCAGAATAAAGAGAATTCAAAAAATATTGTCAAAACGATTGTGCAGGATACATTATCGAAAACAATAGGAGGAACGGCAGATTTAAGCGATGCACCGCCAAGAGATGATAAAGCAGTAGCACTAATCAGGAAACAATTAAATGTTTTATTGAAAAGTGATTTACCTGCATTAAAAAAAGACGATCGTTATTTTTATTACGAAGAATTTGATCTAAATAACGATAAGAAAAACGAATATTTTGTTGGTTTCTCCAACTCTTATTTCTGCGGAAGCGGAGGCTGTTCTGGCTACATTTTAAATAACGACGGAAGTGTAATTAACAAGTTTACCGTAACCGATTTCCCAATTTATGTAACGACTTCATCAACTGAAAAATTTTATGATTTGATATTTGAAAGCGGAGGGAAATTTCATCTTTTAAAAATGAAAGGCGGAAAATATCCTTCTAATCCTTCTGTTCAGGAAGTTGTAAAAATCTCAAAAGAAAGCACTAAGGTTTTGGATATTCAAGGAAAGAAATTGGAGAAATATTCGTTTTAGCTTTTAATTTGAAAGCCATTCTAGATCTTCTTTGTCCAAATCTTCTTGTGAAATTAGTCTTCCATGTTTTATGTCTTCTTCACTTTCTTTAAGTATATCCAATTCATCTTGATCAAATTGATAAAAGTTTAATGAATTATTATTTTTCTGTTTTAGATGTTTTCTTAAGTTTTTCATTTAATGGGATTCAATTGTTTTTGCTTACACTATTAGTAGGGTTAATCTTTTGTTGCTCTTCTTTTATTTCCTTTCTCATTTGAATTTTTAGTTTGTCAAATGATGATTGATATTTTTCGAAAAAAGCTTTTATTTCATAATTATCTTTTTCCATTTCTTCTTTAGTTAGTATTGTAAGTTTAGGAAGATAATCATCAGTAAACTTTTTAAAGATTGAGTTATAACTATTTTTTAAATCCTCAATTAGGTCATATACTTCATCGGATGAGTTTAAAATTGAAGGTTGAATTTCTATATTTAATAATTGATATAAATCATTATATTTTTTTGAAATAGAACTGAATTTCACACGATATTTTTCATTAAATAAGTCACGCGCATCATCATCATAAAAATCATCTTTTTCAGAATTAAATTCAAATACGACCAATAGGAAATCCTCAAAAATCAGATCTCTTGTTTCTGCGGAATATTTACTTATTATTTTTAGTAAATTCTCATAACCATTATGTTTTTGAGTGTAAATAAATTCTGCTCTTCTATATTCGAGATCGATTTGTTTAAAATCCCTATTGTATTTCAAGTCGGCTTTTATTTCTCTTATCTTTTTACTTCCAGCCCAATAGATTAATAAGAATGGTCCTAAAAAAGACAATATTGCAGGTAAATATTTATGAGTAAGTTCCCAATCTA
The DNA here is from genome assembly GCA_029960065.1 of Flavobacteriaceae bacterium PS02336. Classification (GTDB taxonomy): domain Bacteria; phylum Bacteroidota; class Bacteroidia; order Flavobacteriales; family Flavobacteriaceae; genus Flavobacterium. The sequence continues at coordinate 98,805 of JASCOF010000006.1, read as the reverse complement.
TTTCGTACATAGTGTGTGTTATGAAGTTAATCATTTTAACAAATATAAGGTAAAAAAAAATCTGCCCGAAGACAGATTTATATGTAATATTGAATAAAAAATTACCCCACCAATTCCACAAATTTAAACTCGCCGTCAACAACAACTTTAGTTAAACCATGTTTAGATAAGTTTTTCATAGACGCATCCCATTTTTTACCGCTTAAGTTAGCTGTAATTTTTAGCTGCGTTAAATCCATTCTATTTTCATTTTTCGTAAGCAAGTCAATGATAAATTTTTCTTCATCAGAAAGTTCAATCTGAGCTTGTTTTTTCTCCGGACGCATTTGCGGGAACAATAAAACTTCCTGAATAGAAGCGTTGTTTGTTAAATACATAATCAAACGATCCATTCCAATTCCCATTCCAGACGTTGGAGGCATACCGTACTCAAGTGCTCTTAAGAAATCTTCGTCGATAATTCCGTTTGCTTCATCATCACCTTTTGCAGCCAAACGCATTTGATCTTCAAAACGCTCTCTTTGATCAATTGGATCATTCAATTCAGAATATGCATTTGCAATTTCTTTACCGCAAACCATTAATTCAAAACGCTCAGTCAAATCTGGATTATCTCTGTGTTCTTTACAAAGCGGAGACATTTCTTTTGGATAATCAGTAATGAAAGTTGGCTGAATGTAATTTCCTTCGCATTTAGCTCCAAAAATTTCATCAATTAATTTTCCTTTACCCATTGTTTCGTCAACCTCGATTCCCATTCCTCTTGCTGCTTCAAACAATTCCTGCTCTGTTTTTCCAGAAATGTCAAAACCAGTAAAATGTTTGATAGAATCAGTCATCGTAACACGTGCGTAAGGCGCTTTAAAGTTGATTGTATGCTCGCCAAAAGTAACTTCACTAGTTCCATTAACAGCAATTGCACAATGTTCCAATAAACCTTCAGCAAACTCCATCATCCAGTTGTAGTCTTTATAGGCTACATATATTTCCATTGCAGTAAACTCAGGATTATGGGTTCTGTCCATTCCTTCGTTACGGAAGTTTCTAGAGAACTCATAAACACCTTCAAATCCACCAACAATTAATCTTTTTAAGTATAACTCATTTGCAATACGCATGTAAAGCGGAATATCAAGCGAATTATGATGTGTAATAAATGGTCTTGCCGAAGCACCGCCAGGAATTGACTGTAAAACCGGAGTATCAACTTCCAAATATCCTGCATCGTTAAAATAACCACGCATTGCAGTAAATAACTTGGTACGTTTAATGAAAGTTTCTTTAACCTGCGGATTAACAGTTAAATCTACATAACGCATTCTGTAACGTAATTCAGCATCATTAAATGCGTCGTGTACATTTCCTTCTTCGTCAACTTTTGGTAATGGAAGCGGACGTAACGTTTTACTCAAAAAAGCAAAACCAGAAACACGAATACATTTTGCACCAACTTGTGTTGTAAACAATTCTCCTTCAATACCAATAAAATCACCTAAATCGGTTAATTTTTTAAATACTTGGTTGTATAAAGTTTTATCATCACCTTCACATAAAACATCGCGGTTTACGTACAATTGAATACGTCCTTCGCTGTCTTGTAATTCAGCAAAACAAGCTTTACCCTGATCACGAACACTCATCAAACGTCCCGCAACAATAACCTTCTTACCTTCCTCAAAAGTTTCCTTTATCTGCTTCGAAGTATGATTTACAGGAAAAAGATTAGCTGGATAAGGATTGATTCCCAGATTGCGTAAATTTTGAAGTTTTTCTCTTCTGATGATTTCTTGTTCTGATAATGCCATTTTGTGCTATTTTTTTAAGTGTGCAAAGATAAAGAAAAGAATGTAGATTTTAGAATGCAGTTTTTAGATTTTTTGAAGCAGCAATTTATTGGGTTTCAATTACCTTTAGTCCCGCTATCCGTTACAATCTTTTATGCCTGCCGAAGCAGACATAAAAGGATTTCCACTTCTATCGGGGCTAGGTTAAGATATTTTTGTTTTCATAAGGCCTTTTGATTTGTCTTTGCGAAAAAACGGTAAGAAATTAAATAAAAAACGAATTATCTTAGCATCTTAAAATCTCAAAACTTTCATAAGAAAAATGAAATATCTAGTTGTTTTTTTATCCTTAATATTCTTTACAAGTTGTCAAATTACAGAGACACTTACCATTCATTCGGACGGAAGCGGGATCATAGAACTAGAACAGTTTCGAGAAGAAAATAGTTATTTGCAATTGGCTGGAGAAGAATATTCTAAAGAGAATGTTTTTCAGGACACAGCTTATGTTTTTCAAGATTATATAACTAAATACAACGAAAACTTTGTAAAATATAAACCAGAAGAGCAGCAGTTGTTTCAAAAATATGCCAATGTAAAAGCTCACATCAAAAGAAGTTCTTACGAAAAAGAATTTAGAACTGTTTTTTCGCTTCAGTTTAATAAAGTCTCAAAAATTCCAGATTTATTTAAAACCGAAGATTATGCTTCAGATATACAGCATAATTATGCATTGGAAGCAGAAAATCACTATTTCAGAATTGAATATGCTTTTGATGGCAAAATTTTTAAGCGTTCCGTTTCAATTATAAATACAGCTGAATTAGAGAAAGCAAAACAAGATTGCGAAAAATTTATCTCTAAATATGGATCTTCAAAACTGGTGCAATCGTATGTTCTAAAATATCATTTTCCAAAAAATATCAAATCATTTTCCAATCCAAAAGCAATAATTGGTTCAGATAAAAAATCTTTAATCTTAGAATTTAAACTATCAGATTGTTTGCAAAATCCTGAAATGACAAATCTGGAAGTCGTTTTAGAATGAATATTTTCAGATTAGACAAAAAGATTGACATATTTTCTTAGTGCCTTACCATCTTAGAACCTCAGAATCTTAAAAAGTAAATTCGTATCTTTGATAAAAAATTGTACTACGATGAAATTATATAAATTACTAAGTTTTTCTTTTTTAATAGCAACATTAACAAGCTGTACTTTTACCGAAAACATTACTATTAACGAGAACGGAACTGGAAAATTTTCTGTTGATATGGATGGTTCTGCTTTAATGGAAATGGCTGGCGATCAAATTGGAAGCCAAATGGGAGCCGATGCAAAAAAAGATATTGATTCTACTTTTACTTTCAAACAACTATTTGAAGAAAAAAAGGACAGCATCGCTAAAATGACTCCAGAAGCTCAAAAGGAATTAAAAAAGCTTGAAAATTTTGTAGTTACTACCAAAATGAGTGCAGAGAAAAAACAGTTTTTGATGACAATGGGAACTGATTTTAAAAATGTAAACGAACTTCAAGATATTTTACAAACGGCAAGTGCACTTCAAAAATTAGAAGGCAGTGCAAATGTTGGTCCGATGGGAAGCGGTTTTGGAAATAATAACAGTAAATTAAGTTATACTTACGACGGAAAGAAATTTACAAGAAAGGCAGTAATTGACAAACAAAAACTGGCCGAAATCAAAAAAGATTCTACTGCAGATATGTCTAAAATGATGTTTGCTTCGTCTAATTATATTGTAAAATATAATTTCCCAAAAAAGATCAAGAAAGTTTCTAATCCAAATGCTTTGTTTAGCGACGATCGAAAATCAATTACAATTCAATACTCTTTTACGGATTATATGGAGAATCCAGACAAACTTAACTTTGACGTTGAGTTTGAAAAATAATTAAAATGAACAAAAAAATCCAACTTCAGGATCTGGGCAATAAAGATTATAAATCGACTTGGGAATATCAGGAAGAAATTTTCAAAGATATAGTCGATTTAAAAATCAAGAACAGAAGAGAAGAACTTGATCTGCCAACTCCAAATTATTTGTTATTTGTAGAACATCCTCATGTTTATACTTTGGGCAAAAGCGGTGACTTAGAAAATCTGCTGCTAAACGAAAAACAATTAGAAGCCAAAGGAGCTACTTTCTATAAAATCAATCGAGGCGGCGATATAACATATCACGGACCAGGACAGATTGTAGGTTATCCTATTTTGGATCTAGAAAATTTCTTTACTGATATTCATAAATATTTACGTTTGCTCGAAGAATCGATTATTTTGACTTTGGCTGAATATGGATTAGAATCGGGCAGAAGTGAAGGAGAAACGGGTGTCTGGCTGGGAGCGGGAACTCCGTTTGCACGCAAAATCTGCGCAATGGGTGTGAGAGCTTCACGCTGGGTGACGATGCATGGATTTGCTTTAAATGTAAATGTCGATTTAGGCTATTTTGATAATATTATTCCATGTGGTATTCGCGGAAAAGGAGTCACTTCTCTAAACGTCGAACTCGGTGTAGAAAAAGTTGATGAAGAGGAAGTAAAATCTAAAATTATCAAACATCTAACCCAGTTGTTCGAAGCTGAATTTGTTTAAAATACTAGCAAATAAAGGTTAACCCGTTTCAGATAAATATTTGAAACGGGTTTTTATTTTGATAAATAGGTTTTTTCTGTTATAAGGAGAACACTTAAAAACACAATTGAGAAAATTATTTTTAGATAGAAAGCGGTTTTTTATGAAAATGTATTCAAAATAAGCAAAAAACATTTCGTAAAAGGTAAGATTTTGAAAGGTTGGTAAATTGCACAAAGAAGCTGATTTTATACTGTATTTGCGTTATATTTGGCTATATTGATGTATAATTCTAATTATTTTAATGAAACTGCTTATGAGAAAAATTTACTTACTCTGCTTCCTTTTTTTACTTAACAGTCTTTTTGCCCAAAAGAAGGATAAATTATATCCAATTAGTATTTATGAAAAAGCATGGTCAGAAAAGAATAACGATGCTAGATTAAAGCTTATAAAATCAATTTGGTTAGAAGACAGTACTTTTGAAGATCCATCGGCATCTATTAAAGGAATTACGGCATTCAATACTGTCATAAATGAATTTTACAAAAAAAATCCTGATGCAATTTTAACTTCCGGATCAAAGGTTGTAAAAGACAATTATGTGACCTGGGAATGGAAAATTACCGATTCGAAAAATAATGTTATTATGACTGGACGTGATTTTGCAAGGTTAAATGGTAAAGGCCAGGTAAGCAAAATAATAGGTTTTTGGGATAAAGAGGTTAGTGTGTCTGAAGCCGATAATTTGAAAAAGCTGGAATCGGATAATTATAGTGTTGTGGCACAATATTTTGAATGTCTTTTTAAGACAAAGGATTTCATTAAAATGTCAACCCTAATTGAAGAAGGAGCTGTTTACAATCAGGCAGAAGGACTTCCGTATGGAGGTACTTATATAGGATTTAGCGAGTGGACAAAAATGTTTACAAAATCAGCTGAATTTTCTAGTTTTGAAATAGAAAAAGAACCAACTTATTTTAGTGATGCATCTAAAAATGAAGTGGTTATTTATTTTACAATAAAAAGCACTGCCAAAAAATCAGGCAAAACACTTTCAGTGCCAATTTCAGAGCATTTTGATTTAAAGAATGGAAAGATTACTGCAATAAGACCTTTTTATTTTGATACCAAACAATTTGCAGAATTTTTAAAGAGCAGGAAGTAGTAAGCTGTTTTCGAATAAAAAAAAGACCTCTTGAGGTCTTTTTTTTATTCGATAAAATTAAGTTCAAGCTGATCTGGCAACAGCCTAAAACTCATTCGGTGGTATTTTGTAGTGCCATATTTTTTTATGGCTTCACGATGTTCTTTTGTTGGATAACCTTTATTTTTTTTCCAATTATACATGGGAAATTCTTCATGAATTTGATCCATAAATTCATCGCGGTAGGTTTTGGCTAAAACAGATGCGGCAGCAATGCTCAAATATTTTCCGTCGCCTTTTATGATACTTTGATTTGGAATTGATTTTAACAATGCAATTTCTTCATTGGAAAACTGTTTTCCAAAACTATTTTTAAGTCCAAGTTTAGCATTTAAAGAACGATTTCCATCGACGATAATAAATTCGGGAACATGTTTTAGTTTTAAAATACATTCCTGCATGCCTTTCATTGAAGCATTTAAAATGTTTATTTCGTCAATTTCTTCAGGAAATAAATGAGTTACTGCAAAGCAAAGAGCCTCTTTTTCTATAATTGGTTTTAAAAGAGCTCTTGTTTTTTCAGACAATTGTTTACTGTCATTCAAAATTATATTCTCAAAATTTTCAGGAAGAATTATGGCTGCTGCTGTAACAGGTCCAGCGAGACATCCTCTTCCGGCTTCATCTGTTCCAGTTTCTAAAACAAGTCCGGAGTAATTTTTTTCGAGCATTTTTTTAATTTTTTTTGAATGTACAAAGATTATGATTTTTTGAAAATTGACCTAAAAAACAAATTCTAAAATACAAAGGGAACTATTTAATAAGAAAGGCGATGTCTATTTTTTTTCTTGAATTAGATTTTATTAGGATTATATTTATAATTATGAATTTATTGTACTTGTTAAAATTAAATTTGTTACACTTTTAAAAGTTAAAAAAATGTTAAAATTATAAAGTGATAAAAATAGCATTTTTAACCATTTTGTTAAATATAATAAGGCTTAAACAACAATTTGTTGATTTATTAATTTTTAATGTTAAAATAACATTAAAAAAACATTAAAAAGTGTTAATAAACTGTTTGTAATTTTAAGAAATAATTAAGATGTTTGCGAACTACTAATTCAAAATATCTTAAAATGAAATTAAAATTAAAATGGATTTTTACGCTCCTTGTAGCGTTATCTATGCAGTTTTCTTTTGCTCAGGAGAGAACTGTAACTGGAAAGGTATCTGATAAAACAGGTGTTATTCCAGGAGTAAATGTCCTTGTGAAAGGATCTAAAGCAAACACCCAGACAGATTTTGATGGAAGTTATTCTATCAAAGCAAAAACTGGGGATGTTTTAGTTTTTTCATATGTAGGCATGGACAGTAAAAGCGTTACTGTAGGTACATCTAATACAATTAATATTGAATTGGAATCTGAGGCGCAATTAATGAATGAAGTTGTGGTTGTAGGTTATGGTGTACAGAAAAGAAAAGAGGTAACAGGATCTATCTCTAAAATTGCTGGAAAAGACATTGCTAACTTAGTTACTCCTTCTTTCGAAGGTGTTTTGGCTGGTAGAGCAACAGGAGTTCAAGTTTTAACCAATACTGGTCTTCTTGGTGCTGCGCCAAAAATTAGAATTAGAGGTATAGGATCTATTTCAGGTAGTACAGAGCCATTAATCGTGGTAGATGGTATTCCGATTTATTCTGGTGATATTGGAGGAGTTTCAGCAACAAACGGTTTAGCTGATATCAATCCAGAAGATATTGAGTCTTTTGACGTATTAAAAGATGGTGCTGCAACTGCTATTTATGGTTCTCGAGCGGCTAACGGGGTAATTTTAATTACAACTAAAAGTGGTAAGAAAGGGGCTTTAAAAGTTTCTTACTCAAGTGTTTTTGGTGTTGCAAGTGCGGCTAAAAAATATGACTTATTACAAACGCCTGATTTTATCACAATCTCTAATGAGAAAAGATCTAATGCAGGACTTGGTGCTTGGGCAGCAGGTAATACCTATAACACAGATTGGCAGTCTGCGGTTTTAAGAGATGCTCCTCAAATGACGCACAATCTTAATTTCAGCGGAGGTTCAGATAAAACTAAATACTATTTATCTTTAGGTCTTTCTGATATGGAAGGAATCAATTTATCAAATAGTATGAAAAAATATTCTATTAGAGCAAACATTGATCAGGATGTAAATAAATGGTTGAGTGTCGGTACAAACTTGGCTGTGAGCAGAACTGAATATAGCGGATTGAACAGTAATGCTAGCGGTCTATCTGGAAATATTTTTAATACAATTAGACAGCTTCCAAATATTCCAATTTATGATGCTGCTGATCCAACAGGTTACAATCTTTCCCCAAACAACGCAACAGTGGGTAGATGGGATAACTTAGCTGAAGCAGGAGATAATATTACAAATATTATTTATGCTCTTGATCATAACAAATACAAATCAAAAACAACTAGAATCATTTTAAGTGCTTTTGCAAATGCAAAAATTACTTCTGATTTAAGTTATAAATTACAAGTAAGTGCTGATAACGCAGCAACAGATGGTTTTCAATATTGGAATCCTATTCATGGAGATGGACGTACTTCAAACGGAATTGCATACCAAGACAATAGAAATCTTTTGAGATGGAACTGGCAGAATATCTTGAATTACAAACATACTTTTGCTGAAAATCATAATATTGGTCTGACAGGAGTTATGGAATATCAAAAATCTAGAGACCAGCTATTATGGGGGCAGGGAAGTGATATTATCAGTGATTTCTTTGATGAAAACTTAGTAACAAATACTTTTAACACAAAAGATACTGGTGGTGGTATTACTGAAAAAGGAATTATTTCTTACTTAGGACGTTTTACTTATAATTTTAAAGAGAAATACTTCTTACAAGCTTCTCTTAGACGTGACGGAATTTCACAGTTCGAATCGGATGTTAGATACAATAACTTCCCTGGAGTTTCAGCAGGTTGGACAGTTTCTAAAGAAAGTTTCATGGAAGGAATCAGCAACGTAGTTTCTGATTTCAAATTAAGAGGTTCATACTCAGAAGTGGGTAACGTTGATGTGTTAAACGGAGCTGCATACCCTTCAAAAGATCTTACAATTGGTTCTCCATATGGTAGTTCAAATGGTATTGGATACTATCAGTTCTCAAATCCTTTGTTACAGTGGGAAACTTCGACTAAAGTTGACTTTGGTGTAGATTTAGGATTCTTAAACAACCGTTTGACTGTAGCGTTTGACTATTTTAAAAATGACATTGATAATTTAGTTTTAGCAGCTCCGACTCCTCCTTCTATTGGTATTCCTAACAATACAGTTAACCAAAACGTTGGTAAAATGTATAATCAAGGATATGAGTTCTCTGTTAGTTTTAAAGCAATCAATACTGCAAACTTTTCATGGGATATTGCTTCAAACTTAACACTTACTAAAAATAAAGTTACTACTTTATACCAAGGACAGCCTATTGTGGGAGGTTCATCTACAGATACAAACATTGCTCCAAATATCATTATTGCTGAAGGAGAATCAATCAATTCTTTGTACGGATTCAGATATTATGGAGTTAATAAATCAAATGGTAACCCAGTTTATTACAAAGCAAATGGAAGTTTAGTTCAAGGAAATATTGACGATGGATTCTATTACCCATATGATCCTGCTAACCCAGGAGCGGCTATGACTGCTGCTAACAGATCATCTTTGTCAACTGCTGATAAGACAATCTTAGGTAATACATTGCCAACATATTATGGTTCATTGTCATCTAATATGAAATACAAAAACTTTGATTTTAATTTCATGTTCAGATTTAGTGGAGGAAATGAAATTTTCAACTCTACAAGAAGAGAGTTAATGAACCAAAACTTCAATAATAACGGAACCGAAATTTTAGGAAGATGGCAAAGTGCTGCTAATCCTGGGGATGGATGGACACCAAGATTATATGCAAGTTCAAATACATTTACTAATCTTTCTGGAAGTGCTAGTACACGTTTTGTCGAAAAAGGAGATTTTATCTCTCTTGATAATATAACTTTAGGTTATACATTGCCTAAACCATTATTAGATAAAATTGGTGTTGATAGTTTTAGATTTTTTGTTCAGGGCCAAAACATCTGGTTAATTTCAGATTACAAAGGTTTAAATCCTGAAATGGAAACTTCTGGAGTAGATATTAATGGTACTCCGCGTGCTAAAGTGGTATCAGTTGGATTAAATGTAAGTTTATAATAAAGAGATATGAAAAATATAATAAAAATAATTTTACTTTCTGCGGTGGTACTCGGGATGAGTTCATGTACAGAAGAAAAAATAGTAGATTTAAAACCGATTAACAACATTCTAAGTCCTGATGCTTTTACAACACCTACGTTGATAGCAACATACATGAATGGTGTTTACAATGCTGCTGCAATAGGACAGTATAATGCTGTTCCTACGAGTCCAAACGGTGGTAGAGGATATATTTGGGGAGCTGCTTTTGTTGAGCAGGGAGAAACTAGAGGAGAAGATGTTGTGAATATGCAAACTTTTTTCGAGTTAACATATAGAAGTACCTATGATCCAACTACGGCGAATAATGTTTACTACTGGGTTGATGGTTACAGGTTGATCAACAGATGTAACCTTATGATTGAGGGAACTAATGAGGCCGTGGCAAAAGGTGTTATTACTAAGGCAATCGGAGATAACTATATCGGGCAATGTAAATTTTTAAGAGCTATAACGCATTTAGAGCTTCTTACTTATTTTGCAAGACCATATCATTTTACAGCAGGTGCTACTCATCCAGGTGTTCCTTACCGCGAGGTTGGAGTAAATACATTTGAGGAAATTAATTCAGAATCTGCAAAACCTAGAAATACGGTTGCTGAATGTTATGATAAAATTTTGGCAGACTTAAATGATGCTGAGACTTTAATCACTACTGGTAACAGTACTACATTTTCATCAAGAGTTATAGGAAGAGCTTCTAAATGGGCTGCGATTGCGTTCAAAACAAGACTTTATCTTCAAAAAAGAGATTGGCCAAATGTACTTGTTGAAGGAGCTAAATTAAATGGTGCCTTTGCATTAACAGTAGATCCTTACGCTCCGTTTCAAGGAACTACTTCTACAGCACCAAGTAATTCTGAGTCTATATTTTCTATCCAGCATTCAGCTATTTCTAATCCTACTGTAAATGGTGCTTTGGCTCCTATATTAAAAGATAGAGCTTTAGTATGTATCAGCCCAATTCTTTGGAGAGATCCACAATGGTTAGCTGATGATAAGCGTAGAGAAGATGGAAAATTTATTTATACTCCTTCTACAGGAGTTAAATATACAAATAAGTATACAGATGTCACTAACAGATCGGATGCAGCTCCGGTTATCAGATATGCTGAGGTAGTGTTGAACATGGCTGAAGCTCAAGCTCGTTTATCAAATTTGCCAACTGCTTTACAATTATTGAACTCTGTAAGAAATAGATCTTTAGCAAACGTAGCTACTCAGGCTTATACAGACGCTTCTTTTACAACAGATGCTGCAATGGTTGCTGCTATTCTTAAAGAAAGAAGAATTGAGTTTTTGCAAGAAGGGCGCAGATGGACGGATATTCACAGATTGGATGGAGATCCAATAACATCAGTTGCAACAAATGGTATTCCAGCTAAAATGGCAAATGGTGCACCTACTGCAGCTGCATTTGTTTTAGGCAATACCTATGTTATTGCTACCCCTATTGCGGCTATACCTTCTTCTGACCGTAGGTTTTTATGGCCATTACCTCAATTAGAAATGAATACAAATCCAGGTTTAGGTCAAAATCCTGACTGGTAATAAGGTAATTATTTTGAATTTTTTTTGAAAACCCCGTATACTTTTGTGTACGGGGTTTTCGTTTCAAAAGATCGAAAAGATGCGACTTATATATTATATATTATGTTTTTTCGTTTATACGTTTTTATCTTTTACCTTTGCTCAGCAAATTTTGTCAAAATAAATTTATATAAAGCCATCAAATGAGAATATTCATTTTTCTATGTTTATTAGTTGTACCAACTTTATTGTTTTCTCAAGTAAAACCAGCTCCTAAAAATAATTTAGATATGAATACGGAATATTCAAGTATAACGGATACCGTAAAAAAGAAAAAAGCTAAAATTGCTACTATAGATCAATATAAGATTGTTACACTGGAACACGACACAATTTATGCAGATACTTCGCTGACCATTAAAAGTGCGTATAGACAAAATCATCTTAGGAAAGATCTTTTTGGATATCAGGAATTTTCAAATATCGGACAACCTTTAAATACTCTTCAATATAGTTTAACGAGTTTTTCTCCATATCCAGAAATTGGTTTCAGCGGAAAACATTTTAATTATCTACAGGCAGATCAAATTAGATATTATTCGGCAGCGACACCTTTTACAGAATTATTTTTTAATACTACAATTAATAAAGGTCAAAATGTAGATTCTTTTATTACATTAAACGTTTCTAAAAACCTCAATTTTTCTATTGCCTATAGAGGTTTAAGGTCCGAAGGAGATTATATTAACCAGTTAGTGAGTGCAGGTAATTTTAGGTTTACAACAAGTTATGCTACAACAAGCAGACGTTATGCGATAAATGCGCATTATACTTTTCAAGACATCATGAACGAAGAAAATGGTGGAATTACAAATGAAAGCAATTTTGAAAGTGATAACCAAGATTATAAAAACCGACAAAGATTACAGGTTTATCTAACTGATGCAGAGTCTCTTTTAAAAGGAAGACGATTGTTTTTTGATCATGCTTTTAGAGTAAATCCAACAAATGGTAATAATAATTTATATGTAACGCATCAGTTTAATTACGAGAATAAAGGTTACGAATACAAACAGCCAACCGTACTTTCTACAGTTACAGATAATGATAATGTTAGTACTAGAGTACAGCGTTTTGGTGACTCCTATGCGTCTAGCAATATAAACGATCAGACCAAATATGAAAGACTTTATAATAAAGCGGGACTTGCTTACGAAAATTCTCTTTTAGGAAAGTTTAATTTTTTTATAGATGATTACAGATCTAACTATAAATATGAACGAATTATTATTCGTGATGATAATACTGCTGTTCCTGGAAACTTGTTTTTACAGATTAATAATGTAGGAGGTCAATACGAATATCAAAAAAACAAATGGAATGGTAGGTTTTTGTACTCTAGATCAATTACAAACCAATCACTTTCAGATTTAGATGCGAAATTACGATACGATTTAAATGATAAAATTCAATTTGATTTCAGATACCGTAACATCAATAAATTACCAAACAATAATTATAATTTATTTCAAAGTAGCTGGGTAGCTTATAATTGGTCCAATAATTTTAAAAACGAAAAAATAAATTCGCTTAGCGCCGAAATTAAAACACCTTGGTTAACAGGGCAGGTTCAGTACACAGTTCTTAAAGATCATTTATATTTTGCTGATTCATCGTCAGTCGCAAATGTGCAGATTGTTACTCCATATCAATACGGGAATGCTATAAATTATTTAGAGATAAAGGCAAGCCGTGAGTTCAAATTTGGACCTTTTGCATTAGACAATACACTTCTATATCAAAAAGTAGATCAATCTGATTTGATTTTAAATGTTCCTGATTTCGTAACTAGAAATACGTTTTATTATTCAGGTTATTTTTTCAAGAAAGCATTATACATGCAGACAGGACTTGTATTTAATTATCTTACTAAATATTATGGAGATGATTATAATCCTGTAATTGCAGAGTTTTTTGTGCAGCAGGATAAAAAGATAGGCGGTTTTGCAACATTTGATTTCTTTATAAATGCTCGAATCCGTCAGACTAGATTTTACTTAAAAGCAGAACATTTTAACGCTGCTTTTACGCAAAGCAATTATTATGCAGCGCCTAATAATCCTTATCGTGATTTTGTATTGCGTTTTGGTTTAGTTTGGAATTTCTTCCAATAAAAAGACTTACTATATTTTAAACCACTTATTAAAACTTAAATAAAAATGGACTTTTCAAATAATATTTTAGAAACAATTGGTAACACACCTTTGGTAAAGCTCAATAAAATTGTTGCTGAAATTGATGCGTTAGTATTGGCAAAAGTCGAGACATTTAATCCAGGCAATTCAGTAAAAGACAGAATGGCCGTAAAAATGATTGAAGATGCTGAGGCTGATGGAAGATTAAAACCGGGAGGAACTATTATTGAGGGAACTTCTGGAAATACAGGAATGGGACTTGCTCTTGTTGCTATCGTTAAAGGATATAAATTGATTTGTGTTATTTCAGATAAACAGTCAAAAGAAAAAATGGATATTCTTCGTGCTGTTGGTGCAAAAGTTGTCGTTTGCCCTACAGATGTAGAACCTACTGATCCTCGTTCTTATTATTCTGTTTCGAAACGTCTGGCAGAAGAAACGCCAAATTCATGGTATGTAAACCAATACGATAATATGTCAAATTCTTTGGCACATTATGAACAGACAGGACCAGAAATCTGGAAACAAACAGAGGGTAAAATTACTCACTTTGTTGTTGGTGTTGGAACTGGCGGAACTATTTCTGGTGTTGGGAAATATTTAAAAGAAAAAAATCCTAATATTAAAATCTGGGGAATTGATACGTATGGTTCGGTTTTTAAAAAGTATCATGAAACGGGTATTTTTGATGAAAACGAAATCTATTCATATATAACAGAAGGTATCGGAGAAGATATTTTGCCTAAAAACGTAGATTTCTCTTTAATTGACGGCTTTACAAAAGTTACAGATAAAGATGCGGCTGTTTATACAAGAAAAATTGCACTCGAAGAAGCTATTTTTGTTGGAAATTCAGCAGGAGCATGTATAAAAGGTTTACTGCAGTTAAAAGAACATTTTAAACCAGATGATGTTGTAGTCGTTTTATTTCATGATTCTGGAAGCCGTTATGTAGGTAAAATGTTTAACGACGACTGGATGCGTGAGCGTGGATTCTTAGAAGAAAATATTACTAAGGCAGAGGATGTTATTAAAGATCACATTGATAAGGAATTAATTGTTGTTCGTACAGAAGAATTGGTTTCACACGCAATTGAGCGTATGCGTAAATATAAAATTTCTCAGATTCCTGTTGTTGATATTAATGGTTTTGTAGGTTCTGTTGATGAAACCGACTTGTTTAGAAGTTATGTTGCTGATAAAAATGTTGCCGAAAAACCAATTAAGGAAGTAATGGGGAAACCTTTTCCTATTGTTAAATTAGGAACTCCAATCGAAGAAGTATCAAAACTTTTTACTAAAGAAAATGATGCCGTTTTGGTTGATTTAGGAAACGGACATCACCATATTATTACAAAGTATGATATTATTGGTTCCATAAAATAAACCATTATAAATATAATTAATCCATAAATCTTGTTACTTTGGTAATTGGATTTATGGATTTTCTTTTAAAAATATAGAATGAATTTTACTGCTATAGATTTTGAAACTGCTACAGGATACCATCCATGTTCTGTAGGTATTGTTACAGTTGAAAACGGAATAATTGTTGACGAGTTTGTAACCTTGATAAAACCGCCGAATAATGAATATAATCCTTTTACAATTCGTGTTCATGGAATTTATCCAAAACATACAATCAATTCAAAATCTTTTTTTCAGATTTATCCTGAGATCGAAAAACGATTAAAAAATCGTGTTGTTGTGGCGCATAATGAAAGTTTTGACCGTAACGTTTTAATGAAATCAATGTTACTTCATGGCTTAAATTACGAAGACTTAAATATCGCAACAAAATGGGAATGCACCGTAAAAATATATAAATCAAAAGGAATAAAACCAACAAAATTGAGTGACTGCTGTCGTGAAATGAAAATTCAGTTAAATCACCATGAAGCTTTATCAGATGCTAGAGCTTGTGCAAAATTATACATGCTTCGTTAAATAATTTTATTTTGTAAGAATAGTATTAAAATTTTATTATTTTTAGATTTTATAAACCTTATAAGATTTAAAAATGAGAGAAGACTTTCTTCATTATCTCTGGAAGTTCAAGAAGTTTGATACTTTGCAATTGAAAACGGCTCAAGACGAACTGATTACTATTCTAAAAACAGGTGATTATTTAGAACTTTCTGGGCCTGACTTTTTTAACGCCCACATAGAAATAGGAAATCAGAAATGGGCTGGAAATGTAGAAATTCACTTAAAATCCTCAGACTGGTACCTGCATAACCACGAAAATGATCCTGCCTATAAAAATGTTATTCTACATGTGGTATGGGAAAACGATACAGCTATTTTTAGGGAAGATAATACAGAAATTCCCGTTTTGGTTCTTAAGGATTATGTTCGTAAAGAAATGATAGATAATTATTATGCGCTCGTGACTCCTAAAACTTGGATTTCTTGTGAGAAACAAATCAAAGATATTGATGAATTTGTTTTTAAAAGCTGGCAGGAAAGATTGTTTTTAGAGCGATTAGAACGTAAATCTAAATTTATTTATGATTTATTGGAAGAAACAAATCAAGATTGGGAAGCGGTTTTATTTTGTCTTTTAGCAAAGAATTTTGGTTTAAATACAAATGGAACTTCCTTTTTGCAAATTGCTAAATCAATTCCATTTTCAATTATCAGAAAAGAAAGTTTTGAAATAGAAAATCTTGAAGCATTATTTTTTGGATCTGCTGGTTTATTGAATGCAGAGAAAGAAGATGTTTACTTTAAAGACTTAAGCTTTAGATATTTTTATTTGTTGCATAAATATCAATTAGAAAGAACATTTATAGAACCGATCCAATTTTTTAAACTTCGGCCAGATAATTTTCCAACCATAAGACTTTCACAGTTAGCGGCTTTATATCATAAACGGCAGAATTTGTTTTCTGAAATTAAAAATTTGAAATCCCTTGAAAGTGTATATAGTTTGTTTAACGTTTCTGTGAGTGATTATTGGAAGAACCATTATCAATTTGACAGGGAAAGTGCAAAGAAGGTAAAATCATTATCAAGGTCGTTTTTAGACTTGATTGCTATAAATACTATTATTCCAATTCGGTTTGCTTATTCTTCAACATTAGGAGAAGTTATTATTGATGATTTAATTGATTTTATGAAAGAAGTCGAACCAGAGAAAAATGCTGTAATAGATAAGTTTATTTCTTTCGGAGTAAAATCAAAAAACGCATTTGAAAGTCAGACTTTGCTTGAACTAAAAAAGGAATATTGCAATCATAAAGCCTGTTTGAAGTGTGGAATTGGAGTAGAGCTTTTGAAAAATAATTAGATAATCGGTCAATTAGAAAATTAGATATTTGAAAAATCTGTATTTTTGCAATGTAAAAGTCTAAACTCAAAAGTATAAGTATGTCAGCTATTTTAAAACTAAAGTTCTTTTTTGAAAAATATGGATTTCATGTTTCTTCAAGATTAGCAGATAAACTTGGTATGCGTGTAACAAGTGTAAGATTGTTTTTTATTTATATTTCTTTTGTTACTGCAGGTTTAGGATTTGGAGTTTATTTAACATTGGCATTTTGGATTAGGCTAAAAGACTTAATCCGCTCAAAAAGAACATCCGTATTTGATTTATAAAAGAAAAGCTCCAAATTAAATTTGGAGCTTTTTTATTGAATAGTATTTCTTTATTCTTCGAATCCTTTTGTATCATTAAGTTTTGATCTTTGCTTACTATAGCCAAAGTAAACAAGAATACCAATTGCAAGCCATCCAAGTGAAAATAATTGAGCGTCAACACTTAAATTGATGATAAGATAAGTGTTAATTGCAATTCCTAGTACAGCAATAACAGGTAATGCAGGAACTTTAAATGTTCTTGTTAAACCAGGTTGTTTAACTCTTAAGATCCAAACAGCAATACAAACCATTGTAAAGGCAAATAAAGTACCAAAACTTGTCATATCTGCTAGTTTATTGATTGGTGTAAATGCAGCAACTGTTGCGATAATACCTCCTAAAATCATTAAGTTAGTAGTAGGAGATCCAGAAATAGGGTTTACTCTAGAGAAAACAGAAGGTATTAAACCATCTTTAGACATTCCCAAGAAAATTCTTGATTGACCCATAATCATTACCATTAATACCGATACAAGACCAATAGTTGCGGCAACAGTAATAATAAATCCAGCCCAGCCTTGTCCAGCAATATCAAATGCATATGCAACAGGAGCTTTAATAGCTTCAGGATATTTTCCTAGTGGATTAAAATCCTGGTAATTCATCATTCCTGTTAATACAAGAGAAACAAGAATATATAAAGTAGTACAGATTAATAAAGAAGCAATAATTGCAAACGGTACATCTTTTTTAGGATTAATAGCTTCTCCAGCTTGTGTAGAAACGGCATCAAAACCAACATAAGCAAAGAAAATAGCAGCTGCTCCAGAAACAATTCCTCCAAATCCATAAGCGTTGTGAGTTGTTTCTTTTTCAATAATCTGAGTAGCTTCAGGAATAAATGGGCTCCAGTTAGCAGTATTAATAAAGAAAAGACCAGCAATAATTACAAAGATTACTGCAGCAACTTTAAGAATAACGATAGCATTGTTAGCTTTAGCAGCACTTTTTGTTCCTTTGATAAGTAGTGAAATAACTAAAATAACAATTAAGAAAGCTGGAAGATTCATGGAAAAACCTTCTCCTGTGTAACTTGCAGGATCTGTTGTCAGCCATTCAGGAAGTTTAATACCAAAGAGTTTAAGTAATTTATTAAAATATCCAGACCAGGAAACGGCGACAGTCATAGATCCCATTGCATATTCTAGAATAAGTCCCCAGCCAATTATCCACGCAAAAATTTCTCCAATAGTACCATAAGCATAAGCATACGCAGAGCCTTCTACTGGTAAAATTGAAGCAAATTCAGAATAGCAAAGAGCCGCAAAAACACAAGCAATACCTGCGATAATAAACGAAATTGCTAATGCTGGACCTGCATGATAATAAGCCCCAGTACCCGTAAGTACAAAAATTCCCCCACCAATAATGGCACCAACACCAATGGCAGTAAGACTCCATTTTCCTAGGACTCTCTTTAAATCACTTTTCTTCATATCGGCTTCAAAAGCTGATATTGGTTTAACTCTCCAAATTGACATACTATAATATTGGTTTATTTGTTATTAAGTGCCAAATGTATTGTTTTTTGTAAAAAATAAAAACAATTATCATCTTTTAAGTTATAAAATCTTTATTTTTTTTAAAAGACTCTCAAGGAACTTTCTGGAACTGTTGATATTCATTAAATTAATTGGCCTTTTGTAACATAATCAATAATTTTTTAAAAACTACTTTTCTTACTAATTTTCTTTCTAAATTTGAAAGTTTTTTCTTATTTTGTAAATAAAATTGTTTTTTGGTATGAATTTTAAGTCTTTTAAAAGGTATTTGCATTTTACAAAATACCAACGCAAAGGTATTTTTTTGCTGTTTTTTACAATAACAGCCTTGCAATTGATTTATTTGTTTGCTGATTTTACAGTTTCAGAAGAGAGAATTCCCGATAAAGAAAAATGGCTTGCTCTTCAATCGGAAATTAATATTGAAAAAGCGGCTAAAAAAAATAGTACTACTGTGAAATATCAAATCAATCCTAATTTTATTTCAGATTATAAAGGTTATAAACTCGGAATGTCAGTTGAAGAAATAGATCGATTGCTAGCATTTCGTAAAGAAAATAAATATGTGAATTCTGTAGATGAGTTTCAAAAGGTAACCGGTATTTCAGATTCATTACTTAGTAAAATTTCTCCTTTGCTTAAATTTCCAGATTGGGTCCAGCATAAAAAAACGGAATTTAAATCATATAATACTAATTATGAAAGGCATGAGTTCCCGAAGAAGCAAAAAATTGAAGTACTAGATATAAATCAAGCAACTCAAGAAGATTTGATTAAAATTTATGGAATTGGAGAAGGGTTGTCGACTCGAATACTAAAACAGAAAGAGATTCTAGGGTGTTTTGTATCAATAGATCAAATGGTT
Source organism: Flavobacteriaceae bacterium PS02336 (assembly GCA_029960065.1). Taxonomy (GTDB): domain Bacteria; phylum Bacteroidota; class Bacteroidia; order Flavobacteriales; family Flavobacteriaceae; genus Flavobacterium. Next base: position 79,250 of record JASCOF010000006.1, on the reverse strand, counting down.
GATATATGGGGACTATCGCCAGAAGTAATAAATGAATTGCAAAGTCATTTTAAAGTAGTAATTCCGTCATCATTAAAAAGAATAAAGGTTAATGAAGCGTCTTTAAAGGAATTATCTCAGTTTCCTTACTTCAAATATACACTTGCAAAACAGATTGTAACCTATCGAAGTATGAACGGAGATTTTAAAAATATTGAGGATTTAGCAAAAATTAAAGATTTTCCTGTTGAAAAAGCAAAAATAATTAGTTTATATTTGGAGTACTAAAAGAAACTAACAAATGAACTTTGATTATAACGAAACACAGTTAATGATAGCACAGTCTATAAAAGATTTTGCTGAAAAAAATATCAGGCCTTATATAATGGAATGGGATGAGTCGCAGATATTTCCAGTTCCTTTATTTAAGAAATTAGGAGAAATGGGGTTCATGGGAGTTTTGGTGCCGGAAGAATATGGTGGTTCGGGTTTGGGATATCACGAATATGTGACTATAATTGAAGAGATTTCAAAAGTAGATCCATCAATAGGATTGTCAGTTGCTGCGCATAACTCATTATGCACCAATCATATCCTGACTTTTGGTAACGAAGAGCAGAAGAAAAAATGGCTGCCTAAATTGGCAACGGCAGAGTTTATTGGAGCGTGGGGTTTGACAGAGCACAATACGGGTTCTGATGCTGGCGGAATGAATACGACTGCTGTAAAAGATGGTGATTCTTGGATAATAAATGGAGCAAAAAACTTTATAACACATGCAATTTCTGGAGATATCGCAGTTGTTGTGGTGCGCACTGGTGAAAAAGGAGATTCTAAAGGAATGACCGCTTTTGTTTTTGAAAAAGGAATGCAGGGATTTTCATCTGGAAAGAAAGAGAATAAACTAGGAATGAGGGCAAGTGAAACAGCAGAATTGGTTTTTGATAATTGCCGTGTTCCTGATGCAAATAGGTTGGGTGAAGTTGGACAAGGTTTTATTCAGGCTATGAAAATTCTTGATGGAGGTAGAATTTCTATAGGAGCTTTATCATTAGGTATCGCGAAAGGGGCTTACGAAGCGGCTTTAAAATATTCTAAAGAAAGACATCAGTTTGGACAGCCAATCAGTAATTTTCAGGGAATTTCCTTTAAACTTGCTGATATGGCAACCGAAATTGAAGCATCAGAGTTATTGCTTCATAAGGCAGCTTTTTTAAAACAAAAACACAAAGAAGTCACTACAGCGGGTGCAATGGCAAAAATGTATGCTTCAGAAGCCTGTGTTAAAATTGCGAATGATGCCGTTCAAATTCATGGCGGATATGGCTACACTAAAGACTATCCGGTAGAAAAATTCTACAGAGATTCTAAATTATGCACTATAGGTGAAGGAACGACTGAAATACAAAAATTGGTTATTTCTAGAAATTTGTTGAAATAATAAAGAGGTTATCTTTTCTTTAAAAAATAAATTCACAAATTATAATTCATAATCAATAATTAATTTCTACATTTGCAGCCTTAACGAGAGGAGGTGTCTATATTATGTTAATTATACCAATTAAAGACGGAGAAAATATCGATAGAGCATTAAAGCGCTATAAAAGAAAATTTGATAAAACAGGAACTGTTCGTCAATTAAGAGCACGTACTGCTTTTATTAAGCCTTCTGTTGTAAAAAGAGCTCAAATTCAAAAAGCTGCTTACATTCAAGGTTTGAAAGATAGCTTAGAAAGTTAATATTAGCTTTTCAAAAATAATTACCGTTAGTGATCAAAATGTTTTAATTTTGATTCTAACGGTTTTTTTATGCTTATTATTGAGATTTTAATTATGAAAACAAATAAAGAGGCTTTTGGGGATTATCTTTTACTGGAGAAAAAATATTCTCCTCATACGGCGCAGGCGTATTTAAATGATCTGATTTCTTTTGAGTATTTTCTTAAAGAGAATTTTGATCAAGAAAATGTAGATTTAGTAAATTATAGTCAGATAAGAAGCTGGATCGTTTTTTTGGTTGATCAAGGGATTTCTAATGTGTCTGTAAATAGAAAGATGGCTTCTTTAAAAGCTTTTTATAAATTTCTGCTCAAAACAAAACAAATTGCTTTAAATCCAATGTTGAAGCATAAATCTTTAAAAGTTCCCAAGGTTGTGCAAGTTCCTTTTTCTGAAAAGGAATTGAAGGATTTGCTGAGTGAAATTGAGATTCCGGTAGGTTTTGAAGAGGTTCGCGATAAACTTATTGTGGAGATGTTTTATGTTACAGGAATGCGTCGTGCTGAATTAATTCATTTAATGATTAAGAATGTGGATCTTTCATCTGGTGTAATAAAGGTTTTGGGTAAGAGAAATAAAGAAAGAATTATTCCGATTTTGCCAATTATCTCAAGTCAGATTGGATCTTATTTAAAGGAGAGAGATGATTTAGAATCTATTGCTGATTCAGATTATTTTTTTGTTTCAAAGAAAGGGTTAAAAATGAGCGAATCTTTTGTATATCGTTTAATTAATTCATACTTTAGTAGAGTCTCTGAAAAGGTTAAAAAAAGTCCGCATGTGCTTAGGCATACTTTTGCAACTCACTTATTAAATAACGGGGCAGATTTGAATTCAGTCAAGGAATTGTTAGGGCATTCTAGTTTGGCATCTACGCAAGTATATACGCATAACAGTTTGGCGGAGCTTAAGAAAGTGTATAAAGGTGCCCATCCAAGAAATAAGTAATAATTCTACAGTGTTAAATTTTTAAAATTTGTATTATGAAGGTAGATGTTCATGCAGTTAATTTTACTGTCGACAGAAAATTGGTCGATTTTATTCAAGAAAGAATGGATAAGCTTGAGAAGTATTATGACCGAGTTGTTTCGGCTGATGTTTTTTTAAAAGTTGAGAGAACAAGTGAGAAGGAGAATAAAGCAGTAGAGATTAAGATTAATGTTCCCGGAGATGATTTTTTGGTTAAGAAACAGTGTAAAACCTTTGAAGAGGCTGTAGAGCTTTCGGCAGAATCATTAGAACGTTTATTGGTAAAAAGGAAAGAAAAAATAAGAGCACATATTTAATTGAAATTTTTTTTAAAAAATGTTTTGATTAAAAGATAAAATAGCTACATTTGCAGTCCGTTAGAAATAGCGGACTTTTTTAATGCATTCGCCGATGTAGCTCAGCTGGCTAGAGCAGCTGATTTGTAATCAGCAGGTCGTGGGTTCGAGTCCCTCTATCGGCTCAAAATATTTCAAATACGATTTGAAATTTGTTCTTTAAAATAATAGGATTTTAAAAATTAGGGGAGATACTCAAGCGGCCAACGAGGGCAGACTGTAAATCTGCTGTGTGAACTTCGCAGGTTCGAATCCTGCTCTCCCCACAAAAAAAGAAGTTTAAGATTCTTAATTTTATTTTAGATTGTTGATGTCTAAAATCTAAATTCTGAAATCTCAAATAAGAACTCTCTGCCGGTGTAGCTCAGGGGTAGAGTGCTTCCTTGGTAAGGAAGAGGTCTCGGGTTCAAATCCCGACATTGGCTCAAGTAAGTAGGAAATTGAAAATTAATATATAACTAAGATTAAAAATTAAGTAAAATGGCAAAGGAGAATTTTAATCGTTCCAAACCGCACTTAAACATAGGTACAATTGGACACGTAGATCACGGAAAAACTACATTAACTGCTGCAATTACAAAAGTATTGTCAGATGCTGGTTACTGTCAAGCAAAATCGTTTGATCAAATCGATAACGCTCCAGAGGAGAAAGAAAGAGGTATTACTATTAATACATCACACGTAGAGTACGAAACTGCTAACCGTCACTACGCTCACGTTGACTGTCCAGGTCACGCGGATTACGTAAAAAACATGGTTACTGGTGCTGCTCAAATGGACGGAGCTATCTTAGTAGTTGCTGCTACAGATGGTCCAATGCCACAAACTCGTGAGCACATCCTTTTAGGTCGTCAGGTTGGTATTCCAAGAATCGTTGTTTTCATGAACAAAGTGGATATGGTTGATGATGCTGAGTTATTAGAGCTTGTTGAAATGGAAATTAGAGATTTATTATCTTTCTACGAATATGATGGAGATAATGGTCCTGTAGTTCAAGGTTCTGCTTTAGGAGGATTAAACAATGATCCAAACTGGGTACCTAAAATTATCGAATTAATGGAAGCTGTTGATGCTTGGATCGAAGAGCCAGTGCGTGACGTTGCTAAACCATTCTTGATGCCAGTTGAGGACGTATTTACAATTACAGGTCGTGGAACTGTTGCTACAGGTCGTATCGAAACTGGAGTTGCTAACACTGGAGATCCTGTTGAAATCATTGGTATGGGAGCTGAAAAATTAACTTCTACTATTACTGGAGTTGAGATGTTCCGTAAAATCCTTGATAGAGGTGAAGCTGGAGATAACGTAGGTTTATTGTTAAGAGGTATTGATAAAGCTGATATCAAAAGAGGTATGGTTATTATTAAGCCAGGTTCAGTAAAACCACACGCTAAATTCAAAGCTGAGGTTTATATCTTGAAAAAAGAAGAAGGTGGACGTCACACTCCATTCCACAATAACTACCGTCCACAGTTCTACGTACGTACAACTGACGTAACAGGAGTTATTTCTTTACCAGCAGGTGTAGAGATGGTAATGCCAGGTGATAACTTAACTATTGAAGTTGCTTTATTAAGCCCAATCGCTATGAACGTAGGTTTACGTTTTGCTATCCGTGAAGGTGGTAGAACAGTTGGTGCTGGTCAGGTTACTGAAATCGTAGAGTAATTCTATAAATAAATAAAAGCCAGTGATTTCTTAACTGAAATCACTGGCTTTAATTACGGGCGTAGTTCAAGGGTAGAATAGCGGTCTCCAAAACCGTTGATGGGGGTTCGAATCCCTCCGCCCGTGCAATAAAAAATATATCAAATGACAAAAGTTACTAATTATTTATCAGAGGCTTTCGAAGAGTTAAAGTCAAATGTTACTTGGCCAGCTTGGGCTGAAGTTCAAAAATTGACAATTGTTGTGGCTGTATTTTCGATTTTATTCGCTTTGGCAACATGGGGAGTGGACGAATTTTTTGCAAAAGCTTTGGCTGGATTTTTTAACTGGTTAAAAGGATAATTTTTTTGTGATGGCAGATAATAATGTGAAAAAATGGTACGTAGTTAGAGCGGTTAGTGGTCAAGAGAATAAAGTGAAAGCTTATATCGAGACTGAGATTGCGAGATTAGGTATGGAGGATTATGTTTCTCAGGTTTTGGTTCCTACTGAAAAAGTAGTTACTGTAAAAGATGGGAAAAAATCGTCTAAGGATAAAGTTTACTTTCCTGGATATGTTATGATTGAAGCTAACTTAGTTGGTGAAATCCCTCATATTATTAAGTCAATTACTAGTGTTATTGGATTTTTAGGAGAAACTAAAGGCGGGGAACCTGTTCCTTTAAGACTTTCTGAAGTAAACCGTATGTTAGGTAAGGTAGATGAGTTAGCTGTAAATACAGACACTCGTTCTATTCCATTTAGTGTTGGGGAAACGGTTAAGGTTATTGATGGACCTTTCAATGGATTTAACGGATCTGTTGAGAAAATCAATGAAGAAAAGCGTAAACTTGAAGTAATGGTTAAGATTTTCGGAAGAAAAACACCACTAGAGTTAAGTTTTATGCAAGTAGAAAAAGTATAATTTTTGTTACACTATAATAAACCATTGTAATCGCTTCCATTGATTACAATGTTAAATTTTTTAAAAATGGCTAAAGAAATTAGTAAGGTAGTTAAACTACAAGTTAAGGGAGGTGCTGCGAATCCGTCGCCACCGGTTGGACCTGCTTTAGGAGCTGCTGGGGTTAATATCATGGAGTTTTGTAAGCAATTTAATGCTAGAACTCAAGATAAACCTGGCAAAATTTGTCCAGTGCAAATCACTGTGTACAAAGACAAATCATTCGATTTTGTTGTTAAGACTCCTCCAGCAGCAGTTCAGTTAATGGAAGCTGCAAAGCTAAAATCTGGTTCTGGTGAGCCTAATCGTAAAAAAGTAGCTAGCGTTACTTGGGAACAAATTAGAACTATTGCTGAAGACAAAATGCCGGACTTAAACGCTTTCACAATTGAGAAAGCTATGAGTATGGTTGCTGGAACAGCTAGATCTATGGGTATAACTGTATCAGGAGATGCTCCTTTTTAATTAAGAAAAAGACATGGCAAAATTAACAAAAAAGCAAAAAGAGGCTGCTTCAAAAATTGAAAAGAACAAATTATACTCTCTAAAAGATGCTGCGGCATTATTGAAAGTTGTTGCTTCTGCAAAATTTGATGAGTCTGTTGATATCGCAGTTCGTCTGGGTGTAGATCCAAGAAAAGCGAATCAAATGGTAAGAGGTGTGGTAACTTTACCTCACGGAACAGGAAAAGACGTTAAAGTATTAGCGTTGGTTACTCCAGATAAAGAGGCTGAAGCAAGAGAGGCTGGAGCAGATCACGTTGGTCTTGACGATTACTTACAAAAAATTAAAGACGGTTGGACAGATGTAGATGTTATCATCACTATGCCTGCTGTAATGGGTAAATTAGGTCCATTAGGTCGTATTTTAGGACCTAGAGGTTTAATGCCAAACCCTAAAACAGGTACTGTAACTATGGATGTTGCAAAAGCTGTTCAAGAAGTTAAAGCTGGTAAAATTGACTTTAAAGTTGATAAAACTGGTATCGTACACGCAGGAATCGGTAAAGTTTCTTTTGGAGCTGAGCAGATTGTTGACAACGCACACGAAATTATTCAAACATTAATAAAACTTAAACCAACTGCTGCTAAAGGTACATACATTAAAGGTATTCACCTTACAAGCACAATGAGTCCTGCTATTGCATTAGACCCAAAAGCAGTATAATTGGTAGTTAAAAATTTTTAGTATGACTAGAGAAGAAAAATCAATCGCGATTGAAAATTTAACTGCGCAGTTAGCTGGTACAAATATCATTTATGTATCTGATATTTCTGGTTTAAACGCAGAGACAACTTCAAACTTACGTAGAGCTTGTTTTAAAGCAGGTATCAAATTAGAAGTTGTAAAGAACACTTTGCTTGCAAAAGCAATGGAAGCTTCTTCTAATGATTATGGTGATTTACCTACAGTTTTAACTGGTAACAGTGCTATCTTTATTTCTGATGTTGCTAACGCACCTGGAAAAATTATCAAAGATTTCCGTAAGAAATCTGATAAACCAGTTTTAAAAGGAGCTTACATCAATTCAGAAGTATACATTGGGGATAACCAATTAGATGCATTAGCAACTATTAAATCTAAAGAAGAGTTACTTGGAGAACTTATTGGATTATTACAATCTCCAGCTCAAAGAATTATTTCTGCTTTACAAAACAAATTCGCAGGAAGCGAAGAAGAAACTGAAGCATAATAATCAAAGCAGGGAAGCTTGCTTCCTTGTTGCTTAAATTAGCGCACAATAAATAAATTATATTTTTACAAATCATTTTAAACGATAGAAAAAATGGCAGATTTGAAACAATTCGCAGAACAATTAGTTAACTTAACAGTTAAAGAAGTTAACGAATTAGCAACAATATTAAAAGACGAGTATGGTATCGAGCCTGCTGCTGCAGCTGTAGTAGTTGCTGCTGGTGGTGGAGAAGGTGCTGCTGAAGAAGCACAAACTGAATTTACAGTTGTATTAAAAGAAGCTGGTGCTTCTAAATTAGCAGTTGTAAAATTAGTTAAAGAACTTACAGGTTTAGGTCTTAAAGAAGCTAAAGATGTAGTTGATGGTGCTCCAAGTACTGTTAAAGAAGGTGTTTCTAAAGAAGAGGCTGAAGGTCTTAAAAAATCATTAGAAGAAGCTGGAGCTGTTGTTGAGTTAAAATAACAAAACACAGTTTAGAACTAGGTTTAGACCTTGGATGTAACCATCCAAGGGTCTAAACCATTTTTCGTATAATAAAATATATCAAGTTTTATTATCAAATAGTTTAAAATACGAAAAAGTTTTTGATCAATACGAAGAAAAAAAATTGAACTTCATTTATAGTTTATTTTTAAAGATGTATTGATTATAATAAGAAAGTATAGATTAAACAGTGTGTCTTACACAAAAAAATTACTTTTTTTTAATCAAAATTTTGTCCATTGATGATAACAAATCAGACTGAAAGATTGAATTTTGCCTCTACAAAAAATATCCCTGACTATCCAGATTTTCTTGATGTTCAGGTTAAATCTTTTAAAGATTTCTTTCAATTAGAAACGAAATCTGACGAAAGAGGCAACGAAGGGTTATACAATACCTTCATGGAAAACTTCCCAATTACAGATACAAGAAACAACTTTGTATTGGAATTCCTAGATTATTTTGTTGATCCACCACGTTATACAATTCAAGAATGTATAGAGAGAGGTCTTACTTATAGTGTGCCTTTAAAAGCTAGGTTAAAACTATACTGTACAGATCCAGAACACGAAGATTTTGAAACAATTGTACAAGATGTTTATCTTGGAACAATACCTTATATGACTCCAAGTGGTACTTTTGTAATCAATGGTGCCGAGCGTGTTGTAGTGTCACAATTACACCGTTCTCCTGGGGTTTTCTTTGGACAGTCATTCCACGCAAATGGAACTAAACTTTATTCTGCAAGAGTAATTCCTTTTAAAGGATCTTGGATAGAATTCTCTACAGATATTAACAGCGTAATGTACGCTTATATCGATAGAAAGAAAAAATTACCTGTAACAACTTTATTCCGTGCTATCGGTTTCGAAAGAGATAAGGATATCCTTGAAATTTTCGACTTAGCGGAAGAAATTAAAGTTTCTAAAACTGGTATTAAGAAATATATTGGAAGAAGACTTGCTGCACGTGTATTGAACACATGGCACGAGGATTTCGTTGATGAGGATACTGGAGAAGTAGTTTCTATCGAGCGTAACGAAATCATCCTTGATCGTGACACTATTATCGACAAAGATAATGTTGAAGAGATTATCGATTCTAACGTTAAATCTATTTTGTTACACAAAGAGGATAATAACCAAGCAGATTATGCTATTATCCACAATACGTTACAAAAAGATCCAACAAACTCTGAAAAAGAAGCTGTAGAGCACATTTACCGTCAGTTGCGTAACGCTGAGCCGCCTGATGAGGAAACTGCTCGTGGTATTATAGATAAATTGTTCTTCTCTGATCAACGTTATAACTTAGGTGAAGTTGGTCGTTACAGAATGAACAAAAAATTGAATTTAGATATCCCTATGGATAAGCAAGTGCTTACCAAAGAAGATATTATTACAATCGTAAAATATTTGATCGAATTGATCAACTCTAAAGCAGAGATTGATGATATTGATCACTTATCAAACCGTCGTGTTAGAACAGTTGGTGAACAATTGTCTCAACAATTCGGTGTTGGTTTAGCACGTATGGCTAGAACTATTCGTGAGAGAATGAACGTTAGAGATAACGAGGTGTTTACACCAATTGATTTGATCAATGCTAAAACATTATCATCAGTTATCAACTCTTTTTTTGGAACTAACCAGTTATCTCAATTTATGGACCAAACGAATCCATTAGCTGAGATTACACACAAAAGAAGACTTTCTGCACTTGGACCAGGTGGACTTTCGAGAGAAAGAGCTGGTTTCGAGGTTCGTGACGTTCACTATACGCACTATGGTCGTTTATGTCCGATTGAAACTCCTGAGGGACCAAACATTGGTTTGATTTCATCTCTTGGTGTTTATGCAAAAGTAAACGGAATGGGATTCATCGAAACTCCATACCGTAAAGTAACAAATGGTGTAGTTGATTTAGAAAGTACTCCAGTTTACTTAAGTGCTGAAGAAGAAGAAGGTAAAATGATTGCTCAGGCAAACATTGAAATGGATGCTTCTGGTAAGATTACAGCAAGCAATGTTATTGCTCGTGAGGAAGGTGACTTCCCAGTTGTTGAGCCATCAGTAGTTCATTATACAGACGTTGCTCCTAACCAGATCGCTTCGATTTCTGCGTCATTGATTCCTTTCTTGGAGCATGATGATGCGAACCGTGCGTTGATGGGATCTAACATGATGCGTCAGGCAGTTCCTTTGATCCGTCCTGAAGCACCAATCGTAGGTACAGGTTTAGAGCGTCAGGTAGCTTCAGATTCAAGAGTATTAATCAATGCTGAAGGGCATGGAACTGTTGAATATGTTGATGCTAACATCATTACTATTAAATACGATCGTACAGAAGACGAGAGAATGGTAAGTTTTGATGCTGACGAGAAAACGTACAACTTAATTAAATTTAGAAAAACCAACCAAGGAACAAGTATCAACTTGAAACCAATCGTAAGAAAAGGTGACAGAGTTATTCCTGGACAAGTATTATCGGAAGGATATGCTACTCAAAATGGTGAATTAGCTTTAGGTAGAAACTTAAAAGTTGCGTTCATGCCATGGAAAGGGTACAACTTCGAGGATGCGATTGTAATTTCTGAGAAAGTAGTTCGTGATGATATTTTTACATCTATCCACGTTGATGATTATTCATTAGAGGTTAGAGATACTAAGTTAGGAAACGAAGAGTTAACAAACGATATTCCTAACGTTTCTGAAGAGGCTACTAAAGATTTAGATGAAAACGGTATGATCAGAATTGGAGCAGAGGTTAAACCTGGCGACATTCTAATCGGAAAAATTACACCAAAAGGAGAATCAGATCCTACTCCAGAGGAGAAATTGCTTCGTGCAATCTTCGGGGATAAAGCAGGTGATGTAAAAGATGCTTCATTAAAAGCTTCTCCATCTTTACATGGTGTAGTTCTTGACAAAAAATTATTTGCAAGAGCCGTAAAAGATAAACGTAAACGTACTCAGGATAAAGATGCTTTAGGCGCTTTAGAAATGGAATTCGAAACTAAATTTGTTGAATTAAAAGACAGATTGGTTGAGAAGTTATTCTTGATCGTTAACGGAAAAACATCTCAAGGTGTAATGAATGATTTGGGTGAAGAAGTTTTACCAAAAGGTAAAAAATATACTCAAAAAATGCTTTACGCAGTAGAAGATTTTGCTCACTTAAGTAAAGGTCAATGGGTTGCTGATGATGCTACAAATAAAATGGTTAATGATTTAATTCATAACTATAAAATTAAGCTGAACGACTTACAAGGAGCTTTAAGAAGAGAGAAATTCACTATTACAGTTGGAGATGAATTACCATCTGGAATCTTGAAATTGGCTAAAATCTATATCGCTAAAAAACGTAAGTTAAAAGTTGGTGATAAAATGGCGGGACGTCACGGTAACAAAGGTATTGTTGCTAGAATCGTTCGTCATGAAGATATGCCTTTCTTAGAGGATGGAACACCAGTAGATATCGTATTGAATCCACTTGGGGTACCTTCACGTATGAACATTGGTCAGATTTATGAGACTGTTCTTGGATGGGCTGGTATGAACTTGGGTAGAAAATTTGCTACTCCAATTTTCGACGGTGCTTCTCTAGACGAAATCAATGCTTTGACTGATGAGGCTAACGTACCACGTTTCGGACATACTTATCTTTATGATGGTGGAACTGGAGAGCGTTTTGCACAAAAAGCAACTGTGGGTGTAATTTACATGCTTAAATTAGGACACATGGTTGATGATAAGATGCACGCACGTTCTATCGGACCATACTCATTGATTACGCAGCAACCACTTGGAGGTAAGGCTCAATTTGGAGGTCAGCGTTTTGGAGAGATGGAGGTTTGGGCACTTGAGGCTTATGGAGCTTCTAGTACTTTACGTGAAATCTTAACTGTTAAGTCTGATGACGTTATTGGTAGAGCTAAAACTTACGAAGCTATCGTTAAGGGAGAAACTATGCCAGAACCAGGTTTGCCAGAATCATTCAATGTATTAATGCACGAATTGAAAGGTCTAGGTCTAGATCTTCGTTTGGAAGAATAAATAAAAAGTTTTCAGTCACAGTCTCAGTATTCAGTTTAGCACTGAAAACTGGGACTGAGACCGTTTACTAAATGTTACAAGTTTTTAAAGATTTATACCCGTAAACCGTTCCGATTTTTTATAACAATGCAAGGCATTTTATAACTAGCGCTTCAAATAAGAATTTGAGGTTTAGAGAAGTAACCCGAGGTAGTAGCTGAATGATTAACTCTTTAGTTTTTAGAGAGTAGATTATAAATCTAAATTCAATTTTTTAATTGCAAATAAATCAATAGTAAAAACTATGATGAATAACAGAAACAATAAAGATAAAAATCCAGTAAAAAGATTTAACAAAATTTCTATTGGATTGGCTTCACCAGAATCTATCTTGAAAGAATCAAGAGGAGAGGTTTTAAAGCCAGAAACTATTAACTATAGAACGCACAAACCAGAGCGTGACGGACTTTTCTGCGAAAGAATCTTCGGACCAGTAAAAGATTTCGAATGTGCTTGTGGTAAGTATAAAAGAATTCGTTACAAAGGTATCATCTGTGACCGTTGTGGTGTTGAAGTTACTGAGAAAAAAGTACGTCGTGATAGAGTAGGGCACATCAACCTTGTTGTGCCAATTGCTCATATCTGGTATTTCCGTTCTCTTCCAAACAAAATTGGTTATATCCTTGGTCTTCCATCTAAGAAATTAGATATGATCATTTACTACGAAAGATACGTAGTAATCCAAGCTGGTATTGCTAAAAATGCAGACGGAGAATCATTACAAAGATTAGATTTCTTAACTGAAGAAGAATACTTAAACATTTTAGATACTCTTCCACAAGAAAACCAATATTTAGATGATTTAGATCCTAATAAATTTGTTGCCAAAATGGGAGCAGAGTGTATTATGGATTTATTAGCTCGTATTGACTTAGATGCTTTATCTTATGAATTAAGACACAGCGCTAACAACGAAACATCTAAACAACGTAAAACTGAAGCTTTAAAAAGATTACAAGTTGTTGAGTCTTTCCGTGAGTCTAATGAAAACCGCGAAAACCGTCCAGAATGGATGATTATGAAAGTGGTTCCAGTTATCCCGCCAGAATTACGTCCGCTTGTGCCACTTGATGGAGGTCGTTTTGCAACTTCAGATTTGAACGATTTATATCGTCGTGTAATCATCCGTAACAACCGTTTGAAAAGATTAATGGAGATTAAAGCTCCAGAAGTTATCTTAAGAAACGAAAAACGTATGTTACAAGAATCTGTAGATTCATTATTTGATAACACTCGTAAAGCTTCTGCTGTTAAAACAGAATCTAACAGACCATTAAAATCATTATCTGATTCCTTAAAAGGTAAACAAGGACGTTTCCGTCAAAACTTACTTGGAAAACGTGTGGATTATTCTGCTCGTTCGGTAATTGTTGTTGGTCCTGAGTTAAAATTATTCGAATGTGGATTGCCAAAAGATATGGCATCTGAGTTATACAAACCTTTTGTTATCCGTAAATTGATTGAAAGAGGTATTGTAAAAACAGTAAAATCTGCTAAGAAAATCATTGACAAAAAAGAGCCGGTAGTTTGGGATATTTTAGAAAATGTAATTAAAGGACACCCAGTATTACTGAACCGTGCTCCTACTTTGCACAGACTTGGTATTCAGGCTTTCCAGCCAAAATTAATTGAAGGAAAAGCGATCCAGTTACACCCATTAGTATGTACGGCATTCAACGCCGATTTCGATGGTGACCAGATGGCGGTTCACTTACCATTAGGGCCAGAGGCTATTTTGGAGGCACAATTATTAATGTTGGCTTCTCACAATATATTGAACCCTGCAAATGGTGCTCCAATTACTGTACCTTCTCAGGACATGGTCTTGGGTCTTTACTATATGACCAAAGAGCGTATTTCTACAGAAGATCACATTATTTTAGGTCAAGATTTGACTTTCTATTCTGCTGAAGAAGTAAACATTGCATTAAACGAAGGAAGATTAGAATTGAATGCTCGTGTGAAAATTAGAGCAAAAGATTTTAATGATGCTGGAGAATTAGTGTACAAAATCATTCAAACAACTGCAGGACGTGTATTATTTAACGAAGTAGTACCTGAAGCAGCTGGATATATCAATGACGTATTGACTAAGAAAAACCTTAGAGACATTATCGGACACATTTTAAGTGTGACAGATGTACCTACAACGGCAGCTTTCTTGGATAATATGAAAGATATGGGGTATAAATTCGCATTTAGAGGAGGTTTATCATTCTCTTTAGGTGATATTAGAATTCCAGAACAAAAAACTAAGTTAATTGCAGATGCCAGAGAGCAAGTTGAAGGTATCTCAACTAACTATAACATGGGTCTTATTACAAATAACGAGCGTTACAACCAAGTTATTGACGTATGGACTTCAGCAAATGCGCAGTTAACAGAATTAGCAATGAAAAATATTAGAGAAGACCAACAAGGTTTCAACTCTGTATATATGATGCTTGACTCTGGGGCGAGGGGTTCTAAGGAACAGATTCGTCAGTTAACTGGTATGCGTGGTTTGATGGCTAAGCCTAAAAAATCTACTGCTGGTGGTGGTGAGATTATTGAAAACCCGATTCTTTCTAACTTTAAGGAAGGTCTTTCGATCCTTGAGTACTTCATTTCTACTCACGGTGCTCGTAAAGGTCTTGCGGATACGGCTCTTAAAACGGCCGATGCTGGTTACTTAACAAGAAGGCTTCATGACGTTTCTCAAGATGTTATTGTTAACATCGAAGATTGTGGAACATTAAGAGGTGTTGAAGTTTCTGCATTGAAGAAAAATGAGGAAATCGTTGAATCTTTAGGAGAAAGAATTTTAGGACGTGTTGCATTGCAAGATGTTATAAATCCACTTACTAATGAAGTAATGGTTCAATCTGGTCAACAAATTACTGAAGCAATTATGAGAACTATCGAAGCTTCTCCAATTGAAAAAGTAGAGGTTAGATCTCCATTAACTTGTGAGGCTTTAAAAGGTATTTGTGCTAAATGTTACGGTAGAAACTTAGCTACTGGTAAGATGACACAAAGAGGTGAAGCTGTCGGAGTTATTGCAGCTCAGTCTATTGGAGAGCCAGGTACACAGTTAACACTTCGTACGTTCCACGTTGGAGGGGTTGCTGGAGGTATCTCTGAAGAGTCTAGTATTATTACAAGATTTAACGGTAGACTTGAAATTGAAGATTTAAAAACAGTTAAAGGAGAAGATGGAGAAGGTAACTCTGTTGATATCGTAGTTTCACGTTCAACTGAGTTGAAATTAGTTGACGAGAAAACTGGAATTGTTTTAAACACACATAACATTCCTTACGGATCTAGTATTTTTGTTAATGATGGAGATACTGTTGCAAAAGGAACTGTAATCTGTAAATGGGATCCATATAACGGTGTAATTGTTTCTGAATTTACTGGTAAGATTGCTTACGAAGATTTAGAGCAAGGTCAATCGTTCATGGTTGAGATCGATGAGCAGACTGGTTTCCAAGAAAAAGTAATTTCTGAGGCTAGAAACAAAAAATTAATCCCAACTTTATTAGTTTACGGTAAAGAAGGTGAATTGATTCGTTCTTACAACTTACCAGTAGGTGCACACTTAATGGTTGAAAACGGTGAGAAAATTAAAGCAGGTAAAGTATTAGTAAAAATCCCACGTCGTTCTTCTAAAGCAGGCGATATTACGGGAGGTTTACCAAGAATTACTGAGCTTTTAGAGGCTCGTAACCCTTCAAACCCAGCAGTTGTATCTGAAATTGATGGTGTTGTATCTTTCGGAAAAATTAAAAGAGGTAACCGTGAGATCGTTATCGAATCTAAATTTGGTGAAATTAAAAAGTATTTAGTTAAACTTTCTAGCCAAATCTTAGTACAAGAAAATGACTTCGTAAGAGCGGGAGTTCCATTGTCTGACGGTGCGATTACACCAGATGATATCTTAAGAATTCAAGGTCCAGCTGCTGTTCAACAGTACTTGGTAAATGAAATTCAAGAGGTTTACCGTTTACAAGGGGTAAAAATTAATGATAAGCACTTTGAGGTTGTAATTCGTCAAATGATGCGTAAAGTAAGAGTTGAGGATCCAGGAGATACTTTATTCTTAGAAGACCAATTAATCCATACTAAAGATTTCATCGTTCAAAACGATAAATTATATGGTATGAAAGTGGTTGAAGATGCTGGAGATTCTTCAGTATTGAAACCAGGTCAGATTATTACACCTCGTGAATTGCGTGATGAAAATTCATTATTGAAACGTACAGATAAAAATCTTGTTGTAGCAAGAGACGTAATTACTGCAACTGCAACGCCAGTTTTACAAGGTATTACAAGAGCTTCGTTACAAACTAAATCATTCATTTCTGCGGCTTCATTCCAGGAGACAACGAAAGTACTTAACGAAGCTGCTGTAGCTGGTAAAGTAGATGATCTAGAAGGATTAAAAGAAAATGTAATTGTTGGACACAGAATTCCTGCGGGAACTGGTATGAGAGAATACGATCATACAATCGTAGGATCTAAAGACGATTACAACGAAATGATGGCTAATAAAGAAGAATACATTTATTAATTAGGAAACTATGAGTAATCCGAAACAACAACAAGAACAAATTAACATTGAGTTGGACGAAACTATTGCGGAAGGAATTTATTCTAATCTTGCAATTATTAATCACTCATCATCTGAGTTTGTTTTAGATTTTGTGAGTATTATGCCAGGTATTCCTAAAGCCAAGGTAAAATCAAGAATTGTCTTGACACCACAACATGCTAAAAGATTGTTAAGAGCAATAGGTGAAAATATCCACAGATTTGAGGCAGCTCATGGCGAGATCAAAGAGACGGAGCAAGCACCAATTCCGCTTAATTTTGGTCCTACGGGACAAGCATAAATTTTAAAGCCCCATTTTTAAATGGGGCTTTTTTATTTCTATAGGTATGATATATTGCATTTTATCCGATTTAAATTGCTTTAATCGACAAAATTTCTTTTCGGTACTGTATTGAAGTAAATTTGCAATCCTATGAAAGATTAATTTTTGAAATATAATGACTTAGTAAGGTTGATTTAATTCAAATTAAAAGAAAAGCGCTAATAAAATATTAGCGCTTTTTTTTGTTTGTAGATTATTGAGATTTCTTTTTAAAATATTTTATTCTCTTCCCAACCTTTTAATAAAAATTACACTCTATATATATGAGAATCATTTTTGAAAGATTTTAACTTAAGAAATTAGAGTATGAAAAAGAAATTCACCTTAGAAATAGTAAATCCTTGTTCTGAAAATTTTGATAAAATGATTCCGAACTCACATGGATCATTTTGCAATTCATGTATGAAGAATGTAATTGATTTAAGTAAAAAAACAAATTCTGAAGTAGCTAAGTTTATTTCTGAAAACAAAGATGCAGCTATTTGTGCAAGATTAAAAACAACGCAATTGGAAGAAGAGTTTCATTATAATGAAGCTTCTAAAAGCATTAACTTAAAATATGCTGCAATTGCTGCATCAGTTTTATTAGTGTCAAATCTTTCTGCCCAAGAAAAAGAACCTATTAAGACAGAAATAAGCTGTACGAAACCAAATACGTATAAAGTAGGTAAAATAGCTTACAATCAAACTCGAAATGATGAAGTTTCAATAATAATAAAAGGGAAATTATTAGAAGCAAAAACCAATAAACCTTTTAACAAAGAAACTTATCATAATTTAATGATTGCTTTTACTGGTTCACAAAATCCTATAAAAGTAAATCCTAAAACAGGAGAGTTTTCTATAGAAGCGAAGGTTTTAAAGAATGACAAAACTATAATGGTAACGATCTCATCAAATGATTATTATCTTTCGAAAGAAATAGCATTTGATGTAAATTCAATCAAAAACAATGTTTTAATGAAAAATATAATTATTGGTTCAGAAGAACTTAATAGGGTATATATTGCCGGCGGATTGGGAATTAATTATACTCGCTAATAATCAAATTTACATATTGGGGAATGTAAA
This sequence comes from Flavobacteriaceae bacterium PS02336, assembly GCA_029960065.1. Lineage (GTDB taxonomy): Bacteria > Bacteroidota > Bacteroidia > Flavobacteriales > Flavobacteriaceae > Flavobacterium. Next base: position 61,295 of record JASCOF010000006.1, on the reverse strand, counting down.
TGACAAAGGCTGTCTAAATAAATGGACAGCCTTTTGATATTTTTTATGAAGAGATTTATTTAATCAAATTCAGATGTAAAATACAATTTAACACTTGGATATTTACTTTGTGTCATTTGAATTGTAAAATCAGAATCAGCTAAAAATACAAGCTGACCATATTTATCATGTGCCAAGAATTTTTGTTTGATACGTTTAAATTCTTTGAACTCTTCGTTTTTAGCATCATCTGGCTTTACCCAGCAAGCTTTATGTACGGGGAAATTTTCGTAAGTACATTTTGCTCCGTATTCGTGTTCTAAACGATACTGGATTACCTCATACTGAAGCGCTCCAACTGTTCCGATAACTTTACGGTTATTCATTTCTAAAGTAAACAACTGCGCTACACCTTCGTCCATTAACTGATCGACGCCTTTTTCCAATTGCTTCGCTTTCATAGGATCAGCATTATTGATGTATCTAAAATGCTCTGGAGAGAAACTCGGAATTCCTTTGAAGCTCATTATTTCACCTTCAGTTAAGGTATCTCCAATTTTAAAGTTTCCTGTGTCGTGTAAACCTACAATGTCACCTGGATAAGAAATATCTACAATTTCTTTTTTCTCAGCAAAGAATGCATTCGGAGAAGAGAATTTTAGGTTTTTCTTTTGACGAACGTGATAATAAGGTTTATTTCTTTCAAAAGTTCCAGAAACGATTTTGATAAATGCTAAACGGTCACGGTGTTTTGGATCCATATTAGCGTGGATTTTAAAAACAAATCCAGACATTTTTTCCTCTGTAGGCTCAACTGTACGAGTTTCAGAATCTTTTGGTCTTGGAGAAGGAGCAATAGTAATGAAACAGTCTAATAATTCACGAACACCAAAATTGTTCAAAGCAGAACCAAAGAATACAGGCTGAATTTTTCCGTCCAAATAATCCTGACGTTCAAATTTTGGATATACTTCATCAATTAGCTCCAATTCTTCACGAAGTTTATTAGCCGCTTTTTCTCCTACAATTTTATCTAATTCTGGATTGTTCTGAACATCAGAAAAAGCAATTGTTTCTTCAATATTTTTACGGCTGTCTCCGCTAAAAAGATTGATATTTTCTTCCCATAAATTGTAAATCCCTTGGAAATCGTAACCCATTCCGATAGGGAAACTTAAAGGCGTTACTTTTAAGCCCAATTTTTGTTCTACTTCATCCATTAGATCGAAAGCATCTTTACCTTCACGGTCTAATTTGTTAATGAAAACAATCATTGGAATGTTACGCATTCTACAAACTGAAACTAATTTTTCTGTTTGTTCCTCAACCCCTTTTGCAACGTCAATTACAACAATTACACTGTCAACAGCTGTTAAAGTTCTAAATGTATCTTCTGCAAAATCCTTGTGTCCTGGAGTATCAAGAATGTTGATTTTTTTATCTTTATAATTAAAAGCAAGTACAGAAGTCGAAACCGAGATCCCTCTTTGGCGTTCGATTTCCATAAAGTCACTCGTTGCTCCTTTTTTAATTTTGTTATTCTTTACCGCTCCAGCTTCCTGAATGGCCCCTCCAAATAACAGTAATTTTTCTGTTAATGTTGTTTTACCAGCATCGGGGTGCGAGATAATTCCAAATGTTCTTCTGCGTTGTATTTCTTTTAAAAAGCTCATATTTCGTATAAATAGGTTGCAAAAGTACTATTAAATACGTCTTTATAAAAATATTCACTTCTTAAATTTGGGAAGTCTCTATTATTGGTAGTTTTTTTCTAAAAAAATAAGGCTGTTTTACAACAGCCTTAGATAGTCATTTTAAATTACTGATTAATTGACCAAATTGAATATCCTTTTGGAGGACATTGTATTTTTACCCATTTGTCTGATTGAGTTGTTGGATACCAAGATGAATTTCCTGTAAAATCTTTAATTTGAGTATTTGCCCAATTGGTTTGAATCCATCTTTCCTGCCATACATCTGAGTTGTTAATGTAAACCACTAATCCAGGATTTCCGTTGTATCCGTTTCTTCGTGCAACATATTCGTCATTATCCGAATATAAAATTGAAGTTGTTCCAGTTGCTTTATTATTGTGAATCCAGATAAGATTATTCAGTTTGTTTTTATCCAGCCATTCTTCATAATCTCTGTAGAAAATTGTTGGATAACCTTCATGAGTTAATATATAGGAGTACGCTAACATTTTGCTCCAAATCTCATCAGTATCATGATTAGTTACAAATGTTACGGCTTTGTATGGATTGCGTTTCCACATCATATCATCATTCAAAAGAGCAAGATTATTTCCATCAAAAGCATCATTCATTTTATAATAACAGGCAAAATCAAAGACAGAACTATTGGCAGCATTTGCCCAGTCGTTTAATACATTCACATTCGAATCCCATAATTCTCCAACAGAAAATCCGCCAACATTGGCATTCCATGCATTTACAACCCAAGCACCAAAGCCTTTTACATAATCGAATCTCCAGCCGTCAAATTTCATGGTGTTTTTATAGTATTTACCAACACCATCAGCTCTAATCCATAACCAGTCTTTTACATAAGGATCTGCATGGCATAAGTCAGGAAATCCTCCAAACGAGCCTTCATCATTATTACCATAGCTGTTTTTGTAAAAATTAGCGTAAGTGCGTTTGAATTTGCCTGAAGAAATTCCATTAAAATTAGTCCACGTATTTGTTCCAGTAAAAGGATTCGCTTCAGATTGTCCACCGCTATTATGATTGATAACAATATCAGCATAAACTTTTATGTTTTCGGTGTGAGCAGCAGTAATTAAACTTACCAATTCGGTTTTTGATCCAAATCTTGTTTCAGTAGTTCCATTTTGATTGTAATCTCCAAAATCAAAATAATCTGTAGGGTCATATCCCATAGAAAAAGCGCCATTTTGAGCTTTTGAAGCAGGTGGAAGCCAGATCGAGCCAATTCCTGCATTTCCCCAGGCAGTTACTTTACCTTTTACAGTATTCCACCAATTTCCTCCGGCAGGAACATCCCAGTAAAAAGCCTGCATCATTACGCCACCGCCCGGATTGTCGACATATTTTCCTGTTGTAGAACTAGTAATGCCAGTACTAAAAGGTTTTCCATCATGATGTGTTACATCAATGATTTTAAATTGTTTAGTTTCAGTCTTTGACTCAAGTTCAATACTTTCGTTTTGTGAACATGAAAGCAGTAATCCTGAGATTAAGACAGTCATGCAAAATCTTGTGATAGGTTTTTTCATAATAGATTGTGGTTTAGTTAAATAGTTTTTTTGTAATAAGTTTGATTTTAGATTTAAAAACAAATAAATTGTCATTTTTAAACCTGCTAAATTGATAATTATGCAACTAAAGTATGGTTTTTTTGATATGATTTTATTTTGTAAGAAAATTTGATTTAACGAAAACGTTGTAGTGTTGAGAACTTTTTATTATTTCGTTTATAATTAAGTATTTATACTTCAATTAGCGGAAGAGAATTAGAATTGTTTTACAATTTTTGATAAACACGAGGGACTTGAATAATACTATCCCATAATTTTTTGTTAATAGTATATCAGATAGTTGGATTATGTAATTGAATTGTTATTTTTGTTCGTTATAAGTTACGAAAGAACTATACTTTAATTCTTTATGTTTGAGAGCTATCTACAATGCAAGGAATTTGGTAAGATTATCTAAAACAGACTTACATTCAAATTAAATTTAAAATAATGTTATTAAAAAAACTACAGCTAAAAACAATTGATTACAAGTTTGCACTAACAGTTTGTTTTTTTCTTTTTTTTGCTCCAATTATCTCAGCACAAGAAATAATTCCAGATGTTGTTGCTCAAAAGCCAGCTGAAATACCAACAGGTGGAAAATTAAAAATCGACGGTATTATTGCTACTGTTGGAGATTATATTGTTTTAGATTCTGATATTGACAAAGGATTTCTAGAAATAACAGCGCAAGGAGGATCTGTAAAAGATATTACAAGATGCCAGATGCTGGGAAAACTGCTTGAGGATAAACTTTATGCGCACCAAGCAATTCAAGATAGTATCATTGTTAGTGATGCCGAAGTTAGAGGGATGATGGAAGAGCGTTTAAATTATATGACGCAGCAAGTAGGAGGTGATATCAGCAAAGTTGTTGAATATTATAAAAAAAGTTCTGTAGAAGAATTTAAAACTTATTTTGCAGATATCTTAAAAGAGCAGAAACTTGCCTCAGAGATGAGAGACAAGATCATCAAAGACGTAGAAATTACTCCAGAAGAGGTTCGTAATTTCTTTAAGAAAATTCCAAAAGAGGAATTACCAACTTTTGGTGCAGAAATGGAAGTAGCTCAGATTGTTGTAGAACCAAAAATTTCTGCTGAAGACAAGAAAAAAGTTATTGATCGATTAAATTCGATAAGACAAGACGTGTTAGACGGATCAAGTTTTGCTACAAAAGCTGTTTTATATTCTCAAGATCCTGGATCTTCTCCAAACGGAGGTTACTATAAAATGAATAGAAAGACTGCGTTTGTGAAAGAATTTAAAGACGTTGCTTTCAGCTTGCAGGCAGGTGAAATTTCTGCTCCTTTTGAAACAATTTATGGATTTCATATTATTATGGTAGAGAAAATCAAAGGACAAGAAGTTGAACTTCGTCATATTTTGATTTCACCAACTGTTTCAGAAGCAGCTTTAAAAGAAGCTAAAGAAAGAATTACCAATATCAGAAATAAAATTGTTGGGAATGAAATCACTTTTGCAGATGCTGCTAGAACAGAATCTGATGAAAAAGAAACAAGAGCAAACGGAGGTACTTTAGTAAACCCAACAACGCAGGATACTCGTTTTGAATTGACAAAAATGGATCCAACTTTATACAGCCAGGTATCTAATTTAAAAGGGAACGAGGTTTCTCAGCCAATTTTAAATACTGATGATAAAGGTAAAAAAACATATAAGCTGATTACAGTTACAAATCGTATTGAAGATCATACGGCAGATTATGCTAAAGATTATACAAAAATTAAAGAGTTAGCATTAAAAGAAAAGCAGATCAATGCAATTGCAAAATGGTTTGATAATAAGATTAAAGACACTTATATTAAAATTATTGGCGAATACAAAGAATGTGCATTTGCAAACAACTGGTTGAAAAAATAATTTTTATTAAATAAATAAAAAGAGTTAGTTTTATGAATTCATAGAATTAACTCTTTTTAATTTTAAATACACTCATAAATGTCTGACGTAACAGCAATTCATAATTTAGTTCAAAAAAGAAATGAATTAAAAAAAGAAATAGCGAAAATAATTGTAGGGCAGGACGCCGTTGTAGATCAAATTTTACTTTGTATATTTTCTGGAGGGCACGCACTTTTGATTGGTGTTCCAGGTTTAGCAAAAACCTTAATGATTAATACATTATCTCAAGCTTTAGGTTTAGATTTTAAAAGAATTCAGTTTACTCCAGATTTAATGCCTTCTGATATTTTAGGAAGTGAAATCCTTGATGAAAATAGAAATTTCAAGTTTATCAAAGGACCAATTTTTTCTAACATCATTTTAGCCGATGAGATTAATAGAACACCTCCTAAAACGCAGGCCGCTTTACTTGAGGCAATGCAGGAAAGATCGGTTACTATTGCGGGGCAGCATCATAAATTAGATTTACCGTATTTTGTTTTAGCAACTCAAAACCCAATTGAGCAAGAAGGAACTTATCCTTTGCCAGAAGCGCAGTTAGACCGTTTTATGTTTGCTATAAAATTAGAGTATCCAACTTTCGAGGAAGAAGTGCAAGTAGTAAAACGAACTACTTCAGATGCTAAAACAGTTATTAATCCATTATTTACTTCGCAAGAAATTATTGATTTCCAGCATTTAATCCGTAGAATTCCCGTAGCAGATAACGTTATTGAATATGCAGTAACTTTGGTAAGCAAAACACGTCCGGATAATGCTTTGAGTAATGAATTTGTAAAAAATTATCTTGATTGGGGAGCAGGACCAAGAGCTTCGCAAAACTTAATATTAGCTGCAAAAGCACATGCCGCTTTTAATGGTAAATTTTCTCCAGATATTGAGGATGTACAGGCAGTAGCAACTGGAATTTTGCGTCATAGAATTATTAAAAACTATAAAGCAGATGCTGAAGGAATAACGGAAGAAGTTATTATTAAGAAGCTGATGTAGAAAATACAAATCAACTAAAAAAACAGCCTGACATTTGTCAGGCTGTTTTGGTTTATAAAGGTGTTTTTAAAGTTTCATTAATTAAACGAATGGGTTTGTTGCTGTATAATTTTAGTAAAAGGACTTTAATGAGTGAAGTATGTTTCTTTCCGTCATATTCGTACCACCAATAAGACAAATATTGTTTGTTATTCTTTTCTATTTTAATCTGCCAGATTTCTTCGTTGTTTCTTCTTATTTCTGTAGATTCTGTAATAGTATATCCATCTCCTGTCCAGCATATTAATGGCTTATGTGCTGGAGTTTTAATGTAAATAAGTTTTTCTGAAGTTGAAATTTTAAAGACCTCTTTATTAATCCAGTTTCCTTGCTGTATGTTATATTGAGCGCTTAAATTTTCTAACAACCTATCATTAGAATTTGTTTTAATTTTTAAACTTGTTGCAGTTATGGCCAGCAAGATTATTGCAAAAACCGGAGTTAGATTCTTTTTTTTCTGAGGTTCAAAAAGCTCTTGGTTTTGAGGTTTGAAAAAATGAACGACAAGCAGCATTGGAATAATTTGATAAACTAAAAAACAAAGCAATCCAATACTGTGATGCATCATGTTTTCTTGTGTAGAATCAAACAGAATCAAAGTTATGATTCTGAAATAATTAGAGATGATATTGAGCGTAATTATAATTAAACAAAACAGTATAATTTGTTTAATGCTAAAATATAGTTTTCTTTTTCTTTCTTCTAAAGTTAATAAAAAAGCACCGCTCAGTAATCCTGTCTTAAACATAGAAAGTCCCATGCAGGCTGTGTCTACAGTGATTTTGGCATTATTTATATAGAAATTCACACCTTCAATTTTGTCTATAGAAATGAAACTCTTTAAAGTGAGAAATACAGTATAACAGAGTGTCTGTTTTATTTCAGTTGTTAGATAGTTAAAAAAGGTATTAAAAAGAGATGAAAATAATACAATACAGAAAAACGCAATAAATGAAAATTTCCCGCTTATTTTATAATATACAAAGCAGGCAAATACTGCCAAAGCTAAAAAGTGCAATGATTTTGTATGTAGACGAAAGCTTATAAATTCCAATATAAAAATAAGTCCCGCGAGCGGATAACTAAGATTTAGATTTGTTTTTCTTCCCCCAATTATAAATAATACAATTGAAAATAAAATCCCTATAAAATTACTGTCAAGATTATTTTTAATAATGCTGTAATTCAGTAAGAATAAAGCAACTGCCATAAAAATTGTTAACGTCTTTTTGTACTGTATTAAGTAATTCATTAGTTGAGTTGTTTTTTGCTTTTTCTGTAATAAACAATTAAAGAACTTAAGGCAATAAAAATAAGAGCCCATTCATGTGGTTCAGGAACAGCTCCGTCATTATTGATCGATGCGTTTCCTAGAGTATCAACATTTTTTTCAATTCCATTATTTTTGTAATCTTTATCGGTTTCCAAAACAATTAATGATGTAATTGGAGTTATAATGTTGGCATCTTTGGCTAGAGTTACATATTTATTTAAGGCCAAAGTGTCTTTCTGAATTTTTACTTGTTCTGCGAGAACTTTTCCAAAAGCATACATTCTGTAAATATGATTTGGGCCGTTGCCTTTAGAAATGCTGTCTCCATCGGTTTCCTGAATTGTAATGCCAGCAGGTTCAATATTCACAGAACTTTCCTCTGTTTTATACATTACAAACTGTTTCTCTTTTATTAATTTTAAACTGTTTTGAAATGTAGTTTGATAATAGTCAACATATTTCTGCTCTTTAATGGTTTGCCAAAAAGGATTTATCGACGCAGAAATATTAATCACTTTTAAATGCTGCTGTTTAGTGCCAGTTCTTATTTTATTTAAATATTCAGATTCATTTAGTTCTTCAAAATTGGCCGAAAAAGCATTAGATTTAGTGATAATCAAACTATTTTTGGCAATCTTATAAAGTGGCAGCAATGAGTAATGCAGGTTTTTAAAATCAGAATAAATGGTTTTATAATTGGCTGCATTTATTTCTTTTTTTTCTTTTTCGATATATACGTAAATCGATTTTCCTTTCAAATTGATAAATGATTCAATTTCATTTAAAGTCCAGCTGCTGTTTAGGTCTAAAATAATTTCTGAAGCTCTAAACGGAACAATCGTTCTTTCAATTTCTTTTGTTTTATAGATTTTGTCTTTCCATGCAAAAGAACTTGAGCGGAATGTTTTGCTTAGAGCTATAACCGCTTCCCAATCTTCTAGTCCTGTTGAGGCATTAACGTAAAAACCATTTTGTAATTCAAAATCTTTACTAGTTCTCACATTTGCATTGTCTGTAATTTGAATTCGTGAAAAAGTAGAAGCGTTTGAAATGTTTGGACCTTTTATTGAAATGCTTTGGTATTTCATTTCATTTTGACCTGTTTGTAGTGGAGTAGTAAAACCACATTTAAAAGTTCTTGGATTGCGGTAATTTACAGGAAAAACACGCACAACAATTTTATTTCCTTCTTTCCATTGCATTAAAGACGGATCACGATATTCTACTCCTACAATTTGCTTATAAGCAGCTTGAGCTTTTTCTTTAGTAGTCAAAACACCTTTGCGTTCGATTCCGTTAACCCATAAAGAAAGTGAAGTTGCGACAGAACCTTCAGGAAGTTGAAAAGAATAAATAGCTTCTTGATCTCGCCAAGACTTTTTTTCGCAGGCAATATTCATAGTAATCTCGGTGTAAGCCAATCTCGCGTCTGGGTAAATTTTTACATCTTCTTTAATGTTTTTGGTGAATAGATCTTCGCCGCTCCACAACTGTTCTTCGGTTTCTAATCTTTTATCAAAATTTGATTTTAGAATATTAATTCGTTCACCATTACTTAAATTAAGATCCTCACAGAAAAGATATGCGATTGTAATAAACGGATTGTGAATCTTTCTTTCGTTAAATTGGTTATTTCCAATAGAACCTAAACCATCAAATTTTAAGAAATTGTCCGGTCCTTTATAAACAATATCTTTTTTTAGTAAAATTTCATTAAAAAAGTTAGGTTCCAGATTTTGTGAAATTTTAATGTAGTTAGGCAACTCTTCATTGTAACTAAAAGAATGAATTGTTTGGTTTTTATTGATACTTCTGCTTTCCATATTCAGTCTTAAAACAAAAGCAAATAAACCAATCAGCACTGTTCCGAATCCAATTGTAAAAGAAATAAAGAATTTTCGATTCTCTCTAAAGTACTTAGGTATAGTTAAAATGTGGATAATCGAAATAAGCAGCGGAACTAAACCGTAAAAACCTAATCCTAGAACCAAAATGCAAATACAAGAAAGCGGAATAATAGGCAGAAGATATAAGGTGAAATAAAGTATAACCGTAAATGAAAAACCATTTATAAAAAACAGTGCGAGAATGATATTATTTTCTTGCGCTTTTTGATAAATGAAAAAGTTGCTGATACAGAAAAATACGGTTGTAATATAAATCCAGACAGGAAGATCTTCAAAAATTGGAACGAAAGTATTGACGCAAAAACATCCAATAAGCCAATTAATTATGAGAAAAGGAGTGAGATGAAGGTATTTGCTTTTTTTTCGAAGTATCAGAAATGAAAGTGTAGCTCCATATATGAATTCTATAATTAAAGGAAGAGTTCCAAACAGCTCTAATTTATAAAATGGCATTTTTTCATTTATCAGTAAAATGAGAAGTAAAAATGAAGTAAATGCCGTTACGAACAAGCTGATAACAACTCCTGGCTGTTTCATATAATCATCTGTAATCTTTAGTTTGTATTTCATAGTATTATGTTTTTAAAAGCACTTTGAATTGCAAAGTTAAAAGAAAAAATGAATTGAAGTTAGTTTTATGGATTTTTTTAATTTAAGATTTTTTGTAAAAATAATAGGGGAAAAAATGGCGAAATCTGGCGATTAAAATCGCTACTATATCGTTGTAAATTTTTATTTAGAACGGTTCTTTGTGAAATTAGCGGTAAAATCTTACTTAGTTTATAACATCAAATTTCGACTTTGTTAAAGAAAAGATTTTAAAATATCAAAAAATCAGTTTTTAATTTAAAAATTAAGTTTTTATTAAAAACAAGCATTGAAAATCGTTTTTTAACAATAATAATTTTTGAAAAGGCTAGTTCTATTATATTTTTTTTAATTCTCAGCTTTAATCTTTAAATTTGCATACAAAAAAAAAATACTTCTACTTAATTATGAATACTTACAAAGATTACATTCAAGAAATTGAAGAAAGAAAAGCCCTAGGACTTCATCCAAAACCAATTGATGGCGCTGAATTAGTAAGCGAAATCATTTCTCAAATTAAAGATTTAGATAATGAATACAGAGAAGATTCTCTTAAGTTTTTTATTTATAACACTTTGCCAGGTACAACTAGTGCAGCTGGCGAAAAAGCAAACTTTTTAAAAGAAATCATTCTTGGTCAATCACTAGTAAAAGAAATTACTCCAGCTTTTGCTTTTGAACTATTGTCTCATATGAAAGGCGGACCTTCTATTAAGGTATTGCTTGATTTGGCTTTAGGTAATGATATCGCTATTGCAAAAGAAGCATCAAAAGTTCTTAAAACTCAGGTTTTCCTTTACGAAGCAGATACAGATCGTTTAATAGAGGCATTCAAAAATAATAATGAAATCGCTAAAGAAATCCTTGAGAGTTATGCTCAAGCCGAATTTTTTACAAAATTACCAGAGGTAGCTGACGAAATTAAAGTGGTTACTTTTATTGCTGGTGAGGGAGATATCTCAACAGATTTACTTTCTCCTGGAAATCAGGCACACTCTCGTTCAGATCGTGAACTTCACGGACAATGTATGATTACACCTCAAGCGCAACAAGAAATTAGAGCGCTTCAAGCACAACATCCTGATAAAAGCGTAATGTTAATCGCCGAAAAAGGAACAATGGGAGTAGGTTCTTCAAGAATGTCTGGTGTAAATAACGTGGCACTTTGGACAGGAAAACAAGCAAGTCCATATATTCCATTTGTAAATATCGCTCCAATTGTTGGTGGAACAAACGGAATTTCTCCAATTTTCCTAACAACTGTAGATGTTACTGGTGGTATTGGTTTAGACCTTAAAAACTGGGTTAAAAAGGTTGATGCTGACGGAAACGTTATTCGTAACGAAAACGACGAGCCAATTCTAGAGCAGACTTATTCTGTTGCAACTGGAACTGTATTGACAATCAATATTAAAGAGAAAAAATTATATAACGGCGATCAGGAATTAATAGACATTTCTAAGGCATTTACACCTCAGAAAATGGAATTTATTAAAGCTGGTGGTTCATATGCTATTGTATTTGGTAAAAAATTACAAACATTAGCAGCAAAAGTTTTAGATGTTGAAGCTCCTCTTGTATTTGCTCCATCTAAAGAAATTTCACACGAAGGACAAGGTCTTACCGCTGTTGAGAAAATCTTCAACAAAAATGCAGTTGGAATCGCTCCGGGTAAAGTATTACACGCTGGTTCTGACGTTCGTGTAGAAGTTAACATTGTAGGTTCTCAAGATACTACAGGTTTAATGACTGCTCAGGAATTAGAATCTATGGCGGCTACGGTAATTTCACCAATCGTTGACGGTGCTTACCAATCAGGTTGTCACACTGCTTCGGTTTGGGATAAAAAAGCCCAGGCTAATATTCCTAAATTGATGAAATTCATGAACGATTTTGGTTTAATCACAGCTCGTGATCCAAAAGGTGTTTATCATGCAATGACAGACGTTATCCATAAAGTACTTAACGATATTACTATTGATGAGTGGGCTATCATTATTGGTGGTGACTCTCATACAAGAATGTCAAAAGGTGTTGCTTTTGGTGCTGACTCAGGAACTGTTGCTCTTGCATTGGCTACTGGTGAGGCTTCAATGCCAATTCCAGAATCAGTAAAAGTTACTTTTAAAGGAGACATGAAAGGGTATATGGACTTCCGAGATGTGGTTCATGCTACTCAAGCGCAGATGCTTCACCAATTTGGAGGAGAGAATGTATTCCAAGGAAGAATCATTGAGGTTCATATTGGAACACTTACTGCTGACCAAGCCTTTACATTTACAGACTGGACTGCAGAGATGAAAGCTAAAGCTTCTATCTGTATTTCTGAAGATGATACTTTAATCGAATCATTGGAAATTGCTAAAGGCAGAATTCAAATCATGATCGATAAAGGAATGGATAACGATAAACACGTTCTTCAAGGATTAATCAATAAAGCAGATAAGAGAATCACTGAAATTAAATCGGCTGAAAAACCTGCTTTAACTCCAGATGCAAATGCTAAATATTATGCTGAAGTTGTTGTAGATCTTGATTTAATTGCTGAGCCAATGATTGCCGATCCAGACGTAAATAACGTTGACGTTTCTAAACGTTATACTCACGATACTATTAGACCTTTATCTTTCTATGGTGGAGAGAAAAAAGTAGATCTTGGATTTATCGGATCTTGTATGGTTCACAAAGGAGATATGAAAATCCTTGCTCAAATGTTGAAAAACGTTGAAGCACAAACAGGAAAAGTTGAATTCAACGCTCCTCTTGTAGTTGCTCCTCCAACTTACAATATCGTAGATGAATTAAAAGCAGAAGGAGACTGGGAAGTTTTACAAAAATATTCTGGTTTCGAATTTGACGATAATGCTCCAAAAGGTGCTGCACGTACAGAATACGAAAATATGTTGTACTTAGAGCGTCCAGGTTGTAACCTTTGTATGGGTAACCAAGAAAAAGCGGCAAAAGGAGATACAGTAATGGCAACTTCAACACGTCTTTTCCAAGGAAGAGTTGTAGAAGATACTGACGGTAAAAAAGGAGAATCTTTACTTTCTTCTACGCCGGTTGTAGTTTTATCTACAATTTTAGGTAGAACTCCTACTTTAGAAGAGTATACAACTGCAGTAGAAGGCATCAACTTAACTAAGTTTGCTCCTTCTAACAAACAGTTAGTTATGTAATAAATATAGGATTAGTTATAATCATTATATATAGAAAGCCCGAGCGATAAACTCGGGCTTTTTCTTTTATACCACTTCTATTTTTCGTAACTTGTGATGTCAAAATAAACAGAAAAACAAAAAACAATTATATACTTATGGCTTTTGATATCGAAATGATTAAAAAAGTGTACGAAAACATGCCTTCTCGTGTAGATAAAGCACGAGAAATTGTTGGACGTCCACTTACTTTAACAGAGAAAATTTTATACAATCACCTTTGGGATGGAAATCCAACAAAGGCATTTGGAAGAGGAGTAGATTACGTTGATTTTGCACCAGACCGTGTTGCGTGTCAGGATGCAACAGCTCAGATGGCGTTATTGCAATTTATGCATGCTGGTAAATCGAAGGTAGCGGTTCCTACAACAGTGCATTGTGATCACTTGATTCAGGCAAAAATAGACGCAGCAACCGATTTGGCGAGAGCGAAAACACAAAGCAATGAAGTATTTGATTTCTTATCATCTGTTTCAAATAAATATGGAATAGGTTTCTGGAAACCAGGAGCAGGAATTATTCACCAAGTGGTACTTGAAAATTACGCTTTTCCTGGCGGAATGATGATTGGTACCGATTCTCACACTGTAAATGCAGGAGGTTTAGGAATGGTAGCTATTGGTGTTGGTGGGGCTGATGCTGTAGATGTAATGTCAGGAATGGCTTGGGAGCTTAAATTTCCTAAATTAATTGGAGTGAAATTGACTGGTAAATTATCAGGATGGACCGCTCCTAAAGATGTTATTCTTAAAGTTGCTGGTATTCTTACTGTAAAAGGTGGTACTGGCGCAATAGTTGAATATTTTGGAGAAGGCGCAACAGCTATGTCATGTACGGGTAAAGGTACTATTTGTAATATGGGAGCCGAGATTGGAGCGACAACTTCAACTTTTGGTTACGATGCTTCAATGGGGCGTTACCTGCGTTCTACAAATCGTTCTGATGTTGCCGATGCAGCCGATAAAATTGCTCCTTATTTAACAGGAGATCCAGAAGTGTATGCAAATCCAGAACAATATTTTGATCAGGTAATCGAAATCAATTTATCTCAATTAGAACCACATTTAAACGGTCCATTTACTCCGGATTTAGCTACTCCAATTTCTAAAATGAAAGAAGAAGCAATCAAAAATAACTGGCCATTACAAATTCAGGTTGGTTTAATTGGTTCTTGTACCAACTCTTCTTACGAAGATATTTCTCGTGCAGCTTCTCTGGCAAGACAAGTAGCAGATAAAAACTTAAAAACAAAAGCAGAGTTTACGATTACCCCAGGTTCTGAAGTAGTTCGTTCTACTATAGAAAGAGACGGTTTTATTGATACGTTTCATAAAATTGGAGCAACCGTCTTTGCCAACGCCTGTGGACCGTGTATTGGAATGTGGGATAGAGAAGGTGCAGAAAAAGAAGAAAGAAATACAATTGTTCACTCTTTTAACCGTAACTTCTCAAAACGTGCAGATGGTAATCCTAATACGTTAGCTTTTGTTGGTTCTCCAGAATTGGTAACTGCTATGGCAATTGCGGGAGATTTAGGTTTCAATCCATTAACAGATAAATTAATCAACGAAGATGGAGAAGAAGTAATGCTTGATGCGCCAACAGGGGACGAACTTCCTGCTAAAGGATTCTATGCCGAAGATCCAGGGTTTCAAGCTCCTGCAGAAGACGGTTCAGGAGTTCAGGTTGTGGTGAATCCAGCATCTGAACGTTTGCAGTTATTAGCACCGTTTGATGCTTGGGATGGAAAAAATATTACAGGTGCAAAATTATTAATCAAGGCATTTGGAAAATGTACAACCGATCATATTTCTATGGCTGGACCTTGGCTGCGTTTCCGCGGACATTTAGATAATATTTCTAACAATATGCTGATTGGTGCTGTAAATGCTTACAATCAAAAAACAAACTCGGTTAAAAATCAATTGACAGGGCAATACGACGCTGTTCCTGCTGTTGCTCGCGCTTATAAAGCAGCTGGAGTTCCTACTATTGTTGTGGGAGATCACAATTACGGCGAAGGTTCATCTCGTGAACACGCCGCAATGGAACCTCGTTTCTTAGGAGTTAAGGCGGTTCTGGTAAAATCATTTGCTCGTATTCACGAAACAAATCTTAAAAAACAAGGTCTTTTAGGTTTGACTTTTGCAAATGAAGCTGATTATGATAAAATTCAGGAGGATGATATAATTAATTTCTTGGATTTAACAGAATTTGCTCCAGGTAAACCTTTGACATTAGAATTTGTTCATGCTGACGGAACAAGGGATGTAATATTAGCAAACCATACTTACAACGCCGGTCAAATTGGCTGGTTTGTTGCTGGTTCTGCATTAAATTTAATTGCTGCTGGAAAAGCTTAACTTTTAAGTTTCGATTATAAGATAAACGCTCTGTAAAAAAACAGAGCGTTTTTTATTTGTTGTTTATTTTATTTGTAAGAAAAATATTGTAATTTTGTAATCTTTTGAAATTCAGTTAAAAAGAATTTTTGGATATTATCTTAGGTTTAAATTTGACGTTTTGACAAAAATTAGATGTTAAAAATCGCGGTTTTTTTACTTTAAAAAGTTAAATTCGCCATGTACGTAATAAAAATGATTTTTTTGAGTTTAAAAATTAATGTTTTGAGCTCTTGAAATAGTAATAAAAATGTAATTCAAGAAATATGGTTTATAGGTTAATAATAGTATTGTTTTTTTTAAGTTTTGGAGCCTTTTCACAAGAGAACTTTGTAAAGCACAAAATTTCACCAGGAGAAAACCTTTCTGTTATTGCTAAAAAATATGGAGTAAAAGTAAAAGATATTGCTGATGCTAATCCAAATGCTCCGAAAATCCTAAAACTAAATTCGATACTTCTAATTCCTAATAAAAATAAAAGTACATCAAAAGGAAAAACTAAATCTACGGAGGTTGCTGTAAATAATACTTCTTCTCAAAATACATTTTCAGGAACGCATCAAGTGGCGTCAAAAGAAACACTTTGGGGAATCTCAAAAAAATACAACATTTCTGTTGATGATTTAAAGAAAGCAAATCCGCTTTTAGAAACCGAAGGCTTAAAAATAGGACAACAGATTGCAATTCCTTCTAAAGATTCTTTTATTGCTGAAAAGTCAAATCAAACCGCACCAGAAATTATCGCGACTGATGTAGAGCTTTTTAGAGAAGTCAAATCAAAAGAGACCAAATATGGAATTTCTAAAGAATATGGAATAACGGTTGCAGAACTAGAGCGCCAGAATCCATCAGTCAAAGGGAAAATGCCAGTTGGATATCTTTTAAAAATTCGTGTTCCTAAAGAAAAAGCAGATGCAATCCAGGCGGCTCAAGCGATACAGGGATCTAGCGAAATGGTAATTTCTTCTTCGACTCAAATCGCCGAAACAGTACCAGAAATAAAAAAAGATTCTACTTATGTAAGAATGCCAGCAGGAACTCATTCTGAGTTAATAGATCAGCTTATAGCAAACGCAACTGAAAATATTGGAACACGTTACCGTTCTGGCGGAACAACAAAAGCAGGTTTTGACTGTTCAGGATTAATGTTTTGTACTTTTGGTAACTTTGATATTAAACTGCCTAGAAGTTCAATAGAACAATCTCGAATAGGAACAAAAATAGCCTCAGAAGCAGCTCAAAAAGGCGATTTAATTTTCTTTAAAACCAATGGCAGACGTCATATCAACCATGTAGGAATGGTCGTTGAAAATGTTGATGGTGAGATTAAATTTGTGCATTCTTCTACTCACGGCGGCGTAATGATTTCTTCTACAAAAGAACCTTATTATACAAGAGCATTTTCTCAGGTAAATCGCGTTTTAGAATAGTTACTTTAGAGGAAAATACTTTTTAATAAATCCAATCGAAAGGGTTTATTCCAAAAATCAGATACGTATTTGTTTTCTTTTACTCTTTTAATTTCATCACTATCTAAAGTGGATGAAAGTACAAAGATTTCAATTTTAGCTTTTATATCTTCTTCGAGTCTGGCAAATTCATCTAAAAACTCAAATCCATTCATAATAGGCATCTGAATGTCTAAGAGTATAATTAAAGATTGGTTGTTATGATTTTTGATAAGCCAGTCAATGCCTTCTTTTCCGTTGTTGGCAATATATAAGGGATTAATATCAAGTCCTTTTTTGAGTAATTTTTTAGTGACAAACTGATCAATTAAATTGTCTTCTATAATAATGAATTGAGATCTAAATGGCATGTGAGTTAGGTATAGTTACAATAAATTTGCTCCCGACACTGCTTTCAGAAAAAACACTAATGTCTCCTCTGATGTTTTCAACGGCTTCTTTTACAATATATAATCCTAATCCGGAGCCTTTGTTTTTATTTGTTCCAAAATACATATCAAAAATATTTTCTTTGTGTTCATCGTGAATTCCGATTCCATTATCTGAAATTTCAATTTTATTTAAACCTTCGCTAAAGTAAGTTTTTATTGTAACAAACATTTCTTGTTTATTGCAGTCAGCATATTTTATGGCGTTGGAAATTAAGTTGTTGATGATGATTTTTAAACGCAAACCGTCACTTTCAATTTGGTCGATTTGAAGTTCTTGTGTAAATTTTATTCGACTTGCATTTTCAATATGCATTAACTGTAAAATAGCTTCGTTAAATAATTCTTTTAAACTTACTGGTTCTATAACAATTTGTTTTCTTTTGTTTTTAGAATAGTCAATAATATCACTGATAAATTGATCCTGACGAGTCAAACTTTGCTGCATCATCCGCAGATAATTGCGAACCTGATTTACGTCATCCTCGAGAGCTGTAATTTCGATCAGGCCTCTTAGAGAGGTTATAGGAGATCTTAAATCGTGAGAAGCACTGTAGACAAATCGATCTAGTTCTTTGTTTACGATGACTAAATTTTCGTTTTTGAATTCGGTTTCTTTTTTAGAAATAAGAAGTCTTTTAACCATAATAGAATAATACAGACATACGCTGCATATTATTACCAAAATAAAAAAGATGTTGGTAAAGATTAATAAGTCTTTAATTTTACGTGTTCCCTCGCCCAATGTGTTCGAAAAATTTTGTTCATTAACAGTTAATCGGTCGCTGGTTAAGCTAATTTCCTTCATGAACCGTTTTTGATCTTCTGCAGTTAAAATACCACGTTTTATTTTAGCATCTATCTGCTGGCCCATTACAAAAAGCTTAACAATTAATTTATCGCCTTTTCCCCATTCGTCAATAGCTTTAGATAAAAAAGAAACATTTTTAAAGTTGTCAAAGAGCCATATTACATCATCTAGGTCATCTTCATGATTTCGTCCCGTTAAAAAACCGTTTCTAGCAACTTGATTATCTCCTGCTTTGAGCAGTGTAATACGTGCAATTGCATCTCCTTGAGGTACTTTTATTTCCTCTATAAATGATTTCCACTGATTTGGATTTTTGGTATATAAATAACTGATAAGATGTCTAGAGGCATCTTTTTGTCCTTTTGAATAATGAGATTCGCCATTTACATAGGCTCTATTTGCAGATAAGATTTTGATGGTAAAAAAGTTAATGCAGATAAGAAGAGCGCAAGAGATAAATACGATTAAGATAAGAATGAAAACATTAGGAAAACGAAAGTTTTTTAAATCCTGTAACTTAAACATAATTTTATAATTAGTAGGTTAATAATAAAATGCTTTTCGTGTGTTATGGTTTAATAAAAAGTTTAAAAAACGCCTCATGGGGAAAAACGATTTGATTCTTTTGTATTAAACGTTTGTTAAAATACTTTCACTCTATAAAATAATATAACATTGGTTATTTCAAATATAGTAAAATTTATCTTATGTATTTTTCAAAAATAATGCAATAAAAGTGAATTTATTAACTAATTGTCCGCTAATTGTTTAAGATTTGTTTGTTAGCTTTTGATCTGATTTCTTTAAAAAACAGACAGATGAAAAAGAGTTAAGATGAAAAAGAAGTTGCGTTTTTTTAGTAGATTATTTTTATCTAAGATTAAATACACCATAGAGAACCAATCTTCTAAAAGCATAAATAGATGGAACTGCAGGGAAATAGTTATTTATTCTTTTTTGAAATTCAGCTGTTAATTCAGCAAATTGATTTTCATTAAGACGTTCTTGATAAACAGTAAGTGCAGAACCAGAAATAAATTCAAAAAAATCATTCTGATTATTGGAAATTATGGGATATACTTTTTCGTATAAGACTAAATTATGTCCGCCGTTTTGAAAAAAAAGCTTTGCATATTCGTCTAAAGTTAGAATAGGAGAGGGGCGTTTCCAATTGTTTAAATAAGAGGCAAATGGCTGTTCTTGTACTAAGTTTAAAAGTATTTTATTAAGGATATTTTCGTTTTGCTGAGGCATTTGAACAGCCAATTGACCGTTTGGATTTAGATGTGAGATAATTTTAGGAAAAAGTTCCTCATGATTGTCGATCCATTGCAATGCAGCATTAGAAAAAATTAAATCCCATTTCGTTTCTTCGTTAAGTTGTTTTAAAATAGGCTTTTCTTGAAACTGAAGGTTTTGTTGTATTGGAGCTTTTGCCAGCATTTCTGCTGAGTTATCAATGCCAAGAATGGTCGGATTGGTTAATTTTTCGGAGAGTTTTTTTGTCAGTTCACCAGTTCCGCATCCTAAGTCGATCACTTTTAGATTGGGTTTGTCAATAATATGACTTGCAAGATCTTCAAAAGGTTTAGAACGTTCTTCTTTAAATTCATTATATTTTTTTGGATCCCAAGTCATATCATTGTTTTTTATTAAAGTTAAAAAAAAACTTTAACGTTTTAAAATTAAAGGAATAGCTTGTCCCATTTGTTTAAAGGTTCCTGTAATAATTTGATTTTTATCAAGAACTCCTTCGTATTCAATCGTAAGGCTGCTTACTGCAAATTTAAGAGTTGAATTTTCAAATGATGCTGAAGTTGCAGGTATTCCAAATGCTTTCTGATCTGGACTGTCTAAAGTAGCAGTTAATCCTTTTTCAGATTTTGTAATATGCAGGACCAGATTTAATTCGGCTCCAGGAACTTTTAGAACGCCTTTCCAATCACCATTAATATCTTGTGCAGACATGTTTAGTGCGGCGAAAAAGAATAAAAAAAGGAAAGAGATTTTTTTCATGACTTTAAAGTTTAAAATGAAAGTTATTTTTGTATGCGAAAATTCTGAAATAAAGTTATGAATTTAAATTCATCAATCCTCTAAAAAATTGGATACCGCCAAATAGTATAGCTCCCCAAAATATAAATCCGATATTGGATAAAGTTAAAATCGTTCCGCCTGCAAACCATAAGGCTCCATAAATCATATCTTTTCGCGCCCTTTCATTTTTAGATTCTTGTATTTGCTCTTCGATATTCTCAACAACAAATGCTGCATTTTCTGGACTTAGGCCTTGAGAGATTAAAGAACTTTTGGCTTCATGTGCTGATTTTTCTTGGTTTAACATTAAATCAGCAGCATGATTATAAAACTGACTTGAAATTTCAAGCGAATTAGGATTGGTTGTTTCCATAAGTGTTTTTTAGATTTGGTTTTTGTGATTAGTCAACCAAATATAAATAGTTGGAACTGTATATACTTACGGGAAGACGTAAGGAGAGCTTTTTATGATAAAAAGTAAAATTCTATCTTAATTAATTTCATGCCAAAAATGGCCGCATCCATTTTTGCATTCCGTATTTCTTCTTTCTGTATCAGTAATTTTAAAAATCCAAAGCAGTGAAATTATTGTTTTTTTATTTTCATTTTCAGGAAGAAAAACTAATTTACTAAAAGCAATTTTTGCTGGAAAACTTTTAAGAATTACAATTGGTGTAAAAGTTGGTTTTAATGGAATTGTATTTATTGCTATTTGGTAAGCTGCTGAATCGTAATTTGTTTTGTTTGGAATTGAATTGAAAATATAAAATTGCAGCGTTTTAAAAAGTTCCTCGAATGAATATTTGTTATCTAATAATAAGTGAACACCCAAATCGAAGTCAATTTTGTCTTGAGCAATTTTATTTATTATCATTTCGTTTTGATCCATTAGGTAAAAGTAAAACTTTATTCTTAAATGAATTCCTGAAAACTTCTTATGAAAACAGTACGCGTAAGGGATAGAGGCGGTATCCTTTTACGAAGAGAAGCGGAGTAAAAGATATAGCCGAAAGCCCGACCCGCCTTTTTCGGCGGGATACGCCCATATTATTTTTATAATTTATGTTTAAAAAAGAAATTCAGCTTTCAAAAGACTGACCTCTGGTCTTCGAATTGGAATTTGGAATTTCAAGATTTGAAGTTTCTAAAAAAAGTATATCTTTAACCAACCCAAAACCAATAAAAAATGCAAGAAAACGACCAAGAACATTTTAAAAGAGAACTCGGATTACTAGACGGAACCATGCTTGTAGTTGGTTCTATGATTGGATCAGGTATATTTATCGTGAGTGCCGATATAGCACGACAAGTAGGATCGGCAGGATGGCTGACTCTTATCTGGCTAATCTCAGGTTTAATTACAATTATCGCCGCAGTGAGTTATGGCGAATTGAGCGCTATGTTTCCTAAAGCTGGCGGACAGTATGTTTATTTAAAAGAAGCATACAACAAATTAATAGCCTTTTTGTACGGCTGGAGTTTTTTTGCTGTAATTCAGACTGGAACAATAGCAGCTGTTGGAGTTGCTTTTGCAAAGTTTGCTGCTTATTTATACGAACCTTTGAGCGACGAAAACATATTATACGAATTAGGCTCGTTTAAACTCAATGCCGCACAGTTGGTATCTATTTTTACCATTATTATATTGACTTTTATTAATAGCCGAGGTGTAAAAAACGGAAAAATTCTACAGACAGTTTTGACAATCATTAAAATTTTGTCTTTGCTTGGACTTGTAGTTTTTGGATTAACGCTGGGAGCAAAAGCGTCTATCTGGGATGCCAACTGGGCGGATGGATGGAGCACTCGTGCATTTGACAAAGAAAGCGGTTCTTGGCTGCCAATTGGCGGATCGGCTTTGATTACCGGAATTTCTGCTGCAATGGTAGGATCATTATTTTCAAGTGATGCTTGGAACGGTGTTACTTTTATTGCCGGCGAAATTAAAAATCCGAAGCGTAATGTTGGTTTCAGTTTGTTTCTTGGAACTTTTATTGTAACGATAATTTATGTTTTAACGAATATTATGTATTTGGCGGTTGTTCCTTTTGATGAGATCGCTACAGCAAAATCTGATCGTGTTGCAGTGGTAGCAGCACAGTATATTTTTGGAAATGTTGGAACGCTGATTATAGCCATAATGATTATGATCTCGACTTTTGCCTGCAATAACGGATTAATTATGGCTGGAGCAAGAGTTTATTACACAATGGCAAAAGATGGATTGTTCTTTAAAAAAGCGGCGGTTTTAAACGAATCAAGTGTACCTGCATGGGCACTTTGGGCGCAGTGTATCTGGGCTTCAGCTTTGTGTCTTACAGGGAAATACGGTGATTTATTGGACTTTGTTATCATTATCGTTTTGATTTTCTACATCTTGACAATTTATGGAATATTTATTTTGCGTAAAAAAATGCCCGATGCCGAAAGACCTTACAAGGCTTTTGGATATCCGTTTTTACCAATGCTTTATATTATTACGGCAGCAGCAATTTGTATTTCTTTATTGATTACAAAATTCTCTACCTGCGGATGGGGAGTTCTAATTATGCTGACTGGTATTCCTGTTTATTATTTAACAAAACCTAAAGAATAGTTTTTTGTTTCAGATTTTCCCATAAAGTATAAGAACTTTATAAATAACAAAAGCGCCTTGAAATAATCAAGGCGCTTTTTTTTGAAACAAATTCTAACCAAAATAATTAATACATTGTAGGGAAAACTAGCAAGATATCGACTAAAAAATAGCCCGCAGATTAAACCAATTATGAAGGATTGTGCTGATTTATTTTAACTACGCGAATTAGTTAAAAACCTAAATAATCTGTTAATCTTTGGGCTTATAAAACATGTATTAATTGCAGCTTTAATTTTTAACAGAATAAGGGAGCGAAAGATTACCACTGGCAACAGTATAAACCTTGTAAACCCCTAACATTGGTTTAGTTCCTTCGCCTTCATGCGAACCTCCAGCTCCCGTGCTTACTTCCATATAGCAGCTCACAGCATCGAACTTAAAATTGGTTTTATTATTGATTCGAAAATCTGGAACAATAACTTTTATAGAATTTCCTTTTGTAACGATATTAAAACCTGGACTATCCATATACATTGCCATTCCAGGATTTGTAGGCGGCAGTACTACGTTTGGATCTCCTTTTGTAAATTCTTTAACAGATAGTCCGCCTCCCACACGTTTGTCTTCGACCAGAAGAACCCAGTGTGCATGCCAGACCAAGCCATCGTTAAGATAATTTCCGTCCAGATTTTCATCCCACAATGGCGTGTCTTCAAAGTCAGGATGCGAGGTTAACCCTAAAGCCACAATTCCTTCGACCTGACCGAAACCAATATCAGATGATTTTAAAGTTGTTGGAAAAACATAAGCCAAAACAGGAGCTCCGTTTAACTGTCCTACAGGTTTTGGTGTAGTACTGCCGGCCGTTCCTTCGACTTTAATGTCCCAGACAGTAATTCCCAAATCGGCTTTGTGAGTTATAGAAGCAGATTTTATCTTAAAATCACTGTTGTTATAAGTACCGCATTTATCGCAGGCTTTTGAAACAGTGTAGTTAAAAAAGAGGATGCATAAAATGAATATTGATTTTTTCATGATTTGTATGGTTTAATGTTAATTGCTTAAGAAAAAACAATACACATGCCACATACAAAAAAGCCCTAAAAACAGGGGTTTTAGAGCTTTTGTAGATTTAAATAAGATGTTATATATCGTAAAATGAATTTTAATTAGTGAGATTTCGCTAAGTAAATGGTAGATCTTACGAGCTTAAATCGCTATTGATTCGTTCTTCGGTAGGTCTTAAAAAAATAAGATAAATTATAATTAGGATTCCGAATAGTACGAAGTCTGGTTTTAAAAATAGTATCAGAAAAGCAGCACCTTCCAAAACTGCCCAACGCATAATAGAAGCCGCTTGATAAATAGGCATCTTTTCTTCTAATTTTAATTTCGGGTCAATTTGTTTTAATTGAGATCTAAATAAAAACGTACTCAAGACATACGCCAATACAGGAATTAATACATAAATAATTGAAGAGGAATCTATGTTAGGAATTTCTAAAGTCTTCATAGAAAATTCAATTAGAAAGAAATAAGCGGCAAGGGTTCCTGCACAAATTGCAAGATGAATAATCTGCATGGTTTTGATTTTTTCATTCATGATGTTGGTTTTTTTGGGATAATGAAGATCAAGTTTACACAAATATAAAGGTTTACATTTTGACTTGCTTAGATTTAAAAACAAAAAAACACTGCGGTTAGGCAGTGTTAGAATGTTAAAATCGATGAGACTGTAATTTATAAAATAGCAGGCTCAAGAGATGATTCTATAGTTGAATTAATAATTGATATGGTAAGCGAATCTGATTCTCCAGAGAAAAAAGCTTCCAGAACATCCTGAAAGATCGGATTTGCATTTTCTACTAAAGAAAACAAAGTCATGCAAGAACGTAATTTTCGGGCATCTAAATCGCCAAAAATTCCATCAGCAGATTTCATTTTAAAAGTTAATAACAATTCTGAAATTTCGATTAAATGTTTTCCTAAAATTGGATGTTCTAAATAATCTGAAGCTTCTTTTAAATCGTTAATGGCATAAAGATTTGCTGTATCGCTTTTTCCTAAACCTTTAATTTGAGGAAAAATAAACCACATCCAATGTGTCTCTTTTTTCCCTTTTCCGATTTCAGAAAGAGCAGTAAGATAAAGTTTGTTCTGCGCATCTAAGAAGCGCGCTAAATCGTTGTTTGAATAAGCCATTACGGTATTATATTTTTTAAAAAGGTTGCAAAAATAGTAAAAAAGGAAGGTTCAGCCTAATAAAACGTTCATACAATCAGTATTTTAACTTTTTTCGACAGAATTTTCCTCATCGATGAGAAGCTAATAAATCAGCTGTTTTTTGGTTCTTAATACATTACGTATTACGTTGTGTTTGTCTGAATGTTAAATTTATTCTAGGCAAAACTTTACGTGCCGTTTTAGGAACATGATGCTGCCAAAAACTATTGGTAGTACCCGCCATAAGTAAGAAAGAGCCATGATGAAGCGGTATTTCGACCAACGGAATATCCTTTCTAAATTTATGACGAAGTTTAAACATTCGGGTTTCTCCAAAAGTCACTGAGGCAATAACAGGATCTTTGCCAGATTTGTCTTCCCTGTCGCTGTGCCAGCCTACGCCGTCTTTTCCGTTTCGGTATAAATTTAACAGCAGACTGTTAAAATCGAGCTGGGTTTCTTTCTCTACGCGGCCTCTGATTTTTAATAATTCATATGTCCAGTCTGGTCCTTTTGGGTCGGCTCCTATATTGTCTTTATCTTCATACCAGGCAATCATTCTGGGAACGGTATAGGTTTTATCGTAAACTTCCATTTCGTATTCTCTCCATTTGGTTTTACGCAATATTCTTTCATAAAAAGAATCCGATTCTTCTTTACTGAAGAAATTATCAATCAGAATTAGCTCGCAGTCCGGAAGATCAAATATTTTTTTACCTGCGTGTCCGGTCGTAAATAATTCGGTATCGCTAAATAGTGTCATTGTTCCAGTTATTTTTTATCAATTTTAATCCAAACAGGTGCGTGATCGCTTGTTTTTTCCCAACCTCTCACATGGCGGTCAACTCCTCCTGAAACTAATATTTTTGTTATCTGCGGACTCAATAAAAAGTGATCAATTCTAAGTCCTGCATTTCTCTCATAAGCATTTCTGAAATAATCCCAAAAAGTGTAAATTGTCTCGTTAGGATATAATTTCCTAATTGCATCTGTCCATCCCTGTTCCACAATAGCTGCAAAAGCTTTTCGGACTTCGGGCTTAAAAAGTGCATCGTTAACCCATTTTTCAGGTTTATAAACATCTAGTTCTGTTGGCATGACATTAAAATCACCGACAATAATTACAGGAATTTTAAGTTTTAATAACGTTGCCGTACGTTCAGTTAAGCGATCGAACCATTTTAATTTATACTCAAACTTTGGTCCTGGTACAGGATTTCCGTTCGGAAGATAAAGACAGGCAATGACAATTCCGTTAATTAAAGCTTCAAGATAACGGCTTTGTACATCTTCTTTATCTCCAGGGAGTGAACGGGTTACTTCTTCAATCTCCATGTTTCGGGCAAGAATTGCAACGCCGTTCCATTGTTTTTGTCCGTGCCAGACGGCGTTGTAACCAGCATCATTAATTGCTTTAAGCGGAAAATTATCCTGCGGTGCTTTTAATTCTTGTAAACAGACTATATCTGGAGCAGCTTCTTCAAGCCAGCGAAGCAGTACATTTAATCGTCCGTTGACTCCGTTTACATTATAAGTGGCTATTTTCATAGTAGATTTAATTTGTGTACCATTAAATTTACAGCTTTTTAAACAGATATAATTATACTGTTTTCGATACTTATTTTAGAAAGTGTTTGTTAAAGAAGACTTTACCCGAATGTTTTTCGGCATAAGTAAAAATTAACTGCTCGATGTATTGATTGCTTTTATAAGACGTAACATAACTTTTAACGTCTTCAGGGTCTTGAATTGTAACATCTCTTGGAATATATCCCATTCCGTAAAAACGACCATTTTCGATCCAGATGCAGCTTCGTTCGTCTCCCGACCTTCCTTTATCTATAATAGCAAAACTGGGTCTGTTATTGAGTAAATAATCAATTGCATTGTCAACCCGTTCGTTGTGAAGAATAGGATCTGGGAGTTCTTTTATTTCAGGAGAATAAAAAAACTCGCCTTCTTCGGGTCTTGAATATTTGCAAAAACGATGATCGATTTGAAATTGTTCTGCTAGACTTCGCAATAAATTAATGCCGGCATGCAGGCTGTTAAATTCATGAATACAGATTTGAAATTTACTGACTTTTCCAATTGCCAAATATTTGTAGCCGTTTCGAGCTTCATATTGATAAATGCCAAATTTAGCTTCAAAACGTTTTAAAGCTCTGTTGTAAGTCGGCCATAGTTTTTTGATTTCTGTACATTCTAATAAAAGCGCCATTAACTCAGTTCCACAGATTTCAAAGGAAATTCCATGAATATCTCGCAAGAAATGTTGCCTTTGCGGATTAATATTATTACCGCTAAAGTGCGATGCAACCCGTTTTTTTACATTAATTGCTTTCCCTACATAAATTACTTTTTTTGCCTGATTATAAAAATAATAAATACCAGGTTTGTCGGGTAAATTATTGAAATCATCTGGCGGAAGGTTAGGAGGTAAACGCTGGTCTTGCGCCGTTTTCTTAATCATTTTGTCAATTTCTCCAGCGTCGTCCCATTCTAATAAAAGCGAAAATAAGAGAGCAGTTGCATCTGCATCTCCGCCCGCTCGGTGTCTGTTTTCTAAACAAATATTTAAGGAATTGCAAAGATTTCCTAAACTGTAAGAACCTAATCCGGGTTTGATTTTTCTCGCTGCACGAACGGTACAAAGTTTTTTTGCCGACCATTTAAAACCAGCTTGTTCTAATTGATGGTGAATAAATGAATAATCGAAGTTGACATTGTGTGCCACAAAAATACGATCTGTAAGCATCTCTAATACTTTCTCTGAGATAGCATCGAAAATAGGTGCATTGGCTACCATTTCGTTATTAATACCAGTTAATCCAAAGATAGATTGAGGTATATCTTGTTCAGGATTTACAAGCGTTTCATAACGATCCAGTACATTTTTGCCATCATGAATAATGATCGCAATTTCTGTAATGCGGCTTCCACTGGCATTTCCTCCTGTGGTTTCAATATCGACTATAGCATATTCCGTATTTTTCATCTGTATATAACGTAAGTTCTTCTTCGGTTATTTTTTTAAGTCTCAGTTTTCAGTCCCAGTCTCAGTTTTCAGTCTCAGTTTTCAGTGTTTTCCTGAATACTGAGACTGCGACTGAAAACTGAAAACTAAAATTTCATTCGGTGTCTCGGTAAATTAATTTCATGTTCCGATGGATAAGGTTTTCTGTGTGTTAGGCTTATATCTTCTTTAATTTGATTCTGTGTTCTATACTGATCTTTAGCATCCATATAACGGGGGTCTGGAATAAAAGGCATTTTCGCCATTTTGGTAATTGTGATGGTTGGAAAATGATAATCAACCTCAACATTTCCTAATAAAAGATAACAGCCTCCACCTTGAAAAGGATATTTTTCTAAACTATCCGGAAAATGTGCCGTATCAAAATAAGTGCCTTCATGATCAATCCAGGTTCCAAAATACATCGTTCCTTTTTTTGTAGGGACATGTTTTCTGGAAATCAGATAAGCGAGCATTCGAACTTGTTTTTTATGATATTTTACTAAATCTTTTGCCATGACATCACCGCGATGTTTGGTTTGCAAAATGTCAAAAACAGTGCAGGAAACAGGAAAGCTCAACAATTCGATTTCGTCAAAAGCATCTTCAAAAACAGAACGTTCCAAGGTTGGCAGTTTGTATTCTTTAACAGGTTCCTGCAAGAGTTTTAAATTTCTGTTTTCAGGTTTAAAGTTATTTAAAAGCAAACTCGCAATAACCAAAAGCTGGTTTTTAGTTTTTCCTGTAAAACGAAAAGCACCAATGAAAATCAAGGTTTTAATACTTTCAATGCCAATTGGAATGCGGTTAATAAAATCTTCTAGAGAAAGATAATCACCATTTTTATTTCGGTCTTCTTCAATTAAATGTGCCGTTTTCGATTCTAGACTTTGAATGTGCATAAAACCGAGATAAATATCGGTACCGTATAAAGTAGTTTGATATTCGCTTTTATTTACACACGGATTATGAACTGTTCCGCCAGACATTCGCGCTTCGTGTACATACACTTCAGTTCTATAAAACCCACCCTGATTGTTGATTACCGCCGTCATAAATTCAACAGGGTAATTAACTTTCAAGTATAAACTCTGATAACTTTCAACTGCGTAAGAAGCTGAGTGTGCTTTACAGAAAGAATATCCCGCAAAAGATTCAATCTGACGATAAATTTCCTGACTCAATTCTAAAGGATGCCCTTTTTGAGCACAGCTGGCAAAGAAATTATCTTTTACTTTTTGCAGCGCTTCCAGAGATCTTCCTTTTCCCGACATGGCGCGGCGCAGAATATCACCGTCAGGAGCGGGAAGTCCGCCGTAATGCTGGGCGATTTTAATTACATCTTCCTGATACACCATAATTCCGTAAGTTTCGCCAAGATGTTCCCTGAAAACTTCATGAAAATACTCAAATTGTGTTGGATTATTATGGCGGAAAATATACTCTTTCATCATTCCCGATTGTGCAACGCCGGGACGAATAATAGACGACGCAGCAACCAGAATTTTATAATTATCACAATTTAAACGGCGCAGTAAACCACGCATAGCAGGACTTTCAATATAAAAACAGCCAATGGTATGTCCTTTTGCTAAATAAGAATTGCAAACTGCCTCGTCTTTAGAAATCGAAGTGTTACGAATATCGACTTTTATCCCTCGGTTTTTCATGATCAGTTTTACGCTGTCATCAATATGACCGATTCCTCGTTGACTCAGAATATCGAATTTTTCAAAACCAATTTCTTCTGCAATATGCATGTCAAAAAGCACGATTGGAAATCCTTTTGGAGGCATTTCTAAAGGCGTGTAATTGGTAATTGGTTCTTCAGAAATCAGAATTCCACACGCATGCATACTACGTTGGTTTGGATATTTTTGCATCATAAAACCATATTGCTGAACCAGTTTTACAATTTTGTTTGTTGGATGCAGCGTTTCTGGATTTTTGGCCAAAATGTCTAATTCTTCTTTTGGAAGTCCAAAAACTTTACCCACTTCTCTATAAATAGATCGGTATTTGAACTCAACATTAGTACCACAAAAAGCAACATGATCTTTACCGTATTTTTTAAATATATATTCTAGAATTACGTTGCGCTCCTGCCAGCTCCAGTCAATGTCAAAATCGGGAGGAGTTTTACGGTTGAGGTTTAAAAAACGTTCAAAATATAAATCGAGTTCGATTGGACAGATATCCGTAATTCCGAGACAATAAGCAATAATGCTGTTGGCTCCGCTTCCGCGCCCGATGTGCATAAATCTTTGGCTATTGCTGTATTGAATAATATCCCAGGTAATTAAAAAATAACCGCTGAATTCTAATTCGTCAATTACTTTTAATTCTTTTTTCACGCGGGCTTTTGCTTCAATATTTTCGTTTCCATAACGTTTTTCGAATCCTTCCCAAGCCAATTCGGTTAACTTTTCTAAATCTTCCTGACGGCTTTCGGTATAGAATTTTTTATTTCTTGGAATACCAAATTCATATTCAAAATGGCAGGAATCAATGATTTTCTGAGTATTGATTATAATTTCAGGATATTTTTCATAAAAAGGCAAAAGAGATTCTACAGGTTGCATTACATCAGAAATCTTGCAATGATCAGATTCTGTGAGTTTGGATAAAATAATATTGGTATCAATAGCTCGAAGAATTTTATGCAGATTGTATTCTATTTTGGTTCTGAAAGTTACAGGCTGTAAAACCACCATTTGAGCAATTTTATCTTTGTGCTCTGATGTAAAAAGTCTCGAAACTTCTTCAGGACGAATGCCGATAAATTCATTTTTGCGAAGCACTTCCGGAGCATTTTCTAAAGTATAAATTACAAAAACCGACTTAAATTCGGGAGCTCTCAAAGGCAAAGTTTCTCCGCTGAAATTATGTTCAGTTAGAAAAACATTCATTTCGGCCAAGCCCTCTGCATTTTGAGCCAAACCAATATATCGAAATTGATGATTGCATCGAAATTCCATTCCAATCAAGGGCTTGATTTTTTCTTTAGCACATGCTTTTATAAAATCATAAATTCCGGTAACGGTATTAATATCCGTCAATGCCATTGCTTTTATGCCATGCAAAATCGCTTCAGCAATCAATTCCTGAAGCGGAATTGTGCCGTAACGTAATGAATGGAAAGAATGACAATTAAGATACATTATTTTTTACGTTTTAAAATTTCGTCTTTCGTATTGGGTTTAAAAGAAGCTCCAGCACAGCGCATTACGGCATCAAAACCATAACGGCTTTTCATTTTGTCCATCGCTTCATAAAGTGATAACATTTCCTGAGTATCTTCAAAAAGATCAATTTGATAAGTACCTCGCACCAATCCGCTAAAGCGAACACCAATCAATCGCAGACGCATACGACGCTGATAGACTTTTTCAAAAAGTTCTATTACGTTTTTGGTCAAAACATGATCTGCTGAGGTATAAGCTACTCGGCATTGTTTGGTTTCGGTATCAAAATTGGCGTAACGTATTTTAACGGTAACAGTTGAGGTAAGCCATTGTTCAGCACGAAGCTGAAAAGCCAGTTTTTCGACCATTCCTAATAATATTCTTCTCAATTTGGCAAGATCGATAGTGTCCTGCGAAAAAGTGGTTTCGGTAGAAATTGATTTTCTTTCTGTGTAAGGTTCAACAGGTGTATGATCGATTCCGTGTGCTTTTTTCCAAAGTTCTAAACCATTTTTGCCAATCATTTGTTGTAAAACTTCGGCAGGCATTTCGGCCAAAGTCTGAATTTTACGAACACCAATTCGAGATAAAAGCTGAAAAGTAACTGCTCCAACCATTGGAATTTTCTGGATCGATAAGGGATTTAAAAAGTCTTGTACTTCTTGTTCTGGAATTTGAAGATTTCCTACGGGTTTGCCTTCACCAGTCGCAATTTTAGAAACCGTTTTATTGATGGATAATGAAAAACTAATAGGAAGTCCGGTTTCTTTAATGACCTTTTGAGCCAGTTCATTGGTCCATTTATAACTGCCGTGAAATTTATCCATTCCAGTAATATCCAGATAAAATTCGTCGACACTTGCTTTTTCTAAAACAGGTGCTTTTTCCTGAAGAATTTCGGTAACATCATGAGAAAGTTGGGAATATAATTCCATGTCGCCTTTCATCACTTTTGCGTCTGGACAAAGTTTTAAAGCCATACGAATCGGCATAGCAGAACGCACTCCATATTTACGGGCTTCATACGAACAAGAAGCAACAACACCGCGGTCTCCGCCACCTATAATAAGCGGAATTCCGTTAAGTTCTGAGTTAGTGCGTCTTTCACAGGATACAAAAAAGGTATCCAAATCCATATGTACAATTGCCCGTGCCATTTTCCTTTGTTTTTGTATGAAACAAAATTAGTACAGATAATAACATTTTTTGTATATTTGCTGTTCCAAATTATAACAAATTAATTATGTCCTTATTTTCAGATAACATCAGAGCATTGAGGGTTAAGCATAAAATATCACAGGAAAAATTAGCTGAAAACCTGATGATTACCCGAGGAAGATACGTGAAATACGAAGATGGAACTTCGGAAGCTCCGTATGACATTTTAAAGAAGATTGCGTTATATTTTCATATGAGTATTGACTTGATATTATCTGTTGATATACGTAAAATTGATGTGCAAAATTTGATAAAACTGGAAGGCAACCGACTTATTTTACCTATTCAAGTGGATAGTTTTGGAGAAAATTATATCGAAATTGTATCTCAAAAAGCAAAAGCAGGTTATCTAAACGGATATGCTGATCCAGAATATATTGAAAGCTTACAGCAGATTACACTTCCGTTTTTAGGACCCGGAAAACATCGTGGATTTCCCGTTGAAGGCGATTCAATGCCTCCGCACGAAGATGGTTCTATTATTATTGGTCGTTATGTGGAAAAGCTCGGAGATGTGATGGATGGCAAAACCTATATTCTTATCACTAAGAATGAAGGAATGGTATATAAACGTCTCAATAAAAACAAAAAGAACGCTTTGGTTTTAGAATCGGATAATAGTTTTTACCCGAATTATGAAGTGAAAGCTTCTGATATTTTGGAGATTTGGGAATACGAATGTAATATAGGCCGTTCGGATAAAAAACAAGAAATAACAGAAACTGGAGCAATGAAAGATTTGCTTTTAGAATTGAAAAGAGAAGTTAGAGAGATTAAGAATAATACTTCGAATACATAAAAAGAGTTTGCCACTCCCGATAGTTATCGGGATGCACAGATTAAAAGGATTTTTTAATCGCTTTGTGTAGATTTATTTGCCACGAATTACACAAATTTTCACGAATTATATTAAATAAAAATTTGTGCAAATTTGTGTAATTCGTGGCTAAAAAAAAATCCTTTTAATCTGTGAAATCTGTGGCTTAAAAAACTTTGTGACTTAGCGACTTCGTGGCAAAAAAAAGCACTAAAAAACTTTCGCAAATCCCAAACCATATTGCTGCCCATTATAAAAAGGCATTATCATAGAAGTTGATTTATTTTCAGAAGAAGATTTGAATAATTTTTTAGTGATATAAGGATTCATCCAATACGCAATTTTGGTACTCAAAATCCCGATTCCAGCTCCGGCCGCAACATCAGTCAGCCAATGACGATTGTTATAAATTCTAAATAATCCTGTTCCCGTTGCAACAGCGTAACCGGCAATTCCGTACCAAATTGATTTGTCTTTGTATTCCTGCCATAAAAATTCGGCTCCAGCAAAAGCAGTGGCAGTATGCCCGGAAGGAAAAGAATTGTTTGAACTCCCGTCAGGTCTTTCTACATGTGAAATCGATTTTAAACCCAAAACTGTTGTTGCCATAATCGCATACGAAGTCACAAATATCACGGATCGATCTCGCAGATTGTTTTTTCCTTTTACACCAAATGCATTCAAAGCATAAACCGATGCCGCAGGTGCGTATTGTGAGAAATCATCAATAGTAACTTTCTCATCAATATCTTCAGTAACCTCTGCTCTGATTTGCGAATTAAAACTCAAAAGCTGATGACTTTCTAAACCAACTACACCATAACCAATCAAAACGGACGGAATAATTAATTGTTTGTAATTGAATTTTAAATTATGAGAAGTACTGTCAATTTTTATAATCGAATCATTTTGCTGTGCATTGGCAGAAAATAATCCGAATAGAAATACCAGGGAAATTGCTTTGTTAAACATTGTTTGTTTTCGTTATATTTTGCAATAGTAACGAATGTTCGAAGCTGGTATTTTGCTCTTAACTGAACCTTAAGCGAACTTTAATTTGTTGGTTTTAAATGAGGTAGTTGAATTAAGATTAGCTAAATTTTCTACCATTTTAAGTGTCACCCTGAGCGAAGCCGAAGGGCCTTTTCAGTACGAAAGGTCTTCGACTTCGCTCAGACTGACAGACGTAATAAAATGAATTTATCTAAATTTTCAACGAAAACCAAAACGTGCTTCCCAATCCCAAATTACTCTCAACACCAACACTTCCATTTTGAGCTTCAATAAATTCTTTGCTAATCGCTAATCCCAATCCCGTTCCGGATTTCTGGCTTCCAGGAACCTGAAAATATTTATCAAAAACTTTGTCTTTATATCTTGTGTCAATTCCTTTTCCGGTGTCGATAACCTGAAAAACGATTTGATTTAGTTCTTTTTTTAATTTGATGTGAATAGTACTTTTTTCAGAAGAATATCGAATCGCATTCGACAAATAATTAATCAAAACCCAGCCTGTTTTTTCGCTGTCGGCTTTTACATTTTCCAGATTTTCATCGGCATCAATTACCAATTTTATTTGTTTTTGATCAGCCTGAACTTTTACCGCTTCAACAGCATAATTCACAATTTCATGTGGATTACTTTTTTCAATATTCAGCTGAATATTTCCTGTTTCTAATTGTGATAAATTGAGCAATTCACCCGTAATTTTCAATAATCGCTGACTGTCATCTTTTATACTTTCAACCAATTGCTTTTGGTCGTCGTTCATATCGCCTGTTTTTTCATTTTCAAGCAATTTCAAGCTTAATTTTATAGAAGCAATAGGCGTTTTTAATTCGTGTGAAACAGTTGCAATAAAGTTGGTTTTGGCAAAATCCAGTTCTTTAAAAAGTGTAATATTTCTCAGAATAATCACATCACCAATATTAATTTCTTTTTCTTCTCCGGTTGGAATTATGGTAATATTCAGAATTTCTTTTTCGAAATAACTTTCTTTTCCGTGTGCATAAATTTTAAGCGGTTGTTTTTTAGGAGAATCTGATTCCTCTTTCAAAATCAAAGAACGAATCAAATCATTAGACAAGGCTAGAGTAGAAGCCGATTTCCCGATAACATCTTCCAGTTTTAAACCAATAATTTTAAGCGCTTCATCATTGGCAAACAAAACAATATTTTCATGATCTAAGCCAATAATAGGATCATGCATATTATTGATCAATGTTTCCAATCGTTTCTTTTCGAAAAAGAGTTTATACAAATTACTGTCGTTGTATTCCTGAAGTTTTTGCGCCATCGTATTAAACGATTTGGCCAAATCTCCAAATTCACTATGACTTGTAAAATGAACGCGCTCTGAATAATTTTTATTGGCAATTTCCTTAATACTCAGCGTTAATTCCTTGATTGGATTCGCAATGTTATTGGGTAAATTGACGAGTAAATTAAAAGCAATCAAAAAGCATAAACTTCCCACAATGGCAATCCATAAATTAGCATTTTCGGCGGTGAGTTTTGCAATGTCGCTTTTCTGTTTTATGGCATCAAGATTGAGTTTCATAATAGCGAAAATATCCTTTCTGACTTGCGTTTTTAAAGCTTCACTAGAGTTGTTTTTTTCTAAAAGAGTAAAACTTTTTTCAAGGTTTTCGGTTGCTTCTTTTTCTCCTGGTTCGGTAACATTTTGTGTTTGTTTTTCAAGATATTCCTTGAAAACATAAATCTTGCTATCAGGACTCGCTTTAATTTCATCCAAAGACAAAATCATATTTCGCGAATATTCCAGCGTATTATAATTCGCTTTCAGAATATTTTCGGTATCTGCTTTTATCAAAAAAACAGAATAACCGCTCACTAACGAAAGTATAATGATCATTAAAAATAACAATCCAACTCCCAAATTCAACTTGGTTTTTATTCTCATTTTATAAAACATTTAATTTTTTTTTTGAACCATATAAGTGATATAAGGAAATATTAGAATTACTTTTTTTTAACCGCAAAGGCGCAAAGGTTTCGCAAAGCACGCAAAGTTTTTTTCATAGTACAAATAAAAAACTTTAGAGAACTTTGCGCATAAACCTTGCGTTCTTTGCGGTTAAACTACACGTTGTTAAACTACACATTCCTAATTAAAATGAACTTATATAACTTATATGGTTTAAAAATTTTTCAAGACAGAATAACAAGATCAACATTTGATAAAGACAATTTGTTTAGCAAACGCCTAAAAATTGTTGTAGACAAAATTACTTTAAATAAATTCAAATGAGGTTTCCCGATACATACAGTTGTAATTTGTTTTTCTTCTGCAGTAATCAAAATCGCATCGGCAATATTTTTGTTTTCCAGTTTAATTACTTCTGCACCTAATTGTACGGCGAGTTTAAAGTTATTAATTAAATGCCGCTGTTTGTCTAAAGCAATTTTCGTACTGCTTTCCTGCGGAGTTTCTACATACAAAACATACCACGATCCGTTATAATAACTGGCCAGTCGTGCCGCTTTTCTAATTACAATTTTAGCCGTTTTGTCATTACTACTAATACACGCCAGCAATTTTTCATGTCGTAAAGCATGAAGATTCGGAACTTCATTTTCAACTTTCCGAACGACCTGACTCGCTACTTCTTTCAAAGCCAATTCTCGAAGTTGTAAAATCTGTTCCGATTTAAAAAAGTTCGTTAAAGCCGTCTGAATTTTATCCGGAGTATAAATTTTTCCTTCTTTCAAACGCGCAATCAAATCTTCAGATGTTAAATCGATATTGACAACTTCATCCGCCAATCGCAAAACATTGTCCGGAATTCGTTCCTGAACATCAATGTTGGTAATCCGTTTTACGTCTTCATTTAAACTCTCAATATGCTGAATATTAACAGCTGAAATTACATTAATTCCAGCTTCCAGAATCTCTAAAACATCTTGCCAGCGTTTTTCATTTTTACTTCCTTCAACGTTCGTGTGCGCTAATTCATCAACAATAACGACTTCTGGACGAAGATT
The DNA here is from genome assembly GCA_029960065.1 of Flavobacteriaceae bacterium PS02336. Lineage (GTDB taxonomy): Bacteria > Bacteroidota > Bacteroidia > Flavobacteriales > Flavobacteriaceae > Flavobacterium. Next base: position 23,906 of record JASCOF010000006.1, on the reverse strand, counting down.
GATTATCGCTTGAACATCCAATTCTTCTAGTTCTTTTCCTTTATAGAAAATGGTCCGTCTCGGAATTATCGGTAAGCCTGCTAATAATTCATGCGTTTCCTTTCGCATGTGCGTTTCGATGTAGCCAATTTTGACATCGATTCCGTTTTTTAATAACGAATGCGCTTCCTGAAGCATACGAAAAGTTTTGCCCACACCGGCACTCATTCCAATGTAGATTTTGAACTTCCCTTTTCGTGATTTCTGAATTAAATCGAGAAAGTGCTGTGCGTTATTTTCTTTTTCTTCTCTCATGTTTTTTTGCCACTAAGTCGCTAAGTCACAAAGTTTTTTTTGCCACAGATTGCACAGATTAGAAGGATTTTTTTTAGCCACGACCCGAGCAATAGCGAACAGGCGAAGCAATTACACAAATTTGCACAAATTTTTATTTAATATAATTCGTGAAAATTTGTGTAATTCGTGGCAAATAAATCTACACAAAGACATTAAAAAATCCTTTTAATCTGTGTAATCTGTGGCAAGAAATATTCCCCTAAAAACTAATCGCAAGCGAAGTCGTTACGAACGTATTCGTATCCGTTGGAAGATTGTCTTTATTGGTGAAGATTTCGTCTTTACTTGAAAGATTTCTAGCTTCAATTCTAAACATTACATTATCAGTAACTAAGTAATCAAAGTTAGCCGAAAATCCGTAAGTTTTAAAACCGTTTGGCGTTTCCGTTGCGATAATTACCCCTTTTTCATCACTATAATATTCACCTCGTACTGCAAGCTGAACCTTGTCAACTGGTTTGTATTGCAGAATCAAAACGGGCGAAAACCAAGTGTCATATTTATGACTTCCTTTAGCCGATTGCTGAGATCCAATATCAAAACCAGCTGTAATATTTGTCTTTTCCGTTACCTTAAATTGTCCGTAAAAGTTGTTGAAATAACGCCATTTTTTGTCAATATTTGGCTGTTCATTTCCAACGTAAGTACTCCAGTTCAACGCAACCCGATCAGACGGTTTGTACGTAATCTGAGTTCCAAAAGCAGGCGTTTGATTGCCTTCTACTTTCTCAATTCTCTGCCAGCCATTCAGGTACATACCCGCCAAATACCATTCTCCAGATTCAGAAGTATAACCAATTTTAACTCCCGTTTCATAATAAGGAGAATTCTCAGCCAGAATGCTTCTCGTTAAAGTCTGACAGTCTTTTCCAATCGCACTTTCAAAACCAATATGCGAAGGCATGATTCCTGCATCTATCCATAAATTATGGTTTTTCGAAATCTTTACACCAACATTCGCCTCGTAAACATTTTTCAATAAACCTTGCTCGGCAGACATATTATATTCGGCATAAGTTCCGGCCATTAAAGCAAAATTTCCTCGAATATTTTCTTTCGAATAATTCACTTTCGCCATACCTAAATTCAGGTTTACCTCGTTGCTTTTATTATAACTGTAAAAAAATCCCGGGCGCGTATGATCTTCCGGTTTTGCAAAATCATAACTATAATAAGCGTCTACATATCCTGAAAACGTAAACGGACTTTTTGATTCTTCTTGTGCATGTAAATTGCTAAAACCAAAAGCGATTAAAGCAGTAAATATTATTTTTTTCATTTTTGTGGTATTCTATTATTTATTAGTAGATTTTTTAGGAGCTAATCCCGCTATCCGTTTCAATCTTTTCCTGGCTAAAGAAGCCAGAAAAAGGATTTCCACTTCTATCGGGGCTAGGGCATTTGGGGTAAAAAGGCGTTTTGTATTATAATAGGATTTATATCCTAACAGGTTTCCAAAACCTGTTAGGTATTAATTGTAGAATTCAGTTTTCGATTCCAGTTCGCCAAAGTTTGTCATTTCGACGAAGGAGAAATCTTCGTTGCTAGATCGACACAGATTGACATTCTTTACGGAGCTTCTTGCGAGGATTTCTCCTTCGTCGAAATGACAAGAATGCGCATAGAAAACCTTTGAACCTTAGCGACTCAGAACCTCAGAGCCTTTTCTAGCGAAGCTGATCCAGTGCCACATTCAATTCCAAAACATTAACCGTTTCAGGTCCAACAACAGCAGTATTAATTTTAGATTCCACCAAAGCTTTTACTTTAACTTCATCCAGTTTTCTTTCTTTAGCAATTCGTTTAACCTGAATCAAAGCGCCTTGCGGAGAAATATTCGGATCTAAACCACTTCCTGAAGCCGTAACCATATCTGACGGAATATCAGATTTTTTCAAATACGGATGAACCAATAAAAGCGTATCAATTCTTTTTTGAACCAAAGCCAAATAGTCAGCGTTGCTTGGTCCTTTGTTGCTTCCGGCACTTCCGGCAGCATTATAATCAACAGCCGAAGGTCTTCCCCAGAAATAATTCGACTTATCGAATTTCTGACCAATTTTTTGATAACCAACCACTTTTCCGTTAACCGAAATCGTTTCTCCTTTTCCTTGATTTGGAGCCAATTGTGCGATTCCGTAAATCGCTAAAGGATAAATAACTGCGAATAAGATTAAAGTAGCCGCAGTAAGTTTTATTATAGAAAATAGATTTTTCATTTTTTTTATTTTTAGAGGTTCTAAGGAGCTAAGGTTCTAAGGGACTAAGAAAAAAACTTAGAACCTTAGCATCTCAGAACCTTAGCAACTTTTGTTTACATAAATAGAGCAACTAGCAAATCAATTACTTTAATTCCGATAAAAGGAACAATCAATCCGCCAAGACCATAAATCAAAAGGTTTCTTTTAAGGATTGCACTTGCTCCAATTGGTCGGTAATCAACACCTTTCAGCGCAAGCGGAATCAATATAGGAATGATAATCGCGTTGAAAATTACAGCCGATAAAATCGCACTTTCGGGACTATGCAAATGCATAATATTCAAACCTTGCAGCGCAGGAATCGCAGTAATAAAAAGAGCAGGAACAATAGCAAAATATTTCGCAACATCATTTGCAATAGAAAAAGTAGTTAAAGTACCTCGAGTCATTAAAAGCTGTTTTCCAATTTCAACAATTTCAATTAGTTTCGTTGGATCATTGTCAAGATCGACCATGTTTCCGGCTTCTTTTGCTGCTTGAGTTCCGCTGTTCATCGCAACACCAACATTGGCTTGGGCAAGGGCAGGAGCATCATTTGTTCCGTCACCCATCATGGCAACCAAACGTCCTTCGGCTTGTTCTTTTCTAATGTAATTCATTTTATCCTCAGGTTTAGCCTCGGCAATAAAATCATCAACACCGGCTGCTTCGGCAATAAATTTGGCTGTAAGCGGATTATCACCCGTAACCATAACCGTTTTGATTCCCATTCTGCGTAAACGCTCAAAACGTTCTTTCATTCCAGTTTTGATAATATCCTGAAGTTCGATAACACCTTGAACTTCATTGTTTTTAATAACAACTAGTGGAGTTCCTCCGTTAGATGAAATCGTGATTACTTGTTGTGCAGTATCTTCAGGGAAAGAATTTCCAGCTTGCTGCGCAATGTTTTTTGCAGCGTCTTGTGCCCCTTTTCTAATGTTAGTTCCGTCTTTTAATACTACCCCAGAAGTTCTGGTTTCGGCAGTAAATTTTATACTATGTGAGATGTTTTCTGTAAGAAGTGAAATGTCTGACTGCATTTTACTATTCACATCTAGCATTTTACCAAGCTCGAGAATACTTTTCCCTTCAGGAGTATCATCAGCAAGTGAACTCAAAACAGCCGATTTCACGAAATCATCAAAAGAAATTCCTTTTGTTGGATAAAAATTGGTTGCTTTTCTGTTTCCAATTGTAATGGTTCCAGTTTTATCCAAAAGCAATACATCAATATCTCCCGCAGTTTCAACCGCTTTACCTGATTTTGTAATTACGTTAGCTCGCAACGCTCTGTCCATTCCCGCAATACCAATCGCAGAAAGCAATCCTCCAATTGTGGTTGGAATTAAACACACAAACAAAGCAATGAAAGCCGCGATCGTGATGGGTGCGTTGGCATAGTCGGCAAACGGTTTTAGCGTAACGCACACAATCACGAAGATTAAAGTAAATGCGGCTAATAAAATGGTTAAGGCAATTTCGTTTGGTGTTTTCTGACGGCTTGCGCCTTCAACCAAAGCAATCATTTTATCTAAAAAGCTTTCGCCAGGTTCAGAAGTAACTTTTACTTTAATTTTATCAGATAATACTTTTGTCCCTCCGGTTACGGATGATTTATCTCCGCCAGCTTCCCTGATTACAGGAGCACTTTCTCCAGTAATGGCACTTTCGTCAATTGTAGCCAGACCTTCAATAATTTCACCATCGGCAGCAATTAAATCGCCAGCTTCGCAAACGAAAATATCGTCTTTTTTTAATGCCGAAGAACTGATATTTCTGATTTCTCCATTAGGTAAAATTTGTCTTGCCGGAGTTTCTTCTCTTGTTTTTCTTAAACTGTCGGCTTGTGCTTTTCCTCTTGCTTCAGCAATGGCCTCGGCGAAATTGGCAAATAAAAGCGTTGCCAGTAAAATTAAAAACACAATTAAATTATAAGTAAAACTACCTTGGTCATTTGCACCCATTAATATTGAAATACAAACGGCAAACATAATGGCAGTTCCAATTTCTACGGTAAACATTACCGGATTTTTGATCATCATTTTTGGATTCAGCTTAACAAAAGATTGCAATAAAGCTTCTTTTACCTGCTTACTTTCAAACAATGATGTGGATTTATTAGTTGTCATTTTCTTGTAAAAAGTTAAATGTTATTTGTTAAATGTAGCGTTGGAAAAACACATAGATTAGAAAACATAGCCAGCGGTTTCAACCGCTGGAACGCAACGTATATTACAATCTGTATTCCCGCAATTCGTTTCCCGTGTTTGAAACCACGAGCTATGTTTGAAATATGTTGCGTCTATTTTTATGTATTTAAATTATCCAGCATTTTATTTCATTGTAAAGAATTCCGCCAAAGGTCCAAGTGCCAGCGCTGGGAAGAATGATAAAGCTGCGATAATTGCGATTACAGCAAAAGTCATAATTCCAAAAATTGAGGTATCCGTTTTTAAAGTTCCTGCACTTTCCGGAATGTATTTTTTGCTTGCTAATAAACCTGCGATTGCTAATGGGCCAATGATTGGAATAAAACGGCTTAACAGTAAAACAATTCCTGTAGTGATATTCCAGAACGGATTATTATCTCCCAAACCTTCAAAACCAGAACCGTTATTAGAAGCGCTTGAAGTATATTCGTATAACATTTCAGAGAATCCGTGATTTCCTGGATTGTTTAACCAGCCTGTTGCATTTCCGTTAAACCAATAACCCATTGCAGTGTCATGTGCAGCAAAATAAGAAGCTAATGCAGTTCCGGCTAAAATCAATAATGGGTGGAGAATAGCGATAAAAGCAGCAATTTTTACTTCCCGCGCTTCGATTTTCTTTCCTAAAAATTCAGGAGTTCGACCAACCATTAAACCGGAGATAAATACAGCCAGAATAATGAAAATATAGTAGTTCAAAATACCAACACCGCATCCGCCATAAAAGGCATTCACCATCATAGACAATAATTGCATAGCGCCAGAAACTGGCATTGAGCTATCGTGCATACTGTTTACAGAACCTGTAGAAATTACGGTTGTAGCAATACTCCAGAAACCTGACATTGCAGGACCAAACCGAACTTCTTTTCCTTCCATCGCTCCGGTTGATTGTGCAATACCCATTTTTTCTATAGCAGGATTTCCGTTGATTTCACTTATAACTGTTGGAACAACCAGAAGTAAAAATCCAACCGTCATTACACCAAATATGATGTTTGATAATTTTCTTTTGTTTAGGAAAAATCCAAGTGCAAAAATCATGGCAAAAGGAATAATCATTTGTGACCAAAGTTCAACTTGGTTAGTAAAATAAGTCGGATTTTCTAATGGATGCGCTGAATTCGCTCCGAAAAATCCACCACCATTTGTACCAATATGTTTGATAGCAATAAAGGCTGCAGCAGGTCCGCGAGAAACTTCTACGTGATCACCTTGAAGTGTCGTAATAGCATCTTTACCTTCAAAAGTCATAGGAGTACCACTAAAAACTAATGCAATAGCTACAATTGCTGAAAGTGGCAATAAAATACGAGTACAGCTTTTGATGAAATAATTATAAAAATTACCCAATTGTTCTGTCGTTCTTTCTTTCATTGCTGTGAAAATCATAGCGGCAGCGGCCATTCCGATACCGGCAGAAACAAATTGAAGGAACATCAAGACGATTTGTGAAAGGTAAGAAACCCCGCTTTCGCCTGAATAATGCTGTAAGTTACAATTGACTAAAAATGAAATAGCAGTGTTAAATGCCAAATCGGGTGTCATCGATGGGTTATTATCTGGATTTAAAGGCAAAGAACCTTGAAACAATAAGACAAAAAAGCAAAGAAAAAACCAAACCATATTAATACTTAAAAGTGCTTTTAAGTGTTGTTTCCAGTTCATTTCTTCAGTGGAATTAATACCGCTGATTTTAAAAATAAATTTTTCAATTGGATTGAAAATCGGGTCAAAAAGTGTTTTGTCTCCCAAATAAACTTTAGCAATATATTTCCCTAAAGGAATCGCTAAAATAATAGTTAGGATAAAAATACCAATGACGCCTAATAATTCTGTGTTCATAATTTTTTATATTTTTTAGTGAAAGGTGAGGAGTGATTTGTAAAATGGGTTGATGAATAAATTAAGTTTACATTTCACATAAGTCATTTCACTTTTTACATGATTTAAAATTTTTCGGGTTTGATTAATACATAAATCAAATACACGAAAACGGCGATTGAAATAATAAATAGTGCGGTCATGATTTAGATTTTTTCAAAAAATTCAACAGAGAGAAAACAAATGGCAAACAGCACAACGGCCAGTACGAGTAAAAGAAAAGTGATCATAGGATAATTATTTTAGAATTCAGATTTTAGATTTTAGATTGTCGTTTGGCGATTAAACGATTAAACAGTTAACCGATTAAACACCAGATGCATTCACCTGCTTGATATATTCCGCTTTAAGTGTTTGAGGGAAAAGATGTGAAATATTGCAGTGACGCACTTCCATAAAAGAAGAAACCGAAAAAACATACACATTAGAAATGGCATTTTTAGTTTCGATGCTTCCGGTTATAAACAAACGTTCGGCAAGAGCCAGACATTTCTTCGCTCTTACGATATTGCCAGAGATAATAGATTTTTTAGTGATTTCGGCAAACCTTTCAGCTTGTTTGTAGATTGAGGTGACTTGATTTTTCATTTGGAATGAATTTTTAATGTTCTCCCTCCTTATGCCAAAAGATGTTCCGAAAAAGTCAAGTTACAGCTAAAGTGCTGTCAATAAAAGGAATGTAGCTGTGTGCCAAAAATCAGACATAAAAAAAGCCTATCATTTTGATAAGCTTTTCTCGTTTTGATATGTTATTTAAGCTTCGGAGAAGCGACATATTTATAGAAAATAATGAAACCATGTTTACCAGAACCCCAGCGGGGTGACATATTTTTTTACATTGTGTGGGTGTCGCTCCGCTGGAGCTTTATAGCATTGGCAATAAATAATTATATAAATATACTGCTTCTCAGAAGCTTTTAAAAATTGATTTTGTCATTGACATTGAAATTGCCATTGATATTGAAATTGGAATTTGAAATTGGAATTTGGAATTTAAATTTTGGAATTTAATTTTTCTCTATCCCATATTCTTCTAATTTTCTGTACAAAGTCGCAATTCCAATTTCTAATAATCGTGCCGTTTCAGCTTTATTTCCTTTTGTATAATTTAAAACCTTTTGAATATGGAGTTTTTCAACACTCTGCATAGAGAAAGCCGACATTGATTTGGTGCTTTTTTCAGCTTGATGTTGCATTTCATAAGGCAGAACATCTGAAGTTAAAGTATCTCCATTACTTAAAATAACAGATCTCTCGATGATGTTTTTAAGTTCGCGGATATTTCCAGGCCAGGAATAGTTTTCTAATTTCTGCAGAAAATCATCAGAGATTTGTAATGTTTTTTTATTCGTTTTTTCAGAAAATTGTTTCACGAAATGATGCGTCAAAACTGCAATATCTTTAATTCTTTCTCGTAAAGAAGGAAGTTTAATTTCGAAGATATTTAAACGAAAATACAAATCGGAACGGAAACGATGTTCATCACTTTCTGTTTTTAAATCTCGGTTTGTAGCTGCAATTAATCTGAAATTTGATTTTTTTGGACTGGTGTCTCCAACGGGAATATATTCGGAAGTTTCTAAAACACGCAACAATTTGGCTTGAAGATCAATTGGCATTTCACCAATTTCATCTAGAAATAAAGTTCCGCCATTGGCTTCTTCAATAAAACCTTTTTTATCTTTTACAGCTCCCGTAAAAGCGCCTTGTTTATGACCAAAAAGTTCACTTTCTAAAATTTCTTTGGTGAAAGTACTGCAGTTTAATGCCACAAAAGATTTTCCAACACGATTACTATTTTCATGAATCGCCTGTGCAAAAACTTCTTTTCCCGTTCCTGTTTCGCCAGTAAGTAAAACAGTCGAATCTGTTTTAGCTACTTTTTGTGCGAGATCAATAACCTGTTCAATTCCTTTTGATTTTCCAATAATGGTATTGAATGAATATTTATCATTAATACGTTTTTCAAGTTGCTGCACTTTCTTTTGTAAATGCACTTTTTCAACCGCTTTATAAAGAAGCGGAATAATTTTATCATTGTCGTCGCCTTTTACAATATAATCGAAAGCACCGTTTTTCATTGCCTGAACGCCATCTGGAATATTTCCAAAAGCTGTTAACAGAATAACTTCCGTGAGCGGAAAACTTCCTTTTATATTTTGAAGAAAATCAACACCATTTCCGTCAGGTAATTTTACATCGCATAAAACAACATCAATATCTGTTTGTTCCAATTTCTTAAAACCTGATTTTAAATCTTTGGCTTCGATAACTTCAAATCCTTCCGATTTTATAATACGCGCCAGCAGACTTCTCAGTTTTTCTTCGTCATCTATAATTAAAATTTTGTGTGTCATTTTGCAGATAAGCTAAAACCGAATTGGTATTTTGATGTACAAATGTAGGTTTTAAATCATTTTCCTTTTTTGATTCAACGGAAATTCTTGCGAAAATTCTATTTTCAAAATCGTTCCATTATTATTTTCGATTGTTAATTTCCCGTCAAGATCATCGCTTAAACCTTTTATCAGCATCATTCCAAAAGAATTAGGTTTTTTATCGCTGAGGTTCAAATCAAAACCAATTCCGTTATCGGAAATAGTTAAAACATATTGATTTTCGGCTATAGTTTCGAGCGTAATGTAAATCATTCCGGTTCGATCATCGGGAAAAGCATATTTAATAGAATTCGTAATGGCTTCATTTAAAATAAGCCCAAGCGGAACGGCGTGTGCCACATCTAATTCTAATGGATCAATTTTTACTTCAAAGCGAATTCTCTGCCCAAGCGAAAAAGATTCTCGTAAATATTCGACCAATTCCTTAATATAATTCGGCATATTTATCGTCGAAATATTTTCAGAATTATATAATTTCTGGTGAATCAAAGACATCGAATGAATTCTGTGCTGACTGTTTTTAATTGCAGACAAAGCCATGTCGTTTTCCAAATAAGCCGATTGCGAATTCAGCAGACTGATTACAGTTTGCAGATTATTTTTTACACGATGATGAATTTCTTTCAACAGCCATTCTTTTTCATCCAGTAAATGCTTTAGATTAATGTTTTTCTGGTTGATTTCTTTTTCTTTAATTTCCAGTTTGGCGTGATTTCGTTGTTTTAAACGATAACGATTATAAAGCAAAGCAATTGTAATTCCTAGCAAAATCAAACTCCAGATAGAAACCGTATTTAAAAGTTTTGATTTTTGTAACTCGCTTTCCTGAAGTTTTGATTGACTATTTAAAAGATTGATTTTCTCTTCTTTATTCTCTGTTTCATACTGAATTTTTAATTCTTCAATTTGCTTGTTTTTAGAAATGTTATAAAGAGAATCACTCAGTTTTTTGAAGATTTTATAATTCGCAAGAGCCGAACGATAATCACCTTTTAAGGAATCAATTCGATATAACGACGTCATTAAAGTTTGCGAGTTGTAATTTTTGTCATATTTATTCGAAAGCGCTAAAACTTTATTAGAATAATAGGTTGCTTTTTCTAAATTTTTTCTTCCTGCATAGAAAGCAGCAATTGCAGAATAACAATTGGCAACATCCCTAAAAGTTTCTGGAGAATCTAGTTTTGAAGCAGCAAGATCCATTTCTAGAAAATGTTTTTCGGCATTTGTATAATCCTTTAATTCCCAATAGCAATTTGCATAGGCAAAAGAAATTAACATTTGATCAAAAGGATTTCCTGGAGGATACGTTTTTACAACCGAATTGATATATTGAAGAGCTTCCTTATTTTTACCTTTAATAGATAAAGTTGCCGCCGAAGCGATAAAACTTTTATACCAGCTTCCGCTGTCTACAATATTATTTTTGCCGTATTCGATACTCTTTTCACTTAACTTTATAGCATCATCATAATGTCCTAGAGCCAGATAAACAAATCCTAAACGCATGTAAAAGATATCAGCAAAAGTATAGTCGCCAGTATCTTCCATTCTTTTGACACTTTTTTGAGCATAATACAAAGCACTTTTTAAATTAAACTGATTAATTTCAATATAAGAAATTGTGGTTTCTACATATTGTTGCTGCTCAAAACCAATCTTTCGTAAATCGGCTAAAGTTTTGTAGAGTCTCTTTTTGGCTTCAATTCCTTTTCCTCCCCAAAAATAAATCGTGGTGATTTTCATGTAATTTTCGAGTCTTTTTTCCTCCATTTTTAATGAAGTATAAATCGAAATCGCTTCTTGCAGTATTTTTTCTTTTTGAGGATCTAAATTGAATAAAAGAGTTCCATACGCATCTAGCGCTTGTGCAAGACCTAGCTGATCCTTTTGTTGACGACATTCATCAATAACTTTTAAAAAGCATTTATTTCCTTCTGCTTGATTATTAGCCTGATAATAGAATTTTCCTAAAAGTAATAAACTCTGATGCTGCCATTTTTTGATTTTTAGCTGATTGGAAAGTAATACGGCTTCATCGATATAAATTTTGGCATTTTTGAGATCATCTGGTTTTGAGCCAGGTTGAAACAGATAATAATTTCCCAATTGAAGCAATAATCTAATGCGGTCTTCATTTTTTGATTTTGCTAAAAGTTTTTGGACAGAATTTATATTTCCTTTATTTATTAAATCATTTCCAATTAAATATTTACCCTCATTAAATCCTTCGTCATAAGCTAGTGAAAGCGGTAATTTATAAGCTTTACATGCTAAAACAACAGAACTATCTGGATCAATTGCACCTTGATTTGCATTGTATAAATACATGGAGCAAGTCTGAATTAATAACCTTTTTTTCTTTAAATCATAACGCGAAACCGATGGTGATTGTGCCAATGAAATAAAAGAAATCAGGAAAGCAAAATAAAAAAGAAAAGATTTCATAATTGGTTTTAAATTAGGTTTTTGGATTGGTTTTGGAAAACAAATATAGAAATAAAGAAGTCTGATTATTTTGAAAAATATCAAGAAAATTCACATTAAATGTGATTTTTTTTATACAAAAAATCCAAAACATTGAAATTACTGGGGTTATTTAACTAATTTTATGCCAGTGAATTACAGGGTTATAATATAAATAATACTACATTTATGGAAGCGGTCTCTGAAAACAGCACCCAATCTCAAAAAAAACACTTTCAAAAACAAATTTTAATTGTTGAAGATCAATTTATTGAAGCGCATGATTTGCAGTTAATTCTAGAAAAAGCAAATTACAAAGTGATCGGAATTGCGCGTTCTGTAGATCAGGCTTTGGATGCAATTCAGACGCAAAAACCAGATTTGGTATTTGTAGATATTATGCTCAAAGGAGAAAAAACTGGAATTGATCTCGCTCATATTTTAAAAGAAAAAAATATTGGTTTTATTTTTATTTCTGCCAATTCAAGCAAGCGAATTTTAGATCAGGCCAAAACCACACATCCCTACGGATTTATTGTAAAACCATTTCGAGAACAAGATATTTTAACAACTCTGGAAATTGCCTTTTACAGACAAGAATATAGTTTAGAGTCGCAGTTAATGCAGCAGTTGGAATTGAAAAATAAGATTTCAGAAGTAATTAATTCCAATATTAAACTCGAAGATGCTTTATTGGCTTTTGCCAAAAATATTCAGACTTTTATTTCTTTCGATTATTTAGAAGCTGGATTTGTAAATGCAGAACATTATTCAAACCTCGGAATCATCCGAAAAAATATTGATCAATATCAAATTATCAATGTAGAAAAGCTTTCGCAGATTGCCGAAATATCAATTCGGGAATTAAATGAAACGTATATAAAATCGCAGATTGACATTAAACCAACTATTTACAGTGAAGAATCTTTGATTAATAATTTTCAAACCGCGCCGATAAAAGGTATTATTTCGCATAATTTCGGAATTAAATCGTATTTGGTTTTTCCGCTTTCAATTGCCGTTTCGCAACGATTTTGTTTTACTTTTTACAGCAGAAATTTTAATATTTATTCAGATGAAAATCTGAAATTATTATCGAATCTTGAAAATACATTTTCGCAATTTATTTCCCGTTTTTATTCTGCTGAAAAAACAATTGTTGAAGCAAAAGAGATTCCGCAGAAAAAAGAAAAAATAGAAAATATAAAATCGAGTTTTGAAGGCATAATTGGAAACAGCTCGCAAATGGTAACGGTTTTTAATTACATCAAAAAAGTAGCGCCGTCTGATACTTCTGTCTTAATTTTAGGTGAAAGCGGTACTGGAAAAGAAAAAATTGCCAAAAGTATTCACGATTTATCGCCAAAAAAAGACAAACCACTCATAATAATAAACTGCGGTGCGATTCCTGAAAACCTTGCAGAATCTCTTTTATTCGGACATGAAAAAGGCGCTTTTACGGGAGCTACTGAAAAACGAATCGGGAAATTTGAACTCGCAAACGGCGGAACGATTTTCTTAGATGAGATTGGAGAAATGCCTCTGGAACTTCAGGTAAAATTACTACGTGTTTTACAAGAACGAGAAATCGAACGTGTTGGCGGATTAATGCCAATAAAAATTGATGTCCGTATTATTGCAGCAACCAATAAAAACCTTGAAGAAGAAGTCGCAGCTGGACGTTTTAGAATGGATTTATATTATAGACTTCATGTTTTTCCAATTCTAGTGCCTTCATTAAAAAAGCGAAAAGAAGATATTCCAGATTTGGCAGATCATTTTATAAATATTTACAGCGAACGTATGAATCGAAAAGTGCCGACACTTTCTGAAAATGCTTTACAGCAGATTACAAATTACGATTGGCCGGGAAATATCAGGGAACTCGAACATCTTATTCAGCGTACTTTATTATTGACAGAAGGAAATACAATTAAATCTATTGAATTCTCGCCTTCCTCAAAAATACATGCACAGCAAAGCACCGATTCATTTTCAATAAAAACGATTATGGAAAACGAACGTGACTACATTTTATATATTCTTAAAAAATGCAACGGAAAAATCTCCGGCGCAGGCGGTGCAGCCGAAATTCTGGATATTCATCCTTCAACCTTAAATTCAAAAATCAAGAAATTAGAAATTAAGAGAGAAATCAGTTAATATTTTTAGCACCGAAATTGCTCGCAAAGTCGCAAATTTAAACTTAAAAAAAAGAAAAAACTTGGCGTCTTTGCGTCTTTGCGAGATTCAAAAAAAAATTAATAAATTTAAGTTACTTTCTCAATCCATTTTGCAACACTTTCAGCAACTTCTTGCCATTCGGGATGAAGAATTACAAAATGATTTTTGTTTCCAAATTCTTTATAACAAGTTATGGACTGTATATTTCTATGTTTTCTAAAATTCCATTGAACCAACTTCGGGGGAATAATCTGGTCTTCAGAACACGAAATAAAAAACAGGGGAACATGTTTTTTTCTACAATTGATTTCAGCATTTTTTGAGAATAAATTTCGCAAAGCTTTTTTAGATTCAGGAATAATGAATTTTTCATATTCCGTTTTTTGTTCTTCAATTGAAAAACTATTGAAGAATGTATTTTTCCAATTTTCGAATGGTAAAAGGAACGTTTTTTTAGAAGAAAAAAGACCGAACGAAAAAGGAATAATCTTTTTATAAAATGAAAATTTTGAAGTCGTAAAACCTTTTGGAGGAAAAGAATTAATGCAGATTCCTGCTTCGGCTAAATCTTTCTGAACTAATAATTGCACTAAAAGTCCGCCGTAAGAATGTCCAACTAAAATGGGTTTTTCGGGGAGTTTTTCGATGATTTCGGTGTAATAGCATAAAAGATCAAATAAAGAGATCGATCCAATTTTTATACACGGATTCTGTTTTCTTAAATTTTCAACCGAATCATTTTTATGCAGCCATGGCGGAGCAACCACTTTATATCCTTTGTTTTCAAAAAACGTGAGCCATTTCCCCCAATAAAAATGGCTCACAAAAGCTCCCGAAATAAACACTATCGTTTTGGTAGTTGAAAGATACATAACAGGATTTTTTAGGTAAATTTTAAAATGCAATCTGTATGCCTGTTTCTTGAAGTATTAATTTTTATAGGGTTAACGTGATTTCGTTCTTTTTTGAATTATTATATTTCGTTAAATACTTTTTTGAGTATTGAAATATCATTTTTTAAATATCTTTAGAAAATCTAATTCTAACCTTAAAATGAAAATACCACACACTCAAATAAAGCGACTTTTATTCACTTTAGTTCTTCTGATAAATTCAGTTTTGGTTTGTTTTGGAAATGATTTGAATTCTAAAATCGATTCTTCAAAAGCCAAAACTATTTCTTTTAAAATCAAATTAAAATCAGACCATAAAGTCACAATTAAACCTTCTCCTTTAAAATTCAACAAACATTTTGCTTACAGTTTTACGCTTGACGACGGATATCGATCTGCATATTTAACAGCATTTCCATTATTAAATGGTGGAAAAATTAGCAAACCCAATAAAAACGAATGGAAAATCGATCAGGGCGGAGACGGAACAACCTCAAAAGGTCTTTTTTATTCAGACGGATTCGGGAATAAAATTCCGTTTAAACTCGCTTTGGCCATCAATGGCGGATCAATTCGTGATTTGCCCGAAAACCGCGGACATCTTTCTTGGTCAGAAATTAAAGAAATGTATAACGCCGGTTGGGATATTCTGAATCACAGTTTTCATCATGCAACAAAACACGGAACAAATTACAAAACTGAAGTCACCGAAAATACTACTTCGATAAAACAAAATCTAAACTTCACCATGTCGCATTTTGTAGTTCCTGGTGGAGAAGGCGATCCTGATTATCATTTGGAATACGAAAAAGAAGCATTAACAAACGGATTTCTTTCTGTTGCTTCTTATAAAGGTACGGGTCCAGTTTATAAAGTAAATTCCAAAGTTGATTTAGATAAAATGATTTCTGCAAGAACTTTTGTATTGAGTTCAAAAGACACAACTAGTTTTAAAACAATGGATCGTTATTTAAAAACCATAGATTCAATTGTAAAACAGCCAGAACCAGTTTGGTTTAACGATTTCACACACGGAACAGGAAATGGAAATCTGTGGAATTTAAGTATGCGTTTTCCCGATTTTAAATACTATATGACAACGCTTGCCAATAAATACGGTGAAAAAGGAAACGATTCTATCTGGATGGCGCCGTGGCAGGAAGTTTACGAATACATCTGGTTAAGAGACAGAATCAAAGTCGATTACAAACAAAAAAACAAAGAAATAGAAGTTACGATCGATTTGCCTGAAATCCCGCAAAACTTCCGATATCAAGATATTTCATTAAATATAGAAACGTCATCTAAATTTGAAATCGAATCCAGTAAAGATTTGAAAATTAAAGACGACGGAAAAACAACCCACAAGCAGATTTTAATTCAATTGAGATAAAAGTTTTTAGCCACAGATTAAAAGGATTAAAATGATTTTTTTGCTTGCGCTAAAATTTATTCTCAAAATAAATAATCCTTCTAATCCTTTTAATCTGTGGCAAAAAAAACAATTCGTGGAAATTAGTGACTGGAGCGATAGCGAACAGGCGAAGCAAATTAGTGGCAAAAAACTAATCTATCTCTTTTTCGTTGTCCTTTATAAAAGTATCAATATTCATTAAATACGGATCAATAACAATGCGTTGAGGTTTCGTTTTCAGTTTAACTTTACCTTCAACTTTATTGTTTTTTATGGCGAAAGGATAACGAAATAATTTTCCGTTTTCATCATAAATACCAATATCTACTGCTGCATCGTTTGCAATTTGTTTTCTTTCTCCAGTTGCCTTTTCTTTATATTTTTCAGAAACCATTTTAAAAGAAACCTCATAAAAACCATTTCGTTTAATATTTGAAACCCATTCTATTTTTGACGAATACGTAATAATCTGCTTAAACATTTCATCTAATTTAGAATACAGTTTTTTATCCGCCACCCCATAAATCTCTTTTAATAAACTTTCAGAATCTGGAAACGGATTTGGATATTTATTATGATTCAGAAAATTTTTCAAAGCCAGATTTACCTTTTCCTCACCAATTAAAACACGAAGCTGATGCATTACGAGCATTCCTTTATCATAAGGTAAATGAGGAGTTTCATAATTTGTTTTATACAAAGACGTTTCAGGATCATAACTTCGGCTGCTCAAATATAAATCGAGATGAATTTTTAAAGTTTCGAGCGCTTTTTCCAAGCCATGTTCTTTTTCATACAACATCAATTCGGTGTATTGCGCCAAAGTTTCGGTCAAGATCCAGCTTCCTTCTTTTTGTTCCGGATTGATCTGCGAATTTCCCCACCATTCATGCGATAATTCATGTGCTGTTAATTGATTAATTACATCTTCCTTATCCTTATTGTTGAGGTTGCTGTAAAAACCGAAATTCTCTTTCATAAAAACCGTTGACGGATAAGAAGTCGCCGCAAATCCATCTGTGAAAGCAGAAACTTCAGCATAACGAATTGTTTTGTATGGATATTTACCAAAGTTATTCTGGCAGTAATCTAGAGTATTTTTTACATCCTGAATTAGTTTTTTAATGTTTCTCGAATGTCTTTTATCGTAATAAACTTCAATAGAAACACCTTTGTAATTCGTTTTTTTGATTTCATATTCGGCAGAAGAAAAAGCAAAACGAAAGGGAATCTTGCCGTTAGATTTATAATGAAAATAATTGCGGTTGTCTTTTTGCCAATTCCCAATTAAATCTCCAACACCAATTGCGGTTTGATTTTTAGAAGTCGAAACCACAGCATCATAATCAACAAAATCATATCTAATTTCCGATTTGTCTTCAAGTTTTTTAAGTGGCGTCTGCGGTTTCAAATGCCTTTTTGTTCGCTCTTTTTTACTGCTGATTTCATTCGATTCCTGATAACCAAAAAGCGGAAAGTAACGGCTTATTCGCATAAACGAACCATTTTCGATTATAGAGTTAAAAGCAGTATGTCCTTTAAATGGCGACCACGAAGACTCAAAAGAAAAATTCATTTTCATTTTCTGCTGAGGCTGTAAAGGTTTTTCCAATCGATACCAATAATGATGAAATGCCGAAACATCATCGAGATTTTTAGAATTCGGAATTTCAACAGAAGTCAGTTTCGAATTTCGATCTATATATAGGAGTAAACTATCAATTTGTTTTTCAGAATTATTAATCAATTCATAAGTGCCTTTTACTTCATAACGATTTTCATCAGGAAATAAATCGACTTTACTTTTTACAGAAACAATCGTGGGCTGAGCAAGATTGGTATATTTTTTAAATTGAGTTTCATATTTTTCGCTCCAGTTATTCTGATCGTCTTCGGTCAAATACGCATATTCAATATTCGTTTTATAAAAAAGATAACTTCCAAAAGCAATAAAAAGAATAACCCCGAAAGTAAAAGTTGCTTTTTGAAAGCCATTAAATGAATTTCTTCGAAAGGTTTTTACAATTGAAGCATTTCTTTTCCATAAAATTCCTGTCAAAGTAAGAAGCAGTAAAGCCAATCCGAAATTGTAAAGCATCGAAATATGAAACGGGAAAGTATATTTTCCGAAACCATTCAAATCAAAATATTCTCTTTTAAAAGAATCTCCAAATCGAAGTAAAGGATGCGAAATTCCCAATTGTTCTCCAATTCCAGTGCAAAACAAAATGCAGACAAAAGCAGTAACCGAAAGTCCGATATATTTATTTTTAATAAAAGTCTGAAGCGCAATTACCAAAATCGAAATCAATAACAACGGAAAACCGAGATAATAAAGCAGAGAAAGATAAAGACCAATTTCGATTGGAGCATTCGCATTCGCAATCTGAAAGGCACATCCAATCAAAATACTAATGCTGATTATGATTAGTGGAATAATAAAAAGTGCTGTCAATTTGGAAAGTAAAACTACAAATTGAGAATACGGTGCAGTATTTTCCAGCATTTCAAATCTCGAATTATCACTTCGGTTTAATAATTCACTGCTGTAAAAAAGCAGAATTAAAATCAGAATAAAAGGCAGACGATCCATTATTGTGGAAATCATCAAAGCTGTATCCGTAATTTTTTCAGCTAATCGGATTCCGCCGTCAATTTCATCCGAAATTTCGATGGCTAATAATCCCGAAAATAAAAGAACAATCAATAAAAATGGAATTCCTTTTAGAACTAAAAAAATATCCAGCTTGATATTGCTTTTAAAAACAGCAAAATTATGTCTGAAAGTTTTGAACTCGATGTTTTTTGGAATTTCCGAAGAAAAGATTTTTGTTTCTTTTGAAATGACTTTAGGCGTTTTTATCTTTTTGGTTTTCGTTTTTCGGAAAGAAAACAAGTGATAAGAAGCAAAAAGTAAAAGCAGAGAAACTGAAATCCACAATAATCGATTAAATAAAAAGTTTCCCGAAAGCGAAACCAGTTCGGTATTTTTTTCAATTGCAGTCCAATATCTCGTTTGTTCTAAAAACGCCGCCAAGCCAAACGGATCTATTTTTGCTGCCAAAGACATGGCTTTCGCCGAAGATGGAGAAGCATTTGCAAATATTGGCGAATTAGAAAAAATCGAACCCGCTATATATAACATGTAAATTAATAAACCGCCAACATAAATAAAAAGTTTGCTTCGTGTAAGCCAAGCCAAAGCCGTCAATATCGAAAGACACAGAAAAATATTCGGAATCACAATTACAAAATACGGCCAGAGATAATTTATAATTTCAAAAGTACCGATTTCGCTTTTAGAAAGCCACGACATTTGATGTCCAACGATCATTCCGACGATAAACATTCCAAAAGAAACTACCGCGATTGTAAACGCGGTAATAAATTTAGGCGCCAAATAATGAAACTTAGAAATAGGAGAGGAGAAAATAATCGAATCGAATTTCGTTTCATATTCCTTTAAAAAACTCTGCGCGACCTGAAGTGTAATCGAAAATATCGTCATTAACGAAATCAAACCAATCGCATACGTAAGCACATACGGACTATTTTTGTAAGCACCCGAAAAAGAAAAATTCGCAAAAGCACTCACAAAAAATCCTAAAACCAAATAAATAATAAATGTGGCATAAAAAGTCCAGCTTCTGGTATTGTTATGCCATTCAAATTGAATTAATTTAGAAAGCATAACACTAATTTTTAAATTGATTTTGAGCTAAAACACTAAAATAAACATCGCTTAAATCTGGCGATATCAATTCGAAGCCAGAATCTGGCCTTTCATCTGAAAAAACATGAATATTGATTTTTCCTGAATTTAAGTTGGACGAAATAATATTGAAGTTCGATTGATGCTCTTTCAGTTCGGCTTTCTGAATGGCTTTCATCCAGATTTTATCTTTCAAAGAATCAATCGCTTCGTTTGGTTTTCCTTCCAAAATCAATTTCCCGTTGGAAATAATTGCCATTTTTGGACATAAATCGCGAACGTCTTCCACAATATGAGTCGATAAAACCACGATAATGCTTTCGCCAATTTCACTCAGCAAATTATTAAATCGGTTTCTTTCCTCTGGATCAAGTCCAGCGGTTGGTTCATCCACAATAATAATCTTCGGATTTCCTAATAAAGCCTGAGCAATTCCAAAACGCTGACGCATTCCGCCAGAAAAAGAATGAACCGCTTTATCTTTATGTTGCAGTAAATTAGTCTGCTGCAACAAATACAAAATTTGATCGTGTCGTTCCTTTTTATCGATAATTCCTTTTAAAACTGCCAGATGATCGAGCAGGCGATAAGCAGAAATTTTAGGATAAACACCAAATTCCTGTGGAAGATAACCCAGATTCTCCCTGATAAACATTGGGTTTTCCAGAATATTAATTCCGTTAAATTCAATACTTCCCGAAGTGGGTTCCTGCAAAGCCGCAATAGTTCGCATTAAAGTTGATTTTCCTGCGCCGTTTGGGCCTAGTAAACCAAACATTCCGTTTGTAATTTCAAGCGATAAATTGTCAATCGCTTTTGTGCCGTTCTCATACATTTTGCTGAGATTTTGGATTGATAAACTGTTCATTTTTTTGATTGATTTAGATGATTGAATTAAACTATGATTTGAAAAAATTAGGCAATAGAATACCTGTCGGCTTAAAAAACCGATTTATTAATAGTGAAATAAAATTTAAAAGAAAGCTATTCTGCCACGTATTCTAAAATATCGCCAGGCTGACAATCCAATATTTTACAAATAGCTTCGAGAGTATCAAACCGAATTCCTTTTGCTTTTCCAGTTTTTAAAATCGATAAATTGGCAGGCGTAATATCTAGTTTTTCTGCCAATTCTTTACTCTGCATCTTGCGTTTGGCAAGCATTACATCAACATTTACAATTATTGGCATAGTTATATAAATAAGTCTTGTTCGTTCTGAAGGTTTAAACCTTGTTTAAATATGGCTGCTAAAAAGTAAGCGAAAACGCCAAGCATTCCGTGTAATAGAATAAAAAGCGAAACTTCATTATCCAGCGGAACAAAAAAGAAAGCCACAAATATTACAATACTCGGAATTAATAAATTGGATAAATAGAAACGCCTTAAATGAGAAATTCCATTCACAGTAAATAATTTAGGCTGAAAAAACACCTTAAAAACATTACTGCTCAATAAAAAGAAAAGGCCGTATAAACTGAGTGGAGCTAAAAAGTCAAAAAGAATATAGGGCAGATTATAATCACCAAGCATTAGAGGATGAGAAGTAAAAGGATAACAAACCTGAAAATACTTTCCGTTGTCTTTAAATGTCAAAAACAATCCTGTAATTAATGTAAAAACAGAATATCCGGCCAAAAAGAAATAGATCACAGACAAAAATCGGGTAAAATAAAATAATATTTTGGATACAATATGAGTTGTCTTCATATATTGAAAAGTTAGATTGATATTGCAAATGTATAATTAATTATCGTAAAACAATAATTAATTATTAAAAATTCCATTTTTGGAATGTTTTAGAAATATTATAAATCTATTAACATTAGAAAACAAAAGGCATCCGTATAAATGAGTTAATTTTGTAGACTAGCATTTTTTTATATGAAAAATCCAATTTCAGTCTCATTATTAGACCTCGCTATCATCACTCAGGATAGCAATGCCAAAGAAACATTTCAAAAAACAAAAGACATAGCGCAATTAGCAGATACTTTAGGATACAAGCGATTTTGGCTTGCAGAACATCACAATATGGCACACGTTGCCAGTACAGCAACGGTTGTTTTGATTGGTTATGTAGCAAGTCAGACCAAAAATATCCGAGTAGGTTCTGGCGGAATCATGCTCCCGAATCATTCTCCTTTAGTAGTTGCAGAACAATTTGGAACCCTGGAAACACTTTATCCAAACCGAATCGATTTAGGTTTAGGAAGAGCACCGGGAACAGATCAGCCAACTGCCGAAGCAATTCGAAAAGATTTTTTTGAGCAGGCACAGCGTTTTCCGCAAAACGTAAGCAAACTCCAAGAGTATTTTTCAAGCGAAAATGAAACTGGAAAAGTACGCGCATTCCCAGCTGAAGGACTAAAAGTTCCAATTTGGATTCTAGGTTCAAGCATGGACAGCGCGGCTTTAGCCGCAGCGTACGGATTGCCTTATGCTTTTGCTGGACACTTTGCGCCAAAACTGATGATTCAGGCCTTTGAATTTTATAGAGAAAATTTCCAGCCTTCAGAATATTTAGATAAACCGAAAACAATGGCTTGTCTGAATATAATAGCTGCAGATACCAATGAAGAAGCAGAACTATTGTCTACAAGTTTGTATCAAATGTTTCTAAACCTAATTAGAAACGATCGCAAAGGTTTACAGCCGCCAGTTCCGTCACTAGATGATATCATGAACGAACAAGAACGTTTCCATGTCAATCAAATGACAGCTGGAACTTTCACAGGAAACAAAGAACAATTAAAAACCGATTTGAAAAAGTTTATCGACTACGCAAGAATCGACGAACTAATGGTAACAAGCCCAATCTTCGATCATGAGGCAAAACTGAAAAGCATCCAGATCACAAAAGAAGCAATCGACAGTTTAAATGAAAGTATACATATATAAGTATACATATATAAGAGTAGATTTCATTATCACAACCCGACAAGTTTTCAAAATCTGTTGGGTTTGTTTTTTTTCTACATATATATAAGAGTAATTAAATTCAGGTTTTCTGTAGAGACGCACCGCAGTGCGTCTAATGCACATCATAGAGATTATATGATAATCATATTTATAAAGCCGACAAAACTGAGATCTTTAATCGGCTGTTCTTGGAATTTGGAATTTAAAAATTGAATTTTGTTATAATAAGGAGCTTAATCCCGCTATCCGCTCCAATCTTTTTACGGCGAACCCCGCCGTAAAAAGGATTTCCGCTTCTATCGGGGCTATGGGCATCCGTTTTCAGAAGAAAATTTCCGAAGCAAAAGGCATTTCCAGAAGAAAAACGAAGAAAAGAAAAGAAAACCCAGCTTTTTGGTGGCTCTGCGGTATCAAAAAGTGCAGAAAAGAAAGCTTGTCGTCCTGGCGCCTTCGCGACAGAACAACAGAAAATACATCCAAAAGAAGAAAAACCGCACAAGATTTAAAAAATTCTGGATCTGTAAATAAGCTGTTATGAGCGAGTTAAGAAAAAGTTTTAAAAAAGATTGAAATTATATAAAGAAAAGACTTGTAAATGTAAATAAAGGTGGTACTTTTGCACCCGCAACAACGAAAGACGTTCACTGAAATACTGGCAGGCACACTGATTAAAAGAGAAGAAATTTTCAGAAAAAAAGATTAGAAAAAGCTTGCGAGATTTGAAAATGCTTTTTACATTTGCACCCCGCAAAACAGGGAAAGTTCATTGAGATACTGGAGAGAAAATTAGAGAAAATGAGATTGAAAAAATTTCAAAAAAAACTTTAAATTTTTCTTGCAGGAAACAAAAAGAAGTTTTAGTTTTGCACCCGCTTTGAGATACAGGCGCAAACAAAAAGAAATACACGTTCGTAGACATATTGAATTGACAGCCGTCTCGTCGCAAGACGAGACAGAAAAAATAAGAGTAATAGAATCGAGAGATTCGAAAAGAACCGATAGAATCAGCATCGCAATATAATATTAAAATATACGATGAAGAGTTTGATCCTGGCTCAGGATGAACGCTAGCGGCAGGCTTAACACATGCAAGTCGAGGGGTATAGTTCTTCGGAGCTAGAGACCGGCGCACGGGTGCGTAACGCGTATGCAATCTGCCTTTCACAGAGGGATAGCCCAGAGAAATTTGGATTAATACCTCATAGTATTATAGGATGGCATCATTTTATAATTAAAGTCACAAC
>JASCOF010000005.1 GCA_029960065.1 Flavobacteriaceae bacterium PS02336 | reverse complement strand
CTGATGCACAAATTTATGATGGATTAGATTACCGTCATTGGGATACTTGGAACGAAGGAAAATTTAATCATGTTTTTTATAAAGAAAACAAAGACGGCGCAAAAGGAATTGACATTTTACAAGGGGAAACTTTTGATTCTCCGCAAAAACCTTTTGGCGGTGACGAAGATTACATCTGGTCGCCAGACAGCAAAAGCATTTTTTATGTGTGCAAGAAAAAAGCGGGAACTGCTTATGCTATTTCGACTAACACCGATATTTTTGAGTACAATTTAGAGACTCAAAAAACAACAAATAAAACCGAAGGCAATTTAGGTTACGATACCGCACCGCAATTTTCTCCAACAGGAAATTTAACTTGGTTACAAATGAAACGCGACGGTTACGAATCTGATAAAAACGATATTATTGTTGAGTTTAAAGGAATCAAAACGAACCTAACGGCAAATTGGGACGGAACTGTAGATAATTTTATTTGGAGTAAAGACGGAAAAACGGTTTTCTTTGTTGCTCCAATTGACGGAACAAAACAACTTTTCTCGGTTAATTTTCCTGGTTTAACCAAAATCGCGATCAATGTACGTCAATTGACAAATGGAGATTTTGATGTAAATGATTTAGTTGGTTTTGCTGGTGATGATATTATCGTGACTAGAACCGACATGAATCATGCTGGAGAAATTTTCTCTTTCAATTTAAAGAAAAATACTTGGAAACAACTTTCAAATGTAAATACAGAAACATACAAATCGCTAACATTAAGCAAAACTGAAAAGCGTTATGTTACCACAACAGACGGCAAAAAAATGTTAGTTTGGGTAATTTTACCTCCAAATTTTGATGCTTCAAAAAAATACCCAACTTTATTATTCTGTCAAGGCGGACCGCAAAGTGCATTGACACAATCGTATTCTTTCCGTTGGAATTTCTCTTTAATGGCAGCAAAAGGTTATGTAGTTGTAGCGCCAAACCGTCGCGGTATGCCGGGACATGGTGTTGAGTGGAACGAACAAATTAGTAAAGACTGGGGCGGACAAGTTATGGACGATTACCTTTCGGCAATTGATGATGTTGCTAAAGAAAGTTATGTTGACAAAAGCCGTTTAGGCTGCGTTGGTGCGAGTTACGGAGGATATTCTGTGTTTTATTTAGCAGGAATTCACAAAAATCGTTTCAAAACTTTTATCGCTCACGATGGTGTTTTCAACACGGTTAGTATGTTAGGAACTACTGAGGAAGTTTTCTTTAACAACTGGGATTTTGGCGGAGCTTACTGGGAAAAAGATAATGCTGTGGCGCAAAAAGCTTACACTACTTTTAATCCTGCAACTTTGGTACAAAATTGGAATAAACCTATTTTGATTTTTCAAGGCGGAAAAGATTTCCGTGTGCCAATCGGGCAAGGACAAGAAGCTTTTCAGGCTGCGCAGTTAAGAGGAATCAAAAGCCGTTTTGTGTATTTTCCAGATGAAAATCACTGGGTTTTAAAACCACAAAATGCTCAAGTTTGGCAAGGTGAATTCTTTAAATGGTTAAGTGAAACACTTTAAATGTCAAAAACAATAAAAAACAGCCGTAGATTTTACATAATCTACGGCTGTTTTGTTTTCTGTACCTTACAATTATGTAACATATTGAATATATTAAATATTCCGAAAACAGATTTTTTTAGATAAATTGCAGGAGTTTACAATATTCCCAAATTTACAAACCCTTGCAGCAAAATATGGAGAGCAAAAGAAGTTACACGGCGGTCAAAGTTTTATTCAGCTATGTTGCATTATTGGCTTTGGTGGTTACCGTCGGATGGTTTTTGTACTCAGAAAATGTAGTTTACAATAAACTGGAAGACAAAATTGCTTTCGAAAAAACCAAAATCCTTAGAGTCAGCAAACTTTTTTCGAATGTTTACAAAACCGAAAGTTTAGCAAGACAGACTATTCAAAGTAACTCCGAGAAAGACTTCAAAAATTATTTGATCGAAACAGATTCACTTCGTCTTCGCATCGATACTTTAAAACAAATTGTTACTACAGAATATCAAAAAACACTGCTGGACAGTGTGACTTATCTTTTGTCTGAAAAGACAGAAAACATCAAACAATTAAAAGAAATAAAGAATAAAGCTGAAGATGAAACTTCTGTAAATAATGCGATTGATGAAATCACGAAAATGGAGTTTAATTTAAGAAAACTCGAACTTCAAGATTTTACCAAAAATCCAAACCAATTGGGAAGTTACCAGCGTAGTGTTTTGCAGCGTTATGTAGATTATCTCAATCAAAATATTCCAGATGACAGCACAAATACTTTAAGCAAAAAAGCATCCGATTCTATTTTAGCAAATTCAAAAAAGCTTTTGAGCACCGTAAAAATGAAAGCTGAAAAAAAGAAAGAATCTTTGAATTTTGAAGAAAACAAACTGCTTCAGAATGAAATGGCGATTTCAGATCAGCTTCGAAAAGTGCTTCGAATTATTGAACGAGAAATCATCATCAATTCTATTAAAAACAATTCATTAAAAGAAAAATCTCTAAAAAGAGTTAACGAAATTGTAACCGCTTCTGCCGTAATTGGCTTATTGCTAACGGTCTTTTTCTCGATTCTAATTGTCAGCGATTACTCTAAATCACAAGTTTATAAAAAACAGCTGGAAATTGCCAATTTTAAAACCAAAAACCTCCTTAAAAGTCGTGAGCAGTTAATTTCGACAGTAAGCCACGATTTAAAAACGCCTTTAAGCACGATTGTAGGTTATTCTGAACTTTTGGGTAATTCAGATGTCAATACTAAGCAGTCTTATTTCATTAAAAACATCAAAAATTCTTCAGAATATATTACGCAGCTGGTTCAAGATTTACTGGATTTTTCTCAAATTGAAGCGGGAAAAATTACAATTGAGAAAGTTCCATTTTTACTGCCTGAAATTATCGAAGATGTAGCTAGAAATATTCAAACCGTTTACAAGCAGAAAGATATTGATTTAATTATTAATGTCGATGAAAAGTTTCAGAAACGCATTGTTGGCGATCCTTTTAGGCTCAAACAGATTCTGTCCAACATTATCGGAAATGCCTATAAATTTACAGAACAAGGACATATCCGAATTGCTGCTTACGCGAATGAAGACGAGACTTTTACTATTTCGATTCAAGATACAGGAATTGGAATTGAGAAAGCCAATCAGAAATTGGTTTTTGAAGAGTTTGCGCAGGCGAATGAAAATATCGAGAAAAAATATGGCGGCACCGGTTTAGGATTATCCATCTGCCAGAAGATTATTTCTATTTTGGGCGGTACTTTAAATCTTGACAGTATTTTTGGAAAAGGAAGTACGTTTATAATTGAACTGCCCTTGTTATTTGATAACAGCCAGCCTAATTTAAATGAAACCAATAAAACTCTAAGAAATACCAAAAAGCAGACTTTTATTGTGGTTGATGATGACATTAACCTCTTAAATTTAACAAGCGGCGTTTTAAAACAAGAACAACATCAGGTTTTCTTCTTCACGAATCCACTTAAAGCTTTAGAAACGATTCAGAACACCAATTTTGATTTTATCATTTCTGATATCCAAATGCCGGAAATTGATGGTTTTATGTTTTTAGAAAAACTAAAAGAACTTCCTGATACCGTTTTCAAAAACCAGCCCGTAATTGCACTTACCGGCCGAACAGATTTAGATCTATCGGTTTATAAAAATGCTGGATTTACAACGGTTGTTAAAAAGCCTTATTCGCCAAAAATTTTGCTAGAAACGATTCAGCACATTTTGGATCATGAAGAAATCCCAGTTATTGAAGCTGTAGAAAATCAAGAAGAAAATTCATCTGAGATGTATTCTTTAGAAACTTTGAAGGATTTTCTGGCGCAGGACGACTCTGCCTTAAAAGAGGTTTTAAATTCTTTCATTGAAACGACAGTCGAAAATGTCGGTCTTTTGAGAACAGCTGTAGCTGAAAACAATCACGATGAAATAAAATCAATTTCGCATCGAATAGCTCCCATGTTCAGACAAATTCAGGCAAAAGAAATTGGTGATATTTTAAAGACTTTAGAAAAAGAAGATTTAAACACCCTTGATGTCAAAAGCATTTATTCTGATTTAGAGCAAAAAATCACTGCTCTTTTTGAGGCATTAAAACAGGAAATATAGAAAGTAAAGCACTAATTTAAAAAGTGCTTTACTCCAACTCTATATTATATTGTTTCAATTTATTGTAAAGTGTTTTACGCGTAATTTTCAAAAGTTTTGCCGCTTCAGACTTATTATTATGCGCTTTGGATAAAGCATGAATAATAGCTTCTTTTTCATTATCAGACAATGAAAAACTAGTGTTTTCTGACTGTTTATGAATTTGAAAGAATTCTGCCGGAAGCACATCACTTTCAATAAAATCGCCACGTGATAAAAGAGTTGAGCGCTTTACACAGTTCTGTAATTCACGCAAATTTCCCGGCCAGCTGTAATTTTGAAATATGGAAACTACTTCTGGAGAAAATCCGATAATATCTTTATTCAATTGTTCGTTGGCTTTTTCAAGGAAATAATCGGCAAAAACCATTAAATCTTCGTCGCGGTCTTTCAGCGATGGAGACTGAATAGAGAATTCATTAATTCTATGGTATAAATCTTCTCTAAAATCGCCGTTTTTTACTGCCTCGCGTAAATCTTCATTAGTAGCTGTAATAATGCGTATATCGACGTTTATTTCTTTATTGCTTCCTACGGGTTTGATTTTTCTTTCCTGCAGTGCCCTCAATAGCTGAATTTGGTTTTCATAAGAAAGGTTTCCAATTTCATCCAAAAATAGCGTTCCGCCGTTTGCAGCTTCAAAATACCCCATTTTATCACTTATTGCTCCTGTAAAAGATCCTTTTAAGTGACCAAAAAATTCACTTGCTGCCAATTCTTTTGGAATTGCGCCACAATCGACCGCAATAAAATTATTGTTTTTTCTCTGGCTCTGCTGATGAATGCTTTTTGCAATGATTTCTTTTCCTGTACCGCTCTCACCGATAATCAAAACCGACATATCTGTTGGACTCACCAATTGAATATGATCCCAAAGTTTTTTTGATGCAGCCGAAATTCCTCTAACAAATTCATTTTCGGCAGTGCTTTCTTTTTTAACTGCTTTTTTCTTTTTGGCAGGAGTTTCAATTTCTTCTTCCTCTTCTTCTTTTGGAGCTTGCAGTGCATTTGTAATTACAAGCAAAACCTCATCTGGGTTGAATGGCTTCGAAATATAATCAGCAGCACCGTTTTTAATGGCTTTTACAGCGGTGTTAACATCCGAGTAGCCTGTCATAAGAATAACGGGAATCTGAGGGAACGAATTTTTAAATTCAGACATTAATCCTATACCATCAGAATCAGGCAGACGAAGATCTGTCAAAATCAAATCAAAAGATTCGTTTTTAACGGCTGTACGTGCTTCTGCGGCAGAGAAAGCAATCGTTACATCAAACGCTTTTTTAATTAGAAATTTTTCTAATAATTTACAAAACGCGATGTCATCTTCTATCAATAATATCTTAGGCATTTGAGTTTAGGGAGTTTTTTGCTAAAATAAGACTATTAAAATTGGATTTTCACAAAATTATGCAAAAAAAAAGAGATTGCACGTTGCAATCTCTTTTTCACCAAAAACATAAATCTAAATTCACCTAATTATATCTTCAACCAGTTACCATTGACATCTGAGTAAACAGTAGCCTTTTGGTCTCCAACTGATATTTCTAGTTTATACTCTTTTTTTTCATTTACAAATGCTTTATCCAGTTTTGCTCCTGGATAAGCTGTCTGCAAAGCTGTTTTTACAGCTGCAGGCACAGCATCTGCAGCAACTTCTGTGTATTCTGACTGAAAAACTACAGTTGTTTTTGAATCTCTAGTAACTGTCAATGCATTTGCTTGAATCGACATAGTCCCTAAGAGAATTACTGCTGATAAGATTACTTTTTTCATGATGCTGATTTTATATTATTTTTTGATGATATTACCAGAAGCATCTGTAAAAATAGTGTACTTCTTATCTCCATTTGAAATTTCAAGTTTGTACTCATTTTTCGCGTTTTTATAAGCTTTTTCAAGCTTAGTATTCGGGAAAGATTTTTCAATGGTAGACTTCACTGCTGTCGGAACGGCATCTGCAGCTACTTCAGTATATTCATCTTGTATTAGTACTGATTGAGTGATCGAAATCGCTGGAAGAACTGTAGCATTTACAGATAAACTTCCTAAAACAATCGCTGCTGATAAAACTAGCTTTTTCATAATATTATGGTTTAAAATTATTTTTTAAGAATGTTACCAGAAGCGTCTGTAAAGACGATTGATTTTTCACCTCGAACGGTAATCTCAATTTTGTACTCCTTTTTTTCATTTACCCATGCTTTTTCAAGCACTACACCAGGATAAGCTTCGTCTAAGCCTTTCTTTACAGCTGCCGGAACTCCGTCTACTTCTTTATATCCATCCTGATCATTAACTGTCTGCACCATTGGGCTGGTTGCAGCAGTGGTTTCTGCGTGCATCGACAAACTGCCTAAGACAATTGCTGCCGATAAGATTAACTTTTTCATAGTAATAGTTTTTTAGGGTTAGATTTAAAATTATTTTTTAATCCAAGTTCCGTCTGCGTTAGCAAAAAGATTTCCTGTTTTATCTCCAACAGTAACCTCTAATTTGTATTCAGATTTTGTATTTTTAAATGCTTTAGTAAGCACTGCATCTGGATACGCTTTTTTAAGAGCATCTGTTACAGCTGTTGGCACTTCTTCCAATTTAATTTCTGTATAATCATCTTGGATAGAAATTGTTTTTACGATAGTATTTGAAATTGGCGAAGTTGAAGCAAATGATGTTAAACCTCCCAAAACGATTGCGGCTGATAGAAATAAATTTTTCATGATAATTATATTTTAATGTTGTTAATTTGATCTTAGTATTCTTGATCTGGATTTTCACAAAACCTATGGTTTAGATTACTTTTTAATCCAAGTTCCGTCTGCATTAGCGAAAAGATTTCCAACTTTGTCACCTACTGTAACGTCAAGTTTATACTCTGATTTTTCGTTTTTATATGCTTTTGTAATTACAGCTTCTGGATATGCTTTTTTCAAAGCCTCAGAAATTGCTGCTGGTAATTCTTCTAATTTGATTTCAGTGTATTCCTCTTCAACAGAAATCGTTTTTACGATTGTATTTGTTACTTGTGTAGTTGAAGCGAATGAAGTTAAACTTCCTAAGACAATTGCGGCTGATAAAAATAAATTTTTCATAACGTATATATTTAAATTAATAGTTGTTTACGCTTTAGATAATGAAATTATTATGCCGTAATGAAAAAGAAGTGTGCCAAACGCTGTAAAGCCTTATTTTTAAAGGCTTTTATACAATATGCCAAAAAAATAGAAAAGTCAAAAGGTGTGTAAATGAGAAAAAAAGTGTGTAATAAGTAAACACTTAAAGTGTAACCTTGATAGAAAATTTCAAATTTTAAAATTCCAAATTCCAAGTTTTGGTGGTTAAAAGTTCCAATTTTGGAATTTGGAATTTATTTTTTGGAATTTACAGGAAGGCTTATAAAGAAAAAAGGCTGTCAAAAAATTTTGACAGCCTTTTATAATTATTCTGGATTATTCATTTTAAATGTATCCATAAATGCAGTTGTATAATCTCCTGCAATATATTTTGGATCATCCATTAATTGTCTGTGGAAAGGTATTGTAGTTTTCACACCTTCGATTACGAACTCATCCAAAGCTCTTCGCATTTTGCTGATTGCTTCTTCACGAGACTGCGCAGTAGTAATTAACTTAGCAATCATCGAATCGTAATTTGGCGGAATGCTGTATCCTGAATAAACGTGAGTATCTAAACGAACTCCATGTCCTCCTGGCATATGAAGCGTAGTAATTTTTCCTGGTGAAGGACGAAAATCGTTATAAGGATCTTCAGCATTAATACGACATTCTATAGCGTGTAATTCTGGAAGGTAATTTTTTCCAGAGATTGGAATTCCAGCAGCCACCATAATCTGCTCACGGATCAAATCATAATCAATAACTTGTTCTGTAATTGGGTGCTCTACTTGAATACGAGTATTCATTTCCATGAAATAGAAGTTTCTGTGTTTGTCCACAAGAAATTCTACAGTTCCAGCTCCTTCATATTTAATGAATTCAGCAGCTTTTACAGCAGCTTCTCCCATTCTTGTACGAAGTTCGTCTGTCATGAAAGGCGAAGGTGTTTCTTCAGTTAATTTTTGGTGACGACGTTGTACCGAACAGTCTCTTTCAGAAAGGTGACATGCTTTTCCGTATGCATCTCCAACTACTTGTATTTCGATATGACGTGGTTCTTCAATAAGTTTCTCCATGTACATTCCATCATTTCCAAATGCTGCAGCAGCTTCCTGACGTGCGCTTTCCCAAGCTTTTAAAAGCTCTTCTTCTTTCCAGATTGCACGCATTCCTTTTCCACCACCACCAGCAGTAGCTTTCATCATAACTGGATAACCAATTTCTTTAGCTGTTTTTTGTGCATGTTCGTAAGATTCTAATAACCCATCTGAACCTGGTACACAAGGAACTCCTGCTGCTTTCATTGTAGCTTTTGCAGAAGCTTTATCACCCATTCTGTCAATCATTTCAGGAGCCGCACCAATAAATTTGATTCCGTGCTCTTGACAAATTTTAGAGAATTTTGCATTCTCAGAAAGAAATCCATAACCTGGATGAATTGCATCTGCATTTGTAATTTCTGCAGCTGCAATGATATTTGACATTTTCAAATACGATAAGTTACTCGGAGGAGGACCAATACAAACCGCTTCGTCAGCAAATTTAACATGTAAACTTTCTGCGTCGGCTGTAGAGTAAACTGCAACAGTTTTGATTCCCATTTCCTTACATGTACGAATTACACGTAGTGCAATTTCTCCTCTATTCGCAATTAATATTTTTTTAAACATCTTATTTTAATTAGATAATTAGACAATTTGAGAATTAGATAATTTTAGATGATTAACAAAACTTTTTTTGAATCCTTCTAAAATCTAAAATCTAAAATCTAAATTTATTTATGATGGATCTACTAAGAATAAAGGTTGGTCAAATTCTACAGGAGACATATCGTCAACAAGAATTTTCACAATTTTACCAGAAACTTCAGATTCGATTTCGTTGAATAATTTCATTGCTTCAATTACACAAAGAACATCACCTTTAGATACAGTACTTCCTACTTCTGTAAAAACTGGTTTATCTGGAGATGGTTTTCTATAGAATGTTCCAATGATTG
This sequence comes from Flavobacteriaceae bacterium PS02336, assembly GCA_029960065.1. GTDB lineage: Bacteria > Bacteroidota > Bacteroidia > Flavobacteriales > Flavobacteriaceae > Flavobacterium. The sequence continues at coordinate 418,487 of JASCOF010000005.1, read as the reverse complement.
GAGATTTTATAGTAATATATTTAGAATCGTTAGCAGCTGGTGCTTCTGGAGTTACATTTACAACTGTTGGAGCTGTAACTTGTGGAACTGTTGCTTGAGGTAAAGCTGCCTGAGCAGGTAATTGCTGTACATAAGTAGCCTCAGTTACATTTGTTTCTAAAGTTGTTCTGATCGTGATTTTCACATCATCCATTTCTAACTTCACTTCTGCAACGCCCGAATTTGCAACAAATTTGATTAGGTTTTGAATTTCTTTTAAATCCATAATGATTCGTTTTTAGTTTTAATTTAATTCTTATCGTAAGCCCATTTTAAATAGATAGATCCCCAAGTGAATCCACCACCAAAAGCGGCAAAAATAACATTATCTCCTTTTTTAAGCTTATGCTCAAAATCTGCTAATACTAATGGTAAAGTTCCAGAAGTAGTATTACCATATCTTTCGATGTTTACTAACACTTTAGAATCATCCAATTCTAATCTGCCTGCAGTAGCATCAATAATACGTTTATTTGCTTGATGCGGCACTAAAAAGTCAACATCTTGATTGGTCAAATTGTTTCTTTGTAAAATCAATTCGCTCGCATCAGCCATATTAGTAACAGCATATTTAAAAACAGTTTTCCCGTCTTGCATAATATTGTGCTGTCTATTCTTCACCGTTTCTTCGCTAGGCGGAATCAAAGATCCTCCTGCAGGAATTTTAAGAAAATCGCGTCCTACACCATCACTTCTTAAATATTCATCCTGCAAACCTAAACCTTCATAATTTGGTTCAAAAAGAACTGCACCAGCGCCATCACCAAAAATAATACAAGTTGCTCTGTCTGTATAATCTACAATTGACGACATTTTATCAGCACCAATTAAAAGAACTTTTTTGTAACGTCCAGATTGTACATAAGCCGCTGCAGTTGACATTCCGTATAAGAAACTTGAACAAGCAGCTTGTAAATCATATGCAAATGCATTTGTAGCTCCAATTTCTGTAGCAACAAATACTCCTGTAGAAGCCACCATCATATCTGGTGTTGCAGTTGCCATGATAACCATATCAATTTCTAAAGGATCAATATTTGCTTTCGCAATTAAATCCTGTGCAGCTTTTATAGCTAGATAAGATGTTCCTTTATCAGCATCTTTTAGAATTCTTCTTTCTTTAATTCCTGTTCGAGTAGTAATCCACTCGTCATTGGTATCAACCATTGTCTCTAACACTTTGTTCGTAAGTACAAAGTCAGGAACATAAGCTCCAACAGCGGTAATTGCGGCTGTGATTGTATTCATTATATTCTATTATTTCCTTTCAAATTATGATTAATTTGAAAAATTTTTAAAAGACTCGAAAATTACAAAAAAAAACGTAACGAATTTGTCTATATTTTCCTAAAAAACGAAAATTATAACCAACAAAAAAAACTCTCACTATGTGAGAGTTCTAGTATAATTTACAAAAACGTATTAAGCAACCGCTTCAGATTTATCGATAACAACTTGCCCTCTGTAGTACATTTTACCTTCATGCCAGTAAGCTCTGTGGTATAAATGTGCTTCTCCAGTAATTGGACATGTAGCGATTTGAGCTACAGTAGCTTTATAATGTGTTCTTCTCTTATCTCTTCTTGTTTTCGAGGTCTTTCTCTTAGGATGTGCCATTTTACTATATTATTTATCCGTTAATAGTTTCTTTAATTTTTCCCAACGCGGGTCAATATCTTCTTCTTTGTTACTCTCTTCCTTTTGTTCTTTCACACTTAATTCATTCAATTTGGTTAAAGCTTCAGTTTGCAGACTTCCATCTTTAACTCCTGGATGAATTCTTTTTTGAGGCACAGAAAGCGCGATCATTTCATAAACATACTGCGCAATATCTATCTCATGTTCACCATGTGGTAAGATCAACAATTCTTCATTATCATTATTGAACTCATCTCCAAAGCGAACAATTAACTTCATTTTTCCCTTTATAGGTAAATCAAAATCTTCGCCTGTTAGATCACAAGGCACATTTACTGTCCCTTTATGTTTGAATTCTAACTCTAACATAGTACTCTTCTTTTCGAAAAGCAACTTGACTTTAATATCTGAACTTTGAAACTCTTCGTATTCAAAATTCTTAAAAAAATCATTATTTATCTGATACTCAAAATGGTGTTTTCCTAGTTTTAATCCTACGAAAGGAATTAAAAATTCTTTTGTTTTGCTCATTTCAACATCAATTTGATCCATTCAGTTCTAAAACTAGATATCTGAATTGGGGTGCAAAGATATAAAATTATTATAAATCTAATAATCTTATTCACCTTTTTTTGTTTATAACTGTTTTTCTTTTATTTTAAGAGGTTTTTGGCTAATCTCCTCATACTGATTACGCGAGCGGAAAATATCGATTGCAAGATAGACTGCTTCTTTAAACGAATTGTAATCTGCCATATCTTTTCCAGCAATATCGTACGCAGTTCCATGATCTGGTGACGTTCTTACCTTATTTAAACCTGCTGAATAATTAACTCCTTTTCCAAAAGAAAGCGTTTTAAACGGAATTAATCCTTGATCGTGATACATTGCTACAATAGCATCATATTTTTCATATTGACCACTTCCAAAAAAACCATCTGCCGGAAATGGACCAAAAACCATTGTTCCAGATTCGAATATTTTTTTCAATGTTGGTTTTAAAACCAAATCATCTTCTTTTCCAATCACACCGCCATCTCCTGCATGCGGATTTAGTCCTAAAACTGCAATTTTTGGTTTTACAATACTAAAATCCTGAACCAAAGATTTTCTGATGGTTTCAATTTTTGTAGTAATCAATTCTTCTGTTAAATGAGAAGCGACCTCATTTAAAGGAACATGATCTGTAATCAAACCTACTCTCAAATTATCCTGAACCATCATCATAAGCGCATTGCCTTCTAATTCCTGATCTAGATAATCAGTATGTCCCGGGAATTTAAAATCTTCAGATTGAATATTGTATTTATTAATGGGTGCAGTTACCAAAACATCAATCTCACCGTCTTTTAAAGCTTTTGTCGCTGCTGTAAAAGATTTGATTGCGTATTCTCCAATCTTCGGATCATTTGTTCCTAAATTGATATCTACTCCTTCTCTCCAAAGATTCAGAACATTTACTTTTCCAGGAATAACCTGATCCAATTTATCCACTCCGTGAAATTGAATCGTAGAAGTAAAATTTTTTCTAACGAATGAAAGAATTTTAGCATTTGCAAAAATAACCGGCGTACACAATTCCAACATACGAGAATCTTCGAATGTTTTCAATATAACTTCGCTTCCAATACCGTTTAAATCTCCTACCGAAATTCCAACAATTATATTTTCTGCTTTTTTATTCATGAGCTCAGTTTATTTATTACTAATTTTGATGTGCAAATTTAGTAAAATAAAACTACAATGTTCACAGGAATTATAGAAACACTTGGCAGGATTCACGAAATCCAGAAAGACCAAAATAATCTTCACATAACAGTTGACTCTTCCATAACTAACGAATTAAAAATAGACCAAAGCGTTTCGCATAACGGAATCTGTCTTACAGTCGTAGCTATAAAAGATTCTCTATATACAGTAACCGCAATTGACGAGACGATTTTAAAAACCAATATTGGCGATTGGCAGGCTGGCGATATTGTGAATTTAGAAAGAGGAATGAAACTTGGTGATCGTCTGGACGGCCATATTGTACAAGGTCATGTTGACCAGACCGGAACCTGCATTAAAATCGAAGAAGCAAACGGAAGCTGGAATTATACTTTTGAATACGATAAAAACCTAAATAATATTACGATAGAAAAAGGCTCTATTACAGTAAATGGCGTTAGTCTTACAGTTGTAAATTCTAAAACAAATGAATTTAGCGTTTCGATTATCCCGTACACTTACGAGCACACGAATTTTAAAGATTTCAAAGTTGGAACAAAAATCAACCTTGAATTTGATGTAGTAGGAAAATACATTTCCAGACTTTATTCAATCAACAAATAATAGTTTTGTATGTCCAAAAAAAAAAGCTTCAAATTAATTTGAAGCTTTTTTTATTTGGTTTCTATATATTACAGTTGCTCCTAAAGCTAAAGCGCTTACGAACAATATTACTATATTTTGATCTATAGGCAGTGGAGGCTGTCCTGATTCATCAGGTCCTCCGTCAGGATCGTCATCAGAACCTGCGGTAGCAGAGCTACTAGCCATTCTTCCTGTTGGCGGCGGTGGCGTAGAACCGGCAGACACAATTGAAATACTTAGTATAAATGCAAATGCTAAAAATGGGGCTTTTAGATTTTTCATAAATTCAAGCTGTTCACAACAGCAGGCTTATAATTATTCAACAAATTACTTTATTAGAAATTTCGCACAAACAGTACTTTACCTGCAAAATCTTGGACAAAAGTATAAGTTTTTTAAACAAAAGCAACTTTTAAAACAAAAAACATCCAACAAATTTTAACAGTTTTTTTACGAAATCCCGTAATCCCTTTTTCGAAAACGTTGTAGCTCATAAAAACCTCATTTTCACGGCTCTTTATAAAATTCAAAGTGTTATAAGAATTTCCTGATTTTCAAAAAAAATAAATACAGATTCGAAATAAAATCTCTATTCTCAATTACGAAATAAATTAAAGTTTGGATTTTTTATTCTAATCCTTTAATGTACTTTATTAATTTCTAAATACTTAAAAGCATTATTGTTCCTTCAATTTTAGCCACACAAACTTCAAGATTTTTTTGAATTTCCTTACTCCAAAATCGTAAAACAGTCCAATTCTCCGAAATTAGAAAGGCATTTACTTCTTGATCTCTCTGAATGTTTCTTTCGATTTTGGGAATCCAATACTCTCTATTGGATTTAATTCGCAATTGCTGCGTTTCCCAATCTTTTCCATGAAAAAATTCGCTGTCGATAAAAATCGCTAGTTTATATTTAGCAAAGGTAATATCAGGTCTCCCAAATACTTTTTTATTATTCTTTCGGTATCGGTATCCAAGATTCCACAAAGCCCTAGCAAGACGCACTTCATCTTTTGTTCCAGTACTTTTTATGGCCTGCATATTCCTACTCCTTTGCATTGGAGTTAAATTATCCATCTTAAGACTAAATTTGTTTTCGATAGATAAAATTAAGCTATTTTAAGGAAAGGCACTTTTAATCATTCCATCTCTAAATTCCATTTTTCACAGCTGGAAAATAAAAAAGGTTCAACTAATAAGTCGAACCTCACTTTTGAATAAGAATTATTCCTAAATTATTTATTGATTAGCTTTTCAAGCCTTTGCATCATTTCATCTTTCTCTTTCAGCATTCTCTCATATAGACCAATTTTTTCTTCGTGAAGCTTTAAAATTTCTTGCAATGGATTAACATTATAAGTACCACCAGAATTACCGATGAATGCTTCATCGTTAAAAGTATTAGAAATAATATTTATCGCTTGCTCTTCATCAAAATTCTGAAAAGCTTCAACAGGAATTTTTAGTACTGCCGAAATTTGTTTCAGCAAACTTTCTTCAATTACATCTTTCTGCTCCAACATAGAAATTTTCTTTTGATTCCATTCTTCTCCTAAATCATAAGCCAATGCCTCCTGCTTGATGTTAAGCATTTCTCTAAAACGTTTTACGTTTCTTCCCTGATGTATTTTTTGTTCCATATTGAATATTTTTCTAAAGCCCTAAATATAAGGCTCCGCAAATTAAAAATCTGATTTTCAAAGATAGAAAAATATCCTTTAAAACACTCTTCTGCCAGATATTATCGACATTCTTGAAAGACTGTTATTAAAAATTTGAAGTCGACAAAAAACAAAAAAGCCTCTACATTGCTGTAAAGGCTTTTTATTTCTAAATAAGTGGTCCCACCTGGGCTCGAACCAGGGACCACCTGATTATGAGATAGACTATTAATGTTTGTATTTAATTGCATTTAGCTTCAAAGCTACTGTATTATAGCTATTTATCATTTTTAAAAAATATTTTTGTTTCATCCTGCTTCACAATATGTATGCATTTGTTGTACGTATGTTGAACTTTTAAAAATATTTAAAATGAAAGCTAGTGTAAAAATCATCCTAAAAAAAACAATGCTTAATGATGGCACTTTTCCAATTAATTTAAGAATAACGATAAACAGAAAATCGAAATTCTACAAAACCCCTTACAATGTACTGCCAAAATTTTGGAACAACAAAGCAAATGAATTTACATCTAAATTCCCAAATTATTTACAATGTAATCGAATATTAAATTCGATAAAACAAGATGCTTCTAAAATTTTAAATAGACTGATTGAAGAAGAGCACGAATATTCAATTGAAGCATTTGATGCTTTATTTAGACCACAAGAAGTAGAAAAAATAAATTTCATTGCTTATTTCGAAAAGAGAAAATTACAGCTCAAAGAGTCTGGAAAAGTAAGTTCTAGTTGTTCTTATCGTGATACCATTTCTGCTCTTATGCGATTTAAGCCTGAACTTTCAACCTACTCATTTGCAAAAATCAATTATACTTTCTTAATAGCTTTTGAAGCTCATTTGCGCTCAAGAGGTTGCCACGATGGTGGAATTGGGGTATATATGCGCAATATTAGATCCGTTTATAATTCGGCTATTAAATCAAAAATTGCTTTAAGTGAAACATATCCCTTCAGAGATTACATAATTTCAAAATTGAAATCTAGCAAAGTAAAAAAAGCGTTAAGCAAACAAGATTTACAATTACTATTAGATTACGATTTTTCAACAAATAAAGAGAGCATTAAAGCATTGTACACTTATCTGTTCAGTTTCTATTGCCGTGGTATGAATTTTACTGATTTAGCTGAATTAAAATGGAATGATGTAGATTTAAGTAGTTTTTCATATGTCAGAAATAAGACTCTGGTAAAATTAAATGTAAAAATTCCGGATAATAAATACATGAGGGAAATTTTACAATATTTTAAAATCTATCGCCCTTTTGAAACTGATTATATTTTCCCAATTTTAGAAAAAGACAAAAACCATTATACCAAAACAGAGCTCAGGAATCGAAAAAAAAGCGTGCTAAATTATTACGGCAAACTTCTTAACACCATATCGCTTGAATGTGGCATTAAAACAAAAGTTACTTTTTATACTGCCAGACACACTTTTGCAACACTATCTTTAAAGAAGGGGTTAAGCACAGTAATGATTAAGCAAGGATTAGGGCATCAATCTATTAAAACAACTGAAGCATATTTGGAAGATTTTAGTACGGAAGAATTGAACATTGCCTTTGAAAATTTAATATAAAAAATGGAGAATACTCAATAAATTATCAATCGATTTGATTCTTTTGTCTCGAAGATTATCCGTTTTGAAATCATCTTTCTTCAGCTTTTCAAGTTTTACCTATATATTTGAAAAGAAAAAAGGAAAAAAAGAAAGTCATCTCTCAAGTGGAGGTTTCAAAAGAAGTCAAGTTTTTTTGATTAAATACAACCCGCATGGGTGGAGATTTTATCAAAAACCCGTAGGGCTTGAACTTTACTTTTTGAAACCTGAATGAACTTTACTTTCTTTTTTTTATTTTTTTTGAGCAGAATGTTCTTGATTTCTTTTTTGGAAATGTTCTTATGGAAATAGCAACCGACCAAAAAACTAGGGACGACAGACGCAAATACTGCTGGAATGCAGTGAAGCAAAGCTTGCGGAGAGAAACGGAATGAAGCTGTATTGTGGATGTAGTAGCCCCGCCGAACGCAGGAAGAGAGCGTGTGAAGATGAGGGCGAGGAAGCGTAGTGGTAGCCTGCTCTTTTTCGGGGCTGGCCAACGCTATGCTGACGAGTGGATTGTGGAATGGAGGTTTTTCTGCTGACGACTAAGTGGAACAGCCGAACGGAACAAAGTGACCAACCGTAGTGAGACCGCCTGATTGCTAGTGATTTAATCCGTAATAGCTTCTAAATTATAATACATTAGTCTTGTATCCGACTTTTTATCTTTACTAGAAAGATATTTAAACCCCATTTTTTCATAGAACTGAAGTGATTTTCTATAAGCATCGACCGTAATAAATTTACATCCCGTTTTATTATTTTTGGTAAAATTTCCTTTGGTGTAATTTATTATCATTTTACCATAGCCACCGCCTTTTTGATAGTCTAAATCAACAGCCAATCTACCAATCTTTACTGCAGGGTAACTTTTATGCTCTCCTTTTTCTTTAGGTAACATTACACCTATTCTTTCTATAAACTTTGCAAGATTTCCATCTAAATCAGTATGAGAAATTTTATCATTAAGGTAATTGAAATAGGCAAGTGTTTTCTCTTCGTTTTGTATGATGTACGTAACAGCTATTAAATCTTTCGAATAGTTTTTAGCATCATCAAAAAGAAAGCCGTTCAAATCTGTGTCTCCACAGTCAAACGGCAATATTACAGTATCAGGTTGCAACCTGATTAATTTTATTTTACTAGTACTCAAATTCTGCGATACTCATTAAAGTTTCGTAGTCTTCTTTTATTTCCTCTTTTTCTTTTTCAGTTGCTTTCTTTACTTCTTTGTTATCTTGAACGAAAGTAGTAGCATCTTTACCATAAAGAAAAGGAGTCTCTTTAATTGGTTTAGCCATAATTAGTTATTTAAGTAGTACAAAAGTATATAAATGTAATACAATAACAATACCTTAATATAATAATTTAACATATCTATTTAAGCCTAAGCAAAATAGTTAGTTTAACTCCCTTGTATAAAATCGTGTTTTATATCATCAATTAACGTTGGAAAATAACTCAGCTTATAACTCATATCATCTAATGAAGGTTTCATATAATTAGACGGAGTTTGACCCAAAGATAATTCTATTTTAGAATTAATAACACTAACCTTTTTAGCAATGGCTTTAAGTTCTTTACAAATATCCTCTGTTTCACCATCACTTAAACCCTTGTGTTTTATATCCAATTCTTCATTTGAAAAATCAAAATCATTTTCTTCTAATATAAAGTTTGTATCATCTACTTTTTTGAAACCAACTTTCAAAGCTGTATTTAATGAATTATCGTAGTTCTCCGTACCTATTTCTAATTCATTAATTAAAATATTTAATTCTTCTCTTTCAACGACACTAAATAAATATGGTATTATAGCTTCTTTCAAAGCTGTTGTTAAATACCCTTTTCTACGGTGTTGAGGAAGTGTAACCCAATGTAAATCTATTTTCATATCCAAAACAGCACCTACATACTCATTATCTTTTTTGATTAAAAAAAAGGTCTTAGGACTATGCTTATGTCTAGAATTTTCAATCCAAATATGAGCTAATTCAACATTTTTACTTATTGAATGTTTGATACAGTTTCCATAATAGGGATTTCTATTTAATCCATTGAGAATTGCTATAATTGATTTTTCTGTCATTATAAATAATATTTATCAATTATATCTTTTAGCGATTTAAAATCATTTTCTTCTATTAGTTCAAGTAACTTCTCTCTGTCATAAAAAACATCAAGCCTTTTGGGTTTAAAAGTACCTTTATTTAATTCTATTAAATGTACTATTGCTTCGGGTTCAAACATACTAGAAGTTATATAAACAGCTTTAAAAGCATATCCATTATCAATATCTACTTGATATTTATCTTTTATAAATGGCAATGTTTTGTTGAAAAACCATTTTAATGTATATTTAGTGTCATATCTACCTAATGGTATTTGATGTGCCGAATGATACCCTTTTAACTCAATAACTATTATCTCTTTAGGATTAGAAGATCTTATTACATAATCATACTCATACCTTTCCTTTTCTACCTTTTGAGTATCTTTATTAGTGAAGTTTTTCGAGTAATAAACATTTGGATTTATATCGGCGTTAGGATATTGGTGTTTTAAAACTTGATACATCATTACTTCAAACAATGTTCCTTTTAAAGCTCCCAACTGAACTTCTTGTCCAGAGTCTTTAATTGTTCGTAAAGTCTCTTCTATTGTTTTCTCAAAGTCCTCATTTTCTAGAAACTTTTGACTAAGCTGTAGTTTGGAAACATTTTCTAAAATAGAAAATATATTCGAACCATAAATTGAACCTATATCATAGCATAAAAAACCCAAAGATTTTAAAGTGCTTAAAATAAATGGAGGGCAACTTCGATATATAACTATTGGTATAATTTTACGTGTACCGGTTGTAACTGAATTTAAATTAATTTGTACTCTGCTTAAAAAGCCATCTAAATCTATTTGATTGTAATCTCTCGACAATAAAATATCAACAACAACTAAAGTTTGCTTTTCTATAGTTTTAGCTCCATTGGCTGTTATAGGGTTTAATCCTGTTGCTTTTGTATAACCTAAAGCGTCCCACAAAAGATTGTTATGAACGGCTCCCAAGGATGGAGTCGTTTTATTTCTGAATCTATTATTTAAAGATGTTATAAGATTTGATTTTGCCAACCAATCTATAATATCTTTCACAAAAAGAGAATCGATAAGTAATTTTGAAAAATGCGTTTTAATTAATTTCTCTTCCGTTTCTTTTACCGTGTGTAATAATATGTATTTAACATCATTTGCGTCTTTAGCCAAATAAACAAAATCGCCGTTTTTCAAAACGTCAATTAAGTCATCGAGTATATCAATTTTAGCACTTGTTCTTATTAGAGGTGATGCTGTAATTTTTAATGCTTCATAATAGGATATGATTCCATCGTTTATATCTAAACTTTCAATTAATCTATATAATGGCGGTCTATATATTTTGGAAATTTCTTTTATAACATCTTTAGTCAGTTTTTGTTCTGGAAGAAAATAAACAAACTGACCTTTACCAAAAGTCATTGGTGAAGATGATTTTACAAAACCTTTATCAACAACACGTTTAATAATCTGGCGAGAATAGACATTTGTTACATTAAATTTTTCAGAAAGCAAATCACATAGTTCTTTACTTACTTGAAATTTTTTCTTTTTAAGTATTTGTAATAAGTAATTATCGTATTGGTTACTATTAACTGAAGTCATTTTTACAATTGTGTCACACTGCCCTTATCTTTTTATTCTTTCTTTTACACAAAGCATCGAAAAAAAATATTAAACAGATGTTTTCTTATTTATAAATAGTTGATTGGCAGTGTTTTAAATTTTTATTTAAAATGAAAAGCAAATAAAAAAATAATGCTTTTTGTCACGAGCCTTTATTATTCAGTCTAAATTGTCACATTATTTTTCAGTTAGACTACATAGTACTACTTTATTACTTGTTTTATTAAACTCATTATATACTCTATATCTTTATCATTTTCTATTTGAATTTGAAAATTACCATTGCCACGATGACCGATATTTGAAACATCCTTTGCTAAACCTTTTTGATCAACTTTGACGCCTATCTTGTTTTTTCAACTTTCCTCCTCAAAATATATCTTATAGAATTTCTTGCCATTCTTATCTACCCCCTTTTCAATTAATTCTTTTTTTCCGTGAATATATATATGAAAGTTTTTATCAAGTTTTAAAACACTTTTAAAAAATCGTGCTTGCTTTTTTATGGCTCTTTCTGAAATTTCAAAGTTATCTTGAACATCAACATTTTTTTCCTTTTCATAATTAGTTTTAAAAGTATTAAAACTATTAATATATTCAGGGTTTTCAATTACTTCACTGGCAAATTTATTAAATTCAAAAACATTTTCTTCCTTAAAAAAAGCGGCTGATTTATTTAAAAGATCTGCTTGGTCTGTTTTTTTTATCTCAAATTTATCTGATAATTCTTTAGATATAAAATCTTTACACATTGATAAGACATTTTGTGTATTGTAATATTGATCCTTTCTTTCTTTAACACTTAAAAAATTATCAAACCAATATTGAGCATCCGAACTTTTATTTGTATTATCTAAAACTGATAAAAGAAAACCTTTTTCCTTATTTGTATTAAATATTAAACAACCTTTATCTAACTTATCAATACTAATACCTAATACGCTTTCTAATTCAAACCCGTTAGAAATTGATTTAATATTTAAGAATACATCTTTATTTTCAGATTTTAAAATTGCTACTCCGTCTACAATTTCATCATCAATTAAACAATCTTTTAAATAAATTATATAAAAATCCCCTCCCTTTATTTTTGGGTGAGTACTTTGATTATATAAATGACTTGCTAAACTTTGAGAAACATCAATAAATTTAGATTTATCATTAAATAATAAATTAATTAAGTTATAAACTGGATTTAAACTTAAATCATGTGTAAAATGAAATTCATATAACGAATCATATTTGAAAACATTTTGAATTAGTTTTAAGACACTAGATTCAGAATTAGTAAAAATTGTTTCTTCTTGTGAAAATTTTATTCCTTCGCCATAAGACTTATTTCCAACATTATGAACAATTAATTTTTCAATTTTTTCTATTATCACATTCATACTATTCTTTTTGTTTAATTGCATAGTTTGGAATTAAGCCTATACCATCTGTAAATTCAGCTACAGTATGAAAATAATTAAACCAATTATTTTCCCAATATTCTTTTGGAGCATGTTCAACCATAAAAATTTGAAAATTGCCTTTCAATTCCTCAACAATATACTGCATAAAAGAATTTAATAAACTAAAAGCATCAACCAATTTACCTTTGTCATCATTCTTTACTTGAGCACCTTCTCCAGAATAATAAGGAAAACTAGGTTGATCAATAAATAAAAAACTCGGTACATGCTCATCATTAAATTTTATTAAATGTTCATGTAAACCTAAATAAAAACAAAGATGTAAAAACATATAATTAGAAGAACTACCAGTAGTCTCGATTTCAAAAAGCTCATTAGGGTTTTTTAATTTTAAACTCATGTTTTCAACATCAAACCTGACTATGTAGTCTTTATATTCTGGCATTGATTTAATTAAACTATAATTTCTCATTATTGAATTATTTAATTCATCACCCATAACATGTTTTGCACTTTCAACATCATTAATAATTGCTTCAAGGTTTTCATAATCCTTATTTAGTTTATCTAGATATTTGCTATCCGTAACTTCTAATTTGCTTTTCTCTTCAATTATTTGATTTAGTTTATTTTTTAATGTTCCAATAAAAATATACTTAGTTGCTTCATTAGAAAGGGTTGGCTTAATTTTTGGCAAAGCTTCAATTTCTAAAATAATTTTATTTTGTTGTTCTTTGAGTTGATTTAAATCTTCTTGATAAGTAAATGTTTTAAAATCAGATTTAACATAGCTTTCTCTTATTTCATTTAATGAAGTTTCCAATCCTTTTAAAAATACTAATACTTGATGAGATTTAATGATCTCATTAAAGTTATTATTAATGTATTCTATTGGTTTTAAACTATCACCGTAATTATTTAAATTTTTATTGTAATCATTTATTTCTTCCTTGAATTTTTCAATAGAAGAAATTTGTCTGTTAATCTTTCTCTTTTCCTTATTTAAATTATCAATTTTATTGAAAGTCTTTTCATTATCTGCTAGAACAACATATTCCTCAACAATTTGGAAAATTACATCAATAACTTCATCACTTTTATATTCTAATTCAACATCAATTAAGTTATTATCTTTACACTCATTGAATAAGGAATATAAAGACAACTCTACATTTTCTTTTGACCTTTTCTCTTTGTTAATTTTTCTTTGTAATGTTGAAATTTGTTTTTGTATATCCTCTAATTCCTTTCTATTCTTAATATTCTGCATCTTATCAACACCTATTGCCATCAGAAAGATCTCTCTTAATGCTTCATCTGAATCAATTTCGTAGTATGCTTTGTCAAAATAATTAGTTGAATTTATAATTATATCAGCTGATATAGAATTAAAAAGTAAAAAATATCTGTAGCTTATTAACTTATTATTTGCTAAAAAATAATCTCCTTTATCATCAATTGAAAATTCTTTATTTATTACTTTTTTTAATTCTTCAATTGTGATATTGGGTGATGGTTTCTCAACTATTTCATCAGTATCATAAAAACAAATTTCTGATGATATACTACCACTATTACCTGATTTTCTTGCTATAAAAAAATGTTTGCCATTAATATTAAAATCAATAGAATACCATAATACATTTTCATTAATGGTCTTTTCTATTATTCTACTTTTATTAGATAACAAACAATAATCTATGATACTCATAAAACTAGTTTTACCTTTAGTAGCCCCACCCGTAATCACGTTTACCTTATTTGGCAAAAACTCATATACTTTGGGTTGAGAATCATTTTTAAACCAAAGCTTAATATTATTTAATTGAAATCTCATAATCTAATCTTTAAAATTTTATAAAGAGAACTAGTTTCATAATTATCTGTTAATTCGATAAATTTTGGTATAGCAAAAAAAATATTAATTATTCTATTTCCGATTGAATCTTCATTTATGTTTATCAAACCACCTTCAACATAATTAATGGTATTTTTTTCAAGATTTACATCGTTCATTTCTTTTAAAATAGTAATTGCATTAATGACTATAGGCATTATTTCCAAATATTTATCATTGAAACTACTAAATAATGATGGATTTTTTTGAATAAAATTTTCAAAGTTTTCGAAGTTTTCATTATATAAAGCTTCTACTAACTTATCATTTAATAAAATAGGTAGAATTATAAATATTCTTGAAATATCAATGCTTTTGCAATATTGAAGATACTTTTTTACAACTAATGCTGAAATAGCTTCGTTGTTATATACATAAAAACTATTACTCATTTTTTATATTTTTTTTCCCAATCAATATGCCAACCAATTCGCGGTTCATTAGAAAGAATATAAAACTGCCCATTACTTAATTCCTCATTAAGCTCATCGTTTTTTAATTTTAATTTTTCTTTCCTAACCTCGCTCATGCATTGAATAGCAATTTGCTTGATTAATATTTCATCATGTAAAATTTCACCACTATTAATTTTCACCTTATAATCTCTATATCGATCTTTAAAAATTCTATTCCAAATAAAAATAGCATCTTCATCAAAAGCAATTATTTGGGTAGATAATATTTCGCCATTCTCTTTCCAATCATTCAATGAATTAAATGTTTTAAGCATTGCCGTTGTGTATCTTAAAATTTCATCTGAATCACTTTCAAAAGTTTCTCCAATATCAATTAATTGTTTTATGAAGGTTTGTGATTTTAAATCTTTTGGAAAAATTAAATTTAATTCTCTTTTAGGCAAAACTGTTTTTTCATACGCATAATCAAAACAATTACCATATCGTCTGGAATAATCCTCAAAGCTTATCTCAAACTTCTTTCTATCAATTATTGTTAAAAATTTATCAAGCTGCATATTCGACACTAATGAATTATACACATCATCAACTCTTTCCTCCTTGACTATTAATTTACGAATCCTTTTTTTAACAAGGTTTATTATATTTTCCGGTTCTGATATAATTTGTATTTGATTAATAAATTTTGATTTTGTCTTATTATCTAATTTTTTTAGACTTTCTATTTGGGTTTTTATATCTACAGAATCAGTATTGACATGTAAATGCTTAATGTAATCTGAAAATACATTAATTTTAATTTCTTTTCTTTGAAGCTTAATAATGTTTTCAAAGAAAGTATTATTGTTGATCGATTTATTAGTAACAAGTTTAAAAACTGTTTTGTTCAAGTATTCATCTTTATCTGTCGAATCTTTAAAAAACAATATCCAATTGTTAATTGTTTTCCATAAGTCTGAATCTCTTTCTGTTAAATTAACAATTTCCCCTTTTGGATTTTTTTGTATAGTATGCTTCGTTTGTAATAACTCTATACTACCATTTGCTAGCTCAATATGAATATCATCTAAAACTTCAAATCCAATTTTCTCACCTTGATTCAAGTCCAAAATAAGATACATAAAATAATAAAATTGGTAATCAAAACCTATTAATTGAGGTCCTGCTGTATGTTCATAATTGATTTTGAATTCACTCATAATAAATCATTTTTTTATTAATAATTGACTATCAATATCATACCTATAACCAACCACCTCACCACTAATAATTAATTCAATAGCCTGTTCAATAACATGAATCGGGGCGATAAACCATTCTCTAGGGGTATAGCGCTTTTTATTTTCGTCAAAGATGTCAATATTCAGACATGCTTTTCCAAAGAAATTATGCAGCAGCTGTTCCAGTTTTTGGGGATTCATATTGTAGCATTTCCAAGCACTGACTATTTGTACCGGAGCCATCAGGTAGGTTGGTTCTTTTTCGGCATTTTTGATTCTTTCCCGAACCTCATCTTTTGAATAACCTATTTTATATAAATTTTCTATCGTACTGATTTTTTCGTCTTTGCTTTTCGAGATCAACACATAGATGAAGCCTGCTTCTTTGTCTTCATCGGTAATGTCATTGAACTTTTCGATAAAAGCCTCATTTACTTCATCAACGTTTTCAGAAACGACTTTCCCATTGGCATACAAAATTTTCTCTACAGACCTTTTCAACATATTCGATTCGGTTCCGTTTTCAAAAACACATCTGGTTCGGCCGTCCTCGCGAACTCGGGTACCGTCTTCTTTGTAATGCTCTTTTTTGGTTATACGAATTTTTTCCAATAGAAACAAAACTCCATTATGAACAAAATAAGTTCCTTCACGCAAATTGCCTTGTTTAAAATCGACTAATTTTCTTTTCCCATTGGACAAATCATCTTGAACACCCTTAAACAAGCGTTCGTACTCGTCAAATTTCTTTATTGATTTTCTTCTTGCTACGAAATCGGCAGCTGCTCTATCGTCATCTTTCGGAGTGTGTTTGAAATCAAACAAATCGGTACTATCATCCAATAAATCGAAAGTATCATCGGCAAAAATATCATCAAAGGATTCAATTGTTTTTACTTCCAATTTCAATAAACCGTGATCATCTTCCCTTAGTAAAGATTCTAATTTATTAATATCGGCTCTTATTCCTTTTAATCGTGTATAAAGTTGGTATTCGGATATGTTAGCCGGATTGGGTTGAGGTTCCCGATTGTGCTTTTTGAAAAAATCATTAATTTCGCCAAAAGAAGCCACCAATCTTTCTTCTGCATTACGAGCATTAGAAATCTTTGGTTTGACATTTAGAATGTCAAACTCATCGTTATTAAAAATATCATCCAGAACTTTATTCTTATCCATTTGGCATTCGTTTTCTTTTTTCCTCCTTCAAATAAATAATACACTCGGCCATTCTTCTTTCCAATGGATCGTTTGCATTTAGACTAGGTTCTTTATCATACATTTTTTTGAACTCAACAATTTTGGGCCACAGAATTTTGGCTTCTTCAAAATCCATTTTGATTCTTGTGGCTTCAATGGTGTCCTGAATTACTTTCAGCACTTTTGTTGTCACCGATTTCGAAAGGATTTCGAAAGCTTTCTGAAAAGGATTAATGGTATCAATTAAATCGATATGTATGTCATCTATGTTTATGAATTTATCGGCCATCCTGATAAACCGCTGGTCACCCACTTCTTTAATTTCTCCGTTTTTGACAACTGAATCCACCACAACATATTGACGAATTTCTTCAATTTCCTCATCAGACAATTCAGGATATTTGATCCTAATAATTTTGGGTATCAAAACTTTGTTGATTACTTCGGGATCAATATTTCCCGGCATTGCTTTCAGCATAGTGTCGTCCTGCAATATTGTAGCTTTCAGGTCGTTTAAATCTGATTCGACTATGTCTTTGACTCTTTTAGAGCTTGGCTCTTTAAATCCTCTTATTCTGATTTCACCAGATTTGACATCTTCGTCCTCATTATCGATTTTAGTCTTGAACTTAAAATTTGGAGCCAATACCTGTTCCATCAACAATGAAGCAGTAATGGCTTTCAACATATTATTAGTAGCAATTTTTACATCGTCCTGGATGGCTTCAGGACTGGCAATAAGATTGGTAAATTGGGCGTGGGTTTTATTGTTGCTATCCCTAGTGCAACGACCAATAATCTGGATTATCTCGGTTAATGAACCTCTGTACCCCACCGTTAAAGCGTGTTCACAAAAAGGCCAGTCGAAACCTTCTTTTGCCATTCCCAATGCAATAATCAAATCCATATCATCAACTGATTTGATGTTGCGTAAGTAGTTGACAATTTTATCTCTTTCTCTTGAACTATCCTCCACTAAATCGGCTACTTTCAATAATTTACCGTCTCCGTGGCATTTGATATGAATCACACCAGTATCGGAGTCTTGCTTGATTACGTCTCCAATGGCATCTAAAATGAAATTGACCTCGTTGTGTTTGTCTTTGGTAGATTCTCCTGAATTTACGTTTGGAATATGGAGTATTGTTTTTTTATTGGTATCCAGAATTTCAAGTATAGCCGAAGTATATTTTCCTGTGTAAAAGTGGTATCCAATTCCCAAAGATTTTAGAAAGTTGTAACCATTTAATTGTTCGTAATAATTATAAGTTACTTTAGTAAACTTTGCTTCGTTCTCAGGTGTTAAAATAGGCACACTATCCCCTCTAAAATAAGAACCTGTCATTGCCACAATATGAGCTGTAGATTTGCTCATTATAGATTTTAATAATTCTCCCAATCTATTATTCGCATCGGCAGAAACGTGGTGGAATTCATCGATTGCAAGAAGTGTATCATTGAATTTTGTTTCGTCAAGTTCTTCACAAGCAAAGCGTAAAGTGGCGTGTGTACAGATTAATATTTTCTCGTCGCTATCCATAAATTTATGGAATGCTTTTACTTTACTGCTGCTTCCTTCGTCTCCTGGTGTACAAAGATTGTACACATCGTTTGGTTCCCAATTGGCAAAAAAACCATCTTTTTTTAAATCCATTGAAGAGAATGAACTACCAATAGAACGCTCTGGAACTGCAACAATTACTTTTTTAATTCCTTGATTTACTAGTTTGTCTAATGCCAAGAACATTAAGGCACGTGATTTTCCTGATGCCGGAGGTGCTTTTAATAATAAATACTGTGCATCACGAGATTCAAAGGCACGAGTTTGCATTTCTCTCATACCCATCGGATTTGTTTTTGTACTGTTTCCCGTTTTATGATAATTTACATTTACTATATCTGGCATATATTTCGTTGTTGATGGTTAATGGTTTGTCTCTATTATGAGCTTGATTTTTTAATAAAACGGTAGTTTATTTAATAATTTTAAACACTTTAAATTAATTAACAAAACACAAGCAAAACATTGATTAACAGTTATTTACATTGTATTACTGCTGCTTTATTTAATATTTTTATTTAATATTTTTACTTTTTATTTAATATTTTTTATCAATACCCACTTGGACTTTATTCTACTACCAATATTCTCAATAGTATTTCCTGCCATTTCTTGAATTAAATTATTGATATAGATTTTTCTCTGCTTTTCATTTTTATAATCTGGAAGGTTAGTAAATAGTATAGAATCAATTTCTTCACGGGTAGCAAAACCGTGGTTTTTTATATGCTGAATAACAAAACCTTTATAAACATCTTTGTCTAATCCTTTGTTTTTAGTGTAATTGGCTTTTTGTCCTGTAAGTTCTGCAAGCGTTGCTGATATATAATAGTTTGGTTTTCTACCTTCAATAAGTTCTTTTTTCTTTAATAGTTTTGCAGCATCATCATTGATGGGTAAATGTTTCTGGATTTTGTCTAAAAGGATTACTTCTGTTAAACTTAAATCATCTTTTTTCTCAATTAGCAGTTTAGAGTAATTCTCATCTATTGTATGTCCGTAAATCTCTAAAACTACATTGTCTCTAGATGATTTTGTATAATCTGGTAATGGAAAAAATCTTTTGCGTTGCTCTACATACATTCTGTAAATGCCATAACCCATTGTATCAATCATATTCAGATTAACCATTGCATTGACTAACCAACGATTTCGGTATTTTTTGGGTGTTTTTTCTCCAGTTGTATAATCTTCGGCTGTTCCTTCAAAGAAACCTCCTTCGTTAGAAAAAATCAGTTTATTAACTTGTTCGGTCAATACTATTCGTGAATTATGGCTGTAATCTTGATGTGCAATACAATTATTTAAAGCTTCTAAAATTACTTTTGTATCGTATTTATTCACTTCGGTTGAAAGCAGTTGATTGTCTGGGAAAAACTTATACTTTACGTTTCGTATTCTTTTTAAAATATCGTTAATACTAACAAATAGAGGAATATCAAAATGCTCATAGGCTTTCTCTTCGGTATCCAATTTCCAAGTGATTTGTGCTACTGATGGCGAAATACAATGTGATGCTTCGGGTTTTCCTAAAAGTATTATTGCTGTATTCGTTATTTTTCCTCCAATTGTTATTTTGGCTTTGTCAAGAAATGTTTTTGCATCCCAATCGTCTATTTTATCATAAATGGCTGTACCTGCATTTTTTTCTTTAAACTTGTCTTTAGCTTTTGCAATAGCATCAAGATCTAAATCGTCAATAGTTGCATTGTCAATACAATTTGCAGACCAATCTTCCTCTGAATTGTAAATTGCTTTAACATGCTCCGGATAATTTCTTAAATCAGTTAAGCTACTATCAAATCTGATATATGGTATTTTTTTAAAATGTGTAGGCTCTCCTTTAGCAGCAGGAATTCTAAATATTTCGACATGAAGATTATCATACTGACAAACAAAATGATTGAAACGAACCGAAGGATGTAAATATTGGCGCAAATACAATTCTAGTTCTTGGTTGCCTTCTTTCTTATTTTTAAGTTTAAAAGTTGTTCCTGTAACCTGATGCGTATTATCGTCGATACCAAAAATAAAATAACCAAAAGATTGATTGTTAATACAAGCCGCATTTGATATGGCAGAAATATACTGACCAATTTTGTCGTTGGTAGTTGCAGTGCCTTTTTTAAACTCTACCCATTCGTTTTCTTTGGGTAAAGCTCTCAGCTCGTCTATAAGTTCTACTAATTCTGTGTTTATCATTGTGTATTTTTAGTTTTTTTCTACCTTTTAAGATTTTAATTTACTTATTCTTAAAACAGTATGCAATGTTGCTAAATAATAATAAAAAATCCAGCTGTACCAAATCGCTTTGTTATAATTAGTTTTTTGGTCAGCATTGTGATGTCTTATGCCAAAATTATTAGCAATACTGAAAATGTCATTTTCATCTTTCTTATCCAAATGTTTTTTTATTTCAGGTCTTATAAATTCTAGTACATCGGCCAATTCTCTAATAGCTTCTTTTCTATCATCTAATGTAGATCTAGCTTTCCTAAACTTTAGTATTGCAGCATTCATTTTATTAGAAATATTATCGACATCATTTGTTGGAATATCAGCTTCAAACAAATTAGTTAGCCCATTATCGGACAAAATTAAGATCTCTCCGTTTTCTGAAATTTCAAATCCATCTTTATAGTCGACTAAAATAATATTCATCGTATTTCTGAAATGTAGTTGTCCATCTAGTTTACTATAAGATTCATAATGATATTTGCCACATCCAAATCTACTTTCATCACAATAATTACCATTGTGACCTTTCGAACAATGGTCGTATAAAAATTCTAAAACATCAAAAAAATCTTCTTCAGTATAATTGTAAAGAGAAGCTGATATTGGAAATAAATTTTTTTTTCGTGTTTTCAGGAAAATATAATCGCTAAAATGATTACTCACTTTTCCTTGTATATGATCGTTATTACACCAAAACCCAATATACTCTTGAAAGTATCCCTCTTTATTAAGAATATTATAATTACTCAAAAAAAGGTCTTTTAACATTTCAAAATCAATTTTACCGTCCCCTGTACGAACAGAATAATATTCTCTTTTCATTAATCCTTGACTTGTTTTACTTTCTTTTCTTTCGAAAACAATATATCTTTTTCTTTTTTCTCTGCAATCATTTTTTCGTATAATTTGAAAAGATATTCCAATCGTTCTTCATCACTCTCAAAATGTTTGCTACGATAGCAACGTTCTACTGCCAAATCATTTAAACGGTGTGCTTCACGCAAACCTTCTGGCATTTTTTCTGGGTCGTACAATTGTGCCAAGGTCTTCTCAGAATGGTTTTCTCTTTCTTCTAGAATTCTGAAAACGCATTGTGTTAGTTCTTCTTTTTGGGCTTCAGAAATTGGAGGAAATGGAAAAGTATTATAACTAAGGGTATTTGAATACTGGTAATCATTCCTCATTCTTGAGCTTGTAATACTCAACCATAACATGTGCATTATTGAAGTTAGTATTCCAAAAATGAATGGTTGGGAATCATAAACTACTTGACCTTTGTTACTAATTACCGTATTACTATCTAGAAATCCAATTGGTACATATTTTCTTCTACTTGAAGAAATTACAGGAAAGATGATAGAAGGTGAGTCTTTATGCTTGTTTTCGTCAAATTTATGAGAAGTTGCAGATTTTTTTCTTGTTGCTTCTTTTTTACTGTTTAATCTGAATATTTTACAATTCTCTATACGTTCTTTGATTGGCAATATTTTTTCGGCGACTTCTCTAAGATCATCTGAAATCCAAAGACACCATCTTTTTTTGTCATTTATAAAATCATCTGCCCCCATATACTCTTTTATAAATTGTTGTGATTCAGGGTGTTTTGCGAGTAGATTATTTTTTTCTTCTTCTGATAGTAATAGATTCCCATTATCTGTTGGCTGGCTTCCACGTACCATCAATGGAATTTTAGAAATTGGTTTATTTCTAGGAAAAACACAAAGCGGACTTCCTGCCACAAGGTATGGGCTTATACTTTTAACAGAAAGAATGTTTTTATCATTAAATAGTTTTCGTTCTTTTATCAAACTTGAAGGGGCAACTCCAACAATTACACAAGTAACACCTGCTTTGTCTTTAGCGTTATTAGCCCAATTAAAAGATCTATATGCGAAATTAATTTCTTGATTTTTATTAAATATAAAAGGCCAAATAATTGAAACTTGCTCACCTTGACAAATCGAGTTTGTCGAAACAAAAGCGAATTTTCCATTTATTGCTCTAAAATAATCTGAAGCAGTTTTAAACCAACATGCGATGTAATCCAGCTTTGCATAGTTTTCAAATGCTGAGAATACAAACTTCATATCTTCCTTTTGTTGTTCATTTTGATTTTTCGAACCCAAGAATGGTGGATTACCCATAATGTAAACTTCATCACTTTCATTTTTCGGGCAAACTATTTCCCAATCTACTCTTGTAGCGTTTCCGTGAATGATTGAACCTGTTTGTTGCAATGGTAGTGCCGGTTTTGTCCTACCAAAAGCCTTAAAAAATTCCTGATTCATTTGATGTTCAGCTAACCAAAGCGAGAGTATGGCAATTTCGTGAGCAAAATCGTCAATCTCTATACCATAAAAATTATTTAAGCTTATACCTGAATATTGGGTCGTATAGGTTTTGTTTACAGTATCTATTTCCTTAAAGATTACCATTTCCAATTTTCGTAATTCTTTGTAGGCAATAATCAGAAAATTTCCACTACCGCAAGCAGGATCAAATAGTTTGATGTTCCATATTCTTTTTAGTAATGCTTCGAGCTTGTTTTTATTGCTTTTGGCATTTTCAAATTCGGTATATAAGTCATTCAAGAACAAAGGCTCTATTACTTTCATAATATTAGGGACACTGGTGTAGTGCTGTCCTAAGCTTCCTCGTTGATCTACTGAAATAACAGCTTGAAACATCGAGCCAAAAATATCGGGATTTATGGCTTCCCAATTTTGCTCACCACTATTCAAAACAGCTTGTCGGCTTCGGGTTGTGAAAACGGGAGCTTTGTGCTTGTTTTGAAATAAACCACCGTTTACATATGGAAATGCATCCAAATAAACAGGCAGATTATTTCTAACATTTGATGGGGTATTCATTACCTCAAACATTTTATCGAGATAGTCGCTTAAATCACTACCATCTGTTTGTGTGTGGTTTTGAATGGAATGAGTAAACAAATTCTTTTCAAAAATCCCTGTATCTTCAGCAAAATAACAAAATAACAAGCGGGAAAGAAATACATTCAATCCGTGAATAAATTCAGGAGAATTGTCTGGATTGTCTTTTTTGATTTCGTCGAAAAGTTTTGCCATTTTTTCAGCTGCTTTTACATCAGCCGGATTCTCGTTTTGGTGTTGTGCTTTTTCCATACCTGCCCAGGGCAGAAAGAAATCAAAGTGCTTGGGTAACAATATAAAATCGATGTCTAAACTATCGTTTGTTTTTGTATCTATTGCCAACAAAGTTTTGAAATCGGTAACGATAACGAAACGTTGCTCTTGTTTCAACGCGCTTTTTATCTCTGATATGGCTTGATGTAAATCTTGATCAAAGACTTGTTTGAAAAATACTTTTTTCTTCCACGATATTTCTCCTTCTATTTTTGAAAGATTTAAATTCCCTTTTTGCAATCGTGTTATGGAAGCTTTTGGTGAACCATAAGCCAAGAGTAACTCAAAAATAAAAGTTTCTTTATTGAAATCCAGAATCAAGTCTTGAAGATTCTGTTCTATTTGGGCAATGTTCATAAGTACATTATGTTACAATTTTGAGGAATGCGGTTTAGATTGAAACCTGATATTTTAATTGCTAAGATATTAAAAAATACCCCAAAAGGAATGTAGTTTATCTGATACTTATATTTATTCTGACACACTTAATTATAAAACCAATACATCCTTTAGTAATAGATGAGAAATTATGAAGTTAAAGCACTGAAATGAGAAAAACCCCGCAATAATAGCGAGGCTCTTCCGTCTTATGAAAACAATTTTGTATTATTTCTCATTTTCATCATGGATTTTGAATTAAAAATTAGTTTTATTCCAAAATTGTCGTTTACTAATCTGGTTCATCTTGCTCAAAGCTCAATAACCCGTCTTCAATAACCAAATTGTGCAGTTCATCCATCAACTTCTCCACTATAATATTCATATGAGAAACCTCTTCTTTGTTTAGTTTTGATAACTTATGATGAAGAGTCATATTTCTATCCTGATAAGGAAAGAAATTAGTCCAGAACTGGTCTATGAGATAATTATACTTTCTTATATCCGAATCTGCATAAATACACAATTGCCATAATGTTTGATTAGAGAGATAATTAGGCAGGTAATAGGTTTTTACAAAAATGTATGTTCTGCAAAATGACATGAAAAATAATGCAAAAAAGTATTCTAAACCTTGATAGTTCTCTTTAGCATTACTGGCTATTGTAAAAAATTGCATAGCGATATCTTTGGTTGGCTTATAATAAAAATGCAGATCAGCATGATAAGTATTATGAGGAATCTCCCAGTGAAATTCAGGAAGATATTTACTTGATGAATATATCAGATATTCGTTTTGAATAATTCCGGAAAAGAAACTTTGATTTTGATACAGATTAGTTTGTATCCAGTAACGGCTGTGGCTCAACAAAACAAAATCTTGTTTTTCGCCTATTTTGCTTTTTAGAGACTGACTGATTAATTTTAATTTTTCATTACCAGTCCCCACAGCTATAAGCATCAGATAATAAGTCTTTTTTTCGCCGTAGGCAATTTGATGATATAAGTAGATTTCTTCAACTTCTGACATCTCTAATATAGTATCTATTGCAATGTCTAGGATTATATCTTTAGGTTTATCATCAATTTGGCATGAAACTTCGTGCTTTTCATATGATTCTTTCTTTATCAGCTTCTTTAATTCGGCAAGCCTTTTTTCTACAAGACAATAGAGATTTCTCTGGGCAATTCCAACTGCTTCATACATTTCTTCTTTATAAATTATATCATCATCGGCAGAAGCTTCTTTTGCTTTTGTAAATAAATCCGTCAGATAAAATTTATTGTACGGAGTTCTAATGAAAATTTTTTGAATATCAGGAATGTATTGGATAAGGTTATTAATCCTTTCATCTAAACTTAGCACAGCAGATTTATTTACCACGTACAGTTCTTCTAAATAGTCAAGATCATATTCAACCAGTCTTGCATAAGATGTAAAAACACTGTTTGAAGAACCTTCTGATATCAGGTTTTTGACCTGCCACATATGAAGATCGTGATCGTGGTAAAAATTGTTTTCATACTCATTAAATCTCTTCTTGTATTTTTTCCATTCCTCTATTGTGAAAACAGAATTTTCCAGCTCATTATTCTGATAGATAACTGCAGACTCACGGCAGTAAAACGCTATGAAAGGAGAACCTAAAGAATAGTTATGATGAAGTTTTGAGCAGAAGATAAAAGATATATTAATTTGCAAGCGTTCCTTAACCTTTCTTACCCACTTACTCTGCTGAAGGTTATGAGCATCTATATTGCTTTCAATATGAATAACAAGATAGGAAAATGCAGAAGACTCCTGTCTGGTAAAAAACATTTGAATAATATTATATTTGTGGATTAATTGTCTGAGAATGTTTTCCAGATACTCGTTTTCGAGTTTTGGAAATGAAAGTTTTTTTAGAGTTTTCATAATACTGTGTTTTTGAAGATTAGATAAAGGATATTTTATTCCGCTGAAGGTTCAACCTGTTCATTTTTCTTGATTCTCTCGATGCCCCTTTCTTTCATCAGTTCCCCGGCATCGAGCATTTTGATTAGATGAATATAAGGTGTCATAAGGTCGGAGTCAGGATCGACATAATAGGGAGACAATGAAAGCTCTGTGATTTCACATAAGAAGAATTCGAACTGTTGCAGTGTTCTCTCTTCAAATGCATTTTGAAGCACCAAAAAAGGATTGTCGAATTCTTCCTTGGTCAGGGAAGAAAGATGAAATACCGTTTCAGAGCGAGAAGACTCTTTTACTTTCCATTTCTTGTCTTTCCCCTTCAGGCAGTAGCAGACTTTGAGAAAAGAGCAAATAGCAGTATAAAAGACAAAAACATTGCAGGGAGCATCCTGTTTGAAAACTTTTCTCTTATAACAGTAAAGCACCGCTTCACTTAAATTCTGTTTATAATAATCAAGATGTGCAAAGTCAAAAATGGCGTCAAATGCCTCAAATGGATTTCCTGCCACAAACCCTGCCCAGAACCTTGTTTCGAAGGATATTTTATTCTTTTTCATAGTGGGAAGATTTAAAATTCAAAGCGAAGTTCTACCCGTTCAAAAGGATAATCTAGTCAGAAAGGGGATATAATATCTGACAAATGGGATATTGTACCGGATATTTTTTTTATCTTTGAAACTCAGAATTTTTAATCCAAATGGCTTTATCTTTGAGCCTGTTGAAAATTGAAACTCATAATGGAACAGAAAATACATCAGGGAAGAAACGTAAAACGTTTTAGAGAAATGCTTGGAATCAAACAGGAGGCATTAGCTTTTGATCTGGGAGATGATTGGAATCAAAAGAAAATTTCCATGCTCGAGCAAAAAGATGAAATTGAAGATAATTTACTTAATCAAATCTCAGCTATATTAAAAATTCCAGTTGAAGCTTTTCAGAATTTTGATGAAGAGCAGGCTATTAATATCATTTCAAATACTTTTCACGATGAAGCATTCATCGGTAATTCTGGTGGCACTTATAATGTTAATCCAGTACAAGAAATTTTAAAGCTTCATGAAGAAAAGATTGGTCTGTATGAGAGGATGTTGAAGGAGAAGGATGACATGATGGCAAGGCTTGAAAAATTAATCAATAAATAATAATTGAGATAATTCCCATATTTTTGATTTCTTATATTGTTGTAATTTATATTAAATCATCTTTTTATGGCTCTCTTTCTTTTTCTTTTTAGCAATTCATCATCAACACGTGGATCGATTTCAAAGGAAGGAGATAATAAAATAGATGCTAATTTTTCGGTGTTAATCTGCCAATCTGCCAATGACTGCTCAGTTTGTTTCATTTGATTGTCTATTTTATTATCAGCACTAAATAATTCATGGAGTTTTAAGTTTTGATCAACTTCACCCTCTTTGAAATCTATACCTGATTGTTCATGAAAGAAGTGATTCTCCTGGATAAAACCTCCTTTATTTATTATTGGTAAAACTTGAATAGCAAATTTTATCATTCGCTCTTGATACTCTTTTAAATTCTTTGGTTTTATCATCAAAACATTGAAATGAGCATTCACAATTTGTTTTTTTATATCACCAATATTAATCGATTCTAGTTCTATTTTTTTATTGATTTCATGCTTGTCCTGAGGGCTTCCATTTTTTAAAATATTTTGATTTTGAAATTTTTCCAGTTCTTTTCTTTTATAATTAAAATGTTCGTCAAAAATTTTTTCGTTCGAATTAATCCATTTAACTCTATCAAATCCTACTTGATATTCGTTATTACCAATTTTTCTATTGGTACGTTTTTCATTACAAGTAGGACTTAATTTTAATTGTTGAGTTTTGTCTTTTCTGGAAACAATTATGTGAATATGAGATTGCAATCCTTTTTTATACTGTCCAGAAATTTCCTTTCCGTCAACAACCTCTTTATCTGTACCCTTAAATTTCCTAAAATGTTCAATTTTACCAAAATAAACTAAATCAGCTCCCGTTTTTATTCCTTTGTCTTGACGATTAAAATTCAAAGCATAGTTATCCATCGCTTTGCGACCATACTCTCTAATAAGGTTATTAAATTGCTCTAATTCGGATGAATTTAATTCTAAAACACTTGTTACTTCTCTTTTACCAGTGGCTAGAAAAGCAATATGACTCAACTCATTCTCGCTGAAGCTAATTGTAGGAGCAAAATATTTAGCATCATTTGCTCCTAATTTTCTTTTATTATTATCGATAGAACTAATAACATCTATAGTGCTGATATTAATCTCTGAAGCTGTAAAGAAACCTTGCTTCATGTTTTCTAGCTTAAATATTTCATTCATTAAGGAAGACTTTTTGATGAGTTTATCTAATTCTTCATTTTCCTTTTCTAAGTAAATTGCCAAATTGGAACAACTTCCTTTGTTGTCAGCTCCAAGTGTACTATGTGGTTTAGATATTGGCATTATGAAAAAAGAGATTTAATTTTACTCAAAGTGCCAGATTTATTTTTATCGTCTAATAGTTGACAAAGAAGTAAAATGGCTTGTCGGTTTTTTTGTAATTCAGCAACTACCATTTTAACTCTTTCTACATCATTGCTATTTATTTTATTCAGATTCTCAAAATGAGCTTTTTTTATTTCAGTAGTTCGTTCTGAATGTTGTTCTAAGAGTTTATTGATTGAAATAATTAATTTTGATATTTCTTCCTTTTGAGCATTTTGATAATTAAAAATATCTTGTCTTAATGGTTTCAAAATATCTCTTTCTTGAACTTTTAAAAAAGAGACTATTCTTTTATCTAAAGCAGCAACCATTAAAGATGGATCTTTGTTTACAGCATCTTTAGGGTCGATACCAGTTTTCTTGAAATAATAAATCATTTCTTGTATAAGAGCCCCTAAGTTCATTCGCAGACTTTCAGATAATTTTCCAAGTTCTGTATGAGCTTTTTCATCTATAATAATACTTTTTTTAGTCATAATTATAATTTTTAATACTGTTAATCAATGAGTTAAGCCTATAATTATATTTAAATTATAAAATCTTATAAACTTCATTCTTAAAGAAAGCCTTATTTTCAAGGCTCTAGCCTCGCAGAGCAAGTAGGATAGGGGTTTTTCCGCCCCTGTCCTACTTGCTACTCTTTCAGAGACATTTAGATTGCGCTATTTTATAGATTTCTAATATTTTAGACATATCTTTTGCATAAAAATTCATTTAAATCTTTGCATTCTGAATAAGTTACTCTACCATCTTTGGCTCCTGGAAATTGAGCTGAAATCAATTTAGTGTATCTGTCTCCAGCTTCATCATTATCAAGAAACAATTCAATTATTTTATAATTTTCTAGAATAGAAGTATTCTTTTCAAGTAATGTTACAGAGTTTAAAATCAAAGAATCTGATTCCTCCATTGGTAGATTATTCCAAATTTGCTGAAACGACAAATAGTCAAAAAAACCTTCATAAACCCTAAGTATTTGTGAATTATTGTTAATCAAAGTTATATCTTTCTTTTTCAAACAAATTTTCGCATACTTGGATCTTATTTCCCAACCTTGACTATTATTTTGGAATCCAATACCGAAGTATTTTTTATCATTGATGATATAGTGTACTTCTTTTAGCTGTTCAATATTTTTATAAAATTTTATATGTCTACTCTCCAGATATTGTAATAAAGCAAAATGTTGGATTGGAATTATTTTTTCAATTTGATTAGCATCACTTTCTTTAATTGGAATTTCAGAAATTTGCTTTTGAAAAGAAAAAAGAGTGTCAAATTTTTCTAAGTAGCGCAAAGCCTCTGTAACATTAAATCCAAACTTTTGAATTACAAAATCTATTACGTTTCCTCCCACTTGTTCCCCATGGTCAAACCATCTGTTAATTTTTCTATTGAGTTTAAATGAAGCTGTTTTTTCAATCCTAAATGGAGACAGGTACCAACTTTCGGTTTCATTACATTTAGTGGGTTCACACCCCAAATTTTGAAGAACTTTTTCTATTGGTATTTCTCTTGCTTGTGTTGTATTCATTGCAGTATTTTTGTGGGTTTAAAAAAATAAAAAAAATGACGAATTGATGACAAAGTACCATCAGCCCAATAATAACAATGGTTTACATATCATCATTTTGTCATCATGTCATCACTTTTAAATTTTAATCATCATTTTTAATCATCATTTTATTTTTTGATGACAAAGTGATGACAAACAAAAGCCTTACTGTTGTTGGCTTAATCCTATATTGTCATCAATTCATCATTATAATCAGATAAAAAATCTCTAGTGATCGAATAATAACGACCTTTTGTTAAGTTTTGATAAAAATCAAGGTCATTTGTGACGCTTACTTTTTGATACTGGTTTGAATTTTTTGCTTGTACTAATTTCCAATTTTTACGAATAATATTTTTTATTTCAACAGCATCATATTTAATTTTAAACTTGTTTAAAATATTCAATAAGTCCGAGAAACTAAAATCTAAATTTTCGATATCCAAACTTTCCATTGTGTTCAATAAAACATTAGCTAATTCTCTTTCGATTTGGTTTGAATTATGTCTTACTAATTTTAATAAAGCTTTTGTTTTAATCTGTTCTGGAGTAAACCACATTCGTGATTGATTTTCAGTTGATAATTTTCTATTGATTAAAAAATGTAAAAATGCGGGAATTTCGTCGATTAGTTTTTGTAAAATGTCAACATCTTCTTTTTGAAATTTATTAATCTTTATTACCCAAAAACGGATTTCATCCGCATCAATTTTAATAAATGAGGTTTCGTTGTTTGAACACAAAACGAATTTTCCAAAAAAGGATGCTTCTTTTTTATCTTTTCCTTTTGCTTCTGTTTTATGGGTGTTAGTGGTAGATAGGTATTTTATTCGCTCGGTTAGTTCATCTGTTTTAAATAGTACTTCATCAATACAAATTAAAAGTTTGGAACTCCAATCAGCGTTAAAATTTGAGGTGAAATCACTATTGGTAAGAAAAGTGAGGTTGTACTCAAATATTTCTTTAAGCCATTTTAAGAAAGTAGACTTACCCGTATTACGTTCTTTACTCACTAAACATAAAATTGGAAGAATTTGAGTTGGTTTTAAATAAATCAATTGTAGATAATCAATTCCTAATTCTAATTGCTCTCCAAAAATATGGGATAAAAAACTAAGGGTATTCCCAATATCTCCTTCGGAAGGTGATTTGCTTATTTGATGATAAGTATTATAATAATCCTGAATTCTTTTTAAAAAAAATTCAGGACGGTTCTCGGGAATACAAATGAAACCATCATATCTTTCAATTTCTGAAAGAACATTTTTACCATGATCTTGCCTTATCAATTCTGGAGACCATATAACCAAAATTTCCACAAAATCACCCGAAGATAAAGGGTACAGGGATTTCTTAAAATAGGACGTACCTATTCGTAAATATTTCTCTTTCATTTTGTACAATGTTTTTTATTGTATACTTTGAGGATACAACATAATTAGAGTTAAAATAAAGCGTTGCAATTTGTTGGAATTGAACACTTTTATTTTTTTAACTGCTTGGAAAATTTAGACAAAACTTCCTCATCTGAATAGACTTTGTGCTTTCTAATCCATTCAACTATCTCAAGTCGATCGAAGAATAAAGCTCCGTTGGTTGGCTTATTATGAGGGATTAATTTTTTAGCAGATAATTTGTGAATCGTACTATCGGAAAAGCCTGTATAGTTCATCAGGTCTTTAATAGTAAAAATCTCTTTTTGGAACTGATTACCTTTTATAATCATCATTTTAATTTCATTTAACTGTTCAATAATTTTTTGTGGGTTCATAATTTTTCGTTTTAGAATTATGAGGCTAAACTATTGGAATGAAACTAGATGAAACGTGGAATTGCGACTTGGTCACATAATAATTCGGGGAATTTACATTTTTGGAACACTTTCGTATAACTTTTTTTGGCAAAGGGTAACGGCTATTCTATTTTTATCAGATAATGATTTTTCATTTACAGGAATATATTTGCCTGCTTTTTTATATTGTAACAGAGAAGCTATTCTTTTTTTAGGAATAACACTGTTTGAGTCTAATTTTATCAAGAAAGGAATCATAAACTCATTGATAAAACCGTGTGTTTCCTGAGCACTAATTTCTAATTTAAAAAAATAATTGTTCTTAGCGTTTTTTAAGCAATTAGCAATCAAACTTTGAAAATCAATTAATAATGTGTCATCGTTAAATAGTTCAATCTTTTTAAATTCAATATAATAGTAATTTATTACCTCTCTATTAGCCTCCATTAAATCAGCTACTTTTTTCTCAGATATATTGTTTGAAGACTTTGATGTATTTTGAAACTGAGATAAATTACTATTAGACTTTTCTCTATTATATCGATTAAAAATATTATCACCTTTTAAAAAATACATAGATGATACCGTAAGTAAAAATGTAAAAACTACTCCTAAAATTAGAAGTATTAAATGGAATAAAATAAAATTACCATTGTATAACTGAAAAGTACTTAGAATAACTACCGAAATAGGTAATACCGGGGCTAAAATAAGTGAAACCTTTTTGGAAGCTATTTTAGTATTTACCTTTTGTACTTGTTGATGGAGAAAGAAAAATATTTTTTCAATTATTCTTGCCATAACGCTAATTATTTTTTAATTGAAAAGTAAAAATACTAAAAAACACAGCTAATTGAAACAGAATGAAAAGTTTACTATCTTTACGAGGTCAGCAATTTGTTATACATATATTGTACTGATGAAAACAAAAAAGCCCTTACATTTCTGTAAAGGCTTGATTTTGCTAGTGGTCCCACCTGGGCTCGAACCAGGGACCACCTGATTATGAGTCAGGTATAGTATATTTTTAGTATTACTTATAATAAATTATTACACCTGATAATCAGGTGTTTATATTTTTAAAAATAAAAAAATAAATCATTATTTCTTATTTTAATTGTACTTTTGCTCGTCAAATGTTCGTCAGTTTAAGTTATATTTTTCAATAATGGTATCATATAAATTCACATTAAAGGCAACAGGAAATGCACAAGGAGAGTATTTCATTAATCTTGTCTTAATAAAAGACAGGATTAATACTAGTTTATCAATCAAAAAAAAATGTAAATATGAAGATTGGTCGTTCGAAACAGAGCGTCTTAAAAAATCACACAATGAATACAAACAAATTAACAATCTGATTGAAAAATATTCAAGTCGTGTTAGCACTATTATTCATGAACTTGAGCTAGATGAAACTCCATTTACTTTACAGGATGTTGTAAACAAATTCAAAAAAAAATCAGGAAAACAGCAAGTCATTAGCTACACCGCTTTTCACGAAAGTTTAATAGATGAAATTAAAAATGCAGGAAAATTGTCAACTTATAACATTGAGAAAGACACCTTAAAATCTATCCAACGATTTTTTAAAAGAAACGAAATTACATTTAAGGATTTATCTGTAGATGCAATTTATAAATATCAATCTTTCTTAAATGGGAACAATAACAGCCAAAGTACTATTGGAATAAGGATTCGTACTTTAAGAGCAGTTTTCAATAAAGCTATCAATCGTGAAATAGTTCCAGCCACCATATATCCCTTTAACAAATTCAAGGTATCAAAAATTAAAGAAAGCGGTAAAAAAGAATATCTATCAGAAGAAGAAATTGCATTATTGAAAAATACTGTTCTACTTAAAAAAAATGACATTTTTGCAAGAGATATGTTTTTGTTAAGCTTCTATGGAAGAGGAATTAATTTCATAGACCTAATACAACTAAAGAAAACTGATTTATATAAAGAAACAATTACATATAAAAGAAGCAAAACCGAAGTAATCGTAAATTTTAAAATAAACGATTTCTGGAAAGATAAAATTATAAATTACGCTTCATCGGCCGAGTCGTTTTATCTATTTAACATTATTCATAATAATCAGAACTCTGAAATCTATATAAAAAACAAAAAAGATAAATATCTCAAGATTTTTATAAACAAACCGCTTAAAAAAATTATTACGGATCTAGGCATTAAAAAGAAAATAACCTACTACTGTGCAAGGCATTCATTTGCAACCATTTTGAAATTTAATAACATTTCAGTAGATATTATCAAAGAAGCCTTAGGTCATAAAGACATTAAATCTACAATGTCTTATTTAAACACACTACCAAGCGACACTTTAGACAAAATGATTGAAGATATTATTATTTGATAGTAAATCCCACCTTAATCTAATCAATTAAAAAATTAAGACAATTATCCCTCGAAAAACGTAAAAATTACAAATATCCTTCACCCTGCTCTACAACATTTTTTTTCCTTTTTAATGGCTTACTTAAACCTTTCATATCGCTCGCCATACTTTTGCGACAACCGTTACTCTGAGTAACGGCGTACCAATTGAGAGTGTGTCCAAAATGCTCGGACATACAAGCATTCGGACTACTCAGATCTATGCTAAGATGGTTGAAGAAAAACTCAGCGAGTATATGCGTAAACTGGAACAGCGAATGTCTGCAATCGTGTCCTAATATCCATAAAACAATAAATTCTTTTTTGAGTTAGACCCCATCACTAGGCAGAGATAGACAAATAATGCCACTCAAAAACAGTCGCATTAACATATGTTTGTGCGATATTTACTTTTTTTCAATGGAATTTTGAATATTACTGAAAATCCTTTGAAGTAAACTTCTCTTATTTCCATAATATTCTACACTTCCGGGCATATTATATGAAAAATCGATTTTTTTGTTATGTGTTGTTTTTAAATGGGGGTCTATTTTAATGTCTATATAATAAATAGTATCATGATAAACTTTTGATTTATTGTAAATAATTCCTTTTAAGTCACCATACTCTTTAAATGGAAAATCTCGGAGTTTGATATATACGGTATCATTTTTTCGCATTTTCCCATAACCATTTGCAGACATTACACCTCTGGCATATACATCTTCAACCTTAGGTAAAATTATAAACAAAGGCGCTTCCTTTTTAACGTACTGCGTTGAATTAAGAAAAGGCTGATAATACTCAACCTTACCAGAAATTGGGGCTTTAATGGCGAAATTATATTCCCAATAATCTATAGCCGTTTTTAATTCAAAAAAGGTTTTTTTAACATTAAATAGTGCTGAAGCCAATAGCTTCTCTCGATCCTTTTTTAAAAATGAAATTTCATCACTTAGTTCACCTGAGTTATGAGCTAATTCCTGATCATTTTTGGCAATGAGTATTTCTTTTTCTTTCAAATCAAGAATTGTTAATTTTGAATTATCCATTTTATCTCTTACAATTGCTTCAGCATCAAACAATGAAAGATCCAGCTCATAAGATTTATTAACTATCTCAGATTTATCGGCAAATATTTTTTTAGCTTTTTGTAAAATTTTTTCCCGCTCTGAATTTCTATATATTTTCTTTTCAATATTAGTAATTTTTTGTTTTGCCAGATCAATTTTCAAAGTGTTATCACACTCTATTATTGCCAGTAAAAAATTATAGTAGAATTTTTCTATTTCTCCAAGTTTGAGTGTCTTATCAAATTTTATATTAAGCGAACTTTCAATTTCATTAATATCGATTCTTTTTAACTGCTTTTTTAACTTCATCAAATCATTATAATTTGTTGTACTATTGATTAACGCTAAAAGACTTCCTTTTTTCACATAGGTATTGTCTCTGATTAATAATACTATTTCTCCGCTGTTGGGAGAATAAATATTATTTGTTTGATTTTTAGAAACAATAAAAACTCGGCCAACAATTTTTTCAGGATACGTTATAACTGCACTAATAATTACACTTATTAAAATGAAAGAAATTATAAAATATATGACTTTTCTATAATCACTTACATTTGAAGGTAGTGCTATTTCTCTTAGTTCCTCAGATTCATATTTCTCTATATTATTATTCATGTATTTGAGATTTAAAAAGATTATAGAAAAAAGCTTTTTTTTCAAGTAGCTCAGTATACGATCCGGCCTCTAACACTATTCCTCTGTCAATCATAACTATAAAGTCAGCACATTTGACTGTAGATAATTTATGCGAAACCAAAACAATTGTCTGATTTTTTAATCCATTGGTAAAAACATCTAAAATTTTATTTTCACTATAAGAATCTATAGCATTTGTCACTTCATCTAACAATAAAAATTTGGGACGCTTGTAAAAAGCCCTTGCGAGTAACAATCTTTGTTTTTGTCCTTGACTTAAGCCTTTTCCTCCTTCACTAAGTTTTGTATTTAACGCATCAGGTAGCATGTACAATTCTTCTTTTAGATTAGCCCATGGTAAAATTCTTTCAACTAATTCTGGATTGTATTCCTGCTCTTCCGACAAAACTATATTGTTCAAGATTGTATCATTATATAATGTGCTTTCTTGAAATACTGTCCCTGTTTTTTTTCGAAGAAAATCATTATCAAAAGATTTTAAATTATTTTTTCCAATAAATATATCACCTGAATATTCATCGTATACTTTGGATAATAATTTTAATATTGTACTTTTTCCCGATCCACTTAGCCCCACTATAGCGGTTATTTTATTTTCAGGAATTACAAATGATAAATTACTTAAAACTGACCTTGAAGCACCTTTATACCTAAAAGTTACATTTCTAAAAACAATATCGTTGTTAGTTGAGTCAAATGCTTCAATTAAAGATTTACTTTTGATTTGCTCTTCGGGCATGTTATTGATGTCATTTACTCTGATAAAGCTAATAAAAGCAGACTGTGCCATTTTTATAAAGGTCACTAATTCTGTAACAGGACCATTTAATTGACCAATTATAAATTGAATGGATATTAAAGTACCTAATGATAGATCACCTTGAATAACCAGGTAAGCCCCATAAAAAGTTAATCCAATATCTTTTATTCCGTTAATAAAATCGGCTCCAAGCTGTTGTAATCTATCTATATTTAGTAACTTAATTTCAATTTTATATAATGCACTTTGTATCTTTTCCCACTTCCATCTTTTTCTCAAAGAATAATTATTTAATTTGATATCTTCAAAATTTTTCAAAATTTCTATCCACGAACTTTGATTTTCTCCCATTAACTGGTAATATCTGAGATCCATTTTTTTTCTAACCTGGTAAAAAAACATTATCCAGAGAATATATATAATAGTAGCTGATAGAAAAATTAAAAATAGGTTACCATCGAAAACAAAAAGAATTATGCCATAGATTACAATAATAAGAATTGACATAAAAACAGAAATTGCAGAGTTGGAAATGAATTGCTGTATTCTTTCTTGATCTTTTGATCTTTGCATAATATCCCCCATTAACATATTATCAATAAAATTTACAGGTAATGAAAAAACTTTAATTAAGTAATCTGTTACAATTGAAATTTTAATT
Source organism: Flavobacteriaceae bacterium PS02336 (assembly GCA_029960065.1). GTDB lineage: Bacteria > Bacteroidota > Bacteroidia > Flavobacteriales > Flavobacteriaceae > Flavobacterium. The sequence goes on along the minus strand of JASCOF010000005.1, from coordinate 380,613 downwards.
CTGCTAGCAATATGCAATGAGATAGATGCTCTTATCCATTCTCCAATACTCTTAAACAATAACAAACAAATATTCGCAATTAGAACTATAGTTATAAAATTAAAATCCTGACCTTCAATACCTACGTCTATAATAGATCGGGTAATAAAGGGAAGACTTGCATATATTAATGCAATCACAATCATTACAATTAAAAGCTGTGAAAGATTTTTTTTATAAGGGCTCAAATGTCTTGACAAAAACTCGATACCGGCTAAATAATTAGCTCTGTTGTTCTTCAATTCGTGAAATTTTTCAGAAACTTCTAAAACAATAACTTTTCCGGTTTTATTTCCATTTGTCCAATTGCTGTAAAACTCCTTTAAATCATATTCTAAAAGTCCTTTTGCTGGGTCTGAAATAAAAAACTTGCCTTTTTTTACTTTATATAATACAACATAATGATTACTTTTCCAATGAATAATGACCGGCTTATTAATTAGCTGTAAATCGTTTAAAGTAACATCATATGCGGATGATCTAAACCCGATATTCTCGGCAGTTTCACACAAATCATATACCGACAATCCTTTTGATGTAAGGCTTTTATAATAAGGGGTAATGTCAATGATTTTTTTATAATACTTGGCAATTATTTTTATACACGTTAAACCGCATGTAAATGAATTTTGTTGGGGGAAATAGGGAAAGGAATTAATCATTTGATTCTAGTTTGTTTACAACAAAGGGTATATATGAAATTAGACGATTGTCAATGAAAATTATAGAAAAAGTTTTAAACACTATCTCGCGGTATAAGCTCCATCGCTTTTTTTCAATTCCACTTAAATCAGGGGGAACTAAATAAGCCTTATATATTGGGATGTCCTTTACTTCACGAATCTGATTCACTTTTTTCAATAGTGTAATAATCTCTTTATTAATAATGCTCACAGACTGATAACTGCTTAGTATTTGGTCTTTTTGATTGACGTATAAAGTTTCAAATTTTTTCAAGTTTTTATTCTTGCTATTCAGTAAATCTTCTGTTTTAAAACTTAGCCCATCATCATATGTAAAGATAAACCAACAGTTAAAAAGATATTGTAGGAATGGTAAAAACAAATTGGGCTGATTTGCGAACCATAAGCTTTTTATTTCCTTGAAAAAATGCAAAGCAAATTCAATTTGATACGACTCATTAAAAAATCGACCTTTTTCTTTTGATATGATATTTGAAATATTATAAAATAAAGGAGTTAGCTTATCGTATATTTTTTTAGTTGAAAATCTATAAACTGGATCGTATTGAAATGGAAATAACAATCTTGAAATACTATGTTTATTAGCTGTAAAAAACTGAAGCTGGTCAATCAGGGAATCATTTATGAATTTTTTGTCAGTATCAATAACCATATATACATTCTGCTCAATTTTATTTTTACCGACAGATTTAGAGGAGAAAAAATAATAGTTGATTTTTTTATATTGTTTAATACTTTCTATAAATTCTCCCAGAATCTGAATAGTATAATTTATTTCTTCAATATTTGAGTTTGTTTCTATCTCTATAACTAAATAGTCATCAGGAACTCTTGAAAGAGTGTGTGCTTTTGAATAATAAGGCAAAAGTCCTCCGTGCTGCTCTAAAAGATCTTTAGTTAAACTTATTAAGCTATCCTTCTTTTTATGTCCATAAACTTCAGATACAGCTACTGTTAGCTTTTGATAAAATTTTTCATCAAGAGCTTTGATTAATTTCATTCTATATTTCCCATCACTACACCAACTGCCATTTGCTTTAAGCTTAAATTGAGTAATCAAATCGAGGAGGTTAATAATGGTATATAAAAATTCCTCAATTTCGTCTGCACCCATTATATCAAAAAGTAGCGAGGTGATTTTTACCCTTGCCATGTAATTCTCATAATCAGACAGAGGTTTTGCTCCTAGTAATTCCAACTCCCTTGTATGAGGAATCAGCGATTTTAAGAAATTTGACTTATCAGAAAGGATGTGACCTTTGGAGATCATATTGACGAAAGTGCCTTGTCCAGTTATATAATCCACCCACAAGATCTCCTGCAGGTTTTGAACTGGAATTATTATAGTTTGCAGTTTTAATTTTTTGTACAGAACCATTTCATTGAAGACATTATTTCTATCTTTTGTAAAAATAATTACATCAATATCTGAGAATTCATTATTTGTACCTTCAACATGACTTCCAGTCACTAAACTTGCGTATTGGTTTGAATAATATTTAGAGAGAAAACCTAAGATTTCATCAATCATTTTTTGGTCAATTTTCATACAGGGATACCTACAAACAGGTTTTTTTAAATTATAGACTTTTTATCTTTGTTTATATATGATTTTTTTTACATTTGTCAAAAAAAGTACAATAATACACATATTTTATTCAAATACGAAAGAAAAAAAAGGTGTTTTTCCTATGAAATTTTACTTAAAAATAACCTAATATTAATATAAATTTAAACTTATGAAAAACTTAAATTTTCCAGAAATTTCAAAGGACGTTCAACAAAGCATTTATGGCGCTTGGGGAGGTTCAAATTCACAAACTCAAGATTATGACTATTACGGAGGCGAACTTAATGAAGTAATAGTTGGAGGTGGAGGTTCTGGAAGTTCTGGTGGTTCTGGCGGTTCTGGCGGTGGATTTGATTGGGGTTCAGGTGGTGGATACGATAATGGTGGTGGTGATTATTATGGTGGCGGCAGTGGTGGCGGTGGAAGCTACGACGGAGATGACTCTAGTCATATAATCGCTGCGCACAGCTTACTTAACTACGCAGAAGGTGATGCAGATGCGAATGAAACTGATGAGGTAACAACTAAAATAAGAACAGCTATAAACGCGGTTGGATTAGCATCTGGATTTACAGGAACAGCTATAGATGGTATATCAGCAATTACAAAAGAAATTGGATTTACTGCAAAATCATTTGCGTCAGTTGGTAAGATTGGTATTGCAGGAGTAGCTATTGGAGGCGTTGAAGTTGTGATAGCAGCTACTGACGCTGTGAATGGAGATGATCCATGGGATGATGCAGATACACTTAATGCACTTTCGTTTGCGCTGGGTGTAGCAGCGATTGCTTTCCCTCCTTCAGCTATAGTTCTAGGAGGTATGTCGGTTATAGTAGGATTAGTGGGAACTGCATATTCTAATTCTTCCGCTACTGCGCCGGAGTACTCTTATGATTATGGTTATTAATATAACAGCTGTCATTAAGTACAGAAATTAACCCAAGATTATCCATATATATTATACAGATTACCATGAAAACCAAATTGATTTTATTTTACGAGACACTTCTAAATAATTATTTCTACTATCAGAATAAAGACGAAGAAACATCTAAAAAATTTGCTTATTACAGTGTTAGAAATATTATAGGAATTGTTCTGTTTATGTTTCTGCTCATATTTTTTGTAACTCTCTTGGCTGTATTTAAAATTAATCTACACTTAAAACATTATAGACCATTATTGTATTTACTTATGGCAGGTGTTATTATTAGCTATATTTTACTTACAAAAAAATATCTAAAGCCTATATTTGACGGCATCGAATTACAAAAAGAAAAACCGCTTAAAAATAATTACTCATTATATGTTGTAGGGATTGCTCTATTTGGTGGGGGTATGTTTGTAGCTGCAAGATTGATTACAATCTATTTCAGCTAGATTTATAATAAATTGGAGAAAAATAAAAAATTAGGGCTTTCAAGTTTTCTAAACTTGTAAGCCCTACTATTTGGTGCCAGTTTTCAGTTTTTCATTACCAATCACAACCAATTATCTATTACCTTTTTTTTTAATTATGTTTAAAAAAGTTTTTTTTTGTTTTTTTTGTTTAGTTCTTAATAATATTTATTCTCAGGAAAATTATAATATAGACAGTTTTATCAGAAGGTCGGAAAAGTCACTATCTAATATTAGAAATGAAAAATATAAAGTTGTAAATGCTTTTGACCAAAAACTTTTTAATAAAAGTTTTTTACCCGATTTTTCACTGAATTTTTCTCTTCCTAGCTACAACAGATCTATTTCGGAGGTTATGCAGCCGGATGGAAGCTATGCTTTTAGAGAATCCAATTCCGCAAACTCGAAGGTTAATTTAGCTGTCTCGCAAAAAATACCACTAACTGGAGGAAAGATTTCTATTGTAAACTCTTTAAATCGCCTTGATTTGTTCGGGGATCAAAGATCAACAACTTATTCAGCATCATGGTTCGGCATAAACTTTACGCAATCACTAACCTTTTTTAATGAAATGAAATGGGATAATAAGATTCAGGAGGCGAGATATAATTACAATAATTTACTGTATTTACGTAAGCAAATTGATATCAAGAAGACAACTATAAATCATTATTTCGAATTAGTGAAAATTAAAAATCAGGTCAATCTTATAAATGCCGAATCAATATCTGCTAATAAATACAAAAAGATCATAAGTAGTCTTATAGTCGCAGGAAAAAAGATGGCATATGATTCAATTGATGTTGAGTTAAAACTTTTAGATATTCAAAGAAACCAGTCCTTTTTATTAAAAAGTGAAGCATTCAAGGTAAAAGCAATAAATACTTTTTTTAATACTAACTTTTTAAATCAATCCGATCAATTATCTATTCCTAGGTTAAATTTCGAAATTCAAAATGTAGATATATATATCGAGCGGTATCTTGATATACATAAAATCATTGAAGCAAATAACTTACGAAGTCTCGAGAAAAGTATGAAACAGCTTGAGAGTATTAAATACTACTCTGCAAATTTAGCTTTAGGTGTTGGTTTTAATAATTCTGCAGACCAATATCAAGATATTTTTCAAAATCCGAATCAGAGTCAAAATTTTTCAATCTCTTTAAGCCTTCCCTTAATGGATTTTGGAAAGCGAAAAACAGAATTTGAAATTAGTAAGACTAAATATGAGATAGAAATGTTAAATCTTGACCAGGATAAAATAGATAACATTGAGAGAATTAATCTTTTGAGGCAGGAAATTTTAGACTTGTACGATGCGTTAAATATTGAAAAAACAAGATCTGATCTTTTGAAACAAAAATTAAAACTAATGGAAAAATTACTTTATGCTCAGAAAATTCTCTATTCTGAATATTCTGATATTGAAAGATTAACTTATAACTCAAATATAGATATTATAAATTTAACTGAGCAAATTTATAATAAGGTATCGGAACTTGAAGAAATAACTTTACTTGAAATTATCAAAGATGAATATTAGATTAGCCCAGTCCCTAGATGTTAAATTTATACTGCCTTTGTTTAAAGAACTAGATGCAAAACATTACAGAAACAGCGTAGATGTTAAAAATAATATTAATGATGAAAGATATTTAGTTTTATTTGACAATTTTTTTAAGGAAAATAGTAATCTAATTATAACTGTCGCTGAAGATAATGAAGAAATCATTGCTTTTGCATTAAGTAAAATAACGGTAGTAAAAAACAATTTTGTCTTTAGGGATTCTTTAATTGGAGAGATACTCTATCTTGCCGTTGATAAGAATTATAAACGGATGGGAGTTGCGACTCAAATTATGTCGGATATGGAAGACAGATTAAAAAGTAAAGGAGTGGACAGACTCGAAACCAGGGTCTTTAGTTTTAATGATGAAACCTTTCCTGAAAAAATTAACTATAAGCCAAAGTACACTGTTTACGAAAAATATATATAATAGCAACCAACTTTATTAAACTGTATTATAGTTAAATTCCGCGACAAGAAAAACACGACTCGTCATGAACACTGTAGAATTTGATACCTAACATACTCACTTTGCTTTCCTTTCCATAAAAAATGCCCCAAATAGTGTCTACCTTTTTGGGGCATGTTCAAATGTGGCTTTATTTTTTAATATACTTCATTACACTTTAGAAGCAAAAAAGAGCAAAAGTTGCCGAACTGAACACATTTGTGCTTTCTAGTGCTACTATTTACTTTCTATCGAATTTCATACGCTTTTTTCATAAGTTTTTTAGTTTCTTTATCACTACTAATATACATATACTCCCAAGCTTTTCTTATCCTATTGTTTTGAATTTCTCTCATTTCAATTTCTTTGCTATTATCACTATAATGTATCCCCCAGCTGTAAAGATTGTTTAAGGCCATCATTATAGCAAGCCATAAAAACCATCTTCCAAAAACAATTTTGTAAAACAGTTTTGCATCCTGTTCCGGAAATAACAAAATCTGAAATTTCCTTATGATACTTTTCGGCTGCCTTCCAATCATAAATTTAATATCCAGGAAGCTTTTTTGCAGGATAGCCTCTATTGGTTTAATATCCAATGGTTCCAAAACAATTTTTCCGGGTTTATGCTCCTTTATAGATACATCGATTTTATTCCCTATGTTATTTATGGCAATAATAAGCGTCTCAATATGCTGATTATTTGTCTTCTGTTCCTGGGCAAATTCCTCCAATACTAATTGTAATGTCTCTCGTTCTATATGTTCTTTGTTTGCATCTGTTTCCATACTACTGTTTTTTAAAATATTATCTCCTTAATGATGGTCTCTTTTTTTTCTTTTGGAGTCTTCTCATTAATTCAGGATCAATATAATCCGGTTCATATTCAGAATTCATTAGCTGACCTGTAAACCCTAAAATCTCTTTAACAAATCCCTCTCCTGTCCTGCCTAAGTTATAGTTTTGCTTTTCTTCGTTTTGCTTTCCAGTATTGAAAGAATTAGATATTGACTGACTATTTCTGTCATGTTTTTTTTCTTCACCAACATTTTTCCTGGCATACTGTTGGTTCTGATGTAATATCTTTTCAATTTTCATCAATGAAAAACCAACTTCGCTTCCTTTTATTTTTACTTTTTTATCATCTATAAAAGAAATTCCCCTGCCTTTAAGAACTTTATACCCCAAAACCTTCATTTGTCTTTCAAATTCTAAATAAGAGTTGGCATACTTTAATGTCTGTTGGATATTTACTTTTAGCTTTTCTTTCCTGCTGTCATGCCGAGGCAATAACCTATCTTTAGGAGACAGGAATGCTCTTGGACTTAATACTTCTTGAAGATCATATTTCTTTTCAAGACGACGACAAAGTTCAGCCATGCGTTTATAGCTATTGCTATCATTGGCAACCTTACCATTAAAACCTACTCGATTGGCTGCAATATGAATATGCTGCTCTTTGGTATCCTTATGCAGTACGCAGATGTATTGGTGGTCGGCAATACCAAACTCCTTGGCGCATTCTCTGCCAACTTCTCTCAATTGTTCTTTGGTCAATATTTCTTTTGGAGCTAAACGTAGGGTAAGATGCAACATTGGTTTTTCAACACGCCTGCTTAATTTCCTTACATCTTTAAACTGCTGTGTAAGCTCATACTTGTTACCGAAGCAATTATTATATTCTAATACTTCTGCTCGGTCTTTATGCTGCAAACGGTCTTGCATTGCAAGTGCTAGTTTTTTCTCTTCAGACAATTCTCTTTTATCTTCCAAACAGTAGCTAATACAATGGTAAAACGAGCTGCCTATGCTTACACGACCTATCATGACATAAAGTTTTTAATTTTGACGGCAAGATCTTTAACCTGACCTGACTGTACTTTTAATTCTGCTCGTTCAAGTGGACTCAATTCGTCATTGCTATTTCTCTTTTTGGCTATCTGATTAAGGTTGGCTGCCATGTGATTAAGCACTCCGGTAAAGCTTAGAATTTCTTTCGGAAGGGCTTTATTTCTATAATCAATCTTTGCTTTGAGTCCAATTTCACGAAGATATTCAGAAACGGTAAGATTTACTTTTTTAGCTTTGGATTCAATTATATTACGCTCGTAGAGTGTACATTTAATTGCCATTAATTGGTCTCTCTTTATCGCCTTTTTGGGTCTACCTCCTGTATTTTTTTTAGCTTCATTCTGTTGTTCCATAATCTTTCATCATTTATTTTTTGAATGCGGCAGCATGAAAAAAATTCTCTCAACGAATGCCATAGCATGAGAGGAGCCAGCGTTTTGGTTTTACCAAAACATAGCTGGCTACCACTCGGACGTTATATAGATCGCCTAAAACTATGACCTCGCTTAACTTCCTGTCCCCGGCTTAGCCATTCATTTAAATCTTTCTTTTGCTCATATAAAAAACTTTGGTCGATATATTTTGTAGAATCTCTTTGGAGGGCTTCACGAGTAAATTTTATACCTCCCGTATCTCTATCTAAATATAGATCAACTCTCTCGTGTTTTTCCATTAACTGTAGCGACTTGGTAAAAAAAGATAGAGAATTAAGTATCAGGGAATTTGTTTGCAAGCTAACCGATTTTTGATTCATCATTTTATAAGAGAGGTAGTCAAAAAAGCCTTCAAAAACAACAACTGATTTTGCTTGGTTATCTATGAAAGTGATATCTTTTGGTGAACTGCTGCCTTTAAAATATTCACTACGTAATTCATATCCTCCTGAAATATTTTGAAATCCAATAGCAGTATACTTTCGATTATTTAAACAAAAATCAACCTCTTTACAATGTTGCCTTGCGATCTCTTGTGAAATGCTTCGTTTGTCTAAATAAGCCATCAACACCTTATTTTCCAATATACGTACATCAACAATGACAATTTTATCAAGTGGATTATCTTTCTTTTCATTTGCAATTCTTAGATTTGAAGACTGTCGATTCTCATTCTTAAGTGATAAACTTATACCAGAGGAAATACTTTTGCTATTTAAAAGTTGTAAAAATTCCGAAACAGTGCATCTAAAATATTCAATCCCAAAATCAACTACATTCCCTCCTTTACCTGTTCCATGATCATACCAGAAATTTAATTTCTGATTCACTTTAAAAGAGGGTGTTTTTTCATTTCTAAGTGGTGATAGATACCAATAATCCTGATTTTTTATTTTTAATGGCTCATGCCCTAATGTTTCCAGATAATTGACCAAATCAATTTGATTTGCAATTTTACAATTGAACTTTTCCATAATTGTTTTTTTTAATAAATCTTTATTTGATTTTGCATAAGTCTGTTTATTTGCTAATGAAAAAAAGAATTATAACTTTTGCTTTTTTTGATGTTTTGATGTAAACACCACCTAACTAATTGATTATATCAATATTACACTGCATCAATAGTTGCATCACTGCATCAATTTATTTTTGTCCTGCATCAGTTTTGCATCAAAAAAGATTGTTTTGTAGTTTGATGCAAGCTTTGATGCAGATCTGTTTAGCTCAATTACAAGACTTTATACTAATTTTGCATCAAAGCATCAAAAATTTTATAAAACAAAATCTTTTTAATGGTATAAAAACGCCCTCTTCGATCTACTTTTACATATTCACCATGCGACAATAATTCAATTCCACAATAAGACTTCGTATTGTCTTCGGGTATAAAACCCCATCGTTTGAGAATATTTCTTATTTCATTAGCAGAAATGTTTATTCGGTTGTTTTGCTTCCTCAGTAGAATGAAAATATCATTAGGAGCTAATTTCAACTCATCGTCTTCCATTTTTTCAAAACATTCATGTATCAATTCAAGAATAAGTATTTCATCTTTATTTCGATTTACAAGCTTTAACAGAGAAGCAGTCATAATCTGTTCGGGTTTAAACCACATTCTGGTTTTTTGCTCGGAAAAATAATTTCTTATTTGCAGGTACTTTAAGAAATACGGAATTTCTTTGTTCAGTTTTTTAAGAAAGAATACATCTTCTGTATTTATAGTACGAATTTTACGAATCCAAAAACGGATTTCTTCTTCGTCTATTTGAATGAAATTATCTTCATTATTAGAACAAAGAATAAATTTTGCAAAGAATTCAATTTCTTGTCTATCCTTACCTTTTGCTTCTATTTTATCTTTGTCAGTCGTAGAAAGATATTTTAAACGTTCTGTAATTTCTTTTTTATCAAAAAACACTTCATCAATCGCTACAAGTAACATACTCGCCCAATCAGAATTAAACTGCGAGCCAAATGAATCGCCTTTTATGTAGGTCATATTCATTCCAAAAATTGATTTCAACCACTTTATAAAAGAGCTTTTTCCTGTCGATCGCTCTTTGCTTACCAAACAAAGAATTGGCAATGTTTGCGTAGGTTTTTCATATAAAAGTTTTATATAGTCTAAGCCTAATTGCGTTTGTTCTCCAAAAATATGTTGAATAAATTGCAATGAATTTGGAATCAATTTTTCGAGTTCATCAATTGAAAAATTCTTAGTTATTGGTTGGTTAGGCAGTTCATGATAAGTATTATAAAAATCATCTACAATTTGCTCGTAACCAAAATGATTTGGAATACAGCAAAATCCATCTAGTTTGGATATATCGTTTAAAAACGATTTTCCGTGATCTGAAATGATTGTTTCACGATTCCACCGAACCATTACTTTTACTTTATCACCAGATATTAAAGGTTTATCTATTATTTTAAAATAGGAAGTGCCTACTCTGATATAAGGAATATCTAAGTCCATAAGATTCAAATTATAATCCTTACAATCTTGTCATAAGAATTTGATTAAAAAACAAAGGTTTTTTATGCGTTCATTTTGCAGAAGTTGAACGACTTATTTTTTCCACAAAGCAGCATTTATGTTCTCAAGATCTTCAGTAGTACTAATGACCTCTCCGTTTAAATAATCAAGAAGATCCGCTTTTCTAAAATAGATTTTCTTTTGACCTTTTTTCTTGGAATATCTAATCTTTCGTTGGTGGGTAAGCTGATAAATGTATTTAACTTCTATAGATAAAAACTCTGCAGCTTCTTCAGAGGAATAAACATCTTTATTATTTAAAGATAGTTTCATCAATGCCTTTTTAATAAACGCATCTTGTTTCTTTGCTAGTTCCAGTACAATCAATTCCAATCGATCAATTTTGGAAATAAAATCACTTGCATCCATGTTTCTAATTTTTAAATTACGAAACAAGTTTACGGAGGTTTGGATTTGTAAAAAATCGTGTAAAAACAATTTACATATTTAAAATAAATTATAATAATAAATTCCCAAACAGAACAAATCATTTTAGCTTATTTTATCTTTAAAAAACATATTTGAGTAATCAAATTTTACATAGCGATCAAGGCAATTTTTCAAATAATCGTGTAAAATCGTTAATGTGTAAAGTTTTATCTCCATCATTTATTGTAATATACTTATTCAAAAAATCAACAATTTTGGTGTTTGTTTTATCTTTGCTCTGAGAATTCCAATTTTTTTGAATATTGAAAAGTGACGTCAATATCTCTATTATGTTCTGTTTTGAGTTTCTTTTATTATCTATTTTTATTAAAATTGATCCTTCTTTTATTTCCATTCCATTGCAGAACTTATAAAGATTTTCAATTGAAGAATTATCCCGAAAAATATTAGCACACTTCTCTATTACTAGATCAAACTCTCTTCGATGAATCTGTTTAATAATATCTCCATAGGTTAGATTTACTGCGTCTTTAAAATTCACACCGTTCTGATTTATTGATTCCATTACATTACTTTCTTCAAAAATCACTTCTCTTTGCTTAAATATTTCCTTGGGATTTTCAAACCAATCTCGTACTATTTTAAAAATACTTCTTGGAGTTTTTACCTCAAACATATAGAACAATACAAATTGAGTAAGAACTAGTAAAAAGAGATTCAATATGATTTTGTAAGTATCTGAAATACTCAAAACTTCTCTTCCGAGAAAAGTTCCTATGAAAAATGATAAAAAACAAAGCAGTAATAAAATCAATAACCTGCTTTTGTTTATTCCAGCATAATAATTAAATTTCTCTTCAAAATATAGATTTACAAATAAAGGTTTAACTATGAAAAATAATCTAAAAAGAAGATATACAGGAACAATAATTTTGGCAAAAATTAGGATAAATGACAAGATGTAGATATAAATGGTCATATTACAATCAGTTAATTCCCCTAAAAGTAAACAAAACTAATTGATTATAAAAAACATTTTGCTCGTCAAATGTTCGTCAGAAAAAATAAAAAAGCCTTTACATTTCTGCAAAGGCTTGATTTTATTAGTGGTCCCACCTGGGCTCGAACCAGGGACCACCTGATTATGAGTCAGGTGCTCTAACCAGCTGAGCTATAGGACCGGTTTAGAGGATGCAATATTACTACTATTTTTCATTCACTCCAAATATTTTAAGACATCATTTGTATTTAATTTTAAAACTTTATCCGAATCTCAAAAACGAAATTGATTTTCAAGACCTTATTCAAAAATTAAAATGACATTTTTTTTATTTTATTTCCTGACAAAGTTCTACTAAAACGCCATTTGTGTTCTTTGGATGCAGAAAAACCACCAGTTTATTGTCGGCTCCTTTCTTTGGAACTTCGCTTATCAGCACAAAACCTTCACTTTTTAGTCGGGAAATTTCTGCTTCGATATCATCAACATCAAAAGCAATGTGATGAATTCCTTCTCCTTTTTTCTCCAAAAACTTAGCAATCGGACTTTCGGGATTTGTTGCCACCAAAAGTTCGATCTTGTTATTTCCTGTCTGAAAAAAAGAAGTCAATACTCCTTCGCTTTCTACAGCTTCCATTTTATAAGACGGAACGCCAAGCATTTTTTCGAATAAAATATTGGCATCATCCATATTTTTAACTGCAATTCCGATATGTTCAATTTTGTTTACCATAGTTTCAAATTTATTGGTTCACATAAGTATTAAAATAACCACATTCGGCAATTACATCTTGATAATACTTGGTATCTGAATAGTCTTTTCTTAAAACCTTAAATGAATCCCAAGCGATAAAATTAACTTTATCATCCTGAATTTCCCAATAACTGTTTATCGCGCTGTACTTTTTATTGTAATAATCGTTTCGTTCGCATTTTGAAATCAAATACAAACATTTCGCTTTTTGTTCTTTGTTTGAGGCTGCGGCAAAAGCTTTTTGGTAATACATTTTTGAAACTGAATTGTTGGTAATCATTTCTTTCATCGCATCTCTAAAGGAATACGGGCTCGATCCGTAACCTACAATATTTATCTCATAGAAAGTTCTTCCGTTTCCAAAATGAGAGATATTGTAGAATGCATTACCCAGCAAAAGATTGTTGGTATAAACATCTTCTTTCTTCTCCAATTTATCCTGCATTTCTTTTATTGTCGTTAAGAAATCCATGTACGTATATTTTCTTTTTTGATACGCTGTATGATCACAATCGTGACAATCTTTAATACTTCCGTTAAACGGATTTCCTAAAAATTTATAATACTGCACCGAGTCTGCCTGTTTCAAAAACTCGATTGCTTCTGGAATTTTATTTTTAAAAGTAGCCTGAACTGCCTGAAAACTATTAATGTCTTTCAATTTCAAACTATAAATTCCAGCACCAATTTTTTCAATCTCTGTTTTGTTCGATTTCTCTAAAAAACTTTTCATTGCCAGTAATTGCTTTTCATTATCATAAAAAGAATTTCCATCGTTAAAATAACTGTAACGTGATTCACCAAAAATTTCAGCCATTACCAAGTTTCCTTTTTCCTTGTAAAGACTCGACAAATAACTTCTGCTCCACGAAGAAGCATTTTGATAACGAAATTCTTGTCCTTTATACGTTTGCGGAAGCTCAAAATGCAGCCAGTTCAAATCGGCTAGAACTGTTTTTACATTTGTATCGTCTAGTTTTTCTATTTTGCTCAAATTATTTACAAAACGCAATAATCGAATTTGATAACGCGCCAACTCTGTTTTAGGCAATGTTTTTTCTGCTTTTATATAGTTTTTATCCGCATTGGCATAATCTCCTTTTAACGTCTGCAGATATCCCAAAGCTAAATCCCATAAATAAGGTCGGTCAGTATTTCCTGCAGCCGAAATCTTTGTTATTAAATCCAGCGCATTTTTATCGACAAGCACTTGATTCTGCGATTTGTTTTCTGATAATGTAAGCTGTTTTTTGGGCTGGTTTTCTCCTCCAGCCTGCTGAAAAGTATTATTGATTTTCTGCTCCAGCGAATTCACTAGTCTTGTGGCCAGATAATTAAGATGTTCGCTTTTAGGATCCAATTCATAAATTTTTTCAATGGCTTGTTTTGCATCTTTATAATAACCATGAATGGCCCAAAGTGCTGCTTTTTCTTTATTATTTTTTGCCATTGCTAAAGCTTTATTCCAATCGGCTTCATTTTTAGGATGAAAACTATAAGCTGTAACTACACGTAATTCTGGGCATTTATCAAAAACCTGCGCATATAAATAATTTGAAACCGCATATTTTTTTTGCTGGTAATTGATCCCGGCAACATACGACAGAGCGCGATAGTACAACGTGTTTTTTGCAACAGCACTTTCTGTTTTATTAAAAAAGTCTATTGCTTTTTGTTTATCATTGCTGTAAAAACGGGCTTTCATGGTTAAAAACCAATATCTATTTTTAAGAAAAGGATCCGACAATGTATTGTAAACATTTTCTATCGACTGAATCATTTTGGCATCATCGAATGTTTTTGCCACAACGGGATCATAACTCCAATAATCTTCGCCAATAGAAACGGTTTCTATTTTTTGTGCCAAATACAGGAACTCTAAAAAGTTTTTAATTTTATCGTCTTTCAAGTTGATCTTTTTGCCCCACTTCAGCGAACTCTTATTTTCTTTTTTTGTTTTATAAAAAACATGAAGATCCGTAATTTCTTCTTTGTTTTTGATTGTATTTTTCTCATCAGAATAATATTTAGGACGTTCATCTCCAATCAAAAAATAATTTACGGTTGTTGTATCGGTTTTTCCTTTAAGGTAATCTACCCAATCTGATTTTATATTTTTATTAAAACGTGAATTGTGCTGTGTATCAAACCCAATTCCGTAAAAAATTCCTCCCGAAAGAAAAAGAGGGGAATACGATTTGTCTGCAAAAGTTTCGGGCGTAAAATTAGAATTGTAGCCAAAGAAATCCCAATCGTCTCCGCCGGCGCATGCATAAATTATTCCGTATATCGAAAGCAGCGCAAGGCTAAAACTTAGAAATAACTTGTTCAAAAATATTCTTTTCATAATGGTTTAAATTGAATTCGTCTAAATCGTAAAATATAATTTCGTTTGTTTTTTGAGGCAGATTATTATCAAGATCTTCTGCCATTTCTTTTAAATCTTCTTTTGTAATTTCTTCTATTTTCAGCAGATCGTTTTCTTCATAGAAAATTCCGTTTTTATAATTGGATTTCTTAACTCTAAAAAAAATAGAATGAGTTTTTTCAAAGTTCGGATCTTTCCCCAGCTCATTACTGTCTATTTTAGAACGAAGTCCGATTACTTTATTATTTCTAATATGAACTCCCCAAGAATAAATAGGCAGAGCCAAATCGAGATGCAGCGGATATTTTTTTAAACTTGCCAAATACCTTTGAGCTACTTTTTGATCATAAATGGAATTTAGTGAATCTGGCGCAATCGACCCCATATTGTAATACATTAAAACTCCCGAATCTACATTTGGAATTTTGGTCTTTTTGAAATACTTAACCTGATGCAGGCGTATGGTTGCCGAAAGTTTCTTTTTCGACAGTTTTTTAAAAACCTTTATAAATTTCAAGTAATTTTCTTTACTGCTCAATGTCCAATCACAATCAATCTGAATTTCCTCGCAGACAATTTTGTTTTTGGTATTGATTTGTTCTATAAAATCGAATGTTTTTTGTGCTAAATCATTAATATCCAAATAAGGCTTCTGCATTACTTTGTTTTGAATAAAAATTACGGGAACAATCGTAAATCCTTCCAAATTTTCATTAAAATGGATTGGACTGATTGGAATGGGCTGATTTGTTTCTGGATGAAATCCGATATCAAAATATCGAACATATAGTTTTTGTACATGATTGTCTCTCAAAACTTCTTTCTCCTTTTCAGAAAATTTGAAAACTGTTTTCCAGTAATAAAATGAAACTACCGGTTTTTCGTTTTCACTGCAAGACAACAGCAAAAAGAAAAAAAGAACAAGGGAAAATCGTTTTAACAAAACCTAAAAAATTACATTTGACATCAAAAGTAAGAAATTATATCGTTTTAAATGTTAAATGCCGTAAAAAAACGGAAGAAACATAAAAGTTCTAAATCCTAATAAATAGATAAAAAATTTCAATTAAAGCAAATATAATCGTTATTTTGTGCAATCAAATTGAAAAACCCTTATGTTGAAAAACGCTCTGAAATACATTTCATTTATAATTTTAATCTCAATGATAAGCTGTGCCAAAAGAGGCAGCATTACAGGCGGTTTAAAAGATACACTTGCTCCCGTTTTGGTATCTAGTTTTCCGAAAAATTACAGCACTAATTTTACAGGAAATACTATCACTTTGAATTTTGATGAATATATCAAACTTAAAAACACGAATAAACAGTTAATTATTTCGCCTCCGTTCAAAAACGAACCGATCATTACTCCGACTTCTGTTAGTAAATTTATAAAAATTGAAATTCGTGATACTTTACAGCCAAACACTACTTATAGTTTGAATTTTGGGCAGGCGATTCAGGATAATAACGAAGGAAATGCATTGAATCAATTTAAATATATATTTTCTACCGGACCTTATATTGATTCACTTAAACTAAACGGAAAAATTAAAGATTCATATGAAAAATATGTAGACAATTTTGTTTCTGTAATGCTTTATGAAGTAAACGACAAGTTTAAAGATTCTACTATTTACAAAGAATTTCCTCGTTATATAACGAACACTTTGGATAGTATGAGAACTTTTCAATTTGAGAATTTAAAAGCAGGCAAATATCTTTTGGTGGCATTAAAAGACAAAGGAAGCAACAATAAATTTAATCCGAAAGACGACAAAATAGGATTCTTAAAACAGTATATTACGATTCCGACTGATAGTGTTTATGAATTAGAATTATTCAAAGAAGTATTACCCTTAAAGGCTTTCAAACCAATTCAGGCTTCTGGAAACAGGTTATTACTGCCGTATGAAGGAAAACAAAATTTCAAAAATGATAAACCAAAAATTGTTCTTAAAAACGGGAATGACATTTTAGAGACAATAGTTACCCAATTTCCTAAAAAAGATTCGCTTCAGGTTTGGTATAAACCTTTAAAAGCCGATTCATTAGCAATGGAAGTTTCAAAAGAAAATTATACTAAAAAGTTTTCTTTCAAAATTAAAGCGCTGAAAAAAGACACTTTAAATATAAAGGCAGTACAAAATGGCGTAATTAATTTTAGAGAACGTTTTACTCTAGAAACCGAAACTCCATTGGTTAAATTTGATAAATCGAAAATCAAATTAGTCAATAAAGATTCTACGGCTGTAGATTTTACCACAGAATATGATGAATTTGATCAAAAATTATATGTTGATTTCAAAAAAGAACCTTTAGAAAAATACAATTTCACTTTCTTCCCAGGCGCTTTGACTGATTTCTATGAAAAGAGTAACGATACCCTATCTTTTAAATTATCTACGAAAGAAGTTGAAGATTATGGAAATCTAATTCTGAATCTACAGAATGTAAAACGTTTTCCAATTATTGTCGAAATAACGAACAAAAAAGGCGATAATGTCCTTGCCAGCGAATACTCTAAAGGCGAAACTAAAATTGTATTTAATTTACTAGTTCCAGAAGAATTTACAGTCCGCATAATTTATGACGACAACAAAAATAAAATCTACGATACTGGAAACTTTTTAAAGAAAACCTATTCTGAAGAAGTATTTTATTACCAAAAAGGCATAGACGTCCGGTCTAACTGGGATGTAGATCAGTCTATCGATCTCAGCGTACCATTTAATCCAGAAGTCGAGAAAAAAGAAGATGTTAAAAAGCAAAAACAAGCAGAAAAGAAACGGAAAGCCTTTTAGAGCGTAAGTTCAAATTGGTCTCGATCTCCTAGAAAATTTAATTTTCTGCGAGTTTCCAGCATTATATTTTTATCCAATTCAGCCACAAAAACACCTGCTGTTTCTTGTGGCTTTATTATATAATTACCCCAAAAATCAATTAATTGTGTATGACCGTTATGTTCAAAATTATTATCATCAAAACCTATTCTGTTTACTCCTGCAACATAACTTAAATTTTCTATGGCACGAGCATTAAGTAAAGTGTCCCAAGCATTTGTTCTAACTTTCGGCCAATTGGCAACATATAAAAGCAGATCGTAATTTTCGACATTTCTTGCAAAAACTGGAAATCGCAAATCATAACAAATCTGCAGGCAGATTTTCCAATCTAAATAATCTACAATGACTTTCTGAGTTCCTGGCGTGTAAAATTGATCTTCTCCCGCCAGCGAAAATAAATGCCTTTTATCATAATATTGAAAATCTCCTGACGGAAAAACAAAAAACATTCTATTGTAAAACTCTCCATTTTCGGTAATAACAACACTTCCTGTTATGGCTGCATTTTTTTGCTTCGCTTTCAATTTCATCCATTCCACAGTTTCTCCTTCCATCGTTTCTGCAACGTCAGAAGCATTCATGGTAAATCCCGTCGAAAACATTTCTGGAAGAACAATGAGATTTACTTCAGAATCGATTTCATTGATTTTTGAATCGAAGTTTTCTCTATTTTTTGGAGCATTCTCCCAAATAAGATCCGTTTGAATTAAAGCAATTTTCATCTCGTTTGATTTTTCTATAAAGGTAGAAAACATCACTGTATTCTTTATTTAGAAGTGAATAATTTTAACATTGTAATTGCAAAAAAAACGCAGTTTTTGCAAAAAAAATGCGAAGTGTGGAAATATTTTATATATTTGAAATTCCAACCACATTTATAACTAACTAAAATACAACCACAAACCATGAGCATTCTCATACTCACTGCGTGCATTATTTTTTTAATTCTACAGATTGCCTGGTTTAAAATTAATCCGTTTATAGCGTTTATTATTACGTCGCTGTTAGCGGCTTTATTTTTAGGATTACCAATAGAAACCATTTCGCCTGTTTTACAAAAAGGCCTTGGAGAAATGCTCGGTTCAATTACCTTAATTATCGTATTCGGAACCTGCATAGGTAAATTGGCTGTTTCATCTGGAGCTGCAAAAGTAATTGCCAAAACAGTAATGAATTGGACCGGTAAAAAATATGTACGTCTGGGTTTAATGATAACTGGTTTCATAATCGGAATCCCGCTCTTTTACAGCGTTGGTTTTGTGCTTTTAGTGCCGCTGATTTTTTCTGTTGCACATCAATTTAAATTATCAAAAGTGTATCTGGGAATTCCTATGCTGGCTTCACTTTCTGTGGCGCACGGTTTTCTGCCGCCGCATCCTTCACCAATGGCATTGAGCAGTATATTAAAAGCCGACATAGGTTTGGTTTTGATTTACGGAATTATAATCGCGATTCCCACTATTTTAATTGCTGGACTTTGGTTTTCAACTCGATTTAAAAACATCAAAACCGAATCTGATCACGAAATTTTAAATGTCGAAGAAATTACAAATGAAGGCAAATTACCTAGTTTTGGTTTAAGTTTATTCTCTGCCCTATTTCCCGTTTTTGGCTTAACGATTACTTCTTTACTTCCGTTGATTTCAGACAATGAAAAACTAATTTCGATCTGTAAAATTATCGGCGATCCTAGTATCATTATGCTTTTATCATTACTTCTTTGCACTTATACTTTGGGAATAAAAATGAACAGAAGCATGTCATCTGTCATGGACGATTACACGCAGGCTATAAAAGACGTTGCCTTAATTGTTCTAATTGTCGGTGGCGCTGGCTGTCTAAAAGAAGTGATGATTGTAAGCGGCGTAAACGAAACGATTGTTGCTACTTTAAATCAAATAAACATTCATCCGTTTTTATTGGCTTGGATGATGGCTGCGATTATACGCGTTTGTGTGGGTTCTGCAACCGCGGCAGGTTTAATGACTGCGAGCGTTTTATTACCTTTACTACAATCGAACGATTTAGATCCTAATCTCTTTGTTCTTTCGGTTGGCGCTGGAAGTTTAATGTGTTCGCATGTTAATGATCCGAGTTTCTGGATGTTCAAGGAGTATTTCAATATTAGTCTAAAAGACACTTTTAAATCCTGGACGGTAATGGAATCGCTGGTTTCTGTTCTAGGAATTGTATTTATATTTATTTTAAACGCTTTAATACATTAAAATCATGAGTTTAAATCCGCAAGAAAAATTCGAAAGCCTAGGTTTGTCGCTTCCTCCTGCTCCACAGCCGTTGGGAATTTACAAACCTTATTTAGTAGACGGAAAATATCTTTACTTATCTGGTCACGGACCTGTGCAAGATGACAAGTCTTTAATCATTGGACGTATTGGTGAAGATATGGATATCGAAGCCGGAAAACTGGCAGCAAGACAAGTCGGACTGACAATGCTTTCTACCATTGTAACCAATTTTGGAAGCTTGAGTAAAGTAAAAAGAGTCATCAAAGTTTTAGGAATGGTAAACTGTACTTCAGATTTTTTGCGACATCCGTATGTGATTAACGGCTGCAGCGAATTATTTGCAGAAGTTTGGGGACAAGAAAACGGAATCGGCGTAAGAAGCGCTGTCGGATTTGGATCGCTTCCTGATAATATTCCTGTTGAAGTTGAAGCACTTTTTGAATTGTACTAACCGTTTAGTTTTTTAAACACATAGAGTCATAATTTATTTAGATTTATAGATAAGGAAAGTGAAAGTAACTATGACTCTATGTGTTTAAAAATTATGTTCAATCTGATTACAATTAATTGCTAAAAACCAAGAATCATGCAAAAGAACTGGTGGGAAATAAATTCTGAAACACTTATCGATACTCCGTTTTTAGCAGTTTACGAAGATCGTGTTCGGCAAAATATTGAGAAGTTGATTTCATATGTAAAAGGCGACACGCAGCGATTACGCCCGCATATCAAAACACATAAAAATGCCGAGATTTTAGAGCTTTTTAAAATTTACAATATCAAGAAAATAAAATGCGCTACAATTGCTGAAGCTGAATTGGCTGCTAATCAAAATATCGAAGACATTCTTTTAGCTTACCAACCCGTTGGATTAAAGGCGGAACGATGGATTTCATTAATTAAAAAATTCCCTGAAATCCATTTTTCAACCATTGTAGACAATCTGAAAACGGCTTCAGATTTAAATGAAACTGCTAAAAGAAATAATCTTGTTTTGTCTGTTTATTTAGATTTAAATACAGGAATGAATAGAACAGGTTTTTCAATTTCAGAAAATTGGATTGGGTTAATTAATGAAATTTCGCAATTAAAAAACATTCAATTTCAAGGCATCCACATTTATGACGGACATCTAAAAGGAAGTGTTGAAGAAAGAAATTTAGAAGCTTCTAAGTCTTTTGAGCGAATTATCGATAAAGCAGAAAACTTTAAAATTGTTGCGGGCGGATCGAATACTTTTCCATTTTACGCATCGCAGGAAAATGTAGAATGCAGTCCGGGAACTTTTGTTTTTTGGGATTCGAATTATCAAAATAATTTGCCTGAACAAGATTTTAATCCTGCATTAACTATCGTTGGAACTGTAATTTCTAAACCAACAAAAAACACAATCTGTGTCGATATTGGTTATAAAGCCGTTTCATCTGAAAATCCGATTGATAAAAGATTGGTTATTTTGAATGACGAAAATTTGATTGCAACTGCACATTCTGAAGAACATTTGATTTTAGAAAATCAAGGCCAGAATGAATATGAAATCGGCGATATAATTTACGCAGAACCGTATCATGTTTGTCCGACTGTTGCCTTATATGATAATCTTCAAGTCGTAAATAAAAAACAGCAAATTTATGCGCAATGGCAAGTTGGTGCGCGAAGCCGAAAAAACACTATTTAATTTTTAATCTGAATTATGTTTATACTAGACGCTCATTTAGATCTCAGCATGAATGCGATGGAATGGAATCGAGACCTGAGAAACGATGTCCCAACTTTACGCCAATTGGAAAAAGGAATGACAGACAAACCCGACCGCGAACGCGCAACAGTTTCTTTTCCTGATCTTCGACGCGGCAATATCGGAATTGTTGTGGCGACTCAAATTGCACGATTTGTAAAACCCGACAGTATCATTCCGGGTTGGAATTCACCAGAACAAGCTTGGGCACAAACACAAGGACAACTTGCGTGGTACAAAAGCATGGAAGAAGCTGGAGAAATGACAGCAATTACGGATAAAAAATCGCTTCTTAATCATTTTGATTTATGGAATGATGGAACTCCAAACGATAAAAAACCTATTGGATATATTTTAAGTTTGGAAGGAGCCGATTCTTTCGTTGCTATTTCCTATTTAGAAAAAGCATACAACTACGGATTGCGAGCTGTTGGACCAGCGCATTATGGTCCAGGTCGATATGCAAACGGAACCGATGCAACTGGAAAAATGAATCAGAACGGAATTGATTTATTAAAAGAAATGGAGCGTTTGAATATTATTCTCGATGCAACCCATTTATGTGATGATGCTTTTTGGCAGGCTTTGGATCATTTTAATGGAGCAGTTTGGGCAAGTCATAACAATTGTAGAGCTTTAGTTAATCACAATCGTCAATATAGCGACGAGATGATTAAAGCTTTAGTTTCTAGAGGAGCTGTAATTGGCGGCGCTTTAGATGCGTGGATGATGGTGCCAAATTGGGAAAGAGGAATTTCAGATCCTAAAAAAATGAATTGTAGTTTAGAAACTGCTTTTAAACATATGGATCATATTTGCCAGCTTGCCGGAAATGCCAATCATATCGGAATTGGCTCTGATTTGGATGGCGCTTTTGGAACAGAACAATGTCCATATGATTTAGATACGATCGCCGATTTGCAAAAACTAGTTTTAATTTTTAAAAATCATGGTTATACTTATGAAGATTTAAAAAAGATATTTCATCAAAATTGGATTGATTTTCTAATCAAACATTGGGATTAAATCACATTCACATTCGGAAAGTTTTCTTTGTATGATTTTAGTTTAACACTATTTGGTTCTTCTTCGGTAATCACATAATTTATCTCAGACAAACTAGCGATTTTCATTTTAAGAACGGTGTTTAATTTCTCCGTAATGGTTAAAACCGCTGTTTTTTTAGAAGCCTGAATCATTGCTTTTTTAACCTGAACCGTTTCCCAATCAGAATCAGAATAACCGCCGTCAATGTCCAAAGCATTTGTTCCGAGAACCAAAAGATCTGCTTTTATGTTGGCCAATTGATGAAAAGCTTCACCGCTCACACACATTTGACTGTACGACGAAATGCTGCCACCAATCATGATGGTTTTGATATTTGGTTTATCTAAAAGCTGAACCGCCGTTAGAGCCGTAATCGTAAAAACAGTTAAATTAAGATCGTTTGGAATTAATCGGATGAACTCACGAATGGTAGTTCCTCCATCAACAATTAAAACCATTCCGTCATGAAGAAGTCCGACCGCTTTTTGAGCAATAACTTGCTTTGCCTCGACAGCATAAGTCTGGTTGGATGAAGAATAGTGATATCCTTTTGTCATCGCGCCGCCTTTTACTTTAATTAAAAGTGCATCAGCGTCGAGTTCATTAATATCACGGCGAACAGTATCTTCGGAAACACCAAGTTTAGCCGAAAGAGTTTCAAAACTAACACGCGTGTGCAGATTGATCTCTTTTAGAATATGATTTTTACGTTCTTCTTTACTGTAATTTAAAACTTCATTTTCAGTGCTCATGCCGATTGTTTTTTTCTAATTACAAAAATAAACAATTCGTAAATATTTCATTCAATCCAAAAGCTGTATTCGCAATAAAATCATTCAAAAATTCAACTTTAAAACCATTTATATATCTTTAAAATACCTTTTTACTAAAATTTAAAGTTTTTCAATTATGAAAAAAATCCTTTTTCTTTTTTTCTTCGTCGCTTTTTTAAATGGAAATGCTCAAAATTCACAGCAGAACATCTCGATAATCCCTGCTCCAAACTTTTATAAATTGACCGGAGACAGCATTCGAATCAATGGAAAAGTTCAAGTGAATTTTATAAATAAAAATTTCAGTGATAAAGAATCGAAATCGGCAAAAATTTTAGAATCGGCATTCAACTCGAAATCAAATTCAAAGAAATCAAATATCAAAATTGAGTTTAATTCAGATGTAAATTTCAAATCGAAAGAAAGCTATAAAATTGAAATTTCTGCAAGCAAAATTTCAGTTTCAGGAAAAGAAGAAGGATTATTTTATGCTGTTCAGACTTTATTACAGCTTCTTCCAAATAAAATTTCAACCGAAATAAAATTGCCCTGCGTAATTATTGAAGATCAACCGCGATATTCTTACCGAGGCTTGCATTTAGACGTCTGCCGTCATTTCTTCCCTATTTATGTTATAAAAGATTTTATCGCACAAATAGCAAGTTATAAATTAAATAATTTCCATTGGCATTTAACCGACGATCAAGGATGGAGAATTGAGATAAAAAAATACCCAAAACTAACAGAAGTCGGTTCAAAAAGAGCGCAGACTTTAGTTGGAAATAAATTCGAAAGAGCGCCGTTTTTTTTCGACGGAAATCCTTACGGAGGATTTTACACACAAGAAGAAATTAAAGAAATTGTAAAATTTGCCGAAGATAATTATGTGAATGTAATTCCAGAAATCGAAATGCCAGGTCATGCTTCTGCGGCGGTTACGGCTTACCCAAATTTAGCTTGTTTTCCAGATCGAAATTATAAAGTTGTAGAATCTTGGGGTGTTTTTGAAGATGTTTTCTGTGCAGGAAAAGACGAAACTTTTACTTTTTTAGAAGATGTTTTGACAGAAGTAATGGCATTATTTCCAAGTAAAAACATTCATATTGGCGGAGACGAATGTCCAAAAACGAGATGGAAAGTTTGTCCGAATTGTCAAAAAAGAATAAAAGATTCGGGTTTAAAAGACGAACATGAACTGCAGAGTTATTTCATCAAAAGAATTGAAAAATTCTTGAATGCAAACGGAAGACAGATTTTCGGCTGGGATGAAATTCTAGAAGGAGGATTGGCACCAAATGCGGCTGTTATGTCCTGGCGAGGAGAATCAGGTGGCATTCACGCGGCAAAACTCAAACATCCAGTTGTAATGACACCCGAAGGAACAGTATATTTTGACTACAATCAAGGTTATTCTCCAAATGAACCGCTTACCGTTGGGCGATTGAGTACTTTAGAAAAAGTGTATCATTACAATCCAACTCCTGTTGACAGTTTAAGTATAGAAGAACAAAAATATATCATTGGAGTTCAAGCCAATCTTTGGTCGGAATATTTAACAAGCCCAGCAAAATTAAATTATATGCTTTATCCGAGAATTTTCGCTTTGGCAGAAATCGCTTGGACAGAAACTCCGAATAAAAATTACAATCATTTTATTCAAAATCAATTGCCTTACCATTTAGAAAAACTAGAATTACAAAATAGATTGTATAAAGTTCCAACGCCTTTTGGTGCTGATGAAACGGCATTAATTGCATCAAAATATATTTTAGATTTAAAACCAACCATCAAAAACGGAAAAATCTTTTATACCATTGACGGATATAATCCTGATGAAACAGCAAACTTCTATCAAAAACCTGTCACGATAAATATTCCGAAAGGAGAATATCGAATCATTAAAACAATTCAAATCAGCGAAAGCGGCAAAAGAAGTTCCATCAACAAAATCATTGTTCGAAATCCAGATTCAAAACCTTCAATAGCCATTCAGCCGAAGAAAAACGGTTTGAAATACGAATATTTTACAGGCACATTTAAGCAGGTTCAGGATTTAGAACTTTCAAAACCTGTTAATTCCGGCATTTTAGAAGGCAAAATAAGTGCTGAAAAATGGAAAACGAAATTAGAGCGTTATATTGGTTTAAAATTCAGCGGATATATCTTTATTCCAGAAACAGGAAATTATACTTTTTCAACCCTTTCAGACGACGGATCAAAGCTTTTTATAGATGATGAATTAATTGTAGATAATGATGGCATTCATTGGATGAACGAAGCTTATGGTTCAATTAAATTAGAAAAAGGTTTTCATAAACTCAACATCAGCTATTTTGATTTGACTGGCGGAACAACTTTAAACTGTTTTATTCAGAAAGAAGGAAAAGAAAAACAGGAAATTAGTGCATCACAATTGTATTATGAATAGAAACAAAAAACGCTTCCAATAGGAAGCGTTTTTTAATATAATAATCGGTTAAATTAACCTTTTAAACTTGCTGCTAAATACTCACGGTTCATACGTGCAATATTTTCAAGTGAAATTCCTTTTGGACATTCGATTTCGCAAGCTCCTGTGTTTGTACAGTTACCAAAACCTTCTAAATCCATTTGGTGAACCATGTTTAATACACGATCCGTTGCTTCCACTTTACCTTGCGGTAATAATGCATATTGAGAAACTTTTGCAGAAACGAATAACATTGCTGAAGAGTTTTTACAAGTTGCAACACAAGCTCCACAACCAATACAAGCTGCAGCATCAAATGATTTGTCTGCATCGTCTTTTGGAACAGGAATAGTATTCGCGTCGATTGTATTTCCTGAAGTGTTTACAGAGATAAATCCTCCAGCGTGCTGGATTCTATCAAAAGAACTTCTGTCAACAACTAAATCTTTAATTACTGGGAAAGCTTTTGCTCTAAATGGCTCGATAAAAATCGTATCACCATCTTTAAACATACGCATGTGCAACTGACAAGTTGTAACACCTCTGTCTGGTCCGTGCGCTTCTCCATTGATG
Organism: Flavobacteriaceae bacterium PS02336; assembly: GCA_029960065.1. Lineage (GTDB taxonomy): Bacteria > Bacteroidota > Bacteroidia > Flavobacteriales > Flavobacteriaceae > Flavobacterium. The sequence continues at coordinate 353,879 of JASCOF010000005.1, read as the reverse complement.
AATAAAGAACACATTCCGCAGATTCCTTCACGGCAATCGTGATCAAATGCTACAGGCTCTTCTCCTTTATTGATTAAACCTTCGTTAAGAACGTCTAACATTTCAAGGAAAGACATATCTGGTTCGATTCCATCGATAGGATATTCTACAATCCCTCCTTTATCTTGAGCGTTTTTTTGACGCCATATTTTTAATGTAAGTTTCATACCTTTTTAGTTTGAAAGTCATAAAGTCGAAAGTCGAAAGTCGCTTGGCACATTTTGCCTTTTGACTTTAAGACTTTGGGCTTCCGACCAAATTCTTATTTATAGCTACGCTGTACTAATTTAATGTTTTCGTAATTAAGAGGTTCTTTGTGTAATACTGCATCACTTGGTTTTCCTTTGTATTCCCAAGCGGCAACGTATGCAAAGTTATCATCATCACGAAGTGCTTCTCCTTCTTCTGTTTGGTATTCCTCACGGAAGTGACCACCACAAGATTCGTTACGGTGTAAAGCATCTTTCGCGAACAATTCTCCTAATTCTAAGAAATCGGCAACACGAGTTGCTTTTTCTAATTCCTGATTAAATTCGTAAGCGCTTCCAGGAACTTTTACATCTTTATAAAACTCTTCACGTAAAGCAGCAATTTCTTCGATAGCCTCAGTCAAACCTTTAGCGTTACGAGCCATACCAACTTTATCCCACATGATTTTCCCTAATTTTTTGTGGAAATAATCTACAGAATGAGTTCCGTTATTATTGATAAATTTATTGATTTGGTCAACAACAGCTTTTTCAGCTTCAACGAATTCTGGTAAGTCTGTAGAAATTTCTCCCATTTTAATATCCGGAGCTAAATAATCTCCAATAGTGTAAGGAAGTACAAAATATCCATCAGCTAAACCTTGCATTAAAGCAGAAGCTCCAAGTCTGTTTGCTCCGTGATCAGAGAAGTTAGATTCTCCAATTGAGAAACATCCTGGAATTGTAGTCATTAAGTTATAATCAACCCAAGTTCCACCCATTGTGTAGTGAACCGCAGGGTAAATCATCATTGGTGTTGTATAAGGATCCTCATCAACGATTTTGTAATACATCTGGAATAAGTTTCCGTATTTACTTTTCACGATTGCAGCTCCTAATTTAGTTACCAAAGCAGCATCTTTATCGTCTAAACCTTTTACATAAGCATCTTCAGTTCCGTAACGTTTAATTGCCGCTGCGAAATCCAAGTAAACTGCTTCACCCGTTTTGTTAACTCCAAAACCAGCATCACATCTTTCTTTAGCCGCACGAGACGCAACGTCACGAGGAACTAAGTTACCAAAAGCAGGATATCTTCTTTCTAAGAAATAATCTCTTTCGTCTTCAGATAAATCAGTTGCTTTTTTCTTTCCTTCACGGATAGCTTTTGCATCCTCAAGGTTTTTAGGCACCCAAATACGACCGTCATTACGTAAAGACTCAGACATCAAAGTCAGTTTTGACTGGTGATCTCCTGAAACCGGAATACATGTTGGGTGAATTTGCGTGTAGCAAGGATTTGCGAAAAACGCTCCTTTTTTATGAATTTTCCAAGCTGCTGTTGCGTTACTTCCCATAGCATTTGTTGAAAGGAAAAATACGTTTCCGTATCCTCCAGAACCAATTACTACCGCGTGAGCAGAATGTCTTTCTATTTTTCCTGTAATTAAGTCACGAGCGATAATACCTCTCGCTTTTCCGTTCACGATAACAATGTCAAGCATTTCGTGACGGTTGTACATTTTAATTTTTCCACGACCAATTTGACGGTTCATTGCAGAATAAGCTCCTAACAATAATTGCTGTCCGGTTTGTCCTTGTGCGTAAAATGTACGAGAAACCAAAGTTCCTCCAAAAGAACGGTTATCTAAAAGTCCGCCATATTCACGAGCCAATGGCACTCCTTGAGCTACACATTGGTCAATAATATTTGCAGAAACTTCAGCCAAACGGTGAACGTTTGCTTCACGTGCACGGTAATCTCCTCCTTTTACAGTATCGTAGAACAATCTGTAAACTGAGTCACCATCACCTTTATAATTTTTTGCTGCATTGATACCTCCTTGTGCCGCAATTGAGTGCGCACGACGTGGAGAATCTTGGAAGCAGAATGCTTTTACGTTATATCCTAACTCAGCCAAAGTAGCAGCAGCCGAACCTCCAGCTAAACCTGTACCAACTACAATAATATCTAAATTACGTTTGTTAGCAGGGTTTACTAAATTAATATGATCTTTATAATTTGTCCATTTGTCCGCTATAGGACCATTTGGAATTTTTGAATCTAATGCCATTATAATTGATATTAATTATTGAAATGATGAAATAAAGCGATAATTACAAAAAGAGCTGGAACTACAACTGCAAATCCGTAACCTACTTTTGCTAAAAATCTTGAGTATTTGTTGTGCATCCCTACAGATTGAAGAGAAGATGCGAACCCGTGCCATAAGTGGAATCCTAAAAGGATAAAAGACACACAGTATAAAGCTGTACGGATTGGGTCGTGAAATTTGTGAACTAACTCACCATAATATCTTGTAGCATTTGGTGTTTCACCTGCTATGTATTTATAGCTTACTTCAGGAAACCAGAAATCATAAAAATGCAATCCTAAGAAAGCTAAAATAACCAATCCAGAAATAATCATATTTCTAGAACTCCAAGAAGCGTTTGCAGCTCCGTTGTATTTAGCGTATGCAATTGGTCTTGCCGCGCTGTTTTGTGCCGTAAGTACAAATCCCATTACAAAGTGGAAAATTACTCCAAATGCCAAAACTGGCTGCATTACATACTGAATCAGCGGATTGTATCCCATAAAGTGAGAAGCTTCATTGAAAACGTCTTCACTAAGAATAGAAATAAAATTTAAGGAAACATGCAGCGCTAAAAACGTGATTAAGAATATTCCCGAAAGAGCCATAGCCACTTTCTTTAAGATGGAAGCATTCAACTGTGCAGATTGTGCCATAAGTGTTAAGTAGTTTGTTTTAAAAAATTAGACAAAAATAACTCAATTACAAAAGAACTACAACCATTTCGCTCTTATTTATAATGATTTTAAAATAGCCTGTCACTAAGTATTTTTACGTACAAAAATTAAATTCATTAAAAATAATTCATTATAAAATTTTTAAAAACCTGCTTTTTAAGCCTTGAAATCAAAACTTCAATCTAAGTAGATTAGGAAAATTTTATCATATTGTTATTTTATTCAAAGATTTCATTTGTTTTCTTCAAAAGTGTTACTGCATCTAAATTTTGTCTAAGTAAAAAATTGTCATTCCGCAACATAGTTTTACCTTTAGCGGCTCAAAAAAATAAGAATGAAAACAGGAATTGATGCTATTTCTTTCGACGTAGCAAACATACATTTACCCATAAAAACTTTGGCGATCGCCAGAAATATCGAACCAGAAAAATTAGAAAAAGGTCTTGGCTTACTAAAAATGACTTTTCCAGATGTTCATCAAGACGCTGTTGTTTTTGGAGCAAATGCTTTAACCAAACTTATAATTGACAATAAAATTGACTTAAAAGAAATCAGCCGAATCTATGTTGGTACAGAAAGCGGCATCGATAGTTCGAAACCAATCGCTTCTTATTTAATTAGTTTAATGGAGCAGAAATTTGGCGAAGATTCATTGGCAGAATGCGATGTTGTAGATTTCACTTTCGCTTGTATTGGCGGTGTAGATGCAATGCAGAACTGCTTAGATTTTGTAAAACTGAACCCAGCTAAAAAAGCAATTGTTGTTACCACAGATTTTGCAAAATACGATTTAAATTCTGGCGGAGAATATACTCAAGGCGCTGGAGCGGTTGCCATGTTAATTTCGGCAGATCCAAAAATCATTGCTTTTGATAATGATTGGGCAACAAGTACAAAAGGTGTTTTCGATTTCTTTAAACCCTATAGAACTATCTCAAAAGAAGAAATTACAAAAAACTCTAACAACGATTCTTGGTTTGACAATTTAGAAGCCGAAATCGAAATCCATAAAGATCAGCCTGTTTTTGACGGTCAATATTCGAATCAATGTTATATGGATCGTACGCGCAATGCTTACTTTTCATTCAAAAAACTAAAAAACACTACCGAAACTTTATACAACACTTGGCACAGCATCGTAATGCATTTGCCGTATTCTTTTCAAGGAAGAAGAATGTTGTCTGAAATCTACGCTTTAGACAGTGCCGAAAAAATCATTGCTGACGATATTGCGCCTGCAGATTATCAAACAAAAATTAAAGAAGTAGCAAAATCTGAAGATTACAGAAGTTTTGTTACCGAGAAATTACAACCTGCTGAATTGGCTTCTTCATTAATTGGAAATCTTTATACAGGTTCTATTTTCATGGGCTTGTTGTCGACTTTGGCTCATTTTTATGACACAAACGCAGCTATTTCAGGAACTAAATTCGGTTTCTTAGCGTACGGAAGCGGATCGAAATCGAAAGTTTTTGAAGGAACAATTCAACCAGAATGGAAATTGGCTTTAGAAAACGTGAAGCTTTTTGAAAATTTAGCTGAAAGCGTTGAAATTGATTTCAATACTTACGAAAGTCTCCATAAAAAAGAACAAAAACAAAGTGTAAGAACTCCAAAAAACGAATGGGTTCTTGACCGAATCGAAAAAGAAATTCCTGTTTTGATTGGGGCGAGATATTATAAATGGATTGAATAATTTTCAAAAAAAGAAATCCCAAATTCCAAATAAAAAACCGAAGCAAATGCTTCGGTTTTTTGTTTTATAACGCAACGTTTGTCATCCTGAGCGAAGTCGAAGGACACGCTAGTAACTCTACAAAGATTGGCGATTTTGCATGTCGAATTACTAGCGTGTCCTTCGACTTCGCTCAGGATGACATTCTTTGCGCCTAGAAAACCTTTGTCAAAGTTTTAAACTTTGACAAAGGGCTCATGACAAGAAAAGCATTCTCTAATTATCTCATTGACATATTTTCAAATTAAAACCTTAATCCTTTTTATGCTGCTCCGTATAATTTTGATTTCCTTTAATTCGGGTATCTTCCGTATGCATTCCGTTTGCCATTCCTAACATAAAGGCTGTTATTATAATTATAAATTTTCTTTTTATCCAATGAAGAAGCGGTCGCTTAGATTGCTCCAAACGAGTATTTTTAGTTTGTTTATACATTTTGAAAATGATAAATGATTAGACATTATTATTTCATCTATGCCTAGAAATAAATTTTCTTAAGCGTTGTATAAACTTTTATAGAAGTGTTTTGAAGTGATTATTTCATTTATAAAAACCGATTGATTTATAAATGAAGTTAGTTTTTGATGAAGCAGATTTTGCAGTTTCAACAGTTTCTTAATTTGAAAAGTAAAAACATTTTCGGTTTTAACAAAATTCAAAACAATTGAAAATCTTATTTCATTCCAAGAAACAACTTGTCCGAATTTGTATAAACGAGCAGTTTTAAGCTCAATTTCTTTTCTTGAAACAACAAATGCAGATTGATAATATTCTGCTGATTTTGATTGAGAATCTATTGCACAATCAGTCGCAATCATGGTAAAAACCAGAAAGAATGAAAGAAGGTATTTTAGATTTTTATTCAAGCTGTTATGTTTGATCTGGTAAGAAGAACGAAAATACAAATTCAACTTCATTTATACTTTGTTTTAGGCACAAATTATAATGTCAATAAAGTTTCTTTATAATTTCTGGAAACCGGAAGTTCTATTTGAGTCAAAATAATGGTATTTGTATTTCTCCAGGATTTAAAATGCATCGGATTTATTAAATGCGAACGATGAATTTGGATTAAAAAATCGAAATCATCCTGCACTTTTTTAAGCGAAGAACGAATTAGTTTCGACCGAAGTTTCCCGTTTTCAAGATAAAAAATCTCAACATAATTCTGTGCATTAGAAATACAGACTAAATCAGCTTTGTTGATTTTTAGAATATCTAATTTGTTTTCTCCTTTAATTATTAAAAGATCGCCTTTTATCGGAATCAATTTTATCAAATATCGTCTTGCGAGAATAATTACAGGAGTCACAATCAAAGCGACTTTTATAAATATTACCGAAAAGAATTCAGAAAAACTATAACCGCCATTTAAAACTGGACTTTTATAAAAAGCAAAAACACCCATTAAATACAGCAAATGAAAGAGAGAAATGGCCGTTATTTCTAAACTGATATTCCATTTTCCTATTCTTTTATAAACTTTTTTTTGAATAATTGCCAAAAGCCCATAACACAAAAACGCCATACAACTAAAGCTAAAACTAATATAAAACCAAGCTCTTAAATTTATCGTTCCGTCGTCAAAAGGTTTTATGATGAAAGCAAAAACAAAAAGCCATAAACCAATCAGCAAACCGACCAAAAGATTATGTTTTATGGAAATATTTAGTTGTTTCACTTTGTTGTTCGATTTTAAAATTTCATTTCCATAATCGGCATAAAACGGTTTTTTATAGAAGTTTCAAATTCTCCAATTTTTACAAATCCCAATTTTACGTAAAATTCTTCGGCATTTGGTTCTGAATCGAGCGTTATTTTTTCAACTCCAGTTTCTTTAATTCGGTTTAAGAAATCGAGAAGCAAATATTTTCCAAATCCTCTGCCAATATGTTCCGGCAAGATAAATAAATTATCGAGTTCGATTACTTTTTCATCTTTAAAAACATAAGAATAATATCCTATAATAAAACCATTTTCTATCAATTTAAAAACGTTATGATCTCTAATATAATCTTGTGAAATAGTCAAATTTTTATCCCACTTCTGAATTTGCTCCGCAGAATATCCCCAATAGGCTTTTGACTTTTTGGTTATTGAAGTTAGAATTTCGTTGTCGGTTATGTTGGCTTTTTCTATTGTCATTAGTGCGAAATAAGTTTTTAGGCATCTTTAAAATTTAACCGCAAAGTCCGCAAAGAATTTTTAATCTTAAGTTATGCTGGATAAGTGCAAAGGTCGCAAAGCTTTGAACACAAAACTTTGCGACCTTTGCGTAAACCTTTGCGAGCTTTGCGGTTAAAAAACATCCCAATTATTTATAAATCGTAAACTTATTATGACTCAAACTAAAACCGAGATTCTCATAAATCGCCACGTTTTCTACTCGTTTTTTATTAGTCGTTACTTCAATACTTTTTAAATTATGCTCTTCTGCAAAATTCAAAATCTCATTTATCAATATTCTTCCAACGCCTTGACCACGATATTTCTGATGAATAAAAAACTCCTGAATTTCACCAACCAATCCGCAATGATGCAGCAAATTTTGAGTATGAAAACTAATAAATCCTAAACCTTCATTTTCGTTTTCAGCAATTAGATAGAGATTTTTTGGGTTTGAAATGTTTTCATTGAATATCATTTCGAAAACTTCAAAATCTAAAACTTCATTTTCGAGTTCGCAGATTGCTTTGTAAACGAAATGTAGATCTTGGTTTTGTATTTTTCTGATTTTGATTTTTGAGTTCATAGCTGTCATAATCAAAGACATTTATATCTCTTGATATATTAATAAAAAGTAGCCTGTAATTGATTCAAATATTCCTCTACAGTCAAATCAAAATCTTCGGACACTAACACCAGTCCTACATAGATATCATTAATTGTAATTGCAAAATCTGTATCTGATTCTGCCAATCTTCTATGATTGTCTGGATCTGATTTTACAATGGTAAAAACCTGTCCAATTATTTTCTTAAGGTTGTCAGTATCTTGATATTCAGTTTTTAGTTTCTGAATTTCAATCATCAAATTTAACAATGAAATAGTTGGAACATCTGGCAAAGCTTCTTTATCTAAATCATTTTCACAAAATGAAATTTCAGGAGAAGAATCAATCATAATATATTCTTGCCCCCAGATAAATCCTCCGCCATCACTTTGAACTAATTCCTCTAATTTAATTATAATTTCATTTATCGAACTCAAATTAAAATCAGACAAATAACTTGAATTAGTTATCGTAGAATCAACTACTCCAATGATTACATCTCTTTGTGATTTTATCCCTTGCCTTAAAGACTGAACAGCTATTCCTTTTAAATATGACATAATTCAATTATAATTTTCTTGTGCTTAATAAACACTTTTCAATATCCAAGATTACACAATTCTAAATTCAAAATCAACAATAGTCAGAAAAATTGTATTTTTATCCGAGAAAAGATTTACAATTTGTATCTCACAAATACAATTTTGTTTTCTAAAGAAACCAAAAAGGTAAAAGAATTTTAAATATCTTTGAATCATGAGCACAGCAATAAAACCAAAACATATCGGCAGAAACATAAGCCGAATTAGAGAACTGAGAGATATGAAGCAGGAAGCGCTTGCTATTGCACTTGGTGTTAGTCAACAGACCATCTCTATTATTGAAGGAACTGAAAACGTTGATGAAGAAAAACTAAAGAAAATTGCTGAAGTTTTAGGTGTTCCAGCTGATGTAATCAGGAACTTTTCTGAAGAAGCTGTTTTTAATATTATGGGAAATAGTTATGATAATGGGTCTTCATCAATAAATCATAATAATTGTACATTTAATCCACTTGATAAACTTTTGGAAGTTATTGAAAAGAATGAAAAACTTTATGAGCGTTTGGTTGAAAGTGAAAAAGAGAAAGTTGCGCTTTTGGAGAAGTTACTTGATAAGAAATAGAATTTACGGCATAAAAAAAACCGAAGTCAAACAGACTTCGGTTTTTTTAACCAATTTACTTATGGTTGAACTTAATATCTCCGCACTTTCACATTTTATATTTGAGTTCCGTACGCTGAAACATTATATAAATTAAGATGAATCTTCGTCGCAATCAATTCTTCTGGCAAATTGTTAAAAAAAGAATATTTCTCAATAAGTGGCTTAAATTTTTCCCTTCCATTCTCACTTAAACAATTGTAAAAAACCCACGCAAGTTCATAATCAGAAATTTGTGCTCGCAAGATAGTTGCATATCTATATTTTATTTTAAAAATTTCATCTTCATTAACTTTATTGCTATCATAAAAAAAATCAGTTTCATCAATAATTTTAATTATACGATATAAATTTCTAAAGTAATGTCCAAAATCAGCTTTTGCTTCGTTGTAATCTTTTAAATAAATTTCTAGAAAATCACTACCTTCAACTTTTATCTTCTCTTTTAATTTATTGTATTTGTATCTAAAAACATCTCTTCCGGTTATTGTTATACTTTCTAAGTCTGCTACTGGCAAATCTGCATTTTTCCACATTTGATTTAGAGTGAGTGGCTCTCTTTTCTTTTTTGAATGGTACGTAAAATCAATTGCGTTAACAATTTGATGGTGCTGGTCAAGTAAATGAAAAAATGTATTTTCAAACCTTTGAATTTTTAAAGTTTCATTTTGAGTTTGAAATTCTTTACGAGTATCTCTTAATTCTTCTCGTTGATATTTAAGCTCTTTCCTTTGAAGTAGAATTGTTAAAATAATGCCAGCTAATGCCAAACCTGAAAATAGTGAATTAATAACTCCAAACATGTCACCAACCGTTCCTTTAGCTTTTTCTGGCAAATAACTGAGAACAAAATAGCTTCCTAACCAAAGTACCACAATTAAAATAGAGACAACGATTGAAATAACTACAAATGGTCTTTCTTTATCATCTTCGTTCTGATCCATCTAACTTTTTATAATTTTATTCTTAAATTTCATACAATATTACAAAACTCAATCAATTAAAAATTCATTCATTGTAAACTTTTTTCATAAAATAATTTTTTCTTGAGATAGAAATGTACACTTTTTATGAAGTGGAGCGGAAATAAAAGATATAGCCGAAAGCCCGACCAGGAGGGGCACGCCCAAATTAAGATTCAAGATTCTAAGATACTAAGGTTCTATGTAAGTAAGATTTTATCAATCTTTGTCGAGTTACTTGCGAAGATTTCTCTTTCGTCGAAATGACAAGATTGTGGTTAACTGCGACTCTGAAAAGAAAAAATCTGCTAAATCTGCTAAATCTGCGTGAGACAAAATTGTAAATCTTTGTCGAGTTTCGAGTGTGATCTTTCCTTCGTCAAGATGACAAAACTATGCGTGCAAATCTTTGTCGAGTTACTTGCGAAGATTTCTCTCCCGAAGCCTCGGGATCGAAATGACAAGATTGTGTAAAAACTTTGCGCTTTAGCGACTTTGCGAGATTATTTCATTACAATTTAAAGAGATACTTTGCGCAGATCCTTCGACTTCGCTCAGGAGGACAAAACAGCATGGAAACTTTGTGTCTTTGAGGCTTTTTGGCAAAAATCTCCTGCGTGCTTTGCGTAAACCTTAGCGCCCTTTGCGGTTAAAAAAACTTCGTGCCTTAGCGCCTTCGCAGCAAAACTCAAAACAAATAAGAAAACTTTAATAAATCTATTATACGCCACTTATTCAAAAATTAGTAATTTTGAAATTCGAAGTTCAAAAACGAAATAATTATGAAATATCATCAAATAAACAGCGCACTTTTTGTAAAAAACCGCAGAAAGTTCATGGCTGAAATGAAACCTAACTCTGTTGCAGTATTCAACTCAAATGACATTTACCCAATTAGTGCCGACAGTACTTTGCCGTTTGCACAACATAGAGATATTTTTTATCTAAGCGGTGTAGATCAGGAAGAAAGCGTTTTGCTTTTGTTTCCAGATGCGCCATATGAAAGTCAAAGAGAAATTCTTTTTTTGAGAGAAACCAACGATCATATTGCAGTTTGGGAAGGTGAAAAACTGACTAAAGAACGTGCTTTTCAGGTTTCTGGAATTAGAACGGTTTATTGGTTACAGGATTTTCATAAAGTTTTGAACGAAATGATGACGTATGCCGATACGATGTACATTAATACCAACGAACATTACCGCGCTTCGGTTGAAACTGAAACTCGCGAAGCTCGTTTTGTAAAATGGTGGAAAGAGCGTTATCCTGCACACAACGTAGCGAAAAGCAACCCAATTTTGCAAAGAATTCGTTCTGTAAAAGAAAGCGAAGAAATCGATTTGATTCAGCACGCTTGTGATATTACCGAAAAAGGTTTCCGCAGATTATTAGGATTCGTAAAACCAAATGTTACCGAATATGAAATTGAAGCCGAATTGGCTCACGAATTCATCCGTAATCGTTCTAAAGGTTTTGCTTACACGCCAATTATCGCTTCAGGAAACAATGCGAATGTTTTGCATTATATCGAAAACAATCAGCAATGTAAAGACGGAGATTTAATTTTGCTAGACGTTGCAGCAGAATATGCCAATTATTCTAGCGATATGACAAGAACGATTCCAGTTTCTGGACGTTTTTCTGAGCGTCAAAAAGCGGTTTACAAAGCAGTTTTGAACGTTAAAAATGAAGCTACAAAAATGTTGACTCCAGGAACACTTTGGAAACAATATCATATTGAAGTGGGTAAAATCATGACTTCTGAATTGCTTGGTTTAGGCTTATTAGACAAAGCCGATGTTCAGAACGAAAATCCAGAATGGCCTGCTTACAAAAAATACTTCATGCACGGAACGTCTCATCACATGGGATTGGACACGCACGATTACGGATTGCTTCATGAACCAATGAAACCAAATATGGTTTTCACGGTTGAGCCGGGAATCTACATTCCAGCAGAAAAATTCGGAATCCGTTTAGAAGACAATGTTGTAGTTCAGGAAAAAGGCGAACCTTTTAACTTAATGAGAAATATTCCAGTTGAAGTTGACGAGATTGAAACTTTGATGAATGAATAAATAAAAATAAAGCCCTTAATAATTTAGATTATTAAGGGCTTTTTAAATTTTACAAATCTTTTATTATCCGATTTTAGCTATTTGCACATCTAATTGGAATTTTCCATCAGCTGCATTTTCGTTGATCAAGTCAAAAAGCTCTAAAGCTCTTCTTGCATTTTTCTCTTCTTCTCTTTGCTCAGCTACATACCACATCATAAAATCTTCTGTAGCATAATCATTTTCAGCTCTACATTTAGCGATTACTTTATTGATTGCTTGAGTAACTGCAATTTCGTTTTGCAAAGCAATTTCAAATACTTCTTTAAGAGAAGCAAATTCCTGCTGCACTTCTGGAATAGATGGCGTAACTGCAATCCCTCCCATGTCTGTAATATATTTAAAAACTTTTAGAAAATGCTCTCTTTCTTCTTCGGCTTGCTTATACAAATAAGACGCTGTATGTGCATACCCGTTTCTATCTAACCATGCAGCCATAGCTAAATATTTATTAGAAGCATCACTTTCTAATTTTGCTTGTAAGTTCAATATATTTTCGATTCCTTCAACTAATGAAGTACGTGTTCTTAGTAAATCTTTCATGACCTTTAATTTTTATACGTGTAAAATTACAAAAATTAAAGAAGGCAGCCGTAACCCCTTGAAAATTTGGATTTAATCTAAGTAAGAATCTAAATAAGCTCTACATTGACCATATTGCAAAGCATAGAATGTAAGTTAAGGGTAAATTTTGTTCCGTTTAATAAATCTCTTAACTGTACTATTTCGCAGATCGTAAGATTTCTGGAAAAATTTCTTTTGGTAGTTTCAATCAACTGCGCATCTGACTGATCAGATAAGTCATAAAGCATATTAAGAATGTCAACGCTATTAACCTTTCTTTGAAAAATCAAAAAATCGTGAATCTTATAACTTGACACCGTATCAACAAAATTGATGATTATACTATTGGTCAAATCACATTGATAACTGTATCCTTTTTCGGTTTCAAATAATATTTTGGTGGTCAAATCACTAACTAATGCCATTCTGATAAAATATAATAACGGTGCAAAAATATAGAATTTAATGTAATAAAACACATAATTAAGACTAATTTAAAATAACAAAAGTGTTTTATCTTTTTAAAAATGACTGAAGTGCGCTAAAAAACTGTAACATTCTAAATCATCCTTAGTCTAATTTTAAAAACAAAAAATTAGAACTTATGCAGGCACACGAAATAGATTATCAGATTTTTGGAGAAGAAATGCAATATGTCGAAATAGAATTAGATCCACAAGAGATCGTAATTGCCGAAGCCGGAAGCTTTATGATGATGGAAAACAATATCCAGATGGAAACCATATTTGGTGATGGTTCTCAACAACAGGGCTCAGGTTTATTTGGCAAACTTTTAAATGCTGGTAAAAGAGTTCTTACGGGAGAAAGCTTGTTTATGACGGCATTTTTAAACCAAGGAAATACTAAAAGCAAAGTTTCATTTGCATCGCCATATCCTGGAAAAATCCTTCCGATTGATTTAACCGAATTTCAAGGTAAATTTATCTGCCAGAAAAGTTCCTTTTTATGCGCTGCAAAAGGCGTTTCTGTTGGCATAGAATTTTCTCAGAAACTAGGACGCGGATTATTTGGCGGTGAAGGCTTTATCATGCAGAAAATTGAAGGAGACGGAATGGCGTTTGTGCATTCTGGAGGAACAATGGCAAAAAAAGTATTGGGTCACGGCGAAGTCCTAAAAGTAGATACGGGCTGTATTATTGGTTTTACCAAAGATGTAGATTACGATATTGAATTTATTGGCGGCATCAAGAATTCTATTTTTGGTGGTGAAGGACTGTTTTATGCCACTTTAAAAGGTCCGGGAACGGTTTACATTCAGTCGCTGCCATTCTCCAGATTGGCTGACCGAATTATTGCATCGGCACCAAGATCTGGCGGAAACAGCCGCGATGAAGGAAGTCTACTTGGAGGATTAGGAAACCTCTTGGATGGAGATAATCGCTTTTAATTTAGAATGGCTTTCAGAAATGGAAGCCATTTTTTTTAAAACCTTATAATTGATGTACGTTCATTTAAAACTGAACCTAATCACTATTATTTTTAACTCAAATGAACTTATATTTCTTATATGATTTTACCTTTTTTATCTTTGCACTTCACACTTTAAAATATCATTTTGAAAAATATTCTATATAAAAACACCAAAATATCTTTTACAGATTCAGGAAAAGGAAATGCAATTGTTTTACTTCACGGTTTTTTAGAAAACAAAAAAATGTGGAAAGATTATGATGCCCTTTTCTCAGAAAAAAATCGTGTAATTACAATTGATTTACTAGGCCACGGAGATTCTGATTCTTTAGGTTATGTTCACGAAATGGAAGAAAATGCAAATGTCGTTAATGAAGTTTTAAAACATTTGAAAATCGAAAAAGCTATTATTGTCGGGCATTCAATGGGCGGTTATGTTGGTTTGGCTTTCGCCGAATTGTATCCGCAGAAAATCCAGAAATTAGTTTTACTAAATTCAACTTCAAAAGAAGACAGCGCCGATAAAAAACTGAATAGAACCCGCGCCATAAAAGCTGTAAAACAAAATTACACTAGTTTTGTGAGTTTAGCCATTGCCAATTTATTCAGCGAAAATAACAGAACAAGATTAGCCAAAGAAATTGAAAAAGTAAAAGCAGAAGCTTTAAAAACACCTTTACAAGGAATTATAGCTTCTCTGGAAGGAATGAAAGTACGCAAAGACCGCGAATGGCTTTTAAAAGAAGACCGTTTTCCCGTTTTATTGATTCTAGGCAAAAAAGATCCTGTACTAAATTATGAAGAAAATCTTTCTCAAATTGAAGGCACAACAGCAGAATTAGTTTCTTTTGAAGACGGCCACATGAGTCATATTGAAAACAAAGAAGCTTTACAAACTGTTCTATTAGACTTCTTCGAATAAAAAACCCAACATTAAAAATCGAAAAAGGCCATTTCTAACCGAGGTTGAAATAGCCTTTTTCTCATTGTTGGGGGCAAAATATTGTTATAACTTCGTGATAATATCTTTTTTATATCTAGACAAAACCGCTCTTGTTAAACCAAGATTAGCTTTAGTAGAATCTACAGCCAAATAGATAAAATATCTTCCATCTTCAGAAAGGTCAATAATATGAATTTGATCTGTAAGTGTAATTAAAATATCATTAATTTTTTGATCTAATCCTAAAGCTCTAATAGCATTCAGTTTAGCTTTAACCACTTCTAAGTTGTAAGCAGAAGCTAATTCTGGATCAAAATCTGGTCTAGCAGTAAGTGAACAATAAGACATTCCTGTTTCAACTTCAGTAACTGAAACAGCAATAAATCCATTTATATTTTCTTTTAGATCGTTTTGAAAGTTTTGTAAAAAATCTGACATATTGTATTAAATATTTAGGTTTATAATTAGTTGCTAAAAACAGAATCCATTTTTCGAAGTAATAGTCCCATTTTACTCAAATCCTTAGAAAGTAACGCGATGCAGTTATCATCTTCATTTTTGGTAGCAACGACAATTCCGTCATTATTTTTAATCATAACTTGTTTAAGATCACCGTTGTTTACGTCTTCCGACATTTCAAGGCACATCTTTAAGATCATTCCGATCATTGCTGCAACATTTCCGTCATATTCTAAATTAACAGACTCGTTTAAGATTCCATCAATATTAAAACTCAATCCAGATTCTGCTCCAGTCTCTTGTACTAGTGTTTGTAAATCAATCATATTCTTTTATTTGTCATGTTTTTGGAAGGGTCAAAGATATTTCAATCAATATCATTTGACCGATAAACACTTGTTAAAAAAAAGGAATATCTAACAGACTGACTCACTTTTATTTATCACATAATTAATCTTATTTTTTTGCAAAAAATCTGCAATAAAAATTAACATAAAAAACATATTGTTTTAAAATCATAACATTTCGTTTCATAAAATTCATTTCTAAAATTAACATTTGCAGATTGTTGCAATTGCAAGAAGTTTTTATATAGCTTTGCAAAAAATTTTATTTATGAAAACTGTTGACGAATTACGCTTTGACCTAAATGTAAAACTAGAGAAGTTTAGAAGATTTCGTATTGAAAACGGACATATCAATAACACTGCTTCTGGAGAAAAAGCTAAAAAAGGTTTTTTCAAAAAAATATTTAGCTAAAAGCTTTTAAAAAACAGCCGGACTTCTTAGATATCCTTTTTCAAAAAGTTCGGCTTTTTTACTGATATTCTGCAACTTACCCTCACTCAACAACTGCATTCTAGTCGAAATTCTCATCACTTCTTCATAATTGTGATCCGTAATAAGTATTCCTTTTCTTTCGGAATTTTCTTTAATTAGTTTTGAAACTACCTCTATCATTATAGGCGATAATCCACTAAAAGGTTCATCCAACAACACAAACTTTGAATCATTGAAAAGAATAATTTTTACCTGAAGATATCGTAACTCTCCAAAAGACAAGTTCTTATTTTTTTTATTTATAAGAGATTTTATAAAAACATCTTCAAAAAAAAGAGTTCTCTTTTGTTTAGCGACAGCTAAAAAAATTGTCCTAATTACGGACAGATGATTCGGAATAAATTGATATTGATACAGATAACTAATTTCACTCCATAAATCTGAAGAATTATTCTTTGAAATTCCATCTATAAAAATACTCTTATCCTGAGCAGACAAAAGACCTGCAATAATTTTAAAGAGTGTAGATTTTCCAGAACCATTTCTTCCTAGCAAACCAACAATTTCTCCTGTTTCAATTTTCAGATAAACATCCGAAAGAATCGTTTTATGATCATTTTTTTTCTGAATACCACTAATTTCAATAATATGCTTCTCCATTATTATTTTACAACAGAAATTAACAATAAAGCAAAAAGTACAACTAGAAACAAATTCAATAGAAAACTATACCCCAGCAGTTTGATTTTTGAAACTCCATTATTTAGATAAAACAAATATTCATTCTTTCGATACAACTCTTTAAAGCCAATACTAAATCCAAATCCAATTGTAGCTGCTATAAAGAAAAAGTAATTTAAACTCCCCAAAAACAATGCTGCAGCAGAAACTATAAAATTTATAATCAGTGTTGTTTTATAAAACTCAAATATATTCCAAAATTTTCTGATAAGCCGCTATATTTTTTCCTCGAAAGGAATATTGACATCAAATATTTCACCAAGCAAATTGGCAATTTCATCCAAATAAGAATTTAATATCTCTGTTGTTACAACAGCATTTAACTCTTTTTCTTCTTTATAACCAAAAGGTAAAAAACCAGATTTTAAATTTTTAAACGAAATAATACCTACTTCAATTGGCAGATTTCCAGCTTCTTTTTCAAACATAAAGGCATATGCTAAAACCTGAATAATTTTATCGTTTTTAAGCTCCTGTGTTAATCCATTCCATGTTTTCAATACTACATTAGATTTTTCTACTTTTCCCGTCTTATAATCGATAATTCTTATTTTACCGTTACGACGTTCAATTCTATCGACATTTCCTTTAATCAAAACAGGAAAAGGCAGTTTTGGATGTACAAATTCACGCTCAAAAGTCTGCTCTAAAGCAATTATCTGAATTGCTTCATCATTTTTGACAGAATCCAATTCCATTCTTAAGAAATTAGAAACATTTCGTTTAGCCACTTCAAAAGCCAGAAGATTTCTTCCTTTTTTGATTTCCCCTTCTTTGTAAACCAATTTAAACTGTTTTAAAACTTCGTCATCCAAAAGCTTAAAACAATTTAAAAGATCATTTTCTGAAATAAATTTACCTATAAAAGGTTCATATAAAGCTTTAAGAGTTTCGTGGATAATTGTTCCTAAAGTATTCAGCGCAATATTTTCCTCCACCTCTTCTACTTCACGGATTCGAAGTATTTTTTGAAAATAAAACTCTATCGGATTTCTAATGTAACTTGTCAATGCTGATGGTGAAAAACCTGTTGCAGCAATTTCCTTCAAACGCTCCATTACCATTTCAGACTTTGCAACCGAAATAGGCTCATAAGCTGTATTTGGCAAAACAGGGTTATAAATATCAAAAGTGATAGTATGATTTCTTTGTTTTTCGACTTCTAACTGCGTAATAAAACGGCTTCTTTCTCCAGCATCCAATCCCTCATTTTCAGTATTGTAGATTAAATAGATATTTTTAGCCCTTTGCAGTAAATGATAAAAGTGATACGTATAAATGGCATCCTTTTCTTTGAAAGTCGGAAGCCCTAACTCTCTTTTGACATCGTAAGGAATAAATGAATTCTGCGATTTTCCCGCAGGAAATTTTCCTTCATTCATCGAGGTTATAATAACCGTTTCAAAATCCAAGACACGGCTTTCTAAAACTCCCATAATCTGCAAACCACGCAAAGGTTCTCCCTCAAAAGACACTTCTGCCAAATCAATAATCTGCTTATAGATAGCATGAAGCGTATCAATATTATCAATATGATTATGTTTGGTATAATAATTTATAAGTTTATTAATCACCTTAAAAACGCCATATACAAATGCTTTTGCGATTTTTTCTTCTTCATTATCATTGCTAAAATGTTCTTTAACAACAATCAGTAAAGCCGAAATATTATTTAAGACTGCAACAGAGCCACTTTCCCATTTTTCAAACAAAAGATTAAAAAATTTAGATGGATTTGGATGAAGCTCCAAAATTTTATGATGTGTGATAAACGTATAATTATTTTCTTTGATAATCCTTACCAGTCCCTGAGCATGAGCAAAAGGTTCCACCAACGGATGTGTCAAAATATCGAGAACATCTTTATAATAAAAAACATAACTTCCTCCCTTTCGCGAAAGCGCATTAGTATGCATTTTAAACAACTTAGCGACTAATATCTGCGATGGATTATTTTTACCCGAATATCCCATCGTGATATTTAAAGCACCAACAGAGGAAGGAAGTGAATATAAAACGGGAACTAATAAATTCTCTTCACCCAATACAACAGCCACTTTATCAAGAGACGCCGAAGGGTTTTCATTGATTAGATCTTCAATAATACTTCCGGTAAGCTTTGCCTGGCCGATTGTTTTAGGAGTTCCAATAACCCGAATATTTTTTGATTGCGAAAAATCATCTACAATCCATTCAAAAGGATTTGTTCTATAGTGTTTCCAACTTTCTTTAAAACGTCTCAAAAAAAGACCAGCATCATGATACGGATCGTTTAAAAAAGTTTGATCTGAATCCCAATAAATTTTAGCTTGATCTAAGGCTAGCAAATGCTGTACAATTTTTTCTTCAGCAGCATTCAAAGCATTGAACCCTGCAAAAATAAAAATGCGATTTCCAATTGTATTCGAGAAATGATTTAAGTTATTTACCGCTTCCCGATAGACCAAACCTTGATAACCTATGGACTTAAACAGCAAATGATTGTATAAAGATTCGTAGTATAACGGAAGGAGTTTCCAAAAATCAATATAATTTTCCAGAAGTTTAGTTTTCTGATCGACCTCTAAGCCCCATTTTTTTATATCTTCAATATCTTTCAAATAAGACAAAACATGGGAAGGTTCTAAAAGATAGCGGTCAATTTCATTAAAATCCTGCAATAGCGTTTTTGCCCAATTTGCAAACAATTCAAACGACTGCTGATTCTTCTTTTCTGTGATAGACAAATAGACCTCGTAAAACTCAAATAAAAGCTCGATAGAATCTATTGAACGAATAGATGCTACATCTTGCACAAAATCCTCAATACTTGTAATTTCTGGAGCAATTATAGTTTTATCAGTCTCATTTTTAAGTGCTTCAATCAAAAAAACTTTTGCTCTTTTATTAGGAAGAATTATCGTTATTTGAGAAAGTTTCTCAGCATAATCCTGAATTACAACACCAGCAATTTTTTTTAGAAAAGAAGTATTTACCATAGTATAAAAATAAAAAAAGCCATTCAATTAAGAATGGCTTTTAGTATTTATTTACAAAAGTAAATTATAGTTTACCTTGGTATTTAGAACCAATGTGTCTAATTTCAGTTCTTCTGTTTTGAGCTTTACCTGCAGCAGTTTTGTTACTTGCAACTGGTTGAGAAGATCCAAATCCTTTAGCTTCTAAGTTATCTGGGCTAACTCCTCTTTCAACTAAAGCGTTTAATACCGCGTTAGCTCTATCTTGAGAAAGTTTGTCGTTGATTTTAGCAGAACCTGTACTATCTGTGTGTCCTTCGATAGAGAATTTCGCGTTTGGATAGTTTTTAAGGATTTCTTTAATAGCATCTAATCTAGCTGGAGTTTCTTTATCACCAGTTTTGAAAGTAGCTTTTCCTGAGTTGAAGTAGATTGCTCTAGCTTGAACTTTAAGATCTTCTAATGCAGCAGAAGTTACTTCTGGACATCCTCTGTTACTTGCAGGACCTGGAACTGTAGGACAGTCATCGTCTTTATCAGCAACACCATCTTTATCAGCGTCTAAGAATGGGCAACCACCGTTTTCTTTAGGACCAGCAACTGTAGGACATTTATCGTCTTTATCAGCGATTCCGTCTCCGTCAGTATCAGGACAACCTTTTAAAGCAGCTAAACCAGCAACATCTGGACAAGCATCATCTTTATCAGCAATTCCGTCTCCGTCAGTATCAGGACATCCGTTTAATGCAGCTAAACCAAATACATCTGGACAAGCGTCAGAAGCATCAACGATTCCGTCACCGTCAGTATCAGGACATCCGTTGAATTGTTTTAAACCAGCAACATCTGGACAAGCATCATCTTTGTCATAGATTCCGTCTCCGTCAGTATCTTTACCTCCGAATTTGAAAACTAAACCTGCAGTGTGTTGGAAGTGAGAAACTGCATCTGGAGTTCCAGAAGCATCCACTCTATCACCACTAACAGCCCATTTGTATCTTGTAGCTAACTCAAGACCGATAGCATCTGTAAACCAAAAAGTTAAACCAGCACCTGGGTTAACAGTTCCGTAGCTGCTATCTCCGAAGAAAGTATAACCACCACCAACAGATAACGAAGGATCAATCACTTTAGATTTGATTAATTCTTGGAAGCTGTATTTAATAGTAGCATCAATTCCGTAGTACATTAAATCTCCAGGGTTTGTAACAACATTCCCTCTACTATCATGTCCAGGAGCACTTGGATTGAAAGTAACGAATTTATCAATTTTGTTTACAGATCCTTGTAAACCAACAGAAAAACCGCTACCAACATATCTAGACACACCAATGTAAGATAAAGAAGGAAGAATATTCCAATTGTCTTTTGCAGAGAATGGCTGAGAGAAGTGTTGGTCAAAAAACCCACTTCCTGAACCCGAACTAGTCCTTGTATCCACAGCATTAACCCCGAAAGAGATCGCCCATGGATTGTTACTGTCTTGCGCGTGAGCATTTAAACCCATCGCCATCAATACAGCAACTAAAAGTTTGTTAAGATGTTTCATACTTAATTTTTTTAATTACAATTTAGTTAATTACAAGCAAAAGTAACACCAAATTTTTTAAATACAAAATGAAATGTTAAAAAAAACCTACAAAAATTTGACCAAAGTGGTAATTATATAACTTTTAACATTTTACCGACAACTGTAAAGGCATCTATCGCCTTATCCAAGTGTTCTTTTGTATGAGCTGCAGACAACTGTACACGTATTCTCGCCTTTTCTTTAGGAACAACAGGAAAGAAGAACCCAATAACATAAATCCCTTGTTTTAAAAGTTCATTTGCCATAGTTTGTGATAATTTTGCATCATACAACATCACCGGAACAATAGCAGAATCTCCATCGATAATATCGAAACCTGCCTTTTTCATACCATCTTTAAAATAATTGGTATTCCATTCTAATTTATCACGAAGCGTTGTATCTTTTTCTAACAATTCAAAAACTTTAATAGAAGCACCCACAATAGAAGGAGCTAAAGAATTTGAAAACAAATAAGGTCTTGAACGCTGACGCAAAATCTCTATTATTTCTTTTTTAGCTGTTGTATATCCTCCCATGGCACCACCTAAAGCTTTACCTAGTGTTCCCGTAATAATATCTACACGTCCCATAACACCTTTTGCTTCAAGAGTACCTTTTCCAGTAGCACCAATAAAACCTGCTGCATGACATTCATCTACCATAACCATAGCATCATACTTATCAGCAAGATCGCATATTTTATCTAAGGGCGCCACTAGACCATCCATAGAGAACACACCATCTGTTACGATTAATTTAAAACGAGTTCCAGCTTCATTTGCTTTTATTAACTGCTGTTCCAAATCTTCCATATTATTATTTTCATAACGATAACGGGACGCTTTACACAAACGAACTCCATCAATAATAGAGGCATGATTTAGACTATCAGAAATAATTGCATCGTTTTCTCCCAATAGAGGCTCAAACACTCCTCCATTAGCATCAAATGCAGCCGCGTATAAAATCGTATCTTCTGTACCATAAAAGTCAGCAATCTTTTTCTCTAGTGTTTTATGAATATCCTGTGTTCCGCAGATAAAACGAACAGATGACATTCCGAAACCATGAGTATCTAAGGCATCTTTCGCCGCCTGTACCACTTCTGGATGCGATGAAAGTCCTAAATAATTGTTAGCACAAAAGTTTAAAACCGTTTCTCCTGTTGAGATTTTAATTTCCGCACCTTGTGGAGATGTGATAATTCTCTCTTTTTTAAAAATTCCATTTTCTTCGATTGTCTGCAACTCACTTTGCAGATGCTCTTTAATTTTACCGTACATTTTTAATATATTTAAAACGTTAAAAATTAACAACTTAACACAAATAAAGCTTCGTTATTTCTTTAACATCTGATTAATTTTTTCACAAATTTACCACTTCAATTTCCGATCCGATATATACCAATGCCTTTTTTAACACTTTGTATCCTAAGTCTTCAATTGCATCTTGATATTCTTGAATTTGCTGCTGATATTTAGCATTAACTGCTCCAGTTTTATAATCGAGCAAAAAAGCTTCTTTATTTTCTAAAAAAACAACTCTGTCTGGCTTTAAAATCCTTCCTTGTTTCTGAACGATAGTCTGTTCGTTTAACACCGTATGATTTCCAGCGAAACACACAGACAACTCTGGGTGATTTACAATTTCTCCTAAAGTCTGCAAAACTTGATCAACTTGATCATAAGTAATCAATCCATTTTCGAGCGATTTTGTTACCGCAAGTTCAATATCTGATTTATCTTTTACAAAAGCCAAAATCTCGTGTACAATATTTCCATAAGAAATCGCTTCCTGCTGATGCGTCCCCCACATTAAAGCTTCTCGTTGTGCAATTTTTATGTTTTTCGGATTTAAGACTTCTTTTACAATCGGAATTGATTTTACAAGATCTACTGTTTTTGAAGCCTTCGAAAGCCTTCCTTTATTTCCGAATTCGTAGTTCAGTTTCCCTTCATCGTAAATCCCTTCATTAATTAAAAATTTAACAAAGAAAGAAGCCATATTATTCGGATATTCTCCGTCTTTTTTTGCTTCAAGAGACTGCGAAATCACATACAGCTGTTCTTCGGCACGAGTTAATGCGACATAGAGAACATTTATATTATCCAGCAATTCTTCCTGTTTTTTCAAATTAAAAACTGCCGAAGCGCTTTCCCCAAAACTCTCCACAATACTACTGTTATCCACAAGAGCTTTTGGCACTCCTAAATCAATTTCCTCAGTATCGAGCCACAATTTATCTTTTGGTTTTCTATTGTAATCTTCATCTGCAAAAGGCATAATAACTACAGGAAACTCTAATCCTTTTGATTTGTGAATGGTCATAATCCGAACCGCATTATTTCCCTCTGGAGAAGGAATGCTGAATTTATCCGAATTTTTATCCCAGAAAACCAGAAAATCTGCAATTCCCGACTGATTCCTGATATCTCTTTCCAAAACTATATCTAAGAAAAACTGAACATAAGCATTCCCTTCTGAAGGCAGGATAAATTTAGAAATTATAATCTCAACTGCTTCATACAGCGATTTTTTACGGACATCTTTAAAGGAAAACAAAACATCAAAAGCCAAAAGCCAATCCTCAAATTCCTTTTCTAATTTATGATTCATTCCCATTGCAATGAAATCATGAACAGGCATCGTCAAATCTTTGGTTGAAGCCAAATAATGAAGAAAATTTGCTTTTGATTCCAAATCAGCACTATTACCCAGATATCTAAGTAAATGAATTATCAATCGAACTTCTGAAGCATTTTGAACCATTAAAGTTTCCGAAGACAAAAGAGGAATTCCCTGCTCCGTCAAATAATTAGCCACAGCAATTCCCTGACCTCTTTTACGAGTAAGGACTACGATGTCTTTGTATTCGAACCCTTGTTTTACAACTTCCTGAATGGTATTTAAAACTGCAAGAACATATAAATCAGATTTCTCAATAATTTCATCTTCATCAGCAAAATCATTTTTATCTGTCATCGGAAGAAAAGAAATATTCACATAACCTCCTTGTTTCGAATTTGTATTTTGAAAACTGTGATTTTCATACAAATCTTTATAATCCGCATTTGAAAATTCGGTCGAAATTAACTTAAAAAAAGCATTATTAAATTCAATAATCTCGCTGTAACTACGGTAATTTGTATTTAAATGCTCAATCTTTTTATCTGGATTATTGAAAGGATTTACGTCTTTACTCAATTCAATAAACTGCTCTGCTTTTCCTCCGCGCCAGCGATAAATAGACTGCTTTGGATCGCCAACAATCATCAATGTTCCTTTGTTACCTAAATCATCTAAACCAGAAAGCGAGTTATCAATTAACGGAATTAGATTCTGCCATTGCATTTCAGAAGTATCCTGAAATTCATCAATAAAAAAATGACGATAAAGCTCTCCTAAACGCTCATAAATAAAAGGTGCCGGCTGATTCTGAATTTCGCGGTGAATAATAGCATTGAACTCAGAAATCGACAAAATATTCTGTTCCGACTGGATTTTTGCCAGCTCATTGCTTACAGTATTCAACAACGAAAGCGGCGTTATATTTTTTAAGAAGGCTTTATAAAAATCTCTTCTTTCAAAATTTTGATAAACCTCTTTTAATATTTGAAGTAATTGAGGGATAATATTTTCTATTAAAGCTCTGTCTTTTGCAGTTTTATTAATTGCAATATCATCAAACTCATGAAAAGTTTTATTTTTTGGATTAAATTTCCCGTCTCGAATGCTATCCAAATGATTTGGAAAAGTGCCTCTCGAGAACGATTTTGAATCGATTCCGTTTTTATCAATTAATTCAATTGCACCAACAGCCAATCCGGTATTTACATCTTCCAGCTCTTTACAGAGTAGCTGCATTTTTTTCTTAATCTCAACAAATTCTCCAATCGTTTTATCTTGAAAGTGTAAAATTTCATTTCGATTGTTTTCATTCAAAACCAATCTTCCAGTATCGAGAATCTCGCGCGAAATATCCCAGCTTTTATCATCATCCGTTTTTTCCATTGTAAAATCGATGAGCAGTTTTGTCAACGTTTCATCTTCTCCAGCTTGCGCGATAATGGCATCAACTGCTTCAACCAATAAATTTTCGGTATCCAATGTAACTTCAAAAGTCATTGGAAGATTTAAGTCGTGTGCAAAAGCACGTATAACTTTATGAGTAAATTTATCAATTGTAGAAATATCAAAAGCTGCATAATTATGAATTAAGTGCTTTATGATTTGCTGCGATTTGGTTTTAATTTTAATGATTGAAAGCCCCGTTTCTCTGGACAAATCTTCCATCAAATCAACAGCTTTGGAAGATGGCTCTTCTTTAGCAAATTCAGATAAATTCCCAACAATTCGGCTTTTCATCTCATGAACAGCCTTATTGGTGAATGTTATGGCAAGAATATTTCGATATGCATCGTTTTTAGGCGAAGACAGAATAATTTTCAAATATTCTTTCACCAATGTGTATGTCTTTCCGGATCCTGCAGAAGCATCATAAATAGAGAAAGACGGACTTTGCATAGTTTGATTTTTTGTAACGTAAAAATAACACAATAATATTAAACCCCAATAATGAAAAATTCCAAATTCCAATACCTGCGTGCAATGAACACTTCAAATATTGGAATTTGGAATTTATTTTTTGAATTTTAAAATAATTATGCGTGTTTAGGAAATGCTCTTTTATTGAAAACCAAAAGAATCCCAACTCCTGTAGATATTGCCATATCAGCAACATTAAATATGGCATTAAAAAAAGCAAAGTGCTTTCCGCCAAAAATAGGAAGCCATGTTGGAAGATTACCTTCCCAAATAGGAAAATAAAACATATCTACGACCAAACCATGAAACCACGTTCCATATGGAACCGGAGAAAAAATGGTTGCTAAATTATGCGTACTGTCGTCAAAAATAACGCCGTAGAAAACAGAATCTATAATATTTCCTGCAGCTCCTGCAAAGATCAAAGCAATAGCCACAATCAAATAAGTTGATTGACGTTTTTTAACCACATCAGAAAGCCACCAGCCAATTCCGAAAACCGCAAAAATTCTAAAAACAGTTAAAATCAGTTTTCCGTACTCTCCAGGAATTTTTGTGCCCCAAGCCATTCCTTCATTTTCAATAAAATGAATTCTAAACCAATCAAAAATTACAACCTCTTCACCAAGAATAAAATTGGTTTTGACATAAATTTTAGAAAGCTGATCAACAATTAAAACTAGAAATATAAGGAAATACGCTTTTCGTAATGACATTTTATGATTTTTTGATGGGCAAAAATAACAATTAAATCAAAAAAAACGCTCCCAAGGGAGCGTTAATTGTTTTTTAATAAACTAAACTTAGCTTATCTGCTAATGCAAATCCAGAAATTCTATTTTTGCACAGGCACTTTTGCAGCTGTTTTTGCTGGACTGTCGGAGAAAAATTCTGAAATAGATTTAAATATTCCCTTGCTCTCTTTTCCGGCAGCAAGCTTCTTGGCTTCGCCTTTTTTTACATCAGCTTTAAACTTGATGCGTAATTTTTCAAAATCCTTCATTCTGCGCTCTACGTCAGAGTTTACTTCTTTGAATTTCAATACTTTAGCCATAATGTAAGTTTTTTACAGTAAATAATTTAAATTATTA
This sequence comes from Flavobacteriaceae bacterium PS02336, assembly GCA_029960065.1. Taxonomy (GTDB): domain Bacteria; phylum Bacteroidota; class Bacteroidia; order Flavobacteriales; family Flavobacteriaceae; genus Flavobacterium. The sequence goes on along the minus strand of JASCOF010000005.1, from coordinate 327,008 downwards.
ACGATTTGGTACTACAATGATACATAATTTAATTTATATTTGTTAAACAAAATTAACACTTGTTTAGGATGATTCATGATTAATTTTAAAACCAAATACCCAATTAAACTGAATTTAACATTCCTCCCTAAATCCTACAAATCATGAATGAAATCACAACTACACTGAATGACTTTCTTGTCAGCACAAAATCAACAGCAGCATTAATTTTAAACGGAAAAGGAAAATTAATCACTTCCTTAAACCTTGACTACGGAGACAGTATCGCCGCAATGAGCGCCGCAATTTTATCAATGAGCGAAAAATTCTTAATTGATCTGGAAAAAGGTTCCCTTAAACAATTGTACTTAAAAAGTGCAGAAGGCGTTATAGTTGGAAACAAAATTAGCGGCTCTAACTTTATAGTTGCTTTTTCAAAAGAAGGAAGCAATCTAGCATTATTAATGCGTTCTACCGAAGAAGTATCTGCTGAATTAAGCAAAAATTCCCTACTGAAATAACATAATCTATTAACAAACTAAACCTAAATTACTATGAGTAATGATTTTTTAAACGTGTTTTTAAATGAAATGAAAACAAACGTAAACGGCTTTATTGCTGTCGCTGTAACAGAAATTGAATCTGGATTAAGCTTTGGAAACCTAACAATTGACCCAGGTTTCGACCCTGAACTTGCAGCAGCTTACAATCTTGAAGTTGTAAAAGCAAAACTAAACGCCGTAAAAGCCTTAGGCCTTAATCAGGATATTGAAGATATTTTGATTACACTTTCGAATCAAATTCACATTATCGATATTTCTCCAAACAAAAAGTTTATGATCTACTTAGCTGCTGATGCAACAAAAGCTAATTTAGGTATGACCCGAGCTATTTTAAGAAAACACAAAGCTGATGTTGAAAAAAATCTAGCTTAATAACTTTACTTTTTTTTACTGCAGGACTGTCTCTAACCAAGACAGTCCTTTTTTTTTCACAGTATCAGACGAGTAAGATTTCAATTCTTACAAAAAGCAAACCCTGTTTTTTTAAGCACAATTCTTAAACATAAACATTTTCTTTCAAACCAAAAATGGATTTAACTACCACAAATCATTAAAACATTAAACAAAAAAAAACGCCCCTAAAAGGAGCGTTTTTTATCAAGGATTTTATTTTTATCTCTGCAAATTTTTAGCTTCGATACTCATTGTTGCATGAGGAACGATTTTAAGCCTTTCTTTGCTGATTAATTTACCTGTTACTTTGCAAATACCGTAAGTTTTATTTTCAACACGAAAAAGCGCGTTTTTTAAATCACGAATGAATTTCTCTTGTCTGATAGCCAACTGAGAGTTCGCTTCTTTAGACATAGTCTCACTTCCTTCTTCAAAAGCTTTAAAAGTTGGAGAAGTATCGTCAGTACCATTATTCAAATCGTTCATATAGGCACTTTTGATCAAGTCAAGATCTTCTTGCGCTTTTTTTATTTTTGCTTGGATTATCTCTTTGAACTCTGCTAAATCAGCATCAGAGTATCTTGTAATTTCATCTATCATTTTATAATTATTTTGAAATTAATATCATTGTTTTAATGTCATCAAACTCAATTTCTGTGCCGTTTTCTAAAGCGTCAACAAAAACCAGTTCGTCTGTTAATGTTTCAGACTTAATATAGCCTTCATTTTTTGAAACAGCATCTTCTAAAATACCGTCTCTTTTTATTTGTACCTTAATCTTATCAGTAACTTCAAATCCTGAATCTTTACGGATATTCTGAATTCTGTTTACTAATTCTCTCGCGATACCTTCATTTTTTAATTCTTCAGATATTGTGATGTCAAGCGCGACCGTAATTCCGTTTGAATTTGCAACCAGCCATCCTTCGATATCTTGCGATGTTATTTCGACGTCTTCTAAGGATAAAGTTACATTATTTCCAGAAATAACAATATCTAGCGTTCCCTGCTTGTCTAACTGATTAATTTGATCAGCCGAAAACCCTTGTATCTCCTTAGAAATCAAGCCCATGTCTTTTCCAAAACGTGGGCCAAGAGCTTTAAAATTTGGCTTAATCTGCTTTACTAAAATACCTGAAGCATCGTCTAAAAGTTCGATTTCTTTCACGTTTACTTCGGCTTTTACAAGGTCAGAAATCGCTTCGATTTCAGCTCTCTGGTTCTCGTCAAGTACTGGAATCATTACCTTTTGCAGAGGTTGACGCACTTTAATCATCTCTTTTTTACGTAGTGATAAAACTAAAGAAGAGATAGTTTGCGCTTTCTGCATTTTGCTTTCCAACGTTTTATTAACAAAGTTTTCGACAAATTTTGGAAATTCTGCCAAGTGAACACTAGCAAAATCCTCGGTTCCCGTAGAAGCTGTTAAATCTCTGTACAATTTATCCATGAAAAAAGGAGCAACTGGAGCGCTTAATTTACTGATTGTTAACAAGCAAGTATAAAGCGTTTGGTAAGCTGCGATTTTATCTTTGGCGTATTCTCCTTTCCAGAAACGACGACGGCACAAACGAACGTACCAGTTACTTAAGTTTTCCTGAACAAATTCAGAAATAGCTCTTGTCGCTTTTGTTGGCTCATAATCTTCATAACATTCGTCAACAAACTTAACTAGAGTGTTCAACTCAGAAATAATCCATTGATCGATTTCTGGTCTTTCGTTTAACGGAATTTCAGCTTCAGCATATTTAAATCCGTCGATGTTTGCATATAACGAGAAGAACGAATATGTATTGTAAAGAGTTCCGAAGAATTTACGACGAACCTCAGCAATTCCTTCAAGGTCAAACTTCAAGTTATCCCACGGGTTTGCATTCATAATCATATACCAGCGTGTGGCATCAGGACCAAATTCTGCAATGGTTTTAAAAGGGTCTATCGTATTTCCTTTACTTTTAGACATTTTAATTCCATTTTTATCTAAAACCAAACCGTTTGAAACAACGTTTTTATACGCTACTTTATCAAAAACTAAAGTTCCGATAGCGTGTAAAGTATAAAACCATCCACGTGTTTGATCTACTCCTTCTGCAATGAAATTTGCAGGGAAGTCTTTATTCCCATCAATTTTATCTTGGTTTTCGAAAGGATAATGCCATTGTGCATAAGGCATTGCTCCAGAATCGAACCAAACGTCAATTAAATCACTTTCGCGTTTCATTGGCTGGCCTGAAGCCGAAACCAAAGTAATTTGATCGACAACATTTTTGTGCAAATCAATTAAATCATAATTTGATTCAGACATGTTTCCGATTTCGAAACCTTTAAATGGGTTTTCTTTTTGAAAACCAGCTTCGATAGATTTCTCGATCGCATTGTATAATTCTTCAACAGAACCAATAAGAACTTCTTCTTTTTTATCTTCAGTTCTCCAAATTGGCAACGGAATTCCCCAATATCTAGAACGAGATAAGTTCCAGTCGTTGGCATTTTTAAGCCAATTTCCAAAACGTCCTTCACCAGTAGATTTAGGTTTCCAATTGATAGTTTCGTTCAGGTCGAACATTCTATCTTTTACATCGGTTACTTTAATGAACCATGAATCTAGGGGATAATATAGCAACGGCTCGTCTGTTCTCCAGCTGTGCGGATAACTGTGCACGTATTTTTCAACTTTAAAAGCTTTATTTTCTTCTTTTAAACGAATAGCGATTTCAACATCTACAGATTTCTCTGGAGCTTGTCCTGCATCGTAATATTCGTTTTTAACGTATTTACCAGCTAAATCCCCTAAATGAGAGGTGAATTTTCCTTGTAAATCTACTAATGGAACTGCATTTCCTTCTTCATCTAAAACCAACATTGGTGGCACTTCTGGTTTTGCTTCTTTTGCTACTTTAGCATCATCTGCACCAAAAGTCGGCGCGGTATGCACAATTCCTGTTCCGTCTTCTGTTGTAACAAAATCTCCGGCAATTACTCTAAATGCATTTTCAGCATTTTGATATGGCAATACGTAAGGCAATAATTGTTCGTAACGAATTTCTACTAAATCTGCTCCTTTTGCTTCGGTTAAAATTTTGTACGGAAGTTTTTTATCGCCGTTTTTAACATTGTCAAAATCAGCATCATCTTCACTTAAGAAAAATCCTTTTCCAAATTGTTTTCCAACTAAGTTTTTAGCCAAAACAACATTGATTGGTTCAAAAGTATACTGATTGAATGTTTTTACTAAAACATAATCGATTTTTGGTCCAACTGTCAAAGCTGTATTTGATGGAAGCGTCCAAGGAGTTGTCGTCCAAGCTAAAATGTGAATATCTCCAAAACCTTGTAAAAAGCTTGGAAGCGTTTCTGGTAAAGTCTTGAACTGCGCTACAATTGTAGTATCTGTAACATCTCTATAAGCTCCAGGCTGATTTACTTCGTGAGAAGATAATCCCGTTCCTGCTTTTGGAGAATAGGGCTGAATCGTGTATCCTTTGTACAACAAGCCTTTATCGTAGATTTGTTTCAAAAGCCACCAAACTGATTCCATATATTTTGGTTTATAAGTTACATATGGATCTTCCATATCAACCCAATAACCCATTTTTTCGGTCAAATCATTCCATACATCGGTATAACGCATAACGGTTTTTTTACACGCTTCGTTATATTCTTCGATAGAAATCGTTTTGCCAATATCTTCTTTTGTAATTCCTAATTCTTTTTCGGTCCCCAATTCTACAGGTAAACCGTGAGTATCCCAACCGGCTTTTCTTTTAACCTGAAAACCTTTTTGAGTTTTATATCTGCAAAAAATATCTTTAATCGCACGTGCCATTACGTGGTGAATTCCTGGTAATCCGTTTGCTGAAGGCGGACCTTCAAAAAATACGAAAGGTTCAGCACCTTCGCGAGTTGTAACACTCTTTTCAAATATATTTTCTTTCTTCCAAAAATCAAGAACTTCTGACGCCGCAGCTGGCAAGTCAAGTCCTTTGTATTCAGTAAATTTTGTACTCATTTTATCCTTTTCTTAAACGAGGTGCGAAAGTAAGGAATTTTGAGGAAAATAGATAAAAGATAACGGAAAAAAGACTGATTTCAAGAAATTTCAAGTAGATTCCGCAACAAAAAATACCGTTTTTATTGATTTAAGAGAAAACTTCTTTTAAAATCTCTAAAGATTTCGGTTTTTTGAATCCATCCAAATGCAGCGTGTAATAATCAATTAGAATTTTTAGAAGGATTTGTCTTTCTACAACATGAAAGATTTTTTGATCGTTATCGAATTTTAAATCTATTAATTTTTTAAACAGATTCGTTTCATGTTCCGAAAGTATACTTGCACCTTGAAAAAGTGTAAACACACCTTCATTCATTTCAAAATGAGGCATATTAACTTCTGAAAGATCTGGATAAAAGCCCAAATATTTTGTAATTTCTAAAAGTAGAATTAAATGAAAATTAGAAATTTCATCATGATGATCCAGCCAAGTCAGCGCCGTTTCTAAAAACACAAAAAGCGGTTCGTTTTTTTCTTCTTCCTGAATAGAATGATGCAACATTTCTGAAAGAAACATTACCATTGTACTTTTCACAATATCAGTATGAATGCTCTGAAACGGAACTGCACTTTTAATTTCTTTAAAATTTTCCAGCGTTCCTTTATTTTTATGAACAGCTTCAATTTCTAAAATCGAAAACGGCTGAAAATAAGCAATCTTCTGACTTGCTTTTCGGCTAGAAAAAGCATCGCGCACAAAATAAGATTTCAGTCCGCTTGAAAGTGTAAAGCATTTTACAATCAAGCTTTTTTCCTGAAATTTTAAAGAGGAGATTACTATGGCTTTGGTTTTGACGAGCAAAATTTTAGATTTTTAGACTTCTTAGATAATAGACTTCTTAGACTTTTTCACTTTTGACTTTTGACTATCAGACTATCTAATAATCATCACTTTTTTGACTTTGGTTTCTCCTCCGTCTTGCGCGGAAATAAAAACCATATAAACTCCTGAAGCAACTTTGTATTTTCCGAATGCGGTTGTATCCCATTCGATTGTTCCGCCTGAAGATGTTGTTTCGAAAACCAGATTTCCTTCGATATCTGTAATTTTTACATTCGCCTTATCAATTAATCCTGCTACTTTTACTGTTCCTGAATAAGTAGGACGAACTGGATTTGGATAAACATATGCATTATTAAGATTGTCGTTTGCACCAGTTGCAATTCCGTTAAAAGAAACCATTCCTTTATTGGTCACAATAAAAACTTCGCCTGTTTTATTATTTATTTTAATATCATTTACATAATTACTCGGCAGCGGAGAATTGTTTATTGTAAAATGATATTTTGTTTCCTGACCATTTGAAGAAACCATAAAAACACCAGAATCAGCCGTTCCAATCCATTTGTTATTAGATCCGTCGACAGCAATAGAAGTAATAAACTGCTCATACAGTAATTCCTGTGCCACATCATCTTCCGTAATAATGATAGGATTTGCCTTTAACTGACTTTCTGATTGAAAATTTCCGATATTAGACAAAACCCTCAATCCCTTTGTAGTTCCAATCCAAAGCTGGTTTCTTGCATCCAAAGCAATTGCCCTCACGTCTGCAATAGGAAGATTTCCAACATCAGCACCAAAAGTCATTTTTTTAAATGTATTTGTACTTTCGTTAAAACCGACTACTCCATCACGATTAGTTCCTATCCATTTTACATTATTTCGATCCACAACTATGCTCGAATAACTAATATTTTCAGCAATATCAAAAATTGAGGTCATCGAATAACTCCCCCATTGCCCGTTTGTTTTTAATACTTTTAAGCCATTATTGATACGGCTGTTAGTAACCCAAAGATTTCCTGATTTGTCGTAAGCATTCGCATTGATACGAACATCGATATAATCTGCCCCTGCATTTGAAATAGATTCCAGTCCGCTGTTTTTTTCGTTATATAAAAAATTGGGTACTTCATTCTCAATTTTTAATAATCCAGAAAAAAAAGAACTCGCATAAACCTGTTTTTCATTATTTGGATTAATAAGAACTCTTGTAATAGATTTTGCATCATAAACTTCAGAATAAGGAATATTCAACCATCCAGAAACATTATAGCGACTTATTCCATAATTATCTAATGGATAAGGATCATACGAAGTATCATAATCTCCATAAACAGCCCAAAGCGCATTTGGACTTACATCGATAGAGAAAATATTATTCTTAACAGGACCAGTTGGTGTTTTATTTTCAAAAACATTCATATTACTTAGCGTAGAAAAAAACATTCCTTTTTCTTTCGTTCCGATAAAAATTCTGTCTCCAACTGCAGTTGCACAACTAAAATTCAAAGTATTGTCCAGAACCTGAGAATTTGCAATCTGTCGGCTTAAAACCATTTGATTATTATATACATAAACTGTATTTGCTGTTGTAACAAATAAATTATGATTTTTTGCTCTCATATCAACAGAAGCTTGAGGAAGCTGCAAGAAACTTATAAATGTATTTGAATTATACCGATGGATATTTCCCGAATCATTTATCGCAAGAAGTTCTGTATCTAAAGCTTCTACACTGGACCAGTTTCCTGTATTTACGACTGTCCATTGGTTATAATCGATTAGATTTGTATTTGTAATGTCAGCTCTTCTTATTCCGCTTGAAGTTGCAGCGAAAATAAACCCATTGAATAAGGTAGTCTGCTTAACGCTGATTTCGGCACCATTATCACCAATAAAATAAGTATCGCCAAATTGGGAAGTATTCAAATTAAACTGTACAATTCCGAAATCACAAGAAACATAAACCAAACCGTTATATTCCATAAAATGATTGATTTTTTTTGCATTTGCCGGAAGCTGTTTGTTAATTATATCAACAATTTTCAGCATACTTCCGTCACTTTCGTTAATTAAAATCATTAACCCATTTTCGTAACCTACTAAAGTTTTTTTGAATGCTTCGCTGTAATAAACCGAAGAAATAGTCTGTCCCGATAGTCCATCAACTGTTGTTATAGTTTTCAAGACATTTGTTACTGTATTATTTGAAAACAAAGCATTTTCTGAAGCAGCAAAAACACCTGTCGAAGATTCCGACACATCTTTAATTTCATTAAATGAAAAATACCCTTGCCAAGACAGCTTATTTTGCGCCTGACAAAACTGAATTAGTATTAAAAAGAAAACGCAGAAAAGTACTTTTTTCATCACTTCATATATTCGATTAGACAAATATACTACAAACGAGATTATTTAATTTTTGGCATCAATAAAAAATGCCTTCGATTTTAATAAACCGAAGGCATTTTTAATATTGTAATTTTATTTTAAACTACACCTTGCGCAAGCATAGCGTCGGCAACTTTTACAAATCCAGCAATGTTTGCTCCTTTTACGTAGTTTACATATCCGTCTTCTTCAGCACCGTATTTTTTACACTGATTGTGAATTCCAATCATAATATCCTTTAATCTCAAGTCAACTTCTTCACTGGTCCAGTTTAAACGAATTGAGTTTTGAGTCATTTCTAATCCAGAAGCCGCAACTCCACCAGCATTTGCCGCTTTTCCTGGAGCAAATAATACTTTATTGTCTAAGAAAAGTTTAATAGCATCTAAAGTAGAAGGCATGTTTGCTGCTTCAGTTACACATAAAACCCCATTATCAATTAATTTTTGAGCATCCTCTCCATTCAATTCATTTTGAGTTGCACATGGAATAGCAATATCCACTTTTACTTCCCAAGGACTTTTTCCTTTATGGAAAACTGCGTTTGGATATTTTTCCAAATATCTTTCAGCTCTATTATCTCCAGTTGCTCTCATTTCAAGCATATGGTCAATTTTTTCTCCAGAAATACCATCTTCATCATAAATATATCCGTCAGGACCAGAAATGGTAACTACTTTCCCTCCAAGTTCATTTACTTTTAAAGCTACTCCCCAAGCGACATTTCCAAAACCAGAAATTGCTACACGTTTACCTTTAATTTCATGTCCAATAGTACGAAGCATTTGATCTGTAAAGTAAACCACTCCATATCCAGTAGCTTCTGGTCTAATTAATGAACCTCCGTAAGCCAAACCTTTTCCAGTTAAAACTCCTGTAAATTCATTTCTAATTCTTTTATATTGACCAAATAAGTAACCAATTTCTCTTGCACCAACACCAATATCTCCAGCAGGAACGTCTAAGTCAGGTCCAATATGACGGCATAATTCTGTCATAAATGATTGGCAGAAACGCATAATCTCACCATCAGATTTGCCTTCTGGATCAAAATCAGACCCACCTTTTCCTCCACCCATTGGAAGCGTAGTTAAACTGTTTTTGAAAACTTGTTCGAAAGCCAAGAATTTCAAAACAGATAAGTTTACAGAGTGATGAAATCTAATTCCTCCTTTATAGGGTCCGATTGCAGAGTTCATCTGAATTCTAAAACCTCTGTTTACGATAATTTCTCCTTTATCATCTACCCAAGGAACTCTAAAAATGATAGAACGTTCTGGCTCAGCAATTCTTAAAAGAATATTCTTACCATCATATTTTTTACGCTCAGATATAAAAGGGATTACAGTTTCTGCAAATTCTCTAACTGCTTGAAGGAATTCTGGCTCATTTGGATTTTTTGACTCAACAAGAGCCATAAATTCATTTATTTTTTGTTCCATATTTGAAATAAATTTTCAGATAATTGTGATTTAATTTTTCTATTTCTTAAACAATAAAAACTTTAAGAAAACGTTTTCGTTTTAACACACAAAGATATATCAAATAATGATTCGATGTTATATTTTTCGCTTTTTTGAAGCGATTTGTGTTTTTTTCAAACATTGCAAAAAAACACATTTTACATGTAGGTCTTTACATGCAAATCACCAACTAAAAGTTAGTAAATTAAGTAATTTGATAGTTATTTTTCAATAGAACGATTTAATATTTTGAATCGAATATGTTTTTTATATATTTGCCGAGATTTTTAAGCCCTAGAAAATGTCTAAACACCTATTTATCACATTATTTGCCTTACTCGGCATATCCACCGCTGTATCAGCGCAAGGACTAGCTCAAGAGATCGGAATCTATGCAGGACCAGTGACTTTACAGTCTGATTTTGGCGAAAGACACAACTTCGAAACCAACGCCGGAAACTCTGGTTTTGGGATTGGAATTATGCACTTCATAAACTTTTCTGCTAACAACAATAGAGAGAGTTATTTCACAGAACACTTTAAAGTTAGATCTGATTTAAATTTCAGCAGAACTACCCTAAAACATTTTGGAGAATGGGTTGAAAGAAAGCCTGACGGATTATTTGCGCAGCAGCTGAAAAACATGCACGCAAATTCCAGCATTCTCGGATTGGGTGCTCAAATAGAATTTTCTCCTTTCATGAAAATTCACGACTTCGAAAACACAATTGGTAGTTTTAGTCCGTATGGAAGTTTAGGTTTTCAAGTAAGTTATTATTCAACAAAAGTAGGTTCTCGTTTAGGAGATATAACACTTCCTAGCGTGACTCCAGGAAAGTATCTTACTCCATCTGACGGACGTGCACACGGATTTTCTACAGAAAGCGGTGTTGTTTTATCTGCAACAGCAGCAGTTGGTGTACATTATAAGTTAACAACAATGAGTGATTTAATGTTTGAAACCCGCTTTCAAATGTATAATTCAGACTGGATTGACGGATTAAACCCTAATAAAGACATATACAAAGAAAACAAATCTAACGACTGGCAGGTTTGGTTTAACTTCGGATATATTTATTATTTAGAATTTTAATTTTAAATAATAACAAAATAAAAAATCCCAAATTCCAAAAAGTAAAAATTGGAATTTGGGATTTTTTATTTATTGGATTTTCTATTTAAGCTAAAGCTTGTTCCAAATCTGCGATTAGATCTTCTGCATCTTCAATACCAACGCTCAATCGAACTAAATCATCAGTAATACCAACTTCAGCTCTTTTATCTGCCGGAATAGATGCATGCGTCATTAAAGCGGGATGATTAGCTAGAGATTCTACTCCACCAAGAGATTCTGCCAAAGTAAATACTTTTAGTTTTTCTAAAAATGCAATAGAATCTTCTTTCTTTCCTGATTTAAAATCAAACGAAACCATGCCTCCAAAAGCTTTCATTTGCTTTTTAGCAATTTCATGAAAAGGATGATTTTTTAAACCTGGATAATAAACCGTTTTTATTTTGGGGTGATTACTTAAATATTCTACCACTTTTTCTCCATTCTCACAATGTCTCTGCACTCTTAAAGCCAAAGTTTTAATTCCTCTAAGAACCAAAAAACTGTCCATTGGTCCAAGTGTTGCTCCAGTTGCAAATTGCTGAAAATGCAATTGTTCTCCTAAAGCAGCATCTTTCACAATTAAAGCACCAGCAATAACATCAGAATGTCCTCCTAAATATTTTGTTGCCGAATGCATTACAATATCAGCGCCTAAATCTAAAGGTTTCTGCAAATATGGAGTTGCAAAAGTATTATCTACAGCAAGAAGAATTTTTTTGTCTTGTGTAATTTTTGCGATTTCTTGAATATCTGCCAATTTCATCAATGGATTTGTTGGTGTTTCTACCCAGATTAATTTGGTGTTTTCATTGATTAAGCTTTTCAGTTTTTCGATATTTGTCATATCAACAAAGTGAAATTTAATTCCAGAATCTTTATAAACTCTCGAAAACATTCTATAGGTTCCGCCATATAAATCATCCATCGCAATGATTTCGTCTCCTGCTTTAAAAGATCTCAAAACACAGTCTGTCGCAGCCAAACCAGATGAAAATGCCAATCCTCTTGTTCCGTTTTCAATACTTGCCAATGCGTCTTCTAAAGCCGTACGAGTAGGATTTGAAGCTCGGCTGTATTCGTAATCTGCCAAAGGTTTTCCCGGACTTGTCTGTACAAATGTTGAAGTTTGATACACTGGCGGCATAACTGCACCTGTACTTGGATCATGATGCTGACCACCATGTATTACTTTTGTATTGAATTTCATATAGTTATAAATTTTAAATCCTTAATTCTTTTACAAATTTACCGCTTAATTTATTTTATCGGGATACAACTTCTTACCTTTGTAGATAATTAACACTTTTTGATATGAAAAATTACATATTTATAATCTTTTTGTGTTTGATTTTTACAAGTTGCAAAAAAGAGTTTTCATTTGAAAATGAAACATTTGAAGAAAAATCTACTACTCCATGCAAAAATGATTGCCCGAGTATCACAATAGAAGTTCCAGTTGCCAAAAATATTAAAGTAATATCAGACAGCATTAACAAAAAGGTTTTTACTGTCATTAAAGAGATTGTATTTTTTGAAGAAGATTCAGTAAAAGTTGATGACTATAAGTCGTTGGCAAAATCTTTTATTGCTTCTTATGAAGAAATGCATCAGAAATTCCCAGAAGACACTTTTGGCTGGGAAGCTAAAATAATTGGGAATGTAGAGTTTAAGTCTGAACAGATCTTAAACCTAAAAATTGATCATTATACTTTTACAGGAGGCGCTCATGGTTATCAGGGTTATCGCTCTTTATTATTCAATCCGAAAACTGGAAAAACTATTTTCAATAACCAATTATTTAAAAACGAAAAAGAGTTTAAGGCTTTCGCCGAAAAGGCTTTTCGAGCCAAATATAAAATACCCGAAAAAGCAAATATTAACGCCACAGGTTTAATGTTTGAAAATGATAAATTCCAGCTTCCGCAGAATATATTTTACACTTCAGAAGGGTTGCTTTTATATTACAATTCATATGAAGCCGCTTCTTATGCAGACGGCCCAAAAGAACTTATTTTTACTTATGATGAAGTAAAAAAGTATTTGAACTTTCAATAGAAAAATAAATATTAGCAAATTTATATCGTAGAGATGCACCGCAGTGCGTCTAACACAATCTTTGTCGATATAATGAATGTAGACGCACTGCGGTGCGTCTCTACAGAAAAAATCTCAGAACCTTAGCATCTCAGCACCTTAGAACCTTTTCTACTGAACATCATATTTCATTTTACGCAAAATTCTCAATGCTTCTTTAAATGAAGAATAAATGTGTTTGTAAGGCTTCAAAAGCAATTTGGCATCAATCAGTTTTTGTCTGGCATCTTCAAAACCATTCAAATGACAAATCATAAAAGTGGAAGGAAGATTTTCGAGATCTTTCATTTCGCGATCCGATAATGTAATCTCTTTTTGAAGTTTCGCCAGCAGCGCCATATTCGAATTATAAATATGATACAGCATTTTTCGATTGAATTCTGGCGGCTGAAAAAGCATTTGACGGTCTATTTTATAATAACCATTATCAAAAAAATGAATGGTTTGTTCTTCTAAAGGATAATAACTCGTCTTGTCATTCAAACCAAGCGGAACATATTCTGTAATGGTAAAAGTATCATCGTTATATTCTATTGTAACAACATCCTGCGCAGAATAAAAAAGCTTAATTTGTTCGTTGATTAATTCTATATCAACGCGAGAAAGAAACGTTTTTTCTCGCATTGTTTTTGGAACTCCAGCCCAGCAGATTACAAACAATTCTTTGAAGACATAGTATTTTGGAGACATGTCTTTATGTCTGAAATTCATAAAATCGATAACGCCATCTAAAGTATATTGAATACTGTTGCGAGAACTATTTTCAATTCCGATTACCGTTTCTGTATTCTGATTGCTTTTTTCAATTTCCTCGTGTTCTTCTAGAGGAATTGAATTACTGCCACGCCTTATAAAAACGCTATTAGCAAGAATGGTGTGAATTCCTTTTTTAAAATAAGAGATTTTACTTTTAGGTTTGATAGTAACCAGACCGATTACTTTGTCTTTTGGAAGATTTGGAAAAGGGACATTTTCGTATTGAATTTTTGGAGGATTTTCTAAAAAAGCATTTACTAAGTTCTGAATTCGGCTGTCATCGAAGAAATCATCGCCGACAATTTCGTTATCTTGGTCTTCAACTCCAACTACGATATAAGAATTATTGTTTGGATTTGAGTTGGATAACGCACAAATGTGTTTTAAGAATTTGCCTTTTCCTTCTCGCGAATGAAGATTCAACTGCCTTTTTTTATCATAAAAACTGCTTTCGTCATTATGAGCGAGAAGATTTTTAATTAAAAGGCGCTTATTAATCATTTGCTTTAGAATTTCTTAGATTTTTAGACTTCTTAGATTTATGATTTTCAGATTCCTAAGATAATCTAAAGATCTAACTTTCTAAGAAGTCTAATCATCTATTTTTAAATATTTTTCTTGACAATTGTCGAAGAAGCTTGCGCCGTGCTCATCACAACCAAATCGGCAATATTTACGTGATACGGTCTTGAAACTACAAAATGAATAATATCGGCAATATCTTCTGCCTGTAACGGATCAAATCCTTTGTAGACATTTGAAGCTCTTTCCACATCTCCTTTAAAACGAACTTCGCTGAATTCTGTTGCAACCATTCCGGGATGAATGCCGCCAACTCTAATTCCGAATGGATTTAAGTCGATTCGCATTCCCGCAGTAATCGCATCAACAGCATGTTTAGAACCACAGTATACATTTCCGTTTGGATACACTTCTTTCGCAGCAGTTGAACCAATATTGATAATATGTCCGGATTGTCTTTCGACCATCTGCGGAATTATCGCTTTTGAAACATACAAAAGTCCTTTTACATTAATATCGATCATGGCATCCCAATCGTCTAAATCTCCGTTTTGAATCGGATCTAAACCGTGCGCATTTCCCGCGTTATTAATTAAAACGTCGATTGCTGCAAAATCATTTGGTAAAGAACTTATTTTTTCTAAAACTTCCTCTTTATCTCGAACATCAAATGCTAAAGAATGTACTTCTGAAAAAGCTGAAAGTTCTTTTTCAAGTTCTTCCAAACGGTCTTTACGTCTTCCGCAAAGCACTACTTTATAATTGTTTTTTGCCAAAGTCTGAGCGGTTGCTTTTCCAATTCCGCTTGTGGCGCCAGTAATTAAAACTGTTTTTTTCATTTTGTTGATTTCATTTTGCCACAGATTAAAAGGATTTAAATGATTTTTCAATCTGTGAAAATTCTTTTAATCTATGGCAACTATTTTTTTTACGCGTTTAACTGAATACTGTCACTGCGACTGAAAACTAAAAATTAAGGCACATCGTCGCCCATACTTTCTGTCCAGATCGCGAACCAGTCTTCTGTATCCATTTCTAATTCAACTGCTTTTGATAAAGATTGAATTCTGGCAACATTAACAGTTCCCGCAATCGGAATAACTTTTGCAGGATGTTTTAAAATCCAAGATAAAAGAAGTGTATCTGCACCTAAGTGATATTTCTCTAATAAAGTAGAAAACAATTTTTTAAGACGACGTGTTTGTTTTGTATCTTCTCTAAAAACAGTTCCAAGCGGATTCCAGGATAAAGGACGAATTCCGTGTGTCTGCATATAATCCAAACTTCCGTCTGTCATTGCTTCATAATGTGTTGCCGAAAATTGTACCTGATTATAACTAACTTCTGTTTTCTGACGAATCAATTCAGTTTGGGAACTGGTAAAGTTTGAAAGTCCAAAATCAATAATTTTTCCTTCTCCTTTTAATTTCTCAACCGCTTCTGCAATTTCATCTGCCTGCATTAACGGACTTGGTCTGTGTAATAAAAAAACGTCTACGTAATCTGTTTTTAAGTTCTTTAAAGATCCTTCGACCGACTTAATAATATAGTCTTTCGAATAATTGTAATGTTTGATTTTGTTTTCAGGGCGTTTATCAGCAATCATCTGAATACCGCATTTTGTAATTAATTGTAATTTTTCACGATCAATTTTACTTGCGTGAAAGGCTTTTCCAAAATCGGCTTCGGTCGTATACGAACCGTAAATATCCGCGTGATCAAAAGTCGTAATTTTGTTTTCGATACTCACTTGTATCATGTTTTCCATTTCTTTAGTTGTAAGGTTTTTATCCCAAACTCCCCAATTCATAGTGCCCGAAATTATAGGCGATAAGACTGTTTTGCTCATAATAGTTATGCGTTATTTTTGGTAATAATTATGCTTTAATAAAACATAATCATCAAAGTTCTTAAAAATATAAAAATAGATTCACAATTAGTCCTTAAAATTAGGTCATTGGTCGAAGTTTTAACCATTCTTTAACATCTTACTTCTTAAAAAATATTCAATTTGCACTCTCAAAAATTAGGCGTAAAAATCAAGGTTTTAAAAATATTTATATGGAAGAAAATACAACGACTTTAGACATTAGAGCGATAAATGAAAAAATTGAAAGAGAAAGTGCCTTTATAGACCTTCTTACAATGGAAATGAACAAAGTTATTGTGGGTCAGAAACATATGGTCGAGCGTCTATTAATTGGATTACTTGGACAAGGGCATATTTTATTGGAAGGAGTTCCGGGTCTGGCAAAAACTTTGGCTATAAATACATTATCTCAAGCGGTTCAAGGTTCTTTCAGCCGTATTCAGTTTACGCCCGATTTATTACCTGCCGATGTTATCGGAACCATGATTTACAATATTAAAGCAAACGAATTCTCAATTAAAAAAGGACCAATTTTCGCCAATTTCGTACTTGCCGATGAGATTAACCGTGCTCCAGCAAAGGTGCAATCAGCACTTTTAGAGGCAATGCAGGAGAAACAAGTTACTATTGGTGACACTACTTTCAAATTAGATCGTCCGTTTTTAGTATTGGCAACACAAAACCCAGTTGAGCAAGAAGGAACATACCAACTTCCTGAAGCGCAAGTTGACCGTTTTATGTTAAAAACCGTAATTGACTACCCAAAAATTGATGAGGAGCGTTTTGTAATTCGTCAAAACTTAAAGGGATCTTACGAAAAAGTAAATCCAGTTGTGTCTGTAGATCAGATTTTACGTGCCCAAGAAGCAGTTCGTGAAGTTTATATGGACGAAAAAATTGAGAAATACATCTTAGATATAATTTTCGCAACGCGTTACCCAGAAAAATACAAATTAGCCGATTTAAAACCGCTTATCAGTTTTGGAGCTTCTCCTCGTGGAAGTATCAACTTGGCTAATGCTGCTAAATGTTATGCTTTCATCAAACGTCGTGGTTACGTAATTCCAGAAGACGTTCGTGCCGTTGTTCACGATGTGTTACGTCACAGAGTTGGAATCACTTACGAAGCAGAAGCAGAAAACATTACTTCTGTAGACATTATCAACAAAATCGTTAACGAGATTGAAGTACCTTAATAAATTTTAGATTTTAGATTGCAGATTTTAGATTTAAAACTGCAATCTAGAAATAATCTAAAATCTAATATCTAAAATCTGCAATCCAAAAAAATGGATACAAAAGAGCTTTTAAAAAAAGTACGGAAAATAGAAATCAAAACGAAAAGACTGAGTAATCATATCTTTTCGGGAGAATACCACTCTTCATTTAAAGGACGAGGAATGACGTTTAGCGAGGTGCGTCAATACCAATACGGAGATGATATTCGTAACATCGATTGGAATGTAACCGCACGCTACAACGAAGCTCACGTTAAAGTATTTGAAGAAGAACGCGAATTGACCATGGTTTTAATGGTTGATATTTCGGGTTCGGAATCTTTTGGTTCTAAAAATCAATTCAAAAAAGACATCGTAACCGAAATTGCGGCAACGATGGCTTTTTCGGCTACACAGAATAATGACAAAATTGGTTTAATCTTATTTTCTGATACAATAGAATTATATATTCCGCCAAAAAAAGGACGTTCGCACGTACTACGCATCATTCGTGAATTAATCGAATTTGAACCAAAAAGTCATAAAACAGACATCGCACAAGCTTTGAAATTTTTATCTGGAACTCAAAAAAAGAAAGCGATCATTTTTATGATTTCAGATTTCATGTCTGATTCTTATGAGCATACTTTGAAAATTGCTTCCAAAAAACACGACATTACAGGTGTTCGAGTATACGATATCCGCGAAGAAAAAATTCCAAATTTAGGAATGGTAACCATGCTGGATGCCGAAACGGGGAAATTACAATTGGTTGATACGGGTTCAAAAACAGTTCGAATGAATTATGAGAAACATTATCAAGAAAAATTGAATTATTTTAAAGATACATTCCGTAAATCTGGAGCAGGAATTGTCAACACCAGAGTTGACGAAAATTACGTAACTAAACTATTAGGCTATTTCAAATCGCGATAAAAATCTGGCAATTTTGATTAACAAATCAAAAATCGTTAATCTAAAATCAACAATCGTTAATCAAATGAAATTTAAACTTTATATATTTTTATTACTTTTTTCTACTATGATTTTTGCACAGCAGAAACCAGTAGAAACAAGCATTGATACAACAAAAAACAAAATTGGTGCAGAGTTTAAACTGACGCTAAAAACTGTCGTAAACTCAAAATCAAAAGTTGAATTTCCGAAACTTAAAAATATTGGTCCGTTAGAAGTTATTCAGTCTTACCCTGTTGATACGGTTAAGAAAGATGACACTTACGAATTGGTTAAAAAATATGGTTTAACACAGTTTGATTCTGGTCGTTATACAATTCCAAGCGTCAAGATTTTAATCGACAAAAAACCTTTCTTTTCTGATTCTATCAAGGTTGAAGTTGCCGCTGTGAAAGTCGACACTTTACAACAGAAAATGTATGACATCAAAGACATTTCCGCAGTAGATGACGGAATTGGAAATTGGTGGATTTACGTTTTAATTGCTTTGGCAATTATCGGAATTGGTGCTTTTGTTTATTGGTACGTTAAAAAACGTCAATTGAAAAAAATTGAAGAAGAAGTTTATAAAACACCGATCGAAAAAGCAACAAGTTTATTAAACAACTTAGAGAAAAAAGAACTAGTTCAAAAAGGTGAAATCAAAGAATATTATAGTGAATTAACCGATATCGCCAGAAATTATATTGAAGAAGCGATTCATATTCCTGCAATGGAAAGTACGACTTCTGAATTGATTCAGGCTATTAGAACGGCATCGACTCAAAAGAAAATGACTTTGACGCCAGAAACAGTAGAGAATTTAGAACGCGTTTTACGTCAGGCCGATTTGGTGAAATTTGCAAAATCTAAACCACTTGATTTTGAAATTACAGACGATAGAAACAAAATTCAGAAAGTAATTTTAACCTTAGATAATGCGATCCCAACAGAAGTTCCTGAGGACATTGAAGATCAACTATTGAACGAAGCCCAGAGACAAAAGCAAATTCAGGCACAGCTTCGCAAAAAACGAAATGCAAGAATTGGATATGCAGTTGCAGCTGTAGTGTTTTTACTAACGGCAACAACGACTTTTTTCGTAGTAACGAAAGGTTTCAATTACGTAAAAGACAATTTAATTGGTCATCCTTCTAAAGAATTATTAGAAGGCGAATGGGTAAAAAGTGCTTACGGAAATCCAGCTGTTTTGATTGAAACTCCAAAGGTTTTAAAAAGAATGGATACTGAAAAAGTACTGCCAAAAGAAACAATGGCATTAATTAAAGAAATGCAGCTATTTGTTTATGGAAGCATGATTGACAATTTCTATGTTACCGTTTCTACTGCCAAATTCAAACAGCCAACTGAGATAGATTTAGCAAAAGCTCTGGAAGGATCGTTAAAAGTTATGGAAGCTCAAGGGGCGCAAAATATTATTGTAAAACAAGAAGATTTTCAGACCAACGAAGGTATTCAAGGTGTTAAAGGTTATGGAACAATGTCCATCCTTAATCCGACAACTAAAACGAGTACAAAAGCATATTATGAATTGTTACTTTTCAAACAAGACCAAGGTTTACAGCAAATCATGGTTTTACATGAAGAAGGCGATACATATGCAAACGAGATTACAACTCGAATCTTAAATTCTGTTGAACTTCAAAGAGCAAACAACTAATGAGTAAGATCACTTTTTTAAATCCAGAATTTCTTTGGTTGTTTCTATTAATTCCGATTGCAATAATTTGGTTTTTCTGGAAACGCAACCAACAGTCGGCTACCTTAAAAATGAGCTCGACAGCAGGATTCCAAAACAGCGAATCTTTGTTGGTCAAATTAAGACCTTGCTTGTATGTTTTTAGAATTTTAGCTCTAAGTTCTCTAATTATTGCATTGGCAAGACCAAGAACTGTAGATATCAGCAATCAAACCAAAACAACAAAAGGAATTGATATTGTAATGGCAATTGACGTTTCTGGATCTATGCTGGCAAAAGATTTAAAGCCAAACCGTATGGAAGCTTTAAAAAGAGTGGCAGCAGATTTCGTTGAAGAAAGACCAAACGATAGAATTGGGTTGGTTTTATACGCTTCGGAAGCTTACACCAAAACTCCAGTTACAAGTGATAAAGCCATTATTCTTGAAGCTATAAAAGGAATTAAATATGATACTGTTTTGCAAGACGGAACAGGAATTGGTATGGGATTGGCAACGGCTGTTAACCGTTTGAAAGACAGTAAAGCAAAAAGCCGTGTTATTATTTTACTTACCGATGGTGTAAATAACGCTGGATTTATTGAACCAGAAACTGCTGCAGATATTGCAAAACAATACGGAATAAAAGTCTACACAATTGGTCTTGGAACTAACGGAATGGCAGAATCTCCATACGCCTACGCACCAAATGGAGGTTTTTTGTTCAAAATGCAGAAAGTTGAGATCGACGAAAAACTAATGAAAAATATTGCCCGCAAAACAGACGGAACATATTTTAGAGCAACAAGCAACGATAAATTAGCAGAAATATACAACTCAATCAAC
Organism: Flavobacteriaceae bacterium PS02336; assembly: GCA_029960065.1. Taxonomy (GTDB): domain Bacteria; phylum Bacteroidota; class Bacteroidia; order Flavobacteriales; family Flavobacteriaceae; genus Flavobacterium. Next base: position 306,310 of record JASCOF010000005.1, on the reverse strand, counting down.
AAACTGGAAACAACAGAAATTCAGGAATTGAAATTCTATGATTACGATGAAAAATACAGAGGTTTTGTTTTATTTGCAGCCTTTTTATTATTGCTTGAAGTTGGTTTAAGAAATACAGTTTATAGAAGCTTCATTTAATTTTGAAAAAATTAAAAAATTCCAGCAATAAAATTCCAAATAACAAATTGGAATTTGGAATTTTTAAAATTGGAATTTAAAAACATTTATGGAATTAGACGAAAAAAAATATTTATATCTTTTATTACTACTCCCGATTGTGGCGTGTATTTTTCTTTTCAATATGTATTGGAAAAGAAGAAAACAGCTGGAATTTGGTGATTTGGAAATGGTAAAAAGATTGAGTCCAGAGAAATCTGTTTTTAAACCCGTTTTAAAAATAGTTGTAATTCTCCTGGCGCTTGCCTGCTTAATTATTGGTTTGGTAAATCCGAAGATTGGCACCAAAATGGAAACCGTAAAACGAGAAGGTATCGATATTGTTTTTGCAGTCGATGTTTCTAAAAGTATGCTTGCCGAAGACGTTGCACCAAGTCGTTTGGATAAGAGTAAACAATTGGTTTCGCAGATTATTAACAACCTAGGAAGCGATAGAATTGGAATTGTTGCCTACGCTGGAAGCGCTTTTCCAGTTTTACCAATAACTTCAGATTATAGTGTTGCAAAGATGTTTCTGCAAAGTATGAATCCAGATATGGTTTCATCACAGGGAACTTCTTTGGATGAAGCAATTCGATTATCGGCAACTTATTTTGATGAAAAAAGCAAAACCAGCAAATTATTAATCTTAATTTCTGATGGAGAGGATCATTCTGAAGGCGCAACTGCCGCTGCAGAAGAAGCCAATAAATTAGGAATGAAAATTATTACAATTGGTGTTGGAACAGAACGTGGAGGAACAATTCCGTTAAAAGAAAATGGTGTTGTAAGAGGATATCAAAAAGATCAAAACGGACAAACTGTAACCACAAAATTAAATCAGGAAGGTTTAAAAACAATTGCAAAAGCAACCAAAGGCGGTTATGTTTACGGCGGAAGCACGAAAGAAGTTTTAGAATATGTAAAAAATGCTTTGAACAACATTCAGAAAACAGAATTTGAAGCTACACAAATGGCCGAATTCCAATCGCAGTTTCAGTGGTTTATCGGATTTGCATTATTATTACTGTTCTTGGATATTTTCTTATTAGAAAGAAAAACAAACTGGATCAAAGAATTGGATTTATTTAACGAAAAGAAATAAATGTTCGAAGTGAAATTCAGAACAGAAAACAAAATTAGAATGAAAAATTTACTTCTTTATATTTTACTAACGGTTTCTTTTGCAGTTTCTGCACAAGAGAAAGACAAATCATTGCCTGCTGCCAATGAAGAATATAAACAGAATAAATTTGTTGATGCTGAGGCAAACTATAGAATTTCGGAATCCAAATTTCCTAAAAAAGCAACAGCGCCATATAATTTAGGAAATACTATTTACAGACAGAATCAAATTTCGGAAGCCAAATATGCTTACGCGAAAGCCATAAAAAATGCCAAAACAAGACCTGAAAAACACAAAGCTTTTCACAATCTTGGAAACGTTTTCATGAAAGAGAAAAATTATACGCAGGCCGTGGAAGCTTACAAACAAGCATTGCGTAATGATCCTACTGATGAGGAAACGCGCTACAACTATGCTTATGCGAAACAAAAGCTAAAAGAGAATCCGCCGAAAAACGACAACAAAGACAAAAATAAGGACAAGGACAAAGACAAGGATAAAAATAAAGATAAAGACAAGGACAAAAATAAAGATCAGAACAAGGATAAGGATAAAAAGGACGACAAAGGCGATAAAGACAAAGATAAAAAAGACGGTAAAGATGACCCTAAAAAAGACGACAAGTCTGACAATCAAGGACAGCCTAAACCGCAGCCAGGCGGAATATCTAAAGAACGAGTTCAGAATTTATTAGATGCGGTAAACAACGAAGAAAAGAAAATTCAGGATAAAGTCAACGCTCAAAAAGTAAAAGGAGCACCTAAGAAAACAGAAAAAGACTGGTAAAATAAGTTGAATCGTTTAATCGTTTATTTGTTAATAATAAAATGGTTAAACGATTAAACAGTTAAACAAACAACGACTAAAACAAGTAATGAAAAGATATTTAATTCTATTTCTACTCACTTTTCAAGGACTTATGGCTCAGGTACAATTTGAGGCCAAAGTCAGCAAAAACACACTTGGATTGAACGAAAGACTGCGTATAGACTTCATCATGAATGTTGACGGAGACAATTTCGAACAGCCCGCTTTTGAAGGTTTCAGGCTTGTTGCGGGCCCAAGCCAGCAGATCAGCCAGTCTTGGATAAACGGACGAAGCTCTTTTCAAAAAATTTACTCTTATATTTTACAGCCAGAAAGAAAAGGAGCTCTTCTGATCAAACAGGCAGCCATAGAATATAATGGACAAGTTTATAAAACTTCTCCAATAAAAGTCACTGTTACCAACGCCGTTGCGCAGGAAAGAGATCCGAACGACAGGCCTCCAGGATCTGGAAACGAACTATTGAATCTGGTTGCTGAAATTTCAAAAACAAATCCGTATTTAAATGAACCTATTACGGTTGTTTATAAGCTGTACTTTAATAATATTGGCGTAAACCGATTTAAAGAGCTTGCCAAACCTAAATACAATGATTTCTGGAATCAGAATATCGACATTAAACAATTACAGATTGAAGAAGGAAGTTATCAAGATCAGAAATGTTATTATGTAATCTTGAAAAAAACCATTTTATATCCGCAAAAATCTGGAAGATTAACAATTGATCCTCTTTCATTAGATATTGAAATAGAAATGGCTTCCAATCGTCATGATATGTTTGGTCAAATGATGACGACACAAGGCAACAAAGTAGTTTCTGCCGGCGCTAAAACTATTAATGTAAGACCGCTTCCAGAAAGTAATAAACCAGAAGGTTTTACTGGTGCAGTAGGAAGACTTAATTTTACGGTTACGCCTTCAAAAACTACGCTTAAAAATGGCGAAGGTCTTGATTTAATTGTAAGCGCACAAGGAACTGGAAACATGAAGTTATTTACGCTTCCAAAACCTGTTGTTCCAAATGCATTAGAAATGTATGATCCAGTTCATGATGAAAAAGTTACAACATCATTAAGTGGAATGTCAGGAAGAATTACAGATAAATATACTATTGTTCCACAATACAAAGGAAAATATGCTATTAAACCAATGCAGTTTTCGTATTTCGATTTGAGTTCTGGCACTTACAAAACCATCACTTCTAAAGAAATTATGATTGATGTTCTAGATGGTCCAACTCCTGCAGAAGCAAATACAGGAACAAAAGCTTCTAAAAATGAAGTTGCCAAAACTGATCAGTTTACACACATCAAAACTAGAACGGCTTTAGTTAGTGTTGTTAAAAATGATTTCTATGACTCTAATTTATATTTAGGATTGTTATTTGCTCCTTTCATAATCATTCCTTTAATTATTCTTGTGAAGAAGAAAAAAGAAGCCATGGATGGTGATGTTACTGGAAACAGAATTAGAATGAACAACAAACTGGCGAAGAAATATTTATCTCAGGCGAAAAAGCATCTTAATAATAAAGAGCCTTTCTATATCGCATTAGAAAAAGCAATGCATAATTTCTTGAAAGCTAAACTGCATATCGAAACTTCAGAAATGAGTAAAGATAATATCAGAGAATTGCTATTGTCAAGAAATGCAAATGCAGAAACTGTTCAGAATTTTATTGATTTGACTGAAAACTGCGAATTTGCACGTTACGCTCCGGCATCAAGCGCTTCGATTCAGCAGGATTATGATAAAGCAGTTTTAATTATTTCTGAATTAGAAAAACAGATTGTTTAATTTTTTTTAACGCAAAGTTCGCTAAGAAAATTGATTTAGATTGAGTCGAATTTAAGTTCGCAAAGTTGAAAATCTTATTAAAAAAGAAAATGAAAAACATACTATATCTCTTTTTATTAATTTCCCAGGTTTTCTTTGCGCAGGGGCGTTTTGAAGCAGGAAATGCGTTGTACCAAAAGGGACAATATAAAGAAGCAGCTCAGGTTTATGAAAACATCATTAAAGAAGATAAATTACATTCGGCCGAATTGTATTTTAATCTTGGAAATTGTTATTACAAACTAAATCAGGTTGCGCCTTCGATTTATAATTACGAGAAGGCTTTGGTTTTAAAACCGAATGATCCTGCCACTTTAAACAATCTAAAGTTCGCTAAAAAACTGACTATTGATGAAATCAAAGAAGTTCCTAAAGTTGGTTTTGCCAAATTGATCCAAAACTTTACTTCTATTTTTGATTATAATACGTGGGCAAAAATTGCGGTAGGAATTGGATTTGTCTTTTTGTTAGCTTTTATTGGCTATTATTTTTCCAATCGTACGTTGGCAAAAAGAATTTATTTTGTTGGAATGTTTATTCTTCTAGTTGCTTTACTTTTAGCTATTGCAGCAGGAATGTCTGAAAAAAGTCATTTTGATAATGATCGCGTAGCAATTGTTTTTTCTGAAATGAGTGAAGTAAGAAGTGAACCTCAAAAAGCAGGAGCTGCAATTATATTATTGCATGAAGGAGCAAAAGTTTATGTTTTGGAAACTGTTGGAGGCTGGAAAAAAATTGAATTAACAGACGGAACACAAGGATGGATTGATTCTTCGACGATTAAAGAAGTTAAATAAAGCTTTAAAAATATTCAATTAAAAAAATTCCAAATTCCAATTTTAAGTTGGAGTTTGGAATTTTATTTTTTTTGAAATTTGATATTAATTTACAGCATCAACCAATCTCACAAATTCAGATCTGTAACCATCATCATCATTTTGTAATCCAGCTTTTGCTAATCTTTTAATATCTGAACTTGAACTGTTCGCAATGTATTTTGATTCTCGCAATTTTAATCCGAACCAAGAAACAGCGGTTGTAAATTTGAAATCGGGAGAACTATTTTCCAGACTTGTTTTCTTATCTGCTATTACATTTACTATTTCAATACTTTTATCGCCATCAGGTTTTTTATATCTGAATTTTACTGTTGCCAGTTCATCACTGTAATTTCCTTCTGCTTTTTGTGTTTTAGTATATTTCAAATCAGACGGAACATAATCGCTTTCTACACCAGCTGGAATAACTTCATACAAAGCCGTAACCGAATGTCCGCTTCCTAATTCACCTGCATCAATTTTATCATTTTTAAAATCTTCGGCATTTAGTTTTCGGTTTTCATAACCAATCAATCGATACGCCTGAACGTGTTTTGGATTAAATTCGATTTGAATTTTTACATCTTTCGCGATAGCAAACATAGCACCTTTAAATTCTTTTCCAAGAAAACGATTTGCTTCTTGAATGTTATCGATGTAAGCATAATTTCCGTTTCCTTTATCCGCTAGAATTTCCATTTTAGAATCTTTATAATTTCCCATTCCAAAACCTAAAACGGTTAAGAAAACACCAGATTCTCTTTTCTTTTCGATCAATTTCAACATATCATCATCGCTTGAAGCGCCCACATTGAAATCACCATCAGTGGCTATCACAACTCTATTATTTCCTCCTTTGATAAAGTTTTCCTGCGCTAATTTGTAAGCCAGCTCGATTCCTTCTCCACCTGCTGTACTTCCGCCTGCGTGTAAATCATCAAAAGCATCCATAATTTCATCTTTATCTTCTCCCGAAGTGGGTTCTAGAACTACTCCTGCCGATCCTGCATACACTACAATCGAAACTCTATCTGTACTACGTAATTCTTTTACCAAAATTTTCATAGATTCTTTCAATAATGGCAATTTATTTGGTTCATCCATCGAACCAGAAACATCAACCAGAAATACGAGATTAGTAGCCGGCAAATTTGCCATTGGAACATCTTTTCCCTGCAGACCAATTTTTAGCAATCGGCTGTTTTTATTCCACGGGCAATCGCTGTATTCTGTATGAATTGCAAACGGATGCTGTCCGTCTGGCTGTGGATATTTGTATTTAAAAAAGTTGATCATTTCTTCAACACGCACGGCATCTTTGGGAACTTTTTGTCCTTCGTTTATAAATCGGCGAATATTGGTATACGATGCATTATCAACATCTATAGAAAAAGTAGAAAGAGACGCTTTAAGCGGAGATTCAAACGGATTTTCTTCTAATCCTGCATAGCTTTCTGTGTTTGGTTCGGGAATATATTCTTCATCTGAAACTGAATCAGTTGTTGCTACTGCGATTTCGGCTGAATCCGCAGCTTCTTCTGGTGCATACGCTTTCTTACAGCTGAAAATAGTAAGTACGAGGAATGCCATCATAAAGAAATTAAGATTTCTCATAAAGTAATTTTTTTAAAATTAGTAATAGGTTATTGGCTTCAAATAAGAACTAGCATTCCGGATGTACTAGAAGTGATTATTTGCAATTTTCGAGTATGCAAAATCGTGCCAAAAAAATTACAAATGTTTTTCTTACGTGAAAATAAAATTAGAAACCTTGATTTTAAAGGGATTTTGTGCGGAAGATTTTTTAAATGCGAAGATTTTTTTGCCACTCCCGATAGCTATCGTGATAAAATGATTAAATGGATTAATCTTTTTGAATCCTTTAATCTGTGGTATTAATTTTTTATGCATTTGAATTGTAGAGACGCACTGCAGTGCGTCTACGTACAGCATATCGACAAAAATTAGACAACGTTGTGTTAGACGCACTGCGGTGCGTCTCTACAGAATATTGGGATGTGAAAATTAAATCTGTGGCATTAATTTTATTTAAACTGATAAATCTTTTCAGGCGTAACGCAGAAATCTAATTTAATATCAGATTCAAAAACATCATCAATTTGGTTTACAGCTTCAAAAAATGAAAGTCCGATTTTGATGGTTTCGGGTTTGCATTCGGCTAGGAATTTATCGTAGAAACCTTTTCCGTAACCAATACGGTTTCCAAAAACATCAAAAGCCAAAAGCGGCACAAATACTACTTCAACTTTAGAAGAAGGAACTTCGATTCCGTCAACGGGTTCTGGAATATTATATTCGTTTTTTTTGATTTTGGTATTATCCGTTAATAGAAAATGAGTCATTTTTCTGGTATCAAAATCACTTTTAGAGATTAGAATTTCTTTGTCTTTTCCAGAAAGCAAATGCAGGACAAATTCGGTATTCACCTCTTTTTGTTCTTCAATGGGTAGAAAAACATGATAATAAATTTTGTCCCAAATTGGCATTTGAATTAATTGATTGGCTATTGCCAGACTCTTTTCTTCTACATCATCAAAAGAAAGAGCTTTACGAAGATTTTTATATTCTAATCGGAGTTCTTTTTTACTCGTCGGCATTGTCTGGAATTTTAGATAAATGATAAATAGCATCGCCTTCGTAAACAATGGGCGAATGATTGGCATTGATCACATAACCATCATGGGGCGCTTTTACTTTTTGTTCAAATTTCCCAAACGGATCTGTAATAATCGCTAAGATAGTGCCTTTGGTTACAAACTTCCCAACCAAATTAAAATCATGAAGCAAACCCGAACATTTAGCACGAAGCCAAACAGACTGTTTTATGTAGATGGAAGGTGTTAACGCCGGTTCAACAATTTGTTTTGGGTCTAACATTTCTAAGTAATGCAGTAAACGTTTGGTTCCTAAAACACCTTGATTAGCAATTTCGTTATTGATGTCCAATGATTTTCCGCCTTCAAAAAGAAGCATTTTTACATTGGCAGTTTCAGAAGTTTTTCTAAAAGAGCCATTTATATTTTTAGAATATAAAGTAAACGGCGCATTAAAAATATCTGCCAAAACTTTTAACTCGGGATTATTTTCAGTAATTCTAATCTGCGGAGCATTGAAACGACTGGCTCCTCCTGCATGAAAATCGACTGCATAATCTAAAATCGGCAAAATTTCTTCGACAATATGATAAGCAAATCTACTGGCAAGCGAACCTTTTTTACTTCCTGGAAAAACGCGGTTTAAATCACGTCCGTCTGGAAACTCACGAGATTTATTTACAAAACCATACATATTGATCACGGGAATACAAATGATGGTACCGCGGGTTGGCCTGTTAATTTTTTTACTGATGATTTGACGAACAACTTCGACGCCATTTATTTCGTCGCCGTGAATTCCTGCCGAAAACAAAACAGTTGGTCCTTCATGCTTAGAACGACGGACAATAACAGGAATATTCAGTTTTGTTGTAGTATGAAGCCGAGCAATTTCGACGTTTATTGTTCTGTGTTCTCCCGGCAAAATCGATTCGCCAAAAATAACCAATGGAGCATTATTTTTCATGTAGAATTATAAAATCTAAATATAGAAATTATTCTTTTGATTTCGTAAATTTGAAACTAAATCAATGTTAAGCTTCTTTTATAAATCGGAATGGTTTTTGAAAAGCTTTTCGAACATCTTCAGAAACAAAAAAGAATGCAACAACCGGCCTTAGATCTTCAAATTTTAACTTTGCCAGATAATCCAGGTGTTTATCAATATTATGATAAAGACGGGAAAATCTTGTATGTCGGTAAAGCCAAAAATTTAAAAAAAAGGGTTTCCTCTTATTTCAATAAAATTCACGATACGAAGAAAACAAATGTTTTAGTTCGTAAAATCGTGACTATAAAACACATCGTGGTTCCAACCGAAACCGATGCACTTTTACTAGAAAATAATTTAATTAAAACACTTCAGCCAAGATATAACGTTTTATTGCGTGACGATAAAAGTTACCCTTGGATCTGCATCAAAAAAGAACCTTTTTCGAGAATATTCTTAACCCGACGAATGGTAAAAGACGGTTCTGAATATTATGGCCCATATACTAACTTTAAGATGGTTTATACGATTCTGGATTTAATTAAAGAATTGTATCCGCTTCGAACTTGTAATTATGATTTAAGCGAATCCAATATTAAATCGGGTAAATTTAAAGTTTGTCTGGAATATCATATTGGGAATTGTAAAGGTCCGTGCGAAGGTTTAGAACCTTTGGAAGAATATCAAAGACAAGTCAACGCCATCCGCGAAATCTTGAAAGGAAATTTTAAAGAAAGTTTAAAGGATTTCAAGAAATTGATGAACACTTACGCGCAGAATTTACAGTTTGAAGAAGCTCAGAAAATCAAAGAAAAAATTGAGGTTTTAGAAAATTATCAATCGAGATCAACCATCATCAATCCGAAAATTACCAATATTGATGTTTTCTCAATTGTTTCTGATGAAAGCGCTGCTTATGTCAATTTCTTGCAGATTTCTCATGGTTCGATTATTCGTTCGCACACTTTAGACATAAAGAAAAAATTGGATGAAAGCGATGAAGAATTATTAGAATTGGCGATTGTCGAATTGCGTGAACGTTTTCAATTATTATCAAAAGAAATCATTGTTCCTTTTGAATTGGATTTGGGCGAAAATATTAAAGTAACCGTTCCACAGCTGGGAGACAAAAAACAGATTCTGGATTTATCGATTCGAAATGCTAAATTCTACCGAATTGAACAATTGAAGCAATTGCAAATTGTAGATCCAGACAGACACGTAAACCGAATTATGGCGCAGATGCAGAAAGATTTACGTCTTCCTGTTGAACCTCGTCATATCGAATGTTTTGATAACTCGAATATACAAGGAACAAATCCCGTTGCGGCTTGTGTTGTTTTTAAAGACGGAAAACCAAGTAAAAAAGATTACCGCCATTTTAACGTAAAAACCGTTGAAGGTCCTGATGATTTTGCTTCGATGACCGAAATTGTGTACCGACGTTACAAAAGATTATTAGACGAAAATGAACCCCTTCCGCAATTAATTATTATTGATGGTGGAAAAGGACAACTTTCTTCGGCTTTAAAAAGTATTGATGAATTGGGTTTACGTGGTAAAATTGCCATTATCGGAATCGCAAAACGTCTAGAAGAACTTTTCTATCCAGGCGATTCTATTCCGCTTTATCTGGATAAAAAGTCCGAAACTTTAAAAGTAATTCAGCAATTGCGAAACGAAGCACATAGATTTGGAATCACTTTTCACCGTGACAAACGAAGCAAAGCCGCTCTTAATTCTTCTGTAGAAAGCATTCCTGGAATTGGCGAAAAAACAATGCTGGCATTAATACAACATTTTAAAAGTGTTAAAAGATTAAAATTGGCTACAGAAAAAGAAATTTCAGACGTTATAGGAGTTTCTAGAGCCAAAAAAATTGTTGCATTTTATCATCCTAAAGAAAGCTAATTCATTTTGAAAAAAAGGTTATTACATATTATTCTGTGTTTATTTTTTTCTATTTCTTATAGTCAAAACGATATTTCATTTGTACAAAAAGACAAAAGTAAAATCGAGATACACTTTAAAAATAAAATTGGAAATAACGATGACGAATATGAGCAAGCAGTAGAAATAAAAAATGTTCAAACTGGAAAAACTCAAATTATAAATAACATTGAAGTTTCGATCACAGGAAAACCATCCCATTTAGAAATTAACGATTATAATTTTGACGGTTTTACAGATTTCGCTTCGTATCATACCGATGACGGAATGGGAGTTTATACCATTTATCAGATTTTTATTTTTAATCCAAAAACTAAAAATTTTGAACTTCTAAATTTCCCATCCAATTACAATCCGAAATGTGATATGTTTTGCGATGTGAAAGTCGACAAAATCAAAAAGACACTTACATCGAGTTGTCGAGGCGGTGCGAGAACGCATAACGATGTTTGGAAGTACGATAAAGACAAAAAATTAATACTTTCAAAAACAACATCATATTAAGAATTAACCCAAAAAAATTGCCGACTTTTACAAAACTAACTTGCAAATTTTTATGCGCCAAAATAAGCTGTCCATTTCAAATATCCCATCAAAAAAACTTCTTCCAAATATAATTTGGAAAGCAGTTTCTATGATGTTTGCGTTGTTAGTGCTTTTTTCACAAAAATCATTTTCTCAGGAAGTAAAAAAAGACAGTGTAAAAAGACCTAAAATCGGATTGGTTTTAAGTGGCGGCGGCGCCAAAGGTTTTGCACATATTGGTGTTTTGAAAGTTTTGGAAGAAGCCGGAATCAAAATCGATTACATTGGCGGAACCAGCATGGGATCTGTAATCGGGGGATTGTATGCTTCTGGCTACAATGCTTCTCAAATCGATTCTATTTTTAAAAAAACCAACTTTGACGAATTAATAAACGATTATATTCCACGTTCATCGAAGAATTTTTACGGTAAAAAGAATGACGAATTGTACGCGATAGTTCTGCCGTTCAGTAATTTTAGAGTCGGCATTCCTGAAGCACTTTCAAAAGGAATGTACAATTACAATTTATTGAGCAGTTTGACAAGAAATGTTCGTCATGTGCGTGATTTCAATAAACTGCCAACTCCATTTTTATGTATTGGAACCAATATCGAAACTGGAGAAGAAGTTCTTCTTAACAAAGGAAATCTAGTTCAAGCCATGATGGCGAGTGCGGCTTTTCCTTCCCTGTTTACTCCAGTTGAAATTGATGGAAATTTATTGGTAGACGGTGGTGTCGTAAACAATTACCCAATACAAGAGGTTCGTAAAATGGGCGCCGATATTATTATTGGAGTTGATGTTCAGGATGATTTAATGAAAAGGAAAAACCTGAAAAATGCTACACGAATTCTGGTTCAGATTACCAATCTGCAGTCAATAGACAAGATGAAAAACAAAATAAAAGACACGGATGTTTACATTAAACCAGACATTCGTGATTATGGCGTAATCTCATTTGATAAAGGCGAAGAAATTATCCGCAAAGGTGAAGAAGCCGCTTTTGCTGTTTATGAAAAAATCAAATCACTGTCGGACGAAACCACTTTTTATAAAAAGCCAAAACTAAAAGTGGCAACAGACACAATTCAGATCCAGAAAATTAATACCGACCAATTAGACAATTATACTAAAGAATATATTCGAGGTAAACTTCGTTTTAAACCCGGAAGCACGATTACCTACGATAATCTAAAAGCTGGAATTAACAACTTAAACGCAACACAAAACTTTAGTACTATTTCATATTGTCTGCAGCCAAATGGAGAAAAAGATGATTTGGATCTGGTTCTAAAAGAAAATCCAACACAGACGTATTTAAAATTGGGACTTCATTATGACGGACTTTATAAAAGCGGTATTTTATTAAATCTTACCCACAAAAAAACTTTCCTAAAAAATGATGTTACTTCGCTTGACATTATTTTAGGAGACAATTTCAGGTATGATTTAAATTATTATGTCGAAAACGGATTTAATATCAGTTTTGGTTTCCGTTCAAGATTGAATCAATTTAATCGAAATGTAACTACTAGTTTGAGTAATCTTGTTTCGCAAAATCCAAATGTCAGTTTAATCAACGTTGATTTTATGGACGTAAATAATCAGGCTTATTTTCAAACTATTTTTGTTCAGAAGTTTTTAATGGGTGGTGGTTTAGAATATAAATATTTAAAAATAAACTCGCCAACACTTTCCAACGAAGAAAATATAATTGACAAAAGCAATTATTTTAGTGCTTTTGCTTATCTAAAGTACGACTCGTTTGATGACAAATACTATCCAAGTTCTGGATTATATTTCTCAACAGATTTACAAACTTATTTAGCATCTTCAGATTATACCAAGACTTTTAAACCTTTTTCTATGGCAAAGGCAGAAGTCTCTTTTGTAGAAACATTATTTAGAAGAGCGACTGTTAAAATTGATGCCGATGCAGGATTTACTTTTGGAAACAGCAGTGTGCCATTCTTCGATTATATATTAGGTGGTTACGGTTACAGCAAAATCAATAACTTCAATTATTTCTATGGATATGATTTTTTGAGTATTGCAGGAAACAGTTTTATTAAAACCGGAATTACGTTGGATTACGAAATCATCAGAAAAAATCACATTAATCTGTCTGCCAACTTTGCCAATTTAGGTGATAATATTTTCAGCGGTGTCGATTGGATTTCAATGCCTAAATATACTGGTTACGCAGTAGGTTACGGATTAGAAACTATTATTGGCCCAATTGAGATTAAACAATCCTGGTCGCCAGAAATGTCTAAAAGTTTTACATGGTTCAGCATTGGTTTCTTATTTTAGTATTATAGTAATGAATACTTCAATAAAATCGTGTTATTTTTTTGCTTCGTGAAAATTATATCAAAAAACATTAAATTATTTTAGTTATAATTAATATAATTTTTATTTTTACTTCGAAAAAATTACGACATTTGTTATAATGAAAACAAAATGGACAGGTTTATTAGAGTATCTTCAATTCCTCATCAAGAGAAATCCTGAATGAAGCTATCGAATTGAGATAATTAGTCAATACTAAGATTGACTTGATTATCTGTTCACACAATTCAAAATTTTCGAATTATCTAATTAATTTAAAAATTATCTAATTGAAAAGCCATGCCATTATATCATAAACTTGGAGATTTTCCTCAAAAGAGACACACCCAATTCGAAAAACCAAACGGAGGTTTTTACTACGAACAATTGTTTGGAACCGAAGGTTTTCACGGACATTCATCATTGTCTTATCACGTTCACAGACCAACTCAGGTCAAAGAAATTTTAAATTCTTATTCGGTTGAGCCAAAAATTGCAATCGGAAAAAATATAAAATCACTTTTATTTAAAGGTTTTGAATTAAAACCAGAAAACGATTTTCTGGACAGCCGAAAAGCTATGTTAGTCAATAAAGACTGTATCATTGGTTTGGCTGCACCGAAAGAATCGCTTCGAAATTATTTCTACAAAAATGCCGATGCCGACGAAATGCTTTTCATCCACAAAGGAAAAGGGAAATTAAGAACCATGTTAGGAAATATTCCTTTTGAATATGGCGATTACTTAATTATTCCGCGTGGCATTATTTACCAAATAGAATTCGAAACGACAGAAAACAGACTATTTTATGTAGAATCGTATTCTCCATTTTATACTCCAAAACGATATAAAAACCAATCTGGTCAGCATTTAGAACATTCTCCATTTTGTGAGCGTGATTTTATTTTGCCAAGCGAATTGGAAACACACGACGAAAAAGGTGATTTTTTAATCAAAATCAAAAAAGAAGGCATGATTCACGAAGTGGTTTATGCAACGCATCCTTTTGATGTTGTGGGTTGGGATGGATATAATTTCCCATACGGATTCTCGATTCACAATTTTGAACCTATAACGGGACGTGTTCACCAACCGCCTCCGGTACACCAAACTTTTGAAACGGCCACTTTTGTCGTTTGTTCATTTTGCCCAAGACTTTACGATTATCATCCGAAAGCAATTCCGGCGCCTTACAATCACAGCAATATAGATTCTGACGAAGTTCTATATTATGTAGATGGCGATTTTATGAGTCGTAATAATATTGAGCAAGGTCATATCACTTTACATCCAAAAGGAATTCCGCACGGACCAGCGCCAGGCGCAATGGAACGCAGTATTGGTCACAAAGAAACTCAGGAATTAGCTGTTATGGTTGATACTTTCAGACCGCTTATGGTTACGGAAGAAGCTATGGGTCTTGATGATGGACAGTATTATAAATCTTGGACGGAGTAATTTCAGTTTGTAACGCAAAGTTCACAAAGGATTTTCGCAAAGTTTGCAAAGAATGTAATGACGTTTTACTCAAACGAGTTCACAAAGCTTTGCGTTCTTAGCGATTTTATAAAATCCAACTTAAAAAATCTTTGCGCCCTTTGCGTTAAAAAACAAATTTTAAACACAACATTTCGGTAAAATCAATTAAACGATTAACCGATTAAACAAATAAACATTATGTCAAAAGAAGTAAAATCAGTAGAATACGGATTAGAGAAAATATTTGAAGGAGCACAAGATTTCCTTCCGTTATTAGGAACAGATTATGTAGAATTTTATGTAGGCAATGCAAAACAATCTGCACATTATTATAAAACAGCTTTTGGTTACCAATCATTGGCTTATGCCGGATTAGAAACTGGAGTAAAAGACAAAGCATCTTATGTTTTGAAACAAGATAAAATCAGAATTGTTTTGACAACACCTTTAACGGCTGATTCTGCAATAAACGAACATTTGAAAAAACACGGTGACGGAGTTAAAGTTGCAGCCCTTTGGGTTGAAGATGCTACAAAATCTTACGAAGAAACGATGAAACGCGGCGCACGTTCTTTTATGGAACCAACTGTTGAAGAAGATGAATTTGGTCAAGTTATCCGTTCGGGAATTTACACTTACGGAGAAACGGTTCACATTTTTGTAGAAAGAAAAAATTATAATGGCGTTTTCTTACCAGGTTATAAAGAATGGAAATCAGACTATAATCCAGAACCAACAGGATTAAAATATATTGATCACATGGTTGGAAACGTAGGTTGGAATGAAATGAATACTTGGGTAAAATTTTACGAAGAAGTTATGGGATTCGTGAATTTCCTTTCTTTTGATGACAAACAAATTACTACAGAATATTCTGCATTGATGAGTAAAGTAATGTCAAACGGAAACGGAAGAATTAAATTCCCTATCAACGAACCAGCAGAAGGAAAGAAAAAATCGCAGATTGAAGAATATTTAGATTTTTACGGCGGACCTGGAATTCAGCATATTGCTATTGCTACAGACGATATTATCAAAACAGTATCACAACTAAGGGCTCGCGGTGTTGAATTTTTATCAGCTCCTCCACATACCTACTACCAAGCAATTCCAGAAAGATTGGGTGTTCATATGGATATGATGAAAGAAGATATTAATGAAATTGAAAAATTAGCGATCATGGTCGATGCTGATGAAGACGGTTATTTATTGCAGATTTTTACGAAACCAGTTCAAGACAGACCGACACTTTTCTTTGAAATTATTCAAAGAATGGGTGCAAAAGGTTTCGGCGCAGGTAACTTTAAAGCCCTTTTTGAGTCAATTGAAAGAGAGCAAGAATTGAGAGGAACACTATAAAACGTTAATTTTCATGCATAAAACAGTATAATTCTCTAAAAAACGATGCTTTTTTTGCAAATGTTATGTTAAACTTGACTTTGGCTATTTGTTTTTTGAACTTTCTATCTATCTTTGCACTCGCAAATCAGGAAGGGGTGGTTTCCTTCCGAATTGATATAAATTTCATAATTTATAGTTTTTTGGTTAGTTAATAGCATAAAAACTCAGTCATTCTTGACTGAGTTTTTTTGTTTTGATACATTTGGAATAGAATTTGCATTTATTTATCTTTATATATAGATGTAAAAAATGTACTATGAAAAAACTCATTCTCACTATATTAGTTCTCACGTGTTTTGCCTTCGATTCTCAAAAAGAGGATGCATTTGACACTGGAGAATACTTCAAATTCAGGATTCATTATGGTATCGTAAATGCTGGATATGCAACTCTTGAATTAAAAGATGCAACCATCAGCAATAAAAAAGTATTTCATGCTGTAGGTAAAGGTTATACAACTGGAATGTCTAAATTCTTTTTTAAAGTTGAAGATTTATACGAAAGCTATTTTGACAAAGAATCAGGAAAACCTTATCGATATGTTCGAAAAATTGACGAAGGCGGTTATACCAAAAATCAAGAAGGATTTTTCAACCAAAATGAAAACCGTGTTTTGGTAAAAGATTATAAAAGAAAATCAGAAAAAACAATTGTAATCACTGATAATGTGCAGGATATTGTTTCGTCTTTTTATTTTTTAAGAAATCATCCTAATATTGACAAACTGAAATCAGGCGAAGCCATCACAATAGACATGTTTTTTGATGATGAAATCACAAAATTTAAGTTAAAATTTGTAGGCCGTCAAGATATTACAACTAAATTTGGCACGGTTTCTACTATGGTTTTTAAGCCACTGGTACAGACCGGAAGAGTTTTTAAAGAAAAAGAAAGCTTAACGCTCTGGATAACAGACGATGACAACAAAGTTCCAATACGAATTAAAGCAGATCTAGCGGTTGGCTCGCTAAAAGCAGATCTCGATGAATATAAAGGATTAAAAAGTCCGCTTAAAGTAAAAAAGAAATGAATTTAACTGATAATTCAGAAGCAATTTTAAAAGAAATTGATCTTAAATTTCAAGCCATAAATCAAAAAACTGATGTTCAGTTAGAAGGATTGCTTTGGGCTAAACCAATCACTTATTGGGATTATATTCAAACCGATGCCCTTTTAAATTTACAAATACAACGCACCACACTTCCTGATGAGATGGTATTTATAATGTATCATCAGGTAAATGAATTAATTTTCAAAATGATTCTTTGGGAAATTGATCAGATTGCCGAAAAAGAAAACATTCAAGTTGACTTTTTCAGCGAAAGACTTTCAAGAATTACCAGATATTTTGATATGCTTACCAATTCGTTCAGTATTATGGAAAACGGAATGGAAGTAGATCAATATATGAAATTCAGAAATACACTTACGCCAGCAAGCGGTTTTCAAAGTGCACAATACCGAATGATTGAATTTGCTTCTACAGATGTTATCAATTTAACAGACCGCAGATACAAATCAAATTTTGACGAAAATACAGATCTTGAAACCAGCTTTGAACATTTATATTGGCAGGCCGCAGGAAAAGATTATCACACCGGCGAAAAATCGTATTTACTTCAAGAATTCGAAAACAAATACAAAGTTCAGTTTTTAAGACAGATGTCTACTTTTAAGACAAAAAATATATGGCAGAAATTTTCACAGCTTCCAGAAAATGACCAGCAAAATCCCGAATTAATTACCGCAATGCGTCACTACGATAAAACGGTGAATATCACTTGGGTTATGCAGCATCTTAATACTGCTAGAAAATATATTTTGGAAAGCGGAAAAGGTAATGGAGAAGCAACAGGAGGAAGTGACTGGCAAAAATATATGCATCCAAAATACCAAAGACGCATCTTTTTTCCTAAATTGTGGACCGAAGAAGAATTGTCCAATTGGGGAAACGAAACCGAGGTTTAATTTCGCCGCAAAAATCCAAAAAGTTTGAAAAAAGCAGTCGTAATTTTAATTGTCTTGTTTTCTATCTTTTCATGCAAAAAAGCAGAAGAAAAAGTAGAAATCAAAATTACTAAACCAGCAACCAAAAAAATAGAATTCGGTTTTAATTACGCAGATTTCAATATTGTTAACGATACAATTTCAAAAGGAGACTCTTTCGGATCTATTTTACAAAGTCAAAATATCGGAGACAAAAAAGTACACGATATTGTTGAACAGGTAAAAGATTCTTTTAATGTGAGATCTATTCGTTACAACAAACCTTTCACTTTATTACGTTCCAAAAACAAAACCAATAAACTTCAAGTTTTTATTTATCAGCCTGACGCCTTAAGTTATTATGTTATTGACTTAAGAGACAGTATTGCTAAAGCCTACAAAAAAGTAAAACCGGTTACTTTAAAAAGAAAAATAATTGGCGGTGTTTTAAAAACTTCATTATCTGAAACTTTAGGAGGTGAAGATGTTGAAACAGCATTGGCCGGCAGAATTACAAAAGTATTTTCATGGTCGATTGACTTCTTTAAACTTAAGAAAGGAGATCGTTATGGTTTAATTTTCACAGAACGTTTCATAAACGGAAAAACCTATGATGGCGTTGAAGATCTTGAAGCAGCGTTTTTTGAATATAAAGGTAAAATCGTTTATGCTTTTCCTTTTGAAAAAGATACTACTTCTGGAAAAGTAGAATATTATGATGATGAAGGAAAAACACTTAAAAACTTCTTCTTAAAAACCCCAATTAAATTCAGCCGAATCACTTCAAGATTCACAATGAATAGATTTCATCCGGTGCAACACACTTGGAAAGCACACAAAGGAACCGATTATGCTGCTCCAACCGGAACACCGATTTCGACAACAGCTTCGGGAGTTGTAGAAACAACAGGATATACTGCAGGAAACGGAAACTTTGTAAAAGTAAAACACAACGGAACCTACTCTACTCAATATTTACACATGTCTAAAATCCTAGTTCGCCGCGGACAGCGCGTAACGCAAGGACAAACAATTGGTCTGGTTGGAAGTACTGGTTTGGCTTCTGGTCCTCACGTTTGTTACCGTTTCTGGAAAAACGGCGTTCAAGTAGATGCGCTTCGATTAAATCTGCCAACTGGAGAATCTTTGACAGGCAGTGATAGAACTCGTTTTATGAAGCAAATTGAACCTTTGAAAAGAGAATTGGACAGTATCGGTAATTTATAAACGAGCTATTTTCATGAAAATTAAACATTTATTACTGGGTTTAACTTTAGCAGTAAACTTTTCTTTTGGACAGAACAATATCAAAGTAACCAGCAATTACGGCAGTGAAAACAGCGATATTCAAAATTTAATTGATTTCGAAAACATTTATTTTGAACAGTTAAACTTTGAAGGAAACAATATTAAAGGAAAACAATACATCATTTCGATCCAAGAATTTAAAAACGGGAAACAACTTAATAAATCAGTTCTTTTTGATGGATCAGAAAATGATTATTTCAAAATAAATTCAGACAAGGAATCTTTAAAGTTTTTATTCAAAATGGCCGATGGAAAGTTGAAAGCATATATTAGAGGTTCTAAATTTGGTAGTAAAAAATCCTATTTTAACTTAAAAGATAACTCTGATCAATATGCTTTAAAGGATTTTTTCGGAAGTAAAACTGAATTAAATTTAGACGCAAGCCAGGAAACTGCAATTTTTGCCATTTTAACTCCAACAAAACATGCAGACGGATCTAGTTCTTACTGCGAAGTTGTTCAATCTGATATTAGACCCGAAAATCTTGGAACACATTTTAAAATTCCGCATTATTTTTTAGTGACACTACAATTTAAGTAAAGGAAACCAATGAAAAATTCTCGTCTTAAAACCATGTATCATGAAACTTTTTCTGGTTTAAAATTATTTTACAGAGACACCAATTTGTCTGAGAATTTACTTTTAAATTATAAAGTCGGGCAGATCATTCAGGAAAAAGGTTTTACTGATATGAGCTCAATTGGCGGAGGTCTTTCGGGAAATTTGAGATATTTAATTGCGAGTTCCCATCCAAAAGATTTATCAAAATTTAACCCTGATTCGGCAAAAAACGGTCATTTCCTTTTAGATTCAATTGCATACTTCAAAGTGTTGGATATTTATAAAATTGGCAGCAAAACTCAGGTTTTTCTTTTGAATATTCCCGACATTTCGATTTCACTCTTTAAAAATTCAACTTCCAACTTAGAAGAAGAAATTATCGAAAAAGCTCAAAAACGCTTTCGCGAAAAAATCGATGCTGACTTGATTCCGGAATTACAAACTGAAAACTGGAAAGAGAGAACAAAATCTCCGCTTGGAATGAGCGATAATGGTGAATTGTTTTTTGATGATTCTAAATTAAAAACGGAAACTTTAAAAAGAATTGATGTTGACATCAATAAAAAAATTATAGAAATCAATAAAAAACCTTGGTGGAAGATTTGGTAAAAACGACATTCAAAAAATCTTTTCTTCAACCTTACATAATCATGTCAAAATATCTATTGATTCTTTTATCACTATTGAACGTTGGATGTTCCAATCCGAAGGTTTTCATTTTAAATGATATAAAAGACAATAATTATTATGTACAAAAATTAGTTGACAATGCTTTCGAAAAAGATTTAATTGGGAAATCGCCTTTGATTGTAATAAACGGAATTCCCTTTCAATACGATAAAAAACAAGATACAATCGTATTGCCACTTAAAAAATCTGATATTATTACTTTAGATTTTCTAAATGTAAACAGCAGCCGCATAATTTATAATGAAAAAGAAAATGATGGCGCGATCATCATAAATACAAAAACTCAGGATTAAAACTCATAAAACGTTTTCGCAACTAATTGTTATATAATCGTGAACCACTACCCTTTTAAAAGTTATTTCAGTATTTTTGTGTTTCAAAGAACAAACTCAATTATAGATAAAAATGGCTTTAAACACAACAAACCCAACTGGGACTGAAGCGTGGAAAAATCTCCAAAACCACTATAACGCAATTCACGAAACCACCATACAAGAATTGTTTCAACAAGATAGTGCCCGCGCTGAAAAATTTAATTTGCAATGGAACGATTTCCTTGTAGATTATTCTAAAAACAATATCAGTCAGGAAACTATTTCGCTTTTATTAGAATTGGCAAATTCAATTGGATTGAAAAATGCAATTGCTGATTATTTTGGAGGTGAATTAATTAATAAAACAGAAAACCGTGCAGTACTTCACACCGCTTTACGCGCTCCAGAATCGGCAGTTATTACTGTTGACGGAGAAAATGTAATTCCAGAAGTGTATGAAGTAAAAAATAAAATCAAAAAATTTACTGAAGAAGTTATTTCTGGACAAAGAAAAGGGTACACAGGAAAAGCTTTTACTGATGTTGTAAATATTGGAATTGGCGGTTCTGACCTTGGACCAGTTATGGCTGTCGAAGCTTTACAGTTTTATAAAAATCACTTAAATCTTCATTTCGTTTCAAATGTTGACGGTGATCACGTAAACGAAATCATTAAAAAATTAAATCCTGAAACTACTTTATTTGTAATTGTTTCTAAAACATTTACAACTCAGGAAACCCTTTCGAATTCTGTAACTATTAAAGAATGGTTTTTAAAATCGGCTTCTCAGGAAGATATTGCAAAACACTTTGCAGCGGTTTCTACCAACATTAAAAATGTAACAGAATTTGGAATCAATCCAGACAATGTTTTCCCAATGTGGGATTGGGTTGGAGGAAGATTTTCTCTTTGGAGTGCTGTTGGTTTAAGTATTGCTTTGGCAGTTGGTTTTGACAACTACAACCAATTATTAGTTGGTGCAAACGAAATGGATGAGCATTTTAAATCTGCAGAATTTGATGAAAACATTCCAGTAATTTTAGCTTTATTAAGTGTTTGGTACAATAATTTTTATGGTGCAGAAAGTGAAGCTTTGATTCCTTACACACAATATTTATCAAAATTAGCTCCTTACTTACAGCAGGCAACGATGGAAAGTAACGGAAAAAGTGTTGGACGCGACGGAAAACCTGTTAACTATCAAACAGGAACAATTATCTGGGGAGAGCCAGGAACAAATTCGCAGCATGCATTCTTCCAATTAATTCACCAAGGAACAAAAAGAATCCCGACAGATTTTATCGGATTTGTAAAACCACTTTATGGCAACGAAGACCATCATGACAAATTAATGTCAAATTTCTTTGCTCAGACTGAGGCTTTAATGAATGGAAAAACAGAAGCGCAAGTTCAGGCAGAATTTGACAAACAAGGCCTATCGGCAGAAAAAGCTTCTTACTTATTACCATTTAAAGTTTTTACTGGAAACAAACCAACAAATACAATTTTAATCCAAAAATTGACACCAAAAAGTTTAGGATCTTTAATTGCATTATATGAACATAAAATTTTTGTTCAGGGAATCATTTGGAACATTTTCAGTTTTGATCAATGGGGAGTAGAATTAGGAAAACAATTGGCAAATTCAATCTTGGATGAGATCAATTCTAAAACTGTTAAAACTCATGATAGTTCAACTTCATTTTTGCTGAATCACTTCTTGAAAAACAAATAAAAACAGAAATTTAAAAATTTCATAACACTTTGAAACGTCTTAATTTAATCAAAATTAAGGCGTTTTTTCGTATAAATAACCGATAAAAAGCATGAAAAAAGCGTTAATTTGCGCGTTTTAGGCTACAAGACAGTTCAAATAATTACATATTTAACAAAAAAGCGTCGCAATAATTCAACAAATCAATATTTTTTTTATTGAAAAGAGAAAAATTCATTTTAATGCGCAACACAAAAGACAAAACTTATTTTTCTTAACATTTCGATAACATTATCTGAGTTATTTGTTATAATTTTGCCAAAAACAAATAACAAAACAGATGAAAAAATTGTCAAAGTTTCTCTTACTGCTTTTAGCGTTTATTTATGCAGGAGATATTTATGCACAAGGTAACACAACTTCTTCGATAAATGGGGTTGTTTACGATTCGCAAAACAAGTCTCTTCCAGGAGCAACAATTCTTGCAGTTCATGAGGCTTCAGGTAGCCGTTACTCAACTACAACGGATTTTGATGGTCACTTTAGAATCTCTAACATGCGTGTTGGTGGTCCTTACAAAATTGAAGTGACTTTCATTGGTTTCACAACCTACACAGAGTCAGGAGTTTATTTACAACTTGGTGATTCTAAAAGTTTAAAAGTTGTCTTAAAAGACGAAACAAACCAACTTAGCGAAGTTGTTGTTGTTGGTAAAAAAGACCCAACTTTTAACTCAAAAAAGACTGGAGCTCAAACAGTTATCGATCACGACAAGATCAATGAATTACCATCTTTATCAAGAAACATTGCTGATTTTGCAAGACTTACACCACAAGCACAAATGCGTGGGGATGATGTAATCTCAATCGGCGGACAAAATAACAGATTCAATGCAATTTACATTGATGGAGCTGTAAACAACGACGTTTTCGGATTAGCTGCAAACGGTACGAATGGTGGACAAACAGGAGTTTCTCCAATTTCATTAGATGCGATTGAGCAATTCCAAGTGAGTGTTTCTCCTTACGATGTTAAATTATCTGGATTCGCTGGAGGTGCAATTAGTGCTATTACACGTTCTGGAACAAATAACTTTGATGGTTCTGCTTATTTCTTATACAGAGATCAGTCTTTAGCTGGAAAAACTCCACAAAAAGCAAGCAGTACAGCTGAAAGAAAAAAATTATCTGACTTTACAGCGCAGACTTACGGTGTAAGAGCTGGAGGAGCGATCTTAAAAGATAAATTATTCTACTTCATCAACTACGAAAGACAAGACAACGAGACACCAGCTCCGTTTGACATCAACAACTATACTGGTAATATCGGAATCAGCGGAACAAACCCTTACAGTGGTGCTGTAGCTCAAGATAGAATTAACACATTAACTGACTTACTTCAAACTAAGTATGGTTATAATCCAGGTGTTTATAACAACAATACTCAAACTTTAGTTTCTGATAAATTAATCGCTAAAGTTGACTGGAACATTAATGACAATAACAAACTTTCTGTTAAGAACAGTTATGTTAAAGCAACAAACTTCTCACCATACCGTTCAACTGCAACTTCTTTGAACTTTGTTAATGGTGCTCAAGACTTCGAATCTGTTACAAACTCTGCGTCGTTAGAGTTAAACACTAGATTTAACAACAAATTCTCAAACAACCTTGTAGTTGGTTTTACAACTGTGAATGATGATAGAGATGCATCAGGAAACCCATTCCCTACAGTAGAAATTAGAGATGGTTCAGGAACAATTTACTTTGGTGCAGAAGCTAGCTCAACAGCAAACTTACTAAAACAAAGAACTTTAACAATTACAGATAACTTCGAAATTAACGCAGGTAAACACAATATCTTAATTGGTACTCATAACGAATTAACTTACGCTAAAAACGTATTTATTCAAAGAAACTTTGGTTCTTACCTTTACAACAACCTTAACGATTTCTTAAATGATGCTGCACCAAACAGATACCGTTTAGGATACTCTTTAATTGGAGGTTCAGGAGATGATTCTCAAGGAGCTGCTGAATTTAACATGAACCAATTTGGTTTATATGTTCAAGATAACATTAGAGTTTCTGACAACTTCAGAGTTTCTGTAGGTGTACGTGCTGATATGCCAGTATGGGAAGATGGAACTGTAAATAACGATTTCAACAACAGAACTATTCCATTATTGGAAGCTGCTGGAAAAGATCTTAAAGGTGCAAAAGTTGGACAGCCAATTAAAAACACTGTACATTTCTCTCCAAGAATTGGATTCAACTATGACGTAAACGGAGATAAAGAAACTCAAGTACGTGGAGGTATTGGTGTATTTACATCAAGAGTACCTTTAGTATGGCCAGGTGGAGCTTACAACAACTATGGTATGGGTCAAAACCTTATTGATACTAACTTAGGTGCTACTAAGCCTCGTTTCAATGCTAACACTGATGTTAACAGCCAACTTTACTACAATGGTGTTGCATTAGG
This sequence comes from Flavobacteriaceae bacterium PS02336, assembly GCA_029960065.1. Classification (GTDB taxonomy): domain Bacteria; phylum Bacteroidota; class Bacteroidia; order Flavobacteriales; family Flavobacteriaceae; genus Flavobacterium. Next base: position 281,197 of record JASCOF010000005.1, on the reverse strand, counting down.
TCCAGAGCCAGGAAGTGGAAAAGTAGGTGGAAACATCGACTTATTTGCTAAAGATTTCAAATTACCTCAAGTATTAAAAACTAGTATTGGATTTGACCGTAAATTGCCAGGTGGATTAGTTTTATCTGCAGAAGCAATCTTCAACGAAAACTTGAATTCAATTCAATACCAAAACTTAAACCTTAGAGGACCACAAAATTATACTACAGGTGCTGATGTTAGACCAATGTACAACAACGTACTTGTTGACAACACATACTCTGGTATCTACTTAGGTTCAAACAAAAAAGCAGGAAGTGCTTGGAATACAAATTTCACATTAACTAAATACTTCCAATCAGACTTTATCGACGCTAACATCTCTGCAACATATTCTTATGGAGAATCTAATGTTTGGATGGATGCAACAAGTTCACAAAACAGCTCTCAATGGCAATACATCGAAACTGTTAATGGTTCAAATGCAATTTCTGGAGTAACTAGATCAGATTTTGATCAAGGATCTAGAGTTATGGCTAACTCTTCTATCAAATTCAAATGGAATGATCATATCAAAACTACTATTGGATTGTACTACGAAGGTGCACAAGGAACTCCATTTAGCTATGTTTACAATGACCTTGGAAGAATCATGAAAGATACAAACCAAAACTCTGCTTTAGTTTATATCCCATCTAACAGAAGTGAAATTAACTTAGTTACAGCTACTGGTAATGCTTTAACTCCAGACCAACAATGGGCAGCTCTTGATGCTTATATCTCTGGAAATAAATACCTAAATAGCAGAAGAGGTAAATATGCTGAACGTAATGGTGATCGTTTAGACTGGAGTCATGTTATTGACTTAAAATTAGCTCAGGAATTTAAAATTAATGTTGGTAAAAAAAGCCACAAATTGGAATTCACAGCTGACGTATTTAACTTTACAAACTTGTTAAACAAAAACTGGGGAAGAAGATACTTTGCTACAAATGATCAAGTATTATTACTTCAACAAGTTGGTTTCTTAGCAAACGGAACTACTCCAACATTCAACTTCAACCCGAATGTTGCAAACAGTGTTAACCAAATTGATGATGTAGGTTTACAATCAGCAAGATGGCAAATGCAAGTTGGAGCTAGATATTCTTTCAACTAATAAAGAACCATCCTAAATAATAAAAACGGCATTGACTTTTAAGTTTAATGCCGTTTTTTTTTAGTCATTTTTGCTATATTTGTTTCAAACAAAAAACAAGGTTTATGTATAATTTTCTACAAAAATTTCACTCTGGATGGGCATATCTTGCATTGCTTCTTTTGCTTGTTGCAGTTGTTAATGCAATCCTAGGAGTTACTTCAAAAAAAGAGTTTACAGCTAAAGATCGTAAAATTGCATTATTCGCTTTAATTGGTACTCACACACAATTATTGATTGGTTTAATATTATATTTTGTTTCTCCGCTAGGAAAAGCAGCTTTTGGACAAATGTCTAATGCAGAACTTAGATTAACATCATTAGAACACCCATTAATTAATCTTATTGCAATCGTCCTAATTACAATTGGATGGTCTAAACATAAAAAATTAATCAACAGCGAAGCTAAATTTAAAACCTTTGCTATTTTTTACGGATTAGGATTATTACTTATTTTAAGTAGAATTCCGTGGAACCTTTGGTTCTAGAAAATACCAATTAAAAGCCCTTTTTCAGGGCTTTTTTTATCTCGGCATATTATTTGTACAAACTCCCCCCAAGTCTGAAAAAAAATAACCCATGAGAAATAAAAAAAACATTTTATTCGCCACAATTGCTCTGACTTTAATTAGCGGCTTTTCGTATGTTATAAGTCAAACCAAACCTACAACAGAACCCAAAATTATTCAAGACACTGTTAAAAATGCAAGACCAAATATTATTGCATTACCTGTAGATTCTGTTTTTACAGATAAAGGTTTAAAACTTAGACCCTACAAAAAAAACGCTCACGCCTCCTACTACGCTGATCGTTTTAACGGAAAAAGAACTGCCAACGGAAGCCGATTCAACAACAACCAATATACTGCTGCTCACAAAAAACTTCCTTTTGGAACAAGAGTAAAAGTTACAAATGAAGCCAACGGAAAATTCGTTATTGTGAAAATTACAGATCGTGGACCTTTTGTAAAAACACGTGAAATAGATTTATCAAAAAGAGCTTTTATGGATATTACCAAGCACAAAGGTGCAGGTGCAATGAAAGTCACAATTGAGACTATAGTAGAATAATAAAAATCCCGCTTAAAGCGGGATTTTTATTTAAACTAATTTTCTTAAAGTCATTACGATTCCGGTATGAATTCCTTCGTGATAATTATTAAAATCTAATGCATCTTGGACATTTTTAAGCGTAAATCCCATACTGGTTGTATATTGATTATAATCAACAAAAAGACCGCTTTCAAAATCATTTTTAGTCTTTTCATAAGTGCTCATAAGAAATGCCTTAATCTCATTTACTTCCTCTTCCGAAACATCTCCTTCAGGCTTTGTCCCTTTTCTGTATTTTAAAATAAAATCTTCTGAAACCATTGTTGGAAGACCCGATAATTTGTAAACCAACGTTTGCTGTGCAGCGACACAATGGCCAACATTCCAAATAATATTATTATTAAATCCCTGCGGAATTTTATTTAATTGTTCTAAAGAATGACTTTCTAAAATTTTTAAAAGAATTTCTCTTATCGTTTTCTGTGTTTCAAAAACTGAACTCATATAATTATTTTTTTTCTAAAATTAGGCATTTTTAAGTTTCAAATGAATTTTCTTTGTATTCTAATAAAATTCAAAAATCATGAATAAAATATATTACTTAGCGTCTTGCGATACTTGTCGAAAAATCATTAAAAGTTTACCCGAAAATGATTTGGTTTTTCAAGATATAAGACAAGATCCAATTACAGAAGAACAACTGGAAGAAATGTATAAACTTTCTGGCAGTTATGAAGCTTTATTCAGCAAAAAAGCACAATTGTATAAGTCTATGGATTTAAAGAACAAATCTTTAACCGAATCCGACTTCAAAAAATATATCTTAGAACATTACACTTTCTTAAGCCGTCCGGTTTTTATTATTGACGGTAAAATTTACATCGGCAACAGCCAAAAAAATGTTGCTGAAGTTATAAAAGCATTATCGTAAGAATAACAAAAACTTTGTGTACGAAACTGATTAACAATTTACAACACAAACCAGCAAACTTTTATTTATCTTTGCGCCTTTATACTCAATTATATGATACAATCTATGACAGGGTTTGGCAAAGCTTCTTTGCAATTGCCTACAAAAAAAATTACAGTCGAAGTAAAGTCTTTAAACAGTAAAGGTTTAGATTTAAATGTAAGAATGCCATCGCTTTACCGCGAAATGGAACTTGGCTTACGAACGCAGATTTCAACAAAATTAGAACGAGGAAAAATCGATTTTGCTATTTATGTAGAAAGTACTGCCGAACAGACTTCGACTAAAGTAAATGTTCCTGTCGTAAAAAATTATATCGCACAATTGAGAGAAGTGTACCAAGATGCCGATGAAACGGAACTAATGAAAATGGCAGTTCGTATGCCAGATACATTAAAAACAGAACGCGAAGAAATTGATGAAAACGACTGGGAACAAATTCAGGTGATTATCGATGAAGCTTTACAAAACATCTTAAGTTTTAGAAAAGACGAAGGTGAATCTCTTGAAAAAGAATTCAACTTGCGAATTGGAAATATTCGTCAATACATGAATGACGCTTTGGCTCTTGATCCAGAACGCGTTCAGGCGATTAAAGACCGTCTACAAACTGCAATTTCAGAATTACAAGTTAATGTTGATGAAAACCGCTTTGAGCAGGAATTGATCTATTATCTTGAAAAATTAGATATTACTGAAGAAAAAGTTCGTTTAACCAATCATTTAGATTATTTTATTGAAACTGTCGGTGGAAGCGAAGCAAACGGACGTAAATTGGGGTTTATTACTCAGGAAATGGGCCGTGAAATTAATACTATGGGTTCAAAATCAAATCATGCTCAAATGCAGAAATTGGTTGTGATGATGAAAGATGAATTGGAAAAAATTAAAGAACAGGTTTTAAATGTTTTATAAAAGCTGTAAGCTGTAAGCTTTAAGCAATAGGCACAGAATCGCACAAATATTAAAGCTTAAAGCGTATAGCTTAAAGCCCAAAGCATAAACTATAATGAACAAAGGAAAATTAATTGTTTTCTCGGCACCTTCAGGATCAGGAAAAACAACTATCGTAAAACATTTACTAGGACAGGAAGATTTAAACCTTGAATTTTCAATCTCAGCAGCTTCACGCGAACCTCGCGGAGAAGAGCAACACGGAAAAGATTATTATTTTATTTCGTTAGAAGAATTCAAAAAACACATTAAGGCAGAAGATTTCCTAGAATGGGAAGAAGTTTATCGTGATAACTTTTACGGTACTTTAAAATCTGAAATCGAACGAATCTGGGCTTTAGGAAAAAACGTGATTTTTGACATTGATGTTGCTGGCGGATTACGAATTAAACATAAATTCCCAGAACAGACTTTGGCTGTTTTTGTAAAACCGCCGAGTGTCGACGAACTTAAAAGAAGACTAAAAGAACGTTCTACAGAGAGTGAAGATAAAATCAATATGCGTATTGCAAAAGCATCTGTAGAATTGGCAACGGCTCCGCAATTTGATGTAATTATCAAAAACTATGACTTACCAGTAGCTTTGGAAGAAGCACATCAATTGGTTAAGGACTTCGTAAATAAATAATTTTTATTCCTCAGAGATACACAAAGAAAAAACACAGAGATTCGCAAAAGTATTATTTTTAAACTTTGCGAATCTTTGTGCTATCTTAGCGACACTCTGTGAAACTATAAAAAATGAAAATAGGTCTTTATTTCGGAACATACAATCCTATTCACGTTGGTCATTTGATCATTGCCAATCATATGGCAGAGTTTGCAGATTTAGATCAGATTTGGATGGTCGTTACACCTCATAATCCGCTGAAGAAAAAGGCAACTTTATTAGACGATCAACAGCGCCTTCAAATGGTTTTTCTGGCAACAGAAGATTATCCGAAGATAAAACCGTCGGATATTGAGTTTAAATTACCTCAACCGAGTTATACCGTAATTACTCTGGAACATTTAAAGGAAAAATATCCAAATCATGAATTTTCTTTAATCATGGGTGAAGACAATTTGAAGACGCTTCATAAATGGAGAAACTATGAAGTAATTCTAGAAAATCATGATATTTATGTTTATCCGCGCATTTCTGATGAACCTGAAAATGTTGAACTAAAATCACATCCAAAAATTCATGTTATTGATGCGCCGATCGTAGAAATTTCTTCAACTTTTATTCGAAACAGCATTAAAGAAGGTAAAAATATTCAGCCTTTATTACCGTCGAAGGTTTGGGAATATATTGATCATAATAATTTTTATAAGAAGTAAATGTTTTTTTCTGCTTCAATTTTTATTCCTGAAAAACCTAAATTCTTCAATTTAACCCGTTCAGAAAAATTATCATATATTTCTCTTGGACTAATGTTCGCGTATGCTTTAATTCTGTTTTTATTTGAACATTTTCTCGATTATAAATTACCCCAATATTTTTACTATCCAGTTATAATTCCTCTGATATTACAGATAGTAAGTTCTATTATTAGGTTAACTGAATTTGAAAATCTTAATGGATATTTTGAAGGGAAAATTTCATTTGAAGAAAACTTTTTAATGATAAATGAGATAGAACACAAATATGCAGAATTAGAAAATCTAGTTATTTACGGAAACTCATTTTCTGGAGAAAAAACAAAAAATTATAGACATGGTCCCATGTATGGGAATGGTGTCGAAAATTTAATCTCATTTACTTACAACGGAATTAAAATAGAAAAACATTTTCAGTTAAATTCAGAACGTCATCTTGATGAATTACAAAACACTTTGATTCACATTATAAGCGAGGAAAAAATTCCTTTCAAAAAAGAATATTTAGATTTTATCAACGAAGAACATCGTTCCTATATTCTATTCGAATATTTAATTGGAAAATTGATTACAGAGAAAAAAATTGACTGTACGGAAGGTTTTCGTCTAGTAAGATCCAACTCTAATAAAGATGCTCAGGAATTTAAAACAAAATATTGTAAATAATTTTGAAATGTCTGGAAAAGAAAAACACAATTTTTGTCATTTCGACGAAGGAGAAATCTTCGCAAGTAACTCTGCGATGAGAGTCCAATCTTTGTAGAACTTCTAGCGAAGATTTCTCCTTCGTCGAAATGACAAACAGAACAAAAAACTCATATCATAAAAAAGCCTGAACTTACATTCAGGCTTTCTTATTTTTATGCTTCAACGTTTATCTCGCTTTTTACTCGAGTTCGAATTTCACTCAACGATTGATCAATTAAAAGTTTCCCATCTCTGAAAATCTCCTTCAATTCACCTTGTTTTTCTTCTTCCCAAGAAACATTATCACTTAAATGATACTTCCCGTCGATTAAATCAATTTTCATCAATCCTTTAGCCGATTTTTTAGTTCCGTCATCTGTAATTGGATCTTTGAAGATCGCTCTTCCCTCTCCGTTTACTTCTCCGTAAGTTGCTTTCATTGCAAATCCGAAAGTATCTCTGGTGTTGTATTGATACGTAAAAGAACCAATTCCCAGAACAACATTTGTAGAAGCAAAACCTTTTTCTTTTAATCTTTCGCAGATCTGAGTTGCTCTTGCTACCGTAATACTGTCTCCGTAAATAGCACCAATCTGAGGCACTAATTCTTTGAAACCTTTAGCATTTGTTGTGCCGCCAAAAACATCCCAAAGCAATTCGATTACCCCTTTCTTTTCCTGTTCTGTTTTTCCGTTTGGATTTCCGCAGATAATATCAACCGGATCACCGCTGTCAGGACGAATTACAACTTTACCTTCTCTTGAAACAATATCTTCTCTCAATCGTGGTAAATAATCCGTTAAAACCTTCCATAAATCCCAAGTATCAGAAACGATAGAAACAATTCCTTTTGGATAAACCTCTGTAATTAATCTTTTAAAAGTTTCATACTCTCCTTCTGTAGTTCCCATACACATTACAGAATGTTCTGTCGCCGCAACTGAACCAGCAATTAATTCTGAATCGGAATTGGCTTTATAATATTCCTCCAAGAAATCTATAGCTGGAATGGTATCAGATCCTGTAAAACTTAATAAATGTCCCGCCGCAGAAGTCAGCGCTGCTTCGATTCCGCCCATTCCTCTCATAGAGAAATCGTGCGCCTGCCAGTCTACAAATTCTGGAACAGATGATGTTTGGTCTGCATATTTATCTAATACTTTTCTATACTCTTTCGCAATTGTTGCTGAGTTACAAGGCAGCCAGATTACCGCTGAAAGCAAGGTTTCAAAATAATTCGTAAGCCAGAAAAACTCCGGAATGGTGTTGTACATTGTAAACATTGGCACTCTCAACGGAACGCTTGCTCCTTCTGGCAAAGCTTTAAAAACCATCGGAATATATCCTAAATCGTGCAAATCTTCGATATGTTTGGTACCAACTTGGTTTTCGCCTAAATAATTATTGATTCTTCTAGAATATTTTTTAATTACTTCTTCTTTTGGCTGTTTGAAGAAATACTCTTCAAAATCGTGAATGATATATTTTTTGATGAAATACTGTAATCCAAAAAACACAACCTCATCAAGACCTTCAATTCTTGATTTACGAGGTGTCCAGTTAGAATAAACTAAAGTTGTTCCGTCTGGATATTGTCTTCTGTGGTCAACTTTGTAACCGTCGGTTAATAATAATGGGTTCATATATTTTTCTATTTATATTTATCTGATAAGCGTTCTGCTAAATCTTTTATATCATTGGATCTTACTAAATTGTCGATCCATTTTGGCGGCATATTTTCAATTCCGTAATAAATCCCTGCCAATCCACCTGCAATTGCACCGGTTGTATCGGTATCTTCCCCTAAATTAATAGCTTTTAAAACTGTTTCTTCATACGAATCCGAATTTAAAAAACACCAGAAACTAGCTTCTAAACTATGCAGTACATAACCCGATGCAAGAATTTCATTTTCAGGATACGTCCAAATATCGTTCTTCAATATTTTTTCAAATAGCTGAATTTCGACAGGATTGTATTTTTTATCTTCTAAAAACTTCGAAAGAACGTTTTGCATTTCTTTATAAGCTTCGAATTTATCTTTATCTTTTAAAATCTCCAAACAATATACAACATAAATAAAACAAGCAAACACAGAACGAAAATGAGCGTGTGTAATTGATGAAACTTCTTTTACCTTTTTATAAATAACTTCAATATCATTTTCTTTTTGAAGATAAAAAACTAACGGCAAAATACGCATTAAAGAACCATTACCATTATCTTCTTCAGAAAAACCGCCACATAAATCAGCCTGATGTCCTTTTGCAATATTAAGAATTGCATGTCTGGTAGCTATTCCAATGTCAAAAACTTTTCCATGCGGTGTCCATAATTCTTCACTATACCATCTAACAAAATTTTTGGCGATGTCGTTTAGATCAAAACCTTTACATAAACTTTCTGTTAAACAAAAAGCAAGCGAACTATCGTCACTCCAGGTTCCTGCCGGTTGATGATGTGTTCCAAAGCCAAACATATCAGAAACAGGATTTTCTTTTAAATATTTTCGTGATTGAAATTCAACCGGAACACCTAAAGCATCACCAATCGCTAAACCAAATAAACCTGATTCTATTTTACTTTTCATGATTTTTTTCTTTTTCAGTCAAGCAGATTTTGTATTAACTCGTCTAAAGTTTGAAACTTTTCAACTCCATATCTTTCACAGACAATATCAATATTGCCTTTTCTCCAAAAGTTTTCATCTACAACCACTTTCATTTTATGAGATTGTGCGTAAAGTCCAAACTCCAATAACGATATGGGTGACATAGTATTGGCAGCAAAATACATGATAATTATATCTGACTTTTCTAATGCATTAAGTTCCCAATTGACCTGCTCTTTAAAGTGAGCATTTTCTATCGTCTGCGACCAGCTGCTATCCCACTCATTTCTCCTTGGATTAAAAATAACAAACTTATCCTGAAGCAATTCTTCGCAATGTTTTTGCCAGTTTACAGCTTTATCCATTTCTATTGAACCAGCCAAAAAAATGGTTTCAGCATCAATTTGTAAAGAAATTTCTTCTGGTGCTTTATAAATTCTTTTCATGATTTTACTTATTTCTTCCTTTTTCTTTTGGATAAAAGTTCTGTACTGCATCACTTTGCCAAAAAGCTTTTGTTTCAATATCCAAACAAGTTAATTTTCCGTAAAAACCTGCTCCCGTATCAATATTCCAGACATTGCATCCCTGCATCGGAATTTCGACATTATAATGAAGTGTTGGCGTGTGGCCGATATAAATTTCATTATAAAGCAATAATCGTTTTGGGTACGAAAGTGAATTTTTCTGGATTCTTTTATCCATGGTTAAAGCCATTTCCCACAACGTTCTATCCCACGAATAATTGGTTTTGTAATGTTCTTTTTCTGGACCGTGCATAGATGAAAAACCGGCGTGAATAAATAAATTCTTGTTTTCATCTACAAAGTAATCTTTCATATTGCTGAAAAATTGACGATGCTTTTCTTTTTCTGAAAAATCTATATTAGCATAACTTTCTATTGTCGATTTTCCTCCATGCAAAAACCAAATATCATTTATAATATCATTTTCTAACCATTCCTGACACCACGCATCATGATTTCCTTTGATAAAAATGCATTCTTGTTTTTGAGATAATTCAATAAGAAAATCAATCAATTGTTTCGATTCGCTCCAGCCGTCAACATAATCTCCAAGAAAAATCAATCTATCATTTTCTGAATAATCTATTTTTTCCAGCAACTGAATTACGGCTTTTAATCCGCCGTGAATATCTCCAAAAACTAAGGTTTTTTTCATGATTTAATTAAACTTGTTATCAAGAGCGGTATCCAATTTTATTAGAAAATCTTTTCCGAATTTATCATTTTCCAACTCATCATATAAAAACAAAGGCAGTATTTTTTCACAATTTTTTTTGTGACTTAAAATCGCCATACATAATGCTGCAACTGTATCGGTATCTCCGCCATAATCAATACCCGTTTTTAAACAGTCTTTCATAGAAGTGGCTTCAGAAACCATTTTAATAACGGCTTGCGTTGTTGGATAACCGTGCATATCAATTGGAGAAGTGATTCTATAGTTTTCATTTTCTTTTAAAGTTTCATTTAAAAAAGCTGTGAGAGTTGATCCGTCTCCAAGATTATATTTAAAATAATGAACCGCCAATGCAATACGTTTTGCACAGCTAATTCCTTCAGCTGTATAATGTGAAGTTTTTGCCTCAATTTCGCAAAATTCCACTATCTGCTTCACATCTTTTAAATAGCCAATTGAATACGCTCTCATAGCAGAACCGTTTCCACTGCTGCCATTGTCGATAATTTTGATAAAATCAGAACCATTTTTACTGGCATCTAGAGCATTATAAACTCGGTCTGAATATCCTCGTCTTTTATCTCTATGAAAAACCTCTACAAACTTATCTGCAACTTTTATTTCGTTCCAATTATCATCTTCAAGCAGCAATTCTGAAATTGCAATTGCCATTTGAGTATCGTCAGTATATCTTTTATAAATCTCTGTGTACATTCCATGTCTATGATACTGAGTTAAATCGTTATTTTGAGAAATAAAATCTAAATCCCTAAACTCAAAACCTGCACCATATGCGTCTCCTATAGCTGCTTCTAAAATCATAACTTTCTTTATTTGATTGTTTTAAGATTTAAATTCGATATACTTTGACGGAACTTCATCTGTAAGCCAGACATTGTTTTCAGACAAATAAAATTTAAATCCGTCTCTAAACATGGCACCGCTTCTAACGGTTAAAATTTGCGGCACTCCTCTTCTGCGTCCTACTTTTACTGCCGTTTCTTTGTCTTTGGAAAGATGTACATGCTGACGGCTCATTTTTTTCAAACCTTCTTTCTTAATACTTTCCATAAACTTTGCAACAGTTCCGTGATACAAATATTCTGAAGGTTCTGTTTCTGGTAAATCTAATTCAACCGAAATAGAATGTCCCTGACTTGCGCGGATTTTGGTTTTATCTTCGTTAAAAGCGAAACGTTTTTTATCGTTATTTTCTACAACGTAATCTAAAAGTTCAACATCTAGACGATTCCCTTTTTTAGTACATTTTTCTATTAATTCATTGACATCTGCCCAGCCGTTTTCATCTAATTTTAGTTCAATCGTTTCTGGCGAATGTCTGAGCACAAGACTTAGAAATTTGCTGACGCTCTTTGCTATTTTTTCATTCATTACCGATGATATGTTCCGATGGAACATTTTTATTATTTATAATTTCTAATTACCTCAATTCATCTCTAACCTCCATTAAAGCAAAACCTAAAAGATTCATACCTTTCCATTTTTCAGGATTTAAAGCATCTTTATGATCGCCCGCCATTCCGATTCCCCAGATTGGATCAACGGGACTTGCTTCTACAATAATTCGGTCATTTGTATTTAGCAGAAAAGTTTTTAAGTCAGGATTTTGACTGAATTTGTGATAGTTGCCTTCTTTTACAATTTCAAATCGGTTTTCTAACCAGATTTCATCATCGTAGTTTTTCACTTTACGGCCTAATTTTTTAGCTTCGGCAGGTGAATTGCATTTTATGATTTTTTCTAAAATTTCTTGATCGTCAAACAATTCGGCTTTTTTTGCCATCATCCAGTGTTCAGCGGTTTTATAAGTCACATCGTTAACTTTAAACGAACTTAACCACCATTGGCTGAAGCAGGTTTTAGTAATCGTTCCGTCTTTACTTGGCTGATGTCCCCAGAAAAATAAAAATTTACTTTCTGGAGCTATAGTATCTATATTGTATTTCATTTTTTTCTGTTATTGAAACAAAGAAGTGATTTCTTTAAAATCTTTAGAATCGGGTGAAAATGATCCATAAATGGTATTGAAATGGGTTGTCAGGTTTTCAAATTCATAATCCTTTTCTAACTGATCCATGCAGGTTACGACCAAATTTCTTTTTGCCATTGGACTGTAAACGGCGTCTAGTTTTAAAGCATAATTCAACAAATCGTAATCCAGATCCCCAAATCTGAGCTGTTTTTGATATTCGTTGAAAACACAGGTTTCTTCTTCGTTGTTTTTTAATTGTATTTCTCTTTCATTCGGCATCCAGCCGTGGCCGTGTCTTGTGGTATAACTTCTGGTAATGTAATAAACCTCTACATCCTCAATTTTTAATTTATTACAAATTTCAACTGCATTTTTTGAAGTCGTATTTGCATAGGTCACATTTGGGAAAACACCGTGATCCATATCAAGCAGGATTCCCTGGCTTCCTTCAAAAATTAAATTATTATACTTTGAAAGGAAACTGTAATCGATAATATTCCATTTTATTTTATCAACTGCTTCAAGATAAGCCTCAACTTCCTGATCAATATCGGGTTCATTTAAAAAGCCGTAATAATAAGCAATTTGGTTTAACTTTTCCAAAAGCATTTCGCGAGGCGCAATCAAATCAATCGCAAATAATTTGTATGGCCCTTCGTTTCTTTTCATGGTTGAACCAATGCCTTTTCCGCAGGTTCCGTGATCTCTATTTCTGGTGTTTCCTCTGTTATGCCAAACATCAAACGGAGTCGTCACTTTTGCTAAGGGATGGATATACAAATCCAGATTAGCATTTTTTTCTTTTAATTCTTCTCTTTCGTTGTACAAAAAAAGCGGATGAATCGTGCAATGTTCACTGTAATAAGAAGGAAGTCCGCGAAGCGCACCGCTGGCAAAGCTGGAATGAACGTGTTTTTTATCGCCAATCATAACCGTATGCGCAGCCTGCTGTCCTCCCGAAAACCGAATAACTATAGATTCAGGATTTTGTTTCGCCAGAAAATCTGTTGTTATTCCTTTTCCTTCATCACCAAATCCTAAACCTATAACTATTTGTGCTGTTTTCATTTTGTTTTTTTTTAATCTCACAAAGGCGCGAAGGCACAAAGTTTTTTTTAAGCATATTCTTTAAATAATCTCAAGTAAGCAAGTTTTTTGAGCTTAACCTTTAAATTAAAAGACTTTGCGCCTTCACGTCTTTGCGAGCAAATTTCTCGTTGCTAAAAGAAAAAAATTCCATTTTAATCCCTCAAAAGGCGTAAAACTTTTAAAGCATTTCGATATTATCTAAACCTCCTGAAACTGGAGTTGTGCCTAAACCTAAACCAGCACTTTTATGTTTATCGCAGATTATTTTCTTGATTACATTTGGAATTTCTCTGTGATCTTCAATTGAAAGACAATTTTGTCCTAGCAATTCTTTCCATTCTACATCTGCATTTACAGCTTGTCCAGAATGCAATACACTAATATGATAAACATCGTATCTTTTTTGCGCTTCTGCCAGTAATTCAAGATGCGTATAAGTCTGTTGTCCCTGACCCATAATTTCTTTTATTGCTGATGCCGGAAGTGTTTTTAAACCTGGCTCATCTCCTACAGTAAACAACAAACCTTTTTGTCCTCTTTTTTCGAAAGCATCGGTTTTGGTATGAAACGCTGCGAAATACCACGCTAAAAGATAACTTTCGCCTGCGTTTCCTCCGCCTCCGCCTTCAATGTAAGTTCTCGTTAACCACATATCCAGTTCTTCATCACCAGATTCAAATTGTCCGACTTGAAGCGGATATCTATCGCATTCGTGATCGCCGATTCCTAAAAACAAAAGTGCTGGATCTGGAACACCTCCCTGAATAATTCCTCCCATTAATTTTGGAAGACCTTCTTTAATCAATTCATGCGGAATATGTCCCATACTTCCTGTTACGTCAAGCCCTAAAATAATTGGAACTGTATTTGGATGAACTTCTGAATCTCTAGCTTCTCTAAAAACAACTCCATTTGGATTCATAGATTCATGCGCCATGCGTAACGCATTCTGTGTAAATATCTCACTAGCTGATTTGCTTGCATAACCTACTTTTTTTGCTCTGCTTTCACGAGCACCGAAATCATATCTTGTACCTCCCATGACTAAAATGTTTTACCAAATAAATACTCAAATCTCTTTTTTGTTACTTCAAACTGGATATTCAAATTTCTGATGGTCAGCGCAAGCTCCATGTCTTTTTGTACAAAAGCTTCCGGCTGAAAATCGGCAAAGGTTAAACTGTTTTTATCCAGCGGACTGATATCGATCAATCCTTCTTGTTCTCTTTCGAGTCTTTTTATTTTTAATTCAATGTCTTCGACTCTTCTTCTGTATATTAATTCAGAATCCTCGCCAATTGTTTTGGCTCTGTCTTCTCTAATCTGATCATTGTTTCTTCTTAAAGATTCAATAAATCTTGGTTTTAAATCATCACTCATAACATTGGTTGTTTTTGTTTCAGGTTTAAAGTTTCAGGTTAAGCGCTTAACTTGAATTTGGTTTTGAACTTAAAACGGTTAATAGGATTTCTTTTGTTTCAATTTTTGACGTTCCAAAAAGCAACTTGAAACCTGAAACTTGAAACTTTTTTAAACTAATTCAGCACCTCTTCAAACTGCTTAAAATTTGTTTTTTTATCAGAATTATCAAATACTGCAAAAACTATTTTCTTAAAAGCGCCTGAATATTTTTCTGTAATAATTTCTTTGAACAATTGCGCTACATCTTTGGGTTCGTTTCTAAAAACACCGCAGCCCCAAGCTCCTAAAATCAATGTATCGCTTTTTTGCTTTACGGCAATGGCTAATACTTTATCCATTCTTTTTTTGAAAACCTCTTTTGCAGCAGCAATTTCTTCTTTTCTATTATGCTGTATCATAGCACCTTTATTTGGTGCTGGTGCCGTAATCACATCTACAGCGAATGGTTTTTCAAAATAATCTCCATTATCATCGTTCCAAAACAAAACATTCGGACTATAAATCATGTAATCTGAATATAAAAACGAGGACTGATTTCTATTAAAGTCATACATCGTTTTGTCTTTAATCTGTGTTTCATAAAGGCTTGAAGATCTTGCGAGACTCTCTTCCTGAGCGGAAGCTCCTCCTAAAAAACCACCACCCGGATTTTTTGCAGAAGCGAAATTCAAAACACAGATTTTACCATTTTCTTCCTCAACAATTGCTTCAATTGTAGAACAATTTTTGGTGATTATTTCGGTTTCAAACTTATTTTCAATCGGCGTTTTTAAAATTGCGTCCCAATCTTTTGGTGCAATTGTAAACGTATTTTTTATCGACTCTTCGAGTTCATTTTTTATGTCAATCTTTTTACCCTTATATTCATAAAAACCATTCTTTATGATTTCTAAGGTTTTATTTGCTATTTCTACTCTATAATTTTTATTCATAATTCAAATTTTACCACCTCAACTCTTTCGTCATCAAAATCTTTAAAAGAGTTCGTAGTAAATATTTTGTCAAAACAATCTAAAACATCAAATCCTTTATTAAAAATTCCGTGGCTAACAGCTAAGTATAATTTTCCGGCATTTTTCTTTTTTAATTCTTCAGCTAAGCCAACAAAAGTGCCGCCTCCATCGCAAATATCATCTACAATTAAACAATCCATTCCGTTTAAGTCGTCTTCATATACTTTAAAGCCAGATAATTTTCCAGTTTTTACATCTCGACTTTTACTGCATTCCACAACCTCGACACCTCCTAAAAATTCAGAAACTTTGTAGATTTTCTTCAAAGCACCTCCATCTGGAGAAATCAATTTTACGTTTTGACCGATCTTATTCAATACTTCTTTGATAAAAGTATAGTTGGGAATAACTGTACTGTTATTTAACAAAGCTGGAGTCACTTCAGAATGCGCATCAAAAACAAACACTTTATTTAATTGCATTGCATTTATAATATCTGCATACACTTTTACAGAAAGCGGTTCGCCAGGAATCATAACTCGATCTTGTCTCGCTGCCGGGAAATACGGAATAAAGAGTTCAATGATTTTAACGTCCATTCTGCGTAACGCATCAACTGTAACACACAATAAACCTAGATCGTTGAAAGAATTTAGTCGATGTGTGATTGTTACTTTTCTGTTTACATCAAAATCTGGAGCGATTTTAATATGCGGTTCTCCGCCAGAAAATGTAAAACTTTGAAATTTGATTTCTTCCTGATTTTGAAAAGGAGCGAATTTTGGGTCGAGATTTAGTATCATAGTTTTTTAGTTTGCGTTAATTATACGCAAATGTAGAATTAATTTTTAAATAAACAATTTATTTTGTGTAAAAATTACGCAAACTTTATTTCGAAGTGAAAGCCTTTTTGAGCTAACTCATTATATTTCAATTTATTGAACTTAAAAAGTTTTGCTGGACGACCTGTTTTTATTGGCGAAAATTTTTCAGTTTCTTCTAAAATGCCATAACTGAGTATTTTTTTTCTGAAGTTTCTGCGGTCGATTTCTTTTTCTAAAATGGTGCAATACAAGTTTTCAAGATCTGAAAACAAGAATTCTTCGGGAAGTAAATCGAAGCCAATAGGTTCGTAAGTCAATTTTGATTTTAGTCTCTCAATCGCTTTTTTTAATATTAAATTATGATCAAAAGCCAAAGCTGGAATTTCATCTATTTTAAACCATTGTACTCTTTCGGCATCAGTATCGGCCTTAATTTCCAAATTTGAAGCATCAACTAAAGCATAATAAGCTACTGAAATTACACGGTTTCTAGAATCTCGATGAATATCATCGCCGAAAGTATATAATTGTTCCATAAAAGTGAGCTGCACGTTTGTTTCTTCGTGCAATTCACGAATCACGGCATCGCTTAAAGATTCTGAGTTCTGAACCAAACCTCCGGGTAGAGCCCAATATTTTTCTGAAGTGCCAAACTGCTGTTCAATCAATAACACATATAAATCATTGTTTTTGTATCCAAAAACAATCGCATCAACAGCAATTCTAATATTTTGTAATTTTTCCATAATCCTAAATCCTATCAAACAAATATAACGAATGAGAGTCAATTTTATAATTTATACAAAAGCATAAATTATAAAATTGACTCTCAATAAATATCTTTTCTTTTATCTAATTTACCGTCACATTTTTTTTAGGACTTACGGTACAACTGCTGCCACCTTTAGAAAGTGTTACATCGGCTTTTACTTCAAATGTTCCTGCTGCGCTATAGGTATGCGATACAGCGCCCGTAGTTCCAGTTATGGTTTGAGCGGGAGTTCCATCTCCAAAAGTCCATTTTACAGAAGTTACCGTATTGCTTCCGCTGTATTGTATGGAATAATTAATTATTTTAGAGTTAGTTCCATCTGCCGAATGTTTTAATTCAGTCAAGAGTGAATCTCCAAAACAATCTACTATCGCTTCATCATCACTCTTACTACAAGAATTGATCATAAAAAATACTGCAATAAACATTAAAATTACTTTTACCTTTTTCATAATTGGAAATTTTTATGGGTTTCTTACTCAAATTTACTCTTTTTAAGAGATAGATTTATAAAAAAAGAAAGAATTTTCAACTATTAAAAAAATATAAACAACTGATAAAGTGCATTATAAACGATTTCCAAAAAACAATTTCAGTTCTTTCTCGATAATATCAAAGAAAGATTTTAAGTTATTATTTTTTGGAGCCAGCAAATAGACAAATTCTTCTGGAACATGAAAACTATTCCATACCAGTTGCAGCTTGTTTTCTTTGATAAAATTTCTTGCATTACAATTCCAAGTTGCAGCAACTCCTTCATTTTTAGACAAAAGTCTTAGCATTTCAGTTTCTGAAGGAATAATATAATTAGGAACCATTGAAGGTCTCTTTTTGTTGAAAGCATGAAGCCAAAATACTTTTATATGCGGAATACGTGCATCATGACTGTACCATTTTTGTGCGTTGAGCCACTGTTCAATTTCGGTATAATTATCTGCTTTTAATCTCTGGCGAAATTCTGTTATGTCTAAAGTTGTTGGAGCAACCAATATCAGTTTAATTTTACCGACAATTTCATAAGTGGTATCGAAAGTGTCGAATCTTTTGGTAGTAATAGCGAAATCTAATTTCTTCGCATCAACCAATGCAAAAAGTTCGTCATTTTCTGCAAAAGTAAAATCAATTAAATCAAATTTTGAAATTAAAAGATTTCCAACGCAGTCAAAAAGATGTTTAGAGATTCCAACAGAAATTAAACGGTTCGCATCTTCAGCTTTAGCTCTAAAACTTGTTTCGACACTTTCGAGTCTGTCCAACGCGTCTATAATCAAATTATTCAGTAACTTAGCGTATTCTGTTGGTTCGACACCTTTTGATTTTCGGTTAAATAACTTATTACCAACATGCGCTTCTAACATAGAGATCTGTTGACTAACCGCAGGCTGACTCATAAACAACTCTTTGGCGGCAACCGAAAAATTACCATTTTTATAAACCGCCTTAAATGTTCTGTACCATTCTAGATTTACCATGATATAAATTAGTTTATAACAAACATAGTTTATTTTATTTTTACTGATATCACATTAGCCGTAAATTTGTTCAAAATTTAATATTATGAAGAAAATAGCATTACTCGCAATAATTGCATTTACAGCTGCAGGCACATCTGTCGTGGCTCAAAAATCAAATAAAAAAGGGATGAAAAAAGTATTATTTGTTGTAACCAGCAACGATAAGCTGGGCAACACTGGAGAAAAAACAGGCTTTTGGTCTGAAGAATTTGCAGCACCATATTATGAATTACTAGATCAGGGAGTCGAAATTACAATTGCCTCGCCTCTTGGAGGACAGCCGCCAATTGATCCTAAAAGTGCTGATCCAGCATCTGCAACAGAAGACACCAAACGTTTTGACGCTGATAAAGTTTTACAGGAAAAATTGAAAAACACACTAAAGCTATCCACTGTTAACCAAAAAGATTACGACGCTGTTTTCTATCCAGGAGGTCACGGTCCGCTTTGGGATTTAGTAGAAGATAGAAATTCAATTGCTTTAATTGAATCTTTTTACACACATAATAAACCTGTAGCTTTTGTTTGTCACGCTCCTGCCGTTTTGAAAAACGTAAAAGTAAAAGGCGAATATTTGGTAAAAGGCAAAAAAATAACCGGTTTTACTAATGATGAAGAGGAAGCAGTTGGTTTAACAAAAGTAGTTCCATTTTTATTAGAAGATGCTTTAGCATCAAACGGAGGTATATTTTCTAAAGGACCAAACTGGCAGCCTTATGCTGTGGCAGACGGACTTTTGATTACGGGTCAAAACCCTGCATCGTCTAAATTGGTCGCTGCAAAATTGCTACAAGAGTTAAAATAAAAGGTCTAAGGGACTGAGGCACTATCCCGAGGCTTCGGGACTAAGGTTTTCTTTTAGAAATCTAAAAACTCAATCTCTTATTCACTAAATGGGAAAATAAAAATTAATAAATCACAATGTTAAGTTTCTGAGAATTTATGTTCTAAAGCAAAAAACTTAGAACCTCAGAAACTTAGCATCTTAGAAACTCTAAAAAAAATGCTCAACTTTGAATTATACAATCCGACAAATTTAATTTTCGGAAAAGGACAAATCGAAAAACTTTCTACTTTGGTTCCAAAAGATGCTAAAATTCTTTTGGCCTATGGCGGTGGAAGTATTTTTAAAAACGGAATTTACGATCAGGTAATCGCAAACTTAAAAGGTTTTGAAATAGTGGAATTCGGCGGAATCGAACCTAATCCAAGATTTGAGACTTTAATGAAAGCCGTTGCTGTTATCAAAGCCGAAAAAATTGACTTTATCCTGGCAGTCGGCGGCGGATCTGTAATTGATGGAGTTAAATTTATTTCGGGTGCCGTTCATTTTGAAGGAAATCCGATTGATATTTTACAGAAACGTATTTTGATTAAAGAAAATGCAATGCCTTTTGGAACTGTTTTGACGCTTCCAGCAACGGGAAGTGAAATGAATTCTGGATATGTGGTAACGATTGAAGCAACTCAGGAAAAATTATCTTCAGGAGGAAGCGCTTTGTTCCCACAATTCTCTATCTGTGATCCGACAGTAATTGCTTCTTTACCAAAAAGACAACTTGAAAATGGTGTTGTAGATGCTTTTACGCACGTAATGGAACAATATTTAACGTATCCAACTGATGCTTTTTTACAAGATAGAATTGCCGAAGGAATTTTACAGACTTTAATTGAAGTTGGTCCTGGAGTTGTTAAAAATCCAACCGATTATACTTTGGCTTCAAATTTTATGTGGAGCTGCACAATGGCTTTAAACGGATTAATCCAGAAAGGTGTTCCAAGTGATTGGGCAACACACATGATTGGCCACGAATTAACAGCGCTTTACGAAATTGATCATGCCAGAACTTTGGCTATTATTGGTCCAAG
The DNA here is from genome assembly GCA_029960065.1 of Flavobacteriaceae bacterium PS02336. Taxonomy (GTDB): domain Bacteria; phylum Bacteroidota; class Bacteroidia; order Flavobacteriales; family Flavobacteriaceae; genus Flavobacterium. The sequence continues at coordinate 260,744 of JASCOF010000005.1, read as the reverse complement.
TTTGTACACCGTAATGTTTGAAACTAAAAAAGAAAAACTGGCGCAATACGGAAGACGTATTTTTAACCTTTCTGGCTCTGATGAAGAAGTGGGAAAAGAAGCAATCAACAAAACAGTAGAGTTTTTCCACACCATGGGAATGGACACCAAACTTTCTCAATACACAGAAGATTACAGCAAAACAGCAGATTTTATCGTAAATCGCTTCGAAGAAAGAGGCTGGAAAGGTCTTGGCGAAAAACAATTAGTAACTTTAGATAAAGTGAAATCTATTGTGGAGCTTTCTTATTAGTCGCAATATTCAGTACCGGCTTACAGTTTTACAGCTAACTGAAAACTGTTACTGCGACTGTAAACTAAAAAAAGGCGTTCTTATGAAAATTAGGAACGCCTTTTTAAAATACTAAAACAAAACTAACTAACTCAAATGCATTTAAATTCATTAAAATTCTAATTTATAAACTGTTATAACGTAATGTGAATGTTTTTATTGTGCAGACATTCAAAAAAAATATTTTATACTTAAACTTCTTGAAAGTCATTGTAATTAAAGTACTTTTTAAATTTCTTAAATGAGATTTTGCTTTATTAGCACATTATTAAGTACTTTTGTTTCAAATTAATAAAATAATGAGCGAAAAGTTAAAATTTGCAGTAATTGGAGGAGGAAGCTGGGCAACGGCAATTGCAAAAATGTTATGCGTTAATCTTTCAGAAATTGCGTGGTACATGCGTAATGATTCTGCGATCGAACATATTCAGAAATACAAGCACAATCCGAATTATCTAAGTTCTGTTGAATTTGATACCAATAAACTCAAATTAACTAATAATATAAACGAGGCGATAGAGTATGCAGATTACATCATATTTGCGATTCCGTCTGCTTTCCTAGATGCCGAATTGAAAAACATGACTGTTTCTCTGGCTGACAAAATTATTTTTTCTGCAATTAAAGGAATTGTTCCTGAGACCAGTTTAATTGTTGGAGAACATTTCCATATTCAATATGATATTCCATACTATAACATTGGTGTAATTACAGGTCCATGCCATGCGGAAGAAGTTGCTCTAGAAAGACTTTCCTACTTAACAATTGCCTGTGGTGATCCTGATAAAGCGAAAACCGTAGCCAAATCACTTTCTGGAAATTACATTAAAGCAAAAATTTCAGATGACATTATTGGAACTGAATATGCTGCAATGCTGAAAAACATTTATTCAATCGCTGCCGGAATTGCGCATGGATTAGGCTATGGCGATAACTTCCAGTCGGTTTTAATGAGTAATGCAATTCGCGAAATGAAAAAGTTCATTAGAAAAGTGCATAAAATGAAACGTAACATTAATGATTCGGCATATCTGGGCGATTTATTAGTTACAGGATATTCTGTTTTCTCGAGAAATAGAATGTTCGGAAACATGATTGGAAAAGGTTATACGGTAAAAAGCGCCATGATGGAAATGAGTATGGTTGCAGAAGGTTATTACGCTACCAAAAGTGCTTATAAACTAAATCAGGGATATGGGGCAAAAACGCCAATTATTGATGCTGTTTATGCTGTTTTATACGAAGGAAAAGATGCAAAATCTGTTTTCAGAAAATTGACTGAATCTTTGGATTAGACTTTTTAGAGAAAATAGAATAAAGAGAATAGATAAAAGAGCTGAAAGAATTAATCTTTCAGCTCTTTTTTTATTGAATAAATCTTAAAAATCACAATTAAGTTAAAAATACTAGCCCTAATTAACAGGAAATAACTTGATTGAGAATACATCAAACCTACATCTGCTTAAAAAAAAGCCCGCATCATATTCTTACAAAAACATTAAAACGATATTTAACTGTTTATCAAACACATAAATATTTAAATCGCAAATTTCTTTAAGACGATTTCTCACAAATTGAGTTATGCTCCGTTTTACAATTCCCTTATTTTTTATTGCTTCACAAAGAATTATCGATAGATTTGCATCGTTATTTTTATTTGTTCTAATTAAGCATAGATGCGTTTTATTGCCATATTCATACTGTTCACTCTAGTCGTTTTATCTCAAAAAAACATTTCTGGTAAAGTTTTATCTAAAGAAACTTCGACCGTTTTATCTGGTGTTTTTGTTCGTGATACCAAAACCGAAAACTGGACAATCACTGATAAAGATGGAAACTTTAGCCTTATGATTCCCTATTTTCAAGATATTGAACTAAACTTCTCCATTCTTGGAAAAAAAGATATTAATCAGACTTTAAAAAATGGTCAAAACTCGATTACGATCTATTTAGAAGACAACACACTTCATCTTAAAGAAGTAATGGTTACAGCCAATAAGGAACGTAAATATTCTGAATTAACGCTTGGAACAAATGCTATAAACAATGTTCAGGCATTTACGCTTGATGATGTTTTAGAACAGCTTCCTGGACAAAGCACGACGAGTTTCAATCTGAACTCTTATAAAAATATTGTTTTCAGAACGGCAAATCAGTCAAAAGTCAAAGCTTTTGGAACTTCATTTGTAATTAATGATATTCCGATTTCCAACAACGAGAATATGCAGGCTTTAAATCCGAATGTGCCAACTTTAGCTGGCAGTGATTATGGTGTCAATACTGTCCCTTTTAACAATCCAAATACAGGTGTTGACCTTAGAGAAATTTCAACAAATAACATTGAAGAAATAAAGGTCATTCAAGGAATTCCTTCTGCAAAATATGGCGATTTAACTTCAGGATTGGTTTTAATAACGACTAAAGTTGGAAATAGTCCATATAGAGTTTCTGCTTCCATAAGAGACGCCACAAGCGAAGTAAATCTAACAAAAGGAGTTAAGCTAAATGAAAATAACTCGATGAATTTTGGGGTCAATTTTCTGGATTCTAAAGCAGATGCAAGAGATAATATATTGAGTTATAAACGTATCGGCGCAAGTTTGGCTTGGAAAACTACAGATAAGCTTTCTAAAGTAAAAAACACCCTAAATTTATCTCTAAGATATAACCTTGATGATTCAAAATTTGACCCGGACGATATTAAGGCAGATGTTGTAAAAAATGAAAAACAAGGTGTTTCTATCTCTAATAATTTAATGTGGAAGCCTTCTAATCTATGGTTGGACGGTATTAATATAAATAGTGGTTTTTCATACGACAGACAGTTTTCCAAAAGAGATAGATGGATAAATCGATCTTTGACTGCTGCAACTGACAGTAAAGAGGAAGGAATCCATGAGGCATTCGTTCTTCCCTCTCAATATAACAGTATCAGTACAGTTGAAGGTATTCCTATTTCCACTTTTGTAAATCTTGAAACTACAAAAACAATCACCAATAAAGCCAATTGGATTCACAGCATATCATTTGGACTATCAGGAAGATCCAGTTCAAATAAAGGAGAAGGAAGAAAAAGCAGTGCAACTGGTTTAATAAACTTTTATGTTCTTGCTGAAGAAGGTGACAGCAAACTAGGTTATAGAGATTATGATTTTAACAGAACCCGAACTGAGACTCAATTTTCTGCTTATTTGGAAGATAGGGTTTATAAAAAATTTGAAGAAGATAAAATCCTAAATATCGACTATGGTGTACGATATGAAAACCAGTCTGGAAATGTATCCTTACAACCTCGTATTAATTCCTCTTATTCCATAAACAAAACCTTTAGAATTCGAGGTGGTCTTGGATTGTCATCCAAAGCGCCTTCGCTTAATCAATTGTACACTGGCGATCGCTACTTAGACCGATTATTAGGCAACGGAATTTATGTAAATCCTGGAGTTTATCAAAAAGCATGGATTTTGACTGTAGTAAGCTCTGGTGATAACCTGAATTTAAAACCTTCCAAATCATATAAAACAGAAGGCGGTATCGATATAGATCTTCCTTTTGCCAACGTAAACCTAACCGGATATTATAACAAACTTACTAATGGATTTACTGGACAACAAGTTCCTGTCACTAAAGAAATTCCAAAAGTTAATATAATGACAAACGGAGAAGAAATTCCAACTTATGAGGTTGCTGGAACAGAAAAATTATATTATCTAACAAACAGCATTCAAAACAATTCTAATTCGGAAGATATAGGTATCGAGACCATAATAAATTTCGACAAAATCAAAGCTCTTAATCTTGATTTCAGTATGAATGCATCTTATGTAAAAACTAAAGATGAGAATAAAACTGTAAATTATTATGCTTCCACAAGCTTACTCTCAGCAGAAAGTTATGGAGTATATCCTTCAATGCCCATAACAAACGAGAATTTCACCACAAGCTTCAATTTCAGTTATCATATTCCAAAAGTAGGTTTGTTATTGTCCTTGAGAACAGAGCACATTATATTACGTACCTCTTACATTGCTACAAGCGATTATCCAAATGGTTATTTAGATGATGCATTAGTTTATCATGAAATTCCAGAAGCAGACCGTAAAGACATGCAAAAATATGGACACATTATTCGCGTAATAAATAGTTCGCAAACCAAGCTTGATCAAATGCTTCATAATTTCCATCTGCGTCTTTCTAAAGATTTCTTAAACGGTTTTAGTGTTTCATTTTATGCTACCAATTTCTTAAATCTGAAACCTTATTACGACAAAAACAATATAAGATCTAGGTACGACATAGCCAATTTCTCGTTTGGAACCCGACTTAATTATCAATTTTAAATCTATATACTATGAAAAAAACACTATCTATTTTTATAATGCTATTTGCACTAATTATTCAATCTTGCAGTAATGATGATAAAGAAAGTGAAGCATTAAAACCTGTTGACTTTAGTGTTTCACTTAAATACGATGTTACTTTTAACAGTCAGGTAGCTAAAAAAGCAAGCGTAACTATTGTTAATACAGAAACAGCCAATAAATATACTGTGGAATCTGACGAAAGCGGCGTTGCTCTTTTTAAACAAATCTTGCCTGGAACCTATTCTATTACAGCTACTAAAGTAATACAATCTGCTGAATTTACAGAGACATTTGGGTATACGCCAACTGAAGCTGAAATTAATTTTAATGGTTCAGAAAGTAGTGTTGTTGTAAATGCTGCTACTGCTGCAATTAACATAGAAATGAAAACTTCTAAGGTTGGTGATTTTGTAATTAAACAAATTTACTACGGTGGATCTGACACTAAAAAAGGTGCTATTTTTAGAGATCAGTTTATCGAAATTTATAATAACTCGAATACAGTTCAATATGCTGATGGCTTATATATGGCACAGTTAACCGGATCTACATCAACGACAGTATTGGCTTATTCTTTACCTAATGGTCAGTTTGACTGGAGCAAATCGGAAGGAATGACTTTAGGAAGCACAGCAAATACCGATTATGTATATGCAATAAATATTATTAAAATTCCTGGCAATGGTACGCAATACCCTGTTCAGCCAGGAAAAAGCATTGTTATTGCACAAAATGCTATTAATCATAAAGCAAACTATATTGACAATAACGGTAAATCAGTTAGTATCCTAAGCCCTGAATTAACAGTAGATCTAAGTACTGCAGATTTCGAAGCATTTTTAGGTACGTATGCAGGCAGCACTTATCAATATGATATTCAAAATCCAGCTGTTCCGGATGTAGACATTGCTTACTGGGGAAATAGCAACAACGATTTGATATTAGATTCATTGGGAAGACAGGCTTACACTATTTTCAAAATGACGGATGCAGAGTTTACTGCCTTGAAAAAATATAAAAACCCAAAAGGAGACGCTAACCTAGCGCTTCAGATTCCGATTACAGTTCTTATTGATGGCGTTGATACCACAAGAGATTTAGGCTCTAATTTAGTTCCTAAAAAATTACCCTCTCAAATTGACGGAGGAAACACTTACAATCCTTCTGGAGCATATTCTTCAAAATCAGTAATAAGAAAAACTAAAACTACAATTGCCGGAAGAATTGTGCTTCAGGACACGAATAACTCTACAAATGACTTTGTGGAAATAACTGCAAATCCAAGAGGATTCAACTAAAAATTTTCTTTAATGAAAATCAATAAGATTAAAATAAATAACTTTAAAAGTAATGTCTGGAAAAACCGGGCATTACTTCTTTTGTTGTTTTCTTTCGTTTTTACGGTGAATGCACAAGACACTATAAAAGTGCAGAATCATATTGTAGACGATCAGATCAAAAATCAAATTTTTAAATATCCAATAATTTACACAACTCCAGTTATTAAGGATTTCACTTTTACTGAAGTTTCGTATGAACATCAGCAAAATGAATTTGCCAGAAAGCAGATTGCTAACGAAATCAATACTTATCAGTTTTTAGCAAAGGGTTACTTTACAACAAAATCGAAATGGAAGTTATTTGGGGATTTGGCCATCCAAAAAATATTAGAGAAAAATCTTGGCTGGGTGCTTACAGATGATCGCGCTGAAGATCTGGAGGTTATTGCTCCACATTATTTTTATGTCCCAAGAAAAGCGAATTGGGACAATCAAGTTTATGCTTTGAGCGGGGGTTTTTCTAAAGATATTACCAATCATTTATCGGTGGCTGTTAAAGCCAATTATGGTGCTGAAAAATTTAGCAGAAACTTAGATGCTCGATCACAAATTATAAACAGAAATTTGGGAGGAGAAATTCAAATTGGTTACCAGATTACTAAAAACCAAAAAGTATATGCTTTAGGAAGTTATGCCGAAAACCAAAAAAATTTTGAATACACCTACAATAACACCAGCTTAAACTACGAAGTATATCCAGAAACTTATCTACGCTTTAATGCGGGTTATGGTAGAATACTTAATTCTTTTAAAAGTAACGACGCGGGCTACTTGTACCAAGATCATATAGATAAAATTGGATTGGGTTATTCATTTAAACGTAAAAATTCCATTTTCACTGCGCTATATTATTCTCAGAATTCAAACAATATTTTTTATACCAGTTCATTTGATGTATCAGCAAATGAAAGAATGAAAATAAAAACAAAAACAAATCATACTGAATTGTTTGCTTTTCATAAATGGAATAAAAAAGAAATACAATCTACTTTGCAATTCGATCAAAGTGATGCAAAAAATTTTGATAAACAAAGTAATGGTTATAATTATACCAATTCATTAAATAAAGTCAATTGGACAACTTCACTTGCCCAAAAAACAGGTTCTAAAATTGATTATTTAGTGGGTTTAAATGTGCTTTATCAACAAAGCGAATACAATGATATTTTAGCTACAACGCATATTGAATTAAATTCCTTAAATACTGGAATTTATGCCAGCAAAGATTTTGCTTTCGTTAAAAGTAAATTAAATGCAACCACAAGTTTCAATATGTATTTCCCGCTTCCATCAAAGCTGGAATATTATGATACTTCTGGTGGAGCGAATGCCCGATTTTTTGATGAAGTGATTCTTTATGATTATGCCGTCAACACCACAAATTATTTTGCACCGGAATTGCGTTTGCAATACAGTTACCCAACAAAAAACAACAAAACAGTGGTTTTCTTTACCAATCTAAAAGAGAAAATTGCACTTAAAAAACAAACTGATTATCCAGTCAGCATTAATACCAATACCACCTATTGGGTTCAAATAGGTGTACAATTAAATTATTAAAGAATGAAAACAAAATTAATTGGCATTGGAGTAATGATAGTTTCACTCATCATGCTTTCTTATGCTAAGATTGAACCAAACTTATCTATTGCCGAGTTAAAAAGATTATACAGCAGCGGCGATTATCAAAAATGGCCAAAGCCTGAAGTAGACTCTATAGTCTACACCCAAGGTTTTGAAGATATCGGAATTTTAGGCAAACCCGAATTCCCAAAAAACAATCCGTACACCGAAGAAAAAGCCGAATTAGGCAAAGTACTCTTCTTTGATCCGAGATTATCCAAATCGGGGCAGATTTCTTGTGCCAACTGCCATGATCCCGAATTAAACTGGGGCGATGCCAGAAGAGTTTCATACGGCGAAGGCAGACAGCAGGGAAATAGAAACGCACCAAGCTTAATGAACATTGCCTATTCTAAAGTTTTCTTTTGGGACGGAAGAGCCAAATCTCTCGAAGATCAGGCGAGTTTTCCGATACAAGATGCTAAAGAAATGAATTTCCATATCGATTTAGCTACAAAACGATTAAACAAAATAAAAGGTTATAAGCCGTATTTTAAAAAAGCTTTTGGAAAAGAAAAACTAACGCAGGAAGAAATTTTAAAAGCCATCGCTACTTTCGAAAGAACTTTAATTAGTCCGAAAAGTAAATTTGATAGATTCATTGAAGGAGATTCTACTCAATTGACCAACAGACAAGTTGAAGGTCTGCATTTATTCCGAACAAAAGCAAGATGCATCAACTGCCATAATACAGCCAATTTCGCCGATAATAAATTTCATAATGTTGGTCTAACGTATTACGGAAGACAATATGAAGATTTAGGAAGATATAATATTACAAAAAAAGCAGAAAATGTAGGCGAATTTAAAACGCAGTCTTTACGTGGTGTTTCTCAAAACGCGCCTTATATGCACAACGGTTTATTTCCAAATTTGCGTGGCGTTTTAAACATTTACAACGCAGGAATGCCTCAGCCAAAACGAAAAGAAAGTCAGCTTAATGATACTTTGTTTCCAACAACTTCTAAACTGATAAAAAAATTAGATTTAAGTCAATCAGAATTAATTGCTCTGGAAGATTTTATTATGAGTTTGTCAAGCACAGGGTATAGAATGAAGCAGCCTCTTTTACCGCAGTAGTTTTTTTTTAAAAGAGGATAGAATATAGAGACAAGAAGAAAGAGACAAGATTTATAGAAAAACAAAAAAGAGTCAAACTATCATTCTAGTCTTGACTCTTTCTTCTTTATTCTATTTTCAAAATTCTTTGCTCTTGCTTCTTTGCTCTTTAATTCTCTACTTCACCATAATCCCATCCACAAACAAAATCGGCACTTCTTCTGTTTTATTTTCGTCAAGCGAATTGGCTTTAAAGATGAACTTCTTATCGTATAAAGTATTTCCGATGAAGAAGGTCACCATGAATTCGTTATTTAGTGCTAAAAGGCTTTTCTCAACCAATTCTATTTTTACAACAGAAACCGAAGGAACCTCAACAAAAGCATGACGCAGGATTGAAGTTTTTTTCATTTCGCCATCAATCGTTCCAAAAGCTTTTGAAACCACCATTACGCTGTCTAGGTTAAAATCACTATCATTTACTAAATAAGCGTACCACACTTTTTCCATAAAATCGTCGCTCCATTCCTGCACTGCTGCAAGAAATACGTTTTCAACTTCTGGAATTATTATATCTTTTTTCATAATCTAGTAATTAGTAAAAAATAAATAGTGATTAGAAAGAAAGCTTCTCACTAATCACTATTTACTAATAACTTTATTTTTAAATATTCGATTTAAACTGCTCTAAGAAACGAACATCGTTTTCATAGAACATACGGATATCTCCAATTTGGTATAAAAGCATGGCAATACGCTCAACTCCCATTCCGAAAGCAAATCCGTTAAATTCATCTGGATTGATATCACAGTTTTTCAAAACGTTTGGATCTACCATTCCGCAGCCTCCAATTTCTAACCATCCGGTTCCTTTTGTGATACGATAATCGGTTTCTGTTTTTAGACCCCAATAAATATCAATTTCGGCACTTGGTTCTGTAAATGGAAAATAAGACGGACGAAGACGAATCTTAGATTTTCCGAACATTTCTTTTGTGAAATAAAGCAACGTTTGTTTCAAATCGGCGAAAGAAACATCTTTATCAATGTACAATCCTTCCACTTGATGGAAAATACAGTGTGAACGAGATGAAATCGCTTCATTACGGAAAACACGTCCCGGAGAAATCGTACGAATTGGCGGTTTATGATTTTCCATATAACGCACCTGAACAGATGATGTATGCGTACGCAACAACACATCAGGATTGGTCTGAATGAAAAATGTATCCTGCATATCACGGGCTGGGTGATATTCTGGTAAGTTTAATGCTGTAAAATTGTGCCAGTCGTCTTCGATTTCTGGTCCTTCAGAAACGTTGAACCCGATATTCGCAAAAATATCTATAATCTGATTTTTAACAATTGAAATAGGATGGCGAGAACCAATAATTACAGGTTCTGCAGCACGTGTTAAATCGCCAAAAATGCCTTTTGATTCTTCTTTACTTTCAAGTTCTTCCTGAATACTTCTTACTTTTTCTTCAGCAACAGCTTTTAAAGTATTGATTACCTGTCCAAAATCTTTTTTCTGGTCATTTGGAATATTTTTAAACTCATTAAAAAGTTCTTTCAATAACCCTTTACTACCTAAATATTTAATACGGAATTGTTCTAAAGATTCTTTGTTTTTATCATTAAAGGCTTTTGCTTCCTCTATATGTTGTTTAATCTTATCTATCATTTTCATTCAGTTCTTGAGAATACAAATTTAAATAAAAAAGTGAGATGTTAGGAGTGAGAAGTGAGAAGTATTTCAAAAGAATCAGATTATCTTCAATCCATAATCTAAAATCTGCACTCTAAAATCTAAAATTTGTTACTCTATAAGTTTTCTTTCTAAAAAATAATTTACAATTGCTTCTTTCATTAAAACCGATTGTTCACCAGCCTTTAACGGTGGTAATTCTTCTTTTACTTTATAATGCGGCCATCCTTCAGTATCAAAATATTCGAATTCATAAAACCCGTATGGTTCTAATAATCGACAGATTGCGATATGCATTAAGTTTAACTTCTCGTCTTTCTTGTATTCACGATGTACTTTTCCGTATTCCTGAACTCCGATTAGGTAAATGATGGCGTCTAAATCTAAATCTTCGCCTTGCGAAAATTGATTAGAAAGTATATCGACGAGCTTTTCCCAGCGCTCTTTTAGTTGTATATCTCTAGACATTATATGATTTTAGATTGTTGATTTTAGATCTTAGATTGTTTAAAAATTCAATTCTGAAGGGGGCAGAATCGCAATCTGAACTCTAAATTTTGATTTGCAAAGATACAGAGTTCAAGTTCAATGTACCTAAAAAAATTAAATCATAAAAAAGAGAGCTCCAAAAAACCGCTGAACCTTTGCAACTCTAAACCTTTGAACCTAAAAAAAGATATATATTTGCGCCTTATTAAATACAAATTGAAACATGAGTTTTTTTGATATTATCGTTGCTGTACTTCTTTGTTATAGTCTATACAAAGGCATAAAAAATGGACTTTTTGTAGAAGTTGCTTCTTTTGTTTCGTTGTTGTTAGGGATTTATCTGGCCATTAAATTTTCTTCTTTAATGACAGGAATGATTTCAAAACATGTTTCTTGGAAGCCCACAAACATTCAGATTACCGCTTTTATTCTGACTTTTATACTAGTTGTAATTGCTGTTTATTTCTTAGCTAAAATATTAACCGGAATTGCAGATTTTGCCATGTTAGGCTGGATGAATAAACTCGGAGGCGGCTTTTTCAGGATTTTAAAAACGATTTTAATACTGAGTATTTTTATTGCTTTGTTTGAGAAAATCAATTTCAATAATACTTTCGCTAAAAAAGAAACTTTAGATAATTATATCTTTTATAATCCAGTCAAGAAAGTTGCAGCTTTTGTGTATCCGTCAATTGAAAAATGGTACGAAACTTTTAAGAAGGAACATTCTGAAAAGCCGCAAGAAGAAAAAGAAACTTCTGAATCTGAAAAAGAATAAATTCAAATATAAAAAAGCTTCGGAGAAGCGAAATATGTATAGAAATTTAATAATCAACCAAAAAGAGCTCCAGCGGAGCGACATATAAATTATTTAAAATCTAAATATGTCGCTCCGCTGGAGCTCTCTTATATCTTGAACGCTTGTTTTTTTTATAAATATTTCGCTTCTCCGAAGCTTTCTAAAACTTGATTTCTATACTTTCTCCTTTTTTCAAAACAATTTCCTGTTTTTTATCGCCGAAAATCAAAGTTGTTTTTCCTCCATTTTTAGAAGAAATAATTACTTTTTCAGGTTTTTTATTGTTCCAGTTCATTTCAATTTCAAATCCGCCTCTTGCACAGATTCCTTTTACAGAACCTTCTGCCCAAGCGTCTGGTAAAGCTGGCAATAATCGAATTTCATTTTCGTCTGATTGTACTAACATTTCGGCAACGGCCGCTGCGCCTCCAAAATTACCGTCAATTTGAAATGGCGGATGTGCATCGAATAAATTCGGATACGTTCCTCCTCCTCTTCTTGGTTTTTCTGTTTTCTTGCCGTCGGGATCAACGTAGCGAAGTAATTCACGATACATTTTATAAGCGCGATTTCCGTCCCAAAGTCTTGCCCAAAGATTGATTCTCCAGCCTTTTGACCAGCCTGTGGTTTCGTCACCTTTTATTTCTAATGTTTTCTTGGAAGCTTCAGCCAAATCCGGCATTTTTAATGGCGTAATATGATCGCCAGGGAAAAGTCCGAATAACTGTGATTGATGACGGTGTTTCGGATCATTATCATCCCAATCAAAATACCATTCTTGCAGATTTCCTTTTTTACCAATTTGATACGGATATAATTTTGAAAGCGCTGTTTCTAATTTTTTTCTAAAATCAGAGTCAGTGTTCAGTACTTTTGAAGCTTTTATGGTTTTATCAAAACATTCGCGGATCATGGCTAAATCTGCCGTTCCGCCGTAAAGTGTTGCGCCAACAAAACCATCTGTTAGTTTATATTGATTTTCTGGTGAAGTCGAAGGCGATGTAATTAAATTTCCGTTTTTATCGGTTACTAACCAGCCTAAACAAAATTCTGCTGCACCTTTCATTAATGGATAACCTTCTTTTTTTAAATAATCTTTGTCTTGGCTAAAAATATAATGTTCCCAAATATGTGTGCTCAGCCAAGCGCCTGCCAACGGCCAGCAAGCCCACATTGGATCTTCTTTTCCAAACTGCCCAACTGGATTGGTCATTGCCCAGATATCTGAATTGTGCGCCGCCGCCCAGCCTTTATCAACTCCGTAAAAAGTTTTGGCAGTAACTTTTCCGGTTACTGAAAGATTTTTAATAAAGCTCAAAAGTGACGAATGCATTTCGGAAAGATTGGTGTTTTCTGCCAGCCAATAATTTTCTTCCAGATTGATATTCATCGTATAATTACTGCTCCAAGGCGGACTTAAATGCGGATTCCAAAGTCCTTGTAAATTGGCTGGAACGCCCAAAGTTCTAGAAGAGCTGATTAATAAATAGCGTCCGAAATTGAAATATAGAATTTCTAGGTTCTTATCTTCTTTTCCGTCTGCATAACGCAGTAAACGTTCATCTGTCGGCAAATCTGGAGCGGTTGTTTTTCCTAAATCTAAATCAACACGATTGTAGAATTTTTGATAATCGGCAATATGAGATTCTCTTAGTTTATCGAATGGTTTTGCGTAGGCATTGTTCAAATTTTGTAAAGCAATTGAAACATCGTCTAAACCTTCTGATGCTGGATTTTTATCAAAACCATTAAAACTTGTTGCAACAGAGACAAAAATAATCGCTTCGGTCGCATCTTTTAAAGTTAGCGTTTCTCTCGAACTCGTAATTTTTCCGTCTGTTTTTTTAATTTGAACTAACCCTGTAAATCGTGTTCCTCTATCTTTTAAATTCAGATATTTTGGCACAACATTATATCCTGCATTTTCATGAATTGGTGCAGAACCTTTTATTACCAAAATATTATTTCGCACTTCAACATTTGATTGTAAAAGGCTTTTTAGATTAATATCAAAATTTAAAGCACCTTTTTGATCGGCTGTCAATTTGATAATCATAACCTTATCTGGAGCCGACACGAAATATTCTCGGGTATATTTGATGCCCGCCATTTCGTAACTTACTTTTGAAATAGCATTTGAAAGATCCAGTTCTCGATGGTAATTTACCGCTTTCCCTTTTTCTGAATTATTGATTTCTAATGTTCCTAAAGGCGCGTAGGACTCAGAGTTTTTCCCCTGAACTTTCTTATTTAATTCTTCGGCCAGTTTATAGTTTTCGTTTTTTAATGCTTCGCGAATTGCCGGAATGTTTTTGTAAGCTTCCGGATTCATGTTGGCATTTACTGGTTCGCCTGACCAAAGCGTAATGTCATTCAAATAAATTTTGTCTGAATTGGCGCCTCCAAAAACCGTCGCTCCCATTTTTCCATTTCCTAAAACCAAGCTTTCTTCAAAGAATTCTGCGGGTTGTTTGTACCATAAAACATTTTTGGACTGCGCCGAAATGGTTGTATAGTAAGAGGTGAGAAGTATGATGAAAAATGTTTTTTTTATGAGGGTCGGGTTCATTTTATTAAGTTTTAAATCGCTCTTTTTAATATAAGTCGTTCCTATGGAACTTTACTTTGATGTCTTATTTTCATCAACGGATTAAAATCCGTTGTTACAATTTACTTCGTTCTTACATAACTTTAAAGAGCCTTTGGCTCAAATTATTTTGTAGGGATGGATTTTAATCCGTTCTTAAAATACGTTGTTTTGTCCGCGTGAGGGATAGGAGCAAACTACCGAAGTAGTGCGGATAGCCCGACCGTATTTGCGAAAGGCGCACAATAAGCGGTTTACTAAGTAGCGCCTTTTGCAAATACGGTCACGCCCAGAAACTATTCACTAATAACTATTTACTCACTTTATATTTCTCATTCGCTGTTATCATCTCCCAATTATCGGTTCTAAATGGCGATGCAGGAAATTTTTCTTTATTGAAAAGATTAATTGCTGCATCGTCATCTGCCCAGCCGTAGTGTACCGCAACGGGATTTTGAACTTTATCGCTGGAAACAATTATTTTGTTGTCTTTAATAATCGCTTTCGCGGAATAAAAAACTTTGTCTGCACCAGCAATTTCAAAACCTTTTAATTCATCATTGTTTGTCGTTGATAATCCGCTACCGATGTTATCGAAAGTAAGGATAATTTGGTTTCCTTTTATTGTTTGAGATTTATACGTTGGTCCGCTGTGAATCTGTTTTTTGCCATAAACATTATTTAAGGCAACTGCAGCCAAACGCAAACCAATATCTTGTTTGTTGGTTGGGTGAATGTCTTTTGCGTTTCCAATATCGGTTGTTACGGCCATTCCTGTATTTGGCAATTTTAAAGTTTCGGATTGTGCTTCGCGAAGTTCTGCCCAACGACTTCCTTTTTGGCTGTTGCCACCAAATTCGTCGAAAGTGGATAATTGTACAAAATAAAATGGGAAATTACCTTGCTTGAATTTGGTTCTCCAATCGTTGATCATTAATGGAAATGACTTTTTGTATTCTGCAGCTCTCCAAACATTCGCTTCACCTTGATACCATAAAACACCTTGGATAGCATAAGGAACCAGTGGATTGACCATGGCATTGTACAATAATGAGGGATAACTGTTTGGTGAAACTTCGATTCTTACTTTGATAACGTTGAATTTCCAAAGTCCTTCTAACGGTAAATTTGAATCTTTAAAATCAATTTTTAAATCGGCTGCATCTCCGTAAATTCCACCGCCTCCGCTGTAATCTGTAATTCTTACTGCTATTACGGTTGTTCCTTCTTTTAAGACATTTGCAGGAATTTTATAAATTCTTTTAGCATCCCAAAGATTATTAGTTCCAACTTCAACGCCATTTACATACGTTTTGTCTTCGTCGTCAACTTTTGCTAAATGCAAAGTGGCTTCTTTTTTGGCTTGTTCTGCTGTTAAAACAATGGTTTTTCGCATCCAGACAATTCCGTCGATATTTCCAATCTGCTGATTTTCCCAAAGTGAAGGCACTTTTATTTCTGGCCAGTTTTTGTCTTGGTAATTTGCGTTTTTGAATTGCTCTTCGTTTTCCATCGAAACATCAAAACCCTGCACTTTTTTTAAATTTTCTAAAACCGATTTTTTATACGTTTCAAAAATGGCATTGATATCTACAGTTGGAACGTCGGCAATCATAGCTTTAAAATCGGGACTGTTTTCGAAAGCTTCACGGCTTGTCCAAGTTTCAACATTGGTGCCGCCCCAAGAAGTATTGATAATTCCGATTGGGATTTTTAGTTCTGAATATAGTTTTCTAGCGAAATAATATCCGACTGCTGTAAAGTTACCAACGTTTTCTTTGTTAGCGACTTCCCATTTTCCTTGTTTTAAATCGTCTTTTGGAGTGCCGCTTAAATCTTGTGCGACACCAAAATGACGAATCATTGGATAATCTGCTGTGCTAATTTCTTTTTCGGCATTCATGGTTTTGATAACCTGAAATTCCATATTCGATTGTCCGCTGCAAATCCAAACTTCGCCAACCAAAACATTTTTGATCGTGATTTTATTTTTTCCGACAATGAGCAATTCGAAAGGTCCAGCGGCTTTTTCTGGACTTAAATTTACCGTCCATTTTCCGTTTTTATCGGCTGTTGTTTTCTTAATTTGTTTGTTAAAATGAACTTCTACACTTTCATTCGCATCTGCAAAACCCCAAATTGGAATTTGCTTGTCTCTTTGAAGTACCATTCCGTCAGAGAATATTAAAGGCATTCTCACATTAGCATTGGCTAAAACACTAATTAACAGAAAAATAAACATTATACTCTTTTTCATTTTTTTAATTTAAATATTTTTTGAATCCTCTAAGTGATATAAGAATTTTTTAGCTATACTGATATATTAAATTTATATTTACTTATATCATTTATATAGTTTTAATACATTTTTTTACTTTAATCCTTCTATTAAAGCATTTAAAGCTTGTGTATCGAAGACGGTATTATTGGTTCTATTTATGATTCCGAAACCATTATTTCCTGTACTTCCTTCGTCCCAATAAAAAGGCAGTAATCCGTTTGCTTTTGCCGTTTTGACCACCGTTTTTAAATAATAGGCTCTTGAATTTAAATGTAAAGTTAAAGCATCTCCCGTTAAAGTTGTTCTTCGGATGGCTCCAAATTCTCCCAATAAAACCGGAATTCCTTTGTCAACAAATTGGGTTTTCATTAATTTAAAATTCTTTTCTAAATCGGCTTCTTCTCCCCAACTTGCATTTCGTTCCGTATCAGTTGTGGAATGAAAACCTGCTCCCCAATAATAGAACATTTTACCCCAAGTTTCGTCTTTGGTTAAACCAGCAAAATTCCACGGAGAATAGTAATGAACCTCGACCATCATTCTGCCTGTAACTTTATCTGTTGGCAATGTAGTCATTAATTTGTTTGTTTTTTCGATATCTGTTGTTGGACCTTGAACGACTAAAACACGAGTGGCATTTTTCCCTCCTGTAGAACGTACAGCATTTATAAAAGTTTGATGATACGAATTTAAAACTGCCATTTGCGCAGCATCTTCAACCGCTGGTTCGTTGGCGCTTGCAAAAAGTAAATGTTCGTCGAAACCTCTTAAATGCGTCGCAATTTGTTCCCAGAATGCTTTTTGTTTCGCATTGTTTTCTACTTTTTTGGCTTCGGTAATATTATTTTCTAACCAGCCGCCGTCCCAGTGAATGTTTACGACAACGTACATATCATTGTCAACACAATATTGCACGACTTCTTTCACTCGGTTCAACCAATCTGTTTTGATTTTTGCTGTGGATGCATTTTCAAGATTCTGATTCCAAGAACACGGAATTCTGATGGCATTAAATCCGTTTGCTTTTACGGCATCAATTAAAGCTTTGGTTACTTTTGGATTTCCCCAAGCGGTTTCGCCTCCAGTTGCTTCCAAAGTATTTCCGATATTCCATCCTAATTTAATTTTAGCTGCCAATTCAACCGCAGAACTTCCCATTCCGGAAGCATCAGCTGCGATTGGATTGGTATTGTAACTTGGATATAAACTTCCTGCTGCCTGAGAAACTGAAATTGCCTCAGAAGCAACTTCACCGCCAGTTAAATTAATCACGGCATTTCGCAGAGCGGTAGTCGTATTTTCTAACGCAGTAATTTTTACTACTGTTTGTCCCGATGTTCCAGTAGTCTGACTTAATTTTATCCAACTGGCAGAATTACTCAAAGTCCAAGTGACACCATTAGAATTAATCGTTATTTCAACTGTATTTTCTTTGCTTTCAAAATCAATTTTACTAGTAGTCGAAGAAAGTGTTTTTATAGTTGGCAGATTTTCTTCTTTGTCTGAGCTACAAGCTAAAACTCCTAAAAAAGCAAAGCATAAAATAAAACTCAAGAGACAATCTTTGATTGGTTTTTTCATTTGGTTTGGTTTAAGTTAAGTGTTATACCGATTAGTATTCAATATAGTCTAATAAAAAATTAGACTATTTTCATACTATATCGGCATTATACTAGAATGTGTTCGATTAATATGTTAGATATAAATAGTATAAGTTTTTAAAATCAACGCCAGCTTTTAATGGGCTGGCGTTGGTGGTTTGGTTATTTTACAGCAATAACAATTTATTTAACTGTTACCTGAATTTCTTTTTTAATATCTCTTGAAGAAGTTCCCAATTTGATAGTATATTTTCCTGGTTCCACTGTCCATTTTTTAGCAGCAACATCATAATAAGCCAATTCTTTTACAGGAACTTTGATGGTTACTTTTTCTGAACTTCCCGCTTTTACATCGGCTTTTTTGAAACCTTTTAGTTCTTGTGCTGCACGAGTGATTTTAGAATCAGATTTTGAAGTGTATAATTGTACTACTTCTTTTCCGTCTACTTTTCCTGTATTTTTAACATCAACTGTAACTTCAATTACGTCGTTTTGAGCGTAAGAATCTTTATCTGCTTTTGCATTATCAAGCGCGAAAGTCGTGTATGATAATCCGTAACCGAAAGGATATAATGGCGCTACATTTTTAGTATCAAACCAACG
The DNA here is from genome assembly GCA_029960065.1 of Flavobacteriaceae bacterium PS02336. Lineage (GTDB taxonomy): Bacteria > Bacteroidota > Bacteroidia > Flavobacteriales > Flavobacteriaceae > Flavobacterium. The sequence goes on along the minus strand of JASCOF010000005.1, from coordinate 241,959 downwards.
GTATCCAATTAAGATTCCTTCAGCATAATTAACGGCTTTGTCTCCAGGGAAACTGTTTGTAGCATGCGCAGGAGAATCTTTCAATTGTTTAGGCATTGTCCAAGGTAATTTTCCTGACGGATTTACTTTTCCTAAAATTACATCAGCCAAAGCATTTCCACCTTCAGAACCATTAAACCAGCTCCAAACCAAAGCAGAAGATTTCTGGCTTACTTCGTTAATATCAAATGGAGCACCCGCAATCATTACTACAATCGTTTTAGGATTTGCAGCTGTTACTTTTCTAATTAATTCTTCTTGTCCAAAAGGCAAGTGTAAATCTCTACGATCTGAAGCTTCAGTTTCATAATCACGGTTGGAACCCGCAAAAATAATTGCTACATCTGAGTTTTTAGCTGCTTCTACTGCTTCTTGCACTTTTGCAGGATCTAAGGCATCGATTGTAACTGGGCCATTAGCCGTAATATTTCCTAAATTTCCTTTGTTTTTCTCGTCGTAACGCTCTAAATATCCTTCAGCGTAATTGATTTTGATTGATGAAGGAAGTCTGTTTTTAAGACCTTCAAGGGGCGTAACTTCTCTTTTTGTTTTTACACCCGCTCCAAATCCGCCAAGAGCATTTTTCTTTGTTGCGTTGTTTCCGATTACGGCAATAGATTTAACTCCATCTAATTTTAAAGGAAGTGCATTGTTTTCGTTTTTCAATAATACGATCGCTTCTGCCGCAATTTTGTAAGCATCTTGGTAATGCGCTTCGGTTGCGATACTTCCTTTTGCACGTGTTCCGCCTCCCATTGCTTTTACCTGAAATAATGTTCTTAAAATGCGTTTTACATGCAAATCAATTTCTTTTTCTGAAACTTCTCCAGATTTAACCGCAGCAATTAATTTATCGGCTAAGAAAAATTCGTTGAATGGTTTTGGTGTTCCCATTTCAATATCTAAACCATTTTTCAAAGATTTTGCTGTTGAATGCACCGCAGCCCAGTCAGAAACTACGATTCCTTTAAATCCCCATTCGTCACGAAGGATTTTATTCAGCATATAATCATTCTCACATAAATATTCGCCTCTGAATTTATTGTAAGCGCCCATTATACTGTATGCTTTTGCTTCTTTTACCGAAGCTTCAAAAGCTGGAAGATAAATTTCGCGAAGTGTACGCTCGTCAATTTGTACATCTACAAAATCACGATTCGTTTCCTGATTGTTTGCTGCATAATGTTTTACACACGCCATTACATCTTTTTCTTGTAAACCAACAATCAAAGGCACCGCGATTTTTTTGTTCAAAAACGGATCTTCCGACATGTATTCGTACGTTCTTCCTCCAAGTGGTGTTCTTACCATATTGATGGCTGGCGAAAGTAACATGTCTTTGTCTCTTGCGCGTAATTCTTCTCCTAAACTAGTTCCGAAAGTATGCGCCATTTCAGCATTCCAAGTTGCTGCCAAAGCGCCGCCTGCTGGATAATAAGTAGCAAAATCGTTCGTCCATCCTGCTGGAGCCCAATTGTCGCGTGAGATTTCTTCACGAACTCCCAATGGACCATCTGCCATTTTTAATTCTGGAATTCCTAAACGTTTTACACCTGCATTGGCAAACATGCTGTTTCCGTGAAGCATTCCAATTTTTTCTTCTAATGTCATCTGCGAAATCAATTTGTCGATTTCGGCATCGTGATCTGTGCTTATTTCTTTTCCAACGTATTCTTCGGTCTGTGCCGAATTTGAAGCTAAAGTTTGTGCATCATTTTTACAAGAAGTAAACAATGCAAAAACCAAAGCCGATGAAAGGAATATCATTTTGTTTTTCATAGATAGTTAGGTGTTTTTTGATTTAAAGATTCTGAGCCTCACAAATTCCCTTTAAATACCGTTAATACTATTTTTATGTTTGTGGTTTTATTTCAATTATTGTTTAATTAAATTCAGCATAACAACGTCATTTTCGTTGATTTTAAATTCTCTGCTGAAAGTTCCTTTTCCGTCAATCGTGATTTTTTCTGTCGAAATTGGCGCGCCGTTATTTTTCGCTTTTATGAAATTTACTTGCTCACGTGTTAACTGACTTGGTTTATTCAAAGTTAAATAATCCGCGTAAGCGTCGTTTACTTTATAACCCACTTTGTAAATTTCTAAAAGGTATTTTCCTTTTTGAATGCCATCAATTTCCACTTTTACTTTTCCTTTTTCTTTTGATGGAAGATCTTTTACATAATAGGTTTGATTCAATTCTTTATCGCCTGGATGTGTATTGGTAAAATCCCACAATAAAACTTGCACATCGCCTTTTCCATTTTTAGAAGTCCAAGAAGCTTTATCGCTGTTTTGAAGTTCTGTTTCTCCCAATTTATTCATTAAATAATAAGAGAAATAGGCTGGCTTTTTAATTCCCTGCGTATTCAACAATCCGAAACCACCGTGAAAAGGCGTAAATCTTGGCCCTGCTTCTTCAAAAATATCGGTAAAAACCCAATATGACATCGAGTTTGCTGCATTACCAACTTGTTTTATTTTTTGCAGAATATAAGCTGCCGAATGATAACTGTCGTGAATTGGATCTGCTGGTGTATAAGAAGAACTCCACTCTGTGTAATGCAATTCTAAATTTGGTTTAGCCGATTCCGTAATCAATTTTCTAGAATGAATAATTTCGCCGCTTACACTCCATTCGTCCTGATTTAAAATCGTTCCCGAAGTACCGAATTCGTCCAGATATCCGTGTTTCACTCCGTATGTATGCGTCGAAACAAAATCCATCGGAACATTATTCTTCGCACAAAAATCAATGGTTTCCGAAACCCATCCCGAACCGGCCGTTGCTGGTCCGCCTACTTTGTATGCAGGATTTACAGCTTTTACGCCACGAGCCGCATAATCGTATAATTTAAAATAATCTGCCTGCGTTCCTGTCCAAAAACCTGGTGATAAATTCGGTTCGTTCCAAACTTCAAAATACCAAGTTTTTACTTCTTCATCTCCGTAACGTTCTTTAAAATGAGCGGTTAGATTTTTAACTAAATCTTCCCATTTTTTATAATCTTTTGGAGGTGTTACGTTGCCGCGCCACCAAAAAATAGTTTCTTTTCCGCTTGCTAATGCATTGGGCATAAAACCTAATTCAACAAACGGCTTCATTTTCAGACTCACAATATAATCGAACAAAACATCTACATATTGGTAATTGTATTCTGGATTTCCTTTTTCGTCTTCGCGATAAACGGCCATATCATCAGACAATAAACCATGAAAACGGATGTATTTAAAATCGCATTCTTTTTTTGCCAATGCCAATTGTTGCTGCCAGTCGGCTCTCAAACCTTCATTTGCTCTTCCGGCACCGATGCATTCTTTAAACATGGTGTTTAATTTTCCTGCTTCTTTTTTATAATCAACTTTTATAATTCGATTTTCAGCATTATTGTTTTGTCCAAACAAATTAATATTGATTAGATTAATGAGAATCAGGGATGTTATTAAAATTCTTTTCATATCTATTCGGAATTACAATGGGTTAGACGCACTGCAGTGCGTCTCTACAGATTACGTTGTGTATAATCGTTGTGTTGAGTAAACCCGACAGGTTTTAAAAACCTGTCGGGTTTAACATCTAACATTTAACCTCTAACCCAAATTACAATTTTTTGAATCTAACAGCTCCACCGCCGGCACCGCCTAATTTCAATTGTAATTTATCTGAAGCTTTTACTGTTTTCTTAGAAATTGCTACCGCTTCCGGATTGTGTTTTTGATCTGTTCCTTCAGCATCTACATAAATCTGAGCTTCATAAGTTGCGCTTGGATCTAAGAATGCTAATGAAACTTCAACATTTCTTGGTTTTTCATTGGTCAAAGTTCCTAAATACCAGTCTGCGCTGTTTCTGTCTTTTCTCGCTGTTGTGATGTATTCACCGATTTTTCCTTCTAAGATTTTAGTGTCTTCCCAATCTGTTGGAACATCTTTTAAGAATTGCAACGCTGGTTTTCCTTCGTAGTTTTCTGGAAGGTCTGCCAACATTTGAATTGGAGAATAAATCGTAACATATAATGCCAATTGCTGTCCAACTGTTCCCTGAATTCTTTTTCCAGGATAACCTTGTTTTACCTCAACATCAAAAATTCCAGGTGTAAAATCCATTGGTCCAGAAAGCAATCTTGTAAACGGAATAATACTTAAATGGTTTGGCGGATTTCCTTCGCTCCAAGCGTTATATTCTTGTCCGCGCGCTGCTTCTCTCGAAACCATGTTTGGGAAAGTTCTTCTTTCTCCTGTATCTTTAATTGATTCGTGGTACAAAACGGCTAAATCGTATTGCGCTGCTTTTTCTAAAATATATCTGAAATAATTTACGCCAAACTGTCCAAAGTGCATTTGTTTCATGTTCAATTTAGAACCTACGTGACCGATTTTTACGGTATGAATTCCTAGTTTTTTGTATAAAGCAAAACCTTCATCAACTTCTTTTAAGTAATTAATTAAGTTTGAACCTGTTTCGTGATAGCCGATTAATTCGATATTCTTTTTCTTTCCGTATTCAACCACTTTTTCTAGGTCGAAATTGTCAGCACTTTTTGTGAAACTGAACATGTGCATACGGTTTTCATACCAACCCGGCGTCCAGCCTTTGTTCCAGCCTTCAATTAATAAATGGTTGAAGCCTTCTTTTGCTGTAAAATCGATATACGTTTCAGCATTTTTGGTTGTTGCCCCTTGTTTGTCGCTTTCCCAGAAAGTATATTTCCCGATGTGCATTCCCCACCAGATTCCTAAATATTTGTACGGTTTGAAATAGCTGTTTGTATTCTTTAATTTGTTTGGTTCGTTTAAGTTTAAAACCAAATAAGAAGTAATCAATTCTCCTGGATTTTCTCCAATTTGAAGTGTTCTCCAAGAAGAAGTGAAAGTATCTTTTACGCGAACTTTAATACCGTCAGACCATGGCACCAAATCCGATTTTAACTCTGTTCCTTTAGTATTTACCAAAGTCATACTCGCAAAATCGATCAAGTTTGCTTCGTGGAAACTTAATGCTAATCCGTTTTTGCTTTCAATCGTTAATGGTGTTAAAACGGTATCCAAAGTACTTACCGGCGCATCTTTGAAAAGATATTCGTCACGGTTTTCTCTGTTTGCAGGAATCCACCAAGCTTTTCCGTCTTCTTTTAAGTTAAAAGTCGTTTTTTCATCTGTAATGAAAATACTGTCTTTTACATTTTGTTTTGGATACACATATCTGAAAGCCACTCCGTCGTCAAAAGCACGAAACTGAATTTGTAATTTTCTTTTGTTTCCTGTTTTTTGCTGTAAATCAACAACTAATTGATTGTAGTGATTTCTAATATTTTTCTTTTCTCCCCAAACTTGTTCCCAAGTTTCGTCAAACGTAGAAGTTTTTGCTCCTTTTATTTCAAAGTTTGAACTTAAATCTTCGTTTCCTTTCAATACAAATCCCATATCTGACGGAGAAATTACTTCTGTTTTTCCGTGAGAAACTGCGTATTTTGGAGCATTTTTTACGAGCTCAAATTTGATTTTGTTTTTTCCGTTTGGCGATGCCAATTCGTAAGCGCTTTTCGTTTTTTGACTGTAGCCTATTGCTATCGAAAACAATACGGCTGGGAGAATTAGATAGTTTTTCATGTTTTTTGGTATTATATTTTTCTTGCCGCTGACTTAAAGGATTTTTATTTTTCTCTCGCAGATTTGGCAGATTGAGCTGATTTTAAAAAATTAAAAAAAATCTGCATGATCTGCTAAATCTGCGAGAGTAATAATCTCTTTAATCTGTGCAATCTGTGGCTATTTTTTTGCCACGAATTGCATCAATTTCCAGGAATTAAATTTGTGCAAATTCGTGTAATTCGTGGCTAACTTTTTTATTTTGCCCACTCCGTTTTAAAAGTGGTTTTTCCGTTTAGTGGATTTGCAGCTACTTCAAAATTGTTTCCAGTTTTATTCACTTTTATTTCTTGTACTGCATCGCCTTCTGGTAAAAACACTTTGGCTGTTGCCGAAGTAGTTTTATCGCTTGCATACACTTTTAAGGTCAATTTACTCCAATCCATATCTTTTGTAGACTGCGCTAAACCGATGTGCGGAATTGCAGTTCCATCTTTGATTAAAACGATAATTGGTATTTCACCCGCTTTGATTTTATGCCAGCCCGATTGGTACACTTTTTTAGTTTGGTAATCGATCCACGTTCCTTCTGGAAGATAAACGTCTCTTTCTTCAACTTCTTCAAAAAGTGGTGCAACCAACATACTTGATCCAAATAAATATTGATTGTCTACTAACCAAGCGCCCGGATCGTTTGGATATTCTACAAAAAGAGCACGCATCATTGGTAATCCTTTTTGAGAACTTTCTTTTGCTTGAGCGTAGATGTATGGCATTAATTCGTAACGCATATTGTCTGCTTTTCTAAATCCTTCTAAGAAATCTTTGCTGTACAACCAAGGCTCGCGCGGAGGTTCTCCGTGGCTTCTTACGTGCGAAGTCAACATTCCGAATGGTGTCCATCTTCGGTAAATATTTTCAGGAGATTTTGTAGCAAATCCTCCAACGTCGTGACTCCAGAAACTGAATCCGCTTAATCCTAAAGAAAGTCCGCCGCGTAATTCTGCCGACATTGCTCCGTTTGTAGTTTCAGAATCTCCTCCCCAATGTAAAGGGTAACGCTGCGATCCTGCCCAAGTACTTCTTGCCCAGATTAAAGTATATCCTTTTTCTTTTTGAGTGATTTCTGCAACCGCTTTGTTGTAACGTAATGGATATAAATTGTGTTCGTAAAAACCTGTTCTTCCAGAATGGTAAATTCCGTCTGGCGGAGCTGCTTCTCCAAAATCTACTTTAAAAACCGCAACGCCTTCATCGAATAATTTTTTCAATTTTCCTTGGTACCAAGTTACAGTTTCTGGATTTGAGAAATCTAAAACAGCATCTTCATAAGGAAGATTTCCTTTTCTGTCTCTTACCGCTAAATTTTTATCCATGATTTCTGGGAACAAAGTATTCTTTGGCGTGAAATAAGGTAACTGCCAAAGACAAACTTGGAAACCATCTTTCTTTAAATCAGACATCATTTTTGTCGCGTCTGGGAAACGAGATTTTGCAAACTCGTAATTGTTTCTCCAATCTACATCAAACCAGCCTGTATCAAAGTGAATAACATCTGTTGGGATTTTGTATTTACGCAAATCCTTTGCTACTTCTCTTCCTTCTTTTTCAGAGAAATAAGTAATTCTGCTCATCCAAAAACCGAAAGACCAAAGCGGTGGCATTGCCGCTTTTCCAGTCAAATTCGTGTATTGGTCTAAGATATCTTTTGGTTCTCCGATGAAGAAAAACAAATCGGCTTCGTCGTCTCCAATATACATTTCGTTCGCACTTGAAAAGTATTTACCAAAGTCAACTGTAATTGGTGTTGAATGGTGCATGAAAACTCCGTAACCACGACTGCTCATGTAAAACGGAATCGGTTTGTACATGGTTTCATTTTGGATTCCGTTAGCGTCATCTGCCCATAAAACTACTTTTGAACCGCGTTTGTTGAATTGTGTGAATGATTCTCCACAGCCAAATATTTTTTCATCTGGTTCTAAGCTGAAAGCCGCGCCCATACTTCTTGAATAATCGCTGTTTCTGCGAACGTAAGAAAACGGAAGTGTTGGCGTATACGTATTTTTAAAGTCAGTATCGTGAAGTGTGCTTGTCAGTAATTTTCCTTTTTCATCGTAGATTTTTACATGCCACGGTTTTGTCAAAATTTCAACTTTCCCGTGTTTGCTTGTGTAACTGTGACCGCCTTCAATTTTAGCATATTTCCATAATTCAGGATGATTTGGCGCAACGCCGTCAACCAACATCAATGATTCTTTTTCTGGATGAAATTGTGGCCCAGAAGTGGTTTTAATACGAACCGTTCTATCTGAAACAAACTGAATTTCGAATGGCAAAACAGGAGATTCTGCATATTCTGTTGTTGGAAATTCGTTTGCTTTTTCCACATCTGGTTTCATCATCATGTTGTTGAAAGCCTGACGTGTTTTATAATTGTATCGCAGATATTTGATGGTTCCTTTTCCTGTTGCAGGATCAAAAGAAGCCAATTCGTCTGCAAAATAAAAAGTGTTCAGATAGTTCTGAAAATCTTTGCTGATATCTATTGGTGCATTCAGTACGTCTGCATTTTGGATTTGAGCGTTAGCATTTGGAACTGCTAAAAATCCAAACATTAAAGCAGAAAATAGTGCGGTTAATTTTGAGTTTTTCATTGGTTACTTTTTATTTTTTTGTCACTCCCGATAGCTATCGGGATAAAAGGATTCTAAAGGATTTTTTTCTTTTTTCTTTTCTCTCGCAGATTTAGCAGATCATGCAGATTTAAATCTTTTAATACTTTAATCTGTGGCGATCTTTTTACAGAGATTTGGAAAAATAAATCTGCATGATCTGCTAAATCTGCGAGAGCATAAAAATCTTTTTAATCCTTTTAATCTGTGGTTCTATTTAAAATTTCAAAAATTTATTCTGTTGTAATTACAATTGTGGATTGTTTTAAGCCATTCGCTTTAGCAGTTAATTCTAATCTTCCAGATTGATCTCCAGACTGAACTATTACCAAACATTTTCCTGCCAAAGCCGTATGTTTATTTCCTTTATACGATTCGTGGCTAACTGGATCTCCACTGCAAACACCTACTATTTTTCCGTTTCCTTTTAAAGAGAAATTGATTTCGTTATTGGCATTTGGCGCTAAAGTTCCTTTATCATCTAAAATGTCAACTGTAATAAATGACAAATCGTTTTTATCTGCTTTGATGGTACTTCTGTCTGCTGTCAGTTTTAATTGTGAAGGATTTCCAGCTGTTTTGATTTCTTTTTCTAAAACCACTTTTCCGTCTTTACGAGAAACTGCTTTTAAAGTTCCAGCTTCAAAAGGAATTCTCCACATTACGTGTAAATCGTCTCCTTTTTTGCTTCTTTTTCCAACAGATTTTCCGTTTACGAAAAGTTCCACCTCATCGGCTTTATTGTAGTATGCCCAAACGTCAACTGTTTGTCCCGCTTTCCAATTCCAATGCGGGAAAATGTGAAGAACCGTTTTGTCTGTCCATTCACTTTGGTACATATAATAAACGTCTTTCGGGAAACCGGCTAAATCTGCAATTCCGAAATACGAACTGATTGACGGCCATTCGTAAGGCGTTGGTTCTCCGATGTAATCAAAACCGGTCCAAATGTACATTCCAGAAAGGAAATCGTGTTTTTTAATGACTTTCCAAGTCGCTTCGTGCGTAGAACCCCACGGAGTCTGAACTTGATCGTAAGCTGAAACGGTATTTCCAGGATTTCCTCCATCAAATTTTTTATCCCAACTAACCGGCCATTTTTTAATAGTATCTGAAACCGCATCATAATATCCTCTAGTTTGTAAACCTGAAGTAGTTTCGGTTGCAATAAAAGGCGTATTTGGAAAGTTTTTTAAATGATGTTCATACGTTTGATGTGCATAATTGTATCCGATTAAATCTAAAACTCCTGATCCTGCAAGCGGATTAATTGATACGTCTTTTTTCTCAAACTGTAAAGTTACCGCATCAATATTCATGTTTACCGGCGGATTCATCGCTGCTGTTAACGGACGCGTTTTATCATATTGGCGCGTAATTGCCGCTAATTCTTTGGCAATTTCAACCCCTTTTTCATTCCATTGTTCTGGGATTTCATTTCCAATGCTCCAAACAAAAATACTTGGATGATTTCGGTCGCGAAGCAATTGATCAATTAGATCTTTTTTGTGCCATTTGTCCCAATCGTTTCCGTAATCGTATTTGGTTTTGGTTTGTTTCCACATGTCAAAAGCTTCATCCATAACAATGAAACCCATTTTATCGCAAAGGTCTAAAAGTTCTGGAGCTGGCGGATTATGAGAAGTTCTGATTCCGTTTACACCCATTTCTTTCATGATTTCTAATTGGCGTTCGATAGCGCGCGTATTAATCGCCGAACCCAACGGACCTAAATCGTGATGCAGACAAACTCCTTTTATTTTGACCTGTTTTCCATTCAAAATAAAACCTTTGTTTAAGTCAAATTTAAAATCTCTGATTCCGAAATTGGTTTTGTATTGATCGATGATTTTGTCGTCAAGCGAAATTTCGGTAACTGCTGTGTACAATTCTGGTTTTTCAACCGACCATAAAATCGGCGTTTCAACTTCTGCCGATTGTTTTAGAGTTTGATTGGCATTCGCACCAATTGTTATATTTTGAGTAACCGATGTTACTTTAGTATCTTCTTTAAAAATAGTAGTGGTTATAGTCGCTTTTTTTTCTGCTGCATATTGATTCTGAATAGTTGTCTCAAAATTAACAGAAGCTTTTTCTGCTGTAACTTTTGGCGTAGTCACATAAGTTCCCCATTGTGCAACGTGCAATTTATCTGTAGTTTCGATCCAGACATTTCTAAAAATTCCTGAACCCGAATACCAGCGTGAATTGGGTTGTTTTGAATTGTCAACCTTAACAATGATTTCGTTGTTTTTGTCTCCGTAATTTAAATACGGTGACATATCATATTGAAAACCAATATATCCATTTGGACGTTTTCCTAAATAATGACCGTTTATCCAGACTTCGCTGTTTCTGTAAACACCATCAAAAGTGATAGAGGTTACCTTTGTGCTGTCTTCTGCTGCAACTTTAAATGATTTTTTGTACCAGCCTAAACCTCCGTTTAATGCTCCGCCTCCATAACCTGCAGGACTTTTTTCATCAAATTTTCCTTCGATGCTCCAATCGTGCGGCACATCTAAAGTTCTCCATTTTGTTGAAGTTCCAATAGTATCTTTATCAATAATGCTGTCATTAAGATGAAAGCTCCAATCTGTATTAAAAGAAACTTTTCGGTTTATAAATGCGTCTTCTTTTTTAGTGCAGGAATTCAGTAAAATAACTCCCGCTGCGACTGCCCATAAACTTATGCTTTTTATGTTTTTTCTAATATGCATAGGTACTTTTTATATTTTTGGAAATGGAAGATAGAAATAAAAATTGATTCCGTTTATTTCTTCTTTAAATAATTTAAGTCTCAGTCTTAAAGCATGTTAGAAACATGTTTAAAACTGAGACTTCAAAACTAACTAACTTATGATTTTGGTTTGTAATGGAATACAATTAAGCAAACACCTTCACCAGTTCTACTTTTATCTCTAATAACAGCAAGTCTTAAAGAGGTTGCTGTAAGCTCAACCACTTTTACATTATACCAATTGCTGCAATCTAAGTAATAGTCACCGCCGTAAAGCATTTCTACTCCTCCATTAAAAATTATTCTATTATTTGCAATATCAAATTTGTAAGTGTTTTTCTTAGTCGTTTGATTGTTGTTGGCAATAGCTGTTTGAGTAACCGTTGTATTGTAATTTCCATTTAAATCAAAATACATTTCGCCCCAATTTTTATTTGGCATAACCCATGAGTTGCTTGCATAATCGGGAAGCCAGCTCCAATTGTCTCCAGATGTTGAAGGGTAATCTAAACCAGCCCATCCAACAGGATCAACAAAATCTAATACCCATGTTTTTCCTGCAACACCATTTGTAAGCATCTCCCATTTTGGATCGCTGAAATAAGCATCATCATTTTCAGGGACATCAACTACTGTAGGGACTGCTTCAACAGAACCTCCTCTTGTTAAAGCTGTAAAATAAATATTGTATTTTCCAGCGAAAGGCAGTGTTACGCGATCTTCACTTTTGTTAGAATGCCCTAATTCGTTTCCTAATGCATCTACAAATTTCCAATACGGAATTACAGTAGGATCTTCACTTTTAAGAATCAAAACATTTTTGTTTACAGCATCCTGAGTGATAGAATATTTTAATGTTTCTGGTGTCTGTGTTATTGCAGGCAGGCTTTCACGATCCTCTACAGGCTCGCAAGAGAATAAAAACGAACTGATTGTTACAGCCGCTAATACTATATATAATATACGTTTCATAATCAATTTGTTTAAATGTTAATTCCAACCTGGATTTTGTTGAATACTTCCGTTTGAAAGTACAATCTGCGACTGTGGCAATGCAAACCAACCTAGAGTTTCTGGTCTAAAAGTTACATTAAACTGAGAATCTCCTGTATTGTTATCAATTGCTGCTTTCATCACGCCCATTCCTTGTCTGATTAAATCAAAGTAACGTAGTCCTTCTAATGCTAATTCTAAACGACGCTCTTCCATAATAACCGCTTTTGTTACCGGAATTCTATGTGCCGTATTTTTAAATGCACGGTCACGAACTCGGTCTAAATCTGCTTGCGCTAAACCTGCATTTCCATCTAAATTCAATTCGGCAGCCATTAATAGAACATCTGCAAAACGAATAATAGCATAATCTTGGTAGTTGTCAATTTGGAAGTTTCCTCCGTTTGCTTCAACAACTGCTGTTCCTGCAGCGTTTGTAATCGGACAGTATTTTTTCCAAGAATATCCAGTATACTGACGCTGTTCTCTAGCCTGAGCATCAAAATTTAAATTTTCACCAGCATAATCAATAAATGATGCTGCTCTTCTGCTGTCAGTAGGTTCGTATGCTTCAACCAATTTTGGATTTACAGTTGCTCCTCCCCATCCTGTTGCATATCTTCCAATTGAACCTCCACGCGGCGCAATATTTACCTGAAAACGGTTTCCTTCGTGAAGATCCCAGTTTCCTTTTCCTGAACCATTAAAACGAACAGCCCAAACCATTTCTGTATTATCTTCTCCCACAAAATTTTCAAGAGAAGCTGCTAACCAAAGATTCGCGAAATCAGGAACCAAACCGTGACCACTGTTACTAACAGCATCGTTGATATAAGTTGTTGCCTGCGCTTTTGTAATTACACCCGCTAAATCAGGTTTATTGTAAGCTCCTGTGTAAAACAAGAATGTTCTAGCCAAATAAGCTTCTGCAGCCCATTTCGTAATACGTCCGTAGTTGGCATTTCCTGCCTGCGAGTAATTTTCATTACCTAAATTATCAGCAGCAAATTTTAAATCGTTTGCAATTAAGGCATAAGTAACTTCTGCGGCTTGTCTTGGCAATTCAAATTCGCTTGTAGTCACAGTGTGATCTAACGGAATAATATCACCAAACATTTTTGCAGCTTGGAAATGAAAGTGTGCTCTCAAGAAACGAGCTTCTGCTTCGTAGCGTGTTTTCAAAGCGGTATCTGATCCCCAGTTTACTTTGTCTAAATTTTCTAATAAAACATTGGCTCTATAAATTCCAAGATAAGAGTTTGTCCATGTTAAGGCATTCATGTCTTTATCTGTAGTATACTGAAAGCGGTCCCACTGTAAATCTACTGTTGGATCTGCAATACCAAATCCGCCAAAACAGTTGTCAGATGCCTGCTCACTTACAATCAATTGTGTACCGTAAGCTTCGCGCTGCAATACATCATAAACAGCAACCAAACCTTCAAAAGCATCAGATGGAGTTTTATAAAAATTCTCTGTTACTTTATCTGTATATGGTTCGTTTTCTAAAAAATCCTCCGAACAAGAACCTAAAACAAGTAAGCTTGAAAGGGCAAATAATTTTATATATGTTTTCATCGTTTTCAAAAATTAAAAGTTAACATTTAGGCCCATCATGTAGGTTCTTGGCTGCGGATAATATCCAACATCGATTCCTTTTGCCCAAGATTGATTTACGTTTCCGAAACCAATTTCCGGATCCATTCCTTTGTATTTTGTGAATGTGTAAATGTTATTTCCTGCAACGTACACTCTGAATTTAGAGAAGAATTTTAATTTGTCTGTAAGCTTCGTTAAATCACATCCGATTGTAGCATTTTTAATTCTGAAGAAATCTGAATCCTGAATATACAAATCAGAGAATTTTGTGTAGTTTCCATTATCATCTGTTCCATAAGTTACTCTTGGAACTGTATTTGAAGTTCCTTCGCTTGTCCATCTGTTTAATACATCTGTAGTGTTGTTGGTGTAAGCACGTGTGTAATCGTGAATTCCGAAAACGTTTTGACCTCCAGCGATACCGTAAGTATTAATAGAAAGATCAAAAGCTTTGTATGATAATTCTAAATTGACACCGTAGTTAATATCTGGATTTGGATCACCAATTTGCGTTTTATCATTAGCATCGATTTGTCCGTCGCCATTTAAATCCACAAAACGAACATCTCCAGGCTGTGCATTTGGCTGAACGCCCGCTGCAACTTCAGCAGCATTTTGGAAAATTCCAGCCGTTTTTAATCCGTAGAAATAACCCATTGGTTTACCTACCTCAACACGGTTCATCTCGTCTAAACCTTGGAATAAAACATTTGATTCTCCGTGAATAATTCCTTCGTTGTTTGCAATTCTCAACACTTCATTTTGGTTACGAGAAAGGTTTGCATTTACAGCAAAATTCCAATCTTTTCCAATACGAGTACGGTAAGCCAATCCAATTTCAAAACCTTTGTTGCTTACGTCTCCACCATTAATGTAAGGTGCAGTTGCTCCAGCATAAGTTGGAATAGAAGCTAGTACCAGCCAATCTTTTGTTTTTTTATCGTAGTAGTCAAATGTCAAAGTAAATTTGTCAAACAAAGTCGCATCAAAACCTAAATCTAACTGTTCAGAAGTTTCCCATTTTAGGTTGCGGTTTGCTAACTGATCCGGGCTTGAACCTACTAATAAAGTTTCATCACCTGTTCCAAAATGATACGTTTTATCTGTTGAGTTTACCGTTGACATATAAGCAAATCTTCTAGCAAATTGGTCGTTACCATTTTGTCCCCAGCTTGCTCTTAATTTGAAAGTATTTAAAACTTTATTTTCTTTAAAGAAAGCCTCTTTATCTAAATTCCAACCTGCAGAGAACGAAGGGAAAATAGCATATTTGTTATCTGGACCAAATTCTGAAGATCCATCGCGGCGAACTGTTGCAGAGAATAAGTATTTATTGTTGTAATCGTACAATAAACGCCCGAAGTAAGATTGGATCGCGTAATCTCTACGATTTCCTTTTACTACATTTGAAGTTGGATCCTTTGCATTGTCTAAATAAGCATGTTCAAAATCGTCAAAAATCAAGTTTCTTCCTTGTCCTTCCATGTAATCAGAAGTATTCTTTTTAGCAGAAGTACCTGCTAACACGTCAAAATTATGAGAACCTGCAATATCAAATTTGTATTGAAGCGTATTCTCAAAAATCCATCCCATAGATTTAGTACTGCTTTGCGTAACGCTTGAAACCGTATTATTATCGTTTGAAGAAAGAGAATAAACAGGTCTGAAAGAACGATAGTTACTGTCTGTCATATCAACACCAAAACTAGTTCTGAAAGTCAAATCTTTTATAATTTTTAATTCCGCAAAAATGTTACCAACATAACGATTGTTTTTTGTTTGGTTGAAGTTGTTGTAATATAACGATCCGACAGGGTTTGTTACGTCATTTGAAATAATTGAACGGGCAAAACCTCCATTTTCGTCATAAACCTGATCAATTGGAGCAGCATTTAAGAATGCTCTGATAGCATTGTTGTAAATCCCATCATCTGCAATACCGCTTGATTTTACATTTGAAAATGTGAAATTTTCTCCAATTTTCAAATAATCTTTAATAACCTCCGAAGTAGAGTTTACAGTAAAAGTAATACGATCATATTGAGACTGGCTAGTAGAACCGCCAATCATACCTTCTTGTCCGTAGTAAGATAAACCAGTTGCAATAGTAGATTTTTGGTCGCCGCCTGTAATTAATAAAGAGTGGTTTTGTTTAATTGCACCTTCATTAAACAAATAATCTTGCCAGTCAGTATTAGGAAATCCAGCAATTTGAGCTTTTGTGTACAATGGAGCATATCCAGAATTTACACGAGCCTCGTTAATGATTGTAGTGTATTCCTGCGTATTCATCAGATCCAGTTTTTTAGCAATCTGCTGAAAACCCGTATAAGAGTTGAAAGACACATTCATTTTACCGTCTTTTCCTTTTTTAGTTGTCACCAAGATAACACCGTTTGCTGCTCTTGCTCCGTAGATAGAAGCTGCAGATGCATCTTTTAAAACGTCAACCCTTTCAATCACAGAAGGATCAAGGTATCCAATTCCGTTATCAACCACAACACCATCCACAACATAAAGCGGATCACTGTTTCCTGCAGTACCAGCACCACGAATATTTACCACCATATTCGCTCCCGGCTGACCAGAAGAAGACGTTACAGAAACTCCAGAAGCCTGACCTTGTAAAGCATTTACAACATCAAGACTCGCCACTTGCTGAATGTCTTTTCCAGACACCAAAGAAGTTGCGGCAGTATTTACCTTCTTCTTTTGTGTACCATAACCAATTACTACAATTTCTTTAAGTTCTGCAGTTTCTGGTTGCAAAACTGCGTTGACCACTTTTTGAGCGCCAACGGTAATATTCTGTGTTTTAAATCCCACGAAAGTGATCACTAAAACATCGCCTGTTTTGGCTTCCACTTTAAATTTTCCATCAAAATCGGTAACAGTACTCGATTTTGTTCCCTGTACTTGTACAGTTGCTCCCGGAACTCCAAATCCGTCTTCGGCAGAAGTGATTGTCCCACTTACAGTTTTGGATTCTTGTGCAAATCCAAACTGCATCATAAATACGCTAAGCAGCACTGTCATAAAGTATGACAGCTTTGTTGTTTTAATACAATTTTTGCTTTTCATAATAAGAATTGATTAAGTTTAAGTTATAGTTAGTAATTTTTACCCTAAGAGAAATCTGGAAAACTTCCCAAGCAGGTCATGCCAAAAATGAGAGCCTGAATCTCATTTCCAACATTTAGTACTTGCAGACCATAAGCAGCTATTTTTTAAACATCAAAATCGATTTAAAAATCAATTTCTTAAAAAACATTTGTGGTAAGTTTAAGTTAAGTTGTAGCTTTGCCTTTTTTACTTATGGTCAATTTGAATTTATCTTATGGTAAATTTGACTACAAGTGTAAAACAAATTTTCTATATTAACAAAATATTAGGGTTAATTTTTTTCAATTCTGAGAAATACTAATTCATTTTTATCAATGCCGTAAAAAGCGAATAGAAACTGAAATAAAAAATATAGAAAAATCAACGTTTTATAAAATTGACAATCAGTCGTTTAAGATTTATTGATTTTTAAATCCTTTTTCAACACATTTTTAATATGCTGATTATCAATTTTTTGTTTCGTTAAAAAAAATATAAAGCTTTTAAGAAGGCTAATAATCATTTTATTTATTTAATTTGTCAAAATTTATCTCAAATATGGTTGAAAATGTAGATGACAAAACTGCTTCAAAAAATGAGCACAGTGCGATGAATGCCATCACGATTGACTGTGTGATTTTTGGTTTTGATAAAGGCAGTCTGGAAGTACTTTTGGTACAGCACGGAGAAGGTATCAGCAAAGGAAAATGGGGTCTGCCAGGAGGATGGATTTACAAGAAAGAAAGTACTGACAATGCCGCTCATCGTTTGTTGAATGAGCTTACGGGCCTTGATAATATTTATCTGGAGCAGCTGAAAGCGTTTGGAGATCCTGATCGTTTTCCGCTTCGACGTGTTATTACAATTGGTTATTACGCTTTGGTCAAAAGAGAAGATTATAACATTAAAGCTGGTTTTACAGCTTCGGATGCCAAATGGTACAAAATAGACAGCATTCCTGATTTAATTTACGATCATAATGAAATCTTAGCGTACAGCTTAAAACATCTTAGAAATAAAGTCCGCCAGACTCCTATTGGTTTTAATCTGCTTCCAGAAAAATTCACTTTATTACAGCTGATGAGATTGTATGAAGAAATTTTGGGGGTCGAAATGGATAAACCCAATTTTAGGCGAAAAATTCTTCATATGAAACTTTTGGCTGCATTAGACGAAAAACAGCAGGACGTATCGCACAGAGCGGCACAGTTGTATAAGTTTGACCCCGAAATCTATGAAAGATTAACTCAAAAAGGGTTTAATTTTGAATTTTGATTTCGGTCAATTAACTCTTTTTAAACTTCGAAACACTATAATACATTGACAGAAATAACTACTAACCAACACAAGCCGGCCGTTGAAGGAATCACGATAGACTGTGTTTTCTTTGGTTTTAATAAAGAGAGTCTCGAAGTACTCTTGGTTCAGCACGCCCAAGGTGAAAGTAAAGGAAAATGGGGACTTCTTGGCGGATGGCTGCAACTCGACGAAAGTGCCGATGATGCAGCACAGCGTATTTTGCAGGAACTTACCGGCCTTGAAAATATTTACTTAGAACAGTTAAAAGCTTTTACAAACCCCAAACGTGTTCCCGAAAGACGTGTGGTTACAATTGGTTATTATACCTTAGTCAATAGAGAAGATTACAATATTAAAGCCAGTTTAAGAGTAATTGAAGCCAAATGGTATAAAATAAATGAAATTCCAGATCTGATTTTTGACCACAACGAAATTTTAGAATTCAGTTTATTACAGCTTAGAAACCGAGTACGCCAAGCGCCAATTGGATTCAACCTTCTTCCCGAAAAATTTACCTTATTACAGCTAATGCATTTGTATGAAGAGATTCTAGGAATCGAATTGGACAAGTCTAACTTTAGACGAAAAATTCTTCATATGAAACTTTTAACGGCATTGGATGAAAAACAAAAAGACGTTTCGCACAGAGCAGCCAAACTTTATAAATTTGACGACGAGATGTACAAAAAATTAACTGAAAAAGGGTTTAATTTTGAATATTAACACCATTTTTAATTCACATCTTTCAACTATCGGAGAACAGCATTCCAGAATCCAAAACTTTGCGCTATCTTTGCGCCTTAATAACATGCTTTAAAGCAATTGCTTTGGCTATTATTTCACCCAAAAAAATACTAAAAATCGTTTAGAGAACCGATATATTAAAATGAAGAAGATACGTAACTTTTGCATTATTGCACACATTGACCACGGTAAAAGTACATTGGCAGACAGATTACTAGGCGCAACACAAACCGTTACAGCTCGTGAAGAGAAAGCACAATTGCTTGACAACATGGATCTGGAGCGTGAGCGTGGAATTACCATTAAGAGTCATGCCATCCAGATGGAATACAAATACAAAGGCGAGGAATATATCTTAAACTTAATTGACACTCCAGGCCACGTAGATTTTTCATATGAAGTTTCGAGATCTATCGCCGCTTGCGAAGGAGCTTTATTGATTGTTGATGCTGCGCAGAGTATTCAGGCACAAACGATTTCAAATTTATATTTAGCATTAGAAAACGACTTAGAAATCATTCCGGTTTTAAATAAAGTTGATTTACCAAGTGCAAACCCAGAAGAAGTTAGTGATGATATTATCGATTTATTAGGATGTAAATTAGAAGATATTATTCATGCTTCGGGGAAAACTGGTTTTGGTGTGGAAAATATTCTTGCTGCCATTATCGAAAAAATTCCAGCTCCTAAAGGAAATCCGGAAGAACCATTACAAGCTTTAATTTTTGACTCGGTTTACAATCCGTTCCGCGGAATTGAGGTAATCTTTAGAGTTGTAAATGGGGAAATCAAAAAAGGCCAGAAAATTAAATTCATGGCTACGGATAATGAATATTTTGCTGATGAAATTGGAACTTTAAAATTAAATCAGGTTCCTAAAAATGTAGTTTCTGCTGGAGATGTTGGTTATTTGATTTCTGGAATTAAAGAAGCGCGCGAAGTAAAAGTGGGTGATACAATTACGGATGCAAAAGTACCGACAACTAATATGATTACTGGTTTTGAGGATGTAAAACCAATGGTATTTGCGGGTATTTATCCTGTTGATACAGAAGATTACGAAGATTTACGTTCTTCTATGGAAAAACTGCAGTTAAATGATGCATCATTAGTTTTTACTCCTGAGAGTTCTGCTGCCTTAGGATTTGGTTTCCGTTGCGGTTTCTTAGGAATGCTTCACATGGAAATTATTCAAGAACGTTTAGAACGTGAGTTTGACATGACTGTAATCACAACAGTTCCTAACGTTTCGTATCTGGCTTACACTAAAAAAGAGCCTGAAAAAGCATTAATTGTAAACAACCCTTCAGACTTACCTGAGCCTTCAAAGCTAGACAGAGTTGAGGAGCCCTATATTAAAGCAACAATCATTACAAAATCTGATTTCGTTGGAAACGTAATGAGTTTGTGTATCGAAAAACGTGGTTTAATTACGAATCAAACGTATTTAACTACTGAAAGAGTTGAATTAAACTTTGATATGCCTTTGGCCGAAATTGTATTCGATTTTTACGATCGTCTGAAAACGGTTTCTAAAGGTTATGCTTCTTTCGATTATTCTCCAATTGGAATGCGTACTTCGAAATTAGTTAAATTGGATGTCCTTTTGAATGCACAAACAGTTGATGCCCTTTCTGCATTGATTCACGAAGACAACGCTTACAACATCGGTAAAAAAATGACCGAGAAATTACGTGAATTAATACCGAGACAACAATTTGATATTCCGATTCAAGCAGCAATTGGAGCAAAAATTATCGCTCGTGAAACGATTAAAGCACTTCGTAAAGACGTTACCGCAAAATGTTATGGTGGAGATATTTCGCGTAAGCGTAAATTGCTGGAAAAACAGAAAAAAGGTAAAAAACGTATGCGTCAGGTAGGAAATGTTGAGATTCCACAAGAAGCATTTATGGCTGTTTTGAAATTGAATGACTAGTTCCTTTTAGATAAAAGAGTAAAGAACAAAGATAATAGACTAACCCGATGACGAAAGTTGTCGGGTTTTTTATTTTTTTATATTGTGGATTTGGCTGCGTAAGACACACTGCGGTGCGCCTCTACTGATATGGATTGAGAAATAGTGTAGTTCTATCGACACAGAATTATAGAGACGCACCGCAGTGCGTCTACACAAAATATAGCAATCAAAAAAACCGAAATTCCCTTTTTAACACTAAAAAACAAGACGCAAAAGCAATAAATCTCGGTCCTGGAGACACATAAAATAGTTTATTTCTTGTTTATTTTACTTGAAATTTAAAAAGACAAAACCTACAAATTTATACAAATATTAACCTAATAAATTGTTTTTTAACGCGTTTGACTAAAGTTTCGTCCTTTTAAAAACAAGAAAAGTATTTTTAATCTTACAAACAATTAAATTATGTAAGATTATGAAAACTAAATTATCAGTTATTTTAGCCCTTTTTACCTTTTGTTTTGCAAACGCTCAAGAAGACCAAGCTGAAGCTGAAATGAATTCTGCAAAAGGTGTGACTTTTCAACAAGGAGATATGTTTCTTGAAGGTTCTATTAAAATTAGTACAGGCGGCGACGCAGATTACTATGGCTTTAGTCCAAAGTTTGGCTATTTGTTAAATGATAAATTTGCAGTTGGAGCCAAATTAAATTACTCAAGTAATAAAGTAGAAACCACTCAAGTGGAAACTAATGTATTTGGAGTTGGCGCTTTTGCTCGTTATTATTTCTTGGAGTTAGACAAAAAACGTTTCAAAACTTATGCTGAAGTTGGTTTGGGTTATGGAAGAAACAAAACTGAAGCTCCGCTAGTTGGCAGCGATACAGACAATAGCTTAACAGCTGACATCAATGTTGGATTAAACTATTTTGTGACTAAAAATATTGCAGTAACTTTTGTTCTAGCAAATGTTTTGGCTTACAATAGTGTATCTCCAGAAAATGGTCCTTCATCAGATACTTTTCAATTAAACATCAATTTATTTGAAAACATCTTTGATCAGCCTCAATTTGGGGTTTTGTATAGATTTTAATTCGTTTCTACAATTTACTTAAAAAAGCTGTTTCAATTTGGAACAGCTTTTTTATTTCTATAAAGAGTAAACCTTTGTAACTTTGAACCTCTAACCTTTGAAACTAAAAAAGAAAAATGCTCGACGAAACTCCAAAACGATTTGATCGAATTGTTGCCATTCTTATTCAATTACAATCCAAAAAGATCGTAAAAGCACAAGAATTAGCAGATCGTTTTGACTGCAGTTTGCGAACTATTTATCGAGACATTCGAACTCTAGAAGCTTCTGGCGTTCCTATTTACAGCGAAGCTGGAGTTGGTTATGCTTTAATGGATGGTTATAGACTGCCGCCTGTTATGTTTACACGCGAGGAAGTAAGCAGTTTTATTGCTGCCGAAAAACTAATGCAGAAGTTTACGGATCCTTCTTTGGGAACACATTATGCATCGGCGATGTATAAATTGAAATCCGTTTTGAGAAGTACTGATAAAGATTACCTTTCAACGATCGAATCAAAAATTGTGATGCAGACGGCTGAACCAATGTTTAATGATAATTCGCCTAACACTTTATCGGTTCTCTTTGAAGGTATTGCCGAGAAAAAACAAATTCTCCTGACTTATAAAACTTTTGATAAAGACGAAACTACAGAGCGCAATTTAGAACCTATAGGCGTTTTTCATGATAACAATAACTGGTATTTTCTAGGTTATTGCCATCTTAGAAAAGATTACCGACAATTTAGAACCGACAGAATTCAGGGAATTAAAAAAACTGATGCTGATTTTACAATTGAACACGATGCTTTAGAAACCTATTTAACAAAAACGGAAACCTGTCCAACAACTAAAGTCCGTATTTTAATTGACCGTAAAATAGCAAGATATTTAGCAACCGAGAGAAAGTATCATGGTTTTATTTCGCAGAAAGAAGTAGATGGAAAACTCGAAATGACCTTTATGTCAAGAGACATCAACAGCGCTTTTCCAAGATGGTTTCTGATGTTTGGAGATTATGCTGAAATCCTAGAGCCCGAAATATTAAAAACTAAAGTCTTAGAATTGCTGGAAGTCAACAAGCAAAGGTTATTATAAAAAAACTCCTGAGAGCGATTATCTTCAGGAGTTTTTTCGTTTATTTCTGTTTTACTACGTTGTAAAAATTGTAGTCGGTATTGGATGCGTCTGTAATTCCGACATTTCTTCCCATTGTTACAATCTGTCCTCGATGATAAGTACCATGATTAATAACCTGCAGCAGATAATCTGAAATTGGCAGTTCGCATTCGAACCAAGGATTAATGATTTTAATTTCGGCACTTAAATCTTCTTCTGACAATGAATTAATAAGATGTTTCAATTTTGTAGACGAGTTGAGCAATCCATCAAAAATTTCTTCTTTGGACATTTCATTTTCTGTTTTCTTTTCAGCAAGAGCATTTTCAGAAATTACAGAAAACCAATACTCTTCTGTTGACCAGATATGATCGAGCGTTTTCATTATAGTTGAAAAACTTGACGGCACTTCTGCATAAAGCAAATCATCTGATTTCGGCGAAAGCCAATTTACAAACTGCTGATTCACCCACAAATTATAATCTGCATAATTGGACATGATTTTCTTTAAACTCATAGTCTTGGTTTTAGATTTGAGATATTAAGTTAGTAAAAAAATATCAATTATCTCTCCCAGAAAAACGGCGGTTCAATATTTAAAGCTCTCAAATAAACATAAGCTTGTCCGCGGTGATGCACTTCATTATCAATAAAATATAAGATATTCTGAATTACAGGAAATTCATATTGTCCAAAAAGATTAAAGGTTTCACTAAAATCCTCAACAGATAATTGTTCCCAATATTTATTGATTTCTGCCGTAGCTTCGTCCCATTTTTCAAGATATTGTGCTTTAAAAATCATTTTTTCAGCTCCTTCTGAGAATGGTGCAGTTTCTTTTGTTACGATTCCTTTCAAGCCTGGAACCGCAATCGCCAAAAGTTCATCTACTAATTTCGCGAAAGGTCTCATGCCGCCAATTGAAAATTCAAAGAAATCTTTTTCCGGAAAAAGTTCAATTAAACGACGTGTTAGCGCTCTGTGTCCCTGCCAGTGTTTTAGTAAATCTTCTGAAGTAATTACTTGTGCTTCTAATGTTTTCATGGTTTTAAAGTTTAAATATTTTTAATACTTCAAAAGTAGAATGGGCTGGTGACAACAGTTTGTCAGCAGAAAAAAATAATTTTAAAAAAACTTTTCTTTTATTCTTAATCCTATGAAAAACAGCTCATCTCGAACATTTTTGGTCCGCAGTTTTTAGATTTTAACAAATTTAAAATTATTGCTCATTTTTGCGAAAACAAGAACAATAAATCATAAAATACTGACAATCAAAAATTTAATAAGAAATAATTTCGTAATTTTAAGTAACAACTAATAAAAATATGAATTATGAGATCGGCTCTGCTTCTACTTTTATTATTTTATTCGGCCGTATCTTCATCACAAGGAATAGTAGTCGACACTACAACCTTGGGCATACCTGAACTGATACGAGCAGAATTGATGCAGAATGGATGTTCAAACGAAAGTAATTTCAAGTTTTCTTCTCATCAGGGTATTGGTAAATTCACAAGTACTAATCCAAACTTTCCTATTTCCAGCGGTATTATTTTACGAAACGGAATCGCGAAACACACAGAAGGAACGTACAGCGGTAATAATGAAAGCAGTAAACTAAATAATGCTACCGACAGTGATTTACAAGTCATAAGTGATAACAACGGACAAATTGTGCCTGTTACAGATGTTAGTTTTGTTGAATTTGATTTTACTCCTTTATCCAGTAATTTTAGTTTTGATTTTCTTTTTGCATCCAATGAATACGGTGAATTTCAATGCGGTTTCAGTGATGTTTTTGCTTTTATACTGACTGATTTAACAACTGGAACTTCTACAAATCTTGCCGTAGTACCGGGAACAGCAACTCCTGTTTCGGTAAAAAACATTAGAGATCAGCAGTATAATTCGTCTTGTTTATCTGCCAATGCCAATTTATTCGATCGATATAATGTTACGAATCCTACACAATCAGCTTTAAACATGCGTGGCGAAACCAAAGTTTTAACTGCTTCTTCAACAGTAATTCCAAATCGAACTTACCGCATAAAATTGGCAATTGGCGATTATAATGACAGTAATTATGATTCGGCAGTTTTTATAAAAGGAGGCAGTTTTATGACCACGATGGATTTAGGCCCAGACCGAATCATTTGCCAAGGCGAAAAAATTGTACTCCAATCAGATCTAGCAGGGAATTACACTTATATGTGGACATTAAATGGAGCAGTAATTCCAAATGAAAACAGCAGTACTTTGACAGTCGATAAAGCAGGAACTTATGGAGTTACAGCAACACTTTCTGGCTGTGTGGTTAAAGACGAAGTGGTTATTAAAGATCTCATTATTAAATCTCCTCAAAACTTAACTGCTTGTTACAACACAACTGGTTCTTATCAATATGATTTAACCCAGAATAATTTAGCGTCATTAGGAATTGATCCATCCAAATATGGTATTTATTATTTTGATTCTTCTGCTTCAGCCAATGCAAACGGTCCAGCTATACCCGAAAATCAATTAAAATCTTATGTGAGCTCTGGTAATCAAACTATATATATAAAAGTGGTACCTGTCGATGATAAAACCTCCTTTTGTAACAACTTAATTTCTTTTAATTTACTAGCAACAAACCCAATCAATGTTGTAAAACCACCAGACATCAATGTCTGTGAAAACACTTTTAGAAATGCATCGGCTGATTTAACTGTTCAAGAAACGATTATCTTAAACGGATTAAATTCTTCCGAATACAAAATCAGGTACTACACCAGCGAAATAGATGCTAACAATGCCAGAAATAACATTGCAGATCCAAAAGTTTTTACTACATCTTTAGCACAATCACCGAAAACTATCTGGGTACGTATTGAAAATATTTCAAATTCCGTTTGTTATACAACAGTCAATTTCAATGTAATTATCAATCCGCTTCCCGAAGTAGATAAGATTCCAAATGTTATTGCCTGCGACAGCTATACATTACCGCCAATTACAAATGGCGAATATAATACGTCAATAAATGGAACGGGAACCAAACTAAATCCGGGATATGTGGTTACCAAGAGCGGTACTTATTATATCTATAAAGGACCAACAACAAACAGTTGTACTAATGAAAGCAGCTTTAATGTAACCCTGATTTATGAAATTAATTTTAAAAAAGAAGCTTGTGGCCAGTATGTTGTGCCAAGAGTGCCTGCTGGTGGTTTTTATACTCAGGCAGGAGGACGAGGAGATGTTAGCCCAGAAGGAACAGTCTTTACAACCAGCCAGACAATTTATTATTATGCTGTAATTAATGGATCTGTATGCCGAGACATAGCTGTGCCTTTTACAGTTTATCCGTTACCAGCAATAGATAAACCTGCCGATGTTGTGACTTGCGATTCTTATACGCTGCCAGCCTTAACAAACGGAAATTATTTTACCCAATCAGGAGGTTTAGGCAAGGCTCTGAATGCTGGAGACAACATAACTTCAAGCCAGACTGTATTTATTTTTGCAAATGACGGAAGATGTACCAATGAACATTCTTTTAAAATCGATATTGTCAATACGCCAATTTTTGTTCCCATTTCGCAATGCGGCAGTTTTACTTTGCCTCCAATTGCCATTGGCGGTTATTATGAAAGTCCGTTAGGACAGGGAAAAAGTATTCCGGCCGGAACTGTTATTACCAATTCTCAAACTATTTATTATTATGCATCAACTACAACTTTTCCTAATTGCACCGAAAATCTTAAATATGTCATTACCATAAAACCACTGCCATTGGTAGATACTCCAGCCAATAGACTGGAATGTGCACGCTACGTTTTACCCCCACTGGCAAACGGCAATTATTTTACAAAAACCAACGGTGGAGGAACGCCATTAAAAGCGGGTGACGTTATTACTTCCACACAAACCATTTATGTTTATTCTGTAGGGCCAGAATGTACAAATGAACATAGTTTTACAGTCGAAATCAGGCCTCTTCCTGTTGTCGACAGTTTTACAGATGTCGTAACGTGTACAGCTTTTCAGCTTCCTAAACTCAAAAATGGAAAATATTACACCGCCACCGGAGGACCTCGTGGCTTAGGAATCCAAATAACCGAAGGAACTGCAATCAATACAACACAGACTATTTACATCTATAATGAATGGGCAGATTTTACGTCCTGCAGCAATGAAACCTTTTTCAAAGTGAATTACATCGGAATAGATGTTGGAAATTTCAGCAACATAAATGTTTGCGACAGCTATACTCTGCCTCCATTACAATTGGGAAATTATTATGGACAACCAGGTGGAAAAGGTCCAATTATTCCAGCTGGAACTATTTTGCAAACCTCACAGACCGTTTATGTTTATGCCGTTTCGGGTAACCGTTTAACCTGCGTTAGCGAAAAGAGTTTTTCTGTCACTATTTCTCCAACTCCCGTTTTGTCCAGCACTCCTGATATTGCTATTTGCGAAAGTTATACGCTGCCGCCTTTAGCTGTCGGAAATTATTACAGCGGTCCAAATGCAACTGGAACTCTATATACAGCAGGACAAAAAATAAATAACAGTCAAAAAATGTATATTTATGCTGCAGCGGCGACAAATTCCAGCTGTTTTGCTCAAGATGATTTTGACATTACTATTTATCCTTTAAAAAATTTCTCTGTACAAAAGGGAATCATTTGTGTCGATTATCAAACAGGGACATTATTAAACTCAGTCGTATTGAATTCAGGAATTAATTCCCCTGATTATTCTGTAGAATGGTATTTTAACGGTAATAAAATGGGAACAGGACCAACTTACACTGCCACACAAGATGGAACTTACACAGTTGTGCCTGTCAAAAACATACCTGATATTGGTAACGACTGCGGTTATAATCCAGCCACTGTTGTTGTAGAAAAATCGAGCCCGGCTATTGCAACCGTCACCGTGTCCGGTGAATTTGAAGATAATGTCGATATCATCGTAAACTTAATTAATGGTTTCGGAACCTATGAATACCAGCTTGATGACGGTGATTTTCAATCCAACACTATATTTCAGGATGTTGATTCAGGAGAACACGCTATTACGATAAGAGATACAAAAGCCAATTGCGATAATCTGATTTTATTTGCAAAAGTGCTCAAATATCCTAAATTTTTCACCCCAAACAACGATAGCTATCACGATACTTGGAACATTCCAGATCTCGCTGATCAGCCCGATGCAGTTATTACTATTTTCGACCGTTATGGTAAATTTCTAAAAATGATCAAACCTTCGGGTGCGGGCTGGGATGGTAATTTTGATGGCAATCCGCTTCCTTCTTCAGATTACTGGTTTCAGGTTACTTATACTAAAAATGGTGTAATTCAGGAATTCAAAGCTCATTTTAGTATGAAACGATGATTTTCAAAAGGAGAAAAAAAACTTTGTTAATAGTTATTCAATCATCAACTTTGTAAATTTACTAAAGTAAAAATCTTATTTCTGAACATTATTTTTACAACCTTAACACTAATAACAAATTAAATATCAGAACTAAAAACACATTTTTAAACTAACTATACTTAAATAATGATTTTTAAACCCCAAACTGCCAAGCAAAAAAATATTTTAAAAACCCTGGCATTTTATTTAATCTACATCTTAATCGCAGTAATCTTTTTTTATATTCTTCCGAGTGGAATGTGCGCACCAGGTCCAAATGCAGTATTAATTTTGTTAGCACCATTTATAGTTGGAATTTTTGCAATAGTCAATTTGATAAAAACATTCATAAATAATGAACATTTAGGTTCGTTAATAATCCATTTTGCTATTTTAATAATTTTACTCATTTTGATATTTTAATCTAAGTTTAATAAACTTCATTTCAGCAAAAGCAGAATAATACAATCAAAAAGCTAAATCTTTCTACTCTAAATCAATAATCGAACATCGTTTATAGTTATTCAAATCTCAACTTTGTACCTTTGCACCTTAAAACCTTTGTACCTTAGAAAAAATGATAGAAGATAAAAATCAACAAAGAACTAGTATAGCACAGCTGGGTGAATTTGGCTTAATTGAACATTTAACCAAAAATTTTGACGTTACTCAAGAGTCTACTCTAAAAAGTATTGGAGATGATGCGGCGGTTCTTGATTTTAAAGACAAAAAAGTAGTAGTTTCTACAGATTTATTGATTGAAGGAGTTCACTTTGATTTGGCTTACATGCCTTTGAAACATCTAGGTTACAAAGCGGTTGTCGTAAATGTTTCCGATATCTGCGCCATGAATGCGAAACCAACACAAATTACAGTTTCGGTAGCCGTTTCAAACCGTTTTCCGCTGGAAGCATTAGAAGAATTATTTGCAGGAATTACACATGCTGCAAAAGAATATAAAGTTGACGTAATTGGCGGCGACACAACCTCATCTCAAAAAGGTTTAATTATTAGTATTACGGCAATCGGTGAAGCTGATGAAAATGAATTGGTTTACAGAAATGGGGCTAAACAGACTGATTTATTAGTTGTAACGGGTGATCTTGGTGCTGCCTATATGGGATTGCAGGTTTTGGAACGCGAAAAACAAGTCTTCCAAGTTAATCCGAACAATCAGCCAGATTTAGATCCTTATACTTATTTGGTGGAACGTCAGTTAAAACCAGAAGCACGAAAAGATGTTCGTACTTTACTTCATGCTTTAGATATTAAACCCACTGCAATGATT
Organism: Flavobacteriaceae bacterium PS02336; assembly: GCA_029960065.1. Taxonomy (GTDB): domain Bacteria; phylum Bacteroidota; class Bacteroidia; order Flavobacteriales; family Flavobacteriaceae; genus Flavobacterium. The sequence goes on along the minus strand of JASCOF010000005.1, from coordinate 212,376 downwards.
GATATTTCAGACGGATTATCTTCTGAAATTATTCATATCTGTAAACAATCAAAAGTAGGCTGTAATTTATATGAAGACAAACTGCCTTTAGATCCTCAGTTTATTTCTACCTGCGAAGAATTTAATATCGACAGTACCACGGTTGCTATTAACGGCGGCGAAGATTATGAACTTCTATTTACAATTGATATTAATGATTTTGATAAAATAAAAGGCAATCCTAATTTTTCTGTTATCGGACACATGGCAGAAGAAAATGAAGGAATACATCTTGTAACTCGTGCTAACACAAAAATTCCTTTAAAAGCACGTGGATGGGACGCTTTGACGGAGTAATTTAAGTTTTCAGTCTCAGTATTCAGTATATCCTAACAGGTTTTTCAAACCTGTTAAGTATTTTTTAAAGTTTCGTTTTAAAAATCTCAATAACAAAAATTCCAAATTCCAATGCTGATGATTATTGGAATTTGGAATTTTTTTATTGGAATTTCACTTCTAAAATAGCCCTTTACTTTTTGCTTCTCTTATTAAATCCTCATCAGAACCGCTTCTGATTTTTAATAGTTCTTTTAGGTGTTTTTTTCTTTTATCAATTGCATTTAGAGAAATCGGTACATTCTGAAGCATCTCCGTTACAGAAACCCCTTTTGACATATTAATCAATATCTGTTTGTCATATTGATCAATTTCTATTGCATTATGTGTAGTCTGGTTCAGCATTTTCACTACAGACTGACTGTAGTACTTTTCATTTTTCATTACCTTATCGAAAGCAGAAAGCAATTCATCAAAAGTAAGGTCATTTTTAATGATTAATCCATTTGGCTGAATTGTTCTAATAATCGTTTTAATTTTTAGAAGTTCAGTATACATTGTCAATAAAATAATCTTGCAGGAAGGCATTTTAACAAGGAGCAGTTTTGCTAAATCTTCGCCTGAAAAAATCTCTTTTTCTTCATAAGCAGGCATGCTGATATCCAAAAAAGCAATATCAAATGTTGCCGTGTTAGCATTTTCAATTATGTCATAAGCCGACCTACAATCATGCGCTTGCGAAATTAAAAACTCATACTGCTTTGGATTATAACGAGTTATCGCATTTTTATATCCTTCAATAATAAATGGATGGTCATCTACTATTAAGATATTTTTTTTAACTAATTGCGGAACTGGAGCTGTTAAATCAAATGTCATTATTATGCAGGTTATTATTAGGGTCTATTGGGATTTTTACAATTAAAGTTGTTCCTTCTCCTTTGGCAGATTTTATAGTAACTGTACCCTTACATTCTGCTGCTCTATATTCAATATTATGCAGACCAATTCCGTTTTTGGTTCTTTTGGTATTAAACCCAATTCCGTCATCTTCTATTTTTAAAACCAAATGATCATTTTCATTCTTAAACTCTACTTTTATAATATCTGCCTTGGCATACTTATTACAATTTTGAAGTCCTTCTTGAATAATTCGATACAAATTGATTTTGACAATATTACTAATTAATTCCCATTTTATCTCAGTATCAAAATTCGTAATTAGTTTTGAACTAAATGTATTTATCTGATTTTCAAATAGTTTATTTAGAATTAAAACAAAATTATTAATTAATTCTGACTTCTCCCTGTTTAAATCGTGAGAAATTTCTCGAATATCCTGTTCGATATTTTTAAGTTCTGTTAGATACTTTTTTCTTTTAGAACTTGCTTCGGCTTCATCTACTTTATCTAAACCGTCTAAACTAATTCTGATTCCAAACATACGTCCTAAAACGCCATCGTGCAGCTCCTGCGCCACTCTTTTCTTTTCTTTTATCCTAGTCAGTTCAATTTCATTTTGCTGTGAAATCATCAAATTGTAAATATCTTCATTTGCAATCTGTTGCTGCTGTTTAAAAAGTAATTCGCGATTTTTGGCCTGCTGGGTTTTGTAAACATAAAAAAACAACCCGAGCAATGTACAAATACTAAAGACATAAACCAAAGTTTTATTTTTTTCCTGAAGATTGGAATTTTCATCTTTAATCTCATTGGTTTCGTATTCGATGCGAGAGAATTTTTCTCCCATTTTTCGCTCTGCTTTCAGTAGTTTATCGTTCAGCTGAATATATTCTCTTGAATAAATCGAAGCATTTTTTGGATCAACAATCGCGATTTGCTTTAATGCACCCAATGTGTTGTTTAATTTCTCAGAAGAGCGAGAAACCGATAATGCTTCTTTTGCAAGTTGTATTGCTTTAATCGTATCCTTTTTAGATGCATAATATTCAGATAAATGAATTTGATTGGCAATCATTGTCATTTTTAACCCTAAACTGTCTCTAATTCTTAAAGATCTATAAAAATCATCTGGAAGCCCGTCTACCCTTCCTGACTTAAATTTAGCATAGCCCAAGTTATCCAATAACATGGCATATAAATTGGTTTTTTCTTTATATAGATTGTTTTCCTTTAATCCTCTTTCAAAATAAGGTATCGCTTTTTTATAATCGTTTTTATTGATATAAATAAATCCTATATTGTTTAAAGATTTTGCTCTTAATTGAAGTTCTGAAGGAATTGATTTATCATTTAATGCATTTAATGCTTTACTTTGATATTCGAGAGCCTTATCAAATTCTTCCCTTTCATTATAAAGAATCCCGAGCAGATTATAACAATCATAAAGCTTATCATTTACATTTTTTTCACGATTCAATATCTCTAGAGCTTTAAACACTGCTATTTCACTTTCAAAAAAATCACCTTCATTAAATTGCAGCGTAGCCTTATTTATTAAGGTTTTTGCTAGATTAAGATCGTCATTAATTTGAGTATAAATTTTTTGAGCTTGAAAATAATTTCTATATGCGCTATCAGAAACCATCTTAGAACTATAATAATCTCCTAAATACGAATAGGCTTTAGCAATACTTATTGAATCTTTTGCAATTATTGATCTATCTAAAACTAATTTTGATATTTGATTGTATGATTTAAAATCACTCATATTATAATATCTATTAGCAATTTTAAATAAATTAACTCTATTTAGAGAGTCATTTTGCTGATTGATAACGATCGAAAATGCTTTTTTTGCATTTTCCTGTTTCAATTCATAACTTAAATCGATATCATTAGCTAAAGTTAGATAAATAGGAAGGCTATCCTTTGGTGAAGATATTTCATAGGAAGTTTTCTTCTTATTACAAGCAGAAAGAAACAACAATAAAAACAATACTATTTGGTATTTTCTTTTCAATAGAAGTTGCGAATTTTACCAAAAATACTAAAACTAAAGACATAAAAAAAAGCTGTCAAAAATTTGACAGCTTTTTTTTATATTTTTTTTGATTTTACTAATTAATCTAATTTCTTGTTTCCTCCAAGAGATTGATTAACATCAGAAAAGTTTGATTGATTACTTTTAATTTCAAATCTACTTTCTGTTGCATGAAAATCTTGTTTTCTAGTGTGTCCTGCATCAGAACCATATGGAGGAACGATACCTGATTGTTCGTTAGAGATACTTGGAGTTGTAGGATTAGCAAAAGAAGTTGCAACCATTACTAATGAGAATAATCCGAATGTCAAAGCTGTTTTTTTCATGACCTGAGGGGGTTTAAAATTTTTAGTTTATTTTTTTGGAGAATGACTGCTGTTTGCTGCGAATCATGGTGTAAAACTAACACGAGTATCAAAAAAAATTTACATGAAAAATTGAGTTTATGGTAGATCATACCCAATTGATAGTCAATGGATAGCAAATTCGTGTAAACGTCTGGTTTTTAGATTTCTAAGTAATTTCCTGCAGCAAAATCAGCAATTATGGAGTCCACGTTTGCTTTATAGGTTTTAGAAAAAGGGATTTTCTTAGAGGAGTTTTTTATGTAACAGATTGAGTTTCCGCTATGAATTCTTGCAATATAATTACGATTAATTACGTAACTATTATGAATTCGGATGAAAGGATAGGTCAAAACACTCTCAAAATGCTTTAACGTTTTAAATGCCGTAATCATTTCGCCAGTATTCAAATAAATATCGGTCGAATTGTTATCGGCTTGAAAATAACAAATATCGGATGCATTTAAATAGCGATAATCACCATACGATTTTATGCAGATCGTTAGCGGTTTCTCTATGTTTTGAGGAATCGTTACGTTGTTTACATTATCTATTACAATTGAAGTTGGTTCTTCTTTTAAAGGCGCTGATTTTGCTTCTAAATTTGCTTTTTTAAGCTTCAAAACTGTTTTTAGAAGATCGACATGCGCAATTGGTTTTAAAAGATAATCGAATACACCATATTGGATAGCATCAAAAGCTTTCTCTTTTGTATTTGTAGTAATAATAATTTTGGGGATTTCCTGAAAGAAACGGTGCAATTCACTGATAAAAGCTAGAGACAATTCACTCGCCTTGTTTTTAGGATCAATTTCCAGAAAAACCAAAGCCGGTTTATGTTCTAAAACCAAATTTAAGCCTTCATGAAAATTTGATGCCGAAGCCGTAAAAGATAATTCTGAAAAACCTGCAGCGGTTGTTTGGGTCTTCAAAATACTTTCAGCATCATCATCAATAATAATATACGAGTACTTTTTCAATTTTTGGTTTTGTTGCTTTTCTCACTTCACAATCACAATCAAAAAATAGTTTTAATTTGATTTTTACGAAAAAATTTGGTTTTGGCATTTTTCCGCATTTAAAATTACGGATTTTAGATTTTTAAACATTTCATTGTTAACACATTACATTGAAATGTTGATACATAAAGATGAAATGCAAAAAACATCGATAAAATACCTCTTTTTAAAAATCAAAAATCCCAAACTCCTTTACGGAATTTGGGATCAATACTATAAGTTGTAAAGATTACATTTTCATTAACCAGTTTTTCATCGAAACTTCGTTTTCGATAATACCTCTTAATTCAGTAATTTTTACACGATCTTGTTTCATTGTATCTCTATGACGAATTGTTACTGTTTCGTCTTCAAGTGTCTGATGATCTACTGTAATACAGAAAGGCGTTCCTAAAGCATCTTGTCTTCTATAACGGCGTCCTACAGCATCTTTTTCATCATAAGCAACATTGAAATCCCATTTCAAATCTTCAATGATTTTTCTTGAAACTTCTGGCAAACCATCTTTTTTAACTAATGGTAAAACCGCTGCTTTAGTTGGCGCTAAAACTGCTGGCAATTGTAAAACTGTTCTTGTAGAACCGTCTTCTAATGTTTCTTCTTTTAATGAAGTAGCGAAAACAGCTAGGAACATACGATCTAAACCAACTGAAGTTTCTACTACGTAAGGAACATAGTTTTCATTTAATTCTGGATCAAAATATTGTAATTTTCTTCCAGAATATTCTTCGTGTGCTTTTAAGTCGAAATCGGTACGAGAGTGAATTCCTTCCAATTCTTTAAATCCGAATGGGAAATTGAATTCGATATCAGCTGCTGCATTTGCGTAGTGAGCTAATTTCTCGTGATCGTGAAAACGGTAATTTTCTTTTCCTAATCCTAAAGATAAATGCCATTTTAAACGTGTTTCTTTCCAATGGTGGTACCATTTCATTTCTTCTCCTGGACGAACAAAAAATTGCATCTCCATTTGTTCGAATTCACGCATACGGAAAATAAATTGTCTTGCAACAATTTCGTTTCTGAACGCTTTACCCGTTTGAGCAATTCCAAAAGGAACTTTCATACGGCCCGATTTCTGAACGTTTAAAAAGTTTACGAAAATACCTTGCGCCGTTTCCGGACGTAAATATAAATCCATTGCAGATTCTGCAGAAGCTCCAAGTTTAGTTCCAAACATTAAGTTGAACTGTTTTACATCAGTCCAGTTTTTAGAACCCGTTTCTGGATCGGCAATTCCTAATTCTTCAATTAACGCTTTCACGTCTTGAAGATCATCAGTCATACCTTTTGCAAGCCTTTCCAGAATTTCTTTTCTCTTTGAAAGATATTCTACAACGCGTGCATTTGTTGTAATAAATTCTTCTTCATCAAAAGCATCACCAAAACGAGCTTTTGCTTTTTCGATTTCTTTTTGAGCTTTTTGATTAATCTTTTCAGCGAATTCCTCAACTAAAACGTCAGCTCTATATCTTTTTTTAGAATCTTTATTATCAATTAATGGATCATTAAATGCATCAACGTGGCCTGAAGCTTTCCAAGTTGTTGGATGCATCAATATTGCAGCATCAAGGCCGACGATATTTTCATTCATCTGAACCATTGATTTCCACCAATATTCACGGATATTCTTTTTTAACTCGACTCCATTTTGTGCATAATCGTAGACAGCACTCAATCCGTCGTAAACTTCGCTTGACGGAAAAATAAACCCGTACTCTTTTGCGTGCGAAACCACATTCTTAAATATATCTTCTTGTTTTGCCATAGTGATGCAAAAATATAAAAAGTACCATTAAAAAAAAGAAAAATAATAAAGATTGAAGTATTGATTTTGTTATTTTTGTAAATAAAATCTTTCTTTTTATGATTAATTATTTAATAAATCTGTTTTTTCCGAAAGTATGTGACGGATGCCGTGTTCTTTTACTTCAAAATGAAACTGTTTTTTGTACTTCATGCCGACATGAAATGCCTCTTACTCAATATCATTTACATTCAAAAAACGAAGCTGTAAAAAAGTTTTACGGTAAAGTTGATATTCAATTTGCATCAGCATTTTTATACTTCAACAAAAAAGGAATGGTTCAAGAATTAATTCATAATTTAAAATATAAAGGTCATCAGGAAATTGGAACCGTTTTAGGAAGCTGGTATGCTGCAGATTTAAAAGAGTTAAAATTAGAAACCCCTTTTGAAATGGTAATTCCAGTTCCTCTACATCCAAAAAAATTTAAGGAACGCGGTTATAATCAGGTAACCACTTTTGGAAAAGCTCTAGCCGAAGGTTTAAAAATTCCTTATAATGATACTGTTTTATACCGAAAGAAATATTCTAAAACACAATCCAAAAAGAATCTTTTGGGAAGATCTGATAATATCGGAGACATCTTTGATTCAGTTGTTACAAAAGAAAATGAGAATAAACATTTCCTAATTGTTGATGATGTTCTTACTACTGGCGCGACGCTCGAAGCATGTTCCAGAGCATTGCTGAAAATTCCTGGAGCAAAAATCAGTATTATCTGTATGGCGATGGCGCATTCTTAATGAATGAAATTCCAATACTAAAATTCCAAATTACAAGAGAAAGCTCAATTTGGGATTTTAGTATTGGAATTTATTTTTGATTTTAGAAAACCCTAGTTTACTAAAATCTTCTTTATGATTCTTTTTTCGCCGTCGGTAACGGTAACCAAGTAAACTCCAGACGGCACATTTGGCAATTGAATATCTTGAATAAAATATCCTGTACCTTGAAAAGTATTACTATAGACATATTTTCCTAAAATGTCGTGTACATAGACTTTTACTTCTTTTACAGAATCTCTGCTAAACTGAATGGTAAAATTGCCTTTATTTGGGTTCGGAAATAAAGCAAAATCAACGTTTTCAAGATCAGAAGTTCCGAGTGTATACGTTTTATTACAGATATTTACGGAAGCGGAATTTATAGTTCCCAATGCTCCGGTAACAGCATCGCGAACTCCAAAAGTCCAAATGCCCTGAGGATTTTCATTATTAAAAGCAGTCAAAGCGCCTGCAGGAATTACAATCTGAGAAGTTGTCGTGCTGCAATTTAAATTCGTACCGCTGTCATCAAACTGAAGAGCCAAAGTACCACTTGTCGTACCGCAGCTTTTATTAAATAAACTTACAACTTTTCCGCTTGGACTTACAATCTGCATTTCAAGATCTGAAAATCTCGCATGTGTAACATTTACGGAAACATTTACGTCTGAAACTGTTCCCGTTGAAGATGGAACATTTACTGTTTTATTAATAAAAGTCTGGCTGTTACTTGTAGAATAACCTCCTTCAAAATTATAAGTAGAACAAGTTGTCGAAACCGTATATCCTATTGCAAATGAAGAAGTATTTAAAGCATAATAAATATTATTAACCGGCTCTATTAAAAGTCTGCAATTAGTAGATGCCTCAATATCTGACGGAACTAATATCGTTTCTGAACCATCATTTGCAGTGCCCGAAGCCAAAGTAACTGGAAATGTCAAACCACCATCTATAGATAATTTAATATTAACGGTTGATGATCCTGGGAGTGTATTGGTATTATTTACAGCCCAAGTAATTGTTTGTGCAGATCCTTTGTTCCATGCTACATCTCCACTATTCTGAGATGTTACTGCAAAAGGTCCAGCGGCGGCACTAACTGTTACGACCATAGCATCTGTATTTGTTTGAGCCGTTCCTTCTGGAGCGTTATCTCTTGCCGTCAAAGTAAAATTCATTGTTTTGGCGATTGAAGAAACCGATTCCCAAGTTGTTGTCAACGCATTATTCAAAACAGAACTTAACGCAGGCATATAACGAACTGGAGAAGTGGTTGGAGGCAGGGATCTAAACATCGGGCCATTTGGTTTGGTCGCATAAGCGATACTATTTGCTCCCGAAGTATTAATTGCATTATCGAATTGTTCCCAAGTATACGTTAAAGTACTGCCTTCAGGGTCAGAACCCGTTCCTCTTAAGACAAAAGGTGTACTGATCGGAATTGTGTAATCTACACCTGCATCTATTGTCGGCGGATTATTCGTTATTGCAGTAGAAACTGGACAAGTCTTTGTTGCTAAATTATTTTGAATCTGATTAATACTTGCATACGAAAAATAATCATCTGAGTTATCTTGAACGTCATAATCATCTGTTACTCCTGCGTATGCCATAATTGTAGATCCGCTGCCTGGTTCATAACTTGTTCCAAAGCCTTCCAGTGCATATGAAAAAGTATGAGAACCTCCTAATTGATGCCCCATTTCGTGAGCTACAAAATCAATATCAAAAGTATCACCCTGCGGTCTTCTATCTGCTGGTGAAGTAAATGCACTTCCTTTTCCGTAAGGCTGCGAAGAAGTTGGATTTACGCAGACACAGCCAATACAATGTGCATTACCGCCTCCGCCAGAAGCGCCAAACAAATGTCCAATGTCATAATTTGCATTTCCAATAACGGTGGTTAAAGTAGTTTGAACTTCCTGTCCCCAAGTTCCCCCTTCTTTTGCTCCATCGGCAGCAATAGAATATGGATCTGTAGAAGCATTCGTATAAATGACAGCATCATTATTTGCTATTAAAACAACTTTTACAGAAAGATCTTTGTCAAAAACACCATTAACTCTGGTTAAAGTAGCATTCATTCCTGCTAGTGCACCTTCTTTTGTGCCTCCAAAATAAGCTGCATATTCACCAGTACAGGATAAAGCTAAACGAAATGTTTTAAACTGCTTGGCATTTGAAGCCGTTTTTGCAGTAGTAGAAGATTTGTTTTCAGAAATAGCATTTATAGTTTTGCATTCTAAACGCGCCTTTGAAGCTGCATTGTCTGCCGATTTAAAGACCACATATTCTGAATTATTATCGGGATTCTGTTCGATATATTCTGTTGACTTGGCTGCGCGAAAAACCATCGTCTGCATTCCGATTGGTGCAACACTAAAATGGATTTTAGCATTTTTATCATCGATTCCTCTTCCTTGATAAGATCTAATTTCAGGGTATTTTGCCTGCAATTCGGGATCAAAATTAGAGGATTCCCAAACTAAGAAACGTTCCAAAGTTCCATCTGTATTTGGGATTGTTATCTCTGTTTCTGGACTTGGCGCAAATTTGCTTGTTGTTGATGCCAATTTAGCACTCAACAAATCGGCATTAAGTCTATAATATATTTTTCCTGATCCTGAATCATTTGCTTTTCGCGAAAGCGACGAAGAAGAAGTTACTTTCTGCCACAAAACGTCGTTCTGGGCATTTGCTGCTACACCGCAGAAAATAAGAAATATATAAAGTAATTGTTTTTTCATACCTTAAAATTATTATATCAAAATTACTTCAATTAATTTAGATTGTGCAATATATAAGACAATTAATGTAATTTGATCGACGAGCTGGCTAATTTTCACAAAAAGTGATTAGATGTTGGGTAAAATTCAATTTGGCAGTATTAAATTTAAAACAGAATAGTATAAATTTGCAGCATCTTAAATAATTTGTTTTGAAGCTCTTTCATTCTATAAACGATTTTCAGTCAACCAAGAAAACAATCTTAACTCTTGGTACCTTTGACGGCGTGCATATTGGTCACAAAAAAATTCTGGAAAGAATTACACAAAATACTGAAAACGGGAAATACGAAAGTTTGGTTCTTACCTTTTTTCCGCATCCAAGAATGGTTCTTCAAGAAAAATCAGAAATTAGACTTCTAAATACTATTCAAGAAAAAACAAAACTCCTTGAAGCAACCGGAATTGAAAACCTTATTGTTCATCCTTTTGACGAAAGTTTTTCAAGATTAACCGCAGAAGAATTTGTTCATACTATTTTAGTGGATAAATTTCAAATTCATAAAATAATTATTGGTCATGACCATCGATTCGGACGTAATCGAACAGCTAATATCGATGACTTAATTGCTTTTGGCGCAGCATACGGATTCGAAGTCGAACAAATTTCTGCCGAAGAAATCCAAGATGTTTCGGTAAGTTCAACCAAAATCAGAAAAGCTTTAAACGAAGGCAATATGACTTTGGCAAACGAATATTTAGGTTATGAATATTTCTTGAACGGAACAGTTGTAAAAGGAAAACAATTAGGAAGAACAATCGGTTTTCCAACAGCAAACATTGACATTGAGGAAGACTATAAATTAATCCCAAAAAAAGGTGTTTATATAGTTAGAGCCTTAATTAACGGAGAAACTGTTTTTGGTATGATGAACATTGGATTCAATCCAACTGTAAATGGTGAAAAACAAACAATAGAAGTCCATCTTTTTGATTTTAATAAAGACATTTACGATCAGAAAATTAAAGTTTCCCTACTTCGTTATATTCGTGAAGAACAGAAATTTGGTTCTGTTGATGCCTTGAAAGCACAGCTTCAGCAAGATCAAAACGAAGCTTTAGCTTTTATAAACCTTCTTTAAAGAAACCAGCAGTATAGTTTTTACGGTTTTTAAATCATCGTAGTTATTTTTTTAGTAAATTTGATAGAACACTGTTTTTCAAATATTTACTATTAACTTCTTTAAAAATAACCACTATGAAATTACCTAAAGAAATTACCAACGGTTTTTTGATTTTTCTCGGAATTGGCATTTATTTTTTATTGATGAATGTTTTGGGTTTAGCAGATTTGTTTTACTTAAGAACACTTAATGTATTCTTTATATTTTACGGTGTTAACAGGACAATGCAGATGAACCTTCATGAGGGAGAAACCAATTTTGTTTCGAATGCTGTTTCTGCAATGGCCACTTCTGTTGTTGGAGTGTCATTGAGCGTTTTTGGATTATTAGTCTATAGTTACGCTCGAGGCGGAGATGCTTACGTAAGAACTTTATCTGAAACATTTATGTTTGGAGGAAATCCATCTGTACCAACTTATTGCATTTGTTTATTATTTGAAGGAATAGCTTCATCGGTAATTGTTACTTTAATGATGATGCTGTACTGGAATAATAAATATGCAGCCGATTAATTAATCAGAATAAAAACAAATATTTAAACACTCAAAAATCATAGAATTAAGAAATTTTATGATTTTTGAGTGTTTCTTTTTTGAAAAAACATTACAAATATCCATTTCTGAAACCGTCCTGTATCTGTTATCATAATTTACTTACTTTTAATGTTCCAAAAAAACAATTTATCCATGAGCATTAAAAAACACAACTGGACAAAAGACGAAATTATTGCCATTTATAACAAACCTTTGATGGATTTGCTTTATGAAGCTGCTACAATTCATAGAGAACAGCACGACCCAAATGTTGTTCAGGTATCTACTTTACTTTCTATAAAAACAGGCGGTTGTCCGGAAGACTGTGGTTATTGTCCGCAGGCTGCAAGATACAACACAGGCGTTGAAGGAAACGACTTGATGACTGTAAGCCAAGTAAAAGCCCAGGCTTTAAGAGCCAAATCAAATGGATCTTCACGCGTATGTATGGGCGCAGCTTGGCGAAATGTAAAAGACGGCGAGGAGTTTGATCAGGTTCTAGAAATGGTCCGAACTATAAACAAACTGGATATGGAAGTCTGCTGTACTTTAGGAATGCTGACCGAAAATCAAGCACAACGTTTAGCTGAGGCAGGTTTGTATGCGTATAACCACAATTTAGATACTTCTGAAGAATATTATAAAGACGTGATTTCGACACGAGGTTTTGAAGATCGTTTACAAACCATAGAAAATGTCCGTAAAACAAATGTCACAGTTTGCAGCGGAGGAATTATCGGAATGGGAGAAAGTGTTGAAGATAGAGCAGGAATGCTTGTGGCACTTTCGACTTTAAACCCACAGCCAGAATCTGTTCCAATAAATGCTTTAGTTGCTGTTGAAGGAACTCCGATGGAAGAAGAAAAACCAGTAGAAATCTGGGAAATGATTCGAATGGTTGCGACGACAAGAATTGTAATGCCAGAAACACAGGTTCGATTATCAGCAGGAAGAACCAATATGTCACGCGAAGGTCAGGCCATGTGCTTTTTTGCCGGGGCAAATTCAATATTTGCAGGAGACAAATTACTTACTACTCCCAACCCAGATGTAAACGAAGACATGAAAATGTTTGAGACTTTGGGAATGGTCGCTCAAAAACCTTTTATAAAAATAATGCAGCCTAAAACCGTTGAGGCTGCCGATTCTCAATTTACGGATTTAGGAGAAAAACCGAAATGGTCCAGACCCAAACATACAATTGAAAGAAACATTGACGCTTCAATCAAATCAAAAATTTAGTCAATAGAGTTAAAATTTCTCAATAAATATTTTTAAATTGCTTGTAGCTCAGAGTTATAAGCAATTTTTTTATTTAGCAAAATGAAATTAAAACAGATAGAAAGGGTCAAAAAAATCTCTAAAGAAGATTTTATTTCCCAATATGTAAAAAAGCAAATTCCCGTTGTAGTTGAAGAACTGACCGAAGACTGGCCAGCTTATCAGAAATGGAAATTATCCTATATTAACAATATTGCAGGTGATATTACAGTTCCTTTGTATGATGATCGGCCTGTAAATCATGAAGAAGGATTTAATCAAGCTCATTTAAAAATGAAAATGAGTGACTATATTAATCTTTTAGAATCAAAACCTACCAATTACCGCATTTTTCTGTACAACTTAATGAAAGATGTGCCAAACTTGAAAAATGATTTTTTATGGCCGGATATTGGTTTGAAATTAGTTAAACAGCTGCCTATGCTTTTTTTTGGAGGAGAAAATGCGAGAGTATTTATGCATTATGATATTGATTACTCTAATATTCTGCATTTTCATTTTCATGGAGAAAAACAGTGTATGATTTTCGCTCCAGATCAATCCAAGTATATGTACAAAGTTCCTCATGCTCTAATTTCGAGAGAAGACATTGATTTTGATAATCCTGATTATGAAAAGTTTCCTGCCTTAAAAAATGCAGAGGGTTTTATAACCAATCTAAAACACGGCGAAATGCTGTACATGCCTGAAGGATATTGGCATTATATGAAATATTTAACTCCAGGGTTCTCAATGAGTCTGCGTGCTTTTCCAAGAAATATTGTTAATTTATCTAAAGCCGCTTACAACGTTTTTATTATGCGTCATTTTGATATTATGATGCGAAAAATAAAAGGTCAAAAATGGATTGATTATAAAAACGAAAAAGCAATTACTAAGACGCATGAAAATTTAAGGCGTTCGGCATAAACAATAAAAAAGGTCGGTTGAGAAATTTAAAACTCAAGCGACCTTTTTTATTTAATTAAAGATTATTTTTCTTGTCACAGTCTTTCCGTTATCTAAAGTTATTTTAACGAGCAGAACCTGTGGTCCGGATTTTAAATTATTAATAAGCCATTCTTTATTGTCAATTCCTTTTTTATTATATAATAATTTGCCGCTGGAATCGTAAATTGAAGTTTCTTCGAGATTTTCAGTTTCAGAAAAAGATTGCAGTTTAATGGTTTTAACTTTCACAGAAACAGAAATATTTCTGTCAAAACTAGCAAAATCTTCATTACCTAAAGTATCATTAGAATCTGTGTATCGAAGCACAAAACGTTTTTGAAAAACTCCTATTCCAGTTCTAAAAGTATAGTTTGCAGCAGAAAGATTATGCACTTTCTTTGTTTCATTATCCTGAAGATAAATAGTCTGATTGCTTAAATTTCCATCTCTATGATCTATTGCTATAGTAAAATCACCATCCAAAGCCGATCTATATCCTAGCTGAATAGTATCTGATACTGCAAATGGAAGTGCACGTCCTTGAATCACCAATTTTTTACCATCGATCACGCTGTAAAAATCTATAATAGGATGTGCATCCAGACTTATCGCATCAAAATTATTGTCTATAAAATTTGTAGCTCCTGTGGCATATCCAATTAAAAGCTGTTTAAATGCGCCTTGAGAATTGTATAAGTTTAACCAAACTCGATGCCTTTCAATATCATTAGCTGCATTGGATTTATAAAACTGACTGTTATTTCCCGGTTCACGCATAGAATTTGTAAAAAGAGCTCTCTGATTTGTTTTCGCTTTAACAAAAAATCCTTGCCCAGAAGCAATGTATCCAAGAGGTGCGCTTTGATTTCCTGGATTTGGAGACGGAGTTCCTACCATACCGCCAATTACAACACTGCCTGATAAATTATAAATAGCATAATCATTACTACTATAATAATACATTCCGTCACCCGAAGAATTCTGTTGCGGCGGTGTATTGTGTGTCCATATATATATGGTTCCGTAAATATTCGCTTGATTATCATAAATAAATCGATCAGCATAAATTGCCGAAGGATACGGATTTCCTAAAAGGCTGTATTTTTCTATTACAACAGGCGGTCCTAAAATATCTCCATTATTAGGCACGCCAGTAAATTGACCTGGAAAAATTTGAGGGTTATTAATATCAAAAGGCTGTGGTGACCGAATACTATATCCTCTTCCTTTTTCCATTTCTTCTGTTCCGTTAAGAATGGTTTCCCATCCAACTCCCGGAGTATATTTAAAATATTTATCCAATAATGTGGTTGGTGTTAAATCATGGAGTGTAAATGCTGGAACCCTGCTAACAGGAGAAGACCAATGTGTTGCATCATAGCGTCGCACCGGCTGTGTATTTCTCTTATAGACAATGTTTCCAACGTTCACAGCGTTTGAAACCTGCACTAAACTCGAATTATTCTCAAATGTAAAAAGACCGTTGCCTAATACTGTTACTTCGTTCGTAACTGTAATTGTATTAGTCCCTTGAACAGTTAAAGAGCCATTATTTTGTATCGTTAATCGATTCGCATAGAAAGTTCCATTTGTACCCGAAATAACTGGTGCATTGCCTACGTTTGGAATATCAACACAATCTGACGCTAGAGGAGGTCCTGATGGAGTCCAATTTGCTGGATTTGCCCAGCTGGAATCTACACTTCCATTCCATACTTTACTAACAAGCGGATTTATTGGAATTGCTGTCGCTGGAGAAACACATCCTGTTGCAGTATTTCTCACTTTTATATTATAGGGTCCAGGAACAAGACCTGTAAATACTCCTGTCGTATTTGTAAAATCAACTCCATCTCTACTGTAAGTAAATCCTGTTCCCGATGCAGGGGAAGTAACATTTATAGTTCCTGAATTATTCTGACAGCTTGGCTGTATTGCACTAACTGCTGGAGCAGTTGGTAAAGCAGTTACAGCTACAGTGGTAGGAGTAGAATTTGCCGCAATACAGGGTCCATTCTGCACTACAGCTCTAAACTGAGTTGTTTGTGTTAGTGCTCCCGATGTATAATTTGTAATATTTGCAGTGCTTGCAATATCTGTCCAAGTAGAAAATGGACTAACAGAAGATTGCCATTTTACAACTGTTCCCGTTTGTCCTGACAATGTCAAAGTGCTGCTTGTAGATCCACTACAAATTGTAGTACCACCCGCTACAGTCCCTCCTGCACTTGCCGCTGAAACTACAATATTTGCTGTATTTCCTGCAGTAATAGTTGAAGAGCAAGTACCGGATGTTAATGTATTTATTGTTATAATACTTGTACCTACGGTTGTCAATCCTGAAACCGAAAAACTTCCTGAGCCAGTAGCATTGACTGTCATTGCAGTACTACCAGAAATAGCTGGATTGTTAATAGTATAAGCCACTGTATAATTACCCTGAGGTAAAAGAGCCGCAGTAGATGTCAGCTGTATTAAAGAAGTTCCTGCCGTTACACAGGCATTGCTAGCTGTTGTTGCTGTAATACTATAACTAGGGCATGTATAGGTTATTCTTATCTGTCCGTTTCCGCCACTTCCACCTAGGTTTTTATTTCCAAGCAAAACCAAACCGCCGCCACCGCCACCGCCTGGTACAGCACCAGCGACACCAGGTCCAGTTAAGACACCTCCTGATCCACCTGATCCACCTCCTGCTACAGCAGCAGCTCCAGCTCCACCAGTTGCGGCAGTACCGTTTGAGGCAGTACCCGCACTACCTCCTCCTCCTCCTGCATATAATAATCCAATAACAAGACTTCCGTTGGCTCCTTTTCCTCCTGTATAAGTACCACCTATACCACCAGCCCCACCAACACCTGCTGCAAGACCAGTACCACTTGTTCCGCCGCCACCGCCATTAGCTGTAACAGTTGAAAAAGAAGAAGCCGTCCCTGCTACACCAACCGCTGTAGTTCCTGCTCCTCCAATCCCAACAGTATATGAAATTATTGAATTTGGAGTAACAGTTAATTGAGTTTTAGTATAACCACCACCTCCTCCTCCTCCAGCTGAAATACCGGTATCATTTCCTCCACCGGATCCACCGGCTCCCCAACATTCTGTATTTATTTGTGTAAGACCTGCAGCAACAACAAATGATCCACCTGTCGTAAATGTATTGGTAGTTTGAGACCATGAATAAATACTTATAAAAACGAAAAATAAAGATAATTTTAGTCTCATAATAATAAGATTTAAGAGTAAAACAATAATTGTTTAATTACAATTTGGCAGGTAAACTAGAACTCAAAACTATTTTTTGAAGAAAGAAGACTATGTATATAAAGGCTTATAAAAACATGCTTTTTATCGGATTATATTACTTTTTACCGACTAATAACTACTACAAGGTACGATTTTATTTACATTGAAATTCATAATGTAGTATTAAACATATAATTTTAACAGCATAAACTTAAAAAATACAAAAAATAAGAAAAAACTGTTAAAATTTAAAAACAGTATATTTAAAACACTGAAATACAAAAACATAACTAGAAATGAACATAAAAAAACCTTTTACATATTTTTGCAAAAGGCTTTTTTTAAATGAAGAAGAATGGATCAAAAAATCACTTTTTTTGAAATCGAATTACCATTTTCCGTAAACACTTTAACGAATAAAACTTGATGAGAAGAAGCTAAATTTGGTATAGTTGCTTTTCTTGTTTCCGAGATGTTTTTTATATACAATTGTTTTCCAGAGCTATCATATATTTCAATTTCTTTAATATTCTCATCTAAGGATTCAATAGTAATAATATGATTTTTAACTGCTACTAAAACTCTTTCTATTTTCTTTTCGTTCTTGGGGAGTTCCAGCGAATTATTACTATAAACTAAAAGAAAACGTTCATTAAAGGTTCCCGCTTCAGATTCGAATTCATAAGGGAGCTCTGTCAGATTGTGTGTTTTTCCTAAAGTTTTATCTATCAAAAAAATAGTTCGTCCATCAAAAAATGTATCTTGATGATCTACCTCTAAATAAAAAATCCCTTTTGCATTGAGCTTATATCCCAGAACAATTGAATCGCTTTCGTCCCAAGGCATACCTCTTCCTTGAATCGCTAATTTTTTATTCTCTACTATACTATAAAAATCCCATCCTTGACTAGAACTCCAATAATCTGCATCATAATTTTCATCAAAACCGTTGGAAGCTCCATCAGCATAACCTAATAGAATTTGTTTGAACCGATTATCGTTGTCTTTAAGATTCAGCCAAAAACGATATTTTTCATCTTTACTCTTTTCTGTTTTCGAATTTTTGGCAGGTTTAAAAAAAGCGCTGTTACTTCCTAAAACGCGCATATTATTACTAAATTCCAACTTGCCTGCCATCTTACTTTTTACAAAAAAACCTTGTCCTGATGCTATACTACCGTCTGGAGCTTCATTATTTACCCCTAAAGCCAAAGAAGGTCTTGTTGCAACACCTCCTAAAAGATTATAAACTGCAAAACTATCATTAGAAGACACATAATTTTTGGGAGGTTCATTGTGAGTCCAAAAATACAGCGCTCCTTTTATTTTTGAAGAATTAAGTTTTAAAAAAGCATCTGCACTGATCGCAGATGGATATGGATTTCCGACTAAATAATAACCATTTCCCGTTCCTAAAGCAGCTTCTACTTTACCATTATTCGGAACTCCTTTAAAAATACCTTCAAATATCGTACGATCTGAAAGTGAATAACTTTGCGGAGCTCTTATGCTGTATCCCTGACCAGGAATCATAGTCGTACTTCCTCCAAAATCAACATTCCATCCAGAAAGAGGATCGTACCAATAATATTTATCATTCAGCGTTTCTGGAGAAAGATCACACATTTTCTGATGATCTACAGGCGAAGACCAGTAAGTCACATCATAACGCATTACTGGTGTTGTTTTTCTTTTTAGATGAATAACTCCTGTATTTACGATATCATCATCTGATTGAAACAAACTAGCACCATCTTCTATAACTAAAGTACCTAAACCACTATATGCAAATTCTAATTCTAAGTTATTCTTCTCGAGCAATACTACCGTTTTGTCCTGATCGATACTGCAACCACACATATTGGCTGTTGTTAAACTAAAATAATTTTCTTTAAAACAAACCTCTTTTCCGGCTGAAGGAAAACCATTTGACCATGAACCTCCATTCCAGACTGTAGTATTAACACAAAGTTTTAACTGGGCAATTCTATGTTTTGAAATACCGGATACAGAGTTAAAATTTCCTCCAACTAATAATCGATAATCGGCTGAAAAATTCATTGCAAAAAGTGAATTGTTTAAATCTGCTTCAAAAGAATTATCATAATCTCCTGAAGGCTGAAGTCGGATGAGCCTTAAAGCTGCTACATTTTTGTAGGTTCCAGAAAAAGCACCTCCAACCAATATTCTCCCATCTGGCTGTATTAAAATACTTCGAACATCTCCTTTACTAAAACCTGTTCCTGAATCAAAGGTTGTATCAAGACTTCCGTCACTATTTAATCTGAGGATTCTTTTTTGTGAAACTCGATTAAACGTTAGAAAATTTCCTCCAACAATTATCTTTTGATCTGCTTGTACTGCAATTGTGTAAACATATTTATCAAAACCTTCCTGAATGTTAAAACCTGTATCGATGCTTCCATCAGAATTTAAGCGTACGAGACCTGCAAAAGGCAAATCATTAAAATTTTTAAAATGACCTCCAACTAAAATTTTTCCATCCAATTGTACCACTACCGTTTCAATAATTCCGTCTGCTCCATAACCTGTGTTAAAACCTGGATCTCTTGTTCCATCTGGAAGTAATCTAATGATTCTGCCAGCATTAACTGTAGATTTGTTGTATTTTGTAAAACTACCTGCAGCTATAATTTTCTGGTCTTTCTGAACGGCTAGTGTATAAATTTGTCCATCATACACCTCTTCAATACTAAAAAAATTATCGATTTCTCCGTTTGATGTAATTCGAACTATTTTGCTAACTGTAACATCATTATACTTTGTAAAACTGCCTCCAAGAATTATCTTTCCATCGGCTTGACAAACTGCTGTTTTTACCGAATTATTAGCCCCTGAATTTCCAGAATTAAAAGTATTATCAATCGATCCATTCTCAAAAAGGCAAGTAATCCTAGAAGCGGTTTCTCCATTAAATTTTTTAAAATTGCCTCCAACAATTATCTTTTTGTTTTGCAGTGGTAAAATACTATTAACAGCATTATCAAATCCGATTCCTGAGGACAAATACGCTGTGTCACGCTCACCTTCGGTACTTATTTTAACTAATCTACCTTGATTTAATCCATCGAAGACAGAAAAAGAACCGCCAACAAACCAAGATCCATCATCACCTAATTCTAAGCATAAAACAGAAGCCGATGCTGGTCCTGTTCCAATATCAAAATCGGCATTTAATGTTCCGTCGGCATTTAGAAAAACTAATCTATTAACCTCACTATTATTATAGAATCCAGTAAAAGAGCCGCCAACCATGACATCATTATTTGAGTTAATCTTTAACACTTGAATGCCTTCTTTACTAAAACCTGTGCCTACTTGAAAACTGTCATCTCTTGTTCCATCTTCATTTAAACAAATTATTCTATTCGCTGCTATGTCTTTATAGGTGGTGAAATTCCCTCCCAAAATTATTTTCCCATCTGGACGTAGGGCAATGGCATTAACATCATCATTAAATCCAGTTCCAGAATCAAAACTTCGATCAATGCTTCCATTTTCGTTGAGTCTAATTATTCTATTGGCTGATAAGTTATTAAAAGCAATAAAGTTGCCTGTTAGAAGTATTTTTTTGCTAGATGTGATACAAACGTGAGTAATATTTAAGGCTGAGCCATTCCCTGTTAAAAAAGAAGTGTCGAGCGTGCCATTGGGAAATAAACGAGCAACTCGATTTACGGTAACAGTATTGTATTTTGTAAAACTTCCCACAATGATTATTTTACCATCCTCCTGCGCAGCAATATCATAAACAATTCCGGTTGTTGCTCCTACTGTTGTATTAAAACTAGCATCATAAGAACCGTCAGAATTTAAACGAATCAATCTTCCAACACTAATTCCGTTATAAGTTGTAAAACTTCCTCCAACAATAATTTTACCATCCTCTTGTAAATAGGAAGCGTAGACCTTGCCGTTAAAACCTGTTCCTGTATTAAAATTTTCGTCAATTGACCCATCAGGATTTAAGCAGGTTAAATATGAAACCTGGATTCCGTTTAAACTTACATAATCACCGCCAGTAATTAAATGGTTATTACGCTGTAAAAGAAGTGTTCTTACTGGAGCATTAAAGCCGTCTCCATTTTGTCCATCGTCTTTGGTATTGAAAGTAATATCAATTTTTCCTTGTTGAGCAATAAGAGCAGTATTAAAAAGAATTAGAATTAAGAGATAAAGTGTTTTTTTAATCAAAACAATAAAATTAAAGTTACTATCTGTAAGAATAAACTAAAACTATAAAGTATTATTAAAAACCACAATACCGTGATTTAGGGATATTACTGCATAAAAAAAGTCCATTCTTTTTACAGAATGGACTTTAAATTATTTCGGATTTAAATTATAAAGTACTGTAGATAATCTTCTTAGTAAATGTATGTCCGTTTTCTAAAGTAATTTTTACTAATAATGCTTGATCGCTCGAATTCAAATTAGAAATCTGTAATTCTGACGAATTCACATTATTCTTATTATAAATCAACTGTGCACCAATATTAAAAATAGTGACCTGTTTTATACTTTCTTTTGAAGATGTGATTTTTACCACTTTATCTTTAACAGAAACTAAAACACCATTTTCAAGATTTTCAAAATCATCAGTTCCCAATGTTTTATTCGTATAACTAATTACAAAACGGCTGTTGAATGATCCCGCAGCAGATGTAAATGTGTAATCTGAAGTACGCAGATTGGTAATTTTTCCAGTTGTTTTATCTTCTAAGAACACATCTTGACCATCATTAAAAAATCCGTCCGCGTGATCGATTGTTATGGTGTAACTGCCTTCTGCAGGAAGTTTAATACCTAACGGAACTAAGTCGCTCTTATCAAAAGGAAGTGCACGTCCTTGTATAGTCAGTTTTTTAGCATTGTTGATGCTGTAGAACTCTGTTGTGCTTCCCATAGTAAGAGCATCAAAATCAGCATCAGTTGTGTTAGTTGCACCTGTGGCATATCCTAATAAAATCTGCTTAGAAACACCGCTGTCATTTTTAAGGTTTACCCATAAACGGTGTCTTTCAATCTCAGATCCGGCAGTTTTGAAAAACTGGCTGTTATTGCCTTTTACTCGGCGATTATTTCTAAAGTTGATCGTTGTTGAACCTGCTTTTACAAGAAAACCTTGAGCTGCCGCAATATTTCCATCAAAAAAACCATTAGATCCTAAACTGTTAACTACTAGATAATCGTCCATATAATAGTATTTACCATCAGGGAAAAGAATAGGAAGACTTTTATGTTCCCAGAAGTATAAAGCACCCATTCCAGAATTATCTGTTAAAAACTGAACTGCATTTACAGCAGAAGGATAAGGGTTACCTATTAAGTACCATTTTCCGCTATCTACAGATAGATTGAAATCGCCATTATTAGGAATTCCCGTGAAGATTCCAGTAAATTCAGCAGGGGTATCTACAGGGTGGGTTTGAGGAGCCCTGATATTATATCCTTTGCCCTTTTCCATTGGTAAATTTCCATTAGGCACCTCTGCCCATTTTGCTGTATTAGGATCAAAAATAAAATATTTATCTGATAAAGTATTTGGTGAGAAATCACTCATCTGAAAACCAGACTTCGTAACCGGCATTGACCAGTACGTCGCATCATAACGACGCAATGAAGCTTTTCTTTTATAGACAATTTCTCCTGTGTTTACTGCATTTGTAGTCTGTACTAAACTTGCATTATTCTCAAAAACCAGTTTTCCGTTAGAAGTTACTGCATTAGTAATCGTTAAAGTAATTCCTTCTGGAACTGTGACCACAGGATCTCCTGTTGCATTAGGAACACTAATCGTTAAGGAACAAGCCTCGATATCCGCTGCGAAAGGATTTCCAGCTGTTGAAGCAATAATTACGCTTTTAGTAAGATCAGGATCTCCATGAGACCAGCCTGAGCCATTCCAAGTTGTTGATGATTGGTCTGTAATCGTTACAGGCGTTGTTTCTGCTGATACACAAGTAGTAGCTGTTTGTACGGAAAATTTATAAGCTCCCGCAGCTAAACCTGTAACAGTATATGGTGTTCCAGTACCTGTGAAAGAACTCGTCGCTGTACCAGGTCCTGTTTGATTAATCTGCCAAGCACCTGTTGGAAGATTGCTTAAAACAACCGTTCCTTGGTTTAGACAGGTTACGTTTGTAGTTGCACCAGGTGTTGGAGCATTTTCTATTTGACGAACTGTAACAACCCAGCTTCCTGTTGCTGCTGTTGGAGTTGTATTACAAGTTCCATCACTTGCTAATCGTGTATAAGTTGTTGTTGTGTTTAATCCAGCCGGAGGAGTATATGTACTGCCGTTTGCACTTGTTATGTTAACCCCATTTGCCGTCCATTGATAAGTAATTACTCCATTACCTCCACTTGCTGCTGTTGTACTACCAATTTGAGTAGGAGTTTCTCCAGCGCAAATAGTTTGGCCCGTTGTCTGAATTTCACCTGCTGTAAATTGAGGACGAACAGTTAAAGTGAAGCTATTTCCTGTAGATACACATCCATTTGCATTTTTCACAGTTATTGTTCCTGTATATGTATTGGCAGCTGCCGTAGAAGGAATCGTTATAGAAATAGGACTTGCTGGAAGCGAAGCATCTGTTACTGAGGCAAAAGTATTTGCAGGCGAAGTATTCCAAGTTATACTATAAGTTGTAGGTGTTCCCGTTGTTCCTGTATAAGCCAAGGTAGCATTTGTTGCTCCATAACAAACTGCAGAAGTTGTTGCCGCAGTTGCTATTGTTGGCAACGGATTCACTTTTATTAAAACAATAGCTGATGTATTCGTACATGTTCCCGAAGTAACAACTCTACGGAAGTAAGTTGATACTGTCAATGCCCCTGGTGTGTAATCTTTATCATTAGCACCTGTAATAGATGCGAAAGGCCCCGTAGCTGCTGTACTGCTTTGCCATTGATAATTATAAGTACCACTTCCTGTTGGGTCGCTTCCAGATATTGTTCCTGGTGCTGTTCCTGAACAGATTGGCATAGAATAAGATGCATATCCCCTATAGTTTTTAACAGTGTTATAACATGGATCTCCAAAATTACCATTGCTAGCGGAAAAAGAAACGGTATTAGAATTTCCTAAAAGAAAACCTTCTGTTACCGACTGACTTGTATTTGAATGACAACTGCCAATTGAATATGCACCGCATGTAGTACCTACAGGTAAACCATAACTTGCAAATCGAACAGCATTAAAGTAAGTACCCGCTGGAGCAATAAAATTAACTACTCCATTTTCAGCCGCTGATCCACAAACTGATCCTGATGTACCATTTGAATATGAAATAGTATTATTACCAACTCCAACTGTGATAACTCCACTTGTAGTTGCCACAGTACATGAATTTCCAGTTGTAGTAACATTATAAGTAAATTGACCACTTACGGTTGGTGCACCGCTAATAGTCAAAGTAGTTCCGCTCACTGAATATGTCACTCCCGCAGGTAATCCCGTAACAGTTGCTCCTGTTGCTCCTCCGCCTAATGTCATCGTTATGTTTGTCATGGTATTATTCTGACAAACAGTTTGATTTGATCCTGCGGTTATAGTGTGAACTGGGTTTACGGTGATTGTTGCAGAACCTGTAAGATTCTGTGAACAAGTTGGCACAGCCTGATAAACTGCACTTACCAAATTATATGCAAAAGTACCACTTGCAGTAGTTGGAGCAACAACGTAAACCACTGAATTAGCTGGTACATTTAAAGTTGTATTTGTTCCGCCATTTATATTATAGGTAACCGTAATTGCAGAATTTTGTGAATTTGTAAAGCTTACTGAAGGCGAGGTCGCATTTTGACAGACAGTAGTAGTTCCTCCAATTGTAACTGTTGGAGAAGTCATACCTACTGTAATACTAGTGGAAGGAGCAGTCGTAGCATTACCACATACATTATAAGCTCTTATTCTATAATAATAGGTAGTATTCGTAGTACTTAGCCCTGTTACATTAAAAGACGTAACCAGTCCTAAGTCTAAATTATTATATGCTGGAAGAATACTTCCTGTAGTAAAGCTATTACTTGTAGCTACATCTATTCTATAACTTGAGGCTGAAGCAATTGAACTCCAACTTGCTGTAAAACTAGAACATGTTACGGCAGTAGCTGCATTTGCAACAGGAACTGTCATTGGTCCACTTGCTCCTGTTGTAATACTAATCACATTACTATTCCAAGTACATGCCGAAGCATTTGAAGCCGCTGCAGAAACCACTCTACGATAATAATTCACAACCGGAGTTGTCGTAGTTATAGCAGCAGGTCTGTAATCTTCATTTGTTTCCCCAGCTACATCTAACCACGGACCATTAGCATTGGTCGCTCTCTGCCACTGGTATTTTATTGTAGGGTTTACTGATGAACCGTTGTATAAATAAGACGATCCGTCAATCGTATTTGGCTGCGTATTGCTACAGACTGACGACGGTGTAGGGGCAACAATCGTATTTGAGTTCGCATCAAATGGAGTAATACTGAAACTCACCTGATTTCCTCCACCATTTTCGTAATAATCTAAAATTAAATCACTTCCACCTGCTGCGGGGCCTTTTAGATAAACCAATAAATTAGCATATTCTGTAGTAGACTGTTGTTTCCATTCATCAAAACTCTAACGTTATCTGCATAAAGTCTTACTCCATCATCTCCTCTAACTGTAACCAAATAACAACCAGCGGCTCTGTTCGATTTCATTCTATATCTTACTGCGAAAGTCTCTGTGTAAATACTAGCACGTTGTGTATTATTTGAAAAAACATTTAAACAAGCTCCATCCCCTCCAAAATTATACCCTACAGGTATTGTTTCCGAACCCATATCATAATAACCTGCATATTCTGCACTAGTAAAAGGTGTTGTTGAAGCTGGTGCTGCTGGCGATGTACCTCCTGGTGGCAAAGTCGCACTGCTCCAATTATATATATGCCCTCTCCACACATCGGTCCCTGCAATAGTCTGATCGTCAAGATCATTCCCTACAGAGTTTAATGTCATTGTAATAGTTCCTGTTGAAGTGCTTGTAGTACTTGCACATGAATATCCTCTTAAAAGCAAAATCCTGATCTTACCAGAGAAATTTGATTTCCAAGTAATTGTCGCTCCATTATTATTAGAAGGACTTCCCGCTAAAAACGCATTGCCAGTCGCATCATTAAAAACAGCTAAATATTCAATATCACTACCACCTGTAGTATTCCATATATTACCCACACTAAAAGTATAAGTAAATCCACTAATTACGTTTAAGACAACATACCTTTGAGCAGGAACATTATTAACGGTCATGCTAGTATTATTATCAAAACAAAATGTTTGATCCGTACTTATTTGACTTGTTGTAAAGCCAGTAGGATAAGAAGTACACTGCCCAAAACTAACAGCATGTAAAATAATAAAAAATAAAAACGAGTAAAGTAATTTTCTCATCATATTCAGTAGGTATTTGTTTTAAATTTGTTTTTGGTTGCTAAAAAGCAAAAATGGCTATAATTCTTACATACGAAGAATTGTGGCTTTTAGTTTTTAACTCGAACTAAAGTGTTAAAATTCTGACTTTGAACAGAATAAGAAAACTGTTAAATTCTCGTACAAAAATATCTAAATTAGCCTAATACACAAGGTTATAATTTATTTCTTTTTAAAATATTTTAACAAAATTTAGAATTAATTTACAACTTATTGACAATTACTACATTTAATCGTTAAAACGAATGAAAAAACCGACGAAATGCATTTTCACCATAAAAGAAGCCCTGCAAAAACTAGAGCATTTTTGTGCTTATCAAGAGCGCTGTCACGACGAAGTTGTAGAAAAATTGTACAGTTTAAAAATGAGTTCTGAAGAAATTGATACTATCATTGTAAAGCTCATTGAGGGGAATTTTCTTAATGAGACCCGTTTCGCCTGTAGTTTTGCACGAGGCAAACACAGAATCAAACATTGGGGCAAGATTAGAATTACAAGCGAACTAAAAGCAAGGCACATTTCATCGACGAACATCACTTTGGCTCTAAAAGAAATTTCGTCTGAAGAATATTTTGAAACTTTCGAAAAACTATCCGAAAGAGCTTGGAATAATTTGACCGAATCTAATACTTTAAAAAAACGAAAAAAATTTTGTGACTATATGCTTCGAAGAGGTTACGAAAGTAATTTGGTTTACGAAAAAGTTCAGGAATTCGAACAAAACTAAATTTCCATTTTCTAACTCAAAAAAGAGCGCACTCTAAGTCTTTCAAAATCATTTTTATCTGCATAAATAATATATAAATTCCTTACAGAAACTCAAATAACTTTTGGTTGTATTTTATTCCTTTTTTGAAGAATTTATATCAAACGCGACGTTTTTTCATCTAAAATCTCAAAAACCAACTTCAAAAAATGTTAAATTTTACGATTATTCTTATATATTTTTTTAACATTTTATAGGAATATTTGTCGAACATTAAAATTTTTAATGCATTTCGTCGAGTATTTTAACGACTCATCGAAAAACTACCCATTCTAAAAACCTTACCGATTTCCAGCTCGTAGATGTCTTTATATTTGCGCGGGTATTAATTATTATGCCAGCATAACAAACTGATAGAAAAACATCTAGTATGAAAAAAACTCTACTTTTATTTTTGTTTTTATTGCCTGTTCTGGGATTTTCCCAAACACGTTTGAGTGGTGACTACGTTATCAGCGCTGCTAATAGTGATGTCAATTTTAAAACTCTTGCCGCTGCGGTGGCTAGACTAAACGCAATAGGTATCGATAACGATGTCCAATTTTTAATAGATGAAAATCAAAATTTATCATCGCAGTTAACAATTACTCATTTTCAGAATCCGAATTCAAAAAAAATCACTATAAAGCCGAATACATCAAAAGATATTAGCATATCTGGAAATGTAGGTAATGGTGCAGTTCTTGCATTTAATGATGCAGATAATGTAATCTTAGATGGTAATAATACTATAGCTAACAATAGATTAAAAATTTACAACACATTTAATGACACAAATAATAGCTATACTAATCGATGTGCTTTATTACTTTATAACGGTTCTGACAATAATTTCATTCAGAATTTAAATATCGAATTAAATATTGTTGGAATCGATGTTGGAACAATTTCTACCGGAATTATGGCAGGTGGAAGTTCATTGAATACTGATGGGAACAACCCTAATAATACAATTCAAAATGTAACCTTTACAAAAGTTAAGCAAGCCATAATTATTAGAGGCCAAAATGCATCAAACTCCGACTGGAAAATTTTAAACAATCAAATTACATCAACCGACAACAACACTAAAGCATTCTTAGGAATTTATCTTTTAAATGCTTCAAACTATAATATATCGGGAAACACCGTTAACGGAATTAGATTACCGTCCAATTTAGGAGGATCAACAAATCATTCGGGAATTTATGTAGAAAATGCAAACACTGGAACAATCTCAAAAAATACTGTTTCAAATGTAGAGAGTCAAATTGGCAATGGTTCCGGTTATGGAATATTTGTTAAAGGTAACACTGCAATAATAAGCGAAAATACTGTTTCTAATTTATTTACAACATCTACAAATACAGGAGCGTTTGGAATTAGACTTGAAGGAGACAATGGTTCTATTTACAGAAATAAAATCAGTTCTGTAATTAGCAACCAAGGGAAAAATACAGCTGGAATATACACCGCAGGAGATAATCAACTTGTTTACAACAACTTTGTACTTGATGTTAATTCTGCTGGTGGTGGTAATGCAAGTTCTCAAGATGGTTTTGGTATTTACATTAATAGTGGTTCAAATATCAAACTGTATCATAATAGTGTAAAACTTATTACAAATCAATCTTCAGGTTCTTCTGCTGCATTATATGTTAGAGATGGATCAGGTTTTGACATTAGAAATAATATCTTTGTAAATGCACAGACTTCAGGCAGCACACGTTTTGCAGTTTATTTTGAAACCTCTGATGTTTCAAAATTTCCGAATTTAGATTATAACGATTATTACAGCTCTCAATATTTAGGTTGTTTTGGAAATTATTACACTGCTGGAAATCGCAAAAATACTATTGCTGAATGGAGAACAGCAACTACCAAAGAAACTAATTCAAAAAACGAAAATCCCACATTTCAAAGCAGTTTATATTTAGACCCTAATAATGCTGTGAATAAAACATTAGTAGGAATTTCAAATGCAACCGTTACAACTGATATTGATAATACTGCAAGAATAAAACCTTACATGGGAGCACATGAATTAGTAGCTTGCGTGCCTACAGGCGATCAAACCTCTTTTGGGAATAATAGCTGGATTGGTTATGTTTACAAAATTGCAGACAATGCTGCACTGCCACCAAATACTTCTTATCCAAATTTACCTAGCGCTGCTATTGCAACTTATATTGGAACGGTAACAGAAAGTAAAAACTTTGACAGAAATGTTGGAAATGGAGCAGTTGCTGGTGCTACTACGAATATTCCATGTGATACAGCCCCTACAGATCGTTTCCTTGTACGTTATAAAATGCGTGTAGATATTACAGAAGCTGGAGTTTACAGTTTTGACCTTGGAAGTGATGACGGAATTAGACTTTATATTGACAATGCTCCCGCGCCTGTTGTTACGAGATGGAATGGTCATGGCTATACAACAGATTATTATACACAAAATTTAAGTGTCGGTTCTCACAATTTTGTACTTGAGTACTATGAAGATGGAGGCGCATCTAGAGTTTCTTTTTACACTGGTTTACCAAAAGGAAATCCTTCTGAATATGGAGATAAGGTTTGGAATGTTTACGGATATGTAAATAACGACATCACATTAAGCAATGTTAGATATGCAGGATATTATGTAGATCCAAATTTAAATCCATACTCTACAAGTTATTGGACAAGAGATAAATCTCCATCTTCTGCTACAATTTGGCAGGGTGCTAGCATACCAGATAATAACTTCACTGTAGTTTTTAAACGTAAAGGTTTTGATTGCGGACGTTATTTATTACAGCATAACAATCATGATGATGCTATTGAAATCTATATCGATAATGTTCGAATATTTGCTGCAGATGGCTGGAATAATGCTTCGTTTCCAATTAATAACGGAACACTTTATGCTTTAAACAGCAACTCTTTAGTAGAAATTCGTTTAAGAGAAGACGGCGGCGACGCGAATGTTGGTATTAATTTTGTAAAAACCAATGTTGCTTATACAAACGGAGCTGGAAACGAATCTGGCAGTAATCTTCTAGTTAACAGTAACACAACTTTAAGCTCAGATCTAACTGTTTGCTCTTGTACTGTTAACCCGAATTTTACTTTAACAGTTCCAAAAGACAGAACGCTAACCGTTGATGAAACCATAACAGTAGGAACTGGAGGAAAATTATTAATACAAGATGGCGGTTCGTTACTGCAAACTAGTACAAGCACAACAATGTTTACTGGAAATGCAACTGCTTTTGAAATTCAGAGAAATTCTTCAATGCGTCGTTACGATGCTACTTACTGGTCAATGCCAGTTACGAAAGCAGGTTTTTCTATGCACGATTTCTCACCGAATACCTTATCGGATAAATATCTGTATTTTGATTCTACCACAGGCAAATGGGCAGTGGACCCTAATGGAGCAACGCCAATGAAAACAGGAATCGGATACAGCATCAGAGCTCCTCAAACCCACTCTGTAGAAAACAAAGAAGTCTTTACTGGAATATTCAATGGAGTTCCAAACAATGGAAACATCCCTGTTACTACTGAAAGCGGAAAATGGTATTTAATTGGTAATCCTTATCCTTCAGCCATAAATGCTAACACATTTCTTACTAACAATACAGGAGTTGGGGCAATATATTTGTGGGCCCATCAAAACCTACCAGTTCTGGGCGCAGGCGGAATGTATTATTATACGGATGATTTCATAGTGTATAACAGTTTAGGAAGCAACGGTGCTTTTTCAGGATATATTGGAGCCGCTCAAGGATTTATGGTAAAAGCATCTGCATCGGCGATCAACTTTAATAACGGTCAGCGTGTAAAAGGGAATAATAGCGATTTCAAAAAAACGGCTGCATTAGATGATATTGAAAGACACCGAATTTGGTTGAACCTTAAAAATGACAGCGGTCTTTCTAAACAGATTTTGTTAGGTTACGCTACAGGTGCAACGAATACTACCGACGCTGATTTCGATGCTCTTACAATGGGAAGCACAACAGAGTTCTATAGTATCAACAATGCTAAAAAACTAACTATTCAGGGACGTGCGCTTCCATTTGATAAAAGCGACTCAGTTCCGTTAGGATACAAACTTGCTGCAGAGGGCACCTACACAATAACGATTGATCAAGCAGATGGATTATTTAATGAGGGACAAGACGTGTTTTTAGAAGATCTGACAGCAGGTGTCGTAACTAACCTGCGAACTTCAGATTATACATTCACATCTGCTGCTGGGTCATTCAACAAACGTTTTGTAATTAGCTATACTAACAAAACATTAGGAACAGGTGATTTCGAAAATGTAGAAAATGGTGTTTTAGTTTCAATTAAATCTAAAATCATAAACATCAATTCTGCTGTTGAAAACATAAGTGAAGTACAAATTTATAATGTTGGAGGTCAATCTCTTTACACTAAGAATAAAATAGAATCTAAAGATTTACAGATTTCAAACTTACAATCTAGCAACCAAGTTTTATTGGTAAAAGTTATTTTAGAAAATGGTGCAATAGTCACAAAAAAAATAATTTTTAACTAATAGTTATAGTATAAACTCAAAATCCGGCATCTAATCAATGCCGGATTTTTCACATTAAACATACGTAAATATTTTAAAAAGCATACCCAGCACAAGCCCCATTATTAACCAAATCTTAACCACCAAAACTTCATGAGCACAAAAAAGCCATCGAATTTTCGTTATTTATTAAGAAAAATTAGCATTCTGTTTTTTCTAATATCATTAAAAATTACAAGTCAGAGTAATACCATAACCAGAATCCACACAGATTGGAACAGAACAGGAACTGGATATTGGACTTCCAATGCTGCGACTCTCTCTGGAAACCAACCAACTAGTGAGAATAATTTATTGGGATTTGAGTGGAGAAGTAAAACTTTTTCAACTGGTGTAGACGACGCGAAACTAACCACCAATTTAGTTTCTTACGATGCGCAGCGATATCGAGCTTTAAAAATCCAAACTTTAGCTTTTGATGTAAACACCTACTTTTTACAGGGGTCAATGATCGACGGGTCTCTGAGTAATAGAATATTAACTCCCGCAATGGCAGGAAGCAGTGCTTCTGGGGCAGAACTGGCGGCAAGACTTACAGATGGTATTAACGGATTAAGCTTGGGAACTGGGATCGCCAATATTGCTCCCGGATCTGCTGAATTCAAAATTGGAACAAACAATTTAAATTTAACGGCAATAAATGATGATATCCCAGATATATTGGTAACACAAGTTGCAGCAACTGGCGGAACAGCAGATGTGTTTAAGTTTGTTAATGCTGCTGGTCAAACTGTGGGTAATGAAATATCAGTTAATTTCGGATCTGTTACTGTAATCGGAACGTATAGTTTGGATTTATTTAGAGCCAGCAATGGAGCACCTTCGTTTGTTGCAGCAGATACAAGAGAAATTAGAATGTTAGGTCTAGAGACAAGTTCATTTGGAATCACTAGTGCAAATGCTGCTCAAGTTGATCGTTTTGTTGTTGTTTTTTCAGGAAATTCAGATTGTGCATTTATTGCTGTAAATACCAAATCTTTAAAACTAGCCGAATTAAGTATGATCAAAAAAGCCACATTATCATCTTGTGGTAAAGCCGGCGATATTATCAATTATACTTTTGATATTAAAAATACTGGAGAGGTTCCTATAACAAATATCAGTGTTTCTGATCCGATGGTGGGAATTGCATTCTCAAATAATTTTATTTCGAATTTAGCAGTCGGCGAAACAGCGACTATAAATGCAACATACACGGTTACCGCAGCTGATGTAACCGCAGGACGAATAGTAAACTCAGCTACAGTAACTGGAACAGATCCTGCCTTAAATACTGTTACAGATATTTCTGGAGATGACTACAGCAATAATATACCAACCACAACAATTTTATTAGCACCGCCTACAATAAGTGCTACTCATAATGTAACTTGTCCAAGTTTAGGAAGCATCGATTTAAGCAATCTTCCCGCTACAGGAACCTGGCAGATAACACAAACAGGACAGGC
Organism: Flavobacteriaceae bacterium PS02336; assembly: GCA_029960065.1. GTDB lineage: Bacteria > Bacteroidota > Bacteroidia > Flavobacteriales > Flavobacteriaceae > Flavobacterium. The sequence continues at coordinate 179,003 of JASCOF010000005.1, read as the reverse complement.
CGCAAACTTTTACACCGGTACAGGATCTACTTTTACAGTACCAAATTTAGCAGTTGGATCTTATTCTTTTAGAGTAAGTATCGGAGGCTGTAACTCGCCTGCAACAGCAAGTGTATCCGTTGCCGATGATTCTTCAACCACATGGAATGGTACAAGCTGGTCAAACGGTCCTCCTAACTTAACACGAAGAGCAATAATAAATTCTGCTGCAAATCAACCCTTTACGGCCAGTGCTTCAGCTTGTTCACTTGTCATTAATGTTCCAACTGGTGCAGCAAATCCAGATGTTGTAATCGAAGAAGGTGTGACATTAACCATTACCAACTCCGTAACCTCTAATGGAAAACTGGTTTTTAAAAGCGGTTCAAGTTTAGTGCAGACTACAAATGCAGTAAACACGGGAGAAATTGTTTACGAAAGAAAAGTGTTAATGCGTCGTTATGATGCAACATACTGGTCAATGCCGGTTACGAAGTCTGGTTTTCAGATGAATCATTTCTCACCGAATACTTTATCAGATAAATATTTTATTTTTGATCCTAATACAGCAAAATGGGCAGAGGTTCCTAATGGGAATTTGGCAATGGTTACGGGTAAAGGATACAATATCAGGGCTCCTCAAAGTCATTCTATAACTAATAAAGATGAATTTACTGGAGTATTCACTGGTATTCCTAATAATGGAGATTTCACGCTTACTGTAGATAGTGGAAAATGGTATTTAATTGGTAATCCTTATCCTTCTGCTGTAAATGCACTTCAGTTTTTAACGGATAATCCTGGAATGGGTGCTTTATACTTCTGGGAACATAAAAGTCTTCCTATTCTTTTTCCAGATGGTATGTATTATTATATGGACGATTATCTAGTGGTTAACAGTTTAGGATCCAACGGTCCTTTTCAAGGAAACATAGCAGCGGCTCAAGGTTTTCTGGTAAAAGCAGGAGCAACGACGATCAACTTTAGAAATAATCGTCGCAATGGCAATAACAGCGAGTTCTTTAAAACTGCCGGATCTGAGATAGAGAGAAATCGTTTATGGTTGAACCTTAAAAATGACAGCGGGGTTTCTAAGCAGATTTTGTTAGGATATGCAACGGGTGCAACTAACACAACCGATGCTGATTTTGATGCTCTTACAATGGGAAGCACAACAGAGTTCTACAGCATCAACAATGCTAAAAAATTAACCATTCAAGGACGTGCACTTCCTTTTGATAAAAGCGACTCAGTTCCGTTAGGTTATAAACTTCCTGCAGAAGGCAGTTACACCATAACAATCGATCACGCTGACGGATTTTTTAATGATGGGCAGGACGTATTTTTAGAAGATAAAACAACTGGAAAAATTACCAATCTTCGTACTTCAGATTATACATTTACATCTGCTGCGGGATCATTCAACAGCCGTTTTGTCATTAGCTATACAAATAAAACATTAGGAGTAGACGATTTCGAAAATACTAAAGACGGAATATTAATTTCTGTTAAAAACAAAGTAGTTCGTATTTCTTCATCAAAAGAATTAATTAATGAAGTAACTATTTATAATGTCCTAGGTCAGGAAATTTTCAATAAAAAGAAAGTCAACAGCAATGATTTAGAGATTCGAAATTTACAAGCTGAAAATCAGGTTTTACTGGTAAAAACGAATCTTCAGAGTGGTTATATTTCAACAAAAAAAATAATTCATTAATACTTGTTTCGATTATTATAAAATATAAAGCCCATCAGTTTTGATGGGCTTTATATTTTTATTCTTCTTTTAATTCATCAATTACTTTTTTAATCTCTTTTGCAAATTTACCATAAAAGTGATGTACCCACCATTCTAGGGAAATCCCCATAGAAAGAACCACAAAAACTACGATTAAAAAGAATCCGATTAACTCACTGTTAGAAAAATCCAAATCATAGAAACCTGGAATTTTAGAAAATTTATAGTAGTAAAACCCCAGTAAATACAAGACTAAAAACGGCGTTAATGCAAATCCAAACGTTTTATACAGTTCCATATTTAATCGTATATCAAAATAGGTTTCGTACAAACTATCTTTTGTTGTCAAAGTTATTTTATTCAATCTTTTGTAAAAAAAATAAAGCTTCGTTAAATAATAAACGCAAACGGCCACAAACAGACTAAAAAGCAAATAATAAAAAAAAGTCATTTTAGGAGAAAAGCCAAATAACAAAGGCACAATTCCAATTAAAGTAATTGAGATTATTTGGTAAATAAATTCAATTTTTAAATTTTTTCGAATTTTATCCAGCGGAGTATTCGCCGACTGAATTTTCTCTAAGTTTTTTGGCAGAATAACATTTTCAGGTTTTTCATTATTCCATGCGTTTTGTATATCGTTAAAATCCATATCCTTGATTTTTAATTATTTCTTTTAATTTCTCTTTGGCCCTATTTAATTTTACCCGTGCATTTCCTTCGGATATTCCTAGATTTTCGCCTATTTCCTTATGTGAAAACCCTTCTAATTGATAGAAAATAATAGCTTTATCTATCTTCTCCAGTTTATGGACTGCTTTATAAAAATGCTCCAGCTGACTTTCTTTAACATGAGAATCACTTTCATCCTCTTTGATATTTTCTGATGCGATTTCGTATTTGTCTACTTTCCTCTTCTCTTTCCTTAAAAAAACGATAGCCGTATTAATAGCAACCCTATACATCCAGGTCGAAAACTGACTTTCATTTCGAAAGGTATCATATGATTTCCAAAGCTGGCATACAATTTCCTGAAATAGATCCTGCTGATCGTCATTATTGTCCATGTACATTTTTGAGACTTTGTACAAAATTCCTTTATGACTTTCTATCCGGTTTAAAAACTCTTTTTCTTTCTCTTTCAAAATAGTTCTAGTTCAATATTGGTTTCACAGTATAACCTTCTTTTCTCAATAAGTTAATAACACCATATTCCCCTCCTAAATGTCCTGCCCCAACAGCAAAGAAAACGCTGTTTTGATTCATAAGTTCTGGCATTGCTTTTACCCAGCTTATATTTCTACCATCAAGAATCTGTTTTTTAGTTTTTTCACTTGTTACTTTTAGGTCTGTAGTTAAGGAATACATATCCTCAATATTTTCAGATTTATAAGCTTGTACTAATTCTATGGTTTCTTCCGTAGTTGATTCTTCCAAAAGTTTTAAAATCTCATCATTTGAATATGCGTTTTCAAGAATTTCGAATTGTGCCTTAACTGTTTCAAGACCCGAAATTGTTATATTCTTCTCTTTTGCTAAGCCCGAAAACTCCATTTCATAAAACTTAAGATCGGTACAACCGAAGCTTTTGATAGAAATAAGACTCAAAACTGTCAGAAGACTAAAACTGTCGACCTGTTGTACACTCATTCCGGTTGTTTCTTTTAAAATGGAATCTAATTTGGCTAACTGCTCTGGACTTAATCTCTTACTAAGCGGTTCTTTTCCCATTGCTAATTGCTGCATCTGACTCATTTCGTTAGGATCCGTAAAATTGATTTCTAAGTATAATTTTTCTGATTTATCAAATGCTTTTTTCGTTTTTTCGGACAAAAAATAATCTTTTGAACAAATCATATGAATTGTTCCGAATAAGTAAGATGGCTTTTTAAGACCTTTTCCTGAAATTTCCCAAAGAAGTGAATTTTCTAATTTTGAAGTTTTAGCCTGGGCTGCAATTTTACAGACAAGAAAAAATGCAAATACAGTAAATATAAATTGAAATCTAGTTTTCATGAGTGGTTTTTATTTGATTACAACTTGTAAGTAATCGAATAAACAAAACGTTACAAAAAACTGTGCTCTTTTTTTTAATTTAGGATTTTTGAAGAAAATCGGAATTTAAAAAACAAAGTCTCTAACTAATTCTAAAACCTCATTAATTTCTTCTTGCGAATTATAACTATGAATACAAAAACGAAGTCGTTCCTGACCCTCTGGAACAATCGGAGAAAGAATAGATTGCACATCAAACCCTTTATCTTGAAGTTCCTGCACCAGTTTTTTTATGTTTTCATTTCCTAGAACAATAGCAGAATGTATAGTAGACTTACTATGAACGAACATTGGTTTTAATCCTAATAAGTTTTTTTGCCGATTAAAAAAGACAATATTCTGACGAAGCTTTTCAATAGTCTCTTTTTCGATTTCCAACTGCTGATAAGCCATAAAAATTGTCGCAACAGCATGAGGAGACAAAGCAGTTGTATAAATAAAGCTTTGGGCAAAATTAATTAGATAATCCCGAAGATCACTACTTCCTAAAACTGCTGCTCCATGGCATCCCATAGCTTTTCCAAAACTTACAATACGTGCAAAAACTCTACTATGTAATTGTAAATACTGAATAAGACCTTCTCCTTTTTCTCCAAAGACACCAAGTGCATGGGCTTCATCAATAACTAAAAAGCAGTTATATTTTTCAGAAAGTAAAATTAACTCCTCCAAATTTGGACTATCTCCATCCATTGAAAAAATGCTTTCTGTTACAATATAAATAGTAGAAGATGAAAATTTTAGAATAAACTGTTCCAAGTCTTCAAAATCATTGTGTATAAATTGATACGATTTCGCTCGTGAAATAGCAATTCCATCTTTTATTGACGCGTGACATAATTCATCATACAAAACAACATCATTTTCTTGCGGAACAGCGCTAAAAAAACCAATATTGGCATCATAACCCGAATTAAAAATTAAAGCCGTTTCTACATCATGAAAATGCGCTATAAAATCCTCTGTAATTGGATAAAGCAAATGATTTCCTGAAACACCTCTTGAACCAGTAGCGCCATTTTGGATAATTTCATTTTCCAATAAATAAGCATGCACATTCCTAAAAATAGTTTCCGATTTCGAAAATCCAATATAATCATTAGAAGAAAAATCAATCAGATTATTAAACGCAGGCAGTTTACGAAAGGTATTTATTCGTTTACTATTTTCTAATTTCTGGTTTAGATTTTCAGGTAGTTTCATAAAGTAAAAGTACAAAATTGAAGTTTTACAAAACAAAACAGCGGATATTCAATCCGCTGTTTTCAAGTTTAACTTTTATAATCCACTAATAAAAGGCGATTCTCTGGTATATTTAGAATCAATCATTTCTTTAACTATGAATTTTGCAATAGCTAAAGCGGTTATTTTATCTCCTAAACAGTCTGTAAGACTAACTGCTATCTCAAAATTTTTATCATCGAATTCGATAAACGGAACACGAACCTGAGTCCAACTTACATTACTCTCTTCTAAAAAGGTATATGCTTTTTGTCGATCCTGCTGAATTATCGGAAAATTAGTCTTCATCCAATCAGTTGCCATAATGGTTTTAGGGCTTTTTTTATCGGATGGAGTATCAATATTAAGTCCAGCAAGTAAAACATAACGATCAATTTCATATTCTTTCATTGCCTTCAAAATATTTTTTGTCACTTCACTAGCAACCAAGGGCTCGTCTTTTCTCTGCCCAATTGTACTGACAACTGCCTGCGAATCTTTTAGTAATAATTGTATGTTTTCAAAAATGAGAGCATCACCTTTAATAATTTCGATTTTACTATTCTGAATTTCGAAATTTTCTGGATTTCTAAGTAGAAGTTTTACAGCAAATCCTTTTTCCAGCAGCTGGTTTACAAGAAATTTGCCAGTTCGCCCGCCGCCGCCTAAAACGGCAACTTTTGATATGTTTTTCATAGATATTCTTTATAAAATTTGACATAAATAATTTGCACTTTATCAGATCGACAAAGCGTAAACATAAAAGCTTACTGAGCTTTTACAATAAGAATCAATATTTTATAAAGAGATTTTAATACTTCAAAAGTAAAAAAATAAAAAAAGCCAGACAAATACTGTCTGGCTTTTTGTTTATACATAAAATGTCTTAGTCAACTAAAACAATTATTTTATTGTTTTTCATCTCGATAGTTCCTGACTTAATCTCTAAAGTATAAGTTTGGTCATTAACTTTCGTGAATTTATCAGCTGCTTCCTTAGAAAAACTGAAGCTTGGAGCTGCAATTTTAATTGTTCCTTTTTCTAAAATAGAAACAATCGGCGCGTGATGATTCAAAATCTGAAAGCTTCCATCAACTCCTGGCAGCGTAACCGAAGTTACTTCTCCTGAAAATAATTTCGCTTCTGGTGATACTATTTCTAAAATCATATTTTTTTTAGTTAATAGTTGATGGTTGATGGTTGATGGTTGCTTTCTAACAACTGACAACTAACAACTAACAACCAATATTATTATGCTTCAGCTAACATTTTCTCTCCAGCTTCGATTGCATCTTGAATAGAACCTTTCAAGTTGAAAGCTGCTTCTGGAAGGTGATCTAACTCACCATCGATAATCATGTTAAATCCTTTGATAGTATCTTTAATATCAACTAATACACCTGGGATACCTGTAAATTGCTCTGCTACGTGGAATGGCTGAGACAAGAAACGTTGTACACGACGTGCTCTAGATACAGAAAGTTTATCTTCTTCAGATAACTCTTCCATACCAAGAATCGCGATGATATCTTGTAATTGTTTGTATTTTTGAAGAATTTCTTTTACTCTTTGTGCACAGTTGTAGTGCTCATCTCCTAAGATATGTGGAGTCAAAATTCTTGAAGTAGAATCTAACGGGTCAACCGCAGGATAGATACCTAACTCAGCAATTTTACGAGACAATACAGTTGTTGCATCTAAGTGCGCGAAAGTTGTAGCCGGCGCCGGGTCAGTTAAGTCATCCGCAGGAACGTAAACCGCTTGTACAGATGTAATAGATCCTTTGTTTGTAGATGTAATACGCTCTTGCATTGCACCCATCTCAGTTGCCAATGTTGGTTGGTAACCTACCGCAGATGGCATACGACCTAAAAGTGCTGATACCTCAGAACCTGCTTGTGTAAAACGGAAGATATTATCAACGAAGAATAATACATCTTTACCTTGGTCAGATCCAGCTCCATCACGGAAATACTCAGCGATAGATAATCCTGAAAGTGCCACACGTGCACGAGCTCCAGGTGGCTCATTCATTTGTCCGAAAACGAAAGTAGCTTTAGACTCTCTCATTCCTGGCATATCTACTTTAGATAAATCCCATCCTCCATTTTCCATAGAGTGCATGAAATCATCACCGTATTTAATAATTCCTGACTCTAACATCTCACGAAGTAAGTCATTTCCTTCACGTGTTCTTTCACCTACTCCAGCGAATACTGAAAGACCACCGTGACCTTTTGCAATATTGTTGATCAACTCCTGAATCAATACTGTTTTACCAACACCAGCACCACCAAACAATCCAATTTTACCCCCTTTTGCGTAAGGCTCGATCAAATCGATTACTTTGATACCTGTAAATAAAACTTCAGATGAAGTTGATAAATCTTCGAATTTTGGAGCTTGTCTGTGAATTGGCAAACCGTTCTCTCCAGTTTTTGGCAAATCACCTAAACCGTCAATGGCATCTCCAACAACATTAAATAAACGTCCATATACGTCTGGACCGATTGGCATTTGGATTGGATTTCCAGTTCCAACTACTTCATATCCTCTGCTTAAACCATCTGTTGAATCCATAGAAATGGTACGAACAGTGTTTTCACCGATGTGAGATTGTACTTCTAGAACTAAGATAGTTCCGTCTTTTTTAGTGACTTCTAGTGAATCATAAATTTTTGGAAGTTCAACATCCTTACCGTTGAAAACTACGTCAACTACTGGTCCAATGATTTGAGCAACTTTTCCTATTACTTTTGACATTACTTATGTATTTATTAAATAGCTATTTAGGTTTATCGAAAATACCTCTTTTTTCAGAGCGCAAAGATAATTTTTTAAAATATAAAATCAATTTTTTTTTCATAAAAAATAGCATGATTTTGTTTGATTCATAAAACTGACCCAAAAAATAACAAAAACAGCATTTTTTTAGCAAATAAAAAAACCGCTTCATATTTATATAATGAGCGGTTTTTTACTCTATTTTTTTAAATCATTATTGTATTGTTGCTGGATATTGAATTGGATAAATAGCGAGATCAACGTGACGAAGCGTCGAACCATACGTCGCATTTATAGCATCTATAAAAATATTAGCAATTAGCCCATAACCTCTTGCGCTTGGATGAACTCCATCTAAAGAGAAAGCACCGCCTGTCGCAAAAGAAGAACTCATTGTAAAATTCCCAAATCTAATTCCACCATTTGCTAACTGCGTTAAAGTTGCTCTTGTATCAACAAAAGCCAATCCTTTTTCTTTAGCTATAGCTTCAATTGTTACGTTGTAAGCATCTGTAGCTTTTTTAACTTCTGCAATTTCAGTTGGGATCAAAACATGTTTGTCTTGCAAAGGGTACGATATTCCAAATGCATTTAGTGGAGCCGGAGGCGCAATTCCAATTCCAGAATTTGCCGCGGTTGGAGCAGTTCCAATATCTGCTCTAGTTGTAAGCACAACCAAATCAGTAGATTTTGCCTGTCTAGCCTGGCCGAAAACAGCACCATAAAAAGCTGCATTCTGCGCTCCCAATGTTGGTGTAAATGCTGCAGTTAACTGTGCAGATAAATTAGTTAGCGTCTCATCTTTTATTAATAAAGGACTTGCACCTGTCTCAGAAAGCAAATTGATTCTATCTCCAGCACTCAAAGCAGTCAGCACTTGTTTTAATGGTCCATACAACTGTGTATTAAGCGCTTTAATAGTTGCTACACCAACAGCTTCATTGTTTTTTCCTATCACTTTAGGAGTTAAAGGATTGTAAGGAACTGTTGTAAAATGAGGTAACGCTGTAATATAAGGTAAATTTGCTACAACTCCTTTTGCTCCTTTCGCCGTTAACGCAGTAACTAAATTACCATATACAGAAGCAAAAACCGCTGGATCTGTAATATCATTTGAACCGTAAGTAGCTGGATTAGGATTTCCTGTTTGATCTTTTCCTGTTCCTCCAGAAGTCGCATATGCCAAAACATCATTTCCTCCAATAAACAAGGAGAAAAAAGTAGGGTTCTGCACTACAGCATCAGCCAAAACTGTCGTTGAAGGAGCACTTGAAAACCTTGCAAAATAAGGATTCGCCGCACCTGTAGCCACACCAGCTACATTACCATAACCCGCAGCTAATAAATGAAAACTTTTTGCACCCGGAACACCTAAATTACCAAATGAACCTGTAAGATGTGCAGTTACTTCTGTTGTTGGTTTTCCTGCTACATTTATCGGAGTCTGTGTTGCCCCATCAAAAGATAGACGAGTTCCTGCGATTACATTTCCTCCTAATAACAAACCTCCAATATTATCATTCGTAAGCGGCTGCGTAAAAGCGCCGCCTCCAGCCGCTGCAAATTGCTGTGACAAAATATTAGGATACGAATTCTCCTGTCCTTTTTTAAACAGCGCATTATCGCTATAACCCGCAGCAAAAGAATCTCCAAGAGCAATATATTTGGTAAAAACAGCCGAACCAGGAACTACCGGAACTTCAACTGGCGCATCATTATCATCATTATTACAAGCCGTCATAAAAGTTAAAGAAACCAATAACAGCAATTTTATATTTTTTTTCATGTTAGTACTTTTTAAATTATTACCTCTTCATTTTTCACAAATAACTCCAAAGAAGTTATGTCAATTTCACATAAATAATTACCCTTATGGATTAATTGTCCAAGAAGCAAACCACATCTGGCCAATCATACCAGCCCCAATAACCTGAAGGTAATCTGATCCAAAAAGGTTTGTAGCTCCAACTTTAATAACAGATTTCCATTTTGGAAGTGCATAATTTATCTGAGCATCCAAAACTGTGTTTTCTGGAATCATACCGTCTCCAAAAGAAGACTCCCATAAATACTCAGAATTCCATCTTACATTAACATTGAAACCTAAATTTTTAATCACTTTTGCATTTCCTAAAGAAGCTTTAATCCTGTGTTTTGGAGTATTGAAACCAGCAACGAAATCTGGATCATCTTCCTGATTAAAATTAAACTGAGCATAATTATAATTTACTCCAACTTCAAAATCTTTATACACTTTTTTAGATAAACCAGCTCCAAAACCAAAAGAAGAAATCTGAGCAGTTGTATTGGTATAAACCTGATACACTCTTCTATCTCCAAAAGCAAGAGCTTGATAAGATTCTGGTGTACCAACTGTGCCATAATATGGAGAAATAACCCTTGCCGTATTCATAAAATCATTATAAATATTATAGTAAGCATTTAAATCTACCGATAAGTCATTTTGAACTACTGTACGATATCCTGCTTCAAAAGCTTGAACCTGTTCAGGTTTTACCAAACCAATATCAGCAACCTGCAAATCTGCTGCACTGCCAGAAGCTGCAAAAGCCTGAACTGAAGATACAGTATATGCATTACGATAAGCATTTTGTCCTGACATATTAACTGTTGCAGGGTGTCCCGCAGCTTGTCCACCCGCACTAACATTTACTGTTTCTTGAAAACGATCTAAGTTCTCTGGCGCTGATCCAATTAAAGCAAATGGACCTAAATCTAAACCAATATATTGATCTTGTGTAGTTGGGTTACGGAAACCTGTTTGATATGACAATCTGAAATTATGATTCTTTGAAGCTCCTGCAGAATAAACAAAAGAAACTCTTGGAGAAATATTACCATCAAAATTCTGGCTTTTATCATAACGTAATGATCCCGTAAACTTTAATCTATCATCTAAGAATTTTTTCTGCAATTGAGCATAAGCACCGTATTCTTTATATTCAATTGGACCATCATAATCCGTGAAGATTGTCCCTTCAGAATCCATAACATATTTTCTCCAAGAACCTCCTACTTGAACTTCAGCCCACTTAATTATATCTCTAAAATTATAATTCACATCTGAATGGTATAATTTTGAATGATCTATAAATTTTGCTCCTTGAGTTAAATCAGGATTAGACACAACATTCGCCAAAGCATTATTAAACTGCGCACTTCCTGGCTCAAACCTTGCTGATCCTGTTGGCTTAGGAATAAATGAAATCTGAGCTGGTAAAACATTATAATCTGCAAAGTTTCTTGCAATATTTGCAGATTCATTAGCATTTGTTCCCATAACTGCACCGGCATATTGATAAGCAGTTGCATAATTGGTAAACCATTCTTGATCTGATTTTGCCGCTCTGTTAACATTCCATGCCGCAAATCTCATATCATAAGAATTTCCAGCATCCTCACTTGTAAAGTAAACTCTTCCAAAAAAGTTTTTCCCTTTTACCTCAAATTTACCCTGCTGCATTAAGAAATCTTTCAAAGCATATCTATTTGCACCTTGATAAATTGTACTACCTGTACCAATTTTATATTGTAAAATAAACTCCGTATCATTTGCCCAAGGTTTAATGTGAGCACTAAAATCAGCTTTCATACTTTGAACTTTATTATCTGTCAAGTCCTGCTCACGATAACCTGTTCTACTAACCTGCCCAACATTCGGAATAAAAGTTGTCACCTCGTCACCATAAATATTTAACCCATCATAATTCTGATTCATAGCGTGCCCAACAGAGCCTCCAGTCATACTTCTTGAATCATTCGCAATCCATTCACTAGCTTCCATATAAGTGAAATTCGCTTTCATTGCAAAATGTTTTGTAAAAGCCTTAGCAGCTCTAATTCCAAAATCATTGTAATCATTTGTACCCGCCGCATCTTGACTAGTTTGTCCGTATTTGTAATAAACACTTATTCCTTCATTTGTAAATGGACTTTTACTAGTCATAAACATAATCCCGTTAAAAGCATTCGCTCCGTAAAGAGCAGAAGAAGCTCCAGGAAGCAGCTCTACACTTGCAACATCAATATCCGAAACACCAATAAGATTTCCCAAAACAAAGTTTAACGCTGGAGAAGAATTATCCATTCCATCCACCAACTGCATGAAACGAGTATTGGCAACTGTAGCAAAACCTCTTGTATTTATTGATTTGAAAGAAATACTGCTGGTGTTAAAATTAACCTCTTTTAAATTTTCCAAGCCATCATAAAAAGTAGCAGCCGTGGTGTTTTTAATCTCTTGAAGCCCCATGCGCTCAATAGTCACCGGCGATTCAATTACTCTTTCTGGAGTCCTTGATGCCGAAACTACAATTTCATCCAGCTTAGTTTCTTCATCTTTTAAAATTACATTCACTTTTTGATTTGCAGCAGTAACATTAATTGTTTTTGACTCAAAACCTACTGCAGAAACCTTAATTGAAAGAGGCAGTTTTGAATTGGTTGTCAATTTGAATGATCCGTCGAAATCTGTAGATGTACCAGTGCTTTCTCCGACAACAACAATATTAGCACCAGGAATTGATTGTTTGTTACCATCTGTAACCGAACCTGTTATTGTATTCTGCGCAAAAGATATTCCGCTGAACAACAACATAATTAGCAAGTAGACTCTCATTTGGGTTAGTTTTTTCGTTAGTATATATAGCCAAAATAAGCAAATATTTTAATATGTATAAAAAAACGTTAAATAAAATTACTATTTAGCATCATTTTTTACAATTTTTTAACTATTTACTAATTCAATTTATTAGAATAAAAACAAAGAAATCGAGAAGAAAAACCAATATACTATGCATACATATAAATTTTAATCAAAAAAATGAAAAATTCATAAAAATACATATGCTGAAAAAAATTTTTGACAATAAAAAAAAGCGAGACCTAAATCTCGCTTTTTTAACATATTTGTATTTTAAATAAAATCTATTCTACTGTAACTGACTTTGCCAAATTTCGCGGCTGGTCAACATTACATCCTCTCATAACAGCAATGTAATAAGAAAGTAATTGCAACGGAATTGTGGTAACTAATGGAGACAATGCATCTGAAGTTTCTGGAATCTCGATTACATAATCTGCTAATTCACGAACCTGAATATCACCTTTCGTAACCACAGCGATAATTTTCCCGCTTCTTGATTTAATCTCCTGAATATTACTTACAATTTTATCGTAATGTCCTTGTTTAGGAGCAATAACGATAACTGGCATTTGCTCATCAATTAAAGCAATTGGACCATGTTTCATCTCAGCAGCTGGATAACCTTCTGCATGGATATATGAAATTTCTTTTAGTTTTAAAGCACCCTCTAAAGCAACTGGGAAATTATATCCTCTACCTAAATAAAGACAGTTTGGCGAATCTTTAAAAGCAGCAGCGATTTCTTTTGCTTTATCATTAGTTTCTAATGCTTCGGCAACTTTTTCAGGAATAATTTCTAATTCTTGAAGATATCTATGGAAATCGGTATTTGATAATGTTCCTTTCGCTTTTCCTAATCTCAAAGCGATCATTGTTAAAACCGTGATCTGAGTAGTAAATGCTTTTGTAGAAGCCACTCCAATTTCTGGACCCGCGTGTGTATAAGCACCTGCATGGCTTTCTCTTGAAATAGAAGAACCTACCACATTACAAACACCAAATACGAAAGCTCCGTTTTCTTTAGCTAATTTAATAGCCGCCATTGTATCTGCAGTCTCACCAGACTGAGAAATAGCAATAACTACATCGTCTTTATTTATAATTGGATTTCTGTATCTGAATTCTGAAGCATATTCTACTTCAACTGGAATACGTGTAAACTCTTCAAAAATGTATTCTGCCACTAAACCTGCATGCCATGAAGTACCGCAAGCCACAATTAGAATACGTTTTGCGTTTAAGAATTTTTCAAGATTATCTTCAACACCAGCCATTTGAACAATTCCTTCATTAGCATGAAGCCTTCCTCTGTAAGTATCTTTAATAACACTTGGCTGTTCGTAGATTTCTTTCAGCATGAAATGATCATAACCGCCTTTTTCAATCTGCTCCAAATTCATTTGAAGTTCTTGAATATAAGGATCTACCAAAGAGTCATCTTTAATTTTTCTGATTTTGATTGGCTTATGCAGTCTAATATTAGCCATTTCGCCATCTTCCAAATACACTGCGTTAGAAGTATATTCAATAAATGGTGAAGCATCAGAAGCAATAAAATATTCGCCTTCTCCAACTCCAATTGCTAACGGACTTCCTAATCTAGCCGCAACTAGTTCGTTTGGATTTTTTTTATCAAAAACAGCAATTGCATAAGCTCCAACCACTTGGTTAAGCGCAATCTGAACTGCTTTACCTAATTTAATATTTTCTTTCTTTTGAACTTCTTCTATTAAATTAACTAAAACCTCTGTATCTGTATCTGATTTAAAAGTATAACCTCTTTTGATCAACTCTTCTTTTAAAGGAGCATAATTCTCTATAATCCCATTATGGATAATTGCTAAATCTCCAGAATTTGAAAGGTGAGGATGGGAATTCACATCATTCGGAACACCATGTGTTGCCCAGCGTGTATGTCCAATTCCAATATTTCCGTTTATTGTAAAACCTTCATTAGCTTTAGCTTCAAGGTCTGACACTTTACCTTTTGTTTTACAAACTTTTATGCCAGACTCTTCGTCATACAGCATAACACCGGCACTATCATACCCTCTGTACTCAAGACGCTTTAAGCCCTTGATTACAATAGGATATGCGTCTCTATGACCGATATATCCAACAATTCCACACATATATTTATTAATTTGGTTTCGTGTAGTAGACCTGAAGTTTCAATCTTTTATCAACTGGAATAGAAGATTTTCCACCGTATAAGACTGTTCCTAAAGGACTCATCACCGAAGTTCTCGGCGCTTGAGAAAAATATTTAACTGGATCATCTTGAATTTGAATCTTATTTTTCAGCACATTTAACGTACCAATTCCCGGCGCTTGTGACACAACAAGTCCTAGATCAACATTTACAGCTGTCGCATCTTTAATAAGATTACGGATATGATTCGTTATTCTCAATTTATAATATTTTCCCTTTTTATTAGAGTCAAGGGTGATTAATCCGCCAAGCGTAGTCTCATCTGTAGAGTAATCTGCTAATATGGTATTATCAGTCAAATTATACAGATAAACTCTTAGAGGCGCTTGTGTATTCACCATTTTATCAGCATCAATATAGAAAACAAGATTTGCCTCGTTAACTTTCCAATTGGTTTTTCTAATGTTTTCTAACTCCGATGCAAATCCATTAAGACGAACAACTGCAACAGATCCCTGGCCTCCTTTTAAATAAAGTTTTTCGTCTCCGTCAACCTTGTTTACATTTGTTTTAATCGCATTTTCGTATTCAGCACTTCTAACATCCTGAAGAAAACTAGCCGTACTTGTCGCAGTACTTTTTAAGTTTACAAGAATCTGCTTATCTTCTGTTGCGTCTCCATCGGTTGTAGAAGCTGTTTTAGCTTTATATTTAATTGTAATAACTCCTTTAGAAAAATCTAATAAAGCCAAATTACTTTTAGAACTTCCAGATTTTTCTACCATAAAATACAAACCTCTAAAATATTCCTGAAAAATTTCCTCAGTAGAAAGCTTAGAAGACGCTGCATTTAATATTTTCTCTTGAAAAAATTCTTTTCTAAGATTCAAAACCATTTGCGGAGCTACTCTAGTTGTTGTTTCTACTTTAGTATCTGGATCCGTAGTTTTAGTCACTATTTCTTTAGAATCAAAAAAGAATGCCTCATTTTCCTGAGCTGCTTCAGCGTTATTCAACAATACCTTGCTCGCAACATTAAAATAATCTGCATTTTGATCTGTATAATAAAATTGAGGAAGCTGAGATCCACCAGCAAAGTAACTATTTCTCATCTGATAACCCGACTCATAAACACTCAATTTCAATTTAAAATCTGATCCTTGACCTCCATAAATAGAATCAAGCTGATAAGTACTAGCGCCAGCTGCATCCGTCGTTTTATTTTTAACAAAATAAGGAATAGTAAGCACTGCACTTTCAATTACTGGTGCTTCTCCAATTGTTGGCGCATAAGAAACAAGACCCACTTGTGTAACAAAGTTAGCTGTAGTAGTCCCAAACAACGGATTATCAAAAATTCCTAAGCCATTTACAGCCATACTATTTGACTGAATTGGAGTTACTTCTTGATTGAAAGCTAAAACACTGTACTCTTCTGGTTCAAGACCAAAATGATCATCTCCAACTATACCATCACCAATTGCATTAAAATCTTTGTCGCAAGAATATAAAAAAACAACAATTAAAGCTAAAAGAATTCTCTTAATAAAAGAAGTATTATACATGTTTTATAATAAGGTTAAAATTTAAAGTCCAAACGTTCTATAGAAATTTGTATATGCGTCAGCAAATGCATCTTTCGTGGCGAAAGGTAAAAAAGGTTTTCCTGAAGATTCTATAAATTTTGTTAAACTTGGAGAAACATTTTCTGATGCAATGATTACTCCATCAGAATGCAAGATGCTTGCTTTTAAAACATTCTCGTAATTTGGAACTTCTAAATCTGATACAGCTTCATGCGGAACACCGTCAAATTTAACTTTATTTATCATCTCCAAATCCAAATTCTCATCAAACGACTGTCCGTAAACAGAAGTAATGATTTTGGTTTCAGAAAATAATGCTTCATGTTTGTAATAGTGTTTCATGTAGATTGGAAGCATTGCCGCCAGCCAGCCATGAACGTGAATGATATCTGGAACCCAGTTCAATTTTTTCACTGTTTCCACAACACCTTTAGCAAAGAAGATTGCTCTTTCGTCATTATCAGGATATAAAACACCTTCCTCATCGGCGAAAGTTGCTTTACGTTTAAAGTATTCATCATTATCAATAAAGTACACCTGAATTCTTTCCTTAGGAATTGATGCTACCTTAATAATCAACGGCATATCTAAATCATTCACTACCAAATTCATCCCTGAAAGTCTGATCACTTCGTGTAATTGATGTCTTCGTTCGTTGATATTTCCGTATCTTGGCATGAAAATTCTTATCTGACCGCCTTGGTCATTAATCATTTTCGGAACGTCATAAGACATTAAAGAAACCTCATTTTCAGCCAAATAAGGCACGACTTCAGATGATACATATAATATCCTCTTATCTTTCATAATAGTATTTTACTTAATTTTGGTAATAAAAACGTCGCAAAATTACAAAATTTTATGCAGTTTATAACTAATATATTATGTTTGCATAAAATTTTAATAATACCTCAATGCACATTTTCTACAGTAAAGCTGCTTTGATAGCTTATATTAAGACTATCAAAACCGCAAATTCAACTATTGGATTTGTACCAACAATGGGCGCTTTACACCAAGGACATTTGGCTTTAATGCAGCGTTCTCTTAAAGAAAACGACGACACAGTTGTAAGCATTTTTGTCAATCCAACTCAGTTTAACAACCCAGAAGATTTAGCAAAATATCCTAGAACTCTAGAAGAAGATATTAAGAAAATGCGTACATTAAGTGATAAAATCATTTTATACGCTCCTTCTGTCGAAGATATTTACGAAGGAAATACTATTTCTCAGACTTTTGATTTTGATGGATTGGAAAATCAAATGGAAGGAAAATTCAGGCCGGGGCATTTTAATGGAGTTGGAACAATTGTAAAAAGGCTTTTTGAAATCGTAACACCAACCAATGCTTATTTTGGCGAAAAAGATTTTCAGCAGCTTCAAATTGTTAAAAAAATGGTCGAAAAAGCACATTTACCTGTAAACATTGTCGGCTGTCCTATTTTTAGAGAAGAAAACCAGCTTGCTATGAGTTCGCGTAACGAACGTCTTTCAGCACAAGAGCGAAAAGAGGCTTCTATTATATACAAGACTTTAAACGAAGCTAAAGAGATTTTTCAAAATCATAGTCCGCAGGAAACGCTGGAATTCGTAGAAAATTCTTTCAAAGACAATGCAGTATTCTACCTTGAATATTTTGTTATTGCTGATGAATCAACACTTTTACCTATCGATAAGAAAGAGAATGGCAAAAATTACCGTGCATTTATAGCGGTATTTGTTAATTCTATAAGACTGATAGACACCATTTCATTAAATTAATCTAACTTTGCAGCATGCAAATTCAAGTTATAAAATCAAAAATTCATCGCGTTAAAGTAACGGGTGCCGATTTAAATTATATTGGCAGCATTACTATTGATGAAACTTTACTAGAAGCTTCAAACATTATTGAAGGCGAAAAAGTATCTATTGTCAACATTAATAATGGCGAACGTTTTGAAACTTACGCTATTAAAGGTGAAAAAAATTCGGGCGAAATCACTTTGAACGGTCCTGCAGCAAGAAAAGTTCAGAAAGATGATATTATTATTATCATTTCTTATGCGACTTTGGATTTTGAAGAAGCAAAAACCTTCAAACCTTGGATTATTTTCCCTAACGAAAATGACAATTCGCTAACCTAAATCAATTCTTTATTTTTTAAGAATTTACTTCCTTTGTCAAAAGCTAATTTTGCACAAAGAATTCTTCTTTTGTCTCAATCCAAAATGGTTGTGACACTAAAATACTGTGCTTCAATTTTTACCCCATTTAACAAAGAAGCAAATAAAATAGTATATTGCTACACTATTTTCAATACGTTTTTAATTTACTGAAATGCCACAAATCATGAAAAAAGTTTACCTACTGACACTTTTGATTTCATTCTCGTCGTTTGCCCAAAAAACGTTCGATAATATTAAATCAGAAAAACTGGGAGAAGAACGAAGAATTACAATCGGACTTCCAGCTTCTTATGAAGCAAACAAAGACAAAAAATATCCAGTTCTTTATTTATTGGACGGAGATTATCTATTTGATCCTTTTTCTGGAGCTGTAAGTTATGGCTCTTATTGGGATGATGTCCCAGAAATGATTATTATAGGAATTCACCAAAATAAAGACGGAGAACGTTTTGACGATACAACGATTGACCAGAATAACGGGCTTCCTTTTGAGAAAGGAGCGCAGTTTTTTGAATTCGTTGGAGCAGAACTAATTCCATACATCGAAAAAAAATACCGCACCTCTCCTTTCAGAATAATTGCGGGACATGATTTAACAGCCAGCTTTGCTAATTTTTATTTATATAAAGAAAAGCCTCTCTTTAATGCTTATATCTGTTTCAGCCCAGAATTGGCGCCTAAAATGGAAGTTCGTATACCAGAGAAATTTGCTAAAATTAAAGAACCTATTTTTTATTACTTATCTGCAGCCGATGGAGATATTAAAAAAATAAAAGAACCGATAGAAAAATTAGACAGCAATATTAAAATTGCAAATAATCCGTTAGTAAATTACAAATACGAATTATTTAAAGGAACAACACATTACACAGAAGTACTGCATTCTATTCCGAGTGCTTTATATCAGATTTTTGAGGTTTACAGACCAATTAATTCTGCAGAATACAATAATAAAATTGCCGTTCTTGAATCAGGTTATGCCGAATATTTAGAAAATAAATACAATGAAATGTCGAAAGTTTTAGGCGTACAAATTCCTGTTAGAATGAGCGATTTTAAAGTGATTGAAAATATTATCTTGAAAAAAAATGCTTACAGTGAATTGGGTAAAATGGCCGAGATAGGAAACGTAAATTATCCAAAAGCAATGTTAGGCGAATATGAACTTGGATTAATGTATGAAAAACAAGGCGATCCGAAACATGCATCAAAAAAATATCAGAATGCTTCGCAAATGGAGCCTATTGGCGATTTGAATAAAGATATGATGTATGAGAAAATCGACGAAATGAATACGCTTGCGAAAAAAAAGTAAATAATGTCAAAAGTTAAAACTTCCTTTTTTTGTCAAAATTGCGGCACCCAATATTCTAAATGGCAGGGGCAGTGCAACGCATGCAAAGAATGGAATACCATTGCCGAAGAAATAATTCAGAAGCAGGAAAAAGTGGCTTGGAAAAGCGAGCCAACTTCAACCAACAAAGCGCCAAGACCTTTAAAAATTGATGAAATCGATTCGACTCAGGAAATCCGCATGGACACAACCGACGGAGAATTGAATCGTGTTTTAGGCGGTGGACTAGTTCCTGGATCTTTAACGCTTTTGGGCGGAGAACCCGGCATCGGAAAAAGTACTCTTTTACTTCAAGTTTCACTGAAACTACCTTACAAAACATTATACGTTTCTGGAGAAGAAAGTCAGAAACAAATCAAAATGCGTGCGGAAAGAATAACTCCAAATAGCGACAACTGCTATATTCTAACCGAAACTAAAACGCAGAATATTTTCAAGCAAATTGAAACCATTCAGCCCGAAGTTGTCATAATTGACTCCATTCAAACTTTACATACCGATTACATTGAATCGACGGCCGGAAGTATTTCTCAAATTAGAGAAACAACCGCCGAACTTATAAAATTTGCTAAAGAAACCAATATTCCAGTAATACTGATTGGGCATATTACCAAAGACGGAAACATTGCAGGACCAAAAATTTTGGAACATATGGTAGATACCGTTTTGCAATTTGAAGGCGATCGAAATCATATTTACCGAATTTTACGTTCCTTAAAAAACCGTTTTGGGTCTACATCCGAACTTGGAATTTACGAAATGCTTGGAAGCGGTTTACGTGAAGTAAGCAATCCATCTGAAATTCTGATTTCTCATAAAGACGAAGAATTATCTGGAACTGCCATTGCCACAACACTTGAAGGTATGCGTCCTTTAATGATCGAAATACAGTCTTTAGTAAGTACGGCTGTTTACGGAACACCGCAACGAAGCACAACAGGTTACAATGCCAAAAGGCTGAATATGATCTTGGCTGTTTTAGAAAAAAGAGCCGGATTCCGTTTAGGTGCGAAAGACGTTTTCTTAAATGTTACTGGAGGAATTTCTGTTGATGATCCAGCAATTGACTTAGCTGTTGTTGCCGCGATTTTATCATCGAATGAAGATATTCCGGTTGGAAAAGGTTTCTGTTTTGCGGGCGAAGTTGGACTTTCTGGCGAAATTCGTCCAGTTAACCGAGTGGATCAGCGTATTCAGGAAGCCGAAAAACTAGGTTTTGATACTATCTTTGTTTCCAAATACAATAAAATAGCTTTAAAAAATACCGGAATTAAAATCGAATTGGTTGCTAAAATTGAAGATGTTGCCAGCATTCTCTTTGGTTGATTTCTGATAAAAAGACACTATGAATTTTCCAAAACAAAAAATATACAAAGCACTAAAAATAGTAGGAGTACTATTATTACTGCTTTGCATTGGACTATACTATTTCCGAAATTCTCTTTTAAAACAGGCTATAGCCAAAGTTACCCACAAAATGGCTGTTCAGTACAACAGCAATTTTTCTGTAGAATCAGCTTCTTTTGATGGATTATCGACTATAAAATTGACCAACGTTGTTTTGGCTCCCATAAATGCTGATACACTATGTAAAATTAAAAACGTAGAAACCAGCATCAGCTTAAGTAATTTATTGATTGGAGATGTGCAGGTTGGGACTTTAAAAGTTGATAATGGATATATTCAGTTAGTAAAAAAAGGTAAAAAACGAAATTTTGATGCCTTTTTAAAAAGAGACCGAGAAGAAACAGAATCAAACGAAAAACGAAAATATGCTTCTTTTGCTTACAGAATTATTTCAAAAGTATTGAATCTCGTTCCGACGGACATGGATTTGAAAAACTTCAAATTCAAAATTGATGACAACGGAAAACAAACCAATATTAATGTAGATAAATTAGTTTTAAGCAATAAACAATTAGAAACGAATCTGCATGTTCAAGCCAAAGATTTTGATCAGCGCTGGAACATAAAAGGATTTGCAGATCCAAGAAATAAAAAAGCAGATATTCGTTTTTTCAACCTTGACACAGGAGCGATTCGTGTTCCCTATTTAGATCAGCGTTATAACTTAAAAGCAAGTTTTGATTCTATTCGATTGAATGTTCAAAATATTGACAAAAGCGGCAGCGAACTGCATATCGACGGTTATACTTCTATTGCCAATCTTAAAATCAATCATCCAAAAATTGCGAGCAAAGATGTAATAATTAAAAATGCCCGTTTTGATTATCGTTTTTTACTGGGAGATAGTTTTATTTCTATCGACAGCACTTCGACTATGCAGTTGAATAAAATTAAGGTACGTCCTTATATTTCTTATGATACCGAAAAAGACACGATTTACACTTTAAAAGTTGATATTCCAAAAATGAAAGCACAGGATTTTATCGTTTCGCTCCCCGATGGTTTATTTACGCATTTTCAAGGCATGCAGTCCACTGGAAATTTCAATTACAAACTAGACTTCAAATTCAATAAAAACAAACCGAATACACTTGTTTTTGATAGCAAATTGAATAAAGAAGATTTACGAATCACGAAATATGGCGAAGCCGATTTAAATAAACTAAACGGTGAATTTGTCTATCGCGCTATTATTCAAAATGTACTGCAAAGACCTGTTTTGGTCGGAAATGCAAATCCGAATTACACGCCGTTGGATCAGATTTCTCCTTATTTAAGAAAATCTGTTTTAACGACAGAAGATCCGTCTTTCTTCTCTCATCGCGGTTTTATTAATGAAGCTTTCAAGCAATCGATTCTAAAAAACATCAGAACCAAAAAATTCTCTCGCGGCGCCAGTACAATCAGTATGCAGCTGATTAAAAATGTATTCTTAACGAGAGAAAAGACGCTTTCGCGAAAGCTTGAAGAAATTCTATTGGTTTACATTTTAGAAAACAACCGAATTGTAAGCAAAGAAAGAATGCTGGAAGTATATTTCAACATTATTGAATGGGGACCAAACGTATACGGAATTGGCGAAGCGAGTCATTTTTATTTCCAGAAAAACCCAGCCGACCTAAATATTGATGAATGTTTATACTTGGCAACGATTATTCCGAAGCCTCGAAAATTCATGTATCAGTTTAATGATCAAGGGAATTTAAAAGATTACGCTATTAAAAATCAGAAATTTTTAAAGAATTTAATGTTTAGAAGAGGACTTTTAGTCCCTGAAGATACAATCGGAATACTACCCGTTTACATTTCTGGAAATGCACGTTCGTTAATTAAAATTAAACTTCCAGATTCGACTGCAGTTAAAACTGATTCTTTGGCTGTTGAAGATGAATTTGATTTATAGAGTTTTGCCACAAAGGTACTAAGACACAAAGTTTTTTATGTTTTTAATCTCGCAAAGACGCAGAGTCGCAAAGTCTTTCTGAATAGCCCTAGCTTAAGCTAGGGGAATAAAATCGAAATAGAAAAAGTGCTTTAGTCAAACTAATAAAGTTTGGCTAAAGCACTTTGATTTGCGTTTATATTTTCAAAAATAACTTTGCGACTCTGCGTCTTTGCGAGATTGAATAAACCTTCGAGCCTTAGTGCCTTCGTGGCAAAAAAAATTAAGGTGCCGGATCAGGAATAATCGCCTGAACTGCATCTATTTCTGCTAAGATTTGTTTCGAAAGCACCACATCAATTGTATCGATGTTTTCTTTTAATTGCTCCAATGTTGTAGCACCAATAATAGCACTTGTTAAAAATGGCTGCTGCAATACAAATCCCATTGCTAATTCGGTCAAAGTTAAACCGTGTTTTTTAGCAATTTCCTGATACAATTTTGTTGCCTGCGTACATTGCTCACTATTGTAACGTTTGTATTGCGGAAAAAGATTAACTCTGGCTTTTGGGTGACTTTCTCCTGTTAAGAATTTACCAGTCAAAACGCCGAATGCCAAAGGCGAATATCCCAATAACCCAACGTTTTCATATTTTGAAACTTCCGCAGAATTTACTTCAAACAAACGATTCAATAACGAATATGGATTCTGAACGGTTTTGATTCTTGGTAAATTATTGTATTTGCTTTCTTCTAAAAGACGCATCATCCCCCACGCATTTTCATTTGAAACTCCAATATGTTTGATTTTACCTTCTTTGATTAGTCCGTCGAAAGTTTCCAAGATTTCTCTAAAATTATCTTCCCAAACATCATCATGTCCGTGAAAAGCACGCTGTCCAAAATTATTGGTTTTTCTTTCCGGCCAGTGCATTTGATACAAATCGATATAATCAGTTTGCAGTCTTTTTAAACTGTTTTCAACGGCATATTTAATGCTTGAAGGAGAAAAATCCAATTTCTCGCGCATATATCCAAAATTCGGATTCGGACCTGCAATTTTAGATGCTAAAATTACTTTATCTCGATTTCCTGATTTCTTAAACCAGGTTCCAATAATTTTTTCTGTATTTCCGTAAGTTTCCTCACTTGCAGGAACCGAATACATTTCGGCTGTATCAAAGAAATTTATACCTCTTTCCAAAGCGTAATCCATTTGTTCGTGTCCTTCAGCTTCTGTGTTTTGTCGCCCAAAAGTCATTGTTCCAAGGCAAATTTTACTAACTTTTATATCGGTATTGGGTAATGTAGTGTATTTCATTTTTTTAATAGGTTCAAAGTTGCAAAGTCACAAAGGTACAAAGGGAATTTTCAAATTGAAATTTGATAAAGGTTAAAAAAAGTACAAGATTTTTTATTGATACGATTTCCTGCAAGGTTTTCCAAACCTTATAAATATTTATATTCTTCTAATTACATTTATCGCAAACCTACAAGATTTGGAAAACCTGCAGGAAACACAAAAGGCTCAAAAGTAAAACCTTTGAGCCTTTGATCCTTTGTTCCTATAAACCTTAATTAATACTATTAAGCATCTCAGCGATTTCATCTAATCTTGGCGTTAAGATGATTTCGATTCTACGGTTTTTAGCTTTCCCTTCTGGCGTTGCGTTGCTTGCCAAAGGAGAAAATTCGCTTCTTCCTGCTGCTGTTAATTTTTGTTTGTTGATTTTTGGGTTTTCACTCAAAATATTTACAATTGCAGTTGCTCTTTTAGTCGATAAATCCCAGTTGTTTGCAATTGGTCCAGAACCAGCATACGGGTCATCATCTGTATGTCCTTCAATTAAAACTGAAAGATCCGGATTATCGCCCAAAACTTTTCCAAGTTCTACAACCGCTCTTCTTCCTTCAGATCCAACAGCCCAGCTTCCTGAGTTAAAAAGTAATTTATTTTCCATAGAAACATATACTTTTCCATTTTTTTGTTCGACTGTTAAACCTTTACCTTCAAATCCGTTTAAAGCCTTAGACAAAGTTTCTTTCAGTTTACGCATCGCTTCTTCTTTCGCAGCAATCATATCTTCTAATTCTTTCAAACGATTTGCTGTTTTATCCAAACGAGCCTGTTCGTCTGCAAGGGCTTTTCCTTTTGCTTCCAACTGCGCTAACAATTCACGATTTTTAGCCATGTTTTTTTCTAAAGCATCATTACTGTTTTTCTCTAAAGCATTGTAAGAATCCTGTAAAACTTTAAACTTTTTTTGCTCAGCTGCAAGATCTGCTTTTTGTTTTGCCAAATCATCTTTTGTGCTCGCCAGATCTTTAGTCAGTTTATCACGGTCAAGTTCTAACTGATTTTTCGCTTTTTTCAGGTTATCATTTTCATCCGTAATAGAACGGTTTTCTTTCTTTAAATCTGAATACTTACTTTCTAAGTCATTGTAAATTTTCTTCGAAACACAAGACGTTGCGGACAAAGCTAAAACTAGCAATCCGATGGAGGCTTTTCTAATCATCTTTCTTTAATTGTTTTTTATTTTCGGGGCGTTTAATACTTTTTAAATGTCAAAATTCAATGCCAATTGCATTATTAATTTTAAACTGAAATTCATTCAGCAAGAACAATACCAAAAATTAATCAATTTCGACTAAAACTGGACAATGATCTGAATGCATGGCATCTGGCAGTATAACAGCTCTTTTTAATCGGTTTTCTAATGCATTGCTTACCAGATTATAATCGATACGCCAGCCTTTATTATTTCCTCTTGCTCCAGCGCGGTAACTCCACCAAGAATAATGGTGCGGATCTTTGTTAAAATGGCGGAAACTATCAATAAAACCAGATTTCATAAAAGCATCTAACCAAGCACGTTCTGCTGGAAGAAATCCTGAAACTGTTTTATTACGAACAGGATCATGAATATCAATTGCTTCGTGACAGATATTATAATCTCCGCAAATAACTAGATTGGGAATGGTGACTTTTAATTCGTTAATATAGTTTTGAAAATCATCCATAAACATAAACTTATGATCCAGTCTTTCGATATTTGTTCCAGAAGGAAGATATAAACTCATTACCGAAACATCGTCAAAATCAGCACGAAGATTTCGGCCCTCAAAATCCATGTGATGAATTCCCGTACCATATGCGATATTATTCGGCTTAGTTTTAGACAAAATAGCTACGCCGCTGTATCCTTTTTTTGTCGCAGGATAGTAATACTGAAACGGATATCCTGCTGCCGTAATATCATCAACCGGAATTTGATCCTGCGTTGCTTTTATTTCCTGAAGACAGATTACATCAGGATTGGCTTGTTGCAGCCACTCAATAAAACCTTTGTTTATTGCGGCACGAATTCCGTTTACGTTATAAGAAATAATTTTCATCAGTGATTTTTTTAGGATTTCAAATGTAATAAAAAAGTGCAAAGTTTATCTTGGAAACAATGAAAAGTAGAGTTTTTTGTTATCTTTGTTCGCTGTTCTAATAAATTAAAAGTACTACATGGGTTTAGTTACCGCGAAAGAAGTTGCAAAGGCAATAAATGTTGAAAAGTACGGAGTTCTCGGTACCTTTTCTGGCTGGATTCTTATGAAGGTTCTTAAGATCTCTACCCTCAATAAAATTTACGATCGTAATAAACATTTGGAAGACCTGGCGTTTTTGAACGGAATTTTGGATGAGATGGAAATCAAATTCGAAATCCCTGAAGAGGACTTAAAGCGTCTGCCGAAAGATGGTGCTTACATTACTATTTCTAATCATCCGCTAGGAGGAATTGATGGAATTTTATTATTGAAATTGATGCTTGAAAGAGAGCCAAATTTCAAAATCATTGCCAATTTCTTGTTACACAGAATTGTTCCGATGAAAAAATACATTATGCCGGTTAATCCTTTTGAAAACCATAAGGATGCAAAATCGAGTGTAATTGGCATTAAAGAAACTTTACGCCATTTAAGCGATGGAAAACCTTTGGGAATTTTCCCTGCTGGAGAAGTTTCTACTTATAAAGACGGTAAGTTAGTGGTAGATAAACCTTGGGAAGAAGGCGCCATCAAACTAATCAGAAAAGCAAAAGTACCTGTTGTTCCAATTTATTTTCACGCCAAAAACAGTAAATTATTTTATTGGCTTTCTAAAATTGATGACACTTTAAGAACTGCAAAATTGCCTTCTGAACTTTTAACACAGAAAGATCGTGTAATTAAAGTTCGTATTGGAAAACCTATTTCTGTTAATGAACAAAACGAAATTGAATCTTTTGAAGAATATTCAGAATTCTTAAGGAAGAAAACCTATATGCTTGCCAATCCTTTTGAAAAAGACACCAAATTGATTGATACAGCAACAGCAAGTCTTAAAATCACAAAAACACCTAAGAAAATTGTTACTGCCGCCAATGAATCAAAATTAATTGATGAAGTTCAGGCTTTAAGAAACAGCGACAGCAGATTTTTACAGAGTAAAAACTACGAGGTATTTTTTGCAAGTGCAAAACAAATTCCGAACATATTACATGAAATTGGTCGTTTACGCGAAATCACTTTCCGTGAAGTGGGTGAAGGAACAAACGAATCGATTGACTTAGACGAATACGATCAATATTATCACCATATGTTTTTATGGGATGATGATACAAAAAAAATCGCAGGAGCTTACCGTATGGGATTAGGTTCTGAGATTTACCCGAAATACGGAATTGAAGGTTTTTACCTGACAGATCTTTTTAGATTTGAGCCGGAACTTCACGATATGATGCACAAATCGATCGAAATGGGGCGTGCTTTTATTGTAAAAGAATTTCAGCAAAAACCAATGCCTTTGTTCTTGTTATGGAAAGGTATTATCCATACAACTCTACGTCATCCTGAACATAAATATCTGGTTGGCGGTGTAAGTATCAGTAATCAGTTTTCAGATTTCTCTAAATCGTTGATGATTGAGTTTATGAAATCAAACTATTACGATCCGTATATTGCGCAATATATTCATCCGAAAAAAGCGTATAAAGTAAAATTGAAAGACGCTGATAAAGATTTTATCTTCGACGAAGCAGAATCTGACTTGAATAAGTTTGATAAAATTATTGATGAATTAGAACCAGGAAACTTACGTCTGCCGGTTTTAATTAAGAAATACATCAAACAAAATGCACGCGTAGTAGCTTTTAATGTTGACCCTTTATTCAATAATGCTATCGATGGTTTAATGTACATTAGAATTGCAGATATTCCAGAGAGCACCATGAAACCGGTTATTGAAGAATTTCAGATTGAATTGGAAAAGAAATTATCTGAAAAGGAAGATTAAATTATTATTACCGTTATCAAAATAAAAAAGTCCCATCGGCAAAAGCAGATGGGACTTTTTTTATTTACAGTTTTTAATTAAAACCAAGGCTTTTTCCCTACTTGATATGTTTGATAAAACTCTTCATCAGATTTTGTTAAGTAGATTATTCCTTCAACAAAACCAATAACACTTCCTAAACCGCAAGTAACGATACTAACTACTAATTGAATAATCCCTTCTTTTTGGTATCCCAGATAAAATTTATGAGCACCAAATGCACCTAGTACTATTCCTAAAACTCCAGCGACAACTTTTTTGTTCTCTGCTTTTCCTAAATCTGATTTTGTGTTTTCCATCTTTTTAACAATATATTCTTTTTAATCTCCTACTCTTAAGGCTTTTCAGTTACTCCTTTTCTTTTTTTCAAAATGCAAGATTACTTACTTTAAAAGCCGTTAATAAGAACGAAAAGTTTTTATTATATCAGATAAAGACATTTTTGTGCACAAAAAAGCCCATTCATTTCTGAATGGGCTTTTTGTCTATAATCGTTTTTATTTAAAACCAGCCTTTATAGCCAATCTGATAAGTGTGATAAAACTCTTCATCAGTTTTTAGCAAATACAAAATACCTTCGATCAATCCGATTAATCCACCAATTCCACAAAAGCCTAAAATAAGCTGAATTACTCCCTCTTTGGTGTATCCTAAATAAAACTTATGTATTCCAAAAGAACCTAGTACAATAGCCAGAATTCCAGCTATAACTTTTTTATTTTCTTGCTGATAACGGGGATTGTTCCAGTCTTCTCGTCTTGTATTTTCCATTCTTTCTCTTTTTATAGTTAATAATAATCTTAAAAACCTCAACCAATTTCGATAATAGTGATTTAATTACTATCTGCTTTTGATGATATGCATCAACAATTAAAACATTATGTTAAAATTCAAAACAATATTATTAAAAATTAACATACAAAACTAATTCATATGTAAAATTCAAATCAAAAGAAATCAATGTTAACTTGTTAGCCAACATTATAAATTGCTTTAATCTTATCTACAATAACCTGAGCAAGTCGTTCATGACTTTCAAATGTCCACCCTGCTATGTGCGGCGTCAATAAAACATTTTTTGCTTCTAGAAGATACTGAAAAGCTTCGGGCGTATTTTTATCGTTAAAAAGTGTTTCAAACGAAAGTTTCTCATATTCCAAAACATCCAAACCTGCTCCTAAAACCTTTTTTTCTTTCATAGCTTCAACCAAATCTGCCGTAACTATATTTTTACCGCGAGAAGTATTAATAATCCAAAATGGCTTTTTAAATGCATTTATAAAGCTTTTGTTGACCATTTTATCCGTTTCTGGAGTCCAAGGAAGGTGAAGACTTAAAACATCTGTTTTTTCCTGTAATTCTGCCAATGAAACTTGTTTTGCATTTTCGTCTCCAACATTATCCAAAATATCGTAACATAAAACTTCTGTATCAAAACCTCTTAGTTTTTTAGCAAAAGCTTTTCCCATATTTCCATATCCGATAATACCAACTGTTTTTAAATCCAATTCGTGTCCGCGATTGCTTTCTCGGTTCCATTGTCCTGCTTTTACTTCGGCATCGGCTTGGTTCAGATTATTAAATAAAGATAAAATCACACCCAATGTATGTTCTGCAACAGCATTGCGGTTTCCTTCGGGCGCTGCGATTAGATGAATTCCCTTTGAAGAAGCATACTCACAATCAATACTTTCTAAGCCCGCTCCTACTCTTGCAATAAATTGCAACTTTGTTGCACTGTCTAAAAAAGTCTTATCAATCTTGAAACGGCTTCTAATTACGATTCCGTTATACTCTTGAATTTTTGCTTCTATTTCTTCTTTTGAAGATTTAAAATCAGCGTGATTTTCAAAACCTGCTTCTTCCAATTGATTCCACAGAATTGGGTTATTACTATCGATGTGAAGAATTTTTATGCTCATTTTTATTAAATTTATTACATACAAAAATACGGTTAATTTAATCTCGCTAAGTCGCAAAGACTCAAAGTTTTTTTCAATACAAACTTTCAAATTCATCAACAAATCAAACTTCGTGTATTAGTGCCTTTATGGTAAATCCTTTTTATTGCGCATATTTTTTTTTAACTTTGAAAGTATTCGGATTAATTAAATCCATTCTCTAAATCTTCAGAATTCTTTCAAATGAAATTAACCAAGACTTTTAAAGCCTTTTTTGAAAACGAAAAATCGGGAGGAATTATCTTGCTCTTTGTTACAATCTTATCACTTTATCTTGCCAATTCATCTTTTCAAGTTCCTTATGTTGCCTTTTGGGAAAAAGAAATTGCAGGACATACCATTACAGACTGGATTAATGACGGATTGATGACCATTTTTTTTCTTCTAATTGGATTAGAATTGGAACGTGAAATTTATCACGGAGAATTATCCAACTTCAAAAATGCCTCTTTACCAATAGTTGCTGCGTTTGGTGGCATGATTGTTCCAGCAGCTATATTTTTGGTTTTAAACTATGGAACTACAACTCAAAACGGCGCAGGAATCCCAATGGCTACTGATATTGCTTTTGCAATTGGAATTTTATCATTATTAGGCAATAAAGTTCCAGCTTCACTAAAAGTATTTTTAACTGCACTGGCAGTCATTGACGATTTAGGCGCTATAATCGTTATTGCAGTATTCTATACAACATCGATTTCTTTTTTAAATCTCGGAATTGCGCTCGGCATATGGTGTCTTTTATTTGTTTTAAACCGAATGAAAATCCACAATCTGATCCCGTATTTAATTGGCGGCTTCATCATGTGGTATTTTATGCTGAATTCTGGTGTTCACGCTACGATAACGGGAGTAATTTTGGCGTTTGTTATTCCGTTTGGTGATGGCGGAGAAAAAACATCTTCTTATAAATTACAGCATTTTTTACATCAGCCTGTAGCTTTGTTCATATTACCGCTATTCGCCGTTGCTAATACCGCATTAACTATTACCGAAAACTGGCACGAAGGTTTGAATCATTCTAATACTTACGGAATAATTCTTGGACTTGTTGTAGGCAAACCTTTAGGGATTTTATTATTTTCTTCAGTTGGTGTTACATCAGGTTTATGTTTACTGCCAAAAACTTTAAAATGGTCTCATATTTTAGGCGCCGGAATGCTCGGTGGTATTGGTTTTACAATGTCAATTTTTATCACAGTTCTTGCTTTTAAAAATCCAGAAATTATTGTTTTCTCTAAAATAGCTATTCTTATCGCATCATTCTTGGCTGGACTTTTGGGATTTGTTTACCTAAAATATGTCTTAAACAAAAAACCATCCATTTAATCTACCGACTATGAATAAAAATCTCTTTTTTACATTTTTGTCTGTGTATTTTGTTCTTGTTTCTTGTAATCAAAAGACGGAAAAAACTTCTTCAAATGAGAATTCGAAAGAAGCCCCTGTCTCTTCCCAATTACCACTCAAAGACGAAATTGAAGGAACCTATTATGCACATGGCTGTACTATTTCATTGATCATTTCAAAAATTAAAACTGATTATAATTATATTTTAAAAACAAGCATAAGAACTTTAAAAGGCAAAGCAAATTACACACAAAACAGTTCTGGAGAGAAATATCTTGTTCTTGAGGGGATTCAATGGGATGAATATGAAGGTGACATCAGCAACGAAGAAGAAAATGATTCCATTCCTCGAAAAGAACTAGAAATCCCGGTTGGAATTGATGCTTTATACGTCAAAGACACTTTAGCAATTCAGAATTATGGCAATGCCATGAATTCATATACTAAGATTTCAGAATGCGGAGAGAAATATATTCAGCTTATCAAAAAGAGAAAATCCAATTGAAAATTATCATCTTATCGGATATTTTTCAGGATTCCTTGAAGTATGAAAAACAGCATTCAAAAACACGGTCTTTGATAATTCATCAACAATAAAAAATGCGATGTATGGAAATTTTTTAAATGGTAAATAACGATAATTGTTATCGTGCAATTGATAAAAAGGATTTATCTGCAAGGCTTTATAAACCTTTTTATAATCATTTAGAAAATCTAACGCTACTTTTTTACTAGCTTTTAGAATATAATACTCAACTGCATCCTCAATATTTTTTAATGCAATTGGAGAAACAACAATCTTATAATTCATATTTCTTCTTTAAATCAGCATAAACTGATTCAGCATCTTTGTAAAGACTTCTATCTGAGTTTAATTGATTATTCAAAATTTCCTGTTGTTCAGCAGATAGCTCATAAGGCTTTACATTTGCTATCTCATATTTTATCTTTAGCGATTTCATAAAAGCTTTTACGGCTTCTATTTGAGAAGCATCTTCTGTATATGCTGTGATATTAATTGCTTGCATGACATTGATTTACTAAAGTTGATAAACAAAGTTAAGACAAAAGCCTGATTTTCATGTTAATTTTTTAACAAACAAAATTCTAAACCAAAAAAAAAATTCCAGACCCTAACAAAAATTGGAATTTGGAATTTCTTATATTGATCTATAAATAATTATCCTTTAATCTGTTTCAAAGAAGTCTTAATCCCTTTAATCAAAGACGAACTGAAACCATTATGTTCCATTTCATTTAAACCAACGATTGTACAGCCTTGCGGTGTTGTTACACGGTCGATTAATTGTTCTGGGTGCACTCGTTCTTCCAAAAGCATTTTAGCTGCTCCTTTTACAGTTTGAGCTGCAATTGCTAAGGCGGTATTAGAATCAAAGCCAATTTCAATTCCTGCCTGCATAGAAGCACGAATATAGCGTAAAGCATAAGCAGTGCCGCATGCACCTAAAACTGTCGCTGCATCCATTAGTTTTTCGTCGATTACGGGTGCTGTACCTAAATCTTGAAACAAATCTACAATTGGTGATGCATTTGCTGCATATTTTTCTGGAAAAGAAATACAAGTAGCTGATTCTCCAAACTGTGCTGCAATATTTGGCATAATGCGTACAACTGGATATTCAAAATTTGTTTTGGTTTGAAGCATATCGAGCGACAATCCGCTTACTGCCGAAGCAATCGTTTTGTTTTTAATTACTGGCAGAATTTCAGCCAAAACAGTATCGACTTGATACGGTTTAATAGTTAAAATAACTACGTCAGCTTCTTGAATATTATGATTGTTATCGTTAGAAACCGTAATCCCGTATTCAGATAAATATTGAATACTTGCTGTGTTTCTTCTTGTAACGGTAACTTGATTGTTTTTCGAAAATTTAGCGATTCCCAAGGCAATAGAAACCCCAAGGTTTCCTCCTCCAATAATGTGTACTTTCATTCTTCTTGGTTTGAATTTATGATGACTGACTAACAGTGTATTTTCCGCCTGTAAATTACGCAGATTTTAGAGATTTTAAATCACTGTAAACTGCTAATTTGTGGCAAAAATCTAAAATCCAAGAATCAAATTTGCCACTCCGAAATAAAGCATAATCCCGAATACGTCGTTAGTGGTTGTGATAAATGGACCAGTCGCAATTGCGGGGTCAATTTTATTTTTATTTAAGAAAAGCGGCACCAAAGTTCCTAAAGTGGCAGCAAAAAGAATAACCACAATCATTGAGATTGAAATTGCAAAACCTACCAAATACTGCTGATACATTACAGAATGATATCCTAACAGAAGCAATGAAATAATACTTCCAGAAATCATCGAAACCGTAATTTCTTTAGTAAAATATGCACGGCTGAATTCCTTCAAAGTACCATTTGCCAGACCTTGTACCACAATTGCCGAAGCTTGAACCCCAATATTTCCCGCTGTAGCAGAAAGTAAAGGCACAAAAATGATTAAAGTTGAATATTTCTGAAACGTTGCTTCGTTGCCTTTTAAAACAAAAGAAGCCACAATTTCGATTACCATACCAATCAAAAGCCAAGGTAAACGTGCTTTGGTTAACTCATAAACGCTGTCATTCGATTCAACGTCTTGTGTAATACCCGCTGCTAATTGGTAATCTTTATCGGCTTCTTCTTTGATTACGTCTACGATGTCATCAATAGTAATTCTTCCTACTAAGCGCCCCAATTCGTCAACAACCGGAATTGCCTCCAAATCGTATTTCTGCATGATACGTGCGACTTCAACATCTTCTGTATCAACATTTACAAAATTTAATTTTCGGATATAAACTTCCCCAATCTGAGTTTTGGTAGAAGAAGTCAATAAATCTTTAAGTGAAAGTCTTCCTTTTAATCGGTTTTCATCATCAACTACATAAATAGAATGAACTCTAGAAACGTTTTCTGCCTGAATACGCATTTCTTTTACGCAAGTCAAGACATTCCAGTTTTCATTCACTTTTACAAGCTCTTTTCCCATCAAACCACCTGCCGTGTTTTCATCGTAACGCAAAAGATCAACAATGTCTTTAGCGTGCTCAACATCGTTTAGCTCTGAGATTACTTCCGCTTTTATTTCTTGCGAAAGTTCCGCGATAATATCGGCTGCATCATTGGTTTCAAGCTCATCAAGCTCTTCTGCAATTTCTTTTGGTGAAAGTCGGCTTAAGATATTTTCACGAAGATCTTCTTCTAATTCCAGAAGAATTTCGGCTGTTTTATCACTATCTAAAACCTTAAAGATATAGGTTGCTTCGTCGAAATCTAATTCATCTAAGATTTCAGCAATATCAGCATGGTGCATATCATTAAGTAAAACTTCAAGTTCGTTGTCGTTTTTCTTATTGATTAGATCTTCTAACTGATGTATAAATTCTCTACTAACTTTGAACTCCATCGGTTTCTATTTTTAGAGTTAGTTCAATAAATTCATCGACACTTAACTGCTCTGGACGTTTATCAAAGATAGTGTCTTGTCGCAAATTGTCTGATAAATTTAATGT
This sequence comes from Flavobacteriaceae bacterium PS02336, assembly GCA_029960065.1. Taxonomy (GTDB): domain Bacteria; phylum Bacteroidota; class Bacteroidia; order Flavobacteriales; family Flavobacteriaceae; genus Flavobacterium. Next base: position 143,809 of record JASCOF010000005.1, on the reverse strand, counting down.
TTTCAAACTGTTACGTAATGTTTTTCGTCTCTGCTGAAATGCTGTTTTTACAACAGTAAAAAACAACCTTTCGCTGCAAGGAAGACTGTAATCTTCCTTTCGGGTCATTCTCATCACACCCGATTTCACCTTGGGCGGAGGAATAAAAACGTTTTCATCAACCGTAAACAGATACTCTGTAGTATAGAAAGCCTGAGCTAAAACGGATAGTATTCCGTAGGTTTTCGAGCCTTTCTTTTCGCAGATACGCTCGGCTACTTCTTTCTGAAACATTCCTGAAAATTCTGGAATCTGGTGTTTTAGATCTAATGTTCTAAAAACAATCTGAGAAGAAATATTGTACGGAAAGTTTCCAATTATAGCAAACTGTTTGTCTTGGTAAACTTCATTTATATTATACTTCAGGAAATCCTGAGAAATAATTTTGTCTTTTAATTTTGGATAATGTGCATCCAAATACGCTACAGATTCTGTATCGATTTCAATAACGTGTGTAGTAATCGGCTTTTCAAGCAAATACTTAGTAAGCACACCCATCCCTGGTCCTATTTCTAAAACCTCATCGTATCCTTTTAAACTTAAAGTGTCTGCAATAGCTTTTGCGACGCTTTCGTCTTTAAGGAAGTGCTGTCCTAAATGTTTTTTGGCTTTTACTTTTTCCATTTCATTTCTTGTTTGCCGCGAGGGCGCAAAAGTATTCTTTTTGCATTAAAGGCACTAAGCTTATTAAACTTTTTTTGCCACAAAGTCGCAAAGACACAAATGCTTAGTCTTTTTCTTCTCAATTCTGAAACTGAAAACTGCCACTGTGACTGAAAAATAAAATTAATGTTCAGAAATAACCTCTAATTCTGTTCTAAAAGAAAGCATTTTATCTGCAAATAAACCTAATGCTTCTCTATGAAACTCTGGTTCATCTTCGATATAAAACTTATCCAAAGTTTCTTTGCTGTCTGTCACGTATTGAGTTGAATAGGTAATGCCGCCCATTTCTTCTTCAACTAAAACTTTTACAATTCTTGCCGAAGAAAATTTCTGAGTTGCTAAAATTTCTGGTATATGTTTTTCCTGCATCCATTTTAACCATTGGTCATGAACGCTTTCGTGTATGTTTGTGGTAACGTTGTAAATAATCATTTTTCTTTTAGACTTTCTTAGATTTCTTAGACATCTTAGATCTTTAGACTTTCCTGTTTTCATCTAAGAAGTCTAAAGATCTAACAATCTAAGAATCTCATTTATAAATTCTTATCTCCTCTTAACTCGCGGTATTTTTTTCTGGCATCGACAAAGTAAATACTGTCTTGATGGTTGAAAATTACCTTTTCATATAAAGGTTTTGCCTTTTCTGTGTCTTTTAATTCGTCGTTGTAAATTTCAGCTGAGTAAAATAATGCTTCGTCTACGTAAATTCCGTCGCTGTGATGGTCTATGATTTGCTGATATTGGCTTAAAGCCGAAGCAAAATCTTTCTGGCTTTCGTAAACTTTTCCTAAACGAAGTAATGTTACCGCTTCTATTTCCTGACCTTTAAAGGCTTTTAAAATATTCTGAAACTGTGCAATCGCTTCTTGTTTTTTATTCTGGTAAATTAAAAAATCACCTTTTGCAAATTGTTTCAAAGCAACCTGAGTAGAATCTGCAGCGGTATTATCATTAATTAAAAGAAAATATTCTAAAGCATCATTAGCAATTAACTGCGTATTGGCTGCTTTTAACTCTTTGAATTGTTTATTCGCCCATTCAAAATCACCTTTGTAATAACTCGTTTTGGCAGCTTTTAAACTCGCTTCGTGTGCCATCACATCGTTCTTTAAATCCAATTGAATCTGCGAATAATAAATAAGCGCCTGATTGTATTTTTCTTCCAAAAGCAAAATATCGGCCAATTCCATTTTAGCATCGGCTTTTTGATATTCGTTTAAATTTAATTCTAAAGCCTTTTTAATAACTGCCTTTCCTTCTTCTGGTTTTTTCAAATTAAAAGCCAGAAAATGCGCTTGAATGATTTGCAAAGATAAGGTAAAAGGATTTATTTCGTAAGTTGCCAATAATTGCTGGAGTTCTTGATTAATCGCTGGATAATCCTTTTCCTGAGCATTATCAATCTTAATCTGCATTAAATAGGCATTGGACTGAATCAATAAGTTGAGATCTTTGGTGTTTTGAAGAATGAAATTCAGAATTTCGACAGCAGTTTCATCATCATCTTCATTCATCGCGAACTGACTCAAATTAACGATGCTCATTAACGATTCTGGTTCACGTTTGTAAATCGCTTTTTCCTGAATGAACGCTTTACCAAATTCTTTCTGCTGCACATAAAACCAGCTTAAATAGTGATTCCAGAAAACGTCTTGATCTTTTTGGGTTTTCAGAATTAATGCTTTTCGCATCGCATCTTTAAAAGCCGTATTATCAGTTTCGCCATTCATAAATCTTGACAATTGTGTCTGAATCAAACTCGTGTTCTGCGGATTTGCAAAAGATTCTGTCAATAACAAATCAATCATTTGATCGGTTTTACCTAATTGACCGTACAACATTCCGATTTGAAAATTGAAATTAAAATTTGGCTGTGTCTGCATTGCAGTTTGATAGGCTTTTAAAGCATATTCTAACAACACTTTTTTCTCAAATGAATTGGCAATTCCGTAAACATCATTCGGATTTACCTTTATTTTTTCGATTGCCTGTTCGTAATAGTTTTTGGCTTTCGAATCATTTTTCTGTAATTGAAAGTTATATCCTAATTCAACCAAAAAAACACCTTGTTTATATCGATTATAACGATCTTGGATGGCTTTTTCGGCATTCGCAAACTGCTGTAACTGCTGATAGCAATCGACAGTTCGTAAAAAATACTGCGTGTTTGAAGGCGCACTTTTTAAAAGTTCCTCGTAACTGATTTTAGCTTTTTCAAAATCGCCTTTATCATAATAATATTGAGCCAGCTGCTCGTTTTGACTAAATGCAAAACCAGAACATAATAAAACGATACCAATCAATATGTTTTTCATACTGCCTTTTATTTAGTTTTCAGTCGCAGTCTCGGTTTTCAGTCTTACAAACTGCAAACTGAGACTGTAAACTGTGACTTTTTTTAGTTTTCAGTCGCAGTCGCGGTTTTCAGTTACTGCAAACTGAGACTTTCTATTGAGTTTTCAGTCGCAGTTTTCAGTCTTACAAACTGCAAACTGAGACTGTAAACTGTAACTTTTTTTTAAGTTACTGTAAACTGTCACTGTATACTGAGACTTTTTTAGTTTTCCAAAAAATCAATCCTAAACCAATTAAAATGAATGGGATACTTAAAATCTGTCCCATATTAATCAGCATATTATTTTCAAAAGCTTCTTGATTTTCTTTAAAAAATTCAATTATAAAACGAGCTGTAAATAATAAAGTTAAGAAAGTTCCAAAGATTAATCCTTGTGTATTTCTAATTTTCTCTGATTTATACATGTAAAACAGAATTCCGAAAATCAATAAATAAGCAAAAGCTTCATACAATTGAGTTGGATGTCTCGGAATTAAATCGTCTCTTTCAAAAACCACTCCCCAATTTCCGTTGGTTGGTTTTCCGTAGATTTCAGAATTCATAAAATTCCCTAATCGAATAAATGTACCCGTTACAGGAACTGCAACCGCCATTTTATCCAGAAGTCCTAAGAATTGTACTTTGTATCTTCGGCAATATAAAATCATCGCCGTGATTACTCCAATAGAACCACCGTGACTTGCCAAACCTTGGTAACCCACAAATTCGTAAGTTCCTTTAATTTTTTGTATTGGAAGCAGAATTTCGATTGGATGTTTTAAGAAATAATCGGCTTCATAAAAGAAGCAATGCCCAAGTCTTGCACCTAAAACGGTTCCGACAATAACATAAATAAGTAGACTGTCTAGATTATCAAGCGAAAGGTTTTCTTTCTTGTAAATATTTCTAACAATATAAAAGCCTAAAAGAAGTCCGCAGGCAAAAAGAGCTCCGTAATATTTTAACGGAAAACTATCGGTAATCCAGAAAATAACAGGATCTACGTTCCAATTTAATATTCCGTTTTTCATTGTTATGAGTTTTTAGTTTTCAGTCGCAGTCGCAGTTTTCAGTCCAGTATGAAACGGAGACTGAAAACTGCGACTGAAAACTAAAAAACTAGTTTATAATATCAAATCCGCAGTAAGGACGTAAAACCTCTGGAATTACGATTCCTTCTGGAGTTTGGTAATTTTCAATAATTCCAGCCAAAACACGTGGAAGTGCTAATGAACTTCCGTTAAGTGTATGCGCCAATTGATTTTTTCCGTCTTTGTCTTTAAAACGTAATTTCAAGCGATTAGCCTGGAAAGTTTCAAAATTAGAAACAGAACTAATTTCTAACCAGCGGTCTTGAGCTGTAGAAAACACTTCAAAATCATACGTTAAAGCAGAAGTGAATCCCATATCGCCACCGCAAAGACGTAAAACTCGGTATGGTAATTTTAATTCTTTTAAAATATCTTTCACATGTTCTACCATTCCGTCAAGTGCTTCATAAGACTTTTCAGGATGTTCCACACGTACGATTTCAACTTTATCAAATTGGTGCAAACGGTTTAATCCGCGAACGTGTGCTCCATAAGAACCCGCTTCACGACGGAAACATGGTGTATAAGCCGTATGTAAAACAGGAAGCTCACTTTCGTTTAAAATGACATCACGAAACAAGTTCGTAACCGGAACCTCAGCCGTTGGAATCAAATATAAATCATCGATTGTAGAATGATACATCTGTCCTTCTTTGTCTGGCAATTGTCCTGTTCCAAAACCTGAAGCTTCGTTTACCAAATGCGGCACTTGAACTTCATTGTAACCTGCAGCGGTATTTTTGTCTAAAAAGTAATTGATTAAAGCACGCTGTAAACGAGCTCCTTTTCCTTTGTAAACAGGAAATCCTGCTCCAGTAATTTTTACACCCAATTCGAAATCGATAATATCGTATTTCTTAACCAATTCCCAGTGCGGCTGTGCGCCTTCATGTAAAACCGGAATATCTCCTTCTTGGAATACATTTAAGTTATCATCTGGCGTTTTTCCTTCAGGAACAATATCTGCCGGAAGGTTTGGTAAAGTGTATAATTTATTGGTTAACTCAACAGCCAAAGCTTCTGCTTTTTCGCTTAGTTCTTTACTTTTTTCTTTTAGTGAAACTGTTTTTTCTTTTAAGATTGCTGCTTTAGCTTTCTCGCCAGCTTTCATCAATTCACCAATATCTTTGGACAATTTATTAGATTCTGATAAAGTATTGTCTAATTCCACCTGTGCAGCACGACGATTTTCGTCTAATTGAACCACCTCTTCAACAACGCTTTTAGCATCGATATTTCGTTTTGCTAAAGCTTTGATTACTTTCTCTTGATTTTCTCTAATAAATGCAATTTGTAACATAGCTTGATTTTTATAACTATTGTATTTTTTATAACGGAAGCAAATTTAAGGAAATGTTTGTTAACAATAGGTCAAAGTTTTGCAGTAAAACCGAAATCTCTTATAAACAGCAAAAGCACTCTAAAAGTGCCTTTGACGTTATTTTGAAATTTATGAATTTTACTCTAAAAAACGGTGTCTGTCGTCTCTATGAAAAACATATTCTTTGCCGTTAAACAGGAGTTTCTCGGATTCTTTTTTCGTTTTCAGTTCCTTATTTTCTTCCATTTCGTATTCTGAACTATCTTCGACAGCTTCTTCATAAGAAAAGTTTTTGGTTACAATCAAATCAAAAAATCCGTTTGTTTTATGATTTCCAAAACTCATACCCGTTTCCAAGGTTTCTATTTGATACGTTCCGCTTCCGTTCGAATCGCCATTGGCAAGGCGAATTGGATATTGGTATAAAACTTTCTTGATTTCATTGCCTGTCAGTGTCAGAAGCGTAAATTTTTGTTCCGAATATAATACGATTCTGCTGCTTGCACTGGCTTCTGTATAAAAACCAATCGCTGGAGTATTCTCGTTCACATACACCAAATCTTTTAGAATACGTGATTTTGAAAATCGTATTGCTTCATTATGATAATATCCAAGATTATCGTCAAACTCTTCGGCGATTACGTTACCGTTTTCACGATCAACAAATAAATATTTACGCTGAAAATAATTTCCTAGATTTTCATAACCATCCGATTTAGCTATTTTTTTACTGCGTTCAACTGTGGTCAGTACAAAAAAAGCTGTTTTATCATCGTAGTTTATAGAGCTTGTCTCATCGATTTTAATATTGGAATATTTAATTTTAAGATTTGAAGCCACTTTAGAAAGCAGCGGCAGATTCAATTCTTCTGAATATTGAATATCATCCAAATTTTTAAAAACGAGTTTTCTTTTATTTAAAGGAGCATCTGTTTCTGTCTGCGAGAGCAGTTCCTGATTCTGATTTTCTGCTTCGTTTTGAATTTTTTCGTTCTTTCCGCAGGCATATAAAAACATGAAGATCCCGCTTAAGAGAATAGTTTTTTTCATAGGCATCAATTTATTTGTAGATTTTGGGCTCTTCAAATATATAATTTTCTTACAAACATCTCGAAAAAATTTCCTTTAAATAAGAATATGTCTTTCCTTTTTTAAAACTTAATCTCTTTTGATTTCATGCCCAATAAATTCTTCCAGTGTTTTAAACATTTCATCAACCGAAAGGACTTCTGTATCTGGATGAGATTTTAAAAACTTGGCATTTAACTCGACTATATTTTCGTCCAATTCAAAATAAGTGTTATTGTTTAAAAAATCACGAAGCGGATTTGGCGTTTCAAACTTTCCCTGCAGAAACTTCCCTAATTTAATACTGCTCTGTAAACGCAGTTTTCGAGATTGTTCTTTAAAAAGTTCCAAATGTTTTTCGGCACCAATTAAAGCTAAACCTTCTTCGATTAATTCGTTCAATTCTTTATTCCAGCCCGAATCGTGCACGAATTTCGAAAAATTTCCTTCTGCATATTTTGAAGAATAAAAATCTAAATAGTAACTCATTAAAGCATCTTCGTGAATCAAATCGTCGTCTATTTTTTCTTCACGCATTAAATTGATTACCGAAATATTCGAATTCACGACGTCTTGAGGATTTTCACTGTTTGCTGCCGTTTCTGAAATGATAATTTTACCGAATTCCATTTTTGAGTTTATTTTAAAAGATTGTTTTGCAAAGTTGAGGGAAAAAATTGAAATATATCCTTTTTACAATTTGAATTAAAAGCAAAAGATACAAACTATACTTTTGACGAGAAACAGCATTTTTATCCATTGTTGTAAAGCGGTAATATTCTCGTAACTTTAAAAATAAAAAATAAACAGCTCTTACGCAACCATTTAAAAAAACAACATCTGTTAAATAGAAAGCATTTTCTAACTAAAACCAAAAAACCATGAAACAGATTTTCTTATTTTTTATTCTTCTATTTGCACTTACAAGCTGTGATAGAGATGAATTACCGTACTCTGATGTACAATATTCTGCAATTGCCAAAGGAGATTCTTTTCCTTATGACGAAAGTGTTACTCCAACATTTTTAGTTATTAAAAACACTGAAGCATGGAACAATCTACTGGCAGAAATGAGTGCTCCAAATGATTTAGTAAAAAACTTCAGTGAGACAAACATTGACTTCAATAAATATCAAATAATTGCAGTTATAGACAGAACAAATGGCAATGGAGGTCATTCTATTGATATTGTAAAAATGAGCCAAAACCGAAAAACCATCATTGTAAAAGTTGAAAAATTAAAAACTGGAGATCTAACGTCTAGATTATCTAGACCATATGAAATTGTAAAAATAGAAAAGACAAACAAAAAGGTTGTTTTTGAGCAATAAGACTTAAAACCCTTTATTCTCAACCAACAATCCTTTCAATTCATCAGCCTTCAAATAGGATGCAAAACGCCCAGAAAGCAGCAACATTTCTTTTTCTTCGGGTGTAATTTTTAGTTTGGTTTCAACGTGAGAAGTATATTCATAAAGCATTAAAAGTTCGCTGGCGCCAAAATCCTTAAACTTTTCTCTGTCTAAACTGGCAAGCTGCAATTCGCCGTTTTTGTCTTTTTTAAAACTTTCTTCTCCAAATTTTGAAATCAATTTCGCTCTAAAATCATCATGCAGTTTAAGCCATGTTGCGGCTTCATCATCGCTGTTTTTTAATTCTGTAACCAAATCTTCGTATTTCTGATCTTTATTTAAGCTTGATAAATGATGTCTTAAAGTGGTAAAACCAATTATCTGATAATTTGAAGTTGGAATTTTATAGCGTTCCAAAGCATTTTCGACATCTCTTTCAAAAGTCATATATCGTGTTTGAACGGTATATAAGGAAGCCGTTTCTAATAAAGAAAGTAATCGAATTTTTCCATCATTTATATAAGGTGATTTCTTTCCCTGTCCCAAACAATCAATAAAAAGTGCTTTTTTGTTCTTGTCTGTGACTTTGCTGTCATGATGAAGCAATTCTATCAAAGTTTCATATCCCATATTGTCTGAAGCTCCGCCATCAATTACACATAAAATCTTATCTTGATTTTTGATTCCGAATTTGGTTTTAGGCAAAACTCCTGGAAAAGCAGAACTCGCTGTAATAGCATAGGTAAGCGGAAAATCATACCCGTTATTAATTTGATTTCCGTCAAGCGGAAGTGACGCTTTATTGGGAGCTAAGGAAGAATTGATCTTTAAAGCCCGAATAATGTGAGGCATAAACGGAAACCGTTCTCCATTGTTATAAGCCGTTCCATTGGCAACCATCATGGGCAATTGCGGATTTAATTTACTTTCTTTCTGAATAAAAAAATCCGAAAGCAGCATCTGCGTTTGAAACTTATTCTGATTCTCTGGATTTGTGCTGTCGTACTGCAAAACCTCCAAATCTAATCGCTGTGCCATTGAAACTTTTTCACCTTTTTCGTTTCTGCTGTTATTCAAGAGAGAAAAAAGGGTAGCCGATTTATTGACATCTGATTTAAAAGCATCTGCCTTAGAAAAATAAAACTCATTAAAAGTACAATTGTCATACTGCAGTTTGTTTTTCAGAATGGTTAAATAATATCCAGCCGAATAACAGCCTCCAGAAACCGTTGAAAAATAATCGATTTCATTTAAAAAATTACGATTGGACTTTTCTTCCTGAACCTCCTCCAAACCTAAAAGCACGCCTAAACTAAAAAACTGCGCTCTCGATCCGCCGCCCGAAATACCAACTCCTATAGCAATATTTGGATTCTGCAATCGAGCATCTCGTTCCTGAACCGATTTGTATTCGCTTAAATTGATCGCAGGAATCGAATTGTAATTGATTTCTGAAAAGAGATTTATTTTGTTTTGTGCGATTCCTTCCTCTACCGAAAGAAGAAAAAAGAATGCAATAGAAAGTCTTTTAAATATCATAAGTCAAAACATTATTTAAAGCACATAAAATTAGTTGAATTAATTCAAAATGAATCGCTTAAGATTTTCTTTTTTAAATTGATAATATAATAAAAACAAAAAGCTGCATCATATATAATGCAGCCTTAATTTTATTTCTTAAGCTCTTGTTGAAAATTTTGCTTTTTCTCTGGCGGGATTCGTTTTTTCAAAAACAAAATCTGGCCTAAATGACTCGATTGATGTTCCATAACATGAAACCAGCAATATTGGTTACTCATATCATATTTTAATTGAACTTGTGCAAACCAAGCGTCGTCTCTTTTCTTTAGTTCTTCAATGGTTTTGGCTCTTACTTCATTATAAATATCTAAATAATATTGAATCGGATGTCCTTTAAAATCATCTCTTCCTCCTTGATCCAAATTTAAAGCGTTGTTCCAAATCTTCTTTTCTTCTTCATTAAAATCTCTGTTTTCAAAAGTAAAAACCTGATAATATTTTTCGGCTGCAGCCAAATGCATAACCAAAGCTCCAATTCGATTTGCTTCTTCATCATGAAGATAATCAATTTCATATTGGCTCATGTTTTTAACTGTTCGCTCGACACGGGCTTTAAGGTCTTCCAGCATCGAAATCATGTCGGCGATTTTTGGAGAAGCTCCCTCAACATTACCTATTCTTGCTTCTGGACGGGGTTTGATGCCACTTCCTTCTAATAGGATACTGCTTTTTCCATCAACAGCCGAATTAGTAGATGAAATTTTATATTCTTTCACTTTAACAATAGCGTCTTTTGAGGTTCCCAAACTCCATTTAGGAATATCACCATTTTTTACAGGAGTTTCAAAACTTGCATTTAATACCGTGAAAGGCTCAAAAACACCTTTATCATTTTCAATCAGCAGCTCAAATTTATCAAAATAGAATTTTCCGTTATTGATACACAAACCGCCAAAACTTAACGATTTGCTGTTGGCATCTAAAGTACCTTCAACCGTATAAGAATTCCATTCTTTAGATTTAACTGGCCTGTCCTGCATATTATCAAAAAAACCTTCTTCATCATTTTTGGTATCAACTCTTGCCCATACCCCAGCCCAAGATGCTGGATCAGTGGTTTCGGCTTTAACAGAAGCGATTACCTTAAATTTTTTCTTTTTAGAAGTCTGAATATCAATTGTCTGATTGAAAGATGTCCAATCGCTGGAAATTATTTTTTGCGTTTGAGCATAACTTGCACTAAAAAACAAAAACAACAGTGGTATTATTAGTTTTTTCATTTTTGGAAAATTAAAAGTTGCCGTAAATGTAATATTGTTTTTCTAAGTAATAACTTACTTTTAAAAAAACTGCACAAAAAAACCGCATCAAACTGAATGCGGTTTCGAGATATTTTAAACTAAAAAATCTTAGTTTGTTTTCATGGGCTGTAAATCAAACGCAACAGAATCATGTTCTAAATTATTACAATTGACAAGAACACACACAGAAAGAATAGTATTACAATTATTATTTGTTTATTTACATTACCAAAAAATAAATTACATCACTTAAAGACTCAGCTCTACAGCAAATGACTAATAACATTAACCACAATAAAATAGATTTAAAATACATTTTAATTATTCTAATCTCCGTTTTTTTCAGCACTTTATTCCACGAGTTAGCACATTGGTGTACAGGCGAATTACTTGGAAATAACATGACAGCATCCTTGAATTCTGTAAATTTAGTTTCTGGATCGTACCAAAACGAGTGGAATAGAAATGTTGTAACTGCAGCAGGGCCTTTGTTTACAATTCTTCAAGCCATTCTAATTTATTTTCTATTAAATAAATATCCCAAAAAAGAATTATACCCTTTTTTACTTTTTCCGCTGGCAATGCGTTTTTGGGCTGGTTTAGCAAACTTGTTAGGGCCAAATGATGAAGGAAGATTGGGACTTTCTTTTGGTATTGGACTTCTAACGCTTTCTAGTATCGTTTGTATTTTTCTTTTCTTTTTGGTTTACAAAAGTTCTAAAAAACATCATTTTAGTCTAAAATTTAACCTAATAAGCTTTTTATTGTGTTCTGTTTTCTTGATTGTCTTGTCATTTATTAACGAGTATTTTAAAATTAAAATCATCTAAATAAGAAACAAAAAAACCGCATCAAACTGAATGCGGTTTCGAGATATTTTAAACTAAAAAATCTTAGTTTGTTTTCATTGGCGGTAAATCAAACGCAACAGAATCGTGTTCGAAATTGTTTCTATGTCCTCCATCGCAAAATGGTTTATTGTTAGATAATCCGCAACGGCAAAGTCCTAATGCAGCTCTTCCTTGTAAACCATAAAGTGCTCCTTCTGGATCCATGATTTCAAAATCGCCTTCGATTTTAATAGATCCGTTTTTATTGATGATTAATTTAGTCTTGCTCATAAATTTTGTTTTTTTCGAATGCAAAGATTGCGAAATATATCTTTATTTATTTGCAATGAACGTAGTTTAAACTGGTTCTATTTTATGTCAGTTTTGCCACGAAGACGCGAAGGCACAAAGTTTTATTGTTTCACGCTCCCAATAGCTATCGGGATTAAAAGATATTAGCAGATTAATACAGATAACTAACTGAGATTCTTAATAAAAATCTAGCGCCTTTGTGCCTTAGCGGCAAAAAAACTAAAGCGCCTTATAAACAAAATTCTTAAACTTCACACTTCCTTTTCCAATCGAACAAAGACCAATTCTTAATCCTAAAAATCCACTTAAGACATTATGATTATACCCTGAAACTTCTACAGAATTTTCAATTTTCTTCCAATCTTTTCCGTCAACGCTGTAAAACATATCGACTGTATTTTTGATGTTTTTAAGTCGAAGAAAGACTTTTCGCGTATGCGTATTTTTCTCAGTAGGAAACTGCCATCCTCTCAAATTCGCCAAAATGTTGCTTTGATCTGCTAGTATTCCTGAGTAATATTTGTTATCATAAAAAAGCACCAAACCTCCTACTGCATCGCCTTCCATTTCAACTTCAACTTCGGCTGAATACGAATGTCCGCCTGGAACAATTACAAGAGGCGAACTGTTTCCAACGCCATCTCCTTTTCCTTCAATTATCAATGTATTATTGGCTACTTTAAATCTTGATTTTTCTACTCCATTATAAAACTTCCATTGTGGTTTTAAAGCTGTTCCTTCAAAATTATCGCTCAAAGAAAATTCAGGAAGCGTTTTGCCTTCTGGTTTCGCAATTGGTTTGTCTGTTTGAATGTTATCTGGAATTTTATACCAGCCGTCTTTTGTCCATTCAACAGGCTGCAATAAAGTCTGTCTTCCTAAATTGTAATAGTCTTTTTCGTAACCATGAAAAAGCATCCACCATTTTCCGTTTGCATCTTCAAAAACGGTGCTGTGTCCTTTTGACCACCAAGTTTCAGAACTGCTGTTGGTTCGCACAATCGGATTATGAGGCGAGTTTTCCCAAGGTCCAAGCGGTGATTTTGATCTTGCCGAAATTACCATATGACTTGTTGCTGGGCCTGCCGTTCCGCCTTCGGCAACGGTTAAATAATAATATTCCCCTCGTTTAAACAATTTTGGTCCTTCCATGCAAAAACATTCAATGCTCCATTCGCGCGGAATTTTCCATCCATCATAAACATGTTTTAATTCACTTGTTACCGAAAGTCCGTCTTTTGATAACGCCACATAACCGCCATTGCTGAAATACAAAAATCGGTTTCCTTTATCGTCTGTTATATGTCCGGGATCTATATTTCCAATTTTTAAATCTATAGGTTCGCTCCAAGGTCCGTTAATGGAATCGGCTGAAACTACGAAATTGGTATTATTCGCAGGAAAATAGATGTAATATTTATTGTTGTACTTAATTAAATCAGGCGCCCAAACAGCTCCAACATATTTATGAAGTGCATTTGTAACCGGTTCCCAATTCATTAAATCGGTCGAATGCCATATTAAAAGTCCCGGATAATAATCGAATGACGAATGAACGACATAATAATCTTTTCCATCGCGAAGCAAACTCGGATCAGGATAATCTCCCGCAAAAATTGGGTTTGAATATTGTCCTTGTTTTAAACTTTTTTCTGGTTGTGATTGAGAAAACCCGCAAAGCGAAAACAAAACTAAAATGGTTATATATATTTTTTTCATGTTTTGATATTTTTTTCAAATATAGTCAAATAGACCATAAGTAAAATATGCCACAGATTAAAAGGATTAAAATGATTTTTGAATTGCGTCCAGCTTTAGCTGGATGTAATAATAATGATGCACCAAAATGGCTTTAGCCAAATGTGCGTGTGTTTGGTTAAAGTTGAAAACAATTGACATTTCAAACTAAAATCATTTTAATCCTGTAATCTGTTGCTAAACAAAAATAAGTCAATCTTTGTCGAGCTACTTGCGAAGATTTCTCCTTACGTCGAAATGACAAGATTGAGGAAAAACTTAGAGAATCTCTGCGAAATCCTCTGCGAATCTCTGTGAAAATAAAAGCGAATCTTTGTGTAATAACAAAATCTCAATTCTATTGCTTATTTTTGCACTCAATAAAATTGAGTTATGACACAGAATCCAAAGAGATATACGATCACGGCGGCATTACCTTACACTAATGGACCAATCCATATTGGGCATTTGGCGGGGGTTTACGTGCCTGCAGATATATATTCGAGATACTTAAGATTGCAAGGAAAAGATGTAGCATTTATCTGCGGAAGCGATGAACACGGCGTTGCAATTTCGATGAAAGCAAAAAAAGAAGGAATTACACCACAAGAAGTTATTGATAAATATGATGGAATTATCCGTAAATCGTTTTCAGATTTCGGAATTTCATTCAACAATTATTCTAGAACTTCGGCAAAAATTCATCATGATACGGCTTCGGAATTCTTTAGAACTTTGTATGATAAAGGCGATTTTATTGAAGAAGTTACCGAACAATTGTACGATGCAAAAGCAAATCAGTTTTTAGCAGACCGTTTTGTGGTTGGAACTTGCCCTAAATGTGGCAATGATGGAGCTTATGGAGATCAGTGCGAAAATTGCGGATCTACTTTGAACGCGACTGATTTGATTAACCCGAAATCGACAATTACAGGCGAAACTCCAATTTTAAAAGAAACAAAACACTGGTTTTTACCTTTAGATAGATATTCTGATTTCTTAACCAAATGGATTTTAGAAGGTCATAAAAACGATTGGAAACCTAACGTTTACGGTCAAGTAAAATCTTGGATCGACGGCGGTTTAGAACCTCGTGCAGTAACGCGTGACCTTGATTGGGGAATTGACGTTCCTGTTGAAGGTGCCGAAGGAAAAAAATTATACGTTTGGTTTGATGCGCCAATTGGTTACATTTCTTCTACAAAAGAATGGGCTGCGCGCGAAGGAAAAGATTGGGAACCATATTGGAAAGATGAAGAAACCAAATTGGTTCACTTTATCGGGAAAGACAATATTGTTTTTCACTGTATTATTTTCCCAGCGATGCTAAAAGCTGAAGGAAGTTATATTTTACCAGACAACGTTCCTGCAAATGAGTTTTTGAATTTAGAAGGAAACAAACTTTCGACTTCTAAAAACTGGGCAGTTTGGTTGCACGAATATTTAGAAGAGTTTCCAGACAAGCAGGATGTTTTGCGTTATGCGTTAACATCAAACGCGCCGGAAACAAAAGATAACGATTTTACTTGGAAAGATTTCCAAGCTAGAAATAACAACGAATTGGTTGCTGTTTTTGGAAACTTCATCAATCGTGTTGTGGTTTTAACCAACAAATATTACGATGGAATAATTCCAACACCAAACGAATTTTCTGAAGTTGATGAAGCAACTTTAGCCGAATTAAAAGCGTATCCAGCTGTGATTTCAAGTTCGGTGGAACGTTACAGATTCCGTGAAGCTTTGGGCGAATTGATGAATGTTGCTCGTTTAGGAAATAAATATTTGGCAGACGAAGAGCCTTGGAAAGTAATGAAAGACAATCCAGAGCGTGTAAAGACACAAATGTATGTGGCATTGCAAATTGCTACAGCTTTGAGTGTTTTGGCCGAACCATTTTTACCATTTACTTCTGCTAAACTTTCTAAAATCTTAAATTTAGGAGATCTTAAAGAACATTTTGCTGGATTCAGTAAGTTTTTGAAAGAGAAAGATCGTGATGCAAAAGATATTATTATCGATAAAAAATTGGATTGGAATGACATTTCTGAAAATTCAGATTTAATTCCGGCGGGACATAAAATTGGTGAAGCAGAATTGCTTTTCGCTAAGATTGAAGACGAAGAAATACAAAAACAAATAGACAAATTGGAAGCAACAAAAACGGCTAATTTAGCTGAAAGCAAACAACCAGAACCGCAAAAAGATTTAATTCAGTTTGAAGATTTTGCGAAAATGGATATTCGTATCGGAACTATTTTGGAGGCTGAAAAAATGCCAAAAGCAAACAAACTTTTGGTTCTTAAAGTAGATACCGGAATTGATGTTCGTACGATTGTTTCGGGAATTGCAGAGAGTTTTTCTCCAGAAGAAATCATCGGAAAACGTGTTTCTGTATTAGCAAATCTTGCTCCAAGAGCTTTACGCGGAGTTGAAAGTCAAGGAATGATCTTAATGACAACAAATGCAGAAGGAAAACTGGTTTTTGTAAATCCAGATGCTGACGCGCCAAATGGAGAAACGGTAAACTAACTAAACTGATTTTACATATCTAAACATATAGTTTGTCATTTCGAGGAACGAGAAATCTTCGCAAGTAACTCCGCAATGAAAATCCAATCTTTGTCGAGCTTCTCGCGAAGATTTCTCGTTCCTCGAAATGACAAGATTGCAAAACAAAAACAGATTAAAATTCCTACATTTTATTCTTTCTTTCAAATTTATATTTGTAAGTTTGTTCTGCAAAAAATACACTATAGGATTTATTTAGAAACTTTCAAACAAAGTTAACATAAGCGAATCCCTCGTCATGATGTCCCTGCGGAAACAATGGGAAAACCTATCCCTATGGGGTATTTTTTGCACATCTAAAACGAGGGATTCGTGCGTTTAATATTTTCAGGTTTATGCAAAAAAGCGAAAATCAAAAACCGACACACCACGATGTGATGCCATCGATGGCAAAATTCCTTTCAGACCTTTGGTTTGAAGGAGATTTTAGAGAACAACCCAATTATCTATCTGAAATTTTCAATCGAATTCTTGAAACAGAATTGGGAGATGACAAAGAGCTAAGATCAAAAATGATGGAATGCATCAAAACTAGTGAAATGCTTGCCAAAACACTTGAACGGTTTTCGGATAAACAAATTCAGAAAGCCTGCAGTAAATTTACTTTTGCTTAAATGACAACTAAACTAAAGCGTGAAATTGATATTTGATTTCACGTTTTTTTTATGGTACAAATACCGTAAAGCACATTTTTCTTTAAAATTAGTTTTCTTACAAAAAAAATGAGATATTAGCGCCAAAAGTTATTCGAAAAATTGAAAATTATGGAGCTATTAGACAGTTTACCTACGTTGCTTAAAT
The DNA here is from genome assembly GCA_029960065.1 of Flavobacteriaceae bacterium PS02336. Classification (GTDB taxonomy): domain Bacteria; phylum Bacteroidota; class Bacteroidia; order Flavobacteriales; family Flavobacteriaceae; genus Flavobacterium. Next base: position 126,867 of record JASCOF010000005.1, on the reverse strand, counting down.
CTTTTTGGTACATCGCGATTCCAACAAGTTTGATTTTTCTTATTCAAACCATTATTACCTTTTCGGGTCTGGATGTCGCGGACGGTTTTGATACCGATTTTAATGCAGATGTTCATGACGGCGGCGATTTCCAGCTTTTTTCATTACGAAACCTGATTAACTTTTTGTTAGGCTTCAGCTGGACTGGAATTTCTTTTTATTCTACGCTTGGCGAAAAGCCCGTTTTTCTAATCATTACTGCTCTTGTTGTTGGTGTTTTATTCGTGCTTTTGTTTTTCTTCGTGATCAAACAAGTACAAAAACTAGCCGAAGATAATTCGTTTAAATTAACCAATACACTCCATAAAACTGCCGAAGTTTATTTGACTATTCCTGAAAACAAAACGGGAAAAGGTAAAATCATGATCAGCGTAAACGGCGCTTTTCATGAACTGGAAGCGATGACAGAAAACGAAAGAATTCCGTCTGGAAGTGCCGTAAAAGTCATCAAAATAGAAAACAACAACCTCCTAATCGTAGAAACCATATAACATAAATTATAATGATCAACCCAATTATTTTGATTGCAGTTGCGGCAATCGTTCTATTCGTAACCATTTCAGCATTAATCTCGAGGTACAAGCGCTGTCCTTCAGATAAAATCTTAGTCATTTACGGACGCACCGGCGGCACTTCAGCAAGATGTGTTCACGGCGGAGGTGCTTTTATCTGGCCTGTAATTCAGGATTACTCTTTTCTAGATTTAAAACCGCTTTCTATCGAAGCCAATCTGACTAATGCCTTAAGCCGTCAGAACATTAGAGTCGATGTTCCGTGTCGATTCACCATTGCAATTTCTACAGAATCTGACAGTATGAATACTGCTGCAGAGAGATTATTAGGTTTATCATCAGAACAAGTTCAAGAATTGGCAAAAGATATTTTGTTTGGTCAATTGCGTTTGGTAATTGCAACAATGACGATTGAAGAAATCAACTCAGACCGTGATAAATTCTTGGACAATATTTCTAAAAACGTTGACAGCGAATTAAAGAAAATCGGTTTAAAATTAATCAACGTAAACGTTACGGATATTCGTGACGAATCTGGTTATATTGAAGCTTTAGGAAAAGAAGCTGCAGCAAAAGCGATTAACGAAGCAAAAATCAGCGTTGCAGAGCAGGAAAAAATAGGAGAAACTGGTAAAGCTCTTGCTGACAGAGAAAAAGATACTCAAATTGCTGAGACGCACAGAGACAGAGATGTAAAAATCGCCATTACACAAAAAGACCGTGAAATTAGTATTGCAACGGCTGCTAAAGACGAAACAATTGGAAAAGCTGAAGCAGCGAGAGATACAAGGGTAAAAACTTCTGAAGCCAACGCCATAGCGATTCAGGGAGAAAATGAGGCAAAAATTGCCATTGCAAATTCTGAAGCTATTCGTAGAGAGAAAGAAGCAGAATCTTTGCGTATTGCAATTGCTGCAGAAAAAGTACAGCAGGCAAAAGCACTTGAAGAATCTTATTTGGCTGAACAAAAAGCAGAGCTTGCGCGTTCTGAAAGAGAGCGTTCTACTCAAATTGCCAACATTGTGATTCCTGCCGAAATTGCCAAACAAAGAGCCATTATTGAAGCGCAAGCTGCTGCCGAAACCATTAGAGAAAATGCAAAAGGAGAAGCTGATGCTATTTTTGCTAAAATGGAAGCCGAAGCAAAAGGTTTATTAGAAATCTTAACCAAACAGGCAGAAGGTTACAAAGAAGTTGTGGCTGCAGCAGGCGGAGATCCAAGCAAAGCATTCCAGCTTTTGTTATTGGAAAAACTTCCTGAATTGGTTAAAACACAAGTTGAAGCTGTTAAAAACATCAAAATTGATAAAATCACGGTTTGGGATTCTGGAAACGGTCAGGGCGAAAATGGTTCAACTGCCAACTTTGTTTCTGGAATGATGAAAACAGTTCCGCCATTAAACGATTTATTCAATATGGCAGGATTAAATCTTCCTAATTATTTAAAAGGTGAAGATACTCCTCCAGAAGTTCCACCAACTATTGAAGTTGAAGAAACGAAAGAATAAGAAGTCTTCTTTTAATAAAAAAAGCGTGAATTGATTATAGTTTTTAATTGGTTCGCGCTTTTTTCTTTGAGAATGTTTAAAAGTCTTTAGATTTGCAATCGAAACTCTATATTTCCGAAAACTATTTTTATGCTAAAAAACTATATTCTTCTTGGATTTTTATTTTTCTTCTCAAACTCCTTTTCTCAAGAAGTTGTAAAAGAATTTGATCTTAAATTACAAAGCAAAAGAGACTTTTTTCAGGTGACAAACGAAGCAGATAAAGAAGTAATTTTATTTTTGAATGACAAAGAAAAAGTATCTTCCATCAGATTCAGTGATAAATTTGAAATTAAAGATTCTTTGTCGACACTTCGACCAGAAAAGAAATACAATGAAATTATTGGATACAGTCAAAAAGAGCAAGATTATTTTGTTTTTTGGGCATCAAAAGACAGAAAAGAAATCGATGTTCAGTATTTTAATTTTCAAAAAAAAGAAACTAGAAATACACCTATCAATTTAGAGTTTAAAAAAGAAAAAGTAATTAAAGAGATTACGATAAATAATACTTTTTATCTTATTACCATTGTCAAAAATACCAGTATCCTTAAATTTTATGTTTCTGATGAAAATGGTAATTTGAATGAAAAAACAGTAGACTTATCTAACTTACAATTTAAAAATAAATCTGGTCAAAATGTCAACCTTTACGATGTTCTATTTGAAATATTTGAAAAACATATCGTTCAAACTATTCATAATGACAGTCCGCCGTCATTAGCATTGAGCTCAGAAAAACTCAAGGTTTATACGTATAAGAAAGACGAGATTATTTTTACTTTTGATAATAATTTCGATTTTACGACTATATTAAAAATTAGTCTTAAAGATTTTACTGCAAATTTAAAATCAATCGAACAGCCCAAAGTATTCTATGGTGAATCTGATTTTAATGAGCCTATGTCAAATTCTTTTTTAATTGATGATAAAATTCTGCAAATCAAAACAAATCCGACTGTTTTGTTTTTCACCATTAGTGATCAAAATGGAAATAGAATTAACCAGTTTAAAACTTTAAGAGAAGAAGAAATTACATATAAAAACTCAGATGTTTTTCAGGAGTCTGGTAGTATTAACAATAAAAAAGTGCTAGAAAAACCGAAACAATTTATTCGAAAAATCAACAACTCTTCTCCTGCAATATCTTGTTATAATCTAAATGGCTTATATTATGTTGTCATAGGAAGTTCGCAAGACATATCTCGTGGCGGCGGAATGGGAATGGCACCAGGTTTTGGTGGTGGTTTTGGCGGTGCTTCCATGTCTTTTGGTTATATGTCAAGTTATACTATCAACAATTTGATTTCTTACAAAGACAAGAATGTCGTTTATACGAACTGTTTATTTGATTCTAATTTCAATCATGTAGATGATACTATAAAACCTTCAGCATTTGAAAAAGCCAGATTGTTTTTGGAAGAAAATGCAGAAGTGAGCGAGAGCGTTTCTATTTTTGGCAAAGACCTATACAAGGATTTAATTATTTTTAAATTCAACCATTCTCTATTTTTAGGAAACTATAACAAACAAAATAAAAAATATCAAATTTTTAGCTTTTCCGAATAATCACATTCGAAAGATAACTGCGTTATAGATTAAGCTGATTCAATATATTATTTAAAATGAAACTCACAAAACCAAGATTAGCCTTAATCTGCGGTATACTCTGCATTTCGATTTTCCCCATATTGGTAAAATTACGTTTAACACCAGGATTAATATCGGCTTTTTACCGAATGTTTTTTGCCGTAATCTTGTTATTGCCTTACGTTATTTTCAGCGGTAATTTTAAACTTCCAAAACTAAAATTTGCTCTTTTGGCGATACTTTGCGGTGTTTTATTTTCGTCTGATGTTGCGGTTTGGAATATTGCTATTCAGGAATCAAGCGCGACTCAAGCTTCTTTGTTAACCAATTTATCTCCGGTTTGGGTGGGAGTTGGATCGTTTTTGTTTTTAAAATCAAAACCTGCGACGAATTTTTGGATTGGAACATTAGTCGCTTTATTCGGAATGATTACTTTAGTCGGCTTTGAGTTTTTTATCGATTTAAATTTTAATCAGGCCTTTCTGTTTGCGGTTTTGTCCGGAATTTTATATTCGATTTATCTTTTGGTGAGCAAAAATGTACTTTCTGAAGTTGATGTTCTGTCGTTTATGACCATAAGTTTAATGGCTTCAAGTATTTATTTGGGAATTTTATGTTATTCACTAAACGAACCTTTTACAGGATTTTCAGATTCGGGCTGGTTTGTATTGGTTTTACAAGCTGTAATATGCCAATTGTGTGCTTGGCTTTCGATTAGTTATGCCACACAGCACATGCGTGCAACTAGAGTTTCACTAAGTTTATTGAGTCAGGCTGTAATTACATCGATTTTAGCTTGGTTGTTTTTAGAAGAAAAAATAACTTTACAAATGGTTTTCGGCGGAATCGTTTTACTTTTCGGAATCCGAATTACGTTTTACGATAAAACAATTTCTTTAAAAAGGCTTTTTTCTAAAAATTGAGATTATAAATTTTCTCGCAGATTTGGCAGATTAAGCAGATTTATTTTTTATTTAATAGAACGTATTCAGGGAAAAATTTGTGTTAATTCGTGAAATTTGTGGCGAAAAAAAATTTACGCAAATTGAGCAGATAAAAATCATTTTAATCATTTTAATCTGTGGCAAAAAAATTAGTGCTAATTCGTGAAATTAGTGGCAAAAAACCTGAAACAAAGAAAACTTTAAACCTGAAACAAAACACATTATGTTACATAAAACTAAAATACCAAACTTAAAAGTAATCGCATTTGATGCCGATGATACTTTGTTTGTAAACGAACCTTATTTTCAGGAAACCGAACATAAATTTTGCGCTTTGATGGAAGATTATCTTTCGCATCAAGGCATTTCGCAGGAATTATTCAAAATAGAAATTGCCAATTTACCTTTGTATGGTTACGGAATTAAAGGCTATATTCTTTCTATGATCGAAGCGGCAATGAATATTTCTAACAATACAATTCCTGTTGAAGTCGTTGAAAAAATAATTCAATACGGAAAAGAATTACTCGAAAAACCAATCGAATTATTAGATGGAGTTGAAGAAACACTAAAGTCTTTGCACGGGAAATACAAATTGGTTGTGGCAACAAAAGGCGATTTGAAAGATCAGCAAAGTAAATTGCATCGTTCTGGTTTAGGACACTATTTTCATCATATCGAAGTAATGTCAGACAAACAAGAAATTGATTATGAAAAACTTATTGGTCGTTTAGACATTCAATCGCACGAATTTTTGATGATCGGAAATTCATTAAAATCAGACGTTTTACCTGTTTTAGGAATTGGCGGATACGCGGTTCATATTCCGTTTCATACGACTTGGGAACACGAAAAAATTAATCATACCATAGAACACGAGCATTTTAGTGCATTTGAAACTATTGCAGAAGTGGTTCCGAATTTATTATAATGAAAACACTTTTTGACTTAGAAAACTGGAATAGAAAAGAGCATTTTGAACATTTCAGCCGAATGGAAGAACCTTTTTTTGGCGCGACCGTAGAGATTGATTGTACCAAAGCGTATCAGACAGCCAAAAGCTTAAATACTTCATTTTTCATTTTCTATCTGCATAAAACCTTAGTTGCCATAAATACAATTGAGAATTTTAAATACCGAATTGCAGAAGGCAAGATTTACATAAATGACCGTATCGATGCTTCGGCAACCATTGGCCGTGAAGATGGTACTTTTGGATTTTCATTAATTGAATATCATTCAGATTTTGAAATCTTCAAACAAAATGCATTAACAGAAATCGAACGAATTCAAAATACAACCGGACTTTTTACAAGATCTTTTGATGATGATAACCTGATTCATTTTTCGGCAATTCCGTGGTTGAACTTTACTTCGTTAACGCATGCAAGAAGTTTTACTTATCCTGACAGCTGTCCTAAAGTGTCGTTTGGAAAAATGATGGTCTCTGAAACTGGAAAAAGAACTATTTCTATGGCCGTTTACGTGCATCATGGCTTAATGGACGGATTGCATGTCGGACAATTTGTAGATATTTTTCAAGAGCTTATGAATCAATAATTTAAATGGAATAATTTTTGTTCGAAGAAACATATGAAACAAATTTTCCTTTTTCTGGTTTTAATGTATAATACTGTTTCGACAAGCCAGACAGTATTAGCTTCTTATTCAATAGATTTAAAAACTCCAAAAGAGGAATGTGAGACTCTAAATGCAGAAAACACAGTTACCCATGATGTTTTTGCATTTATTGCATCTCGAGATAGTTTGACGATTCTCAAATACAACAGCGCGTTATTTCTAAATGACAAATTTACAACTACTAGACAGTATGTAGAAAAAAGATCTCTAATGGGTTATAGTTTCAGCGAAGACGGAAATCCTACTTTGTATTGGTTCTCACCGCAGGAAAATAATATAATTGTGATCAAATATTATTTTGAAACTAAAACGATTCGAGCATTAAAATTTGCCTTACCTGTAGAGGAACAATCCATAATTACACACTACCAAAAGGACAATAATTTTTATCTTTTGCTGCAATACAAAACAAAGCAGGCATTAACTGTTTATGTTTTTAAAAATGGTATTGCCGACGAAAAATTTCTTGACTTCTCCTCTTTTACTTTCCGTGATCGCAAAACGCAGCAAAAAACCTTCAATCAGATTTTATATGAAAATCCGATCGAAAAAATGGAACCTGGAGAGTATAATCCTCTTTACAGCGTGACTGCAAAAAGCAAGCTGTACCTATTGCCAAACCGCTTAATTTTATCATTGGATCAAAGTCCGAGAAAAACACAGCTTTTTGATATCAATCTGGAAAATTCGGAAATAAAAGAAAAAACATTTCTCCAGCCTTTAGGACAGAAAAATGCTAAGACTTCTAATTCCTTTTATCACGAAAGTAAACTTTATCAATTCAATGTAAATTCTAATGAACTTTTATTTGACATCAAAGATTATAACTCTGGCGAATCTCAAAAATCGTTTACTGTTTTAAAAAATGATACCATACGTTTTAATAATTCGCCACTTTTAACGCAGATTGAAAACCGAAGACCAAAAGAGATAAAAAACACTGGCAGATTCTTAAAAGAACTAGCAATGACAAATGCTGGAATTTCTGTTTTTAAAAACAAAAAGAATATTTTTATCACATTGGGAGGAACCGGAAGCAGTTCAAAAACCATATCTATGAACAGCTTTAATATGTTTGATGATTTTTTTGGAGATTTTCCTTCCAATAATTATTACAATATTGACAGTGATTATTCTGTTTTTTTTGAAAGTGTCTGGACTAAAAAACTAGAAATCACAACTGTAACTCACGAACCGCTAGCGTCAGACAAGATTTTTTATTTTATAGATACACATAAAGAAATCTTTATTCCTAACATCCTAAAGCTAAACAGCTACTCTATTTTAGGATATTACGATACCCTTTCGAAACAATATATTCTCCGAAAATTTGTTGATGGTTTTGAATAAACAATTTACTACCAGCAAATTACAGTAAAACCCTTACCATTCCATCGCTTTCAGAGACCTATTTGATTTATTTAGAGTCTGTATTATTACCTTATTTTAATATCTTTCTGACTTATAGGGGAAGTTTTTACTTACATTTTGTTGTTGTTTTGATCCAAATTTAAAATAACATTAAAAATGAAAAAAGTTGTAATGACTTTGGCTTTTGCTCTTGCCTTGACAGGAGTTTCTGCTCAAACAGAAAGTAACAGCGGTTTTAATAAATGGTCGATAGAATTTGCTGGCGGATTAACTAAACCTCAACGACCATTATCTACGGGTTATTCTACTGCAACTCCAAGCCCTTGGGTTGGTGATTTAGGAGTTCGCTACATGTTTAACAACAAATTTGGTTTAAAGGCTGATTTTGGATACAATAGTTTTACTGCTAAAAGTAGCTCAATCGATTTTGATTCAAAATACTACAGAGTAGATTTGCAGGCTGTTGCCAACTTAGGTCGCATCATGAATTTTGAAACTTGGACTAATACTTTTGGCTTGCTTGGACATGCTGGTTTTGGTTATGCTCAATTGAGAAACGACAATTTTAAAGGAGCAGATGAAATGGGTAACTTTATTGCTGGTGTAACTGGACAAATAAGATTATCAAACCGAGTAGCTTTAACTGGGGATTTCTCTACTATTTTAAACGCATCTCAAGACCGTTCTTTTGATGGAGCTTATCTTGAAGGCAATAGAGGTTTCTCTGGATTACTTTTCAACGGTACTGTCGGGTTAAATGTTTACCTAGGGAAAAACACTAAACATGCTGATTGGACTGTAACTTCAAACAATAATACTGATATTTCTGATTTAGAAAGCAAAGTAGCTGATTTAGAAAAACAAATTAAAAACAAACCTGTACAAAGAGAAGTGGTTGTCGAAAAACAAGTAAACACAGCTCAGCCGACTGATAGTGACTTGATCAAAAGAATGATCAATGACAAGTATTACAGCGTATACTTTGACTTCAATAAAACAACTCCAATCGAGAATTCAACTGCTGCTATCGATGTTGTTTTAAATTATTTAAGAAAAAATCCATCTGCGTCACTTGATTTAATTGGTTACGCTGACCAAGTTGGAAAAGCAGAATACAATGAAAAACTATCTCAAACAAGAGCAAATAATGTGAAAACTATTTTTGAAAAAGCAGGAATTGAGTCTTCTCGTTTAAACGTTATTGCAAATGGTGCTGATACTTCAATCCAGAAAGATTCTGATGAAGCGAGAAGATTAGCTAGAAGAGTTACTTTTGTCGTGAAATAATTTCTTTTTTCATTATATAATTCAAGCCCTTAAGATTTTTCTTAAGGGCTTTTTTATTCTCTAAATCAAAAGAAAGAAAATATGTCTTAAAATTTGGAATAAATTTTGATGAATTTCTATAAATTTTCAATCTTATGAAAAAACGGCTACTACTTCTACTTTTGTTTTCTAAAACATTGCTGTTCAGTCAAACAGTTTTAAATTCATTGCCTTTAAATTTGAACTTCTTGGGAAAAACTCAAATTTTAAATGCCCAAGATGAAAAAACCAATGAGGTTTATATTTTTAGTTGGGACGATAAAAACATCAATATTTTAAAATACAATCAGTCTTTATTCCTTGCGAATCAATTTACAGATTCCATAAAACATGAAACAAGCAGGGATTTGATTGGTTACAGCATCAGCGACGATAAAAAGCCATCGTTATACTGGAGTTCCCGTGATTATAAGAACATCTTAATCACAACCTATAATCCGCATAACAAAACATCAGAATCCTTAAAATTTGATTTTCCAGGAAATCATGATTATATTATAAGCTGTTTCCAACAACTTAACAAGTTTTATATTCTGACAAAAGAAAAAGATTTCGAACATCTCCTACTATACAAATTTGAAGAAGGAAAATGCGAGATTAAAATGTTTGATTTCTCTTCATTTGTTTTTAAAAATGAAAGAAATGTACAAATCTCTTTCAATGCACTTATCAAATATTTCCCGATAAAAAGAATAGACCCGGATATTTATACTCCTGTAGAATTGGCATCAAGCATAAGTAAAATGTATGTAGTTCAGGATCATATTATTTTGACATTTGATAATACTCTTACCAAAACACAAGCTTTTGATCTTACTATTAAAACCGGTGATATAAAAGAAAGAACTTTTGATTTTCCAGCTTCGAAAACTCCGACCCGAACAACGAATTCATTTTATAGTGATAATAAACTATTCCAAATAAAGGCAAATAAAGAATTCCTTTTATTTGAAATCAAAGATTTTGATTCAGGAAAGGGCATCAGGAATTATTCATTTTCAAAAAATGATACGATTCCCCTCATGAACTCGCCTTTTGTTATGCAAATTGACAACAACACACCTCGTCAATTAAAAACCACTGAAAAATTCCTAAAAAATATAAACGGACTTCCTGGCGGTGTTTCTGTTTTTAAAAATAATAGAAATAGTTTTATCACTTTTAGCGGTTTTGGAGAATATTCAGATTTTTATTTTTCATTCAATTCTTCGGATGATTTTGGAGAACGTATTCCTTATTCGTTAAGCAAAGCGGTTTATTTTGATGCTATGTTAAATGAGAATCTGAAATTTACAAGAGACTATCAATCAAGACCTTTGGCTATTGACAATTTATTTTATTTTTTAAACAGCAACAAAGACATCAAATTATATGATGCGCTAAGATTAAAAAATTATTATGTTTTAAGTTATTACGACAGCAATTTAAAGCAATTTATTATGCGAAAATTTACCGATGGCTTAATGATAGAGGATCTTGGAAATCCGATTATGAACAAATATCAGTTTTCAAAACCGTTCTCTTTTGGCGATATAAAATCGCATTAAATATATCGAGAATTAATAGAAGGAGGCGTAATGTTTTCACGGTTTTCAAAAAGTGGTTTGGATTATTTTTTCTAATTTTACAAAAAAGACATCTATTATGCTATCAAAAAATATTGAATCGGCTTTAAACAAGCAAATCCGCATAGAAGCAGAATCTTCGCAAACCTATCTTTCTATGGCTTGCTGGGCTGAAGTACACGGTTTAGAAGGAATTGCTCAATTTATGTACACGCAGTCAGACGAAGAGCGTGCACACATGCTTAAATTGGTTAAGTTTGTAAACGAACGTGGCGGACATGCGCAGATTACAGATTTAAAAGCACCTAGAATATCTTATTCTACTTTTAAAGAAATGTTTGAGGAGCTTTATAATCATGAACTTTTTGTTTCAAAATCTATCAACGAATTAGTGCATATTACTTTTGAAGAAAAAGATTATGCAACACATAATTTCTTGCAATGGTACGTTTCTGAACAAATCGAAGAAGAAGCTACAGCGAAATCAATTTTAGATAAAATCAATTTGATTGGTGAAGATAAAGGCGGACTGTACTTGTTTGACCGTGATATTCAGCAATTAACAGTCACTAGTTCAATTGCTATTAATCCTAAATAAAAAAGTTAAAGTTTATTTAGAATATTTAAAAATTACTTTTTTCGATTATATTTGTCTCTGTTTTTATAATACAGAGGAAAATTGGGCAAGAAAGAAAAAGACAAGGAAAAGAAAAAGGATAAAAAGAAAAAGAAAAATTCTGAAATCCTTGATAAGATTAAGAAGATTGAAAATTGTAAATCTTCTTGCTGCGAGAAATATAAAAAGAGCGAAAAGAAACGCTGCTCTCGCTGTCCTATGTTTGATCTATTCAAAAAAACTGCTTAACAAAATATACAAAAACCCATTAGATTTCTCTAATGGGTTTTTTAGTTTTAAATTGCAGTCAATCTCTGATTTATAAATTCATTCATGAAAAACTACGTCACTATACCCAAATCGAGTCTTGATTTTTTGGTCCAGCTTAAAGAAAACAATAACAAACCTTGGTTTGAAACCAATAAACCACAATATTTAATCGAACTAAATCATATTGAAAATTTTGCGGGTGCTTTACTCAAAGAACTTTCAAAAACCGATGTTTTAGAAAACGCTTCGGGAAAAAAGAGCGTTTACAGAATCTACCGAGATATTCGATTTTCTAAAGACAAAACGCCTTTCAAAACTTTTTGGGGCGGCAGTTATACCAGAGCAACATCAGCCAGACGAGGTGGTTATTACTTTCATCTGGAAAAAGGAAACACCTTTTTTGCCGGCGGTTTTTGGGGACCAAATGCTACCGATTTAAAAAGAATCAGAGCTGAATTTGCAAATGATCCAGAAACTTTTCAAGAAATACTAAATTCAAAAGCTTTCGTCCATAACTTTGGGACTTTACAAGGCGAACAGCTCAAAACAAAACCAAAAGGTTTTGATGTAGATCATCCAGCAATTGATTTGCTTCGTTTTAAACAATTTTTGGTCATAAAACGTTTTACAGACGAAGAAGTTTTAAGTCCGCATTTTTTAGAACTCGCCTTGGATGCGTTTCAAAATATGAGACCTTTTTTTGATTATATGAGCGAAGTCTTGACAACAGATGTAAATGGAGCTTCGGTTTTATAATATTAAACCCGACAAGTTTAAAAATCTGTCGGGTTTATTTTGTTTTCGAGGCGTTTAGATAAAGAGTATTTAAAGCAATAAAATCTCGTTTACAACAACTTCAGTAATATACTTTTTTTCACCGTTTTTGTCGTCGTAACTTCTGTGTATTAATTTCCCGTCAATAGCAACTTCTTTTCCTTTTACTACAAACTTTTCGATAATTTCGGCTACTTTTCCCCAAGCTGTTACACGATGCCATTCGGTTTGTTCCACCTTATCTCCTTTTTCGTTTCTGTAAACATCATTAGTTGCAATTGTTAAATGCGCTAGTTTTTTACCGCTTTCTAATGTTTTAACTTCTGGATCATTCCCAACGTTCCCAATTAATTGTACTCTGTTTTTCATTGCATTCATGGCGTATAATATTTAAATGTTCGTATAAATTGAAATTGTTCATCAACTTCAACAGTGCAAAGATGACAAAAGCTAGCAACGACAATCGGTTATCAACTATTTACTATCGACTGTAACTATTTGTAAACGTTTGTAAATGGAAATCTTTTTTGTATATTTGAGATAAATCTTACTATATGCAGGCAAAAATCAAAAAAGTCGAGTTACGAAATTTAGAAATTGAAGACTATAAACAATTAAAAAAATCAATGATTGAATCGTATCCCGAAATGGCCGATTCGTATTGGGGATCTGAAGATATCGAAAGATTACTTTCTATTTTTCCAGAGGGACAATTGGTAATTTTAGTTGATGGAAAAGTCGTTGGCTCTGCATTATCACTTATTGTAGACGAGAAATTGGTAGAAAAGAAACACAATTATCAGCAGATTAGCGGTGACTACAAGTTCTCTACTCATAATCCAAATGCTGAAATTTTATACGGAATAGATGTTTTCATTCATCCCAACTATAGAGGTTTACGTTTAGGCCGTAGATTGTATGATGCAAGAAAGGAACTTTGCGAACAGCTGAACTTAAAAGCGATTGTTTTTGCAGGCAGAATTCCGAATTACAGAGAACATGCCAAAAAAATGACTCCTAAAACTTATATCGAAAAAGTACGAACTAAGGAATTGTATGATCCTGTTCTTTCTTTTCAGTTAAGCAATGATTTTCATGTTTTGAGAATCATCAAAAATTATTTGGAAGGCGACGAAGAATCTAAGGAATTTGCGGTTTTACTAGAATGGAATAATATTTATTATGATGAAAGTCCGAAACTTATTAATCTTAAAAAGAATATTATCCGTTTGGGATTAATTCAATGGCAGATGCGCCCTTTAAACAATGTCGAAGCACTATTTGAGCAGGCTGAATTTTTTATCGATGCGGTTTCTGGTTATGGATCCGATTTTGCATTATTCCCAGAACTATTCATTGCGCCTTTAATGGCAGATTATAATCACTTATCTGAAGCGGAAGCAATCCGTGAATTGGCGCGTCATTCTGATCCTATAAGAAAACGTTTCCAGGAATTTGCCATTTCTTACAATATCAATATCATCACTGGGAGTATGCCGTATTTGGAAGGCGGAAATCTGTACAATGTTGGATTTTTATGCAAAAGAGACGGAACTTCAGAAATGTATACCAAAATTCATATTACACCAAACGAAGTAATTCATTGGGGAATGAAAGGCGGATCGCAGTTTAAAACTTTTGATACAGACTGCGGCAAAATCGGGATTTTGATTTGTTATGATGTCGAATTTCCAGAAGTTTCAAGGCTTTTGGCAGATGAAGGAATGAATATTTTATTCGTACCGTTTTTAACCGATACGCAAAATGGTTATACCCGCGTCAAACATTGTTCGCAGGCACGCGCAATCGAAAACGAATGTTATGTAGCCATAGCAGGTTGCGTTGGAAATCTTCCAAAAGTCAACAATATGGATATTCAATATGCGCAGTCTTCTGTCTTTACTCCATCTGATTTTGCATTTCCGAGTAACGGAATTAAAGCAGAAGCAACTCCAAACACTGAAATGACTTTAATTGTAGATGTTGACCTTAATTTATTAAAAGAATTACACGAACATGGAAGCGTAAAAACTTTAAAAGACCGTAGATCTGATCTTTATGAAATTAAAAAGTTGAATTCATGAAAACATGCCTTGAGTGCTCAATCAAAATTGTTGGCAGAGAAGATAAAAAATTCTGTTCGGACAGCTGTCGAAATGCGTACAATAACAAAATAAATAAAGATAGTACGAATTTCATGCGAAATATAAACAACAAGTTACGCAAAAATTACCGTATTTTGGCAGAGTTAAATGTAGATGGAAAATCAAAAGCAACGCGCGACAAATTATTAAACAAAGGCTTTGATTTTGAGTTCTTTACCAACATTTTACAAACTAAGACAGGAAATACATATTATTTCTTGTACGACCAGGGCTATCGTTCCCTGGACAATGATTATTTTATGCTTGTTAAAAAAGAAATATAGTTAGCGTCTATTAACCATGAGAAAAAACCAAACCTCAATTCTAGCCATTGCCTGTGTCTTAACTCTGCTGGGCATTATATACGCCACAATGATGCCGCAAGGAATCAATAAAGATGACGAAGCACTCGCAGAATTCTCAACCGAAAGGGCTTTAAACCAAGTCGAAATTATTGCACAAAAACCACATTATGTCGGATCGACAAATCATGAACTAGTTGCCAATTATTTAAAACTTGAATTGAACAGAATTGGTTTAGAAACAAGTGTTCAGGAAGGTTTTACTCTAAACGATAGAGGTCTTTTAGTAAAGTCCAAAAACATCTTGGCCCGAATAAAAGGAACCAACAATACTAAAGCACTTTTACTTCTTTCTCATTACGATAGTGCTCCGCATTCTTTCTCAAAAGGAGCAAGCGACGATGCTTCTGGCGTTGCAACAATTCTAGAAGGTGTTCGTGCTTTTTTATATTCTAAACATCCTCAGAAAAATGACATTATCATATTGTTTTCAGATGCTGAAGAATTAGGATTAAACGGAGCTGCACTTTTTGTGAATCAGCATCCGTGGGCAAAAGATGTAGGCGTGGTTTTAAACTTTGAAGCAAGAGGAACTTCGGGCCCAAGTTATATGCTGATGGAAACCACAAAAGGAAATGAAGCAATGGTTAAAGCATTTTCTGATGCAAAAACTTCTCATCCTGTTTCAAACTCTTTAATGTACAGCATTTATAAAATGCTTCCAAACGATACCGATTTAACTGTTTTTAGAGAACAAGGAAATATTCAAGGTTACAATTTTGCTTTTATAGACGGTCATTTCAACTATCACACACAGCAAGACGACGTACAGCATTTAAGCAAAACTACTTTAGCACATCAAGGCACTTACATAATGCCTTTAATAAAATACCTTTCCAATGTCGATTTAACCAAAACAGAATCTACAGAAGATAATGTTTATTTCAGTGCTCCATTTTCATTCATCAATTATCCTTTTTCTTGGGTAATGCCAATGACATTAATTGCTTTTGGATTACTGGCTTTATTTATCTTCATCGGAAAAGTAAAAAGAATCATCTCTTTTAGAGAAATCTTCAAAGGATTTGTACCTCTTTTGGGTTCAATAATCATAGCAGGATTAGTAACGTTTTTAGGATGGAAACTTATTCTTGAAATTTATCCGCAGTATTCGGATCTTTTAAACGGTTTTACTTATAACGGTCATGCTTACATCGGTGCATTTGTAACTTTAAGTATTGCAATTTGTTTTGCTTTCTATCATCATTTTTCTGAAGCCAAAATCACCATGAATCATTTCGTGGCGCCGCTATTGCTTTGGATTATTATAAATGCTTATCTGGCAAATAGTTTAACCGGTGCTGGTTTCTTAATTATTCCTGTTTACTTTGGAATAGTATTGTTCGGAATATTTGTTTTTACACAGCATTACAGTTTAGGTGTAAATTTAATTTTCAGCATACCGGCTTTGGCTATTATTGCACCATTTATTATAATGTTTCCAATAGGTTTAGGGCTTAAAATTCTATTCGGAAGTGCCATTTTAACGGTTTTATTATTTGGGCTGCTTCTGCCCATTTTTGGAGATTTTGCCAGAAAAGGAATTTGGACAGTTGTTTTCTTTTTGACTTCTATTTCATTTTTCATCTACGCAGGTTACCATTCTGATTACGAATATGGCAAAGCTAAATCTAACAGTTTATTATACGTTTACAATGCTGATAATAATTCGGCCGTATGGACAACTTACGATAAAAATTTAGATGATTGGACAAAATCTTATTTGGGCGAAAAAAATCAAAAAACGGTAGGCTTAAATTCACTTCCTCTGGCAAGTAAATACAATTCAACATTTACGTACAGCTCAATTGCTCCAGTTGTTGATGTTCCAAAACCTACAATTCAGTTCTTAAGAGACAGCGTTATTGGAAATAACAGATATCTTAAAATCAAAATCACGCCAAATAGAAAAGTAAATCGTTACGATATTTACGCCAATCCAAAAATGACGTTTTATAATTTTAAAGCAAACGGTGTTACCACTTCTGGAGAAAAAGGAAATCGTTTACAACGCGAAGACAGCAAAATTCTTTGCTATTATGTAGTTGGCAACGAACCTCTTGAAATGGAATTCTATATCAACAAATCGTCTATTTTTGATATGGATTTAATCGAAAGTTCATTTGATTTGATGAGTAATCCGCTTTTAAATGTTAAACCAAGAGAAAATTGGATGATGCCGACTCCTTTTGTTTTGAATGATGCAATTTTAATACAACAGAAAATAAAAAGATATGTTGCGCCTGTAAAACCAATTGAACCCGTAACAGTGCCAACAGATAGTTTGACTGTTCCAACAGACAGTATTAAACCGGTTGTAAAACCAGAATAATCATTTCAATCATGGCTGCAAATATTTCAACAATAGTATTAAATGCCCCAAAAGAAAAGGTCTGGAATTCCTTAACAAAGCCAGAACTAGTCAAGCAATGGCAATATGGAAGTGATTTAATTACAGATTGGAAAACCGGCAGTGAAATTAGATTCAGAAATGAATGGGAAGGTCAAGTTTTTGAGCAATGGGGAACAGTTTTAGAAGTTGTTCCAAATGAAAAAATCAAATATTCTCTCTTTTTTCCTAGACCAGGATTAGAAGATAAACCAGAGAATTATTTCATAATGAGTTATATTTTATCTGAAGAAAATCAGAAAACAAAACTCGAAATCATTCAGGATGACAATCGCCCTGGAGCCGTTCAGGAAAAACCACAAGGTGATGAAAATCCTATTTTACAAGGTTTAAAAGCTTTAGTCGAATCTTAAAATCCGGTTCAAAGAAGCAAAGACACAAATTTACAAAGATTAAAAAAGCACTATTTTATAGTGCTTTTTGCTTTTTAAATATACTGAGAAATCTTTTATCCTATGTTACTCTTAACCTTTGTAACTAAAAAACTAACAGGCACATTCTATTTTCAAGCCTTCCTTCACACCTTTTGTGCCTTCTGTCGAAAAACCGTCAATTTTCCACCATTCCAGTCCGCCAATTAATTCTTTCACTTTAAATCCAAGTTTCGTCATATTTAAAGCTCCTTTTGTTGAAGCATTACAGCCAATTCCAGTACAATAGGTAACATATAAAGCATCTTTATCTAAGTGTTTTGTTGTTTCCAGATTCATTTCGCGGTGCAGATTGATGGCATTGGGAATATGTTCTTCGTCATAACCAAAAGCTTTTCGGGCATCGATTACCACAATTTTTTCACCGTCGTTTAAAGCATCAAATAAATCTGAAGGATCCATTTCAAAAGCTAACTTATTCTCGTAATGTTTAATTTGTGTTTCCATTTTACTTATGTTTTAATGATTTTATTTTCCAAAAGTAGAAGTTACAATCACGCCAGAAAAACGAAAAGAATTCATGAATCGCATTAGTTTTTTTCATGTAAAAGCCGTTTTAAAATTTTGTTACTTTGCTGTACAAATACATAAAAAATGGAAATCCGTCATTTAAAATTGATAAAAGCAATTGTCGAAGAAGGCAGTATAACAAAAGCGATCGATAAACTCCATTTAACACAATCTGCTTTGAGTCATCAGCTTAAAGAAGCCGAGTATCAATTGGGAACTGCCATCTTTCTGCGAACTAACAAAAAACTGGTTCTCACAAAAGCAGGTGAAAAAATTTATGAAATGGCTAATGAAATCCTGAATAAACTTTCGGAAACCCAAAGCCAAATCAAGCAGATGGTTTTTGGCGAATCTGGCGAAATCAGAATCAGTACCGAATGCTTTTCCAGTTATCATTGGCTTCCATCAGTTTTAAAGCAGTTTCATCTTTTATATCCCAATATTGAACTTAAAATCGTAACAGAAGCTACCCATATTCCGTTGCAGAAACTCTTAGAAAACACTATAGATATTGCCATTGTAAGCGATACCATTAAAGACAATCATATAAAATACACAGAACTTTTTCAGGATGAAATGGTAATGGTGGTTTCTGAAAATCATTCTTGGGCAGATAAAAAACATGTAATTGCCGAGGATTTCATAAATGAACATCTCATTATACATTCTCTCCCAATGGAAACCGTTACAATCCATCAGTTTCTTTTGGCTCCAGCCAAAGTTTCACCAAAGAAAATAACGCCAATGCCATTAACTGAAGCTTCTCTGGAAATGGTAAAAGCTGATATGGGAGTAATGTCAATGGCAAAATGGGCGTTACAACCGCATTTAAAAAATAACCCAATTAAAGCGGTAAAAATTGGAAAAAATGGCTTGAAAAGAAAACATTATGTCGCGACAAGAGCCAATGAAACTTATCCCGATTATTTTCAACATTTTATTAATTTTTTACAAAACGAAATCAACCTGCAATGGAATATTCAATAAGAAACTGCGAAATTACCGATTTACCTAAACTCGTTGTTTTATGCCAAAAACATGCTGAATTTGAAAAAGCAGATTATGCTCCCGAAGGAAAAGAGGAAAATTTAAAAAAAGCACTTTTTGGCGAAAACCCGCAATTATTCTGTTTGGTTGTTGCTGCAAAAGAAACTATTGTTGGTTATGCATCTTATACATTTGATTTTTCAACTTGGGATGCTTCAACATTTTTATATCTGGATTGTTTGTTTCTTGAAGAAGAAACAAGAGGTTTAGGAATTGGCGAACTTTTAATTGAAAAACTAAAAGAAATCGGGATGCAAAAGAACTGTGTCAATATTCAATGGCAAACGCCTCAATTTAACGAAAGAGCCATTAAATTCTATAACCGAATGGGTGCAAAAGGAAAAGACAAAGTCCGATTTACTTTGACTTTTTAAAATCTGGGTGAAACAAAAACTCAGAACCTTTGTAACTTTGTCCCTCTGAACCTTAAAAAAAATGACAAAAATAAGCATACTTGGCTGTGGCTGGCTTGGATTTCCTTTAGCAAAAAAACTAATCGAAAAAGGAAATTCAATAAAAGGCTCAACAACTTCTGAAAACAAGCTTTCTATTTTAGAAAATGCTGGAATAAATCCGTTTTTGGTAACGCTTGAAAGCGAAAGTATCTCTGAAAATATAAATTCTTTTTTAGCAGAAAGCGAAATCATAATTATTGATATTCCGCCAAAACTACGTGCTGAAAAAACAAATTCAGAAAAAAAAGTTTTTGTCGAAAAAATCAAGAATCTAATTCCCTTTATAGAAAAATCTACAGTTAAGAAAGTGCTTTTTGTAAGCTCAACTTCTGTTTATGGCGATGAAAACGATTTTATTACCGAAGAAACCATTCCAAATCCGGAAACAGAAAGCGGTAAACAATTGCTTTTAGTTGAAAATGTTTTACAAAAAAATCAAAACTTCAACACTACAATTCTCCGTTTTGGCGGATTAATTGGTGAAGATCGTCATCCTGTAAAGTTTCTTTCGGGAAAAGAAAACATTGAAAATCCAGATGCACCAATAAATTTAATTCATTTAACAGATTGTATTTCCATTATTGAAGCCATCATAAATCAAGATAAATGGAATGAAGTTTTCAATGCCGCTGCACCTTTTCATCCCACAAGAGCAGAATATTACACTCAAAAAGCATCAGAAATGAATTTGCCTTTACCGAAATTCAGTTCTGAAAAGTCGAATATTAAAAAAGTGATTTCAAGTGAAAAAATTGAAAACAGTCTAAACTATCGATTCAAGCTCGAGAATTATTAAAAAAACTTTGCGAACTTTGCGATAAATCTTAGCGCCTTTGCGGTAAAAATATGGAAACAGTTTACATCAATTCACCTTTAGGCATCACCAAAATTATTGGCGATCAAGATGGTATTGCCGTAATTTCTGTTTCTGATGTCGGTACCAATGAAGCTTCTAAGGAAATTCCAGAAATTTTACAAGAAGCCGTTTCGCAGTTAAATGAGTATTTTGAAGGCAAAAGAACCGATTTTGATCTTAAACTAAATCCGCAGGGAACCGAATTTCAACAGAAAGTATGGAAAGCTTTATTAGAGATTCCATACGGAAAAACGGTTAGTTATATGGATCAAACCAAAAAATTGGGCGACGTAAAAGCGATTCGCGCTGTAGCATCTGCAAATGGTAAAAATCCACTTTGGATTGTGGTTCCGTGTCACCGAGTTATTGGAACAAACGGATCTTTAACTGGATATGCAGGCGGATTATCGCGTAAAAAATGGCTTTTGGAGCATGAAAGCCCTTCTGCACAACAAAGTTTATTCTAACCTTTTTTATCGTAGGAATTTTACGCATATTTGTAAAAATTTCAATAGTAAAGTCTAACAATCTAATATCTAAGAAGTCTAGAAAATGATTGAAAAAATTAATCTCAACAATATTCTCTTTCTTGATATAGAAACCGTTCCTGAAGAAGAAAATTTCAATTCGCTCGACGTAGAAATGCAGACTCTCTGGGATCTGAAAACGCAATATCAGCGAAAAGACGATTTTTCTCCAGAAGAGTTTTACGAAAGAGCTGGAATCTGGGCAGAATTCGGAAAAATCATCTGCATCTCTGTTGGTTTTTTTACCATTAAAGGAGACATTCGAAATTTCAGAGTTACATCATTCTTCGGTGATGAAAAGAAAATCCTCAAAGACTTTTCTAATCTTATAAATAATCATTTCAATCAGCCTCAGCATTTAATGTGCGGACATAATTCAAAAGAATTTGATATTCCGTTTATAGCAAGACGAATGATCATTAACCAAATGCCTATTCCAGATAAACTGAATCTTTTCGGAAAAAAACCTTGGGAAATTCCGCATTTAGATACTTTAGAACTATGGAAATTTGGCGATTACAAACATTTTACTTCTTTAAAACTGCTGACCAAGATTCTCGGAGTTCCTTCACCAAAAGGCGATATTGACGGAAGTCAGGTTGCACATGTGTTTTATGTTGAAAAAGACATTGACCGAATTGTAACGTATTGCGAAAAAGATACCATTGCCGTGGCACAGGTTTTCCTTCGCTTACGCCGAGAAGATTTACTGATTGATGATGAAATTATTCATGTATAGTTCTTTTTAAGATTCTAAGGTTCTAAGTTACTGAGATACTAAGGTTTTTAAACTTATAATTTTCTAAGAAATGATTCATTCTGAAATTTCACATTACCGTCTTGTTGCTCAAAAATTGTTTAAGACAAGTAAATGTTCACCTCAAGAGGTTGTCAGGCATTTTGGCGCGATGCAGGCACAGGATTATGCAATGGCAAAATGGGCAATTGGTTCTCGATGTGACGCTTCAGAAAAAGAAATTGAAGAAGCGATTAATTCTGGCAAAATTATAAGAACTCATATACTGCGTCCAACTTGGCATTTTGTTTCGTCTGATGATATTTATTGGATGTTGGAACTTTCTGCTCCACAAGTAAAACGTCTGTTTGCAACAATGGCTGCACAACATGGCTTTGATGAAAAGAAATTTGATAAAGTCAATTCCAAAATAGAAAAACTTCTATCGGGAAACAATCATTTAACTCGAGAGGAAATCATGAAAGAGCTCAACATTCAAAAAAGCGCAGGCGATTTATCTCCAGTTATTGTAATGATGAATGCCGAATTAGATGGCTTGGTCTGCAATGGAAGAATGAAAGGCAAACAGATTACTTATGCTTTGCTTGAAGAACGCGTTGAAAAACCTAAAGCCAAATTAACTAAAGAAGAAGCTTTAGCCAAACTAGCCCTTCGCTATTTTGAAAGTCATGGTCCAGCAACCGTGTCCGATTTTTCATGGTGGTCAGGATTTCCTGTTACAATCTGCAAGAAAACAATTAACGCAATTGAGTTGCAATTAAGCGACATTGCTATTGATAATCAGCAATATTGGTTTAAAAAGGATCTTATTAATGAAGGGGATTTCCGCGAAAGCGTACATTTTCTGCCTGCTTTTGATGAGATTTTAATTGCTTATAAAACGCGAGAAGCTTCTTTCCTAGCCGCTCATCAATCGAAAGTTTTTACCAATAACGGTATTTTCAAACCCATAATTTTAGAAAACGGAAAAGTAATTGGAATCTGGAAAAGAACTTTTAAAAAAGATCACGTGAAAATAGAAACGGAGTTTTTTAATAAAACCGAAATGAGCAAAAAAGAAATTCTTTTTGAAGGAATTAAAGCTTTTGAAAATTATTTAGAAACGAAAATTGTTATTGAATGAATTGAATTTTAATTAAAAAATTGTCTTTCATAACCATAACTTCCTGTTTCGTTACTTAAATCTTTATGCTTATTATTGCTAAATAATTACATTTACAAAAAATTAGAATTATGGTATTGAGCAGATTTTGGTTAACGATTTTTATTTCTTCAATTGTTTTTATTGTATTCAGTTTGTTTACTGCCAACACCTACACAATTGATTCTGTTTTGAATGGAAAAAAAGATGATCCTGTTTTAGTTTCTGAAAAATACATTGAAGAACTTCCTACTTTTATCAAAGACAGCATTCAAAAAGCACCAGATCAAACCATGATTATCAATCGTGATACGCTGAATGCCGACACGACTTACGTTTATAAAAACAAAACAGTAAAAATTTTCAGCGGACTTCAAAAATCTGATGGTTTACTGCCAACTTGTAAAAGCACTTTAGTCGATTTGATTCTGCCGCTTATAGCCTATTTAGCCTTTTTCTGCGGATTAATGGAGCTTTTAATTATCTCTGGAGCTTCAGGAAAATTGGCAAAAGCTTTGAGTCCGGTTTTTGTAAAAGTATTTCCAAGTATTCCTAAAAATCACCCTTCTATTTCATACATGACGTTAAATTTTGCTGCCAATTTCTTGGGATTAGATTCGGCTGCGACTCCATTTGGATTGAAAGCAATGGAAAGTTTACAGGAAATAAATCCCGATAAAGACAAAGCCAGCGATGCACAGATCATGTTTATGTGTCTTCATGCTTCGGGTTTAACTTTAATTGCTACTTCGATTATCGGTTATCGTGCTGCTGCCAACGCCAGTAATCCTGCTGATGTTATGCTTCCGTGTATCATTACCTCTTTTATTGGTACGATTGCCGCTTTCTTAATTGTGGGTATCAAACAAAAAATCAATTTTAAAAGTGCTTCACTATTAATTGGTTTAATGGGATTAATTGCTGCAATTGTTGGTTTATTGATGTATGTCAATCACTTGGATTTGATCGGTAAAAACTACTTTACTTCTAACCTTTCAGGATTAATATTATTGGCTATCATTGCTTTTACACTGATTTTTTCTTTCAGACATGAGCAAAAATTTAAAGATGCCAATACAACCGTTTTTGACACTTTTGTTGTTGGAGCCAATAACGGAGTCAAAACTGGTGTAACTATTTTCCCATATGTTTTGGGAATGTTAGTCGCGATTTCATTATTCAGAAACAGCGGTTTATTTGAAATTATAAGTGACGGAATTGGATTTGTATTTTCAAATATGGGTGTAAGCAAAGAAATCACAAACGCGCTTCCAGTTGCAATGCTACGCCCGTTTAGTTCTGCAGGTTCAAGAGGTTTCTTAATCGATTCTATGAATACTTTTGGAGCGGATTCTTTAACAGCAAGATTAAGCAGTATTTTTCAATGTAGTGCCGAAAGTACTTTTTATGTAATTGCGGTTTATTTTGGTTCTGTAAATATCAAAAACACTCGTTACGCTTTAGGAACGATGCTTTTGGTTGATTTAATCTGTGTGATTACGGCTATTTTTGTGGCGACTTGGTTTTTTTAATATAAACCGATCCTACGGATCTCTTTTAGGATAATTTCTATTAGCATAACCGGATTAAAATCCGGCCCTACAACATTTTGCGAGCCAACGGCTCTTTATAAATTTTGAACATAATTACAATACCATAGGAACAATTAAATATTGTAGAAACAATGCTTTTGGTTGATTTAATTTGTAATTACGGCTATTTTTGTGGCGACTTGGTTTTTTTAATATAAACCGATCCTACGGATCTCTCTTACGATAATTTCTATAGCATAACCGGATTAAAAATCCGGCTCTACAATATTTTGCGAGCCGAGGGCTCTTTATAAATTTGAACATAATAACATAGTTCCATAGGAACAATTAAATATTGTAGCAACGGATTTTAATCCGTTGACCAAAATGAACATTCTCACATGAGTTCCACAGGAACGATTTATATTACAGCAACGAATTTCAATACGTTGACCAAAATGAATGTTATCAAAGGAGTTCCCTCAGAACGATTTATATTGTAGCAACGGATTTTAATCCGTTGACCAAAATGAACATTATGACATGAGTTCCATAGGAACGATTCATTTTTCAGCAACGAATTTCAATCCGTTGACCGAAATGAACATTATTCACATGAATTCCATAGGTACGATTCATCTTTCACGCCATAAAAAATAAGTTAAATATTACAAAATTATTTCTCTTCACAAATTAAAATTTTAATTTGCCGTTTGTAAACATCAAAAAATGGCAAATACATATCATCAGCTTTACATTCAGATTGTTTTCGCGGTAAAATATAGAAATGCTTTAATCGAAGAAAAATGGAGATCGCAATTGCTAGCTGTAATTGGAAACTTAATTAATGAAACTGGATGTAAAACCATTATTATAAACGGGGTTGAGGATCATGTTCATTGCTTGATTGGATTAAAACCAACAATTACAATTTCAGAACTAATGAAAATTGTTAAAGCAAAATCTTCTAAATATATAAATGACAATCATCTAACTAATTCAAAGTTCTCCTGGCAGGAAGGATATGGTGCTTTCTCTTACAGCCAATCACAAATAGATTCGGTTTATAAATACATCTTAAATCAAAAAGAACATCACAAAAAACAAAGTTTTCATGATGAATATTTAAATTTTCTAAATAAATTTAACGTCCAATACGATGAAAAATTTATTTTTGAAAATCTAAAATAATACGATGAGAATACCACTTCTTCTTTTGTCAGTTCTTTTGATCGGCTGTCAAAAAAACAAACCTACAGATTCAGAAGCAATTGCAGCATTACCTGAAATACAGGAAATACCAATGGAATCGATTGACGATTCGGCTGACGAAAAAGTTATTAAAACCGATACTGTCGGAATTTATGTAAACGGAGAAGAATCTTCAAAAGATTATATTTTAGCTAATCTTGTAGAACAAAAGGCAGATAAAGATAGTATCGTAACGGTTAAATATCGACTAGATTTTTACCAAAACAAGAGCAAAACCGGATCGTCAAAAATTACGATTAAAGGTTTTGAAAAAGGTTCAGATTGGATGGCTTCTTACGGACTGACATCCGAAACCTCTAAAAATTCTCCTTTTATACAAGTTACAGTTGGCTATCCGGCTTGTGGTTACACACATGAAAATTATTTATACTACCTAAAGAACAGCAAATTACAATTGGTACATCAATGGAACACAATGTCTGACAGTGGCTGGGGAAATTGGGTAGAAATTGTAAATCCGTCGAAAAGTGCTGATCCAAAAACATTCTATTGCAAAACTGTTGCATTTATACCTGCAGATGACGACGAAAATGTAGACATGGGAGTCCTAAAACATTCTGATTCAATTGCCTTTGAGCTAAAAGAAAACCAATGGAGCAAGAAATTATTGTCTGTAAAAGATAAAGCATACTTTGAAAAAAAGATGACTTTTGACCAATTCAATAGTCAATAATTAACAGTTATAGAACCCTTATTCAAATTCTTTCTTAGGTAAATAATTTCTAAATTTGTAAAAAAAACAAAGCAATGATTGATTTTATATACCAAGATCCTTATCCGATCTTAAAGGATGATACACAGTATCGCAAAATCACCTCAGATTTTGTAAAAGTGGAACAATTTGGAGAACGTGAAGTTTTAACGGTTGATCCAAAAGGTTTAGAATTATTGGCTGAAGAAGCTTTAACAGATGTTTCGTTCATGTTGAGAACGACTCATTTACAAAAACTAAGAAAAATTCTTGACGATCCAGAAGCTACAGATAACGATCGTTTTGTGGCGTACAATTTACTTCAAAATGCTTCTGTTGCTGCCGAAGGTCAGTTGCCAAGCTGTCAAGATACTGGAACGGCAATTGTAATGGCTAAAAAAGGAGAAAGCATCTTTACAGGTGTTGACGATGCAGAATGGTTGAGCCGTGGTATATTTAATACTTATCAAAAAAGAAATTTACGTTATTCGCAGATTGTTCCGATTTCGATGTTTGAAGAAAAGAATTCAGGATCAAATCTTCCGGCGCAAATTGATATTTATGCCAAAAAAGGAATTTCTTACGACTTTTTGTTTATGGCAAAAGGCGGAGGATCTGCAAACAAAACTTATTTATACCAACAAACTAAGTCTTTATTGAATGAGAAATCATTAGATGAATTCATTCGTACAAAAATTAAAGACTTAGGAACTTCTGCTTGTCCTCCGTACCATTTAGCTTTGGTAATTGGCGGAACTTCTGCGGAAGCAAATTTAAGTGCTGTTAAAAAAGCTTCTGCTGGTTATTATGACCATCTTCCAACTTCTGGAAATATGTCTGGTCAGGCTTTCCGTGATTTTGAATGGGAAGAACGCGTTCAGAAAATCTGTCAGGAAAGTGCAATTGGAGCGCAATTTGGAGGAAAATATTTTACGCATGATGTTCGTGTAATTCGTTTGCCACGCCACGCGGCTTCTTGTCCGGTTGGATTAGGCGTTTCTTGTTCTGCTGATAGAAATATCAAAGGAAAAATTACGAAAGACGGAATCTTCGTTGAACAATTAGAAGTAAATCCGAAACAATTTTTACCAGAAACAGCTCCACATCTAGAAGCGCCTGTAGAAATTGATTTAGATCAGCCAATGGCAGATATTCTAGCAAAATTATCTCAATATCCAGTCAAAACACGTTTAAAATTAAACGGAACTGTAATAGTTGCCCGAGATATTGCTCACGCAAAAATCAAGGAATTATTAGACGCTGGAAAACCAATGCCTGATTATTTCAAAAATCACCCAGTTTATTATGCTGGTCCTGCTAAAACGCCAGACGGAATGGCTTCTGGAAGTTTTGGGCCAACAACTGCGGGACGTATGGATGTTTATGTAGATGAATTCCAAAAAAATGGCGGAAGTATGATTATGCTGGCTAAAGGAAACCGTACCAAACAAGTTACAGATGCCTGCAACAAATACGGAGGATTCTACTTAGGTTCTATTGGAGGTCCTGCTGCTATCTTGGCTCAAGACAATATTCTTAAAGTCGAAGTTGTTGATTTTGAAGAATTAGGAATGGAAGCGGTTCGTAAAATCACCGTTAAAGATTTCCCTGCTTTTATTATTACTGATGATAAAGGGAATGATTTCTTTGCAAATTTGTAGTTTATCTTAACCGCAAAGAGCGCAAAGGTTTACGCAAGGCACGCTACTATATAAAACAAAAACCGCCTATTGGGCGGTTTTTGTTTTATATAATTCTTTGCGAACTTTGCGTAAACCTTTGCGCTCTTTGCGGTTAAATCATCAAGCACTTAAATCCTGTTTTTCAAAAGCTATAAAATGCGATATTTCTCCATTCAAGTTATAAACTGGCGATGCTTCTATCTTGCATTTATAGGTGTTTCCGTTTTTTCGGTAGTTTTCGAGTGTTTTTTCAAAAGGAACTTTCTTTGCCAAAGCTTCTCTAATTTCTTTCAAAGTCTTTTTGGATGTTGCTGGTCCTTGAAACATTTTTGGAGTTTTACCCAATATTTCTTCCTCCTTATAACCAGTCATTTTTTTGATGCCGCTTGAAGCGAAAACTATTTTCAAATCTAAATCGGTAATCAAAACGACTTCTTCTTTGATTCTCTCACGGATATTTAGCTTTTTTTCATCCCATGTAAACTGATTGGAAATTTGATTCACTTTCTCCAAATCAGCAGTTAAGGCCTTTAATTCCTTGACATACTCGTAATGAAAATCCCAAGATAGAATTGGAACTGTATTTCGCTGTAAAAAATCATCAGAGTCCGCATTTTTCATATAAACCTTGTTTAGATCATCAACAAATCTTTTCTCAAAGATAAATTAAAAACCTCATTAATCTTCACAGAATCCTGTATTTTCTGTGTTAAAAATAGTACTAAAACGTAAATTTTAGTTGTACAACTACCGCTTTTTTTTCTTCTGTATTTAAATTACTTAAAGAAATTCCGAGTAATCGTACTGAATCTTTCATTTTTTCCTGATACAATAGTTCTTCTACATTCTCCATAATCAAGCTTTTATCAGAAATAAAATAAGGCAGTGTTTTACTGCGTGTCTGCTGTGTAAAATCGCTGTATTTAATTTTCAAAGTAATTGTTTTTCCAGAAATATTATGTCTTTTGACACGCTTTTCTAATGAAACTGCAATTCTTTCTAATTGTTCCATCATAAAAATCTCTGATGAAAGATTAACATCAAAAGTATGTTCAGCGGCAACAGATTTGGTAATTCTAGATGATTTTACTTCACTGTTATGAATACCTCGAACCACATTGTAATAAAATGCACCCGATTTTCCGAAATGTTTTTCTAGGAATTCCAATGATTTGCTTTTCAAGTCAGTTCCAGTAAAAACACCAAGCTGATACATTTTTTCGGTTGTTACCTTTCCTACTCCATAAAACTTGCGAATGGGCAAATCTTCTAAAAAAGCTTCAACTTCATCTGGATTAACTGTTTTTTGTCCGTTGGGTTTGTTATAATCGCTGGCTATTTTGGCAACAAATTTATTAACAGAAATACCTGCAGAAGCTGTCAAACCCACTTCATTAAAAATTCTTGCTCTAATTTCCTGCGCCAAAAGACTCGCGCTGGGATTTCCTTTTTTATTTTGGGTAACATCCAAATAAGCTTCGTCAAGCGAAAGAGGTTCGACTAAATCAGTATATTCATGAAAGATTTTATGAATTTTAGCTGAAATCTCTTTGTACCGGTCAAATCTTGGCCGCACAAAAATAATCTCCGGGCAGTATTTTTTAGCCAAAACACCGCTGATAGCACTTCTAACTCCAAATTTTCTAGCTTCATAACTTGCAGCCGAAACCACTCCTCTATTCTCAGAGCCGCCAACAGCCACAGGTTTTCCGCGTAAATCAGGATTATCCATCTGTTCGACCGATGCGTAAAAAGCATCCATATCGATGTGAATAATTTTGCGATATGTTGGTGTTTCAGACATTTTGCAAATTTAAAAAGGAAAAGCAATAAAAAAACGTTTCATATAGTTATAAATAATATCAATCTTCAAAGAAAACAGATTCAATGGGTGCAAACCAATAATTCTTTTTATTTTTGTCTTCTACTCGAAAAATTAAATAATGCGAACATTTGTTATAGGCGACATTCACGGAGGATTACTTGCACTTGAACAAGTGATGAAAAGAGCCGAAGTTACTACAGAAGATACACTGATATTTTTAGGCGATTATGTGGATGGCTGGAGTCAGTCTGTTGAAGTAATTGACTATCTGATCGATTTAAAAAATAAACAAAACTGTATTTGCATTAGAGGAAATCACGATCAGCTCGCACTTGACTGGCTAGAAGACAGAAACGATGATTTTGATGAAGAAATGTGGTACAAACATGGCGGTAAAGCGACCGTTGAAGGCTATGCTAAGATTTCTCCTGAAAAGAAAAAAGCTCATATTGCTTTTTTAGAAAGTCTTCAAGATTATTACTTAGACGAACAAAACCGTTTGTTTGTTCATGCGGGATTTACTAATTTGAATGGCGTGAAATGGGAATATTTTTCTAAACTATTTTATTGGGACAGAACACTTTGGGAAACCGCTCTTTCTCTCGATCCAAAATTAAAAGAGGATGACATAAACTATCCTAAAAGATTTACCGTTTATAAAGAAGTTTACATTGGCCATACTCCAGTTACACGAATCGGTCAAACTGTTCCAGTAAACAAAGCCTGCGTATGGAATGTCGATACTGGTGCTGCCTTTAGAGGTCCGCTTACTATTATGAATGTTGACACCAAAGAATACTGGCAGAGCGAGCCGCTGAACGAATTGTATTTTAACGAAAAAGGTAGGAATTAATTTATTTAAAATTTATTTTTGCTTTCAAATAATTAATATTTAAAATTTATGAAAAAGGTTATTACACTCTTGTTTTTAGTTTCATTCGGATTTATCAATGCACAGCAAGCCTATACTGGTAAAGGTGATACGAGAGTTAACGTTGGTGCTAATTTACAAGATGGTGGTTCTGGGATTCAAGGTTCTATAGATTTTGGTTTAGGAGAAAATTTCTCTTTTGGATTTGTTGCTAACTATTTATTAGGAGTTGATAATTTTACCGGTTTCTACCACGGAAGCAATGTTGCTTACAGCGAAGCCAAACCAGATTTTGGTGATCGTTTTGATGCCAAAGCAAGAATCAATGCTAACTTGTCTAGTGTAATTGGTGTGGAACAATTAGACGTTTATCCTGGACTAAGTTTAGGTTTACATAATTTTGGAGGTCATGTTGGTGGTCGTTATTTCTTTACTGACGGATTTGGTGTTTTCACAGAAATCGGATTTCCAATTGCAAAATATGGTTCAAACAATGATCCATTTTATCATTTAAATAATCAGGCTACTTTTAGTTTAGGAGCTTCATTTAATTTATAGAAAGAATCATAGTTTTAAACAAAAATGCCATTTGAAATTTCAAATGGCATTTTTGTTTAAAAGAAGTTTGCAAAAGATTAAATTTCATATATTTGTAATATATTATTTACAATTATAAAATGAAATTAATTCAAAAAATCTTTTACACTATTTCAACTAGTGTTTTAATCATTACAATTATATCGTGCAACGATTCAAAAAAAGAGAACAAAACATCTTCAACAAACAATTTTGCAGGCCATTGGATTGCAAAAGACTTTGTTGATGATATTGTCTTTGAGAATAAAATAAAAACTATTGATAATGGAGACACTGAAATCATCATCTCTGCAAATCTAAACGACAGTGTTACTTTTATTAATGATGACTTAGAATTAAATAAATATCCAGCCAAAATTATAAACGACACATTAGTTACTTATTTATCTAAAAGTGATACACAAAAAGCTCATATTAAAAATGGTAATTTGATAATGCTCCCAATTGACGAAAGATATCGCGATCAAGAATTTATAAAAGCAGACAGTACTTTAATAACAGAAGCAAAAAAAGCAAATTTATCCGTTCTGCACATTTTGATAAACAGACTACTTTCCAATAAAAAATACGCTTCCAAATCTTCAAAAAATGAAATTATTTTTACTGAAGATGGAAAAGTAAAAGGTCTTGCGAATTTTAAAAGCTACTATATTACTATAAACGGAGACGGTGCAAATATTCAAGACATGACTGCTATACGGTTTACTTCAATTAGCGGATCCATTATAAACTTAGGAATTCTATTTTATAAAGATAAGATTGAATTATATGATCTTATATTACTAACAAAGCCAGATGAAAGAGCATATTATAAAAAAGGCAAATTAGTATATTCTTTAATAATCTCAGATTAAAAGCATTCAATAAAAAATATTCACAATTTGCTCAAATGCGTTCCATAAATAAATTACATTTGTAAGAAAATTCTAATAATGAAAAAAGTATGTATTCTTCTGTTTTCTTTAATTGTAATAAACTGCAAAAATAAACCAGATCAAAAATTAAAAAATGACATTAAAAAAGAAGTTGTTTCATCTTCTGAAAAAGCTTTAAAAATAGATACAATTGGTATTTCTGGTAACGATTTCAAGAGCAATTACATTGTTGCTTCGCTTTTAAAGAATACCGTAAATAAAGACAGTACTGAAACTGTTCAATACAATCTTGATTTTTACGTAAACAAGGAAAAAATTGCCTCTGAAAATTTTACAATTAATGATTACGTAAAAGATTCGGAATGGATTGCAAATTATGGTTTTTCACCAGACGAGGATTCCTCGTTCTCTCCATTTCTTCAATTAACTTTTGGTTTTCAGGCTTCTGGTTTTCTTCAAAAACAATACTTGCTTTATTTAACGAATGAAGATATTCAAGTTATTCACGAATGGGAATCATCTAATGATGGTGGCTGGGGTAGTTGGACTGAGTTTTTAAATACTGATCCGAAAAACGTAAAGCAAACGTTTTATTTCAGAAATGTTTCCTTCGTTCCTAAAAGTGATGATGACACCAATAATGGAATTGCGAGCTATTCTGATTCCACAAAAATTTATTTTGAAAACAACCATTGGAAAAAACAACTTTTAACCCCAAAGGACAAAATTTATAGAAAAAAAGAAAGTACTTGGGATGATTTTTATCCAAAGCAATAATTAAAAAAAGCCAGTTTAAACACTGGCTTTTTTGATAACTCATTTTTAAATTATTGGATTTCCATTTCAGGAATATCACCTTCAATAATCAAATCAGCTTCTGTTGATGCGATGATGTGCTCGACTGAGACACCTGGCGCGCGTTCTAAGAGCTTAAAACCTTTTTCGGTTACTTCGAGCACTGCAAGCTCAGTTACAACCTTTTTAACGCATCCTACACCCGTTAAAGGTAAAGTGCATCTTTTTAAGATTTTAGACTCTCCTGCCTTGTTCACGTGCATCATGGCAACGATTATATTTTCGGCGGAAGCCACCAAGTCCATTGCACCTCCCATTCCTTTTACCATTTTGCCTGGAATTTTCCAATTGGCAATGTCTCCGTTTTCAGAAACCTCCATTGCTCCAAGAATAGTCAAATCAACTTTCTGACTGCGGATCATTCCGAAACTAAAAGCCGAATCAAAGAAACTCGCGCCTGGAAGTGTCGTAATGGTTTGTTTTCCTGCATTGATAATATCAGCATCTTCTTCGCCTTCAAACGGAAAAGGTCCCATTCCGAGAACGCCGTTTTCGCTTTGAAATTCTACTGCTATATCTTCTCTTACGTAATTTGCTACCAAAGTAGGAATTCCGATTCCGAGGTTTACAAAATATCGGTCTTTAACTTCTTTTGCAATTCGTTTTGCAATATCTTCTTTACTAAGTGCCATATCTTTAATGTGTAAATTAGAGAATTTGATAATTAGATAATTCTTTACGCAATGTGTTTATTTTTCTAATTATGACAATTTCTCATTATCTAATTTTTATTCGTAAAATACTCCCACGTCGCTTTGGTTATATCTGCCATTATTTTTTCTGTATCCTGCTGATTTTCTGTAATGTTTTTTAAATAAATAGAAATAATAAAATGTTTCCCATTTGGAAGTTTTACTATTCCAACATCGTTCATAGCTGCTCTCAAATTATCATCGTTAGTTCCAGACATTCCGGTTCTGTGCGCCAATTCGGTATTTTCAGGAAGTCCCGCTTTCATCCAAGTTAAGCCTCTTGATGTTTCTACCATTATTTGATACAAATATTTTGTTGTCGATTCTTTTAGAATCTCTCCTTTATAGAATTTCTCCAGCAATTCTGTTGTTGCCAAAGGTGTTGTTGTATTTATATATAAATTTTTCCAGCTTTTCATCTGTTCCTCATTCACTTTAATCACGAAGTCCTTGATTCCTTGCTTATATATAAATTTCTGTATGTCTTTAGTTCCTCCCACTAAATCTATCAAAATATCACATCCGTTATTATCACTATGTGAAACCGTATATCTAAGCAATTTATCTAAGGTTAGAGTAACATTTCCGTCTGGAAAATCCTTTTTCATCGGACTCCAAGTATCTTCGTGTAAATCTTTCTTTTTTATAAAAATATTCTGAGTCAGATAAAGTTTTCCTTCATCTACTTTGTTTAAAACAGCCAATGCAATATGAAACTTAAAAACACTCATTAAAGGAGCTTTCAAATTTCCATTTACACTTAAAGTATCTTTATCTTCAATGCTTTTTATTGAAATTCCTACCGTTGCATTCTTGCCAGCAATAATCTGCTTTAGTTCTTGTCGAAGTTTATCTGTTGTTTGGGCATAACTCTGAAATGAAACAGAGAAAAGGAGCAGACCGCAAAAAAGTGTTTTTATCATATTTTTTTAATGTGCCAATTAGTGAATTTGATAATTAGATGATTCTTTAAACGAATGGATGATTATCTAATTCTTAACTCTCACTGTACGTTGTTCGATTCTCTTTTCAAATTTCTCTCCTTGAAAGATACGCTGTACCATAATTCCCGGAATATGAATCTGATTTGGATCTAAAGAACCAACAGGAACCAATTCTTCAACTTCAGCAATTGTGATTTTTCCCGCGCCAGCCATACAAGCATTGAAGTTTCTAGCTGTTCCCTTGAAAATTAGATTTCCGGCTTCGTCACCTTTCCATGCTTTTACTATGGCAAAATCGGCTTTGAAAGCTTCTTCCATGATGTGCATTTTCCCATTAAATTCGCGTGCTTCTTTTCCTTCGGCAACTTCAGTTCCGTAACCTGCTGGTGTAAAAAATGCTGGGATTCCAGCTTGAGCTGCACGACATCGTTCTGCTAAAGTTCCTTGGGGAGTTAACTCAACTTCTAGTTCTCCAGAAAGCATTTGACGTTCGAATTCGGCATTTTCTCCCACATAGGAAGAAATCATTTTTTTTATCTGTTTTTTCTGCAATAATAATCCTAAACCAAAATCATCAACACCTGCATTATTAGAAATACAGGTTAAATCTGAAATAGATGTATTTACCAAAGCTGCAATTGTATTTTCAGGAATACCACACAATCCGAAACCGCCAAACATGATGGTCATGCCGTTTTCGATTCCGTTAATTGCATCTTGAACGTTATTTACTTTTTTTGTTATCATAACAAAGGGTCTTTAATACTGTATATTTTTGATAAAAATAAGATTTTTAGATTAATTTATAACGATTTCGTAAAAAATAAAACCTAAATAAAAATCCCTTTACTAATCTTTTCAAAAGAGCAGTAAAGGGATGTTAAAGAATTAGTTGAATATTATTGCAACATTGTTACAATTCAAATTCATCTGTATTTTGTTCTGTTGCTGTAGTATCTTTTACAATAGCTGGTCTAGCATAGCAATCTACTTTTATTGAAAGGTTTGCTGGGCGCTCAAATTCTCCTTTAGAAATCTGAAGGTTTTTATCAGCATAACAAAGTTTCATGAAGTACCCCCAAACTGGTAAAGCTGCTGTAGCTCCTTGTCCGTAAGTCAAACTTTTGAAACGTGCGGAACGATCTTCGCATCCAACCCAAACACCTGTCACTAAATTTGGAACCATCCCCATAAACCAACCATCAGACTGATTTTGAGTTGTACCGGTTTTACCAGCAATTGGATTTTTGAACATATATGGATATCCTGTCCAGCGATTGTCTCCGCTTCCTCCGCCCTGAGTACGTAAACGCACACCTGAGCCACTTTCTGTTACCCCTTGAAGTAATTTAATTACCGCAAAGGCAATATCTTTATTTAAAACGTCATGAGACTCTGGGATTGGTTCATAGATAACCTCTCCACTTTTGTTTTCTATTCTGCTTAAAAATTGGGGTTTCACATAAACACCTTGGTTTGCAAATGTGCTGTATGCTGCAACCATATCTTCAACCGTAATATCTACTGCACCTAATGCAATTGAAGGCTGAACTGGGATCTCCGTTTTTACTCCCAATTTTTTAGTCAATTCCACAACTGCTTCTGGACTTGTCCTATCAATTAATTTAGCAGAAACTGTATTGATCGAAGCCGCCAAAGCTTGTTTTAAAGTTACCATTCCGCGGTATCTGTAATCAGAGTTTCTTGGTTCCCAATCTTCCGTTACGTGGTGACGCCCTTTATGAATCATAAACGGACCATCAAGAATAGAGTCGCAAGGAGACATATTTAACTCCTCGATTGCAGTTGCGTAAACGAAAGGTTTAAAAGTAGATCCTACTTGTCTTGCTCCTTGTCCTACGTGATCGTATTGGAAATATTTGTAGTTAATTCCTCCTACCCAAGCTTTAATTGCACCAGTTTGCGGTTCCATCGACATTAAACCAGATTGCAAAAAGTGTTTGTAGTAACGAATAGAATCCAGCGGTGTCATTGTAGTATCGCGTTCTCCTTTCCAAGTAAATACGCGCATTTTTGTTTTTACTTTAAATGAAGCAATGATATCCTCTTCGCTTTTGTCCATTTCTTTCATTTGCGCCCAGCGAACAGAGTTCTTCATTGCCTGCATCATGATTCTATCTGTTTCTGCCTGCGTAATATTTACGAAAGGAGCATTTTTATTGGTTTTCTGTTCAATAAAAAACTGTTGCTGCAAGTTTTTCATGTGTTCAGAAACGGCTTCCTCTGCATAAGATTGCATTCTAGAATCTATTGTGGTGTAGATTTTAAGTCCGTCTTTGTAAATATCATAATCAGATCCGTCTGGTTTTTTGTTTTCTGCCACCCATTTCTTCATATAATCACGAAGATATTCTCTAAAATAGGTTGCTATACCTTCACGGTGGCTCTCTAACTTAAATTTCAAAGTTATAGGAAGGGCTTGAAGTCTCTCTTTTTCAGATTCAGAGATCATTTTTGCTTTTGCCATTTGAGATAAAACCACATTACGACGGTTTTTTACTCCCTGCGGATTACGAACTGGATTGTATAATCCTGAGTTCTTAAACATTCCGACCAAAATAGCCGATTCGTCTACTGTCAGATCTTTTGGTTCTTTAGAAAAGTAAGTTTGTGCTGCAGAACTTACTCCAACCGAGTAATTTCCAAAATCATAAACGTTACAGTACATCGCCAGAATTTCATTCTTTGTATATTGTCTTTCTAGACGGATGGCAATAATCCACTCTTTTATTTTTTGTACAATCCTGAAAGGCAAAAACTTAGACCCTTCACCATGAAACAATTGTTTAGCAAGCTGTTGTGTCAGTGTACTTGCTCCACCATTTGTTCCTAAACTAAAAACAGCTCTTAAAGTACCGCGTCCGTCAATTCCTGAATGTTCGTAAAAACGTGCATCTTCAGTCGCTACAAGCGCTTCGACCAAATTTTTAGGCAAATCAGAATATTTAAGCTGAGACCTGTTGGTTTTGAAATACTTACCGATCACAACTCCATCAGAAGAGATAATTTCTGTTGCGAGGTTTGAATCTGGATTTTCTAAATCTTCAAATGAAGGCATCGATCCAAATAACCCCCAAGAAGCAAATAAAAAGAAAGCCAAAACTCCTAACATGGAGTAAGCAAAAACCCGCCAGAATTTCTTTTTATAATAATTAATATCCTTGTTTGATTGATTGTTTTTTTTAGCAGCCATAACTATTTTCTAATCTTTTTGTTCTATTCTAAAACCAACGTCTGTAATTCCTTCTAAAGCTTCGACACCAGGAATTTTTCCTGATTGTCTAACGGCTTGTTTGATGTGGACTTTATAAGTTCCTTTAAACTTTACATCTTCTTTGTAAAACAGCTTACTTTCTTTAATATCAGTAAATCCGTTTCCTAATAAAGTTCCATCTGGAGCGGCCATTTGGTATTCTAAAGTATCCACTTTTGTAAATCCGCTTGGCGTTTCAATAGCAACAATTAAAAACAAATTATTAAACGGATAATTGTTGTTGTCTCGTATGTTTACAAACAAATTGTATTTTTTTGTAGAATCTAAAACTGGCAGATTAAAGCTTATAATACTGTCTTTGTGCCAAGCACTCCCAACAGATTTATACTCATCAAATACTCGCTTTTTGTCACAAGAAAAAAGAAGTATTGCTGCCAAAAGAAGAATTCCGCTATTTTTTATTCTCATTTTTAGTATTCGTTATTGGTTTTCTAGGTTCAGCAGATTTATTTTCATTAGAATTCTGCTTATTCGAATTGTTTTGTTTATTCGGATTCTGCTTGTTCTTATGATTTTGCTTATTTGGATTCGGCTTATTCTGCTTATTTGGGTTTCCATTCGGATTATTATTTCCTGCAGGTTTAATGTTATTATTTGTGTTTTTTTCCTGCTGTGGTTTTACCGGAACAGCAACTCCTGCAGTTTCAGCATTTTGTTTGCGTTTTCGGTTTGGTTTTTTCTTTCTTTTTGGCTGGTCAAAACGAGTTAAACTCTCTTGTCCCATTGCGTTATTGAAATCTTTTTCTGGTTCTGCAACCACTTCAACAGCAAAATCTTCTAGAGACGAGACTTTATTTTTTTGTTTATTCTCTGCAATAATTTCTTTTACCTGATCGATTTTTAAAACGTGCCAATTGGCAAAGTTGTTTGTATAAGCAAACCACATTAAACCTTTAAAAATATCTTGTTTTTGACAGACAGCATCTCCTTTTTCTGTTACTAATTTCGTGTCGTAATCCGGAAAATCTTTCAGCGCGTCCATGTAAGTATCTAACTCATAGTTCAAACAACATTTAAGCTTGCCACATTGACCTGCTAATTTCTGTGGATTCAATGATAACTGCTGATAGCGAGCTGCTGATGTATTTACACTTCTGAAATCTGTTAACCAAGTAGAGCAGCAAAGTTCGCGTCCGCAAGAACCAACTCCACCCAAACGAGCCGCTTCCTGACGGAAACCAACCTGTTTCATCTCTACTCTGGTGCTGAATTCTTTAGCAAAATCTTTAATCAGCATTCTAAAATCGACACGATCGTTTGCTGTGTAGTAAAATGTTGCTTTAGATCCGTCTCCTTGAAATTCAATATCCGAAATTTTCATTTCTAATTTATGCTGAATTGCCAATTCACGTGCACGAACTTTCATTGGTTCTTCACGATCACGGGCTACAGACCAAATATCAATATCTTTTTGAGATGCTTTTCTATAGATTTTCGGTACATCATTACTTTCAGGGTTTGCACCTTTTTTCTTCATTTGAATTTTTACCAATTCGCCTGTAAGAGTAACAATTCCAATATCATGTCCTGGTGAAGCAACAGTTGCTACAATATCACCAATACTTAAAGTTAATTTCTCTGAATTTCTAAAAAATTCCTTGCGTCCGTTTTTAAAACGTACCTCAACACAATCAAAAATCGCCTCTCCATTAGACGGACTCATGTTTGAAAGCCAGTCAAAAACCGTTAATTTATTGCAGCTATCGGTGCCGCAAGTCCCATTATTTTTACAACCTTTTGGTGCGCCACCATCTGAGGTTGAACAACTTGTACATGCCATAATTATATATGTAGTGCTGCCAGAATGCAGCTTAAGTTCATAAACGTTTGATCGGTAAAGATAGTATTTTTTTTATTTGGCTATTTATAGATTAATTCTAAAGGGGTGTTAAATAAAAACAAACACAATCTAGCCTTAATAGACCTGAGCAAAATTTTGTTTGATATTTCGTTCTAAATTTAATTAAAGCTCCCAAAAACCCTATTCTGCCACTTTTTTTGGCTTAAAGTGTCAATTATAATTTTTATCCTGAAATATATTTGCGAATTTTATGTTTTATCTTACAGCATCGTTTGTGAAGTCAATAATCACGAATCAAACCTACAATTAAAACTTAATCATCATTTTTAAATAGATTCAAATGCAAACACAAAACCAGATTGAAACTTTCCTTTTTCAGGGAAAATTTGACGAGGCCAGAGAATGCCTAAATAATGGAGAAAATTTTAACGATCACTATCTTAAAAACAATTTTTCTCAAATAGCGGCCAAAATTATTGAAGCCAAAGAAATTGATTTTATTGAAAAACTGATTAAAGCCGGTTTTATTGAAACTGACATCTACGAATTGGACAGTTTTGACAAATCGATATTTAATTCGCTTTTCCAAAATATAAAAAACGATGAAGAATCTCTTTCTTTCTTCAAAGAAATAATGTCGAAAGTTGATAACATTAACGATGAAATCAGCGATCAGACTTTATTAGGATATTGTATCGAGAAACAAGCGATTCCTGAAGTATTTAAAATTTTAATAGAAGATTTCGGGTGCAATGCTCAATATAAAAACAATGCTCAGGAAAATCTAATCCATAAAATCGTTAACAATTATGCATTAAATGCTGAAATTGGGAAAGAATATATCACAATACTTCTCGAAAACGGAGTGGATATCAACGAGAAAAATGTAGTTGGTACTACGCCGTTGATGTATGCTGTCAAAAGAAACAAAAAAGAATATATTCCGGCTTTATTAGAAAACGGAGCAGACCCTAACGAAAAAGACAATCAGGAAAATAGTTCTTTTTATTACGCTGTTGGGGAGCAGTTTTCGATTCCGATGTATGAACTTTTAGCCGAATCATCCTCAGCTGATTTCAACAATATTAACAAAGACGGAAGAACTTTATTGACCGAATTTATCCGAATGATGTCTGATTCTGACAATGATCTGAAGTCTTTACAAAGATTATTATCTGATGGCGCCGACTTAAATCATGCCGCACAATACTACGGAAATCCAAAATCAGGTTTAGATTATATTGCTGAGAAAAAATCAGGAATTTTAAAATCCGTATTAGACAGCGGAGCAATTGATGTTAACGAGCAAGATAACCAAGGGAATACCATTTTGCATAAAGTCTGTGCTTACAATGTGAATTACGATGACGAAGCTGCAAAGGAAATCTACAGAAAGGTAAAATTACTTCTTGAAAATGGAGCAGATAAAGATATTACAAACGATAAGGATGAAAATGCCCTTACACTTGCTTCTACAGATAATTTGAAAATTAAAACGGTTGAACTTTTAATGAAACAATAAAACTTAAAAAATTTATACATGTCAATGTCATTTATAATTGCCTGTGAAAACGGCAACCGAAAAATAGCCAAATTATTACTTCAAAACAAAGAAGTCGATGTAAAATATACTGACGAGAAAGGAAGAACCGCAATTCATTATGCTGCACATAGAGGTTATCTGGATATCGTGAAAATCCTAACTGAAGATGGCGCCGATATTAACTATGAAGACCATCAAGGAGAAACGCCTTTGTTCTTTGCTTGTTTGCAAAAACAGAAACAAACGGCGTTGTATCTTTTAGACAACGGCGCTGAAATCACTAAAAATGATAAAAACGGAAACAGCCTCTTACACTTGGTCGTTCAAACTGCTCAAATTGAAATTGCAACAAAGTTGCTTGAAGTAGGAATTGACGTTAATCTACTGAATAACAATGGAGAAACGCCACTTTTATTAGCTTCGGCTAAATTAAATCGAGAAATTATTCAATTGCTTTTAGACAAAGGCGCTGATATTAACGTGACCGATAAACAAGGAAATACGCCATTATTGTATGCTTGTTATACCAAATCGATTCCAATGGTGACCTTACTTTTGGATAATGGTGCCGATATTAATCACGCAAATCATTCTGGCGAAAATGCCCTTTTAATTGCGTGTTATGAAACCAACAGAATGCTGGCTAAATTATTAGTCGAAAGAGGCGCTGATGTTTTCACTTCAAACAATAACGGTTACTCTCCTGTTTGGTACGCTTGCGCGAATAATCAAAAGGAAATTGTGTCTTTATTTTTAGAAAATGGAGTTGATGTAAATTATAGTAAACCAGTCGCTGGAGAAACGTCATCAATGAATGATTATCTAGATTGGATTGTCAGCGCTACAAATATTGCAAACGATTCAAGCTTTACATTAAACAGCAGTTATACCTATGGCGGAGAAAGCCTGCTTCATGTTGCTACTAAAAAAGGCAATTTAAGCATGGTGAAATTATTAATCGAAGCTGGAGCCAATATCAACATTCAAGACGAATCTGGAAATACGCCTTTGCATTACAGCGCTGCGAACGGAAAGAAAGATGTAGTGAAATATTTATTGGATAATAAAGCCGATGCTTCAATTGTAAATGTAAAAGAGCAAAAGGCAATTGACTATTCTAACGTAAAAGGTTTTAATGAAATAACCGAATTGATTCTGAAATATGCTCCATCTGGAACTGTAATAACGCCAATTCAGAAAGAAGAACCGCAAAAAGCAGATTCAGGAAATGGCATGGAAGAAAAGAAAAAAGCATTATTAGATTTGAAAGAACTTCTAGACGCTGGAATTTTAACTTCGGAAGAATTTGAAACTGAGAAAAGTAAAATTTTAAAAGGATAGATCAGCTTTAAACTTAAACAAATACTCTCACATTTTTATAAACTGAATGGTACTGTGGAAACAGTATCATTTTGACAAATAAAATCATTTATTGCAGAAATTAATCTGCATAAATGTTAAATTAAATTATTCATGAGCACGCATCCCGAACTTGGAAAACTAGAATTGAAAAGCGCACCCAGCAAAGCGTTTTTATATTTTGCTGTATTTATATGCATTTTATTTGCTGCAATATGCGGTCTTATCTACTTTGGCGCAATTATCCCCATAAATCAAGGAAAGTCTACTTTTAGTGGTGATATCAGTATTTTATATATAACAATGGTTGGAATAATGATACTGAGTATTGCTATTCTCTTGTTGTCAATCGTTTTAACAAAGGGAGCAGTATTTTATTTGTATGAGAAAGGAATTGTCGCTATTAATAAAGAAAGTCAAAAAATTACTCTTTATTCAGACATTCAGGACGTTTATTTATTTACATCTGGTAAACGAATTTTTGGTCCAAATAACATCGCTTTCCGAAATAACGAAAGAACTGATTGGCAGGCTATATCTGCTAAATATAGTAATTACGGTGCAGCAATTACAACTATTCGTAAGCGCCAGCAGGAAGCAAAAGTTCCAAAAATATTACAGCAGCTAAACGAATGCAAAAGTGTAAACTTTCATTACATTGAATATGCTAAATTACTAAGTACACAATTTTTTGCACTAAACACAAAATCATATTTGAATGTAATACCAAAAACACTGGTTCTTTATAAAGATAAATTGATTGCAGGTAATGAAACTATTTATCTATCAGATGTTCAACGCTTTTCA
This sequence comes from Flavobacteriaceae bacterium PS02336, assembly GCA_029960065.1. GTDB lineage: Bacteria > Bacteroidota > Bacteroidia > Flavobacteriales > Flavobacteriaceae > Flavobacterium. Next base: position 83,391 of record JASCOF010000005.1, on the reverse strand, counting down.
ACAAATGATTGGACCAGCCAAATAAAGCTTTTAAATAAAGAAAATAAAACCCTTTTTAGTATTTCATTTTATTCTGTTTTTAGTGGTGATAGTTTTACTGCTACTTTAGATAAATTGATTAACAAATAACCCTATTAAATTTTAAAAATGAAAAAGACTCTAAATAATTCCTTACTACTATTTGTATTAATCACTGCAAGTATAATTTCTACTTCCTGCAACAATCTTTCCCCAGAAAAAACCTTTGAAATTGCTGCTTTAAATTCGAATTTATTATCTCGTTTTGGAAGTAAGGATATCAATTATAAGTTGGAATCTGAACCTCAGATTTATGATGAAACACAAAAGAAGATGATTCCATCTTCTTATTACGATTATTTTAAATTTGATATAACCAATTTAGAAACGCAATTTAAAAGAATTCAAGAAATCAATGAAGATGATGATAATAAAGAACTTCTTCAGGCATCAAAAGATTTATTTTCTTATGCAATAGCGAAACAAAAAGAAGGTTATTTGCCCATTGCGAAACTTAAAGACGAAAAAGCTTCTCCAGAACAAATAGAAAAAGCGATTGCAGATTTTGACGCTTCTACTCGAAACGAAATTGACGCCAAGTTTACCAAATTGATGAATGTTGCAAAAATATATACTGATAAGCATAATATTGACGCTAAATTTGGAATTTGAAATCAAATTTCTTGATGCATGATTTTAAAACGTAATAAAAAATAATGGCAAAGAAAAAGAAAACACTTCCCAAAAATTTTAACGAATTAATTGAAAATAAAGATATTGATATTTTAAAAGCAGTATTTGAAACTTGTGAATTGGATGCAAGAGGCGGCTACGGAAAAACAACAGCATTGAGTTTTTGGGGTATTCCGGATGAGCTTACACATTGGCTAGTGCAAAATGGCGCAGATTTAGAAGCTGTTGATACTTATAACCGTACTGCATTACATCAAAACGCAATGATACGAACTGGCAAAGTTTCAACTTTATTAGAACTCGGTGCAAATATACATGCGAGAGACAATTATGGAGATACGCCTTTACATTTTGCTGCTGGAAGTGGGTTTAATGCAAATGCCGTTAAAAAACTAATTGAATATGGAGCAGATATCAATGCGCTTAATAACAACAAACAGACTCCTTTAGAAAGAGCGTTGATTAGAGCAAGCAATATTGACCTTCCAAATTTGGCCGAAATATCAAAAATACTTTTAAAGTCTAAGAGCGAAATAACTCAATCCATGAAAGATGCTGTCATCCGAAAAGGAGAAGATTTTGAATTTCATCGAGAAAATTTCAATAAAGATTATTTAGAAGAGACAGACAATGCATTAAACGAACTTTATGAAATGTATAATGTTCCGCCTGTAAAAAGACGAATTCTACATGATGGTGTATCGCCAATTTTTGTTGCAGGAACAACTTGGGAAAAACAATATGAAGAATTATGGGAACTCTTAATACCATCTAGTGGCAGTTCAAAAACTGTACAAGGCGAAGTGGTACGCATTGCAGGAAAAGTAAGAGATGAAATATATAGAAATGGCGGTGGAAATTGGAATATCGATTTTAAAAAAATGTTAGATGCCTTTTTTATCCATTTGTCTTCAAATAATTCACTTTCCGATAATGAACTTGCAAAAGCAGATTTAATTATAAAAGATATTCGCAAAAATGGAGACGGAGAAACCGATGAACTTAATTTTTTATGCGAACTCGCAACTAAATGGGTTCTTAAAAATACTACCCCCATTTTACTAAGCAAACCAAATTATAAAAGATAAGATCATAAAAAAATTGTCTGTTTTAATGAAATCTAAAAAACTATTATGATTAGAAACCTACTTTTTACAGTCAGTATCTTAATCCTTATTGGATTGTCAAGTTGTAATAAAACCAAAGAAAAAACCCAATCTGGTCAGGTTTCAGAAATTCCGACAATTCCAGAAGTTTTTGAAGAAGATACAACTTCAATAGAAATAAAGAAAAAACCTGAAGATTTTATTCCGAAAGGATACGTTCCTTTTGATACCATCACAGGCGATTTTAACAAAGATGGATTGGATGACTATGTTCTAATGATTAAAGGAACAGATAAAAGCAAAGTCATTCAAGACGAATATCGTGGCCAATTAGACCGAAACCGCAGAGGAATTATAGCATTATTAAATAAAAAAAATGGTTATGAATTAGCCGTTAAGAATTACCAATGTTTTTCTTCCGAAAATGAAGAAGGTGGCGTTTATTATGCCCCAGAACTCGACCTTGAAATAAAAGACGGAAAATTATACATACACTATGCTCACGGAAGATATGGCTATTGGACGTATACTTTCAGATTTCAAAATTCAGATTTTGAACTAATTGGTTACGATGCGAGCAGTAATCATGGTCCAATTGTCCTAACAGAAACCAGCATTAATTTTCTGACTGGAAAAAAGATCATCAATCAAAACATCAATGAAAACACGTATGATGGTGATGAAGTTTTTGAAAAAACCGAAACCAAAATCAGCAAAAACAAACTAATTAAATTATCTGAAATTAAAGATTTTGACGAGCTGGAGTTTTAAGAAGAATAAAATCGAAAAGCCTATTTTGTATTGCTACAAAATAGGTTTTTTATATTTCTTACGTTTCCTTAACTGTAATAATCTTAACTGGACAAGCTTTCGCTGCCAATTCACAGCTTTCAACAATGGTATGATTTGAAGATTTTAAAGTAAAAAATCCTTTTGCATTCTGCGAATGGATGAGAACCGATTTTCCGTCTTTCTTTGACATTTGAAAATGAACGGGATCCATCTCAACGCAGTAATTGCATCCAATGCATTTATCTCTTTGTAAAGTAACAATAACCATTAGGCCTCAACAATTTTATATAATTTGTCTGATATTCGGATTCTAAACGGAAGCTTGAAAGTACAATCATCGCCCTTTGTCGCTTTCTCGGCTGTAAGATCGTTTACAAACATTTCGCCTATAATCATTTCCTGAGCTCCTGTACTTGGTCCGGTTACCAAAATTTTATCTCCAATTTTAATATCGTAAGCTTCAATCTTAAATTGTCCAACTTCTGCTTTTGGGAAATAATGTGTTCCTCTTCCAACATACACCTTTTTCTGCGTTGCTGCAGATCCTGGAATATCGCTCCACTCGCCTAATTCCTGACCCAGATAATATCCCGACCAGAATCCGCGGTTGTAAACGGTTTCAAGAGCTTTCATCCAAACTTCAGTTTTTTCTTTTGAAAAAGTTCCGTCATAATATGCATCAATGGCTTCACGATACGTTTTCGTTACCGTTGCTACATATTCTGGCGCACGTCCTCGCCCTTCAATTTTTAAAACTTTAATTCCAGAATCAATAACCTGATCTAAGAAATCTAGCGTACATAAATCTTTTGGCGACATGATGTATTCGTTATCCAATTCGATTTCAAAACCTGTTTCCTGATCGATAACAGTATATTTTTTTCGGCAGTTTTGTTTGCATGCCCCGCGATTCGCAGATGAATTATTGGAATGTAAACTCAAATAACATTTCCCTGAAACTGCCATACACAAAGCGCCGTGACCGAAGATTTCGATTTCAACTAAATTCCCGTTTGGACCTTTGATTTGTTCTTTTTCAATCTGATCGGTAATATTTTTTACTTGGCGTAAGCTTAATTCTCGGCTTAAAACCATAGTATCTGCAAACAAGCTGTAGAATTTAATGGTTTCAATATTGGTCACATTCAACTGGGTAGAAATATGAACTTCCATTCCAATCGATCTTGCCATTGCAATTACAGCTTGATCTGAAGCAATTACGGCTGTAATGTTTGCGTCTTTGGCTTTAGTCAATAATGTTTTTACAACAGATAAATCGTGATCGTAAATGATGGTGTTTAAAGTCAAATAGCTTCGAACATTTTTTTCCTCGCATCGACTGGCAATTTCTTTTAAATCATCAATAGTAAAATTCACGGTAGAACGTGCACGCATATTAAGTTGTTCCACACCAAAATATACAGAATCACAGCCATTGTCTAAAGCAGCCTGAAGCGACTCAAAATCTCCTGCTGGAGACATGAGTTCGATTTTGTTTGTAATAGTCATTTTTGATTTTATTTTTCCAATGATATGTTTTATGAATCTACTCATCTAACAATTGGCAAAAATAATGTGGGTATGGATTAGATTTCTATGATTTATATCATAGTCTATATTTTAAAAATTATTTGTGAATCGTTGCGTAATCTTTATTAAACATAGCCCACGGTTTCAAACGTGGGAAACGTATTGTTGTGTAACGTTGAAGATTCAATTTTAAAAAATACACAATCGTTGAGGATATCCGTTGCGTTCCTGCGGTTGAAACCGCAGGCTATGTTTTATCTACGAATGTTTTTCAAATATAGCCCGTGGTTTCAACCACGGGGAACGTGTCGGATCCAATCCTACAAAATGCATAATCGTTGAGAAAATTCGTTGTGTCCATGCAGTTGAAACCGCAGGCCATGTTTTTCTATCGCATGTTTATTAAATATAGCCCGTGGTTTCAACCACGGGAAACGTATCTATAAGAAATCATTGATCCCCCAATCCATGCAATTTTACAAACTCATCAAATTCATCTTGTCCGTTTTTCTTAAGATGATGTTGCTTTTGATTCTTAATATAATTATAAACAGCATCTAACTGAGATTCGCTGACAGAGAAAGCGCCAAAACCAGTTTGCCATGCAAATTTTTCAAGGATAAATTCTCCTCTATTCATAAAATGAGAAGAACTTCCTTTTATTTGCTTCACAATATCTGTGATTGTCTTTTGTGGATTTTGTAAAAATAAAACATGCACATGGTCAGGCATTCCGTTTATGATTCTAACGGGACATCCAAGTTCAGTTAGCTCTTGCCAAATGAAATCGTATAATGTTTTCTCAATTGAAAAATCAATTAATTCCTGACGCTTTTTGGTTGCCCAAATTGCATGAGTCCATAATTTGGTAAAGGATTGTGACATAAATAAATTAGCATAAAAATTTATGCTGATTTACAATTTTATACAATTTATCTGACAAACGAATACGGAATGGAACCTCAAAAGTAACCTTATCACCAATCTTAGCAGTTTGAGTTTCTGCACCATCAACAATAATTCTATTCAAAATCATTTCTTGATCGCCTGTAGTTGGACCAGAAATTAAGATTCTATCACCACTATTTAGTTCTTGATTTTCTATAGTAAATTGTCCAACCTGCGCTTTTACATAATAATGTTCCGCTTTTCCAAGAAGTACTTTTTTTACTTTTATTTTCTGACGAATATCCGCTGGCTTTTGAGCTGTAGCCAAAGCAGTCTCTGGAAGTTCGCCTGAATGTTTGAATTTCAGGTTTTCAGATTTACCTTTTCTGAAGACTTTATTTCCAACTTGTTTTCCAGTTCTTAAACGAACTTGGTCAACCAAAGGCATATGAATAATTTCTAAACATTCTGTAGAACAACAGTTTTCCATTGTTGCTTTACATTCATCACACTGAATAAACAATAAATGACAGCCGTCATTTTCGCAGTTTGTGTGATTGTCGCAAGGTTTTCCGCATTGGTGGCATTGCGAAATAATATCATCTGTAATTCTTTCGCCCAGACGATTATCAAATACGAAGTTTTTACCAATGAATTTGCTTTCTAAACCTTCTTCTTTCAATTGTTTAGCGTAATTAATAATTCCGCCTTCCAATTGATAAACGTTTTTAAAACCTTGGTGTTTAAAGTAAGCACTCGCTTTTTCACAGCGAATACCTCCAGTACAATACATTACCAGATTTTTGTCTTCCTTGTGGTCTTTAAGCTGATCATTGATAATCGGTAAACTTTCTCTGAAAGTTTCCACATCTGGAGTAATAGCACCTTTAAAATGTCCGACTTCACTTTCATAATGATTTCTAAAATCTACTACAATTGTATTTGGATCATCAAGTATTTCGTTGAATTCTTTGGCTTTTAAGTGAACGCCAATATTAGTAACATCAAAAGTTTCATCATTTAAACCGTCAGCAACGATTTTGTGACGCACTTTGATGGTCAATTTTAAAAAGGAATGATCGTCTTGTTCTACGGCAACATTCAATCGTATGTCTTTCATAAAATCATAAGCTTCCAAAGTTTCTCTGAAAGCTTCAAAATTTTCAGCAGGAACACTCATTTGAGCATTAATTCCTTCATGGGCAACATAAATTCTTCCTAAAGCATCGAGTGCGTTCCAGGCAATGAATAAATCGTTACGAAATTTTTGTGGATCTTGAATTTTGGCATACGCATAGAAAGACAACGTTAGTCGTTGTTTACCGGCATCATCGATCATGATGGCTCTTTCTTCTGCGCTTAAAGTGTTATACAGTTGCATGCTATAAACAATTTTAAGTTAAGAATAAATTAATTACGAATCTATAAATGGAATAAATTCGGGTGCAAAGGTAAGTCTTTCTTTTCAATTTTAAAAACAATAAAACTCGTGATTTTACAGCGGTTTAAGGAATTTAAGATCTGCTTTTTATATTAATTAAAAACAAGCAACATTGTTGCATTAGCAAAAAACAAACACTGTTTATCAATTCGTTACAAAAATTCATTAAATTTATGTGGTATAATTTTAACATTTGTGATTATGAATGCTTTAAAACTACCAAAACCAATCCTTCCCCTATTCTTTCTTTTAACCTTTTTAACTTCCTGCAAAAAAGAACAGCCCAAAGCGCCTCCTCCAATGCAGGCTCCTTTTGTTACGGTCAAAAGTGAAGATGTCCCCATTTACAAAGATTTTGCGGGACAGACTTTTGGAGATTTAGACATTGAATTAATCGCAAGAGTGGATGGCATCCTGACCGGCATTCATTTTAAAGAAGGTCAGAGAGTAAAAAAAGGACAGCTTTTATACACCATCGACCCGTTAGAATATGATACAAAAGTGGATCAAGTTCGCGGACAAGTTGCTGCCGCTCAAAGTAATTTGGTAAATGCTGAAGAAGAATTAAAAAGAATTCGACCTCTTGCAGATATGAATGCCGTCAGCAAGCGTGAATTGGATGCGGCTGTAGCCAAAGACAAAGCCGCTAAATCGAACTTAAACAGTGTGCAGGCCAGCTTAAGAAACCAGCAGATCGAGAGAAGTTACTGTGATATACGATCTCCGATTGATGGCGTGATCGGACTTTCGAACGCCCGATTGGGAGATTATATTACCCGAATTGGAAACGATTCGAAACTAAACACTGTTTCCAAACTAGAAAAAGTCAGAGTTCAGTTTACCGTAAGCGAATCCGATTATTTACGATATCAAAAGCAGGTCAAAGCCGGAGAACGTATTACGGATCTTGCTTTAATACTTTCTGACGGAAGTACCCATTCGGAAAAAGGAAGTCTTAATTTTTCTGACACTAAAATTGATCCTACCACCGGAACTGTAACTATCGAAGCGCAGTTTCCCAATCCAGACGGCACTTTACGATCTGGTCAGTTTGCAAAAGTCCGTGTTTTACTGCGAACCCAAAAAGATGCTATAGTAGTGCCGCAGAAAGCGGTAACCGAAATTCAGGGACTTTTTCAGGTTTCAATTATAGATAATAAAAATACGATCCAAACCCGAATGGTCGAAGTCGGACAAAAAATTGGTGTCGACTGGATTATCACTAAAGGTTTAAAACCCGACGAAAAGGTCGCTATTATTGGCAATCAGTTTATTCAGCCCGGATCAACTGTTGTTCCAGTTCCTTATGTTGCCGACAAAGATAAAAAGCAGATTGCATCATCTCTAAACAACTAGATTATGGATAATTTCTTTGTACGCAGACCAATCGTTGCTATTGTTCTCTCCATTTTCATTGTTTTAATTGGAGGTCTTTCTGTCCTTTCAACACCTATTGCTCAATATCCTGAAATTGCGCCGCCTTTGGTACAAGTTTCAACGAGTTATCGTGGTGCAAATGCCTTAAACGTTGAGCAGGCGGTTGCCACACCGATCGAACAAAAGGTAAACGGAGTTGAAAACATGCTTTACATGCAGTCCACCAATACAGGTGATGGGAGTATGACGTTAAATATTACGTTTGATATGGGAACGGATTTGGATAATGCTACCATGCTGACCCAAAACCGTGTTAATGAAGCAACCAACAAACTTCCAAATGACGTTAAAACCACAGGAGTTACCACGAAAAAGTCACTCTCAATGCCCATGCTGATTTTGTCCTTGTATTCTCCCAACAAAACCTTCGACGGAAATTTTCTAACCAATTATGCCAATATCAACATTGTAGATGCTTTGGCACGTATTAAGGGAGTTGGGGAAGTTACGCTTTACGGAGGAAGTAATTATGCGATGCGAATTTGGGTCAAGCCCGATATTATGGCCAAATACAATTTGACCGTTCCCGATATTATACGATCGATTCAAGATCAAAATGCCATTGCTCCTGGAGGAAAATTTGGTGCTCCGCCTGCGACCGAAAACAACGAGTTTACTTATAACGTAATGCTGAAAGACCGCTTGGTTAATCCTGAAGATTTTGAAAATATCATTTTAAAATCAAACATCAGCAATCAGCAGGTTCGTTTGAAAGATATTGGAAGGGTAACTTTAGGAACAGAAAGTTATGCTTCGATTGCGAAATTGAATGGAAATCCAGCGGGAACTATTGGAATCAAACAAATGCCGGGTTCAAATGCTCTCGAAGTGGCTGAAAATGTAAAAAACACAATCGAAAGACTCAGTAAAAGATTTCCGCAGGATTTAAAGTACCGAGTTTCATTAGACACCACTTTAGCCATTTCTGAAGGCATCAACGAAATCATGCACACTTTGGTCGAAGCCATTATTCTGGTAATTATCGTGGTTTTTATCTTTCTTCAAAACTGGCGAGCGACTTTAATTCCGCTTTTAACCGTCCCAGTTTCACTGATTGGGGTTTTTATGCTCTTTCCAATACTCGGATTTTCCATAAATGTACTTTCCCTTTTAGGATTAGTATTGGCTATCGGAATTGTCGTCGATGATGCCATTGTAGTTGTGGAAGCCGTAATGCATCATATCGAACACGGAATGTCTCCACGAGAAGCTACCAATCAGGCGATGAAAGAAGTTTCCGGCCCCGTAATTGCAATCGCAATTGTATTGACCGCCGTGTTTATTCCAGTAGCTTTAACGCCTGGAATTACAGGTAGATTGTATCAGCAATTTGCCATTACGATTGCCATATCTGTGATTTTCTCCGCTTTAAGTGCTTTAACTTTAAGTCCAGCTTTATGTTCTCTTTTATTAAAACCGAATCAGGAAGCAAAAGGCTGGCTCGGGAAATTCTTCGCTTGGTTCAATGATAAATTTGGAAAATTCACCAATAAATACACTGGTTTTTCTGGTTTTCTAATTAAAAAAACTGCTCGAAGTTTAATCTTCATCGGAATTGTCGTTGGGGCGATTATTCTCTTGGGAGGAAAAATTCCGGGCGGTTTTGTACCCGAAGAAGATCAGGGTTATATGTTTGTAAACATTGAACTTCCGGGTGCTTCTTCTTTAGAAAGGACTGGAAAAGTAATTCAAAAAGTAGAACACATTCTTTCACAAAATCAAGGTGTTGAATATTATACTTCGGTTGCTGGATTTAGTTTAATCAAAAACTCGGTGGCAACCAACAACGGATTTTTCTTTGTTGCTTTAAAAGAATGGAAAGAACGCGAACAAGATGTTTTTCAAATTCTAAAAGAAGTCAACGGAAAAGTAGTTTTCGGAATTCCCGAAGCAACCGTTTTTGCATTCGGCCCTCCGCCGATTACTGGAATTGGAAATGCGGCCGGATTCTCCATGATGCTTCAGGATCGGGAAGGAAATACACCACAGTATCTTTTTGAAAATGTACAGCAATTTATGGCCGAAGCCAAAAAGAGGCCTGAAATCGGAACGATTCGAACGACTTTTAACCCGAATGTGCCGCAGATTAGCCTAGACATCGATAGAGAAAAAGTAACAGAACTCAATCTTTCTTTATCGGATGTGAATATCGCCATTGGCGCCAGTTTAGGAGGACAATATATTAATGAGTTCAACAAATTTGGACGACAATATATCGTACTGCTTCAGGCAGATCCAAGTTATACCGTAAACCCCGAGGACATTAATAAGATATTTGTTCGAAGCAAAGACAATAAAATGATTCCGATTTCGAGTATTGCCACAATCCGCAAAGTAAGCGGTCCCGAATTTACAACTCGTTTCAATTTGTATCGAGCTGCAGAAATCGGCGGAACACCCGCTCCCGGATTTACTTCGGCGCAAGCCATGACTGCTTTACAGGAAACGGCAAGTAAAGTACTTCCTGCAGGAATGGGTTACGAATGGGCGAATATGAGTTATCAGGAAAAACAAGCCGAAGGAAAAGGAAATACCGTTTTTATCATGGCGCTGCTTTTCGTGTTTTTAATTCTCGCCGCACAATACGAAAGCTGGAAACTTCCTTTCAGTGTTTTGCTCGGAACACCTTTTGCAGTTTTCGGTGCATTTCTAGGATTATACATCTGCCGATTGCTGAGTCCAGATTATGTGAATAACGTTTTTGCCCAGATTGGTTTGGTAATGTTAATTGGTCTTGCTGCCAAAAATGCCATTCTGATTGTAGAATTTGCAAAAGAAGAATATGAAAAAGGAATGCCTGCAAAAGATGCCGCTTTATATGCTGCAAAACTGCGTTTCCGTCCTATTTTAATGACGGCTTTTGCTTTCATTTTGGGAGTTGTTCCATTGCTGACCGCGACTGGTGCGGGAGCGCAGGCTAGAAAAGTTATGGGAATGACTGTTTTTAGCGGTATGCTTGTCGCCACTATTTTGGGAGTTTGTCTGATTCCCGTATTGTTTGTATTTATTGAAACCTTCGGAAAGAAAAAAACCGATGAAACCGATGAACCTAAAAAGGACGAACAATGAAAACTCTAAAAATACTTCCAGCAATATTTTTGATAGCTGTTTTCCCTTACGGATGTATGGTTGGACCAAAGTATGCCAAACCAGAACAGCCTCAAACAGATTCTTTCCGTTACAGCAATCAGCCTGCTGATAGCACAAAATCGGTTACGACTATAAAATGGTCAACAATATTTAACGATGATGTCTTAATTGGTTTGATTGAAAAAGGAATCCAGAATAACTACGATCTTAAAATTGCCATTGCGCGATTAGAACAAGTACAAGCCAATCTAGGAATGGCAAAAGCCGATTTATTTCCTGCTTTTCAATATTCTGGCCAGGTTAATAGTGCCGAGACTTTCATGCAGCCGTCGTCTGTATTTGCCAATATGTCTTGGGAACTTGATTTTTGGGGAAAATACCGTCATCAAACTAAAGCTTTACAAAATGAACTTTTAGCTTCTGATGAAGCCCGAAAAGTAGTGCTGTCCAATATTGTCAGTGCAATTGCGACTTCTTATTTTGAACTGAGGGATTTTGATAATCAGCTTGAAATTACCATTCATACTTTAGAAACTAGACAAAAAGCTTACGATATCATTAATGAACGTTTTATAAGCGGTTATGTTGCCGAATTAGATAAAGTGCAGATCGAACAACAGGTCGCCATTGCCGAAGCGAATATTCCGTTAATTAAAAGACAGATTACGGCTTTAGAAAATTCAATTTCAATTCTGGTTGGACAAGTTCCACAGGCTGTTCCAAGAGGAAAAACCAACAGCGAATTATTGATTATGACAGAATTTCCAACTTCTGTTCCATCTGCTTTATTACAAAACAGACCCGATGTAAAACGTCAGGAGTATTTATACAAAGCCGCTTTTGAAAGAATTGGCGTTGCACAAGCTTTGCGATATCCGTCTTTCAACATTGGAGCGCTGGCTGGTTTTGCCAGTATTACGGTTGGAGATTTATTTAATGATGGTTCTTATACACAAAATGTTGGCGCTGGAGTTGCGGGTCCGATTTTCAACTTCGGAAAAAACAAACGCCGCGTTGAAGTGAACAGACAAATTGCGGAAGAAGCGAAATTTACTTTTCAAAAAACGTATTTAACCGCTATCTCTGAGGTCGAGAACTCGCTCCAAAACGTTGCGATGTTTAAAGAAGAATGGACAGCCAGAAACCGACAAGTCGTAGCGGCTCAAAAAAACTACGATCTTTCAAACGCCAGATATTACAACGGTTATGTTTCGTACCTGGAAGTTCTAGATGCGCAAAGATCTTTGTTTGAAGCGCAGTTGAGCCTTTCGCAGTTAACCCAAAAACAATTGAGTTCTATGGTTCAATTGTATAAAGCCCTGGGAGGAGGATGGAATTAACTTGAGAAGCTAAGTTGCTGAGATACTAAGATTCTAAGATTTCTACTTTTTTTCTAATAAAGCTCAGCGTTTCTTTTTTCACATAATGACATCATTCCGTAGGAATGTTTCGTAGGTAGAAAAAAATAGCAATCAACCGAATTTTACGTTCCGTAGGAACGTTTGGTATTATTGGATTATTAAAAATCAAACGTTCCTACGGAACGTAAATAACAACAATACATTTTTTTCTACCGACGAGATGTTCCTACGGAACATATAAAAACAAAAAGGTCTGTTTCAATTTTGAAACAGACCTTTTTTTAAATTTTTCACCTCCGCACCTTCGACACTTTGAATCTAAAAAACTTAGAATCTTAGCATCTCAGAACCTTAGCATCTTCAAAAAAATTAACAAAACTCGTTAAACGCATCTTGCAAATTCTCAGCGATTAATTCAGCTGGACGTCCTTCGATGTGGTGACGCTCTAACATGTGAACCAATTCTCCGTTTTTGAACAAAGCCATTGATGGCGATGATGGAGGAAAAGGAAACATGTGTTGTCTTGCAGCATCAACTGCTTCTTTGTCAACACCTGCGAAAACCGTAATAAGGTGATCTGGTTTTTTAGCGCCTTCTAAACTCATTTTTGCTCCTGGACGTGCATTTCTAGCAGCACAACCACAAACAGAGTTTACAACAACTAAAGTGGTACCTTCAGCTTTGATAGCATTCTCAACAGCTTCAGCACTATGTAAATCTTGAAAACCTGCAGCTGTTAATTCAGCTTCCATTGGTTTTACCATGTCTAGTGGATACATATTCTTGTCTTTTAAATTTTACTTTTGAACTGCAAAGTTACGAAGTTTACTCGCAACTAGTTAATTTGAAGTATAAAGTTTTGTTATAGTTCGATTGAGAAAGTCGAAAGTTGGAAAGTCTTAAAGTCTAAAGCCAAAACTAATCCTTAAAAAATCTCTTTTTTGCGCAATCTTTTTTTTCATCCAATTTTATTTACCAAACTTAATTTGGTATGGATAGGTCTCATAAATTGAATTATCTTCATTGATTGAAAATCCTTTTTTTGCATCTTCTCTCGCAGTATTAACCAAAGCCATAAATTCCTCTTCTGGTTTTCCCTTTTTAAGCCAGCAAACTGCTTTATAAAATTTTGCATCTGAAAACTCTGGATATATTTTTAGCGCTTTATCAAAAATAGCAATGGCTTCATCCCACTTTTTAAGTTCGTATTTGGCAATTCCCTGATAAAAATAGGCTGTTGGGTGTTCTAACTGTTGTCTATTCTTATAGATATCATTTACGTAATCGTCTAAAAGTTTCTCTGCTTTCTCATATTCGTTTAACTGCAAATAGCATAATCCTTTATAAAAGCCAAAAGAATGATCCATAACATAGCTATTTCCATACAATTTGGTGGCTTCGTCAAAATCGATAATAGCATCTTTATAATCGCGTGAAAAAATACATTTCATAAAAGCTCTGTAAGAAAGCCATCTTTCCTTATTGTACAAAACCGCTTTATTTAAATAGGGCATTCCAACTTCATACTTTTTACATTTAAAGTACGGCATTGCTTTTTGCTGCCATAAATAAGCCACCGTACTATCTTTTTTTAAACCTTGATCCAGGCAGTCCTGCCATTCAGTCATTTCAAAAATGTAATTATGTTTTTCGGCACAGTTGGTTAGAAATTCTTCAACAATTGCATCATGAACCTTATTGGTCGATACTTGTGCGAAAGAAAAAATGGATATTAAAAAGCTGAAACCTAGAGTAATTTTTTTCAATAGTTAAGAATTTAGAGTTATGATTTATTTGAAAGAAAAATCACTCTAAATAACGCTTTAATAAATGGAAGTTTTGGACACTTTAAAATAACTTTAACATCTTCTAAAAAAGTAGTTTCTTCATCTAAAAACTTAAAGATCAACTGCGGTTTTCCTTTTTTGAATAAAGAAGAAAAAATAGCCCTTCCTATTTCATTATGACGATACAGAATATCTAAAAGCAGCAAATCATAAAACCAAAATCTGCTTTTTTTATGAAACGATGTCATGCTGAGCGATCCCGAAGTTTCGGTAGAAGCATTTTTATCTTTAATAAATTCAACCAACTCCGAAGATTTTTTATCTGAATTTTTAAAAGTATAACCCGTGCTCGCTTTTGTCCATCCGCCCGCAGTTCCTATATTTAGAACTCGTTTGGTGTTTTTTTTCCAGAAAGGATAACACGTCATTGGAATACTTCCCTGCTCTTTTTCAACGATTTTATATTGATGAATTCCGAGTTTTTTCAAATAAAGCTGAATCTCCTTTTCATATTCTTCTTTTGAAAGTAATTTTTCTGAAAACAGGGTATATTCGACTAAAGCTTCGGTTTTAGAAGTTGGTAAAACATACATAAATCGTGTATTTCCTTTTTGTTCAACCGAAAAATCCATGAAAGTAACTTTTTCTGAATCAAAAACTTCTTGTTCTGATTTTATAAACCAGCCTACAAAATGCTGCTGCAAAACAGGATATTTGGTTTGCCTTTCAGCGAAAGCCTTGGTATAAATACTATTGAACAAATAATTACAGGTATATCTATTTTCTTCAGTACCCGCAAAAACATGCGTTTCGAGTTCGTTGATATCTGTTACTTTTTCATTCAGAAAGGTAACATTGGACTGTTTGGAAATTGCTTCAAAAACAAAGTCATAGAAATCTAATCCGTTGATTTTATTATAAGTATAAGGTTTTAATTCGAGATCTCGTTTAAAATTTTCATTCGCAAATAAAGCCAAATCCCATTTTTTAGAAACAACAGCATCCCAAACAGCGTTTTCTTTCTCCCAAAAACACCACGTTCTGTCATTGGTCTTCTTCGAATCCTGATCTAAGAGTAAAATGGATTTATCGGAGAATTTCCCCGATATGACCATTTTATAAATAGTCATCAGAGACGCAAGGCCAGTTCCGGTAAAAATGTAATCGAAGTGTTTAATTTGCGAAGAGTTCATTTTCAAAAATAAGAAAATTTATTCGTTCCTTTTATCTAAAAAGATTAATATAGCCAAAAGTGGCTAATAAAGAGTAGTTTACAAGAACTGAAAGTGCTATCGGTAACGATTTAGTAATGGTGCTTACTACACTAATCTTCATTTGATTACCTTGTAAATCAATAGAGCAAATTTAAGAAATAATAAGGTGAAGTATGCTAATACTTTGCCTTTTTTATGTTTTCGCATTAAAAAAAATCCCCCCACTGTGGTAAGCCTGTGATATTGGTTTCAATAATATTTCCAAATTTTGGGTTATTCAGCAATAGTTGAAACTCCGAAACAAATAGTGATAAATTCTAAAAAAGACTAAACTATGGAAATCGTGTTGAATAAATTATTATCCCAAATTAATCTTCAGGAAGAAAAATTGTCTTTCCTGGGAATGGTGAAAGCTGACGAAGCCTACCAAATGACTTTATTCCTAAATGACATGTTGTTAAACATAAAAGCAAAGGTGTTAGATGGCGGCTTTGAAAATGAACAACAGGAAATTGACTTCTTCAAAAAAATAAAACCTCAAATATTAGGTAAGCTCATTTTTTACAATAAGATATTCCGGTTTGAAACAGACTGTCCTGTAAGTACTGGAGAAATACATCAAAGCTATTTTGAAAGTCTACTAAAAGGCCTTAAATCAGAATATAAAGAAAGTATCCGACATGAGGGTTTTTATCGTTACTACCGTGCAGGAAGAACGGATCGTGACAATATTTACTTTAGGTTGGGACAAATAAATTACCATGACGGTCTGAAAAGCGGAGTATTTGAAATTGATCTAAGTTTTTCAACATACTATGATAATAAAGTTGCTCGAATTGTTGCAAACGAATTACTGTATAGCTACATACTTGCTAAAATCAATCCAGAAACTGACCAGGACATGGCTTCAATAAATGGAGGATTCAATAAAGAAACTTCTTGGACTAATTCTCAAAATGCACTTATTGAATTAATTTACGCTCTTTACGCTTCAAACTCTATTGCTTATGGAAAAATAGGCATTAAAAAACTGGCTTTAATTTTTCAAGTATTGTTCCAAATCCCATTGAACGATATTCACCATGCATTCCATAGAATGAAAACAAGAGCAGGTTCCCGAACTGCATTCTTGGATCAGTTAAAAATATCTTTAGAAGAGTATATGGATAAAAATCTTTAGTGACAGCAAAAAAATATTTTTAAGCAGTACATACATGGTACTGCTTTTTTTATTTGCCAATACCTGCCAATTGGCAAATGATCCAAATCCTTTTCTACAATCCTACTGTAAAACTTAAAAACACCTGTATATCAACTGATTAATTAATAGTCTGAAAATTGAAAAAATCGCTATGCCAATTGGCAAAACTTGGCAGAAAACCACTGCTACCTTCAGGATTTTTGCATAGTGAACTTTTTAAATGCTATGTAATGAAAATAATAACTATTGAGGAGGAAGCATGGATACAGCTAAACAATCGTATTAATGCAATTGCCAGTTATCTGAAAAGATTAGAAGATACCAGTTATGATGACTTATGGCTTAACAACCACGAGGTATGTCAGTACCTGCACATCAGTGAAAAGACTTTGTGGCGTATGCGTACCAAAGGTGAGATTTCATACTCAAAAATCTATGGACAATACTTCTACACCATTCGAGCAATAAAAGATATGCTTAATGCAAATGCCATACAGAGTAGTGACGAATATGTTGCGGAGCTTATGGCAAAAGGGAAAAGCTATATCGAAAAAGGTAGAAAATTGAAGATCGTTAAAAAATAGGTGTAACCCCTTAAAGAATATCTCTATGAACATAGATAGAATGGAGTTTTTGGCTTGGATGGAACGTATAATGGATAGGTTCGATATGCTTAGCGAACATATTAGTGATCTCCAAAAGCAACGTAATAGTATTGACGGAGAAGAATTACTCGATAATCAGGATCTAATGCAAATGCTTAAAATAAGTAACCGCTCCCTCCAGCGTTATCGCACAATCGGTAAGTTGCCTTACTACACCATTAGTGGTAAACTATATTATAAATTGTCGGACGTACATCAATTCATAAGAGAAAGCTTTACTAAATAAAAGCCAATGAAAGCCAAATGCTGCCTTTGACGGCCATTTGATGCAAAGCATTAGATACTTCTTATACTTTCGGTAATGAACTTCAAAATATTAAAGATATGAGTGAGCAAACAATAGAAAAACAGACCGCTCCGGAACAGTTATCGGACATACTACTCGTGTTGGATAAAGAAAAAATGAAAATTCAGGCAGTCAAGAGTATTGATGAAAATGGAAAGATGCAAACCGTTGATCCTACCAAGAAAAATGAAAGCCAGTTTATGCGTGTGGATAAGCATGGTGATTTCATTTCAAATTTCTTCTCCAACTTTTGGAGACAATTAAAAAATCCTACCCAATTCGAATTTTTCAAAGTACCTGCTGACCAAGCTGTAGAAAAAGCAAAAGAATTTCAGAATCAGGTAGATAAACCAACTCCCGAAGGTGAAAAACTGATGAAAGAACACGAGGTGAAAACAGAAAATAAACAGGATAATAAACAAGAAAATCAAAATGATATGGAAACAACACAAACAACTCCGGAAACAAGCGAATACCGCTTCAAACCGGAACAGATTGATTGGGAAACCATGAACAATCTCGGATTAGGTAAAGAACGCCTTGAAAAAATGAACCTTTTAGATCCTTTATTAAAAGGTTATAAGACTAACGAACTCGTACCCGTAAGTGTAAACCTGGATGGGGCTATTGTTCGTACGGACGCTCGTTTATCCTTACAAACTAATCAGGAAGGGAAAGTAGTAGCGGCGGTACACGGTATCCGAAAAGAGCCCAACCTCAACTTTGAATTTTTCGGGCATAAGTTTACTGAAGAGGATAAGAAAAATCTGCTTGATACTGGAAATATGGGACGTGTGGTTGATCTGAAAAACAACAAAACAGGAGAAATGATGCCCTCTATTATCAGTGTGGACAGACTAACCAACGAATTGGTTGCCCTTCGTACCGATTTTATAAAAATCCCGGATGAAATAAAAGGAGTAAAATTGGACGATGCTCAGAAGCAAACGCTGCTGGAAGGAAAACCACTTCAATTGGAAGGAATGATTTCTAAAAAAGGAACTGAGTTTAACGCAACGGTACAGTTCAATGCAGACAAACGGTATGTTGAATTTATGTTTGACAGAAGCAATACCAATCAGCAAGCCCAGGTAAATAAGCAGACACAAGGCAATCAACAAACGCAGGCTAAAGAACAAAATCCATCACAGGAAGCTCCAAAAACGTTCAGAGGTAAAGAACTGGATAATGAGCAATACAACAAATTTAAAGACGGTCAAACGATCTATGTTAGTGGCTTAGTTGACAAAAAAGGTAAGGAATACAACGGGTATATCACTTACAATAAAGAAAGTGGAAAAACAGGCTTTGAATTTCCTAACCAATATAAAGAGCGTACCCAACCAACCGAAGCCCATAAAACACAAACGGCTGTCAACTCGGAAGGTAAAACAAACGAGGCTACACAGAACATTAAAGAACCTTTACAAAAAGGTCAACAAACGCCGAAGGACAAAAAACAGCAGGAACAGCAAGAAAAACCTAAAGCTCCTGCAAAATCCAAAGGCAGAAAAATGTAACAGGATATGAAAACAATCATTGCAGAAAAACCAAGCGTAGCAAGAGAAATAGCCGGCTTATTGGGAGCGTCCGAGAAAAAGGATGGTTACCTGATAGGCAACGGCTATTTTGTTACGTGGGCATTCGGTCATTTAATCGGATTGGGAATGCCCGAAGATTATGGAGTTTCAGGATTTCAAAAGGAAACTTTACCAATATTGCCCAATCCCTTTCTATTAACAGTCCGTAAAGTTAAAAAAGATAAAGGCTATTCGGTAGATGCAGGAGCATTAAAGCAATTGAAAATTATTGAGCAACTTTTTAATAAGAGCGATAGTATTATCGTTGCTACCGATGCTGGTCGTGAGGGCGAATTGATATTTCGCTATATTTATGAATATCTCAAAAGTAATAAACCATTTGAACGGCTATGGATAAGTTCACTTACCGAGAAAGCCATCAAACAAGGTTTTGACAATCTCAAAGATGGAAAAGACTTCGATGGATTGCATCAGGCTGCACAAGGCAGAAGCCGGGCCGATTGGCTTGTGGGCATAAATGCTACACAGGCACTCTCCATAGCTGCGGGTAATGGTATCTATTCGCTAGGTAGAGTTCAGACTCCCACATTGGCTTTGATTTGCAAACGCTATCTGGAAAACAAGAACTTCTCCATAAAGAAATATTGGCAGATACAGCTATTACAACATAAAGAGCTGATAGATTTTAAAAGCCTTTCTCTAACCAAATGGGAAGATCAAGCATTAGCCAATGATACACTGAAATCTATTCAACGAAGCAGTTCAGCAACTGTTACTTCGGTAGAAACGAAAAGGCTCACTGAACAACCGCCACTACTGTTTGATCTTACCGGATTGCAAAAAGAAGCCAATAAGAAACTGAGTTTATCTGCTGAAGAAACGCTTAATATTGCCCAAAGCCTGTACGAAAAGAAGTTTATCACCTATCCACGAACCGGAAGCAAATATATTCCTGAAGACATGTGGGCAGAAATTCCCAATCTGGTAAGATCCTTGCAAGACAGGGAAAACTGCAAACAATCTGTAACTAAAATGAAATGGGGGCGTTTCAATAAACGTATTGTAAACGATTTGCGTGTTACTGATCACCACGGGTTATTAATTACTGATAAAACACCATCCGCATTAAATGTAAAGGAAAATGCGGTTTACGATATGATTGCCTTTCGTTTGCTTGAAGCTCTTTCACAGGCCTGCATCAAAGAGATTACCGATGTTACTTTACAGGTAGTTCATTATGATTTCACATCGAAAGGCTGTAAGATTATCGAGGCTGGCTGGCGTGCCATTAAGGGAAGTTTTTCTGATGAAGATACCGAACCAATTCAGGATTTGCCAGAATTGAGTAAAGGCGATGAGCTTAAAATAAATGAAGCTACAGTTCTTGAAAAGAAAACTAAACCGCCAGGACTTTATACCGAAGCAGGGCTTTTATCAGCTATGGAAAGTGCTGGTAAGGAAATAGAAAATGAGGACGAACGAAAAGCCCTGCAAAATATTGGTATCGGTACTCCGGCTACAAGAGCCGCGATCATCGAAACCCTGTTTACCCGTAATTATATCCAACGGGAAAAGAAATCTTTAATACCTACAGAAAAAGGATTGCAGGTATATGGATTGGTAAAAGACCGAAAAATAGCGGATGTGGCAATGACTGCCGAATGGGAATTGGCTTTGCAAAAAATAGAAAACAACGAAGCAGATGCAAGCACCTTTCAGAAGGAAATGGAACAATACGCATCCACTATTACTGAAGAATTATTACAAACCTCCATTGCCCAAAGCAACCTGCCTAAATTAATTTGTCCAAAATGCAAAAAACAGCATTTAATTATCCGTGACAAGATTGTAAAATGTTCAGATGAAGTGTGTGGTTGGGTGCAGTTCCGCAATGTATGTGGTGTACAAATCAGTATTGAAAATATAACAAGCCTTGTCAATAAGGGCAAAACTTCTTTAATCAAAGGGATGACGAGCAAAGCCGGAAAGAAATTCGATGCTTATATAGTACTGAAAGAAAATGCTGAGAGTTCCTTTGAGTTTGAGAAAAACAAAAGCAGTAAACGTAATGGAAAATAAACCGTCAATCGTACCCAAAGAAATCAGGAACCTGATTTATACTATCCGAGGTAAACAGGTAATGTTGGATAGTGACCTTGCCGCCTTATATCAGGTGGAAACAAAGAACCTGAACAAAGCCGTTAAAAGGAATATTGTACGTTTTCCTCTATCATTCTGCTTTCAACTGACCGACGAGGAAGTTGAAAACTTGAGGTTCCAATTTGGAACCTCAAGTTTAAACTACGGAGGCAGACGTTATCTGCCCTATGCTTTTACTGAACAAGGAGTTGCAATGGCATCTGCTATACTTCGTTCTGGTATAGCCGTTAAAATGAGCGTTGAAATAATGGAAGCCTTTGTAGAAATGCGGCGTATGCTTATCAGCAATGCTTCTTTGTTCCATCGTTTGGATAATATCGAGTTAAAGCAACTGAAAGCTGACCAAAAATTTGAAGAAATTTTTAAGGCTTTGGAAAGCGATAAGCTGCACAGCGAAAAAGGCATTTTCTATAACGGACAGGTATTTGATGCCTATACCTTTGTTTCTGACATTATCCGCAGTGCCAAAAGTTCCATCATCTTACTTGATAATTATGTGGATGATACGGTTCTTACTTTACTGGGTAAGCGTAAGAACGATGTAACTGCTACAGTCTTGACCAAGACCGTCAGCAATCAGTTAAGGTTAGATTTACAACGCTACAATAGTCAATATCCTCCGGTAACTATTGAGGTTTTCTCGGATGCCCACGACCGTTTTATGATAATCGACAATACAGAACTCTACCATATAGGGGCATCGCTCAAAGACCTGGGTAAAAAATGGTTTGCCTTTTCAAGAATGGATATTGAAGTCGGCAGGATGCTTCATCTTCTGAATAATTATTAAGCCTCTGAAAACTCAGAGGCTTTTCTTTTAGTCTTTAGTAATATTTCTTTTTCAGCCACAAACTTGCTCTTACTAACAGTATCAATACAGGAACTTCAACCAACGGCCCAATAACGCCCACAAATGCCTGTGGGGAATGAATACCAAATACTGCTATTGCTACGGCTATGGCTAATTCAAAATTGTTTCCTGTGGCTGTAAATGCAATGGATGCGTTTTTATCGTAAGGAACTTTCAGGGATTTATTGATAAAGAAGCTCACAAAAAACATCAATATAAAATAGATGATTAGCGGTATGGCTACTTTTACCACATCCATTGGTAACTCTATTATTTTATCGCCTTTCAGACTGAACATTAATACGATTGTAAACAGTAACGCATACAATGTAATGGGCGATATTAGGGGTACAAATTTTCTATTATACCATTCTATACCTTTTGATTTGATAAGGAAGTAACGGCTTATAAAACCTGCTAAGAATGGAATACCTAAGTATATCAATACGCTTTCGGTTACGTCTTTCATTGATACGCTTACGTTGAAATTGGCTAAGCCTAATTTGTTTGGCAATACGTTGATGAAAAGCCAAACTAAGAAGCTATAAGAAAGTATCTGAAAGATACTGTTTAAGGCAACTAACATCGCTGTATATTCTCTGTTTGCCTTAGCTAAATCGCTCCATACGATTACCATTGCGATACATCTTGCCAAACCTATCAGTATCAAGCCAGTCATATAACCTGGTTCATTGCGTAAAAACAAAACGGCTAACCCAAACATCAATATTGTACCAATTACCCAATTTAGGATTAAGGATATGCCGATTACTTTTTTATCTTTAAATGCTTGGGGCAATAATGTGTAATCTACTTTTGCCAATGGCGGGTACATCATCAGTATCAGACCTATTGCCAAAGGAATGTTTGTAGTGCCTGCGGATAGGCTGTCAGTAATTTTTGAGATACCCGGAAAGGAATGTCCCAATCCTATACCTGTTGCCATTGCAAGGAATATCCATAAGGTTAGGTATCTGTCTAAGAATTTTAGTTTTGGTTGCATTGGTTATTGACTGACTTTTGAAAAAACATAAAACATTTCTGTTGCTATCTGTAAACTTCTTTCTGCATATACCTTTGATTGCTCCGGTGTATTGTCCGATATTTTAGGGTCTTCAAATGTGATAGGTATTCTTTTTTCCGCACCTGCTATAAACGGACATCCACCGTCTGCCTGCGAACAGGTCATAATGGCTGTGAATGCTGATACAGGATTGAAAGGGCTATCGTATTTTTTTGAAAACCCAATTATAGGCAAAGCATTATCGCTGTACTTTATGGCATAGAAAGGATTGTTGGTGTCTGCAATTTTGAAAATATTAAATCCCTGTTCTGTCAATGTTTCTGCAACTTTCGGAAACAATGCCGTTTCTTCTGTACCACCCGAATAACAATATACGTTTGAGATATTAAAATGTGTGGACGCTATCTGTGCCCAAACCTGTGATAAATGGCTTCTGCGTGAATTGTGGGTACAAATGAAATTAAGGTTTATATCCTGTCCATTACTTGCTTTCTGCTGTACAAAATCTATCAGCGGTTGCAATGTGGTTTTACGTTCTTCGCTGATACTGTGAACGTCTATTTTATTGTTAATGAATTCGATTAATTTTTGATACATCGTATTTTATTTTTAGTATTTAACAACATCCCGAATTAGGTTTACAGCAAGCATCTTTTAATTCTGCCAAGTTTACTTTTTGTTTTTCCGCAGGAATGCCGCAGGCATCACTTGCCAGGCAAGCGGTTTGTTTGTTCTTTAATACAAAATGGTTTCCGTTAAAATCCAAATCATATTTACCAATCGTTTCGCTTTGGTATTCTACCTCTATCTCGGCATCTTCGATACCTAATTTGTCTTCGGATAATTTGATGATGTTTAATAATTTGGTTGGCTTTAACCGGTGTTCAAAGTCGTTAGCATTCCATAATTGGAAATTGACAACTTTTTCATTTCTAATCGTTCCGCCACAATCAATAAAGTGTTTGGTAATTACACCTATTTCTGTAACGTGGAAATGTTCCGGTACAAATGTTCCGTTTTCCAATTGAAATTCAACATTATCCAATGCTGGTAAGATTTCTTTGATTTTTGATAGATTCATTGTTACATTGCTTTATTACGATTAATATGTTCAAAAAAATGCTTAACAGCATTTATCAACCCCTACATTATCTACAAAGAAAGTATTAAGTTCTTTTTTAAGTCGTTGCCAAACATTTTCATCAATACAGTAGCACACGCTTGTTCCCTCTATATTTCCTTTGATGATACCAATGTTTTTAAGCTCTTTTAAATGTTGTGAAATCGTAGCCTGTGCCAACCCTAATTCTTCCACTAAGTCATTACAAATACAGGCGTTCTGCTTAATGATGTATTGTAGGATAGCTATACGGGCAGGATGAGCCAATGCCTTTAAAGAGGTTGCCAAGCTGTTTTGCTGTTCTGTAAATATTTCTGTTTTTGTTACGCCCATCTTATCTGTAATAATACATCGCAATATTACGATAAATATTTGAACCAATTAAATAACTTTCGAAAATTTATATCATAACGTCAATTCTTTATATAGTATGCTTTCGCATCCATCCTTTTAAGGTGAAAAACAGACCTAAAATTATAAATGGAATACTTAGTATTTGTCCCATATTCAACACCATCCCTTTTTCAAATTCTACTTGGTCGATTTTTAAAAATTCTATCAATATCCTCATTGTAAAAATGAGAAAAATGCTTAGACCAAAATAAAAGCCATTCCCGATTTTTACTGTGTGTCGTCTATACAGCAATAACAGAATGAAAAAAATGATAAAATAGGATATCGCTTCGTACAGTTGAGCCGGATGTCTGGGAATACTGTCCACCCGTTTAAAGATAAATGCCCAAGGCAGATTAGTTGGAACGCCAATCATTTCAGAGTTCATCAAATTTGACAACCTGATAAATGCTCCACCGAGAGGGGCAACAATAGCAATCAGGTCAAATATTTTTAATAGCCTTATACTGTACTTTTTAGAATATAGCATCATTGCTATTATCAATCCCACTGTTCCGCCGTGACTTGCCAATCCCGCAATTCCCGCAAAATGATAACTCCCGTCCGAGCCTTTTTGTATAGGCAATAGTATTTCGAGTGGATTTTTTGAATAATATTCAAAGTCATAGAATAAGCAATGTCCTAATCTTGCACCCAATAAAATTCCAACAATTCCGTAAACGATTATCGCTTCGTGAGCCTGTGAACTTAAATTCTCATTTTTATAAATTTTCCGTAGAATGAAATAACATAGAAGCAGACCTGTCATAAATAACAGTCCATAATATTTAATTGAAAAACCGAGTATGTTTATTATTTCGGGGTCAACATCCCAATTTATATAAAGTAAATTCATTTGTTAAGTTTATCTATTGCAACAACTGCAGCTTATTTAAAATTGCTCTTCGTTAGAACCATAAAAAAAGAGTACAACCTATATTTTTAATTAGAGTGTACTCATCCTTACCCTTTCAAGTTATTAACAAAGTTACAAATTAAATCTTTGGCTAGTTACCGATTATATCTAAAGCTACCATCTTTAACTAAGTGTTTCTGACTTCAACAACATTCCGAATCAGGAGAGCCACAACTGTTATCTGCTGAAGATAATTGTGGTTTTTGTTTAGCGGAGGGAATATTGCAGGCTTTCCGGGCAACGCATGCAGTAGCTTTGTTTTTCAACACAAATTTTTGACCGTTATAGTCCAAATCGTATTTCCCGATTGTCTCGTTCTGATATTCAACTTCTATGTATGCATCTTCAATGCTTAGTTTTTCTTCGGCCAAATTGATAATGCTCAATAATTTTTCAGGTTTTAAGCGATGATCGTAGTCATCTGCACTCCATAATTGAAAGCTGACAACTTTTTCATACCTAATCGTTTTTGCACAGTCAATAAATAGTTTTGTAATAACGCCTATTTCTGTAACGTGGAAATTCTCCGGCACTGATGTACCATTCTCCAGCTGGAATTCAACATTATCCAATAACGGTAATATTTTCTTGATTTCTGAAAGCTTCATTGTTGTAATACTTTTTATGCTATTTAAGAGCCTTTACCTGGTTGCATTACGCAACGGAATTAATGACGGTAAGATAACACAAATTATTTTAATGCTGATGCCCGCTATGGTCGTGAGGTTTGCTTCCCTGCACTTGCTCACCTTCTGCAACGTTCACCGTAAAATCAGCGGTATGCACCTTAAACAGAACATCGCAGCAGTATTTTTGTGTAAAACCACAGGCTGCGATGCTTTTTAATCTGTTATGCGATCGGTTCTGCTTTAAAACCTTTCTTATTGACAATTGCGATCACCTGATCTTCTGTAATACCTTCGGACTTTACAGTAAGGATTTTATCCGAATTGTCCGTATCCACGTTCCACTCACAAACTCCGCTGGCGTTATCCAGGTCAGACTGTACCTTTGATACACAACCACCGCAGTTAAGATTTGTCTTGAATTTTAATTCTTTATTTTCCATTTTTTTTAATTTTAATTGTTAATTGATATTTGATTGTAATGTATATACTCAAATCAACTTATGTTTATTCCGAAAAGATGTCCCACTAAGGCTGAAACGGCCATAGCAACGGTTCCCCAGAACGCTATCCTTATCATTCCTTTCACAATACTTGAACCGCCCGTTTTTGCAGCAATGGCACCAAGAATGATCAGGAAGATAATAGTAGCTCCGTACTGAAACTCTACCATTGATTTTTCAGGAGCAAAAATGGCAACCAACAAAGGCAGTGCCGCACCGGAAATAAAAGATAGAAAGGAGGCTACTGAAGCCAGTAGCGGTTTTGCCACGGTGATATCACTGATACCGAGCTCATCTTTTGCATGAGCATCCAAAGCGTTGTAGGCGGTCAGCTCCTTTGCAACCAGTAATGAAGTTTCCTTTGTAACACCTCTTTTCTGATATATTTCAGCAAGTTCCTGAAGTTCCAATTCGGGCATATCCTGTAATTCTTTTTTTTCCCTCATCAGGTCGGCCTGCTCGGTGTCAGATTGGGAACTTACGGAAACGTACTCTCCGGCAGCCATTGACATGGCACCTGCTATTGTACCCGCCAAAGCAGCCAGAACAATTGAATACCTGCTGGGATCGGCTGCCGCAACACCTATGACGATACTGGTTGTGGAAAGCAGTCCATCATTTGCACCTAGAACAGCGGCACGTAACCATCCTATACGATTAACGTAATGTTTTTCAAGAGTATGTGTTTTCATAATTTAACTGCTCCATCTGTTTTATAATTAATACTGTTTGTGTATAAATGTATCTGTAATCACGACAAAAATCTATTGGGATTCCTTATTTTTTCCATTTTAAACGTAAACTGTTGCTCACTACGCTTACACTGCTCAATGCCATTGCTGCACCTGCTATCATCGGGTTTAAAAGAAACCCATTGATAGGATATAAAATCCCCGCTGCGACCGGAATACCGATCAAATTGTAGATAAATGCCCAGAACAGGTTCTGCTTGATGGTAGCAACGGTCTGCTTTGATAAACGTATTGCTTGTGGAATTTTGGTCAAATCAGATGAAATAATGGTCATTTTGGCGACATCCATTGCGATGTCTGAGCCTTTGCCCATAGCGATACTTACATCTGCGGTTGCCAGTGCTGTACTGTCATTGATACCGTCCCCGACCATAGCGACGGTTTTGCCTTTCTGCTGTAATTCTTTTACGAAATCGGCTTTGTGCTGAGGCAATACTTCCGCTCTGTAGTGCTTTATGCCTGTCTCTTTAGCAATGGCCTTTGCGGTCGTTTCATTATCTCCCGTCAGCATATAGAGGTCGATGCCCATTTCCTGCATTTCTTTGATTGCCTGTACCGAAGTTTCCTTAATCTTATCAGAAATGGCAATTACAGAAAGAGCCTGTTTGCTGTTTGCAAACCAAATTACCGTTTTGGACTGTTTGCTCCATTCATCTGCTCGCTTTTGCAGTTGTTCCGAAATATTGATTTTGTTTTCAAAAAGAAGCTTTCTGTTTCCTACAAAATAAGTTTCATTATTATGATCGGCTTTCGCTCCTTTGCCCGTAATACTTTCAAACATCGACAGCGTTGTGGCCGTGGTTCCTGCCAAATGCTTTACTATGGCTTCTGCCAAGGGGTGTTCAGATTGCTTTTCGATGCTCAACAAAATATTTTTAACAGTATCGTCATTGTCCTGCCACAGGATGTCCGTTACTTCAGGTCGGCCTTCCGTAATGGTTCCCGTTTTGTCCAGTATAATGGCATTTACTTTCTTGGCCAATTCAAGGCTTTCTGCATCCTTGATCAAAATGCCATTTTCAGCACCTTTGCCAACGCCTACCATTATTGCCGTAGGTGTTGCCAGACCCAGTGCACACGGACATGCGATAACCAATACCGTAACCGCAGCCAGCAGTCCCTGTACCACACCGTTTTCACCGCCCAAAAGCAACCATAAAAGGAAAGTAAGAAAAGCGATGCTCATGACAACCGGGACAAAAATGCCTGCAATCTTATCTACCAGTTTTTGTACAGGTGCTTTGCTACCCTGAGCATCTTGCACCATTTTGATGATTTGGGCGAGCATTGTTTCTTTGCCTACTTTTACGGCCTTGAACCGGAAGCTTCCCTTCTGGTTAATAGTACCTGCAAACACCTTTTCATTTTCACTTTTCAGTACCGGAACAGGCTCACCGCTCAGCATACTTTCGTCTACATACGAGTTCCCAGACGTAACCAAACCGTCCACCGCTATTTTTTCGCCTGGTTTTACCAGTATGATATCGCCCGAGTTTACGTTTTCAATCGGGGTCTGTTGCTCAGTACCGTCCGCTAATATTACGGTCACGTTTTTTGGCTGTAATCCCATCAGCTTCTTAATGGCCGATGACGTATTGCCTTTGGCTTTTTCTTCCAACAATTTACCCAAAAGAATGAATGCGATGATTACGGCAGCCGCTTCGAAATATACGTGGGCGTGTAGTCCTCTCTGATGCCAAAATTCAGGAAACAGCATGTTGAATACGCTGAACAGATAGGCAATCCCTGTACTTAATGCGACCAGCGTGTCCATGTTGGCAGAGCGGTGCTTTGCCTGTCTCCATGCGTTCACAAAAAAATCCCTTCCCAGCCATAACACTACAGGTGTGGAAAATGCGAGCATAATCTCATTGCCGTAAGGCATATCCATAAAGAACATCCCGATTACTACAACGGGTAACGAAAGGATTATTGCCCACGTGGTTTTGGTTTTTAGCTTTTTGAACTTTTCAGCGTGTATGGTTTCTAAGGTTTCCTGCTGTATGCTTTCGTCTTCAACCAACAGGTCGTAGCCACCGTCCTTTACCGCTTTCTGCAATTTATCCGCGTCGATTATGTCGGGCTGGTACTCAACAGTCAGGTTGCCCGTAGCAAAGTTTACAGAAGCACCGACAACGCCTTCCTGGTGCTGAACAATGCTTTCGGCACTTCCGGCACAGGAAGCACAGGTCATTCCCAAAACTGGAAAGGTCTGCGTAATTGTATTTTTATTATTTGTTGCCATATTTCGTTTGCATTAATTTACATTACAAAATTGGCAATTATAACAGCGGCTGCTATTGTGATTTTTTGGAATTGATTTGTAAGATTTATTGTTTCATTTAATCCACCTGCCGTTTAAAGCTACAAAACAGAAAGTTCTGGGTTGTATTGAATGGTGTTGTATGGTCTTCCGTAATACACTTCAACTTATCAAAACCGTTTTTAAGTTCAGCGGTCAAAGTTTCCTCGTCATATTGTTTGATGTCAAGCCCACTGCATTTTGTCGGTCCGTTTTTAGAAAACGTACCGATGGTCATATAACCACGCACATTTCTTCTTGCAATGTCAAGATATTTTGACACCTGTTCTTTAGTGGTCAAGAAATGAAATGTCGCTCTGTCGTGCCAAATATCAAAAGTTGTATTGGGTTCAAATTCGGTAATGTCGCTAACGACCCATTTTACATTTTCGGCCTTATCGCCCAACCGTTTTTTCGCTTTTTCAAGTGCATTTGCAGAAATGTCTAAAACGGTTATATTTTCAAATCCGTTGTCAAGCAAGTAATCAACTAATTTGCTGTCGCCACCGCCAATATCAATAATGCGGGCTGTTTTATCCACTTCAAACGAATGAATAAAATCCAAGGAAGTTTTGGGAATTTCCTGTGTCCAGCTTACCTGATCGGGGTTTTTTGTTTCGTAAACCGTTTCCCAATGATTTTTTCTATCTATATCGCTCATTTTCTATATTCTAAATTGTAAAATTAAAGAAATTCATCAACCATATTATTGCTGTAAGATTTACAAATTATCCAGCGGTTTTCTTTTATCTTCCTTTATTTGTTTGAAATGGCTCGGAGACAGTCCTGTAACTTTCTTGAATTGGTTACTTAGATATGCTACGCTGGAATAGTTCATCCGGAAGGCAATCTCACTGAGCGACAGTTCGTCATACACCAGCAATTCCTTGACCTTTTCGATTTTTTGGGCAATAAAGTATTTTTCTATAGTTGTACCTTCTACCTCTGAAAACAGGTTGGAAAGATAATTGTAATCGTGGTGTAGCTGGCTGCTCAGAACATCAGAAAGGTTGTTTTTGTTATCGCTGTCCTGATAATGAACCAGATCAATGATAATGTTCTTTATTTTTTCAATGATGCGACTTTTTTTATCATCAATTACCTCAAAACCTAACGGTATGAGAACTTTTTCCAATCTAGTTTTGTCCGATGACGTGAGGTCATTTTCGAGCTTAACCTCGCCGAGCTTTATGCTTTTAAGTGTCAGCTCCAGCTTTTCCAATTCATTCTGCACCACCATTATACAGCGGTTGCAAACCATATTTTTAATAAAGAGTGTCGTCATAATTTAATCTGTACCAATTGAAAAAATAAAGATATTTTTTTTTCTAAATCCCGTTGTGTCATTACTTATTTGTTCAAAGTCCAAACGATTGCTTTTTCTTTTGTTGCCCTGAAAATCGTATTGTGCTTTTCTTTAGGTTCATCAGAAAAATTCCATTTGATGTTTGGATAATTTTCTGATTTAAAAATACTGGCTAACTCTTTCGTATAAGGCGAAACATCCGCTGCATTCGAGCCTGCAAACCAAATTCGTTTTTCCGTAGTAGGAAATTTTGTTAAATGCTCTTTTGCTGTTCTTACCAAATAATGATTGTTCCACCAAAGTGAAGGGTCAAAAGCGATATAATTATCAAACATTTCAGGTGTAAGGAAGAAAGTTTCCATTACAAAAAGCCCTGATGCAGATTCGCCAATGATACTTTTTTCGCTTGTAGTTCTGTATTTTTTGTCAATTTCAGGGAAAAGCTCTTCTTTTATAAAGGCTCTGAATTTTTCCGAACCTCCCACGACAGGTGCAATTTCTTTGTCTTTTTCTACTTCGGTAAAACCTGTCAAGTCTCTTCTTCGCTCGGTGTTCTCAATACCTACAAGAATAAGTGGTTTTATTTTTTTCTCCTTAATAAGTTTAGCCAGTGTGTTGGCTATATGCGGAAAGTCTTCTTTAATTCCACCGTCTGCCATATACATTACAGGTAAAGAATCCACACTTGTTTTGTAACCTTCTGGTGTCCATACATTGATGGTTCTTTTTTCACCAATTTGTTTGGACTGAACTTCAAAAGTTTCGTGTTCCGGGATCGGGTCGTTTGTTTGTGATCCGTTAGAGCAGCCTGTAAGGAAAAGAATTGCTGACAGCAAAACGAAATAAATGTTTTTCATAATTTTTAAAATTTACTTTGGTAAAAATACAAATTAAATTCCTCGCCATTAACTTCCTTACGCCAAATCCTGCCTCTCAAAGCCAAACACTACCACTTTTTTAAAAGCGCTTATCTGTTGCTATAATTTTAGGTTTTCATCAAAATTCTAAACAAAATATAGTATGGATACACAGCAAAAAGACCTTTCGTATTTTAAGTTACGACTACAAGAATTACTCAATACCAGCTTTCCCGAAAAAGCCTTTGACACAAAGTTTATACAGCAGCGTTCCTCATGGGCGGCTAATGCTTACGAGGGAGCTTTCCGATCGGGAAATCCTATTGAAAGATGTGATGAAATAGCCAATTACATACTTTTTGAGGGCTTGCATTTCTCCAAATTTGATACGGTGTTCCAAGCCGTATGCAATGAGTTCGACACCATCATGGCAGATGAGGAACTGCGACCATTTGCCTTGAAAATGTCTCCTGTTTGCGAACCCGTTTTCACAAATTACCAATTAACCGATGATTTCGCCTATACCACAGAGTACGACCTTCTCTACACTGAAATAACCGGAACCATCGCAATCTGGATTGAGGAAAATGGCCTTCAGTAAAAAGTTCCATCTCCAACAGAACATTTATGCCCTAAGAACAGCTTTTAAACTTGATAAGGAGAAACGGACACCCACGTCGGGCGAAAGACTGCTAATGATGCAATACAGCGGATTTGGCGGTCTAAAGTTCGTTTTGAACCCTGTAGCAGACGAAATAGACATCAACAATTGGAGAAAAACAGACCACCAGTTCTTTGAAGCTACACAGGAATTGCACCAGCTTTTAAGAGAAAACTCCGCGGACGAAAAAGAATACCGTCGCTATGTAGATAGTATGCGGAACTCCGTACTTACCGCTTTTTACACGCCTGCGCCACTGATCAAAGCATTGGCAGATGTAATGAAAGAAAACGGTATTACCGTCAATAAAATGCTGGAACCTTCTGCCGGAGCCGGAGCATTTATAGAAAGGTTCAAAGAAAGTTTTGGAACTATACGTGATATTTCAGCTTATGAAAAAGACCTGCTTACTGGAAAAATTCTGAAACATATCTACCCTGATGTGAATGCACACGTCCGGGGTTTTGAAGACATACCTGAAGCAGATAAAGAGAGCTATGATCTGGTTACCAGTAATATTCCTTTTGGTACGGCTTCGGTTTTTGACCTTTCCTATACAAGAGGGAATGATCCTGCAAAAGCATTGGCGGCAAAAGCCATTCACAACTATTTCTTCTTAAAGGGAAGCGATATGCTTCGTGATGGCGGTATCCTGGCATTCATCACCTCGCAGGGCGTATTGGACAGCCCTGCCAATCAGCCAATACGGGAAGCCTTGATGAAAGAGAACAATCTTGTATCTGTGGTCAGGTTGCCCAACAATCTCTTTACCGAACATGCCGGAACCGAAGTAGGAAGTGACCTGGTGATCTTACAGAAGAACAAGAACAAAAAAGAACTTACCGAAAACGAAAAAGATTTCTGCCTATCTATCGATGCCAAAGACGATCGAAAGATAAATGCGTGGGTCATGTATTCAGCCTGTACTGTCTTTGACGAGATTATCGAAAGCACAGACCAGTACGGACGTAAACAGCCTATCTTTCTGCACAGCGGAGGTGCCCAAGGTATTGCGGATGATGTAACAAAACTGCTAAGGGAAGATTTTGGGAACTACCTGAACCTTGACTTATACAACGGTAAAAAGCAAGATGCCTCTTTACAAAAAGAAGAGGTTCCACCGCCTGTACCTAAAGTTGAACCCATTATTCAGCCGATAATTGCAAGTGAACCTTTAAAAGAAGAACAGAAACAGGTTCCATCAAATAATACAGTTCCCAATCAGGAAGTACAACTGAATTTGTTCGACCTTTTTGAAAGCCCGCAACCCGTAGCATTAGTTACACCTATACCAACAGTTAAAAAGAAAACGCCTGCCAAAAAGAAAGCTGTAAGGAAAAGCTATCAGGGCAATCTGTTCAATGGAACGATGCAGCAAACCTTTACGCCAACCCCAATTACACCAAAAGCGGAAACTTCCCAAAACGGACAGGCAGCAATTATTGGCGATTTGTTTTCTGGCTTGAATGGTAACGGCAAATCTGAACAAATCCCCATACAAGTAATACCAACAGAACCAGAACCCTACACCGAACCTTTACAGGCTTTCCACAGAAACGATAGCCTGGTATCGTTCAAAGGAGCAGTTGGCTACCTGAAAAACATAAATGTTTACAGGGAAAACGCTGTGTTTCATCCTTTGGCTTTGCCACAAAACCAAAAGCTAAGAACCGAAGCCTATATCAACCTGCGTGATATTTATATTGATCTTTATCAAAAAGAAGCTGAAAAGCAAACAGAACATAAAGATGAGCGGGAAAAGCTGAACAGCTTGTACGACGCTTTTGTCAAAAAGTACGGCAACCTGAACAGTGCTGATAATATCAAACTCATCAAAACTGATAGTGCCGGAAAGGAAATTCCTTATCTGGAACGTGTGGTTGGCGGTGTTGTGCATAAATCGGATATATTCCACCGTCCGGTAAGTTTCTCTACTACCACGCTTGCTACCGATAATCCCGATGAAGCCTTATCCGCATCGCTCAACCGATTTGGAACGGTTGACTTGGATTATATGTCAGAAATCAGCGGAATGCCTGCTGATGAACTAAAGAATTCCCTGCACGGACGTATTTATTACGATCCTTTGCAGAAAGGGTATGAAATAACCGAAAGATGGATTGCCGGAAACGTGGTTGAAAAAGCAAACGATGTACGCAACTATGTAGAGAACCACCCTGAAGACAAAGAAGCAAAGGAAAGTCTTTCGGCTTTGGAAGAGGCTCGACCAAGGCGTATCGAATTTGAAGAACTGGATTTTAATTTAGGGGAACGCTGGATACCCACAAGGATTTATGCCCGCTTCGCTTCGCACCTGTTCGATACGGATGTACGCATTCATTATTCTGAAA
This sequence comes from Flavobacteriaceae bacterium PS02336, assembly GCA_029960065.1. Classification (GTDB taxonomy): domain Bacteria; phylum Bacteroidota; class Bacteroidia; order Flavobacteriales; family Flavobacteriaceae; genus Flavobacterium. The sequence continues at coordinate 48,519 of JASCOF010000005.1, read as the reverse complement.
CCACAGACGATTTCAATATCAATTGCAACAGCAAGAACGTACACATCTGGGATAAGTACGCCATCAAATCGCAAAGCCGTACCTATGATGGAATTGCTTTACTGAAGCACGCTCTGGTCAATACCACGCCTGATATTACCAAAAAGGTTACAATAGATGACAAGGAAGTCAAGGTAAGGGATATGGAAGCCATACAGATGGCGAATACCAAAATTGATGAAATCCGTACCGCTTTTACTGATTGGCTTCATGCCCAGAACGATGAGTTTAAAAAACGGCTAACTGATCAGTACAATGACACGTTCAATTGCTTTGTACGTCCGCAATATGACGGAAGCCATCAGGAGTTTCCCGGACTGGACAGAAAAGGTCTGGGTATTGAAGACCTATATTCAAGCCAGAAGGATGCCGTTTGGATGATAAAGCTGAATGGAGGAGCGATTTGCGACCATGAAGTAGGTGCTGGCAAAACCTTGATAATGTGTACGGCTGCTCAGGAAATGAAGAGGTTGGGCATGGTACATAAACCGATGATATTAGGGCTGAAAGCCAATGTCCACGAAATAGCGGAAACCTATCGTAAAGCTTATCCACACGCTAAAATCCTATATCCCGGAAAGGAAGATTTTACTCCACAGAAAAGACAACGGATTTTTGGCGACATCAAAAATAACGATTGGGATTGTGTGATATTGACGCATGATCAATTCGGGATGATACCCCAATCACCTGAAATGCAGAAAGAGATATTGGAAGGTGAGCTACAGAACGTTGAGGATAACCTTGCTGCTCTGGAAGCACAGGGCAATGAAATTTCAAGAGGTATGCTCAAAGGCGTACAGATACGCAAACAGAACCTTGAAGTCCGGTTGAAAACACTGGAACACGATATTGAAAACCGAAAGGATGATGTAGTTGATTTTAAAATGATGGGCATCGATCACTTGTTGGTCGATGAAAGCCATCGTTTCAAAAATCTGATGTTTAATACCCGCCATGAGCGTGTTGCCGGATTGGGCAATATGGCAGGAAGCCAAAGGGCAATGAACCTGCTGTTTGCCATCCGTACCATTCAGGAACGCACCGGAAAGGATTTGGGAGCAACTTTTCTATCGGGTACTACGATTAGCAATTCGCTGACGGAACTGTATCTGCTTTTTAAATACTTGCGACCACAGGCATTGGAAAAACAAGGTATCAATTGCTTTGATGCCTGGGCAGCGATCTATGCCCGCAAGACTACCGATTATGAATTTTCGGTGGCTAACAATATTGTATCAAAAGAGCGTTTCCGCTTCTTTATCAAAGTGCCAGAACTTGCCCAATTCTATTCCGAGATAACGGATTACCGAACCGCCAAAGATATAGGCATAGATCGTCCGGAAAAGAATGAGATACTATACAATATCCCTCCAACACCAGAGCAGGAAGTATTTATCAAAAAATTGATGGAATTTGCCAAAACGGGCAATGCTGAACTGTTGGGACGACCGCCATTATCTCAAAGTGAGGAAAAGGCAAAGATGCTCATCGCTACGGATTACGCTCGTAAGATGTCTTTGGATATGCGGATGATAAACCGTAAATACGAAGATCACCCTGACAATAAAGCTTCCCATTGTGCGGCAAACATTGCCAAATACTACACTAAGTTCAATGCACAGAAAGGTACACAATTTATATTCTCCGATCTGGGAACCTACAAGCCAGGCGAATGGAATGTATATTCGGAAATTAAACGCAAACTTGTTGAAGACCACGGTATCCCTGCAAACGAAGTTCGTTTTATACAGGAAGCCAAAAACGAAAAGCAGCGTAAGCAATTCATCAGCGATGTCAATGAGGGAAAGATAAGGGTACTGTTTGGTTCTACAGAAATGTTGGGTACAGGTGTAAATGCACAGAAACGAGCGGTTGCCGTACATCACCTCGATATACCATGGCGACCGTCAGACCTTGCCCAAAGGGATGGGCGGGCTATCCGAAAAGGGAATGATATTGCTAAGTTCTTTGCAGACAACAAAATAGATATTTTTATCTATGCGGTTGAGAAATCATTAGACAGCTATAAATTCAATACCTTGTACAACAAGCAGGTTTTCATTGGTCAGCTGAAAAGTAACAGCATGGGCAAACGTACCATTGATGAAGGTGCAATGGACGAAAAAACCGGCATGAATTTCTCTGAATACGTGGCAATACTTTCGGGAAATACCGATTTGCTTGAAAAAGCAAAATTGGAAAAACAGATTGCGGGTCTGGAAAGCGAGAAACAAGCATTCAATCGTTCTAAATACAGTTCTAAACATAAGTTAGAAGATGTTAAGGCTATGCTGGAAGGTTCCAAATCCCGATTGGAACGGATGAGCCTTGACTGGAATAATTTAGAAAAGCGAATACAAAAACATTCGGACGACAGTATTGCCAATCCTGTTCAGTTGGAGGGTTTGTCGGCAAATGCCGATGTCAAACAGATTGGTGCAAAACTCAACCAGATAGCGGATAAAGCCCGCACAGGTGGTGATTATCAGGAAATAGGAAGTTTGTATGGATTTCAGTTATTGGTCAAAACCGAAGTTTCTGAAAAAGAGGGCGTGGATATTCGTGTAAACCGTTTTTTAATACAAGGTGAAGGCAATATCAAATACACGTACAACAACGGTATCATGGCGAAAGATCCTGAAACGGCAGCGATGAATTTTCTAAAGGCATTGGAAAAACTGCCCGGATATATAGAACAGGAACAAAAGAAAAATGTGGAACTCAAAAAAGACCTGCCTGTACTTCAGGAAATCGTAAACGGTACTTGGAACAAAGAAACCCGACTAAGCGAACTCAAAACGGAATTGGCTGGTGTAGAAAGAAAAATTATGTTGTCAATTGCTCCTGAGACGAAAGAAGAGCCTGCTGAAAAGACTGAGAAAAAGGAACAAAACCAAAATATTTCGGAAGCCATTGTAAGAACAAAAGGCGTCCACATACCAAGGGGTGTGTTGTGAAACGGAACTGACTTACAATGTAAAAAGTAAACGTAGACTATCATAAATCAACGTTTACTTTTTTGTTTAGTTGGTATTATACCTTTTCATCCTGTTCATCCATTTTTCTGATTAAAGCATCGCGTAAGCTATCAATGAATTTTGTACGGTTTATTTTTCGGGATTTAAGTTCCATAAAAGTATGATAGAAATCTCCTAGATCAACATTAAAGATGCTTTCAAATGTTTTTGCTATTTCTTTTATGTCGGCATTTCCGTTATTAAAAACATTTTGTGAATACAGAGCATAAATTAATTCGGTTAATGCAGTTTTATTGGCAGTCCATTTTAAAGGATTATCATCAAATGATTTTTTAGGGGTTCGGGTATTTAGCTGATCTTCAAGATATACCTGTATCAGGTCATTTGCAATAATTTTGGCTACTTTATAGTCGTGTGAAGTTGTAAAATTGTGATCTGCTTCGAAATAAAACGTGTCAAGGCTCAATTTAATATCATGTTTTCCACGTACAAAATATTTGTGGTCCAAATAGGTGCTGTTAGTTCTGTAATATTTATAAAAATCGAGATTGTTATCAAAATACCTTTTCAACTTTGAAAGTTCATTATCGATATATTTTTTAATGGCTTTCCCATTGCCATAAGGCTTTTTTGTTTCTATTTTGTAAACAGCATTGTGATAAATAAGTTTTGAAAGAATGACAGGCTTTAAATGCTTAAAGAAATATATTTCCTCTTCTGTACTATTAAAGCCTCGTTCTGCCACAAACTTTTTCAAATCTGCCATGTTATTAATCAGAAGTTCAATAATCTCCTGCGCCAGCAAAATTGGATTTTCCATTTCCATTGTCAACTCAATAATTTTTTCCTCGACGTTTCGAATACATTCTCTATAGCATTTTTCCATTCGGTAATTTTTTGTGGTTATATAAACAATCTATTTTGTACGGTTAATTATCAAATGGAAGACCTTTTAATTCTTAGTCTTCCATCAATTCTTTCATCTGCTCTATAAACTTTTCGGAAGTATAATTAGCAAATCCTGTGTGGTGAAATCGGATTTTTCCTGTCTTATCTAATACAAGCGTTGTGGGCAACGACCCGGCATAAATTTCTGCCGGAACATTACCACTGGATCTGTAAAGTGGAACTGAAAACTTTTCTTTATTCAAATATTCTCTTGCTACCGCTATATCGTTATCCTCATTAATTGTAAGAAAGAAAAAATCAGGATGGTCTTTGAATGTGGAATAGAGTTTTTCAATAGAAGGAAACTCAGCCCTGCAAGGCGGACACCACGATGCCCAGAAGTTGATGAATACTACTTTTCCTCTTAATGAGGAGGTATTCACAACATTGCCTTTCTCGTCGGAAAAATTAAAATCTGCGTTTACCTGGTTCACTGTATCCGTGTCCTTTTTATCTATACTTGCATTAAAAATCCCTGTTGCCATAAGTTGTCGTAGCAGGAATGATTTTGCATCGGGGCTGACGAACAGTACCCCGATCAAGATGACCATTAATATAGTAAAACCGTTTTTACGGATGTACTGCCAAAACTGATTTGTAGGTGGTTTTTCTTTTGAAAGCTCTTTGTTGTTCAACATAATTTCGTTCATTTTTAGTTACTTTCCACCAATTCTTTAAGGGCTTTCACTATTTCGGGGCTTGAATAATCCCTACCACCTTCTAAACGGGCAATCATATCTCCGCTTTTGTCGAGTATAACCGTAGTCGGAATTGCACCTCCTAAATAATCGGAAGGTATATTTCCGGCTGGAACATATACAGGCAGGTCATACTTTTTCTTATTCATAAATGCAGTAGATTTTTCGATTTTGTTATCCACATCTACCATTAAAAACACGATGTCGTTATTGCCGTTAAATGATTGTTTCAGTTGGTTGATTGACGGCATTTCTTGAATACATGGCGGACACCACGTAGCCCAAAAATTGATGAATACCACCTTGCCTTTTAAGGATTTTAGCGATACGGTTTTTCCATCCTTGTCTTTAAATACCACATCATCACCGGTCTGTTCCGGCAATGATGTATTTTCTTTTTCCGCGATTGCAGTTGGTGCGGATTGCGACACGGTTTTCGTTTGCTCATTGCCGTTGCAGCCCGCAAAGCAGAAGCCTCCAATTGTTACCAAAATGTACGTGAGCATCGCTCTTTTATTTAATTTCATTTTCATATCCTTCATATTTTGTTAGTTTATTTTACCCTCTTTGATTTCTTCTGACGGTTTCAGAATGATATTGTCTTCGGGCGAAAGATTACCGAAAACCTCTGTCAGTGTATCTAAACGTACCCCCTCATTTACAGCAATCCGTTTTACCTCGTTGTTGTTCAACGTCAAAACATAAGTTCCCGACTGCGTATTTAGTACGCTCTTGGTCTGTACCCAATTCGACGGGCTTTTACGCTTTAATTTCAGCTTGACCTGTGCATAATCGCCTCCCTGCAATTCGCCTGACGGGTTGCTTACGTCAAACTCCAATGTAAGGGAACGGTCTTCCTGGTCAAGCAGTCCCGATGTACGGGAAAGTTTGGCATCAAACGTTTTACCGGGCTGTGAGCTAACTGTAAATGTAGCGGGCATTCCCTGGTGTACGGATGCTGCGTGTTTTTCGGGCAGGGATAAGGTAAGGCGTAGCTTATTACTCTGTGCCATCATAAATAAAGGCGTATTGCTTCCTGTTCCTGCCAAAGCTCCTACGGAAACATTCCTCTGGGTAATCACGCCGTCAAACGGTGCTGTGATACGGAGATACTGCGACAACTGCGAAGAATGCGCCGTACCTGCTTTGGAAGCCTCATAGGCGGATTTGGCACTCTCCATAGCACTTTTAGCCCTGTCCAGCTCAATATCGGCTACCGCTCCGGTTGTTTTGGAAGCCGTTACCAATCGGTCATACGCCTGTTTTGCGTACAGGTAATCACTATATACCTTTTGCTCTGTGGATTTGTCGGAAAGGTACTGTTGCTGCATTTCGGGAGCTTCCAATACCGCCAAAAGCTGGCCTTTGCGAACCCTGTCGCCTCTATCTACATACATCCGTTGTACAAATCCCGTAACTTTAGCATACACCGCTACCTGCTCAAAGGGTTTCAGTTCTGCCGGAACGGATATTTCGTATTCGGGATTGATAAACTGTACGGGAGCCGTTTTATAATTTACGGGCTTTTCCTGTACTTCCTTCACCTGTCCTTTTTCCTGCTCTTTTTGGGAACAAGCTGAAAGCATCAATACCAGCGATGTGGTCAATGCCAGTAGGATTGTTGATTTTCTATTGATTGAAATGCTGTGATACATTGTAATGCTAATTTTTAAAGTTTATTATATCGTTTGTTTACCGGATTGTTCTGCATAATACCTGCTCTCATAATCATCAGGGTCTAAAGACGGACTGATGACTTTAGTCCTCGACATCAGGGAAGAAAAGAAATGCGGAACCAATAAAAGAATGGTTACGGTAGAGGCAATAAGCCCGCCGATAACCGCCCTGCCCAAAGGTGCTACCTGTTCTGCTCCGTCGCCCAAGCCCATTGCCATCGGCAACATTCCGGCAAGCATTGCTGCTGCGGTCATTATTACAGGTCTTAACCTGGACGAGGCTGCAAGCCTTGCAGCATTGGCAGGTTTCAGGAGTAATTTTTTACGGTAATATTCTGCCTGATTGACCAACAGTACCGCATTGGAAACCGATACCCCGAGCGACATAATAATACCCATATAGGATTGCAGGTTGAGCGTACTGCCCGTAAGGAATAGAATAATAAGGCTGCCCGCAATTACGGCAGGCAATACCGATAGGATAATCAATGGCACTTTGAACGACTGGTAATAAGCCGAAAGCATCAGGAATATGGCAATAATGGCTACACCCAAACCTGCCAAAAGACTGCCCAATGTGTCATCTAAGAGCTGTAATGTACCCTCTGTCCAAACAGTTGTACCTCGGGGCGGCTCTCCCGCGTCTTTAATGGCTTGCTTCACTGCATGGGAAGCTGTACCCAGATCTTTTCCGTACACATTGGCAACGATAGTTACATAACGGTTCGGTCCCTTACGGTTTACCTGTGCCGGAGCCGTGACCCTGCGTATGCTTGCTACATCTTCCAGCACAGGGCGAAGACTTCCCGCTTTCAAAGGAAGCGACCGCAGTCTTTCTTCCGACATAATGCCCTCCGGTATCTGTACCTGCGTCTGGAATACCAATCCTGATTTGGGGTCAATCCATAAATTTTTGTCCGTAAAACGGGTAGATGATGTAGCCGTGACAAGACTGCGGGTAATATCGTGCATCGTCAGCCCGAACTGCCCGGCAAGATCACGGTTTACCTCGATTTCCATACTCGGATAAGCAATGGCTTCGGCAATGCGGACATCACGCAGGTAAGGCACTTTTTTAAGGTTGGCTTCAATCTTTGATGCGTGTGCATAAGCACCCTTTAACTGACCTGCACCTACTTTGACTTCAATAGGTGTCATAGCACCCTGTCCCATAATCTTTTCGGTCAGTTCCATCGGTTCAAAATTGAATGCGACTTCGGGATGCACTACGGCAATCCTTTTCCTGATGTTTTCTTTCAGCTCTTCCATCGATCCGCTATATACTTCCTGATTGACCGATACCTGTAAAACCGCCTCGTGGGAAGCACTGGTAAATAAGAAAATAGGATTGATGGGCGTTCCTGCGGAATGCATCCCTACAAATGCGGAGGTGATGTTGATGCCGTTCTCAGGTATAAGTTCACGGATGTCTTCGGTAATATCACTGACGATCTGTTCCGTTTTTTCGATCCTGGTTCCCTGTGGTGCCTGTATCCGGAGCTGAAAATCTCCATTATTGGAAACGGGCATAACATCTGTCCCGACCACGTTCAAGAGCAGTGCGGCAATTCCTGCGGCAACGGCAACATATCCCACGAAAAGCACAAGTGATTTTTTTCCCCATTTCCGCATACGGTACGAATAATTCACACGGAACTTATCAAAGAAAGCCCGCTTTCTCGGTGTGTTAGCTTCTGTATTGTGCTTGTTCTTCATCATCCAGTTTGCCAGTATCGGTACAAAAGTCTGCGAAGCCAAAAAGGAAGCAATCATCGCAAAAGCAACCACCATAGACAAAGGCATGAACATATCTTTTGGAATGCCCGTCATAATAAACGCAGGGGTCAATACCGCAAGAATACAGAGCAATATCAGCAGTTTGGGGATAGAGATTTCGAGCAGGGCATCTACGATCGACCGCTGTTTGGGCTTGCCCATTTCCATATGCTGATGTATGTTCTCTATCGTAACGGTTGCCTCATCTACGAGGATCCCGATGGACAGGGCAAGACCGCTCAATGTCATAATATTGATGGTCTGTCCGAAAAGGTGCAAAGTCGTAACTGCCGTAAGGATGGCAATCGGAATAGTCAGTACAACAATGATCGCTCCCCGAGTATCACCTAAGAAGAGTAATATGACCAATCCTGTGAAAACCGCTCCTAGAATCCCCTCGTGGATAAGATTGGAAAGGGAACGTTCGATATAACTCGACTGGTCAAATTCATAGCTAACCTTTACATCTTCAGGCAATTGGTCTTTCAGCATAGGAATGGCCTTTTTCAGGTTTTCCACGGCATCCAGTGTGGAAGCATCCGCCTTTTTAATAATAGGCAGGTAAACCGACCGTTTGCCGTTAATCAGGGCGTAACCGACGGTCTGGTCGGCACCGTCTTCCACACGGGCAACATCGCCAACATATACGGTGCGGTTATCACTTGTTTTTACAGGAGTTTTCAATAACTCGTCCGGTCCTTTGGCGATGGAATTAATGGGAGCCATTAGGTTTTCTTCTCCGATACGGATATTTCCGGCAGGTGACGGAAGACTGTTTTTAGTAATGGCAACCGTTATATCTTCAGGGCTTAACCCGTTCGCCTGCATCGCTTCGGGGTCAATGTTGATGACAATAGAACGGACATTTCCGCCAAACGGAGCAGGAGAAGTAATGCCCGGAATCTGTACGAACATCGGTCTGATCTTGGTCAATGCCAATGTCTGTATTTCATTAACGGAACGCTGGTCGCTTTCAAAAACAAGGTTACCTACCGGAAGCGAACTGCCGTCGAACCTGACGACCATGGGCGGAACAGCTCCCGGTGGCAGAAATCCCATAGCCCTGTTTGTAAAGGTGGCAACTTCTCCGGCGGCTTGAGACATATCCGTTCCCGGATGAAAGGTCAGTTTCATGAGGGTCAGACCCTGTACGCTCTTGAAATCAATATTTTTTACACCGCTCACAAATAGGAGTACTTTCTGGAATTCGTTTGCCATAAAGCCGTCCATATACGCCGGTGAGAGTCCTCCGTATGACATCGATATGTATATGGCAGGCAGTTCAACTTCGGGAAAAATATCTACGTTTATTTTTTTTACGCTGTTATAGGAAAAGAAAGCTATAGCCAGTACGACAACCATAATCGCAATGGGCTTCCTTAACGCAAATCTTATCATGTTCATATACGATTATTTAAAGGTTGTTGAATAAAAAGTCGAAATCGGCGGTCAGTTCAGCTTCGTAAGCCAGCAATACCCAATAATCACGGGAGGCCTCGATATGGGCGTTCTCTGCCTGTTCGAGCAGAAGGCGTATCTGTAAGAGCTCGCTCAGCGTGATCAGACCGCTCTTGTACCTTGCCAGGTACATATTGTAGGCATCACGCGACTGCTGTACAGCAAGTTTCGTTTTTCGGAGCTGCTCGTACTGTTGAACAATTTTTGCCTGCGAAGCGGATAAATCCGCCTGCATCGCCTGCTGGTACTGTGACTGCAATAATTTGGTACTTTCCGCTTCTTTAAAAAGCTGTTCGCCTTTCATACGGTTGGTATGCAGGCTGGTCAGGTTCCAGGTGATGCCTATGCCTGCCAGAAAGTTGTTGGTGGTATTGTTAAAGCCGTCTTTCCATGTTCCCGATACCATACCGTTTGGGCTGATGCCCGTACCCCGATAGGCATAACCGCCCAAAAGGTTGACCGACGGTAAAGAAGACCTTTTCTGTGCTTCCCCGCTCAATGTGTAATACTCGGATTGCTTATCCAAAGCATCTAAAATAGGATGTGAGGGATTGATGGACGTTATTTTACTTAACGTATTTTCGGAGGGATTGCCAAAACGGAAGGTAGATGCCGTATAATTGACGGTATCATTGCCGTACAGTTCCGATAGTTTAATGTAGGCGGCATTTTTAAACCCGTTCCATTTGTCGTGTTCACCCATTGCCTGCACATAGGATGAAGAGGCGATCAGACTGTCTGCCGCAGGTCTTAAACCCGATGCGGATAATCCTGCTGTGATTTTACGGATATCGTCCAATCTTTCGGCGTTCTTCTGTGTCCATTGCAGTTTGGCATCGTTGTACAAAAGAACGATGTACCTTTCGGATAGGGTCTTTTTCAGATTAAGTATATATGCATCTTTATCGATGACCGATTTATTGTATAGGGCATCCGCCGCTTCGTTCTGTTTTCGGAGCTTTCCAAAGGAAAATACTTCCCATTCCACGATAGCAGAACCAAAGGTATTGGCTGCTGTAGAACTGCCTTCCAATGGTGCGGCCGAACCGCTTACATTGAAAAATCCGGCCTGCGGAAAGAAGGCTCCGGCACTGCCCTGGTAAGTACCATATGTATTCTGTGCCTGTGCTTTTACCTGTGGCAGCGTATTGCCCTTAACTGCCCGTTGATTAAATTTTGCCGCGTCAATCGCCGACATTTTTGCTCCAACCCCGGGATAGTTCTCTTCTACTTTAGGCCAAAGACTGCCTAAGGTATTTTCTTGTTGCTGTTGTGCGTACAACGGTAACGCAGCAACAATGGCAAGCCACGAAAATGTGGTTGCCATAATATGTTTTATCATATTACGATATAATTTTGGATAGGCCGTACAAAAGGCGACCGAAGATTATTTTAAAATGGAAACAATAGAAAATCAATCTAAAAACCTGTAGGGTTGATAGATGGATAAGAGATTAATGGGAGTAGTGAATGATGAGTTTCCTGTATTCCAGAAACAGAGGGATGGCATTGCGGATTTTACCGCTACTGCTGTAAAGTGGATGCTTGTTTCCTTTGGTGATGTAACGAATACCGAAAAGGAAAAGAAAAGCAGCAGTAAAAATAGCTACCGGTAGTAAATCGGGACTACTAAGATTGTTTTGGTTTGACTGCGAATGGGTAATTTCAGTCGGGGAGCATTTTTCGAAAGTAGTTGCTGAAAAATTAGTGCCTCCCTTTGTTGGAGCCTGTTCCGTTTTAACCGGAATGCCGGCCATATTTTTTATGGCAATCTTTACAGGACAAGATGTAAGTAATACCAATAAGATTGCAGCGATTACAAAAAAATATCGCTTACAGTTCATTGAAATATTTGGTATAGTCCTGTTCATCAATCTACAAAAATAGTTTTATTTGATCAAGGGTGCAAGGATGAATGTCTGATTTCCGCTATTTTAACATTAAATTTTCTATTAACTTGCTTATATTGAAGTTGAATTTTATTCCAAAATAGAAAGTGGGAACAATTTTAATTTGTTCCCACATACATTTTTAGGCATTGATGTATTCATCTGCCGTTGTTACATTTGCATAGAAGAATGTCAAGGCTGCAATGAACGCAGTATGTACATCCTCTGCTTTAACCACTTTTCCCTGAAGCTCTTGATCTCTTGAAGCACAGGCATCACTGATAACCGTACATTCAAACCCAAGGTCTTTTGCCGCTCTTGTGGTTGCATCAACGCACATATGCGACATCATTCCTGTTATGACCACTTCAGTAACGCCGTTGGATTTCAGGTATTCCAATAGATCGGTTTCCCTGAAGCTGTTTGGGTAATATTTTTTTACCACTTTCTCTCCTTCGGCAGGTCTTACATTTTCGTGAATATCTGCCCCTGCTGTTCCAGGATGGAAAAATGGAATATTCCCGTCTGTTGCAAAATGCTGGATATGTGCGATAGGAAGATCGTTTGCTCTAAAATGATCGATCATTTTACGGGCCTGAAGACTTGCCTCCTCAGATCCTACAAGTTCCCATGCTCCGTTTTTGAAATAGTCGTTCTGGATATCTATAACCAGTAATGCTTTTTTACTCATCTTTTTACAATTTATTTAACTTGTTAAACGTATGATGCAAAGTTCGCCAATTAAATAACCGAACCGGCTACCAAAACTTGCCCAATAACTACCATTTTGATAAATATTAAATGAATTATTGGGATGATCACGTACTTTTCCGTTATCTGAACTCTGATCTTGGCAGCATTTCCTTTGCCGTTTCTACCAGCTCCAGGGCTTGAGCGTTACGTAAGAACCGAACGTCAAGTCCGTTTGGGCCAAGCCGGAAACGGTCCAGTGCATCAGCATCTTTAAAAACACGGTATAACCTTATACACCCTTCGGCATTTTCTATTAAATGCGTTATGTCTGCAATACCTTCACTGTCATCATGGTCATGGTAGGCACAGATGAGGTGTACTTCCGGAACAAAAGGTAAATTGTTGACCGTACAATAATGCCCGTAATACTCGGCCGCCCTTAGCCCGTGGCCCTTATCAAGTCCTTCATCCTCCCGTCTGGAATCGTGAAAAACGGCAGCGAGACACAGTATATCTTTCTCTCTTTCCGTTAATCCCATTTTTTCGCTCAGTTTCAGTGCAAGGAAAAGAACCCTGCGGCAGTGCGGTCTGGCATGGAGCGGGCTGTCTTCACGGTTAAAGCTCACTTCATTCTCCATAAAATCATACCAGTACCTGTATTTATCCGCTATAGAAATATTTTCCGGCAGATCAAGAATAGTTGTCGATGTGTTCATTCAGGAATTTGTTTTAGCGTTATTCCCATCTTCTTTGTTCCTGTCATTATTCTTCCCTGCAAGGACATTCAGAAATTTCGCAATATTCCCGTCCATTGCAACGGACTGTCCAGCGATCTCACTTGGGATATAAATATCGCCCTTGTTGAACGTTACATAGGTTGCATTCGGGTGTTTATAGGTAAAGTCCATGAACGGCTGTTTGATGAGCCTGTTACGCATCCCCACACCCAGTTCCAGCAGGACAATTTTTTTGTCCGAAGGAACTTGACAAAAATCCCTGTAAGCTGATGCACTGTCGTTCCATCTGTGGTCTTTTACAAAATTCCGGTCGGTCTCAATATGCAATACCATCGGTCCGCCGCATTGGGGACAATTGGGTACAAGGTCTTTTGGCACCTTTCCATTTTCCTTCTGTGCGAACATCTTTATGAGCAGTTCTTCAGCTGGATAAACAGTTTCATGGCAACCTTTGCCGCACTGCATGTCGCAGCAGTTGCCCTCAATTTCAAAGAGTCTGTCCCTGTCAAACCCTGCGTGGATAAAATGGGCGTCTATATTGGATGTAACAACAAAATAATCCTTTTTTCGGATCAGGGATGTCAGGTTCTGCATAACCTCACTCACTGGTCTGACCACGGTAAAATAATTGTACATACTGCTGTAAAAACCCCATCTTTCTTCTGCTGTACGGTAAGGAAAAAAGCAGCCGTTTATAATGTTGGGGATCCCAAGCCGATTGCGATAGTACGAAAAATGCTCCCTAAAATCTGCGTTGTCCGCAAAAATATGGATACCGCCGGATATGGAGAGCCCGTTGCTTGCCCCTATAAGCACCTTATCTGCTTCGCATATCTCCCTGTAAGTTCTTTCTATGCTCTCCATTAGTAAATTCTTGATGGTGTAAATACTTCATTAGGGGCATGCTTTATCATTCCTTCAGTGGATCTGCCCAATAACTGTTTCAAAGTAATGGCAATATCGTCACTGATGGCAATGCTCTTATCAGCTATTTCCTTCGGCACAATGGCATGCTGCGGATTCAGCGTCGCATAAAATGACCGCGGCCACTGGTAGACCATGTTCATAAAGGGTTCCTTGATGAACATCGGGGTCATCATGCCCACTCCAAGTTCCAGAAAGAGGGTATTGCGTCTGGAAAATGTGCGTAGAAAATCATGATAACGATCCATTTCCTTTTGATAATAACTGCCTTGCAGAAAAGTACGCGAACGTATCCAGGGATCCATTTCCCTGCCGCATTTGGGACAGCGTGGAATCAGGTCATCGGGAAGGGCATCATTTTCTATTTTTTCATGCAGCTCATAAACCTGCTCTTTGTTATAGTAGATTTCGTCGTGGCACTTTCTTTTGCACTGCCAATAACGCCAGTCGCCCTGTATGCGGGTAATCCTGTCTTCATCGAATACGCGAAAAAACTGTGCATCTTGATTGGTCGTGGCTATATAATAGTTCCTGCCATCGAGCAGCTCGGCCAGTTCCCTGTAGGTTTCGCCTGTTTCACAGTCAAAAATATATTTGGATACCCTGATGAGCATTGCCCAATGTTCTCCCAAAGTATGCTGACGGTCGTACAGTCCGTCAAAGAAATTGTGAAAACCATATTTTTCCTCCAGTGAACCCGCAATCATGCGAAATACATCATCACATTGATAATAGAACTTGAAACCTGAAGCCGCGGACATTCCCGAAGCTCCGCCGACAACAATCGCATCGGCATCCTTAATTTTTTTATTAAGGAAATCTATCTGTTCCTCTGTAACCATAAGATTCTGATAATTAAAAACGGTTACAAAATTAGTTTCAGAAGATTATGGAAAGGCTACCAAAACCGATGACATAACTACCATTTTGATAAAAATTAATGATACTGGTCAGGAAGTGGCTTCCAGGACTTACACCAGCGCGTGCAAAGTACTTCCGGACTGGTTGTCATGGAGAAACTCACCCGTGGTCATACCTGTCTGTGTTTTGAAAAAACGCATCAGGTGATTAGGTTCTGAAAAGCTTAGTTCATAGGCAATCTCACTGACGGTGAGCTTTGAATGGATGAGATAGTTCTTGATCTCCAGCAGCAGCCGTTGTTTGAGCAGATGCGTAGCAGTCACATTAAACTGTTCTTTGACAGCTGTATTGAGGGAAACCCTGCTGATGCCGAGCATTTCCGCATAGTCCTCAACACGCTGCTTTTTTTTGATGTGTATTTCGATCAGGTGCTTGAACTGAAAAGCATAGTGGTTGCTGTTGTCCCTTTCCAAATCCAGATGGTTCCTTGTTGCATACTCCCTGTTGAGTTTCTGAAGGATATAATAGAGCAGCGAACGTACGATGTGTATGCTGTCCGGCTTGGTATGTACCAGTTCCGACTTTATTTCCGTCAGGAGGTTACAGTAGCCCTGGATAAGCTCGGTATCCACCGCCATTTTCAATGGATAATGAAGCTGGTAGAAATATAACAGCCTGTAGGCAAAAAGTTTATCGGAGAAAAATTCATTGAGAAAATCTTCCTGAAAAAGAAGTATCGTAAAGAGCTGTTCCTTTTCTTCCTCAAAATGCCATTGACGCTTCTGATGCGGAGAAATAAAAATAAGGCTGTTATCCGTAAGCTCGATCTGTTGATGGTTCAGTATAAGGCGGCCATGTGCTTTTTTAAAGAATACAATCTCGAAAAAATCGGTATTGAAAGGCACGTTTTTAAGGTATGTTCCGTTTGCACTTTCCAGATGGATAACGTTCAGAAGGAAGTCGACCCCGCAATCCGTTTTATGAAATTTTAAAGTTTCCATAGTCTTTTTCCGAATTATAAAAATGAACTGCAATTTACAAAAACAGGAAATAAATAAAGGTATTTATAGGGGATATATTTATCAAAATGGTAGTATTAGAACCTTCTTTGGTATCCACTGAACAGGATATGCTTTCTACCTTTGTATTATTATTTTACAAAGATACACCGGTGAGTAACCGGAATAAACAATGATTAAAGACAATAAAAAAGGCGTATAGAGATGAACAATATCAGTACAATAAAAAAACAGGGAAATGCCCCCGTTCCGCTATCCATACTGGATTGGGCAACGACCGGAAAAGGGTTTTCCGCGATAGAGGGAATTGAAAAAAGTATCGAAATGGCAAAACTTGCCGACCGCAGGGGATTTGCCCGTTACTGGGTTGCGGAACATCACTCGATGCCTGCCGTTTCTACCTCATCACCGGCAGTTATGCTCGCCCGTCTGGTCGGCGAGACAAAGCACCTCCGTTTGGGAGCCGGGGGTATGATGCTCCCAAACTTTCCGCCCCTGGTAATTGCAGAACAGTTTGGTATGTTGGAGGCAATGGCTCCCGGACGGATCGACCTTGGTATAGGCCGTGCACCCGGAACGGATGGTTTTACTGCAACGGCTATCCGTGGTATGGGAAGCCCCGGAGCGGAGAACTACATGCAGCAGCTTGAAGAGCTGTTCCATTTTCTCGATAACGATTTCCCTGAAGGACACCCATATAAGAATAAGGTCTGGGCGGTGCCCGGACCCGGACAGGATGCCCAGAACGGTATTGAACGTTCCATGGAAAGGCCTGCTGTATGGCTGTTGGGATCTTCTGGCCATTCTGCAAAAATAGCCGGGAAACTTGGACTGCCCTTTGCTTTTGCCGCACAGCTTTCTCCCGAAAATCTGGAAGGGGCATTTGCGGTCTATAGGGATAATTTCCAACCATCGGAAATCCTTGATAAGCCACACACTTTAGCTTGCTTTGCCGTATTTGCTGCCGACACCCAAGAAGAAGCCTTGTTGGAAACCGAAAGTTATGCACACAGCATGATGCGGATGATGAAAGGACAATCTTACGTAATGCCTTCTCCTTCAGAACTGGCCTCATTTCCATATACGCAACAGGACAGGTACCTGATGGAAAGCTGGCGGTCTAAAATGATCTATGGCACAGGACAGATGGTTGCTGACGGGTTGAACAGGGGGCAACAGGTATCGGGTGCCGATGAGCTGATGCTGGTAAACCTCGGACATTCGCCCGAGAAAATGGTACATTCAGCAAAATTGATTGCCGATGCCTATCAGATGCCGGAGCTGTAGGCCGCCTAAAGGTTCCGTTATTAAGTTTACATAGTTATAGTATCTTTAACCCTAATTCTTTAAATATGAAAATCATAAAGGAAAATTCAACATTACTTGTTATCGATATTCAGGAACGGCTGTTTCCAAAGATCATCAACGGGAAAGAAGTGCTGGAAACCGCAATCTGGTCAGTTGACCTTGCTAAAAAAATAGGTATTCCGGTTTTACTCACAGAACACTTCCCTGAAAAAATTGGGGCAACACCCGAAATTTTACGATCGAAGGTCAGTGAAAAGGATATTGTTTCCAAGACCTATTTTTCGGCCGTCCGGGAAGGTAACTTGACAAAACATTTCGCCGAAGAGCGTAAGCAGGTAATCGTTGTCGGTACGGAAACGCATATCTGCGTTCTGCAGACCGTATTGGATCTGCTGGATGCGGGTTATGAAGTATTTATTGTAGATATGGGTGTTGGTTCCAGAACTGAAAATGACAGAACGCGTGGACTGGAACGGATGCAGCAGAACGGTGCTGTGGTCATAACAAGGGATATGCTGGTATTCGAATGGCTGGAAAAAGCAGGTACAGACCTATTTAAAGAGGTACTGGAGACATTTATCAAATAATTTTTTACTCTTCAGGCAGTGGGTATGTATAACATTAAATGCGGGTAATAGTTCCGCATTTAGTTTATATTTTCCTTTATCAATCTTCTCAATTCATTTACCGGAGACACACCTGTTTTCTAGGGTATCAAACTGTAATACATGAAAAGTGTGTTGTTTTTAGTTCGTACAAAAGACAATATAACAGCTGATTAGCGAAAAGCGTTTGTTGAAATGCCGATTAAAGAAATCTAACTAGAGAACCGGCATCGATATTCTCGTGGGAAGTTGAAAAAACCACTTTCCCGTTTTTGATGACCATGATTTGGGGAGATTGATGTTGAACGTTAAATCTTCTGGCTATTTCATTGGAAATCTCTCTGAAATGAATCAGATCCAGATAATATGCTTCTATTTTTTCTTTCGGATAATCAAATTCGTTTTCAAAGGAATTTAACACAAAACGGCTGATACTGCAACGGGTACTATGTTTAAAAATTATTATTGTCTTTTGATAAGAATCCGTAATGATTTCTTGTAGTTGTTGCAGATCGTTTAAGGGAACCCAATCAAAATCTTTTCTGTTCGATGGTTCATCACTGCCAAAGAGTCGTTTAAAAAAGCTCATACGTATATAATTTAAGAATTTTATTGGGGCTGCTTTTTGTAAATTTTTATCTATTTACATCTTAATGAAGCTGGCATAATTACCTATGCATTACTTAATTTTTTTAGGAATACAACTGTACCGCAGAGAAATTTAACAGTATAGGTACAGGTTTGTCACTGTTTGTTATTCCCTGAAATATCAAATTGTTTTTTATCTTTTTTAAATATTGAAAATAAAAGTCCCCCCATAACCGCACCATATATAGTACTGTTTAGTGGGTTGGATGTAATGGCACAAGTACCGGAAGTACACCCGATGAATTTCCAATATAAATAACCGGCAATGGCCCCGATAAATACACCTGCCATGGTGAGCAGATGTTTTTTAGCGAACTTCTTCATACGTTATTTCTTCTGATTTTGTTCCACTTTTCGCAATGGGCGTATTGCATCCGTTTACTCCGCAGCATCCTACGTTCATCAGGGGCATCAGGGCAAACAGAGCGCCCAGTCCTGCCATCAGCCATTCATTTGCCATAATACCCTGTACCATGACAATAACACCTAATGCCAGCCTAAATACCCGCATAAAATTCCAATTTCTTAAATAGTTTTTCATTATTCTACAGTTTGATTAATTTTTGAAGGCTTTGATCTTATTTGGCTGCTGTGCCTACTAAACGGATGCCTGACTCATTTTCAAATATAGCAAAGTCCGTAAATCCTGCTGCTGTAAACAGTTCTTTCCAGCCACGCCTGCTTCCTCCGGAAAAAGGTGTGAAGGAAGACACCAGCTTTGCACCCGGCATAAGTACCCTGTGCAGATCTTTTAGTGCTTTGAGAGGGTCATTCCAAAAATGCATGTTGTCCATTGCGAGGGCACCGTTGAAATAACTGTCCTCAAAGGGCAGATGATCAACCGTCCCTTTTAAGAGCTTTACCAGACCCGTTTCTATACTTATTTCATTACGCTCACCGGCAAGGCGGTGCATGAGTTCCGAAGGGTCGATACCGACAACTGATCCATGCGTTACTTTTTTTGCCAGAGTTTCCAGGCCTATTCCCGGACCAAACCCAATTTCAAGAACGCGGTCATTCTGCCCTAGCTCCAAGAGCTCCACAGCCTGACGGGCCATAGCATCTCCAGAGCCGACCATCGTTGCAGCCCCTTTTTCGCCCCACTTACCTTCGGGTATTACGAACATTCGGTACATATCCCACATATTTTATTTTTTTAGGAAGAGCCATTTTGTATTAACGCCGGGTCGTTGAAATACACTTATTCACACTTCCCGTCGATTGTACAGCTGCTGCCCTGTGTAACTTCCAATTTTATTTCGGGATTGGACTTTCTCCATTCCGCATAGGATTTCGACAGGGTATCCGCAAATGCTTCTGATGGCTGTGCCCCCGAAACAGCGTATTTCCTGTCAAATACGAAGAAAGGTACTCCGCTGACACCTAAACTCTGCGCTTCCTGAATATCCTGCGTCATCTCATATCTATATTTTTCGTCGTCAAATATGAGTTTTGTTTCGTTTTCGTCCAATCCGATTTCTTTGCCAAGACGAACCAAGGTGTCTAAATCCGCTATGTCTGCACCCTCTGTAAAAAAGCCACGGAACAGACGTTCCTCGGCTTCGTTACCCAGCCCTTTGGACTTTGCAAATTGTAGCAGAAGATGGGCTTTTTGCGAATTGACGATAACGGATCTATCCAGATGATATTCCAGACCGGCCTGTTTAGCCATTTCCGTTACGTTGGTGAGCATTCCCTTGACCTGTTCAGAAGGCATACCTTTTCGCTTTGTCAGGTATTCCTCATAGCTTTCAGATGCTGTTTCGGGCAAGGATGGGTCTAACTGGAAACTCTTCCAGACTACTTCTACATGATCTTTATCTGCAAACTCTTCGAGGGCTTTTTCAAAATTCCGTTTTCCGATGTAACAGAACGGACAGATAACATCGCTCCAGATTTCTATTTTCATTTCAGATTATTCTTTAGTTGAGACCTTTGGACAATCAAACCTTTGGATCTCGTTAATTAAATTACAATTCTTTATTTACCAGTGACACCAATTCCGATGCGGGAAAAACGCCAGATTGTCTCCACTTCAATTCGCCCTTCTTAAAAATCATTAAGGTAGGTACAC
Source organism: Flavobacteriaceae bacterium PS02336 (assembly GCA_029960065.1). Classification (GTDB taxonomy): domain Bacteria; phylum Bacteroidota; class Bacteroidia; order Flavobacteriales; family Flavobacteriaceae; genus Flavobacterium. The sequence goes on along the minus strand of JASCOF010000005.1, from coordinate 28,185 downwards.
TGCGGACCTGAAGCTGTGACGCAAGCTGCTGGTTCTGATCGATATCGATTTTGATAACGGTAGCACTCTCACCGACATGCTGCTTTACCTCGTCAATGATAGGGCTCTGCATTTTGCAGGGACCGCACCAGGTTGCAAAAAAATCTACCAATACGGGTTTATCCTGATCAATTATTTCCTGAAAAGTCATATACTGAATATTTTTAGTTTATTATTCTTTAAAAAAGAGTGCCGCTTTCTTAGAGCGGCTTTCTCCGTTATCAGATCAATGAAGCCTCTAAGCTGATCTGTACTTTTAATGCGTTTCCTACCACACACATCTCTTTTGCTTTGTCTGCAAACTTTAGGAAGCTATCCTCATCAATACCGGTGATTTTCGCTTTGAGCTCTAGGTTGGAGTTCGTGATGACATTATTATCTATCACGAGCGAAACTTTGGTTTCAAGGTCGTCTGCCGTAAATCCGTTTTCAGAGAGGATATAGCCCAGTGTCATCGTGTAACAGGTTGCGTGTGCAGATGCCAGCAATTCTTCCGGATTGGTAAAGTTTCCGTCATTTTTTGCAAAGACAGGCTTGAAAGCGACCTTATCTATTTCCGAATTTTCGATATTCAACTGTCCGTTTCCTTTTTTAAAACTTCCTTGCCAAACGGCTTTAACATTTGTTTCCTTAAACTTATTTCTTATAATTTATTACAGTACAAAGTTACCGAAGGTCGGAAGCACGGACAATGGATATAAGGTACAATGTATAGGACATTTTTCCCCGACTTAATCTTTTGTCGCCTCTTTTCTGAATTCAACAGGTGATTTTCCTGTCTGTATCTTGAAAAAACGGACAAAGTAGGATTGGTCGTCATATCCGAGCTGTCCCGATATTTCCTTTACCGAAAGGTCGGTGTTGGCCAGCAGCCGTTTTGCCTGCAGGATGATCCTGTTCTTGATGATGGTGTTGGGCGATATTCCCTTTTCACGTACAATTTTCCTGTTCAGGGTCTTTGGACTGATATGGAGCAGCCCGGCATATTCCGCAACGCTGTGCATGCTCTGATAATGTGATTCTACCAAATGGCTGAATCTACGGCTGAGCTCGTCTTCTGTCGTTCCCATTCCTTTTTGGTCCGGTGTCCTTTCAAGCCATGACCTGCTAGCCGTGATAATGAGCTCCTTCAGTTTTGTCCTTGCCATTTCCTCCGTCCAGTAATCTTCCCTGTGCAGTTCCTGCCTTATCTCACCCATAAGTCGACTGAATGAAACATGCTCGCTCTCTGTGAGTACGATAAACGGTGTTTCAAAAACATTGTTGAACAGTACGCCATCACAGGTCAGCTCTTTGTCGTGAAAGGCGATGCAGTAAAATTCGGGATTGAAATACACAAGTTCCCCGTTGCTTTCATTGCCTATCTGAAACTGCTGCCCGATATTGAAGAAGAACAGTGTATCGCGGTCGGCTTTATATTCCACAAAGTCAGAAATGACCGTACTGCCGTTACGGGCAAAAAGTACAACATAACAGTCCGCCGGCTTGTGGCAGGGAAACGGCAGCCGGTCGGCTCCATTGGTCGTCCCGAACGGAACGTAACCTATTTTCCTGTTTCCAAATGATCTTAAAAGTTCCATACAAAATTTACAGGATTGGTTGTTCGTTCAGGTTCTCCAGTCCGAACGCAGCCAGCCTGTCAACGATCGGTAAAGTATTGAGACCCAATGTTGTCAATCGGTATTCTACCTTCGGAGGGATTTCGGGATAGGATTTTTTGGACACCAGTTTATGCTCTACCAGAAAGTTCAGCTCCTGAATGAGCATCTTTTCACTGATACCCGGGATGCAGCGTTTAAGTTCACCGTACCGAAGCACTCTTTCATTGATCTGGAACAGGATTAGCAGTGTCCATTTGCCTCCCAACAGTTTCAATGATTTACGCACAGGGCAGTTCTCGTCGGACTGTCCAATATTTTTTTGACTTTTTTCCATCTGATTATCAATAATTCTAACCTAAAAGTAAGTACAATACCAATTGGTTTGTACTTGTACAAAAGTAAGTAATGTTTTAATTTTGTACAATAAACAATTAAAAAAGAGCGTATTATGTCGAATCATCAAGAACTTAAAAATATAGCCACAAGAGCCTATCAACGAATTTTCGGTGACCTTGATATTACAGGGGTTGATGAATATATGGCGGACGATTTTTTACAGCATAACCCTACCATTGCAGATGGACGAGAAGGGGTGAAAAAACTTGTCGAAATGCTGATTTCGCAGGGAATTCCAAAACAAAAAATCGATTTTAAGCATGTTATGGTAGAGAATGACACCGTAGTCCTACATTCAAAGTATGAAATGGCAGGAAAAGAATGGAGGTTCATCGATATATACCGTATCAGTGACGGCAAGCTGGCAGAACACTGGGACGCGATGATGCCGATGCCCGAGCAGCCGGCAAACAATAATGGCATGTTCTAAACAGAAAAGAATCAATCATATTTATAAATTTAAAAATAGAAAAAAGATGACAGCAAAAGAAATTGTTCTGGCTTATGCACAAGCCTTGGGAAAAGGGGATGTACCTGCCGCATTTTCGTTTTTCAGTGAAGATGTAAAATGGCACCAACCGGGAAGCAACCAGTTTTCGGGCGTAAAACAGGGGGCTGACGAAATCGGTAAGATGATCGGCGGTATGATGGAAACCTCAAAAGGAACCTTTGCACTGGCTCCCAACGGAGACCTGATGGTAAACGGTGATCTTGTTGCCATGCCGTTGCGTTTCAGCGGTACGATTGAAGACCGTAAAATGGATATGGCGGGCATTGACCTGTTCAAGGTAGAAAACGAAAAAATTACCGAAGTATGGTTGTTCTCAGAAGACCAGGAAGCGGAAAATGTTTTTTGGGGGAAATAACCTCGACCCTTAAAAGATGTAAATAACAGACAGATAAAGAAGCCGTTTCACAACTGAGGCGGCTTCTTTTTTTTATAGATTTTCTTTTATTAATCTTTCCAATTCGCTCGCAGGAAAAACTCCTGACTGCCTCCATTTGACTTCTCCATTTTTAAAGATAGCCAATGTCGGAACACTACGTATTTGATATTGTGCAGCAATCTGTTGGTTTTGATCTACATCTATTTTAATAATAGTAGCTGTATCACCAATACGTTGTTTTAGTTCTTCCAATATGGGAGCCTGCATTTTGCAAGGTCCGCACCATGTAGCAAAAAAATCGACCAACACGGGTTTGTCTTGTTTAATAATTTCCTGAAATTTCATTCTTTTCTTTTTTATCTTTTTTATCTTTTTTGAACATTGAAAATGCCAAGCCACCAATAACCGTCTCATATAAAGCACTGTTAATAGAGCTTGATGTGATGGCACAGGTAGCTGTATTACAGCCAATGAACTTCCAATACAGAAATCCAGCTATGGCACCCAATGGTATATCAATTAAAATCAACAGTTTTTTTCTTGTAAATGTATTCCTCACTATTTCGATTTTACTTCTTCATAGGTAATATCTTCTTTTTCGATAGTTTTCCTTGCTCTATAAGTGGTATCACAGCCGGTCGTACTACAACAACCAATATTAAACAGCGGCATTAGTGTAAATAATCCACCTAAGACAACAAGCATCCATTGCTGTGCCTGAATGCCTTGAACGATGATCACAATTCCCAGAACCAGACGGATAATCCGCATAAAATTCCAGTTGCTTAAATAGTTTTTCATTTGTCTGTTCTTAATTCTCTGTAATTACTTTCTGTACATTGTTCCAAGTTCCGCCATTGACAACGTTATTAAAACCGTTTTTTTCTAAAATACTCTTTGCCTGTCCGCTACGGTTGCCACTTCTGCAAAATACAACGATGTGTTTTTTACCCTTGAATTTAGATAATTGCCCCGAAACTTTATCCAATGGAATGTTTACTGCTTCTTTTACGCTTCCGGATGCAAATTCAGAAGGCGTGCGAACATCAACCAGGAAAGCACCTTCTTTGATAACTTCTTTTAGCTGTGTATTGTCTTTCTGACCGAAAAGATTTTTAAAAATTCCTAACATAACTACTCCGATTATAATAATGAGAATGAATTTGAAACTTTGTTTTTGCATCTTTTTTTGATTTATACCGTTGAGTGAAAAAGTGATGTGTCATTTACTTTTTCTGTAATATTTCATCCAAGGCTTGCTGTACATTTTGCCACGGACCACCGTTCACTACATTTTCAAATCCGTGTTGCTGAAGGATTATTTGTGCATTTCCGCTTCTTGCTCCGCTTCGGCAGAAAACGATAATGTTTTCTTTGTTTTTAAATTGTGAAAGCTCCTGTTCCAATACACTTAATGGTATGTTTATGGCACCGTCAACACTTCCCGAATTAAATTCTTCAGGAGTGCGTACATCAACCAAAAAAAGAAAATCTTTATCTAAAAACTTATCTTTCGAAAGTTTGTCTAATAACTCTAACATATGATGTAAATATTTATGATAAGAAGACTGACCCTAAATTTGCGTAAAGCCAATCTCCTTATTCTTAATGATTAAATTGATTTTTTAGCAAGGTACCAATCCACCTGTTCTAAAGTCGTATCGGCTTTACGCTCTTTCAATCCTTCCAATGTTTTTGGTGCTCCTACAATCACTTTATCGCCAGGCTGCCAGTTCAAAGGCATAGCAACTTTGTATTCATCAGATGTCTGAAGTGCTAACAATGATCGTTTGATCTCGTCCATATTACGCCCTACGTTTAAAGGGTAATACATAATCAAACGGATTTTTCCTGCCGGATCCATGATGAATACGGCACGGACAGCCGCAGTTTCGCTTTCTCCTGGTTGCAACATTCCGTACAATTTGGCTACTTTCATATCCAAATCTGCAATAATCGGGAAGTTGAACAATACACCTGTTTTTTCATCAACCGCATTTACCCAGGCAATATGACTGTGAATACTGTCGATGCTCAAGCCCATTAGTTTGGTATTGTGTTTTCCAAAGAAATCGCTCTCGTTAGCAAATCCTGTCATTTCTGTTGTACAAACTGGTGTGAAATCCGCAGGGTGTGAGAATAAGATAACCCAGCTTCCTTTATTATATTCTGAAAATTTGATTGCTCCTGTAGTAGTCACCGCTTCAAAATCGGGTGCCATATCGCCAATTCTTGGCATTGTATTGATTACTTGTTCCATTTTATTTAATTTTTTATGAGTTGATAACTTTTAACTGTTCAATGCTATCCATTCTTTCATTCCGGCACTATAGTTCTTCACATTTTTGAAACCGTTTTTAGCCAACAATGATTGTGCAATTGTTGCTCTATCTCCACTTTGGCAATGGATAATGATTTGTTTGTCTTTGTTGAACTTGTCCAGATTGTCCAGTAATGTTCCCACAAAAACATGGTCTGCACCCTTTACATGGTAGGTCTCATATTCTGTCAATCCTCTTACATCTACGATTTGTGCATTTGGATTTCCGATATACGATTTGAATTCTTCTACATCTATGATGGCTTCAGTTTCCAATTCCAATCCTAAGTCTTCTACGTTGGTAATGTATCCGTAGATGTTATCCAAGCCTATTCGCATCAGTTTTCTGGTCAAATCTTCGATTTGATTATCATCGGCAACCAAAACGAATTGTTCCTGATAATTCAGTAACCAGCCCGCCCATGTAGAGAAAGAATTATTACCTTGGATATTGATACTTTCCGGAATAAATCCTTTCGCAAAATCTACTTTATTGCGAGCATCGATAACTTTCAATCCGTTGTTGTAGGCTGTTAAAAATTGTTCTTTCGATAATTTCGGATGTTTCGGGACCTCCACCAATAAAGGACGATTCACTTTGTTCAAGTGTTTCATCATCGCAAAATATTTCGGTGGTTCTGGTTGTCCTTCCAAAAGATATTTCACAAAGCCCGCTTCATCATCTTCGTATTGAAATGCCCAGTTGCGGATTTTTTCATAGCCGACAGTAGAGCTTGGTACTGCTCCCAAAGCCTTACCACAAGCCGAACCTGCTCCATGTGCCGGCCATACCTGCACGTATTCCGGCAATTCAGCAAACCGTTGTATAGATTCATACATCTGTTTGGCTCCTTTTTCTTGTGTGCCAACCAAACCTGCCGCTTTTTCCAATAAATCAGGGCGGCCTATATCACCAACAAAAACAAAATCTCCCGTGAATACCATTACCGGTTTATCTGTAGCCGGATGGTCTGTCAACAGAAAGCTGATGCTTTCCGGTGTGTGACCCGGTGTGTGCAATACTTCTAATGTCAAGTTTCCTACACTGATTTTGTCACCGTGTTTCAGCTTGGCATGATGCGGAAACTGGTATTCCCAATCTGACCCACCTTCGTCTGAAAGATACATTTGTGCTCCGGTCGCTGCTGCTAATTCGCGTGAACCGCAGAGAAAATCGGCATGGATATGCGTTTCCGTAATATGGGTAATTTTCATATTGTTTTGCTTCGCAATTTCCAGATATACATCTATATCACGTTGAGCATCAATAACAATGGCTTCACCTTTTGCCTGACAGCCGATAAAGTAGCTCGCCTGTGCAAGACTTTTGTCGTATACGTGTTGAAAAAACATATTTTTTAAATTTTTAAATGTTATTAATTAAAGCATTGTGGTTGGGCAAACGTAATCGCTTACTTTGAATTTTCCAGATTCTTTGATCGCCGTAAAACCACCTTGAACATCAATCAAATTGTCATAGCCTCTTGCTCTTAATATCGAATTGAATATCATAGAACGATAACCACCGGCGCAATGCACATAGTAAGTTTTGTCTTTGCTTACTTCGGCAATGTGTTCGTTGATATAGTCTAAAGCTATGTTTTCTGAGTCGATCATGTGTTCTGAAAAATGCTCACTCTTTTTACGTACATCTAAAATGTTCAGGTTTGGATTTTCTTCCATTCGTTTTGCTAATTCATCTACCGAAATTGATTCGATGGTATCGGTTTCTTTTCCCGCATTTTTCCAAGCGTCAAATCCGCCTTTTAAATAGCCTATAGTATTGTCATAACCCACACGAGCCAAACGGGTAACGATTTCTTCTTCACGACCTTCGTCTGCAATCAATAAAATGGTTTGCTTAATATCTGGAATAAGTGTTCCAACCCAGGGAGCAAAATTTCCATCGATACCAATGTTAATGGAATTCGGAATAAATCCTTTGGTAAATGTTTGTGCATCACGGGTATCCAGTAACAAAGCATCGGTTTCATTAGCAGCCACTTCAAATGCTTCTGGATTTAGAGCTTGTGTTCCCTTGTGCAACACCTCATCAATGCTTTCATACCCTTTGATGTTCAACAAAACATTTTCAGGAAAATATCCCGGAGGCGGCATCAATCCATCCAATACTTCATCAATGAATTTTTCTTTTGTCATCGGCTGTAGGGCATAGTTGGTTTTCTTTTGGTTACCCAAGGTATCGGTAGTTTCTTTACTCATGTTTTTACCACAAGCCGAACCGGCTCCGTGTGCGGGATATACTATTATGTCGTCAGCCAACGGAATAATTTTGTTGTGCAGTGAATCGTACAAATGAGCGGCTAATTTCTCTTGAGTTAAGTCGGCAATTACTTTCTGTGCCAAATCCGGACGACCCACATCACCAATAAATAAGGTATCGCCAGTAAATAATCCTGTTTCTTTTCCGTTTTCATCTATTAAAAGAAAACAAGTACTTTCCATCGTATGTCCCGGTGTGTGGATTACTTTGATTTGAATATTTCCAACATTTAAAATTTCACCGTCTTTGGCAACATGTGCGTCAAATGAAGGTTTTGCAGTAGGACCAAAAATAATCGTTGCACCGGTTTTTTTAGCCAAATCTAAATGACCGCTTACAAAATCAGCGTGAAAATGTGTTTCTAATACATATTTGATTTTGGCTCCGTCTTTTTCCGCTTTTTCGATGTAAGGCTGTACTTCACGAAGCGGATCTATTACCACGGCTTCTCCGTTACTTTCGACATAATAAGCTCCCTGAGCTAAACATCCTGTATAAATTTGTTCTACTTTCATTTTTTATAATTTTTTAATTGTTTAAATATTAATGATACAAAACTACAACCTGTTTATAACCCGTACAGTAACATAGGTTACAAGACTGTTTTTTATAAGAATAATTCTTTGATAAGGATATAGATTCCCATAACCAGTACAAACCAACCGAATGCGGATTTGAGTTTATTTCCTTCTATTTTTTTTGACAGGAAGATTCCGATAAAAATCCCGACAACGGATAATCCGGTAAAAGTGGATAACAAAGTCCAGTCTATGGTTTCACTACCTTGTAAATCTCCGGTAAACCCTAAAAGTGATTTCGCAGCAATTATAAATAAGGAAGTTCCTACGGCTAATTTCATAGGCATTTTTGCTAATAAAACCAATGCCGGAATAATTAAAAATCCACCACCTGCACCGACTAATCCGGTTAAAGTTCCAACCAAAGCTCCTTCCAACAGAATCATTGGATAGTTGTATTTTATTTCGCCGTCATCTGCATCTTTACAATGCGGACAAGGACGTATCATGGATATCGAAGCAAATATCATTACGATGGCAAACAACACCATTAAGGCGATAGGTTTGGTAAATTCAAAACTTCCAACAGTGAAAATAACATCAGGAATCAGAGGCATCAGATATGCTCTGGTTAAATACACTGCAACAATAGATGGAATACCAAAAATAAATACGGTTTTAAAATCTACTTTTTTATGTAGGGCATTTTGAACGCCACCGACCAAAGATGTTGCCCCTACAACGAATAAGGAATAGGCTGTTGCCAGAATAGGATTAACACCCATCACATACACCAAAATAGGAACGGTAAGTATGGAACCTCCGCTACCTATAAGTCCTAATGAAACACCTACTAAAACGGCCAATAAATAGCCTATAAAATCTGTTGTCATAATTCTCTAATTAAATCGATAACACAAAATTAGAGGACTGTAATAACGCAGGCAGTAACAATTGTTACAGAGCCCTAAAAATTATAAATTATTCGATTTATGTAAAATCATTTTGTGATGAAATGGAATTTAATGTTTATTTATTCTGTACTTTGTAACAAGTGTTACAATTGTTTTTGTAATTTAGAAATACTTTTACAGTAGCATATAACAGACGAATATATTCTTATTAAAGATTTGATATTCAGTTAAATTAACCATTTCTTATGGAAGATATGATTCTTTATAATCGGTTGCAATTTGCTTTCACGATTACCTTTCACTACTTGTTTCCTCAACTCACTATGGGGCTTTCCTTGATGATTGTTTATTTTAAATGGAAATTTCTCAGAACGAAAAATGAAGACTACAATAATGCATCAAAATTCTGGATGAAGATTTTTGCATTAAACTTCGCAATGGGCGTTGTAACGGGTATTCCAATGGAATTTCAGTTCGGCACCAATTGGGCGAAGTTCTCTGAGCTTACCGGAGGTATCATCGGACAAACGTTGGCAATGGAAGGAATGTTCTCCTTCTTTTTAGAATCTTCTTTTCTGGGTATGTTTCTTTTTGGAGAAAAGCTACTTGGACAGAAACTACACTTTCTTTCGGGACTGATGGTTTTCCTCGGTTCCTGGGCAAGTGGTTTTTTGATTATTGCTACACACTCTTGGATGCAACATCCTGTCGGTTACGAAATTTTTGAAAACGGAAAGTTTGTATTGAACAATTTTAGTGCTCTATTCAATAATCCTTGGCTGTGGCCTTCATATCTACATAATCAAATGGGTTCGTTAGTAACGAGTTCTTTTTTTGTGGCAGCCGTTGGAGCTTTCTATTTATTGAGTAATAAGCATAGTCGCTTTGGGAAGATTTTTGTAAAAAGCGGAGTCGTTTTCGGGGTAATTTCTTCAGTCATATTGGCTTTCCCTACGGGAGACTGGGCGGCTAAAAATGTGGTTAAATACCAGCCAGCAACATTTGCAGCTATGGAAGGTATTTTCGAAACCGAAAAAGGAGGTTCTGAAATCGTTTTGGTAGGGCAACCCGATATGGAGAATAAAAAGCTGGATAATAAAATCGCTGTGCCCAATGTACTTAGTTTTCTTACTTATCAGCGTTGGGATGCTGAAATTAAAGGTTTAAACGAATTTGATGAATCTATACATCCCACCAATGTTCCAGGTTTGTATTATGGTTATCATATTATGGTTGGCTTAGGAACTATTTTTATAGGAATTATGGTACTTGCATCGTTTTTGCTTTGGAAAGATAAACTGTATAAAACGAAATGGCTGCTGTGGATTCTTATGTTTATGATCCCTTTTCCTTATATAGCCAATACAGCCGGATGGTACACGGCGGAATTAGGTAGGCAGCCCTGGCTTGTCTATAACCTGATGCGTATGGTTGATGGCGTTTCACCTACGGTATCTTCAGGAAATACATTATTTACTCTCTTGGGGTTTGTTGGACTGTATTTGCTTCTTGGATTGCTTTTTCTTTTACTTGTTTTAAAAATCATTCGCAAAGGTCCTGAAGCTAAAATGGCCTTAAAATAATTGATTATGGAGATATTTTGGTTTATTGTATTAATGGTTATGTTGGGGATTTACATTATCCTCGATGGGTATGATTTTGGAGCCGGGATTGTACATTTATTTTTGGCTAAAACCGAGGAAGAAAAAAAAGCCGTAACTAATGCTATCGGGCCTTTTTGGGATGCTAATGAAGTGTGGCTGATTGCTTCAGGAGGTGTTTTATTCTTTGCATTTCCGACGCTATATGCATCGGCTTTTAGTGGTTTTTATCTGCCTTTAATGCTGGTTTTATGGTTGTTGATTTTCAGAGCTGTAGGACTGGAATTGCGAGGACAAGTACATCACAAAATGTGGGAAGCTATTTGGGACAAAGCATTTGGGATTGCAAGTTTTCTGTTGGCTCTTTTCTTTGGTGCAGCACTCGGAAACGTGGTAAGAGGTGTAAACCTTGGAATGGTCGAAAATGGTATTTCTACACAAGAAGCTCATTATTTCTTTCTGGCACTTTGGAACCCTACGTTTGATCCGCTTGCAGAGCATCAGGGGGTTATTGACTGGTTTACCTTGTTATTGGGACTTGTTGCTGTGGTAACATTAACCATTCACGGGGCTAATTGGATTATTTTGAAAACATCTACATCACTCAACGGGCGGCTCAAAAAGGTAATTTTTAAATTGAATTTTGTATTGCTGGCACTGGTTGTTGCTTCTGCTTGTTTATGGCATTATGTAAAGCCCTTTCCTTTAAATAATCTGCAAACGCATTATTGGCTTTGGATATTCCCGATAATTGGTGCAGTAGGTCTAATCGGGTTGTTCAGAATTAACAAATTTAAAAAGGACAGCACCGGATTTTTATTTTCTTCTATGTTTATTTTCGGAAGCTTTGCCACCACTATAGCTTCTTTGTTTCCGACTTTATTACCTTCTACAAATCAAATTAACCCATCATTGACTGTCTATAATGTGGCCGCTCACGAATACGGACTTTCAGTAGGTTTGGGATGGTTTATAGTTGCAGCTATTTTGGTTGTGATATATTTCATCATTCAGTTCAGAGTTTTTAAAGGCAAAATGGATGATGTAGGTTACGGAGAGCATTAAAAAAACTCAAAGACTAAGCATTTGACTTAGTCTTTGAGTTTTATCGCTAAAATTTCTCCTGTCGCACAAACAATTCCTTCAGCGGAAAGTGTCATATCTACCAAGATTTTTCTGCCCTCGATACTTCGGAGTTTTCCTTTTAGCTCCAGCTTTTTACCCATTGGTGTAGGTGCTTTAAAATCAACTTTAAGCGATGCTGTTACACATCTTATGGAAATAATAGCTGCATTTTCAAGATCAATATTTTCTGCCAGACAAGCAAAAGCCGCAGCCGAACCAGTTCCGTGACAATCTAATAAGGAAGCAACTAATCCACCGTAAACACTTCCGGGAATTGCTGTAAATATTTCATCTGGTAAAAAATGGGCGATAGTTTCATCTCCCATTAAATATGTTTTTAACTGATGACCATCTGGATTATTCTTACCACATCCGTAGCAATGTGCTAGTTCATCGGGATACAAATCTTGAATTGCTTTTGATTTTTGCATTCTACTCCTAAAATTTAAAGTTATTTTACAAGTTCGTTATTTTTATCTTTCCAATCATTAATTCCACCAGAATAATTCAGAATGTTTTCAAAACCGTTTTTTACAAGAATGGAATAAGCAATTGCCGCTCTTGTTCCGCTTTGGCAATGGATGATGACAGGTTCTTTTTTATTGATTTTATTAAGATTGTTTTCAAGTGTATTCAGTACTATATTTTCAACACCTTTGATATGGCCACTTTTGTATTCGTTTTCGGTACGAACATCAATTTTCTTAATGTTTTTGTTTCCCAAATATGATTTGAAAGTATCTATATCGATGGTTTTTACATTTTGCAAAGCCAAATTTTGTTCAGACGGATTAGTTATGTACCCATAGATATTGTCCATCCCGATACGCATCAGTTTACGGGTCAAATCCTCGATTTGATTTTCGTCTGCAACCAAAATAATCTGATTTTGATAATCAACAACCGAACCGACAAACGTGGAGAATGTTTTCATATTTTCAATCAGAAGACTCCCCGGAATATATCCTTTTCCCGAAGTTGCTTTTGGGCGGGCATCTATTACGAGTAAACCATTTTTAATCGCATCTTCTGTTTCTTTTTGATTGAGTTTAGCAAGTTTTGGAACTTCAACCAATAGCGGACGATCTACTCTGTTCAGATGTTTCATCATCGCAAAATATTTTGGCGGAGCTGGTTGATCGTTCAAAATATAGTTTACAAAATCAGTTTCTTTTCCCGAAAATTGCAAAGCAGGATTGGTCAATTTTTCTTGTTGCAAAGTAGATTGCGGAATATTGCTCAAACTTTTGCCGCAGAAAGAACCTGCTCCGTGTCCCGGCCAGATTTCTGTGTTATCGGGTAATTTCAAAAATTTCTCAATAGAATGATAGAGTTGCTTTGCTCCAATTTCCTGCGAACCAATTTGTCCTGCTGCTTTTTCCAATAAATCGGGACGGCCGACATCGCCTACAAAAATAAAATCTCCGGTAATGGCTTTTATTGGATTTGAAGTTCCGTCTTTTACCAAAAACGTAATGCTTTCAGGAGTATGTCCAGGTGTGTGAATGACTTCTATCGTAATACTTCCAACCGAAATTTTATCGCCATTTTTCAGTCCGGTGTGTGGAAAATCGTATTGCCAGTCTTTTCCACCTTCGTCAGACAGATATAACGGTGCTTTGGTTACTGTTGCGAGTTCTCGTGAACCACTCAGGAAATCTGCGTGTATATGGGTCTCGGTAATTTTGGTAATTTTTAAATTATGTTTCTCTGCAATTTGCAAATAGGTATCAATGTCTCTTTTAGGATCGATGACAATCACTTCTTTGGTTTCTGCATCCCCAATCACGTAACTTGCCTGTGATAGTGTTTCGTCATAAACACGTTCAAAGAAAAGAGTTTGTGCAAATGAGGAATTGGATAGGAAGAATATTGCTACCAACCAAAGAAAACTGCTTTTTAAAAAGATGGATTTCATATATTAATTGCTTTAAAATTTCAATGTTTTATATTTATCTACACTAACTTCGCATAGTTATATGTGATATTATAAATAGACAAAATTAGCAATTCCCATTTTGGCAGAAAGTAACATAGGTTACATAGGGGGTAGGAATAAAAAAAACATTCAAAAGCGCAGTTCCTCCATTGTTTTAATCTTTCACCTATTCTTTGTTGGTGTCAAAATAGATATTCGGTCTTCCAAAAATCCATTTTACGAATGAAACAACCAATGCAATCGGAATTATGAATATAGCGGCTATAATCATTCCGTATTCATACAACAAAGAACTATCTGAATAAGGTTTCCCTTTCATTCTGGCACGCAGTGCACTCATCGGTAAGCCAATCATATTGCCCATCAGCATCAGTTGAATGGCTACCAATATAATTCTTGCCTCTTCTTTTCCGTATTCTTTTACAATGGCTTCGTATGTTTCCTGTTCTGGCAATCCACGTGTTTCGGCATAATGTTGAGCAAATAGAATGGCTTTCGATTCTTCGGGATTGACAAAGCTTTTGTCTCCCGTAAGGAAACCCGATATTTCATCGTTATTCATTCCCATTTTTAATGCCATCTGCGTATGAGCGTATGAACATACGGCACAAGCGTTGACCTCAGTTACTGCCAGTTGTAATCTTTCTAAAAATTGCTCATCAATGGTTTTCTGCTTTTTATTTTTGATAAATATTATTGCCGACCTCGGTGCTAACATTAGCGAACGAAACAGTTCTGATAAAGAAACTTTTCTTTTATACTAAGTTTGATTTTCAATGTTTTGAGGTATAGATATGTTATTATTCATTGTACTTAATTTGTATGTCCGCCAATGATGCTTCCGTCTTTCATTTCTATGGTACGGTCACTTTTCTGAGCGAATTCATCATCGTGGGTTACAGCAATAATGGTTTGTCCGAAACTGCGGGTCAGGTCTTTGAAAATATCAAAAACAATGTCTGTGTTCTTACTGTCCAAATTACCTGTTGGCTCATCACCCATAATAATCAACGGATCATTAATTAAGGCTCTGGCAATGGCAACACGTTGTTGCTGCCCACCCGAAAGTTTATTCGCAGGTTTGAGGGCCTGATCTTCCATACCCAGCATTTTTAACTTTTCATAAGCCCGTTCTTCTATTTCCTTTGGGGAAAACTTACCCAATTTCAGTGCGGGAATCATCACATTTTTCAGGCAGGTAAATTCTGCCAGCAGGTAATGAAACTGGAATACAAAACCTATTTTTTCGTTTCGGATTGCTGCCAGTTCATCAACCGATTTTCCTGTAATTAATTCATTATCTATCACTAAATTTCCATTATAATCTCTGTCCATAGTGGAAAGGATATAGAGCAAAGTAGATTTACCACTCCCTGACTTCCCGATAAGTGTTAGAAATTCACCTCTCTCTACTTCAAAACCAATATTTTTCAACACCTGAAATTCTACCGGGTCATAAAAATACTTGTCGATATTTTCTGTTTTTAAAACGATATTTTTATCCATGATTTACTTTCTAAAAATGCTGACCGGATCTACTTTTGCTGCTTTACGGGCAGGAATGTATCCGGCAAAAAATGTAATAACTAAGCCCATAACAACTCCCTGAATGAATTTCTGCAGTTCATAATCTACAGGAAAGTATCCTATGTCACCACCGATATATACCTTTTTCAACAAGGTAATCATTAGCAATGCCATCAACATTCCGCCAACTACACCAATCAAGCCAATAGATAATGCCTGCGTTACAAAAATCCGTATCACATCTTTCCCTTTAAAACCAATAGCTTTTAAGATGGCAATGTCATTTATTTTTTGTGAAACGGTCATGTTCAGGATATTGTAAATGCCAAAACCAGCAATGAGCATAATGGCTGTAGAGACAAAATTGATCATAATGAACCGCATTTTGCTGAGTGCCATCAGCGATTCGTTACTCTCTTTCCAATCTTCGGATTTGTATCCGGTTAACTGAGATAACTTTTCGGCAACGGCTGCCGCTTGATACGGATCTTTTACATTGACACTGATGTCTGTTACATACACATTGTTTTCTTTGAGCAATTGCTGGGCCGTGTATAGATTAACGTACGATTTGGTGTCGTCGGCAGTTGAATTAAATGATCGAAAAATACCTGCTACACGGAGGTTCTTAGTTACACCTTTTTGTGATGTAAGATTGATATTATCACCAAGTACCAAGTTCATTTTTTCTGCTATTCCTATACCGATTACGATGCCGTTCGGGTCGGATTTCAGGGTTTCAAATTTGCCTTCAACCATTGATGATGTAATGCTGTACATCATATCTGCTTCGTCTGGCTTTATCCCAATGCTTAATCCACTCACCTGAGTTTTTCCGTTATTATAAAACACGCTTGTGTTGACTTGGGCTGTTACCACAGTTACTTCCTTCTGTTGTTGTACCATTTCTGCAATACCGTTCGGGTTAATGATGGTATTGACTTTGGGTACTACTTTCGGATTGGAAATCAGGTACTCGGCAGCAGTATCACTTACCAGATTTTTGCTGATGACATCATCATTGTACAACCGAATATGTGGAGTGTTTTTGAAAATATTTTCGTCAGATGCTTTATCAAAACCAACCAGTAAACTGTTCATGAAAATATAGATTGACATTCCGAGCAATACCCCAAGAACGGCTACAGCAGTCATTTTTTTGCCTGAAAAAAGGTAAGTTCTGGCTATGTCTGTATTAATATTCATCAGTCTAAAGTTTTATATGTTCCAGAATATCATCTTTGCTGATTCCTTCCAATATTTCTACATATTCGGTAGAAATGATACCTGTTTTTACAACAATGGGTTCGTCTTTTCCTTTTAGCTTTACCTTATTTCCAAAGCCCAAATAGCTTCTCGGAATTAATAAAGCATTCTTCTTTTCGCTTGTCAAAATATTAGCTTCCAGTTGTGTGCCGTAAATACTACTTGCAGCTGCTTCATTCAGCAGCACTTTTACAATAAATGATTGTGTTTTTTCATCAAATGCAGCTACTACTTCACTGATTTTGCCTTCGTACACGTTGTTTTTATCTGTGTTGAACTGGATATAAACCAACTGTCTCAATTTTACTTTTCCGATGCTTTTTTCATCTACGTTCAATACCACTTCCGGTTTGCTGTCATCAGCAATTGTGGCAACAATATCTCCTTTTTTGACATAATCTCCTGTTGATTTCAGCTTGTTGACAATCGTACCATTTTGAGGTATTATCAGTTGATTGTATCGTTCTATCACTTTGCTGTTTTGTAGCTGATTTTTGTTAGAAATCTGCTGTGTTTTGGCACGTTGCAACAGTTCTGCTTTTTGCTTTTTTAAGGCATTCAGCTGTGCCAGTGAATTTTTTGCTGCCAATTGCATATTCTCAAATTCTACCTTGGCTACACTTTGCTTTTGGAACAGTCGTTCATAACGTTCAGCTTGTTGTTTGTCTTGCTCGTATTTGCTTTCTGCATAGCGAATGTTTTGTTCCAGTTGCTGAATGGCAGGCGAATTTTCCGTTAGGTTTTCGTTGGCAATGGTTAATTGTTCCTCTGCCGAATGCGTATTGATACGGTTAGACGGATTGTCGATAACCGCAATGACCTTTCCTGTATTCACTTTGTCTCCCACCTCAAAATTGGCTTCTGTAAGTATGCCATCTGTTTGTGCCGTGAGATGATAGGCATCATCCCAATCGAGCATTCCCGATGCAAAAACTAATTCTTTTATATCTTTTACCACCGGCTGCGCTTCTTCCTTTGAACCACAGGATTGTAGTGTAACGAACAGTACAATGGTAACGAACAACTTTATTTTCATACGTCTAAAACTTATTATTGATGATAATTTTATTTTCACTAAATCCAATGCCTGCCAAAGCTGTAATAACATTTAGCTGGCTCAGCAGCATATCGGTTTGTGCAGTAAGTAATTTGTCTAAGGGCAGAATATTTTCCTGATATTGATCGAAGTATTTCTGATAAGTATCTTCTTTCAAGGTTTGAATTTTCTTAAAGTTTTCGAGCTGTGAAGATGCTTTTTCGTACTCCACCAACAAATTGCTATTGCGGGTTTCGTTTTCACGCAAAAAGTGAATACGATCATTTTCGGCCATTTGCCATTGCATTTTTTTCTCTTTTACCGCCGAATATTTTGAAACGGTAGTAGGTAAATCCCAACTCAAACGAAGACCAACGTAATTAAAATCAATCCAATTGGAATTTGGATGAAAAAAGGACTCATTACTCAAGTTTTGCCAATTAAAGGAAGATACAAATCCCAAAACGGGTAACTGTTGTTTCTGTGCCGCTTTCCATTCCTGTTCTGCCATTTTTTCTCTCAGCTGATAATGGTTTACCCATAAATTGTTGTTTGCTTCTGTCAATATTTGTTTATGATCGAAATCTCGAATGTTTTGATTTAAAATGGGACTGGCTTCATTCTCAAAAAACAAAGCAAGATTTTGCTGTTGGATTTGGATATTAAATTGCAATTGCGAAAGCTGATCCTGTAATCGAATGAGGTTCACTTCGGCTTCGTTTACATCTTGTTTTCGCACAATCCCTTCTTCAAACCTGTTGTTTACGATTGTTAAAATTTGTTTTGCAATGACGATATTCTGCTCTACCATCTGTTGTTGTCCCTGAAACGATAAGATATTAAAGTAAATGCCGTTCAACTGGTCATAAATAGTCCATTCGTTTATTTTTTGCTGATTGGCTACCAGTTCCTGATTGGTTTTGGCAAGTTTTATACGGCTTATATTTCCAAGGTTAATAATATCGAACTGCGGTTGTATGCTGAATGTGCTGACATATTGCAACCCCATTGTGATTTCACGAAAAGAACCGGGCAAACCGCCGAAAACTTCCGCAGGAATATAATTGGTTTGTAAATTCATATTATCAATAACCTGAGCCGATACCGGAATTCTCGGATTAAAGGCATTTCCAACTGCGGTTTTTTTGTTCAGCTCTGCTAAATTTTGCTGGATGATGTCATTCCTGAAACTGACTTTTTTCTCCTTTGCAAAGGCAAGTACTTCGTCCAGCGTATGAAATTCTTTCTTCTCCTGCGACCATACCATAACAGGCAAGAAAAGGATGACTATAAGCAATTTATGTTTGTGAATATTCACTAACTTTCTCATTCAAAAAAATATTATAAATTAGACCTTTATTAAAGCTAAAATGCTATTCATTGTTTTTTGTCCCTGAACCTCAATATCAAATTCAAAAGAAGCCAATTTCCACTTCAGCATTTGCAGCCGAAACGTACCCATAACAATATGCACAAGTTCTTCTGAAGCTATTACTGTTCTAAAAACACCTGTCTCTTGTCCTTCCTTTATCAGGGAATTGAAACGGATGAAATTGGTTTGTAATAATTGCTGTATGGCATTTTTTACCTCATCAGAATTATCAATCAACCCGTCTGATAAAACAATATTGATGAAGCACGGATTTTGTTTGAAATACGAAAACTGACTTTTAAAAAGTGTTGTAAACTTTTCTTCCGGTGATTGCTTTGTATTGATAATGGCATCAAAACGCTGGGTAATATTTTCTGATAAATAAGCAATTAATAGTGTTACGATTGCCTCTTTATTTTTGAAATGACGATACAAAGCACTTTCTGAAAAATGCATTTCCCGAGCCAAATTTTTAGTTGTAAGCCCTGCAATGCCGCTTTCCATCAATATTTTACCTGATGCCTTTATTATTTCCAGCTGTCTTTCAGACAAATTCATTTAATCCAAACTATTTTAAAAATGTAAAAGTAGTTTAGCTCATTAAGCTACACTGTAACAAAGGTTACACAAATAAAAAAATTTTAAGCCAGGTTTTCAATTGCTTCAAACACACAATCTACTGCCATGCTAAATGCAGGCATTCCACCTGTAATCGCTGCGGTTTCGCAAACTCCAAAAAGTTCTTTCACGGTTGCTCCGGCTTTTAAGGCTCCTTTGGCGTGCAATTTTGCAGGTTCTTTGTGCATACCGCCAATCAATAGGGAAAAGTGAACCAATTGCTGGGTTTTCTTGTCAAGTGGATTGTTGTAAATGAGTTGTTCCCGGTATTTTTCGATGATTTCTATGGCATCTGTTTCGTCTGAAAGCGCTGCCAATTTTAATCTTTTCTCGATGTTTTCCGGAACGAAACCTAGCAGTTCTTCGTACTTTTTTCTAATGTTTTCCATTATCCGATTAAGGTTGAAGTGTTAGGCCATTCCATATATTCAGCCGGATAAATTCCGTTTTGACGCATCAGCATATCCACTTGTCCTAAATGATACGAATGATGCCCGAACGTAATCCATAAAAATGCCATTACCGTGTATTTCCGTCCCATAAAGGAAACTGTTTTGTTTAAATCTTCTTCGGTATAGCTTTTCAGGATTTCAAATCCTTTGGCAAAAACTTCTCTGTATTTTTCCACTAATTCCTGTCCGTCTGCAATGTTTTCCAATAAAGAAGCGTTATCAGGTTTTGGAATTACCAGTCCACTTTCTCCCTCTTTCATCGCTTGAAACCAATGAATTTCTGCCAATACAAAATGACGGATTAATCCACCTATATTAATTGTATTCACACGAGTTCCGAGATACATCACTTCGTTATCAATTGGTGTACTTTTAAACACTTCATCAGGAACATCTTTCAGTAATTCCAACGTTTGAAGATAAAGTTGTTTGTGGATATTTAAGAAGCGGTTAAATTCCTGTACTGTTGTTTTATTTTCCATTATTCTTGCATTTAAATTTTTGTAAAATTAATCGGGAACTAAAAGATACACAGTAACCATTGTTACAGAAATAAAACTTATTTCGCTTTAACAATAAATTGATACGGCAGTAAATCTACATTCACTTCAAAAGAAGTATAACCAGCTTTTTTCAATTCTGCTACTACTTCATCAATCGAAACTTTATGGTTTGTTGGAGGTCCCACCGGAACATCGGTTTTAAAGAAATCAATCACCACTAATTCTCCGTCATTTTTCAAACCTTTTTTTACTTTTGCAAAATACTCGGCTCGATTGTCAATATGGTGATATGAATTTACGATTAACACCATATCCACTTCATTGTCTTTCAAATCAGGACTGTCAAAAGGTATTTTGCGAAGAGTGATATTCTCGATTTTGTTGTCTTCAATACGTTTTTTTAGGAAAGTCTGAAACTCATCATTTACATCGGCTGCAATTACATTTGCTCCGTGTTTGGCAAGTTTCACAGAAAAATATCCCGTTCCCGCACCAATGTCCATAATGGCTTTTCCATTGATGTCGCCTAAGTATTGCATCACCTTGTGCGGTTGCTGGTATTCGTCACGTTCTTTGGATTCGAAACGGTTAATCAAATCATCCGTAGAAGATTTGTGCATATATTCATTTGCAGAGTGTGCAGGTTTTCCGTCTCCGTGACCGTGATGCTTTTTGTTTTGATGTTCCTGTGCCATAATTGTACTGGTTGAGGCAATCGCAAGGATTGCGGTAATAATTTGTTTTTTCATTTTATATTAATTTAATAATTAGACTTTTCTAATTTTTTACTCCAGAAATAAGTTCCTGTTCCAATGAGTAAATTGCTCATTCCTAATATTGTTTCAAACGGATTATTGATAAACGCGTAGGTAATCATCCATACAGATAAAAGAATAAACACAATTTGAAACAGCGGAAATAATGGACTTTTGAAACCTTTTATTTGTTGATTTTGATTTTGCTTTCGCAATTTGAATACACCTAAAACCGTCATTAAAGAAGAAGCCGTGAGCAATATTCCGCAATAAATCATAATCTGTTCAAAGGTTCCGGTAAGCAACAATAATGCACTGATGCCAAACTGCAACCACAAGGCTCTTTTAGGAATGCCGTTTTCCTGTGTTTGAAAGTACGACCAAAGACGATGTTCTTTTGCAATGCTTAATGTTACTCTCGAACCAACCCAGACCATAGCACTAATGCCTGAGATTAACAGTAATGAAATAGCCAACCCAAAGAAATTTCCTACTTTTTCTCCCAACATTTGCTGTGTAGTAATGGTGCCTACGTTCAACTGTCCGGCTAAATTCTCAATCGGAACGTGTTTCAGAAAAACGTATTGCAATAAGGTGTATAAAACCGTAACCAAAACCGTTCCTCCAATAAGTGCTTTGGGTAAAGATTTTAAAGGATTTTCAAATTCTTCGGTAATATAAGCTGCCGCATTCCAGCCCGAATACGAATAACTTACATAAATCAGTGCAATTGCAAAAGCTGTTGACGTTAATTCGGTAAAATATCCTTTTGAAGAAACAATGTCATTACCCGAATGCTCCGGCAAAATCAAACCAACACCAATAATTATGACAATCAAAATTACTTTGAGCAAAGTACTGATGTTTTGAAATTCGGCACTCAGTTTCAAACTTCGGGTATGGATTAATGTGATGATAGCGACCAAGGCAATACTCATCCATTTGGCATTGAAATTCCCAAATGGAAAATACTCCGAAAAAGCAATCGCAGCTAAAGCAATCGGTGCCGCAAAACCAACGGTTATCGAAATCCATCCCGAAAGATAACCGATTAAAGGATTGTAGATTTTGGACAAGAACGCATACTCTCCTCCTGATTTTGAAATAACCGTTCCTACTTCAGCATAACTGAACGCTCCCGAGAGAGCCAAAATACCGCCTAAAACCCAAAGAGTAAGTACAACCGATGGATTATTCAAGTCTTTGAGTTGAAACCCTAAACTGGTAAATGCACCCGTGCCAATCATATTGGCAACCACAATGGCAATTCCTGTTAGCGTCGTGATTTTATGTTTGGATTTTGGCTGCATACGTTAAAATTTATATTGCACGAAAACCGTAAAATTTCTACCGGCTTCATTAATCGGTACACTGGCAAAACCTTCCTGATTTCGGAATGCAAAATTTAAGTGGTTGTGGTATGTCTTATCAAAAATATTTAGCCCGGCTATTCCGATACTTAGTTTTTCAACAGGTTTATAACCCAACCGTACATCCATAGTCTGATAACCCCCTGTTCTGATTTCTCCGAATGAATATGCCAACTCATTTTGGCTTGCTACAATGTTATACTGAATATTTCCCCAGAATTTTTCTTTTTCTATTCCTGTAGAAATACGAGCGGTGAAGGGTGGAATTAATGGTAAAGATTCATCAAAATCCTTATTTCTGGTATAGATATAAGATAAATCGGTTTTTAAGAAATAGTATTTTCCGAAATCCAATTTAGCAGAAGCATCAATGCCTGTTTTGTAAGCATCTTTTATATTTGTAAATACTTTAGCATCAGATGCTATATCAGGCTCAATTACTGCCGAAATATAATTTCTAAAAAAACCATAATATACAGATCCTTCAAAATGAATGGTATTGAAAAAACCATTTAGATTTTCATAACCATTTAATCCAATTTCAAATTGATTATTTACCTCAGCTTTCAGATCTGGATTTCCGGTATAGGTATAACTATCCTGCCCGACATTGAACTGGTTGATGTATCGTTCGATCATATTGGCAGAACGCACACCACGACCGTAAGCAAATTCTAAAAACAACCGGTCTGAAAATGCTTTTTTCACCGAAATGGTTCCACTTAGATTATGCTCTGTTCTTTTATTCAAATCATACAATGCGGAAAAATCTGCTTCCGGTTTACGAATGTCAGACATGACCATATCGTAACGTAATCCAGCGGATAAAATATAGGAAGTCAGAAAGTTCCATTTAGCTTCCGTATAAACTCCTATATCGTCAATATAAGAATCCTGCCATATAGAATTTATTCTTGTCACAGGGTTGGGTAATGGATTACCGTTCTGCATCTTTATTAGTCTTGTGCGGTCTCCATCTCTATCAATATGCAGATAATCCATTCCGCTAAAAAAATGAAGTTTATCTGAAGTTTTCCATTCCAATTCTGCTTTTCCACCGATAGTTGTAGAATTTACATCGGCTGCTGCTTCTGTCGCTTTTGCCGTAGTACGGTTATAATTCGTCATCAAGTGATCTACATAACTGTAATAGGTTTTTACTTGCAGGCTTTTTAGATTTTTTCCAATATTTTCCCATTTGTAATCCAATGAAGCAATGCTGCTGTTGTCATATTCGGTATCCATAGGAAGACCTGCGTGGAGCACATCTCGTCCGAAAGCCTGTCTCCAGGACACTTGTATACGCTGGTGCGGGTTGATGTTATATCCCAGTTTGACTCCATAATCCGTACTTCTGAATGAGGACGGAATTTCAGTGCCGTCACCATCCTTGTAATTACCATAATCTCTGTAACCAAAATTTCCGGCTACGTCAAATTTTTGCGTTACATATTGTAGCTGAGCCATTCCTACATAGGCATTTCCATTGGTTTCGTAGCCTGAAGCCACCGAACCGTGAAAGCCGTGTTCTCCTTTTGATGGATTGCGTGTGACCAGATTGACGATGCCCCCAAAATTTGCACCGTACCGCACACTATAGGGACCTTTAATGATTTCTATTTTCTCAATTTCTTCAGGCGAAATGTGAGAGGTAATCGGATCCATACGATTAGGACAAGCGTGCATCACTTTCAGTCCACCATCGTATTGAATATTCAATTGCTCATATTGTGCACCCCGAAATGTAGGATCCATTGCGTAATTCCCTCGTTTTATTAAAGAAAATCCATTTATGTCACTAAATAAGCCAGCTACATTTTTAGGTTGTACTATTTTTTCATTATAGTTGTTGGAAACTTTACTGAATGTGGGGTTTTCCAATCTATAACCCGTAATTATTATTTCATTGAGGATCGTTGTTTTTATAGTATCCTCTTTTTGCTCACTTTGAGCCATAGCTATATAAGGCACAATACAAAGCAAAGTCAATAGTATTGATTTCATTTTTTTAAAATTTGATGAATGATAAATACATTCCTTAATTAAATCAAGGAATTTCAATTTAGACCATCAAATTTTCGGGTGGACGTTTGTATTTATCCAAATATGGAAAGGAATAGAAGGATTTTTTGGCAATATTTTTATTCTTCTGTAATCTTTCGATCTTTATAAACTCTAAAGTGAATTTTTCAGTAGGAATAAAATCAGAAAAGCTGATAATAGAAATTTGTTCGGGTATTTTTTCCTGTGTTTCTGAAGCCTCTTTTGTGGCTTTACTTAGACTGCATTTTCCATTACAATGCAGTTCCGGCTTCTCTTGATTTTCACAAAACAATTCTATATACCTTTCGGTGTCCAATAAATAAAAAGCATAATGAAACTGTGCATAGAACGTTCTAAACACTAAAGTAAAGAGGAATATGTACAAGGCTGCTTTCTTCAAAGAAAATCTTTTG
Organism: Flavobacteriaceae bacterium PS02336; assembly: GCA_029960065.1. Taxonomy (GTDB): domain Bacteria; phylum Bacteroidota; class Bacteroidia; order Flavobacteriales; family Flavobacteriaceae; genus Flavobacterium. The sequence continues at coordinate 3,206 of JASCOF010000005.1, read as the reverse complement.
AAACCATTAATGCAACAAAGTTACTTTGGCGAGATGGTATTTATTGTAACCAATGTTACAGAAGAGTACTAAGAGAGGTCTTTTCAGGCTTGTTTTTTTAAGGTCATGAGTTGCCTTTTCACAAATCACATTTATTGAACTATCGTTTCTTTCATTCTTATCCAAACGATAATACCGGATATAAGCGTAATAAACCCTGCAATGTGTACTGCCCATTCCAGTCCGAAGAAACTACCAACTATTCCAGCCATTAATGCACCGATGGCATAGCCCATATCCCGCCAAAAACGATAAACACCTAAGGATGATGCCCGCCATGTTGGATTTGCAGTATCGCTCACGGCTGCCAGTAAAGCGGGATATACCATAGCTGTACCAATACCCAAAAATATTGAGCCAATTAAGCCCGATGTCAAAGGTTCAAACCATTCAAAACCGATAATAATATGCCCTAAAACCTGTACCAACATTCCCCAAACAATCAAAGGTTTTCTGCCTATTTTGTCGGCTAAAGGTCCCGTAACAATTTGTCCTAATCCCCAAACCACCGGATATATGGCTTTAATCCAACCAATCCCCTCCAAACCGACTCCCATAGACATAAAAAGCAATGGAAACACACCCCAAGACATTCCGTCATTGAGATTGTTAATCATTCCTGCTTGCGAAACAGAAAACAGGTTTTTGTTTTTGAATGAAGTTTCTTTAAACACCCACCATAAGTTGGGCTTATGTGCAGTTTCGTCTGTTGATACTTGTATAGCTTCTAATTGGGCGAATTTTCGGGTGTCCCGAACCACAAAAATAGAAAGCAATAACCCAACAATGGTATAAGCTATTCCGATATAAAAAGGTTGCGGTCGTAGTCCGTAATACGATGCCAAATACCCCGTAAGCAAAGCGGTCAATCCGACGGCTCCATAACCTGCAGCTTCATTTAAGCCCATGGCTAAACCTCTGTTTTTTTTGCCTACCAAGTCAATTTTCATATTGACGGTCATAGACCAGGCTAATCCCTGACTAATTCCAAGCAGGACATTCGCAAATAAAATCCAATTCCAAGACGGTGCAAAAGCTAAAATAAATGGAACAGGTAAACCAAATAACCAACCCCAAATCAAAACTTTCTTTCGGGTATATTTGTCTGCCAACACACCCGAAATCAGGTTGGTAAATGCTTTGACAACACCAAAAGCAATGATAAATGAAAAAACAACAACATCAGATTTAATATGGAATTCTTCCATTCCAACCAATGGAACAACGGTTCTTTCCAAGCCGACCATGCCCCCCACCATCATATTGACAAGGACAAGTAAGGTGAATTGCTGCCAGTTTTCTTTTAATCCTAAGCGTATTTTTTCTTTAGTTTCAATCATTCTACCTTTTCATATTTCAGCTTATAATCTCCTATATGAATTTCACTTTGTTTGATTTTTTTGTGGTTGCGGAAATAGTTGATAATGCCCACAACGAGTAAAAGCCCGGATATAACGAACAAGATATATTCAAAAATAACCGCCTCGTTACCATCAACGAGCTTGTTGACACTAAGTCCAGCCACCAAAAAATACATGGAGCTTCTTAAAAATGAAAGAAATGTCGATTGATTGGCAAGAAATGTACGTTGGATAGCTAATTCTTCTCTAAGTATCAGGTCTTTTTTGAAAGGTGAATTTATTTGTTCGCCTTTGGTTTCTTCCATAGCGTTAGTTTAACAATTCTATGTTATTGCGATTCAGCTTTATTTTTCCTTCATTTTCCAAAGCTTTCAACAATCGGGAAATAACCACTCTTGAACTGTTGAGTTCATAAGCAATTTCCTGGTGGGTTTTGGTAATGATATTGGAGTCGTTTATTTTACTCTTTTCAAACAAGTAATTATAAAGTCGCTTATCCATATTAGTAAATGCTATATTGTCTATGGCTGCGAGCATCTCATTGAAACGGTTATTATAACTTTCAAAAACAAAAGCACGCCAGCTTTTATATTTACCCATCCATTCTTCCATTTTCCCTACGGGAATCATCGCTACCAAACCATTATTTTCTGCCACTGCCCGGATTTCACTTTTTTTATCGCCCATACAGCAGGTAAGTGTCATAGAGCAAGTATCTCCTTTTTCGATAAAGTATAGTAATAGTTCACCTGTATCAAAATCCTCACGCATTATTTTTATAGCACCACTAATAAGCAAAGGCATGGTTTTGATGTATTTTCCTATATCGATTAACACATCGCCTTCTTTAAATTCAACCAGCTTCGAAACTGAAATTATTTCGTCAATCAGCTCTTTTTCAAATATACCCCGATAGGTTTCACGGATTAATTCTTCCATAGTTATTTTGATTTTAATGAGGCAACTTATTTTTTATCAATCCATATAACCAAGTGCCTAATACAGCTCCTAAAATTACAACTAAAATCGGAAAATAGCCAGCCCCTGTCATTACAAACATAGGACCCGGACATGCTCCTGCCAACGCCCAGCCCAATCCAAAAAGAATACCGCCTATTAAATAGCGTGGAATACTTTTATCCTTGTCTGCAATGACAATGCGATTGCCATTCACGTCTTTTACTTTGTTTCTTTTGATGTACTGTACTATGATTATTCCTACGGCTAAGGCACTACCCATCAATCCATACATGTGAATGGATTGAAACTGGAACATTTCATATATTCTGAACCAGGATGCTGCTTCGGATTTGTACATAACAATTCCGAAAAATGTTCCGATTAGTAAGTAAACTATATTTTTCATTGCTTTTAAAAATTAAAATTTGTTATTAGATTGATTTGGTTGTAATCGCTTCTTTGTGCAACCAATTTTGTGTTATGCTCGCTCTTATTTTGCTTCCAGACATATAGTAACTCGACATGAAGCCCTTTTAAGAAATTGGAAAATTCATAATGAAGACGTGTATTGATCTGGTAATAATCATCGATATTGTATTTGTTTAATTCATAGTCATCTGTTACTGCTCCATGGGTAGTGGTGGCATCGATATTCAAAAATAAATGTTTCCAACTGTACTGATACCCGATAGCAAAGACATCAACTCCACCCAATCCTTCGATACGGCTTCTGGGCATGGAAGTATAAAACTGATCCCGCCCCAATTCTTTCGGGAATAAGTACCTGCCGGACTCAAAAGATTTGGTATAAGCTGCTTTAAATTGTGATGAACCATTTTTGTATTT
>JASCOF010000004.1 GCA_029960065.1 Flavobacteriaceae bacterium PS02336 | reverse complement strand
GAACGTCTTTCGCTGTTGCGGGTGCAAAAGTACCACCTTTATTTACATTTACAAGCCTTTTCTTTATATAATTTCAATCTTTTTTAAAACTTTTTCTTAACTCGCTCATAACAGCTTATTTACAGATGAAACTTTTTTGAAACATTGTCAGGTTTTTCTTCGCTGCGTTGCTTTTTTCCAATTTCAGCCTGCTTTTTTCATCCCGTTTTTGAGGAGTTTTTATGTTTTGCCCCTCTTTTGGCTGGTTTTACCGTAAAGACACTAAGACACAGATCTGGTTTTTGGACCGTTTTATGGTCCCGCAGAGCCGAGAAGACGCAAAGCTTTCTCTTCTGAAACTCTATTTTGTCCTAAAAGCCATCTTTATCCCCCATCTTTTCTTCTCAGAACTGATGCCCTAGCCCCGATAGAAGCGGAAATCCTTTTTGCGGCGGGGTTCGCCGTAAAAAGATTGGAGCGGATAGCGGGAAAATGCTCCTTATTAAAATTCTAAACTCAAAAGGGCTTCGACTTCGCTCAGCCTGACATTACTATATAATAGATACATGCCGTGATTAAGATGCACTGCGGTGCGTCTCTACCGAAAAATTGGATCTTTAACTTATTCTATACATATATATGTATAAAAAATAAACCCGACAGGTTTTAAAAACCTGTCAGGTTACTTGAACAAAACCTACTCTTATATATAATAGCATTTCAATACTTATACATTAAAGCAATCTTCTACATATATATATTGTATGTATTTTTGTAATCATGTATATTTGCATTCACAAAATTATAAACAATGATCAAGATTACTTTACCCGATGGGTCAATTAGAGAGTTCGCTTCAGGCGTAACTCCAATGGAGGTCGCTAAAAACATTAGCGAAGGTTTTGCACGAAATGTTATTTCTGCATCTTTTAATGGTACAACTATTGAAACCGAGACTCCATTAACGACCGATGGTAATCTTATATTATATACTTGGAATGATGCTGAAGGTAAAAAAGCTTTCTGGCATTCGACTTCGCACGTAATGGCACAAGCTCTTGAGGAATTGTACCCTGGAATTAAATTAACTCTTGGACCTGCAATTGCTAATGGCTTCTATTATGATGTAGACTTTGAAGACCAAAAAATCTCTGAAGCTGATTTTAAAAAGATCGAAGATCGTATTCTTGAGATTTCAAGAGGAAAATACGATTTCAAAATGCGTCCTGTAACTAAAGCGGAAGCTTTAGAAATGTATAAAGACAATGTTTACAAAACAGAATTGATTTCGAACCTTGAGGACGGAACAATTACTTTTTGTGATCATGCCACTTTTACTGATTTATGCCGCGGAGGTCATATTCCTAATACTGGAATTATCAAAGCTGTAAAAATCATGAGTGTTGCGGGTGCTTACTGGAGAGGTGATGAGAAAAACAAACAGCTAACTCGTGTTTATGGAACATCTTTTCCTAAACAAAAAGATTTAACTGAATATCTTGAACTTCTTGAAGAAGCAAAACGTCGTGATCACCGTAAATTAGGAAAAGAATTAGAGTTATTCGCTTTCTCTCAAAAAGTTGGCCAAGGCTTACCTTTATGGTTGCCGAAAGGCGCTGCACTTAGAGAGCGTTTAGAACAATTCTTAAAAAAAGCTCAAAAGAAAGCAGGTTACGAACAAGTAGTTAGCCCGCATATTGGACAAAAAGAATTATATGTAACTTCTGGTCACTATGCAAAATATGGTGCAGATAGTTTTCAGCCAATTCATACTCCAGCAGAAGGCGAAGAGTTTTTATTAAAACCAATGAACTGCCCTCACCACTGTGAGATTTACAATGTTCGCCCTTGGTCTTATAAAGATCTACCAAAGCGTTATGCTGAATTTGGTACTGTATATAGATATGAGCAATCTGGAGAATTACACGGTTTAACTCGTGTTAGAGGATTTACTCAGGATGATGCGCATATTTTTTGTACTCCGGAGCAATTGGACGAAGAGTTTAAAAAAGTAATTGACCTTGTTTTATATGTATTTGGTTCATTAGGTTTTGAAAACTTCACTGCTCAAATCTCATTAAGAGATCAAGAAGACAGGGAAAAATATATTGGTACAGATGAAAACTGGGAGAAAGCTGAAAATGCTATCATCAATGCAGCAAAAGACAAAGGCCTTAATACTGTTGTAGAATACGGTGAAGCTGCATTTTACGGTCCTAAACTAGATTTCATGGTAAAAGATGCACTTGGAAGGCAATGGCAATTAGGAACGATTCAAGTAGATTACAATTTACCTGAGCGTTTTGATTTGACTTACAAAGGTGCTGATAATGAATTACATCGACCTGTAATGATTCACAGAGCTCCTTTTGGATCTATGGAACGTTTTATAGCAATTTTATTAGAGCATACAGCAGGAAATTTCCCACTTTGGTTAATGCCTGAACAGGCTATTATCTTGTCTTTGAGCGAGAAATACGAAAATTATGCTAAAAAAGTTTTAGATTTGCTAGAAAATCACGAAATTCGCGCCCTAATTGACAATCGAAACGAAACAATTGGCAAGAAAATTAGAGATGCAGAAATGCAGAAAATTCCATTTATGCTGATTGTAGGTGAGGAAGAAGAGAAAAATGGTACAATTTCTATTCGTCGCCACGGCCAAGAAGGAAAAGGTAATATTACCGTTTCTATCGAAGAATTTGCTTCGATTGTAGACGAAGAAATAAAAAAGACATTAAAAGTATTTACAGTTTAACTTAAATTAGAAAGTCATAGCAATAAGAAGCAACAGAGGTTTTCAACCTCGAGTAGAAAAAAAAGATGCACACAGAATAAACAATCTTATTCGTGTTCCAGAGGTACGTCTTGTAGGTGAAAATATTGAACCAGGTGTTTTTAAAATCGCTGATGCGTTACGTTTAGCTGACCAATTTGAATTGGATTTAGTTGAAATTTCGCCAAATGCGGAACCACCTGTTTGTAAAATCATGGACTACAAGAAATTTGTTTACGAACAAAAGAAAAGAGACAAGGCTTTAAAAGCAAAATCTTCTCAGGTTGTTGTAAAAGAGATTCGATTTGGTCCTCAAACTGATGAGCATGATTATGAATTTAAAAGAAAGAACGCTGAGAAATTCTTGAAAGAGGGAGCTAAATTAAAAGCTTTTGTATTCTTTAAAGGACGTTCTATTATTTACAAAGATCAAGGTCAGATTCTGTTATTACGTCTTGCTCAAGATTTAGAAGAACATGGTAAAGTTGAAGCTATGCCTGTTTTGGAAGGAAAGAGAATGATTATGTTCATTGCTCCGAAGAAGAAAAAATAAAACAGTTTGCAGTCGCAATTTTCAGTTTTCATACTGTAAACTGAAAACCGAGACTGACAACTAAAAAAAATAAGTAAGTAAGAATAAATTAAAACACTAGGAAAAATGCCTAAAATGAAAACAAAATCTAGCGCTAAGAAACGTTTTAAAGTTACTGGCTCTGGAAAGATTAAAAGAAAGCATGCTTTTAAAAGTCACATCTTGACTAAAAAATCTAAAAAACGTAAATTAGCTTTGACACACTCAGCGCTAGTTCACTCAACAGATATGAAAAGCATCAAACAACAATTAAGAATTATCTAATAATTCTTTAGGTTAAAAAATTATTTATATAACCTTGGAGTATGGCTTTCAAGTTCCTTTGATTCAATTCAGGACGCCTGCTACAAAAACACATTAAAATTATGCCAAGATCGGTAAATTCAGTTGCTAAAAGAGCAAGAAGAAAAAAAATAATGAAGCAAGCCAAAGGTTTCTTTGGAAGACGTAAAAACGTTTGGACAGTTGCTAAGAATGCAGTAGAGAAAGCGATGAGCTACGCTTACCGCGATAGAAAACAAAACAAAAGAAATTTCCGTTCATTATGGATTCAACGTATTAACGCTGGAGCTAGATTAGAAGGAATGTCTTATTCTCAATTCATGGGGAAAGTTAAAGCTAACGGAATCGAATTGAACCGTAAAGTTCTTGCAGATTTAGCTATGAACCACCCAGAAGCTTTCAAAGCTATTCTTAATAAAGTAAAATAAACGTTTTATAAACTCAATTTAAGATTACTTACTTATTATAAAAAAGCCATTCGTTTATTCGAATGGCTTTTTGTTTTTATTATCTTTCCATGCCAGTACACAATTAAGAAATGAAGAAACTATTTACCCTTTTATTTATAATACAAATCCTTTTTCTAAAAGCCCAAGAGAAAAATTTAGATAAAAATTCCTTTCAAACAATCATTGGTGTAATTGATAAACGCGACACAAATTGTCTCACCGAAATCAAACGAGCAAAAATTGATTTTAAAACAAAGAAGTCCTCTACGAACTAATCCCCGAAGGATATCTTGACAACGATTATAATAGGCATTATCCTCAGTTAATACTTTTGCTAAAAGAAAAAGGAATTAACTTTTCAGAATCTCGTGATATAGGCCCATATTGGATCTCAGATAATGAAACTACATATTCATTAATATCAAATTGTTACTGCAAAACATCTAATGAACTATTAAAGGAAAAATATGGACAAAACTTCATTAAGAACATTACCAAAACTGCGGACAGTTTGTACGTAATGAGCAGAATAGAAATCCCTTTTGAATATCCTTATGGTGTAGATAATTACTGTTTAATATATCCAAAAGCCGGAGATTTTTTGGAGCAGAAGATTGAAATTCAGAAAGATTTTTTCTCTTCTTTTGAATTTCCAAAAAAATTTATTCAAAGCAATGAAAAAAGAGATTTTTATGCCAAAACTAAATTTACAATCAACAGAAACAATTCGATATCTAATATTACTGTAAAGATTGAATTTAAAAACTCAAAGAATGAAGATTTTACTAACTTCTTCACTAATCAAATTACTGAATTTGTTAAACATGCAGATTGGCAAGCTGCAGTAAGTGATGGCATAAAAGTAAATAGTACCTTTGAAATTATTTTTTACAATTAAAAGAAAGATCAAACCTTTATAAACATTAAACAATGCACAATGAACTTGTAAACCATATAAAAAAGTTTATCAATCTTGATTCTTCAGAAATTGATCTTTTAGAATCTGCATTAAGCATTTCAACAATCAAAAGAAAAGATCACGTTTTACAGGAAGGACAAATTTGCAATACGATGTATTTTATTGTAAAAGGCTGCATGCGTCAATACATTATTAATTCGAAAGGAACCGAACAAACTCTTCAATTTGGTGTTGAAAATTGGTGGATCACTGATTATTTAAGTTACCACAATCACACTCCTTCTCACTTCTACATCCAAGCTGTTGAAACCACTGAAGTGATTGCAGTTGAAAAATCAGTCTTAGAATCCTTACTTTTACAAATTCCAAATCTTGAAAAATATTTTAGAATTGTCGCACAAAAGGCTTTTGGAGCAGCACAAATGAGAATTAAATTCTTATTTACAATGTCTGCAGAGGAAAGATACAATCATTTCAAAAATCAACAGCCTGATTTCGTACAGCGTGTTCCACAATATATGCTTGCCTCCTATTTGGACTTTTCTGCTGAATTTATGAGTAAAATTAGAGCAGGAAAAGTCTAATTTGAATTTCTTGAAGTAGTTCAAGATTTTAAAAGTATACATTACTGACCTTTGTAATGAACTTTTAAAACATATAAAAATGAAATCAAGAATTGTCATCCCGAATGTTGCCCCTGAAGCTTATCAAGCATTAATGAACTTAGAAAAATATATTTCTACTACTTCACTAACTGCTGTTCATAAAGAATTAATTAAAATACGTGCATCGCAAATCAATGGCTGTGCCTTTTGTATCAATATGCATACCGCAGATGCAAGAAAACATGGTATTTCTGAACAAAGAATTTACTTAATAAGTGCATGGCGTGAAGCTGATGTTTACACTGAAGATGAAAAAGCAATCTTAGCTTTGACAGAGCAAGTAACCTTAATTGGAAATCATGTTTCTGACGAAGTTTATCAAAATGCAGCTCAATTATTTGATGAAAAATATCTTGCTGAAATCATTCTTGCCATTATCACAATTAACTCTTGGAATAGACTTGCAATTACCACTGGTTTAAGAGCCGTATAATTTTATAAGGATAAATTTTACAACTCCACAATACCCTAAAGCCCTTATTTACAAAGGGCTTTTTGTATTTATCTATAAATGAGATACAAAAAAATGAGGTATTTAAAATAATTGAAAATACCGTATTTATACTCTTTTGAGATTTCTAGAAATATTTATTTTTGGCGCATGATACCAAAAAGAATACAATTTTACTTCTACATACTTATCACTTTTTCAGTAGTTTTCTCCTGCCAGAAGAAAGCTATAATAGCCAAACAAGAAATCTATAATAAAACAAAGGTTAGCAGATTAATTTCACTAGGCAATATCTCATCTAACAATAATAAATTTGACAGTGCATTTTATTACTATAACGAAGCACTGTCTATTTGCATTCCATCAAAAGATCCTGAAAATTACATCAGCACTTTAAACTATATGGCGACCATACAGCAAAGAAACGGTGATTACTCGGGCAGCGAAACAACAATAAGACAAGGACTGGCATACATAAAATTTGCAAAAAAACAATCTCTTATATGGAATCTTTATCTTACTCTAGCCATTAATGCTTTAAATACCAATGATATTAAAAGCGCTATTTTATATTATGAAAAAGCTCTAAAACTAAATGTAGATTCTGAAAAAAAACTAATTACACAGAAAGGCATCGCAAGCGCATTAATCCAAGACAAAAAATTTAACGAAGCGCTTAATCTCTTACTCCCTTTAGAGAACAAAGAAAGAGTTATTGACAGGTCTGAATTTTACAGCTCTTTACTGGATGATATAGGTTTGTGCTATTTTGCACTTAATAAGCATAAAACTAGTCTGAAATATATTTCGAAAGGGTTAAACGTTAGAAAAAAGCTCGAAAATTCATCTGAAATAGGAAAAAGCTATATTCATCTTTCACAATTATATGAATATAAAAATCCTTCATTATCAAAAAAATATGCCGAGTTAGGTTATAATGAATTCAGCAAAACAAATTATACTGAAGGACGCTTATCTGCATTAAGAATGATGATTAAGTATAGTTCTAATCAAGAATTCAAAAAATACTCCAAAACTTATATTAATTTGAATGACAGTATCTATATAACTCAGCAAAGCCTAAAAAATGAACTTGCAAAAATCAAATACGATTCTAAACGCGAAAAAGAAGAAAATTTAAAACTTAAAACGTCTAGAACAGAAAACGAGTTAAAACTGGAAAGACAAAAAAACAAAAACATTGTAGCTTATCTCATTATCATTATGAGTTTGTGCATGATTTTAATTTTGTATTATTATTTAACTTCTAAAGCAAATCGCGAAAAAATAGAGGCTGTTTATGATAGTGAAACAAGAATTTCTAAAAAACTGCATGATGAATTAGCAAACGATATTTATCATACAATGGCCTTTGCAGAAAATACAAACTTATCCCTGAGTGCAAATAAAAAGCAATTAGTAAGTCAATTAGATGCTATATACTCTCGAACAAGAGATATATCAAAAGAAAACTGTACAATTAGCACCGATGATAATTATATTACATCTCTTAGAGAAATGATTTCTCGCTTTAGCACTTTAAATATCAATATAATTTTAAATGGTCTTGATAATATAAATTGGGATATAATTAATCAGACTAAAAAAATTGCTATTTATAGAGTTTTACAAGAATTGCTCGTTAATATGCGAAAATATAGTGAAGCTTCTTTAGTTGGTATTAACTTCAAAGAAGACGAACAAAACATTATAGTCAACTATACAGACAACGGAAAAGGCACAGATACAGATAAAATTATATTCAAAAATGGTCTCTATAATGTAGAGAATCGAATTCACAAAATAAATGGTCAAATTGAAATTTCTTCTAGCCCAAATCAAGGCTTCAAGGTGTTTTTTAAACTTCCGCTGGCATGATTAAGAACTTATTTCTTTTTTGCAAAAAAAAATATATTATTTTTTGCTTTCTGATTTTTACCACCGTATTGGCCATTACACTTTCTGTAAAATTTCATGAAACAAAAAAACAGCAAGATAAATACTTCAAAGAAAATCAATCAGCTGCAATAAAAAAAATAATAAAAAAGGGAGAAACTTATTTTGATCCTGGAAAGTATGATAGCGCATTTTATTATTTTAATAAAGCTAAATCATTATGCAATCCAAAAGAAGATTTTGCCGATGATTATGTTGAATCATTAGTTTGCATTACAGATGTCCAGCAGAGATATGGTAATTTTTATGGGGCTGAGACTACACTTACAGAAGCAATTCCGTATTTAGAAAAAACCAAAAATCCTAGACATGCTATTAATGTGTACGCACTTATGGCTCATAACTATTTTAGCACTTATGATTATGAAAATGCTTTATTATACCAGCGTAAGGCATTAAAAAGGGCAATTTCTACCTTTAGAAAAGCCGACATAATTACAGATATCGCCTTTATTTATATTCAGCAAAAGAAGTACAAAGAAGCGATAAATTTATTAAAACCTATAGCAAAACATAAAATTAGAGATAAAGTTAATCCTCCAAATACCGATGTGCAGTATTCTGCTGTTTTGTATAATCTTGGGCTTTGTTATTTACGCATTGGAGACAATAAAGATTTAGCATTTGACTGCTTTAATAGAAGTCTAGAATTAACAATAAAAACGAATAATGATTATGAACTGGTTGCCAACTATTATTCTCTTTATTTATATTATAAAAAATATAACAATCCAGAGCTAGCCACAATTAACATACAAAAGGCATATGATTGCGCAAAAAGAACAAAGGCAACAATCTACGAAATAGACATGTTAGGTCATCTAATTAAAAATGACGATGTCAATAAAGCGAGAAAGCACTTTGACAATTACCTCACTATAACTGACAGTGTTAATATCAGTAGAAAAAGAGCAAAGAATCAATTTGCGAATATAATATACGATTCGAACAAAGACAAAGAAGAAAATTTTGAACTAAAAAGTCAAAAAACAACAAAAGAATTACAGCTTCAAAGACAAAAAAACAGAAGTTATATTTCTTATGTGATAATTTCTCTAAGCTTATTCATCTTACTTTTTTTAATATTTTACATTACTACGAAAGGTAAACAAGAAAAAAATGATGTCATATTTAAAAGCGAAATGAGAATATCTCATAAACTTCATAATGAACTTAACCTAGATGCCTATCAGACTTTAGTATTCGTTCAAGATAATGACTTGGAGAACAAAGAAAACAAGGAAAAATTATTGAACAGTTTAAACAACATCTACTCCAAAACTCGAAATATTTCGAGAGAAAATAGCAAAATTCCAACAGACGATCGATTTAATTTGGTTTTAAAAGAAATGATTTCGGAATACAAAACGGAAGATGTGAATATTATATTAAATGGTTTTGACATAATACAATGGAACACAATTGATAAAAATAAAAAAATAATACTTTATCGAATTTTACAAGAATTACTATTCAACATGAAAAAATCTAACTGCACAAGTTTGGTAAGTATAATTATAAAACAAATAGATAAAAAAATAGCAATTCAGTACACTGATAATAGCAGTGAAATTAGTTCAGAAAACATTATTTTAGAAAAAAGACTACAAAATGTGGAAAACCGTATTAAAACAATAAAAGGAACTCTTAATTTTGACACAAGCTTGGAAAAAGCGTTTAAAATAAGTTTCACATTTCCTATATAAATAACAATATGTTTAAGAAAGTTTTAGTTGCCGAAGATTTAGATAGTATCAGTATTGCTGTGGTTCAAGTGCTGGAAGATTTACAAATTCCTGTAATTGATCATGTAAAATACTGTGATGAAGCTCTACTGAAGATAAAAAAGGCTCTACTCGAAAAAGAACCTTATGACTTATTAATTAGTGATTTATCCTTTAAATCTGATCACAGAAAAGCAGTTTTAAACAGTGGAGACGAGTTAATAGAAGCGGTTAATAAAGTACAGCCTACGTTGAAAAAAATTGTATTTTCTATTGAAGATAAAAGTTATAGAATTAAAACTCTCTTTAACGATCTAGGTATAAACGCTTACGTTTCTAAAGGTCGAAATAGTATTAGTGAATTAAAAAATGCTATTGTAAACACTTACAATAATGAAGAAAAGATTGTTTCTTCTGACTTGTCTTTTAGTTTTAACGATAAAGCTTTGATTGAAATTGAATCATACGATATCTCAATCCTAAAACTGCTTTCTCAAGGATATATTTTAGAAAGTATTTCTAAAGAATTTAAAGATTTATCTATTACTCCAAACGGAACCAGCAGTATTGAAAAGAGAATAAACAAATTAAAAATCTACTTCAAAGCCAACAATAATGTCCATCTTATAGCAATTGCTAAAGATTTTGGTCTTGTATAATATAAATTCTTTACAAAATTGTGTAACGTAAATAATTTCAACAGATCTAAATTTGTTCACCCCTATCAAACCACTAATGAAACCAAGAAACAAAACGATTCCCTTTTTTGAAAAAATTAATACCACTCAAAATAAAATTATTATGAAAACAATGTTCCTTTGTCTTTTTTTATCAATAAGCTTTGCTTACATCTCTGAGAAAACCGGCTGGCTGGAAATCGATTGGAAAATAATCTTTATCCCTGCTCTATTAGTTTTACAAATTATTATTATCGGAACTGCTTTAAAAAACAGATATAAAAAACACTAATAATTATTAGAAAGGCTTGATGCAGATTATAGGAAATACCTATATATTTGATTTCATTTAATTTTTACATGAAAAGTATTCTAAGCCCTATTCTATTATTATTTACATTTTTATCATTTGCCCAAACCAAAGTTTTATCTTGGAATATTGAGAACTTTGGCAAATCGAAATCGGAGATCGAACTCGATTATATTGCAAAAAAAATTGCTTTGTACGACATAATTGCCATTCAGGAAGTTGTTGCCGGATATGGTGGCGCACAAACTGTTGCTAAACTAGCCGCGCTTCTTAATGAAAAAGGTACTAAGTGGGAATACACTATAAGTGATCCAACTACTAGCAGCAGTTACAAAACTGAACGCTACGCTTTTTTGTGGAAAACAAATAAAATCAAATTAAAAAGTAAACCTTGGCTGGAACAAAAGTACAGCTTAGCGATTGATAGAGAACCTTATTTCGCAACGTTTGAAATCAATAAAAAAACAATTACACTGGTTAATTTTCATGCTATAACCCAAAAGAAACAGCCTGAAACAGAAATTAAATACTTTAAATTTCTTCCAGACGAATATCCAAATTTAAATTTAGTCTTTTTGGGTGATTTTAATTGTCCTGAAAAGCATACTGTTTTTAATCCTCTCAAAAAAATGGGTTATGTTTCTGTACTTAAAAATCAGAAAACTACACTCAAACAAAAATGCAAAAACAATATATGTCTTGCATCAGAGTTTGACAATATCTTTTTCAAAGCTTCCAGTTTAAAAACACTAAATTCAGGAGTCATTAAATTTTATGAAGATTTTGATTCTCTTCAAAATGCGAGAAGAGTTTCAGATCATATTCCGATATGGTTCGAATTTTCTTTAAACTAACTTAAGTCTTAAGTTTCTTTTTTCTCGCTGCAGGAAACAAAACATTATTTAAAATTAATCTGTAACCTGGTGAATTTGGATGTAAATCTAAAACCGTCGGCGGATCACCAACTTGATGCTGAAAGTCTTCAGGATCATGTCCTCCAAAAAAAGTAAACATTCCTTTTCCTTTCTCGCCATGTATATATCTTGATTCGCCATTTAACTCGCATGTTCCCATGATCAAGACATTTGATTTTATTAAGGAAGTATCAAAAGAAGTCGTCTGTCCCATAAAACCTTTTACCAGCTGTGTATGATTCTGGCAAAGCATGCTCGGAATCGGATCCCATTTTGCAGAGAATTCCATTAAAGTAAAATAATCTTTCTCCATTGCAATTCTCCTTTTCGTAGTCATATCAATATCTGAAAACTCATAAACTTCAGGTCTTCTTTCTAGAGTAAAATTTTTAAAGGCAAAAGAATTATTATAATTTAATTTAGACTGATAATTGGATTCGCTAGGATCTCCATCAAACATAGTTTCACAAATATCAACCCCATCAGCAGAAAGTGCGATATCAAAACTATCAGTAGCAGAACACATAGCAAACATAAATCCTCCTCCAACAACAAAATCTCTGATTTTTTTTGCTACAGCTCCTTTTTCTTGAGATACTTTAGCATAACCCAATTTTGCAGCTAAAGCTTCGGCATCTTTCTTTTGATCGATGTACCAAGGTGTGTTTTTGTATGCCGCATAAAATTTCCCGTATTGTCCTGTAAAATCTTCATGATGAAGATGGAGCCAGTCATACATTAAAAGCTGATCACT
This sequence comes from Flavobacteriaceae bacterium PS02336, assembly GCA_029960065.1. GTDB lineage: Bacteria > Bacteroidota > Bacteroidia > Flavobacteriales > Flavobacteriaceae > Flavobacterium. The sequence continues at coordinate 440,478 of JASCOF010000004.1, read as the reverse complement.
TAAAACTTCTTCATCGTAAATAGGTGTAAAAGGAATTTCTGCATAAGTTAGAACTAAAGTTACGGCATCATCCCAAGGTTGTTTTCCTTTCGGGGTATATACGGCAATTTTTGGAGCTTTTTCTAAAATTACAGATTCCATATTTTGAGAAGGACTTGAAATTTCATTCAAAATTGCAGCTTCTTCGCTATCCGAAATAACCTCGAAGCTCACTCCTCTAATTTTACATTCTTTTCTAATTTCTTCAGCATCTGGAAGTAAGAAAGAACCTCCACGATAATTTAGAAGCCAGCTTGCCTTGTAATCTCTGCTCAAACACCAATATGTTATACCGTAAGCCTTTAGATGATTTTGCTGTGTAGATTCATCCATCGGAAGCAATATAAAAGAGGCGCGAACATTAAAAGTAATAAATAGTATAAAAATGTAGAATAAACTCTTATTCATCAGAAAATTATTTTAGTAAAGATATAAAGGAAGACGTAAAAAAAAGAATACACTTGATTTTTTATAGCCTAATAGAATGTTAAATAAAGAAACAGGTATAAATACCTGATTTACAATATTTAGAAAAAAGGGTAAAAACACCTATAGTACGATTAAATAATCTATATACATTTGCTATCCCAGATCATCAAACTAATCAATGTAAAAAAACAACCAACCATGAAGTTTAATGATAGTAACAACCAAGAAAAGGGTATGAATATAATTCAAAAAATAGGTTTATGTGTTCTTGTAATAACAATTATACTGTACTACGTATTGTCCATTCAATTTTTGACTGCGTAATTTAGATTAGATTGTCAAAACGGCTAAATCATTTTGAATAGCATACACAACGAGACCAGCAATATTTCGTGATTCTGTTTTAAGCAGTAAATTATTCCTGTGTCCCTCAATAGTTCTCGGACTTAAAAAAAGATGTTCTGCAATTTCTGCAGTTGTCTTTTGCTGGCAGATTAATTGAAGAATTTCGACTTCACGAGGCGAAAGAAAATTAGTCTCCAGTCCACCTTTTGAATTTTTAGAAGAAACTATAGTTTCCTGAATAGTTTTTAAAACGCTTTCGTTGTAATAGAAACCTTTAGAAGCAACCTCATTAATCGTAAGGATAAGATCCTTTGGAGTAGTGTTCTTTATTAAATAAGCTACCGCACCAACCTGAATCATATTGGCAATAAATGACTTAGTATCATAACTTGTCAAAGCAATAATCTTAATATCTGGATATGATTTTCGAATAATTTTTGTTGCTTCGACACCATTTAAAACCGGCATCTTTAAATCCATTACAATTATGTCTGGTTTAGTTTCATTTTTATCTAACAGAGCTATAAGTTCATCTCCGTTTGAGGCTTCAAAAATAATTTCGATATTTTCTTCCCTCTGCAATAAAAAAGAAATTCCTTTCCGAAACAAAATTTCATCATCGACTAGGGCAATTTTTATAGCAGCATTCATCTTATTTGATTTTGGTCGTTTATTTGGTCTGCCGAATTTACGAAATATGATTTAGAAAAAAACTTAATTACCTTATTTAATTAACTAAAACATTACTAAAAATGCTGATTTAGTTTAAAAAGTAAAGTTTACGATGATTCCGTTATTCACTTCTGATGTAATTTTTATTGTTCCTTCTAAAAACGAGATACGGCTATCAATATTTTTCATTCCTAAACCCTTTTGGTTTTCATCACTTTTACTATCAAAACCAATTCCATTATCTTCATAGTCACAAACATTCACACCTTCTTTATTGGTAAAAGCAATCCAAATTTCAGTCGCTTTTCCGTGACGAAGGGAATTATTCATAAGTTCCTGCAAAATTCTAAAAACATGTAAATGACGATCGATATCGTTGTCATCAAAATCAATCTCATTTTTATAATGCGTTTTTACAGACTTACTGCTTTCGAATTCTTCACATAATTCTTCTATTGCCGCATTTAGTCCAAATTTTTCAAAAACCGGAGGCAGTAAATTATGGGCAATTTTCCTAGAATTGTCCAATGCCTTAGTTGTTAAAGCAATAATATTTTCTGTAATTTCTGTTGTTTCAGCTTCAGTAAGATTAGGAGCTGAAAGAAGATGAGTATTTAAAGAAACAATATTTAATTTTGAACTGATATCATCATGAAGATCTTGTGCAATTCTTTTGCGTTCTTCTTCCTGCGTAACAATAATGGCATGCAACTGCTCTTTTTGATAACGAAGCATCAAATCTTTCTTCTCTAATTCTTTCTGAATGATTTTTTTTCTCGAATAGTAAAAGAAAATAATTAGTGCAACTGAAACAATTATAAAAAACAGAGAGATATACAATATAATAGCAACTAACTCTTTATCAGGAATAGAATGGGTGGTCATATCAGTTTATATTATACAATTACGAACTAGCTTTGCAAACTTTTTTTTGGAGAAAAACTGACTTTCCATTGAAACAAAATAAAAAGATAATAGACTACATTTAAAAATGCATTAACCATCCAGCTTATATATTTCACATCATTATTCAGCGTTGAAGTAAGATTACCGATAATGAACAATACCGTACTTGATAGTAAATAAATAATTATCCCCATACTTACATAATAATACGTCTTATTTTCTGTAAGCATATTATAAAAATGCATCAATGCAAAAACCACAATTAACAATGATGTCATTGTAATTTCAAACAAATTAAATTTTAGGAACTCTTTTGGAGTACTAATAAATTGTATCGTTAAAACTAGCAAAGCGACAATAAGACTAATTTTTACAAACTTCTTTTGGACTTTTATTTTTAAAATTGAATTATAAAATAAACCAAGTAATATCATTTGACCTATAAAAAATGTATTAACCAAAAACAGGTTATTCATTTCAAGATACCACAATGTCTCCATAGAAATTTGCATTAAAAATGCAAAAGCCAAGTAGCAAACAAAAAAAACATTAGCTTTTTCCTTTCGGAAAAAGCTATATGAATATAATATTAGATCAATTAATAAAATCAAATAACCTGAATATATTAAAAAATCATCCATTTTTAATAATCTATTGGATTAATATGGAGGGCTTGGGCGTGAACCATCATACACTACCTCTTCTGGAGCTTCTTCAGAATTATCTTTATCAGCTGTACCGTAAACATTAATGTATTTACCGGTTTCTTTATCATATTCGGCACCTACAAAAAGTAATGTTTTTTCTTTTTGATCGTTAATACCAATGTAAGCCCAAACAGCTTCGGTATCTAGTTTTAAAACTTTTTCTAAACTTTCTCTTGGTATTAAAAAAGCTTTTACTTTTTTCTTGGAATCTTCGACAGTGGTATCATCCTGATATCTTTTTTCCCACTTGTCTGCAGTTGCGACCGGAATCTGAATAGGTCCCGGAAAAGTTTCTTCATTCATAATTCTAATTTGTTATTGGTTAATAATTTTAAAAAAATAAATAGTTTCTTAATGGTCTCGCTAAACTACTGATTTTAATTAGAAAATTAGCACAAAAACAAAAAAAAAGCCTTAAAAAATAAGGCCTTTACAATTTATTAAAATGGGACATCGCTGTCGTCATCGTCATCATTCAAATTACTACCAAAAGCTTCATTAGCCGAAGGCAGATTCTTAGTTATAAATGGATTGTCATCGTGATTCATTTTAGAAGGCAAATCGTCATAGCCACCTGTAAATTCTTCAAGATTATCGAACTTACCAAGATGTCCTAGGAATTTCAGACGAATATTTTCCAATCCACCATTACGGTGCTTGGCTATAATAAACTCAGCCTGACCTGCTGTAGAAGATGCTTCGTCATCATCCCATTCTTCAATTTTATAATATTCAGGACGATAAATAAAAGATACAATATCCGCATCCTGCTCAATCGCTCCAGATTCACGAAGATCCGAAAGCAAAGGTCTTTTACTAGATCCACGGGTTTCAACGGCACGCGATAACTGAGAAAGTGCAATTACCGGAACGTTAAGCTCTTTTGCCAGAGCTTTTAAGTTTCGGGAAATTGTAGAGATTTCCTGCTCACGGTTTCCTCCTCCTTTACCATTACCCCCTGCAGTCATTAACTGCAAGTAGTCAATAATAATTAATTTAATTCCGTGCTGCGAAGCTAAACGACGGCATTTTGCACGTAAATCGAATATCGAAAGTGAAGGTGTATCATCAATAAATAATGGTGCTTTTTCTAAGTTCTTCACTTTAGTACTCAGCTGTTCCCATTCGTGTTTTTCTAATTTACCTGTTCTTAATTTTTCTGAAGACAATCCTGTCTCTGAAGAAATAAGCCTTGTAATCAGCTGAACTGACGCCATCTCCAGAGAGAAAACCGCTACTGCGTGTCCAAACTGAATTGCAACGTTTCTCGCCATCGAAAGTACAAAAGCGGTTTTACCCATACCCGGACGAGCCGCGATAATAATTAAATCCGAAGGCTGCCATCCCGAAGTTACTTCATCCAGCTTCTCAAAACCAGTTGCGACACCACTTAAACCTTCTTTTCCTGCAATCTCTTCAATACGCTTTTTTGCCTGAAGAACCAAACTCTGAGCTGTTTCAGAACTACGTTTAATATTTCCCTGAGTTACTTCGTACAATTTAGATTCGGCTTTATCTAGCAAATCGAATACATCAGTTGTTTCGTCATAAGATTCTTCAATAATTTCAGAAGAAATTCGAATCAAACTTCTTTGAATAAATTTTTGAAGAATAATACGCGAGTGAAATTCGATGTGTGCAGAAGAAGCAATTTTCTGCGTAAGCTGAATTAGGTAAAAATCACCTCCGGCTAAATCTAACTTTCCATTTTTCTTTAACTGAGTCGAAACCGTTAAAATATCAATTGGTTGTGTTTCGGTAAAAAGCTGTAAGATAGCTTCAAAAATATGTTTATGAGCATCTTTATAAAAAGCATCTGGTTGTAAAATATCAATTACATCATCTACCCCTTTTTTATCAATCATCATAGCACCAAGCACAGCCTCTTCCAAGTCAATTACTTGCGGAGGAAGTTTACCTTTTTCTAAGTTGATAATTGTGGTTTTGTCGACCTTTACGGGGTTTAAGTTTTTGAAATTTTCCATATAGCGAAAGTAGCAAAATTTAAAAAAAATATGCTATCGAGTTATAACTATTAATTGTTTATAAATAATCTTGATTTGTTCATAACCAAAAAAAAATCCGAAACTGTAAGGCTTCGGATTTTAAGTCTCTTTTTATGAATTTACTCTTTATACTCGCCCATATTACTGTATTTGTCCATTCTCTGGGCAATTAAGTCAGCTGTTGATAAGTCTTTCAATTCATTATATCCTTTAGTGATGTATTCTGCAACGGTTTTAAAAGTTGTTTCACGGTCGTAGTGTGCTCCGCCTAGTGGTTCTGGAATCACATCATCAACTAATTTTTGTTTTTTCATATCAGAGGAAGTCAGTTTCAACGCTTCTGCTGCACGCTCTTTGTACTCCCAGCTTTTCCATAAAATAGAAGAGCAAGATTCTGGAGAAATTACAGAATACCAAGTATTTTCTAACATATACACTTTGTCTCCAACACCAATTCCTAAAGCTCCTCCAGAAGCACCTTCACCTACGATAATCGTAATAATTGGCACTTGTAGACGAACCATTTCAAAGATATTTCTAGCAATAGCTTCTCCCTGTCCTCTTTCCTCAGCTTCAAGTCCTGGATATGCACCTGGAGTATCTACTAAAGTTAAAACCGGAATCCCAAATTTCTCGGCCATTTTCATCAAACGCAAAGCTTTACGGTATCCTTCAGGATTTGCCATACCAAAATTACGGTATTGACGTGTTTTAGTATTAAAACCTTTCTGCTGACCAATAATCATAAACGACTGTCCGTTTACTTTACCAAGACCGCCAACCATCGCCTTATCGTCTTTAAAACCTCTGTCTCCATGAAGTTCCAAAAACGTATCACCACAAATTGCTTTAATGTAATCTAAAGTATAAGGTCTATTTGGGTGTCTTGACAATTGTACACGCTGCCAAGCGGTAAGGTTTTTATATATTTCTTTCTTGGTTTCTACTAATTTCTTGTTGATTTCCGTACAAGTAGGCGTTACATCAACATCAGATTCTTTTCCAATAATAACGCACTTTTCTAACTGTTCTTCAAGTTCTTTAATTGGAAGCTCAAAATCTAAATATTCCATGGATTTTTGAATTTTGTTTGTAAATCGAACCGCAAATATAAAAATATTATATCATTGGCGAAGTTAATTGTTATTTAAAGTATAAAAATGCATTTTAAAAATAAGGAAACTATTACAAGTTCTCTTTCTTTTTCTGATAGTGTTTAAAAACACCATTTAGAATAACGGTTATGATTATTATGACCGCACCGACATAAAATTCAACACTCATTTTTTCTTTTCCGCCTAGTATAAAATAGGCCAGAACTATTCCGTAAACAGGCTCTAGATTAGTCGTCAACATTACTGTATAAGGCGTTAATCGCTGCATTACTTTTACAGAAGCAGTAAAGGCATAAGCAGTACAAATTGAAGCTAAAATCAATAATAAAACCCAGTTATTGAAAGACAAATCAAAGAAATCTGCCGTAAATTTTCCTTGAAATAAAAAGTAGATAGTTATAAAAAAAACTCCTGCACCAAACTCATAAAAAGTAATCACAGAAGGTTCATGATCAGAAATTAATTTACCATTCATTAAGGTAAATAAAACACCTAAAATAATTGCTGCCAACGCATAATAAACACCCGTAAGATATTTTATTTCTACCTGAAGAATCAATGCCAAACCTGCAATTATAATAAGCCCGAAGAAGACTTCATACCAAAGTACTTTTCTGCCATAAAACAAAGGTTCTAATAACGAGGCAAAAAAAGCGCCTAATGAAAATATAGAAAGTGTGATTGAAACATTAGATACATGAATTGCCTTAAAAAAGAAAATCCAGTGTAATGCAATCAACAATCCAACAAAAATCAGTTTAAAAAGTTCTTTAACAGGAACTTGAAAAGATTGTTTTTTAAAAGCAATAAACGCTCCCAAAAAAACCATAGCAATAAGCATCCTAAACCAAACCAGATTATCTGCATCAATAGTTATTAAAGCTCCTAAAATGGCTGTGAAACCCCAGATAAAAACAATTAAGTGAAGATTTAAATAACTTTTTAAATTATCGTTTCGCATTACGTAATAAGTAAACTGCTAAGATTCCGAAAACCATGTTCGGGAACCAGACAGCTAATAAAGGTGAGAAAGTAGATTTTTCGGCCAGTGTACCAAATATTTTATCGAAGAATACGAATGAGAACGCAATCGCAATTCCGATCGCTAAATTTGTCCCCATTCCGCCGCGGCGTTTCATAGAAGAAACGGCCACTGCAATAATCGTTAAAATAAAAGCTGAAACTGGTACGCTGTATTTTTTATAAAGAACAACCAAATAGGTATTAATATTTCCAGAACCTCTTTTTCTTTCTTTATCAATAAAATCAATTAGTTTTCCTAAAGTCAATGTTTCCGCTATATAGACAACAGGTGTCAGATCGGCCAATTCAAACTTAAAAGCTATATTTTTTTCTGGCGATTTGTCAATAATATCATTTAATTCACCAACCGTTCTTTTTGTATAATCGTACAAAATATAAACCTTTTTCTTAGGATCCCATTTTATACGGGTAGCGGTGATTTTATAGGTTAGTTTCTCTTTTTCAAAATGCTCTAAAGTAAAATTAAAAGCCGTTTTTGATTCTTCATTAAAACTATTTACAAAAATAAAATCGTTATCGTTAATCTGTCGGTAAACGTTAGTATTCTCACCCCGCATAAGCTCCTTTCCATTCCCTTTCAAATAGGTATACCTAAAATTGTTGTAGCCTTCACTTGCTGCAGGAACAATAAAAAACCCCATTAACAATACAAAAACCGAAACAATTGTAGCACCTATAATATAAGGACGTAAAAATCGCGTAAAAGAAATTCCTGAACTTAAAATAGCAATAATCTCTGTATTATTAGCCAATTTTGAAGTAAACCAAATCACCGATAAAAACAAAAATATCGGAAAAAGAGAATTAATAAAATAGATTGTAAAATTGTAATAATAGAACGCAATATCCATAAATGGAATCTTGTTTTCCAGCATTTTATTTACTTTTTCAGAAACGTCAATTACGATTCCGATTGGCGCAAATAAAAGCAACATCACAGAGAAAGTCCCGAGATATCTTTTTAAAATGTATTTATCTATTATTGAAAGCATATAGTTTTTAGTTTCAAGTTTTTTAGTTTCAGGTTTCAAGTTATTGGATTTCATTCTGTAGTGAACTTGAAACCTGAAACTTGAAACTGTAAACTCTTAAAGGCGCTGACTCATATTTTTAACCATCATTTCTTTCCATGGTCTAAAATCTCCGGCTAAGATATGTTTTCTTGCTTCTCGAACCAACCACATATAAAATCCAAGGTTATGAATTGTAGCAATTTGTTTCCCTAAATATTCGTTTGCAGCAAACAAGTGGCGCAAATACGCTTTTGAATATTCGGTATCAACAAAAGTATGTGCCATTTCATCAATCGGAGAAAAATCAGCTTCCCATTTTTTATTCTTGATATTGATTGTTCCGTTTGCTGTAAACAACATTCCGTTTCTAGCATTACGCGTTGGCATAACACAATCGAACATATCAATTCCTAACGCAATATTTTCCAAAATATTTATAGGAGTACCAACTCCCATTAAATAACGAGGTTTATCTTCTGGAAGAATTTCGCATACAACCTCTGTCATAGCATACATTTCTTCTGCAGGTTCACCAACCGAAAGTCCACCAATTGCATTTCCCTGCTGTCCAGAATTAGCAATATATTCAGCCGACTGGCGGCGTAAATCTTTATAAGTACTTCCTTGAACAATTGGAAAAAATGTCTGTTCGTAACCGTATTTATAAGGAACTTTTTCTAAATGATTAATACATCTGTCCAACCAGCGGTGCGTCATATGCATCGAACGCTGTGCATATCTGTAATCACAAGGATAAGGCGTACATTCGTCAAAAGCCATAATAATATCAGCTCCAATGGTACGCTGAATTTCCATTACATTTTCAGGAGTAAAAAAGTGGTAAGAACCATCAATATGTGATTTAAACTTCACCCCTTCTTCTTTAATTTTTCTATTTGAAGAAAGAGAATATACTTGATATCCTCCCGAATCAGTCAAAATATTACGATCCCAGTTCATGAATTTATGCAATCCTCCCGCTTTTTCTAAAATTTCAGTCTGCGGACGTAAATATAAATGGTATGTATTTCCAAGAATAATATCAGGGTTTATTTCTTCCTTAAGCTCACGCTGATGCACTCCTTTTACAGAAGCCACCGTTCCAACAGGCATAAAAATAGGCGTTTCAATTACGCCGTGATCAGTAGTTATACTTCCCGCTCTTGCTTTAGACTGCGGATCTTTTTGTAATAAATCGAACTTCATTTGTTTCTTTTTTCAGTCGGCAAAGATAAGCTAATTTCAGGAAAATTAATTAGATAATTTGTCAATTAGAAAATTAGATAATAACCCAAAAACCTGACACAAAAAACACATCATTTACAACTCCTAATTCTTAATTCATAACTCAAAACCATAACTTATAACTTTCTTTATGGCGTTCCCCAAGGGTCGGGCTATCCGCTATATCATTTGCTCCAGTCCACTTAATTTTCAAGCAAGACCTATTTTTTGTCGCAAAAGGATGTCGCTACTATCCCTAACGCAAACGGTTTCAAAAGAAATTCATCGGTAAAATCGGAATGTAAAAACTGCAGCAATTCTATTATTAAGTATAACAAGTTACAGCGATTCCTTTTGTAATTTTAATATTCAACTAAAATTTTAGAAATCATGATAAATTCAGAAGATAAATTAGACGACATCAAGGACGAACAAATTGAGAAAAACCTTGAAAACATGGATTATCCCGCAAACCAAGATATATACAATCAAGAAGAGAGATTAGAAGATATTGACCCTCAAGATATTTCTGGAGAAAGAATAATTAATAATGATAACCATGAATGGAAACAGAACAGTGATAAAATTGGCAACGATTTAGATGTTCCAGGTTCTGAATTAGACGATACACAAGAAGATATTGGTTCTGAAGATGAAGAGAACAATTATTACAGCGAGAGCGACACAAACTAAACAAAGTCAACCCAGACAAATTTCTACACTTTTTTTTGCCACAGATTGATTAGATTAAATTGATTTTCAAAATCTTTATAACCTAATCAATCTGTGGCAAAACTTTTATATGCTATTATTAATTTCTTGTAATTTTTCCAAATCTGATAAAAAAAGAGCAAAAAAATTTAACAATTGAAACAAACTAAAGCAGAAAATCATTTGTCTCCCCACAAAATATCCGTTACTTTTGCTACAGTTTAAAATTTTACATATAAAATGAAGCCTAACACACAACAATTAAGCGATTTAACGATCCAAGTAAGAAGAGATATTCTTAGAATGGTACATGCTGTAAACTCTGGACACCCAGGTGGTTCTTTAGGTTGTACTGAATTTTTGGTAACACTATATCAAAATATAATGGACCGCAAAGAAGGTTTTGATATGAACGGAATTGGAGAAGATTTATTCTTCCTTTCAAACGGACACATCTCTCCTGTCTTTTACAGCGTTCTAGCACGCAGCGGTTATTTTCCAGTTTCAGAATTGGCTACCTTCAGATTATTAGATTCTCGTTTACAAGGACACCCAACTACTCACGAAGGTTTACCTGGAGTTCGTATTGCGTCTGGTTCATTAGGACAAGGTTTATCTGTAGCTCTTGGAGCAGCGCAAGCTAAAAAATTAAACAAAGACAATCATATTGTATATAGTTTACACGGAGACGGAGAATTACAAGAAGGTCAAAACTGGGAAGCTATTATGTATGCTTCTGCTAAAAAAGTAGACAACATCATTGCAACAATCGACCTTAACGGAAAACAAATCGATGGAACAACTGACGAAGTTTTACCAATGGGAAGTATCCGTGCTAAATTTGAAGCTTTTGACTGGGATGTTTTAGAAATTAAAGAAGGAAACAGCATCGATGCTATCATCGCTGGTTTAACTGATGCTAAATCAAGAACAGGAAAAGGAAAACCAGTTTGTATTTTATTACATACAGAAATGGGTAACGGTGTAGATTTCATGATGCATACTCATGCTTGGCACGGTAAAGCTCCAAACAACGACCAATTGGCTAGTTCTTTAGCTCAAAACGTTTCAACTTTAGCAGATTATTAAAAAGCTTTAAGCAGTAAGCATTAAGCTTTAAGCCTATTGCCTACAGCCTATTGCGTATAGCAAAAAACAAAATGAAAAAATACGAAAATACAGGAAGTAAAGATACTCGTTCTGGTTTTGGAGCGGGAATGACTGAACTAGGTCAAAAAAATGAAAATGTTGTAGCATTATGTGCTGACTTAATTGGATCATTAAAATTTGATGATTTCAAAAAAAATCACCCAGAGCGTTTTTTCCAAATCGGAATTGCTGAAGCAAACATGATCGGAATCGCAGCAGGTTTAACGATTGGAGGAAAAATCCCTTTTACGGGAACTTTCGCGAACTTTTCAACAGGAAGAGTTTACGATCAAATTCGTCAGTCTGTTGCTTACTCAGATAAAAATGTAAAAATCTGTGCTTCTCATGCTGGTTTAACTTTAGGAGAAGATGGTGCAACTCACCAAATCTTAGAAGACATCGGATTAATGAAAATGTTACCAGGAATGACTGTAATCAATACTTGCGATTACAATCAGACTAAAGCTGCTACAATTGCTTTAGCAGAACACCATGGTCCAGCTTACTTACGTTTTGGCCGTCCAGTTGTAGCTAATTTTACTCCTGCTGACGAACCATTCGTAATTGGAAAAGCAATTTTATTAAACGAAGGAACAGATGTAACTATTATCGCAACAGGACACTTGGTTTGGGAAGCTCTTATTGCTGCTGAAGCTTTAGAAACAAAAGGAATTTCTGCTGAAGTAATCAACATCCACACTATTAAACCTCTTGACGAAGAAGCTATTTTAAAATCAGTTGCAAAAACAAAATGTGTTGTAACTGCAGAAGAGCACAACTATCTTGGAGGTCTTGGAGAAAGTGTTTCAGGCGTATTAGCTTTAAACAATCCATCTCCGCAAGAATTTGTAGCTGTTAAAGATAGTTTTGGAGAATCTGGAACACCAGAGCAATTAATGGAGAAATACAAATTAAACAATCAAGCAATTGTTGAAGCTGTAGAAAGAGTTATCAAAAGAAAATAATCTCCTTTTTGAACATAAAAAGAAGCCTCGGAATTTGTATTCCGAGGCTTTTATTTTTGATTATAAATCTAAAGATTACCCAAAGCTTGATCATTTTACTATCTAAACCATTAGATAATATAATCTCTTTTGTTTTAAAGAAAATAAAAAAACCTCGAATTAATAATTCGAGGTTTAATATTTACATCTAAAATTTTAGATTATTTCTTTTGATACGGATAAGTGTTATCCAGATAAATTCTTTTTCTGCCTGGAGTAGTATAATCTTCAGGAACAAATTTACGAGGATTAGTTATAGACTCTGGATTCGGCTTGTTTGGATCAGTATCTGGAATAGTAAGATCTCCTGTTGGTCTTCTAGGAACTCCCCAGATTTCCGTTTCATCTAAATTTGGAGTAGCTGGATCATCACCAATTGGATCCCAAGGATAATACAAACTTATACCCGTTACTGGTGCTCCTGCAGGTTTTGTAATTTCGAATCTCGTTGTATAACCATCTCCATCATCATCATGATCTAAAAAGTCTGGAATTCCATCACCATCTGTATCATCAGGATTAGTCGCTGGCGGAGTAGGATATATCGTTGTGTTTCTATAATCACGAACATAGCCATCACCATTTAAATCCTCTTGATAATCAAATATCCCGTCAGGATTTAACACTAAAGCACCATTAGAATACCCATTATTTTCGTGATCCATTCTTTTGAAATCATATAACTTAAAACTGAAAATCAAAGGCGAATAAGAAGGGATCGACCCAGACCCTCCAGCATAGTACCCCAATCCTGAAGGCACAAACAAAACTCCAGCTCCAAAATCACTATAGGTAGCAGTACCATCATTATTATTAGTCGTTGTTCCTATTTTAAATTGAGGAAAAATTTCACCCCAGCCTAATATAGCAGTATACAAATCGATAGAAGTTTTAGGATATAAAACTTCTTCAAAAAACGTAGTTGTTAAATAAGAAGGTTCTGTTTCTGTCTTTGCAATACGCTTTAAATATTCTCCTCTGTAAGCTGCAACAACCCCATCAGTATTCATAGGTCTCGTTCCTGTACCTTCTCTTAAAACCAAATAATACATTTTATAAGTTATACCATGTACATAAGGAATTTCTCTTAACAGCAATTTTGGAAATGTTGCACTATTCAAATAGGACATAATAGAAGGCTGTGCCGCTGGATCTGTTATTTTAGTAAAAGTAACATCCATATCAGCCGAGACAGTTATATAGTTCGTTTTTAAATACTCTTCAATATCTGCATTATCTGTATTAAATTGTTCTTGATAATCCCTTAAAGGAACAATCTCTGCATCGTCGTCATCCTTTTTATTACAAGAAACGATGGCTAGACCAGCTAGTAATAAAACAAAATAATATTTAAATTTATTCATTATTATGATTTTTTTAGGTGCGCAAGATACAATATTGATTTATTTTTGTAAAGAATTTAACTTGGATTTTAGAAAAATTATGAGAGTCGATAAATACTTATGGTGCGTTCGTTATTACAAAACCAGAAACATGGTTACTGAAGCTTGCAAAAAGAACCATATCACTGTAAACGGGCAAGTTGCAAAACCGTCTAAAGAAGTTTTTCCTACTGACCGAATTACCTTCAGAAAAGATCAAATTACACAAATAATAACAGTACTGGATATCCCTGAAAATCGTGTGGGTGCAAAATTAGTCGATATTTACCGCAAAAACGAAACACCACCAGAAGCGTATGCACATTTAGAGCTTTTAAAACTCTCAAAAGAACATTATCGCAAGAGTGGTACTGGACGTCCAACCAAAAAAGACCGACGAGATATTGATGAATATGGAAATGAAATTTTTGATGAGGAAGAGGAAATTTAAATTCCAAATTTTTGAAATCTCAAAATTCCAACACGTCATTTAAAACCTAAAAAATCAAAAATTCTATTTTTAGTATTGGAATTTAAATTAATTATATTAGCAAAAAATTAAATCATGAGCAGCAATATCATCTTAACGAATCAGGAAGTCGAGCACAAAATAAAACGTATAGCTTATCAAATCTACGAAACTTTTGTTGATGAAGAGGAAGTCGTTATTGCCGGAATCGCTTCTAATGGATATGTTTTTGCAGAAAAAATAGCTTCAGCTTTAAGCAGTATTTCTACTTTAAAAGTTTCAATCTGTGAGGTAAAAGTAAACAAGCAGAATCCGCAGGATGCTATACAAACTTCTTTAAGCCCAGAAGAATACTCCAACAAAGGATTAGTTCTTGTTGATGACGTATTAAACTCTGGTACAACCTTAATCTATGCTGTTCGTCACTTTTTAGATGTTCCGCTTAAAAAATTCAAAACTGCAGTATTAGTTGATAGAAATCATAAAAAATACCCTGTAAAGGCAGACTTTAAGGGCATTTCTCTTTCAACTTCATTATTAGAGCACGTTCAAGTTGTTTTCGACTCAGAAAACGGAAACTATGCCTCTTTAAGCTAAAATATTAAGTATATCCTGAACCGTTTCTTCGACAGATCTATCATCAACCACTACTTTATGTTTTGCTTGATTATAGTAAAAACTTCTGTCGAATAAATGTTTCGCGATAAACTCCTTCATTTCCTCCTCATTCATATTCGCGATTAAAGGACGCTTACTCTTATTATATACCAATCTATTATATAAAGTATCAATTGATGCTTTTAAATATATAGAAGTTACACCCTCCCCTTTTAGTAATTCATGATTATTAGCATAACACGGAGTTCCACCTCCCAATCCAATAATATCATTTTCGTCAGATTGCAGCAATTCGACAAATAATTCGTGTTCTAATTTTCTAAAATAAATCTCTCCATGCTTCTCAAAAATCTCATTTATGGACATTTTTGCTCTTTCTTCGATAATTTTATCCAAATCCAAGAACGGAATATTTGTGATTTTTGACAAATTTTGGGCAATTGTCGACTTTCCGCAGCCCATATAACCTAACAATACAATTTTCTTCATACTAATAAAACCTTATAAACTAAGCAATTGGAAATTTTTCCAAAAAAAAGACAAATTTATAATAAATTTGCTTGGAAACTTCAAAATAAACTCCTTATATTTGCACCCGCATTCAAGAAATTAAATGACTCGATAGCTCAGTCGGTAGAGCACATCACTTTTAATGATGGGGTCCTGGGTTCGAGCCCCAGTCGGGTCACAAATTTTGTGATTAACAAATTAAATTTCTTGAAAGCAATGACTCGATAGCTCAGTCGGTAGAGCACATCACTTTTAATGATGGGGTCCTGGGTTCGAGCCCCAGTCGGGTCACAAAGGTCGGGTAATTTATTTTACTCGACCTTTTTTCATTTTAGGCCACGTGGAGAAACGGTAGACTTGCCATCTTGAGGGGGTGGTGCTCGTAAGGGCGTGTGGGTTCAAATCCCACCGTGGTCACAATAAAAATTAAAGCTCCTATTTTATTGTAAAATAAGCTTTTAGAAATTATTACAAAAATCATTTCAAAAAAGGTGCGATAAGCTAAATAAAGTACTTATATTTGCACCCTCATTGCAGAAAGCAATAGACTCGATAGCTCAGTCGGTAGAGCACATCACTTTTAATGATGGGGTCCTGGGTTCGAGCCCCAGTCGGGTCACAAAAGGTCAAGTATTTATTTACTTGACCTTTTTCTATTTTAGAACATTCTATTTATAGTTAATAACGCACGAAAGTCCCAATGCTTCTAAATCTAAATCAAGAACAAGAGCAGGATTTTCAATACTATTCAATATTGATTCCTTCATATTACTTCCTGAAACAATACCAAGATTATTTTCAATTGCAATTACTATAAATTTCAAAAATTCCTGAAAATACTCTTCCGAATCAGCATCAGACGAAAACAAACTGTCTTTATCCATCCACAAAAGCTGTAAATTTTCATTGGTAATCCAATTAACTATTCCCGAATTATACGGAAAAGCGCTCCCATATTCCTGATCTGTAACCCTTGTAATAATTTCTTTTGCAACCGACTTTGGCTTCGCATTAACACGATTCCTAAAAATATTTCGTCCTAAAATTAAATGCGGATTAAAACTAGCACATTCAGAAAACAGCAGTAAAGGCAAAATTTCAGTTAAATCATCAATGACATGACTATTTTGTTTTTTAAACTCTTTTTCGTCTTTCTGAATTGCGTGTAAAGCTTCTAGATATTGTTCACCAGGTTTTTTCTCCCTACTTATTAGAGCATGCAAATCCTGATGTACTTTAAAATCTTTATCTAAAGAATGACAAAATTTCAAAATCGCATCAATTCTTTCATGGGAGTTATTGTTACCCCATAAAATACTGTTTCCTAATTTTGACTCAAAATGCTTTTTTAATAGCTCGCCTTTCGCTAATAAATCGGGAACAACTTTTGCATAAAAGGTTTTATCATCAAAAAAGTGCAGTGTATTCCAATCACCCATCTTGTATTTCTTTAATTACGAATGTATTAATAATTTACTTTTCACAATTATTTCCTTTTCCATAAACACTTAAATTTTCTAACCATTATTTAAAAAGAAATCCTCTTACAAAATAAAAACTTTCATAAATTCGTAGGAAATAAATTAATCACTAATCCCAAATTAGTTTTATGAAAAACCTACTATTAGCATCATTGATAATGATGTCATGCTCAATCTGGGCACAATCTGCAACTGGCTATTTTGATAAAGCCATGAAAAAAGCTGAAGCCGGAAATACCAAAGGCGCTATAGCCGATTACACCAAAGCCATCAGCATGAATTCGAAATTTGTCGAAGCTTACCAAAATCGGGGTGTGGCAAAATACAAACTAAACGATTTAAAAGGCGCACAGGCTGATTTTAGTAAGACCATCGAACTGGACAATATGAACTCTGATGCCTTTACCGGCAGAGCCAATGTATATTACAAATTGAAAAACTATCAAGGCGCAATTGAAGATTGCACATCTTCTTTAGGTCTAAATCCAAAAGATTATATCGCTTACAATTTAAGAGGTTTAGCTTATAATGATAGCGGAGATAAAAAAAATGCCTGTAAAGATTTCACCAAAGCTATCGAGCTTGGAAGCCAAAGTGCTGCAAAAAACAGAGCAAATTTTTGCAAATAATAAACTCAAAATAAAAAACAGTCTTCATTTTTTTATGCAGAAGACTGTTTTTGCTTTTTATCAAAGTAATAAATTTCTTAAGAAACGACTACCTGATTTTAGGTAAAAAATATATTTTAAATACATAAACCTCTAATCTTCTATCTTTTTAATGTGGTTTTAAGGTTCTATATTAGATTTTGTTTTACATTTGTCGACCTAATCGCGAAAAATGATAAACAATATTAAAACTGTTTTCAGTATTAAAGATCTTGAGAACTTATCTGGAATTAAGGCGCATACCATACGCATCTGGGAAAAGAGATACAATATCCTTGAACCAATGCGAACTGATACGAATATAAGATTTTATAATCTGCAGAATTTACAGAAACTTTTAAACATTACGTTACTGCACGAATATGGTTATAAGATTTCTAAAATAGCAACATATCCAGATGAAAAAATACCCCAGCTGGTACGCGAAATAATTTCGAAGAAAAATTCACAAAACTACGCCATTACCTCTTTCAAAATGGCAATGATGAATTTCGATCAGGAATTATTCTTTAATACATTCGATTGGCTTATTTCTGAAAAGACGTTCAAGGAAGTTTTCAAAGAACACTTTTTACCGCTTCTTAAAGAACTTGGATTATTATGGCAGTCTGAAACGATAACACCTGCAAATGAGCATTTCATGAGTCATTTGATTAAACAGAAAATATTGATTTATACCGAAAGCCTTCAGATTAGAAAACCAACCAAAACCGACAGGATTTTTGTTTTATCGCTTCCGCTGAATGAAATTCACCAAATTGGCTTATTATACCTGCAATATGAAATTCTAGATAAAGGTTACA
The DNA here is from genome assembly GCA_029960065.1 of Flavobacteriaceae bacterium PS02336. Taxonomy (GTDB): domain Bacteria; phylum Bacteroidota; class Bacteroidia; order Flavobacteriales; family Flavobacteriaceae; genus Flavobacterium. The sequence goes on along the minus strand of JASCOF010000004.1, from coordinate 422,183 downwards.
AAACAATCTATCTAGGCGAAAGCATGCCGATAGAAAACCTTCAGGATTTGACACGACATTTTGAAAATATTACGTTTATCTCCTTTATGACTGTTCAGCCAGACCGAAGCGTAATCAATCAGTATGTGAAATCTATGGGACAGAAATTATTGCATAAAAACAATGAAATCTGGCTTATGGGTAAAATGGTAGAACATATCGACCAAACTTCTTTACCAGAGAGAATCAGAATATTTGATTCGATGGAGGAAACTATTAACATGATCTAGTTTTATTTTGTTTAAAGTTTTTCTATATTTGTTAAACAAATGAGAAAAACAATCAAAATAATAGGATCTGGCTTTTCTTCGTTAGCCGCCGCTTGTTATCTTGCCCGCCAAGGAAACAGCGTTACCATTTATGAAAAAAATCCAACCATAGGCGGCCGTGCCCGACAATTTAAAAAAGAGGGTTTTACTTTTGACATGGGACCAAGCTGGTATTGGATGCCAGATGTTTTTGAACGTTTTTTTCAGGATTTCAATAAAAAATCTTCTGACTATTATGAACTTGTAAAACTAAATCCAGCTTATCGAGTTTATTTCGGCATAAATGATTTTATCAGTATTTATGACAATCTAGAAGAAATCAAATCGACATTTGAAAAAATTGAAAAAGGAAGCGGTAAAAAACTGGAAACCTTTATCAATCAAGCCAAAAGCAATTATGACATTGCCATAAAAGATTTAGTTTATCGCCCTGGAGTTTCTGCTCTTGAATTAATCACAAAAGAAACTGCTTTAAAACTCAATCAGTTTTTAGGGAATGTCAGTGCTGATATTCGAAGGAAATTCAAAAACGAAAAACTAATCCAGATTCTTGAATTTCCAGTTTTATTTCTGGGAGCAAAGCCATCTAAAACGCCATCCTTTTACAATTTTATGAATTACGCCGATTTCGGTCTCGGAACCTGGCATCCTAAAACTGGAATGTTTGACGTTATTCGCGGTTTAGAAAAATTGGCACTGGAACTTGGCGTAACCATCAAAACCAATTCTCCAATCGAAAAAATAATTGTTGAAAATAAAACCGCAACAGGAATTGTAATCAACGGTGAAATTATAAAAGCAGACATTATTTTAAGCGGAGCCGATTATCAGCATACCGAAACTTTATTAGAAAAAGAACATCGCGTTTACTCTGATAAATATTGGGAAAGCCGAATTTTTGCACCTTCTTCGCTTCTATTTTTCATTGGCTTCAATAAAAAAATCGAAAACATTTCGCATCATGCTTTATTTTTCGATACCGATTTTAATCAGCATGCGATTGATATTTATGATAATCCGAAATGGCCTAAAGAGCCTTTATTCTACGCCAACTTTCCATCCAAAACAGATCTAACTGCTGCGCCAGACGGAATGGAAACGGGATTTTTCTTGATTCCGCTTGCACCGGGAATTGAAGATAATGAAAAACTTCGTGAAGAATATTTCGAAAAGATAATCACTCGTTTTGAAACACTTACACAACAAAAGATTAAAAATAACATTATCTTTAAGGAATCCTTCTGTAAAAACGATTTTGTAACAGATTATAATGCCTACAAAGGAAATGCATACGGAATGGCTAATACTTTATTGCAAACTGCTTTTTTACGGCCAAAAATTAAAAGCAAAAAAGTTCGTAACTTATATTTCACAGGACAATTAACCGTTCCTGGACCAGGTGTTCCGCCTGCTTTAATTTCAGGAAAACTAGCAGCTGAATTAATTCAAAAATCTTTAAGATCTTAAAAAATGAAATCACTATTCGACGCCGTTTCTTTCAAATGCAGTAAGCTGGTTACCAAAAACTACAGCTCCTCATTTTCGATTGCCGTAAAAATGCTGTCGCCAAGTATTCGCGATGCCATTTACAGTATTTACGGATTTGTTCGTTTTGCTGACGAAATTGTAGATTCCTTTCATGATTATGAAAAAGAATATCTGATCGACGATTTCGAAAAAGAATATTATAAAGCAATGGAATTAGGAATCAGCCTAAATCCCATTTTAAACTCTTTTCAGCATACCGTAAAAGAATATAATATTACAGACGATCTGATTCAGGCTTTTCTAAAAAGCATGAAACTTGATCTTATTAAATCTACCTACAACACCCAAACTGAATATGCCGATTATATTTACGGTTCTGCCGATGTTGTGGGACTAATGTGTTTAAAAGTTTTTGTTGCAGGAAAAGAGCATAAATACGAGCAGTTAAAAGAAGAAGCCATGCGCTTAGGATCGGCATTTCAGAAAGTGAACTTTTTGAGGGATTTAAAAGACGACAATACAATCTTGAACCGAACTTATTTTCCAGGTGTTAATCTTAATAATTTCAACGAAGATTCAAAAACACAAATTATCAAAGAAATCGAAGAAGATTTCCGCATTGCTTATCAGGGAATTGTAAAACTGCCAATCGAAGCCAAATTCGGAGTTTATACGGCTTATGTATATTACAGAAAACTGCTCAAAAAACTAAAAAACACTCCGTCTCATGAAATTGGAAATGCACGAATTAGAGTTTCTAATTACACAAAAGCGGGTCTTTTGGCGCAGTCTTTTGTCACGTATAAGTTGAAGTTGGTTTGATTCATATGGTTTTAATATTATATATTGAATTCAAAGTTTGTCATCCTGAGCGAAGTCGAAGGACCGCAAGCAGCTCCACAATTTAAAGTGACAATCTTTGTCGAGTTTCTCGCGAAGATTTGCTTCGCCTGTTCGCTATCGCTCGGGTCTCCTTCGTCGAAATTACAAGATTGGGGGAATGTGAAAACAAAAAAAATATTCTTTAGAGTTAATTTTTTATAAATCAAAGCTAAACTCAAACACAATAAAGTTATAATTTTAATTACAACATTTAGAAAATGATTTCTTTTTTAATCTTTTTAGGCGTTTTTCTGTTCATGGAATGTGTAACCTGGCTTACACACAGGTACGTAATGCACGGTTTTATGTGGTATTTTCATGCCGATCATCATCAGCCGAAATACGAGCATACATTTGAGCGCAACGACATTTTCTTTGTCATTTTTGCGATTCCGAGTATACTCTTGTTTTATTTTGGTGTTCAAGGCGGATTCAATTATTTGTTTTTCATTGCCTGCGGGGTTACACTTTACGGCGTTTGTTACTTTTTAATTCACGATGTTTTAATACATCAGCGTTTTAAATGGTTTAAAAACACCAAAAACAAATACCTCATCGGACTTAGAAAAGCGCATAAAATGCACCATAAACATTTGGGAAAAGAAAAAGGAGAATGCTTCGGAATGTTGTTTGTGCCATTTAAATATTATCGAATGTAACGTTATAAGAGACATTCGCAACAACTGATTTAGCAAGAAATGAAATTATACAAAATAGCAACCGTACAACATGTAAATGCCAGCGTTGAAGATTGCTGGGATTTTTTCTCCAGTCCAAAAAACCTGCAGACAATTACGCTTGACAATATGAATTTTGAAATTAAAGATTTTGACGACAAGCGAATGTATCACGGACAAATTATAACCTACACTTTACGACCGCTTTTAGGAATTAAGATTTCTTGGGTTACCGAGATCACAGCCTGCAAAGAGAACCACTATTTTATAGACGTTCAGCGTTTTGGTCCGTATAAATTATGGCATCACAAACACTTTTTTGAACGCACTTCTGATGGGGGAACCAAAATGACAGACGTTGTGCATTACGCACTTCCACTCGGAATTTTCGGCAGAATCATGAATCGATTAATTGTAAAAAATAAATTGAAAACCATTTTCGATTATCGTTATAATAAAATAGAAGAATTATTCAACTCAAAATCACAACCTAAGATTATTCAAATTAACGCTGAGCAAAAAAGTATATAATTTTTTATTTTAGAAACTAATTTCTTTCATTATTCTTTTACAAGAAAAATATAATCTATGTTTCTATTTATTTAAAAAAATATTGATGCGAGAACATACACAATGACAAAACAAAAAGTTTCCTTTTTCTGGTTTAGACGTGATTTGCGTTTAGAAGACAACACCGGATTATTTCATGCCTTACAATCTGATTTCCCAGTAATGCCGCTATTTATTTTTGATGAAGATATTCTGGACAATCTTCCAAAAAATGACGCCAGAGTAAGTTTTATTTACGATTCCCTTCAAAAAATAAATACGGAATTAAATACTTTTAAATCTTCCATTTTAATCAGAAAAGGAAAAACAAAAGAAGTATGGAAATCACTTCTTTCTGAATTTGATATTCAAAGCGTTTTCTTCAATAAAGATTATGAGCCGTTTGCGATTAAACGCGACACGACAATTTGTTCTCTTTTAGAAGAAAAAAATGTTGAATGTCTTTCATTCAAAGATCATGTAATCTTCGAAGAAAAAGAAATCACAAAAGCCGACGGACTTCCGTATACAGTTTATACTCCATATAAAAATAAATGGCTGGAGAAATATCATTTAGCAGGATCTGCTCCAGAATATGATTCGGTTTCTTTTCAATCCAAATTTGCAAAAAATCAATTTAAATTCCCAGAATTGTCAGAAATTGGTTTTGAAAGATGCGACATAAAAGTAGTTCCTCATAATTTAACACAAATTGCCAATTATAAAGAAACCCGAGATTTTCCTGCTTTAGACAGTACATCCTATCTTTCGCCACATTTGCGTTTTGGAACTGTTAGCATTCGAAAACTGGTAAATTGGGCAAACCGTAAAAATCAGACTTTTTTAAGCGAATTGATTTGGAGAGAATTTTTTATTCAAATTCTATTCAGTTTTCCAAATTGTGTCAATCATAATTTTAAATCGGCTTACGACGGAATTCAATGGAGAAATAATGAAGAAGATTTCAAACGCTGGTGTTCTGGAACAACTGGATATCCAATGGTTGATGCAGGAATGCGTCAGCTGAACGAAACGGGATATATGCACAATCGTGTGCGAATGGTCGTGGCAAGTTTTTTATGCAAACATTTATTGATCAACTGGCAATGGGGTGAAGCATATTTTGCAGAAAAACTTCTGGATTTCGAATTGGCTTCAAACGTAGGAAACTGGCAATGGGCCGCCGGAACAGGCTGTGACGCCGCGCCTTATTTCAGGGTTTTCAATCCTGAAATCCAGCAAAAGAAATTTGACGAAAAAGGCGAATACATCCGCAAGTGGATTCCTGAATTTGATTTTGGTTATAACGAACCAATGGTTGATCACGCTTTCGCAAGAGATCGTGCAATTGCGACTTATAAAGCGGGGATAATTAAATAAATTCCAATATAAAAATTCCAAATTCCAATTATACGTAATCTTGTCATCTCGACGAAGGAGAGATCACGCTCGTAAATCTCCAAAGATTGACCGCATTTATTGTGGAGTTCCTAGTGTGATCCTTCGTTCCTCAGGATGACAAACTAGACGAAAAAAAAAAACTTTGTCAAAGTTTAAAACTTTGACAAAGTTCTACATCCCTAAAAATTGGAATTTGAGATTTAAATATTTTGGAATTTTCGAAGTTTAATATTTCAAATAATTCTCCACCACAATTTTCGCTTTCAAATCGAACATTAAATTATAAAGGCCAAAGAAAGTACGATTCATGTAAATGAAATGTTTAGAACCACGGTTTCCGTTCATTTTTTTCAAGTTTGTATCTTCAGAGAAACGTTTTCCTAATTCTGCGATGGCATTAAAAAAGGTTTCATCTGCAAAATCGAAAGTTTCGTTTTGGAAAGGTCTTGTGAAAAGCGATAGTAAATCATGAAACATATCTGTAAAATACTCAACCTCAGCTGGCGTATCGTCTGGACGAAGAATTTCTAATTCAAATAATTTTTTATTAAACAAAGCTTCATCCGTAATCACATTTTTATTGATTAACTCAAAATAAGGCGTGTAGAAATCGTCTGGAATTTGTTTCATACAGCCAAAATCTAATGCTATTAATTGGTTTTGCTCATCAACCAAGAAATTCCCTGGATGCGGATCAGCGTGAACTTTTCGCAAAACATGAATTTGGTACATATAAAAATCCCAAAGCGCCTGCCCTACTTTATCACCCACTTCCTGATCTGTATTCACAGCAGTAAACTCAGAAAGATGAATTCCCGTCATCCAATCCATTGTGATGATTTTCTCTGATGAAAACTCTGGATAATAATTTGGGAAAATGATGTTTTCAATTTTCTTACAGGCTTCAACAACTTCCTGACTTTGTTTTAATTCCAGCAGATAGTTAGTTTCTTCAATAAGTTTATCTTCAACTTCTTTAAAGTATTTATCAGAATCTTTCCCCTGCAGATTAAACATTCTGATTGCGATTGGTTTTACCAAAGCCAAATCTGAAGAAATGCTATTGGCAACACCTGGATACTGAATTTTGACCGCGAGTTTTTTATCGTTTTTCTTAGCCAAATGAACCTGGCCAATACTTGCAGCATTTACTGAATTTGGATTGAATTCATCAAAAATTTCATAAGGCGTTTTGCCAAAATTATTTTTGAACGTTTTTAAAACCAAAGGTGCAGAAAGCGGCGGAACTGAAAATTGCGACAAAGAAAATTTCTCTACATAGGCCTGAGGCAGAAAATTCTTGTCCATACTTAACATCTGTGCCACTTTAAGAGCACTTCCTTTTAAGCTTTTTAAACCGTCGTAAATATCCTCGGCGTTGTTTTCGTTTAGTTTATCTCGGGTCAAATCTGGATTTACAACTTTTTCGGCATAATGCTTAATGTAATTAACTCCAATTTTTGCTCCTGTTTGAACCAGTTTTCCGGCTCTTTCTATTTTTGAAGTTGGAATATAATCGATTGTTTTCATTATCTGCTGTGTATTTTTTCTTTAAATAGAAATTTTCCAAAATCTATTAAATGATTCATTGGCGCCACATTCATCAATTCAAATGAAGCATTAACCGATTTTTCGATAAAAATATCTGTTTTCTCAAATCCAGCAGATTCGTCTTCCATCCAGAATTTGATCGTCAGCATCAATTGAAGCCAAGCCGATTCCTGAATGGTTTTTTCCTGAAACTTCTGAAATCGCTCTTGTTCCAATCTGTAATCATCAGTTAGGATTTCTGAAACATAATTTTTAAAGCTTTCTCTCAAAGTTGTCAGCTGTACTAAATTTTTAAGCGGATTTCTATCAACTTTAAGTGTCTGCAAAACATAACTTCTGTTTGCTGTTAAAACTTCGAAAAAAGTAAAATAGAAACTCAGCATTTTATTCTTCATATCATATTGCTGATACTCTTCGTTTTTATGAAGAAGATTTACTGTATTTTCAAAAAACAGTCGGAATATTTCTTTTTCTAAACCTTCTAACGTTCCAAAAAAGGAATAAAACTCAGCTTCAGTAAAATCATTTTCTTTGGTAAAATGATAAACTGATTTTGGCTTTTGGCCTTTTTCTAAAACTTCTTCCATGTATATTGAAACGATGTCATCTTTGGTAATAACCTTTTTTTTAGTCGCCATTTTATTAAAATTTAGAATTTGCCATAAAGGTAAACATTGTTTAAGTACCTTTACTAATCCTTAAACAAGTTACACTGTTAAATATATTATAAACTATTATGGCTCAAAATGTTCTCTTAACAGGCGGAAGCGGTTTTATTGGAAAACACTTAACAGATGTTCTTCTCGAAGCTGGTTTTACTGTATCAATTTTGAGTCGTTCGGCAAAAGAAAATTCATCTGCCATTACTTATTATCAATGGAATTTAAATAAAAATTATATTGACGAGACTGCAGTTCTAAATGCCGATTATATTATCCATCTTGCCGGCGAAGGAATTGTAGAAAAAAGATGGACAGAAAAAAGAAAAAGAGCTATTCTCGAAAGCCGTGTTAAGCCAATAGATTTAATTCTTTCTGTTTTAGAAAAACACAATAAAAAACTGGACGCTTTCATTTCTGCCTCAGGCGTTGGCATTTACGGTGCCATTACCAGCCATAAAATCTGTACAGAAAATACGCCTCCCGCAGCCGATTTTTTGGGATCAACCTGCCAAAAATGGGAAAGCGCCGCAGATAAAATTGGCGCTTTAGGTATTCGAACTGTCAAAATAAGAACCGGAATTGTCTTTGGGAAAGATGAAGGTTTTCTAAAAAAATTAATTCCGTCTTTTAAATCTGGTTTTGGAGCAGTTTTAGGCACAGGAAAACAATATCTTCCATGGATTCATATCGATGATTTATGCCGTATTTATTTAAAAGCTATCGAAGATGAGAAGCTAGAAGGACCTTATAACGCCTGCATTACAGATAACACTACTAATTCTAGATTTTCAAAAACATTTGCTAAATTGTTTGACTACAGTATCTGGCTTCCAAAAATTCCGCCTTTTCTATTAAAAGTAATATTAGGAGAAATGAGTGAAGCTGTTTTAACCGGACAAAGAGTTTCTTCTGAAAAAATCCAAAAAACAGGCTTTGAATTTCAATTTACAGATTTAGAAAAAACATTGATAAACTGTTTAAAATAAGCTTATTTTAAAGTAGCATACATTCCTTCTTCATCATGAATAATTCCTGTTAATTCTGTATTGGCCGTCTGCGAAATTTTAGAAGCTATTTTACTTGGGATTTTAATATTGAAATCGGAAACTGTTATAGGAAAATCTGAAATTACCTGAATTCCCTCTGGAACTCTTTTAATTAAAGCATTCACTACAATCTCTTTTGATTTTCCTTTCATATTCAGTTTTCCTTTGATCTGATACACTTTCTCGATTTCATTAATATCTTTAAGATCGAACTTCTCAATCTTGCCTTTAAAAACCGCTTTTGGGTAACGGCTGCTTTCTAAATAATTTTCGTTAAAATGTTCCTGCATTAAATCAAACTTAAACCGAAAATCTTTGATCATTACAGTACAAATAAAAGTACTTGTTTTAGGTTCCAAAAGAATTACAACCTGTCTGTTTACTGCTTTTATTTCTTCAAACAAAGGTACGGATGCTTCAAAATTTACAGTACCGGTATTGGTAAAGAATCTGTCTTGAGCAAATACAGAAAAAGCAGTTAAAAGTAAAAATAATAAGGTAGTTGTTTTCATAATCGTCTGCATTTAAACAATTATGTCATTCAATTTGTCTTGGTTAACAGAAGGTAAAAAAATTAGATTCCGAATAATCTGGAAAAATCGAACGGCAGTATTCCGTGAATAATCAGTTCGTTAAATGTTATACTTAAAGTTACGATTTTTTCCTGAACGCAGTTTTCGTTTTTTCCTAAATATTTGTGAATTTTTGGCCTAATTTAGGAGATCAAAATCTATTTTTAATTCTTTGATTTCCTTAATTATTAGTAAATAAAAAAAGAATTTGAGTTTCGATATATCTTTAAATCGAAACCCAAATTCTTGAAGTTGTATTTTTCCTAATTTAAGATTTTACCTCTGTGCAAATCTCAATCAAAAAGCCATTAAGGTCTCTAACATAAGCTACAATTTGTCCCCAAGGTTTTTCAACCGGTTCAGAAACTATTACTGCGCCAAACGAAGTCGCTTTTTGCAATGTCTCAGGAACATTGTCTGTAATAAATCCGATCTCTATTGCAAAAGGTTTATCTTCTAAACTGCTTTCTATAAAGCCTTCTTTTAGATTATGGGAAGCTAATTTTTTTGAAGCAAATGAAAGTGTTGTTTCTCCAGTAATCAATTCACCATAATCATTATCTGGTGAAACAAATTTTCTGGTAAACCCAAATGCATTCTCGTAAAACGCAATTGTTTCTTCTACGTTTTCTACATATAATATCGTGTATCCGAACTTTATCATGATTTGTTTATTTAATCTGTTTGAAATAAATATAAGAAATTTTAGCTGATTTCTAGAAGGACATTGTATTTTTCTAAACTAGCTAAATCTTCAATCGAATTTATATTGGCCAGTTTTTCATGTTCTTCTACTTCTTTACGAACTTCAATATGTTTAATGGCTTTTCTAAAACGGCGAACTTCTTCCAGATTGGATAAAATAAGACCTGGAACCTGAACACTTTTTCCTTCTTTATCTTTGGCAACCATTGTAAAATAAGAAGAATTACAATGTTTGATTGCTCCTGTCTGAATATTTTCTGCTTCAACGCGGATTCCAATAATCATCGAACTTCTTCCCACATAATTTACAGAAGCTTTCATGGTTACTAATTCACCAACTTCAATTGGCTTTAAAAAGTTTACCGTATCAACAGATGCTGTTACACAATAATTACCGCTGAATTTTGACGCAGAAGCAAATGCAATCTGATCTAACAGCTGCAGAATATATCCTCCATGAATTTTACCGCTAAAATTGGTATGCGACGGAAGCATTAGTTCTGATATACTAACTTTTGATGAAGAAACTGGTTTAAAATCTGTAGTCATGCTTTTTGTTTTTGGAATGTTTTTGGTTATTTTTTTTAACGAATAGAAACATAATTTTCATTTTTTCTTGAATAGAGTAAAAGAAAGAAACTAGTTTCTCACATAGTCTTAATAGCTGTAAGGATTTATTAATATATATGAAAAGTCATTTTTTAATTTTAAAAGCCGTTTCTATTCTCTTTTATATTTCTCTCTTTATATATGTCGTCTTTCTTCTTTTGTCTTTTCTCTTTTTTTATCTCTCTTTCCTAATTCAATAATTCATTTTCATCAGAATTTAAAGCTCTTGAAATAATATTCTCTGGGAGGGATTTCTTTGCTTTAGCACCCATTTTTTTGAGTTTTTCCACACTTGTAATCAGGTTTCCTTTCCCTTCGACCAATTTATTCATCGCACTTTCATATTCTGTTTTGGTGTCTTTAATTTTATTTCCAATACGGACTAAATCAGAGACAAATCCTTCAAATTTATCGTATAATGCTCCAGCTTGTCTTGCGATTTCAAAAGCATTTTCCTGCTGTTTTTGGTTAGTCCACATACTATCGATTGTCCTTAAAGTTGCCAAAAGCGTACTTGGCGTTACAATAACAATATTTCTATCGAAAGCTTTTGTATATAAAGCTGGATCTTCGTTTAAAGCAATTGCAAAAGCGGGTTCCATTGGAATAAACAGCAGCACAAAATCTGGACTTTCCATTTGATACAAATCATGGTAATTTTTATTGCCAAGCTGTTCAACATGTCTTTTGATAGCGTTTACATGTTCTCTTAAAAATTCGATTTTCAAAAGTTCCGATTCTTCGTTAATCCATCTCTCATAAGCTGCAAGCGAAACTTTAGAATCGACAATCATTTTCTTTCCATCCGGAAGATTAATGACAACATCTGGAAGAACTCGATTTCCTTCGCTATTCATAAAACTTTGCTGTACTTCGTATTCTCTTCCTTTCTCTAAGCCTGATTTCTCCAGAACTCGTTCCAAAACCAATTCGCCCCAGTTTCCCTGCATTTTACTATCTCCTTTTAAGGCTTTAGTTAAGTTTAAGGTTTCTTTGCTCATCTGGGCATTCATTTCGCTTAATCCTAAAATCTGCTGGCGGAGTGCCGCGTGGTAATCGATACTTTCTTTGTGGGTCTGATCTACTTTTTGTTCGAAAATGTGAATTTTATCCTGAAGCGGCAAGAGAATATTTTTCATATTCTCGCTATTTTGTTCCGTAAACTTTGCCGATTTTTCTTCCAGAATTTTATTGGCTAAATTTTCAAACTCTTTGGTGAATTTTTCTTGAAGTTCGTTGATTTCACTTTTTTGTTCTTTATGACGCTCCCATAAATTCTCAAAATCAACTTCTTTTTTAGAAAGCTGAATCGCTAAACTGTCTTTCTCTGTCCGAATATTTTCTTTTTCTGAAATATGCGATTGCAATTGTTTCTGAAAATTATTTTTTTCATCTTCAAACTGTTCCTTTTGTAATTGAAGCTGATCAATACTTGAATTTAGCTTTTCTTCCAAACTCACTTTTTGATACTGAAATTTAGCCAAATACAACAGTTTCCCAAAGTACATACCTAGATAAATACCTAAAAGAAGAGCAACGACAAAACCCAATAAAAATGGTAGATAATCAAACATAACTAAGTTTATTTTACGTAAAAGTACGCAATAATACGTAGTACTTAGTTTTAAAAAAAGAAATTTCACGAATTCATAATCAATCCAAACTAAACCAACATTTTACTCAAAATAAAAAAAATAAAAAAAATTGCCGCACATAACGCAACCTTTTTTTAAAAGCGCTATCTACAAGATATAAACCTATTAAAATAAATTATGAAAAAATTAATGTTGAGCTTATTTATAGCTTTTGGAATTAGTGCCTGCTCTCTTGATAATGGAACGAATACAAGTGTAGAATGCGGCCCTAATACAAATGTAGAATTTACTGGATTTCCATTTTTGTGTAATTATACGATCAAAACGCCACCACCAAGTCCAGCGGTAGCTGTAATTGCAAGTCAGGAAAAAATGAATGAATTATTCACAAAAACTGCTAGCAGCTGCCCAGTTCCTAGTGATCCTAATATCGATTTTACAAAACAATATTTAGTTGGAATTTTTGCAGGTACTAAATCTACTACCGGTTACGCTATTAAAATCACTTCTATTGTACAAAATGGCTGTCAGATCGTAGTTAATTATTACGAGAAAACTCCAGCAGCTGGTGAAACTGTAAGCCAGACTCCAACTAATCCAACTGATTTTATCTTAATTCCTAAAACAAGCAAAGGTTTTCTATTCAACAAAACGATTGAAAATCCAGACAACATAATTATCGGAAGTTTCCGCAATCAGTGCACAGGTTCAGATTGTCAGAAATTCTACCAAATCAATGATTACAACACTTTAAAATTCTTAAACGTTGCTGGCGGACAATATGAATTTGGACAATACCAATACACACCAACAATTAAAAGAGGAGAATACAGTCTGCTTTTAAAAGATGTGCCTAATGAAATTTTAGCTTTAAAAGGACAAACTAAAACTTACGGCACACCAGATAGCGCAGATCAAGGCGGGGTTTATTTTGAATTACGTCAAGGAGCTTCTACTACTAAAGTTTACATTGACAACAACGATACTGCAGATCAAAGTGCTGCAATAAAAGCCTTTAAGAAAGTTATTCAAGACAAAATTACAAGCTTAAAATAATTCGATTATGAAACACCTTTTTGTATCTTTTACGGCCTTTTTTCTTTTTGCCAGTTTTTACTCAGCAGATGCTTCTAAAGTATATTCAGGCTCTATTGTAAATACATGGACTTGGGAAAAATCTGTGGGCGGATCTAACAATCCTTATCTCGCTACACCAAAAACTATAGGTTTTACTAAGAAAGTGATCTTTACTTCTACCGGAAGAGTGATTACTTATAAAAACAACATAGAAATTAGAAACAGCGCTTATCAGGTAGAAAAAGGACTAGGATATTCTGATAACACAGAACATGACTTAGTAACCTTTGAAGGTAAGACATACGTGATCGAAAAACTTGATAATCAAAACCTAACGATTGTAAGTAACAATCAAGATGGCTCTAAAACCATATTTAAAAGATAGTTTTGTAAGCTATTTAGAACTATTTTTGCAAAATCAAATTTGAACCATTTCTTGAAAGACGAGTTAGAAAAATACATTAAACTGTGCATGAAAAATGACAGAGAGGGACAACTGAAAATTTATCAGTTGTTCTCTCCTGTTTTGTATGGTATCTGTTTAAAGTATATGAAAAATGAAGATGATGCCAAAGATGTTTTTCAAGAGGCTTTTGTAATCGTATTTCAGAAAATAAGCCAATATAAATTTGAAGGGAGTTTTGAAGGATGGCTCAAGCGGATATTCATCAATAAACTCATCGAAACTTTGAACAAAAAGAAAAAAGAGAGTTTCTTTTTAGATGTTTTTGATCCTGATACAGATTTTATTGAAGAAGAGGAATTAGAAGTGATTCCGATGGAACAGGAAAAACTTTTAGAATATATTCGGGATTTACCAGATCAATATAGAACGGTTTTTAATTTATATGTTTTTGAAAAAATGAAGCACAAAGAAATTGCCGAACTATTAAAAATCTCCGAAGGAACATCAAAATCAAATTTAAATCGCGCCAAACATATTTTACAGAAGCGAATTTTGAGCATAAAAAATTTTAAGACAGCATGAAGAAGCATAAAATAGAAGATATTTTTTCATCAATGGAAGACTTTTCGAGTGTTCCGCCTCCAGAACTGTGGGCGCAAATTGAAGAAAAATTAGACAAACCTAAAAAGAAGAAGAGAGCTATTCTTTGGTGGTCGGCTGCTGCATGCTTATTGTTAGGATTGCTTCTGCCTTCAATTTTACATTTTACTTCTCCAGAAAATAAAAACTTTGACCGTAACGGATTTGATACTAATAAAATCGTTCTTGACGAAAATGCGAACGATGCTTCTAAAAATAGAAATACAGAACAAAACAAAAATACATCTGCAACAAAAGATTCAGTAAAGAATATTTTACCATCAGAAAAACAATTTAACAATTCTGACTCTAGAGGAATTCAGGAGCAGGAAACAGCTGTGGCGCATTCAAATTCAAAAAATAAAACCAATAAAAAGGATTCTGAATCTAACATGCAAATGCCAAGTAATGCAAATACTCCTAATCAATCTCTTGCAATTCAGAATTACAATAAATCAGAAGACAAGTCTACAAAAGGATCTTCAAAAAAATCTATTTTAGAGCATACAAAACAAACTGCTAAAAAAGGTATTTCTGAAGAAAGAATTGCTTTTGGAAAAGAAAGTAAATTTAATTCTAATGCTAAAAAACAGCTTTCTAATTCGATTTTTGAAGATTTATCGGGTTCCAAAAACAATACTAATTTAGCTTTTTCGAAACAAAGTGCTGCATCAAACAATTCAGTATTTAAACAAAATTCGGTTAAAGCGTCTAATGAAAATACTTCAACAGAATTAGCATATAAGAGTAATACCAATGCAAAGGAAAATTCGAAAATTAACAATAATACTTTAACCAAAATTGATTCTGCACAGCTTGCAGAACTTCAAAATCTGGAAAAAGGAATTTTAACTGCCGAAGCTAAAAAAGAAGAAAAAGAGAAAAAAGACAAGCTGATCAATAAAAACGAAAGATGGGCGGTAGCCGTTTTTGCAGGTGTCGCAAGTTCTGAAAATACTAAAAACGAAAAGACTTTTGGAAATGCAGTTGACTCTAAACAATCTAATTCTTATGGCGTTAGAACCAAATACAGCATTAATAAAAAATGGGCCGTAGGTTCTGGTTTAAAAATTAATGAATTGGGACAGAGTGTTGCAAATGTTTCTTATGTAAGTGCAAAAAACAATGCGCTGTTTATTCCTGGTGTTAGTCTGTCAAATACTGCTTCTTCTGCGGTAGTAAGCAATAATCCAGATTATCTTTTTGTTTCGAACAGTACAAAAGAAGCTCTAAAAAATGATAACAGTATACAAACAGGAAAATTAGATCAAAATCTAAGATATATCGAAATGCCTCTTGAGGTTTCGTATTCTGTTTTTAATAAAAATAAAGCCAGTATTAATTTGAATACTGGAGGGTTTGTTGGGAAATTGATTTCGAATAATGTGGCTTTGGACGGAAATTCGATTGGACAAAATGTAAGCGCAAATGATTATGTTTATGGTTCTACTTTAAGCAGTACGGTTCAATATCGTGTTTACAAAAAAACCAATGTATTTGTAGAACCTGCTATGAATTACTATATCAATCCGCTCAACAGCCAGTCTTTCAACCAGTTTCAATGGGGATTGAATTTTGGTTTGAATGTTTCGTTCTAAATTTATTTTGGCGTAATTTCAGATAAAATTTAATACTTATTTTATGGATTATAAAGCATCTTTAAACGATTCAATTCCGACTGATTTAAAAGCAGCAAAAGATACTGTATTTAATCCATTAGATTTAAATATGACAGCGCTTCAAAAAGAAGATGAAAGTGAAGAATACAGCGCTTATCGTTTTGTA
Source organism: Flavobacteriaceae bacterium PS02336 (assembly GCA_029960065.1). Classification (GTDB taxonomy): domain Bacteria; phylum Bacteroidota; class Bacteroidia; order Flavobacteriales; family Flavobacteriaceae; genus Flavobacterium. The sequence continues at coordinate 406,231 of JASCOF010000004.1, read as the reverse complement.
TTGAATGGGCAGAAAATATGTTACAGAGAAGCCAAAATTACTCCAACAAAAACGGGTCAGTTTGTAACTTTATGGAAACGAAATCAAACTGGAATTATAGCTCCTTTTGATTATTCTGATCCGATTGATTTTGTGATCGTAAATGTTCGAAAAGATTTAAATTGGGGTCATTTTATATTTCCGAAAAAAGTGCTGTTGGAAAAAGGAATTTTTTCAACCGAAACCAAAGAAGGAATCCGAGCAACTAGAGTTTATCCTCCTTGGGATGAAACTACAAGTAAACAGGCTCAGAAAACCCAGAAATGGCAATTAGATTATTTTACCAAGCTTACTAATTCAAATAAAATTGATCTCGATCAATTTAGAAAATTCTTTACGTAGATTTTCAAGAAAAAAGGCTTCCAGAATTTGGAAGCCTTTTTTTGCTTTTTTTAGTTTTTAATAACCTTGTCTTTAAAAATCACTTTGTTGTTTTCGCTGACAGTATAGAAATAAACTCCTGAAGTAAGATTGTTAACAGAAACGACTGCTGTGCTAATTTCAGATTCATTTTTAACGCTTACCGGACTTCCAATGGCACGTCCGTTAAAATCATACAATCTAATTTTTAAATCTCTTCCCTGTGTTGTTTTCACATCAAAATTTAAAACATCTGTTGCCGGATTTGGATATGCTTTTACATAATATTTATTTTTTCCAAAATCTGGCGTAGAAAGCACGTCTTGTTTCAATTGGAAACGAGCAATAACTGGTCCGTGATCTGAAGTTGTAGTCGTATAGTTCGCAATGTCATTACGAGGATCATATACCTGTGTTGAATTTGAAATATAATCATCCAATAATTCATTAGAAATTGTAATATGATCTAGGAATCCGCCTGAACTTAAAAAACTATAAGCACCAGCTTGGCTGATTTCTAACGTAAGTGCTTTATAATTGTTTGTGTCTGTCACAAATGCTTCATAAGAAGACGGCTGTCCAGCAATTACAGAAGCTTTTACATCATCATTATAATCTCCCAAAAGGATAATATTGGAGTCTGCATAATGTGCATCTAAGCTGTCTTTTAAAACTTGTGTATCATACTTACGCATGTTATAACGTGAAATATCTGTACCGCTGTTAGCACGTGCATGAAGGTCTATCAGATTAATTTCATTTTTAACTCCATTAACATTTGTTTCTATTGTTACCATATAAGGCAGACGTCCAGAAGAGAAAAAGTTACTGTCGCTAGCACCTGGATAATTATTCAACGTTTTGGTCCCATTTCGCAATTCAGTGTAGAACTTATCAAACATGACACGTGTTTTTTTCACTGTTACGGTTTGCGTATTATAAAGCACTACTAATTTCTGAGGCGGGAAATTTGGATCTGATGGCGGATCTTGCCAAGAATAAGACCATACATTAGAAATACTCTTTTCAAATGTTTTTCCGTTTACATTTATTTTCTGAATTAGAGCATCAATCTGAGCATCACTAGAAACTTCCTGAACTACATAAACGTCTGCGTCTAATTTATTCATTACTTTGGATACATTTTCCAGCTGTAACGACTTATCTGAAGGACCATAAGCGGAAGTCGGCGCACCAAAAAATTCTAAATTGTAAGTTACTACATCAAAAGTATCTGTTTTTGGTAAAGAAGAACCAGTCAATGAACCAACTTGCTTGTTTAATGAAGTTCCTGTTACAGTTAAAGCCCCTGATATTTTAAATTCTTTTACTGTTGGTGCAAATTTTGCAAAAAGTGTTTTTCCTGCTAAAGCATCGGCAGCAGTAATTGTTATACTGTTTACAAATGAAGCATTATCTGCTGAAATTTGATAAGAAGCAGGAGCTGTAATTGTAATATCTCCATATCCTTCTGCCTTAAAATTAAATGACTGAGAATCTGAAACTGTATTCGGAAGTACCACTCCAAAATCTAAAACAGGATTCGAGTCTACATAACCAATTTCATTTGTTATAGCAAAATCATCAAAAGACCATTCTGCAGCATTACTTCCTGCAGTTGTTTCGTAAACCCAAGCTATGTAGGTATGATCTGTTTTGTAAGCATTTAACTTAATGTACTGAGATTGTGTATAAGTTCCCGTTACAGTTGGAAATGAGCCATTAATTTCTGTCCACGTCGCTGTAGCTGGACTGCTTATTCCATCATAATCTGTAGAAACCATTAACTTCAAAGATGGACCAGCATACCATTTGCGAGAATAAAAAGAAAGCAATGGAAGTGCTGCAAAATTATCTAAACGTAATTTAGGTGAAATCAACCAATCTTTACTTGGCCCATTATCTGAAAAACCATTCACAAGAACGGCACCAGCTCCTGAATTTACATTTCTGGCTACTGAAGTATAAGACCATTTATTTACTGGTCCAGCTTCATTATATTGTGTCCATCCACTGTTTGTTAAAACATTTGGATCGTTGAAATCCTGTTTATAAGGATTGATTCCGATTCCTGTCAAAGTAACCGTTTTTGTTACAGCTCCAGTCGATTCGTGCGTTATCTGTCCAGTAAAACTATTAATACTGTTGGGAATAAATTTTACATAAACCGTTGGAGTAGCATTTGATGCAAAATCAGCAGCAACAAACGTTAAAGAAGATGCAAATGTGCTGTTATCTTTAGAAATTGTAAAATTAGCTGTAGAAGTTAAAACCACATTTTGAGTTAAATCACTTGCCCCAACTTGGTAGCTTAAAACTTTCGCTTCATAATTTGCTTCCGAAAAACCTAAATCTAAACTTGCTGTAGAAGTTGTTAAAACTGGAACTGCAGCACTAGCAGTAGTAACATCAACTTTATTTACTGTTGCCTGAATATTATTAGAAGTATCTTCAGAAACAGAAAAAACAGAATAACTTGTATTTAAAGTAAGTCCGGAAAAAGTTTTGATATATTCTAGAGCAGGATCTATAATATCTATACTTCCTGCTTGTAAAGCCGCTGTGCCATTTGAGTCTTGACCAGCTTTTACCTGTGCAACAGTTGGCGCAGCACTTCCGCTTGGAAGCAGTACAAAATAAGTTTTTCCAGCTTCATCTAATTTATTGATAAAATCAAAACTTTCGACCAAAATATTATTTGCTTTTGGATAACCTGAAACATTTACTGGAGGATTATGATCAATACTTTCACGAACATCAATATTATCAATTGCAAATGATGGACGAGCCCCTCCTCCGGAAACTTGTCTGGTGATCCATCTTATTTGAACTACTGGCTGGTTATCACATTCTGCAGGAAGTATAATTTTGAAATTCTCGCTTTGCAATGCAACGCTTTCACTTGTTCGTGTAACTGTATTATTTTGAAAAAAAGTTCCAGGCAATGTTATAAAATTCCCAGTTTCACCCACTCGATATTGTAAAGCCATCTCATTAATACGAGTAGCTGCACTAGTACCAGTTCCTGTACCGTATGGATTACGAATAACCATTACATCGTATTGAACCTGTATTGCCGTATTACCAGTTGTTTTTAAAGCAAGAGCTATTGATTGGTCAAGGAAACTCCCAGCATTCAAAAAACCTATTTTTTCATTAAAATTATAAGTATTTCCTCCAGTAGAAGTAACTGAACCACCAGCAGCTATCGTTTTATCTGATAAAACTGTCGTTGTAAAAGAGGAAGGCGTAGATAAAGTTGCAGATGAAGGTGTACTTGCGTTCCATCCTTGTATCCCAATAGGATAAGCTGCCGCCAAATCTTTAAAATCCTGCTTATAAGGTAAAGATTGAGCCTCTGGCATTGTCTGGGCAAAAAGATTTCCAGAAAATCCCCCAATCAAAAATAGTAAAGCCAAAGAAAGGCGCGATAAGTAAAGTTTTTTCATACGTTAAAGAATAGAGTTTTTAGAAGTCAAATTTATCTCCTTTAAAGTTAAGCTAATATTATAAAACTATAAACTTAATGTTGATCTTTTTATCAATAAAATTTAATAAAGGATAACATAACCGTTATTTCATTGAACTAAAACCAATCAAAAACACATTATTCGGAAAATAATTCAAAACAAAAATTCCATTAAAGAAGTCTAAAAGCTCCGTATTTCCTACAAATAACAGCACTTTTATAAAATAAAAAAGCAGCAAACTTTCGCTTGCTGCTTTCCCTAATTCAAAAATAGTATTCTCTGAAAAAATTATACCGCAGTGTATCCTCCATCGGCTATAATGTAACTTCCTGTTGTGAATGATGATTTATCAGAGTTTAAGAAAACTACCAATTCTGCAATTTCTTCAGCTGTTCCTAAACGATTCATTGCAGATTTAGCTGCAACAGCATTCATCATATCTTTATTTAAATTGTCTTTTAAAAGCGCTGTTTCAATATAACCTGGTCCAACAGCATTACATCGAATATTCTTCTGAGCATATTCTACAGCAATGTTTTTAGTTAAACCAACAACACCATGTTTACTTGCTGTATACGCAACGCTGTTTGGCGCAGCAACTTGTCCATGAATAGAGGCAATGTTTACAATGCTTCCTCCTCCATTTTTTTCCATTTGTTCCAATTGGTATCGGCAGGCATAAAAAACACCGCTTAAATTCAGCGCAATTACTTTATCCCAAGATTCCGGCTCATATTCTCCAGTTGGTTTTGCTGGTCCGCCCATTCCTGCGTTATTGCAGGCAATGTCAAGTCTTCCGTATTTTGAAACAGTAACCTCAACCATATGTTTATTATCACTTGCGCTCGAAGAATCTCCTTTTACAAAAAAAGCTTCTCCACCTTTTTCCTTTATAATTTTTACGGTTTCTTCACCGTGTTCAACATTAATATCAGATACTACTACTTTTGCTCCTTCACGAGCGTAGGCTTCTGCAACTGCGCGTCCAATTCCTGAACCGCCGCCAGATACAAATGCTACTTTATTTTCTAAAAGTGCCATTTTAATATGTTTTTAAATTATATCTAAATTTACGAAGATATCCCAGCAAAATTAAGGTTTCAGAAGAGTTTACAATAAGATTAACGCTAAGCGCTAATGTTATGTTATTTGATATTTAAATGGCTTTTATTTCGTTAAAATTTCGTATTACTATTAGGCATCTTCATCCAATTTCATATTTCCGCGATCTTTATGACTTTCTGGATTTGAATTTGGATATCTATTTGCTGTAATGTCTGAATTACGGTCTTTATTTTCAACTGTTTTTTTTGCCTCTTCTTCCGTATCTACTCCTCGATTTGAATTTGGATTCTGAGAAGATGTTTTAGAAATTTTTGTTTTAATATCTTCGTTTTCATTTCTGGCTCTTTCTACAATTTTTTTATTTCCATCTTCGTCTGTAACAAGCTCTCTGTTCAATTTAGCATCTTTTAATTCTTTATCATGCGAAACGTCTTTTCCTTTAGATTCATCTATATTTTTTTGAGTGCCGTTTATCTTTTTTGTTCCTAAATTATTCGTTTCCATAGCTTTATTCTTTTAGTTTGTTTCTTAATATTACGAATTCTAAATTTCAAAAAGAAGTGGTTTAACATTGCTTTTTGATAATAGAGGTTTATCTTTCATAATTTACTATATTAGTTTACAACATTTTAAGGTTTAACTAATTTAGACACGATGAATTTCTTCAAAATCAAAACCAGCTGGTCTAATGCCGAATTTATTCTAATCAAACTTTGCATGGCTTCTGCCTATATTTTTGTCGGAAGTTATTTTCACGATTTCTTTTCTAATTATTATTTTATTCTAATTGGCTTATTTAGTATTACAGCCATTTGGTTTGTGTACCAATGGCTGAAAAAGATGAAATTGGAGAGAAACTTATAGTAAAAAACATTCGTTTTTAATTTTATGAAAGGACTATCTTTGCAAAAAATTAAAAATGCACAGACACTTCATTCTTTTTAAACCTTACGGCTTTTTAAGCCAATTTATCTATGAATTAAAAAGAAAGAAAAAGCTTTTGGGCGAACTGCATGATTTCCCCGAGGGAACAATGGCAATTGGAAGATTAGACGAAGATTCTGAAGGTCTGCTTTTATTGACAACTGATGGAAATATGAGCGAACTCGTTCGAAGTAAAAAAGTTGACAAAGAATATTATGTTCAGGTTGACGGAGTAATTACTCCAGAAGCCATTGAAAGGCTCCAAAAAGGTGTAGAAATCGGACTTGACGGAGGCAAATACAAAACAAAACCCTGCAAAGCTTTTATAGTAAACGAAATTCCTGATTTTGGAATTAGAGCAAAAAAAATCAGAGACGAACGTCATGGACCAACTTCGTGGGCTTCGATTACGATTAGAGAAGGAAAATTTCGCCAAGTTCGAAAAATGACTGCCGCAGTTGGTTTTCCAACACTTCGTTTGGTTCGTGTACGAATAGGAAATGTATATTTGCAAAACTTAAAAGCGGGAGAAGTTCTTGAAGTCTCAGATTTCCGATTAAACGATTAAACAAATTAACAAATAAACGACAATGCTAAACGTAGTTCTCGTAGAACCTGAGATACCAAATAATACTGGAAATATTGGAAGATTGTGCGTTGGTACAGAAAGCCGACTTCACTTAATTCATCCTTTCGGATTTGTTATTAACGATAAAAACCTAAAACGTTCGGGATTGGATTATTGGGTTCATCTTGACGTTACTGAATATCAAAATATTGAAGAATGGATCGCACAGATTCCAGATCATTCTCGTGTGTTTTTGATGAGTTCTCATTCTGAAAAGTCCTATTTACAAAATGAATTTCAAGATGGCGATTGGTTAGTTTTTGGAAAAGAAAGCGTTGGTTTAAGCGCAGCATTTATGGCACGTTTTGAAAATCATTTAAAGATTCCGATGTCACCGCTTATTAGATCATTTAATATTGCGAATTCTGTTGCTTTCGTGGTTGGTGAAGCTAAGCGACAAATTGGATTGAAAAATGTTTAATCGTTTATTTGTTTAACTGGTAAATCGATATTGACTTTCGGAAAAGAGAATCCTAGTCCTGATGGAAGCGGCATCCTTTTGTGTTGGGGTTCAACACAAAAGATATAGTGGACAGCAGGATTAAACTCCTGAAAAAACTAATTCACAATAAACTTGCCTTTTTCAGCATCAAAAACAATATTTTCATCTTTGAATAAATTGCTGAAACTTCCGTTTGAAATTAAATTACAAGGCTGATCTTGTGTGATATTTTCTGGCGTCATCATAATCATTTCATCACTCAATTGAATGGCAAGATCAATATCGTGTGTTGAAAACAAAATACACTTTTGAGTTTCTTGCGTTAGCTTTTTCAATAATTTGAATAGCGAAACTTTATGCAGTAAATCCAAATGTGTTGTTGGTTCATCTAAAATAATCAATGGCGTATCTTGCGCCAAAGCTCTGGCAATCAATACCTTTTGTAATTGTCCGTCGCTAATTTGAAAATGCTTTTTTGAAGCTAAATGCTCTATTTGAGTCAATTGCATCGCTTCTTGAACTTTTGCAACATCTTCATTAGACAATTTGTCAACCCAATTTGTGTAAGGCTGACGGCCAAGCGCCACTAATTCAAAAACAGAAAGATTACTTGGAGGCAATTTTTCTGTTAAAACCAAACTTAAATTTTGCGCTAATTCTAAAGGTTTATAGTCTGAAATATTTTTTTCATTGAGATAAACATTCCCAGATAATGGTTTCTGGATTCCTGTAATGGTTCTCAGTAAAGTTGACTTTCCAATTCCGTTTGCTCCGATTAATGTAAATAGTTTTCCTGAAGTTAGATTTAAATTCAGATTCTCGGCAATAAGTGTAACTCCTTTTTTGGATTTATATCCAATATTTAGATTTGATGTTTTTAGAATATCTTTCATTTTTTTAAAGATGCTGAGTTTCTAAGTTTTTTCTTTTGCCACAGATTACAGGATTAAAATGATTTAAAAAAAATCTGTGTTAATCTGTGTAATCTGTGCCTAAACAAATTATTGAAAATTTCTTTTCCTCACTAAAAGCCAGATTACCACAGGCGCGCCAATTATAGACGTTATGGCGTTAATTGGAAGCGTAACATCAAATCCTGGCATTTGTGACACAATATCACAGAACAACATTATAATAGAACCAAAAAATAAAGTACTCCAAAATAATATAGTATGATTGCTGGTTTGAAACGTGAGTTTAGCAATATGAGGGACTGCTAATCCAACAAACGCGATTGGACCTGCAAAAGCCGTAATAGCTCCTGATAATATACTCGTTGCAAAAATGATTATTAATCTTGCGTGTTTAAAATTCAAACCCATGCTTTTAGCGTAATTTTCTCCAAGAAGTAATGCATTTAAAGGTTTTATGCTTTTGGCGCTTAAGAGCAGTCCGATTCCAACACAAATTGTTAAAATTCCAATTGTCGGCCAAGAAAGATTTCCGAGACTTCCCATTGACCAGAAAGTAAACTTCTGCAATTGTTCTGCCGTGCTAAAATAAGTCAGCACACTTACAATTGCTGTGGTAAAACTTCCGAACATTAAACCCACAATTAGAATCGCCATTGTATCCCGAAGTCTCTGAGAAACCACTAAAACCAATAATAAAACCAATGTGCTTCCGGCAGTAGATGCCAATACAATTCCGTATGATGATAATGCGATAATACTTAAAAAAGGCGGTAGAAAACTGGCTCCTAAAATTACAAAAGCTACTCCTAAACTCGCACCAGAACTCAATCCTAAAACATACGGACCTGCCAGCGGATTTCGAAATAAAGTCTGCATCAAAAGACCGCTGATCGAAAGACCGCTTCCAACCAAAACTGCCGTAATGGCTTTTGGCAGACGATAATTTATAATAATATATTCCCAAGTCGATTTTGTTGCCTGACCTCCAGTTAAACTCGTAAAAACATCTTTTACCGGAATCATCACAGATCCTAAACTAATGCTTGCAAAAAACATCAGTAAAAGACCTAAAGCCAAAATGACAAACAAGATGGTATTTCTCTTTTTATTCGCCAATTTAATTCAGTTTTGAAGCGAAAGTAAATTCGTAACTCGATAATAAATCAGGATGAAAAATTTTGATATAATCTTTCAGAACCAAATCTGGACGGCTTGGCGCCAATTCATAATAAACAGTTCCTCCAGTTGCACCTAATTTACCTTCAAAATTATATACGCTTTTATTTTTGAAAGCATCAAATTCTCCATAATGGGGATTTGCCTTTTGCAATTCCTCCAGATTTTTAAACGAACCCGAAGCAATCCATATATTGGCATTTTTCGCTTTATCTAAAACTTTTTCAAAAGATAAACCTTCACTTCCACTCCCCTTTAAATCTGCCCATAAATAGTTGGCTTGCGCATCTTTCATAAATTGTGCCACCCAGCTGTTTCCTTTCGCAACATACCAAACATCTTCATACATCGTTCCGTACAAAACTTTTGAAGTCGAAGGTTTATCAGCAACCAATTTTTTTGCCTGATTGTAACTTTCTACAATTTTATCAAAAAGCTCTTTCGCCTGCTCTTCTTTCCCAAATAAAGCACCGTAAAGCTTGATCCATTCTGCTTTTCCAAGCGGTGATTGTTCCATCCAATCTCCTTGAATTAAAACATTTAAACCACTTTTTTTCAGATTGTCCAGCATCGGATTATTATTATCAACTCCAAAAGTCACAATCAAATCTGGAGATAACTCAATTAACTGCTCAATATTTAGTTTTTCGTTTTGTCCAACATTTTTCACAGAACCTTTGTCAATTAATGCTCTTGTTTTTTCAGATGAAATATAATCGGTATGTGGAAATCCAACCAATTTACTTTCTACTTCGAGCATTTCTAAAAAAGGAATATTAGTCGTTGAAGTTACCACAACAGAAGTTAACGGAACCTGAATTGAAGTATAAGCTTGAAGGCTATCTGGAACTTTTGCATCCTTTTCTTTTAAAATATATTTGAAATCTTTATTGGCATTCGGCCATGGATTTGAGACAGTTACAACAGAATACGTATCATATTTCACAATCGAAAGTCCGCTTGCGTATTCGATACTGTTTTTACTATTTTCAGTTTTTACTGTCGCTGTATTTTCATTCTTCTTACAACCTGTTAGAATAAAAAAAGAAGCTATAAAAATCATTTTCGATAATAAATGTCTCATATTTTATGTTTTGGATGGAGACAAAGGTAAAGTATTTTCTATTTTTTTTGTTTACCTTTATTCTTACAAATTTAAACAATTGTATCTTTACAACATGAATACCACAAAAATGAAAATTTGCTCTAGCTGTGAATCTAAATTCAGCTGTGGAGATATCTCTTTAGAAAATAAATGCTGGTGTAATGATTTTCCGCCTATCTTCAATCTCTCTGAAGGTGGAGATTGTCTTTGTCCAGCTTGCTTTAAAGAAGCTTGTGAAGACAAAATTGATGCTTATGTAGAAACCATAACGCCTTTAAACGCTTCAAAAAACAAAGCTATTTCTTTACCTAAAACCGAAATAGTAATTGAAGGCATTGATTATTATCTTGAAAATGGAAATATGGTTTATAAAACCTGGTACCATTTAAAAAGAGGAACTTGCTGCGGGAACAACTGCCGACATTGTCCTTATTAAAGGTAATTTAGGTTAAGAGTATATGTTATGAGTTGAAAAACTCTTCGTTATCTTTGTCTCACAATGCAACACTTAACCCATAACTTTTAACTTATAACTTCCCTAAAAAATGATTTACCTAATAACAGGCGGCGAAAGATCTGGGAAAAGCAATTATGCTCAAAAATTAGCTTCAGAACTTTCCAATTCACCTTTATATATTGCGACAGCTAGAAAATGGGATTCCGATTTTCAAACTCGAATTGACAGACATCAACAGGAAAGAGATGAACGCTGGACGAATATCGAAGAAGAAAAATTTTTAAGTAAAATTGATTTCTCTGAAAAAACTGCTTTAATTGACTGTGTAACGCTTTGGCTTACCAACTTTTTTGTCGACAACAAAAACGATGTTCCATTAAGTCTGGAAGAAGCTAAAAAAGAATTCTTATCAATTGCCAGTCAAAAAAACACTAATCTAATTATTGTAACAAATGAAATTGGAATGGGAGTTCATGCTGAAACTCACATCGGAAGAAAATTTGTGGAATTACAAGGTTGGATGAATCAGTTTCTAGCTTCAAATGCAGACGAAGTGGTTTTGATGGTTTCTGGAATTCCAGTAAAAATAAAGGGCTGACAAAAAGTAATGGCAATGAAAATATTAAAAAACAAATTCTAAACTTTTAAATTTCAAATTCCAATATCGTGGAGTATCTTTACATAAAGCGCAAAATTGATATCGTAATTGATTTTTGCAATTGACATTGAAATTTGAAATTTATGAGCAATCTAGACGATATATTAAAATCACGACGTGACACCCGACATTTTACAACCGATGAAGTTCCTGATGAAGTAATTCAGAAAGCTTTACAGGCTGGACATTGGGCACCGTCTGTCGGTTTGACGGATGCTACGAGATATTACCTTATAAAATCTGATGAAGTTAAAACATCCATCAAAAAACTCTTTTTAGATTACAATAAAAAAGCCGCTGAACTTACCGATAACCAAGAGCAAAAAGATCTTTATAATTCACTGAAACTAGAAGCAATTGAAGAGGCTCCAATAGGACTTATTATTGCTTATGATCGTTCCGTTCTCAATCAGTTTACTATTGGAACAATTGGCAGTAACGAGGCAGTAAAATTCAGTTCGGTTTGTGCAGCGCAGAACATCTGGCTTTCATTGACAGAGCAAGGTTACGGAATGGGCTGGGTTTCGATTCTAAATTATTACCAGTTCAAAAAAATCCTTGATCTGCCAGATAATATAGAACCTCTGGGTTATTTCTGCATCGGAAAACCTGCTACCAATTATAATAACCAGCCAATGTTACAGCAATTGCATTGGAAACAAAAATCCGAAGCTCCTATTTGCGCCGAGATCTCAGAAATTCATAAAATAAATGTTCCTGATTTAACGGTAAAACTTAAAAATGAAACGGAGAACAAAACTGATTTCTATAATCTTTTACAAGAAAAAATAGATTCTAAAACAAAACCTCTTGGAGCTCTAGGAACTTTAGAAACTTTAGCTTATCAAATTGCCACAGTTTTTGAAACTTTAACGCCTAAAATTATAAATCCAAATATTGTTGTTTTCGCTGCAGATCACGGAATTGCTAATCACGATGTAAGCGATTATCCGCAGGATGTGACACGTCAAATGGTAAACAATTTTCTGGAAGGAGGAGCTGCAATAAATGTTTTCTGCCAACAAAATAATATCAAACTATCAATTGTAGATGCGGGCGTTAATTACGATTTTCCAACCAATACAAAATTAATAGATTGTAAAATTGCTAAAGGAACTCAGTCTTTTCTCCATACTTCTGCTATGAGCGAATCTGAAGTTCAATTGTGTTTTGATAAAGGGAAAGCTATTGTAGAAAAGATCGCAGAGACCAGCTCTAACTGTATTGGTTTTGGAGAAATGGGAATTGGCAATACTTCTACAGCTTCTGTTTTAATGAGCCTTTTAACGGGCTTTCCTATTGAAGAATGTGTTGGAAAAGGAACAGGAGTTTCAGACGATAAATTAATTCAAAAACAAAACATCCTTGAAAAAGCTATCGAAAGTTATTCCGGTCAAGCCGAATTACTCTCACAGCTTTCTTATTTTGGCGGTTTTGAAATCATACAAATGGCTGGCGGAATGCTCTCCGCTTTTGAAAATAAAATGCTCATTCTGGTTGACGGTTTTATTTGTACCGTTGCTTTTTTAATTGCTACCAAAATTAATCCGAATATTAAAAATAACGCTGTTTTCTGCCATTGCTCTGCTGAAAAAGCACATATAAAACTGCTGGAATATCTTGAAGCAAAACCTATTTTAAATCTCGATTTGCGATTGGGAGAAGGAACTGGCTGTGCAATTGCTTTTCCGATTTTAAAATCGGCTGAGGCTTTTTTGAATGAAATGGCTAGTTTTGAGAGTGCTGGTATAAGTAGGAAATAATTATGTTTCATTACGATTTATTCTCATTTTTGTCATTTCGACGGAGGAGAAATCTTCGTTAGAAACCCTACAAAGATTGGATTATCGTTGCGGAGCTGCTTGCGAAGATTTCTCCTCCGTCGAAATGACAAAAGTCACTTAAAATTAATTTCTAAATGAAAAAAGAACTACATATTTTCTTCACCTGTTTAATGTTTTACACCCGAATTCCCTGTCCAAAAAACATTACCCATCATCCAGATTATTTAAATAAGGCAACCAGGTATTTTCCTTTTGTGGGATGGATTGTTGGAAGTATTTCTTTTCTCATTTATTCTCTCTTTGCCCTGTTTCTATCTACAGAAACGGCTGTTATTTTTTCAATCGTCATTTCTGTTTTAACAACCGGAGCTTTTCACGAAGACGGATTTGCAGATGTCTGTGACGGTTTTGGTGGAGGATGGACCAAAGAAAAAATATTAATGATCATGAAAGATAGTGCCATTGGCGCCTATGGAGCAATTGGATTGGTCTTACTATTTCTACTAAAATTCAAATTGCTTTCAGAGTCTATTTTGTTATTTCAAGTTTATGATGATACGGCAGTTTTTAAAATTTGGATCTTATTTATTTCCGCACATTCTTTGAGTCGCCTTGCAGCAATCAGTATCATTTTTACACACGAATATTCTCGTGAAGATGCATCAAGCAAAAGTAAACCAATTGCAAAACAATACACTTGGAGAGAAGTTTTTGGTTCGTTATTTTTTGGTTTGATTCCTTTAATTGTATTTTCTTATTTCTATTCCAAAATTCTATTGGCTTTAATTCCAGTTTTCATAACTAGATTTTTTTTAGCACGTTACTTTCAAAAATGGATTGATGGCTACACAGGTGATTGTCTTGGAGCGACGCAGCAAGTTTGCGAGGTTATCTTTTACTTAAGTATTTTATTTTTATGGAAATTTATCTAGTCCGTCATACCGAAACCATCTGCGAAAAAGGAATCTGTTACGGACAGTCTGATGTAAACATCTTAGAACCTTTTGGTGAAATTTTTTCTAAAATCATTTCTGAATTACCATCAGAAGCTAGTATTTTCTCTAGTCCATTAAAACGTTGCGTGATTTTGGCCAAACACATTCAGGAAAATATAAATACCATTTCTTATCAGGAAGACGAACGACTGAAAGAAATGAATTTTGGTGATTGGGAATTGAAAAGCTGGAACGAAATTCCGCCAGAAGAACTCAATCCTTGGATGGAAGATTTTGTCAATATCAAAGCTGCAAATGGTGAATCTTTTACGGAATTACATAAAAGAGTCGGTGATTTTTTAACTGAAAAAATCTCGAAAACAGAACATCCAATTGTTATCGTTGCTCATGCAGGAATCATTAGAAGCATATTATGTCATCAAACTTTATTACCTTTAAAAGAAGCATTTGAAAACAAAGTAGATTTTGGACAAGTTATAAGAATCGAATTATAAATCGCAGGTTTGTTTCATTATTAAGCCTTAAAAGTGAAACAAATTTGATAAATCGATATTTTTAACTTTATCTTTGCAGCAAATTAAGGTTGTATTTTTAATTTAAAAACACATTAAAAGGGAATCAAGTAAATACTTGAGCTGTACCCGCAACTGTAAGCTGAGTTCTTAAATGAATGCTTGTTGTTAACTACAAACCACTGTCGCGCCTTGCGTGATGGGAAGGAAAACAACAAGACGCAAGCCAGGAGACCTGCCTTTGTAACAAAATTATCGAGCTCTCGGGAAAAAGAGTGAAGAAATTATGACTATAAAACTAAGGTTTGTTTTTTGTTTACTGCTTTTGTGCCAGATTTCTTTGGCGCAGAAAGATTCTATTACTAGCTTAAAAGAAGTCTATGTTTCAGACAAAAACCTGAAAAAGTATGCTGCTTCTCAATCTGTTTTAAAACTTACTGATTCTGTTATCAATAAAAACGAAGCTTTATTAACCGACTTATTAAACTTCAATTCTACTTTATATTTCAAAGAATATGGTCGTGGAATGCTTTCTACTGTTTCATTTAGAGGAACAACTTCATCACAGACTGCCGTGATTTGGAACGGAATCAACATCAATTCTCAAATGAACGGAAGTACCGACTTCAATACAATAGCTGGTTCTGATTATAATTCGGTAAGTATAAAAGCCGGCGGAGGAAGTGTCATTTATGGAAGTGGCGCTATAGGCGGAACAGTTCACTTAAATAACGATTTGGTATTTTTTAATCGCTTTGAGAATAATTTAAAACTTGATTTCGGCAGTTTTAATACTATTGGGATCAATTATAAGACTTCTATTTCCAATAAAAAATGGAGTACACAAATTGGTTTTTCAAAAAACAGCTCGACAAACGATTATAAATACTTAGATCGCTACACTTGGCGTGGCGAACAGCGCTATAATCAAAATGGCCAATATGAGGTTATTACTTTGAGTGCAAATGTTGGTTATAAAATTAATGACAACAATATTTTAAAGCTTTATAGTCAGACTTCAAATACAGATAGAAATACTTCTCTAATTACAGAAACAGATACAAAAAGCAAGTATGTGAATGGATTTAATCGAAATTTATTAGAGTATGATGGAAATTTCGGAAAACTGAAAACCAATTTCAAAACTGCTTATATTTTCGAAAACTATCAATATTTTGCCGATAATTCAAGAAAAGATTTTACCTACGGAAAAACTGAAAATCTAATCACAAAACTCGACTTAGACTATACTTTATTCAAATCTACTCAAATCAACGGAATTATAGATTACAGCCGAACAAATGGTTATGGAAGTGGTTTTGGAGATCATGTCCGCGAAATAACTTCTGCTTCTTTGTTGGTAAGACAAGATATTGGAAGCGATTGGAAAAATGAGCTTGGCATTAGAAAAGAAGTTACAGATAATTACAAATCACCGCTTTTATTCAATTTTGGTTCTTCTTATAAATTTAATGAGTGGTACAATCTGAAATTGAATGTTTCTCGAAATTTCAGAATTCCGACTTATAACGATTTGTATTGGGAAACTGGCGGTAATCCTAACTTAAAACCGGAAAGTTCTTATCAGGGTGAAATTGGAAATGTTTTTACTTTCAAAAATCTTACTTGGACTCAGAACTTTTATTACATGAAAATAAAGGATATGCTGCAGTGGGTTCCAGGGGCTGGTGGTATTTGGTCTCCTCAAAATCAGGACAAGGTAAACAGTTATGGAACAGAAACTTTAATTAACTGGAAAAAAAGCTACGGCAAGAATATTTTTGCAGTAAATGCTACTTATGCATATACAATATCTGAGGACGATCAAACTAAAAAGCAAATTTTCTATGTACCCTTTCATAAAACTACAGGGGCAATTTCTTACTCTCGAAATAAAATAAGTGCTTATTATCAAATGCTTTACAATGGTTTTGTGTATACAAGTCAAAGTAATAATCCTGATGAAATTATTCACGATTACACGGTTTCAAACATTGGAATCGATTATGATTTTAAATTTTTAGAGTCTTTCAAATTAGGTTTTCAAGTTTTAAATCTTCTAAATAAAAATTATGAAAGCTTAGAAAACAGACCAATGCCAGGTCGCAATTTTAATATGTATATAACCTTAAAATTTTAATATATGAAATTCAGTAAATTACTTTTAATAGCTTTAAGCATTTCATTATTCGCTTCTTGTTCGAGCGATGATGATGACACGCCAAAAGGTGCTTATGACAATGGTTTTTTTATTTTGAATGAAGGAAGTCAAAGCCTTGGAACTATTTCTTTTTCAAGTAATGATTTCAGTTCTTTTACTAAAGATGTCTACAAAACAGAAAACGGAACTGATGCCGTTGGAGGATATTTACAGAATATCTTTTTTAGCGGAGACAGAGCTTACATCATTGCAGGCGGATCTAATGTAATCAATGTTGTAAACCGTTATACTTTTAAATTAATTGCAAAAATCGATTCTGATCTTCGCGCTCCAAGATATGGGGTTGTAAAAGATGGAAAAGCGTATGTAATCAATGCAGGAGAATATTCCTATCAAAATCCAGCAACAGGCGACACAGATGATTACATTGCAGTAATCAACTTATCAACAAACACTGTAGAATCTAAAGTGTCTTTAAACTCAACTGCAAACAGAGTTATTGAAGAAAATGGAAAACTTTATATTACAGACACATACAATGAAAAAATGTTAATTTATAACATTGCTTCAAAAACTCTTGAAACTCCTGTAACAATTGGTTATGACGGAGATTCTATTGAAGAAGAAAATGGAACAATCTTCATTTTAAGAAAACCTTATCAAGGTGTCGGAGAAATTGTAAAAGTTAAAATCTCAGATAAATCTATTTCTCGCATTGCATTTCCTTCTAGCGTTACAGATGCAGGATTCATGGATATTGAAGACGACAAAATTTATTATACAGCTTCAAATGCTGTTTATTCTATTAGCACATCAGCAACAACTGCGGCAACAACACCATTATTTACTTCAGCAGCAAGTAACTTATATGGTTTTACTGTTAAAGATAACAGCATTTATATTGCAGATGCAAAATTCTCAGCAGACAGTAAAACATTAATTTACAACTTATCTGGAGTATTACAAAAAGAATTAACTACTGGAGCTGGATCAAATGGATTCTACTTCAATGATTAATTTTAGATTTTAGAATTAGTATTTGTTTTTGGATTAAAAAAGGCTTTCATTTCTGAAAGCCTTTTTTTTATTTAGAATTTAATAAAACCCTTTTGGTGCATTTTTAATATACATACCGTGTTTCAATCCGTTTAGGATTTTAGAATCTGTCAGGTACGGACGTCTTGGTTCTGACTCATCGATAATTTGTTTTGCCGTTGCTCCGGTAATTTTAGAAATAGCAAGTCGTAGTAACGGCTCATTAGGATCTCCTAAAACTCCATATGTAGAAACACTTTCAAATTGTTGAAACGTTGGCTGTAAACCTTGCGTGTAATCTCCAAAATTAACAGAATTTGTGATTTTTAAAACCAAAGGCTGCATTGCGTATTTATGGTTTGGATTAACATTCTTTTTTGTCAAAGTTTCAGAATCGTAAACTGTAAAAGAACCAACATTTTTACCTGTTGTAGTTTCTCCAATTTGAACCACATTAATGTACGGTTTCAAACCATTAATAATTAATTCACTCGCAGATGCTGTACTTTCTGTTGTTATTACATAAACAGTCGTCATATTTAAACTGTTTAAATTTTGAACAAATCTTACGTTTAAATCCTCAAGATCTGCTGCTGACAAACCTTGCATCTGTTTGGCATTAAATGTCATTTTTGAAAAAATCTGCGTATCAAACTGTCCTGTAATCATACTGGCAAGTTTAGCTGCAGAACTCACAGCTCCTCCTCCATTATAACGAAGATCCAAAACTAAATCTGTAGCACCTTGCGCTTTTAATTCGCCAAAAGCCTGATTCAGTCGATCATCGTACTCAGCATAAAAACCATTATACATCAAGTATCCAATTTTATGACTTCCAGAAGTAATCACTTTATTAATAAAAATTGGATTTTCTTCTAAAACAGTTTTTGTTAAAGCAACTGATTTTCCGTTTAAAACAAAAGCAGTTCCATTATAATCGGCTAAATTTAAAGTATAAATGTCTTGATTTAATAATAATGCTTGATAATTAGAAACCGTAAGTTTTGTTCCGTTTACACTTGTAAACAAATCACCACGTTTAATTGCTTTTGTTGAAGCATCAGAATTTGGTATAATATAACGAACATAACCTACGACATCATTTGAGCCTGAAGCAACGAGGCTTAGTCTAAAGTCAACGCCATTATTTTTTGTAATTCCGCTTAATTCTTGTTCCAAAACAGTATAATCGTCAACAATCCAGCTAAAACGGTCAACAGCATCTCCATTTGGAAATTTACTTACTGGCTTGTATAATAAATCTTCAAACAAATCTTCGGGCTTGGAATATCCTCTTAAAAAAGAATTGAAATCATTTTCGTTTGCAAAACGATTATCGGCTAGATTCGGAACATCTGCCTGCCATAAATATACTGCATTTAATCCTTTCCAGATAAAACTATTAACCTGCACATCTGCAGGAGCAGCAACGTCATCATTATCTTCGCAAGACTGTAAAGAAAAGACAAGTAAAAAAAGAAAAATAATACTTTTTAAAGGTGTTTTCATATCGTTTAGGTTTCTATAATAGAATAAACGTAAAAGTAGTATCTTTAGTTTTAGCTTCGTCAAAAAGCAGTATTTTTTTTACGTAAAAAAAAATACTGCTTTTTGTTGTAACAAATATAATTGTACCTCGTCTTGAATATATAAGCTAACGATTAACCATCAAATAATGAACCAGACAGTATTTATAGAATTAATAAATCCTTTTAAAGACAAAGTTTTTCGTCTGGCAAAAAGATTGCTTACCAGCACTGAAGAAGCAGAAGATGCGACTCAGGAAGTAATGGTAAAATTATGGAACAAAAAAGAAAATCTAGAAAGCTACAATAGCGTTGAAGCTCTTGCCATGACAATGACCAAAAATTATTGTCTGGATCAATTAAAATCTAAAAGAGCCAGTAACCTTCAGATTGTTCACAATAATTTTACAGACAGAGAACCGAGATTAGATAAAAAAATAGAAGATGAAGACAGTTTAGAATGGGTTGAAAAAATTATAAATCAGATGCCGGAACAATTACAGCTGCTAATTCAGCTTCGGGATGTTGAACAATATGAATTTGACGAAATAGCTAAAATTGTCAATATGAATGAAACCGCTATACGAGTAGCGCTTTCGAGAGCAAGAAAAAAAATTAGAGAATCAATGATTAATACACACCTTTATGGAACTAAATAAAATAGAATTTATATTAGAAAAATACTTTCAGGGAGAAACGACTATTGCTGAAGAAAATCAATTAAAAGAATACTTTTCTTCGTCAGATGTTGCGCAGCATTTGGAGCAGTACAAACCAATTTTTGGCTATTTCTCTCTTGCAAAAGAACAGAAGTCGACGTATGAGATTCCATTACAATCTAAAAAACGTAACGTGGCGTGGTTATCAATTGCGGCTTCAGCTGTTGTTTTGCTGGGAATAGGAACCTACTTTTTTGTAAGCGAAAAAAATGACACTACTACAGTAGTTGCGCAAACAGAATTAGGAACCTACAATGATCCCGAAGAAGCTTTAAAAGCGACTCAAAAAGCTTTGGCTTTATTATCAAACAATGTTAATGTAGGTATTGAAAGTGTACAGTACATTGGCGAATATGAACAATCAAAAAACAAAATTTTTAAACAGTAATTAAATTTAAAATAAAATGAAAAATTTCATCATAACTCTAGTATTCGCATTCGTTACCAACGTTTTTTATGCACAAGGTGCTTTTGACAAATTTGACGGTCAAGACGATGTAACTTCTGTAATTGTAAACAAAAAAATGTTCGATTTAATGAGCAAAGTAAAAGTTGATGCTTCTGACAAAGAAACGCAGCAATACATTAACCTCATCAAAAAATTGGATTACCTAAAAGTGTTTACAACTAAAAACCCTAAAATCCAGGCTGACATGAAAAATTCTGCAGATAAATATATCAAAACTGCAGGTTTAGAAGAGTTGATGCGTGTAAACGACAGCGGTAAAAATGTCAAAATAATGGTAAAATCAGGAGCAAGCGACACTCAGATCAAAGAATTATTAATGTATGTTGACGGCGCAAAAAACGACGAAACTGTTTTATTGTCTCTTACAGGTAATTTTGATTTAAATGAAATCTCAGTATTAACAGATAAAATGCAGCTTCCTGGAGGTACAGACTTGAAGAAAGCTTCTAAAAGCAAAAAATAATCATGAAAGCAACTGTTTTTACCTCGATCCTATTCTTCTTACTAACTTTGGTAAGTTGCAATTCTGAGCCTTCACTTCAAAAATATTTTGTTGAGAATTCGGAGAAAAAAGATTTTATAGCCTTAGACGTTTCACCAAACATTTTAAATGTTGATAAAACAAAATTATCAGCAGAACAAAATGAAGCTTTAAACTCTTTTGATAAAATGAACATTCTAGCCTTTAAAGCAGATCAAAAGAATCAAATAGAGTTTGACACAGAAAGAAACAAAGTAAAAGCCATATTAAAAGATCCGAAATATCAAGAATTAATGAAATTCGGCTCTGGTAAAGACGGTGCTTCTGTAAGCTATGTTGGGAGTGATGACAATATTAAAGAGTTTGTGATCTTTGCCAACAGAAAAGAAACTGGTTTCGCAGTAGTAAGAGTTTTAGGAGAAAATATGAATCCTAACAACATTATGACATTAATGTCTGTTTTACAAAAATCTAAAATAGATATGGAGCAGTTAAAACCTTTGGAACAGTTACTTAAAAAATAAAAACATCTTACTTTTTTAAAACGAAAAGCTCCAAATTTTGGGGCTTTTTTATTTAGTTTTTAATGTTTATTTCTTTTCTGCAAAAGTATATTGTAGAGACGCAACGCAGTGCATCTTATGCGTAAAGAATATCTAAAAAGCCAGATTGTGGATAATGGATGTAGACGCACTGCGGTGCGTCTCTACAAAAACAGACACTATTTTATTTCTTTTATTTGAAAGATTTTACTGATCAAAAAAAGCATGTATTTACTTTGTAATGAACCTAATTTAATTATATTTGTGTCTTACCAAAATAATAAATTATGATACAAAAAACATCAAATGCCTTTATTGCGGCATCTTGGGTTGCGCTTGGAGCTGGAACAATCGGTTTTATTGTTGGACTTGCAAGAGCTGAAATGCTTTTAAACGAAAAAGGATACTATTTCACTGTTTTAATGTTTGGATTATTTGCCGTTATTTCATTACAAAAAAGCGTAAGAGACCGTCTTGAAAAACTTCCTGTAACTGATATTTACTACGGAATCTGCTGGTTCGGAACTTTGCTTTCAATTGTTCTTTTAGTTGTAGGATTATGGAATGCTACAATTTTACCAAGCGAAAAAGGTTTCTATGCATTTGCTTTTTTATTAGC
Source organism: Flavobacteriaceae bacterium PS02336 (assembly GCA_029960065.1). GTDB lineage: Bacteria > Bacteroidota > Bacteroidia > Flavobacteriales > Flavobacteriaceae > Flavobacterium. The sequence goes on along the minus strand of JASCOF010000004.1, from coordinate 384,189 downwards.
ATTATTTGGTGCTATTTCGGTACAAAAAAACACCAGAGACAATATGAATTTTGGTCAAAACGAATAAAAGTTTAGAACTAATAAAAAACTAAAAAAGCTCCAATTTTCATTGGAGCTTTTCTTTATACTAGAATCTGAGATTATTTACTCAAATACATTTTTCTTCTAGAGTACAATTCGTAGAATTGATCGTCTTTTAAATCATCAATAAACAAGATGCTTTCACCTGTTGATTTCATTTCTGGCCCTAACGCTTTGTTTACATTCGGGAATTTACTGAAAGAAAAAACTGGCTGTTTAATTGCATAACCTTTCAATTGCGGATTGAAATCAAAGTCAGTTACTTTATTATGTCCTAACATTACTTTTGTAGCGTAGTTTACATAAGGTTCTCCGTAAGCTTTTGCAATAAACGGAACCGTTCTAGAAGCTCTTGGATTTGCCTCGATAATATAAACTGTATCGTCTTTAATCGCAAACTGAATATTGATTAAACCTACCGTTTTTAAAGCTCTTGCAATTTTATGCGTATGATCTTTAATTTGCTGCATTACGAATTCTCCTAAGTTAAAAGGAGGCAATGTAGCGTTACTATCTCCAGAGTGAACTCCACAAGGCTCAATATGCTCCATAATTCCGATGATGTAAACATTTCCATCAGCATCACAAATTGCATCAGCTTCAGCTTCAATTGCTCCAGCTAAATAGTGATCTAAAAGTAATTTGTTTCCTGGAATTGTTTTCAACAAATCTATTACGTGCTCTTCAAGCTCTTTTTTGTTGATTACAATTTTCATTCCCTGACCTCCTAATACATAAGAAGGACGAATTAAAAGTGGAAAATCTAAACTGTCTGCTAATTTTGAAGCCTCATCTGCTGTTTCTGCGATTCCAAATCTTGGGAAAGGAATATGCAATTCAGTCAACAAGTCAGAGAAACGTCCTCTGTCTTCTGCCAAATCAAGCGCATCAAAACTAGTTCCGATGATTTTTACACCGTATTTAGAAAGTTTATCAGCCAATTTCAAAGCTGTTTGTCCACCTAACTGAACGATTACACCTTCTGGTTTTTCGTGCTGAATGATATCATAAATATGCTCCCAGAAAACAGGTTCGAAGTATAATTTATCTGCCGTATCAAAATCTGTAGAAACCGTTTCAGGATTACAGTTAATCATGATCGTTTCGTAACCGCATTCTTTTGCAGCTAAAACTCCGTGTACACACGAGTAGTCAAACTCAATTCCCTGCCCAATTCTGTTTGGTCCAGAACCTAAAACAATCACTTTCTTTTTATCTGTTACGATACTTTCGTTATCCACAAAACGTTCCCCATTTGCTTTTTCGATTTCAGCCTCAAAAGTAGAGTAGTAATAAGGTGTTTTTGCTTTAAACTCTGCCGCACAAGTATCAACCAATTTAAACACACGGTTGATGTTTTTCTCCATACGTAAAGAATGAACTTCACTTTCTAGACAGTTCATCATGTGCGCCAATTGTCTATCTGCAAACCCTTTTTGTTTTGCTTCAAGTAACAATTCTTTTGGAAGATCGGCAATTTTATAGTTTGAAATTTCTTTCTCTAAAGTATAAAGCTCTTCGTATTGTTTCAAGAACCACATGTCGATTCTTGTAATTTCATGAATGGTGCTTAATGGAATTCCCATTGCAATGGCATCATAAATTACAAAAACACGATCCCAACTTGCGTAAGTTAATTTGTCGATAATCAACTCATAATCTTTATATCCTTTTCCGTCAGCACCTAAACCATTTCTCTTAATCTCTAAAGATTGAGTTGCTTTATGAAGCGCTTCTTGGAAAGAACGTCCGATTCCCATAACTTCACCTACAGATTTCATTTGAAGTCCTAAAGTTCTGTCTGAACCTTCAAATTTATCGAAGTTCCAACGTGGTATTTTTACGATTACATAATCTAAAGTTGGTTCAAAAAGAGCCGAAGTAGATTTTGTAATTTGATTTTGTAATTCATCTAAATTGTATCCTAAAGCTAGTTTAGAAGCAATTTTAGCAATTGGATATCCAGTTGCTTTTGATGCTAAAGCAGAAGAACGAGATACACGAGGATTAATCTCAATTGCTACGATATCTTCTTTATCATCTGGTGAAACTGCGAATTGTACGTTACATCCTCCCGCAAAATTTCCGATACTTCTCATCATTAAGATAGCGTAGTCACGTAATTTTTGGAAAGTTGTGTCTGATAATGTCATTGCTGGTGCCACTGTAATCGAATCTCCAGTATGGATTCCCATTGGATCCATGTTTTCAATAGAACAGATAATTACAACGTTATCATTTTTATCTCTTAAAAGCTCTAACTCATACTCTTTCCATCCCATTAAAGCTTTATCAATTAAAACTTCATGAATTGGAGAAGCTTCTAGTCCGCGTGTTAAAAGCTCATCAAAATCTTCTTTTTTGTAAACTACTGCTGCTCCAGTTCCTCCAAGCGTAAACGATGGACGAATTACAAGAGGGAAACCAAATTCTTGAGCAATTTCTTTTCCTTCAAGGTAAGAAGTAGCTGTTTTTGCAGGCGCAGTTGGAACCTTAATTTTTTCTAAAAGCTGTTTGAACTGCTCTCTGTCTTCTGTAATATTAATTGCGTTTACATCAACACCGATTAATCGCACTCCGAAATCCTGCCAGATTCCTTTTTCTTCAGCTTCCAAACACAAGTTCAAAGCTGTTTGTCCTCCCATTGTTGGTAAAACAGCATCAATTTGTGGATGTTCCTTAAGAATTTCAATAATCGATTTTGTCGTTAAAGGTTTCAAATAAATATGATCGGCCATAGATGGGTCGGTCATAATTGTCGCTGGATTTGAGTTAATCAAGATAACTTCAATTCCTTCTTCACGAATCGAACGTGCAGATTGAGATCCCGCATAATCGAATTCGCAAGCTTGACCAATAACAATAGGTCCCGAACCTATTATTAAAACGGATTTAATTGATGTGTCTTTAGGCATTTTGTATGTATTGTGTAGTTATATAAAGTACTTTAAAAAAACATTCGTAGTCTATTCTAAACTAGAATGTTGCGAAATTTTTTACCGACAAGGTATAAAAAAAGGCGATACTAAAAAAGTAATCGCCTTATGTATGTTTATACAAACATTATTTTTTGTGTCTAGGTTCGCTAGAAACAGTTAATTTATGTCTTCCTTTTGCTCTTCTACGCGCTAGAACTTTTCTTCCATTCGCAGAAGCCATTCTGTCCATAAATCCGTGCTTATTTCTTCTTTTTCTTTTCGATGGTTGAAATGTTCTTTTGCTCATTGCTTTGTATCTTTAAAAATGGTATCTATTAACTCGTTTATTTGGTTTTGGATAACGTTGTTCAAAAACCGAGTGCAAATATACAAAGACTTTTTTTTCTGGCAAGTACTTTTATAAAAATATTTTTAATTCCTTTTACTATCTTTGCAATCACAAATTTACATTAATTATGTTTCACAAAAATATTAAACTTATTTTGGCCGGACTTCTAGTCGTAGCGGGCGTTTGGCAATTTACAGAAAGTAATATCGGAAATGGTATATTTCTTATTTTACTTACTGCTATTCCTATTTTTCTTTATTTTAAAAACGAATTTATCCTTTTAGCTTTCCTTAAATTAAGAAAACAAGATTTTGAAGGTGCTAAAAAATGGCTGTCATATATTAAAAATCCAGAAGGAGCATTAGTAAGAAAACAACAAGGCTACCTAAATTATTTGCAAGGGATTATGTTATCTCAGACCAATATTAACCAAGCTGAGAAACATTTCAAAAAAGCAATCGAACTTGGACTATCAATGGATATGGATTTAGCTGTAGCTAAATTAAACCTTGCAGGAGTTGCAATGTCTCGCAGAAGAAAATTGGAAGCTACTAATTTATTAAATGAAGCTAAAAAATTAGACAAACAAGGAATGCTGAAAGAGCAAATCTCAATGATGAAAGAACAAATGAAGAAAATCTAAATTCTTCATATTAATTTTCAATACTTAAAATCCCAAATTCCAAAAGAGTTTGGGATTTTTCTATTTTAGATTGTTGAGTTTAGATTTTAGATTTTTCACTGAAGCCTTTCTTTAGCTTGTCCTCCTGAGGCACGAAGGATCACACTAGAAAATCCATACAGAGAATCGCTAATCTTTGTAGAGTTACGAGCGCGATCCTTCGTTTCTTAGAATGATAAGATTGCGAGTAATTCTTTGTGTGTCTGTCTTTGACAAAGAAAAAACCAGTAAAATTTATTTTTCTAATCCTAAAGTATCAATAACAAATGTCGGCGGTACTTTCATTACAACCATCTTATTAATTTCTTCTAAATCAATTTTTCTATTCGTTTTGGTAAATTCATGACCATTCTTAATATTATCTAATGATTTACCAAAAAGTCTAAATAAAATTGGCCCATTATGTCCGTGGATTTTAAGCTTTTTTAATTGATTTTCATTTTTCAACACAAAAGCATTAGTTTCTCCGTCATCAACTTGACTTTCATAAGTTTCATTTTTAGGAAAAGTTATAGTATCCAACATATTTTGAATTCTTTCTTTCTCTTCTTTATTTAAAATTGCAAAAGACGTTTGTTCTTTAAATCCATAATTATCTACACAATAGAACGTATCAGACGAATTGAACCTCAAATAATAAGATTCATGAATGTTCCATTTAAAAAAGGTAAATTCAAAATCTTTTTTGGGAGATTTACATCCAGCTAAAATTAATACCAAAACGATTATACTGATTCTCATATTTACGTGAATTACTTTGTCGAGCTACTTGCGAAGATTTCTCCTTCGTCGAAATGACAAGATTGCGCTAAAATCCTCAAAGAATTGGAATTTGGAGTTTTTAAAATTGAAATTTAATCAAGTATAATTGAAGGCAAATTCTCATTCAGCCATTTATACTTATTAAGAATCATAATATGTGTTCCGCCTTTTACTAATATGCATTTATCAATATATTTAATTGGAAAAACATCGTCTTTATCTCCGTGAATATGCACTACATTTTCGTCAATTTGATCTCGATCCCATCGAATTACGCTTTCTACAGCCCATTGCAGATAACCTAAATCACGAACAGCTAAAAACTTCTCGTATAGTTTAATTCTTTTATTTACTTTTTCTCCAAACGAAAACTTGGCTAATTTTTCAATATTGAGAATTAACTGCATCGGAATTAGCTTGTAAACTTTTGTCTTCTTCCCTATTTTCATTCTTCTAGGAAATTCAACATTACTTCTTACACTCGATATAATAATGACTTTTCTGACATTAATATGTTTTGCAATCTCCTGAACCAGAATTCCACCAAAAGAAACTCCGATTAACACTGGGTTTTCATGTTTTATATTTTTACTGATTCTAAGCGCATAATCTGTCAGTAATTCTTTAGGGTTAGGAATTTCCCATTCTAAAAGAAACATTTCGAAAATATTTTCATCCAATTTTATTCTTTCAAAAATAGATGAACTAGCTGCCAGACCAGGCATAAAATAAACTGGAATTCTACTCATAACATTAAAATGAAATTACCATTAAGACATTTATTTTAAAAAATAAAGTTACTTTTTTTAATAGCATGACAATCAAATTTTAAGCCTAATTATCATTAAATCTAAAAAAAAGCAAAGTACAAAACCATATCTTAAGGATTACATCTTTAAAAAATAATTTAATATTGAAAATCAAATGATTACCTTTGTATTCGAAATAATTCTGTCTTTAAAATCTTATAAAGAATTTTCTTTCATTACTATTTCGGATCCCAAATTCACTATTTACATATAACCTAAACAAGAAATTACTATGGAAACATTTGTAACTATGGAAATAAAAGACAACACTTTTGCACGCCAATTTGAAACTGTCGTACCTGAGGGAATGCTGGCAGTTGAGTACTCATTTCAAGAAAAAAAAATCTTCTTAACTAAAATCAACACTCCAGATTCTTATCAAAACGAAGAAGCTATAAATGCTTTATTGAAAAATGTTTTGGAATTAAGTTCTGAGAAAAACTACAGAGTAGTTCCAATTCACCCAAAGATTGTTTCTTTTTTCAAAAAGAACCCAAGATACAAAGAGCTTCTTCCTCCAGGAATTAGAATCTAAAAGTATCCAATAATTCGGAGCCACAATCCTCCAATTACCATATAAATAAGAAGCATAGTTAAACCGGTAACCAATCCTTTGACCCACCAGCTCTTTAAATCGACATAGCCGCTCCCAAAGAAAACGGGTGCCGGACCATGACCATAATGCGTTAAAGTTCCATACAGAGAACCTATAAATCCTAACATAAAAGCCAATAATAATCCTGGAATTCCAAGTGAAACTCCCACCCCAAGCAACGCTGCATACATAGCCGCTACGTGCGCAGTTGCGCTTGCAAAGAGATAATGGCTAAAGAAATAAACCAGAACAATTATCGGAAAAGCCATCTGCCAGCTTAATCCGCCAATTTCTGCTTTTACCAAATCACTAAACCAAGCTATAAAACCTAATTCGTTGAGCGAACTCGCCATCATTACCAAAACAGAAAACCACACAATAGTATCCCAAGCTCCTTTTTCGGCTTTAACATCATCCCAAGTTAAAACGGAAGTTAAAAGCAAAATCACCAAACCTATAAAGGCAGTTGTTGTGGCATCTATAGAAAATAAATCGCCTGTCATCCAAAGAAACAATAGAATAAAAAATGTCAAAAGCATCATCCATTCGTTTCTTGTAATTGCGCCCATTTCTTTCAATTTCTGAGCTGCAATCTGCGGAGCATCTCCTGTTTTCTTTAATTCTGGCGGATAAATTTTATACAACAAAAATGGAATCACAAAAAAGGCACATAATCCCGGAACAATTGCAGCAGCAGCCCAAGACATCCAAGTAATCTTGATACCTAAATTAAGCGCAAATTTTTGACACATTGGATTACTCGCCGTTCCTGTTAAAAACATAGACGAAGCTATCAAATTCATATTATAACTGTTTAAAGTCAAATATGCTCCTAATTTCCGATGCGTTTCGGGATGATCTGGTAAAGAGCCAAAACTCATTGACATCGACTTCATAATGGGATAAATAATTCCTCCTCCTCTTGCTGTATTACTCGGAACAGCCGGTGCTAAAACCAAATCTGCCAATCCTAAACCATAAGCTAATCCTAAAGAACTTTTTCCAAATATTCTAATAAATAAAAAAGCTATTCTGTTTCCTAAACCTGTTTTTATAAACCCTCTAGCTATAAAGAACGAAATACCAATCAGCCAGATTACTTTATCTCCAAATCCTTTTAAAGCTAATGTAATCGACTTACCAGCATCTCCAGGAGCCAAAACCTGCGTAAAAGCCGTTAAAGCAATTGCTATCATACACATCGTTCCCATTGGCGCTGCCTTCAGGATAATACCTAAAATTGTAGCCACAAAAATGGCGAACAGATGCCAAGCTTCAATTACAACACCATTTGGCGCAGGAATAAACCAAATTGCCAATCCAATTGCCAACGTTATTAGAGTCTGCGGAATTTTTACTTCTTTCATAAAACAAGATTTAAGTGAATTAAAGTCGGAGCTGTAATTGAATTAAAAATAAATCGTCGTTGTAGGTTGACGAATTAGGAATATTTCTATCGAATCGATCAATTTCAAATCCCATCTCGATTCGACCTGTATAAGCTTTTCCAAATTCTAAACTTACCATTGGCGTAAAAGTCTGCCGTACATTTGAATCGATTTTATAATTGGGATCAAAAGTTTCGTAGCGGCAGGACAATTCTAACGCGGTTAGTTTTTTATAATTTACGACATATCTTAAATTAGGCAGAAAATAAACCCCTCGCATTTGATAATCAGCAACATCTCCTACTCTGTTTTCAACAGGTAATGAAAAATATAGATTATGATTTGTGCCCTGTTTATATTCAATTTGAAGATCAAAAGTAAATCGGTCAGTTAGTTTAAAATCACTTGTAATATCGGCCCCAACAGCAAAAACATCTTCCTTAAATACTTTTCCGAAACCGCCATTTAGTCCCAAATTTATTTTATACTCTTTTGATAATTCAAAAACCCATCTTGTAGAATATTGTTTCCCATTATCTTTATCCATCTCTACGTTTTTACCATTTCCATTTAAAACAGAAAGAGCATAATTCACTGGAATTTTTCCAATATCAAAAGCTCCTGTTGCCGAAGCTCCAATTTGAAAACTCGTCCAGCCGTTTTTTCCAAATTCGTAATATTGATTGGAGAAATCGAAAGATTTTATAATATCTACAGGAACAAGCTCCTCAATACCAAAGGCTGGTCGAAATTGCCCTCCTGTTAAAGCAATGTATTTACTAAAAGTATATTTTCCGTAGGCATTTTCTAGAACTTTGCCTTTTGTATCCGATTTAAAATCGGCTAAATTGACCAAGATTACAACTTCTGTAGCTTCGCTTAATTTTGTATTCAACCCCACACGCATTCTTTTTATATCAAAAGATTGCTGGGTAACATCTCCAGTTGAGTGATGAACACCCAAAACATCTACATTATCTCCAAAACTTTCCAAATATCTTGCCTGTAAAAGACCTTTCAACTGGTATTGTGGATACTTTATCTCTGTTTCTGTTTTTTCAGTTTTTTCAGATTTCTCACCTTCATTTACATCACCTTGAGCATGCAGACAGATGGGAGTTATAAAAAAGAAAAAAACAATTGGAACTAGTAGAATTTTGCTCATAGACTTCAAATAGATAAAATGTTATTTTTACTTAACTGAATTAAAATCAGCATTATACTTTTTGAATATCAAAAAGTTAACTATTATAGTCAATACGAATTGGGAATACTAAAGTAGGAAAAAAATATATTTGTTGTAAAAAAAATTGCATTAAAATAGTGTTATAAAACAAAAAAAGCACAAGAATTAACTTGTGCTTTAAAACCTATAATTAATTGGAAATTATTTTTCGATTTCTCGCATAGAATCCATTTTCTTGTGAGCAAGGAATCCAGCAACATCTTCAAAATGTTCTTTTACTCTTTTGTTTCCAAATTCAAAAACTTTAGTTGCTAATCCGTCAAGGAAATCACGGTCGTGAGAAACTAAGATTAAAGTTCCATCAAAATCCCTTAAAGCATCTTTAATAATGTCTTTAGTTTTCATATCCAAGTGATTTGATGGCTCATCCAGAATCAATAAGTTAACTGGTTCTAATAACAATTTAATCATTGCCAAACGAGTCTTTTCTCCTCCTGAAAGTACTTTTACTTTTTTGGTAATATCATCTCCTTGAAACATGAAAGCTCCTAAAATATTTTTAATCTGCGTTCTAATATCTCCAACTGCAATTCCGTCGATTGTTTCAAAAATAGTCGCGTTTTCATCTAACAAAGCCGCTTGATTTTGAGCAAAGTATCCGATTTGTGCATTATGACCAATTTCTACGCTTCCTGAATCAACACCAATCTCTTTCATGATTGCTTTAATCATAGTCGATTTTCCTTCTCCATTCTTCCCGACAAATGCAACTTTCTGACCACGTTCAATAACTATATTAGCGTCTTTAAAAACAACATGATCTCCATAAGCTTTAGACATTTCCTTTACAATAACAGGATATTGCCCAGAACGTGCTGCAGGAGGGAATTTCAAACGTAATGCAGAAGTATCCACTTCATCAACCTGAACGATTTCCAATTTCTCCAGCATTTTCACACGAGATTGCACCGCATCTGTTTTAGAAAATGTTCCTTTAAAACGATCAATAAAAGCACGATTCTCAGCAATCATTTTCTGCTGCTCATCATACGCTTTCTGCTGATGAATACGGCGGTCTTTTCTTAATTCTAAATAATGGGTGTATTTTGCTTTATAATCGTAAATCCTTCCCATTGTAACCTCAATAGTACGATTTGTAATATTATCTACAAACGCTCTATCGTGCGAAATTACTACAACCGCTTTAGCTTGATTCAATAAGAAATCTTCTAACCATTGAATACTTTCGATATCCATGTGGTTTGTCGGCTCATCCAGCAAAATCAAATCTGGCTTTCTTAAAAGAATTTTAGCCAATTCGATACGCATTCTCCATCCTCCAGAAAATTCAGAAGTCTGACGTTTAAAATCTTCACGTTCAAAACCTAAACCGACTAATATTTTTTCAACTTCAGCTTCATAATTCACTTCTTCAATAGCATAAAATTTCTCGCTTAAGTCCGAAACTCTTTCGATTAATTTCATGTATTCATCACTTTCATAATCAGTACGAACCGTCAATTGTTCATTGATTTCGTCTATTTCAGATTTCATTTTAAAAATCTCACTAAAAGCTTTAGAAGCTTCTTCCATAACAGTTGCACCATCTTCGGTAAGCAAATGCTGTGGCAAGTATGCAATCACAGCTTCTCTTGGAGCAGAAATACTTCCAGTTGAAGGTTTGTTTACACCAGCAATTATTTTTAAAAGGGTAGATTTTCCCGCACCATTTTTCCCCATTAGGGCAATTTTATCATTTTCATTGATAGCAAAAGAAACATCGCTAAAAAGTGTAGTTCCACCAAACTGAACCGAAATATCGTTAACTGTAATCATTTGTTTTTGTGAATTTTGTTTAATCGGTTAATCGTTTCTCCGACTACCCATTTTTTTCGTGCTGCAAAGATAGATTTAATTAGATAATGTGCCAATTTGATAATTAGATAATTTTGGAAATGTGCCAATTAGATAATCTACTGACTAAAAATGCCCTAATCGCAAGGAACGAAACTCAAATGGTTTTTTAATATTTCAAAATTTTAACCTTAACTTGTACTATAACTTTAAAATCAGTAAAACATGAGAACGAAATTAAAACTGACCGTTTGCTTACTTGCAGGATTAATCTTTGGATTTGCAGCAAATGCTCAAAAAACTGTAATTAAAAAAGAAGCTTTACCTGCAAATGCCCAAACTTTTTTGAAAACCCATTTTGGATCAAAAAAACCAAGTTATATATTGCAAGACAAAGAAATCCTTTCTACAGAATACAAAGTAAAATTTGACAATAAGCTTGAAATAGAATTTGACAAGAAAGGAAATTGGAAAGAAGTGGATGGCGGTAATGATAAAATTCCAAAATCTATTATCCCGAAAAAAATTGCGTCTTACATAAAAACAAATTTTCCTAAAGAAAAAGTAACCAAAATAGAAATTGGAACTTCTGGTTACGAAACAAAACTAACCAATGGTTTAGAACTAAAATTCAACTTAAAAGAAGATTTTATTAAGATTGATAAATAAGTAAAATTAGAAAATGTGTCGATGAGAAAATGTGTCAATTAGAAAATTCTCAAAACATTAAAACAACAAAACCCGATAGGTTTAAAAAACCTGTCGGGTTTGCTATAATTATCTAATTTTCAAATTAACTAATTATCTAATTAGTCTTTTCTCCATTTTTTAGTTTCTTCAAAAATGTGCTCCATAATCGCTTCTTCGATTGCATCAAATTCAATATTTCTTCGACTCATCACCAGTCTTGCTGTTTCAAAAGCTTTTTTCGTTACATAAGTCGTAAATCCTGCGGCACCGCCCCAAGAAAAACTCGGAACAAAATTTCTTGGAAATCCAGAGCCAAAAATATTGGCACTAACTCCAACAACAGTTCCTGTATTGAACATTGTGTTGATTCCGCACTTACTATGATCTCCCATCATTAAGCCGCAGAACTGAAGTCCTGTTTTTGCAAAACCTTCTGTTTCATAGCTCCACAATTTTACTTCTTCGTAATTGTTTTTTAGATTCGAATTATTAGAATCTGCTCCAATATTACACCATTCACCTAAAACCGAATCACCTAAAAATCCTTCATGCCCTTTATTCGAATTAGCAAAAAGAACTGAGTTTTTAACCTCTCCGCCTATTCTAGATCCAGGCCCAACAGTTGTTGCACCATAAACCTTAGCAGACATTTTTACCATTGCATTTTCGCATAAAGCAAAAGGCCCGCGAATTGCAGTTCCTTCCATAATCTCTGTATTTTTCCCTATGTATATAGGCCCATTAGAAGCGTTTAAGGTAACGAATTCTAATTTTGCGCCTTCCTCGATAAAAATATTTTCGGGAGCAATAACATTAACACTTTTAGGAATAGGCTGTGATTTTCTGTCTTCTGTCAAATAAGCAAAATCTTGACGGATTGCCGCATCATTTTTAGAAAAAATATCCCAAGTATGCTCGATAGTGATACAGTCGCCGTTGTACTGAATAATTTCATAAGTATCAAAATCGACTTCCTCTTGATTTTCGCTTGCAAAAAATGCTATTACATCTTCACCTTTAAATATGGCTTGATTTTCGGTCAAATTAGAAACCATCTCCGCAAGAGTATCATTTGGCAAATACGCTGCATTGATCATAACATTTTCTTCCATTTCAACCATCGGAAATTTCTCTGATAAATATTCTTCGGTTATTGTGGTAATTGTAGAACCTAAACGTCTTTCCCATTTTTGACGAATAGTCATAATTCCAACCAAAATATCAGCCACCGGCCTTGTAAAAGTAAAGGGTAATAAAGCATTCCGAACGGGTCCGTCGAAAAGAATGTAGTTCATAAATAATTGAGTGTTTGTTAAAATATTGATTTGGTTACCTGCCCCAAAGTTACAAATATTTATGCGTTTGATTAAAAGTACTCTCATTCAAAATAAGAAAATAATTGCTTTTTTTGGCTAACACATTTTTAATATTGACAATTATTTAACCGCAAAGTGCGCAAAGTTTATATTATTAAGTTTTTATAAAAAGTAAAGTTCGCAAAGCTTTGCATAGATGCAGCTTTGCGAACTTTGTGTTTTCTGAACAAAATGTCAGCTAAAAATCTTTGCGCACTTTGCGGTTAAATTTTACAATTCCATAAAAAAAGCCTTCCAAATCTGGAAGGCTTTTGTATAATTTTAAACAGCTATTATTTTTTAGCGTGTTTAGCGTATTTAGTTTTGAATTTATCAATACGTCCTGCAGTATCGATAAGTTTAGATTTACCAGTATAAAAAGGGTGAGATGTTCTAGAAATCTCCATTTTTACAACTGGATACTCAACTCCGTCAACTTCAATTGTTTCTTTTGTATCTGCAGTAGATTTAGTGATAAAAACGTCATCATTTGACATGTCTTTAAATGCAACTAATCTGTAATTTTCTGGGTGAATTCCTTTTTTCATCTTTTCTTTTTATTTATTGTTTGGAGTATTTTTATTTTGAAGCTTTTTCATGGTTAGAAAAAGGTGTAAACAACTAATACTCTTTTTGTTTTAAAAATTTAATTATTTTTGAGTGTGCAAATTTACAATTCTTTTTTAATAAACAAATACTTAACTCACTTTTTTTTAGTTTATTTCGAAAAGCTTTTTTTATCTCCGATTATAGTGGGAATTACTATATTTGTGGATTAATTTTAAAACATATAGAAATATGATTAATGAAGTTATAAAAAAGAATGGTATTACATATGGTGTAATGATTGGAATTGCATCTGCTTTGTTCACAGCAACAATTTATGCTATTGATTTAAATCTCTTTACCGCATGGTGGATGGGGATTATCGGAATTGTAATAAGCCTTACGATCAGCATTATTTTACTTTCTAAAACCAAGAGAGAATTAAACGGTGTTTTTCCTTTCAAAGATGCTTTTACCACTTATTTTATAGCTGCAGTAATCGGAATTTTGATTTCTACTACTTTTAATATTGTACTATTTAACGTTATTGATCCTGGTGCAAAAGAAACTTTAAACGAGATCATGATCAAATATACTGTAAATATGATGCAGAAATTTGGCGCTCCAGCTTCAGGTATCAACGAAGCAGTTGCTAAAATGAAAGAAAGCAGTCCGTACTCTACTTTTGAACTATTAAAGGGATCTGTTTTTGCTATCGTTATCAGTGCCATTTTCGGATTAATTTTCGCAGCATTTTTTAAAAGCAAATCTACACAAGAATAAAAATATAAATGAATTTATCTATACTTATACCGCTTCTAAACGAGGAGGAATCACTTCAAGAACTCTACACATGGATCATTAAAGTGATGCAATCTAACAATTACTCTTATGAAATCATTTTTGTAGATGATGGCAGTACAGATAATTCCTGGCAGATAATTGAAGGTTTTTCTAATGAGAATCCGAATGTAAAAGGTATTCGATTTATGAAAAACTTTGGAAAATCTCAAGCTTTACACGCTGGGTTTGCAAAGGCAAAAGGTGACGTGATTATTACGATGGATGCCGATTTACAGGACAGTCCAGACGAAATTCCAGAATTATACGAAATGATTACGGCTCAGAAATACGATTTGGTTTCGGGCTGGAAAAAGAAACGTTACGATTCTGTTGTCGCAAAAAACCTCCCTTCTAAATTATTCAACTGGGCGGCTAGAAAAACTTCTGGTGTTGAGTTAAATGATTTTAACTGCGGTTTAAAAGCGTATAAAAATGTTGTTGTGAAAAACATCGAAGTTTCGGGCGAAATGCACCGTTATATTCCTGTTTTGGCTAAAAATGCCGGTTTCGGAAAAATTGGCGAAAAAGTGGTTATTCACCAAGCAAGAAAATATGGTGAAACTAAATTTGGAATGGAACGTTTCATTAACGGATTCTTGGATTTAATTACCATTTGGTTTTTATCCCGTTTCGGAAAACGACCAATGCACTTATTTGGAGCCATGGGTTCTATTATGTTTATTATCGGATTTCTAGCTGCCGGATACATTGGGGTTTCAAAACTATACCATATGTATAACGGAATGAGATATACTTTGGTAACCAATAATCCTTGGTTTTATATTGCCTTAACTACAATGATTTTAGGAACTCAGCTTTTCCTTGCAGGATTCTTAGGCGAAATTATTTTAAGAACCAAAAACAATGAAGAAAGATATAAAGTAGCACGAGAAGTGAATTTTTGACACCAATCAGGAAAAAAAAATCTTTTTGAATCAAATTAATTTTTGAAGAAAATCTACCTTTATTAAAACATAAAAGAAAATTTAAATGAACATAGCACCTAATATTTTAACCGCTGTAAATGAATGGCTCACGCCTACGTTTGATCAAGAGACGCAGGCAGCAGTAAAAGAATTAATGACAACTTCACCAAAAGATCTAGAAGAAAGTTTTTACAAAAACTTAGAATTCGGCACTGGAGGTATGAGAGGTGTTATGGGCGTTGGGAACAACCGAATTAACAAATATACACTGGGAAAAAACACTCAGGGATTATCAGACTATTTACATCAAGTGTTTCCTAATGAACCTTTAAAAGTAGTTATCGCTTACGATTGCCGTCACAACAGTAATACACTTGCTAAGGTTGTTGCAGATGTTTTCTCTGCAAATGGAATACAGGTTTATTTATTTTCTGACTTAAGACCAACTCCAGAATTGTCTTTTGCCCTTAAATATTTAAAATGCCAATGCGGAATTGTTCTTACTGCATCGCATAACCCGCCAGAATATAATGGATACAAAGTGTACTGGCAAGATGGCGGACAAATTGTTCCTCCGCAAGACGGCGAAATCATTCAAGTAATCGAAAGTTTAGATTACGATAAAATTAAATTCAACGCAAACGAAAGTCTGATTCAATATATTGATACTGAAATTGACAAAGAGTTTATAAAATCATCGATCGAAAACGCAAGTTTTAATACTCCAGCAGAAGCAAAGGACAATCTTCATATTGTTTTCACTTCTTTGCACGGAACTTCTATAAAATCTATTCCTGATGTTTTATCTCAGGCTGGTTACAAAAATGTTCATATTGTACCAGAGCAGGCAGTTCCAGACGGAGATTTTCCAACTGTAAAATCTCCAAACCCAGAAGAACCAGAAGCTTTAACGATGGCTTTGGCTTTGGCTGAAAAAACAAATTCTGATATTGTTGTTGGAACAGATCCTGATTGCGACCGTTTAGGGGTTGCGGTTAGAAACAATGAAGGAAAATTGATTTTATTGAATGGAAACCAAACAATGGTTTTAATGACTTCTTTCCTTTTAAAACAATGGAAAAAAGCAGGCAAACTTAACGGAAAACAATTTGTTGGTTCCACTATCGTTTCTACTCCAATGATCATGGAATTGGCTACAAGTTATGGAGTTGAGTGCAAAGTTGGCTTAACAGGATTTAAGTGGATTGCCAAAATGATCAAAGATTTCCCTGAACTTCAATTTATTGGAGGCGGTGAAGAAAGCTTCGGATTTATGGTTGGCGACGCTGTTCGAGATAAAGATGCAGTTGCCGCTACTTTATTAATCTGTGAAGTTGCTGCGCAGGCGAAAGCCGCAGGAAGTTCAGTTTACAAAGAACTTTTACAACTTTACGTTGAAAATGGTTTTTATAAAGAATATTTAGTTTCATTGACTAAAAAGGGAATGGAAGGCTTAGAAGAAATCAATCAGATGATGATCAATCTGCGCCAGAATCCTTTGAAAGAAATCAACGGCCAAAGAGTTATTATGGTTGAAGATTACGACTCTTCTATTGCTTTAAACTTATTGACAAATGAAGAATCTACAATGGATATTCCAAAATCAAATGTATTGATTTATTATACTGAAGACGGTTCTAAAATTTGTGCAAGACCAAGTGGAACTGAACCAAAAATCAAATTCTATATCAGCGTAAATGCAGAACTAGAATCGGTTGCAGATTTTGATGAAGCAGAACGTTTCTTGGATCAAAAAATAGAAAATATTATTGCTGATATGCAATTGAAGTAATAAAAAAGGACCACAAACCCTTATAAACTTAATGCAATTTTGAAGAGATTTTCTTCAAAATAGGTTAAGTTCAATTTTTTCAAGAACTCTGATTTACATTTAAAACAAATGCAAATCAGAGTTTTTTTGATAAAAAAAAGCCAAAAAAAATTGAAAATAATCCAATTGGATTAATTTTGTGCGGTGAAAATCTCCTGAACAAATCAACCATTTGAAACTGGACGATCGCAAATAAATCAAAGTTTTAGCTTTTAAACCCATTACCAAAAAAAAACAGTACTGCTGGAAAACTCAAAAGAGCTATCACTGCAGCAGAAAACAATATCCATAAAAATGAGTAATTTCAAAAAAATAGTTCCTTTTATATACCCATATAAAAAATACGCTTTCTTAAACATCTTTTTCAATATTCTGTATGCACTTTTCAGCACACTTTCTTTTGTTGCCTTAATCCCGATGCTTCAGGTTTTATTTGACCAAACAAAAGCAAGAAAAACAAAACCAGTATATGAAGGAATTTTAAAACTCCAGCAATATGGAGAAGACTATTTAAGTTATTATATCACCACAACAAAAGGCAATCACGATCCAGGCTACATTTTGGCTATTATGGTAACCATTATTATTTCGATCTTTTTATTAAAAAATTTAGCAGATTACCTAGCCATGTTTTTTATAACTTTTTTGCGAAATGGCGTTTTAAAAGACATGCGAAATGCGATGTACAAAAAAACATTGGAACTGCCTTTGGCTTTTTATTCTGAAAAAAGAAAAGGAGACGTTATTTCTAGAATTTCAGCGGATGTTAACGAGGTTCAAAATTCCTTTTTAGCCATTTTAGAGCTTATTGTAAAAGAGCCTTTAACCATAATTTTCACCATTACAACAATGCTGATTATCAGCACAAAACTAACTTTATTTGTATTCATTTTTATTCCGATTTCAGGCTACATCATTTCTTTAATCGGAAAACAACTGAAAAAACAATCCACAAAAGCACAAGAAGAACAAGGTACTTTTTTATCAACTATAGAAGAAACTATTGGAGGTTTAAAGGTTGTAAAAGGATACAATTCTGAAAACTATTTCAATACTGTTTTTCAAAATTCGACAGAACGTTTTTTTAATTTATCAAATAAAATAGGAAACCGCCAAAACTTAGCTTCTCCCGCCAGCGAGTTTATGGGAATTACAGTTATCGCGATTTTATTGTGGTATGGAGGGCAAATGGTTTTAATTGACAAAACCCTAAGCGGACCTTCCTTTATAGCTTATATGGGATTAGCTTACAACATACTTACTCCCGCAAAAGCGATTTCTAAGGCTTCATACGGTGTAAAACGTGGAAATGCCGCCGCAGAACGTGTTCTTGAAGTTCTAGAGCAGAATAATACAATAGTTTCTAAAGATAATGCAGTTGAAAAAACAACTTTTGATGACAACATCAGCGTTGAACATATTAACTTTAAATATGAAGATGAAAATGTTTTAAAAGACTTTTCACTTCAAATTAAAAAAGGACAAACTGTTGCCCTTGTCGGACAATCCGGAAGCGGAAAAAGTACTATCGCCAATTTATTAACTCGTTTTTATGACGTTAATGAAGGTTCAATTTCAATTGATGGAATTAATATTAAAGACATGAATCTGCAATCGCTTCGCAGCTTAATGGGATTGGTGACTCAAGACAGCATTCTATTTAATGATACCATTAAGGCAAACATTTCATTAGGAAAATTGGATGCTACAGACGACGAAATTATCGAAGCATTGAAAATTGCCAACGCCTATGAATTTGTGAAAGATTTACCTGCTGGAATTTATACCAATATTGGAGACAGCGGAAACAAACTTTCGGGTGGACAAAAACAACGTTTATCTATTGCTCGTGCGGTGTTGAAAAATCCGCCGATTATGATTTTAGATGAAGCAACATCAGCATTAGATACAGAAAGCGAAAAATTTGTTCAAGTAGCATTAGAAAACATGATGCAGAACAGAACTTCAATTGTAATTGCGCACCGTCTTTCAACAATTCAGAAAGCAGATGTAATTGTAGTCATGCAAAAAGGAAAAATTGTTGAGCAGGGAACTCATGACGAATTAATTGCTCAGAATGGAACTTACAACAAACTGGTAACAATGCAGTCTTTCGAATCTTAAGACTTACATATACTAAATAATTCACACAGATTAAGGAAACATTAAAACTCAATTTAGTTTCTTTAATCTGTGTTTATTTTTATAACTTTAGGTTAGTTAAAGATTGAAATTTAATTCTTTTAAAAAATGTATCTTAACAACCCCAACATAAAACTTCCGGACGATCCCGATACTATTGTTTGGAAATACCTTGACTTATCTAAATTTCTCGATTTATTACTTTCTAAAAAACTATTCATGTCTCGATCTGATAAGTTTGAAGATCAATATGAAGGTACTTTCAGCGAACCTACTTATGAAGAGATAAAAAAGCTCGCTGTAGATAATCCCGAGTTTTTAAATTACTACAAAACACATCGTGAGAGAGTAGCTATTAGCAGCTGGCATATTAATGAATACGAATCTTTTGCCATGTGGCAGATTTTTACAAAAAATAATGAAGGTTTAGCCATTCAATCTACTATTGGAAGATTACAGAAAGCAGTAAAGCCTGAAAATAATTTTGACCAGTATATTGGTGAAGTCAATTACATCGACTATAAAAAAGAATTCATTCCGTTTGATGATTTGTTTTTCCCCTTTTTATTTAAGCGAAAAAGTTTTCAATATGAACGCGAAGTGCGCATTCTTACCGACACTTCAAAAAGCGACTTAAAACTAAACGACGGATTAAAAATCCATGTTGATATCAATCAATTAATTGAGAAGATTTACATTCATCCAAAATCCGAAAATTGGTATAAAAAACTGGTAATCGAATTGGTAGAACGTTTGGATTTTGGTTTTGAAATTGAGAAATCAGACTTAGAAAGTGATATTTTGATTTAAAAGTTGCAAAGGTTCTGAGGTACAAAGATGCTAAGGTTTTCCAATCTTTAAATAATAAAGCCTGCTAAAAATTATATTTTAGCAGGCTTTATTATTTTGTTGAAAAAAATCTTTTTTAATCCTTTTAATCTTTGGCTAAAAAAAAAACTTAGAACCTCAGAATCTTGGTATCTCAGAACCTTTAAATAGGTTTATATGCTTTCACTTCCCATTTTTTTGAAGCTAAATCTATATAATTATAGTGCAGCACATCGTTTTTATCGAATTGACCATTTTGGTTAGTATCTTCGATTGTTCTAAAGTATAAACGGTTTTTAGATTCAATTAAATTCCAATCTACCAATTCCTCTAAATCAGCAGAAACTTTTGTAAAGTTTTCTCCGCTAATATCGCTTAAATACAATGTTTTTATATCGCTGGTATCTATTTTCCCATCTTTATTGGTATCAGAATCTGTAAGCGTATACACCATCACATTATTATGTGTTCTGTCTGCAACCGTTTTCAGATAGGTCGCTGTTAAAATCAAAATAGGCTTATCTGACAAAGGACGAATAGAATCTGAATCGACTTTTTGAAATTTTAAATTCTGCAAATATCCTGTAATTTCATATTCGCCTAAATTAGCAATCGTAAAACTCACATCATTTACGCTAGATGATCCATATCTTGCTTTAGAACCTCTTTCAATTACTCTTAAATCTCCCACAGGATGAATTAAATAATTAGTGCCTTCCATTTGAATCGGAAGATCTGCAATTTCAATTTGGGTAGAATCTGCTTTTGTAACACTTACTTTGTTTGAGACATCGTAACTTACTTTTGGCTTTTGAACTTCTTCACGACAGCTTATTACAGTCCCAAAGATTATTAGGGCGATATATTTAAAATACTTTTTCATCTACAATGATTATATACGATTATCAAATATACTATTTTTGATTGTAATTTTTGTTTTTATTGAATTTTACTAGTGCAATTGCAAGATTTACAACCTCGCATTAATCTTAACGTTAAAAACCCTCGAAGTCATATAATTCGGAATCGCATACTGATTTTTTGAATACACATCGCGAACCCAAGTATTTGTAATCGCGTTTTGATTATTAAAAAGATTAAATATTTCCAATCCAACAGCCAATTCTTTGAAGTTTTTCAACCAGCCTGTTTTGGTGTTCTGCGTACTGCTGTCAACAAAAACTTTCGCAAAACCAATATCGGCTCTTCTGTAATCATTTAATCTATTTTGATATAAATACGGATCCGAATAAGCAGGCGATCCACCTGGAAGTCCTGTGTTGTAAACTAAATTCAGATACACTTTTACACTTGGAATATTCGGCATATAATCCTGAAACAACATCGCAAATTTCAATCGCTGATCTGTTGGACGTGCAATATAGCCTTTGTTTTCGTAATTTTCCTCCGTTTTCATGTAACCAAAACTTATCCAAGATTCGGTTCCCGGCACAAATTCTCCATTTAATCTAAAATCCAAACCTTGCGCATACGCTTTTGCATTATTATTAGCCACGTAACGAATACGAACATTATCAATCGAATACACATTTACATCCGAAAGTGATTTGTAATAAAGTTCGGTTACCCATTTAAAAGGACGATTCCACATTTTGAAATTATAATCGTTACTCAAAACGACATGAACCGCTTCCTGCGCTTTCACATTCGGATTTACAACGCCATCCAAATCACGAAGCTCGCGATAAAACGGAGGCTGATGATACAATCCTCCCGAAATCCTAAATACCATATCACGGTCCCAATCTGGTTTTATCGCAAATTGCGCACGCGGACTAAAAACTGTCTGTGTTTTTCCTTCTTCTAAA
The DNA here is from genome assembly GCA_029960065.1 of Flavobacteriaceae bacterium PS02336. Taxonomy (GTDB): domain Bacteria; phylum Bacteroidota; class Bacteroidia; order Flavobacteriales; family Flavobacteriaceae; genus Flavobacterium. The sequence goes on along the minus strand of JASCOF010000004.1, from coordinate 362,575 downwards.
GCACCTGAAACATTCCAGCTTTGAAAACGAGCACCCAAATGATACCAAACTCTGCTAGAACCAATCTCTGACTGTTTATTCCATTGTGCATATCCCGAAAATCTATTTATGGTATTAAAATTTGTAGCACGAATATCTTGATAAGGTAAAAGTGGTCCAGTGTAAGGATTATAAGGCTGATTATTCTCTGGCAAAATAGCTATTGGCGGATTTATAGAAAATCCAGCAGAATCAATTACTTCCCATTCTACTACTCTATCGCGAATAGATTCTCTCGTATATTTTAAACCAAATTCAAGCTGGCTTTCTTTCCATTCTTTCGTTCCTTTTAATTCGATATTTGCAATTAAAGCATCCAGATCATTACGTGCATGATTCAACTGCGAACCAATTCCGCGCGTAAAATCAATTGCTGATGGATTTGTCGGATTTTCGGCATCCACATTTCCTAAACGATATTGCGCTAAGATATCAAAATGCTCTTTTTCGGTTGTATGAAATAAAGAGCCAATCAGCTTTAGCGTAAGCGAAGAAGAAACTTTGTAAGTCGTTTTTAAAGCACCGAAATAAGTGTCGTATTGATCTTTTTCCTGACCTTGATAATAAACCGCAAGCGCCATTGGCTGATCGATTGTTCCAAATTTTGTCTCGCGCGTTAAAGGCTGATATAAATATTTATTCTGCGAAATATTCCCAAGAAAACTCATCTGCCATTTTTCAGAAATATCATAATTAATATTGGTCTGAACGTCTGCAAAAGTCGGCGTATAATTGGTTTGCGTGTCTTGGCTGTTTACCAGTAAACTGTTATTTCGATAACGGACTCCAGTTACTGCAGACCATTTTTTATTTTTGGAAACCAAATCTACAGAAGCGCTTCCACCTAAAAAACTGGCTTCAAAAGAAGCCCCAAACTGTGTTGGATTTCTATACGTAATATCTAAAACTGACGATAATTTATCTCCAAATTTTGCTTGAAATCCGCCTGCCGAGAAGTCAACATTTTGTACTAAATCGGTATTCGTAAAACTTAAACCTTCCTGCTGTCCTGAACGAATTAAAAACGGACGATATACTTCGACTTCATTTACATAAACCAAGTTTTCGTCATAATTCCCGCCGCGAACCATATATTGCGTACTCAATTCGTTATTAGAATTTACCCCCGGAAGTGTTTTTAGAACATTTTCAATTCCAGCATTGGCACCTGGAATCTTTTTTATCGTTTCTGTATCAATAGTCGAAATTCCTTGAACGCGTTTTCTATTCCCAGAAGAAACAAAAACCTCTCCCATTTGTTCCTGCGAATTGTTCATGATCGGATTAAAGACAAAGACTTCATTTGTTTTTAAACTAACCGTTAAGCTGATCATTTTCAAAGAAACATGAGTAAATATGAGAGAAACCTTTTTGTTAGAAGGAACTGTAACTTCAAAAAAACCATTCGAATCCGATTGTACCGAAGTTCCCTGCGAAGAAATATTGACACTTGGCACAGGACGTTTGTCTGTATCTAAAATCACACCTTTAATACGAGATGTCTGAGCTAATGAAATACAGCTGACAAACATGAAAAGAAAAGCGAATATAAACCTATTGTAACTCAAAGATTCGGGTTTTATTTTTGTTGACTTCTAAAAAAATGAGTTTCAAAGATAGTAGTATTTCCTACATTATCAACAACTTCAACTTTTAAATCATTTGCTCCTTCATTCAATAAGGCATCATCAAAAACATGCGTAATTCTTCTAGCTTTATTTTCGTATTCAAACAAAACCCAGTTTCCGTTTATGTAACCATTATACGATTTTATTCCTGATAAAGCATCACTGATTGTTATGTCAATTTTTTTCTGATCGCTAATCCATTTGTCCTGAATAGGTTTCGCAATTTTTATAACTGGCGAAATGGTATCTAGAACTAAACCATACTGTCCTAATACTTTTGCTTTTGCTGTAAAAACATCCCCTTTTCTAATTGTCCCATTAAAACTAGTTCCTTTTCCTATATACAATTTATCTCTTAAACTTTCAGGATACGAATCATCTTTTATAGTAATGGTAAAATTAGAATGAGCAGGAACGGTATCATCGTGAATGTATATTTTTTTATTTCTAACGTCAAAATTCAAATTAAAATCTTCGTAAAAAGTCCCTGCTGGAAAGAAAACCGACATGTTGTCTTTTTCGAAATTAGAATCTTTATTATATCTAACAAAATACGGAGAAGTAATTGGCTCTGCTTCTACAATTGGAGTTACAGCATCGAATTCAATAGGAACCGTAACGGTTCTTAAATTTCCGAAATAGTCAGAAATTTCAATTCTATAAGTGGAAGTCAGATTAGGTTCAGTTTTTATAATACCTCGAAGTGAATCTGTTTTAATAATACTTAAAGCAAAAGGCGTTTTCATAAAAAGCTTCTGTACGCGCTGGCTTGTCTTTTTGTATCGCGGATAATCAATAAAAGCATTGATGTAACGCATTTCATCAAAAGAATAAGTATTAAACTGATAATTATAATTTGGATTTCCGTTTAAAAAACTGGTAACATTGAAAACACCGTTTTTATTATACGAAACATCATCAGTATCTATAGCGTTGATTCCGAAACCTATTTTTCCATTAGCTTTTACTTTAGAAGCCAAATAATTCCCATCTTTTTGAAGCGTCATGCTTAGCAGCAAAGGCTGTTTGGACTGATTTACTGTTGCATTTTCCAAAGGATAAACATACAAACTGGACAAGGTTGGTTTCTTAGTATCTTTAATATTTTGGTCAAAGCCAAAGAAAATCGGATTAATTACAAATTCTGTTTTGGTATCACGAATTTCAAAATGAAGATGCGGTCCTTCTGAAGAACCTGTATTTCCAGACAGTCCAATAATCTCTCCTTTAGTCACCGGAAGTTCATTTGGTTTTGGAAACATTTCAATTTCATAGGCTCTTTCTTTGTAATGAGTCGCTTTTACGTAATCTAGAATTGGTCCAACAGGCGTCTGTAAATGCCCATAAACAGAAGTATATCCGTTAGGATGCGTGATATAAATACATTTTCCGTTTCCAAAGGTGGAAATCTTAATTCTCGACACATAACCGTCAGCAATTGCATGAACACTCAAACCTTCTCTTTGATTTGTTTTTAAATCAAAACCTGCATGAAAATGGTTTGGTCTTAACTCTCCGAAATTACCAGAAAGCTGCATTGGAATATCAAGTGGTGGGCGGAAATAGTCTTTAGGATATTGCGTTTGAGCAAATATAAAATTACAAATTAAAAGGGTAAGTACAGAAAATCTCATAAGCAACATTTTTGCTAAGATAAAAAATTAACAGGGTAAAACCGAGGAGAATTCCATAAAAATACAATAAGTTGAATTTCATCTATTTGCCTATTTTTAACGCAAAAAAATCGAGAAAAAATTGCATTAATAAAAAGGAATACTAACTTTGTATGATTAAGTAATGAATAGGATGTATAATGAGTGTAATTGCAGAAATAATTGATACTCTTGAATATAAAGTCGAAAAGCTTTTTGAAAAATCAAAAGGTTTGGAGAAAAACACTCAAGTATTACGATTAGAATTATCCAAAGCTGCGCAAATTATCCAGAAACAATCTGAAGAAATTGAAGCTTTAAAGAAGCAAAATGAAACACTTAAGATAGCCAATTCGTTGCTTGGCAGCGACAATAACAAGAGAGAGACAAAGCTTAAAATAAATTCATTAATTCGCGAAATCGATTACTGCATAGCACAACTATCAGATTAATAATATGGACGGAAAGCTTAAAATTAAAATATCAATTGCAGACCGAGTTTACCCGTTAACGGTTGAACCATCTCAAGAAGAAGGACTTAGAAGTGCTTCAAAAAAAATTGATGCTATGATAAAGCAGTTCGAAGAAAATTATGCGGTTCGTGACAAACAAGATGTATTAGCAATGTGCGCATTGCAATTTGCATCGCAAGTAGAACAGAAACAACTTGATAACGCAATCGATGGAGAAGATACCATCGAGAGAATTAAAAAATTAAATCTGCTTTTAGATCAATATCTCGAAAATTAAACGTTCTTTACAAGAAACTAAGATACTGCCTACATTAGTTCACAATTGGTAAACTCAACACTAACAATTTAGAATGAGCAAATCGTCGCTACTATAGTATGCCCAGCTTTGACCGGGAAACTTGAACAGTGAGTTAGCTCAAAACTTGTCTTTACGAGTTTATTCAAGCAATTAATGTAGGCTTTTTTTATATATAAACCCTAACAAACATGGACATCATAACGATCATTATTGGTATTGTAGGTATTGCGGCTGGTTTTGCAATAGCTAAAATTATCGAGAAAAGTAATATTTCAAACCTAATCAAAAACGCTAAAAAAGAAGCTGCTTCAATCTTAAAAGACGCTAATTTAGAAGCTGAAAATATTAAAAAAGATAAAATTCTTCAAGCAAAGGAACGTTTTATCGAATTAAAATCGGAACACGAACAAGTTATTTTAGCAAGAGACAAAAAAGTTGCTGAAGTAGAAAAACGTGTTCGCGATAAAGAATCTCAAGTTTCAAATGAACTTTCTAAAGCTAAAAAAGTTAATGACGATTTTGAAGCTAAAACGGCTGAATACAATAACAAAATTGAAGTTTTAGACAAAAAACAAGCTGAAGTTGACAAACTTCACAAAAGCCAATTACAGCAATTAGAAGTAATTTCTGGTCTTTCTGCAGAAGAAGCAAAAGAGCAGTTAGTGGAAGGTTTAAAAGCAGAAGCTAAAACGAAAGCAATGTCTCATATTCAAGAAACTATTGAAGAGGCAAAATTGACTGCACAGCAGGAAGCTAAAAAAATCATCATTAACACAATTCAAAGAGTTGGAACAGAAGAAGCAGTTGAAAATTGCGTATCTGTTTTTAACATCGAATCTGATGATGTAAAAGGTAGAATTATTGGTCGTGAAGGTCGTAACATTAGAGCGCTTGAAGCTGCAACTGGAGTTGAAATTATTGTAGATGATACACCAGAGGCAATTATTCTTTCTTGTTTTGATCCTGTTCGTAGAGAAATTGCTCGTTTGTCTTTACACAAATTAGTAACAGACGGACGTATTCACCCAGCAAGAATTGAAGAAGTTGTCGCTAAAACAGCGAAACAAATCGACGATGAAATTATCGAGGTTGGAAAACGTACGGTAATCGACTTAGGAATTCACGGTTTACACCCAGAATTAATTAAAGTTGTAGGTAGAATGAAATACCGTTCTTCTTACGGACAAAACTTATTACAGCACTCGAGAGAAGTTTCTAAACTTTGCGGAATTATGGCTGCAGAATTAGGACTGAATGTAAAATTAGCTAAAAGAGCTGGTTTATTACACGATATCGGTAAAGTGCCAGATACAGAAAGTGATTTGCCACACGCACTTTTAGGAATGCAGTGGGCTGAGAAATACGGTGAAAAAGAAGAGGTATGCAATGCGATTGGAGCGCACCACGACGAAATCGAAATGAAATCGTTACTTTCTCCAATTATTCAGGTTTGTGATGCTATTTCTGGAGCAAGACCAGGTGCTAGACGTCAAGTCCTTGATTCTTACATCCAGCGTTTGAAAGATCTTGAAGATGTTGCTTACGGATTCAGCGGTGTGAAAAATGCTTATGCAATCCAAGCCGGTAGAGAACTTCGTGTAATTGTAGAAAGCGAAAAAGTTTCAGATGATAATGCTGCAAACTTATCTTTTGAGATTTCACAAAAAATCCAAACAGAAATGACTTATCCTGGTCAGGTAAAAGTGACAGTTATTAGAGAAACTAGAGCTGTTAATATTGCTAAATAATCGAGGATATATACATAAAAAGAAGGGCTGTCAATTGACAGCCCTTCTTTTTTATATATAATTTAAACTTCACATATCATTAAAAACGATTTTAAAACTCGTTCCTACTCCTACTTCACTTTCCACCAAAACTGTTCCTTTCATCGCCTCTATTTGATTTCTTGTGATATACAATCCAATTCCGCGGGCTTCTTCATGTTTATGGAAAGTTTTATACATTCCGAATAATAAATCTCCATAAACTTTCAAATCGATTCCGAGTCCGTTATCTGTAATTTTAAGTGACTTAAAACCTTCAGGCTCTATCGCAAAATCAAAAACAATTACAGGATCTCGATCTGGATGCGCATACTTAATAGCGTTTGTGGTAAAGTTCAACAAAACACTTTCCATGTAAGCGGGATTAAAATTAATCGTCAAATATTTCGGAACATTGTTTACAATCGTTACGTTACGCTGTTTGTCGTAGCCTTTAATCGTTGAAATCGTTTTTTCAATATATTCGCACAACATTAGCGGCGCAACCGCAATATTGATATTACTCTGCGTTTTTACAATTTGAGTAAGATTAGAAATTGTCTCGTTCAAATCATTGGAAACGGTACGCAAATGTTCTAGCATTTCTTCAACGGTCTGCTTGTTTACATCGGCATCAATGAAATCTAGAATCGATTTTATATTACCTGCCTGAGTATTCAAATTATGCGAAACAATATGAGAAAAATTCAGTAACCGGCTATTTTGATCGCTGTACAGCTTCATTGTTTTTATCAGCTCAAGTTCCTTTTCTTTTTGTGCAGAAACATCAGTATGTGTACCAATAACTCGCAGAGGCTTTCCGTTTTCGTCACGCTTAATCACTTTGCCGCGATCCAAGATCCATTTATAATTACCGCTTGATGTCATCACACGATGATAATTTTCATAGTATGGAATCTTATTATCGAAATGTTCCTGAATATCTGAATAATACTTAGGAAGATCATCTGGATGCACAATTTTGTCCCAGCGTTCTGGATCGTCAAATATATCAGTTGATTCTAATTCTAGAATTTTAAGCGACAGTGAAGAATAAAAAACACTATTGGTCACCATATCCCAATCCCAAATTCCAGCAGTAGAAGCTTCCAAAGCAAATTGAAAACGTTCTTCAGATATTCTAATCTTTTCTTCTTTATCTTTTAAATCAGTAATATCCGAAACGTGTCCGTAAAAAACTACTTTATCAACTAAAGTCAATTCTGTCTTTGCCGCTACCTTAAACCATCGAATTCCTTTTTTAGGAAGAACTGCTCTAAACTCAATTTCCCAAGGCACAATCTCCTTTCTTGCTTTAACCAAGGATTGAAAAAAATAATCACGGTCTTGTGGTACGATTCGATCGTAAATTATAAACTTTATATCATTAGTAAAATCGGCTGCAGAAAGTTCAAATATTTCGTCTGCCGACTTGCTCACAAGTGGGAATGTATAATTATTATCAGCATCTATAATAAACTGAAAAAGTAAGTCAGGCATTTCGGCCAACAATTTTTTATAAAAATTATTTACCTCCAAGCAATCATCATTTCCATATAAATCAAAAACCATATGCTACTTCTTTTTGTAAATAAAATATTTAGATTTTTTTCTTTAAAAAAGAGAGAAAAATCACAACTTATTTCATTATTGTTTTTATTACAACAATATTTTAACACAATATATAAATTTTTACAACAAAACAAACGCAACATTTAAAAAATTATTTCCTTGGATGAAAACTATGCATCACTTCTTTTAAGAAACTGCGATCTAAATGCACGTAAATTTCTGTTGTTGTAATTGATTCGTGGCCGAGCATTAATTGAATTGATCTTAAATCTGCTCCATTTTCGAGTAAATGTGTCGCAAAAGAATGTCTCAGCGTATGGGGGCTTATACTTTTTTTAAGATTTATTTTTTGTGCAAGATCTTTAATTATTGTAAAAATCATCGCTCTTGTTAATTGATTTCCTCTTCGATTAAGAAATAAGGTGTCTTCAGCTCCCTTTTTAATACTCAAATTAGGTCTGATGGCACTTCTGTAAATATCGATATATTTTTGGGTTAATGTTCCTATTGGAACAAATCTTTCTTTGTTTCCTTTACCTGTAATTTTAATAAAGCCTTCATCGAAAAACAAATCTGAGATTTTAAGCGTTGTTAATTCAGAAACACGAAGTCCGCAGCCATAAAGTGTTTCAAGAATTGCTCTATTTCGTTCGCCTTCATTTGTACTTAAATCTATCGCGTCAATTAAATTATCAATTTCCTGAAGCGATAAAGTATCTGGAAGTTTACGACCTGTTTTAGGAGCTTCTATTAATTCTAAAGGATTATCATTTCGGTAATCTTCAAAAACAAGATAGTTAAAGAAACTTTTGAGCCCCGAAATAATTCGCGCTTGAGATCTTGGATTAACTTCTTTTGCAACAGTATAAATAAACTGCTGTAAGGTTTCGTCTGAGATTTTTATTGGAGAAACATCTATTTGATTCGTTTCTAAAAAAAGACACAAGCGCTCAATATCAAAGCCATAGTTTTCAATCGTATTTTTAGACAAACCTCTTTCAATCCTCAAATACGACTGATAATCTTTAATATATCTGCTCCAATTCATATTTACAAAGTAAGTGATTTTTTGGCATAAAAAAACCTTCCTTTTTACAGGAAGGTTTGTTTTGATATCTCTAAAAAATTAAAATTTATATCCCACTGATAAAGAAAAAACTCCATTATGAATTTTTGTATCGTCACCAGATTCTGTTTTAGCAATATTCGCTAAACCCAAATTATATCTTGCGCTAGCAAATATATTCTCAGTAAATTCATATCCAGCTCCAAAATTCAATCCAAAATCAATTGATTCAAAATTATCCTTAATATCTTGCTTATTATCAATATTTTGTTCATCTACCTTTACTCTTGCTTTTGCTGCAACTAAGAACCCAATTTGCGGACCAGCCTCAACAAAAAACTTTTCTGCTGCAAAATACTTAAACATAACAGGTACATTAATATAATCGAAGTTAAAACATGTTTTTGCCGCATTTCCCCCAAGCTGAATATCATCAAATTTAGTACCTTGTGTAGAATACAAAAGCTCAGGCTGTAAGGCGAATTTTTCAGAAAATTTAATTTCGACAAAACCACCAGCATGAAATCCGAATTTTGATTTCAAATCCAATCCATCAGTATCTCCCGACAAACTAGACAAATTCAAACCTCCTTTGATACCGTACTTAATATCTTGTGCATTTACAAATCCAAATGCCATAACTGCAATTGCAGATAAAATAATTTTTTTCATTTTTTTGTTTTTGGTTAAAGTTAATTGAATCAAATATAAAAATTTACTTATAAAAAATAAATATATTAAACATTTCTTGAAGTTTTTTTGACATAAAAAAACCTTTCTTAAAGGAGAAAGGTTTTTAGACTTATTAAATATTCTATTTATAATTTACATCCCACAGCCAAAGAAAATACGTTGTTTTTAATTTTATAATTATCATCTGCAACATGAAAATCCACAGCATTTGACAAAGCCAAGTTATAACGAAGATCTACCGAACAAACGTCCAGAAAATTATAACCAATACCAAAATTCAAACCAAAATCGATAGTTTTAACATGATCCGTAATATTAATACCGTTTTCTTCAGCTTTCATTAAAAAAGCAATTTGCGGACCTGCCTGAACACTTAATCCCTGAGTGACAAAATATTTAGCCAAAATAGGTAAATTCAAATAACGAAATTTAATATCATTATTGTATGTTACACCATCCCTTTCAAATTTATTTTTCACTCCGTGAGTTGAATAAAAAAGTTCTGGTTGAATACCAAAATTTTCAACAGTTTTAATTTCCGAAAATATACCAACCTGATATCCTATTAAATTTTCATTTTCATTGAAATCACTTGAACTATTTGGAAAATTAACACCCGCTTTAATTCCAAATCTACTCCCAGTTCCTTGAGCATTTGCAATACCAAATACCATAACTGCAAGAGCATATAAAATAATTTTCTTCATTTTAATTTGTTTTTTAGTTTGGTTAATTTAACCAAATATAAAAATATACTTACGAAAGCTTGATTTAAATTTTAACAATAAAAATACCATATAATTAAAAAAGCCTTTCAAAATGAAAGGCTCTAAATATTTTTCAGAACTAGAACTTGTACGCTAAAGAAAGAGCTAAAACACTATTCTTCGCACTATCATAGTAATCTCCGACATTTTCATAATCTCTATCAACAACACCAGACAATCCTACAGTATAACGAATACCAGCCGAAATATTATCTGTAAAATTATATCCAGCACCAAAATTAAATCCAAAATCTGTCGATTTATAAAAATCCTTAACGTCTCCTGAGTAATTCTTTGCTGCAACCAAGAATCCTATCTGCGGACCTGCTTCAACGGTAAATTGTTTAGTAATATAGAATTTTGCTAAAACAGGAACATTAATATAGTTTAGTTTTAAATCTGAACTACTATCAGGTCCGCCAATCATTCGCAAAGAAGCTCCCTGTGTAGAAAACAAAAGTTCTGGCTGAATTGCTAATCTCTCGATAATTTTAATTTCTGCAAAACCACCAATATGAAATCCCGCTTTTACGTTGGTATCAGTATCTCCAGAGAAATTTGTTAGGTTTAGACCACCTTTTATTCCAAATCTCGTTTCTTGTGCATTCGAAAACGCAACAGCCATTATTGTTATGGCACATAAAATAATTTTCTTCATTTTTTTACTTAGGTTAAATTTGCAAGCCAAATATATAAATTTACTTTATAGATTTTAGTTTTATTTTAATAGTAAAAATAGTATATAAAAAAACCTTCCAGTTTGGAAGGTTTTTTTATATTTATCTTTAAAATGCTTAAAATTTATATGCTAAAGAAAGTGCGAAAACGCTATTTTTTGGGCTATCAAAATACTCATCAAAATCTTCTGCATTATAATCCGCTACATTCGACACACCTACAGTATAACGAACACCTACAGAAAGATTATCTGTAAAGTTATATCCTGCACCAAAATTGAATCCGAAATCTGTTGATTTGTATGCATCTTTCGCATCTTCTCCATCAACTTTAGCAGAAACTAAGAATCCAATTTGAGGACCAGCTTCTACTGTCCATTGTTTTGTAATAAAAAATTTAGCTAATACAGGTACATTTATATAGTTTAATTTTGAATCTACATCTAAATCATCAAGTTTTGCACCTTGAGTAGAAAATAGAACCTCAGGCTGAATTGCTAATCTTTCTATTACTTTAATTTCTGCAAAACCTCCAACATGAAAACCAACTAGAGATTTAGCATCCCAGTAATTCCCTCCAGCAAAAGTTGTCAAGTTAAGTCCTCCTTTTACTCCAAATCTAGTCTCCTGAGCATTCGAAAATGCAAATGCCATAATTGCAATGGCAGATAAGATAATTTTTTTCATTTTTAATCTGTTTTGGGTTAAATTAATTAATCAAATATAAAAATATTCTTCATAAAAACTAATTTGGAATTTAACAAATAAAATAGTAATAAGTATACGAATTGTTAAATTGAAATTAAGTAGTTATAAATTTAAAAGCTAAACACAAAAAAGCCCTCCTCAAAAATGAGGAAGGCCTTAAAAAACTAACTAAATGTTTTTTACTAGAATTTGTAAGTCAATCCAAATTTAGCTGTAGTAAAGAAATTATTAAAAACATTTAAATTTGCATCAAAATCAGAAACTGCTTTACCGCCTTTGAATTTATTAGTATTGTACGATAAAATATCTGTTAATCCGCAATTAATTGCGAAACTGTTAGATACAAAGTAGTTAATTCCTAAACCAGCACCAAGCCCAACTCCTGAATATTTAGCTTCATCTATTTTTCCGCTATTTAACCCAACTCCTGCTTCCGCGTAAGTTTTAAATCTCTGACCAAGATCCAAAAAGTAATAACGTCCAAAAACTCCAACATTAAAATTTGAATTTTTACCAGCATCTGCTCCATCTATCTTTTTCTTATCTGAACCAATCCCTAAGTCAAGCCCAAGAGCAAATTTATCAGTTAAAAAATATCCTGCCTTTGGATTAAATTCAAAAGAATTAAATTTAACTTCTGTGTTTTTGTCATTTGTAGACGAAAGACCTAAATTTCCTTCTAAAAGAATGTTTCCTTTTGAAAATCCAAATGTTCCGGAATCTTGTGCATTTGCAAAACCAAATCCCATTACTGCAATAGCAGCTAAAAATAATTTTTTCATGTTTATATTTTTTAATTATCGAGATAAAAACTAAGATTAGACTTACAAAAAATACTCCCCTAGAAGTTTAAAAAATATTAAAATAAGACATAAAAAAATAGTGTAAAACAAAACTGATACTCAACATTCTACCCGTAAACATTGTCGTTTAACTACTTAAAAAACATTTATTAGTGGGAATTTTATTAATTATTTAATGCAAATTATAAGGCAATAAAATGCTAAATATGTAGTTTTGAACTTTAGAATAACATTTAAATCCAAAAATTTAAAAAACATTTTTATGAAAAAAATAATTGTAGCCGCTGTATTGTTCCTAGCAACATCAGCAACGATGAACGCTCAACTTTTAAAATTAGGTGTAAAAGCCGGGGTTAACTTTGCAAGTCAGACTGGAGATTTCCCTGATCAAATTAATAAAGACGGAATTACTAGCTACCATGTTGGTTTAGTAGCAGAAGTAAAATTATTAGATAAATTTTCGATCCAACCTGAGCTTTTATATTCTACGGTAGGAGCTACTTATAAATTTGATGAAGTAAGTGAAGATATTAAAAATGAATTAGGATATATCTCAATTCCTGTAATGGCTAAATTTTATCTAAACAACACTTTTAGTATTGAAGCTGGTCCACAAGCATCTTTTCTAGTAAGTGAGAGAAATGACTTTGATGTTAAAAATGGAGAAACTTTTGAATTTGGTTTAAATGCTGGTTTAGGAGTAAAACTTACTGAAAACTTCTTCTTACAAGGACGTTATGGTATAGGTTTAACAGAAGCGTCAAAAAATGCTGATGTTAAAAACTCTGTATTCCAGATTTCAGCTGGATTCATGTTCTAAAAGAATATCACATACTTTTATAAAAACCGTTCTATTAATTAGAGCGGTTTTTTTATTTTTACACAATTCAATTGCAATGGCAAAGATTAGTTTCAATGGCAATGGCAATTATAATACCTCAACATAAATATTTAAACATGAAAATCTGTATTATCAACGGTCCCAATTTGAATCTTTTAGGAAAACGTGAACCTGAAGTTTACGGAAGCCAAACTTTTGAAGACTATTTTGAAACGTTGAAACAGAAATTTCCAAATATTGAACTTTCTTATTACCAAAGTAATATTGAAGGCGAATTAATTGGAAAAATTCAGGAAGTTGGCTTTTCATTCGATGGAATTATTTTGAATGCTGGTGCTTACACCCATACTTCTATTGGCTTAGGCGATGCTATGAAAGCTGTTACAACTCCAGTTATCGAAGTTCATATTTCTAACACTTATGCACGTGAAAGTTTCAGACATCAATCTTATTTATCTGGAAATGCAAAGGGTGTTATTTTAGGTTTTGGGCTTAAAAGTTATGAGCTGGCAATTCAATCTTTTTTATAAAGATTATCAACTTGAGCGAAGTTAAAAGCTTCGACTTAGTTCAGCGTGACAATTTAATTCTATCAGCTAAACAATAGAACTTTTGAGTTCGTTAGTTGTCTTATTTTAATTTAACAAATTATTAATAAGCTCGTTTTTAAGTTATTCTATTTTTGTAGGAGAAACCACTTACATGAGAAACTTTACACTACTTGCCTTTTTATTTTTTTCAATTTCCAATTTCGCCCAAATCAAAGGAACTGTATCCGATGAAAAGGGAAATCCGCTTCCGTTTGTTTCCATTTTTGAAGAAGGAACTTATCGAGGAACAACTTCAAACGAACAGGGGCAATATCAATTACAAGTAAAAGAAATTGGTAAAAACCGAATTGTATTTCAGTCCCTAGGTTTTAAAACACAAAAAATCACTGTTTCTCCAGACTCGAAAATCGTAACATTAGATGTAAAACTCTTAGATGAAAGTTTTGCACTAAATGAAGTGGTTATTGATCCTAAAAACAATCCTGCAAATGCCATCATAAAAAACGCGATTGCAAATAAAAAGGAAAACTCAGATAAAACTGGAAAATTTACAGCCGACTTTTATTCAAAAGGGATGTTTAAAGTTAAAGATCTTCCTAAGAAAATACTGGGTCAAAAAGTAGATCTTGGTGCTGATATGGCTTCCAATTTAGATTCGACTGGATCGGGAATTTTATATTTATCAGAAACAGTTTCCAAAATCACTTTCGAAAAACCCGCAAAATTAAAAGAGAAAATAATTGCTTCTAAAATTTCAGGAAATAATCGCGGATACAGTTACAACACGGCCGCTTTATCTACTTACGATTTTTATGACAACACTTTAGATTTTGATGTCAAAATGATCTCTCCTATCGCAGATAATGCTTTCAGCTACTATAAATACAAATTAGAAGGCAGTTTTTATGATGACAATAACAATCAGATTTATAAAATAAAAATCATTCCTAGAAGAGATAAAGAACCTGTTTTTGAAGGCTATATCTATATTGTAGATGATAGTTTTGCTATTTACGCCGTTGATTTAGATCTTAAAGGGTATCGAATGAAAAATGAATTTACTGAAAGCATGTCTTTGACACAGAGTTTCAGCTATAATGCAAAGAACAAAATCTGGTCAAAAAATGCACAGACACTTTCTTTTACTGCAGGAGCTTTTGGAATAAAATTCTCCGGAAACTTTAATTATGTTTATTCTAATTATGAGTTTCCATCTTCTTTTGCGAAAAAAACTTTTGGGAATGAAATTGTTTCTTTTGAAGCCAATGCTAATAAAAAAGACGATGCGTTCTGGAATGAAATACGACCGATTCCATTAACCATTGAAGAAAGCAGTGATTACACCAAAAAAGACAGCCTTTTAACCATTAGAACCTCTAAAAAATATACCGATTCTATTGATGCTAAAAACAACAAATTCAAAGTTTGGGATATTTTTATGGGCTATGATTACAAAAATACTTCTAAAAAATATTCTTTTAATTATCAAGGTTTATTGAATATTGCTTCTTTAAGTTTTAATACCGTTCAAGGATTTAATTTAGATTCTGGTTTTTCATTTAAAAAAGAAAATGACGAGAAAGGAAAATCAACTTCAATTGGAACGACCTTCAATTATGGTTTTTCAGATGAACGTTTTAGAGCAACTGGATATTTTTCGCATAAATTCAACAGTATAAATTTTGCGACAATTGGAGCTTCTGGCGGAACAAAAGTGGCGCAGTTTAATAGTGCTGAACCCATTACTAAATTGGTCAATTCTATAAGCTCTTTATTTTTTAAAGACAATTATATGAAATTGTACAATTTAGAATATGCACAAATCAACTATTCACAAGACATTTTAAATGGCGTTAATTTAGCTGCGAAAGTGGCGTATGAACAGCGAAAACCGCTCTTTAATACTACCGATTATTCTTTCTTTAAAAGAGACGATTTGTATTCTTCTAACAATCCTCTTGATCCAAATGATTTTAGTACTGCACCATTCGAACAGCATCATTTGTTTAAAACCGGCATAAATGCAAGAATAAATTTTGGAAATAAATACATTTCAAGACCAGACGGAAGATATAATTTTAAAGATGATAGATATCCAACTGTAGTTTTAGGTTTCGAAAAGGCTTTTGCCGCAAGCGAAAAGAAATATGAATTTGAGCGAATTGGCGCTTCTGTTCAATATGATTTAAACTTAAATAATAAAGGAACTTTAGGAATGAATTTCAGAGCTGGAAAATTCTTTAATGCCGAAAATATTGCCCTTATCGATTACAGACATTTCAACGGAAACCAAACTCATATAGGAACTACAGGCCGTTATTTAAATGTTTTCAATTTAATGCCTTATTATGCTAACAGCACCAATGACAGTTATTTTGAAATGCATTTGGAACACAATGATAATGGATATGTAATGAATAAAATCCCGCTCTTAAATCTTCTAAAATCGACAATGAATATTGGATTTCATTCGCTTGCCATTCCAGATCGTAAACCTTATACAGAATTTACGGTTGGTCTAGACAACTTAGGTTTTGGTAAGTTCAAATTATTCCGAGTTGATTATGTTCATTCTTACCAAGGCGGCGTACAGCAAAACGGAGTTGTGTTTGGATTGAAGATTTTGAATGCGTTAGATTAGGTGGAAAGGTGCAGAGGGACAAAGGTTCAAAGGAAAAGTAATGTATACTGTAAAAAGGTCTCTACTACACAAAAATGACAAAAATGCATAAAAAATCCGTTTATTCTTAGAGAGAGTAAACGGATTTTTTTATTTTAAACTTTGCAAAGAAATTTAGATTTTGCACAACCTTTGAACCTTTGCAACTTTGAACCTCACTAACAATGATAATCATCCGGCTCAATATGAATCAAAACATTTCCTAACTGCGGAATGTGTTCTTTTAAGGTATCTTGTAATTTATGAGATAAATCATGTCCTTCTTTAACCGAAATTGCAGCTGAAACTATTGCATGTAAATCAACATGATAGCGCATTCCTGCTTTTCGAATAAAACATTTTTCTGTTCCCAAAATTCCTGGAACTGTCAAAGCCACAACGCGAATTTCTTCCACTAAATCATCATTTAGGTTTTCATCCATAATTTCGCCAAGCGCTGGTCTGAAAATTTTATAACTATTATAAAGGATAAAAAATGCTGCAAAAAGTGCTGCCCAGTCATCTGCAGATTCGTAACCTTTTCCCATAATCAAGGCAATCGAAATTCCGATAAAAGCTGCGACTGAAGTTATTGCATCACTTCTATGATGCCATGCATCTGCTGCTAAAGATGAACTGTTTGTCTGCTTACTTCTTTTCATTACTAACCGAAAAGAATATTCTTTCCAGATAATAATAGCTCCTAAAACATACAATGTCCAAGATTTAGGTAAATCATGAGAAGTTCCGATATTGGCAATACTTTCGTACCCAATAATTGTTGCCGATGTAATTAAAAACCCAACAACCAAAAAGGTAATTAGAGGTTCTGCACGACCGTGGCCGTAAGGATGGTTTTCATCGGCTGGTTTATTAGAATATTTGATTCCGAATAAAACCAAACAAGACGAAAATATATCCGTTGTTGATTCGATTGCATCTGCAATCAAGGCATATGAATTGCCAAAAAAACCTGCGAGACCTTTTATAAGGGCCAGGCAGGTATTTCCTATTATACTAAAAATAGTAGCTTTTACAGCTTTTTGTTCGTTTGTCATTTAGACTATTTTTTTTTGCCACGAATTACACGAATTACACAAATTACACGAAGACTATCATTGTGTTTTATTTCACTAATTTTTAAAAATTAAATTCGTTTAATTAAATTTCAAAAAATAAAAATTAGTGAATTGCTTCGCCAGTTCGCTTTCGCTCGTGTCGTGGCTAACTTTTTAAGCTCTCACGATTTTTGCTCCGATTGCTCTTAAACGCTCATCGATACGCTCATATCCACGGTCAATCTGCTCAATATTTTGAATAGTGCTTGTTCCTTTTGCCGAAAGCGCTGCAATCAATAATGAAATTCCCGCACGAATATCTGGAGAAGACATTGTTGTAGCTTTTAATTGAGATTCAAAATTATGTCCCATAACCACTGCTCTATGCGGATCACACAACATAATTTTTGCGCCCATATCGATTAATTTATCCACGAAGAACAAACGGCTTTCGAACATTTTTTGGTGAATTAAAACATCTCCTTTTGCCTGAGTTGCCACAACCAAAACAATACTTAACAAGTCAGGTGTAAATCCTGGCCAAGGTGCATCAGCAATTGTTAAAATAGAACCGTCAATATCCGTTTTTACTTCATATCCATCTTTGTGAGCTGGAATATAAATATCATCGTTACGTTTTTCGATTGTAATTCCTAATTTTCTAAAAGTATTCGGAATCAAACCTAAATTTTCCCAGCTCACATTTTTGATTGTGATTTCGCTTTTTGTCATAGCCGCAAGACCAATCCAAGAACCAATTTCGATCATATCAGGAAGAATTCTATGCTCACAACCTCCAAGGCTTTCAACACCTTCAATAGTCAATAGGTTAGAACCAACTCCAGTGATTTTTGCTCCCATAGAGTTCAGCATTTTACACAATTGCTGTAAGTATGGTTCGCAAGCTGCGTTGTAAACTGTAGTTGTTCCTTTTGCTAAAACTGCAGCCATTACAATATTTGCAGTTCCAGTTACAGAAGCTTCATCAAGAAGCATATCTGTTCCTTGAAGGCCTTCTTTTGGAGATTCTACTCCATAAAAGTGATCTTCTCTGTTATATCTAAATTTTGCGCCAAGGTTAATAAAACCTTCAAAGTGAGTATCTAATCTACGGCGTCCAATTTTGTCTCCACCTGGTTTTGGAATATATCCTTTTCCGAAACGAGCCAAAAGAGGTCCAACAATCATAATAGAACCACGAAGCGCTCCACCTTCTTTTTTGAAAGCTTCTGTTTCTAAATATCCAACATTAACTTCATCAGCTTGAAAAGTAATCGAACCTGGTTCATTACGTTGAATTTTTACACCTAAATTACCCAATAAAGTGATTAATTTATTGATGTCAATAATATCGGGAATATTATTAATTTTTACTTTATCCCCCGTTAGAAGCACGGCACATAAAATTTGTAACGCCTCGTTTTTTGCTCCTTGCGGAGTGATTTCTCCTTTTAAAGGAGTTCCTCCTTCAATTTTAAAAATTCCCATAGATCTTTGTTAAGGTTCTGAGGTTCTGAGATTCTGAGGTTCTAAGGTAAAAATCTTAGTGTCTTAGCTCCTTAGCATCTTAGCACCTTTTTTATTTTTGATTATTGTTTTTTTGAAATGTCTTTTTTTGACCGCCTTTATTGTTGTTTTTGTTATTATTCTGAATTTTCGGCTGTGCTCCAGAAGCTGTCTTATTAGACATACGCTTATTTGTGCGCATTAAATCTGTTGTGTTTAACAACTCTTCTGTACTGTGCAATAAATTGATTTTACCGCCAGATAATTCATACAAATGTTCAAAAATCACATCATCTTTTACCGTGTCTTTATTCCAGCTCAAAAAAGATTTTTTCATGTGATTGGCAATTACCATGATCAATGCCGTTTTCATTTCGCCTTCTTCCCATTTATTGGCAACATCAATCATGTACTTGATATTGTTTCCATAAAATCTGTATTTTGGAAAATTCTGCGGATATTGCAAAACATCTGGTTTCAATTCCAAAACTTCTCTTGAGGGAATTGGATAAGGCGATTCTACATTCAGTTTAAAATCAGACATGATAAAAAGCTGATCCCAAAGTTTATGCTGAAAATCGGGTACATCACGCAAATGCGGATTCAAACTTCCCATAACCTGAATGATATATTTCGCTGCTTTGTTGCGCGTTTCATCATCTTCGATTGCAGTAGCCTGATCAATCAATTTTTGTAAATGACGACCATACTCCGGAATAATTAATCGCTGTCTTTCAGAATTGTATTCTAAATTAAAAACAACATCGCTTGCGACTTCTTTTTTATATTTTTCGATCATAAGTTATAATGAAACTATACCTTCTATTGTAGAAACTTCTTTGTATTTACTAATCACATCGTCTGAGCTGTGCATAGTAACATCTACAGAAACACTGGTAAATTTACCTGTTTTAGATTTTGTTGTCTTAATAACCGCTCCCATTCGATCAAAAGCTTTTTCGACACGCTCCACATTATCTCCCACAGAAGGCACAATAAATTTATACAAATATTCTGCTGGCCAAGTGTTTGCGTTATCAAGCTCTACTTTTAATCTTTCGTAAAATTCGGCGGTATTTTTTTCTTTATCGTTCTCCATTCGTAATTAAAAATAAACGCAAATATACGGTTTTTGAATTTAGATTTTTGAGTTTAGATTTTAGATTTTTTTCGAGTTTAAAACTTTGTTTTAAAGGAACAAAGTTATAAAGGCGCAAAGGTGCAGAGAAAAAAGCAATCCAAGATTATTTCTTTGTAAAATTTACTGTTATATTTGAGAAAAACAATACTTAAAATATTTCTCGAAAGTTTCCCAGAAGGAAGCATACAACGTACTGTTTGTCATTTCGACGAAGGAGAAATCTCCGCAAGTAACTCCTCACGGTATTTTCGCCAATCTTTGTCGAGCTTCTCGTGAAGATTTCTCCTTCGTCGAAATGACAAAAATTGCGAAAACTTTGCGTCTTAGCGACTTTGCGAGATTAAAAAAATACTATAATGAAAAAACTCCTTTTACTTTTTATCGTCCTTATATTCAACAACATTCAAGCACAAGAAGTCAAAACACTAACTTATTTCCAAAACGACACTTTAAAACTGGATTTAGATTTATATCTGCCAAAGAAAAAAGCTGGCGAAAAAATTCCGTTAATTCTATTTGCTTTTGGAGGCGGATTTTCTGGCGGAGAACGAACGAGCGAAAAAGACTTCGGGAAATTTATGGCGCAAAACGGTTATGCTGTTGCGAGTATTTCGTACAGCTTATATATGAAAGGAAAAGATTTTGGATGCAAAGGAACTTTAACTGAAAAAATAAAAGCAATTCAGATTGGCGTGAGCGATATGTGGCAGGCAACTGCTTTTTTAATTGAAAATGCACCTAAATATAATCTTGACACTTCAAAAATCTTTATTTCTGGAATTAGTGCGGGAGCCGAAATTGGTTTTCATGCTTCGTTCTGGGATTATAAATTAATGAATTTATACAAAAGCAATCTGCCAGAAAACTTCAAATACAAAGGTTTTATTGGAGGTTCTGGTGCAATTCAGGATATAAATCTGATTACAAAAGAAAAAGCGATTCCGATGTTATTGGCACACGGAAGTAATGATGACACAGTTCCATACGCTGCAGGTTCACATCGTTCTTGCCCGACAAATGCTTCGGGCTGGCTGATTCTTTTTGGCTCTTATGCCGTTTACAACCAAATGAAAGATTTACATAAAGACATCGAACTGATTACTTTTTGCGGCGGCGGACATGAATTCTCTGGTTATCTTTTTCACGAAGGACAGCAGTATGTTTTAGATTTTGTGAATGATGTTTTGAAAGAAAAGAAATTTGAATCGCATTTGATTGTGCCTTCTAAAAAAGGGAAAGGTTCTGGGAAGTATTTGTTTTGTGAGTAATCTTTAAATCAATTTAAATGAAGATTAATTATAAAAATTTTGAAATTGAATTACTAGATGATCTTAACGATGATTTAGATTCAATTATTAAATTAGAAGACAATACAATTTATTTTGGTAGCGAGAAAGAAGATCCAGAATATCAAAGCCGTCATTATATTGCAATTAAAGAATTAGGAGTTATAATTTCTAATGTTATCATCTACGAAACGAATAGTGCAAGTGGAATATATGAAGATACTTTTATTATAGAAGATAATAAATTATGGATTCTCAGTGGAAATGAAATATATTGTTTAGAAATTCCTTCTCTAAAATTAATCTGGAAAAAAGAATTTGATCGTATTACAAATTTCTCGCTTCACAAACTTGAAAACGATTTTATAATTTATGGAGAATTGGAAATTTTCAGAATAACAAAACATGGAGAAATTATTTGGCGCTTTGGCGGAAGAGATATTTGGGTAAGTGTTGACGGAAAAAATCCTTTCAACATTGAAACTGATAAAATACGATTATTTGATTTTGATTCTAATGAATATGTTCTTGATTTTGATGGAAAAGTAATAGAAGACAATCCTAGAGTAATTATTGCGAAAACCAAAAGAAAATGGTGGCAAATATTTGGCTAAAGCCGAAATCTAAAAACCATTTAAACCCGTTGGTTAAAACCAACGGCAATTCAAATAAAATCATATATAACTTTTCAGTTCTTTATTTCAAAAACTGCTCCAGCGGAGCAATATATTTATAGCAAATAATTTCACACCAATCAAAAAGCTCCAACGTAGCGACATATAAATCATTCTAAATGTGTCGCTCCGCTGGAGCTTTTAACCTATAAAATCCATGTTTTCTATAAATATTTCGTCCCGCTGGGACTTTCTTCTTTTTGACAATTAAATTTCCAAAAATATTTCCAAAAACAAAACCATGCCTCTCCTCTAGCCCTGATGGAAGCGGAAATCCTTTTGCTTTTTCCTTTAAAAAGCAAAAGATTGCAGCGGACAGCAGGAACACATGACTGCAAAAAATGCCAAATCTTTCGCTTCTAGTAAATATTCTTTTTAATTATGAATAAGTTTAGGTAAATTTGCGCTTTATTTTTAGAATTGTGCAAAAACAAATCATAGTTTTACTTGGCGGTCCTGGTACTGGAAAATCAACACTTATTAACGAATTGGTAGCTCGTGGCTTTTGCTGCTATCCTGAAATTTCTAGACAGGTTACCATGAAAGCACAGGAGGAAGGTATTGAACAACTGTTTCTGGAACAGCCTCTTTTGTTTAGCGAAATGCTTTTGGAAGGTCGTATCGAACAATACAAAAATGCTCTTGAAGAACCTGTTAATCTCGTTTTTATTGACAGAGGAATTCCAGACGTTGTGGCGTATATGGATTATATTGGAGACGAATATCCAGAACGTTTTACAAAGGCTTGCGAAGACTATAAATATTCTAAAACTTTTATTCTGCCGCCGTGGGAAGAAATTTACCAAAGCGATGCAGAGCGTTACGAAAATTTTGAACAAGCAGTTAAAATTCAGGAACATCTTATTGAAACCTATAAAAATTATGGTTACGAATTGATTGAAGTTCCAAAAGATACGGTTGAAAACAGAATTCTTTATATCTTAGACAAAATTTAGCAAAAGGTTTTAAAGTTGCAAAACTAGAAGCTGTTTTCTAAATTTTTAACTTTAAAACTTACGCAATGCTCGGAGCGCAGGATATTCTTCTAAAATACTGGAAACACGACAGTTTTAGACCGTTGCAAAAAGAAATTATCGATTCGGTTCTGGAAGGACAGGATACTTTTGCTGTGCTTCCGACAGGAGGCGGAAAATCGATTTGTTTTCAGGTCCCAGCTATGATGCAGGAAGGTATCTGCCTTGTAATTTCTCCTCTTATTGCTTTGATGAAAGATCAGGTAATGAATCTTCAAAAAAGAGACATTAAAGCTATTGCTCTGACGGGCGGAATTCACACCGAAGAAATTATTGATCTTTTAGATAATTGCCAGTATGGTAATTATAAATTCCTGTATTTATCTCCAGAGCGTTTACAATCGGATTGGATTTTAGAACGCATTAAAAATCTTCCTATCAATTTGATCGCGATTGATGAGGCGCATTGTGTTTCGCAATGGGGTCACGATTTTAGACCGGCTTATCTTAAAATTTCGGAACTCAAAAAATTCTTTCCTAAAATTCCGTTTTTGGCTTTGACAGCAACGGCAACTCCCAGGGTTATTGAAGATATTAGAACGCAATTGGAATTAAAAAATCCGAAGCATTTTCAGCAGTCTTTTGAGCGTAAGAATATTGCTTATATGGTTTTTGAAGTAGAAGATAAATTATACAGAACTGAACAAATTCTTAAAAAGAATCCGCAGCCTTCGATTATATATGTTCGAAATCGAAAATCGTGCTTAAATATGTCTTCGCAATTACAATCGTTAGGATTTACGGCGACTTATTATCACGGCGGACTTTCGGCAAAAGAAAAAGACAAGAACATGCAATTGTGGATGTCGCAGCAAGCGCAGGTGATTGTGGCAACCAACGCTTTTGGAATGGGAATTGACAAGGATAATGTTAAAACCGTTATTCATACACAGCTTCCAGAAAACATAGAAAATTATTATCAGGAATCTGGGCGTGCGGGACGAAATGGCGCAAAAGCATTTTCGGTTTTGCTTTATAATAATTCAGACGCCATTCAGACCGAACAGCAGTTTATAAATGTTTTACCAGATAAGAAGTTTCTAAAAACGATGTACGTAAAACTCTGTAATTATTTTCAGATTGCTTACGGCGAAGGTTTAGACGAATCTTTTTCTTTTAAAATGAATCATTTTTGCAACAAATACGACTTTCCTACTTTAAAAACGTATAATGCACTGCAGTTTTTGAATCAGCAGGGAATTATTACGATGTCTCAGGAGTTTTCAGAAAAAATCAATATTCAGTTTTTGATTGAATCTAAAGAAGTCATTCGATATATGAGTTTGAATCCGAATGATGAAGAAATCATTTTGGCAATTTTGAGAACTTATCCTGGTGTTTACGAAGTAAAATCAAATCTAAATCTGGGATTGATTGCCAAAAAATCCAATCGCTCTGAGGAACAAGTTATTGCGCTTTTAGAAAAATTAAAAGAAAAAGAAATCATAGAATACAAATCTAAAAACAATGATGCTACTATATTATTTAATGAAGTCCGCGAAGACGATCATACTATAAATAGAGTTTCGAAATATTTAGAAAAACAAAACGTCGTTAAAAAAGAACAGCTTTTATCTGTTTTACATTATATAAAAGACACTAAAACCTGCAAGAACAGATTGGTTTTGGATTATTTTGGTGAAGAAATCAATGAAAACTGCGGTATTTGTTCGTATTGCATTACCCAAAAAGGAAAAATTACAGAAGCGGATTCTATTGCAGACAAAATTCTTTCTTTATTAAAAACGGCTTCTTTGACTTCGAGAGAAATTGAAAACCAAATCAAGATGGATACAAAAGACATCATCTCGGTTCTTCAGGAATTACTCGAAAACAATCATATCATTATACAAGCGAATAATAAATACACTTTAAAATCATAATGGAGAAATTGAGAATTATATTTATGGGAACGCCAGAATTTGCTGTCGGCATTTTGGATACCATTATTAAAAACAACTATGAAGTTGTCGGCGTGATTACTGCTGCAGACAAACCAGCTGGACGTGGACAAAAAATAAAATATTCGGCTGTAAAAGAATACGCCTTAGCAAACAACCTGACTTTATTACAGCCAACCAATTTAAAAGACGAGAATTTCTTAGCAGAATTAAAAGCTTTAAATGCCAATTTACAAATCGTAGTAGCGTTTAGAATGCTGCCAAAAGTAGTTTGGGAAATGCCAAGTCTGGGTACTTTTAATCTTCATGCTTCATTATTACCAAATTATCGCGGCGCCGCTCCAATAAACTGGGCAATTATTAATGGTGAAACTAAAACCGGTGTAACTACATTTTTTATTGATGATAAAATCGATACAGGCGCTATGATTTTAAATTCAGAAATTGCAATTGAACCAGAAGAAACGGCAGGACAATTACATGACCGCTTGATGCATTTAGGAAGCACAACAGTAATTGATACTTTAAAAGTTATTGAAACCGGAAATGTTACCACAACAATTCAGGAAGATAATGACGACATAAAAACGGCTTATAAATTAAACAAAGAAAACTGTAAAATTGATTGGACAAAATCGGGGTCAGAAATCAATAATTTAATTCGAGGATTAAGTCCGTATCCTGCATCTTGGTGTTATTTAAAAGATCAAGCTGAAGAATTAAGTATCAAAATATACGAGTCAAAATTGATTTTGGAGAATCACAGTTTTGAAGCTGGAAAACTAATTAGCAGTAAAAAAGAAATAAAAATTGCAATAAAAGAAGGGTTTGTTCAGTTATTAAGTCTACAATTGCCAGGAAAAAAGAGAATGCTTGCTTCAGAATTATTAAATGGAGTCAGCTTTTCAGATGTTGCAAAAGTCTATTAAGCTCAGTAAAACAGGGGTTTGTACTTGCTTTTCATCGATGAATAACATCCTTTATGAACAAAAAAAGCAAGTTATTAACAATTTTTGCTAAAATTAAAGAAAACACTTGCACGCAACGGATTTCCTACTAAATTTGTGTATTAACAATTTTTTTTAACCAACAATTAATAACTAATTATTATGAACAAATCAGAATTAATCGATGCTATCGCTGCTGATGCAGGAATTACAAAAGCTGCGGCGAAATTAGCTTTAGAGTCTTTTTTAGGTAACGTAGGTACAACTTTGAAAAAAGGAGGAAGAGTTTCATTAGTAGGTTTCGGATCTTGGTCAGTTTCTTCTAGAGCTGCTAGAGATGGTAGAAACCCTCAAACAGGAAAAACTATTAAAATCGCAGCTAAAAATGTTGTAAAATTCAAAGCTGGTGCTGAATTAGAAGGTGCAGTGAACTAAGTAAGAAAGTTCTCTAAACTTACAATATAATCAAAACCTTCCTTATGGAAGGTTTTTTTATGCGGTTTAACGATTTTTTTTGTGATTTTAATTTTTTTATGATTAAATTTAATAAAAATTGTAACCGTATGATTTCAGAAAAATTAAAAAAAGGACACCTGCTTATTGCCGAGCCTTCAATAATTGGAGATTTATCTTTTAACAGATCGGTAATTTTATTAGCAGACCATAACAAAGAAGGATCAATAGGTTTTATAATTAATAAGCCACTAAAATATACTATTAGTGACTTAATACCGGAAATTGAAGCCAACTTTAAGATATATAACGGAGGTCCCGTAGAACAAGACAACCTTTATTTCATTCACAATATTCCTGAGTTAATCCCAAATAGTGTTGAGATTTCGAATGGAATTTATTGGGGAGGCGATTTTGAGTCCACCAAAGACCTTATAAACAGCGGTGCTATCAGCAAAAATAACATTCGCTTTTTCTTAGGCTACACTGGCTGGGACGAAAATCAGCTCGAAAATGAAATGCAGGGAAACTCTTGGATTATTGCTGATAATAATTATAAAAATAAAATTATCGGAAAATCTACTACTCACTTTTGGAAAGAGCAGATTATAGAGCTTGGCGGTGATTATCTTATTTGGTCTAACGCACCTGAAAATCCATATCTGAATTAATTTTCAGAAATGGATTCATTTAGTTTCTGCACTAATAAATGAGCCAGATTTATTTTGAACTCTTTTTTTCGATATTTAGTTATCGGCTGTATCCCTGTGATCACATTTGTAAGGAATAATTCGTCTGCTTTTTGAAGATCAAACGGCGAAATTATTTCTTCTGAAACTTCTATGCCTTCTATTTTCTTTGCTGCTGCTAAAATCTGCTTACGCATTATCCCATTTAGAGCTCCTTCTGAAACCGGTGGTGTAACCAGCTTATTTCCAGAAACCATAAAAATATTTCCTTGAAGTGCTTCTACCACATTTTTACTATCATTTAGTAAAATACAATTCGCAAGATCATTTTCATTTGCATAAATACTTCCCGTTATATTAATCATCTTATTAGTTGTTTTAAGAGATGACAATAATTGTTTTGTAACGTAGAAGTCTTTATATAAATCTACTTCGTAATCGTTTGTGTTTATAGAGTATGCTTTATTTCCGAGAGAAATTGCATTTATTAAAAAAGAAATCTCGTTAGTTTTAGGAAGATATAAACCCCCATCGTTTCTAAAAACAGTGATTCTAGCTCTTGCAGAAGATGCAATATTCAATTGATTAACTAGCGTAAGAATTTGTTCCTCAAAATACTCCATAGTAAAATCCATAGGGATCATCATTCTAACTACACGCATTGAAGCCATTAACCTAAAATAATGATCTTCAAGAAACAAGATTTTCCCATTGACAATTTTTACAGTTTCGAATATTCCGTCGCCATACAAAAAACCGCGGTTTAGTGTTAGTAAATTGTCTTCCTGCGCAATGTTTCCGTTAAAATTAATCATAAAAAAACCCTGAATTTTGTTCAGGGCAAATATAAGGTATAAAATAGACTTTTACTAAACAGAACCAATAAGATGTTTTAGATCTGAGATCTGATTCTCCCACAATTGTTTAGCCTCGCCTATTTCTTCTTTTTCTGCAAAATCAACCACCATAAGTGATACGTCTTTCGTCAATTCATCGACTAAGATATGAAGTTCAAAAAAGTACTCAGTGTCTTTGCTGCTTTCATCAACCCACTTAAATTTTACTTTTTCACCAGATTTTTTAGAAGCTAAACGTGCTTTTTCCTGCGAATCATTCCAGATGAAAGTAAAAAACTCACCTCTTGAATTAACATTGTCAGCAAACCATTCTTGTAAACCTGACGGAGTTGATATATATTGATACAATAATTGCGGCGAAGAATTGATCGGAAACTCTATTTCGTAACGTATTTTTGAATCCATGTGCTACTTTTAATTTTTTCGAAATATAAGAATATATGTCCAAAAACAATGCATATTTAAAAATATTTTTTTTTCTTCATTTTATGCTTGTATGCTTTAATATTATTTCTATCTTTGCACCCGCAATCAGGAATTCATGATAGCAGTCCAGGCGAGGTAGCTCAGTTGGTTAGAGCGCAGGATTCATAACCCTGAGGTCACGGGTTCAACTCCCGTCCTCGCTACTAGGTAAAAGACACCACTTTTTTAAGTGGTGTTTTTTTTATTTATAATTCTTTGTAATTTGCAGTAAATTTGTAGTTCAAATTTTAGATAAAAAACACCTAAAACAGCTTTTTCCGAACTAAGTAATTTATAACCAAATGGATATAGTAAAATTTAAAATCACATCAAAAACGATAAAAGTAGAAGTACGCAATTCGAATAATTATGTTTTTAATTTTAATACTGCCTTAGATATTGCAAAAGAGGACAAAGATGTTTTATTGAAATTATATCATGCATTGGATCTTTTATTTAAAAAAGAGGCTCCAATTGAAACAAAAAACTACATTTCGCCAAACCAAACCAATATTTTGGATCAGATTTCGGCTGTTGAAGATTTAAAAGAGGAAAAATAATAACGTGAAGTTTCTTCAAATTTTTACCAAATGGTAAATTAATCAGGAGCAGCTTTTACTAATTTGCACTCATGAAAGAATTGATAGAATATATTTTACAATTTGGAAGCCTAAATGAGCAGCAAATAGTCTTAATTGAGAAAATGTCTTCGGAAATTAAACTGCAGAAGGATCAATATTTTTCTGAAGCTGGCAAAATACCCAATCAAGTTGCTTTTGTTTTAGAAGGTGTCATTCGTGGATGTTATTATACTAACAAGGGCGAAGAAATTACACGTTGTTTTATTAGTGAAGACAGCTTATTAGTAGATTATATTAATTTTGAAACCAATACTGTATCTTCAGAATATTTACAAGCTCTTACTCCCTGCAGGCTTATTGTATTTTCAAAACAAGAATGGGAAGAACTTTCACATACCATTACAGGCTGGGACAATATTAAGAACAAAATGGTTCAGAAATGTCTTTACCAAAAATCGCGAAAAAATCCTGTAATTTCTCAAGATGCTACTACCCGCTATTTAGAATTCCTAAAAAATTATCCGTCACTTGTCAATCGTGTTCCTTTAGCCTATATTGCTTCTTATCTTGGCGTTACACAACAATCTCTTAGCAGAATACGAAAAAACATTCGATAAATTGCTTTTTACCAAATGGTAAATCCCTTTTAATCCATTCAATTTAGTTTTGTTCCATCATTTAATCATTAAAAAAATTACAAATGGATTTACAAAACACAAATTTGTCTCAAAACAAAATAGCATTAATTACAGGAGCCAACAAAGGAATTGGTTTTGAAACGGCTAAACAATTACTTGAAAAAGGTGTTTTTGTTTATCTAGGCTGTCGCGATATTAATAGAGGAAAAGAAGCTGAAAAAACGTTTAATCAAATGGGGCATCAAAAGGTAAAAGCCTTAGAACTGGACGTTACAAAACAAGAAACCATTAATGCTGCAAAAGATATCATTTTATTGGAGCAAGAAAAATTGGATATTCTTATAAATAATGCTGGTATAAGCGGCAATATTCCTCAAAATGCTTTAGATACAACAATATCAAATTACGAAGAGGTTTATCAAATCAATCTTCACGGTGTAATTAGAACTACACAAACTTTTATCGAGTTATTAAAAAAATCACCAGAACCCAGAATTGTAAATGTAAGTACGAGCCTTGCTTCACTTACACTTCAAAGTGATCCAAAATGGCCGGCTTACGATTATGGAAAATATGTTGTTTATGCTTCTTCAAAATCTGCTATGAATATGTACACTGTTCATCTTGCTTACGAACTCCGAAATACTGCCATCAAAATTAATGCAGTTTGTCCAGGCTATACCAAAACGGATTTCACCAATTACATTGGAGGCGAAGTTGAAGATGCTGGAAAACGTATTATAAAATATGCCTTAATTGATAATGACGGACCAACTGGCAAATTTTTCAGCGAGGAAAGTAATCCAGAAACCGAAGAAATTCCTTGGTAAGAATTCAATTAATTGCATTGCAGAAAAATCAGTAATCACCAAAAAAGAAAAACCTTTACAAATAAATGTGTAAAGGTTTTTCTTCTAAAATTCCTTTTCAAATAAAAAGAGATTTTCTAATCAAATCGGTGTTTGTACTTTTTGAACAAGGTATTCATTACCAAAAGCACAACTCCTACTCCCAATAAAACTAACGCCCTGATTAAGAAATCCGAATTGGAAAGATCGAAGAACATTAATCGTATTACGCAGACTCCAACCAAGGAAAGTGAAACGTAACGGAAATATTTTTCTTTTAACATAATTCCTAGAATTAACAATCCCAGAGATTCTAAAATCCAGAAGAAGGTCAAAATTCCTTTGTCGAATGTGAGATATAAAAATAATCCAATGCTAAAAGTCGCCGGATAAATAATAATACTGTTTTTGAATTGGAAATCTTCGATAAATTTATAAACAATGAAAATGTACAATGCCAGCAATGCAAATATAATCAGATACACAAATTCGAATTTAGATTGGAAATAGTTGAAACTGACAAAGGCCAAATGGAAATTAGCTAATAAATAATAAACGATACTGATTTCTTTTTTACTGCCTATCTTTTTATAATAAAGCCAAGCATTTACAATCGCTGTTACTGCCCAAAATACAGGAAGCCATTTGTGCTCTAATTGCGAGAACATAATAATCGAAAGCCAAGCGTTTACCACAATTTGATAATCGATGTTTAAGGACTTAATAAACTCTTTTTTGTGAATCAGGAAAGTTAATACAATCAATAGCGCCACTGCCGAAAGCTGTAAAATCCAATCCAATAAAGTAAAATCGTTAAGGGTTTTAATGTTATAAAAAACAGAAGTTAGAATGGCTAAAACTCCTATAACTAAAACCGATTCTGATGCTAAAACTATTTTTTTATAAAGAATCAAAACAAAGTTAACTATTGCCAGAATCATAAACAGTAACGGCAGATAAACTGTTTTTACCTGAATAAACAATAAAGCAATAACCCATAAATTTTGGACAATAGGCAAAACTGCAATAAACATTTTACCTTCTTCTCTAGGGCTTTTAGCTTGCAGATAAACATAAAAAGCAGATAGTAAAATGCTGATAGTTTCTACAACATATAGAATGGTTTGATTCGCTGCATTCAACTCAAAAGCACTTAAATAAAGACTCAGGATTACAGCGCCAATTAAAAGCACAAAAGAATAAATATTGAAGCGTTTGATGCTTTCAATTTTTTGAAAAATCCAAAAAGTAATTAATGCTAAAACTCCTAAATAAACAGGAATGTAGTTCATCTCGAGACAAGAAAAACCAAAAACCAAAGCGTTAAAAAGAATAAAATCTGAGTTTAAAACATTGAAATTTTTCCAGCCTGAAATAATCTCGTTTGATTTATTTCTGATTTTTTCTCCAAAGAAAATATAAACTTCAAGTAAAGAAATTCCAGCTGCTACTAAGCCAATTTCAGTATTATTCAAAAATCTGGTATTGTATAAAAACAGAAAACTTCCAAAAATCGAAAAAGCAAGACAGAAGCCGTACAATAAGATTTGATTTTCTACAGAAAGTACTTTTCGTTTAAACTGAATCCATAAAAATTCATGATTCAGCAAAGCGATTACAAATAAACCAAAAATCTGGACGATATGATAACCCGCTAAATATTTATACAGAAGAGAGATTAGCAAAGCATTTATTCCGATAATTCCAAGAGTTTTGACAATTGAATCATCTTTATAAAAGAACTTTACAAACCAATTAAGTGTTATTACAGAAACAATTCCTAAAGCAAAAAGAACATCTACATTCGATTTTGGTTCCATCAGAATTAAGGTTAATGCTGTACCAATAGAAAGCAGTAAAAACACAAATCTGCCAAGATCAAAGGTGTTTGCTTTGAATTTGAATCGTAAAGAACACCACAGCAAAGCAACAACTACGATTGGATAATAAAATGAAATTTCGATAGTTTGATTCCAGCTTACAAAAAACAATATTGAAAACAGAATAGAAAAAATGCCGTTTAAACTCAAATCTTTTTTAGTTAGAAAAGAATCCACTTCTAAAAACTCTTTTTTAACAGTGCTGATTATTGGAACTGCTAATGACGTAATGAGCAGCACAATTAATGAAGCAAAGCTATTTGTAACCTTTATCTCTAAAGACGAACTTATATTGAAAACAAAAAAGAAGAAAGCGAACAAACAGAAAATATGATTGATTACTAAGAATATTTTATGTAGTAAAACTTCTTTGCTTTTGTAAACAATAAATAAACAGGTAAGAATTAAAAAATATATTCCGCATACAATAATATCAAAACCAACTTTCCAATCGTTAAGCATAAATATACTTAGAGAAAAAAGTATAAAAGAAACCATTCCGTCTAGATGATACAGCCAAAAGATTTTTTTCTTTCTTGCAAAAAGTGCTGCAAAAAGGCAAAGTATTCCTGCCGCCAACAAAACAAAAATTTTGATTTTACTTCCTGTTGAATGTAAAACTAAACCTGCGGCAAATAAAACCCAGTTGGTTAGATGCGTTAGAAAAGCAATTTTATCAAAGCGTGTATCGGCATAAATACTGCGATACTGCATATACATGCAGCTTACTGAAACCAAAACAATTCCGAGTATAGCAAAAAGATTTTCTGCCGCACTCAAAGCGTTTGCTCCCTGCGTAAACCAAATATCAAAGATGATAAAGCCTGAAATAACAATTAATAAATGATATTCCCATTTTTCTTTATAAGACAAAACGATTCCTGCAGCAGCAGTTAATGCTGCCAGTAAAAATGTAACTAAGAGTTTTTCTGGAATTACACATAAAATTAAAATACTCAAAATCACATGCAGTGATAAAAATGTCTGTTGTTTTATAATATATCCGACATATAAATTGAGTATAATCCCAAATCCTATAAGCGAATAAGCAATTGGAATATTAGTAATAAAGCGCAAAGCTGGAATTTGTGAAGCTCCAAAACAACCAAACAAAAATAAACTCGCTCCCGCACTGCGCAGCCAAAGCCCTGTTTTAAACCATTTTTCCTTTTTCTCTAAAAAATAATACGAACCCACTAAAATTCCGGCATAAAGCCAAAGAATTAAAATTCTAAACATTGGCGACACTTTCAATGCCGTGTAAATGCTTAAATAGCCTATTCCTAAAACCATAATTGCAGTTCCTAGAATTCCTGTCCAGTTTTCGACAAACTGCTGTTCGAGCTTTTTCATAAAGATTGAAAAAGCACTTTCTACATAAACTTCTTCTTCACGAACCGGCATTTCAGGCTGTGATTCCAAGTTATTATAATAATTGGTTTCTAAAACTTCTTCCAGTTCTGGAGTTTCATCTCTATCTAATTTAGGAAGTGAAGCAGATTCGAAACTTACAACTGGTTCTATTGATTCTTCAATAACTTCTTTTTCGTTTTGAGCAGCATCATCAACCACAAAAGAATTTGGGAGCACTGGCGAAAAAACCTCCTCAACAGGATCTAGAATAATTTCTCGTTTCTCACTTACAGAATTAGAATTATCAGGAATAAAATCAGATTGTGAGAGCTGCATTTTAATCGCAGCTAACTCATTTTTTAAAGTATTAAAATCTTCTCTGTTTTTCCTATAAAGTGAATCGAGATGCTCATTTTCTTCCTTTAAGTTATTAAACTTATTAAATAAGACAACAATGCATACAATTAAGGCAAAAAGAATAAAATTCTCCATAGTTTATGTTTTGGTTGGGGCTAATGTAGGAATAATTGGTTTAATTCAATTTTTAATAGAAAGATTTCGAAAAAGAAAAACCTCTTTTTTGTTTCACAGAAATGATCCTTTCAAATATCTTCTTTTTTAAATCAAAAAAAGATCTCGTTAACTGTAACATTTTCTGAGAAGAGCGTCAAATCTTAAATTTAAATTACGGTTCTTTGTAACTTATTACATTCAAAATCCGAATGCAATTATTTTCGGAATGCAATAATATTGAAACCAATGAGTTTAGATTAGTTAAAACTAGTCGCGATATTTTCGTTATGGACAATAAAAAGTTTATTTTAAGTTTAAAAAAAGGGAATGAAGCAGCCTTCAAAGAGGTTTACTTCAAATACTACGATAAACTGATAAACATTGCCAAACGATTTAATTCTTCCGTCTTTACTCCCGAAGACTTTGTTCAAGAGACTTTCATAAGATTATATAATAAAAGAGAACTGCTTAACGAAGACGTTTTGTTTGACAAACAAATTTTTGTTATCTGCAAAAACATTATTATTAATCATGTTAACAGAGAAAACAAAATAATACAGCTTAATTCTGATCAAGTTGAGATTTTAGATGAAGAAACTGATTCGGGACTTTTTGAAGAAAGACAAGAAAAACTTCAAAATTTTATTAATCAGCTTCCAGAACAGCAACAAAAAATATTTACTTTACACAAACTGGAAAACCTTAGCTATAAGGAGATTGCAGAAATGACGGATCTTTCTGAAAAGACCATCGCCAATCATATTTATCTTGCCAGTAAATTTATTCGAAAAAAAATCGAAAACCATTAGGAACTTTTTTGTTCTCGTTTGTTATCTATAAAAACAAGAACAAAAAATGCATATTGAGGCTTATAAAACCAATGTTAGAACCAAAAAAGACGCAAGTTTACTTGTTGCCCTTTTACAGTTCGTTATTTCCGATTGTATTATAAATTTTGATTTCACAAAACGAGAAAGAATTCTTCGAATCGAAACCAACAGAGAAATCAAGGAAATGGTTTATGGTGTTTTTACCAAACAAGGATTTTATTGCAAAAAACTCTAACACAAAAAAAAATGAAAAAGGAAAATTTTGATGATGAGTTTGAAAAATTATGGCATGAAACTCCTGCTTCACATTCAGATGAAATGAAAGGAGCTTCGTGGGAAGAATTCCGTTCTAAAGCTTTCGCCGAAAAGAAACGCAAATCACAGCCGTGGCGTTATTTGGTCGCCGCTTCTGTCCTGGTATTTGTTCTTATTGGAACCGGAATTTATTTCAACAACAAACCTTTGGAAGCAAACACAATCGTTTCAACTGAAAATGTAATTGAAAACACTACGTCAAAAATCAAGTATGTTGTTCTGCCGGATAGTTCGAAAGTAGAATTAAGTCCGAATTCTAAAATTTCTTATGGAAATAATTTTGCTTTAAACAGGAAAATCCAAATTGACGGTGAAGTTTATTTTAAAGTAAAAAAAGATAAACAGCATCCCTTTCAGGTTTTCTGTGATGAAACGACCACTACGGTTTTAGGAACTTCATTTATTGTAAAAGAAGGGGCAAATGAGGAAATAACGGTTGAGCTTTTTGAAGGAAGTGTTCAAATGAATGTGAAAGGCCAAGAAAAAAATTGGATTTTAAAACCAGGAGAAAAGTTTACGTATGGAAACCAAATTGCCTCGGTTAAAGAATTCAGCCGTTTTATAGATTTTGACAATGAAAAACTAACCAACCTCAGCAGATATATTGAGGAAAATTACGACTACAAAGTCATTCTTCCTAACGATTATTTGAATCAGAAAATCACAATCCGAATCAATAAAAAAGAAGATTTAAAAACAATTGTACAATTAATATCAGAAATGTATAACCTAAACTTTGAAATCAATGAAGATTTAAAACAGATTACTTTTCTTCAATAGAAAAGAAAAAAGGATGTAAGCCGCGAAACTCCACATCCTCCTCATATTCAGGATAACACGAGGTTATTCCAGTTAATAATTATTCAAAAATACAAAATTTCATGAAGCATATAATTTCAGCATGCTTTTTTTTATTCAGCTTATGTATGTCTGCCCAGAGCGTTACAGTAACTGTAGATCAAAATGTAACTTTAAAAGAATTTTTCAAGCAAATTGAAAACCAGACAGATTATAAATTTGCTTTTACAGATCAAATCGATACCAGTAAAAAATACTTTAATCAAAAAAATACTTTTAAACAGACGGATATCGAAAAGCTGGTTGCAGAACTAAACAAAACTGCATCTGTACAATTTTCTATAGTTGGCAATAATATTTTTGTGAAACAGAAATCTCAAATCCAAAAACCAGCTAAAAAAAAAAGCAAGCTAAAAGGACAAATTCTTGATGATGAAAAACAGCCTGTTATTGGTGCTAATATCTATATTATAGAATTGGAAACTGGTACCGTAACGGACTTAAATGGAAAGTACAGCATCGAAATTCCGAATGGAAGTTACACCGTTTCTGTCAGCTATATTGGATTTAAGAATAAGGAAAAACAGGTAAATTTAAATGATGATACAAATCTCAATTTCAGTATAGAATCTGACAGCCAGCAATTAGGAGAAGTTATTGTCATGAACAGTAAAGCTGCAGATATCAAAACCACTCAAATGAGTGTTAATAAACTTTCGATGCAGGAAATCAAAAAAATTCCTGTTGCAATGGGTGAGCCAGATCCTTTAAAATCGATTTTGACTTTACCTGGAGTTACCAACGCTGGAGAAGCTTCTTCGGGATTTAATGTCCGCGGCGGTGCTGCCGATCAAAATTTGATTCTTTTGGACGGCGCTCCTGTTTATGCTGACTCGCATATGTTTGGTTTTTTCTCGATTTTTAATGCGGATGTTGTCAATGGTTTAGATTTATATAAAGGCGGTATTCCTTCTAGATTTGGAGGACGTGTTTCTTCTGTTTTAGATGTTAGCCAGCAGACTGGAGATTTTGAAGAATATAAAGTAAATGGAGGAATCGGGATTATCTCGAGCCGCCTTTTGGTTCAAGGACCAATACAGAAAGAGAAAAGTTCGTTCATCCTTTCCGGACGTACTTCGTATGCGCATTTGTTCATGAAACTGGCGGACAATAACAACTCCGCCATGTTTTATGATTTGAACGCCAAACTGAATTTCCGTTTTGATGCCAATAATACACTTTCCTTTTCTGGTTATTTCGGAAACGACTTATTTGACATTAACGACCGTTTTGCAAGTACTTACGGAAGTACAATGGGTATTTTAAGCTGGAAACATAAATTTTCTGATCGTTTAAACAGTAATTTATCTGCTTTTTACAGCGATTACAGATTCAATCTAGAAATTCCGATTGAAAGTTTTAAATGGGACAGTAATATTAAGAGTTACGGATTAAAGTACAATTGGAACTATCAGACATCTGAAAAATTCAAAATCAATTATGGCATTGATGGTTTGTATTATAATTTTAATCCGGGAGTTGTAGCGCCAACTACTTCAGATTCTCAGTTTAATTACAAACAGCTGGATAAAAAATATGCTTTGGAAGCTTCTGCTTTTATCGATTTTGAAAATCAGATTACAGATAAATTGAATTTCCGTTATGGCCTTCGTTACAGTTCCTTTTATCGTTTAGGAGGAGAAGAGATCAGTACTTACGAAAATGGTCAGGCAGTAGTCTATAATCCGTTATATAAAATTTACGAAGAAGGAACTCCAACAGGAACCATCAATTACAAAAAAGGACAAGCTATAAGTACTTTCAACAATTTTGAACCACGAGCTGCTCTTTCTTATGCTTTTAATGACGATACTTCTGTAAAGGCAAGTTACAACAGAATGGCGCAATACATTCATATTTTATCCAATACACAATCTCCGCTGCCAATGAGCATTTGGACTCCAAGCGGCCCTTTTACAAAACCGCAGCTTTTAGATCAGTATGCGTTGGGGTATTTCAAAAATTTCAAAGACGGAGATTATTCTTTAGAAACCGAATTATTTTATAAAAATGTCCAAAATCGTATTGATTATATTGACGGAGCTGATGTTTTGGCTAACAATAATATTGAACAGGTAATTCTGAACGGAAAAGCAAGATCGTATGGAATGGAATTATTATTCAGAAAAAATGTTGGTGTCTTTACCGGATGGGTTTCTTATACCCTATCTCGAGCGGAACAAAAAACACCGGGAAGAACTGCTGAAGAACCTGGAATTGCAAATGGTGACTGGTATCTTTCAGGTTATGACAAAATGCATAATCTAAGCATTGTAGGGAGTTATGAATTGAATCCAAAATGGTCTTTTAATGGAAATTTCACTTTACAGTCAGGTCAGCCGGTTACTTACGCAAATGGCTATTATGAAATGGGAGGCATTCATGTTCCAAACTATTCTTTGAGAAATGAAAACCGATTACCGCTTTTTCACCATCTAGATGTTGCGGCAACTTACACCCCAAAACCAGACAAAAAGAAAGGCTGGCAGAGCTACTGGGTATTCAGTCTTTATAATATTTATAACAGAAAGAATGCCGCTTCTATGAGTTTTACAACCAATGAAGATACTGGTGCAAATGAAACCAGAAGACTATCGATTTTCGGAATTGTTCCTGGAGTTTCTTATAACTTTAAATTTTAATGCGATGAATAAATTGAAAAAATATACGGTAATGAATAAAGCATTGGCATTAATAAGTCTTCTTATTGTTTTCTCCTTTGTTTCGTGCGAAGATGTCGTAAATCTTGACCTTGAAACTGGCCAAACCAAATTGGTAATTGATGCTGAAATTATTTGGAAAAAAGGAACTGCCGGAAACGAACAGACTATAAAAGTGAGTAAAACGGCTCCTTATTACAGCGGTACAACGCCAAAAGTTTCTGGAGCACAAGTACGTGTTGAAAATAGCAACGGAGACGTTTTTACGTTTAATGAAACAGAAGCTGGAGTTTACAAATGCACCAATTTTGTTCCTGTAATTGATATGGAATATAAATTGTTTATCACTGCCGAAGGACAAAGTTTTACGGCAACTGAAAAACTAACCTCTGCCACTCCAATTAATAAAGTGGAGCAAAAAATTGTTCCAGATTTTGGAGGCGAAGATGTGATCGAACTGACTTTTTATTACAACGATCCTGCTGATCAAACTAATTTTTATGTGACCGATTATCAAAGTGAGTTTTTAATTTATCCAGAATACGAAATCACAAATGATGATTTTTACAACGGAAACGAAATAAGCACCCGATTTTCTCATGAAGACATGAAAGCTGGAAATACAGTGAAAATTACACATAGAGGCGTTTCTAAAAACTTCTTCAATTATTGGAAATTAATTTTGGAAGCTTCCAGCTCCAATCCTTTTTCTGTTCCTCCGGGAAATATTAGAGGAAATATTATAAATACAAGTAATGCGAATGAGTTTGCTTTTGGATATTTCAGACTTTGCGAAGCAGATCAGGTTGATTATTTAGTGAAGTAATTTTATATCGTCCGCTCCGGCGGAGAAAATATTTCGAGGCTGTCTCATTTTTTGAGACAGCTTTATTGTTTATTATAAAACTGAACTTTCAATTTTTGTACCTATCATCATTCCGGTAGGAATGTTTCATCGGTAGAAAAAAAAGGCAGCCCATCAAATTATAAAAAATGATACCAAACCAAACGTTCCTACGGAACGTAAAATAAAAATCGCATATAATTTTTCTACAGACGAGATGTTCCTAGGGAACAAACAAGATCTAAATTTCTATTTTATCCAGCCCGTTTTCTTTTTCCATTCCTCCATTTCCTCTTTCCTTTTTTCATAATCTTTTGGAGGAGATTGATTTTCATCTTTCACTCTTCTTCGCATAATTTCTATTTGCTCCTCTAAAGAATTAAGACCGATATTTTTCCGTCTTTCATTTACTTTTGCTAAATCATCATAAGAATTTGGACTCATTTTACCGTTTTCATCCCAATCAAACTGCGTTCCGTAAAGCTGGGGTTTATTTTCAAAAACAGTAATTCTATCTAGCAGATAAGCCAAATTTATTGGATCAG
The DNA here is from genome assembly GCA_029960065.1 of Flavobacteriaceae bacterium PS02336. Classification (GTDB taxonomy): domain Bacteria; phylum Bacteroidota; class Bacteroidia; order Flavobacteriales; family Flavobacteriaceae; genus Flavobacterium. The sequence continues at coordinate 322,506 of JASCOF010000004.1, read as the reverse complement.
CTTTATTTTCGTTTACAGCTTTTTCTAATTCGAAGGCGCATTTTCTCATAAAGTCTGGCTGTCCAATTGAATGCTGTATTATAATCCACGCGCTTTGACTGGCTTCTTCTCCAACTTTATCAATTGATGGATAACCAATCTGTTTTATTATATCTTCTAATTCACTTGCATTTTTATTGTGCAGTTGTTCCATTTCCGCATTATATCCTGCTGAAAGCTGTCCGTTTTGAATAAGTTTTTCTCTTAATTCAAAATCAGCGTTTCTTAGTTGTATTATTTTTTCAGCTATTTTTTGATAATTCATTTTAGTGCTAAATGTCAGATTCAATCGCTATCAAATATAACTAAATACACCTGAATGTTATCGTACAAAAAGTTCATTTTGAAAATTACTGATACATAAAAAAAACCTCCAAAATCTAAACTGATTCTGAAGGTTTTTCACTCTATTTAAACTACTAACTTATTTATATTCTTTTTCTTTCTGTGCGTACCAATCTTTCATTACATAAAAAGCTTTCTTCTTAATTCCTTGATCTGAGATTAAACCTTTACGGTTAAAGAAATCCTGAATGTTTGGCAATTGTCTTCTTGGCGATCTAAAGTCAACCAAAATCCAAGGCGAAACTCCTGCTAAACCTTCAATTCTATTAAACATCTGGGTATTTTGAATGTACAATTCTTCTTGATATTCTTCGTTCCAGCGCTCTTTTTTATCTCCATGCAAACCTTGTAAAGCTTCGCCGCCAAATTCGCTGATGATCACCGGTTTGTTATATGGAATAACCCATTGCATGTCTTTGCAAGATTCGTTAGTTCCTCTGTACCAACCCAAGTATTGATTGAAACTCACGATATCAACATATTCATTCATATTATCATGAAGAGTATTTACATTGTTCGGGCTTTTGGTTACTTCCATCGCCATACTAATCAAACGAGAATTGTCTTGCGTACGCGCGTATTTTGCCAATTTACTTAAGAAAACATCTCTTTCATCACTATGCGGCGTTTCATTGGCAATTGACCAAATAACAATTCCACAGCGGTTTTTATCTCTGTAAATCATGTCGTGCAATTGGCGCTCTGCGTTTGCATACGTATCTGGATTTGTCCAAGAAATGGTCCAATAAACGGGAACTTCAGACCAAATCATAATTCCCATTTTTTCGGCTTCTCTTACCATATTTTCGTTGTGCGGATAATGTGCCAAGCGAACATAATTACAGCCTAATTCTTTTGCCCAATTCAACAAAGTAATCGCATCATCTTGTGACCAGCCTCTCCCTGATCTAAAAGGCGCTTCTTCGTGAATACTGATGCCGCGTAAAAAGACTTTTTTTCCATTTAAAAGAATTTCTTTTCCTTTGGCTTCAATAGTTCTAAAACCAATTTGATCCGCAATATTTTCATCTGCTTTAGCAATGATAACATCGTATAATTTTGGTTTTTCCGGCGTCCATAAAATTGGATTCGCTTTAATTTCAAAATATGCTAATCCTTTTGCATCTGTGGTAATATTCCTTTTAATTTTCAATTCTGGAATCGAAACAGAAACAGATTGATTGGCACTTTCGTTATTCAATTTTATCCAGCCAGAAATTTTTCCTTTTTCTTTTTTATCCAATTGAACCAAATAATCTTCGATATAAGTATTCGGAACTTGAGCTAGAGTTACATCTCTTGTGATTCCGCCGTAATTCCACCAATCCATATTTACCGTTGGCACATTGTCTTTATGACGTTTGTTATCTGCTTTTACTACAACGAAATTATTTCCGTCTACTAATAAATTGGTCACATCAAAATTAAAAGGTGTATAACCTCCCACATGTGTTCCTGCTAATTTTCCATTTACATACACTTTCGCATCATAATTAACGGCTCCAAAATGCAAAATTCCTTTGGCTTTAGCATCTTTTTTATAATTAAAGTCTTTTTGAAACCAAACTGTTCCTTCGTAAAAAAACAATCTTTCGTCTTTCGAATTCCAATCAGACGGAATGTCCATTGTGGCAGAAGTCGCAAAATTATATTCGGTTAAATCTGTGGTGTTCCATTTTTTATTTTCGAAAAATCCGTTGTTTTTAAAAGGCATTAGGCGGTAATCGTAATATCCGTTTTCAAGCGGATCTACGATGTAACTCCATTTTCCGTTTAAAGTGATATTGTTTCGGGCTGCAATATTTGAAACTAACGGAACTTCCTGCGCTATTGTTTTTCCCATTAGTAGAAAAGTACAGCACAGCATAACAATTTTTTTCATAGTTTTTATTTTTAATTATATAGCTCTAATTAATCAACTAAATTTCGACACAGATTAAACGGATTCGTTATCACGAAAACGCGGATAAAAACGGATTTTTAGATAAAATCCAAATCTGTTTTATCCGCGTTCTATTTACGTAAACTAATTTATCTGTTGATCTGCGACCTAAAATTTTCTCTCGCAGATTCGGCAGATTTAGCAGATTATTAATTTTTAATTCTTAATTTTTAATTCTTTTTATCAAAATAACGAGTCAGTTCATAAGCATTATCATTAATCACTTTCATTTCTTTTAATAATGGCTGATAAGGTTCAAAATTGCTGTTCACAATTCCTTTATTTGAATCACGATTGGAATAATCGGTGCTTAAATCCTGCGGATCATTATCCATATATTTGAACCAATGCCATCCGACAGAATTTTTATTTTTCAATAATTCCAACGTGAAATTCTGATAAAAAAGTCCTCTTTCTTTTTGTGTTCGAACTAGCCATCCCGCGCCTGTATTGTTTGGCAAACCAGAATCTTCACCTTTTGTATACCATTCAGTAATTAAAAATGGTTTTCCTGACCATTCTCCCCAATTGTTCATCAATTCCTGACTTGGCTCCCATTTTCTATAATGATTGATCGAAATAATATCCATATACTTTCCAGCCACTTTAAAAATTTCTGGATTCGTTAATTCCTGCTCTTTGTCCTGATTAAAACGACATCCTAAATACATATGGTTTGGATCTGCTTTTCGAAGTGCTTCGGTTACTTTTTTCATATATGTTTCAAAATAAAAAGCGGTAAAAGCCATTCGATCTTCCTGATTAATATCAGAAATAGAAGCATTAAAACCTTTTCTTTTGTCCAGCCATTCTTTTGCTGCTATATATCCCTGTTCATCTTTGGCCAATAAAGTTAAATGTTTATCTAATGCATCATTATACCAAGGAAGTTCATTATCAGTAAAATAACCCATCAAATACTTATCATTTTTATACTGAGAAACTTCTTTTACCGATTTTTCGATATAAGCATCAAATTCTTTATCAAAAACCATCACCAGATCAAAACGGTAATTCTGCCAGCTCGCTTCTTTGTATTTTCCACCGTATTTTTTAATGTGATCAGAATGATACATTCCCATTGGCGAAATAATCACGGTATAAACCAGCGGATTTTCAGCATTTTTAACCAAATCAACATTCGACCATGCTCCTACACCATTAAAACCATTATCGCGAAGTAATTTTGATTCTTGTTTAACCCAGTTTTCTTTGCTCCCGAATTTTTTATCAAATGCTTTCTGCTGATTAACAGAACGTCCTGCATTGAAAACTGCAATTCCTTTATAAATAAACGGATAACCTTCTGGATCAATAATCCACCATCTATTGTCTATTTTCTCGGTTCTAAAAAATCCTGTTGCTTCTTTCTGCCAGACTTTTGATCCGCCGTAAATTGAAATCGGTTCTTGTTTTTTAGTCTTAAATCCAGGCAGTTTGTCAATCGTTTTGGCTTCGTAAGAAATCCATTTTGGATCTAATGCATTTTGTCTGGCTTCTACTTTTTGGTATGTAATTTTATTCTGTGCGTGTAATGAAATCAGGCTTATAAAACAGAACAATACATAAATGGAATGTTTCATTAAATTCGGTTTTTATTGTTTTTGAGAAATTCCTTAATACTAAATTTTAACTCATAGAAACATAGATTTACTTTACAAATAAAGGCTTTCACTTGCGTGAATGCATGTAGTAATTCGTGTGCTTCTTTGTATAAAGCTTTGTCAAAGTTTTAAACTTTGACAAAGCTGATTACCTTTAGCTGTGTAAAAAATTATTTAGACAAATAGATATGATCGAAATCGAAAATGTAGTTATTTAAAGCTCTAACATCTTCTGGATCAACGCTTCTTAACACTAAAATATCTTTAATTTTAGTTAAGTCTAATGCTGGATTTTGTTTTTTGTAATCTGCAATTGGAATTTTCACCATGTTCCAGCTTCCATCTCTTTTTAATCCGTACAAATTACTTGTAGCATCAAATTCTACATAACCAGTATTAGAAGCATCTTTCATTCTAAATCTGATTTTTCCTGTACTTGTTGTTCTTACCGCCATATTGATATAAGTGTAAGATGTAATATCTGTGAAATTTACGAACGACAGAATTGCCATTGCCCATTTAGCTTCTGCTGCAGGCGGTGTTGCCGGAAGAGAAAAATTTCTGTAAGCACCTTCGTATCCTTCGGTTGCCACTTCTTTAATTACAAATTGATTACTTGAAACCCAGTTCAAAACAGGAGCTGTTTTAGTAAAATCAGGATTTTCAGAGTAAATTTTAAGGGCATCGGCTGGAACAACAATGGGTGGTGTTGGCGGCGCTTCTACCACAACTGTAAATGTTTTCTTTTCGATTGTATTATCAGTATGTGTTATTTCAAGAGTTGTCGTAAAAGTGCCTGCTTTGGTGTATTTTACTTCAACAGTTGGTTCGATAGAAACACCAGGAGATCCTCCTTGAAAGGTCCATTTGATAGCTCGTACTTTTGTTGACGCATCGGTATAAGTAACCGTTTCTCCTCCTTTAATAGCAGTATTTGTAGAAGTGGCATCTATTGTTCCTTTTTTATAAAGATAAACTTCGCGTACATCATCTTCGCAGGAAAGCAAACCTGCAAAAAGCACTAAAAGGAAATATTTTAATTTCGGTATATGGTTTAGTTTTATGGTCATGATTTTAATGTTTTGTGGTTAATTTTTTTGAGAGGGAAAAGATGAAAGAGACAAGAAGCAAGATTTCCTAACTGATTTATTCGTCTTTTTTATAAACTGTAATTCAGAGGTAAGACTCTTATCAAATCTTGTTTCTTGTCACTTGCTTTCTTTTTAGAAAATAGATGTAAGAACAAAGAGAAAAGACATCTCATAAAATCTTGCTTCTTGTCTCTTGCTTCTACACTTCTCTTACTTCAATCCATCTAAAAATCCTTGATACGCCGGTTTTTTATTATAATCGGCATCTAACAGCAACGGATATTCTTTGAAGTGCCAGAAGCTTGTCAGCCAAGTATATTTATCGGTTACGCCCCAAGTTGAGATCGCGAATTTTTGGCTTTGGGGCAATTCTTCATACATTGACGTAATGTATTTATAAGTTTCTGACTGCTTTTGTGCTTCGGCATCTGTAAAGACATACGAATCAGACTTGCTTGTATTCACCTTGATGTCTAATTCTGAAATATGGATTAATAATCCTGTTGAAGCCATATCTGTAAAACCCGTTTTCATGGTTTGTCTGTTGGTATCTGTTGCGTAGTGAAATTGATCTCCTACACCGTCAATTGGAACTCCATTAGCTTTAAATCTGGTTACCATTTTTTTTATGGACGCTCTTTTTCCTGCATCTATAACTACACTGTAATCATTATAAAATAATTTAGCATCTGGATCGGCTGCTTTGGCATAACGGAAACATCTTCCATAAAAACCAATCGGATCTTTAAATAATGAATTAATTACGGTTTCATTTCGCATTGCCCCGCCGTCTGCAAAAACTTCGTTGACAACGTCCCAGCTTTTTACTCTGCCTTTATAACGGCCTACAACATCGGTAATGTAAATTTTTACTTTTGATTCGAAGGCAATAGAATCATATTTGGCATTTTTGAACCATTCTGGAAAAGAATCATACCAAACCAAAGTATGTCCGTGAACTTCCAGATTATTGTCTTTCGCAAAACCAACTAAATAATCGGCTGCTGTAAAATTATAAGCTGTTGAAGAGGTCCAGATACTTGCCATTTTCATTTCAAATTCGGCTGTTATCTGGCTGTAATTTTTTAGAACGGCATTTTTAAAATTGACTTCATTTTGCAGGTCTCTCATTTTTACTGCAGCGCCGATTTTAAATTTGGCTTTTTCTTTTAATGTCTGAGTAATCGGATTTGGATTATCTGTATCGCCTTCGTCCGCATTTATAAAAACTACTTTTTCGTCGTTGCTGCAGGATGCAAACAAAAAAACTGTCAGTATACTTAGAATATATTTTTTATGTGTCATTTTGTGTTTTTTTAGTTTGATCTGGAAATCAATTTTTACTTTGATTTCCAGATCGGGTTATTACTAACTTTAACCTTAACCTTATTCTTTACAATCAATTAATTATAACCAACATTAAATCCAGCTGGTTTTCCCATCAAATCAATCTGGCTCTGCGGAATTGGCATATTAATCATTGCTGGAGTCATTTTAAGCTGTACTTCTCCAGAAAGAGTTCCAGATGGACTTGAACGGAAATATAAATTTTGTCTTTCTACTAAAAGTCCAAGTCTTTTCAGCAAAAACCATCTGTTATTTTCGAATGCTAATTCTCTAGCTGATTCGTCTAAATAATTATTTAATGTCCACGCTGTTAAATCAAAAGTAGTTACTGTACTTTCAGGATTTCCTGTGTAACCTCTTCTTCTTACTTTATTTAAATAAGCCAAAGCTTTACCATCATTTCCTAAATTATGATATGCTTCAGATGCTAATAAATAGGTTTCAGCCAATCTGTAATACATATAATCTTTAAAACTATTTGAAGTCATTGGCAGTTTTTCTGAATCATGATATTTTTTCAAACTCCAATGCCAAGCTCTATAATTTCCATTTGGTGCTGCAATGGCGGGATTGGTAATCGGCTGTCCAAATTTTGGATTACTTGGTACATTGATTTTATAATCCTGATAATTATCTGAATAGTAATAAGTCTTAAATCTCAAATCGTTCGTTTGATCGTAAAGTGATTTCAAATAATTATTTGGATAAAACCAACCTAAAGCCTGACCGCCGTAAGCAACGTCCTGAACCAATTCGTTTGTATTTAATTCGTAAGTTCTATGTGTGAAAACGCTGCTTAACCAAGAACCACCGCCGCCTGCCAAATTATCGTCAGGTCCTAATAGAAAATCTTTTTGATACGTAAAAAGTGATTCTTTATGATTTCCGTTTTGTCCCCAAACATCGGCAAGGGCCACTAATCCGTGAGTTCCGTCATTGATAATAGCATCAAATTGTGCTGCTGCTCCTGCCCAGTCCTGCTGCCATAAAGCGCTTTTACCGCGAATATGTCTTGCAACACCTTGTCCGTAACGTCCCGGATCTACTTTAAAAGGAAGATTTGCAATTGCATAATCTAAATCGCCATCGATTAGTTTGTAAACATCGGCGTCGCTTGCTACTTTATATTCTACTGGATCATTGATGTTTTGCGGCGTTGTTGGAATTGTATCGATTAGAATTCCGCCATACATTTGTTTTAGATCCAAATACAATTCACCTCTAATTACTCTTGCCTGCGCCACTAATCTTTTTTTAGCTGTTTCATCCATTTGTATGGATCTAGCCGAAGTGATAATCGCCGAACATCTGTCGATGATTTTATAACCTTGAATCCATTTTGAACCTGTATAAGACTGAGGATTATGACCTGTTCCGTAAGGTGTATTCCAAGTTCTGTGCAAGCCTAAGTCGGTTGCAACCATAAAGAATACATTGGCCCACAAATCGCTGTTGTCGCCAGAAGGCAGATTATAATAACGCATCTGATTGTAGAGTGCATTAACCCCAACTTCTAAACCAGCTGGAGAGCTGTAGATATAATCTACAGAAACTTGATCTTTTACCGTTTCTTCCAGAAAATCTTCGCAAGAAGTAAGTCCCAAAGAAAGTCCGAAAATCAAAACAAATAGAAAATTTATATTTTTCATGATCTTGTTATTTTTTATTTATTGAATGTCTTAAACCTTGTGATTAGAAACCTATCTGCAAGCCTATAACACAGGTAACAGGCTCTGGATAATCGCTTATTTCTTTTTCAGGACTGTACGATTGATAATCGGTAAGCGTAACCAAATTACTTCCTGTAACATAAAGTCTCATATTACTTAGTCCTAATGGTTTAAGAGTGCTTTCTGGGAATTTAAATCCAACCGAAACGTTTTGTAAACGAATGTATGAGGCATCCTGCAATCCTAAAGTATTGATATACGGAGGATCATTTCCGTCTCTTGGTCTCGGCCAGTTTCCTCCAGGATTTTCTGGTGTCCAATAATCTTGTTTGATACCGTTTTTAACTCCTCTTAAAGAACCTCCGCGAACATAATCGTATAAGAATAAATTATCTCTCGTTACACCTTGAACGGTATAAATATCTGCAGAGAAATCAAATTGTTTGTATTCTAAAGCCAAAGAGAAAGTTCCGAACCAATCTGGCATTTTAGAAGTAATTACTCTATCTTGATCTGGATTTGGATTGGCTCCGTTTGATGGATCTGCATCCCACAATTTTATATCTCCTGGATACAAAGTAGTTCCTGTCACCAGCGGAATATTTTCTCCTTCCTGATAAATTCCAACTGCTTTATATCTGTAATACACATCGATTGGTTTTCCAATAAACCATAAGTTTCCAACTGCATCATCTTCTCTTCCATCGCCGTCTGCATCTTTTCCATAGATACTTACAATGCTGTTTTTGTTTTTAGTGAAAGTGGCTCCAAGATTCAATCTGAAATCTTTTGTTTTAATTACATCGCCATTCAAAGTCACCTCCAAACCTTTATTGTTTACTTTTCCAATATTAGAAAGTTTGGTCGTGTAACCTGTATTCGCGTTAAGCGTTTCATAAATCAATAAATCTGAAGTATCTGTATTGTACACCTCAACAGTTCCCGTTAATCTGTTTTTAAACAAACCGAAATCAGCCGCTAAGTTTAACTGCGTTGAAGTTTCCCATCTTAAATCCGGATTCGATAATTGTGAACCCGGCACATAACCCGAAACTTTTACACCATTGATAATGTAGTCTCTCTGTACAGCGGTTGCCATACTTTGATACGGGTTTTGAGGCTGATTACCTACTTTACCATAACTTGCTCTCAATTTTAAGTTGCTTAAAACTGGAACATGTTCTTTCATGAATTCCTCATTCGTAACATTCCATGCAGCATTAACAGCTGGAAAGAATCCCCATTTATTATTAGCTCCAAATACAGAAGATCCGTCGGCTCTTCCTGAAACGGTGAAGTAATATTTGTTATCAAAATCGTATTCTAATTTTCCTGCGAAAGAGACCAGAGATTTTTCGTTTCCTCCGATTAAAGGTGTATTCAGGAAAGCACTTTCTAAGCCGTAAATACCTAAAATATCACTTGGAATCCTGCTGGCTGAGTTTCTAAAATCATTGTATTCTGATGAAGTAATCTCGTAAACTCCAGTTAAGTTAAAATGATTTTTTTCGGCTAGATTAAGGTTGTAATGTAAAATATTACTCAATTGATATTCTACATTATCTTTATATTCGATATAACCGCTTCCTTGTCCTGAATTGGCAATCCCAGAAAGAGATTTTGAAGTATTAAAGCTCAGTGCTTTGTAATTCCACGATCTGCGGCTGGCATTTAATTTATAGGTAAAACCTTTTGCTAAGTTTATATCTAGAAATATATTCATGATATCGTTACGATTCAACTCATTTGTAGTGGTTTCGTAAACATCAATAAGCGGATTTGGTGTTTCTTGAATTCCTCCCGGTAAATAACGGAAAGAACCATCTGGATTATATACTTGTCCTAACGGAGATGTGTTAATGGCATTATTTAAAATGTTCCCCACATTCGGACGGTTTGATTCTGAATACTGAAGCGAAACATTCATTCCTACTTTCAGCCAATCTGTAACTCTTTGATCTACATTTACACGCATAGCAACCTTATCGTAATCTGAATTTGGGACTACTCCAGAGGTATTGATGTAGTTGATACTCGAAAATATGCTTGTTTTATCTGTTCCAGAAGAAATACTCACACTATGGTTATTGGTTACACCGGTTCTTAAAACCAGTTTTTCCCAATCAATGTATTTTCCAGATTGAACAGACTGCAATTCTAATGGAGTAAAAACTTGATCATCTGGTCTGTAAACTCCTCCGTTACTGGTTCTGTAAGCTTCTCTTTTTAGCTGGGCAAATTCTTCTCCGCTGTAAACATCAAAATTTCTATTGATAGTTTGAACTCCAGAAAAACCATTGTAAGCGATTTTTGCTTTTCCTGTTTTTCCTCTTTTAGTAGTAATTAAAATTACACCATTTGAAGCTCTTGCTCCATAGATAGATTGTGCAGCGGCATCTTTTAAGATTTCTAACGAAGCGATATCGTTGGCATTAATATCATTAATGTTTCCAATTACGATTCCGTCGGCAATAACGATTGGTTCGTTGCTTCCGTTAATCGATTTTTTTCCTCTAATTTGAATTGAAGAAGAACTTCCTGGTCCGCCGTCAGCTAAACTAACTTGAACTCCGGCTGCTTTACCACGAAGCATTTCTCCCACATCTGAAGTTGCTACTTTGGTCATGTCGCCAGGTTTAACCGAAGCCACAGAGCTGATTACGTCACTTTTCTTTTTGGTGCCATAACCTACAACTATGATTTCGTCTAAGGCCTGAGAACTTTCTTTTAAAACTACTTTTAGATTTTTCTTGTTTTCAGTGTCAACTGAAACTTCATCCATTCCGATAAAAGAAAAAACAAGGATACTCTTTGCCGGCACATTGATTGTAAAATTACCGTCAAAATCGGTTTGAGTGCTTTTTGCAGTTCCTTTGGCGTGTACATTTACACCTGGAAGAGGCAATCCCGCATTATCGACTACTTTTCCAGAAATCGAACTTTCTTGTGCATTGATTGTGGTCGAAAAAATACACATAAACAGTAATAAAACTAGTTTTAGATATTTTCCTTCACAGCAAAACATCTTTACATGTTTGTTTTGTTTCATAAATTAATTTTTTGGTTAGTTAGATAGAAATCAGTCATGATTTATGTTGCAAATGTGACTATTAAATGACTGTTTTAGGGGAGAAAAACATTCGCATTTAGGGGCGTGAATGTGTTTATTTGCGAATTTCACCTCTTGCAAGGTCTTTAAAAATGGGATTCGTAATAAAAACCTTAAAAAATTGTAAGGTGATTAATTTTAAGTCCAAAATTCTAAATACAAAACTTTTAAATAAACTGAAAGCCTAAAAGCAAAAAAAGTAGTGCAAAGCACTACTAAAAAATACAACCCTACAAAATTACCTTGAAAGGTTTTAGCATAAATACAGAAAACTATTAAATGCTTTCGCCCTTACAGGGCTAGATTATGAATTGCTCTTTTTACACAAGATGCGATGCATAATGCTATTGCTTTTTGCTCTTTCAGAGCAGATTTATAGCTTAAAATTACTTTAATTATAAAATCTCTTGCTAATAGAATGCGTAAAGTCCACAAAGTTTAATATGAAAACTTTACTCCCGATAGCTATCGGGATTGCATTAACCTTTGTGACCTTTAAAGTTAAACTTTACTCTGAGCTCCTTTATATTCACTCGGAGATAAATTATAAAACTTTTTAAATTCTTTACTAAAGTGTTTTCGATCATTAAAACCTACCATATAGGTTACTTCAGAAACAGAATAACTCGTATTTGCTAAAAGACTCGCTGCTTTCTTTAATCGCATATTTTTGATAAAACCTGCAACAGAATGATTCGTCAGCGTTTGCACTTTTTTATACAAAACGGTTCGGCTCATTCCTATTTCATTCACCAAATCATTTACATCAAAATCGGTATTGTCTAGATTGGATTCGATAATCTGAGTTAGTTTTTTTACGAATAAACCTTCGGGCGTATTTATATTTTCTTCTGAAGCATCTGCAATAAAACCTTCGCCATATTTCTGACGCATAATCTCTTTTGCAGATAATAAATTGGCAATTGTCAGTTTTAATTCTTCAATACTGAAAGGTTTCGAAATATAAGCATCGGCACCCGTCGAAAGTCCTTCAATTCTATTTAAAGTTGACGATTTTGCTGTCAATAAAATTACTGGAATATGGTTGGTGTTCTGACTTGTTTTTAAAATTCGGCACAATTCAAAACCATCCATTTCAGGCATCATAACATCGGTTACAATTAAATCTGGAATTTCTTTTTCCATATATTCTAATGCTTGAATACCATCTGTAAATTTCAATACTTTATAATCTGTATGTAAAATATCGTAGACAAAAGAAAGTACTTCTTCATTGTCTTCAATTACTAAAACGGTCTTTTTAGAAGTGTTTTCGACATCATCCAAATATTCAGGTTCATATAGATTTATTTCGGTTTTAATATCAGAAATCGGATTGGCATTTTCTTCAATTTTAACCGAACTTTCTACAATCTGAGATTTTTTAAAATGCTCTTTTCCTTTCTTTAAAGTAATAGTGAAAATGGTATTGAAATTGGCATCGGCTTCTGTCTGTACTTTTATTTCTCCGTGATGCAGTTCTACAATACTTTTGCTTAAAGCCAGACCAATTCCGCTTCCTAAATTCGCACTTCCTCTTTCATCTAATTGGAAAAAGTTCTTAAAAATTTTCTTTTTTCGGTTTTCAGGAATGCCTATTCCGTTGTCTTTTACTTTAATTTCAATAGAATCAGAATCTTCTTTTTGTTCCACCGCCAAAGTAATCCTGCCATTCTTGCTCGTAAACTTAAAAGCGTTTGAAAGCAGATTGTAAATTACTTTTTCCATCTGATTTTTATCAAAATAAATCAGAGCCGTATTAATGTTGAGTACAAACTTATAGTCAATTTTTTTCTCGACGGCAAATCCGCGGAACGACTCATAAATATCAAAACAGAACGACACAATATCCTGCTGTTCGCAATAGATTTTCATGCTTCCTTTTTCGGCTTTTCTAAAATCCATTAATTCGTTTACCAACTTTAGTAATCGATCCGAATTGTTTTTAATAATTTTTAGTTTGTGTTCTAAATTTGAATTCTTTTCGGCACCGTTCAAAAGTTCTTCGACTGGACCGCTTATCAAGGTTAACGGCGTTCTAATTTCGTGCGAAACATTGGTAAAGAAGTCCAATTTCATTTTATACAATTCTTCCTGTCTTTCTTTCTCAACCTGATCTAAATAATAAGCTTGCTTTAATAATTCTCTGTTTCTTAAAAAACGAAACAATAAAACGCCAGCTCCGGCCAATAAACCAAGATAAATAATATACGCCCACCAGGTTTTCCACCACGGCGGTAACATGATAATTTTTAAAGTTTTAATAGTCGGATTCCATTCTCCACCTCCATTTGAAGTTTTTATTTTTAAAGTATAAGTTCCCGAATTCAGATTCGTCAAATTAATATAATGCTGTGAACCAATAATATGCCACTCGTCTTTGTTAAACGAACTTTCTAATTTATAGGCATATTCACTTTTTTCAGGCGAAATAAAATTCATCGCACTAAATTCAATTCCAATATATCCCTGATCATGTTTAAGTGTGATTTCTGAAGTTTCCGAAATGCGTTTTTCCAGAGAAACCTCTTTGTTTCCCGGTCTAATTTCTTCATTATTAACGATGAGTTTCGTCAGCACAATTGGTGCTTTATCTTCGGTTTTAGTTAATTTCGACGGATTAAAAAGCACCAAACCATTCGAACATCCAAAAGCCAATTCTTTGTCATTGAGCTTTAAACTGCAGTTATTTGAAAACTGTTTTACCTTTAAACCATCTTTAGAAGAATAGGAAGTAATCTCAAAATCAGAAATTCTGAAAGCTGGACTTAGCCTTTTGGTTTTAATTTTATACAGCAGATTATTATCGCTGATCCAGATATTTCCTTCTGAATCTTCTGAAATGCTTTTGATGGTTTCATCTGTAAACCCCATTGAGCGGTTAATCTCGTAGAAACGGCCATTCTTTTCATCAAACAAATTCACGCCGCCGCTTTCGGCACCAATCCAAAATCTGTTTTTAGAATCGGTAAACATTACGGTAAGACTATTGTTAGACAAACCGCTTTTCCCGCCAGTTTTAAAAACTCTTGTGACTTGTTTCAGCTTTTTATCAAAATAATTTAACCCATATTGTGTAGCAATCCAAATTCCGTTTTTTCTGTTGACTAAATCGGTAATAAAATTATCACTAAGTGAATTAGAACTTCCATCTGCCATATAAATTTCGATCGTTCCGTCTGGCATTACTTTTTTCAATCCGTTTCCGTTTGTGCCGACCCAGAGATCTCCGTTATCCATCAATAAAGAAGTAATTGGGCGTTCTCTTTCTTTGGAGTCCTTCCGCGAAAGCGATATAAACTGGAATGTTTTACTGCTTTTATTGAATTTGAATAATCCGTTGAAAGTCCCGCAAAACAAATTCTGCTCATTCTGATTCACCAAAGCGGTAATCATATTCACACTTTTGTCAAAATCATAGCCTTGAACTTGATACGAAGCATTTTTGTTATTTCTAAAATCAAGATAATTTAAACCTCCGCCGTTTGTTCCAACCCAAAGTGTACCGTCATTCTCCCGCGCTATGGCATTTACAAAAGCAGTATTCAACCCGAAACTAGGCTTAATAACTTCTCTAATATTGGTGAAATTGGTATTCGTTTTCTGGAAAAAGTTAACGCCGCCGCCATTAGTTCCAATCCAGATATCGTTGTGTCGGTCTTTCAGAAAACATTTTACATCATCATCTGAAAGGCTGTAACTTTCCAGCGTATTGTGTCCGTATTTTGTAAACTGATTTCTGTCTTTTTTATAAACACACAATCCGTTTTTTGTAGCAAACCAGATCGTATTATTATCCACCGCCACAATATCATTTACCCAGTTCGAAGACAAACTGTTTTTATTACTTGTATTGAGCAGGTAATTTTTTACGACACTTTTATCAATATCAAAATGAAAAACACCATTTGCTTCTGTTGCAAACCATAAATCACCATTTTTTTCTTTGATTACTTTCCAAATTTTAGATTTTAGTAAAGCTTCATTACCTGTAATAGCTTTTGGTAATGCTTTTTTCGAACCATTTTTAGGATCAAAACATTCTAAACCCTTTGATGTTCCAACCAAAACACCGTAACTGCGATCATAAAACAAAGATAAAACCCTGCTTTTTCTAAAAGGTGAATTGTGGTCGTTTGAGATTTCTTCCAATAAATATTTTTGTCTGTTCAGTTTTTTGATACCGCCAAAAGTTCCGATCCAAATTCTGTTTTCGTCGTCTTGAATAATAGATGAAATATAATTTCGTCCGCCCTTTATTTTTTGGACATCAACACGTACAAAACTTCTTTCATTTTTATTAAAAAGATTCAAACCGTTATTCGTTCCAATCCAAAGTTCTTTTTGATTGTCTTCTAAAATCACATTGATATGATTGTTGCTGATGCTGTTTAGTATGTCTTTATTATAAACATATCGCAAGAAATCGTAACCGTCATAACTAATCAAACCGTTTGCCGTTCCAATCCAGATAAATCCTTTTTTGGTTTGATGAATACTCGAAATCATACTCTGAGAAAAACTCGTGTCGTAATTGATATGATCAAAATACAAATCGGATTCCTGTGCCTTCGAGCTAAAAGGCATAGAGATAAATAAGATAAAACTTAAAAAGTAGATTCTAATGTACTGCATAAAGGAAATTTAATAAAGCCCGAATAATTATCTGCGATAAACGTATGAAAAAATTCAATCGATTGCGGTGCAAAATAGCGTTAATTAGAAAAAAATAGGTGGGAGTTTTTTCTTTTTGAGGGGTGTAGATGTTCTTTTTGAAGGTTATGGATTATAGTGTTGTTCATAATGCACGAGTGGAACATAAAGTATTTCTTATATTTGTAGAAAAAAATAATGAAACAAAAATTAAATAAAGAATTTTATATAACGATTGGATTTGCAGTGTCTGTATTTATATTAACATTTTTCTTTTTTAAAGAATATGTTTTCAAATCTTCTTCACCTTTAGAAAGTCTTTTTTCTAGTATTATAAGTACACTTTTAAGTTTTGGTCTTACATGGTTATTAAAAAACAAAAGCCTCTTTCAAAAGCTAATTGTTGTCCTTATTTATGTTGTTTTCATTGCGGTTTTTGCATACACCAAAAAAAATAATTCAATAACAAATAACCCTGTTGATAAAACAAATGTAGATTCTGTTTGTGGTAACTGGGTTACAGAGGAAAATGGTTTAATTCTTAAACTTAATATTAGTGGTAAGGCAATGACAATGAACTTTTATCCTAATAATAAGCAATTGTTTTTTGAGTATGAAAGAAAAGGTCAAGTAATTGATTTTTTTAATGATAAAGATGTATCTAATTTTCAATGGGAGATTTTAAAGCTAACAAGTGATTCATTAGTTGTAGTTGAAAAAAAACAGATTTTAAAATTTAAAAAGGAAAGATGAGATTTAAAATAACATTAGAAATTGATGGAGATGCAGATCATAAATCCCGATTAATCCGACAGCTATCAGATGAAATAGAGATATTTTTAAATGAAAAAGAGTATGGAGAAGAGATTCAAAATTATCTTTTAGGATGTATTTGTATAAAAACAAAAGAGGGATATGAAGGTTGGTATAAAACAAGAAAACCCAAATATACAAAATATAAGAAGGTTGTAAATCAACTTACTGGTGAAGAAATGGAAATATCTAAAACTTTTGAAAATGATTTTAAAATTGACAATAAACTTTACGAAGTTTTTATAGATTCTTCTGATGAAGTAAGTAATAAGATTTTAGCTAAAGAAATTTTAAATTCACTCTCAAATCTTGATTCACTTCCAAAAAAAGTTAAAAAATTTGATAAAGAAAAATTTAGATATGATTTTAGATTGTTTTTTGAAGATCGTGGATTAATTTAATATTAAAAGGATAACCTCTGCTGGCGCGAGCATCCCGCTCGTGAACACAAGTAAATTTATAAACTTAAATAAAGCCTCTTCAATTAAGAAATAGCTTCCGTTTCCTCTATCAAGCCCAATATTTTACCATAAGCAATCGCCGCTTTATGAACCTGAACTGCCCAATCTTCGGCGGCATTGTCATCGGCGCCATCAGAAATGTATTTTAAACATAAAAACGGAATATTCTCTTTCATTGCAATCATGGCTAAAGCATACCCTTCCATATCGACCACTTGATAAGCATCTGAACAATGTCCCATTTCGAAATTATCTCCCGTACCGCATATTCCTTCTTGAAGATTGTCCATTTTTAATCCGTATTCTAAAACTGGAGGCAAACCAGAAAGCGGCGTTTCATATAAAGCAAAACCCAAACCGCGAACATCCATATCTCTTTGTACAAATTTGGTACAGCAAATTACGTCGCCTTTTTGAAAACAACTGCTTCCAGCTGAACCCAGATTTATAATTATTGAAGGCTTTTTATTTTGGATTGCTTTTGCTAATTCGTAAGCTGCATTTACTTTTCCGATTCCGGTAAATAAAACATTTTGTCCTTTAAAAACTTCAGCTGCTTCAGATTCAAGAGCAAATGAGAATAATATATCTGCGAAAGCAAAAGATTCTGTTTGGTTAATTTGTATCATGCGTAATTTTATTTTCGGTTTACAAAAATACGTTTTAAAATTTATGCGGTTCTAACCTAAATTTAAAATCTAAAAAACACGTTAAATTCTGTTTTGAATGCGGGATTTTGTTTCAGAAAAAATACTTTTGCTAGAACCAGTAAAAGAAATTTCAATCTGAACAAAAAACTGCATGGATAACGAAAAATTTATTTTCTGCCTCGAAGGCGTTAAAGATATAGACGATCATACCCCGACCCATGTGGTAAAATGTCTGGAAGAATTGGCCATTGACCAAGGTATTTCAAGCATCCATAAAACTTGCGATACTATTGAAGGTTTAGAAGAAAGCTTGAATATTTTATTGTATGAAGATCATAATTTTAAGGATTATGAAATCATTTATCTCGCTATGCCGGGTCAGGAAAATAATATCTGTCTTCACGATTATTACTACAGCTTAGAAGAAATCGCCGAGCTTTTTGAAGGTAAAATGAAAGGTAAAATTATTCATTTTGCGAATCTTAAAGTTTTGGATTTAAACGAAGAAGAAGCACAGTATTTCTTGGATATAACCGGCGCACGAGCTATTTCTGGCTATGGTTCTACTTATAATAAAATTGCGAGCTGCAGTACGATTGATAAAGCATTTTTTAGTTTGTATCAGGAAAACGACAATTTGATTGAAGTCGTAGAAGATCTTTATACCAAACATTACAATTTATGCAAACTGCTTGATTTTAGATTATACTATTGAAATGAAAAAGAAGCAGGCCGAGAAAATAAAAACGTACAGTCCCACTGGATTTCGAGAGAAATTTTTAGGTGACGACAATCCTATTCATTTGCTTTTCAAATCGAATTCTGATCATTTTTTCTGTTTGGAGATTGAAGAAATCATGCAGATGCAGCATCCAGTTCCGCCTTCTAAACATTCTTGCCATACCTTAATTTTTATTTCTACGGGACAGCACAAAATGAAATTGGGGCATCAGGAATACATTACAACGGATAATGAAATAATTGTGGTGCCGGCTGGGCAGATTTTCTCGCTTGAAAATGTAAATAATATACACAAAGGTTATATCTGCCAGTTTCATCCCGATATTTTAATTAGAAAATATGGAAGCCGTGAACTGCTGAATGACTTTGATTTTTTAAAAATTTCAGGAAATCCAAAAATAAGTCTTCCGCAAGAAGATATTAATTCTATTGTCAATATTTTGGAAAGATTGAAAAAAGAATATTCTGAAACTGCCTTTACAGATCTTAATATCGTCCAGTCGTACTTGATTACTCTTTTTTACGAAATGAATAAAAATGCTGTAAAAAGATCAAAAGACATTTCAGCTGCTGAAGTTATTACGGCCAAATTCAAAGAGCTTATTCACGATCATATAAAAGCGCAGCATCAAGTCAATTATTATTCTTCTTTACTAAGCGTCACTCCTAATCATTTGAACAAATGTGTCAAAACAGTAACTGGAAAATCTGCCGTAAAATGGATTGATGAAAACATATTATTAGAAGCTAAATACTTACTGTTTCAAACCACACTTTCTGTAGGTGAAATCGCAACTCAGGTAGGTTTTGATGATCAATCTTACTTTAGTCGTTTCTTTAAAAAAGCGGAAGGAATCTCACCTATCCGTTATCGAAAAATGATTGATAAATCCTAATTATTGATTATTACATCCTAACAAATAGCTTTACTTTTTTCAGAAATTTGCCTCTTGAAAAAAATGCAAATTATGATTTATGTATTTAAAACCTCTGTTGACAGTCCGTCAAAATTTGAATCGGCTTCTGTCTTGCTTCATCAATTACTGCCAGATACTTTATGGAATTTTGATTTGGAAGACTGCGATAATATTTTAAGAATCGACAGCGAACTGGATATTCCGAATCTAATTCAAAACAACGGCATTTTTGATTGTACCGAATTAGAATAAAACCTCAATCTCTTCACAAAAAATATGGAAACCAAATTATATCAAAACCGAACTTTTGATACCGTAGATTACTCTGAACAGCGTTTATCGAATGTAGAATTTGTAAACTGCGAATTTATTAACTGCAACTTTTCTAAAAGCGATTTGAGTCATAACGATTTTTTAGATTCTACTTTTAAAAACTGTAACCTTTCATTGGCAGTTCTTAAAAATACTGGATTAAAAAACATCAAATTTATTGGCTGTAAATTAATGGGGTTAGATTTTAGCGCTTCTAACAGTTTTTTATTTTCTATGAATTTTGAAGATTGTCTTTTGGATTATTCGACTTTCATTTATAAAAAACTAAAGAAAACCAACTTTATAGACTGCTCTCTAAAAGAAACTGATTTCTCGAATACTGATTTGTCTCTAGCTGTTTTTAAAAACTCCGATCTTTCTGGTGCTACTTTCGCGGAAAGTATTTTGGCGAAAACCGATTTTAGAACTTCTAGAAATTATTCATTTGATCCTTCTGATAATAAAATTAAAGGAACTAAAGTTTCGCATGCAGCTCTTGCGGGTTTATTAGAAAAATTTGATTTTGTTATTGAATGAATGATACGTTTTCAGTCGCGGTCGCAGTTTTCAGTTTGTTGGGACTGAAACTGCGACTGAAAACCGAGACTAACAAAAAAGCGGGATACAAACTTAATTGTGCCCCGCTTTTCCTATTTATTAACCATGAATTCTATTTTAACCAACGTGGATCTCCAATATTATTATCAATCAATGTTTGGTTTTGAACTTTAAAGTTCCCTGCAGCCGCGTTCACAAATTGTGGGTTTGCTGTAGTTGCAGATGCATCAATTTTATTATTTGTTATCGTTGCGTCTATAAAACTAGGTGCTTCGAAATAGTAATTTCTAGCAAATGTTGGCTGTACAGTTGTTGGCTGGTTGGTATAAATTCCAGTTGTAGAAGTTATCAGCGTATTTCTTACTGTTGACGAATTTGATCCAAAACGTACATAAAGGATTCTTTTTGGCGCCGCATTATTAGAAACTTTATATAGAGTACAGCCATCAATTAATACAGTTGTAGTTAAACCAGTTCCTGAAGATCCTCCATTTGCAGGTAAAACAGCATCTGTTCTAACAAAATCTCGTTCAGTTGAACAGGTATCGAATGTACTATTTTTTACAACTATACTTGCTGCGTATGTATTTCTGAAATCTATAAAATCAGCCTGTTTGTTGGTATTTACATTTTTAACAATAGTGTTATCTACCGTAAATGAAGCTAATTTTGCTAGAGAAGCATTTCCGTACACTAAAGCACGTAAATAATCGTGAATATAACAGCCGCTTATTAAAATATCTCCGTAAGTCGCACCAGCTCCTGACAAAGTAATAAAATTACTATCACCAACGGATGTATCTGTTCCTTCAGAATCTAAATCAACTAAAGTAAGATTTGCTGCTCCAGTACTTAAAGTAAACCTCACGTGCAGCTTTGGCTTATCTCCCACTCGTAATCCTCTTAGAGTTATTGATTTATTCAAAACGATTTCTCCTTTAAATGCTTGATAATCTCCAGGCATTAAAACCAATACTGAGCCAGCAGGTGCTGCAATAATTTTCGCATTTAAATCATCTTCTGGCTTAACTAAAATACCAGTTCCAATATCGATTCCCGTTTTAAAAGTTCTTTCACCTCTTTTCTTTGTGCCATTATATAAGGTAGCAGTATAAGATGTTTCTCCTGTAAGTCCTGTTACTAGAGCAACTCCCGCAGTCTTTTCGGCAGGTGTGATTACATGAGTGATATTCCCTGGGTTTACAACAATTTGAGTTACATTGCTATTTGGAGTCCATCTTAAGGTTACCTGTTTTGCCTCAATATCTGCATCTGCGACAGCTGCCATCAATTGTTCAGACAAGGTAGTCGCAGTAGTTATAGACCATTTAGAATCTTCTAAACCTGAAGCGCTCACCGCTTTTACTCTGATTGAATATACGGTTTCTCCTTCTAAAGCAACTTGCACAGGAAGCTCTGTTGGAGCAACATTTACCGTTTTATAGATTGTTTTAAATTCAGGGTCATCTGCACTAAATTCTACTACATAATGATCTGCATCATCTTTTACGGTCCAATTCAGCTCTACTGTAGTTTGATTTCTAATTACAGCTTTAATTCCGAATGGTGAAAAAGCTCTACTTACATCCAGATTATCGATTACTTCTTCATTAAAACTTTCACAGCTTGAAAAAGTAAATAAGACTAATAATACCGCAATTAATCCCTTTGTTATATATTTTGTTTTCATAATTATACTTTATTAATTTTCACCAAGTTATAAGTATCCATAATCATTAGTCAATTTTCCATTACTTGCGTCAAGGAACACTTGCCAGATTGGCCAAAATTGTCTATTATCTGGATTCACTCCCGGTTTATACAAAGTATTTATCTTAGTGTCTGATGCCGCACCCGTCCAAGTCCAAGGAAATTGAGTATAATCTGTTCCCGGACTTACAGTCTCTCCACGATTAAGACCATATATATCTAAACTTACATTATCCGCTTTATATCTATAGTAAAGTATTGCTGGAACATCAGCATAACGTCCTGAGCGATCTGCTAGACTTTTCATATTTACTTTAGCTTCGTCTAGTTTTGCTTTTAGTAAATTCCAGCGAATAAGATTTTGTTTACGTTCCATTTCGCCTGTAAACTCATATTTATTTTCATCTACAAGAGCATTGAACATAGCTTCTTTACTTGCTACTTTGCTGTTTACATAGTCTTCAACTTTTACTGCTTGAGCAGCCGCTGGAAAAGCTCTTCTTCTTACTTCTTTTAAATATGGAGCAGCAGCAGAAGGACCTTCTAATTCATTAGCCGCTTCAGCAGCAATTAAAAGAACCTCAGCGTATCTCATATAAATTTTATTTACACCATCATCATTTGTTGAAGTAACAAAACGTGTCATCCATTCGTAACGATATTTTCCAAAGTACCAAGTATTTAAAGCTCCTAATTCTTGTTTCGCAATATTGTTTACCGCTGTACCATATTTATAAGGAACACAAGTTACATCTCTTCTTGTATCTGTTTGATCATAGTCATAAAAAACAGTTGGAAGAGGTCCTGCAGATCCTCCTCTATTTGCTCCATTTGCATGAAACTGGTCGTTTGTAGTATGACGGACAGCAAAAGTAAATAACATACGTCCTCTACCATCAGCAAAAGGGATTTCCCAAAGAGATTCTCCCCCTGCGGTAACATTTTCTTGATTGTATTTTCTCCAAAACGTTTCGAATGAAGGTTCCAAATGTGCCGATCCGCTGGCAATAACAGAACGAGATTCTGCTAAAGCTAAGGCATACATATTTGCTACAGATAACTCAGGATCAGTACTCCTTCTAATTCCGTCAGGATATTGCTGGTATCCACTCGCTGCCATTGCTAAACGAGCACGTAAGCCTTTTACAAAAGCTTTGTTAATTCTTTCTACACTACTTGTTGCTGCACTTTCTCCAGGCCAAGGAACCAATGTTGACGCTTCGCCCAAATCTGCAATAAGCTGTTTGTAAATAATATCTCTGCTTGATTTCCCTATGTAAAGAGTCGCATTATTTACTGGTTCAAATCGAGCAGGAACATCTCCCCAAGTTTTTAGTAAATCAGCATAGTAGATAGCTCTTAAAGTCAAAGCTTCTCCTAGTAAATAACCCAATTGTGAACCTGGAGTTGGATCACCATAAGCACGTAAACCGCGGATACAGATATTAGCACGCTCAATACCAGAATACATCATTGCCCATACATTATTAGTGGTATTCATCTGAGAGTTGTTTGGCTTTGCATCGTACGTACATAAATCTGACGCATCACTTACCGTTTGAGAAGAATTATACCACTCTGTGTCTGTATTTAATCCATAGAAAGGAAGAAAACGGCCTCTATAAGAGTTAGTTTCTGCAAATGGAATTTTAATTCCGTCTATTGCTCCCTCAGCCAATCCCGGACTAGAAAAAATCACAGATTCATCTAATGTTGATTTTGCTGGAGCATCTAAGTAATCATCTGAGCAAGAAGAAAAAAGACTTGCTACAAATATTCCTGCTATTAATATTTTATGTTTCATCTTGTGAAAATTTTACTGAATTAGAAATTAAGGTTTAAACCAAATATCAACTGTCTGCTTCTAGGATAAGCTGAGTAATCAACTCCTGGAGTAAGAGGTGTGTTTCTTCTTGTTGAAGCTTCAGGATCTTGTCCAGTATATTTTGTCCAAACAAAAACATTACTAGCAGTAAGATAAAATCTCAGCTTAGAAACACCCAAAGCCGAAGTTAAAGCTTGTGGCGAAGTGTAACCTAAAGTCAAATTATTAAGTCTTAAGAATGATCCATCTTCAACAGCCCAATCGCTAAAAACAGCACGAGGCATATAAGGAGACCACATTGTTGTATTTGCATTTAAAGCTGCCAATTGAGTAGGATCTGTTACTAATTGTCCTGATGCTGGATCAAAATTTGTCCATCTTTTTCCATCAGCCATTTCAGCATTTAAATTTCTATACTGTCCATTTGGAACAGAAGTGCCAAATTCAATTTTATTAGCATTGTAAACATCATTTCCAATACTGTAGTTAAATGCTGCCATAAGATCAAATCCGTAAGCATTCGCATTTAAAACAAAACCTCCCGTAACTTTTGGATTAGCGTTTCCGATGACACTAAGGTCATTTGCATTTACTTTACCATCACCATCAATATCTTTCAATTTCATTGCACCTGGCTTCATTGGTCCTACAATCGTTGTACCATCTGCAACTCCAGCTTTTAAAGTGTAAACTCCTGCATTGTAATCAAAATCAGATACTTCATAACGTCCGTCGCTTTTATATCCGTACATAACACCAATTGATTGACCTACATTTACCAAATAATCATTTCCAATTGCTGTTGAAGCCCATCCTGAACCTTGTCCGAAATTATTCATTACACCAAGAGAGTTAATTTTATTGGTATTGAATCCTGCATTAAGCGATAAACTCAAACCATATTTAGCTCTTTCAATAAGATTAAGATTTAAAGTTGCTTCAACTCCGCTATTTTGTACTTCTCCCATATTTCTAAACTGGAAATCATATCCTCCTCCAGAAATTGGAAAGTTTATCAATAAATCTTTTGTAATGTTTTTATATACCTCAACAGATCCTGTTACTTTGTTCTTAAACAAGTCAAAATCTAAACCAAGATTTTGTGTTACAGTAGTTTCCCATTTTAATTCTGGATTTGCCATTGTTTTAGAAGCCGCCCAGAAATTATCTACACCATTAATCCATGTTGATGTAGAAGATATAAAACTCTGAACCATTTGTCCAGTTGGAATATTGTTGTTACCTGCTTCACCATAACTAATTCTCAATTTTAGTAAATTAACCCATGAAGCATTTTTCATAAATTCCTCTCCAGATATTTTCCACGCTGCTGCTGCTGCTGGGAAGAATCCCCATTTATTATCTCCTAAGAATTTACTTGATCCATCTGCACGGTAAGTGGCAGTAAAAAGGTAACGATCTTTATAATCATAATTTACACGACCAAAGAATGAAAGCAATTTATCATCTGGAAAATAGAAATTGTCAACCGAAATTGGTGTTCCCTGAGTTGTTAATTTTTTTGCCTGATCTAAATCAAAAGAAAGTGGATATCCCTGAATTGCAGAACTTACGTCGTTTCTTTTGTAATCAATTGATTCCTCTCCCAAAAGTAATTTCAAGCTGTGGTTTTCTCCAACTATTTTTTTGAAATCGTAATTAAGAGTATTTGCATTTCTAAAACGAGTATCTTTTCTATCGCCCATTATCATAGCTGGCATACCTTGTCTTTCTGCTGCCGGGCTATTTTTTACATAATATGTTGTACGCCCGAAGTAACGATAATCTTGTAAATTATAATTATCTAAACCTAGTTCTGTTTTAAAAATTAAATCTGAAGTCAGTTTCCATGAAAAACTTCCTAACATATTAAAGTTTTTTCTGAATTGCTGGCGATCACTATCAGCAACTGCAACAAAAGGATGCGTCAAGTTATCTGCAACTGCTTCATCAGTATCATCAGTTGTTAAACCTGGAACTGGAATTGGAGCATATCCTACAATATTTTTTAAACGAGAATCTGCCGAAGAAACCTCATTTTGTTCGTTCATCCCTCCACCATTAATCTCAGTATCAGAATAACGCATTGTAAAACTTAAATCGATTTTATCCGAAGCCTTACTATTTAATGCAAGTGACAAGTTGTTTCGATTATAGTCTGATCCCATCATAATTGCTTTTTCATCATAATGCGCATAATTAAAATTATAATTCATCTTGTCTGAACCTCCACGGATAGATAAATCACGGCTCTGAACTTCACCTGTACGTCCAAAAACTTGTTTTTGCCAATCGTTTCCTTTCATGCCTTTATACATATCATAATCCTTCCATGAACCAAAATATTTTTCGTACGAACTTAAATCTGTATTATCTTTAAGAAGAGCATATTCATACTGCCACTTCACATAGTCCTCAGGAGCAGTAACATCGATTGTGTTTGCAATTTTCTTCATACCGTAAAACATATTAAAGTTCACGGCAATTTTACCATCTTTCCCTTTTTTTGTAGTCACAATTACAACCCCATAAGCACCTCTAGAACCATAAATTGCAGTTGAAGATGCATCTTTTAAAATAGTCATTGTATCAATATCAGAAGAAGAAATATCATTAATATTGTTCACAGGGAAACCATCTACAATGTATAATGGTGAAGCATCTTGTGTCAAAGAACCGTTTCCACGAATTCTAATCTGTACGTTTGAGTCTGGTGAGCCTTCAGAAGAAGTTACCTGTACCCCTGCAATACGTCCTGTTAAAGCCTCTGTTACGTTTGGAACTGGAATTTTACGCATTTCATTTCCAGAAAATGTAGACACAGCTCCTGTCAAATCAGATTTCTTGGAGGTACCATATCCAATTACAACAACCTCATTCAGGTTGTTTGAATCTTCAGACATTGTTGCATTTACTTTCGTTTTTCCTTCTGTAGGAACATCAATGCTTTTAAATCCGATAAAAGAAAAACTCAATACGGCTTTCGGATTGGTAAGCTTAATTTTATAATGACCGTCAAAATCGGTAGAAGTTCCGTTCTTCGTTCCTTTCTCCAGGACATTCACGCCTGGCAGCGAAAGTCCAGCGGCATCTTTCACGGTTCCCTCTATAGTTGTGCCCTGTGCATGGATCTGACTTCCGATCAGTAAGCACAGTAAGAAAACAAGTTTAAAGCAAAAAGCTGCTCCTTTGTTTAATAGTTCTTTAAAGTTCATGGTTGATTGTTTAAGTTGTTAATTTTTTTCGTTTTGGTTTAAGTGGTTTTTTGTGGTTACTTTCAATTCATTTTTTAAATTATTACAGGTACTATTTTTATTTTAAGTTTTCTTTATATGTTAAATAACAGTAGTTATGTTTAGTCCTTTTTAATTCTTATTACTTAATCGATTTCGAAACATGAAAAAAAAGTTGTAATCGATTACACAAACATAGATATTTTTTTTAAACGAAAAATAAAATCTCATAAAAATTTCCTAAAAAAAATTACATATTGAAAATTTAATCGCTTTTTTATGTGAGATATATAATTTATCTTGACTTAAAATATTAAAAATATTATTATTAATCGTTCATTTGATTCTATTTTTATAAAAAAAACAATCGATTACATGAATATTAATTACGAAATTATTAGGTGTTGTTTTTACACTTAAAAAGTTAAGGAGATCCTAAAAAAAAATGAAATCAGAAAAAAAAGGCTTCACTTTTTATAGCGTATTTTCTGATATTTAGACTTAAAAAAGAAATGACTTCAAAGGAATAAATCGATCGTAAACATAAAAAAAGCCCTTAAACAAAAGTTAAGGGCTTCAATATAGAGGTAAAAGTATTTTTAAATGTGCTGTAGTGCCAGCTGTCTTCGATGTAACTTCATCAATATGAATGTTATAATCATTCCGATAATTGACATTACTACTCCAATTAAGTTAGGCGATGAATAGCTAAAGCCAGCCGCCAAAGGCAATCCGCCTAGAAATGCTCCTAAAGCGTTACCAATATTAAAACTTCCTTGCAACGATGCCGAAGCAATCATTTCTGCTCCTTTTGCAGTGCGAATCATTAACATCTGAATTGGCGCAATAACGGAGAACGAAATAGCTCCCGTTAAAAATGTCAACAACAAAGAAACGTATTGATTGAAGGAGAAAAAGTAAACTAAAATTAAATCAACAGACATTACTAGTAATAATGCTAATGTTGTGGGAGCCGGCGAAAATCGATCTGCTAATTTTCCTCCCACAAAATTTCCAACCACCATTCCTAATCCTGCTAAAATTAAGATGGAAGAAACATCTTCTGGTGAAAACTTAGAGACATTAATTAATAATGGAGCGATATAACTGATCCAAGCAAATAAACCTCCAAAACCAATTGCTGTAATTCCGATAATCAACCAAGCTTCAGTTTTCTTAAAAAATTGAAGCTGTGTTTTCATATTGACACTTTCGCCTTTTTCAAGATTTGGCATCCATAAATAAATGGCCAAAAAAGTCAAAAGCCCCACAATCGCAATTAATACAAAAGTATAACGCCAAATAAAATGATGCCCTATATAAGTTCCAATTGGTACACCAATTAAGTTAGCAATCGTTAATCCAGCAAACATGGTCGAGATAGCTTGTGCTTCTTTTCCTTTATCTGCTAAACGGCTTGCGACTACCGCTCCCACTCCAAAGAATGCTCCGTGCGGTAAACCAGAAAGAAATCGGGAAGCAAATAATATATTATAGTCTGGAGCAATAATAGACAAAGCGTTAAAAACTGCCAGCATTAAAGCCAAGATTAAAAGCATTTT
Organism: Flavobacteriaceae bacterium PS02336; assembly: GCA_029960065.1. Taxonomy (GTDB): domain Bacteria; phylum Bacteroidota; class Bacteroidia; order Flavobacteriales; family Flavobacteriaceae; genus Flavobacterium. The sequence continues at coordinate 293,924 of JASCOF010000004.1, read as the reverse complement.
TTTAGGCGCATAATTTCTACCAGCAATTACCAATAAAGGCGCTCCAATAACAACTCCAAGTGCGTAAGACGAAATTAAATAACCCGCAACCGGAATTGAAACTTTCATATCTGAAGCAATATCAGGCAGTAAACCCATCATTACAAATTCTGTAATTCCAATAGTTAATCCTCCCAAAGAGAGTGCAATAAGACTTTTTTTCATTTCATTAAAAGCAGAAAGGAATAATTTCTACGATGCAAAATTAACACCGTTAACCGAAATAGAAATTGTATATTTGTGATATAAAATTGTATATTTAAGTTATGCCGAAATTAAATCAGTTTAAAACACTTGTTCTTGATGAATTTGAAGAAGAGAAATTTCATCTTCCTCCGCATACACATACGTATTACGAAATTATTTATATTAAAAAAGGAAGTGGTATTCATCATCTGAACAATAATCTACTACCTTATAAAGCGGGCGATCTGTTTGTAATTTCACCAGACGATGAACATTATTTTGACATAAAGAAAAGCACACAATTTACTTTTATCAAATTCACTGATAATTATTTCAATTCCAAACAGAATCTTACTTGCGATGAATTTTTGGTCAATACACCTGAGAGTTTCATGCGGGATAAAATTTTAAAAGAAACTGTTTTAAAATTTGATGAACCTTGCAAAACAATTCTAAAAAACACGGTTGAAAACATTGTTACGTATGGCAAATATATTGATGTGACTTCTTCTCCAATTGTGTTTTATCAGATTCTTTCCATTTTTGGTTTAATTAAAGAAACCATTCGAGGCAGGAATCTACAAATGAAATCGACTCATTTGGACAATGAACAAATTGCTAATTACATTCATCAAAATATTTACCAGCCAAAATTGGTTCAGATTAAAGTGATTGCAGATCATTTTAATATTGCTCAAACTTATTTTAGTGCTTATTTCAAAAGGACTTTCAGTATCAGTTATCGCGAATACATTCATAATTTAAGAACGACTTTAATTGAGAAAAGATTTCATAACAATCAATTACCGATTAAACAGATTGCCTATGAATTCGGTTTTACCGACGAAAGTCATTTGACGAATTATTTCAAAAAACGAAAAAACATGAAGCCAACTGATTTTAAGAAACTGTAGTTATTGAAATCTTAAAAAGTGATTTACTCGAACAATTTTAGCTAAATTTGTAATTCTAAAAAACAATTGCTTGACCAAAAAAGTCCACATAATAATGCTTTTTCTAACGCTGAGTTTCCTTTTGAATCCAGGTTATACCTATGCATGCAATATGGGACATCATAAAGAAATTGCCGTTAAAGAAGAAAACAGCTGTTCTAAAAAATGCTGCGAGAAGAAAACTTCAAAAGAAAAAAAACACGATTGTGATGGAAAATGCCGTCATTCTGGCTGCAGTACGACAACCTTTTCAAGCATAATTTTAACTTCAAATGAATTTGATTTAGAAAATAATGTTTTCAATTTTTCTTTAAAAAACACTTTCACTTATTATCCTGAAGTCACTATTTCTTCGGGTTTCACTTCCATTTGGCTAAAGCCGAAAATATAACTATTGTATTTCTGACAGCCCATATTGGGTCTTTTTTGAATCAAAAACATTTAAAATTAATCTAAAGGAAATTTGAAAAATCCTTTATCAAACATAAAACAAAATGAAAAAATCAATTATAGCTTTAACAGCAACAATCGCCATCTTATTTTCTGCTAATAACATTCAAGCAAACACACCGAATTCTGAAGTAACAGCAATCGAAATTGCAGATGCTCAATTGCAAAACGTTTATGATGCTTATTTTACGGTAAAAGATGCACTTATAAAAAGTGACAGCAAATTGACTTCGGCGAAAGCCAAAGATCTATTGACGGCAATTACAGCAGTAAAAATGGACAAACTAAAAAGCAACGAACATACCGTTTGGATGAAAGTGGTAAAGAAATTAACTGCTGATGCAAAAAGTATTTCGTCTACAACAGATCTAAAAAAACAACGTGAAACTTTTAAATCGTTGTCTAAAAGCACTTATGATTTAATTAAAGTTTCAAGTCCAGAACAACCAATTTACAAACAATATTGCCCAATGGCAGATGCAGATTGGTTGAGCAAAGAAAAAGCAGTTAAAAATCCGTATTACGGTTCTTCGATGCTTACTTGCGGAAACGTGGTAGAAACGATCAAATAATATGAAGCTCTACATCAAAAATATGGTGTGTAGCCGATGCAAAATGGTGGTGAAGTCTGAGTTCGAAAAACTCGGACTTCAGACTACTACTGTTGAATTGGGTGAAGTCGAACTTGAGAAACAAATCAATGACAATCAAAAACAAGTTTTATTAGAAAATCTGCAAGCTTTAGGTTTTGATTTAATTGATGATAAAAAAACGAAAACAGTCGAAAGAATAAAAAACTTAATTATTGACTTGGTTCATCATAAAAACAATGATCTTAAAATCAACTTGTCTGATTATTTAGCAGAAAACCTCAATCAAGATTATAATTCGTTAAGCAATTTATTTTCGGAAATTGAAAATACGACAATCGAAAAGTATTTCATTAGCCAGAAAATAGAAAAGGTAAAAGAATTATTGATTTATAATGAGCTTTCACTTAGCGAAATTGCTGATATTCTCAACTACAGTAACGTGGCGCATTTGAGCAATCAATTCAAAAAAATTACGGGCTTTACTCCTACTTCGTTCAAACAATCGAAAGATAAAAAACGTATTCAGATTGAGAATATATAGTTTTTGATTTTTTAACCGCAAAGGACGCAAAGAATTTACGCAAAGTTCGCAAAGTTATTTTAAGATAAAGCTTTGCGAACTTTGCGTTTTTTTACAAATTCCAGCATATCAAAAATCCTTGCGCCCTTTGCGGTTAAGTAAAATTTAGTAAATATTACAAATCATTCTCAAAATTCTACAAACCGTTGTAAATTGTACTTCGGAAATTTGCATTGTAATACTTAAAAACCAATACAATGACTCATCAATATATAATTTCAGGAATGTCATGCAACGGATGCCGAACCAAAGTAGAAAAAACTTTGAATGAAATTGAAGGAATTCAGGCAGAAGTAACACTAAACCCTCCGTTGGCAACCATAACAATGGAACAGCATGTAGAGACAGAAAAATTTCAAGAAGTTTTAGCTGCAGCGGGAAATTATACAATTGAAATGGATTCTCCTAAAAACCATTCTGAAACAGCTGTAAAATCATGCTGTTCGGGTCATAAAAAAGAAAATCACGATCATCATAAAATAGCAGCTAAAAAAGCACCTCAACACAGTGCAAATGGCGTTTATTATTGCCCAATGCATTGTGAAGGAGACAAAACGTATAACAAACCTGGAGACTGTCCTGTTTGCGGAATGGATTTAGTACCACAAATTGCTATAACTGCAACACAATTTACCTGTCCGATGCATCCAGAAATTGTTTCAAACGAACCAGGTGATTGTCCAATTTGCGGCATGGATTTGGTTCCGATGCAGGCTTCTGAAAGTGAAGAAAACAAAACTTATTCTGATTTATTAAAGAAAATGAAAATTGCGATTCTGTTTACGCTTCCTATTTTCATTATTTCAATGTCAGAAATGATTCCCAATAATCCGCTTTACACTATAATGTCTATTGAAAAATGGAATTGGGTGCAATTCTTATTTTCAATTCCTGTTTTATTTTACGCAGGATGGATGTTTTTTGTTCGCGCTTACAAATCAATTGTGACTTGGAATTTAAACATGTTTACTTTAATCGGAATCGGAACCAGCGTTGCTTTCTTATTTAGTATTGTCGGAATGTTTTTTCCAGATATTTTTCCAGCCGAATTTAAATCACATCACGGAACGATTCATTTGTATTTTGAATCTGCAACTGTAATTATCACTTTGGTTTTATTGGGACAATTGTTGGAAGCCAAAGCACACGGACAAACGAACGGAGCCATAAAAGAATTATTAAAATTAGCTCCGACTGAAGCTACGTTGGTAGAAAACGGAATTGATAGAGTAATCTCCATTCACAACATTCAAAAGGGAAATTTACTTCGTGTAAAACCCGGAGAAAAAATTCCAGTTGACGGAAAAATAACTTCCGGCGAAAGCAACATCGACGAATCTATGATTACAGGAGAACCAATTCCTGTAGACAAAAAAACAGGCGATGCAGTAATTTCTGGAACTATAAATGGCACCAAATCGTTTGTTATGATTGCAGAAAAAGTGGGTTCTGAAACGATGCTTTCGCAAATCATTCAAATGGTCAATGACGCCAGCAGATCTCGCGCTCCAATTCAGAAATTAGCCGATCGCGTTTCTAAATATTTTGTGCCGACTGTTGTAATTATTTCGGTTTTAACCTTTTTTGTTTGGGCGAAATTTGGCCCAGAACCCGCTTACGTTTACGGATTAATCAATGCCATTGCTGTTTTAATTATCGCTTGTCCTTGCGCACTTGGGCTCGCAACTCCGATGTCTGTCATGGTGGGAGTTGGTAAAGGTGCACAAAACGGAATTCTGATCAAAAATGCTGAAGCATTGGAAAACATGAATAAAATTGATGTTTTAATCACAGACAAAACTGGAACAATTACCGAAGGAAAACCTTCTGTAGAAAAAATATATTCTGTTAATAATGAGGAAGATTTTCTGCTTCAAAATATTGCTTCCTTAAATCAGCACAGCGAACATCCTTTGGCGGAGGCCGTGGTCCATTTCGCGAAAGCAAAAAATAGTTCATTTAAAGAAGTTCAAAGTTTTGAAACCATTACCGGAAAAGGCGTTTTAGGAATTATAGAAAACAAAAAAGTAGCTTTAGGAAATAAAAAATTAATGGAAGAAATCGGTGTTTCTGTTTCTAGTGATTTAGAACAAAAAGTAACTGCCGAACAAAATTTAGGGAAAACGATTTCTTATATCGCTATTGAAAAAGAAGTTTTAGGTTATGTGACCATTACCGATGCTATCAAAGAAAATAGCGCAAAAGCAATCAAGGAATTAATCAATCAAGGCGTTGAGGTTATCATGATGACAGGCGATAATCACAACACCGCAAAAGCCGTTGCCGAACATTTGCATTTGAGTTCCTTTAAAGCCGATTGCCTTCCAGAAGATAAATTGAAAGAAATTGAACGTCTTCAAGCGCAAGGAAAAATTGTAGCCATGGCGGGAGACGGAATCAATGATGCTCCTGCTCTGGCGCAATCTAATATAGGAATTGCAATGGGAACCGGAACTGACGTTGCCATTGAGAGTGCTAAAATTACTTTAGTAAAAGGTGATTTAAACGGAATTGTAAAAGCCAAAAACCTCAGCCACGCCGTTATGTCAAACATCAAACAAAATCTATTTTTTGCTTTTATTTATAATACTTTAGGCGTGCCAATTGCGGCTGGAATTTTATATCCTTTTTTAGGAATTCTGCTTTCGCCAATGCTCGCTGCTGTTGCCATGAGTTTAAGTTCTGTATCTGTAATCGTAAACGCTTTGCGATTGAGAAATTTAAAATTATAATCCATGATAAAAATCAAATATATACTTGTCCTTTTTTTAATCGCTTTTCAGTTAAAGGCTCAGAAAATCGTTCGTTACGATTTGCACGTTCGTGATACAATCGTCAATTTTTCGGGTAAAGAAAAACGCGCGATTGCGGTAAATGGACAAATTCCGATGCCTACTTTAACTTTTACAGAAGGCGATATTGCGGAAATTTATGTTCATAACGAATTAAAAAAAGAAACCACTTCAATGCATTGGCACGGATTATTTCTTCCCAATAAAGAAGATGGCGTTCCGTACTTGACTCAAATGCCGATTGAACCTGGAACAACTCATAAATATACTTTTCCAATCATTCAAAACGGAACCTATTGGTATCACAGCCATTCTGGTTTGCAGGAACAAATTGGTTTGTACGGACTTTTTATCATCAATAAGAAAAAAGACGATTCTACTATTCGAAAAGGAATTGATGATTTGCCGACAATTCCAGTTATTTTAAGTGAATGGTCCGATTTGAAACCAGAGAATATTCAGCGAATGCTGCACAATGCTAACGATTGGTTTGCCATAAAAAAAGGAACAACGCAAAGTTATTTTGAAGCTTTAAAACAAAAACATTTTTCGACCAAAGTGACCAATGAATGGAAACGAATGAACGCGATGGATGTCAGCGATGTTTATTATGAAAAGTTTTTAATCAACGGAAAAAATGAACAGCAATTTTCAGACCTTAAACCAGGCTCAAAAGTTCGTTTAAGAATTGCCAACGGAGGCGCTTCGAGTTATTTCTGGCTGACTTACGGCGGTGGAAAAATTACTGTTGTGGCAAGCGACGGAAATGATGTCGAACCTGTAGAAGTGGATCGTTTGATTATTGCAGTTTCTGAAACGTATGATGTTGTAGTGACCATTCCAGAAAATAATAAATCTTTTGCTTTTTTGGCTACAGCCGAAGACAGAACGGGATCTGCTTCTTTATTTTTAGGAAATGGAGACAAACAGCCAATTCATCATCTTTCAAAACTAAAATATTTTGAAGGCATGAAAATGATGAATGACATGATGAAAATGAACGGCGAAATGAACGACATGGGCATGAATATGTCTTTGAATAAAATGGACATGAATGCCGTAATGTATCCTGAAATTTCGGGTGAAGATGAAAATGCAAAACCAAAAATGGATCATTCGAATCATAATATGGAAGACATGAAAATGGAAAATGACAGTACTGAAACTGCTGAAATTGTGACTTTGAATTATGGAATGCTAAAATCGCCTTTCAAAACCAATCTTCCAAAAGATGCACCAGTTAAGGAATTGCGATTTACACTTTCTGGAAATATGAATCGCTACGTTTGGAGTTTAGACAATAAAGTAGTTTCTGAAACGGATAAAATTTTAATCAAAAAAGGAGAAAACGTTCGTATCGTTTTATATAATGGTTCGATGATGCGCCATCCAATGCATTTACACGGACATGATTTTAGAATCTTGAATGAACATGGCGATTATGCTCCATTGAAAAATGTCATTGATATTATGCCAATGGAAACCGATACTATCGAATTCCAAGCAAATGCTGATGGTGACTGGTTTTTTCACTGCCATATTTTATATCACATGATGGCGGGAATGGGAAGAATTTTTACTTACGAAAATTCAGCTCCAAATCCGTTGATTCATCATCCTGAAATGGCGTTTAAAATGCTAAAAATGGACGATCGAATGTTTCATTTTATGGCAGAAAATGATTTTGCAACCAATGGAAATGACGGTGAAGCAATGTTCAGTAACACGCGCTGGAGCATCGGAACCGAATGGAGATTGGGTTACAACGACAAACATGGTTATGAAACGGAAACTCATATTGGAAGATACATTGGGAAAAATCAATGGTTAATGCCTTTTATTGGTTTTGACTGGCGGTATCGAAAAATGGGAATGGACGAACAGGAACAAAATCTTTTTGGACAGAAAAACACAAAAGACAATCGATCCGTTTTTAGTGCAGGTCTTGAATATACTTTACCAATGCTCATAAAAGCACAAGTTGAGGTTTATACGGATGGAAATGTTCGTTTACAATTTGAACGAAAAGATATTCCACTTTCGCAACGACTTCGAATGAATTTAATGTGGAATACGGATAAAGAATACATGGCGGGATTGAAATATATTGTTGCTAGAAACTTTGGAATCACGACGCATTATGACAGCGATATGGGAATTGGTTTTGGGGTAAATTTGAATTATTAATACTACATTAGCATAGAAATTTGATTTAATTACTATGTTTGGTGAACCTCATTTTATTGCATCATTACAATACAAAACGACACAAGAAGGAGGTAGAAAAACTGCTGCTAAGTCAGGATACAGACCACATATAAAATTTTCATTTGATGAATATATGACTTCTGGCATGCAAACTTTCATTGGTACTGAATTTGTACTCCCAGGAGAATCCGTTTCTGCTGCAATAAGCATTTTATCTGTCGAATATTTTGAAGGCAAACTATATGAGGATTTAGAGTTTGATTTTCGTGAAGGTTCTCGCATAATTGGAACAGGGAAGATAACTGAAATTATAAATCCCCAACTTAAAGGTAATTTTCAAAAATGAAAAAACTAATTTTTTTAATACTGTTTATACTTGGATTTCTTTTTATGAGCTGTGATCCTGCTCATAATCTTAACTTTATAAATAATGGAAGTATTGCTACGAAAGTAAAAATAAAAATAGACCCTCAGACAGAAGAATATGGACTTAATGAATATAAAAATGGTGATTCTATAGTTTTTAATTTAAAACCAGCTTTAACGAAAGACAATCAATTTCAAATGTTTTTTGGAATTGGCACTTGGCACGAAAAAGAAGTAATAGAAATTTCTAAATCCATAAAAAGTATTGAAATTGAAAACATTAATTATAAAATCGTTTATAAATCACAAGCCGCTATAGCTAAAATTTTACAGCAAAACGTAAAAGGTTCTTGGATGAAGACAGAAATAGATATTAATATTGATGATAATTTATTTAATTAACTAGCTGTATACTTTTATTAAAAAGATTAATATCAAATATAAAAGACCTCAAATAATTGAGGTCTTTTTTTATATCGTTCTGCATCAACTTTGACAAAGTTTAAAACTTTGTCAAAGTTCTTAACAAAAATCTTTTTAATCCTTTTAAGCTGTGGCAAAAACCTATTTCACTCGAATACTCCATTCAAAATCCATTTCAGAAACTTGAATACCGTCTTCATTGGTTCCAATAGATTTCATCCAGAACGTCTGGCCTTCTCCCGTTTCAATCGTTCTTTTAATGGCATCTGCAATTAAATGTCCGTCATTGCAGACAAATGTAATTCTGCCGGTTGCTTTTTTGGTAAAGTTTCCTTTATTATTGGCTACTAACATAGAAATCTTTTTGCCGCTTTGCTGAATTTGAGAAATAACCAAAGCACCCGTTGTTAATTCTGCTGCCATTGCCTGAACCGCAAAATACATCGAATTAAAAGGATTCTGATTGATCCATCTGTGTTTCACCGTTACAGTACAACTGCTGTCACTGATATCTTTTACGCGAACTCCACAAAAGAACGCAGATGGCAGTTTGAAAAACACGAATTTATTAAGTTTTGATACCGAAAGTGCCATGTGATTTATTTTTTTATGTAAAAATACAAAAAAACTATGCACGCACAATACTTTTGTTAAATATCAAAAAACCACTAGTAAACATAGTATTTCACAATGATTTTCAATCATTTATAGTCCTTTTTAACATCTTATTTTTGTTAAATTTTTGTTAATATTTGGTACTATGCAAAACAAGATACTGTTTTTTAGACATATATTTGCATAAGAAATTACTATATACTTTTAATCATGGAAACAACAACACCACTCATCATGGAAAAAACATCAGAAAAGAATACAGCAGCGTTTACTCATTTGAGTACTTTAAGCCAATATATAATTCCGTTTGGGAACTATATTTTTCCGCTAATCATTTGGACAAACTATAAGGACAAATCTGAATTTGCAGATCATCACGGAAAACAGGCTTTGAACTTTCAGTTAAGCTTATTGCTTTATACTTTGATTTTAGCACTTATTGCTATACCAATTTTTATAACAGTTTTCCTGCAGAATATTCCAATTGAAGCTGTTTTTAATGACCGCGATTTTGTGATTAGAAATTTTGACTTTCAAACGCATATCGGAATGCTAAGTGTAGGAATTACAGCTGTGATACTTTTTGGATTACTAAAATTTGTTGAGTTCTTTTTAGTGATTTATGCTTCTATAAAAGCTTCAAACGGAGAATTATACAAATATCCGCTTACGATTCCTTTTATAAAGTAACACAAAAAGGTTAAAAGTTATAGGTTAAACGAACGAATTCAAATAGAATAATTTCGAAATCAATCATCAATCATCATCAATCAATCATCATCAATCAATCATCATCAATCAAAAAACGAATTGTTCAATCTAAAAAAAACAAAATGAAATTATGAACATTGAAAACACAAAAGCACAGATGCGCAAAGGTGTTCTTGAGTTTTGCATCTTATCTGTATTAAAAGAAAAAGATGCCTATACCTCTGAAATATTAGACACTTTAAAAAACGCAAAATTACTAGTTGTAGAAGGAACTGTTTATCCGTTGTTAACGAGATTAAAAAATGACGGTTTACTTAATTATCGCTGGGAAGAATCGACCTCTGGGCCACCACGAAAATATTATGGATTAACCGAAATAGGACAAACATTTTTAAACGAACTTAGCGGTACTTGGACAGAATTATCCGACGCTGTAAACTTAATCACCAATCAAAATCAATAAGTCATGAACAAAACAGTAAATATTAACTTAGGCGGGATGTTTTTTCATATCGATGAAGATGCATACTTAAAATTGACACGCTACTTTGACGCAATAAAACGATCACTTAACAACTCATCTGGTCAGGATGAAATCATTAAAGATATCGAAATGCGTGTTTCTGAATTATTGTCAGAAAAACAAAAAAGTGAGAAACATGTTGTTGGACTGAAAGACGTTGATGAAGTGATTACGGTAATGGGACAACCAGAAGATTACAGAATCGAAGACGAAGAAAACCCAAATCAATCTTATAATAATTACGGCGCAAGAAAACACAAAAAATTATACCGCGATAAAGAAAAAGGTTTAATTGGCGGTGTAGCTACAGGTTTAAGCCATTATTTTGGAATTGACGCTGTTTGGATCAAAATCATATTCTTGATCTTCGTATTTGCAGGTTTCGGAACTGGAATTTTAGCTTATTTCGTTCTTTGGATTGTAACTCCAGAAGCGGTTACCACTACTGAAAAATTAGAAATGACTGGAGAACCGGTAACTATTTCGAACATCGAAAAAAAAGTTCGCGAAGAAATTGATTCACTTTCTGATAAATTTAAAAATGCTGATTATGATAAAATGGGAAACCAGGTAAAGTCGGGAGCTGAGAGAATAAGTAGTTCATTTGGAGACTTTGTCATGACGGTTTTTAAAATCTTTGCTAAGTTTTTAGGAGTAGTCTTAATTATATCAGGGATTTCAACTTTGATCATGTTATTGATAGGCGTTTTTACTCTGGGAACAAATATTTTTATTGACTTCCCTTGGCAGAACTTTGTTGAAGCTGGAAACTTTACAGAATATCCTCTATGGTCATTTGGTTTATTAATGTTCTTTGCAGTTGGAATTCCGTTTTTCTTCTTAACGCTTTTAGGATTTAAATTGTTATCTCCAAACTTGAAATCAATAGGAAACATTACAAAATACACGCTTTTAGCAGTTTGGATTATTTCTATCGCAATTCTAACAAGTATCGGAATTAAACAAGCAACTGAAATTTCATATGACAATAAAGTTGTAGAAAAAAAGCTATTCGGAATTAAATCTACTGATACTTTATATATTAAGTTCAAGTACAGTGATTATTACGCAAAAAGTTTAAATCACTATAGAGAATTTGAATTTGTACAAGATTCGGCAAATAATGAATTGATTTATTCTAACGACGTTCGTTTGCATATCTTACATACAGATGAAACGGTTCCATTTATTCAAATTGAAAAAAGTGCAAGAGGAAATTCTTTCACAAACGCTAAAAAAAGAGCAGAAAAAATCAATTATAAGTTTCAAATTAGCGGAAATCATTTAATTTTGGATAATTATTTTCTGACAGATGTAAAAAATAAATTTAGAGGACAAGAAGTAGACATTTACCTATACGTACCAGAAGGACAAGTATTTAAACCTGAAAGTTCTGTTAGAGATTACTTTAATTATGAAGACGATTTCTTTAACTTAAATTATGACGGAGATTATAATTACAAAGTGGAAGGATCAAAAGTGAGATGTCTAAATTGTCCACCGGAAGATAATGACAATAATGAGTACAATTTAGAAGAAACAAACACCACTGATAACGACACTATAAACGAAGTTTCGGTTAAAATTAACGGAAAAGAAGTTTTAAACGGAAAAAAAACAAAAGGAAAGCTAACCACTGACAAAAACGGAGTCATAATCAAAATAAACTAAAGCCATGATAAAAATAATCATTCATATTACAAAGTTTGTTATAGCCACCATAACAGCATTATTGTTCGCTTCATGTAATTTTAACATGAATGCAATTGAAGGCAGCGGAAATGTTACAACAGAAAAAAGAGTTGTTCAAGGAGATTTTAAAAACGTTTCTGTAAGTAATGCCATTGATTTAGTTATCGAACAATCTGATGTTACTGAAATTGTAGTGGAGGCAGATGATAATCTTCAAAAGGAAATTGAAACTAAGGTAGAAAACGGAACTTTGGTAATTAGCTGCAAATACAATTCTTTCCGCAATATTACAATGAAAAAAGTAACGGTAAAAATGCCTGTTATTGATAAGATCGAGGCTTCTAGCGCATCGTCGGTTCAATCTAAAAATACTATTGAAGGACAAGATATTGTTTTAGAAACTTCAAGTGCAGCTTCTATGCAGGTTAATGTTGAGTCGGATAAAATTTCTATAGATTCTGGAAGCGGCAGTTCTGTAACGATCGAAGGTAAAGCTTTAAATCTTAACACTTCTGCTTCAAGCGGAGGAAGTATTGTAGCAGAGAAATTAATGGCAAATGATGTTCACGCAGAAGCTTCAAGTGGTGGAACAGTCTCCTTACATGCTATTGTGAATCTTAAAGCCGAAGCATCAAGCGGTGGAAATATCAACTACAGTGGTTCTCCAAAAACAGTTGAAAAATCTGCAAGCTCAGGCGGAAATATTAGCAAAAGTTAAAAACGATAACTGTTAAATATAAAAGAAATCATTCATCAAAAGTGGATGATTTTTTTATATTTGTCAAAATCAAATCTAGAATTAATGAAAAAAAGTACAGCGCTGCTCCTATTATTATTTGTCACAACATTAACCTTCGCTCAAAAAAGAGAAAAAATAAAAGGTTCTAAGGTTGTAACTACTTCAATAAAAGAAGTTGGCAGTTTTGATGCCATCGAAGTTGATGATAACCTTGAAGTTTATTTGGAACAAGGAGAAAAAAATGAAATTAAAATTGAAGCCGATGATAATCTACACGATATCATTGGAATGGATTTAAGAGAAAAAACACTTCGATTATATACCAACAAAGAATCTACAATTTTTAAGAAACTAGCGGTAAAGGTTACATACACTAAATCTTTAAATAAGGTTATCACAAAAAATGAAGCAATAGTTTATGCTATTCAAGAATTGAAGCTGGATGATATAACAATGAATTGTCTTGACTTTTCTAAATTGTATTTGAATGTTAATGCAAAAAAATTCAGTTTAATCGCAGATGATAAATCTAAAACCGAACTAAATTTAAAAGCAGAAGACGGAAGTTTACAATTGAGCAAAAACGCTACTGTTAAAACATTAGTTTCTGCTATAAAATTTAAATGCGATTTGTACCAAAAAGCAAATGCAGCAATCGAAGGTATTGCAGAAAAAGCTACTATTAGATTAGACAATAATTCTGTTTTCACCGGAACAAAATTCACTTTAAAAGATGCCAACGTTACAGCTGAAAACTATGCAGTAGGAAGTGTTTTTGCAGAAACAACGCTTTCTTTAGCCGTTGGAGATAAAGCTGAAATCTCTCTTTTAGGAAACCCAGCTATTACGCTGACCCGTTTTTCTGAAGAAGCTAAGTTGTTTAAGAAAATTAAATAGTGACCGTTTTCAGTCGCAGTTTCCAGTTTGTTGGAGTGTAAATAGCTAGACTTTAAAAATAAAGAAGTCCCAATCATTTTACGATTGGGACTTCTTACTTTATGCTAAATTTCCAGACTGCAAACTGCGACTGAAAACTGTGACTAATTTTACTCTTTAGAAGCCAAATATCTTTCAGCATCCAACGCAGCCATACATCCTGTTCCTGCAGCAGTAATTGCCTGACGATAAACTTGATCTGCAGCGTCGCCCGCTACGAAAACACCTTCTACGTTTGTTCTAGATGTTCCAGGAGTATTTACGATATAACCTGTTTCATCAAGAGTAATGTAATCTTTGAAGATATCTGTATTTGGTTTATGTCCAATTGCTACGAAGAAACCTGTAGCAGGAATTTCGATTGTTTCTCCAGTTGTTTTGTTTAAAGCTTTAATAGCGTGCACCACATTATTATCTCCTAAAACTTCAACAGTATCATGATTCATTAAGATCTCAATATTTTCTGTTTTACGCACACGCTCTTCCATAATTTTAGAAGCTCTAAATTTCTCGCTTCTTACTAACATGGTTACTTTTTTACAAAGTTTAGATAAGTAATGTGCTTCTTCACAAGCAGAATCTCCTGCTCCAACAATTACAACATCTTGATTTCTGTAGAAGAAACCATCACAAACCGCACAAGCAGAAACTCCTCCACCCATATTTAAATAATGTTGTTCTGATGGCAATCCTAAATATTTAGCCGAAGCACCTGTAGAAATAATAACAGTTTCACAGTGTAATTCGATAGAATCGTTAATCCAAACTTTATGAATATCTCCAGAAAAATCAACTTTTGTAGCCCATCCATCACGAATATCAGCTCCAAAACGTTTTGCCTGTTCTTGTAATTGAATCATCATTTCTGGTCCTGTAACTCCATCAACATACCCTGGAAAGTTTTCAACCTCATTAGTGGTAGTCAATTGGCCACCAGGCTGCATTCCTTGATATAATACTGGATTCATATTTGCTCTAGCTGCATAAATCGCTGCAGTATAGCCTGCAGGACCAGAACCTATAATAAGGCATTTAATTTTTTCAATTGTATTTGACATAGTATCTATAGTTTTTTTGAGTTGCAAATGTAAACTTTATTATAAAAAATTAAGTCTAAAATAAATCCTAAATAACTATGTTCAAATAAGTTTTATTTATTTTCATTTTTTCCTTTTGTAAATGAAATTAATTTATATCTTTGCATCCGCTTTCGGGCAGTATTACAAATACATCTTCGAGGTGTAGCGTAGCCTAGTTATCGTGTCCCGCTCTAAGTCGGGAAGACCACAGTAACGATCAATAAGCAAATGCTACGGGGTGTAGCGTAGCCCGGTTATCGCGCCTGCTTTGGGAGCAGGAGGCCGCAGGTTCGAATCCTGCCACCCCGACAAAAGTCTTTTCATTTACTTGGAAAGGCTTTTTTTTTGCATTAAATCCAACCTATACAATCGAACGATTATCGCGTCGCGAGCGACATCGGGAAGACCACAGGTTCTCCCGAAAGCTTTCGGGACTGCCACCCCCGACAAAAGTCTTTTCAAAATTGAAAAGACTTTTTTTTTTCTTTAAACTCAAATAAAAAACTTTGAGCCTTTGTTAGCTATTTCCTAAACGTACTAGAAACGAAATAAATAGTATTCGCCACGAATTCACGAATTTTCTTTTTAAATACTTTATCTAATATTATTCGAATTAATTCGAATAAATAATCGCGAAGATTTGAAAAAATAATTCGTGAATTCGTGACGAAAAAAATCGTTCTTACTATTTTTCCATACTTATATAAGAAGGATAAGATTCATTATTTGGCAAAACAAATTCCTCATCATAAGGCTGTATACCTTCACTATTATTATACAAGGCCACACGTTTTGCACCAGTTGCTGTACTTCCTCCTGTACTATTTATTACATTTTGAATATTCCCTGAACCAGCAAAACGGGTAATACACATTTTTTCTAGTTTTACATTCGGACTATTAGGCACTTCAAAACCATTTTTCTTATTCACTTTCCCATCTGTTCCTGTAAAAACAGCGTAAGACCCCATTCCGATACTTTGATGTTCTTTTACAGTATTGGCTACTTTAAATGCTGCATAGCCATCGACTCTTCCTCCTTGACTGCTCCAGCTGGCTTGATTTGGTGCGTCGTATGGCGGTTCATTTTGAAAGAAAAAAGTTCTGCCGCGCTCTCCAAGCCATAAAACTTCATATTCTTGATAATGCTCTGTGAATAATCCGTAAAGCGTAACATCACTTCCTTTAACTATAAGTCCGTTTTTACATCTATCTCTTATCCATCGTAAATCTCCGCCTTTTTGCGAACCGTGATCTGCACGCCAAAGCCAAAAGTGATCGCCGACCACATTACTACTATTTAATTGCATCGAAACTTGTATCTGAATATTTTTAGCCTGAACGCCGCCAACTCGACAAGTTATATCTGAAAGCAGAATAGGATTTTCAGCATGATTAGCATTAGAATCCTCATTACCAATCCTAACCTGATAAGTCGTACTATTGAATGAATCCATGAGAAGACCCGCAATAATAATTCCGTCCTTATCATCAGCAAAGATACATCCCCAGATATTTTTCTCAGTAGGTTCCAAAGTCACTGAAGCTATACCTGCCCCAAGCAGTATCGCATCTTTTCTATTCACTTGAATAGGAGCATTCAATGCATAATGTCCAGGAGTAAAAAATATATTTTTACCTGCTTTTAAAGCTGCATTAATTTCTACATCTGTATCGCCTTCTTTGGCTACAAACCACTTAGCGAGCAAATCTTGAATCTGTCCTTTTCCCATATCTTTTGATGACCAAGAAACTCCTGTTCTATCTTTCTGCCATGCTGGAACAAAAATTTTGTATTCCCCATCATCGCCTATAAAAAGAAAAGGTTTTTCTTTGATAATAGGCGTGGTCGCAATTGAAGAGTTTACGTCATCTGCGTTCGGAGAATTTACACAGCCCTGCCAAACCATATTATACGAACCGCCCATCGCTTCAGAACCTGACGGAAAAACAGCATTTCTTGTATACCATTGCTGCTGTCCGCCCCAATTTGGCCTTACTGCGGTATAATGTGTATCAGCAATAAAACCACCGCTGCCCCAAAAATTAGTATCTCCAATATCCGAAATATATTTTGAAGTACTTTCCAAAAGCATTCTTCTCGCGCTGGTTGACTGTGAAACTGTCCAGGCAAAATCACGCATTACTGTAACATTTTCTATAGAACGCCAAAAAGTACAAGTAGCATTTGCGCCTCCAGAAAGATGAGGCCTGGTAAACACAGCACCTAATTTAACATCTGAGGGTACTTTACCTAAACCTCCAATATGAGAGTAAAACCCTAGTTCGACAGCGTTGGCTTCCGCCGAAGAAGCTGAACCAGAACCGCCAGAATCATAAGTTTGCCCGTTAATATTTGCTTTAAAATAATACGCCTGGCGTTTTGTGGTCCATTCACCATTTGCTCCACCAAGACCAATATTTACAAAATGTGAATTAATTTCATTTCTTGCAGTTTCTGCTTTTTCGTATTTTCTATCGTAGAAATAGACATTGTCTCCAAAAATTTGATTTTCCAGCGAAATCATAATAGTTACAGAACCGCGTGTAATTTTATAATAGTTTTCGAATTTATTTTTATTAGGCTTTCCGTCAGTAAATGTAAGCTCAGAGGTTGATCCAACTTGCACAAATTCTGATGCTAGACGACTTCCTCCTCTTGTAATAACATAATTTCCCGAAGAACCAAATGACGACCATGATAAAGTTATACTGCGTTTCTTTTTATTATAAACAATTTTGCGTTCTATTTTTTCCTCTTCTATTTTTTTATC
This sequence comes from Flavobacteriaceae bacterium PS02336, assembly GCA_029960065.1. Lineage (GTDB taxonomy): Bacteria > Bacteroidota > Bacteroidia > Flavobacteriales > Flavobacteriaceae > Flavobacterium. Next base: position 276,266 of record JASCOF010000004.1, on the reverse strand, counting down.
GGTGAAACAAGGCGAAACGAAACTGCATAAAATCAGCATAAAAACAAATGCTGTAAATATTGAAATCACTTTTTTACTCATAAGAATGTTCCTTTTGTGGTTTGATAGTTTAGTAGTTTTAAAGGAGTCCAAAATACCAATAATCTTTAACCTGAAAGTCCGTTTCTGACTTCAATTTTCTTATCAAAAACTATACAAAGCCGACATTTTGCCTTTTTATAGCATAAATAAAGCTTCTAGTAACAGTTCATTCTTTTTAAATAGAGTCTTTTTGCCGTTTTACAAAATCACAAAATGAAAAAGACCATCTCAACCATTGTTTTAGCTATCTCCGCATCAATTGTTGCACAAGAAAATTCTGCCTCGGCAGATAGCGATATTACAACTAAAGAATACAAATTATACAAGAAAGATGCTCATGCCTCTTATTATCATGATAAATTTAACGGAAGAAAAACGGCAAGCGGAAGAAAATTTAACAACAACGATTTAACTGCTGCCCATAAAAATTTTCCCTTTGGCACAATCGTAAAAGTAACAAATGAAATAAATAAGAAATTTGTAATTGTAGAAATTACAGACAGAGGGCCATTTATTAAAGGTAGAGAAATTGATCTAAGCAAAAAGGCATTTATGGAAATTGCCTCAAACAAAAAAAGCGGCTTAGTATATGTTACTATCGAAATTTTAAAATAAGACATTTTTTTCAGACTTAATTTGATTTTTTGACTTTTACTCTCAAAATGCGTTCGGAATTTTCCTGATATTTTTATTGATAACTAAAATTATTTTCTGCCGAGCACCCATGAAACCACGTTTATGCGAAGTTTCACAAATGTTAACAAAATAGATTTTCAAAAACCATAAATAATTGTATTTTTACGGTTCAAAATTCAGAAAATAAATGGGCAAAATCATTGCTATTGCTAATCAAAAAGGAGGCGTTGGAAAGACTACTACATCAGTTAATCTTGCAGCCGCATTAGGTGTTCTAGAAAAAAAAGTATTATTGATCGATGCTGATCCTCAAGCCAATGCTACATCTGGCCTTGGTATTGATGTTGAAACAGTTGAGACAGGAACTTATCAAATTCTTGAACATACTGTAACACCAAAAGAAGCCATTTTAAAATGTACAGCTCCAAACGTAGATGTGATCCCTGCTCACATTGACCTTGTTGCGATCGAAATTGAATTGGTTGACAAAGAAAACCGCGAGTATATGCTTAAAAAAGCATTAGAAGAAGCAAAACAAGAATATGATTTTATCATTATTGACTGTGCACCATCTCTAGGTTTGTTAACCCTGAATGCCTTAACAGCAGCAGATTCTGTAGTTATTCCTATTCAATGCGAGTATTTTGCACTTGAAGGATTAGGAAAATTATTGAACACTATTAAGAGTATTCAAAAAATACACAATCCTGATCTTGATATCGAAGGTTTACTATTAACTATGTACGATTCAAGATTGCGTTTATCTAATCAGGTTGTTGAAGAAGTTCAAAAACACTTTAACGACATGGTTTTTGACACTGTAATTCAGCGAAATGTAAAATTAAGTGAGGCTCCAAGTTTTGGTGAAAGTATCATTAATTATGATGCAACCAGTAAAGGTGCTGTAAACTATATTCATTTAGCTCAAGAGATTATAAAGAAAAACAGCAAATAGTTTTTATGACAAAAGTAATTAAAAAACAAGCCTTAGGAAGAGGATTATCTGCCTTATTAAAAGATCCAGAAAATGACATCCAATCAGTAGAAGATAAAAATGCTGATAAGGTTGTTGGAAATATCATTGAACTTGAGATAAGTGCTATAGAAATAAATCCGTTTCAGCCTAGAAGCAATTTTAATGAAGAATCTTTACGTGAATTAGCCACTTCTATTAAAGAACTTGGTGTAATTCAACCTATTACTGTTCGTAAATTAGAGTTCAACAAATATCAGTTAATCTCTGGAGAGCGTCGTTTACGTGCTTCTAAATTAGTAGGTTTAACACACGTTCCTGCTTACATTAGAATTGCAAACGACAACGAATCTTTGGTTATGGCCTTGGTTGAAAACATTCAGCGCCATGACTTAGACCCAATTGAGATAGCGCTTTCATACCAACGTTTAATTGACGAGATTCAATTAACTCAGGAACAAATGAGTGATAGAGTTGGAAAAAAACGTTCTACTATTGCCAACTATTTGCGTCTTTTAAAACTAGATCCAATTATTCAAACTGGAATTCGTGATGGTTTTATCAGCATGGGACATGGTAGAGCAATTATCAATATTGACGATTTAGACGTTCAAACAGATATTTATCAAAAAATTGTAAGCCAGAATTTATCTGTTCGTGAAACAGAAGCACTGGTAAAAAATTATCACGAAGGACTTCAGCCAAAAGCAGAAGGAAAAACAAAAGCCGATTCTGCATTTATCGTTAGAGAAACACAAAAAAACACTTTCAACGATTATTTTGGTTCGAAAGTTGATATAAAAGTCGCTGGTAACGGAAAAGGAAAAATCACAATTCCATTTAATTCTGAAGCCGACTTTAACAGAATTATAAAATTAATAAACGGATAGTGAATAAAATTGTCCCCATCGGTCTATTGTTCTTTCTAACAGGAACCGTTTCTCTTTTTGCCCAGGTAAAAAAAGACACGGTTTTGGTCGTAAAAGACACCACTGCATTACAAGAAATAGACCCTCTTACACCAGCAAAAGCAGCTTTCTATTCTGCTATTCTTCCTGGTTTAGGTCAAGCATACAATAAAAAATACTGGAAAATCCCATTGGTTTACGGAGCAATTGGAACAAGTTTGTATTTCTATATTGACAATAATAAAAAATACCACGATTATCGAGACGAATACAAACGAAGACTCGAAGGTTATGGTCCAGGAACTGGTGGTAAATACGATTTTCTTGACGACAGCCGACTTATAGCTGGACAGAAATTTTACCAAAGAAACAGAGATTTATCTGCCTTATTTGTAGTCGGTTTTTATGTTCTTAACATCATTGACGCAAATGTTGACGCCGCTTTGATCCAGTTTAACGTAAACGAAAGACTTTCAATGCGTCCAGAGATTTACCCTGCCGATGTAACATTTAAACCAAATGTCGGTCTAACTTTTAATTACAAATTTTAATAGATTAAATTCTATTTAAAAAATCAAAAAATAAATCATAATGAAAATTGCGCTTTTAGGATACGGAAAAATGGGTAAAGTAATCGAAAGAATTGCTTTGGAAAGAGGTCATGAAATAGTTTTAAAGAAAGATGAATTTAATACTTACGACGGACTTTCAACAGCAGATGTTGCCATAGATTTCAGTGTACCAACCGCTGCAGTAAACAATATTTCTGCAGCATTCAATGCAAATGTTCCTGTTGTCTCTGGAACAACTGGATGGTTAGAACATTATGATGAAATGATTGCTCTTTGTAATGAAAAAAAAGCTGGTTTCATTTCGAGTTCAAACTTTAGTTTAGGTGTAAATATTTTCTTTGGATTAAATGAATATCTAGCTAAAATCATGAGACAATTTGACTCGTATAAAGTGTCAATGGAAGAAATTCACCACATTCACAAATTGGATGCTCCAAGCGGAACGGCAATTTCATTAGCCCAAGGCGTTATCGAAAACAGCGATTATGCTGAATGGACTTTAGAAGAAGCAAAAAAGAATCAAATTCATATTGAGGCAAAAAGAATCGGAGAAGTTCCCGGCACACATACCGTAAACTACGATTCAGCAATTGACAGCATCGAAATTAAGCATACTGCTCATAATCGCGAAGGCTTTGCCCTTGGAGCTGTTATAGCAGCAGAATGGCTTGCAGGAAAACAAGGCATTTTCACTATGAAAGATGTTTTAAACTTACAATAAATCGATAAAACTCAGGAACTAGTTGGGTCCTGAATTCGAAACTTAAAATACAATATTATGACACTTTACTCTTGGTTCGTATTTTTCTTAGCTGTCCAAATCATTCATTTTCTTGGTACATGGAAATTATATCAGGCAGCAGGAAGAAAAAGCTGGGAAGCGGCAATTCCGGTATATAATTCTATAGTTTTAATGAAGATTATAGGTCGTCCTACTTGGTGGACATTATTGCTTTTTATTCCAATTATCAACTTGATTATGTTTCCAGTTGTTTGGGTAGAAACTTTAAGAACATTCAACAAAAGATCTACGTTAGATACCTTTTTAGGACTTTTTACTCTAGGTTTTTACATCTATTACGTTAACTACACTCAAAAATTAGAGTACCGCAAGGATCGCAACTTAACTCCTGAAAACAAAACTGCTGACACAATAAGCTCCTTACTTTTTGCAATTATTGTTGCTACATTAGTACACACTTACGTAGTACAGCCTTATACAATCCCGACATCATCTTTAGAGAAATCTTTATTAATTGGTGATTTCTTGTTTGTAAGCAAACTAAACTATGGTCCTCGTGTTCCAATGACAACGGTAGCATTACCTATGGTACATGATTCTATACCATTAACTAAGAAAAAATCTTATTTGAGCTGGCCTCAATTGCCTTATTTTAGACTGCCGGCCATTCAAAAAATAAACCGATGCGACATAGTTGTTTTTAACTGGCCGGTCGATACGGTTCATTATTTCTTTGAACCAAAAGGAAGACCAGGTGTTATCAAACCAATTGATAAAAAATCAAACTATGTAAAAAGATGTGTGGGTATTCCAGGAGACAGTTTGTCGATAAAAGATGGTTATGTTTTCATTAATGGAAAAAAATTAGTTCTTCCAGAAAGAGCTAAACCACAATACTCTTATTCTGTTGCTTTGGATCAAAAAACGCCAGTTGATTTTGAAACAATTTTCAAAGAATTAGACATTACTGATCGCGCAGGATTCAGAACCGAAATAGATTCTACAGGCAGTAGAGTTGAAAAAAGAGACACCCTTTATTTAGGTGCGCTTACAGAAGCAGGAGCCGAAAGATTCAAACAAACTCCAGGAGTTACAGCTGTAATCAGAAAAGTTGACACAGGAAATGACGATGCTATTTTTCCTCATATCAATAAATGGAGCCAAGACAATATGGGACCAATCTATATTCCTGAAGCAGGAAAAACAGTTGCATTAACTAATACATCCCTTCCATTTTATAAAGAAATCATCACAAATTACGAAGGAAACACATTAGAATTACAAGGTTCGAAGTTCTTAATTAACGGAAAACCAGCAACTACTTATACCTTCAAACAAAATTATTACTGGATGATGGGAGACAATCGTCATAATTCTGAAGACAGCCGTTATTGGGGTTACGTTCCAGAAAATCACATTGTTGGAAAACCCGTATTTATCTGGATGAGCTGGGATACTAATGGAAAAGGCATTAACAAAATACGCTGGAACAGAGTTTTTACTACTGTTGACGGCGAAGGCCAGCCACAATCCTACTTTAAATATTTCCTAATTGCTCTTGCACTTTATTTCGTTGGAGATTTCTTTTGGAAAAAAAGAAGAGAAAATAAAGCATAAAAAACGTTAATTCGTTAAACTAGTAAATCGTTTAATCGTTTCTCAAAAAGGACGATTAAACGATTTACCGATTAAACTAAAATCACAATGAACTCCTTAATACTTCCAACTTATTTTCCTTCTATCAGTCATTTTGCTGTAATAGCGCAATCTGAAAAAATTACTTTTGAAATGGAAGATAATTTTCAGAAACAGACTAATAGAAACAGAACCTACATCTATAGTCCAAATGGAATTCAGTTATTAAACATTCCTGTTAAACATTCAAAAGAAGCACATCAAAAGACAAAAGACATTTTGATTGAAAATGAATTTGACTGGCAGAAACAGCATTTTAAATCATTAGAAGCTGCATATAGAAGTTCTCCTTTCTTCGAGTACTTTGAAGACGATATCGCTCCAATTTTCGAGAAAAAACACACTTTTTTAATGGATTTGAATTTTGAAGTTCTGGACATCGTAACAAAATGTCTTAGAATGAAATTTGAATTCGGAAAAACAGTCGAATACTTTCGAGAAACACCGGATTACACCGATTTCAGATATTTAGCCAATGGAAAGAAAGACGCCAATTCATTCGAAAAGTACACTCAGGTATTTGATGACAAACATGGATTCATCAACAATTTAAGTGTTTTGGATTTACTTTTTAACGAAGGGAAATTTGCCGTTGATTATTTAAAGACTCAGAAAATAACATAGATTATAAATCTGAATTAGCAGTACGAACGAACTATAAGTTTTACCAACTAATAATTCATAACTCATAATTCCTAAAATTGATCTATCGAAAGTCTTGTCATTATAGGATAATGATCTGAATTTTCAAAATCAGGAAAACTTTCAAACTGTTTTACTTTCATTTTAGTATCAGTAAAAATGTAGTCAATTCTGGCAGGATAATATTTAAACTTGTAAGTTGCTCCAAAACCTTCTCCTGCCTCTTCAAAAGCATCTTTAAGTTTCCCTTTTATGCTTCTGTAAACATAGGAGAATGGACTGTTATTCATGTCTCCGCAAATAATAATTGGGTATTTGCATTTTTTGATATGTTCCTTAAAAATTTCAGCCTGTTCTTGCTGTTGTGTAAAACCTTTACTTATTCTGCCATAAATACGCTGCGATTTCTTTTGGTTCACATTATCAATATCATCAGAAATCTCGCTTACATCTGGAGATATTTTAATTGATTGCAAGTGCATGTTGTAAACACGAATAACATCTTTTCCGCGTTTAATATCGGCATAAACAACATTGTTATCCGACTTCGGAAAAATAATCTTTCCTTCATCGATAATAGGAAACTTCGAAAAAATAGCCTGACTTGTTTTTATTTTCTTCCCATCAATAAAAATATAACGGTGCGGATAGACTTTTAAATCTAAATGAGCCGAATTTGAATATTCTTGAATACACAAAATATCAGGATCTTTTTCATCTATAAAAGCCTTTATGTTTTCGGGAATATCATCGCGATCCAGCCATTTAAAAACATTAAAAAGACGAACATTATAACTCATAACAGAAAAGTCTTTTTCGTCTTGAATATATTCTTTAGCTGAAAATTTATAGAATTTACTAATGAATGTAATTCCGGTAAGCAAAACCAAACCAGATAAAATAAGACGTTTTTTAAACTGAATTCCCCAATAGATAAAAAACAGTCCATTGGCAACAAAAAAGGCCGGCATAAACAAGGTAAGCACCGATAAAAGCGGAAAGCTCTTAGGTGCTAAAAAAGGCAGAATATAAACGCTAAACGTAAGCACAGTCAGCACTATATTCAACAAGAACATTATTTTATTAAACCAAGAAAGGTTTTTCATATTTATTTCCTACAAGTTTATTTTCCAGCTTTAAATAAAAACTCTTTTTCTTCTTTAGTCAGACAGTCGTAACCTGACTGGCTGATTTTGTCTAAAATTTCATCAATCTGCTGTTGTGTCTTGTCTTTCGTAACAATTCTAGATGTAGCTTTTTCTGTAGGTTTTTTGTAATTTTTATGAACTTTTTTAAATGGGGTCGATCGAGATTTTTTAAAAAGATTTGCAAAGAAATCTAATGTTCTAGAAACAATTGTACTTAAGTCAGTACCGTTTTGCAGTAGTTTAATATAAATAAAACCGAAGAAAGCACCTGCCAGATGCGAAATATGTCCGCCCGTATTTTCGAGACGAAACTGCATTAAATCTAAAATTAAGATGACAGCCGTAATATGCCAAAGCTTTACATTTCCGAACAAAAACAAACGAACATTCATAAGGGGAGAATAGGTCGTTGCTGCCACCAAAATCGCCATTATTGCAGCCGAAGCGCCAACTATTGAAGCCGCAGTTCCTAGTACGTAAAAACTCAAAGCAAAAACAATTCCAGCAAAAATAGCGCTTAAAAGATACAACCCTAAATACTGCTTTTGAGTGAAATAGGTTAAAAAAAGCTGACTGGCAAAATTAAGAACCAGCATATTAAACAGCAGATGAAAAAATCCGTCATGAAAAAAAGCATACGTTAAAAAAGTCCAAGGTTTAAACATGAAAACCTGCGGATCTGACGATAAAGCCAGCCAGCTTGGAAAATCAAAAAAACCATTTGAAAACTGATAAAAAAAGATCAAAGAGACAATAAAACAGGCGATGTTCCAATAAATAACACGCATTGCAATACCACCTAGTCTATATTGTAATTTTAAATCGTCGAGAATATTCATAGAAACTTTCTTTTGCTTTTAGAATTTAAACTTAAAGTTAAAAATTAATTCCAACGATTGTTATTAAACTGATTTTTTTTCCAGTACCACATCATTAAAAAACCAGTAATAGCACCACCAACGTGAGCAAAATGCGCGATACCTGTTCCGCCTCCGCCAAACAAAGAAGTTCCTTTAACCCCTAAAAACAAATCAATTAATAAAAGCCCAGGAACAAAGTATTTAGCTTTAATTGGGATTGGAATAAACATAAGAGCTAATTCAGCGTTAGGAAACATAAAAGCAAAAGCCGTCAGTAAACCATAAATAGCACCAGAAGCACCGACAACAGTTCCGATGTAAGCACTTGTAAACCCTTCAAATTGAGCTGGATTTACTAAACTCTGCCATCTTGTATCAATTTTTCCCTGACTTAATATATTTAATATATCAGCTTTATGAAAACCATTTGCGGTTAAAATATTAATTGTATCTTCAAAAAAGTAATAATTTACCGCTGTATGAAGCAATGCAGAACCTAAACCGCACGAGATATAGAAAAACAAAAACTTTTTACCTCCCCAAAAATGTTCTAAAGCAGATCCAAAAGAAACCAACGCAAACATGTTAAACGCAATATGCATAATTCCTCCATGCATAAACATATGAGTGATTGGCTGCCAAACCTTAAAACTTGGGTTTTCAGGAAAGAACATCGCAAGATATTCATAAGAAATTGGCACTAACTGAGAACCAAGAAAAAATATAATGTTAATAATAAGCAGTTGTTTAACTACTGGAGTCATATTCATCATAATGCAAACTTTTTATCTATATCTTCCACACGCATGGTAATGAAAGTAGGTTTTTGAAAAGGTGAAATATTTGGATCTTTACAGGCAAACAAACCGTTTACCAAATTATCTTGTTCTTTTTCGGTCAAATAAGATCCCGTTTTAACCGCTAAACTCTTCGCCATTGATTTGGCAATTGTATCATTCTGACTGTAACTATTTGCTGGAATTCCATCCTGTAAATCGCTCAGCAATTGCTCGATTACCATAGAAACTTCGCTTTCTGTAATATTAACTGGAATTCCCGATACTACAATATGATCGGTTCTCGAATCATCGAAAACAAATCCTGTAGTTTCTAAAGATGGCTTTAGCTCTTCAATCTGTTTCATTTCTGAAGCAGAATAAAACAAATCTAAAGGAAATAATAATTGCTGGCTAGACGCTTGGTTTACTGTCATATTCAGTAAAAACTGCTCATACAAAATACGCTGATGCGCACGCTGCTGATCGACAATTATCATACCTGATTTAATTGGAGAAACGATATATTTTTTATGAATTTGATACGTTTTTTGAACAGCCTGTTCCACCTCATTATCATTAAATAAAGATGAAGTTACTTCTTCGTTTTCAAATGCAAAAGGCGAACTTTCGATACTTTCAGGATTTTCTGTATCCAGTCCAACGTATAAACTTTCCCAGCTCGCTGTTGGTTCTACACGTTTTGAATAACCAGAATAAGAAGAACCTGAACCTGAACCCGAAAAAGATGAGGATGAAGATGACGAAGAAGATCCTGAACTATAACTTCCAGAACCCGATTTGGTATAATGCTGATTGGTTTTATCATCTGTAAAAGGATTGAATGTTCCATCAACTTGAATTGTTGGTATTCCTACTTCTACATCTTTATAATGGTATGGCGTATCTAAATTAGAATCACGATCAAAATCTAAGACCGGCGCAACATTAAACTGTCCTAAACTGTGTTTAATCGAAGCTCTTAAAATAGCATATAAAGCCGATTCATCATCAAACTTAATTTCTGTTTTGGTCGGATGAATATTAATATCAATTGTATTTGGCGGTACTTGCAGATACAAGAAATAACTTGGCTGCGAACCGTCTTTCAATAACCCTTCATAAGCAGACATTACTGCATGATGAAGATAACCGCTTTTAATAAATCGGTCATTTACAAAAAAGAACTGTTCTCCTCTATTTTTCTTTGCAAACTCAGGCTTACAAACAAATCCCTGAATGCTTATAATATCTGTTTCTTCATTTACCGGAACCAATTTTTCATTGGTTTTACCAGACATTATCCCTACGATTCTCTGACGGTAACCCGAAGCAGGAAGATTATACATTTCGCTTCCGTTATGATAAAAGCTAAAATGAATATTTGGATGCGCTAACGCTACACGCTGAAACTCATCCATAACATGACGAAATTCAACCGTATCTGACTTTAAGAAATTACGACGTGCTGGAATATTAAAAAATAAGTTTTTAACTGCAAACGAAGTTCCTTTTGGTAAAACTGCTACTTCCTGAGAAACAAATTTACTTCCTTCAATTACAATATGCGTTCCCAGTTCGTCCTGATCTTGTTTGGTTTTCATTTCCATGTGAGCAATCGCCGCAATTGAAGCCAAAGCTTCGCCGCGAAAACCTTTTGTACCAAGCGAAAATAAATCTTCGGCCTGGCGGATTTTTGAAGTAGCATGACGGGCAAAACACAAACGTGCATCTGTAACGGTCATTCCTACACCATTATCGATAACTTGTACTAACGATTTACCAGCATCCTTTATGATTAATTTAATATCAGTTGCTTTTGCGTCAACAGCATTTTCTAACAATTCTTTTACGACTGAAGCGGGTCTTTGAACCACTTCTCCAGCAGCGATTTGGTTAGCAACGTGATCAGGAAGCAATTGAATAATACTCGACATTAAGCAAAAATAGTTTTAAAGTTTAGATTAGTTTGTACAAACCAAGAAGTACAAATTTAGTGAATTTTGATTGTCTTTTAGAATAAGAGATATCATAAAAAAAACAAAAAAACCTATACCGTTATTACACAGTACAGGTTTAAATATTTTTAAAACAAAAGTGTTTTACTCGTTCTCTATTTTTCTTGGAGAATCTTCGATCTGAAGCGCACCAGAAGTCAATAACGGCTGATTGTAAGCATGAGCTATTGAAGCCTGCTGACGAATGTACGCCATTTTTATAGCCGCAATTGCTGCTTCAGTTCCTTTGTTTCCATGAGCTCCGCCGCTTCTATCAATAGATTGCTGCATATTATTATCTGTTAAAACACAGAAAATAACTGGAATATCAGTTTGAACATTCAAATCTTTAATTCCTTGCGTAACACCTTCGCAAACAAAATCAAAATGTTTGGTTTCTCCTTGAATTACACATCCAATTACAATAACCGCATCAACATTTTGTGTTTGAAGCATTTTTTTTGCTCCATAAATCAACTCAAAACTCCCAGGAACATTCCAACGGATAATTTGTTGAGCAGGAACATCGCAATCCACTAAAGCATCAAAAGCACCATTATAAAGTCCTTCTGTTATAGTATCATTCCATTCAGAAACAACAATCCCAAATCGAAAGTCTTTCGCATTTGGGATTGTGTTTTTATCGTATTCTGATAGATTTTTATTTTCAGTAGCCATCTGTAATATTTTAGATTTTTGAATTTAGAATTTAGATTCTTAAATACAAATCTACAATCTTAAATCTAAAGTCTAAAATTTTTATTGTGCTAATCCGATCAAAGCATCTACAAGCGCTGCTTCTGGAGCGCTATCGTAATTATCTTTAATATCGTTGAAATATTTTAAAGCATCTTCTTTCTGGCCTAAAGCTAAAGCTGTTTTTCCTGCTTTTAACAAGAAGCGAGGAGTTGTAAAATCATTTTTGTTAGATTCTGCCGCTTTTACATAGAAAGATAAAGCTTCTTTTTGGTTATTTTTTTGAGAATAAGCATCTCCTGTTGCACCTTTAGCTAAAGCACTTAAGATTACATCTTCAGATTTAAATTCACCTAAATATTTAATTGCCTCATCAAATTTACCAGTATTTAAATAAGCCATACCAGCGTAATAGTTTGCTAAATTTCCAGCATCTGTTCCAGAATATTCGTCAGCGATTTTAATAAATCCGAATTTACCTTCTGAACCATTTAATGATAATTTATATAATGAATCGCTAGAAACACCGTTTACTGCTTTTTCAAAGTTTTGCTGTGCAACAAACATTTCGCTTGCAGCTTCTTCTTGTTTTGGAGTTGCGATGAATTTTTGGTAAGCCAAATATCCAATTGTAGCAACAGCAATACCAGCCACTAAACCAATAATGATTTTTTGATTTTTAGCCACCCAATCCTCAGTTTTTGAAGCTGTTTCGTCTAATTTTGAGAAAACACCAGCTGTTGTGCTGTCTTTTTCGTCAATAACTACTTGTTGTTCTTCAGTAACCTCTTTAACTTCCTTCTCTTTTGGTGTCTTATATCCTCTTTTATTGTAAGTTGCCATTTAAAATTTATTTAGTGAACGGCAAAAATAAAATTTTTATTGAAACTGAGGTAAAAAATTTCAATTTTATCACTATTTTAAAAAGAAATATTTTTGCGTTTTACCTCTACTTTAGCGAAAGCGATAAAATAAATCACTTTGAAACTACTCGAAAGCCAATTATATTGATAATTTTAGGTAATTTGCACCCTCAAATTTTCACTGTTCAAAACCAGTAAAATTACCTATTGAGCCTCTAAAAAATGCATTTAAACAAAATCTCTTTATTCAATTATAAAAACTTTTCTGAAGCCAGTTTTGATTTTGACATCAAAATCAATTGTTTCGTGGGAAAAAACGGCATTGGAAAAACCAATGTTCTGGACGCTATTTACCATTTAGCCTACGGAAAAAGTTATTTCAATCCGCTTGCGGTTCAAAATATCAAACATGGCGAAGAGTTTTTTGTTATCGATGCAGAACTGGAAAAAAATGAGAGAACAGAACAAATTGTCTGCAGTTTAAAAAAAGGACAAAAGAAGGTTTTAAAAAGAAATGGTAAAGCTTACGATAAATTCTCTGATCATATCGGATTTATTCCGTTAGTAATTATTTCGCCGGCCGACAGGGATTTAATTATTGAAGGAAGCGAAACACGTCGTAAATTTATGGACAGCGTGATTTCGCAATTGGATTCTACTTATCTGCATCAGCTTATTCAGTATCAAAAAGTAATAGTGCAGCGAAATGCCCTTTTGAAATATTTTGCCCTCAATCATACTTTTGATAATGATACCTTATCTATATATAATGAACAATTAAATGAATATGGAAAATCGATTTTTGAAAAAAGAAAAGATTTTCTTGAACAGTTTATACCTATATTTAATACACATCATCAGGCTATAACTGGATCTGAAGAAAGTGTACAATTGGTTCATGAAAGTCATTTGTACGAAAAAGATCTTTTAACACTTTTGCAGGAAAACATCAATAAAGATCGTGCACTTCATTATACAACTGTTGGGATTCATAAAGATGATTTGTCTTTTGAAATTGATTCGCATCCAATAAAAAAATTCGGATCTCAAGGACAGCAGAAATCTTTTTTGATTGCACTGAAACTGGCGCAGTTTGAATTTCTAAAAAAACAAAGTGGTGTAAAACCAATTCTTTTATTTGATGATATTTTTGACAAACTGGACGAAACACGTGTTGCTAAAATTATAGAAATGGTAAATAGCGAAACCTTTGGACAGCTTTTTATTTCTGACACACATCCTGAAAGAACCGAAGCAATTGTAAAATCAACACATCAGAGTTATAAAATATTTAATTTATAAAGTTTTTTTCGCCACGAATTATACGAATTTTCACGAATTAAAAACTTTGACAAAGTTCTAAACTTTGTCAAAGTTGAGCGATTACCAATTAAAAAATTAGTGTAAATTCGTGAAATTCGTGGCGAACTAAATCATTAATTTAGCCCAAACATTAACTGCAATAAAAAAACTGATTATGCTGACTAAAGAATCATTGCAATTTTTAGACGATTTAAAAAGAAACAATAACAGAGAATGGTTTCAGGAAAATAAAAAACGTTACGAAGTCTTTAAAAAAGATTATCATCAATTGGTGAGTGATTTTTTGGATGCAATGAAACCGCTTGATCCTTCGCTGGAATTACTCGAGATTAAAGATTGTACATTCAGAATCAATCGTGATATTCGTTTTTCTAAAGACAAATCTCCATACAAAGCGCATTTGGGCGTTTGGCTTTCTGCGGGTGCGAAAGGCGCAAATCGTTCGGGTTATTATGTTCATATTGAAAAAGGCGCAAGTTTTATTGCAGGCGGTTTTTATTCGCCAGATTCAGACGAATTAAAAAAAGTCAGAAAAGAAATTGCATTTTTCTATGATGATTTACAGGAAATTTTAAACGATAAAAACTTCAAAAAAGAATTTGGAAGTTTAGATGTAAACGAAAACAATTCACTAAAAAGCATGCCTCGCGGTTACGAAAAAGATCATCCTGCAATAGAATTTTTGAAACTAAAAAGTTTTACAGCAACGCAACCTTATGATATTTCTGAAGTAACACAGAAAGATTTTGTTTCTAAAATGAGTAAAAAACTAATCGCTCTGAAACCTCTAAATCATTTTATCAATCGCGCTTTAGAAACTGAAGAATTTTAATTTTATTTGCCACAGATTAAAAAGATTATCACAGATTTTTTTTCGCAACAGGAGCAAAATCCTTTTAATCTTTTTAATCTGTGGCAAAAAACATACTTTAATGAAAAGAAAAATACTTTTTCTTGGAGAATCTTACCGCGCCGACGCCATAACTTGGATGAAAGGTCTGAAAGAATTTGGCGATTTTGAAATTATTACTTGGGAACTTCAAACGTCAAACAATTCCAAAATCAATCGATTCAAACGAATTTTAGAGTATTTCTTCTCTCCTATTGCTATTCGAAAAATCATTAGAAAGGAAAAGCCAGACATGGTTATTGCCGAAAGAACGACAAGTTATGGTTTTCTTGCAGCTTTATCCGGTTCAAAAACCATTGCAATCGCACAGCAAGGCCAAACCGATTTATGGCCAGAAGATTCTATTTTATATCCTTTTAAAAAATTCATTCAGAAATATGCATTTAAAAAAGCGCATTTAATTCATGCTTGGGGACCTGTAATGGCAATTCACATGAAAGCATCTGGAGTTGACATGAACAAAGTTTTGGTTCTTCCTAAAGGAATTGATTTATCGATTTTTACTTCTTCTATAAATAACTCAAACAAAATTGAAGCGATTGTAACGCGTTCTTTAATGCCTGAATACCGACACGATTCTATTTTAAAAGCATTTGCCATTTTACATCAAAAAGGAATTGATTTTTCTTTAACGATTGTTGGCGACGGAACAAGATTGCACTATTTGAAAGATTTAGCCAAAGATTTACAAATCGAAAATAAAGTGATTTTTACAGGAAGAATTCCAAATACCGAGCTTCCTAAATTATTACAACGATCGAATATTTATATCAGCATGCCGATTACCGAAGGCGTTTCCGCGTCTTTATTCGAAGCGATGGCTTGTAATTGTTATCCTTTAGTTTCAGATATTCCAGGAAATCAAAGCTGGATTAAACATAGAGAAAACGGTCAATTGATTGAAATTGATAATATCGAAATGTTAGCAGAAGAATTGATTTGGTCCTTTGAAAATCCTGAATCTCGAAATCAGGCAATTATTCGAAATAGAAAGTTTGTGGAAGAAAATGCTAGTTATGATATTAATATGAAGATTATTTCTAAGAAATATCATGACTTGCTGACTCTGCGTGGCATTTAACCGCAAAGCTCGCAAAGACTTAGCGAACTTTGCGGTAAAAAGACTTATTTAGGATATGCCAAAGAAACTTTTTTATTAACCGCATTATAAACTACGTAATAATAGTTTTCATTTTCCCTTAAAAGAAAAACGTTTCCATAAGATTCATTTTTAGAAAAAACGATTTTATAATTAGCCAAATCAACTAAATTTCTTTTACAATCTTTCACAATTTCTTCCGGCTGATTTCCATCTGTATTATTCCAAACATAATTGTAAGACCTCCATTTCGTAGTAAAAGAATCCAACATTTGAGTATAAAGCATTTGATCTTTATCAGCTTGCAAATCACCACTACTAGGAATTAATCTAACTAAATCCCCTTCTTTGTAAATATAAAAAACACCTAAATCTTTTATGTAATCTTCTTTTTGTGTTTTTTTCATTCCGCATGTTAAGCCGACAAAACGAACATTTTCTACAATCAGATGTAAGTGATCATTACCAATCATCGCATAAGTTCCTGAGGTAAAAACAAAACAATCTGTAAGACACTGCATTGTTTCACCGCATGAGAATGTGCCATCTAAATTAAAAGTTATACTGCGTCCAGCTTTTTCTTCTTTTTCTTTTATTAAAGAATATTCAACGGCATTAGAATAACCAATTATATCCCTTGTTTCCCATTTCCCCACAATATCGGACTGAGCAAAAGAAGAAATTGCTAAAAACAAACTAAAAAAGAGTAAAATCTTATTTTTAAGAAAAAATTCGTTCATAATTATAACATTATAATTCTTTCAAATTTATAAAAGAAATCAATTTGTTTTTTGAATCCTGATATTTATTTAAAAGCCGTTTCAAATAAATTATAATCCTTACTTTTGACTCAGATTAAAAAGCCTTTTATTTATGGAAATCCAATCCAATTTCTCTTTAAAAAACCACAATACATTTGGCATTGAAGCCAGCGCTAAACAATTCGTTGCAGTACATTCTATCGCTGAATTGAAAACCATTTTAGCAGCAAACAAAAACGAGAAAAAATTCATTTTAGGCGGCGGAAGCAATATGCTTTTGACGAAAGATATCGACGCTTTAGTTATTCATATTGATTTAAAGGGCAAAAAAATAATCAAAGAAGACGAAGATTTTGTCTGGGTCGAAAGTCAGGCCGGCGAAACTTGGCATGATTTCGTTCTTTATACGATTGACAATAATTTTGGAGGATTAGAAAATATGTCATTGATTCCAGGAAATGTGGGTACAACTCCAGTACAAAATATCGGTGCTTACGGAACAGAAATTAAAGACACTTTTGTTTCTTGCGAAGCCATGAATATCGAAACTCAGGAAATGAAAACGTTCAACAATGCCGAATGTAATTTTGGCTACCGCGAAAGTATTTTCAAACATGAAGTAAAAGACCAATATATTATTACTTCGGTTGTTTTCAAATTGACAAAACGCAATCATAAAATCAATACTTCTTACGGAGATATTTTAGCCGAATTGGCAAAAAACAATATTACAGAACCAACATTAAAAGATGTCAGCAATGCTGTAATTGCCATTAGACAAAGTAAATTGCCAGATCCAAAAGAACTAGGAAACAGCGGCAGTTTCTTTAAAAATCCAATTATATTAAAATCTGACTTTGAAAAAATCCACCAAAACTTTCCAGAAATGAAGTTTTATGAAGTTTCAGAAACTGAAGTAAAAGTTCCTGCTGGATGGCTGATTGAACAAGCTGGTTTTAAAGGAAAACGTTTTGGCGACGCTGGAGTTCACAAAAATCAGGCTTTAGTATTAGTGAATTACGGAAATGCAACTGGACAGGAAATTTTAGCGGTTTCAAAAGAAGTGCAAAAAACTGTTTTTGAAAAATTCGGAATTCAGATAGAAGCTGAAGTGAATGTGATTTAATTTCTTTTTGCCACGAATTTCACAAATTTGCCCGAATTTTAATTTGTGAAATTTGCGACGATAAAACAACCAGAATATGTATACTCCAGACTTATATAAAAACGAAAACCCTGAAGAAATCAGAACTTTTCTAAAAGAAAACAGTTTTGGAATTCTGATCAATCAAACTAACGGGAAATTATGTGCCACGCATATTCCGATAGAATTGGAATTGAATGCTGACGGAAAAGAAATTCTGCAGGGACATATTTCAAAATTGAATCCTCAGGCAGAAGGTTTTGCAGCAAACGATCAGGTTTTGGCTGTTTTTACAGGACCTCACAGTTATATTTCATCTTCATGGTACGATCATGAAAATGTTCCAACTTGGAATTACATAGCTGTACATGTTTACGGAAGAATTAAAATTGTTGATTACGAGACTTCTGTAGAACAACTAAAAAAATTAGTTGATAAATACGAATTAAATTCTGCAAATCCTGTTCGAGTTGAAGATTTATCAGCAAAAACAATGCGCGAAGCTAGAGGAATATTTGGTTTTGAAATAGAAATTGAGGAAATTCAGGCTACAAAAAAACTTTCTCAAAACCGCGACGACCACAATTATAAAAACATCATAACCGAATTAGAAAACACTAAAAACCCTCAGTCTATTGCTGTTGCAAAAGAAATGTCAAAATGCCGAAAGTAAATTGGCTTTAATCATTGAAAATTACTAATTCATAACTACATTTGTTCTCGCAAAATTTGAGCTATTAACAGACATTAAAACCATATGCTTATAACTTTATTTTACTTTTTTATTGTTATTGTTTTTATTCAGCTTTTCTATTACTTGGGAATTTTTGGAAAATTTGCTTTTGGTAAACCGCAGCACATTACACCCAAAAATCTTCCAGTTTCTGTAATTGTATGTGCAAAAAATGAGGAAGAAAATGTAAAAAAATACATTCCGCTTTTAGCACAGCAAAATTATCCTGATTTTGAAATCGTCTTAATTGATGATGCATCTAGAGACGAAACGCTTGAAATATTTGAAGAATTTGAAAAAGAATTTTCCAATATCCGCTTGGTAAAAGTGGAGAATAACGAGGCTTTTTGGGGAAATAAAAAATATGCTTTGACACTTGGAATTAAAGCCGCAAAAAAAGATTATTTATTATTTACTGATGCCGATTGTTACCCAACGTCTAAAGATTGGATAACCGCCATGTCTTCGCAGTTTACCATGAACAAAACCATAGTTTTAGGATATGGAGGTTATGAAAAAGTGGAGCGTTCGTTTTTAAATAAAATTATCCGTTTTGAAACCATCCTAACAGCTCTTCAATATTTTTCATGGGCAAAATTAGGACTTCCTTATATGGGTGTCGGACGAAATCTAGCTTACAAAAAAGAAGAATTCTTTAATGTAAACGGATTTATTGATCATATTCAGGTTCGTTCCGGCGATGATGATTTGTTTATCAATCAAGCAGCCAATAAAGCAAATACTACCATTTCTTACATGCCAGAAAGTTTTACGTATTCAACGCCTAAAAAAACGTTCAGAGAATGGTTTACACAAAAAAGAAGACATATTTCTACTGCAGAACATTATAAGTTTTTTGATAAAATGCAGTTAGGATTATTTTTCTTCTCACAATTATTTTTCTTTTTATTAGTTATAATTCTGCTGGCTTTTCAATTTGAATGGATTGCAGTATTAGCAATTTTAGCAACACGCTATACAGTCGTTTGGACAGTAATTGGATGTACGGCGGGAAAACTGAAAGAAAATGACCTTAAAATTTGGTTTCCAGTAGTTGAGATAGCGCTTATATTAACGCAAATTAATATCTTTATAACTAATATCTTTTCAAAACCGGTATATTGGAAATAAATTCTAAAATAGAAAAAGCAAAAAAAGGCGATCAAATCGCCTTTACTTTTTTATTAGATCATTATTGGAATGAAGTGTATTCCTTTATGCTCAAAAGAACCGAAAACGAAACCATCGCAGAAGACATTACGATTGAAACATTCTCTAAAGCTTTTGACAAAATAGGTTCTTACAATCCTGAATTCCAATTCAATACCTGGCTAATTGCCATCGCCAAAAACGTCTATATTGATTTACTTCGAAAAAAGAAAACCAATCTTTTTATCGAAATCACAGACAACGAAGATCAGCAGGCTTACAACATAGCCGACCCTACTCCCTCAGCTGAAGATGCATTAATTAAAGAACAGAATCTTTCGCGTCTGCTTTTATGCATTAAAGAACTCAAACCTCATTATCAAGAAGTAATTCAGCTTCGTTATTTTCAAGAAATGTCTTATCAGGAAATTGCTGTTAAGATTGATGAGCCTCTGAGCAGTGTAAAAGTTAAGCTTTTACGTGCGAAAAAATTATTGGCAGAAATTATCGAACGTAACAGATAATTTCTTATCTTTAAAACAAGATAAATATACTATTCGTATTTTTATTCTTAAAAAATACATTTTATCACATACTAAAACTACAATTTTCTCGTTGTAGCTCCAAACCCAAACCTTTTCTGCGTATGATTTAAAGTTACTTAACCTTAAAACCCAAAAATTATGTCTAAATTGAACATTTATGAAAACAAGTGGAACGATCTTGTTTTCGAAAACAGAAACAAAGAGTATGGAGCGTATCAATTACGCCAAGAGAATCCTAGAACTACGGTTAATGCTCTCTTTATGGGTTTATTGTTAGTAACTGCTCTGGGAAGCATACCCGTGTTGATTAATAAACTTAACAAACCGGTTATTGAAGAGCCTACAACTCCTTATCACCCTATTACACCAGTTAACATTACACCAGATTTAGTAAAACCGCAGCCACCTGCACCACCTGCACCAATTGTAGAACAAACTGCAGCAAGCCAGACAGAAGCGATTCAACTAACCAATCCTGTTGTTACAACAACACAAGAGGCTGCGCAGGAAATAGCCGCTAATGTAGACAATGGACCAGCTGTTGTAAATACTACTGGAACAGGAACCGCACTAAATGTTTTACCAACAGAAGGCGGAGGAGGAAATGGTAACGCTGCTTCAGTTGCACCGCCAAACACTGATCCTGTCCCTACTGCAATTTTGGACCAACAACCTGAGTTTCCAGGTGGAATCGCTCAGTTCTATAAATATGTTGGAAACAATTTCCGCAGACCAGAATTAGACATGGAAAAAACATTAAGAGTTTATGTTTCTTTCGTTGTTGAAAAAGATGGATCACTAACAGACATTATTGTTAGAAACGATCCTGGTTACGGAATGGGCAAAGAAGCAATTAGAGTTTTAAAATCTTTGAAAACAAAATGGAATCCAGGAATTCTAGACGGAAAACCTGTTCGAACAGCATACAGCCTTCCAATTACGATAAAAACGGAAATGGAATAATTAAAAAAGCAGAACTTAGGTTCTGCTTTTTTAGTTTTATTTTTAATTAAAAGAAGTCAAAGTTCATTAAATTTATAGTTCATTTAAAATTCCATTCTTAATGCCCTTTACTTTTTCGCATCCAGCAATAATTCTTCCTTTAAGGTACCTACCCAAGTCTTGGTTTTCTCTTTCCGCCTTAGTAATTGGCAGTTTAACTCCTGATTTTGAATATTTTTTAAGAATGAAAGTCAAAAGCGATTATAGTCATACATTAAGTGGTATTTTTTGGTTTGATCTACCGCTTGCTCTTTTGCTGGCTTTTATATATCATAATTTGACACGAAATCTACTATTTCAAAATCTCCCGCCTTTTATCAGCAATAGACTATCACTTTTTACGCATTTCAATTGGAACAATTATTTTACGAAGAATTGGCATATTATCATATTATCTTTCTTAATTGGAATAAGTTCACATATCTTTTGGGATTCTTTCACACACAAACACGGTTACTTTGTCAGTCAAATTGACGTTCTACAAAATACTATAGTGCTCTTTGAAAACAAAATTCCATTTTGGAAAATCGCTCAGCACGCCAGCACTATTTTAGGAAGCATTTTTATCCTCATCGTTTTTCTACAGATTCCACAAGATTTCACTTTTAAAAATTCCGTTGATAAATTATATTGGATCACTGTATTTCTATTTACAACAGTCATTTTATTTATCCGATTTACGATTCATCCAAACACTTTAAACATAGGAAATTTAACCGTATCATTTATAGCTTCTTTTCTGATTTCAATAACCATAATTCCATTATTAATTAAATCTAAATAGAATACAAAAAATTAACAAAATCTATTACTTTTACTCCTTCTTAGTTAATTTATTCAACCAATAAAAAACAAAACAATGGGAATATTTTCTGCTATTCTTGGCAATGCAGGTTCTGTAAGCCAGGAAGATTTAATTAAAAAATACGGACAGCTTTTAACAGCAAACGAAGAGATCGAAATGGGTTTTAAACTTATTCGCGATACTTTTATTTTTACCAACAAAAGATTAATCTTAGTCGATGTACAGGGAATTACTGGAAGCAAAACAGAATACAAATCGATTGCTTACAAAAACATCACAAGATTTAGTGTTGAAACCGCTGGAACTTTTGATCTTGACGCCGAATTAAAAATCTGGATTTCAAGTGAACAGCAGCCGAGTATTGTAAAACAGTTTAACAAATCTGTGAATGTTTACGAAGTACAGAAAATTTTAGCTTTTCACGTTTTAGGATAAAAAAACAAACCCGACAAAATAAAATTCTGTCGGGTTTTCTTATTTTAGAAACAACTACTATTTCTTTTTTGTTGTCGTTGTTTTCTTTGTTGTAGTTGCCTTTTTAGTTGTTGTAGCAGCAGGAACAGTATTTACAATTTTTTGCTGCACATAAGGTTTATACAAACCATCTTTTTCAGCTCTTTTCTTCGCTTCATCTGCCCTTTTCTGAGAATCTGGATGCGAGCTCATCATTTGGTCAATAAATGAAGCTTGAGATCCTTCGCTCATTTTTGCCAAAATTCTAAAAGCCGATTCTTCAGCATTCACATTATAACCGTTTTTCTTCATAAAATTATAGGCAAACAAATCGGCTTCTGATTCTTGTTTACGGCTGTATTTACTATCGATAATAGCGCTTCCGATTTTCCCAAGCTGACTATCAGTAACTGTTGCTACAGTAGCCGATTGTGAAGCTGCTCCGTCCATTAAAGCTTCTTTTTGGTACGCTGCTCTTATCGCATCTCTTGAATCATTATTTGCAACGTGTCCGATTTCATGACCAATTACAGCAATTAATTCGTTATCGTCCATAATATCCATTAATCCAGAATATACACGCACACTTCCGTCTGCCGTTGCAAAAGCATTTACTTCTTTTAATTTGTATACTTTATAATTTAAAGTGAATCCATCGCCAGAAGCATGTTTTCCAAAAACTCTATTCAGACGAATAGCATAACCATCAGTTGGACCAGCAATTTCATGTTCAGCATCTAATTTATCTACAGCTTCTTTAGATAATTTAGCTGCATCAGCATTACTGAAAGTAAAACCGGTAACTCCTTTTTGAACTGCTCCTATAGCTTTATCACCGAAATTAATCTGTGCAGTCATTTTAGTTAAACCAAATGCTGCAAATAAAAGTCCCGCTATTATAAATTTCTTTTTCATGTTTTTTTATAATTACAATTTAACAACAAATGTAAATAACAAAAATGCTATTTCATTTCACAAAAAGCTTGTTTTTTCAACAATTAAAGATATAAAATTTAAGTGAATTGAGATCATCTCTATAATGACAAAAAATGGCAGACTCAAAAAGAATCTGCCATTTTTTTTAATTATTATATGTAAAAATTACTTCTTTTTAGCAGTAGTTTTTTTAGCGGTAGATTTTGCAGTTGCTTTAGGTGCCACAACTGCAGGCGCTGTATTTACAATTTTTTGCTGCTCATAAGCTTTGTACAAACCATCTTTTGTCGCTCTTTTTTTAGCATCATCGGCTCTTTTGCCAGAATCCGGATGCGAACTCATCATTTTTGTTATGAAAGAAGAATCTGCACCTTGACTTAAATTTTGTAAAATCCTAAAAGCAGATTCTACCGCATTAACATCATAACCATTTTTTTTCATAAAATCATACGAAAATGAGTCTGCTTGAGATTCTTGTTTTCTACTATGTTTACTATCTACCATGGCACTTCCTAAAACTCCTAACTGTGATTTTGTAATCGTCTCAAATTTCCCTGATTGTGATGAAGCCGCATCTAGAAGTGCCTCTTTTTTATAAGCTGCTTTAACAGCGTCTCTGGAATCATGATTCACAACATGACCAATTTCATGTCCGATAACAGCAAGCAATTGATTGTCGTCCATAATATCCATTAAACCTGCAAATACACGAACACTTCCATCTGCGCAAGCAAAAGCGTTAATATCTTTTACCAAATAAACCTTATAATTTAAAGTAACGCCTTCGCTTGAGGCATGTTTTCCAAAAACTCTATTCAGACGAATAGCATAACCATCTGCCGGCCCAGCAACAGGATTATTAGCATCCATTTCGTCCACAGCTTGTTTCGCTAAAGCAGCTGCATCGGCATCACTAAAAGTAAATCCAGAAACTCCTTTTCCTAAAGCTCCCATTGCTTTATCTGAAAGTATTTGGGCATTTACATTTGTAAAACTAAAAACCATAAATAAAACGCCAATGGCAATAAATCTTTTTTCCATGTTTTAAAACTATTAAATTGACAGTAAAATTAGTTTTGTCTAATTTTTCAGCTATTCACTAGAAGTCAAATTTGTAATAGATTAGGGTCGAAATCTGAAAAGTGAAGGAAAAGCAAATTTAGTCCTCAAAATGAACTACATTCCGTATCTTTGTGCTTTGATTATTGATATATGGAAACATCCGAAGCAAACATAACTACTGCTAAACCTAAGTGGTTAAAAGTAAAACTGCCAATTGGACAAAAATATACTGAACTAAGAGGTTTGGTAGATAAATATAGTTTAAATACAATTTGTACATCAGGAAGCTGTCCTAATATGGGAGAATGCTGGGGTGAAGGAACTGCAACTTTCATGATTTTAGGAAATGTATGTACTCGTTCCTGCGGGTTCTGCGGTGTAAAAACCGGAAGACCTGAAACAGTAGATTGGGATGAACCTGAAAAAGTAGCCCGTTCGATTAAAATCATGAATATTAAACATGCCGTAATTACAAGTGTGGATAGAGATGACTTGAAAGACGGCGGTTCTATTATCTGGATGGAAACTGTGAGAGCAATCCGCAGAATGAACCCAAATACAACTCTAGAAACTTTGATTCCCGATTTTCAAGGAATTGAAAGAAACATTGATCGTATTGTAGAGGCAAATCCAGAAGTCGTTTCGCATAACATGGAAACGGTAAGACGTTTAACTCGCGAAGTTCGTATTCAGGCAAAATATGACAGAAGTTTAGAAGTACTTCGATATTTAAAAGAAAAAGGCATTAACAGAACCAAATCTGGAATTATGTTAGGTCTTGGAGAGACTGAAGAAGAGGTTTTTCAGACTATGACCGATTTAAGAAATGCCAATGTTGATGTTGTTACTATTGGTCAGTATTTACAGCCTAGTAAAAAACATCTTCCTGTAAAAGAATTCATTACACCTGAACAATTTGCTAGATATGAACAATTCGGACTTGATTTAGGCTTCCGACATGTAGAAAGCGGACCACTTGTTCGTTCTTCATATAAAGCACAAAAACACATATTATAAAAAAGTTTAATCGTTTAATCGTTTAATTGTAAAACCGATTAGATGATTAAACCATTAATCGAATAAATAAAAAATTGAAAACAAGAATTGCCATTAATGGATTTGGAAGAATCGGAAGAAATTTGTTCCGTCTTCTTTTAAATCATCCTGAAATTGAGGTCGTTGCTATAAATGACATTGCGGACAATAAAACTATGTCACATTTAATTAAATATGACAGTATTCACGGTGTTCTGCCCTTTGACGTAAGTCATGACGAAGATAGTATTATTGTTGACGGCAGGCATTTTTTCTTTTTTCATGAAAAAAACATTTCAAATTTAGACTGGAAATCACATTCGATTGACATTGTAATTGAATCAACAGGAAAATATAAAACGCACGAAGAATTAAATAGACATCTGGAAGCAGGTGCAAAAAAAGTAATTCTTTCTGCTCCGTCTGAAGTAGATACTATAAAAACAGTTGTTCTTGGTGTAAATGAAACTATTTTGGATGGAAATGAAACTATCGTTTCTAATGCAAGCTGTACGACAAATAACGCAGCTCCGATGATCAAAATTATCGAAGAGTTATGTGGTATTGAGCAGGCTTACATTACCACGATACATTCTTTCACAACAGATCAAAGTCTTCATGACCAACCACATAAGGATTTGCGACGTGCAAGAGGTGCAAGTCAATCAATTGTTCCAACAACTACTGGTGCTGCTAAGGCATTAACAAAAATTTTTCCTAAATTGCACAACAAAATAGGAGGTTGCGGGATTAGAGTCCCTGTTCCAGACGGTTCATTAACAGATATCACCTTCAATGTAAAACGAGCTGTAAGCATTGAAGAAATAAATAAAGCATTTAAAGAAGCCTCAAAAACAAATTTAAAAGGAATATTAGATTACACCGAAGATCCAATTGTCTCGGTAGATGTAATTGGCAATACACATTCTTGTTTGTTTGATGCGCAGTTAACTTCGGTTATTGATAAAATGGTAAAAGTAGTAGGCTGGTATGACAATGAGATTGGCTATTCAT
Source organism: Flavobacteriaceae bacterium PS02336 (assembly GCA_029960065.1). GTDB lineage: Bacteria > Bacteroidota > Bacteroidia > Flavobacteriales > Flavobacteriaceae > Flavobacterium. The sequence continues at coordinate 249,706 of JASCOF010000004.1, read as the reverse complement.
CAAGATTGATCGATTTAATTTTACTCATAAGAAAAAAATAAGGTTCATTGTAAAAGCATTGCCATACATGAAATACTATCTTTTTATTGTTGTTTGTTTCCTTAACTCGTCTTTGTATTCTCAAGCTAAAAAGAATACGGATAGCGTTACCTATTATAACAAGCTGGCAAATGCTAATCTTAACAATAAAAAGTACAGCGAGGCTGCTGTTTACACCCAAAAATCTATCAACTTTTGCGAAGTTCATGGGGAGAAAGAAAATTTAGCTAATCAAACTTTAAAGCTTGGCAAAATTTTTTACAACCAAGGAAAACTTGAAGATGCTCTAAAAAACTTCCACAAAACTGTTTCTATATATGATACTCTAAAACCAAGCTGTATTAAGGCTTTAGCATTGTATTATATAGGTGTGGCCAACACATCTAAAGGCGATTATGAAACTGCAGATGTTTATTATGCAAAAGCACAGGCTTTACTTAAAGAGCTTAATATTACCGATCACTCCGAAGCCCTGAGTTACCAAAAAGGATTAGCACAAAAGAAGAACGGCGATCTTCCTTTAGCTGCAAAAACGTTTAAAAATATCACCTTAAAACCCAACAATCCTGGCATTATAAGAACAAAAGTTGATTCTTATTATCAGCTTGGTTTGATTGAGACACAGCTTAAAAGGAACGATTCTGCCATAATTTATTTTGACAAAGCGATCGAATACAATGAAAAAAGTAATGATCTTCCAAAAAAATCTAAAATAGTTTTAGCCATAAGCCAATATTATAAACAGAATAAAAATTATGATATGGCTTATTCTTTTTTAGATGAGCACTATCAGCTTGAAAATTATCTTTTAAGACTTAAAAATGCCAAAGTTGATTTAAATGAATTCGAAAAATTCAAGAAAAATCAATCTTTAAATAATACTATAAAAAGAGAAAGCGAAGAAAAAATTCAGCTTAAAACGTATCGTTATTCTAAGTTAGTCAGCATTTTGGCTATTGCTTTAATTTCGATTTTATCGCTTTTAAGTTTAGCTTTGTACAAAAACAACATCATCAGAAATCAGAATAATTTACTGCTCCGTGAAAAAAACAAAGAATTGATCTTAGCCAAAAACAAAGCCGAAAAAGCATCAAAAGCAAGATCTGAATTCTTATCGACGGTAAGTCACGAATTACGAACGCCATTGAACGCTATTAACGGAATTACACATATTCTGCTTGAAGATAATCCGAAGAAAAAACAATTAAAGTATTTAGAATCTTTGAAATTTTCAGGTAACTATCTAACTACTTTTATCAACGAGATTTTAGAAATTAACAAAATTGATTCGACCAAAGTTGAGATCGAAACGATTAGCTTTAACTTAAAAGAACTTTTATTTAATATTCAGAGTTCCTTAAAAGAATTGGCCACGGCCAATAAGAACTATTTTAATTTAGAGATAGACAAATCTATTCCGGATAGTTTAATGGGAGATCCGACAAAACTGTCACAGATTATATTAAACTTGATTAATAACGCTTTAAAATTCACTCAAAACGGACATGTAAGTGTTATTGCAAAGCTATATTCCCAAGAAGAAGACACCGCTACAATTTACTTTGAAATTGTTGATACAGGAATTGGAATTCCTGAGGATAAACTTCAGACTGTTTTCGAAAGTTTCTCGCAGGGATCTATAGAAGTAAACAGAAAATACGGCGGTACCGGACTTGGTCTTACTATTGTAAAAAAACTAATTGAACTCCTTGGAGGCGAAATAAAACTAAAAAGCGAAGTGGGTAAAGGTTCTACTTTTACCTTCAAATTAAATTTTAAAATTAACCACGAACCATTGGAAGTAATTGAAGAAGTAAAACCATATAGTGACACGCAATTGAAACACAAATCTATTTTATTGATTGAGGACAATAAAATCAATCAAATGATAACTCGTAAAATGCTTGAAAACAAAGACATTAGTTGCGAAATCATTGATAACGGAGAAGATGCTGTTGAGCTTTTAAAGATCAAACGTTTTGATATGGTTTTAATGGATGTTCACCTTCCTGGCATTAACGGTACAACAGCTACCAAATTAATTCGAGAATTTGATAAATCGACTCCGATTATCGCACTGACGGCTATTTCGCTTGACGAAAATCGCGACATGCTTCTTTCTTTTGGAATGGATGATGTTATTACTAAACCTTTTGTACCAGACGAATTTTACAGTACAATTGCTAAGTTTTTTGATTAATACTCTACACTTCTAAGATACTGAGATGCTAAGTTTTTTTTATTTGACATACTCCAAAATTGTTGTGTCAAAATTTTGCTGGTGATTGATGAAAGTACTTTTTATTGGAAGATAATACAATTGAGAAACCAATTTCGAATCTTTTAAACGAACATAATCTTTCTCGGTTGTAATTATTTTTTTTCCTTTTGCTTTCGCTAAAATTGTCTCTAAATCGGCATCAGAAAAGTGATGATGATCTGGAAAAGTCAGACATTCATCATTTTCATTTTTTAAATATTCAAAAAATGGTTTTGGTTTTGCAATTCCGGCCAAAAGCAATTTAGATTCTTGTTTAATTTCGTTTACAGCAATTTTTCCTTCTGAACCAAAAATTTCTTCATCATAATCGATAAAAGTAAAAAAGAGTTGCTGCGAGCAATTAAGTTTTAATTTTAATCGAATTTCAGCTTGTTTTTCTTCCGACAAAACTTTTGGACATTTTGTAACCACTACTATATTAGCTCTTTCTGCTCCGCTCCTGCTTTCTCTTAAATTCCCCGTTGGGAGCATAAAATCGTCTGCATACAAATCACCATAAGCCGTCAAAAGAATATAAAAGCCTGCTTTTACTTTTCTGTGCTGATAGGCATCATCAAGTAAAACAACTTCTGGTTTTTCATTCTGCGATAATAATTGCTGAATTCCATTGGTACGATTGGCATCAACAGCAACTATCAAATTTGGAAATTTTTGATAAAACTGAAAAGGTTCGTCACCCAGAATTTCGGCATTTGAATTTTGATCTGCCAAAACAAAACCTTCCGATTTTCTTTTGTAACCTCGGCTTAAAGTTGCCACTTTATATTTATCAGATAATAGTCTTATTAAATATTCAATTTGCGGTGTTTTACCAGTTCCGCCAACACTTAAATTTCCAACTGCAATAACTGGAATATTAAATGAAGTTGATTTCAAAACTCCTTTATCAAAAAGAAAATTACGAATTGAAGTTATGAATCCGTATAAAATCGCGAAGGGGAAAAGTATTTTTCGAAGTAAGTTCATAGAAGTTATTTATCTGAGTAATGACCTTTTGCAGCAATGACAAGTACAGTTACAATATCTTCTTCTACTCTATATATTAATTTATCTTTTTTATTTATTTCTCGAGACCAGAATCCTGAAAGCTCATACTTTAGTGCTTCTGGACTTCCCGTTCCTTCAAAAGGTGTTTCTGATAATTCTATCAAGATTTCAGCAATCTTTTTAATACTTGCCTGATTTCCTGATTTATAATGTTCTTTAATTTCTTTTAACGCTTTAGGTTCAAACTCTACAATATACTTCCCCATACATCATCAGGATTTAATCTAGTTAGTTTTTTTTTGTCTAAATCTTTTGAGCGCTCTAAAATTTCTGCAACAAATTCAGAATTATATGTACTTTCTTCCTCATTAACCTTTCCATAATTATCTGTTTCAAGAACTTCAATTCCTTCAAGACCTTTAAAAAAAGCTTCGAACATTTCCATAAATGCTTTTCCTGTCTTCGTCTGTTCGTTAATTTTTATAGTTGTCATGGCTTATAAATTTTATATTACAAATGTACTAAATTTGTACTTTTAGTATCAATTATTATTACCATTAGTATAAATAGTTGATACCAACAAAAATTTGAAAAACTTAAAATGAAAATCAAAAATATAATCTCAGTTCTAGAAGAAATGGCTCCTTTGGCTTACGCCGAAGATTTTGACAACGTTGGACTTTTAGTCGGAAACTCAGAAACAGATTGCTCAGGAGTTTTAGTCTGTCACGATGCATTAGAAAATGTAATTGACGAAGCGATTAAAAAAAACTGCAATCTTTTGGTTTGCTTTCACCCAATTTTGTTTTCTGGCATTAAGAAAATTACAGGCAAAAATTATGTAGAACGTGCAATCTTAAAAGCAATTAAAAATGATATTGCTATTTATGCTGTTCATACTGCTTTAGACAATCATTCGGCAGGAGTAAATAAAATTTTCTGTGATGCTTTAGGATTGACGAATACTAAAATATTAGTTCCAAAAAATAATTTCATACAAAAGCTGGTAACTTACACAGTTCCTCAAAACGCTCAAAAAGTTCGTCAGGCATTATTTGATGCAGGCGCAGGAACAATTGGAAATTATGACAATTGCAGTTTCAACTCAAACGGAATCGGGACTTACCAAGGAAATTCTGAAAGCAATCCAGTAATTGGAGAACGCCACGAATTAACCCAGACCGAAGAAATAAAAATCGAAGTTACTTTTGAAAAACATCTTCAATCCCGCATTTTAAAAGCACTTTTCGCCAATCATATTTATGAAGAAGTGGCTTATGAAATTTACAATCTTGAAAATTCACATCAAAATATTGGTTTAGGAATGATCGGTGAATTGGAAAATGAAATGGATGAAAAAGATTTTCTTGTGTCTGTGAAAGAAAAAATGATAGCTGACGGAATTCGTCATTCTGCATTTTTAGGAAAAAAGATCAAAAAAGTAGCTGTACTTGGAGGTTCAGGAAGTTTTGCCATAAAAAATGCAATTCAGGCTGGAGCCGATGCTTTTTTAACCGCCGATTTGAAGTATCATCAGTTTTATGAAGCTGAAAACAAGTTACTTTTGGGCGATATTGGTCATTTTGAGAGCGAACGCTATACAAAAAATTATATTGTTGATTATCTTCGAAAAAAAATTCTTAATTTTGCAATCATTTTATCGGAAGAAAATACAAATCCAGTTAAGTACTTATAGAATATGACGAATACGAAAGAATTAAGTGTTGAGGACAAGTTAAGAGCAATATATGATTTACAGCTTATTGACTCTAGAATTGACGAAATCAGAAACGTTAGAGGAGAACTTCCTTTAGAGGTTGAAGATTTAGAAGATGAAGTTGCAGGTTTGAGCACTCGTTCAGAAAAACTGAAAAGTGAACTTGAAGTGATTGAGGAGCAAATCAAAGCAAAGAAAATTGCTATTGAGGAGCATAAAGAAGTGATCAAAAAGTACACAAAACAACAAGAATCAGTACGTAACAACAGAGAATTTAATTCTTTGACAAAAGAGGTTGAATTTCAGGAATTAGAAATTCAATTGGCTGAAAAGCAAATCAAAGAAATGAAAGCTTCTATCGAGCACAAAAAAGAAGTTATTTCTAATTTAAAAGAAAAACTTGATGCTAAAAGCTCTCATTTAAAACATAAAAAATCGGAATTAGACGCCATTATGGCTGAAACTCAGAAAGAAGAAACTTTCTTGACTGAAAAGTCTGCTGAATTTTCTGCTCAAATCGAAGACAGATTATTAGCGGCTTATAACAGAATCAGAAGCAGTGTTCGTAACGGATTAGCTGTAGTTTCTATCGAAAGAGGAGCTTCTGCAGGATCTTTCTTTACAATTCCACCACAAACTCAGGTTGAAATTGCTTCAAGAAAGAAGATCATCACAGATGAGCACTCTGGAAGAATCTTAGTTGATACTCAATTAGCTGAAGAAGAAAAAGAAAAAATGGAACAATTGTTCGCAAAATTCTAATATCAAGTCCCGATTTAATCGGGACTTTTTTTTGCATTTTTTTTTGCCACTCCCGATAGCTATCGGGATAAAAAGATTATCACAGATTAAATTATTCTTATGCTGAATAAAATCTTTTTAATCCTTTTAATCTGTGGCAAAACATTTTTTACCTTTAGAAAAAATTTAAGTTTTGAAAATTAAAAAAGGAATTCGTTTCATCACATTAAAATCTGTTGGATCGTATATAAACTTCTTAAGTTATGTTCGTCCGCAAAAAGCTATGGAACTTTCTTACGCTCTTTTTAGCCAGCCAAGAGTTGGCAGATTAAAAAAAGAAGAACTTCCAAAAATCTTAAAAAATACAGAAACAGAAATGTTTCATCATAACGAACATCATTTTCAGACTTACATTTGGAAAGGAAACGAAACCAAAATTTTATTGGTTCATGGCTGGGAAAGTAATGCTTCTCGCTGGAAAAAAACGCTGCCGCATTTACAAAAATCAGGCAGCACTATTATTGCTCTAGATGCACCAGCACATGGACAAAGCAGTGGAAAAGAATTTAATGTACCGCTTTATGCAGAATTTATAAATAAAGCTGTAGAAAAATATCAGCCTGAAATTATTATCGGGCATTCTATTGGCGGTGCGGCCTGTGTTTATCACCAATATTTATTTCCGAATACGAGCATAAACAAAATGGTTATTCTTGGCGCTCCTTCTGATTTAAAAACTTTGATTGACAATTACATTTCAATGCTTAGTCTAAATAGAAAAATGCTGCCTCTTTTAGAAAACAAATTCATAAATCGTTTCAATTTTAAACTGGAAGATTTTTCAGGACAAAAATTTGCGTCCCAATTTACTATTCCTGGTTTTATTGCTCATGATACTTCAGATAAAATCGTTGCTTTCGAAGAAGGAAAAAAGATAGCGAGCAATTGGAAAAACAGCCAATTTATTGAAACAAGTGGTTTAGGACACGGAATGCACGATGATGAATTGTATAGTAAGGTGATTGATTTTCTTTTTTCGGAAGGGACAAAGTAACAAAGGTTCAAAGGTTTTCTGCTTCAACTCATAACTTATAATTCATAACTCATAATTCTCAAAAAGATGATAGCCGTAATTTTTGAAGTCATTCCAAACGAAGGAAGAAAAGAAGAATATTTAGATATTGCAGCAAATCTAAAACCTGAATTAAGTCATATTGATGGTTTTATTTCGATAGAGCGATTTCAAAGTTTAGCTGATTCTGGAAAAATTCTGTCTTTATCTTTTTGGCGGGACGAAGAAAGCATTCAGCAATGGCGAAATCTCGAAATGCATCGTCACGCGCAAGCCAAAGGGCGAAATGAAGTTTTTAAAGATTATCATTTGCGAATTGCAACTGTGGTTCGTGATTACGGAATGTTTGAAAGAAAGGAAACGCCGGAAGATAGTTCGATTTTTCATGAATCTTAGAAAAGGTTCAAAGATGCAGAGGTTCAAAGGGACAAAGGTTTTTTTTATAGGTTCTGAGATTCTTAAGTTTTCTTCAAAAATCTAAGAAGTCTCAAATCTAAAATTCTAAGATGTCTAAACTTTTAGCTATTTTTGCAGTATGGAAGAAAATTTAAAACGTCTGAATAAATTTATTGGAGAAACGGGTTATTGTTCTCGTCGTGAAGCCGATAAATTAATCGAAGAAGGACGCGTAACAATAAATGGCGCTGTACCAGAAATGGGAACTAAAGTTTCACCACATGATGAAGTGCGAATTGATGGGAAATTAATTGTTGAGAAAAACGAAAAACCAATTTATCTGGCATTCAACAAACCAGTTGGAATTGAATGTACGACGAATTTAGAAGTTCAAAATAATATTGTTGATTATATTAATTATCCAAAACGTATTTTTCCGATTGGAAGATTGGATAAAGCCAGTGAAGGATTAATTTTTATGACTAATGACGGTGATATTGTAAACAAGATTCTCCGCGCCAGAAACAATCACGAAAAAGAATATACCGTTACGGTAAACAAGCCAATTACAGAACGTTTTATCCAGCGAATGGGAAATGGCGTTCCGATTTTGGATACTGTTACCAAAAAATGTAAGGTTGAACAAATCAGTAAATATACTTTCAAGATCATTTTAACGCAGGGATTAAACCGTCAGATTAGAAGAATGTCTGAATATCTTGGTTACGAGGTTACTGCCTTAAAACGCATCAGAATCATTAATATTTCGCTCGATGTTCCCGTTGGACGTTACCGTGATTTAACCGATGCTGAAATCAAAGAATTAAATCAATTAATTGAACCTTCTAGCAAAACTGAAGAAGCAAGTCTCCCGAAAGTTGAGAATCCCAACAGAAGTTCAAATGGAAATTCAAATGGAAATTCAAGCAGAAGAACTGCCTATATTTCTAAAAATGATCCTCGCTTTAAAAAAAGAGGAGATAATTAAAATAATAAAGTCCCATTTGCAATGTAAATGGGACTTTTTGTTTTCTTACTTTTTCTTATCCAAAAACTCATAATACAAAGCTTTAGATAAAAATCCTGCACTTTGATAATTAGAAATCAACTCTTCTCTTTCGACTTCTGAATGTTTGCCATCCAAATTATTCTTTTTAAAATAGTCTCTTCGAGTATCATCATTAAAATTTAGTTCGCTGAGAAAAACTGGCTCCACTCCTTTATTTACTGAAATATTATAATTGGTTACTATACTTCCCCAGTTAACATAACTGCAAAGAAGAACTGTTCCATAAAAATACCAGACCATCTGATTGAAAAGGTAAGCATTGGTTTTTTGCTTTCTGATTTTTTGAAATGAAATCACTAATCCAATAATAGCTAAAATTAAAAAAGCATAAACTCCAAGGCGTTTGTAGGTTAAACCATAAAAAGAGACATATTCTGTATTCTTAATTATGGCACTTACAATCAGAACTACATTTAATGTAATCCATACTTTAGCCAGGTTTTTTATCGATTTTGCTTTTTCATCAAAATTAAATCCACCTTTAAAATAAAAGAGAATCACACCGACTGCCATCAAAATTGAAAAAATAACAGCGTTTACACGCTCATGCGTATCAGCGCTAAGATTTGTTTTTTCTACCACCTCAAAAAACTGTTCATAGTTATAGGTAGCAATAAAAACTAAAAGCATAAGATTTAGTAAAAACAAGGTAATCTCACCGCTTTTTCTTTCGAAATCCAAATCGAGAAATGAAAATGTGCTTTGATTTTTTACTTCAGAAATAGCAGTGAAATCATTATTTAATTTTGGATTGAATTCGTAACAAACATCTGGAACCCAATAATTCCAAAAACTAAAGGAGATATAAAATCCAAGAATGGTTATTACAACCAATTGAAAAATATCTATGTCTAAAGTATAATCTGTAAATAATGAAGAGAAATGATTGCTTCCAAAAGAATAAACAATAAAAAACAATCCTAGAAATAGTACTGGAATTAGAACAAATGCCACTAATTTTTTAGCAAAATCGTTGTGGATTTTTCGTTCAGGAAGCCATTGGCTGAAAATAAAAATACGTCCAAGTGAAGTAATTCCGTTTAAAAAGATTAATGGAAAAACCTGTACGATTTTGAGTTCGCCATCCTGTGTTTTAAACTGCAAGAACAGGATTGATAATGCCAAAGAGAAAAAAGATGCAGCATCTCCATACCAAGCAAAGGCAAAACAAGACAAAATAGAAGTCATTACTAAAATAAGATGTGACCTGTTAACAAACTTTTCCTGAAAGAAATAACTAATTAGTAAGGTCAGCAAAACGCCAAAAATAGAAATATTGATTCCAGGAGCTTCATTGTAAAAAAGCAGTGCAAAAACTGCTGTACATGCTAAGATAATTTGATGTTTTTTCATTTTTGTAGATTTTTATTTGTTATTGGTCAAAAATGTAATTGCCTTATCTGCTAATTGCTAAAAACACTATAGGCAATTTCATAATTTTTATTTTTTTAAAAGTACTTTGTAATTCAAAGTTTTTAGGTAAAAAAATTTAGTTTCTAAGATTTCATTAGTTTTTCGAGATAAGAAAGGTGTTCTTTAAACGCCGCACGGCCAAGCGGTGTTACCTGATAAGATGTTTTAGGCTTTTTGCCCACAAATTCTTTCTTAATTTCAATGTATTCTGATTTCTCCAATGCAGAAGAATGACTTGCCAAATTCCCGTCGGTAATATTCAAAAGCGTTTTCATCTCGGTAAAATCTACCCAGTCGTTAACCATCAGAACGGACATAATACCCAGTCTGACACGGCTTTCGAAATCTTTATTTAGCTTGTCAATAATTCCCATTCAATTATTTGTATTTTTTGAACATCACTAAACCATATAAAATATGCAAAATTCCAAATCCCAAAATCCAGAAAAATAATCCATACCCGATATAGAAAAGAGCAATTAATCCTAAACAAAGTTCGCAGAAACCTAAATATTTTACATCAGAAAAAGTATATTTTTCTGCATTAATAAGCGCTAAACCATAAAAAAGCAAAGTCGATGGCGCAACTAACCCAAAATATCCGTGATACATAAGAGCAAGACAGAATACACCACCTGCAAATAAAGGAACTGATAAATTGAACAACATCTTTTTTGTTGCTGATGTCCAGATTGGCAAATTGTATTTTCGGCTTTTTCGAATTGTAAAAAAGATTCCGAATGCAAATGCACAAATCAAAATTATGATTCCAATCCAAAATAGTTCTGAGACCAAATTAGCAGAATATGACCTACTGTAATCATTGGCATAATCAATTCCGTTTGCTTTGAATATTTGATAAACATAGATTCCACCAATTAAAGCCGAAAGACCTGCGAAAACTCCTGAAAGTCCGCTTAATGATATAAATCTGGAAGAACGCTCCATCATGGAACGTATATGTGCTAAATCTTCTTGGTGCTTTTGATTCATAATTAAAGTACTTTGCGTTACAAAGTTATTATTTATTTTGAATTGGCAAATAAAAAAATGATTTTATTTTTAATATTTCGCCCATCTGTGACTTAAATGGGTGTGCTTACACGTTTCTATAAATATTTCATCCCTCTGGAATTCTGAAAACTTTTGTAAAAACGAAACTTTCTTATGAAAATGATTGCGTGAGGGATAGGCGCTGGCTACCGAAGTAGCGCGGATAGCCCGACCGTCTCGTTGCAAAAGGGCGCATAACCACAAAGCATATTAGCCCTTTTGCAACGAGACGGTCACGCCCAAAGTATATCAAAACGAAAAAGCCTATTCATAAGGAACAGGCTTTTGTTTTGTGTAGTTTAATTTAAAACCATCTTCTTCTTTTGAATAGAAGAACTCCGAAAGTTGATAGAATTATGGAAACTAAAAGCAGAATCCAGATTCCGTATTTGCTTTCTTCTAAACCGTTGGGCACGTTCATTCCGTACAAACTCGCGATTAGGGTTGGAATCATTAAGATGATCGAAATCGAGGTCATCTGTTTCATGATGGTATTCATATTATTGGAAATCACTGAAGCGTAGGCGTCCATCATTCCGGTTAAGATGTTGTTGTAAATATTGGCTGTATCTTGTGCCTGATTTAATTCGATTTCGACATCTTCTAATAATTCTGGGTCGTAATTGGCTTTATGCGCTTTTAGATTTTTAATTCTTTGAAACAAAACATCATTTGCTTTTAAGGAAGTGATGAAGAATACAAAACATTTTTCAATTTGAAGCAGTGCCTGTAATTCTTCATTTTTGATGGATTTTTCTAAATTATCTTCTGCGAGTTTTATTTTCTGATTGATTTGTTTTAGATATTTCAAATACCAAACGCTTGATGAGAGTAATAATCGCAGGACTAAATTGAAATTATCTTCGATTTCAATGCTTTTGCGCTGTGAATATGCAACAAAATCTTTTATGATTTCTGTTTTATAAAAACTGATTGTCACACAGATATCATCTTTAAAAATGATTCCGAGAGGAACGGTATGAAAAGGGATTTTGATGTCGCCGCTTTTAACGGGAATACGCATGATAATAAGTGTCCAGCTGTCTTCTATTTCTATACGAGGTCTTTCATCGATATCTTCGATGTCGTTGTAGAAAGCTTCAGGAACCTGAAGTTCTTCTAGTAAATAATTTTTGTCTGATTCTGTGGGAGATTCGATATGAATCCAGCAATTTGAAGTCCATTTTTGGATTTCCACCAATCCGTTGTTGTTTGTGTAAAAGGCTTTCATTTCAAAATACAGGTTTTTAACGCAGCATTTTGAAAATTTCAAAAGCTGCTTTTTAATTTAATACTAACGAATAATAATCGTCCATTTGGAGAAGTGTTTTTTAAGTGGTGCAAAAGTATCCTTTATTTTTAAGAACCAAAAGTTTAAACTATTAATTATATATTAAAATGGATATCTGCGGAGATTTTAAACACGCAGAAACACAGATTTTGTAACTGTTCACTTTTTTTAAATAAACATAGACAGACTCTCACTATGTAAAAGAAATTTGTTTCTCTCTTGTATTCTTTTACAAAAATTAAATTCTATGATTCTATGTGTTTAAAAAAATTAATCCAATAAAAAAGCCTGTTCTAGAACAGGCTTTCATTATACTTTGAAAAGAAATTATTGATTTTTTGCACTTCTCATTTTTCGTGCTAAAAGTGTATTTTTTAATAACATTGCAATTGTCATTGGTCCTACTCCACCTGGAACTGGTGTAATAAAAGATGCTTTTTTGCTTACACCATCAAAATCTACGTCACCTTTGATCACGTAACCTTTTGGGTTTGATGCATCATCAACACGCGTAATTCCAACGTCAATGATTGTTACTCCTTCTTTTACCATATCGGCTTTTAAAAATTCTGGAACTCCTAAAGCTGTAATAATAATATCGGCATTTTTAGTATATTCTTCTAAATTTTTAGTACGGCTGTGAGTCAATGTAACTGTTGAATCTCCTGGATTTCCTTTACGGCTCATTAAGATACTCATTGGACGTCCTACAATGTGGCTTCTTCCAATTACAACGGTATGTTTTCCTGAAGTTTCTACTTTGTAACGCTCTAGTAATTCCATAATTCCAAATGGTGTTGCTGGAATAAAGCTTTCCATTTCAAGCGCCATCCTTCCAAAGTTCGTTGGGTGGAACCCGTCAACATCTTTGTCTGGATCGATTGCTAGTAAGATTTTCTGCTCGTCGATATGTTTTGGCAACGGTAACTGCACAATATATCCATCAAGATTATCATCTTCGTTTAGCTCTTTTATTTTAGCAAGCAGTTCGTCTTCGGTAATCGTTTCCGGCAGACTTACCAAAGTAGAATCAAATCCGATTTCCTGACATGATTTTACTTTACTTCCTACGTAGGTTAAACTTGCACCATTGTTACCCACCAAAACTGCTGCTAAATGAGGCACTTTGCCTCCAGCTGCTTTTATAGATTGAACTTCGGCTGCAATTTCGTTTTTAATGTCGTTAGATGTTTTTTTACCGTCTAGTAGCTGCATTTGTTTTTGTTTCAGGTTTAAAGTTTTCTTTTGTTTCACGTTTCAAAATTGAAAACGAAACTTAAATATTTATGTAATTAAAAAAGTTTCAAGTTTTGGTCTCTTAACTTGAAACCTTAAACTTGAAACTTTTAATTTTATTATCTCGGCATTCCTCCTGGCATTCCTTTCATACCTCCCATCATTTTCATCAGATTTTTTCCGCCTGGTCCCTGCATCATTTTCATCATCTTGCTCATTTGGTCAAACTGTTTCATTAACTGATTTACCTGCTCGACTTTCGTTCCTGAACCTTTAGCGATTCTGGCTTTTCTTTTTACGTCGATTAAAGCTGGCTTACTTCTTTCTGCTGGTGTCATCGAATAAATGATCGCTTCGATATGTTTAAAAGCATCATCTTCAATCTCTACATCTTTCATGGCTTTTGAAGCTCCTGGGATCATTCCTACCAAGTCTTTCATATTACCCATTTTTTTCACCTGCTGAATCTGTGTTAGGAAATCATCAAAGCCAAATTCGTTCTTAGCGATTTTCTTTTGAAGTTTTCTAGCTTCTTCTTCATCAAATTGTTCTTGAGCTCTTTCAACAAGAGACACAACGTCTCCCATTCCTAAGATACGCTCTGCCATACGTTCTGGATAGAAAACATCGATTGCTTCCATTTTTTCTCCAGTACCAACAAATTTGATTGGTTTATTTACAATCGATTTGATAGAAAGCGCAGCTCCACCACGAGTATCACCGTCTAATTTCGTTAAAATAACTCCATCAAAATTCAAGATATCGTTGAAAGCTTTTGCTGTGTTTACAGCATCTTGTCCTGTCATAGAGTCGACAACGAACAATGTTTCTTGCGGCTGAATTGCTTTGTGTACACGTGCAATTTCGTCCATCATTTCCTGATCTACTGCCAAACGACCCGCTGTATCGACGATAACAACATTGAATCCGTTTGCTTTGGCATGTTTAATTGCATTTTGAGCAATTTCAACAGGGTTTTTATTTTCTGGTTCTGAGTAAACCTCAACACCTATTTGGTCTCCCACAACGTGTAACTGATTGATCGCCGCCGGACGGTAGATATCACAAGCTACAAGAAGTGGTTTTTTGTTTTTCTTAGTCTTTAAAAAATTAGCTAATTTTCCAGAGAAAGTTGTTTTACCAGAACCCTGAAGTCCCGACATTAAAATAACCGTTGGATTTCCTGATAAGTTAACACCAGCAACATCTCCACCCATTAATTCTGTCAACTCATCTTTTACCAGTTTTACTAATAATTGTCCTGGTTGCAAGGTTGTCAATACGTCCTGACCAATTGCTTTGTCTTTTACTCTAGCGGTAAAATCTTTAGCAATTTTAAAGTTAACATCGGCATCAAGTAAGGCGCGACGCACTTCTTTTAAAGTATCGGCAACGTTTACTTCTGTAATTTTACCGTGTCCTTTTAATATATGGAACGCTTTATCTAACTTATCACTTAAATTATCAAACATATTATTTTCTTTATTTGAAGTGCAAAGATAATCTAATTAGATATTTCAGGCAATTTTTATTTAAGCGCTTTTTTTGCCACGAAGGCACTAAGACACAAAGTTTTTTTGTCGCCAATTACACTAATTTCTCGATTATTTAAACTATTAATTTTCTCTCACAGATTCTACAGATTATTTTTTGATTGAGAATAAAAAATTCCCTAAATCTGCAAAATCTGCGAGAGAAAAAACTTTCCGACTTAGCGTCTTTGTGGCAAAACAAAAAAAGACGCAAGAAGATAAACCTTTGCGCCTTTGTTACTTTGTCCCTTTGAACCTTTATTTTAGAATTGAAAATAAATAAACGGTTGTGAACCTGCTACGGCTGTTGCGTAAACTATCCAGTAAACGAATCCTAGAATTATTGCTTTTATTAATAAAGGCGTTTTGTCAAAAACAGATTTCATTCCGTTTGTAAAAGTTTCTGGCAAGAAATGCCAAACATAACCGAACAACATTAATCCAAATACGTTTTTGTAACCTAGTACAATTGTTTTCCAAAGCTCTGGTTCAAATGTTAATTGGCCAATATTATTAATTACCTGTAATGCGGTTTCAAAATCTCTTGCACGGAAAAAGATCCAGCAGAAAACTACAAAATGGAAGGTTATTACGATTGAGAAAAATCTCCATAGGAAATTTGGACTTTTATCTTTTTTCGATGGAAAGAATTCCATGAAAATTTTATGAACCGCTAATGCTAATCCGTGAAGTGCTCCCCAAACAATAAACTGTGCTCCTGCTCCATGCCATAAACCACCCAAAAGCATTGTGGTAAACAGGTTGAAATTGGTTACTAAAGTTTGTTTTATCTTCTTTGAAAGCAAAAATGATAAACAGAAAACCAAAATACTGCTTCCTGCAATAATAAGCGGAATTATACTTTCAGTATAATTTGCCATTCCCCAAAGCAATAATCCGAAGAAGAATAAACTCGGGAATAAATATCCTGCGAAAGATCCCTCACGGTTTCCTCCAATAGAAATGTATAAAAAGTCTTTTAACCAAGTTGAAAGTGAAATGTGCCATCTTCTCCAGAAATCGGTAATCGAAGTTGATTTATAAGGCGTTCTAAAGTTGGCTGGTAATTTAAATCCAAGCAATAAGGCAATACCAATTGCCATATCTGAATATCCAGAGAAATCGCAGTAAATCTGAATGGCATACCCGTAAGAAGCCATTAAGTTTTCAAATGAAGTATAACTCATCGGCGTATCAAAAACACGATCGACAAAATTTACCGAAATGTAGTTTGAGATTACAGTTTTCTTGATTAAACCTCCAATAATTAAAAACAAAGCATTGTTTACATCCTGCTTGGTCAAGTTTAATTTTTGATAAATCTGAGGCAGGAAATCTTTTGCGCGTACAATTGGTCCAGCAACTAACTGAGGGAAAAACGATACGAAAAATAAATATTCAATATAATTTTTGGTTGGTTTGATTTCTTCTCTATAAATCTCAATAATATAACTCATAGATTGGAACGTGTAAAACGAAATTCCAACTGGAAGAAAAACATTATGAAGTGCAAAATTACCATGAAACATATCATTGTAAGTTACAATCAAAAAGTTCATGTATTTGAAATAACCTAAAAGTGCTAAATTCAAGATTACACTTATCACTAAATATAATTTCTTAACGCCATCCCTGCTTTCTTTGTAAATGATCTGGCTCAATCCATAATCTACAACAGAAGAAAGCAATAAAAGCAGAAAGTAAATCCCACTTGACTTATAATAAAAGAAAAGTGAGAAAAGAATAACATACGTTAATCTTAAATAAAATGTTTTGCGTAAAAAACCATACACAAAATAGAAAACCAAAAATAATCCTAAGAATAAACCGGTATTGAATAAAAGTTTCTCGTCTGGATTGTAAACAAACCAACTCTCCACTTGTTCCATCGTAATTGCACCAAAATTTTCAATAAACCAATTATTGATGCTCTCTATTGTTGTCAACTTAATTCTTTAATTTAAAATTATCGTATGTTTTTAAAAACGCCTTTGTAAACAAGTTGCCTTGTTTTTCATATCCCTTTTTAGAATAATGAACCCAATCTGGTCCAATTAATCCCTGAGCTTTTAATTGTCTTATACCGCTCATTCCGCCAAACTCATCGTATAAGTCCCAAACGGCAAAACCATCTTTTTGTGCTGTATCGATGATTAATTTTGTATAATTATCAATATAGGTATTTGGTTTTCTTCTCAGTAAAGATGGTGCCGGTGTCATTACTATTATTGGCGCATCTATTTTCTGAGCTTTGACATTGCTAATAAACTCTCGTAGTTCTTTGATATAATCTGCTGCATCCAGATGATCATAACTTTCATTTGTTCCCAACGAAAAAACAAGTAAGTCTGGATGTAAAGCTTTTAGTTGTTCAAAGAATAAAGGGTATTTATTGTAGTCTGAATATTTAGCACCATTTACTCCAATACCGCTGTAAATAATCCCAGAAGCATCTTTTTCTAAAACCAATCCGTTTAATTCGTAATTAGAAGCTTCTTTGTTCGGAATCAGAAAAATTCGGCTTAAAGCATTATCGGAATTGTAATAATGTGAAAATGAATCTGACTCAATTGTTAAAGGAACGAATTCAGACATTGAAATAGTCTTTGCCCTTGTTTCATTTGTTGCAATTTTCAAAGTTCGGCCAGCACGAATATTGTTAGATTTTAAACGATTGTCTCTTTTTATTTCGGCAATAGAAACATTGTATTTGTCTGCAATGGTTCCCAGAACTTCTCCTTTTTTAATTTTATGGGTGATCACTTTTCGCTCTGTAGTCTGAATGGAATTAATCTTCGAAGAGACTGCCAAATCAAACATATTCTGATTCTGAGGCGTTATGATTTTAATGGTATTAAATTTATATGCTGGATCTTTTACATTCATTTCCATCACAAATCCGCCAGAATCTCTCCAAAGTCCAATACCGCTCAAACCAACTGGTTTACTTTTGAAGGGAAGAATATTTCTATAACTTTCCCAAGATCGATTAGATTTGAAACGTTCGTTATAAGATCCGTTTGTTTTTGCCAATTGATATGGAAATACCAAACCGCGCCCTGCATTTCCAAATCTCTGCTGTAAATTCTTTCGGATTTCGTTCGTCATCAAGTCACCTTGAATATGAGAATCACCGATATGCACGATATTGATTTTTTGATTTTTCTGATTTTCATTCTGTTCCAATTTTTCAAAAAAACTTTTTAACGCTTGAGCATTATAAATTTGTCCCTCAATGGGAACATCCACGTTTGCGGTATCAATTTTTTGAATCATTTTTTTTGGTATTGGATCTACATTAGCTTTTGCAGGCTTTTCATTTGTGGTAAAGAAAAGGCAACAAAAGAAAACAATAAGTTTATTCATCATACGCTGTCTTTTGTTATTGAAACTGAATCAGGTCTGGCCCTTCTTACTGGTTTTGGTTTAGTTCCTTCTGCATCACGTTTTGCCCTAAGCTCCTTATATTCTTCGTATCCTTTATTTAATTGTCCGTACAACAAATTACCGATCGCTTTTGCTCCTCGCTGGTTAAAATGCGTGTAATCTTTATTTGCTTTTGCAGGCACTTCGTCAACCCACTTAATCATAGATCCGTCACCGCCCATTAAAGTGTATAAGTTTACGAATCCAGATTCTGTCTCTAATGCATAATGTTTCTGCGCTTTCATTAAAGGAACAACTGCCGAGTCGGTTTTCATTTCCAATTCGTATTTAGTCGATTTATCAGCAGTAGAAACAATTAAAATTGAAACTCCAGGAAAAGATTCTTTAATTTTATTTACGGTTTTTGTCATTCCTTTTTCATACCAAGAATAATTTTTGGTACCGTAATTCAAAACATTTGTTCCGTAGTGCAGAATTATTAAATCGTATTTCAGATTGTTATTAAAAGCTCTCATCACATCTGCATTGAACATCGAAATTGGCAGTCCTGAATTCCCTCTCTGCGAAAAATTATCAACGTGAACTCCTGCTCCATTATCAAAATTGAATCCGTAAATCGGAATTGAATCTGCATGGATAAAGTTTGCTTTGAATGCCTTTAAACTTCCTGAAGAAACTTTTAAGGTATTTACTAAATTGTTTGGTGAAAGGCTTTTCTTTAATGTATCTTTTCCGATAATAAAATTAACTTTCCCTTCTTTAGACGCACGCCCATAAAACAAAGTGGCATTATCTAGAGAAGTTGAATATTTATTTAAACCTGCTTCGTATTGCACCCAAGTTGTATTCGAATGATCGTTCGCAAAAAACACATGCCCGTTAACTCCAAAAGGACTTGTTGGTTTTTTGACATTTAAATACGATTGTGTTTTCCAGTTTTTAGAATAAGTAGATTTTACAGAACCTCTAGACGCTGCAGATTCTGATGTAATAGAAACAAAGCCTACACCATTTCCTCCAAAACGTTCCTGATAATTGGCACGAACGTCCTGAACGATTAAATCTCCATCGGTCATAGAATCTCCATAATAAGCAATTCTAACTTTGTTCTGCGGATTTTTTTCTAACTGATATAATTTCTCATAGAAAGAAATCAGATATTGATATCCTTTATAGTTCTCGAATGTTTCTGCTGGAAATTCGATGCCTTCTGTTTCATCAAAAACAATTTTCTGATTGTTTAATTTTCTTTCGCTTGCGGCAATACTATCATCATCCAATGCAAGTGAATCTTTGGCAACAGACTCTAAAAGCAGACTATCGATTAATATGTTCTTAGAATCTAATTTACTTTCTGAAAATATTTTGTCTGGAAGGATTTGTTTGAATCCAATAAAAGCAACCAATGCCAAAGCAACGATCGAAAAAGACTGAAAAAAATAAGACTTTGTATTCACTTAATAATTATAAAAATATGAAGAACTGCAACGCAAAAATTAAACCAATTAAGTTATTGTTAATTTATTGCAGAAAAAATTTGTGCAAAGATAGAATAACATTTTGTTTCTAATTCATTTTAACAAGAAACTATACAAAAAAAGAGGTTAGAAAAATTCTAACCTCTTTATCAAAAAAAAAATAAAAAAAACAAAGCTAATGATTAACTAAATCTTAATGCAGAGCATTATATATTAGGATGAACAATCTTTATATTTTTTAGATTTTTCATTTTTAATTATTTTAACATAGCGTACTCCAAAGTAACATTTCCTCTTTCGCTTTTTTCGTTAAGCATAGTAAGGAATTTTACTTTATAATAATTTCCTGCTGCATCTTTTACAACATAAAAACGATCTGTTCTAATACTTGGCAGAGTAGTAGGTCCTCCTCCATTTCTCCAGTTAGCTCCAATTATTCTTTGGTCAGTTTCAGAAGCTTTAAAGTTATCTTCAACAACTTTTGCTTTAGTGAAATCTGCATAAGATCCACCCGCAGAAATTAAAACTTGATAAACTTTTGCTCCTCCTCTTGAGTTAGAAGTGATAAAATCAGCATAACCATAAGTTACGTCGCCAGCTCCCATATTTAGGTAATTTGTAAATACTGTAAAATTCAAATCCCATTTTGCTTTTTCTGGCTCAACAGAAACAGTATTTCCTGATGTTAAACTAAAGAATGTAAAATTAAAAGCTGCATCTTTAGTAACTGTTTTTTCTGTAAAAGTTGTAGACGCTAAATCTGCATATTGAATTTTATATCCAGTACCACTTCTTAAAATTCTAACTTTTTTCCATCCTCTTGAATCTCCATCAACTTCAACTCCTCCTGTTCCAGCAACTTTAGTACCAACCAAAGCTCCCATATTAACAAGATATACTTTATTATCAGCATCTGTCGCTGAAACTTCTGCAATAGCAGTTCCTAATCCAGCTCCTGCACCTGTTAAAACGCCAGTTGGGTTATCAACAAATCCATTTGAAGCCAATGTTGTTCCTGCACCAACACTAACGTTAGCATCAATTTCTTGTGGTAAAGTAATATCAGAAGTTTCTAATTTTTTAACAGCCATTTTTAGAGATCCATTGATGATAACTCTGAAGTCATTTCCTGAATAGAAACCAAAATCCCAAGCCTCTCTATTTACCGATTTAGATGTACCAGAGCTAAAATCAAGATAAAGCTGATTTGGCTGATTTGGTCCGCCAACACTTGCCGGCACAACACCGCCTGTATAAGCAGTCTCATTAAAATTAACTTGTACTGTTTTGTTCTCGCCCAAAATAGCATTTATACTATTACTAGATATTGCAAAAACAACATTTTTTACTTCTCCCTCGATAGCTTCTTTTAATTTCTTAAAAGTAAAAGATACTGAAGAAACACCTTTTTCAAAAGGCACAACAATTTTTCCAGCTGCTGCTGCAGGTAAAGTAGTATAGTCAGTTCCATTAACAACTGCAGTTTCAGTATATGTAACTGTCAAAGATCCAGCTGAAGCAGTAGCTGCAGCGAAATTAATCACAACAGGTGTCTCTTCAGCGGCCAAATTCAATGAAGTTGTTGCAAAAGCAACCCCATTAACTTCAGGCGTATTGTTATCATCACTAGAGCAAGATGCCAGTGATAATACGAAAAGTGATAAAAATAATAGTTTTTTCATTTGTATTCTAGTTTATATTTAAAGATTAAGATTATATGAAAGTCTAATAAAGTAGGATCTTCCGTAGGCAAGCATAACTTGCGAATCTCCTGCATGTCCAGCAGACTGATTGGTATTTGTTTGTCTCACATTTGTAACATTACAAATGTTTCTCGCGCCTAATGTCACATCAAGCTGGTTCTTGAAAAATGATTTTCTGACACTTGCATCAAGCCAGTGACTTGGATAGATATCAGAAATAACATATTCTGAAGATGATTCGATAAATTGCTGTGATTTACCATTGTATTTATAATAAGCTGAAAATATTGTTCCCCATTTTTGCATCAAATAAGAAACACTACTATTGATATTGAAAGAGTATAAAAATTTATCGTCTGATGCAAATACCTGATTTTCTATCTTCCTTGAAACTCCAACAACTGCTGCACCAACATTAAATGTTAAATCTTTATATCTAAATTGATTCATTGTAGAAAAATTCCACATTTTGTATTTACTAATATTGATATACTGATATTCTGGGTTTCCTGTATCTGGATTAAATCGCGTTAACGCCATATCAATTCTGTCATTTACATCTAGATAACTTGCTGCAAAGGTGTTAGCAACATTTAAATTGGAACCTATTAAAGATGATTTCTTTAAACTAGCTTCAAATGAATTACTGGTTTCTGGAATAAGATTTTCATTTCCAACAAAAAAATGTCCGTCAAATATTAATTTTGAATATAATTCTTCAAATGTTGGAGTTCTAAATGAAGAACCGTATGAACCTCTTAACTCTAATCCTGAATCAAATAAATATTTTAAATTAAGAGAAGACGCGTACTGATCCTTGAATCTAGACTGTGCAGAAAATCGCAATCCTGGTCGTACCGAAAATCTATCTGATACCATAATTTCTGAAGAAGCAAAGAAATCATAGTTCTCAAGCGTTTTTCTAACTGGAGAAAAAAGATTATTTCCTTCTTGAACTAAAGAATATCCCTGATTATTTACAAATTCGTAACCTAATTGAAGATCGTATTTTTTATTTGTAAAAAAGTTACTTAAAGTTCCAGTAGAATAAAGAACTTCCATCGATTGATCTTTTACAGTAACGTTTTCTTTTTCACTCTTATTCTGAAAATAGTATTTAAAATCCTCAACATTACGCTCCTGTTTCTGGTGAGAAAGCGAAACATTGTAATTTAATCTAGTAAAAAGTTTTCCGGTTGCATTTAAATTATGAAAATATCTATTCGTAAAATATCTCATATCGTCGGCATATAAATAAGATCCCAATACAGGATTATATCCTGATTGTACTGTAGCATTATAATAATCCACATCCTCATCTAAAAATTCAAACTTGTAAAAAACTTTAAATGATCCCTTATTATAAGCAATTAGAGCATTCCCATTTAATTGTTCTTTTGGCAGCCATCTGTAACCACGAGTCTGGTCATTCACATCGTAATCTTTTCCATTTTTATCATCTAAAAATCCTTGAAAATCATTTCTATTGGCACCAACGCTCACAAACCAATTATCGTTAAATGTATGAGCAACTCTAAGCGATTGTATATGACGGCCTTCATCAAAAAGAGCATATTCATCCTTTACTGTTTCTTCTTGAACAGCTGCTGTAATATTCCATTTATGACCTGATGATTTTTTTGTAATAATATTTAATACTCCGCTTACTGCGTTAGCACCGTACACTACTCCCATAGAACCTTCAACGATCTCAATCCTTTCCACATCATCAAGATTAATCTGTGATAAATCGGTATTGTTACCTAAACCAGCTTCGTTGACCAGCGGAATATTATCAACCAAAATTTTAAAGTATTGAGAATCCAATCCAAACAAAGAAACTGTAGAACGTCCACTTGTACCGCTCGGCCTAACCGTTATATTTAAATACTGATTTAAAACATCAGACAAATTATTGGCCGCTAAATTTTTAATATCCTTATTTGAAATGACGCGAACATTAAAAACTGACTTTTTAATAGACTGTGGTTCAAATTGTCCAGTAACAACAACTTCTGATAATTTTTCCTGCGAGTTTATGGTGTCTTTTTGCTGAGCAAAAGAATTAGCACCAAATAAAAGCAAAGCAAAAAAGGTAATTTTTATTTTCATTATTTTTATTAAGTCTTAATAACCGATGCAAATATATAACTATTTTTAACTATTCTAAATTAAATTTATATATTTGCAAAAATTAAAAACAAAACAATAAGTTATGATTTCAAAAAGCCTTTTAATGTCAGCCGCTGTGGCTTTAACATGCAGTCTTGGTTTTAGTCAGGACAAGAAACAACAAGATATAAAATCGATTAAATCGATGTGCGGTTGTTATGAAGTGAAATTTAATTTTACTGAAACATTTTCATACCCAAAAGATTCTCTTACCTATAAACCATCTGAGACAAAACATGAATCGGCTTTAGAATGGGTTCAATTATTAGAGGATACTCCTAACAAAATTGTAATGCAGCATTTACTTATTGTAAGTCCTGATATGATTATCAAACACTGGAGACAAGACTGGCTATACGAAAACACAGACTTATATAGTTTTGACAAAGGAACTTCTTGGAAATACAAAAAATTAGATAAAAAAGCAGTTAAAGGTCAGTGGACTCAAAAAGTATATCAAGTAGATGATAGTCCAAGATACGAAGGTTCTTCAACTTGGGTACATGTAGATGGAAAAGATTACTGGGCAAATGTTGCTGATGCTCCACTTCCTAGAAGAGAGCAGACAAAACGTAACGATTATAATGTTTTAAAAAGAAGAAATATTCACGAAATCACAGCTACAGGATGGAATCACGAGCAAGATAACGACAAATTGGTTCGTGACGATGCTGGAAAAGATGTTTTGTTAGCGCAGGAAAAAGGATTTGACGTTTACACTAAAGTAGACGATTCTAAATGTATCGCTGGACAAAAATGGTGGGCAGAAAATAATGTTCTTTGGAAAAATGTTCGCGATAAATGGCAAACTCTTTTTGACAGACATAAAGACTTAAACTTAGAAGCTAAAGTAGATAGAAAAGCTCTTTACTCTTTATTATTTGATTTAAAACCAGACACTGCAAAAGCAGAAACGGATAAAATCATTGACAAATTTGTTAAGTAATTAGAATTAGTTGTTATAAGAAAGCCGGAAGTTTTGAGACTTCCGGCTTTTTTACGTTAAAAACTATCTAAAAAACTTAGACGGTTTATCCCTTACATTCTTTTTCATTAAAAGGTTTACTTATCCAAAATAGTTAAAAAGATATAAGGATTTAAAAAACATTCAACTTTTTTTAGTTTTTATCCCACCACACATTTGTAGTAACATTACTTACTACTGTTGCATTTACATTGTACTGTCTCTCGTCTGAAGGAGTCGGTAATCTTAATGGAATCTCTTTTTTATTAGAAGACTGATTTGGTACTAAAGCAGGAAATCCAGTTCTTCTATAATCATTATAAGGCTCCATAGTTAAGAATAAAGCAAGATATTTTTGTTTAATAATATTTTCTAAATCTACTATTGCAGTCGCAGATTCCAAAAACTCAGATGTAGGAGCAGTTCCTGTAATTTTTAACACCGATGCACCAACTGCCTGTTGGAATGCTGATTTGGCATCTTGACCTAAACGCAGTTTTGCTTCAGCCTCAATAAATTTCGCTTCAGTATAAGTAACTAAGCCAATTGCAGACGTAGCACTTGCAAAAGCAGAACCAATATAAGATGATGAAGTTGTGTCTAAATCTTCGGGAGCATTACCCACATAAATTGGAACTATAGGTGGCTTTGGCTTATTCAAAGCGATCGAAAATGGCAATCTTGGATCATTTACATTTTGCAATGAATTCACAAAATAAGCACCAGTTTTTAGATAATTGACACGGCTTCTATCAAAAGCGTACCATTGGTTAAGTCCATTTGATGTACCAGGAAAAAAAGTATTAGCATCATCATCATTTGAACTTACTCCAGAAGCACTTATATATTCCAAAGCTTTTTTTGCTGCATCAGTATCAACTTGAGTCAGCCTTAAAGCAAATCTTGCCTTAAGGACATAAGCTGTCTGAATCCATTTTTTAGTATCACCATTAAAAATAAAATCATCATTAGCCGGCAAAGAAATATTACTTGAAACCGATTTGTTTAAGTTTACAATCGCTTCATCCAAAATTTCCTGTAGTCTTTGATAAATTTCTTGTTGCGTATTATATTTTGGCATTTTATTTCCTTGATCTGCTTTAAAAGCATCATCATAAGGAACATCTCCCCATAAATCTGTTGCATAGCTTAAATTTATTGCAGTCAATATTTGTCCGATACCATTATAATAAGGATAATGTTCAGCAAAATCACGATTTAATATATGACCGCTGATTAAAGTAGTTCCATACAGTGTATTCCATTCATTATTTACATCTTGTTCACTAACGATGTAACGCTGAATATCGCCTAATTGCCCCACACTAGTTCCAGCTAAATGCTGGTCAAAAATATTTGAAGTTCTAATTAATCCTCCTGTATGAGTTGAAAAAGTAGAAACTTCCATCGCAGACAACAATAAAGTTGGAGTAGTAGAGATTGGAGAGTTTGGATTTTCATTAAAGTGATCTAACTCAGAATCACAACCTGTAAGCAAGCTAAGGCTAAATGCTGCCAGAATAATACTTTTTATATATCTTTTCATTTTTATTAAATTTAAAATTAGAATCCGACTTTAAGAGTCATTATAAATGATTTGCTTCCAGGATTATTAAAGTAATCTAAGCCATTAATTCTTGAGCCAGCACCAGTCAAACTAGTTTCGGGATCAACTCCTTTATAATTAGTATCTAACCATAGATTTCTTCCTGTAAATGACAATTGAGCCGAATTAATAGCCACAATTTTTTTGACATTGAAATCATAACTTAAAGTAATGTCACGCAGTCTAACCCAATTAACATCTGTTATTGCTTCTTCTGATGCACCTCCTCCATCACCTAAGTATTTTTGATAATAATTTTTAGCTGAAATAGCAATATCATTTACAGTACCATCTGTTTTTACACCGTCAATAACATAAGTATGTTCTCTGTCAGCAGAAGCTTCAGATACACCAAAGTTGTGCAATCTCGCTAATGTTCCGTTATATACTGCACCACCATGTCTAAAGTCTAATAAACCAGACAGTGTAACTCTTTTATAAGAAAAAGTATTTCTAAAACCACCTGTCCACTTTGGAGCAGAGTTTCCTAGATTTCCTGTTTCAGATTCTATTAATGGCAAACCATCAGTTCCAATAATCTTTTGTCCGTTTGCATCTCTTTGCCATTTTGTTCCATAAAAACTACCTAAAGGCTGTCCTTTAACTGCATAATATCCTATTGAACCAAAAGCAGTTTCAATAGAAATTGCATCTAAATTTCCTGAAATATCTGTAACTTTATTTTCGTTTTTAGCCCAGTTTGCATTCACATTCCATTGAAATGAGCTGCCTTTCTTGAATAGGTCAAAACCTAATTCAACTTCAATACCTTTATTTACTAATTCTGCTGCATTTTGATATACTAAACCAAATCCACTTGATTGTGGTAATGGCATTCTGATCAATAAATCTTTAGATGTTTTATAATATAAATTCACATCTAATGTTAAACGATTTTCTAAAAATTTAGTGCTCAATCCTAGTTCATGACCTAAGACTCTTTCAGGTTTTAAATTTTGATTTCCTAAAACACCCGAAACAGACATTCCATTAACTCCATTATATGGAAAACTTAAACCATCCGTGAAACCATCTGTCATAAATGGCTGTGAATAAGTACTGATCGTATAATAAGGCTGAGGCGCAATACCAACTTCTCCATAACCGTATGTCAATTTTGCAAAACTGGTCCATTCTGGAAGATCAAATGAATTTGTCAAAATCCATGAAGCTGAAGCAGCAGGAAAAATAGCACTGTTTGCATTTGTTCCATAAGTTGATGACCATTCTTTTCTAACAGAACCTGTTATAAAAAGCTGGTTTTTAACATCAAATTCCAATTGTCCAAATAATGCTCTAGACATTATATTAACTTCTGAATTAGATGCATATAGCTGGGTTGCATTTGACAAATTGTAAACCCCTCTTACAGCAAGTTCTTTACCTCTTGAAAATACATCTGTATTTTGTGACGAACGTAAATTAAGTCCTGCTGTATAATTTATTTTAAGCCATTCAGACCGCAATGGCAATAAACCACTTGCTATAAAATCTCCGTAGAATTGCTTATTATTAATATTATTAAAAGCTACTTCTCCAATACCAGCAAGATTATCCCCGTTTGATGAAATTGCATAAACTTGTTTCCTGTAATCTGAATAGGTATCGAGCCCTGCTTTTGCTGTTAAGGATAACCAATCAGCAGGAGAATAAGTTAAATACATATTTCCAAAAACACGATTAACATCACTTGTTGCAGGGTTTTCATGAACTGTAAAATATGGATTATCATAACTTGAAACATAATTAGCATTATTCCCTTCCGCATCTATATAATTTCTTAAATCATAATTTCCTACAGATCGCAATAAACTTAACATTACTCCAGACACATTACTTCCGTTTTGAGCCAATGTATTTGTTGTATGGGTGTATTGAAGACTTCCTCCCGTTTTCCATTTTTCACTTAATTTTAAATCTCCAACAACCCTCAGAGTGTTTCTTTTTAAACCTGTTTCTGGGACCATACCTGTTTGCGTAACATTTCCGTAAGAAGCCCTATAAGTTGCTTTTTCATCTCCTCCGTAAAATGATAAATTATTTGTAAATGTTAGACCTTCTTGAAAGAAATTCCTAACATTATCATACATTGGTACGCCAATAGATTCTGCAGAAGGCCCCCAGCTTTGAGGTGTACCTAGGTTCACTCCTGTTGCTGTTTCACTAGTACCCTGAACATATTTATTCTGCCTTGCCGGAAGCTGACTTACTTTATCAATTGCCAATGAAGTTGAATAATCAATCCCTAAGCCTTTTCCAGCCTTACCTTTTTTAGTTGTATAAATAATAACGCCGTTTCCTGCTCTTTCTCCATATAAAGCCGCTGCGGCTGGGCCTTTAAGAACAGATACGCTTTCAATATCATTTGGGTTAATATCTAAAGCTCTATTTGAATTATTTATTCCTGACAAGTTTGCATTAAAAGGATTATCTCCGGCACTTGTTTGACTTGTACTGTTATCAATTGGCACTCCATCAACAACAATTAAGGGATCTGACGTTCCTGTAATCGTATTTACACCTCTAATAATAATTTTACTTGAAGCACCTGGTGTTCCTCCTGAACCAATTACTTGAACTCCTGCAGCTTTTCCTGCCAAAGCTTGAACAACATTTTGCTCCCCTGACCTTGTAATCTCTTCTGAAGTTACTTTAGAAACAGCATAACCTAGCTTTTTTTCATCTTTTTTAATTCCCAGTGCAGTAACTACAACACCTTCCAACTCAACCGAATCGTCTTTTAATTTTACATTAATTAAAGTGGAAGTTGCTGGAACTTCTTGTGTTTTCATTCCGATGTAGCTAAATACCAGAACCTGATTAGATGCTGCACTAATTACATATTTTCCATCAAAATCAGTTTGAGCTCCTAATTTTGTACCCTTAACCAAAATACTAGCACCAGGTAAAGGCATTCCTGCATTGTCTAAAACTGTTCCTGTAATTTTTTTTTGTTGCGCAAAAGCAAATTGCATTGCTAAAACAAAAAAAAACACCGTTAATCCTCGTAGCTTTTGTTTCATTATTTTTTTGTTTTGAATTATTAAGGGGCGCAACTTAGAAAATTAAAATAATTTTAACAAGAAATTATTTCTTTTTAACATTAAAAAATGAAATACTTAACTTACAAAATAAAAAAACCGCCTAGAAATTCTAGACGGCTTATTCCTTTTAATCATTCTTTTCTAAAAGTTTACTAATTCAAAATAGATAAAATGGTGTATCGGAAAATATCTCTATAAACTTTTCAAAATACACAGATGGATATTTCTACTCTTCTGTTTATTTCTTATAATAAAATTTTGCACAAATGTATTATAAGAGTAAGGCTTCAGATATCCCTTAAGAGTCAAAAAAACAATAGAAAAAGCCAAATTATATACCTTTTATTACTTTAATATATTGTAGTCTTCTTGGGTTCAATCCAAAAAAAAGCCGATAGTTATAAAACTACCGGCTTTCGCATTTAAATTATGTGTTCTAGTGAAACTGTATTATTTACCTTCTGCACATTCAGAATAACTAATTGCATGTTTTGTTAAGTCTGTCCATTTTGGTTCTGGAGTTGCAGAAATTAATTTATCGCAACCTCCCCATAATGGAGCAAATTCTTTTTTGTATTCTTTTTTCTTTAATAAAAATGCTGGCGCATCTTTTTTAGCTACGTAATAAGATTTTGCATCTCCTCCAACAAATTTAACTCCACCAACTCCTAAAGATGTAGTTTCTTTTGCATGCGGGTCGCAGTAGATTTTAATTTCTTTACTAAATGCAGGGTTTAATAACTGCATTAATAGTTTCGATGTTTTTTTCTTAATTTTTACGTCAGCTGTTTCAAAATAAGCATAACCTTCTTTGATGTATTCTTGGTTCAATTGATCATCATTCCATTGTTTAAAATCTGAAATAAAATCAAGTTTTTTAGCAAAGCTGTCTAGTCCGCTTGGCGGTAAGTACATATGTTTGATATCTTCTGGTTTTAGTTTGTGTTTTTTTCCAGCAGCATCTTGTAATTTAATGAATTCTATTAATCCCTTGTCTCTGTCAATGTCTCTGATAGTTCCGCTAAGTTCTGTTCCATCTGCCAGAGTAATGTAAGCTGTTTTGTTGTGTGAAAATCCATAAGATGGGTTAATTAAATCTTGCGCATTCATTGCTGTAAATGCAAAAAATAACATCATTAATAGTAAAGGTTTTTTAATCATTGTTTTTGGGTTTAAAATTTTGCCTACTCTCACGATTTTCGGCTTCCTCGATTATTTTTGACAATAAAAAAATATCTAAACATCTATTTTTATTGCATTTACGCGTGATTATTACTAAAATTTTTCTTACCGTAAACATAAATATAAAAACGATATTCCCAAATGTTATTTACAATTTTTTACACGAAAATTCATTCATTGAATTCCTTAACATTATAATGATATTGTCTTTAATTTCAGCCCAAAAAACACCGCTGTTATAAATACGCCATTAAAAAAAGAGCCGATAATTAAAAATTAATTATCGGCTCTTTATATATTAAAATGTAAAATTACATTCTCTCTGGAACTTCAATTCCTAATAATTGGAATGCAGAGTTAATTACTTCTGCTACTTTCTGAGAAAGCTGTACTCTAAATATTTTTTTAGTTAAATCAACTTCTCCTAAAATATGAACAGATTGATAAAATGAATTATATTCTTTTACCAAATCGTAAGTATAATTGGCAATCAGAGCTGGACTGTGATTTTGAGCAGCATTCTGAATTACCTCTGGAAAAAGTTCAATCTGCTTAACCAATTCTTTTTCCTTTTCGTGAAGTTCTTCAATCTCAATTTTAGCAGAAAAATCAAAATCTGCTTTACGAATTATCGACTGAATCCTTGCATATGTATATTGAATAAACGGACCTGTATTTCCTGCAAAATCAACAGATTCTTCTGGATTAAACAAAATACGTTTTTTAGGATCTACTTTTAAAATATAATATTTCAACGCTCCAAGACCAATTGTTTTATACAGTTTTGCTTTTTCTTCGTCAGAATAGCTGTCTAATTTTCCTAAGTCTTCAGATATTTGTTTTGCAGTATCAGTCATATCCTGCATTAAATCGTCTGCATCTACAACAGTTCCTTCACGGCTTTTCATTTTTCCAGATGGTAAATCTACCATTCCGTATGATAAATGATATAAGCTTGAAGCCCAGTCAAAACCTAATTTTTTCAAGATCAAGAATAATACTTTAAAGTGGTAATCTTGTTCGTTTCCAACAGTGTAAACCATTCCGCCCACATCTGGCATGTCTTTTACACGCTGAATGGCAGTTCCAATATCCTGCGTCATATAAACCGCAGTTCCATCAGAACGTAAAACAATTTTACGATCCAGACCTTCATCAGTCAAATCAATCCAAACAGAACCGTCCGGATCTTTTTCGAAAACACCTTTATCTAAACCTACCTGCACAACATCTTTTCCTAATAAATAAGTGTTACTTTCGTAGTAATATTTATCAAAATTAACTCCAAGGTTGGTGTAAGTTGTTGCGAAACCTTCATAAACCCATTCATTCATTTTTTTCCAAAGCTCAATCACTTTTTCATCACCAGCTTCCCATTTCTTAAGCATATCTTGCGCTTCAATAATGATTGGTGCTTGTTTTTTGGCTTCTTCTTCTGTTTTACCAGTTTCTATTAAACCATTAATTTCAGCTTTGTAAGCTTTATCAAACTCAACATAATATTTTCCAACTAATTTATCGCCTTTTAAACCAGAAGTTTCCGGAGTTTCTCCGTTTCCGAATTTTTCCCAAGCCAACATTGACTTACAAATGTGAATTCCTCTATCGTTGATAATTTGTGTTTTGTACACTTTTTTACCAGAAGCTTTTAGAATTTCAGCAACAGAATATCCTAACAAATTGTTACGAACATGACCTAAGTGCAAAGGCTTGTTTGTATTTGGAGAGGAATATTCAACCATTACAGCTTTCTCAGCAGGATTTGGTGATACAAAACCAAATTGTTTTTGGTCTTTTATTCCATTAAAAAAATTCAAATAATAACGATCTGAAATCACAATATTCAAGAAACCAGAAACTACGTTAAAGCGTGCAACATTTTCAACATTTTCAACTAAATAATTTCCGATTTTATTTCCTAGTTCTGCTGGATTGCTTTTAATGACTTTGAGCAATGGAAAAATTACCATTGTAATATCGCCTTCAAACTCTTTTCTAGTAGTTTGAAATTCGATTTTATCAACAGTAACATCAAATAATGCCTGAATTGCTTTTTGTATAGAAGGTGTTAGAATTTGTGCTAATGACATGTAAACTTATTTTAAAGTGAGCAAAGATACTGCTTATTCATCAATTAGAGAAAATCAAAAACATATTAAATTCACTAAAAGATTCTGAAATTGATAAAAAACTTGAATTTTCAATTGTTAAAATTATCAAAAAATCAAAAGCTTAATGTCTTACAAAACAGGCCACGAGAAAATTTTTATAATTTTTTATTAAAATTTCTGTAACATATCAAACACATGAGAGTCTTAATAGAGACTTCAAATTTTGTTTGAGGCACCAAAAAAAAAAACAAAGAAAAACTAACAAAACAAAATCATCATCAATCAAATCAAAATAATCAACAAGGAAATCATGAAATTAAAATTCTTTCTGTTCGCGTTATTGGGGGTAATCGCGACAGCACAAGCTCAGAATACTGGAAATGTTTCTGGAAAAATTACAGAAAAGTCAAACGGAATGCCAATTTCTTATGCAACCGTTTCGCTTAAAGAAAATGGAAAAGTAGTTTCTGGAGTGAATACAGATGACAACGGAGACTACTCATTTAAAAACATTGCTTTAAAAAGCTATACAATCGAAATTCAATATATCGGATTTAGAAAATACATCGGTTCTGTTCTTTTAAGCGAAAATAAAAAAACAGCAACTGTAAACATTGCGCTTGAAGAAGAAGCTACTCAGCTTAAAGGCGTAAATATTATTGCCGAACGTTCTACAATCGAACAAAAAATTGATCGAAAAGTTGTAACGGTTGGTAAGGATTTAACAACTGCTGGTGCTTCTGCATCTGATATTATGAACAATATCCCTTCTGTGAATGTGGATCAGGACGGAAAACTTTCACTTCGTGGAAATGATAATGTTCGTGTTTTAATTGACGGACGTCCATCTAATATTGATCCAGCGCAGTTGTTGAAACAAATTCCGTCAACATCAATCAAAAAAATTGAATTGATTACCAATCCAAGTGCGAAATATAACCCAGAAGGTATGTCTGGAATTATCAATATCATCTTGCATAAAAACGCTAATACTGGTTTTAATGGTACTTACAGCGGTGGAATCACATTTGGAGAAACTGCAAAATACAATCAGTCTTTAGATTTAAATTATAAAACAGGTAAAGTAAATTTCTTTGGAAATGTGGGACAAAACTTTGGAACGTATTACAATGATGGATTTATCAGAAGATTTGACCAAGATATCGTTCAGAAAATTGATGTTGTAAATGATAATGATTCTTATTTATATAAAATTGGAATGGATTATTTTATCGATGATCACAACACGATATCAATCTATACCAACCAAAACAAATCGAATGGAAAAGGTTTTGTAGATACTGATATTGATTACAATAATGTGACTAATTCTGATATTTCAAACATTTTTCAAAAATCAAGATACTGGGGACCAGACCGAGTTGGAACTTACAATTTAGCCTACAAACATATTTTCAAAAAAGAAGGACATACTTTAGATTTTGAAGCAAATTACAGCGACAACAAAGAAACGCAGCACGCTTCTTTTGATACTGAAACTACAAAAACAGATAATACTGCTGGAAACATATACTTTGAAGATTATTTACAAGGTACTCGAAAACTAAGCACTATTAACGTTGATTATGTTAATCCGTTAAACGACAAAACAACTCTTGAGGCTGGTGCAGAAGCTAGAATTACTAGAACTGGAAACACTTACATTACTGGAAATCCTTTACTTCCTGTTACCTCTCAAAATTCTGACTATACTTATGATACAGATATTTATTCTGCTTACGTAACTTTTGGACAGAAATTCAAAAAATTCAGCTATCAGTTAGGAGCACGTTTTGAAAGTTATAAAGTTCAAGCTAATCTTAACCACGGCCAGACAATGTTTGATGATGATTATATCACTTTATATCCTTCAGCTTATTTAACCTATAACTTAAATGAGAAAAATACGCTTCAGTTTAGTTACAGCCGTCGTGTAGACCGTCCAAGTTTAGAACAGACGAAACCTATTCGTGAATTTGCTACGCCTTTGGTAACTTCTTTAGGAAATCCTGAATTAAGACCACAGTTTACCAATTCTGTCGAAGTGAATTATACAAAAACTTTAGAAAAAGGAAGTTTTACTGCAGGTGTTTTTGTGAGAAGCATTAACGATCAAATCAGCAGAATTTTATATCCAGATCCTGCAGATCCAAGCAATGAAAAGCAAATTATGACTTTTACAAACTTTGATCATAATACGGCTTACGGATTTGAAGTATCATTTAACTATAAAATTACAAAATGGTGGGATATTCAGCCGTCGATTGATTTTTCAAGTATTAATCAAGAAGGAATCGTATTTAAATACGTAGAGGGAAGCGAAAGTATTCCAGAACAAAAAAAGGTTACTGTAGCGGCATTTAACGGACGTATGAATTCAAACTTTAAAGTAAATAAACGTTTAAGTTTCTTATTATTTGGATTCTACAGAGGTGCTGTTGACGGACTTCAAAAT
Organism: Flavobacteriaceae bacterium PS02336; assembly: GCA_029960065.1. Lineage (GTDB taxonomy): Bacteria > Bacteroidota > Bacteroidia > Flavobacteriales > Flavobacteriaceae > Flavobacterium. The sequence goes on along the minus strand of JASCOF010000004.1, from coordinate 214,777 downwards.
AACAGCCACGAAATGTACAAAATGGATATTGGATCTCGTTACACTTTGCTGGACAACAAAATGAACATTAGTGTGCGTTTTAATGACGTTTTCAATACTATGAAATATGCTTTTGACACGATGTCTCCTTATCCGCAGGCAGGTCAGTTTACATGGGAAAGCCAAACCGTATATTTAGGTTTAACATACAACTTTGGCGGTGGAAAAATCAAAAATTTACAGCGTAAACAAAGAGATGATAATACTAATAAAGGCGGAGGCGGAATGTTCTAATTACGACTTTATTAGACCGATTTTTAATATTTTAAATAAGTTCTTGTAGAAAAAAAGCCTGGAGTATGCCAACTCCAGGCTTTTCTATTTTATACTAAAGAAAGTTTTTAAGCTCTTTTACTTCTTCAGGATTTGCAATTTCTGTATCATCTGTAATTGCCGATGAATGATAGAAAGTTAAATCTAATCTTTCCTGCAGTAATTTTATATTGGAAGATCTCAATCCGCCGCCCGGCATAATCTCAATTCTGTCTCCAGCCAATTCCTGAATTCTCTCCAAAGCCAGAATTCCTTCTGCTACATTTATTCCCTGACCAGAAGTTAGAATTGTTTTGAAACCGCATTCAATGACATCCTCCAATGCTTTTTCGACATTTTTAACGACATCAAAAGCACGATGAAAAGTACAAGAAAGCGGATGCGCCAGATGCACCAATTCTTTATTCTGTTTTTTATTTATTTTTCCGTTATCCTTCAAAATTCCGAAAACGAAACCATCGACTCCCAACTTTTTAAACTGTTTAATATCTTGTTTCATTTCGGTAAGTTCTTCATCAGAATACACAAAATCGCCGCCTCGAGGTCTAATAATTACATGCATTTTGATCTCCAGATTTTCGCGGACTTTTACCACTAAAATAGAATTTGGTGTTGTGCCGCCAAGTTTCATGTTTTCGCAAAGCTCTATTCTGTCCGCCCCGCTTTCCTGAGCAATTATTGCAGATTCGTAATTAAAACAAGCTATTTCTAGTTGATTTTTTTTCATTAGTTATTTTTTTTTATAGGGCTCCAACTTCGGTCAACCTGTCAAGCTAAAAAATGATGTTCAATCTCTGTCTCCCTGAGCGAAGTCGAAGGGTACTCCTATTGGAACGCGTGCTTCTGCTTCGCTAAGCCTGACAAAATTATTAATTTTTCTTAATGGTATAGAGAGCGACGGCTAATTTACTATTAAACGTTCTTTTTATGAAAATTTTTATGACTGGATTCGTTTAAACATTCAGCCAACTTTTTTAAATCTTCCCACTTGTCATTTATTATTGCTTCTTTCTTTTTCCTACTCCATCCTTTTACTTGTTTCTCAAAAGCAATAGCCTGATTCACATCATTAAAATCTGTGCAAAAAACCAATTGAACTGGTCTTTTATCATAAGTATAACATTCTTTATTTAAACCGTAATTATACTCATTAAACCTTCTATCAATATTATTGGTAAATCCTGTGTAATAACTATTATCTGAGCATTTTAGTATGTAAACATAGTATCGCTTCATTATTTCAAATCTTAATTATGAATTGTTTTTCAAATTAAAAGTAAGAAAAATATTTCTTTTTTTAACCTTAAAAAATTCTAAAGCCTAAACTGTCAGGCTGAGCGAAGTCGAAGAGCGACCTGTTACAAATGGGCTTCGGCTTCGCTCAGCCTGACAAAAAAGCTTGTCCACTTGCTGTCACCCTGAGCGAAGTCGAAGGGCGATCCTATTGGAACGTGGGCTTCGACTTCGCTCAGCCTGACAAATAGATATAAAAAAACCTGCTCAGCAAAACTGAACAGGTTTAAAAAATATAATGTAAGATGATTATTTTACCATTTAATGATAGCACTAGCCCAAGTAAATCCACTTCCGAAGGCTGCTAAAACTACAGTATCTCCAGATTTAATTTTTCCTTGTTCCCAAGCTTCTGTTAAAGCAATCGGAATAGACGCTGCAGTTGTGTTTCCGTATTTCTGGATATTGTTATGAACTTGATCGTCTGTCAGCTTGAATTTATTTTGAATGTACTGAGAAATTCTAAGGTTAGCCTGATGCGGAATCAGCATATCAATATCTGAAACCTGAAGACCATTTGCCTCTAATCCCTCATTGATTACTTCTGCGAAACGAACTACAGCATTTTTAAATACAAACTGACCGTTCATGTATGGATAATAACTTTCATCGTTTGGATCATTATCTGCAATAATATCCGTTACCCAGCGTGCTCCCATTCCTGGCGCCTGTAAAGCCAGCTCTTCTGCATGTTCTCCTTCAGAATGCAAATGCGTTGAAAGAATTCCTTTTGTTAAATCTTCTTCACGGCTCAAAACAGCTGCCCCTGCTCCATCTCCAAAAATTACCGAAACACCGCGTCCACGAGTTGTCATATCTAATCCTGTAGAATGAACCTCAGAACCGATTACCAAAATGTTCTTATACATCCCGGTCTTGATATATTGATCTGCAACAGAAAGTGCATAAACAAATCCTGAACATTGGTTTCTAACATCTAAAGCACCAACTGTTCTTAACCCCAAATCTCTTTGTACCAAAACTCCTGGTCCTGGAAAATAGTAATCTGGACTTAACGTAGCAAAAACTACAAAATCAATATCTTCTTTGGCAACGCCAGAACGTTCGATTGCAATTTTAGCTGCTTTCACTCCCATTGAAGTTGTGGTGTCTTCTCCACGAATAATGTGTCTACGCTCCTGAATCCCCGTTCTTTCTTGAATCCATTCGTCATTGGTATCCATTATCTTAGACAAATCATCATTAGTCACCACATTTGAAGGAACATAATATCCTAAACCAGCTATTTTTGAATGATACATACTCTATTATTATTTATTAAAAATTTGGATTGCAAATTTACGCATACTTTAAAATATACGTACACAAAATACTATTTTTTTCGTAATTAGCAATTTAATATCATCTAATTATATATCTATTTGTTTGATTTTATATTTTGAAAAAACAACATTTTGTGTTATTCTTTGAAAAAAATTAAAAATAAGACCTAAAATGTAACAAGACAAATGTATTTTAGACAAACATTTAAACACCAATTTTTCAAACTATAAAAATCAAATTATGAAATTAAAGATTACTTTGTTTTTACTTTTCAGTTTTGGATCTTATTCTTTTGCGCAAGAGAATCTAACCTATCAAAAACCTTCTAAATCTATTCTTGATTTAGCCGATTATCAAAGAGCTCCAACTGTTTCGATGGATACTAAAAAAGAGAATATGCTTTTTATGTATCGTAACACGTACAAAACTCTTGACGATCTAAATCAGGACGAAGTTCGTCTGGCTGGTTTAAGAATTAATCCGGTTACTAACATTTCAAGCACGGTAACTTACCTTAATAATCTTAAAATAAGAAAAATAACTGGGAAAGAAGAAATTCAGGTTTCAGGTTTACCAGATAATCCAAAAATTGCAAATATACTTTGGTCTCCAAACGACAAAAAGATTCTCTTCTCTCATACTACAAATTCTGGAGTTGAACTTTGGGTTATCGATGTAGAATCAGCGAAAGCAACAAAACTTACCGAAGCAACTGTTAATGCTAATCTAGGCAATCCTTTCAGTTGGTTTTCAGACAATGAAACGATTTTAGTCAAAATGCTGCCTAAAAATAAACCTGCTCTTTTGGATTCTAAAAAAGATCTGCCAACAGGACCAATTGTTTCCAATACTTCTGGTGAGAAATCTCAAAACAGAACATATCCAGATATGCTTAAAAACAAAAATGATGAAATCAATTTTGAAAACAGCATTACTTCAGAATTATATAAAATAAAACTAAATGGTGATGCTGTCTTATTTAAAGAAGCGGCCATGTTTGCCGGAGAAAGAATTTCGCCAGATGGAAACTATATTATGCTGACTACAATTCACAAACCATTCTCATATGTCGTTCCTTTAAATAGATTTCCTTCTAAAACTATTGTATATGATATAAGAGGAAAAGAAGTTAAAACAGTTAATGAAGTACCGCTAAACGAAATTATGCCTAAAGGTTTTATGGCAGTGCGTAAAGGGAAAAGAGAGATGTCGTGGAGAAGTGACAAACCAGCAACACTTTCTTATGTTGTGGCTTTAGACGAAGGAGATCCTGCTAATAAAGTTGATTTTAGAGATGAGGTTTTTCTTTGGAATGCACCGTTTGAAAAAGAAGCATCTTCATTGGTAAAAACTCCTCAGCGTTTTAATACCATTACTTGGGGGAATGATAATCTTGCTGTTCTTTCTGATGAATGGTACGACACCCGAAATACAAAAACGTATTTGATAAACCCGTCAAATCCTAGCCAGCAGCCTAAAATTATTACAGATCGTAATTCACAAGACGTTTATTCTGATCCAGGTGTTTTTGAAACTAGAAAAAATGAATACAATAAATATGTTTTAGCAATCGAAAAAGATAATCTTTACCGAATTGGTGACGGTTATACTAAAGAAGGCCAATTTCCTTTTATTGATGAATTTAATGTGTCCAATTTAAAATCAAAACGTATCTATACTTCTCCGTATAAAGACAAAAAAGAAGATATTTTAGAAATTGAAGATTTTAAATCGGGTAAAGTTTTAGTTCAGGTTCAGTCAAAGACAGAATATCCTAATTATTACTTCAGAAATATTAAAAAGCAAAATAGCTTAACAGCAATTACTGATTTTAAAAATCCGTTTGAGAGTATCAAAAACGTAAGTAAAGAAGTTATCAAATACAAACGTAAAGACGGATTGGAACTTTCCGGAACTCTTTATCTTCCTGCTGGTTATGACAAAGCTAAAAAAGAAAAACTGCCATTGCTAATCTGGGCTTATCCAGCTGAATACAAAGACCGAAACAGTGCTTCTCAGTCTACTCAAAACTCAAATGAATTCACTTTCCCATATTACGGATCTTTTGTTTATTGGGTAACCAAAGGATACGTTGTTTTAGACGATGCCGCTTTTCCTATTATTGGAGAAGGTAACACAGAACCAAATGACAACTTTATTTCGCAATTAGTAGACAACGCAGCTGCCGCGATTGATGCTGTCGATGCTTTGGGTTATATTAACCGTAAAAAAGTGGCTGTGGGCGGGCATTCGTATGGTGCTTTTATGACCGCAAACTTATTGACGCATTCTAATTTATTTGCCTGCGGAATTGCTCGAAGCGGCGCATACAATAGAACATTAACTCCTTTTGGATTCCAGACAGAACAGCGCAATTACTGGGAAGTTCCAGAAGTTTATAATACAATGTCGCCTTTTATGAATGCTGACAAAATGAAAACTCCTATTTTATTGGTTCACGGTGAAGCCGACAATAACCCAGGAACTTTTACATTGCAGACAGAGCGTTATTTTCAAGCTTTAAAAGGTTTAGGTGCGCCTGCAAGAATGGTAATTTTACCTAAAGAATCTCATGGTTATGTTGCAAAAGAAAACATTTTACACCTGCTTTGGGAACAAGATCAGTTTTTAGAGAAATATTTAAAAAACTAGTTTTATTACCAAATAAAAAACCCGACAGGTTTTGAAACCTGTCGGGTTTATATGAAAACTCAATATTTCAACCCGATAGAACAAAAACTGTCGGGTTATTTTTTATAAATAATTTAATACGAGAAAGACTTCCTGTTCCAGCGGTAAATCAATTTCGCTTTCAAAAAAGATTAATTGTCTTTTATAAACCGTTTCAATTAAATAATGACTTCCTCTAAAATAAGTTCTTCTAATTTTTACCATTAATCTGGATTCAGAAACCATTTTAAACTGATGCGGATAAACTAATGTTTTATGAGTTTCATCTTCATAAGGAAGGAGCAAATGTGTCGGAATTTCATTTACTTCTCCAAAAAGTGAAGCCACATATTTTATTTTTGGATCTTCATAAATTTTTAAAGGATCATCTTTAACAATTACTTCACCGTTTCGCATTACAATAGCCTGATCTGCAAAAGACAAAGCATCTGTACTATCGTGTGTAGCAATAATACAGGTAATTCCTTTTTGTTTTAGGTAACGAAACAAATTACGGCGGAGTGCATTTTTTCTAAAAGCATCAATCTGGCTGAATGGTTCATCCAACAAAATAACTTCTGGTTCCAATGCCAAAACTCTTACCAATGCCACACGCTGCTGTTGACCGCCACTTAAAAACTTAGTTTTTACATGAGCAAATTGATCCATTTCTACCATTTCCAGTAATTCCTGAACACGCAGTTTTTTCATATTGGCAAAACCATTCGAAAGAAACTTACCCACATTTTCTGCTACAGTTTCATAGGGAGACAAATCAAAATCTTGGGCAAGATATTTCATATACGGCATTCCTGGAATCAAATTAAATTTTGGTCCTAAAATAGGTTTGTCACCATAAAAAATCTGTCCTTCGTCTAAGTCATACAAACCGTATATAAGCTTAAGAAGTGTACTTTTTCCACATCCACTTTCGCCGATAATAGAAATATTTTGTCCTTTTTCAATCGAAAAAGAAATATTGTTTATAACGGGTTTATCAGTATAAGTAAAAGATATATTTTGAATGTCAAGCATGAGTTGTAATATGAGAGGTCAAATTTACGATGTTTAATTTCTAAAGTCAAAAAAATAAAATCAGATTGTTATTTTTAATTTTTATCTGAATATAAAATCTTGAAAATTGTAAGAAAAAACATTTGTTTACGTTAATACTATTACCTAATCCTTTTCCAAAATACATAACATGAAAAACCATCTAATTATTGCTTTTGTATTTATCTCTGCATTCTTAAACGCTCAAAACAAAACAATTGCAGGAATTGTTTTAGACAGCTTAAAAAGGCCAATTCCGTATGTAAATATTGGAATTTTAAACAAACCTGTCGGCACTGTTTCTGATGAGAATGGCAAATTCTCTTTTATTCTGGAAAACACTACAAATCTTGATACAATCAGGTTTTCTTCAGTGTCATTTACCTCAAAAGATTATCTTCTAAAAGATTTAACTGAAGAAGGAACAACAATAACACTCAAAAGTCATATTGAAAAACTAGATGAAATTATCCTTTCCAAAAATAATCTAAAATTTTATACTGATGGAAAAGATAAAACCGAAACTAAACATCAAGTACTATTTGCCAATCCAAATTATAAAAGCATGAATTTAGGAACCGAAATTGGCAAAAAGTTTTCATTAGGAACAAAAAAGCCAAGTTTACTAACTGAGTTTAAATTTTTCATTAAAGAAAACAATTTTAAAAAAGTTAAATTTAGAATTAATATCTACAGCATAAAAGACAATAAACCAAATAAGAGACTTAATAATTTAGACATTTTTACTGAAGTCGACAATAATTTAAAAGATTGGGTTATTATTGATTTAACCCCTTTTGATATTGTTACTCAGCAAGACATAATTCTTACGGTAGAATGGATTGAATATTCAAATGAGGGAAACAAATTAAGTCTTCCTATAATAATTCCATCTTTTAGTTCTACTCACTATTACAAATTTGGAAGTCAGGGAACTTGGGAAAAGTATGGGAAAATATCATCATCTATGATTCTAACTTACCAACAATAATTTTATAAAATCAAAAAAAAAAGCTGCTTCATTTAAGAAACAGCTTTTTTTATCTTTTATTTTATCTAGAAATTATTTTCCAGCTTCCGCTTTAGCGTCATTTACCATTTTGTCATTTGCTGTAATTGAAAATTCAACACGACGGTTTTGCGCTCTTCCTTCTGGAGTATCATTAGTAGCAATTGGATCTGCAATTCCTAAACCTGAAGTTTTGAAACGGCTTGATTTTAATCCTTTTGCAACTAAATAAGCCTGCACAGAAGCTGCTCTTTGACCAGAAAGCGTTAAGTTATATTCTGGTTTCCCTGTACTATCAGTGTATCCAAAAATTTGAATATCAGTATCACCATATTCATTAAATACTGGAACCAATTTATCTAAATTAGCTTTTGCCTGTGAAGTTAAAGTTGATTTGTTAGTATCAAAACGAACTGAATTTTCATTCAAAGTCAAGTGAATACCTTCTCCAACTCTTTCTACAGAAGCACCTGGAAGAGCTTGATCGATTTCACGCGCTTGTTTATCCATTTTGTTCCCAATAAGCGCTCCAGTTCCACCACCAACGGCAGCACCAATTGCAGCACCTAAAGCAGCGTTTCCACCTCTTCCTAAGTTATTTCCTAATACAGCTCCAATAACACCACCTGCAACAACACCAATTCCAGCACCTTTTTGTGTATTATTTGCATTTTTTACTGAATCACAGCTAGTAAAAAAACTAGTCAATACAAGTAAACTACATAAACCTAAAACAGTTATCTTTTTCATCTTTTATCTCTTTAAATATTAATTTGCTCTTTGAAATTGGTACGTTACATCTTTAACTTGACCACCTACGTTTATGTTATCCACTAATTGAAATGAGCTTTCAGTTACGCCAGCAACTTTAAGTAAATACCCATCTCTTACTTTTTTAGCTTTTTCGCCAGCATCAAGAATTTTCAATACGAACAATCCTTGATTGTTAATACTCCATACAATTGGAGAAGAAAATCCAGTACAGCTTGGCGCTGTTAATGCCATTGACCCTTTATTGTTGTTTGAAATAAAACTCCAAGTACTTCCAATAAAACATTTTGAATCTGCAAGATCAAATGAATTTACCTTGATATAATCTGAACCGGGATATGATACATTGGTAAGAACCCAATTCCCTTTTAAAGCTACCTGAGTTTTCTTGTCAAGTTTCGTTGAAAGTGTTGTTGCTTCAGAAGATGAAGCTGTTGACGAAGCCGATTTACACGCAAAAAACAGAGCGGCAATCATGCATATTAAGATACTCTTCTTCATTTTGTACAATTTTTTATAGATTAATACTTGCCTTTTTAACAATTATTGTACCACAAATATACGATTCGTCGAGATATTTTTCGTTCTAGAATCCATTTATTTTCTTTCAAAATTAACACTTGCGACAATTTGTCACCCTAAAAACAATTGGTATTTTATTTGAACAAATGAAAATCATCACATTAAACTCAAAAAATAAAAAAATATGACAACAGGTAAAATTAATGTTTCAGTAGAAAACATCTTTCCCTTAATCAAAAAGTTCTTATACAGTGACCATGAAATCTTTCTTAGAGAGTTAATTTCAAATGGAACTGATGCTACTTTAAAGTTAAAGCACCTTATCAGTATTGGTGAAGCTAAAGTTGAATACGGAAATCCAGTTATCGAAGTTAAAGTAGATAAAGAGGGTAAAAAAATTCACATTATCGACCAAGGTCTAGGTATGACGGCTGACGAAGTTGAAAAATACATTAACCAAGTTGCTTTTTCTGGAGCTGAAGAGTTCTTAGACAAATACAAAGATTCTGCTAAAGATTCTGGAATTATCGGTCATTTCGGTCTTGGTTTCTATTCTGCTTTTATGGTAGCTGAAAAAGTAGAAATCATTACAAAGTCATACAAAGACGAACCAGCTGCACATTGGACTTGTGACGGAAGCCCTGAATTTACTTTAGAGCCAGCTGACAAAACTTCACGTGGTACAGAAATCATTTTGCACGTTGCCGAAGATTCTTTAGAATTTTTAGAAGATTCTAAAATCAGCAGTTTATTGAATAAGTATAATAAGTTTATGCCTATTCCAATTAAATTTGGAACTAGAACTGAAACGCTTCCAAAACCAGAAGATGCTCCTGAGGATTATGTTAACGAGACTATTGAAGTTGACAACATCATCAATAATCCAAACCCAGCTTGGACAAAACAGCCTTCTGAATTATCTGATGAAGATTACAAAAACTTCTATAGAGAATTGTATCCAATGCAGTTCGAAGAACCTTTATTCAACATTCATTTAAATGTAGATTATCCGTTTAACTTAACTGGTATTTTGTATTTCCCTAAATTAGGAAACGACATGCAGATCCAGAAAGACAAAATTCAACTGTACCAAAATCAAGTTTACGTTACTGATAATGTAGAAGGAATTGTACCTGAATTCTTGACGATGTTAAAAGGGGTAATCGATTCACCAGATATTCCGTTGAACGTTTCTCGTTCTGGTTTACAGGCAGACGGAGCAGTTAAGAAAATTTCAAATTATATCACTCGTAAAGTAGCGGATAAATTGAAAGCTTTATTTAACGAAAACCGTGCTGATTTTGAAGCAAAATGGAACGATATTAAAATCGTTTTAGAGTACGGAATGCTTTCTGAAGATAAATTTTACGAAAAAGCAGGTGCATTTGTTTTATACCCAACTGTAGATGACACTTACTTTACTTTAGAAGAATTAAAAGAAAAACTAAAAGAAAACCAAACTGATAAAGATGGTAAACTTGTAGTTCTTTATGCCGGAAATAAAGATGCACAGCATTCTTATATTGAAGCTGCAAAAGAGAAAGGTTATGAAGTGCTGCTTTTAGATTCGCCGATTATTTCACACTTAATCCAGAAAATCGAAAACGACAATAAAGATGTAACGTTTGTACGTGTTGACTCTGATCATATTGATAATTTAATCAAGAAAGACGAAAATACAATTTCAAAATTATCTGATGAAGAAAAAGAAACTTTAAAAACTTCTTTAGAAGCATACATTCCAAAAGCGTACAGCGTGCAATTAGAAGCTATGGATTCGCAAGCAGCTCCATTTATTATTACGCAGCCAGAATTTATGCGTAGAATGAAAGAAATGAGCCAGACTGGCGGAGGCGGAATGTTTGGAATGGGTAATATGCCAGAAATGTACAATCTGGTTGTAAACACAAACTCTGATTTAGCATCAAGCATTCTAAATACTGAAGATAAAGTGCACCAAGAGCATTTGGTTAAACAAGCATTAGATTTAGCTAAATTATCTCAAAACCTATTAAAAGGTGAAGCACTTACAGCTTTCGTAAAAAGAAGTTTTGAAATGATCAAATAAGCATTCAAAAAATATATTTTTAAAATCCTGCAAATTCATTTTTGCAGGATTTTTTTTGCTTTAAAAAAAACCTTCAAAAAAGGGTGATTCTCCCCTTTCCTTCAAAAAAACTTTTATATATTTTTGATTATCAGCAAATTAATTTAAATCAAATTCTAGAAATCATGGATAAAAGAAAATTTACGGAGAATGGAGCAATTCTAGCAATTATAAAAGATTTAAAAGAACAGATTAAAGGAAAAAGCTTTTCTGATATTACTGATAATAATAATTTTCAATATGTCGATCTTGTACAGGAAGGCGGCGGTGTTCTCGGAATTGCCTTAATTGGATACGTTTATGTTTTGGAAAAAATGGGAATTCGGTTTTTAAGTCTGGCCGGAACTTCTGCCGGAAGCATCAATACGATGCTGATGGCGGCCGCTGGAACCTGTGACGTTGAAAAATCAGAATGGATTCTGGACTGTCTCTGCAATAAAAATTTATATGATTTTGTAGATGGAGATCGAGATGCCCGTGAATTTATTGATGCCTTGTTGAGCGATGCTGGCAATCTAAAACTCATCATGAAGGGATACCAAGTCGTAGATAATTTTAAAGATGATTTAGGCTTAAATCCTGGAAATAATTTCCATCAATGGATGACCAATTTACTTTCGCAGAAAGGAATTAAAAATTACGCTGATCTGGAAGCATTACGCAAAAAAGGAGTTTCGGATAAAAACAAATTATTCCGAATAAACGATCAAGGCAAAAAAGATGAATATAAGAGAGAAGACCATTGGAGCGAAATGGCCATTATAGCCGCAGACATTACTACAGAAAGTAAAATTGTTTTCCCAAAAATGATGGATTTATTCTACTCCAATCCAGAAGTACAAAACCCAGCCGATTTTGTTCGTGCTTCCATGTCAATTCCTTTATTTTTTACTCCGTTTAAAATTAAAAATATTCCCAGCGGCGTTGATGCCTGGAACAAGTGGAACGAAGCTACTTGTTTGAGAACTTCTGTCCCATCAGAAGTTATGTTTATGGATGGCGGTATTATTTCGAATTTCCCGATTGATATTTTTCATGAAAATTTAAATGTTCCCGCTTCTCCAACTTTCGGAATCAAATTGGGTTATGATAAAAATGAAATCAATAAAAATGAAAAATTCTCCAACTTAATAAGTTCGATGTTTGATACAGCAAGATATGGTTACGATTCGGAATTTTTAAGAAAAAATCCTGACTTTAAAAACCTAATTGGCTACATTGATACAGGAAGCCACAACTGGCTTAATTTTAATTTGACAGAAGACGCCAAAATAGATCTATTCATTCGCGGAGCCCAAAATGCCGCCGATTTTTTAAACCGTTTTAACTGGGAAGAATATAAGAAAATCAGAAAGGCAAAAAGCGATTATTACAAGTCGGTTTAAGATTTTCAACAATAAAAAAACATTTTTTACGTTGCTTATACTTTTTTCTTCAAAAACCCGTTATAATATCCTGTAATAAATGCTTACAGGATTTTTTTATTAAGGAATTACTTTTTTGATTAAATTTGATTGCCTTTTTATCTAACACAAAACACAAATACCACCATGAAAAAAACCGCTATATTACTAACAACAATTTGTGCAGCTGCTCTTTTGTTTTTTTCTTGCTCAAACGATAGCAACGAAGGAACAGCCTCAACAGATCTAACAAATATTGGTGCATCTATTGCGATTGACATTTCTAATGAAATGGATCTTAATACTGGTTTGGCAGTTGCAACTTCTACCGCTACAGCAAAAACAACCGAAACTGTTGTCGGAATCTGTGCTGCAATTACAATAACAACTCCAAATGGAACAGAATATCCTAAAGTATTTTTAATAGATTTTGGAACTGGATGTAAAGACGATAACAATCTTACTAGAAAAGGAAAACTAGAAATAACTCTTACTGGTCCAGTTACTACAACTGGAAGCAAATTAACAATTAAAAGAATAGACTACTCTATTAATAACATTAAATTAGAAGGAACTATTGAATACACTAATACTACAACTGTACCTACAGTTCCACAGTGGACCCGCAAAGTCACCAATGGAAAACTAACTGATTTACAAGGGGCAGTTTATACCAATTCTGGAATTTACACAACAAAACAAACAGCTGGAGTTGATACTCCTTATGTCTTATCTGACAATGTTTACGAAATAACTGAAGGAACTCACACTGTTACAACTTCAAACGGAACAACGCTTACTTTGACAGTAAAAGAACCTTTAACCAAAAAATACTCTTGTACATTTATCTCCAAAGGTCAATTGAAAATTGAAGGAGGCATTTTAAACGGCGTAGTAGATTACGGGAATAATGACTGTGATTCTTTTTATACTTACACACACGAAAACGGTGCTTCATTCAATCTATCGATGTAAAACCTTTTCACACTATACTTTAAATCCCAATTTAGAAATAGATTGGGATTTATTTTTTTATAAAAAATAAAACTCCCGCCTCTTTACATTTAAACTATTTTCTTTATTTTGCACCCAAATCTAATAAACCAACAATGAAAAAAACATTAATTGCTTTTGTTACGCTTGCCTTGCTTGCATCATGCAGTAAAAAAGAAACTACTGGTAATGTACATATTACTGGAAACGTTAAAGGATTAAAAAAAGGAACGCTATATATTCAGAAAATTGTTGACACTTCGCTTGTTGCAATTGACAGTATTAAAATAGATGGGAATTCTGCTTTTGAAAGCAATATCACATTAGACTCACCACAAGTATTATATTTATTTTTAGACCGAGGAGTTACCAATTCATTAGACAATAACATTTTGTTTTTTGCAGAACCTGGAAACATTACTATTAATACTAATCTGGATCGCTATATCTCTGATGCTAAAATCACAGGTTCAAAAAACCATGAGTTATACGAACAGTATGCAAAAATAAATGGTCGTTTTACAGATGAAAACCTTTCATTGGTTGAACCACGTTTTAGAGCATTAAAAAGACAAGATCAAAAAGCAGTAGACAGCATAACTAAATTACAAGAATCTAATATCAAAAGAAGATACTTGTATGCTACGAACTTTGCTTTAAACAATAAAGACTATGAGGTTTCTCCATATATTGCCTTAGCAGAGATTTATGACATCAATTTAAAGTTTTTAGATACGATTCAGAAATCAATGACTCCAAAAGTGGCAAAATCATATTACGGAAAGAAATTGACAAAATATGTTGATGATTTAAAGAAAGAAGAACAAAATCAAACGCCAAAAGCAGAATAATTCTTCTATGACAGAACTAAATAAAAAATGCCCTGAAATATCAGGGCATTTTTTATTATTACTAGTAAGAACTTATCCTGCCATTAAACCGCCAAGAACTGCAAATACAAATATAAGTGCATAAATAGCCAGCAAGACAATCATAAGAATACCTATGAATTTGTAATGCGATTTTAAATATCCGAACGAAGAAGTTAAAGCTTCTGAATCATTATCTCTAAAAGCTTTTTTCGCGCTTGAACTAAATTTAAACAAATAATAAACCGGAAAGAAATAAAAAGCAGCCATTAAAAAATAAATAGCTCCCATTGCCGCTCCAAAAGAACCTCCATAAGCTCCCATTCCTGGCATTGTGCTTCCCATTGCAGAAAATATAGTACCGGCAAAAACAGCGATTAAAAGTAAAAGTCCGATTCCGATAAAACCAATGATTGATAAGAAATAAGCCCATTTTGCTATTTCTTGTACAAAATCTTTTGCTGTAGTATCCAGCTGTAATTCAAATTTTTCAAATGCAGATGTTTCTTCCATTAGGTAAAAATGTTTTTAGGTTATCTAACAAACATAGGAAAAATATTCTTAATATAGATTTCAATTAAAAAATTCCAAATTCCAAATTCCAATTTGAAACTTGGAATTTTGGAATTTTTACAATCAAGAGAGACGTTTTTACATATCGTGTTCCCGTGGTTGAAACCACGGGCTATATTTTAATATGATTAAGGAGAAATTATAATGAAGCAAAAAAAATCGCAAAGTTTTCTCAATTAAGCTTTGTGAACTTTGCATTCTTAAAAAACATCTTGGTGTACTTTGCGTAAATCTTTGCGCTCTTTGCGTTAAAAATTTTTCTTCAATCTAGAGGTTTCCATGTTGATCCATTTAAAACCTAAAACTTGAAATTTGGAATTTGCGCAAAAAAAAACCATTCACGTTGTGAATGGTTTTTTGAGCCGATAGAGGGACTCGAACCCACGACCTGCTGATTACAAATCAGCTGCTCTAGCCAGCTGAGCTACATCGGCCTATTTTGCGAGTGCAAAGATAAAAATGTTTTTTAATATTCCAAAAAAAATTTCGCACCACTCTCTATAATTAAAAAAACCATCACATTTCTGTGATGGTTTCCGTTGAGCCGATAGAGGGACTCGAACCCACGACCTGCTGATTACAAATCAGCTGCTCTAGCCAGCTGAGCTACATCGGCCTCATTACGGGTGCAAATATAAAGCGGTTTTTCAATTTCCCAAAATAAATTTGCACTTTTTTACACTTTTTTTTTCTTATAAAGCGTTGATTTTTTCAACCAATTGATTAGCAGTTTGTTCTAATTCAACATTAATTTGTTTGAAATGTGCTTTTTTATTTTCAACGTTCTTTGCGTTCACTTTTGTAATCAAAGTATCAAATGCAGCAATAGCTTCATCGATCAAAGCATTCGTTTCTGGAGTTGGATTTCCCGTTGTTGACATCTCGAACAAGTAAACTGCCTCAATAATATCTCCTAATACGAAGTTGATGTCTTTCTTTAAATTTTTAACGTTTGCCATTTTTATTATAATTTTAATTTGCGTTGCAAAAGTACATATTATCTTTAGAATATGTGTTAAGAAATGTAAATTTCTAAAATTGAAGCATTTCCAGTCAACTTAAATGCATTTATCGCAGCTGGAACCAAAATGGTATCTCCTTTTTTGTAACTGTTTTTAAACCCGTTATATTCAATTTCAAAATTACCTTCGATACACATATACACCGTAAATGTTTCTCCATTTTTAGAAACCTCCAATTGATTTTCTAACGGAAGGAAATTAGTTGTAAAATAAGGACAATCTACAATTGTATTTGAAGTATTTACTTTAGAATCGTATTTCTTCTGCGTATCTACTTTATTGTAGTTGATAGCATCAAGCGCTAAGTCTACATGCAATTCTCTTTTATTTCCTTGCGCGTCTACACGATCAAAATCGTATAATCTATACGTAATATCAGAAGTCTGCTGAATTTCGGCAACAACCAAACCAGCTCCAATTGCGTGAACAGTTCCTGTTTCTAAAAAGAAAACATCGCCCGGCTTCGCTTTTACATCATCTAAAATTGAAACTAAGGTATTGTCGTGTAAATGTTTTAAATATTCCTCTTTATTAGAGTCTTCTTTAAAACCAACAATAATTCTCGCATCTGCATCTGCCTGCGTTACGTACCACATTTCTGTTTTTCCAAATGAATTGTGACGCTCTTTTGCTAATTTATCGTTTGGGTGAACTTGGATAGAAAGATCTTCTCGTGCATCAAGATATTTAAAAAGCAGTGGAAATTGTTTTCCGAAACGCTCATAAACTTTAGTTCCTAAAAGGGCATCTGGAGCTTCATCAATAAGTTCCATTAAAGATTTACCTTTTAAATCTCCATTTGCAACCACACTTACATCTCCTTCTACAGTAGACAATTCCCAGCTTTCCCCAGTAATTTTAGAAACGATTGGTTTGTTTAAAATTGTTTTTAATTTTTCTCCTCCCCAGATTCTTTCTTTCAAAATCGGTTCAAATTGCAAAGGGTATAAATTTTGGCTCATGTTTTAGGCTAATATATTTGTTTGATTAATTCTATTTTATTCTATTTTTAATTTAAGACACTAATTCTTTAATAGTTTCTAGAGCTTTCGGAATGTGTTTAGCTGCATTTACACTGTCAAATATCGAAATGACTAAACCATTTTTATCAATTATGTAAGTAACACGGCCTGGAAGAAGTCCGAACAAATTGTTACGAACACCAAAAAGCTTTCTTAATTTTTTATCTCGATCTGAAAGCAAAATAAAAGGTAATTGATATTTAGCAGCAAACTTGTGATGTGATTTGACACTATCACTGCTAATCCCGATTACCTCAGCTCCCAAATCTTTGAAATCTTCATATTGATCCCGAAAACTGCAGGCTTCTGTTGTACAGCCAGGTGTATTATCTTTTGGATAAAAATAAATTACCAGTGGTTTTCTTCCTAAAACACTCTGGCTTTCAAAAGTTTCACCGTTATTGTCTTTCGCAGTAAAATTCGGAACTATATCTCCTATTTTTAATGACATTTTTTATTCTCCTTTATAAGTTACAAAATTGCGGTCCGTTTCATTCAGGACGACTTCTAAATCAAAGTCAGCGTGAATTCTTGTTCTAATTTTATTCCATATCACAACAGCAATATTTTCTGCAGTTGGATTCAAATCTAAAAACTCTGGAACATCCAGATTTAGATTTTTGTGATCAAACGGAATTTCTACTTCTTCTCGTATAATGTCCGCCAATACTTTCACATCTAAAACAAAACCAGTTTCTGGGTCAATTTTTCCTGTAACACTTACTGTTAAACCATAATTATGACCATGGAAATTAGGATTGTTGCATTTTCCAAAAACAGCGTCGTTTTTTTCAAATGACCAATCTTTTCGATGTAGTCGATGTGCAGCATTAAAATGTGCTTTTCTTGATATGGTTACTCTCATTCTAGGTTTTTGGTTTGTTTGGATTAAAGTTTATGATCTTCTAAATAATGATAAAATTCATCAAAAATTATTTTAAACCAAACCGTATATATTTCGGGCTGTTTTTCTATATCTGCTTTTACCTCTTCAATCTTCATCCATTTCCAATCTTCTACTTCTTCGGTATTAATGTTTGGATCTTCGTTATAATATCCAATCATCACATGATCCAATTCATGTTCTGTCAATCCGTTATCAAAAGGTGCTTTATAAATAAAATGAAACAGTTCTTTTAAATCTGTTTTAAACCCCATTTCTTCAAACAATCTTCTGCTTCCTGCTTCAATATTGGTTTCACCTTCACGCTGATGACTGCAGCAAGTGTTTGTCCACAGCAAAGGAGAATGATATTTTTGATGCGCACGCTGTTGGAGCATAATTTCATTTTGTTCATTTAAAACAAAAACTGAAAATGCACGGTGCAAAAGCGCTTTTTCATGTGCTTCTAATTTTGGCATTAAGCCAATCTGCTCATCATTTTGATTGACTAATATTACGTTTTCTTCTATCATAAGGCTTCTTAAGCAAACAAAAATACGAAAAAAGAAATGGCTTAAAAATCCTAATTCTAATTACAAAAAATTCCAAACCGTCACTCAATCTCTATTTCACTGATTTACAAAATAATAAATTCTGTTTCAAAATTAAAAGCTGTTAAAATTAAGACATAAAAACTAGATTGTATTGTTTTACGTAACTAATAAAAAGTTAAAACACACTTAAAAAAATCTGAATTCTTTTAAAGTAAGTATTTCGAGCTCAATCTCATCGTATCTTTGAGCAACAAAATTTAAAGCCTTAAAGAAGACTGATTTAACGCAAAAACCACTATTTGTTTATGAAATCTCAAACTCATTTTTTCTGCCTTTGTTTTTTACTGCCGCTTTTCATTTTGCAGGCGTGCGGACAAAACAATAAAAAATACATTAAACCGACTTCTATGAAAAATGTCATTGAAAAACCCGGAAATCCTTATTACTCTAATACTGATACTACAAAACTAAACGTGACGGATGCTGAATGGAAAAAAGTACTTCCCGAAGATGTTTATGCTGTGATGCGTGAAGCTGACACCGAAAGACCTTTTACAGGAAAATATTGGAACACTGACGAAAAAGGAACTTATTATTGCGCCTCTTGCGGGAACAAACTTTTTAAATCTACTTCAAAATTTTCCAGTAGCTGCGGATGGCCAAGTTTCTTTGAACAGGACAACAAAAAAAGCATTGTTTTTAAAGAAGATAATTCAATTGGAATGGAAAGAATTGAAACGCTTTGCGGTCGATGCGGCGGCCATTTAGGACATATATTTGATGATGGCCCCGAACCAACTGGAAAACGCTATTGCATGAACTCAATTGCACTTGATTTTATTCCTGATTCTAAATAATTTATTATGAAAAATATACTTTTAATGTGTTTTATAGCGCTTTCGCTGAATGGAATTGCTCAGAATAAAAAAACTTCTAATTTAGAAACCATCACACTCGGAGGAGGCTGTTACTGGTGCGTTGAAGCCGTTTACGAAGATTTAAATGGAGTAAAATCTGTGGTTTCCGGGTTCTCTGGTGGCAGCGTTGCCAATCCTACGTACGAAGAAGTCTGTACTGGAGAGACAGGTCATGCAGAAGTTGTTCAGATAACGTACGATAAAACTGTAACGGATATTAATGAAATTTTCAAAGTCTTTTTTACCGTTCACGATCCTACAACCTTAAATCGTCAAGGAGCCGATGTGGGAACACAGTACCGCTCTATTATTTTCTATAAAAACGCTGAACAGAAAAAAGCAGCCGAAAGCATTATTTCCGATTTAAATAAAGCAAAAGTATACAAAACTCCTATTGTAACTAAAGTTGAACCACTCAAAGCTTTTTATAAAGCCGAAGATTACCATCAAAACTATTATGCAAACAATAAAAATCAGCCGTATTGCAAAATGGTGATTCAGCCTAAATTGGAAAAATTCGAAAAGGTTTTTAAAGACAAACTCAAAAAGAAATAAACTGCAACAAAAAAAGGGAAATGAAGTTGATTCATTTCCCTTTTTTATTAAGACTGAACTGTGTCAAAGTTTAAAACTTTGACAAAGCTGAATTAGTAAAACTATTGTTTTGCTACTTTTTTAAATCGCATCATTGGAATATCACCTTGAATTAAATTCAGTTTTCCATCTTTATCAATAGCATAACTTGTAATCTGTTTTATTTGTTTTAGAAAAACTTGTTCTCCCCCGCCTTCACAAAACATCATTGTAGTTGGACCTGCTTCTCCAAAAGTCAAAGATTTCCCACTAAGCGTATATGGAGCACTGTAACCATTACATCCGTTATTGCCATAAACTCTCGTTTCCTTTTGATCAAAAGTAAGTTGTGGTTTTTTATTTGGATACAATCCTTCAAAAGCAATTCTTGGCCCAGAAATGTATTCTAATTCCCAAGTTGCATCATACAAATTTCCTGCACTTTTTTCTTTTGTGGCCATACATGAAGTCAATAATAAAGTTAAAACTGAAACGACTGCGAGTGTGTATTTTTTCATAAAATTGTTTTTAAAATTAATTATCCTATAAACATTCGATTCTCAATATTTATGCCCAATTATTAAATTCCTCAAAAAAATATCGCTTCCAATAATTGGTCTGATTTCATTCTCAGCCATAATTTAGCCATATCTAAGTTACGTTATTTTATTTAAATCATTACAAATCAAAAATTTAAATTAAAGTATTCGATTCCATTTTTTTTGTAATTTGCATCGATCAAAAAACCTAAAATCATCATCAAAAAACCAAAAAATGAAACAGTTTTTATTATTTGTTACTTTATTAATCTGCGGATTTCAAATTCACTCACAAGAAAATCTTCCAACAGATTTCCTTTCAAAAGAATTTCACAAAGGCCGTCGCGAAGCTTTTAGAAACTTAATGCCTGCCAATTCTGTTGCGGTAGTTTTTTCTTATCCAGAAAGAGTTTTTTCAAAAGATATTAATTACACTTATCATGCAAATCCTGACATGTATTATTTAACAGGATACAAAGAACCAGATGCCGTTTTAGTGCTTTTTAAAGAACCTCAAGGAGATGAAAAATACAATGAAGTTCTTTTTGTGAGAGAAAGAAACGCTGGACAGGAAACCTGGACAGGAAGACGTTTAGGTATTGAAGGTGCAAAATCTAAATTAGGCTTTACCACTGTTTATAATGGAAAAGATTTTAATGCTTTTGCAATCGACTTCAAAAAATTTGATAAAATTATCTACGATAAAATTCCAACAGATCTTGGCAAAAACAAATCAGGTTTTGATCTTTTTGGGTTAATTGAATCTTTCAAATCTAAAGCTTCAATTACAGCTGAAAATGACGCTCCTGTAGTGCTTTTCAATACTATAACTAATTCTTTAAGAGAAATAAAAACTCCTGAAGAAATTGACTTAATGCGAAAATCGGTAAAACTTTCGTGTATTGCGCATAACGAAGTAATGAAAGCTGTAGGTCCAGATATGAGCGAGAATGAAGCAGACGGAATCCACAGATACATCCACAGACATTATGGCGCAGAAGACGAAGGCTACCCTCCAATTGTTGGGGCTGGCGCAAATGGCTGTATTTTACACTATGGCGAAAACAATGCAACCAAAATTGACAACCAGTTATTATTGATGGATGTTGGATCTGAATATCACGGTTATTCTGCCGATGTTACCAGAACAGTTCCTGCAAATGGAAAATTTACTGAAGAGCAAAAAGCAATTTACCAATTGGTTTATGAAGCTCAGGAAGAAGTATTCAAAATCTGTAAAGCTGGAACTCCTTTTCAAGATTTAAACAAAAAATCAAGAGAAGTTATTGCAGCTGGATTAATCAAACTAGGAATTATTACAGACCCTAAAGATGTTAGAATTTATTATCCGCACGGCTGTTCTCATTTTCTTGGTTTAGACGTTCATGATAAAGGAAATTACATGAGCAGTTTAAAAGAAAACATGATCTTTACGGTTGAACCTGGAATTTACATTCCGGCTAACAGTAAATGTGATAAGAAATGGTGGAATATCGGCGTTCGTATTGAAGATGACATTTTAATAACCAAAGATTCATACGAAAACCTTTCTGCAGAATCTCCAAGAAAATGGCAGGAAGTAGAGGCTTTAGCAAAGCAGAAAAGCACTTTTAATGAAATGAAATTTCCTAAGATATAATTCTAAAAAAAAAGAACAAATAAGCCTCATTTAAATTTTTAAGTGAGGCTTATTTTTTTGAATTTTCACGTACTTTGTATTCTTAAACAAATTAAAAATGAAAGCACTTACCTTCTCTACTTTTGGAGATTCAGATGTTTTAGAATATATCGAGATTCCTAATCCGCAGTTGAAAAACGACGAGATTTTAGTCGAAATGAAAGCAATAGGATTGAATTTTGCCGATGTTTACAGACGAAAAGGAAATTACCATTTAAAAGGAAATCCGCCTTTTATAGCGGGTTACGAAGGAGCCGGAATTGTTATTGACGCCAACAATCATACTGAATATAAAATTGGAGACCGTGTGGCTTTCGCCGATGTTCCTTTTGCAAATGCAGAATTGGTTGCCGTGAATGTAAATCATGTTTTACCATTGCCTGAAAATATTTCGTTTGAAACTGCTGCTTCGGTTTTATTACAAGGTTTGACGGCACATTATTTAGCTACGGATAGTCATAAAACAGCAAAAGGTGAAACCGTTTTAATTCACGCCGTTGCTGGCGGAGTCGGGCAGATTCTAACACAAATTAGTAAACTTTTAGGCGCTAATGTTATTGGTTTAACTTCCTCTTCTGAAAAAGCAAAGATTGGTTTTGAACAAGGCGCAGATCATGTTTTTCTTTATAATGAAGATTGGAAATCTCAAATTTTTAAAGTTTTACCAAAAGGTGTTGATGCTGTTTATGACAGTATTGGAAGCACCTTAATGGAAAGTTTTGAAGTTACCAAAGAATGCGGGCAAGTTGTTTTCTTTGGAATGGCGGGCGGAGATCCATCGGCAATAGATCCAAGAATGTTAATGGATACCTCTAAAACCCTAACAGGAGGCGATTTATGGAGTTATTTAAACTCTAAAGACGAAAGAATCAAAAGATCCACACAATTATTCGATTGGATTGTTGCTGGAAAAATCAAACTTTCAGAACCTACCTCTTTTAAATTATCAGATGGAAAGCTGGCGCATGATTTCTTAGAAAGCAGAAAAAGCACAGGAAAGATTATTTTGATTCCGTAAATATTTAGTTTTCAGTCTCAGTCACAGTTTTCAACACAATCTTGTCATCCTGATGAAGGAAGGATCATACTATTAATTCTGCACAGAATTTTATCAATCTTTGCGGAGTTACTAGTGTGATTCCTCGATCCTCGGAATGACAAAAATGTGGTTATTTTTACAACTGATTAATTTCAATCTTCGTTAATTCAGACAATTCTAAGATTCTTTCGACTTCATCTTTATTGGCGACAAAAAACAGGTAATTGTCACCAAAAGTTTCATAAGTCAATAATTCAAGATTCGATTTTTCTAATTCTGATTGAATATAAGGAAACAAATCGTGACTGTAGGTTTCTTCAGGGTAGGCAAAAGTAAAATCTTCGCCAATTAAATTAGAAATGAAGTACTCTGCATCTTCGGGATCAAATTTCCAGTCGCTGTTCCAAGCATCAATACTTTCAAAAAAGGTAAAATGATCTTCGACAATATCATGGTATTCACTTGCTTCTTTTTTATAATTTTTGAAAAGTTTTTTTGAGTGTTTTTTCAGCTCTTTTTCTTCAATATTTCCTCTAGAGACCAATTGTATAAACTCTTCAAAATCTGTTTCTGTTGCTTCTTCATTTGCTAATAAATTTTCAGAAGATGGAAGTTCTACACTTTCTGGAATTTCAATATTTAAATACTGACAAATTCCCTGAAGCACTTTTTTAAAATCTCTTATTCCAATTTCTTCACTTTCATTCTTCGGATTATTTACATCTAGAACTTCACTTTCCAATAATCCCTTTGTGTAATCAAAGAAATGTTTTCCTGAATATAATATTCTAAAATCGTTTGTTTCTAAACTATTCGTAGAGCAAAAAAATATAACGAAATTTTTAATGGAACGTTTAAAAAACTTTTTCTCTTCTACAGTCGGTTCAGAGTAAAATTGAATATGTATAAAATCGTATTCTAATCCTTCTTGGATCATTTCTTCGGAAAGAGTACCAATATTCATTTTTTTATAAAGTTCATTTAAAACTTCATAAGAATTATTAAAACCAGCTTTTTTAATTTCTGCATTTCCTTCTTCATGATCTAATGAGCCCGGAAAGTAAAACAAATTGACAATAACATTTTCCTGAATCCCTTTTACTTTAAAATCAAGACTCGCTTGTTCATTATATAAATACGAGTAAATGGGATTTATAACATCAAATGAAATTATGGATTTCGGATCGTTATTTCTATTAAATAAATTCGCAAAAATATTTTTCATAAAAGGCTTTTATGGATTTAAAATAAGGATTATTCGTTTGAATATTTAAAACTTTTATTCATTTTATCAAAAGGAATAATTTCATTGACAATCGTTTCCAGTTCAACATCTGTCAATAATCCTCTTGCCGATTCTTTTATTTTTGGAGATACATTAATTTCGTAATCTATAATTTCGCGTTTCAATATTCCTGACAAAATCTCTCGCTGGCGATCGGTTAAGTACTTTTGATGAGATTTAAAAACAGATTCTAAATCACTTCTAAATTCTTCATCGCTCAATTCGTTATAAAGATCTTGCTGAGACATATCTATCAGTAAAACTTTAAAGATAAAATCCTGCAGGTTTTTAGCGAGATAGTTGACTTCATTGGAATCATGCCATACAAAAACGATTGGCACATCTCCATTTTCTTCTTCATTTAGAAAAAAACAATAATGATCTCCGCCACCGCTTTTGGCAAACGGAATAAATTTAAATTCAGGATTTATATTTCGATAATCTTCTGGATCTCTCAGTTCTTCAATTTCTTCTGCAACCGATTTTAAATTAAGTGATTCAAAATCATAAGAATGCAAAAGTAAAGGTGGATTATCTTTTAAAGTAGGATAAACTTCTGTAAACCAATTTGGACCGTATTCTCCAACATCCAGCATGCCATCGGCATCTAATTGTTTGTATAAAACTGGAAATTCGAATCCGTATTTTGTTTCAATGTCTTTTATAGTCATCTTTGGGGCAATTTCTATTAGAATCAAACCACTAAGATAACAATCTTTTTACTACACAAAAAAATGTTGAGATCAATTATTTCAAGGACTCCGCAATCATCAACGCACATTTTTCACCATCAATCGCTGCAGAAATGATTCCGCCGGCGTAACCTGCACCTTCTCCACACGGATATAATCCTTTGATTTGCAAATGTTCTAAAGTCATAGAATCACGTGGAATTCTAACCGGTGACGAAGTTCTACTTTCTGGCGCGTGCAAAATGGCTTCGTTTGTTAAATAACCACGCATTGATTTTCCAAAATCCTGGAAACCCTGACGCATAATCTGAGTTAAAAAACCCGGAAAAACTTGTCCCAATTCAACCGAAGTCGTTCCAGGAACATAAGAAGTTTTCGGAATATCTGATGAAACTTTACTTTGTGTAAAATCGATCATTCTTTGCGCTGGAACTTTTTGAGTTTGCCCAGCCAAATACCACGCTTTTTGTTCGATACTTTTTTGAAATTCCATTCCAGCTAAAGCACCAAATTTTGCAAAAGGTTTAAAATCTTCCAATTTTAATTCGACCACAATTCCAGAATTCGCTGTAGATTGATCACGTTTTGATGGCGACCAGCCATTTGTAACTACTTCTCCAGGACTTGTAGCACAAGGCGCGATTACACCTCCCGGACACATACAGAACGAGTACATGCCGCGACCGTTAACTTGTTTTACAATAGAATATGGCGCTGGTGGCAAATGTTCTCCGCGATAATCACAGCTATATTGAATACTGTCTATTAACTCCTGCGAATGTTCTGCACGAACTCCCAAAGCAAAAGGTTTTGCTTCTATTAAAATTTTCTTTTTATCTAATAATTCAAAAATATCACGCGCCGAATGTCCAGTCGCCAAGATTAATTTATTGGCTAGAATTTTATCTCCGTTTTGCGTTACGATACCCTCCACTTCATTGTTCTTTACCAAAATATCGTTTACTCGGGTTTCAAACAAAACCTGCCCGCCGAATTCGATAATTTTTTCGCGGATATCTTCAATAATTTTAGGGAGTTTATTAGTCCCAATATGCGGATGCGCTTCTACCAAAATATCTTCTGAAGCTCCAAAAGCAACTAAAAGTTCTAAAATTCTAGTTACATCGCCGCGTTTTTTAGAACGTGTGTATAATTTCCCGTCAGAATACGTTCCTGCACCGCCCTCGCCAAAACAATAATTAGAATCTTCGTTTACGATATGTTCTCTATTAATTGCTTTTAAATCACGACGGCGTCCGCGAACGTCTTTTCCGCGTTCGAGTACAATGGGCTTTAAACCCAATTCGATTAATTGTAAAGCAGCAAAAAGTCCAGCTGGACCAGCACCCACAACAATAACTTCCTGCGCTTTTGAAACGTCTTTATATTCTGGAAGTACAATTTTGGTTTCCTGAAACGGTTCGCCTTTTAGATAAATAAGAACTTTCAAGTTGATTTTAATCGCTTTTTGACGTGCATCAATAGAGCGTTTTAAAATTGAAACGTGCTGTATTTCTTGAGCAGAAACTTTTATTTGCTTAGACAAATAGTCTTTTAGCAAGGATTCATTTGCAGCAATTTCTGGTGTTACTTGAAGTAAAAGTTCTTTAGGCATTTTTTTGTTTTTATTCTATTAGCTTTTCTTTCTATGAAAAGAAGATGCAAAAGTACTATTTTGAAATGAGATTTTATCTTTACTGTAAATTTTCACGCAGATTGACACAGATCTAAGCAGATTTTGGAGATTTTCAGCACAAAGCATATAGTAGAGACGCACCGCAGTGCATCTACGCAACGAATATCTACAATACGTTAGACGCACTACAGTGCGTCTCTACAGAAAAAAACTCAGAACCTCAGAACCTTTTTTTTCAAACTAACCTTTGTACCTTTGCAACTCTGAACCTTTGCACCTTTAAAAAAAATGTCTAGAAAAATAAAACTGATTTGGGATTTCCGTGGACCGGCTTCTGCAAAAACTGCAGAGCACCACGAAATCCATTTGAAAGAATATATTGCAATTGAAAAATTACCTTTAAACATTACAGGATTTTCAATCATAAATGATATGCACGCCATTGCTTTTATGGTTGTTACTGACGAAAATATGATCCAGGTAAGAGATGCTCTAAAACCGCATCGCGGGGAAGTTTATATTGAGCAGTAATAAATCGCAGTCTCAGTTTTCAGTTTCAGCGAAAAACTGTAAACTGAAAACCGAGACTGTAAACTTTTTAATTCGCGACTTCACTAATAAACTTTATACGCATTAAACGCAATTCGTCAATATCGTAATCGCCATCAAATTCTTTCAATGCATCTTCGATTTTATCCGATTCTGATTCCATGAAATAATCGTGAATTTCTTCCTGCTGGTCATCATCAAGCATATCATCAATCCAATATTTGATATTTAATTTGGTTCCAGAATATACGATCTGCTCCATTTCTTTGATCAAAGCATCCATCGTTAAGCCTTTTGCAGAAGCAATATCGTTCAACGACAGTTTTCGGTCGATGTTCTGAATGATATATAATTTATTTGCTGAGTTAACTCCAGTAGATTTTACTACAAGATCATCTGGACGAATAATATCATTATCTTCAACATACCTGCTGATTAGCGCCACAAATTCGCTTCCGTATTTTTTAGCTTTTCCTTCTCCAACACCGTGAATATTATATAATTCCTGTATCGTTATTGGATATTTTAAAGCCATATCTTCAAGAGAAGGATCTTGAAAAACAACAAATGGAGGCACTCCAAGTTTTTTGGCTACTTTTTTACGAAGTTCACGAAGCATTCCAGTTAAAACTTCATCAGCAGTGCCAGATGATTTTGCTGCTGTAACTATCGCTTCATCGTCTGCTTCGCTGTACTCATGATCCTCAGACATCATAAATGAAACTGGATTTTTGATATAATCTAAACCTTCTTGTGTAATTTTTATGACACCGTATGTTTCAATATCTTTAGATAAGTATCCAGTTACTAAGACCTGTCTTAATAATGCCATCCAATATTTTTCGTCATGACTTGATCCTGAACCGAAATAAGGCTGGGTATCTGTTTTATGTGCTTTAATAACCGCATTGATACGACCAATTAAAGTAAAGACAATTTCTTTCGATTTATAGATATGTTTGGTATCGCGAACAATTTCAAGAAGTTTAACCACTTGTTCTTTTGCTTCTACTTTACTTTTTGGATTACGAACGTTATCGTCCATATCTGCACCTTCACCTGTTTCACTGTCAAACTCTTCTCCAAAATAATGAAGCAAGAATTTTCGGCGTGACATTGAAGTTTCGGCGTAAGCCACCACTTCCTGCAAAAGTGCAAAACCAATTTCCTGTTCTGCAACTGGTTTCCCAGACATAAATTTCTCTAGCTTTTCTACATCTTTATAGGAGTAATACGCCAAACAATGTCCTTCTCCTCCGTCACGTCCTGCACGACCCGTTTCTTGGTAATAACTTTCTAATGATTTTGGAATATCGTGGTGAATTACAAAGCGAACGTCTGGTTTATCAATTCCCATTCCGAATGCAATTGTCGCTACAACAACATCTACATCTTCCATCAAAAACATATCTTGATGTTTGGCGCGGGTTTTTGCATCTAAACCAGCATGATAAGGAACAGCGCTGATTCCGTTGACTTGTAAAACTTCGGCAATTGATTCTACTTTTTTACGGCTTAAGCAGTAAATAATCCCAGATTTGCCTTTATGTTGTTTGATAAATCGAATAATATCCGATTCAATATTTTTCGTTTTTGTGCGAACTTCATAATATAAGTTCGGTCTGTTGAATGATGCTTTAAAAGTATTAGCATCAGACATATCAAGGTTTTTCAGGATATCTTCCTGAACTTTTGGGGTTGCAGTTGCGGTTAGACCAATAATTGGCACTTTACCTAATTGCTTAATTATATGTCTTAAGTTTCTGTATTCTGGTCTAAAATCGTGTCCCCATTCTGAGATACAGTGCGCTTCATCAATAGCAACAAAAGAAATAGGCACACTTTGCAGAAAAGCCACATATTCCTCTTTTGTCAAAGATTCTGGAGCGACATACAAAAGTTTAGTCAATCCAGAAGTAATATCTTTTTTAACCTGAGCAATTTCTGTTTTAGTAAGGGAAGAGTTTAATACATGTGCAATTCCATTTTCAGACGAAAGACTTCGAATTGCATCGACTTGATTTTTCATCAAAGCAATTAAGGGAGAAACAACTATTGCGGTTCCTTCCTGAATTAAAGCGGGTAATTGATAACAAAGAGACTTTCCACCGCCCGTAGGCATAATTACGAAAGTATTTGTTTTACCTAAAATACTCGTAATGACTTGCTCCTGCAAGCCTTTAAATTGGCTAAAGCCGAAATACTTCTTTAATTCTTTATGTATTTCAATTTCGTTTGAATTCATTCTCTATATTAATGGTATTTTGTATAAATTTGCAACACATAAAGATACAACTTTCTTTTATACATACAAATTTTAAATATTCTGATTTGATCACAAAAGAAAATATATTGGCGATAGCCAAAAAAACAATACTCTCTGAAAGTGAAGCAATTACAAAATTAATTGATTTTCTAGACGAAAATTTCTACGAAGCAGTTCAGCGTATCTATGAATCTAAAGGTCGACTAATCGTTACCGGAATAGGAAAAAGCGCCATTATAGCACAAAAAATGGTAGCTACTTTTAACTCTACAGGAACTCCTTCTATGTTTTTGCATGCTGCAGAAGCGATCCATGGTGATTTAGGAATGATTCAAAACGATGATGTTATTATATGCATTTCTAAAAGCGGCAACAGCCCTGAAATTAAGGTTTTAGTTCCATTATTAAAACGATTTGGAAATACCTTAATTGCAATCACTGGTAATACAACTTCATTTTTAGCAAAAGGCTCTGATTTTGTTTTAAACACAACGGTTGACACAGAAGCTTGTCCTATTAACTTAGCACCAACAAATAGTACAACAGCACAATTGGTGATGGGAGATGCTCTTGCTGTATGTTTGATGGAAATGCGTGATTTTAAACCCGAAGATTTTGCGGTTTATCATCCAGGTGGCGCTTTAGGAAAAAAACTTTTACTTCGTGTAAAAGACATGATCGAGCATTCATTAAAACCAGCCGTTACTCCAGAAACCTCAATCAAAAAAGCAATTTTCGAAATTTCCGAAAAAAGATTAGGTGTAACTGCGGTAATTGAAGACAATAAAATTATTGGAATTATTACAGATGGAGACATCCGTAGAATGCTAAATGACGTAGATACTATTGCGGACTTAACGGCAAGGGATATTATGTCTAAAAATCCTAAAGTAGTATCTTCGGAAACTATGGCGGTTGACGCTTTAAATATTTTAGAAGATTTCTCCATCACACAATTGATTGTGGCTGATAATGGAGAATACAAAGGAGTTTTACACTTACATGACATTTTAAAAGAAGGAATAGTATAATGGCAAAGAAAAACCTTGGCGAGATGTCATTTTTGGATCATCTTGAAGAACTAAGATGGTTATTAGTTAGAAGTACACTTGCAACATGCATCATGGCATTTGTTACTTATTTTATTAGTGATTATTTATTTGATCAAATTATTTTAGGTCCAATTAGACCAACATTTTTTACCTATGTATGGTTTTGTGATTTATCACATCAACTGGGTTTTGCAGACAGTATCTGTATTACGGAACTTAATTTTATTATTCAGAATACCGAAATGGAAGGTCAGGTTAACATCTTTGTTTGGATGTGTCTTTTGGCAGGTTTCATTCTGAGTTTTCCTTACATTCTATGGGAAATCTGGAAATTTATCAGTCCGGCACTTTATGAGAAAGAAAGAAAAAATGCAAAATTATTCATTTTTGTTTCTTCACTACTTTTCTTTTTAGGAGTATTGTTTGGTTATTTTGTCGTAATTCCGATGTCGGTAAATTTCGTGGCAACGTTCTCTGTCAGTGATGTTGTAAAGAACCAATTTACGCTTGAATCTTATATGGGTATGGTAAAAACAAGTATTCTTGGAAGTGCCATATTTTTTGAATTACCAATCGCTATTTATTTCTTAACCAAATTGGGATTAGTAACTCCTGAATTCTTAAGAAAATACTGGAAGTATGCCGTAGTGCTTATTTTAATTATTGCTGCAATTGTGACTCCGCCAGATGTTGTGAGTCAAACCATTGTCGCGATTCCGATGTTAATTATTTACGAGGTGAGTATATTAATTTCGAAGATTGTTTATAAAAATAAATTGAAAGAAAATGTCTGATATCATTCAAGAATTTAACGACTACCGTTCTAAAATGAACGAAAAACTTTTAGCTGACAATAACAAAATTGTAAAGCGAATTTTTAATCTTGATACTAATGCTTACGCAGAAGGTGCTCTTGATGTAAAAACAAAGGAACTTTTAGGCTTGGTTGCATCAACTGTTTTAAGATGTGATGACTGTGTAAAATACCATTTAGAAACCAGTTATAAAGAAGGTGTTTCTAAAGAAGAAATGATGGAAGCTATGGGAATCGCAACTCTTGTTGGAGGAACAATCGTAATTCCGCATTTAAGAAGAGCTTACGAATTTTGGGAAGCTCTTGAAGAAGCTGGAAAATAAATAATTGTTAATACGTTTAACTGTTGAATCGTTTATTTGTTAATTTGCAACGAATAAACGATTTATCGATTAAACGATTAAACTTTAAAAATGAAATTAAGAGCCGATAATTTAATCAAAACCTATAAAGGACGAAGTGTTGTAAAAGGAATTTCTGTTGAAGTAAATCAAGGAGAAATTGTGGGACTTTTGGGTCCGAATGGAGCCGGAAAAACAACGTCTTTCTACATGATTGTGGGATTGGTAAAACCAAATCAAGGAAATATTTATCTGGATGATTTGAATATTACCGATTATCCGATGTACAAACGTGCACAGCAAGGAATTGGCTATTTGGCGCAGGAAGCTTCTGTTTTTAGAAAATTAAGTATTGAAGATAATATTTTAAGCGTTTTACAATTGACAAAACTTTCTAAAGAAGAACAGATTGCTAAAATGGAAAGTTTAATTGAAGAATTCAGTTTAGAACATATTCGCACCAACCGAGGCGATTTACTTTCTGGAGGTGAACGTCGTCGTACGGAAATTGCACGTGCATTGGCAACCGATCCAAAATTTATTTTATTGGATGAACCCTTTGCAGGAGTTGACCCAGTTGCGGTTGAAGACATTCAAAGAATTGTAGCACAATTAAAAAATAAAAATATCGGAATTCTAATTACCGATCACAACGTACAGGAAACTTTAGCTATTACCGATAAAACATACTTAATGTTCGAAGGAGGAATTCTAAAAGCCGGAGTTCCAGAAGAATTAGTTGAAGATGAAATGGTTCGCCGTGTTTATCTAGGACAAAACTTCGAGCTTCGTAAGAAGAAATTAGAATTTTAAGAAAAGTATACAGTCTCAGTTTTCAGTCTCAGTCAATGCTGAAAACTGTAACTGCTACTGAAAACTGTTTTAAAAATGAATTCACAAAAACCAACTCAGGAAGATTACAATAATTGGCACAAAGATCCAAATAATTGGTATTTGGGATGTTTTTATATAATCCGAAAGATAAGAGACTACTACCTCCTAAAAGAATTCAATGGATGGGATACACAGTAAATTTTGCTAATCCTTATTCTGTTTTACTTCTACTTCCCTTTTTAATATTAATTGCTGTAGTAATTTTAAAATAGATCTAGATTATTCTCTGAAAACTGAAACCGAGACTAAAAACTACTCAACAGTAATAAACTGCAGCTGTTCGATATCGCCATTGTAAATATTCACATCAACTCGATGTTTGATTCCGGGCAGAGAAGCTTTTTCTGTAAACTGCCAAAACAGCCAGTCGTCTTCTATTTTTTCTCTGTAAAAATTATAATTCGCAATCCAGAATAAATAATCACCGAATTCTTCTTTTAAGAAATCAGAATAATATCGTTCTCCAGAATAAATTATTGGGCGCACTTGATAATGTTTTTCCACTTTAACAAGCCAACGCTTTAAACCTTTTTTCAAACTGTCTAGAGACTGATTTTTAGGCAATTTTTCGATATCTAAAACTGGCGGAAGATCTCCTTTTTGCAATTTTACCGTTTTTATAAAGAGATCGGCCTGCTCTATCGAATTTTCGTTTGGACGGTAATAATGATAAGCGCCACGCATTATTTTGTTTTCCTTTGCGCCTTCCCAGTTCTTTTTAAATTGTCTATCTACACGATCATTTCCTGCAGTTGCACGAATAAAAACAAATTGTACTGGATATTTTTCGTCTAGAATCTCAACTTCTTCCCAATCTACTTTTCCTTGAAATTCAGAAACATCAATTCCAATTACTTTTCCTTTATGATTTTCGAGAACACGAATGTTTCGGACATCCGAAAGATGTTTATCTACGGCATCTTCATCTAAAACCTTTTCAGATTTAAATCCCAGATAATAAGCTAATCCTTTACGGTAATGATAAACAATTCCAATAAATAAAAGCGAAAACAATATCAATAAAAGTCCTCTTAAAAGCCTGCTTAGAAATGATCTTCCAGCTGGTTTTCTTGCATATGTTTTACGGTAAGTTGTTTTTCTTGCCATTACAATACGAACTACTTCTTCAAAAACAAATTATTAATAATAGACAGTAAAACGTAGAAAACAATAATCAACGGAATCGCAATGTAATGAAGTAATACTCCCAACAATACTGAAACAATCAAAAACACGATTTGAAGTGCATTATCTTTTAAACTGAACTTTTTAATTTTTAAAGAAAACAACGGAATTTCAGCATTCATAATATAAGCACTGCCCAAAGTAATAAGTAATAAAACCCATTGATTTGTCAATAATTCAAGAATTATAAGAGACGAATCTGCATACATATCCAGAACTATTTGCAAACTAATAATAAAAATGGCATTTGCAGGAGTTGGCAAACCAATAAACGAATCTGTTTGACGCGTGTCAATATTAAAGTTGGCTAATCTGTAGCAAGCACCTAAAGTTATAATAAATCCTAAAAAAGGAACAATTGCTTGATTTCCTAATTGGTCACCGCCTCTTGCAAACATACTGTACATGACGTAACCTGGCACCACGCCGCTTGTTACCATATCTGCCAAAGAAT
The DNA here is from genome assembly GCA_029960065.1 of Flavobacteriaceae bacterium PS02336. Taxonomy (GTDB): domain Bacteria; phylum Bacteroidota; class Bacteroidia; order Flavobacteriales; family Flavobacteriaceae; genus Flavobacterium. Next base: position 180,523 of record JASCOF010000004.1, on the reverse strand, counting down.
CTAGTTGTAATCCAAGCGGACTAGAAACTTTAAATAATCGTGCAAAAAAACCATCAAAGAAATCAAAAAAGATTCCTAAACAAACCATGTAAAAAGCCATTAAAAAATCTCCTTTAGAGACAAAAACAACTGCGACACAGCCACAGAAAAGATTGATTAATGTAATTAGATTTGGAATGTGCTTTTTGATATTCATAGTTTGAAATTTTGATAATGGCAGAGAACAAATTTAGCATAATAACTCGATGCAAAACGAGTTTTTCTAATAGTTTTTTATTTCTAAACTCTACTTTCAGAATATTTAAAGAAACGAACTTAATAGCTGAGTAAAATATTATATTTTTGATAAAAATTTAAAACCTGTACAGGTCCATAAAAAAAGATCTTTTGAAAAAACTTTTAGCATTTCTGTTCTTTTGGAGTTTTACTTCACAATATGCTCAAACTGTTCGAAAATATTCGAATGAGTTTATGAATATTGGTGTAGATGCTGCAGCGCTCGGAATGTCAAGTGCCGTAACTTCTTTCACAAATGATGTCAATGCAGTTTACTGGAATCCCGCAGGTTTAACTCATCTTGAAGATCATCAAATTGCATTGATGCATGCGAGTTATTTTGCCAATATTGCCCAATATGATTATATCGGCTACGCTAGTCCGATAGATGATAGAAGTGCTTGGGGAATTTCGATGATTCGTTTTGGTGTGGATGATATTATGGATACCACACAACTAATCGATAGTCAGGGAAATATTGATTACAATAGAATTCGACTATTTTCTACAGCGGATTACGGATTTACGTTTTCATACGCTAGAAAACTTCCTGTTGATGGCTTTCAATATGGAGTAAATGCAAAAGTAATTCGACGAGTAATCGGTAAATTTGCCAATTCATGGGGCTTTGGATTTGACATTGGCCTTCAGTTTGAAAGAAATGATTGGAAGTTTGGATTGATGCTTCGCGATATTACTACAACTTATAATGTTTGGAATATTGACGAAGAAGAATATGCAAAAATAGCCAATGCAATTCCTGGAGAAAACAACGAATTACCAGAAAGCACTGAAATTACTCTGCCAAAAGCACAATTAGGAGTTTCAAAAAGATTTGATTTTCATAACGAGTGCAGTCTTTTAACTTCTGCAAACCTAAATATGAGATTTGAGCAGACCAATGATATTATTTCATCAAAAGTAGTAAGTATAGACCCAGCTCTAGGGTTTGAATTTGGTTATACCGATTTGGTTTTTGTGAGAGCGGGTGCGGGAAATTTCCAGAATGTTACCCAACTAGACAATTCTGAAAAAATTAATTTCCAGCCTAATATTGGATTGGGATTTCGATATAAAGGAATTCAGATTGATTATGCACTAACTGATCTTGGAAATCAAAGTACAGCTTTATATTCCAATATTTTTTCTCTGAAAGTAGATTTAGGAATCTTTAGATAATTAGCAAAACCATAAAATCTTTTAAAAATTTAAAACATGAAAACTGTTCTGTTCAAAAAAACACTTTTTATTTTATTCTTCTTACTAAGTTTTATTAGTTTCGGCCAAAGTTTACCTCTATCAAAAGATGCCAAAATAAGTGTTCTAACCTGTGGACTTGGTAACGAAAGTTATTCTTTATTTGGACATACAGGCATTCGCGTTTCAGATCCTGGAAACAATTTTGATGTGGTTTACAATTACGGAACTTTCGATTTTAGAACACCGAATTTCGTAATGAAATTTGCAAAAGGTGATTTACAATATTTTGCCACAGTGCATTCTTTTGCTGATTTTTTTAATGAATATACTGATGAGAAAAGAAGCATTTTCGAGCAGGAATTATTGATTCCGCAAGATTTAAAACAAAAGCTTTTCAACCAATTAAATACTGTTTTAGCTTCTGAAGATCGTTATTACACCTATAAATTTATTGATAAAAACTGTACTTCGATGGTAGTCGATGTTATCAATAAATCATTGGGTCAGAATGTAATTGTGAAAACAGAAGATACAGACAAAACATATCGTTCTATTTTGTTTCCTTATTTTGACGGACATTTTTATGATCAATTAGGAACCAGTATTATTTTTGGAACTAAAGTGGATCAAATGGGAACGAGAATTTTTCTTCCTTTTGAATTAAAAAACAGTTTAGAAAAAGTTACTTTTCAAAATAAACCATTAGCAAGCAAGTCAAAAACCTTATTAGAATTTACAAAAGAAACTCCAAAGTCTTTTTGGAATAACATTTACACGTATCTGTTTATCTTAGCTTTTGTCGTGTTTGCGAGAAATAGAACGGTTGACAAAATCTACTTTTTGATCTTATCGCTTATTGGAATTTTCTTTGTAATTATGGGGTTTTATTCTTTTCACCAAGAACTGGCGATGAATTATAATGTATTACTTTTTAGTCCACTTTTATTGGTTTTAGTTTTATTCTCGATTTTCAAAAATAAATTATGGACTTATAGATTTGCGTTGATCAACTTTGTTCTTTTGATTGTTTACTTCTTATTTTTAATCAATAAGGCGCACTTCTTTATTACACTCCCTTTAATTATCACAAGTGGTGTCGCGTTAGTTAGAACTGGAATTCGTAATAAGAAACCAATTCCAATTATAATTTAAGGTTATTGTCCGCGGTAGAATAAAACGGTAGTAATCGTTTTAAAAGTAATACTCAAGTCTAGAAAAACACTTCTGTGTTTGATATAATACAAGTCATATTGCAGTTTAATTAAACTCTCATCTATTGATTCACCATAAGAATAATTTACCTGTGCCCAGCCTGTGAGTCCAGGTTTAACAACATGTCTTGTTTCGTAAAAAGGCATTATAGAGGCAATTTCTTCCACAAAAAAGGGTCTTTCTGGTCTTGGTCCAATAACTGCCATATCACCTTTTAAAACGTTTATAAATTGCGGAAGCTCATCTATTCTAGATTTTCTCATAAATCTACCAAATGGAGTAACTCTTTTATCGTCATGAGTTGCAAAAACGGCTCCGTTTGTTTCAGAATGTGCAGTCATGGTTCTAAACTTATAAATCTCAAAAATAACTCCATTTTTGCCTACTCGTTCCTGCGTATAGAAAAGGCTACCTTTGTTGGCAAAGAAATTACACGCTGAAATTATAGGAATAAAAATACCGCAAAACAGAAGTCCAACAAAAGAAAAGAAAAATTCCATTATACGAATCAGCATTAAGTACAATCTATTATTATTGCTTCTACTAAATGGGAAAAATCGATAGAAATCTCGGCCAATATATTGCACTGGAATTCGTTGTGTTTTACTTTCGTACACTTGGGTGTATTCGCGAATTACATTTCCGTTTTCTAGCAAGTGCAAAAGCTGTTGGTATAAATCGGCTGTAATACCATCTGTTTTTTGAGATGCAATGATAATCTCCGAAACATTGTTTTGAGTTACAAATAATTCCAGATTTTCTTTTTTCACTTCTTTTACATAATGAAAATCAAATTTTTCTGCAGCGTTTGTATCTGAATTTACAAAGCCAATTATTTTATAATGCGGATCGACGTTTTCTAATCCCATAACCAATTCTTCTACTTCGCTTTGATCACAGATCAAAACTACGTTTTGTGCGAAACGATGAGAGGCTAAGAAATAGACATAAAATAAACGCCAAATTAATAGAGAACTAAGAACTGCAAAATAGAAAATAAAAATAACCAATCGCTGTTTAGGAAGTTCTGGCGATAAAACCGGCGTAAACAAATAGAAGGTAACGGCCGTAATTGAAGTTAAAATGACACTCCTCAAAATTTGAAAGTGATTGCTGGCCGTTTGAAGATTATACATTTCGAAAATTGTACCGAATATAAAAATATAACCAATCAATAGGAATGACTTTATATATTTTCCATCTTCTAAAACATAATATTTATAGTCAAAAAGCAAGCTGAGTAAAAGCAATGCACTTAAGACAAAGGCGATATCAAAAAGAGAAAGCAGAACTTTTCTTTCTGAAATTTCGAAATGCATTTTTCTTTTTAAAAACATTCTTACAGTTTGTTAGGGGCTTAAACTTGGAGCAAATGTATTATAAAAATAATAAATTAATCTACTATATTTTCTGCTTGTTCTGGGATTTTTACTTTAACCAAAATAAGACTCATAGCATATAAAAATGCTGGACTAGCAGTTCTCATCGCTGCATGATTAATTGTTAAGAGCCAAAAAAGAAAAAATGAAAAAAAATATAAATGCTGTTTATTGTTCAAATAAAAAATAATTGGTACGATACAAAGAATTAAAAATGCTAAAAGACCAAACAATCCATGTTCTGCAAGTAATCTAGTTATTTCATTATGTGATGCTACTTCTCCTCCTAATTCCTCTACTCTTTTAGATTTACTAAGTCCTGCTCCAACGCCAAAAAAAGTATTATCTATAAAAAGTTTTATTTCTGCATCCATAATTTGTTCCCTTCCTCCCAAACGATCTTTTTTTTCACGTCCAAGAGCATCCTTATTTGCATACCTTTTTTCAATAAGTCCCTTTGTCTGAAGAGAACTATAAGTCCAAATTCCCAAAGCTAATAATCCAGTTAAAACAAAAATTAAACTTAATTTATTCTTTCCTTTTGAATTAGAAAAATAATAAAGTAAAATCAGAAGACATACAATCATTACTACCGCGGTAATAATACCACCTCTTGAAAAAGTAACAATACCTCTATAGCTTATAAAAACAAATAAAAAACCATTAAGAAGCATCTCTAATTTAGATTTTGAAAATAAAATCAATTGAGAGAAGAAGACAAACATTCCCAATCCTAATATGGTAGAAACTTGATTAGGCCCAAAACCTCCTGACGTTGCAAAATTTGATTGTGTTCCCGTTACAACATCTTTTATACTCGGTGTATATAGAAAAAGATATACTGTCGTCGAGATTATAGGCAGCCCCATAGTAATTAAAATATTTTGCAGAGTATCGAATTCAATTTTTCTCTTGAACATATATATTGCACAAATGGCCAAGCAAAATGGTCCAGATAAATTAAAAAATAAAACTTTTTTTACATCAACATCCATTCCAGCCACATTTGCAGTAATCAATATCCCAGGAACTAAAAACATCAAAAAAAGGAGATATACTAGGGCACTTTTAGTAAAATTACTGTAAAACATGCCACAAAGCATGAAAAACATAACAGAAAATTTTACAAACTCATTATTCAAATTTCCGCCTGTCATTCTTAAAAGAACTTCTATTCCTACTAAATATGCACTTACAAATAGTACCTCATTGTTTCTATTTTTAGTTCTATATACAATCCAAAAGCCTATTAGTAAAATTAGTATACTATAAATTTTTGATAAAAAAGGCACCTTGAAAATAACTAGGGCCAACATCGCATGGAAAAAAATTAATGCTAAATAACTAAGTTTACTACTTTTCATTTAAAAAAATATTTAGTCGATAAAAGTAATCAAAGATTTTAACCATGTCTTATATTCATTTAAAATTGAATTTTTACTAAAGTTTTGTTCTACAAAAAAATGCAGCTTTTTACCCATTATTTTTCGGGTATTTTCTTCTTCAATCAAAACTTGAACTGAATTTACAAACTGATTTAAATTATTTGATTCAATTACAAAACCTTCTTCTTTTGAGGGAATAATTTTGGCAATTTCCCCCACATCTGTTGCTACAACTGGTAAGCCAGCTAATCCATATTCTAAAACAGCTAAAGGAAGACCTTCCGACAGAGAAGTTAGAACAGCAATATCAGATTGTTTTAAAAAATCTTTACTATTATTTACGGCTCCGTAGAAAAATACTATTTCAGTAAGATTAAGTGCTTTAACTTTTTCTATAAGTTTTGCACTATGTGAATCAATAAAATCCTTACCTACTAAATGAAAAGTCCATTCTGGAAATCGCTCATGTAATATTAATGCCCCATCAATCAATAATTCATGATTTTTTTGAGGACGTAGATTTGCAACACATATTATTCTTTTTCCATCCTGCCCTTTAAGTTTAATACTTTTGGAAACAATAGTAGATTCTGTTATAAAATTTGGAAAACAAACCACATTTGAGCAATGCAGGTGATTTTTAGCCCACTTTTTCAAATCTTCATTTACAGCAATAATTCCTAGAAAAAAATAAGAGGCGAATTTTAATGAGACTTTTTTTCTAGATTTTAAATCCTGTGAAATTCCGTAGTGGTCATGCCATATAATTTTGATATTTGGCATGGAAATCTTGACTAAAATGGCAAGAAAAAATGAAGAACTATGAGCTTGAATTATTTGTACCTGATTTTTTTTAAGATAATTCTTCAATCTAAAAATCGCTTTTAGATCTATAACTGCCTTTCTACTTAAAAAAAGGTACGATACATTTTGATTCACTTGATCTAAAAGTAATCCTTCTTTTCTAGTGGCTATTAATCCTGAAAACTGCATTTTTTCTGCAAGAGAATTGGCATAGTTTACAGCCATTCGTTCTGCGCCTCCAACCTCTAAAGAATCTATTAGCTGTACAATTCTCATTTTAAAAGAAGTTCTTTAATTTCATTTTCAAAAATATCAACAGTATAATTTCTTGACCAATTACTTGATAGTTCACTCATATTTCTAAAAACACTTTCGTATTTAATTATATTTTCAATTTGACTTATATCTTCATTTAATTTCATTTCAAGTAAAACTCCTCTATTCCCAAAATCTAACATAAAGGGAACACATGAAACTTTAGTCGCTATTGGAACGCATCCCCAGAACATTCCCTCTGCAATAGCTTTTGGCCATCCTTCACTTTTAGAAGGCAAAATCACAAAATGGCTCTTTTGATATGCTTTTTTAATAATATCTTGATTTTGATTACCGTGCAAAAAAATAAAATCTCTCAGCTTATTTTTTTCGATATAATCTCTAATTCCTTCCATTTCTACACCATCTCCATATAAATTCAGATTAACATTTATTTGGTTCGCTGCCAATTTTTCAATTAGTTTAATGGCATACATTGGCCTTTTACCAGTTACTAAACTTCCAACAAATATAAATTCTATAATTGGTTTTAAACTTGTTTTATTGATAACTGTTTTCTCTGATTTAAAATAGGAAGCAGTAAAAAACGATTTTACATTTTTTGAATTATTCTCCCAATTTCCATAAACCAACACTTTCATATTTCGAGTTAAGAACGTATTACTTAACATCCATTTTTGAATTTTATAAGTAAATGGCTGTTTACTTTTATAATCCCAATTACCGGCATATTTAGCTGTTTTAGTTTTTTTAGGAAACAGAATTTGAACCAAACAACCAATTAATCCCATGTTTCCTGGGCATCTTAAATGAATATGGTCTGCATTTTTCATGGCAAAAAATATCTTCCAAAAAATTATGGGCAATTTTAAAACGGAGCTTAATGCTCTTCCTATATTAGTAAAGCTAAAATCGGATACTTTTCTAAAGTCTATATTTTCATGCACATAAGGGCTGTCTATAGCTGTCGGCTTGCCCTCTTTTACTGGAGCTACAATAATTACTTGATCAACAAATTTAAGCCATATATTCATTTCACGAATATATGGTGTGTAGCCAAAGAATTCTTTGTTTTCCTTGATGTGAATAACATGAGTAATTATTGCAAATTTCATTTAGCCTAATAAATCTATTTTTCTATTGATAAAAATATTCTTTTAATATAGTTTTTCGGGTGCAGATAATTTTCACTCCAGATTAAATTATTTTGTGCCATTTCTAAATATCTATTTTTAGACAGCAAAAATTCTATTTTTTCAGGCAGTTCTGAATATGAAATCCTCGAAGTTAACTTTTCATAATTTATTCCTTCTTTAAAATTTTCTATTTTAACACCTATAGGAGTAGTAATTACAGCTTTACCAAATAATAAGTATTCTCCAATTTTCCATCCCGGAGTATCTTTTAAGCCATCATCTGCTATTGTTATATCTGAATTTTTCAGTTCATTAAAATATTCTTTTTTGGATATTTTTTTAATATCTAAAAGAACATCTGGCGCTGCTTTGCAAGAAAGTGTATCTGGAAATACACCTACTACTATATTCTTGAAATTCTTTTTAATAATTCTACAGGCTTCAATACGAAACTCATTTTGTAATTCCCTTCTTTTCTTTTCCTCTAAATCAGCATTATTGTCAGGATTCCACAATCTAGTTTGAAAAATTATTTTTCCTTTATTATCATTTACCTCTTTTGGAAAAAACCTTATATCCATTGCATTGTGAGACAAATTGGTAAACAAATTAAAAAAATCTAATGCACGAAATATTTCGACTCTATTTTCTTTGCCGATCAACTCTTTAAAGTTAAACTTACTAAGTACTTTCAAAGATTTATAAGAATAATTTACTTGAAAATTAAGTGGAAATACATTCAAAAAAGTATCTATGGAAGGCAAATAGGATCTTTTAAAGTAATAATCATAATAATTTGGATTATCAATAAAATCAGTACCATCTGAAAAATCAAAAAAAATAGTTTTGTCTTCTCTGTAAAGTATTGCGCCACTTTGACTTATATTTCGATTCAAGAAAATCTTAAAACTTACTTGATTTTCATGACTGTAATATAACAATGAATAAATTATCATGTTATGATGCGAACTCCAAATAGGCACTTCTAATTTTATCACAATTATTAATTTTTATCAATATTATCTATCCTTGGCGTGGCTTATTTAAAAACAAACTCCACCAACCTATAGCTCTACCAATCGCTTCGCTCATAGGTGCCTTCTTGTTTTTTTCAGTTAGGGCGTTAGTAAATCGAATTATTGTTAATAAAACTGTAATTGCATTCCAATTGAAACGATCTTTAAAATTTGGCTTCGGATTTTTTATTCTCCAAACATACCATCCATTCCGAACCACCATTTTTCCATATTTATATAGATTTGGTCTTCCTGCTGGATCATGAAAGTGACTCAATTTTGCATTGGTATTAATTACATTTTTACCAAATTGTAATGCGCGTAGACTAAAATCAGCATCTTCATATAAGCCATAACCTTCAAAGAATTTTGAAAATTTAATTTTTTCAAAAATGTTTTTTCTAAATGCCATCGACATTCCTATCAACAAATCTACTTCGTATATTTTTCCTGTCAGCGGAAATCCGCAAGTTCTTCCATGAGAATATAATGGCATTTTGCCCGGTCCGAGATTAGATGCAAGTCCTAAATAATTTCTAGCTACATTTCTCAGACCTTCCTTGTAAAAATATCCTTCAAACAAATAAAACTTTTTGGAATTGTAATATTGGTTTTTATCCTGAAGCTTCCATTTGTTTTCATTAATAGCCACTCCGCCAACACCGCCAACATCATCGTTGTCTTCAAATGTCTTGATAATTTCTGCAAAATAATCAAGTTCTAAAATTGTATCATCATCCAAAAAACAAACCACCTCTGAATCTGATGCAATTTTTGAAATACCAAAATTACGTTGTTTAGTTAATCCCCTATTATCATCAGAGACTTTAAAGTATTTAAGTTGTTTAAAGTTGTTTTCTTTTAAAATAAGATCTGTATTATTATTTATCGAACCGTCAACAATTAAAATTTCATTCGGATATAAAGATTGTTTCTGAATGGATTGCAGCAACTGCAATACCGATTCAGGGCGCATATAAGTACAAATAATTACTGAAAAATGCATCACTATTTATACTTTTAAAACTACTAAAATATTACCTGCGGTAAGCTCGTCATCTGTGTAATTAATAAAATTTTCATGAAGTTTTATTTCTTTAAACAAATCGTACTTTTTTGTGTTTTTCTGTAAACTTTCATATTCTAAATGCAGTACTTCTAAATCGTATTTTTTAAAGATTTCTAAAAACTGAGGCAATCTTAATCGGTTATGATAATCAAATTTGGTGTGAATTTTTTCCCATTCACTTTCACTATATTTTAAAAAATCCTGCATTGACAAATTACTGTCGTTGTGTTGCCTTAAATCACTTGGTGAAATAAAATGAATTATATAGGAGTCTTTTTTAAGTTCTTTTTTCAATTTTTTGTGCAGATCATCAACATCTTCTTTGCTCATATGAGATAAAACATATCGCGAAAAAAACATTTGTACATCTGGCAAGTTACTGTTTAAAACATTCGCTCTAGGAAAATATTCAATTCCTTCTGGAAGTTCATATTTATTTTCCTTACTACTTCTTACATTAATAGCGTACAGGTTTGAGAACAAGTTATTTAATTTAAGAACTGTTTTTCTTGTAAAATGTTCATTAATATCAACCGTAATTACCTTTTTTACTGTTAGCTTGTATTTAAAGAAATAAGGCATTGCAGGAAACCAGCCCGATCCTAATTCAAATACATTTTTATCTTTTAAATCAATTTTTAGATCTGTCAGTACTTTTGAAAGTCTTAAATATGTAGACTCAGTACTTTTTATACGACTTTCTAAACTTGATTTATCAAAAAGACTTTGTATTTTGTGATAGCAATAATCATCAAGTTTATTTGGCAGTAATGCCAGTGATTTAAACAATACTGTTTTTATTTTGTGATTCATTTAGTATATTTCTCTTATTATTAAGTCTGTATCTATTTTCAGAAATAAACTCTGATCTGGTTTTATGTCTAAAACTATTTTTTCAAATTTTTGCCAATATTCAATTAATTCAGAAAGAGTGGGATTCCAAATTTCGTTGTTACAAATTTTCTTTCCTAAAAAATTAAAATTTTCTTCAACATTCTTATCAATTAAATTCTGGTTCAAAAACATTCTCCCAATATGATAATCCATAGGAACTGAAAAATAAGTATGAGCTATAAAGACCCCTTTTTCATTTATCAAAGTTTCTAAATTGCTTTTTGATAAAGATTTTTTAAAATCCAGCATTTCTAAAGTTTGAAAAATATAAAACTCTTTCTCAGCAACTATGTGTTTGAATACAAGCGGTGAATATTTTGCTAATTTGTAAGGTTTGTTTTTTACTTTGCGCCAAAATATCGTTATTGAAAAAATAGAAAAACCAAGGCTCAAAAAATCTCCAAAAAGAGGAAAAATAAATTTAAACTTCCTCTGAAGGATAGCTTTTTTAAAATTTCCAGCAGTATTTTTATATTTCAGAATTATGTTTTCATCGTTATAAAAATGAAAAATGACATTTTTAATCATCAGTTGCGTCTTTTTTACTAAGCCAACATCTTTATTTCCCTTTAAAAAACTTCTTAAAGTAAAATGCTTTGTATTCAATTGATTTATTACACCATTAGTAGCTGTACCAGAATCTATATAATTCCAAAGAACATTAATTTTTTTCTCAATTAAAATTTTTTCATATTCCTGATGGTTTAAATTATTCTTTTCTAAAAGAGAAAAATTATAAGGCTGAAATCCATGATCTATCCAAACTTTTAAGTCGTCTATTGGCGGAGTGAAGTGAATAAAATCTTCATAACTCTGTTTTTCTGTTTTTATAGATTGAGATAATGAATGGTAACATAATTCGTGTCCATCCAGTTTCCATTTGATTAGTTCATCTTTATCATTCTCAAATGATGCATTTTCGGCACGTTTTGAAAAATGATTAAGAAAAAAACCTTTGGTAACTTTAATAGAGTTTTCTTTAAAAAATTCTCTTTGCATTTCTAAGTTTTCCGCCGAATCAAAATCACAATGATCTGTAAAACATGTAATTGCCGTGAACGGATATTTTGACCGGCTAAATTCTATGGCATAATTTTGTGGAAATAAAAGCGTAGGATTTTCTGAAAAATCAAACTTTTTTTTAGAAGCTGTTATCTTCTTCTTGTTTTCTTGATCAGTGTAACTAGTAATAGACTCTGCATCTTCAGGATTAAAGCGCCATAATAGAACGTTTTTATTTTTTTTATTAATTTCCCATATTCCAGCATTAATGTTGGATTGGACCAGTTGTCCGTTTTTCAGTTTTAGAATTTTAGGGCAAAATTCATTGGCAATCCTATCTTCTTTACAATTAACCCAAGTATAATCGTGATTTCTAAATTCCTCAATTGAGTCTTTAAATACGATTTTGATGTCGAAAGAATTAACTTTTGACAAATCTATATTAGTTACATCAATTACTGTTTTATATTTTTGATCTAAATCAAAAATGTAATCCTGTTCCACTGAATTTACAATAATGTAAATATACTTTATCATTTTTTGTTTAAATAAAAATTACCCTTTCAATTTTTCAGCCCAAAGGATGCTTGCTTTCCATTGTTTCTGAAAATTAAAAAAATATTTGATTGGGTTTTTAATACTTTGTATTTTATAAAACTTGAAAAAGAGTACTGTTTTATAACCTAATAATTGCTGTAGGGTAAAGTTATTTAATTTTAGAAACATTATAGTTGGAGATGGTTTTGGCTGTATTACCTCATCTTTCCATGCTAAAATAGGCTTCGTTCTAAATCCTCCTATGGGTGCTCGTAAATGATTGATCATAAGATTTGGAAAATAAATCACATCAAAACCATTATTGCGAAGCTGTAATCCAAATTCAGTATCTTCTCCATAACCAAATTCTAAGCTCTTATTAAACTTAACTTTTTCTAATGCAGTTGCCTTAATGAAACTATTACCTGATCCAAAAATAGAAGCTTGACAAATTTTTCTTTCTACCAATTTCTGCCCCGCCACAGGGTAAAATGTCAAAACTGCCAAACAACCATACTGACTAATACTTTCGAATGTTTTCTCTATTAATTCTGCTTCAAATCTATTGTCATCATCATTTAAGAAAACCCATTCACTTGTTACTTCAGCCAAAGCTAAATTTCTTGCATTGCAAGCTCCTGCTTGGTGTGTAAAAGTATGTTTTATATTAAAAGGCCAGCTTTCATTTGTTAAATAATCCAGTTCAGAAACACTATTTAAATTAGGATTTTGCTCAATTATAATAACATTTTCTGGTAAGTGAGTCTGCAGAGATAAATCTTTCAGCACATCATAAAGATATTTTTTTCTGCCAATTGTTGGAATAATTACATCTATAGTCTTTCTCTCAATTACTTTTCTTGAAGATTGAACTTTAATATTGTCTAATAAATCTTCATTCAATTTTCTTTTTCTAAAACCAAAACTTGATAAAAAAGGAAAGATTGAAAATTTCTTTTCGTAGATTAATAAATTTAAAAACAGTAAGAAAACCCAACGAGTTCTATAATGTTGTTTTACAAAACGAAATACCCAAAAATCATTTCCTTTTCTTCTCTTTATATTTTTTGAAATATCATGAATTAGCATGGGTTCTGAATAACATAAAAGCCCCGCCAATGATGCTAATTTCCCCATTGAATGCAAAAAATAGTCAAAATCTGAATCTATATTGATATGATTTTTTAGAGCATTTAGAACTTCTGCATGAATTCCGCCAACATCTCCGCTCATCTGCCAGGTTGGATAAGTAATATCTTTTTTGACATTCAAAAACAATGCTTCATCAACATATCCTATCGTTTCAGGCAAAAAAGGAAAATCTGATAAGTTATAAGATGCTGCTATTTTTTTTTGATGAAAAATTTCTTGAAATTTTACTGTGTTCAAATTTGATTTTAAATCTAATCGGCACCAGATTATAAGCTCTTCAGGGTATTTCTGAGCTATTTCAAATAAATTAAATGCAATACTTTTGGAAGAAAATGGAATATTTTCCTCTTCAAAAACTACCTCAACTACCTTATTATTTTGATGATAAACAATTATCACTTTATTGCTTTTTTAGATTTATAATACTTTCATAGAAATTTATATTTTCTAAGACTAACTTGTTAATATCAAATTTCTCTTCAACTCGCAATCTCGCAGATTCACCCATTCTCTGTGCAAAAAGATTATCATTTAAAATCTGTTTAATTCTTACTGAATACAAATCATGATTTAAGGGATGAACCAAAAAACCACTTTCTTCATCAATAATCAATTCTTGCGACCATCCAATATTACTATTAACAACGGCTTTTTTCATCGCCATCGATTCGATTGTTACCATACCGAATGTTTCTGCAAAGGTTGGAAACACGCAAACATTTGCTTTTTTAATGTAATTTTGAATTTCACTGTATGGAATTTTTCCCAAATAGCTTACATTCTGCAAATCATCTTCTGTAAAAGCACCTTTTAATAATTCCCAAGTTGATTTTGAATTTGTTTTTAGATCAGGTGCATCTCCTCCAATTAAAACCAATTTAGCATTTGGAAAATCCTGACGTACTTTATTAAAAATTTCAGGAAGCTCCAAAACTCCCTTTTTTCTAATTAAAGTTCCAGCATATAATATCAAATCTTTTTCAAACTCCTGAGGCGTTTCATTTTCAAAATTTTGTAGATTCAAACCAGAATAAATATTTCGAATTTCTTTTCTATTTATATTAAAAAGCTGTTTTGAAATTTCTCCCGCAAATTTTGTTGGAGCAATAAATGCTTCTGCCTCGTTTATAGCCAGTTTTTCAAACCAAAAATTTTTAAGTTTTTGTTTTCTATTTTCCAAATGACAGAAATAAGTATCACTTCCATGAAAACGAATTATTAAGGGAACCAAAAAATGCATTAATGCGGTAATTCCAGTCCAATCTGGTGCCTCAATAAGATCAATTTTTTTGCTGATAATCGTTTCGTTAATAAACTTTTCGATTTTTTTTCTATTAAAATAAAAATTAAAAAATTTACCTTTTCTATTTTCTAAACTATATAGAGTGACATTTTCTTCTTCCACAATAAAATTTTGTCTTTGCCCGTATACAAAAACAGAAACCTGCACATTCGATTTTCTAAGTTTTTCAACCAAAGTGTAGACACTGGTACCTATTCCACCATCATGTCCAAAAGCATGATGAGGATAATGTGATACTATAAAACCGACATGTAAATTTGTTGTCATTTTTTGATCTTCAATATTTTCTTGATACTTCGTTTCAACTGAATTTCTATCGTTTTTAGGAATCTTTCAAAACTGAATTTGTAACCTCCCATATTTAGAAATTTACCAGCAGAGAAATCAATTACATAGTCATCCTCAATAAAAGTTTCAGCTGAATTAAACTTTTTATTTAGTTTTAAATAAATTTCTTTTTTACATTTTTCAGACTGTTTTCTACCTTTTGTAAATGAAAATATTTTTGAGAAAAAACCGAAATCCATCTGTAATTTAAATTCAGTATAATTCATCTTTTTAGAAACATGAAAAACTTTAACTGCATTATTTATTACAAAATTGACATCTAATTTTTTTAATTGCAAATAAGAGAAATATACTAAAATAGGAGGTAAAAAAAAGTCTTTATTGATCACATAGCTATTCTTTTGAGATTGAGAATTATTCTCGTTTAAAACAAATTCTGCATCAAAATAATTAGACAGATATGCTTTTAATTCTTCTGCATTTTTTTTTTCATTGATGATAAATACCAAATCTTCCATTTCAATTTTTTGCTCCAAATGATTGTATTTTATCCATCTTTCTGGATAATAATCTCTGTCATCTGATTCTTGGCTTTTTTGTCCATCAAAATTTTTAAATGGTCTTATAATTTTTGAATTCTTTTTTTCTCCCAGCCAAGCCGACCACCACGAAAATGTAGAATTACTTATAATAAAATCATCACACATTGTTCCTAAACAAAGCTGTTCGACTTCATTTAATCCATCTCCAAAAAAAGCATTTTCTAAAAATGAAAAATGATATTTACAATACTTAATATCATCACTCAAAATAATAAGATTACAAGATTTCCAATCTGGAAAAAATGTTGCTAAACTATTAAGATAATATTTTATTGAAGTCTGAAAATAATCTTCGTGATCTACAAAATCCCCTCTTCTAATTGAGATTAAAATAGTATGCTTTTGAAAAGCTTTAGCATACAAATGAGTAATTTTATCAATTAATGAATCTGAAAACTCAAAATAATGTTTGGTATGTTCTTTGTTGAAATATTTTTCAGTTTGAAGCCAGCCATTTATATCATAATTATCATCTACAAAATCCCACTCATGACAATGATATTCTTGCTCTTCTATCTCTTTAAAAGATGAAAGGTCAGAAGATAGGAGTGGTAATTTATTTTTGAAAGAGTTTTGATACTTCCATTCCAAAAAAGCAAAATCATGATTATTTTTGTCTGCTAATCCTATAGTAGAAGCAATTTGAAAAAGCTGATTTCCTAAATTTCCTTTTTTTCCTATTTTACTAAATGTTATCATTAATCTTTTTTCTATTTATTTACTAAAAAAATCTTTGATAATTTTTGCTGTGAAAATTCTTGCTCCCGAATCGTTCATATGACCGCAAGAAGAAAAGTATTTATTTTCAACTACGGCATTTTCATAATTGTAAATTTCAGGATATGCTTTTTTAACTTTATCAAAATAATTCATTCCAACAACATTTTCGCACATCGGTGTCATTACTGCAATAAAATTGATTTTATTCTTTTTACAAATACTTTTAATTTCTTCATAATATTTATTATGCAATAGCGGTTTAAAAGAAGAAATATCACTTTCCATATTTCCATCTTCAACTCCGTCCAACTTTGCGTAACCTAGATTATCTATATCACTTGTTTTTTTGTGGATTACGTTCATAAACATTTCTCTAAATCCTATACGAGTTTCATATTTCATATACCTGTAAAATGGTATATAATAAATTTCGTTAAAATCATTCTGCGCTCTAAAATGTTCTTTGGTAATTTCTGAAGTGTGTATATAAGGTAAAAACATTGAGGTTGCACTTCTTGATTGCCTGTCAGTTCTAAGATTTAAATCTGCATCAAGTATTAAATTTTTGATAACAAATTTTCTTTCTATCATTAATTTTAAAATCAAAGATGCTTCAAAAAGACTTGAACCACTTATGCCATAGTTAAAAGTTTTCAATCCTTTTTTGTGAAACATTTCTGATACAAAATGGTTGTTTGCCCTAGATGAACCTAAAATTACGACATCATAGTTCTCATCTTTTAAATTATGTATCTGATCAATTTTATTTCTGTTTCTTCCTTGTAAATAAACGGCTGTATATACAAAATCTAAAATTATTGCACTTATAATTATTATAAGAAAAACTTTAAGTAAATAAAATAGAAATTTTTTCATTTTAAAGGGAAACGAGAGTAAAACTTAGAAATTCAAAGTATATATATCAAATAAAATACACGAATTTTAATATGCATTTTGTTTAGGTTTTAAAAAAAAGTCTTCTAGAATCTTCTCCGTAAACAACTTTGCGCCTTCCTTAGTCATGTGTCCACATGAAGAAAAATATTTATTCTCAACCACTACATTTTCATAGTTATGAATTTCCGGATAGTCTTTTTTTACTTTATCGAAATAATTCATTCCAACTACATTTTCACACATCGGTGTCATTACTGCAATAAAATTGATTTTATTCTTTTTACAAATACTTTTAATTTCTTCATAGTATTTATTATGAGGCAGTGGATTTAAATTGACAATATTGTTTTTCATATTGCCGTTTTTATGTTTCTCCAACGGATAGAATCCTAAATTATCTAATGCATTTGTTTTCTCGCCTTTACTTATTTGATAAATTTCACGAAAGCCAATTTTAGAATCAAATTTTATATATCTGTAAAAAGGTATATAATACAATTCTTTAAAGTTTTTTTCTTTAGAAAAGTGATCCTTGATAACTTCTGAACAATGAATGTAAGGCAAAAATTTTGCTGCAACACCTTCAGATTCTTGATCATTTGAAAGATTTAAATCGGCTTCAAGAATTACATTTTTGATTTCATATTTTCTTTCAATCATTAATTTCAACATTAATGAAGCTTCAAACAAATGCCCTCCGCTCATTCCGTAATTAAAGGTTTTTAATCCTTTGTCTTCAAACATCTGTGACACAAAATGATTGTTGGCACGTGAAGAACCTAAAATAACAATATCGTATTTTTGCTTTTTAGAGTTTACAACTGTTTCTATTTTTCCTCTATTTTTTGACTGCGTAAACACGTAAGTATAAAATCCATCTAAAAGAACTGCAATCAATAGGATTAAAAGAAAAATTTTAAATATATAGGTTAAAAACTTTTTCATTAAAACTGGAAATAAATAAATTCTTTATAATCTGAATAAGTCCCTAACGCAATTATCGCCATAATAGCAAGTGCCATTTTTAACAAACTTCTTTTGCCAGAAATAGGTTCAACTTTAGTTCTATTAAACCATTCAACCAAAACAAATACAACAATCATCAATAGTAATTCATAATTGTATCTTTCGTTGTCTAGATATTGAAATCCGAAATTTTTATCTGTTGCTATTCTTTTTAAATACAAAACAGCATCTGTAATTGTTCTTGCCCTAAAAAATATCCAGGCAATGCAAGTCATTAAAAAAGTTGTTAAAATACTAAACAACACTTTTAGAGAATGTAGATTCCATTTTAAAACAAAAGAATCTATATTATTTCTATTGCTTTTGGATAATAATAATGGAAGAAAATAAACGGCATTGATAAATCCCCAGACAATATATGTCCAATTAGCGCCATGCCAAAATCCACTAACAATAAAAATGATAAATGTGTTTCTTATTTTCATCCAAAGTCCGCCTTTACTCCCTCCTAATGGAATATAAAGGTAGTCTCTAAACCAAGAGGAAAGCGAAATGTGCCAGCGTCGCCAAAATTCTGCAATATCTCTCGAAAAATAAGGATAATTGAAGTTTCGCAGTAAATCTATACCAAACAATTTTGAAACTCCAAGAGCAATATCCGAATATCCAGAAAAATCTCCATAAATCTGAAATGCAAAATATATTGCACCTAAAATTAAGGAAAGTGAATTCACCGTAGTGTAATGATCAAAAATGGCATTAGCATAAACTGCACAAGTATCTGCAATGACTACTTTTTTTACAAGTCCCCAGACAATTTGAAAAACTCCTTCTTTTGCTTTTTCTAAATCAAATTCTCGTTTCACTTTTACCTGTGGCAGTAAATGTGTTGCTCTTTCTATTGGTCCGGCCACTAGAAGCGGAAAGTAACTTACAAATAAAGAATAATCGACAAAATTGTATTCAGCTTTAATTCTTTTGTAATAAATATCGATAACATACGATAATCCATGGAAAGTATAGAATGAAATTCCAACTGGTAAAATAACATTTAATAAAATTGGACTTGCTTTAAACCCAACAGTTGTGAGCATTTCGGCAAAAGAAGATGCAAAGAAATTATAATATTTAAAGATTCCTAAAAAGCCTAAATTGACAATAATACTCAACCAAAACCAAAATTTTCGTCTATAATCAGAATTACTTTTTTCAATTTGTATACCAGTAAAATAATCTAAAAATGTAGAAAAGACCAATAAAAACAAGAATCTCCAATCCCAGCAGGAATAGAAATAATAGCTGGCAACAATTAACAAAGCATTCTGAGTGCTTTTATTTTTATTGAAAACAAACCAATACAGTAAAAAAACAATTGGAAGGAATATGGCAAAAGCCAAAGAGTTGAAAAACATAAACTAGTTTAAAAAATTTTTAATTTTTAAAGATAATTTTCTTGAAAATTCATTAGCCCCTTTTTCGGTCAAATGAAATGTATCATAAAAATTTTCCTCATTGTTTGAAATATCATCATAAGCCATATCTACAAACAATATATTTCTGTTCTTTTTTTGCAGCAAATTTAATTCATTAACTATTGATTTTCTTTTTAAACTATATTTTTTAGTCAATCTTAATTTATGCTCCGGCATCCAAACCAATATAATTTTAGAATCGGGCTGTAATCTTGAGTTATAGAACTCTACTGTTTGATGTAAAATTTTTAATTCTTTATATTTAGTTTTGCTTCATGACTTTCAAATTTTTTCAAATTATGAGTATCAACTTTAAAAACTCTATTTTGTGGACAAAAACCATTTAATGTTTTAGCATTTTCCCTTACAGAATTAGAGAAATTGGCCATTATGCCTTCTTTTAATAATTTAGCATTTTGGTTATATTTCAACATTGGCAACACTTTAAACCAATTAAATTTAGTATCAAATTTTGAAATTAAATAATCTATATCTCTATTATAAACAAAAGGATAAAATTGCCACTCATCTGGAATTTCTTTGTTTTCCATAAAATAAGCAAAATCAATATTTTGAATAACGACTTTAGGTTTCTTATTTTTTTTAATATAAATATCAAACTTATATTGCTGTAAATTAGATCTGCCTGCATTGAAACTCAAATTAAAGCAGCTTAATTTTACTTGATTTCCAATAATAATTGGATTATAACAAAAGAAGCCTCGCGAGGATCCATTAATAATAATATCACTATTTATTTTTCCTTCGAGAATATTCTCCCAATCATTGATTTGGGTATTTTTAAGATTACGCAAACCTCTATCTGAAAAGTATTGAATAGTAAAAGCAATCGTAAAAAATAGTAGCACAATTCCTAAAATGTATTTGAAAAAATTCTTCATTAGAAACTGGTGTTAAAACTGAAAATAAATGAATTTGCTTTGAATGTCGAACTGTCCAAATAAGAAAATAAATAAAATGGTTAATATAATTTTAGTTTTAGAAAATTTACCAAATAACGGACATTCTTTTTTTCTGTTAGTCCATTCCAATAGAATCAAATAACATAGAGCAATTACAATAAGAAAACTCATTTGATCTGTTAAGGCAGTTATACTAAAATTAAACAGCAAAATTTCTTGAATGTAATCACATGCTGCATAAATGCTTTCTGATCTAAAAAAAATCCATGCAAAACAAGTAAGACCAAAAGTAAATAATATACTTAATATCGTTCTAAATGAAGAAAAATTCCACGAAATGGTTGCTTCTTCGATATTTTCTCGATTTCTTTTTAATAATAATAAAGGCAAAAAATAAAGCGCATTAATAAAACCCCAAGCGATATAAGTCCAATTCGCGCCATGCCAAAAACCACTAACTAGAAATATGATAAAAACATTTCTAATTTGTTTTAGTTTTGAGCCTTTACTTCCTCCGAGCGGTATATATAAATAATCACGGAACCAAGAAGAAAGTGAAATATGCCAGCGGCGCCAAAATTCGGCAATATCTCTTGAAAAATATGGATAGCTAAAATTGCGTAGCAAATCAATTCCAAACAATTTTGAAACTCCTAAAGCGATATCAGAATATCCAGAAAAGTCTCCATAAATCTGAAATGCAAAATACACTGCTCCTAGAATCAATGAAAAAGAATCCATTGTTGTGTAGTTGTCAAAAATATTATTTGCATAAACTGCACAGTTATCTGCAATGACCACTTTTTTGAAAATCCCCCAAGTTATTTGACAAATTCCTTCTTTTGCTTTTTCTAAATTAAACTCTCTTTTTACTTTTACCTGCGGCAGTAAATGGGTCGCTCTTTCAATTGGTCCTGCAACTAAAAGGGGAAAGTAACTCACAAATAGAGAATAATCGACAAAATTGTATTCGGCTTTAATTCTTTTGTTATAAATATCGATAACATACGATAATCCATGGAAAGTATAGAATGAAATTCCAACTGGTAAAATAATACTTAATAAAAATGGGCTGACTTTAAATCCAAAAGAAGTGAATAGTTCTGCAAAAGAAGAAGCAAAGAAATTATAATACTTAAAAATACCTAAAAAACCTAAATTAACTATAATACTCAACCAAAACCAAAATTTTCGTCTTTTTTCTGAATTACTTTTTTCAATCTGAATCCCAGTAAAATAATCTAAAAATGTAGAGAAGACTAATAAAAAGAGAAATCTCCAATCCCAGCAGGAATAGAAATAATAACTCGCAACAATTAATAAAGCATTTTGAGTATTTTTGTTTTTATTAAAAACAAACCAATACAGTAAAAAAATGATTGGAAGAAATATGGCAAAAGCCAAAGAGTTGAAAAACATAAATTAAATTATTAATTAAAATGGTATTTTATTAGTAAAAAAACTAAAACCATTTAACTATAAAATCCTGAATTGGAATATAAAAATCTCCCGCATTTTCTTCTACTTTCTGCGGATTCCAATTCCACCACTCTATTTTTTTCATTTTTGAAATGGTTTCCAAATCATACTTCATTTTTATAATTTCTCCTGGAATACCTCCAACAATTGCGTAATCCGGAACATCTTTTGTTACTACTGTTCCAGCTAAAATAGTTGCACCATTGCCAATTTTAACATTGGGCAAAATTACGGCATTCATACCAATCCACACATCGTTAGCAATTATAGTTTTGCTTACCTCGGTTTTTATTTCTTTCTTAAAATCTTCTTGTGATTTCTTTCCAATTGGCAGATTTTTATTTTGAAGATGATTAAAATGAGGGAATGTTGTTATTTCACTTAACAAATGATGCCCAGAGTCTAGTATAAAATTAACATCATTTGCTATAGAACAGTATTTTCCGATTTCTAGTTCAGAATTGTTATGCCATTGCCATACAAATGCACCATTATGATACGTTTTATAACCAATAGTAACATTTTTTGCCTGATGCAAATAGGTTTTATTTTGATATTTAAGAAAATTGTAGTGCTCTCGTCCTAGTATTCTCCAAGCTATTTTTCTTAAAAACTTTTTCATTTTACTATTTGTTTAATACTTTCCCAGATTCTATTAGATGCTAATTGAGGGGGATGCTGATTTATTTTTTTAAACCATTCTTGAGTATTCAGCATTATGTTGTCCGAATTAGATAAACTCAATCTGATTTTTTGATCAATATCTTCAGGTTTATCTAACCAAATAACAGATTCTTTACAAGGCATTGACCTAAAATGGATATAATTGTAAATTTTGCCTACAGACCATGTCTTCTCTTTTTTATCAGAAACATCATAATTAATAAAAGCACATGGTTTTTTTAAACATATAAAATCAAATACCATGGAAGAACCCAGATTAATAACCATTTCTGAATGCTTTATCGTGTTAGTATGCAATACAATATCGGCTTCAGTTGGTAAAATCGTGTTCCAATCTTCGCTAATTTTTTCCCACAACGGCGCGATTGGAACGATTATATCTTTATAATCTTCTAAAACTTTATCATATCTAGTCGAAAAATCGACTGGACAACGTCTAAAAATAATTCCTAAATTATTCCCGACTTCATTCAATTTCTTAACGGCTTTTGCCACATCTTTTAGATATTCGGAATCATCAGGACAAGTCACTATGTCATCTCCAGAATAGCAAATATATTTTTTATTTAAATCTAATTGATGCTGCTTAAAAAACAGCTCTCTGGGTGCTAAATTTTCGGTGCTAAAATGACTTTCAAACTGTGGTGTCCCGACTATGAAAATCTGGTTTTCTTTTATATAAGAATAATATTTTCTCAATTCTGATTTCATGTGTTCACTCCACACAAAATAATAATCGGTCTCGACAACCATTGTTGCCTTTGGAAGATTATCCCATGAAAATATAAAAGTTCCAGTTGGTATTTTGAGTTCTTTTGCTGCTAATATTGGAGCAATAGCTAGAACTGGGCGTTGGTTTGTGCAGAACACAAAATCAGGTTTTACTTTCTTAAGAGTCTTTAAACACTCCTTATAAAACTCTGTTTTTGTTTCTCTCCTTTTTATTTTCTCTCTAATTTTTTTTAACCCACTTTCAGAATTATAGAGTGCAATGAGCAATTTTGCAAAGGAGCTTTTAACTGCTGTTTTTTTTGTTTTATACGAAAAAGGAAATCGGTAAGTATCATAAACAGCATCATTATCTGCTTTTTTATTCAGGTTAAGCTCAATATTTTTGCGAGCATTCTTATAACTGTCTGTTAAAGGATCTGATTTAGCATTTTTAATTTTAATTTCATTAAAACCTAAACTTCTCAAATCAAATGGTGTGTTATTCCAATAAGTTATATTAAATTTCTGCTCTATTCCTATTTTATGAAAATTAGAAAAAGCAAAATTTCGAAGTCCAACTCCATCTGGCAGTAAAATAAAAATATTTTTATTAGGCATTAACTATCTCTAAATTGTTTTTGGTGATTGAGCTGCCAAATATCCGATTTCTTCAGACAATTAAGAAATAAATCGGCACTATTTCCTTGTCCAAAATCCCCAGCCATTTTTTGTACTTTATGGGAATCAATTATAGAAAGTGCTTCTTGTATTTGTTTTACAGAATAATCTACATTAATAATATCTGCATGAACAGCTCTATTTTGCTGTCTTGTTCCAATATTAATAATTGGAATTCCATAATACGGTGCTTCACGAACTCCAGCACTGCTATTTCCTATAATAAATTGGCTGTTTCTTAAAAGTGTTAAGAAATATTCAAAGCGAAGAGATGGAAAAATTTTAAATCGCTTATTTTCCTTCAGTTTTGCGTAAGCATCCAAAACAAACTGACTTCCTAAATCGTTATTTGGATAAATAACCACATAGTTATGATTATCTTGCAACAAAGATTCAACAAAATTTTCAGCATATTGTTTCATGTTCTTAATCTCAGTTGTAACTGGATGAAACATTACAATAGAGAAATCATCAAATGGAATATTATAATATTTTTTTACCGTTGTCAAATTGGGCAGTTGATCTGAAAACATAATATCAATATCGGGCGAACCAATTGTAAAGATAGATTCTTTTATTTCTCCCATTTGAATTAATCTTTTTTCAGCTTCAGTATTCGATGCAAAATGAATATGACTCAATTTACTTACACTATGTCTTATAAGCTCGTCTACTGTTCCAGAAACTTCTCCACCTTCAATATGAGCAACGAGAATATTGTTAAGAGACCCAACAATGGCACCAGCAAGAGTTTCAACACGATCGCCATGAACAACAATCATATCGGGTTTAATTGAATTACAATAACCGGAAAATCCTTCAATAGTTTTGGCAAGTGTAAGATCCATTGTCGTTTCGTGGGTATGATTGACAAAAGTATGGATGTTTCTAAAATTAGATCTTTCAATCTCAATTAAAGTATAACCATATTCATGCTGCAAATGCATACCTGTAACAAATACATAAACCTCGAATTCCTTCTGTTTTTCAAGAATTGAGATTAGTGATTTGATTTTTCCAAAATCGGCTCTGGTACCGGTCAAAAAAAGAATTTTTTTCATTGGCGCATTATTGAATATCTTCCCATGTTAGTTGTTCATCATTATCTATATCTCGGGTTGCTTTTTTACCAATTATATCATTAAATTTTTCTGCCAGAATCTTTCCTGTTCCAGGTCTTTTTACCCAAATATTCTCCTTATTAAAAACTTCTCCCTTCTTAATTGGAGCAATAGAACAAACAGTCGCAAAAGCAAAATCTATTGTTACTTGCTCTTCGTATGCTGGTTTTTTTGAACCACCTCGCATTTGAGCAATTTCTGCACTCGAAATAATTAATTCTCTGCAAGCATTCTCATCCATACTGCATACAATATCCGGACCTGTGCGCTGCACGTGATCTGTAAAATGTCTTTCTAGAATACTTGCTCCTAAAGCAACAGCTCCCAGACAAGCATTATTATTTAAAGTGTGATCGCTTAAACCAAAAACTTTGCTTGGAAAAGCCTCATGTAATTCAACCATTGCACCAAAACGAACCAAATGAATTGGCGTTGGATATAGATTTGTTGTATGAAGTAAAGCTAAAGGAACATTATATTTGTCAAAAATAGCAACTGCTTTTTGTATACTTTCAATTGTATTCATTCCTGTACTAAGAATTACAGGTTTTCCAAAAGAAGCAATATGTTCTAAAAGCGGATAATTATTGCATTCTCCAGATCCTATTTTGTATGCTGGAACATTGAACTTTTCCAATCTTTCGGCTGCAGCGCGAGAAAAGGGTGTCGAAATAAAAATCATTCCTTTACTTTCTACATAATTTTTAAGCTCCAGTTCATCCGCTTCATTTAAGGAACAGCGTTCCATAATCTCGTAGATAGAAACGTCTGCATTGCCTGGAATTACTTTTTTTGCAGCCCCTGTCATTTCATCTTCCACAATATGTGTTTGATGTTTTACAACTTCAACACCTGCTCTTTGAGCGGCATCTACCATTTCTTTGGCAACTTGAAGGGAACCTTCATGATTAATTCCGATTTCAGCAATTACTAATGGGGGATAATCTGGACCTATTTTACGGCCTGCTATTTCGATATATGGATTCATTTATTTATTGTTTTTGTATAAGTACTCAGCGTAGTCAAAATCTTCCTGCGTATCAATATCAACGCTGGCAAAAGTATGATTTATCTCAAACGGAAAAGCATCTTTGGATATAATTATATCATTTAAAATTTTTTCAGATTTTGTTATATAAAGCAGGCCATTTTCAAAAAAAAGAGGTTCCAGATCTTGACTTCTCTGCCCTATTTCATAATTAAAGGGAATAAATTTACCATTATTAATTCTTCCAAATTTCTGATGATTTCTAGAAACTGTAAACAAGCTGTCATATTTTCCTTCAAGATATAAAGACAGTCCTTCTTTCAATAAGTTTTCTGGACGAAGCGGATTTGTTGGCTGTAATAAAACTACATTCTCAACATTTTTATCGATTGATTCTAATACATGTTTCAATGCTGTAATAGTTGGTTCTAAATCTCCAGATAAAGATTCGGGGCGATCTATAACTTTGGCTCCATACTTTAAGGCAATTTTTTTGATCTGCTCATCATCTGTTGAAACATAAATTTCATCTATTATCTCACTATTTTGCTGTGCATACAAAATAGAATGGGCTAAAAGAGGAATATTATCTAATAATCTTGTGTTTTTTTCAGGAAGTCGTTTCGATCCGCCACGAGCTGGAATAATTACAATTGTTTTCATGTCTATTTTAATAGCTTTTCTCCTTTTCCAAATAATCTAAAAGAAACAATTGCTACAAAGAATTTAAAGCTTAGTATTAAGTAGTCTTTTTTAAATCTAAAAAAAATTAGTAAAATTTTGAAATATAAGTTCTTTGCCTTTTGGGATTTGTATACAAGGGGATAAAGCTTAATCATCTGTTTATACAAAAATAGACGAGTTGTATCTTTAATATTATTCTTTAAAAGCATTACATTTCGTTCAAAACCTGCTTCTAGCATAGACATAGCCGTATTTTGACTTATATCTGTTGAAATACTATTCTTATTATTTCTATAGTAATAGAGATATTTATCTAAAATTTCTATTTTGGGATTCTCTATCAATCTTCGAATATGAAAATCCCGATCTTGTCCCTTTAAAAGATCTTCATTAAATAATTTTTTATTTAATAAAAATTCCTTTTTCCACATTGGATCAACCATATACCAGCTTACTTTTAAAGTGATAAAATCATCTAGCAAAAAATCTGTCAAACTTGTACGGTTTTCATAAGCAATAACTTCATTAATATCTAATGATGTAATTACAGTTTTTGAAATAATTACATCTACATTCGAATTTTGTATTGCTTCTAATTTGCATTTTATAAAATCACAATGAAGAATATCATCACTATCAATAAAATTGATAAACTGACCGTTTGATTGCTCAAAACCATAGTTTCTTGCCCCATTCCCGCCAGCTTTGTATTCAGAAGGTCTTTTGTATAACTTAAAACGACAATCCTTTTTTATATAATCAAGCACAATAGTAAAGCTATTGTCGCTTGAACCATCATCAACAATTATGCATTCCCAATTAGAATCTGATTGACTTTTTATGCTGTCTAAAGTAGCACCTATAAAAGCTTCCCTATTATATAATGGAATAATTAAGGATACCATTATAAACTTACTGCATATTTATATTTCTTCGTTGCAATAACAAAAACAGATTTTATTCCTGAATATGATTTTGTAAATACCTCTATATTTTTACTTTTTAATAATTCTAAAACTTCTTGAGTTGTTTGTTTTTCACCAATTCTATCATAATCATCAAATAATATGATAAAATCATCAAGCAAAATATTTTCTTTTAAAACAGTATAAATATCGAATCTAGAATAACCTTTAGAACCAAAAGGACCATCAATCAAATAAAAATCACAATCAGGAAATCTTAAACTCTCAATAGTATTATAGCTGTTGTAAGTAACTCCTTTATATTCTTTTCTTATAATTGGCATTACCTCTATATGTGATTTTTGATGTAGAAGATTAGTATTCAAATAAGCATTTTTCCAATCTATATCTTGTTCTATTATCAGATGTTTTTCAAAATCTACATTTGAAGTAATGTATTTAGAAATCATTTTTGTTGACTCTCCTAAACCAAATTCTATAATTTTTTTTGGTTTATAATCATTTAAGATTCTAAATAATACATAAAAAAAGCTATAATTTCCAGCCCATCTGCCAATATTCAAAGGCTGATTATCTGCCCATGTATTTTTTACAGCATCGTGATAGATACTACTCCATAACAATTCTTCAGATAAAGTTTTGTTTGACTTTATTACTTTTACAATTTCTTGTATTTTTTTTAGCATCTTCCTCTTTTTTAAATTAATTCCTTTTCAATTTTTTCATCAAAAAAAGAATTGTTTTGCATTATTAATCACATTGTTCATGCCTGAATTCCAAGCCTCAGAAGAATATAATTTAGGATCAACATTTATTTCCACAGGATTTTCTATGTATTCTAATATTGCATTTTCCCACTTTCCAACAAAATTTGGTTCTTCTATTAATTTTCCAAGTTTACCATATTGTAAGACTTCAGGAACACCTCCGATAGAAGATGCAATACAATAATTTCCACAATGTAATGCTTCGATTAAATTCATTCCAAAACCTTCATGACATAAAGTAGAGAATAAATAACAATCGGCTGTTTGATAATACTTTGGTAATTCATCATTAGGCATTCTTCCCAAATAGTGTACTCCCTCTATTGGACTTTTCGGTTCACAGCCAATAACCAAAAGAGCGATATCCTGACGAGTTTTATATACTCTCTTCCAAGCATCTAAAACAATATGAAGTCCCTTTTTTGGGCGATCTTGAGAACACCAGAGAAAAACCTTTTTCCCTGAAAAATCTTTTTCCTTTTTCAATTTCTCTTTCTCTATTGTTGAAACTGGATGAAATTTTGCTGTATCAATTCCATTATGCAGTACAGAAAAACGAGTTGGTAATACAGTGTATTGTTGTTTATGAGCAAGGTAAGAATCAAAAGTTAGCACTACCATTTCGTCAATAGTCTCAAAAAAACTACGGCTTTCAAAATTGCCATAAAAGGGAGGAAAACCATGATAAAAAAACTGAAGATAACATTGCTTACGCAAGCTCTTTTTTTCCAAAAAATCTGCCAGTACTTTTACAATTCCAAAATTATCCACGATTTGAATAATGTATTTTTCATTTTTGTCAAAAATTTTTTCTAGCGCTTTTAAATAACCATAATAGGGATTTTTACCCCATTTTCTCATAATTTTGGCACTAAAATCATTCTCTACAAAACTATATTCTACTCCATCAAATTTTGACTCTGGTTTGTTACAAACTATAAAATCTATCTGATTATCGCGGGTTAAGTAATTCTTATATAATGTTGTCCAACTTCCTATTTGACTAAAAGGAAGAGGTACTCGCGAAATCAAAATTACTTTAGGCATTTTAAATTTTTAAAAGTTTTATAATTTCTTTATTTTGAACGTTATACTATTTAAATCTTCGCTAATTTGGTAAGAATATGGAAAGTTTTGATAACATGATATAATATGCATTAGTAACAAATCATTTACTTCTTTTAAGGTATATGTTGGAATGATTTTTTTACCCAGCAGTTTTTTGAATTTATATTTTGCATTATAATGATCACTTTGTCTTTTTATTGTTACACCAATTATCTTTTCTTTTACATTTGGCAGTTCAAAATACAAAAAATGGTCAATAATTGATTTTTCTGTAGAAAGCTGTTTTGGCTGAAAAGTTTTTAATTCATTAAATTCTTCGTAAGATAAGACCTTTCCCCAGGTTTCAAGATTCACCTTTGATATACGGTTTTCTAAATTATAAACCAAATGTTTATGATTAACCTCAACTATACCTGATAGTTGCAATTCTTTATTCAATTCTCTAGTTTCTCTTGACCTGTAATTTTTGTGCCATTGATGCAGCAATAATACTTCTGAATCATAATAAACCACTTCACAACCTGTATTTTTTAAACGATTATGAACATCAGTATCTTCGGCTCCCCAAAAATGAAAAAATTCATCAAAACCATTCACTAATTTTAATTTTTCTACTGGAAACAAAGTTAATCCCGTAGCTTCTTTTTTTGATAAAAATTTAATTTTGTATTTTTCAAATAAAAGATCTTTAAGACTTTCATCCCTGTCTAAAAAACCAACCTGAAAGTATGTCGCGGTATTAGGTATTGAGAATTTTTCTAATTTTTGGGTAAATTTCAAATCAAAAATTATATCGGCATCTGCTGTAAAACAATACCCAGATTTTAAGTCCTTTACAATATAATTTAAAGCTTTACATTTATTCCAGGGTTGCTCATTTGTATAAAGATAAATGTAAGTCGCAAATTCATATTGATCTAATAAATTTTTTATTTCCTGAGATATATTTGCATCAGATCCATAATCTACAAAAAAAACTTTAAAATTTTGAGCCACTTGCTTTGCTAATGAATCAAGCGATTTTTTAATTCTGCGAGAATCTCTGTTTCTAAAGGTATAGATAATTGAAATTGTCATATTTACTTTCTGAAATAATGAAATCTATAGTTAAACAGTGATTTTAAATTCTTGCCTAATTCTGTCAAATGTAATTATCTTCATGTAATTAAAATCCAATTGTTTTTTCTTTAGAATCCACAAATTTAAAATTTTAAAAAATACATTTTTAAACACTGGTGCTTTGCTTATTATTGAAGTATAATTCTTTATTCGTTTAACTAATTTTTTGTCTTCATTTGAAACATATTTTTCTAATTCATACTTAATTTTCAGTTTTGCTTCTTCTATATACTGATCTAAGTAATCTAAAGACAATTGATTTTGACCTCTTTGTCTAAAACCTGCTAACAAAGCACTAACCGAAAATAATTTTTCATGTCTAAAAAAACGCATCCATAATTCTAGATCTCCCGCATATTTCATGGAAATATCAATTTTACTTCCAGATTTTATCCACAATGAGCGCCTCCAAAACACTGATTCCTGTTGAATCCATTTAAAATTCCCTAAATAGTAATCAAGTTTTGACCATCTTTTAATTGCTCCAACAGAAACTATTCTTCCTAATTCATCAAAAAAGGAAGGAGTTCCCTGAAGCCAATTAACTTCATTAAATCGGCTAAATATTTCGGCTACTGTAAAAAATGATTTTGAATGATATAAATCATCTGAATTAATCCAAGCCATAATTTCGCCTGTTGACTGATCAAATCCTTTTTGAACGGCATGATATAAGCCATTATCTGGTTCACTTATCCAATATGCCAATTGTTTGTCATACTTTCTTATAATATCGATCGAATTATCTGTACTTCCACCATCAATAATAATATATTCTAAATTGGGATAATTTTGAGATAAAACAGATTGAATAGTCTGCTCCAGATATTCTTCTCCATTAAAATTTGGTGTAACAATTGATATTTTAGGATAATGCATACTCAATTTTATTATTACTGATATATGCTACTGATTCTAGTAACACAAAATCTGATCTATTTTTCTTTTGGAATAAATAATAATACAAACATAAAAACTACTGATATAATTTTTCTAAAAAAAGCAGAATTTTCTATCTGAAGCAGCTGTTTTGAGCGATTCGATCCATATCGGCTTAGTAATTTATAATCTTCTATAAATAATGGAAAATACTTTTCTAATGTTGTTCTTCGTTCTTCTAGTGCTATTTTTTTAAAATCAGAACTGCCAGAAACTCCTCTTGTATCATATATTGTGATCAAAAAATCAATTTTTCTTGTATTAACTTTTGCAATAAAAATTGCATAGATAAAAAATTCCCAATCCGCACTTATTTTATAATTTTCATTAAATAAAAAGACACTTTCAAATAAAGTCTTTTTAATAAGACAAGCCTGCTGACAAAGAGTTTGCTCAAAAAAGTAAGAAAAATTTAATTTCTCTGGATGCATTTTTACCACTTCCCAATTCTTACTTTCGTTTCGCAGCAATGCATCTCCGTACAAAATATCATCGTCATCTTTTAAGTTTTGCAGAATATTTTCTATTACATCCTGATCATACAAAAGATCTCCACTATTCATAAATAAAACAAAATCTCCTGAAACGACTTTTATTCCTTTGTTCATTGCATTATAGATCCCAGCATCTTTTTCACTTACCCAATACGAAATGTATTGTTGATTGTTAAGAATAATTTCCTTACTCCCATCGGTGCTTCCGCCATCAATGATAATATATTCAAAGGATTTAGTAGATTGACCAGTTATACTGTCTATCGTTTTTCTTAATCCTTCGCTATTATTATAGTTGATTGTTATTATTGAAATTTTAAAGCTCATAAGATGTATAAGTACTACTAAGAAAAACTGTAATTAATATTCTTTAATTTTCTATTTAAACGTATTAAGAAAAGAAACAAGTCAAAATTTAAATTGAAAGCGATTTTTTTTAAAGTGCTTTTTTTAAATTTTTTTTTGCCTAATGGCACGTTTTTAATGTATGTTTTTATTTCGTTTTTCAAAAATTTATCTAAGGAGTTTTCTTTTATTAAATAGTATATTTCTACAAAATACAAGATATGCTCTTTATAATATTTTATTTTATTCTTTAAAATTAAAGCGTTGGAAGTATTTGGTTTTATTTTTTCAATTTCTTTCACCAATTCAATTTTTGAGATAATTTTTTTTAAAATTACCACATTCTCTTTTAAGGAAGTTTTACTAGTAATTATTCCTCTTCTATATAAATATAATTGATGATTTGTAACCAGAATTTTTGGTGAAAAATATAGATATACTTTTAAATTAAACATCTCATCTTCAAAATATATATTCTCCTGAAAATATAAATTATTATTTTTTATATAGTCAAGTTTAAAAATATTTAAACAAGCACTAGAAGGAAAATTCTGAAAATGAAGCAGATAATCTTCAATATTATTAAAAAAATTATATTGTATTTTACTCTGATTGAATACAATAGGAGTTTCATCTTTAGAAAAATCTAATTTATTGAAACTAATGATATCATATTCTTGATGTTCTTTTATAATTTCAATTAAAAATTCTAGCGAATTATCTTTAATTAAATCATCGCTGTCCACAAACCAGATAAATTTACCTTTACTATTTTGTATACCAACATTTCTTGCAGAAGCGGTGCCCTTATTTATTTGGCTAAACAACTTTATATTTTCATGATTTTCTGAATAAAACTGACAAATTTCACCCGAATCATCTGTTGAGCCATCATTTACCAATATAATTTCAAAATCTTGAAAAGATTGATTTAAAATACTATCTATACATTCTCTAACGTACTGACTAACATTATAAATTGGAATAATCAGACTGAAAATTGGATATTTCAAAAGTTCATTATTTTCTTGCACGATTTTTTAAAGTGTTATGAAATACAGATTTTATAAAATATAAATAATCTCTCAATGCCTTACTTTTTAAATACAACCATGAAATTTTAAAGAAAAATTTAAATTGTTTTTTTTCATTTATATAACATTTAGAAATTTCAAGAAATAATTTATCTTTCTGTTGATCTGTAAAAAAACTTTTTTTATTTGATAAAAGATGGTAATAAAAGGCAAATTTAGATTGATTTTTTTCCTTTAAAAAATTAGAATTTCCTGAAATACTTAATTTTGATACCCTTACAGATACTACTGCATCATTTAAGCTATAAACATTTTTAAAATCAGAAAATTCTAAAACAGCCAAAACATCAGAAAACCAAGCAAGAGGAAAGTTCCTAAATCCGGTTAAAATCAATTTCTCTTTAAAAAAAACATATTCACTTAATGAACTTCTAGTATCTTTTCTAAACAAAAAATCTGTTGAAGTTTCAATTTGAGGGTGAGTGTAAACATCAGAAATCACTTTATCTTCGGAATCAATTTTTTGAGATGAAAACCTAACAACATTAATTTGGTTTACAAGAATTTTATTTAAATTATCATAAAAAACAGCAACTGCATTCTTGCCCAAAATGTCATCATCTCCTAAAATTAAGCACCATTTTTCATTTTTTGATAAATCAATACATCGTTCCCAATGCTGAGTCAAAGACAGACTTCCTAAATTACTTTCAAATCTGTGATAAACGAAATCAATTTTTCCTTTAAATTTTTCTAACAAAAAAATAGGATTTTCAGGACTTGCATCGTCACCTATATAAACTTTAAATTGTTTATTAGTCTGGTTTTTTAAGGATTCTAATGTCTTCTCAAAAAAAGTTAATTTATAAAATGGAATAATTATGGCAAGCATTTATTTTTTTATTATTCTTTTTTTTAAAGCTTTATAAATTTTCTTTATAGATAAATCTTTTTTAGATAAATAATTTGGATTTTGATAATTATTTATTCTAAATTTTTCTATAAAATCATCAATAGATTTAGCTGGCATAAACTTTAAAAAATCCCAGACCTTTGGAACTATTGGATGAATATTTTGATATTCTTTATAATTAGAACTATTTAAATTTTTCCAAAACTGAAAATAATTTTCAGTATCAAAATCATTTCTATGTCCCCAATTCTTAATCTTGAAATAAATTTGTTCTTCACTTCTTGCCCATGATTGGTGAATTACTTTAATGTTTGAAAAATGGTTTTTAATTTTATTGTTTTGTCTTGTGTTTGTATTTATAGTTTGGTTTGTGATAAATGGAAATTTCTCATCATTTTCAATATATAAATATCCATCTGGTAATTCTCTAAATAAAGTAATTAATTTTCCTTGAAAACAAACTGGGGTAAGTTTCGGAAATATGTTTAAATACCAATATTTATTTAAATAATCTGCTGTTTCTTTAAAATCATAAATGTATTCATCAACATCTAATTGAATTTTCCATCCTCTCCCTAATTTTCCAAGAACCATATTTCTTTCTCTGGATTCACATTCTATTGGAGTTAAATCAGGGCAATAAAATTTATCAAAATAAAAATGAATTTTATTCTTCAAATCGAAAGCTTTTACCTCTTCAAAAAATGAATCTGGAATTATAAAATCGTTTCCACTCCATGTTTTTCTTTCAATATCTACTGCTATTACAATTTTGTCTACATAATCATATAACTGTTTGAGAGAAATTTTCAACATTTCATAATCATAAGACACTAGATAACCTACATTAATCATGACTAGCAATTTTAAAATCCCATTTTGTAGGTAAGTACATTTTTGAATGATTAGGCAGAGATTTTTTTCTTTTTGTAAAATCACTTTGCTCTAAGTAAAAGTTTAATAAATTCTTTACGGTATAAAAAGTATCTAATTGACCTGCACCTATCCATAAATTTATAGTGTAAAACCCTGGTATAAATAATAAATGATCCGTATTAATTATGATCTTTATTTGCTCATTTTTTTTCAGTCTGTTAAATAACAAATTATCATCTTCATTTGTTATGTGAGCTACTAATTCTTGATTTACGTTTAAAATATCCATCGCGATAGACAAATCTGTAATACTCTCTAAAGTTTTAAAATCAATTTCAATTTCTAATTTATCTCCTAAGCCAACACTCTGTCCTTGTAAAACTTTAATTTTATTATTAGTTATTTTAAAATCATAGAATTCAATCATATTTAAATAAGACTTATGATTACTCTCCGATTTAAGATCTTCTAAAGAGACTTTTGAATAAAATTCTACACTATCATCAATACTTCCTTGAAAAACAATTTTACCATGTTCTAAAACAATTCCTTTGGTGCATAAGCTTTTTACTGCCGCCATATTATGACTCACAAATAAAACAGTTCTTCCTTCACCTCTAGAAATATCCTGCATTTTACCAATAGCCTTTTTTTGAAACTCAGCATCACCTACTGCTAATACCTCATCAACTACTAATATTTCTGGTTCCAGGAAAGCGGCTACCGCGAAAGCCAAACGTACAGTCATTCCAGAGCTGTATCTTTTTACTGGTGTATCAATATATCGTTCACATCCAGAAAATTCAATTATCTCCTCAAGCTTTGATGTAATTTCTTTTTTGGTCATTCCTAAAATTGCACCATTAAGAAAAATGTTTTCTCTTCCTGTCATTTCACCATTGAAACCTGTACCAACTTCAAGTAGTGAAGCTATACGTCCACGAGATTTAATACTACCTGTTGTGGGAGCAGTTACTTTTGAAAGGATTTTTAAAAGTGTTGACTTTCCTGCACCATTCTTTCCAATAATGCCTAAAACTTCCCCTCTTTCTACTTCAAAATTAATATCCTGAAGTGCCCAAACATAATCTGAAGTTCCTTTAGTAGAACGATCATTAGTTTCTCCAATTTTTAAATACGGATCTTCTTTTCCTCTAATTCTGTGCCACCATCTGTTTAAATCATGGCTTAAAGTTCCTGTACCTACCTGCCCTAAACGGTATTGCTTAGATATATTTTCGGCTTTTAATATAATATCTTTCATCTTATACTGTATCAATAAAGCTTTTTTCTGTCCTATTAAAAACCAATAATCCAATAAAAAAAATAGCTAATGTAACTACCATCGTGTATAGCAGACCCAACATAGAAATATTCCCTATATCTAAAAGCATGTATCGAGAAGTTTCTATTATATATGCTAGAGGATTATACTCAACAATCCAGCCTAATTGTGGTAATTTTTGTTTGATTAATTCCATTGGGTACATAACAGCAGATATGTACATTAACAATTGTATTCCGAAACCAACCAAGTTATTTAGATCTCGATATTTTGTTACCATTGAAGATATTAACATTCCTAAACCTAATCCCAAAATTCCCATAAATGCGATTAATATTGGAAAAAACAATATAGATCCATTTAAACTTAAATCTGAACCTTGAAAATAAAAGAAAACATAAAAGACAATAAATATGCAAAATTGAATTCCAAATTTGACCAAATTTGAAATTACAATCGACAAAGGAGTTATGATTCGAGGAAAATAAACTTTACCAAAAATTGATGCATTTGACTTAAATGTATCTGAAGTTCCACTCAGACAAGCTGTAAAATAATTCCACACCATAATTCCTGCCAAATTAAATAAAAATGGCGGAATTGTTCCTGTCTTTATTCCTGCAACATTATTAAATATAATTGTAAAGGTTATTGATGTGAATAATGGCTGTATTAAATACCAAAGAGGTCCTAAAACAGTTTGTTTATAAACCGTTATAATGTCTCTTTTTACAAAAAGTATCAATAGATCTCGATACTGCCAAATTTCTTTGAAATTAAGCGAGAAGAACTTATTTTTAGGTGTTATTTCAAACAACCAATCGTTTGTATGAGGAGATTGATTCATTAGTTATAATAGTCAAAAATTAGTGTTTTAAAATTAACAAGATTTTTAACATTTTAGGTAATGTTTAAAAATGCCAAAAGGCGTTTAAAAAAAAACACCTTTTGATATATGAAATTTATATTTTTAAATATTATTATTTATCTAGGACTTCAAAAGTCGAATTCATACTTTTAAACTCTGGAACAATCTTCTTCATCTTAGCTACAATATCATCATTTTCATAAAAATCTGCAATTCCTATGAGTTCATCTACGTCGATATGCAGATTTTCATATTCATCTTGAATTTCTTGTGCAATCATGATTTTATTATGGTAAGTCGGAAGCGTTTTAGAAGTATCGTTCAATAATTCTTCATACAACTTTTCACCAGGTCTCAGTCCTACAATCTTAATTTTTATTTCTTTGTCTGGAATAAAACCAGCCAGCTTAATCATTTTTTTAGCCAAATCAATAATTTTAACTGGTTTACCCATGTCAAAAATATAGATTTCGCCCCCATTCCCCATTGCACCGGCTTCCAAAACAAGTTGACACGCTTCGGGAATAGTCATAAAATAACGAATAATATCTTGATGTGTTATCGTTACTGGTCCTCCTTCTGCAATTTGTTTTGTAAATAACGGAACAACAGATCCATTCGATCCTAAAACATTTCCAAAACGAGTCGTGATAAACTTCGTACCGCCTTCTACATTTTCTCTCTGATTTTTTAAAAATAAAGACTGAACATATTTTTCAGCAATACGTTTACTTGCCCCCATTACATTACTAGGATTTACAGCTTTGTCTGTAGAAACCATAACAAATTTCTTTACACGATATTTGCAAGCTAAATCAGCTAAGTTTTTAGTTCCTTTAATATTGGTTTGAATTGCTTGAGCTGGATTTTCTTCCATCAAAGGGACATGTTTATAGGCCGCAGCATGAAAAACAACATGAGGATTATAAGTTTTAAATACTTTCTCTAGTGCCTTTTTACTTCTTACATCTGCTATTACAGCTACAATTTTAGCGCTGGGATTCATCGCTTGAGTTTCTAAACACAAGTTATGCAATGGCGTTTCAGCATGATCTAAAATAATAACATTTTTAGGGTTAAAGTTTAAAACCTGTCTAACAATTTCGCTTCCTATAGATCCTGCTGCACCTGTAATTAAAATTGTTTTATCTTTTAATTGTTTAGAAATTGATTTACTATCTAGAACAATTGGTTTTCTCTCTAATAAATCTTCAATTTGAATATTCTTTACTTTTTGAGAAATCTCTTTTTGGTTCTCCCAATCAGAAATTAACGGAACTGTATATACTCTGTAATTAAACTCTAAACATTGATCAACAATAATCAATTGCTCTTCTTTACTTAAACTTTTATCAGCAATAATAACTCCCTCAGCAGCAACAGATCTCATTAATGCCGGAAGTTTTTTTCTCAATATTAAAATTGGAAGATCCAGCATACGTTTAGATGCATTCTGATTATTTTTATCTACAAATCCAACAATTTTAAATCTAGAAGGTGTTTCAAATTTTAAAGCATTTGCTACAGAAATCGCATTTGCATCTGTTCCATAAATGACCGTTCTAACAAGTTTATTTGTAGTTTTTTCCGAAAAATACATCTCGAAAGTCTGTTTTACAATTACACGATATAAAAAGAGTCCGCAAAATGATAGAACTAAATTAATAAAAAGTGCCGTATTCAGAAAGGCTTTATGACCTGAATATAATTCAAAAACTAAATTAATAAACAAGAAAAACACCAAAACTGACATTTGAGAAAATAAAAGCTTTATAGCATCTATATAAGACGAATGTCTAATAATTCCCGAATAAGTTCTAAAAAGCCAAAAGAAAAAAATATTTACAAATATTAAACTTGCTACAAAATAAAAATCATGAGATGTAATAATATAGCCTATTGCAGTTCCTTCAAAAAGCAGATATGTAAAGGAAAATGAAAAAAACAAAACCATTACATCTATTGCAATAATAATCCATCTAGGCAAATAACTTAAGTTATTAATATTTGCCCGAAGATTTCTTGGCGAAAAAGTCGTGTATAATAATGAGGTTATACTATTTGGTTTATCTGTGCTCAATTGAGGTTTCGGTTTAAATAAGTCAACTATTTTCTACAAAAATACAAATTAAAGGTTTTAAATAATTACTTTGAGAATCAAATTAAATTTTAACACCTTTTTTCTTTTGTTTTAAAAACTCTAATAAATAAGTTCCATACCCAGATTTTAATAATGGCTGTGCAATTTTTTCTAATTGATCATCATTGATAAATCCTTGTCTCCAAGCAATTTCTTCAATGCACCCCACTTTTAAGCCTTGTCTTTCTTCTAAAACCTGAACGAATTGACCTGCTTGCATCAAACTATTAAAAGTTCCTGTATCAAGCCACGCAGTACCTCTGCCCAAGATACCCACTTTTAATTTCCCATTTTCCAAATAAACTTTGTTTACATCTGTGATTTCATACTCACCACGAGCACTTGGTTCTATATTTTTTGCAATTTCAACAACAGAATTATCATAAAAATATAATCCCGGAACTGCATAATTTGATTTAGGTTCTTGTGGCTTTTCTTCAATAGATATAGCGTTTTTATTTTCATCAAATTCAACTACACC
The DNA here is from genome assembly GCA_029960065.1 of Flavobacteriaceae bacterium PS02336. Taxonomy (GTDB): domain Bacteria; phylum Bacteroidota; class Bacteroidia; order Flavobacteriales; family Flavobacteriaceae; genus Flavobacterium. Next base: position 140,414 of record JASCOF010000004.1, on the reverse strand, counting down.
ATATCTTTCAGGATCTGCAACATGATAAGCAAAAACAACTCCTCCATCTGGATTGGCATTATCCCTTAATAATTGTTGCATATTTGTACCGAAGAAAATATTGTCTCCAAGTACTAGTGCTACTTTGTCTTTACCTATAAATTCTTCACCAATTACGAAGGCTTGTGCTAAGCCATTTGGATTTGGTTGCTCAGCATAACTAAATTTACAGCCTATTGTACTCCCATCTCCTAAAAGTTTTTTAAAATGTGGTAAATCGTGAGGCGTAGAAATTATTAAAATTTCATTGATTCCAGCCATCATTAAAGTTGACAAGGGATAATAAATCATCGGTTTATCATAAACAGGCATTAACTGCTTACTCACGGCCAATGTTAATGGATGTAATCTTGTGCCAGAACCTCCAGCTAATATAATTCCTTTCATAAAATTTGTTCTTTAGATTCGAAATTTCGATTCAAATTTGAAGACGAAAATAAAATCTTTTTTTTAAATAAATATTTTCCTTAAACTCTCCTTGTAATTTGGGATTTCTAAATTATAAAATGACTTTATTTTCGTCTTATCTAATAATGAAAAAATTGGGCGTTTTGCCGGAGTAGGGTAAGCTGAAGAAGGAATGCCTCTTACTTTGCAATTGTAATTCCCAAGTTCCTTGATACTCAATGCAAATTCATACCAACTAACTTCACCTTCATTTGAATAATTAAAAATTCCTGGAATCCATTTGGGAGATTCTATTATATCAATCATTGCTTGTGCTAAATCAGCAGCATATGTAGGTGATCCTATTTGATCATTTACCACACTAATTTCGTCTCTTTCTTTCATTAACCTTTGCATTGTTTTCACGAAATTGTTTCCGAACTTACTATAAACCCAAGAAGTTCTAATAATAATTGATCCTGGATTTTCTTTTAAACAATCTAATTCGCCGGCTCGCTTACTTTCTCCATAAATATTTATAGGGTTAGTTTTTGAGTCTTCACTTAAAGCAATTGAAGAAGAGCCATCAAAAACGTAATCCGTCGAAATATGAATTAATTTTACTTCATTTTCTGATGCATATTTTGCTATTGACGCCACTGCGAAATGATTTATTTTAAATGCTAATTCTTTGTCAGATTCAGCTTTATCAACAGCAGTATAAGCGCCACAATTAAATATGATATCTGGCTCTATAACATTTAACTGGAATTTAAGTAACTCTAAATCATCCAAAGTAATTTTTTTTCTATCGGCAAATATCCATTCGTAATTAGAATAAGAATTAGATAAAATTTCAAGTTCAGATCCTAATTGCCCATTTGCTCCTGTAACAAGAATTTTTTGCATCAAAATAAACTATTACAATTTCCAATAAAAGGAAGAATTTGGTCTTTTTCTGAGATAATTAGATCTTTTAATTCTAATCCCCAATCAATATTTAATGATGGATCATCAAATTTAATTCCACCTTCGGACTCTTTATTGTAAAATTGATCGCATTTATACATTACTGTTGCTGTTTCACTAATCACAGAAAAACCATGAGCAAATCCTTGAGGCACAAACAACTGCTTTTTATTTTCTCCAGATAATACAATACTGAATGATTCTCCAAAAGTCGTTGAGTTTTTTCTCAAATCAACAACAACATCAATAATTTCACCATCAAAAACACGAACTAGTTTAGTTTGTGCAAAAGGAGGATTTTGATAGTGTAATCCACGTAAAGTCCCTTTTTTTGAAAACGATTGATTATCTTGTACAAATTCTATATCAATGCCTAAATCACTAAATTTAGTTTTATTGTATGCTTCAAAGAAATATCCTCTATCGTCTCCAAAGACTGTTGGCTCTATAATTATTAAATCTTTTATAAACGTTTCTTCAATTTTCATTTTATAATTTATTATCATTTAAAAAAGTTGATAATAACTTCTACAATTCTACTTTTATCTTCATTAGTTAAGTTTGATCCTGATGGCAAACACAATCCATTTTCAAACAATTTTTCTGACACATTATTTCCATAGTAAGGATGTTTTTCAAAAATTGGCTGTAAATGCATTGGTTTCCACAAAGGACGACTTTCTATGTTTGCCTTTTCAAAAGCAATTCTTAAATTTTCTCTTTGTTCTTTTGTTTCTAACAATATTGTATTAAGCCAATAATTTGAAAAAAAATCTTCATTGAGATTATCAAAAAGCTTTACATTTTTAATTTTCTCAAAAATTTCTTTATAAAATAAGTGGTTATTTCTTCTTGATAGAATATTCTCTTCTAATATTTTAAACTGCCCGAGACCTATTCCTGCGCAGATGTTGCTCATTCTATAATTATATCCTAATTCGCTATGCTGATAATGTACCGCTTTATCTTTCGATTGAGTAGCATAAAAGATTGCTTTTTCTTTTTCTTCTTTTGAATTAACAATTAACACTCCACCGCTAGATGTTGTAATAATTTTGTTTCCGTTAAATGAAATTATTCCAAAAGTACCAAAATTGCCGCATTTCTTTCCCTTGTAAGTGCTTCCAAGTGCTTCAGCACTATCTTCGATGATTGGTATTTCATATTTTTCAGCAATTGCATGAACTTCTTCAACTTTATAAGGCATACCATATAAATGAACTGCAATTATAGCCTTTGGCTTTTTACCTTTTAGAATTCTGTCTTTTATCGCAATTTCAAGATTTTGTGGACAGATATTCCATGTTTCGGGCTCACTATCAACAAATACTGGAATAGCATTTTGATACAAAATTGGGTTTGCTGAAGCCGAAAACGTCATGCTTTGGCAAATTACCTCATCTCCTCTCTCAACTCCTAACAAAATTAATGCTAAGTGTATCGCTGATGTTCCAGAATTTAATGCCGCTATATATGATCCTTGTTCAAAATAATCTTGTAGTTCATTTTCAAATTGATCTACATTTGGTCCACCCGAAGTAATCCAATTTGAATGCAAAGCTTTCTTAATGTATTCTTCTTCAAAACCGCTTTCTTGAGATAACGACAAATAAATTCTATTTTCATCCATTATATTGGCCAATAGTCTGGTGGATAACGTACATCATCTTCATTAACGTTTGCTAACGGTAATGTAGAAAATGATATTAATTTAGAATTTTCCTCCAAAGATTCCACTGCATTTGCATAACCTGCAGGAATATGAATAATTTTACTATCTAACTCAGAAACTAAAACAGTTTCTATGGTTAAATCTTTAGAAGGATTTTTCCAATCATCAATTTGAACAAAATGAATTTTAAAAGATCCTGAAAGACAATAAAAATTCTTCGCATCTAATTTATGCCCTTGCCACGCACGCACTGGATTTTCTTGAGAGTTGCTTATGATATAAAATCTTTCAATGTTAGAAAAATTAAAATCATTTACAAAAGCAATGCTACCTCTTTGATCTTCAAATCTTCCTCCTTGAATTACTTTTGGCTTCATGCGTTTAGTCTTAAATTACTTTTATTTAACAAATAAAATTTTAACGAGTAAACAAGAAGCAAAGGAAGAGTTATAATTAAAAAGATAATTGCATCATCGACTTTCTGATAAAGACTTACCACTATAAATGAAATTGCAATTTGAACCAATCCATAAAGTAATGCTACCAATCTGTGCTGTATTTTATATTCATTACTTAAGATTTGGTAAAAATGCAGACGGTGTGCCTCAAATATATTTTGTTTCAAATATAGACGATGTATAATTGTACATATTGCATCAACACCATATACAGCTAAAAATAAAAGCCAAATCAATGATTCTGTAACAAGAATTAATTTTAAAACTAGATATATTACCCAAAATGCTATGGCAATACTCCCAACATCTCCAGCAAAGCATTTTGCTTTTTTTCTATAATTAAAAAACAAAAATATTAAACTGGCAATCATCGAATACTTTATAAAACCGCTATCAGTAAAAAGCTGAACTTTTGTATTTACATACAGTACAGATCCCATAACTACTAAAGTATAAACTCCAGTAATACCATTAATTCCATCCATGAAATTATATGCATTTATCAGACCGATTGCTAAAACATAAGCTATTGCAATACCCCAAATTGGGAATAAAGTGAATAGTCCCAAGTCGAAAAAAATCAAGGTAATCGAAAGAAAATGAATCGAAATTCTTATCTTATTGGATAGACTTTGAATATCGTCCCAAAAACTAACTAAACTCACTAATGTTATTCCAGTAAAGAAAAAATAATTTGTTTCTATATGCTGTGCAAAATAGAGCAGAGCCGTAAACCAAAAAATAATCCCTCCACCTCTTAAAGTTATTTCTGTATGAGAACTTCTTTGATTAGGTTTGTCTATTATATTAAAACGATCTGCCACTTTAAAATAAAGCAACATTATGATCATTAAAATAATTCCTAAAATTGTATATTCCATTTTATGAAATTATTCCCAATTAGTATCTTTAATTTCATCGTAAACTTTCTGAATTCCTTCCTCTAAACTTGTTTTTGCTTTCCAGCCAAAACTATTTAATTTAGAGACATCCATTAATTTACGAGGCGTACCATCTGGTTTAGAAGTATCTGTTAAAATTTCACCTTCAAAACCAACTACTTTTTTAACCAAAATAGCTAGATCTAAAATTGAGATATCTTCTCCTACTCCGATATTTACTAATCCTTGTTCATTGTAATTTTCCATTAAATACAAACAAGCTTCGGCGAGATCATCTGCATGCAGAAATTCTCTTTTTGGACTTCCAGTTCCCCAAATTGTTACGGAAGTATCATTATTGCGTTTTGCAGTAATAAATTTTCTTAACATTGCCGGAAGAACATGAGAATTCTTTAAATCGTAATTATCATTAGGTCCATAGAGATTTGTTGGCATAACAGAAATGAAATTACATCCAAATTGATCTCTGTATGCATCACACATTTTTATTCCTGCAATTTTTGCAATAGCATAAGGTTCGTTTGTAGGCTCTAGTTCTCCTGTAAGCATATATTCTTCCTTTAATGGCTGAGGAGCCATTTTAGGATAAATACATGAAGAACCTAAAAACATCAACTTCTTTACATTGTTTAAGTAAGATTGATGAATTATATTATTTTGTATCATCAAATTTTCATAAATGAAATCTCCTTTGTAAGTATTATTTGCAATAATTCCTCCAACTTTAGCAGCGGCTAAAAAAACATAATCAGGTTTTTCTTCAGCAAAGAAATTTGATACCGCCTGCTGATTTCTCAAATCTAGTTCTGAAGAAGTCTTCAATACAAAATTTGTATATCCTTTTTCTTTTAATTGGCGTAAAATTGCTGAACCAACCATACCTCTATGTCCAGCAATATATATTTTATCTTGTAAATTCATAGTGTTCCTCTTCAATCTAGAATACAAAGCATTCTAATAAGTCCTAAATTAATATCTAATAGTCGATCTTACTTCATTTAACATCTTTTCTCTTTGAACATATTGCAGATCAGATATCATCATTTCTTTTACTAATCCAGCCAAATCATATTTAGGCACCCATCCTAATTTTGTTTTTGATTTTGTTGGATCTCCAATAAGTAAATCTACTTCTGTTGGACGGAAATATTGTGGATCAACAGAAACTACTTGTTTACCTATCTGAATTTGGTAGTCAGGATTACTACATGATGCAACATACCCTTTTTCATCAACTCCTTCTCCTCTAAATTCAATTTCAATCCCTACTTCTGCAAATGACATTTTAACAAAATCACGTACATATGTAGTTTCACCCATAGCAATAACATAGTCTTCTGCTAAATCTTGCTGAAGAATTCTCCACATTGCTTCTACATAATCTTTTGCATGTCCCCAATCACGTTGAGCATCTAAGTTTCCTAGATACAAACAATCTTGTTCTCCTAAAGCGATAGCTGCTGTAGCCATTGTTATTTTACGAGTTACGAAAGTTTCGCCTCGACGTGGCGATTCATGATTAAACAAAATACCGTTACAAGCAAAAATATCATAAGCTTCTCTGTAATTTTTGGTAATCCAAAAACCATAAATTTTTGCAACTCCATAAGGTGAACGAGGATAAAAAGGAGACTTTTCATCATATAAACCTTTTTCATTTTTATTTTCAGATAAACCACCGTACAATTCAGATGTTGATGCTTGATAAATACGTGTTTTCTTTTCCAAACCTAAAATACGAACAGCTTCTAAAATTCTTAACGTTCCAATACCATCAACATTTGCAACATACTCAGGAGAATCAAAAGAGACCTTTACATGACTCATTGCCCCTAAATTATAAATTTCATCAGGCTGCACTTCTTGGATAATTCTAATTACGTTAGTAGAGTCTGTCAAATCTCCATAATGCAATTTAAAATTTACATGTACTTCATGTTGATCCTGATAGATATGATCAATACGTTGTGTATTAAAAGATGAGGCTCTTCTTTTAACACCGTGAACCATATATCCTTTCTCTAATAGTAGTTCTGCTAAGTATGACCCATCTTGTCCCGTAATTCCTGTTATAAGCGCTACTTTCATTTTATATTATATTATTTTAATTTCTAAATGACTCAAAAGTTTTCATCAATCCTTCATCAGTTGATACTGGAAAAGGTTTACCTAGAGCTTTGATTATTTTTTCATTGCTCACAACATAGCTTTCTGTGAGCTTTTGTAAACGTTCCGAATTTAAAGGCAAATGAAAAAAATCACCCGTTCTGGCAAGTTTTTTTATAAAAGAAGAATTTATATTCCATATTATAGATTTCTTACCTAAACTTTTTGCTATCAATGTAATTAATTCATTTGTTGATATTGATTTATTATCTGCTACCTGATAAATACCTGACGGTATTTTTTCATTTTCTAACAATTCTTTAATAACAAAACAAAGATTTTCTATACTCAAAAAAGATCTCTCGTTTTGAAATGTACCTAATGGCCAAGGCAGACGTTTAGCAACAAACCCATACAACAAATTCAAATTGCCTTTGTTTTCTGGACCATGAATCATACAAGGCCTCAAGATGTAAACTCTTTTTCCATCAGGTATTTCTTTACTTAAAATATATTCCTCAGCTTGATGTTTAGCTATACCATAATGCGTTTTAGGGTTTGGAATTGTATTTTCATTCAAAATACCTCTTACTTCATCTGCGACTGCTTTAACCGTACTCATGAATATGAAAACGGATGCTTTAGAAATCAAAAAAGCATCAAATAGTTGTTTTGTTAATTCATAATTGGCTTCATAATAATCTGTAGGAACTGATACCTTTTTCAAATCATGAGCTTTACCTGCAAGATGAATTACAACATTGTCATTTATTTCAATTTTTTGATTATTTACATACCTTACACTCAAACTATTTAATTCATGTATAGGCTTAAGATATCCAATAAGATTTGTTCCAACAAAACCTGAAGCACCTGTTATTGTTATTTTCATTTTTTCAAAAATCCAATTATTTTCCACAAAAAACGCATTCGTATCTTTATAGGAGAAAAACGAATGCCGTTCATAGACAATGCTTTTTGAATCTCTTTTGTGATTAATTTATAAGAAGAAGATCCTGAACTACTCAAACCACCAACCAGCATTGCTGTTGTTGTTATTCCTGAATATTTCCAAACAATATTATTCTTTAAAAAAAATCTCGTAATCAACTCGTAATCAGCTCCAATTTTAAAATTTAAATCGTAATTTCCAAATTTATTAAAAAGCTCTCTTTTTATAAATATTGATGGATGTGGTGGCATAAATCCAATTTTTAACTTAATTGGACTCCAATATTTTGAAGAATATAACCTTACAATTTTACCGTTCTCTTTATGTTGTATTATATTTCCAACAGAAGCATCGATATCATTAATTTTATGAAAATCAGCAATTTCTTCCACAATTTTAGTTGAATTAAAAACATCATCAGAATTTAAAATCCCTATTAAATCTCCTGTCGCTAATTCAATTCCTTTATTCATAGCGTCATAAAGACCTTTGTCAGGTTCTGAAATCCATTTAGAAATATTGTTTTTATGTTTTTCGACAATAGAAACTGTATCATCTTTTGAATTCCCATCAACAATTATATATTCAATATTTTTATAGGTCTGCTCACCAACAGATAGTATAGTTTTTTCAATAGTAGATGCGCTATTGTAACAAACTGTGATTATAGATATTTTCATGTGTAGGTATTATTCATTTTTGGAAATATATAATTTCTGTATCATTATTCCTATTTTACATTTATTATTGTTCCAAATTGAGTATTTCAATATAAAATCCACCGAGTAAACATTTTACAAAAAAATCTGAAGATAGTTTTTTATTCATTTGCTAAAAATAAATACTCAGACGTTATTTATAAATTATTTATCGCTTCTTTTATTGCCAAATTATACTTTTGAGGGCTATATTTCTCCCTAGATTCAATTTCATTATACTTCTGTATTTCTTTTAGCTTTTCAGGACTTGAAAACAAATATTTAACAGTATTAACAATTTCGGCACTTGATTTTTTGTTTACTAATTTTCCATTTTTATCATTAACTATATCCGATAAGTAATTATGATTGGTTGTAATTACGGCATTTCCAAATCTCATTGCTTCAATAATTGTAATTGGAAATGCTTCCATAGCATAAAATGTTGGCAAAATAAAAATAGAACTTTCTAATAATGTTTTTACTTTTTCATCTCCTTTTACCTCTCCCATATACAAAATCCTGTCAGGATATTTCAATTTCAAATCTTTATAAATATTTTGAAATTTTTCCGAAATTTCTTTTTCAGACATTTCTTCATCATTCATCGGTACACCACCAATCTTAACTATAATGTTTGGGTCTTCATCTAATAGTTGCCCAGCTGCTTCCATAAAAATAAAAATTCCTTTGGAGTTAATTAAATTGGAAAGGTAAAGTATCTGTTTTTTTTTGTTGGCAAAATCTACATTTATTGATTCCATTTCTGTGGAATAGCAATTTTGAATAACTTCAATTTTCATATCCAAAAAATCAGAAAACTGCTCCTTCATTGAAGGCAATAAAACTATTGAAACATCTATTTTATTATAACAATATTCTAACAAAGGTTTTAACGTATTTGAAGCGTTATAAAAAATTTTAAAATCTGCACCATGTAAATGATTTATAACTTTTTTATTAAATAATTTACATAATAACAGTAATTGTATATCTTTTATCGCACCCAATTTACTTCTAACACATGTGAAATAAACTATAGGAAATTTTTTAAAAACAAAAATTAAAGGTAATGAAAACAAGCAATACAATGAATTCAATATTTTATTATTAAATTTAGTTGTGTTTACTAAAATTTTTTTACCACTATAATTATCATAAGCTTCTTTAAAAGAAATTGCTTGTCCTGTCATCGGACCTGGATATGAGCCAAAGAATAATACTTTTTTATTTTCCATCTTATAGTATTAAAATGCTTTCATAAGCTCATCAAATAATATTATCCACTTTTGCATAATTGGCTCTTTTGCGTATTTTTCAACATCCTCTAATGATTGCCTGCCCATTTGCAAACGTAGTTTTTCATTTTCTATTAAAATACAAATCTTTTCAGCTAATTCAATATAATTATTCGGAACAACCAAAAAACCATTTTTTCCATCCGTAATCACTTCTCGGGGACCATATTCACAATCAAAGGAAACAATAGGTAGCCCGCAAGACATTGCTTCAATAAGTACCATCGGCAATCCTTCATATCTTGAACTCATAACATAAACAGAACTTCCAAGATAATAGGAAACCACATCAGAAGTTTTTCCGCGTAATTTAATTTGGTCACTTATATTTAATTCGTTTATTCTATTTTGAAGCATTAATTCCCATTCTCCTTCTCCAAAAATATCTAAAACCCAATCGGAATGCTTATCTACTACCAATGCCCACGCTTCTATCAACATATCAAAGCCCTTTTGAGGATCTAATTTGCCAACAGATATTATGCGTTTATTCAATAATGTCGAGAATTCCTGATTCTCTAATGGATTAGGATTAGGGATTTGAATCACATTTTTATGAGAAAATTCCCATTGTTTTTGATCTGCTTTAGTTAAAACAATTAATTTATCTAATCCTTTTGTGGCTTTTTTTAATTGTTGTGTACGTATTTCACCCAATAAGCTCCATAAGTATCCTTTGTGCCTAGAGGTTATGAACTGTTTCCGAACATTCATTGCAAAATGTATTTCAGCAATTTTTTTACATTTGACATTTAAATTAGCCAAAAACTCTATTTCTTTACCACAAAATGAAATACAGATATCTACTTGTAATTGTTTTAATATGCTGATTAATTTTTGCTTGTAAATTTTTAGTTTTTTTTGATGTAAAAAATATTTTTTCAGCAAATTCTCGGAAAAATGACCATCAAAATCTATATCAAGATGAATCAACTGTATCTTTTCATCTAACGAAAAATAAATAGGACGTCCGTTTTGATCAGTAGTTACTATGGTTATTTCGTAACCTGGTAATTGAATTAAGTAATTAACTTTTTCAGTTATAACTCGTTCCATTCCCCCCGCATTACTTAACGAAGGTATACAGTACAAAATTTTCATAGGGATAATAATTTAATATAAGCTTCTACTTGTTCTTTGTCTCTTCCAATTGAATCAAAATTCAAACAATTGCTTTTATAGAGATCATAATTGTTTTCAATCTCAATCATTGAACTCTCAAGACTTTCGTCTGAAAACGGCGAAAAAACAATACCCGTATTAGATTTTATTACCATGTCAAACTGACTCCCGACAGCATCAGAAACTAAGACTGGTAGGCCATAGTATATAGCTTCCTCAACCACTAAACCCCACGGCTCTGATAAAGAAGGCAGCAAAAAAACATCATGATTTAGATAGATATTCGCTATTTCATTATTAGGCACAAAGCCAATGAATTTAATATTTGAATGAGCCATTTTTTTCAATTCTGTTTCTAGCACACCTGTTCCTACTATCGTAAGAGACTTTCCTGATCGATTAAAAACTTTAATAATAAATTCGATATTTTTTATTGAAATTAGTCTTCCTACATATAAATATTTAAAGTCCTGTACAGTCCCTTGTCTAGAAAAACTAGGGGATTGCTGCTTATTAAATAACCCCACACCTTTTGTTTCAATTATTTCTCCTGTAAAGTTTAATGCATTAAAAACGTCAGCTTGTAATTTTCCACTAGGCAAAGCAATTGAAAATCTACTTAAAATTATTTTCTTAACAATGGAGGCAATTCCTGATGTTTTACTTTCTTTTATTGAGGACTCAAATTGCAAACAGTTTTTTGATTTTGGCGTAAACCACATCAATACACGTTCTTCTAAATCATTGTACCCACCATAAATTATTTTTTTATAATTAAATTGATTGTGAATTCGATATAATTTTACAATCGAACGAAATCTATTCCGTTTCTCAATCTGAATTTCAGAAAGCAATTCATATGAAAACAAAATGTCTTTTTTATAATCTGTATTTATAACAACTTGATTGGTTAAGCCAATAAATATGACATGTATATTGCATCGTTTAGATAATTCATTGTATAAATTTATTTTATAAAATGATGGGCAATTATTAATAATCAAAAAATCGATATTTTTTCTCATAAGTAAAATTAAAAATTATAAAATTTTAAATATGGAACATAACATTCGTAATTAAAATCATCATGGAAAAATTGAAAAATTCTTAGTAAAGTCAATAAAAAAAATAAAAAAATTAATACGTATCGATTATAACCTGAAGCAGCTTTAATGACGAAAGGAATTAATATAATATCAAAATAAGAAAAATATAGTGCTCCCCTACCTCCTAATTGAGGAATAATTGGTCCAATTATTAGATAAATGATAATAGATAAATGATAAATATTCAACATTAATGGAAAAAATATTGATTTGATATTTGCTCTATAATAGAAACAAAGTGACACAACAAAAATTCTTATTAATATTGCCGTATTAAATCCCAGTTTTACATCGTCATTTTCACTGTAAAATAATAATCTCTCAACAACCGCTAAATTAGGAATCAAGTCTATAATTTTAAATAATAGTGGCTGAAAAAATTGAGATAAAAATATTGAGATTACAATTGTAATAAAATAATACTTAGAAGACTTTATGTTCCTAGGTACAAAAAGAAAAAACAATGAAATTAATGCTGAATAATGAAAAAGTGCTGCTAATACAACAAAAAGTAAATAAAAGTAATAATTTTTATTATTGTAATAATAAAATGCAAATGCTACAAATCCAATCGCAAGTCCTTGCCTACATTGCCCCATAAAAGTAGGCAGTAACAATGTCGATGAAAGTAAAAATAAGCTAAATATTGGTAAATCTGATGTTTTATAAATAAATAATGAGTGCAACAACATAGTCAATAAAGCCACTATGATTATTAAGATACGAAAGGAAGATGAGGAACTACATAAAGTAGCAAAACCTGGTTCCATGCCCAAGACATCATTTCCTCCTTTAATACTCTCATAAATTTCTAAATATGATAAATAGTCATATCCACAAAAACGAAATCCAATTAAAAGAAAAAAAAGAAAGGCTAACGAAATAAAAACAACTGTGACAGCTTTTCTATCAATATTTTGTAAAGAAATTATAGTTCCTGATAAAATAACTACATAAAAAAATAAATAAAGAATCATCTACTATAAACTTCTTTTGATTTTTGCTGGCACACCTGCAACAAGTACACCAGAAGGAACGCTTTTATTGACTACTGCACCTGCAGCAACAATTGAGCCTTTACCAATACGGACACCTGGTAAAATTATTGCACCAAATCCTATCCACACCCCATCTTCAATGATAATATCTTCACCATAGCCTTCACCAGCAGCTTGCTCCATTGTACCTATGTGATGAGTACCGGTAATAATATTAACTCTTGTTGATATGTCGCAATTCTTACCAATTACAACTTGTGTATTTACTGTTCCCATTATCAAACTTTCGTCACCAATAAATGTATTATCGTCAATTATCAAGTGAATTCCTTGAACCCTAATTCTCATTAATCGAACATTCAATCCAATTTTAGCCCCACAAAACCTCAAGAGAAACCTTTTGAAAGCAAAGCATCTTGAAGCTGGAAGAAAAAAGAAAATCAAATTGACAATATAATATTTCATATAATTAAAAAGATTTTGATACACATAGATTATAATCCATTCTTCATGAAAACATCTATATATTGCTGTGCAACAATTTTTGACTCATGAAATTCTTCTACAAAACGTCTTGACTTAATTGATAAATCCTGGATTACAGATGGATTTAGAATTAAATTCTCAATGGTATTTACAATTTGATTAACATTGGGTTCAATATTCAAAATAGGAATATCACTTCTTTTAAATTCATCTTGACATTCTGGCTCATTACAACTCAAAACTACCTTTCCCATAGCCATTGAATATATTGCATTCATACCATATGAAAAACCATAACACTGATCTACTATAATATTGGCTCTACTTATAACATTCAAATACAACTTAAATGGCATATTCCCATCAATTATCACTTCTACATCAGGAAATTTGCATTTGATCTCATTTAATGCTTCAGAAATTATATGGGTTCCTTTAGATGCTCTATTCAAGCCATAAAATATAACAAGTTTATCACTAATTACATTATTATCAAAATGAATATTTGCTAAATCTAAAGGTAAGGGAATTGTAGGGTGCAATTTGAATTTTTCAGCAAGCTTACTCACTCGATAAGGCTCAGCATAATCATACATCACAGGTATTACATTAGGTATATGTGAACTAAACGTTTTAAATACTTCCAGTTCTCTTTTAGTTGGATTTTGTCTTTTTATTACTTCTTCAGGATTTTTCTTCCTCATACTCGCTAGGAACGAATTATAAATAAGTTCATTTCCACACAATGAAAGATAAATATTTTCAGGAGATTTTACAACCTTCTTTATCATATCAAGTGAAAAATAAGGTTTATAGAACTGATAATCAAATTTGATAAAATCTAAATTTAACACTAGCACAGCATCAAAATGTCCTACTTTAGTAACTTTCTCAATTTTCTTTTTGAAAGTAAATGATTCAATCAACCATTTTATCAACCAAGTTCCTTTTATGATACGATTAAACAACTTAAAATTTGCTACATCAATATTATAATCTTCTTCGAATTCAGACTCAATTTTTTTAAATCCATCACCCCAAGAAAATAGAACAACATTATGACCAAGTCCTAAAAAACCTTTCTTTAAGTTATTAGCAAAACCGCTATACTCTCCAATAATCAATATTCTCATAATTTAAAAAGCAATTTTCGAAAAACAATAATCATACATAAGAGATATAAAAAATAATTAACTGCAAAAGCGATAGTAATGCCGACTATTCCAAAATATTCAACGAATAAAAACCCAAATACAACATATAAAAAACTAAAAATTATCTCTGTAATAATAAATAATTTTGTCATAGACTTGGCCAAAAGTAAATATCCTAAAATCCAAGAACTCATTTTAAAAAAATCACCAAGTAATTGATAAAAAAACAAATCACTCATTTGATTAAAATCAGAAGTAAATAATACTCTTATAATTAGAAATCTCAAAAAATATATAACTATGCAACTAAAAAAAACGGCTGGTAGAATTATTTTATAGCCTTGTTTTATTTCAAATCTTAATTCTTCATCAGTATGTAAAGAGGCTAATTTGGGTAAATAATAAGTTGCCAAAGAAGATGTAATCAACATCAAATATCCATCTGAAATACGCATCATTCCCTGCCAAATACCAGCAGATTCTATTCCTAAGGAACCTATCAACATATTCCTTAAAACAATTTGTGAAACTGGCACTGTCAAGGCAGTGACAATAGCCATCAAACTATAATGGGACAATTTTTTAAAAATATCTACATCAAATCTATTTTTAAAGTAATTGATATTGTACCAATCACTTTTTGCAATCATAAAAACTGTTACAAAAAATACGATTGACTGTGAAAGAACAAGAGCGTACAATGCACCTTCCAACTTAAAAAAATATACCAAGATTAAAGTAAACAACAAACCAACAATACTACCTATTGTATTTACTATTGTATATACCTTAATTTGTTTCTTTCCATTTAATATAGCGATCAACAAAGAATTTAAAGAATACAAAATTATTGTACCTCCAAAAATCTTAATTAAATAAGAGTACGTGTCCGTGACAAACACCAAGTTGGAAAAAAAAGATGAAAATAATAATAATAAAATACCAACTATCCCCGAACAATAAAAACTAATTTTTAATGAAGTACTGAACAAGGATTTTAACTTCTCCTTATCCTCATCATACTCAGCAGTATATTTAATAACCCCAGTGTTTATTGCTCCATTTGCAAAAGTAAGTACTATACTTATAAAATTCGAGAAAGCACCTACCAAAGCTACTCCGCTTGTACCTGTATAAATAGCAATTACCTTACTTGAAATAAATCCTGAAGAAATACGAATAAGCGTAATAATTCCAGAAAATAAAGAAGTTTTAATTAATTTCAAAATTTTACTTTAATAAGCGTTCAAAACATTAATAACTTCATCTACTTCTTCAGATGTCATAACAGCACTTAAAGGTAAACTTATGACCGTCTGATGGATTAATTCTGAAATTGGAAAACTCATATCATTCCACTCTTTGTAAGCTTCTTGCTTATGTGGAGGTATTGGATAATGAATTACAGTTTGAACTCCATTATCGCTTAGATATTCTTGTAACTCTTCTCTTTTGTTTGTCATAATTACAAATAAATGCCAAACATGAGCCAAATCAATTACAACTTTAGGCAAAATGATTTTTGGGTTTCTTATCTCAGTTAAATACCTTCCAGCTATTTTACGTTTAACGGTAGTCTCTTCATCTAAATTATTCAATTTAACATTTAATAAGGCTGCCTGTAATTCATCTAAACGACTATTTACACCTTTATACAAATTCTTATATTTCACTTGAGACCCATAGTTTAACAATGCTCTTAAACAGCTCGCTAGATCATCATCATTCGTCGTAATTGCTCCTGCATCTCCTAAAGCCCCTAAATTTTTACCTGGATAAAAACTAAAACCAGCTGCATCTCCCCAATTACCGGCTTTTTTATTTTCTAATATTGCTCCATGTGCTTGAGCGCAATCTTCTATAACTTTAAGATTATACTTTTTAGCAATTGCATTAATATTGGGCATATCACATAACTGTCCATAAAGATGTACTGGCAATATTGCTTTTGTTTTAGAAGTAATTTTTGACTCAAGCAATAAAACATCAATATTGAAAGTCTCTAACTTTGGTTCAACTAAAATAGGCACCAAATTATTAGCAGAAATAGCCAAAATACTTGCAATATAAGTGTTTGACGGAACTAAAATTTCATCCCCATCATGAAATATTCCCATTTCTTTATACGCTCTAATAATTAGAATGAGTGCGTCCAAACCATTTGCAACCCCAATAGCATGTTTTGTTCCACAATAATTAGCAAAATCTGTTTCAAACAATTTTAACTCAGCCCCCATAATATACCAGCCAGAATCTAAAACACGATTAAAAGCCTTTGTTAATTCTGTTTTATATTGTGCGTTTATCTTTTGTAAATCTAAAAATTTAATCATTATTTGTATGTAAATTAATTATAAAACCGAAACCTGCCTTGTAAACATATTAACCAAATCATAACCATCCCAAATTAAAGAAAAATCGGTAGTTTTTCCTACAGGAACAACTCTGTCTATTCCTGAAAGTGATTTGTCATTAACAAATAACAATAATTCCTCCTTATCAAAACCATAGTAAGCCATTGTTTGATATTTTTTGTTAACTACTTTAGATATAAAATTTAAGTTCTCTACATAAAATTCGGAAAAATAACCAGCAGGACATCTAAAATTTTCAATATTCTCTGTCAAAGCATTTACATTAACTCTCCATAACAGATTATCAGAACCTCCTTCTATATTAACGTCCATAAAAACAGCTTGCGTATAAAAATTAGTTAATTTATCAATAGCTAAAACTGCTGATACACTATACTTACTTTTAAGAAGTCTGTCCATAGCTGACCAAAACGTTTTTTTAGCCTCTTCAACCCTATCTTTATTTCCTACCCAAACAATTAAATGAGGGGCGGTACATGCATTTTGATCAAATAGATAAGTATCGTTATAAAAAAGCTCAGCTATTTTATTAGTAAATTCTTTCCCATTGATATTCACATCGTTTAGATAATTTACCGTATTAATCGCGCAAATTGAATATCGATCTGCAAATGTTATATCAAAAGCTCTAGGCGCTAAAGGATTATTATTTCTTATCAAATTAATAGTCTCATCACCTCCCCATATTATTCGCACATCACAAATAGCAGACAAATATTTAGTAACATCATTATCTCTATTATACCTAATTAACAAGATTTTTTTTTCGAAAGACTCAAAAGATACATCTTTAGTCACTTTCTTTAAAGCTTTTAAGATTATATCAACTTGCTTAAAATCTTTAGACGGTAGACGAACTACGTTTGAATTACCAGATAATAATCCACAGATAAGTGAATACGCAAAATTCACTGGCACATTGGAAGGTGCAATATGAAATAATAAACCTCTACCAAATCGAATATTGTCTGACTGATATTTTTTTTTCAAATTAAGTATATTCGCTTTTCTACAAAAAAAAGCAAAAGTAATTACATCAGGATACGCTCTTGATTCAGAATCTTTCATCAAAATAGAAGAAAGTTGATTTAAAAAATCAACAACTTCATCTGAATACGGAACATTTTTATCTCCATTTGTTAAAGCTTTAATATCCAAAAAATCTGGAAATAATATATCTACATTTTTAAAATTGTTCTGCATATGTATCACTGCATCCTCGTATTTCTGCATCCTTTATTCTTCCTAAAATTTTAAAATATTTACCCAAACGCCCACAAAGACAATTATCTTCTCCTAATAAAATACCTTCATCTTCTGTTAAAAGAAGATGTCCCGGATAACTTTCAGGCAATACTGAAATTACTTGAATTATACCCACTTCTCCTATTTCTGCTATTGAAAAATCTGTCGGTCTCCTAATGATAATATCCGAAAAAATGGATGTATGCAAATGCCCTTGTTCACATTCCATATAAATAGATCCTGTCTGCTCAACCATACCATAATAGTCATAAACTTTATTTATGCCACATACATTATACAACGCTTTTTTAAATGACTCTGTTGAAATAGATTCACTTATTAATTTTTTCCAACCACCGCCATGAATTAAAATAGCTTTAGATAAATCAGGTTTGTAGGCTGTTTTAACTAATTCTTTGTAAAAATGCTGCCAAATCATAAATGTAAAGCCAAAAACAAAAATAGGCTGTCCTTTAAACTCATTCAAAAAAGCCTCAATTTCATCTATTTTCAGATTCATTTTATCATCTAAAGCATAGAGTCTTTTAGATCCAAACATTGAAAAACCTAAAACACCAGCACCTCTGGCTGAAAACATGGCTCTATTCCTAACAACTTCTGAACTATCTAATATTAACATTGGTATTCTTTTCTTACCAATAAAAGAAGAGACTATTTTTGTTAATACTTTGGTCTGATTAGATGCAGTCTCCTTATTTAGAAAAATTTTAGAAACCTTTTGCCCTGAAGTACCAGATGAAGTCATTGTCTTTATAATATCATCGGATTCTATACTTAATAAATCTAATTCTTTAAACAATCTAACTGGTAAATAAGGTAAATATTCATAGCTAGGCAATTCTTCTATGTTAACATTAGAAGCATCTAACATTTTTTTATATTCCAAACACGAATTGTAATGATTTATCGTTAATTCTTTTAAAATAGAATTTAATATTTCTTTTTTATTTTCGTTTGAAAGAGAATATGGATCAAGTCCCTCCATTTGTGCAATTCCATTCATAATGAATCTAACTTATAATTTAAATAACATTAATCTTTTTAGTTTAAAGTGAGAGCTGAATAAAGAATTTTTCCTGAAGAATTTAATGGTATCTCGTCAATTTCTTTAACTAAAAAAGCACTATGATTTAATCCTGTTTTTAATGATATAAAGCTTCTTATCTCCTGAGCGTAGTTTTTATGTGTTGTATATATAATCATACTATCATCTTCTCCTACACAAGCTACATCATCAACAATAGTTTTAATTAATTGCTCGACTTCATCAAGATTAATTCTATTACCAAAAATTTTGATAAATCTCTTTTTTCTTCCTACTATATGATAAAAACCACGCTCATCTCGCTTAGCCAAATCACCTGTAAAAAGCACACCCTTATTTTCATCTCCTTTTGATAAATCATCGTAGGATTCAGCATAACCAAGAGTAACATTATCTCCCTTATAAACCAACTCTCCTAAAATGTTTGCTTGATTAACATCCTTTCCATTTTCATCAACAATATGAAATTCTCCATTAGGTATTGGAATACCGATACTGGAAATATTATCTAAGACACTTTCACTAGGTAGATAACTCATTCTTGCAGTAGCCTCTGTTTGGCCATACATTACAAAAAAATTTTTATTATTGCTTTTACAATAATTCGCAAATTCAAAAACTAGATCTTCTGAAAGTTTGCCTCCAGCTTGTAATAACGTCTTAAGCGATGGCAATTCCATTTTAAAAAATCGCAATTTTTTCAAAACTTTATAAGTAAAAGGTACACCCGCAATAGAAGTAGCTTTATGATCATTTAAAAATTGCCAAAATTCTTTTTCCATAATACTACGATTAGTAAGTAAAATGGTAGCTCCCTTTAAAATATGACTATTAATAACAGATAATCCGAACGAATAATACATTGGAAGTGAAGTTATCGGTTTTTCCTCCTGCGTTATTCCTAAATATTCACCAATTGAGTTAGCATTAGATATAATATTTTTATACGTAACCCTAACCAATTTAGGACTTCCTGTCGAACCAGAAGTTGTAAGTAGTAATGCCAATTCAGGAAACAACTTATGTTTTATGTCAAAAGAAGTTTTCAACAAAACAAAGCTATATTTTTCAAAAACAACATCATATTGAGAAATTATATCATCTCTATTAGCAGGAACCCATAAAAAATTAGGTTTATATTTTCCTATCAATTCTTTAAACAACTCAAAATCAATTGTTGCATCTAATAATAATGGAACATTTTTAGTATTATAAAAAGAAAGATACCCACACAAAGACCCTATAGTGTTATTGGATAACGAAAATAATAATTTTCTTTCTCCGATTATAACTTTGAATTTCTCATTAAGATAATCCACATCAGAATTAATTAAATGATTACCCGAATCATCAATCGCTATACTTTTATCAAAAAAATTTGAAGTCATTAATTAAATTTTAAAAAGACATTGAACCATCTATACCGATAATTTGTCCACTTACATATCTCGATAAATCGGAAGCAAGGTAAACAATAGCATCAGCCACTTCTGAAGGACTACCTATTCTGCCCATACCAATTTGAGAGATTTTTTTTTCCATTATAACATCCGGTATATCTTTAATCAACTCTGTTTCAATCACTCCAGGCGCTACAGCGTTAACTCGAATGGAATACATACTTAATTCTTTAGAAGCAGATTTTGTTAAAGAATTTATAGCTCCTTTACTAGCTGAATAAACTGACTGTCCTCGATTACCATGGATACCCATAATTGAAGAAATATTAATTATGGAACCGCTTTGTGATTTTTTCATCAATTTACTAGCATACTGCATAAAATTAATTACAGCAAAAACATTAACTGAAAAAGTTTCTTGAATTTGCTTTTCTGTAATCATACCTAGTAAGGCGTCCTGCATTACTCCGGCATTATTAACAAGAATATCAAGTTTATTCTCTTCTTTCTTAATTTTTATAAATAATTCTTTGACAGCCTCTTGATTAGTCACATCTAAATAACATGGGATCAGTAATTCGTTACTAGAATATTCTGAAAGGCTATTAATTGTTTTAGTAACAGCGTACACTTTTGCACCCTCTTCAAGAAAGCTATCAACAATTGCCTTACCTATACCTTTTCCAGCACCAGTAACCAACGCTACTTTTCCACTAAGTAATCTAGAACTGAATCCCATATTTCTCGTTTAATATTTCCATGCCTTTTTCGAAAGAAGAAAAGTCAACAATATCATCTGTTTCCAACATAATATCAAAACCTTCTTCTAATTCTGAAATTAAATTCATATGCCCAATTGAATCCCAACCTATTACATCTTGATATTTAAGACCTACAAGATCTTTATTTTCAACTTCTAATGCATCACAAAAAATAGCACTATATTTTTCTATATTATTCATAATTTTAATTCGTTAACATTCTTAAAAATTTGACTTTATATTTTTCAAAATCTGCTTTTTGTAATTCGAAATAAAAATTTTCAGCATCTTCACCAACAACCTCTGGTTTAAACATATGCTGATATTTTAAAACATTTCTATTTCCTTTTCTTACATCAAATTTCAACTTTTTTTGCGGAAATAAATCAAATCCAATCTCTCTTGTAATGATATCACCCAAAAGTGCAGTCCCTTTTGGCGCACCACTAGAAAATATCCAGCTTCCAATTGTAAACGTCAGTGGCTCAAATCTGTATAAACGACAAAGTCCTATTGGTAAATCTTCATTTAAAAACACAAAATAGTATTCTTCGCCTCTCGATTCACGAATCTTATATTGTTTAATCCACTTTTCTTGGTCATCAATATTGGAATTTGTATTATTTAAAAAAAGACTTAATTTTTCATCAGTCCGTAATTCCACAATAAATTCAGCATCCTTTTCAGTCACTAATCTAGTAGTCAAACCGTATTTTTTTAAAACAAAATCTTTTTCAATCATAATGCATATCTTAAATATCCTTCATAATCCCTAATATAATCCTCTTCATTATACTCTTGTGAAGCAAGTACTAAACAAATAGAACCACTCGAAAAGTTAATTTCTGAAGCCCATATTCCTGGTGGTATATGCAGCCCCAAATCTGGTCTGTTTAGCATAACTTGCCTTTTTGTTTTCCCATCATCTAATAAAACTTCAAAACTACCGCTAGCTGCTACCAAAAATTGATGACATTCTTTATGAGCATGCGCGCCTCTTGATTCTCCTCCAGGAATATCATACAAATAAAAAATTCTTTTTACAGCAAAAGGGATTTCACTATTATTATTTACAGCTGTAATATGTCCATTTCTATCGCCAATTTGATTTAAATGCAATAGGTTACATTCAAAAACAGTACTTTTACTCTGCATCTATAACATTTTTAAAATCTTCAAACTCTCTAATATAATCTTCTCTAGAAAAAAATTCACTAGAAACATGTAAAGCTAAAGAATTTGTTGAAAAATTTTCTATATGTCTCCATGTCTTAGCAGGCAAATATAAACCATAATGACTTCTATTCAAAGAATATTTTTCAATACTCCCATCCAGATTTGTTATTACTACATCAAAACTTCCACTTAGAGCTATTATAATCTCTTTTTGATTCTTATACGCATGACCTCCCCTGATTTCACCACCAGGGACATCGTAAGTCCAAAAACATCTTTTTATCTCAAATGGAATTTGATTTGAATGTTGTAAAAATGTAAGATTTCCTCTTGGATCTTGTATTTTAGGAAAATTAATAATATATGGTTTCATTATCTACTTTTAATTAAATTAAAAAGTTTCAACTTTTTTCAATCTCTTTTCGATGTACTTCTCTTCTTAGTCCAGAACTTGAAAACCTATGGTCACGAGTGTTAAAATACAATTCAATCTCTTTTGCTTCACAATACATACGTCCTGTAAAATCTTGCTCACGATATTCATCTCCGACAATTCGCACATCAATCTTAAAAGCTCTCAAAATATCTTCCAAATCCTGCTCGGTTGCATATGGTACTATTTCATCTACGAACTTACAACCTTTCAGTTGTATATAACGCTCTACCACAGTTTGAACAGGCCTATTCTTTTCTGGTCTATCTATTGTGGGATCTGTTTGTAAACCAACAATCAAATATTCACATTGTCGTTTTGCTTCTTCCAACATTTTTACATGCCCTGCATGAAATAAATCAAAAGCACTAAAAGTTATTCCTATTACCATCTTTTTTTTAAATTATCAACTATCAGTTTAAATTTAAAGCTTCCATTAGAAGTCTAAACATAAATCACAACAAAAACTTCCTAAAACACACAAAAAAAATTATAAAATAAACTTAACATCAAAAAAACATTTAGCATTTAATCTCTAATCCCATTTCCAATCCTTAATAAATCTATTTATAATCAAAAATAAAACTACAAAGAACGAAAGCAAAACAGCACCAATTGCTATTCCCATTGTTTTACCTAATTTGTCTTTTTTCAAAGGCAAAATCGGTCTATCAATAACCTGAATTAAAGGAGTTTCTTTACGTAAAGTTACTTTAGCCAATTCTGCTTGTTTAACCAATTCAGTCAATATAGCAGTATTTGCCTGAACATCTACCTGTCTTCGGGCAGAAGGAGCCCTGCGAACATTAAGTGCAGGATTCAAATTAAATGTATTGTCATTCGCCACAGCCACACCTGTAATAGCACCATTCAATTCGTTACGTACAGAATCAACCTGACGCTCCAAAATCTTCATGTTAATACGAGCTTTTTTACTCTTCGTCTCAACGTAAAATTCACCAACCTGTTCAGCAAGTGCTTCACAAAAACGAAATGAGAAAAGCTCATTATTAGAAGATACATCCATAGATATAATAGAAATTTTCTTGTCTTTTTGAGTAACAGACAAAGAAGTTTTTGATAAATTTTTATAAATTTCTCCCAATATACTATCATGAACTCTTGTAAAGTATTTACGTTTCGTCTCGGGTAAAAATTGGATATTCTTAAGTTTAGGATTATCATTCCATTTGTTTCTCCATTCATTATTTTTAATGTACATTTCAGCTAAAGAAATCACCTTGCCATCTACAGTTACAGGAGTCATTAATGTTTGCTCGACCATCGTACGGGATTTAAACAATTCCGTTAAATTAGAACTAGAAAACATTCCTCCACCACTTCCTCCTAAATCTACTCCGAAAGAACTTGCTAAACCCAAAGCTCCGGTTAATCCTCCTCCAGATTTCTCATCCTCTAAAGCAAATGTTAATGTTGCCGTGTAAATAGGCTTTTTAATAAGTGAATATACTAACCCTAGAACAGATCCTAATATTACTGCTAAAATTATAACTTTCCATTTGGACAATAAATATTTATACCATTCCTTAACATTTTGAATCAGTTCTTTTAATGATATTTCTTCATTTTTGACTTTTATATTATTCATCCAATAATTTTATTTAAATGCTGTAACAATTAATAATGCTAAACTAGAAATAACACTTCCTATGCCTACCCACTCACCCGCAGACATTTTTTTCCTTTCAGGCTTTTCAGGAACGACAATCTGTGAATCTGGTTCCACTTTAGGATATGATTTAAAAAATAAAAACGAGGTAGTAACATCTGCTTTTCCGTTGGGATAAATTATATATGCTTTTCTCTTCCATCCTTTACTATCGACACCTCCAACTGCGTTAATGTAATACTTAAATCCCTTGCCACTTCTGTAAGGAATTTCCGAAGTAAGCAAAACATTTCCTGTTACTTTAACCCCTTCATTATAAACTGCCACTTCAATTTCATCGCCCGGAAATAAAGTTACATTAGAAAAGTGATTTTTATCTTTTACAATTTTTTCCCAATTAACTGGAATTGTTGCGAACTTTAACTCTTCTTTCAGTTTTTTAGCCAGTTTCCCTTTTAAAGTATCATTTTGTCCAATATTCAAATCAATTCTTTCTAAGGTTTCTATTTGCTCTTGTTTAATTGGTCTTTTGATTTTCATTCCATCAAGATTCGCAACAGAAGTTAAACCTCCCGCTCTCATAACGACATTATAAACTGTTTCTTTTTTATTCGCTAATACATATTTACCTGGATAACCAACTGCACCGCTTACAGTAACCATCTGTGGTTTTTCATATACAGCCATTCTTCGTATGTTAATCACATCAAAAGGTTTTAAAACAAAATTTTTAATCTGTTCATTATTATCAGCTGTGATTTCCAGTTCAATTAATTCAATACGTTTTGGATCCGCATCGTCAATAGCATCGGATTTTATCATTCTTGCAATTTCAACTCTTTTTGATGCCGATCCGGTTAAACCTCCGACTTGTACAACTAAATCATTAAGTGTTAAATTTTCAAAATATTCGTACTCTCCAGGGTTTTTGATTTCTCCATCGATTGTAACTTTATATTCTTCTCTAAAATCCAAAATTGAATAAACAGTAATAATATCTTCTCTTTTTAATTGTATGTCTGCATTTAAATCACCTGCTAATGCTGCACCTAAATCTACATTAACTATTTCTGTAGTCAAATCTGTTTTTAAACGAATAATTCTTGCTCTCTTGCTATATGCATCTTCTTTCAAGCCTTCTGCTCTAGTAATAAGATCAGAAACTCTCATTCCTTCTGTAAAAGAATAGTAATCTGGTCTAAAAACTGCTCCCTCAATTTTAATACGGTTTTCAAACCTATTTAGAATCTTTGTGACCCTAAATACATCTCCTGACTGAGGTTGATAAGTACCATATTCACTTTCATTTATATCGTGTACCTTAAATTCTTTTCCTGTTTTTTGCAATACATTTACTGAAGCAGTATAAGCAAATTCATTAAATCCAGAAGCAAAATTTAATAAATCAGAGAACTTCTCTCCTTTTTTCATTTCGAAAATACCAGGACGTTTTACTTCTCCTTCGACAGTAACTCTTTGAGTATATGCTGGAATTCTAATAACGTCATTTTCCTTTAAACTTACATTGTCAGATTGATCTCCTTTTACCAAAAATCTATAGATATCAATATATTTATATACTTTATTGTTTCTTATTAACTCTATATTTCTATAGCTTCCATTTTTTCCTGGTCCTCCTGCTAAATGCAAAGCGTTATAAACTGTAGCTAAAGATGAAATTGAATAATTACCTGGTTGCTTACCTCCTACAACGGTAATTTTAATAGTTCTTATTTGTCCTAAGCTAACAGCTACCTGTGATTGGCCAGACCTAACAGTACTATAAACTCTTGCAATTGCCGATTTAATTTTTTGAGTTGCCGCTTCAATTGATAATCCCGATACACTTATTTGACCAACATAATCAATTGTAACTTTTCCTTCAACACTTACAGGTATGCTTGCATTATATTCTTGAACTCCAAATACGCTAACTTGTAACTCATCTCCAGGTCCTAAAACATAATTCATTGGAGTAGCAAGTTTCAAATCTGGTTCAAAATTCAGTGTTGGGTTATCAAATAATTCAGAACCAAAAATTAAAGCATTTACAGAATCTTTAACTTTTTCATTTTTAATCTTTTCTTGTTTTCTTCCAAATTCTGAATCATCATCAATCTTCTTTACTTTACTTTCTTTTTCTTTACTTTCTTTAGAATCTTTAGAATTTTTCTTTTCATAATCAGCCAATTTCGCCTTTAATTTGACAAACTCACTCTGGCTCATTCCTTTCGAAATAGCTATTGGCTCAACTTGGTCAATTGTTGTATTATTACTTTTTAATTGCGCACTTATTTTAGCCAAATCATCATCTGACAAATAATCCACTTTTATAGTACTTAAATCTTTTGACTTAAGTATATCTTGTGCATTTCCACTATAAGAAACTAATAGTACTAAGATTAGTGTAAGAACGTATATTATTTTTTTCATTTTGATTTTAATTTAATCTTGAAGAAAGTATAAGTATATATTTATGAATATTGTTTTTTATAATAATCTTTGTAAGAACCCGAAGTTACATTTTGAAGCCACTCTTGATTATTCAAATACCAATTTATAGTTTTTTCCAATCCTTCTTCGAAAGTAACAGAAGGTTTCCAGCCTAATTCTCTATTAATTTTTGAAGCATCTATAGCGTAACGCAAATCATGTCCTGGTCTGTCTTTAACATAGGTAATTAATTTTTCAGAGATTCCATTTTCTCTTCCTAACTTCCCATCCATTATTTTACACAGCAGCTTAACCAAATCTATATTTTTCCACTCATTAAATCCACCGATATTATAAGTCTCATGATTTTTTCCATCGTGAAAAACTAAATCTATGGCAATTGCATGATCTTCTACAAAAAGCCAATCACGAGTGTAATTTCCATCTCCATAAACCGGTAATGGTTTATTGTTTATTATATTATTAATAAAAAGAGGAATCAATTTTTCAGGAAAATGATACGAACCATAATTATTTGAACAATTAGTCAACACATATGGCAGTCCATATGTTTCTCCGTAGGCTCTAACAAAATGATCAGAGCTGGCTTTAGAAGCTGAATAAGGCGAGTTTGGGTCATAAGGGGTTTCTTCTGTGAATAGTCCTTCACTCCCTAAGGAACCATAAACTTCATCTGTGCTAATATGATAAAATCTTTTCCCTTCAAAATTTCCTTTCCATTGATTCTTTGCTGCATTTAATAAATTCATTGTTCCAATTACATTTGTTTTTACAAATGCTAATGGGTCTTCAATAGAACGATCAACATGTGATTCAGCTGCTAAATGTAAAACCCCATCAAAATTATGATTTGAAAAAAGTTCATTTATAAAAGTTTCGTCAACAATATCTCCTTTTACAAATGTATAATTAGGTTGATTTTCAATATCCTTTATATTCT
Organism: Flavobacteriaceae bacterium PS02336; assembly: GCA_029960065.1. GTDB lineage: Bacteria > Bacteroidota > Bacteroidia > Flavobacteriales > Flavobacteriaceae > Flavobacterium. Next base: position 112,587 of record JASCOF010000004.1, on the reverse strand, counting down.
CTAAATTTCCTGCATATGTTAAAGCATCCAGATTGAATATTTGACATTCAGGGTATTTATTTACAAAACGTCTAACTACGTGTGATCCAATAAAACCGGCCCCACCCGTGATAAGAATTTTTTTCATTTTAATTAATTTAATAAATCTGAATTTATTTTTTCTAACTCACTATAAATATCTTTGACATCTTGTGAGTGTTCTTTTTGCAAAATTAAATTTGCTGTATCTGTATAAACAAAAATAGTGTTCTTCAATCCTAAAAATGCAGTATATTTCCCAGATCCAATTACCATGTTACCGTTCTTATCTACAGGATGTCCTTTCAAAATCAAATAGTCATAAACAGATTCGAATGATCCTAAATCTGACCATGAAAACGATGCAGGGACTACTTTTATTTTTTTACTACGTTCCATTACTGCATAGTCTATACTTATTGAAGGAATTTGCATTGATAATTCTAAATCTAAAAACCCTTCTTTAGAAGCTTCCCAAACGGCTTTAGATTTTTCGTAAACATCAGGCTGAAATTGCTTTAATTCATCTAAGAGTACTCCTGCTTTAAAACAAAACATACCACTATTCCATAAGAAATTACCTTTAGAAATAAATTCTTTTGCGGTAGTTTCGTTAGGTTTTTCTCTAAATGAAATTACCTTATCACCTTTAGATTCTATATAACCATATCCAGTTTCTGGTTTGGTTGGAATAATTCCAAACGTTACTATGTATCCTTCCTGCGCTTTTGTAACCGCTTCCTTAATGGCTTTATTGTAATCTTCCATTTTATCAATGATATGATCTGAAGGAGTTACTATTAAAATATCATCAGAATTAGAAGCAAATGCAGCAAAAGCAATTGCGGCAGCTGTATTTCGAGGAGTTGCTTCAACCACATTAAGATAAGAAGTTTTAGTTTTATCCATTACTTTTCCACTTAAATGATGATTATCTACATTTCCAATTACCATTACTTTATCGGCTAAATGACTGTTACGATCAACTGTCATTTCAAATAAAGATTTATTTTCGAATATTTCTAAATATTGTTTTGGCTGACTTTTACGAGAAAGCGGCCATAAACGACTTCCTACTCCACCAGTTAAAATCACATGTATAATTGAATTGTTTTTTTCCATTTTCTTTAAATAAAAAAAGGTTTTTTAGTTGCTATAATCTGTTATCAGCTAAAGATCCTAAAACCCCTTTTACATCATAAATTAAACTTTTATCTTTTTGCAAACTGGCAAAATCTAATTCTAAAAACTCTGAATGAGAAACTCCTAGAACTATTGCATCAAATTTATTATTTGGAATAGAGTCCAATGTTATTAAATTGTATTCTTTTATTACATCATGTGCATTTGCAAGAGGATCAAAAATAGTAACCGCAATTCCATAATCTTTTAAAGCTTTTACAACATCTACAATTTTAGTATTTCTAACATCAGGGCAGTTTTCTTTAAAAGTAACACCAAGCATTAATAACTCAGCTCCATTGACCGAAATACCTTTTTTTATCATCAACTTCACTATTTGCGAAGCCACATATTCTCCCATGCTATCATTCAGACGTCTTCCTGCTAAAATTATTTCTGGATGATATCCAAATTCTTGTGCTCTTTGTGCTAGATAGTATGGATCTACACCTATACAATGGCCACCAACAAGACCTGGTTTAAAAGGCAAGAAGTTCCACTTTGTAGAGGCAGCCTCTAGAACTTCTTGCGTATCAATATTCATTAGATTAAATATTTTTGCTAATTCATTTACAAAAGCAATATTGATATCACGCTGTGAATTCTCAATAACTTTTGCTGCTTCGGCAACTTTAATTGTTGGAGCTAAATGAGTTCCTGCAGTAATCACTGATTTATATAACTCATCAACTTTTACTCCAATTTCAGGAGTTGAACCTGATGTAACTTTTAATATTTTTTCTACTGTATGTTCTTTATCTCCCGGATTTATCCTTTCTGGAGAATACCCTGCAAAAAAGTCTTCATTAAACTTTAGACCCGAAACTCGTTCTAAAACAGGTACACATTGTTCTTCTGTTACGCCAGGATATACTGTTGATTCATAAATCACAATATCTCCTTTTTTCAGAACCTTTCCAACTGTCTCACTTGATTTATACAAGGGAGTCAAATCTGGTCTATTATTTTTATCAACTGGAGTTGGAACTGTAACAATATAATAGTTACAATTTTCAATATCAGCAATAGAAGTTGTACAGTATAATCCCTGCTCCTCATCTGTTTTTTCAACCAAGACCTGCTGCAAAACATTATCTTCTACTTCCAAAGTTGTATCGGTTCCTGATCTTAGAGAACTAACTCTTGATTCATTTATATCAAAGCCAACAACTGAATATTTCGTTGCAAATAATCTAGCTAAGGGCAGACCAACATAGCCTAATCCAATAACTGCTATTTTAACATTATCTTTTAATTTCATTTTTCAAATTTATTCAGGGTAATTAAAGCTCACGGCTTCGCCGTTCCAAGTCCCATTATTTGGTCTCAGCTACCTAAATTAATCATTTTCGGCAAATATAGTACAATAAGTCTACTTATTCAATACGGTTTTCCGTAATACTTAAAACAAATTGTTAAGAAAAAAAGCACTTATGCACAATACCTTATTAATCAGGCTGTAAATAATTACTTTATAAAAAAAACAGAAGAAAAAAATCTAAAAAAGACTTTCTCTTCTGTTGTTTTTATTTGATAACGTTCTTATTTATATTTTATTTTTAAAACACAGCCTAAAGTTTCCAAAACCAATATATAGTAGTTATTAGAAACTTCTTGGACAATGGCACTTTGATTGCTAAAAGCGCCCGATTCTAATGTAATTTTATCTCCTACTTGGATTTCAGAAACTGAAACATCACTTATATTAGGTGATTTTAAACTTGTTTTTATAATTTCAATTTCTTCATTTTTTACAACAGCAGGCTTTCCTAACCAAAATAAATACCTCACGACCCCGGCAACTTGAAAAACCGAATTCCTTTCAGAATCTGCTACTTGAACAAATACATAAGAATTAAATAACGGCACTTCTATTTTTTTCTTTCGATCTGACCATTGTTTAATTTGTGTAATCAATGGACAATAACACTCAATTCCTAATTGTTTGAACTTATCGGCAACTTTTTTTTCCCATTTCGGTTTTGTATAAACTACGTACCAATTCATTTTTTCTTATTTATAACGAAGTAAAACTAATCACTACTTCACATTCATTTTTCAAACCACTTTACTTCACAGCAAAAGAAAATTTTAAGAACCTATTCCATTATAAACAAAGCCAATCGATTCTAATTGTTTAGCATTTAAAATATTTCTTCCGTCAAAAACAAAAGCTGGTTTGTGCATCGAATCATAAATTTTCTGCCAATCATAAGTTGTAAACTCATCCCATTCTGTTAAAATTGCTATTGCATGTGCTCCACTACATGCTTCATAGGCACTTTCAAATATACTTAAAGAGTTACTGTTTAGTTCTTCATCCCTGGTTTCTAGATAATTTAAATCTGCCAGCATTTTAGTTCTTGAAACTTTTGGATCGTAAACTGAAATTTTAGCTTGTTCATTTATTAAATCATCAGCTACATAAATTGCTGCAGATTCTCTAGTATCATTTGTATCTTTTTTGAAAGCCCAGCCTAAAAAAGTAATTTTTTTATCAGCTACAGTATTATACAAAGTTTGAACAATTTTATTTGAAAATCTTCTCTTCTGATGATCGTTCATAATGATAACTTGCTCCCAATAATCTGCAACTTCATTTAATCCGTAAGATTTCGCGATATAAACCAAGTTTAAAATATCTTTTTGAAAGCATGATCCTCCAAAACCAACTGATGCTTTTAGAAACTTAGACCCAATTCTACTGTCCATTCCAATTGCTCTAGCAACTTCATTTACATCTGCACCTGTTTTTTCACACAATTCAGACATTGCATTTATTGATGAGATACGCTGCGCTAAGAATGCATTTGCCGTTAGTTTAGACAATTCTGACGACCAAACATTTGTTGTTAGAATTTTATCTCTGCTTACCCAATTCGCATAAACATTAACCAACGCTTCAATTGCCTCTTGACCTTCAGAGGTTGTATCTCCACCTATTAATATTCTATCAGGATTTAATAAATCAGTAACCGCTGTTCCTTCTGCCAAAAATTCCGGGTTTGATAAAATCTGAAATTGAACTCCATTTCCTGTATTATCTAATATACTTTTAATAGCTTCAGCAGTTCTAACTGGCAAAGTTGATTTTTCAACTACAATTTTATTCTGCTTAGCAACTCTTGCAATTTGTCTGGCGCATAGTTCAATGTACTTCAAATCAGCTGCCATACCTTTTCCTTTGCCATAAGTCTTAGTTGGAGTATTTACCGAAATAAATATCATCTGTGCCTCATCTATAGCTTTATCAACATCAGTGGAAAAAAACAAATTTCTATCTCTTGCTTCTGCTACAATTTCAGAAAGACCAGGCTCATAAATTGGAATATTTTCTGAATTAGGATCATTCCATCCTGCAATTCTTTGCTCATTCAAATCTACAACTGTAACTTGAATATCTGGACATTTTTGAGCAATAACTGCCATTGTTGGTCCGCCAACATATCCTGCACCAATGCAGCAAATTTTTGTAATTTTCATTGATCTATTATTATTGATCTTTATTTATTTTAAATTATTCCAATACCATCCGACAGCTTCTTTCAACCCGTCTTGTAAAGAATATTTTGGATTGTAACCAAGTATTGATTTTGCTTTATCAATACTTGCTAATGAATGGGGAATATCTCCTGCTCTATTCTCTCCGTATACAATAGACACATTTTTTATTTCCGGATCAAACTCAGACAAATATTCTTTTAAATATTTCACCAAATCATTTAATGTATTTCTATCTCCGAACGCAGTATTATAGACAGAATTAACTGCTTCTGGATTTTGAGAAGTCATAGCTAATTCATTCATCTGAATCACATTATCTATATAAGTAAAATCGCGTGAGTAATTTCCATCTCCATTAATTATCGGACTTTCATGATTCATGAATTGTTTCACAAATTTTGGTATTACTGCAGCATAAGCTCCATCTGGGTCTTGCTTTCTTCCAAAAACATTAAAGTATCTCAAACCAATCGTTTCCAATCCATATGTTTTACTAAAAATTTCGGCATACAACTCGTTTACATATTTTGTAATTGCGTATGGTGACAATGGCTTCCCAATTACTTCTTCAACTTTTGGCAATCCCTGCGAATCTCCATAAGTTGATGAACTAGCTGCATAAACAAAACGTTTTACTTTTGCATCACGCGCTGCTGTAAGCATATTTAAAAAACCCGAAACATTTACATCGTTTGTAGTGATCGGATCTTTTATAGATCTAGGAACAGACCCTAAAGCTGCTTGATGCAAAACATAATCTACCTCTTCAACAGCCAAAGTACAATCTTCTAGATTCCGAATATCACCTTCAATTAATTTAAAATTCGAGTTATTCAAAAAATCTTTCAGATTATGACGATGCCCGGTAGAAAAATTATCTAAACAAACTACCTTATATCCCAATCCTAAAAAATATTCAGTCAAATTTGAACCTATAAATCCCGCTCCTCCTGTAACTAAAATTGTTTTTTGTGTTGAATTTTCCATTTATTAAAGATTAACTTTTTCTAAACCTATTTAAAAATGTTTTCCAAAAACCATATTTAACCTCTTCTTCATGATAACCATTTGAATAAGCTCCGTAACCATAGCCATAACCATATGTCCCACCATATTTTGCTTTATTTTCATAACCATTTAATACGATACTGACATTTGTTAATTCACCACGTTTTACTCTGTTATTTAACATCGTTATCATCTCTTTTTTTGTATAATTCTGTCTAACTATGTATAATACCACATCCGAAAACTGAACTAACTCTAATGAATCTGAAACTAGACCAACCGGAGGGGTATCCAAGATAACGTAATCGTATTTTTGTTTTAACTCATCTATAAGCTCACTCATAGCATCGCTTAAGATAAGTTCCGATGGATTTGGCGGAATTGGCCCGGAAAGAATTACATCTAAATTTGGAATAGCTGTAGAATTAGTAATTTCTTCCAAGCTGTTTTGTTTTATCAGATAATTAACAACTCCAAGTGGTGTGGTTAATTGAAACTCGTCCGCTAATCTAGGTTTTCTTAGATCTAACCCAACAATTACTGTTTTCTTTTCGCTTAAAGCAAAAACCGTTGCTATATTTATAGAACAGAATGTTTTTCCTTCACCGCTAATTGAAGAAGTAATCATCAATGTTTTAGAACCACTTACTTGCTGTTTTTTATATAAAAACTGAAGAGAAGAACGGATTCCTCTAAAAGCTTCTGAAAGCGCAGATTTAGGCTTATCAAATACTGCTAAACTGCGAGAGTCTTTGTTTACACCAACTACCCCCAGTAATGGTATTTGCGTTAATTTGCTAATATCATCAGTATTTTGAATTGAATTATTAATAAAAAATATTCCAAAGACAAATAACAAGGGTATTAAAGTACCTAAAAATAGAGCCATTACATAATTAACTGAGGTTTTTGGCCCTATTAAACCTCCTCCTATATCTTTGGCTGAATCTATAAAATGTATATCCGATAAATTAGATGCTTTTACAATTTCTGCTTCATTTCTCTTTTGAAGAAATTCTGTATAAATATTATCATTTAAATCATATTTTCTTTTGATTTTCAACAACTCTTGCTGTTCGGCAGGAAGCTTACGAACTGTGCTTTCTGCCTGACCAATTTTTGCATTAACTAGTGATAAATCATACAATAAAGAAGACTTGGCTGTTACAATATTTTCTTGAAGAACATTTTTTACAGCCTCCATTTGATTGTCAAAATCTTTAAAGATTTTTTCGCTTTTTACGGCGTAAGCCATCTCTGATCTTTGAGTAGAAAGCGCTATTAGTTTTGAAACATTTGCAACAATATTTGGATCTTCAATTCCTGCTACAGAAGGTGCTGGCAATCTTGAATAATCACCACTGCTGCTTAAATAGGATTTTAACGAATTATAATAAGCAATTTTCCTAGTTAGTTGATCTTTTTCAACATCAAAATCCATTATTTTGTCTGAAACTTTGGCGCCACCGTCTTCAATCTGGTAAATATTTTTATCTTTTTGAAAAGATTTTAATTCATTGCCCGTTTCTTTTAATTGGGACTCCATTGCGACTAAAGTACTATCAATAAATCGAATCGTATTTGTTGCAAACTGGTTTTTACCATCCAATTGTATTTTGATAAGCATATTCACAGTAGCATTCAAATAATCAACCATTCTGGCTTTATTTGTTCCAACCATCGACAAGTTTAATATCGAACCGCTACCCCTATCTGCTTCAACGCTTATACCTCTGTAACCAGAAACAGTTCCATCAAAATCATTAAACTTCACAAAATATTCTTTCCCTTTATAAAAACCAGGATTATCATTAATTTGAAGTTTCCAGTTTAAAAAAGGTAAATTAACCTGTTCTCCAACTTTGTATCTTTTTGAAAAATTCCCTAACTGTACAGAAGTATTGCTATAAGCGTTAGTACTGTAAGAAATTAATGAAACTGAATTACTTTCGAAAGGAATCTCAATTTGGTAAACATTTTCACTTAAAAATTTAATTTTTATTAAAGTGTTAGCCAACTGCCCTTTCGCCTTATCAATTTCAACATAAAAAGGAACAGCACCATACGAATCAATTAAATTGTATTTTCCTTGTTCTAAATAATCAATGTAAAACTGAAGTTTATCGACAACTAATTCATTATGAGATCTTGATTTTAAAACGGTCGAAATTCCATTTACCTGATCTGAAACTCCTCCCCAATTAAAAACCAAACTTGTATTAGATGTAAAAAAAGGATTACTTTGCTCTTTTATGGAAATCATAGTTTGCATTCCATAGATTTTCTCCTTACGAATATTTACCTGATAAGCAATAGTAAATGCAATAATTAAGCTTATTAAAAACCATTTCCAATAGCTAATAATTTTTAACAGCAAACCTTTGAAATCAAAATTTGAATGATTTTCAAAAATGGAAAAATCTTTTATATCTAACATTCTTTAGAATCTGTTTTTAATTTTTTATAATGAGGTAAACTGTTGTTGCCAATGACAATAATGTAATAATAGTTCCTATAGACTGTATACCTGTCTGGCCAGTTCCCCATGTTTTTTGCCTCAAAGGTTTTACATAAATATAATCATTTGGCTGTAAATAGTAATAAGGAGATTTCATCACATTGACATCTGTAAGATCAATATCGTTCATTTGAACTCCTGTGGGAGTCTGGCGAATTATAGTAACAGCTTTTCTGTTTCCGACTGTCGTAATATCTCCAGAATTGGCAATAGCTTCTAAGATTGTAACATTATCTTTGAATAGGGTTTTTGTTCCTGTAGTTCCAACTTCTCCATTAATAGTATATCTAAAACCTGCTAATTTTACTGTAACAAAAATATTTGCTTCACTTTTAAAATATTCCTCCAGTAATTTTTTCTCAATTTTTTGACGCACTTCTTCAAGTGTGTATCCAATGACATTTACTTCCCCTAAAATTGGCATTCTTATATTTCCGTGATCATCAACTGTAAATCCATCGAAATATAATCCTGATTCTGAATTTGAATTTTGGCTTCCTTCGACACTACTTGCATTAAAAATAGAAACTAATTTTTGATCAATGGCTTTTATATTAATACTCATAACATCATTAACCTGTAATCTATATGGCTTAGATTCTACAGCTGCAATAGCACTTTGATCACTTGAAGTATTTTTATCCTGAAGATAAACCAAATCTTTCATCGGAATACAAGAAGTAAATAATACCGAAATTAATAACAATAGATAAAAGCTTTTTTTTGTCATTAGTTTAATTTTATCGCAAATATAGTTTTTCCTTACGTTCTGCAGAAAAACCAAATGGTATTTGGGGTTTAGTTAATTATTTTTAAATGTTTTTTCGAAAGGAACTCGATGTAAAATACTTCTTCCCAATGTTATCTCATCGGCATATTCTAATTCGTCTCCGACAGAAATTCCTCTTGCAATTGTTGAAACTACAATCTCTAAATCTGCAATTTGTTTATAGATATAAAAATTTGTTGTATCACCTTCCATAGTTGAACTTAAGGCAAAAATAATCTCAGCCACTTTTCCAGATTTTGCCTTATCTACTAAACTTGAAATATTTAGCTGATTTGGTCCAACTCCTTCAATTGGTGAAATTTTTCCGCCAAGAACATGATAAATTCCTTTAAACTGTCCGGTATTCTCTATAGCCATTACATCACGAATATCTTCAACCACACATATTGTCTCATGATTTCTTACGGCATTGGCACATATCTCACATATTTTAGTGTCCGAAATATTATGACAGCTTTCACAAAACTTAATATCTTCACGCATGTTTAATAATGCCTGAGATAAAAAAGAAGTCTGTTCTTTTGGCTGTTTAAGCAGATGAAGAACCAATCGAAGTGCCGTACGCTTACCAATACCTGGCAATTGCGACATTTCGTTGACCGCTTTTTCAATTAGTTTTGATGAAAATTCCATGACGACAAAAGTAATACTTTTAATGGTTTAGCAGGCATTCGATATTAAATTCGACTCTAATAAATAATGCATTTCGCAAGATTAATTATTTAAATTCAAATTATACCAATTTATCAAAATCGAAACAACCTAAAACCTGATTAATATTGGTTAGTTGCTAACAATACCAGTGTACAAGCTACTTCTACCTCAATATCGTTCAATTCCAATAATTGATATAATTCTGGATTTTCTGTTCCGGGATTAAATACAACTCTCTTCGGTTTTGCTTCTATGATATAATTATAATAATCTCTTTGGCGAACTGGATTTAGATATAAAGTAATTGTGTCTATATTTTTAACCGGTATAGCCTTAGTCTGAATTTTTATTCCCGCGACTTCGCCAGCCTTTTGTCCAATTGCTAAAACGGAGTGTCCTTTTCCAACTAACATGTTTACTGCTCTATAAGAATAACGTTCAGGATTTGTCGATGCTCCTATAACTAATGTTTTTTTATTTTTCATTATTTTCATTTAGACTGCAAAAGTAATTAAAAAGAACGACTAATTCTTTATGTCTTTGATTCCGAATCTGTAGCAATAAAAACATTATCCTAACAAAATTTCACACAAAGACATTAAAAAATAACTACTTTTACTTCACTAACCCAAACTCTATGGAATTATTTATTTACTTATTTGCCGCTTTATTTTCCGTATTAAACCCAATTGGAACTGTACCTATTTTTGTCGGACTAACGCAACATGATTCGCAGAAAGAAAGATCGAGAATTTCTCTTTGGACAGCCATCAATGTTTTTATCATACTATTGGTTTCCTATTTTATTGGCCAATATGTTTTAACTTTTTTCGGGATCAGCATTGATGCGTTAAGAATTGCCGGTGGAATCGTGATTGTAAATTCTGGTTTATCTCTGCTTTCTGGAAAATTCAACAAAAAACGGGGAATTAACAAAAAGATTGAAAATGAGGCACAACATAGAAATGATATAGCCTTAACACCTTTGGCAATTCCTATGCTTGCCGGTCCAGGCTCAATGTCCCTTTTAATTGCTTTTTACCAAGAACACCACGAATTAAATGAAATTATAATTTCTTCATTAGCAATTCTTGCAATCGCAGTTGCCATATTTGCAATTTTAAAAAGCGCACATTATTTAGCTAGAATATTAGGTGCTTCTGGAATTGTTGCTATTTCTAGAATTGTTGGTTTTATAGTTATTTCTATCGGAATTCAATATATAGTTAGTGCAATAGTAAATATTATAAAAGGAAATTTTTAATTAAAAAAATATTCTTAAAAAAGAAAGGGATAAAATCGCAACTTGATTTTATCCCTTTCTTTTTATTAGAGCTTTTATTTTAGCTTTTTGGCAGAAAAACTTCAGCCATCATACATCTAGCACTTCCGCCGCCACAAGCTTCAATTGTATCTAAGCTTGAACTTAAAATTTCCGCATGATTTTCTAATTGAGCTATTTGTTTTGGAGTTAGACTTTGGTGTGCAGATGCACTCATCACAATATATCGCTTATCATCTTTCCCTCTAACTTCCAACATATTTCCAGCAAAATTATTTACTTGAGCTTCTGTTATTAGAATAATTTCCTTTTGATCCTGCTTAAGATTATCCAAAACCATCTTGCGTTCTTTTTTATCATCAATTGAATCTGCACAAATAACTGCGAAAGTTTCTCCCAAACACATCATCACATTGGTATGATAAATTAGTTTACGCTCCCCATCTACAGTTTGAAAAGCTTCAAAAATAACCGGAGCATAATCAAAATCTTCACAAAATTCTATAAACAACTCTTCGTCAGCTCTTGGAGACAATGCGCAATATGCTTTCCCATTGGCTCTGTCTAATAATAAACTTCCTGTTCCTTCTAGAAAAATTCCATCTTCTTCTGCAGAAGTATAATCCATAATATTAGCAATTTCAAATCCTTTTTCTTCCAGAGTATCCAAAATATCTTCGCGACGTTCCTGACGACGATTTTCTGCAAACATTGGATAAAGAGCAACATCACCATTTTCGTGGAAAGAAATCCAATTATTCGGAAAAACACTATCAGGAGTATCTGTTTCTAAAGTATCATCAACTACTGTAACATCGACACCAACTGCTCTTAACTTTTCTACAAAAGTGTCAAATTCCTGCTGTGCTTTAGCATTTACTGTACTAGGCAAAAGTCCGTCTAATACTTTTTGATAATAATTATTTACCGCCGTCTGTTCATTCATTCTAAATGCAACTGGGCGAATCATTACGATAGCATTGGTGGTTTGTTTCATTTTTTATATTTTTTTTTTATCTCAGGTTTAAAATTTTGGGTTTCACGTCTTGTAAAAACCTGAAAATTGAAACCTGAAACTATTTTTAGTCTCTAATTAATGGTAAAGTTGAGCATCTCAACAAACCTTCTTGTTTTGCAATTTCAGCGTATGGAATTTCTTCAACTGTAAAACCGTTTTCACGAAGCCAGTTATTTAAACGCGTGAAATTCTTTTCGGAAACCACTACATTTTCGTCAATTGAAAATACGTTCGAGAACATATTATACATTTCATTTCTTTCGATATGAAATAAATTTTCTTTACCAAAAAGCTTTACTAAATAAAGATAATCTGCTTCTTCACGGAAACCTCTTTTATAGATAATTCCCTTATTTTTTCCAACAGGTTGAAAACAACAGTCTAAATGCAAAGCATTATCCCTAGCTTCAAGTTTTGACTTTACTAAATCAAATTCTTTTACAATTTTATTTGGAAACAATGACTTGATATAATTTACACCATGCATATTTGTTCTTGCAGTGATATAATCTTTATAGTCGCTTCCTTTATAAGTTCCAATAAAAATATGATCGTTCCAAAGCATAACATCTCCACCTTCAATATGAACTTCTTCTGGCGGGCGTACCACTTTCGCTGGGTTAATTTGATCAATTACGTATTGAATCGCATCCAATTCACGCTCTCTATCAGGCAGAATATTAGATTTAACAAAAATATCATCAATTACAAATCCTATATCTCTCGCAAAAATTTGATTATAATTTTCTATCATTTCTGGACGATAAACTGTTACATCATATTTTTGAAAAACAGCATTAAAAGCATCCATTTCAACAACCATATCTTTTTCTACAGGATAAGTTCCTGCTTTAATATGTTCCAATGATTTAGGATCATAAGCTTCCTCTATAGTTGGAGTAGGCCCATTATGAACAGCAGAACCCAAAACAACAGCACGAAGTCTCGCTGTTTCGTTCTTTACATTTAATTGCAACATAACTCTATTATATTTTGAGCAAATATAAAAAAAGCTTCACAGTTAAGTGAAGCTTTCTTTTTTTATTTATTAGACTTGAACTCTCTTAAAGGGTGTCCAGTATAAATTTGTCTTGGTCTACCAATTGGCTCTTTATTTTCACGCATTTCTTTCCATTGCGCAATCCATCCTGGTAATCTTCCAATAGCGAACATTACAGTAAACATATCTGTTGGAATTCCTAAAGCTCTGTAGATAATTCCAGAGTAGAAATCAACGTTTGGATATAAGTTTCTAGATTTGAAGTATTCATCTTCAAGAGCCGCTTTTTCTAATTTTCTCGCGATATCCAAAATCGGGTCTTCAACACCTAAAGTTTCTAAAACTTCTGTTGCTGCCTTTTTAATAATTTTAGCTCTTGGATCAAAGTTTTTGTAAACTCTGTGTCCGAATCCCATTAAACGGAAAGGATCGTTTTTATCTTTCGCTTTCGCTAAAAACTTATCTGTATCTCCACCGTCTTTATTAATTTCTTCAAGCATTTCAAGTACAGCTTGATTTGCTCCTCCGTGAAGTGGCCCCCAAAGAGCAGATACTCCCGCAGAAACTGAAGCAAATAAACCTGCATGAGATGAACCTACCATTCTAACTGTAGAAGTTGAACAGTTTTGTTCGTGATCTGCATGAAGAATAAATAATTTATCTAATGCATTTACAATAACTGGATTTGCAGCATAAGGCCCTGTAGGCAATTTAAACATTAATTGCATAAAGCTTTCTACATATCCTTTTGTATTATCGTAGTAATTTAATGGATATCCCATTGACTTTCTGTAAGTCCATGTTGCAATTACAAGAAATTTAGCCATTGTTTTACAAATAGCTTCATACATTTCTTTTTCGTTATCAACATTCACTGCTTTTGGATTAAATGCTGTTAAAGCACTTGTTAAAGCAGATAAAACTCCCATTGGGTGAGCTGTTTTTGGAAAACCGTCAATAATATTTTTCATTTCTTCGTTTACCAAAGAATGTTTTCTAATATTATTTTCAAAATCTTCTAATTGTGCAGCGGTAGGTAATTCTCCAAAAATCAAAAGATATGAAACCTCTAAGAAACTCGCTTTTTCAGCCAAATCTTCGATTGAATACCCTCTGTAACGTAAAATTCCTTCTTCTCCATCTAGGAAAGTGATTTCACTTGTACAAGATCCTGAGTTTTTGTAACCTGGATCAATTGTTATAACACCTGTTAAATCACGTAATTTGTTAATATCGATAGCTGATTCGTTTTCGCTCCCTGTGATTACCGGAAGTTCAATCTTCTTACCATCTATTTCTAATGTAGCTATTTTTGACATAATATCTTGGAAATAATTCTTTAAATAATAATTTACCAAATCTAATGAATTTAAGACTAATTAAAAAAAGAATACTGCTATGAATTTGTTAAAACTCCAAAAAAAAACCACTCATTAAAAAATGAATGGTTTGTATTAATATAACTCTTATGATTATTTAATCTTGAAGGCATTTAAACCAGGAAAGTAAGCAGTACTTCCTAATTCTTCTTCAATTCTTAATAATTGGTTGTATTTTGCCATACGATCAGAACGAGAAGCAGAACCGGTTTTAATTTGACCACAGTTTAAAGCAACAGCTAAATCTGCAATTGTATTATCTTCAGTTTCTCCAGAACGGTGAGACATTACAGAAGTGTAACCAGCATTTTTAGCCATGTTTACAGCAGCAATCGTTTCAGTTAATGTTCCAATTTGGTTTACTTTTACTAAGATAGAGTTAGCAATTCCTTTTTCGATACCAGTTGACAAACGAGCAACGTTAGTAACAAATAAATCATCTCCAACTAATTGTACTTTATTTCCAATTTTTTCAGTTAAATATTTCCATCCATCCCAGTCATCTTCGTACATACCATCTTCGATAGAAATAATTGGATATTTAGCTGCAAGTTCGGCTAAGTAATCCGCTTGCTCTTCAGAAGTTCTGATTTTTCCAGTTTCACCTTCAAATTTAGTATAATCGTATTTTCCGTTTACATAAAACTCAGAAGCTGCACAGTCAAGAGCAATCATAATTTCGTCTCCAAAAGTATATCCAGCTTTTTCAACTGCTAATTTAATAGTATCTAAAGCATCTTCAGTACCACCAGCTAAGTTTGGAGCAAAACCTCCTTCGTCACCAACAGCTGTACTTAAACCTCTATCGTGTAATACTTTTTTCAAACTATGAAAAATTTCAGTTCCCATTTGCATAGCATGTGTAAAAGAAGTTGCTTTTACTGGGAAAATCATAAATTCTTGAAATGCGATAGGCGCATCAGAGTGAGAACCACCATTGATGATATTCATCATTGGAACTGGCAGTGTGTTAGCAGAAACTCCACCTACGTATCTGTACAATGGCAATCCCAATTCATTAGCAGCAGCTTTAGCAGCAGCTAAAGAAACTCCTAAAATAGCATTAGCTCCTAATTTAGATTTATTTGGTGTTCCATCTAAATCAATCATTAATTGGTCAATTGTGTTTTGTTCGAAAACAGAAGTTCCAACTAATTCTTCAGCAATAACAGTATTTACATTGTTCACTGCATTCAAAACACCTTTACCTAGATAAGCTTTACCTCCATCACGTAATTCAACAGCTTCGTGCTCTCCAGTTGATGCTCCAGATGGAACAGCAGCTCTACCTAAAACTCCATTTTCAGTTACTACATCTACTTCAATAGTAGGATTACCTCTAGAATCAAGAATTTGTCTTGCGTGAACTTTAATTATAATACTCATTATTTTTGTTTTTTATTAATAAATTATATTTTTTTTTCGAAATTATAAAAATATTTAATACTATAAACGCATTTTAGATATTAAACATCTTTATTTATTAACTACATCGTTTTAGGCTTTCGCTGTTTTAATGTTCTCCACAAATTGATCAAACAAATATGATGAATCGTGGGGTCCTGGACTTGCTTCTGGATGGTATTGTACTGAGAAACAATTCTTGTTTTTCATTCTCATTCCGGCAACAGTGTCATCATTTAGATGAATATGTGTAAGCTCTAATTCTGGATGACCTTCCAAAGCTTCTCTCTTAACCGCAAAACCATGATTTTGAGATGTAATTTCTCCTTTACCTGTTAAAAGGTTTTTTACAGGATGATTAATTCCTCTATGTCCGCCAAACATTTTATAAGTCTGAACTCCATTTGCCAAAGCAATAATTTGATGTCCTAAACAAATCCCGAATAAAGGCCTGTCTTCAGCAATAATTTTTTTAGCCACTTCAATTACTCCATGCAAAGGATCTGGATCTCCAGGCCCATTTGATAAGAAAAATCCATCTGGGTTAAATGATTTCAAATCTTCGTACGAAGCATTATATGGAAACACTTTAATATAGCAGTCTCGTTTTGCAAAATTTCTTAAAATATTCTTTTTGATCCCTAAATCAAGCGCCGAGATTTTGTAAGTTGCATTTTCATCTCCAACAAAGTAAGGCTCTGTCGTAGAAACTTTTGATGCTAATTCTAGACCTTCCATATTTGGAACATCTGCTAGTTCTCTTTTCAAATCTTCGATAGAAGTTCCGTCTGTACAAATTACAGCATTCATAGCACCATTATCACGAATGTAGCTAACCAAAGCTCTTGTATCAACATCAGAAATACAAATTAGGTTTTGTTTAGCGAAATAATCTTCTAAACTACCTGAAGCACCTTCTCTCGAATAATTAAAACTAAAATTTTTACAAACTAAACCAGCAATTTTCACGCTATCTGATTCAACTTCTAAATCATTTATACCATAATTCCCTATATGCGGATTAGTAGTAACCATAATTTGACCAAAATATGAAGGATCTGTAAAAATCTCTTGATATCCAGTCATTCCAGTATTAAAACAAACTTCACCAAAAGTCTTACCACTAATACCGATAGACTTTCCATGAAAAACAGTTCCATCACTTAGTAATAAAATGGCGCTTTGTCGTGTTGTGTATTTCATTATTTAATTTGTATTGTTTTTTAATTGTTTATGAAACTTAATATGTCTCATTTATAATTAGATATTTTGCAAATTTACTTCTTTAAAGAAGCTCTTCCAAGATTTTTTAAAACTTTCATTCATAAAAATAAAACCTATCATTTTAAATAAGTTAGATTTTTAAGGTTTTAAAAAATTCAAAAAAAAAGGATAAACTAAAAATTAGTTTATCCTTTAATATTATAGAATGATTACTCTCATAATTATTCAGAAGCTTCAGTAGTCGTTTCTGATTCAGCAGCAGGAGCCTCTGGAGCAGCAGTTTCAGCTTTTTTAGCTTTACCACCACGACGGCTTTTCGCTTTTTTAACTTCTTTTTTACCTCCGTTGTAAAGTTCATTGAAGTCAACAAGTTCGATCATTGCCATATCAGCATTATCTCCCAAACGATTTCCAACTTTAATGATACGAGTGTATCCTCCTGGACGGTCTCCAACTTTAGCAGCCACATCTCTGAACAAATCTGTTACAGCATATTTGCTACGTAAGTAAGCAAAAACAATACGACGGTTGTGAGTCGTATCCTCTTTCGATTTTGTAATTAAAGGCTCAACGAATTGTTTAAGCGCTTTAGCTTTAGCAACAGTAGTGTTAATACGTTTGTGCTCAATAAGAGAACAAGCCATATTAGCCAACATAGCTTTTCTATGTCCAGTCTGTCTGCTTAAGTGGTTGAATTTTTTTCCGTGTCTCATGACGTGTTTTTTTTATCTTCATCTTGCTACAATCCGCTATGGAGAGCAAAATATGAAGTAAATTATTCTTTATCTAATTTGTATTTAGCTAAATCCATTCCGAAAGTTAAATTCTTAACTGCAACAAGCTCATCAAGCTCAGTTAAAGATTTTTTACCGAAGTTACGGAACTTCATTAAGTCATTTTTATTGAAAGATACTAAATCACCAAGTGTATCAACTTCAGCCGCTTTCAAGCAATTTAATGCTCTCACAGATAAATCCATATCAACAAGCTTAGTTTTAAGCAATTGTCTCATATGCAATGACTCTTCATCATACGATTCTGTTTGTGCAATTTCGTCAGCCTCAAGTGTAATTCTTTCGTCAGAAAACAACATGAAATGGTGAATTAAAACTTTAGCAGCTTCAGTAAGAGCATCTTTAGGATTAATAGATCCATCAGTTTTGATTTCAAAAACTAATTTTTCGTAATCTGTTTTTTGCTCTACACGGAAGTTTTCGATTGCATATTTTACATTTTTTACCGGAGTAAAAATAGAATCTGTAAAAATCGTTCCAATTGCAGCATTCTGTTTTTTGTTCTCTTCAGCAGGCACGTATCCTCTACCTTTTTCGATTGTTAAATCGAAATTCAATTTGATTTTTGAATCTAAATTACAGATAACAAGGTCTGGATTCAGAACTTGGAAACCTGAAATAAATTTTTGAAAATCACCTGCTGTTAATTGATCTTTACCAGAAACAGAAATAGTAACTGATTCATTATCGATATCTTCAATTTGACGTTTGAAACGTACTTGTTTTAGATTAAGGATAATTTCGGTAACATCTTCAACAACACCTGAAATAGTAGAAAACTCATGATCTACACCTTCGATACGAACAGATGTAATTGCATAACCTTCTAATGCTGAAAGCAAAACTCTTCTAAGTGCATTACCAACTGTCAATCCGTAACCAGGTTCTAAAGGTCTAAATTCGAATTTACCTTCAAAATCGGTTGAATCGATCATGATAACTTTATCGGGCTTTTGAAAATTAAATATTGCCATAAATTTCGACTAAGTCAATTATTATTTGTTGTACAACTCTACGATTAATTGTTCTTTAATGTTTTCTGGAATTTGAAGTCTCGCAGGTACAGAAACAAAAGTTCCTTCTTTAAGATCATTGTTCCAAGTAATCCATTCATAAACATGACTTGAATTTGATAAAGAACGTTCGATAGCTTCTAAAGATTTAGATTTTTCACGAACTGCAACTTTATCACCAGGCTTAAGGTGGTAAGAAGGAATATTAACAACCTCTCCATTTACAGTAATGTGTCTGTGAGAAACGATTTGACGCGCACCTCTTCTAGATGGAGCAATTCCCATTCTAAAAACAACATTATCTAATCTTGCTTCGCATAATTGTAATAAAACTTCACCAGTAACTCCTTTAGTTGCTGATGCTTTTTCGAATAAATTTCTGAATTGTTTTTCTAAAATTCCATAAGAATATTTAGCTTTTTGCTTTTCCATTAACTGAACAGCGTACTCAGATTTTTTTCCTCTTTTTTTAGCCATCCCGTGTTGTCCAGGTGGGTAATTTCTTTTTTCGAAAGATTTATCATCTCCGAAGATTGCCTCGCCAAATTTACGAGCGATTTTGGTTTTAGGACCAGTATATCTTGCCATTTTAAAAAAAATTTAAGGTAGAAATTATGAATTCAGGTCTAATCCTTCGATAATCTATGTTCTACCTTGTTTATACTATAAAAATAAAAAATTAAACTCTACGTCTTTTTGGAGGACGACATCCGTTGTGAGGCATTGGAGTAACATCAATAATTTCTGTAACTTCAATTCCACCGTTATGAATAGAACGGATAGCAGACTCACGTCCGTTACCTGGTCCTTTTACATAAACTTTCACTTTTTTAAGTCCTGCCTCAAGAGCTACTTTAGCGCAATCTTCTGCTGCCATTTGAGCTGCATAAGGAGTGTTCTTTTTAGAACCTCTGAAACCCATTTTACCAGCTGAAGACCAAGAGATAACTTCACCTTTCTTATTAGTCAAAGAAATAATAATGTTATTAAAAGTGGCAGAAATATGAGCCTCACCCGTTGATTCAACGATAACTTTACGTTTTTTTGCAGTTGCTTTAGCCATATTACTTATTATTTAGTTGCTTTTTTCTTGTTAGCAACAGTTTTTCTTTTACCTTTTCTTGTTCTTGAGTTGTTTTTAGTTCTTTGTCCTCTTAAAGGAAGACCAGATCTATGACGAATACCTCTGTAACATCCGATATCCATTAAACGTTTAATGTTTAAAGAAATCTCAGAACGTAATTCTCCTTCAATTTTGTAAAATGAAACAGCTTCACGAATTGCTCCGATTTCATCATCATTCCAATCTTGAACTTTTTTATCTTGGCTAACTTGAGCTTTTTCCAAAATCTCGATAGCTCTACTTTTTCCTAATCCGAAGATATAGGTAAGTGCAATAACACCTCTTTTGTTTTTTGGGATATCTACCCCTGCTATTCTTGCCATAATTATCCTTGTCTTTGTTTAAATCTAGGATTCTTTTTGTTTATTACGTACAGTCTCCCTTTTCTACGCACGATAATGCACTCGGCACTTCTCTTTTTTACTGATGCTCTAACTTTCATAGTGAATATCCTTTAATATCGATAAGTAATTCTTGCTTTTGACAAATCGTAAGGACTCATTTCTAGTTTCACTTTATCACCAGGTAATAATTTGATGTAATGCATTCGCATTTTTCCAGAAATATGAGCAATTACAATATGTCCATTTTCTAACTCTACACGGAACATAGCATTTGATAATGCTTCAATAATTGATCCGTCTTGTTCTATTGCTGATTGTTTTGCCATAAATATATTAAGCTACCGCTTTTCTATTTTTACCAGTCTTCATTAAACCATCATAATGTTTGTTTAACAAGTATGAATTGATTTGTTGAATAGTATCTATTGCAACACCAACCATAATTATTAATGAGGTACCTCCAAAAAACATTGCCCAAGATTGTTGTACATCCATAATACTTACAACAATAGCTGGGAACACAGCAATCAAAGCAAGGAATAAAGATCCTGGGAAAGTTATTAAAGACATCACTTTATCAAGGAAATCAGAAGTTTCAGCTCCAGGACGAACTCCAGGAATAAAACCACCGCTTCTCTTCAAATCATCAGCCATTTTGTTAGTAGGTACAGTGATTGCAGTATAAAAGAATGTAAATACAATAATTAAAGTTGCAAAAACAAAATTATACCAAAAACCAAACATATTACTAAATGCACCAACAATAGATTGTGATGTATCTGATTTAGACAATCCAGCTACAGCCGCAGGAATAAACATAATTGCCTGAGCAAAAATAATTGGCATAACTCCAGAAGCATTAAGCTTAAGAGGAATCCATTGTCTATTACCTCCTGCCAAATCTTGCTCATAATCTCCTGTAGTAGTACGACGAGCGTACTGTACTGGGATTCTACGCACTGCCATTGTAAGCAACACACAAGAAATGATAACTAATAACCACACAATAATTTCAATAACTAATAACATTGGACCTCCATTGTTATTGGTAACACGAGTTGTAAACTCTTGGATAAAAGCTTGCGGTAAACGAGCTAAAATACCAACCATAATTAACAATGAAATACCATTTCCAATACCTTTATCTGTAATTTTCTCACCCAGCCACATAGCAAAAATTGTACCTGTAACTAAAATGATAACAGACGAGAACAAAAATTCAGGCGAATTAAAGCCTAGCAAAAATGCATTACTAGGCAATGTTCTGTATAAATTATAGATATAAGTTGGACCTTGAACCAATGTGATAGCGATTGTCAACCAACGAGTGATTTGATTAATCTTTTTTCTACCACTTTCCCCATCATTTTGAAGTTTTTGTAAATATGGAATCGCAATCCCCATCAACTGAACAACAATAGACGCAGAAATATAAGGCATGATACCTAAGGCAAAAACTGAAGCCTTAGAGAAAGCACCCCCGGTGAACATGTCTAGAATAGATCCTAGACCATTTTTAGTTTGTCCCGCTAAACCAGTCAATTGCGTTGCGTCAATTCCAGGAAGCGTAACGTGTGCTCCAAAACGATATACTAAAAGCAATCCTAATGTGATTAAGATTCTGTTCTTTAGTTCTTCGATTTTCCAAACATTACTTATTGATTCAATAAATTTCTTCATCTTAATAGATAAGTTATATAGTTACAGCTTCTCCTCCAGCAGCTTCAATAGCAGCTTTTGCAGTAGCAGTAAATTTGTGGGCAGTTACTTTTAATTTTGCTTTCAATTCTCCTCTACCTAAAATCTTAACGATTTCATTTTTAGTAGCTAGACGATTTGCTACGAATTCTGCCATAGAAACAGAATCAGTAATTGCACCGTTATCAACTAATAATTGAAGAGTATCTAAATTAACACCTTCGTATTCTTTACGATTGATGTTTTTGAAACCAAACTTAGGTACACGTCTTTGAAGTGGCATCTGCCCTCCTTCAAAACCAATCTTTTTAGAATAACCAGAACGAGATTTTGCTCCTTTGTGTCCACGCGCAGCGGTACCACCTTTTCCAGAACCTTCTCCTCTACCTAATCTTTTATTCTGATTGTGTGTAGATCCCTCAGCAGGTTGTAAGTTACTTAAATTCATAACAGTATTTGTTATTTAGCTTCTTCAACAGAAACTAAGTGTTTAACTTTGTTTATCATCCCAAGGATAGCAGGATTTGACTCATGCTCCACAACTTGTCCAATTTTACGTAGACCTAAAGCTTCTAATCCTCTCTTTTGAGAAAGAGGACAGTTGATTTTGCTTCTTACTTGTTTTACTAATAATTTAGCCATAATTTCCTAATTAACCTTTAAAAACTTTCTCTAAAGAAACACCTCTTTGTTTTGCAACAGTATGAGCGCTTCTCATTTGCAATAAAGCATCAAAAGTTGCTTTTACTACGTTATGTGGATTTGATGATCCTTGAGATTTAGACAATACATCGTGAATACCTACTGACTCAAGAACTGAACGAACAGCTCCACCAGCAATAACTCCAGTACCATGAGATGCTGGAATTAAGAATACACGTGCACCACCAAATTTACCTTTTTGTTCGTGAGGAACTGATTGACCATTTAAAGGAATTCTAACTAAATTTTTCTTAGCATCTTCTACTGCTTTCGCAATTGCTTCAGAAACGTCTTTAGATTTTCCTAATCCGTGACCAACAACTCCATTTTCATCACCTACAACTACAATAGCAGAAAAACCGAAAGCTCTACCTCCTTTTGTAACTTTAGTAACACGATTAACACTAACTAGACGATCTTTAAGTTCAAGACCACTAGGTTTTACCAATTCTACATTTTTGTATTTAGACATAATATATTAGAATTTAAGTCCAGCGGCTCTTGCGCCTTCTGCTAATGATTTAATACGACCGTGATACAAATACCCACCTCTATCAAAAGTGATAGTATCAATCCCAGCTTTTAACGCTTTCTCTGCAACTAATTTTCCAACAGCAGCAGCGATTTCTACGTTAGTACCTTTTCCTATTTCTTTTTCTCTTGAAGATGCAGCTAATATAGTAACTCCATTTACATCGTCAATAAGTTGAGCGTAAATTTCTTTATTACTTCTAAAAACAGAAAGTCTTGGTCTAGCAGCTGAACCACTAACCGATTTTCTAATTCTGAATTTAATTCTCTGTCTTCTTTCAGATTTTGTTAATGACATATCTTATATTTTAAGCTGATTTACCTGCTTTTCTTCTTAATACTTCACCCACAAATTTAACACCTTTTCCTTTGTATGGTTCAGGCTTACGGAAACCTCTGATTTTCGCAGCAACCTGACCTAAAAGTTGTTTATCAAATGATGTTAATTTTACTATAGGGTTTTTTCCTTTTTCAGATATTGTTTCTAAAGATACTTCTGGAGCAATTTCTAAAACAATATTGTGAGAATATCCAAGAGCTAAATCTAACTTTTGACCTTGGTTTGAAGCTCTATAACCAACTCCAACTAACTCTAGTTCTTTAGTAAAACCTTCAGATACACCAATAATCATATTATTAACTAATGATCTGTATAATCCGTGTTTTGCTCTATGGTCTTTATGATCAGACGATCTTTCTACTAAAACTTGATCGCCTTCAACCGTTACATTTACGTCCGAAAACTCCTGAACTAGTTGACCTTTTTTTCCTTTTACTGTAATAATACCGTCTTTAACTTCAACAGTTACACCAGCAGGGATTACAATTGGGCTTTTACCTATTCTTGACATCTTATCTAGTGTTTAAAATTAGTATACGTAACAAATTACTTCACCACCTACATTTAATTGCTTAGCTTGTTTTCCTGTCATCAAACCTTTTGATGTAGAAACAATAGCAATTCCTAATCCGTTAAGGATTCTAGGTAATTTGGCAGCACCTGCGTACTTACGTAAACCAGGTTTACTAATTCTTTGGATATCTTTGATTACAGGCTCTTTAGTATCTTTATCATACTTCAAAGCAATTTTGATAGAACCTTGTACAGTATTCTGCTCAAATTTGTAACTCAAGATATAACCTTGATCAAATAAGATCTTAGTTATTTCTTTTTTTAGATTAGATGCTGGAATTTCAACAACTTTGTGGTTTGCAGCCACAGCGTTACGAACTCTAGTCAAATAATCTGCAATAGGATCTGTATACATATGTATTTGATTGCGATTATGGTTTTCGGGAAACACTCGTTTCCCGAACCTTTAATCAATTAAAAATTATTTTTTGGTTTGCAAAAGTAATAACTTATTGCGAGATTACCAAGACGCCTTTTTAACTCCAGGAATTAATCCATTATTAGCCATCTCACGGAAAGTTACACGTGAAATACCAAATTGACGAATATAACCTCTAGGTCTACCTGTTAATTTACAACGATTGTGTAAACGAACGGGTGAAGCATTTTTAGGTAATTTTTG
The DNA here is from genome assembly GCA_029960065.1 of Flavobacteriaceae bacterium PS02336. GTDB lineage: Bacteria > Bacteroidota > Bacteroidia > Flavobacteriales > Flavobacteriaceae > Flavobacterium. The sequence continues at coordinate 87,866 of JASCOF010000004.1, read as the reverse complement.
TAAGCCTTCATAATCTCCAGCTTCTAATAAAGCTTTTCTTTTTTCAGCATACTTAGCTACCGTTTTCTCTCTTTTCACCTCACGGGCTTTCATTGATTCTTTAGCCATGTCTTAATTCTTTTTAAAAGGTAATCCTAATTCAGCCAATAATGACTTTGCTTCCTTGTCTGTTTTTGCAGTAGTAACAAATGTAATATCCATTCCTGAAATTTTGTTTACTTTGTCAATATCAATTTCTGGGAAAATGATTTGCTCTAAAACTCCAAGATTGTAGTTACCTCTTCCGTCGAAACCTGTAGCTTTAATACCACTAAAATCTCTAACACGTGGTAAAGAAGAAGTAATAAGTCTATCTAAAAACTCATACATTCTTTCTCCACGTAAAGTTACTTTTGCTCCAATAGGCATCCCTTTTCTTAATTTGAAAGACGCAACGTCTTTCTTAGAAATTGTAGATACTGCTTTTTGTCCAGTGATCTTTGTCAACTCATCAACAGCATAGTCAATAAGTTTTTTATCAGATACAGCTGCACCAACTCCACGGCTCAAAACGATTTTTTCAAGTTTTGGAACTTGCATTACGTTTGTATATCCGAACTCTTCTTTAAGAGCAGAGATTACTTTACTCTTATATTCTTCTTTTAGTCTAGGTGTATATGCCATTACTATAGTACTTGATTAGATTTTTTTGAAAATCTTACTTTCTTATCTCCTTCTACTCTAACTCCAACTCTAGTTGTTTCCTTAGTTTTAGGATCAATTAGAGAAATGTTAGAAATTTGAATAGAAGCTTCTTTCTTAACGATACCACCTTGAGGGTTTTTAGCACTTGGTTTTGTATGTTTTGAAACCATGTTTACACCTTCAACTATCGCTTTATTTTTCTCACGGTAAACACGTAAAACTTTACCTTCAGCACCTTTATGGTCTCCAGCAATAACTCTTACGATATCTCCTGATTTTATTTTTAGCTTTATCATCTTAAAACGAATTAAAGCACTTCTGGTGCTAATGATACAATTTTCATGAATTGTTTTTCACGAAGTTCTCTTGCTACCGGACCAAAAACACGTGTTCCTCTCATTTCCCCTGCAGCATTCAAAAGAACACATGCATTATCATCGAAACGGATATAAGAACCATCAGCTCTTCTCACTTCTTTTTTAGTACGTACAACAACTGCAGTTGAAACAGCTCCTTTTTTCACGTTTCCGTTTGGAGTTGCATCTTTGATAGAAACTACAATTTTGTCACCAACAGAGGCATACCTTCTTTTAGTACCTCCTAAAACACGAATAGTTAAAACTTCTTTAGCTCCCGTGTTATCTGCTACTTTTAGTCTTGATTCTTGTTGTACCATAATTATTTAGCTCTTTCTAAGATTTCAACTAATCTCCAACATTTTGTTTTACTTAAAGGACGCGTTTCGCTAATTCTTACAGTATCTCCAATGTTACAGTCGTTTGTTTCGTCGTGTGCAACATATTTCTTAGTTTTCAACACGAACTTACCGTATAATGGGTGTTTTACTTTTCTTACTTCCGAAATAACGATAGATTTATCCATCTTATTTGAAGTAACAACACCTATTCTTTCTTTTCTTAAATTTCTTTTTTCTTCCATCTTTCAGCAGAATACAATTATTGTAACTCTCTTTTAGTTAACTCTGTAGCCAATCTTGCAACTGTTCTTCTAACGCTTCTAATTTGAAGTGGGTTAGCAATTGGAGAGATAGCGTGAGCCATTTTTAGGTCAGCATATACTTTCTTAGTTTGACTAAGCTTTTCTTGCAACTCCGCTGCAGAAAGATCTTTTATTTCTGATTGTTTCATAATAAATATAAATTATGCTTCGAAATCTCTAGCAACGACGAACTTAGTTTTTACTGGAAGTTTCTGAGCTGCAAGACGTAAAGCCTCTTTTGCAACTGACAATGGAACTCCTCCAACTTCAAACATAATTCTTCCTGGTTTAACAACAGCAGCCCAATACTCAACTGCTCCTTTACCTTTACCCATACGTACTTCAAGAGGTTTCTTAGTAATAGGTTTGTCTGGGAAAATTTTAATCCATAATTGTCCTTCTCTTTTCATGTAACGAGTTGCAGCAATACGTGCAGCTTCGATTTGACGAGAAGTTAAGAACATTCCATCTTCATGTACAGATTTAATACCAAACATTCCATTTGAAAGTTCATGCCCTCTTTGAGAGTTACCTTTCATTCTACCTTTTTGTACCTTACGGTATTTTGTTCTTTTAGGCTGTAACATTTTTCTTTAGTTTAAAAATTTACTTTCTTTTACGAGCGTCTGGTTTTCCACCTTTGTTAAAGTTAGATTTGCCTCTAGGAGCATCTCCGCCTTTTCCACCACCTGTACCAGATTGTTTTTTATCCATTCCAGCAAGTGGAGAAAGTTCTCTCTTACCGTAAACTTCACCTTTCATGATCCACACTTTGATACCCATTCTACCGTAAGTAGTATGAGCTTCAGCAAGTGCATAATCAATGTCAGCTCTGAAAGTTGATAGAGGAATTCTACCTTCTTTGAAACCTTCCGAACGCGCCATCTCAGCACCATTCAAACGACCAGAAATCAAAACTTTGATACCTTCAGCGTTCATACGCATAGAAGCAGCAATAGCCATTTTGATTGCACGTCTGTAAGAAATACGGCTTTCGATTTGACGAGCGATGCTTGTCGCCACAAGATAAGCATCTAACTCAGGTCTTTTAATTTCAAAGATGTTGATTTGAACCTCTTTGTCAGTAACTTTCTTAAGTTCTTCTTTTAACTTGTCTACCTCTTGTCCACCTTTTCCGATAATGATACCAGGTCTAGCAGTAGTGATAGTAACGGTTACAAGTTTCAAAGTTCTCTCGATGATTACTTTTGATACACTAGCTTTTGATAAACGAGCATGGATATACTTTCTGATTTTGTGATCTTCGGCTAATTTATCACCGTAATCATTTCCACCATACCAGTTTGAGTCCCATCCTCTGATGATACCAAGTCTATTTCCAATTGGATTTGTCTTTTGTCCCATGCTGCTTAAGAATTGCTTTGTGTGTTATTGATAGCTCCAAGCACGATTGTTACGTGGTTAGAACGTTTTCTTATTCTGTGTGCACGACCTTGTGGAGCTGGACGAAGTCTTTTCAACATCATTCCACCATCTACTCTGATCTCTTTAACAAATAATCCAGCTTCTTCTAAATTACCTTCACTATTTTTTTGCTCCCAGTTATTGATTGCAGATAATAATAGTTTTTCTAATTTTCTTGAAGCTTCTTTAGAACTGAATCTTAAAATGTTAAGTGCTCTTTCTACCTTCTGACCTCTTACCAAGTCCGCTACTAAGCGCATTTTTCTAGGTGAAGTAGGGCAGTTATTCAATTTTGCGAAAGCAATAGACTTATTAGCCTCTTTTCTCGCATCTGCTGTTTCTCTTTTACGAACTCCCATTGCTTCTTATTTTTTACCTTTATTTTTTGCTCCAGCATGACCTCTAAAAGATCTAGTTGGTGAAAACTCTCCTAATTTGTGACCTACCATGTTTTCTGTTACGTAAACTGGTACAAATTGACGACCGTTATGAACTGCGATAGTTTGTCCAACGAAATCCGGAGTAATCATTGAAGCTCTAGACCAAGTCTTTACAACTGCATTTTTACCACTTTCTACGTTTTCTTGAACTTTCTTGTCTAATTTATAATGAACGAAAGGTCCTTTTTTTAATGAACGTGCCATATCTTATTATTTCTTTCTACGTTCTACGATATACTTGTTACTCGGGTTTTTCTTAGAACGAGTTCTGTAACCTTTAGCTGGCAATCCGTTTCTTGAACGTGGGTGCCCTCCAGAAGAACGTCCTTCACCACCTCCCATAGGGTGATCAACTGGGTTCATCGCTACTGGTCTAGTTCTAGGTCTTCTTCCTAACCATCTTGTTCTACCTGCTTTTCCAGATACAACTAATTGGTGGTCAGAATTAGAAACAGCTCCAATTGTAGCCGAACAAGTTAACAAGATTAATCTTGTCTCACCAGATGGCATTTTAATTGTTGCGTATTTCCCGTCTCTTGCCATTAACTGAGCAAAAGTTCCAGCTGAACGAGCAATAACAGCTCCTTGTCCTGGACGTAACTCAATACAAGATATAACAGTTCCAAGAGGAATTCTGCTTAAAGGTAATGTATTACCAATTTCAGGTTGAGATTCTGGACCAGAAACTAATTTCTGTCCCACTTTCAATCCGTTTTGAGCAATTACATAAGTTTTCTCTCCATCAGCATAAGCTAATAAAGCAATAAATGCAGTACGATTTGGATCGTATTCAATTGATTTCACTGTAGCTGGAATTCCATCTTTAGTTCTTTTGAAATCAATAATACGATATCTCTGCTTGTGACCACCACCCGTATAACGCATGGTCATCTTTCCTTGACTATTTCTACCTCCAGAGTTTTTTATCGGCGCTATCAAAGAGCGTTCCGGCTTATCAGTTGTAATGGCGTCATAACCATTCACAACTCTAAATCGCTGACCTGGGGTAATAGGTTTTAATTTTCTTACTGACATTTTTCTATCTTAGATATTGTTGTAAAAATCAATTGTTTCTCCTTCTTGTACTTGAACAATTGCTTTTTTATAAGCATTTGTCTTTCCACTGATTAAACCACTTTTAGTGTATTTAGTAGATCTATCTGGTCTCACATTCATTGTGTTAACAGAAACTATAGTCACTCCATAAGCAGCCTCTACAGCTTTCTTAATCTCAACTTTGTTTGCTTTTTTGTTAACAACGAATCCGAAGCGGTTTAGAACTTCACTTTCTTTGGTTACTTTTTCCGTTACTATAGGTCTAATAATGATGCTCATATTCCTATTATTTACTTAAATTTTCTTCAATTAACTCTAAAGAACCTTCCAAAAGCACTAAATTATTAGCGTTTAATATTGCGTAAGTGCTTAATTCTGAGCTAGTTACGACGTTTGAAGCCTTTAAATTGCGTGACGACAAATATACGTTTTTATTTGACTCACCCAACACAAATAGAGATTTTTTATTTTCTAACCCTAAAGCTTTCAAAACGTTAATGAAATTTTTAGTGTTTGGCGCTTCAAAATTAAAGTCTTCTACAACTACAATATTTGACTCTTTTGCTTTGATTGAGAAAGCTGATTTTCTAGCTAATCTCTTTAAGCTTTTATTCAATTTGAATGAATAACTTCTTGGTCTTGGTCCGAAAACTGTTCCTCCACCTTTAAACAAAGGATTTTTAACACTTCCTGCACGTGCAGTACCCGTTCCCTTTTGTTTTTTAATCTTACGCGTACTTCCAGTCACTTCAGCTCTTTCCTTAGCTTTATGAGTACCTTGTCTTTGATTAGCAAGATATTGCTTAACATCAAGATATACAGCGTGATTGTTTGGCTCAATTGCGAATACTGAATCAGAAAGTTGAACTTTTCTTCCAGTATCTTTTCCGTTGAAATCTAATACTTTTACTTCCATTACTTCTGAATGATTACATAAGAGTTTTTATGCCCAGGAATACATCCCTTAACAACAAGTAGATTCTTCTCAGCAACCACTTTTAAAACTCTAAGGTTTTGAATTTTTACATTTTCTCCTCCCATTCTTCCAGCCATACGCATTCCTTTGAATACTCTAGATGGATAAGAAGAAGCTCCTACAGAACCTGGCGCTCTTAAACGGTTGTGCTGACCATGAGTAGCTTGTCCAACACCACCAAAACCGTGACGTTTAACAACACCTTGGAAACCTTTACCTTTAGACACACCTTGTACATCTACAAATTCTCCTTCTTCAAAAATAGAAACATCAATAAGATCTCCTAATTTTTGCTCAGTTGCAAAATCTTGGAATTCAACGACTTTTTTCTTAGCAACAGTTCCAGCTTTTTTAAAGTGACCTAAAGCCGCTTTAGTAGAATGTTTCTCGTTTTTGTCATCGAAACCAAGTTGCAACGCTTCGTACCCGTCAACACCTTTGGTTCTGACTTGGGTAACAACACATGGACCAGCTTCGATTACTGTACAAGGAATGTTTTTCCCGTTTTCGTCAAAAATACTAGTCATGCCGATTTTCTTACCAATTAACCCAGACATAAATATTAATTATTAATTACTAAAATTCCCTTCAATTTGAAAATAACAGAAATTTCCAAACAGGGAGTGCAAAAGTAGATATTAAAATTGAATATACCAAACAGTTATAAAAATTAAATCGCTCATTATCAAAATCCAAGCTCCAAAATGACATCAAAAGCAACTTTGCCCACCTCAGAATTTAAACCATTTTTTTTAAAATTTTAAACAATTCATACTTAACAATTACTTAATAGAACCACAACAAAAAACTTTCACACCCCCTTAAAACAAAGGACTTTACACAAATAGAAAGCCCCCTTAAAACCACAAAATCCTCAAAGAATTACAAGTAAAAATCATTTTTCAGAAACAAAAAAAAGCGAGACATTTCTGTCTCGCTTTTTATATAAAAAAATATAAAAAAATTATACTTTTATCTCTACTTCTACTCCACTTGGCAATTCAAGTTTCATTAAAGCATCAATAGTTTTAGATGAAGATGAATAAATATCAATCAATCTCTTGTATGACATTACTTCAAATTGCTCTCTCGCTTTTTTGTTAACGTGCGGAGAACGCAATACAGTGAAAAGTTTTTTGTGAGTTGGTAACGGAATTGGACCTGTCACAACTGCTCCAGTAGTTTTTACTGTTTTCACGATCTTTTCAGCAGATTTATCTACCAACATGTGATCGTAAGATTTTAGTTTTATTCTGATTTTTTGACTCATTTTCTTAAGAATTAAGCGTTACCTTTTGCTTTTTTAATTACCGCTTCTGAAATATTAGAAGGCGTTTCTGCATAGTGAGAAAACTCCATTGTTGAAGTTGCTCTACCAGAAGACAATGTTCTTAATGTTGTTACATAACCAAACATCTCTGATAAAGGCACATCAGCCTTGATAGTTTTAGCTCCATTTCTATCACCCATATCATTTACCTGACCTCTACGACGGTTCAAGTCACCTACGATATCACCCATATTTTCTTCTGGAGTAATAACTTCGATTTTCATGATTGGCTCAAGAATAACAGCTCCAGCAGCACGTCCAGATTCTTTATAACCCATTCTTGCAGCTAACTCAAAAGATAATGCATCAGAATCCACAGGGTGGAAAGATCCATCAGTTAAAGTTACTTTTAAACTATCCACAGCATATCCTGCCAATGGACCAGTTTTCATAGCTTCTCTAAATCCTTTTTCAACAGCAGGGATATATTCTTTAGGAACGTTACCACCTTTTACAGCATTGATAAATTGTAATCCAACTGGAACTTTACCATCAACTTCATCAGCAGGCTCAATTGTAAACACGATATCACCGAATTTACCACGACCTCCAGATTGTTTCTTGTAAGTCTCTCTATGTGTTGCAGATCTTGTAAACGCTTCTTTGTACTCAACTTGAGGCTCACCTTGGTTCACTTCAACTTTAAATTCACGTTTCATACGATCAACTAAGATATCTAAGTGAAGCTCACCCATACCTGAAATAATAGTTTGACCAGAAGCCTCATCAGTTCTAACTGTAAACGTTGGATCTTCCTCAGCTAATTTAGCTAAAGCCATACCCATTTTATCAACGTCAGCTTTTGTTTTTGGCTCAATAGCAATACCAATTACAGGATCTGGGAATTTCATAGATTCCAAGATAATTGGATTCTTTTCATCACAAAGAGTATCTCCTGTTTTAATATCTTTAAATCCAACAGCAGCACCAATATCTCCAGCCTCAATAAATTCGATTGGATTTTGTTTATTAGCGTGCATTTGGTAAATACGAGAAATTCTTTCTTTGTTACCAGAACGAGTATTTAAAACATAAGAACCCGCATCTAAACGCCCAGAGTAAGCACGGAAGAAAGCTAAACGACCTACGAATGGGTCAGTAGCAATTTTAAACGCTAAAGCAGCAAATGGCTCTTTTACATCTGGCTTACGCAAGATTTTAGTTTGATCTTCTTCTAATAAATCAGCATCATCAGGGTGAATTCCTTCAATACCTTCTTTATCTAAAGGAGATGGTAAATATTTACAAACTGCATCTAACATAAATTGAACTCCTTTGTTTTTGAAAGAAGAACCAGCAAGCATAGGAATGATTGCCATGTCGATTGTAGCAGCTCTTAATGCATTATTAATCTCTTCTTCAGTAATAGAGTTCTCATCCTCCATGTACTTATCTAAAAGATTTTCATCGTAAGTAGCAATTTCTTCGATAAGAATAGAACGATATTGTCTAACCTCGTCTACCATATCAGCAGGAATATCAACGATATCAAAAGTAGCTCCTTGAGTTTCATCATGCCATACGATAGCTTGATTTTTCACTAAGTCAACAATACCTTTAAAATCTGCTTCGTCTCCGATAGGCAAAGTAATTGCAACCGCATTCGATTTCAACATATCTTTAACCTGTCCGCAAACTCCTAAAAAGTTAGCTCCTTGACGGTCCATTTTGTTTACGAATCCCATACGAGGAACTCTATATTGATCAGCAAGTCTCCAGTTAGTTTCAGATTGAGGCTCAACACCATCAACAGCACTAAATAAAAATACTAAACCATCAAGTACACGTAAAGAACGGTTTACCTCTACAGTAAAGTCAACGTGACCAGGAGTATCAATAATATTAAAGTGGTATGGCAATGATTCTGGCAACACTTTACCTTGTTCAGTTGGAAAATTCCAAGTACAAGTTGTAGCAGCAGAAGTAATTGTAATACCTCTTTCTTGCTCTTGTGCCATCCAGTCCATTGTTGCAGCACCATCGTGCACCTCACCAATTTTGTGTGACTTTCCAGTATAAAAAAGAATACGCTCAGTTGTTGTTGTTTTACCAGCATCAATGTGAGCAGCGATTCCGATATTTCTTGTATATTTTAAATCTCTAGCCATTTCTTACGAATTAAAATCTAAAGTGAGAGAATGCTTTATTAGCTTCTGCCATTTTGTGAGTATCCATTCTTTTCTTAACCGCAGCACCTTCTTCTTTAGCAGCAGCTAAACATTCTGAAGCTAAACGTTGTGCCATAGATTTTTCATTTCTTCTTCTAGAATAAAGTATTAACCACTTCATTGCCATAGAAATTTTTCTGTCTGGACGAATCTGCATTGGAATTTGGAATGTAGCTCCACCAACTCTACGGCTACGTACTTCTACGTGAGGCATAACGTTTGTTAAAGCATCTTTCCAGATCTCTAATGAAGTTTTCTCATCATTTTGCTTTTTAGATTCGATGATATCAATTGCATCATAAAATACTTTAAAAGCTGTAGATTTCTTACCATCCCACATTAAGTTGTTCACAAAACGTGTTACTAATTGGTCGTTAAACCTTGGATCCGGTAAAAGTGGTCTTTTCTTTGCCGCTCTTTTTCTCATGTCTTTTTCTTAAAAGTTTTTAAATTACTTTTTTGCTTCTTTTGGGCGTTTAGCACCGTACTTAGATCTTCTTTGCGTTCTTCCTGCAACTCCTGACGTGTCAAGCGCTCCACGAACGATATGATATCTAACACCTGGTAAATCTTTTACCCTTCCGCCTCTAACTAATACTATCGAGTGCTCTTGTAGATTGTGTCCTTCTCCAGGAATGTAAGCATTCACCTCATTACCATTTGTCAAACGCACACGCGCAACTTTACGCATTGCAGAGTTTGGTTTTTTTGGTGTAGTAGTGTAAACACGCGTACAAACCCCTCTTCTTTGAGGACAAGAATCTAAAGCAACCGATTTACTCTTCTTAGTTATCTGAGTTCTTCCTGTTCTTACTAATTGTTGAATTGTTGGCATAATTAATACTAAAAATTATTATGTTTATTAAATTCCCGCTTTTTACGGGGTTGCAAATGTATAAAATATTTTTCAGTATACAAACGTTAAATCATTAATTTTCAACAACATTATTTATATCTATGATTTAACAAAGAAACATTGGATATTTGCTTTACATTTAAACAACAAAACAATTGCTTTTGAAACAATTACTAAACATACTTATTCTCTTAGCTAGTTCAGGCTGCTTCGCACAGACTTTCTACCTTAATACAAATGGAATTAACAAAAAGCAAAGCCAGACAATTGACTCTATTTCTTACAACAAAAAACACTCTACCATAAAATCTCTTTTTAATGAAATTGCAACGGTAAAAAATGAACTCTCAAAACAGGGATATTTAGAATGTAAAACACTAGAAAACAAGAGACTTAACGACAGTACTTTTACTTCAATAATAGATCTAAAAAACAAGATAAAAGAAGTACATATATATATAGGTATAAATAATTCTTTTTACGACGAAAGAAAAACAACAAGTGACAGCATATTTATTCCATATTCTGAATTAGAAAATTTTCTAAATCAAGAAATTTCCAACAAAGAAAAAGCGGGTTTCGCATTCACTAAGATCAAACTGAAAAATATCACAAAAAAGAATTCCATAATTTATGCTGATTTAAATTTAGATTCCGAAAAAAAAAGAAACTTAAATTCCATTATTCTAAATTACGCAAATTCCGATTCAAAAGAATATTTCCCAAAGGGAGCACTAAAACAACTCAATAAAAAATATCTAAACAGAACATTCAATCAAGAAATCATTAAAAACATCTTTACCGATCTCAACAGTTTTGAATTTATTTCTCAAACAAAATATCCTGAAATACTTTTCACAAAAGACTCCACTAAAATTTACACCTATATCGAAAAAAGAAAAGCAAATACATTTGATGGCTATATTGGATTTTCTAATGATGAAAACAAAAAATTAATTCTTAATGGATATTTAGACATTTCATTAATCAACACACTTCGAGCCGGAGAAAAATTTTCATTGTACTGGAAAAGCGACGGCAATCAGCAAAAAACTTTTAATACAAAAATTGAAATTCCGTATATTTTCCAATCACCTATTGGAATAAAAGCACAGTTAAACATTTTTAAACAAGACAGTACTTTTCAAAACACAAAAACAGACATCAATTTAGGCTATTACCTAAATTACAATTCAAAATTATACGGAGGATATCAATCAACAGAATCTAGCGACATTCAAAACACAAATAATTCCTCTATCAGCGATTTCAACAATTCTTATCTAACAACAACATTCGATTTCCAAAAAGCCGATTATCAAAACCCACTATTCATCAACAAGGTGTATACATATGTTTCATTAGGATTTGGCAAACGAACCACAAACAATAGCCCACAAACACTTGGAGCAAGCAAGCAGTTTTTTATAAATGCCAATCTTAAGTATAATTTTGAGCTAAATCCAAAAAATTTCATTAACATAAATTCACAAAATTATTTCTTAAAGAGTCAAAACTACATTTCAAACGAATTATTTCGCTTTGGCGGATTGAACTCAATTCGAGGATTTTTAGAAAATAGCCTTCAAGCAAACTTCACTTCGATGATTCTTACAGAATACAGGTATTTATTATCTAAAAACCTGTATATAAATTCAATTCTCGATTACGCCTTATACCAAGATAAAACAAGCGCTTCGAACAAAAATCAAATAAAAAAATTAATAGGAATAGGAATTGGAACAACGATTCAGACAACAAGTGGAATACTGAAAATAAACCTTACAAACGGAGGAGAAGAAACATCAGATTTGCAATTATATAACACTATCATAAACATATGTTATAATGTTAAATTTTGATCTTTAATGAAAAAAATATTTTTTTTATTAGGAAAGTTAACAAATTATTAAGAGTTTTGCGATACTAATTCAAAATATTTAAAAATGAAACTAAAGTTCAATGGATTCTTAGTGCTTTTACTAGTACTAGTTGCGCAATTATCATTTGCGCAAGAAAGAGCTGTTTCTGGGACAGTTTCTGATAATGCAGGAATGCCTTTACCGGGTGTTAGTGTATTAGTTAAAGGGACTAAAGCGGGGACACAAACTGATTTTGATGGTAAATTTTCTATCAAAGCATCACCAAGCCAAATTTTGGTATTCAGCTACATTGGGATGAAAACTCAAGAACTAGCTGCAACTTCAACTACAGTAAACGTTAAGTTATCTGACGCTTCTGTAGAACTAGAGAGTGTAGTAATTACCGCTGCACTTGGTATTAAAAGAGAGAAAAAATCTATTAGTTACGCTGCTCAGGATTTGAAAGGTAGCGTTATTAACGAAGGAGGACAAACCAACGCAGTATCAGCTTTATCTGGTAACGTTGCTGGTTTACAAGTAACTGCTCCTTCTACAATGGGAGGTTCTACAAGAGTTGTACTTAGAGGTGTTGGATCTGTAACAGGTGAAAACAGACCTTTAATTGTTATTGATGGTATCCCATTAGATAATGGTAACTACAATACTACAAACACTCAAAGAGGTGCTGGAGGTAGAGATTATGGAGATGCTTCTTCTGATATCAATCCAGATGACATCGAATCTGTAACTGTACTTAAAGGAGGTCCTGCTGCTGCTCTTTACGGAAGTAGAGCTGGTAACGGAGCTATCTTGTATACTACTAAATCTGCAAAAAAAGCAGGCGGAAAATCTGAAATATCTTTCAATACAGGTATCACGTTCGAAAACGTATACATTATGCCAAACTTACAGCATGAGTATGGAGGAGGTAGCTCATCAACTTTCCAACAACAAGTTATCAATGGTCAAACTTACAACATTGCTGACTATGCTACTGACGAAAGCTGGGGACCAAAATATGATGCAAACTTAAAGTATTTACCTTGGAATGCATTTGACCCAGAATTCGCTAATGATTACTTAAAAGAAAAATCTTGGGTAGATCCTAAAAACGACGTAAGATCATTCTTTAACACTGGTGTAACAAGAAACAACTCTATCTCTTTTGCAAAATCTACACAAGATGCAGGAGTTAGATTCTCTTTTGCTAACCAAAAAACAGAAGGTGTTGTTCCAAACTCATCTTTAACAAAAAACACTTTCTCTATCAATGCTAACGCTAAATTAAGCGACAAATTGAAAGCTGAAGGTATGGCAACATACGTACAAACTAGAGGTTTCAACAGACCTGAAGTTGGATACGGTGATAATGGTTTAGGACAAAAATTCTTCCAATGGGGTCAAAGACAATTGGATTATGAAGAATTGAAAGACTACAAACTAGCAAATGGTGCTCAAAGATCTTGGAACAGAATTGCTTGGAATGATGCAACACCTAACTACTCTGATAACCCATACTGGATTATCAATGAAAATACTTCAAACGATACTAGAAATAGAATCTATGGTAACGGAAAACTTACATACAACTTCACACCAGAATTGTACGCTGTAGGTAACGTTTATGCTGACGTTTATAACTTGAACATTCAAGAAAGAGTAGCAATTGGTTCACAAGCAACTTCAAGCTACACTCAAAGTTCAAGAACATTAACAGACTTCAACTACGAAGCTCGTTTACACTTCGATAAAAAATTCGATAAATTCAGTATCAATTCATTTGCTGGAGCTAACAGAAGAAACTACAACTTTACAAGAGTTTCTGGAAACACTGTAGGAGGATTAGTACTACCAAACATTTACAACTTATCAAATAGTGCAAGCCCTGCGCAAGCAACTAACTTTGACGAAAAAAATAGAACAAACAGTTTATATGGTTTCGTATCTTTAGGTTATGATGATTTCTTATTCTTAGAGGTTACAGATAGACAAGATTGGTTTAGTACAGTAAGAAAACCAGTTAATTATGCTTCTGTTACTGGAAGTTTCATCTTCTCTGAATTAACTAACATTTCTTGGTTAAACTATGGTAAAATAAGAGGTGGTTGGGCACAAGCTGGTAACGCTGCTGCAACTTATGCATTAGCTAACTACGCTACAGTTGGTACATCATTTCAAAATGATCCAAGATACAGCCAACCAAATACTGCTGGTAACCCAGACTTAAAACCTGAGTTAAAAACTACATCTGAGGTAGGTTTAGAATTAAGCTTATTTGACAGAAGATTAGGAGTAGATTTCACTTACTATGATGTAACTACTACTGACTTAATTACTCCAATTCAAGTTGATGCATCTACAGGTTATGCATTTAAAAACTTCAATGCTGGTAAATTACAAAATAAAGGTATCGAGACTACTGTAACAGTAAACCCTGTTAGAACACAAGATTTCAGATGGGATATCACTTGGAACTATGCTCAAAACAAAAACAAATTGTTAGAATTAGTTGACGGTACTAACGAGTTAACTCTTGCAAATGCACCATTCCAAGCTAGATTATTAGCTGTAGTTGGGCAGCCTTATGGTCAAATCTACGGAACTGACTTTACTTACGATGCTAATGGTAACAAAGTAGTTGATGCAGATGGAGCATATATTCCTTCAGCTCAAAAATCTTTAGGAACTGTTACTCCTAAATACAACATGGGTTTCAGAAACAACTTTAAATATAAAAACTTAAACTTTGGTTTCTTAATTGACATTCAAGAAGGTGGAAGCTACTTCTCTACTTCACACATGTGGGGTCACTACTCTGGTATGTTAGAGCCAACAGCTGCTAACGGAATTAGAGAGAATGGTATTGTAGTTGATGCTGTATACGAAGATGGAACAAAAAATACATCTGTATTACCTGGTCAAGCTTGGGCTCAACAACACTACGGACTTGATGCTTTAAACGTTTTTGATGCAAGTTATATCAAATTAAGAGAGGTAACTCTTGGATATAACTTACCTAAAAAGATCATCGGACCTTTCGCTGATATTAGATTCTCTTTATTCGCAAGAAACTTATTCACTTGGGGAATCGATTGGAAAGGAATGGACCCAGAGATGGCTTCATATGGTAGTGGTAACACGCAAGGTCTAGAAGGAGGTTCTTTACCATCTACTAGAACATACGGAATGAATCTAGAATTAAAATTCTAAAACAAAATTAAGATGAAAAAAATATTCATATCAATATTATCAATTGCAACACTACTTACCACTACTGTAAGTTGTGATGATAAATTAGAGGAAATCAACAAAAACCCTAATGCACCTGAAATTGGTCAAACAACTACTTTCGGTATTTTTAACGGTGCAAACTATGCTTTAATGACAAACTCAAGAGGAAGTTTCTCTTCGGGAAGAATGGCATTACCATGGGTTCAGTATTCTGCACAAAGAAACTATACTGAGGAAGATCGTTTTCAATTTAGAGAAGTAACAAATCAAAGTTTATATACTGACTACTACTTAAGTGCTGTAGATTATAAAACTGTAATTGATTTAAATACTGACCCTGTAACTAGAGCAGCAAATGAGGCTTATGGAAATCCAAATAACCAAATTGCAGCTGCCAGAGTAATGTTAGCATATACTTTTTTACAATTAGTTGATGCTTATGGAGATGTTCCTTACTGGTCTTATGGAAACAATGATCCTGATTTCCAGGCATTGCAGATTGAGAAATATTTAAAGCCTAAATTCGCTTCTCAAACAAAGATCTACGCAGATCTTTTGAAAGAACTTAAAGAAGCTGCTGCAATGGTTGTAACTTCTGAGCCAGTTGTATTTACAAGAGGTGATAAACTTTTTGGAACTCCTGCAAAACTTGTTAAATTCGCTAACTCTTTAAGATTACGTATTGCAACAAGAGTAAAAGGAGTTGTTCCTGGAGCTGAAACTCATATTACTGAAGCTATTGCTGGAGGTGTTATGACTTCAAACGCTGACAATGTTGGTTTAACTTACCAAAAAGACGATGTACTTCCAAGTCCATTCTACAATGATTTCTACATTGGAAACAGAACTGACTTTGCTATCTCTAATACATTTGTTGACTTGTTAAAAGGAAACTTAGGAAATTTTGGAGTTGACCCAAGGTTACAAAAATACGCTGCTCCAAAAACAGCTACTAAAGCTGCTGTAAAAGCTGCAAGTTATACTGAAACAGATGATTTAACACAATACGTTGGTATGCCATACGGTATTACAAGTGCTCAAGCAGCAGGACAAAGACCAAGTACTTCTTTCTGGAGTTCAAATGTGTTAAAACAAGATTACAGAGAAATCTTAATGGAATATGCTGAAGTACAATTCCTTTTAGCAGAAAACAATGGATGGAACAATGCAAACTACCAGAATGGTGTAAGAGCATCTATGGAGCGTTGGGGAGTATCAGCTGCAAAAATCACAGCTTTCTTAGCTACTTTGCCAGCTGCGAACCAAGCAAACGTACTTAACCAAAAGTATATTGCTCTTTTCATGCAACCTTACGAAGCTTATGCTGAATACAGAAGAACTGGATTCCCTAATACAATTCTTTTACCAGGTCAGTCTTACGCTTTCAATGTACCACAAGCTGGAGTTACAACTTATACATTTATTGCTTTAAACAATTTAACAGCTATGCCTGCTAGATTTACTTACCCAGTTAACTTACAACAGTTAAATGGTGAGAATGTTGCTGCTGCTGCTGCTGCAATTGGTGGTGATGAATTAGACACTAAATTAATTTGGGCTAAAAAATAATTTTTAGACTTAAATAAATATCAAAACCGCTCTGTTAATTCAGGGCGGTTTTTTTATATAAACATATTACCTATATTTGCCACATGGAAAAAGAACATCAAATATTCGGCATTAGAGCCATTATAGAAGCAATTCAAGCAGGAAAAGAAGTAGACAAAGTCTTTATTCAGAAAGAGATTTCTGGAGAGTTAATGAAAGATTTAATGAAGGTAATGAAACGTGCAAACATTAATTTCTCTTATGTTCCTGTAGAAAAATTAAACCGTCTTACTCCAAATAACCATCAAGGTGCTGTAGCTACCATCTCTCCTATTGGCTTTATAGATTTGGAACACCTTGTTGAATCTACTATTGAATCTGGAAAAAAACCTTTATTCTTAATATTAGATCAAATTTCTGATGCAAGAAATTTTGGTGCAATTATTAGAACGGCAGAATGCACTGGCGTGAACGGAATCATTGTTCAAAAAGCGGGTTCTGCACCTGTGAACGGAGACACGGTTAAAACGTCAGCTGGAGCAGTATTTAATGTGCCTATCTGCAAAGTGGAACATATTAAAGATGCCATTTTCTATTTGCAGGGCTCTGGAATTAAAACCGTAGCTGCAACTGAAAAAACAGATCAAAATATTTATGACGTTTCTCTTTCTGATCCAATTGCGATAATTATGGGTTCAGAAGATCGAGGAATAAACCCTTCTGTCTTGAAGATAGTAGATGAAAAAGCAAAACTGCCAATGTTTGGCTCAATAGGATCTTTAAATGTTTCTGTTGCCTGCGGCGCATTTCTATACGAAGTAGTCCGTCAAAGAAGTTAAAGAATATTGAGCATTATGATTAGAATGAATAATTAAAACTTTAATTAATGCTTTCAAAATCTAATCCAATAAAAATAACTACTATAGTTCGATGCCTGTTTGTAATTTTAATTATTACAAACAGCTACGGACAGAATACCACTTACAGTCAATTTTGGAATGAGATTCAGTTCAACCAAACGCTAAGTAAAAAATGGTCTACAGAAATAGATATTGCCACAGCTTACAGCAGCACAGAATCTTCATCTAATTTGTTTGACAATACCATACAAAGATCTCTTCGAGGCTGGGCACATTACTACTATTCCTCTCGATGGAAATTTTCTACTTTCTTCGCATATTACAGCAATAAAGATGTTCCCGAAATAGGTCAATTTGAATCTCCTGAATGGCGTTTTGCACTTCAAGGAATTTATTACTTTCATAAAACTGGTTACACTTTAAGTACAAGAATACGAACGGAATTTCGTCATATGAAAAATCAAGATGACGATTATGAAAATGTTTTTCGATATCGGCACCAAATAAAATATTTGAAACCAATAAATAGTAAAGTTTTAAGAGAGGGTGTAATTTACGCTGTAGCTTCAGATGAAATATATTTAAAATCTGGTGCTAAAGTCACAGGAGAAAGTTTCTTCGATCGTAACAGATTGAACTTAGGCGCTGGTTATTTATTTTCGGATGACATTCAGGTTGAACTCACTTATTGCAATGAATTTTTACCTCGAAATAATGGAAACCAAATCACCAATGCCGCTTCGTTAACCATTAGTTTCAATAATCTCCTTAGAAACATTCAGAAAAAAATTGCCAATAGACACGAGCAAGAAATAAAGGACGAAGAATAATCTATTTCTCTTCTTTTTTCAAAAAACAAATCAATTGTTCCTTTATTGCATTTTTATGAAGTTTAAAATTATAACTTCTTACAAACTCCGTACCTTCCATATTGATTTCTGCAGTTAAAGCTTCGTAATTTGAGAATGCATTTAGATCTTTATCATCAATTAAATACAGAACCTGCATAATGGAGTCATTTCTTCGATACTGTGTATCGTAATGTGCCAGTTTATAAGTATTATTATCTGCAAGGTGAATAATCAAATCCTCTTTTATTTTCTTTCCGACTTTCTTATCAGGAAATGGCGTTGGCTGTAATGCCACGAAATAATGTTCTTTATCAGTTACGATATTAATTTTTAAAGATTTCGATTTAGTAGAATAAAAGACAGCAGGCTCAAAAAAATACATCATGCTTCCATCTGCGAGTATCCTGTTTTTAATTTCACATTGAGCGCTAACATTATATTTTAGAAAAAAACATAAAAACAAAATCAATATCGTTATTTTATTCATAACTCTAGAAATTAAATTGTTATACTAACAAATTTAGTAATTTAATCTCAAAAACACATCAAACTAAATTTCGTCATCAGATTCTGTTTTTCTGGTCACAATATAATTTACGAAGTGACTTGAAGAAAAATATGCTTCGTTCTTTTCGTCTTCTTCAGGAGAGATGTTGACAAAATTGCCGCTTTCATCAAAATGTTTCATGAAAGAATCGGTAGCTGGATCAAAATCTGGTCGCTGCCAATCATAAACTATAGGCTTTGCATATTCCGGCGTTTTGTAAAATAGAGTCAAAACGAAACCTGTTATCAAACCTGCTAAATGTCCTTCCCACGAAATAGATTTATCGACATCTGGAAAAACATACCAAATCATCCCGCCGTAAAGTAAAATCACAGTCAGTGATAAAGCTACTAATCTGTAATAACGAGTCTGAATTCCTTTAAAGAAAATGAAACTAACCAAAACATATATCAGTCCGCTGGCTCCAATGTGAAAATTTTCTCGTCCAACAATCCAAGTAATTATTCCAGAAAATAAAATCCCGTAGCTAATTACTCCAAATGTCTGTTTTGGATAAAAAAATTGAATTGCTGCAAGTAGTATCAACAGCGGAATACTATTATTATAAAGATGTTCTAAATTTTCATGAATAAAAGGACTAAACAAAACACCGCGTAAGCCTAAAAAGTCTCTAGGATATATTCCGTAACGGTAAAAGTCAAAATCAAAGCGAATCTGCAACCAATATATAATCCACAAAAAAAGGACAAAAAACAAAGGAAGTCCTATAACCGAATTTGAAAATTTAAAATTAGTATCGCTCATATTATAATAAATAATTGATTATAAGAACTCAAAAAACTATCCAAAAATATTTTACTGATATTTTGTCATACTTACTAAATGTAAAACTTGTCTCAAAATGTAACAATCTTCCCCTAACCTTTATTGTTTTAACTTTCAATAGATAAAATCTAAAATCAAAAACAGTAATTTTGTAAAATGGAAGCACCATTAGCAGAGCGCATACGGCCGCAAAAATTAGAAGACTATATTAGTCAGCATCATCTGGTTGGTCCAACCGGATCTTTAACGCAGCAAATTTCTAAAGGAATAATTCCTTCATTGATTTTTTGGGGTCCTCCAGGTACAGGAAAAACTACTTTAGCCCAAATTATTTCACAAGAATCAAAAAGACCGTTTTTTGTATTAAGTGCGATTAATTCTGGGGTAAAAGACATTCGTGATGTTATAGAAAAAGCAAAACAAAGCGGTGGCTTATTTACTGCCAAAAATCCAATTCTATTTATTGACGAGATTCATAGATTTAGTAAATCACAACAAGATTCTCTTTTAGCTGCGGTCGAAAAAGGCTGGATAACTTTAATTGGCGCGACGACAGAAAATCCAAGTTTTGAAGTTATTCCTGCATTATTGTCACGTTGCCAAGTTTACATACTAAATGCATTCACAAAAGCCGATTTAGAGGCTTTATTAGAGCGCGCAATGAAAACTGACACTTACTTATTGACAAAGAATATAAATCTTAAGGAAACTGAAGCTTTATTACGTCTTTCTGGTGGTGATGGAAGAAAACTTCTAAATATTTTTGAACTGGTTATTAATGCATCTGCAGGCGATGATATAACCATTACAAATGACCGCGTTTTAGAATTAGTACAGCAAAATACGGTTCTTTATGACAAAACTGGAGAACAGCATTATGATATTGTTTCTGCTTTTATTAAATCAATTCGAGGCAGCGATCCAAACGGAGCTGTTTATTGGCTTGCTAGAATGATTGAAGGAGGCGAGGATGTAAAATTTATTGCAAGAAGAATGCTAATTCTGTCAAGCGAAGATATTGGAAATGCAAATCCAACTGCTTTCATAATGGCAAACAATACATTTCAGGCGGTTACGACAATAGGATATCCTGAAAGCCGCATTATTCTAAGCCAATGTGCTATTTATCTTGCTACATCTCCAAAAAGCAATGCCTCTTATATGGCAATAGGAAACGCACAGCAATTGGTAAAGCAAACAGGCGATTTACCAGTTCCAATTCATCTGCGAAACGCTCCTACAAAACTAATGAAAGAGCTGGGATACGGTGATGAATACAAATACTCGCATGATTATGCTAATAATTTTGCCGAACAAGAATTCTTGCCTGATGCTATAAAAGAAACGGTTCTTTATAATCCTGGAAGCAATTCTAGAGAGAACAGCAACCGAGAATTTTTAAAGAACCGCTGGAAAGATAAATACGGTTATTAAACCGAATTTGTATGTTTTAGAATTTTACTGTAATTTTTTCTGAAACCAGTTTGTCATTTTGATACGATTCAAAGTACCACTGACGATCTTCTTTTAAAATTAAAGAACCTTGTACATTATCTTTTATTGCTATAAAAACATTCGTCTGAGAAGTTTTTAAAAGCTTCATAACTACTTTAGGTGTTTTATCAATTAACTGATAACCAGACTCTGTTGGCTGAGCGTATAATAAATTTGGATCTTTCAAATCTGGAGATGGAGCAACCACAACCATTTGCGAAGCTGCTGCAGTAGTTGCAACGGGAGCTGCAGCCGCTAAAGTCTCAGCAGTAACCTTTGTCGGAGCTTGAGCTGTAGTTTTAGTAACCATTACAGGAGTACCACTGTATTTATAATGCAATGCATAAACAGATTTAAAAGCGTTATCAAGAGATTCTTTATAAGCTAATTCATATTCTTTTTCTTTACTTCTCCCTGCTTCTGATGCAAAAACAACCTGACCAAAACAATCTTTAAATTTCACAATCAGCTTAGTTACCAAAAAACCATTGTCTCTTTCTACATCTATATACAATACTTGGCATCGATCTGTATATCCTTCAGGAAGCTGTTCATTAGCATAAAATGCTTCAAAACCAGCCTTATTTAAATTTTGTTTACTCAAGGTAGCAATACGATATTGATTATCGCTTTTCATAAAATCATATTTCAAGGGTATAATTACAGCTTTGTAATCATTAATAGATTGCGAGAACCCAGTAACTGAGCATAAAATTGCAATAAGCAGAAATTTAATTTTCATCATTATAAATATTTTTTTAGTTCTAATAAATGGTTTATTTGTTTATAATCACCAGATACATCGTGTTTTCTTTCATTAAAAAAAATTGCATCTAGACCAGCATTTAAAGCTCCTGTTACATCGGCCTCAAAATCGTCTCCAATCATGATACTATTTTCCTTTGATGTATCAGCCAATTTTAATGCATAATCAAATATAATACTATTTGGCTTTTTAACACCTGCAAGCTCAGAATTTGTTATGGTATTAAAATAACTGCCCAAAGCAGCTTTATTAATTTTCTTCTCTTGCACAGCTGCAAATCCGTTGGTAATAATATGGAGCTTATACTTTGGCTTTAAATATTCTAAAACTTCAATCGCACCATCAAAAAGATAATTATTATCAGTCAGAAACTCGATATAATCATTTGCAATTGAGAAAATATTCTCTTCCGAAATGACATAACTCAAAGCATCAAAAGAAAGCTTTAAACGATTAAAACGCAATTCCTGATGTGTTATTTTATCATTTTGATACAACCTCCAACATTCTTGGTTTATGGGAATGTACTTTTTTATAAAATCTTCCGTAACTATATCTTTATAATTGCTTTTAAATATTCGGTCAAAAGCCATTTCCGAATTTTTATCAAAATCCCAAAGCGTGTGATCTAAGTCAAAAAAGACGTCTGTAATTGTGGTATTCATGTATTAAAAAATTCCTTCATCTACAAAACTATAATATTTTGATTCAGTAATAATCAAATGATCCAAAACTTTAACATCTAAGCTGTCTCCCGCAAGTTTCAATTTCCTTGTAATCTGTTTGTCGGCATCGCTGGGCTTTAAACTTCCAGACGGGTGATTATGACACAAAATCAATCCTGTAGCTCCATTTTCTATCGCTAATTTATAAACTATTCTGACATCTACAATTGTTCCTGTAATTCCTCCTTT
This sequence comes from Flavobacteriaceae bacterium PS02336, assembly GCA_029960065.1. GTDB lineage: Bacteria > Bacteroidota > Bacteroidia > Flavobacteriales > Flavobacteriaceae > Flavobacterium. Next base: position 65,073 of record JASCOF010000004.1, on the reverse strand, counting down.
ACTCAACTGTGATTTGGCAATAACCTTATTTGAATTATTAAGAAAAAGCACCCAAAATTCTTCGTGAAAAAGTTCTCCGATTATTGGACGCATAATTTCAAACGCAATTTTACTGGAAGTTATTTTCTTTAATTCAGGCGCGTCATCTAACTTTCTTCTTCTCCTTCCCAGCTCCAAGGCAGAGATGATTGTAATTGCTTTTGCCTCTCCTATTCCTTTAAACTTCATTAGCTGTGAAATAGATAGTTTAGTCAATGAATTTAAACCGCCTATACTAGATAATATACGTTTACTTAAATCGACTGCAGATTCGTCCCTGCTTCCAGAACCTATGAGAATCGCGATTAATTCAGCATCACTCAAGGCATCTTTTCCTTTCAACATTAATTTCTCGCGAGGCTTATCATCTTCGGACCAATTGGTGATCGGAAAATTAGATTTTTCCATAATTACAATTCTTTTAAAGAGCGAAGATATCAAAAAGAAGAAAAATCTTTCAAAAAATTAGCATGAAATTTAAATTTTATTAACTTTAGAAATAAAAAGTCTAAAAATGAAACCATTACATATTCTTCTTTTGTGCCTTCTATTTTTCTCTTGCCATACAAAAGAGTCAAATAACATAGCTCTCTCAAGTACTATCATACCTAAAACTTTTGGAGAAAAATTATCTCAAGCGGCACTATCTATAATTGATCCTTCTATTGATTATGATCCTGCTTATTTTAAGATTGACTATCCAAACGGAGATATACCAAAAGATAAAGGTGTTTGTACAGATGTTATAATTCGATCTTTTCGGATTTTAAATATTGATCTTCAAAAAGAAGTTCACGAAGATATGCTTGAAAATTTTTCATTATATCCCAATCTCAAAAAATGGGGAATGACAAAAACCGATACTAATATAGACCATCGTAGAGTTCCTAATCTAGAAGTTTTTTTTGAAAGAAAAGGAATTAAATTGCCCGTAACTGAAAATGCAAAAGATTATAAAACGGGAGAATTAGTAACTTGGATGATTAATGACAAATTACCGCATATTGGAATTGTGACCAACAAAAAATCATCAGATGGAAAACGAAATTTAATCGTTCACAACATCGGAGGCGGGCAAGTTCTAGAAGATTGTTTGTTTGAATATAAAATCGTTGGACATTTCAAATATGGGAAGTAAATTTCCAATATAAAAATTCCAAATTCCAATCAAAAAAAAGCCGATTGTTTTCTAACAATCGGCTAATTATCAAATTTTCTAATTGACTAATTCCTTTAATTAATCAAACCTTTTACTTCATCAAAATTTAGACCTCCATAATTTCCTGAACTCATCAATAAAAGAGCCGAATTATCTAAATTTAAGTTGAATAAATATTCTTTAAATTCAGCTGGATTGGTATAAATAATCAAATCTTTTCTGTTAAATGCAGTTGCAATCTGCTCGTAAGTCACTTCTTCCAGCTGTTTAATTTTTACTGCATCTGGCGAATAAAAAACAACAGCAACATCTGCATATTCTAAAGCGCCTTCATATTCTTTTAAAAACGCCGCATTTAAACTGCTATATGTATGAAGTTCTAAACAAGCCACCAAAGTTCTGTTCGGATATTGCTCTTTTACCGCCTTTGTAGTTGCAGCCACTTTACTTGGCGAATGCGCAAAATCTTTGTACGCCACTTTTCCTTTTCCTTCGGCAATTTTTTCTAAACGTTTAGAAGCGCCTTTAAAACTTGCAATTGCTTCGTAAAAATCTTCTTCATCAACACCCATATTCTGGCAGATCCATTTTGCTCCGGCAAGATTATTTAAGTTGTGTGCTCCAAAAACTTCAATTGGCATATCGCCTTCTGGGGTTTTTAATAAAGTTACACCGTCACTTACCGAATATTCTGGAGTCGAATACGCAATTTTTCTAATCGGATTTGTTGCTGCTTCAGAAACACGTTTTACTTCTGGATCATTTTCGTTGTAAACCAAAATGCCTCCATTTGTAATTTTTTGAATAAAAATCTCAAATTGTTCCACATAGTTTTCATACGTTGGAAAAACATTAATATGATCCCAAGCAATTCCAGAAATCAAAGCAATATTTGGCTGGTATAAATGAAACTTCGGACGTCTGTCAATTGGAGAAGACAAATATTCATCACCTTCTAAAACCATGAAATCATTTTCTTCAGTTAAATGAACCATTGTATCGAAACCTTCCAATTGTGCTCCCACCATATAGTCTACAGCAATATTATGATAATGCATTACATGCAAAATCATCGAAGTAATGGTAGTTTTTCCGTGAGAACCGCCAATTACAACACGTGTTTTATTTTTAGATTGTTCGTATAAAAATTCAGGATACGAATAGATTTTCAAACCTAATTCCTGCGCTTTCAACAATTCAGGATTATCTGCTTTTGCGTGCATTCCTAGAATAATGGCGTCAATATCAGCAGTTATTTTTTCTGGAAACCAACCCATTTCGGCAGGAAGAATTCCTTTTTTCTCTAATCTTGATTTTGAAGGTTCAAAAATAGCATCGTCGCTTCCTGTAACCTGATATCCTTTATTATGTAATGCTAATGCCAGATTGTGCATTGCGCTTCCGCCAATGGCGATGAAATGTGTCTTCATTGAATACGTTGAATCGTTTAGATGTTGAATCGTTTATTCGATTAAACGAATACACAATTCAACGATTAAACCGGTTAATTATTTTTCAAAAATAAGGAAATATAGTATGCTCTATTTGGTTTTGAAAATAAATTATTAATTTGTACGAAAATTATTTTTAAAAATAATTTTTAAATCTTTCCAACCAATCAGCAAATTAATTCATCTAAAGATTAAAACTTTCTTATGAAAAATATACTTTTTGTATTCTTATTAATCTCTTCAGTAATTTTTGGACAACAGAATGATAAAAAATGGTCTAAAGCCATATCATTCGAAAACGAAGGCAAAATAAAATCGGCAAATGAAGTTGTAGCCAAAATCTACAAAAGAGCTGTATCCAAAAAAGATGAAGTACAGATGATAAAATCCTTCTTTTATCAGTCAAAATATTTGCAGGTACTCGATGAAAATTCAAAAAGTAAAATTATCGAAAATCTTAAAACCGATATTAATCGCGTATCTATTCCTTCAAAAGCAATTTTAAATTTAATTTACGCTAAATACCTAAAAGATTATTCTGATTATGATTACACTATTGTACTGGATTCAACTGCAGTAGCGGTTGACGAAGCTGCGGCTGTTGTTGATTCTGCTGCTGTTGCAGATTATGGCGACACCGCGATTGATTCTGTAGAAATTCCACATTCAGATTATGTTCCTCAAATTGATATAACAGAAGAAGATATTGTTCTCGCTTTTGAAAAAACATTAGAAAATGAAGCTGTATTAAAAACAACACCATTAAGTAAATATGAAGCTATTTTTGAATTTTCATCTTTAGAAAAATTTAGAGAAGAAACTTTATGGGATTTTTTACTAAAAGAAAACATCGAATTTTATACAGAAAAAATAAACAGCTGGGATATTCGAATCAGTGATTTCTTAACTTATAAAGAACAGTTATTAGGAAACTCTGAATTGTTTACAAAACTCAATCTTGATTTTGTCGAAGATGCAAACATCAAAAAAGTGTTGTCTTTGTATCAAAAAAAAGAAACAAATAAGCCTTCACTCAAAAATCAATTTGACCGTGCAAAATTTTGTTATACTTATCTAACAAAAGACCCTTTTGATTACTATGCATTTTTAGAAAAACTCGAAAAACAAGTTCAGGATAAAGATCTTATTCAAGATATTAAATTAGACAAAGCCACTATTTTAACCGATAATGCTTCAAAAAAAACAAAGCCAAATAATAACATTGAAGCGCTTGTTATTCTAGATGAAATCATAAAAATTAATGACAAATCGAATACTGCAAAAATTGCTTCAATACAGAAAAAACAGATTCTTAATAAAGAGTTGTCGATTGAACTTCTGCAAAATAGGTACGAAAACGAAAATACTAGAGCTTTAATTCGTTTCAAAAACGTAAATAATGCCGTCGTATCTTTTTACAAAATTGCGCAATCTAAAACAGTTGATTTTTATGATTTATCTGAAATCAAAAAAGACAGTTTAGTAAATTCAATTCTTAAAAAACAAACTAAAATTAGTTCTGAAACTTACAATCTTCCGAACAAAAATGATTATTACGAATCGTCTACAGAAATAATATTGCCAAAACTAGCAATAGGACATTATTTGGTTTATGTAGAAAGCGATTCTGAAATAAAAAACAAAAAAGCAGAAGGTTATCAAATTATCACGGTTTCAAATTTGTCTACTCTTGTTTCTAAAAATAACCAAACCGAAACCTATCAGGTTCTGCATCGAAAAACAGGAAAACCTCTCGAAAATGTTACTATTGAATTTGCTACTAAAATTGTAAAAACAGATGCAAGTGGAAAAGCATCTTTTGAAGTTTCTAATAATGATTCATACTATGGTGTAGTTAAACTTTCAAAAGATAATGACACGATTGTATTTCACAAAAATTATATTCAAAATACAGAAATCTATAAACTTTCCAGCGATGAAAAACCAAGCGGTAAAGTTCAGTTTTATCTAGACCGCGCTATTTACAGACCTGGCCAGACAGTTTATTATAAAGGAATTGCTATTCAAAAAAATAATAACAAAACTAGCATTAACGCAAATACATCATTCAAAATTCTGGTTACAGATGTTAATTATCAAAACATAAAAGAATTTGACGTAAAAACGAATGAATATGGTTCCTTTTCTGGTGAATTTACATTGCCTAAAAACGGATTGACAGGTTCTTTTCATATTAAAGCACAAAGACCAGATAAAATCGCAGACAGCAATATTGATTTCTGGAATAATGTACAATTAGAAAACGCTACCCAATACTTTATTGTGGAGGAATATAAACGTCCAAAATTTGAAGTTACTTTTGATCCTAAAAAAGAAAGCTTTCAATTGAACCAGCCAATCAAGGTTAAAGGAAACGCAATAGCTTTTGCAGGAAGCAATATTTCTGACGCAATTGTAAAATATTCTGTAACCAGATACACCACTTTTTATAGAAATTATTATGGAGGAGATAATAATGAAACTTTAGCTGTCGGTGAAACAAAAACTGATGCAATAGGTAAATTTAGCATTGATTTTACTGCACTACCACCGAAAAACAACCTTAAAGAACAATTACCTGTTTTTAATTATAAAATTGAAGCTACCGTTACAGATATAAACGGAGAAACACATTCGGCAGAAACAACTGTAAAAGTTGGCTATCATGATTTGATCTTAAACGCTCAGATTCCGAATAAAATTGAAACCAAAAATAAAAACGAAATAATTTTAAACAGTACCAATTTAAACGGGGAATTTTTAGCTGCAAAAGGCGAAATTAAATTATATTTTGTAAGTCCGTTTTCTACTAAATTCAAAAACAGAGTTTTAGACGAACCCGAAGTTCAAACTATTTCAGCCCAAGAACTTGAGAAACTGTTTCCTTATGAAATTTTAAAAGAAGATACACTTTCAAAATCTAACAAAACTTTATTGTTTTCAAAAAACATCGACACTCAAAAAGACAAAAAAATAGTACTCGATTTTATTTCAAATTATAAATCTGGAAATTACAAAATTGTATTCTCTGCCAAAGACAGTTTTGATAATCCGATAGAAACTACTACGAATTTTAGTCTTAAACAAAGTAAAGACAAATTTGATCCAAGTAAATTATTTACTGCCGAACAGCTGAATAATGATCCGAAAAAAGATGGTTTTGTTCTTGTAAAACTATCATCGGTTATACCAGAATTACACATTACAGCTAATGGAAATTATAATAGCAAAGTTTATTTTGAAAATAATATTCATTTACAAAACCACGCAACAACGATTAAATTACCTGTAAAAAATGAATTCGAAAATCAAGTACGATTAACATTTGAAAGTGTTTTTGAAAATGATTCTTTTACAACTGATCTTTCTGTTACTCTAAAAACACAACAGCCAAAATTAGAATGGAGCGTAGAAAGTTTTAGAAGCAAGTTACAACCTGGAACTGCAGAAAACTGGTCATTCAAATTAAATAGTCTTTATACAAAAAATGAAGCAGAAGTATTGGCATCTATGTACGACAGCTCTTTAGATCAATTTGCAAAAGAAGACTGGAATCCGTTAAATGTAAATCGTTACAATTACAATAGTGCAATCTATAAAACAAAATTAGGTTTTGAGATGACGTACCTTTCTGTAGAAAACTTAAACGAAAGATTGCCTTTTTCAAGAATTACTAATGAAGAAATAAGATTAAAATGGTTTGGGTTCAATTTTTACAACAGTAGATATGGCCAAGCGCTAGGTATAACAATTGCTGATATTAAAGATAAAAAAGTCGGAAGCGAAACCATAAAAGGAGATCCAGATGCCGTTTTAACAGTTGATGAACCAATTGGCGCTGGCACCGTAAATGAAATAGTAGTCGATTCTGCAGCAGCAAATGTAAGCATGGTTAAATTTGTTAAGCCTATTGTCGCGTACGCGCAGGAAACGACTAAAAATTCTGAATATTATTATCAAACCAACAAAATAAAGTTCATTCCTGGCAAAAAAATAATTAGTGGATTAACTTCTATTGCTATAGATTCATCTATATTATATATAATTGATGGAGAAATTTCTTCACAGATTAATTTTGAAAAGATTAATCCTGAAGATCTATTATCTATTGATTATTTAGCTCCTAAGGAAGCAAGTTTAGCATATGGTTCTAGAGGAAAAGATGGAGCAATCATTGTGACAACCCAAAAAGCAATGCAAGCTCTAACCCAAGTAAAAGCCAGAAAAAATCTCTCTGAAACCGCTTTCTTTTTCCCGAATTTAAAAACAGATTCTAAAGGAAAAGTAAGTTTCAATTTTACTTCGCCAGAAGCTTTAACGGCTTGGAAACTTCGTTTGCTGGCACACAATAAAGATGCGGTTTCTGGTTATTTAGAAAAAAGTGTTATTACACAAAAAGAATTAATGGTGATGCCGAATTTCCCAAGATTCTTTAGAGAAAAAGACACTGTTGTAATCAGCGCTAAAATTTCAAATGTTACCGCCGAAGCGAAAACCGGAATCGCAAGTTTGCAGTTTTTTGATGCCGTAACCATGCAGGCAATTGATGCAAAAATGCTGAACGTCAAAAACATTAAAAACTTTACCATCTCGCCTTACGGAAATACAACGGCAAACTGGACGATTACAATTCCAGAAGGTTTGCAGGGAATTCAATATAAAATCGTCGCAAAAGCTGGAAATTTTTCAGATGGAGAAGAAAATATTCTTCCTGTTCTGACGAATAATATGCTCGTTACAGAAAGTATTCCGATTTGGGTTCGTGAAAATTCAAGTAAAGAATACACGTTTGAAAACTTAAAAAACAATAATTCTACGACATTAAAAAATCATCAGTTTACTTTAGAATATACTTCAAACCCAACTTGGATTGCAATTCAGTCTCTTCCCTATTTAATGGAATACGAACATGAATGTGCGGAACAAACTTTTGCACGTTATTATGCAAATGCTTTAGCGACAGAAATTATTTCAAGTAATCCGAAAATTGCGACTGTTTTTGAAGATTGGAGAAAAAACGGAAAACCTACTTCAAAATTAGAAGAAAATGAAGAATTAAAATCGCTTATTCTAGCAGAAACTCCTTGGTTTAATGATGCGCAAGATGAAGATGAAAAGAAAAAGACTCTGGCTCTTTTATTTGATTTAGAAAAAATGAAAACTTCTCAAGTAGCGACTTTCGAAAAATTAAAACAAAAACAAAAATCATCTGGCGGATTTTCATGGTTTGACGGCGGTTTCGAAAGCGAATATATTACCAGACATATTCTGGCAGGTTTAGGTCATTTAGAAAAACTGACTAAAAACGATATTTCTAAAATTGATGAAATCACTAAAACTGGAATTCCATTTTTAGACAATAAGTTTTTAGAATATCATCAAACCCGAACAAAAAACGTAAAAGCAACTGATAAACTAATCTGGATCAATCCGTATTCTGATTTACATTATTTGTATACTAGAAGTTTTTATTTAGAGAAATATCCAATTTCTGATACGCTAAAAAAAGCAACTAAATTATATCTAGAAACGGCTAAAAAAGATTGGCTGAATTATTCTCTTTATGAAAAAGGATTAGCCGCTTTGACTTTAAATCGTTTTGGAGAAAAAGAAAGTGCTAAAAAAATCCTTGAAAGTTTAAAAGAAACTTCATCCAATAATGAAGATTGGGGAATGTACTGGATTGCCAATAAAGCAGGCTGGTATTGGTATCAGGCGCCGATAGAAACTCAGGCTTTATTAATTGAGGCTTTCGCCGAAGTAAATAATGACACAAAATCTGTTGATGCAATGAAAGTTTGGCTGCTAAAAAACAAACAAACCAAAAACTGGCCAACAACAAAATCTACAACCGAAGCTGTTTATGCCTTACTAATGCAAGGAACCGATTGGATTTCGGTAAAAGATAATACCGTTATAAAATTGGGAGATGAAAAAATCATAACCAAAAAATTAGCCGAAAACGAAAAAGAAGCTGGAACAGGTTACATCAAATTAAACTGGAAAGCCGAGGAAGTGAAGAAAGAAATGGCTTCCATCAAAATTCAAAACAAATCTAATGTTCTTGCGTTTGGCGGTATTTACTGGCAGTATTTTGAAGATTTAGATAAAATTAAAAATAATACTGGATCAGTGTTATCTGTCTCGAAAGAATTGTATTTGAAGAAAAACATTTTAAAAGGTGATCAATTACAGCGAATAACATCTAAAACCCCATTGAAAACTGGCGATTTAGTTACTGTTCGATTAATTATTACAGCAAAAGAAGATTCTGAGTATATTCATTTAAAAGATATGCGAGCATCTTGTTTTGAACCTGTAAATGTACTTTCTGAATATCAATATAAAGATCGCTTGGGTTATTATATAAGCACAAAAGATGCCGCAACACATTTCTTCTTCGATCAAATCAACAAAGGAACGTATGTTTTAGAATACGATATTCGAGTAAATAACAGCGGAGAATTCTCTAACGGAATCACAACCATTCAAAGTATGTATGCACCAGAATTTGCAAGTCATACAAAAGGAATTCGAGTGAAAGTTAATTAACAAAATCCCAATTTTTAAATTCCAAATTCCAAGGAAATGAAATAAAAAAACCTAACAGTTTTAATCCTGTTAGGTTTTTAATTTTTATTTTACATCGAACTATATAATCCCAATAGTTTCCATTTTTTTGAGAATTTGGAATTTGGAATTTGGGATTTATAAATTGGAATTTAAAATCAGATTATTTAGCAATCGTCAATTCATCGATAATATTTTTAGCTCCAGCGTATTTGTCAATAATCCAAAGAACATAACGAATATCAACGTTGATAGTTCTTTGTAAATTAGAATCAAAAATAACGTCACCAGCCATAGCTTCGATGTTTCCATCAAAAGCAATTCCGATTAATTCTCCTTTTCCGTTAAGAACTGGCGAACCAGAATTTCCTCCAGTAATATCGTTATCAGTTAAAAAGTTTACTGGCATATATCCTGCTTTATCAGCATACTGCCCGAAATCTTTTTTCTTGTTCAATTCTAATAAACGAGCTGGTAAGTCAAATTCTTGATCTCCTGCTTTGTATTTTTTAACCATACTTTCCATTGTAGTATAGTTATTGATTTTTGCATCGTTACGAGGATCCGCAGGTAAAGCGCGAACTTTTCCGTAAGTCAATCTCAAAGTAGAGTTTGCATCAGGATACTTAATCGCGTTTAATTTAGATTCTCTTAAACCTTCAACCAATTTACGGAAAGCAGTTGCAAAACCATCATCAGCTTTCGCTTGATCATCTGTTTTAGAACGGTATTTAGTCAACAAATCATTAGAAATAATATACAATGGATCATGTGTAATTGCCACTGGTTTTGGATCTGCTAAAAATCCTAATACTTTTTCTTTAGTAGTAAAATAACTTTGTTCTGTTGCTTTTGCAATATCAGCAGTAAAGTCTCCATTGTTCGCTGTTTTCATTTTTGCTACTTCTGGAGCAAGTCCGTATTCAGCAGCTTTAGCAGCATACAAGTTTAATTGTGCAGTTAAAACATCTTTTTCTAATGGCGCATAAAAGTCACCATAAATGCTTTCGATCATTGCATTAATTTTAGGAAGCATTTCTGCTTTCTTGGCATCATTTTCTTTGTAGTAAGCAATTAATGCATTTCCTAAATTAGCAGGTCCAGTTGCATAACTAGAAGTACGTAAAAGCTGTGTCAAGTAATTATCATGGCGCGCTTTCAAGTTTGTTTCTCTGTAATAATCGTTGATCGTTGGAATTACATTTTCATATTTTTCTTTATTAGCAGGCTTACTTGCCCACTCATAAAATTTATCTTCTTGCGCCGCTTTAGTATCAACTGTTCCTGCCTTTGTTAAAGCATCAATCATACCTTGACGATTTTTCCAGTAATTTGCAGTTGAAGCATATTTAGAAGCATACTTTAAACGAACAGTATCATCCTTATCCATATACTTTTTCATTACGTCCATTCCGGTTTTTGCACCTTCAACCCACGCAGGATAAGCATATTTAATGTTTTGTTCAATTCCTCCAGCTGGCATCCAACGGTTTGTTCTTCCTGGATAACCCAAAATCATTGCGAAATCATTTTCTTTAACACCTTTAATACTTACTGGTAAATGATGTTTTGGCTGTAATGGCACATTGTCTTTAGAATAAGCTGCAGGATTTCCATTTTTATCAGCGTATACTCTAAACATAGAGAAATCTCCTGTTTGACGAGGCCATTCCCAGTTGTCTGTGTCTCCACCAAATTTACCAACACTTTCCGGAGGAGTTCCTACTAAACGAACGTCTGTGTAATCTTGGTAAACAAAATAGTAATATTCATTTCCTTGAAAGAAAGGACGAACAGAAACCGTATATTTTCCGTTTTCGCTGTTTTCTTTTTCAATCAAACTGATTTCCTGCTGAATAGCTTTGTTTCTTTCAGTTTCTGTCATTTGATCGTTTACTTTAGATAAAATTCTTTTAGAAACATCATCCATACGAACGAAGAAACGAACAAATAAAGATTTAGGCTTTAGTTCTTCTGAACGATTTTTTGCCCAAAAACCATTTTTCAAATGATTTTGCTCTGCAGTTGAAAGTTCTGCAATTGCACTATAACCACAATGGTGATTAGTCAATACCAAACCGCTGTTTGAAACAATTTCAGCTGTACATCCGCCATTGAATTGTACAATCGCATCTTTTAAACTGTGATTATTGATACTGTAAATTTCTTCGGCTGTCAATTGCAAGCCCATTTTTTCCATATCTCTATGGTTCAATCTTTCGATAAACATCAAAAACCACATTCCTTCATCAGCTCTCATAGGGAAAGCCATAAGGCACATGGTCAAGAATAAAATTACTTTTTTCATGTTATTTTGTTTAAGTGATGCGAATATAGCTCATATTTATAATTATTCCACCGAAAACAAATTCAAAATTGCATATGTTTTCGATTTTTTAGTCTTTTATTAAGAATTTAATACAGATTGAAAAAAAGATATTGGACTAAACAACATTTACAATTGGTACAGCATTATTAAAACAAAAAAGGTATTCTGAAAAACAGAATACCTTTTTTAAAATTGTATAAAATTTGAATTTACTCGTTAAGCATTTTCCAAAGTTTATCTTTCAAGTCAGTTAAACCTTGCTGCGCAACAGATGAAATAAACATGTATGGAACATCTTTGAACGTCACGTCTAATTCTGCTTTTAATTCTGCTTTTAATTCATCGTCCAGCATATCGCATTTTGAAATAACTAATAGACGTTCTTTGTCTAACATTTCAGGATTATACTTCGTCAATTCGTTAACCAAAATATCATATTCTGCTTTAATGTCTGGAGTGTCAACTGGAACTAAAAATAGTAGTGTTGAATTACGCTCGATATGACGCAAGAAGTAATGTCCTAAACCTTTTCCTTCAGCCGCGCCTTCAATAATTCCAGGAATATCTGCAATTACAAAAGATTGAAAATCTCTATAGGCTACGATTCCTAAGTTTGGTTTTAAAGTTGTAAAAGGATAATCAGCAATTTTTGGTTTTGCAGAAGTCAATACAGATAATAAAGTAGATTTTCCAGCATTAGGAAAACCAACTAAACCAACATCTGCTAAAACTTTAAGTTCTAGAATTACATCAATTTCTACACCAAGTAAACCTGGCTGTGCATAACGAGGGGTTTGATTTGTCGAACTTCTAAAATGCCAGTTTCCTAAACCTCCTTTTCCTCCTCTTGCAAGAATCTGTTTTTCTCCGTGTTCTGTAATCTCAAAAAGTGTCTCACCAGTTTCTTTGTCTTTTACAACAGTTCCCAGCGGCACTTCGATTATTTTATCTTCGCCATCTGCACCAGTACTGCGATCTCCACCACCATCTCCACCATGTCCAGCTTTAATGTGACGCGCAAACTTTAAGTGAAATAATGTCCAAAGTCCTTTATTCCCAACTAAATATACATGTCCTCCGCGACCTCCATCTCCTCCGTCCGGACCACCTTTTTCAATAAATTTCTCTCTATGTAAATGCGTAGATCCTTTTCCTCCTTTTCCGGAAGAAACATATATCTTAACGTAATCTACAAAATTCCCTTCTGTCATTTTTCTGAATTTCAGATTTTAGATTTTAGATTTTAGATTGCTCCAAATTCTTTATCTAAATTCTATTGTTTTTGTATTCTCTCTCAATTTCAATTTCAGCGCAAACTGTTACTGAAAACTGCGACTGAAAACTATTTTTATTTACTCTTTAAGCGCTTTTACAAGTACTTTATCAATTTTTACGCCGTCCATGTCGACAACTTCTAAAACGAATTTCTGCCAAACTAATTTCTCTCCTTCTTTTGGAATATGAGAAAGCTCCGTCATAATCATTCCGCTTACGGTATTTACTTCGTAATCGTTTGTCAATTCGTCTAACTCAAAATACGTTAAGAAATCGTGTAATGAATAATGTCCGTCAACCAGCCATGAACCGTCTTCTCTTTCTATCAGCTGGAATTCATCTTTATAAAATTCAGATGCATCTCCAACTAAAGCTTCTAGAATATCATTCAAAGTAATCAAACCTTGAAAAACACCATACTCATCTGAAACTAAAGCGTAATGAACTCCTGTTTTCTTGAAATTTTCTAAAGCTTTATAAGCCGTTGTCTGCTCCATTAAATAAGGCGCATCAGAAACTATAGCTGATAAATCAAAATTATCATTTTCGATACTAGCGAAAATATTTTTAAGTGTCACTACTCCAACTATATCATCGTAATTATCATTATAAACTGGATAAACAGTGTGCAGATCTTGAACTACCAGCTCTTTAATCTTTTCTTTATCTGCTTTTAAAGGCAGCATATCAACAGATTTTCGGTGCGTCATTAACGAACTTACTTTTCTATCTCCAATATGAAAAACACGTTCCACAATATCTTGTTCAATTTCTTGAACTTCTCCAACTTCTGTTCCTTCTTTGATAATTGCCTTAATTTCTTCTTCGGTAACTTTTCCGTCAGCAGTCGGTTTTATCTGAAGAACATTCAATAAAAAATCTGTCGAAGAAGTCAAAAGCCAGATAAATGGCGCCGTAATGATCGAAATGACTTTCATTGGCATTGCTACCATTTTTGCGATTGCTTCTGGGTAATTTAATCCAATTCGTTTTGGAAGCAATTCTCCTAAAACCAAAGAGAAGAAAGTTAAAACGACAACCACAATTCCAACTGCAACTGAATGTGCATAAGGTTTTAACGCTGTAAAACCTGCAACAAATAGTTCAACATCGGCAGTGATTTTATCTCCAGAATAAATACCTGTCAAAATACCAATTAAGGTAATTCCGATTTGTACTGTTGATAAAAACTTGTTTGGCGAATTGGCTAAATCGAGCGCTGTTTTAGCACTTTTATTGCCTTTTTTCGCGGCTGTTTCCAACCTGTTTTTACGGGCCGAAATCAATGCGATTTCAGACATGGAGAAAACTCCGTTTAGTAGAATTAGAAAAAATATAATTAGTATTTCCAATTGATAGGGGATTCGTTATAAAATAGTCTCGTTAAATGCAATTTGTACTCAATTTATTATAGCCCAGATGGAAGTGAAAAGCTCGGAGCTAAAAAAACTAATTTTTCCTGCCAGAAAACAGCCACCGGAGGAAGCTCGTTTTATGGTTTGGAAAAATAGTTTTTTTAGCGTCCCGATAGCTATCGGGATTTCACGTACAGCTGGAAAAAGCTTCTACAAATTATCTATAACTGACGTTAAGCGCTCTGTAATTTGTTCAATCGTTCCGATACCGTCTACGGCATGAAACTTATTTTGTTCTTTGTAATATCCAATAAGCGGAGCTGTTTTCTCGTTGTATTCCTGATATCTTACACGAATTTTCTCTTCGTCTTGATCATCAGCTCTTCCGCTTGTTTTTCCTCTTTCTAATAAACGTGCTACCAAAATCTCATCATCAGCTTCTAAAGCGATAGTTGCTGTAACGCTTGATCCAATAGTTGGTAAAAATTTATCTAAAGCCTCTGCCTGATTGATTGTTCTTGGGTAACCGTCGAACAAAAATCCTGCTGTATCAGGGTGTTTTTTTACCTCATCAATTAACATTGCAGTTGTTACTTCGCATGGAACTAATTCTCCATTGTCCATAAAAACTCTTGCTTTTTTTCCTAGTTCAGTATCATTTTTTAAATTGAAACGAAAAATATCTCCAGTCGAAAGGTGTGTTAAATTGTATTTTTCCTTTAAAAATTCTGCCTGAGTTCCTTTTCCTGCACCAGGCTTTCCAAATAAAACGATGTTAATCATAATTGAAATGAGTGTTGTTACCTCTGTCTTTCAGAAGTCTTTAAATGAATATTTAGTTGTGTTTTGTTATTTTGTTATTCTGCTAATTTGTAAACTTCGGTCAAATTTCTTCCTAAACCGTCGTAGTCCAAACCGTAACCTACAATAAATTTGTTCGGAATTCTAATCCCGATATAATCTATTTTAATGTCTTTTTTATATGCTTCTGGTTTAAAGAACAAGGTTGCAATTTTAAAATGCTTTACATTTCTTTCTTTAAACAAGTGCTTCAATTCTTCGATTGTATTTCCAGTATCGATAATATCTTCGATAACGATAACTGTTCTTCCTGTCAAATCCTGATTGATTCCTATTAATTCTTTAACCGAATTAGTAGTTTCAGTTCCCTCATACGATGCCATTTTAATAAATGAAACCTCGCACGGTTTTTTGTATTTTTTCAAAAAATCTGACACTACCATAAAAGCGCCATTCAAAACTCCAATAAAAATTGGCGTGTCATCTCCAAAATCATCCTCTACCTGAGCCACCATTTTAGTTAAAGCAAAATCAATTTCTTTAGCTGAAATAAACGGAACAAATTGTTTATCGTGAAGTTGTATCATTATTTTTCTTTTTAAAATAATGCACAAAGATACAGAATTACAACTTAACTGCTTCTAACAAAATAACGTGTATGCCGATATTTTTTGTGAATGTTAAATATCAGTTAATAATTACAAATTACTTTTTGATGCTGTTTTTAATTTCAGTAAATTGTTGTTGTATAAATATTTAACTCCAAGATTCCAAATGAAAACATCCTTATCATTATTTTCCATATCATTATTAGCATTAATGACGGCCTGCAACGGGCAAGTTAAAAAAGAAGAAAAAGAAGCTTTGGCCAAGCAGTCAGATAATATTGTAAAAACGGCGATTGGAGATCTTACGCTTCCTCCGCCCTATGCAACCGAATCTAAAACCAAAAACAGTAAAGTTATTGGCTGGTCTGAAGGCAAAACACCAAAAGCGCCAGAAGGTTTTACGGTAACTAAATTTGCAGACGGATTTGAAAATCCGCGTTGGACATACATTGCACCAAACCAAGATATTTTTGTGGTGGAAAGCGGCACAAGATCTAGTAAAAACCAAATTACTGTTTTGCGTGATAAAGACAAAGATGGAAAATTTGAAAGTCGTCAGGTTTTTATAACAGGACTCAACAAACCTTTTGGAATGCTGGTTCTTAAAGACTTTTTCTACATCGCCAATACCGACGGATTATACCGTTATCCTTATAAAAATAATCCGCTGAAACTGGAAACCAAAGGCGAAAAAATCCTTGAACTTCCTGCCGGAGGTTACAACAACCACTGGACAAGAAATTTATTAGCAAGTCCTGACGGAAGCAAAATTTATGTTTCTGTAGGTTCTGGAAGTAACGTAGGCGAAAACGGAATGGACAAAGAAGTTCGCCGTGCTGCTATTTTAGAAATTAATCCTGATGGAACGGGCGAAAAGCTATACGCTTCGGGACTTAGAAATCCTGTTGGAATGGATTGGAATCCTGCAAACAAAGAACTTTGGACAGCAGTTAATGAGCGTGATGAATTAGGCGATGATTTAGTTCCAGATTATATTACAAGTGTAAAAAGAGATGGTTTTTACGGATGGCCATATTCTTATTTCGGAAGCATTCCTGATCCTAGAATGAAAGGCGAAAGAAAAGATTTAGTCGAAAAAGCAATTGTTCCTGATGTTCCAGTTGGTGCTCACACCGCTTCTTTAGGATTGGCTTTTTACACGAAAGATGCATTTCCAGCAAAATATAAAAATGGAGCATTTGTTGGTCAGCATGGTTCTTGGAACCGTTCTAAAATTTCGGGTTATAAAGTGTTGTTCGTTCCTTTTAAAGACGGAAAACCTTCAGGAAAACCAGAAGATTTTTTAACTGGTTTTATTTCTGATAATGATAAAGCCGAAGTTTACGGACGCCCTGTTGCTGTTACCGTTATGAACGACGGATCACTTTTGGTAAATGATGACAGCGGAAACACGATTTGGAAAGTGACAGCTAATAAATAAAATTTTTAAAATCCCTGAATAGGAATTCCAAATTCCCAAACTAAAAAAGATTTTAAACACATAGGAACATAGATTTTTTTGCATTTAAAAGTTGATTTTAAGAAAACTCGTTTTTCACACATACCTGCTATGTGGATTTAGATAAGTGAAACGCCTTTTTTGCCTCAATCAATGCTATGTTTCTATGTGTTAAAAATAAATCCAAATATTAATCTGTTAAAATAAAATTCCAAATTCCAAGGATTGCTACATAAAATATATGTTTTTAAAAAAATACTGTTTCCTAATTATTCTGTTTTCGATTCTACAAAATCTAATTGCACAGGAAAAAGCAGTTCATAATATTGATTCTGTAAAAACCCAAAAACTGAACGAAGTTTTAATAAGTCCGCTTCATATTAATCGGGATTTACAAAATAGTCCGGCTTCGATTGGAATTTTATCCGAAAAAGAATTGCTTCGAAATAATACGACAGACATTAGCAATGTCATCAACACCATTCCAGGTGTTTTTATGCAATCGTCTAATATTACGACAACCCGAATTTCGATTCGCGGAATTGGCGCAAGAACTCCGTACGGAACCAATAAAATCAGAGCTTTTTACGGAAGTATTCCGCTGACTTCTGGAAATAGCGAAACGGTAATTGATGATATTGATCTTCAAAACATCAATCAAATTGAAATTATAAAAGGACCGCTTTCGAGTATTTACGGCGCGGGTTTGGGCGGAGCAATCTTGATTTCTCCTCAAATATTAAAAAAAGGAAATTATCAAACTGAAGTAAGTTCTACTTTTGGTTCTTTTGGATTATTGAAAAACAGAGTGAGTTTTGATTTAAATGAAAAAAGTTCTTCTTTAAGTTTAAGTTATCACAATTTAAAAACCGATGGCTGGCGTGAAAACAGCGCTTATAATCGGGAAGGAATTACACTTTCGGGAGAATTATTCCGAAAGAAAAACAGCAAACTGACGTATTTCTCCAATTATACTTATTTAAAAGCCTACATTCCGAGTTCTATCAATAAAAGTACTTTCGAAAATAATCCTCAGGCGGGTGCGCCGACTTGGGTTGCTTCACAAGGATTCAAAGAATACAAATCGACTCTGGGCGGATTGGCTTATGATTTCAAAATAAACGATCACCTCAACAATTCGACTTCTGTTTTCATCAATTACAAAGACAGCAACGAACCTCGTCCTTTTGATATTTTGCGTCAATATACTTTTACTTCGGGTGTAAGAACGCAATTTTCGGGAGATTTTAAAATCGGAAAAATCAACAATCAGTTTATTGGTGGAATTGAATATTTCAGAGATAATTACAGTGGAAATACTTTCCAAAACTTATATCAGCAAAATAACGGAAACGGAAGTTTACAAGGCGATCAACTTTCGGCAACCGATCAGAAAAGGCATTTTTATAATATCTTCTCTCAAATTAGAACTTTACTTTCTGATCAATTTGAAATTCAAGCAGGATTAAATTACAACAAAACCAAATTCGAACTTCAGAATGATTTTCCCGCTTCTGCAAATAATCCGAAGGAAGAATATAGTTATGATGGAATTTTTTCGCCTCAGCTTTCTTTTTTATATAAGCCCAATGAAATTCGAACGCTTTACTTTTCTGTAAGCCGAGGATTTTCTCTTCCCACAACCGAAGAAACTTTAACTTCAACAGGAAATATCAATCAAAACATTAAACCAGAAACGGGTTATAATTTTGAATTGGGAGGAAAACTGCATTTTTTCAACAAAAAACTATATACTGAAATTGCAGTTTATCGAATGGAAATTAAAGATTTATTAGTTGCAAAAAGAATCGGCGATGATCAATATGAAGGCGTAAATGCTGGGAAAACTTTTCATGAAGGAATTGAAATTTCATTAAATCACAATTGGCCAATTAATCAAATTTTCAATTTAAACTCTTATGTCGGAACATCAATCGGGAAATATGAATTTAAAGAATTTGTCGATAACGGAAATGATTTTTCTGGAAACAAATTAACTGGAGTTCCGGCCAATACAGCAAGCGCAGGTTTCAATTTAAATACGAATTCAGGGTTTTATTTTTCAGCTGATTTTCAGTTCACAGATAAAATTCCGATGAATGATTCAAACGCTAATTTTTCAGATTCCTATTCTTTGTTAAACCTAAAAACTGGATATGAATTTGAAATTTTATCAGGTTTAACAACACATCTAGATGCCGGAATTAATAATGTTATGAACGAAAAATACGCTTCGATGATTTTAACCAATGCAACTGGAGTTGGAAATGCAGCACCAAGATTTTACTATCCTGGATTGCCAGTAAATTATTACGGAATTATCTCATTAAATTACGTATTTTAGCTAAGTATTTAAATACTGCTAGAAGATGCTGTCGGAATTACAAAAAAAACTGGATTATGTGAATGCTTATAGAGAAAACCGTCTCAAAGCTGCACAAGAAATTTTAGAAAATCAATCTCTTTTTGGTGAATTAGTTTCCATTTGCTTTTCGCCAGAAGACAAAAACAATCATAAAGCCTGCTGGATTCTAGAATTTGTTTCTTACGAAGAATTGCTTTGGCTCCAGCCACATCTTGATTTTTTCTGTTCGAATTTGAAAGTCTTAAAAGACGAAAGTTCGCTTCGTCCAATCGCAAAAGTTACTCAGCTTTTGGTAAAATCACATTATAAGAAAAACGAAAACGGCATTAATCTTTCTGAAGAAAATCTTCAAGAATGTATTGAAGCTTCTTTCGATTGGTTAATTACCGATGTTAAAGTGGCCACAAAAGCCTACTCTATTCGCACTTTATATATTTTAGGAAATTATTACGACTGGATTCATCCCGAACTCAAAGTAATTATCGACAAAGATTATGCAGATCATTCAGCAGCTTACAAAGCGGTTGCCAAAGAAGTTTTGAAGAAAATTAAATAGTTTTTTGTTAGCCACAGATTAAAAGGATTAAAAAAGATTTTTTTTCCACGACCCGAGCGATAGCGAACAGGCGAAGCAATTACACGAATTACCACAAATTTTTTCGGTTGAATTTTAAAAAAAAGAATTCGTGAAAATTCGTGTAATTCGTGGCAAACAAAAAAAATCTTTTTTAATCCTTTTAATCTGTGGCAGAAAAACTAAATTTTGGCTAAAAAAAGATTAAAAGGTATCTTTGCAAAAACACAACACAAAATGAATTATTTTTCTTCTGATTTTAAATTGGGAATACTAGGCGGCGGACAATTAGGTAAAATGCTTTTGTCTGACACCAGAAAATTTGACATCCAAACTTATGTTTTAGATCCAAGTGACGAAGCGCCGAGTAAAATTGCCTGCAACAAATTCTTCCAAGGCGATTTAATGGATTATGAAACGGTTTACAACTTCGGAAAACAAGTCGATGTTCTGACTTTTGAAATCGAATTGGTAAATCTTGAAGCTTTAACGCAGTTAGAAAACGAAGGCGTAAAAGTATATCCGTCTCCTAAAACTTTAAAAGGAATTCAGAATAAAGGAACTCAAAAAGATTTTTATACCGAAAGTAATATTCCAACCGCAGCATATTTACGATTTGAAAGTCCGCTGCATTTGCAAAAATCAGTTGGAAATAACGAAATCACCATTCCGTTTGTATGGAAATGCACCGAGTTTGGTTACGACGGAAACGGCGTAAAAGTAATTCGCCAGATTTCTGACATGGATGATTTACCAAATGTAGAATGCATTGCAGAAACCATGGTTCCGTTCAAAAACGAATTGGCGGTAATAGTGGTTAGAAATCCATCAGGAGAAATTAAAACCTATCCAGTTGTAGAAATGGAATTTCATCCAGAAGCAAACCAAGTGGAATACGTAATCTGCCCGGCAAGAATCGACGAAAAAGTAGCTGAAAAAGCCAGAGCAATTGCTTTGAATGTTTCAGAGAAATTTAATCACGTTGGACTTTTAGCTGTTGAAATGTTCCAAACCAATGAAGATGAAATTTTAGTGAATGAAGTGGCTCCGCGTCCGCATAATTCTGGACATTATTCAATTGAAGCAAGTTATACTTCACAATTCGAGAATCATTTACGTGCTATTTTAGATCTTCCGTTAGGAAACACCGATAGTAAAGTTGCCGGAATTATGGTAAATTTAGTTGGTGCAGAAGGATTTTCTGGAGACGTAGTTTATGAAAACATCGAAACGATTTTAGGATGGAACGGTGTTACACCTCACATTTACGGAAAAAAGCAAACACGTCCATTCAGAAAAATGGGTCACGTTACGATTGTAAATGAAAATATGCAGGAAGCAAGACGAATTGCACAGGAAGTTAAGAACACTATTAAAGTGATCAGTGTTCAGTAATTTTTAGTGTTTAGTCACAGTTTATAACTTAAAACAAAATAAACAGTTTTCAGTCTCGGTTTTCAGTTCCAACAAAACTTGAAACCCAAAACCTGAAACAAAAAAAACAAAAAAACACAATGAGCAAAGTAGCCATTATAATGGGAAGCATCTCAGACATGCCAGTTATGCAGGATGCAATCGACATATTAAAACAATTTAATGTAGAAGTTGAAGTAGATATCGTTTCGGCACACAGAACGCCGGAGAAATTATTTGATTTCAGTAAAAATGCACATACTCGCGGAATTTCGGTTATTATTGCTGGTGCGGGCGGTGCGGCGCATTTACCTGGAATGGTGGCTTCAATGTCTCCACTTCCTGTAATTGGAGTTCCTGTAAAATCAAGTAATTCTATCGATGGCTGGGATTCGGTATTATCGATTCTGCAAATGCCAGGCGGAGTTCCTGTTGCAACTGTGGCGCTAAACGGAGCAAAAAATGCAGGAATCTTAGCAGCACAAATCATCGGAAGCCACGATAAAAAAGTTTTAGATACTATTATTTCTTATAAAGAAGAATTGAAAGCGGCGGTTAATAAAGCGGCTGAAGGTTTGAAAAAGTAATTTCGCAGAGATACACAAAAGAAAAAACACAGAGGCGCACAAAATTTTTGTGTATCTCTGTGTTTTTTCTTTGAGAATCTTTGTGAAACTAACTTTACGATTTTATCTCTTTTGAATTAAGTTACATCTTCCACTTCTTCCAAAACAGATTCAAATTCAGATTCGTTTATATCTTCTTTATTTATCCAATTCTCTGAAGTCACCAGATCGTAGTTTATATTATCTTCAGTCTTCAATTCCCAAATAATACTTTCTGCTTCTGGAAATGGAATGTTTTGAGATATTTGATTTTCGAATAATCTTTTGATCAGATTTCTGTCAGATAAACCATTATTCAATAATTTCAACACGTTTTCAGCTGTCAGTTTTTGTGATTCTCCATCCGTTGGCGTCAGTGAAAAATGAACAATAGAAGCTTTTGCATTTGGGAACTTTCCGTTATAGGCTTTAAAAAGCAATTGATTGACGTGAAATAAAGTGCCTTGCATGTGTATTTCTGGATATTCTTCGCAAACCTTATCAATTAACATATCGTTCGATATTTGATCTATTTGACCTTCACTTAATTGATCTCCCAATTTATAGTGCAAAACTATTTGAGCCGCTTCATTAGGCTCATAATCTGAAATGGCCATTTCTAATAATTCTGGCAAACTACTTTTTTCAGCTGTTGCGCCATCAGGATAATTGAATTTTTCTAATAACGCAATAAAATCTTCGTCTGACCAATATCCTTCAATTTCATTAACCGTATCAATATTCTTTATTACAATTTGATAATTCATCATTTTTTTATTTTAATTATGATTCGCATTTTATAATGCCAAATCTATTTTTTCAATTTACGCTTTTAAAAACGCCTACAGGAATAAATAACATATCTATAACACAATTTAAGAGGATTTTATGCTGAGAATCGATTTTGTATAGATGATTAGGTTTTTATAAATTGCTATCTTTGAAATTCAAAAAAATGGGCTTCTATTAATAAAAAATATAATATCATAATGAGTGTTTTACTTTCAAAATTTATAACAAAACATAATACCGCACCTTTTTCGCAGATTAAAATCGAAGATTATGTTCCTGCTTTCAACGAAGGAATTGCTTTGGCTAAAGCTGAAATTGATGCAATCGTAAACAATCCCGATGCGCCAACTTTTGAAAATACCATTGTGGCAATGGATTTTTCGGGCGATATTTTAGATCGTCTTTCTAGTATTTTCTTCAATTTGAATTCAGCTGAAACGAATGACGAAATGCAGAAAATTGCGCAAGAAGTTTCGCCTTTGCTTTCAGAATTTGGAAATGACATTCGTTTAAATGCTGATTTATTTGCAAAAGTAAAAGCCGTTTACGAGCAAAAAGAAAGTTTAGGTTTAAATCCTGAACAAACGACTTTATTAGATAAAAAATACAAAAGCTTTTCAAGAAACGGAGCTAATTTGCCAGAAGACAAGAAAAATCAATTAAGAGAAATTGACAAAGAATTATCAAAATTGAGTTTGCAGTTTGGCGAAAATGTTTTGGCAGAAACCAATAACTTCGAATTGCATTTAACAGATGAGAAAGATTTATCTGGTTTACCAGAAGGAACAATCGAAGCCGCAAGATTATTAGCCAAAAACCAAGAAAAAGAAGGCTGGATTTTCACTTTAGATCATCCAAGTTATGTTCCATTTTTGACTTATGCTGACAATCGTGAATTACGTAAAAAAATGGCGATTGCGTTTGGAGCAAAAGCATTTCAAAATAATGAATTCGACAATCAGGAAAATGTTTTAAAAATTGCTAAACTTCGTTTTGAAAGAGCTAATTTATTAGGCTACAAAACACACGCACATTTTGTTCTGGAAGAAAGAATGGCCGAAAGTCCAGAGAAAGTTTTCTCTTTCCTGAATGATTTATTAGCAAAAGCAAAACCAGCAGCTCAAAAAGAATTTGCAGAATTAACTGCTTTCGCGAAAGAATTAGACGGAATCGAACAATTAGAAAAATGGGATAGCGCATATTATTCTGAAAAATTAAAACAACAGCTTTTTAATTTAGATGATGAAAAACTGAAACCTTATTTTCAGTTAGAAAAAGTTTTAGACGGCGCTTTTACAGTTGCCAAAAAATTATACGGTTTAACTTTTACCGAGGTTTTTGATATTGATAAATACCACGAAGAAGTTACCACTTATGAAGTTCGTGATGCTGAAAATAATTTGGTTTCGATTTTCTATGCTGATTTCTTTCCAAGAAAAGGAAAAAGAAACGGTGCATGGATGACTTCATTCAAATCACAATATGTAAAAGACGGCGTAAACGAAAGACCGCATATTTCGAACGTTTGTAATTTTACAAAACCAACAGAAACAAAACCGTCTTTATTAACTTTTAATGAAGTAACGACTTTATTCCACGAATTTGGACACGGTTTACACGGAATGCTGGCTGATACAGTTTATCCAAGTTTATCTGGAACTTCTGTTTACTGGGATTTCGTAGAATTACCAAGTCAGATTATGGAAAACTGGTGTTACGAACCAGAAGCTTTAGCTTTATTCGCAAATCATTATGAAACGGGAGAAATTATTCCGATTGAATATGTTCAGAAAATTAAAGAAAGTGCAAGTTTCCAGGAAGGTTTGGCAACTTTGCGTCAGTTGAGTTTTGGATTATTAGATATGGCTTGGCACGGACAAGATCCAACTAATATTACAGACTTAAAAGCTTTCGAAACAGAGCAATTTGCTAATACACAATTGTATCCAGACGTAAAAGAAAATGCAATGAGTACAGCTTTCTCTCATATTTTTCAAGGTGGATATTCTTCTGGATATTACAGCTACAAATGGGCAGAAGTTCTGGATGCTGATGCATTTGAATTTTTCCAAGAAAAAGGGATTTTCAATGAAGAAGTAGCGAAGAAATTCAAAGACAATGTTCTTTCTAAAGGTGGAACAGAACATCCGATGACTTTGTACAAACGTTTTAGAGGACAAGAACCAAAACCGGAAGCTTTATTGAAAAGAGCGGGATTACTTTAGACTTTTAGACTTCTTAGACTACTAGATATTTTGAAACCGAGGTAGAAATACATCGGTTTTTTTATTTGATTTTACTTAGAAAGAAATTTAGCTATCTTCGCATTTTTTAAATCTTAATCTTACAAAAATATATCGTGAAAAAATATTATAAAATAGTCCTTTATCTTGCAATTATAGGATTGATTGCTGTAGTTTCAGTAAATTACTATGTAAAATCTTCTACTAAGAAATACATTCATTATTCAATTAAAAAATTCCCTAAAAATGATGTGGGAATTATTTTTGGAGCAGGAATTAATGGAGATCAACCAAGCAAATATTTGAAAGATCGTTTGGATGCCGGAATTATGCTTTGGAAAGCAAAACGAATTAATAAAATTCTACTTTCTGGAGATAACGGCCGAGAAGAATATGACGAATTAACGGTGATGAAAAATTACTGCTTCAATCACGGAGTTGACACAACCAAAATTTTTATTGATTATGCTGGTTTCGATACGTATTCGACCATTTATCGCGCTAAACACATTTTCAAGATTAAAAAAGCAACTTTAATTTCTCAGGAATATCATTTAAATCGTGCTATTTATATTGGACAAAAACTCGGAATTAAATCAGCTGGTTATTCTGCAAATAAAGGAGAATATTTGGGATATAAATATGTTACGTTTAGAGAATATGGTTCTGTTTTCAAATCCTTTTTTGATGTTTTGAGAAATCGTGAACCTCGTTTTTTAGGCGGAGAAATTAATATTAATGGAGAATCGAATTATTCAAAAGAAGATAAACGATAAAAAAAAGCCGAAACAGAAATGTTTCGGCTTTTTTTTAATTTAAAATTTCTTCATGTTTAACAACATAAGACAAGGCTTCTTTTACAACTTCATTTAAATTCAATCCTTTTTTAACGCCTAAAAGTGCTATTTTTTGATGCAGTTCCTGAGAGACTCTCACATTAAATGATCCTTTATATGTTTTATCTGGAGCTTTATTCAATAATTTGCATGTCTCTAAATAATCTTCAACAGCTTCTTTAAAAGACTCTTCCAATTCTGTAACCGAAGAACCTTCAAAGGTTATTAAATCGGTTATACCTTGAATTTTTCCAAAGAATATTTTATCATCCGCAGAAAATTCTAAAGTCCCAATGTATCCGTTATATTCTAAATAGTTTTTCATATTACAATTCCAAATGTTCAATAATAATATCAAGCTGATATCCTTTCAAAACTTTTTGCGGATGTGGTTCGTGTAAACTTATAATTTGTTTATTCTCATTTACAAACTTTCTTCTTGAACCACCAGTTTTTCCTTGTGCAATTTGTTTATAACCAAAATGATTTAAAACTTTCAGCATTTCATCCCAAGAAAAATCTTTTGGTTTTGATTTTAACTTTTCAATAAGTTTATCAATCTTACTCATACAAATTTATAATTAAATCTTTAATCCGCAACTAAAATTTAGTTACAAAATAAATTAGAAGATAAAATTGAGAAAAATCTTTCAAATTATAAATGTGTTTTAAAAAATTAAATATCTGATCGAAGAAAAATCATAAAAAAAGACCTGCAAAAATTTTTGCAAGTCTTTTATCAAATGGTTTTAAATAAAGTCTATTTTCTCTTTAATCTTGATTCTATTTTCTACTCTTTCTCTAAAACTCTTTTTGCCAATTTTCCAACAGTAAGCCCTTGTACTACAATTGAAAATAAAACTACTATATAAGTTACTTCAAGTAAAAGGTTTTTATATTCTCCTTCTGGCATAGAAAGCACTAAAGCAATAGAAACTCCGCCGCGAATTCCTCCCCAAACTAAAACCATCAGAGAGCCTTTATTATAAGCAGATCTGATTCCGAAGAATTTAAAAATATCAAAGAATTTCCACGGTAAAACTATTGAGGTTAATCTTGAAAACAATACAATAAAAATCGCTACGAAACCAGTTAGTAATTGTTTGTTTAAATCTGGCAATAGCAACAATTCAAAACCAATAAATAAGAATAAAATAGCGTTTAGAATCTCATCAATAAGTTCCCAGAATTTCCCTAAATAATCTTGGGTAATTTCGCTCATCGCAACTTTTTTACCGTAATTTCCAATAATCAATCCGGCAACAACCATCGCCAGCGGACTCGAAACGTGTAAACTTTGAGCAATCAAAAATCCTCCCATTACAATAGAAAGCGTGATTAGAACGGAAACTTTATAATCGTCAATTTTCTTCATAACGTTTGATGCCGAAATCCCAAGAACAGCACCTAATAAAAGTCCGCCAATACCTTCTTTTGCGAATAACCAAGCAATAGAACCAAAAGTCATATCAAATGTCGGGTCGGTTGCCATTTTCAAAACAACAGCAAACATCACTACGGCTACTCCATCATTAAATAAAGATTCACCAACGATTTTTGTTTCGATTCTTTTAGGAACTTTCGCTTCCTTTAAAACGCCCAAAACTACAATTGGATCAGTTGGAGAAATTAAGGTTCCGAAAACTAAACAAAATATATAAGGGATTTTTATTCCTAAAAGTGGCGCAATATAAAAAAGTAAACCAGAAATTATTAGAGCTGACAATACTACACTTACTGTAGAATAAATCATAATAGGCACTTTTTGCTCTTTAAGATCTGCCATATTTACGTGAAGTGCTCCGGCGAACAAAAGAAAGTTCAACATTGCTCCCATTAGGATTTCGTTGAAGTCGAATTCTTTTATTAAATCAAAAAAATGTTTGGTAGTTGCAGGAAAATAAGAATCTCCCAAAAGGCGAATTCCGACTGAAACTAGCATCGCAATAATCATGATTCCGATTGTTCCGGGAAGTTTTAAAAATCTTAAATTTAAATAGGCGAAGAAAGAAGCCAGTACAATAAGTACCGAAAATGTGTAGTATAATTCCATAAATGTGATTTTTACAAAAATAGCTGTATCATTATTTAATCAAAAATTTCAGGACTTCAATTAACATAACTTTATAATTCGTTAAATAACTTTCAATTATTTTTGAAAGTTTAAAAACTTTTACTTACATTTGATCCATGGAATTTAAAGAAGCAAAAAATAAGTTTGTACAAACCTGGGGAGCCTTAGGTTCTCAATGGGGAATTAATAAAACGATGGCACAGATCCACGCTTTATTAATGGTTTCGAACGAACCTGTTTCTATGGAAGACATTATGGAAGAATTGCAGATTTCCCGTGGAAACGCCAGTATGAACTTAAGAGGTTTGATGGATTGGGGAATTGTTTATAAAGAATACAAAGCTGGCGAAAGAAAAGAATTTTTCACAGCAGAAAAAGATTTAGACGAATTAGCAGTAAAAATTTCCAGAGAAAGAAGTAAAAGAGAAATCAAACCAACACTGAAAATCTTAAAAGAAGTTTCTACCATTGAAGCAAAAGATTCAGCAGAAGAAAAACATTTTGTGGATCAGACTACTAAATTGTACGATTTCGTTTTAAAAGCAGATAATATGCTGGATAAAATGACTGAATTTAATGATAACTGGTTGGGAAAATTGGTTATAAAAATGATGAAGTAAATCTTCAAACTAAAAAAATTTAATTCAAACTTTCAATTATTTCTGAAAGTTTAAAACAATCAATAACTATGAAAAACATTAATTACTTCAATTATTTTTTTGTTGGATTCCCACTATTCTTTTGTTTGCTCGCAACATTTAACATTGGCTTTATATCAATTGCAATGCTTGCACTAATACCTACTGGAATATTTCAAGTAATTATTGGAATAAAAATGTTAGTTGATGAACCTCAAGATAAAAATCTTAAAATATATTTAGTGAGTGTTTTTCTTTTCTTCATTTCCCTTGTAGTGATTTCTAAATTGGAGTTATATAATTTTTTAAACTATATATTATTCGGAGTACCTCCAATACTTGCCTTTTATCTATCAATATTAATCTACAAAAAAGCACACCAATGAACTTCTTAAAAGCAGAATGGAAAAATTTAGCACTTTTCAATTATGAAGTTGATGCTGAAATATTAGAAAAATATCTTCCAGCAGGAACTGAGATTGATATTTGGAACAACAAATGTTACGTCAGTTTGGTCGGATTTATGTTTAAAAACACCAAAGTTTTAGGATTGAAAGTTCCGTTTCACACCAACTTTGAAGAAGTGAATCTGAGATTTTATGTAAAACGTTTCGAAAATGGCGAATGGAAACGTGGTGTTGTTTTTATTAAAGAAATTGTTCCTAAAAAAGCGATCACTTTTATTGCTAACACTTTGTATCAAGAACATTATGAAACTCAGAAAATGAGATATGAAATCATTGAAAATAAAAATAGCAATACTTTCATTTATCAATGGAAAAATGAAAAAGAATGGAACACCATTGAAATTGAAACCAAAAAAGATTTGAGTAAAATCGAAATGGATTCTGAAGCCGAATTTATTACAGAACATTATTTTGGATATACTAAAATTGACGAAGAAACCACTTTTGAATATGAAGTGACACATCCAAGATGGGAACAATTTGAAGTTTTAAATCATCGAATTGATATTGATTTCGAAAAAAATTACGGAACCGATTTTGGATTTCTTCAAACTCAAAAACCAACTTCAATCTTTCTGGCTGAAGGCTCAAAAATTACGGTTAAAAACAAAAGAAAAATTGAATTGATTCCTATTCAGAAAGAATTATACGCATAAAACTATTCATCTTTAAAACCAAAAATCATGAAAACGTTAGAAAACCAAACTTTACTTTATGATGAAGATTGTCCGCTTTGCAGTTTGTACACAACTGGATTTGTAAAAAGCGGCATGCTTGATGAAAACGGAAGAAAATCGTATTGCCAATTATCTGCCGAAGAACAAAATTTTGTGGACTTAAAACGCGCGCCAAACGAAATTGCTTTGGTCGATAATAAAACCAAAACTGTTATTTACGGAATTGACAGTCTAATAAAAGTGGTAGGTTTTTCTTTTCCTTTAATTGAAAAAATTGCAACGGTAAAACCAATTCATTTCATTCTGAAAAAAATGTATTCTTTTGTTTCTTATAACAGAAAAGTAATTATTCCAGGAAATGTAAAAGAAGAAAACAAATTGCAATGTACTCCAGATTTCAATTATAAATACAGATTTCTTTTTATCGGATTTGCTTTAACATTGACAAGTTTTATTTTATTTGGATATTCTAATTTGATTCTGAATCTTCCAAAATCTAATATTACAAGAGAAATTATTTTGGCTTTGGGTCAGATTTTTTTTCAAAGTTTATTCCTTTTGAGATTTGATAAAAAAACAATTCTGAATTACGCAGGAAGTTTAATGACGGTTTCTTTATTTGGTTCTTTAATTTTAAGTCCAGTTTTAATTTTGAATCAGTTTTTCCAGCTTCCACAAACGATTATTTTAGGTTGGTTTGGAATGACGGTTTTGATTATGTTTTTGGAACATTTTAGAAGAGTGAAAATTTTAAGACTTCCTTTTTACTTATCTTTCACTTGGATTCTTTACCGAATTCTTGCTTTAATTTTTATTCTCAATTAATCTCTCGGAAACCTGACGGGTTTTTAAAACCCGTCAGGTTTAACGCAAAAAATATAAAAATGAAAAAAATTATAATCGCAGCCGGAACCGGTTTTCTTGGACAAGTTTTAGTCAATCATTTCAAAAATAAATTTGAAGAAATTGTAATTCTAACTCGAGGAAAATCTCAAACAATTGACGGAATTAAACATGTAAACTGGAATGCCAGAACTTTTTCTGGTTGGGAAAAAGAATTAGAAAATGCGACGGTTTTAATTAATCTCGCAGGAAAATCTGTTGATTGCCGTTACACGAAAGAAAACAAAAAAGAGATTCTATTATCTCGAATTGAAAGCACCAAAATTCTAAATAAAGCGGTTTTAAATTGTCAAAATCCACCGAAACATTGGCTGAATTCATCGACTTCAACCATTTATCGTTTTTCTTTAGACAAACAAATGGATGAAGTTGACGGCGAAATCGGAAATGACTTTTCTATAAATGTGGCGCTTTCTTGGGAAAAAGCATTCTTTAAAACTGAAACTCCAAATACTTTAAAAACAGCTTTGCGAACTTCGATTGTTTTAGGAAAAGATGGAGGCGCTTTTATTCCGTTGAAGACTTTAGCAAAGATTGGTTTTGGTGGAAAACAAGGAAGCGGCAATCAGTTTATAAGCTGGATTCATGAAGAAGATTTTGCGAATGCAATTGATTTTATTATTGAAAAAGAACTATCTGGCGTTATCAATATTGTTTCTCCAGAACCAATTCGAAATGCTGATTTTATGCAGAGACTTCGAAAAGCAGTTGGTTTTCCATTCGGAATTCCGATGAATAAATTCTTTCTTGAAATTGGATCTTTTTTTATTCGAACAGAAACTGAATTGGTTTTGAAAAGTAGAAATGTGATTCCGAAACGACTTTTAGGAAATGGGTTTCAGTTTAAGTTTGGGAATATTGATAACGCTTTAAAAAATTTATTAAAAAAATGAATCGAACATTTATTTTTGGACATTGGATTTTAACATTATTATGCGGTCCAATAATCTTAACATTAAAAAGTTATGTACCTAATTCTACCACTAAAAATGTATTGGGCTTTATAGAAATATATCCCCTTATGGTAATTATAGGGCTAGTATTCTCTATACCAACCTATCTTTTTTTCATTCTTTTTTTTGAACTTATTAAATACAAAAACATAAAACCAATCTATATAAAATCATTTTTCATTTCTACAGTAGTAATTGGAATTTGGGTAACAACAAATATACTTAGTGGCACACTTTGGTCCGATATTGCAATTTCATATTCATTAGTTGCAATTACACTAGGATTATTTTTAAAATCAAATTATAATTTTCCTTGCCATTCATGACAACAATACACCTCACAACCAAAATAAACGCCTCAAAACAAATCGTTTTTGATGCGTCAAGAAATATCGATATTCACCAGCAATCTGCAAGTCCAACAAAAGAAAAAGCTATTGATGGCGTAACATCGGGTTTAATAAATTTAGATGAAACGGTAACTTGGCGCGGCAAACATTTCGGATTTTACATCACACACAAAAGCCGAATTACGGCAATGAATTTCTATGATTATTTTGTGGATGAAATGGAGAAAGGCAAATTCAAATCGTTTAAACATGAACATTTTTTTGAGGAAGAAAATGGTGTTACAATAATGAAAGATAAATTGCAATATGAAACTCCGTTTGGGATATTTGGAGAACTTTTCGATATTTTGTTTTTGGAAAAACATCTAACTAATTTTCTGTTAGAAAGAAATAAGGTTTTGAAAGCTGTTTCGGAAAAACTTGATTAAGATAAATTCCTTACTTTTATAGGTAATTCATTTTTATCAATGATTGAATAACAAATCAAAAACATACTTATGAAATTAAAAACGATATTAACTGTACTTCTTTTTGCTATTTCTTTTATAGGATTTTCGCAGAGCAATTGCACAACTTTAAAAGGTTGCGAAAGAAAATTATGTGAATTGAACACAAAATTAGCCGCGGCAAAAAAAGCAGGAAATAAAAATCAGATCAAAGGTGTTGAAGATGCTATTGCGCAAACTAAGAAAAACTGCACTACTAAAACAGTCAATAATGATCTTGACAAAAAAGTAAAAGAGAAACAGCAAAAAGTTAACGAAAGAACTGCCGATTTGAATGAAGCTATTAAAGACAAAGAAAGTAAAGAAAAAATAGACAAGAAAAAGAAAAAACTAAATGAGGCTAAAGTTGAATTAAATAAAGCTTTGGTTGAACAGAAAGCGAAGTAATTTTTTCTCTCGCAGATTTTAACAAATTAATTTGGCAAAGCCCAATATTTAAACGCAATCTTGTCATTTCGACGAAGGAGAAATCTCCACAAGTAACTCTGCAACGAGAATCCAATCTTTGTCGAGCTTCTCGCGGAGATTTCTCCTTCGTCGAAATGACAAGATTGTGGCAACAAATCTTCTTTTAAAAACAAATCTTCTCGTTTTACGTTTTGCGTGAGGGATAGAGGCGGTATCTCCCGATTTAGAAAAACAAGGCTTTTTCAGCCGTAGTTTTTGTTAATCGGGAATTTAGCCGAAAGCCCGACCCGGAGGGACACGCCCAAATTATTTTAGAAATCCCAATTCGTCTTATTTATAGAAACGCAATCATCAGCCACCAAAATATCGGCACACTTTCGACCCAAAAGGAAGTGTAATATTTCGATCGATTGGTATTGGCAAAGAAAATAAACAACATTAAAGTCACAACCATTACCAGATTGATAATAAGATCGTGAAGTGTAAAAGATAAAATTACTAAAACCCAAAACGGAACTAAAAGCGAAAATCCTAAAATCTTAGTTCGTTTTACACCAATTGTCTGTGGAACAGTTTGCAAATGCGGATCGTCATTGGCTAAATCCAGAATTTCGAAAACCAAAATCAGCACAAAAACCAAAACAAAACGCTGAATGCATTTTATAAAAAAATTAGTTGTAAACGGAATTTCGGCATTTATATACGGCAAAACCAGCGTTGCACCAACCCAACAAAGCGCTACAATGTATATTTTTACTCCAGCCCAGTTCCTTGCGTTTTTTCTATTTGGAAAAAATGGTAAAGTATAAAGTGCCGTTATGGCAAAAATTACAACTGAAACAATTTGAGTAATTCGCTTTAAATAAAAAAAATAATAGCCTACTAAAATGAGTGAAATAAAACTTAAAACAGCGATAATTTTGAGTTGAATTCCTACTGGTTTTCTTTTCACCCGAACAAGCGCATCATATTTTACAAAATTATATCCTACAATTGTTCCGAAAAATACAAACAATGCCATGGGTTCATCATATTGAATATGAAAGAAATAAAACGTTATCCGAACCAAAGCATAACACGATAAAGCCACGTGAATACTGCTGTTTAAATAAAAATCGAAAATTTGTTTTAGAAGTTTCATATCTTCAAATCTAATCAATTGGTAACAAATCAACTCTTTAGTTAGAAATTTGACAAAAATTGAAGTTAAAAATACCCATTAAATTATTAATAATACTTAATTTTGCGCCACAAAAAAACAACACATTTACTTTAAAATGTAATAAACCTTGTGTAGCATGAGATTACGTCAAATTAAACGCTCGGCAAATTACTTTTGATCTTTAAAAAATAGACTGCTACAAATGAAAACAGATGCTTTTGCTTTAAGACACATTGGTCCAAGAGAAACAGATCTTCAACACATGTTACAAACCATTGGTGTTGAATCTATTGAACAACTTGTTTATGAAACCCTTCCGGACGATATTCGTTTAAAAGCGCCTTTGAATTTAGATCCTGCAATGACGGAATTCGAATTTGCAAATCATATTCGCGAATTAGGGAAGAAAAACAAAACATTTAAATCATACATTGGTTTGGGTTATCACCCAACTATCGTTCCGGCTCCAATTCAGAGAAATATCTTCGAAAATCCAGGATGGTATACAGCTTACACGCCTTATCAAGCAGAAATTGCTCAAGGTCGTTTGGAAGCTATCTTAAATTTCCAAACTACTGTTATCGAATTAACAGGAATGGAAATTGCAAACGCTTCTTTATTGGATGAAGGAACTGCTGCTGCAGAAGCTATGGCTTTATTATTTGATGTTCGTACAAGAGATCAAAAGAAAAACAATACACATAAATTCTTCGTTTCTGAAGAAATTTTACCTCAAACTTTATCTGTACTTCAAACGCGTTCGACTCCAATTGGAATTGAATTAGTTGTTGGAAACCACGAAACTTTTGATTTTTCAAATGAGTTTTTTGGAGCTATTTTACAATACCCAGGAAAATACGGTCAGGTAAACGATTACAGCGCTTTTGTTGCTAAAGCAAAAGAAAATGAAATCAAAGTTGCCTTTGCTGCTGATATTTTATCATTGGCTGCTTTAACTTCTCCGGGAGAAATGGGAGCTGCAGTTGTGGTTGGAACTTCACAACGTTTTGGTGTACCAATGGGTTACGGTGGTCCTCACGCTGCATTTTTTGCAACTAAAGACGAATACAAACGATCTATGCCAGGTCGTATCATCGGAGTTTCGATTGATGTAAACGGAAACCGTGCTTTACGTATGGCTTTAGGAACTCGTGAACAACACATTAAACGTGAAAAAGCGACTTCAAATATTTGTACGGCTCAGGTTTTACTAGCGGTTATGGCTGGAATGTATGCAGTTTACCACGGACCAGAAGGATTAAAATATATTGCAAACAAAGTTCACGCATCTGCAGTTACTACTGCTGAAGCTTTAAATAAATTAGGAGTTTACCAAACCAACACGGCTTACTTTGACACGATTTTAGTAAAAGCTGATGCTCAAAAAGTAAAAGCAGCTGCTGAGAATAACAAAGTAAACTTCTTCTACCCTGATGCTGATTCGGTTTCTATTTCGTTAAACGAAACAACTTCAGTTGCAGATATCAACCAAATCGTTGCGATTTTTGCTGAAGCTTTAGGAAAAGAAACTGTTACGGTTTCTGAATTAACTGAAGCTAGTCAATTACCTTCTTCATTAGAAAGAACTTCTTCTTTCTTGACACATGATGTTTTCAACAATCATCATTCAGAAAGCCAATTGATGCGTTACATCAAAAAATTAGAGCGTAAAGATTTATCGTTGAATCACTCGATGATTTCATTAGGTTCTTGTACGATGAAATTAAACGCAGCTTCAGAAATGTTGCCTTTATCAATGCCAAACTGGAACAGCATTCACCCGTTTGCACCAGTTGAACAAGCAGAAGGTTACATCACAATGCTTAAAAAACTTGAGCAGCAATTAAATGTAATTACAGGATTTGCTGGAACAACATTGCAACCAAACTCTGGAGCGCAAGGAGAATATGCTGGTTTAATGGCGATTCGTGCTTATCATTTATCTAGAAACGAAGGTCACCGTAATGTATGTTTAATTCCATCATCAGCTCACGGAACAAATCCTGCTTCTGCAGCGATGGCGGGAATGAAAATCATTGTTACTAAAACGACTCCAGAAGGAAATATTGACGTAGAAGATTTAAGAGAAAAAGCGATTGAACATAAAGATGATTTATCTTGTTTAATGGTAACATATCCTTCTACTCACGGAGTTTTCGAATCTTCAATTATTGAAATCACAAAATTAATCCACGATAACGGCGGATTAGTATATATGGATGGTGCAAATATGAACGCGCAAGTTGGATTAACAAATCCTGCTACAATTGGCGCTGATGTTTGTCACTTAAACTTACACAAAACATTCGCAATTCCTCACGGTGGCGGTGGACCTGGAGTTGGACCAATTTGTGTGAACGAAAAATTAGTTCCGTTCTTGCCAACAAACCCAATCTTAAAAGTAGGCGGAGAACAAGCTATTACGGCTATTTCATCTGCACCTTACGGATCTGCTTTAGTTTGTTTAATTTCTTACGGTTACATCACAATGATGGGTGCTGAAGGATTAAAAAGTGCTACAGAACACGCAATCTTGAATGCGAACTATATGAAATCTCGTTTCGAAGGGCATTACCCAATTCTTTATACTGGAGAATGCGGAAGAGCAGCTCACGAAATGATTTTAGATTGCCGTTCATTTAAAGAAAACGGAATCGAAGTGGGTGATATCGCAAAACGTTTAATGGATTACGGTTTCCACGCTCCAACGGTTTCTTTCCCAGTAGCTGGAACTTTAATGATCGAGCCAACTGAATCTGAAGATTTAGCAGAATTGGATCGTTTCTGTGATGCGCTAATCTCAATTAGAAAAGAGATTGAAGCTGCAACAGCCGATGACAAAAACAACGTATTGAAAAATGCACCTCATACATTGGCAATGTTAACTACAGACAATTGGGATTTCCCTTATACTAGAGAAAAAGCAGCTTATCCATTGGATTACATCGCTGACAATAAATTCTGGCCATCTGTTCGTCGTGTAGACGATGCGTACGGTGACAGAAACTTAGTTTGCAGCTGTGCTCCGATCGAAGCTTACATGGAAAGCTAAAAATTAGTTTTCTTATAAATTATCTAAACCCGACAAGTTTTAAAAACCTGTCGGGTTTGTTTTTTATTTCAGGTTTCAAGTTTCAGGTTTGAGGTTCTGGCATAACGTGAAACCTGAAACTTGAAACAAATCTAAAATTAATTAGTGCTTGCCACCGCACTGCTTCGGCAGATTGTTCCTATCTCTCACGCGGTCAAAACAATAAAGAATAATCGTGTAGAAAAAAACATAACTTTTTGTTAGATTTTTGTGAAATAATTTTTAGCAAATACAAAATAATTGCAAAAAAAAGTCCTTTAAAAACTTCCTTCAATCGTTTGAAATCTAGGAAATATTAAAAATTCATTAAAAGAAATACAATATATCTTCTAAAAATTTGTTATTTCATAATTATATGCATGCATACTATTTTTTATGATAGTTATCATAATATTATTTATACATTAGCACTAAATTTATCGGATAATTAAAGGGAAAAATGAAAATAAAAATTATTGGTATTGGGAGCTACATTCCTAATCTAGAAGTAAAAAACACAGATTTTGACAAACATGTTTTTTTAAATGAAGATGGAACTCCATTTGGTTACCCGAACGAAGTTGTAATAAAAAAATTTAAAGGTATCACGGGAATCGAAAATCGCCGTTATGCTGAACCTCAATATACAGCATCTGATTTGGCTTTTTTTGCTGCTCAAAAAGCAATTACAAATGCAGGAATCGATGCCGAAACTTTAGACTACATTATTTTTGCGCATAACTTTGGTGACGTAAAAACCGGAACACATCAAACGGATATTTTACCAAGTTTAGCAACGCGCGTAAAAAACAAATTAGGAATTCGTAATCCAAAATGTGTAGCTTACGACATTCTTTTCGGTTGTCCTGGTTGGATTGAAGGTGTTTTGCAAGCAAACGCTTTTATCAAATCTGGAATGGCAAAAAGAGTTATGGTAATTGGTGCCGAAACTTTATCTAGAGTGGTTGACGATCACGATCGCGATTCGATGATTTATTCTGACGGAGCAGGAGTTTCAATCTTAGAAGCTTCAACTGACGAAGCAGGATTATTGGCTTACGAAAGCGCTACTTACGCTAATGATGAAGCAAATTATCTATTCTTCGGAAAATCATACAATCCAGATTTAGGTCCAGATATTAAATACATTAAAATGTACGGCCGTAAAATCTACGAATTTGCCTTAAGCAATGTTCCTCTAGCGATGAAAAGCTGTTTAGATAAAAGCGGAATTGCAATTGATGAAGTTAAAAAAATCCTTATTCATCAGGCGAATGAAAAAATGGACGAAGCGATTATCGAACGTTTCTACAAATTATACGACAAAAGCGCGCCTAAGGATATTATGCCAATGAGTATTCACGATTTAGGAAACAGCAGTGTTGCAACCGTTCCTACATTATACGATTTGATTCTACAAGGAAAAATTGAAAATCAAGAAATCAATAAAGGCGATGTCATCATTTTTGCTTCTGTAGGAGCGGGAATGAATATCAATGCTTTTGTTTACCGACACTAGTCTCAGTTTCCGGTCACAGTATTCAGTTTTACAGACTGTAAACTATGAATGAGACTGTAAACTAAAAAAGTCCGCATCTTAATAGTGCGGACTTTTTTAGTATATTTGCGCCTTTGCTGATAAAAAATAAAAAATGTACGAAAAAACATTTCCGAATAAAAGATTCAAACTTACTTTAGAATTTTTACAAAAGCACGTTAGCACCTCTGAAACCATTTTTGATTTTGGTGTTCCAAATCCGTTTTCTAAAATAATGGAAGAAAATGGCTATACCGTAAAAAATACAAAAGGCGAAGATTTAGACAACGATCAAACGGCTTTACAAACAGAAGATTATACTGTTTTTACAGCATTTGAAATTTTCGAACATTTACTAAATCCTTATACAATTCTAGAAAACGTAAAATGCGATAAATTGTTAATCTCAATTCCGTTACGCTTATGGTTTTCACCGGCATATCGTTCTAAAACTGATATGTGGGACAGACACTATCACGAGTTTGAAGATTGGCAGTTAGATTGGCTTTTAGAAAAAACGGGCTGGAAAATTACAGATCGCATGCAATTTACACATCCAGTAAAAAAGTTTGGACTTAGACCATTATTAAGATATTTCACTCCGAGATATTATCTTGTTGTTGCTGAAAAGATTAAAAACTAAGATTGCAGATTAACGATTTTTGATTTTTGATTTTTAGATACTTTTTTCACAATCTAAAATCTAAAATCTAAAATCTAAAATTCTTAAAATGAAATATTACATCGTCATTCCTGCACATAATGAGCAAGATTTAATTGGTCTAACTTTACAATCTTTGGTTTCACAAACTGTTTTACCTTCAAAAGTTGTGGTCGTTAACGATAATTCTACTGATAAAACAGAAGAAGTTGTATTAAGTTTTGCAAAAGAAAATCCATACATTTCTGTTGTTAATAAAACTTCAGATGCGATTCATTTACCTGGAAGTAAAGTAATTCAGGCTTTTCAAAAAGGTTTTGAAACTTTAGATTCTGATTATGATATTATTGTAAAAATAGACGGCGATTTAATTTTTCCTCCTAATTATTTTGAAACTATAATCAAACATTTCGAATCTGATCCAAGAATCGGAATGGCTGGCGGATTCTGCTATATTGACAAAAATGGCGATTGGGTTTTGGAAAACTTAACCGATAAAGATCATATTCGCGGTGCTTTGAAAGCATATAGAAAAGAAACTTATCAGCAAATTGGCGGTTTAAAACCCGCTATGGGCTGGGATACGGTTGATGAATTACTTTGTAAATATTACAATTGGAAAATTGTAACCGACGAATCTTTACATGTCAAACATTTAAAACCAACTGGTGCCAACTACAACAAAACAGCTCGTTATAAACAAGGCGAAGCTTTTTATACCTTAGGTTATGGTTTTTGGATCACGGCAATTGCTTCGGCAAAATTGGCTATGATGAAGAAAAAACCATTTCTCTTTTTAGATTATATTAAAGGATTTATGAAAGCTAAAAATGCTAAAACTCCTTTATTGGTAACCACTGAACAAGCTAAATTTATTAGAAATTATCGTTTACAGAAAATGAAGCAAAAGCTTTTTTAATCTTAAAAAAAATTAAAAAACTGCCAACTGAAACGGTAAACTGTAAACTAATCCTTAATTTAGCCAATATTTAAAAATTATGATGCTACTCCGTTATTTATCCCAAATCGGGAGATATTTTTTAATGCTGAAAGAAATTTTCAACAAACAGACGAAATGGTCTGTAATGAAAAGTCTAATTCTAAAAGAAATCGATGACCTTATTATTGACTCTCTTGGAATTGTTTGCTTTATCTCTTTCTTTATCGGAGGAGTTGTCGCGATTCAGACAGCGTTAAACTTGACTAATCCATTAATCCCAAAATATTTAATTGGTTTTGCTACACGTCAATCTGTAATTTTAGAATTTGCCCCTACTTTTATTTCGGTAATTATGGCCGGAAAAATGGGATCTTATATCACCTCAAGTATTGGAACAATGCGTGTTACAGAGCAAATTGATGCTTTAGAAGTTATGGGTGTAAATTCCTTAAACTATCTTGTTTTTCCTAAAATTATA
The DNA here is from genome assembly GCA_029960065.1 of Flavobacteriaceae bacterium PS02336. GTDB lineage: Bacteria > Bacteroidota > Bacteroidia > Flavobacteriales > Flavobacteriaceae > Flavobacterium. The sequence goes on along the minus strand of JASCOF010000004.1, from coordinate 24,375 downwards.
GCTTTACTAATGTATCCTTTTGTAATTGGAATTAGTATGTTTTTAGGAATTTTTGGTGGATGGATGGCTTGTGCTTACGGAGGATTTTCAACTGGTGCAGATTTTATTATGGGAGCTCAAAAAGATTTTATACCCTTTCATATTACTTACGCTTTTATCAAAACTCTAATCTTTGCTATGTTATTAGCAACAATTCCATCTTTTCATGGGTATTACATGAAAGGCGGTGCATTAGAAGTTGGTAAAGCAAGTACCATATCGTTTGTATGGACATCTGTTACTATTATTCTTCTAAATTATATATTAACTCAATTATTATTAGGATAATGATAGAAGTAAAAAACATAGAAAAATCATTTGGCGACAGCAAAGTTTTAAAAGGCGTTTCAACGGTATTTGAAACCGGAAAAACCAACTTGATTATTGGACAAAGTGGATCTGGAAAAACGGTTTTATTAAAAACGTTATTAGGAATTCACACACCCGACTCAGGAACAATTGAATTTGACGGAAGAGTTTATTCTGATTTGGACAAAGATGAAAAACGGGAACTAAGAACTGAAATCGGAATGGTATTTCAAGGCTCTGCATTGTTTGACTCGATGACTGTTGAAGAAAATGTGGCTTTCCCTTTAAGAATGTTTACCAATAATAATAAAGCACAAATTAAGGAACGTGTTGATTTTGTTTTAGAAAGAGTTAATCTTGTAGAAGCGCATAAAAAATTACCCTCAGAGATTTCTGGAGGTATGCAGAAACGTGTGGCTATTGCCCGTGCCATTGTAAACAATCCAAAGTATTTATTTTGTGATGAACCAAACTCTGGTCTTGATCCAAATACTTCCACTTTGATTGATAATTTGATTCAGGAAATTACCCGAGAATATAACATTACTACAGTAATTAACACACACGATATGAACTCCGTAATGGAAATTGGGGAGAATATTGTTTTTCTAAAAAAGGGATTAAAAGCGTGGCAGGGAACTAAAGAAGAAATCTTTAGAACTGAAAACAAAGATATTGTGAAGTTTGTGTATTCTTCAAACCTATTCAAAAAAGTAAGAGAGGCTTATTTGAAAGGATAAAACTCTTTTAAATTCCCATAAAAAAATCCCAAATTCCAAACTTTTTATAGCCTTGGAATTTGGGATTTTTTTATTGAGATTTTAAAATGACCAATTCGACTTCGGCATTCGGATTAAAAAGATACGTTTTTCCAGAACTAATTTCTAAACACTCAAAACGTTTTGTTCTAACAGCTATTTTTTTAAAAACCTTACCATTTTTAATTCTAAAAATACTTCCATAAGGAATTTCAAAAACATAATTTTTATCGTTTTCTTTATCATATTGTTTTAAAGCCAAAGATAGAGTCGTATCGGTGTCACTGCTTGCAGAGGGATTCTTAAAATGTCTTGCCAATAAAGGTAAAATTTGTCCAGGAAATATTTCTGGCCGAATAAACGGAACCATTAAACGCTGAAAAGTATATTTCCATTCATTTCCATGAGGTTTTATATTTCGTCCAAATTTTTCGAAAGCAACTAAATGAGCAATTTCATGAATCAGCGTAATTAGAAACCTGTATTTATTCAAACTTGCATTAACCGTAATTTCATGTTTTCCACTTGGTCCGCGTCTATAATCGCCGTGACGTGTCTGACGCTCGTTTACAATTTTCAAGTGCACCTGATTGGCCACTATCAAATCAAAAACGGGCTTTACCGCATGTTCTGGAATATATTTCGCTAAAGTATCGCTCAATTTAAGGTTAAATGTTATTTGTTAAATGTTTAAAATTTCGAAATTTGGACACGAGCGCTAGCGAACTGTCGAAGCAATTTCAAAATTAAAATTTTAATTACGGATTAGTCGAAGAAACTTCCAGTACCTTTCCGTTAAAATATTTATTTCCGTTAAGAGTAAAATCATAAATATAAGTTGCCATTCCTTCAGCAGAAATTGGCGCTTGATAACCAGGGAAAGCTTCATTCAGCATTTCTGTCTGCACAGAACCTAAAGCCAAAACATTAAATGAAATACCTTGCTCTTTATATTCTTCCGCCAATAATTCGGTTAACGTAATTACAGCACCTTTACTCGAACTGTAAGCTGCTAATCCAGCAAATTTCAAACTTCCGCGCACACCGCCAATTGAACTGATTGTTACAACATGGCTTCCTTTTTGTAAATAAGGCAGACAAATTCTAGTGAGATTGGCTACAGCAAAAACATTCACTTTGTAAATACTTTCAAAATCTGCTTGAGTTGTTTCTCCAAAAGGCTTTAAAAGTAAAGCACCAGCATTGTGAACTACGGCGTCCACTTTTTTCCAAGTCGAAGAAAGGAAACTTTCTACTTCTGTCAAAGCTGTTTCATCGGATAAATCAATAGACAAACAAGTTACATTTTGATGTTCTAAAAGTGTTTTAGGTATTTTTCTAGAAATGGCCAAAACCTGATTTCCTGCATTTGCAAATTGCAATGCCAATTCATAACCAATTCCTCTACTCGTTCCGGTAACAATAATATTTTTCATGAAGCAAAAATAATCAAATGCGGTAAAACGACCTCTTATTTTGTCATGGTTATTTCTTGTGTTGGAGAAACAGCAATTCTTGTTACTGCTGGCAATAATTCTTGAGTAAATGAAGTAATATGTGGAATATCCATTAATTTAAATTCATCTGAAACATGGTGATAAAAATCAAAATTTTCAAAATCGAAAGTACTTATTGACTGGCATGGTTTTCCAAAGGCCTGAAAGAATGAATAATTATCAGATCTATAAAACAATTGATATTCTGCTTCTTTTGGTAAAAAACCGATGGTATTTTTTCCTGTATACTCATTTATTTTTGATGCCATATTTGATTTATCAAAACCTGTAATGTAAGCTAGATAATCTCTTTTCATTGGCACACCAATCATTTCGATATTTAATTGCGTATAAAGATTGAAATTTTGTTTTTTTAATTTCTCCACTAAACTTTTTGATCCCAGTAATCCTTTTTCTTCTCCGGCAAAAAACACAATTAATATGCTTCTTTTGTTCGATTTAGTTTCACTAAAGTATTTACCCATCGCCGCAACCGAAGTTACTCCCGAAGCATCATCATTTGCGCCATTATTTATTTTATCTGCCTGATCTTTTTTCTCTATACCAATATGATCGTAATGTGCACTTAAAACCACAAATTCCTTTTTTAATTCTGGATCTGTTCCTTCAATAACTCCAACGATATTAAAAGCTGGACTTTTAAAATTAGTCAGCGTATCGCGATACGTTTTAAAATACGGTTTGATATTGTTTTTCTTTAGAAAATCTTCCAAAAACACTGCAGCCTTTTCGATTCCTTTTGTTCCAGTTTCGCGTCCTTCCATTTCATCTGAAGAAAGATATTTTAAAAAATCTGAAATTTCAGTTTCATTGACTTTATAACTTACTTCAATGGGATTTGCGTTTGAGGCTTTTTCAGTAGTTGTTGTCGTGCTCGATTTACAAGCTAAAAAAACAAGAGGAATTAAAAAATATAGTTTTTTCATAATGTTTGGTTTTGATTTACTAATGAGTAATAGTGAAAATTTTCTTAAGAGTATAAACTTATGAAAAGTAATAGAATATTCATAAAAAAACCCTTCCAAACTAAAAGTCGAAAGGGTTTCAAATCTATTTGTAACCTAATTTTATCCAGCAATAACCGATCTTGAGATTACGATTTTCTGAATTTCAGAAGTTCCTTCGTAAATCTGAGTAATTTTCGCATCACGCATTAAACGTTCTACATGGTATTCTTTTACATATCCGTTTCCACCATGAATTTGAACTGCTTCTACCGCAGTATCCATTGCAACTTGCGAAGCAAATAATTTCGCCATTGCACCGCTAACGTCGTAATTTTTATGATTGTCTTTATCCCAAGCCGCTTTCATACATAAATGACGTGCTGCTTCGATATTAACTGCCATATCGGCCAATTTAAAAGCAATTGCCTGATGATTGCAGATTTCTGTTCCAAATGCTTTACGTTCTTTAGAATATTTTAAAGCCATTTCGTAAGCACCAGAAGCAATTCCTAAAGCTTGAGAAGCGATTCCGATTCTACCTCCAGCAAGAGTTTTCATAGCAAACTTAAATCCGAAACCATCTTCACCAATTCTATTTTCTTTTGGAACTTTCACATCAGAAAACATTAAAGAGTGTGTATCAGAACCACGAATTCCCATTTTTTGTTCTTTTGGTCCAACTGAGAAACCAGGCATATCTTTTGTCATAATCAAAGCATTAATTCCTTTGTGCTTTAATTCTGGATGTGTTTGTGCAATGACCAAATATACAGAAGCAGTGTTTCCGTTTGTAATCCAGTTTTTCGTACCATTAACCAAGTAATGATCTCCCATATCAATAGCCGTTGTTTTTTGCGAAGTTGCATCACTTCCCGCTTCTGGCTCACTTAAACAAAAAGCGCCGTGAATTTCTCCAGAAGCCAAACCTGGCAAATATTTTTGTTTTTGCTCTTCAGTACCGTATTCTTGTAATCCCCAGCAAACTAATGAATTATTTACAGACATTACCACAGAAGCTGAAGCATCTATTTTCGAAATTTCTTCCATTGCTATCACATAAGAAATAGCATCAAGACCGCTTCCTCCGTATTTAGGATCAACCATCATTCCCATAAAACCAAGCTCTCCCATTTTTTTGACTTGTTCTGTTGGAAAAATTTGCTTTTCGTCACGTTCGATAACTCCCGGTAACAATTCATTCTGCGCAAAATCTCTTGCTGCCTGCTGAATCATTAAATGTTCTTCGGTAAGATTAAAATCCATAGTAGTTTACTTTAAATGTTTTTACAACCAAATTTCAAAACGATTTTCAGTTGATGGTTTTTTATGTTTTTGTTTTTTTTCAGTCTAAACTTTTCAGTTCAAAGGCTTCCAAAGATACTTTTTAAATGTGTAATTTACAATGCATGCATACAAAATTAATAGATCAGCAAGGATTACGATAACGTTTTCGTTATTATTTATCATTTTACTGAAATGAACATTAATCTCGCAACAAATTTTGTAAAATTCAATAAAACTATTTTGGCTTTTTATTACTAAAAAAGTTTCCTTTTTTGATGAATTTTCATCATACAACACTTAAACAATTCTTAAAACGAGTAAAACTACGTAAAACAACTCTTACTAATTTGATTATTAATGTAATAGAAAAAATAAATGTAAAAATCAACAGAAAAAAACATCATAAAAATGAACCAAATATTAATAAATTAACATTATTTTTGACCAAAAAATAATAAATTGACAGAACATGAAAAAGATTTTACTATTACTTACACTACTTTTAATTATTCCTTTTTATACTATTTCGGCACAAACTCATATTGAAGTAAATGGTGTAACTGTTCCTAGAAAGATAGAATTTCAAGGCAAAACTTTGCAACTTAATGGCGCTGGCGGAAGATCAAAAATGTGGCTGGAAGTTTATGTCCAAGCCTTGTATTTATCTCAATTAACGCAAGATCCACAATTCATTATTGACAGTGATACAGAAATGGCTGTTAGAATAGAAATTACTTCTTCGATGGTTTCTTCTAACAAACTAACAAAAGCCATGAATACTGGTTTTGAAAAATCTGCTGGAGCAAATTTGGAACAGCTTCGTCCGAGAATTGAGCAGTTAAAAAGTTTTTTAAGCGATGCCATTACAGAGAAAGATGTATTTATTTTAGCATACAACCCTTTGGATCAAAATGTTTACGTTAGTAAAAATGAAGTTTTAAAGGGAAAAATTGCTGGATTCGATTTCAAAAAAGCATTATTTGGAATCTGGCTTTCAGACAAACCAGTTGACGAAACTTTGAAAAAACATTTATTAGGACAATAGTTCTTAATTTTTTAAATATCCCAAAAGCCGAAAACCAAATAGTTTTCGGCTTTTCTTTTTTGTTTACTAAATTTGCTGCAGAATACATTATTCGCATTATTCTATTTTATACATTTACGCAAAATAAACATATCACAACAAAATGAAAGATTTATTACAACAATTTGAAAACAAGGCACCTGAAATTGTTTTCAATTGGAAAGATTCAGAAACAGAAGCCGAAGGGTGGACAGTAATTAATTCACTTCGCGGAGGAGCTGCAGGTGGAGGTACAAGAATGAGAAAAGGTCTAGACATGAATGAAGTTTTGTCTCTAGCAAAAACTATGGAAGTTAAATTCTCTGTTTCAGGCCCAGCAATTGGCGGGGCTAAATCTGGAATAAATTTTGACCCGAATGATCCTCGCAAAAAAGGTGTTTTACAGCGTTGGTACAAAGCGGTTTCTCCTTTATTGAAAAGCTACTATGGAACTGGTGGAGATTTAAATGTTGATGAAATCCATGAAGTAATCCCGATGACAGAAGAATGTGGCGTTTGGCATCCGCAGGAAGGTGTTTTTAACGGACATTTTAAACCAACAGAAGCGGATAAAATTAATAGAATTGGTCAGTTACGTCAAGGTGTAATTAAGGTTATTGAAAACCCTAAATTCTCACCAGACGTGACAAGAAAATATACAGTTGCCGATATGATTACTGGTTTTGGCGTTGCAGAAGCGGTTCGTCATTTCTATGCAACTTACGGCGGAGACATTAAAGGTAAAAAAGCAATCGTTCAAGGTTTTGGAAATGTTGGTTCTGCAGCTGCTTTTTATTTAGCCGACATGGGCGCAAAAGTGATCGGAATTATTGATCGCGACGGCGGATTAATTAAAGAAGATGGTTTTTCTTTTGAAGAAATTAAAACTTTGTTTTTAAATAAAGACGGAAATAAATTAGTTGCTGATAACATGATTCCGTTTGAAGAAATCAATTCTAAAATCTGGACAATTGGTGCCGAAATTTTCACACCTTGCGCTGCTTCAAGATTGGTTACTCAAACTCAAATTGACAGTTTAATTGCAAATGGATTAGAAGTCATTTCTTGCGGAGCTAACGTTCCTTTTGCAGACAAAGAAATTTTCTTTGGTTCTATTATGGAAGAAGTTGACACCAAAGTAAGTTTGATTCCTGATTTTATTTCAAACTGCGGAATGGCGAGAGTTTTTGCTTATTTCATGGAGAAAAAAGTGCAAATGACTGATGAAGCTATTTTTAACGATACTTCAGAAATTATAAAAAATGCGATTGTAAAAGCTCACGCTTTGAATTCGTCTAAAACAAATATCAGTGCAACTGCTTTTGAAATTGCATTGAAACAGTTAGTGTAATTCTTATTATACTTTATTATAAGCGAGCTGAATTATATTTCGCTCGTTTTTTTTTAACCGCAAGGCACGCAAAGGTCGCTAATTTATTTCTCGCAAAGTCGCAGAGTCGCAAAGAAACTTAAAAAGAAAAACTTTGCGACTCTGCTACTTTGCGAGATTTAAAAAACAAACCGCCTTGCGAACCTTGCGTAAACCTTTGCGACCTTTGCGGTTAAATTCTCTCTTTCATTCTAAACAATTTTTACTACTTTTAAGCGTTTTTAAAATAATACATTTCAAAATTCAGAATTTAAATGAGTTCGTCTATTTCTTCAGATCAAAAGAAATCATTGTTATTCACAACTGCTATTTATGCGGCAATAATTCTATTGCTGTTTTTTATACGTTTTTGGCCTCCTTATAACCCCGATAATAATGTGGCACTTGCTGACGGTGGCGGAGGTGGCGGTGGCGTAACGGTAAATTTTGGAGATAGTGATTTAGGATCGGGAGCGAATTATAAAAGTGAAGTTCTGGATGTAAAAAACAATGTAAAACAAGCTCCACCAAAAGCAACTCCTGAAGAAGAAGCTATAATTAGTCAAGAAAATACAACAGCGGATAATGATGTTGTTATTCCAACAAAAGAAAAGCCTAAGAAACCTGTTCCCGTTGAAAAACCGGTACAAAAACCTGTTCCAGAGAAACCAAAAGTTTCTAACTCTACAAATGATGCTTTAGCCAGCATTATGAAAGGTTCCAACAAAGGCGGCGACGGCGACGATAAAGCAGCAGGAAATAAAGGAAAAGCTAACGGAAGTTTAAACTCAAACGGTTATTACGGATCTGGAGGTTCTGGCGGAGGAACTGGAGGCGGTAACGGAACCGGAAATGGCATTGGAACTGGAAGCGGTTATGGGGCTGGAACCGGCGGTGGTTCTGGTGGTGGTACGGGTTATAATCTAAACGGAAGAAAAGCGTTATCTAAACCAGCCCCAAAATATACTTGTAACGAAGAAGGTAGAGTTGTAGTAGAAGTTACAGTTGACCAAAACGGAAAAACAATAAGTGCTACTGCTGGTGTAAAAGGAACAACCAATACAGCAAGCTGTTTATTAGAACAAGCTAAAATTGCAGCATTAAATACCAAATGGTCTGCCGATGCAAATGCAGCTGCAAAACAAGTTGGAAAAATTATTTATAATTTTAGTTTGGATTAAAACAATAATTTCACGGATTTACACTAAATCTGCTATTATAGAAAAAGGCTTTCAGAAATCTGAAAGCCTTTTTTGTTTCTTCTAGTTTGTCATTTCGACGAAGGAGAAATCTTCGTTAGTAACTCCGTAATGATAATACAATCTTTGTAGAGTTACTCGTGGAGATTTCTCCTTCGTCGAAATGACAATACTTTATGGTTATATCTTTCATCTATACTCTTTCTTCTATACTCTCTTTTTTCGCGTGAGGGATAGTAGCAAGCTACCGAAGTAGCGCTCCCGATAGCTATCGGGACGACCGGAATAAAAAAAATGGGCGAATCAACGTTATGCTGATTGGCCCATTTTTTTATTGTGGTCACGCCCTAATAATTATTCTTATTTCGGACTTGTTGCAATTACAAACTTTAAGTTGTTCTTTACTCCTATCTGCAAAACATCGACTAAATCTTGGACTTGCAAATTAAACGGAATTCGAACGACTACGGTTTGCTCTTTATCTGTTCCTATTTTTGACATTAAACTTGTTTCCAGGTTTTCAAAATCAACCTCTTGTTTGTCAATGTAAAACTTTTTATCTTCTGTAACCGATAAACTAATGAGTTGTTTATTGGTTTTTTCATTCGCTTTTGCTTTCGGCAATGTCATTTTAATCACATTCGGATTTGCCAGCGTTGAAATAATTAAGAAAAACAACAGCAGGAAAAACATAATGTCACTCAAAGACGATGTCGCTACTTCGGCGTGAAATCTTCTTTTTCTTTTAATAGACATAACTTATGCTCTTTGAATTATATTGACAAATTCTAAAATCTGTTTCTGAATTTTTAAAGCGAAATCATCAATTTTTCCGTTTAATAAATGGTATGCAGAATACGCAATAATACCCACAATTAATCCAGAACCAGAACTGATCATTTTTTCGTATAAACCTCCAGAAATGTTTCCGATACTGATATTTTCTGTAACCGAGATGCTGTAGAAAATTTTAATTACCCCAGAAATGGTTCCAATAAAACCTAAAGTTGGCGCAATACCAGCGATAAGTCCCAAGTGACCTAAACGTCTTTCCATTTCGCCAATTTCGATATCGGCGGCGCGGTCCATGTTTGATTCGATTTCTGCTATTGGTCTTCCAATTACGAGAACTCCTTCTTTTAAAATATTAGCTGCTGCAGTATCACTTCTTTCTACAATTGTTCTTGCTAATTCAATATTTCCAGAATTTAATTTATCGCCAACATCCTGCATCAAACGGTTGTCAATTTTTGAAGCACGGCTGATATACATATAACGTTCAAAAATCACATAAATAGTGTAAAACAGTAGAATAGCAATAGGAATTAAGAAAACTCCCCCCTTCATGATAAACCCAAACATTGAAATTTCTTGTTCTGGAGCGATCTTTTCGATCACTACATTTGAAGCATTTGCGATTGTATCTGTTTGTAATTGAATAAAACTAAACATATATTAATTCTGGTTTTTAATAATTAATTCTAAAAAATATTTGAAATTTGCAATAAAGATAATTTTCGCTGTAATATTAAACTACAAAAATCGAAATTTATTTCAATCAACAACCATTTTATCCAAAATAAATGAACTATCAAGAGACTACCAATTGGATGTTTAATCAGCTTCCAATGTACCAATTGCAAGGCGCTTCGGCATACAAAGAAGACTTAACTAATATCAAACTATTGGCTGCTCATCTTGATAATCCGCAAAATGGTCTGAAATGCCTTCATGTTGCAGGAACTAACGGAAAAGGTTCTACTTCGCATATGCTTTCTTCAGTTTTGCAAGAAGCAGGTTATAAAGTGGGTTTGTATACTTCTCCACATTTAAAAGATTTTAGAGAAAGAATTAAAATAAACGGCAAAGAAATCTCTGAAGAATTTGTGATTGAATTTATAGCGAAACACAAATCTTTTTTTGAAGCAAACGATATGAGTTTTTTCGAAATGTCTGTTGGTTTGGCTTTTGATTATTTCGCTTCTGAGAAAACGGATATAGCGATTATTGAAGTTGGTCTTGGCGGAAGATTGGATGCTACTAATATTATCACACCTTTGGTTTCTGTAATTACCAATATTGGCTTAGATCATACGCAGTTTTTAGGAAATACTTTGGAAGCCATTGCTGGAGAAAAAGCTGGAATTATAAAACCGAATATTCCTGTCGTTATTGGCGAATATACAGATGAAACTAAACCTGTGTTTTTGGCTAAAGCCGAAGAAAACAACGCTCCGATTTATTTTGCTTCAGATTTAATTGATCAAATTTATTTATCTGACTTGATTGGAGATTATCAGTTTCACAATAAAAAAACGGTTCAGCAGACGATTTCTATTCTGAATAATGAAACCAATTTTAAAATTTCGACAGAACAATTACAAGAAGGTTTATTGCATGTTGTAAAAAATACAGGCTTGCAAGGTAGATGGCAGCAATTAGGCGAAAACCCAAAAATCATTTGCGACACGGCGCACAACAAACACGGATTATTGGTTGTTATGAATCAGCTTCAAAATGAAAAATATGAAAATCTGCATATTGTTTTGGGTGTTGTAAATGATAAAGATTTGGATTCTATTTTACCATTATTTCCAAAAGAGGCACAATATTATTTCTGCCATCCCAATTCGTCAAGAGCTCTGCCTGCCGAAATTTTACAAAGTGAAGCTAAAAAACATGATTTAGTTGGAGAAAAATACGATTCTGTTGCCATCGCTTTCGCGGAAGCCAAGAAAAATGCTTCGGAAAATGATTTTATTTACGTTGGAGGAAGCACTTTTGTTGTTGCCGAACTGCCTTTGAACTAAAATATACTTTTGATTTAGAAAAAACTTCAAAAAATCATTTTAATAACAAATTCATAAACAAGGAGATATAATTTATTTTTAAAAAAGTTTTATTTTTTATTCGAATTTCTTTGCAGAACTCAAAAACTAGCGTATATTTGCACTCGCAATCACAAACGATAGCAAACCTAGTAAAATAGGGCGATTAGCTCAGCTGGTTCAGAGCACCTCGTTTACACCGAGGGGGTCGGGGGTTCGAACCCCTCATCGCCCACAAAAAGACATACAACGCCATTGGATTCCAATGGCGTTGTTTTTGTTTATACTCCCCAATTGCTGCCTTAATTTTTTATTGGCTCAAAATAAATCTCATTTTTTTTTTAAAACCAATCTAAGTATTTTGGTTTTGTTGTAATATTGTAAAAACTTGTACTTAATTAAATAGCAGATATATACTCAAAGTAAGCCTGAGATGTGATAAAAATATTGATAGATAAGTTGGTCGTAATTCTGCAATATTTCAATTATAACAATAAACAACTATGACAAAATACTTAATATTCTTTACACTATTTGTTCTAGTGTCCTGTGAGTATAAACTCGATTCAGAAGTTGAAAAAGAAGTTTCATATATTAGAAAATATGAAACCTTTATTTTAGATGATTTTGTTTGTCTAACACCAAGTTATATTAATTTGATGACTGTTGCTTCAAATGATGATTTAAATTATTTAACTAATGATGAAAATCCAGTTGTTAGATATTTTGCATTTATTGGTTTAATGGAAAGAAATTATCCCAAGATTAATCAAATATATAAATCTCACGAAAATGATACTGAAGTTATCTCAACATCAAACGGAGCTTGTCTAGAAAATTCAGTTCCAATAAATTCACTTATGAAAGATGCCATTTCTAAAGAGTCAATTTATACTTTATACTTTTCAAAAAAAGAATATTACAGAAAAAAAATGAATACTAAAATTAGCAACTAAAAGCTGTCACAGCTTTGCAGGATAATTTCTCCTTATCTTTTCAAAAAAAGCCAAGATTTAAATTAAGTGTTCGACCGCAAACACTGACAACCTACTAAGAAACTCCTTAAGAAATTAAGGAGTTTTTTTTTGTTTTTTAAATTTCAAGATTTAGACACAAAAAAGTAAATTCATTCCAATTAATTTATTAAGGCCAAATAAATTCTTTAGCTTTTTGACTTTCTGGATCAAACCATTCTTCAGCAATTTCTCGAAAAATCAACTCTCCCTTTTTATCTTTTTTTATCTGAATCAAATCTCCAACTGGTGCACCGTGTAAATATCGCAATCTCCCAGTTGTGTCGAATTTAATTTTTCCGTCATTAAACAACGTTTCAAATTTGGGCCAATTATTAATATTATCTTTAGTTATTCTGATTCTTTCCATTGTTTTATATCATCTAAAATTAGCAATCTGCAATACTAATATAACATTATAAAATCCAAAAATCACAAATAACTATTTATCATCTTACTTACTATAAAAATTGTATTTTTGTTTACCGCTCCCCAAGAAAATCTGTAACAAACATTTAAAATCTGTTTTTTACAGTTCTGGTTTATTCACTTAATTATTATCTTTGAATTATGAGCACACTATCAAGACCAAAACATATCGGAAGAAATATCAGTCGTATTCGTGAACTTCGTGATATGAAACAAGAAGCATTGGCACAAGCTTTAGGAACAAATCAACAAGCTATTTCCGCTATGGAAAATAGCGAAACTATTGATGAAGAAAAGCTTACGGCAGTTGCAAAAGCGCTTGGAGTTACAGCTGAAGGTATCAAAAATTACAGCGACGAAAACATACTAAGTATAATTAATAATACATTTAATAGTCACGACAGTTCAACATTAAATGCAGTCAATTTTCAACCTACTTTTAATCCACTTGATAAAATTGTAGAACTTTACGAACGTTTGGTTCAAGCCGAAAAAGACAAAGTTGAGTATCTAGAAAAAATAGCAAAAGGAAAATAAACTTTTAAAACATAAAAAAACTCCATTATTTCTAATGGAGTTTTTTATTATTTATTCAACTCTTTGTCAATTTCTTTAATAAGTTCAATTGCGAGTGGTTTTGTATTTTCTTTATAAACCCTTATATTATTCTTCCCTAGTTTAACAAGATATTCCAGTGTCTTTTTATATTTTGGGTCTGAATATAGTTTTTGTTCAGGCTTATCTGCATTTTCTATTTCTTTATCAAAACACTTAAACAAAAAATCAGTGTACAATTTATCTACTTCGTTGGCAGCTGGTACAAATATTTGATAATAACTTAAGATTTTCTGTTTTAATTTTTCATCTTCAATGTAGCCAATTTTACCACTTGATTTAAAACCTTCATAATTACCTATATTCAATGTTTGTCCATGTGAATGAATTGGGAAATTCACTTTATTATTTGACTTATAAATACTGTCAAGTTGGGAAGTCGTTAACGCTAAAATTTTTTGGTATTCTACGTTCGTCTTTTGGTATGCGTTCACTTCTCTGTCTATACTTTCTATATCACTCTGTAAATCATTCTTTAAATTAGCAAGAAACACAGACACTTCTTTTTGCTGATGTCTATGCTCACTCCAACCGTGAAGCCATATTGAAAGCGTTACTGCAAAAACGATTATGAATATTTCTATTATGATTTCTTTTACCTTCTCTCCCAATGTATGTTCTGAATTTTTCACAGTTTTGTAAATTTTGTTTGAATGTTTGGTTATTTCTTCTTGCATAATTAGTGTTGTAATTTAACTTTGATTCTTTTTTGTAGTTTATTTTAGTATGTTATTTAATCTTATAAGTTCAAAATCGCAATTACTTTTGAAGCAGGTATTTTTATAATACCGCAATATTCCCATGTATCATTTGCATTTAATTCAATTACACAAATCGTTAATTCATTAAACAAATACAATTGTTTTTCTTCTTTAGTACCCAATTTTTATTTAAAAGCGAATATAAGATTATTTGTAAAATCTCTTACTAATTTCTTAAATACTGTGTGAAAAAATAACGTTTTTGAATTGAAATTTTCCTAAAACCTCGAACAGAGTTTCTTAAATAACTCCGAAAGAGCCACAAAAAAACTCCTTAATTGCTTAAGAAGTTTTCTACACGTTTTTAAACTTTAGTAATCAATCCTTATTACTTTGTATTTTCTCACATACTTTTTCAAGAAGGCTTTTGGTCTGCTTGAAATATCTCATTTTATCATCAATCTCTTTTATTTTGGCTTGAAAAAGCTCAAGTGTTTCGGGTTTTGAATCGACACTTTCGAACCAGCTTGTCAATATTTTTTTTATTTCTGCTAAAGTAAATCCGACTTGTCTTGCTTCCATAATAATTTCCAAACGCTCAATAGTATTAGCATCATAATTTTTATAATTATTAGACGTCACCTTTTCATTAGTCAATCCTTTGATCATTCCTAAATTTTCATAATATCTAATAGTATGGATTGACAATCCTGTTTTTTTTGATACTTCATTTATAAGCATAAGTCTATTTTTTTTAAAAGAAAACAAAAAAGCATAGAGCATAGTCTACACTTTATCATTGCAAATATAACATTTCTTTTTACTTTTAAAACTTCTAAAAGGCAAAAAATGAGGTGCAATCAAATTCAACAACAGGAAACGTGATAGAATTATAAATGTTTGCATAAAAAAACTCCATTGTTATTAATGGAGTTTTGAAAATTATAAAAAGATTTTATTTCAATTTGCTCAACGATTTAGAATTTCTCAGCAAAAATACATATTGAAAATAATCTGTTGCAGGAGCATCTTTGAGAGGAACAATATTTTCTCCAAATGCTCGAGATTTTACTGATATTAAATTTTGAGATTTGAAATAAGGCGAATTTTTCGAGTTCAGTTTAAAAAGTGTAATGGATTCTGGTTTGCTCAATTCTTTTAAATCATTGATTCCTTTTACAAGCATTAATGGTCCATCTGCATTTACCCAGTCTATTTTTTCACCTTCTGGAGTTGGAAATTGAGGATTTTTTGGAAGATACATTTCACTGTCAATTGTATAACTCACAAAACTGGTCACTTTTACTCCAGAATTTTTTAATCCTTCGGCAAAAGTTACTCTGCCAGATTCTGTTTTCTTTTGCAACGTATGAAAATATCCAAAAAGTCCGTAGAATTTTTCGTTTTCAAGATGTCTTTTTTTAATTGAATTTTTGAAATTACTCACCATCGCTTCATCTCTGGAACCTTTCGATTCATCATCAAAATTTTTATCAATTCCGATTACAGTAATTTTTAATGAGTCTGCTAGATTTTGATTGTAGTCATAAATAGAGTTCCACTTATCAAATAATTCTTGACTAGATTGCTGTGGGATTCTTTTCTTTATAGATTCTACAACTTCTTTTAAAATTGTATTATTCTTTTGTGTTTCAAGCAAAAAGGAATTTAATTTTTTTGCCGTCAAACTATCCATTTCAGCTATGTAATATTTAATTCCTAATTTTTTATTTAAAAACAAAAACATTTCCTGATCAATAGTCTGATTATCAGCATAACCATGAATTTCTCCTAACAAAAAAACTTGTGATTTATAAAAATTTGCATCAAATAATTTTTCATTAATCGAACCTGAAATCTCAACATTATTTTTAGATAAATAACTAATATTATCATCATTTTTAGATTCTAAAAACAATTTGTTACTGATATACAAATAGGCAACAAAAAGTAAAACAATACTCAAAAGGCTGATAAACGTAATTTTGATGATTTTTAAAAATTTCTTCATAGTAAATAGGTTATGGTTATTTTGATTTTGATGTAAAAATATTTTTATTCTTTAAATCCTTCAATTTTTATTGACCGAATTGTTATTTTCAGTAGATGAATTGTTTTTATTATTCAGCGATCTTTTTAGAAATATCTCAGCTAATGACATTTTTTAGCTGGTTTTAGAAACAAAGTATTTTTTATTTACAAGTACGTGATTCCTTACTAGTCCAAGATAAATCCTTTGTATCTTTAAAGAATCAAAAGAAAATTAAAATAGTATAGAATGGAAATATTAATAATTACTGGTCCTCCTTATTCAGGAAAAGGTACTCAGTGTGAAATTTTAAAAGACGAACTTAAATTTGAGCATATTTCAACTGGAGATAGATGCCGTTTGGAAAAGCAAAATGAAACAGAAATTGGAAAAATAATGTCTCAATATGAAGAAAAAGGAGATCTGGTTCCAGACTCGATCATGAAAGATCTTTTCAGTAAAATATTAGATGAGAATATTGCCGCTAACGGGATTATTTTAGACGGATATCCAAGAACTGAACCACAAGTAAACGATTTATTAGAACTCGTAAAATCTAAAAATCTAGAAATTGGCAAAGTAATTAATATTGATGTTCCAAAAGAAGAACTTTTAAAAAGAGCAAAAAAAAGAGCTGAAACTTCTAATCGAAAAGACGACAAAGACACCAATATCCATCTTAAAAGAATTGAAGTTTTTGAAAATTCAACAAGACCTGCAATCGAATATATGAAATCGAAAATTAAAGTTCTGACTTTTGACGGAATGGGTACAATTGAAGAAATAACGAACCGTATTCAAGATAATTTATAAGAGGAATTAGATTCACTAATAACCTAAATTAAAAACTCCTTAAGAAATTAAGGAGTTTTTACATTGTATTTTCTACAACTGGATTTTTACAAACTTGCATTTTCAGGTCTCATATTCTTTAATATTGACTCATAAATCTTATCTAGAAGTGTTTGTCTCATTTTTGAAT
This sequence comes from Flavobacteriaceae bacterium PS02336, assembly GCA_029960065.1. GTDB lineage: Bacteria > Bacteroidota > Bacteroidia > Flavobacteriales > Flavobacteriaceae > Flavobacterium. The sequence goes on along the minus strand of JASCOF010000004.1, from coordinate 7,293 downwards.
TTCTGTAATTTAACAATATAGTAATTCCCCATTTTTTAGCTCTGTCATAACATATTATTGAAGACTGTCCCATAGAATCACCGCTTTTCATATAAATTATGTTTTGATCATCTTTCATGATATTTGTACCCAATCCCAATTCTCTCTTTTCATCCTTGTAAAATATTTTTTCGGTAATAATTGCTGCTTTACCAACTTTACTTTCTTTGTTTAAAACTGCTTTTAAGAAGGTAACCATATCACATGCATTTGATTTTATTAATCCTGCAGGCGCCGTAACATTCCAATTAAAAAACTCTTGAACACCTCCGTCAGGATTGTGGCCAACTGTACGGTTTTTTACATTAAAATCCTTAGTTAGTGTATTGGTCATTTTTAATGATTTTATCATTTTGCTTGTGATAATTTCATCATAACTCTTGTTATATACTTTTTCTAATATTTGTCCGAGTAAAGTATATCCAATCGTAGAATAACGGTATTTACCATAATCTTTTAATTCAGTGCATTTATTGATAATTACTGCCAATGTTTCTATTGTTACATTACTTACAGGCTGCTGCGGATTTAGTTCGATTAATTTCCCAAAATCTATATCTGGCAAACCTGATTGATGAGAAGCCAGATCTGAAATTGTAATTTTGTTTTTAAGATTGTTTTGCAGTATATACTCTTTTGGAAGATAGCTGTCGATATAATCATCCAGTTTTAATTTTTTCTCGATAGCAGCTTGTGCTATTAAATTTGAGGTTAAAATTTTAGTAATAGACGCAATTTCAAATATGGAGTTCTTGTCAATTTTAGCTTCACTATCATCATTCAGATTCCCATATGCAGTATAATATTCTTCATTGTTTAAAATAAAGCCTACACTAATACCTACTTTGGGATTTTGCTGGTAATTATCTTTTATTATAGAATCTATCTTTTGAGAAATTCTTTGTGCAAAAGAAAAGTTCGCTATTAATAAAAGTGCGGTTAAAAGTTTTACTGAAGTTTTCATCGTATCGTTTTTATAGTTATAAATTTATTTCGATACAAACTTGCAAAAGAAACTTATGGTACACGACCGAATAAAACTATTCGTACGCATTTGTATAAAAAAATGAGTACGAATAATTACAAAAAACTAAACTACAATGCTTTACGAAAATCAGTAGGAGTAAAACCTGTGTGTTTTTTAAAAGCACTATTGAAAGAAGATTTTGAATTAAAACCTACTTCGTACAAAATTTCTAAAATTGTCACTTTACTTTTTGTCACATCTTTTAAAATATCCTTTGCATTTTCTATTCGATAGGCATTAATAAAATCGTAAAAATGCTGTTCTAATTTATGGTTGATTAAAAGAGATAGATCTCGTACAGGAATTTGAATGTCGTTTGAGACATCTTGTATGGTCAACGAAGGATTAAGAAATGGCTTTTTTTCATTCATATACTTTCGCAGTTTCAATAACTCTTCACTGTACATTTTATCATTTACTGCGATTGGTGCAGAAGTATTAATTCTTTCTTCAGAAATAATATCTCTTACCAGTTTTAATTTTGAATCTATATTCCTAAATAAATCTGGATTATTCAAAGCTTTAAACAAATACCAGCAAATAATAAAGGGCTGTAATACCATAATTCCAACTTTTATCCATTCAGAGATATCTGGATATTCTGAAAATTTAAAAACATTTTTTACTATGGCCACCAAATACAAGATGGAGAGAAGAGTCGTAAACTGAAATAACCAATTATAGGAATTAATATGGGTTCCCGCGTTATTTTCTACATATAGCTTTTTTGCTTTTTTTAATAATATAAAAATAGCGGTGAAATATACAATGATCTGAATATGCAGCAAAATATGACTAAACTGCAATTCGATCATGCTTTTACGATTTACAATAAAATCCATTTTTGAAGCGGCATCTGCGAAATAGAAACGCGGCATTAACACAGCATTTACAATTAAAAACGGAACAGCATGTATGAGATATTGAGGTTTGAGTCTAAAATCAGAATAAGAAACTGATAATACATAGAGGTAAAAAATCGGGATTTGCAAAAAAGCAACTGTAGTTTTAAACATTCCCAAATTTGAAGGTCCGTCAGAAAGTAATCCGAATAGAGGATCTGTTGAATCTACAGCATTTAAAAAAAGAAAAACAGCAAAAAGAATGTTACTTGTTTTATCTTTTGTTTTAACTGTAAGCAGAAAAAATATAAGCAATAATGAAATGAACAAGGTAATTAAGGTTGCAATAACTAATAAATTAATCTTATCCATTCACTATTTTATTTTTTAAATTTTTATCAAAACGAATATAAGAAATATTCTTACGGAAAGTCAAACTGAAATTTACCATTTAAGAATTCTTCCCTATGTTTTTCTTTCTTTTAGCATTTAAATAATTTCTTAACGGAATATCATAGACTATCATTACTAAATATGCGAAACCAACAAGCAAAATTACAGAAGTTACTACGATTAAAGTCAATTGCGTAGTATCTGGCTTATAGTTAATATAGTAATTTCCAAACATCCATAAAACCGCATAATGGGTCATATATAACGGATAAGAAATATTTCCAGAAAACTGGCAGATTTTTTCCAGCCCAGGTTTTAGAACAGCTCCCGCTCCTAAAGAAATCAATAGTGGAAAATAAAATAACACTACCAAAGGCTCAGTTAACCAATTCCATTCTGAAAACGGCATAATAAAAGCCAGTAGCAGTAGTAAACTTAAACCAGCAAATCCAAGTTTATTTTTAATAATCAAATTGAAGCGATAAATAAGCAATCCCATTAAAAATGAATAAGAAATTCTAGCACAGCCGTCCCAAAAAGTTGGTCCGCTCCAGCCTCCTAATAAATTACCCGAATTGTAAGCAACTAAGCAGATAGCCGCTCCTGCAAGAATAGTTAATAGAACCAAAAGGCTTCTACCAATTCGATAGAGAAGAACAGCGTAAAAAATATTGGCAATATACTCCCAAAACAGCGACCACGCTGGCGCATTAAAACTAAACAAATTAAAACCTCTGTCTGCTATTACAGGAAGCGGTATTAAAAATAAAGAACAGATAAATGTTAAAATAATTTTACCCGTACTATACAATTCTAAATGTCCACCAAAAGGATCAAATAAAAATGCTAGTAAACCCAAAATAGATCCTGCAATAACTAAAGGATGAAGACGGATAATTCGAGCTACAAAAAAATTCCATATTCCCATTTTTGCAATACGATCATCATAAGCATATCCGATAACAAAACCCGAAAGGCAAAAGAAGAAATCTACAGCTAAAAATCCATGCCCAATAAAATTTTTACTTGGATCCGTATAAATCCATTCCATAAAATGAAAAACAACAACTGCAAAGGCGGCAATACCTCTAAGTCCATCAAGAATTTCAAAATGTTGTTTGGTATTCAGAACTGCCGCGGGTAATTTACTTGTACTCATTAATTCGATTGCATTTTGGTATTAAGTTATTAATTTGAAGCTCCGCAAGTTCTATAAATTAATATTCAAATCAAAATCAAGGTCATTCAATTATTTCAACATTAATTAGTACTGTTTGAATCTATTTGATAATGCAAAAGTTAAAACTTTCACATTTATATAACTTTTATAACTTTTTCCTTCAACAGCTTTTTGCTAAGTTTGCTTCACTTACAAAATCGAATATGCACGTAGCAGGTTGTCTTTCACCACCAGAAAATTAATAATACTTTTTTAGTATTGGCACCTGACTGAAATTATCAGTCTAATTCCTTGTGTCTTTACATCAGGTCACATTATTAATATTCAAAAATAAATCCCAAAAGGGATAGACAACTTATTATGAAAAAATCATATTTGATACTGCACGCTGCAGTGTTACTAGCCGGCTTTACTGGCATTTTTGGAAAACTTATTTCTCTTAATGAACTTACATTAGTTTGGTATCGCGTTTTCTTTTCTTCTATTATTTTATTTTTTATTTTAAAATCATATAAGCTAAAAGGACTTCAATCCTTTTCAGAAATATTAAAAATCTCGAAAGCAGGAATACTTATAACGATTCACTGGATATTTTTTTATGCCAGTATAAAATACTCAAACATTTCAATTGGTGTAGTTTGTTATTGCCTAACGAGTTTCTTTACCGCTATTTTTGAACCAATAATTAACAAAAAGAGATTCAATATCGTTCAAGGCTTATTAAGTTTACTAACTCTTTTAGGAATAAGTTTGATTTTTCATTTTGATTCTTCTTATCAGCTAGGAATTCTGCTGGGAGTAATTTCTTCTGCTTTCGCTGCTTTATATACAATTTACAACGAAAAATTAGTACAATTTTACGATAGTAAACTAATCAATCTTTATCAGATGTTCGGCGGAACACTTATTTTAGGATTAGCACTTCCAATCTACTTTTATTATTTTCCAGAAGAATCTTTTATTCCGAGTTTAAAAGATGCTTTTTATTTATTTATTTTAGCTTCTTGCTGTACGGTCGCTTTATATGTAATGTTTGCCGAGTCACTTAAAAAGATTCCTGCATTTACAGTTAATTTAACTTTCAACTTAGAACCTATTTATGCAATCATTCTAGCGTTTCTATTTTTTGATGAAGGTAAAACAATCAACTTTGCTTTTTATATCGGAATAAGTTTGGTAATGACTTCCGTGTTACTACAATCCATAATTTCGATGAAGAAAAAAGAAATAGCCAAACAACAAATTTCTTAGATTAAAGTAAAAACTCCTTTATTAAAAGGAGTTTTCTTTTGTATTTCTAATCATTCAAACCTTTTCCGTTTAAAATTTGCGGGATATTTTTCTCCACTCTAGCTTCTCGAGTTTTTGATTGTTTAGGCTGAGAAAAATGAAGCAGATAAGCTCTTTGTCTTCCTGGTGTTAAAGCATAAAAGGCATTCTTCAAATCAGAATTCTCATCCATTTTATCTTGAAATTCTTTTGCAATCTCAAATTCAGATACCTTCTTTAGTTCAACTTTTAAACCTTCCTTCTCAATTTCCGCCGCTTCGTAAATATATCTTTTTAAAGAATCTTTTTTACCGATAATATCTTTGACGTTAACAAAACGGACTTGACGTGCCGCTTGAACATTATCTGTCTGCTGAATTAAGATATGTTCTGGATCTTTCATTAATGCCCCTTTAAAAAATAAAAAAGCACAATATTCTTTAAAAGCGTGTATCAAAACTATATTTGCATTTTCAAAAGTATAACAAGGACAGCCCCATTTTAATTCTTCTACAAGATGACAGTCTAAAACCACAGCTCTTAACTGCTCAAGTTCTTCTTTCCATTTTTCTGCCTTTTCGAAGTAAAAATCAACTTTCGAATTCCCATTATAGCTTGTCATAAGCATTCCATTAAAATAATTTCTTAAATTTAATAAAATTGAAAATTATTCCGTAACTGTTTAAAGCAAAAAATCATTCGTTGAAGCCTTTTAACATTCCACGCTTTGACCGACGAACAAAATCGATAATTCGATCTCGTTCTATTGTTTGTTCAAATCTACTCTCAATTAATTCCAAGGCAACTTTCGTATTTCTCCTTTCTTGAAATAAAATTCTATAAATTGCTTTTAATTCTTGCAGCTTACCAGAATCGAATCCTCTTCGCTTCAACCCAACTAGATTTAGCCCTAAATATTGCGAAGGTTCACGAGCGGCTATAATATAAGGCGGAATATCTTTAACAACGCGGCTTAAACCACTAATCATAGAATGTTCTCCAATAACCGAAAATTGATGAACAGCAGTTAATCCACTTATATTTACCCAGTCCCCAACTTGAACTTCACCCGCTAATCCAACACTAAAACCTATTACACAGTTATCGCCTACTACACAATCATGTCCAATATGAGCATTAGACATAATTAAATTGGAACTCCCAATCGAAGTTTTATATTTGGAAGCAGTTCCTCTATTAATGGTAACAAACTCCCTGATTATATTATTATGACCAATTTCTAAAATTGTGTATTCGTTTTTATATTTTAAATCCTGCGGAAGTCCACCTAAAATAACATTTGAATGTATCTGACAATTTTTTCCAATTCTCGTACCATTTAAAATAGTAACATTATTTCCGATTTGAGTATTATCACCTATTATTACGTCATCTTCAATAGTAGTATTATTTCCAATAGTAATATGCTTTCCAAGCAATGCTTTTTTATGAACAAAAGTATTTTTCAATTTCTAAACTTTTAATTAGTTTACAAAAATCAAAAAAATAGAAATAATTTCTTTTGATGCAATGTCAAGAAATTGATGCTCGAATTCTGCTTAAGGTTTCTTGACTAACCCCAATTAACGAAGCAACATCTTTCAATTTGGCTTTAATAATAATCTGAGGAAAAGAATTTAAGAGGAAGAAATATTTCTGCTGAGCCGTCATTGTTCTAAACAAATGATGGAATTCATTTATTCTAGAAAGATATAAACGCAACTGATTAATATGAAATTTTGCAAAAAGCGGGTATCTCAGCAAAATTTGTTCATCCGAATAAGATAAAGAATAAAGGGTTGAATTTTCAGAAGCTTGTAAAATTTCAAATGAAGACTTCTGTTCAAAATAACTACTCATCGATGTCACAAACTGATTATCAGTATAAATCCATTTTGTAACTTCTGCTTCATCTTCCAAGCAAAACCTTCGAATAGCACCAGATTTTATAAAATATATTTTATCACATATTCTGCCTTCTCGAACTAAAAACTCCCCTTTTTTAAAATCTTCCTGAACAAAATACTTTCTTATTTCAAGTTCTGTCTCTATATCCAGCACCTGAAAACTATTTATAATTTTAATTAGTTCGTCCATTCCTTATAGCCTTATTTTAAAAATCAAATTTAAAATATAATCACAAAGCAAATCGAAAAAAACACTTTAGAAGTGAAACAAATATAGCTTAAAACAATTTTGCAAAAACAAAACAATAGATGAACAAAGAGAGAATATACTCTAAAACTTCAAATAATAAAGAATAAGATACTAATATAGTTCCTCTCCTTTAGTCCATTTTGTCTGCTGTATTCCCGGTTAACAAAAATGCAGCTGAAAAAGTCTTGTTTTTTTTAATAGGGAGATCCAGTCTTCTGCGTTAAAGACAGTTATAACCAAAAAAAAAAATCCTCATCATAAAATGATGAGGATTCTTAAAAGAAAGGCGACGACATACTCTCCCACAAAACTGCAGTACCATCTGCGCAGGCGGGCTTAACTTCTCTGTTCGGGATGGGAAGAGGTGAGCCCCGCCGCAATAACCA
>JASCOF010000003.1 GCA_029960065.1 Flavobacteriaceae bacterium PS02336 | reverse complement strand
ATTACTAAAAACCTTAAGGTGGTTATTGCGGCGGGGCTCACCTCTTCCCATCCCGAACAGAGAAGTTAAGCCCGCCTGCGCAGATGGTACTGCAGTTTTGTGGGAGAGTATGTCGTCGCCTTTCTTTTAAGAATCCTCATCATTTTTATGATGAGGATTTTTTTTTGGTTTTAATTGTTTTTAATGCAGAGACTGGATCTCCCTATTAAAAAAAACAAGACTTTTTCAGCTGCATTTTTGTTAACCGGGAACACAGCAGACAAAACGGAGTTAAGATAGACACTATAATGATTTAGCCTTACTAAAACATGATGCTAATTTTAAAACTGTTTTAGATTTAATCTCTTTTTGGGATCATTTCTAGCAGTTCTTCCATATTATTGGGTATGGTATATAGTACAATATTTTTTGAAACTGCTGGAGAATCTTCAAAAGCTACCGCTCCTAAATAGTTGTCAGCAAAATCAAAACTGTTTACTTGCCAATTTTGTGTGTTTTGTAATAATGTTGAGTCTAGATAATATTGTCCGTCTAAACTTGGCAAATTTTTAAAATCTTCATCAATTCCTTTCCCTAATGCTTTTACAAAAGCTTCTTTTCGTGTCCATGATGTATAAAAAGCATGTTTGATATCAGATGCTTTTTGGATTTGCAACGCTTCATTATCTTCGAAAACATCGGGAAGAAGTGTTGTAAATTTAAAATCGTTTGACATATGTTCTATATCTAATCCGACTTTTTTTCGTGAAATTGCGATTGCTGCAAAGTCTCCAGAATGTGAAACATTAAAATGTAACCATGGATGAGAAATTAAATATGGTTTTTTATTAAAGTTGTAATCAAAGTATACATCTTTTATCCGCAGTTTAGTATGTGCCGCTAGAATAAATTTTAGAATTGCCCTGTAAATAATAAACCGGTTAGTGTCTGATTCTTTATAAAAACGCTGCGCTTTTTTTAATTCTTTTGCGTCTAAATATTTGGATAAATCAGACTTTAACTCCATAAAATTTGGTAGATATATAGTATAAATAATGATTTCGTCACTGTCTAAAAAATATTTTTTATCAGGGATCGTTTCTGCACCTTTTACCTCAGAGAACGAAATGGATAGCTTAGATGTTTTCATGTTTCTCATCTAAAATGTTCTGAAGTAATTGTGCTAAAACTTTATCATTTGGCGGAGCTACAATATCTAGGTGATTACCTGATATATTATGAATTTTAACACCTCCTAATGCCGCTTTTTTCCATCCTAAATGCGTCGGATCTAGTTTGTAGTTATCATCATCTTTAGATCTGAACAAATCAACTCCAAAGTTTTGAGGTTTTAGATGGTATATATCTACAATTTTTTTAACCATACCATCCGCTACTATAAACTCTTTAAGTGCTAGTTCTTCCTGTTCTGATATTTCTTGTTTCTTACCTAGATAACGCTGTAGAATATATTCTTTTTTGCCATTAATTCTCATTTTGAAGGCTTTCCAGCTAAATAACATTTCTTTTAGAAAATCTAATCTTCTTTGTGTCTTGTCGATGTATCTTACGAGTTGTTTTCGTCTGTAACTTCCATAATAATAGGAAGAATCAACGTAAGAGTCTAATAGCGCCGTCAAGGTAACTGTTTTTCCTTGAGCTCTTAACTGACGTGTCATTTCGAAAGCAACAATTCCGCCAAAGGAAAAACCTGCTAATGCGTATGGTCCTTTTGGATTTACTTTTATAATTGCATCGACATAATGTGCTGCCATAGCCTCAATAGATTCATACCATCCATCAAAGCCTTTTGGTTTCGTGCCTTGAATACCATAAATAGGTTGATCTTCATCAAAGTGTTTGCTTAGATTAATGAAATTTAAAACATTTAGTCCTGCACCGTGAACAATAAAGAGTGGAGTTTTATTTCCAACTGGTTTTATTGGAACTAAACAATCTGAATAAATCTCGGTACCAGTATTTAGTAATTTGGCAAATTTCTCTACTGTAGAATATTTAAACAAAGCTGATAATGGAATGCGTTTACCAGTATGTTTTTCTATCTCAATCATAACTTTCACTCCTTTAATAGAATGTCCTCCCATTTCGAAAAAGTCACTAAAAATATCAATATTTTCAATGCTTAGACTTTCTTTCCAAATAGCTGCTACAATACTTTCTTCTTCAGTTCTTGGAGCGGTAAAAGTTAGTTTTTTACTTGTCTTATATTGTGATAAAGCTTTTCGGTCTATTTTTCCATTTAATGTAGTTGGAATTTTTTCTATTATATTAAAATCGTGCGGAATTAATTGAACCGGAAGTTTTGATGATAAAGCTTCACGCCATATTTGTGTTTGATTTTCAGCATCTTGTAAGCTTATAGTAGGGACAATGTGTGCTATTAGAAAATTTTCATCAGCTAAAACAACAGCAGATTTTATCCCATTGAGAGATAAAAGTACTTGTTCTACTTCTCCGGGCTCAATACGATGTCCTCTAATTTTTACTTGTTGATCTAGTCGGCCTAAACATTCTATTTCATTGTTAGGAAGTAATTTTCCTAAATCACCAGTACGGTAAAGTATTTGTTCTTCATCGGCAGAAAACTTATTTTTAATGAATTTATCGGCTGTTAATTCTGGTCTGTTCCAATATCCTTTTGCAACACCATCTCCTCCAATTGTAATTTCTCCAATGTTTCCAGGCGGAACAAGCTGACCTTGTTCACTTAGGATGTAAATCTGAGTATTTCCAATTGGTTTACCTATTGTTATTAATTTATCATCAGGTTTTATTTGTTTTAAAGATGACCAAACAGTTGTCTCTGTCGGACCATAAACATTCCAAAGCGTATCACATTTGGCTAAAAGTTCTTTTGCAAGATCAGCTGGCATGGCTTCTCCACCGCAAAGTGCTTTAATTGGTAATTTTTCCGACCAGCCAGAATCTAAAAGCATCGACCAGGTTGTTGGTGTGGCTTGTAAAAAGTTAACTTTTTCTTTTTTTACTAAATCAAGTAAAAGTCTTCCGTCTCTTGCTGTCTCGTGATCAGCTAATATTAGCGTAGCACCTTTTAATAAAGGAAGATACAATTCTAATCCTGCTATATCAAACGAAATAGTAGTTATTGAAAGCAATCTGTCTCTTTCAGTGATTCCAGGTTCCAAGGCCATACTGCAGAGAAAATTAACTAAGTTTTTGTGTGTAATTGGAACGCCTTTTGGATTACCAGTTGACCCTGAGGTATATAGTATATAAGCTACAGTTTCTGAACTAAGAGAAAAAGGAAGTGGCAGTGTTGAGTATTGATTAAGAGAGTCAATAACATCTTCTATAAACAACATTTGTGGCCATGTTGGTAAATGTGCAAATATCTCTTTACTGGTTAATAATATTTTTGCATTAGAATCGTTCAGCATAAATTCTAAACGTTCTTTTGGATATTCTGGGTCTAGAGGAAGATAAGCTGCTCCGCATTGCATAATAGCTAGTAAAGCATAAAGAAGTTCTGGACTTCTTGGAAAAGAAACTGCAATAAAATCTCCTGGTTGAACCCCTTGTGCTTTTAAATATTGAGCAAATTGATTTACTTTTTGATGTAATTCAAAATAAGTAATTTCAGCATCGTGAAATTTTAAAGCTATATTTTCGGGCTTTAGATCTCCTTGATTTCTTAGTAACTCAGTTAAAGTTACGTTTGGATAATGCATTTCGGTATTGTTTAACTCGTTATAGTCAGCGAAATGATTGCCACCAATTAGGTCTGAAATTGGGTTGTTTGAGTTGGAAATTATTTTCTTAATTATCTCTTCGAACGAACTCATCATTTGAATTATCGTTTCTGGTTTAAAAAGTGTTGTGTTATACATCCATTGAAATGATGGGCCATCTTTTGCTCTAAAAATATGCAGCTGAATTTCAAAAGTTCCATATTGTCTTGGATTTGGTTTAAAGCTATGGGTAAGGTTGGTAAATGAAAATTCATTTTCTATAGTTCGAGCTAAATCTACTGTTAATATAACTGGTACGAGAGGAATTCTAGAAACATCTCGTGCAATTGCAAAACTTTTTAATAGATGACCAAAACTTACTTGTTGATGTTCATAAGCATCAAATAACTCAGAATTTCTTTGTTTTATGTACTCTGCAAAACTAATATCAGGATTAATTTTACTGCGTAAAGGAAGAAGATTTGCACAATCACCAATTAGTTGTCGCATGTCATATAAGGTGTTTCCTGAAGAAGGAAATCCAACAACCAAATCATTTTGACCAGTAAGTTTGCTTAAAAACACTTCAAATGCGCCAAGTAAAGTAGTTACTAAACTGCAACCAGAATTTATACCGATATTTTTTAATTCATTTATAAGTTTATCATCAAAAGAAAAATCAATTCTGTCGCTGTTGTATGTTCGTAATGAAGGTCTTGTATAATCCAAAGGTAACTCAATGGTTGGTACCGATTCTTTATATATATTAATCCAAAAATCTTCTAAAGTTTTGTATTCGCGACTTTCCATAAAAGAGTTTATCTTTTCGGCAAATTCACTAAAACGTTCTGGCATTGGTAATTTAGGTTCTTTATTTTCAATATAAGCAGAATAAATAGTGCCTAGTTCTTCCAGAATAATATCAATACTTAATCCATCTCCAACGATATGATGAATGGTCAAAACTGATTGATATTCGAAATCATCAATTTTAATAAGCTTAACTCTAAATAGTGGACCATTTACAAGATCAAAAAGGTTGTTGACTTCTTCTTTTACTGATGCATCTATGGCAGATTGCTTTTCATCAATAGGAAAGTCTGAAAAATCATTGTGAGAAATCTCGGTTTTATAATTGCTGTAGATGCACATAAAGCGACCATCTGGACTAAAAACAGATCGCAAGCCTTCATGACGCAGGACTAAAGTATTTAGTGCTTTTTCAAAAACAGCTATTGCTAAGTCTCCTTTAAATTTAATCGATACTGACAGATTATAAGCTTTGTTAGCATCACTGCCCCCAAAAATACAATCCGACCATATTTCCTGCTGTGAATTGGTGGTATGAATTACTCTTTCAATTTCAGGTGTGAATGGACTAAATTGAATTTCAGTTTCAGTTTCCATTTCTGTTTGTATTTGAGGTTGATTTTTCATTGTTCTCCTATTTTAAGTGTAATGGAACAGTTTTTTTTTGACAGCTAAAAAGTGTCAATTGTCTCTCTAATGCTTCTCTAATTTTTACAGCTTGATCTTTACAAAATTTCCAATATGATTAGGATCTTCTATAAACCATGCGGGATTTCCATTTTCGTCTCTTCCTAGCTTGCTGCCTTGTACTGGCGGTTCATTTGCCTTTATTGTATATTTTTTTTCAGAATTATTATGTTCAAGCGGCTGCCTTGAAGAATCAAAAGATTTTTCTTTTTTAGGAAAACCATTACTTCCATTAGTATGCCCGTTTGTGCCATTTGTTTCAATTTGGCTTACAGAATCAAAATGTTCTACTTTTAAATTTGCGAACGATTTATTGCCATTTACTGCACCTGTTTGGTAATGTTGTAATTGATCTACTTTTTGGCTCAAAAGATGAATTTGATGAACGATTTGTTCTAACGAAATTTGATTTTGATTGGATGCCGCATTTGATTGTAAAGTCTTATTTTCAACAGTTTGTACTGGAACTATTTCGCGTTCTTTTACTGCCTCTGCTAATTGTTCTTCAGGAAGATTCAATTCTATATAATCTGCTAATAGAGATGGAGTAGAATAGGCTTCATTAAGCTGTCTAAAAGTAATTGGTAAATCGAACTCTTTCTTTAGTTTTCCAGATAGTTGTGTAAGTGATAGTGAATCTAAACCTAATTCCAAAAAGGTATTATCTATAGAATCAATTTCATAAGTTATTCCCGATGCATTTTTTATGATATCAGCAATTCTAAGATGTACCGTTTCTTTTCTTGAATTCTCTTTTTTAATATCATTATTACTGCTTTGAATTTCAATTGTAGATGCTTCAGTGGTAAAAGGTTTTTGGACAGCTATTGTTTGAACAACATCTAAAGGATCAATCCAGCAATGTTTACGATCAAAAACATAACTTGGTAATTCGATTTTTTTTCTTTGCTGTTGATTGTAGAAAGATTTCCAGTCTGGATTTACTCCTCTTAGCCATAGATCGCCTAAAGCATTTAATAAAGTAGTGTACTCGCTGTCATTTTCATCTTTCGGAAAATTTAAACTAGAAAATGCTGGTATAATTTTTCCAGCCGCTTGCTGGCGTGCTAATGTTGTTAAAGTTTGTCCAGGACCAACTTCTAATAATACAAAATCATCCATCTCAAAAGCGGTATCCATTGCATCTGCAAAGCGAACAGTGCTTTTAAGATGATTTACCCAATATTCTGGACTTGTAGCTTCGGTATCAGTAAGCCATGTTCCAGATGCTGTTGAAATAATAGGTAATCTTGGAATATTTAGTTTTACTTTTTCTAATTCATTTTTGAAATCATTTAAAATCGGTTCCATCATAAAAGAATGGAAAGCATGACTTGTATTTAATAATTTGTTTGGAATTTCTTTTAAATCGAGCTCTTGATTAAAAGCTGCGATATCTTCTTTTTTTCCAGAAACAACACAAAATTGAGTTGAATTTACAGCTGCAATCGAAAGTGTTTCAGGAATTAATTCATTTAATTGTTCTACTGGCACGCGAACAATCAGCATTGAGCCGCCAGGCAGTTCACTAATTAGTTTTCCTCTCATCGTAACCACGTGTAGTGCATCTTTTAAACTTAAAATTCCAGCTAAATGCGCAGCGGTAAATTCTCCAATACTATGACCACAGAGAAAAGTTGGTTTAATTCCCCAGCTTATCCATAATTGAGACAAAGCATATTCTGTCACAAACAAGGAAGGCTGTGTTAATCTAGTGTTTTTTAGCTGTTCATCGGCTTCAGGACAATTGTCTTTTGGATATATTATATCTCTAATATCGAGCTGTAATTCTTCCATTAATAATTCGGCACATTTGTCTACTGCTTCACGATATACTTTTTCATTATCGTACAGGGTTTTACCCATTTGTACATATTGAGAGCCTTGTCCAGGAAATAGAAATCCAATTTCTGATGGAGCATTTTTTAAGACTGATGATTTGGTGTTTTTTGATTTTAGGCAAAGTAATTTTTCGGCAGCATCATCTGTCGAATTTGATATTAAAAAGCTGCGATGATTAAAGTCGTCACGAGTCATATTTAATGAAAACGTAATATCTGCCAAAGCAGTGCTTTTAGATTTATCGATAAAATGACCTAAAGCATTTTCGTAGCCCAATAAACTATTTTGATTTTTTGCTGACCACATTAATATTTCGAATGGTCTTCCAGTTGACGAAACCTTAGGTTTTTCAATATATTCTTCAACAATAGCATGGACATTTGTGCTTCCAATTCCAAAAGAACTTACACCAGCTCTTCTAATGCCATCTGCATCCCAGTCAATTAGTTTGTTGTTGATGTAGAAAGGACTATTATCAAAATCTATATTTGGATTTGGTTTATCAAAATTTACCATTGGAGGTATTTTCTTGTAGCGCATTGCCAGCAAGATTTTCATTAATCCAGCGACGCCAGCAGCTGCCGTGGTATGTCCCATATTACTTTTTATAGAACCTAGCGCACAATAGTTGTTTTTTTCCTGCTTTCCATAAGCTATTTTAAGGCCTTCAATTTCTATAGGATCGCCAATTGGTGTTGCAGTACCATGTGCTTCCATATAACTAATTGTAGATGGTGATATTTGAGCATCGTTAAAAGCATTAATTATTGCTCCAGCTTGCCCTTTGGCACTCGGAGACATGAAGCTTCCTTTGTCGCCGCCGTCATTGTTTACACCAACCCCTTTAATAACGCCATAAATAATATCTCCATCTTTTTCTGCTTCCTCTAATTTTTTGAGGACAATCACTCCAGCTCCATCACTAAAAACAGTTCCCTTTCCAGAAGCTTCAAAAGATCGGGTAGAACCATCTGGGCTTTTTATAAAACCATCGTCATAAAGATGACCGCTATTTATAGGACAAGTTACACTGGATCCTCCTGCAAGAGCAACATCACACATACCTGCTCTAATTGCTTTAACTGCTTCAGCAACTGCTAACAATGAAGTGGAACAGGCAGAATGTACGCTAACAGACGGACCTTTTAGATTTAAATGATAGGATGTACGAGGCGCAATAAAATCTTTACCATTGACAGTATAGATTTGTAATTCGCCAACCGAACTTTTTAGTTCGTTGTTATTAAAAATATTATTCTCATAGTAAGTATTAATTTCACTGCCAGAATACACTCCAATACTTCCTTTATAATGTTTTGGCAGATGACCGGCTTGTTCTAATGCTTCCCACGAAATTTCCATGAATACTCGTATCTGAGGATCCATTGTGGCGGCAAGCTGTGGATTTAGTCCAAAGAAAGCAGCATCAAATGTTTTGGCAGAAGGCAGAATACCTCTCGCTCCTATATATAATGGATCATTACGAAGGCTTTCAGGCAGACTAATATCTAATTCTTCTTTTGTAAATAAAGAAATGGTTTCTTTTCCATCTCTCAGATTTTCCCACAATTCGTCTATAGTATCAGAACCAGGGAATCTTCCCGCCATACCAATTATAGCAATGTCTGAAGAGGCTGTTTTGTCATTATTATTTTTAAATTTAAAAACATCATCTTTAATTTCACTGTCATTTTCTTCTAGCGTAAGTGCTAATTCTCGAATTGTTGGATGAATATAAATTTTAGAAACAGGAATCTCTTTAGATAACTGCTGTCTCATTAATGTTGCTACTTTTTGTGCCAATACTGAACTTCCTCCCATATCAAAGAAATCGTCATCTATACCAATGCTTGAGAACTTTAATTCTTCGCTCCAGATTTTTGCAATTTCTTTTTCTAATTGAGTGGATGGTTTTTTGAAAAGCGGAGCAGAATCAGGTCTGTTATTTTCTGGCACTGGTAAATTCTTTTTATCAATTTTACCATTTGGCGTTATTGGAAATTCATCAACCCAAATGTATTTTGAAGGCAGTAATATTTCTGGCAATACTTTAGAAAGCGATTCTTGAATTTGTGTATCATCCTGTAATTGATCATTTGATTTTAAGTAAGCAACAAGTTTATCTTCGTTTCCAAGATATTTGCTTACAATAACAGCCGATTGTTTAATACCTGAAATTGTATTTAAAGCAGCTTCAATTTCGCCTAATTCAATACGGTGGCCTCTAATTTTTACCTGATGATCTATACGTCCTAAACATTGAAATTCTCCGTTTGGAAGCAATTTTCCTAAATCTCCTGTGCGATAAAGAATTGAATTGGGAGTTTCTGAGAACGAATCTGGAATAAATTTTTCTGCTGTAAGTTCTGGTCTTTTCCAGTAACCTTCTGCGACTCCATCCCCGCCAATAACAATTTCTCCAATTTCTCCCGATTCGACAATGTGGCCTTTTTCGTCTACTAAATAAATTTGAGTATTTGCTATTGGAAGCCCAATTGTGATTAATTCATCCTCGGCTTTAATATTTTTAACAGCAGACCAAATAGTAGTTTCTGTTGGCCCGTACATATTCCACAATGATTCGCATCTAGAAATAAGCTGACGGGCAAGATTTAAAGGCATAGCTTCACCTCCGCAAAGAGCTTTTAAATTTAACGGAGTTTCCCAACCTGAATCTAACAGCATTTGCCATGTGGTAGGAGTAGCCTGTAGTATTGTAATTTGTTTTTTTTGTAAAAGATTTAATAAAAGCTGTCCGTCTCGAGTAGCCTCATAATCAGCAAAAACTACTGAAGCACCTGTAATTAAAGGCAGAAACAATTCTAAACCTGCAATATCAAAAGAAATTGTAGTAATAGATAACAGCTTGTCATTTGCACTTATGCCTGGCTCAATTGCCATGCTGCAAAGAAAGTTTACTAAATTTTTATGTGTAACCGTAACTCCTTTTGGTTTTCCTGTAGATCCAGAAGTATACATCATGTATGCCACAGATTTATTACTTACAGTATTATATAAAGGTGTATCAGGATATTGATCAATTGAAGATAGTACATCTTCAATTAAGATTTTCTTAGAAACAGTTGGTAATGATGCAGAAAGGGATTTGGTCGTTAATAAAAAACTAGCCTCCGAATCTTCGAGCATAAATTCTAGACGTTCCGTCGGAAATTTTGGATCTAAGGGTAAGTAAGCGGCACCACATTGTAAAATAGCCAGCAGAGAAGCAATTAAATGAGGATTGCGCTCCATTGATACAGCTGCTACTTGACCAGGGTATAAACCTTGGTCTAAAAAATAGTTAGCCATTTGATTTACGATCTGTGATAACTCTTGATAGGTAAATTTTTGACTTTCAAATTCAAGCGCCATTGCGTTTGGAGTTGCTAAAGCCTGCTCATTAAAAAGCTCGTGTAATGCATTTTGAGGATAACTCATGTTTTTCCAATTTACCTCGTTGTCTAAACTATTTTTATTAGGTCTTTTCATTTTAATGGTATTAAAATTAAAGTTGAGCAAAATAATATGATAAAATCAGCGTTAAACTAAAATTGAAACTAGATCTAAAGTCTTGTTATTTAGTTTTTTAGTGATAGGTAATTGTCGTTTTATTTACAATTAGCAGCTTTGTCAATAAATGGATGTAAGAATTTTAATTGGTTCTGGCTTTTATTTTGGCTCTGTATTAAAATGGTATTTATCGCTTATTCTTCAATAAGTTGATCAAAAAAAGGAATTTTTTTTCAGTAAATCTCGCATTTTCCATATAAAGCTATTATTCTCGATGAATGGCATATTTTAAATTGTGCAGGACAAGTTTTACTAAAAATTTGTGGTAAATTATTCAGATGATTTTTTAGGTTTAGTTTCTCTTTTTGCTGATTTTAGATAAAATTATGTTGTTGCAGATTCAGTTTTTTTTCAAAAAATATAATTTAATAATTGGGTTTGTAAAATATTTATTTAATTTTACCACTTTCTATGTCTTTGATTTATAGTGAGATATATTCTTGTTAATAGAAATAGAAGATTCGTTATTATTGCCCCTAATAATTATGAAATACAAATAATATGTATTAGCGTTTTGAAGATTACGCAAAAAGAATGTATTGATGTAATTTATGGAAGAAAACAGCGTTAATTTTAGTAATACTAACCTGTTGATATTTAAGCCAAAAATATTTCATCTTTACTCTCTAAACGAATTGTTTAAAAAATCCTTTTTATAGCCAGTTAAAAATTAAAGGTAAGATTTTAACATTTTCAATGTAAGTAAATAGCCATTAAAATACTACATTTTGTGTAGTTAATCGGGATTAACATAATTTTTATCGATTATTTTTTGAAATTAAATATTTTTGCAGTATTAAAATTAATGTGAATAATACGAACTGTGAAGTATCTGAAATTAAGAAATATCCACCTACTGATAGTAACTATGTTATTGATTCCTTTTGTAGGAATTAGCCAAAGCTCGCCCTCAAATTCTAACGACATGATGGAAACCATAATTGCATCTGGAAACAGTGCAACTGGTAGCTCTGGAACGGTAACTTATTCTATTGGTCAAGTTTTTTATACTTACATAGGAGTAGAATCTGTTTATAATGTAGCCCAAGGTATCCAGCATCAAGAAAAAGATGGATCGTTAGATACCCCAGATATAGAAAAACCTACAACAGAAATATTTGCTTTCCCAAATCCAACAATTGATTTCGTTAATATAAGCATGACCGGACTAGAGCTGGAAGGACAAAAGTCCTATAGACTCTATGATATACAAGGCAGACTTCTAAAACAAAATGTAATTAATCAAACAGAAGCTCAAGTCAGCTTCAGTTATCTAAGTCCGTCTGTTTATATATTGGTTGTATATAATGATGGTCAGATTTTGAAATCATTTAAAATAATTAAAAATTAAAAAAATAAAGATCCAATGAAACTTGCACATATCCTTTTATTATTTTTTGTGACTGTTACGTTTAAGGTATTTGCACAATCACCTGAAAAAATGAGTTATCAGGCTATTATTCGAGCACAAGATAATAGTTTGGTAGTAAATTCACGAGTTAGCCTTAAAATTATTGTCCATCAAGGTACAGCGACAGGAACGAATGTTTATCAGGAAACGCATGCTGTAAATACAAACACGAATGGTTTGGTTTCTCTTGAAATTGGAACTGGAACAGTTGTAACTGGAGATTTCAGTAAAATTGCTTGGGACAAAGGACCTTATTACATCGAAACACAGGTAGATGTAAAAGGAGGAACAAATTATAATATTACTGGAGTAACACAGCTTTTGAGTGTTCCATATGCATTATATGCAAAAACAGCAGGAGGAACATCAAGTACTCCATTTAGATCTGCAGTCATTTCATTTAGTTCAACTAGAAATATTGCGGCTGGTGACGTAAATAATACAATAGAATGTACAACATCATCTACTTTGACCCTGACTTCAGATTTTGGAAGTATGGCAATTGGAGAGACAATTAACTTAGAAGCTCATAACGGTGCTGTGCTAACAGTTCAAGCGGCTTCTGGTGTTACATTAAATTATACAGCTGGTGGAAGTGGAAAATTTACCAGTACCGCAGGAAACGTGAGATTTGGATTTCTTAGAAAAACAGGCACAAATTCCTATATTATATCAGGACAATGAAACATTTAATATACTTTTTACTTTTTTCAAGCGCAGTTTTTTCGCAAAACTATCATTATGCGATTGATGAGGCTCCAGTTAAGACTCCTCCTCCGGTAACGCCTGGCGTAAATAATCAGCAGGAAGAAATTGATTATTTTAATGCTTATTTACTGCCAATTGCGCAAAAAGCAACTCTTCAGGCAGCTTTAGATAAATATGGTGCAGTGCGATTAGAAAAAGGTGATTATACAGGTGTTGATGTTGTAATGAAAAGCAATCAACGACTATATGGTCATCCAACTTTAACAAAGGTTTCTAACATTACAATCGCTGCCGGCAGCACAAATGTCCGTTTGGAAGATTTACTTCCAGCAGATAAGTTTGTAACATTTCAATCAGGAGGTGTAATTTCAAATTGTACTTTCAAATCCATTAAATGGGCTATATTAAGAGGTACAAACGTGATGGTCGAAAATTGCTCGTTCATTAATTACGGAGGGCACATACAGATAGACTGCAGTCAGTCTGGTTATTTCAGAAATAATAAGATAATCAAACACCAATCTGGAACAGTTTCTAATGTTCTTGTGATGAAAGGAAATAGCGCGACTCCAAGTTATGGAAATGTGCATTTGCATACTAATTTCTTAACCCCTCACGGAGATACGTCTGATCTTGATAATTTGCAATCCTCTACTTTTGTCGGTATCGATGCAGAAAGCTGGAATTTTAAAGGCGAAGGTACAAAAGCCATGTTTTATGCTAAAAATATGGGAAATCTAAAATTAACAGATTTTGGAGGCGGAAATGGAGGTTCACCATTTAAAACTCCATCATATGATATAGATGCGGCGAATGTTTTCTTCTTAAATAAATATAACAATTATCCAACAGATGTCTTGTCGTTAAGAACAAACATGTTTTTGGTTAATGGTATTGGTCCTTATATAAGAAAAGCTGGAACTGTTACAGGTTATGATCTTTTAGCAAATCTAGAATTTAGTAATTCAATCAAATATAATGGCGTTGAACAGACAACAGCAATGACAAATGCGACAACTGTAAAAAATCTTTCAACTACCATTCGCGGTACTCAATATACACCTTGGGCAAGACCAAATTGGGAAACATTACCAGATCCGCTTGGGGCAAACTGGAAGACAGAAAGAGCTGGTAAAACAGATCAAACCAGTTACATACAAGGATTAATAGATACAAAAGGAATTGCAGAACTTCCAGAAGGAATTTATTATATAAAATCGACTTTAAAAGTTCCTCTTGATAATGCACATGGAATTTTTGGAAAAGGTACAGGCAAAACAGCAATTGTAGGTCTAACAGATGATTTTCCTTTAATTTCTCTTGTTGGAGGTAAAGACGGTAACTTTACGCTGGCAAACTTGACTTTACAAGGTGGAAGTGTTGGTGTGTATGCATCAACAGATTACGGCACACAAAATATTGCTTATCAAAACATGAAGTTTGTTGTTTTTAGAGATCAGAATTATGGAATTCATCTAAAAAAGACAGGTGGTTTTGATAATAATTTTCTAGAAAATCTAGGTTTTGTAAATTGTAATGTCGGCTTTTTTCAAGATCCGACTGCAGGAAATAGTGGCGAAACTAATTCGGCTTATGTAGATAAAACGATGTTCTACAAAAACCAATATATTAATTGTGGAACAGCAATTTCTATGCTGGCGACAAGAGCGGATAACTTAGATGCTTGGGTAGATTGTAAATTTGACGGCGGAAAAACAGCTCTTACATTAGCTGGACAGAATTACCCAATCATTGCAAATAGTGATTTTACAAATTTCACAGGTGTAAACGTATTAACAAGTAACTCAATTTCTATGTACAACGTAAATGTATATAATAATAAGGTAACAGGTTCAACAATAGTTTCCTCTTACACTAATATAGAAGGATGCAGATTTTTGGATAGTTCGCCAATGTTTTCACCAATGTTATATACTTCACTAAACAATCATATTATTAATTCGGTTATTACTGGTGATGCTTTAGCTAATGTTCCCGCTAATAAAGGTTTTGGAAAAGAATCGGGGGTATATAGTAACAGTTCGTTATTGTCAAATCCAACAATTAACAAATTACTGGTAAATGTAAAAGAAGGGGTTTCTACAGTAATTATTAATGAAGCACCAACTCCTTATCCTCAACTTTTGGTAACACAATAAAAAAGAAAAGAAATCAGGTTAAAAATATATTCTGAATACTTTTTTAAATGATTATAAATATTCAAAAAAAGCTGCTATTTACTAGCAGCTTTTTTTTTGCGTCATATTTATTTATAGAAATAAGATTCTGATTATTTTTTAAAGCAATTGCTCTTTTGCTAAAATTTATGCTTTTTACTTTTTTTAGTTATTAAACGAAAACCCTTTCAATAGTTCGTTTTGCACCGTATAACTACGTGATTAATATCTTACGACATAAGAATTTTAGTAGAATATTAGAACGATCTGAGAGCCGTAAAACACGGCATGTTGTATTTTATCGGATTTTAAAATCCGTTGAACAGATTTATTATTATAAACTCGAAACATTATATATTTTTGGTCAGAATTTAAAATGAATGATAAATAAAAAGAGTCATTTAGGTTTAAACCTTGTTAATAATTGAATGGTTGCTGTAAAAAGGTGATTTTTTAATAAAATAATAAGTAAATAATCGATCACCACAATTATACATTTTTTTAAGAGTTAATATAAGCGTCAAAATTAGAATCACTTAGATTTTTTGTTTTTATGAAATACAGTGTATATGAAAATATCAGAAAGATAAGAGAATTAAAAAATTTGACTAGAGAATATGTTGCGGCTGAATTAAAAATGAGTACCAGCGGTTATGGTAAAATTGAAAGAGGTGATGTTGATTTAACCGTTTCTAAATTAATTGAAATTTCAAAAGTATTAGAGGTTTCAATTGAGTTCATCTTTAAATTCGATGTCTCCATTTTCTTTAGTGAAACGAGATAAATCTCTTCCCGTAATTTGTTGAATATTATAAAAAGAAACTTAAATAGTTTGAAATAGTATAAAAAATAAGGTCATGGAAAATTACTACTTAAAAATAAAAGAGTATCGGTTGCAAAATAATCATACTCCAGAATATGTAGCTATTCAAATGGAAATGAGCGTAAAAACATATGAGAAAATAGAAAATGGAATGATTGATCTTAAGTTGTCAAAACTGGATCGATTAGTTAAAATTCTAGGCATCAAAAAAAGTCAAATCTTCCAGTTAGAAAACTAATTCTTTTCTAATAAAAAACATCTGCTGGCTTCATGAAAAAAAGAGTTTCAAGTTACGTGTAAGCTCTTAAGAAAACTCTTTTTTTCATTTATTATTTATGTTTTACTTTTAAAACATATCCTAAAGATTCCAAAATTAATACATAATGCGTTTTTGTAATGTCTTTTACAACCGCATTTTGATCACAAAAAGGACCAGAGTTTAAATGTATCTTATCTCCAATCTGATATTGCATAACTGATATTTCTGAAGCTGTATCTCCAGTATTAAGCCATTCTTTAATAGTTTCGATTTCATGGTCTTTTACAACAGCATGTCTTCCAAGCCAGAATAAGAACCTAACAACACCTGGAGAATGAAATACAAGATTTCTATCTTTTTCTGCTAGTTGTACAAATATGTAATGGTTAAATAATGGCACTTCAACTTTTATCTTCCTGTCAGATCTTTGCTGCACTTTTTTTATAACAGGGCAATAACAGTTTATGTTAAACTTGCTTAATTGTTCTGCAGCTCTTTTTTCCCATTTAGGTTTGGTGTATACTACATACCATTTCATAATTGTAACTGTATTAAATGTATTTGTAAATAGTTAGTTGTTTAAGAGATAAACTTTTGTTTTTGTAAATATTCGTTCCTAATTCTTTAGAAAAAAAATAATATACTGAGCTAGATAATAGCAAGATTCTGATTTTGGTTAACAAAGATTTTTTTAGTTCTAGTGGTTATAGAACTTAGAAAAATGGTCTTCATTGGTATCAAACATTTTATCTGTAAACTAAGTGGTAAATTTAAATTCAACATTCAAAAAATAGAGATGCTTTTTATAGTAAAATTTCCTTATTAAGGACATTTAGCAACAAAATTGAAATTATGTATCAGTCGCATTATCATAATTTTATCTTAAATTATTGTGATAGATATGTTGCTGTAATGAATCGAAATTTTGCGTTTTTCAGATACAGAATCAGATCATTTTAGAACAGTCAAAAACAATAATTTGATATTTTTTTTAACCATTATTTTTTCTTTTTTGAGTAGTTAAAATGTAACTATTCACGGGGAACCCTTTTTCAAAATTTTAAAAAAAGCGTCGAAACCCCAGTAAAATGGTTAATTATAATTTTTGGAAATCATACACATTAACAAACATATTTTTTAATTTAAAAACATTAAGCAGATGAGAACTGGAATTACATTTAGTGCTTTTGATTTGTTACATGCGGGGCACGTTAAAATGCTTGAAGAAGCAAAACAACATTGTGATTATTTAATTGTTGGTTTACAAACAGATCCAACATTAGATCGCCCAACTAAAAATAAACCGACACAGACTGTAGTAGAACGCTACATACAGTTAAAAGCGTGTAAGTTTGTTGATGAAATTGTTCCTTACGCCACAGAGCAGGATTTAGAAGATATCTTAAAAGCTTTTGCTTTAGACATTCGAATCTTAGGTGATGAATATAAGGACAGAGATTTTACTGGAAGAAAATACTGTGAAGAAAAAGGAATTGAGCTTTATTTTAATACCAGAGATCATCGCTTCTCGAGCACGAATCTTCGTAATGAAGTGTATCAGAAAGAAGTTTTAATGCATTCAAATGGCAATTAGTACAGTTACACATGTAGTTTTAACGGGAGGGATTGGAAGCAGATTGTGGCCGCTTTCCCGAAAAACACTGCCAAAGCAATATCTTGAACTGTTTGAGGGTGAATCGCTTTTTGAGAAAACTGTGGTTCGTAATATGAATATTTCTGATAAGACAATAGTAGTCGGAAATATTGAAAATTACAAAATGAGTAATGCTATAATGTCTAAATTTGGTAAGCCATTTACACATATTGTAGAAGCCGTTCCTCGCAATACAGCCGCAGCAATTGCCTTTGCAGCCTTTGCATCAGAACCTGAAGATATTTTACTGATTACGCCATCTGATCATATAATAGATGGAAAAAGTTCTTATACGCTCGCTTTACAACAGGCAATTTCATTAGCAAATCATGATTTTCTTGTGACTTTTGGGATAAAACCAGCTAAACCTGAAACGGGTTACGGTTACATCGAATTTGATAAAGAAGATGTGATCGCATTTCATGAAAAACCTGATTTAGCAACAGCAAAAAAATACCTGGAGAAAGGAAATTACTTTTGGAACAGCGGCCTTTTTTGTTTTAAAGCAGGAAAGTTTTTAAAAGAGCTCGAAAGACAAGAACCAGAAGTATATTGGGCATCTAAAACAGCTTGGGAAGCAAATAAAAACGGATTCTTAGATTATGAATTGTCTTTAAACATTCCATCAATAAGTATTGATTACGCTGTAATGGAACGAAGTGAAGATATTAAAGTTGTTCCTGCCCAGTTTCAATGGTCAGATCTAGGCTCTTTCGAATCAGTTTATGATTATTTAGTTCATAAAGATCATCCAATAGATGCAAATAAAAATATTGTTATAGGAACCTCAATGCATACTACTTTTATTGGCGTAAAAAATTGTATATTAATCTATACCTCAGATGCCTTGATGGTTTTGCAAAAAGAAAATTCTCAGGAAGTGAAACAAGTATATCAACAATTAGAATCTATTGCTTCGCCATTGTTGTAAATTGACTTTTAAGAAAAATAATCACAAGTCTCGATAAAATAAAAAACTGACTACAATGATTGATAAAAATTCTATAATATATATCGCTGGACATAAAGGAATGGTTGGAAGTGCCGTTTGGAGAACCCTTACAGCAAAAGGCTACAATAATCTTATCGGAGCTTCGAGCAAAGAATTAGATTTAAGAGACCAAGTTGCAGTTCGAGATTTTATCCAAACAGTTAAACCGGATGTAATTATAGATGCTGCGGCAAAAGTGGGGGGGATTTTAGCAAACAATGATTTTCCGTTTCAATTTTTGATGGAAAATATGCAGATTCAAAATAACCTTATCAATGAAGCGCATCATTCGGATGTAGAAAAATTTATCTTTTTAGGAAGTTCCTGCATTTATCCAAAACTTGCGCCACAGCCATTAAAGGAAGAATACCTTTTGACTGCTTCTTTAGAAAAAACAAACGAATGGTATGCTTTAGCAAAAATTACAGGAGTAAAATTATGCGAGGCTATTCGCAAACAATTCGGGAAAGATTTTGTGAGTTTGATGCCAACAAATTTATATGGCATTCATGACAATTTTGATCTAACTAGTTCTCACGTTCTGCCAGCCATGATTCGCAAATTTCATGAAGCTAAAGAAAGTAATAATGCTCCGGTAATTCTTTGGGGAAGCGGCAATCCGATGCGTGAGTTTTTATTTGTTGATGATATGGCAGAAGCAGTAGTTTTTGCTTTAGAAAACCAGCTTCCAGAACATTTATACAACATTGGAACAGGAGAAGATTTAACCATTAAGGAATTATCCGCTGCAATACAAAAAATTGTTGGTCATACCGGTGATGTAATCTGGGACGAAAGCAAACCTGATGGGACTCCACGAAAATTAATGGATGTTTCTAAAATGCACAGTATTGGCTGGAAACACCAAGTGAATTTAGAAGAAGGAATACAAAAAACCTATAATTGGTTTCTAGAAAACATTAAAAACCTCAAACAAAAGAGCTATTAAAAATAGATTCTTTTGATCTAGAAATCACCAATAAACATTTTACAGTTAAGACTTTACAAAACTTGCAACATTGCAACACAATGCCTTTGTGCCTTATAATAACATTATGACCCTATTAAAAAAAACAGCGTTCATTACGGGAGTGACAGGACAAGACGGTGCCTACTTAAGTGAATTTTTATTAGAAAAAGGTTATATCGTACACGGTTTAAAGAGACGTACATCGCTATTTAATACAGATCGAATTGACCACTTATACCAGGATCCTCATATTGAACATAGAAATTTTATTCTGCACTATGGAGATATGACCGACAGTACAAATTTGACACGCTTGATTCAACAAATTCAGCCTGATGAAATTTATAATCTAGCAGCTATGAGTCACGTAGCTGTTTCATTTGAGACACCAGAATACACTGGTAACGCCGATGGTTTAGGAACTTTACGTCTTTTAGATGCCATTCGCTTATTGGGATTAGAAAAAAAGACACGAATCTATCAGGCTTCAACTTCAGAGTTGTATGGTAAAGTACAAGAAGTACCACAATCAGAAACAACACCATTTTACCCAAGATCTCCTTATGCAGTAGCTAAAATGTATGCCTTTTGGATTACGGTAAATTATAGAGAAGCTTACGGAATGTACGCTTGTAATGGTATTTTATTCAATCATGAATCTCCTATCAGGGGAGAAACTTTCGTGACACGCAAAATTACGAGAGCGGCTTCCAGAATTGCTTTAGGACTTCAAGATAAATTATACTTAGGAAATCTAGACGCACAGCGTGATTGGGGACATGCTAAAGATTATGTACGAATGATGTGGATGATTTTACAGGCAGACGAACCTGAAGATTGGGTAATTGCAACTGGAAAAACAACTCCAGTACGTGAATTTGTGAGAATGAGTTTTGCGGAAGTGGGTATAGAATTAGCGTTTAGAGGACATGGAGCAGAAGAAAAAGGTTTTGTTGTATCATGCAGTAATCCTGATTATCAGCTTCCAATTGGTAAAGAAGTATTAGCAGTAGATCCTCATTATTTTAGACCTACTGAAGTTGATTTGCTCATAGGTGATCCAACAAAAGCAAAAAATAAGCTAGGCTGGGAATGCCAATATGACCTATCTGAATTGGTTCAGGAAATGATGCAGTCTGATTTAAAATTAATGAAAAAGGAACAGCATCTTAAAGAAAGCGGATACACTATTTTAAACTATTTCGAATAAAAGATCAGGATATTAATCAAACAAATAAACATTATTTGCCTTCAAAAAAAGATATTTAAATGAAAATCAAAAATATTTGTTGCTTAGGCGCTGGTTATGTAGGCGGTCCCACAATGTCAGTTATCGCATTAAAATGTCCAGAAATAAACGTTACTGTTGTCGATTTAAACGAAAAGCGTATCGCAGCTTGGAATGATGAAGATTTAGATAAATTACCAGTTTACGAGCCAGGACTATCAGATGTTGTTAGTGAAGCAAGAGGCCGTAATTTATTTTTTTCTACAGAAGTTGATAAAGCCATTGAACAAGCTGATATGATCTTTATAGCTGTAAACACGCCAACAAAAACATACGGCGAAGGCAAAGGAATGGCAGCGGATTTAAAATTTGTTGAATTGTGTGCCAGACAGATAGCCAGAATTGCTAAAAATGATAAAATTATTGTTGAAAAATCCACACTGCCTGTCCGCACGGCCGAGACGTTACAGACCATATTAGACAGCACGGGAAATGGTGTAAAATTTGAAGTGCTTTCTAATCCTGAGTTTTTGGCCGAAGGAACGGCAATTGATGATTTATTAAATGCAGACCGTGTTTTAATTGGTGGAAAACAGACAGAAAGCGGTCAAAAAGCGATTCAATGTCTCGTTGATATTTATTTGAATTGGTTGTCTCCAAAACAAATTCTTACGACAAATGTCTGGTCTTCAGAATTGTCAAAATTAACGGCAAACGCATTTTTAGCGCAGAGAATATCTTCTATAAATGCCTTATCCGCTTTATGCGAAGTTACAGAAGCAGACGTTGATGAAGTTGCAGCAGCAATTGGAACGGATAGCAGAATAGGAGCTAAATTTCTTAAAGCTTCAGTAGGTTTTGGAGGTTCTTGTTTTCAAAAAGATATTTTAAACTTAGTGTATTTATGCCGCTATTTTAATTTACCAGAAGTGGCAAATTACTGGGAACAGATTATTATACTAAACGATCATCAAAAATATCGATTTGCAAAAAGAATCATTACGTCTCTTTTTAATACCGTAAGCGGAAAAAAAATAACTTTTTTAGGCTGGGCTTTCAAAAAAGATACTAATGATACACGCGAATCTGCAGCAATTTATGTGGCTGAGTATTTAATTGAAGACGGCGCAGATATTCATATTTACGATCCTAAAGTTTCGCAAGAACAGATTATAGAAGATATGCGTTACTTATGGATGCTGAAAGGATATACCGATCAAAGAATTGAATCAAAGCTGAAACAGATTTTTGTTTATCAATCGCCTCAAGAAGCTTGCAATCAAGCACACGCTATTGCTGTTTTGACTGAATGGGACGAGTTTAAAACTTACGATTGGAACTCTATTTATGAAAATATGTATAAACCAGCTTTTGTTTTCGACGGCCGTAACATTCTTGATGCAGCAAAATTAGCTTCAATAGGTTTTAAAATTAAAGGAATTGGAAAAGGTTAAGATTTTTAATTACAGGAGAATAGCACTTTTTAACTTTTAAAACGATTCCTTGAAAGATACTTTGATAAAATTTAAACAGCACCCAAAATACAGTACGATACTCAATTGGAGTAAGTTGATTTCTGTTACCGGAGGCGCCCAGATTCTTTTGCAGGCCATTGGATTCTTAAGCGGTATTTTAATTATACGATTATTGCCTGTTCAAGAATATGCTTTGTACACTTTGGCTAATACCATGCTGGGAACTATGACCGTTTTAGCAGATGGTGGAATTTCTACAGGTGTAATGGCACAAGGAGCAAAAGTTTGGAAAGAAAAAGACAAACTGGGAATGGTTTTAGCTACAGGACTTGACTTACGAAGAAAATTTGCCATAGGAAGTCTTGTTGTTGCAACGCCTATTTTGATTTATTTATTATTTCATAATGGTGCATCTTGGTTTACAACAATTCTTATCGTTCTGTCTTTAATTCCTGCTTTTTTTGCAGCATTATCGGATACATTATTAGAGATAGTTCCAAAACTGCATCAAGATATTCTGCCATTACAGAAAAATCAAGTAGCAGTAGGATTAGGAAGACTTTTGCTTACTACATTGACAATTTTTATTTTCCCTTGGGCTTTTATCGCAATCTTGGCGAGCGGAATTCCAAGAATTTTAGGAAATATAAAATTGAAAAAAATAGCGCATCAATTTGCTGATAAAGAGCAAAAATCAGATCCAGTCATTAAGGGTGAAATAATGCAGATGGTCAAAAAAATTCTTCCCGGAGCAATTTATTACTGCGTTTCGGGACAAATTACAATCTGGTTAATTTCAATCTTTGGTAAAATTGAATCGGTTGCACAATTGGGCGCTTTAGGAAGATTTGCAGTGCTGCTTTCTTTATTTAATGTCATAGTCGGAACCTTAATAATCCCAAGATATGCACGGCTTATAGAACAAAAAGCGCTTTTACTGAAAAGATTTATTCAGATTTTATTTTTACTGACTTTTTTAATGTGTGCTTTTACCGTTTTAACCTATCTGTTTTCAGATCAATTACTTTGGATTTTAGGTAAAAACTATTACGGTCTTAGAGATGAACTAGTTCTAAATATTGCAGGTACTTGTGTTGGTCTCATTGCAGGAGTTTGTTTTGCTCTTTACACCAGTAGAGGATGGGTTATAAATCCTGTATTCTCCATTTCTATTAGTGTGATTTCTATAGCGGCTGGAGCATTTCTTTTTAATGTAGGAAGCTTATATGGAGTACTGCTATTTAATCTTTTTCTAGCTGCTGTTCAAGTTATTTTACATGGCGGTTATTGTCTAATAAAAATTATAAATATTAAATGAAATCAGCTGTTTGTACGCTTTTTGAAGGAAATTATCATCATGGTTTAGCGGCGTTATCCAATTCTCTTTTTAATAATGGTTTTAGAGGAGATTTTTTTGTTGGTTTTAGAGGAGCACTTCCGCCATGGGCAAATACTGCTTATGCAAATGCCGACTTGAATTGGGAGAATGGAAAAACTTTAAAAATCGCAGAAGACTACAAGATTCACTTTCTTCCAATTGTAACAGACTGGCATTTAGCAAATTTAAAACCAGATTTCATGTTAGATCTTTGGTCTAAAAGTGCTAAAGAAGCAGCATCACTGTTTTATTTTGATCCGGATATCGTAATAAAATGCAGCTGGTCATTTTATGAAAAATGGGTTGGTTTTGGAGTTGCTTTAGTTCATGAAATTATAGCAAATGATTGTCCGCCAAACCATCCAAGAAGAGGAATCTGGAAAGAAGCCATTGATAAAATTGACATGAAAGTCGAAAGAGATGTTCACTCTTATATCAATTCTGGTTTCTGCGGTGTAACAAAAAGCAACATCGAATTCTTAGAAACTTGGTCAAAAGTAATTCAGGCTTTTATTCATTCTTTTGGTTTTAGCATCACACATTTTGATTTCAAAAACTTTCAGCCTTGGGATATTTATTTTGCAGGCGATCAAGACGCTTTCAATATCGCGGCAATGTGCAGTAAATCTCCATTGTCTGAAATGGGACCCGAAGCAATGGATTTTATTCATGGTGGTTTTACAATGTCTCATGCAGTGGGCGGACCAAAACCTTGGGATAAGCATTTTATAACATCGGCATTAAAAGGAATTCCTCCTTCATTTCCAGATAAGGCTTATTGGAATTACGCTGGATTTCCGACCGCTTCTTGCACTAAAAACAAGATTAAAATAAAACAAATGAGTATTAAGATTGCTTCGTTAATTGGAAGGTTTTATAGAAAATATTAAAAATGACTGGATTTTTATCTGAATTAAGACTTTACGTCTGCAATAATTTCATCGCCCATTTTCCGAGCCACAGAGTAAGATTGTGGTTTTATAGAAAAGTGATGAAATTTAGTATCGGAACTGGAACAACCATTTTCATGAAATGCAAGTTTGATTGTGCCAGCGGATTAAAAATAGGAAATGACTCCTGTATCAATGCTAATTGCCGCTTAGATTCTAGAGGATTTTTAGAAATTGGAAATTGTGTATCTATTTCAGAAGATGTGATTTTTTTAACTGCAGATCATAGCGAAGAACTTCTTGAAACTTCCAATAGAGAAAAAAAAGTTACAGTAGGAGATTACGTTTGGATTGGAACAAGAGCCATGATTTTACCCGGTGTGAATGTTGGAAAAGGAGCTGTTGTAGCCGCAGGCGCTGTTGTATCTCGAAACGTAGAAGATCTGGCTGTTGTTGGAGGTGTTCCTGCAAAATTTATTAAATACCGTCCAGAGAATTTTGATTACAAGGCAAACTATAAACGCTTATTTCAATAAAATAATTTACATGCCTTTTACCTATTTTATTCAACAGTCTTTATTTGTTCTTAAGGTTCGTTATTTCGATAAGATTAGAAGTTCTTTTAGAAAAATCGGACTTCGGTTTCAGGGAATGAAAATTGGAAGCGGAGTGGTTATTCCTAAAATCTATACGATTTGGCCGCATCAGGTTTCAATTGGAAAAAACTGTATTCTGGAACGCGGCATCTACTTTAAGTATGCTGGAATTTGGAGTAAAGGCCCGTCTATTGTGATTGAAGATGAGGTTTTTATAGGTGCAGGATGTGAGTTTAATATCAACTGCGGTATTCGAATTTCGAAACATTCCAATATCGCTTCAGGGTGCAAATTCATCGATCACGATCACGGTACCGAAGCAGGAAAATTAATTGGTCCCCAGCCTTCAATTAAAGCCGAAATACTTTTAGAACAAGATGTTTGGTTAGGCTGTAATGTCGTTGTTTTAAAAGGAGTTTACATTGGCGAAGGATCTATCGTTGCGGCAGGAGCCGTAGTTACAAAATCAATACCTGCCAATCAAATATGGGGCGGTGTGCCGGCAAAATTTATAAAAAATAGAATTTAAAAATAGAAATCATGAAAATAACAGTTATTATACCAACTTATGAACGGCCTGATTTTTTAAGAGAAACTTTAGAGTCTGTTTGGGCTCAAACAGTCTTACCAGATGAAATTGTTATTGGCGATGATTCTAAGAGCGACGTTACTGCCGAGCTTGTTGCAAATGAACTTAGCAAAATTAGTCCTGTGCCTATTAAGTATTACCACCACAAACCATCATTATTAGAAGTAAAAAATGTCGATTTTCAATACAGACATGCTACTGGCGATTTGGTTTTACACTTACATGATGACGATCCGATTTATCCAAATTGTATCGAAGATTTAAGAAAGCCTTTTTTAGAGCATCCTGAAATCATTGCCAGTTTTGGAAAACAAAGAATAATCAACGAAGACGGAACTTATATAGAAAATCCAGAATTAGTTAATGACGATTATTTTAGAACTCCAGATAGAGAAGGAATCGTAGATGGATTTATTGCAGGAGCAGTTACAATGTTTCCTAATAACTCTTTCCTTGTACGCAGAGATGCCGTTGTATCAATTGGATATTCAGATAAAGGAAGAGCTGGAAAAGCGACCGATTTCTACTTTGGTCTTCAATTAGGAAAACTTGGAAAACCATTTTATTTCGTAAACAAATTTACTGCTAAGTGCCGTATTGTAAAAGAATCACAATCTAGAACAGCAACCTCAGACAATGCATATCGAATGATTAAAATATTGTTTGAAGACTGCAGTAAAGATCAATTGCAAATTCCTGAAATTGAAAAATCGATACGAAATAATATCCCAATGGCAATTACAGTTGCTGCAAGAGTAAAAGATAAAAAGAACGCTTTTAAATGGCTTTTCTCTAAATATTACAGAAACAGGTTAATTGGACCTAGAGGTATTAAAAGAATTATTCTGGCAGTAAATCCGTTTTAAAATAAAGTTTATGACATCACTCAAAAATAAAAAGGAATTCGATTATTTAATAGTAGGTGCAGGTTTATTTGGTTCTGTATTCGCTCATGAAGCCAAGAAAAAAGGAAAAAAATGTTTGGTAATAGACAAACGCAGCCACTTAGGAGGAAATGTTTATTGCGAAAATGTTGAAGATATAAATGTTCATAAATATGGAGCGCATATTTTTCATACCAGCGATAAAAGAATCTGGGATTATGTGAATAATCTGGTGGAGTTTAATCACTACGTAAACAGTCCGATTGCAAATTACAACGGAGAACTTTTTAATCTGCCTTTTAATATGAATACTTTTTACCAATTGTGGGGCGTAAAAACTCCGGAAGAGGCAAAAAATAGAATTGAGGAAGAAATTAAAGAATTAAATATCACGAATCCTCAAAATTTAGAAGAGCAGGCTATTTCGCTTGTTGGAAAAGACATTTATTTTAAACTGATAAAAGGATATACCGAAAAACAATGGGGACGAAAAGCAACAGATTTGCCTGCCTTTATCATTAAAAGACTTCCTGTCCGCTTTACTTTCGATAATAATTATTTCAACGATAAATATCAAGGTATTCCGATTGGAGGTTATAATAAATTAGTCGAAGCTTTATTGGATGGTGTTGAAACAATGACCGATCAGGACTATTTTGAAGATAATGAAAAATGGAACGCTAAAGCCGAAACTGTTGTGTTTACAGGAAGAATCGATGAGTTTTATGGATTTAAATTCGGCAAACTGAATTATAGAAGTCTTAAATTCGAAAACCAGACTTTAGATACGGATAACTTTCAAGGAAATGCAGTTGTCAATTATACAGACTCTGAAACTCCCTATACCAGAATAATTGAGCACAAGCATTTTGAATTCGGTAAACAGAAAAAAACGGTAATTACCAAAGAATATCCGCAGGAATGGGAAGAAGGAAAAGAACCCTATTATCCTGTAAATGATTCGCTGAATAATAATTTATTCACCAAGTATAAAGAATTAGCGGATAAGGAAACGAATGTAATTTTTGGAGGACGTCTGGCAGAATACAAATATTACGACATGCACCAGATAATTGCTTCTGCACTAAAAAAAGCCTCAGATTTAATATAATCATTGTCACAAAATACTATGAAGATCCTTTTTATCTGCGGTTCACTAGATCCAGGACGTGACGGCGTTGGCGATTATACCCGCCGTTTGGCAGGAGAATTAGTGCAGCAGGGTTATGAAATTGCTTTATTGGCTTTACATGATTTTAACGCAGCCGAAATTGTGGCAGAATTTCAAAAATCTGAAGGCAGTAAAATTCCTGTTTTGCGAATTCCAGACAGCGAAAAAGTAAAAAGCCGTTTTGAAAAAGCAGAACAGTTTATAACCGATTTTAATCCCGAATGGATCAGTCTGCAATATGTTCCTTTTTCTTTTCAAAAAAAGGGACTGCCTTTTGGGCTTGGCGGTCATTTGGCTAAAATAGGACAAGGCAGAAAATGGCACATTATGTTTCATGAGCTTTGGGTCGGAATGGATAGAGAATCATCATTTAAACATAAAGTGTGGGGCAGTTTACAACAGCAGATTGCGCGTGAAGTGATCAAGAAAACGGCTGTTCGTAAAATTCATACCCAATCCAAACTGTATCAATTTCAGTTAGAAAAAATAGGATGTAAAGCATCACATCTACCGCTTTTCGGAAATATCGAAGTGGTTAAAAATGAAAATTTTTTTCAAGCTGAAGCTAAAGATTCTCTCAACTTTATCATTTTTGGAACTATTCATCCGCATGCTCCTGTTAAAGAATTTGTATCCGAATTAGCAAAATACAGCGAGCAGAGTAATCTCAAAATAAAACTAAACTTCATTGGAAGATGCGGCGGCGAATTGAACAATTGGCAGACCATCTGTGAAAACGAAAATATTGAATTCGAAATATTAGGAGAACAGGATACCGAAACAATTTCAAAAGTTTTACAGCACTCAGATTGGGGAGTCAGTACAACTCCATGGAGACAAATTGAAAAAAGCGGTACTGTTGCAGCAATGCTCGAACATGGTTTAAATGTTATTTGCGTAGCCAGATCGTGGACGCCAGATAAAAAAGTGCCGGCAGTTACTTTAGACGGTATTTCAGAATATAAGGAAAATCAATTAGCAGAAATGCTTGCTGTAAACAAATCAAAAAACTCAAAAGTGGTTCTTAAAAAGATAGCAGATAGTTTTATAGAAGCTTTAGATTACAATTAAACAGCTATGAAAATAATATTATCCCATCCAACTGGTAATTCTAATGTACGAGCAGTAGCCGAAAAATTGGCAGAAGAAAACAATCTGCTTAGATTTCACACTTCAATTGCCATTTTTCCTGATAGTTATTGGACTAGATTAAGCGGCTTTTCTTTTATGAAAGAATTAAAAAGAAGAACCTTTAAAATAGGATTGAAAAAATACATCAGTACTTCACCATGGAATGAGCTTTCAAGAATTGTGTTTTCAAAACTGGGAGTAAAAGTTTTTACGGCTCATGAAACTGGTTTTTTTTCTGTCGATAAAGTGTATCAGAATTTAGATTCTAAAGTAGCAAATACTTTAAAAAATGCGAAGAAAAATGGAGTTACTGCAGTTTATGCGTATGAGGACGGTGCTTTGGAAACTTTTCTAAAAGCCAAAGAATTGGGACTAATCTGCATTTACGATCTGCCGATTGCGTATTGGGAAACAGGAAGAAAATTAATGCAGGAAGAAGCTGCGCGTCTGCCGGCTTGGGCAAAAACGCTTGGTGGCGGTATATTAGACAGCGAAGCGAAGTTAGAACGAAAAAGAAAAGAATTAGAATTAGCCGATATCGTAATTGGACCGGGATCTTTCGTAATTAATTCCCTGCCGGAATGGTCTCTTGATAAAATAAAAATTGTTTCTCCATTTGGTTCTCCAAAAAACAATACTGCAGCAAAATTAAATGCTAAAAATACAAATAAACCTCTTAGAGTACTTTTTGTAGGTTCGATGGGACAAAGAAAAGGTCTGGGAGATTTGTTTGAAGCAGTTAATATGCTGGAAGATCTGCCTGTAGAATTGGTTGTCCTAGGATCTTTACAGGCTCCAATGGAATTTTACACTTCGCAATTGGCCAATTTTACATATGAGCCGGGACGTTCACACGATGAGGTTTTAAAGCTGATGAGAACCTGCGATGTTTTTTGTCTTCCGTCTATTGTAGAAGGCAGAGCGCTTGTAATGCAGGAAGCAATGAGTCAGGGATTACCCATTATAATTACACCAAATACAGGAGGAGAAGATTTAGTGATTGAAGGAGAAACTGGTTTTCTTGTTCCCATTCGTTCTCCAAAAGCAATAGCCGAAAAAATTAGATGGTTTGTAGAAAATAGAGACCAAATTCCAGCAATGGGCGAAAGAGCGGCAAGACATGCACAAGTTTATACTTGGGATAATTATAGCGAAACGATTATTGAACAACTAAAAACGATACTTGAAGAGTGCTAAATAATTATAAAAAATATCAGGCAGATACTGCAAGCCTAATAGAATTGGAAAACTTAGAAACTAAGGCTTCGGTAGAAAAAGATCCTTTAAGCACATTAAAACTGGCTATTTGGGCGTATTTTTTTCTTTGGATTTTCGAAGGGGCTTTACGTAAATGGGTTTTACCAAGTTTGGCAACTCCGTTGTTAATTGTGCGTGATCCTATCGCAATTTACTTAATTGTAAGAGCGATGTATCTGAACGTAAAATTCTCAAATGCTTATATTGTTTTTGCCAGTATAGTAACGCTTTTATCACTGATAATTACCATTACGTTTGGTCATGGTAATTTATTCGTAGCGATTTATGGAGCAAGGATTATGATGCTTCACTTTCCTTTAATCTTTATTATCGGAGCTGTTTTTACGAAAGAAGATATTTTAAAAATGGGGCGGGTATTATTGGCAATTAATATTCTAATGACCTTAATTGTTTATCTCCAATTCAGCAGTCCGCAGTCGGCTTTTATTAATATTGGTTTAGGAGGCGAAGGAAGTTCTGGTTTTTCAGGAGCAATGGGATATTTTAGACCGCCGGGAACTTTTTCATTCATCACAGGATTATCCTCTTTTTATATTATGGTTTCTGTATATGTGTTTTATTTCTGGCTGTCGGGCGAAAAAATATCTAAGGTTTTACTTTACGCAAGTACATTAGCATTAATTTTTAGTCTGCCTTTAACAGTGAGCAGAACTGCAGTTGGAGGAGTGGTTTTAGTAGGCCTTTTTGCTTTGGTAGGATCTGCAACTAGTTTCAAAACAATTATAAGAATCGTTCTAACGATTTTCGCGCTCTTTATATTATTTACCATTTTACAAAAAACAACTACGGTATTTAATTTAGGTACCGAAGTTTTTATGAGCAGGGTTGATACTGCCAGCGAACAAAGCGGCGGATTTGAAGAATCTTTCTTTTCAAGAGCTATAGATGGGTTTGTAGCACCAATTGTGAGACTTTTAGAAATGCCCTTTTTTATTGGTAATCTCGGAATGGGAACCAATGCAGGAGCACAAATGCTCTCTGGAAGCAACGGCTTTTTAATTGCAGAAGATGAGCTTAGCCGGATTGGCGGAGAACAGGGACTTCTTTTAGGAGGCGCAATTATTCTACTTCGTTTAGGTTTGGCTTTAAGTTTATTTCTAAAATCAATTAGACTGCCGCAGCAAGATAAACTCCTTCCGGTAATTTTCTGCGGTACGGCATTGTTCTCTCTTACTCAAGGACAATGGGCACAACCAAGTATGCTGGGATATTCGGTAATGGTAGCCGGGCTTTTATTAGCAAGCATCAATAAGAATCCGAAATTGGAATAAATGAAAATAGTACTTTTTACACATCCTTCGTTTTTAGAACACCAAAGTATGCCGCGTTATGCCAACATGCTTTTTAACGGAATGGAGGAGAGGGAACACGAAGTGATAATCTGGAGTCCGAAAGCTCGATTTTATAAACTTAGTATTTTTAACTTTTTAAAAAAATGGCTAGGTTATATCGATCAGTATATTGTATTTCCTATCGAGGTAAAATTTAAACTGCTTAATGCTTCAAAAGATACTCTTTATGTTTTTGCAGATCAGGCTTTAGGTCCTTGGGTTCCTTTAGTTAAAAATAAAAAGCACGTAGTTCATTGTCATGATTTTTTAGCATTGAAATCGGCTTTAGGAAAAATACCAGAAAACCCAACATCATTTTCAGGAAAGCAGTATCAAAATTACATTCGGAATGGTTTTTCAAAGGGAAAAAATTTCATTTCTATTTCAAAAAAAACACAGGAAGATCTTCACGAATTACATCAAGGCAGCATTGTAAAATCAGCAGTCTGCTATAACGGACTGAGTCGTCCTTTTGAGCCATTATCACCTTCTAAATCTCGAATAGTTTTGGAAGAAAAGCTAAAAATAAAATTATCCCAAGGTTATATAATGCATATCGGAGGGAACCAATATTATAAAAATAGAAAAGGTGTAATAGAGATTTATGATTCTTGGAGAAGCAAAAGCAAAAATAATATCAAACTGCTATTAATTGGTGAAGAACCTACACAAGAATTAATAGAACTACAGCAAAAATCATTGTTTAAAGACGATATTCATTTTGTTACCAATTTAGAAGATCAATACATCAACAATGTTTATTCGGGAGCATTATGTCTTTTGTTTCCTTCTTTAGATGAAGGTTTTGGCTGGCCGATAATAGAAGCAATGGCTTCAGGATGTCCAGTAATAACAACCAATAGATCTCCAATGAATGAAGTAGGAGGCTCCGCAGCGTTTTATATTGATAAAAGACCATCCGATTGTAAATCGCAGGAGAAATGGAAAGAAGATTCGGTAAAAATTTTAGACAAACTTATTTCTCTTGATGAGATTAAATCAAAAGAAATTGTAGAGAAATCACTGCAGCAATCCAAAAAATTTACAACAGAATATTCTTTAAATGCTATCGAATCTATTTATAAAGAAATTAACCAAATTGTATGAAAGTAATCCATTATATAGCCAGTAT
Source organism: Flavobacteriaceae bacterium PS02336 (assembly GCA_029960065.1). Classification (GTDB taxonomy): domain Bacteria; phylum Bacteroidota; class Bacteroidia; order Flavobacteriales; family Flavobacteriaceae; genus Flavobacterium. The sequence goes on along the minus strand of JASCOF010000003.1, from coordinate 750,773 downwards.
TGATAAAAGTGGCGGCGGTACAACTGAATATATGCGTCTGCTGGGCAAAGTATTGAAAAATGATATGACGTTTAGCATTGCTACTGGAATTTCTAAAGATCCTATAGTTATTGAAGGAGTTCCAATAAAGTTTTTCAATAACAAATTGGTGAGATGGTTTTCCTTGATGAAAGAATACCGCACTTTTTTACAAGCAGAAGATCCAGATATTGTTCATATTAATGGTATTTGGAGTCCGCAGAATTGGGGGTTTCAAAACGAGGCACAGAAGCTTGGAATTAAAGTGGTTGTTTCCCCGCACGGAATGCTGGAACCTTGGATTCTAGCCCACAATCCGTTAAAAAAGAGGATTGCATTGTTTTTATATCAAAAAATGGCTATCAATAGATCTGTCTGCCTGCATGCTACAGCAAAAATGGAAGCAGAAAACATTAAAGCTTTGGGGTTTAAAAATCCGATTTATATTATTCCAAACGGAATTTATCTGCGCGATGTAAAAAAAATTAAAGAGAATTACGGTACAAAGAAAATGATTTTCATGTCCCGAATTCATCCTAAAAAAGGCGTCGAGATGCTTATTGATGCCTGGAGAACTAGTAATACAGAAGATTGGACGCTTGAAATTGCCGGAAGCGGTGAACAAGAATACGTGGCTGGTTTAATCCAAAGTGTCGAAGATTTAGAAAATGTTCGTTTTGTTGGAGCAAAATACGGCGAAGAAAAATGGGATTTTCTTCGATCTGCAGATGTAATGGTTTTGCCAACGCATAGTGAAAATTTCGGAATTGTTGTGGCAGAAGCTCTAGCAGTTGCAGTTCCAGTAATAACAACTCATGGAACACCGTGGGAAGATTTAGAAATTCATAAATGCGGCTGGTGGATCGACCTCTCTGTACTTAATTTAGAAAAGACATTGCTTAAAGTTTTCAATTCGTCTAATATGCTTTTAGAAATGATGGGCAAACACGGTAGAGAGCTGATAATTGATAAATACGACATCAAACGAGTAGGAAAAAAAATGGTCGAATTGTATAATACTATTTAAGTAATGAAAATAACAATTGTTCAAGGCGCTTTTTTTCCTGTACCACCATTATTAGGTGGAGCAGTTGAAAAAATGTGGTATGGTCTGGCAAAAGAATTTGTGAATCAAGGACATGAAGTAAATTATATTTCAAAATCATATGAAGGTTATTCGAATGCAGAAAACGAAGGCGGTATTAATCATGTAAGAGTTGGAGGTTACAAAGTACCATCTTCAGGAATTGTTCTTAAGATTTTGGATTTGTTTTATACTTTAAAAGCCGTTCGAAAAATATCTAACAGCACTGATATTATTGTTTCTAATACTTTTTGGCTTCCGATTCTTTTATCAGAAAAACAAAAAAGGAAATGCATGATCGATGTGGCAAGAATGCCAAAAGGGCAAATGAGATTTTATACCAATAATGGCCGATTGAGAGCGAATTCCAGCCCGGTCGCAAAAGCAATAAAAAACGAAATCAAAAGTGAATATTTTGATAAGGTTGTCATGATCCCGAATACACTTCCTTTTAGAAATACAAAAGCAGTTGATTTTTCAAAAAAAGAAAATATAATCTTATACACCGGCAGGATTCATCCAGAAAAAGGTTTAGATATTTTAATACAATCTTTTAGCTCTTTAAAAACAAATCACTGGCAGTTACTTATTGTAGGGCCTTATTCTACAGAAACAGGCGGAGGCGGAAAAGCTTATTTGGATGAGTTAAAACAATTGGCAGGAAACAGTAATGTTAGGTTTTTAGAACCTGTTTTTGATATTGATAAGTTAAACGAAATCTATTTTAAATCTTCGGTTTTTGTTTATCCATCCGTAGCAGAACAAGGAGAAACCTTTGGAGTTTCACCGTTAGAAGCCATGAGCTGGGGTTGTGCAACAGTGGTATCCAATTTAGATTGTTTCAAAGATTTTTTAATCCACAATAAAAATGGTTTGTGTTTTGACCACAGAAAAGAAGATAGGGTTCAAATCCTGAATCAATATCTTAAAGATTTAATTGAAGATCCTAAACTGCTTAACGATTTAGCAAAAGAGGGAATGAAGGTAAACGAAACACACTCCAACGAAAAACTGGCCGTTGAATTCTTAAATGAATTTGAGGCAATGAAAATCCAATAAAAACAAGAATGGAACAAGAATACGAACAAAATTCGCCTTACGATTCTCCGTGGTCGGTTTCACAGCGAATTAAAATGATAGTTTGGGAATATGTTTGGTTGTTGTTATGTGTTTGGACACCAAAACCAGCAAATCGCTGGAGATTGTTCTGGCTCAAATTATTCGGATGCAAAATTTACGGAAAACCTTTTGTACACCAAAGAGCAAGAATTCAGATTCCGTGGAATTTAATTCTTCACGATCATGCCTGTCTTGGCGATCGCGCAAATGCCTATACGCTGGGAGTGATCGAAATATTTGAACACGCTACTGTAGGGCAGGAAGTTTACCTCTGCACAGGTACTCATGCGTTTGACAATCCTACAATGAATTTGATTACCAAAAAAATAACCATCCAAAAAGGAGTGTTTATTGGCGTAAGAGCCATCATAATGCCAGGAATTACAATAGAAGAAAATGCTATTGTCGGGGCAGGGAGTTTAGTTACTAAAAATGTTACGAGAAATACTGTAGTCGCAGGAAGTCCTGCCAAACTTATAAAAACTAGAAGCTTTGAATAAAATTCCAATTACCGTAATCGTTTCTGTAAAAAACGAAGCTTTGAATCTGCCATCGTGTTTGGAGAAATTAAAGCGATTTGATCAAATAATTGTGGCAGATTCTGGAAGCACCGATGAGACTACTCTTATCGCCGCAAATATGGGAGCCGAAGTAGTACAATTTCAGTGGAATGGCAAATTTCCTAAAAAAAGAAACTGGGTTCTTCAAAATGCAAATCTTCGCCATGAATGGATTTTGTTTTTAGATGCAGACGAATTTGTTACAGAAGAGTTTGTTGATGAAGTTGCGGTAAGAACATTAGATCCTAATTATAATGGTTTTACCATACAGTTCGAAAATTATTTTATGGGCCGAAAACTTAAATACGGTTATGGTTTTCAAAAATCGGCTTTGTTTAAGAAATCGAAAGGAGCTTACGAAAAAATCGAAGAAGATTTATGGAGCCATTTAGATATGGAAGTTCACGAACATCCAATTATAGAAGGAAAAGTTGGAGTTATTAAAGCAAAAGTTGTTCATAAAGATTTTAAAAACTTAGAACATTACATTGCCAAACACAACGCTTATTCTTCTTGGGAAGCCAAAAGATATCTGCAGTTAAAAGAATCTAAGAACGAACATTTGTCTTTAAACCAAAAAATTAAATATAGTCTTCTTAATACAGGATTGCTTCCTGCAGTTTATTTTATGGGAGCTTACTTTTTAAAACTAGGTTTTTTAGACGGAAAAGAAGGATTTTATCTGGCACGTTTTAAGTCGCATTACTTTTTTCAAATTCAAACCAAAGTAAACTCAATCAAAAATAACCTAGAATAAATATGAAAAGAATATTAATAACTGGCGGCGCTGGATTTGTAGGTTCACATTTATGTAAAAGATTATTGAATGAAGGCAATGAAGTAATTTGTCTCGACAATTATTTCACCGGAGCTAAATCTAATATTATTGATTTATTGGATAATCCCTATTTTGAAATGGTACGCCATGATATTACAGAACCCTATTATGCTGAGGTTGATGAAATTTACAATTTAGCCTGTCCTGCATCTCCAGTACATTACCAATACAATCCGATCAAAACAATTAAAACTTCGGTAATGGGAGCAATTAATGTTTTAGGATTAGCAAAACGTGTCAATGCAAAAGTGCTGCAGGCCAGTACAAGTGAAGTTTATGGAGATCCTCTTGTGCATCCTCAAACTGAAAATTATTGGGGACACGTAAATCCAATTGGGATTCGTTCTTGTTATGATGAAGGAAAACGCTGCGCCGAAACTTTATTTATGGATTATCACAATCAGAATAATGTGGCTATTAAAATTATCCGAATTTTTAATACTTACGGTCCAAATATGAATCCTGCAGATGGGAGAGTAGTTTCTAACTTTATTGTTCAGGCATTGCAGGGAAAAGATATTACCATTTTTGGAGATGGACTGCAAACCCGCTCTTTTCAGTATGTTGACGATTTGGTCGAAGGTATGGTAAGAATGATGAATTCTGATGCTGCTTTTTTAGGACCTGTTAATTTAGGAAACCCAAATGAGTTTACTATGCTGGAATTAGCTGAAGCCATTATCGAACTAACCGATTCTAAATCAAAAATCATTCATTTAGATTTACCGCAGGACGATCCTAAACAAAGACAGCCAGATATTTCTTTGGCAAAAGATAAATTGAACTGCTGGGAACCTAAGATACAGCTTCGTGAAGGTTTATTGTCTACCATAAATTATTTCGACAAGCTTTTGTTAAAGCAATAAAAGCATCTTTTTTCTTAAAATAATACCATTTTTTTATTCAACTGCTTTATTCTCAATTTCCTTAATAAGGAAACAGATTGTTGCATACTTTATTCGCAAGTTGTCATTTTTGTGCTTTTAACGAGTATTGTGGTGCTTCATCGAGAACTTTTTTTAGTAAAATACCTTTGTTTTAATTTTAACTTGAAATTGTGAAAAGCAGTTAACTATAGAAGAATATTTATCATCAAAAAAAAAATAATTATTATGAGAGTTACTATCATCACAGTGTGTTACAATCGCAAGAACACGATTGAAAAAGCAATCAAAAGTGTATTGGACCAGAATTATGATAATATCGAATATATCGTAATAGATGGAAATTCAAAAGACGGTACAAAAGAAATTATTGAATCTTATAAAGATAGAATAAGCCAATACATTTCTGAACCAGATAAAGGAATGTATGATGCGATTAACAAAGGATTAAAATTAGCAACAGGAGATGTGATTGGTTTAATGCATTCTGATGATGAATTTTATGATAACAAAGTGATCTCAAGAATTGCATTGCGCTTTAAGCATTCTCCAGATGTAGAAGGAGTTTACGGTGATGGCGTGTATGTTTCTAATGATAAGAAAGAAAGATTGATCAGAAACCGAATTGGAGGTGTTTTCAGTCTTAAAAGAATAAAAGTAGGCTGGCTGCCATTACATCCAACAGTTTATTTGAAGAAAAGTGTAATTGATAAAAATGGTCTTTACAATCTTGATTTTAAAATAGCTTCAGATACAGAATTTTTGCTTCGTTATCTGTACAAACACAAAATCAAGATGAGTTATATAAATGAATATATCGTTAAAATGAGAATGGGCGGTATGAGCACAAATTATAAAAGAGCATTTGAGGTTTTAAGAGAAGATTACAGGATTTACAAATATCACGGTATGACTGCATTATCAACAGTTTTTCTTAAAAAAACGATCGCTTTAAAACAATATATAGTTCATTAATAACAAGAGATGAACATTAGTTTTTAATTTTTGGAAAAAGTATAAAAACGAGGTGAAATTTAGGTTCTGAAAAGGACTTTTCAAGGAAAAATAAAAAGCCAATATAAAAGAAGTAAAAGGAATGCAGGTTTAGTTTGACAATAGACATATAAAGGAGTTATGGAGCACTAAATAGTTTTCATTTTTATTTCAATTGAATAGAGTAATTAAAGAATACTAATATATACTACGATTAACATGAAGAAAATTTTCCTTTTGATAATTTTATTGCCTTTATTGATGCTTGAGTCTTGCACTACCAAGAAACAAATGTTGTACTTACAAGATTTGGATAGTTATGCAAATTCAACAATAAATTATACTTCGCCAAAAATACAGCCTAACGATATCTTACGAGTTGAAGTAGGTGATCTAAACCCTTTGGTTGCAGCTCCTTTTAATATTACAAGCGGCAATGCTGGTGCGCAAACGTCAGTAGATATGATGCGATTATCTGGTTATCTGGTAAATCCGCAGGGAACTATTATGATGCCTATTTTAAATGAAGTTAAAGTGGGAGGTCTAACCCCTGCAAATGCAGAAATTAAAATAAAAGAGCGTCTTATAAACGAGAATTATTTGGTAAATCCTACCGTACAAGTTCGTGTGCTTAATAACAAATTTACCATTTTGGGAGAAGTAAATTCTCCAGGTGTTAAAGCTTTTACAGAAGAATCGATTAGTTTCTTAGATGCAATAGGATTGGCAGGAGATTTAACCTATTCGGCAATTCGAAAAGATTTAAAACTGATTAGAGAAGTTGATGGAAAACGCTTGGTCTACCATGTAGATTTAACCACAGCTTCTTGGATGTCTAATCCAAATTTTAGAGTTAGACAAGGAGATGTAATTGTAGTAACTCCAAACAAATTGAAAGCAAACAGCGGAGGATTAATCAAAGACCCATTGCAGCTATTAGGTATTACGGCTTCTCTTGCTGCACTGATAATTGTAATTGCAAATTAAAAAATTGCCAGAGTATAAATGAGTATTTCAGAATTAATTCAAATTATACTCCTAGTTATTAACGTGACTGTATCTTATTAATTAAAATAGTTATGGATTTAAAAAAAGAATTTCTAAAGTATTTTCAATATTGGCCTTGGTTTTTGCTCAGTTTGATTGTGTTTGTTGGAGCCGCTTTTATTTTTATAAAAATAGTGCCGCCAACTTACGAAACTTCAGCTACGATCTTTCTTGATAAAAAACAAGAAGACCAAACAAAGATCATTACTATTAGCACAGATAAAAAAAGCAGTGAGGATAAATTAGACGATGAAATTCGACTAGTGACCTCCAACGAGTTTTTATTAGGCGTGGTAAAGAGTCTGAATTTAAATTATGCGTACTATGAAAAAGTATTTACTGTTAAGAACAATTTTGTAAACGAAGTTCCTTTTGTTTTAATACCAACTGTTTCTAATGATTCGTTACCGCTTATTTCGTATGAAATTAAAGTAGATAAAAGCGGCTTTATAGTAACAGAGCCAGAATCAGAACAAACTTATAATGTTGTAGGGTACGACGGTAAAGAAGCTGTTAATGGACTGCCGTTTAAGATTCAGTTATCTGCGAAAGCAAAGAAAAATCCGTCTTCGTATTTTGAAAAAGAGTATAAAGTAAATTTAGAACCTACAAGTGTTGCCTTAAAAAATCTTAAAGGATCTCTTGTTGTCTTGTCTGATATAAATGCAAAGGGAGTACTCGAATTGAAACATGTGAGTGCAAATCCAGATCGTTCCAGAAAAATATTGAGCGAAATTATTGACCAGCTGGATAAAAGTATTGTAATCAATAAACAGAAAGTTTTTAGAAATACGGTTTCTTATTTAAATCAGAGAATTAAAAACTTTAGTAAAGAAAAAGATTCTATTGAGAGCGTAAAAGAGAAATACTTACAGAACAACGATATTGGTGTAATGGAAAATTACGTCTTAGAACAAACCAGTGACAGAAGTCAGAAAAAGGAAAGTTCAATGCTTAATGAAAGACAAATATCGCTAACGAGTTTCGCAATTAATGATATTAAACAAGCCGGCCCGACACAAGCTTTAGGAACAGATTACAATTTAGAATCCAAAACAGTCAATCAGATGCTTATAAATTATAATGCAAAATTGATGGACAGCCAGCTGATTTTACAAAGAGCACAAAGCAATAATCCAGCTTATATAAGTTTGATAACGCAGTTAAGATCACAAAAACAGGAAATCGTAAATAGTTTGGAAGGATATCTAAACTTTTTAAACCAAACCAGCAGAGCCAATAGAACTGAGCAGAGTATTGCTGAAGCTAAAGTAAAGAGTATTCCAACAAAAGATAAAGTATTAGGAAACATCAACAGTAATCTTACTACGAAAGAAGAAACGTATGTAGCTTTATTACAAAAGAAAGAAGAAGCTGTTTTAAACGGTGCCATTTTAGAATCAAATCTAAAAACATTAAATGCGCCGGAAACGAATTATTCAGCCATCTTTCCGCAGCCAAAGGCATTTATGTTAGGAGCATTTTTATTTGGTTTACTGCTTCCTTTTGGAGTGACGTATGTTCGTTTATTCTTGGATACCAAAATACATAATGAAGAAGATATCCAGAAGGTATTTACAGATGTTCCAATTTTAGGACATATTCCTAAAATAAGTTTAAACGACAAATTAGACAACACAGCAACCTCTCGTTCTATGATAGCAGAAGCATCGCGTGCTCTAATGTCCAATATCTCTTATTTGCTGCCAAGGAAAAAAGACAGTAAAGGAAACGTGATCTTATTTACATCCTCTATTCAGGGTGAAGGAAAGTCATTTTGTGCCTTTCATAATGCCATAACAGTAAGTAACCTGAATAAAAAAGTATTGTTGATTGGAGTTGATTTAAGAAACCCTCAATTGCACGATTATTTTAGTGTAAAAAGAAACATAATGGGGCTTTCAGATTTCTTGGCCAACAAGACTGACGACTGGAAAGAGTTTTTGCAAAAAGACAATAAGTTCTCTAAAAACCTTGATGTTTTGTTTGCTGGAGAAGCTCCTCCAAACCCTTCTCAATTAATAACCAATTCTAATTTTGAAGCATTAATTGAAGAAGCCAAATCAATTTACGATTTTATAATATTAGATACAGCCCCAGTACAAATAGTATCAGATACGCTGAATTTTAGCTACGTGGCAGATGTAACTGTATTTGTAGTAAAATATGATTATACGGATAAAAGCAATTTAGTTCAAGTAAGCAATTTTATTAAAAAAGAACAGCTTAAAAATGTTGGAATAGTAATAAACGGTGTAAACATAAAAAATGCATATGGATATGGTTATGGCGTAAGTTATGGCTACCAGTATCAAGAAGCAAAAGTAAAAAAGCCTTGGTATAAACGAAGTCTTGCTGTAAAAGGGGCTTAAAAAGTACAAAGCGATTTACTTAATTAAAAAACATAAAATGTTTCATAAAATAGTTCTATTACTATTGTTCTTGGTCATAGGTGTGGTCTTTTATTTTTCTTGGCTCTCAGATCCCAGTTTATCAACTGAGACTTATTTGCCTAGATGGCTTTTAAACTGGAGTAATCAGTATTATAATTTACGCACTGCTGTTCCATTTGTTGCTGTAGGTTTTCTACTAGAAGTTTATGCAGAACAGAGTAATATAAATGAAGTAAATAACAGAAAAATAAATTTCATACAAAATTTGATTATTGCGGCGGTAATAGTTTGTGTAGCCGAAGGAGGACAGTTTTTAATTCAACGAAGAAGCCCCGATTTAATGGATATTTTTTATGGAATTGTTGGAAGTTTAATAGGAGCATTAGGTTATAATTTATTGAAGAAGATAAAAAATGCGAAACAGACATAAATTTACTTTCATAATGTGCTGTGCTATTGCCGACATGATTGCGATGGTAGTTGGGACAATGATATTTTTGAATTTTGCTACTGAAGAGAACATTGGTTGGAACGGTTTGTTTCTCAATAAAATGATTCCAATTACAATTTTAGGCTGGCTGTTTTCAGTTACTTATTTTCAGTTGTATAGAGTAGACGTTCTTTTTAGTTTGGATGAATTTTTCCGCAATAGCTGGAGAGCTTTCTTTACACAAAGAGTTTTATGGCACAGTTACATTTTTATTTTTCAGGATGATGTATTGTATAACTTCGGAAGTAAAGCAAATTTATTTCAACTAAGTTTTTTACTGTCTTATTTTCTGTTATCCAGAATATTATTTACGCTGGTTATTGGAAAAATAAAGGGCTGGGTTTTTAAACAATACACAGTTGCAATTTGGGGGTTCAATAAAACAAGTATCGAATTGGCTTCTCATTTAGAAAGCAATTCCTTTTTTATCAACTTTTTAGGTATTCTAAACGAAAATTCATCGGTAGAATATACAAGTAACGAGGAATTCACTTATGCGCTGTCAGATGCAATAAATGATGCGTCAAGAAATGATATCAACGAACTGTATATCGTATCGAAACCAGACTTTATTTCAGACTTGAATTATTTTTTTGAGCTGGGTGATAAACATTGTATGCGGTTGAAATTTGTTCCCGATTTTTCATCCATATCAAAAAAACATTTTAACTCAAGCCATTTAAATAATTTTCATGTCATTAAGCCTCGTTTCGAGCCTTTGCAAAATGCTTATAACAGACTTGCCAAGAGAATATTTGATCTAGCATTCAGCTTGATGGTAATCGTTTTCATCTTATCATGGCTTTATCCTTTATTAGCATTAATTATTAAAAAACAAAGTAGAGGACCGGTATTGTACAAACAGATGCGAACAGGGAAAAAGAATCAGGAATTCTGGTGTTATAAATTTCGAAGCATGTACGTAAATATGGGCGACGAAGCACAGCAGGCTCAAAAAGGAGACAGCAGAGTAACTCCAATAGGAAAATTTATCCGCCGAACCAGTTTAGACGAAATGCCTCAGTTCTTTAATGTCTTGATCGGAAATATGAGTGTCGTTGGACCGCGGCCGCATATGATCAAACATACATCTGATTACAATGACCATATTAATAATTTTATGGTACGTCATTTTGTTAAACCAGGAATTACAGGTCTGGCTCAGGTTTCGGGTCTTAGAGGTGAAACCAAAAAAGTATCTGATATGAGAAGACGCGTTACAACCGACATAGAATATGTACAGCGCTGGAGCCTTATAAAAGATATAAAAATCTGCTTCTTAACGGTTATTGTAACCTTAAAAGGAGATAAAAATGCTTTTTAAATATAAAATAAACTCAAAAAAAATAAACTCAAAAATTAAACTTAAAAATAAACTAATAACTAATAATCATGGATATAACTAATTACCTTATAGGTTTACTCACTGGAGTTTCTGTGACAACCTTTTTCATTGGAAAAGAATGGTATAAATATTATACTAAATACACTATCCAGCAGAAACAATTAGATCGAGTTCTGAAATTGAACGATAAAATTAAAAAACTGAAAAACTACAGTCCGGCAGAAGCACAAAATATGAATGTTGGAGTGTAATACTATTTCTGATTTTAGTTTTACGTAAAAGCTTATGGATTAAAAAAAATCCAGCAAGCCAGTTACTTTTATGAATAGAAGTAATGTATTTATTTTAAAATTTTACTAATTTATTTTAGTAAAAAATAGCTTTACTCAAAAGTTTAAACCATTATATATTTAACTTTGGTAATGAGCTCGATGTTTTGTCGAGCTCATTACTTTTTGCTTTATTTTGAAGTTTTTGTTCTTATAGATTTCCTACAGTCTATTTTTTTTGTCCATTAAGATAAACCTACAATCTTAAATTACAATGGACCCACTCTCTCCCATATCACCCTTTTACAATTTGTTTTTTTTAATTCAGTAAACGTTTAAACCAAAAAAAAAAGTACTAGTTGCAGTATTTTTCGTAATCAATTTAAGTTCATTTTTTTGAAAGATTCCTTTACATATAGGCGGTTGGTTCCTATCTGGATCATTTTATTCATTCATCGGATAAAATTGAAATCCAAAACAATAAAAAACTTTGTGCTCTTTACTTCAAAGAGCAGAGCAGTTATTTTATTTCCCACAAGAGTTCCAACATGACCAAATAGCGGAACTAAAAACCAATGTAATTATTTGTAAGAAAGGTAAATGCTAATTTTTAAAAGATGATCAAAAAAGAAAAAGTTTTAGTTCGAGATAATAAAGGTATTTTTCTAAAAATGTTTAAAAGGAAGTTCAAGAATGAATTTGAGTTTTCTGAAGAATCCTTTTTGCTGCAAAATGAAAAAAAGTCTACGGGATTTGATCATTCTGTATTCGTTGTCTACGAATATTCTGAACTGTTGGACTTTTTTGAATTAGATGGCATCAATACCAATTTTATGGTTTGTCTCTTTAGTAAACATCTTTATAACAGTTTATCTCGAATAGAAGAAATTAAGGATTTGATTTTAATTGATGCATCAAAAACGAAAACAGAAATCTTTGAAGATTTGAAATCGTGTTTTAAAAATTCATCCAGTATAATTCCGCAATTGTCCAACAAAGGTTTTTCGAAATCAAAAATGCCTAAAAAACAGCTCGAAGTGCTTCAGAGAGCTTTGTATTTTATGATGTAGAAAAGATAAGAATGCATAGCTCAGCTGGATAGAGTCCCCGATTTTATGTCGGGACGGTCGAAGGTTCGAGTCCTTCTGCGTTCGCTGAAGCCGCTCAATTGAGCGGCTTTTTTTGTCTAGATTCGAAAAATAATTTTAAAAAGATTTATTAAAAGTTTATCCGAATAGAAAAGTATCTTTGCAGCCTGCGAATCATAACATTCTTCTTTCGCAGAAAATATTTTCAACAGCCTGATAATGGTACAGCAAAAAAAATCTATTTATACGCTTCAGTTCATTTTATTATGCCTGAGTTCGCTTTTATTTTCGTCCAGTTTTAATATGATAATACCGGAACTTCCAAGTTATTTAACTAGTTTGGGAGGCGCAGAATATAAAGGTCTTATAATCTCTCTATTTACGCTTACAGCGGGAATATCGCGTCCTTTCAGCGGAAAATTAACGGACAAATGGGGGCGTGTTCCTGTAATGGCTGTTGGATCTGTAGTATGCTTGATCTGCGGATTTTTATATCCTGTTTTAAGTTCAGTTGCTGGATTTCTGTTTTTACGTTTAATACATGGTTTTTCTACGGGTTTTAAACCCACGGCAACTTCAGCATATGTAGCAGATATTATTCCGCAGGAACGTTGGGGAGAAGCATTAGGAATGCACGGTTTATGTTTTAGTATTGGCGGGGCTTTAGGTCCAGCTTTAGGTGGCTGGGTGGTAAATGCTTACGGGATCGATGTGATGTTTTATAGTTCATCGTTTCTTGCTTTCTTATCTATCGTAATTGTAGCGAACATGAAAGAGACTTTACAAACAAAAGAAAAACTGCATAAATCGATGTTTTTTATCGGGAAAAAGGATATTATAGACCGAGGTGCTCTTCCAGCAGGAATTATAACTTTTTTTTCTTATACCGCTTTTGGGTTAATATTGACATTAATTCCAGATTGGAGCGAACATTTAGGCGCACAGAATAAAGGAATATTTTTTACTGCATTTACCGTTGCATCAGTTATGATGAGGTTTGGAGCCGGAAAAGTTTCGGACAGACACGGAAGAACAAATGTTATTCTGGCAGGATTAATTGTAACCGCTATAGCTTTGTTCGTTATCAGCGAAGGAACAACAATAAACATGCTTTTAATTGGAGCTGCTCTTTACGGAATGGGAACTGGAGTTTTGTCACCTGCAATAAATGCTTGGACAATTGATTTGAGTAACCCGCAGCATCGCGGAAAAGCAATTGCAACTATGTATATTTCTATGGAAATAGGAATTGGATGCGGTGCTTTGTTAGGAGGAAGTTATTATAATGATGTAATCCAGCGTATACCTCAGATATTTAAAATAGACATTGTTTTCTTCGCAATTGGAATTGTATATCTTTTGTATTGGAAAAAGAAAACGGCTGTAAAAAAAATGTAGAAATTATATAAAAGTCGATTGGTAATTACAATAAATCAATTCGGCTTAAATACGTACATTAGTTTCAAAGCTTACAATTAAGCTGGAACTTAAATTTTAAAAATGTACTTAAAATACCTATTGACTTTTTTCATTTTGCTTTCCATTACAGCAAACTCACAGATTGTAGAAGAGAAAAAAAATTTTCGCGCAGCCGATTCACTTTTAAAAGAACATAGTTTTTCTGTTCATAGAGATAATTATTTCTTGACCGGAGTTCCTTTAAATGAACCTATTACCCGAAATTCTGCCGATGTAAAATATCAAATCAGTTTCAAGCAGCGATTAACTGGCAAGCCTTGGATTGGAGGTTTTTTTCCGTATTTAATGTACACGCAAAAAGCTTTTTGGGATATTTACGCCAGTTCAAAACCATTTTCCGAAATCAATTTTAATCCAGGAGTAGCCATTGTTCGTCCATTTTATTTAAAAGGAGGAAGATTAACTTACGGAACAATTTCATTTGAACACGAGTCAAACGGGAGAGATTCTATTTATTCCAGAACTTGGAACATGCTTGCTTTTTCGCTCAAATCTCAAGTTTCTCCAAGATGGACCGTTGGAATAAGAGGATGGATTCCTTTAGTAGATAAGGAAGACAATCCTGGACTTACAAAATATGTGGGTTACGGAGAAGCAAGTGCAACATATCAAATAAAACCAGGACGCTGGAGCGCAGATATTCTCTTTAGAAAAGGAAGCGGTCTGATCAATTATGGTTCCCTGCAGACACAAGTCAATTGGAAACCTTATAAAAATGAAAATTATTATCTCACACTGCAATGGTTTGTAGGTTATACCGAGAGTTTAATTGACTATCAGGAACATAAAAGCATGCTCCGTTTAGGATTTACTATAAAACCAGAAAACATGGGTATTTTTTAAATTACTTTTTGCCTGCTGCCCAAAAAACGGCATTTTTAAGCAGAGTAGTGTAGGCTTCATTTTCAAATAAATCAGGAGAATGTCCCATAAAAATATAGACGTTTCGTGACGCAAGATGTTCATTGGTCCAAATTACAGGATGATCGCCCATTTTTATTTTGGAGTCAGGTGTATAAGTAGATTCATCTGCTGCGCCTAAAACATGAACATTTTGCCTCGGACTTTTATCATAAACATACCATTCTTCTTTTTTAATGTAAAAACTAGAAGGAAGACCTTTGGTTACAGGATGCGATTTGTCTTCGATAATTATTTTGGCATCAGCAAATTCTGGAATATAATTTACAAATCGGATTCCTCCCATAAAATCAGAAAACCACTGCCACATCGGATAACCGTCAAATTCACCCAATAAAGTAGCGTGATGCAGGCCAATCCATCCGCCTGTACCATTTTTAATGTAATTTTCGAATGCTTTCATAGCTTCTTCACTCCAAGTGTAAGGAGGATAATCAAGTTGTAAAAAGACTTGATATTGTTTTAATAAAGCATCATTAATGGTTTTTGTATTTTCAATATAATCAATTGTAAAACCCTTGTCATCGGCCAGTTTGTTCAGCCATGGTTTTGCAGCTTTGGAAAACGCCAAATGATGGCCGCCATTTTCGTATAAAACCAGCATTTTAAATTTTTCTTTTTTTGATTTCTGAGCTAAACCATTTTCATGAAAGAAAAAGACAAATACAATTAAGCTGCTTATAAATATTGATTTTTTCATATTCTTTTACTTTTCAACCATTGCTGTAATTGCTTGTAAAAACCAAGCAGAATGAGGAATCCATTGTTCTGTCCAGCGCCATTCGTTTCCATTATCTTCCATTTTAAAATCAATTCCGGATCCGTCAGCATTGCTGTCTTTTCCAGTAATTCCGTTAGAGATACCGCCTTTTTCAGAACCATGACCATAATTAGAATGCATATACGGAACATTTTTTTCTCCAAATTGATACATAAAACACATCGAATACGGATTACAACCTAATATCCAAGATAACTGCTGGGAGGCATATAAATCTAATGTCTTTTTTGTAGGGTCAGTTTTGGAGAAATTTAAAGTTTTTCCACCTTCTATGGCCGCTGTTGCTAGAGATGCTAGTCTCGCATTTTCTCCCTGCCACCACCAGCCGGTTTCGTTTTCATGCGGAATAAAAAAGCCGTCTTTTATCTGATTATTAAATAAAAAAGTCTGCCTCGCATAACCAAACGGATTGCTTACACTTTTAGTAACGGTTAAATGATAATCTAAGGCCTTTTTTATAACATTGACTGCTTTAGTTTTTTCGTGAATATCATTTTCTTTTTTCAAATAACGGGTTAACGCTATTATGGGTAGACCCGCATCTGCAGCATGCCAAAACGGACGATTGGAATCATTACTTTTAAACCATCCTTGATCAGTAATACGATTTTCTAATTTATGCGCCCATTTTCTAGCTTCCTTTTTATAGAAAGTGTCGTTAGTGGCAATCCATAATTCAGTCGCTCCCATTAGTGCACAGTAATCATCTATAATATTTTCTTTGCCATCGTCGTCATATTTTGTGTTGTTTACTAAAAGATGTGCATAAGCTCTTTTGGCTCCGTCTAAATATTGTTTGGAGGTAAAATCACCATTTTTGTTCCATTGCGAAATTCTAGCAAGAGCTGCAATTGCCATTCCCGCACCTTCTCGAAAAGCAGACTGATATTCTTCTGTTGTAACACTATTGGCTTTTAAGCCGACAATTCTTCTCGCAGCAGGATTTTTATCAAAATAACTAAAGACAATCATATAAAAATAATCTTCATCAGAAAGACAGCGCATTAAGTAATCTGCGCCCCAAATGGCTTCATTGTCTAATGAATCTTTTATTTTCCATTCTAAAAGCTGTTTAGGTATAGATTCAGAAGTATTAATAAGCGACCAAGTTACCAAAGGTGTCTGCTGTGGAGAGACAAAATTAGCATACGCCAGATGTGAAAAATATTTACTTACATCTCCAGAAGCATCACACCAGCCGCCGTGCACGTCAACTCTTTTTGTGCTTCCAAAAAGGAGCATGTTTTTATCTGCCTCTAATTCTTCGGGAGTATTAGCTCTTTGTTTATTGTAGTAATGTACAATTGAGGAAATTGTTTTTTTTGCCAATAGATTTTCTTCTATTTCAAAATTTGGAGAACTAACAATTTGATCTTCATTTTTAAATAGGATTTTATATTTCCCTGTTTTTTGAAAAGAAGAGAAGTCGGCTTGATAAAAGAATTTGTTTAGTTTCCAATCATCAATACTTTCTGTCTTTCCAATTTTTGCTCTAAATACGGTTTTGCCAGTTTGAGAATCGACAATAGTAAAGCTCGTATTCTGAAGTTTTTTTTCAGAACCTATTATAGCAATTTTAGGGCTTTTGGGATCAAAGCCAATTTGGTTTACATAAATAATGGGATTGCTGTAAGCTATAACAAAAAGAAAAAAGGCTGTTACAGCATAACTAAATTGTTTTCTGAACTTGAACATAATTTACTTTTTTAAGTGCGCTTTAATGAAACTTATGAAAAGCAAATTACAAAAAAGTAAAAGTTATTAGTGTTTTAAAACGTATTGTGAGAAAACATCTAAAGTACTAATATTGATTTAGGGCTTATTTTTACTATCAGTTTAGTCGAAAATAACCGAACAATGATGTGTATTTGATGGGATTTTTGCCTAGTGATGAATTCCAGTTTTTATCGTTTTAAGCTGATCAAAACATTTAGAATGAATAGCTTGCCCCTCTTTATATTCCTCAAGAGTCATTCCGTATAAATAAGGAACTCTGGATATATTATTACTATTAGCAGATTTACGTTGGTGTTTTTGGCTTTTACTATTTTTATTTTGGTTCATCATAATGCTTAAATTTTGGTTCCTGAATTTTTACTTTTTTTTTACCTTATGAAGTCAGGAGTTTAATTTTTTCGATAGCTTGTTTATTCTCGTATGCTACTTCTACTAACGCTAATAAAATGTCATTTCGTACAATGGTTTTGTTTCTTACATTTCGAATTAATGCTTTACTTGGAGCATTTTGACCTTTTTTTATTAAACATGAAATAGTTAGTTCAACATAGGTTACAGGTAAATGCTTGTTAATAAATTCATAAGCTTTTTCATTGTGAGAATTATCTTCTTTAATATTGCTATTTTTGATTAATTTTGACATATATTTGCTAATTATTAAATAGTGTTTCTTTAAAAAGGTAAATGTAAGAATAATATTATATTATTTTGTTCTTTTTAATGTTAAAAAATATATTTTCACTATATTTTTTTTGATTTAAATAATGATGTATAACGAGAAATTAAGCAAATTCTTTAAAGCTAAAGGATTAAAGCAAAAAGAGGTGGGAGAGATTTTAGGATTTAGCCCCGCAATGATTGGGAGATATTTACACGGCACAGCCAATATTGGCTCTGAATTTATTCTAAGTTTAAGTAAAAATTTTCCCGACGTAGATTTAAATGATCTTTTTGCGCCAGACAATGGGCAAAATATGATTAACGAAGCTGGAACAGTTTATGAAAAGCAAAATATGCTTAATGATTTAGAAGAAATCGAAGATCGTATTCATAATATTAGACTGCGCTTAGCAGAAAAAAAATTTGAGGATTAGCTCAAACAGTTTTTCCAAAAATATCTAACACTTACAAATTTTGACCAAAAGATTTAAGCCACTCCTTGAGAGTGGCTTTTTTATGCCGAAAAAGTGAATGTTTAACTATCTGTGTGGTAAATGGTTAAGTTTTTTTATTAAATTTGATAGAGCAATTTCTAGCCAATAACCACATGGAAAAATTAAAACGACCGGTTTATGTTAAACCAGGAAGCGATGATTTTTTTAAAAAGATGCGTTTAGAAGTGAATGAAACGGTCTTAAATAACTCATCGCTGTATCTATTAAATGTTTTTAAGTCTTTAGGACTTCTGGCTGTTTTCTTTCTGTTTTACAGCTGTATTTTGATTTTTGGTAACCAGACCTCTTTACTTTTTCTTTTTTATATTTTGTCTGGAATTACCATGATTGTCTTATTCATAAATGCTTTTCATGATGCTGCACACGGCGCTTTGTTTAAAAAGCCCAAACATAATGAATGGTTTTTATACGTATTAGAATTATTTGGAAGCAACCATTGGCTCTGGATGCGGCGGCATATCGGTCTTCATCATGCTTATCCAAATGTTCCCGATTGGGACATCGATATTAAACAGAGCGATATAATTCGCATATTTCCAAATAGTCCATTATTTCATTACCATAAATACCAGCATATTTATATGTGGTTTATATATCCTCTTTACAGTCTTAATTGGATCTACATTAGGGATTTCAAAGATTTCTTTGGCAAAAAAAATAATTATGTAAAAAAAGTGGTAGAAGAGATTCCGAGACAGGAAATCTACCGTTTATTTGCTGCCAAAATTATCAATTTGATTTATATACTTTTTATTCCGATAATGCTTTTAAATCAGCCTTGGCATATTGTTTTTTTTGCTTGGCTTTCGATGCATATGTGCGGCAGCGCACTGGGAGTTGTAGCTTTAGTTTCAACCCATGTAGATGAAGATGCACATTTTCCTAATACAGATGAAGAAGGAAATCTTTCTGATACTTGGGCGATGCATCAAATGGTGGTGACCAAAGATTTTAGTACCGAAAGTAAATTGGCTAATTTTCTTTACGGCGGATTCACGCATCATGTCGCACATCATCTATTTCCTGGAGTTGGACATACTTATTATCCGTACATTACACCAATTATAAGACGTTATGCAGCAGAATATAATCTGCCTTACACTTCCTATCCTTTTTACCATGCAGTGCGTTCGCATTTCAGGATGCTGAAGAATAAAGGAGTTACAGAAAATATTTTAAGGACAGGAGAGATTTGAATGGTTAGTTGTTAGTTGTTAGTTGTTGATGAACTAATCAACCATTATCCATTAACAATTATCCATTAACAATTATCCATTAACAATTATCCATTAACAATTATCCATTAACAATTATCCATTAACAATTATCCATTAACAATTATCCATTATCCATTATCAATTATCCATTAACCATCAACCATCACCCCTTAATGTTTTCTTTCTTAGTATTCAGGTCTTTTAAGAAACCATCTTTTATTTCAATATCAAAATTATCTTCTTTAAAGACCGTAAGTTTCGATTCAGAAAACTTGTAAACATTTATTTTGTTGTTTTTTACATCTATAAAAAGATCATAAGAATAAGTGCTGCAATCGTGTTGTTTACAACCCCAAGCATGAAGTACATTTTCCTGTTTTTCAAAAGGCGTTTCTGTATTCCAGTCCTTTACCATTTGATCGTAATCTGTTCCCAGCAATTTTTTTAATCTAGGAGACAGACTGCTTTTGGTTAAAAAGTGTGTGCCGATAACACTTTTATCAACTAAGCTATACAAAGAATCCGTAGGATTTATAACAGAGCTATCCGTTTTTAAAGCTTCTGTTTTTATAGAAGTTGAATCTGTGGTTGGGACACTTTTTATAATTTCTTTTTTGCATGAAACAAAAATTAAACTGGTCAATAAAACAAATGAAATATAAGTGATTCTGCCATTCATAATAACTGATTTTAGAATTAATAGTTTAATTTATTGAAGCCTTAATGGTCTGATTTTTATAAAGATATTAAAATAAAATTTGTTTTAAAAGGAAAATAAGACGATTTTGAACGATAAAAACTAGGAATCTTTAAATAGAAAGAACCATAAAGAATAGGTCTCATTTTAAGTTTTTTTGATTAACTTCAATTTTTAAAATATTTGAACAATGAATTTTTTCTCAAAACTATTAGTTTGTTTTTTAATCGGTTTTTCGTCCTTACAAGCACAAAATGAAGTGTACAAAAGTGAAGTTAATACAATAATTTCAGATACAGCATTTGTAAATCTGAGAGATTATAGCAATGATTTTGTGTACGATATGAAATATGCAACAGAAGATAATTTCTTAAAAGCAAAAGTCTATGATTGTGCAGAATGTATGCTTCGTTTAAAAACAGTAAAAGCTTTAATTGCTGCAAATAATGATTTTTTGAAAAAAGGATATAGAATCAAATTGTACGATTGCTATCGACCTCTAGATATTCAGAAAAAAATGTGGGAGATTGTTTCGAATCCAGAGTACGTGGCAGATCCAAAAAAAGGCTCCATCCATAATAGAGGAGGAGCCGTAGATATTTCTTTAGTTGATATAAATGGAAAAGAAGTAGATATGGGAACTTCTTTTGATTTTTTCGGAATTCAAGCGAGTCATAATTTCAAACAGCTTTCAAAAGAGATTCTTTCTAAAAGAGCTTATTTAAAAAAAACAATGATTAAAAATGGCTTCAATTCATTTGATTCTGAATGGTGGCATTATAATTTAAAAGCGGGTTTGAAAGATAAAGTAGCCAATCAGAAATGGAAATGTGATTAATTACTCAACACATCTAATATTCTCCATAAAATAAGTATTCGGGTTTGTCACTTTTCCAGTAAGCTCAGATGTCAGCTCCCTTTTTACGATGTAATCTTCTATATTGGTCAGATATTTTATGCGCATAAGAGAAATTGGCGATTTTTTAAGTTCTTCGTAATTGTCTTTCATAAACATAAAAATACCTGTATTTACACGATTGTCAAAACCTTTGTCATCACGCACAAGTGTACCGCAATTCTCTTGATTGATATGCATTAAGGTTACGATTTTTCCGTTTTCTAACTGTAGAAAGATTTTCGAGTTTTTATCAAAACAATTCGCTTTAATGAAATCTTTGCTTTTCTGGATCGATTGAAGGTTTAATGTAGGCAATCCATCAGTTTGAGCTAGCGAAAAGAAAATATAATTGAAATTTCCTCCAAAGTATTTCTCACTCATTAAGTACTCATTGGTTACTTTATAAGAGCCAATTGAGTCATTTACATTTACACTGTATTCACATGGTTTTTGTGCAAATGCGGTAATCGTTAATAAAAAAAGGGTTAGTGTAAATAGTTGTTTCATTTGTTTAGATTATTTTGGTGCAAATTAAAACTATTTTGTTATCTTTTACATCGGTTGTAAAAAAACAATACAAATTTCCTCCATTTTTTATTTTCCATTTTTTTCGAATGTTTTCTACCGTTTCCGGAAAATTACGAGTTGTAATATTTGCCTGTTGATTGGCAAGTTCATTTTTCATTTCATTTTTATTGTACGAAATGACTTTTTGAATCTCAAACTTTCTACCAGGAAAATCAATTACATTTTCTGAAGTATACAAATGGGAATGTTTATGCAATTTATTAATTTGAAACGTACTGCTGATCTCATCAAATCCTCCCGACTTCATGATTGCCGAATTCGGTTCGTATAAATAATGCTGCGGTAAATCATAAATAGGAAAAGATTCTTCGCCTAAGGCAAATTCAAACGTTTCAATTCTTTCTTTTTTAATATTTGCTGTTTTTACTCTTATTTCGCCCGAATAGTTTTTATGAATTTCAAAAAGAAGTTCTTTTACTTCATTTTCAAGAGCAATAACGTGAATGGTTTTTACATTTTTTAGTTCGGATAAACCGGCAGAAATATCCAATAAAGGAGCAGTTTTAATTAAAATAGCGTCTGCTTTTTCGAAATAAAACTCCAATAATTCAGGAACATTCGGCAGACAGTCTTTTAGCATAAAAACCTTGCCTTTAGCATCATTTCTTCTAGAAGGATCAATATAAATCCAATCGTATTTCTGATTTGATTTCTCTAATAAATCGAAAGAATCTCCACCATAAAAAGTACAATTTTTAACTCCTAATTGTTCAAAATTATGTTTTACAATTGCAGAAAGATCTTCATTTATTTCGCAGTGTGTTACAGCATCAAATTGCTTTGAAAAATAATAATCATCAACACCAAAACCTCCCGTAAGATCAATTATTGTTTTGCCAGAAATTAAGTCTGCTTTATAAGCCGCTGTTTTTTCCGAAGAAGTTTGTTCTACTGATATTTTACTGGGATAAATAATGTTTTGTGCCGAAAACCAAGTCGGAAGTTTATCTTTTGCTTTAGTTCTTGCTTCAATCTGATTTAAAACTAAAATCCAGTCCATTTCTGGAAAAGGATTTTTCTGGAGCGCTAATTTCGTTAAATCTGCACCAGTATTTCGAATTATAAATTCTTGAATATCTGGATGCAAAATAGGATTGTTCAAAGCTAAATTCTTTCGGTTAATACGGAGACAATTTTATTGTCAGGAAAAAATTCTTTTAAAATTACTTTAATCATAGTAAAAGCAGGAACGGCAATGATCATTCCGACAATTCCAAACGTAATACCGCTGATTAAGATAATCAAGAATATTTCTAACGGATGCGAATTTACACTTTTTGATGAAATTATTGGCTGGCTTACATTATTGTCAATTGCCTGAACAATTAAAAAGCCTATAATTACATAAATAGTTTTTGGCAGAATTTCCGATTGAAAATCTTGCCCGATCATACTAATCATGGTTAAAATTCCAGCCAAAGTAGTGCCGATAATTGGTCCCAAATATGGAATTATATTTAGAATCGCGCATAAAAAGGCAATTACAAAAGCATTTTTATTTCCAAAAATTAATAATACAATCAGATAAAGAATAAAAACTACAATTAACTGTAATAACAAACCAATAAAATAGCGTGTTAAAAGATGGTTTATTTTTGTGATCGAATTTAAGATTTTGTCTTCATTTGAATCTGGAAGTATTCTTCTTGCCTGATCTTTAAAAGTATCCTGATCTTTTATAAAAAAGAAAGTGATAAAAAATACCGATACCAATCCCATTCCCATATCGGCCATAAAATTGATAATCGAATTGATAAATCCTGTAAAATAACTAAAATCCAAAACAGAGGTAAGTTTCGAATCTTTAATTACTTTATTTAAATCGATATGCTGAATGTTAAAGTATTCTTCAAGTTGCCTTTCGGTCTCCATAAATTTAGTCTGAAGATGTGCAGTGTCCAGCAATGCGAGATTATTTGCCTGGGAAATAATTAACGGGACAAACAGTAAAATAAATCCCACAATTAGAAATATAAAAAATATAATTGTCGTTGTGGCAGCAAGAGAATTGCTGAACTTTAATTTGTTCTTTAAAAACAAAACCATCGGATTTGCAATTAAACACAATAATAAAGAAATACATAAATAGACAATTACGGTCTGGATTTCATATAAAAAGTATAAAACGATGCCAATTATTAGGATTGTAGCTAAAGCTCTTAAAATTCCGTTCGAAATGGTTTTTGAGGTGATCATGCTTAAAATTTAGACTATAAATATAGGAAAAAGCATTTTAAAATTTGAGAATAAAAAAAAGCGAGATGTATTAAATCTCGCTTTAATTGGTATTTTTTTTCAACAATTATTGTGCAAATGCTGCTCTTGCGCCTCCAGAGGTAAATATTGCTGCAATTCTGCTTTTTTGACCGTTCGAGAACATGTACATTGCTTGATCGTCAACATAGTCCATATAATTCATTGTCATTTCCACAGGTGTTCCAGAACAAGTACTGTAATGAGGATAAGCAGGTACTCCATAATTTTCTTCATTGTGTGTCGGAGTATCCGCAACAAGATCGCTTCCGCAGGTTGCATCTCCCCAGATGTGACGTAAATTCATCCAGTGCCCTACTTCGTGAGTACCAGTTCTTCCTAAATTAAATGGAGCATTTGCAGAACCAGATAACCCAAAATAGCGAGAATCGATAACAACACCATCTGTAGATGAAGGACCGCCAGGAAATTGAGCATAACCCAATATACCGCCGCCGATGTTGCATGACCAAAGGTTTAGTTTTGTAGTTGGAGAAGTAGGAGCAATTCCTCCTTGAGCCGTTTTCTTCATCGCGTCATTAGTTCCCCAAGAAGTTTTGGTAGTCGATTTTCTAATGATTTGATCCAGTTTAAATGTAATGCCTACATTCGCTTTAACTCCTGAAAATAATGCTGGTACATTGTTATAATCAGAGTTTAGTGCATTGAAATCTTTATTAAGCACATCAATCTGTGATTGAATTTGAGCGTCTGAAATGTTTTGTGCAGCCGTTCTGTATAAAACGTTAACCACAACTGGAATTTCGATTTTGCCATTTACTAAACGGCCTGTAAAACTTGAACCAGCATGTTTTGCTGTAAAAGTTTCAATTTCATTCATTCTGATAGCCAATGTTGGGTCGGCTTTTAATTGTGCTTCTAAAACTTCCTGAGTTGCACAGCCTCTTCGAGAAGCAATAGTTGCATCTGCAATGTTTGATTCAGATTGTTCATTTTGACAAGCAAAAAGCAGTAATGCTGCAAATGTGGTAATAATAACTTTTTTCATAATAATTTGGTTTTTTGTTATAAAAACGTTGATTAGTTAAACATTGACGCAATTTTATAACAAAATTAAATTACAGAAAAATTTTAGAATGCTTATTTTGTGAGAATTTTTCCAATCCCTTACAAATAGGGCTTCTTACAAAAATTAAATAAAAAATTTTAATAAGATTTTACTTAATTTTTATTTTTTTTAATGTATTTCGTCGTGATTTTTTATCCGTTTAACGATTATTTAAAAGTCAAATTATTGAAATTCAGAATAATGCTCTAAATGAATTTGTGAGATTTTAATCTTTAAAGAGAAGTAAGCTCGTAAAGTGCTATGCTTGCTGCCTGCACAACATTCATACTGCTGTTTTTGCCAAACATATTAATATGGACAATTTGATGTGAAATTTCTAGTAGTTCGTTTGAAATTCCATTTATTTCGCTTCCAATTAAAAGAGCTATTTTTTTGTTTTCTGGAATAACAACTTCTTTCAGAGGTTTGCTGTTAGAAGCGATTTCTAAGGCAATAATTTCAAAATTACTTTCAATTAAAAAAGAATGAAGAGCAGTGTAATCTTCAATTACAGAATGAGCTACATGAAGATGTGTGCTTCGCGAAGTTTTGTTGATTTTTCTAGGCGTAAGCGGAATGTCTTTTCCATAAAAAATAATATTTTCTACTCCAAAAGCTTCCGAAATTCGAAATAAAGAACCAATATTCTGCTGAAAGTAAATATGATCACAAACTAAAGTGATTGGAAAAGTTTTTCTTTCAAATTGATTTTCTTCGTGGGTCAGCTGCATTTTTTTTTAGTGAAAAGTAATTAGTGAAAAGTAATTAGTAAATAGTGGTGAGTCAGAATCTAAATAATTTTTCTTTTTTAATTTCATGAATTACTAGTTACTAATCACTAATTAGTAAATATATAATTGATGATATTAGCACCCATTTTCAGTGCTTTATCTCGAACATTTACAGGATCATTATGTACTTCGGCATCTTCCCATCCATCGCCCAAATCACATTCATAAGTGTAAAGCAGCACCAATTTATTATCAATAAAAATTCCAAAAGCCTGAGGACGTGTTCCGTCGTGCTCATGAATTTTTGGTAATCCATTTGGGAAAGGAAATGGTTTTTGAAAAATAGGATGATTTGCCGGAATTTCAACTAAATTATTATTAGGAAATATTTTTTTGATTTCTTTTCGAATAAACTGATCCATTCCGTAATTATCATCAATATGAAGAAAACCGCCGGCCGTCAAATAATTTCTAAGATTGGTTACGTCAGCATCACTAAAAACAACATTTCCGTGTCCTGTCATGTGCACAAAAGGATACGAAAGTAAATCTGGATTACTTGGCTCAACCGTAGAAGGTTTATTCTTGATTCGGGTAGAAATATTCGAATTACAAAAACTGATAAGATTCGGCAGAGAAGTAGGATTCGCATACCAATCACCGCCTCCGCTGTATTTAAGCAGTGCAATTTCTTGTGAAAATGAAGTGATTGAAAAAAGGAATAATAAGTAAAATATTTTTTTCATTCTTTTAGATCTAAGTTGGCTTTGTCAAAGTTTAAAACTTTGACAAAGCTTGTAATCGGTTTAGTTTATTCATTAAAAAAAACAACACTATGACACGCCACAACTGCTGCCGTCTCAGTTCTTAAACGCGTATTTCCTAACATTACAGGTTTGTAATTATTTTCTAAAGCCAATGCAATCTCTTTCTCAGAAAAATCACCTTCTGGTCCGATTAAAATAGTGACATCTTCGTTTGGTTTTAAAACTTCTTTCAGCGATTTTTTGTCCGTTTCTTCGCAGTGCGCAATTAATTGTAAACCGTTTTGGTTTTGCTTAATGAATTCTTTAAACGAAACAGCTTCATTTAACTTTGGAAGAAAAGTTTCATTGCATTGTTTCATTGCCGAAAGAATAATTTTTTCAAATCGATCTCGATTAATTACTTTTCTTTCAGAACGATCACAAAAGATCGGGGTTATTTCTTGAATTCCAATTTCGGTTGCTTTTTCCAGAAACCACTCAAATCGATCATTCATTTTGGTTGGCGCAACGGCCAGATGAAGATGGAATTTTGGTTTTTCAGCATTAGTTATAGAGAGCACTTCAACTGTGCATTTACTATCTGAAGCTAATGTAATCTGGGTTTCAAATAATAAACCAAAACCATTGGTTACCTGTAGAATATCAGAATCTTTTTTGCGAAGAACTTTGATAATATGACGACTTTCTTCTTTATCAAAAGAAAAACTTTCGGTTGTTTCGTTTATGTTCGGATTAAAAAATAACTGCATGATTTAAAATTGAATTCGGGCTTTAGAAACTACAGCAGCAGTTTCAAAACGATTTGATAAGTATTTTTGATAGCCCACAATTCCAATCATTGCTGCATTATCTGTTGTATATTCGAATTTTGGAATAAAAGTTTTCCAGCCGTATTTGCTTTCGGTTTCTTTCAAAGTATTTCTGATTCCTGAATTTGCAGAGACGCCGCCGCCAATTGCAATTTGTGTGATTCCAGTTTCTTTTACTGCGAGTTTTATTTTATCCATTAAGATTTCGATAATCGTATGCTGGATAGAAGCGCAGATATCATTAAGGTTTTCCTCAATGAAATTTGGATTTGCTTGTTTGTTTTTTTGAATGAAATATAAAATAGCTGTTTTTAATCCCGAAAAACTAAAATCTAATCCTGGTACTTTTGGTTTTGTAAAGGCGAATGCTTTCGGATTTCCTTCTTTGGCATATTTATCAATCAACGGACCGCCTGGATAAGGAAGTCCAAGTATTTTGGCACTTTTGTCAAATGCTTCACCTACAGCATCATCAGTAGTTTCGCCAATGATTTCCATATCAAAAAAGCTGTTCACTTTTACAATCTGAGTATGTCCCCCGCTGATTGTTAAGGCTAAAAATGGAAATTCTGGTTTATCATAGCCTTCTTCATCAATAAAATGGGCTAAAATATGAGCATGCATGTGATTTACAGCAATTAACGGAACTTTTAATGCTAACGATAAAGATTTACTGAACGATGTTCCGACTAATAAAGAACCCATTAAGCCAGGTCCTTGTGTAAATGCGATTGCGCTTAACTGTTCTTTTTGTACATTTGCTTTACGAAGTGCAGCATCTATAACGGGTACGATATTCTGCTGATGCGCTCGCGAAGCCAATTCAGGAACAACACCTCCGTATTGATTATGAATTAATTGATTGGCTACAACATTTGACAATACTTTGTCGTTATGTAAAACCGCGGCAGCAGTATCATCGCATGAACTTTCGATGGCTAGAATAAAAACCTCTGGATTTTGCATATAAAGGCACAAATTTTGAATTATATTTGACAAATCAAAGGATATAATTTCTTTGATTTAAGCAGTGCCCCAAAATTAAAGAATTTTTATCAAAAACAGCCGATCTTTGTCTGTTCTAATGAATTTAAAAGAAAACTAAAATTAAAGAAGCTATCAAAAAAGTAAAGAAAATAATATCTAGGACCCTAATTGGGTTGATTTTACTTTTGTTAGCATTGGCTATCATACTTTCACTTCCTGTAGTTCAAACTCAGATTGCGAACTATGTCACTAACTCTTTAAACGAAGATTATAAGGTTAATATCAGTGTTGAGAAAACAGCCATTAATATTTTTGGCGGTGTAAAATTGAAAAAAGTAACCATTTTAGATCATCATAAAAAGACTTTAATTTATTCGGATATTATTACCACAGATATATCCAGTTTCAGCAGATTGCTCGATGGAGATTTAATTTTTGGCGATTTACGTCTTACAGGTTTAATCTTTAACCTAAAAACCTACAAAGGCGAAGACGAAAATAATATCAATAAGTTTATTAAAGCTTTTGAAGTTGAGAATACTCCAAAGAAAAAATCAACGAAACATTTTCTGTTAACGGCTAAGAATGCTTATATCGAAAAAGGCAGGTTTTCTGTTGTTGATGAAAATAAAACAACTCCTAAATTTTTAGATTTTACTAAACTTAACGCCTATATAAGCGACTTTAAATTGTACGGACCCGATGTTAATACGATCATTCATCGTTTTTCATTTATGGATCACCGCGGTTTGTATGTTTCCAATTTTGCTGGAAAATTTGCTTATAGCAAAAAACAGATCAAAGTGGAAAATCTTGCAATTAAAACCAAAAGATCATCCATTTATGGTTTAGCAATTTTGAATTACAAACCAGAGGATTTCCTTGATTTTACTGATAAAGTGAAGTTTAATGTAATGATAGATTCTTCTTCTATTGCAACAAATGATATTCGTCATTTTTATGATGGTTTAGGAAAAAATCAGCATTTTAAATTAAAAACAAAATTAGACGGTCCGCTGAATAATTTGACGCTTTCTAAATTGAGATTGAGCGATACAAATGGCTCAAAAATCAATGGAACAATCAATTTTAGAAATCTTTTGGGAAGTAAAACCCAGAAGTTCTCTATGGACGGAAAGTTTGATAAACTGCTTTCGAGCTACGATGATTTAGTAATTCTGCTTCCGGGGGTTTTAGGAAAAAAACTTCCGATAGAAATGAAAAGAATAGGGAAGTTTAATATTGTTGGAAAAGCAAAGGTTTCGACAACAGCTCTTGAAACTGATTTTAAAATAGGAACCGATATAGGAAATGGTCAAGTTGATCTTCATATGAATAATATGGATTTTATCGATAAAGCTTCTTATTCTGGAAATATTATTCTGACCGATTTTAATTTAGGAACTGTTTTAAACCGAAAAGATATTGGAAGAACAACTGTAAATCTTGATGTTGATGGAGTTGGTTTTACAGAAAAATATTTGAATACAATTGTAAAAGGAGATATTTCTAAACTTAATTATAATAATTACACCTATAATAATATTGTAGTTAATGGAAATTTTAAACTGCCTTATTATAAAGGACAAATTGCAGTAAACGATCCAAACTTAAACTTAAGTTTTGATGGGTTGTTAGATTTGAGTAAAAAAGAAAACCGTTATGATTTTCATATTAATGTCGAAAATTCAGATTTGCGAAAACTGAAATTTGTTTCAGATTCTATTTCTCGTTTTAAAGGAGATGTGGTGGTTCAGGTTACTGGAAATTCTATCGAAAATCTTCAGGGTGATATTTTTATAAAAGATGCCGAATATCAAAACCCAAAATCAAGCTATATTTTTGATGATGTAACCGTAAGTTCTAATTTTGATGCCGATCGATTAAGAACCATTACAATTAGTTCAAACGATGTTGTTGATGGAAAAATTGTAGGTAAATTTAGATTCGATCAGCTGGATAAACTGGTAATGAATTCTGTTGGAAGCTTGTATACCAATTACAAACCGTATAAAGTTAGAAAAGGACAGTTTTTAAGATTCAATTTCCGAGTGTATGATAAAGTGGTAGAAATGCTTTATCCAGAAATCAACATCGACTCTTCTACAACAGTTAGAGGTAAAATTGACTCTGACTTGCAAGAGTTTAAATTCCGATTTAAATCGCAGAAAATTACTGCGGCTAAAAATACTTTCGATAATATCCGAATTAATATTGATAATAAAAATGGGCTTTACAATGCTTATATTGAATTAGATAGTATAAAGACGCCTTATTATAAAATTCGTGATTTTAATTTAATTAACGTTACCGCAAAAGATACGCTGTTTGTTCGTTCTGAGTTTAAAGGAGGAAATCAGGGAGAAGATTATTTTAATCTCGATTTGTTTCATACCATTGATAAAAACAAAAATAATATTGTAGGAATTAAAAAATCTGAAATGAAGTTTAAAGACTATATCTGGTATTTAAACGAAAAAGCAGATGACGATAATCAAATTGTTTTTGACCAATATTTTAAAAACTTTACGATTAATAATATCATTTTATCTCACGAGAATCAGAAGATTGATTTAAATGGAGTAATCAAAGGAACAGATTATAAAGATCTCGTGTTGAATTTTGAAGATGTTGACATTAATAAGATTACGCCTGTAAATTCCAAATTTGTTTTTAATGGTAATTTGAATGGAAGCGTTAATTATAAGCAGAATAAAAATGTTTATCAGCCAACGGCCTCCATAAAAATTGATCATCTTGTAATGAACAAGACGGAACTTGGTACGCTTAATTTTGATATTTCAGGAGATGAAACTTTCCGAAAATTTACGGTCAATTCATCCATACAAAATGGTTTTACGGAATCGTTTAGAGCAAGCGGAAATTTTGCTATTGAAAACAAAGAAACAATCATGGACATGAGTTTGAAGCTCGAAGGATTTAATCTAGCTACTCTAGGAACCATTGGAGGTGATGTTTTATCGAATGTGCGAGGTTCGGTTTCAGGAAATGCTGCTGTTGTCGGAAACCTGAAAAAACCGGAAATCAACGGACGTTTGTATGTTGAAAAAGCAGGAATGACAATTCCGTATTTAAATACAGATTATGAATTAAGCGATCGTACCGTAATTGATTTGACCAACGAAAAATTCTTGTTTAGAAACAATCAGCTTACCGATACCAAATACGGAACAAAAGGTTTGCTGAACGGAAGTATAGAGCATAATAATTTTGGGGATTGGAAATTGGATTTAAATATTACGTCCAAGCGATTATTGGCTCTTGATACAAAAGACAGTGATGATGCCGCATATTTTGGTACAGCTTTCATCAACGGATCAGCAAGTATAAGAGGCCCTGTGGAAAGTTTGTTTATTAAGGTTGATGCAAAATCTGAAAAAGGAACTGAAGTCAAAATTCCAATTAATAACGTGCAGAGTGTAGGAGAGAGCAGCTGGATTCATTTTGTGACACCGCAAGAAAAATACAATATCGCAAATGGAATTGTTGAAAAAACAAGAAATTATAACGGACTAGAACTAGAGTTTGATTTTGATATTACACCAGATGCTGAAGTAGAAGTTATTCTGGATCGAAATTCTGGTCATGGAATGAAAGGAAAGGGGTATGGATCGCTTTTATTTAAAATTAATACACTGGGTAAATTTAATATGTGGGGAGATTTCCAGGCATACGAAGGAACTTATAACTTTAAATACGGCGGACTTATTGATAAAAAGTTCGCGGTTAAAAAAGGAGGTTCTATTATTTGGGAAGGAAACCCGATGCGTGCTCAGTTAAATTTAGAAGCAGTTTATAAAACACAGGCTAATCCAGCTGTTCTTTTAGATAATACTTCATCGTTCAATAAAAAAGTACCGGTAGAAGTAGTTATTGGTTTAAGAGGTGATTTGGCCAGTCCTGAGCCTAATTTTGATATTCAGTTCCCTTCCGTAAGTAATGTATTGAAATCGGAAATACAATATAAGTTAGATGATAAAGATATTCGTCAGACACAAGCTTTGTATTTATTGTCGACAGGTTCGTTTATGAGCACAGACGGATTTAGTCAAGGCGATTTCTCTGGAACATTAACAGAGACGGCTTCTAGTTTGCTGGGAGGAATTATAAAATCAGACAATGATAAAGTAAATATAGATCTAAACTACATTGCGGCAGACAGGAGAATGGGGCAGGAAGTTGATGGTCAGTTCGTAGCGAATATTTCTTCTCAAGTTAATGAAAGAATTACTATTAATGGAAAACTTGGAGTTCCTGTCGGCGGCGTAAATGAATCTGCCATCGTGGGCGATATTGAGATTTTATATCGTGTAAACGAAGATGGGACAATGAATCTTCGTTTGTTCAATAAAGAAAATGATATCAATTATATTGGACAGGGAATTGGTTACACGCAAGGTGTCGGAATTTCCTATGAAGTAGATTTTGATACATTCAGCGAATTAGTCAATAAGCTGTTTAAAAACCATAAAATAGAAAAAGCAATCAAAAATTCCCCGGACGATCTTCAGGATTCGTATCTTCCTGATTATATGAACTTCTCTAGTAAAAAAGAATCTGATAAAAATAAAAAGAAAGCAGAAAAGGAGCAGGAGAAGAAGAAAAAAGAAGAGGAAAAAAAGAAACAGCAGGAACCACACAATAATCAAGGCGTAATTCCAGACGACAACGATTATTAACACTTTGTTAAAAATAATTATTTATAAAACCATTATTCTTATAATGGTTTTTTTTGTGGTAAATTTAAAGGCTCAAAAAATAATTTTCCTTGAGAGAAGGAAAAAACGATTTTTATAACACTTCATTTAGGTATTGTTAATTTTGACGATTTAATTAAAAAAATGGCCTTTTATTATTTTAAATGAAATTTTTGCCATCAAAAAACTTATTAACGAAAACGTTTGAATTTAACATATTTTATTAATTTATAATAAACATAACGAGAAAACTGGTGAATGTTTGCTAATTTTACAACTTTAATACTTAAATAATGTCAAAAACAATAAAAAAAGTAGGTGTTCTTACCTCAGGAGGAGACTCACCAGGAATGAATGCTGCAATACGATCAGTTGTTCGAACATGTGCTTATCATAATATAGAATGCATAGGAATTTATAGAGGGTATCAAGGAATGATCGAAGGCGACTTTAAAGAAATGGGCCCTCGAAGCGTAAATAATATTGTGAATAAAGGAGGAACGATTTTAAAATCGGCTCGTTCGGTTGACTTTAGAACACCTGAAGGTAGAAAAAAAGCACACGAAAACCTTGTGAAAGCTGGAATTGATGCTTTGGTTGTAATTGGTGGTGACGGAAGTTTTACTGGAGGTTTAATCTTCAACTCAGAATACAATTTCCCAGTAATGGGAATTCCTGGTACAATCGATAATGATATTTATGGTACAAGTTTTACACTTGGTTACGACACTGCTTTGAATACTGTTGTTGACTGTATTGATAAAATTAGAGATACTGCAAGTTCACATAACCGTTTGTTTTTTGTAGAGGTTATGGGTAGAGATGCAGGTCACATCGCGCTTAATGCCGGAATCGGTGCTGGTGCAGAAGAAATCCTTATTCCTGAAGAGGATCTTGGTTTAGATCGTCTTTTAGATTCACTGCAAAAAAGTAAAGCTTCAGGAAAATCATCAAGTATAGTAGTAATTGCTGAAGGAGATAAAATTGGTAAAAACGTATTCGAATTAAAAGATTATGTTGAAGCTAATTTGCCTGAGTACGATGTTAGAGTATCGGTTTTAGGTCATATGCAGCGTGGTGGTTCTCCATCTTGTTTTGACCGTGTTTTAGCAAGTCGTCTTGGTGTAAAAGCGGTAGAATCATTAATTGAAGGAAAATCAAATTACATGGTTGGTCTTAAAGAAGATAAGGTGATTTTGACACCACTTGAGCAGGCTATCAAAGGAAAATCAGAAATTGATAGAGAATTATTAAGAGTGTCAGACATCATGTCGACATAACCCAATATAAAAGTTTAAAAAGAAGAGAAGTTTATTGTGAGGAAATTAGACTTTGAAATAGTGTAATAAAAACAAAAGCAAAAATTTAGTAAAATGTCAAAAGTAAAATTAGGAATAAACGGATTTGGACGTATCGGAAGAATCGTTTTTAGAGAGTCTTTCAACAGAGATAATGTAGAAGTTGTTGCAATCAATGACTTGTTAGACGTAGATCACTTAGCTTATTTATTGAAATATGATTCAGTTCACGGACGTTTCGACGGAACTGTAGAAGTTAAAGAAGGAAAATTGTATGTAAACGGAAGAAATATCCGTATCACTGCAGAAAGAAATCCTGCTGATTTAAAATGGAACGAAGTTGATGTAGATGTTGTTGCTGAATGTACTGGTATCTTCACAACTATCGAAACTGCAAGCGAGCACTTAAAAGGTGGAGCTAAAAAAGTAATCATTTCTGCACCTTCTGCTGATGCTCCAATGTTTGTAATGGGAGTTAACCATGATACTGCTAAAGCTTCTGATTTAGTGGTTTCTAACGCTTCTTGTACTACAAACTGTTTAGCTCCTTTAGCTAAAGTAATCAATGATAACTTTGGAATTGTTGAAGGTTTAATGACTACAGTTCACGCAACTACTTCAACTCAAATGACTGCTGATGGACCTTCTAGAAAAGACTGGAGAGGTGGACGTGCTGCTGCAATCAATATCATTCCTTCTTCAACTGGTGCTGCTAAAGCGGTTGGAAAAGTTATTCCAGATTTAAATGGAAAATTAACAGGTATGGCTTTCCGTGTTCCTACAGCTGACGTTTCTACAGTAGATTTAACTGTGAAATTAGCTAAAGAAACTTCTTACGAGGAAATTATGGCTGTATTGAAAAAAGCTTCAGAAAACGAATTAAAAGGTATCTTAGGATATACTGAAGATGCAGTTGTTTCTCAAGACTTTATCTCTGATAAAAGAACTTCAATCGTTGATGCTACTGCAGGAATTGGTTTAAATTCAACTTTCTTCAAATTAGTATCTTGGTATGACAATGAGTACGGATACTCAAGCAAATTAATTGATTTATCTGTACATATTGCAGGTTTAAAATAATAATATATATTTTTGCAAAATCCCGTTATGTAAGTAACGGGATTTTCTTATTTTGTTACCTCTATAATTAATGTAAAAAACACACTTTTAAATTGAAAATAGAGAAACCTAATTCCAAAAACTAAACGAAATGAAATTAATAGTTGATAGTGGATCTACTAAAGCCGATTGGATTGCAATTGATGATAATGGAAAAGTATTATTCACGACACAAACTTTAGGATTAAATCCTGAAATTCTTGACGAACCAGAAATTGTTTCAAGATTGAATGACCGTTTTGATATTTTACAAAACAAAAAAAATGCAACACATTTGTTCTTTTATGGAGCAGGATGTGGAACAGACAGAATGAAAGAATGGTTGAAGCAAATCTTTCAGCAGTATTTCTCTAACGCTATCGTTGACGTTCAGGAAGATACTTATGCAGCGGTTTATGCTACAACACCAAAAGGACAGGAAGCGATTGTTTCTATTTTAGGAACTGGTTCTAACTGTAGTTACTTTGATGGAAAAGTATTGCACCAAAAAGTACAGTCATTAGGATATATTGTTATGGATGACTGCAGCGGTAACGTGTTTGGTAAAGAACTAATTAGAAAATACTATTTTAATAAAATGCCTAAAGAATTGGCTGTTGAACTTGAAAAAGAGTATGACGTTGATCCAGATTTTATTAAAAATAAATTATATAAAGAGCCAAATCCAAATGCTTATTTAGCAACTTATGCTAAATTTTTAATTAAGCATAAAGACACAGAGTTCTGCAGAAAAATTATTTTTAAAGGAATGAAATCTTTCGTTAAGAATTATATTAAACAATTCGATAACTGTAAAGAAGTTCCAGTACATTTTGTGGGTTCTATTGCTTTCTATTTGAAAGATGAATTGCAAGAAACATTTGACAAATATGAGCTTCAATTAGGAAATGTATTAAGAAGACCTATTGATGGATTAATTGCATACCATGTCGCTAATCAATAGTTCTGGCTTTATGGAAATTGCCATTATTGCACATGATGGAAAAAAAGCAGATTTAATTGATTTCTTAATCAAAAATGAAGCTATTTTGCACAATGAAAAAATTCGATTGATTGGTACAGGAACTACTGGGGGAAAAGCAGAAGCAGCGGGTTTTAAAACGCAGCGAATGCTTTCAGGTCCTTTAGGAGGTGATGCTCAGATTGCTGGCAGGGTAGCGGAAGGAATTACGCAGATGGTTTTCTTTTTTAAAGATCCTTTGTCAAGTCATCCGCACGAAGCAGATATCAATATGCTTATTCGAGTTTGCGATGTGCATAATGTGCCGCTGGCAACCAATGAAGCAACGGCACAATTATTATTAGATGCTATTGCACTGCAATTATAGAAATCTCAACATTTACATTTTTTGGCAGACAAGCCACTTGAACCGTTTCACGAGCTGGAGCGGTTTTTTCGTTAAAATAAGATCCATAAACCGTGTTGATGGCTCCAAAGTTATTCATATCCATAATGAAAATAGTAGCTTTCACTACGTTTTCAAAAGTCATATCTGCTGCTTCAAGAATAGCAGCAATGTTTTTCATTACTTGATGTGTTTCGTCGTTGATGTTCTCTGTAATCAATTCTCCTGACTCAGGATTGATCGCAATTTGTCCAGAAGCATAAAGTGTATTTCCAGATAATATCGCTTGATTATAAGGCCCGATTGGAGCCGGAGCTTTCTCGGTAAAAATTATTTTTTTCATAATAAAGTTATTTTGCAGTAGTTTATCGATTTGAAACGCTTCGTTTATTCCATTTGATATCGCTAAGCATACCAGATTTAATTCCGATAAAGAAGTTCCAGTTTGAATTTGTTCCTAATGGCTGCCAGTTAAAAGCCATTCTCCAGCTTAATAAATCTCTCTCAAAACGGAATTGCGTAAAGGTAACTCCTTTTTGTACAAAATCATAACCAGTAGAGACACCGCCTTTCCATTTAGGCGTAATGTCTGTATTGATCGAAATCATAAGAGAGTTTCCAGAAATTTGATTTTGTCTGGCTGTATTAGAATAGGTTAACGAGTAAGCCAAAGTCATATCCCAAGGAATTTTCGAATTGAAAAACTCGGTTATCACATCCTCTTTTTCGGGTTCGTCGGCAAACTGGCTGTTCCTGCTATCATTTAAATCGGTATTGGTACCAAACAAGTCATCGCTACGTCCTCCATTCCGCTGGCTTTGGGTGTTTTTTTCTTTACCGGTTCCTTTATTCGAAAAAGAATAGTTAACGGTTACGTTTGCACTAGTCAATCTAAATAAACTTCCGCCGTTATCAATATTAAACATATTAATTCTGTTGTTCCCGCTGTCTAGTGCATAAGGGTCTAAAGTAGCACCAAAGTTCATGTTCATTTTATTGTCAAAGAACTGAGTTCCACCGCTAACTAAAACAGGCTGCCATGCTAATGTTGTTCTACCATCAGCATTAAAATTATAGCTCGTGCTGAAGTTTAAGTTGTTTAACAGCATTATTTTTTTAGGCTCTGTCTTTGTGCTGTCTCGGTCTCTTACTTTGGCTTCAAAGGTGTTGCTTAACGCAAAACCAACAATATTAGAGTTTTCTTTTCCAGGTGCTCCAAAAAGACCATTTTCAAATCGTGTATATTCGGCTTGCGAAGTTATGGCTCCCGAAGCATCAATAGCATAGGTGTCATAATAACGTTCAAAACTAGGTGTGTAAGAATATGTTAAACTTGGACGCATTACGTGTCTTATCGATTGGATTCTTTTATCTTCTCCAAAATTAAAAGTACCGTAAATAGTGGTTCCTAAATTGGTGCTGAAATTATAGGTTCTAAAAGAGTCAAAACCGTTTACAGTCGTAGATTCTGCTTGTCCAGTAGAAGAATCGTATGCCTTACTTATTGTTTTATTAACCCATGTTTCCTGATATGTGGTTGAAGCTCCGGCACTAAAATATTTAAAGATCTTAAAGTTGGTGCTCAGCGGAATAGTATGCTGCATTCCTAATTGAGCATTCTGAAACATCTGAGGTTTGAAAAACAAAGAGTCATTAGTTTTAAAGTAGTTTTTACCGCTTACGTTATATTGTAAGTTAATGTTTTTGATTAAACCCTTTTTAACTCCGTTTTTTCCGACAAAAGGATAGATACGATCAATACTTCCCTGTAAGGATGGAAGTGTCATATTAATCTCTTCTGTTTGTGTATTCTGGCTGTGCGTTGCAGCCAATGCTATACGAGAACCAGGAATTGTATTAAAGGTTTTGTTGTAATTAATAGATGAACTTAAAGTATTATTTAAGTTTGACCCAATGTTAGCTTGATTAATCGATTGTTTGAAGTATTTACTGCTACCCATGTTTACCGACGCAGAAAAACTTGAATTAGGGTTCGATTTAGTGTCTTTAGAATGTGACCACTGAATGTTGTATATGCCTTGTCTAGAATAATCTGGATAACCACGCTCACTATTGATAAGGTTTTCAAAACGAATATTTACATTCCCTCGATATTTATACCTTGTAGCATAAGCCGATTCAAAACGCATGGCGTAACTTCCGTTAGTATAATAATCCCCAAGTACTGTTAAGTCGTAATTATCGCTTAAAGCAAAGTAATAACCCCCATTTTGCAGTGAGAAACCTCTAGTGTTTGAATCGTTGTAACTTGGAACAATAATTCCCGAAACACTTTTTTCTTGGCTTAGAGGAAAGTATCCGTAAGGTAATGCCAGCGGAGTAGGAACATCAGCAATAACCATTTGTGTTAAACCAGTTACAATTTTTTTTCCTGGAACAAATTTTATTTTCTGGGTTCGAAAGTAGTATTCTGGATTATCAATATCAGAAGATGTGGTGATACGTGCACCTTTTAAATAGTAAACAGAATCATTTTCTTTTTTAGTAACTGCGGCTTTAATATTTAATTCTCCCTGCTTAGTCCTAGAATTATAAATTAAAGCTTTTTTAGTTTTGAAATTGAAACGAATTGAGTCGGGCTGTACTTCGCTGGAGCCTTGTTTAAAATTTGGATATTGAACCAATACCCCGGCAGAATCTTTTATTCTTCCTGCATAAACTTCATCTTTTTCATAATTAAGAACAATTATACCAGATTTTAATTCAACATCTTTGTAGTATAATTCTGCTTCGTTATATAAAGTGATGGTCTTTCTTTTTTGATCGATTTTAGCATAATCTTTTGCTCGATACTTAACTTTTCCGTCCAGAAAAGTCTTTTTTGGTCTAACCGTATCTAGTTTTATCGTATCAGTAATTGCAGGTGCTTCCTTATCTGTTTGTTTTACAGCAGGTAAAGGCTTTTTTTTATTTTTTATTTCTTGCGAATATAAATTACCACAACCTATAGTTAGGAAAAATGATATTAAAACGATATTAAATAAGTTTGTATGCAAAGGTTTAAATGCTATTTTTGTAAAATTATGGCGTGTTTTTTGACATGTCAAACTTACATATAATTTTTTGGCAAAAATAATCAATTCTGAAAATTATAACAGCTGCATTTTATTAAAATTAACTTTTAGATTTATGAATAGAATTAACAAATTTAAGGTAATATTTACTTTATTTCTAACATTTCTGTCTTTTTACGCTCAAAGCCAGTCAAATGTGTTTAAGGTAACTCTTGACGCTGGACATGGAGATCACGACTTTGGAGCCGTTTACAGCGGTAGGATTGAAAAAAATATTGCTTTAGCTATTGTTTTGAAAGTAGGGAAAATTTTAGAGCTAAATCCAAATGTTAATGTAATCTATACTCGTAAAACAGACGTCTTTGTAGATTTGGTCGAAAGAGCCAATATTGCGAACAGAGCAAATTCTAATATTTTTGTTTCCATTCACTGTAACGCCAATAAAAATACCGCTGCAGACGGAACCGAAACCTATGTAATGGGTTTGAGTAAAGTTGCTTCGAATCTTGAAGCTGCGAAAAAAGAGAACTCGGTAATTACCTTAGAGAAAGATTATAAACGTAAATACGAAGGTTACGACCCAAACTCTCCAGAATCTATGATCGGAATGACATTGATGCAGGAAGAATATTTAGATAATAGTATTTCTCTGGCTACTAAAATCGAAGATAATTTTGAAAAGTTAGGTAAAAAACTTCGTCAAGGTGGTGTGAAACAAGCGCCTTTCATGGTACTTCATAAAGCTTACATGCCGCGAGTTTTAGTTGAAACTGGATTTGTATCTAATCCAACCGAAGGGAATATTTTGAATTCTGAAGAAGGACAAGATGATATTGCAAGAGCAATTGCAGAAGCAATTTTAAGTTATAAGAGAGAATATTTTGGTTCTGGCGGCGAGTCAGACGATAGTCGGCCCATAAGAGATACCACTCCCGCAAAACCAAAGACAGCTGCTCCAGTTGCAGTAAATAAAAATGCGCCAAAAGGTACATTTTTTAAAGTACAGCTAATCGCGAGTATAAAAAAGACACCATTGGATCCTAAAAACTTTAAAGGGTTAAAAAATGTATCAATGGTATATGAAAATAATATTTATAAATATTTCTACGAAGAAACTTCTAGCTACGAAACAGCCCAAAAATATTTGCAAGAAGCTAAAAGTAAAGGGTATGGCGCTGCATTTTTGGTAGCAACCAAAGATGGAGAAAAAATTAGTATTCAGGACGCAATTAAATAATAAGCCCAAGTTCGAATATTTATATTAATTTTGTACAAACACTTAGAATTTTGAAAATAACAAGAGAAATTAAAACGGCTATATTAGTCATCGCATCGATTTTATTATTTATTTGGGGATACAGCTTTTTAAAAGGCAAGGATCTTTTTACAAATTATACCATTTTATATGCTGAATATGATAATGTTGAAGATTTATCATTATCTGCACCGGTAACACTTAATGGGCTTGCTATTGGTAAGGTAAATAAAATCACGATAGATGATGTAACAGGAAAATTATTAGTAGAACTTCAATTAAAAACTGATTTTCCAATTTCGAAAACAAGTACTGCAACAATTTATTCTCCAAGCTTAATCGCAGGAAAACAAATTAAAATTGTTCCTAATTTTACGGATAAAGAATTGGTGGAAGACGGGCAAAAATTAAACTCTACTGTTGAACTTGGATTAACGGAATCTTTAGGAGGAAAAATTGAGCCAATTCAGCAAAAACTGGACAAAATGCTTGTTAATATTGATGTTCTGGTTACAGGATTGAATAATACTTTGGATAAAAATACGCAAGAAAATCTAAAGAAAACAATTGCTGAATTAAGTCAGACTATGACTCAGTTTCATAAAGCTTCGGGAAGTCTAAACAATATTCTAGATACCAATAAAGGACAGATTAATGGAATGGTTTCTAATTTTAATAAAGTATCAAATAACTTTAATAAAATTTCTGATTCTTTAAACAAAGCAGATTTGGGTAAAACAGTTCGTAATTTGAACCAGACATTAGCTAAAGTTGATGCATTAAT
This sequence comes from Flavobacteriaceae bacterium PS02336, assembly GCA_029960065.1. Lineage (GTDB taxonomy): Bacteria > Bacteroidota > Bacteroidia > Flavobacteriales > Flavobacteriaceae > Flavobacterium. The sequence continues at coordinate 708,981 of JASCOF010000003.1, read as the reverse complement.
GTCTAATTTAAATTCTGGAAAAGGTACAGCTGGAAAATTATTAAATGATGACGCATTATATAATAATTTGGCTAAAACTTCAAAAGAGCTTGAACTGCTATTGCAAGATGTTCGACTTTATCCAACTCGTTACGTAAACGTTTCTCTTTTTGGAAAGAAAAATAAGCCTTATGTAGCACCAGCAGAAGATACAAACTCAACTGATAAAAAATAATTATAAATGAGTTATTTAGATAATATTTTATTTGCCATACTTCTTATAGTTGGTTTCGGCTTTTTTGCAGCGAGCGTGAAAAAGATCATCCGAAACGTTAATCTGGGAGTTGATGTAGATCGAAAAGACAATCCTAAAGCTCGTTGGAAAAACATGGCATTGATTGCTCTAGGGCAGTCTAAAATGGTGAGACGCCCTGTTGCCGGAATACTCCATATCTTTGTATATGTTGGTTTCGTAATTATTAATATCGAATTGTTAGAAATTATTATCGATGGGCTTTTTGGAACGCATCGAGTTTTTGCGCCTTATTTAGGTGTTGTTTATGATGTCTTAATTGCTTCATTCGAAATATTAGCAATACTGGTAATTTTTGCCGTTACTGTTTTTTGGATTAGAAGAAATTTTATCAGATTAAAACGTTTTATACATTCTGATTTAAAAGGCTTTCCTAAAAGCGACGCTAATTATATTTTGTATTTCGAAACTGTCTTAATGATTTTGTTTTTATTAATGAATGCTTCTGATTTGCATTTACAAAATGTTCCAGGCGGTTATTCGCATTTTCATAAGGCCGGAAGTTACCCAGTAAGTCAATTTATTGCTCCAATTTTTAATGGTACTTCTAATGAGTTAGTGGGACTTTTGTTTGAGGTATTCTGGTGGCTTCACATTATTGGTATTTTAGTTTTTATGAACTATTTGTATTTTTCAAAACATCTGCATATACTTTTAGCGTTCCCAAATACTTATTTCGCAAATTTAAAACCAGAAGGACAGTTTGATAATTTAGAATCGGTAACTAAAGAAGTGAAGTTAATGATGGATCCAAATGCTGATCCGTTTGCGGCTGCTCCGCCTGCAGATGAAAATGCTGCGCCAGCTAAATTTGGAGCCAGTGATGTTCAAGATTTAAATTGGGTTCAGTTGCTAAATGCTTATACTTGTACAGAATGCGGTCGTTGTACTTCTGCTTGTCCAGCAAATCAAACGGGAAAGAAATTGTCTCCGCGCAAGATTATGATGGATACAAGAGATCGTTTAACAGAAGTTGGTAAAAATATTGATGCTAATAAAGGTGTTTTTGTTCCAGATAATAAATCACTTTTAAACGATTATATTACTCCAGAAGAATTGTGGGCTTGTACGTCTTGTAATGCTTGTGTTGAAGAATGTCCAGTAAATATTAGTCCGTTATCTATTATTATGGATATGCGTCGTTATTTGGTTATGGAACAGAGTGCAGCGCCAATGTCATTAAACGCAATGATGACTAATATTGAAAACAACGGAGCTCCTTGGCAGTACAGCCAGCAGGATAGATTAAATTGGAAAAACGAGAACTAATAGTTCACGATCATAATTAAGAATTCAGATTTCAGAATAATATTTGAAACTTTGAACTTTAAACTTTAAACAAAGAGAGAGAAATGTCAGAAAGTTTAGTAGTGCCAACAATGGCAGAAATGCTTGCCGAAGGGAAACAGCCAGAAGTTTTGTTTTGGGTAGGTTGCGCAGGAAGTTTTGATGATAGAGCAAAAAAAATTACTAAAGCGTTTGTACGAATTTTAAATCGTACAAATGTTTCTTTTGCGGTTTTAGGTACAGAAGAAAGCTGTACTGGCGATCCTGCTAAAAGAGCTGGAAACGAATTTTTGTTTCAGATGCAGGCGATGATGAATATTGAAGTCTTGAATGCTTATGAGGCAAAAAAAATAGTTACAGCTTGTCCGCATTGTTTTAATACGTTAAAAAATGAATACCCGGAATTAGGAGGTAATTATGACGTTATTCACCATACAGAGTTTTTGAAATCGCTAATTGATGATGGAAGATTAACTGTTGAAGGCGGACAATTTAAAGGAAAAAAAATTACTTTTCACGATCCTTGTTATTTAGGAAGAGCTAATAAAGTTTACGAAGCTCCAAGAGATTTAATAGAAAAATTAGACGTTGAATTAGTTGAGATGAAACGTTCTAAAGCAAATGGTTTATGCTGTGGAGCTGGTGGAGCGCAAATGTTTAAAGATGCAGAGCCAGGAAATAAGGAAGTAAACGTACTTCGTACAGAAGATGCGCTTGAAGTACAACCAGATATTATTGCTGCTGGTTGTCCGTTTTGTAATACTATGTTAACAGACGGAATTAAACACGCACATAAAGAAGGCGAGGTAAAAGTTATGGACGTTGCTGAGTTAATTGCAAATGCGCAAGATTTATAGAAGATTCTGAGTTGCTAAGGTTTTAAGATACTAAGTTTTTAACTTTAAACATGAAACCTTAAACCTGAACAATTCAAGAAATCTAAAATCAACAATCTAAAATTTAAAATTAAAATGTATATACCTTTTGAAAATTTACCAGGTGAATCTAGAGTCTGGATTTACCAGTCGAACAGAAAATTTTCTGAGGAAGAGTTTTCTGAAATCGAAACTGATTTAAAAGCTTTTGTAGAACAATGGGCCGCACATGGAACCAGTCTTGAAGCTTCCTACTTGTTGAAATATAACAGATTCATAATATTGGCAGTAAATCAAGATGTTCAGGCTGCTACTGGATGTTCTATCGATAGTTCGGTTGAATTTATTCAAAGTCTAGAAAAGAAATACAACGTTGATTTATTAGATAAAATGAACGTTACTTTTAAACTTGGAGAACATATTGCACACAAACCATTAATTGATTTCAAGAAAATGGTTAAAGATAAATCGGTTTCTGAGAATACGATTGTTTTTAATAATTTGGTAAACAATATTGAAGAATTCAATGAATCTTGGGAAGTTCCTGCTGCCGATAGCTGGCATAGCAGATTTTTCTAAGAGAAAAATAAGCATAATATAAAAGGCGTGAAATTGAGATTTTATGCCTTTTTCTGTTTTTGTGAAATGGAGAGTCAAACCCGACAGGTTTTAAAAAACCTGTCGGGTTTCGTTTTGAAAAAAACTTTGTCAAAGTTTTAAACTTTGACAAAGTTGGATAAGATGAACTTTTATAAATACAAAAGATCTAATCTAGCCCCGATGGCAGTGACATCCTTTTGTGCCGGGGTTCGGCATAAAAGATATAACGGACAGCGGGAATAAAGGTTCTTTTGACCGTTATTGTGCTGCTTCTAAAAATATTTATGAACTAGAATTAATCTAATTTTGTCAAAAATCTAACAATTTAAAATCTTATTTAAACGTGATTTTTGAGTATTTTCGTAGAATTAAATTTAATCCATGAAAATAGCAATTGTTTGTTATCCTACTTTTGGAGGTAGTGGTGTAGTAGCCACAGAGTTAGGTCTCGAATTAGCCAGAAGAGGACACGAAATACACTTTATCACATATAGTCAGCCAGTACGATTGGCACTTTTAAATCCGAATGTTCATTATCACGAAGTAAATGTTCCGGAATATCCATTGTTTCATTATCAGCCTTATGAATTAGCGTTATCGAGCAAATTAGTCGATATGGTTAAGTTGTATAAAATTGAACTTTTGCACGTGCATTATGCTATTCCGCATGCTTATGCAGGCTATATGGCCAAGCAAATGCTGAAGAATGAAGGTATTAATCTGCCAATGATTACAACGCTTCATGGAACTGATATTACTTTGGTAGGAAATCATCCGTTTTACAAACCAGCCGTAACTTTTAGTATCAATAAATCAGATTATGTGACTTCGGTTTCGCAGAGTTTAAAGGATGACACTTTGAAATTATTTAAAATTAAGAATAAAATTAAAGTGATTCCGAATTTTATCGAATTGGATAAAGTTAAAAAAGATCCTCTTGCACCATGTCATCGTTATGTTATGGCAAAAGAAAATGAACGTATTATAACGCATATTAGTAATTTTAGAAAAGTAAAACGTATTCCAGATATTATCAAGATTTTCTATAATGTTCAGAAAGAAATTCCAGCCAAATTAATGATGGTGGGTGATGGTCCTGAAAAAGAAAAAGCAGAAATTTTATGTCAGGAATTAGGAATTTTAGACAAAGTAATTTTCTTTGGGAACAGCCATGAAATTGATAAAATTTTATGCATGACAGATTTATTTTTACTGCCTTCTGAAACTGAAAGTTTTGGTCTGGCAGCATTAGAAGCAATGGCATGCGGTGTTCCTGTTATTTCTAGTAATTCTGGAGGTTTGCCTGAGGTTAATTTTGATGGTTTTTCGGGTTACTTGAGTAATGTTGGAAATGTTGAGGAAATGGCTGAAAATGCTTTGAAAATATTAAAAGATGATGCTGTTTTAAGCCAGTTTAAGGCAAATGCTTTGGAAGTAGCTAGAAAGTTTGATATTAAAAATATTCTGCCTAAGTATGAAGCTTTGTATCAAAAAGCGGTTGACGATTATAAATACGAGAAGCACTAATTTAAAAGTAGATAAATGAAAAAAGTAATTTCTGTTTTAGCAATTTTTGTTTTGGTTTCGTGTGGAGTGAAAAAAGTTGAAAATTCAAACGCCTTGTATGAAGTTTTAACAACACAATCTGACGGTGGCGGGAATATTAAATTTTTCGAAATTTTGACCGAACCGAACGAGATTAAAATGCTTGAAAATGATCCGCTTTTGGCTGAGAAAATGAAGAATCCAAATGTTCATGATTATAATTATGTAATCTTGAATATGGGAGAAAAAAATACCAGCGGTTACTCTATCGACGTTGAAAAAGTAGAAGAAACAGATAAGAATATTATCATAACGGTAAAAGAAAACAGTCCGTCAAAAGACGCAATGACCATGCAGGTTATTTCTTATCCGTATACAGTTGTGAAAATTCATTCTAAAAAAGAGATTATTATTAAGTGATTTAGCTCTTAGTGATTAGTACTTAGTGATTAGTTTTTAGTCTTTAGTAGAGTTAATTTATTTAAATGTCAAGCTGAGCGAAGTCGAAGCCAGTAATGTCTCGAGCCCTTCGACTTCGTTCAGGGTGACATTATTTAAAAATAAAACATAAAAAAAACCTGTCGCTTTTAAACGGCAGGTTTCTTCTTACAATTATTTTTTATTTTTAATTAGAATCTGAATTTAACGCCTAAACCAACGTCAAATCCAAAGTTATCATCGTCATAATAGCCTGAACCAATTTCAGGTCTTGCGTCTAGAGATAATGTAATAGGCACTTCGCTAAATCTGTATTCGATACCTATATCTCCAGCTGCAAAAACATAAGTTCCGCTATCATCATATCTGTAGTTATTGTAATAGTAGTCGTGATCCCATGCAGCTACACCTCCACCGACACCTGCGTACCAGTTGAATCCTCCATCAATGTTCCAAACCCATTGATAAAGTGCTACACCTTTAACAGCATCTACATCTCTACTGTTTCTCCAGCCTAAATCAAATTCAAGCCTGTTTTTTTGATTTAATCCTAATTGGTATGATACCTCACCACCAAATCCGTTGTTGTCTCCTAAACGTAATCCTAATGCGTGTTTTGAAATTTCTTGCGATTGAGCCGTAAATGCTAATCCAAAAAGCATAATGGCAGATAATATTATCTTTTTCATAAAATGGTTAAATTATTTTTGTCAAATGTATTATTACAGTCAGAATGAAAACGTATAATATTTTTGAAAATTGTTATATAATTTACATTTTTTGAATTTTCGCAATCTAAATGTTAAAAAAGGCTATTTCAATATTATGGAAGAAATCATTTGCGAAGTTAATATGTCTTCCATTTCGAAAAGATTTTCTTCTTCAACAAAATTACTGGCTTTATAGGAGAACAATTTCCATCTTTTTTTGTGGTATTCAAGCGCTGTTAAATTTTCTACCCAATCACCTGAATTTAAATATAATGTTGATCCGTATTTGTTTTCCTTGGTCACGATTTTAGGTTCGTGAATATGTCCGCAGATCACATAGTCGTAGTTTTTCTCAATAGCTAAATCTGTTGCTGTAGTTTCGAAATCAGAAATAAACTTAACTGCTTTTTTTACGCTGGCTTTAATTTTTTTAGAAAAGGAATAAGGTTCACGGCCTAATTTTGCTAAACACCAATTTGCAAAACGGTTCATTAAAATCAAATAATCGTAACCTAATCCGCCTAATTTTGCAATCCATTTGGAGTGCTGTACAGAAGCGTCAAAAACGTCTCCGTGGAAAATCCAAGCTTTTTTATCGTCTAATTCTAAAACTAATTTATCGACCAAAGCAAAATTCCCCATATTCATATCGCTGAACTTACGAAGTATTTCATCGTGATTTCCAGTAATATAATAGACTTTCGTACCCTTAGAAGCCATTCCGATAATACGCTGAATGACTCGTAAATGCGCCTTTGGGAAGTAAGATTTACGAAACTGCCAAGCATCAATTATGTCGCCGTTTAAGACTAAAGTTTTGGGTTTAATGCTTGAAAGATAGTTGTTTAATTCTTTAGCGTGACTTCCGTAAGTTCCTAAATGGACATCAGAAAGAATGACCAATTCGACATTTCTCTTTTTCAATTTTTCTTGATTTGAAGTTTTACAAATTAAAAAAAAATCGAACAGTTTTGTTTTATCAAAAGGTTATGAAAATGCGGATAATTTTACCAAATTGTGATTTTTAATCGACTTAATGTTTAGTTAATAATACCAGTTTTAAATTTTTTAATTTAATTCATAAAACTTACATTTGCTCAAAACAAATTACAATGGCAGGAAACAGCTACGGCACCCTATATAAAGTTACAACATTTGGAGAATCTCATGGTGAAGCTTTAGGCGGCATTATTGATGGATGCCCTCCAGGAATACAACTTGATTTTGAAGCGATTGAATTAGACATGGCAAGAAGAAAACCAGGCCAGTCGGCAATTGTAACACAAAGAAAGGAACCAGATGCAGTTCAGTTTTTATCTGGAATCTTCGAAGGAAAAACGACAGGAACTCCAATTGGTTTCATTATTCCAAATACCAATCAAAAGTCAGACGATTATTCACATATAAAAGACAATTACAGACCAAGCCATGCTGATTATGTTTACGATCAGAAATATGGTTTCCGTGATTATCGCGGAGGCGGAAGAAGTTCTGCTAGAGAAACGGCGAGCAGGGTAGTAGCTGGTGCAATTGCAAAACAAATGCTTCCGGAAATTAAGATTAATGCTTACGTTTCTTCTGTTGGTCCAATACATTTAGAAACTCCGTATCAAGAATTAGATTTTTCAAAAATTGAAAGCAATCCGGTTCGTTGTCCAGACGAGAAATCGGCTGCGGTTATGGAAGAATATATTCGCGACATTCGTAAACAGGGAGATACTGTTGGCGGTGTTGTAACTTGTGTAATTCAGAATGTTCCTGTTGGATTAGGAGAACCTGTATTTGATAAACTTCATGCAGAATTAGGAAAAGCAATGCTTTCTATTAATGCAGTAAAAGGTTTTGAGTACGGAAGCGGTTTTTCTGGCGCTGAAATGAAAGGAAGTCAGCACAATGATTTGTACAATTCTGACGGAACTACAAAAACAAATCTTTCTGGCGGAATCCAAGGCGGAATCAGCAACGGAATGGATATTTATTTTAGAGTAGCTTTTAAACCTGTTGCAACTATCATGCAGACACAGGACTCATTAGATAATACAGGAAACATTACACCAATGACAGGAAAAGGCCGTCATGACCCATGTGTAGTGCCTCGCGCAGTGCCAATCGTAGAAGCGATGGCTGCAATTGTTTTGGCTGATTTTTATTTAATCAACAAAACATATTAATAAAAGGTAAGACAGTGAGGGTCTTATATTTTAATAATCAAAAAATAAATTAATGCAAGAAGTTACAGAAACTAAAAAAAAATCATTTCTTTCAGGATTAACAGGGCAGATTATTATTGCAATGGTTCTTGGAGCGATCTTAGGAATTATATTGCACAATACAATTTCGCCCGAAGCTGCACAGTCATTTAGCAGTAAAATAAAAATGCTGGCGACCATCTTTATCCGTTTGGTGCAAATGATTATTTCCCCATTAGTTTTTACCACTCTAGTAGTTGGAATAGCAAAATTGGGAGATATTAAAACTGTTGGAAGAATTGGAGGAAAAGCTATTGGATGGTTTTTTACAGCTTCTTTTATTTCTCTTTTAATTGGATTGTTTTATGTAAATATTTTACAGCCTGGTGTCGGTCTAAAACTGGATCATGTTGATATGGCGGCAGCTTCTGAAGTTACTGGTAAAACTCAAAACTTGTCTTTTGATAATTTTGTTGAACATATCGTGCCAAAAAGTATCGTTGAAGCAATGGCTACTAATGAAATTCTGCAGATTGTAGTTTTCTCGATTTTCTTCGGATTGGCAGCTGCATCTTTAGGCGAAAAAGTAAAACCAATTATCGGCGCTTTTGATAAGCTTTCGCATATTGTTTTAAAAATGGTAAACTATGTAATGAACTTTGCTCCAATTGGAGTTTTTGGTGCCATTGCAGCGGTATTTGCTATTAGAGATGCTGAAGAATTAATAATTACGTACTTTAAATTTTTCGGCTCTTTTTTAATTGGAATTAGCACATTGTGGGTTCTTTTAATTGCAGTAGGTTATATTTTCTTAAAGGGAAGAATGACCGAATTGTTAAGACGTATTACTGGACCTTTAGCAATTGCTTTTGGAACAACCAGCAGTGAAGCGGTGTTTCCTAAATTGACGGAAGAATTAGAAGGTTTTGGAGTAAAAGACAAAATTGTTTCTTTTATGCTGCCCCTTGGTTATTCTTTTAACCTTGACGGAAGTATGATGTACATGACTTTTGCAAGTATTTTTATTGCACAGTTCTACAACGTTCATTTAGATTTAGGAACTCAGATGGCTATGCTTTTAGTGCTGATGCTTACCAGTAAAGGTATTGCGGGGGTTCCAAGAGCTAGTTTGGTTGTTGTTGCGGCAACTTGCGGTATGTTTGATATACCGATTGAAGGGATTGCTTTAATTCTTCCAATTGACCACTTTTGTGATATGTTTAGAAGTGCTACCAATGTACTCGGAAATGCTTTAGCTACATCTGTTGTAGGGCAGTGGGAAGAGGGTAAAGAATAAAATTTTAACACTAAGAATAGGATATTTTTTTACTTAGTGTGCTTAAAAACAATTGAAAAGCTGTATTTTTTTATGAAATACAGCTTTTTTTTATTTTAAAGTGTATATTTGAGAAAATTAGCCGATTAATGCCCCCAATACGGATTTTTTTACTTCTCCTTTTCGCACTGAATTGCTGTGCCAATTCGGCATTATCTCAATCTAATTGTAATCAAGATCCTAAACTGGATAAGCTTGTAAAAAAGGCCCTCTTTAATTTTAGAGAATCCAATTTTGACCAATCGCTCAAGATTTCCAGAAGTGCACTAAATGCTGCAATTTTAATGAAAGATTATTGTTTGATGTCTCGCTCATACAATATTATTGCAGCCAATTATAATGAATTAACAGACTTTGATAAAGCTATTTTTTTCTACAAAAAAAGTCTCTACTATGCCGATAAAACAAACAATGATTCTTTAAAAAGTAATGTCTACAATAATTTAGGCAACATGTATTGTTTTGAAAAAAAACAATTTGATGAAGGAATTCGTTACTACAAAAAATCGGTTGCTTATGCTTTGAAAATAAATGATTTAAAAGAGGTTTATTTTACAAACGTTAATATTGCCTGGGCTTATTTTGATATTCAAAATTATGAGCAGGGTTATCTTTTTCTTAAATATATAAATAGTACTAAAAATAAGTATAGTGACGGATCTACAGAGGTTATTGTGAATATGCTTAATGGTATTTATTTAAGTCATAAAAATGAAAATAAAACTGCAAATGCTTATTTTTTAACTGCTATTGAAGCTGGGAAAAAAGCACAGGAAAAAACAGATTTGTCCAGCGCTTATTTAGAATATTCAAAATTTCTGAATAAAATCAATAAGCATAAAGAAGCTTATCAGGCTCTGATTAATTATAATGCTATTTCAGAAGAGATTTACAGTGTAAAGAAACTCAAGAAAGCTTCAATTGCTGGAATTGGACTGGAGCTGGATGAATACAAGAGACAAATCAACAAGATCGAAAACGAGAAAGTAGAGCAGTCTCAAAGTCTTAAAAAATCTAAAATTATTGTAATTCTGTTTGTGCTTATTTCTCTTATTCTGCTGATTTTAATTATCACGTTAATAAAAAATATCCGATTTAAGAAAAGACACAATTTAGAGCTTGTTAAAGCTAAAGAAATTGCAGAAGAAGCCTCTTTGCTTAAAACACAATTTATTTCGACGATAAGCCACGAATTACGGACACCTCTCTACGGTGTGGTTGGAATAACTAATATGCTTTTAGAAGAACATAAAGAACTTTCCAGAAGCCAGCATTTAAGTTCGCTAAAATTTTCAGCCAGATATCTTCTTTCTCTGGTTAATGATATTCTTCAAATTAACAAAATCGAAGAAAATAAGATTGTCTTAGAAAATCTGACCTTTAATATTTCGGACGAAATAACTGTTATAAAAAATTCGCTTTCTTTTCTTTCCCAAAAAAACAACAACAGAATTTCGATCGATATCGATCCAGAAATTCCTGAGTATCTAATTGGTGACAAATTGCGTTTAGCTCAAATTTTAATGAATTTGGTGAGTAATGCTTTGAAATTCACGAAAGATGGCCAAGTCGAAATTATTGTGAAATTAACGAAGGTTGAAGGTAAAATGAATTACCTGCACTTCTTAATTAAAGATAATGGTATAGGAATAGCCGTTGTTGACCAAAGTAAAATCTTTGATAAATTTGTTCAAGTTGGAAGAAAAGAAGAGGATTATCAAGGTACTGGACTTGGACTTAGTATTGTAAAGAGATTATTAGGGTTGTTTGGAAGCACAATTACACTGGATAGTGATCTTGGAAAAGGAACTTCTTTTTCGTTTGAAATTGCTTTTGAACACGATCTTGCCAAAACGAAAAGTATCATTGATGAGATTGAAGTGGATTTAACATCTTATGAAGTCTATAAAATCTTGGTAGTTGAAGACAACTTAATCAATCAGCTTGTAACAAAGAAGATTATTGAAAAAAATAATTATGCTTGTAAGGTTGTTGATGATGGTTTTGCAGCGCTTAAAATTTTGGACGAGGAAGTTTTTGACTTGATTTTAATGGATATCAATATGCCTTTAATGAACGGTTTTGAAACTACTAAAAGAATTCGTCTCGCGGGAATAGAAACTCCAATTGTAGCATTAACTGCTTTTGATAAAGATGAAATTACAGATGAGGCACTTTCGTCTGGAATGAACGATATTATAATTAAACCGTTTGAACCGGTGAAATTGTTTAAGATAATCAATTACCTTATAAAAGAAAAAAGCGCTGTTTAGTACCAGCGCTTTTTATTTTTCTTTGATGATTCTGATTTTCTCGATTTGTGAGCGCCTCCGCTTCTGTTCGAGCTTTTAGGTTTTTCTCCAGCTTCCGGACTTCCTGAATGCCATTGATACGGATGATCTGAAATTGTTTTGACATCAACCTTAATTAATTTTTGAATGTCTTTCCAGTAAGGCAATTCATCTTTACCGCAGAAAGAAATTGCAATTCCGCCATTTCCTGCACGACCTGTACGGCCAATACGATGAACGTAAGTCTCAGGTATATTTGGTAAGTCAAAATTGATTACATATGGCAGCTGTTCAATATCAATTCCTCGTGCTGCAATATCAGTTGCAACCAAAACACCTACTTCTTTATTTTTAAAAGCGTCTAAAACTCTTTGTCTAGCATTTTGAGATTTATCTCCGTGAATTGCTTCTGCAGGAATGTCTTTTTTACGAAGTGCTTTTACAACATTATCAGCGCCGTGTTTTGTTCTCGAAAAAACAAGTACATTTGATAAGTTTTCTTCTTTAATTAAACTATATAATAAGTTTCTTTTTTCTGTTTTATCTACAAAATAAATACGTTGTTCAACATTTTCAGCTGTTGATGAAACAGGAGAAACTTCTACTTGTTCTGGATCTTTAAGAAACATTTCTGCCAGTTCACGAATGGCAATCGGCATTGTAGCAGAAAAAAGTAAAGTTTGTCTGTTTTTTGGCGTAAGCTTTACGATTTTTTTGACATCGTTTATAAAACCCATATCCAGCATCTGATCGGCTTCGTCAAGTACCAAAGTGTGCAGATGATCTAAGTCTAGAAAACCTTGTTTATGAAGATCTAATAAACGTCCAGGAGTTGCAACTAAAACATCAACTCCGTTTTTTAAAGCATCAACCTGAGGGTTTTGAGAAACTCCTCCAAAAATTGTCAGCTGTGTTAGGTTAGTGTATTTAGCATAAGTGTCAAAACTTTGACCAATTTGTACCGCTAATTCACGCGTAGGCGTAACTACGAGTGCGCGAATTTGTTTCGCTTTTTTTGATGAACCTACAATTCGGTGCAATTGGTGTATAATAGGGATGGCAAATGCTGCCGTTTTTCCTGTTCCTGTCTGTGCACAACCAATTAAATCACGGCCCTCCAAAACAATAGGAATTGATTTTTCCTGAATTGGAGTCGGATTTAAATAGCCTTCTTCAAATACGGCTTTTTGTATACTTTTTGAAAGTGATAAATCTTCGAATAACATATTTTATGTATTAAGTATTTTAGTTTTAAGTACTAAAATGCTGTGCAAAGATAGTTTTATTCAGCTAATCGTTTGTTTGAATTAGCGTTTATTTGGCAAAACCCCTCTGCTTTGAGCTTATGTGTATTCTTTTAATTAATCTTTTTCGATATTTGCTTTAATGAAGTCAGTAACCAGATAACCAATTAGTTTACCAATTAAATTATTATTTGGAGCATTGTCTAAATCTGGTGCTCCTTCACATATATGAAGATATGCCGCGTTTTTATGTTCAGCGAAAAAGGAAACAAACTGTCTCAATTCTTCAACAGAAAATCCGCTGATAGTCATAGCACTGCTTGCAATGTTTGGAATAGCATCTAAGTCAATTTCAATACCGAAAGCATCGTTTTTAACAAAATCAAGTGCAGAAATCATTTCTCTGTTAAAATCTTTTTCCTTTCTAATATTTACACTGTCGTAAGTATTGTAGCGGACTCTGTCTTCTAATTTTTTAATGATATCTAAAACGCTTTTTGAAGTATAATTTTCATGAAGGCCAAAAATAAAGTACTTCTTTAAAAAACCTTCTTCATAAGCATAAGAAAATCCGTTCCCGCTGTGTCTTCCTTCTAAAATTCTAAAATCAGAATGTGCATCGAAATTAACCGCGTTTACCGGTTTTCCTTTCGCTAAAGCGGCACCTTTAATATTTCCGTAAGCATTATTGTGGCCTCCGCCGATAATTATAGGTGTTTTTCCAGCTTTAATTATAGTAAAAATGATATGAGATACTTCTTTGTCTATTTTTTCAACCAGCTGGCTTAATTTTGAACGATCGTCAATGTCATTAAAATCAAGGTTTTCTACCTGACGCATTTCATCGGCAACATTAATATGTCCTAAAATAATGATATTGCTTCCTTTGCAGAATCTATTGTGCTGAATGTTGGCAATACTTTTTATTGCAGACTGCCATGCTGAAGCTGCTCCAGGTCTTCCGTAATTGGCGCGAACACCAATGTCTTCTGGAATTCCAAGAAGCACATATTTAGCTTCACTTTCTTTTAGAAAATTAACTTTGTCAGCCCCAGATGGGATAACAATCATTTTTTCTCCGAACTTTAATTCACCGCTTCGATGATTTGTGATTTTTGCTAAATCATTTATAGTGAAAGGGATTAATTTCTCCATTAAAAAAATTTATTTTCCAAAAATAATATAATTGTAGAAACTTACGTTATTACCTTATATTAATTCTTAAATTTGTTATTAAAGAAAATTTTTTTAAATATGGAAAACCCAAAGAACAACAATTCAAGTCTAAAAGCGATAATCGCAGTTTTAGCAGTCCTACTGATTGGTAGCTTAGTGTACATTTTTAAATTATCTTCTGATACAGAAGTAGTTAAAACGGAACTTACCACAACTTTGACAGAGAAAGAATCTGTAATGAAAGATTTACAGGAATTAAAAGCTACTTACGATGCTGCAATTGCTGAAAATACTTCTATGTCTGATGAATTAATTCAAGAAAGAGACAAAGTAGTTGCTTTAATGGATGATTTAAATAAGTCTAAAGGTGATGTTTCTAAATACAGATCTCAAGTTCAAGCAATGCAAAGTAAAATGAAAACTTTGGTTGCTGAAAACGATGAGTTGAAGAAACAAAATGGTGTTTTAACAACTCAAAGAGACAGTACTATCGTAGTTTTAGGAGAATCTAAAAAATATAACGAAGTATTAGTTGGTCAAAACGAAGAGTTAGCTAAAACAGTAGAAAGAGGTTCTAAATTGTCAGTTACGAATACTAAAACTGCAGCTTACAAATTAAGAAGCTCTGGAAAACAAATCGAAACAGATAAAGCAAGCCGTGCTGATGTTTTAAAAATTAGTTTTACAATCGCTGAAAACCAAATTGCAAAATCAGGTGACAAAACGTATTATGTACAAGTTATCGATGCGAAAAACAACGTTTTAGGCGAGAAAAAAACAGAAAGTTTTGGAGATAACTCTTTAACTTACAGCTTTAAAACTACTGTAAAGTATGAAAATAAAACTGTAAATGTTACTGAAGATCTTCCTGGAAAAGATTTCGCAAAAGGGACTTACTTTATCAATGTTTTTGATAATGACGAATTAGTTTCTAAAACTAGTTTCAGTTTAAGATAATTTTGCCGAAGGGATAAAATACCACTTAGATATTAAAGGTCTGTGATTTTCACAGACCTTTTTTTATGGATTAATCTGAATGATTTTTTTTAAATAATACGTAACATAACGTTTCCCGTGGTTGAAACCACGGGCTATATTTGAGTTTAAATGATTTTAATTTTGTGGAAAATAATAAAAGTTTATTCCAGAATTTTTCCTTCCAGAAAAACAGATTCAATAAGATTGCTTCCAAACGCGTAAGGAATTTGGTAGTAAGAAGAAATTGGTTTTGTGATAATCAAATTGGCTTTTTTGCCTTTAGTAATACTTCCGTGTGTTTCTGAAAGTCCCATTGCATAAGCTCCATTTATTGTGGCAGCATTAATAGCTTCTTCTGGAGTCATTTTCATTTTAATACAAGCGGTTGCCACCACAAAATTCATGTTTCCGGATGGAGTAGAACCAGGATTAAAATCTGTTGCCAATGCAATTGGTAATCCGGCTTTTATCATTTCGCGGGCAGGAGTATACGGAATACTTAAAAAATAAGAACAAGAAGGTAGGGCTACAGGCATTGTTTCTGTGTTTTTTAATGTTTCAATATCTTCCGGGTTCATAACTTCTAAATGATCGACAGAAAGGGCGTTAAATTTAACTCCAGCCTGAATGCCGCCAATAGAATTAAATTGGTTTACGTGAATTTTTGGCTTTAAGCCGAATTCAATTCCTGCCTGCATAATTTTTTCGGTTTCTTCTACTGAAAAATAACCGCTTTCACAAAAAACATCAACATAATCTGCCAGCTTGTTTTTGGCAATTTCTGGAATCATTTTCGTAATTATTTCATCAATGTAACCTGCTTTGTTTTCTTTGTAATGAATAGGAAAGGCATGTGCGCCTAAAAAAGTTGCCTTAATAGAAATGGGATAATTTTCTGCCAGTTTTTTGATAACTCTAAGCATTTTTAATTCGCCTTCGATTGTTAATCCGTATCCAGATTTAATTTCGACTGCTCCCGTTCCTAAACGCATTACTTCTTCTAAACGAACTTTAGATTGTTCGTAAATTTCTTCTTCCGAAGTTTCGTTTAATTTTTTAGCCGAATTTAAAATACCGCCGCCGCGATTGGCAATTTCTTCATAAGAAAGACCATTTATGCGGTCAACAAATTCCTGCTCACGATTTCCCGCATAAACAATATGAGTGTGACTGTCGCACCAAGACGGAAGAACTACTTTTCCGGTTGCATCGATTGTTTTGTCTGCATTAATTTTAGGAAGGTTTTCCATTGAGCCGAAATCGGCAATAAGATCATTTTCT
Source organism: Flavobacteriaceae bacterium PS02336 (assembly GCA_029960065.1). Lineage (GTDB taxonomy): Bacteria > Bacteroidota > Bacteroidia > Flavobacteriales > Flavobacteriaceae > Flavobacterium. Next base: position 692,739 of record JASCOF010000003.1, on the reverse strand, counting down.
AAAATTAAAAAAGCATTTTTTATTGTTGGAAGTTCAGCCATTTCTGCTCCTGAAACTTTAGCGATTGAAGTTTCTCGGACTTGGAGCATTTCTTTTATATTTGTAATTAATGTTATCATTATATATCACCTTTTTGTAAATAGTAAGAGACCTAACAAGTTTTTAAAACCCGTTAGGTCTGTTTAAGAGAAACTATATTTTTTAGATTTATTCTGAAACTGTTATTTCGAACAGTTTATCCCAATATTTTCCTGTTACAAAAATTGTTTTAGTCTGTGGGTTGTATGCTATTCCGTTAAGAACTTCAGCATTTTTTGCTTTAACGAATTTACGTAAACCAGAAAGATCTAATATACCTTCAACAGCGCCAGATTCAGGATTTACAACTGCAATTGCATCCTTTTGCCAAACATTAGTGTAGAATTTTCCATTGATTAATTCTAGTTCATTAATAGCCTTAATTTTTGAAGTTCCTGAATATACATTGATGTAATCAATTAATTTTTGTGTTGCAGGATCCATCTTCCAGATTTTCTCGGTTCCATCAGAATGATAGATATACTTGTCATCATGTGTCATTCCCCAACCTTCAATATCTTTATCGTATTTGAAAGTTTTTTCTAATTTAAAAGTTTTTGCATCATAAATAAAACCAGTTTTTTCCTGCCATGATAGCTGATATATTTTATCGTTGAAAAAAGTAATTCCTTCTCCGAAATATTCCTTAGGAAGGTCAACCTGTTTGATTACTTTACCAGTTTTATAATCTACTTCTCTAAAATAAGAATCTTCTTTTTGTCCAGTACTTTCGAAAAGTCTTCCGTCATGAAATTCTAAACCTTCAGTAAAAGCAGTAGAATCGTGTACAAAGGTATTTACGATTTTATATTTCAAAGCTTTTGGCTGTACATCAGAAACTACTTCAATTCTTTTAGTAGCATCAGAAGAATCTCCGCCGAAATAAACAGTAGCTTTTAGATATTGATAACCTAGTTTTTGATCTATTAATTCAAATCTAAAATCTTTAGCGCCTTTTGTACTTCCAACTCTTTGGTCGTTTATGAAGTAGGCAACGCTGTCGATTTCTTTCGATTTTGGGTTTAAAACTCCAATTGTAAGCGGTTCTTTTTGCGTAAAATGAGCAGGAAAAGCAGAATCATCGATAGTAAACAAAGAATTTTCACTTTTATTTTTATCTCCACATTCAATTAATGTGATTCCTAATAAAATGACAGCTAGGAAGTTATAATTTTTCATAGTTTAAAATTTGAATAAGCCAATATACGATGATATTTTTATAGCTGCAAAGCTCTTGCAAAAATATAAAAAGATTGTATATTTGCACCGGCAAGTCCTACACGACCAGCTCCTGCAGACTCCCCCAGGATGGGAACATAGCAAGGGTACGTGGTTGAGCGGTGCGATGTAGGTCGCTTGCCACTTTTTATTTTTTAGAAATACTTAATTTGTAATCTTCCTTTTGGAAGATTTTTTTATTTTTGGACCTGTCGAAAGTTAGAAATTAGTAGTGAAAGGTTTAAATCAATACCTTTTCTAAGTTCTATTCATGGACATTTTCTTTTAACTTATAACATTTAACATCTAACAAAGAAATGAATAAAGTCGTTTTGATTACTGGAGGATCATCTGGAATTGGAAAATCTATTGGTGAATTTTTGCACCAAAAAGGTTTCGTGGTTTATGGAACGAGCCGAAATCCTGAAAAAGTTTTAAATTCTGTTTTCCCTTTGGTTGCTTTGGATGTTCGAAATGTTGAATCTATTCAAAAAGCAGTTTCTAAAATTATTGAAACTTCTGGAAGATTAGATATTGTGATCAATAATGCAGGAGTTGGTATTACTGGACCTTTAGAAGAAATTCCGACAGAAGAAATTCGAAATAATTTTGAAACTAATTTTTTCGGACCAATTGAAGTTATGAAAGCTGTTTTACCGCAAATGCGCAAACAAAATTCGGGATTAATCATTAATGTTACGTCGATTGCCGGTTATATGGGACTTCCGTACAGAAGTGTTTATTCTGCCTCAAAAGGAGCTTTGGAATTGATTACTGAAGCTTTGAGAATGGAGGTGAAATCTTTTGGTGTAGAAATTACAAATGTTGCGCCTGGAGATTTTGCTACAAATATTGCCGCAGGACGTTATCATGCACCAGTTGTCAAAGATTCGGCTTACGAAAAAGTGTATGGAGGTGTTTTGGCAACAATGAATGATCACGTTGATGCAGGAAGTAATCCGAACGAAATGGCTGAGGCTGTTTACAAAATTATTCAAACTAAGAAACCCAATGTGCATTACAAAGTCGGAGCTTTTATGCAGAAGTTTTCGATTGTTTTAAAACGTGCACTTCCAGATAAAGTTTACGAAAAAATGTTAATGAATCATTATAAACTATAAGATTATGGATACTTTAAAAGAGTTGTGGCCTACTATTTTTGGCGTTTTGGTTTTGCTTATTATTTGGTTTGTAATTCGTAAAATTCTTGCTTCGATAAGTGATAAAATAAATAATTCGGAAGTTTATAAAGAAGATACTTTAAGAGTTCTAGAAGAAATTAGGGATGAATTGAAGGAACTAAACTCAAAGAATTCTGCGAACTAATTTGAAATTTTAAAATTTATTCTGGACAAAGTTTGAAATTATTCCACAGGAATGAAAATTTCAAACTTTGCTCCTTGGTCTAAAGCTCCTTCTGCTTTGATAAAACCATTGTGGTTTTCTACAATCTTTTTTACAATTGTAAGCCCAATACCTGTGCTTTTGAGTGTTTTGGTATGCAGGGACTGAAAAAGGCCGAATATTTTTTCACTGTAAGATTGGTCAAATCCAATTCCGTTATCTGCAATTGTTATTTTGCTGTAATTTTTATTTAAGGATAGTTTTTCGTGTTCTGATTTGGATCCGACTATAATTTCGGAAGATAATTTTATAATTAATGGTCGATCTGGACTTGCAAATTTTATAGAGTTCGAAATTAGATTGTAAAGCAATTGTCTGAATTGAAATTCTATTATAGATAACTCGCCAAGATCATTATAATCAAACTGTACATTTTTATTTTCTATTTCCTCAAAAAGATCATCAATTACTTCTTTTGTTATATTGTTAAGATTTTTTGTTTCAAATTTTCTTTCGTCAAATTTTGTTTTCGAATAGGTAAGAAGGTCGTTTATTAAATTCTGCATGCGAAATGCTGAATTTCGAATTTTATTGAATGCCGTTTTGGCTTTGTCTGATAGTTTGTTCTCTTCTTCTCGTTCAATGATATCGGTAAAAAACTGAATTTTTCTAAGCGGTTCTTGAAGATCATGGCTAGAAATATAATTGAATGCCTCTAGTTCGGTATTCATCTTTTCAAGGGAAATATTTTTTTCAATCAGTTTTTTCTCGGTGTCTGATAGTATTTTATAAGCCTCTTTCTTTTCGACTTCTTTTTCTTTAAGGAGGTTATTTTTTTTGTTTATTAGTGTTTCATTTGCTTGTGCCTGTTCTATTGCTTCTAGATGAAAAGAGATTAACTCGGCAAACAATTTAAACATTTCTCTTACTTTGAATTCTTTTAAGCTGTTTGGTTTTGGATCAATTGCGCATAAAGTCCCAAAGAAACTTCCGTCTTTACGAATAATGGGCATTGAGATATAACTTTGCAGCTTATACATTGCTGGCGTATGATGATCATGATAATCGGGGTCTTCGCTTACGTTATCAATGACAACTGCTTTACGATCATTTCGGATGCTGTCGCAAATGGTAGTTTTAACTTCTAATTCATCTCCGGGTTTAAGGCCAAATTCTAAATGATCTTCAGATGCACAGGTAATCCATCTGTCTTCTGTAACTCTTGCTATTGCGGCAAAACCCATTCCCGTAGACTGGCATATAACATGGAGTAAATTAGGAATTATTGAAATTTTTTCAATGTTAAGTATGTCTTGTTTAAAGTTTTCTTCTAGCACTTTTGAAGGAATTGTTTATTTTTTTTAAAAGTACAAAATAATTCTGTTTTCAATGTTTTTAGTTTTTATAATGAAAGGCTTATAATTGGTGATTATTTTCTAAATTTTAATATAAATCACAAATTGATTTAATTTTTGAAATTGTTATTGGTATTGATTTCGTAATTTTGCAGCTGAATTTGCGTGAGGGATAGAAGCTGACTACCGAAGTAGTGCGTATAGCCCGACCAGATTTGCGAAAGGCGCTCATAAGCGTTTTGATGAGTGCGCCTTTTGTAAATATGGTCACGCCCAATTAATCAACACAATTTAAATATATAAATTATGAAATTTTTTATTGACACAGCTAATTTAGCTCAAATTAAAGAAGCACAAGCTTTAGGTGTTTTGGATGGTGTAACAACTAACCCGTCTTTGATGGCAAAAGAAGGAATTACCGGAAAAAACAATATCTTGAAGCATTATGTTGATATTTGCAATCTTGTTGAAGGTGATGTAAGTGCTGAAGTTAATGCTTTGGATTTTGAAGGAATGGTAAAAGAAGGTGAGGAGTTAGCTGAATTACATGATCAAATCGTTGTAAAACTTCCAATGACTAAGGAAGGTGTTATGGCTGCAAAATATTTTTCTGATAAAGGAATTAAAACGAACGTTACTCTTGTTTTCTCTGTGGGACAAGCGCTTTTGGCCGCAAAAGCTGGAGCTACTTATGTTTCTCCGTTTGTGGGGCGTTTGGATGATATTTCTACTGATGGATTGAACTTGATTCAAGAAATTAGAGAGGTTTATGATAACTACGGTTATGAAACTCAAATTTTAGCAGCTTCTGTGCGTCATACAATGCATATTGTAAACTGCGCTAAAATTGGTGCTGATGTTATGACTGGACCTCTTTCTGCAATTTACGGATTGTTGAAACACCCATTAACGGATATTGGTTTAGCTCAATTCGTTGCTGATTTCGAGAAAGGAAACAAGTAATACCTTAGATACTTATAAAATTAAAATCGTCTTTTTTCTAACGAGAAAAGGCGATTTTTTTTACTTTTATATGAATCTTAAATAGCTGAATATGAAAGTAGTATTGATTGTGTTGTGTTTTTTTGCTAGTTATTCGATAAATGCTCAGGCGAAAGTTATTACTTCTGTGAATGATGCCGGAGATGTTGCCACGTATGAATTGGATTGTTCTGTCAAATTTCAAACACTGGCAAAAGGGCTTCGTTATAATATTACCAGACACGAATTTAAAGGTCCTGAAATGAAAAATAGTTATAGGCTGCTTTTAGTAATGGACGGTTTTTATGCTAAAACTTTAAATAAGGAAATGACTATTTCGGCAGTTTTAAATGATGGAACTGTTATTGAAGCTAGAAAAATTATTGAGGATGACGGCTTCTTTGATGGCGCCTGCACTTTAAGAATTAAAGACCCACAGGCTCTTTTGAAGGCTGATATTGACAAAGTAATTGTTCACGCGGACAAAGATGTTGTTTATACTATTTCGGCGCAAAACAAAGCTGTTTTTAAAAAGAATCTGGAAAATATTATTAATGCGAAGTAATTAAAGGTTCTGAGGTACTAAGATGCTAAGGTTCTGAGATTTTTTGTTGCTTTAAATAAAAAAAATCCAAATTCCGTTTTTTAAAATTGGAATTTGGATTTTTATGTATTGGATTTTTTTTAATTTTTAGTGTCCTCCAGCACCACCTTCAACGTGGTTGATACCTTGTCTTTTTAAGATTTTTGGACAATAGAATCCGTAGAATCCTAAATATGCAAAACCAAGAAGTGGTACAATGTATGAGAAGTGTGTATAAGTAATACCGAAAATTCCGTTTGGATTTGTTGCGTCTAAATCACAGATACTTCCTTGTAAAAGTGGAATTACACCACCACCAAGAATCATCATGATTAAGAAAGAAGATGCTTTTCCTGTGTTTTTTCCTAATCCTGCAATCGCTAAATCGAAGATTGAAGGCCACATGATAGATAAGAATAAACCTCCAGAAATAAAGAAGAATTTAGCAATTTCTGGATCTGGCCATGCTAGTCCAAGTACCATCATTGTTAGTCCTGAGATTCCGAAAAGCATTAAAGTTTTTCCAGCATTTTTACCACCAACAAAACTTACTGCAATAAATAGTAAAATCCAGATTGGGTAAATGTAGAATGAAGAAACATCATGCGCTGCAAAAATGTTCGCTCCGATAATTACTCCAAATGCTACAGCAGGAACAATAAATTTAAGAGCGGTATTTACAAGGTTTGAAGTATTGAATACGTTCGCTCCACCATTCCAGCGTCCGATCATTAAACTTCCCCAGTAAAGTGCAATAAACGGCGCAACAGCATCTTCTAGAATGTTTCCGAATTCGCTGGTGTGTAATAAAGCTGGTAAATTACTAATGATAGTAACCTCAGTACCTACATAAATAAAAATTCCTAACATACCCAAATACAATTGAGGATAGTCAAGAATGTTGAATTTGTTATGTTTTTCTTTTATGATTGCTTCTTCCTCTTTTACTGGATCTTCAATTTTAGAGAAATTCATGAAAATTGCTACAGCAATAAAGGCAAGACCTAAAATGATAAAAGGTAATTTAATATCTTCTAATGAAAGAGCTGTTTTTTTGTTGTCTCCCATTCCGAACAATGCAATTCCTAATAAGATTGCTCCAATTGTAGTTCCGAATGAATTGATTCCGCCCGCAAGTGTTAAACGGTGTGCTCCAGTTTCTGGACTTCCCATCTTAATTGCTAAAGGATTGGCAACAATTTGTTGGATTGAGAATCCTAAACCTACTGTAAATAAAGCTGTTAAAAAGAAAGGGAAACTTTGTGTAGTAGCAGCTGGAACGAATAAGAATGAACCAACAGCAGATAGAATTAATCCTGCTGATAATGTTCTTTTGTAGCCGTATTTTTGTAAAACATCTACTTTTAAGGAAACTATAAAGAATATAATTGATCCAACGAAGTACGCAGCATAAAATGCCCAAGCTACTAATTGTGATTGTACTTGCGATAACGTAAATACTTTTTTGAATACTGGAATCAGGATGTCATTGGCAGAACCAACAAAACCCCAAAAGAAAAACACGATTATCAAAGAGATAAACTGCCCCCATTTGGTTTGCACATTTTCTGAACTCATAATAATAAGGTTAATTTTTTATTTTATTGTTTTTTGAAGACCGTAAATATATTTGTTAGGATTATCAAAAAAAAATAAAAAGGTATAAATAATGTTAAATTTATACCAACGACACTCTTTTTTCAACAAAGTGTTAATTTTAACCTACTTATAAAATGAATTTAAGAAATGAATTATTCTAAAATTTTATTTTTAACATCTTTACTGTAGTTTCTGCCTATCGGGATGTTGTAAGATTGTATCTGAACCCTGTTTCCTTCAATAGATTTTACCTTATTTAATGCAATAACGTACGATTTATGTATTCGAAGAAAGCGATCTGATGGTAATTCTTCCGATAAAGAGGTAAGTGATTTGTGGGTAATATAGGTTTTATCTGGAGTAACAACTTTAATATATTCCTTCATTCCTTCCACAAAAAGGATTTCTTCAATATTAATTTTCATCATTTTTTTATCGACTTTAATAAAAATATGAGAGTCACCTTTTGCCGTTTCGACTTTTATATTGTTTTTAAGATTGTATTCGGTTGTAATTTTATTGATGCATTTTATAAATCTTGGCAACGGAATTGGTTTTACCAAATAATCTAATACATCTAGATCATAACTTTCGGCAGCAAATTCTCTAAAAGCTGTTGTGATAATTACTTTAGTCTTGCTTTCAATTAAACTGATGAGTTCAAAACCTGTCATCATCGGCATATTAATATCTAAAAAAACGGCATCTACCTGCGTACTATTAATGAAGTCCAACGCTTCGAGAGAGTTGTTGAATGTTGCAATAACTTCAAAATCTGTAAAATTGGTAAAGTAATTTTGCAGGACTTTGATCGCTAATGGCTCATCATCAATTAACACGCATTTAATCTTCATTCTGGGTAGGTATTTGTAATCTGGTTATGTAGAAGTTTAGTTTGGTTTTTTGTTTAAGAGAAAAATTATTTCTGTAAATAAGCTTCAGTCTTTTTTTGGTATTTACCAAGCCGATTCCTCTTTTTGAATTATGATTTTGTGAAATTACAAAATTATTTAAGATTTCAAAATCAAGGATTTTATTGTCAATCACTTTGCAGTTAATTTTAATTTTTAAATCCCTGTTATTTAAACCTCCATGTTTAAAAGCATTTTCTACCAATGATATAAAGATTAGAGGCGGTACGACAACATCTTCAATATTCGATTCTAGATTAATAGATACTTCTACATTTTCAAAACGAAGTTTTTCGATTTCAATATAATTCTGGATATAATCAATCTCTTTTATTAACGGAACAAATTTGGTTCCTTTCACATCATAAAGCACATACTCCATTAAATTGGAAAGTTTGATGATTACATCTGGAACTTTTTTAGAAGATTCTAAAGATAATGCGTATAAATTATTTAGTGTATTAAAGAAAAAATGCGGCTGAATTTGATTTTCAAGATATTTCAGTTTGATTTTAAACTGGTTTTCTCGCAGCGATCTATTTCGTTCCCTTTCCTTAAGCCAAGTCAAAGTGAGATAAACCGAAGATGCCATTGCTAAAACGTAAAGTTCCCCAATACAAACTGCTACAATATGATTGATTTCAAACGGATGGTATTCTCTATTAGCCTCCGGCCAGATATTTTCGGATATAATATAATAGGTCAGTGCTGTTTTGAGTAAATAAATTGCAAATAAACTCAGTAATAATAATAAAGTATAAGTGATGTATTTCTGTTTTAGTACATATTTAGGGACTAAAACAAATAGATTTAAATATACCAGTGGAATAACTAGTGAAAACTCAATCAAGTTCGATTTGAAAGCGTAGGGATAATCATTAAAGTAAGCTCCCCATCTTAAAAAATTTAAAGTAAAATATACGCCCCAAAACCATAAATGATTCTGCAGTTTTATGTTAAACTTAACTTTTCGGATTTCTTTCAATTGATTAGTAGAGGTTAGGATTTTGGTTTTTCTTAACAAGAATGAATTATTGTGCAACTTTAAACAATTAAAGGCAAAGTCACAATTTTTTTGAATAAAATTTCGCAAATAAACCAAAAAGGCTTTTTATTTTTTAAATAGAACGTTTTCGTAAAACGCATTATTGAATGATTTATGTCGTTCGTTTAAATTTTATTGTCGTTGGTTTAATTTATTTTTTTTAACAATATCTTAAGAATAATTTTACTTCATAACTAACAAAATAAAATAAACATGAAAAAGAATTTCTTAATCTTTATGATTGTTTTTACAACGCAAATAATGTTTGCGCAAGTGAAAACAGTCAAAGGTTTGGTAACTGACCAAAAAGGTTTGCCATTACCAGGAGTTACGGTCCTTATTAAAGGAACTAACAAAGCAAGTCAGACTGATTATGATGGATTGTACACAATCCAAGCGTCTAAGAATGATGTTTTGTTGTTTTCTTACATTGGATTTAAATCTCAGTCAGCGACAGTAACTGATGCAGCACAATTAAATGTTACACTTTCAGAAGATGCTCAAAATCTTAATGAAGTTGTTGTAACGGCATTAGGTATTAAAAGACAGAAGAAAGAATTAGGTTATGCAGTTCAGGATGTAAAAGGAGACCAGTTAAACAAAGTAATTACGACGAATGTTGCTACAGCACTTTCTGGTAAAATTGCCGGTGTTGATGTATCTATTCCTGCAACAGGTGTTGGTGGAAGTACTCGTGTTATTATTAGAGGTATTTCTAGTATTGGTGAGAGCAATCAGCCGCTTTACATCGTTGATGGTGTGCCAATTGATAACTCAGGATTGTCTAATGATCAGGCAGCTACAAGTAAATGGTTTGATGGTAGAGACAGCGGAGACGGAATTTCAAGTATCAATCCAAATAACATCGAGAGTTTAACAGTTCTTAAAGGAGCAGCAGCAGCGGCTTTATATGGTTCTAGAGCGTTAAATGGTGTAATTTTGATTACTACTAAAAAAGGCAGCAAGGGAGCATTAAAAGTTGAGCTTAATAGTGGTATAAGCTTTGACCGCGTAAATGCTAAATATGATGACTATCAGAAGGACTACGGTTCTGGATCTAATGGACTTTTGCCAGATCCGGCAAGACCTACTGAAGTTTACAGTTACACTACAAACGCATGGGGACCTAAGTTTTCTGAAACTGTAGGCCAGCAAGTTGTAATATTTGATGGCTCTATGAAACCTTATGCAAGAGTTGACAACAATATTCAAGACTTTTTTAGAACTGGAGTTACAATGACAAATGGTATCTCTTTGTCTTCAGGAAGTGAAAATGCATTTGTACGTTTCGGATATAATAACTTAAAAAACGATGACGTAATTCCTAATACAGGTTTAGAAAGAAATGATGCAAGTTTAAATGCTACATTAAAATCTGAAAAATTCACTTTGGATGCTAATGTGAACTATATGGTAGAAAATACTAATAATAGACCAGGTTTAGGAGATTCTCCAAACAACGTTGGATATTCTTTAAGTGGTTTAGCTCCAAACATTGATCAGGCATGGTTACAAAATGCTCAGAATCCAGCTACTGGTGATATGTACCAATGGAATAACAATGTGTACTCTTTAAATCCTTATTGGATTGTAAACCAAAATCATAATGCAAGTAAGAAAAACCGTTTTATGGGGAATGTTACAGGAACATACCAAGTGAAAAAATGGTTTGGATTAACTTTTAGAACTGGTTTGGATACTTATACTTTTGATTCTAAAGATTTTATGGAAGGTGGAAACACTTGGCCAGGAAGAGACAATGGATACTTAGGAATTGAAGGAATTAAAGTTTCTGAAATGAATACCGATATCATTGCTACTTTCAGTGATATTAAATTAGCAGAAGATTTCACTTTTTCTGGAATTTTAGGTACTGGTAGAAGAGATTTTAGAAGAGAACAAAACTCTAGATTCGCTACTAATATTATCGAACCAGGTACGGAGTATATTAGTAATTTCTCTAATCAGACAGAAAATGCTCCATTAGAAACAAAAACAAGAACGAATTCAGTTTACGGTTCTGCAAAATTTGATTACAAAGGATATTTATATGCTGAATTTACAGGTAGAAATGACTGGTTTAGTGTAATTAATAAAGATGCTTTTTATCCAGCAGCTTCTATGGGATTCATATTCTCTGATGCTTTAGGACTTCAAAGCGATACTTTCTCTTATGGTAAATTAAGAGGTTCTTGGGCACAAGTTTCAAATGCTCCAGGTGCTTACAAAAACGCATTAAATTATACAACTTACTCTTCTTATAACGGAGGAAGTGTTGTAAACATTAAAAATACATCTGCACCAAATCCAAATTTAACATACCAATCAAAAACTGGAGTTGAGTTTGGTCTTGAAACAGCTTTCTTCAAAAACAGATTAAGAGCAGATATTACAGTTTATCGTGAAGATACTTCAGATCAAACAATTGATTTACCTTCATCTGCAACTTCTGGATATGAATTTATCTCTGTAAATGCTGGTAAATTACGTAACGAAGGTATCGAGGTATTTTTATCTGGTACACCAATCAAAACAAAAGATTTTGAATGGGGAATTGATTTGAACTTCTCTAGAAATAAAAACTCAATCGTGTCTTTACATCCAGATATTGATACTTATACGGTTTCTGAAGCTCGTTGGGCTGGTGCAGCAATCGTAGCTCAGGTTGGAGGACAATACGGAACAATTATGGGTAAAGATTTCTTAAGAACACCATCTGGAGAAAAAATTGTTGGAGCAAACGGTATGCCTTTATTTACAGATAATAAAGTTGCTTTAGGAAAAGGTCTTCCTGATTGGGCAGCAGGTTTAACAAACCGTTTTTCTTATAAAGGAATTACACTTCAATTCTTAATTGATATGAAATTTGGAATGGATGTATATTCTATGACAAATGCACTTGCAGCTCAAAAAGGTCTTTTGGATATTACAACAGAAGGTAGAGATGAGTACAACGCAGCAAGAGCTCAAGCTGTTGCAAATGATCCAAACTTTAGCCAGTCAACATGGATTCCTACTGCTGGTTATGTAGTAAAAGGAGTTGTAAATACAGGTACAGCAGATAATCCAGTTTATGTAGAAAATACAAGACCTGTAAATCCTCAAGATTATTGGAGCACTGTTTTCAACAACACACCAGCGCCGTTTGTTTATGATGCTTCTTACGTAAAACTTAGAGAGATAAGTTTAGGATATACAATTCCTGGAAGTGTTTTCGCTGGATCAAAAATTAGCTCAATTTACGTTTCAGCATTTGCTAGAAATTTATTGACTTTTAATAAAGATTTACCAAACGTTGATCCTGAGTCTATGTATACTTCAGGTAATGGACAAGGTTTTGAGTATGGTTCTTTACCATTTAGAAGATCGTATGGTTTTAATCTTAAAGTTACATTCTAAAAAATAGAAATTATGAAATTTAAAAATATATTATTAGCTACACTTGTAACTTTTGCTACGGTAAGCTGTACAGACAAATTTGACGAATTGGAAAAAGATCCAGTGGCGTTATCTGCAAACCCTGCAGGACAGCTTTCGTTTACTCAATTGTGTATGTCTGGTGATGGATATTACCAGTGGAGAGCCAACCTTATCTATTCAGGAGGATTTGTACAGCACTATGCAGGAGCATGGAATGTAACAGAATTTGGAAGCAAGTTTAAGAAAAATGATGACTACGCAACTGCATTGTGGAGAAATGGATACGCTAATGAGCTAAAAAGTATAGTAGACGTTATTGAGAAAACAAGCGGAAATGCTGAAATGGTAAATATGAATGCTGTCGCAAAAATCATGAAAGTAATGATTGCACAGCGTATTACAGATTTATACGGTGATGTTCCTTATTCAGAAGCTGGTTTAGGTTTCTCAAAAGGAATTGTAACACCAAAGTATGATAAACAAGAAGATATTTACAACCAATTCTTTGCTGAATTAGAGGAAGCTTTTGTACAGTTAAATGCTGGTGGCGGCGATATCAAAGGAGATTTATTTTACAATGGAGATGTTTCTAAATGGAAAAAATTAGCTAATACTTTACGTTTGCGTTTAGCCATGAGAATATCTGAGGTTAAGCCAGCTGAAGCTGAAAAACAAGCTAAAGCAGCATTTCAAAATGGTGTTTTCGAGAGCAATGCTGATAACTGTATCATGAAACATTTAGATTATCCTTTTAATGATACTCCTGGAGCACTTGATTTTAGAGGAAATGGTCTTTCTTATGCACTTATCGGAAACGAAAATGGCGACCACTTTAGCAGCTTGATGATTAATTTCTTAAAAAATAACGGAGATCCTAGGTTAACAATGCTTGCAACTCCAAAAACAGGTGGTGCAGCTGGTGGAGCTCCGCTTCCTGGAGAAGATTTATACATAGGTAATACTCCTGGACTTTTTCAATGGGAAATGACTGGTGGTTCTAACGCAATTTCTGGAATCCAGCCTTATTTAAAACTAAGAACAACACCATTTTTGCATGTTAGTTATTCTGAATCACAATTATTGCTAGCAGAAGCGGCATATAGAGGATGGGTTACAGGTACAGCAGCTGATTATTACAGAAAAGGTGTTGAAGCAGGTATCAGACAATTAGAAATTTATGGAGCTGCATTGCCAACTCCAGTAGCTATCAATACTTATTTGACTGCTAAACCTTTAGTTGCAGGATCTGAAAAAGAACAAATTGCAACACAACTTTGGGTTACTTATTTATTTAACAGTATCGAAGCATATTCAAACTGGAGAAGAACAGGTTTTCCACAGTTACTGCCAATTACAAATCCAGATTCTGAAACAAATGGTGTAACACCAAAACGTTTATACTATCCAAATGATGAAATGCAGAAGAATGGTGCTAACTATACAGAAGCTTTATCTAGAATGGGAGGAACAAACGACTGGTTGAACAGAGTTTGGTGGGATGTAAACTAAGAAGAAAATAGAGTTATGCCTAGTAAGGTATTATTTAAATCTAATTAAAGTCAAAATTATGAGAAAAAATAAAGCCTTGTTAGGCATCCTCTTTTTTATAAGTTCGCTTATTTCTGTTTACAGCTGTACTTCTCAGAAAGATTCAGAAAACGAAAACAGTACAAAAAAGACAGCCCGAGTTGTTGGATATTTATCTACAGATAATTTCGATAAAATGACCTCAATTCAGTTTTGTAAACTGACACATCTTAATGTAGCTTTTGCAAATCCTGATAAAAACGGAAATATTATTTTTTCTGGAAATATTGATGCGCTGGTTAGTTATGCAAAATCAGTTAATCCCAAAATTGTAATAAGCATTTCTTTAGCTGGAGGCGTAATTTCAGAAGAGCAGGCTGCAAACTGGTCTTGGTTAATTGATAAACCAGAAAATAGACCTGTCTTAATTCAGAACATTATCAATTTTGTAGCGCTTCATAAGCTGGATGGTGTCGATGTTGATTTAGCATGGGATGCTGTAACAGTGGGTTACAGTGGTTTTGTTCTTGAATTAAAAAAGAGTATGGTTGAGCACAAAAAGCTTTTGACAGCCGCACTGCCTAATAATTCTCGTTTCGAAAACATAAACGCTGCTGCTTTGGATGCTTTTGATTTTATAAATGTTATGGCTTATGACAGTACAGGACCTTGGTCACCAAATAAACCAGGTCAGCACAGCTCTTTTGCTTTTGCTAAAGAAGGGATTGAGTTTTGGCATAATCTTCAAAATGTTCCAAGTGAAAAGTTAACGCTTGGAGTTCCATTTTACGGTTATAATTTTACTTTCCCAGAAGTTACAAGCTCAAAATTTAGTGATATTGTTGCTGCTGGAAAGCAGTTTGTCGAACTAGATGAAATGGGTAAAATATACTATAACGGAAGGCCGACTATTGCACAAAAAGTAGAATACGCATCTCAAAATACTGGAGGAATTATGATTTGGGAGCTGGCACAAGATTCTTTTGATGAATACTCTTTGTTAGATGTTATTCATAAAAAATATACTTCTTTAAAAGTCAAAACTACAAATCTGTGTGGGAACTAAAAACAACTGTGTTTTTAATCTCATCCGAATAATAAAGGTCATAAGATTTTAAGTTTGGTTAGTGGTATGGTATAGGGAGCGAAAGCTTTCTATGCCATTCATGAACCAAATGTTATTTACCACAAAAAAAGAAAAAGAAATGAAAAGTGCTTTAGATATAAAACCTGATATTAGTTATAAAAGCGCAGGGAAATTTGAAGAAACTCGATTTGAAAAAATTCACAATGAGATCTTTAAAAATTCTGTAGAAGCTTCTGTAATAGTAGCAGAGGAAATTGCGCAGCTTATTCGATCTAAGCAGGAGAAAAATAAATCTTGTGTTTTAGGTTTGGCTACAGGTTCTTCTCCTATAAAAGTTTACGAAGAACTGGTGAGAATGCATAGAGAAGAAGGACTAAGTTTTAGCAATGTAATCACTTTTAATCTGGATGAATATTATCCAATGACCAAAGAGAACAATCAGAGCTACCACTATTTTATGCATGAGCATCTTTTTAATCATATTGATATCAAACCTGAAAATATTAATATTCCTGATGGCACCGTTGCGATCGAAGAAATTAATCAGTATTGTATTGATTATGAGATGAATATTAAAAATGCAGGAGGTCTTGATTTTCAATTATTAGGAATTGGACGTACGGGACACGTTGGTTTTAACGAACCTGGCTCGCACATCAATTCTGGAACCAGAATTATTACATTAGACCATATCACAAGAGTAGATGCTTCATCTGCTTTTAATGGAATTGATAATGTGCCGAAACGTGCCATTACGATGGGAGTTTCAACAATCATGAGATCAAAACGTATTGTTTTGATGGCTTGGGGACAAAATAAAGCGGATATTATTAAAAGAACCATTCAAGGAGATATCAGCTCAGAAGTTCCAGCAACATTTTTGCAAAATCATCCTAATGCAACTTTTGTTTTAGATCAATCTGCATCTTCAGAATTAACTCGTTTTAAAACGCCTTGGTTAGTTGGTGAATGCCTTTGGACTCCAGAAATGAAAAGTAAGGCAATTGTTTGGCTTTGTCAAAAAACAAAACAATCTATTTTAAAGCTGACCGACCGTGATTACAATAATAACGGAATGTCTGACCTTTTGGCTCAGGAAGGATCTGCGTATGATATGAATATTAATATGTTTAATATTTTACAGCATACCATTACTGGATGGCCAGGAGGAAAACCAAACACAGATGATTCGCATCGCCCAGAAAGAGCAAATCCGGCAAAAAAGAGAATCATTCTTTTTAGCCCGCATCCAGATGATGATGTGATTTCTATGGGAGGGACTTTCTCAAAGCTAATTAAACAAGGACATGATGTTCATGTTGTGTATCAAACCTCTGGAAATATTGCAGTTTCTGACGAAGAAGCTTTAAAATTTGCAGAAGTTGCGAGTGATTTTATTGGTGAAGGTAAAGCAGATATCAATTTTAAAGAAGTTATTTATTTTTTAAACAATAAATCAGAAAATCAAATTGATTCTTTAGAAGTTCGAAAACTAAAAGGACTTATTAGAAGAAGAGAATCTTACGGAGCAACAAGGTATATTGGTCTTAAAGATGAGAACACACACTTTTTAGATCTTCCTTTTTATGAAACCGGACAGGTTAAAAAGAATCCGTTAGGACCAGAAGATATTGCTATTGTAAAAGATATTATTGCTAAAATAAAACCGCATCAGGTTTTTGCGGCCGGAGATCTTGCAGATCCGCATGGTACACATGAAGTATGTCTAAATGCCATTTTTGCTGCTTTAAAAGAACTTAAACCGGAACCTTACATGAACGACTGCTGGCTGTGGCTTTACAGAGGAGCTTGGCACGAATGGGATATTCATGAAATTGATATGGCTGTACCGCTAAGTCCGTCAGAAGTTTTATTAAAACGTCATGCTATTTTGTTTCATCAATCACAGAAAGACA
The DNA here is from genome assembly GCA_029960065.1 of Flavobacteriaceae bacterium PS02336. GTDB lineage: Bacteria > Bacteroidota > Bacteroidia > Flavobacteriales > Flavobacteriaceae > Flavobacterium. The sequence continues at coordinate 675,675 of JASCOF010000003.1, read as the reverse complement.
GAGTTATGTTTCAAGGAAACGATTCGAGAGAATTTTGGGTTAGAGCTGAAGATCGAAATAAAAATACAGCCGTTTTATATGATGAATTAGGTTTAGCCGAATATGAAGCTATAGAAGCCTTTAAACGTTTTGATTACTAACTATTTTTTACGATTCATTTGATTATGAATCAAATAACAAGATTCAGATTGATCTCATTGCAAAAGTGAGGTAAAGCAGAAATTGGTCTGGGTTTTGTTTTTTTTAATAAATTTAGGATACTTAAAAACTATCCAAACCAAAAAAAAGAAAAATGAAATATCTATTTGTACTATTGTTTGCGGGCTTATCAGCAAGCGCTCAAATTAAGAAAGAGCAACTCAATCTTATGCCTTGGCCTCAAAGTGTTGTTGTTAATGAAGGTAATTTTGCTTTAACTAAAAATTTTAAAGTAAATATTACAGGTAATCCGAATCCAAGAATCTTTGGTGGAGTAACACGTTTTTTGCGCCGCTTAGATGGTAGAACAGGTATGTTTTTTCAACAAGGATATATTACAAAATTAAATGAAGTTCCAAATGCAGAATTGCAGATCAATTGTACCAAGAGCGGTAAAATTGGTTTATACGAAGACGAAAGCTATCATTTAGATATTACTTCAAATAAAATTACGCTTAATGCATCAAGCGATTTAGGCGCTTTGCATGGTTTAGAGACATTATTACAGATGCTTCAGAACAATGCTAATTCTTTTTATTTTCCAGCTTCAAAAATTTCAGATTTTCCAAGGTTTACTTGGAGAGGTTTAATGATCGATGCATCTAGACATTTTCAGCCTGTTGATGTAATTAAAAGAAATATCGATGCATTGGCAGCCATGAAAATGAATGTCTTCCATTGGCATTTGGTTGATGACCAAGGCTGGAGAATTGAAATGAAAAAATACACAAAGTTTATCGAACTAGCTTCAGATGGACTTTATTATACACAGGAAGAAATTAAAAATATCGTAAAATATGCCGATGAGCGCGGTATTTTGATTGTTCCAGAAATAGATGTTCCAGGTCACGGATCGGCAATTTTGACTGCTTATCCAGAAATTGGAAGTAAAGTAATTACTTTAACCGGAGGAACATCCGAAAAAAATATTGAAGGTACTGCAATTGCTACCTATGGAGTTGAAAGAAATGCCGGAATTTTTTCGCCGACATTAGATCCTTCAAATCCTAAAACATATCAAATTTTAAGCGGTGTTTTTGATGAGGTTTGTCCGTTATTTCCAGGCGCTTATTTCCATATTGGAGGAGATGAAAATGAAGGAAAAGATTGGGATGCAAATCCGAAAATTCAAGAATTTAAAAAGAAACACAACTTAAAAACCAATCACGAATTACAAACATATTTCACAATGCAGTTAGCTCCGATGTTGAAAAAACACGGAAAACAGTTAATGGGCTGGGAAGAAATCTTAACCAAGGATTTGTCTAAAGAAGCAATTGTACATTCTTGGAGAGGTCCAAACGAAGGAATGACTGCTGGACAATCGTTAGTAGATGCTGTTAAAAAAGGATATAAAACAGTATTGTCAAATGGCTATTATATCGATTTGATGTATCCAATTGCTAGTCATTATCTAAATGATCCAATGCCGAAAGCAAATCTAACTGCTGACGAAAAAGCAAGAATTTTGGGTGGTGAAGCTACAATGTGGACAGAATTGGTTACTCCAGAAACGCTGGATTCTAGAGTTTGGCCAAGAACAGCAGCAATTGCCGAAAGACTTTGGTCTGCAGAAGATGTTGTAGATGTCGAAAATATGCGTAAACGTTTAGAAACCGTTTCTTTCAGATTAGAAGAATTAGGAATTACGCATATTCGTAACAAAGATGTAATTCTTAGAAATATCGCAAACAATCAAAATATCAAAGCGCTTGAAGAATTTTCATTTATAAGCGAACCGTTAAAAGGTTACACTCGTAACAAAGGCGGAACAGAATATCAAATGTATTCTCCATTTACTTTATTCGCAGATGCTTGCGGTCCAGATGCGAAAGATGCTTTAGCATTCGATGCTGCTGTGAGCCAGTATTTAGCAAACAAATCTGCTGAAAATAAAACTAAAGTAGCAGGATTTTTTAATAAATGGATTGCCGTGCACAAAGATTTGACAGCACTAAGTGCCAATGCGCCATTAGTACAGCCAATATTGCCATTGTCTAAAAAGTTAAATGATGCTTCGCAGGAATTGCTTTTGGTTTTAGATAATAAATCGGCATTGAAATCGGGTGAATTGAGTAAGTTAATCGAAGATTGTAATACAAAAGATCATGCAGATGTTGAACTAGCTGTTTATACAAGCTTGAAAAAATTATTGTAAAATTAGTTTGAATTAGTGTTTAGTAAGTTTATTGCCTTTATTAATTTAAAATGATGTATCTCTGCCAGAAGCACTCTGGTAGAGATATTTACAAAGACATTTTTCTAGTCTCAATGAGGATTAGAATCAGATATATTTTCAAGAGTTAATAACAAAGTTCATGAAAATTGAGTGAGGTAAAATTTTTGGTGGGTTAAAATTGAGTTTGGTTATTTATTTTTTAATCTAAATTTTATTTCAAAACAATGTACCAACTTTAGGTAATTTGTTATTTGGTTTTTACCTAAACAAGGACATTTATAAACCTGACAATTCGTTGTCAGGTTTTTTATTTAAAGCAGATTTACTTATTTATTTAAGCTTCCAAATAAGGATCTAAAATTTCGGCAAGTTTATTAAGCCAATAGAAATTATCATCAACTTTTTTTATTCCAGATTCGATAGTTTCACATTTTTTCATAACCGATAATGAAAGCGCATTATTTACTTCTCGTATCATTTTTGCCATTTCTTTACAATCAATTTTATCAGTAAAAAAATCATTTAATTTGGTTTCCATTTCGTGAGAAAAGTTGTTTATAGTCATTGTCTTATGTTTTTTAGCAAATTTAAAAAATAACTATTTTTAATGTGACACAGATTTGTGTCATAATGATAATTTGTAAGAAATTTAACATTTTGATTAATTTGATGAAGTTATTTATGTAATTAGTATTTTAGAAAAAAAATCTGCAGAATCTGCGAGAAACATTTTGCGAACTCTGTGTAAATCCGGAATTGTGTTTAATAAGAAATCCGTACTTTTGATTTTTACAATTATCGCATAAAACTTCATGAAAAAAGCATTCGCTATTCTAATAGCATTTTTATTTTTTACTACTTCTTTCAGTCAAAACAAATCTGGAAATCCCGAAGTTGATCCAATTCAAATTCAAAAAACGTACGAATCTTGGTCGGTTTATAATAAAAAAATCATGCTTTCAAGAGATTTTACGGCGTTGGATTCGTCTTCGAAAGAAATTACTAAAGAATCATTTCTAGATCAATTGGCAAACGGAAATTTTATTCCAATCCGATTAAAATCAAAAGACTCGATTTATTATTATAAATTATTTAAAATTCAGCCCAAAACAGATAGCAGTATTAAAGCGACAATCAATCAAATAGGTTTTGACGCTTATAAAAACTACAAAATGGAAGGAACGGCTTTTCCTCCATTTTCCTTTAAAGATTTGAATGGAAATTTAGTAACCAACGAATCCATGAAAGGAAAAATCATAGTGATAAAATGCTGGTACATTCACTGCGCACCTTGCATTAGAGAATTTCCACAAGTAAATAAATTGGTTGAAGAATATAAAGACCGAAAAGATATTATGTTTTTAAGTTTAGCAGAAGATTCAACCGAACAATTAAAAACGTTTTTGGCTAGAAAACCTTTGTCATATTCTGTAATTCCAGATATGAAAGAATATATGAATGAAGCCTTACAGTTAAATTCATTTCCAACACATTTTATTTTAAACAAAGAAGGAATCATTGCTAAAGTCCTGCCGAATTTTGAAAGTTTGGAAGTAGCGTTGGCTAAGGAAAGTAAATTGTAATCGAATTAATCTCGCAATCCCGATAGCTATCGGGAGCGAAGTCGCAAAGTTTTTTATCCAATAAGTCAAGATACTGTTTGTCATTTCGAGGAACGAGAAATCTCCATAAGTAGCTCTACAAAGATTGTCCACAATAGCAACGGAGTTTCTTGCGAAGATTTCTCCTCCGTCGAAATGACAATATTGGCTAAAATCATGTGTGTGAAACAAAACTCTGCGTCTTTGCGAGCAAATCCTCGTTCGGATAAAAAAAACTTAGCACCTTTGCCTCTTTGCAACTCTGAACCTTTTTCACTACTTTTGCACCAAATTAATTAAAAAGACATTCATGTTAACAGTCAATAATTTATCAGTTCAGTTTGGTAAAAGAATTTTATTCGACGAAGTAAATACTACGTTTACTCACGGAAATATTTACGGCGTTATTGGAGCAAATGGTGCTGGAAAATCTACATTTCTAAAAATCATTTCAGGCGATATGGACCCAACATCTGGGCATATTCATTTAGAGCCAGGAAAACGTATGTCGGTTTTAAACCAGAACCACAACATGTTCGACGAGCATACTGTTTTGGAAACCGTTTTAATGGGAAATAAAGTTCTATATGCTGTTAAAAAAGAAATGGATGAACTTTATTTGGATTATAATGATGCAAATGCGGATAGAATAGGGGAGCTTCAAGTTCAGTTTGAAGAAATGAACGGATGGAATGCAGATTCTGACGCAGCATCAATGTTATCGAACTTAGGAATTTCAGAAGCAGATCATTATACGTTAATGGCTGACATGGAAGGGAAAATGAAAGTACGTGTGCTTTTGGCGCAGGCACTTTTTGGAAATCCTGATGTCTTAATTATGGATGAGCCTACCAACGATTTGGATTTCGAGACAATCGCTTGGTTAGAAAACTTCTTGGCAAACTACGAAAACACTGTAATCGTTGTATCTCACGACCGTCACTTTTTAGATGCGGTTTGTACACATATTTCTGATATTGATTTCGGAAAAATCAACCACTATTCTGGAAACTATACATTCTGGTACGAGTCTAGCCAATTAGCGGCAAAACAACGTGCACAGCAAAACAAAAAAGCAGAAGAGAAGAAACAAGAGCTGGAAGAGTTTATTCGTCGTTTTAGTGCAAACGTTGCGAAATCGAAACAAGCAACTTCTCGTAAAAAAATGATTTCGAAATTGAATATTTCTGAAATCAAACCTTCAAGCCGTCGTTATCCAGCGATTATCTTCGATCAGGATCGTGAAGCCGGAGATCAAATTTTAAACGTAGAAAACTTATCTGCATCTGTAGATGGAGAAGTTTTATTCAAAGATATTAACTTGAATATGGCAAAAGGCGACAAAATCGTTCTTTTCTCTAAAGATTCACGTGCAACAACTGCTTTTTATGAAATTTTAAACAACGAACAAAAAGCAGATTCTGGAAACTTCGATTGGGGAATTACAACAAACCAAGCGTATTTGCCAGCTGAAAACCACGATTACTTTGAAAACGATTTAAGTTTAGTTGACTGGTTACGTCAGTACGCTAAAACAGAAGAAGAACGTGATGAGGTATTTATTAGAGGTTTCTTAGGAAAAATGATTTTCTCTGGAGAAGAAGCTCTTAAAACTTCAAGAGTTTTATCTGGAGGAGAAAAAGTGCGTTGTATGTTGTCGAGAATGATGATGGAGCGTGCAAACGTTTTAATGCTTGATGAGCCAACAAATCACTTAGATTTGGAGTCTATTACAGCTTTCAACAACTCATTGAAAAACTTTAAAGGTTCTGTAATTTTCACAACGCATGACCACGAGTTTGCGCAGACTGTTGGTAATAGAATCGTAGAATTAACTCCAAACGGAGTAATTGACCGTTACATGACATTTGACGAATATCTTGATGATGAAAAAATTCAAGAACAAAGAAAAAAGATGTACAATCTTTAATTTTTAAATTCCAATTTAAAAATTCCAAATTCCAATTTTGAACATGGGAGCTTTGATAAAAGATAAATCATAAAGTTGATTTACTCATTTTTGTCATTTCGACGAAGGAGAAATCTTCGCAAGAAGCTCGACAAAGATTGGACTTTGTTCTAAACCCATAAAAAAAATCCCAAACGCCAAGTTTTAAATTGGAATTTGGGATTTTTTTTATTGTTTATTGATAATTATTTCCTGCCGAACATTTTGGCAAAGATCCAAATGATAATCGCAACAATAAAGATTACGATAAAAATCCCGAATCCCATTCCGGCTTTAAAAATGTCTCCTACTAGTTCGCAGCTTGTAAATGAAAACAGTATTACAAATACCATTAACAATCGTGTAATTTTATTTTGCATGATGTTGAGTTTTTAAATTGCTTTCATAAAATTACTTCAACAATAAGGGAAATTTGTTATAGAATTTTTGGGAAATGTTTTAGGATTTGGATTTTATATATTTTTCATTTAAATCCTTAACAAAGGCCTTAAGATCAAATTTATTTAGAAATCCTGACTTTTCACCTTTCTTTAATTCTTAACTTAGTTTTTCGATTTTGATTAATTTCTGATTTGACATTCTATTGTTTTGTATATGTTTTTTTAGTTGTAAAGAAGTGTTGATTTTAGTTCTGCTTCTGTAAAATTATTTTTTAAATTTCTATACATATTTTCTTTAGAACCTTGAACTTCATCGGCGGGGCGTTTTTTAAACAAATCAATTAAAAGAGTGGAATTAAGTAGTCTCAAAGTATATGATTTGTTTATAGTTCTACAAGTTTCTACAGAATTAGTATATATTCCAGATTCAGGATTTTTTTTCATTATTTTATAAATGATTTCTTCAAATTTATTGTATTCAATTTTGTTAAAAGCAAAATATTGAATTGCAAATACCTCACTATAATTGTTTTGATTTTCTAACTCTTTAGAAAAAAAATCTGTTGTTAAGTCTGATTTTTTAAATAATAACACACCCATAATTGATAGTTTATATTCATCATTAATGGCTTTACTGCTATTAATTATTTTTTGAATTTGGTTGTCACTCAGTTTTATCTGTGGATTTGTTTGCAAATAATTTATGGCTAAGATAAATTTGCTTTTATCTAAGCTTTCTATATCATTTATGGCTTGATTTATTATTTCTTTTTCATTTTGATTTAGTCTCTTATCTACTAAATTAATAATTTGTGGTTCCATTCTTTCTTTTGCAATCTTTGCTACAAAGTCATCAAAATTTTTATTAGTAAATACTTCGTTGATCTTGTTTCTTGCTTCAGATCTAGCTTCATTGCTTGCATATGTTTTTACATTTTCAATCTCGCTAACCGCATTAATTCTTGTTTTTTCAATCTCAGCATTAGATTTTTCAATAAGCTTTGATAATTCAAATTGCATAGTTGTTTTTTGCTCCTTAAGATCTTCTTGTATTGCTTTGAAGTCATTTCGCAATTCTTCATTTTTAGTATTAAATTCTTCACGCATTTCTTTTCCACTATTCCAAAATAAAAAACCTGCGACTGCACAAATAATTGTTATGGCTGACATTGTAATTCCAACTAAGTATTTAAAATAACTCGTTAGTTTTTCATATTGTAGCTTTTCGCTTGAATGATTCATGAAATTTGATTTTAAATGATTTGATATTTAAATATTCTATTGATAAGCTAAAATAATTTTTATTCCTTAATATAACTTAATTAAAATAATAGTTTCAGTTAAAAAATATTTCCAACCTTAACCCCCCAACAAATAAAATCAGATTCCGTATATTTGCGCAACCAAACATTACAATCACTTATGAGTCAAAAAGTATTACTTAATTCGAAAGAAGTTACTATCATACTCCATCGTTTGGCTTGTCAGTTAATCGAAAAACATCTTGATTTCTCTAATACAATTTTGGTGGGAATTCAGCCAAGAGGTGTTTATTTAGCTGAACGTTTAAAACAATTATTAGAAAACGAATACAAGGTTCCTGAAATCACTTTAGGATATCTGGACATCACTTTTTTTAGAGATGATTTCCGTCGTACTGATAAACCGCTTGAAGCCAATAAAACGCAAATCAATTTTATAGTAGAAGACAAAAAAGTCATTTTTATCGATGACGTTTTGTTTACAGGAAGAAGCATTCGTTCTGCTTTAACTGCGATTCAATCTTTTGGAAGACCTTCAGAAATTGAATTATTGGTTTTAATAGACAGACGTTTCAGCCGTCATTTGCCAATTCAGCCCGATTATCGCGGTCGTCAGGTAGATGCTATTAATGGCGAAAAAGTAATAGTGAGCTGGAAAGAAAATGATGGTGAAGATGTAGTTCACTTAGTGACAAATTAGTTTAATCGGTTAACCGGTTAATTGTTTAATCGGAAAAACCAATGATTAAACAATTAAAGAATTTAAAAAAGTTGAATCGTTAAATCGGTTAACTGTTTAATCGCAAAGCAAACGATTAAACGATTAAACAAATAAACAGTTAAACATTAAACATGAAAGAATTAAGCGTAAATCATTTATTAGGAATAAAATATATCAATGAGAATGATATTAACCTGATTTTTGAAACGGCAGATCATTTTAAAGAAGTCATTAACCGACCAATTAAAAAAGTTCCTTCATTACGAGATATTACCATTGCCAATATTTTCTTTGAAAACAGTACAAGAACCAAACTCTCTTTTGAATTAGCGCAGAAACGTTTATCTGCTGATGTGATCAGTTTTTCTGCAGCTCAATCTTCGGTTAAAAAAGGGGAGACTTTAATTGATACTGTAAATAATATCCTTTCGATGAAAGTAGATATGGTTGTAATGCGCCACTCCAATCCTGGAGCGGCTTATTTTTTATCTAAAAATGTCAAAGCCAGTATTGTAAACGCTGGAGACGGAGCGCACGAACACCCAACTCAGGCTTTATTGGATAGTTATTCGATCAGAGAAAAACTGGGTGATGTTGCCGGAAAAAAAGTAGTTATTGTAGGCGATATTCTGCACTCGCGTGTAGCGCTTTCAAACATATATGCTTTGCAGATGCAAGGTGCTGAAGTAAAAGTTTGCGGACCAAAAACATTGATTCCGAGATATATCGAATCACTTGGTGTTACGGTTGAACCGAATTTGCGTAAAGCTTTAGAATGGTGTGACGTTGCAAACATGCTTCGTGTACAAAACGAACGTATGGATGTGAATTTCTTCCCGTCAACACGTGAATACGCACAACAATATGGAGTTGATAAACCGCTTTTGGATTCACTTGGAAAAGAAATCGTAATCATGCACCCAGGACCAATTAATAGAGGAGTAGAGATTACTTCTGAAGTGGCAGATTCTGATCATTCTGTTATCTTAAATCAGGTGGAGAATGGTGTTGCGATTAGAATGGCAGTTATTTATTTGCTGGCTTCTAAAATACAGTAGATTTTAGTTTTCAGTGGCAGTTTTCAGTGCCAAATAACTTTTATGTTTGTCAGGCTGCGCGAAGTCGAAGCCCACGTTTGCAAATTACATTTCGATTTTAAAAAGCACTTCGACTTCGCTCAGTGTGACACTCGTTAAAAAACTGAAAACCGAGACTGAAAACTCTAAAAAAAAACTTCGTACCTTAGCTCTTAGAAAATCAATTTTTATATAAGCCCCACCAATTAAAAAATGAAAGTAGATCAAAAAGGACATACCGTTACTATTAAAGATACACAAGGAGATGTAAATGCTTTCTTGGAAAAAGTAACGCAGCAATTTAAAACCTTTGAAAAGCAAAATATTATAATCGATTTATCAGCAGATACTGCGATTACAGAAAAAGATTTGAAAGCTTTTTTACCGCTTTCTAAGCTTCATAAAAAAGCAAAAAAATCATTTGTAATTGTTGCAACTGATCTTGATTTTAATGCCATTTCTGATAAATTAGCAGTTGTTCCTTCTCTTTTAGAAGCGCACGATATTATCGAAATGGAAGAAATCGAAAGAGACCTCGGGTTTTAATTTTAGATTTCTGATTTTAGATTTTAGATTTTCGAATGCTAAATCTAAAATGTTTTGTCAATCTAAAATCTACATTCTAAAATCTAAAATCAAAAATGAAGCTTACTATACTTGGCTGTTACGCCGCAACTCCTAGAACACTTACTAATCCGACTTCGCAGGTTTTAGAAATTAGAAATAGACTATTTTTAATAGACTGCGGTGAAGGAACTCAGGTACAGCTTCGAAAGAATAAAATTAAATTTTCGAAGATTAATCACATCTTTATTTCACATCTTCATGGAGATCATCTTTACGGATTGATTGGAACGATTTCGACTTTTTCCCTTTTAGGAAGAACGACGGATTTACATGTTTACGGCCCAAAAGGAATTAAAGAACTGATTCTGCTTCAATTAAAATTGACTGAATCTTGGACCACTTACAGTCTGTTTTTTCATGAATTAGAATCGAAAGAAAGTGAAGTGATTTTTGAAGATAATAAGGTGATTGTAAAAACAATTCCGCTGAAACACCGAGTTTATACCAACGGATTTTTATTTCAGGAAAAACCTGCTGAACGAAAACTAAATGTAGAAGCGGTTCAGCATTATGATATTCATGTTGCCTATTATCAAAAGATAAAAAACGGTGGTAATGTTACATTAGATGACGGAACTGTAGTTGAAAACGAAAAACTGACTTTTGATCCTGAACCAACAAAAAGTTATGCCTTTTGTTCAGATACTGTTTATAATGAAGCTGTAATTCCTATTATTACCAATGCAGATGTTTTGTATCACGAATCTACTTTTTTAGATTCTGAAGCAAGACTGGCAGAAAAAACGCTCCATTCGACTTCAAAAGAAGCAGCAACTATTGCTTTGAAAGCCAATGTAAAACAATTAATTTTAGGTCATTATTCAACTCGTTACGACGGAATTGAACGTTTTAAAGAAGAAGCAGAAACCGTTTTTCCGAATGTCCTTTTAGGAGATGACGGAGTTTCATTTGAGTTTTGATTGTAAAGATACTAAGGTTCTGAGATACTGAGATGCTAAGTTTTTGAAGATGGCTTCGACTTCGCTCAGCCTGACAACCTGAAACTTGAAACCTGAAACAAAAAATCTAAAATCAACAATCTAAAATAATAAATCATGAGTGATTTAAGTAATTATAGAAAATCTTACGAGAAAAGTGAATTGCTGGAAATAAATATTCCAGAAGATCCAATTAATCTTTTTAACCGCTGGTTTCATGAAGTGGAAGATTTTGGGGGAAGCGGAGAAGTCAACGCAATGACTGTTTCGACTATTGGTTTGGACGGTTTTCCAAAGTCTCGCGTTGTATTACTAAAGAAATTTTCAGAAGAAGGTTTTATATTTTATACCAATTATGATTCTGAGAAAGGAAAAGCAATAGAAGCAAACCCGAATGTTTGTTTGTCTTTTTTTTGGCAGGAAGCAGAACGTCAGGTTATTATAAAAGGAATTGCACAGAAGACTTCAGAAATTATTTCAGACAATTATTTCGATTCACGTCCGGAAGGAAGTAAGCTTGGTGCGGTAGTTTCGAATCAAAGTGAAGTAATTCCGTCAAGGAATTTTTTAGAAGATAATTTAAAAAAACTGGAAGCCGAATTTGGAGGAAAATCTATTCCAAGACCAGAAAATTGGGGAGGATATATTGTCACTCCGTTACAGGTAGAATTTTGGCAGGGAAGAGCAAACCGACTTCATGACAGAATACGTTATACAAGCCAATCTGATTTTTCATGGAAAATTGAGCGACTTTCTTCTTAATTTGTAAGAAAATTACATTTTTATTAAAAATTAGCATGTATTTCATCGACTTTTTTTGTAGTTTAACGGTAAATTGAATATGTTTGATCTAGAAATTTAGACAAAGTTATTCAAAAATAAATTTAAAGGATTTGCCCCAACATTTACTTTAAACTGCTAAAATGCTGTTGATTATGAAAAAGATTAAGCGCATCATGTTGTTCATTGCGATTCTAATCGCAATGAACTCATGTTCTGCAGATACCGCCGAAGCAAGCACGGATAGCACTCCAGTAGCAGCGATTGTTACCAACTACACCTACAACGATACCGAAGTTCAAACCATGAAACTTATCAATGATTACCGAGCGAGTGTTGGTTTAAATGCTTTGCAGAGAATTAATCATATTTCGTTTAAATGTGAAGAGCATAATCTTTACATGATCCAAAATAATGTTGTTGACCATAATGATTTTGTGGCAAGATCTCAAAATATTACAAGTGTTTTAGGAGCTAAAAAAGTTGGCGAGAACGTTGCCTACAACTATAAAACTCCCGAAGCGGCTGTGAGAGCCTGGCTCGAGAGTCCAGGACACAAAGATAATATCGAAGGTGATTTTACGCACTTCGGATTATCTGTAACTACAGACAATGCTACTGGCAAAAAATATTATACTAATATTTTTGCCAAGCTTTAAAGAATATTGAACAGGTTGGTTTTTTAGAAGTCGTTGTGATTCATAGAATTGCAACGACTTTTTAATTAAAAAAAAAGCTGCCAATAATGACAGCTTTTTATGGTTAGATAGTATTTTAGTTATAATGCAGTTATAATAAATTCGCTTCTTCTATTGGCTTGGTGCTCTTCTTCAGTACATTTAACTCCGTCTGAACATTTATTAACTAATTGTGTTTCTCCAAAACCTTTTCCAGTTAATCGGTTTGGTGTTATTCCGTTTTTAATCAGCCATTTAATTGTCGATTTTGCTCTGCGGTCAGATAAAGCTTCATTGTATTGATGTGTTGCTCTGCTGTCTGTATGCGAACGAATGTCCAATTTCATGGTTGGATACTCGTTTAATACGACTAATATTTTTTCTAAGTCTAAAGCAGCTTCAGTTCTAATATTAGATTTGTCTAGATCGAAGTAAATCATTTTAATACCGAAACATTTACCTAAATCATCTCCAACAGTAACCTTGCAGGTTGATTTTTCCAATGCAATTGGTAAAGTCGTTTTGCCTGTTGTTTTTGAAATATTTACACTTAATTCTTTAGTTGTATATTCTGGTTTTTCGGCTCTTACAAGATAAGCTTTACCGCAATCAACTGGAAAGGTGTATTTTCCATAATTATCAGAAACCGTTGAGTTTTTAACATTCATTTGATTGTCAAATAAAGTAATTTTTGCTCCCGGTAAAATGGTTCCTGTTTCAAGATCGGTTATCACGCCTTCTAGTTCCTGAATACATTTTAATTTTTTGGTTTCTAAGAATTTATAAATATCATCAGAACCTTGTCCGCCGTCTTTATTAGAACTAAAAAAGCCTCTTCTGGTGCTTGTGTCAATTATATAAGCAAAATCGTCTTTAGGCGAATTGATATCTCCTCCAACATTTTGAACATTACTGACTTTTCCATCATCCTCAATATTAGCGACAAAAACATCTAAACCTCCAAGTCCAGGATGGCCATCAGATGAAAAGTAAATTTCATTTTCATTGGTTACAAAAGGATAGGTTTCTTTTCCTTCGGTATTAATTTCGCTTCCTAGATTTTCCGGTGTTCCATAACCACCGCTTGGATTGATAGAAACTTTATACAAATCAGATTGCCCAATGGAACCCGGCATATCAGAAGAAAAATACAATGTTTTTTCGTCTGGGCTTAAGGCAGGATGACCAACGCTGTAATTGTCGCTGTTAAACGGAAGTTCTGTAATCGTATTCCATTTGTTTTTCTGGTCCAGAGTAGCTTTGTAAATCTTGATTAATGTAATTTTATGATCGTCTTTTCCTTTTTTTCCGTCAATGTAATTGTTTCTGGTAAAGTAAACCGTTTTTCCGTCTTTGGTAAAAACGGGTGAAGATTCATGAAATTTTGTGTTAATTGCGGATCTAAACTTATTTACTTTTCCAGCATTTCCTGTTTCAGGATTTACATCTGCATTGTAAATATTAGTAAAATATTCCCCTGTCCATTTGTGTTTGCGTTTAGTAAAATTTCCTGTATCTCTTGCTGAAGCAAAATAAATTTTGTTGTCGTAAACATAAGATCCATAGTCAGAATATTTACTGTTTATTCCTGCATCTTCAACTTTATATCTTCCAGAATTTGATTTTATCTGATCCAGATAATTTACGTCTTTATAAAATTTGGTTCTGGAATCGTTTTTTGACTTTAGCTTAAATTCATCTAACATTTTATTAGCTTTAGCAATATCTCCTGTCGATTTTAGAGATTGAGCATATCTGTAATAGTACTCTGGTTCGACATTAGTATTCATGGCAAATAATTCTCCATACCATTTTGCGGCACCTTCAAAATTAGAATTAAAGTAATAGGCATTACCTAATTTTTTGAACATATCTTCAGATTTGTAACCTTTATTAGCTACTTTTTCATAGGTTTTAATGGCATCAACATAGGCATAATTGTCATACTTTTTATCACCAGAATTTATTTTTGCCTTTTGAGCATAAGCACTAAATGAAAGAGAACTTATAATTGTTAGGAAAAGCAGTGTATAGTTTTTCATGATACATTTGTTTTAGAAGAAACGAGGAGTTGTCATTTTACCATTGTTTTTGAATAATTCAAAACGAAGAAAGATTTCATGTGAGCCAGAACTATAGTTTTTTAAATTGGTTGTTTCATTATCATATGCGTAACCAATATAAAGTCCGTCGGTAATTTGAAAACCAGCCATTGCGCTCACCGCGGCATCCCATCTGTAAGCAACACCTAAAGTCAGTTTTTCAAAAAACATGAAATTTGCTGATACATCTACTTGAAGCGGGGCTCCTTCGACCATTTTTGTTAGTAAAGCTGGTTTAAATTTTATTTCCTGAGAAAAATCAAAAACATAACCTGCTATCAAGTAGTAATTTATTTGGTCTTTGTAGATCGCTACGTCATTATCATCATAGCGGTTGGTCTGGATAAAATTAGGAACCGATAAACCGATATATGCTTTGCTGGAATGCCAGTAAAGACCAGCTCCAACATTTGGTGAAAACTCATTATTCAAGTTTTGAAACTGAGGATCACCAGCTGTTTCAGGATTTAATTTGTCTATATCGAGGTTAAAAAAATTGGCAGTACCTTTTATACCAAATGAAAGTTTCCAAGTATCAGATGTGGGAACACTATAAGAAAGATCAACAGAAAATTGATTTTCATTTGTTGGCCCAATTTTGTCATTTACCAGCGAAACTCCAAGTCCGATATTGCTGTTATTTATTGGTGTATT
This sequence comes from Flavobacteriaceae bacterium PS02336, assembly GCA_029960065.1. Classification (GTDB taxonomy): domain Bacteria; phylum Bacteroidota; class Bacteroidia; order Flavobacteriales; family Flavobacteriaceae; genus Flavobacterium. Next base: position 660,511 of record JASCOF010000003.1, on the reverse strand, counting down.
GATAGAAATGGCATTGGTTTTTGGAGCTCCATCCAATCCAACCCATTGATCACGATGTAATGCAAAAATACTCATTGTGCCTCGAGAACCAGCGTAAGCAGGGTTTATGTTTATTGTATTGTACATATATTGGGTAAACTGTGCATCTTGCTGTGCATACCCGCTGCATGTAACTAACAGAATGGCGATTAAAAATAATTTTGTTCTCATAGTGGATATATTATTTTAATTATAACTATTGGTTTTTAAGATGTTATAAACCAATGAGTTGTTTTGTTCAAATTAGATTTTATATAATTGTTTTTTGTTAATCCACTGTAAAACTATCTACAGTGGATTTTTTGCTTAAACTATTATTTCGATAGATATAAGTATCCGTCTAATTTGTTATCTTGAATAGTATTGTTTCCATCTAAAGACTTATAATTAATAATATAAAAATAAGTTCCGGTAGGTAGTCCGTCTGACTGCTTAATGGTTGTTCTTCCTTTCGAAGTACCATCAAAGTAATTTGATGTGTTGTTGTAGTTTTCGGTTTCAAAAACTAAGATTCCCCAACGATTGTATATTTCGACGGTATTACTAGGATAGCAGGTTACGTCATCGATATTGTCAATTTTGAAAATATCGTTTCTATTGTCTCCATTGGGAGAAAAGGCATTACGAGGCAAAACATCACCACAAGCTAAAACTTGGCAGTCATCATTTACTTCCATATTTAGTAAAATGCTTCTTGGACAATTCTCATTGACTATAACATATTCAAAGGCATAATTTCCTAAGGCAAGACCAAATGGGTTAAGAACGCTTCCCTGCAGGGCATTTGAATTGTTTTTGTCAATCCAAGTTCCTGTAATCGGACTGCCTTCTGGAAGTAAATTGGTCAGGTTAATTAGTGATGAATCGTCATTACAAGCTTCGCTGCTTATTTGTGTCACTCCATTTGGAACTACAGTAATGGTTACTGTGGCTGTATCACAATTTTGAGAACTTAATTTATCACAAATTCTATAGCTATAAGTATAAGTTCCTGCAGGTGTTAAACTTGTAACAGTTACGTTTCCAGAATTATCAATTGTGATATTTGGATCTGTTTTGGTATTGTTTTGAGTAACAAGTGTAAAGTCGACTAATTGTAATGTTACAGGAATTGCTCCTTTAAAATCATTACTTAATACATTGCCAACAAGTCCAAAAGTATTGCATCCAATATTGTTATAACTGTCATCATTTGCAGCAACAGGAGTTGGCGGAGCAGGCGCATCTTGAATAATAACAGTTACAATAGCTGTATCACAGTTTCCTGCATCTGCTTTCTCACAGATTTGATAGGTTAAAGTATAAGTTCCTACAGGAGCATTTGCCGCAACAGTTACCGATCCATCAGCATTTAAAGTTAGTACTCCTTTAGGATCTGGTGTTACAGTTGTTAATGTTACATCAGCAGGATTTACAGCGGTATTATTCAGTATGTCATTAGTGAAAACATTTACAATATTTGTCGCTGTTCCTGGAACCGAAATTGCTGCTGGGCTATCATCATTTGCTGCAATTGCAAAAGTGGGTCTTGCAGTACAAAAAGGATCAGCAGGAGGATAGTTAACGGTAATCGTTTCACTTGGATTTAATGATATGGTCAAAACGGCAGTTGGACGTAAATTTTCGAATCCATCGGCAGCTTGAACCCATTTATTGTTTTCAAAAACCCATCCCGGCCAGTCAATTCCTTTTCCATTTGCATCAACAACAGCTCCAGGCCATAATACTCTACCGCTTAGAGGCAGTTCTGTCATCGTTGTATTGACATTGTTATTGCTGTCTGCCCATGAGATTGTTACACCATTTACAGGAGTAAAGTTTAGTGGAGTAACCACATAATCAATATACGGAACATCATTGACACAAATTGGTGTCGCTGTAACGGTCATTTTTGGAGCTTCGACTACTATAGTAACCGTAGCAGTATCACAATTGTCGGGTTGTGCTGCTTCGCAAATTTGATACACAAGAGTTAATGTTCCAACAGGAGCATTTGGCAGTACATCTACAGAGCCGTCAGGATTTAAATGTAAATAATCATTTGGTGTTACAGTTGTTAGAATAACGTTTGAAGTATTTACTGCATTGCCGTCAAGAGTATCATTTGAAAATACATTAACCACATTTGCTGTAGTATGATTTACTCCCGCAATTGGACCTGCATTATCATCATTTGCTATAATTGCTTTTTTAACTTTACAATTCACGCTAAAGGTTTGAACTAGTTCTGTTTTGTTTCCAGTACAATCTGTTAAAGTATATGTTCTAGTTAAAATATAAACATTTCCATCGCATCCACTGTTGGTATCTGTTATAGTAATATTTACGGTCGGACTGCAATTATCTGCTGCATCTTTAATATCAGAAGAATTTCCGATAGGGATTAAATCAATACTAGCCAAATTAGTAATACTTGTAGGAGCAGTTCCTGTTGGAGGAGTTGTATCTCTTAAGGTAATAATTTGTGTGTATGATGCTGTATTTCCTGCGCAATCACTTGTTTTCCAAGTACGTGTCAAAGTGTAGTTAGAAGCGCATCCGTTTTGGATATCCGATTTTGTTTCGGAGAATACGATTGGCAGATTTCCATTGCAATCATCTGAAGCATTCATTTCAGCAGGTTGAGGAACAGCATCACATGATACTGTAATATCTTGCGGAAGATTTCCTGTAAACATTGGAGCCGCTGTGTCTTGAATTGTAATCACTTGCGTGAAAGTAGTAGAAACATTCCCGCAGTCATCAGTTACAGTCCAAGTATTAGTATAAGTTCCTGCATTGCTGCAATTAGCAGAAGCATCAAACTGTCCGCTTACTTTTATAATATTAGTTACATCAGTATCACAAGAGTCTAAAGCAGTTGGAAATAAGGCTTGGGCATTTGCCAAAGACGCGGCGTCACTGCATTCTATCGTTTTGTCTAAAGATCCTGCTAAAGTTGCCCAAGCTGGTGCAGTGTTATCTTGTACGATAATAGTTTGGCTCACAGGAACCGACGTATTTCCACAAGTATCTGTTGCAGTCCAAGTTCTTGTTATGGTATAAGATCCAGCACAATTTCCAGATGTTTTGGTATCTATGTAAGTTAATGACGAGACGGTTCCATTGTTATCTATGGCAGTTGCCTGTGCAAAAACAGGTTCAGCTGGACAATTAATGATCATTGTTTGTGGTAACGGATTTATAACAGGAATAACAGCATCTCCATCCAGAATAGTAAATGATTCAGAGATTGAACATCCGTTAGCATCTGTAATCAAAACAGAATAATTACCCGAAGCAAGATTACTTGCTGTTGCTGTTGTCTGAGCAGGAATTGTATTCCATGAGTACGTATATCCAGCAGTTCCTCCAGAAACGATAACAGTTGCAGAACCGTTATTTCCGCCGCCACAACTAACGTCCGTTTGGCTTTTTGCTGCACTTAATGCATTTTGCGGCTGTGAAATGGTAACATTACACGTAGTCGTATAACCTAATTTATCAGTTACAGTTACGTTATGCAAACCTGCATTTAATGCAAAAGCCTGAGCTGTAGTTTCACCATTATCCCAAAGATAAGTATAGTCGCCGTTGCCTCCTAAAGCTGTTACAGTTGCTTTGCCTGTACTTTCACCAAAACATTTCACAGGACTGTCTTGAGAAATACTGCAAGAAAGTACATTTGGTTCTGTTATAGTTACCGTGCAGGTTGTAGTACAGCCTTTAGAATCGGTTACTGTTACAGAATGAGATCCCGCAATCAATGCAGTTGCTATTTGAGTGGTTTCGTTGTTGTCCCATAAGTAAGTATAACCTCCATTACCGCCAATTGGTGTCACAGTTGCCTCTCCATTACTTAAACCATTTGAAGAAACAGCTTTGTTTTGTGTAATAGAACAGCTTAAAACGCTGGTCGGCTGAAGGATTATAACTGAATTTGATTGAGAAGAACAGGAATCTGTTACTGTTAAAGTATAAGTTCCAGCTGGCAGATCTGAAACTGCTGCTGTAGTTCCAACTTCTGCATTTGTGCTGTTTTTCCAAGAATAAGTTACTGTTCCTACTGCATTTGTTACTATTCCCGCAGTTATTGAACCAGTGCTTGCGCCAAAGCAGGAGACATCTGTTTTAGAAGAATCTCCAAGAGTTAATCCCGCACTTGGCTGTAGAATAGTAATAATTAATGTTCCTTGACATCCATTTGCATCTGTTGCAGTTACTTCATAGTTTCCAAATCCTAAATTCGTTAAGGTTTGAGAAGTTCCAGTGTACGCAGTACCATTCTTTTTCCAAGAATAAGTATACGGAGCAACTCCACCAGAAGCATTATTTACAGTAATAGATCCGGTCAATTGATTGAAGCAATTTACATCTGTGTGCGATGCCGTCAACTCTGTAACGGTGACAGTGCTTTTGGTTACAACAACAGGCTTAATATCATAACAATTTGAGGTATTTGTTCCTTTGATGTAATAAGTACCTGGAATTACCGCATTAAAATTGGCAAGAGGAGTTAAAGCACCAGCATCTGTCCAATACGTGTAAGTTAATCCAGTGGTACTCCCTGCAGTAATGCTTGCAGCTGTAAGATCTAATGTAGAATCTGGAGCGCAGATAGGAAGCGGGTTTGTGATCGTTATTGTTGGTTTTGCATTTACATTTACTACAATCTCTTTTTTAGGTCCAATACAAGCATTTGTTTTTCCTTCGGCAACATAATAAGTAAATTGTCCTGCAGTTAAAGTTGAAGGAGTTATGGATTGTTGTGCAGTTGAATTAAGAGTTTGATAATAGTATAATGTATATTCTGGCTTACTAGGAACAGCAGTTAAAGGAACAGCGGTGTCACCAATACAGTAATTTACTGGACCAGCAACCGTCGGCATAGTTGTAATGCTTTCAACGGTTATTGTAAATTGAAAGTAGCATCCTCCGCTGGCTCCGCCAGGAGGAATGGCATAATAAGTTGACGTGCCAACTGTTGCAGGAAACGGATTGTTGATTGTATATTGAGCTGTTGTTCCTGCAATTACAGGGTAGGCATTATAAAATGTTGATCCTACAGGAAATGAACCTGTGACATCTGTAACAGGAATTGACGATGAGCCATTACAAAATGTAAAAGTAATATTTGGTGAAGTCGCCTGACAGTTAGCACTAGTATAATTGGCAGAATCTATAGTTGTTTGAAGCGGAGCAGAAATAGAAGTTCCTGTACAGCTTCCAGAGTTGGTGTAGCCTAAAATTAAAGATTTGTCAGCAACTGTTACTCCAGAATTTGCACCTGTTCCGCTTAATACGCCGTTAACCTGAATACTATTGCTGCAGTTTGAATTTTTAAGTAAAGAGCAGTTTTCAGTAGTCTTTAATGTAAATGTCAATTCTCCTAAAACGGTATCTGGATTAGAAGGAAGTGGTAATGTACCAATATCCCACACTAAAGAACCATTTGCCCCAATTGTTGGCTCATAAGTCAATGAGTTTGGAGTAGGAAGCGGAGAAAAATTAATTGTTTTTGCGATACTTCCAGTAACAAATGTCGCGTTGTAAGGAATTGGAATCACTATTTTACTGTTTTGTATGGCTTCGTTTCCTCTGTTTTTTATTTGTACTTTGTAACCAAGCTCTTCACCTGGTAAAACAGTGTAAGGACCTGCTCCTGCATTACTGCCGTTAATAGTAGTAGCAGTAAGAACTCCTTCTATTTCTGGAACATAAGCATCAACGGCCATTACAATGGAAAAAATAGCATAACTGTCAACTGTTGACCCGTATTTAAAAGTCGTTGAAGTTTGATTATTGCCAATAATATCTTTATTTTCATTTGGAAGATAAAACATGGCAATATCAAGTCCTGTATTATTGACTAAATTCGGATTTCGGTTATTTCCTCCAGTATTAATAGAAGATTTAAAGAAATTATTGGTAGAATTTCCAGAATGGCTTAAAAACAAATAATCGTTGGTATTCAATTTTTGAATTTGAAAATAATCACCTTCATAATTAACATCACCTTCACCAGCCATCACACCTAGTTTAACACCAACTGTACCAGACATTGCAGAGTTAAATCCAGAAACTGGAATAGTATGATTGGCAACTATATTATTGCTCACAAAGGCATGACCGTCAAAAACAGTAATATCTCTGTTTTTCATATTAGAGTTTTCATAAACAACCACCAAACCCCATCCTGCAAATTTACCAATATCGCCTCCGTCGGCACCTTCAGTTGCGGTTATATTAGCAGCAAAATATTCACCAACACCATTTGTTCTTACATAATCAGTAACTTCTGAGTAGGCAGTATAAATATTGTTATCTGCGTTTGTCGGAAAATAAATATCAGTAGCTGTAAATTCGCTGTAGGAAGCATTAGTAGGACCTTTGAATAAAATTTTTCTTTTGTCTAAAGTTTTAGTTACGCCATTTTTAGTGACATCAAAAGAATCTGGACTTGTACCAGCATCAGAAACTCTTCCCGTCCAATACAATCCCGCATAGATGATATTGTAGCAATTAGTCAATTTTGCCCCGCTGTCATTCAATAAATCCAAAGTAGCAGAAGAAGAATTATGCGTTTGATTATCATTATCCGTGTCAACATAAACCATAGGATTTGGCCCATTGGTTTTACTTGCAGTATAATCTTGTAGCGTCAGATTGGTATTTCCGATCATCGTAAAATCTCCTTTAATTTTATAAATTGTTCTGGCAGGAGAATAAGAGGAAGTTCTTTCTTTAAACGGTTTTATTACTTGTGCATTTACTGTGTTGATACCAATAACCAGCATTAATAGGAAATAAAAAACCGTAAAAAACTGAGAGTAGATTTTTTTCATAGTAATAGTTTTTTAATTATCCGCCTATAGAAATTTTGTAAAGAAGAATGTATTTTGAAGTGTCATTTCTAATCAGATTATTGATTACAGAAGGAGTTGTATCGATTTCTGAAAGAATGAAAATGTATTTTAAATTTTCAAAACCCGAAAAAGCATTAAGGTCAATAGATTTGTTTAAATCTGCTGCTTTTTCAATTTTGATGGTAGCAATTTCAATGTTGTTCTTTAAAGAAACAGAAGTGTTAAGGCTGTTAATAGAATTGTTATCTGTAAATAAAGCAGTAGGCATATCGCCATAAACGTTTATTTCACCCGAAGAAGCATAAACTGCAGAATGTAGATCATACAGCAGATGTTTAAGATTACTAAGCTTAGAATCCTGTCTAGAATTTTCTAAGTTTGTTAAGTACGAATTAACATTTTCAACTTGACCAAATGAAAAATTTGTCATTAAAAATAACAACAGAAGAAAAATGTTTTTTTGAAAGATGTTCTTTTTGAAAGAAAAAATGAACTTACAATTGTTAACAAATTTTACTGCTTTTTCAAGAGTATATTTAGCTCTCATAACTCAAAGATTTTGTTTTAATGTATTTAAAGTATTTTAACATAATCAAAGTTATATAGTCCGTTTACTTTTGATTTTTTTTCTCTGCAACTAACCTAAAAACTCGTTGAAATGATGTTTTTTAACAAAAAATAGCGTTAAAAAGCATATTTTTTAAACTAAAAAAGCGAATTTTTAATGCATTTATTTTGCTTTTTTGACGAAAATTCGTTCTTTTAAAATATTGTAAATTGCTAAAAATCAAATATTTAGTTAATTTTTTGCAGATTTAGATAATATCGATTAAATACGGATTTTATAGATGAAGAACATAAAATCCAAAAAACAAGCATTTTTATTTTACCGAAATGTTAACCTTTTAAAAAAGAATCATACTTGTTAAAATTTCGATATAATGTTAACAGAAATAAAAAAAAGGAAAGGTTTAAAATATCTTTTGTACATTAGAAGTTAAATAAAATAGCAGCCTGCATAACAGGTTTTTAAATTTACGGCTTATGAAAAATCTAATTTTAATACGTCATGCAAAATCGAGTTGGGAAGCACCTTTAAAAGATTTTGATCGTCCTTTAATGAAAAGAGGAATCTTAGACGCGCATGATGTCTCATTAAATATTTCCAAATATCTTCCTAAAACTTTTATCATCTGGAGCAGCACCGCTGCCAGAGCCTCAGAGACTGCTTTGATCTTTGCACAAAATATTTCTTATCCTTTAGAAAGTATTGTTTTTAGAGACGATTTGTACACATTTGACGAAAGGCAATTAGAAAAAGTTATCAAATCATGTGATAATAGTTTAGAAAGCGTTATTCTTTTTGGACATAACGAGGCTATTACAAATTTTGTTAATAAATTTGGGGATGTTTTTATTGAAAATGTTCCAACTTCGGGCTTTGTATCGCTTCAATTTGATGCCGAGAACTGGGACACAATTGATAAAGGCAAAACTCAAAAAACTATTTTCCCCAAAGATTTAAAATAATAACAGTGTACGAACAGAAATATATCGATAGAGAAAAAAGCTGGTTGGCGTTTAATGCAAGAGTGCTTCAAGAAGCAGCAGATAATACGGTTCCGCTTTTAGACAGACTGCGTTTTGTTGGAATTTTTTCAAACAATTTAGATGAATTCTTTAGAGTTCGGTACGCAGCCATTAGACGATTAAGTCTCTCTGGTATTTCTGGTGAAAAATATTTAGGAGGTATTTCTGCTCATCAATTAATTAAAGATATTACAGAAATCGTAATTCAGCAGCAGTCTGAAAGTTTGCGTATTCTCGGTAATATTGAAGCAGAGCTCGAAGCCGAGAATATTTTTATTATAAATGAAACCCAGATAACACCAAAGCAAGAATGTTTTTTAAAAGACTTTTATACACAAAAACTAAGTCCTGAGCTGGTAACAATCATTTTGAATGATTTGGCTGTTTTTCCAATTCTAAAAGATACTTTAGGTTATTTGGCAGTTCGTCTGGAGTTAAAAAATGACGAAGTGCGTTATGCTTTAATTGAAATTCCTAAAAACATAAACCGTTTTGTTGTTCTGCCTTCTGATGATGAGAAACAATATGTTATTCTAATTGATGACGTAATTCGTTTTAAACTGAAAAACATCTTTAATATATTTGATTATAAGACCGTTTCGGCTCATATGATCAAAATTACACGTGATGCTCAATTGGATATTGACAGTGATTTGAGCAAAAGTATGCTTGAAAAAATTGCTACATCCGTAAAAGACCGCCGTATTGGAGAACCAGTTCGTTTTATTTATGATAGTTTAATAGAAGATGATACACTGCATTTTTTCTTAGATAAAATGAAAATTGTAGAAACAGACAGTATAATTCCCGGAGGAAGATACCACAACCGCCGTGATTATATGAGTTTTCCAAACCTAGGGCGTTACGATTTATTGTACAAACCTAATGAACCGCTGCCAGTTCCAGGTTTAAGTCTGGATGGAAGTATTTTAGAAAAAATAAGTAAAAAAGATTATTTGGTGCATGCGCCATACCAGTCATTTTCTTATCTGACTAAGTTTTTGCGGGAAGCTGCTTTAGATCCAAAAGTGACAAGCATTAAAATAACTTTATATCGTTTGGCTAAAAATTCGCAGATTATCAGTTCACTGATTAATGCTGCCAAAAACGGTAAAAAAGTAGTCGTTCAGATTGAGCTTCAAGCTCGTTTTGATGAAGCGTCAAATATTTCTTATGCAGAACAAATGCAGACAGAAGGAATCGAATTGATTTTTGGAATTAAAGGCCTTAAAGTACACAGTAAAATATGTGTTATCGAAAGAACTGAAGATGGTAAAAACCGTCGTTACGGATTTATTTCTACTGGAAATTTCAACGAATCGACTGCTAAAATTTATACCGATGTAACACTTTTCACTTGTCACCAAGGGATTTTAAAAGACACATCAAAAATATTCGAGTTCTTCGATATCAATTATAGAGTGCACCGATACAAACATTTAATTGTTTCGCCTCATTATACGAGAACTAAATTTATAAAGCTGATTGATCGTGAAATTCTGCATGCTTTGGCTGGAAGAAAAACACACATTAAGTTAAAAATGAATAGTTTATCCGATTTTAAAATGATCGATAAATTATATGAAGCAAGTAATGCGGGTGTTAAAATCCAGCTTCAAGTGAGAGGTATCTGCTGTCTGATTCCAGGAATTCCAGGAATGAGTGAAAATATTGAAGCTATTAGTATTGTAGATAACTATCTAGAACATTCGAGAGTTTATATTTTTGGAAATGCGGGTCTGACAGAAGTTTATATATCTTCGGCCGATTTTATGACAAGAAACCTTGACGGAAGAGTCGAAGTAACCTGTCCAATTTATGACCTTGAAATTAAAAAAGAATTAATTGATAATTTCAATCTTGCCTGGAAAGGAAATGTAAAAGTAAGATATCATTCTTATAAATTAGATAATAAGTATAAACCTAAAAATCATCATGCCCCGTTTAGAGCACAATTTGAGACCTATAAATATTATCAGAATAAAACAGCAGTACTAGATGAGGTTCCTCAAAAAGTAAATTAATTTAAAAAACAATTTCAAAAATCATAAAGTGAGCGTGATTAATATTAGGAAGTTTGCAGCAATAGATATCGGATCAAATGCCATGAGGCTTCTGATAGCTAACGTTGTAGAACAAGAAGGAAAAGAACCGCAGTTTAATAAAAGTTCCCTTGTTCGTGTGCCAATTCGTTTAGGTCAAGATGCCTTTACCGTTGGAGAGATTTCACCAGAAAATATAGATCGAATGGTAGATGCTATGAAAGCATTTAACCTTTTGATGAAAGTACATAAAGTAGAACGTTATATGGCTTTTGCAACTTCTGCAATGCGAGAAGCCTATAACGCAAAAGAAGTTGTGGCTTTAATTAAGAAAAAAGCCGACATTAAAATCGAAATTATCGATGGTAAAAAAGAAGCTGCAATTATCGCTTCTACAGATCTGCATCATTTAATTAAATCTGACGAAACCTATCTTTTTGTGGATGTTGGAGGTGGAAGCACCGAGTTTACACTTTTCTCTTCTGGGAAAATGATTACTTCGAGATCTTTTAAAGCTGGAACCGTTCGTTTGCTGAATAACATGGTTCATGATGTAGTTTGGGACGAAATCGAAAAATGGATTAAAACCAATACTGCAGATTACGAAGAGGTTACACTTATTGGATCCGGAGGAAACATCAATAAGTTGTTTAAAATGTCTGGAAAACAGCAGGAAAAACCACTTTCGTATATTTATATCAATTCGCAATACGCTTTCTTAAATTCATTGACATATGAACAAAGAATTGCCGAATTAGGTTTAAACTCCGACCGCGCCGACGTTATCATCCACGCGACAAGAATTTACCTGAATGCGATGAAATGGAGTGGAGCGCGCCAGATTTATGTTCCAAAAATTGGACTTTCTGACGGTATTGTAAAAGCAATGTATTACGGTAAAATTTAATATTTAACTCTTTTTGTTGCCACGAATTATACCAATTTACCCGAATTAGTTTTTTATTTTTTATAATAGAAATTAGTGTAAATTGGTGTAGTTCGTGGCAGACTTTTTTCTTTTATGAAATCAATTTTTCAGTCCATTCAAGATTTTTCTGCTAATGAATTAAATCTTCTTGACGATTTAATTACGTATCGAACCTTGAAAAAAGGAGAATTGTTATTGACTGAAAATCAAATTTGCAACGAAATTGTATTTATAAAGAAAGGGATTTTACGTTCCTTTTTTTTTAATCATAAAGGAGATGAAATCACCAATTGTTTTGCTTTTGAAAATGAATTTATGGCATCTTTTGCCAGTTTTATAACCCAAGAAAAAGCAGAAGAAAATATTCAGGCTCTTGCTGATACAGAGTTGCAGATTTTAAATCGTAAAACTCTGGAAAAACTTTATCAATCAGGTTTTAACTGGCAGGAAACAGGTCGTAAATTAACAGAGTTAGAATTTGTAAATCTGCACAAAAGAATGGTTTCTTTTCAGAAATTATCTGGTGCACAGCGTTATGAAGAATTATATAAAAATCATCAGAAGTATTTGCAGTTAATTCCGCTGCAATATTTAGCTTCCTATTTGGGGGTTACGCCAAGACATTTAAGCCGAATTCGAAAAGCAGTATTGTGATTTTTGTTTCCCGCAGATTTTGCAGATTGAGCCGATTATAAAAAATATTAATATCTGCAAAATCTGCGAGAGAAAAATAAAGTAGCGACAATTTTCAGGACATTTGTCTAGTAAAATAAAATGTACTAAAAGTATTTTTGAAAAAACATCAATATGAAAAAAATACTAATTATAAACGGACATCCAAACCCTGAAAGTTTCAATTTCGGAATTGCAGAATCGTATAAAAATGGCGCAATTGCTTCTGGAGCACAAGTTGAAACCATAATAATAGCAGATTTAAAATTCAATCCAAATTTACAGTTCGGCTACCAAAAGCGAACTGAATTAGAACCAGATTTACTTGAATCTTGGGAAAAAATAAAAAGAGCCGATCATTTAGTATGGATTCATCCCGTTTGGTGGGGCGGTCTTCCTGCGATTACAAAAGGTTTTATTGATCGGTTGTTTCTGCCCGGAATGGCTTTTCAATACAGAGAAAATTCGGTTTGGTGGGACAAATTATTAAAAGGAAAAACAGCTCATATTATTACTACGCTAGATCAGCCAAGCTGGTATTACAGATTGTTTTTTGGACGGCCAAGTGTTAATCAATTAAAGAAATCTACCTTAGAATTTTGCGGTGTGAAACCTGTAAAAGTAAGTTATATCGGAATTATAAAAGGCTCCGAAGAAATGCAGAGAAAAAAATGGCTCGATACAATCTATAACTTCGGACTCCAGAATAAATAATTAAATACGTTAAAAATAATATTAATCTTTTAAATCCAATCCAAACACGGAACGCAGCAGTTCAATGTTTGGGTTGATTTCTAAGAAACGATTGTAACGATCTTGATTGTTATATGTTTTTTTGGTTTCTGCCTGTTCATTTACAATAACTTCAATTGTGATATCGTGGTTGTGCAAATGTCCTTTTAAATGTCCTAATAATCCATTCATCTGACTTTCAAATTCCAGTTTAGAACCTTCATTTGGAAGTTCATAACTAATTGTAGTTCCGTTCAAAATTGGATCACTAATTAGTAATATCGATTCCATGATTCTTAGCCCTTTCTGACCTAAACGCTCGGCATATTTGTTCCAATGCAAACGCATGTCCGTTTCGTTAAATTCTTCTGTAGGTAATACAGATGATGGTTTAACATAGGATTTAGTGCTGGCTTCCAATTCTTTTTTCTTGCGGATACTTGCCAAAGAAAATGCAGAAACCTTGGGAGTACTGCTTGTTTCTGTTTTAGGAACTTCAGGAGTCTGAACTTTCGGAACTTCCGGACTTACAGAAATAGTTTCAGTGTGTTGAACGGCAGAGTTGTCATTGTCATTTTGGTTGACATTGGCATTTGTTTTTTCTTCCGAACTTGGAATTTCAGTTTTTACACTTGGAATTTCAACAATCGAATAACCGCCATTTTTAAAGTAAACGGGTGGAATTATGAATTGCTCAGCTTTTTTTTTTCTCCATCAAAGTTGATAGAGGCTAATTGCATCAAGCATAATTCAACTAAAAGGCGCTGATTCTGGCTTAATTTGTATTTTAAATCGCAGTCGTTTGCAATATCAATTCCTTTTAATAAAAACTCTTGAGAGCATTTCTGCGATTGAGCGGCATACATTTGCTGTACCTGTTCACCAACTTCCAGTAAAGCAATAGTCGAAGGCGTTTTGCTGACTAATAAATCTCTAAAATGAGAAGCTAGTCCTGAAATAAAATGATGTCCGTCAAAACCTTTTGCAAGAATGTCGTTGTAAGCTAATAAAAGCTTTGGAATTTCATTTTCTAAAAGTAAATCCGTAATAGTAATATACGTTTCGTAATCTAAAACGTTTAGGTTTTCGGTTACAGCCTGACGTGTTAAATTTGTCCCGCAGTATGAAACTACGCGGTCAAAAATGGACAAAGCATCACGCATTGCTCCATCAGCCTTTTGAGCGATAATGTGCAGTGCGTCGTCTTCAAAATTGATTCCTTGGCTTTCAGCAACATCTGCTAAATGTTCTTTAGCATCTTTTACCGTAATTCTTTTGAAATCAAAAATCTGACAGCGTGATAAAATCGTTGGAAGAATTTTGTGTTTTTCTGTTGTAGCTAAAATAAAAATAGCATGTTTTGGCGGTTCTTCTAATGTTTTAAGAAAAGCATTAAAAGCGGCCGAAGACAACATATGAACCTCGTCAATAATATATACTTTGTATTGTCCAGTTTGCGGCGGGATTCGAACCTGATCGATAAGGCTTCGAATATCATCAACAGAGTTGTTAGAAGCAGCATCAAGCTCAAAAACATTGAACGCGAAATCTTCTGTAGGATCATCATATCCTGGCTGATTTATTTTTCGTGCCAAAATACGGGCGCAGGTAGTTTTACCAACTCCACGCGGTCCTGTAAATAAAAGAGCAGAAGCCAAATGGTTGGTTTCAATAGCATTCAACAAAGTGTTGGTAATGGCTTTCTGCCCCACAACATCTTTAAATGTCTGAGGACGATATTTACGTGCCGATACTACAAATTGTTCCATATTCTTTTTTATTCGATAGCAAATATAGGCTGAAAATTACCAAATCACAAATCTGAAAATCATAAAAATTTTGAAGGTTTTTTGAGTGGTTTGAATATTAGTTAGTAAGGTATTTTTTAGTAGATTTTTTATTTTTTGAATTATAAAAAAACCTTGTAGGATTTTTAAAGGAAACTTTTTCTGTAATAAAAAAATAACTGATTTAAATGAAAAAATGCAATATTTGTAGGAACAATAAATTTAAAGTTGTCTATTCACAAAAGCTCATTGATAATGAAAAAATTAACCACACTTTTTTTCTTACTATTCAATTTATTAGTTTCCTCTCAAGAAGTTAACATCAAAAAAAACATGCTTGTACCAAGTAATATTGATTATAAAGGCTGCATTAAAAAAATGACAGTTAAAACTTTGAGAATTGATAGAATGAGCTCAAAAATTGATTCGGTAAAAGATATTTCGGAAGTTTATTTTTTTAAAAATGGAACAGTTCAATCCCTAAATCTTTATGACAAAGCTAATAGAGATTCTTGGAGAAAAGTAGAATTTGATCCCTTAGAAAGAATTACGACTATTTCAAGAAATAATGGTATTGTGAAATTAGATGTTGTAAATCAATATTTTAGTGGTAATTCTGAATATCCAGACTCTACAAAAATATACAGCAATGAGAAGTACAAAGAAAAGTATATAAATAGATTTGTCAAAGATTTGGTTGTTAAACAAGAACGTTATGTTAATGACACTTTACAAGATTTCAGAGTTTATAAATACAATAATCAGAATCATTTGATTGAAAATTTATATCATAACCCCGAAAATGAAAAAGGAGAAACAGTAGTAACAAGTGAGTCCAATAAAGGTTATAAAATGTCATTCTATCCAGAAAAACAAACATTGTATGAACACAAAAAAGATAAAGATACTACAATAGTGACAAAAATAAGTCCAAGATATTCTCGGAAAGAAGTTACTAAAACAGTTAAAAATAAGCAGTTTGAATTAAAAATTGTGGAAGAATATGAAAGAGACTTTTTAGAAAGATCTCAAACTACTTGGACTTCAAAAGACTCTTTGTCTGATTGCACTTATGTGTATGGAGCTAATAAAGTGATTAGAGATTATTATAAGACTTTTAAAAATGCTGGGAAGATAGTTTATAAATCAAAAAGCGATTACTACAATCAAGGAGAAGAAAAAGTTGATACAACTACTATTGAAACGGTTTATGATAAATACAAAAATTGGATCAAAAAAACATATTTTAGAGAAGGTGTAATAGAAAGTAGTATCGAAAGAGAACTTGAGTATTGTTCTAAATAAAAAATGCCAATGATCCAAGCAGAAGAATTAATAAAAATATTATCAGTTGATAAATAAAATGAAAATTATTCTAGAAAGAAATTTAGATTTTAAGCAGTTTCAAAATTTACTCATTACGGTATTTGTGTGTGTGATGGTTTTACTTGGAATGTTTAATTCTTTGAAATTAACTGAGTATGTTTTTATTAAAGTAGCATTACTTGTTTTTGTCTTTGTTTTACTGGTTTTTTTATTAATAAAGAAAGGTTTATTCGTAGAACAAAATAAAGTTTATACTTCTGTTTTTTTATTTGGATTTGTTATTAAGAAGACAGATGTATGTATAGAACAATATAATTGCTTTTTAGTAGTAAAAGGAAATTTATCAACTAATTATCCTTATTCAAAAGATTTGAAAAGCCTTCATAATTGGGAACCAGATTTGAATGTATCCGTAAAATGTTTTTCATTGGTTTTGGCAAATGAAAATGTAAAATCAAGAAAAAAAATCATCACTCTTACAAAATTAGAAAATTCAAATAATGCTGTTCGTTTTATGACGAACAATACTAACTTGAAATTCATTTTTTTTGATAATTAAAATTAACTCTTCAGTTAAAACTGAATTGCATAATTTCTAAATTTTACTGGAAAAGATATAAAATCTACAAGCATATCCTATAATGTTTTGATGTTTAATCTGTTTAATTTTAGATAGTTAATTATTAAAACATCTTATTATGAAAATGCAATCCCTTTTATTAGCAATTGGTCTTTTTGTTTCTCTCGCAGCTTGTGCTCCGAAAGATGCAGATATTGAAAAAGCAATTAGCGAAAAACTTAGCGACACACCAAACATCCAAGTTGCTGTACACGACGGTGTGGCCACAATTACAGGAACCTGTGATGACGAAATTTTCAAGAAAAATATTGAGAAAAGCGTTAGATCTGTAAAAGGTGTAAAGTCTGTAGTAAATACCTGCGAACTTGCTAGAGCTAATCAAGAACCTGCGGCTGCGGCTGTTGTTATTAATCCAGATAATGAATTAGATAAATCGGTGCATAAAGTTGTAGATGCTTACGATGGTGTGAGCGCTACAGTTGTTGGAGGTGTTGTAACACTTTCAGGAGAAATCAAAAGAGATAAATTACAGCCTCTTATGCAAAGCATACAAGAATTGAAACCGAAAAAAGTGGATAACAAATTAATCATAAAATAAGTTGTTATGAGTTTACAAGATAAATATAGAGAATTGATAGATCTGGCTTCTGAGGTAGGAACAACAGATTTACAGGTAAGAGAACAAGATAATGTGCTATATATTGATGGCACAGTTAAATCGGCAGCAGACAAAGAAAAACTTTGGAATTCTTATGGCGAAATTGATCCAGATTACAGATCTGCTGATGTAGTTATGAATATAGAAGTTGCAGAAAGCGTTTCTAGAGAATATACCGTTGAAGTAGGCGATTCTCTTTCTAAAATTGGAAAAGCGTATGGAGTTTCTTGGAAGGATATTTTTGAAGCCAATAAAGATATTATTTCAAATCCAGACCTAATTCAGCCCGGCTGGAAATTGAAAATACCAACAGTATAATAGTAGAGAAATTTTAAATAAAAAAAAATCCAAATTCCAATTTTACAGAAATTAGAATTTGGATTTTTTCTTGTTCCCAAGTTTAGATTGGGATTTTAAAAATTTTACCTTCCCTTAATACTTAATTGAAATAAAAACTGCGCTGTTTCCTGATCTGAATCGGCTGAAAAACCAGCTACATAAACACCTTTTTTACCGTTTACAGATCTAATTCCGTATACAACTGCCTCATCCGCCGGGTCAGATTCCCCTTCGTATCGATACACATGAACAATTTCAAATTTCTCAGGATTCTTTTTAATCAAGTCAGCATTTCGATTAAAATCACATGTAAATCCTTTTTCATTCAATTGATCTAAAGCCTTTGAAACAGTTGCGTAATGATACATTCTCCTCATGATAACTGAATTTAAAATTAATGGAATTTTAAAGATAACTATTTTAAAATTAAAAAGTTAGAATAAAGTCCATAAAAACTGAAATTTAAAACCAATATAGTTAAGTGATAAAATTGTACTTTTGCCCCGCAGACCGCCTTATCGTCGTCTCGTCTTTTGGGACGAGAGGGAGGAAAGTCCGGACACCATAGAGAAGCATAGCGGGTAACGCCCGTCGGTTCTCTCGTTTTTCGAAACGAGAGGATTAGGACAAGTGCAGCAGAAAGTATGTACAGGTAATGCTGTAGTGAAACCAGGTAAACTCTATGCGGTGAAATACCAAGTATATCGGCATTTAAGGGCTTCTCGTTCGTTGCCGAAGGGTAGGTAGATTGAATCCCGAAGCAATTCGGGATCTAGATAAATGATAAGGTATTGCCTCGTTTGTAGAATGAGACAAGAACAGAATCCGGCTTATAGGTCTGCATTTTTTATATATATTTGTGAAACTAACTAACCTGATTTCATGAATATTCCCACTCCAAATCCTTCTTCAAAAAAGAACAAAAGCATTCTTAAAATTGTATTGACCAATCTAACTTTCTGGGTTCTGATTGCGATTATTGCGGGAGTTTTACTCGGACATTTTTCGCCGGAAAATGGTGTGAAAATGGAAATTTTAGGCAAAAGATTTGTTGATCTAATCAAACTTTTTATTGGACCAATCATTTTCTTAACTATTGTTCTGGGAATTTCTGGAATGGGAAACCTGAAAAAAGTAGGACGAATTGGTGTGAAAGCTTTAGTATATTTTGAAGTTGTTTCTACTGTTGCATTGGCAATTGGAGTGGCAGTTGCGTATTTGTTTCAGCCTGGAAAAATAGATAAATCAAGTCTTGCTTTGGGAGATGCAAGTCAGTATACAAGCGGAACTGCCAAAGATTTTTCATGGCTGCAGTTTTTCTTTTCCAATTTTACGTTGCAGGTTTTAGTAGCCGCTATTATATGCGGAATTGCTTTGAATTTTTATAAGAAAAGGGAACAGACAATTTTGGTTTTAGAACGTTTTTCTAAAGTTGTTTTTACCTGTTTAAAATATATAATGTATCTCGCTCCAATCGGTGCTTTTGGCGGTATGGCTTATACCATTGGAAAATTTGGATTACAGACTTTAATTCCGCTTGGAAAATTAATGCTCTGTGTTTATGTAACGATGGCACTTTTTGTATTCTTGATTTTAGGAAGTATTCTAAGATATTATAAAATAAATATTTTATCCATTTTAAAATACATCAAAGAAGAACTCTTACTCGTTTTAGGAACATCATCTTCTGAAGCTGCACTGCCAAGTATTATGGTGAAATTGGAAAAAATGGGTTGCAGTAAATCTGTTGTTGGATTGGTGATTCCGACGGGTTATTCCTTTAATCTAGATGGAACTTCGATTTATCTTTCGATGTCGGTACTATTTTTGGCTCAATTGTACGATGTGCATTTGAGTTTTTTCGAAATTTTAACTGTTATTGGGATTTTAATGATTACTTCAAAAGGTGCAGCAGGAGTTACTGGAAGCGGATTTATTGTTCTGGCTTCAACATTAACGGCGCTGCATAAAATTCCGGTTGAAGGTTTAGCCTTTTTATTAGGCGTAGATAAATTTATGAGTGAAGCCAGAGCAATTACAAACTTAATTGGAAATACAGTAGCAACGATCATCATTTCAAAAACAGAAAGAGATTTTACAGAGTTGAATCTGGAGCCTGTTTTGGAGGAATAATTTTTAGTTTTTTGCCACGAAGACACAAAGACTCTAAGTTTTTTTTCTAGCTCTAAATATGGCTCGCAAAGTCGCAGAGTCGCAAAGAAATTTTTTTAATTTTAAAAATTTGGCGATTTTTTGTGAGGGCAAAAACTTTGCGTCTTAGCGTCTTCGTGGCAAAATAAAATTACGACTCGTCTTTTGTCGCACGAACCAAACTGATTCCGGATGTAAAAAAGACGATTCCCAAAATTCCATAAATAATAAGTGATTTGATATCTCTGGTTTCTCCAGATGTGCCGGCAAAAATAACGGCAGTATAAATAAGTCCTACAATTCCGAGGATTGTCAGTAATCCGCCGAAAAATCTTTTTAGGTTCATGATGTTAGATTTTAAAGTTTACATCAAATTTAGAATTACAATTGTTAAATATTGTTATACAATTGTTTAGTAAACTTATATGATTTGCAGTGCAGTAAATTATCTCAATACGATTGTAAGAAAATAAGTTAAGTTTTAATAGGATAATCTATTTTTAAAACTATTTTTGTCGCAACCAATTTAACAAACCAAAAATGATAAAAAACTACTTAGTTCTGTTTGTTTCTGTACTATTTATTAATGTTGCTAAAGCTCAAGATGAAGCTCCAGCAGTTGTAAAAAATCAATTCAAAATCAATATGTTATTTCCTGGAATTGTGTATGAACACGCATTGTCAGAAAAGAATACACTTTATTCAGAAGTCGCTTTAGGTTTAGGATATCGATATAACAGTTATTATGGTGAGGGTAATTTCTATCTTTTTCCCCTAATCAATGAACAATTTCGTCATTATTATAATTTAGAAAAAAGAGCTAGTAAAGGAAAAAGAACCGCTTTTAATTCAGGAAATTATATTGCAGTAAGCGCACTTTATAACTTTCCTTCAATTTCAACAAATGAAAAATATGGAAACTATGTTGGATCATTTACAATTGCTCCATTATGGGGTTTACAGCGCACTTACAAAGGAAGATTTAATTTAGAATTTAATATAGGACCAGGAGTTAATTTCGATAAGTATGATACAGAGTTTGTTCCTGTTGGAAACTTTACTTTAGGATGGGTGATTAAATAGCCTTTTACAAATAAAAATAGAAAAACCTTGATTAATCAAGGTTTTTCTATTTTAAATTCTAAGCCAATATTGCGGACGCTTTCAATTTTAATTTTAGGATCTGAATTGAAATATTTTCGAAGACGGCTGATGAAAACATCCATGCTTCGGCCTGAAAAATAATCGTCTTTTTTCCAGACAGACATTAGGATTTGATCTCTTTTTAATAACTGGTTATGGTTTAGATATAAATATTCAATCAGAGATGCTTCCATTTCGGTAAGCTGCTGCACATGATTTTTATTGTTAAGAGTTAATCTTTCATTATCAAAAATATACGAACCTATTTCAATTATATTATTTCCGTCCAGACTTCTCTTTTGTTCAATTCTTTTTAGAATATTCTGTAAACGAAGTACCAGTTCGTCAACCTCAAAAGGTTTCGCGATATAGTCGTCTGCGCCCAGTTTTAGTCCGATAATTTTGTCTTCTTTTAATTTTCTCGCTGTTAGAAAAATAAACGGAATTTCAGGATTGATTGTAATTATTTTTTCAGCTAATGAAAATCCGTCCAAGATCGGCATCATGACATCAAAAACGCAGATATCAAAAGTCTGGTTTTTAAAATAATCCAAAGCTATTTCGCCATTTTCTGCCCAAGTTACCTCAAATTGATGCAGTTCTAAATACTGTTTTAAAATGGTAGCAAAATCAAAATCGTCTTCGGCTAAAAGTAATTTTTTCAAAATAAAGGATTTAAACTTTTAATAAAATAGTAAACTCGGTTCCTTTTCCTAAATCGCTTATAACGCTGACAGAGCCGTGATGCGCTTTCACAATTTGTGCAACATAATACAAGCCTAAACCTAAGCCTTTTGTATTGTGCAGGTTTCCTTGTTCAACGCGGTAAAATTTGTCAAAAAGAAGGGATTGTTTGTTTTTTGCAATACCAATTCCGTCATCTTCAATACTGATAGAAAACTGGTTTTCAATAATTTTTGTTTTGATTGTAATGGTACTTGAGCCATATTTTACAGCATTTTCCAAAACATTTAAAAAAGCAGTGGTAAGATGAAATTTATCTAAAACTAAAATCGTTTTCTGAGTTTGAAAATCGGTCTTTAGATTGATTTTTGGAAACGTAATTTTAAAATCTTTTACGATCGAAAGCAAAAAATCCTCGGTTTCAATTTTTTCTTTCTGCAATTCAAGTTCATTTTCTGCAAGCGAATTAGCCATAACCTGATCAATCAAACTCTGCAAACGATTGTTCTGACGTGAAATGGTATTGACAATTGCGTTGAAATTTTCGTCGTTGTCACGAATGTTTTTCTGCTCTAAAATTTTTGTAGAAATCCCTAAAGTAGCCAAAGGCGTTTTAAGCTCGTGCGTAATATTATTAATAAAATCAGTTTTAACATCACTCACTTTTTTTTGTTTGATTAAAGCTTTTAAAGCAATCACAAAAAGTGTAATCAAGGTTAAAATCGACAATAAAGAAAGAATTAGAATAAAAGTCATTCGTCTTAAAATAATCATTTCCCAATCGATAACCGAAACATACATTGAATCTTCTGTAAGTAATTGATATTCCTCATTTTCAAAAGTTCCGTTGGTTGTTCCAACATAATTTCGAACTAGAAAAGCTTGATTTAATGAAGCTAGGTTTCCGTATAATTTGTTTTCAATAAATGGCGTTTCAGAGAAAATAGTATCTGCTTTTTTTTCGTTTTTATACAAGATAAATTTATTTAAAACGATAGCAAAATCAATTTTGAAATTGGGTAAATCCCGCTCAAATTTTCGCTGGATCTGTTTCGTTAAAGCACTTTGATATTGATTTGCCAAAATTCCACTTTTAATATCAAGTTTAGAATTTTTTCCTTTAATATAATTCTCCGAAAGACTTTTGTAAAGCGCTTCTTTTTTTGCAACCAAAGCAGAGTCAATATCACTGTAATTATTCGTGATTTGAGCAATTTCATTTTTAATCTGCGTATGAAACTGCGCTACTTTGTATTCGTAAGCCGTTTTTACCAAATAACATTGCACCGTCATCAGCACGATAAGTGCGATTACAGAAAACGTAATTAGTAAATTGATTCTTTGTTTCATTTTTGTTTGAAAATATATTACACAGATAATTTCTCTCCCGCAGATTTTGCAAATTCGGCAGATTTTTTATCTCCTAAATCAGCTAAATCTACGGGAGATATTTTTTTAAGCCTGTTAAATTCGTGTACACTTTTCTGCCTCAAAAATAATGCTTTTAAAGCATAAAAAGCCCGTTAACTTCGCATTAACCTTCAATTAACTTTCGCAATAGTTTTTTCAAAGCATTTTTGCATCGTCATAAATCAAAAAAACAATAAAATGAATATCTATTTGCCAATAAAACTTTTAATTGCATTGTTGCTTTTTTGTCTTTCGTTTGTCGCAAATGCGCAAAATGAAATACCAAAAGATTCAATTTCAAATCAGCTATTAAACGAAGTAGTAATTTCTCAGAACAAAAAGACTTTTACCAATTCAAATGGAAATATAAAGGTTGATGTTGCTAATTCTGTTTACAATTCAATCCCGAATCCAGTTGATCTGCTTTCGCGACTTCCTAACGTACAAGTGAGCGCGAATCGCGAAAATATTTCGATTGTAGGCAAAGGAAATCCGCTTATTTATATAGACAATCAGCGCGTAGGAATGAACGATCTAAACGCATTGTCGGTTGCTGATATCAAAACAATTGAAATTATTCAAAATCCATCTTCAAAATATGAAGCAGAAGGCCGTGCTGTAATTCTGGTTACCAGAAAGTTAAGCAAAAAAGATAGTTTTAAAACCGATATTTCTGAAACAGCTTCTTTTAAAAAGAATTATAATAATTATTTAGGATTTAATTCCAGTTTTAAAAAAGGTAAAATAGAATGGAAAGCCAATTTTAATTACAACCAATTAAACCCTTGGGAAAATCATAGTATTGGGTATCAGATTCCGCAGGCAAATATTGTTTCAGATTATGATGTTTCGGCTGTTACTTATAGAAAGGAATATGTTTTTGGCGGAGGTTTGTTTTATAAAATTAATGATGACGATTATTTCTCTGTGAACGTGAATGGAAGAAGACGTAATGATACTTTTGATATTAACACGTTTACGTATAACAAGAATCAAGACGAGGAAAATAATGTTTATACCTTCAGTGATAATTCAAGTATAAAGAATTTTATTAATTCATTTATCAATTATTCAAAAAAAATAAAAGCGATCGATACAAAGTTGTTTGTTGGTTTTCAGGGCTCTAATTTTAATCAGCATTTGTGGAGTCTGGTTCAGAATGATTTCAATGAGACAGAATTAGAATTATCCCAGAATCGCGACCAAAAGTTTAATGTCGATGTTTTTTCAGGAAGAATTGATTTGGAAAAAAAGTTTAAAAATGAATGGAATTGGGAATATGGCGGATTGTATTCTGCTGCTAAATCCAAATCAGATTATGATGTTTTTGATTTTGATAAAAATGAAAACACCAGTTTTGATTATCATTTTAAAGAAGCCAATTTAGCCGCTTATACACAGCTTTCGGGAAAAATTAAAAAAGCGGATTTTTCGATCGGATTAAGAGTTGAAAATACCAATGTAAGCGGAAAATACAGCACAGACAATGCTTTTTTGATTGACAGAAACTACACGAATCTTTTTCCAAAAGCACAGCTTTCTTATCCAATTGACAGTACAAAAAGTGTGACTTTCGATTACTCCAAAAGTATTTCGAGACCCAATTATTCGTCACTGAGCATGATTGCAACTTATATCAATCCGTATTTCATTTATGGCAGTAACATCAATCTTGGACCGACTTTTATAGATGTAATTTCGACTGCTTTTCAGTACCACGACAAATCTGTAAAACTGACTTTGTACCAGAACAAAAATCCTATTTATCAGGATTTTGTATTTGATAATCAGAATAATGTTTTAACGTTTACTGAGAAAAATTTCCGAAAAGAATCTGGCTATAATATTGAATTTACGCTCCCATTTACGTACAAAATTTGGACAAATACTAATTCTTTAATTTTTGCAACCAATAAAATTGAAGATGATTCGGCCTTGTTTAATTCCTCTAAAACTTATTTATATTATTATTCTAACAATACATTCAAACTGCCAAAAGATTTTACATTTGTTTTGTCATTTTGGGGTGCTACCAAACAAAAGGAAGGCGTTTTTGAACGAAATGCTAAACTGATTTTTGATATGTCGCTGGCTAAATCGTTTGGCAAAAGCTGGACTTGTACTTTAAATTACAACGACATTTTTAAGAATACAATTTATACGGAACGCTTTACCATCAATAATATAAATTCAAGAGCAAGATATTTGGTTGATGCCAATGAAGTTTCTATAAATCTCAGATATTCTTTCGGAAAAATAAAAGATAGCGAGTTTAAAGAAAAAAGCGTCAATGAGAATGAAAACAGAATCAGATAATAAAAATTTCAAAATAAAAAATCCCAAATTCCAGTTTGAAAGTTGGGATTTGGGATTTTAAATATTTAAATATGGATATAGTCTAACCTTCGTCTTCTTCAACAATTTTTAATGGAGATTCACCCGGAAGTTCTTCATCGTCGTCTGTAGAATGAAGTTCGAAGAAACTAAAAAACGAACCTCCATAACTTTTTTGAAATGAAAAATTGCTTAAGTGCTCCATTTTAGTATACTTAGAATGTTCGATAATCATCATTCCGTCTTCTTCTAGCAAGCCCTTTTCAAAAACAGTTAAAACGATCTTTTCAAAAGTCGCCTGATCCAATCCGTACGGAGGATCTGCAAAAATGATATCATAAGTAGTTCTAGCATTCTCTAAAAACTTAAAAACGTCACTTTTAGTCGCTGCAATATCAAAATCAAATTCTGATGAAACTTGTTTGATGAATTTTACACATCCAAAATCGCCATCTACAGACGTAATTGGTGCACTTCCGCGTGAAGCGAATTCAAAACTGATATTGCCGGTTCCCGAAAATAAATCCAAAACCTTTAAGCTGTCAAAATTGAAATGATTATTCAAAACATTAAACAATGCTTCTTTACTCATATCAGTCGTTGGTCTCACAGGCAGATTTTTTGGCGGATTAATTCGACGCCCTTTGTATTTTCCTGAAATGATTCTCATGATTGAAATAAGATATAATGTTTTTGATTTTGAGCTGTTGTAAAACTGTTTCTTTCTTGAAGTTTGGAGACATCTAGAAAAGAAATATGGCGGACATATTTGTACGCAATCTGATAAAATGGATCGTTTTCAGTTATGGTTCCCAAAAGTTCCAAACGGAAACTTTCTGGATTCATGCTTAATTGTTCTGCCGTAAATAAAATGTAATAGATAAAATCTTCTGGAGTATTATATTCAAAAGAATTGAATAACAACAGTTTTTGATTTTGAACTACGATAATTTCAAAATTCCCAGGATTAAAATTGATAACCATTTTCTTTTCGTCATCATTACGGGAATTATCCAAAAGTTTTTCGACTAAAATACTGTTGGCATGTCTGTAATTGAAAGAACCTACATTGTCAATCAGAAAATTATTAATATTCACATACGGAATATAAACTGAATTCATTTCGTAATTCGGAATGCGGTCAAAAGTAAAAAAGTCAGTTTCAAATACTTTTGTGGTGTATTGCAGATAACTTCCTAAATAATTTTCATCAAACAAAGCGGTCGGAACAAAAGTTGAAAGATTGTTGGTATGAATAACCATTACATCGTCATAAGACCCTTTTAACTCAGGATTATTTTTAAATGCATCGCTAAGTAAATCTTCAATTTTAGTTGTTTTGTTTAAAGTATCAAACTTAATTTCTTTAAACGAAGTAATTACGTTGTTTAAAGTATCAAAACAGCAATATGAAAATCCAGACAGCGAAACCTGAATAGAAAGTTTTTTGTAATTTTTTGAAGTAATGTTAGTGTTTTGTAATGACATAGTTGATTTACAATTCGTTACCTGTTTTAAATCAAGAAAGAATTTAAGCGACCACAAACTTACAAATTAAAAAGGAACAATTATAACTGCAATTTCAAAAAACAATTTGAATTCGAGATTAAATCAAGGTTAAGAAAAAGTTTATTTAGTTGAAATTTAGTTATTTACCATTTTGTATGTTTTTCTATTATTTTATGTCTTTTAGATTTTAGAATTTAGTTTTTTGAAAATTAAAATTGCCATTGAAATTAAAATTGATTTTTGACATTGCCATTGAATTTGCCATTTAAAAAAGCGACCTTTGCACTTCAAATTTTCCTTATGAATTCAGCACTCTTTTACGGTATTTTACAAAAACGGTTTCCTTTTGCTCCAACTCTCAAACAGGATATTTTTTTTCAAAAAATTGCTATTTTTTTAACCGAACCTCAAAACGATACTATTTTCGTTTTAAAAGGGTATGCCGGAACAGGAAAAACAACTGTTATCTCTACGATTGTAAATAACTTAGGCGATATTAATAAGAAATTTGTTTTGCTGGCACCAACAGGACGCGCGGCAAAGGTGATCTCTAATTATTCGAATACGCCAGCATTTACAATTCATAAAAAAATATATTTCCCTAAAAAATCATCGGGTGGAGGAGTGGCTTTTACCAAACAGGTTAACAAGCATAAAAACACTGTTTTCATAGTCGACGAAGCTTCAATGATTTCAGATAGTACGCTAGACAGCGGTTCGCTATTGGATGATCTGATTAGTTATGTGTATTCTGGACAAAACTGTAAAATGATTCTTTTAGGAGATACAGCACAGCTTCCGCCAGTTAATTTAGATATTAGTCCAGCTTTAGATATTGATACATTAGGTTTTCATTACAGCAAAGAAATTGAACATATCGAACTCGACGAAGTAATGCGTCAGGAAGAGAGTTCTGGAATTTTATACAATGCCACAGAATTACGTGAATTGTTGAAAGAAAGCTTTATTACAGAGTTCAGATTTAATGTGAAGAAATTCAAAGATATTGTTCGATTAACTGATGGTTATGATATTCAAGATGCTATAAATATGGCGTACAGCAATTATAGTATTGAAGATACGGCATTTATTGTTCGTTCCAACAAAAGAGCCAACCAATACAACGAACAGATTAGAAGCCGAATTTTATTTAAAGAAAGCGAGCTTTCTGTCGGCGATTTCTTGATGGTAGTTAAGAATAATTATTTCTGGCTGAAAGAAACAGACGAAGCCGGTTTTATTGCCAACGGAGATATTATTGAAGTTTTAGAGTTATTTGGAATCAGGGAACTATACGGTTTTACTTTTGCAAAAGTAAAAATCAGAATGGTCGATTATCCCAACCAAAAACCTTTTGAAACCGTTTTGATTTTGGATACTTTAAAAAGTGAATCTCCTTCTTTAACTTACGAAGAATCAAATCGTTTGTACGAAGAAGTGATGAAGGATTATGAAGATGAAACTACAAAATACAAGAGATTTCAAAAAGTAAAAGAAAACGAGTATTTTAACGGACTTCAAGTAAAATTCTCCTACGCCATTACCTGCCATAAATCGCAGGGAGGACAATGGAATACGGTTTTTATAGAACAGCCTTATTTGCCAGACGGAATCGATCGAGATTATATAAGATGGCTTTACACGGCAATGACGCGTGCCAAAAATAAATTATATTTGATAGGCTTTAAAGATGAAAGTTTTGAGGAATAGTTTTTTTTGCCACAGATTAAAATGATTCGCACAGATTTTTTATATGGTTTAATTTAGGAGAGAAATTGCAACGTTTTTGTTCTCACGCAGATCTTGCAGATTAAGCTGATTTTTTTTTGAGAAATCTAAATAAATAAATCTGTAAAATCTGCAAAATCTGCGTGAAAATTTTAAACGCATTTTTAGAAAATCTTTTTAATCCTTTTAATCTGTGGCAAAAAAATAGCGAACAATGACAACGCTTAACGTCTACTTCAATTTTATCAAAGTTTTCAAATACAGATAAAATACCAGTTCTGGTTTAAAAGTTATAATCTCCACAATTTGTTTAAAAAATAAATTGATGAAATAGTAAAATGTTTCATCTAAATTTGTTTATTTTTACATAAGTAATTGTTTATCAGTTGATTGTTTGGTTTGTGTCTTCTTTTTAAGTAGTTTTTTAAATGCCTTTTGTGATTAACTGGTGATAATTTAAAAAACGATAGAAGATGTTTACAAATTAAGTAAAAGTGCGGCATCAGCACTATAATCACTGATAAAACTAAGATGAATCCAAACAAAGCATTATGGGAAAAAGGCGATTTTACGCGCGTTGCAGAATCTATGAGAGAAAGTGGCGAGGAATTAGTTGCCAAAATTGGAATTAAAGAAAATACTAACGTTTTAGATCTAGGCTGTGGCGATGGTACTACCGCAATACCTTCGGCAAAATTAGGAGCCAATGTTTTAGGTGTTGATATAGCAAGAAATTTAGTTGAAGCTGGCAATCTTCGAGCAAAAAAGGAAGGATTAGATAATATTGTATTTAAAGAAGGTGACGCAACCGATTTGAATGAATTGAAAAATCAATCTTACGATGTTACGATGAGCATTTTTGGAGCAATGTTTGCGCCAAAACCCTTTGATGTTGCTAAAGAAATGGTTCGTGTCACACGACCTGGAGGTAAAATTATTATGGGTAATTGGATACCAGGAGATCCAACGTTGATTGCACAAATCTTGAAGATTAGTTCTGAATTTACACCACCGCCACCTGAGGGTTTTGTAAGTCCAATGCTTTGGGGTATTGAGGATAACGTACTCGAAAGATTCACAAATGCAGGTATTCCTAAAGAAAACATTTCTTTTGAGAGAGATACCTTTACATTTAAAGCCGCATTCCCGCCTTCGGAGTGGTTAAATCGACTAAAAAATTACTACGGTCCAACTATGAATGCTTTTGAAGCTGCAGAACAAAATGGAAAAACTTCCGATTTGTATGCTAAACTTGAAGGATTGGTGAATAGCCAAAACAAAAGTAATGACACCAATTCTACGTTAATTCCCGCAACTTATCTTCGAGTTACAGTTTTATCTTAATTTTTTGTTTTTAATAAACAAGATAATATAGTTGTTAAGAATAATCAATGTATTGTTTGCTTGTAGAAAGAAAATCTTTGAATATGATTTTCATCCTTTACAGAAATAGAAAAACAGAAAATTTAAAAGTAATTTTTGCATATTTGCAAACACTAAAATAGGTGAAAATTAAATTACTAAATTTTGAGTTTTTTAAACTCAGTAAAATATAAGAATGAAAATAATAGCGGTAATTCCAGCACGATATGCTTCAACCCGTTTTCCTGCAAAATTGATCCAGGATTTAGGAGGGAAAACAGTAATTTTAAGAACATACGAAGCAGCGGTTTCGACAAAACTATTTGATGATGTTTTTGTAGTAACCGATTCTGATTTGATTTTTGATGAAATTGTTTCGAACGGCGGAAAAGCTATAATGAGTATCAAAGAACACGAATCTGGAAGCGACCGAATTGCTGAAGCTATTGCAGATCTTGATGTTGATATTGTTGTAAATGTTCAGGGAGATGAACCTTTTACAGAAGCAGAACCTTTAGCACAAGTTTTATCTGTTTTTAAAAATGATCCAGATAAAAAAGTCGATTTAGCTTCGCTTATGCGTGAAATTACAAATGAAGACGAAATCAATAATCCGAACAATGTAAAAGTGGTTGTAGATCAGTCGCAGTTTGCGTTGTATTTTTCCCGTTCTGTAATTCCGTATCCAAGAGAGAGCAATGTTGGTGTACGATATTTTCAGCATATCGGAATTTATGCTTTTAGAAAACAAGCTTTATTAGATTTTTACAGCCTTCCGATGAAATCTTTAGAAGCCTCTGAGAAACTAGAACAACTTCGTTATTTAGAGTTCGGAAAACGCATTAAAATGGTCGAAACAACTCATGTTGGAATTGGAATCGATACGGCTGAGGATTTGGAAAGAGCGAGAGCTATGTTGAAGGATATTTGATTAATTGATAACCATTATCCACAATCTTGTCATCCCGAGGAACGAGGGATCTCCGCAAGAAGCTCGACAAAGATTACGTAAAGAACTTTGTCAAAGTTTCAAACTTTGACAAAGTTGACAAACAATAGAAAACAAAAAAAAGCTCCAAAATTTTTGGAGCTTTTTTAATATCAAAAATATTCTAAATTATTGGTATAAAGCAGGATATTTAGAAGGGTTAACTTCATGCATCATGTCATAAACTTTCTCGTAGATATCTTCAGCAGAAGGTTTTGAGAAATAATCACCATCAGTTCCGTATGCAGGTCTGTGTGCTTTTGCAGCAAGAGTCTGCGGTTTACTGTCAAGATATTTGTAAGCATCTTGTTCTTCTAAAATCTGTTGTAAAATGTAAGCAGAAGCTCCACCAGGAACATCTTCGTCAATTACTAAAAGACGGTTTGTTTTTGCAACACTTTTCACAATGTCTTTATTAATATCAAACGGAAGTAAAGATTGGATATCAATAACTTCACATTCAATTCCTTTTTCTGCCAATTCACTAGCAACTTGCTGCACAAGTCTTAATGTTGAGCCATAAGAAACTAAAGTAATATCAGCACCTTCTCTCAATGTTTCTACAACTCCGATTGGCGTTTTGAATTCTCCAAAATTTAAAGGCGTTTTCTCTTTTAAACGGTATCCGTTCAAACATTCAATAACCAAAGCAGGTTCATCACATTCTAACAAAGTGTTGTAAAAACCAGCGGCTTGTGTCATGTCTCTTGGTACTAAAACATGGATTCCACGGATTGCGTTAATAATCATTCCCATTGGAGAACCAGAATGCCAGATTCCTTCTAGACGGTGTCCGCGGGTTCTAATGATTAATGGTGCTTTTTGTTTTCCAACAGTTCTATATTGTAATGTAGCTAAATCATCACTCATGATCTGAATAGCGTACAGTAAATAATCTAAATATTGAATTTCAGCAATTGGACGTAAACCTCTCAAAGCCATTCCAATTCCTTGTCCGATAATGGTGGCCTCACGAATTCCGACGTCAGCAACACGAAGTTCTCCGTATTTTTCCTGCATTCCTTCTAGACCTTGATTTACGTCTCCGATGTTTCCAACATCTTCTCCAAAAATTAAAGTTTCAGGATATTTAGCAAATAAGGCATCAAAGTTATCGCGAAGAATCATTCTTCCATCTAAATCTGGTTTTGCATTCTCAGCATATTTAGGAAGTACTTTTTCTACAGAAAATACATTTTCAGACGATTCAGAATGTAAATTACTGCTGAATTTTTCCTGAGTTTCTGCTAAGAAATTTTTAATCCAGTTCGATAAAATAACCTTGCTGTTTGGAACTTCAATAAAGCGAAGAATTTTTCTAGCATAAACTAGTAGTTCCTTCTTTAAAGGCGCTTTAACGGCACTTAATTCAGAAATTAACTTCTTAATTCTGTCTTTATGGTTAATGCTTGCTTCTGCAATTTGTTCTAATAATTCAAGAAGTTTTTTTTGCTCATCAATAATTGGATTGATAAACGAATTCCAAGCTTCTTTTTTAGCTTCTAAAACATGTTTCTTTAATTCGAAATCAAGTTCTGCTAATTCTTCAGGAGAAGCAATGTTGATTGCAATCATCCATAAACGCATTTGACGGATACAGTCAAAATCTTTTTCCCACGCCAGTCTTTCGGCACTTTTGTAACGTTCGTGCGAACCAGAAGTAGAGTGGCCTTGTGGTTGTGTTAATTCGCTTACGTGAATTAAAACCGGAATATGTTCTTCTCTTGCAATTGCCCCGGCTCTTTCATAAGTCGAAATCAATTCGGCATAATCCCAGCCTTTTACTCTAAAGATTTCATAACCTTTAGAATCTTCATCGCGCTGATATCCTTTTAATATCTCAGAGATATTTTCTTTTGTAGTCTGGTGTTTTGCGTGAACAGAAATTCCGTATTCATCATCCCAAACACTCATTACCATTGGTACTTGTAAAACTCCTGCAGCGTTTATTGTTTCAAAAAACAAACCTTCAGAAGTACTCGCGTTCCCTATAGTTCCCCAAGCCACTTCGTTTCCATCTACAGAAAATTTGTCTTTGATTGTAATTCCGTCAACATTTCTATAAATCTTAGAAGCCTGTGCTAATCCCAATAATCTTGGCATTTGTCCTGCAGTTGGCGATATATCTGAGCTTGAGTTTTTTTGTTTTGTTAAATCTTTCCAAGAACCATCCTCGTTTAAACTGTGCGTTACAAAGTGTCCTCCCATTTGTCTTCCCGCAGACATTGGATCGTAATTTAAATCGGTATGACCATATAAACCTGCAAAGAATTGTTTAGCGTCTAATTCGCCAATAGCCATCATAAAAGTCTGATCGCGATAGTATCCAGAACGGAAATCCCCATTTTTAAAGGCTTTGGCCATTGCCAGCTGCGGCACTTCTTTACCGTCGCCAAAAATTCCAAATTTTGCCTTTCCTGTTAATACTTCCTTTCGACCTAAAAGACTACACTCACGACTGATAACAGCAGTTCTATAGTCATTCAATACCTCAGTTTTGAAATCTTCAAATGTCAATGTAGTATTGTTTATTTCTTTAATCATAGCTTGAAGGGTCATGTTTATGTCGCGAAATTACTTAAAAACAATCAATAATCATAATTCTTTGAACTAAATATAATTTAATTATTTGTATTTAAAGTCAAAAAACTACGTATTTTTTTTATTGTATTTTGATTTAAAATTTAAAATTATTGATAAATTCGCAATATTTTGTTTAAAATTTATTTGATTAAAACCATTTTCGGGTAAAAAGAGTAACTAATGTTTTTGGCGAAAAAGTGATTATAAATCGTATTTTTTCATTGTATCTAGGTTGTGAAATTTCCCATCCATTATTAGAATAGACTGGAAAATAAAGTTCAAAATAGTCAGGAACCAAGTTTAGACGTACTCCAGTATCGTAAGCGAAAAACTCACTTTGATGCTTATTTTTCATAAAACCAATATCTCCGTATAGTTCTACCCAATTCCAAACGGCATAACTGGCGTTTAAAGTGGTCATCCATTGATTGGCAAATGAAGGTTGTAACTGTGATTTAAATCCTCCTTCTGCAATGACATACTGCTGGCTGAAAAAACCGGTGCTTTCAGACCTTCCGAAAAGATTGTAATCAAATAGATAATCGGTTGGCCTGTCTAAACCAAAACTAAAATAATCTGAATTTGTATTATTATACACAAAACTTCCGGCAAATAATCTTAAGTTCAGTTTACGATTGTTTTGAAACAATCTTCTGTATTCAATCTCACCAGAAACTTTTCCAAATCCACTCGAAAACTGTATGTCAGTCATGAAGTTAAAATGATCAATCAATTCTGTTTTTGTATTCGAGTATCTGGCGTTAAAAATGGAATAATTGGGTTCAGAATTATCGGTGATATAATCGCTTGCTTCTCTATTCACAATAACTTGGCGAAACAAAAACTGTTGTTTTCTGTTGTCTCTAAAATCTTTTTCTCGAATACGAAACACTACCATCGGATTTAATCTCAAATAAGTCGCATCTGGCGCATAATGAAAATAATTCTGGCTGATCGAATAACGAACATTGAATAATGTGCTGTTTCTGTAATATTGGTTCCAAGAAAAGGCAGATGAACCAGATATGCTTCCTGTTTTAGTAGAAAACGCAGGATTGATGTCAAAATTGAAAGGTTTGTCTAAAATAGTTTTGTTATGAAAGCGAATTCCAGGCGTAAGTCCATCATAGTAATTATAATAGATAGTTGGAATGTATAAAATCTGGTTATAATAAGGATCTTCCAAGTCTTTAGCAAAATTGAACTTAATTGGACGATTCGTTATAACAAGGCTTTTCAAAGACTTCCAGTTATTTCTTTGATTGTATTCTGGAACTTCATTGTCATAGTTTATAACAATTTTATCTGCTTTTTTTCTTTCAAATTCATAAACAGAATCTCTAGTTTTAGGTTCAATCCATTCCTTAAAAACAACTTTATTTTTCTTAAGGCCATAAATTGGAATTGGAGCATATATTCCTGTTCTATTTTTAATAGAAAAAGTTACGCTGTCAGCAGTTCTTGAAACGTGCGAAAATTTATAATCAATAATATCCCTTGAGTCGATAATAGTATTGAAAAACCAGTCTATCTTTTTAGGGCTTTTTTGTGTTAATATTTTTTCAAAATCATAACGATTTGTCTGTTGGATTTTATTCAGATCATAAAATTCTTTTACACTTTCGGGAACAATATCATGATTTAAATAATCATCTAAATAACTCAAGCTTAAACCAGCGCGATACTTACTCGCAATCTGTTCGTTGAATTTAATTAAGGTATTTTTAGGATCTCCTAATGGCTGATCTAGATTTTTACGAGCCATAAGCATATAATAATAGCTGTACTGCTCATTAAAAGTCAGGTTTGTGATATTGTAACTTTTAAAAAGTTTCATGTCCGAAAGCCTTCCTAGCATTTTTTTATCCAGATGGTTTTCTTCCATATATTTCATCATGGCATAAATCTGAATTCCATCGTAAACCCAATTGTCTTTTCTTGAATCCAAGCGAAGACTGTTTTTAAGATAATTGTTTAAAAATGTTTTTAAAAACTGAATTTCAAAGAGAAAATCATCCGGAAATGGACTTATAAATGATGGTAGCTGATTTAATCCGTAAAAAGGATTTCGGTCATAATCTGCCTGCGAAACTATGATTTTTTCATGTGGATATTTCCCAATAAAATCCGCAGTAAAAGAAGCAACTCGATCAATGATTATCGCTTTCTGAATTTCATCAATCTTTTTATTCTTTAAATTAGTTTCTACCTCAATCAAGCTGTTATCATAAGTTCTAAAAGTACTTTGCTTTTCAATAAAGAGACTAAAATCACTTCTATTTTTTCCTTTAAAAGAATACACACTGTAATCGCTGTTGGAAACATTTTTGGAAAGCGAATTTAAGTCGGTTGTAATAGAATAAGTATTTGGTATTTTAATTTCCACTTCATAATCCACAGTTGCGTTTGCAATATCATCTAAATTGAAATTATTGTATTTTATAAAATCATGATTTTCAAAACGTGCAGGAGTTAGAAACCAGTTTTTAAGAGCCATGCCGCCATTTTGATCAAAACCAAAATGTGTGAATTTATCATTCGGAATTTTAGCAATATAAGTAAGATGCAGATCGATTTTTTCGCCTGGAAGCAGTTTCTCACTTAACTTAATAATAATAAAATCGGGATCTTTTTCGTTTCTTTCCCATTCAAGAGCCAATGTATTGTTATCGGTTAGGCTTAAAATAGTAGTTTTTCCTCTGTCGGCCGCTTTCGCTAAATGAAAACCTCGATAAAACTCATCCGAAAAACGTCTTGCTAAAGGGGTGTTTTTATCTACAAAAGCATTGTTCCAGTCATTTAAAACGATAGATGTTAAGGTGTCATCTGAAATATTATGGTATGTAATATCCTGTTTTACATTCAGTGTTTTAAGTTCGAGATTTACCGCCACCTCCATCTTAGAAAGATGTTGTGCTAGAAGTTTTATCGGACTTAATAAAACTAAAATTGGGCAGATAATTTTAAAAAATAATTTCAAGAATGGCGCAAAATTTGTCAGATATACTTAAGTTACGTACATAAAGTTACTTCGGATTTTTGTAAAAATAGCATAAAAAAAGCTGTTTAAAAAAACAGCTTTCATTTTTTGCGATATTTGATATAATTTAACGATATAAATTAAACAAGTAAATTTTAGTTTTACCCTTACGCCATCCCATAAAATGACCTTATATCGATTATAAAGTTCAAAATATTTAGAAATTCGGACTTAAATCGTATTTCTTGTAGAATTTATCTAAAACATCTACCACTTCATCTTCAGTGTCCACAATCTTAAATAAATTCAGATCTTCTGGGCTTACGGTGTGCATTTTTTCCACTAAAACCGTTTTTACCCATTCTATTAAACCAGACCAGAATTCAACTCCAACTAAAATAATCGGGAATTTTCCAATTTTTTTCGTCTGAATTAAAGTGATGGCTTCAAACATTTCATCCAAAGTTCCAAAACCGCCCGGCATAACTACAAAACCTTGAGAATACTTAACGAACATTACTTTTCTCACAAAGAAATAATCGAAATTAAGGTTCTTATCATGATCGATATAAGGGTTAAAGTGCTGTTCAAAAGGTAGTTCGATATTCAAACCAACTGAAGTTCCGCCTCCTAAATGAGCGCCTTTATTTCCAGCTTCCATAATTCCAGGACCACCGCCGGTAATAACACCATAACCAGCTTTACTGATTTTATAAGCAATTTTTTCGGCTAATTGATAATATTTATCTTCTGGTTTGGTTCTAGCCGATCCAAAAATCGACACACACGGACCAATTCGACCCATTGCTTCGTAACCATTTACAAACTCAGACATAATTTTAAAAATTGCCCAGCTGTCATTGGTTCTAATTTCATTCCACGTTTTTTGTTTCAAACGGTCCTGAATTACTTTATCCTCATCATTATCAAAATCTTCTAATCTCATTTTAGGTATTTTAATTTATTATTTTATTATTTTATTATGTTTTTTTCTGCAATAACTGCCTTCCTGAGCGAAGTAGAAGGATTAGAAGCTATTTACTTCGTCAATTCGCTATCGCTCGTGTCCTGCTGTCCGCTATTTCCCGATTAACAAAAACTACGGCTAAAAAGCCTTGTTTTTCTAAATCGGGAGATGCCGCTCCCATCAGGGCTTGGGCAATTGGCTTAAAATAAACAATTGGTTTAATTGAAATATCTCTCTTTAAAACTTTCAATTTTTCAGAAAAAGCGGACACTAAATTAACTCTTTTTTCTAGAATTGTTATAAAAAACAGGAATTATAATCTAAAAGTAATGTTGAGATAATGATGAAATTGAGGTTTGGTATTCATTACCAATTGTTTATGTGTTCTGAGTTAATTGTTTCAAAATTAAATATTCCGTTCCTACGGAACTCAATTAATGTCGCGTATTCATTAAATCAACGGATTAAAATCCGTTGCTACAATATTGATAGTTCCTACGGAACTAGATTGCCTATTCTTTATGGATTAAATCAACGGACTAAAATCCGTTGCTGTAATATTGATAGTTCCTACGGAACTAGATTGCCTATTCTTCATGGATTAAATCAACGGATTAAAATCCGTTGCTACAATATTGATAGTTCCTACGGAAATAGATTGCCTATTCTTTATGAATTAAATCAACGGATTAAAATCCGTTGCTACAATATTGATAGTTCCTACGGAACTAGATTGCCTATTCTTTATGAATTAAATAAACAGATTAAAATCCGTTGTTTTAAAATGTTCACTTCTTAATGACTTTTAATTAAGAAAGCGTCTTAATTTAAAAGAGCCATCGGCTCGAACAAATTTTGTAGCGACGGATTTTAATCCGTCGTTAATAGTAACAACATAGCAAAAGATCCGAAGGATCGATCCATATATAGTGATTGTTACTTCAAGTTTTCTATTGTAATAGTTCGGTAAGTTTCACAATAAGAATCTTTAGATATGTTATTTCTTTTCCCGGATTTTATTATTCCATTAAAAGAGCTTATTACTCGGTCAATTTCATCTTTAATCACTTTATTTGGCGCAATCGAATTTACGTTTGTAATTTTACCTTCCTTATTAATTGTAAAACGCGGACTGAATATAATTTCGCCTCTTAAGTCTTGATTGTTCAGTGTTTTTAATGAAATATTCTTTAACAAAAAGGCATACAATTTATCATAAAAACATTTGTTGAGCTGCCAGTATAATTGAAGATCATCACATTCTTTTATAATTGGCGGAATATCTATTACTGCAAATTGACTTGCTTTTATTATAATTTCTTTATTCTCTTTAGCAAATAACTGCACGCTGATTTTTCCGAGTTTATCACTTTCTTTCAATGCTAATTTTTCTAGACGATATTTTTTAAAAACCTCAATAATTTTTCTGTCCAATTCTTTGTTGCCGGTATTGATGCGGCAGTTTGTTGCTTTTCCTGTTTTGCTTAATTCAAAAGTTAATCTGATAGTATAATTATATTTACTGTTTGAGATGTTTTTATACAAATAAGACTCTTTAATTTTAGAAAAGTCAATTTTCTTGAGAAGCTTTTTCTCCAAATAAATCTTAAAAAAATCGGACAAATCACTGTTTTCAGTCGGCAGTGCTAAAGCTTGAAACGTACTGTTTTCGTTTATATACTCGTTTTCAGTATCCTCTTTAGTGTAATACGAATTGTCAGATTGCGTATTTTGTATGTCTTTAATCCGTTCTCGGACAATTTTCTTAAGACTGTCTTTGGCAGATTGGGAATAGGCGGTAAGTGAGAATATCGATATTATAATAAATAATACGGTGGTTTTCATATTTCGCTTTTTAAAGCTAAAATATAAAATAATTACTGTTAAATTGTGTAAATACATGAATCTTTGTCAAGGCATATAAACCTTGACAAAGATGTTATTTTTGCTCTAATTCTTTCTTTAAAAACTTAGCAGTATAACTTTTTTTATTCTGAGCTACTTCTTCTGGAGTTCCTTTGGCAACCAATTGTCCTCCACCTTTTCCACCTTCAGGACCGATATCGATAATGTAATCAGCAAGTTTGATAACGTCCATATTATGCTCTATTACCAAAATCGTATTTCCTTTATCTACCAGTTTATTAATAACTTCCATCAAAACACGAATGTCTTCAAAATGTAAACCTGTAGTTGGTTCGTCCAGAATATAAAATGTATTTCCGGTATCTTTTTTAGATAATTCTCCTGCTAATTTGATGCGTTGTGCTTCACCGCCTGAAAGCGTTGTGCTTTGCTGTCCAAGCGTAATATAACCCAAACCAACATCTTGAATGGTTTTGATTTTTCTGTGAATCTTTGGAATATTTTCAAAGAAAGGAACTGCTTCATCAACCGTCATGTCCAAAACATCTGAAATAGATTTTCCTTTGTATCGGATTTCTAAAGTTTCTCTGTTGAAGCGTTTTCCCTGACATGTTTCACATTCTACATAAACGTCTGGTAAAAAGTTCATTTCAATCGTTCTAACACCAGAACCTTCGCAGGTTTCACAGCGTCCGCCTTTTACGTTAAAGCTAAAACGTCCCGCTTTGTAACCGCGAATCATACTTTCAGAAGTCATTGTAAAAAGATTTCTTATTTCTGTAAAAACTTCTGTGTAAGTCGCAGGATTGGAACGTGGAGTACGCCCAATGGGACTTTGGTCAATATCAATAACTTTGTCAATATGTTCTAAGCCTTCAATCTTTTTATAAGGCTGTGGTTTTTTAACGCCATTAAAATAATAGGCATTTAAAATTGGATACAGCGTTTCGTTAATCAAAGTCGATTTTCCGCTTCCTGAAACTCCTGTAACACATGTCATTTGTCCTAAAGGGATTTCAATCGAAACATTTTTCAGATTATTTCCTGTTGCTCCTGTTAGTTTTAAGAATTTTCCATTTCCTTTTCTTCTTTTCTTCGGAATCTCAAATTTCATTTTACCATTCAAATACTGAGCGGTAATAGTGTCTGAAGCTAAAGTTTCTTTTGGAGTTCCTATACTGATAATTTCACCGCCATATTTTCCAGCCTTTGGACCAATATCAATAACATAATCAGCTGTTTCGATCATGTCTTTATCGTGTTCCACCACAATAACCGAATTTCCAATATCACGCAATTGTTCTAAAGATTGAATCAGTTTTTCATTGTCTCTTTGGTGTAAGCCAATACTTGGTTCATCTAAAATATAAAGAACTCCAACCAATTGAGAACCAATTTGTGTTGCTAAACGAATACGCTGTGCTTCACCACCGGAAAGTGATTTTGAACTTCGGCTTAAAGCCAGATAATTCAATCCAACATTCATTAAAAAGTTCAAACGGTCTTTGATTTCTTTTACAACTTCAGAAGCGATTAAAAGCTGTTTATCAGTTAAATGATTATTCAAATCTAAAAACCAAGCCGTTAAATCTGAAATATCCATATCACACAATTCTGTGATATTTTTGCCATTTACCCTAAAAAATAAAGCTTCTTTTTTAAGACGTGAACCTTCGCAAACTGGACAAGGAATTTCATCCATAAAATCTTTTGCCCAGCGCTTAATGCTGGTTGTAGCACTTTCATCGTATTGATTTTTGATGAAATTAGAGATTCCTTCAAAATCAATTTTATATTCTCTTGTTACACCAAGATCTTTTGAGTTGATGGCAAATTTATCTTTTCCTCCATGCAAAATCATCGTCATGGCTTCTTCTGGAATTTTCTCAATCGGATCTGTAATTTTAAATCCGAATTTTTCACCAATGGTTTCCAATTGTTTGAAAATCCACGAAGATTTATATTCACCCAACGGAGCAAAACCACCACTTTTAATAGATAATTTTGGATTCGGAATAATCTTTTTTACATTGATTTCGTGAACCGTTCCCAATCCATTGCAATGCGGACAGGCACCTTTTGGCGAGTTAAAAGAAAATAAATTCGGTTCTGGATTTTGGTATGAAATCCCAGTTGTAGGACACATCAAGTTTCGACTGAAATAGCGAACTTCATTACTGTCCTGATCTAAAATCATCAAGACATTTTCACCGTGGTGCATGGCAGTATTAATACTTTCTGATAACCTTTTCTGATTATCTGGTGTATCTTCAATCTGCATTCTGTCAACAACAATTTCAATATCATGTGTTTTATAACGATCCAGTTTCATTCCCGAAACCAAATCCTGAACTTCGCCATTTACGCGGACTTTTATAAATCCTTGTTTTGTAATCTGCTGGAATAATTCGGCATAATGTCCTTTTCTTGCTTTAATAACTGGAGCAAGTATATTGATTCTTTTTCCTTTGTAATCCTGAATGATCAAATCTTTAATCTGCTCGTCAGAATACGAAACCATTTTTTCGCCTGTGTTATAACTGTAAGCATCAGCTCCACGAGCATACAAAAGTCTAAGAAAATCGTAAATTTCAGTAATAGTTCCAACGGTCGAACGCGGACTTTTGCTTGTCGTTTTTTGTTCAATAGCAATTACAGGAGAAAGTCCGTCAATTTTATCTACATCAGGACGCTCCAATCCGCCAAGGAATTGTCTGGCGTATGCCGAAAAAGTTTCAACATAACGACGCTGTCCTTCAGCATAAATAGTATCAAATGCCAAAGATGATTTTCCCGAACCTGATAAACCGGTAATTACAACCAATTTTTCACGCGGAATAGAAATGTCTATATTCTTAAGATTATGAACTCTTGCACCAAGAACTTCAATAGTATTGTCTTTTTCTAACATAATTTTGAGCAAAACGCAAAGTTACCACTTTGATTTGTTCTTTTAGTGCTCGATAGCAAAACTTTATGTTACAATTAGTAACAAAAAAAACGCTAACTTAAGTTAGCGTTTTCTTTTTCGGGTGGCTATATAGTTTTCGATTGCTTCTTTAGTGGTGTACCAGTTTCGGCCTTCTTTGTAAGCATCTATTTTTCCTGTTCGGGCTAATAAACTAACGTATTCCTGACCATAAGGCGTATTAGGTTCACTTACAATATTTTGAATGGATTGGTAATCATAACTGCTTTCAGGCATTGCGCTTAAATAAATATTAAGAGTTCTTTCAAGTGCCTGACACATCAAAAGGGTTAGTTTTTGATAATTACCATTGTTTGCCTGATTAAGTGCTTCATAATATTTTTTTCGATCATTTTTTAAAACGATAGCTGGTGGAAAACCACAACGCATTAATAATAAATTCATACTTAAACGAACTGTACGCCCATTTCCATCAAAAAAAGGATGAATCCAGACTAATTTATGATGAAAAATTGTTGCTAGTTCAATATCATTTAAACCTAACGGATTTGTATTTATAAAGTCTATTAATTCATCTAGATAATCTGAAACTTTATTCGCATTAGGAGGAATAAAGTTCGCGCCAGAAATTCGAACGCCTCCATTTCGAATACGACCAGCAAAATCATCTTCGATGGATCGTAAAACTAAACCATGAATCGACAATATATCAATACTTCTAAGGCTGTAATTTTCATCAACAATAGCATATAAATAATCGATTGCTTTATCATGATTATGGGTTTCAAAGTGCTCTCGAAGTGATTTCCCTTTAATTGTAATTCCTTCCTGAATAACCATTTGGGTTTCACGAAGACTCATTGTATTTCCTTCAATACTGTTGGAATTAT
The DNA here is from genome assembly GCA_029960065.1 of Flavobacteriaceae bacterium PS02336. Taxonomy (GTDB): domain Bacteria; phylum Bacteroidota; class Bacteroidia; order Flavobacteriales; family Flavobacteriaceae; genus Flavobacterium. Next base: position 617,449 of record JASCOF010000003.1, on the reverse strand, counting down.
AGGTCCATTCTAGAGATAAGCTTTCCCTTATTTTATTCAAAGCAATATTAGGCAGTGGTCTGCTTGTTTGCAGTTCCTGCCTTTTTTGGTACAATCGATCAAATGTCGATTGAAATTCTTCTCTGTATTTTAGATCTATATTCCACATAATCCTACAAAAATACTTCTTAATATCGGATAATAAAAATTTTTTAACTATCCGATATCAAGAAGTATAATCAAATTAGATTGGAATTACTTTGTACTGATATTATTTGCTTCTAATATTTTATCAAAATCAGCCTCTTTGCCATTTTTTTTCATTTGTCCATAGATCATCTGAATTATTTTTTCGGCATCTGTTCTATACGGCGATTTTAACTGAATATATAGATTATAAGCCTTACACATATTATCTAATCCTTTTTCTGATTCATTTAAATGAAGGGCATACATTTGTCCGATTCCATAAAATACTTCAGGATTATTGGGTTCTATTTCAGCTAGTTTCTCATATGTTTTTACAGCTTTTGCATATTCTTTTTTATAGGAGTAAACAACAGCAATATTTTGAAGAGGCATTAATCCGTTTGGATCTATTTTAAGTGATTTTTCATAGGCCTCAATTGCTTCATCATATTTTTCTAATTTTCGGTAGCAGATTCCCATATTATCGTAAGCAAAGGCAAAATTAGGATCTATTTTTACTGCTTTTTTATAATATTCAATTGCTCCTTTATAATTTTCCTTTTTCGATTCGTCAATTGCTAAATAGTAATTTTCTAATGCTTTTTCGTTTTGTGAAATAGAATTTTTATTCACTTTATCATTGGTTGCAATTTTTGCTTTTAAAGAATTGCAATTTGCCATTAAGTATCGTTCTAGTTTATAATAAGCGGTTTTAAACTCCTTTGAATTTGTGTCGAAGTTCATATCTATATTTATTTTTTTGTTTCCGCTCGAATCTGTGACAGCTTTAGAGAGATCTAAATTTGAAAATTTTTCTCCCATTTGATAAGCTCCAACTTTTACACTGATACAGGAATGTATATCTGCAGCGATAGAATCTCTTACTCTATCTAATGTCGGAATGGAGTCAATACATTTACAAGCTCCATCAGCTAGTTCTGATAATAATTGTTTGGTATCAATTTTAGAAGTTTCCTGCGATTGGACATTTTTTAATCCAGCAAGAAAAAGCATAAGAATTAAATAGTTTTTCATCTTTTGTGGTTTGGGTTATTGTTTTTTGGAATTTTAAATAATAACCAAATATAGAATATTCTGTATGAATATATCTATTAATACTTCACCTTAAAAAAGATTATTCAATTGTCATAGAACGAAGTTTGGTTCTATAAGCTTCTAATGCTATGGATTTGGAAATGAAACCATAATATTTTCCATTTCTTAAAACTGGAAGAAATGCTGACTTCGATTTTTCGAATTTACTCATTACGATTTCCATGCTGTCAAAAGTCGAAATTGTAGCCAGAGGCGTTTTCATCACATCTTTAATCTGCGTATATTTTACACGATAAGCATTAAAAATAATTTCTCTAATATCATTAAAATGTACAACGCCAACCAGTTCTTTTTCGTTGTCTACAACCGCAAAGACTACTTGGTTGGAGTGGGAAATAAGATCAACCAGTTTGCTCAAATTTTCATCTGGATGAACCGTCAGATAATCACATTGAATGATAGTATCAATGTCTAAAGTTGAAAGAATATTCGAATCTTTATTGCTGGTAAAAGCGTGGCCTTTTTTTACTAATCCTTTTACGTCAAGCGAATATTTTTCGTAACGTTTAGAAATCGCAAAACTAATCGAAGAAACAATCATAAGCGGAATCATTAAGCCATAACCACCTGTAATTTCTGCAATTAAGAAAATGGCAGTTAAAGGCGCATGAAATAATCCGCTCAAAATCCCAGCCATTCCAACCATTGTAAAATTGGTAATTGGAAGTTTGGATAAACCAATCATTGTAATAAATTTAGAAAAGAAATATCCTAAATACGATCCTAAGAATAGAGAAGGAGCAAAGTTTCCTCCATTTCCTCCACTTCCAATTGTTAGTCCAGAAGCAAATACTTTAACCATCATAGTTGCACCAACAAAAAGAAGCAGAACCCACTGGTTGTTTCTAAAATCGGCAAACAAAGTATTGTCTAATAATTTTCCTGGATCGGTTTCAGATAAAGTTCTAATACTTTCGTAACCTTCACCAAATAAAGTCGGAAAAATAAAAATCAGCAAGGCTAAAAGTGACGAACCAATTAATGCTTTTTTATAAGGATCAATCTGCTGTTTGGCAAAATAATGCTCTACTCTCTGGAAATTTCGGGAATAATAGATCGCAACAAGTCCCGTAAGAACCCCTAAAGTCACATAGAAAGGAATGTTGTGATAATCAAAAGTTTCTTGTTTTTTGAAACTTAAAAGAATGCTTTCGTCCAAAACAATTGCAGAAACTAATGCACCTGTTGCAGCAGAAATCATAATGGGAGTAAAGGCAGAAATACTAACATCAACCAATAATACTTCTATGGCAAAAAGAACTCCTGCAATAGGAGCATTAAAAGCAGCCGCAATTCCTGCAGCAACGCCGCATCCAATTAGTAAGGTGCGGTCTTTATACTGCATTTTATAATTCTGTGCATAGTTGGAGCCAAATGCAGCGCCCGTAATTACGATTGGACTTTCTAAACCCGCCGAACCTCCCAGACCAACCGTTAACGAGCTGGTTACAATTTGTGCATACATCTGCTTTCTCGGAATTATACTAGCCTTTTTTGCAACGGCATAAAGTATTTGTGATGTTCCTTTTTGTATCGTTCCGTTAAGAACTTTTTTTACCACAAAAACAGTTAGAAGAATTCCAACAATTGGCAGAATACTGTTGATGAAACTTAATTTTAAAATTCCGTTAATGTAAGTAGCAAACGAGAATACGCTGTGAGCAAAAGTCTTAAGAACAATTACAGCAAGAGAACACGATATTCCAATAAGAACGCTTGACAAAAAGAGAAACTGCTTTGGTGTCATTAAGGATTGTGCCAAAGCAATGATGCTTTCTAGTCTTCTGAAATATTTTTTTAGCATTCTGTTTTTAAAATTATCGTTCTTACAAAATTAGACTATAATCTTAGATTAAAAAAATAAAACACGATCTATTAAAAACCAACAGCTTTGTCGTCTCCTCTAAAATCGGCTCCTCCTTCTAATTTGTTGTCTGGTAAAACTAAAATAGCATCTACTTTTCCAATTATAGGAGTAGGTTTTTCGTTGATTAAATAGTTTTTAGCTTTGAGCTGATCGATTGTTTTGCTTTCAAAAGCATTTGGCTCGAAAGTAATTAAATCAGGAAGCCATTGATGATGAAAACGCGGTGCATTTACAGCTTCCTGCATACTTAAATTGTATTCGTAAACATTTAAAATAGTCTGTAAAACCGAAGTAATAATCGTTGAACCTCCCGGAGTTCCAACGACCATAAAAAGTTTTCCATCTTTTTCGACAATTGTTGGTGTCATCGAACTTAACATGCGTTTTTGCGGTGCAATGCTGTTCGCTTCATTTCCAACCAATCCAAACATATTGGGAGAGCCGGGTTTAGCACTGAAGTCATCCATTTCGTTATTCAAAAAGAAACCCAATTCATCACAATAGTATTTTGAACCATAACCGTCGTTTAAAGTGGTAGTTGCTGCAATTGCATTTCCAAATTGATCTACAATAGAATAATGTGTGGTTTCGGTACTTTCGGCATAATTGACTTTTCCTTCTTTTATTTCAGAAGATAAAGTTGCTTTTTCAGGATTAAAACTAGCCATTCGGCTTTGTAAATAATTTTTATCTAATAACTCTTTTATCGGAATTTTTACAAAATCAGGATCTCCTAAAAAGTAGCTTCTATCGGCATAAGCTCTTCTTTCAGCTTCCACAATAATCTGAATAGCGTCGGATGAATTATGTCCCATTTTAGCCAAATCATACGATTCCAGCATTTTTAAAATTTGCGCAAGACAAATACCGCCGCTGCTTGGCGGAGACATTGAAGTAATTTTTAGATCTTTATAGGTAAACTGCAAAGGTTTTCTCCATTTTGCTTCATATTTGGCTAAATCTTGCAGTGTTATAATGCCGCCTTTTTTCTGAAGATAATCAACCAGAATTTTTGCGGTTTCACCTTTATAGAATTCATTTCTTCCTTTTTTCTGAATTCGTCTTAGAGTTTTAGCAAGAGCGGGATATTTTATAGTGTCGTTTTCTTTGAATGTTCCCGATAAAAGTGAATTCTCTCCGTTTATCTTAACAATTTTATCATGATAATCGTTTAAACTTTTTTCTTGTTTTTTTGTTACCACAACACCTCTTTCTGCTAAAGCAATTACAGGTTCTAAAATTTTAGAAATAGGCATTGTTCCGTATTTTTTATGGACAGCAAAAACTCCGGCAATAGTTCCTGGAACTCCAATTGCAAGTGCAGTCTCGGTACTTTTTCCTTTTATAACATTTCCATCGCTGTCTAAAAACATATCTTTTGTTGCTGCTAACGGCGCTTTTTCGCGATAGTCTAGAGAACCCACTTCACCGTTTGCTTTTCGGTAGACCATAAAGCCGCCACCTCCGATATTTCCAGCAAAAGGAAAAGCGACTGCCAATGCCAATTCGGTTCCAACCATAGCATCAAATGCGTTCCCGCCTCGTTTCATAATATCTGACCCAATTTTTGAAGCTTCTTCACGAGCCGAAACGACCATTGCTTTCGTTACAACTAATCCCGTTGGATTTGTCTGCTGAGCGTTGGCATTAAGATATATAAGAGCTATTAAAAGCGTAATTTTTTTCATCTGTAATGGATTTGTAATTGAAAAACAAAGTTCTTAAAGTGTAATCAATTTTGCTTTTGCTTGTATTTTTATTTCTTCAAAAAATGAGGTAAATTCTTCTTCAAAATCGTCATAAAACTCATTTAATTCTTCTACGGCATATTGCATTTTAGAAATATTTTTAGATCTGCGGTCCATTTGCGTTAGAATCTGGTGGATTCCTTCGGTTGTTCGATAACTTAGAAGCCAGTTTCTTTCAATCATGTACGGCATTAAACCTTGAGTTTTTTCAGTTAGAATATCATAATTATCATGTAATGAATTGTAGAAACGACTTATAAAATTTTCTAATTTTTCATCTGAGTATTTAGTCCAGTTTTTCGCCAGAAAATGATCGTAAACAATGTCGACAATAACTCCAGAATAATGGTGATATCTGTCGTGTAGACGTTTGGTGCTTTTTCTAAAAATATCGTGAGAATCTGTATAAGTGTCAATAAATCGATGCAGTAAAATACCTTTTTGGACATCTTCTGGAAAATGTTCAAATTGTTTTCCGCGAATTCCATCGGCCATAAAATTTCCGATTTTAATCAAATCATTTTCTCCAGAAAGATATATATGGGCTAAGAAATTCATTTTTTTTCAGGTTGCGGAGAATCTTAATGGCTAAGTTTCTGAGTTATTTTAGTAAATGTATAAAAACTTTTTTAAATCATTTTGTTATAAAAATAACTCACTGCAAGTACTTTCTTATAAGTTAAATTTGAAATCTTAGAAAATTAGCGCCTTAGTTACTGGGTAACTTTTTTATATTTGTAAAAAAATAACCCTAACTCACAAAAATGACTCTAATAAAATCTATTTCTGGAATCCGCGGAACGATCGGAGGAAAAGTAGGAGATAATTTGACTCCTGTAGATGCAGTTAAGTTTGCATCGGCATACGGAACTTTCTTAAAAAATAATATTGCTAAAGATAAATTGACAGTTGTAATTGGCCGCGACGCTAGAATTTCTGGGCCAATGATCCATAATTTAGTTGTAAATACTTTAATAGGTTTGGGAATCAATGTAATTGATCTTGGACTTTCGACAACACCAACTGTTGAAGTGGCTGTACCATTAGAAAAAGCAGACGGTGGAATTATATTAACCGCGTCTCATAACCCAAAACAATGGAATGCTTTAAAATTATTAAATGCAAAGGGTGAATTTTTAAGCGGTGCAGACGGTGCAAAAATCCTTGAAATTGCTGAAGCTGAGGCTTTCGATTTTTCTGATGTTGACAGTTTAGGCGAAATTATTTCGAATGATGCTTATATGGACATTCATATCGACGAAGTGCTGAACTTACCTTTGGTAGATATTGAAGTTGTAAAGGAAGCCAAATTTAAAGTGGTTGTTGATGGAGTAAATTCATCAGGTGGAATTATTATTCCTAAACTTCTAAAATTAATGGGCGTTGAAGTGGTAGAATTGTACTGTGAACCAAACGGACATTTTCCACATAATCCTGAACCTTTAAAAGAACATTTAACAGATATCTCAGAATTGGTTGTAAAAGAAAAAGCTGATTTAGGTATCGTAGTAGACCCAGATGTTGATCGTTTGGCTTTTATCAGCGAAGACGGAGAAATGTTTGGAGAAGAATATACTTTGGTGGCCTGTGCAGATTACGTTTTGAGTAAAACTCCAGGAAATACCGTTTCTAATATGTCTTCTTCTCGTGCTTTAAGAGATGTGACTAAAGCGCACGGCGGAAGCTACGAGGCAAGTGCAGTAGGAGAAGTGAACGTTGTGGAATTAATGAAGAAAAATAATGCCATTATTGGAGGTGAAGGAAATGGTGGAATTATCTATCCTGAATTGCACTACGGACGTGACAGTTTGGTTGGAGTTGCTTTGTTCTTAACGCATTTGGCAAACAAAAAAATCTCAGTTTCTGCTTTGAGAGCTTCTTATCCAGAATATTATATGAGTAAAAATAAAATTGAATTAACACCGCAGATTGATGTTGATGCAATTTTAACGCAAATGACCGAGAAATATAAAAACGAAGATATTTCAACAATTGATGGTGTAAAAATTGATTTTGCTTCAGAATGGGTTCATTTAAGAAAATCAAACACAGAACCAATTATCCGTATTTATACTGAAGCACCTTCTCAAGATGCGGCAGATAAATTGGCACTTCGTATTATAGACGAAATTAAAGTTATTGCTGGAATCTAAGATTCTAGTTTAAAATATAAAAAAAAAGCCTCTTTTGTTGTAAAAAGAGGCTTTTTTGCTTTTAAGCATTGGGGAATTTAAGGTATTAATTTTTAATAATTTTAATTGACTTTTCAATCTTTCCGTAAACAGCATTTACAATGTAAACGCCTTTTGCAAGTCTTTCTCCAATCTTAATATCTTGATTGGTAAAATAAGAATCAGAAGCAAAAATAGTTTTTCCGTTCATATCAATAATTTTCAGTTTTACAGATTCGGTTTCTGTCGATTGGATATGAAGAATCGATTGATTTTTAACAGGATTAGGATAAATAGTAATACTGTTTTCTACTAAATCAGGATCGTTTACGCCAAGATTTCCAACAGCAACATCAATGTAATTAAAATTAATATCAGTCGCTTTAAATTTAATTTTAAGATAGACTTCGCCTTTTGGCATTGGTACTCCGTTTACAATTTTGTCGGCAAAAGTCTGCCAGTCTCCCGTTGCAGGAAATGTTTCGTCTGCTCTTACAACAACATCGTTTACCAGAATGTCAAATTTTCCAACATTTACCGGAGAAGCTACTCTAAAAGTTAAATTGTAAGTTCCAGCATCTGCTACATTCAGCATAAATTCATTCCAGTCTCCGTCGTTAATAAAACAAACATTTTGTCCTGTATTACCATCTAAAGTAGCCTGTATACCAGTTCCTTTTCTTCTGTAATGCTTATTGGCTGTTACGCGTCCCGGAACGTTCATTTTTTTTGCTGTGTAAGGCACATTAATATATTCTGTTCCAATTGGTCGCAGAACACCACTTGTAGTACTTAATAATTGACCCTCCAGCATATCAGTCCAAGTTGGATTTACTCTTCCAGAAAACCACGAATAGCGAAAAATGTCGGGATCATTCTCATAACTGTTTAAAATTTGTTTCATGAAAGCTGTTTTTTCATCAGCTGTCTGAATAACTCTATTTGCAAATTCTGTAATCCAAAGCGGACGGTTGTATTTTTTTAAAAGCCCAGTAACTCCAATTACAGAAGATGCAGTAGCATCATAAGTATGAAAAGCAATATAATCTACTTTACAGTTCGGGCATAATTGGAAAAACTGATTGTGCCAAACGACTGGATCAGAAATATTTCCATAATTATTTGGACCGTTGTAAGCGGGTGAAGCACTTATGATTTCCAGATTTTTTGCTGCAGCAATTTTCTCAATATTCGGCCAGGCATTTACTGCTTCCTGTGGTGTTAATCTTGCACCGTCAGTAAAATTGGGTTCGTTAAAAGCAAGGAGATATTTGGCTCCAGGTTTTATTTTATTGATGAAAGTCTGTACTTCATTGTCGCTGACTTTTCCCCATGCCATTGGGACAAATTCAACTCCTAATGATTCGTAGTTTGCATTTAAAGCCGCTTCGGGTTCTGGTGACCAATTGTACCACCAGGAAAGTCCGGGTTTTAATGCCAGCATATCTGCTTGTGAATGATATCCGTAAGCAATACCGCGTTTTGGACTTTGAGCAGCTATAAAAAGACTGAAAAACAGCGGTAAAACTGTTAAAAGTAATTTTTTGATCATGGTTAGTGATTTTTTGTGGTTGTTGTTAGATAATTAGAGAACTCCAAATTTATAGGGTTTCTATTTTCTTTCCATCTAAAAAAATCATTACAAAAACACATCAAAAATGGTTTAATTACTGTTTTTTAATTGGTTGCAATGTTTTTTAAAACATAAAATCCGAAAAACGATATTTGTTTTTCGGATTTTATTAGTATTATTCCACTCGATGTTTCCATCTTTTATGCGTCCATAAATAGTATTCAGGTTTTTCAAGAATTTGTTTTTCGACTTCTTTTAAATACATTTCTGTTATCTCAAAATCTTCAAAATCTTTTGGATTATCTGCAAGAGTTAAAAATGTTGCTTCATAATATCCTCTTTTTACTTTGTCAACTTTTACCATAATAACGGCCAAATCGTATTTTTTAGCCAGCATTTCGGCTCCTGTATGAACCGGAACTTCAACTCCTAAAAATTTCATCGAATGAAATATTCTATCTAGTTTAGGAGATTGATCGCTCGCTAAACCATACATAGCCAAAATTCCATTTCGTTGGTTTTGTGCCATTGTCGGAATTGCTTTTCTGGTTTCGATCATTTCGGTATCATACTTCGAACGAATTTTTCGAATTAATTTATCAAAGTAAGGATTTGCCAATTTTTTATAAACCGCAATTCCCTTAAAACCAATTTTGGGATTAATAGTTAAAAGCCATTCGTAACTTGCATAATGAGAGGCGACTAGAATAACACTTTTTCCTTTTTTTGCATAATCCAAAACAAGGTCAAGATTGGTTATTTGAAATCTTTTGTCCATCTCTTCAGCAGAGATACTCATTGTTTTGATCATTTCTAAAAACATATCACACATATGCTTGTAGAATTTCTTTTCGATATCTTTTCTTTCTTTTTCGCTTACATGCGGTAAAGTAAGCGCAAGATTTTCGCGTACAACTTTTCTACGATACCCAATGACTCTGTAAATTAGAAAATAAACAAAATCTGAGAATAAGTAAAATATAGGAAAAGGTAATATGGAGATTAGCCAAAGTAATGGATAGGCTAGAATATAAACAATAAACTGCATGTAAAATTTTTTTACAAAGATAAATTAAAAATGATTATCGATCGATATTTTGCTTTCATGCTAACTTATCTTTAAGAATCAGTATATTTACATTTCACAATAATTTGAATTTATGAATATCATTTTAGCAGGGATTATAGTTGCCAACGCTGTTATTAGTTACAAAGGTTTTAATGATCTTTCTTTTTTTAGAAAGTATGAATTTCATGTAGGAAGCATTCGTTCTGGAGAACAATTTAGAATGTTGTCTTCTGGTTTTCTGCATGTAGATATGATGCATTTGATATTCAACATGCTGACACTTTATTTCTTTGCTCCGGTTGTTTTAGATTGGCTCGGAACTTTTTCTTTTGTCCTCATTTATTTTGGAAGTTTAATTTTTGGAAGTCTGCTAACGATGCTTTTTCATAAAAACGATTACAGCTACCGTGCTGTTGGAGCTTCGGGCGCCGTAACTGGAGTTTTGTATTCTGCAATATTGTTAAGACCTGACATGATGCTTGGAATATTTTTTGTTATCCCGATGCCGGCTTACATCTTCGGAATTCTATATTTATTATATTCTATTTACGGAATGAAAGCTAAAAATGATAATATTGGCCACACGGCTCACTTTGGCGGTGCTATAGGCGGTTATGCAATTACTTTGATAAAACAGCCGTCTTTATTTGCAGACCAAACTTTGATGGTAATCTTACTTGCTATTCCGATTGTCATACTTTTTGCAATGGCAAAATTGGGAAAATTGTAATGCTGGCATAACTTTTGGAAAGCCTTTTGTAAATATTAAAATTTAACAAAAATGAAAAAACTAGTATTATTTTTAACAATCATGTTTATGACTATGTCTTACGGCCAGGAAATCAAACAAATACCTCTAATCAATGTGAACGGGGAAGGAAAAGTAAAAGTAGCACCTGATCAAGTTTGTATTTCAGCTTCTGTTGAAACAAAAGGGAATAATGCTAAAGACGTTAAAAAACAAAATGACGAAAAGATGGATGCTGTTTTAAAATTCATCAAAAAAATGAATATCCCAACAGCAGATTTTAAAACAAAACAAGTTGCTCTTAATCCACAGTATGATTATGAGAAAAAGAAAACTTCTTACAATGCTACACAAACAGTAGAAATTGTGGTAAAAGATTTATCTAAGTATGATGAATTGATGGAAGGTTTGGTTCAACAGGGAATTAATCGTATTGACAAAGTTTCTTTTGAATCTTCTAAATTAACGCAATACCAATCTGAAGCTAGAAAATTAGCAATGAAAGATGCTAAAGTAAAAGCTGAAGAATATGTATCTGTTTTAGGACAAAAAGTAGGTAAAGCTTTTACGATTTCAGATAATTCACAAGTTTATCATCCACAGCCGGTTTATGCTGCTATGAGAATGAAAGAGGCAGATTCAATGGGAGCTTCTAATGAAACTTTAGCAATTGGAGAAATCGAAATTACTGCAAATGTGAGCGTTAGTTTTGTTTTAGACTAAACGAATATAAATTCCAATATTTAAAATCCAAATTCCAAATTTATTGGAATTTGGATTTTTTGTTTTAAAGCCGCATTGATTTAATTTTACAATTAAAACCATTTTATGAATAGTCCCGAGCAATTTTTAAGAACGCATATAGAAAAAGTAGTTCCTCTGACAGATGAAGAAGCTGCCTTTATACTATCTCATTTTGTTTTGGAAGATTTTCGTAAAGGTCAGTTTATTATTGAGGAAGGAAAAGAAGTTAAAAATGTTTATTTTCTAACTGCTGGACTAGTGAAATTAGTTTATGAAGATAAAGATGCTAAAAAGCATATTGTTTCATTTGCAATGGAAGATTGGTGGGAGACTGATTTTCAAGCTTTTTACACCCAAAGCAAAGCAACATTGTCATTAGAATGTATTGAAGATACTTTTGCTTACAGTCTTTCTTTAGAAAACTTCGACAAGCTTTGTAATGAGTTACAGAAAATGGAACGTTTTTTTCTTAGAAAATCCATCGCAGGACATATTGGTTCTCAAACTAGAATATTGTCTTTTTTAACCTCAAATGCAAAGGAAAGATACGAGCAGCTACTTCTCAGAAATTCATCTTTATTGCAGCGCGTTCCTAAAAGTTATTTGGCCTCTTATCTAGGAGTTTCTAGAGAGACGCTGAGCCGTCTTTTTTAAAGTTGTGATATTTATCACGCCATTAAAATAATTTTCCTCCTGATTTTTGCATCTGTTAATTTTAAAAATATAAAGATGGAAAAACAAATCATTAATCCGTGGAAATGGCAGGATGCTAGAAATTATGTGCAGGCAGCAGCAGTTACAAATGTACAGGGAACGCTCTATGTTTCTGGGCAAACCGCTATAGATGACAATGGTATTTCGAGTACTGAAGATATGAGAAGCCAGCTTTTTCAAACATTAAAAAACCTGGAAAAAGTAATTTCCGATGCAAATTATGAGTTAAAGAATATTGTTCGATTGAATATTTATACCACAGACAGCGCTTCATTATTTGAAAATTTTGATGTTCTCCAAAATTGGATTCAGAAGAATGAAATAAAGCAGTCTAGTACAGTTTTGGAAGTAAAAAGTCTTTTTGAAACATTAAAAGTTGAACTGGAAGCGACAGTTGTAAAATAAAAAACCAAACAAAAAAGGCTGGCTCATTTGAGACAGCCTTTAAGGACTAATAAAATAAAAATGTATTCTAAAGTTTTACTTTCCTGATTGGCTTTCAGGGTTCATAATAACTTCGACGCTACTAGAACTATCCAAAACGTGCTTACTAAACTGCTGAATAGTTTTCTGATTAATTTTAGAAATTAGATTTTTATATTCTTCATCTGTTGAAAACGGAATCTGATTTAAGCTGTAATTGTACAATGTTGTTGCCCAGAAAGTATTCGTTTTTAGCGATTCTTCTCTGTTTTTCAATAAAGCTTTTTTAATGTCTTCTAAATCATTTGCATTTACTGGATTTGATTTTAAATCGTTTATTTCTTTCCATACAATCTGCATTAATTTTTCCTGCTTATCAGGATTACAGTCAAAAGTAAGAGCAAGGCTGAATGATGGTTTCGGAATTAATTCAAGATTGCCGCCAACGTTTACGCCATAACTGCCGCCTTCTTCTTCTCTAATGGTCTGTAAAAATCTTTTTGACAGCAATTCTCCAATCATATACATCGTCATTGCATTTTCTTTAGAATATTCTGTTTTTCCAGTTAGATTTAGATAAACGGTACTTTTTACCACTTCCATCGGACGTTTGAAATGCACAACCGTTTTTCCTTTCTTAGGCGCAATATTATGATCTATAAAAGTTTCTTTTACAGCAGGATTTGATTTTAAATTCCCAATGTATTTCTGAATCAATTCTAAAGCACCATCTGGAATATTCCCCACAAAAACAAAAGTAAAATCTGAAGCATTTTTAATTCGGTCGCGATAAATATTCTCTGCTTTTTTCAAATCGATATTCTCAAGAAACTTTTCATTAAAAATAAAAGTCCTTGCATTATGATTTGAGTTTGCTAAAGCAACAGAATCTTTAAACGCATTTCCGTTGTCTTTTTTAATGGTTTCTAAACGGTTTTTATACTGCTCTTTTAGGATGTTGAAAATGTTTGGATCAAAACGCGGCGCTTCAAAAGAAAGATACAGTAATTGCAGCATCGTTTCAAAATCGGCTTTGTTTGAACTTCCTTGAAAACCTTGCGTATTTTCGCCAATAAAAGGAGCAGACTGTGCAACTTTGCCTGTCAGCTTTTCTTTTAAAGCAATATTATCAAAATTGCCTAAACCAGACGATCTTGCAATTGTTGTTGCAATTTCGGCAGAAGCCAGATCTTCCGTTTTAATTAAAGATTTACCGCCTTTCGAAAATGCTGTAAGAACAACTTGATCTTGCGAATAAGTTGTCGGCAATACAATTACATTTGCGCCATTTTCTAAAGTATATCCTTTTGCTGCTGTAATTCCCGGTATTTCAAATGTCTTTTTGATTGCGGCAGGTTTTAATTCTTTTGCAATTAAAGGCTCATTATTTTCTTTTTTGGTGTAAGGTTCCAAAGTCTTGTTTTCGACTTTTTTCATTACCTGAACAACCGCATCTTTAGTAGGGAAATTAGCTTTGTCTTCATCAGAACCTGTTACCAAAACCACTTGATTATTTGGTTTTTGAATGGTTTTGATATAAGTGTTTATTTCTTCTAAAGTGATGCTTTTGATAATGCCTACAATCAATTTATAATCGTCTTCGGCAGAAAGAAAAGGTTTTGCTTTTAGGAAATAATTCGTCAGTTTATCTGCCCAAGAGTCATTGTCCACTTTATCTTTATTGCTGATAAAATCATCATAAGAACTTATAAAAAGCTTTTTAGTTCTGTCTAATTCTGCTTGTGCAATTCCAAAACGGTTTAAACGTTCAGCTTCAGTAAGAGCATCTTCAAAAGCTTCTAACGTTTTTCCTTTTTTGCCTGCAGCCGAAATAGTAAACGAAGTATTTAATCTTGAAATCGGCTCAAAATAATTTTTTAGATTTAAAGCACTGCTTTGATTCTTTAAAATTAATTCTTTGAAACGATTGTTGAGAATGTTGGTATAAAATGAATTCATTACATTTTTACGACTCAAAATGCTGTCTTTTACCAAAGGTTCGTCCAAAACATATTGCAAAGTAATAGTTGTCGAAGAAGCTTCTTTATCAGACGCAGTTCCAAAATACAATTCGTCGTGTTTTGGAATCTCAGAATAGGTACGTGGCGCAGCTTTTTTAGCTAATGGAATTCCAGAGAAAATGGCTTTTACTTTTTCTTCCATCTTTTTTACGTCGATATCTCCAACAATAATTACAGCCTGTAAATCTGGTCTGTACCACTTTTTATAGTAGTTTCTCAATTCAGGATATTTGAAGTTATTAATGATATTTAAATCACCGATAACATCTCTTTTGCTGTATTTTGAACCTTTATATAAAACTTGATCAGTCTGCATTTTTAAACGGAATCCGCTTGTACGGCGCGTTCTCCATTCTTCTCTAATTACACCTCTTTCGGCATCAATTTCTTCATTAGTTAAAGAAAGAGAGCCAGACCAATCGTGTAAAACCCAAAGCGTAGAATCGATCAGTTTTTGATTGGAAACCGGAACGGTACTAATGTTATAAACGGTTTCATCCTGAGCGGTGTAAGCATTAATGTCTTTTCCGAAACTTACTCCGTTTTTTTCCAGCATTTTAATGATGCCTTTTCCCTTAAAATGTTCCGTTCCGTTAAAAGCCATGTGTTCCAGAAAATGCGCCAATCCGTTTTGATTGTCATCCTCTAAAATAGCACCGACATTTTGAACGAAGTAAAAACTTGCTCTGTCTTTTGGTTCTTTGTTATGCAGAATATAATAGGTTAAACCGTTTTTTAATTTTCCAGTTGTAACGTCTTTATTCAGCGGAATTGTGGTTTTGAACTGCGAAAATGCACCTTGAAAAGACAAGGCCATTAACGCAACAATGATATTTTTTTTAGTAGTCATTTTTTTGATTTTTTATCTTCTGTTTCTGCGAATAAGAATAAAAGCAGCGCTCAGTATAATCAATAAAGGAAACAGTGCAATAAATACAATTTTATTGATAAAAACCTGATTGGCATTTATTGTAACTGATCTATCAATATGTTCTGGACGAGTAGTATCTATTGGAAATTCGTAATTGCTAAACCAGCTGAAAATATCAGTAACAAACTGAAATGTTCCTGAACCGCCTCGGCTTAACTCGGCGTTGCCCATAAAGTCTGCATCTCCTGCTACAATTATTTTTTGTGATTTACCTTTTATATTTCTAGTTAAAGCCACGGCAAGCGGAACAGAAGTTACGGCAGGTTGTTTTTTCAAATCTTCAGAAATTGAAGTAATTCCTGTTGGCGATTCCCAAGCTGGCTGATTATTTGTTTTTAAAAGTGGTGTAACTTTAAATCCAACGTCTTTTACAGTTTTAATACCGCTGCTTCCTAAAAACGGAATTGGGCTGTTGTTTCTGTTTTTACTTAATTTAATTACTGTTGTATCAATGTTTTTTGAAACTTCAGTTACTAAATAATCTGGAGAATTGGTTTCGCTTTCCTGAACCAATGCTTGTTTGGTAAAACTTAAACCTAATTTATCTGTAACTGCCGCTAAAGCCGAGTTAGTTTCAGGTTCAGCCAAAAGCATTAAATTTTTTCCTTCGTCTATATATTTAGTAATGCGGTCAATTGCGCCTTGGCTTAATTGGGTTTTCGGATCTGCAATGATCAAAATAGTAGTTTGTTCTGGAATATTCTGAGCATTAATATCTACAGAAGAAACATCAAAACCTTGATTGATAAGTGAATATCTAAATGAAATTTCGTTAAATCCTGTTTTGTAATTTTTATCTCCAATTTTATCAACGCTTCTTTCCATGTTTCCAGTTGCAAAAACGATTTTTGGAGCTGGAACGACTACGCATTTTAAAGATGCCGAAATTTCTTTTTCCATCGGAATTTTAAACATATCATCAAACATTCTTAAATATGTTTTTTTTCCGTTATATTCTACCGTTCTAACCACTCTGTTTTGTTCTGGTTTCAGGTCGATGATTTTCTTGATTTCTGCAGGAGAATATAATTTTTTAAGTTTCATATTCTGCGTTTCAATCATTTTTTCAGCAAGCTGTTTGTCAGTCAATCCTGGATTTTGAGCGTACAAAGCTTCGTTATTTGACGTATCATAGTAGTATACATATTCCATTTCCATTTGAGGTAAGAAACGAGTATATTTTTCAAAACTTGACTTATCCTGATTTTGAGAATATGGCATCACCATGAAATAATTAATATCTAACAAGTTTACATAAGTCGTTAACTTAATTGGACCATCTATTTTTTTGACAATGTCTAAACTGTTTTTTGTTAATGTTCTGTCTTTTGTACGAGTCATATCATGGAACCATGTAAACGAAGCTCTAGAGGTAATAAAACCAAGTGATAAAACAACTGTAATTAATAAAGCATATTTTAAAACTCTTTTTGAAATGGACTGCGCATCTCTTCCTGTTTGCAATTTGTAGATACTCAATACAATAAAAAGCGCGCTTACTAAAACAAAATAAAACACATCTTTACTGATAATAAGTCCTTCGAGCATTTCATTGGCACGTCCCGCGATAGAAAGGAAATACGTAATATCTTTTACCACTTCAACATCCTGCCAAAGTTTTCCGATAAAATTTAATCCCGCTAAAACTACCAAAGTACTAATGGCAGCTACAACCTGATAAGAAGTAAGACAAGACATAAAAAGTCCGATTGCGGCATACGTACAAACTAACAGATATAAACCAATAAGTCCTGAAATAGCAAATTTTAAATCTAAATTTTCAATAGAGAAGTAAGCAATACCAACCTGCAGTCCTAAAATAACAATGAATAAAAGACAGTAAGCAGTAATGGCTAAATATTTACCGAGTACGATGTCTTTAATTCTAATTGGAGAAGAAAGTAAAAGTTTTATGGAACCACTATTAATTTCACGGCTTATTAATCCCATTGTTAAAAGCGGTACATATAAGTAAAGATAATTTTGCATTTCGGTATATAAACCGCTGAATCCAGAAAAAATAACTTGTGACAAGTTATCCATGCTTTGTCCGATTTTCTGTGATTTTTCAAAACGTTCAATTGTACCGAAGAATTTCCAGCTTGACTGGATCGAAAATATTACTAAAACAACCCACGCAACAGGAGAGTAGAACATCGTGTTGAGTTCTGTTTTAGCAATTCTATATATTGTTTTCATTTGTTATTTTTTTTAAGAAAGTGTAGCGTTTTTAGAAGGGGCTTTTTTAGATAATTGGGCAAAGATTTCGTCTAGCGAAACTTTTTCAAATTGAATTTCACGAAGTTTCCAGTTGTTATAAACGCTTATTGAGACAATTTTTTCAGCAACTTCCTGAGACCCGCTGAAAGTAATCTGTACTTTTTTTGGAGTTAAATAAACTGCTTCTGTGATTTCAGTGATTTCTTTGAAAGCCTCAACAGCCGGCGGATTTTCAAAACTAGCCGTTAATTTATCAGCTTCGATATAATTATTAAAAGCATCCAAAGTATCTGAAAATACCATGTGTCCGTTTTCAATCATTCTGATATCCTGGCAGGTTGCCTGAACTTCAGAAAGAATATGGGAAGAAAAGATTACGGCTTTGTCTTTGGAGATTTTTTTAATTAGTTTTCTAACTTCTAAAATCTGGTTAGGATCAAGTCCGTTGGTCGGTTCATCTAAAACTACCAATTTAGGTTCGTGAATAATAGCCTGCGCAATACCCACACGCTGACGATATCCTCCAGATAAATTTCGGATTAAGCGATTGCTGAAATGTGAAATGCCGCATTGTTCTTTGGCTTTTTCTAAAGCATTTTTTAAATCTTCTTTCTTTACATGACGAAGCTGTGCACAATGAATCAAATATTCATCGACTGTTAAATCTAAATGCAAAGGTGGTGTCTGCGGTAAAAAACCAATTAGTTTTTTAGCTTCGACTGGATTTTCTTTCAGGTTAATTCCATCAATAAAAATATTGCCGCTGGTTTGGTTTAAAACGCCGCAAAGAATATTCATTGTAGTAGATTTTCCAGCTCCATTCGATCCTAAAAGACCTAAAATTCTGTTTGTCTTAATTTCGAAATTTATATTTTGTATTGCCCAATCCTTACTGTATTGATGCGACAAAGCCTCAACTCTTACAATTGTTGTTGTTTCCATAGTGATTTTTAAAATTGCAGGAATGTGTTTTTAATACATTCCTGCATCAATTTTTTGTTATTTAATATCCTTCGTTTTGAGTTAAAAAAGGATTAGAACGAGTAGCCGTTTCTGGTACTGGATACAATTGATCTGTAGTCTGCCAGATTTTTGATGGTATTGCTCCAAGTACTTCATCAGCTTTTCCGGTTCTTTTAAGATCGAACCATCTATGACCAAATTCTCCAAAGAATTCACGCTGTCTTTCCAAAGCAATTAAATCTAACAATTGATTAGAATCTGTTAATGTTGTAGAAGCCAATAAAGCTCTATTTCTAATTACATTAATGTCCTGCTGAGCGCCTGTTATATCATTTGATTTTACTCGGGCTTCTGCTCTAATTAAATAAAGTTCTGCCAATCGCAGCACAGTTGAACGTTCTACTGGTGTTGTAGTGTATGAATTTTTATATTTTCGAGGACCAATTCCAATAGAAACTCCTGCAGATGATTTAATAGGAACAGTCCAGTTTGTTTTTATGGCGTCATTAGTTTCAAATAATGTTGCACTTTTTCTAAGAATAAAAGTACCGCCTATTTGTGTCGTAGCATTTGGTGCTGTAAAAGTAGCTCCACCTTCGTAAGTATAAGCAGTATTAAAGTAAGGAATCTGCCAAATTGCTTCAGTATTATCAGCAATAAAAGGACTGTTTGCAGCTGTCAATCCGTTTATCATTTTATAAGTACCATTTTGGCTAATTACGTCACTAGCATAAGTTGCAGCCTCGCTCCATTTGCCTAAATACAGATTAACTCTTGCTAATAAAGCTTCAGCCGACCATTTTGTAGCCCTGATACGTTGTGAACTTGTATAATTAGCATAATTAATAGGAAGATTGCTCGCAGCATCTTGCAAATCAATGTTGATTTGGTTGTAAACTTCAGTTTGAGGATTACGAGGTGCTAAAGATGACTTATCAACATTTGTAGTTAAAACTAAAGGAACATCTCCGTACAAATTCGTCAGATAGAAATAGCAGAAAGCTCTTAAAAATTTAGCCTCGGCAATAAAACGAATACTTTTGGCTTCAGTAAGCGTTTTGCTTGAACTAATACCTTCAATTACAGCATTAGCATTATAAATGGTTTTGTAAAATTCTGTCCACATGCTGCCAGAACCGTCAGTAACCGGAATTTCATTTGTAGTGTAAACATTTTCAATTAATGAAACCGGAAGAAGTTCGTCTGAAGTTTGTCCAGGAATAGTATGCAAGGAGCTGTAGTAAGTACTAGTAACCATGCTTTGATAGATTCCGTTAACAGCCGCCTCAGCCGTAGCATCAGATTGATAAACAGTAGTTGAAGATAAATGATTGCTAGGAAGTTCGACTTCAAGTAAACTTTCACAACCCGTTAGTCCTATTAAAAGAAAAAACGAAAATATATACGTGTATTTTATAGAATTATTTTTCATGTTTTTAGATTTAAAATGTAAACTGAGTTCCAAGAGTTATAGTACGTAACGGAGGTAAAGCTAAACCTTGAGTTTCTGGATCAAATCCTTTGTATTTTGTAAAAGTCACTAAGTTTTGTCCTTGTACTGAAAGACGAATATTCTGAATGAATTTTTTTGTGCTTTGATCCAGCGGAATATTATAAGTTGCACTTACATTTTTAAGTTTGATATAAGAAGCATCAACAATAGTAGCAGTAGAGCCTGCATAATTTAAGAAACTAGCCTGATAAGCGGTGCTTAATATATTTCCCTGAGCAATATAATCATTGTATTCATCAACCTGATAATTTGCTAAACCATAAGGATAACCTGGCTGTACAGCAATTGATGATAACAGACTTCTTCCATCTTGTTTAACAAACTGGAATAAAAAGTCTAATGAAAATGCTTTATAGCTTATGGAGTTCGAAATTCCTCCATAATATTTAGGTGCAGTAGATCCATAATATTTTCTATCTCCAGCTCCTGTCTGCGCAAAACCAGTAGAAATTCTTCCATCACCATTCGTATCTTCAAACTGTGCAATACCATTTACTACGCCAGTATAATTGTACAGATATCTTGCTGTGATCGCATTGCCAATAACATATTGAGAATAATAAGCGGTGTTTTGTAAATTGTTAAATTCTAACAGTTTATTAGAATTTGTCGAAAAATTAAAAGATGTAGACCAGTTAAGGTTTTTATTGCGAACGTTTGTTGAAGCAAGCGTAAATTCCCATCCTTTATTCTCAACCAATGCACCTATGTTTGCCGTATAACCTGTAAAACCAGCTTGAGGACTAAGTGTTGCAGTTACCAACTGATTTCCAGAAGTATTTCTGTAGAAAGCAGCTGTAAAAGATAGACGATCATTAAAGAAACCAAGATCCAATGCGGCCTCAAACTTCTTTGTAGTTTCCCATCTGTAATTTGGGTTTGCAATTCGGGCTGCAGCCATAGCAGCGTTTCCTATACCATAAGTATTAGAGCTGTAAGTGTCTGCGTATCCATAATCATCAGAAGGATCATTACCCACTTCTCCATAACTTGTGCGAAGTTTACCAAAACTAAGTACAGGATTGCCGCTTAAGAAATTTTCTTCTGTAAAAATCCAGGCAGCACCAATAGAACCAAAATTTCCATATTTTCTATTGGCACCAAAACGAGAAGATCCATCTCTTCTAAAATTGGCGTTTAAAATATATTTATTTAAAATGTTATAGTTGATTCTGCTAAAAAGTGAAGCATACTTATATTCAGAAGAACCATTGTATGAAGTAACATTTGTTGCAGAACCCGTAATACCAATTAGATTATCAGCGCTGTAACCAGATGTACTTACGTAAGAAGGCATTTCTGATTTTCTGTTTTGCCAAGAACCACCCACTAAAACAGAAAGATTTCCTTTCCATAAAGCAGTTGTATAGTTTAATTGTGGATCAATAGTAAAGTTGTTCGTATTATTATTAGAAACCGTATAAGATCTTGAAAGATTAAGCGAAAGGTTGCTGGCAGTATAGTATACATTGTTCATTCCTGAAGCTGGCAAAATCTGCTCTGTAATCATTTCTGCTTTTCCGTATCCGAAATCAGTTTTAAATGACAGTCCTTTTGCAATTTCCAATTGAAAGTTAAAACTTGTAATCAAATTATTTCCTTTGTCTTCAACTCTTCTGTTTAGTGAGGCAACTGGATTTATGTCACTAAAATAAGTTGGCGACCAGTAATAGGAGCCATCAGCATTGTAGATAGGGTGATTTGGAGCAGTAACCACAGCATAATTGGTGATATCGTAAAAAGGCAGTTTATTTTTATCGGTAGAATATAAAACTGTAGCTCCAACCTTTAATTTATTGTTTAAAGTTGTATGAGTAACATTAAAGTTGGTAGAGAATTTATTGTAACCAAAATCTCCAGGTAGAACAGTACTTTCTTTGTGATAGGTACTGCTCAAAAGAAAATTGGTTTTCTCGCTGCCGCCTTTTAAACTTGCAGAATAATCATTGAAATTAGCAGATCCGCCAATTAATTTTTGCTGCCAGTTTGTGTAAGCATTTTGATCAAATGCTGTTAAGGCAATACCATTACTATATCCTGTTGGGGCAGTATTTGTAGTATTTAATGCTGTACGCAGCATGTTTAGATAAGTCGGTGTATCTAATGTTTTAATCATGTGGGCAACCTCTGAAACTCCCGAATTTGTGTTTACGGTAAAGACTGTTTTTCCAGACACACCTTTTTTGGTTGTGATAAGCACTACACCATTTGCAGCTCTAGAACCGTAAATTGCAGTAGCATCAGCATCTTTAAGAATTTCAATACTTTCAATATCGTTCGGATTAATGATGTTTAAAGGACTGGTTGCTTTTTGTGCTCCTCTGATAACGCGGTCTGCCTGAGATTGTTCCTTAATATCATTTGAAATATACGGAATACCATCTATTACGTAAAGCGGTAAATTATTAGATTGGATTGAGTTTGTACCACGAATATTAATATTGATATTACTTCCTGCATATCCAGATGTCTGCGAAACAAAAACACCAGGAGTTCTTCCTTGTAAAGTTTGCAGAATATTAGTTACAGGCTGTTTTTCGATATCATCAGCAGTAATTTTAACTACAGATCCTGTTGAGGTTCTCTTTGTAGTTGTACCATAACCAATAACTACAACTTCATCTAATTTAGCCAGATCGGGCTGCATTTTGATGGTAATTGTGGTTTGGTTTTCAACTGTAATTTCTTGTGTTTTATATCCTAAATAAGAAATTTTTAAAACGTGTTTTCCTTTTGGCAGTTCAATAAAAAACTGTCCGTCAAAATCAGATATCCCTTGTTTGTTGCCGCCTACAACAGCAATAGAAACGCCTGGTAATGGTTGTCCGTTTTCATCGAGAATTTTTCCGTTAAGCATATAATTGGCTTCTTCGGCATTTTCTTTTTTTTCTGTATTTACAGTGGTTTTAGTGGCTTCTTTTTTATAAATAACGACATTTTTGTCTACTTGTTTATATACTAAATTAGTACCTTGAAATACAGTGTTTAAAATGTCACTTACGCTTCGGCGTCCGCGTTGTGTAGTTACTTTTGGAAAATCTTTTATAATCTGTGGCTGATAGGCAAAAAGTAAACCTGTTCTACTTTCTATGGTTTTAAACAGCGTCTTGATATCTTGGTTATGAAGTTCAATATCAACAGATATAGACTCTAGATTCTGGCCGCTCATCTCGGTTGCAAAGATCATATGAGTACCGCAGGTCAGTAAGAAAATGTGGAATAAACTGATTCGCATAATCATAATGGTTTTTTTTGACAAATGAAAAAAAGACGAATTCTTTTCACTGTCAAACATGGTTGTTTTACAGCGTAATTTCATAAATTTGCTTGTTTTTTAATGGTTACTGGATTAATTGTTAAAAATCTCGGCCATCTGGTGTAGGAGCTAGATGGCTTTTTTAATTTAGTTTTGGTTAATTGGTCTTTGTTTTAAGGTTAATATTTATCTTTCAAGCTTTCTAAGTAGGAGGTTAGTCCGCTTTTATCTAATCTTTGCTCTATATTCTTTATTCTTTATTCTTTGTTCTTTGTTCTTTATTCTTTGTTCTTTGTTCTTTATTCTTTGTTCTTTGTTCTTTGTTCTTTGTTCTTTGTTCTTTGTTCTTTGTTCTTTCCTCTTTCCTCTTCACTCTTTACTCACAGCCTTTTCCGTCCAAAATGACAGCCCCAGCTTTATTGTATCGGTATTCCGTTTCTAAAACACTGCTAATTACTTTCAAGACGTGATCTAAATCTTCTTCATTTAAGAAACTTGCGGTAATTCTGCAATTCTTAATTTTTTCATTCGAAATTAAAATCTGCACTTTGTATTTTTGAGCTATTAAAGAAACAGCTTCAGCCATATTAATATCATCCAGAATCAGGTAATTACTTTTCCATTCGGTTACAATGGCGGCGCTGACCTTATTCTGTTCAAAGTTCAGCGTACTTTTATTTACGATAATCTGTTGATTTGGAGTTATTACGCCATAAACTTTTTCGACATCTCCAACCTGAACTTTACCACGTGCAACCGTAACTTCAACATTGTCTGAAGAATTTTTAGCATTAATATTAAAAGCAGTTCCTAAAACACGAGTCTGAATTTTTCCAGTATGTACGATAAAAGGTTTTTTAGGATTGTGTTTAATATCAAAAAAAGCTTCTCCAGTTAGTGTTACTTCACGAGTTTGTGAATCAAAAGAATCCTGATTGTATTTTAAAGTACTGTTATCATTTAAGAGAACCGTACTTCCGTCTGGAAGATGAACCAATTGTTTACCGCTAAAGTCAATTAAGGTATTTTGTGCAACAACATTTGGTGTTTCTGGAATAGCAGGAATAACTGTTTTTTCTTTAAAAAATAATGAATTACCCAAAGCAATTAGCAAAGCAATGCTTGCGGCTGCAAAAAGCGATTGAAAAATGACTTTTCTTCTTCGCTTCGGATTTAAATTCACCACTTTAGGTTCATTTTGTGGTTGAGATAAAATGTAGTTTAGAACATCATCACTCTGTTTTTTGTCCATTACATCTGTAACATTACCTACTTTCAGCATATCATGAATTTTTCCTTTAAGGAAATCATCATAAGCACCCTGCTGAATTATTTCCATCATTTGCTGCTGTTCTGCGTCAGATAATTTGTTCTGCAGATAGCTTTCAAATAATTCTTCGAATTTTTTTTGCGACATTTTTCGTAGATTAAATTAGTTCTTGTTAGTTAATGATAGATTTTGGATTTTTTTTTTTTTTTTTTTTCAGCCCTTCAAATTTTAGGGATAGAACATGTTTATCATGTCCCTTTTATATAAAGACCATTTAAAAAAGGGGAGGGAGTAGTCGAAAGTGAAAAAAATGTAAAAAAAATGTAAAAAAAAGTGAATTAAGGCTTTTTTGAAAGAAAAAACTTTAGACTAAAGTTTGAAAAAAAGAAACACCGTCATGAACATATTCATGTATGGAGAAATTTTTAGACGTATAAATTTTAAAGCCTGAGCCATATGTTTTTTTACAGTCTCTGTTGAGATTCCTAAATCTTCGCCAATTTTTTGATGGCTGAGACCATCTCTTTTTGCCATTTGATAGACCTTTTGCTGTTGTGGGGGCAGTTGCTCCACTATTTGATTCAAAATAGTATTGTACTGTTCATCCTTAATATTGCTGTCAGTATCTATAACGGCACTTTCCTTTTGATCGAATTCGGATATTAGATTCGTTTCTCGAGCAATTTTCTTTATGGAATTGAATAAATGATTGCGGGAAATTATAAAAAGATAACTCTCAAAATCAGTTATTTCAGCCAAATTATCTCTATTCTGCCATATTTTTAAAAAGATATCCTGAACCGCTTCTTCTGCCTGGATTCTTGATTTTGTAATTCTTAAAGCAGTAGAGTAAACATTATTCTTATAAAGATTGTACATATTTGTAAACGCAGGCTCGCTTCCTTGAGATAATTCAAGAAGAAGTTTTTTTTCGTCAATATTAGAATTTTGAGCCATGTTTTTGGTAACAATCAATTCAGCAATATTATTTATTTTTTTTGAAATGAAGATTATTTATCGATAACAAGCCTCGAAAAATATTGTTTTACGAATTTATTATTAAAATAATAAATTATCGTAAAAATAAGTAACGCTCTTTTGCATAAGATTCAATGATGCAAGATTATGCTGTTTGATATATTGTAGGTTAAGTCTTGTTTTAATTGAAAATTGAGCAGAATACAATTAAAATTTGATTCTTTTTTGAAGTATATTTATAAAAAATATAGATTTGTCTTTTTTTCAGGCTCTTCTTTTTTTATCAGAAAATTATCCAATTTTTAATTTGATTTAAAATTATGAAAAAGAAGTTGTTTTTATTTTTCAGCTTAAGCTGTAATGTGATTTTTTCACAAACCTTAAAAAAACCTTTGGTTAGCGCAATAACTTTAAAGGATCTTAAAACAGATATGTACCAAATGGCTGGCGATCATTTTAATGGACGAGAAGCAGGTACTTTAGACGAATTAAAGGTCTCTATGTGGCTGGCCGAAAAAGCAAAAGAAGCTGGAATGTCGCCTGCTGGAGACGACGGTACTTTTTTTCAGTTTTTTGATTTATACAGACATCAGGTTACCAATTATACCAAATTTAAAATCGGACAAAAAGAGTTTAAATTATGGAATGAAGTTTTAGTTGCCGAAACAACTACAAACAAAGTTGAAGCTCCAATACTTTTTTTAGGTAAAGTTTCTGCGGATGAAATCAGAAAAACAGATGTAAAAGGAAAAGCCGTTGTAATTTTGGCATCCAAAGAAGGAATTTCAGATAATATTTCGCTTTTTGAAAGACGTTATCCAGGATTTGTAAAACAGAAATATTACGAAGATCTAGCCTATAGAGGTGCTGCAGCTCTTATTATTGTAGCCGATGAATTAGGCGAAAAAAGCTGGACCGAAGTAGAGCCACAGTTAAAACGAGGCGTTTATGGTATCGAAGGATATAGAGATAAAATGCCTGTTCCGCCAAGAATGCCTGCTTTTTGGGTTCATTACAATCAGTTAGAATTTTTAAAAAACACTAAGGACCTTTTATCGGCTGAAGTAATTTCAGAAACCTACAAATATCCATCAGTAAATGTGGTTGGAAAAATTGAAGGTACAGACGCGAAATTAAAAAACGAATATGTGCTTTTCAGCGGACATCAAGATCACGATGGTGTTAGGCAGAAATACGGACAAGATTCTATTTATAATGGAGCAGATGATAATGCTAGTACTTGTGTGGCAATGCTCGCTATTGCCAGAGCTTATAAAAAACAGCCTGCAAAAAGAACAGCTTTATTTGTATTTCATGGATCAGAAGAACGCGGTTTATTAGGTTCAAGCTGGTACGTCTCGCATCCAACAGTACCAGAAAAAGATATAATTGCAGTTTTGAACGGCGATATGATAGGTAGAAATGATATCAATCAAGCAGCACTTTTAGGTTCAAGTGATCCGCATCAAAACTCTCCTGATCTTGTAGCTGTGGCTAAAAAAGCAAATGATGAAGGACCAAAGTTTGAATTGGATAAGCTTTGGGACAGACCAGAACATCCTGAATTCTTTTATTTTAGATCCGATCATCTTCCTTATGCCAGAAAAAATATTCCGGCTGTTTTCTTTACCAGTGTATTGCACAGCCAATATCATACACCAATGGATGAATCTGAAAATATAGATTTTGCCAAACTCCATAAAATGACAGATTGGATGTATAGAACGGGCTGGATTTTATCTAATCAGCCTGAGCGTCCAAAAGTGATTCCGCAAAAAACAGAGCGATAATTTTTCAAAGTAAAAAAGAGGCATTTGAGTAATCAAGCGCCTCTTTTTTTATTCTCTAATTGACGTTTTATCTTGAAGTGTCATTCTCGCAATTTCATCTTTTCGTTTAAAACTCACGCCTTTATGTCCTTTAATATAATTTAATAAATCAGATGTTGTTTTTACCATTTGCGGAGTTCCGCCAATTCTGTCGTGAAAGCTTATAGACATTTGTCTGCGTTTGAATTCACTTTCGGCATAAAGCTGATCAAATTCTGCTTTTACCTGATTAAAGAATTGGTCTGAAGAAAAGTTTTTTCCTTCAATCAAAACAATATCATTACAGCGGATAGTATAAGGAACAACTGCAAAATCTTTTTTATTTGCTTGAATTATAAACGGTTCATCTCGGCTTAAATCATCAATGTGATATGTAAAACCCAATTCCTGAAGAATTTTGATTGTGTTTTCGCCGCGTCGAAGCCAGTTGGCATTATAACCAACAGCTGTAAAACCTGTAACACTTTTTATAGCATCGACACCCGCTTTTATAAATTTTTTCTCTTCTTCGTATGACATAGCATATTGCGAACTCCAATTCATACCATGAGCCGCAGCTTCATGACCGCGTTGTACTATTTCCTTTGCCAGCTGCGGATTTTGCAGCACAGCCGAACCCACCATATGCGAAGTAATTTTTATGCCGTGTTTGTCCCAATTGTCGAGCATTCTCGGAATCCCTTCTTTATAACCATATTGATACCAGGTTAAAGCAGGCTGATCAATATAACCTTTCTCCATGTTCTGCGGAAACGGACTTTCAGCATTTTCGGGTTGTCCGCCGGCTTCAAACTGCATAGATACAGAAACAACCAATCTTGAACCATCCAGCCATTTATTTTGGGTTTCAAATTCCATTTCTTCTTTTTTTATGGTATTTGAAAAGGTTTCAACAGGGTTTGCCATTACTGCCGCACTAGTTAAACCCGCCATTTTTATAAAATTTCTTCTTGTTGTCATTGTTATATTTTTTGAATTTTATCAAAATTTTTGTGAGTTGCCTCCAGCTTTAGCTGGAGGTAAAAAATAAAATGAGAAATTGGCTTTAGCCGAAACGGCCTATTTGGCTAAAGCCTTTTCCTTATTGTTACTAGAAACCTCCAGCTAAAGCTGGAGGCAATTCAATTCAAAAGAGAATGTTTTTCTTGAATTTCCTTTTGAATTTCAAAGCCTTATTACAAAACTTAAAAAAGAAAAAAACTTTGCGCCTTTGCGCCTTTGCGAGTAATTCTCCACACGAAAAAAAATAATCTTAAAACTTAATTTGCATCGTAACTCCCGTAAAAAACATATTTTTTCCCGCGCCTGCCGCTTTCAAAAAATCCCCAGCTTTAAACCAAGTGGCTTCAACTCTAAAATAGAGATATTGATTAGGAGTGTAGATAATTTCACTTTCTAATTGTTTTCCAATTTCTTTTGCAGAAGTAGCATTTCCTGGATAAATCATAATCGTGTTTGGACCGTAAATTCCGTCTTCGTTGCTGTATCTCCAAAACATATCATAATCAATAACCCAATCGATATTTTTCGCTAATTCAAAGCTAATTGAGGGATGAAAATCAACTAAATTGGAAGGACCAATAACAGATGCCAATCCAAAATAAGCGCCTCTAGGAAACAGCGGATTAAAAGTATTTAACTCATTATCTCCATTGGTTTTATCTCCGCTGATTAATTCAACTTTAAATCCAAATTCGGGTTTTAAGATAACAGACGAAAATTGATAACCTGTATTTAATGAAACGGGCCAAGCTTTTATATCTTTAGAATCGACATCTCCAAACTGATAAACCGCTTCCGCATCATACCGCCATTCGTCATATTTTCCCCAAATTCGTGTTCCAACAGAATGCCGAAGTTCTTTTCCAGAAGCATCATCAAAATTGGCATTTGCTCTTTGGTAACCCAAATAATAGAGGTCAATATTTTTAACGACTGGAATTTTATTGATCACAAAATAACTTCCCCAAAACTGTCTTTTTTTATTCGAATAATCATCAAAAATGCCATCTTGCGCCACTACATAATGACTGTAAAATAAATCGGCTCGATAATTAGTAAAACCTAGAATAGCTTTTGCGCCATCAAACGACTGACGATTATTTGGCCCGTCGCGAACGGCAACCAAACGTTGTGAACCGTAACTTAATTCCTGTCTTCCTGCCCTAAAAATCAATTGTTTGTTTTTTTCTGAAATCAGATTTAAATCTACAAAACCCTGATGCACTTCCAGCGGATCACTGTCAACCGGACTTGGATCAATTCGGCTGTTGGCATTACTGCTCTGAAGCTGTACAAAAGCCCTGAAAAATTTGCTGGCATGAAAATCAGCATGAAGTAAAAATCGGTTTAAAATATAGCCGTCATGATCAACAGGATCGTCTCCCCATTTTTCATTTTTGGCATAGAAATATTGATATCTTATCTCTCCTCCAAAACTCAGATACGTTTTCCCCGAGGAGGAGAGAGGCAGATATTTCATGGTTTTATACCAGTTATTTTTGACAGTGTCTTTTTGTAAAACTTCATAATTCTCATCAAACCGCAAGGGTTTAAAATCAGGATAAGACTGAGCATGAAGCTGTACACAAATCAGATATAATAGAATAATTTTTTTCATGGCTATTTGCCTAAACTGTTTTTCTAAATATCGTTGTAAGCGTTTGGAATGTTGAAATTGTAATGCAGCCAGTTAAAAAGGACATACCCTTTATCAAACTCTTTCATTGTAACCGAAGTTTTAACCTGTTCTACTGTTTCGCCTTTTTTGACTGCATCTTCCACATTTTTCTTTAATGCATTTACATAATCGATTGTAAATTTGATTCCCTTTTTATTGGTAATTCGGCCGTGACCGGGAACAACAACATCATTGTCGCCAATCATATCATAAATTTTCTGAAGATTTTGAACAGGCTCTAAAAAATAACCGTCAAAAAGCCACGGAATCGCAGGGCTTTCAGCAATAAACGGATTTCCTGCCCACAATACATTTTTGTCTGAATCTTTCAAAAAAACAAACAAATCTGCCGGAGACTGTGCGGTTCCTACATTGATGATTTCTACAATTTTACCGCCGCCCAAATCCAATTTTAAACTTTGATTAACTGCCAGAGTAAGATCAGCGGGACGATACACACTTTGTTCTATCCCGCGATCTTTTCCAAAAAGCATGATCATAAATTGTTTTATTCCGTCGTAATTCTTCGCAAGGTTTTCTTTGCAGAATTCGTTTTGTATTAAAATAGTTTCTTTTGGAATCAGATAATTTCCAAAACAATGATCGCCGTGATCGCTTGTATTTACCGCATAAACGATTGGTTTTGGCGTAACAGAACGAATCAATTTATACAATTGGTCGTATAGTCTTTTACTCAACATCGTCTCGATTAACAATACACCTTTATCGCCTACAATAAATCCCGCAGAAGTTGCCTGCGGAATTCCTTTTGTTGTTTCGGTTTCGGTTGTTGACGGCGAAACGGCATAAACATTATCAGATATTTTATGCAGTTGTAAAGTCACTTTATTCGCATCCCAAATTGGAACTTCGGGCGGAAGCGGAATCTGTGCATATGTATTTTGCGTCGAAAGAAAAACGACAGCAAAAAATACTGTAATTAGTATGGATTTATAATTTTTCATCTTGAATATTTTTTTCAATGTTTATTTTTTTTAGAAGCAAAGACATTTGGCTTTTTTGGATACATGGTTCCTGCTCTTCGCTATATCTTTGCTTTTTTAAAGAAAAAAAGCAAAGGATGCCGCTTCGATCAGGGCTAAAGAGAAACAAATTGCTTTTTTAATAGCATTGATATTGAAATTGATATTGAAATTGATATTGTTATTGTTATTGTTATTGTTATTGTTATTGTTTCTGATAACCTCCAAAGTATTTCACAGGCGACCAATCCGGAATTACAGCAGGAATCTCAGGATTCAACGCTTTATATTCCGCGGAAGCGTAAACAATTTTACCATTAACAACCGTCAAAACCGATTCGATTTTTCGAACATCATCTGCTTTAACCGAAAAATAATCATCGGATAAAATGGCTAAATCGGCATACATTCCTTTTATTAATTTTCCTTTGTCTTTTTCTTCGCCAGAAAACCACGCACTTCCAGAAGTGTACAATTGCAAAGCGGTGAATTTGTCTAAAATCTGATCTTTTGGCCAGAACTGCATTCCTCCAATTGTTTTTCCAGTTAAAAGCCAATGTAATGACATCCACGGATTGTAGGTAGAAATTCGAGTTGCATCTGTTCCCGCACCAACCGGAATTCCAAGTTCGAGCATTTTTTTAATTGGAGGTAATTGTGTTTTTGGCGCTCCGTATAATTTGTTGTACAATTCCCCCTGATAATACATTCTGAATTGCACCGCAACACCGCCTCCTAGTTTTTTAACACGTTCTAGTTCTGATGATGTAATGGTTTCGGCATGATCAAAAAACCAGCGTAATCCGTTAAACGGAATTTCTTTATTGACTTTTTCAAAAACATGCAGCATTCTGTCAATCGATTCACCGTAAGTGGCGTGAAGTCTGAAAGGCCATTTGTTTTTAGCCAATAACCGGATAATAGGTTCGAGATCTTTTTCCATTTCATCAGACAGTACGATTCTTGGTTCCAGAAAATTTTCAAAATCAGCTGCCGAAGCGACGATGTTTTCTCCAGCGCCTTCTTCAACATAACCATTGGCAACAATCAAATTATCGTTTTTATTGATTTGAGTTGTGGCAACCCATTTCTCATAATCTTGTAATTCTCTGCCTTTTTGCTGTGCAAACAAATAATAAGAAATTCTGAGACTCAATTTGTTTTGTTTTGCCAATTCTAATGAAGTAACATAATCCGCAGGAAAGTTTTGGCTTCCGCCTGCAGCATCAATAACACTTGTAAGACCAAAACGATTCAGTTCACGATTAAACTGAATGGAACTGTTTAAACGTTCTTCGGGATTTAATTTTGTGGTAAGTCCCAATGTGGTATAAATCGCTTTTGGTGTTTCTTTGGCGTACATTAAACCCGTTAAATTACCATTAGAATCCTGTTCTAGAAGACTTCCTTCATATTTGGTATCTTTTGTATAACCTAAAACTTCAATTCCTTTTTTGTTTAGAAAAGCTTTTCCATACAAATACGTTATAAAGACAGGTTTATCAGGAACAGCAGCATTGATTTCGGCAATGGTTGGCTGTCTTTTTTCTTCAAACTGAAATTCGTTCCAGCCGCCTATAACTTTTATCCAAACACCTTCTGGAGTTCTTGCCGCCTGTTCTTTTAGCATTTCCATAGCACGTTTTAAGGTTTTTACACCATCCCAGCGCAGTTCAGAATTGTAGTTTAAACCTTCACGAATAACGTGCATGTGACTGTCATTCAATCCCGGAATTACCGTTTTTCCTTTGGCATCAATTAGTTTTGTCGCCGAATTTTTATAAACTGAGAATATATTTTTTTCGGTTCCCGTATCTAAAATAATTCCGTCTTTTATTGCAATTGCTTGAACAAATTCATTTTGTTGCTGCATGGTTGCAATTTTTCCGTTGTAAATAATCAGATCTGCTTTCTGCTGGGCTTGAGATACAAGCCCAGTAAAAAACAATACTGAAAACAGTAGTTTTTTCATGATTTTAATTATTTAGCCAAGAAAAAAGCAAGCAAATCTTTTTGTACCTGTGCTGTATTTTCCTGAACAAGCCAGTGACCAGAGCGGGCAATTTTAGATTCAGAAACATTTTCGGCCACTAATTTGGAATGATCTTTTAAGAAAGCAGCAGCAAAATATTCTCCGCCCATTGCTAATAATGGCATTTTCAGCTTTTTCTTCGCAAAAATTAGATTGTCTTTTCCATCTTGGTCAAATGCC
Source organism: Flavobacteriaceae bacterium PS02336 (assembly GCA_029960065.1). Taxonomy (GTDB): domain Bacteria; phylum Bacteroidota; class Bacteroidia; order Flavobacteriales; family Flavobacteriaceae; genus Flavobacterium. The sequence goes on along the minus strand of JASCOF010000003.1, from coordinate 584,252 downwards.
CCAAACCATTTAAAAGCAGCAGTTGTACCGCCTTCAACAGCATAAGCTCTAATAAATTCTGCAGTTTCTTCAGCAGTAAAAGGATCTTTGGCGTGTCCTACAACCGGCCAGAAATTGGTTAAGAATTCTTTTTCTTTTCCTTTTACAATATCTCCAGATGCTGGCCATGCAAAAAATCCAAACCACCATGCAGATCCTTTCACATTAGACCAAACTGGCTCAATTCCGGGTAAAAGTGCGTCCATTAAAGCTACTTTTTTTACTTCGTTTCCGTATTGCGCCGCATACGCGTAAGCCACCATAAGTCCAATATCATGTCCTGCAAGATTGATGTTATTGTAACCTAATTTTTTTACCAGTTCGTGAATATCTGTTGCCATTGTTTTTTTATCATAACCGCTTTCTGGTTTATCAGATTCGCCAACACCTCTCAGATCGGGAGCGATAACCGTAAAATGTTTTGATAATTCTGGCAATAGGCGATTCCACATATACCAGTTTTGTCCAAATCCATGAACTAAAACAAGCGGATCGCCTTTACCGCCAATAACATAATGAATTTTAACTCCGTTGACTTCTGCTGTAGCATGTTTAAAATTGGCAGGCGGATTTGCTGGTGGAGTTTGAGCTGTTTCTGCTGCTGCTGGTTTTGCTTCTGCCACAGGAGTTTCTTCTGCTTTTTTATTACAAGAAATTAGAGTCAATAGTAAAAAGCCAAATACAAAAAAATGCTTCGTTTTTCCTTTAAAAAATGAGATACTTAATAAATTCGTTTTCATGATTTTAAAATTTTAATTAGTTAAAAAATAATTGGTTATTATGAATTTTGAACTGGAAGTTTTTCGAGCCAGTTTTGTATGAAAAGTGCGATTTCCTGCCATCCGGGCTGGTTTAAAACAAAGTGATTTCTTTCTGGAAAAACCTTGAAATCTGTAATAGAATCTTTGTCAGTGTATTTTTTGTAATTGGAATAATTCAGTGATTCGGGAATCGTATGATCTGTTGATCCGGCAATTAGTAATAAAGGATTATGAGGAGCTTTAAAATCAACTCTTGCCGCCGAAGTAATCGTATCTCGAACGATTAATTTAGATTCTGGAATTACAGAATCGCAATACGCTTTATCCTGCCATTCTTCAGGCATTCCGTTAGTAAATGCATATTGCCACTGGCTAAAACTCATTAGAAAAGTTTTTTTAGTTGAAGTAAAAAAACCAAGCGGTCCCCAGCCAGCTTTTAAAAATGAAAATTTGAAGGTCATAATTCCCTGCGGAGGAACCGAATGTATAGCAATTGCCGCCGCGGCTAAATTTCGCTGTAGAAGTATTTGTGCTGTAAGTCCGCCAATGGAGTGGCCAATAACAATAGGTTTTTGAGGAAGGCTTTTGGCAATATTTTCAAAGTGTTCTATTAACTGAGTTAATCGCAGACTTGCAATTTGCGGATCTGGATGACGATCGCGCAGAACGGCGGCAGGAGCGTCTTTATAAGGCCAAGCAGGAGCCAGCGTTTTAAAGCCTTTACTTTCAAAGAAAGTTTTCCACTCGTCCCAGCATTTATTACTGACAAATGCACCTGTAATAAAAAGTATTGTAGTAGGGTTTTCAGTTAGCATAATTACCTGTTTTAATGTTATGCCAAACGATAAACGAAAACCGAACCTATTTTATAACTAATTGATTATTAGTTTATTGATTGTTTTTTGTTGATTTTAAACGAACTATATTTCGTCGTACGACGAAAATAAAGCAACGTAATAACGTCTTTTTTTTAATTGTGAATTGTGAATTGTGAATTGTGAAATGTGAAATGTGAAAGAGTTGATAGCTGGCAGTGAAGTGTTAGTTATGAAAATTGCACAGAGATTCACACCGCGTTTACCACAGTAGCTGGGTAATTCATATTTCACATTTCACAATTCACAATTCACAATTTACCATTTACCATTCACAATTAAAAATGGCTTCTTTTGATGCCGAGTTTCTGCATTCTGGATGCTAGTGTAGTAGGAGGAAGTCCTAATATTTCTGATGCACCGCCTGCACCTCTGATTCTGCCGTTGCATTTTTCTAGAACATTGATGATATGCTCTCTTTCATTTTCTTGAATAGTTTTAAAGTACCATTCATTTGTGTTATTATTTACTTTTATTTCATCAAAAGCGGGAAGCGGAATATGCTCAATTGTTTCCGTTTTTGCCAAAAGAACACTCCTTTCGATAAGATTTTCAAGTTCGCGAATATTTCCCGGCCATTGATAGGATAAAAGACTTTTGAGCGCGCTTTCTGCTATTTCGGTTACCTTTTTTCCCGTTTTAGAACTATAGACAGCAATAAAATGACGTGCTAGAAGACCAATATCTTCTTTACGTTCTCGCAATGGTGGCAGCTGAATAGGAAATACATTCAGCCTGTAATATAAATCAAGTCTAAAACGACCGTCAGCAACTTCTTTTTCCAGATTACAATTGGTTGCCGCAATGATGCGAACATTTACTTTTATCGGAACATTTCCGCCAACGCGCTCAATTTCTTTTTCCTGAATAGCACGAAGCAGTTTCGCCTGCATTTCTAGAGGCATATCGCCAATTTCATCTAGAAATAATGTTCCATTATGAGCTTGTTCAAATTTACCAATTCTTTTTTCCGTTGCCCCGGTAAAAGCACCTTTTTCATGTCCGAATAACTCCGATTCGATAAGGCTTGGCGGAAGTGCAGAACAGTTGATTTTTACAAAAGACTCATTTTTTCTGTTTGAAAGCTGTTGAATGCTGTGCGCAATGCTTTCTTTGCCAGTACCGCTTTCTCCAGTAATTAAAACAGTGGTATCAGCTGGAGCAACTTGCAGAATATGATCGAATAATTTTAGCAGTACAGGACTTTTTCCAACAATCGATTCAAAGCCTGTTACTTTTACATTTTTGGATGAATCACGATTTACTGCTGCATTACTTTTTTGGTCTAATTTTTTGTCATGACTAATTAAATTTTCAATAGCATATATTAAAGGTTCCTGAAGTCTCTCACAAAGCGTTAAATGGTTTTTATTGTAATTACTAGTTTGCCTGCTAAAAAAGGACAAATACAAGCCGCCGTTTTCACTGATAGATAAAGGAACAGGAAGCATCAGATTAGATTTCATATTCATTGAATTGGCAATCATTTTCTTGATTGGGGTTTTATCACATATTTTTATAAAATCCTGATCATTGTAAAAGGTTGCTTCGGTCTCCACTTTACTTTTGTTTCGTAATTCATTTATTTCAGATTCTTTTAAGGCGGTAATATTCTGAAGTTCTTCAATTCCTATTTTTTGATATTCGTGCAGACCCGTTCTTGCATAACCTAAAACCCGACTTGAAAGTTTATTGTCCATATAAAAAACAGCCATAACAAGATCAAAGGAAATTAGAGATTGAAGTGAGGTTATAATGCTGAGAACTCTGTCGTCCCAAGTGCCGTTTTTTGTGACTATCGTTTTTAATTGTTTCTGAAACAAATGTTCTTTTCTGATTGTAGATTCAATGCCGTGTTCCTGATGATATTCGGCAATTTCAATGGTAATTAATAAATCTTTTTCTCTAAAAGGTTTGACCAAAAAGCCGTAAGGATGGGTCAATTTCGCTTTGTTTAAGACTTCTTCGTTAGAATTGGCCGAAAGATAAATAAAAGGGATATTATCTTCTTTCAGTATTTCGGCAAGATCAATACCGGTTTCTTTTCCCGAAAGAAAAATATCCAGAAGAACGAGTTCAGGTCTCTGCTGTTCAATATAATATTTAGCATCTGATACCGAGCGCGCCATTCCAATAACAGAATGTCCTGCTTTCTTCAGCATTAATCGTAAATGATTTGCTTCAACAAACTGATCTTCAACAATAAGTATTTTTAATGGTTTTGCCATTTTACAATTTTGTTAATGAGAATTATTTTCATTGAAAATGAATTCCAAAGTTATTTTGGTTCCATTTGCATTAGTGATGAGAAACTTTCCATCAATGTCTGCAGAAAGTCCGTGCATTAACTTTACTCCCAATGAAGGGTTATTATAAGCATCAAAATCGGGTGGAAGCCCAATTCCGTTATCCTGAATAATTAATAAAAACGTATCAACTCCAATTTCTTTAAGCGAAATTTTAATAATTCCGTTTTTATTATTCGGAAAGGCATATTTAATAGCATTTGTAACGGCTTCGTTAAAAATCAGTCCGATTGGAATGGAGTGAGAAAGAGGCAGATAAAAACTGTCTATGTCTAAAATAATGCGGATTGTATTTCTAATTTCAAATGAATCTTTTAAATATTCGGTTAATTCAAATATATAAGAAGGCATATCAATTATAGATAAACTCTCTGACTGATATAATTTCTGATGAATCAGCGACATGGCCTGAATTCTGTTCTGACTGTCATTGATTGCTTGAACTGCTTCTTCATTTTTTAGAAATTCTGTCTGACTTGCTAAAAGTCCCACAACCATATGGAGATTATTTTTTATTCTATGATGAATTTCTCTCAGCAGCCATTCTTTTTCAACGACCAGTTTTTCAAGTGCATTATTTTTTTTATTGATTTCGTTTTGCTGCGTTTCGAGCACTTTATTTGTTTTCTTTTTGAAGCTATAACTTTTGTAAAGCAATAGTAGAATTACTAACAGCAGAACTACAAAAGTTATCATCGAATTGCGTAAAAACACTTCGTTTTTGAGTCTGCTTTGCTGCAGCAAGGTTTTGTTTTTTAGTTTGATAATATCCATGCTTTTCTTTTCAGTTTCATAGATAATATTCAGTCTGGAAGAAATGGGATAAATATCAGTTTCATTAAGATTGGCTGCCTTGTAATAAGAGATCGCTTTTTTTAGCGAATTTGAGGAGTTATGAAAATCTGAGATTGAAAAATACAGTTCGCTGATTTCTCTGTAACAGTCACCGCTTCTTTTTTTGTTTCCCGACTTTTCAAATAATGTTGCAGCTTTAAAAATAGGAATTAAACGCTCTTTAATTGGTGCATTGGTACGCATTTTAGCTGACCAGACCATTACCCAGGCTTCTCCCAAATCATTAATTTGATTTGTTTTAGCTAATACTTCTATTGCTTTTCTGGCGTTGACTTCAATCATTGAATTGTTATTTCTCAATTCTTGCACCATCGAAAGCTGTAAGTAACATTTTCCGGTATAAATATTAGAATGAAGAGCCTGACTCATACGAAGGGCTTCCTCGGCATATTTAAATGCCGTTTCTAATGTGTAAGGACTATTGTATGAAGCTTCATACCAATCACTCACTTTTAGTAAGATTTTAATTTTGTTGATGCTTTCTGGCAATCTGCTTAATAATTTTTCGGCTATTTTTACCTGCAGTTCGTTATAAGCGGCTGACTCCATCAAACTATTTTCCAATACTGGCAGATTTTTTTCTGCTCCTTCAACTTGTATTTTGTTTTTAAAAAAAGCCAATGCATTTACCTCTCCAAATGTAAACCATACAAGGAGAAACAGAATTATTCTGTAGCGGTTAGAGAACATTTTCTTTCGGATTAAACTGGCTATACGAAGGTATTGATAATTATGTATCTAAATTTAAAATATCAGAAAATTGATTGCCAACGATATATCGTTGCTTTGCTTTTTATTAGTTATAATTTTCCAGATATTGTTTTAAATAAATGAACCAAAGAAGACAATATAAGAGATAAAAAAAACAGGTCATTTATAGACCTGTTTCTTTATTTTTGTGCTTGTTTGTTTTATGATTTGTGTAGAAATTGTCTTAAAACGTATTGTAAAATACCATCATTTTTATAATATTCAATTTCAATTTGAGAATCAAGCCTTGCTATTGCACTGAAATTAAATACTTCACCATTTTCTTTAACTGCCGATATAGCTAATTCTTTTAAAGGAGAAATATCCTCTGCGATTCCAGTTATAGTAAAGATTTCTTTTCCTGTAAGCCCAAGACTGGCTGCGTTCTCGCCATTTTTATATTGCAGTGGTAAAACGCCCATTCCAACTAAGTTACTGCGGTGGATTCTTTCGTAACTTTCTGCCAATACTGCTTTTACACCAAGTAGAAAAGTTCCTTTCGCAGCCCAATCTCTTGATGATCCGCTTCCGTATTCTTTTCCAGCAAGTATAACTAATGGGGTTTCTGCAGCCTTATATTTTACAGAGGCTTCGTAAATACTCATTTCTTCACCGGTTGGAAGATAAGTTGTAAAACCGCCTTCCTGCTTTGCTAAAGCATTTTTTATACGGACATTGGCAAACGTACCTCTTATCATTACTTCATCGTGGCCTCGGCGGGAGCCATACGAGTTGAAATCGTTTTTCTCTACACCTCGACTTAATAAGTAACTTCCCGCTGCCGAATTCTCTTTAAACGATCCTGCCGGCGAAATGTGATCTGTAGTTACGCTGTCTCCCAAAACCAATAATGTACGGGCATTGACGATATTCTGCAATGCTTTTGGATGATCTGGAAGATCTTTAAAGAATGGCGCTTCTTTGATATAAGTCGAATTATCATCCCATTGATAAATTTTTTCTTTAGGAATCTGCAATTGCTGCCAGATTTCATTGCCTTCAAATATAGTTGAATAGCTGGACTCGAATTGTTTTGGAGTCAGTACATCGCGAAGTATTTGGCTGATTTCATCTTCCGCCGGCCATAAATCTCTCAAATAAACAGGCAGCAGATTAGAATCGTACGCAAGCGGTTCATTGATGATGTCGATATCTACTCTTCCTGCTATGGCAAAAATCACGACGAGCATTGGTGACATTAAAAAATTCATTTTGATCTGCGGGTGAATCCTGGCTTCAAAATTTCTATTTCCTGAAAGTACGGAAGCCAATACAAGATCATGTTCATCGGCAGCTTTGGCAACGTGCGGCGGAAGCGGCCCCGAGTTTCCAATACAAGACGTACAGCCATAACCCACTACGTGAAATTTTAAAGCTTCGAGATCTTGCAGTAATTCTGCTTTTACTAAATAATCAGTAACTACTTTTGAACCTGGAGCAAGTGATGTCTTTACCCATGGTTTTGTGTTTACGCCTCTTTCTCTCGCTTTTTTTGCAATTAATCCAGCACCAATCATAAGGAAAGGGTTTGAAGTATTGGTACAGGAAGTGATTGCCGCAATAGCAACAGATCCATCAGAAAGTGTAAAGCGTTCTGAACCAATAGTAACTTCGACGCTTTTACTGCCGTTTTCTATTTTTGGATCAATATGGATTTCTTCTGGAACAGGTTTGCTTTCATTTAAAGGCTGTGAACCGCCTTCAGCCAGCCAAGTTTTAATCTGTTTTTCTGGTTTAAAATATTTTCTGCCGAAGTTTTTATCTAATGCATCAATAAAAGATGGTTGAAGATTTTTAAGCAGAATTTTGTCCTGCGGTCTTTTTGGACCTGCAATCACAGGCTCTATAGTCGAAAGGTCAAGTTCCAAAACATGAGTGTAAGTAATTTTTTCGTCGCCTTTTCTCCACAGCAGATTGGCTTTGCAATAATCTTGAACCAGATGAATCTGTTCTTCTGATCTGCCGCTGAGTTTCATATATTCTAATGTTTTTTCATCAGTAGGGAAGAAGGTAACGGTACAGCCAAATTCAGGAGACATATTTCCAATAGTGGCACGATCAGGAACACTAAGATAATCTAGACCTGAACCAAATACTTCTACAAATTTGCCTACTACTCCAAATTTTCTAAGGAGTTCTGCAATCGTCAAAACCATATCTGTTGAGGTTGAACCCAGCGGAATTTTACCTGTAAGTTTCAAACCAATTACTTCGGGCATAATAAAATAAATAGGCTGTCCTAAAATAGCAGCTTCGGCTTCAATACCTCCAACGCCCCATGCGATAACTCCAATTCCGTTTACCATTGGCGTATGGCTGTCGGTTCCCACAAGCGTATCAGGAAAAACTTCTCCGTTGCGTTCTATTACACCTTTTGATAAATATTCCAGATTAACTTGGTGACAAATTCCCATTCCCGGCGGTACAACACTGAAATTTGTAAACGATTCCTGTGCCCATTTTAAAAACTGATATCTTTCGCCGTTACGCTTGTATTCCTCATCCATATTACGCAGATACGAATATTCTGTTCCAAAATAATCAACCTGAACAGAATGATCCACCACAAGATCAACAGGAATAAGCGGATTAATAGCATCTGGATTTTTTCCTCTTCTTGCCGCTTCGGCGCGTAAAGACGCAATATCAACTACAGCTGGTACACCTGTAAAATCCTGCATCAGTACTCTGGCAGGCTTAAACGGAATATCTTTGTCTGATGCTTCTGGTTTCCAGTTTAGTAAGGTTTCAATGTTTTCTTTGGTAATGGCAAAATCATCGAAATTGCGTAAGGCATTTTCCAAAAGGATTCGGATCGAAAACGGCATTTTTTCAATTTCAAATCCTTGATGCTGCAGTGCTGCAAGACTGTAATAGGAAAACTCCCTGCCTGAAGTGTTTAATACTTTTTTGATCTGGTAAATGTCGTTTTGCATGTGTGGTTATATTAAAATTAAAAATATACGATTACAAAAACCTATTTTTTAGAGCTATACTGGTTATAATTTATTGTTTATTAGTTTTTTACAATAAAAATACTCTTTTTTCTGTTTTTATAAACCGATTCTTTTGAATTAATTTATTTTAACTAAATGGTTTTCAATGGTTTTTCTATGCGCTTCATATTGAGCGGGAAGCTTTAGGTTTAAGCCTAATTCTTCTAAACTTTCATCTACTGTAAATCCAGGATTGTCGGTAGCAATTTCAAACAAAACGCCTCCTGGTTCTCTGAAATACAAAGAATGAAAATATTGTCTATCGATCTGCGGTGTAATGGATAATCCGTAAGCTTCGATTTTTTCACGGAAGTGCATAAGAATTTCATCATTTTTTACACGGAAAGCTACGTGGTGAACAGTACCATTCGCATTTAAACCGCGTTCTTCATCAGCTATTTCTACTAAGTCAACTATTGCAGCATTTTCTACAGCATCTGTAGCATAACGGTAACGGTTTACTTCCTGATCGATTAATTTGTAACCAAAGATTTCCGTTAAGACCGATGCAGTCGGTTTAATGTCATTTAAAGTTAATGTAATGTTGTGAAAACCTTTTGTAGCCACATCTGCTTTTATTTCATCCGTTTCCCACGCTTTTCTGTTGTCATCTGTTTTAGATTCGATTAATTCTAATTTTAAACCGTCTGGATCTTGGAAACTAAGATATTTTTCTCCGAATTTTTCAGCTGGCTTATTGTAGATTACATTGTATTTTTCAAAACGTTTCTGCCAGAAGTCCAAGCTTCCTTTTGGAATAGAATAACCAATTTCTGTTGCCATTCCAGAACCATTTTTTCCCTGCTGGATTCCTGATCCCCAAGGGAAAAAAGTTAAGATTGTTCCAGCGCTTCCAACTTCATCACCAAAATAAAAATGATAGGTGCCCGGATCGTCAAAATTCACTGTTTTTTTAATGAATCTCAATCCTAATATTTTTGAATAAAAATTGAAGTTTTGTTTGGCGTCGCCTGCAATTGCTGTTATATGGTGTAGGCCTAAAATTGTATTTTCCATGGTTTTTATTTATTAAATGTTTTAGTGATTTTCTGATTACAAGTTTACTTCAGTTATATTTCTAGATTGATTAACGTAGATTAAGAAATATAAAACGTTCATTATTGTGCACAGAGCATTATCCAAATAATATTCCATTTTGAGAAATGTATTGTTTATGAAGGGTTTGGCGTTTTATTTTATTTTTTGCTCCTACGATATATCGTAATTTTATGACTTGAATCTGCATATTTAGAAAATCAATAGTAATTTAATAGAGGCTGTTTCTTAAATTTACGGTGTTACACTATAAAATGACACGAGAATTTTTTTGTTATGGAAAAGCCGAAGGACCAAACTGCAATAATGATGAACCGATTGCAGGAAAGAGAAAGAGAACAAATGATGATTATGTCTGTTTGTTCGGCACTTTCGAAGGTTTTAGCAAAAGAAGAATTAACCGATATCGTAAGTAGTTTAAAAGAGCAATTTCTGTTTGATGATTTTATTCTGGTTTCTTCAAACGAAACAGAGACTGAATATTCCATTTTTTATCATTATTTACAAAAAGGTAAAGCACTTAAAAAATACGCAGTACATGACGGCTTTTTTAATGCTTGTCTTGACTCTGCCGATATAGTTGTTTTTGATCTAAAGAATCGAAGTGATAAGAACGATTTTCCTGATTTTATTACAAACATAGCCGCTAACGGTATTAAAAGCGGAATCGGAATTGGTCTTCCGCATATTAAAGGAAATAGAAATGTACTTTTTATGTTTTTTAAAGGTGCACAGACTTTCAGCAGAGAATCTAATCGAATTTTGAGAGGAATTGCAATGCAGTTTTCGATTACAATCCGAAACATTCTGCTGACGCAGAAGTATGAAACTGAAATTATGGAATTGAAACAATGGAAACGAAATGCAAGTAAAAATGAAGAATTGCAAGAGGCTTCTAATGAGACAGATTTTGTTGAAATAGTGGGAGAAAGTGCCGCAATGCGACATGTTTCTGACTTGATCGAGCAGGTTGCACTTTCGCAGTCTACCGTTTTAATTTCTGGAGAAACTGGAACTGGAAAAGAACTCGTCGCCGATGCGGTTCATCGTTTATCGGCAGTTTCAAAAAATAAAATAGTGAAAGTAAATTGCGCTTCAATTCCATCTAATCTTATTGAAAGTGAATTGTTCGGACATGAAAAAGGCGCTTTTACAGGAGCAGCAGAACAAAGAATTGGAAAATTTGAACAGGCAAATAATGGAACTATTTTTTTGGATGAAATAGGGGAACTGCCTTTGGAACTTCAAGGTAAGCTGCTTCGTGTACTTCAAGAAAAGCAGATTGAGAGAATAGGGGGAAAAGAAACAATTACTGTAAATGCGAGAGTAATTGCAGCAACAAACCGATCACTGGAAAAAGAAGTAGCAGAAGAAAGATTTAGAAGTGATTTATATTATCGTTTAAATGTTTTTCCAATTTCAATTCCTGCACTGCGGGAACGTAAGGAAGATATTCTTGTTTTAGGTAATTTTTTTCTCGAGAAACATAGTTTACGAATAGGAAAGAAAGTAAAAGGTTTTTCAAAAAAAATACTAAAGAGCATGGTGGCTTATGACTGGCCCGGAAATGTAAGAGAACTGGAAAATATGGTCGAAAGAAGCATTTTATTTGCAAAAGATGAAGTTATAAAAGAAATGAATTTTCCTGAAATCTATAAGCCAGAATCTACTTCAGCAGCAACCGATTTTTATATTAAAACGTTGCAGGAAGTGGAAAAAGAACATATTTTAAAAGTGGTAAAAAAATGTGAAGGAAGAATTTCTGGTCCGCAAGGCGCAGCAATATTGCTGGGACTTCCTAGTACAACATTAATTTCCAAAATGCAGAAGCTAGGAATCAAAAAGGAACATTTTCTGGACTGATTTATGCTTCGATCATATTTATTTTTCCCGAAGAAACAGCCCAGTAGACCAACAAAAGCATACTGATTGCTAAAGCAGCAGCTGGATAGTGAAACGAAATTCCAAAAGCAATTAAATAAGTGGGAAATCCGTATAAATAGTTATTTCTGATTTTTTTGATTGCCGAATTGGTAATACCAGGACGTAAAAGCTTTTTATTGTTGCTGGCAATAAACCAAAGAAGATTATAGGAGATATTAATGAGAACAAAGATTCCGGTATAAATAGCAACCGAAATACTAGAAGCTTCTCCTTCAAAATATCGTGATAATAAAGCAGTAGGGTACGATACTGCAGTAACAAGAAAAAGGATTAATCCGTTAGCAAACATTATCGCTGTATTGCGGCTGTAGATTTGCTTGAAAATCTTATGGTGATTGACCCACATAATAAATATGCTGAAAAACGAAAGCGTAAAAGCAAGATAAGCCGTCCATTCGTTTTTTAAATAATGTAGTAATTCAGCGCCATTTTTTACAGTGTTTATGTCTGGAGCATGAAGATCCAGCACCAAAAGTGTAATAGCAATTGCAAAAACAGCATCACTGAAATTCTCTATTCTTATTGTTTCTTTTTCCATTTTGTATGATTTTGCAGATCCTAACAGGCATTATTTTTCTAGCGCATAGTTTTTATGCGCTTAATTATCGTAGTATTCTAACTTTTGTATTTTTATTTGTAGCCTTGTTTAATGCCTAATTTTTTCATTTTTGAGAACAGCGTCTGCGGCTGCATTTTGAGTAGTTCTGCAGCTCCGCCTAGTCCCGAAACTTTACCATTACAAAGCTGAAGAGCGTTCATGATGTGCTCTTTTTCCATTTCTTCCATTGATTTTAGAGTTCCAGTTTTAAACTCTAAAGGCTGTTGATTATAGGAAGGAAGATCAAATTTTTCAATTTCGCTGGTTTTAGTCAGCAACACATTTCTTTCGATCAAATGTTCTAATTCACGAATGTTGCCCGGCCAGTCGTAGTGCATTAACTGCTCTAAAGCTGCTGCGCTGATGCCGCTTACATTTTTACGTGAGCTTACTACATATTTTTTGACAAAATAATCGGCAAGTGCTTCGATATCTTCTTTACGTTCTTTAAGTGTTGGAAGCTGGATTGGAAATACATTTAAGCGGTAATAAAGATCAAGTCTAAAACGTCCTTCGGCGACTTCTTTTTCTAAGGTTCTGTTGGTTGCTGCAACAATTCGGACATTAATCTTAATAGTTTTATTTCCTCCAAGGCGCTGAATTTCTTTTTCTTGTAAAACACGTAATAACTTTACCTGAGAATCTAATGGTAATTCGCCAATTTCATCCAGAAAAATAGTTCCTTCATGTGCCTGTTCAAATTTTCCAATCCGCATTGAATTAGCACCTGTAAAAGCGCCTTTTTCATGTCCGAAAAGTTCCGATTCGATCAATGAATGGGGCAAAGCAGCACAATTTACAATTACAATCGGGTTTGATTTACGTCCGGAAAGTTCATGTATGGCATTTGCCGCTCTTTCTTTACCTGTACCGCTTTCGCCTAAAATTAAAACAGAAGTTTCAGCTGGGGCAACTATTTTTATTTTTTCAATCACTTCTTTTAAAAGAGGACTGCTGCCAATAATTCCTTCAATTTCCTGATTTTCTTCTTCGATATGGTTTTCTGCTAATGTTCCTCTTTCCTGATCAAATCTATATTTGGCAATATCGAGCATTACAATAAGATCTTTTTCGCGGAACGGTTTGACCATAAAACCATACGGATGCGTTGCTTTAACCGCTTCCAGCGTGCTTTGGTTGGTATTGGCAGAAATGTAAAGAAAGGGAAGCTGTTTTTCACGAAGTTCCCATGCCAAGTCGATTCCTGTTAAATTGCCTTTCAGCATAATATCAAGCAATATCCAGTCGGGTTTTTTCTCTTCGATTAACTTTCTTGCCTGAACGACAGAAGAAGCAATGCCAACTATTTGGTATCCCGCTTTGATCAGCATGATTTTTAAATCATTTGCTACAATAAATTCATCTTCAACAATTAGAATTTTCTCCTTCATTACCTTGATTTATATAGTTTCAGAACTTTCGGCTTTTACTTCAAATTCTGTGTTTCTTGTAAATGTAATTGTGATCTTTAATCCATTTTCATTTTTCATCTCAAAAATTCCGTCAATCTGATCTGTTAATCCCATCATCAAATTCATTCCGAGTGAATCTCTTTCAGTATCTTCAAAATCTTTAGGAAGTCCAACACCATTGTCTGCTACAATAAGTTTATAATCACTTTTTTCTATGTTTTTCAGACTGATAATAACTGCTCCATTTCGGTCAGAAGGGAAAGCATATTTAATGGCATTATTTATCGCTTCATTTATAATTAATCCCAGCGGAACAGCTTGAGCAACATCGAGATAAACCTTCTCGGTATCCAATATAAAATTGATTTTGTTATCGGTATCAAAACATTCTCTCATATAATTGATGAGCTCGTAAATGTACCACGACATATCAATATTAGCCAGATTATCAGACTGATATAGTTTTTGATGAATCAAAGACATGGCATGCATTCTGTGCTGGCTGTTTTGTATCGCCATTAAGGCATCTTCGTTATCCAGATAAGCAGATTGCGTATTTAATAAACTAATCACAATCTGAAGATTATTTTTTACTCTATGATGTATTTCTTTTAGAAGCCATTCTTTTTCAATGAGCATTTTTTTGTTGAGCTCATTTTGCTCGTTAATCTGCTGCCGCTGTATTTCTAATGCTTCGTTCTTCTTCTTTTTTAATCGAAAGCCATTATACAAAAGCGCTAAAAAGAGGATCAAAACGATTACACTTCCAATAAAAACGTATCGAACGACAGTATCTTTTTGAATCTGAATCTGCTGTACTTTAGCCTGCTGTTGTAGCAGATCGATATTTTTATCTTTTTTCTCGCTTTCAAATTCAATCTGAAGGCTGTTAATCTGTTTACTTTTTTCGCCTTTAAAAACAGAATCAGAAAGAGTTTTATAAAGCTGATAATGTTTGATTGCATTTATATAATCGCCTCTGGAAGAATCGGCTTTAAACCAGATTAAATTACTTTCAGATCGAATTAAATTATTTCCTGCTGCTGCAGCCAATGTATCCAGTCGTTTTACTGTTCTATAGAAATCATCGTATTTTTTTATTTGATAATGATAAGAAGCAAAACTTCTTAAAATCGCAATGCTATTTCCATTTCGATCTGCATTTTCTCCGTAGTAATTCGCTAATTTTTTATAATAGATAGCTGTTGCTCCATTATCATTTAAGATTCTGTAAATATTAAAGAGCAGATAATTCTCTTTCATGATTCGCTCTATATTCGAACTTGGGAATTTCAGCTGCATTTCTTTAATGAGTTTAAGAGCGTCTTTTTCCTTTTTTTGACGAATAAGCAGTGAACATAGGTTTTCTCCAATTGTTCTTACATATTCTGTATCATTATGATTTTTAGCGATTTCAAAGGCTTTATACCAATATTCCTCGGCATCATCATTTTGACGGAGGTAATAATAAACTAGTCCAACATGATTATAAATAGAGCTTAGCTGAAGTGAAGTATCATTTACGGCAATTGCTGTTTTCTCTGCTAGAAGGGCATATCTTAATGATTCAGGATAATTTCCTTTTTGAGTGTTGACTTCCGAAAGAAGATTATAAACTCCTTGTAAGCTTTTAAAATTTATTGTTTTGTAAAGGGCCAGAGATTCGAGTAAAAATGGTTCTGCTTTGTCCGGCTGTTCATTTATGCTGTATAATTCTCCTAGTTCTTTTAAAGTTGTAGCTTGTTTTTCTTTAGCTCCTGTCTTTTTAAAAAGTGCAATAGCTAGCTTTTTGTATTTCGCTTTTTGCTCAACATCTGCATCATAGATTGACAGTTCTGAATAGCTCGCAGCTTGCAGTTCTATAAGATTATTTTTTTTAGAATAGGCGATTGCATGTTTGGTTTTTTCCAAAGCATTTTCTCTATCTCCTTTTTCCCTGTAAATCTGAGCTCCTAAAAGAATTGATTTCCCTTTTCCAATATTATATTTTAAACGATCACTTAATAAGTTTGCCTGCGTATTAATGAGATCAGCATTGTCTAGATCTGTTTTTATTTCGCCTGATTTATTAAGATAATAACTGCTTAATCTTAAAAGTAACTCGACTTTTTTGGTATCATTTTCAGCTTTAGCTATTTTATTATTTAAATCGTCAGGGTTTTCTACAGACTGCGCATTTCCCTGTGTATTTACAAGAAACAAAAAGAGTGCAAGGCAAAGAAAATATGCATGATTTTTCAAGTGGTTTCGGGGATTAAATTTCATTTTTTAAAGATACTCTATTATCAGAAAACTGCAACCTGACGCCTATATTTTTCTAGCTTTCACGGTGATACCAATAACAAATAATCATGGCAGCACCAGGAATAATTAAAGTCCATAATCCAAAAAACTTTCCAGCAATGGCTCCTAAAAAACATCCTACCAGAAAACCGATTATAGTAACCAGCTGTTTCTTAAAACTTAAGAGCACATCAACATCTTTTAGTCCGTTTTTGATCAGATTTCCTAAGTCAAGAGAAGCTTGTGTCACATTTCCCGTCATCATGGTTGTCGGGCCGTGCGTTTCTTTGGCGTAAAGCTTTCCAAAAGCATTTTGAAGACCCATTGCAAATACAGTGGTCATAGCTACAGCGTACATTGTCCATTCGGCAGTATTTTCTAAATAGCCAAAAGTATAGGAAGCTATACCGCTTAAAACTAAAATAAGACCTTCCCAGCATAAAATCGTGTAACGGTTTGTACTTTTCAAAGCAATTCTGCCGCCGATAATTACAGCTAAGATAAAAACCGGAAAAGTCAGCAGTTTTACCCAGGCATGAATGTCAGAGCCTTTAATGATCTGATAAGCAAAGACAATAAAGTTACCCGTAACATGTGCTGAGAATATAGAATCTGCAGCAACAAAGGTTACGGTATCACAATACCCTGCTATCATCGTGAGAAGCAGGGTAACGTACCAAATATTTTTTTGTATTTCCATAAGATTACTTTTTAGCTAAGATGCGCTCGAAGCATCCAAGCCATTTTTTCATGAGTTTCTAAAAGTCCTGTAATATAATCGCTTGTTCCTGCATCCTGAAGTTCTGAAGCAAAATTGTTGATGTTTTCACGCAGGTGAATCAAAATGCTTTCGTGGTCAACCAGTAATTCTTTAATATAGCTGATGCTGTCGTTTTGACCTTTTAATTCTTCTGTTAAATGAGTCAATGCCAGAAATTCTTTTAAAGTTCCCGGTGCATAATGACCTAAGGTTCTAATTCTTTCTGCAACGTTATCCACAATTTCATCCAGTTCTTCGTATTGTTTTTCAAAGAAAAGGTGTTTGTTATAAAAATCTGGACCTTCAACATTCCAGTGTGCTTTTTTTGTTTTGGTATAAAGTACAAATTCGTCAGCCAGAACTTTTGTTAATACATCAACTACTTTGTTGATGCTTTCTTGTTTGATTCCGATGTTTGCTTTCATTTTAAATAAGGTTTAATAAGTAATAATCAAGTGAATATGTTCCTGCTCCAAGCGCAAGAAGTAGTAATAAAGATAAGGTGTACATGTACGGCACATCACGAACTTCCAGTGAATCTTTTCTATGTACTACAAAATATCCTATTGCAGTAACACCAATTGTTGGAAGTACAGCCAGACGAGTTCCTAACCCTAGAATAATAAAAAATGGAATTACAGTATCTGAAAATGCTGCCATCAATCCGTTTAGTTTTTCAGGTAAATGCAGAGGATTTGGAACGTGTTCTTTTTCTCCGTTTTCTAATCTGAATTTTTTCATTCCGTGTACCCTGAAAAGTTCAACCGCTAAGAGAACTCTAAAGACTAAAAGTGCGGCATTATAGAATGCGGTTCCTAAGTCTGAGTGCAGAATTTGTTTAATAATTTCAATCATTTTCTTCAGTTTAAAATGCAAAGCAGGAACAGCCCAAAGCGCCCCAAAATGCGTTATAATTATTTACTGGTACATTGCTCATCCTAGCGGTATCATGATTGTGGAGATGCACATCACAGCTTCCGCTGCAACTGTGTATCTGAGAAGTCAGAGCAGGTTTTGCACTAGCTTTTGAGTTTTTCTCTATCGCACTCTGTAAACTGCTTCTAACAGGATATCCATTGTAAATATTTGTTGGTGACCAATCTGGTAAAATCGGAATATGAGGCGGCGAGAATGAAGAAAAATCACCGTTGGCATACACAATTTTTCCATCGACAATCGTTAAGTCCGATTCTATTTTTTTGATGTCTTCATCTTCTATCGAAAAATAATCACGATCCAGAACAACCAAATCAGCAAACATTCCTATTTTAATATCTCCTTTTTTAGATTGCTCCTGAGAAAACCAGGCACTTCCTCTGGTATAAAGTTCCAATGCCGTTTGTCTGTTCAGTCTCGTTTCGTTATACAATTGTAAACCTCCAACCGTTTTTCCAACTGTCATCCAATACATTGAAACCCAAGGATTATAACTGCTGACTCTCGTTGCATCTGAACCTGCACCAACGGGAACTTCCATTTCAAGCATTTTTTTGATAGGCGGTGTGTTTTCTGCTGCTTTTGCTCCGTATCGATCAGTGAAATATTCTCCTTGATAAGCCATTCTGCTTTGAACAGCAATGCCTCCGCCAAGCACTTTAACACGTTCGATGTTTCTTTCATCAATAGTTTCAGCATGGTCAAAAATCCATGGAAGTCCATTAAAAGGAATTTCTCGATTGATTTTTTCAAAAACATTCAAAAATCTTGTAATGCTTTCATTGTAAGTAGCATGAAGTCTAAACGGCCAGCGGTTTTCTACTAAAAGACGAACCACTTTTTCTAATTCTGCTTCCATATTTTCAGGAAGATCAGGTCTTGGCTGTAAAAAATCTTCAAAATCGGCTGCAGAAAAAACTAACATTTCTCCCGCTCCGTTATGGCGGTACATATCATCACCCTGATATAATTTTACGGTATCAATCCAATCTTCGAAATCTTCAAATTCGTGTTTGGGTTTTTGAGTGAAAAGATTATAAGCAATGCGGACAGTTAATTGTTTCTTTTCGTTTAGTTCATTTACTACTTTATAATCGTCAGGAAAGTTTTGAAAACCGCCTCCAGCATCAATGACACTTGTAATTCCGAAACGATTAAGTTCTTTCATAAAATGGCGTGTCGAATTAACTTGATGTTCGTAAGAAAGTGTTGGTCCTTTTGCCAAAGTCGAGTACAAGATCATGGCATTTGGTGTTGCAATGATCAATCCCGTCGGTTCACCTTTTGCATCTCTTTCAATATGTCCTCCTGGCGGAGCAGGTGTGTTTTTAGTATATCCAACAGCTTTTAATGCCGCCCTGTTCATAATGGCTCTATCATATAAGTGCAGAATAAAAACCGGAGTTTCTGGAGCAATAGCATTAATTTCTTCAAGAGTAGGCATTCTGCGTTCTGCAAACTGAAATTCAGACCATCCGCCCACAACACGAACCCATTGCGGATTTGGTGTACGATCGACTTGTTCTTTTAGCATTCTTAAGGCATCAGCAAGCGAAGGAACTCCATCCCAGCGTAATTCCAAATTGTAATTTAGACCGCCTCGGATTAGGTGAATATGCGAATCGTTGATTCCTGGAACTACTCGTTTATTTTGAAGATCAATTATTTTAGTTTCTGCTGCTGCCAATTCCATCACACTGCTGTCATTTCCCACAGCAATAAATTTTCCATCTTTTATGGCAACTGCGGTTACGTTTGGTGTTTCAGGATTGAAACTATGAATTTTACCATTAAATAAAATTAGATCTGCTTTCATAATTGTTTAGGTTTTAAGCACAAGGAATGCTTAATTAATACTGCCGGAAATAGTATTCCATAAATTTCCGGCAGATAAATATTTTTAGTGTTTCAGCATGTTGTGAGCGTAGTGAATACCTAAACCATAAGATCCACCATGTTTTTTCATTAAGTTTGTAACAGGAACATAAGTTTCCTGACGCGCCCAGTCTCTCTGAAGCTCTAATAAATACTGAATAGAAGTAACAGGTTGTGCACCAGCTTGAATCATTCTCTGGATTGCACGTTCGTGAGCTTCGTCACTTACATCACCGCAGGCATCTGTGATTACATAAACGTCAAAACCTTCTTCAAGCGCTGATAAAGCTGGACCAACGATGCAGACACCTGTCCATAATCCAGCCAAAACTATTTTTTGTTTTTTTGTTCCTGTAATAGCTTTATAAGCATTTTCATCTTCCCAAGTATTCATTGTCGTACGGTCAATATAACCTGAAGTGGCGATTGGATAATACTCTTCGATCTCTGGAAAAACAGGGCCTGCAAAACTCTCTTCAAAAACAGTTGTTACAATAGTAGGGACATTAAATATTTTGGAAGCGCCGCAGATAATAGCAACATTATTACGAAGTTCGCTTAACGCAATATTATTTGTAGCAAAGGCCATTTGTCCTTCAAAATCGATTAATACTAATGCGTGGTTATCTGGAGATAATAAGTTTACTGACGGTTTCATGAAATTTTATTTTAAAGATTTATAATAAGTTAAGCCAATGAGATGCCAAACTTTTAGTTTGTTGTATAGTAAGGCTTTGCATTTTTGGAACACCAAAAACACTTACGATATTTCGTAGTTTTATGAAGCCTTATTCGTTTTTTATGAGAAAGTGTAAATAGTTTCCATTTTATCTGGTACAGATGGAAACCTTTTTTAGAAGATTTAAAACTGTCTTTAAAGCGTCCTTCGCAGACAGTTTTATTTTAAGGATATCTGTTTATTCTTTAATAAAAGCAAGAATATCTTTATTGATTGTTTCTGCTTCTGTCGTTGGCATACCATGAGGGAAACCTGGATAAGAAATCAGTTTTCCGTTTTGCAGCAGTTTTGCAGCTCTTGGTGCTTGATCGTAAGGAACGATTTGGTCATCTTCTCCGTGCAGCACTAGAACAGGAATGTCTAGACTTTTTAGATCTTCAGTAAAATCAGATTCAGAGAAAGCTTTAATTCCTTCATAATGAGCTAAAACAGATCCCATCATTCCTTGACGCCACCAGTTGTGTTTTATTCCTTCCTGAACAGTTTGTCCCTCACGGTTCCATCCGTAGAACGGAATTGGGAAATCATAAAAATACTGTGATCTGTTGAAGCCGGTTCCTTGTCTAATTTCATCGAAAACAGATAAAGGCACACCTTCAGGATTAGCTTCATTCTGAATCATAATTGGAGTTACGGCGCTTATGATTACTGCTTTTGCAATTCGCCCTTTTCCATATTTTGCTGCATAACGTATCACTTCACCGCCTCCAGTTGAGTGTCCTACGTGAATGGCATCTTTTAAATCAAGTGCAGTTGTCAATGCCGCTACATCAGAAGCGTAAGTTTCCATATTATTTCCTTCTGAACTTTGACAAGAACGGCCATGTCCGCGGCGGTCATGTGCGATTACTCTGTATCCTTGTTTAAGGAAAAACATCATTTGTGCATCCCAGTCATCGCTGGATAAAGGCCATCCGTGGTGAAAAACAATTGGCTGACCTGTTCCCCAATCTTTGTAAAAAATTTCTGTTCCGTCTTGTGTTTTAATAGTGCTCATGTTAATGTGGTTTTGATTAATAAATGTTATATATAAATGTTAAAATTGTAATAGAAATTAGATCTGATTTTGATTTAATTGATGTTGTTGAATTTCTTTTACAAACTTATTACAGGAATAAAATTTGTAGGTTAATGTAGATTAAGAAAAAAAGTAATCTCGTTTTTTGTTGGTTTTTACTAGATGCTGTTCTCATAATTTTTAGTTTAAGAATGTTTTCGGTACAGTATTTTCAAAGAATATGCCGTATGAGCTAATTCTTTTGTTTATAAGGTTTTGAAGTTTTTTGGAGTTCTTTTTGGTTTACGGTATTTCGTAAATTTATTATTGGGATTAGTGTTTTTATTGAAATGATTTCAAATTTTGATCCTATAGCTTTTTTAACTTAACATACCCTTTATGTTTAAATAAACTTCCAATTGTATCCTTGTCAGTTAAAATACAAACGATGACCAGAATAGTACTTTTTCTTTACTTTTTCACCCTATATTCATTTGGACAACAGATAAAATTTGAAAATTTCACCACCAATCAAGGATTATCAAATAATTCGGTAGTTGATATTGAAAATGACAAAGACGGCGGTTTGTGGATTGCTACTTGGGACGGACTGAATTATTTTGACGGGTATCATTTCAAAATTTTCAAAAAGAGTTTCGATAATCCAAAAACAATTTCCAGCAACTATATTACTAAACTGGAAAAAGATGCCGAAGGAAAAATCTGGCTCATTACAAAAGAAGGCCATATTAATAAATATCTTGGAAATGATGATTTTCAGGAATTTAAATTTAAAAACCTTCCAACAGATATTTATTTATCGCAGAAAGGAAACATAGTTGTAGAAACAGGTAAAAAATATTATGAGTTTAAAAACAAATCTTTTGTAGAAATAGGTCGTAATAATATAAAAACAACAGATTATAAAAATCTGAAAAATATTTTACTGAGAAAATATCCAAAGCTGATCATCAATGATATTCTAAAAGACAAAACAGGAAATATTTGGTTTGCGACTCGCGAAAATGGATTATATATTATTGCAAATGATTCTGATGAGAATAATATACAGCATTTTACAGCAGATTTATATTCGCCTTACTCGCTTAAAAACAATGAAATAGAAGTAATTCATGAAGATTATTTCGGAAATATCTGGGTGGGGCAGAAGGATGGCGGATTAAGCATGGCGTTTGGCGGTTCTGAAAAAATAAATTCGGTTATGCCGCATCCTATTAAAGAACCAAATCTTCCAAATGAAACCATCAGAGCAGTAACTAAAGACAGTAAAGGAAAAATCTGGCTGGGTTATTATACAAGAGGACTTTACTATTATAATGAAGAAAGTCATTCTTTTCAAAAATTTAAAATTGATAAAGCCGCTTCAAATCCAGATTGGGAACGTATAAGATCTTTATTTACTTCGAGTGACGGTACTATCTGGGCAGGAACTTATAAAGGAATTCTGCGTATTTCTGGTCAAAGTGTGACAAGTTATGAAAGCAACAGTGCTGCTGGAATTTCTCTTGAAAGATGTTATTCTATCTGTGAAGACCAAAACAAACAGCTTTGGATGGGATGCTGGGGCGGAATGGCAAAATTTAATATGATAACTGGAAATTTCGAAAAATTTAAGGGGCAGGAATTACTTAGTAAATATCATATTAGATGTGTAAAAAAGAGCAATCAAAATCTAATTCTGGCAACCGAGAACAGCGGTGTCGTTGTATTTAATTTAACGAATGGAACTTTAAAAAAAATAACAACCAAAGAAGGAATTTTAGGCAACAGTATTTACGCTGTTTTTATGGATAATGAATCGGATAATTACTGGATTGCTTCTCTCGGAGGCGTAACTGTTTTTAATAAGAGAAAAGGGATTGTAAAAAACATTGCTGAGTCTGACGGATTGCCGAGCCACATGGTTTATGGTTTAATAGATAATGGAGATAAGGTTTGGATTAGTACCACTAAAGGAATTGCCTCTATCGACAAGAAAAACTATTCGGTTACTTCTTATAATCCCGATTACGGATGGCAGGCACTTGAATTTTCAGAAGGCGCATATTATCAGGATTCAAAAGGCAATTTATTCTTTGGTGGCGTAAACGGACTCAATTACTTTAATCCAAATACGCTGCAGATCAATAATTCGAAAGCAAAAATAAAACTGAAAATCGATGGGAATGAAAATTATCAAACTGCTCTTGAAAAAGGTTTCAGCGACAATGAATTGAGAATTGAAGTGATTCCGATTTTATTTCCCAACAGTAAAAGAAATACTATTTATTACAAATTGGAAGGGAACGATGAAGATTGGACTTTGCTTCCCGAAGGAAATAAAATAGAATACAGCGGTTTATCTTCTGGAGATTATAGTTTTTTGATCAAAGAAGGAAAAGATGGCATTGCTGAACCTGCTTTTTTCACTCTTCATATCACCGAAGCTTTTTACGAATCGATATTATTTTATATTCTGTTATCTGTTTTGATACTGTTTGGATGTATAATAGTGATTTATGCTAAAAACAAAACCGCTCTTGCACAACAGAAATATTTAGAAGAGCTGGTAAAAGCACGTACTGCCGTTATCGAAAATCAGAAGAAAAACTTGGAAGAAATTAATGCAGAACTGGATCAAAAAAACAAACAAATTGTAGAACAAAAGGAAAAGCTTTTAATTCTTCACAGTAATTCAAAAAATGGAAATTTTGAAATTGAAAAATTCAAAACCTTCATGCTGGCTGAATTTCAAGAACCGATATCGAGAATTATTAAAGCATCGGGTTCTTTAAAAAAAGATACAGAAACACAGCGTGCTTTATTATCAGAATCTGGGAAATTGGTCAATCTTATTTCAGAATGGAATTATCTGGAGCATGTAAAAGATCTTGGACCGGTAAAGAAAACAGCGGTGAATTTATTTCCTGTTTTAAAAAATAATGTAGAAAAACTAAAAAAAGATTCGCAGCTTAACGAAGTAAATTTTAACTGCGAAATAGACAATACCGATTGTTTTGCCGCTGTAGATGTGCTTCGTTTGAAACTTGCGCTGCAGTATTTTTTTAATGATCTCAGCAAATATTCAGATAAAGACAGCACACTGAATATTGCTATTACCTATGTAAATAATTGTATCGAAATCAAAACGGTTTCAGACAGTATTATTTTAAAGAATAACTGGGAAACTATTTTACATTACAGTCCTTACTTTAGGGCTTTGAAAGTTTTGCTGCAGGATTTGAATGGAGAAATTATTTCTTCGGCTGCAGAACAGTTTGAGGCCAAATTGCATATTCCGATAGAAATTGTGGATTTGAATAGTAGTTTAAAAGAGACCATTTCTTGGAAAAACTTTAATTATCAAGACCAGCTTGCTGCTGATAAAAAATGTCTTTTGGTTTTTGGTGATTCCTACAACAGTCCGGCTGCGAATCAGATTTTAGAAAACGAAAAGTATAATTTAATTTTCGAAAGTTCTATTTCAAATCTAAATGCCATAATTAAACAGATTGATATTGCTGCATTGGTTTTTTATCAGGCAGAATTTTCGAGAGAGCTGATTACTTTTCTAAAACAAATTAAAGAAAACAATTCTGTAAAAATCCCGCTTATTTATATCTCTGAAAACAGCAACTACGAGCAGGAAGAACAATTATTAGAGCTGGATATCGATACACATATTAAACTGCCTGCAAGTTTATCTTTCATCAGTAAAAAAATAGATCGATTAATCAATCAAAACAGCGAACCTGTAAAAGAATATAAAATCCAGCAGAAGATATTTGAAATTCTAACAGAAGACAATGAAAATATTACGCCAAACGAAAAACTTTTAAAAAGAGCTTTAGAAATCATTAAAGAAGAATTGCAGAACCCGGCATTTAATGTCGAAATGTTGGGAGAACAATTGGGGATTTCTAGAGTAAAATGCTATCGTTTATTTAAGGAGACTTTAAATCAATCTCCTTCGGATATTTTAATGTCGCTTCGATTACAAAAAGCAGAATTATTATTAAAAACCAAAAAATTAAACATCTCCGAAATCAGTTTTGAGTGTGGTTACAATGATCCAAAATATTTTGGACGCACCTTTAAGAAGTATTTTGGCAAAAGTCCGAAGGAATATAAAGAATATTCTCTTTAGGTTTTCTGTTAGCCCTGTATTTGCAGAAAGTTAGCCTAATGTTAATGAACAAATTTCACCCTTTTTTGGTATTAATTCTCTCCTAAATTGCATTAATAGTCCTCATTTGAAAAACAAAAATCCTCCTTTTGGCGGAACCGTTAAGATACTTTTGGCAAAACAAAAAAAGTAATTTAAATGAAAAAAATTTATGCATTGCTAATTCTTGCCTTCGGATGTATGTCATACTCCTATGCGCAGGGAAATGTATCAGGAGTTGTAGTTTCTGATGTAGAAAAAGTACCGGTTCCTGGTGTCTCTGTTTATATTAAAGGAGAACCAAAAGGAGCTGTTACAACAGATTTTGACGGGAATTTTGTAATTAAAGCACAGCAAAACCAAGGTGTTTTAGTTTTTTCTTACGTTGGTTTTCAAACAAAAGAAGTTTCTTTCTCAGGTACTCAAAAACTAACTGTCTCTTTAGCAGAAGAAGTGAGTACCTTAAATGAAGTAGTAGTTGTAGGTTACGGTTCTCAAAAGAGATCTGACGTAACTGGAGCTATTGGTTCTGTAAAAAGTGAAAATTTTAATAAAGGAGTTGTTGCCAATGCCGGACAATTGATTCAAGGTAAAGTAGCCGGAGTTAATGTTATGGCGGCAAGCGGTGAGCCGGGAGCTAACCAAGACATCATTATTCGTGGGGTTGGAAGTTTACGTTCTGGAACAACACCTCTATATGTAGTTGACGGATTTGCTTTGGATAACAGCAATACTGGTGTAGCTTCAAACCCATTGAACTTTATTAATCCGCAGGATATCGAAAGTATCGAAGTACTTAAAGATGCCTCTGCCTCTGCAATCTACGGATCTAGAGCAGCAAACGGGGTTGTTGTAATTACGACTAAAAAAGGTTCAAAAGGTCAGGCAAAAATTAACCTTTCTATGACTACTGGATTTTCTTCATTAGCGAATAAAGTGGATGTATTCAGCGCAGATGAATTTAGAAGACAAGTTGCAGCTGTAAACGGAAATCTTCAAGACGGAGGAGCAAATACAGACTGGCAGGATGAATTGACAAGAACTGGAGTTTCTCAAAACCTTAATTTATCGATGAGCGGCGGAACAGAAAAATCAACTTATGCGGCTTCTGTTGGTGTAGATAATCAAGAAGGTATTTTAAGAAACAGTGATTTAAAACGTTATTCTGGACGTTTAAATTTAAGCCAAAAAGCATTAAATGATAAATTTAACATCACTTTCAATTTAACAGGAACTAAACTTGAAAATGAAAGACCAGATGCTAGAACTATCGTTGGAAATATGCTGACAATGAACCCAACCGATGCGGTTTATGTAAACGGACAGCCAAATGTTAATTTGAGCAACGATATTTTAAATCCGTTAATCAGCGAGAGAAATTATTCAGACGTTACAAACAACAATCGTATTTTGGCAAATATCTCTCCATCTTACGAATTCATAAAAGGATTAACGTATAAGTTTAACCTTGGTGTAGATTATTCTATGTCTGAAAGAGACATTCAGGTTTTGCCTTATGCATCTGCTACTAATACTACTTTAGGTTCTTTAAACAATATTATTACAAACAATAATAACGTTTTGTATGAGAATACATTAACCTATAACTTTAGTAAAAACGCACATAGTTTTACGGTTTTAGCAGGTCAGTCTTACCAAAAAATACAAGTAAGCCAAAAGAGTTACAATTTATCAGGATTTCCTAATAACGGTGTAGAGCCAAAAAATCAGATCGAAACAGCTAGTGAGCGTACAACGCAATCTTCTTCTGCGGTAGAAAATGAGCTTCAGTCTTTCTTCGGTAGATTAAACTATGGTTACGATAACAAGTATTTATTGACTGCAACAATGCGTGCAGACGGTTCGTCTAAATTTGGTAAAAACAACAGATACGGATATTTTCCATCTGTAGCTTTGGGTTGGAATATTACTAAAGAAGATTTCTTGAAAGATTCTGAAACTTTAAATAACCTTAAATTAAGAGCAAGCTGGGGTCAGACAGGATCTCAGGAGATTCCTTCTAAAATTACAAAAGCAAGTTACACTGAAAGTAATACAGGAAACGACACTTACCCATTAGATCCATCTGCAACAGATTTAAGCGGTTATCCTTACGGTTCTATTTATACTCGTTTGGCTAATCCAAACATTCAATGGGAGGTTTCTACGCAAACAAACATCGGTTTAGATTTCAGTTTATTTAATAACAGACTTTCTGGTACAGTAGATTATTTCAACAAAGTTTCAGAGAACATTTTATTAGAAGTTGCGCCAACAGATCCGATTCAGCCAACCTCTAAATATTGGACAAACATTCCTGCAATGCAGATTAAAAACAATGGTATCGAGGTTGCTTTAGACTACAGCAGTGATAAAAGCAAGGATTTCTCATACAGCGTGGGTGGAAACATTTCATTTACAAATAATAAAGTAGAGAATTCTCCTTACCAAATCTTAACAACAGGAGGTGCGCAAGGTGGCGGACAATCTGGAGCAACTATTAACGGAGTTTTGAACGGACACCCAATTGGTTCTTTCTATATGCTTGAATTTACAGGAATTGGTCCTGATGGTTTAAATCAGTTTGCAGACAGCAATGGAGATGGTTCTATTCTAGACAATGACCGTATTGTTGCAGGAAGTGCATTACCAGATTATATCTATGCTTTCTACTTGAATTTTAAATACAAAAATTTCGATTTAGGATTTAACTTTAATGGAGCTGGAGGTAATAAAATTTACAATCACGTTGCCATGACTTCATTCAACAGAGGAAGTTTAGCAAACTCTTTCAACACAACAGACAGAGCTTCACAATTCTTAAACGAATCTTCTACAAACTCAAATACAGTTTCGACAAGATACTTAGAAGACGGTAGTTTCTTAAGATTAAACAATGCGACTTTAGGATATAATTTAAGTCCGAGATTAATTGGTCTTGGTGATGTGATGGACAATATTCGTCTTTCGGTTACAGGACAAAACCTATTTGTAATTACAAAATACAGCGGTTATGATCCTGAAATTAATACAGGAACATCTGTTGGCGACATTCAGTCTTTCGGAATTGACTATTTCAGTTACCCACGAAGCAGAACAATTGTATTTGGCTTAAACGTAGCATTCTAATCAAAAAAAGATAACATGAAAAATAAAATAATAATAGCAGCTCTTGCATTAGGTGTATTGTTTACCTGGAGCTGTACAGATTTAGAAGAAAAAGTGCTGGACGAATCCTTAAATGGTGCCGGACAAGCAGAAGCAATCAGCGGAGCAATTGCTCCAGCGTATGGACAGTTAAAAGCAACTTGGATTCATACCAACAATTTTGGTCTTCAGTTAATTGCCAGTGACGAAGGAATTTTACCATACAGAGGAGGAACAGACTGGTACGATGGTGGTAAATATTTGGCAGTACACGCGCACACTACAACACCAACAAATGATCTTGTAACAAGTACTTGGAATGAGCTTACAAAGAATATTTCTAGAACGCTTTCTGCTATTGAAGTATTAACACCGCTTGCAGAAGAAGGAAATAAAGAAGCACAGGGAGCACTTTACGAAATGAAGGCGCTGAGAGCTTATTTAAATATGATGACATTAGACAGCTGGGGACTTGTATTCAAAAAAGAATCATCGGCTTCTGTTTCTGAAATTTTGAGAGGACAAGATGCCGTTACTTATATCGAAAACGAATTACTTTCTGTTGCAGATGTGATTAATACAGATAAAGGTCCGGGAAGAATGACGCAAGCTGCGGTTTGGGGACTTCTTGCAAGATTAAATTTGAACGCAGCAGTTTACCGTGATCCTTACGGAACACCTTCATTTACTCCTGCAGATATGGATAAAGTTATTAAATACACAGATAACATTATCAATTCTGGTAAATTCAGTTTATCTCCAGAATATTTTGATTTGTTTGATGATAATAATAATTCAAACAAAGAAGTAATTTTTGCGATGGACCAGCGCGGCGTTTTAAAGGATGAAAACAACCGTTGGGCTTACTGGTCAATTCCAGGATCAATGTTTCCAAGACCAGAATCTATTAATGCTGACGGAACAGATGGTCCAGCAATTACTTCAGATTTTTACCAAACTTGGGTTGATGCTTATGGT
Organism: Flavobacteriaceae bacterium PS02336; assembly: GCA_029960065.1. Lineage (GTDB taxonomy): Bacteria > Bacteroidota > Bacteroidia > Flavobacteriales > Flavobacteriaceae > Flavobacterium. The sequence continues at coordinate 554,780 of JASCOF010000003.1, read as the reverse complement.
TCTGTAGATCCAGCAGACGCTGATTCAAGATTTTACAAAAATAATGCAAAGGTGCCTGCTCACTTAAAAGATCTTACAGGATTTTCTCCATTAAATGATGAAAACCATTACTACTGCGTTAAAGCAGAAGAGTTTGAAATCGACAGAGGAATTATGAGAGGTATTCCTTGGGCAGCAAGAAAAGATGCTAACGGGGCATTTTACAAATGTGATGGCGGTTATAGAATTTACCCAGTGAAACAAATTAAAGGAAACGGACCAGATAAAAATGTTGGTTATGTTAACCTTACTTTGAAAGTTGATTTTACAAACGAAGGAAGTACTCACGCCGCTGGATATAGAGTTTCTAAATACCAGTTCAGCCATACTTCTCCAGACGGAAACTACTATAGTAGTGTAGATATGGTACTATTGAGATATGCCGAAATTTTTATGATGCGTGCTGAAGCTAAATTAAGAAAAGGAGATTCTTCTGGTGCTTTAGCTGATATGAATACAGTTAGAACTTCAAGAACAGCTCGTGCTCCAATTCCTGCTGCGCTTCCTGCAATCAATTTAGCTATTTTGTACAGAGAATATGGTTTCGAATTTTACTGGGAAGGTTTAAGAAGAAACACTCAAATCCGTTTCAGCCATTTTGAAGATAAATGGACAGAAAAATCAGATACAGATGTAAACAAGAGATTGTTCCCAATTCCACAAGTAGCAATTGACGGTGCATCTAATACACCTGGATATTTAGTACAAAATAAAGGATACTAGTTTAAGTTTGTTTTTTTTACGTTGAAGTCAAGACTGCCGTTTATTATTTGTACGCTATTTTAAATAGGCAGTCTTTTTTGTGTTAGTTGTTAGAAACAGGGTCGTTTTAAACCTAAAAAAACACCCTGTTTTTTTTTAATATCGATTTTATTTAAGCATTTATTTTGGCTGATATTCTTGGCCGACAGCCCTTTTTTGCCCCACTCCAAAACCTACTATTTTGTTCATTCAAAATCCATCAATTTATTCCAAATGAAAACATCATTATTATTCATCTGGCTGTCCCTATTTTTTTGGGGAGCAGGTGATCAGCTATATTCCCAGAATTTAGTTACAGTACATTCTCATAACGATTACAATCAGGCAGTTCCATTTTGGAATGCTTATGCAAATGGAGCTTCGTCTATAGAAGCCGATATTTTTTTGAAAGATAATATGTTATATGTCTCTCATGATGAAAAAGGAATTTCTGCTGCCAGAACTTTAGAAGATTTATATTTAAAACCGTTAGAGACGGCTCTAAAAATGAATTATAAAAAAGAGCATAAATTATTTTTATTGATAGACATTAAAACAGAAGCCGACGCGACTTTAAATAAGCTTATTGCGGTTTTAAAAAAATACAAAGCAATAACAGAGAATAAGAATATTAAAATCATAATTTCCGGCAATAGACCAGATTCAGGAACTTATACAAAATATCCTGATTTCATTCTGTTTGATTATCAGGAAATAGAAAAATCCCTTTCAAAAGAAAGCTGGGAAAAAGTGGCCATGATTAGTGTAGATTTTAAAAAATATTCGGTTTGGAATGGTTTAGGAAGATTAACGCATGACGATCAAAATCGCGTAAAAGAAGTAATTGCAAAAGCAAAAGCAAACAATAAACCATTTCGTTTTTGGGGTTCTCCAGATACAAAAAGTTCTTGGAAAGCGTTTTTAGAATTAGGCGTAGATATTATCAATACCGATTCACCTTATAATTGTGTTCAGTATCTGCAGTCTTTCCCAAAAAGACTGATTACGGCAAATAATGCTTCAAAAGTGTATGTTCCAAATTATAAAACAGATCAAAAAGAAACTCCAGTAAAAAATGTAATTCTTTTAATTGGAGACGGAAACGGATTGTCGCAAATTTCTTCAGCTGTTTTGGCTAATAACGGCGCTTTATCAGTAACGCAGATGAAAAGCATTGGTTTTATCAAAACACAATCGGCTGATGATTTTACAACCGATTCTGCAGCAGCGGGAACGGCCTTGGCAACAGGACAGAAAACAAATAACAGAGCAATTGGAACTGATAGTTTAAGAAAACCAATTCCGAATATTTTAGAAGTACTTCAAAAAAGAAATTTCGCAACAGGAATTATTACGACAGATGAAATTACAGGCGCAACTCCAGCGGCTTTTTATGCACATACCGAAGAAAGATCGAATACACCAATAATTGCTCAAGATTTAGTAAAAAGTAAATTGAATCTTTTTGTTGGAGGAGGTGGCTCAACTTTCAAAAATACTTCATTGACTTCTAAATTTAAACTATTGAATACTGTTCAGGAAATGCAGAGTATAAATAATGATGCAGTAGGTGTTTTTATTTCGCAGAACAGAGTTCCGTCAGTTTTAGAAGGAAGAGGAGAAATATTAGCCGATGCAGTAAAATACAGTTTAGAGTTTTTAAACAAAAAAAATAAACCTTTTTTCCTAATGGTAGAAGGCGCACAGATCGACAGTTTTGGTCACGTTAATAATGCAGCAGGAATCGTAGCCGAAACCATAGATTTTGATACAGCAATTACTCAGGCTTTGGCTTTCGCCGATAAAAACGAAGGTACATTAGTAATCGTTACGGCAGATCATGAAACCTCGGGTTTTGCCATTCCGCAGGGAAATGTAAAACATCATAAAATTGAAGGTGATTTTATCACAATAGACCACACCGCTACAATGGTTCCTATTTTTTCTTATGGACCGCATTCACAAGACTTCCAAGGCGTTTATGAAAATAATGAAGTATTCCATAAAATACTTTCAGTATTAAAATAAAAAATAAACGATTTAAAAATATAATAGTAGTTTAAGAACAGCCCCCAATGTTCAATCTGCCCGCCAGTTTTAAGTAATTATGGCGGGCAGCTGCTTTTATAATGAGTTCAAAAAACTTTAATTTCCTCCGCTTTCTCCATTGTATAAAGAGACAAACTGCTTTATCTTTCACTAAAAAAGACATTAGCGGTAAAAGAATCTGTCTATGTTTTTGACTGATTAATCCATCTTTAAAAAGAGCAATATCTATAATTTTATTTTCGATAAAGGAATCAATTCTGTTATTCCAATTCTAAGAAATTAGATTATTAATTATTAGTAATAAATTTTTGTTAGGTTTTATTTGAGTTGGGAGATTAATAAATAATTTAATCTCCCTTGTTTTTTTAGACTAAAATGGATTAAGACAATTTAATAATATGTTATTTATATGAAAAGTGAGAATTTTAAAATTAAAAAAAGCGATTCCTTAAAAGCAGCGCTAATGGCTTTTGTTGTCTTGTTTTTTGGGTCGGTTAAGGGCTATTCACAAAAAGGCGATGAAACAAAAAGTGCTTTTGGAGTAATCGAAAGACTTGTAGGCAAACGTGCCAGCGAGTTTCAATTAATTATTGAAGAAAAAAAGAGCAATAAATCGGATTGGTTTGAGATTGAAACGGATAATAATAAAGTAAAAATAAAGGCATCTAATAATACGGCACTTTGTTATGCAGCGTATCATTTTCTAAGAGATATTGGGGCCGTTTTAGTCAGCTGGGAAGGTAACAGAATTGAACTGCCTAAAACTTGGCCGAAATATGCTAAAAAAGCAGACACGCCATTTGAATATAGAGAATATTTAAATGCCTGTACTTTTGGCTACACAACGCCGTGGTGGGATTGGAAACGTTGGGAACAGGAAATCGATTGGATGGCACTGCACGGAATCAATCTTCCAACCGCAATGGAAGGTCAGGAAGCCGTTTGGCAGGAATTATGGAAACAATATGGTTTGACTAATTCGCAGTTAGAATCGCATTTTGCAGGACCAGCTTATCTGCCTTGGCAGCGTATGGGAAATATTAATAGTTTAGAAGGTCCGTTACCACAGGAATGGTTTGTTAAAAAAGAAGCACTTCAAAAGAAAATTTTAGAAAGAATGAAAGCTTTAGACATGCATCCTGTTGTGCCGGCTTTTAGCGGTTATGTGCCGAAGGCTTTCGCCGAAAAACATCCTGAAGCTAAAATTACCGAACTGAAATCTTGGTCAGGAGGCGGTTTTGCCAGTACTTTTTTATTAGATTCCAAAGATCCTTTATTCAAACAAATTGGAAAACGCTTTATTGAAATCTACACTAAAATGTACGGGAAGTCTAATTTCTATTTAGCCGATTCTTTTAATGAAATTGAACCGCCTGTAACAGAACATAATAAATACGAAGAACTTTCTAATTATGGAAGCGCTGTTTATGAAACTATTAACGAAGCGGCTCCCGGTGCAGTTTGGGTCATGCAGGGATGGCTTTTTGGCGACAACAAAGAATTCTGGACCAAAGAAGCGACAAGTGCATTTTTAAGTAAAGTGCCAAATGAGAAAGTGATGGTGCAGGATTATGCAAACGACAGATATAAAGTTTGGGAAAATCAGGAAGCTTTTTATGGCAAACAATGGACTTACGGATACGTTCATAATTACGGCGCATCTAATCCTGTTTATGGAGATTTGAATTTTTATAAAGATGAATTGACCAGTTTATTGAAGAATCCAAATAAAGGAAATGTTGTAGGCTACGGGGCAATGCCGGAAGGATTAAATAATAATTCGATTGTTTACGAATACATTTATGATCTTCCGTGGACAAAAGGCGAACAGCCTGTAAACGATTGGCTGACAAAATATCTGAATGCAAGATACGGACAGACGACTTCAAAACCTGTTTTTGAAGCTTGGAAACTATTATTAGAATCCGTTTACAATGTCAAATATTGGGAAACTCGCTGGTGGAACGATTGGGCAGGAGCGTATTTGTTGTTTAAACGTCCAACAGTAACCATTACAGAATTTAAAGGAAATCCTGGAGACAAAACCAAGTTGAAAGAAGCTTTGGATATATTAAGTAAAGAAGCTAAAAAGTACAATAGCAGGAATTTGATTCAATACGATTTAATTGATGTTTCAAGACATTATAATTCTCTATCTATCGATGAAGAATTGATTGAATGCGTAAAAGCGTATCAAAAGAAAGACATTTCAAAAGGAGATCAATTGTTTAAAGAAATAGAAAAACAAGTTTTAGAAACCGATAAGATTATGTCTGGACAGCCTTTGAATAGTTTGGATCAATGGGTAAAATCGGCTTCAGAATATGGAGACACGCCAGAAGTATCTAAATTATATGCAAAAAATGCCAAAACATTAATTACGCTTTGGGGTGGAGAAGGTCATTTAAATGATTATGCTTCGAGATCATGGCAGGGAATGTACAAAGGATTTTATTGGCCGAGATGGAAAATGTTTTTAGAAGCATTAAAAAAATCTGCTGTAAACAATACTCAATTTGACGAAACGAAAGAAAGAGAATCGATTAAAAATTGGGAAATTAAATGGACAGAAAATAATTAATAGAATACTTATTTTCGATTAATACGTATATAAACAAAAAATTAACTAATTCATTATAACCAAAACCTAAACAACGACAAAAATATGAAATGAAATCTCCACGAAAACGATTTATTAGTAAGTTTTTAACTATAGATTTTTAGAAAAATAACTTCGCCAAGCCTTATCATTACTGACTTTATAGAAATTATCCATGTTTATGAATAACTTGTCCATTTGTTAACATTTCATTAGCATTAATTTCGTCGGTACTATTTAACCAATTAACCAATATCACAATGGAAAAACTTAAACTTTTATTATTAGCCTTTTGCTTTGGCTTCTCAATGAATACATGGGCACAAAAAACAGAAGTGTCTGGTGTAGTTTTAGATGACAAAGGCATTCCACTGCCAGCCGCCAATGTACTTGAAAAAGGTACAACAAATACAGTAACTACAGATTTTGATGGGAAATTTAAAATTTCGGCTTCAAACAAAAATGCTACACTTATATTTTCTTTTATTGGATTTGAAGATCAGCCAGTAAAATTGGACGGAACAAAAACAAATTATTCCATAAAATTACAGTCAACCACAACAAACTTAGAACAGGTAGTTGTTGTAGGTTACGGAAAAGGATCTCGTAAAAACCTGACTACTGCCGTAACTTCTGTTAAAGCGGAAGATTTAAACCGAGGAGCAATCAGCGACGTGGGACAGCTTTTGCAGGGTAAGGTTTCTGGTTTGAACATTTCATCAAGCGGTGACCCTACAAAAACAGCTTCTGTAGTTTTGCGTGGAGCATCAACATTAAATAGTTCTCAAGGACCATTTTATGTAATAGATGGTATTCCGGGAGTTGATATCTCTGTAATTTCTCCAGATGACATTGCTACAATTGACGTTCTAAAAGATGCGGCTGCTACAGCAATCTATGGTAACCGAGCTGCAAACGGAGTGATCATGGTAACAACTAAAAAAGGAAGCAAAGGCAGAACGCAGGTTGCTTATAATGGTTATGTTGGTTGGGAAGAAGTTTCAAATAATCTGGACATGATGAATGCAGAGCAATTGAGAGCTTTTACAACTAAAAATAATCTGAATTTTACTCCAGAAAATGATAAAGGAGCTAACACTAACTGGCAGAAAGAAATTTTAAGACCGGGGCGTGCCGTATCAAGCAGTCATAACTTATCTATGAGCGGAGGAGGAGATCATGGAAGTTATACAGCAAGTATCACTTCTCTTAATAAAGAAGGGGTAATGCAGAAAAGTGATTTTTCTCGTATCATTGCTCGTTTATCTGTGGAGCAGTTTGCTTTTGATGATAAGGTTAAATTTGGTTTAAATGTTACTAATTCTAGCACCAAATATCAAAATGTACCACAGCGTAATACGGTTCTTTTACAAGCGGCAAGCTATCTTCCAGTTTCTCCAGTAAAAAATGCTGACGGAAGTTATTTTGAAAATTTTGTAAGTCCAGGATATTTCAACCCGGTAGCTTTAATTGCTCACGGAACTGACGAAACAAAAACAGATAACCTTGTGGGGAACTTAACAGCAGAAGTAAAGTTACCATTTGGAATTACTTATAATTTAAATTTAGCACACCAAAGATTAACGGCATCTCATGGAGAATTTTATGACAGCTATTATTCACAATACAATAGTGCGAACTTCTACAATAACCCAGATCCACCGTTGACAAAAACTTTAGTGAATTTTGGTGTAAATGGTTCTGCTTTGAGAAACTCTTACGAAACCAGAAACAATATTATCGAAAGTTATTTTACGTGGGATAAAGCAATAGGAGAGCACAAAATAAAAGCTGTTTTAGGATACTCATGGCAGGAAAATACTTTAGGTGATGGTTTCCAGGCTACAACAACAAACTTTCCTGTAGATAATGTTGGATACAATAACTTAGCTTTAAGCAACTATACTTCAGTTAATGGTTATGTAGTAAATTTTGGAGATAGTAAAGCGTATCAGCAAACTCGTTTAATCTCTTACTTTGGACGTTTAAACTACAATTATAAAGATAAATATCTTTTACAAGGATCGCTTAGAAGAGATGGAGGTTCTATGTTTGGAGCCAATAACCAATGGGGTTATTTCCCATCTGTAGGTGGAGCTTGGAGATTAGACAAAGAAAGTTTCATGCAGAATCAAGGTTTCTTTAGCGACTTGAAACTTCGCGGAAGCTGGGGGGTAACTGGTAACTCTTCTGGATTTAATGCTTATACAGCACAGTTTATTTCAGGAAGTTTAGGTACTTTCTACTATAACGGACAACAGATTGGTGCTTATGGACCGAATCAAGCGGCAAATCCTGATTTGAAATGGGAAAAAACAGCAACAGCAAATATTGGTCTTGATTTCTCTATCTTAAAAGGAAAAGTAACTGGTTCGATTGATGTTTACGACAAGAAAACAACAGACATGATTTTTAACTACAATGTAAATCCAGTTTTAGTACCGGTAGGAACAATTGTAGCAAACGGAGGAACAATGTCTAACAAAGGTATTGAGCTTAGTTTAAGCACAACTCCTGTTAAAACCGCAGATTTCAGCTGGACAACTAACTTAAACTTATCACACAACAAGAATGAGATCGTGAAATTAACTAGTCCGTTCTTTGTTGGTGGAGATTCTATCCGTCGTGTTCAGCCAGACGGAGGCGGACAAACAGGAAGTACATTACAGATTTTTAAAGAAGGAAAACCATTGGGACAATTCTTTACACTTAAATACGCAGGAAAAAATGCTGACGGAGTTTCTCAATATTATGACAAAAACGGTGATTTAACAACTACGCCTCAAATTGGAGTAGATTATCATTATGCAGGAAGTGCACAGCCAAAATTATTACTAGGATGGGCTAATAATTTTCAATACAAAAAATTTGATTTAAGTATTTTCTTCAGAGGGGTTTTTGGCAACAAAATTTTCAACGCAACTCGTGCCGACTTATTTAGACCGAGTACTGCAATGACAAATAACATTTTGGTTGATGCCGGAAACGAGTCGCCAAATGACTTAAACTCTTATAAATATTCGGATCGTTTTATAGAAGACGGCAGTTATTTAAGATTAGACAACATGACTTTAGGATATAATTTCGGTAAAGTCGGCAGGTACATCAGCAGTGTACGTATTTATCAAACCATAAACAATGTGTTTGTTATTACTAAGTACACAGGAATTGATCCAGAAGTTGAACAAGGAGGAACTGCTCCAGGTGTAGATTCAAATAACTTCTATCCAAAAACCAGAACGTACATGTTTGGTTTAAATGTGATCTTCTAAAAATTAAATGAAAAAATTATGAAAAAGATATTAAAATATTTAGGTATTCCAGTATTGATGGCTGGTTTAGTATGGTCTTGCGATGATCTTGATGTGCCTATTACAACGCAGTTAACACCTGAAGTTTTTCCACAAAATTCAACACAGTATATTCAGACAACAGGACCGGTTTACGCAGCTTTCCGCGGTGAGTTTTCATTTGCATGGTGGTGGTCGCAATCTTTATCTACAGACGAAGCTATTCTGCCGGCAAGAGGAGGAAACTGGTTTGACAACAGAAACTACATTGCAATGCATTACCACGACTGGAATGCAGATAATGGAATTGTAGGAAGTCTTTGGGATTGGTCATCTAAAGTAATCGGAACAAGCAATCAGGCAATTTCTATTTTAAGACAGACAATGCCTGAAGGTGCAGAGAAAAAAACGTTGATTTCTGAATTGAAAACAATGCGTGCCATTTCTTATTTCATGTTAATGGATAGTTATGGAGATGTACCATTGGATACTTTATACGGAGATTTTACGTCTCATGCTAAAACGCCAAGAGCAGAAGTTTTCAATTTTATTGAGAAAGAACTAAAAAGCGCCGTTCCTAATTTAAATCCTGTAGCTGGTGTTACCACTTACGGAAGACCAAATAAACAAACTGCAAATGCAATGTTAGCAAAGTTGTATTTGAATGCAAATATTTACACAGGAACAGCACGTTATACAGAGTGTATTGCGGCTTGTGATGAGGTAATTAATTCAGGTTTGTATGCTGTTGAACCAAGAGCTTCATACCTCCAAATGTTTTACCCAACTAACGGACCGTTGATGAAAGAATTTATTTTTGCAGTTCCTTACGATCCAGCAGCAGTTACAGTTGGTTTTAACGGACAAATGTATCACGCACGTTATGATGTACCGCGTTCTGAAAGGGCTAAATTTAGTCTTCCATATACGCCAAGTGCACCTAGAAGTACACTGCCAGAATTCTATGCTTACTTTAATGATGCAAATGATATTCGTAACAGACAATGGCTTACAGGACTTCAATTTATGAATGATGGTGTAACGCCGGTAATGGTGACTACAACCAAAAAAGGATACGATCAATTTTACACTGGGTCTGATGGAGGTGCAACTTATACCTATCAAGTAAATTTAACACCAGATATTATACCTCGCCAAAGTGTTGCCTTATTTGACCTTGGAAATGATGAAATTGCTTGGAACATGGGATATAGAAATATAAAATTTTATCCAGATGCAACTTCAACAAATCGTAACCAAAAGAATGATGTTCCTTTCTTACGTTATTCAGATGTTCTTTTAATGAAAGCGGAATCAATCTTACGCGGAGGCGCAGCGACTTTAGGACAAAGTGCAGACGCATTAGTAAACATGGTTCGTTCTAATCGTACTACTTCTGCAGCTTTAAGCGGTGTATCATTGGAAGATCTTTACAGAGAAAGAAGCAGAGAATTTGCTTGGGAAGCTTGGCATAGAAACGACATGATCCGTTTTGGAAAATACGAAGGACAATGGGGTTACAAAACCAATACAGATACGTATCGCCGCGTTTTCCCAATTCCAACAAATGCAATGGTTTTAAATCCAGCTTTAACACAAAATGATGGATATTAAAAATAAGAATTTAGTTAAGTACGCATTGTAATCAATTTTAATTTTGAAAGGAGAAGAGCGTAAAAATTCTTCTCCTTTTTTACTAAAAAGAAAACTGGTTGATTAGTTGCTCATGAGAACCAGTTCAGTTTCATTTTCATTTTTTGAATGAATACAAAGCTTAATCGAATGTAATTCCTGAGACCCCTATGAAAGATTAAGCTTTGTAAACATTCTTTTCAGTTCAGCAGTAAAACCCGTAGAAAGAATCCCGTATAAACCATAGTGCCAATCAATACAAACAGAATAAATGGAACTAAATCAAATCAATAAAATAGGACGTATCGCAATAAGTCTAACCCTTATTTTTTTAGTGTCGTGCAACGCCCAGAAAACGGTTTCTTTGAAGAAGAAACAGTTGTCAGATCTGGTTTATCCGTTGTTGGACACCGAAAATTCAAGATGGTTTTACTTTTCATCAGCAAGCCGTCCGTTTGGTATGGTAAACCTAAATCCCGATACCGAAATCAATGGCGATTGGGGAGGCGGTTACAAATATACTACAGATACTGTGAAAGGATTCAGCCACGTTCACGAATGGCAGATGTCGGGCGTGTCGGTAATGCCAGTGATTATTTCACTTCAAAATAAACAAACTGTTTTCAAAGACTTTTATTCCAAATTCAGTCATCAGACCGAAATCATAACACCGGGATATCATTCTTTAAAACTGGACAGATATCAAATAACTGCAGAATTAACCAGCACACCTAGAGTTGGTTTTCATAAATATACATTTCCTGCAGCAGCACAAAAAGCAGTTCTTTTTAATTTGAATACCATTTTAGGACCTTGCGAAAACACAAACGGAAAATTAGAAAAAAACAATGATTTCGAACTTTCTGGATCTTTGGTTTTAAGTACCAATTTTAGACGTCCGAAACCGTTAACTGTATTTTTTAAAGTTAAAACAAATGAGCCAATTTCCTCTGTTGAAAAAGATAATGCAACTGGAAATTATTTGATACATTTTGGTAAAACCAAAGAACAAGTATTGATGAAAGTCGGCATTTCTTATACATCAATTGAAAATGCCAATAACAATATCGAAACCGAATTACAACATTGGAACTTTAATAAAGCGACTGCCGATTCTAGAAAAGAATGGAGCAGTTTATTAGGAAGAATAAAAGTAGAAGGCGGAACTGAAACCGACCAAAGAAGATTTTACACTGATTTATGGCATGCCCTGCAAGGGAGAAAAATGATTAGTGATGCAAATGGAGCCTATCCTGATAATACAGGGGACAAATTCAGGGTAGGGCATTTGCCATTAAATACTGATGGAAAACCAAAATTCAACCACTATAATTCAGATGCTTTTTGGGGCGCACAATGGACAATCAACAACCTTTGGGGCTTGGTCTATCCAGAAATTATGGAAGAATTTGTGTATTCGTTAATGCAGTATTACAAAGACGGCGGCATAATTCCGCGCGGGCCTTCGGGAGGAAACGATACGTATGTAATGACAGGAGCTTCGGCCACGCCATTTATTGTCAGCGCGATTCAAAAAGGAATTGTAAAAGAAAATTTAGAGGAAATTTACCTCGCACTCAAAAAAAATCATATGCCTGGCGGTATTATGGAAAAAGCAGGTTACGAACATAATACCAATATTGGCGGCGGTTTAAAATATTATTTAGAAAAAGGATATGTGCCGTATCCGCTTCCAGACGGAAATTTTGGAAGCCACGAAGACGGTGCAAGCCAGACTTTAGAATATGCCTATCAAGATTGGACTTTGGCTCAATTGGCAAAAAAGTTAAATCACGAAGAGGATTATCGATATTTCATGAAAAGAGCCGAAAACTATAAAAATGTTTTTGATGCTAAAATAGGCTGGATGCGTCCGAAAAATGCAGATGGAAAATGGCGCGAAAATTACGATCCATATCAATATGAAAACGGATTTATAGAATCAAACGGAGCACAATCGACTTGGTTTGTTCCTCATGATATTTTAGGTTTGTCTGATTTAATGGGCGGAAAAGAAAAAGCTGTAGAAAAATTAAATGCGCAATTTGAAACGGCTAAAAAGCAAAAATATACTTCTGGTACATCGCATGATGCAGAATTACATCCAGAGTTTAGCAGAATTCCAGTAAATTTTGGAAATCAGCCGTCTATGCAGACTTCGAATATATTTACCGTTTTAGGAAGACCCGATTTAACGCAGTATTGGACTAGAAATGTTGTAAAAGAAACCTTCAGCGGATTATCGCCTGCAACGGGTTACAACGGAGACGAAGATCAGGGATTAATGGGAAGCCTTAATGTATTGCTAAAATTAGGTTTATTTCAAATGAATGGAGGAACCGATAAAGAAGCTGTTTATCAGATCGGCAGTCCGATCTTCAATAAAATCACGATAACATTAAATCCAAAATATTATTCAGGTAAAACATTTGTGATCAAAGCCAACAATAACAATCCTGAAAATGTGTATATAGAAGACATCAAATTCAATCAGAAAGCAGTTCCAAATTTTAGTCTTTCGCATAATGATATTACCAATGGAGGCGAATTGATCTTAAAAATGTCAGATAAAGCAAATCCAGAGAAACAGTAATATAACGTTGGGTTAAACCCCTATTAACGCATAGCAACATAGAATTATAGTTATTTGAAAAAATATTAAAAATAATTATACATGCCAACAAAAAACAAAGAAGTAACCACAATGAAAATATCATCCAAGTTTATCTTTTTTTTAGGAATATCATTTCTTACGATTACAAGTAGCGCACAGCAAAAAGTCCATCAATACGTCGACCCAATGATCGGTTCAGAAGGAGTCGGCAGGGTTTTTATTGGGCCGTCCTGTCCGTACGGAATGGTAAAACCAAGCCCAGACTGTACCTCAAGTCCAAACAGCGGCTGGCTTCCAATGCCGAAAGAAGTAACAGGTTTCAGTCAGGTTCATGTAAGCGGAACCGGCGGAGGTCCAAAATACGGGAACATCTCAATTATGCCGTTTTCTGGAGCTTTAGACAAAATGGATCAGACTTCTTTTAGAGCCGAAGAAAATGTAAAGCTGGGTTATTATGAAACGGTTTTCAAAGAGAATAACATTAAAACAGAAATCACAACTGGAGAAAAAGTTTCATTTTATAGAATAACCTATCCAAAAAATAAATCAAAGGAATTAAAAATTGACCCTGGATTTTTCCTTGGAGAAGAAAAGATTCCAGATGCCAGAGAAGCACAGCAGTTTGTAGGCTCTCAGATCGAAATAGTTTCAGATACAGAAGTAAGAGGGTACAGCAGAATAAGAGGCGGATGGAATAACGGACGCGCTTATACAGTTTATTTCTGGGCCGTTTTCGATCAGCCTATTGCTCAATATGTCACTTTTAAAGACGGTAAATTTTACAGCAATCAAAAAGCACAGTTTGATTCAGGAAAGAAAACAGGAGCTTTACTTTCTTTTGGAAATTCAGGAAAAGAAGCATTAAATGTCAAAATCGGAATCTCGTTTTTAAGTGAATTAAAAGCCAAAAACAATATAGAAACCGAAATTCCGCATTGGAATTTTAATACCGTTTTAGCTGCTTTAGAAAATAAATGGGAAGACTTACTAAGCCGAATCAAATTATCCGATGATACTGCTGTAGAATATAGAAAAATGTTTTACACTGGTTTGTATCATACGATGATTATGCCCGTTGACAGAACAGGAGAAAATCCGTTATGGACAAATGACGAACCGTATTACGATGATTTTTATACGATTTGGGATACTTTCAGAACTTCAAGTCCGCTAATTACATTAATAGATTCTAAACGAAAAGTTGATATTATCAACGCGATGTTGAATATTTACAAACGCGAAGGATATATGCCCGAAGGAAGAAGCGGTAACGATAACGGAAGAACTCAAGGCGGTTCTAACGCTGAGGTTGTAATTGCAGACGCTTTTGTAAAAAACTTAAAAGGAATTGATTACGAATTGGCTTTACAGGCCATGCTTAAAGATGCAACTGTTCCGCCGGGAGGAAATGAAGAAAAAGAAGGACGAGGCGGACTTTTAGATTATCTTAAATTAGGTTACGTTCCTTACGGCACAGACCGCGCAGGAAACAGAACAATCGATTATTCGTACAACGATTATAATATTGCAACGGTAGCAAAAGGTTTAGGCAAAACAGAATTGTATAATCAATACATGAAACAAGCCGAAAGCTGGCAGAATTTATGGCGTGCAGATTATGAAAATAATGGAGCAAAAGGTTTTATTATGCCAAAAGACAAAGACGGAAATTGGCTGGATGATGTTATTTTCGGAGAATCAAAAATCCAAAAACCAACTTTTAAATATACACCTGTAATTATCGAATCGCCTTGGTATGTCTGCCATTGGTGCGTGTTTTTCTACGAAGGAACTTCTTGGGAATATTCTTTTAGTTTGCCGCACGATATTCCGGAATTGGTAAAAAAATCAGGCGGAGAAAAGGCATTCGAAAAAAGATTGGATATTTTCTTCGATAATAATTTATTCAATGTTGCCAACGAACCTTCATTTCTTACACCTTGTTTGTATCATTGGATTGGAAAACCGTATTTAAGCAGTGATAGAATTAGAACCATTATCAAAGATAATTTCAATACTTCAAGAGAAGGACTTCCGGGAAATGATGATTCTGGAGCGATGTCTTCTTGGCTGGCTTTCCACATGATGGGATTATATCCAAATGCAGGACAGCCTTATTATTTGATTAATACGCCTTTGATTAAGGAAACGGTTGTAAAATTGGAAAATGGTAAAAGTTTTAAAATCACCACCAAAAAAATGAGTGATAAAAACAAATACATCAAAACGGCATTGTTAAACGGAAAACCATACAACAAAGCATGGATTTTACACGAAGATATTAATAATGGCGGAGAATTAATTTTAGAAATGGATTCGAAACCTTCAGCTTGGGGAACAACAATTTTACCACCAGCAAAATAAATGATGAACAAGATGAAAAATATATTTTTAATGATTCTTTTCTGTATTGTTTATCAGAAAGGAACGGCACAGAATTACATTCCAACAATAAAAAATAATACACAGCTGCATTACGTCTGTAAACTGCACGGACAAACCAGAACTTTACAGCTTACAGCAGAAACATCAAATAATGCCTTAGCTTTTAAACTAGAAACAAGAGGAGTAAAAAGTAAGATAGTAATGCTTCCCGAAGCCTTAAAAAGTGGAACTGAATTAAGTTATAATCAGGGAGAATATGCACCGGTTCTGAACTTAAAACCAACCGAAACATTCTTTATGATTTCACAGTCGGCTTATCAGGATTTAGTAAAAAACAATTCATTTGTGTACAATAAAACAACTTATGTTTTGGATAAAAGCGAAGACAAAAGTGAGGTTTCAATTGATGGAAAAGCAGTCGATGCCTTGCATGTAAAAGCACAGATAGACGAAACTGAAATGTGGATTATAAAAAATCCAGAATTTCCTTTGATCTGTAAAGTAATCAAGAACCCATTAGGAATTAATCCAACATTAGTAAAAATAGTGGATTAATAAAATTAAAAGATGACAGCCATTTAGCTTATTAATTTTTTTAAAGCCACAGATTAAAAGGATTAGAAGGATTTTTAAACGAAACTAATTTAATCTGTGTTACTCTTGTTAATCTGTGGCAAAAAATATAATTAGAAAAGTAAAAATGAAATTTTATAGTTTAAGATTTTTCACATTTTCGATATAAATTGATAATTTCCAAACAATAGATAGAATTCTTGGTAGATTGTTGAAACTTGTTTTTTAAATTTACAGGAATTACACTTAAACTATAATATTTTAAATTATGAAACTATCTATCGTAACCTCTTTACTTTTTTGCTGTGTTTGTTTTGGACAGAATAATACAGACAACAGTTTGTATATGAAGTCGGATAAAATTACGTATCTAACAGATATCGGCTCAGAATCAGGAGATTTATATAAAACAATCGGACATCACGGTCCGGCAGTTGAAAACGAATGGATGGCATTGCGAATTTATTTCAGCGATAAAGTAGCAATCGACGTTTATTCTAAAGCAAAACCAGGTTTAGAATTAAGAAAAGCAAATTGGTATCCAACACCAGAACAACAAAAAGAAGGTTGGGGAGCCGATTATTATAAAGTGGCTTCTACTGTAGGTTTAGGAGGAGTAAAACTTTGGGACGGAGAGAAAGTTGTGCCTTTAAATCCGGTAACCAATCGTTTGGCAAGAGTGGGGAAAACAGATACCACTTCTTGGATGGAAATGATTTCAAGAGGTGTTCCGTACAAAGGAAAAAAAGTAGACATTTTAGTTCGTGTTACCGTATTTTCTGGAAAAAGAGAAGCAAAAGTAGAAGCTGTTTCTTTAACTGGAGAAAAAGTACAATTTGCAACAGGAGTAAATTACTTTAAAGATTCTGCAACAAAAAAAGGTGCAAATTACATCGCAGTTTGGGGAAAACATCCAGAAGACGTTGCTGCAGAAATTGTTGAGGTTGGAGGAGCAATTAAGTACAACCCAAAAGATTTTGAGAAAAATACAGATGATGGAACACAGTATTTGCTGATTTCAAAACCAGCAAAAAACTTAGAGACAACCATTTTATCTTCATGTGCAAGAGAAACAGAATTAAATACTTTAGATAAATTGGAAGCGTATATTAAAAAATAAAGCAAACAAAATACATGTTTAGAATATCGGCTATACTAGTAATATTATTCTTTTTATATTCCTGCAAATCACAGCAGAACACTAAAAAAGAGGTTCAAATTGCTTTTATAGCCGATGCTCATTTACAGGATATTTTTGCCAAATTTGAAGACAGTAATTATCAGGGAATTCCAAATCCGGTAACAGGCGAATTTGCCAATATTAGAACCATGAATTCTCAGTTGCATTCTACGAGAATTTTCAACGAAAATTATTTTGCTTTTTTAGAAGCTTTAAATGATATCGTTAAAAGAGGTATTAAACAAGTCGTACTTCCAGGTGATTTCAGCGACGACGGCCAACCTGTTCACGTTCGCGGACTGCGAAAAATACTCAATGAGTATACTCAAAAATACGGAATCTCTTTTTATGTCACTACAGGAAATCATGATGTGGTAAGACCGTTTTCGCAGGATGCTGTTAAAACTGATTTTTTGGGTAACGGCGGAAAAGAACAGATTATCAGCAGTTCTCCAGATAATTTTAATAAAAATAAAACAGAACTCGAACCCATTATTACAGCCGATATAAAAAATTGGGGTTACAAGGAAACGATTCACGAAATGCGTGATTTTGGTTTCTTTCCTAAAAAGAGTGATATATATTGGGAAACTCCTTTTTCTAATTACAAGTATGACAATTATAATTTTGAAGAAGCTCAAAAAGAATCCGTTTTAGAAAAAAGAACGTATCTAATAAAAAACACCAATTTGTACCTGCCAGACGCCAGTTATTTGGTTGAACCCATTGAAGGAATCTGGCTTTTAGCGATTGATGCAAATGCGTATGTTCCGAATGAAAAATTATCAGGAAAACCAAATGATCCGCATGATTTTTCGGGAGCGAATACAGGTTATAATAACGTTCTTATTTATAAAAACCATCTTTTAAATTGGGCAAAAAAAGTTGCTGCGGAAGCGAAACAAAAAGGGAAGATACTGATTGCTTTCAGTCATTATCCGATGGTTGACTTTAATGATGATGCTTTGCCTGAATTAAAACAGCTTTTTGGTGCCAACAAAATGCAATTACAAAGAGTGCCTAATGAAGAAGTAGCAGAGCAATTTGCTGACGCGGGTATTCAGATTCATTTTGGAGGTCACATGCACATCAACGATACAGGCGTGAAAACTTCTGCAAAAGGAAATACGTTATTTAATATACAAACACCATCACTTGCCGCTTATATGCCGGCTTATAAAATATTGACGATTCATTCTAATTCTGAACTTGAAGTCGAAACTATTGTAATAGGCAAAGTCACTAAATTCAATAGTTTATTTCCATTTTATGAAGAAGAATATGCTCATTTACAAAACAGTAAAAGTGATCCTATTTGGAATAAGGAAATTCTAAACACCAAAGATTATGCGGCATTTACAAATTGGCATTTAAAAGAATTAGTACGTTTAAGGTTTTTACCAGAAGATTTTCCAGCTGCATTTTTAAAATCAATCGAAAAAAAATCAGGCAGAGATTTATTAGAATTAAATAAAAATCTTATAGAAATTAATAAAGATTTGAAAGAGAATTCTCTAACACTTTCTGATTTTGAACAATGGAAAGGTTTTGATATGATTTTTGATTTTTACCGTTTAAAAAGTGCTGATGAATTGGCTTTTTCTGAAATAGGAAAGAAAAGATTAAAGCAGTATCAGTTGATATGCAATCAGTTAAAAAAATCAGATAATCCAAATTTTGTTTTGTGGGCAGAAATATTCCTTAAAACCATGAACGGCGAGCCTTCAGATCATTTTAAAATTGATTTGAAAAATAACAAAATTGACAATTTATCTGTTAAATAATTTTGATATTTATTAAATCAAAAAGATTAAATTGCATTTATAATTTATTTTCATGAGACAAAAATCCCTTATAACATTCTTATTTTTTGCCATTTTTTATCATTCTTTTTCTCAGAATATAAAATTTGCGCATTACAATGATAATAACGGATTGTCTCATAATTCTGTACGCCATATTGTACAGGACAAAAAGGGTTTTATGTGGTTTGGAACATTTTCGGGATTAAATCGTTTTGACGGTTATCAATTCAAAAACTACATGAGCTCTTCTCCAGGCAAAAATAGATTGTACAATGACGATATTACGGCTTTAGAATTGGACGAAAAAACCAATCATTTATGGATTGGAACCCGAAAAGGATTGACACTTTTCCAAATGGATACCCATGTTTTTACCACTTTTTTTCATAAAAAAGAAGATCCGAATAGTCTTCCCGATGATGAGGTAAGATCGGTTTATGTAGATAAATTCAAAAGAGTTTGGGTAGGAACCAAAACAAAAGGAATGTATCTGTTTTTTTTGGATGAAAATCGTTTTGAAAAAATTGATCTTAAAGGTTTCGATTATGTAAAAGAAATTTTTGAAGATAAAAAAGGAAACATCTGGGTTGGAAGTTACGAGAAATCGGGTGTAGCCAAAATTACCTTAGACTCAAAAGGGGCAATTGTTAGAATTAATAATTACACACTTTCTGTTCCAAATTCAAACATTAAAAACCCTTATCTGAATTTTATTTACGAAGATGCCAAATCGGATATTTTTGTTGGAACTCGTGAAGGACTGTATAAACTGGATAAAGCAAGCGACAAATTTGTTAATTTGTATATTGAAAATAAGCAGGTTAGAGGCGCTTTAGGTCCGTATTTTTTGTCGGTTGCACAAGCTCCAGATGGAAAATATTGGGTAGGAACTCTTGGCGGATTATTGGTCTGCAGTCAGTTAGAAGATATTCAAAGCGGCAATTACAAATGGTATTATTCTATTTTGTCTGATGATACTTCGCTTGTTGATAACCTTATTTCAGCACTTTATTTTGATAAATCCGGAGTATTATGGATTGGGACTGAAGACGGATTGGACAAATATGATCCTTACGAAAACCAGTTTACTTTAAATAAAGACATTTCGCGTTCTATTGGAAATCAGGCACCGCGCATTAGAGGTTTTGCTAAAACTTACGATGAAAAGATAATTGTGGCGACTTATCACAACGGACTTTTTATTTCGAATACAAAAGGCTCAACTCCTTTGCACAATACAGGAAAAGATATCGCCAGCATCTATTCTTATGACGGCAAGATTTTTTACTGCGGTCTTTGGGACGGGAATATTTTAGTCTATAATTACGCCACAAATTCTTCTAGAGAAATACATGCAGGATTTGAAAAATCTCCTGTTTTTGCCTTTACCAAGATTGCTGAAGACAAAATGATTGTAGGTTCATTTGGAGAAGGAGCTGTAATTCTGAATACTAAAACGCTTCAAGTAGAAACTTCAAGTAAACTTTTACCCAATTTTCAGATCAATGCAATCGAAAGAGATGCCAAAAATAATGTTTGGTTTGCTACTGAAACCGGTGTTGTAAAATACAATATTAGTTCCGGAAAAATCGAAACATTCTCGTCTCTTTTTATCAAGGAAAAAGGAGTACCGCACGATGAAAATGTAAGTGATGTTTTGGTAGATGCAAAAGGAAAAATCTGGGCTTCAACACGTTTTGGACTTTGCCTTTTTAATGCGAAAAAGAACGAATTTGAACCTGTTAAAAATCTAAAAGAACTTTCAGGAAAATGGATTACCGATATTTTATCAGATGCCAATGGAAATCTGTGGCTGAACATTAATAACAATAATATTGCTTTTGTTCAAGCTAACTTAAAAGACATCAGTATTTATCATGTAAACAGCGGTAACAGATTGGATGTTTTTAGTTCGAGCGGTTTCTTTTATTTTAATAATTCTAATATTTTCCTTGGAGGAAAAAACGGAATCATTTCTTTTTCGCCGCCTGCAATGAAAAGAAATAAATGGTCGCCGTTACCTGTTATTTCCGAATTTAAAATTCAGAATGAAGAAGTTTTGCCTGAAATGGAAATCAACGGAGAAGTACCGCTTTCAAAAGATTTGAATTATGGAAAAGAAATCGAACTGACGCATAAAAACCGTAACTTTT
The DNA here is from genome assembly GCA_029960065.1 of Flavobacteriaceae bacterium PS02336. Lineage (GTDB taxonomy): Bacteria > Bacteroidota > Bacteroidia > Flavobacteriales > Flavobacteriaceae > Flavobacterium. The sequence continues at coordinate 533,720 of JASCOF010000003.1, read as the reverse complement.
CGATTCAGTTTTCTGCTCCTTCATTTGCAAATGAGAAACTGAATAAATTTCAGTACATGCTGGAAGGTTTTGATAAACATTGGATTACAGCGAATAGTACGTCAAGAATTGTACAATATACCAACCTTTATCCAGGCAATTATACTTTTAAAATAAGATCCAGCAACAGTGATGGATTTTGGAGTAAAACGGTTTCTTATAAAATAAAAATCCTGCCTCCTTTCTGGCTTACGCCAACTTCTTTTGTACTGTTTTTGGCACTTTTATTTGGAGTATTTTATTTCATCAGAAAAGAAATCAAAAACCGAATCCGCCTAAAACAAGAACTGCTCACAGAGAAAGTAAACAGAGAGCACGATATCAAACTGAATAACGAGAAATTACGTTTTTTTACGAATATTTCGCATGAATTAAGAACGCCTTTAACGTTAATTTTAGGACCGGCTAAACAGCTTTTAGACGAAAGTAGCAACGCAACTGATTATGAAAAAAGCCGTTACAATTTAATTTATCAAAATGCCAGCAGATTATTAAATCTGGTAAATCAGGTTTTGGATTTTAGAAAAGCACAGTCGGGCGAATTGAAACTGAAAGTGACTAAAACAGATATTCTAGCTTATTCAAAAAACATCTTCGATTCATTTAAAGAAATGGCTTATAATAAAAAGATTAAGCTCAATTTTATTACCGAAGATGATGAAATAAATGGCTGGCTGGATAATGATAAGTATGATAAAATCTTGTACAATCTTTTATCGAATGCCTTAAAATTTACCAACAAAAATGGAAATGTCGATTTATACGTAAGGCTGAAAGATACAGTTGAAGATATACTGGTAATAGAAGTAACGGATGACGGAATTGGGATTCCATTAAAAAGTCAGGACAAAATTTTCAAGCGTTTTTATCAAGCAACGAATAGTAAAGCCAATAATACGGGATCTGGAATTGGTTTGTCTTTGGTGAAATCACTGGTAGCGATTCATAAAGGAACTATTTCTGTTGAAAGTACACCTGGAAAAGGAAGTACGTTTAGAGTCGAAATTCCAATAGATCGTGAGTCTTACGAGCATAAAGAAGTGTTTGAATATGCACTTAAAAATGACAATTTGAGTATGCTGATTCCAGAAAAAGCAGCTAAGAAGATTATTCAGAATACCGATTTAAAAGAAAAAATAGTAGTAATCGAAGATAATAACGAACTTAGAAAGTATCTGGTAGATTATTTGTCTGATTATTACAAGGTTTATGAGGCAGAAAACGGTCAGGAAGGTTTAAAAATCTGCCGACAAATAAAACCTATTTTATGTGTAACCGATGTCATGATGCCAATAATGGATGGACTAGAATTCTGCCGTGAACTTAAAAATGACGAATTCATCAGCCATATTCCAGTTATAATGCTGACCGCGCTTTCTGAAAATATGGATAAAGTAAAAGGTTACGATACAGGCGCTGATGGTTATTTGGTTAAACCTTTTGAGCCTTTATTACTGAAAACAGTGATAGAAAATATGGTTAAATCAAGATTAGAATTGAAACAGAAATTTTCTGGTGAGGTAGAAAGTAAAGTCAGCATGCTGACACATTCTCCAATCGACGAAGAATTTATGGAAAAAGTGACTAATCTGATTAATGATAATTTAAGTGAAGTGGATCTTTCTACAGATTTCCTATGTGATAAATTAGGCGTAAGTTCTTCAAAATTATACCGAAAAATTAAGGAACTGACAGATTTGGCGCCAAACGAATTTATTAGAACCATTCGTTTGAAAAAATCGGCTGAACTGCTTAAAACTAAAAAATATAATGTTTCGGAAGTGACCAATTTAGTTGGTTTTAATGATCCGTTATATTTTAGTCGTTGTTTTAAAAAGCAGTTTGGTTTTCCTCCAAGTAAATTGATTAATTAGTTTTAGCCACAGATTAAATGGATTGAAGAGGTTTTAGCCACAGATTAAATGGATTAAAAGGATTTTTTTCTTACGCCACGAATTAAATGAATTCTAAAATCCAGCTCTGAAAGAGCCAAAGTAATAACATAGTGCACCGCACTATAGAGTATACAAGAAGGTAAGATATCCAATTCAGCCCTGAAAGGGCGAAAGCATATTCTGGGTATCGTATATAGCGCTAATAGGCTTTCACCCTTTCAGGGTGCTGTTCATCCTCATTCTCATTCTAGTCCGTAGTGCTTTGCACTACTTTGGTGGTTTCACCCTTTCAGGGTGGTGTTCATTCTTATTCTAGTACGTAGTGCTTTGCATTACTTTGGTGGTTTCACCCTTTCAGGGTGCTGTTCATTCTCATTCTAGTGCGTAGTGCTTTGCATTACTTTGATGGTTTCACCCTTTCAGGGTGTTGTTCATTGTCATTCTAGTGTGTGATGCTTTGTACTACTTTTGTGCTTTTGGACTTTCAGTCCAATTTAAATTATATCCATTTTTTTTCTTTATTAAAATGTAAAATTCTTACAGGAATAAGAATTATCCATGTTTTTGATGTATTAATCCATTTTGAAAGGAGTATGTAATTCTATTTTTGTGTTATTAACTTTTAACTATTAACCATTATGAAAAAGCATATAGACACAGACAATCCGTTGAAAAATTTAGATGAGTGGGAAGATGATTTGTTAATGCGATATCCTGATCCTTCTGAAGAAAATGAAGATGTAAAAGAAAAGCAGAAAGAAGAATTCAGGAATTATGTTGATTCGGAAAGAGTAGAAACCGTTAAGGAGTTTTACAGAATAAACCATACCTATCAAACTTATGACTTCGTATGCAGTAAAGAACAGGAATTTCTGCAATTTAATAGAAAAGAAATGTCAATCTGGGAAGCTGTTGAGTTTTTAAACACACTTGTAGACGACAGTGACCCAGATATTGACTTAGACCAAACACAGCATCTTTTACAGACTTCAGAAGCCATTCGTGCTGATGGTCATCCGGATTGGTTTGTACTGACAGGTTTTATTCACGATTTAGGTAAAGTTTTATGTTTGTTCGGCGAACCGCAATGGGCTGTGGTTGGCGATACCTTTCCGGTGGGATGTGCGTATTCGGATAAAATTGTGTATTCAGAATTTTTCAAAGAAAATCCAGATTATACAGATGAGAGATTCAATACCAAATTAGGAATCTATACTCAAAACTGCGGACTTGATAATGTAAAAATGAGCTGGGGACACGACGAATATTTGTACCAGATTATGAAAGATTATCTTCCAGATCCAGCTTTGTACATGATTCGTTATCACTCTTTTTATTCTCAACATAAAGAAAATGCCTATGCTCATTTAATGAATGAGAAGGACATCGAAATGTTTGACTGGGTTAGAAAGTTCAATCCGTATGATCTATATACTAAAGCTCCTGTTAAACCAGATGTAAAAGCATTGCTTCCATATTATAAAGAATTAGTTGCTAAATATTTACCTGAAAAATTGAACTTCTAGAAATATCAAGAATTTCAGTTGAAAGCTATCTAAAACCAAAATAATGCATAAAATCAAAACCAAAATACTTTTATTAAGCCTGCTTTTACTTTGCGGAACTATTGTTTCGGCTCAGGAAAAAGAACGTAACGATTGGGAAAATCCTGAGGTATTTCAAATTAATAGAGAACCAGCCCGCGCTGCTTTTCTTCCTTATGCTGATGAAACTTCTGCAATAAGCGATAAATATGAAAATTCGCCTTGGTTTTTTTCTTTAAACGGTCAATGGAAATTTTCATGGTCGCCAACGCCAGATCAGCGCCCAAAGGATTTTTACAAAACTGATTTCAGTACTTTAAATTGGAAAGAACTTCAAGTGCCGTCGAATTGGGAACTTCACGGTTACGGCGTGCCTATTTATACTAATATAACCTATCCTTTCGAAAAAAATCCGCCGTTTATCAATCATTGGGACAATCCTGTGGGTTCTTATAAAAAAGATTTTGTACTGCCTGAAAACTGGAAAAACCGACATGTTTTTCTTCATTTTGAAGCAGGAACAGCAGCTATGTATATTTGGGTAAACGGTGAAAAGGTAGGCTATACAGAAAACACAAAAAGTCCAGCAGAATTTGATATTTCTAAATATTTAAAACCTGGAAAAAATGATTTGGCAATAGAAGTTTATAGATGGAGCGATGGTTCGTATCTGGAAGATCAGGACATGTGGAGACTTTCTGGAATAGACAGAAATGTGTATTTATACAGCACTGATAATGTTCGAATTTCAGATTTTTTTGCGAAACCAGATTTAGATGCGAAGTACAAAAACGGAAGTTTAAGTGTTGATGTGAGTTTAAAAAATCTGACTGCAACTGCTGTTAACAGTCAAAAATTGGTTGCTAAATTAGTAGATGCTTCAGGGAAAAATGTATTTACTAAGGAAATCAATGTCAATTTTGAAGCATCTAAAGTTCAAACTATCAATTTTACTCAGAATGTGTCGAGTCCGAAATTATGGAGCAGTGAAACACCCAATTTGTACACCTTGCTTTTGACTTTAAAAAATGCAAAAGGAGAAATTGTAGAAACGGTTGGAACACAAATCGGATTTAGAAAAGTTGAATTAAAAGGCGGACAATTATTGGTAAACGGAGTTCGATTGATGGTTCATGGTGTAAATATTCACGAACACAATCCAGAAACGGGACACTATCAGGACGAAGCGACGATGATGAAAGACATCAAAATGATGAAACAGCTGAATATTAATTCAGTTCGCTGCAGTCATTATCCCAACAATATTTTATGGGTAAAACTATGTAACAAATACGGTTTGTTTTTGGTGGATGAAGCCAATATTGAAAGTCATGGAATGGGAGTAGAGGGACAGCCTTTAAAATGGATGAATCCAAAAACGAATCCGGGTTTTCTTCCAGAATGGAGAGAAGCGCATTTAGACCGAATTTACAGTTTGGTTGAAAGAGATAAAAATATGCCATCGGTAATTATTTGGTCATTAGGAAATGAAAGTGCTAACGGACCTGTTTTTCATGAAGCCTATAAATGGATCAAAAAAAGAGACAATTCTCGATTGGTTCAGTTTGAGCAGGCAAAAGAAAACGAAAACACAGATATTGTTTGTCCGATGTATCCAACAATCGAATACATGAAGGAATATGCGGCACGCAAAGAAGTTTCACGTCCGTACATTATGTGTGAGTATTCACATGCAATGGGAAACAGCAGCGGGAATTTTCAAGAATACTGGGATATCATTCGCGGCAGCAAAAATATGCAGGGCGGTTTTATCTGGGATTGGGTAGATCAGGGATATAAAAGAAAAGATGAAGCAGGCCGAGAATATTGGGCTTACGGCGGTGATATGGGAAGCCAGAATTATCTAAACGATGAAAATTTCTGTCACAACGGACTAGTGTATGCTGACAGAACGCCGCATCCTGGAGCTTTTGAAGTGAAAAAAGTATATCAGAATATCTTGTTTAAAGCTGTTGATATCAAAAACGGTTTAATCGAAATTAATAATGACTTCGGATTTACAAATCTTAATAAATACAACTTTAAATACGAGGTTTTAGAAAACGGAAAAGTAATTAAAGAAGGAACTCTGAATGTTGCTTTAGATCCAAAAACAAAAAAGCAATTTAAAATTGATTTGCCAAAATTACAGTCAAAAGAAGGAACAGAATATTTACTGAATGTTTTTGCTTACACGAAAACAGGATCTGAATTATTTCCTCAAAACTTTGAAATTGCCAAAGAACAATTTGTAATCGAAGACGAAAAGTATTTCGAAAAAACGGAAAAAGCAAACTCGGCTAAAATTCAGGATGAAAAAGACCAGTTTGTTTTGACTTCAGATAATGTTGAGGTTAAAATCAGCAAATCGACTGGATTAATTTCTTATTACAGTGTAAAAGGCGAGGAATATTTCAAACAATATCCTGAACCTAACTTCTGGAGAGCGCCAACCGATAATGATATCGGGAATAAAATGCAGATTAGAACGAATGTTTGGAGAACAGCGGGAAAAAATACTTCGTTAGAAAGTATTCAGCAGACAGAAGAAAACGGTCAGAAATATATCGTTGCAAAATTAAAACTAAATGATGTTGCATCAGATTATACCATCAAATATGCATTAGGAAATGACGGCGCTTTGGAGATTCAAGCTTCTTATAAAAAAGGAAATAATCCTGTTCCAGAATTACCGCGTTTCGGAATGATTTTCACTTTAAAAAATACATTGGAGAATCTGGATTATTACGGAAGAGGTCCGCTAGAAAATTATCCAGACAGAAAAACGTCATCGTTCAAAGGAATTTATAATAGTAAAGTTGCAGACCAGTATGTGCCTTATACACGCCCACAGGAAAATGGATACAAGACCGATATACGCTGGTTTAAATTGTCAAGCAATAAAGGAAATGGCTTGGAAATAAAAGGTCTGCAAACTTTAGCTATGAGTACTTTGAATAACTATCCAAGTGATTTTGACGGTGGAATTTCTAAAAAGAACATCCATTCCAGCGATATTACTCCACGAAATGAAGTAGTCGTTTGTGTTGACTTAACCCAACGCGGATTAGGAGGAGACAACAGCTGGGGATTACCGCCCCACGAACAATATGTATTAACAGAAAACGAATACAGCTACGGATTTGTTATTAAACCAATTTTTTAAAAGTACTCAGTCTCAGTTTACAGTCACAGTCTGCACTGGAACCGAGACTGAAAACTGCGACTGAAAACTAAAAAAAACTATCAACCGACCACTGAATACTAAAAAAATGAGTAACCCAACAAATGGAAGATTAATTTCCTTAGATGCCTTGCGCGGATTTGTTATGTTTTGGATTATGAGCGGCGAACACATTATTCATGCTCTGGCCAAAGTAGCGCCAATTCCTATTTTTATCTGGATGTCATCGCAATTGCATCATGCGGAATGGAATGGTATTACTTTTTATGATATGATTTTTCCTGTTTTCCTGTTTGTTGCAGGAGTTTCGATGCCGTATTCTTTTGAAAAGAAAATGAGTTTGGCAGGAGTAAAAACGCCACAGGAATTACCTTCAAGCGAAAAGCGTAAAATCTATTTGTCAATGCTCAGGAGAACTTGTATTTTACTGGTTTTGGGATTTGTTGTAAATGGATTACTGCGATTTGACGGTTTCGATCATACTCGTTTTGCAAGTGTTTTAGGAAGAATTGGATTGGCTTGGTTTTTTGCTGGAATTATCTATTTGAATTTTGATTTCAAAAAACAATTAATCTGGTTTTTCGGTATTTTGATTGGTTATTATGTTGCCATGAAATGGATTCCAGTTCCTGAGTTTGGTGCCGGAATTTTGACCAAAGAGGGTTCATTAGAAGGCTACATTGATCGTTTGCTTTTACCAGGAAGATTACACAGTACTGTTTATGATCCCGAAGGAATATTTTCAACACTTCCAGCAATTTCAACTGCTTTGTTAGGCGTTTTTATCGGAACATTTTTAAAAGCAAAATGTGCATTTTCTATAAAAGTAAAAATGCTTTTAATGGCTCTTACGGCTGTAGTTTTAATTATTATAGGTTTGATTTGGGATATTAATTTTCCAATCAACAAACATTTATGGACGAGCTCTTTTGTATGTTTTGTCGGAGGATTCAGTATTTTGTTTTTTGTTTTTTTCTATTTAATAATCGACTTGTTTGGATTTCATAAATGGGCATTTCCATTAATCTTAATCGGTTCCAATTCCATTTTAATTTATATCGCAGCTGAAGGTCTAGTCGATTTTAAGCATACAGCAGATTATGTTTTTGGCGGACTTATACAATATACACCAATTGTTTGGCAGCCTTTTTTTGCTGCTTTATCCGTAACTATGATACAGCTTCTTTTACTATACTTTTTATATAAAAGAAAATGGTTTCTAAAAATTTAATAATAATATTCCCCGAATGAGATAAAGCACCAACATAGTGCAAAGCACTGTGATAAAAAAACAAGCACTAAAAGCCCTGAAAGGGCGGACAGCACTTAACAACGATTTATAAACCTTAAAAACTAAAAAAATGTCTTTGGTAACGTGATGCCAATATAAATACATCTTACTATCTAACCACACAATAACCACACATTATGAATGTATTACAAACCGCAGATTACATTGTATTCTTTATTTACTTCGTCATCGTTACGGCTTATGGCATGTATATTTACAGAAGCAAGAAAACGGCAGCGACCAGTTCCAACGAATATTTTTTAGCAGAAGGTTCACTTACTTGGTGGGCAATTGGAGCCTCTTTAATTGCTTCTAATATTTCAGCAGAACATTTTATCGGTATGAGCGGTTCGGGATTTGCCATCGGACTTGCGATTGCTTCTTACGAATGGATGTCAGCTGCCACTTTAATTATTGTGGCAATGTTTATTCTTCCCATTTATTTGAAGAATAAAATCTTTACAATGCCACAGTTTCTTGCCAAAAGATACAGCGGAACAGTAAGTACGATAATGGCCATTATCTGGCTTTTGATTTATGTATTTGTCAATCTTACTTCGATCATTTACTTAGGAGCTTTAGCGATTTCTTCTATTGCGCCAGTCAGTTTTCAGTTTTGTGTTATCGCGCTGAGTTTATTCTCTGTAATTGTGACTTTAGGCGGGATGAAAGTAATTGGTTATACCGATATGTTTCAAGTAATTGTATTAATTCTGGGAGGGTTAGTTACCACTTACTTAGCATTGACTTTACTTTCAGATCAATTTGGTTTTGGAAAAGACATTCTAAAAGGATTGGCCATTATTGCCGATGAAGCGCCTGGACATTTGCATATGATATTGGACGAATCTAATCCGCATTATAATGAACTGCCTGGAATGTCGGTTTTGGTTGGCGGAATGTTAATCAATAATCTGGCGTATTGGGGATGCAATCAATATATTGTTCAAAGAGCTTTAGGAGCTGATTTAAAAACAGCGCGCAAAGGAATTTTATTTGCCGCTTTCCTAAAATTATTAGTGCCAATTATTGCCGTTTTACCGGGAATCGCCATGTTTGTAATGCACGAAAACGGAATGTTTCAGCAGGAAATGGTTGATGCAGCAGGAGTTTTAAAACCAGATCACGCGTATCCAACTTTAATGAATTTACTTCCTGCGGGATTAAAAGGTGTTGCATTAGCCGCTTTAACAGCCGCAATTGTGGCTTCTTTAGCTGGAAAAGCCAATAGTATTTCGACTATTTTTTCATTAGATATTTATAAAAAATATTTCAATTCTCAGGCATCAGAAAAAAAACTGGTTCGTACCGGAAGATGGTGTGTTGTGGTTTGTATGATTATTGCAGCTTTTGTAGCACCTGCATTGAAATCCTTGGATCAAGCCTATCAATTTATACAAGAATATGTAGGTTTCTTTTCACCGGGAGTTTTAGCAATTTTCTTGTTGGGAATGTTTTGGAAAAAAACAACTCCAGCAGCGGGACTTGCGGGTGCATTATTAACAGTGCCGCTTGCCGCTATATTAAAATTCCTGCCAATGTGGACAGAAGGTGCTTTTCCTGATTACCCGTTTTTAGACCGCATGACTATTGTATTCTTTATCATTGTATTGATAATGGTAGGAATTAGTTTGGCAAATCCAGTTTCAGAAGAAGAATCAGAAATACATAAAATCGAAGTTGATAAATCGATGTTTAAAGTGTCTTCAGAGTTTATTGTTGGTTCTTTTATTATCAGCGGGATTTTGGTTGCTCTATATACTGTTTTCTGGTAAATTTTATTTTGCCGCGAAGACACAAAGGCTCAAAGTTTATTAAAAAAGATTAAATTGAAAATTGCTCGCAAAGATGCAAAAGCGCAAAGTTTTTTTTTACCATATGAGTAATATAAGATAATTTAAGTTTTGTCTTAATTGACCTTATATTACTTATATGGTTCACTTTCACTTAGTGACTTAGTGTCTTTGTGGCATAAAAAAAATAGAAATGAAAAGAAATTTTATAATCGTATTGTTGGTTTTTTGTGTTTCCGTAACTATTTCGGCGCAAAAGGTATTTGACGTTAAAAAATACGGTGCTGTCGCAGATGGAAAAACATTAAATACAAAAGCCATCCAAAAAGCAATTGACGCAGCAAACAAAAATAAAGGCGGAAAAGTTGTTTTTTCTAAAGGTACATTTCTGTCTGGAAGTATTGTTTTAAAAAATGATGTGGAATTGTTTTTTGAAGATGGATCCATATTATTAGGAAGCACCAATCCAGATGATTATCCAAAATATGAAGGAATTAGAGCTTTCATAATTGCAAACGGATCCAAAAATATTGCAGTAAACGGAAAAGGAATTATAGACGGACACGGAAGAGAATTGGCATTAGCAATCGACAGTCTGCATCATACAGGTGTTCGAATTGACCCGAAATACAATTATAGAAGAATGCGCCCTGAAGACGGAAGAGGAAAACTAATTTCATTCGTAAAATGTGATTCAATTACGATGACTCATATTACTTTGAAAAACAGTCCGGGCTGGACGCAGTGTTTCAGAGAATGTAAAAACATTGTAATTGATTTTATGAAAGTAGAAAGCAGAGCCTATTGGAACAATGACGGAATTGATGTTGACGGCTGCGAAAATGTCCGTATAACGAATTGCAACGTAAATGCTGCAGACGATGGAATCTGCTTAAAATCGGAAGTGCCGGGATTGCACAACAATAATATTTACATCGGAAATTGTACCATTAGATCGAGTGCCAATGCAGTGAAATTTGGTACAGGCTCTTATGGAAGCTTCAAAAATGTAACGATTGAAAATATCAAGGTTTTTGATACGTTTAGATCGGCAGTTGCGATTGAATCTGTTGATGGAGCGGAAATTGAGAATATTAAGGTTTCGGATATTACAGCGGTTAATACAGGAAATGCCGTATTGATTCGTTTAGGTCACAGAAATGGAGACAAACCAGGTTATATCAAAAATGTATCGGTTAAAAATGTAAAAGTACAAGTTCCGTTTGGCCGTCCGGATATTGATTACGATATGCGCGGACCAGAAGTAGATTATTTCCATAATCCGTTTCCAGCTTCAATTGCTGGAATTCCAGGGCATTTGATCGAAAATGTAACTTTAGAAAATATTGAAATCGTTTATCCGGGAAGAGCTTCAAAAGGAATGGCATATCATCCGTTAAGTCGATTAAAAGATGTAAAAGAAAATATCAACGGTTATCCTGAATTTACGATGTTTGGAGAATTACCTTCTTGGGGATTTTACGTACGCCACGTAAACGGAATCGAAATGAAGAACATAAAATTGATTTTAGATAAAGAAGATTTTCGTCCAGCTTTTGTTTTCGATGATGTAAAAAATCTGACGATGAAAGGGATCGATGTTCCTTCAGATAAAATCAATCAAATTATTTTTAAAGATGTTTTGTCAAGCAATTTGGACAGCGAATCTTTAAAAAGAAAAATAGAACCAGAGCAGAATAAATTTGAATTGCCAGCGCATTAGTAGTTAGCCGCAAAGTCCCAAAGACACAAAGTTTTATTGAAAAAAAAGCTTTGTCACTTTGCGAGATTAATGAAAAAAGTTTGAAAAATTGCGCGCAAAGTAGCAAAGTTCGCTTAAAAACCAAAAGAAAAAAAACTTAGTGCCTCTGTGTCTTTGTGGCAAAAAAAATAAAAAATATGAAAAAGAAATCAATAATCGCGATCCTAATTTTCTGTATTTCCTTAACTGTTTCTGCACAGAAAATCTACGACGTTAAAAAGTACGGCGCAAAAGGAGACGGAAAAACCAATGACGCCGCAGCCATTCAGAAAGCAATTGATGCTTGTACTAAAACAGGCGGACGAGTTTTAATTCCGGCACCGTTTACCTTTTTGGCGGGACCAATTGATGTAAAGTCGAAAGTAGATCTTCATATCGAAGGCGGAGCAAAATTATTAGCAAGTCCAGATGAAAAATTATATACAAAAAGTGCTTTCAGAACCAATCCGGGTGAAGGAACGATTTGGATTGGCGGAGAAAATATTGAGGATTTTACCATTAGCGGAAGCGGCAAAATAGACGGAAACGGAATTTCTTTTATGGGAGCAGAAGAAGATGACGCTTATATCCTTAAACCCTTTAATGTTTTAGATCCGCGACCTCACGTTTTGACCATTATCGGCGGAAAAAATATCAGAATTAAAGATGTTCATATCGGAAATTCGGCGTATTGGACAGTGCATTTAATTGGTTGTAACGATGTTGTAATCAGTGGAATTACTTTGTTAAACAGTTTAAAAGTCCGCAACAGCGACGGAATCGATTTGGATCATTCTAAAAATGTTCGAATCAGCGATTGTTATATCGAAAGCGGTGACGATTGTATCTGCTTGAAAAACAGAAGAGAATTTGAAGAATTTGGTGCCTGCGAAAATATTACAGTAACCAATTGTACGATGACCAGCAGCAGTTGTGCAATCAAAATTGGTTCAGAAAACATGGACGCGATCAGACAAGTGGTTTTTAACAATTGTATCATTAAAAACAGTAACCGAGCTTTAGGAATTCAGAATCGCGATGAAGGAACGGTAAGCGATGTTATATTTTCTAACATCATTATTGAAAGTAAATTAAATACCGATACTTGGTGGGGAAAAGCAGAACCAATTTATATAACCGCTTTCAGCAGAGCAAAAGGAAATCATAAAGATGCGAACTGGCGTTTTCCAAAAGGTGCAACGGAAGGAAAAGTAGGGGAAGTTAAAAATATTTATTTTTCTAATATTCAATGTACAGGAGAAAATGGCGTTTTTGTAAGCGGTGAATCAAAAGATAAAATCAAGAATATTGTTTTTGATAATGTGAGTGTTTTTATTGATAAAACGACTTCTTTTCAAGGAGGATTATATGACAGACGTCCTGCAAATGTGGAAGGTTTTGTAAAAGGAAGTACTTCAGGGTTTTATTTCGATATGGCGGAAAGCATCAAAGTGCAGAATTGTACCGTTAAGTGGGGAAAAAATAAACCTGAGTACTTTAAATATGCAGTAGAAAGTAAAAATGTAGATGAATTAAAAGTGATTAATTTAGATGGAGAATCCGCTTTTCCTGCTAAATTAGAGGCAGTAAAAAAATAATCAGTTCATTTTAAAAGTATGAAAAATAATATCAGAAAATTTACTATTTGCGGTCTATTAATGAGCGGTTTCTATCTAAATGCTCAAAAAGCGACATTAGAAGTTGATGCTTCAAAAACGATTACCAAAATCCAGCCAACGATGTTTGGGTTATTTTTTGAAGATATCAATTTTGCTGCAGATGGCGGATTATACGCAGAAATGATTAAAAATAGGTCTTTTGAATTTGACAAACCATTAATGGGATGGGAACAGCCAAACACGAAAAGGTCTTCTTTAAACAAAGAATCAGGAAGCGCACTGCCTATTAATACAGCGTCTAATAATACTAATTTTTGCAGGGTTGAAATTAATAACGACAAAGGCTATGCTTTAATAAACGAAGGTTTCAGAGGAATGGGAGTGAAGAAAGATGCAAAGTACAATCTTTCTTTAAAAGCCGCTAATGAAAAAAATGCCATCAAAAAAATCATCTTTCAATTAATAGATAAAGACCAAAAAGTAATTGGAGAAACGAGCATTGTTCCAAAATCAGAACAATGGGCAACTTATACCGCTCAAATTACTGCCACTCAAACTGAAGCAAAAGCAAAACTAAAAATCACTTTTGAAGGAACAGGAACGATAGATTTAGATATGATTTCATTGTTTCCTGAAGATACTTGGAAAGGTAGAAAAAATGGACTTCGTAAAGATCTGGTGCAATTATTATATGATGTAAAACCTGGATTTTTACGTTTTCCGGGCGGTTGTATTGTAGAAGGAAGAACACTTTCAGATCGTTACCAATGGAAAAAATCGGTTGGAAATGTAGAGGATAGAGAAACAAAAATGAACCGTTGGAATGTAGAATTCAATCACAAACAAACTCCCGATTATTTCCAAAGTTTCGGATTAGGTTTTTTTGAATATTTCCAGCTTTCAGAAGATATTGGCGCAGAACCGCTTCCGATTTTAAGCTGTGGTATGGCCTGCCAGTACAATACAGGAGAATTAGCTCCGCTAAACGAATTGGATCCTTATGTGCAGGATGCTTTAGATTTAATTGAGTTTGCCAATGGAGCTGTGACTACAAATTGGGGGAAAATCCGCTCAGATATGGGACATCCAAAGCCATTTAATCTAAAATATATTGGAGTTGGAAATGAACAATGGGGACCAGATTATATTGACCGATTTAAGGTTTTTGAAAAAGCCATAAAAGCAAAATATCCCAATATCATAATTGTATCTGGAAGCGGTCCTTCTCCTGCTGGCGAGCATTTTGATTTTGCTATGGCAGAACTTAAAAAACTAAACGCAGAATTGGTTGACGAACATTATTATGAAAGTCCAAAATGGTTTAGAGAAAATGCAGGACGTTACGATAATTATGACCGAAAAGGTCCGAAAATATTTGCTGGTGAATATGCTGCGCAGAGTGTTTCGGGTGCAAACCCAAATAATAGAAATAATTGGGAATGTGCTTTTTCTGAAGCGGCTTTTATGACTGGATTAGAAAGAAATGCAGAAGTGGTTCAATTGACTTCATACGCACCTTTGATGGCGCACGAAGACGCTTGGCAATGGACACCAGATATGATTTGGTTCAATAATCTGCAATCTTATGGTTCTGCAAATTATTATGTGCAGCAATTGTTTTCGACCAATAAAGGAACAGATTTGTTAAGCATTACGCAGGACGGCAAAGCTTTAATTGGTCAGAACAATTTATACGCTTCGGCTGTAAAAGATGTAAATTCTAAAGAAATAATTGTGAAACTGGTTAATACTGCCGCAACAAACCAAGAAGTAAGTATTGATTTAAAAGGAGCTAAATTAGGTTCAAAAGGAAGTGTAATCAGCTTAGCAAGTGCAAATTTACAAGATGAAAATACATTTGCAGATCCTAAAAAAATCACTCCAAAACAAAGCGAATATAAAGTAACAAAAGGAAGCCAGCAATTGACTCTTCCTGCTTATTCTGTTACTGTTTTGAAATTGAAAGCGATTTAAAAATCATATTCGTACGAATAAAGTTTGAAATAAAATTTTTTTATTCGCACTATTAAACCTGACAGGTTTTTAAAACCTGTCAGGTTTCTAAAAATATAAATAGGCTCCTTTATTAATTATTATCATTTAAAAATAAAATACATGCCGTATCATTCTCTTCAAAAAAACCTCTTTTTATTGTTAACCTTGACAGGATTTTCTGTTTTTGCACAACAGGATTTAAAACTCCAATACAATCAGCCTGCTGTTGAATGGACAGAAGCACTTCCAGTTGGAAATGGTACACTTGGCGCAATGGTTTTTGGCAGAGTTGATTCAGAATTAATTCAGCTCAATGAAGCTACTTTATGGAGCGGCGGACCTGTACAGAAAAATGTAAATCCAGATGCTTTTAAAAATCTGGCTTTAATTAGAGAAGCGCTTATAAAGGAAGATTTTGAAAAAGCCAATGTTCTAACTAAAAACATGCAGGGACCTTACAGCGAAAGTTTTATGCCGTTGGGAGATCTTATTTTAAACCAAGATTTTGGCGAACAAAAAATAGAATCGTACAATAGAAGCCTTGATATTCAAACAGGATTAGCCGTAACCAATTTTAATGTTGACGGCGTAAATTATAAAAGAGAAATTTTTGCTTCGGCACCGGCACAATGTATTATAATCAAACTTTCAGCAGATCAATTAAAACGACTTTCAGTGACACTTGATGCTTCAAGTCTTTTGAAAAATGAGAAATCTATAAACGAAAAATCTTTGGTTTTAAAAGGAAAAGCGCCTTCTCACTCAGATCCAAATTATATTGATTACAACAAAGAGCCCGTTGTTTATGAAGATCCGTCAGGATGCAGAGGAATGCGTTTTGAATTGATTGTTAAGCCGATTATAAAAGATGGAGAAATCACTTCTGAAGGAAATAAATTAGTGATTAAAAATGCCAGTGAGATTTTGCTTTTCGTTTCGGCAGCGACAAGTTTCAACGGATTTGATAAATGTCCTGACAGTCAAGGAAAAGACGAGCACAAATTTGCTGAAAGTCCGATTAAAAAAGCGGTTGCAAAGAAATACGATAGTTTATTAAAAGAGCATGTAGCTGATTTTCAAAAGTTCTTTAATAGAGTTTCCTTAAAACTGAATGAAAAAGAAAATACTAAATCCAATCTGGCAACAGATCTAAGATTAGAGCAATATGCGAAAGGAGAACAAGATGCTGGCTTAGAAGCTTTATTTTTTCAATTTGGACGTTATTTACTGATTTCTTCTTCCCGTACTCACAACGCGCCAGCTAATTTGCAGGGAATCTGGAACAACAAACTTCGTGCGCCTTGGAGCAGTAATTACACCACAAATATTAATTTACAGATGAATTACTGGCCGGTAGAATCAGCAAGTTTGTCTGAATTGTTTTTTCCGCTTGACGAATACATTAAAAATGCTTCTGTTACGGGAGCAGAAACTGCCAAAAGTTATTATCATGCCCATGGCTGGGTTTTACACCATAACTCAGATATCTGGGCAATGACAAATCCGGTAGGTGATTTCGGAAAAGGAGATCCAATGTGGGCAAACTGGTACATGGGCGCCAATTGGTTAAGCAGACATTTGTGGGAACATTATGAATATACTGGGGATTTAGCCTATCTTAAAAGAGTATATCCCATTATAAAAGGAGCGACCGAATTTAGTTTGGATTGGCTGCAGAAAGACAAGAACGGTCATTTGGTTACAATGCCTTCGACTTCTCCGGAAAATATATTTTTTTATGATGGGAAAAAGAAAGGTACTGTAACGACGGCTTCTACAATGGATATTGGAATCATTAAAGATTTATTCGAAAATACGGTAAAAGCTTCTAAAGTATTGAATACTGATTTAGAATTCAGCGAAAAAGTAAACAAAGCGGCAGATGAATTACTTCCTTTTCAAATTGGAAGTAAGGGACAATTGTTAGAATGGTACAAGGATTTTGAAGAAGAAGATCCACATCACAGGCATACTTCGCATTTGTATGCATTGCATCCTGCTAATTTAATTTCGCCATTGAAAACGCCTGAATTAGCCGCAGCGGCAAAGAAGACATTAGAATTACGAGGCGACGACGGAACAGGCTGGAGCTTGGCTTGGAAAGTAAACATGTGGGCGAGACTTTTGGACGGAAATCATGCTTATCAATTATTTAAAAATCAATTGAGACTGACGAAAGACAATGATCCTAAATACAAACGACAAGGAGGTTGTTACCCAAATCTTTTTGATGCGCATCCGCCTTTTCAAATTGATGGAAATTTTGCAGGAACCGCTGGCGTAATCGAAATGTTAATGCAAAGTCAGAATAAAGAAATTCATTTACTTCCGGCGCTTCCAGATGCTTGGAAAGATGGAGAAATAAAAGGAATTACTGCAAAAGGTAATTTTACAGTGGACATAAAGTGGAATAATGGAAAAATGAGTCAGACAAAAATTGTATCTAATATTGGAGGAACATGTGCTGTAAGGTCTTCAGAGCCTTTTATAATCGAAAAACTGAATATTAAAAGCGAGAAATCGTCTATAGGTTACACTGCAGTATTTGAGACTAAAAAAGGAATGAATTATATTTTAATGCCTATAAAATAGACTCATATTTTTGTACTTTAAATCTTCTGGCTCGAAGCCTGATTCTTTTTATTTGAAGCAGGCATTCGTTAATCAGATTTTTTATTTCGTGATAAGAAATATTGTGAACAGATGCAATGGTATTTTTTACGTCTTCGACATAATTTCCAGCGATTATCAAGTCTGTTTCGAGATTTTTTAGAATACTGCTTTCTATATTTTTATTTTTCTTGTAGTAGTAAATACAATTTTGAAGATCTTCAATCTGCCCAGTTATATCATAAACTGCATTTTTTGAAACCGCTCTGCTATAGTAATAAGAAAACTCTAACGGATTATCTTCAATAACTTTATCAAAGTCATCAATAGCTCTGTAATGATAATTTAACTGTTGAAAACATTTTGCCCTCAGTTCATAAACGGTGCTGTTAAATCCAGAATTTAAAGCATTATCAAGATACGACAAAGCTTCAGAAAATTGGCTTGAAAGATAAAGCTCTTTTCCTTTTTCTAAGTCGGCCGAATCTTGCTGCAGATTTTGCTCCGAAACTTTGTTTTTAAAATGAAAACCTAAATTAACAAACCACTTCATAACATAAAAATTTAGATGGTCAGGCTGTTACAGATTACAAATCTGAGTTTAGATGAGGGAACGTTAAAGTTAAATAATTTTTTGATATACAGTTAATTAAAAGTTGTTTTTATGTCAAAAAAAAAGTGTTTGACGAATCAAACACTTTCTTCACTATCAATAAATCCATCTTTTATTGCCAGTCGCTTAACTATTTCATTTATTTATCTTCAGCTTTAAAAAGATCATCTGAATTTTCGGTTATCGGAATATAAAGCCTTTCCCAAACATCGCTGTCTACCATATCCCAGCTGTGGCCTTTTCCTTTAAGATCTTCGGCAAGCAGTACAACTCCAGGTTCAATTATAAAAGTACTGCCATCTGATACTTTAAATTTAATTTTCCCTTTTACGGTTATTACATATTGTTTTCTTGGCGCTGGATGCGCATTTTTTTCCCATTCTTCGGTTTTATTGCTGTACCAAAAAGAGGCAGTATTCATGTGTTTTAAGGATGGGATAGAACCTTTTTCGAAGTAACAAGAACCGTCTGGTTTATTTACAAGACGATAAGCAGGAATATCAGACTCTTCTTCCAAAGCTTTCACTTGAACTTTTTTGTGATCTTGTGCATAATTGCTGTTTGCTGCCATAAGAACTGTAGTTAGGATAAGTCCTCTTAGTAAATTTTTCATTTTGGTATTAAATTTAAAAGTAATAATTATTTTTTTATTGAATATATACAGAATCGTGTACCATCATTTTATTAAAGAATGGTTTGTATTTTGCCACTAAAGCCAAGTGGGCATCAAGTTTACCGTAAGTTTCCAAGTCTTCGAGAGAATCAAATTCCATAGAAGCATTATAGGTAAAAGAATTATCCATTACTGGTCGCGGTGTTGAATTTGCGGGTTTTCCGTAACGAATGTTTTTGGCATAAGGAAGCTTTTTAAGACCTTCAAAAAAGTTTGTAAAATCTTCCACTTGTTCTGGAGTAAGCTCTGGTTTAAGCCAGAAAAGGAGATAATGAAAATAAACTTTTTTAGACTTTGTTTCTGTTTCCTTTATGGTATTTGCTAATACGTTTTCTCCTGTAAGAGCAAGTGCTCCGGCACTAGCAGATGAGATAATAAAATTTCTTCTTTTCATAATAATAAAGTTTTTAATTAAAGTCAATTCGGTATTTTAAAACATACTGCCATTTTCGATCAGAGACTGTTGCCTGACTGGCATCATTCAGAGTATAAATCGGACGGTTCTGAGCATCAATTGTTAATCGTGATGACATTCCGTTCATAAGTAAAGAAATGCCGGCATCATAAGTCAAAGCTTTATCGTGCAGACCGTCAAGGTCAGAAAGCATTATGCTTCCCGCCGGCTGTAATTGCAGACTATTTTTGTCTTTGTTGAAGTAGGGAAGTGTACCGCCAAGCTGTAAGTAATACGTATTTCCAGTTCCAATAACAGGTGAATTATTTCCTGCACCATTTAAACTGCTTACACTAGTATTCACACCGCTTGCAGGATTACTTACGCCAGAATAACGCACATAATTAGGTCCGTAATTATTATTCATTGCCATCGCATAAGCGCTGAAAGAAGTACCGCGATCTTTGTTAATTGGCGTATCATAGAAAAGATCGACAGCAAAACTTTTTTCGTCATCATTTATGGTCGTTTTTGTTTCATCCAAATGCCATAACGCATTGTGCATGTATTCAAATCCTGCACCTAAGGCAAGCACTTTCTTTTTACCATTATAAGTCCCAGAATGGAATGGAGAAGAATTGTTTTCGGAATCAAAGAACTCATATTTAAAATAACCAGAATAATCTTTGTTTGGATGTGTTTTGCTAAAAGTAGCAAGATTATATTGCGGATCGGCGCTGACATTCGTGTACGGATCTGCAATAACAAGTCGGTAATCTAGTTTTCCTATTTGTCCTTTTGCATAAACACTCAGTTCTCTCACCGTTTCATCAGAGATACCTGCATTTCCTGTTGCGTACGAAGGCAAATCATATAATAAAGTATTCAAAGGTCCGGTTGTAAATCTGGATAATCCTCTCCAAGTTGATCGTCCCGCACCGGCAGCAATTATATCACTAAATTTATATTCGGCGTAAGCATCTAAAAGCTCAAAAGCTGGTGTTGTTTTCGAAGCCACATTTACGTTTGTTAAACCTCCTTGAAGCACAAATGTGAATTTTTCTGTAGGCTGATAAGACATCTTAACACGAACTCTTCGTAATGATAAGTCAGAAATACTGTTAACCTGTTCGCCATTTACCAAACTTCCAGGATTAAGTTCTGCATAACGCGCCCAAATTTCTGTGTAACCGCTAAAGGAAATGGATCTTGTTTTTTCGTCGTTTAAATATTTTGTAAGTGTAGGGTTTCCAAAATCATTCTTTTTTTGAGCACTAATTGAATTGATACATCCCGCTAACAGAGAAATACATAACCCAATTTTTAAATAATTTGTTTTCATGTATAGTTAAAATTTACATTTTGTTTTGGTAGTGATCACTACTTGTTTTTGACTCGACAAAGGTAGATTCAGGATAAACTTTGGGTTATTAGAAAAGTATTAGAAAGGCTATAGAATGTTATTAGAAAAGATTCTTTTTTTGATGTAAAGCCTTGTAAAATAATGGGTTTTGCATTTTGGTAGAATTATCGCGATTCTTAACTGCTGTTAGAAAAAGAAAATATTGTCGTAAATTTGGTATCGATTTTAAAAGGAAGGGAAATAGATGAAGATCTTAATTGTTGAAGATAACAGCCGGGTTTCTGCATTGCTTAAACGCGGATTAGAAAGTCAGGGTTATCAAGTTTACATTGCAGAAGAAGCAGAAGAAGGACTTATATTTTTAGAGAAAATTGATTTTGAATTAATCATTACCGATATTATGCTGGGAGGAATGGACGGTATAACTTTCTGCAAAAAAATACGCCAGTCTGGAAAAAAGATTCCCATTATTATGCTGACAGCTTTAGGAACCATAGATGAAAAAATTGAAGGTTTTGATGCGGGTGCAGATGATTACTTGGTAAAACCTTTTGAAATTAGAGAACTTTATGCGAGAGTTAAAGCTTTATTACAGCGTAAAAATGATTCGGTTCATACAGTAGAAGAAGCTTCGCAAATTATTTATAATGACCTTGTTTTAGATAAGCGAACCAAAGTAGTTTACAGAGAAGGTTTGACCATTAATCTGACTCCAAAAGAATTTAATTTACTACATTTTTTGATGCAGCATCCTGAAAGACTGCTTACCCGCGATGAAATAGCCGATAATGTCTGGGGAAATAATTTTGATACTGGAACCAATTATATAGACGTTTACATCGCTTATTTGAGAAAGAAGATTGACAAGGATTTTGAACAAAAACTAATTCATACCAAAATAGGAATGGGGTTTATTTTAAGTAATAAAATATGAAATTAGTAACCCGAACTGCCCTCGCTTACGCTATTTTAACTGCCTTTATATTATTCGTTTTTGCTTACAGCGTCTATTTTGTTTCCGAAAAAAATAGAAAAGATGAATTCTTCGATCGTCTGGACTATAAAATTATCTGGCGCGCTGAATTTATATTTGATGCCCAAATCAATAAAGACCTAATTAAATTTCTGCATACCAAGAATAAAAAAGTACTTAATGAAGCAGATATCAGTGTTTATGACAGCGACTTTAATCTCTATTTTTCGGACAATATGCCACCGCTTGGAAGCAAAAAAATATTGCAGTCCATAAAAAAAAATAAAGCAGTAAACTGGTTAGACGAAAAATACCAATACCGCGGTATTTTGTACAGCGATGACAACAAGGATTTTTATATTGTTGGTAGAGCAATAGATGTAACAGGTCTAAACCACATTAATGCTTTTAAAGAAAATGTACTTTATGTATATTTTATTTCTATAGTCCTGATTTTTATTATTGGATTTGGATTTTCGTATTATACTTTAAAACCTTTGAAAGATATTATTTTTCAAATAAGGGATATATCTGAACACAATTTGAACAAAAGAATCGTTGTGCCAAAAGCCAAAGACGAGCTTTACGAACTTACACAGACTTTTAATACGACTTTTAACAGATTAGAAAAATCCTTTAACAATCATCGAAATTTTGTCACCAC
This sequence comes from Flavobacteriaceae bacterium PS02336, assembly GCA_029960065.1. Lineage (GTDB taxonomy): Bacteria > Bacteroidota > Bacteroidia > Flavobacteriales > Flavobacteriaceae > Flavobacterium. The sequence continues at coordinate 511,329 of JASCOF010000003.1, read as the reverse complement.
AATTTCACATGAATTTCGAACGCCGCTTTCTATTTTAATTGCTGAAATCGAATTGGGAAAAGAATTAAATCAGACGATTGATGATTATAAAAAATCATTAGACAATGCATTAGAAGAAGCCAATCATGTATCAGAACTTTCAACAGCACTTTTAGATTTTGCGAGGGCTAATTATGATGTTTCTCAAATAAAAATGGCGCCAACCAGAATTGATGAGGTTTTGGTAGATGCCAAACTTAATCTCATTAACAAAAAAGAGGTTAAATACAAGATTGGAATAAGCTACAACAATCCAAACGATACTGATTCAAGTATTTATAATTATGTTGGAAATCCATATCTGCTTCAAATTGCTTTTTCGAATATCATGGAAAATGCCTGCAAATATTCTGAAAATCACTCTTGTCAAGTAGAAATAAATGCTTCTTCGGATCAAATTATTTTAACCTTTTCAGATGAGGGAATTGGAATTTCGGAAACAGATCTGGAAAATATCTACAATTTGTTTTACAGAGGAAAAAATAAAGACCATGAAAAAGGTTATGGAATTGGATTATCAATTGTAAAACAAATTGTAAATCTGCACAACGGCTCAATTGATGTTTGTTCTATCGTTGGAAAAGGAACAATATTTACGATCACTCTGCCATTTCTGTAAAGTTTTTTACTTTGTGATATTTGCTGTAAGCCAATGGTTAACATCAGTAAACATCTGCTGGTTTACAGTATGTCCTTCGTCATAAGAATGAAATTCTGGATTTAGATTTTTAGATTTAAGAAATTCTAAGGCATCTATTGCATATTGATGATTTAAAACGGCATCTTGTTTTCCGTGCGAAATAAAAATTTTAAGGTTTTTCAAGCGTTTTTCATCGGCCATAAAAGGTTTAATTTCTGGAAGTAATCTGCCGCTCAATACCGCAATTCCGTTTACTTTTTCTGGAGCAGTAAGCGCAGCGCTGTAACTCATAATACCGCCTTGACTGAATCCCATTAAATAAACTTTTTTAGAATCGAAAGTGATTTCAGATTTCAAATCTTCGATAAAGTCGATAAGCATTTTTCTTGCATTTTCGGCCTGTTGTTCGTTTATCTGTGGTTTCCCCGAAGAAAAATCAACCTGAAACCAAGCAAAACTATTAGCTCCAAAAGTCAAAGGTCCTCGGGCTGAAACCACAACAAAGTTTTCGGGCAGATTAGGAGCAAACGAAAAAAGATTCTGTTCGTTCCCGCCGACACCGTGCAGTAGAATTAATAAAGGCGGATTTTCTGTTTTAATTTTGGGCTGTCTAATTAAATAGTGCAGTTTCGTATTTTTAATATCTGAATTCATTGTATTAAAACTAAAGATTGAAATGGAAATAAGGATTCCGAAAGAAATCCAAAACGATTTGTTTACACTCATGCTTTATCGATTTTAACCGACATCATATTGAGTGATCCCGCTAAAATTGCATCGTTAAAAATAGTTGCTTTTTCATCTTTTTCTCTGAGTGATAAAGTGTATAATAACGGCATATAGTGTTCCGGAGTTGGCACAGCCAATTGAAACTCTTTTCCTTGTTTGTCAAAATTTATCAAAGACTGATGATCATTTTCGAGAATCATCGTTTTCATTTTTTCATTAGCAATATGAGCCCATTCAAAAGCATAACCTGGAACCATCATTTTATCCCAAGCTGCCAATCGTAAATTATGAACAGAGTTCCCGCTTCCTACAATAAGAACACCTTTACGTCTTAAAGCAGCTAGTTCTTTTCCTAATTCATAATGATAAGAAGCAGGTTTGGTGTAGTCAATGCTCATTTGTATAATCGGAATATCAGCATTTGGATATAGAAATTTTACGACAGTCCAGCATCCGTGATCCAAACCCCAGTCATCGCTCAATCCAACAGTGGTTGAGGTAATCAATTTTTGGGTTTCTAAAGCCAGTTCTGGACTTCCCGGTGCAGGATATTGAACGTCAAAAAGTGCCTGCGGAAAACCGCCGAAATCATGAATAGTTTCTGGTTTTTCCATTGCTGTTACAAAAGTTCCTTTGGTTTCCCAATGTGCCGAAATACAAAGAATTGCTTTAGGCTTTGGAAGTGTTTTTGCTATATTTTGAAAACCCTGCGTGAAATTATTATCAGCAAGAGCATTCATCGGGTTGCCGTGTCCAAGAAAAAGCACCGGCATTCTTTCTGTAGCGGCGAAAGAATCTGAAACAGTTTTAAGAGCGTTTAATTTCATTGCCGCAGCGCCAAGTGGTAAAATTGCCATAGTTTTTAGAAAATCTTTTCGATTCATTTTATATTGTACTTCGTTTTTTAGAAATGTCTTTTTTGCAGATACAAAGTTCAAACTAATTATAACGAAGACGGTAACGATATTCGGAAGAATGGTTGTGTTTTTAAGAAAGCAGTTTATTCATTTCTTCTCTAAACTCAGTCGGAGTCATTCCCGATTTGCGTTTAAAAGCATGTGTGAAATAGGTCTTTTCATTAAAACCGAGTTCGTAACCAATTTCGGCTACGTTTTTGTCAGTCGTCATTAAAAGATTTTTAGCTTCTGTCAATTTTCTTGTTTCTATAATTTCAGAAACACTCTGCTGTAGAATGTTTTGGCAGATAAGGTTTAAATTACGAGTAGTCATAAAGAGTTTTTCTGCGTAGAAATTGACGTCTTTAGATTCCTTATAATGTTCTTCTAATAATCTGAGGAAATTTTTAAAAGTAGAACTTTGGATTTTTTTAGATTCATCATTATCCAAGTTCAATTTACGTCGTTCTGATTCTATAATGGTAAACAATGCACTCAATAACTGCCTGATAACCGCAAGGTCAGGTGATTCTTGAATATATTCATCATAAATCATTTTGCAGAGAATATCCAGTTTTTCAAAACATTGATTGCTTTGCAGACTAATGTTGGCTTTATCGTGAAAAGAAGCGTAGAGACTGAAAGTGGTTTCGGCGATAAATTCGCTTTTAAAACGTAAAACCCACATATCGCATTCGCCATCTTTAATAAGCGGTTTTGCGCGATGGATTTTTCCCTGAGTTACAAAACTGACAAAAGGAGCATCGATTAATTTGGAGTTAAAATCTATAAAGTGCTCCAGCTGACCTTTATTTCCGATAATAAGTTCTTCAAAGTCATGAGAATGCGGTTCGTTTACAGACTGCATTATTTTTTCTGATTCTGATGCTGTAATTCGGAAAACTTTGAAAATTTCTGTCATTGGATAATTTTTATAGGCAGATTATAAAGGTAATTATTTCTAACAATTGAATAGTTTAACATACTGGTAAATTCAAATAGATTAATTTAGATACCGTTGTTTTTGTAATTTCATAAAAGTGAAATAAAAAAAGACAGTTTTAAACTACATATTAATGTATTTCATAGCTTTGTAATACGCACATAAAATTTCCTTATCATGCCAATAATTGAACAATCAGAATATAATTTCCCTTCTATTATTCATCGCAATAGGCATATTTCTACTATTTATGCTGCCTTGATTAAGAAATTTGATGCTCCAGGGTATACAAGAGAAAAACTGGAATTAAACGACGGCGATTTCATTAGTATCGACTTTCTCTTAAATGATTCTTCAAAAGCAGTTATTTTATGCCACGGTTTAGAAGGAGATTCCCGCAGAACTTATAACAATAGTTGCGCAGCATATTTTCAAGAAAAAGGTTTCTCTGTTTTTGCGTGGAATAATCGAACCTGCGGAGGTGAAATGAATCGTTTACCGAGATTATATCATCACGGTGCTGTTGACGATCTTAACGAAGTTGTGCAGTTTGTTTTTCAAAAAGGATTTAAGGAAGTTTATTTGATTGGATATTCGATGGGCGGGGTTCAGCTGTTGAATTATTTAGGATGGACAAAAATTGATTCCCGAATAAAAGCGGCCGTTTCTATTTCTGTTCCAACACATATTGCAACAAGTGCCGAAGTACTCAAACAAGGTTTTAACAAAGTATATTTAAAGAATTTTACGATTGATATTAAAAAGAAACTGAAGTACAAAGCCGTTCAGTTTCCTGATTTTATAAACAGCGATCAAATTGATAAAATTACTTCTTTTGATGAAGTCGATCAATATTTTACGGCTCCGCTTCACGGATTTGCTAGCAGAGAAGATTATTATCATCGTGTTTCGCCGGAATTTTCCCTTAAAGATATTACAACTCCTGTGCTGATTATTAATTCGCTTGACGATCCATTTTTAGGTGAAAGATGTTATCCAAGAGCCATAGCGCAAGACAGCGCCTACGTTTATCTGGAAACTCCAAAGTATGGCGGACATTGTGCTTTTCCTTTACGAAATTCTACCTATTCGTATGCTGAAAAAAGAGCTTATGAATTTTTTAATTCCTTACCTTTTAAAGAGACTGCTACAGCTTGATAATTAGAATTAAAAATTGATAATTGTTAATTGATAATTAAAAATTAAAAATTAAAATGACCAGCCTTAATAATCTTTTTAGATTATTTACGACTAGTCATTTAAAATGTGTTGTTTTAAAATTTATTTCAGATCAAAACGATCAAGGTTCATTACTTTAGTCCATGCTGCTATGAAATCATTTGTGAATTTCTGTTTTGCATCGCTGCTTGCATATACTTCTGCAATAGCTCTTAATTCTGAATTAGATCCAAAAACTAAGTCGGCACGCGTTCCAATCCATTTAAGCTGACCGCTCGTACGATCACTTCCTGAATATAATTCTCTGTCTTCAGATAAAGCTTTCCATTCTGTATTCATATCTAGAAGATTCACAAAGAAATCATTTGTAAGCTGTCCGGGACGATTGGTAAATACACCATTTTTAGAACCATCAGTATTAATTTCTAAAGTTCTTAAACCTCCTAAAAGAACAGTAAGTTCAGGAGCTGTAAGCGTTAAAAGATGAGCCTTATCTATTAAAAGTTCTTCTGTAAATACTGGAGATTTTGTTTTTCTGAAGTTACGGAATCCATCTGCTTTTGGCTCTAGATATCCCACAGATTCAACATCCGTTTGTTCCTGAGAAGCATCCATACGTCCAGGAGAAAACGGAACGGTAATAGAATTTCCAGCTTTTTCTGCTGCAATTTCGATCCCTACAGAACCTCCAAGTACAATTAAATCTGCTAGAGAAACTTTTTTAGAACCGTTGGCACTATTAAAATCCGTTTTAATTTGTTCCAATTTATTTAAAACTTCTTGCAACTGTGCAGGATTATTGACATCCCAATCTTTTTGAGGTGCTAGCCTGATACGAGAACCATTGGCGCCCCCGCGTTTATCAGAACCTCTAAAAGTAGAAGCCGAAGCCCAAGCTGTTGAAACCAATTGCGAAACAGTTAATCCTGAAGTTTTTATTTTTGCTTTTAAATCGGATACGTCGTTAGAATCAATTAATGCGTGATCCACATTCGGAATTGGATCTTGCCATACTAATTCTTCTTGAGGAACATCTGGTCCAAGATATCTTGCACGAGGTCCCATATCACGATGCGTTAGTTTAAACCAAGCACGCGAAAAAGCATCTGCAAACTCATCTGGATTCTCAAGAAAACGGCGTGATATTTTTTCATAACCAGGATCTAATCGTAACGATAAGTCGGTTGTAAGCATTGTTGGAAGATGTTTTTTAGCAGCATCAAAAGCATCTGGAATAATAGGTTCTGCATTTTTCGCTACCCATTGATGTGCACCTGCTGGACTTTTAGAAAGTTCCCATTCAAATTCAAAAAGATTTTCGAAAAAGTTGTTGCTCCATTGTGTAGGCGTTTTAGTCCAAGTAACCTCAAGTCCGCTGGTAATGGCATCAGGTCCTTTACCAGAACCATATTTATTATTCCATCCAAAACCCTGCGCATCTAAATCTGCGGCTTCTGGTTCTTTACCAACATTGTCAGATGATGCAGCACCGTGCGTTTTTCCAAAAGTATGTCCGCCGGCAATTAAAGCCACAGTTTCTTCATCATTCATAGCCATTCGTCCAAAAGTATCACGAATGTCTTTTGCTGCTAAGATTGGATCAGGATTACCGTCTGGACCTTCGGGATTTACATAAATAAGTCCCATTTGAACTGCAGCTAAAGGTTTTTCCAGATTTCTAGAATGGATACTGCCATCTGCATCGTCGTCAGATGATACTACGCCATGATCTTTAGGAACGCCATGTGAACCGTTTCCGTAACGAACATCGCCGCCTAACCACTCAGTTTCAGATCCCCAGTAAATTGCTTCATCTGGTTCCCAAACGTCTTCACGTCCGCCGGCAAAACCAAATGTTTTGAAACCCATAGACTCCAAAGCAATATTTCCTGTCAAAATCATTAAATCGGCCCAAGAGATTTTGTTGCCATATTTTTGTTTGATTGGCCACAGTAATCTGCGGGCCTTGTCAAGACTTACGTTGTCCGGCCAGCTGTTTAGCGGTGCAAAACGTTGCTGCCCTGCACCAGCACCTCCGCGTCCGTCACCCACACGATAGGTTCCCGCACTGTGCCACGCCATACGAATAAATAATCCTCCATAATGACCAAAGTCTGCAGGCCACCACTCTTGAGAATCAGTCATAAGGTCATGAAGATCTTTTTTTACAGCTTCAAGATCCAGACTATTAAAAGCTTCAGCATAATTAAAATCTTTTCCCATAGGATCAGATTTTGGTGAGTGTTGTCTGAGGATGTTTATTTTTAATTGGTTTGGCCACCAATCTCGATTTTTTGTTCCTCCACCTGGAGTGTTGTTCATTTGACCATTGTGAAAAGGACATTTACTGATGTCGTTTGAGTTATCCATAAGCTTTAATTTTACATTAGTAATTTGTTTTTTTTTCTTTTTTTATCATGTTCTTTCAAAGTTAATGATAAATAAAAAACAAGATTTGAATGATAGATATTAAATTTATGTAGTTTGATAGTTTTAATCTATAGTAATTTGTTGTTTGCGCGAATAGTTTCTATTGAATTTTATTTTAAAGAATAAAAAAGGCTGTCTCAATTTTTGGACAGCCTTTTTCATCTTAATTATTTCTATTCGAAAATATAATGAAGGAAAAGAAATTAGAAATTAAACCAGCAACAATCCAAGAACGCATCCAAAAAAAGAGAAAACTCGATCGGTCTGTGCAGTTTAAACAGGCAAGAGTGAGCGTTATAAATAAAGTTGTGATTAAATTTCTAAATACTAATAACCAAGATTTCTTAATAAAGAATAGTCTTGTTTTCACCTTAATTTAAATGGATTAGTTGAGGGCCAAATTCTTCGTAGAAAATATTCTCTGTTTTAACATTCAAATTAAGCAATGTCTCATATTGAGATTTAATAAATAGTTCTGGACCGCAGATATAAAATCTGGCATCATCCAGCAATATTGAATCTTTACATTTATGAAGATCAACGCGTCCTTTAAAGATTTGATCTGATGAACCATTTAGATTTTCATGGGAATCGTAAAACGTAAATGTTTCAAGCCATTTTGCTTCTTGTTGTAAACTTAAAATCTGATTTTTAAAAGCATGAACAGATTCATTTCTGCAGCCATGAATCCAAACCGTTTTTTTATTTTGAATAGAATTTAAATTCGTTTCCAGCATACTCAGCATTGGAGTAAAACCAACACCGCCGCTTATTAAGACTAATGGATTTTGGGAATCTTTTTCTAAATGAAATATTCCCGCTGGAGAAGAAATAGAGACAATATCTCCTTCCGATTTAGAATGAAGCGTATTGGAAACCATTCCCGACGGATTTGGAGCAATCCCATTTTCTCTTTTAACAGAAATCCTGTAATATTCTGGGTTAAAAGCGCTTGATAAACTATATTGTCTCGGCTGTAATAGATTTAATTCTGCTACAAAGACTTGCACACTTATAAATTGGCCTGGACTAAAATCGGCAATTGCTTTACCATCTTCAGGGTATAAATAAAAAGATTTTATCTCAGCTGATTCTTCGACTATTTTTTTGATTACGAATTTTCTCCATCCGTTCCAGCTTCCCGGTTTGGCTTCATTTTCGCGATATAATTCTTTTTCAACATCAATCATAATTTGTGCAAGCTGGTAAAAAGCGACTGTCCAAGCTTCGAGAATTTCAGGCGTAGCTGCATCACCTACAACTTCTCCGATTGAAGCAATTAAATGGGTTCCCACAATTTTGTATTGTTCGGGCTGGATATTAAGACTTCTGTGTTTAGTTCCTATTCCTTTAAGCACTCCTAAAAGAACACTGGGGTTATCGATATTTTCGGCATAAGCAAGTACTGCATTTGCTAAGGCTGATTTTTGTCTTCCATTGGCTTGATTCCCCATGTTAAACATATTTCGAAGTTCAGGATGATGTTTAAACATTCGCGCATAAAAATAATTTGTTAGATCTTCACCGCTTGACCTTAAAATTGGAATTGTAGCTTTTATAAGCTCTTTTTGATCTGCATTCATTTGTGTGATATTTGGATTAAATATTTGATTTGCTGCAATAGTCTTGTTTTACTATTTCATTATTGCAAATTTAGATTGCAGTCAAAGCTCAATTTTATGATTGAAATCATAAGTTTAATATAAATCAGCATAATCAAGAAAAATAAGAACTTTGTTTTATTGGAAGAAAATTAAAAAAGAAACCAGAACCAATTAATAATTACAAGAACTGGACTATCAGTAAGTTAATAATCGTACTTAATTTTGAATCATAATTCATCAAATCGTAGAAATGTTTATTATAAAAAAAATGAGCCATGTCAAAATTCCATCTCAATATTAAAGATTTAGTGCAGGGAGAATTCAAAAAACAGAAAATAAATCTAGCATTTGTATTTCAAGTAAATTGCCCAGGTTGTTTTATATATGGAATTCCTCTTGTGAATGAACTTTACAAAGCATTTAGTAGTAAAGTAGGTTTTATTGGTGTCGCAACTGCTTTTGAAGATTTCGAATATAATAATGAAGCGAGCTTAGAATTACTGCTGGAGAGCGGTACATTAGTTGGAGAAACTCAAAAATATTACAATACAAATTACGGCCTTTCTAATTATTCTGAGACTTTAGATTTTCCAGTTGCTTTTGATCGCATTATTTCTTGTGAACAATTCATCAATTCAGAGAAGATTGAAATACTTTGTGATGTCATTCCTAATTTTGATCGTTTTTCTGAAAACGAAAAAGAGTCAATATTTCAAAAAATAAGAGTGCATTATTCTCAGATTCCTTTAATAGCTGAGACATTTACTATTAATCAATTAAAAGGCACTCCGTCTTTCATTATTTTCGATGAGAATTACAATATGCTGGAGCAGTATTTTGGCTATCAAAATGAAGAAAATTTAAAAAATAAACTGATAGATTTGTTAGACTGAATTCGAAAAAATAAGGTTATTGATAATTACTATTTAAAATCGGAATTCTTTACTTAATTTAATGCTGAACCTCGGTTAAAACCAATCGTTTCGCGGTAAAATTGAGGTGAAATATCGGTTTTTCCCTTAAATACTCGGCTAAAATAATATTCATCATCATAACCAAGTTCATAAGCGATTTCTTTTACCGTTTTTTCTGTGAGGTACAATTCTCTTTTTGCTTCAATAATAATCCTTTCAGTAATCAGATCAGAAAGTGTCATGTTGAAGTGATTTTTCGCAGCTCGCGCAAGAACAACTGGTGTTACGTGAAGCATATCAGCATAATCGCTTGCAGAATGTTTGGTTCTGAAATTATCTTCAATGGCATTTCGTAAGTTTTGTATAATAATAAGCTGTTTGTCATTTACATTTGTTTCTTTAATAGTTTGCTGTTCTAATTTTATTCGAGTAGCAAGAACTAAGAATATCTTTAAATAAGAAACAAGAACTTCATCTTTTCTCAAAGCTTCCATTTTTAGCTCATTCACGATTTCCGCGATGATGCTCAGCAGTGTCTGTTTGTTATTTTGATCCAAAAGAATAAATGGCTGCTGATAAACATTATTAAATAAAATTCCATTAGCGGCAATCTCTTTGTGATGCCTGTAAATACAGAAAAAATCATGATGAAACTGAATAGAAATACCAGTTAACGGTCCTTCTGAAGCCAGCATGAAAGGCTGATACGGGTAGAAAGCAAATAAGGTATTTTTTTTAAACGAATATTCGCAAAGATCAACTTTAGCTAATCCTTCTCCTGAAGTAATTATGATTAGGGTAAAATAATTATTTCGCTGAATATGGTCAAAATAACTGCTGTTGTCAAACTCAAAAACTTTGAATGATAAATTGCCATTTTGCTGGTTAACAAGCGTATATACAGATTGTGATAACATACTTATTTAGATTTGCTTAATGATTCTAAAAATTGAGAATTAAGCGCATTGCATTCTTCCATGCAGACATCGCCAGTTACCTTTGGTTTATTTCCCCATTTTGGAACATCTTCTGTTTCTAAGATATTGAATTTTGAAGTAAAACCACCTACATAAGGAACAGCTGTGCCATAAATAATTTCAGTTATTCTATGATGACGAATCATGTAGGAACACATTATGCAAGGTTCATGTGTTGTGTACATTTTTGCTAGATGTAATTTATCCGAATATCCATTTTTTAAAGCCTCTCTAATCGACAATATTTCCGCATGATTGGTAATATCTCCGCTTGATTTTCCTGATTCAATGCCTTTACCAATTACTTTTCCGTCAAGCACAATTACCGCACCCACAGGAGGATTTCCAGCTTTTAAAGCACTTTTTGCAAGATCTAAACATTGATCCATATAATATTGAACATCTTTCTGCATAATTTAAAACTTTAATAGTGATTTTGGAGCATATCCAGCTATGCTAAATTACTCAAAAAATAAAGGCTTAATTCTATTAAATATTTCTGAATAAAAAACTGCCCTTTAAAGAAAAAAGGGCAGTTAGGGAATCGGTTTAGAAAATCAAAATATCGTAACCCTCTTTTTTAAGATTAACAAAACTTGGAAGTCCAGGAGTTCCAGGAACTTCATTGTCATTTAGTAATTCGTAACCAGAAACTTCAGTTCCAAATACAGCAACACATCCTTTAGAAAGTCCGTGAACATGATCTTTTACTTCTTTATAAAGGGCATTAACAGGATGCTCAGGTTTTTCAAGGTATTCAGGCCATCTTATACCTGCCCCTTGAAAAATAATTTTTACATCGTCACCCTCGTGTTTAAACTCATATGCCGATGCTAGAGCATTGAATACACGTCCTAAAGCTTCTTCTGAACCCGCTTTTGGATCAGAAAGAATAATAATAGCTGTTTTTTTCATTTTGAATCGTTTTTTATTAACAAGGCAAAGATCTGATGGTACTGCCTGCTAAAGAATGGAGAAAATTTACTTTATGATGGAGAATTTTTTTTCATCTAAAAACTTTAAGTATCAGGTGCAAAACGTCCATTATAAAGTAAAAATCATCCATTTTTCAAGCATGATTATCGCTGCAATTTTGCATTCGATATAATTCACATAAGTAGAACTAAAAAATAAACAATATGTCTGTTTCTGATTTATTTAAACCGCTTACACTGCTGCACGGTCCAGTAATGCGAAATCGTTTCATGCTGGCACCTTTAACCAGTCAGCAAAGTGAATTTGATGGCACTGCATCTCAATACGATCAATATTGGATGGAACAGCTTTCTCAAGGAGGTTATGGGTTAATTCAAACTAGTGCTTCAACAGTAGAAGCAGGAGGAATCGCGTTTGAAAGACAATTAGGTATTCATAGTGACGACCATTTACCGGGATTGGCAAAAATGGCATCGTCGATTCGTGATGGCGGTGCTTTGTCAGCAGTACAATTACATCATGCGGGACATCGAGCGAAACCTTCAATTGGAGGAATTCCAGCTCCGGCTTCAAGTAAAACATTAGAAGGAATTAAAGCAATTACTACAGAAGAAGTCGAACGAATTCGGGACAGTTTCATTGCTGCAGCAAAAAGAGCGCAATTGGCAGGATTTGACGGAATTTCAGTTCACGGTGCTTTCGGGTGGATTCTTTCAGAATTCATGTCACCTAATTTAAACGATCGTACAGATAAATATGGGGGAAGTCTCGAAAATCGTGCACGCTTTACTATTGAGGTTATTGAAGGAATTCGTAAAGTCTGCGGACCTGATTTCCAAATTGGGTGGCGATTGTCTATTGAGCGATATGGATTGCTTTTAGAAGAATTACGGGAAGTTACAGCCTATATTTTCAATCGTGAATTAATCGACTATTTAGACTTAGCACTTTGGGATTCAGCACAAATTATTCGTGAAGGAAGTTTTAAAGGAAAAACCATGCTGAGTGTTTTTACAGAACTTCCGCGTAAAGGTGTTCGCCTTGGTGCAGCTGGAAAAATCATGAGCGCACAGCGTGCGGGAGAACTTCTTGACGAAGGGTGTGATTTTGTGCTTATTGCACGTGCTGCGATTTTGCAGCGCGATTTTCCGCTTCAGGTAAAAGCAAACCCAATGTACGATAGTCCGCAACTGCCTGTAATGGCAGATTATCTAAGACAGAGAGGTCTAAGTGAACGTTTTATTGAAACCATGCGAGGATGGCAGACTTTTGTAAAGGCTGGTTCATTATAAAAGTTTTGAAATATTCATAGTATTAAATTGGAAAGAACGGAAGAAATTCTGGATCAAGGCAGTAAAATTATGGTTTCTGCTGGTTTATTATTTTGTATAACGGTTTATTTTGGCTAAATTGTATATCCAAAAAAAGATTTATGAAACAGGTACCTCTATTATTCATTCTTGGCTGTATTTTTATCTCGTGCGAAAGCAAAAAAGAGCAGGAACTGCTTAAGAGAGAAAAAGCTTTAATTTTAAGGGAAGAAGAATTTGAAAAAAAAGAAGCTGATTATAAAGCGCTGCTATCTATGCGTGACAGCATCTCTGCACTAAAAGATACTATTACTAATGATAATCAATTAATTACAGAATGGCCGGAATCAATTAAAGGTTTCTGGAATAGTAAGATGCTGTGCAGAGAATCAAACTGCACACAGTATGTTATAGGAGACCAGCGTAATGAAACCTGGGAATTTGTATCTGACTCCACCGGAATATATACGAATGTCATAAATAATAAAAAGCTTGTACGGGTATTTAAGGCAAAATACCTGAAAGATAAAATAATGCTTGAATTCAGCAGTGACAGTGTTTCTAAAAACAGAGCAAAAATGACAGTGGTCCTTGATGATATAAAAGAAAATATCGTTAAAGGCACGCAGACTATTACCGGACAGGATAACTGTTCTGCCAGATTCTCGGTGGAACTCACTCCTCCTCAAAAAAAATAATTTATGTTTTTAAGTATACAACACGTCAGTCTTCCTATTGAAGATCCAGTACTAAAATTCCTTATCGAACTCATCATAATTTTATGTATTCCTCTTTTATTGAATAAAATAAAAGTGCCACACCTGCTGGGGCTTATTATAGCTGGTGCAGTTATTGGTCCAAATGGATTTAATGTTCTTGCCAGAGACAGCAGTATAGTGGTAACAGGAACTACGGGACTTCTTTATATAATGTTTCTTGCTGGTCTGGAGATAGATATGGGGGACTTTAAAAAAAATAAATGGAAGAGTATTACTTTTTCCCTTTATACCTTTATTGTGCCATTTGCTCTGGGGCTTATAGGCGGTTATTATATACTGCACTTTTCGCTTTTAAGCTCGGTATTATTTGCCAGTCTTTTTTCATCACATACTCTTATTGTATATCCGATGGTGAGCAAACTCGGAATCGCCAAAAAGCTGGCTGTGAATGTTACTGTTGGCGGAACCATGATTACAGATGTGCTTTCGCTGGTAGTTCTGGCTGTTGTAGTGGGTATGTCACAGGGAGAAGTTGGAACATCTTTTTGGGTCACGCTGTCGGTTTCTATGCTTATATTTGCTTTAGTAGTGCTGCTCCTTTTTCCAATTGCAGCACGATGGTTTTTTAAAAATGTCGAAGACAAGATTTCCCAGTATATTTTTGTTATTGTCATGATTTACCTTGCTGCTTTACTGGCAGAATTAGCAGGAATAGAGGCCATTATCGGAGCATTTTTTGCAGGTCTTGCCCTAAACAGGTTGATACCGCACACATCATCACTAATGAACAGGGTGGAATTTGTGGGAAATGCTATTTTTATTCCGTTTTTCCTGATCAGCGTCGGTATGCTGATTGATTTTAATGCCTTTATACAGAGCTGGGAAACAATAGGAGTAGCGTCAGTCATGCTTATAGCTTCAATAGGAGGGAAATACGCAGCTGCTTTTTTAACTAAAAAGACATTTAATTTTACAGATGATGAAGGCAGACTTATTTTCGGAATGAGCGCAGCTTCTGCAGCCGCAACACTTGCTTCTGTCATGGTAGGATATAATATTATATTATCGGAAAATGAAGCAGGTGAGCCTATCAGGCTTTTAAATGAACATGTGCTTAATGGAAGCATTTTGCTTATACTGGTTTCGTGTACTGTTTCATCATTTGTGTCAATGGCAAGTGCCCAGAGAATTGCGGATGCAGATAGAGAAGAAACCGCTGCAGGTGAGGGTGATGAAGAAGAGAAAATTCTGCTGGCTGTAAATCATGAAGATACTGTTGAGAAAATGGTTAATCTGGGACTTCTTATAAAAAGCAGAAGCAATAAAGACAACCTTTTTGCGCTAAATGTGATTAACGAAGACAAAAGCGAATCATCTCAAAAAAATGCAGAAAAACTGCTGGGTGCGGCTGTAAATATGGCTGCTGCTGCCGACATTAAACTAAATCCCATAACAAGGCATGATAATGATGTAATTGCAGGGATTAACAATGTGGTGAAAGAACAGAATATTACCGACCTGATTATTGGTCTTGAAGAAGAAAAAGGATTTTCATCTTCGTTTATATATAATCTTTATAACGGTTACCTTCAGAACAAGCATATAAATCTGATTATCTATCATGCAGTCCAGCCGGTTTCAACCATTAAAAAGTATGCTGTCCTGATCCCTGCTGATGCAGAAAAAGAACCAGGTTTTTTTCATTCTCTATTAAGAATTTGGAACATTGGAAAAAATTCGGGTGCCAAAATGAGTTTTTACGCAAACGAGAAAACTATTGCTGTATTAGGCAGTATCATTAAAAAATCAAACATAGAAGCTGTTTTTACAGCTGTATCTTCATGGAAGGAGGCCGAAAATACTGTAGGCAGTCTGGAAGAAGACGAAGCGCTAATCATTTTAATGGCAGACAGAGGTATGTATTCTTATTTTCCTCAGATGAAGGAAGTGCCTGAAATTTTAAATAAAAAACTAAGCAACAACAATTATATATTAATTTATCCTTTCTCAAAAATTGATAATACCGTTACAGAAAAAAGAGCGGTAAGCAACCTTGATGATTTTGCTGACATCGGGAAAATTATCAGCCGAATTTTTAAGTAAAAATAGTGTAGCTTGTATCGGAGAAATTTAGAGATAACCACAAAATCGTTATTTATCTGGTTTTTGTCTTGCAATAATAAGTTGTAGAAAAAATTTAATTTTTGCTGAAACCCCAAATTTTAGAATACAAAGAATATTTTAAATAGTGTTCTTTTCCTGATTTAGAGGCAGGATTATTGTAAATTCGGCTCCATCATTCTCCTTTCCTGCAGCAGTGATAGTTCCGTTATGTCTTTCGGTTATTTTTCTGCAAAGTGCAAGCCCGAGTCCAGTTCCTTCGTAATCGTCTTTCGAATGCAGTCTTTCAAAAGCGTTGAATATTCGTTCCGCATATGCGGTGTCTAGCCCTATACCATTATCTTTAATTACTATCTGGACATGCTTTTTGCCATCATAGTCCACAATATTAGATGTAATTATAACTCTAGGAGGTTCATCTGCTTTAGAAAATTTTAAAGCATTATGTATTAGATTATAAAATAACTGGTGTATTAAAATAGGAGCTCCTTCTATTTCAGGAAGTTCGCTTGTGATAAGAATTGCATCCTTTTCTTGTATAATAAGTTCAAGATCTATTTTTATATTTTCAATTATTTGATCCAGATTTATTTTCTGGACTGACTGAATTGATTTATTGAGAGTTGAATAGGCTAAGGTGCCTTCTATTAATGTTTCCATTCTCTGGGCAGACTGGTCTACTTTATCATTATATTTTTTTATTTTTTCAATTCTTTCAGCTTCAATTTCTTTTTTTAATAAACCATTAAAAAATTTGATTTTTCGTACAGGTTCTTTTAAGTCATGAGTAACCATATTGGCGAAATGAATTAGATTCTCATTTGACAGTCTTAGTTCCTTAATGCTTTCCTCGATTTTTAGGTGGAGATCTTTTTCAAACTTTCTCTGATCGCTGATGTCCTGTATAATTCCAATGATGCTGGAATCATTCCCATTTTGATCTTTTATAATTTTTCCGTTGACTTTTACCCATCTTTCAGATTGATCATCATTTATAATCCTGGCTTCATAAACTATTTTTCCTGTAACTAATGCATCCTGATGTGCTTTTTCCCTTATTGGTAAATCCTCTGGATGCATTCTTTTCAGAAGCATTTCAGTGTCTGATGCTTCATCAACAGACCACAATTCGTTAAAATTTCCAGAAGTAACAGTTTCCTTAGTAATTAAATTTATTTCATAAGTTCCCATTCCAGAAGATTCAACCGCTATGCGGAGTCTTTCATCTGAACTCTGTACTTTCTGTTTGATGTTGTGTAAATCTGTTATATCGGTTCCATTTTTTAATAGACCGTATATATTTCCATCGTTACCGTAAAGAGGAGTAAAACTGTAATTGAAATAATGCTGTGTTATTTTTCCATCAACTATTAAATCTATGAGCTTGTCCTTTGCATAAAATGGGATTCCTGTCTTTAGCACCTCCATTGCCTGAAGCATTATTTCATGTCTGGGTGATTCAGGAAGTACATCAAAATAGTTGCATCCGATGACGTCATTTCCTTTTCCCCATATGGAGATCATTGCAGGATTAGCCAGCTCTATTTTAAGTTCGGAACCAATTAAAACAGCTATAGGAAGAGGTGTGTTGTCCACTATGTTTTTTAACAGCGATACATAATCATACATGGCGGATATTTTTGATATCTACAAAATTAAAATCAAACAATGCAGGAGTGTTATATCCAAGCGGATTAATATTTCATAATTTCAATTAAAAGTCAAAGAAAATTCTTCGTTAGAAGTCATTGACAGCCTCAAAATTTTTAGCTGCAGTATGGAAGAGAGCTTCTTTTTCATATACTGCGGTATAAAGCATCTTTTTTTGTCGCGCCAGAATTATAAGGTTATTTTGAGCTTCCTTTAATTTATTGTTATTTAGTGTTTGCAGGAGTGCTTGCTGCTCTATTTCTTTTCTATCAAATCCATGAAGTTCTTTAAGTGACTGATAGTATTCAAGTGAGGCAGTTTTAAGGGATTCCCCATTTGGAATGCCTTTAGTAGAAAGCTTTTTGATATCGTTAATAAGTATGTCAAACTCTTTCCCCTGCTGATCGACAGCTGTTAAAGCTCCTTTGTAATCCTCTTTTACCAGACAATTAAGCTTTTTTTCTCCAGGACCTTCTTTTCCAAGAATAATTTTAAAAGCCCTGCGTTCCGATTGATTGATCGACTCCTTAAAATCAGCTGCCTTCGAAGATTCACAGGAAGTTATTATTATAAATAAAAATGCTGTTATATAAATACCAAATCTCATGATAATAATAGTTTATTGACGTTAATTTGAATTCTAAAAATGATTTCTTTAAAAAACTTCAAAATGACTGAAGCAAAATTTTACGAAATCTTTAGTCACTAATTTACATATTATTAAAATCTTTTAGAAAAAAATAATAATCTAAAATACTCATGCAGGTTTCTGATTCATTGTATGCAATTGGACGAAGATGGAAATTGGCTATATATTTCAAGAACAAAAGTTTGAATTTGAGCAATCAATTTTAATGACCTTTCTTGAAAAGCTAATTCCATAAAATCTTATTATTTACTGTAATAAGACCTTTTATTGTAATTAAACTTTGGTCAGTATCTGAATTAAGAAAAATGTAACCTTCAGAGTTCATCAAGACTAAGGCATCCAGCAGTTTTGCTTGATTTTCCCGATCAGCAGCAGTATTGTCAGTAAATTTTGAAACATTAGACACTGGTATTACAAGCTTTGTGAGCTCTTCAAATGTGCAGCCCATGCTATATTTCCCAGCTAGTATCCGAAGAATTTTTAGATAAAAAACAGAAGATGGTTCCATATATAATCGCTTTAATACTATATACGAAGATTGATTCTTTTTAGATTATTCTTACTCGTCTTTTCTTAGTCCCGTTAAATTGAATTTATATTTTCGGATAAAAATGTCTAAGAATTTGATTTAGCGTTTTAATAACTTCTTTACTGATTGGGTCAAACCATTTTACTTCTTTTATTACTTCTGCGCAACATTCGTTTTTTGAGTTAAAAAAGCAGCTTTTAATATTAATTTTATCTTCTATGTAACAGTGTTTCATTTCAACTAAAAAATGTTCTGTAAACATCAGGTTTTTATGAATGATTAATTCATGATTTCCTTCCTGTAGACCTAAATGCATATAGTTTAGTTTTTCTTTAGAAAACCCGTTGTAAAACAAAAAATGGTATAACAATCGGACGGTATATGAGATATATGCTGTATCTTCCATAACCATATAATCATTTACATCTTCTCCGGTAACAATGTAATTTTTGCAGATCATTTTAATGTGATTTAAGGTTAAAAAAGAGACCGGCGCAATTATGTTTACCGGTCTCCAGAACATTAGTCATGTTTAATGCTCTTTTGAATCTGAAGAAATCCGATTCTTAAAAAGCTTATTTAATTAATAAAAAATTGTAATTAATCTTTATTTTGTCCGCAATTTTCTTTCTGACCAGACTTGGTATTTCAATATCAAAATCTTCAGGTTTTACTTCAAATGCACCAACAGCATTGAGACCATTTTGAGCTTTGGAAACTTTTACAGTCACAGAGACTGGTTTTGTTTTTCCGTGAACAGTAAGATCTCCTTTTAATGTGAAATTTTTAGGAGAACTTGTAACTTTTGAACTATCAAAATCTTCTATTTTACCTTTGAAAGTTGCTTTTGGAAATTTTTCAGATTCCATATAATTTTCATTAAAGTGCTCTTCCATCAGCGCTACTTTAAACCGAAAACCTTTTATAAGCACCAAACTGGCAAAATCCCCTGTTGTCTGGTCAAGAACAGCTGAAACTGATTTGCTTTCTGCAGCCACTTCTTCATAAGAAGGCATAGAAGCCTGAAATTTTATATTCCCTGTTTTTGTAATCAGTTTTTGTGCAAACCCTTCAGTATTTGCAATTATAAGAAGCAGCAGCGCAAAGAAATTAATAAATGATTTTTTCATAATAATTAATTTTCTTTTAGACCATCGGTATTCCATTTCACAATTAGATCAATATTAGCCTGAGCCATTCTGCCGCCTTGTGGCATAAGTCCCTGTTGGCCGCTTTGAAGCTGGATTCTCCCTAATAAACCAGCACTTTCTACGGCAGCTTTTACCTGAGCAAAAGTAGTCAGCGGTCTAAAAGCTGCAGATCTTCCGCTTGAGTGGCAGCTTACGCAGTTGGCGTCAATAATAGATTTCACATCTTTATTGTAGGTAACCGCAGTTGTTGGGTTTGTTGGGTTCGTTGGATTTGTTGGTGTAGTAGGTGGTGTTTCGATGTCCTGCATTGTATCAGAATCGCTGCAGCTTGCCAGTACAGCCAGTAAAATTGTAAGTACGATTGTTTTTTTCATGATTTATTGTTTTTAATTGTTAGAAAACTCTGTAAAGATTAAAGCCAAAGAAGAAATCCCCTTTACCCCAGTCGCCAGAAGCATTGGTAAGGTATCCGCTCTCACTCATAGATTGTGAATTGGTAAATATTAATTGAAATACGTGTCCGCCTGTTTCCACATCAAGACCTACAGACAACGGATTTTTATAAAAGTCAGGTTTGTCAAAATTGTGCATGTATTCTAAATTGACAGATAATCTCTTGGTGATTTTATAGCGCCCGCCGCCTCCAAAAGAAAACTGATTGTCTCTTTCGATATCAGGATTGTAAAGGTTTTTGTGTATAAAGGATGGCACTAACTCTAATGAGAATTTTTCACTGATTTTTCTAGATATTAAAACCTGCTGCACATACGTCATACGATGTTTAAATTCTAAACCAGGATATTGGTCTTTTTCTAAAAAAGTATTGATATCTGCAACACTGTACCCAACAATGTCCAGCGGAAAATTATCATTTTGTCTTGCTACGCGATATTTCAATCCCGTTTCATACATTTTATTTAATGTATGTCTCGAAAGGCTTACTGATAACCAATCTGTAACACCATAAATTCCCCCAAGTTTTGTGGTTGCATTGTCAAGTCCAAAAAAACTGTCAAAACCATCTTTTACAGTGCCAAAACGATGTGAAACCACAAAATAAAATTCTTTTTTAGCAGGCATTTTTGTGGTCTGTAAGGTTACCAGCTGTAAAGCTTTAAAAGTAGCTGTAGAATAGTTTTCTTCTGTTTGTGTAGAATCAAGACTCTTCAATAAATCATCTTGAGAATAAGCCAGTGTAACTAAAAACAGGCAGAACGGAACTAGAATTTTCTTCATAAATTAATTATTATTTGTTTGGTTTATTTAACAGTGCATTGGTCTATTTTGACTTCCATAAATAGTTCATCATATCCAATGCATTTGCCTTTAATCGTCATTTTATTGTTGATCATTTTGTTTTTTATTTTTTCTTTAAACAGGCAGAAAACTGTATTTTCAAGTATAATTACAGAGTCGGTTTCTTTGGTTGCTTTACCAGTTATTTCAATAGTTTTGTTGAGGTATAATGAATCTGCTTTTTTAGGATCTGCGTTGTAATCTTCAAGTAGTTTTTTTGCCGATAAACTAAAATCTGGAGCTTCTGACTCTATATTACGGGCTTCTTTAAAGATGATTCCATAATAAAAGTAGACGCCGGCAGAAAGCATTATTAGTAATACCGCGGTTACAATTGCTGTTTTTTTTCTTTTCATATTTGGTTTGTATTGGTGATAAATAATAATCAGTCAGCGCTTTTTTTTATCTGATGGCTTTCATCACGGATTTTTTTTCGATGCTGAATGCCAAAATCCCGTAATGATTTGATAATAGGTTCAAGTGATGAACTGTAATCGGTTAATTGATATTCGGTTTTCGCGCGGCTTTGATTATCTGTTTTCTTTTCAACAAATCCATTTAGTTCCATTTCTTTCAACTCTTCGGCTAAAACTTTGGATGTGATTTTCTGCACTTCTTTTTTAATTTCAGAAAATCGTTTGTTGCCTTCCATAAGTGTCAGGAC
Source organism: Flavobacteriaceae bacterium PS02336 (assembly GCA_029960065.1). Taxonomy (GTDB): domain Bacteria; phylum Bacteroidota; class Bacteroidia; order Flavobacteriales; family Flavobacteriaceae; genus Flavobacterium. The sequence continues at coordinate 489,953 of JASCOF010000003.1, read as the reverse complement.
TATTGGAATTCTCCATTTTCCGTTTATAATGTAAAGAGCATCCATAATGGGCACTATTTCAGATTTGCATTTTGATGCAAATCTGATCTGCCGTTTTTTAGATGATAAATTTTCTTGTGTATTCATACTTAAAACTGTCGCAAATCAAATGATGATTCTATAGTGAAACAGCCTTAGTAAAGATTACCCTACCAAAGAATTGTGATTTTTTGAAAAAAAAATAAAAAGGAAGAATGAGAGCTATAAAAACTCTTGCAGCAACGATATTAAAATGAAACTCTAAAACTCAGATTTGGAGTTCTCTGCAGTGAAAAAGTGTCTACTTCTTCGATAGAATTGGTTAAAGAATTAATTCTGTAATATTCGCTGATTTCATTTCTTCTGTTTAGGATATTTAGGATTGAGATTCCTATTTTGTATTGAATTCCATCTGCGGTTTCCCACTTGTATGTTGAGGAAAGATTAACCTGTGAAAACATATTCAGATTACTGTCGTTTGGTTTATTGTAAACCAGTACAGGATCAGAAAGATCAATTTGAGATAAATTTGGAGATGTTTTTGGTCTTCCAGAAGTCCATTTTGTTCCTAAAGCAATCTTGAAATTGTTTTTCTCATAAATTGCCGCCCACGACAAAGTATGTGTCAGCTCAAAGTTGTTTGGAAAACGAGGATATTCATAATTAGTAAAATGATAATTGTTCTCATTGTAAGTGTAGCTTAACCACGTAAGAAAGTGGTTTATCTTTTTCTGAACTAACATTTCTGTTCCCCAGATTTCATAACCTCCTGTCGTTCTAACAAATTCCAGCTGATTCTGAAAACCTTGACTTGAAGTAGTTATTCCGGTTACTTTTTTATAAAAGTTTTCTATGTCCAAAAGCCAGTCGTTTTTTTTATAAAACAAGTTTAAAGATAACTGCCTGCTCCTTTGAATTGGAATTGTGCTGTTATTCGAAATAATCCAGCGTCTTTTTTCGATGCCGAAATAATCTTTCTGCAGATCAATAATCTGCTGGGAGTTTTGGCTTTTGAGTTCGCCGAGAAGTTCTAAAGTGACACTTTTATTAAGTCCGTAACCCAATTGAACTCTAGGCTCTGCAATATATTTTTTGAATTTTTCAATATAATTAAGCCGCATTCCGCCCTTAAAATATACTCTAGAAATGGTATCATTATATTTTCCTTCTACAATTAAAGCGTGAGTTCTTAATACGTCTTTTACTTTACGATAAAAATCAGGATTCGTTACCTGCTCTAAGTTAGTAATACCAATTTCATTAAATTGATAGCCGTCGCTGAAACTAAATTTAGAGTTTAGGATATGATTATTTTCTAAATTAACGCCATTGTTGTTGACTGTATTTTCCTGAATAACAATCTGGTTTTCATAAATTGAGTTTTGATCTGCCAGAAGTTCATAGGAAGAATTGTAGATATTAATTTTGGTTGTGTTGAAGTTATTCCAATTTCTTATCCAAGACAAATTTCCGCCATAATTCTGCTGGCGTAAAATATTGTTTTGTGCTTTATTTATATTGTATGACGCAGCACTTTTAGTAACTTCCAAATTATCTTTAATTGTTATTAAATCAAGTATGATTTGATCTTTGATTCCTATTTTTTGTGAATATTTGATGGTAGCATCATAAAAACCAAATTTTTTATCGCTTTTATAATTAAGATTTTGGTTCTGAGAAAAATCGGTTATGGTAGTATTTTGAAATACTTTATTGAAATATTCTTTGTAAGTAGGAGTTTCTACAAAATCTGTAATCGATTTGCGCGCCGAAATTTCGATATAACTTTTTTTAGAGAGATTATACTTTCCATAAACATCAGCATTAATCATGTTAATTCCCGCGCTGAATGAGTTTTTTTCTGCTTTTTCTGGCGTAGAAGAAATGGCGACTACGCTTGAAACGCTTTCACCGTAAAAAGCAGAACTTCCGTTTTTATAGATGGAAATAGTGTGCGCAAGATTTGGATTGAAAACAGATATTAAACCAAAAAAATGTCCTGTTTGAAACATTCGTATTCCATTCCACAAAAATAAATTCTGATCGTGCGTACCACCGCGAACGTTAATGCTTGATACACTTTCATCCAAACTGTTTACACCCGGAATCTGCTGCATAGTCTGCAGCGCATCAGGTTCAATAAGGCCGGGAAGGATACCAAATTTTTTAGGCTTAATTTCAAGGGATCCATCGTTGTTTTTTGAAATACCCGAAGCCAAAATAGCATTCGTTTTAATTTCGTTCAACTCTGTAATTTCAGGTTCTAATAGGATTTGAATACAATCTTTAGTCTTTGTATTTCCTGCCGTAATTCTTTTAGAAACAAAACCAACGTGACTAATTACAAAAGTATTTTTATTTTCTTTATTAAACTCAAAATAACCTTCAGAATCAGTTGTAAAGTGACTTTTGTTATTTAAACTGATGTTAGCATTTTCAATAGGTTTTTTATCTATTGAAGATAAAACATAGCCGCAAATCATTTTTGAAACCGTATCCTTTTGATAGATGTTGATGAATTTGTTACCTATATTTTCAAAAGATAAATGAGTTCTTTTTCCGAGATATTCCAGTTTTTGTTCTAATGAAAGTGATTTATTGGGAGGATTTAATTCGAGACCTTCAATGTTATCTTCAGTATAATTAAAGCTCACACCATGCTGTTGTTCAATATCAATTATTATTTTTTTAAAAGGCATAGACTTTCCTTTGTCCTGAGCAAAAAGATTCAGGACAAGAAAAAAGAGAAAAAACAAAAAATGAAATTGTTTGGGGCGGAACATTTATTTTTCGTCAAAAATTATTTTGTTGTTTGAAACTTTTCTAGCTTCTAAATGGTAAGTCGTACTAATAATCTGCAAAGCTGTACTTAGATCTTTTGCAGGCAATTTTCCTGTAAACAGAGAGATAGTATCTTTGGCGTTTAAATCGATTTTAATATTGTATTGCCTTTCAACTTCATCTAAAATAGTTCGTATGTTTTCTTTATAGAAACAGATCTGGTTATCCATCCATTCTGGCTGTGACGAATTTACAGTCCTTTTTGCCTCTTTTCCATTTTCAAATCGAACACTTTGTCCGTGAGTTAATAAAACTTGAATGTTGTTATAATTTACTTTGACACGACCTTCGTAACAGACAACATCAAATCTGTTCTTTCTGGTTTTAACGTTAAATTGCGTTCCTAAAACAGTTACTTTTCCAAGATTGGTCTGCACTTCAAATTTTCTGCCTTTTGCAACTTTAAAATAAGCTTCTCCTTCAAGTTCCAAATGTCTGTTGTTATCCCAATTCCATTTTTTATAGTGTATTTCAGAACCTGAATTTAAAACTACTTCAGAATTATCAGGTAATGAAAAAGCGGTCTTTTTACCAAAATCGGCAGTTTCTGTTTGAGGTACAAAAACTTTCATCGCAAATGTAATTCCAAGGGCGAGAACGAATATCGCGGCAGCTCTAAATATCCATTTTTTATATAAAGGAATTACTTTTGGAGCTGTTTTTTTCTGGCTTAAAATGTTAGAAAGCATAGCATTTTCATCCAAATCGCCTGCTTCTAGGCGAGCGGTATAGTTTTTTATCTTTTGGTATTTTTCAAAATCGGGGCTTGCCTCAAATGCCGCTAATTCATCTGGAGACAAATCGTCGTTGAGCCATTTTGCTAATAAGCGATCTTTTTTCATTTTATCGTATTATTTAATTAAAACAATTAGAACTAAATTTACCCTACTTTTTATAGATCAATTTCTTTACGTAAGCTTAACAGGGCTAAATGAATGCGTTTTTCTACTGCCTTTACGCTAATGTTAAGCTCTGTGGCAATTTCGCTGTATTTTTTGCCGTCAATTCTGTGCATTAAAAAAGCAGTGCGCTGTTTTTCGTTTAAGTTTTCGATGGCTTTTAAAAGTTTTGCCTGAAATTGTTTTTCTTCCAGAAGATATTCCGGACTTTCATTTGTCTGATCCAAACCAGTGAAGTTTTTTTCATATCTCAAAACCACTTTCTGGTGCGCAATCTGGTTGAGACTGCTGTTATTTGCGATGGTGTAAAGGTATGATTTTGCTTTTTCTAAAGGTACAGAAGCGCAGTTCTGCCAAAGCTTTACAAATGCTTCCTGAGTTACATCTTCTGCGTGTTCTGCGTTTCCGAATTTGTAAAAAAGAAAATTCCGAAGTGCTTTTACATGACTTTTGAAGAAAGACGAAAAAATGATTTCATCACAAGTATTAGATTGGTTTTGATCTGGCATTTAGAGTTTCAATTTTTTCAGTGTAAAAGTATTTGTTTTTAATTTAAGTAGGGTAAAAGTAAAGATGATTGTTTTATAGAAGAATAAAATGCTATTGGTTTTTGATAATTTAGTATAAGTGAAAATTATGCAATCCTTGCTGTTAGTTTATTAAAAAACAGTTTCTTTTAAAATTTATTACCTTTGTAAAAATATAAATATGTTCCTTTTGAAAAAGTATTTATCAATTGCAGTTTTCCTATTCTTACTGTTTTCCTGTCAAAGTGAAATAGACGAGCAAAACAATAATTCGCAGGGAACAATTTCTACTGTTTCCCCGCTTACAACTTATTTGCAAAGGGTTGCTATGGTTAAAACTGTACAGGATAATATGATTGACGGATCAACTTATTGCACCATAAAACTTCCTTATACTGTTACGGTAAATAATGAGCAGATTGCAGTAAATACAACTGCCGATTATCAAAAAGTTTTGGATAATATCAACGCAAGCAATTATGATGATGATATTGTAAAAATAGACTTTCCTGTAACGATGGTATACTACAATTACATCGAAAAACTAATTCCGAATCAGGCAGATTTTGATTCTTTAATCGATTACTGGAATCTTTATCCGGATCTTTTATCCAAAATCAACGGTCTGAATATCAATTATCCGATAACAATCAATATCTATAACAGCATCAATCAAGCGGCGAGTTCTCAATCGATAGTAAGCGATCAGGCCTTTTTCAATTTCATTAAAAATTTAAATGAAAGCCAGTATATCTCTCTAAAATATCCTATCACAATTGCGGATTACAACAATCAGACAAAAACGATTTCAAATAATCAGGATTTTGAAAACGCTATTAAATATGCCATAGATTATTGCCCAGAAAATAACCTTGTGACACTAGATTTCGCAGCAACCATCACAAAAGGTTCTTGGGAAATTCCTTATTTTTATGATGGCGCTGTTAAGACTTCAAATTACAGTGATTATACATTTGTATTTAAAACCGACCAATCTGTAGTTGCCACAAAAAGTGGAGTTTCAGAAACGGGACAGTGGGAAAGTTCAGTTCAAAATGGTGTGAGAGAAGTTAAAGTAATTTTTAGTACAGGATTGCTTTCTAAACTAAATTTTAACTGGAAGCTGTTTGAATTTAATAATTCTCAGATACGATTGCGAGATGCAGGTACAGCGACTAATTATCTTTACTTTCAGAAAAAATACTAACGGCTTTTTTTCTTTCTTCCCAACCAAATAAGAAGTCCTGTAATGGGTAATGTTGCCGCAAATAAACAAACTAAAAAAGCTAAAATTTTGGTTGGATAACCATAAATGCTTCCCGTGTGAATTGGGTAAATTAGACGTCTTACTTTATCGCCATTGCTAAAGGATTCATAAGGTCTTATTTTCAAAAGTTTCCCCGTGTATTTATCAAAATAAGCCATACTTGAAATATTTGGAATAGATTTTTCAAGATTCAATTTAATAACCATGATACTGTTTATGGTATCAGAAGGGATTCTAATCTGCGTATCTCCTTTGTATTTATAAATGTTTTCTGTTTTTGAAAGTATGTTTTGATAGAAAAAAGTTTTATCCAGTTTTGGATCCAATTTTGTTGGATTTTCAACTTTAGCCGAAGGTTTTTTGGTTGTTCCGTCTGCTAATAAATAAATGCCGCTTTCAAACCATTTAAAAGACCAGGTCAATCCGGTCAGAGATATAATCAGAAGAAATAGAAAGCTGTAAAAACCAAAATTGGAATGAAAGTCCCAATTGACTCTTTTAAAAGAAGCATTCCATTTTATGGTCAATCTTTGCTTTAGGTTTTTTATTTTTTTCGGCCACCATAAAATTAGCCCCGAAAGCAGCATAAAAACAAAAATAAGACAGCTGCAGCCTGTAATAAACTTTCCAGCTTCTCCCAGGATCAAATGGCGATGCAGATCTAAGATTACAGAGAAAAACCTGCTTTTCTCAGGAATTACTGCCAGTACTTTTCCTGTATACGGATCTACGGAGAAAATCTGATCTTTTTTATTGGCATCGGTTCCAGAAATAATCACCGTTCTTGCTGGGTCTTGATACGTTTGAATTCGATCTAATTCAGTTATTGCATATTTCTTCTGTATGGAATTAACGTAAAGGTCAGCGGGCATTTTTTTTGTCCCGATGGTCGGAACTTTATAAAATTCAGGATTGATAAAAGAATCAATTTCCTCTTCGAAAACTAAAATGCTTCCAGTAAGGGCTACAATAAATACAATAAGCCCGGACGTGAGTCCGAGCCATAAATGTAAAAAACCGATATTTTTTTTAAATGTTTTATTCATGTAAAGAGGCAGCGAAAAATATTTTCAAATATAATTAAAGCTTTTAAAAGGAATAGCCAAGAGTTAAAAGCCAATTCGATGGTGCTCCAGGGAACAAACGGATATAATCATATCCTCCAACCCAATAGGTTTTGTTTAGAATATTATTGGCATTCAGCTGAATTTTAAACTTGTTGATATTGTAGTAAAAGGCAGCATTAAACAGGGTATATCCTGGAAGAGTTTCTGTAGTAGTCTGGCTCATAGTACGCGTTGTCGCAAAATTAGATCCCATTGCGATTCCAAAATCTTTTAAAGCGCCATTTGTAAAATTATAACGAGTCCATATATTACCCTGCTGTCTTGGAGTATTTGCTTTTTGTCTTCCCACTTCAACTTCAATCGGACTTTCTGTAATAAAAGCTTCATTATAACTATAAGCTGCAGAAATACTCCAGTTGCGCGTAATATTTCCATTTAAATCAATTTCGATACCTTTCGATTCCTCTTCACCAATAGATCTCATTAAATCAGGATTTGACGCATCATTAGCAGGATATAATGTGTTTTTCTGCTGTATTTTGAATAACGCAACCGTCACAAAAAGTTTTTCTTTGAACCAAGAAGATTTTCCTCCAAATTCAACCATATTGCTTTCTAACGGATTAAATGGTCCTCCCGCATTTGGATTTGCGAGAGTAGACGCCGTTTGAGGATTGTAACCCTGAACATAAGTTCCGTATAAGTTGATGTTTGGATTAAGTGTATAAGTAAGACCAAAACGAGGTAAAAACGAATGCTGTTTTACTTTTGTTTCTGTGGCTTTTTTGTAATTTACTTTATCTGAATATTCGTCGTAACGTATACCAATTAAAGCCTGAAAAGCACCAAATTTAATATGGTCCTGAATGTAAATTCCGTACAATGAATAATAGGTTGGATCAACTTGGCGGGCTACATAAAAATATTTACTCATGTCTTTTAATTGCTGTGATGCAAATGGATTAGTCAGATCAAAATGAGCTACGTTGGGCACTGGATTTCCTTTAGAATCCAACAGATAATTCGCTTTATTTGCAGGGTTATAAGTCGCGATAAAGCCATTGTTGGCGGCATTTCTGTAACCGCTTGCCGTTAATTGCGATCCGCCTGCCGGAACTTCTTCTTGAGCATAATCAAAACCTGCAATTAAATCATGGTCTAAAACTCCTGTTTTGGCTTTATATTTAAAAAAAGTAGATAAATTGTCAATATAGCGCTTGCGTTTACGCTGAAAAACCTGCATTTCAATTGCTGTCGGAATTGTAGATCCGTCTCCGGCAGAAGCATATTTATTGGCACCGCGGTGCTCTAAAAGATCCTCATTATAACCCGTTCTGATATAAGATCCAGAAAACGATAAACGATCTGAAAACTGGTGATTTAAAGAGGTCGTCACGATATAAGTTTCCTCTTTCAAATAATCGTTTGCTGAGTTTAACGAATTTGAGGTTTTTGTAGAATATAGGTTGTCTTCGTAAGTAGACTGCCCGCGGTCCAGATTTCCATTTGAGCTGCTGTAGATTAAATCAAAATTTACGCTTGTTTTATCATTCGGAAGAAAAGAAAGAGAAGGAGCTACAACAATATTTTTATCATATTGTAAATCTCTAAAAGAGTTTGCATTTTCATAACCTAAATTCAAACGGTACAAAAGTGATTTATCTTCGGTTAAAGGTCCTGTAAAATCAGCTAAAGCTCTTAAAGTATTAAAGCTTCCGGTAGAAAAACTCACGCTATTTGCTGCCTGATCTAACGGTTTTTTAGTCACACGATTTAAAACCCCTCCAGGAGAAGCATTTCCAAACAAAGCAGATGATGGTCCTTTTAAAACTTCAACGCGCTCCAGATAATTTGCAAGAGGCTGTTTCCAAAATCCTGTGGAGGTTCTCATACCGTTTAGCAATTGCGTATTACTTCCTCCGTTTATTCTAAAACCTCTAATCGAAATATCATCATAAAAAGTAAACTGGCTTACCCCGCTGAAATTTTTTACTACTTCGCCCACACGAATTGCACCTTGATCTGCTATTAATTCTTTGGTAGCGTACGAAACCGCCTGTGGCAGATCTTTTAAAGCGATTTCTGTTTTAGCACCGATAAAAGATTTTGTATTTCGATAAGATTTTTCTTTTCGTCCTGTAATTTCTACAGTCTGCAGCGTATTAATATTTTCTTTTAAAGTAATGGAAATAGCAAGATTTTCATTTTCATGCAGTTCAACATTTTTTTCCTCAACTATAAATCCCATGGCAGAGATAGATACAATATAGTTTCCAGAAGCTAGATTGGTAATTTCAAAATTTCCCTTGTCATCAGAAATAGTATTTTTTTTAAGGCTTTTTATAGATATAGAAGCATAAGAGACAGCTTCATTATTTTCGGAAACAATTTTTCCAGTAATTGTAGCATTTTGTGCCAAACCAATATTTATAAAGGCAAGCAGTAATAATAATGAGAAATTTAATTTCATGGCGGTTATTTATATTAGGCTGCAAATCTAATATTATTTAGACTAAATACAAATAACATTCTTTGAAACAAATTTTTAAATAATAGATTCACTATCTGTAATCTGATTTTCTGATCACTTTATTTTTTTATTTTTATCGTACTTAAAATGAAAGAAATTAATTGAATCGAACTCTTTTTTTTAGTTTTAACTAATTTATTTTCAGTGTTTAGTATGATTTCAGATTTAAGTAAACTTTATATTTTATTTTAATAATCAAAGAAAGAATTTCGACAATTTTTAAAATAAAATCTAAAAGAAAAGTCCCAAAATCAGTTACCTTTTAGTAACTGAATTTTTATAAAACATTTACCGCCATTTTAAAATAAAACCATTTTGAATGTCTACTTTAATTTTAATATACTGAAAGTATAAATATAAAATGGCGCGAGGTACTTTTTTTGATCGCTCTTATCCACTTATGGTTATTCTTTTTAGTGCATGGAAAGATTGGAGAATTTAGCTGGTACTTCAATCATTTCTGTAAAGAATAGCAGTATATTTGATTACTCATAAATTATTAAAAATAGGGGATATACATGTTTGAGCTGGATAGAGAAAAATACTTAGGCAGTACTAAAAATATATTTAATACGAATCAAGGCATATCCGTTGTTGAAACAGAGTACAATAATAAAGTATATGAGGGCTGGCATTCTCATAATAATGCACACATAACTCTATTTTTAAAAGGGGGAACAACTGAGAAAAGAAAACACTTTACTGAAACTGTTGGTTCGGGTTCTTTGTTATTTTATCACAGTGATGAGCTGCATTTAAATCAAAAAACGATCTTTCCTTCACAAAATATTAATTTAGAAATCGAAGAGCATCTTTTCAAGGAACTTGAGATTAATGAGGCTGTAATTGAAAAATCGATTCAAAACAGTGCATTAACTAAATTTTTGATTCTGAAGATTTTTAAAGAAACCCAGAATCCTGATCCGTTTTCCAGCGATACTATTAAAATGCTTTTTGCCCAATTATCTAATGCTAATGAACATTTGGAGCGATTTGAAAAAAGTCCGTTTTGGGTAAAAAGTTTAAATGAACTGCTGAACGACTGCTGGAATGAAAATCCAAACTTACAGGATCTGGCGCAGGTTTTACAGTTAAACCCAATTACGATTTCTAAACATTTTCCTAAATATTTTGGCTGTACTTTAGGCGAATATATGCGTCGTATTAAAATTAATCGTTCGCTTTCGCTGGTACAATCTGACAAAATTAATCTGACCGAAATTGCGTTTGAATGCGGATTTGCAGATCAAAGCCATTTTATCAGAACTTTTAAAGCTCAAACCGGATTTTTGCCTAAACAGTTTCAAAAATTATAGCAGAGGCAAATTTCATTCTATTTTTTGTTTTTAATGCGGGATACTTTTGTCTCATCATTAATTATAAAATAAAACAAATGGAAACCCTTACCAGAAAACAAAAAATATTCAATTTCCCTCTAGTCAAAATTATTCTTGCTTTACTTACTTTTATGGCGGTTGTTATAATCGGTCAGCAGATTGCAGTAAAATTACTATCCTTAACATCGCTTGACAAAGACTACAGAAATCTTTTAAAAGGGCTTTTTGTTTCTTCAGCATGCATATGCAGCTATATTCTTTTCTTTAAGAAGTATGATAAAAGAAACATAACGGAATTTGCCACAAAAGGATTTGTGAAAAATCTAACAATCGGGATTCTCACTGGTTTTGTTTTACAGTCCTGTACTATTTTAATAATGTATCTTAACGGAAATTACACCGTTATAAATATCAACCCTGTATCGTTTATCCTGATTCCTTTTGCCATAATGTTTACCGTTGCTATTATCGAAGAAATATTAGTGCGCGGTATTATATTTAGAATTGTAGAAGAAAAATTTGGGAGTTATATTTCTCTTACTATTTCTTCGGTATTATTTGGTGTTTTGCACCTAGCGAATCCTCACGGCACATTGATTTCTGGAATATGTATCACAACTGCAGGTTTTATGCTGGGCGCTGCTTTTATTTACAGTCGTAATTTATGGATGCCGATCGCTTTACATTTTGCGTGGAATTTTACGCAGTCAGGTATATATGGCGCCGTAACATCTGGAAATGAGAAAACAAGCAGTTTACTGGAAGCAAGGATACAAGGTCCCGAGTTTATAACTGGAGGTGCGTTTGGTCCAGAAGGATCAATTCAGGCAATCGTTTTCTGTGCTCTTGCAACTATTTTATTGCTGATTTTATGCCAGAAAAATAGAAAAATAATAAAGCCTTACTGGAAAAGATAATAGAATTTGAAAAACTATAGCGCCAACAGCTTAAATAGGAATTTTGTCAAATTTCTTTTAAAATACCTAAACCTGTTGCAAAAACAATACTTTAATAATACTCATTGTTTTCGCTATTTCTAAATATGTTGGATACGCTAACATTTTCTTTTGCGATAGTGCCAAGCTAATTAATTATTTTTTTTGTTTAATGTTCTTTTGTAAAAGTTAAACAATAACTACCTTTATGATTGAAATCATTTTCTAATAAAGTTGATATTGCAAATACAATACAATAATTTAAATTTTAGCATAATGGAAAAAATAGCAGTTATTGGCGGCAGCAAGGGAATTGGCAGTGCAATAGTGCTGCAGCAATTAGAAAACAAGAAAGTTTATAATATCAGCAGGACAGCGCCTGAAATTTCTCATCCAAATTTAACCCATTATCGGGCTGATGTCCTGCAGGACAACCTTCCTGAGATTGAAAGTATCGATGCTATTATTTATTGTCCAGGATCGATAAACCTAAAACCTATTTCAAGTTTGAGTGCTGATGATTTCAGGAATGATTTTGAAATTAATGTTATCGGCGCAGTAAAAGTGATACAGCATTATCTCCCAGCTTTAAAAAGAGGAACAAGTCCGTCTATTGTTCTTTTCAGTACTGTTGCAGTAAAATTAGGAATGCCTTTTCATGCCAGCATTGCTGCTGCTAAAGGCGGTGTAGAAGGGCTTGTAAAATCATTGGGAGCAGAGTTCGCACCATCAATACGCATCAACGCCATTGCACCGACTATTACGGAAACTTCATTATCAGCTTCGATTCTGCGCAGTGACCGCATGAAAGATAATATGATCGAACGTCATCCGCTCAAAAATTATTTAAAACCTCAAGAAGTGGCACAAATGGCAGATTATCTAATATCTAAAGCGGCAGGATCAATATCCGGACAGATTTTTCAAATGGATTATGGTCTAGTCAGTTTTAAAATATAAACAACAAAACCATGAAAATTCTACTAACAGGCGTAACGGGTTATGTTGGTAAAAGGCTGCTGCCTTTACTGCTGGAACAGGGACATGAAGTAATCTGCTGCGTGCGGGATAAGTACCGATTTTATTATCCTGAAAAAGCTTCAAAAAATATACAGCTTATTGAAGTTGACTTTTTAGAATCACAAAGTGTAGAAAATATTCCTAATGATATTGATGCAGCTTATTACCTTATTCATTCCATGTCTGGCGCTGATAATTATGATGAATTCGAAAGAATTTCTGCTCACAATTTCAAAGAAAAAATAAACAAAACAAATGCCAGACAGATTATTTTTTTAAGCGGCATTGTTAATGATAAATCCTTATCTAAACATTTATCCTCCAGAAAAGCAGTTGAAGAAATTCTAAAAACAGGAAAAACCCCAACCACCACGCTAAGGGCAGGAATTATTGTAGGATCCGGAAGTGCTTCTTTTGAAATCATTCGGGATCTCGTTCATAAACTTCCTGTAATGATTACTCCTAAATGGCTCAATACCAAATGCCAGCCTATTGCCATTGCCGATGTTTTAGAATTTTTAATAAAATCATTATTAAATCCTAGAACCTACGGCGAGAGTTTTGATATAGGAGGTCCTGATATTTTGACTTACAAAGAAATGCTGCTAGGGTTTGCCGAGGCAGAAAAACTGAAAAGATATATTTACACGCTGCCGGTTATGACGCCTAAATTATCATCCTACTGGCTGTATTTTATTACTTCGACTTCTTTTAAACTGGCTACGGCATTAGTGAGCAGTATGAAAGTTGAAGTGGTCTGCAGAGATAGTAGAATTAATGATTTGTTAGATGTAAAACCGATGACTTACCATCAGGCATTGCAGAAGGCACTTGTAAAGATTGATGAAGATGCCGTAGCTTCAAGCTGGAAAGATGCACAGATCAGCGGGCAGTTTAAAGGGAGTGTTGCTTATTATCTAAAGGTTCCCAAAAAAGATTGTTTTATTGACAGAAGAAAAAGAAAAATAATTGACCGCGATTCTACCATTGCCAAAATTTGGTCTATAGGTGGAGAAACGGGATGGTATTACGGAGACTGGTTATGGAGTCTGCGCGGTTTTATCGATAAGATTTTTGGAGGTGTTGGTGCCAGACGCGGCAGAACGAGCAAGCATGAAATACATGCCGGAGACGTACTAGACTTTTGGCGTGTGGTTTATGCTAATAAACAACAGGGAAAATTAATTCTGTATGCTGAGATGAAACTTCCTGGAGAAGCATGGCTGGAATTTAAAATTTTTAATAACACATTGTATCAGGCAGCAACCTTTAAGCCAAAAGGGATCTTAGGTAAACTCTACTGGTATTCTGTTTTGCCTTTTCATGGTTTTATATTTAATGGGATGATTAATGAATTAGTTTTAGAATAGCAGATAACTAAAGTTTTTTATGATATATCTTTAGGGACTGCAATATTAAAGTAGTTACTTCTTATCAGATTGTTTTTTTTGATAAAATGGAAACTTGTAAGAGTCCCTTGCATTGAATTAAATTAGCTGTTTAAGAGATTACTAACAATTAAAATAAAAAAAGTATTCCATTAAAAAAGGAAATTTACCTTTGACAGTGTTTCAGCTTTAAGAATATACTATTGTTTTCTCTTGCTTTACATAGAATGGATGCTTAAATTTACGTACATCATTGCAGCTCATAAAATTGCTGTAATACTATATTTATATAATGGATAGAAAAATAATTTTACTGGTAGATGATGATTTTGACGATGCGGAATTTTTTAAGTGGGCAATGAAGGGAACAGAAGAAGCTTTTGCAATTAAATTTGTGGACAGCGGTGATGCGGCACTTCAATTACTTTCCGAATTGGATTCACTGCCTGATTTGATATTATTAGATGCGGGAATGCCAAAAATGAACGGCTGGGAACTATTAAAGCTTATTAAGCAGGATTTGAAGTTTGGAAATGTTCCAGTTATAATGATGGCAACTTCCAATGCTTTGAAAGGGATACATGAAGCACATTCATTAGGAGCGGAAGCTTACATTGTTAAGCCTTCTGATTTTAGTGAATTACAAGTGATAATGCAGCAGCTCTGTGTTGGAGTGCAGACTGATTTGAAAAGTACACTGGAGAGTATGCACTCCAATTTACCAGAAAACATTTATCCATTTAGTTAGATTCATTAAAAATCATTTTTGATTTGCAGATATTAATAATATTACAATTATTCTATTAAAACTAAAGGTAAAGTTTGCTGTTCTAAAAGCATACATTCATACTTTCTAAATTCAATTATTTTAATGAACATTAAAGATATAGTTAACCGCGATCTGGTTACTTTAACCAATTGTGACCAAGAGCCCATACATATCCCTGGACAAATCCAGCCGCATGGTTTTTTAATCGGACTTGCTGATGATTGGATAATAGACTACTGCACCGGTAATATTTCGTCTTTCATTGATTTAAGCCATACCCAGGTGTTAGGAAATAAATTTGAAACTGTTTTTGGAAGCGAGGCACAGCAGCGAATTTCTAATTATATAAATTCTGATAAAGTGCAGGATGTATTTCCGCTGGAAATAGAACTGCTCGGAAAAAAATTTCAGGTTAATATTCATCAGAGTGATGCTGTTTATGTTCTAGAGGCTGAGCCACAGTTCGATAAACAGATTCTAGGAGATGTTTACACGCAGACTATTCAGTTTGTAACACAGATGAACAATACAAAATCGCTGAAAGATCTTTGTGCGCTGGTAGCAGAGGGAACCAGGGAAATAACAGGATATGACCGTGTAATGATTTATCGTTTTGATGAACAGTATAATGGTGAGGTTTATGCTGAAAGCTGCAGAAATGACCTTGAGCCGTTTTTAGGACTTCATTATCCCCATACCGATATTCCGTCACAGGCAAGGCAATTGTACATCAGGAATGAGCTTAGATTAATTGTCGATATTAATTACCAGCCCGTTCCCATTTTTACCATTGATGATAAAGAGGATAAAAACCTTGATTTAAGTCTTTCGATTTTAAGAAGCACTTCTCCCATTCATGTGCAGTATCTCAAAAATATGGGGGTAGGAGCAACGCTGACCATTTCGCTGATTCATCATGACCGCTTATGGGGGCTGATTGCCTGCCATCATTATTCAGAAAAAAATATTTCGCCGGCAGTGCGGCTTGCTGCAAAACTTCAAGGCCAGTTTATTACTTCACAGATTGATATACGGGAATCAAATGACGAAAATATCAATGCTAAGAAATCCATCGAAGCGTTAGAGCATTTAACAGCTCATGACTTACCGCTGGCTGAAGATTCTTTGAATACTATTATCAAAATGCCAGAGCTGTTGATCTTGTGCAATTCTGGAGGAGTTTCGATATCATTTAGAGATAAAATTTATAAGAACGGTTTAACCCCTGATGATGATCAGATAAAAGCTTTTGTTGAGCAGGCGGAGAATAAAAGATCCGCTGAGTTTTATGTGACTAGAAAAATAAGCGATGATTTTCCTGACTTAGAAAGATGTTCCGATTTTGCCGGAGTAATTTATCATCCTCTAGGAAATTCAAATCACATAATTTGGTACAGACCGGAAACTGTTTCAGAAATTAACTGGGCAGGTGATCCGGAGAAAAGCATAGTTAAGGACGAAAAAGGGCTGCATCCAAGAAACTCATTCAATACATGGAAACAGGTTGTTAAAGGACAGAGTAGCATCTGGAGGCAGTACGAAATAAATTCAGCTGCAAAATATGCACATTCCCTTCATAATAATTTAATGATGATTCTGCTTAGTGAGGAAGAAGAAAAATACAGGCTTCAAAGTGAAATTTTAAAGGAAACCAATTCTGAACTCGAAAATATAAACTGGATCAGTACGCATGATCTGCAGGAGCCTCTTAGAAAAATACAGATGATTACTTCCAAGCTGCTTGCGGAAAAAGCAGGTAAACATGAAGATCCCGATTTTGATTCTCTAAATCGTGTCTCAAAATCTGCTTCAAGAATGCGTGAACTGTTGCAAGATATCTTGAAATACACTAGGATTAAAAATACCAGAGAGGCAGCTGAAAAAATAGATCTTAATCTAATTTTTGAATCTGTAGTAGATGAAATAAGCGAGGCAGTTTCAGAAAATAATGCGGTTATAGAGTGTGAGAAACTTCCTGAAGTACAGGCAGTAGCCTTTTTAATGAAGCAGCTATTCTTAAATATTATACAAAATTCCTTAAAATATGCTTCGCCGGACCGTTCGCCTGTAATAAAGATAACTGCTTCACAGGAACCGGTAATTATAAAGCATCTATTTCATGTATATTGTAATTGGGTTAAATTTTCAGATAATGGAATCGGTTTTGACCAAATTCATGCAGATTCTTTATTTAAAGTCTTTACAAGGCTTCATACGCAGCAGGAATACAGCGGATCAGGAATTGGGCTGGCGCTATGTAAAAAAATCATGCAGACATTAGGCGGAACAATTACTGCCGAAGGAAAAGCGGGAGAAGGGGCGAGTATAACCATTTATTTCCCATGTGATCCTGAGGATACACTAATTTGAATCTATTTTAAAAGTATATAAATTTGTATTTTTACTGCCTAATTTTCGTTTGGCTCTACTAGAATAAATTTCGACTAGAGCCAAACGTAAAGTTTTGTGGCGCTTCGATGAAAGTACAGATGGGCCAATTCTAAATATATTAACTATCTTTGCTTTTAATAATCCATTTTCTAGATATAATTCTGTCTTTATATATTTTCATAAACATATAATTCAGATAAATATTTGCTGATTTTCGATTTTTTTTTTTTTTTTTTTCTCTCTCCTTACTGCTAATTAGTTATTATGGCTGCTCCAAAAAATACTTTCCGCAATATCTTCATAGTAGATGATGATGAAGATGACAGAGACTTTTTAGCCGATGTACTTTTGGAGGTTGATCCTGATGCTGTTATAAAGCAATTAGAGGATGGGATGTATCTTATGGAAAGTCTTCTAGAAAGTAAAGTAGTGATTCCGGATCTTATTTTCCTTGATATAAATATGCCTGGAAAAAGTGGTCTCGAGTGCCTCAAAGAAATCAAAATGCAGGATGGAGATTTAAAAAATGTAAAGGTTATTATACTCTCTACCAGCAATGACCCTTCAGATATTGAATCGGCTCATGAACTGGGAGCCTCATTTTATGCCGTCAAACCAAATTCATTTCAGCTTATGAGATTGTTTCTGAGTGAGGTTATGAATATGGATTGGAATTTTCTAGATAACAGACAAAAATTTCGTCTTATATAACAAGCCGATTGATCTGTATTACGGTTTTAGAGAATTTAAATAGAAAATTTTTTAGTTATTCAATACGCAATAAAGGTTCTTTATCTAAAATTTACACATTTGATTTTAATTCAAAGCATGAGAAATAGTATTAACATGCAATTTGGACTGTTTAACTTGTGTATGTCAGAATTGTAAAACTTCATTACTGCAAAATAGATGCCGGCAGGGTAATTTCAAAAATGGCACCTGTATCTTCAGAGTTAATATTTATCATTTTTCCGCCATGCCGTTCTACAATTTTTTTACATAGTGCAAGTCCTAACCCTGTTCCTTCATAAGCATCTTTGGAATGCAGTCTCTCAAAAACATTAAAAATTTTTTGGGAATTTTCAGCTGCAATTCCTATACCATTGTCAGCTACTCTGATTTTTAAACTTTCAGCATCAATGCTGTATTCAATTTTAATATAAGAATCGAAGTTGTCACGGGAAAATTTCAGCGAATTGGCAATCAGGTTATAAAACAGCTGATGAAATAAAATTTTCGACCCGCGAATCAAGGGAAATTTTAAATATTCAATTAGTGCATGTTTTTCCAGAATTTTTATTTCGAGATCCTCTTTTATGCTTTCTATAATATAATTCAGATCAACTGACTCTTCCAAATCAGGACTGCCGGCGGAAGAATAGTTTAATATGGAATCAATCATCTCGGTCAGACGTGCAGCACTTTTATTTATTTTCTCGGCATATTGGCTAATTTTTGGCGTTGGTCCATTGTTTATATCATCCTTTAGAATATTTGAAAATAACAGAACCTTGCGGACCGGTTCTTTTAAATCATGGCTGATGACATGCCCAAACTGTTTTAGGTCGTCATTTGAACGTTTAAGTTCTAGAGTGCGCTGTTCCACAAGCTGGATAAGTTCTTGGGCATTCTTTTTCTGCTCCGTAATATCCTGAGCGATTCCGACTATAATATTTTCTTTATTATCGCTTTCAGAGAGGGTGCCGGAAAATTTCATCCAGTGCAGTTTCTCATTGATAATTATTCTTATTTCACAATTTAAGTCCACAGTGTCGGAGACTTCCATAAGTGCATCCTGCCAAAGTCTCTTATCTTCAACATGGATAAAAGTGAGTAAATTACTAAAGGTAAACTCCCGTTTTTCTAATTCAAAAAAGTTTATAAAACGTTTTGAACCTGCTATAATTCCCTTATTGATATCAATTTCGAATGTGCCAAGCTGCGAAGATTCTACAGCAAGTCTTAATTTTTTTTCGATCTCTATAGTCTGCTGTCTGGCTACGTTAAGTTCGGTAACTTCAGCAGCTGTATTCATTACGCCATAGACTTCACCCTGCGAATCGAAGATAGGGGTAAAGTTATAATTAAAGTAATGGGGTTTCAGTACACCATCCACAACGATATCAACTCTTGCATTTTTTGCTTCATATGCTTTCCCAGTATGCAGCACCTTGCGGAGCTGATCAAATATCTGCTGATTTTCAAGTTCAGGAAGAATTTCTGTGTAGTTGGTTCCTATCACATCAGGTCCTTTACCATAGGTTTTAATCATGCACTGGTTGGCCAGAACAATTTTCATTTTATGTCCCGTGTATACTCCGATCGGAAAAGGCGCTGTATCGATAACATTGCGTAAAACATTTTCTCGTACTGAATCTGGAAGTTCCATCATGACTGCAAAAAATAATAATTAAATTTTAATATAAAAGTTTTCAAACGAAGGCTGTCTAGTATCAGTCTGAGATACTAATAACATTGCTTTGCTGATCAGTTTAGATAAATCACTATATTCAGCAGGCTTTGTAATAAAATAATTCGCCCCAAGCGAATACATTTTCTGGATGTCGGAGGGACTGCTGCTAGTACTGAATATAACGACTATGTGCTTGTTAAGCTCCAATGACGTTCTAATCTTTTCAAGACATTGGGGACCTGATAAAATCGGCATATTAAGATCTAAAAAAATCATGTCTGCTTCTGCGGCAGGCGGACCTTCAAGCAGGTTAATTAATACTTTGCCGTCATTTGAGACTGTTAATTTCACATCTGGGAAATTTGTTTTAAAAACATCGGAAAAAAATTCGCAGTCATCCAGATCATCATCTGCCAGCAGGACGTGTTTAAATAATTTTTGAGCCATAGAAATATTCTGAATTATTGCAGTAATCTAAAATATACAATTTTAATATGCGGTAAACTCCGCTAAACAAAGGTAAATTACCTCTCTTAATCGTTCTTTTTATTATTTCTGCTTTATTTTGCAGAAGCCTCAAGGAGGTCTTAATTCTCTTAGAAATAAAATTACTTGTTATTAAGCGCTGGCACAAACTCAACAAAACAACTTTTGCTTATTACTCTAGCTGGTTCCAGATAAAGATCATAAATGCTTCAAGCTTAAATTATAATCACCGTAATAATCTACTAGATCATTCTAAGGTTCTAAATTGTTTATATAATCATTTTCAAGAAAATATTCAGCAGTGCTGGACAAAAACTCGCAGTCGAAATCAGGTTCCTCTTCATGTTTATGATATAAATATGATGCAGGCGAATGATTATATTTTTTAGAATGCAGTTTTGTACCGCTAAAATCCCTACTTAATAGGGCAGGGGATTCTTCAAGAGGGTTAATGGCAGTGACAGATCTCATTGTTAAGTATTGATAGTTGATTTCTGCTACAAAACTAGCTTGGACTGACTCATATTTAATTATAGAATTCTGTTATGATTTTATATAATTTAAAACTGGTCTAATTCAGGTTTTTTGTGACGGTTTGTATTTTGATACAGTTTGCAGGTTATTAGTAGAGTACTTCTCTAACTGATTTAGATAATTAAAACGGAAAGAAACAATCAGATTTTTGATGTTTCAAATTCATCGCTTAAAGCTTGACAAAAGCTTATAAATTTTCTTGTATATAAATTTCTGGAGGATTCGGAATTGTAAATTTCAATAAAACAGCGTCTTATCTGGATCTGATTTTGGTCTCATTGGTACTGTAATCGATGCTTTTTCATAATTTATCTTTTGATATTCCCAGCTGCAATTCAGCAGTATTCAAGTTTTATCCAGATGTTCTCTTATTTATTTATCAAAAAAACCGCGGAGATCACTTTGATTCCGCGGTTTTTTCTCTTTTCTGTTTTATCAGCAGATTAAAAAAATATTTTCCTGGTTAGTATATATCCATTCTCTAATGTTGTTTTAACCAATAAAATTTGAGTGCCTGACTGAATGCTGTCGATTTCTAATTGGGGAGTGCCGATATTTGTTCTGCTGTAAAGCAGTTTTCCAGAAATATCGAAAACACTAACCTCTCGTAAAGTACTTTCAGCTGAATTTAAAATGATTGTCTGGTCTTTTGAAACAGCAGTAAAATTTTCTGAATGAGTTTTAAATTCATCAACATCTAAATTTTTATCAGTGTATCTAAGCACAAAACGATTATTAAAAGTACCGCTTAGGGTTGAAAAGCTGTAAGGGCCAAACCTCAAGTTGTGAATAGTTCCCGTCTCCTTATCCTGAATGTAAACATCTGCATTGGTTAAGTCGCCGTCTGCGTGATCTATTGATATTTTAAGATTCCCTGCGAAAAGAGCTCGGTATCCTAAAGGCACTGTATCTGCAGGGTCTAAGGGAACTGCTCGTCCTTGGATTGCCAGTTTTCTATTTTCATTTACGCTGTAAAAATCTGCGGGTTTATAGGCATCCAGACTAATAGCATCAAAATTCACATCCCATCCGTTGGTAGCACCTGCTGTGTAACCTATTAATAGTTGTTTAAAAATTCCCTGATCGCTTGTCAGATTAAGCCAGATTCGGTGTGTGCCTTCCTGCGGTGCGTCTGCTTCTCCTGAAAAATAACGGGTTTTAAAATGTAGCAAACTGCTTTCTGCCTTTATTGAGGCGCCCTGAACAAGAATTGGATTGAACAAAAAAATCCATAGAGCAACAAAAAAATATAGTGGTGAAAAGAAATGTTTTTTCATAGTTGTTGATTTAAAAAATAGTAAAAGGTTTATGCGCTGGCGATACTTTCTCTAAATTTTAAATAACATCAATAGAAAGGCTGGGACACTATTAGTGTCCTAAAAAAAACAAATATTAAAATAAATGAAAAGTAATTTTTTTCCCTATTGCTGATCTTTAAAATTTATAAATTGTACTGGTTTGGCTTATGCAAAAGAAACAGTTTAGTGAGCAGCCGGACTCAAAAAAACTAAAATCATATTCTTTTGAAAATACATTGTTTTTTTATTTCTTTTTAATAATCAAGTCCTATCTCAAGTAAAGAATACAACCTACTTACAGAAGGGCTTTTGAAAAAAAGAATAATGTTTTTATTTATATGTATGGAAAGCCGTTGTTTTTATTTGATTAATAATTCGTCGTCATTTAAAAAAGAGAGAAGAATATTTTAACGTTGGATCGTGAACTTTTAAAAGAATTAATAATTTCAATTAATTATAAGACGATTTCTGGTAAGGATCATAGATTTCGGCATCCTAGATTCCGTCATTGTACTGATCCGTCTGGTCTTTTTCAGGTTATAAATCAATTATGTTTATGACACACTTGCTGTAAAGATTCACGGTTGGAGCAATGTTTACTATTGTTTCTCCGATATAGTGCATGTAAGTGGGATGCATGTTTTTTTTCAGAATAATATTCTGCATCTTTAAAAAGAGTATCACGCAGAATGGCGGAGAGTTTGACAGAATCTAAAGCAGGACTGTTTAATTTTAGGGATTTCATAGTTTTGGGTGCTGAGTGAATAAATATTTTTCTGTAACTAAATTTATACTGTACAAGAGTCTTATTTATTATAGAATTTCAGTCAGGGTTTATATAATTTACCATCTTATAAGTGATTCGTATAGTCTGTATTTTAGAAATTAGTGATGGAAAATTTAGGGAATGCGGGAGTTTGAAACTTTTTAACGCAGCAGAATGAAATACAGTGATGCTTGAATGGAGGAAACTGCTGCCGAAAATGCGGAAATCTCTGGCTTGAGGTGTCTTGCAATTGATATTTACATTAAATGCATTCTTTAGACATATGTATTTAAAGTCTTGAAGATTAAGAAAACTAATGATATTATTTTTTTTTAGATTCTGTACAGATCTGAATTTCTTATTGGTTTTAAAATTTTTGATTTATCGAAATCTTTTAAGTATTTATACACTACATTTGGTAATTATAAAACCCTTTCAAGATGATAAGTTCTGAAAATTCCCCATCAGCTCCCGAAGACTTAAATCAAAAAGAGCCACTGAAAATTATACTGGCAGAAGATGACAAAGATGACCAGGAATTATTCATCGATGCCTTGGAGGCTGCAAAAGTTCCTTCTGAGGTAACTACGGTTGAAAATGGGCAGGAGTTAGTGGATACGCTGAGAGATGAATGTGAACCTAGACCAGATATGATTTTTATCGATATCAATATGCCCGTTAAAGGAGGAAAGGAAGCGCTTCAAGAAATAAAGAGCGACCAGCAGCTTAAAGATATCCCTGCTGTTATGCTCTCTACTTGGGATCATCCTTCGGATATTGAAGAAACTTTAAAAAAGGGAGCGGATCTATATGTTCAGAAACCGAATTCATTCACAGGCTTTGTACTAATTCTAAAGAAAGTGTTTCTTCTTCACTGGACCAAAGCTTTAATAAACCCGGTTAAAAATTTATTTTTTGTTTCAGAAAAGAATATAACCCGAGGAGATTCGTAAGTGCCCTTAGGGGTGTTATCCATTCATTTTTTTATTATGACGCTGCATGAGTCATTTTTTGAGTTGCCTGAGGGGTCACAAGTCTCGTGATGGCTCTCTGGTAATTTGATCTTTTATCTTCAAACTGGCAGGTGAATTTCGGGAATCCTCTGTACTATACTAGATATTTGTCCTTCACTATGTTTTTATTTTAAATCCCTTCATCTCTCATTTGCGTTCAAAAAAAAGTATAAGCTTTTGTCTAAAATAAAATCTTACTCTACGAACATATAATCTTTAAAAAGTTTTGGTAAATGTGGAGAACGATTGGGTAAATTTAGTTTAATGTTTTGTCTTGTGGAAAGGGGATTTAACTGCATTGTGTAATGCGTGGTATAAAATATTCCAACGTAGACTTCTTATATTTTAAT
Source organism: Flavobacteriaceae bacterium PS02336 (assembly GCA_029960065.1). Taxonomy (GTDB): domain Bacteria; phylum Bacteroidota; class Bacteroidia; order Flavobacteriales; family Flavobacteriaceae; genus Flavobacterium. The sequence continues at coordinate 466,104 of JASCOF010000003.1, read as the reverse complement.
TTCACTGCATTATTGATATTTGAAATACCTTGTGGCATTATTCTGCCACAGAGAATTTGTTCGGTTTACAAAAAAATGAAAAGCACCATAAAAGAAAAACCTGCGAATCATAGGACTCGCAGGTTTTACTCATTATTCGGAATTTTTAAATTATAAGCATAAAAAAAAGTCCTAATTTTCATTAGGACTTTTTGTGGGGAGAGCAGGATTCGAACCTGCGAAGTTCACACAGCAGATTTACAGTCTGCCCTCGTTGGCCGCTTGAGTATCTCCCCGATCTCAGCTTGTTGTGCTTTGTTGTTCTAAGCGGTGGCAAAGATAGGAACTCTTTCTACATTTGCAAATAAAAAATCAACTTAATTTTAAGTTATTTTAAAGTTATTTTTTAATTCGCTGGAATTGAATAAAATAAAAAATGCCTATCAAGAAGTTTTTTTTTGATTTTCTACAAATGTAAGATTATTCTTTTGCTGTGTTTATTGTTTTATGGATTTTTTTAAGTCGGTAGGCTCTGCTATTATTGATATACTTATAATAATTATCGGGTAAATAACATTCTATTTTATAGTGTTAAGAAAATGGTTTAACAGAATGTTTTAAATATTTAGATAGATAACGGAAGTCTTGCGGCTTTCTATTAGGGTATTTTTTTAGTTCTTTTTATAGTATATCTTTCTTTTGATTATATGATTTTATAAAACAAAAAAAAATCTCCACAAAGGGAGATTTTTATATTTTGAATACTTATTATGTATTATTTAGCTAAAAGCTCGATAATTTTTGCTTTCAATTCTGGACCTCTTAAGTCTTGAGCAACTACTTTTCCTGATGCATCAAGAATAAAAGTTGCTGGGATTGATTCAACATTATATTGTTTTGCAATCGGTTCGTCCCAGAATTTCAGATTAGAAACATGTGTCCAAGTTAGACCATCCTTTGCAATTGCTTCTTTCCATTTTGCTGCATCTTTATCTAAAGACACGCCAATAATGTTTAAGCCTTTTGAATGCAATTCTTTATAAATTGCTACAACATTTGGATTTTCTTTTCTACATGGTCCACACCATGAAGCCCAGAAATCTACGATAGTTACTTTACCTAAACTTTCTTTAAGCGAAACTACTTTTCCTTCTGGATTTGGAGCTGAAAAATCTGCTCTTCATTTAGTGCTGCCTACTGGAGGAGCTGTAGCACCAACAGATGGCAATTTTGCTTGACCAATTCTAGTTTTGATTTCTTTTCCTGGAGCAGTATTTTTTACAGACTCATCTAAAGAATTGTAAATTCCTTCTAATTTTTTTGTATCAGCAGATGGATCATTCAACATACTTTGAACAATTAATGCAGTGATGAAAGATTTTGGATGCGTTTCAGCATAAGTGATATATTTCTTTTTGCTGTTTTCTCCAACTTCTTTTTGGATTTCCATGTATTGTTTCATCAAACTGTTGATAGTTGCTGTATCTTGAGCTTGTTGAGCTTGCTGCATTTTCTGATTATTGTTTTTCTGAAAATCGATCAAACTTTTTTGAGTTTTATTGATATCTTCTGTAAAAGCTACATACTCATCATTGTTGTAAGTTCCAGAAACTTTAGATTTATGGATACTATCTTTATCAATAGCAACTTTAATTTCTCCAGTTTCAAGAATGAATGGGATAGGGCCATTTGCTCCTTGTAAAATTAAAGTATGAAAAGCTGGTTCAGTTACTTTTCCTTTTATTTCAAATTTTCCATTTTCAACTTTTACAGTATCAAGAGAAATTGGCATTCTTGTAGCAGGATCTGCACCTTGTAAAATAATAGTTTTTCCGTTTTCAATTCCTGTAGCAGTACCTGTAATTAGGTATTCTCCATCTTTAACTTTGCTGCAAGAAATGATAGCCGCAGAAGCTGTAAGTACAAAAAGTATTTTTTTCATTATAAAAAATTAATTAGTTAATTGATTTGTGCAACAAAAGTATCTAAAAATATAAAACATACAGAATTTTGTAACCTAAAATTTTGTTATAGTTTTTTTTGATTTAAAACGCATGAAATCAGCATGTTCGTTGGTTTAATTTGATTTAAAACTCTTAATTGCAAAGGGAATTGGAGTCTCTATATTCAAATTTTAAATTTTTAGACATAAAAAAAGCGCTCGTTTAATAGAGCGCTTTTTTGTAAATATAGTATAAAAAAACTATTCTTGATTTGTTTTCTTTCTCCAAGTAAAAGAGTTTAAGATATGTCTTTTTGCAAATCTTCCAGGAGAATCTGCATTTACCATTTTAACGTAAGTTGCTTTAGGAACACTGATGTATTCGTAAACGCTTCCGTTAGAAAAGTCAATAATTAAACGACCTTCAACAAATTTATAATCTGTAATAGTACAAGTTGAAATTGTTTCTGTGTACTCAGGTAAATTAAGTTTAATAGTATCAGGGTGAATACTTACTAAGAAATGGTAAGCTTCGATAATCGTTTTACTTTTTTCTTCTGCAGCTTTTAAACCAGCTTCGTCTCCAACGAATTTATCAGGATGAGATTCTTTCATCGCATTACGATAAATTGTTTTCAAATCTTTTAACTCTGCAGTTTTTTCTACGTTTAGTAACTTGCGGTATTCAACTATTTTTTTCATAAATAAAAGGTAACTACTTGTCTATTAGTTTGAAATTGATATTAATTAGTTCAAATCGACAAATTTTTTGCAAAGGTACACTTTTTTTTAACTTTTTAGTTTTGATGTGAAAAATATTGAAAAAAGTTAACTGTAAGTTTATTTAACCGCAAAGTTCTCTAATGTCAACGCAAAAGCATGCAAGGATATTTTTTATTTAGGGTTCATACATAAGTAAATATTTTTTTAAACGCAAAGTCCACAAAGATTTACGCAAAGAGCGCTAAGATCATTTTATTATAAAGGTTATGCATAAATGCAAAGTTCGCAAAGCTTTATTAAACAAAGCTTTGCGAACTTAATATACTCAAGGAATAGCGCCCAGTAAAAATAACCTTGGCGTTCTTTGCGTTAAAAAAAATAAGCGTTCAAATAAAAAACTTGAAACCTGAAACTTGAAACAAAAAACTACTCCGGTTTATGATTTGCCTTATCGAAGTTTCTTGATTTCTTTGGGTATTTATCGTAGCTGATATCGCTTGGATTTTCAATAATTGACTTAATGGTAATCCAGTCGCCAACTTTAAAATTGGACTGAACTGTTTTATAGTCTAAAAGATATTCACCGCAGAAATAATTATTGTTTTCATCTTTTTCGATAATACCGGTAAAAACTCCTTTTTGCGGCATTTTTTGTTGTTCATCTTTAGACATGATAATGTGTTTTTAAATTAAAGAGCAAAGGTAAGCAATTACGGATTGTTTTTGTGGAGTCTGTTCAAACTAAGTATATTTGCAGCATGCAGAAAAACTTTAAACCACATCCCAATTCTTTTAAAAATACCTTTTGTATCTTTAATGAAGTACTTCCAGAAGAAATTGAAGGTTTAAAGAAACAATTTGAAAGTAAAGCTGGAAGTTCCTATTATTATACAGAAAACGGTATGTATCGCGTTTCTAATCACTGGGGAAGGCTCGCAAACAGCAAATGGCGCTTAATTGCCCGTGATCCTGAAACAGAGTCGAAAACGAAAATTGGCTTTGCAAAATGGGATGAATTTTATCCTGATAATGCCGAAGAAAAACTGTATTATATAGAAGCCGATTTTGAAAAGAACTTGGCCACATATCAGCATAAAAAAAATCCTAATTATGATGGAACAGCAGTTTTAAGAACCAGTTTTGAAACCGCAAAACGTTTAAAACAGATTAGAAATCTGCAGCAACTTACAAATTGGGCGAAACATTTTGATTATGATGATATTGATGATTTAAGAAAGCAAATCATAACCGAATTGATTTTCACTGAAAAAACTTTAGAACAAATTAAAAGAGAAGTATAATAATGGGACGCAATAACGAAAAGAACATCAAAAAGCACAATGACAAATTGCACAAAGCCCAGGCTAAGAAAAAACAAGCCGAAGTTTCTCGCAAAGAAAAGCTGAAAGAAATTGTGAAAAAATTCAACGAAAGCAAGAACGAAGAATAATATAAATGGTTTCAAGTTTCAGGTTAACTTTGCGAACGTAAAACTTGAAGCTTGAAACTTGAAACAAAAAAAAACAATGAATAGTAAATTTGAAGAACTAAAAGCAAGCGTACAAGAAATTATAGATTTAATCGCTGCGAAAAATGAAAGAGAAGCCAATAATAAGTTGTTGGAAGTAAGCGAAACACTTGATGAAATGATTGATTTTGCCGAGGAAGACGAAGAGGTAAGAGAAATTACTCGTTATCAAGTTTTATTGAATCAGCTTCATGTTAAAATTAATGGAGAAGAACCGGTTGATGGAGAATAAAAAATGTTTCTGCGATACAGGATTGACTTTTGATAATTGCTGCGGATTATACCTTAATAATAATCAAAAAGCGACGTCTGCATTAGCTTTAATGCGTTCAAGATATTCGGCATATGCAACTCATAATGCTGATTATCTTATGGAAACGACTTATATTTCAGAAAGAAAATATTATTCAAAACCCGAAATTTTAAAATGGGCAGTTTCGAATAAATGGCAAAAACTTGAAATCGTAAGTTTTACTGAAAAAACTGTCGAATTCAAAGCCTATTTTTTAGATTCAGTAAGCAAACCACAAGTACATTATGAGTTTTCTACTTTTAAATTTGAAAATGGAGCTTGGTATTATTTGGATGGAAAATTTGAATAATTAACAGATCTAACATTGTTAACTTAGATTTTTAGTTGAATATTTTAACTAAAAATTAATAAACGATTCGTTTTTCATAATTCTAAAAAAACGTAATTTTAGATTTATGAAAAACGAATTTAAAAAAGGCTTTTATTTTAAGACCTACGAAGCTCCTTTTCAGTCTCCGTTTGACAAACTTTTTACGATTTTTAAAGAGCTGATCACCCATACTTCGGGCGATTTTGATGAAGCTATCAATTGGCTTCGGGAACTGGATAAAGAATATAAACTTACCGACGAGAATTATACAATTGACGATTTTATAGAAGATCTCAAGAAAAAAGGCTACATCAGAGATGAAGTTAAAGACGATGGAAGCTCTGGTTTAGGAATTACAGCAAAAACAGAAAGAGCTATTAGACAGCAAGCTTTAGATCAAATTTTTGGAAACCTGAAACGATCTGGAAACGGTAATCATAAAACAAAACATGCTGGAAATGGTGACGAACATACCGGAGAATTCCGTGAATTTAATTTTGGAGACAGCTTAGAAAGAATTTCTTTAACCGAAAGTCTTCGAAATGCCCAAGTGAATAATGGTGTCGAAAATTTTATGCTGACTGAAAATGATTTGGTCGTGGAAGATGCTCAGTACAAAGCGCAGATGAGTACGGTTTTAATGATCGACATTAGTCACAGTATGATTTTGTATGGAGAAGATCGTATTACTCCGGCTAAAAAAGTGGCTATGGCTTTGGCAGAATTAATAACGACAAGATATCCTAAAGATACTTTAGATATTTTGGTTTTCGGAAATGATGCTTGGACAATTCCAATTAAAGATTTACCATATTTACAAGTTGGACCTTATCATACCAATACGGTTGCAGGACTGCAATTGGCAATGGATATTTTGCGTAGAAAGCGAAATACCAACAAGCAGATTTTTATGATTACGGATGGAAAACCAAGCTGCGTTCGCGAACGTGATGGTTCTTATTATATGAATAGTAATGGTTTGGATGAATACATTGTCGATAAATGCTACACTCAGGCGCAGCAGGCACGAAAACTCCATATTCCGATCACAACTTTTATGATTGCCAAAGATCCTTATTTACAGCGTTTTGTAAATCAGTTTACAGAAGCCAATCAAGGAAAAGCATTTTATACTGGACTAAAAGGTCTGGGAGAAATGATTTTTGAAGATTACGAAACAAATAGGAAGAAGAGAATTAAGTAAGGTACAGAGGTTCTGAGGAACAAAGGTTCAAAGGTTTTTTCTGTAGAGACGCACCGCAGTGCGTCTTACACATCAGTTGTCACGCTGAGCGAAGTCGAAGCGCCAAATCAATTAATAAACAATCTATATTTCAATACAATGGAAATAAATACTATAAAGACATTAGGTCAATTAAAAGCCTCTGGATATAAAAGTACAAGCATTAAGGATGAATTGCGAAATAATCTTCGCGAAAAAATAAAATCTGGAAAACCTGTTTTTGAAGGGGTTCACGGTTTCGAAAATACTGTAATTCCAGAACTAGAAAGAGCTATTTTATCTCGTCATAATATCAATTTATTGGGACTTCGCGGACAGGCAAAAACGCGTTTGGCTCGTAAAATGATTGAATTGTTAGATGAATATATTCCGTTTGTGGAAGGTTCAGAAATTAATGACGATCCGTTAAATCCTATTTCTCGTTTTGCAAAAGATCTAATTGCCGAAAAAGGAGACGAGACACCAATTTCTTGGCTGCATAGAAATGATCGTTTCTTCGAAAAGTTAGCAACGCCAGACGTAACTGTTGCTGATTTAATTGGAGATGTTGATCCTATAAAAGCGGCAAATTTAAAATTATCTTATGCAGACGATCGCGTCATTCATTTCGGAATGATTCCGAGAGCAAATAGAAGTATTTTTGTACTCAACGAATTACCTGATTTACAAGCAAGAATTCAAGTTGCTTTGTTTAATATTTTACAAGAAGGCGATATTCAAATTAGAGGTTTCAAATTGAGAATGCCTTTGGATATGCAATTTGTTTTTACGGCAAATCCAGAAGATTACACAAACAGAGGTAGTATTGTTACGCCTTTAAAAGATAGAATTGGCTCGCAGATTCTAACCCATTATCCAGAAAGTATTGCTATTGCTAGAACAATTACAGAGCAGGAATCTAAATTAGATCAAAACCAAACGGATGTAGTTTATGTTCCGAGTTTAGCAAGAGATATTTTGGAACAGATAAGTTTTGAAGCTCGCGAAAGTGAATACATTGATAATAAAAGCGGTGTGAGTGCTAGAATGAGTATTACAGCTTTTGAAAATTTAATAAGCACAGCAGAACGTCGTGTTTTAATCTCTGGTGTTGATAAAACTACGCTTCGTTTATCGGATTTTGTCGGAATCATTCCGGCGATTACTGGAAAAGTAGAATTGGTTTATGAAGGAGAGCAGGAGGGAGCAGATGTTGTGGCAGAAAGTCTTATTGGCGCTGCAATTCGAACTTTATTTGCAGAGTATTTTCCAAAAATCGAAAAGTTAGAAAAACCAGACGAAAAAACGCCCTATTCTGATGTAGTAGAGTGGTTTTTTACTGAAAGCGGTTTCGAACTATTAGATGATGCTTCAGATGCTGAATATAAGAGTATTTTAGATGAAGTAACTCCATTAGATGCTTTACTAAAAAAATACCAGCCCCAGCTAGCAAAAGAAGATGTTTATTTTATGAAAGAATTTGTTCTATGGGGATTAGTTGAATACAGAAAATTAAGCAAGGACCGATTTGCAAAAGGAAATCAGTTTAGAGATATTTACGGAAGTTATATTAGTAAATTCTAAAACCCGAAGAATTTTTTCAACACATGCAAACATAGTTTTATAAAGTGAGAAAAAGGCGTTTCACTAATTTCGAAGCAAATAGCTAGTTATTAAAGTTTGCTTTTTTCATAATCTTGAGCATAGCAATAAAATCTATATTTCTATGTGTTTAAATTAAATATTATTCAATTTGCATTAAAACTTAATCTGGTCTAGCTGGTTTTTTAAAACCGGTTGGACCATTTTATTTGGTAATAGTTTACTTTTACAGTCCAAATATAAATCTATGTTATTTCTTATTCTAAGTATTTTGTGCAGTGTTATTGTTGGAGTCATTTTCAAAATTTCCAGAAAATACAATGGTAATCCTTCGCAGATTATTTCTTTTAATTACGTTGCGGCAATTGCACTTTGTTACTTTACTTTTAGTCCAGATTTAAATGCTTTAGATAATAATGCACCAATAGAAATTTATACAGCGGTTGGAATTTTACTTCCTATAGTTTTTCTTTTTCTGGCGCTTTCCATAAAATTCATGGGAATTGCAAAAACTGATGCAGCCCAGCGATTGTCCCTTTTTATCCCGATTCTTGCTGCTTGGTTATTGTTTAATGAAGCTTTTAATACTTATAAAGTTATTGGTGTCTTCGTTGGATTTGCGGCTCTGTTATTCATTTTAAGAAAACAATCGGATAATAAAGAAAACAAATGGATCTATCCTGCAGTAGTTCTTTTAGGTTTTGGAATTGTAGATATTTTATTTAAGAAAATTGCTTTATACACAGCTGTACCTTATACAACGTCTTTGTTTTTTGTTTTTCTAATTGCCTTTGTCATTTCTATCTTTATTGTGGTTTATAAAGTATTTATTGGAAAAGAGAAATTTGAAATTAAAAATATCCCTTTCGGTATTTTGGTCGGACTTTTTAATTTCTGTAATATATTATTTTATTTAAAAGCTCATAAAGCATTTGCAGAAAATCCGTCGACGGTTTTTGCTGGAATGAATATGGGAGTTATTGTTTTAGGAACTATAACTGGAGCTTATTTCTTTAAAGAAAAACTTTCTAAAACTAATATTTTGGGATTGTTTCTAGCTCTAATTGCTATTGTTTTTATAGTTTTTTCACAATTACAGTAATTTTTTTTAAGTCTTAATCCTTTGTTTTACAGTTGATTTAATAGTTTTTTGCAAATTAATTAAAAATAAACTCTACTAGTTCTATAGAATTTATAAATATATTTTCGTAGCTTTGCTTCAACAATGAAAAACTATAGCCGAAATATTAAAACGTCTTTCCAATGCAGCTTTGCGATGTGCTGCATGATGAATCACGTTTTGAAATGGCGTTAATAGAGAAAGTACTTGTTAGTTATTTTTTTTTTAGCCTTTCATTGCACCATGAAAGGCTTTTTTTTGAATCATTAAAAATCGAAATATGAGAACCAACAGAAATATGAAAATTTTGATGCGCCGATGCCTCATAAAAATTCCGTGTTGCATCAGTTTTATGGGATAAAAAATAAAATCTCTTTTTTATCCAGTCAAAGATTTTCAATAAGCATAAGAAATAACCCAAACCTAAAAACTATATATTATGAGTTCAGAAATTATAAAACACAATCCCTTTCAATCGATGATTGATCGCTTTAATATTGCTGCATCTATTTTGAATTTAGATGATTCTATCAAACAAAAATTGCAGCGACCAGAAAAACAAATTACGGTAAACTTCGCTATTACACTAGATAACGGAAATGTTCAAAATTTTGAAGGTTATCGCGTGATTCACAATACGGCTTTAGGCCCATCAAAAGGCGGAATTCGTTATGATACTGCTGTAAATTTAGATGAAGTTAAAGCACTTGCCGCCTGGATGACCTGGAAATCTGCTGTAACCGGAATTCCGTTTGGCGGTGCTAAAGGCGGCATTATCTGCGATCCGAGAAAACATTCTAAAGCCGAATTAGAAAAAATTACAAGAGCTTACACTAAGGCTTTAGCAGATATTTTTGGCCCAGAAAAAGATGTACCGGCTCCAGACATGGGAACTGGTCCTGACGAAATGGGCTGGTTAATGGATGAATTTTCATTGCTGCACGGAAGACCAATTCATGCCGTAGTAACAGGAAAACATCTTCATTCTGGTGGCTCTTTAGGTAGAGTAGAAGCTACTGGAAGAGGCGTAAGCATTATAAGTCTTTTGGCACTTCAAAAATTAAAAATTAGACCAGCAAGAGCTACAGCGGCAATTCAGGGTTTTGGAAACGTCGGACTGCATTCTGCTTTATTCTTATATGAAAAAGGAATAAAAATTGTTGCTGTAAGTGATGTTTCGGAAGCTTTTTACAATCCAGACGGAATTAATATACCAGAATTGATTTTGTATTATAATTTAAATAACAAAACAATAAAAGGATATCCAAATTCGGTTGCTATTAAACATGAAGATTTACTGCTTTTAGAAGTGGATCTGCTGATTCCTGCTGCAAAAGAAGATGTGATTACACAAAAAAATGCTGGAGATATTCAAGCAAGAATTATTGTTGAAGGTGCCAACGGACCCGTTTCTTCAGATGCAGATCAGATTCTTCATGATAAAAATATATTAGTTGTTCCTGATATTTTAGCCAATGCAGGTGGTGTTACCGTTTCTTATTTCGAATGGCTTCAGAATTCACTTTTGGAGTCTTGGAGAATCCACCAGATCAATAAACGTCTGGAAGATATTTTAGAAAAAGGTTTTGATACTGTTTTTAGAGTTGCAGTAAAACATAATGTAACACCTCGTATTGCTGCTTATATTATTGCTTTGAAAAAAGTAGCCGAAACACAATCGGTAAAAGAAGTGGCGTTAGAAGCGCCTCAATATAAACAGAATTAAAAATCAGGTTTACTTCGTAAAAGATCATTTTCGTTGATTACATTTTTAGTCTCCCTAAAAGCGTAATTGATGGAAGTGTCTTTTTCGTTTGTGTTATTGAATACAATTTTTTAGAATCGAAAAATATCATACAAATGAAAAATATCAATTTTCTAGCTTTTGCCATGCCGGCCTTTTTTCTTTTTTTATTTTTAGAATATAAGCTTGCTCAACGAAAAAAAAGGCCTGAAATTTTTAACTATGAAAGCTCAGTTTCTAATATCAGCATTGGTATTGCAGAGCGTTTGATCAATTTATTTATTGCCGCCAGTTTTTATCAACTGTATTATCTAATTTATGATGATTATAGGTTATTTGATATTCCGAGTAACGTTTTTGTCTGGTTTGCCTTAATTCTTGCTACAGATTTTGTTTGGTATTGGTACCATCGATTGGGGCATGAAGTCAATTTTTTCTGGGCGGCGCACATTGTACATCATCACAGCGAAGAGTTTAATTTTACCGCCGCCGCGAGAATTACTACTTTTCAAGCTATAATTCGAACGGGCTTTTGGTGCGTACTGCCATTTGTTGGTTTTCATCCTTCAATGGTAATTACGATGCTGATTGTTCACGGCGCTTATTCTTTTTTTACGCATACACAGCTTATCGGAAAAATAAAATGGCTGGAGTATGTTTTTGTTACGCCTTCGGTCCATGGCGTTCATCATGCTTCTGATGAAAAATACTTGGATAAAAATTACGGAGATATGTTTACGTTTTGGGACCGCCTTTTTGGAACTTTCCAAACCGAAGAAGAAAAGCCAAAATACGGTCTAACACATCCGCTGAAAAGCTATAGTTTCTTGTGGCAGCATTTTCACTATTACTTCGAAATCTATGAATTATGGAAACGCTCCAGCGGATTTAAAGCCAGATGGAAAGCTGTTTTTGGAAGTCCAGCTCACATGGATCAAGACATTCGTCCGATTTTGGAAAAGCGTTTTCTGCAGGATACAAGCAATCCGCACCAAAGACTTCGATTTAAAAATTACCTTTATATACAATTGGGAATCTGTACTTTGATTCTAACGGTTTTTACCTATTATTTTGATTATTTAGAACTGTATGATAAAGTGTTTGTACTTTCTTTAGTAATCATCACTTTAATCAATTGCGGTGCTTTATTAGAACAACGAAAATGGATGTATTATCTCGAATATACACGCCTTGCCATGATTTCGACTTACTTTTTATATGAAGAAGGTTTGCTGGTCTTTTTCTTTATTCCGATAGCGATTATGATTTTTGTTGAACAACTTTTCTCATTAAGTAAGATTTACCAAAATACAATTCTACAGTTGGAACCTGTTGAATGATTTTACCCAATAGTCCCAGAGGGACGAAATATTTATAGAAAACATATTTGTTTGAGATAAAAGAGCTCCAGCGGAGCGACATATAAATTAAATATGTCGCTCCGCTGGAGCTCTTACGTGGTGCGCTATATAATTTATATAAATATTATGCTTCTCCGAAGCACTTTGCATATTTTAATTTTTTGGCACATAAAAAATCCTTCTAATCCTTTTAATCTGTGGCAAAAGAATAAAATCAAATCGTTTTTATCTCCATAATTTTCTGCTCGAAAGTATCTTTAAAATCAGATTTACTTTTGATTCTGGTTTTATAAGTGTAAATTGTAGCTACAGAAAGTTCTAAGAATTCTGCCATTTGATTGCTGTCTTGAATTCCCAGTCGATACAAGGCAAAAATTCGTAATTCGGTATTGAGAAGTTCGCCTTTTTTGACAATACATTTATGATCGTTTGGGAATAATTTGTTGAAATCTGTTACAAAAGTGGGAAACAGTTTCAAAAAGATTTCATCAAATTGATGAAAAAGATTCTCTCTTTCTTCCTTTACATTATAGCGTTTTAAACTGGCAATTACTTCATCTGTTTTTTTGGTGATAATCTTATGAAGCGTACTTTTCTGGATATGATCTATTTTATTAATGAAAGCCGAAGTTGCTTTAATAAAATAGGTAATATATTCTTCTTTAATAGTATTTGCTTCGCTTAAACTCACATTCATTTCCTGCAATTGTAAATAAGAAGATGCCATAATTTTTCTTGCTTTATTCTTCTCTTTCAATTGTTTGAATATAATTCCTAAGAAAACAAAGATGATAACCGTTAAGATTGTCAGCAGAATAATGATCTTTTCCAGTTTATCATTTTTATCTTTTACGTTATTCAACTGCGCTTTTTCTATAATGGGCAGAATCGAAGAAATCTCAATTTTTCGATGTCTGGCATTGTAAAAAGTGGCGTCATCCATAGCAATATTGATGTATTCATTGGCTTTATCCAGATAACCCATTTTAAAAAGTTCGTTCGCTAAATTTCGAAGCGCAACCGTTTCTTTGGTGGCATTTTTAACATCGGCAATGGCGGCGAGAGCGAGATATTGAATAGCCTTTTTGGTATAACCTCTTTCCGAATAAATATAACCTAGACTGGAAGTTGCAATGCCGTAATAATCTGGAGGCAGATTATAATTATTTATCCAATAGCTGAAAGCAAATTCGGCACCGCGCCAGTCTTGCTGTTTAAGGCGTTTCAGACTTTCGGCAGCCCAATATTCATTGGTATTTGTTCCAATCAATTCCAAGGCCTTTTTCAAGAAATGATTTCCCTGCTGCACATAATGAATATTAAAACGCTGATCTCGATTATAATCAGCTAAATCATAGTAAGCACGGGCTTTAATGTTGTAATACTCAAATTTGTTTTTGATATCCAATTTTGTGTCATCAATAACATTTAAAGTATCAATTGCTTCTTTAAAAAGCCCTGATGAAAGCAGTACAAAACCTTCTTTGATTCTGCTTTTAGATAAAAATTTAGGATCTTTTAAAACTTTCGCTTTGATTTTAGATTGTTCCAAATAATAATAAGCTGAGTCGTATTTAAAAGATTTATATTCTTCAAAAAGAGACATATAACAATTGTACAGCTCCTCATTGTTTTGACTGAGCGTAAACTTGGATATGTTTTTCTTTAAAGCTTCAATTTTTCGATATTTCTGTTTTAGATAAACCTCTTTTTTCAAGAGCACCTGATCTAATTCTTCTAAATAAGGATTTGTCTCTTTCGCAGTTAGAGAAAAACCTACAATGAAGAAAAGCAGTATCAATATTCTTCGCATGATTTGGTTTTGGTTTAGGGTAAGATTGGTTGATAGATATAGTTAGTCAATTCGTTTTAAAATTAAAAATAAGTTTGAAATTACGCGAAACCTAAATTTTAGAATCTTGTAAATAGTTTAATAACATCGCTTTAGAAGGAGTTTTTTAGAGCAAAAATAAGCTGTAAATGTTAAAAACTGGTAAATTATTTGCAATTATACAATAAAAACCAGTTATATATATGCATAGTGAAAAAATAATACCGAATATTTTACATATTGTCATTTTAACCATTAAAAAACCATTGTTTTTTATCTAAACAACGTCTTGATTTTTTATTTGTAAAAATAGCTATAAAATATTGATTATCAAATAATTGATATTTTTATTCGTCTGATTTCATCTTGATTTTTCTCAGATATTTTTTTTAAGATTTATTTAACTTCTAGCTTCGCTCTATCCTTTTGAAGGGGTAACAAACTAACAAAAACCAAAATTTTATGAAATGTAAAAGCTTTTATTGGTTAGCTCTTTTAATGTGTTTTTTTGCTATTGGATGCGATAACACAGAAGATGGAAGCTACGTCGAACCAATTACCATTTATGAGAAAGTAAACGGCAATTGGCAATTAGCAAATTTGAAAATGGTCGATGAAACTGCGAAAGCAAACAAGATCGAACCAAGTGAAGAAAACTTGAGTACTTATTTTAACTACGAAGATTTTAAAATCAATTTTAGCGTAGACGAAAAAAACAGACCTACAAGTTATGAAGTAACTGGAAACGTTCCGCCTTTATTTTCTCCAAAAGGGTATTGGGAACTGAGTTCAGATTTCCAACAGACGAATGCTGGTGCAACAAAAATCTACTTGTACAGCGATGCGCAGAAAACGCAGAAAACAGATGAACTTAGATTGATTTCTGTGCCAGGTAAAAATGGAGAAATGCAGATTCAATTAGTGCGTTCTTCAGGCGGTGCTCCGTTTGTGTCTTACATCTTTAAATTAAATGCTATTAATTAAAAAGTAATATGAAAAAGTTTATATATACAATTTTACTTGCCTTGTTGATGGCTCCTAATTTTATTGAGGCACAAGAAAATGCCGGAGCAGTAGGGCCAATGTCATCCTATCCTGTGGTTTACAAATACGATGAACAGGTTACTTGGTATTTTGATTTATCAGGAACAACCTTTGCAGAAACAGAAGATTTATACATCTGGATCTGGTCTCCATCTGAACCAGATGCGGGAAACTGGGAACATTCTTCAAGTTTTGCAAAACTGAAATATGAAGGGAATAAGGTTTGGAGTTTTACTTTAACACCGACCGTTTATTTTTCTAAAACGCCAGCTGAAATTGCTGCAAGCGCAGGATTTTGGTTTCGTTTAAAAAACTTTAATGGATCAAAACAAAGTGATGTAGCGAATATGCCGTACACTGATTTTTCATCATTTTATACTGCAAATGAGTTAATCAGATCGTATCCGTCAAAACCTTTAATCGATAAACCGGTTAGTATTTTATTCAATTCTAATTTAAAAGATGGTTTTGCAGGTGTTCCAAGTGTTCATTTTCATAGTGGTTTAAACAATTGGGCAGTTTTACAGGAGTACCAAGCTTGGCTTCCAGATGTTTCTGAAAAAACAAAATTGAAAGATCTTGGAAATGGTTTTTATAGAATGGATTTAATTCCGCAGCAATATTACAATCCGCCGGCAGGTTTCGTAATGGAAAACATCACTTTCTTGATGGTTGCCAAAGACTGGACGACAAACTCTGGGGATCAGATTATTTATGCAGGCGAATTTATTCCGCCGCCGCCGCCAAGTTTCAGCTTTTTTCCTCTACAAATCAGTCAAAAAGATTTCCTTGGAATGTCTAGAAAAAATAACGAAGCGGGTGTAAATAAATTGCTTTACACTATTACTGCAGGTACAAAAACATTTTCGGGTGAATTTTCTGGAGGCACTGCAGAAATAAAAGGGTTTGTGAATTTAGTTTCAGAACTAAACGGCCTTCCTAATTTAAGCGAAATTCATGTTTTGGTAAAAGATAACAAAGACAAAACGATCTCTGATACCACAATTCCGCTTAAAACTTTAGACAAATAAATTCACTATTAAATTAAAACACCAATTCTAATGAATAGTAAAAATACAAAAAGCGTCCTGCATCAAATGTGGACTGCTAAATCGGCGGTATTGATGATATTTATGCTTTTTCTTTCTGCTGGGATATTCGCACAGGGAAAAAAACAGATATCTGGAACCGTTTACGACAATACTGGCAATGTTCTGCCGGGAGCTTCTATCATTGAAGTAGGAACAAAAAACGGAACTACAACAGATTTTGATGGTAAATTTAGTCTTCAGGTAGCCGTAGGAGGTGCAATTGAAGTTTCTTTTATCGGTGCCACAACTCAGAAAGTTCAAATTACTGCCAATACTTCCAATTATGAGGTCCGCCTGCAAAATGACGGTTATGCATTAGCAGAACTTCAGGTAGTTTCTGTAGGTTACGGTAAAGTAAAAAAATCAGATTTAACCGGAGCAGTTTCAACTGTTGGAGGAGATGATTTAGTAAAAGGGACAATTTCTTCTACAGAACAGGTTTTACAAGGAAAAGTAGCAGGTTTAAATATCATTCGTCCTTCTGGTGATCCAGCTGCAGGTTCTACTTTACGTTTACGTGGGGGAACTTCGCTTACAGCAAGCAACAGTCCATTAATTGTTGTTGATGGTGTGGCAGGTGTAGATATTAACGTCGTACAGCCTTCTGATATTAAATCTGTTGACGTTCTTAAAGATGCTTCAGCAACTGCAATCTACGGTTCTAGAGGAGCAAATGGTGTAATTATGATTACAACAAAATCTGGAACAAAAGGTGTTTCTGTAGTCTACAATGGTTCTACAAGTTTTGGTTATGTAAATGATAATTTAGATTTATTATCGGCAAATCAATGGAGAAAATATGTTCGTGACTCAGGAAATCTTGATGCGGTAGATTATGGAGGAAATACAAACTGGCAGAAAGCAATTGAGCAGACAGCAGTTTCGCAGTCTCATACTTTAAGTATTAACTCAGGCAAAGCAGACAGCGGTTTTAGAACTTCTATCGGATATTTAAATAATGAAGGAGTTATCAAAAAATCTGGATTAGAAAGAATCAGTGGAAACGTTAGCGCTTACCAATATCTTGGAGACAATAAAGATGTAAAATTTGACATGGGATTATTTGCCAATATCGATAAATGGCATCCAATCGATTACAGAATTTTTGAAAGAGCTTACAATTTAAACCCAACAATTCCGGTTTACGATTCAAATGGAAATTTTTCAGAAGTAAATAACACACTTTACGAAAATCCAGTTGAGATTTTAACCAACAGAACGGTAGATAATGAAAGACATAGACTTTTAGGTTATTTTAAAACGGAGGTTAAATTCTTAAATGATTTCTTAGCTGTAGCTAATATTTCATTAGAACATAATGCCGTTAAAGGAGGTACTTATAAACCATCTTATGCTGTATTGGAAGGAAGAACAGAAGATGGTTATGCGCAAAGAACATACGCAGAATACACAAATGCACAAGGAGAATTGTATATAAACTACACAAAAGTTTTTGATAAGCATAATGTAAACGCTATGGCTGGTTATTCGTATTTAGAAAATATTTACGAAGGTTTTGGAGCACAAAGAAGCGGTTTCGTAACGGATGCTTTTGGTTATAATAATCTTGGTGCTGGTTACAATTATCGTTTGGGTGATGTTTACTCGTACAAAGGAAAATCAAACTTAGTCTCTTTCTATGCTCGTGCTAATTATGGTTATGACGGAAAATATTTGCTGACAGCAACTGTAAGACGTGACGGATCAAGCCGTTTTGGAGAAAATAATAAATGGGGAACTTTCCCTTCTGCTTCTGCAGCTTGGAGAATTTCTAACGAAGAATTTATGGAATCTTCAAAAGGATGGTTAGATAATTTAAAAGTAAGAGTGGGCTATGGGGTAACTGGTAATCAGGATGGAATTGGAGAATACAAATCGCTTTCGATTTTAGGAGTTGGAAACGATAGTTATTATGATCCAATTACCAAAACTTGGAGTTTGGCTTATTCACCAAAACAAAATCCAAATCCAGATTTAAAATGGGAATCTACAGAGCAAATTAACGTAGGTTTTGATTTTGGTCTTTTTAACAGAATTACAGGATCTTTTGAGTGGTATTCTAAAACAACAAAAGATTTGTTATACACTTACGAAGTGCCTCAGCCTCCATATTTAGTTGGAACAATGCTGGCAAACGTTGGAGAAATGTCTAACAAAGGAGTAGAATTGACGTTGAACGCAGATATCGTAAAAGGTACCGATTTCAATTGGAATGCTAATTTAACTTTAGGACATAACGTTCAAAAAATCGAAAAGCTTTCTAATCCAACTTATAAAACAGATGTTATTTACAGTGGATCTTTACACGGTTTAGCAGGGATGTCTGGACAATATTCTCAGATTATTGCTGAAGGATATCCAGTTGGAACTTTCTGGGGATTCAAAAATGCTGGCTTAGATGCTGATGGAAAAATACAGTATTACAACGCTTCTGGACAGGTAGTTGCTGAAAGTGCATTAGTAGATGCCGATAAAACAGCTCTTGGAAATATCCAGCCAGATTTAACTTTAGGTATCGGAATGAATTTTACCTACAAAAACTTTGATCTTGGTTTTTCAGGATACGGAATGTTTGGTCAAAAAGCGCTTAATGCAACAAACATGATGCTTAATGATCCAAATAGATTACCAGGTTACAATGTACCGGACGATTTCTTAAACAGCGGTATTACTTCTGCTCCAAAATATTCTGATTACTGGATCGAAGATGCTTCGTTTTTCAGATTACAAACGTTGTCAGTAGGTTATACATTACCATTAAAATACAAAAGTTCAAAACTTAGATTTTATGTAATGGGCGAAAATCTATTTGTAATTACAGGTTACAAAGGTGTAGATCCAGAAATTGGATTGAACGCACAAGATGGTGCAGATCAAACTGGATTGGCATCGCCTGGAATTGATAAATACAACAATTATCCTAGACCAACTACAATTTCTGTTGGATTAAATTTTACGCTGAATAACTAAGCGAATTGATAACCTAAAATATTAAAAATGAAAATCAAAATAACAGCAGCCATACTTTTAAGCATGTTTTTTGCCGTATCATGTACTGATTTGGACGAACAGTTGTATGATCGAGTAGAAGATGGAAATTTTGGAAATACAACCAAAGAGGTTGATGCACTTGTTGGCGGGGCTTATTCTTCTTTAAGAGGTTTTGCCGACGGAATTTCAAATAATTACCCAACGTGCGAATATGTTTTCTTTTTGAATGAAGTGGTTTCAGACGAAGCTACAATTCCAACAAGAGGGACCAACTGGTATGATGGAGGACAATATCAAGATGCTCAGAAACATACATGGAAAGCAGATAATAGAATGATTCTTTCGGCTTGGCGTTACAATTATACAGGAATTGCTAAGATCAATGCGATCATTTATCAAATCAATAAATCTTCTTTAACGGAGCAGGCTAAAACTCCAATTTTTGCAGAATTAAAAGCAATTAGAGCTTATTACTACTACAATCTTCTGGATTTATTTGGAAACGTGCCAATTGTAACCAATTTTGAAGACACAGAACTTCCAACAAATTCAACTAGAAAACAGGTTTATGATTTTGTTGAAAAAGAACTTACAGATGCAATTCCGTACTTAAACTCAAATGTGGTATATTCTAAATTGACTAAAAATGTTGCTTATTCAATTTTAGCAAGATTATATCTAAATTCAGAAGCATTTATTGGTGTTGCACGCTGGCAGGATTGTTTAAACATGTGCCAGAAAGTTTCTGGATATACTTTGACACCAGATTTCTTTGCCAATTTTGCAACAGAAAACCAAACATCAAGCGAGATTATTTTTGCTATTCCATACGATTCAAAAGCGGGAACAGTTGGAAATTACATGAACTCAATGTCATGTCATTATTTACACAAACTAACAGTTTCTCCAACAGGAAATTATCCGTGGAGTGCTAACGGAATGTGCGGTCAGCCTGGATTGTATTCTTCTTTCGCAGATACAGACAAAAGAAAAAAATGTATGCTTGAAGGGGACCAAATTAATCTTGCAACAGGTTCTGTAATTATAATGGATAATGGAGAACCGCTTACATACACAGAGAATTTGACAAGCTTGACAGATGCTAAAGAGAATGAAGGTGTTCGTTTGGCTAAATACGAAATGAAAGCGGGAGAAAACTGGGAACGCGATCACGATTTCGTACTAATTCGTTATTCAGAAATCTTGATGATGCAGGCAGAATGTTACGTTCGTTTGGGATCACCAGACCTTGCAAGACCATTTTTGCAACAAGTAACAGCTCGAGCAGGCGAAGAAATGCCGGCAACAATTGACCTTGCATTTATAGATAAAGAATTACTTAAAGAATTCACTTTCGAAGGAAGAAGAAGAACAGATAACATTCGTTTTGGAACATTCTTCCTGCCATGGTGGGAAAAAGGGACAACTGAAAAATACAGAGCGATTTTCCCTATTCCAAGCACCGTTTTAACTACAAATAAAAACCTGAAACAAAATCCTGGGTATTAGGTTTCTAAATGTCAGTCTTCCATGTTGGTTAGTCGTGGAAGGCTGACATGTTTTTAATTTTTTCTGCCAAAGATTCTAAAAGGTTTGTGATTGAATTATAAGATAAAAAAGATTTTCTTTCACGCAGATTCTGCAGATAAAAGCAGATTTAATTTTAAATGTTGAAAAAACGATCTGCTTAAATCTTTTTAAATCTGTGTGAAACAAAATTAACCAAGAATAAAATCCTTTTAATCCTTATAATCTGTGGCAAAAAACAAAACATAAAGTACATCAATATGAAAAGATATATCACATCATTGGTTTTTGGTTTAATGAATATTGTGATGGTTGCTGGATGCAGCAGCGATGACAAAGGTTCAGATAAACCGGTAGAACCAGAAATAACAGCACCTGTTGCGATTGAGAAAACCAACAGCACCAAAATTTATATGCATTACATGCCGTGGTTTGAAACTAACGAAAGCAGTGCCGATAAAAAATGGGGATATCACTGGACAATGGCAAATAAAAATCCGAACAACGTAGGAGCAAACGGCCGAAGAGAAATTGCATCTTATTATTATCCGCTGATTGGACCTTATCACTCAGGCGATAAAAATGTGATTGAAAATCATTTGTTGCTGATGAAATATTCAGGAATTGATGGTATTCTGATTGATTGGTACGGCACTTATGACGTAAACGATTATCGAATGATCAAAGAAAATACAGATCAGTTAATTGAAATGCTGGACAAAGTAGGCTTGGAATATGCTATTGTTTACGAAGACCGATTTTTGACGAATGTTGTCAATGCGGGAAAAGCAATTTCAGTAACCAGTGCAGCAAAAACAGATTTGGCTTATGTACAAAATAATTATTTTACTGATGCTAATTATATTAAAATTAATGGAAAACCGCTGTTGATGAATTTTGGTCCAATCGTTTTGCAGACACCTGCTGAATGGACAAATGTGTTTAGCACTTTAACTGCAAAACCAACATTCTTAACGCTTTGGGATCATTCTGTAAAAGCAGGAGATAATGCTTCTGGCGAATATGCCTGGGTTTATAAAGACAATAGTTTCCTTACTAATTTCTATACGAATACCAAACCAAAATTGAATGTTGCAATGGGTAGTGCTTATCCAGGTTTCAAAGATTTTTATGCAGAAGGAGGAGGAGGAGCTGCAATTGGCTGGACAATAGAACATAATAATGGAGCGACGCTGGAGGCAACACTCACTTTAGCTAAAAATGCAAATGTCAATTACCTGCAGCTTATTACGTGGAATGATTTCGGAGAAGGAACAATGTTCGAACCAACAGTGGAATTTGGATATTCTTATATCGAAAAAATAAAAGCTTTTTCGGGAGTAAAAAACATAGAGAATGTTTTCCCCGATATCAGCAAATTGTATGATTTACGCGTACAGAAAAAAGGAAATGCCGATGCCCAGAAAAAACTAGATCAAGCGTTTAATTACTTTGTTTCCATGCAGTCAGCAAAAGCAAAACAGATATTAAGCGAAGTTAAATAGAGCTGTAATTAATACAATGTAAATAATGAAAAACAAAAAATATAGATACTGTATAATGGCGCTGGCATCAATGCTGATTTTTGCCTGCAGTACTAAAAAAACGTATAAAATCAGTTCTCCTGAAAAAATCTCCGAATTAACTTTTGAATTAACACCTTCTGGACAGCCGCAGTATAGCTTTTCGTCCAACGGAAAATCGGTTATTGAGCCTTCATTACTTGGGTTTGAATTTCAAGGTCTGCCAAAAATGACTGATGGTTTTGAAGTCGTTTCTACGGAAGAAAAATCGGCAGATGAAACTTGGGAACAGCCTTGGGGCGAGTTTAAAAAAGTTAGAGATCATCATAACCAACTAATTGTCCACTTAAAAGAAGCAAAAGGCGAAGAGCGTTTAGTTGATATTATTTTCAGGGTTTTTGATGATGGTTTAGGTTTTAGATATGAATTTCCAAAACAGCCTAATTTAGGAAAAGTCAAAATTTCTAATGAAGTGACACAGTTTACTTTTAAAGATAACAACGAAGTTTGGTGGATTCCTGTTCATAGAGAAAACAGCTATTACGAAAGCGAATACCGTAAAACGTTAATGAGTAAAACCGATACGATTAATACACCTGCAACTTTTGAAACCAAAGATAAATTGTACGTAGCCATTCACGAAGCCAATCTAACAGATTTTGCTTCGATGACACTTTTAAAAACGTCTGATAAACAATATAAAAGTGATTTAGTGCCTTGGGCTGATGGCGTAAAAGTATATGCAGAAACACCTTTTAAAACACCTTGGAGAACCATTGTGGTAGGCAAAAATCCAGGAGAAGTGGCCACTTCAACTATTATGCTGAACCTAAACGAACCTTCAAAAATTGAGGATTTATCTTGGATCACACCATCAAAATATATAGGAATCTGGTGGGGAATGCATTTAGAAAAATACACTTGGGGACAAGGACCAAAACACGGTGCAACAACCAAGAATACAAAAGAATATATTGATTTTGCTGCGAAAAATGGTTTTGACGGGGTTTTAGTGGAAGGCTGGAACGAAGGCTGGGACGGAGACTGGACTGCTGATGGTTCGGCATTTAGTTTTGTAAAAGCCTATCCTGATTTTAATTTGGAAGAAATTACCAAATACGCAGCTGTGAAAAATGTACGTTTAATAGGACATCACGAAACTGCGGGTGCAACTAGAAATTATGAAAACCAATTGGAAGATGCATTTAAATTGTATCAGAAAATGGGCGTGAATTCGGTTAAAACAGGTTATGTAAACAAATATCTGGATAAAAAAGAATGGCACGACAGCCAGTACGGAGCACGTCATTATAGAAAAGTAATTGAAACGGCAGCCAAATATCATATTATGATTGATAACCACGAACCTATGAAAGGAACTGGTATTCAGCGTACTTATCCTAATTTCATGTCACAAGAAGGAGGACGCGGACAAGAATATAATGCATGGTCTGTCGATGGAGGAAATACACCAGAGCATTTAACCACTTTGCCTTTTACAAGAATGCTTTCAGGACCGTTTGATTACACTCCTGGAAATTTCAATTTTGATTACAAAACGCCTTCTGGGGCAAAAGTGCAGACCACTTTAGCAAACCAATTGGCTTTGTATGTTATTATTTTCAGTCCGTTGCAGATGGCTTCAGACTTACCTGAAAATTATGAAGGAAAACCAGAATTTCAATTTGTAAAAGAGGTTCCATGCACGTGGTCGGATACAAAAGTTTTAGATTCAAAAATTGGAGAATACACAACAATTGCCCGTAAAGACTGGGAGGAGAAAAACTGGTATTTGGGTTCTATCACAAACAAAAATGCACGTAATTTAAAAGTAGCACTTTCATTCTTAGATAAAAACAAAGAATATGAAGCTGAAATCTACGCAGACGGAGCCGGAGCAAATTATAAAACCAATCCGTATCCTGTTACAATCTCTAAACAAAAAGTAAACAGCAAAACGGTACTAGATATCAAGTTGGCTGCTGGTGGAGGAACAGCAATAAAATTCGCTCCAATCGAGAAATAAATTAGTTTAGTTTTATTTTGAGTTAAGTAGTTTAAGTTTGGTAATAAACCCGATAGCAGAGCAGTTATCGGGTTTATTTTTTTGTTTCAGGTTTGTTGAGAGGCTTAATTTTTAACGCAAAGAGCGCAAAGTTATTTTTTGCTGGGTGTTATGTTTTGAGAATATTAAGTTCGCAAGGCTATGTGCAAAAAAAAATCTCGCAAAGTACCAGAATACGCAGAGAAATAAAACTTTGCGTCTTCGCGAGATTACTACATTTAGCTATAAAAAAACTTTGCGAACTTAGCGTTACCCTTCGCGTCTTTGCGGTTTTTTTTTGTTTCAGGTTTGTGGAGAGGCTTAATTTTTAACGCAAAGAGCGCAAAGTTATTTTTTGCTGGGTGTTATGTTTTGAGAATATTAAGTTCGCAAGGCTATGTGCAAAAAAAAATCTCGCAAAGTACCAGAATACACAGAGAAATAAAACTTTGCGTCTTCGCGAGATTACTACATTTAGCTATAAAAAAACTTTGCGAACTTAGCGTTACCCTTCGCGTCTTTGCGGTATTTTTTTTGTTGTTTCAGGTTTGTTGAGAGGCTTATTTTTAACGCAAAGACCGCAAAGGTATTTTTTGCTGGGTGTTATGTTTTGAGAATATTAAGTTCGCAAAGCTATGTGCAAAAAAAAATCTCGCAAAGTAGCAGAATCGCAGAGAAATAAAACTTTGCGTCTTCGCAACTTTGCGAGATTAGTACATTTAGCTATAAAAAAAACTTTGCGAACTTAGCGCTACTCTTTGCGTCTTTGCGGTAAAAAACCTTAGCAACTTAGAACCTTAGCATCTCAGTATCTTAGAAACTAGTGTTTATAAAGCTTCACGTGATTTCCGAAGCTGTAAGTTGCGGTTAAAGTAGGTCCATTATATCCCCATTTAAAGAAACCGTTTAGTCTTTCTTTTTCCATATCAACTCTAATGTTTAGTCCTGTATATCCAGCTGTTAAACTAAAATTTTGGTAAACATTATACAAAAGAGATAAATTATAACTCAATAATCTTCCATCAAAATCATTGATTTTAATGGCAAAATAGTTGAAATTGGCATAAAGTCCCACTTTTCTTCCTAAGACAAATTCTCCCCAAATACCAATATCTGGTAGAGGAGCAGTAAAGCCAAAATTATCTTTAACTTCTAAATTTGCTGTTTCGCCTGCCAGCCCTATTCCCACATCGCCAAATAGAACGTGTGCACCAATAAGAGCACCGATTTCATATTTTGGTTTTGATACAAACGCATAGCCATAAGTAATTCTTCCGATATGATTGTCCATAAATGCATACACTGTAGCATTTACAGGATAGACATGATCTCTAAATTCAATTTCTTTTTGAAGTGTTTTTGTAGAATTTCTGCTTAAATAATAGTACTCTGCACCAAGTCTCGATCTTCGGGAAATTCGCCATTCGAAAGCTCCAAAAAAGGAAGTCGTACTTTTGTTAAAACCAAGGTCTTTTTCAAAATCAATTAAATTTCCAAATTGGCCATTATTACTGCCGACCTTAACTTCTGTATTATTAACAGGAAAAAAAACACCAGCTGTTACTTTAAATCTTCTTGCATGCCACGGCAGATCGTCAGCATAATTGTCCTGAAAATTTTCACTTTCTGATTTAACAGTTGTTAGATTTTCAATTAAAGAATTCTCTGCAAATGTCTGAGCATTTATTGGAATCCAAAAAAGTGTCATTACCAAAAAAATAAATAATTGTTTCATCAGAGTAGTTTTTAATTTTTTATTAGGCAATTTTTAACAATTAAAGTTAGTGAAAATATTCTTTCATTTTGGTTTTTGAACTGAATTATTTCAATTGAACTATTTGTATATCAGTAAAATATGGAATTTGTTTAAAATTAGTTGACATGTCACTCTTTTTTGTAAATTTGCATCATGGAAAAAGTAAATAGAGATAAAGAGAATTTTTCAAATTTTTGGAAAGAGGAAATATCAGATAGTTTTTTCTTTCAGATTCATCGCATAAAAAGAGCAATTTTCAGAAGAACAAATGCGTTAATGACAGAGGCAGGAATCACATTACAGTTGGAACAATTGCCGCTATTAATGATTCTGCATCATAAAAGTCTTTCACAGCGAGAATTATCAGATAAAACCATGCGTGATAAATCGTCTATTTTAAGAAGTATTAATGCGCTTGAGAAGAAAAGTCTTGTTGAGGTCGTAAAAGATAAAACCGATAAGCGAAAGAATGTTGTAAGCCTTACCAATGAAGGAATAGATCTGTCAAAAAATATTCGTTCTCTAATGAAAAAGGCAGAAGAGGAAGTAATGTCTGTCTTTACTCCAGAAGAAAGAATTGAAGCTCTCGATGCTGTGAAATCGTATGCAGACAAATTAGAAACACTTTAATTTTTTTTGAGCTTTAAAAGTTGATATGTCAACTTATTTTTAAATGATTATTTAGATTAAAAAATGAAAAAAAACGAATTATTAGAAGGACCTATTCTTTCTTCATTATTAAAACTAGCAGTTCCTATTATGATTGCCAATCTTTTGCAGGCCGCTTATCAGCTTGTTGATGCTTTTTGGGTCGGGCGATTGGGCGGAGATGCCGTTGCAGCAGTTTCTATCAGTACGCCTGTGATATTTTTAACCATCGCGTTAGGAACGGGTTTAGCTATTGCGGGATCTATTTTAATTGCCCAATATTTTGGTGCAGGAAACGAGAAAATGGTTAATCATGTGGCCGCTCAGACCTTGTCGATGGTTATTATAGTATCTGTCGTTTTATCCATTATTGGATATATTTTGAGTCCCTATTTTTTATATCTGCTAAAAGTTGAACCTCAAGTCTATGTCGATGCTCTAGGATTTATGAGAGTAGCCTTTATAGGTTTGGTATTTAGTTTCGGCTTTATGATTTTCCAATCCATTATGCGTGGAGTTGGTCGTGTTACTTTGCCGGTTTATATTGTCTTAGGAACTGTAATTCTAAATTTTGCACTGGATCCATTGTTTATCTATGGGTGGAATTTTATTCCGGCAATGGGCGTAAAAGGTGCAGCTTTGGCAACTTTATCAACACAGCTTTTGGCTATTATTATTGGTTTTGCGATTCTATTTAGAGGAAAACACGGAATTCATCTTCGTGTTGCCGATTTTAAACCCGATTGGGATCATATTAAACGTGCTTTTCAAATCGGATTTCCTTCTTCTATTGAACAATCAATGCGTGCTTTAGGTATGATGGCGATTACTTTTTTGATTGTGCGTTTTGGTACAACTACTGTAGCTTCTTATGGTGCAGGTTCCAATTTGATTCAGCTGATTTTAATTCCTGCCTTAGGTCTTTCTATGGCGATTGCTACTCTGGTCGGACAAAATATTGGAGCCGGAAATATAGAGCGTGCTGGTGAAATTTCAAAACTTGGTGCGTATTTAGGTTTCGGATTATTGACAGGACTTGGAATAATTGCTTTTATTTTTGCACCTTATTTAATTGCATTTTTCGTTCCAAGAGATCAGGCAGTAATTGAAGGCGGTACAGAATTACTAAGAATCACTTGTCTTTCATGGGGATTTTTAGGATTGCAGTTGTGTTTAACAGGCGTTTTCCGTGCTGTCGGAAATACCAAACTCCCTATGATTTTAACCTTGGTTTCGCAATGGGTAATTCAGTTTCCGCTGGCCTTTATCTTGTCTCATAATACCTCATTAGGAAAACACGGAATCTGGTGGGCTTTCCCTATTGCTTCTGTAGTAACTGCCTTGATTACGGTTATAATGTACGTAAAAGGCGATTGGAAAAAAGAAAAATTAACTGGAAAAACCAATAAATTAATCGATAAAGTTGAAAGGGAAATAGTGAAGGAAGGGTTTGAGGTTAAATAAGATACAAAGGTTCTGAGACGCTAAGATTCTGAGATTTATAAAGACGCACAATAGTGCGTCTTTATTTTTTGTGATTTTGCTCTAAAAACTTGGCAGCTTAGCATCTCAGAACCTCAGTATCTTAGCATCTTTTTTCTAAACTCTATGGTAATCTGCTTTCCAATGCACGATGGCTTTTTTGATTGCATCGCCGCTTAGACTGTTTTTTAAAGCATCTTCAACAAGCGGAATCAGCTCATTATCTGGTGCAAATCGCAATGCAAATATTTGATCATCTGTAAGTTTGTATTCAAAATCCTCAAATCTCTTACCGGTCAAAGTAAAATAACGGTAACGCATTTCTAAGCGTACAATTCTATTTTGCAGCGTCAATGCATAATGCTGTCGAAGCATATATCCAATTGCAAAAAGGAAAATAAATGCTGCGCTTATAAAAGTCCAAATCAAATGATCTTCTGTTGTTATGGCAAAATAAATACTGCTGCCCAAAAATAAAATTAAAACAGGATAATAGATAAAATGGTGCGGTTTATAAAACCTTATATGATTGTAATACGTCTGAATCTTCATTTTTTTTATTTAAATATACTCTAAAAAACAAAGCTGCTCTATAAAATTATAGAGCAGCTTTTTCCCAAAAATAAACTAACATAACCAATGTTCTCTTTATAGTATAAACCTTTTACGGTTTTCTAAGTAATTTTAGTAAGAATAAAGCCTTTCCATTTCATTAATCAAATCTGCACTATGGCTTGTTTTTCTTTTTGTAAAATTACTTCGAGAGCAGCTGTTATTTGTTATATTTTAATCGAAAAAAGTTACATGATTCCAATATTTGAATTTTAATTATATAAAAAAACACTTTTTACAGAAGTGTTTTAAGGACTTTCCATTCGTTTAATTTAGTATCTAAAGCCTTACTGGCATTGGCGGGACTTGTAGATGGAAGTATAAACTTTTGATAGTCTTTATTTAAATGAACATATTTTTTGAAAAACGCCGCAGCTTTTTGTCCATTAAATAGAATTGTATCTATATGTGGATGTTTTTCTAAAAAATCTTCAAAATCATTTGCGATTTCGTTTTTAATGGCGCTGTCTAAACTTCCAATACGATCACAAAATTGTAAGACATCCCAGAGAGCAATATTATTTTTGAGCAATAAATTTTTTCTGATTTCATAATCGTATGAAAATTCTTCTTCCAGAATTAAAAATAAAAACCTCCAAAAGTTGTTTTGGCTGTGCCCATAATATTGATTGAGCTCTAATGATTTTATTCCAGGCATCGTACCTAAAATTAAAATTTTAGATTTTTTTGAACTGATAGGAGCAAAGGAAAAACTTTTCATATTAATAGGAGATAATTTTTTAGTTCCATGTTAAAATAAGCATTAATAAGGAATTATAAAACAAAAGGGCAAAATTATATAACATTTTTGGAGTATGATTAAGCGAACTTTGAATTTCAGATTTTTAGAAATACCACCTTGGTAATTTACTTTAAAAATTGTTTTTGCAGATGTAGAATTTAAATCCAATCGTCATGAAAATTATTACTATAAATACAGAGAGAACTCAAAATATATTTGATGAACTTCAAGCTAATTTTGGCGGGAAGGTACTATTTGATTTAGACGAATATACATTAGAAGTAGAAAATAGTTTTGCAGAAGGTTCTATTATTGGAGCTTCGTTTAACGATAATATCTCTTATGTGCAATTTGATATGACATTTTCAACAGATATTAGGTTGGAATTTTTAAATGTAAAGTCTTCCCCAATTTATTTTGCCTATTGTTCTAAAGGAAACTTATCTCATAGTTTTGGAATGGATGGAGAAGAACGAAAATTAAAAACGTTTCAGACTGCAATTGTTACTTCTAAACAAAATCAGGATAATATTTTATATTTTGAAAAAGGAAAAAAAACAAAACTGACTCTAATTATTGTTGGAACTCAGCCTGATACTTTAATGCAGGTTAATTCTTTAAATAAACAAGTTAAGGATACTTTTTTTGAAAATAATCTAGTTCAGGATTTCTTTTATATTGGTTCTTACAACTTGCAGATTGCAGAAAAAATTGAACAGCTTAATTCAATTACACAGACAGGAATTGTTAGAAATTTACTGAAAGAAGGTATTATGAGAATTATTTTGGCAATGGAAATCCAACAGCATTCTGATGATTTACACGCTTTTGCAAATGAATCAAACGGATTAACATTAAGAGAAATGGAAGAAATAAAAGAGCTTTCAGAATTCATTAAAACAAGCCCGGAAGAAGCTTTTTCTATTAAATCTCTGAGTAAAAAATCTGGATTGTCTCCAAATAAACTGCAAGAAGGATTTAAAATGATTCACAATCGCACGGTCAACGACTATATTACCCATATGCGAGTGCTGAAAGCTGAAATTTTAATTAGAACATCTGACTTAAATATTTCAGAAATTGTCTACTGTATTGGTTTTACCAGCAGAAGTTATTTTTCTAAAATCTTTAAACAAAAATTCAACTGCAGTCCAAAAGAGTATAAGTTTAATTTGAACTCTTTGGCTATTACAGCGTAAAGAAAATTCAAGATATAGAGTGAAAAGCTGCAAAGGTTTTTTAATCTATCCATTAAATAATAATGTCGTTAGCTATTAAGCAACATATATACTAAAGTGCTAAGATTCTAAGTCGCTGAGGTTTTAAGTGAATACTTAAAGGCTCCAAACTTAGAATCTTAGTTTTTTTTTGAGGATCAAAGGTTTAGAGGAACAGAGGATCAAAGGTTTTTAGAATTAATGTCCTCAGCAAATATATTAAAGTGCTAAGATTCAGAGATTATTCAGGTTTTAATTAAAAGCTTAAGTCATCTAAAACCTCTACACCTTTGAACCTCTGCCACTTTGAACCTAAAAAAAATCTTTTAATTAAAAGATTTTTTTTATACATTTGTATAACTAGTTATATAATTAATTATTATTATGGAATTTTTTAATAAAGTTGGGAAAGCGGCTGTTGGAAGTCGTTTACGTTTGATGACAGCCGCAATAACAGATGATGCATCTAAGATATACGAGTTGTACGGTGTTAATTTTGTACCAAAATGGTTTCCTGTTTTTTATGTTTTAACGGAAGAAAGAGAATTGACGATTACCGAAATCGCAAATGAAATTGGACATTCTCAACCTTCTGTCAGCAAAATTATTCAAGAAATGATAAGCGCTGGAATAGTAGAGGAAAGTCAAAATGCAGATGATAAAAGGCGAAATAATGTTGCTTTAACAGCAAAAGGACTTTCTCTTGCAAAAACGATCAAGCAGCAGCTGCAAGATATTGAAGTTGCTATCGAAGAATTAATTTCGGAATCAAAACATAATCTTTGGGCTGCGCTTGAAGAATGGGAACATTTACTAAGCCAGAGATCTATTTTTAAAAGAGTCAGTGACCAAAAGAAACTGCGAGAAAGCAAAGATGTCCAAATTGTAGAGTACGAGCCTCAATACAAAGAAGCTTTTAAGGCGTTAAACGTAGAATGGATTTCAAAGTATTTTGAAATGGAAGAATCTGATTATAAAGCATTAGATCATCCTGAAGAATATATTTTGAATAAAGGCGGAAAGATTCTTGTAGCGCTTTACAAAAATGAACCCGTTGGAGTATGTGCACTTATAAAAATGCAAAATTCTGAGTATGATTTTGAAATGGCTAAAATGGCAGTTTCACCAAAAGCACAAGGAAAAAGTATCGGCTGGCTCTTAGGAAAAGCAATTGCCAATAAAGCAAAAGAATTGGGAGCTGAAAAAATATATTTAGAAAGCAATACTATTTTAAAACCCGCAATTAACCTGTATTATAAACTGGGTTTTGAAAAAGTTTTCGGTCTAGAAACTCCCTACAAACGCTGTAATATACAGATGGAGCTGGTTCTTTCTTGAAGTTGCTAAGATGCTGAGACTCTAGGTTACTAAGTTTTTTTTCTCAGAATCTTAGAGTCTCAGTAACTAGAATCTCTCTCAACGTCCAAACTTATAATACTCCAAATCCATATTTTTTTTATTATGAAGAGAATCTAGTATTGAATTCATTCCGATTACACTGAAAGTGATTCCGTTGCCGCCGAAACCTAGAATATAATGTTCGTTTCGTCTTGAATTTGGTTTTCCAAAATAGGGAAGTCCATCTTTGGTTTCTCCAAAGGTTCCTGCCCAGGAATAATCAATTCTAAAGTCAAGATCAGGGAAACGTTTAAAAAACTGTTTTAGAAGATATTGTTCTTTTTTAGGAATCAGCTTATCCCGTTTTTTAGCATCTTTAAATTCTTCATCGCCTCCTCCCATAATAATACGATTGTCTTCGGTAGTTCTAATGTAATGATAAGGCGATGCAGTATCCCAAAATATTGCATGTTTGAAATTTTCTGGAAGATCTGGCTGGCTCTCAGAAGTAATTACATAAGTGCTTTTGAGATCAACCACTTTTTCTTTTAAAGTCTCTGTACTTTCATAACCTGTACAGTGTATGATATGAGAAGCTGTTATAGTGTTTTTTGAGTCTGTATGTGCAAGGATTTTACCCTTTTGATGCTGTATGGAAGTTACATTGGTGCGATCATAAATCTGCATTCCTTTTTGATGGCAGTGATGCAGAAGATCTGTCGCCAATTTATAAGGATCCATAACGGCAGCAGTTTTAGATTCGATGGCCGCAATTGCGTTTAAGCCCATTTTTTGTAAATCAAATCGGCTGAGCCAGCTGACTTCAAATCCATGCTGTTTCCTTATTTTAAATTCATTTTTTAAAAAAGGAACATCTTTTTTTAGTGTGGTAAAATAGATGCTTTTTTTAAATTCAAAATCACATTTAGAACCTACAGTATCAATAATAGCGCGAAGATCAAAAATTGCTTTTTTGCCATTTTGATAACTGTCTACAGCGCATTTTACGCCTCGAAGTTTAATAAGCTGATGTAACGGAACATCAATTTCATACTGCAGTAATGCGGTACTGCCAGATGTACTGCCTCCGCAGACATCCCGCCGGTCCAGGAGAACGATTCGTTTTCCTTCGTTGATTAACTTGTAAGCCGTTAATGCTCCCGTAATTCCTCCGCCAATAATTAAAACATCAGTATTGATGTCTGTATCAATAGACGGATAACTATGTTTCATAGCATCTTTTAAGGGCCAATAAGTTTCGGTTGAACTTAATTTCATTTTTTGGTGGTGTTTTTAGGGGTGTTTTTGGTTGTATTCTTGGTCGTTGTTTTACTTGTTGTCTTACTATTTTTCTTTTGTTTTCGATTGTGGAGTTCATGCGCTTCTGCAATGGAATGAGAAGTCCTTATGCTTTCATCTTTTTTAGCCAGTTCGCTTAAGCGATGGTAGTATTTCTGAATGATAATCATTTCCTCTTCCGTCATGCTTTCAATATCAACCAGACTATTACTGGAGGATTCATTAGAAGCAACGAGTTCATTCAATTTGAGCTGAATAGCAAGTGAATCTTTATTTTGCGCTTTCTGAATCAAGAAAACCATCAAAAAAGTAATGATTGTTGTTCCTGTATTAATTACCAACTGCCAGGTTTCAGAATAATCAAAAATTGGCCCCGAAACGGCCCACGCCACAACAATAACAAATGCACCTATAAAAGCAGTCGTGCTTCCTGCAGCTTTAGAAACTTTTGTAGCAAATTTTTCAAAGGCACTGTTGCTATGTTGCGGTTTTGTTTTCATTATGATTTTGCTTTAGGTTTGCTGACTTTTTCTTTTCGAATTACTTTATTTTTTTTCTCGTCGTAGATTGCTGGAATAATTTCCTGCCCAGTCTTGCTGAAAATTTTAATTTTAGGAGCTTCGTGTGTTCCAGTAATTACAATTGGAAATCCGATAATTCCCCATAAAGGAAGACCAAGACGCATTCTAAGATCCAAAAGTCCGTCAAAGCTTGTTGTTCCTTTTATTGTAGGTCTAAAACTGGCTACAGAAAAAGTAAATGGCTCAATACTAATAAGGTTATTATCTATTGTCGATTTGATCTCGATTCCTTTCATATCAGGATTATTCAAACCATTTTGTCCTGTTTTAGAACTTATTCCATCAAATAATTTAAGGCCTTTAATTTTTACATCGCGTAGATTTATTGTTCCGCCACCTTCAAAAGATTCATAAATAGGCCCCATATTTCCATTTAAATCTCCTTTGATTTTATAATCAACAGAAACTATTCCATAGGCTTTTTCGGCTGCAGTAACCATATCATGAAACATTGGAATTTCTTTGTATGCCCTTTGTACATTAAAATCTTTAGCCGTGAAGTGGGCATCAAAATGTGCTGATGTTGGCGATTCGTCTTTATAAGACGCATTAATTCCTAATATACAGTCAATGATATTAAAGGTAGTATTTTCTAGATAAAATCCGCCTTTTGTTATACCGGTTTTTCCGTTAAGTTTATTGAAAACCAGTCCGTTGTATTCAATTTTATCCGCGTTTGCATTTAAGCTGACATTTAGGTTTTTTGGAATCATAACGACTCCGCTCATTTTCGGATGATCTTCTTTAGCATATTCTACTTCTGTTTTTCGATCGGTATTTTCGCCTTTTTCAAGTGCCATAAATTCATCAACATTAATCAGTTTTGATTTTAAGTTGAAATTCCCGCTCAAAGTTCCGTTTGATTCTAAGAAATAATTAATGGTATTTAGAAGATATCCGTTTATATCAAAATCAGATTTTCCATATGAAGCATTAAATTTTTCAAACCACATTTTTTCGTTCTGAAAACGGAAATTTCCCTGTTTGATAAAAAAGGCTTTCGGAAACAATTCAGAAGTTGCTTTTATATTTTTAAGAATCAAAGTTCCTTTATTATCCAATTTATCATATTGACCCGTAGTGGCGTAACTTTGTTTTCCTTTAAGCGAAAGATCTGCTTTGGCATAACCAGTTAAATCGAGACCTTTTTGAGAGAAAACCTGATAGATTCTGCCTACATTTAATTCGCCTTTAATTTTTGCATTGTACGCCAGATCACTAAAATCTGATAAAGTTGCATTAACATAAACTGGATTTCCTTCAAAAGTAAAAGAAGCTGGAGCAACAGAAACAATCAAATCTTGAAAAGTCCCTGCTTTATTCAGCATATTAGCCACAAAAGTAATATCAGTAATCGGGTTAGGGTAATATTCCGTTTTGAGCCAGCCGTTTCGTAATGAAATACCTCCAATGGTTTTTGGAAATAATTTTTTGGATGTGCTGAAAAGTCCTCGAGCTTGTATATTTGTTTTTAAAATCCCTTTTAAATCAATGCTGTTTAAACCTAAAGCAGCGTCAACAACGGCTAAATCCAAAGCACCTTTTATACTGGCATTTATGTTCATTTCGCTTAAACCTTTACTGTGCAGATAAGCATTGAAATAATCTTTTTCGCCTACTTTAAATTTTAAAGTTCGAAGATTTACCAATAATTGTTCCGTATCCAAAGAAGGAAGTATCGCATTTAAATCCATCTGAAAATCTTTTAAGGGCACTGGCGCATTTTGATAATTTACCGAGCCTTCATTAATTTTTAGATTAAATGCTAAGTTTGGTTTCTGCTTTTTAGGAACGTTATAATCTCCTTTAAAAGTTAATACTAAATCACTTCGACCAGAAATTTCGGTTTTTTCAAGCCATGTTAAATATTCTGGCGGCATTACAGATAGTAAATCTTTGACAGTAGTATTTTCTGAAGCGGCTTTGATATTTATTTTATATCCGTCTCTTAAAATGGTAAATAAACCTGTGAATTTTAAAGGTAATTTATTGATTTTTAATTCATTCTTCTGAAGAATAAACGAAAGCGAATTTGTGTTTATTCGGGTTATTAAATCGGCTTGAACTTTTTTCTTTCTTAAATAAGCAGTTCTGTCGTAATAGAAATCCAAGTTGTCGATTTTGGCATCTGTAGCCAAATCAAAAATATCTTCGCTTAAATTTCCTTTTCCAACATAATTAAATCCATTAGCATCGATTAAGATTTTAGCAGAACGGTCATTATATTTGACATGACAGTTTTTTAAATCGATTCGTTCTAATCGAATTGCAGTTCCTTCTTCAGGAGCATTTGGATCTTTTTTTTCGTCTTTTCTGTCTTCTGGTGCAATATAAATATTATAATTGGCTTGACCTTTTTCATTTACCATTACATTGATTAAAGCATCAGAAACATATAGTTTGTTGATTTTTACTTCGTTATCAAAAATAAGACGTTTTAAGTTGATACCAAAAGCAACTTCATTTGCTCGCAGTAAAGTATCATTACTAAAAGGTTTAGAACCTGTTAATGACAAATTATCTAAGGAAACTGTAAGCGACGGAAAGTGAGTAAAAAAGGAAAGTTTAGATTTTGTAAAATCCAATTTAGTATCCAGACGTTCGTTTGCGATTTTCTTTACTTCTGAAGCTATTTTGCCTGGAAATAACAACGGAATAATAAATAGCAAAAACAAGATTACCGCAATTGTAATTCCGGTAATCTTTAAAACTTTTAAGGCGGTATGTTTGATTGTAGATGGCATATACTATACGTTCTTGCTTTGCAGCGAATGTTAAAATTAGAAGTTAAAAATCGAGAAATGAGATCTAAAAAGTTGTAATATAGAACTAGAAGTTCTGAGAGATAAAAATTTAGATTTTAGAATTTCTTTTGAATTATTTCTTTTGAGATTCTGCTTTTTTAGCCTCTTCCTTTTGCTTTTCCTCTTTTTCTTTTTGGGCTTTTTCTTGCTGTTCTTTCAGTTCTTTTTCTTTTTGCTCTTTTTCTTTAGCAGCTTTTTCCTGCTGTTCTTCTTTTTTCTCTTTTAGTTCTTCCTGTTTTTTTACTTTTTCTTTCTCTTTTTTCTTGTAATAACCTCTCAACAGGAAGTTACTTTTTGCCGCTTCCATATTATCACTGAAACCTTTTGTTCCAGATTCAAGATTAGAAAGTGTGTTCGAAACGCTGTTGGCCATTTTATCATCTTTAACCAAACGAGCCAAAGCACCGTTTCCGTTGTTCATGCTGTGGCTGAAAATCGCTATTTCATCTGAGATTACGCCGATATTATCAACGCTCTTTTTAACGCTTTTCATAATATCATGCATTTCAATTCCATCTACAGAAGCAATTATGCCATTATCCTCGATGATTTTCTGTGACTTTGAGCCTGGAGAAATAGTCAGAACTTTATCGCCCATAAGTCCGTCTGAACCAATGCTGGCGGTAGCATCTGTTTTGATAAATTTGCGGACATCTTCTTTCATGACCAAAACGACTACTACAGTCGAATCATTTTTTAATTGGATCTGTTCGACTGTTCCTACATTAATTCCTGAAAAACGAACATTATTTCCGACTTCTAGACCGCTCACAGTTTTAAACTGAGAAGTAATATGAAAGGTTGAACCGAAAAGGTTTTTTTGTTTTCCAATAAAATATACGGCCATTACAAAAAGCAGTAAACCTATTGTTACAAACATTCCTAATTTCCAAGTATATCCCGATTGCTTTTCCATGATTTCTATTGTTTATTTTGCTTTATTCGAAAAATGAGCGTACCCATTCGTCC
This sequence comes from Flavobacteriaceae bacterium PS02336, assembly GCA_029960065.1. Taxonomy (GTDB): domain Bacteria; phylum Bacteroidota; class Bacteroidia; order Flavobacteriales; family Flavobacteriaceae; genus Flavobacterium. Next base: position 428,761 of record JASCOF010000003.1, on the reverse strand, counting down.
TCGTCTTTTTCTAATTCTTCGTATGTTCCTTCGGCATGAATCACACCATCTTTCAAAACAATAATTCGATCCGAAGTCAGTTTTGCACAAGCCATATCATGCGTGATAATGATCGAAGATGTTTTTTGTTTGTGTTTAATGTCAAGGATTAATTCACTTATTTCTCTAGATGTTATAGTATCCAAACCTGTTGTTGGTTCGTCATATAAAATAATTTCAGGTTTCAAAATTAAAGTGCGTGCCAAACCGATTCTTTTTCTCATACCACCCGAAAGTTCAGAAGGCATTTTGTCAATAGCATCAGCCAAACCTACACTATCAAGAGCTTCCACCACTTCATTTTCAATTTCCTCAGCACTTAAATCACGTTTGTGTTTGGTTAATGTAAATGCTAGATTTTCGCGAACTGACATCGAATCGTATAATGCACCGCTTTGAAATAAAAAGCCAATTCTAACCCTAATTTCATTTAGTTCTTTTTTCGGAATATTGAGTACATTTTCATTGAATACTTTAATTTCACCTTTATCGGGCTCAATCAATCCAACGATGCATTTTATAGTTACCGATTTGCCAGACCCAGAACGCCCTAACACAACTAAATCTTCACCTTTATTTAAGTTGAGCGTTACACCTTTTAAGACTTTGTTATCTTTTCCAAAAGTTTTATGCAGATCTTTAATCTCAATAATTGGAGTCAGATCTTTTTCTTTTTCTTTCGTCTTAGGTTCTTTATGTAATTTTTCTTTTGTCATTTTTAAAAGAATAAATCGGTTATTTGTACAGCAACCATATCAATAATAAATATGCTTAGAGAGGCAGTTACAACGGCTGAGTTTGCTGCGTTTCCTACACTTTCAGTTCCGTTCGATGCGTTAAAACCTTTATAACATCCAATCATACCAATAAAAAATCCGAAGAAGAATGTCTTAATTGTTGCAGGGAACAGGTCTAAAAATTCCAGCGATTGAATAATTTGGGTTAGATATCTATAGAAATTGACATCGCCATGAATATTAATTCCGACATAGCCTCCAATTATTCCAACAGCATCTGCAAAAAACACTAAAACAGGAACCATTAAGGTACAGGCTAAAACTCTCGTTACTACAAGATAATTGTACGGATTAACAGCTGAGACTTCCATGGCATCAATTTGTTCCGTTACTTTCATAGAACCTAATTCGGCACCAATTCCAGAAGAAATTTTTCCTGCACAGATTAAAGCTGTAATTACTGGTGCAATTTCTCTGATTAGAGAGAGTGCAACCATTCCAGGAAGCCAGCTTTCGGCCCCAAATTTTACCAAAGTCGGTCTTGACTGAAGCGTAAGCACCAAACCCATAATAAAGCCTGTAATAGCTACCAATGGAAGCGATTTATAACCAATAACATAACATTGTTTCAAAAACTCTCTAGTTTCATAAGGGGGAATAAAAACCTCCTTAAAAAACTTCTTGGCGAACAAAGTCGTTTCTCCAATTTCGGCAAATGTATTTTTTAGGTTGAGAATCAAAATGTTTCTGTTTTATGTGAATGATGTAATGTTGAAAATCAATTCTTTAACAGTTTTTGGGACTGATTGAATTATAGAGGAAAGTTAGCTCAATACTTGTTAAAATATTTTACACAAATTTTACATAGCCTTATATAATTTTCATAAGAGCACAATAATTAAAACAAACTTGCGTTCCGTATTTCGCAAACAAAAAATCCCTTTCATTAAGAAAGGGATTTTCCGGGTTTTAAAAGAGAAGTATTTGGTTAGCTTCGTCGTTATATTATGAGTTTATAGCTATTCCGGAACGGTTTTTCATTAGCGGAATAACTTTAGACTGCGACATGGCTAATTTTTCCATTAATAATCTTGCAGTTAAAAAACAAACTGTAGATTCTGCGCCTTGATTTAAGTTGACATTTTCTTTTTCAAGTCCGTCGTAACCACCGCCACTTACTGGATTGTACATAATCTGGTTTAAATGATTTTTACCTAAAAACCAGTTAAAAGCCGATTTCATTTTCTTTTTATAATGCGGTGTTTTAAATTCATTATAAAATGCATTTAAAGTCATTATTGTATAAGTTACATCAATTGGCTGTTCGCCGTATGCAGCAGGTTCTGATCCTTTATGATGCCAGCTTTGATTTGAAATGGCTTTAAAATTACCATTTACAAAAGTTTTAGAAATTAAGAAATCTAAGGAGTCCAAAGCTACTTTTTGATAGACAGGTTTGTTGGTGATTAAATAAGCATAAAGCATTGATTCTGGTAGAATTCCATTTCCATATGTTAAATAATTTTCAAACCACTTCCAGTCTTCTGTCGCCGTATCTTCATAATTTGCCAGTAATTTGGCATTTAACTTATTGATAATTGCTGCCACATATAAATTCGGAATTGTGGTGTGATATAAGTACAAACCTTTGGTTGCAAATCCAATAGAACGTGGTGACTGGATTGTTTCTGCCCATTTTAAAGAATGCAGTAAACATTTTGCTGCTTTTTTATAAATCGCTTCTGGAAGAATATCTGATATAGAAACTACCGTTCCTAAAGCCCAGATTGCTCTTGCGTTTGAATCTTCTAAATTTACTTCGGCATTCTGTTCAACATGCTCGCGGTTTTCCTGATCTACATAATTGATGAAATTCCCTTTTGGCTGCTGACAGCGCTGAATGAAATCTAAATAGATTAAAATATAACCTAAATCTTCTTTATCCTGAGTTTGTTTATAATGCATACAGAATGCAACTAACGCTCTTGCATTATCATCCAGTGTATATCCAGATTCTAAATCTGGAATTGAAATTTTACTGAACTGAATAATACCAAGATCTGTTGTCAGTTTTTTGATATGTTTTAATTGAATTTCAGGATAGCTAAATTTAATTTCTGAAGGATTATCAATTAGTTTTTTATAGGTATTCATTTGTGTGATGGCAACATTTTCCCATGAAGAAGCTCTCATTTTAGTAAATGAATTAATTCCCATTTCATTTCTAAGGTTTTCATCCTCGATAAGCTTAATTGCAGCGGCTGCAAATTGATCATGATCACCAATATCGCACAAGATTCCAGAATCTTCCGTTAGTACTTCTTTAGTATGTGGAATCTTAGATGCTACAATTGGACAAGCGCAGCCCATAGCATACGAAAAAGTGCCGCTAACTGCTTGATTAGGATCTTTTGAAGTAAACATGTAAATGTCAGTAGCTTTCAAGTACTCTAAAAGCTCGTCAGTATCTAAATATTGATTGACAAATCGTACATTATTTTCAAGATTTAAGTCTTTAACTATACCTTCCAGTTTTTCACGATAAGGATCTTGACCGTCTATAATTAAATTTGGATGCGTTTTACCAATAATTAAATATAAGGCGTTTGGTGCTTTTTCGATTATTTTTGGAAGAGCCTTTAGTCCTGTTTCTATATTTTTTCCTTCTCCTAATAGTCCGAAAGTAGATAATACTAATCTGTCCTGAATATTTAATTTTTCTTTTGCCATTTCTGGAAGTTCATAAACAACGATATGAGTTCCGTGAGGCACACAAGTAATTATTTCTTCATTAATATCATAATCATTAATTAGTATTTCTTTTGATTTATTTGTCATTACAAAAACCGAATTACTATAGTTAAGCAGCAGTTTAACAAATGTTTTCAACTCGTCATTCGGATTTGGAATTACGCTGTGAAAAGTATAGGTAACTGGTACTTTTATTGCATTTAAAAAATCCAAAAGATGGTCGCCATAATTTCCTGAAAACAAGCCAAACTCGTGCTGAATATGAACTAGTTTAACTGCATCGTCATTATTGATTTCTTCTGCAACTTTAGTATATTCTTCTCTGTTTTTAGTATTTAAAGTAAATGCCTGTGTTGGTTCTTCCTTAGGTTCTGTAACCAGTTCACATATTTCACATTGAATGGATTTACCATAAACATCTGTAATTCCTTTAATAGTATCTTGAGTATAAGTTGCTATGCCGCATTGCGTTGGCGGAAAAGTAGATAAAAAAACTATTTTTGATTTGTTTGATATTGTTTTCATGAGGACAAAATTTAATTCGGTTAATAACGCGTCGCGGTTCAGAAAAGCTGCCCAATATTGTTATTGGCAGCGCCATTAAAAATTAAATACAGCCTGCTTTTCATGTGCTTTTGCCGCTGTAATTAATTTTGGTTAAAATTACTTTAGTCATGAAGCGACCATTAATCCAATCGATCAAAAAATTAACTCAAAAGCTTAAACATGGTAATTGTGTAAGGGTTTAGAATAATAGTGAAAGTCCTGTGTAAATAGCAGTTACAGAATTTAATAGGGTTAATAATAGACTTGTTAGAGTTAATGAACTTTGTAAGAAATATAGAAATTTGATTAACAAACAAATCAAACGGCAAAATATGTCGTAATTACCAACTCTAAATTATAAGATTATGTTACGATGGACAGTTATTTTTATAATTCTCGCTATAGTAGCTGGAATTTTTGGTTTTGGCGGTATTGCCGCTGGAGCAGCAGGGATTGCAAAAGTTTTATTCTTTATATTTTTAGTTTTATTTATTATATCACTAATCACAGGAAGAACGAAAGTTTAGATTTTTTTTAAAGGTATAAAGGTTCAAAGTTGCAAAGGTTCAGAGGTTTTTTAAAGACTTTTAATCTTTGCGGTTTTGAACTTTTTTTTTAAAGGTTCAAAGCTGCAAAGGTTCGGAGGTTTTTTTAGGATTTTTAATCTTTGCGGTTTTGAACTTTTTTTAAAGGTTCAAAGGTTTTTCTTTAGAGTTTAATCTTTTCATTTTGAATTAGTCTAAGGAATAAAGAACAAAGTGACAAAGTTTATACTTATACAAAAACCTTGGAACCTCTGCAACTTTGAACCTTATTCCTAATACCACTTTGCATAATATTTTCGTGTTATAAAAGCAATTGGCATTCCAACACAGAAAATTATAATTAAGATAGAAAGCAAAAGCGGAAAGTCTAATTTTTTTTCGGGCAAAACAGGAAAAACAATCGGAAGCACGATTAAATTCATTATCACCCAAATAAAGAAACCATAGGTAATTCCGGATAAGAAAGTATTTATTTTAAAAAACGGAATATAAGGGAAGATCTTAAAATAAAACCAAGCAAAAATAAAAGCAATTAAAAAATGGAGTCCGAGTCCTAAAAAAGTCATTTCGACTCCGCTTGTGTACGCTTCTTTTTTGAAGATGGCGCTTGCAATAGATCTCAATATTTTTTCAGCAGTTGTTTTATGAAGAATCACGGAATAAATTAAAATTGCAGCTGTAATATCTAAGGTGCCTGCTACTAATCCAGATGAAACAATGGTTTTAACTTTTGATCTCATAAAAAGGTGGTTTTGGTTAAATGCTGGTTTTATTTTTTCTTGATAGTTTCGTAAATCGATTTTAACTGATGCGTGTGTCTCTGTGTATGAACAATGGCAAAATACAGCCATTCGTAGATAGTGAAATTTTCAAACCCCGGAATTTTAGCATCAAGGCAAGTCAGCGTTAAATCGTAAGTTTCGGCAGCTTCAAACAAATCGTCCTGGATTTTTTTTGCAGAAGCAGTTAAAGTATTTTTTTCATAATCAATCGCAGCAGGTTTTATATTTTCGGGAGATTCGTATTTGGTATTAAAATCTAAGAAGATAGCATCTAATTGCTTGACATTTTCGTCAGGTTTACGAGTAGTTTTCTCAGTTTTTCCTGCAAAGAGTGCCGGAATACCAGAACATGCCAGGATAATATGCTGTACAGTTTGTCCTCCTGTCCAGCTTCCTTCAAACGGAATTATATTAATTTCTTCTTTTGAAAAAGTAGAAAGGATATCATTCAGTTTGCCATAAGTTTCTAAAATAGTATTTTGAACAGCGCTTTTCATCTTGAATAATTTTAAAGTTTTGATACTCAACAGTAAATGCAAACCGATGAGTTTCGAGAAAACCCGCAGTACATTTTTGTTAAATTAAAATTATAGAATTAGGGGAATGATAGTATTTCAAATATACGATAAAAAATATTAAAATACTAAAAATCAATATATTGTATGCTGTTAATTTTTATTGAAGTGCTTCGCAGAAATAGCCATTAAAATTTAGAATAGCAATAATTTTGGCATTTGAAAATGCAGGTGCGTGAATGCGAAGGATTTTATCACAGTCTTCTAAATCAAAATTGATTGAGCCGTTAGGATAATGCTCAAGAAGTTTCTCAATAATAATTTGGCATTGAGACTCTTCTTGAACATTTGTTTTAAAAACTTCAATCATAAAGTTTGAGTTTTAGAGCGTAATATTTTTATAACGCTGTATTTTATGATAAGTTACATAAGAAACCACAAGAACTGCCAGCACAATCAACGGGAAAAAAGATTGAAAATTGATTCCATCTACTGCAAAATGACTTATGGATGCAAAAATAAAGTCGAATGCAAATCCAGCGTAAGCCCATTCTTTGATACGTCCCGGGACTTGAGGAATAATTAATGCCAGTACGCCAAGGATTTTAAAAACTACTAATGCATTTCCGAAATATTCTGGATAACCAAGATGTTTGATGCCTTCTTTGGCTAACTCAGTCTGCGAAGTTAGTGCTGGCATAACACCTTCAAATAAAAAAATAAGGATCGTAGTTGTCCAGAAAATGATTTTGGTTGTTTTCATTGGGTTTTGTTTTAAATGATTATTAGTTAATGTATTACAAATCTAATAATGTTTTGTTTTTAACCAAATACACATTTACGACTATTTTAGGGGCATTTTGGACAAGTTGCTTGTTAGTTGTTAGTTGTTAGTTGTTAGTTGTTAGTTGTTAGTTGTTAGTTGTTAGTATTGAACTTATCTTACTAGGTGATTACTGCGTAGAGTTTCGTGTGTGATCCTTTCTTGGTCAGGATGACAAAAAAAATCCAATAAAAAAAACTTTGTCAAAGGTTTAAACTTTGACAAAGGTGTATCTTGATAGTTTGGGATTTGGAATTTTAAAAATTTGGAATTTAAAATTTACGTCAGTTGATAATTCGTAATCAAAAACAAATCCTCAAAACCCAATCTGGTATAAATGCCTTTTCCTAAAGCAGAAGCTTGTAATTGCGCATATTCGCAATCCGCATCAATGGCTTCATTTATGGCAAATTTCATGATTTCTTCTGCGAAACCTTTTTTGCGCATTTCAGGAATCACACCGACACCGTGAATTCCCATTGTTTTTTCGGTTTGAAAAAGCGTAAGCGTTCCAATTGGCTTTTCATCAAAATGGACTAAATAGAATTTCACATTTTCATAATTGGAAATCAGCGTTTCTTTACTGATTACGTAACTGAAAGACAACGGATAAATATCAGACCAAGTTTTGGCATCTTCTTCATTTAAAACTCTTCTAAAAGTAAGTTTGTTTTGAAGCGGTAATTTTTTATTCAATTTCAAAAACATAGCCATCAGCTGAATTCGGACATTAAAACCGTTTTTTTCAAAAATTTCATTTGAATTACTTCCAAATATATCCCAATACGGAATAACTAAACCCGGATTTTGGTTCATAGTTTCCAAAATCTGCGGCAAATTTTCTTCCGTAATATCTTCGCGAAACCATAATCTATTTGGCCAGCCTGAATTTTTAATCTGACTGAATTCTAAGAAATCATTTTGATGGTAGGAAAGGAGTGGAGATGCAACGGTTTTCCAAAGAGTGGTAAGATTGTCAATATTGTCTTTGATGAGATCTATTTTGGTCATTGTAATAACGAATTTGAATTATAAAGCAAAGATAAATCTGGTCTCTTAGAAAAACCTTTACATATGTTGATTTACAAATCTTTTTCCAGACTTTTTCTGATTCGGCTTAACTGGGTTGGCGTAATTCCTAAATGAGAAGCGATATGTAATAACGGCACGCGATCGGCAATAGTTGGATGTTTTTCTAAAAGACTGACATATCTTTCGGTTGCGTTCTGCATGACCAAAGCGACTTCTCTTTGTTCTTTATCAATAATCCAGTTTTTCTCTAAATGAGCAATATAAAAATTTTTAAGATCATCATTTTGGTAAATCAGCTCCATATATTTTTTATAGTTGATGTTAATTACAATGGAATCTTCTAAAGCTTCAATTGTAAAATTAGAAGGTGATTGTTGCATCAGCGAAACTTTAGAACCCGCAAAATAATTTTCAAGAAAAAGGTTTTTATTATAGAAATTTCCCTGTTGGTCTGTTATAAAAGCTCTCAAAACACCTTTCGCAATAAAATGAAGATTTTTAGCGATTTCTCCATTTTGTAATAGCGTTTCTCCTTTTTTAAGGGTTTGGAAATGAGTGGTACTTTCAATCTGTTTCCAAGACTGATCAGAAAGTGGGTAGTAACTTTCGATGGTTTGTTTTAGATTGTTGATGTATATTTCTGGATTGAAAGTCATAGATTGGTTTGGTTTTGCCACAAAGACGCTAAGGCGCAAAGTTTTTATTGTTTATTTTAAGACACTAGATTTACTATTCAAAAATAAAGAAATAAGCGCAATTTTGTCATTTCGACGAAGGAGAAATCTTCATAAGTAGCTCCGCAATTAGTAAAGATTTCCTGTATGGAGATTCTTGCAGATATTCCTCGTTCATCGTGACAAAAAATGAGAAAAAAACTCTCGCAGATTTTACAGATTAAGCAAATGAAAATCTTTTTAATCTACCACAGAAAAAAATCTCCACAATCAGCAAAATCTGCGAAAGACTTAAAAAAAAAAACTTTATGCCTTAGCGCCTTTGTGGCAAAACGTAAAAAACGCCATGAAACCCAAAGGTCCCACAGCGTTTTCATCTCAAAAAATAAATAATTAACGGGTAATGTAACAGGTATTATTTCCAGCCTCCGCCTAGAGCGCGGTACAAATCGGTATTGGCTGTAAGTTGTTGTCTTTTGATATCGGCAAGTTCCAATTCGCTTTGCAATAAATTAGCCTGAGCGGTTAGAACTTCAAGATATTCTGCCATACCGTTTTTGAATAAAAGGTTAGCATTTTTAATTGCTTGCTGCAATGTTTTCACTTTTTCTTTCAAGAAAGTTTCTTGCTGCTGCAATTTCTCTACTTTAACCAAAGCGTCAGAAACTTCGCTTACGGCAACCAAAACAGATTGTCTAAAACTTAAAACCGCTTTTTCTCTTTCTGCGACAGCGATATTATATTGCGTTCTTACTCTTTTGTTGTTCAAAAGCGGTTGAGTTAAACCTCCCGCAACCGTTCCGAATAATGACGCCGGAATATTGAACCAATTGCTGGTTTCGAAAGAGTTTAAGCCGCCTTGCGCCGTAATTCTGAGAGCTGGGTATAAATCCGCTTTCGTGATACCGACATTTGCGTTCGCTGCTTTAAGAGCCAATTCGGCACTCTTTACATCTGGTCTTCTGCTTACTAGTGAAGACGGAACTCCAATTGCTGTATTGTATTTTACTTCAAGTGCACTTAATTTAACTGATCTTTCTTTAGAATTCGGAAAAGAACCCGTTAAAACACTCAAAGCATTTTCCTGAATCGCAATGTTTTGTTCCAATAACGGAATCAATTGCGCTGAGTTTAATTTCTGTGCTTCTGATTGTTGAATTGCTAAAGTGGTTACCTGACCAGCATCGTATTTTAATTTGATAATATTGGTTGTACTATCATTTAAACGAAGATTTTGTCTAGCAATATCCAATTGCGCATCCAGCATCAAAAGATTATAATATCCTCTCGAAACATTAGCAACAATATTCGTCTGTAAAGCTTTTTTTACTTCTTCAGACTGAAGATATCCTGCGTAAGCCCCTTTCTTTTGGTTTCTGATCTTTCCCCAAATATCAGCTTCCCAAGAAAGTGAAGCTCCAGCAGAATAGTCGTCAATATGTTTAGCGCCAATTGCCTGATTTAAGTTTAATCCTGTAAAACTATTGTCAGACGGATTACTTGTACTTGCGTTCACAAATAAATTAACCTGAGGCACATTTCCCCATTTTGATTGTGTAAAACGGTATTGTGCAATTTCAATGTTCTTTTCGGCAATCTGCAAGTCGTTGTTTCTTGCAACGGCGCTGTCAATTAATTTGATAATATCTTTTTCTGTAAAGAAGTTTTTCCACTCCACATCGGCAATACTTGTTGTATCACTCGAAACCGATGCATTCCTGAAATTTTCAGGAAATGCATCTTTTGGAGTTTCAATATCCTTAGAGACTTTACAGGATATTAAAGTCGTGATCAGAATGGCGAAGGTCACGATTTTGGTTATATGATTTTTCATTCTTTCTTTTATTAAATTTCTGTACAAGTATCTTTTCTTGTTTCAAGATCTTTTGAGATTCTGTACGATATATATCCGATGCCAAATATGATGGCGACAAGAATTGTTGTGATATAGTTTTCCATTGATTATTTTTCTTCTTCGTTATGAATTACGGCAACTGGTTTTCCAGAAACCTTTTCTTGTAAATGCTGGAAGATGATGAATAAAACAGGAATGATAAACAAACCTAGAATTACTCCTGAAATCATCCCTCCGGCGGCACCAATACTAATAGAATGGTTACCTTGAGCTGATGGTCCTTTGGCGCTCATCATTGGAACTAAACCAACAATAAAGGCAAGAGACGTCATGATAATTGGTCGCAAACGTAATTTGGCAGCGTCGATAGAAGCTTTAACTAATGCCATTCCTGATTTTCTTTTTTGTACTGCAAATTCCACAATTAAGATGGCGTTTTTGGCGAGCAATCCGATCAGCATGACAAGAGCAACTTGTACGTAAATGTTGTTTTCAATTCCAGTTAAACCAATAGCAACGAATACTCCAAAAATACCTGCAGGGATCGATAAGATTACCGCTAGAGGAAGGATATAACTCTCATACTGTGCAGCAAGTAGGAAATAAATGAATATCAAACACAGTAAGAAAATTGTAGCCGATTGCCCTCCGGAAGAAATCTCCTCACGAGTCTGGCCCGAGAATTCAAACCCGTAACCTGCAGGTAATTGTTGTGCTGCTACTTCTTCAATTGCTTTAATGGCATCTCCTGAACTAAATCCAGGTTTCGGAATAGCATTAATAGAAATTGAGTTAAATAAATTATATCTAGAAGCGGTTTCTGAACCATAAATACGAGTTAGTTTAACTAAAGTATTTATTGGAACCATTTCGCCAGTTTTGTTTTTTACAAAAACTCTGTCAATTGCTGTTGGATCTGCTCGGTCTTCGATATCTGCCTGAACAACCACACGGTAATATTTACCAAATCGGTTGAAATCTGAAGCCTGTGCGCTACCAAAATAAGCCTGCATCGTTTGTAAAATGTCTTTAACATTAACACCCAATTGATTTGCTTTTTCGTCATTAACTTCCAATTGCAATTGCGGATAATCGGCTTTGAAAGAAGTAAAGGCAACTGCAATTTCAGGACGTTTCATTAATTCACCGATAAAATTTTGAGAAATGCCGCTGAATTTATCCAGTTTTCCTCCTGTTTTATCCTGAAGAACTAAATCTAAAGCCTCAACGTTACTAAATCCGGGAACAGTTGGGAAACTGAATACGAAGAAACTTCCGCCAGAAATAGCGCCCAGTTTACCACGAACCTGATTCATGATTTCGTCAATGTTTTTTACTTCGCCGCGTTCTTCGTTTGGTTTAAGCAATACGAATACAACTGCAGAAGAGGGACTTGTAGAATTCGTCAATAAGTTGAAACCTGAAATCGCTGTTACGAATCTTGAAGCATCTAAACCTCTTAATGTATTTTCAGCATCGGTCATTACTTTTTGAGTTCCGTCTAATGATGTTCCAGATGGCGTATTTACTGCAATGGCAATAAATCCTTGATCTTCTGTTGGAATAAATCCTGCAGGAGTTGTTTTCACCATTACAACAGTTGCCACAACTACTAAAGCTAATCCGCCTAAACTCAACCATTTTCTTCTGATTAAGAATTTAAGTCCGCCTACGTAACGGTTTGTTAAAGATTCAAAACTGCTGTTGAAAGCGGTAAAGAATTTCTCTTTAAATCCTTTTTTCTGATAAGGTGCATCGTGATCATGTGCTCCGTGATTATCTTTTAAAAATAATGCCGCAAGCGCTGGACTCAATGTTAAGGCATTTACTGCCGAAATTACAATTGCAATTGCCATTGTAAAGGCAAACTGACGATAGAAAACTCCTGTTGAGCCTTCCATAAAACCAACCGGCAGGAATACAGCAGCCATTACCAGCGTAATCGAGATAATAGCACCCGTTATTTCGTGCATTGCTTCATGGGTTGCGACTTTTGGAGACAAGCGTTTATGCTCCATTTTCGCATGCACCGCTTCGACTACCACAATGGCATCATCGACCACAATACCAATCGCCAGAATTAATGCGAAAAGCGTTAAAAGGTTGATCGAAAATCCGAATAACTGCATGAAGAAGAACGTTCCTAAAATTGCTACAGGTACAGCAATAGCCGGGATTAATGTTGATCTAAAATCTTGCAAGAAGATAAATACCACAATAAATACCAGTATAAAAGCTTCTAATAATGTATGCTCAACTTGCTCAATAGATTGGTCAAGAGATACTTTTGTACTATAGAAAATATTGTGTTTGATTCCTTTTGGAAAATCTTTAGAAGCTTTTTCCATCATTTTGTTAATGGCAATCTGAATATCATTTGAGTTTGATCCAGCTAACTGAATAACTCCAATTACAATTCCTTTTTTACCATTTAAACGCGTTAAACTGTTGTAAGAGTAAGCACCTAATTCAACTCTAGCTACATCTTTTAAATGAAGAACAGAACCATCAGGATTAGAACGAATGGCAATGTTTTGATAATCTTCTGGTTTAGTAAGTTTTCCTTTGTATTTAATAACGTATTCAAAAACCTCTTTGCTTCGCTCTCCAAATTTACCTGGAGCCGCTTCCAAACTTTTGTCCTGAATAGCGCCCATAACTTCGCTTGGCGTTACTTTATAAGTTGACATTTGCGTTGGATTTAACCAAACACGCATAGAGTAATCTTTTACACCACCAAAAATACTGGCAGAACCTACACCCGGAATACGTTTTAGTTCCGGAATAATATTAATCTGCGCATAGTTGGCAACAAAAGTCTGATCGTATTTTGTTTCATCCTCTGTGTACATACCAATTGCCATGATGAAACTGTTTTGTTGTTTCGCCGTAACAATACCTTGCTGCACAACTTCAGCAGGCAATTGGCTTGTCGCCTGAGCAACCCTGTTTTGAACGTTTACCGCAGCTTGATCGGCATCTGTTCCTAGTTTAAAGAAAACTGTAATCGCCAAAGTACCGTCGTTACTTGCTGTAGAACTCATATAAGTCATGTTTTCTACACCATTTATAGATTCTTCGATAGAAGGTGCCACAGAACGCAAAACCGTTTCTGCGTTGGCTCCCGGATATACCGCCGTTACCAAAACCGATGGAGGCGCAATATCAGGAAACTGTTGTAAAGGCAGTTTAGTTAAACCAAGTACCCCTAAAATCACCAACAGAATGGAGATTACAGTTGCAAGTACTGGTCTTTGTATAAATATTTTGAACATTATTTCTTCTGATTATTTTTTATTAGTTACTTCGGCAACTTTAGTTGATTTTTCTGGCTGAATCGCTTGTCCATCCTGAAGTTTGTCAATACCGCTCATCACGATTTGATCACCAGATTTTACGCCGTCTTTAATTAAATAGTTCGTCCCGCTTTTACCTACAACCGTAATAGGCGTTTTAGTCACTTTGTTGTCTTTACCTACACTGAAAACAAATACTTTATCCTGCATTTCAATTGTAGCGGCTTGCGGCACTAAAATTGCATCGTCGTGGTTTAATCCTAAACGAATTCTTCCTGTGTTTCCAGAACGTAAAATTCCGTTTGCATTTGGAAAAGTCGCTCTAATCGTGATTGCTCCTGTAGTTTTATCAAACTGACCGTCAACCATATCGATTTTTCCTGTTTTTGGATAAGCGCTGTTATCAGCCAAAATCAAAGTAACTGGAGGAAGTTTTTTAATTTTATCGCCTAATGAGTTTCCAGCATATTGTTCTTTAAAGTGAATGAAATCTGTTTCACCTAAAGAGAAATAAGCAAACACTTCATGAACATCTGATAAAGTGGTAAGGGCTTCAATATCAGAAGCAGAAACTAAACTTCCTTGTTTTTTAGGCAGTCTTCCAATGTAACCACTTACTGGAGCCGTAACATTGGTATATCCTAAATTAATTTTAGCAGAACCTACCATTGCTTTTGCTTGTTCAATATTTGCAGCAGCGATTTTTTGAGAAGCTTTAGCAGTTTTCAATTGATAATCAGAAACCACTTTGTTTTGTACTAGCGGCGTTAATTTATCAACCTCTAGATTCGCGTTGATCAAAGCCGCTTCTGCAGCGTGAAGACTTGCCAAAGCATTGTTTAACTGCTCACGGAAAGGGCGTTCGTTTATTTTGAATAGCGTTTGTCCTTTACTTACATAAGCACCTTCGTCAACAAAAATTCTGTCAAGGTTTCCACTTACTTGTGGTCTAATTTCAACATCTACAGTTCCTTGTATAGCAGCTGGATATTCAGCATCAGTAGTTGTATTTGCACTTGTTATAGCCAACACAGGTAAAACCGGCGGCGGTGGAGCAGTAGGCGCCTGATTTTTGTCGCCACAGCTGCTTAATACTAAAGCCAGAATAAAACTGGTTATAATTACATTTTTCATTTTCATATTGGTTTTAATTGGTTGAACATTCTCTCGGATAAAATTCTTAGGTATTCTGGCATTCTCGGGATTCATATTTAATTGAATTAAATTATCTAACGTTGTTAAGTAAAAGTGCGCAAATTTCCATACAGTTAAGCTTTCCAATTCTATTCTAAATCAGTATTAAAATATTTAACAGTGTTAAGTAAAAGTCTAAAAAAAGAGTTTTATTACCTTTATTAAATTTTCTAACAGCGTTAAGCGAAAGTTATAAAAAAAAGGATTTTGTGTTATCCTGTTTAAATCATTTTACACTGTTAAGTAAAATTGAAAATTTTTTTATTGTATAGATTTGATGATACCTCCAATGGCATCTTTCAAAATTTGGGCATTTATTGTTTCTAAAATATCACTTTTGTTAATGATATTGATGGCGATTAAACCATGAATAACAGAAAAGAAAGTAAAATACTTTTGTTTAATAATATCTTGACTCGGATTACTGTCTTTCATTACTTCAGCAATTACCTGAGTGAATAATTTGTAAGGTCCCTCTTGAGCCGAACATCGCTGTGCACAGCAGGTCATTTGAACACCAAACATTAACTGATACATTTCAGTATTAGTAAAAGCGAAGTCCCAGTAAGTCATCCACATGGCTTCTAATTGATCTTCGGGTTTTTCAAACTTGTCAATTGCAATCTGCAGTTCTTTTGTCAGTTTGATAAAACCTTTGCCAGTCAGTTCTTCTAGTATTGCTTCCTTATTCGAGAAATATTCATAAATAATAGGAGCAGTATATTCGATTCTGTCGGCAATTTTACGCATACTCAAACCATTCCAGCCTTCTTCTTTTACGATATCATAAGCAGCGCCAAGGATGTTGTTCCTTGTCTCTTCTTTTTGTCTTAAAATTCGATCTTTGCTAGCCATTATATTCGAGTATTAAATCGTTTAACACTGTTAGGCAAATGTATGACGGTTTTTCTAATAATGAAATGTTTTTATCATAATATTTTCTTATCGTGTCATAGATTAATGCAAAAAGCTTTGAGAACCCTTTATTTTATTGAGATTTATTTTGGTTTTATTTTATTAAGGAGCACAACTTTTTCGTTTTTTAAGACCACTTGTCCTGCTCTTCACTATATCTTTTATGCCGAACCCCAGCATAAAAGGATGCCGTTTCGATCAGGGCTAGGAGAGAACTTGTATTTTTTCATTAGAACTTTGTCAAAGTTTCAAACTTTGACAAAGTTTAGCAGGAACAATTTCCAGTTATATAAGATTCCAATGTATTGTGATAAATTCTAAATAGAAAATTCCGCTAGGAATGAAAAATATTGTAGCAACGGATTTCAATCCATTGAACAAATTAGCGCTGCGTTAAAAGAGTTCTGTAGGAACGACGTATATTACAACGTATGTATATATTTTTGATAAAATTAACCGATTAAAATCCGGCCCTATAATATTGATCGAGCCAATGGCTCTTTTTTATGATTTTTCTTTTGTTTTTTAATCGAATTACAAAAACATATACACAACTGCCTATATCAATTTTTTTCGTAACATTACAACAAAAAAATGAAAGCGCTAACCATTCTAAAGACGACAATTGCAGTTTTATTTTTCCAGCAGACCTTTTCTCAGGAAACCAAAAAAGAAACTGCAACCCCGGAATACACAATCGAAAACTGTGTCAATCATTTCGAAATTGATAAAGCCACTAAAACCAAAGTAGGATATCAATATTGGTTTGGAGATAAAAACTTTACACAGGAAAACACACTTAAAATGAGTATAGTAGAACCTGGAAAATCAACTCACGCACCGCATCGCCACGTAGAAGAAGAGTTTTTCTATATTCTGGAAGGTACAGCCGAATTCTATCTTGACGGAAAAACCAAAATCGCTGGACCCAATACTAGTTTTTATTGTCCCTCTAATATGGAACACGGAATTAAAAATGCTGGAAATACCGATCTAAAATATTTGGTGATTAAGAAAGACTTGAAGTAGTCAGATTTTTAGTTTTTGGATTAACCAATTGACATACTCTGTCTTTATATTTTTAAAATATAATTAATTACAGAAAGTCTAAATTATATCGTATTTATGTTTGTCAAAATACTGAGACGCCATTTCGACAATTGCTTCCTTAGATGTAAAATGATAGAATGTTTCATCATGAATTTTATAAGATTCTCCAAGTTTAGGGTAATGCTCTTTTCCGTTTGCATGAAAGGAATCCAAAGTATTTACCCAAATATTGCAATGCTGATCTTTAAAAGAGATTAAATCGGAATCTGAAACAATAAAGATTGTCCCGTTATTATTATCGAGAATTGAAGTAAAGGTACTGCTTTCGAAATTGCCTAAAATAGTAATGTTTGAGCGGTATTTATCAGACAATAATGCGTTTATCTTTTTTGTCAGCGGCATAGTAATGGGTTTTATTTTGTTTTTGGTTCAGTAAAATAAAACCACGCCTTTCTGTAATACAGCCACTAAAAGTTTTATTTGTATTAAAATAAGTTTTTTTTTAAGTAGAAAGAACTGACTTTTTATTTTTATCAAAATCACAAAAAGGACAGTAACGTCTTTTTAATTAAAAGAAATATAAGCATCTATTTTATCAAACATTCGAGCTTTAAACTTATGGAGCTTTAAGTCGAATTTTTCTGTTCTATCACGACCTTCATAAAAAAAGAGTTTCTCATTTACGATTTTGATTCCGTAGTTCTGATCAATGAATTTTTCAAAATACGCAGCTGCTTTTTCCAAAACAGCTTCTTTGGTAGTAAAAATATATTTAATACCATCTTTTCGAGTATACGCTTCTCCTTCTTTTGGATGATAGGTTTGGTCTTTGTAAATAAATGATTTTGGTGTAGTCGCCCAAATATTGTCATTTAAATCCTTGAAAATATACAAACAATCATAAGATACAGAAAACATAATTCCGTTTTTAGTGTCCAAAATAGAATTGAATTTACCATCTGGACTATTGCTAAGAATGGAAATACGAGAGTTGAAATTTTTTGATAATAATTCAATTACTTTTTGCAGGGTCTCCATAATATTTTTTTTTAAGTACTATTAAGTATTTACGAATAATGTAAAACTATGGTTTAAAAAGCTGAAGCATAACTCTTAAAAGTTATAAAAAGGATATAAAAAGTTTAATGATAAGAAGTTAGAGTTAAAATTATGTTTCTAAACAGACATAAGCAGATTTTATAAAATTCAAATAAAATCCTGTAAACTCATGCGTTTTTTAAAAACTTAACTTTAAGGTTTTACTTTTTTTACGCCGATTATTATGGAAAATTTTTTGCAGGACGTTTTTAAACACTTAGAAAACTATTATTACAGTATTGTTGATCTTACGCCAAAGTTTATTCTTGCCGTTGTTGTCATTCTTGTTTCGTGGCTGATCGCAACACGTATTGGTATTTTTGCTGGAAACCGACTTAAAGCCAAAATGCACGATCGCCTTTTGGCGACTTTCATTGCCCGCTTAATCAAATCGGTTCTGATTATTATCGGAATTCTGTTTATGTTTAAAATTATTGGTCTTGACGGAATCGCCCAAAGCGTGCTGGCTGGAGCCGGAATATCGGCTTTTGTGATTGGTTTTGCTCTTAAAGATATAGGTGAAAATTTTCTTGCTGGAATTCTGCTGGCTTTTAAACGTCCTTTTAATATTGGTGATATTATTGAAAGCAACGGCGTCAAAGGAGAAGTCATAAACCTGAATCTTCGTGATACAGAAGTAAAAAGCGATTCTAAAATTATCTATATTCCAAATGCACTTTTGATTAAAAATACGCTTATCAATTATAACAGCGCGGGATTTTTGCTCCAGACTTTTAACGTTGGACTCGAATATGGTTCCGATTACAATCGTGCCATTGAACTCGTAAAGGAAGTGCTTCACCAAAACGAAGATGTGACCGATAAAGATTACGCAGATTCTGCTGTTATTACAGATGTTGCGGCCGCAGGCGTTGTCCAGCTTAATATTCGGTATTGGGTAAAAACGGGACCAAATGCTAAAAACTCAGAATGCCGTTCTAAAATCATCGCCGAAGTTTTGAATATTTTAAAGGAAAATGGATTTGTTTTAAAGTAAAAAACAAAGGTTCAAGGGCAGAGGTTTTTCGCTTGAGTCATTTGAAGCAATTTCCTGCTGTCCGCTATATCTTTTGTGGTCTCGTTAAAGAAACGAGACCACAAAAGGATGCCGCTTCCATCAGGGCTAGCTACTCGTTTTCAAAATAATTTTTAGTGAAATAGAAATAAAGTCGTTTAAAAACTGCAGATAAAAGTAATTGATTTCATTCTAAAACTTCTTTCTATTTATAGAAAAGTATTCTGTCAATTATTTTAAGAATATTTTCGTCTTGAATATATTTTATTTATATCTCATTTATAAAATAGCGTTCTTAGGCATTTCCTAAATTTTAATGTTGGATTCTTTAAGTTGACAAGCGAGACTAATACTCACTTTTATAATAATTTGATTTATATAAAATATTTTCTTTCTTTGTTTGACACAAGTTAAAGTATGAGTGCTAGTTGAAGTTGTTTATTTCCAGTACTTTAATTGTTTTTTTGTTTGATTTAAAAAATAACCTAATTAATTCTATGCGACATTTTTATTTAATACTTTTTATTTTTCTTTCAGCATTTAAATCAATTGCTCAAAAAGTAAATGTTCAAATTATTACAAAGAGTAATGATACGATAAAAGATTATAAAATAGATGCAGGTTATTCATCTGAAAATTTAATGGTTCTCGACTTAGAAAATAAATTGAAAGTTTACGACGCAAACAATAAAAAGAAAGAGTTTTTACCCAGCGAACTTAAATCTTTTACTTTTATGAATGACGGTAAACTTGTTGAGTTTATTACTATTGAAGATAAAGTATTTGGACTATTGCTATACTCAAACAAACTTAAATTGTTTAAATTAATAAAACCTGGTTATACAGCAGTGAACTTTTATGTGATTGCAAGACCTAATAATGGCAAAATATCCTATATGGAAGCCATGGGTTTAAGCAGATTGATTTCGAAAAAAGTAATTACCCGCGAGATTTCAGATTGTCCTGTTGTGCTTGAAAAGGTAGAAAAAAAGATTTTAAAAATTAATGGTCAAGAAGGAGTAATTGAATTAGTAAAAAGCTACGAATTAGATTGTTTTTAAGTTATTCTTTATTCACGAATCAGATGTTCTTCCGCGAGCACGTACTTGTTCAGGTTTTATCACCAAAATGTTTGTGTCAGTTAGGTTCACAAGGTTTTTAAAATTTTACTTTTCGGTTAACATGAATGATTACAGGATTTCTGCCATCTAAATCCCTTTTTTTGCGACCGAATAAACCAATTTTTGCAGTATCTGGTTTTTTATATTTTAGTTCCTGCGGACTTACATACGTATACATTCCGTAGCCGTGTCCAGAAACAATCCAGCCTTCTGTATTTTTTAAATCAGTTACATCAAAATCCTCAGATCGTTCTCCTGAATAAACAGGACCAAATTCTTTTATAAGTTTTAACGCGGTGCTTTCTAAATGGCGAATTTCCTCTGCATGTTCAAAAATGATATAGGTTCCGTTTTTAAATAAAACCCAATCCTGAAATTTCGGATTGATACTAAGTCTCACATGATGCAGTAACTCTGTTTCTGCTATTTCTTCAGTTTTTTGATGGTCAGCTTTCTGTTTCATAAAAAGAAAATTTAAAAAGAATACTTTTGTTTTAAATCACTTATTTGGTGTTTACTGTAATGTGTTTTGAAAAATTATACCCGTAAAAGTTTTAATTGTATTATTATAAGACATATTTACGATTCGTCCTATTTCAATAAAAGCACCTTTAAACCAAATGTCTAAAGGTGCTTTTTCTAAAATTATATAAGTAAGATTAAGATGCGGTGTTACTAGGATCTTTTTTGCGGTAAAACCAATAGAATACTTGTGGTAAAACCGTTAGTGATAAAATCATACACGTTATTAATCCGCCCACGATCATAATAGCTAATGGTTTTTGTACTTCAGAACCCATTCCGGTTGATAATGCAGCAGGCAGTAATCCTAGAGATCCCATAAGGGCAATCATCACAATAGGACGAATTCTGCTGTGAATTCCCTCCGAAATAGCATCTCTTAAATGCATTCCGTTTCGCATATTTTCCCTAATCATTCCGATCAGGACAATACTATCGATGGCACTCACACCAAAGAGAATAATAAACCCAATTCCCGCCGAGATTCCAAATACAGTTCCTGTTACCCAAAGTGACAGAAATCCACCGATAAAAGCATACGGCATCGCGGTTACAGCAATCATGGTATCTTTGAAATTTCCAAAGTTGAAATACAACAGACATAAAATCAAGACCAAAACTACAGGAATAATCATCGCCAATTGTTTAGTTGCTCTTTCTTTACTTTCAAATTCTCCTGCCCATTTCATCACATTTTCTTTAGGAAGTTTGACTTCGGCAGCAACTTTTTTCTGCGCTTCGTCAATTGTACTTCCTAAATCTCGACCTTCAATACTAAATCCTACGGCAATGTAACGGCTGTTTCCTTCACGATAAATAAAGGTTGGACCTGTTTTATAATCTACCGTTGCAATTTCTTTTAAAGGCACTTTTTTACCATTTAGGGTTGGAATAAGAATGCCTTCAATTTTTTCTTTAGAATCACGATATTCTTTTTCAAAACGCAATGTGATATCAAATATCTTTTCGTCATCATAAAATTTGGTTGCCGCTTGTCCGCCAATTGTCATTCTGATTACGGCTTGCGCATCGGCAGTGGTAACAGCGTAACGCGCCATTTTTTCGTCGTCAAGCTGAATTCTTAATTCGGGTAAACCGATGTTTTTGTAGACATTAATATCTTCAATTCCTTTTACGTCTTTAATTGAATTGGCAACTTTTGCGGCCATTTCTTCCAATTGAAAAAGATCACTTCCAAATATCTTTATCGCCAGCGGACTTTTTACTCCGGCAACATATTCTTCGACATTATCCTGAATGGGCTGACTGAAACCAAAGGCAATTCCGGGATATACATCGAGTACTTTTTTGATTTCGGCAATTAATTCTTCTTTAGAAATATCATGTTTCCATTCGTCTTTATGTTTCAGTTCGATATGGAATTCTATATTAAAAAATCCAGTTGGATCTGTTCCGTCATTTGGTCTTCCGGTTTGTGTCAATATAAATTTAACTTCTTCAAACTTCCTGATCTTGGCTTTCATTTCCTTAGTCAATCTTACCGATTCATCAAGATTGATGCTGTTTGGCAATGTCGCTCTTACATAAATAGCACCTTCATTCAGTTTCGGAATAAACTCTGATCCGTAAAAAGCAAATCTTGCGCAACAAACCGCTAACAGAGCTAAAAAAGCATAAAAAGTAGCTTTACGATGCTTGGTACTCCATTGAAACAGTTTAAAAAGGTTTTCTCTAAAGAAACGCGAAATCATGTTTTCTTTCTCGACAATGTTTTTGGTCAGCATGACTTTACACATGGCAGGAACGTACGTAAGCGATAAAAGTAATGATCCTAAAAGCGCATAACTTAGTGTAAAGGCTAGGGGAGAGAACATTTTTCCTTCTACTTTCGTGAAAGAGAAAATAGGCATCAACGCCACAATCAAAATGATTAAGGCAAAGAAAATATAAGTCGCAACGCTGCCGACACTTTTCTTGATCAATCCCATTTTGCTCATGCTGTTAAAGCGTTCCATTCCCACTTTGTGCGCTTTCTTTTCGAGCGAAACAAAGACTTGTTCGACAATAACGAGCGTTCCTTCGAGCAGTAATCCAAAATCTAAAGCGCCCATCGAAATTAAATTCGCCGGCAATCCCTGAATTCTCAACATAACAATAGCAAACAAAAACGAAAGCGGAATTACAGATGCCACAATCAAAGATGTTCTCCAGTTGTAAAGGAAAATAAATACGATTAATGATACTAGTAAAATACCTTCTACAAGGTTTTTAGTAACTGTTTTTACCGTTGTATTTACCAATTCGGTACGATCGATAAATGGAACAATTTTGACATTATCGGGTAAAACTCTTTCGTTAAGTTCAGTTAAACGTTCTTTAAGTTTTTTGATCACTTCACCCGGATTTTCTCCGCGGAGCATCACTACAATTCCTTCTACAACATCATCGTTTCCGTCTAGACCTACTTGTCCTAATCTTGGTTTTGCCGAGATGGAAACTTCGGCTACGTGTTTTACTAAAACAGGAGTTCCACCTTTGGTTTCAATTAAAATATTACCAATATCTTCGACCTTATTGATTAATCCAACGCCACGAACAACATAAGCTTGATCGCCACGCTGAATAACGTCTCCACCCACATTGATATTACTTTTTGAAACGGCTTCGTAAACATCTAAAGCCGAAAGATTGTAATTTTCTAATTGTGTTGGATTAATTTTGATTTCGAACATTTTTTCTTCACCACCAAAACTTACCACATCGGCAACTCCGGGAACGGCGATCAATTCTCTTTCGATAACCCAATCCTGAATGGCTTTGATTTCCTTGATTGGCAAATCACTTTTAATAACATATCTAAATATCTCGCCCGTTGCTCCAGACGGCGGATCGATTTCTACATCGGCTCCTTCGGGAAGATCGAGTCCGTTAAGACGGTTTGAGGCGTATTGCTGTGCGTAAAAATCCTCTACGCCATCATCAAATAATACGGTTACGACCGATAATCCGAAAAGCGAAATAGAACGGACTTCAGATTTTTTCGGAATCGTATTCATTTGTTTGGAAATAGGAAGCGTGATGAATTTCTCCACTTCTTCGGCACTTCTTCCCGGCCATTGTGTAATAATTCTTGCCCTTGTATTGGTTACATCGGGAAAGGCTTCAATTGGTGTGTGAATGTAACTCACGATACCGGCGACTAGTAATATAGCGGTCAGGAAAAAAACTATGAGGGAGTTTTTTAGCGAGAAAGCAACTAATCCTTGTACAAATTTTTTCATGTCTTGTATTGTGTTTATCTGTTTAGCAGATAATTAGTTTTTTAATCTTTCGTGAATTAAAAGCTGATTTTTCGTAATCACCATTTCGCCTTCTTTAACTCCGTCTTTAAAATAAACCCAGTCGTTGTTTTTAATTATCGGATTGATTTCTCTTGTTTCGATCGTGCAATCGTCTTTATAAATTAAAATATGATCGCGGTTGTTGTCAAAAATTACGGCTTTTGCCGGCACGGCTTCTAGCATATCTCCGCCTAAACTTTTATCAATAATGATATCGGCTGTCATTCCTGGTTTTAGTTTCAGGTTTTTGTTTTCCATTACAATTCTGGCTTTCAAAACATGTTCATCGGCATCAAAAACTTTAGACATCATTTTTATTTTTCCTTTAAAAATTTCTCCAGGATACGCTGGCGTTGTAACATCAACAGGCATATTTTCGGATACATTTTTTAAGTTACTCGTATACACATTTACCATAACCCAGATTTCTTGTAAGTCAGAAATCGTAAAAAGCGGTTCACTGCCGTCTGTAATCTGCATTCCCGGACTTATATTTTTGTCTACTATGTAACCTTCTGTCGGCGCTTTAATTAAAAAAACAGATCTTTCGCTGCTAGCGCTAAACATCGCCAGATTGGCTTTTACATTTTCAAGTGAAGATTTTAAAACATCCAGTTCGCTTTGCGCCTGCATTAAATCTTTTTGAGATGAAATTCCATCATCAAACATTGATTTTATACCTTGTAAATTGCGTTGTGCCACATTTATCTGTGATTGAAGCGATTTGCTTTCAGACTGCATGCTGTTTAATTCGGTACTTTTTATCTCAGCCAAAACCTGTCCTTTTCGAACATAATCGCCCAACGAGAAAGTAGTTTTGGTAATAATTCCTTCAACAAGACTATTAAACTGCACCACGTGATCGCCGTTATACGTAATGTTTCCAGTAAGGTTTATTGATTCGCTCACAGAACGTTTTTGTATAGGTTCGATGGTGATTTTTTCTTTTAAATCTTTATCGATACAAAACTTTTCCTCCTTTGTTTCTTTAACTTCTTCTTTTTTGCCACATCCGTAAACGAGCATTAACCCCAGTATTGGGAGTACAATATATTTTTTCATTTGTTTTTGTATTTGAAAATTAGATTTAGTTGATTTCCTGACCCGAGATATAGCGCAGTTCTTCCAGATTTTTGTTCAGGTCCATTTTAGAGTTCAGCAGTATCGATTTGTTGTCTAAATAAGCATCAACAAAATCAAGATATTCTAACATGCTGGTGTTTTTTTGAAGGAAGTTTTTACGATACGCTTCCAGAAGTTTGTCTAAATCTCCTTCATAATCAGCTTCTACACTGTCATATAATTTTTTGGTAACCAATAAATCTTCATATGATTGTAATACTTCCGATTGTATGCTGATCGTTTTTTCTTCTGCCAATAATTTCCCTTGATCAATTGCCAGTTTAGCCGCTTTTATATTTCCCTGATTTCTATTAAAAAACGGAAGATCAAGCGAGAAACCAACTCCCACAAAATCATTCATTAAACTCGCTCCACGGTCATAACTTACACCAAGTGTAACATCTGGCGTTCGCATGGCTCTTTCGTATTTATACTTATTGTCGTTATAATCATTTCCGAGTTTAAGCACTTTCATATCTGGTCGGTTTTCTACAGCCGAAGCCATTAAATTTCCTAAGTTTATGTTTTCGATATTTTTATTATCAGGAACAAAACCTTCATCTGTAAGTTTGATATAGTTTGTAGCCGGAAGATTCATTAAAACTTTAAGTTCTTTCTGCAAGGCGTTATTTTCTTTTTGTAAATCGCTGATTTCTTTTAAAAACTGAAGTTCAGTAGCTTTTAGCCTGATATATTCGCCTTTGCCCACATTGCCTTGTTTTACCTGATTTCCGTAAGCTTTTATTAAAGTCTGCATCGATGAAAGCTGTTTTTTATAAATAGCTTCCTGCGCCTGATTGTATTGCAGTTCCGTAAGATTGCCTCTAAATTCGATTTTTAAATTGCGTAAAAAAGTTTTGAAATATTCTTTGGCGATATCAACGCCCACTTTTTCCATAGCAATCATTTTTTTTCTTTTTCCGGCTGTTTGAACAAGCTGTTCCAGTTCTGCATTGACTTGTGAAGTTCTTCCGAAATTTCCCCAAAGTGGAGGTAATTGCTGTGCGGTAGCATTGTTCCAAAGATTGATTTCGCCGATAGTCAGCGTAGGATTGGGCCATAATTTTGCCTGAATAACTTGTGCATCGGCAATGTCGATGTTCAGTTTTTCGGAAATAAGAGAGATATTCTTATCCAAAAACAAAGTCTCGGCTTGTGTTCTGGACAGCACAATTGTATCGTTTATGGCAGTAATCTGCGCCACACCTTTGTGCGATACAATAACGAGTAAGGTTAAAAGTAAACGTTTCAAATTAAGTTGTTTTAATGATGTCGCAAAGTTATTGGCGACATATTAGCCCTTAATTTGATGTGTGTTATAAGACGGTTAGAGCAACATTAGAAAACGATTAGAGTCGCGGAAATAGTAGCGTTACCGTTGTTCCTTCGTCTTTTTTGGATGCAATGTTAAAATCGATATTGTTTTGTTTGAAGATAATATTGGCTAATGAAAGTCCAACACCGCTTCCTTTTATATCTTTTACATTTTTACCTCTGTAAAAAGTTTGTTTAATGAAAGTTAAATCGTCTTCGCTGATTCCGGTTCCGCGGTCTTCGATAACGATTTTGAGTTGATTATCTTGTTCCAGCAGACTTATTTTGATAGGATTTCCGTTAGAATATTTTACGGCATTTTCTATAATATTGTATAAAGCGATTTTGATTTCGTTGCTGTTTCCTTTTATCGAAAGCAGTTTATCATTTACCACTTCCAAAACGATTTGTATCGGAGCGTTTTTCAAATCGTAAATAGCAGGTAATTGATCGTTAATGTCCCAAACCAATTCATCAACTCTGAAAATTTCGTTGAGTTCTGTATTGTTTCTCAAGCCCGAAAGCATCATTAAAGTATTCATGGTGTCTTCGATTTGATAAACATTTTCTAATACTTTCTCAGACATTTCTTTGTATTCGGCGCTTGATCTGTCCTTTTGGGCAAATACTTCTAAGTTTCCAGAAATAGCCGTTAAAGGCGTTTTAAATTCATGCGAAACATAATTGATAAAGTTTTTTTGAATGATAAAAGTATCCGATAATCGGGTAAACAAATTATTATACGTTTCTACCAGTTCCTGAATATCGTCTTTGGTATTTGGAGAAACAATCTGGCGGTCGAGAGACGAAGCCTGAATTTCGTTTACCTGATCGATAATATTTTTTATCGGACTGTAAGCGAGATTAGAAAGTACACGACTCACAATATAAATCGTAATCAATCCGATGATTAAAACCATAATCATAATGATTTGTAATCTGTCGGTCATGGTTTTAAATTCGACGTCGTTTTTCTTAACAAAAACTACAAAATCTCCTTGGTTGTCATGATAGTAACTTCCAAAATAGAAATGATGTTTGGATTTGAAATTCAACTTTCTGTTTTTCCGAATATAATCTAGTTTTTCGGCATTTATATTGGCATCAATCGTTTTATCGCCGTAAACAATCTGATTTTTATTGTTGTAAACACGCGTAATTATTTCCAGCGAATTTTCCCTGAATTGCTGACCAATTAATAAATGCTGATTTTCGGGCAGTTCGTCTTTTTCGAGATAGAAAATTCCCGTCAGTAAACACGTTTTTTGCAGTTCGTTATAAATGATTTTTTCCGAATAACTGTAGAAAGAATAATACGTGATAACAGAAGCAATGACAAAAACAACGCTAAACGTAAAAGACGATATTAAAGTAAACCTGCTGCGTATTTTCATAATTCTTCTTTAAGCATATATCCTGTTCCTTTAATGGTATGGATAAATTTATGGTTTTGCTCAATTTTGTTTCTTAAATAAGAAATGTAAACATCGACAACATTCGTATTATTATCGTAATTAATACCCCAAACGGCATTTAAAATCTGCGTTCTCGGAATTACTTTGTTTCGGTTTTCTAATAAATACAACAGCAGTTTATATTCTCTTGGCGACAAATCGATTAGATTATCGTTTTCGGTAACTTTATGTTCTTCGGGATTTATGGTTAAAGTTCCTAATTTGTACAAAGTTTCTACTTTGTCATAGTTGAATTTGGTTCTGCGTGTCAATGCGTTGACTCTCGAAATTAATTCCTTAAAATGAAAAGGTTTTACCAAATAATCATCGGCGCCAGAATCTAATGCATTTACTTTATCGTCGGTGTCGCTCAAAGCGCTTAACATTAAAACGGGCGTATGATTTTTTTTGAAACGCATTAGTTTCACCAACTGAATTCCGTCAATTCCAGGAAGCATAATATCCATTAAAATAATATCCCAAATATCTTGTTGGATGAGGTCTCTGGCAATCTCGCCCGTTTCGGCCAGATGCACAGTAAAGTTGTTTTCCTCCAAACCTTTTACTATAAATTCGCTGATGCGTTTATCATCTTCAATGAGTAAAACATTCATAAATGGTATATTATAATGGTTGCTGTTTTGATTAAAACGGAAATGTTTAATCTTCTGATAAGTTGTTTTCAAAAAATAGGATTATCAAAAATAGCAATTATTTTTTTGAACCATATAAGTGCAGGGAAGTTATTGAAGTTTTTCTTATGGTATTGAGGATTGTTGTAGATTAAATGATTCGATCCTACTGATCTTTTTTATTTGGGATTCTTTAACCCGGGATTAAAATCCCGGGCTACAAAATAAATCGAGCCTATGGCTCTTTAAAATTCCGTTAGGAATGAAAAATATTTTAGCAACGGATTTTAATCCGTTGAAGAAAATAATCGATATTAGAAATTAGTTCCTTAGGAACGACAAATATTGCCAAAATATTTCAGCAATTTAGAAATTCCGGAGGAATGAAATATTTATAGATTCCTAAAACATATCGTACCAAAAGCTCCAGCGGAGCGACATAATTTATACAATCATTTCTTAAGCTTTCACGGTATAAAATAGTAAACCAAATCGATATCAATCTTATATAATTTCAGTTTAATTTTTAATAAAAATTTGATTTCCAATTAATTAACTTTTATTAAAGAAAGCTTTAACAGCGTGTATTTCTGCTGGCTGTTTGAAATAACTAATTTTAACTTAAATCAAAATTAATAACATTTTAAATAGTAAAATTATGAAAAAGAATATCGCCATATTAGCAACAAACGGTTTTGAAGAATCAGAATTAGCATCACCAAAAGCCTATCTGGAAGAGCAAGGTTGGAATGCAGATATCGTTAGTTTAAAATCTGGAACGATCAAATCTTGGAAAGACGGAAATTGGAGCAAAGAATACAATGTTGATGTCGTATTAGATCAGGCAAATGAAGCAGATTACGATGCTTTGGTTATTCCAGGAGGAGTTATAAATCCTGATTTATTAAGAAGAGAAGAAGCTGCAGTAAATTTTGTACGCTCCTTTTTTGAAAGTAAAAAACCAGTAGCCGCTATTTGTCACGGACCTCAAATTCTGGTAGATGCTGACGTTTTAGAAGGTCGAAAAGTAACATCGTTTTTCTCTATTAAAAACGATTTGAAAAATGCCGGAGCACAATGGGAAGACTCAGAAGTTGTCGTAGACAATGGATTAGTAACCAGCCGAAACCCGAATGATTTACCCGCTTTTAATAAAAAAATGGTGGAAGAAATTAAAGAAGGAATACATGAGCGCCAAGGAGTCTAAAAAAGAAATTTCTATTTAGATTTATCAAATTATAGAAAAATGCAGGATCATATTTTGGTCCTGCATTTTTTTTGAATAGCCCCTAGTTTTAACTAGGGGATTAAAAGATTGAATAGTAATAAGGCTTTAGCCAAAACGCGCATTTTGGCTAAAGCCTTATTATGATTCTTATTTATACCTCCAGCTAAAGCTGGAGGCAATTGATTATTTTAATTAATTGAGGATCAATCTTTGCGTTCCTCTGGTTGAAACCAGAGGCTATGTTTTAAAATGATTGTGGAGTTTCTTGTGATTTTTTTGCCTTTTACTAGTGTTAGCGTTCCTGTCTTACGTCTAGTTTGTCATTTCGACGTAAGGAGAAATCTCCACAAGTAGCTCGACAAAGATTGTCGATTAAGTTTGCGGGGCTTCGATTTCGCTCAGCCTGACAAATGTTTACGTGCAGTTTGTCATCCTGAGGAACGAAGGATCACACGCGCATATCGACAAAGTTTGTCGATTAAGTTTGCGGGGCTTCGACTTCGCTCAGCCTGACAAATGCGTTCAATTTGTCTATTCGTTTAGTTTGTCATTTCGACCGAAGGGAGAAATCTTCGCAAGTAGCTCGACAAAGATTGTCGATTAAGTTTGCGGGGCTTCGACTTCGCTCAGCCTGACAAAGGCGTTCAATTTGTCTATTCGTTTAGTTTGTCATTTCGACCGAAGGGAGAAATCTCAACAAGTAGCTCGACAAAGATTGGCGATTTAGTTTGCGGAGTTTCTCGCGAAGATTTCTCCTTACGTCGAAATGACAAAAATGCGATTAATACCTCCTGAAATATAGATTTAGTATATTTGATAAAAGCAATATATTAATTGAAAGAAAAATCTTTCTTTTTAAAAAGTTTTCTTACATTTGAAGTTCTTAAAACTACGACTTTAAGAAAAAATAGTCTTGCCCTTGTATTATGTGTACGGTGTCGGAAACGCCCGTAGGCGCTGTCGTAGGCGTTAGGAACACTAAAATGCAAGGGTTTTATATTCTTAAAAACTACGACTTTATGAATTCAAACACCCTTTCCCAAGAAGCCGAAACAAGGCTGATTGATTTTTTTAACCATATTATAGATCCCGAAGATATGGCTAAAATCTTAAGACAAGTAAATTGCATTTTAGCTCTTGCCGTAATGCGACAACACGAAACCCTCCAAATTGGACTAACCAATTTTGAAGACAATTATTATTGGATCAATGAATTGGCGGAGATTTTGAATCCTTATTTGAGTGAGGAATAATGTTTATAAAATGGGAAAACCTCGATTTTTTATTGTCGAGGTTTTTTAGTTCTTAAAGATAAAATGGTTCTTTACTTTAAGCGCACAGATTGCAAATCCGCGCTATCATTGTGAAGATATCCCTACGCGATCGGGCTTACTTTATCGAAATGGCCAAAATGACGTTCTTTTTATTATTTCTTCCAGTAAAACAATTGTTGTTTCTGAAATTATTTGGATTTCTTTAAATCGAATTGGCATATCAGTGCTAATGTCAACATTACTAATTACATTATTTCCTGTACAAGTGACAAATAGCGAAATATTATAAATATCCTTTCGATTGAATGGTGTTAAATTACAATCAATTATCCTGGTTGGGGAACTAAAATCAATATTTTGAGATACTGATATTGTGTGATGTCTATCTTCACCACTTGATTTTATGTTTATAGCTTTTGCGTAATCAGGAAGAGTAATCCCAAAGTTAAATTCAGGATAATCTTTATTCCCTTCATTAATCATTTCAATACGAACTAAATAAAGATTGTCAAAATGATAATTATCGTCTACGCCAGAAAATGTGATTTTTGTTAGATGATCTTTAAATATTTTTCCAGGAGAAAAAACAGTTTCAATATTCACATCTTTACCGATAGGTTGTATTCTATTTCTGTGATTAGTAATTATTGCAGTTATTATAGCGCCAATCGCGCCACCACCCAATAAACTTGCGCTAATTTTAACCAATTCTATTTCTGCTGTATTCATTCAATAGTGTTTTAAGTATATTTTGCTAACGTTTTTCCCGCTGCGCAAATGTCTCTGACTTTGCGCCATTTCAAACAAATATAATTGAAAATCGAAATCTTATAAAGTCTCTGGATTGCAAATCTGTGCTATCCTTGGAGATAAATCTGCGCAATCGGGTTTATTTTACATAATTTGATTTAAAATATTTGATAAGTTTTCCTCCAAATGAGTTTACTTTATAATATTGTGAACTTGTAGGATGTGGTTCAATGATATTTCTTTTTATTAGAATTTCTAATGCTTTTTTTGTGTGTTTTGGAAAAACAGCTTTTGCATTAATTTGTCCAATCTCGACATAATTTGTTGTATTTTCAAAAGCTGCCAATACATCTATAAAAGCTGATTTTTCTTCATTATTTAGTTTATTTACTTCTTCTAAGATTTCTTTCGCAGTTTTTTCATATTCTGAATTAAATATTGAATTTACATCTAGAATTTCAGATGAATCATTTTTTACTTGAGAAAGTAAGGAATTGTTTGTAGAAATTAGCTTTTCATTTTCTACAAGTAGTTGATCAATTCTAATTTGTAGTTGTTCTAAACTTTGTCTACCTGTAAGTTGCTGTTGAATATTAAATTTATGATTTGCATTATCTAATTCTTCCTTTCGTAAAATTTTATTATTAATATTTTTAGAAAATTGAACGATTAAATTAATTAATAATTGTAAAAAGGGAAATACTATAGAGTATAACATTGCATACAATATAGGCTTCCAAATACGTTGAAAATTTTCATTGATAAAAAAAATTTTCACATAATTAATTTTAATTAACGCTTTTTCATTTTCAAATGCTAAGTAAAAAATTACATCCCAATTATATATTATTAGAATAACAGAATATGTTAAGAAAATAGGTAATCGAAATTTGTTTTTAATTTCATTTTGAATACTTTCAAAATCATTTTTTAGGTTTTCTACTTCATTTGTCATAGGTTTTTTGTAGATATTTTTATTTTTTAGAATTTATTGTTTTAGATAGTTCAATAGCTAATTCAAGGAATTTGGGATCATAGTTATTTGTATCGAGTTTAGAAAATGACGATTCGTTATTAATGTTCCAATATTGAAAAGCTTCTTTTAAATCTTCCCATTTAGCAGTTGAACTGTAAGCATCTAGATAAAATTTGCCGAATGAAATTGCATGGGCACGATCTGCATTTTTTAATGCTTCATTGATATAAGATTTACCAAGAGTAAATGAGTATTTTGAACAGGCAATCAACAAGCCAATTATTACAGCTGTTTTGATTGTTAAGATAACTACAATCGTCCATTGGACATTTTCCGTTAACTTTTCAATATTTAAGAATTTTGAAATCTCACTGACACCAAATAATACTCCACCTAGTAAACAAATAAAACCCAAAACGTACCAAATAGTTCCTGTTATTTTATCATTAGCTTCTCTCTTTTTTAATTTACCCATTGCTTCTTCAACATATTTTGAAGCATTGACTTCAATTTTTTCGATTTGTTTAGCTTGTTTGATATTTTCAGCTTCTCTTCTAATTGAATGTTGTGCTATAGCTTCATTTATTTTTTGTGCTGTATCATTTATAGAATTAGTTTCGGCAAATAAACAGTGAATATCTTGTAATACTAGTGGAATATTTATGTTGCCAAAAATTACAGGAATAAAAAATTTATTTTTATCAATGTCTATAAAAGTTCTAGCAGTTCCGATTTCGGTCATAACAAATTGCGATTCTAAACTATTTTCTGTAATGAGAGTTATTATTCCCTCAGCAGAGCTTAATGCTTCGTTAATTTTTTTTCTCCAATCAATTCCAGGAGTTAACTCATGGATATCGATTAAGATTTCATGTCCATGATTTTGTAGATATTCAGCTATCTCAACAGCTATATTGTTGTCTTTTCTTGAATATGATATGTAAATTTTTGCCATTTATAATTTATTAGAAGAATAGGATTGAATGATCATTATTATTTTAGGTAATATGAAAATTGTCAAGATTTTTTGTAGAAGAGTTTTGTTATTATTAAACGATTTTCAAAAATATCAATTTACCAATTTCAACAAC
The DNA here is from genome assembly GCA_029960065.1 of Flavobacteriaceae bacterium PS02336. Lineage (GTDB taxonomy): Bacteria > Bacteroidota > Bacteroidia > Flavobacteriales > Flavobacteriaceae > Flavobacterium. Next base: position 395,108 of record JASCOF010000003.1, on the reverse strand, counting down.
CACGTATTTTTACCTGTTTATTAACCAAAAAAAGGACAGCTCTTCCAGTAAAGAAGAACCGCCCTTTTAGGCAAATTTTTAAATTTGCATTCCTAAGAAATGCGTACAGTAATTGGTAATCACTAAAATGAAGACTAAACGCAGGTTATTCGTTTATGACATCGCCTTCCTTAGTTTCTTCGCTGGCAATTTTTACCAGTTTATCGTTTGGAGTCAAATCGCCGAAAATTTCAATTTTATCTTCGATTTCTCTTCCTTTTTTAATGTCAACTCTTGTCGCTTTGTGGTTTACTACTTTTACCACATATAAACCTTCTGCAGAATTCACCACCGCCGATTTTGGCACTACAAATGTGCTGTCTTTCGCGTTAAGCGGTAACAAAACTTCGGCAACCATTCCAGGTAATAAATTTCCTTTGGTGTTGTGAACGTCCATTTCGACTCTTTCAGAACGCAGTTTTAAATCTAAAGCGCCAGACATTCTGGTAATTTTAGCAGTAAAAGTTTCTGGCAATGATTTTACATTAAAACTCATTTCGTCTCCTGGGTGCAAATATCCTGTGTACAATTCTGGAACAGAAACCGCCAAACGTAATTTACTTTGCTCTTGAATCGTTAATAAAGGTAAATCTGAACCTTTTCCTGCCGGACCTACAAATGTTCCTAAATTGACATTTCTAGCCGCTACAACGCCATCAAAAGGAGCACGAATTTCCAGATAACCTCTCATAATCGAGATTTCTTTGTGTGCTGCAATTGCTGCCTGATATTGTGCGTAATCAGAATTCTTTTTACCGCTTGCCATTTCTAAATCGTTTTTAGAAATTGTTCCTTCAACCTTGCTGGTTTCGTACAAACGGTTGTAAGTGCTTTTGCTGGTGGCGTAAATGGCTTCCATCGATTTCAATCTTGATTCGGCTGCAGCCAATTGAGAACTGATTTCTGGTGCTTCCAAAACAATCAAAAGCTGTCCTTTTTTTACTTTCGTACCAATATCAACTTTCAATAATTTTACGAAACTGCTCACTTTTGCATACAAATCAACTTGTTGGAAACCGGTTAATTCCGCTGGTAAACGCAATTCTGTTGTTAGTTTTTCTTTCGCTAAAGCGAAAGTTTCTACTTTAGGTTCGATTTCTGCTTTCGCAGTTTCTTCTTTTTTCTTTTCGCAGCTTAGTACAACTAAAGCTGTAAATAGTATCGCTGTAGATTTTATAATGTTATTTTTCATTTTTTGGTTTTATATATGTTTTATAAGTATTCAGAAAGTATGAAAGTTTATAGAAGTATTTTCGCGACGATCATAACTTTCGACTTTCGACCTTTGACTTTACGATTTTTGACTTTCGACTTTTGACTTTCGACTTTCGACTTTATGACTTTCGACTTTATTACTTTCCAACTTTCGACTTACTTATTGATGAGATATAATGGATACTTTCTTCGTCTTCAGGATCTAAAGAAACAGATTGTGTCGATGTTTTTTCTTGCGCCCACGCAAATATCTGCGGAAGGATTAATAATACGGCAAAAGTAGAAAATAATAAGCCGCCAATAACCGCTCTTCCTAACGGAGAAACCTGATCGCCTCCTTCGCCGTGTCCAATTGCCATTGGTAACATTCCCGCAATCATCGCAACCGAAGTCATGATAATCGGACGAAGACGTAACGCAGCCGCTTCTCGCGCAGATTCTAAGGCATTTCCGTTTATTTTTCGAAGCTGTTCGGCATTCGTAACCAATAAAACGGCATTAGCAATCGAAACCCCAACCGACATAATGATTCCCATATACGACTGTAAATTCAACGTTGAGCCTGTAATAGTTAACATTAATAAAGATCCTAAAACTACCGCAGGAACTGTCGTTAAAATAACCAGCGAAACTTTGAACGATTGGAAATTAGCAGCCAACATTAAGAAGATTACAAAAATGGCAACCAATAATCCTGTTTGCAAACTGCTTAATGTTTCGGTCAATACAGTACTTAGTCCAATTGGCGTAATAAACAAACCACGAGGTAATTCGCCCAAAGCGCTAATTGTTTTGCCCACATCTTTTGTAGCCGTACCTAAATCGGTTTGGTAGATGTTTGCTGTAACGGTAATGTATGGCATGGCTCCTAAATTGTCGTTTTCACCGCTTACAAAGCCCGGTGTAATTTTGGCAACGTCGCTTAAAACAGGACGAAGAGAATTTTTCAATACCGGAATTTCTCCAATATCAGTTTTGCTTTTCATTTTATTTAAAGGCACTTGAACCTGAACAGAATACGATAATCCTGCTTTTTCGTCGACCCAGTTATTTTTTTCGGTATAACGAGAAGATGAGGTTGAAGCAACCAATGAACGCGAAATATCATTCATATCAACTCCTAATTCGGCAGCACGGGTTCTGTCAATATCAATATTCATTGCTGGATAATGAATGGGCTGACCAATCTGTACGTCTCTGAAATACGAAATCGCTTTTAGTTTGTCTACAATTTGAGTCGCGTATAATTCATTTCGTTTTTTGTCTTTTCCGGCCACTCGAATCTCAATTGGAGTAGGAGAACCTTGGCTTAAAACTTTGTCTGTCAATTCGATTGGCTCAAAAGAAAGTTTAGTATCTGGCAGTACTTTTTTAAGTCTTGCTCTAAACTCATCTTTAAAATCGTCCATATCTTCATGATAGTCTTTCAAACTCACTTGGAAAACTGCTTCGTGAGAACCTGCCATGAACAAATAAATCGGGTTGATCGAGAATAGAGAAGGGTGCTGACCCACATATACAGATGTAATTCCGATATGATCTTTACCCACCATTTTTTCCAATTCTTTTAAAACAACTCTGGCTTGTTCTTCTGTTCTTTCTAAACGAGTTCCGTCAACAGCGCGCATTCTCAACTGAAACTGACTTGAATTGGTTCTCGGGAAAACATCTTTTCCGATAAATCCAATAAATAGAACCGCCAAAAGAATCGAACCACTTAAATAAATAATAGTCGTCGCTTTTTTATGAACAAACAAACGATCTAAAGTTCGCATGAAACGAATCTTGAAACGTTCGAATCCACTAATTTTTCCGTTATTGTTGGTATCGTCTTTTTCTACATAACCCTTTTTCTGCGTAATCAGATTTTGTTCCGATTCTGGAGTGATACCGCTGTCATTAAATTCGGCTTCATCATCTGTAATATTCGGTTCGTGTTCGTGTTTTGCATGCGCTTTCATCATCCAGTTGGCCATTACAGGCACAAATGTCTGCGAAAGCAAGAATGAAATCACCATTGAAAATCCAATCGCTAAAGCCAAAGGTAAAAACAACGCTCCCGGAATACCAACCATTGTAAATGCTGGCGCAAATACGGCTAGAATACAAAGTAAAATCAATAATTTTGGTAAAGCGATTTCCTGACACGCATCCCAAATGGCGAGTGCCTTGGGTTTTCCCATGTCGAGATGCTGGTGAATATTTTCGATGGTTACCGTACTTTCATCCACCAAAATACCAATTGCCAGAGCCAAACCTGATAAGGACATTAAGTTGATAGTTTGTCCGAATAATTTCAGGAATAAAACTCCAGAAATAATCGAAATCGGAATCGTCATAATTACGATTAATGCCGCACGACGGTCACCAAGAAATAATAAAACCATTAATCCCGTTAAAACCGCACCGATAATTCCCTCAGTAATCAAACTTTTAACCGAGTTAATTACATACACCGATTGGTCAAATTCGTACGTAATGTTTACATCTTCGGGAAGTGTACTCTGAATTTTAGGCAATTCTGATTTTAATTTCTGAACCACATCCCAAGTTGAAGCGTCTCCCGCTTTTGCAATACTAATGTAAACCGAACGTTTTCCGTTTACCAAAGCGTAACCCGCCGTAATATCGGCACCGTCTTTTACAGATGCAACATCGCCTAATTTTAAGTTCTGAACACCACCTTTGAATAACGGAATCTGTTCAAAATCTTTAACTTCTTTAATCGTATTATTAGTTGGCGTAATATAGTTTTTGTCGCCCATACGCACGTTTCCAGATGGAGCCGTTTGGTTGTTCAAACGAATCGCATCAACAATCTGGTCTGGCGTCATATTATGAGAACGCAATAAATCGGGATCAACATTTACCTCAATAGTTCTTGGGCTTCCGCCGAAAGGTGCTGGCGATAATAAACCAGGAATCGCCGTAAACGAAGCACGAACATAAACGTTGGCTAAATCCTGTAATTCATTGTTTGAACGTATTTTACTGCTTAAAACCAATTGTCCAATTGGAAGTGAAGAAGCGTCAAAACGAATGATAAACGGAGGCTGTGTTCCCGGAGGAAAAGCCGCTTGAATTCTGTTCGAAAGCGCACTTAACTCGGCAGCGGCCTGAGCCATGTTCGTTCCTTCATAATAGGTTAATTTCATAATCATTAACCCCTGAATATTTTTGGTTTCTACCGATTTTATACCATTCGAAAAAGGTAAAACGTTTACGTAGTTTTTGGCAAAATAAGCCTCCATTTGGTCTGGCGTGTAACCTCCAAACGGATGCGCGATATAGATAACCGGCAAATTCATTTTTGGCAGAATATCTACCTTAATGTCTTTGATGGCACCAATTCCGAAGAAAAATAGACCCGCAACCAATACTAATATGGAAATGGGTTTGCGGAGTGCAAAACGTATTAAATTCATTTGGATCTATAATTAAAATTCATTTATAAATAAGTCAAAATTGCCCGTTGCGGCTACTTTCAGCAAGAACGACTGCCATACATTATTGTTGACAATATCTCGATCAATTTCGGCACGGTTTAAAACATACATCGTTTGTGTTAAATCGGTCAAATCAGTTAAACCGTTTTTGTATAAAGTCGATTTCTGAATGTAAGCTCTTTTTGCCGCGTCTACCTGAATCGGCGCTTCGGCATAATTTTCTAACGTAATTTTGATCTTATCTTCGGCAAAATTCAATTGCGATTTCAATTCTCTATCGGCTTGATTGTATTCTTCCTGCAAAGCTTGAGAAACAAATTTCTGAGCGCTGACTTGTTTGCTTGATCTAAAAGGTGTGGTTAAATTCCACGTAATTCCAACTCCAATTAAATAGTTGGTACGATCTGGATTTACGCCATCCCAATAATTTCTGCTAAAAGCAGTTTGATCTGAGGCATAAGTATTGTCAAATCCTGAAGCTCTGGTTTGTAAAACACCAAAAGCACTCATCGTTGGATAGTAAAAACGTTTGAATAATTTAACCTGCTGATTGCTGTAATCGATTTTCGTTTTATACAATTGCAATAACGGATGAAGACTGTCATTTGCTGCATTTCCTTGAATCAATTCTTTCGGAATCTGCGTTACGAAAAGCGTATCTGCAACAAAATCCTGAGGCGCAACGCCCATTAAATCGACTAATTTGTTGTTTTGTTCTTTAACGAAATTCTTTGCCAGATTTAAAGCTATTTTAGCTTTTGAAACTTCAGCTGTCGCCAATGTAGAATCGACTCCGGCTAATAATCCGTTTTTAACTCTTGCAGCGGCCGTTCTTTTAAAAACTTCAGCACGGTTAAGGTTTTTTTGCTGTGAAATCAATAAGCGCTGGCTTGCCAAAAGATTTAAATAAGCAGCCGAAATTTTAATTTCCTGCTGGAATTTTTCCTGCTCTAAATCTTTTTCTTTAGCCTGAACATCAATTTTAGATAAATTGATTTTTTCCTGTGTTTTTCCAAAGGTGAAAAAATCCCAGTTCATGTTGACTAAATAAAGCGCTCCAAACGCCGAATTCCAGTTTTGTTCAGGAAGAGGTAAACCTGATGAAGCAACTCCTAAACCTCCAAAACCATAAAGCGGTCCGTTTTGGCCGTTTACGGTTCCGTAATCCTGCTGTGCCGATAAATTTAAGTTCGGCAGATAATCACGGCGAGATTGTTTCAGAGTCTCTTTTGATGCATTGGTGTAATTGTTTTTTGCTCTTATAGAACCGTAGTTTTCAAGCCCTGTTTTTACTGCTTCTTTTAAAGACAGGGTTTGAGCGTAACCGATTGAGGCAAAAATCAATAAAAATAAAATGGTAATTTTTTTGAAATACATAAACTCAAGGTGTGAAATAATGTTTTGATGAAACAAATTTATTTCTCTTACACTGATAAAAGTCAGGTTAAGTGATGTACTGCACTAGTAAATGACGAATTGAATTTGTCATTTTTACGAAATAAAAATTAAATATTTGTCCGTACTTTGTAACCTATTTTAAAATTAAGAATGAATAAAAAAATCGATAACATATTGGATAACAAATGGTGGCAGGAAGTTGCTGTTGTCCTTTTTTCATTTACAATTTATACCTTGAAAAATGATTGGATGTTATTTAGTTCATTCGTTTCTATTGCAATGGGTATATTTTTCTACTGTATTTTATACATGCATGCCCAGTTTAACCGCTTTTTTCTGCTTCCAATTCTATTTAAAGCCAATAAACCTTTTACTTATATTATTTTAACGCTTTTTGGAGTTTTTGTATTTTCTGTTGTTCTATATGAAATTACAATGCTGGATATGTTTGCAAAATGTCATTTGTATCAAAATTCGCATCAGAGAAGTTATGCCTACCAATTGGCAAGCGTTCTCGGAACTTTGGTCTGTATTCTGAGTCCGATTATTGTCTTTAAGTTTTATCGTATTCACAGAAAACAAACCGATGCGGCTTTATTGTTTAATCAAATGCAGTTGAACTCTTTGAAAGGACAATTAAATCCGCATTTTTTGTTCAATACCTTTAATACGCTTTACGGAATAAGCCTTGAATTTCCAGACAGAACGCCCGATTTAATTATGAAAGTCTCGCAGTTAATGCGTTATCAATTAGAAAGCAACAGCAAACAATGTGTTTCTTTAGAAGACGAATTGGAGTTTATAAACAGTTATGTACAGCTTGAAAAAGAGCGTGTTGGTTATCGCTGTGATATTTCATTTGAAAGTACCGTAGATCAAGATTATACCTATAAAATTTCTCCAATGCTTTTAATTGCATTTATTGAAAATGCCTTTAAACATGGAACCTGCGCCATTGAAAATTGCTTCGTAAAAATTACGATTTCAGTTGAAAACGGATTGTTGCATCTTCATGTTACGAATTCAATTCCGAAGAAAAATGATGTGATTTCAACTAAAATTGGTTTAAAAAATACAATCGAACGTTTGAATTTAATTTACGGAAAAGACTATAAATTAGACATTCAAGACGATAAAAGAACGTATGTTGTGGATTTAGAAATACAGCTTAAAAAGTTTGTAGGATGAGAGAAACAAAAAAATGTATTATTGTAGATGATGAACCAGCGGCGCATTATGTTTTGGCAAATTATATCAAACAGAATCCGCAGTTAGAATTGGTTTTTCAAGGTTACAATGGTATTGAGGCGATGAATTATCTAAGAGAAAATCCAGTCGATTTAATGTTTCTCGATATTAATATGCCTGAGATTTCGGGAATGGAATTGCTAAAGATTCTTCCAACACATCCTAAAACAATTTTAACGACCGCTTATTCTGAATTTGCTTTAGAAAGTTATGATTACGGCGTAATTGATTATTTGCTGAAACCCATTTATTTTCCAAGGTTTTTAAAAGCAATTGATCGCTTTTTTGCAACAGAAAATGTAAAAAAAGCAGAGCAAGCAGTTATTAATTCGGTTAGTGTAAAAGTCGATGGTTATTTTATTGAAATAGAATTAGACCAGCTTTTATTTGCGCAGAGTTTTGGTAATTACGTAAAACTCCATACGACAAAACGAACTTATCTGGCTTCGATTACAACAACTGAATTTGAAAAATGCCTGCCAGAAAAAAGTTTTATGCGAATTCATAAATCATACATTGTAGCGTTGGATAAAATTGATACGACTGAGAAGGATTTTGTAATTATTAAAAATGAAAGAATCCCAATTGGAATTACTTATAAAAGAGAATTAACGGATAGATTAAAAAAACTTGAATTGTGATTTTGGTTTAAATTACTGATTTTAAGTTCTTTATTTTGCTGGTGAAAATTATTAGGATCTTCATATAATCTTAATAAAAAAGTAGTACTTTTAATACGTTGTTTAAAGTTTAATTTAAAATTAAAACTATGAAAAACGTGCTTTTGATTCTAACTTTTTTATGCAGCAGTTTTTTAATTGCGCAAGAAGGAACCAATATGAAAAAAGTAATTACACCGCCAGAACAGGTGAGACTTGCTTTTGAAAAAGAATATCCAGGTAAAGTGCCGGTTTGGTCTGAAGAGTATGTTGGAGATGATAATGATGAGATTCGCTATGAAGCGCGATACAATGTAAACAATACAACAAAGGCACTGGCGATTTACGATAATTTAGGAAATATGAAAGCCTATGAATTGCAGATTCCTCTAAGTCAATTACCGCCAAAAGCACAGGCTTATTTAAAGAAAAACTATTCTGTCAAAGCGATTCGAGAAGTTGCACTTGTTGTAGATTATAAAAATATAACGACCTACGAAGTGGGTGTCACGAAAGACAACAAATTTTATGATATCCAATTCGATAAAGACGGCGGTTTTGATGTCATTATCGAAAAAAACTAAACTTGCTTACTAATTCAAATATATTTGAAACGACAAACCCGATGAGTTTTTAAAGCTTATCGGGTTTTGTTTTTAGTTTTTTAGTTTCAGGTTTCAGGTTTCAAGTTTCATGTTGATGCTCTTTGTGTGTTTTAAACGCAAAGTGCGCAAGGTTTTTTTTTCTGAGCTTTATATATAAAAACGCAAAGTTCGCAAAGCTTTGTCTAAAAAACTTTGCGATCCTTGCGCAAACCTTATCGTTCTTTTTGTTTTTTAACCTCAAAGAATGCAAAGCCTTGTCAAAAAACTTTGCGAACCTTGCGTAAACCTTAGCGTTCTTTGCGGTTAAACCAACAACCAACAACCATCAACAATTAAAGCATCATTCCGCCAGAAGCTTCAATTCTTTGTGCGTTTATCCAGCGTGCATCTTCGGTACATAAAAAGGCAACAACACCGCCAATATCATCAGGTAATCCAACTCTTCCTAAAGCTGTTACAGAAGCAATCTGCTGGTTCATTTGTTCATTGTCGCGAACCACTCCGCCGCCAAAATCAGTTTCAATGGCACCTGGAGCTACAACATTCACTCTGATTTTTCTTGAACCCAATTCTTTTGCTTGATATTTGGTTAAAGTTTCGATTGCGCCTTTCATAGAAGCATAAGCTGCATAACCAGGGAATGAAAATCTTGCTAAACCGGTAGAAATGTTTACAATTCCGCCGCCGTCATTCATCACGTTTAATCCTTTTTGAGTTAAGAAAAACGGTCCTTTAAACTGAATATTAGTCAATTGATCAAATTCTGCTTCTGTTGTTCCAATGAAAGAATTGTGAATTCCGATTCCAGCATTGTTTATTAAAAAGTCGAATTTATCGGTTTTGAAAGTGCTTTTCAAAGTTGCTTCTACTTCGTTAAAGAAAGAATCAAAAGTTCCAGATTCAGCAACGTTTAGTTGAAGCGAAGTGGCTTTCTGACCTAAACTTTCGATTTCTTTTACCACTAAATCAGCTTCTTCTTTTTTACTGTTGTAAGTAATAATTACGTCGATTCCTTTTTTTGCAATCGCAATTGCCATATTTTTCCCTAAACCTCTGCTACCGCCTGTAACAAGAGCTATTTTTGTATTTACTGCCATATTTTTTTAATTGATAATTGATAATTGGAAATTGATAATTGCTAATTGATTAGTTGGCAATTATCAATTATCCATTGTTAATTTTTAATTTTTCCCATGCATTGCATTAAAATGATTTCTTAACTCTTCTGCGCTGGCGTTTAATCTGGTTTCGCTTGTGCCGAAAGTCAATTCTTGTCTTCCTTCCTTTAATTGTTCAAAAATAGATTCGATAAAACTGCTAACGCTTGGATGTGCGTCGTGAAGGCCAATTCCGCCCAGATCTGTGTTTAGTGCAGGTGGAATAATTTCGATTACTTCGATATTTTTTTCTTTTAATAAATGACGAAGTGAAAGCGTAAACGATCTGAAAAATGCTTTTGTAGCCGAATAAACTGGAACTTTTGCAAAAGGCGAAAACGCCAGTCCGGAAGTAACATTCATTACCGTTTTTAAAGATTGTAACTGAATAAATAAAGAAGTTAAATGCAATGGAGCTTCGATATTTGTACTTAACTCAGCTTTCATGCTTTCGTAGAAATTGTCGTCCGTTATTGAAATCCAGTTTTGAATTCCTGCATTATTGATTAATACATTTAAATCAGGATGATTTTCTGCAATCCATTCGTAAAGTGCAATGCGCTCTTTTTCAATTGACAAGTTACATACTTTTGTAATAACCGAAGGAAATTTTGATTTTACTTCGTTTAAAAGAGATTCTCTTCTGCCGCAGATAATCACAGTATTGTTTTCCTGAATAAATCGTTCGGTAAGTCCAAGTCCGATACCGCTTGCACCTCCAGTTATTAGTATTTTGTTGTTTGATAAATTCATCTTTTCGATCTTTTAAATTGATAAGACAAAGGTAGGAGTGAAGTAGAGATGGGAAATTGTAAATATCAAATCGATGTTTGCGAAATTCAAATCACGAGCGGTAAATTCCAAAAATTTTAAATTCCAAACTCCAATAACGTTGCGTTGAAACTTTGTCAAAGTTTTAAACTTTGACAAAGTTCTAGGAATCTAAAATCTAAAATCTAAAATCTTCAATCTAAAAAAATCTAACTCCTAAAAGCCAGCGGCGTAAACGAAGTTTGCTTTTTAAAGAAATTAGAAAAATGCGCTAATTCTTCAAATCCAAGTGAATAAGCGATTTCAGATATATTCCAATCGGTTTGTTTTAAAAGGATTTTCGCTTCGTTTGTTAATCTGGAACTGATTAATTCTGTCGTGGTTTTTCCGGTGTTTTCCTTTAAAACCTTATTTAAATGATTCACGTGAACCGATAATCTTTCTGCAAAATCTTTTGCCGTTCTCAGTTCTAATCTTTGATTTGGAGATTCTATTGGGAATTGTCTTTCTAATAATTCTGCAAATAAAGAAGAAACTCTCGCTGCCGAATTGTGTTTAGAATATAAAGCTGTTATAGGTTGTAATTTTTGTCCGAAGTGAATTAATTCGGCAACATAATTTCGGATTAAATCGTATTTATAAATATAATCGGAATTGATTTCTTTTTGTATCTTTTTGAAAATCAAAGCAACTTCTTCGACTTCTTCATCTGATAATTGAAAAATTGGATAACCATCTGAGGCAAAAATTGGTAGTTCATCCAGATCAATTCCGCTTTTACTTTTGGATAAAAATTCGCTGGTAAAAACACAAAACTGCCCGCCTTGATTGGTGTCTTGCGGTAAATAATTGTACGGAATTTTTGGTGTTGCAAACAACAATCCCTGTTTTTCAATTTCGATTACTTTGTCGGCATATTCCGCTTTATTGTGACCTCGGATTAAACTGATTTTGTAATAAGCTCTTCTGTCATAAGGCATTCCAGGTTTTCCTTTCATACGTTCCAGAAGTTCTTGAATATCAAAAACATTAAAATGACCTATTTCTTTCTGAATGTCATTTGGAAGTAAAGAATTAGGTTCAATAGTGGAACCTTCGGTTATGTCTTTGTAAAATGAATCTAGAGATTTCATATTTGTGAATTGTAAAATTCAAATATACGGAAAAATATGCTTTGTCAGTTTAAACGCAAAGAACGCAAGGTTTTTTTATTTAGACAGTCTATAGAAAACGCAAAGTTCGCAAAGCTTTGTGTAAAATCTTTGCAAACTTTGCGTATCCCGATAGCTATCGGGATTGCGTTCTTTGCGGTTAAAAAAGACTTCCCTGAATCAATTCTGGTTCAGGATTATTTCCAAAAAGAAAAGCATCAATTACAAAAAACTGTTTTTTTATTGGGTCAAATTCTCTTAAAACAATTTCGCTGCATTCAAATTGAAGGTCAATTGTGGTAAAAAGTTCAGAAGCAATTTTAAGGTTTTCGGGAGTTAATCTTCGTCCGATTGACATATGCGGTTCGTCACTTTTTTTGAGTTTTAAAGACTTTAGAGTTTCATGAATCTTTTTCATGATTGGGACAAAATGATTTTTTGAATCTTCATTTACACCAATAAAAAAAGCACCAGCATTTGGAAAAGAATCGAAATGATCTAAATATGCTTGAAAAGGCGTAAAAGTATCCGAAATTTTAGCAAGCTTTTGTTTGAATGAATCTAGTTGAGAATCATCAATTTTAAATTCACAAATCGTAATATGCGCTTCAGAATTACAGCTGTTGTACCATTTGATTTTGCTTCTTAAAAAGTCTTTCAATTTTTTAACGGGCTCCACCAATGTTTTAGAATAAAATACAACCGAATATGTTTTTTCCATTTTTACGATTTTGAATTACACAAATTTAAAATTTAAATTGTGCGTAAAAATAATCTTTTACTAATTGGACGGATTAAAATCCGTCCCTACAAAATGTACCGTTTATTATTAAAATTTAAATTGTGCCGTCAACGCTGCATAAAAATAATCTTTTCCTGAACCCACTTCTTTTAAAAATGAACCTGCATTGAACCAGCCAGTTTCGAGTGTAAATCCTAGATGATTATTCATATCGTAGTTTAAATTTGAGATTAACTGCGAACCAATAAAACGTTCAGCTGTATCTTTTCCAGAATATAAAAGCTGCATATTTGGGGCATAAATTCCGTCACTTAATGTTTGTCTCCAGAAAATGTCATAATCCATTCCGAGCGTCCATTTTTCAGATAAATTAAAATTAATTGATGGATGAATATCAATTAAATTGGAAGGACCAATTAAGGCCACTAATCCAAAATAAGCGCCTCTTGGATATAAAGGATTAAAGGTTTCTAAATGAGTATCATCTGAGTTTTTATCTCCTGAAATGATCTCGGTTTTAAGTCCTATTTCTGGCTTAAATTTAATATTTTCAAAAGTATAACAAGCAAAAGAAGAAATGGTCCACGCTGAAATCGTCTTTTGATTGATATTTCCGAATTGATAAACGCCTTCAAAATCGTATTTCCAATTGCCTTTGTTTTTCCAAATTCTGGTTCCAATTGACTGCCTGTTTTCTTCGCCAACGGCATCATCAAAAACAGCTCGGTTTTTCCATAAACCTAAATAATATAAATCAATATTCTGAATAAAAGGTACTTGGTGCATTACAGTGTAACTTCCCCATAACTTCGCATTTTCATTGAAATTATCATTAAAAGTTCCTTGTTTATTGGCAATTGGATGCGTGAAAAAAGCATCTGACTGCCAATTGTTTTTTTTATAAAATAATTTCAGTCCGTCAAAGGCAATTCGGCTGTTTGGACCTTCGCGCACAGCGACTAAACGCTGTGAACCGTACATCATTTCTTGTCTTCCAGCACGAAATGTTAACTGTTCATTTTCTTTTCGGATAAAATCAATATCCAGAAAAGCCTGATGTATGTCTAACTGATTTTCGTCAACGGGACTCGGATCTGCTTTGCCATTTGCTAAACTGCTCTGCAATTCAAAAAACGTTCTAAAAACGCCCAGTTGAACATTGGCGTGAAGCAGATAGCGTGAAAGTAAATAGCCATCATCTGCATCGGATTCATCGCCCCATTTGTTGTTGACTGTATAAGTATATTGTAGTCTTGCTTCGCCGCCAATTGTGACGTGATATTTCTCGTTTTTTCCTAACGAAATATATTTAATTTTCTCATACCAGGTTTTCGTTGAATCGGCTTTTAGATAAGTGAAATCATCCTCATATCGCAGCTTTTGGAAAACTGGTTTTTGTTGTGCGTTTGCCGAAAAAAAGATTCCCAAAAGCAACAATAAGAAGAATGTGTTTTTCATTTGAATTAGTTTTTTTGATATCCTCCAAAATAATTTACCGGACTCCAATCTGGAATTGCTTTTGGTTTTTCGCTGGCAAAAGTTCTAAAATCATGATCAGCATACACTACTTTTCCGTTTACGACTGTCAGTTTAGATTCGATGTTTAAAATGTTTTCTTCAGAAGTAGTGAAATAATCATCAGAAAGAATCGCAAAATCGGCTAATTTATTGGCAGTCAGCATTCCTCTGTCTTTTTCAATATTGATTAATTGTGCGCTTCCGTAAGTAAATAATTTTAAAGCTGTTGTTCTGTCTACAATATTTTCGTCGTTCATGTATTTTAAACCGCCTAAAGTTTTTCCAGTCGTTAACCAATATAAACCAACCCACGGATTGTAACTTGCTACGCGCGTTCCGTCTGTTCCCATTCCAACTTTAATTCCCAATTCAAAGATTTTCTTTAATGGAACTGTATTTGAAGCGGCCGTTTTTCCATATCTTTTAATAAAACTTTCTCCTTGATACGCCATTCTGTGCTGAATTGCGATTCCTCCGTTCAGCGCTTTAATTCGTTTTAAATTTTCTACAGAAACAGTTTCAGCATGATCAAAGAACCATAAAAGTCCGTTTAAAGGTGTTTCTTTATTAATGTCTTCAATAACATTTAAAAATCTGGTAATACTTTCATTATAAGTAGCATGAATTCTAAAAGCCCATCTGTTTTTTACTAACAATGATAAAACTTCTTTTAGCTGTCCTTCCATCGCCGGGCTTAATTCTGGTCTTGGTTTATCGAAGTTTTCAAAATCTCCAGCGCTCATTACTAAATTTTCTCCAGCGCCTTGAACGTGATATTCCACTTTATCGGAATGATGATCATCGTCACAGCCTTCGCCAATTTCGACTGTCTGCATCCATTTTGTGTAATCGTTTAATTCTGTTCCTGCCTTTTGAGCAAACAAATAATAAGGCATTCTTACCGTCAAATCGCTGTCTTTGCATAAACCGTTTGTTACGCCGTAATCATCTGGAAAGTTCTGAAATCCGCCTCCTGCATCCATAATAGCGGTTACGCCAAGACGGTTCATTTCGGTCATAAATTGTTTGGTCGAATTGAATTTTTCTTCTTGTGTCAATTCTGGAAGCTTAGCAAGAGTAGAGTATAAAATAAAAGCATTTGGTTCTGCTACTAACAATCCGGTTGGGTTTCCGTTGGGATCTTTTTCAATCAATCCCGCATTTGGATTTGGTGTATTGGCGTCGATTTTCAAAGCGTCTAAACCTGCTTTATTCAAGTAAGCATGTCCGTACAAGTGAAGGATAAAAGTTGGAACATCGCCTGTTGCTTCGTTGATTTCGGCTAAAGTAGGGAGTCTTTTTTCTTCGAACTGATAAGCGTTCCATCCGCCTACAACGCGAACCCATTGTCCTTTTGGAGTTCTTTGCGCTTGTTCTTTCAGCATTGCTAAAGCTCTTTTTAAGGAACGAATGCCGTCCCAGCGTAATTCGGTATTGTAGAATCTTCCGCCTCGGATAATGTGCATGTGAGAATCGAATATTCCAGGAATAATGGTTTTCCCTTTAGCATCAATTACTGTTGTTTTTTTGTCTTTTAGTTTTAAGATTTCGCTGTTTTTTCCTGTTTTCAGAATTTTTCCGTCGGCAACAGCCATGGCTTCTACGATTGTATTTTTATCGTCTAATGTGTGAATTACTGCATGATGAACGATAAGCGTAGCCTTTTTGTTCTGAGCAAAATTAGGAAGTGATATAAGAAATAGAAAAGCTAGTATTTTGAAAGAGAGTTTCATGGTTGTGGTATTTTAATTGGTTTTGGAGAGATATTTGAATTAAAAATTGAGAATTAAAAATTAAAGATGGTCAAAGGAAAATGTCTTTTTTAAAAAACAACATTCTATCCTTTTAATTTTCCACGCATATTTTACGGATTTACAGGAATTTTAATTTTTAATTCTCAATTTTTAATTTCTAAATTAATTAGTGTTTCAACATTTCGTGAGCGTATTGAACACCTACACCGTAAGCACCACCGTACTTTTTAACTAGATCGGTTACAGGTACATAAGTTTCCTGACGAGCCCAGTCACGTTGCAATTCTAATAAATATTGTAATGAAGTGATTGGGTGTGCACCAGCTTGAACCATACGAGTTACAGCCATTTCGTGCGCTTCTTTAGAAACGTCGCCGCTTGCATCTGTAATTACATAAACATCATATCCTTCGTTGATTGCTGATAAAGCTGGCCCAACGATACAAACGCTTGTCCATAAACCGCCAAAAACTAATTTCTTTTTACCTTTTGCAACTATCGCTTTATGTGCTGGAATATCTTCCCAAGTATTCATTGAAGTACGGTCAATATAATTGGATGTTTTTTGCGGATAGAATTCTTCAATTTCTTTAAAAACAGGTCCGCTGAATGATTTTTCTGCAACAGTTGTTACAATAGTTGGCACTTTGAATATTTTGGATGCTCCTGCTACTAAAGCGGTGTTGTTTCTAAGTTGGTCAATTGGAATATTGCTCACTGCAAATGCCATTTGGCTTTCATAATCAATCAAAACTAAAGTGTGATTGAATGGATCTAATTGTGCCGGACTTGGTTTTTGTGCGAATCCGATAAATGTTACGAATAATAAAGCTGCTGTAAGGATTAATTTTTTCATGATAATTTGATTTTGTTGTTAATGATTAGGTTTTAAAATTTATTTTTGATTTTTCACTTTAGGGTATTCAAAATGAATGCCCCATTCCTAAAGCGTTGTTTTTAAAGGGATTTCTTCAAAAAAGGCAATAGAAGGCTTAACGATATATCGTAAATTTTTGACGATCTTCGTAATTGTGTTGTTTTAAAGCTGTAAATGCTGGAAAAGGAAGTTAGAGCGCTATATTTTTCCTTTTAGATGTAATCGGTGGAGAATCTCTGATTTTAATAAGCCGCTTCCTCCACCAAAATGTTCAATTACTTCTACTTCTGGCTGTTTTTCTAAGCAAAATAAAGTAAATTCTTTTTCGACATGATCTTCGATTCCGGAGCTCAATAGAACAACGTCGACTTTGTGATTCTGAAAATATTCCTGAGCTTCTGTTTCGCTGCTAAATGCGACTGCATTCCAGTCTTCATAAGCATTTACAAGGCGAAGTAAAATGGCCAGGATTGCTTCGTTTTTTCCGAGTAATAAGAATTCAAGTGTTTTCATTTTTTTTTAGATTCTGAGGTTCTGAGACACTAAGGTTCTAAGTTTTTACTTTGAAAATTAGTTTTGACAGAACTTCTGATTTACTTTACAAATTTATTGCTTTCATTTTTGTTTCAACTTAATCTAGAATAAGAAAGACGCTAAGGCTCTGAGATACTAAGATTCTAAGTTTTTTTCTTTGTTTTCCGATTCAGTTTTTGACAGAACTTGTAATCTGCATTGCAAATTTATTAGGTTCAATTTTGTTTCAACTTAATCTAGAATAAGAAAGACGCTAAGGCTCTGAGATACTAAGATTCTAAGATTTTTTCTTTGTTTTCCGATTCAGTTTTTGACAGAACTTGTAATCTGCATTGCAAATTTATTAGGTTCAATTTTGTTTCAACTTAATTTAGAATAAGAAAGACGCTAAGGCTCTGAGATAATAAGATTCTAAGATTTTTTCTTTGTTTTCCGATTCAGCTTTTGACAGAACTTGTAATCTACATTGCAAATTTATTAGGTTCAATTTTGTTTCAGCTTAATCTAGAATAAGAAAGACGCTAAGGCTCTGAGATAGTAAGATCCTAAGATTTTTTCTTTGTTTTCCGATTCAGCTTTTAACAGAACTTGTAATTTATATTGCAAATTTATGTAGTGAAGAAAGAAAGAGGTCTTAATCTAGGATAAGAAAGAGATTTTTTAAGATGTTTTTTACGATTGGTATCGTATGGCTTATTAGTATTTATACAAAATAATGTTAAATTTAAATATTTAAACACTTTGTAATTAGGTATTTATGTTGTTTTTGTTGAGATGATGTGGAAAACCGTAAGGGAATCTGTTTTCTGCATTATAATTTTGGAATGTAGAAATTTGAAAACGATGATATTCTTTACCTTTTTAGATGTCATTTAGAATTTTTACAGAAAACAGTTTTTGGAGAAACGTTTTTATTTTAATTAAGACATATTCATTTGATCGTGGGTATTTGTATATAGTTTGCAATGTACAATTAATGTCTAATTTTTTTAGGGTTTTAAGATTGAGTCGACGGACATAATTTTAAGACCCTTTTTTTTATATAAAAAATGAAAGTCCGATTAGCCAAAATTGTATGATATCGGTGTTGATTTTAAATTTTTGAGGAGAAAATCCGTAATAGCTTTTAAATGCTGCTGAAAAATGAGAAACATCTTTGTAACCACATTTATAAGCAACTTCACTTACCGTTGCCGATTTGCTTTGGAACAATTCTTTGGCATGTTCCATTCTAAGTTTAATGATATAGCTTTTGACAGTGGTGCCAAAACAAGCTTTAAAACCTTTTTTGAGTTTGAATTCGTTTAATGAAATTTTTCTAGAAAGTTCTGGTAGAGTAGGAGTGTTTCGATAATCGTTGTCTAGTATTTTTTTTGCATCTAATAATTTGTTGTAATCTTCATTGTCGATTTTTTCTTTTGCCGGCGGCTTAATAGTAATTGCTTCTAATTGATGTATGAGCAATTCTTTAATTTTACTTTCAATATAAATTCGTTTTAATGTGCCTTGGCGTGTACAGCTCTTTATTTCATGCGTAACCCACTGAATTGCTGGTGTAAATGGGAGGTACTTAGAGGAAAGATAACTGGATTTTTTATGCAGTATATTTTTTGAAAATTTTTCGTGCAGCTGCCAGTCTTCATTGATGATATTGTAATAAAATTCTTTAGAAAGAATAATAGATAAATAGTTGACCTGCGTTTTCTCTGGAATTAGAAAAGAAGCTTTAAAATTATTAGTATAAAGAATGTTATGGGTGTTTTCTTTAGAATACTTTTCGCCTTCGAGCTTGTCAATTTTTGTTTCTAGATTGCTGCTGTAGATAAAATTCATGATGATAGATTCTTCATCTATTTCAAAGAGCAGTGTTTTAGCAGTAGAGTAATACATCTGGCTGTCCAATAAAACCAAACCTTCAGTAATTAAATGCCGACTTGTTATTTTTTCGGAGTCGTTGTTTTCGATATTGATATTTTCTTCAGTTAAAATGCTTTTAGGGTAATATTTATCTCCAATTTGTATTTTCATAATTGAAGTTTCTGGTGTTAAAAGAGTGGCTTTGATTTTCAAAATTTAATCCGTTTTTACAAAATAATAATCCGTTTTTCCCTATCTTTTTTCAGGTTGTAGATGGTACTTTTGCAGCAAAGTTATTTATAATTAGTCTAATTAAAGATATGTCAACGCCAAAAATTTTATTTTTTATTTCATTTTTCTTCTTTTCGTTCTTATCATTTTCCCAGCAAAATCAGGGGGTAACAGTTAATGGACAAGTCGTTGAAAAATCTGGTCAAACTGTTCCATTTGCAACCATCATTATAGAAAAAACCGACTTAAGCATGATTTCTGATGAAAATGGAAGGTTTACTTTCAAAAATGTTAAACCAGGAAAACACACTTTAAAAGTTTCTGCAATTGGTTTTTCAGGTTTTAAAAAAACTATTGACGTTTCAGGAACTTCTGTAAATATTCCAGTTCAGTTAGACAGCGAATTACAGGAATTGGAAAGTGTAACAGTTTTAGGCCGTTCTGCAACAGAAAAGGTCAATAAACAAGCTTACAGTGTAACAGCCATCGATGCTAAAAAGCTTCATAATACAACATTAGATCTTTCTCATGCGCTGGATCGTGTTTCTGGAGTTCGAGTACGTGAGCAGGGTGGAGTTGGCTCTCAGTCAGAACTTTCTATAAATGGTTTTTCGGGAAATCAGATTAAGGTTTTTATTGATGGAATTCCGATGGATAATTTCGGTTCTTCTTTTCAATTAAATAACATTCCAATCAATCTTGCAGATCGTGTTGAAGTTTATAAAGGTGTGGTGCCAATCTGGCTTGGAGGTGATGCTTTGGGCGGTGCTGTAAATATTGTAACCAATTCTAAACCGAGAACTTATCTTGATGCCTCTTATTCATTTGGTTCATTTAATACACATAAAACCGCAATAAATGCTGGATATACAGCAAAAAGCGGTTTTACGACGGAAATTAATGCGTTTCAAAACTATTCAGACAATAATTATTGGGTAAATGTTGAAGCGGCCGATTTAAATACGGGTGAATATTTTCCGAATGCAAGAGTGAGACGATTTCATGACACGTATCATAACGAAACTGTAATTGTAAATGTTGGTGTTACCGGAAAAAAATACGCTGATAAATTAATGATTGGCTTTACAGGAGGGCAGAACAAGGCCGAAATTCAGACTGGTGCCAGAATGAAAGCGGTTTTTGGAAGCCGTTACACACAAGGAAATATTTTGATGCCTTCGATTAAATATCAAGTAAAGGATTTGTTTACAAAAGGCTTGAATTTGAACGTGAATGGTAATTATAATTTTGGTGAAGAACAAACTGTAGATACTGTTTTTAGAAAATACAATTGGTTCGGAGATTATCTGCAATATTCTGGAGCTGGCGGCGAAAAGAGTAGAACTTTAATGAAAATGCGTGATAATAATGGTATTGTAAATGCCAATGCAACCTATACTTTAAGTGAACGTCATTCTTTTATGTTGAACAATACTTTTACAACTTTTGATCGTAAACAGGAAGACGAATTAGTACCTGAATCTATTGCGTATCAGCAGCCTAGAAAAACACAGAAAAACATATTAGGTCTTGGTTATAAATTCGATTATAATAAAAAATGGAGTACTTCTGTATTCTTAAAAAACTATGATTTATATACGAAATATTCAAGAAGCTATAACCCAAGTGGAAATGCTGGGGATATTGCCTATCAAAAATTTGAAGATAAAACTTCTACTCTTGGATATGGAATTGCAAGCAGTTATTATTTAAGACAGAATTTGCAAGTTAAAGCTTCATTTGAAAAAAGTTACCGCCTTCCAAGTTCTCGTGAACTTTTTGGAAATCCAAATGATAATGTTGCGGCAAACATTGATTTAAAACCAGAATCGAGTTATAACTATAATTTAGGAGCAAGTTACCAGACAAGCTTCAATAAAGTAAACGCGCTGACATTTGATGTAAACTTTATGTATCGCGATGCCAGAGATTTTATCCGTAACACATTATACAATAATCAGGTTGACAGCTATTGGGTGAATCTTGGAAAAATGACCAATTACGGCGTTGACGGAGAGATTAGATATTCTTATCGAAAAAGATTCACAAGCGGTTTGAATATGACGTATCAAAACCTTCGCAATATGACTAAGTATGAGCCGGGAGAAGCGATTGTGTCTTGGTATTACAAGGATAGAATTCCTAACATTCCGTATTTGTTTGGAAATGTAGATGCAACTGTATTTTTTAATGATGTATTCAAACAAGGCAATAATTTATCTGTAGGCTACAATCTGCTATATGTTCATACGTACTATTTATCGTGGCCAAGCATGGGAAGCAAGGACAGTAAATTAGAAATTCCAAAGCAATTTAATCATGATCTTAATGTGGTTTATACAATGGCCGATGGGAAATACAATATTGCTTTAGAATGCAAAAACTTCCTTGATAATAAGCTGTACGATAATTTTTCTTTACAAAAACCAAGTCGTGCTTTTTACATCAAATTCAGATATTTTTTCACCAAATCAAATTAATAAATTTTTTAAATCCATAATAATATGAAAAGAGGTAGCAAATTAGCTTTATTCGCAGCTTTTATAGCTTTTACAACATTCTCCTGCAGCAGTGACGAAAATTCAGGTAACGGAACTGGAGGCGGAGTCGATACTGGAAAAACTAAATATATCATTACAGCAACTACAGGAGCGGTTGGAATTGCAGATTACTTGTTAACTGCTGATGATGTTTCAACCGGTACAATTAGTACAATTGGTAACGGAATTGAACAAGACGGAACATACCGTTATTATATTACAGCTCAAAATAACTTTTTTAGCTTATTATACGGACAAGGAAATCCAGGAGCTGTAACTACTTATAACTTAACTGCTGAAGGTAAACTACAGAAAAAATCTGATTTCCAAGCAGAGACTGTACACGTTTTTGCAGCTGTAAATAAAGATATCTTAACCGTAAAAGTTCCAAGAAGCGGCGCAACATCTGTTGCAATGATGTATAAAATTGATGCTGAAAAATCATTGATTACAGGAGAAGCGCAACAGGATACTAAAAAGTTAGCTGGAAATGGAGAAAGAGCTTTCTTTACTTGGGCAACTCAGGTTGGAGATAAAGTATTTATGCCATATATGAGTATTAAAGGTGATGGATTAGATAATTTTGGAACAGCAAATCCAGATAGTACTTGGGTAGCGGTTTACAACTATCCAGAACTTAAATTAGAAAAAGTAATCAAAGATAACCGTACAAGTTATTTAGGAGCTTATTTCACAAACGGATTATTCCAAGATGAGAATGGTGACGCTTACGGTTTCTCTGGTGCAATCGCTACAAGTAACACTGTGATGACATCTACTAAACCATCTGCGGTTGTAAAAATCAAAAAAGGAACTACAGAGTTTGATAAATCTTATTTCTTTAATGTGCAGGAGAAATCTGGAGGATACAAAATTTCTTCTACAACTTATATTTCAAAAGGTAAATTCTTATTGTTAATGTACGGTAATGTTGGAAAAAATAATGGTGCTGTTAAAATGGCAATCGCTGACGTTTACAACCAAACATTTACTTGGGTAACCAATGCACCGGCTACATTAACTTCTGTAACAAGCCGTTATAACATTACTACAGAAGACGGAAACTCTGCTGTTGTAGGTGTCAATACTCCAGAAGGAAGCTGGATCTACACTGTTAACGGTACTACTGCTGTAGCAACAAGAGGTCTTAAAGTTGAAGGAGGTCAAATTACTGCAATCCAGAAATTAAAATACTAATTTTTTTTTACCGTAAGTCCTTATTTTATGAGGACTTACGGTTTTTTTATTTATCCTATTTTATCTATCCAATATGTTTTCTTCTTCAAAACCAAAAACAACTAATAAGAAAAAAAGTAAAAAATCGCTTTTCAAGCGTATAATGGCCTGGCTTCATTTGTGGCTTGGGTTAGCATCTGGAATTATCGTGGTTATTGTCAGTCTTACGGGCTGTATTTATGTTTTCGAACATGAAATTAAAGATTTTATTGAAGACTGGCGTTTTGTTGAACCACAGCAAAAAGAGTTTTTACTGCCCTCTCAACTGGTAGCCATTGCAGATAAAAAAATGAAAGACAAAAAAGCCACTAGTGTAACTTTTGGATCAAGAGATGACGCTGCAATTGTAGGTTATTTTGTTGAAAAAAAAGAAGAAGGTGAAAAGGGAAGAGGAGAGAAAAGAGAAAATAAGGAATTCAAAAGAGGCGATAAAAGAAAAGATATCGCTAAAACTGAAGACGGCAAAGAAAAAGCCAGCCTAAAATCTGCTGTTTCTGAAAAAGGAAAAGAGAGAGGAAAAGGAAAAAATGAAAAAGCCAAAGGAAAAGGAGGAAGAAGAAGCGGTACTTTTATTAGTGTGTATATGAATCCTTATACTGGAGAAGTTTTAAATGTGAAAACATTTTCAAGAGGAGAATCACCAGACTTTTTCAGATGGATATTAAATGGACATCGAGCATTGTGGCTTCCCTACGATATTGGTCGTCCAATTGTAGGAGTTGCAGTTTTGATTTTCGTGGTCTTATTAATTTCGGGAATCGTTTTGTGGTGGCCTACAAAATGGATCAAATCCATTATAGATAAGAGTTTTAAAATCAAATGGGACGCGAGCTTTAAACGTGTCAATTATGACTTTCATAATGTATTAGGCTTTTACAGCTGTATTTTTCTTTTTTTTATCTCAGTAACGGGTTTAGTATGGAGTTTCGGATGGTGGAGTAAATCGCTGTATTGGGTAACTTCTGGAGGAAAGCCGTTAGTAGAAAATAGAGAGTCTCCAAAATCGGATACAACTCATGTAAAAGAGTTTAAAATTACAACAGCTGATAAAGTATTATTGAATATTAAAAAAGAAAATCCTCAGGCATCTGGAATTATGATAAGTATTCCGGGCAAACCTGCAGATCCTATTGGAGCTTTTGTTTACAAACAAAAGAATACCTATTATAATATGGATCGCTACAGTTTTGATCAGCAGACTCTTAAAGAGATTTCGATTAAAACGCCTTTCTCAGGGAAGTATATTGAGGCTAATATTCCAGACAAAATCCGCAGAATGAATTATGATATTCACGTAGGAAGTGTTCTGGGGCTAACAGGAAAAATTATTGCATTTTTCGCCAGTTTAATTTCTGCAACTTTACCTATTACCGGATTTATTATCTGGTGGGGTAAACAGAAATTTGGTAAAAAGAAAGCGCCTGCTGCAAAACCAAAAGTGGCAAGCAAAGCAATTCCTGTTCCTAAATTGAAAAATAATGCAGAACAAGAAGTTACTGCTTAAAATATTAAAATGGTTTTTAATTCCTTTTTGTTTTTTTTTTTTGATCAAAAGGCAAAACTTGAAAAAGTTTTGCCTTTCTTTTTTTTAGTTATAACCGTTTGCTTTTAACCATTCTATGCAGTCTCTAGTCCAGAATTTGCTGGTGTCATTTACACCTAAACCAAATCCGTGGCCGCCTTTTTCGTATAAATGTAACTCGGCTGTAACTCCATTTTTTTTCAAGGACAAATAGTAATTGATACTGTTTTCTGGTATGACAACCGTATCATCTGTGGCATGAATTAAAAATGCAGGAGGTGTTTTAGCAGTTACTTTTTTCTCATTTGAAAAAGTATCGATAAGCTCTTGCGATGGGTTATTTCCAAGAAGATTTGTTTGTGAACCTTTATGAGTGATCTCGTTTTCCATTGAAATTACAGGATAAATCAAAAGAGAAAAATCAGGACGAGCACTCACCTTAAATGCTGATTCGTAAACTTTGTCATCATAATGAGTTGATAAAGTTGCAGCCAAATGTCCACCGGCAGAAAAACCTAGAATTCCAATTTTATTTGGATCAATATTCCATTTTGCTGCATTTTGTCTCACGTAACGAAGCGCCTCTTGTGCATCTTGAAGCGGACCTACATTTTTGTTCTTCATAGTTAAATCAGTCGGCATGCGGTATTTCAGTACAAAAGCTGCAATTCCTATACTATTAAACCATTCGGCTACTTTTGTTCCTTCTTTATCAAAAGCCAAATGGGTGTAACCGCCGCCAGGGCAGATTACTACAGCAGTCTGATTGGGTTTTATATTTTTAGGAATAAAAATACTTAAAGTAGGCACAGAAACCTGACTAGTACTTTCCATTTTTCCTTCTTTTAATACTTCTTTTTCTTTGTAATCTGCTGCTTTAATCTCGTCTGGGATTTTAGTCCACAACGGAATTACCTGATTTTGTGCATTTAGAGAAAATACTCCCGAAAAAAGAAGGAAGCTCAATGCAATACTTCTTAAAGATTGTGATTGTTTATTTTTCAATTTAATGTGTAATTATTTGGTTAATAGTTGTTTAAGTTGTTTTTTGTGATAAATGCAACCGATGGCCTACAAAAACGAAAATTGTTAAAAAATGTGTGAAAAACCAATATTGTCAGGACAATTTTACCCCGTAAAAAGGATA
This sequence comes from Flavobacteriaceae bacterium PS02336, assembly GCA_029960065.1. Lineage (GTDB taxonomy): Bacteria > Bacteroidota > Bacteroidia > Flavobacteriales > Flavobacteriaceae > Flavobacterium. The sequence continues at coordinate 369,461 of JASCOF010000003.1, read as the reverse complement.
AATTTCACCTATCAGCTTTTAACAAATATATTGTTTAATGTGTAATTTTGTATTCTTTTTTTTATGTAATTTATTTATTTAAATACTCAAAATAATTTTTTATACAATTTATTTGGATTGTAGAGATTAAAAACTATATTTGTGCAATCGATTACATTATTTCTTTTTAGAACTGTTAATTTGTTGATTTTAATATTTTTAAATAGAGGTAAATAGTATTGCTAAAATTCCAAAAATTACAAAACTATAATACCCACTTACTATGAATCAAACCGAAACTGTTACAGTGAATCAAAGTGTCAAATCTACTGGAAAATACCGTTGGAGCATTTGTGCTTTATTATTTTTTGCAACTACAATTAATTATCTTGACAGACAAGTACTTTCCTTAACTTGGAGTGATTTTATTGCACCAGAGTTTCATTGGACTAATAATGACTATGGAAATATTACTGCTTTATTCTCTATTTTTTATGCTGTTTCTTTGTTGTTTGCAGGTAGGTTTGTAGATTGGTTAGACACGAAAAAAGGATTTCTTTGGGCAATCGGAATTTGGTCTGTAGGAGCTTGTCTTCATGCTTTCTGCGGAATTGCAACTTCAGGAATTATTACAGGAGAATGGTTTGTAGGGTTTCATGGTTCAAAAGAGATTATAAGTACAGTTAGTGATACGGCGATGGTAATTAATGTAAGTGTTGCATTGTTTATTTTCGCTCGTTTTGTTTTGGCAGTTGGGGAAGCCGGAAACTTTCCTGCAGCTATTAAAACTACAGCTGAATATTTTCCTAAAAAAGACAGAGCGTTTGCGACAAGTATTTTTAATGCCGGAGCAACCGTTGGAGCTTTAGCGGCACCGATTACAATTCCGTTTATTGCACAATCTTTTGGCTGGGAAATGTCATTTATCATCATAGGTGCTTTAGGTTTTGTATGGATGGGATTTTGGATGTTTATGTACGACAAACCAGAAAGACATTCAAAAGTTTCTGCAGAAGAATTGGCTTATATCCAGCAAGATGATATTGCAGATAGCAAGTTAGTGGGCTACGTTCCTGAAACCAATTCAAAAGTTTCTTTAGCAGATTGTTTTAAATATAAACAAACCTGGGCATTTGCATTTGGTAAATTCATGACAGACGGTGTTTGGTGGTTCTTTTTATTCTGGACTCCAGCTTATTTAAGTTCTGTTTACGGAATGGATTCTACAGAAGCAGCATTTCCATTATTTATACTTTATTTAATTACATTATTATCAATCATCGGAGGATGGCTTCCAACTTATTTTGTTGAAAAGAAAGGGATGAATCCATACGAAGGAAGAATGAGAGCAATGTTAATTTTTGCCTTCTTCCCGTTATTAGCTTTAATTGCACAACCGTTAGGATATATTAGTTACTGGATCCCAGTAATTATTATCGGAATTGCAGGAGCAGCGCACCAATCTTGGTCAGCAAATATTTTTACAACGGTAGGAGATATGTTTCCTAAAAAAGCAATCGCAACAATTACAGGAATTGGAGGTTTGGCAGGAGGAATTGGTTCAACTTTAATCAATAAAGGATCTGGAGTTTTATTCGATTTTGCAAAAGAAACCAATATGGTTTTTATGGGATTTAAAGGAATTGAAGCTGGTTATTTTATTATCTTCTCCATTTGTGCAGTTTGCTATTTAACAGGCTGGATTGTAATGAAATCTTTGGTTCCAAAATACAGGCCAATTACAGATTTGTAGTAGATAATTCATCTAAATAAAATAATTTTTTCATTTGAATTATGGTTTTTCAATATAAAAAATTAATTTTGTGCAATCGATTACATTAAATAAAAATTATGACAAAATATAGTTCAAGATACGCGTCAAGCCCAGAAGCTGTAAAAAAATATGATACACAGCAATTAAGAGAAGAATTCTTAATTGATGATCTAATGCAGGAAGATGAAGTGGTATTGGTTTATTCTCATTACGACAGATACATTGCAGGTTCTGCAGTTCCAGTAAAAGGTGATTTAGTTTTAGAAACAATCGATCCGCTTAAAGCGCCTTATTTTTTAGAGCGTAGAGAATTAGGAATTATCAATGTTGGAGGAAGTGGTTCTGTGGTTGTTGAAGGAACTGCTTATGAATTAGGTTTTAAAGATGCATTATACATCGGAGCAGGAAATAAAGATGTAATTTTTAAAAGTGCTGACAGCAGTAATCCAGCTAAATTTTATTTAAACTCTGCACCAGCACACACAACTTATCCAACTAAAAAAGTAAGTTTAGCGGAAGCGAATAAATTACAGTTGGGTACAATGGAAACGGCGAATCACCGTACGGTTAATCAAATGATTATTGGTAGCGTGGTTACAACTTGCCAATTGCAAATGGGAATGACAGAATTGAAACCTGGAAGTGTTTGGAATACCATGCCGGCACACGTTCACGATCGTAGAATGGAAGTGTATTTCTATTTAGATATTCCAGAAAACCAAGCAGTCTGCCATTTTATGGGACAACCGCAGGAAACAAGACATATCTGGATGAACAATCATCAAGCAGTTATCTCTCCGCCTTGGTCAATTCACTCAGGTTCAGGAACCAGCAACTATACTTTTATCTGGGGAATGGCTGGTGAAAACTTAGATTACGGAGATATGGATGTTTGTAAAATCACAGATTTAAGATAAGAAAATGACAAACTTATTTGATATAAAAGGAAAAGTTGCCTTAATCACAGGAAGTACACATGGACTGGGAATGGCAATGGCAAAAGGACTTGGTGAAGCTGGGGCAACAATTGTGGTGAATGGAAATTCGTCTCAAGAAAAAATTGACAATGCTGTTGCAGAACTTAAAGCAGAAGGAATAAATGCAGTGGGTTACAAATTTAATGTAACAGAAGAGCAGGAAGTAAAAGCTGCAGTTGCGAAAATTGAAAGTGAAGTTGGACCAATCGATATCTTGATCAATAATGCTGGAATTATTAAAAGAATTCCGCTTTTGGACATGGAAGTTTCAGATTTCAGAGAAGTGGTTGATATTGATTTAGTGAGTCCGTTTATTGTTTCTAAGCATGTTGCTAAAGGAATGATTGATAGAAGACAAGGAAAAATAATCAACATTTGCTCGATGATGAGTGAATTAGGAAGAAATACTGTTTCTGCTTATGCTGCTGCAAAAGGAGGCTTGAAAATGCTGACTAAAAACATGGCAACAGAATGGGCAAAATACAACGTTCAGATAAACGGAATCGGTCCGGGATATTTTGCTACAGAACAAACAAAACCAATTAGAGTTGACGGACATCCGTTTAACGATTTTATCATAAGTAGAACGCCTGCTGCAAAATGGGGAGATCCAAGTGATTTAGCAGGAGCAGCAATATTTTTATCATCCAAAGCGAGTGATTTTGTAAACGGACATATTTTATATGTTGACGGCGGAATCTTAGCTACAATTGGAAAACCTTCAAACGAAGAATAATTCTCAAATTATATTTAAAAAGAAATGAGCGCAAATACATTCATACACGACAATTTTTTATTAGAAAATAAATACGCTGAAGAGTTATATCACAATTACTCTAAAAACCAGCCAATTATTGATTACCACAATCACTTAAATCCGCAGTTTATTGCCGAGGATAAGATTTTTGATAACATTACGAATGTATGGATCAACGGCGATCATTACAAATGGCGTGCAATGCGTACATTAGGAATTAATGAGCAGTTTGTAACAGGAAACGGTTCAGATAAAGATAAGTTCTTAAACTGGGCAAAAACAGTTCCGTACACGATGCGTAATCCTTTGTACCACTGGACACATTTAGAATTAGCACGTTATTTTGATATTTATGACTTGTTGAATGAAAAATCAGCTGAGAAAATTTATATCGAAACTACGGAGAAAATAAATTCTCAAGCGTACAGCACGCAAAACCTTCTTAAAAAAGTAAATGCTGAATTAGTTTGTACTACTGAAGATCCGATTGATAGTTTAGAATTTCACAAAAAATTCGCAAACAATTCAACTGGAATTAAAATGAGTACGGCTTTCAGACCTGATAAAGCCATCTTAATTGCTAATGATGGTTATAATGCATATCTGGACACATTAGGGGATGTGTCCGGTATTGCAATTAATACTTTTGCAGATTTACAAGCTGCATTAAGAAACAGAATTGAGTTCTTTAATGCTAACGGATGTAAATTGAGCGATCACGGTTTAGACCAGATTTATTTTGAAGATTTTACAGAATCTGAGATTGCTGCAATTTTCAAAAAGAAAAGAGAAAATAGAATTATAACACCAGAAGAAGCTCTAAAATTCCAAAGTGCTGTTTTGATCTTCTTATCAGAAACGTATCATGAATTTGGATGGGTACAGCAGTTTCACTTAGGTGCATTGCGCAACAACAATGCTCGTATGCACAGAATTTTAGGACCAGATACAGGTTGGGATTCTATTGGAGATTATCCGCAAGCACAAAAACTGTCAAGCTTTTTAAATGCTTTAGACAGCAAAGATAAATTGACTAAAACGATTATTTACAACCTAAATCCGGCTGATAACGAAGTTATGGCAACGATGATTGGAAATTTTAACGACGGAAGCGTTCGCGGAAAAGTACAATTTGGTTCAGGATGGTGGTTTTTAGATCAAAAAGACGGAATGACAAAACAATTGAATGCGCTTTCAAACATGGGCTTAATCAGCTGTTTTGTTGGAATGCTAACAGATTCTAGAAGTTTCTTATCGTTCCCAAGACACGAATATTTCAGACGTATTTTATGTAATCTTTTAGGAGACGAAATCAAACGCGGTGAATTGCCAAATGATATGGAATGGATCGGAAAATTAGTTTCTGATATTTCATACAACAATGCTAAAGAATATTTTAAGTTTTAAATAATAAATTAACCGCAATCCTGATAGCTATCGGGAACAAAGATTTACGAAAGGCTCGCTAAGTTTTCTTAATCCTTATAATCTTTGAAATCTGTGGCAAAAAAAAATATAAATAATGAGTAGAGTAGTTGCATTTGGAGAAATCATGCTTCGTTTATCGACAGAAAGACATTTACGTTTTTCGCAATCTACAGTATTTGGTGCTACTTATGGTGGTGGAGAATTTAATGTGTGTGTGTCATTAGCAAATTATGGTGTAAATGCTGAATTTGTTACAAGATTACCTGAAAATGAAATTGGTTTTTCTGCATTAAAAGAAATCAGAAAAATGAATGTCGAGTCTAAAAACATTGTTTACGGAGGAGAACGTTTAGGAATTTATTTTCTAGAAACAGGCGCAGGAACCCGCGGCAGTAATGTGGTTTACGATCGTGCTCACAGTGCCATGTCAACTATTGAAAAAGGTCAGGTTGATTGGGAAAAAGTTCTAGAAGGAGCCGAATGGTTTCATTGGAGCGGTATTACACCAGCAATTTCAGAAAGTGCAGCACAAGCTTGTTTAGAAGCTATTAAAGTAGCTCATAAACTTGGAATTAAAATTTCATGCGACTTAAATTATAGATCAAAACTTTGGCAATACGGAAAAACACCAAGTGAAGTTATGCCAGAAATGCTAAAATACAGCAATGTGATTTTAGGAGATATTGATACAGCGTATTTCATGTTGGGAATTCCGAAAGTAAATCCGAATTATCAGGATGAAAAATCACTTCCAGCAGTATACGATAAATTGTTTGAATTGATTCCGAATCTTCAAACTGCAGCAACAACACTTCGTTATTCTGTAAGTGCTTCGCACCAGAGAATCGGTGGAATCTTATATGATGGGAAAGCTATTTACAGCGCAAAAGTAAAAGAAGTAACTCCGGTTGTAGACCGCGTAGGAAGCGGTGATGCCTTTATGGGCGGATTAATTTACGGTTTGTTGGAATATCAAAATAATAACCAGAGAGCACTGGATTTTGCAGTTGCAGCCTGCTGTTTAAAACATACAATTGCAGGAGATTACAATCTGGTTACTTTAAAAGAAGTTGAAAATATGATTGATGGTGATGGTTCTGCATTAGTATCAAGATAATTTTAAATAAATAATGGCAAAATATTCAAGAATAGAAGTGGCATCAACGATGAAAGAAAACGGTATGGTTCCGTTGTTTTTTCATTCTGATATCGAATTGAGTAAAAAAGTTTTAAAAGCATGTTATGACGGAGGTTCCAGATTAATGGAATTTACCAGCAGAGGAGATTTTGCACATGAAGTTTTTGGAGCTTTAAATAAATATGCTTTAGCAGAACTTCCAGGAATGATCTTAGGAGTTGGTTCTATTACAGATGCCGCTTCGGCTTCGTTGTATATGAGCTTGGGAGCAAATTTTATTGTAACACCAGTTTTTAGAGAAGATATAGCTATAGCATGTAATCGCAGAAAAGTGCTTTGGTCGCCAGGCTGCGGTACTTTGACAGAAATTGCTAGAGCAGAAGAATTAGGCTGTGAAATTGTAAAATTATTTCCAGCCGATATATATGGGCCAGAATTCATAAAGGCAATAAAAGGCCCTTGTCCGTGGACCAATATTATGCCGACTGGAGGAGTTTATCCAACAAAAGAAAGTTTAAGTTCATGGTTAAATGCCGGAGCAACTTGTGTTGGTTTAGGATCACAGTTGATTTCAAAAGACATATTAGAAAATAAAGATTTTGTTGGTTTAACAGCAAAAGTTAGCCAGGTTCTTGACATTATAAAAGATATAAGAAAATAGATTAAGGGGTAATCATGCCAACTCCTTATTTTATAAGTTTTTTTTAGATTTTTAGAGATTGTAATAGAACATTACGCTTGAAAAATTCAGCCAGCCATTCCTCACAGCCAGCTTTGTTTTATTCAATCGGGTGTAATGTTTCTTTTACAATTTAAAAGGCATAAATGAAGAAATAAGGTTTATAAATGGTTATTTATAACGCATTAAAGAAAATTTAAAATGAAAAAATTAAATAGAATAAATACAGGATTAGAAAAGTTACAGCCAATTAAGGTAGTTCAGTTTGGAGAAGGTAATTTTTTAAGAGCCTTTGTTGACTATGCTTTTGACAAACTAAATAAAGAAGTTGATTTTAATGCCGGTATTGCAATAGTGCAGCCTTTGAAAGACGGTATGGTAAATATGATTAATGATCAAGACGGTCTTTATACCTTGTTTATGAACGGAATCAAAAAAGGTGAAAAGATTCAAGATATTGAGTTAATTAATAATATTGTAAAAACCATAAACCCATATACTGAATTTGCAAATTATTTGGCTTTAGCCAAAGAAGAAGAACTTCAGTTTATTGTTTCTAATACTACAGAAGCTGGAATTGAATTTATTGAAAGTGATACTCCAGACATGCAGCCACCAGTGTCATTTCCTGCAAAATTGACGGTTTTATTATATGAAAGATTTAAACATTTTAACGGAGATGCTTCTAAAGGAGTTACAATAATTCCTTGTGAATTAATTGATTATAACTCTGAGACCCTTAGAAAATATATTTTACAATATGTTGATCTATGGAAATTAGAAGATGCATTTAAAACTTGGGTATCAGATGCTTGTACCTATCATAGTACTTTGGTTGACAGAATTGTTCCTGGATATCCAAGAGCTGAAATTGAAGAATACAATAATAAATTAGATTATGAGGACAATTTAATTGTTGCGGCTGAACCTTTTTTCCTTTGGGCTATTGAAGGTGGAGATGATCTAAAAGCAAAATTGCCTTTTCATAAAACAGATTTGAATGTAAAAATCGTTGATGATATACGTCCTTTTAAAATGATTAAAGTTCGTATTTTGAACGGTGCGCATACGGCAATGGTTCCTTTTTCACTTTTGCATGGTAATAAATTAGTAATGGAAACTGTTAACGGAGATTTTACTGGAAAATTTGTAAATAGCGTTATTAGTGAAATTAGTGAAACTCTTGATATGGACAAAAATGAAATTACGGCCTATTCTGAGGAAGTAATGGACCGATTTAAAAATCCATTTATCAAACATGCACTTGCTGATATTGCCTTAAATTCTGTATCGAAATTCAAAGTAAGAGTTTTGCCTAGTTTATTAGGATATTATAAGGCTAACAAAAAATTGCCTGTTAATTTGACTTTTTCATTAGCAAGTTTAATTCGTTTCTACAAAGGAACTTGGAATGGTCAAAGTTTACCGGTTAAAGATGGTGAAGATATTGTTTTATTTTTTGATGGTCTTTGGAAATCAGATGACTATGAAAAAATAGCTCGTTTAACATTACAGAACAAAGGTTTCTGGGAAGAAGATTTAACGGAAATTCCTGGATTAACAAAAGCAATTACAATTGCATTAGAGGAAATTGATTCAAACGGAATTGAAGCTGGTTTTGCTAAGTTTCAAGAAAGAATAAAATAAAAAAAAACACATAATAAGAACAAAGAATAAAGGTTAATTATGGCAACGCAGAAAAAATTAATAAAAGTTCACCCAACCGACAATGTTGCGGTTGCTTTGGTGGATCTTACTGCAGGCGAAGTGATTGATTTTGAAGGACAATCAATTACAGTAGAGTCTGATGTAAAAATGAAACATAAGATTGCAATGGTTCCTTTTAATGTAGGGGACAGAATCATTATGTATGGTGTTTTGGTTGGAAAAGCAAGCGCACGAATCGAAAAAGGCGGCTTACTTTCTACAGCAAACGTAAAACACGAAAGTGATAAAGTTACTGGTAAAACAGAAACTATTGGCTGGAATGCTCCAAATGTTGACAAATGGAAAGACAGAACGTGGCAGGGCTATCATAGAGAAGATGGACAAGTTGGAACAGAAAATGTATGGTTGTTTTTTCCATTAGTTTTTTGTGAAAACAGAAACATCGAAATCTTAAAAGATATTTTTGAGAAGGAGTTGATGAAACCGAAAGAGAACGATTATCAGTTATTGTTACGTTCTTTAGTGAAATCAGAAACGGGTGGAGCAGGAAATCAAGAAGCTTCAAACGACGCCAATTTGTTCAATAATATCGAAGTAAAATTCATTACGCACCAAGGTGGTTGTGGTGGAATTCGTCAGGATTCTCATAGTCTGGCTAAGCTTTTGGCAGGTTATGTAAACAATCCGAACGTTGCTGGAGCAACAGTTTTGAGTTTAGGATGCCAGAATCTTCAGATTTCGATTTTCAAAGAAGCTTTAGATGCAATTAATCCAAACAGTAAAAAGCCTGTTTTGATTTACGATCAGCAGTCAATTGGTACTATTGAAACGATGTTGAGCAGTGTTGTAAAAGATACTTTTGAAGCTATTAAAAAAGCAAACGAAATTAAGAGAGAACCAGCTCCATTGTCTAAACTAAGAATTGGTTTAGAATGTGGTGGATCTGACGGTTTCTCTGGAATTTCTGCAAACCCAACATTGGGAGTGTTATCAGATCATTTAGTTGCTTTGGGAGGAACTACAATTCTTTCTGAATTTCCTGAATTATGTGGAGTAGAGCAGGAATTAGTGAATCGTTGTATAGATGATGAGGATGGAAAACGTTTCTTAGACTTAATGCAATGGTACGAAAAAACAGTTGTTGATGCAGGTTCAGGATTTGATATGAATCCTTCTCCAGGTAATATTAAAGACGGTTTGATTACAGATGCAATGAAATCGGCTGGTGCTGCTAAAAAAGGTGGAACATCACCAATTACAGGTGTTTTCGATTATGGAGAATATATTAACGAACCAGGCTTTACATTGTTATGTACGCCAGGAAACGACGTAGAATGTACAACTGCAATGGTTGGTTCTGGTGCAAATATGGTATTGTTTACAACAGGTTTAGGAACTCCGACAGGAAATCCAATTGCACCGGTTGTTAAGATTTCATCAAACACGCAGTTAGCAAACAAAATGTCTGATATTATAGATATTGATACTGGTGGAATTATCACAGGTGAAAAATCAATTGATGAAATGGCAGACGAAATGCTTGAGTTTATCATTAATGTTGCCAGCGGTACCATTAAAACCAAAGCTGCAGTTTTAAATCAAAACGATTTTATTCCTTGGAAAAGAGGGGTTTCACTTTAAATTTTTTAGGTACTGAGGTTCTGAGGGACAAAGTGACAAAGGTTTTATATATAGAGACGCACTAATGTGCGTCTTTTTTTTTTTAGAAGCTTCAGAGAAGCGAAATATTTATAGCAAAAGATAAGCGGTTACAACATAAAGCTCCAGCGGAGCGGCATATATTTAGATTGCAGAAAAATATGCCGCTCCGCTGGAGCTTTATTCTCGATGACTAATTGTTATCTATAAATATTTCGCTTCTCTGAAGCTTAAAAAAAAAGCTATCCGTTTGAGATAGCCTTGTGATATACATTATACGATGAAAAATATTTTAAAAATTAGTCCTTGTAGAAGATTTACGGATGTGAAGTTCTGGTGCTAGAACTACCTTTTTTTCGATTTTGATGGTATCGGTTTTGTCTACCTGTTCTAAGAAAACGCGGGCAGACATTTTACCCATTTCTAATGGTGATTGATCTACAGAAGTGATTGATAATTCCATGAATTTTGTAAACGGCTCATTACTGAATCCTGCTACACAAAACTCATTTGGAATACTGATATTTCGTTCTTTAAGCTCTTGAATAGCTCCCAATGCGGCAAAGTCACTCGAAGAGAAAAGAGCATCAGGAGGTGTTTCCAATTGTAAAAGCTTATCAACTGATTCTTTTCCCGCTTCAACGCTACTTTTAGTATAAATAACATATTCCTCGTTAAAAGTCAGTCCACTGTCTAATAAGGCTTGTTTGTAGCCTAAAAACCTGTTTTTAAAAATATCCAGCGATTGGTCTCCTGAAAAATGAGCAATATTTCTGCAGCCTTCATCTATCAGGTGTTTAGTAGCTAAATAACCTCCTTTAAAGTCATTAATGGTAACAGAACTTACTCCGTCGATATGTTTGCTTCTGTCAAAAAATATTAGCGGTACATTTTTCTCTAATACATTTCTGAAAGCACTATCATTTTCATTAGAAACACCAGTGACCGACATCATGATGCCGTCAACTTGAGCATCTACAAGAGTGTGAAGATTTTCATTTTCTCTTTTAATGCTTTCGTGTGTTTGACAAATAATTACTTGATAGCCGTGAGGATAAAGTTCTTCTTCAATTCCTCGAATAACAGAGGCGAAAAAGTTACTGTCAATACGTGGTACAATAACTCCGATATTATTACTTCGACCGCTTTTTAAAGCCAGTGCCAATTTATTTTGCTTGTAGTTCATTGCGGCAGCAGTTTTAATAACCAGCTCGCGAGTCGCTTCCTTAATTTTAGGATTGTTGTTTAACGCTCTCGAAACTGTTGCAGCAGTGATGTTTAGTTTTTCAGCAATATCATAAATAGTTACTTTTTCACTCATTCAAAAAAAAGTTTATCGGTTTATTTTAGACAAAAGTACATTTTTTTTCATTATGTAATAAAAATTGTTATCGATTACCATAATTAAAAACTAAATCGTTTTAGGTTTTACAATGATAATAAATTATCTAAATTTTTGCATTAAATGTAATTAAAATTTATAATAAAAATTAAATATATAATTTTTTTCTAAATTAATTTGGTGTCTTAGAACAATTTTTCTACTTTCGTGTAATCGATTACATAATTCTGTAATGTTTTCGGCTTTAAACAGAAAAACTTCGCAAATGATTACAAATAAGAACATAACATTTAAAGGGATTATACTTTTAACCGTTTTTGGTTTATTTATTATATCGTGCGCAAAACAAACTTCTTTGAGTTCATTAGATAATCCGTGGAAAAAAATTGATTTAGTTCTAAAAAGTATGCCGGAAACTGCTTTTCCAAATAAAATTTATAACATAAATGATTTTGGAGCTGTTGCAGATGCTAAAACATTAAATACTGCGGCATTTGAAAAGGCAATAAAGAAATGTGCTGCAGATGGCGGCGGTCAGGTTTTAGTTCCTAATGGAAAATATCTAACCGGCGCAATTCATTTGGAGAGCAATGTAAATTTGCATTTAGAAGATAATGCTGAAATTGTTTTTAGTGTAAAACCCAAAGATTATCCAATTGTTCATACTTCTTGGGAAGGGACTGAAGTAATGAATTATTCTCCGCTTATTTATGCTAAAAATAAAACCAACGTAGCTGTTACAGGCAAAGGAATATTAAACGGTCAAGCCGATAGTACGAATTGGTGGATTTGGTCTGGAGGAAAAAATTATGGATGGAAAAAAGGAATCCCATCTCAAAATGATCCAGCAAATCGTGAGGTTTTAGTTGATATGGCAGAAAAAGGAATTCCAGTGTCTGAAAGAGTTTTTGGAGATGGAAGATATCTGCGTCCAAATTTTATTGAGTTTTTTGAATGTAATACTGTTTTAGTAAAAGAGGTAACTATAATCAATTCACCATTTTGGATTCTGCATCCAATAAAAACCAATAACATGATTATTGATGGTGTGACGGTGAATAGCCACGGGCCAAATAACGATGGTTGTGATCCTGAATATTCTCAAAACATTGTTATTAAAAACTGCACATTCAATACAGGAGATGATTGTATTGCTATTAAAGCAGGACGTGACGGAGATGGCAGAAGAGTGGCCATTCCGAGTAAAAATATTATTGTGCAAAACTGTAAAATGATTGATGGTCACGGCGGTGTTGTAATAGGAAGTGAAATTTCTGCTGGTGTGAACAACGTTTTTGTTGAGAATTGTGTGATGGACAGTCCGAATTTGGATCGCGCCATTCGTATTAAAACAAATTCAAAAAGAGGCGGGGTTATCGAAAATATTTTTGTTAGAAACCTCGAAGTAGGAACCGTAAAAGAATGTGTTTTAAAGCTAAACATGTTTTATAACGTTTACGGATCTCAGACTGGAAATTTTATTCCGACAATTAGAAATGTCAGCCTAGAAAATGTAAACGTAAAAAATGGCGGCAGATACAGTGTTTGGGCTGAAGGATATGCAGAATCGCCAGTAGAAAATATTACACTTAAAAATGTAAAGATTCAAAAAGTAGATTCTATCTATTTATTAAAAAATGTAAAAAATATAAACTTTATAAATACCTACATAAATGATCAGAAAGTAAAATCAATTAACTAGTAACTATTAACCAAACCACTTAAAAAACTTATGAAAATTAAACAACCACTAAAGAAAAAAATAAAATGCAATCTTGTGTTTTTATTTTTTCTAAATTTTCTGCTATGCTCTACCATGAGCGCCCAATCTACCACAATAGAAGGAAAAGTAACAGATGCCGCCGGATTATCGCTTCCTGGTGTAAACATTCAGGAAAAGGGATCAAAGAATGGAACTTCAACAGATTTTGAAGGAAGTTTTAAAATAAATGTAACGAATTCAAAAGCTGTTTTAGTAATCAGTTATTTAGGTTTTCAAACACAGGAAGTCGCTGTTGCAGGAAAATCAAAAATTAATGTGAGTTTAGTAGAACAGTCTAATTCACTAAATGAAGTTGTAGTTGTAGGATATGGTTCTGTAAAGAAAACAGATTTGACAGGATCTGTTAGTACAATTAGTGCTGCCACAATTACAGAAAGAAATACGATTAATCCGCTAGAAGCAATTCAGGGAAGTACACCTGGAGTTCAGATTTCATCGTCTTCAGGTCGTGCAGGAGATGGATTCAAAGTTGTAATTAGAGGAAATAACTCTTTAATAGCAGATTCAAGTAATCCAAGTATGGTGGGTTCTTCGCCATTGTATGTGGTAGACGGTGTTCCTATGGACGGTATTGATTTCTTAAATCCGCAGGACATTGCTAGAATGGATGTTTTAAAAGATGCCTCTTCAGCAGCAATTTATGGTTCTAGAGGATCAAATGGAGTTATCATTGTTACTACAAAAAGCGGTACAAGTGCAAAAGCAGGAATTAGTGTCTCCTTTGATACTTCTTATGGAAATAAAACGGCCGCTAGATTACCAAAAATGATGTCAGGAGAAGAGTGGTGGAAATTTCACCAAGTAGCTTATATGAGTGCAACACCAGCAACTCAGACTCCAGCTCAACTGGCTTCTTTAGCCGGAAACCAAAGTCCGTTATTAGTTTCTCGTGCAAACAGCGGTTATAACTTTGACTGGTATGATGCCGTTCTTAGAACAGGAATGACAGAAAATAATTATTTAAACATTGCTGGACGTTCAGAATCAGGAATGAGTTATAATTTAGGATTTGGTATTCAAAGCGACAGAGGACTAATTGAAAATGATTCAACAGATAAATATTCTTTTAAATTAGGATTAAATCATAAGATTAACGATAAATTTTCAACAGGTGTAAATGTTACAATAGCTAGATTAGATAATCAATTAGGAAGCGATTTAGCCATGCAGGATGCTTTTAGATTAAGCCCTTTAATGTCTCCTTGGGCAGTTGATGCTGCAGGAAATGAAAAAGTAGGAACTTTATTTTTTCTTCCAGGTAAATTAACGTATCCTGATGGTTCCTGGGCAATCAATAAAACATCTACGGTAAATCCGCTGATGGAGATTGCGAACTCTTCTCAAAAAGAAAAAACATGGCAGACAGTAGGTAATGTTTATTTTCAATATCAAGCTCTAAAATGGCTTTCTTTTAAAACTACTTTTGCAGCAGGAGTTATGGATACACAAAACTCAAAAGCTTATACAGCACAGACAAATGCGGGTGTTACGTTAAACGGAAAAAATTCTGCAACTCTTGAAAATTTTAATAACTTCAATTATACTTGGGACAATCAAATTGATTTAAAACATACTTTTAATGAAGTACATGATTTTAGTTTGTTGTTACTGCAAAGTTTGTATTCTAATACAGATGAATTTTCTTCTTTGTATTCTAATAATCAGCCTTTTGATGTAGGAACTGATAATATGGGATCAGGAGTACAAACCAGCTATGTAGTAAAATCTTCTTATGCTAAAAATACTTTGAATTCATACGCAGTTCGTTTAAACTATGCTTTTAAAGACAAATACTTAGTTACAGCTTCTACAAGATGGGATGGTTCTTCTGTTTTATCTCAAGGTAATAAGTGGCAGAGTTTCCCTTCTCTAGCATTAGGATGGAAAATAAGTAAGGAATCTTTCTTAGAGAACAGTTCTGTAGTTTCAGATTTAAAATTACGCGCGAGTTTAGGTTACACTGGTAATGATAATGTGGCTCCTTATACTTCTCAGGCATTATTAAATCAGCAGACGTTTTATGCTGCAGGTGCTAATGTAGTTTCTGGATGGCAGTCAGAAAATCTTGCAAATCCAGATTTAACTTGGGAAAAAACAAGAGAATATAATTTAGGTCTTGATTTTGGATTCTTAAGAAATAGAATTTCGGGTAGTGTAGATGTTTATGATAGATTATCAGACGATCTAATTTATAAACAACAGCTTCCGGCAGAATCAGGATGGAAAAACACTTTTGCCAACGTTGGTTCTGTAAGTAATAAAGGTGTAGAAGTTTTATTAACTACTAAAAACATCAAATCTCGTCTGGTAACTTGGGAAACCACTTTTACTTTTACTAAAAATGTTAACAAATTAGAGTCTATTTACAATCAAGATAAAGTAAGTGACATTGGTAACAAATTGATTCTTGGCGCACCATTAAACCCAAATTACAATTATGTTTATGATGGTGTTTGGCAGGAAAGTGAAGCCGCAGCTGCAGCATCTTACGGAATGGCTCCAGGACAGGCGAGACCAAAAGACCTAAATGGTGATGGTAAATTTAATCAAGATGATAGAACAGTAATTGGAAACCCAAATCCAGAATGGCAGGGAAGTTTTTATTCTAAATTAAACGTTGGTCAATTCGATTTTAATTTCTCAGTAATCACAAGTCAAGGACAGACCGTTTTGAGTACATTTCACCAAAACTTTGCAGACGTAAGTGATAGAGGCCGTCAAAAATTGGCAATGGATTATTTTATTCCGACTAACGGAACAGGAATAGAAGCAAATGCTAACAATACCAACCCAAGACCTGGACCAGTTGCGACTGGAGCTGGAGCTTATTGGACATCTTTATTTGGATATTACAGAGACGCTTCTTATGTGAAAATCAAAAATATATCTTTAGGTTATACATTAGATTCAGATTTATTGAAAAAACTAAAAATCTCCAATCTAAGAGTTTATGTAAATGTTTTAGATCCATTTGTATTTACAAAATTTGATGGATATGATCCGGAATGGGCCGCTTCACCATTTGGTGTAAATCGACCAGCATCAGTTACTACTCAATTGGGATTAAGTGTTAAATTTTAATAAAGATATCAAATGAAAAAAATAATAATAATGTTAGGAATAATTGCTGTCTCTGTAAGTTCATGCAGTGATTATATTGAAGAAGACAGCCGATCATATGTACCCGCAGATGCAACGTATAAAACCGCATCTGGATTTCAATTATTAGTAAATACTAACTATGCTTGGCTAAAAAGTATCTACGGAGGCAATCCTTGGCTTTTTGAAGCAGGAACCGATATGTATGCAGAAGGAAGAACTCCAGAACCAGCAGGTTTAAGTCAGTACACACTTTTAATTCCATCTTCAGATAATGTTGCAGATTTGTATACTCCGTGTTACCAGTTAATTCAGTCAGTAAATAAAACTGTTTATTATTCGACGGTTACAGAGCAGACATCAAATTTAAATGCTTTGGTAGGTGAAGCAAGATTTTTAAGAGCGCAGGCGTACTTTTTATTGGTGCAGACTTATGGAGGAGTTCCTGTTGTTAATCAGCATATTACAACACCAGTTTTATCTTTCACTAGAAATACAGCCGAAGAGGTATATACACAGATTATTGGAGATTTAGATTTTGCTTTGGCGAATGTAGGAACTGCTGCATATAGTACAGCTGGAAAAGTTAACAAAAGAGCAGTAAACGATTTATTGGCTAAAGTATATTTAACTAGAGGATATGAAACTTTTGGTAAAGCCGATGATTTTTCAAAAGCGGCAGCCTATGCCGATGCAGCAATTGCCGGACAAGCATTAAATGTAGCTTGGGATCAATTGTTTAAACCTGGAAATGATCTAAATGCAGAAACAATTTTTTCTGTTCAGTACGACAAAGCTTCAACAAGTACAGATCCAACCAAGCTTGGAAATAATCAATTTTATTATTTTAGCTCTTATTTAGGAGGTGCAGAAACTGGAGCTCCATTAAGAAGCTATAATTTATGTCCTACAGATTACGCTTTAGCATTATATGAAAAAGGAGATAAAAGATGGGATGCTACTTTTATGACTGAGATTCTAGAAGGTCCTGAAACAACAAATGGTGTAACAAAAACAATCTTATATTATCCTTATTACAGAAGCTCTAATCCAGCTTCATTAAAAGTAAGGCATTTTTATGAGCCAAAATGGTTTACCGCTGCCGATAAAACTGCATGGATGAAAGCTAATGCTTCTCGATTAGCATCGACATTTGTATATCATCCTTGGGGAGAATATTCTGCTGCTCATACTTTGATTAAGAATTTAGATTGTTATACAATTCCAGTTAAGAAATTCGATGATCCAGATCCAACTACGCCGTCTAGCACTGGTCCTGTAAGTACAAGAGATATTATTGTATCACGACTAGGTGAAACTTATTTAATTGCAGCCGAAGCGTATTTAAAAGCAGGCGTTCCTTCAACAAGTTTGGATCGTTTAAATGAGGTGAGAAGAAGAGCTGGTGTAGCAAATGCAACAACCGCTCAGTTGAATATTAATTATATTTTAGATGAAAGAGGAAGAGAACTTCTAGGAGAATATAAAAGATGGTTTGACTTAAAACGTACTGGAACTTTGGTTGAAAGAGCATCGGCCTACAATTATAAAATTAAGGCAGCAAATTTTGTTGGTATAGATGGAAAACTTAAAATATTAAGACCAATACCGCAGACAGTCTTGGATTTAAACCAAAATAAAGATTTTCCTCAAAATCCTGGTTATTAGTAATTTTTTAGTTTTTTGAGACTATTGTTTTTTGAAGTAGTTGAGAAAGAGTTCGACGAGTTGTCGAGCTCTTTTCTTAACTTAGAATAGAGAAAATGAAATGCATAAAGTGAGATTAATTTTAATAGTATTTTTTTATGGTATTGCGGCTCAAAGCCAGCAATATCAAATAGATTCGTCGTATACTATAAAAAGTACCTATGCTAAATTAATTAAGAAATATCCTTTTATTACAATTCCAGAAGTGCAGTCAAATCCAGATGTTCAAGAAATATCTAATTTGGTTTATAATAAAGTACAAGAAAGAGCGCTTCATCTCGATGCTTTTATAAATAAAAAAAACAAAAAAAATCCCGCTGTAATAATGATTCATGGCGGCGGATGGAGATCTGGGAATAAAAACCAAATGCAGTTTTTAGGAAAGGAAATTGCTTCAAAAGGATATACCGCCTTTGCTGTAGAATACAGATTATCATTAGAAGCAAAATATCCTGCTGGAGTTATTGACGTTAAGAATGCCATTAAATTTATAAAAGACAATGCCGCTAAGTTTAATATCGACCCGAATAAAATTACTATTCTAGGCTGTTCTTCGGGAGGACAGATGGCTGCTTTAATTGGAACAACAAACAATAATTCGATTTTTGAAGATAAAACTTTTAAAAGTAAATCAGCATCAAAAGTAAATGCGATAATTGATATTGATGGTGTTTTGGCGTTCAAGCATCCAGAATCATCAGAGGGAGATATGGCCGCTTTTTGGCTCGGCGGAAAATCAGATGAAATTCCAGAAAACTGGAAACAAGCCTCGGCTTTAAGCCATACTAATAAAAATACTCCTCCAACATTGTTTATCTGCAGCAGTATTCCAAGATTTCATGCAGGACGAGATGATATGATTAAAATTATGAATGAGCATAAAATCTACAATGAAGTCCAGACTATCTCAGATTCACCACATTCCTTTTGGTTTTATGAACCTTGGTTTGAGCAGACAATTTCATATACTGTAAGATTTTTAGATAAAATTTTTAAGTAATTTAGATTAAAAATGAAGGCAGAAATAACACGACTGCTTGAAAAACATTAAAAACTAATAAAACTTATGCGTAAATCCTTTTGTACAAACATTAATCTGAAAATTGTAATTGTCCTTCTGTTGTTTTTTGGTTTTAAAGCGATAGCGCAAAATCAAAACGAAGCAGAAAAAAATGCTGTTCCGTATGATATAAAATGGTCAGAGAGAATGGCGCTTACGATCTTAAACAAATATCCGCAGGCTTGGCAGCTCGATGGAAACGAAAAGCCAAAATGGGATTATAAAATGGGTTTTGTGCTGTCTGGTTTTGAAAAATTATACCAGAAAACAAACGATAAAAAGTATCTGAATTATATAAAGGATTATGTTGATGGAATGATTGACAGCACTGGAAATATAAAAAAATACGATATTAAAGAATACAATATTGATTACTTAAATCCGGGAAAACTGCTTTTTAATTTGTACGACATCACAAAAGATTCCCGCTATTTAGAAATTATTGGTAAGTTAAGAACACAATTAGAAACACAGCCAAGAACGGCAAGCGGCGGATTCTGGCACAAACAGATTTATCCGAACCAGATGTGGATTGACGGTTTATATATGGCAGAGCCTTTTTATACGCAGTTTACTGTTAAATATGAAAAAGGAAAAAGCTTAGACGATATTGCCAAACAGTTTGAATTGGCGCAGCACAATATTGTGGATAAAAAAACAGGCTTAGTCTATCAGGCTTGGGACGAAAGTAAAGAAATTGCTTGGGCTGACAAACAAACTGGAACTTCGCCAACAATTTGGGGACGTGGAATTGGCTGGTACATGGTGGCACTAGTAGAAACTTTGGATTATTTTCCAAAATCACATCCCAAATACAAAGTTTTAGCTGGGTATTTGAATCAGATTGCAAAAAATGTAAATCAATATAAAAGTGAATCAGGTTTATGGTATCAGGTTGCAGATAAACCAGAAAAATTTGGAAATTATGTTGAACCATCTGCTTCTGGTATGATTATTTATGCTTTTGCAAAAGGTGCCAATAAAGGTTATTTAGCAGGAAGTTATAAATCGCAGGCAAAAAAATCTTTTGAGAGTTTTATAAAAGAATTTGTAAAAGTCGATAAAAAGGGAGAAGTGAATGTTTTGAATGTATCATCGAATGTTGGTTTAGGAGGAAAGCCATTTCGTGATGGAACGAACGAATATTATCTTACAGCAAAAACAAAAGACAACGGTGCAATCGGTCTTGGTGCCTTTTTATTGGCCGCGATAGAATTAGAAAAATAAAAGAATTTAAATATATTTTGAAATGAAAAACAGTAGAAAGCAAAGTTATTTGATGTCAGTTTTGATGATCTGTGTTATGACGATTACAAGTTGTAAAGTAACATCTCAGGAACCAGCAAAAAAAGATATTGTAATTGCAAAAAATGCAAAATGGTCTGATAAAATGGCTTTAACATTAATGAAACGTCATCCAGAATCCTATATGATCGATGATGCGAAAAAACCAAAATGGGATTATGTGCACGCTTTAGTATTGCATTCAATTGAAGAATTATACAAAAAAAATCCAGATCCTAGATACAAAGCCTACGTAAGAAGTTATGTAGACCAATTTGTGCAGACAGACGGAAGCATCACGACGTATGAGTTTGAAAAATATAATATTGATTTGGTTTTACCAGGGCGTT
This sequence comes from Flavobacteriaceae bacterium PS02336, assembly GCA_029960065.1. GTDB lineage: Bacteria > Bacteroidota > Bacteroidia > Flavobacteriales > Flavobacteriaceae > Flavobacterium. The sequence goes on along the minus strand of JASCOF010000003.1, from coordinate 348,777 downwards.
TGCTTTTTGATGTTTATGCTTATTCAAAAGAAGATAAATATCTAAAAGCCCTGCAATTAATTCGTAAACAATTATCAGAACAGCCAAGAACTCCAAGCGGCGGATTCTGGCACAAACAAATCTATCCAAATCAAATGTGGCTGGATGGTTTGTACATGGGAGAACCTTTCTATGCTGAGTACACCGCTAAATTTGAAAATGGTAAAAGCTTTGACGATATCGCAAAACAATTTGAATTAATTCAGCTGAAAGCAACCGATCCAAAAACAGGTTTATTATACCACGGTTGGGATGAAAGCAAGCAAATGCCTTGGGCTAATAAAGAAACAGGAAACTCTCCAAACTTCTGGTCTAGATCTTTAGGCTGGTATGTAATGGCTTTGGTGGATGTTTTAGATTATATGCCAAAAGACCATCCAAAAAGAAAAGACTTAGTTAAATATTTAAATAATGCTTCAGAAGCATTACTTAAATTTCAGGACAAATCTGGATTATGGTATCAGGTTACAGATAAAGGCGGTGAAAAAGGAAATTATTTAGAAGCTTCGGGTTCTGCTATGTTTTCTTATGCTTTTGCAAAAGGAGCAAACAAGGGATATCTGCCAGCTAAATTTAAAAAAGCGGCCAATAAAGCTTTTGACGGATTAAGCACAGTTTTAATCAAAAAGGTAGATGAAGATGGTGGCATCACATTAACAAACTGCTGTCAGGTTGCAGGTCTTGGTGGAACTCCATACCGCGATGGTTCTTACGAATATTACGTAAACGAAAGAAAAAAAGACAATGATCCTAAAGCAACAGGTCCATTTATCTTGGCAGCTTTAGAATTGAATAGATAGTTTTTGTGAGTTATGAGTTATGAGTTATGAGTTGTGAGTTGTGAGTTATGAGTTGTGAGTTGTGAGTTATGAGTTGTGAGTTGTGAGTTGTGAGTTGTGCGTGCTGACGCTCTGTTCTTTGTGCTTTGTCTTGCTGAGCGATCCCGAGGCTTCGGGAGAAGCACAGTAAGAAGCTCTACAAAGAAATGCAAGTTAGAAACCCTACAGGTTTTTTAAACCTGTAGGGTTTAATCAAATCAAATTGTTACCAAATGAAAAACATAAAAATCATCCTTTTTCTTCTCTTAAGTTTTTCTTTTCAGAAGAATACAGCGCAAGTCTGGGTGCCTGATAACGGAGATGGAACGTATACAAATCCCATTCTTCATGCCGATTATTCAGATCCGGATGTTGTTCGCGTAGGGGATGATTATTATATGACAGCTTCCTCTTTTAACTGTATCCCTGGATTGCCAATTTTGCATTCCAAAGATTTGGTTAATTGGAAAATTATTGGTCATGCTTTGGTCAAACAGCCGCCGTATCAAACTTATGACAAAGTGCAGCATGGCAATGGGGTTTGGGCGCCAAGCATTACTTTTCATAAAAATGAATTTTATATTTATTATCCAGATCCTGATTTCGGAATTTATATGATTAAAGCCAAAAAAGCCGAAGGTCCTTGGACTGAACCTCTTTTAGTTAAAGCAGGAAAAGGACTTATAGATCCGAGTCCGCTTTGGGATACTGATGGAAAGGCTTACATGACTCATGCTTTTGCCGGAAGTCGTGCGCAGATTAAAAGCTTATTGGTAGTTTGTACAATGAATCCAGAAGGTACGGTTGTAAACAATGATGAAGTAATGGTCATTGACGGACACGAAGGAGAAGAAACAATAGAAGGTCCGAAGTTTTATAAACGCAATAATTATTACTACATTTTTGCTCCAGCTGGCGGCGTTCCAACAGGATGGCAGACTATTTTAAGATCTAAAAATGTATTTGGACCTTATGAAAAGAAAAAAGTTTTGGAACAAGGATCGACAACGATAAACGGTCCGCATCAAGGTTCTTGGGTAACCACTCAGACAGGTGAAGACTGGTTTTTTCATTTTCAGGATAAAGGTGCTTATGGGAGAATTGTTCATTTACAGCCTATGAAATGGGAAAACGACTGGCCGGTTATGGGACAGGATTTTGATAAAAACGGAATCGGTGAGCCTGTTACGACTTACAAGAAACCAAATGTTGGAAAAAAATATCCAATAGAAGTACCTGCGACATCAGATGAGTTTAACGAACCAAAATTAGGTTTGCAATGGCAATGGCAGGCAAACAAACAAGTCAATTTTGGATTTCCAACTAGTTTAGGTTACCTGAATTTGTTTTGTAATACAAGCACAAAAAACATTTTTAATGCACCGAACTTACTATTACAAAAATTTCCAGCAGCAGAATTTACAGCAACAACAAAACTAACGTTCAATCCTAGGCTAAATGGAGAATCTACAGGTTTGATCATTATGGGATTGGATTATAGTTATTTGTGTTTTAAAAATGTTGATGGAAAATTATATCTAAATCAGAAAACTGGATCATTTGGAAATATAATTTCAGAGACAGAAACCAAAGCTGTTTCAATAGCGGGCAATACCATTTATTTAAGAGTAAAAATTAAAAAAGGAGGTATCTGCAATTTCTTCTACAGTTTAGACGATCAAAATTATCAAGAGATAGGAAATGAATTTAAAGCGAAAGAAGGAAGATGGATCGGTGCCAAAGTGGGACTTTTTGCTTTGGGCGACGAAATAAAAAATGATTCTGGAAACGCAGCCGTAGATTGGTTTCGAGTAACGAAATAATTTTTTTTCAAAAAAATGGCTTTCATAAATGAAGTTTAAGAAAGAGAAATTGAAAACTGATATCAGAATACATTTTATAGATTGATGTTGTCTAAAATCACATTTTAAATGATTTTTCTTACAATTTATTTGCGAATAAAATATTTTTTTGATTTTTTATAAAATCTCAAGGTTTTAATAACAGTACAAGTTAAAACAGGATTAAAATGATTTACCTAAAAAAAATAACATTACTTTTTATAATTGGTTTTAGCATTTGTGCCAATGCACAGAATACGTATAAAAACTGGTCTCAGATTATTCGTAAAAATGATGCCTCTTGGTTTGCTTCGGCGGAAGCTAAAAAAATAGCAGAAAATGTTTTATTGTACCAAAGAGATATTGGAGGCTGGCCAAAGAATATTCAGATGCAGGAAGAGGTTACAGATAAGCAAAAGAAAGATCTGGCAGCTCTTAAAAAAACAGCTGTTGAAACTACAACAGACAATGGAGCAACTTGCCAAGAAATGCTTTTCATGTCTAGAATGTATGCTCAGGTAAAGGACGAACGTTACAGAGAATCATTTTTAAAAGGGCTGAATTATCTGCTCGAAGCACAATATCCAAATGGTGGATGGCCTCAATTTTATCCGTTAAAAAAAGGATATTACACCCATATTACTTACAATGATGACTCTATGGTTAATATAATGAATGTAATAAAAGCCATTGCAGATCAAACGGATTATTACAGCATTAAACCATCAGCAGAAATGGTAGAAAAATGTAAAAAAGCATTTGACAAAGGAGTTGACTGTATCTTAAAAACACAATACAAGCAAAATGGCGTTTTAACAGCTTGGTGCGCACAGCATGATGAAGTAACTCTTGCGCCCGCAAATGCAAGAGCTTTTGAGTTGGCCTCTTTGAGCGGTTACGAATCAGCAAAAATAGTATTGCTTTTAATGGCAATTGAGAAACCTTCAAGAGAAGTTGTTACTGCAGTGAAAAGTGCTGTAGAATGGTTTGAAAAAACAAAAATCACCAATTTAGAAGAAAAAAGAATCTTAAATGACGCAGGAAAAATTATAGATAAAAAAATGATTCCTGTAGCAAAAGCAGAACCTATTTGGGCTCGTTTTATGGATTTAGAAACCAATGAACCTTTCTTTTGTGATCGTGACGGAATAAAAAAGAAATCGATTGACCAGATTGGCGCTGAAAGACGAAATGGTTATTCCTGGTATTCGGATGCTCCAAAAGAGGTTTTGAAGAAATTTCCAGACTGGGCAGTTAAAAACGGAACTAAAGTTGGTGCCGCAGACAAAAAGAATGTGAACTACATTACCGTAGCGCAAGACGGTTCTGGAGATTATACCAAAATTCAAGATGCCGTTTATGCGACACCCGCTTTTCCTTATGAAAAGGTGACCATTTTCATTAAAAATGGAATTTACAACGAAAAAGTCCGAATTCCAGAATGGAATAATAATGTAATTCTGAAAGGAGAAAGCAAAGAAAATACGATCATTACATATGACGATAACTTTTCTAAAATTGCTTTAGGCAGAAACAGCACTTTTTATACCTATACACTTTTAGTTGAAGGAGATGATTTTACAGCATCTAATTTAACCATTAAAAATACTTCTGGAGAACGGGGTCAAGCTATTGCATTATCAGTTGTGGGAAATCGTGCTAAAATTTTAAATTGTAATCTTTTAGGAAATCAGGACACACTGTATTTATCAGGAAAAGAAGCAAAACAATATTTTAAAGATTGTTATATTGAAGGAACTACAGATTTTATTTTTGGGGGCGCAACTGCTTTATTTGAAAATTGCATCGTTCACAGCATTAAAAGTTCTTATATCACAGCCGCTTCAACGCCGCAAGGCACAGCTTTTGGCTTTGTTTTTAAAAACTGTAAACTAACAGCAAATGCAGATGCTAAAGACGTTTATCTGGGAAGACCATGGAGAATTTATGCTAAAACGGTATTTATAAACTGCGAAATGGGAAAACAAATTAAACCTGAAGGCTGGGAAAATTGGTCGAAACCAGAAGCAGAAAAAAATGCTTTTTATGCAGAATACAATTGTACCGGAGAAGGTTTTCAGCCGTCTAAGAGAGTAAGCTGGTCGCATCAGCTTTCCAAAAAAGAAGCTGGACAGTATACTATAGAGAATATTCTTAAAGATAAAATTGCGGACTGGTATTTTTAAGTCTCAGTCTCAGTTTACAGTCACAGTCACAGTTTTCACTGTAAACTGCCACTGAAAACTGAGACTGAAAACTAATCAAAAAACGATTGAAAACTCAAAAAAAATGAATCTAAAATACCTATTCTTAATGCTTATCTCCAATGCTTGTTTGGCACAAAACGGAGATTTTCCATCTCATAAAGTAGATTCTATTGTCAAAAGAATACAGCTTCCAGTAATTCCTGCTTATCAAATTAATGTATTGAAACTCGGTGCAAAAGGCGATTCAATTACCGATAATAAAAAGGTTTTTGATAAAGCGATGGCATTGTGTAAAAAGAATAATGGAGGAACTATTATGGTGCCAAAAGGGATTTATAAAATAAACGGACCCATTCATTTTGTGAGTAACGTAAACCTAAAAATGGAGAAAGGAGCAAAAATAAAATTCAGTGATAATCCAAAAGACTATTTACCAATGGTTTTAACGAGTTGGGAAGGCACGATGTTATACAATTACAGTCCGCTTATTTATGCGAGCGATTGCAGTAATATTGCAATTTCAGGAGAAGGAATAATAGATGGAGAAGGCGGCAATACGTGGAAGACTTTTAAAGCAAAAGAAGGATCAGGTAAAAATCGCAGCCGTGAAATGAATCATAATAATGTCCCAATTAGCGAAAGAAAATTTGGAGAAGGTTATTTTTTAAGACCGCAAATGATTCAGTTTTTAAATTGCAAGAATGTTTTAGTCGAAAATATCCGCATCGAAAATTCACCTTTTTGGTGTCTTCACTTATTAAAATCTCAAAGTATTACCATTCGCGGCATCAGTTATAAATCACTGAACCATAACAACGACGGAATTGATCCAGAATATGCAAAAGACGTTTTAATAGAAAATGTAAATTTTGATAATGGTGATGATAATGTGGCCATTAAATCGGGACGTGATCATGAAGGAAGAGCCAATACAGCAACTCCAAGTGAAAATATAGTCATTAGAAACTGTAATTTTAAAGGTCTTCATGGAGTAGTAATAGGCAGCGAAATGTCGGCAGGAGTTCAAAATGTCTTTGTAGAAAATTGTAAAACCGCGGGTTATCTTAAGAGAGGTATCTATTTAAAAACCAATGCAGATCGTGGAGGATATATTAAAAATATATTTGTTCGAAACATACAATTAAACGAAGTAGAAGACTGTATTTACATCACAGCAAATTATCACGGAGAAGGAAAAGGTTTTCAATCGGATATATCAAATGTATATTTTTCGAACATCACCTGTAATAAAGCAACCGAATCAGGAATTGTAATTCAGGGATTTCCAGACAAAAAAATCAAAAATATAGCATTAAAAAATATCGAAATCAAGGAAGCAAAAAATGCTTTATCCAATGAAAATGCAGAAAATGTCTTGATGACAGATGTTTTTATAGGACAAAGAGCGGGAGTGCCTTCGGCAGTTTCGAAACATTAATTTTGAGGTTCAAAGGGGCAAAAGGAACAAAGGTTCAAAGGAGCAAAGGTTCAAAGGAGCAAAGGTTTACAGATTTATAGATTGAAAGGTAAAAGGTTTTTTCTGTAGAGACGCACCGCAGTGCGTCTACGCAAAGTAAATTCGTATAGATTTATCCTCATGGCAAAGAATATCAAGAAATTGCATAAATAAACTTAGCGCCCTTTGCGTAATTCTTAGCGCCTTTGCGGTAAAAAAATTGACAAAGAAGATAAAGAGAGAAAAAAAAACTTAGCGCCCTTTGCGTAATTCTTAGCGCCTTTGCGGTAAAAAAAATTGACAAAGAAGATAAAGAAAGTAAAAAAAACTTAGCGCCCTTTGCGTAATTCTTAGCGCCTTTGCGGTAAAAAAATTGACAAAGAAGATAAAGAAAGTAAAAAAACTTAGCGCCGTTTGCGTAATTCTTAGCGCCTTTGCGGTAAAAAAATTGACAAAGAAGATAAAGAGAGAAAAATAAACTTAGCACACTTTGCGGTTAATAAAAATAAAGAAAAAATGAAAAAATACATCTTCCTAACATTCCTTATCACTACAATAAGTTTTGCACAAAAGACAACCGTTTATTGTATTGGAGATTCCACAATGGCGAATAAAAAAGACCCAGATCGCAATCCCGAACATGGATGGGCACAGGTTTTACAGCCATTTTTCACCAATAATATAGTGATTGTGAATAAAGCAGTAAATGGAAGGAGTACCAAAAGTTTTATCAATGAAAAACGTTGGGATTCTATTTACAAGCAATTAAAAAAGGGAGATTATGTTTTTATCGAGTTCGGACATAATGATCAGAAAATAGAAGATTCTCTTAGATATACAAATCCGCACACTGCTTACAGACACAATCTAATTCGATTTGTAAAAGACAGCAGAGAAAGAGGCGCTGTTCCCGTTTTATTAACTTCTATTGCCCGACGTAATTTTAATGAAAAAGGAGTTTTAGTTCCCACACATGGCGATTATCCTTTAGAAACACGTTTAGTGGCACAAGAATTAAAGGTGCCTTTTGTAGATTTAGAATATTATACCGAATTACTGGAACAGTCTTACGGACCAGAAAAATCAAAATTACTGCATTTACATTACAAAGCAGGCGAAAATCCGTATTACGATAAAGACAAAGCAGATGATACACATCTTTCATTATTAGGAGCAGCTAAAATTGCACAAATTGTAGTCGATCAAATACAACTTTCAAAAGATCCATTATTAAAAAACTTGCAGAAAGAAGTAAAATTAAATAGTAAAAAGTAGTAATTTATAATGGACAATTAACAATCAAAATTCTACATATAAGACAAATTTTAATATCAAATTGAAGGAGAACACAAAGTGTTCTCTTTTTTATTTGTAAGAAAATTAACTTTTAAAATGCGTAATTAGTTTTTATTTAGCTGAAAAACAAGTATTTATCTTGTATGGTGTTAATAAAATGTATATTTGTGTGTATTGCCTTATTATCTATTTAATAAAATTGCTCGAATTTCTAGACAATTATTTGTAAGAGCCGATTTCTACCTACACACCTTTTTTAACATTCTCATTTTTTTATTTTAAAAAAAAAGCGCACTATTTATTGATCGCCGTTTTTTTTATCTCATCGCCGAAAGTGTATAAATAGCAGCTGCAGTCATGCTATTTCTTTTAAGCCATTCCTATTCGTTTTAGTTTACTATGATGTTGAAAATCACACCAATTAATTTTGGCTGTGCTAAATTTCTATTGCAACAAATTGTCTTAAACTGTTATTCTAAAATCTTTTACTGGCAAAATTAACTCCTAAATAGGGGGAATTTTGCACCATTATTTTCTAGTATCAAATTTTAATAAAAAACAAGAGGTTAAAAGTAATGATTCATTCTATTTAAAGGTTTACTAATCTGATTTTTAAGAATGTATGATTTTTTTTTAATTTAAAAAAACGATTTATGAAAACAAAAATTACATCAATTTTGTTCTTATTGTTGTTGTCTTTGATAGGAGGAGGGGTATTTGCACAAGTGCAGATCAATGCTCCGTTATCTTATCAGCCCTCGAGTCTGGAGCAGGGAGGTGCTCCGGGGACTTATAAGGTAGACATTATAAACAATACAGGTGCAGCGCTCACTGGAACAACATTTTCTTTAAAGCTGCCCGCCGGAATGGAGTATGTTGCAGGAACTATAACAGGCGCCACTCAGGCAAATGTTAGTAACCTGCAGAGTCCTACCTTTACTTTAAATACTATTCCTATTGGGAATACATTGCCGGTGACTTTTAGTGCCCGTATCAATTGTGGATATTCTACTCCTACAATTAATTACAGTGTACTCCAAGGTTCAACACCATTGGTAACAGCATCAAGTGCGGTTGCAGCTAATACGCTGGCACCCGCTTATGTGCTTACAGAAGTACCTGCACCGCAGATTCTTAATACCAGTTTAAAAACAAATGCTTTTCGAACTATAAAATTCAAGAACAGTGGAAGCATTGGGGTTAATACTGTTTATATAGAAAGCATTGTAACAACAGCTGCTCAATATTCTTCGTACAAAATAATGAGTGCCGATCATGGTACCGTGTCACCAGTAACAAACGGTTATCGTGTAACGTTAACGGGGGCAGCACTTCAAGCTGCTGTTACGACTGCTACTGGTGCGGCTAATACTACTTTTGATCCAGGTGAAGAAATTACCGTGGTGCTGACAGAGCAAGTGGTAAGCTGTGCTGCAGGTACAAATATAAACTTAAACATGAAGGCAGGTTCTGGAGATACAAAAGGAAACTTTTGTTTTTCTGATGGATCTACAGCATCTATAACTACTAGTGTCGGAAGCCCAAGTATTGATTTAACTCGAGTAACTACTAATAGTGTTTATCCAACTTTTTGTTCAAATGGAAAAATCTCTTATACAGTCACAAATTTGGGTACAGGTAGTGCAGCATCTGCATTACATGATTTAAAATTACCTTGGAGTTCAGCTGGTAGTTCTTTAGGTGTAGGTCAAGCTGGAATTATTTTAAATAAAGTAATTGTCGGTGGAGTTGATGTTACAGCTTTAGTTTTAAAAGACAATGGTACAGGAAGCACTGCTTTAATAGCAGGTGCTGGTAATGTAAAAGTAATAGATTTTTCAGGCTTAAGTAATGCTCCAGGAGGCGTTCCTTTACTGGATTTAGACGGTGACGGTCATTTTGATGACTTAATGCCGGGACAAAATTTTCAGATTGATTTTGAATATGGTTTTGATGTCACTAAGTTTCCAACTTGTAGTTTTGCCAGCGGAAGTTTTTCTTTAGGAACTTCTTATAAAGATCAGTGTGGTACTGTAACTAGTAGATTTAATTATGCAGGGTATGGTATTACTGGTACTATTCAAAATACGAATTCAGCATCTTTAGATAAAGCTTTATTTAATTTAGGAGATAAATCAAATATTAATTTGTCAATGGCTATAGGTCTAGCTGGCGCATATACTGTAGCGACTGTACCAATTAAAAAAGTGTTAACTATTGTCTTACCAGACGCTTTAGATTTTGATCCTACAGGTTTACTTAAATATGGTACTGTCACTTTGCCTTCGTCGGTATTTTCTTATTCAGGTAAAACACTTACCATAACTCTTTCCAGTACGGCTTATAGCACTGTTAGAGCTAATGATGCACTTACAATACCAGTTATTGCGACATCAACTACAGCGGTAAATAAAACGATAACCTACAAAGGAAATTATTCTCAAGACAACTGTTCAGGGATTTCTTTTGATTACAGTTGTGCAAGTTCAATACTAAATTATGGATTTGTAGGTAACTGTCCAATTATTAATACTACTAGTTTTAATGTGTCACGTACTACTTTTGGATTTGTACCAGATGTAAGTGGAACAAATAAGTTTTACCGTCCAACAGCATTTGTTAATGAAAATACTCCTGGAGTAAATTTGCAGGGAGCTGTCAGTAAAGATAAAGTTCGCTTTACTATCGGTAGTGTCGTTAATAGTACGGGTTTCAATCAGCTATGGGCAAGGGTAAAATATACTCCATCTCGTGTAGCAGCAAACTTGAGCCAATTTGATCAATTGTCTACAACTACCTCTACTGTAATTGGAGTACTTAAAGTAAAGAAAGCTTCTGACGGAACTACTTTGACTGCCAACATTACCGTAGGTGATTTGGTAACTAGTTATGATGCAGCTAACGCGTTACAAATAATGCAGGTAAATGCAGGGGCAAAAATAGGAACTGGTCTTGCAATTAATTATAATCCAGCAGTAGGAGACGAAATCTCTATCAACTGGGAAATGACGGTAAGTAGAGATAACTCTCCATCACTTTATTCTCAGATCCCAAGCTTACAAGGAGAATTCTATACCAAGGACTCTGGAGGTGTTGAATCAAATTGCGAGGCTTTGCCATATATTTTTTATATACAAAAGCTTAATAGGGGTAACGGAGCCTATTATGGAACAACAAATATTGCTGGTGATAAATCATTATCATTATTACTTGGTATACTTAATGGAAATGACGGAAGTAATACTGGAACAGATAAATTTCCAAATGAAGTTCGTACCTATTCTAATATGGTTAACGTAGTGGCAACATTACCAGGAAATTGGGTTAGAGACGAGACTCAGGTACCTTATTATCAAGCATCAGGAAATTATAATTTAGATCCTTCATTGTTTGTATTTACTTATACAGGAGGTAATACTGTAATTACTTTTAAAAATGCACCTTATCTGGCTAATGGACTTCTGGATCCTGCAAGTACTTTACCAGCAATAGATTTTGTAGGAGCTGGAGGTTCTGCAATGATTAGGCTGAGTGTTAAAGCAGTCTGTGTTCCAACAGGGCCAGTTGTAATGAATGTATACTTGGATGTGGATAATTATATCACTGGTCAAGATATGAGCAGTGTAGAAAATACAAAGGTCAATAATCCGTTAGGAGGTATTAATTATGTCAATTATAAAGCTAGTGCCGCTCCGACGCTTCAAAATGTAGACGGAATTGGCAGTACAGTTACTTGGCAGATCAAAGTGACGAATACAACAGATGCAGCCGCTATGACGGCTGCAGGGGTAAGCTCAGATCTTCCAAATAACTGGATGAGTTTTGTATCGCCCAATAACAATATTACAGTAACTAAACTTGTAGATATCAGTACTGGTACAGAGTATCCAGTAATTAATTATGGAACAGGCAAATATTGGGTAAAATTGGGTTCTATAGCTACTGCTGCTACTTATAATGTAATAGCGACCTATACTGCTTGTACAAACGACAAACTGAATTATACCTACAGCTTTGGTCCAACAGGTTATCCTATAGACCCGGATTCTGGTTATGGAGCTTCTGTCCAAACGTGTAATACAAGTCAAACTACAGCAGATCTTAACTTGTTTCCAAAAGATGTAAGCATTGAGATGCAGGTTGCATCACCAGCTAGCCCAGTACAGTTCTGTACGAATACAACAGTTGGAGAAAATCCAATTAATTATACTCTGACAGTGACCAATACAGGTTCAGGAAACTCAGAAGGACTGGTAATGCAGGCACTTTTCCCTGAAGCTTATGGGGCAAAACCGGGTACCAGTAAGTTAACCTACGACGGAATAACTAAAACGATCAGCGATCCATTATTGAATGCTGCAACAGGAATGTACGAATGGAAAATTTCAACAGATCCTAACGGAATTCCCTTTTTACCAGGAGCGCGATAATAAAGGAAATTTTCTAAAAATGTTTAGGAGAAAGTTAAAAGCAGATTTCGATTTTTTTGAAAAACCATTTTTCGATTATAAAAAGGAAAGAAAACAATATGACCGTGTTGTTTATGTAGTATATGAGAGACAAGAACTACTTGGTTTCTTACAAGAGAATAATAATGATGAGAATGTTTTAGTGTGCTTATTTGATAAACAGTTTTTTACAAGTTTATCTTTTTTAGAAGCAAAGAATAGTTTAATCTTATTTGATGAATGTAAAACAAGCCGTGAAATTTTTACGGAAGTCAAAGCATTTTTTAAGATGAAATTGGACTCTAAAAATGGAAAAAAACCATTGCCACAGTCAGTAAATGTTTTGCAGGCTAAATTCCCAGAGTATTATAAAGCAATGTATTATTTAATGTAATTTATTTTTTTTTAGCTTTTGGATGTAAATATTTTGGATAATATTACATCTTGAATGCAGGTTTAAGGTTTGTTCCTTATCCTGCATTTTTTTTTTGAATAACTTTCTATTTGTCAACAAATTTAAGTTTTATAATTTTTAAGTGTTGTTATTACAATTAATTCACTTAAATTGTTCTAAAAAATAGTAAGATTCCAAAAGAATGAAAAAAGCAGTATTATTTTATCTTCCGTTTGTCTTGATTGGCAGCGTTTTGACCAGTTGTAAGGTTTCTCAAAATAGTTCGGAAAAGACTATTATTCTAAGTAATAACAGTTCATTAGCATTATCTCAAAAAGCAATTTCTATAAAAAGAGAAAATCTTAAACAATTATATGGTAAAGGAAATTTTCCAATTTTACTTTTTAAGGGAGATACTATTCCAGCACAAATAAATGATCTTACGGGAGATGGAACTTGGGATGAACTTTTCTTTACTGTTGATTTTTTACCAAACGAAAAGAAAAATCTTGAACTGAAATGGTCTGAAATAGATCCTAAGTTTACTGTAAAAACAAGTGTTCGATTTGGAAAAAGAGAAGCAGAAGATTTACCTGTTCATCCAGATACTCAAGAAGTGTTAATGTCTGACCAAGTCCTTAAAAAATTAGGTTATCAAAAATACCAGACAGACGGACCAACTTGGGAGAATGATAAAGTGGGTTTTAGACATTATCTAGATGGAAGAAATTCTAAAGATGTTTTTGGAAAAAAACTGCCAGCAATTACTCCCGAAGATGTGGGTATAAATAGTAAAGGAGCAGTAGAAGATAACTATCATGTAATGTACGATTGGGGAAGAGATATTTTTCCTGTTGGAAGTTCTGTAGGTTTGGGAGGTTATGCACTATTAGTTGATAACAAAATTAATAGGCTTGGAATTTTAGGAAATGATACTATCAATAATGTCGAAAAAACAACTTTTAAAATTGTCACTGAAGGTCCTGTAAACTCTGTTTTGAGCTATTATTATCAAAACTGGAAAGCTTCTGACAATTTATATCAGGTACAAGAAACGACTTCTATATGGCCTGGAATGTATGGTTATAAAAACACTGTTTCTATAAAGGGAATTAATGGCACAGAAACTTTTTTGGCAGCAATTTCTAATTTGAACAATAAAAAACCGTTGCAGGTAATTGAAGCGGGAGAGTGGATGTGTCTAATTCAGCATGATTATTTGACCTATGAGCGTCAATGGATTTTAGGAACTGCTCTTTTAGTTCCAAAAAATAGCTATCAAGGTTATATGGAAGCTCCAAAAACAGGTCAGCTGACCGATTCTTACTTGGCAAAATTAAAAGTAGAAAACAATAAAGAAATCAGTTATTATGCCATAGCGGCTTGGGAATTGAGTGCAGATAAAGGTTTTAATGACTCAGCCTTTTTTACAAATTATGTAACGAATTTGGCTAAACAGCTCTCTGCTAAAATCAAAGTTGAAATAAAATAACCGAATTAGTATCTATTTAAAAAAATGAGAAAAATTCTTTTAGTTGTATTAATTGTTGGCGTTTTTACTTGCTGCTTTTCACAGCAGAAAAAAGATACTTTCCCTGATGGAACTCCAATAAAAGAATGGTTTAAAAATCCGCAAAAATTAAAACTAAAAGATTTAGGAAAACAATACATTATAACCGATTTTGGAGTTTTAAAGGACAGCTCAGTAATTCAAACCAAAGCGATACAAACTGTAATCGATATAGCGGCAGAAAATGGAGGAGGTGTAATAGTAATTCCGAAAGGTGTTTTCTTGAGCGGCGCTTTGTTTTTCAAACCCAAAACAGTTTTGCATCTGGTTAAAGAGGCAACTTTAAAAGGCTCTGATAATATTGCAGATTATCCAATGATGGCTTCGAGAATGGAAGGACAGAATCTGGATTATTTTACGGCTTTGATAAATGCTTACGGTGTTGATCATTTTTCTATTTCAGGAAGCGGCACTATAAACGGAAACGGTAGAAAATTCTGGGAAGCTTTTTGGAAGAGAAGAGGTGAAAACCCGGATTGCACTAATCTGGAAGTATCGCGTCCAAGATTAGTTTTTGTTTGGAACTCAAACAATGTTCAGTTTCAAGATGTAAAATTAATTAATTCAGGTTTTTGGACGAATCATTTTTATAAATGTAATAATGTAAAACTGCTTAACCTCTATATATTTTCACCTCATATTAAAATCAAGGCACCAAGTACAGACGCAGTTGATCTTGATGTTTGCGAAAATGTTCTAATTAAAGACTGCTATATGTCTGTTAATGATGATGCTGTAGCTTTAAAAGGGGGTAAGGGACCTTATGCAGATCAAGATAAAAATAATGGTTCGAATAAGAATATTATAATTGAAGACTGTGTATTTGGTTTTTGCCATTCGGCGTTAACCAACGGAAGCGAGGCAATTCATAATCGAAATATTATTTTTCGGAATAGTAAAATAGAGGGAGCATCAAGATTGCTTTGGCTGAAGATGCGTCCTGATACACCACAGCATTATGAATATATTTTGGTTGAAAATATAAAAGGAGAAGCCGAAACTTGTCTGGCAATTTTTGCATGGAGGCAGTTTTATGATTTAAAAGGCCGATTGGATATTCCTTTATCTTATGCAGAGCATATAACTTTGAAAAATATCAACCTTAAATGCAATACTTTTTTTGGTGTTGACAAAGATCCAAATGTGCGTTTAAGTAATTTTAAATTTGAAAATTTAAACATCGAATCCCTAAAAAATAAGATAGATAAAAGTCTTATTAAGGACATTATTTTTAAGAATGTCTACATTAATAAGTCGTTAGTTGAGTAATTTTCTCCTAATTGAAGCCTTTTTTTCTAACAAAATTGTAAGAAAAGAACGCTCTTGAGAACAATGTTTCATGTAATTCTATCCATTTGTGATAGTTTCTACAAAGCCCAAAAACAAGATCAAAAAAATAGTTACTCAAATAAGTATTTGATTTTTAATTACTTGTATTTTAAAGGGCTCGCAAAAAATAGAGAGTCAATTTATTGTAAAGAAAATGAATGAAAAACTGCATTAAATTTAACAGCAATTTTGTTGTAACTATCACACAAACTTTTATTTTTGTGGCTTAATTTAACAATATATAAGCATGAAAGATTTATTAGTAAAAATCAACGCCGAAATTGACACATTTAAAGCAGAAGCTGAATCTTTAACTGAAAAAGGAATTAAAGCTGCAGGTCCAAGAGCACGTAAAGCTACTTTAGAAATCGAAAAACTTTTAAAAGAGTTCAGAAAAGTTTCTATCGAAGAATCAAAAAAATAATACCACTAAAAACCTCGTCATCAGACGAGGTTTTTTTTTGGAATAAGATTTTTAAAGAATGTTTTTACCGCAATAGCCCTTTACTCAATTTTTTTGTGTTTTTCAGGAGTACTGATATAAAATAAAAAAATGAAATTTATAGTAATTATACTATTTTTGATTTTTATATTTGATTCATTATCAAATCGTTTTACTTAAATTATGGTTTGAAATGAAGTTTTTAAAAATGAAGAATTATTGGTTAATAATCTAAATACACCAGCGGTATGAAACATTTTCTTTTAATTATTTTTTTTACAGGTATTTTTTCTGTTCAAGCTCAAAAAACTGCATTAATAAAAAGACTTGACAATAGCACAATTACAGTTGATAGCTTAACAGCAGTTATTGAAAACCTTATGGGTAAAGCTGATGTAAAAGGACTCGCTATATCTGTTTTTAATTCTAAAAAAGCAGTTTACACTAAAACTTTTGGTTATAGTGATGTAGAAAATAAGAAAAAATTGGATATTAAAACCAATTTATACGGAGCTTCTCTCAGTAAAGCAGTATTTGCTGTTTTGGTTTTAAAATTGGTTGATGAAGGCGTTATAACATTAGATAAGCCCCTTCAAGACTATCTTCCAAAACCCATTTATGATTATGATTTTAAAGTCTGGCATGAAGATTTTAAGGAATTAAAATCCTATCCGGAATACAAAAAAATAACGGCTAGAATGTGTTTGGATCATACTACTGGAATGCCTAATTGGCGCTGGTTTGAACCAGATGAAAAGCTGCGTATTAAATTTGAACCAGGAACGCGATATAGTTATTCTGGTGAAGGACTTACTTATCTTCAAGTTATATTAGAAAAAATTACAGGAAAGCCTTTAGAAGATTTGGCACAAGAAAAAATATTCAAACCCCTTGGCATGACTAACTCTAGTTACCGCTGGCAGGTGAAATTCGAAAAGGATTATGCCTACGGTTACGATAATGACGGAAAACTGCAAGAAAAAGATAAAGACAACGCACCAAGAGGTGCTGGAACACTTGAAACGACTATTGAAGACTACAGTAAATTTATAACTGCCATTTTGAATAAGAAAATATTAAGTGCTAAATCGTACAAAGAAATGTTGAGTCCGCAGATTCGTATTCGTTCTAAGAATCAGTTTGGACCAGGAGCATTAGAAGATGGAGATTGGAATGATAAAACGGAACTCTCATATGGTTTAGGCTGGGGAATTGTAAAATCACCCTACGGTTATGGAGCATTTAAAGAAGGACAGGGATCAGGATTTCAGAATTACAGCATTGTATTTTCAGACAAAGGAATCGGAATGCTTATTATGTCTAACAGTTATAAAACGGGCGAAATCATGAAATATTTGCTGGAAACTGCTATTAAAGATACTTACACACCTTGGGAATGGGATCAATATATTCCATATGATAAAAAATAAGATGCTGAGATGCTGAGGTTCTAAGATTCTAAGTTTTTTATTCTCATAATCTCTATATCTCAGTATCTCAGTATCTAAGTATCTTAGAAACTCAGCATCTTAGATCGAATTTCTATCAATAAAGTTAAAAGGCACTTTTACTTGTCCTTTTTCTTTATTCAAAATCATTTGTGCAGCTGTTTCGCCCATGACATTAAAGTCGGTAGACATTACTGTAATACCTAATAATTCTTTTAGCGGCGTATCATTATATGAAATCACTCCAATTTCTTTTCCTAATACATATTCTTCGTCGCGAATCTGTTTCATTAAATTTACGAGGTCAGATTCTTCAATAGTGATAAATAAATCTCCTTTTTTCAGAATCATATCGTCATATACTTCACTCAGTATTTCAAAATTAATTTCGTGTTCTACACAAAACTTTCTAAATCCGTGCAAAATTCTTCTAGGGTAAGGATAAACAGCTTTATCAGGATAAACTAAAATTAATCTCTTGTATTTATTGATTTTAGAGAGACCTTCTTTTAATGCATTGTAAATATCGTTTTCAAAATCTTGATAAATTTTTATAACATCGTTGCTAGTTCCTAATTTAATATTGTCTAAAACAACCAGTTTTTCCTGAGGAATTTTTTTAATAGCATTTACAACTTCATCAGTAAAACTTAAATGTTTTAATTCGTCTGTTTTAAAATGTGTAGTGATGACATAATAATCGTAGGCACCTTCGAACTTATCTAATATATTCAAAAACAGAGTTTCATCGCAATGATAGATTTGAAGATCAACATGTGCATTGGCTCCCAAAGTATTAATAAAAGTACTGTAGGTTTTCATTTTATAAGAACTCAGTTTATTAGTCAAAAACAAAATATTGACTTTAGACTCCAGTTTAGTTCTTGTAATATAATAGCCTTTTCCTCTTATAGAAGAAATGATTTTTCTTTCTTTTAAAATATTATAAGCCTTTTCCACAGTATCACGAGACATATAGAATTCTTCGCTGAAACTGTTGATGGAAGGAATTTTTTGATTGATCTTTAAATTCCCGTTGGCGATATTTTGAAGAATGGAGTCAACAATTTGCTTGTACTTTGGAACTCTCGAATCTTCGTCTATTTTAATAAGTTTGATCATGGTATCTAAGAGGCTTGTAACGTATTTCAACGAAACGATTTTTAATTATAGCTTTTAAATGAATAACTCTTTAAGCATAATAATTTATTTAAGCTTCAAAAAAGAGAATTCTCGCAAGGCTTGTAATACTTTTTTTATAATTTTTGAATTTTCCTCAAAATGCGGAATCAATAATTACGAAATCGATTGCTAAAGTAGCCATTTTAAATTTATTTCCCCAATAATTACAGACTGTTATTTCTAATAACCCTCACTTTTTAACAAAAAATCCAAAAAACATAAAGGATAGTACAGGACAGTTTTGTTTTTTACATTCTATTATTTTACAAAACCAAATTACTAACAAACCAAACCTTAAACCAAAAACATTATATGGAATCGTTATTAGGAATTATTTTTCATTCTATCGGAGGATTTTCTTCGGGTAGTTTTTATATGCCTTTTAAGAAAGTAAAAGACTGGGCTTGGGAGAGCTATTGGCTGGTAGGAGGATTTTTCTCTTGGCTGATTGTACCTCCGATCGCAGCGTACTTGACGATTCCAGATTTTGCAGAAATTATTGCAGCGGCTTCACCATCAATTAAATACTTTACTTTTTTAATGGGGTTAATTTGGGGAATTGGCGGTTTAACTTATGGTTTAGGTGTTCGTTATTTAGGAATGTCTTTAGGAAACTCTATCACATTAGGATTCTGCTCTGCTTTTGGAGCTTTAGTTCCTTCAATTTATTACGATTTTGTTCCAACAGAAGGCAAGATTTCTTTTAGCGATATGCTTACTAATACTGGCGGTCAGATCGTTTTATTTGGAGTTGTAGTATATCTTGTTGGGATTGCTATTTCTGGAAAAGCAGGAATGCTTAAAGAAAAGGATTTTGCAACAGGTCATGAAGATAAGGATAAAGATTTCAATTTAGTTAAAGGTCTCATTGTAGCCGTGATCTCTGGAATTTTAAGTTCATTCTTTAACTACGGAATAGAAGCCGGAAAATCAATGGCAGAACATGCTGTAATTAATGGCGCAAATCCGCTATTTCAAAACAATGTAACCTATGTTGTTTTGCTTTGGGGAGGATTGACAACCAATTTTATCTGGTGTCTTTATTTAAATTTTAAAAATAAAACAATTAAAAACTATACCGATAAATCTACACCGATAACTAAAAACGTTTTGTTTTCTGCTCTTGCTGGAACAATGTGGTTTTTACAGTTTTTCTTCTACGGAATGGGAGAGAGCAAGCTTGGAAATGGTGCCAGTTCATGGATTCTTCATATGGCTACCATAATTTTAACAGCAAATTTTTGGGGTTTTTATTTGAAAGAATGGAAAGGAGTTTCGAAAAAAACATTAAGAACTTTTTTCTGGGGAATCGGGCTTATTATGCTTGCGATCATTTTGGTAGGAATTGGTAACTCATTATAAATAATACAAGAAATAATTATAAAGTATATGTCGAATACAAAAACAATTAATACAAATTTTAAGCATGTAAGCTACCTTTGGGATGATGCTAAAGCCGCAGAATTGGCGGGTGATGAAGTAGCGCTTTTTATTTATCGTTCTAATTTATTAGGAGCTGATTTAAGACTGACAAATTATGGAGGTGGAAATACTTCTGTAAAAATCACTGATAAAGATCCTTTAACGGGAGAATCTTCTGAAGTAATGTGGATTAAAGGTTCTGGAGGTGATATTGGAACATTGACAAAATCGGGTTGTGCAGCTTTGTATTTAGACAGACTTCGTAATCTTGAAAATGTGTATAGAGGAATCGAGTTCGAAGACGAAATGGTAGAATTATTCAATCACTGTATTTTCGATTTAGCTTCAAAAGCTCCTTCTATTGATACACCTTTACACGGTTTTCTTCCGTTCAAACATATCGATCACTTACATCCAGATGCGGCTATTGCTATCGCTGCAGCGAAAGATGGAAAGAAAATTACAGAAGAATTATTTAACGGAGAAATTGGCTGGGTAGGCTGGCAGCGTCCAGGTTTTGACCTTGGTCTTCAGTTAAGAGCTTGTTTAGAAGAAGCAGCTCAAAACGGTAAACAGTTACGCGGCATTATGTTAGGTTCTCACGGTTTGTTTACTTGGGGAGATACTGCATACGAAAGTTATATCAATACGCTGGAAGTAATCGAGAAATGTGCTGAATATTTAGAAAGCAACTACGGAAAAAACCGTCCAGTTTTTGGAGGTAAAAAAATCGACAGCCTTCCTGAAGCAGACCGTAAATTAAAAGCAGCAAAAGTAGCGCCGATTTTAAGAGGTTTCTGTTCTTCAGAACGTCAAATGATTGGACATTATACAGACGATGCAAGAGTTTTGGAATTCATTAATTCTAATGATTTATCGAAATTAGCTCCATTAGGAACTTCTTGTCCAGATCACTTCTTGAGAACTAAGATTAGTCCTTTAGTTTTAGAATTAGATCCAAACGAAGATTTATCTGATGTTGATGCCATCAAAGCAAAATTAACGCCTGCTTTTGAAGCATACCGTGCAATGTACAAAGACTATTACAATGCATGTAAAAAATCAAATTCGCCAGCAATGCGTGACCCAAACCCGGTTGTAATTTTATATCCAGGAGTTGGAATGTTCACATTTGCTAAAGATAAAACAATGGCGCGTTTAGCATCTGAATATTATATCAATGCAGTAAACGTAATGAAAGGTGCAGAAGCAGTTTCAGAATATACTTCTTTGCCTCACCAAGAAGCTTTTGATATTGAATATTGGTTATTGGAAGAAGCTAAACTACAGCGTATGCCAAAACCAAAAGCATTGTCTGGAAGAGTAGCTTTAATCACAGGTTCTGCAGGTGGAATTGGAAAAGCTATCGCTAGAAAATTCGCTCAGGAAGGTGCTTGTGTTATAATCAACGATATCAACGAAGAACGTTTAGAAGGTGCAACTGCTGAGTTTATTAAAGCTTTTGGTAAAGATGCCGTTTCTAGCACTTTATTGAATGTTACAGATGAAGTGAGCACAGAAAAAGCATTAGACGAAGCTTCATTAGCTTTTGGAGGTGTTGATATTGTGGTGAATAATGCTGGAATCAGTATTTCAAAATCTATTGCAGAACATACTTTAGAAGAGTGGGATAGATTATATGATATCTTGGTTAAAGGACAATTTATTGTTTCTAAAGCCGGAATCGAAGTAATGCGTAAACAAGGTTTTGGAGGAGATATTGTAAATATCGTTTCTAAAAATGCAGTTGTTGCAGGTCCAAATAACCCTGGTTATGGTTCGGCTAAAGCAGCGCAGGCGCATTTGACACGCTTAATGGCTGCAGAACTTGGAGCAGATAAAATTCGTGTAAACACAGTAAATCCTGACGCAGTAATTTCAGATTCAAATATTTGGTCTGGAGGATGGGCAGAAGGTCGTGCAAAAGCATACGGAGTAACAGTTGAAGAACTTCCTGCTTACTATGCAAAACGTACGTTATTAAATGAAATCATATTGCCAGATGATATTGCCAACGCTTGTTATGCTTTTGTTGGAGGTTTACTTGGTAAATCTACAGGAAACGCATTAAACGTAGACGGCGGCGTTGCCATGGGCTTTTATAGATAAAGATTGTTTAGGTTTTTTATATAAGTTTGTTTAAGCAAAAGTGGTTTTTTGTGGTCTAGCGTTCGAATTCTTTCGAACGTTAGATTTTTTAGCCTATAACAGTTTGTTTTAAATAAAGAAAACTTAACAAAAAAGTGAAGTAAAACGGGAGTTCACAGCGTATAAAGTTATATCTTGTAAACTCTATTAAAATATCAATAACTATGTTAATCGGATCAAACCACATCGAATCTCATAACGAAGATTTATTAAAAAAACACCAGAATAAATTAGTTTTTACTGCTTCAGAAATAAATGATACAGAATCGATTATTCAAAAATTAATCGATTTTCAAATTGCCATTCCATCTTGGGCTTTAGGAACAGGAGGAACTAGATTTGGACGTTTTGCTGGAGGAGGAGAACCTCGTTCTTTAGAAGAAAAAATCGAAGACGTTGGTCTGCTTCATAAATTAAACAATGCTTCAGGAGCGATTTCACTTCATATTCCGTGGGATATTCCGACAGATTATAAAGCGATTAAAACGCTTGCTAATCAGCATGGTTTGAAGTTTGATGCGATGAATTCGAATACATTTCAAGATCAAGCAAGTGCCGAACATACTTATAAATACGGTTCTTTGCAAAATGTAAATAAAGCAGTTCGCAAACAAGCAATTGCTCATAATATAGAAGTTATCAAACACGGAATCGAATTAGGATCTGAGTCTTTAACCGTTTGGCTGGCAGACGGTTCTAATTTTCCTGGACAATTAAACTTCAGACGCGCCTACCAAAATACATTAGAAAGTTTAGAAGAAATCTACGATGCATTGCCTTCAAACTGGAAATTATTTTTAGAATACAAATGTGCCGAACCTAACTTTTATTCTACAACAGTAGCAGATTGGGGGCAGTCTTATTCGTATGTTAAAAAGTTAGGTGACAAAGCGCAGACTTTAGTCGATTTAGGACATCATCTTCCAAATGCTAACATCGAGCAGATTGTTTCTTTATTATTGATGGAAAACAAATTAGGAGGTTTCCACTTTAATGACTCTAAATACGGTGACGACGATTTAACTGCCGGCGCATTAAAACCATACCAATTGTTCTTAATTTTTAACGAATTAGTGGAAGGAATGGACGCAAGGGGAATGAATCACGCCAAAGATTTAGGCTGGATGATCGATGCTTCTCATAACATTAAAGATCCATTAGAAGATTTATTGCAGTCTGTTGAAGCGATTATGATTGCTTATGCACAAGCACTTTCTGTAGACAGAAAAGCATTAGAAAAAGCGCAAGAAGAAAATGATGTGGTGAAAGCACAGGAAATTTTACAGAATGCTTTCCGCACAGATGTTCGCGCATTAGTGGCAGAAGCTCGTCTTCGTTCTGGAGCTGCATTAAATCCAGTAGCATTATATCGTTCAATTCAAGTAAGACAAAATCTTATTGAAGAAAGAGGTTTAAAAACAATGGCAACGGGATTGTAATTATGAGTTATGAATTATGAGTTATAAGTTGATTCTTTTTGTGTTTTGTACTAAAAACAAAAAAAGACTTAGCTTAAACATAAAAAATCATAATTCAAGAACTCATAACTTATAACTCATAACTCATAATTAGAATAAATGAATGTAGTTGCGATTTTTGATATTGGCAAAACAAACAAAAAGGTTTTTTTATTTAATGAAAATTATAAAATTGTCTGGGAGAAATCGGTAAATCTGGAGGAAACAAAAGATGAAGATGGTTTTCCGTGCGAAGATATAGAGGTTCTTCAAAAATGGATCTTAGATCGATTATCTGAAATAAAAGAGCTTACTGACTATGTTTTAAAAGCCATCAATTTCAGCACTTACGGTGCCAGTTTTATTTATGTAGACGAAAGTGGAAAAGTTTTAACTCCTCTGTATAATTATCTAAAAGATTATCCAGAGGAGCTAAAATCTGATTTTTATAAAAAATATAAAGGTGAAGAAAAGTTTGCTGTAAAAACTGCTTCTCCAGTTTTAGGCAGTCTGAATTCTGGAATGCAGATTTACAGATTGAAAGAAGAAAAACCAGAATTATTCAACAAAGTAAAATACTGCCTGCATCTGCCTCAGTTTTTGAGCTTTCTTTTAACCAATGAGGCATATGCTGATATTACAAGCATTGGCTGTCATACCAATTTATGGAATTTCAAAAAAATGAAATATCATAAATGGTTAAAAAATGAAGGTATTGATGCTAAATTACCTCCAATTTATTACGGCAAAGATATTATAAAAACAAAAGATGGATTATTTATAGGAACAGGTCTTCATGATAGTTCGTCAGCAATAATTCCATATACTATAAATTTTACAGAACCTTTTGTTTTATTGTCAACTGGAACTTGGAGTATTTCTTTAAATCCATTCAACACTAAACCATTAACCTTTGAAGAGTTGCAGCACGATTGTTTATGTTATATGCAATACACCAACAAACCGGTAAAAGCGGCGCGTTTATTTGCAGGAAACGAACACGAGGTGCAAACCAAAAGATTGGCGCAACATTTTAATGTACCCGTTGATACTTTTAAAGAGGTTTATTTTGATAAAAAAATCACAGCCAATTTACGTTCGCTGAATTATCAGATTTTCTATCCAAAGAAATACGATTTTGATATTTTAAAAGAATGCCCTTTTCAAAAAAGAGATTTATCGCAGTTTAAAGATTACGAAACGGCCTATCATCAATTAATGCTTGATTTGGTAGAACAGCAATATTTTTCTACCAATTTGGTAATCCAAAACAGTCCTGTAAAAAAGATCTTTGTAGATGGCGGATTCAGTAAAAATTCGATTTATATGAATTTATTGGCAGAGGCTTTTCCAGATGTAGAAGTGTATGCGGCTTCAATGGCGCAGGCGAGTGCTTTGGGTGCGGCGCTGGCTATTCATGAAAATTGGAATCCAAAACCAATTCAAAACGATTTAATTGACTTGAAATTCTATAAACATTAGGTAAAAACGGTCTGTATGTTGTAAATTTGCTGAGAAACGTATTTTTTACATTTTTACAGTACACGCCTAATGAACAACACACTAAATATTACAATATGAAAATTGGACTTTTTATACCTTGTTATGTCGACCAATTTTACCCAAAAGTAGGAATTGCAACCTACGAATTACTTCAAAAATTAGGCTGTGATGTGCATTTTCCAATGGGACAAACCTGCTGTGGACAGCCCATGGCAAATAGCGGTTATGCTCATTTAACAAAAGGATGCGACGCCAATTTTATTGCCAATTTTTCTGGATTTGATTATATCGTCTGTCCTTCTGGAAGCTGTGTTTTGCATGTAAAAGATCATTTGCATGACGAAAAACAGGAAGAAAAAGCGACAGCAATTCGAAATACAGTTTACGAACTTACAGAGTTTATAACAGACGTTTTAAAAATTGATCATATTGACGGAAGATTTCCTTTTAAAGTCGGAATGCACGTAAGCTGTCACGGTCAGCGCGGTTTAAAGCTTTCGCAGATGTCTGAATTGAACGCGCCATTTTTCTCCAAACCAGAACAATTATTACACAATATTGAAGGTCTTGATTTGGTTGCTTTAACTAGAAAAGACGAATGCTGTGGTTTCGGTGGCACTTTCTGTGTAACCGAAGAAGCAGTTTCTGTGAAAATGGGACAAGATCGTATTAAAGATCACGAGAGCCACGATGTGGATTATATTACAGGAGGTGATATGTCTTGCTTAATGCATTTGGACGGAATTCTAAAAAGACAAAAAAGCAGAATAAAAACCATTCACATTGCCGAAATATTAAATTCACTCGAAAACTAAAAATAAATGTTGAGTATAAAATTTAACCGCAAAGTGCGCAAAGTTTTACGCAATGTTCGCAAAGCTAATTTTTATCCTTGCGCACTTTGCGTTTTTTTCTTTGCGCACTTTGCGGTTAAATAAATCATTATAAACATTTCAAAATTGACTTTTAAATAATTAAAAATGTCATCAGAAAAAACAATACCACACAGCGAAGCCGCAACAAAGTTCAACAAAGATGTAGAACGTGTCAATTGGCATGATGAAACACTTTGGTTTGTTCGTGCCAAAAGAGATAGATCTGCACACCAAATAGCAGATTGGGAACTGCTTCGCGAAACGGCTTCTCAAATAAAATTAAATGTACTTTCTAATATTCACGATTATTTAGTCGAATTTGAGGCGAATGCACAACGAAACGGAATAATTGTGCATTGGGCGGCCGATGCCAAAGAACACAACGAAATTGTACATTCGATCATGGCAAAACATGATGTAAAGCAAATGGTGAAATCCAAATCGATGCTTACAGAAGAATGTCATTTAAATGATTATTTAGCCGAAAAAGGAATAGAAGTAATCGATTCTGATTTAGGGGAATATATTGTACAGCTTCGTAAAGAACCGCCGAGTCATATTGTACTTCCAGCGATTCACTTAAAAAAAGAAGATGTAAGTGAAACTTTCCACGAACATTTAGGTACAGAAAAAGGAAATTTTAATCCGCAGTATTTAACAGAATCGGCTCGTCATAGTTTGAGAAATACTTTTTTAACTAGAAAAGTCGCTTTGACTGGAGTTAATTTTGCTGTTGCAGAAACGGGAGAATTTGTAGTTTGCACGAATGAAGGAAATGCAGATATGGGCGCGCATTTAGCAGATGTTCATATCGCTTGTATGGGATTTGAGAAACTGATTCCAAAAAGAGAACATTTAGGTGTTTTTTTGCGATTATTGGCAAGAAGTGCAACAGGACAACCGATTACAACTTTTTCGAGTCATTTCAAAAAACCAAGAGACGGAAAAGAAATGCACATCGTAATTGTGGACAACGGAAGAAGTACACAATTGGGAAGAGAAGATTTTAGAAATTCGCTGAAATGTATTCGCTGCGGTGCGTGTATGAACACCTGCCCAGTGTACAGACGAAGCGGCGGACACAGTTATCATAATGCGGTTGCGGGACCAATTGGTTCTATTTTAGCACCAAATTTAGATATGAGCAAAAATGCCGATCTGCCTTTTGCAAGTACGCTTTGCGGTTCTTGTACCAATGTTTGTCCCGTAAAAATTGATATACACGATCAATTGTACAAATGGCGTCAGGTTTTGGTAAAAGAAGGACATACGCCGACAGCAAAAACGGTAGCAATGAAAACGATGGCAACGGTTTTAGCGAATCCGACGGTTTTTAATATTGCTGGAAAATCAGGACGATTTGTAATGAAGAATATTCCAGGAATGGTCAATAATAAAATGAACAAATGGTACGATCAGCGCGAAATGCCAGATGTTCCAGAAGAATCTTTTAGAGAATGGTACAAGAAAAATTCGCGAGAATCTAAAGAAAAAGGAAATGAGTAGTAAAGGCGAAATTTTAAAAAGAATAAAAGCAAATCAGCCCGATTTGGTTTCAGAACTGCCAGATTTAAAACTTTTAGGTTCAGAACAATTTGATGTTATAGAAACTTATAAAACTGTTTTAAAAGGAATTGGTGGTGATCCTGTTGAAGTTGCGAATTATGACGAAATTATCAATTACATCAAATCCAATTATAATCTCGAAAAGCGATTAATTACAACGCTTCCAGAACTTTCTGAAATTGCTTCTTTAGACTGGAAAACAGTTGATCCGCATTCGCTTCAAGATGTTGAATTAACGGTTATAAAAGCACATTTTGGAGTAGCAGAAAACAGCGGACTTTGGGTGACTGATGATATTTTAGGACAGCGTGTAGCGCCTTTTATTGCGCAGTATTTAGCGATTGTAGTTCACAAAAAAGATCTTGTGCCAACGATGCAGCAGGCTTATGATCGAATCGGTCACATGGAATACGGTTTTGGAACTTTCATCGCAGGACCTTCAAAAACAGCAGATATAGAGCAGTCTTTAGTTCTTGGTGCTCATGGCGCTCGAGGATTGATTGTCTTTTTATTGGATTAATAAATTACAAGTTCTTTAAAGTAAAAATATGCCGCTAGATTTTAAAATCAATAAGGAATAGTTTATTAAAATAAGATCTAAAATATAAAACCTTAATCAGAATGCAGGATTGTTTATCATTTCTGCATTCTTTTTTTAAAATTTCCCCAAAATTAGCTTATAATTGTACTTATTACACGACTATAAAAAAGTACATTTTGAAGCAATTTGTTCTAAATCTTCTACTGTTAATAGGATTTTCTTCCTCAGTATTTTCACAGGATTATCCCGTAAAATTTCTCGATATATCAGATGGTTTGTCTAACAATTCCATTATCTCGATTTATCAGGACAACGAAGGCTTTATGTGGTTTGGAACTTATGATGGTTTAAACCGATATGACGGCTATAATTTTAAAGTTTTCCGAAATCGGATAAACGATAAAAACTCACTTTTATTCAATACAATTTACAATATTGAAGGCGACTCTAAAAACAATATCTGGGTAGGAGGAACTAGCGGAATCTGTATTTATGATAAGAAAAAAGCAGTTTTTCATACGGTTAGATATAAAGCAGCAGCTAAAAAAACAGCGGTACTTCAAGATATTATTCATCAAATGCGATCCGTGTCTGATAATCTGGTTTTGGTTGCTTCTCAAAAATTAGGATTGTTAACTTTTGAAAATGGTTCTTTTATAGGAAATCATATTCCATTAAACGCTTTAGGAAACAGAATCAGCATCAATAATTATGACGCTATTGCCATTCAGGAAAATAAAGAAAAGTCAGGCTGCTGGGTTTATGTTCGAAATGTTGGAGTGTGCAGTTATAATTACAAAGCAAAAGATTTAAAGATAATTTTTCCGCTTTCGATCGGCGCGAAAGCAATGAAACTTTCAGCTGATGGAAATCTTTTATTAGGAACAGATGAAGGTCTTTTTTTATTAGACACCAAAACCGGTTCAGTTTCAAATAATTATTTTACCAATAAATGCAGTGTTACTGATGTTTTGATTGATAAAAAAGGAAAAACATGGATTACAACAGACGGATGCGGTATTTTCTACATTAATCCAAACGCCAAAAAACTTCTTTCTAATAATGAACCAATTGCCAAAAGTAATTCGGTTTGGAGTTTATACGAAGACAAATCGGGTAACAAATGGTTTGGTTCGCTTCGTGGCGGCATTAGTATGCTGAGTGATACACCAAAATATTTTAAAAGTATTCGATACAATGCTAAAGACCCAGCCGACAACTTTATTTTATCTTTTTGCGAAGACGAAAAAAAGAATGTTTGGGTGGGTACAGATGGCGCTGGTTTGAAATATTGGGACAGAAAAAACAATACGTTTACCACTTATGGAAATTTGCTTCCAAGCACTTTTATTACAGGAATAATTCGGGATGATAATAATGATATTTGGATTTCGACGTGGGCGGGGGGAGTCAATAAAATAAATAAAAGTGATAATACGCTAAAACATTACGCCTGTTACAACACTTATACAAAACAAACCGAAAAAAATATCTGGTTTGTATTCAAGGATTCAAAATCAAATATTTGGGCAAGCGCCACAAATGAAGGTTCGCTGTATCTTTTAGACCGAAATGAAGATAGTTTTAAACTATTTGATAAAAACATTGACAATCTGCAATGTATGACCGAAACTTCAGACGGAAAATTGTGGGCTGGAAATTATACTTCGCTTTTATCTATTGAAAAAAATACTAAAAAGATTACCAAGAAAGTGATTGGAAATCCTATTCGATGTATTTATGAAGATAAAGACAAAAATCTCTGGATTGGAACACAAGAAGGAGGTTTGCTATTATTTGACCGAAAAACAAATACTTTTAAAAGACTTACCATTGACGACGGCCTGCCTTCTAACACTATTTTGAGATTGTTAGAAGATAAATTCGGTAATTTATGGATGAGTACTTACAACGGAATCTGCCGTTACGATAAAAAGAATAAAACATTCCGTAATTTTTCTATAAACGACGGACTTCAGAGCAATCAGTTTAGTTTTAATGCAGGAATAAAACTTTCTTCTGGAGAATTTCTTTTTGGAGGAATTAATGGTTTTAATGTTTTTTATCCAGAAACAATCAAAGGATTAAATCAAAAAAATACTGTTTTATTGACTGATTTTTATGTGAATAATCAATTGATTGAAGAAAGTAAAGCTGAGGTTGATATTGACTCTGATAAAGTAAAAGATGTCAGTTTGGAATACGATCAGACCACATTATCATTAGAATTTGTGGCTTTGGATTATAACAACTCAGACAAAATCAATTATGCTTATTTTTTAGAAGGCTGGGACGAACAATGGAATTACGTCGGACAAACCCGAAAAGCAAATTACTCGAGACTTCCAGAAGGAAAATATACTTTTAAGGTAAAAACAACTAATTTTAAAGGAGGCTGGAATAAAGAAGTCAGTTTAGTTTCGATTACCGTTTTGCCGCCTTGGTACAGAACCTGGTGGGCATATACCTTATATTTAGCTGCAATTGGCGGACTTTTATTTCTTTATTTAGATTACCATAAAAACAAAGAAAAATTAAAATATAAAGTCAAAATTGCAGAACTGGAAAGTAAGAAAGAAAAAGAGATAGCCGAAAAACAGTC
The DNA here is from genome assembly GCA_029960065.1 of Flavobacteriaceae bacterium PS02336. GTDB lineage: Bacteria > Bacteroidota > Bacteroidia > Flavobacteriales > Flavobacteriaceae > Flavobacterium. The sequence continues at coordinate 318,193 of JASCOF010000003.1, read as the reverse complement.
GTCTATGTTTACTTATATTTCGCATGAATTTAGAACGCCGCTTTCGCTGATTATCAATCCGTTGAAAAAAGCGGTTCAGAAAGAAAATGTCGAAAATGGTTCTTCTGGAAGTGATCTGGCTATTGCACACAGAAACGCGAGACGACTTTTGAGTTTGGTAGATCAATTGCTTTTATTAAGAAAAGCAGAGAACGACGCCGATTCTCTGCACTTAACACCAATTAATGTCAATACTCTTTGTAATGAAGTATATCAATGTTTTGTCAATCAGGCAAAAGAAAAACAGATTGCTTATAATTTAATTAGTCCCGAAGAAGAAATTACTATTATTGGAGATTACGAAAAAATAGAAATTTCATTATTCAATTTAATGTCCAATGCCTTTAAATATACACCAGTTGGAGGCGAAATTAAATTGAGATTGACCGAAAATGAAAATGAAGTTTTTCTTGAAATTACCGACAGCGGAGACGGAATTGACAAAAAAGACATCGAAGTTATTTTTGAAAAATTCAAACAGATCAATTCGAAAGTTTCTGTTGGAACAGGTTTTGGAATTGGACTTTATATCGTCAAATATTTTGTTGACAAACATAAAGGAACTGTGACCTGCAGCAGTGAAACAGGAAAAGGAAGCACTTTTACATTATCTTTTCTAAAAGGAAACACTCATTTTGAAGATGCTGAAATTACAAACGACCAGCCGAAAAGAAGCCAATTATTTAATGAATTGATTCCAGATGAAATAGAAGAACCTGTTTCGACAGCTACTACTTCAATTTCAGACAGTGATTTTAAAAAAACGATGCTGACTGACAAACGTACAGTTTTGATCATTGATGACAACGCTGAAATCCGTGCCTATCTTATTAAATTATTCTCGGAGAATTATATTGTTTACAGCGCTGAAAATGGTGAAGAAGGTCTGAAAATGACCAAAAAGCACATGCCAGATCTTGTTATCAGCGACATCACAATGGAAGAAATGGATGGGCTTCAATTATGCCGTAAAATTAAAGAAGACAATGCATTGTCTCATATCCCCGTTATTTTATTGACAGCATCCAAAAATCCTGAAACTCATTTGCAGGGAATCAATGAAGGGGCAGACGATTATATCACCAAACCTTTTGATGACGATATTCTCACTGCACGCGTTGAATCTTTACTTAGAAATAGACACAATTTACGAGCTTATTTCTTAGATAGTATAACACTTAAAGAAAACACGCAGAAAGTTCCAGTAGAATATCAGCAGATGCTTAAAAAATGTATTGATATTGTTGAAGCAAACATTCATAAAAAAGATTTTACGATTCGGACTTTTGCGCTTGAAATGGGAATGAGCCATAGAACACTTTATACCAAAATCAAAATTATTTCTGGACAGACCTTAAATGCTTTTATTCGTTCTTTACGAATTCGAAGAGCAGCAATGCTGATGCTGACAGAAGAAATGAATATCGCGCAAGCCAGTGCAGAAGTAGGTTTTGAAGATCCAAAATATTTCAGACAGCAGTTTGTAAAACTTTTTGGAATGACGCCTTCAGAATACATCAAAAAGTATAAAACTTCTTTCAATTCTGATTTAAACATCATTAAATAGTTCTTATCATACTATTTTCTTGCTGCATAATTTTCTATTTTTTCGAAAGAAGAACTAGAATTGTCTAATCAACTTAAACGTTTTAGTTGAAAATCTGCATACTTTTCAATAATTACATAATCATTAAAAATAGAGTATTATTTTTAAATACTCTATAAAAAATATCTACAAATAATGGTTAATTACGATTTTGACCTCCTTTTTTTTCGATTTTACCCCTCATTGGAAGTGTGAATTAAACATTTCTTTGCACTTATAGCAATCGATAAATATCCGAATTGCTGTTAGTAATAAGTGTTAGTTTCAAGATAGTTTTTATCTGTTTAAAGAGCTGAGCACTCTTTAAATTTCTAAAAGTAATGGTTGGTTACATTACTTTTTGAACCCGCAGTTTAGCAGTAAACTGCGGGTTAATTTCAAAACACTTTACAGATATTAAGTAAACAAAGAAAAAAAGATAGCAAACCATTAAACAACCTTAATTCAATATGAAAACAACTGCATAATAGATTTAAACTCTTTTTCTGTATGAGGGAATTGAAAAAAAACTCGAATAACCTGCGAGTAAAACAAACTTTCACTTTCGAAAGAAACCTAACTAACTAAACCTTAAAATTAAAGAAATGAAAAAAAATGTATTTTTATTTTTTCTTGCTCTTTTTGCCATTCTAGTAACCGGATGTCAAAATAATGAATCAGGATTTCCAAGTTCTGATAACCCAACGGTGGTCGTTTCTACAAAAGAAATTTATGGAGCACCCAGTAGAAAATTTGAAATCAAAGCAGCTCTTGCTGATGATTTAGGATTAAAAAGCGTAGAAATACAAATTCCAGAATTATCGTTGGATAAAGTAATTAGTTTTAAAACAGATCCGCTTTTAGAATCGTATGATCTAAGTTACTTTTTTGAAGTTCCAGCAAATAGGGGAACATCAGAAGCTTTCAAAATAAAATTAATCATTACTGATGTTTCTGGAAATGTTGTAAACGAAGAAATCAATTTACGTCTTGACGGAGAATTTGCTGCACCAAGCATTTCTATGATTACACCAAAAGAAGGAGCCGTTATTTTATTATCTACAAGTAACAAAATGCCTATAAATTTTGTAGTAAATGATGATTCGGGAATCGACTACATTCAAATTAAATGTGAAGATTTAGGTATTGATGAAACAATACAATTAGAAGGTTCTCCACAATCTTATACCTTCAATAAAACCTATACCTTACCAGTAACCGCAGCGAATTATGTTTTAACGATTACAGCAAAAGATAAATTTGCGATTCCGAATACAGGATCCTTAAATATAAACATTGTAGCTACAAATGAATATCCGGCAATTTATTTATGTGATCAGCCGAAAGGAACTAATTTGACAACAGATGCAGTTGGGGTTCCAATGTATTTCCATGATAAAAACGGACAAGATTTCGAATTCAAATATTATGCAGATAAAGACAATAAAGAAGTTTATTTCTTAGGTCAGGAATCCGATTTTGCGCCGCATTGTTTTGGTTTAAATGCAGCAAATGAATTAGTAGATGACGTGGCTTCAACACCAATTATTTTACCAACAAAAGGATATTACAAGATAAAAGTTAATCCGAATACTTTAAAATATACTGCCGAAAAATACACACCTTCGAGCAAAGTGTGGGCAGATGTAGCAAACGGTTTGTGGCACGATGATGCGGCACAAAGAAAACCTTTTGTGAGTGTTTGCGGCGGCGGAATTCAAGGTGCTACTTGGGATACTTGGGATGCTTGGACACAAAAAGGACTGCACTTAGCCAATAATGCTGCAAATCCATATCAATTAGTTGGAGAATACACTTTAACAGGAACAATGGAAGCGACTTTTACAGGTCAGTGGTGGGATCCATCTTGGAGATTGATTAAAAATGGTATCGCAACCATGTCGCCGGGAGAAAACGGAAACGCTAAATATCCTGCTGCACCTGGAGTTTACAAAGTAGTTTTAGATACTGAATTAGAAAGAGTATTTATCACAAAAAAATAATGAGATATAACCTTGTTGTAACATTTAATAAATAAAACAGCTTCATATGAAATTTAAATATATAGGATTTTTTATTGCCCTTTTGTGTACTGCTGTATCCTTTGGACAAATAAAAATAAAAGGTACTGTTAAGGATAAAGCGAATGTACCGATTCCAGGTGTAAACGTAATGGTAAAAGGAACTTCAACTTCGGCAGCAACAGATTTTGACGGGAATTACGTACTGAATGTACCTAATAAAAATGCACAGCTTGAATTTACTTTTGTCGGCTTTACAACCAAAGTAGAAACAATTGGAGATAAAACAGAAATTAATGTAATACTTGAAGAATCAAGTCAGGCATTAGATGAGATAGTTGTAGTAGGTTATGCGGCTGTAAAAAAGAGCGATGTAACCAGTTCTATTTCTTCTGTAAAAGGAAAAGAATTACAGACTATGACGGTTGGTAATGTTACAGAATCATTACAGGGGAAAGTTTCCGGTGTCCAAGTTACGGGGGCTGGAGGACCGGGAGCTCAACCTAGAGTTTTAATTCGCGGTATTTCGACTTTAAATTTAAATACAGATCCGCTTTATGTGGTAGACGGAATTCCGATGGGAACGAGTATCAATTTCTTGAGTAATAATGAAATTGAATCTATGGAGGTTTTAAAAGACGCTTCTGCAAGTGCGATTTATGGTTCTCGCGCTTCGAACGGAGTTATTTTGATTACCACTAAAAAAGGAAAAGTAGGCAAAACGAGATTCAACTTTGACTTAAGTTCTGGTATGCAGATTATGAATAATCCTTACAATATGGCTGATGCCGAAGGGTATGCAACAATTATGAATACCGCTTATAACAATTCTGGTTATTCAGATTATCTGCCAAATCCTTCGCAGTACAGAGGAAAAACAACAGATTGGTGGAAAGAAGGAATTAGAAAAGCTTCTCCGGTAACGAATGCTTCTCTTGGTGTAACAGGTGGTTCAGAAAAACATACTTATGCAGTGAGTTTAAACTACTATAATGCAGAATCAATTTATGAAGTTGGCGGATGGGAAAGAGTTACAATGAGAATTGCAAACGACTTTAAATTCTCGGATAAATTTTCTGCTGGAATTACATTAAATCCGCGTTACGAAACTTGGGGCTCACCAAACAATTGGTCAGATTTTGATAAAATTGATCCAATTACGCCAGTCTACAAACCAGCAGATCAGTTAACAGGATTAGAAAACGAATACAGTATTTATGCACGTTCTCCTTCTTATATTTGGAATCCTGTTGCAGCTGTAAAAAGATACGATGATTTTACCAATCAGTATAACTTAAATACAAATGGATATTTACAATACGAACCAATAAAAGGTTTAGTAATTCGTACACAAGCATCTATTGAAGTTGGTGATAAAACGCAAAGTATTTTCAGACCAGACTTTATAATTGATGCCGCTCATGAAAAAGCAGAAATCAATAGTGTTGAAAGAAGAAACACTACAAATGCAGACTGGACTTGGCAGACTACAGCAACTTACAGCAGAACTTTTGCTGAAAAGCACAATGCTTCCTTTATGATTGGCAGCACGATGGAGGAATACAATGCCAATGATGTTTGGGGTTATGGTGAGGGAGTTCCTAATAATTCAGATTTAATGAGAGAATTAAGTGCTGCTACCAAAAATCGTAATAGCAGCGGTACCAGCTGGTCTAGTTCTTTAATGTCTTACATTTCACGTCTTTCTTATAACTACGATGGAAAATATTATTTTACTGGAACATTTAGACGTGACGGTTCTTCTAAATTTATGGAGAACAACAAATGGGCCAATTTCCCATCGGCATCAGCTTCATGGAGAATTTTAAATGAAGGATTTATGGAGCCTGCAAAAGATGTTTTAAGCGATCTTAGATTTAGAGCAGGCTGGGGTAAAGTAGGTAATCAAGGTTTACCTGATGCTGTTTATCAGTCAAATATCGGACAAGGATATTATGTGATTGATGGTCAGGTTGTAGACACTTCTTATCCATCGACTATGGCAAATAAAGACATAAAATGGGAAACAGTAGAAGATGTGAGTTTTGGTATAGACTACGGATTTTGGAAAAACAAATTGTCTGGATCTATAGAATATTACCAAAAGAAAACAAAAGATATGTTGTTCTTAAAACAATTTCCAACATATAGCGGATTTCCAGGATATTCAACTATGTGGACAAATGTAGGTTCAATGAAATCAAGCGGTATTGATTTGCTGATTTCATTCAAAGATAAGAAAGGAGATTTCTCTTATGGTGCAGACCTGACTTTTACAACTGTAAATGTAGAGATGATTTCTTTATCTGCTGAAGGAGAAAGATTATACGGTTCAAGTAATAGAACCTTAACGGTTAAAGGTGATGAGCCTGGATATTTTTACGGTTATGTTGCTGATGGATTATTCCAGAATCAGACGGAGCTAAATTCTCATACAGATGAACATGGAACTAAATTACAGCCTTATGCACAAGTAGGTGATGTTCGATTTAAAGATGTAAATGGTGACGGAAAAATAGATGACAAGGACAGAACTAAAATTGGTTCTCCTTGGGCAGATTACAACATTGGTTTGAATTTAAACTTTGCTTACAAAAATTTTGATTTAGTGGCGAATTTCTATTCAAGTATTGGAAATGAAATTGTAAACCAAAATATTTCAGATTTATATAATGGTGCAAGTTTAACAAACAAAGTAAACGGATTAGATCAAATTGCTTGGCACGGAGAAGGAACTTCTAATGCTATTCCGCGTTTATCTAAAGATGACAACAACGAAAACTTTACAAAATTCTCTTCTCTTTATGTAGAAGATGGATCTTTCGTTAGAATGAAAAATCTTCAGATTGGATATTCCTTTTACAATAAATTCGGTTTAGATAAATTAAGATTATCATTATCAGGACAAAATTTATGGACATGGACAAACTATTCAGGAGTAGAACCTGAAGTTGGAGCTGGAGATCCAAATAATGGAGACAGAGTAAAAGGATCAGGTTTTGGAGGATGGAATTATCCAGTACAGCCAACAATCTTGATGGGACTTAATGTTGCATTTTAATTAAAACGATCATGAAAAAAATAATAGTATCAATAATAGCATTTTCTCTATTTTCGGCATCTTGCAGTGATTTTATAGAAAAAGACCAAAGAGGAACTCAGACTTTAGAAAATTATTTTCAAACAGTACAAGAGTGCGAGAATTATGCCAATGAATTAACGCAGCGCTTATTGTTAGCAAAAGATTGGTGGGTTTTAACCGCACCAAGAGTAACCAACGAAATGGCTACAGATGATGCCTGGATGGGAAACACAGGTCAGGATAACAGCGCGCACAGACCAGCTTCTCAATACATTATTACTCCAGATAATATGGGAGATATGAACAGCATTTATACAGCGCATTTCTATACCATTCAATCTGCCAATGTTGGTTTAGAAAGAATGGCTGTTTCGCCGCTTACCGATGCTCAAAAAAATCAGTATATGGGCGAATCATTATTTGTTCGTGCGTATTGCTATTATGAATTGGTAAACCTTTTTGGCGGCGTTCCCGTTTATACGAAATCTTTAGGAACCAGCGATTTAACCTTAACACGAAATACCGCTGCAGAAGTATATACACAGATTGAAACAGATCTTAAAGATGCAGCAGCAAAATTAGAAAGTGCTCCTGTAGCAAGAAATGGCAGAATTAACAAATGGGCGGCTTATGCTTTATTAGCTCGTGTATCACTTTTTCAAGAGAAATGGGCTGAAGCCAAAACATATTCCAACAAAGTGATTACAGAAGGACCTTTTCAATTGGAAGCGGATTTCTTAAATATATGGAATGTTAACAACCATAACGGAATTGAATCTATTTTAGAAGCGCAATCCTCTTCTGTTCAGGATAGAAGTCTAGGTGCTGCATTACCAACTTTGGCTGGAGCAAGAGGGGAAGACAAGAAAAATTTTCCAAGTAACGACGCTGCAGATGTTTTGGACGGATGGGGATGGTGTATGCCAACAAGTGATTTAGAAAATGCTTATTTGTCTGAAAATGATGTTATCCGCCGTAGAAGTACGATTACAAAATGGGGAGAAGCTGCTTATGGAGATGAGGTTTTAAATCCAACACACAAATTCAGTTTAAATGATAATAAATCAGGTCGTATCTGTCGTAAATATTACATTCCAATTGCAACGCGTCGTTCATTAGATAAAAAAGACGGACATCTTCCTTTAAATATTCCGCTGATTCGTTTAGCAGAAATGTATTTAACAAGAGCAGAAGCGAATTACCATACAGGAGGCGATGCTTTAGGAGATATCAATATCATCAGAGCTCGTGTAAAATTAGATCCGAAAACTGGAATTTCTGGACCAACACTTTTAAGACAAATCTATAAAGAACGTCGTTTAGAATTGGCTTTTGAAGGATTACGTTTATTTGATATCCGCCGTGAAAAAGACCCAACAACAGGAAGACCGGTTATCGAATCTTTAATGGGACCAAACGGAACTTTCGTGCAATACAACTTAAATTCTACAGATCCATACGAAACCACAAACTTGAGAGAACCTCAGGATAAAGGAATCAATTTTAATCCTGCAAAAAACTTGTTGTGGCCAATTCCACAATTAGAAATCGATTTGAGCGGTAATGTTATTAAACAAAATCCTGGATATTAAGATGAAGATCAATAATCAAAATAAAGTAAGTCTGCTGTGTGCGGGCTTACTCTTTGCCAGCTCATTTTTTGTTAGCTGTGATGCTGAAAAATCTGAAAATTCAGGTTCAGAAAATGCTGTAACAGAATTGAATGTGAGTTTGGATATGAATCTGCAGACTATGGAAAGTTTTGGAGCTTCGGATGCCTGGCAGTGTAATTTTATCGGGAAAAACTGGCCGACTGATAAAAGAAATAAAATAGCCGATTTATTGTTCAGCCAAGGTTTAGATGCTGATGGAAATCCAAAAGGAATTGGATTATCATTATGGCGTTTTAATCTTGGAGCCGGAAGTGCAGAACAAGGCGACGCAAGTGATATTACAGATGAATGGAGAAGATCGGAATGTTTTACCACAAATGGAGTTTCGTATGATATGACCAAACAAGCGGGTCAGGTTTGGTTTATGAAAGCAGCAAGAGAACGAGGAGTTGACAAACTGTTGGCATTCGCAAACAGCGCACCGGTTTATCTGACTCAAAACGGTAAAGCACACGCTTCTATTAAAGAATTCTATAATTTAAAGGAAGGAAAAATGCCTGAGTTAGCTGATTTTTGGGCTACGTCTTTAGATAAATTAAAAACAGAACACGGCTTAACAATCGATTATTTGAGTCCGTTTAACGAACCGCAATACGAGTGGGACGGTTCTGGACAGGAAGGTTCGCCGGCAACGAATGCTAATATTTACAGTTTTGTAAATGTTTTATCTCGAAAATTACAAGCTAAAAATCTAGAAGCTAAAATTGTTGTAGGAGAAGCTGGAGCTTATGAACCGCTTTATAAAACAGTTTCGGGAAAAGAAAGCAGATCGAATCAAATTGATTATTTCTTTGCAGCTAATTCTTCTAAAAATATTGGAAATTTAAGTAATGTAAAAAGAACTATTTCTGGACATAGTTACTGGCAGGCATGGCCGTTAAGCACATTAATTTCGTCAAGACAGGAGGCAGCGGCGAGAATTCAATCTGTTGGAGGAGTTAGTCTTTGGTCATCGGAATATTGTGTTTTGGAAAGTCCGGGAACTGCAGAACTTCCAGGTGGAGCAGGAGCTGGAAGAGATTTAGGAATGTCGTTAGCACTTTGGACAGCTCGTATTATTAGCACTGATATTGCTGTTGGAGGCGTAACTTCATGGCAATGGTGGACAGCAATCAGCCGTGGTGATTATAAAGATGGTTTAATTCACGTCGATGACGGTGCAAGCAACGGAGCTGGTAATGCAGATTATTGTAAAAATGACGGATATATCAGAGATTCAAAAACACTTTGGGCTTTAGGGAATTTTTCATTCTTCGTAAAACCAGGAATGGTTCGAGTAATGATTCCAAGTATAGATAACACGGCAGAATTAAGTAACGTAATGGTGACAGCTTACAAAGATGCAGCAAATAAAAAACTGGTGGTGGTTGCGGTAAACATCGGTAAATCGGCGAAAGCTTATAAATTGAATCTTGCAGGCGGAACAATTACAGATAATAAATTGACTCCGTACATCACTTCTGATGCTATGAGTTTGAAAAAAGGAGCAGCGGTTGATGCTTCTAATTTTGAAATTCCAGCAAGGTCAGTTGTGACTTATGTGGGAACTTATAAATAAAGATGCTGAGGTTTTAAGGTGCTAAGATTCTAAGGTTTTTTAGCACAAGCTTTGTCAAAGTTTTAAACTTTGACAAAGCTATTCACCGCAATCTTGTCATCCTAACGAAGGAAGGATCCCACAAGAAACTCGACAAAGATTGGCGGTTCAATTTGCGGGATTCCTAATGTGATTCCTCATTCCTTGGAATGACAAACTAGACGATAAAAAAAGACGTCAATAAGATAAATAAAGAATAAATGACAAAAATATATCTCTCGCTTTTATTGGTAATTAGTTCGCTGTCTTTTGCACAGCGAACGGTTACTATTAGCACAGATAATGTAGTACAAACGATGGATGGTTTTGGAGGCTCTGATGCCTGGAGAACTCAGTTTGTGGGTAAAAATTGGCCCGATCAGAAAAAAAATGCTATTGCAGATTTACTGTTCAGTAAAGAAATCGATGCGCAGGGAAATCCTAAAGGAATCGGACTTTCGATTTGGAGATTTAATCTGGGTGCCGGAAGTACAGAACAAGGAGAAAACAGCAAAGTTTCGGATGAATGGAGAAGAAGTGAGTGTTTTTTAAATGCCGACGGAACTTATGACTTTTCTAAACAAGAAGGACAAAGATGGTTTTTGCAGGCAGCCAAAAAACGCGGTGTCGAAAAATTTCTGATTTTCACGAATAGTCCGCCTGTTTTTATGACAAATAACGGATTGTCTTTTGCTTCTCAAAAGAATAAACTGAATCTAAAAGATGGTGCAATTCCAAAATTTGCCGATTTCTTAGTTCAAAGTATTCAAGGACTAGAGAAAAAAGAAGGAATCAAATTCGATTATGTCAGCCCAATAAACGAACCGCAGTGGGAATGGATGCCAAAACAAGGCGACACCAACAGTCAGGAAGGAACTCCGGCAACCAATCAGGAAATTTATGATTTAACGAAGTCACTTTCGGAAAAACTGTTGGCTAAAAAGATGACTACTGAAATCGTCATTGCAGAAGCAGCACAAATCGATTATTTGTATGAAAATGTAAATGCTGAAAACCGCGATACTCAAATTGATTTTTTCTTTGGAAAAACCAAAACCAATGTGACCAAATTTCCGAATGTAAAGAATGTAATGCTTGGGCACAGTTATTTTACAACATGGCCGATTGAAAGACAGGTTTTAAGTCGTAAATTAATTGCGGCAGAAGTAAAACAAAAACCGGGATTAAAATATTGGCAGTCTGAATATTGTATTTTAGAGAATCCAGGAGAAAATGAAATTCCGGGAGGATCAGGCGGAGGAAGAGATTTAGGAATGCAGACCGCATTATTCGTCGCGAGATTAATTCATAATGATATTGCGGTTGCCAACGCCGCTTCATGGCAATGGTGGACATCTATTACAAGAGTAGATTACAAAGACGGTTTAATTTATTTGGATGATGGAAAAAGCAAAGGTGGAACAGAACCTGATTATGTGAAAAACGACGGCGAGTTTCACGATTCAAAACTGCTTTGGGCCTTAGGAAATTATTCGCTTTTTGTTCGTCCGGGAATGCAGCGAATTGATATCCCAAACCAAAAAGAATTAGATGCTGCAAATGATGTAATGCTGACGGCTTACAAAGACGTTCAAAATAAAAAGCTGATTGTTGTTGCAGTCAACTGCGGGAAAGAAGCTCAAAAATATAAATTCGATTTATCAAAAGGAACATTAAAAAATAATGAATTTACGCCTTATGTAACTTCTGAAAATTCAAATTTAAAAAGAGTAAATACTCAGAAAATTAATAATTTAGAGATTCCAGCAAAATCTGTAGTGACTTTTGTAGCGGAGATGCTTTAGTGTTCAGCCTCAGTTTTCAGTCTCAGTCTCAGTTCTCAGTCAGCAACTGTAAACTGTGACCGCGACTGAAAACTAATTAGAAAATGCAAGAAAAATAAATTAACTAAAAAATAGAATATAGTGTTAACTAAGAAAATTTTAATCCCCGTATTACTCTTTTCATGTCTGTCTGCAAGCAGTCAGATATCGTTTGGAGATTCTAAGAAAATAAATGACAATTGGAAATTCAATCTTCAGGAAACTCCAGAAGCAAAAAATGCAGCTTTTGACGACAGCAAATGGCAGAACGTAAATGTACCGCATGACTGGAGCGTAAAAGGGCAGTTGAGTCCAACGCTGGCAAGTTGTACTGGTTATCTGCCGGGTGGAATTGCTTGGTACAGAAAATCAATCAATGTTCCGCAAAGCAAATCGGGTGAAAAAGTGTATTTGTATTTTGAAGGAGTGTACAACAGAAGCGAAGTTTTTATCAACGGGCATTCACTAGGAAAACGTCCAAATGGTTATATTTCATTTGCTTATGATGCAACGCCTTTTGTAAAATTTGGCGGCGAAAATACCATTTCCGTTCGTGTAGATCACAGCCAAAGTGCTGATTCAAGATGGTACACCGGTTCTGGAATTTACAGAAATGTGTGGGTAGTTTATGCCAATCCAGTACATATTGCACAATGGGGCGTTTACGCTTATCCAGAAATAAATAAAGGAAACGGAACTTTGAATGTTGAAGTTGAGGTTGAAAATGCTTCAAAATCAAAAGCAAGTCTTACTATTGTGAATGAACTTTTCTCAAAAGAGGGAAAATCAGTAGCTAAATCTTCTTCTAAAGTCGAAGTTGCAGGAAGTCAGAATGGGAAAATTGAAACAAAAATAAACGTTAAAAATCCACAGTTGTGGGATTTAGAAAACCCGAATTTGTATGAATTAAAAACAACGGTTTTACAAGACGGAAAAGAAATTGATAAAACAGTAACACAAACTGGTTTCAGAAGTTTTACATTCGATCCAAACAATGGTTTTGCCCTAAACGGAAAGTGGATGAAAATGAAAGGAGTTTGTCTGCACCACGATGCAGGAGTTTTAGGATCTGCAGTTCCAAGAGAAGTTTGGAAAACAAGATTAAAAACATTGAAAGAAATTGGAGTAAATGCAATCCGTACAAGTCATAATCCACAAGCGCCAGATTTTTATGAACTTTGCGACGAATTAGGATTATTGGTTTTAAACGAAGCGTATGACGAATGGGAATTTCCAAAACGCAAATGGTTAGAAGGCTGGAATTACGGAACTCCGGGTTTCCAAGGTTCTTTTGATATTTTTGCTGATTATGCAGAAAAAGATTTAGAAGATTTCGTGCGCCGCGACAGAAACCATCTTTCGGTATTCGGATGGAGTATTGGTAACGAGGTAGATTATCCAAACGATCCGTATTCTCACCCTGTTTTAGACAAAGGAAAAGACGGTTTCGGACAAGCGGCTTATGGCGGTTACAAAAAAGACGCACCAGATGCCATGCGTCTTGGAGCGATCGCAAAACGTTTGGTTGCGGCGGTTAAAAAATACGACAAATCACGCCCGACAACGGCAGGTTTAGCAGGTGTTGCGATGTCTAACGAAACAGAATATCCGGGTGCTTTAGACATTACAGGGTATAATTATACAGAAAGCAAATACAAATCAGATCACGAAAAATATCCGAAAAGAGTCATTTACGGAAGCGAAAATGTTCATGATATGGAACCTTGGCTGGCAGTAAAAAACAATAAATTTATTTTCGGCCAGTTTCTTTGGACAGGAATCGATTATTTAGGAGAATCAGGAAGATGGCCTTCAAGAGGATTTTATTCTGGTTTAGTAGATTTTGCAGGAGTAATCAAACCAAGAGGATATTTCCGTCAGTCATTATGGTCAGATAAACCAATGGCGTATTTAGGAACGTATCCATTAGTAAATGAAAAAGATATTTCTAAAGATGCATGGTCAATATGGAATTACGAAACGGGACAAAAAATCCGTGTGGTTTGTTATACTAATGCTGCTAAAGCACGTTTAGAATTGAACGGAAAAGCAGTAGGAGAAACCAAATTATACGATGAAAAAACGGGAATTATTTATTGGGACATTCCATTTGCTTCAGGAAAACTAGAAGTTGTCGGTTTAGATAAAAGCGATAAAGAAGTGAGCCGTTATGCAATTAATTCAACGCAGCAGCCAGTAGAATTAACGATTGCGGATAAAGATATCACGATTAGCAAAGACAAGGGTGTGGCTAAAATTATGGTGCAGGTTAAAGACCAAAATGGACTTCCAGTAATGCTTTCAGATAATGAAGTTACTTGCACCATTAATGGCGCTGGAACATTATTAGGATTAGAAGCTGGAAACAACAGTGACATGACCGATTATACAGATAATGTACAAAGAGTTTTCCACGGCCATATTGCAGCTTATATTCAGGCAAATGGAGATTCAACAGCGCCAATAAAAGTAAAATTTACCAGTCAATGGCTAAAACCTGTTGAGGTTACCATTAATGTGAAATAATAGTATCATATCTGCATACTCCAGTAAGGATATGAAAATGAAAATTATCCCATTGTATCAAGTAATTAGCAAAAAAACAATGGGATAATTTTTTTTCATTATATTTAAAGTGTAAAAAATACACATAACCACAAAACAATGAAAAAATCAAACTTACTTACAATGGCGATAGGAGCTTTTTTCTTATCCGTCGTATCTACCGCACAAACCAAACCGTTTCAAAAAGAGGAATTTAAACAATGGGCACAAACGCCGCCAATGGGCTGGAACAGCTGGGATTGTTATGGACCAACAGTCGAAGAACATGAAGTAAAAGCCAATGCCGATTATATGGCAAAAGAGCTGAAGAAATTTGGCTGGGAATATGTTGTTGTTGATATCCGATGGTTTGTCGAAAATGATAAAGCAGGAGGTTACAATCAGACCGATCCGCGTTATGTAATCGATCAATATGGAAGATATCTTCCAGCAGTGAACCGATTTCCTTCAGCAAAAGACGGACAAGGTTTTAAACCTTTAGCCGATTATATTCATAAAAAAGGCTTGAAATTCGGAATCCATATTATGCGCGGTATTCCTAAAAAAGCAGTTGAAGATAAACTTCCGATTAAAGGTACAAACGGAATTACAGCAGATCAAATTTATACTACAGCTCTGCAGTGCGAATGGTTAAAAGATAATTATACCGTTTTAGCAGACAAACCGGGAGCGCAGGAATATTATAATTCTATCTTCGAATTGTACGCACAATGGGGAGTAGATTTTATCAAAATTGATGATTTATCAAGACCGTATCACGAAGGAGAAATCAACTTAATCAGAAATGCAATTGATCACTGCGGACGTAAAATCGTTCTAAGTACGTCACCGGGAGAAACGCCGATTTCGGCCGCACAGCACGTAAGCTCACATGCCAATATGTGGCGTATGGTTGACGATGTTTGGGACACATGGCCTCATATTACTCATTTAATGGATGTGGCGCAAAAATGGTATCCGCACATTGCGCCGGGAACTTGGCCAGATTGTGACATGATTCCGTTAGGACGTATTTCAATCAGAGGAGAGCGCGGTGAAGATAGAATGACACGTCTAACAAAAGACGAACAATATACTTTGATTACATTTTTCAACATCTTCAAATCGCCACTGTTTTTCGGAGGAGATCTGCCAAGTAATGATGCTTTTACTTTAGCATTGTTAACGAACAAAGAAGTTGTAAAAATGCATAACGAAAGTACTGCTGTTAAACAGCTTTTCCAAAAAGAGGGGAAAATTGCGGTAACTTCAAAAAATCCAAAAGATGGGAGTGTTTATCTGGCTTTATTCAATATTTCAGACAAAGATTCGCAAAAGGTTTCGGTAAACCTTTCTGATCTCGGAATTTCAGGTTCAGCCGAAATTTTAAATATGTGGACAGGCGAAAAATCAAAATTATCGTCTAAAGAAATTGGAGCCGATTTGAAACCTCACGCTTCTGTTTTATATCAATTAAAAAGTAAAAAATAAATGAAAAGAATATTTTTTTGTCTGATATCTTTAATAAGCCTTTCTAATTCTATACAAGCCCAGAATACAGCAAAAGGAATTCCGCCCGTTATTGCCGAAAAGGATTTAACAGCTTATCTATTTGTTTATTTCATTGGAAACAAAGTCGAAGAAGAAGCAGTAAATTATGCCGTTAGCACAGACGGTTATCACTATTATGCTCTTAATAATAACAAACCTGTTATAGACAGTAAAACAATTAGTTCAACAGGAGGAGTTCGTGATCCGCATATTCTGCGCGGGGAAGACGGAAAAACATTTTATATGGTTTTGACCGATATGACATCTTCAAAAGGATGGGACAGCAATCGTGCTATGGTTTTATTAAAAAGTACCGATTTAGTAAATTGGAAAAGCAGTATTGTGAATATCCAGACCGTATTTTCTGGAAATGAAGATTTAAAAAGAGTTTGGGCACCTCAGACGATTTACGACAAAAAAGCAGGTAAATACATGATTTACTTTAGTATGCAGCATGGAGGCGGACCAGATAAAATTTACTACGCTTACGCGAATAAAGATTTTACAGCCTTAGAAAGTGCTCCAAAATTATTGTTTGTTCCAAAGTCTGGCAACGCTTGTATTGATGGCGATATTATCGAAAAAAATGGAGAATATCATCTTTTTTATAAAACAGAAACCAATACGCCTGGAATCAAGGTAGCAGTTACAAAAGATTTAACTTCGGGAAATTGGACTGAAAATGATAATTATCTCCAGCAGACAAAAGATGGAGTCGAAGGTTCGAGTGTGTTTAAACTAAACAATTCTGACGAGTATATTTTAATGTACGATGTTTATACCAAAGGAAGATATCAATTTACAAAAACAAAAGATTTAGAAAATTTTAGCGTGATTGACCATGATATTTCAATGGATTTTAATCCGCGACACGGAACTATTCTGCCTATAACGCGTTCTGAATTAAAGAGAATTACAGACAAATGGGGAACGCCTGCTAAACTTCCAAAAATAAATCATAATCCAGTTTTGGAAGGCTATTATGCCGATCCCGAAATTTTGTACTCAAACCAAACAAAAAAGTATTACATCTATCCAACAAGCGACGGATTTGATGGCTGGTCGGGTTATTACTTTAAAACATTTTCTTCTGATAATTTAGTGGATTGGAAAGACGAGGGCGTAATTCTAGATCTTAAAAAAGACGTTCCATGGGGAAATAGAAATGCGTGGGCGCCTTGTATTGTAGAGAAAAAGATAAAAGGAAAATACAAGTATTTCTATTATTTCACTGCTGCACAAAAAGTAGGAGTGGCAGTTTCGGATCATCCAGCAGGACCTTTTAAAGACAGCGGAAAAGCAATAGTAGCCAAAAGACCTGAAGGAATAACTGATGGACAGGAAATTGATCCAGATGTTTTTACAGATCCCAAAACAGGGAAAAGTTATTTGTACTGGGGTAATATGTATATGGCTGTAGCCGAATTAAATCCAGATATGGTTAGTTTAAAATCAGGAACACAAAAAATTATAGCTGTAAACAATTCATTTCGCGAAGGAACGTATGTTATTTACAGAAATGGAAAATACTATTTCTTTTGGAGTGAAGACGATACGAGAAGTCCGAAGTATAAAGTAAGATACGGAATGTCAGATTCGCCAACAGGACCATTAGAAATTCCAGAAAATAACATTGTAATTCAAGGAAAACCAGAGGAAGGAATTTATGCAACAGGACATAATTCTATACTGCAGATTCCAAATAAGGACGAATGGTATATTACGTATCACAGATTTTCCTATCCAACTGGAATAAAAATGGGAGATGCTGGAGGTTTTCACCGTGAAGTTTGTATGGATAAACTTGAGTTCAATGCAGATGGAACTATTAAACAGGTTATCCCAACTCATGATGGGATTGAAGGTTTGAAGAAATAAATTTCAGCGTTTAATTTTCAATAAAAAAAAATCGGTTTCTAAATTCATAGAAACCGATTTTTTTATAATTATAAATAAGCCTTAAGCCGTCTGATCGTCTATAGTTGCATCAGGAGCATTTTTCTTTACAGATTCAATTCCATTTTCTCTTGCAGAAACACTTTCGTACATTTCACTAGCACCGATAATTTGACCGTTTCCAGCTTTTAAATTGAAATATGGTTTTCCATTTTTTGCTTCTTTTCTGTCGTAACGATTATCATCTGCAGCGTTAGTTTTTACAGATTCGATTCCGTTATTAGCCGCCGCTTTAGTTGTATAACCTTCACTAGTTAATATTGTCTGGCCATTTCCAGCTTTTAAATTGAATTGAAACTCTCCGTTAGCTCTCGTAGTGATTACAAATTTTCCCATGCAGTTTAAATTTAAGGTGTATATTAATTATTTTGCTATTGATAAAAATACAAAACTTAGTAATATAAATCATACGCCAATTTGAAAAAATAATTACCAGAACAATAATAAATTATTTTATATCAGTAAATTAAAACAAGCTTATATTCCTAAACGAAAATCAGAAACACTTTTTTCTTCTAGATTAATTTCTTCAAAAATACTTTGTGTTCCTTTGTCAACCGGACATTGAGTGCTGATTCCCATCCAGATTTCTTTTGGATAATTATTTTTGTACAAACGAACCATCTGCCAGTTCTTTTTGTCTAATGAATAGTAACTGGCAACCGTTTTAGTATCAGAAGAGATTTTCATGTAAACAGAAGGTTCTTTTACAACATCATGATTATTATCATCAGAAGTTCCCATAGTACGAACCGTTACAATTCTGTGATTGCCTCTTTCATCCTGCTCAAAACAGAATTTCTGATAAAATCCGTCATTCACATAAATGTATAAAACGCCTGCATTGTATAATCCTTTTTCTGTAAATTCTGGCGTAACTTTAGCGGTAAGCGTAAAAGGTTTTGTATTATCAACTTTGGACAAAAGCATTGGCGCTGTAGTGTTAGATAATTTTCCGTCAGGATCAGAGAAATAATCTGATTTTTCGCCTGCTTTAAAGATAAGTTTCTCATTTGCTTCCTGCGTAATTAGTTTTTCAGCATTATTAATGCTTTTAGTAAAATGAATATTCGATAATTTAATATCAATAGGAGAACCTTTTGTAACTGAATCCATTTTTACTTCTTCTTTTTGCGCTGTTTTCGCAGTCTCATTTTTGTTGTTGCAGCTGGATAATAGAGAAAGACTCAAAATTGAAATGGCAGTGTAAAAAATTGTTTTCATAAATTATTTTTTTGGGATATAAAGTGATATTTTTAGTTTTCCAAAAATAGAATTGCTTTCAGAAGAAGGCAATACGTAAAATTAACCAATTCCAAGTTTAAATGCCGCAAAATCCTTCAATTGAAAGCCAATTAATGACCACGTTTCTAGAACAAAAGTTTGAAGTTGAAGAATCCAATGACATTGAAATGTACAAGCAGTTTGTAGCTAACTATGTCAAAATAGAACAATGCGTCGCCGTTTTATCAGATTATAGATCAGATTGCAGTTATATTTATGCGGGAAGTTTTGGTGCTGTTTTTGGACTTCCTATCGAAAATTCAGTAATTGACTCTGCTTTTGAAGAATGTATTTTTACAAAAATAAATGCTGATGATTTGTTGGAACGTCATGTTTTAGAACTCAGTTTTTATCAGTTTTTAAAAGAAATTCCGAAAGAAGAATATAGTAATTACAGTACTTTCAGCCGTCTTAGGATGAAAGATTACAACGAGAAAAACATTTATATTAACCATCGTACTATTTATCTCAAGACCTTTAATAACGGAAGTATTTCGCTGGCATTATGCCTGTACCTCCCGTCAACCGATTTACAATCCCGCTCAGGCATTGACGGAAAAATTATTAATATCAAAACAGGAGAAGTTATTGCATCTGAGCGATATAAAAATAATACAGAATCGATACTTTCTAAAAGGGAAATCGAAGTTTTAAACAGTGTTGCAAAAGGAAATAAAAGCGAACAAATCGCTGCCGAAATGTACATTTCTGTTTACACTGTAAGACGCCACAGACAAAATATTATAGAGAAATTAAAGGTAACCAACACAGCAGAAGCCGTGCAGACAGCTTTTGCAATGGGAATTATTTAACTCTTTTAAACTTGCCTTGTTTTTTTGTATTTTTATAATTGCCTGTTAGTACTATCAAGGTTAATTTTGGCAGGGATATTTATTTTTATGAAAGAAATCAGTGAAATTTTAAAGGCTTATTCAAAAGCAAAAACTGCAGGCAGAAAAACAGCTTTAGCAACCGTTGTTAAAGTGGAAGGATCTTCATATCGTCAGCCTGGAGCACGTATGCTGGTTACCGAAGACGGCGATTTAACAGGCGCAATCAGCGGAGGATGTCTAGAAGGTGATGCGTTACGAAAAGCACTGCTTTCCATTCATCAAAAACAAAATAAACTCATTACGTATAATACCAGTAATGAAGATGATATTGAATTAGGTTTACAGCTTGGCTGTAACGGAATTGTACATATTTTGTTTGAATATATTGATGATGAAGCGGCAAACAATCCCATTCAGCTTCTACAGCAGTTAGAATTGGAAAGAAAAGAAGCAGTTGTTGTTACTGTTTTCTCTTTAAAGAGAAATGCAAAACAGATTGGAACAGCTTTGTTTTACAGAAATGAAAGTGCTGTTTTGAATAATACAATGGAAGTTTTGAATTTAATTACTGATGCAAATGAAGTATTGAAAACGAAAACATCAATCGTAAAAAAACTTCAGATAGAAAATGAGAATGAAGCCTTAGTAGAATATATAAAACCTCCAATATCGCTTGTAATCGCAGGAGCAGGAAACGATGTACAGCCTTTAGTTAAAATGGCTTCAATATTAGGTTGGAAAATTACTCTTGGTGATGGTCGCGCAATTCATGCCGTTCAAAAAAGATTTCCTAAGGCAGATAGTGTTAAAGCTATAAAATCAGAACAGTTTTTAGAGAACATTATAATTGACGATCAAACTTATTTTGTTTTAATGACGCATAATTATAAATATGATTTAACGGTTTTAAAATCACTTTTAGAAACGGATTGCCAATACATCGGAATTCTTGGTCCTAAAACCAAATTAAACCGAATGCTGGACGATCTTCAAAATGAAGGAATAACTGTGAGCGAAGAGCAATTGGAACGTATTTACAGTCCGATAGGTTTAGATATTGGTGCTGAAACTTCAGAAGAAATTGCGCTGTCCATTGTATCAGAAATAAAAGCTTTTGCAGCAGGTAAGATGGGAACTTCTCTAAAATACAAATCAGGTAAAATACATGATGAGGTTGGCTATGAAAACTAAATCTCAAAATAAAACAGCAATAGTCATTTTAGCGGCAGGAAATTCTTCCAGACTAGGAAGACCAAAGCAATTGCTGAAGTATAAAGAATCAAATCTTTTAAAAAACACTATTTCAGAAGCTTTAAATACTCTTAATTCATTTGTTTTAGTTGTAACGGGCGCAGACAATCAAAACATAGAAAAAGAGCTTAATTCTAGCCAGATACTAACACGTTTTAATGAAGATTGGGAAACTGGAATGGCTTCTTCAATTGTAAAAGGATTAAATGAGCTGCTGCAATTAAATCCAGATTGTGAGCAATGTATTTTTGCCGTTTGCGATCAGCCTTTTGTTACAAGCTCCATATTTGAAAATCTTATAAATGAATACCATAAAACTGAAAAAGGAATTATTGCTTCAGCTTATTCCGAAACTTTAGGAACTCCGGTTTTATTCCATAAAAAATATTTCAAAGAATTGCTTGAATTGAGTGGGCAAGAAGGAGCAAAGAAAATCATTAAAAAGTATTCTGATGATGTTGTTTCTGTTGATTTCAAAAAAGGCAATATTGATATTGATACCGAGGAAGATTATAACAAGCTTTTTGAATAGAGGTTCAAAGGTACAAAGCGACAAAGGTTCAGAGGTTTAGTTTGTCATTTCGAGGAACGAGAAATCTCACTAGGAACTCCGCATAGAATTTTGCCAATCTTTGTCGATTTACGAGTGCGATTTCTCGTTCCTCGAAATGACAAATTGAGCTTTATAATAGAAGAAAAAAATCTGCTAAATCTGCAGAATCTGCGTGAAACAAAAAACTTTGAGCCTCTGCGACTTTGCGAGATTATTTCTCAAAACAGAAAAACTTAGTGCCTTAGCGTCTTAGTGGCAAATTCTCTTGCCAAAGTCAAAACCCGTTCAACCGCAATACCAATTTCTGCCTCAGTTGTAAATCTCCCCAAACTAAAACGAATAGAACTCATAGCTTCTTCATCAGACAGACCCATTGCTTTTAAAACATGCGAAGGATTAGAAGTAACCGCAGAACACGAAGCGCCATTTGAAACCGAAATATTTCCCAAAGCCATAATTAATTGCTCTGAATTGACACCTGGAAAACAAATATTTGCAGTATTATAAATTCTGTTTTGGACATTCCCATTTACAAAAGAACCTTCAAATTGCAGTAAGCCAGATTCCAGTTTATTTCGTAATAGATTAATTCTATTTGAATCCTTTTCTATTTCATTTACAGCTATTTCAGACGCTTTAGCTAAACCAATAATTCCTGTAACGTTTAATGTACCGCTTCTTAATTTTTTCTGGTGTCCGCCGCCCAGAATCTGCGGAAGCAGTTTTACTTTGGCTTTCGCCGAAACATACAAAGCACCAATTCCTTTTGGTCCATAAAATTTATGTGCAGACAAGGTTAAAAGATCAATTCCTAAAGTTTTTACATCAATCGGAATTTTTCCAACAGCCTGAGTAGCGTCACACAAAAACAATATATTTTTGCTTTTTAGAATGGTAGAAATTGCACTGATATTTTGTATGACACCTGTTTCATTATTGGAAAGCATTCCAATGAAAACCAGTGTTTTATCTGTAATAATTTCACTTAAAAGATTAAGATCTAAAAGTCCATCTGGATTAACAGGTAAATAGCTGATTTCGAAACCAATACTTTCCATAAAAGTGCAAGTTTCGAGTACCGCTTTGTGCTCTGTTTCAATTGTAACGATATGTTTTCGATCTTGTTTTGCCAAACCTTTAATTGCTAAATTAATCGCTTCTGTTGCACCAGAAGTAAAAGTGATCTCTTCGGCATCAGCATTAATTAAATCAGCAACTTGCCACGAGGCATTTTCAACAGCTTCATTAACTGTTAATCCTGCAATATGCTGGCTTGTAGAATTGGCATAAAAATCGGAGAAATAAGGAAGCATAGCTTCTAGAACGCGTTCATCAACACGAGTTGTAGCATTATTATCGAGATAAATATTTTGTTGATTCGGCATAAATAAAAGCTTAGACTTGTAAAAGTACAATTTTCAAAGTAAAAAAATAAATCAGCAGGGTTTGGTTTTTTAACGCAAAGAGCGCAAAGTATTTTTTACAAGCAAGGATTTACAAAAACGCAAAGTTCGCAAAGCTTTGTTTAGATAAAGCTTTGCGAACTTTGCGTTTTCTATAGATAACTTAGAGAGAAAAAAACTTTGCGGTCTTTGCGTTTAAAAAAAAGAAATTGTAATTATTCTAAATAAGGGTAATGTTTGAATTTCATAACTTTTTGTGATTTAAGTTGATTAAATTTGTTAGAATGACAAAAGTGAATTTGCTAATTTAACAAATAGACTGAATGGCTTCTAAGAAAACAAATCAGAATAAAGTAACTCCGGAAGATTCAAATTCGCGTCGGGACTTTATAAAAAAATCAGGACTTTTTACCGCTCTTGCTTTGACGCCGCCTTCATTGGTAATGGCTTCAGACAAGAAATGGGATGAAAAAATAGCGGAGTATTTAGAGACCGTTCCGCTTTCTATTGAAGTAAATGGTAAAAAACACAATCTTAACATCGAACCCAGAACTACTTTACTGGACTTGTTAAGAGAACAATTACAACTTACAGGTACCAAAAAAGGCTGTGATCACGGTCAGTGTGGCGCGTGTACTGTTCACGTAAACGGAACGAGAATATTATCGTGCCTGACTTTGGCTTCGATGCAGCAAAATGCACAGGTTACAACAATTGAAGGACTTTCAAAAGGAAAAAAACTGCATCCAATGCAGGAAGCGTTTATCAAACATGACGGTTTTCAGTGTGGTTATTGCACACCGGGACAAATCATGTCGGGAATTGCCTGTATCAAAGAAGGTCATGCAAATAGCAGAGAAGAAATAAGTGAATATATGAGTGGTAATATCTGCCGTTGCGGCGCTTATCACAACATTGTTGATGCTATAACTGAAGTGAAGGAAGGAGGGAAGGAACTATGAAAAACTTTCAAATAATTAGAGCATTATCCTCGGGTTCGGCTGTAACCAATATCAGCAAAGAAAAAGAAGCAATGTTTATTGCGGGCGGAACCAATCTGGTGGATTTAATGAAAAAGAACGTAGTTGCTCCAGAAAAACTGGTTGACATTAACGGACTGGATCTTAAAAAAATAGAATTTCTTAAAGGAAAAGTTTCTATAGGCGCTTTGGCAAAAAACAGTCAGGTTGCCGAAGATGCTTCTATAAAAGAAAAGCATCCTTTGCTGGCTCTGGCTTTAGCAGCGGGCGCATCGCAGCAAATCAGACATATGGCGACAGTTGGCGGCAACATGCTTCAAAAAACACGTTGTTCGTATTATTACAATACAGACATGCCCTGTAATAAAAGAACGCCAAAAAGTGGCTGCGGAGCCATTGGAGGTTCAAACAGAATGCATGCGATTTTTGGCGCTTCAGACAGCTGTATTGCCGTTCATCCAAGCGATATGTGTGTAGCTTTGGCTGCGTTAGATGCACAGGTTTTGGTTGAAGGGCCAAAAGGAAAGCGACAAATTAAATTTACCGATTTTCATCGACTTCCTGGAAATACGCCCGAAAAAGACAATACTTTAGATGTCAAAGAATTAATTACTTCAGTTGAAATTCCAGACAATAATTTCACTAAAAATGTTCATTATTTAAAAGTCCGTGACAGAACGAGTTATGCTTTTGCATTGGTTTCAGTGGCTGTGGCTTTGGACTTAAAAAATAATGAGATAAAAGATGTTAAACTGGCAATGGGCGGTGTCGCTCATAAACCGTGGAGATTAACAGAAGCAGAGGAATTTCTGAAAGGGAAAACAATTTCGGAAGAAACATTTAGACAGGCGGCCAATTTAGCCATGAAAGGCGCTAGAGGATACGGTGATAATGATTTTAAAATTACACTTGGAGCCAATGCCATAACAGAAGCACTTACAATAGCAGCATCAAAATAATTAGAATTATGAGCAAGACAAGTAATATTAATAGAGTTGACGGATTTGCTAAAGTAACGGGTTCAGCAACTTATTCGGCAGAATATAAAACGGCTGGTGTGGTTTACGCCTGTTTGGTCGGAAGCACGATTGCGAAAGGAAGAATCAAAACCATTGATACTAAAAAAGCAGAATGGGCGCCAGGAGTTTTGGCGGTTATTACGCATTTAAACGTAGATAAACCTGTTGGTTACGAAAAAGCAAAAGACAAACATAATTTTGGTCAGCCGCTGCAGATTTTCAAAGACGATTCGGTTTTGTATTACGATCAGCCAATTGCTTTGGTCGTTGCCGATACTTTTGAACGTATGCAATATGCAGCGAGTTTAATTAAAGCAGATTATTTTAAAGAAGAACATTCGACTGAATTAAAAAAAGCAGCAGATAAAGAGAAAAAAGTAGAAACAGACAAAGGAAATGATTACCATCGCGGTGAACATGACGGATATAAAAATGCAGAAGTAGTTTTAGAAGCTGAATATACGATTCCAACGGAAGTGCATAACCCAATGGAATTAGCTAATATTATTGCGAAATGGGACGGAAATAAACCAATTCTATATACTAAAAGTCAAGGTGTAGAAGGAACAAGAAAAAGTGTTGCCGGAGTTTTTGGAGTTCCAGTCGAAGATGTTGAGGTTCATTCTGAATATCTTGGAGGTGCTTTTGGAATGGGATTACATACTTGGCCGTATGAAATTGCTGCATTAATTGGGTCTAAGAAATTAAACCGTCCTGTAAAATTAGTTTTACACCGTGAACAGATGTTTACAAATGTAGGTTTCAGACCTTATACGATTCAGAAAATGGGTCTTGGTGCAACAAAAGCGGGTAAATTGACGGGATTGACTCATGAAGCAGTTGCCATGACTTCAAGTTATGAGGATTTCATGGAAGGAACCGTAAACATGTCTCGATTTATTTATGATTGTGCTAATGTTTCGACTCGTTATAGAATTGTGCCTTTGGATACCTGCACACCAATCTGGATGCGTGGTCCGGGAGAAGCTACAGGTTCTTTTGCCTTAGAATCTGCAATGGATGAACTGGCGCATAAATTAAATATGGATCCAATTGAATTCCGTAAACTGAATTATGCCGAGAAAGATCAGGAACAAAATAAACCATGGAGCAGTAAATATCTTCTGGAATGTTACGAAGGCGGAATGGAACGCATTGGCTGGAAAAACCGTAAAAATGAACCGGGTTCTGTAAAAGAAGGAAACTGGCTGGTGGGTTACGGAATGGGAACGGGAACTTTTGGCTGTTACAGAAGCCCGACTTCAGTAAAAGCAAAATTTTTACCAGATGGAAATTTAGTACTGCAATGCAGCGTTAACGATATGGGACCTGGAACAGCAACCATGATGACGGCGATTGGCGCCGAAATCACAGGTCTTCCTGCTGAAAACGTCATTATTGAAATGGGAAAAAGCGGATTGCCAAAAGGTCCAACGCAGGGAGGATCAGCAACGACTTCGTCTGTTGGTTCTGCGGTTCACGATTCTTGTAATTTGTTAGTTAGTAAAGCGTTGGAATTGGCAACACAGAATCCGACTTTTAAAGGAATTGCGATTACCGATTTGACTTTTGAAAATGGTTTGATTTCTTCTAAAAAAGATAAAACAAAAACGCTTGCTTTAACTTCTTTACTAACCGCTAATAAATTAGAAGGATTAGAAGTTGAAAATCTCTCAAAAGGAGCAGAAGAAGCTAAGAAATATTCGATTTATTCGTTTTCAGTTCACTTTGTAAAAGTATTAGTGAATCCGAATTTAGGAAAAATACGATTGGCGCATGTTGTTTCTTGTGCCGATATTGGAACGGTTATCAACCAGAAAACATCGGCTGGACAAATGTACGGCGGTGCGGTAGGAGGTATCGGAATGGGATTAATGGAAGCGTTGGAAATTGATCATCGTTTTGGCCGTCCAATCAATAATAATTTCGCTGATTACCATGTTCCTGTAAATGCAGATATTGAAAAACAAGAAGTTTTCTTTGTCAATAAAAAAGACCCAATCAGCAATCCAATGGGAACAAAAGGTCTTGGTGAAACGGCCTTGGTCGGAATGGCGCCTGCAATTGCAAATGCCGTTTTTAATGCAACGGGAAAACGTGTTAGAGATTTACCAATTACATTGGATAAAATTATAGAAACTGTCGTTTAAATTTTTAGTCACTCCCGATAGCTATCGGGATAAGAGGATTAAAAATGATTTTTTTATAGCCACGAATTACACGAATTTGCACTAATTCTTTCTTCCAATTGATAATTTAAATTTGTGAAAATTCGCGTAATTCGTGGCAAAAAAAATAACTCACCACAACAGAAAAATCCTTTTTGAGATGTGGCAAAAAAAATCGCAAAGCTTAAAAAACTTTGCGACTTTGTGCCTTCGTGGCATATATCATTAAAACTTATTTAATCGTAATAGGCAATTCAACAGTTGTTTTATCCCATCCAATAACCAAATTAGCAACATTGCCTTGAGTTGTAAATGCAATAGATAAAGCTTCGATTGGAGTAGAAACTGGTTTTACAGGAACTGAAACTCTCACTACATCTTTGCTTTCGTCATAAGCATAACCACCCCATAAATCCAATTCTTTATTGATAATAATCGTCCATTTATCATTTTCAGGAATAGCAAATAAACTGTAGTATCCAGCTGGAATATTTTTCCCGCCAATCGTTACTGCCTTGTAAAATTTGATTTCTGTATTTTCATTGGCACCAACTCTCCAAACTTCTCCAAACTTAACAATATCTCCGAAAATAGTTCTTCCTTTAGCAGATGGTCTAGCATAAGTAACTTTAACAACTGGATTAGGATTATCCGTTTTTTTGAATTTAACTGCTTTGTTTGGGAAATAAGAAATATCAACCGGACTAGCATCAAGTGGAGCAAATTTTACCACATCTTGAGCCTGAACTGTAAAAGCAGCAAACAATGTAACTGCCAATAAACATAATTTTTTCATAGGAATACAATTTTTAGAATAACTACAAAGTAAGCTAATAATGAAGAAAAATCATATAATTCTAATTTGTTTTTTGTTAATGAATTGATAACACTCTTCACTCTTTCTTCTTTCCTCTTTCATCTTCACTCTTTACTCTTTTTCAAGTACCAATCTTGCATAATATAAAACGCCTTTTTCTTTTCGCCATCATTTGAGATTAAACCTTTACGATTGTAACCGTCCTGAATTCCTGGAAGCAATCGTTTTGGAGATCTGAAATCAACTAAAATCCAAGGACTTATTCCACTTAGATGTGGAATCTTTTCGATCATTTTTAAATTTTGGATGTATAAATATTCCTGATATTCTTCTGTCCATCTTTCGTTTTTTTCTCCGTGAAAACCCGCTTTTGCATCACCTCCAAATTCAGAAACGAAAACAGGTTTGTTGTATGGCGTAGTCCAGAATGTTTTTTCAGCATTTTCTAAGTTACCGCCGTACCAGCCTAAATATTGATTAAATGCAAGAATGTCAAGTGATTTACCAATTTCATCGTCAATCTTTCCATTATGCGTTAATAAAGCAGCACTGATTAATCTTGTATCGTCTAATGACTTTGTATGAGTTACCAAATTCGTGATAAAACTATTTCTCGCATCAGAAACTGGAGTTTCATTTGCCATAGACCAGATTACAATACTGGCTCTGTTTTTATCTCTTGTAATAGCAGCCGTTAATTGATTCTGTGCATTTTGATAGGTATTTTTATTAGTGAATTCAACTGTCCAGTAAACCGGAATTTCTTCCCAAACCATTAATCCCATTTTATCCGCTTGCCTAACCATGTTTTCATTATGCGGATAATGAGCCAGACGAACATAATTACAGCCCAATTCTTTTGCCCAGTTTAGTAAACGCAAAGCATCTTCTTCAGAATTAGCTCGTCCGCCTTTTGCATTTTCTTCGTGAATCGAAATTCCTCTTAGAAAGACTGGTTTTCCGTTTAATAAGATTTTGTCACCTTGCGTTTCAATTGTTCTAAAACCAATTTTATCGTTTAATTTCTGTCCGTTAAAATCGATTTTCACTTCATATAATTTTGGATTTTCTGGTGACCAATATGAGATTTTTTTAGCTGGAATTTCAAAATTTAAAACCCCCTCAGCATTAATTTTTCCTTTGTAATTGATTTTTAATTCAGGAATAGAAATCGAAATCTGATTTTTTGAAGCATCTAAATTGTTAATTTTAATAAATCCAGAAATAACATTTACATTTCCTTTTTTCAGCTGAATCGTATAATCTTCAACAAAAGAAGATTCTTCTTCAATTAAAGTAACATCTCGAGTAATTCCGCCATAATTCCACCAATCGGTATTTACAGTAGGAACATCTTCTTTGTGACGTGTATTATCAACTTTAATAACCAGATAATTTCCTTTTGGTTTTACAATCGAAGTGACTTCGTAGTTAAATGGCGTAAAACCGCCTTCGTGCGTTCCCAGTTTTTTTCCGTTTAAATAAACATCAGCTTTGTAATTAATGGCTCCTAAGTACAAAAACAGGCGTTTGTTAGCTGCTAAATTGTAATCGAAAGACTTTTTAAACCAAACATTTCCTTCGTAATATTTCAATTCCGTAACCTGCGAATTCCAGTCGCCTGGGATATTGATTGTAGGCGATTTATCAAAATCATATTCTACTAATTCCTGTTTGTTTTGAGCATGATAATTCGTAAAGAATGCTCCTTTCGCTGGTTTTTCCTGTTTATCATATTGATCAAGGTGAAAGCTGTAAAAGCCTGTTTGGTATGGATCAATTATATAATTCCAAACTCCGTTTAAAGAAGTGGTATTTCGGTTTGATACGTTAGAAATTAAACCTTGGGATTGTCCAATTGCGAACGAGGTTAGGAGTAGAAATGTTAGAATTTTTTTCATTTTATAAAATTGTTTTTTATTGTAATCTGAAATATATTTTAACCGCAAAGGGCGCTAAGTTTTACGCAAAGTTCGCAAAGCTTTGTGTGCCTTGCGAATTTCCCTTGCGAACTTTGCGGTTAAGTAAATTAAGGTTCAATCTTCAAATATTCCCCTTTAAAACTCTGATTCAAAGCCGTCATTTCAATCGGATTATTTGAGCCATCGGGAATAACTTCAATAGAAGCTTTTCCGTTTGCCATTCTAATCGATTCACTTCCTGTTGGCGTTCCTTGATTTTTCAACGTTTTACCGCCTTTTAAACATTGAAAATAAACACTTTCTTCATAATCCAAACAGCGTAAATTGTTGTTGTCAATCGCAATTGCCGTAATCAGATAATTACCGTTTTTTAATTTTTCCGAAGACAATTGCAAAGACGAAGCCGTATCATTTTTATTGAAACGATAATTCACTTTTATAGTGTCTGAAACTGTTTTACCATCTTTGTTTTTACCAATGGCAATCAGAATGTTTTCTCCTTTTTTAAAATTGACATCCCAAGTTAAGCCATTTGCAGGATAAAGGGAAAGATTTCGTGTTTTTTCTCCTAATGATTTTCCGTCGTGGAATAAAGTCACTTTTTCACAATTACTGAAAACACTAATAATTCTAGGTGTGTTTTCAGGACCTTGACGTTCTGTCCAAGTATGCGATTCGATATACGTAAAAGGTTCTTTTGCCCAATAACTTTTAAAAACATAATACGCATCTTTTGGAATTCCGTTACGATCTGTAAGTCCTTTTTGGTTCATGTACGGAATATCATCTTCGGGACGTAAAGGCGTTGCAAAATCCTTAAATGCCCATTGAATATTTCCCACAAACTCTGGGTCATTCTCGGATACATGCAAATGCCAGTCAAACAAATCAACTATATAGTTTTCGCTCCAATCACCAATTTGTGCGATGTTGGCGACTTTCGTCTGTACAATTGCCTCTTCCCAGCCTTCCGCTTTTATAACATTTTCGCCTGTTATTGGATTTTCGCTGTGACGGCCAACATGACTGTCTCCCCCATATTCAGCATGAATGAAATGTTTATATTCTTTTTTGTAAACATTAATCGCTTTTTGATAGCTTTTATAACTTCCAGAATACCAGCCGGACCAGATAGAAGGAGAGAAGACATCTACAATATGCGAGCCTTCATAATATTTTCGAATCGCCGTTTTTCTGGTTGGATCGAGTTTGTGCGCGATGTCGTTTAATTCGGTTAAGAAAGCATTAGTTTTTTCGTCATTATCACCATCGGGAAAATCGGGAAGCCAATTGATTTCGTTTCCTAACGACCAGATAATAATACTTGGATGATTGTAATTTTGATTGATGATCTCTGCCAGCATATTTTTGGCATTCGTTTTCCAAACCTCGTTACCAATGCCGCCACGGCACCAAGGCAGTTCATCCCAAACTAAAAGTCCGAGTTCGTCGCAGGCTTTATAAACTTCTGGATCTTGCGGATAATGCGCCAAGCGAACAAAATTCGCACCCATTTCTTTGATTGATTTCATATCTGCCCAATGCTGTTCGTTGCTCATAGCAGCGCCAACTCCAGCTTGTTCTTCATGACGATGTGTACCGCGGATTAATAACCGTTTTCCGTTTAGGTAAAAGGGACCGTGATCTTTAAATTCAAACCATCTAAAACCTACTTTTTCAGTAACGCTGTCTTTGATTTGATTTTTCTCTAATAAAACAGCTGTCAGTTTATATAAATTTGGTTTTTCGGTATCCCAAAGTTCTGGGTTTTTGATGTCTTCGAAAGTAATTGTCGAAGTTTTATCCGAAACAGGAATCGTTTTGCTCGCCACTTTTTTGCCTTTCGGATTTTTAAGTGTTACCGTTAACGATAAATCTTTTGAATGATCGGCATTTACAAAAGAAGAAACAATTTGCACCGACGCTTTTTTAACCGAAACTTCGGGCGTTGTAATCTTAATATTTTCAATATGATTTTTATATTTTGAAACGAACCAGACATCGCGCGTAATTCCGCCATAAATAAAGAAATCACTTTTTTGCGATGGAATAATTTCGATGTCGTAACTATTATCAACACGAACAAAAATGTCATTGTTTCCTTCTTTGATGAAGTTGGTAATGTCAATTGAAAAGCCAATATAACCGCCAATATGCGATCCAGCTTCTTTGCCGTTTACATACACTTTTGTAGTAACATTTGAACCTTCAAAATATAATGAATAGATTTTGTCTTTGTCAATCTTCGAAATATTTAATTTCTTTTGATACCAGCTCGCATCACGTCTATAACCCGGATTTAAATCGGTTGCATCTTCGGCGTTCCAAGTATGCGGTAAGTTTAAAGTAATCCAATTGGAAGCCTTTTGAGCTTCACTAAGGTTTGAAGTATGATTTTCTAAATAAAGCCAATTGTCATTAATGTTCATTTTTGTCTGAGCAAAACTGCTCAGACAAATTTGAAACAAAACAAAAAGCACAAAAATTGAAAATGTATTGTTTTGATAATTCTTCATGTGTGTTTAGGTTCAGAGGTTCAGAGGTACAAAGGCTCAAAGATTCCAAGATTCAGAGATACAAAAGGCTGAAAACCTTGGCTGCTTTGTTACTTTGTTTCTTTGCCACTTTTTCTTAAAAGGGCTTCCAGAAAATAATAGTCGGCGTAGATTATAGGTTCGTCAATTTCGTCGTGTTTTGGCCAGTTTCCTGTGCTATGGTCAAAAAGAAAAGGAGCCTGAATGTTAGAATCTAAAATATATTTTTCACTTTGAACGGACTGCATCATTTTATTGGCGAAAGCCAGATAATTTTCTTTCTTCGTATAATCATATAATTCATATAAAGCTGAAGCCATAACCATTGCTGCCGAAACATCTCGTGGCGAATTTGGAATGCTCGGATCTTTAAAATCCCAATATGGTATGCCATCTTCAGGCAGGTTTTTATTTGCCATAAAGAACAAAGCAGTAGCTTCGGCTTGTTTTATGTAAGCTTCTTCTTTTGTATAACGATAAGCCATTGTAAAACCGTAAACCGCCCATGCCTGACCGCGAGCCCAGACAGAATCATCATTATATCCTTGAAGTGTCGTTTTCTTTCTAACAGCTCCTGTATTTGGATCATAATCGATGACGTGATAACAGCTGTTATCGTCTCTAAAATGGTTTTTTAAAGTCGTATTAGCATGCTGAATGGCAATATTGCGATATTTTGGATTTCCAGATAATTTTGAAGCTTCAAAAAGTAATTCCAAATTCATCATATTGTCAATGATTACGGGATAGTCCCAAATTTCTTTGTTGAAATCCCAAGAACGAATTGAACCCACTTTTGTATCGAATCTTTTGCATAAAGTTTCAGCGCCCTTAATAATTACAGCTTCGTATTCTTTTTTGTTTTCCACTTTCAGCGCTTCTCCAAAACTGCAAAACACTTTAAAACCTACGTCATGCGAATTCTTATTGACACTCTCTTTTTTGCTGAAAGGAGTCCATTTTTGAGCTTGTTCTTTATATTTTGAGTCGCCTGTTAATCGGTATAACTGCCAAAGATTTCCGGCAAAAAAACCGCTTGTCCAGTCTTTTGAAGGAACTTTACGAATCTCATTGGTTTTGATGTTCATACTTCTTGGCATAGACATCGAATCAATGGGATAATCGAGTAACATTTTGTAACGTGTTTCCAGTAATTTTTCTGTTGTTACAGATGCATTTTTTGTTTGAGAATTAATTCCGGATTTGCACGCTGTTGCCAACGATGCAAACCCAAGAATTAAAGAAATGAAACTGACATTCTTCATATTAAAATATATTTTGGTAACGAAATTTTTGGACACGGATGACATGGATTCGCTATCGCGAAAACGCTTTGCACGGATTTTTTTTCACTCGCAGATTTGCTTCGCCTGTTCGCTATCGCTCGGGTAGCAGATTTGGCTGATTTTTACTTCACGCTGATTTTTTTTTTAATTTAATCTGCTAAATCTGTAAGATCTGCGGGAAACCAATTATGCGTTAAGCAATAAAAAAAAACTGTTTTATTCGCGTTTTTGCGATAGCAAACCCGTTTCATCCGCGTTCCATACTATTAATAACCAGGATTATTTGGTTTTAAATTCGGATTAATAGCTAACTCTGTTCCTGGTAACGGCCATAAATAGTCTTTATTTGGATCGAAATTCGCATGAGGTTCTAATCCGTTTGGGCCAAAAACTTCAGGTCCATTTTTAAGTCTTTTGATATCGTACCATCTTATATATTCAAAGGCAAGTTCTAATCTTCTTTCGTCAATAACCATTTTTCTGAAATCGGCCTGAGATAAACCTGGAGTTACGTTTGCAGGAAAAGAAACCAGTTTTCCAGCTTTATTTCTTGCTCTTGCGCGAACACGATTTACATAACCGTCTGCTTCTGTAGTTCCTGGTGTAATTTCATTTAAGGCTTCAGCAGCGGTTAATAAAACTTCTGCAAAACGCATTGTGATATAATTGTGCTGCGAAGTTCTTCCGTTAGCTCCAGCTTTTCCCGGAAAACGGAAATATTTTGCAATATGCGGACGTGGCGCTTTTTCGTTATCGCTTGATGGAAAAACCTGTAAAGAACCGCCCGGCCCCGTTTTCTTTCTAATAATAGTATCAAAACTTACCGCTCTTCTGTA
Source organism: Flavobacteriaceae bacterium PS02336 (assembly GCA_029960065.1). Taxonomy (GTDB): domain Bacteria; phylum Bacteroidota; class Bacteroidia; order Flavobacteriales; family Flavobacteriaceae; genus Flavobacterium. The sequence continues at coordinate 283,457 of JASCOF010000003.1, read as the reverse complement.
ATCTCTTTGATCCCAAGTCGTAAAAACTTTTAAAGAAGGAACAGCAACAGAAAATCCTTGTCCGTAACTGTAACTGTCATCTTTTAAAGAACCTGTAAAAAATGCGGTATAATCCTGACCGTAATTTCCAGAAGTCAGGTTGTTAAAGTCAATTGTAAACAAAGGTTCTTTTAATGAAGCCGTTTTTGTTGCGTTGAATAAATCCTGAAAATCGGCATCAAGGCCTAAACCAAATTTAGCTTCGTTTGTAATCACAAATTTAGCTTCATCATACGCTTTTTGATATTGTCCTAAAGTTAAGTAAACTGAGGATAAATAACCTGCCGCAGTACCTTTTCCCGGAATTGCTTTTACTTTTGGTTTGTCTTCCAGCCACTGTTTAGCAAACTCTAAATCAGCAATAATTTTTGGATAAACATCGGCTTCTTTAGTTTTACTCATGGTATTAATCTGATTGACATCATTTACTACAAAATCAATGTACGGAATGTCTCCAAAAAGACGTACTAAATGGTAATAAGTAAAAGCTCTCGCAAAATATGCCTGAGCCACAATTGCATTAACTTTTGCTGGATCTCCCGGCGTTTTTTTTGCACCTTCAATTGCTTGATTTGCTGCAGTAATAATAACATAAGATTGCGGCCAAAAATTCGCTACAAGGGCATTAGTATCGTTCATACTCATGTCGTTTACATCAATACGAGCCGCTTGAGTCGTTCTGTCTCCAATATCAGCCATGTCGTCGCGAAGCATTAGGGCAATTGTAAATTCTCTTCCCCAATAATTGTTGTGTGCGATATTGGCAAAAGCGCCGTTTACTGCCGCCTGTAAATCATCTGTATTATTAAAAAAGTTATCTGGACGAATGATACCTACTGGTTTTTCTTCCAGATCAGAACAGCCCAGAAAAGTGAGTGTTCCGAAGAATAGAAAAGCTATATATTTTTTCATGATGGTTGTGATTTAACTAGAATTTTACATTAAGACCTACTGTAAACGTTCTCACGTTTGGATAACCGCCGTAATCTAATCCTAAATTGGTGTTGCTTCTTGAATTTGTATCGTTTAAGTAGCTCGTTTCAGGATCTGTACCCGGATAATCTGTAATTGTCCAAAGGTTTTGCGCACTGATGTAAAAACGAACCTTGTTTAATCCTATTTTAGAAACAACATTTTCGCTTAAGCTGTATCCTAACGAAATGTTTTTCAAACGAATATAACTTCCGTCATAAACAAATCTTGAGGTAATTCTTTTCGTTCTTGCAGCATTGATTGGCACATTTGTATCTGTATTTGTTGGTGTCCAAGAATCCAATACTTCTGTTGTCGCATTATTGTTTCCAGATGCCAGTTCCATCAAAGTATAATTTAAAATCTCACCTCCCTGCGAACCTTGGAAGAAGATATTTAAATCCAGATTTTTATAAGTGAAATCATTATTAAACCCGAAGATGAAATCAGGATTTGGATTTCCGATGATCGTTTTATCCTGCGAATCTAATTTGCCGTCTCCATTAACATCTTTGAATTTTTCTCCTCCTGCAATGGTTTCAAAGTTCCCAGGTAAAACAGGTTCTCCCTGCTGAATTACACCGTCATAAACAAATCCGAAGAAAGAACCAACCGGCTGGCCTACTCTTAAAATCTGAGATTCTGTTGCTAGGAAATGACCTGGAGCAGAATTAATCAATAAGTCTTTGTTATCAGCTAGTTTTAATACTTTGTTTTTGTTTGAAGAAATATTAAAACTGGTTGACCAAGTAAAATCTGCACCAACGAAGTTTTTGGTGTTAATTCCCAATTCCCAGCCTTTGTTTTCTAATTCTCCTACGTTTTGAAGCTGAGAAGCAATTCCCGAAACTCCAGGAAGCGGTCTATTAAACAATAAATCTTTAGTAATTGTTTTATAGTAATCTGCCGTAATACTGATTCTGTTGTCAAATAAACCTAAATCAATTCCGTAATCCTGTTGATACGAAGTTTCCCATTTTAAATTTGGATTGTCCAATGAAGTCAGCTGCACAGCATTTACAATTACGTCACCGCTTACATAATAAATTTCAGAGAAGCGGGATAGCGTAGAGTACGCACCAATAGACGGGTTACCAGTTGCTCCATAACTTGCTCTTAATTTTAAGTTTGAAATGGTTTTATTGTCTTTTAAGAAAGCTTCTTTACTGATATTCCATCCAATTGCTCCAGATGGAAAAGTTCCGTATTTGTAGTTTTTACTAAAGCTTGAAGAACCGTCTCGTCTAGCAGTAAAAGTTAGTAAGTAACGATCGTCATAATCAAAGTTTAACCTTCCGAAGGCAGAGATCAATTCGGTTTCAGACAAACCAGAATCTGGTTTTAAAAATACGGTTCCAGCGCCTAAGTTTCGGTACGAGTTAGTGTTCGTTAAAAATCCTCTTGAAGCCGCATACGAATTTTCGTTTTTGTTTTTTTGATAAGAGTAACCGCCAAGAACCGTTAAAATTCCTCTATCAATGATTTCACGTTTGAAAGTCAAATAATTCTCTGTCAAGAAAGAAGAAAATCGAGTATTATTTACAGAGGCTTCTCCCTTAATGTTTTTCCCTGCAATTAATGTTGACGGAATAAATCTACCTGTCTGCGAATTATTATCAGTTAAACCTAAAGTGGTTTTAAAATCTAAGTCTTTCGTGATTTGATACTGCGCAAAGAAATTGCTTCGGTTTACAATAGAAACAGTTTCGAGAATGTTTTCCATTGCAGTTGCATACGGATTGTCAATGTCATCACCAATTGGAGCGGTTGTGGTATAAGTGCCGTCTGCATTATAAATTCCTTTGTCTGGCATAAATCTGTACGCCGATGCAATTACACCCGCAGCACCAGTTCCTCCGGCACTTGTCTGGCTGACAATTCCTTCCTTGTTTTGTTTACTCGTAAAAATATTTAAACCTACTTTAAATTTAGGTGACAAATCAGCTTCAAGATTGCTTACAATAGTGTATTTGTCAATTCCAGAATTGATTACAACTCCATCTTGGTTAAAATAAGTTCCAGAAACATAATACCTCATATTTTCAGAGCCACCTGAAAATGATAACTGAGTATTCGAAATCATTCCGTCACGGTATATAACATCCTGCCAGTCTGTATTTGCTGGACCTTGTGTATGTGTAGTAAAACTTTTTCTATATGCAGCAAATTGATCTGCATTTAATAAATGCAATTTATTGTTTACCGATTGTATCGAAGTAGAATTACTAAATTCAATTACAGGTTTTCCCGGTTTTCCTTTTTTAGTCGTAACCATAATAACCCCGTTTGATCCTCTTGATCCGTAAATTGCCGTTGCCGAAGCATCTTTTAAAACCTCAATAGAAGCAATATCCTGCGGTGCTGGCATAGAAACTCCTGCAAACCCATCAACAACCACAAGAGCATCACCGCTGGCGTTAATTGAAGTTCCGCCTCGAACCCTGATTTTTACTGGAGCACCCGGTTCACCACCATTATTAGTTTGTACCGAAACCCCTGCAGCACGTCCTTGCAATGCTTGTTCTGCATTTAGAACAGGATAAGCGGTAAGTTCTTTTGCTGTAACAGAAGATACTGAGCCTGTAATATCGCTCTTTTTACGAGTTCCATAACCTACCACAACAACTTCGTCCAGTGCTTTTGTATCGGGTTTTAAACTGACATTGATTACACTTTTAGTTCCTACAGGAATTTCGACAGACTGAAATCCGACAAAGTTGAAAACTAATACTGCATTTTTTTCCGAAACAATAACGGTGTAATTTCCATCCATATCTGCAGAAGCTCCTACAGAAGAATTTTTGATATACACATTCGCACCTGGAAGTCCGAGTAAATCTTCACTGGATGTTATTTTTCCAGTCACTTTTTTTTCCTGTGCCTGCATGATGAAATTTACCAGTAAAAAAGAGACCAGTAAACACCACTTAAACGGTTTGTTTTTTTGGTTTGTACACATTCATTTTTTAGTTTTAAGGTTAGTTGTTAGATAAAGTAGAAAAGCAATAAACTCATTCCGATTATGAGAATGAAAAATAAAATCTGTAATAACAAGAAGTTTGTTTTTTTGATTTTCATACCGCAAATGTAGAGTCCGAAAACGATATAGAAATACAAAAAAGGGTATCCAAAAATACAGATACCCTTTTTTAAGCCCTTAAAACAGTGGAGTTGTTAAATTATCGCAGAAGATTTATAAAATTTGTCTGCAAATTGAGATGGAGTTTCTCCATATTTTTTTTGAAAGCATTTGCTGAAATATTTCGGATTATTAAAACCAACTTTATAACTAATTTCAGAAACCGTTAATTTGTTTTGTTCTAATAATTGCGCCGCACGTTTTAATCGTATTTCATGAATAAATTCATTTGGCGTGCAATTCGTCCAAGCTTTAATTTTTAAAAATAACATGGTTCTGCTCACACCTAATTCGGAACAGAAAAATGGAATATCAAATTGTTCGTTTGAAATATTCTCTTCGACAATTTTGAATGCTTTCTTTAGTAATTCTTCGTCCAAAGAAGAAACTGTAATTTCGGATGGAATAAAACTGTCTTCACTTGAAAATTTGATTTTTAAACGTTCTGTTGTATTCAGAATATTTTTAACACGAAGCTTGAATTCCATTAAATTAAAGGGTTTACTAATGTAATCGTCTGCACCGCTTTCCAATCCTTCAAATTTATAAACTAATGAAGATCTTGAAGTCAGTAAAATAACCGGAATATGACTGGTTTTAATGTTTTCTTTGATTTTAGAACAAAGTTCAGTTCCTACCATTTCAGGCATAATAACATCGCTGATAATCAAATTCGGAACAAATTTTAATGCTTTTTCAAAGGCAATTTTTCCATTTTCGGCTTCAATAATGTTGTAGTCTTTTTTGAGTAGGTTTTTCATGAATTTTCTCAAAACCTTATGGTCTTCAACAAGTAAGATTGTTTGTTTTTCTTCGTTTACAATTAAATCTTCTAGGTCTTCATTTTCAATACTTTCTGAAGGCTCTAATTGAGCAGCGTATTGTTCAATATCATCACTGATTTTAAAATCAGTAATAATTTCACTGTCCAAAAGATGTTCACGTCCTAGTGGCAATGTTACTTTAAAGATCACCCCGCCGGTTGATTTATTCATAACATTAATCGAACCTTTATGCAGTTTCACAATGTTTTTGACGATAGAAAGTCCAATTCCTGTTCCTTTATTGTAGTTTTTCTGAACTTGATTATGCGTTGGAACTTCAAAAAACAGATCAAAGATTTTATCAATATGTTCCTCGGCAATTCCAACTCCTGAGTCTTCAACGGCTATAAATAAGTTTTCCTGATCGTGATTGACTTTAATATGAATTGTTCCGCCTTTCGGCGTATATCGAAAAGCATTTGAAATCAAATTATAAAAAACACGTTCCAATTTATATCGGTCATAATACACTAAAATTTCATCATTAGAAGTTTCGAATGTATAATCATAACCTCCGTCTTTGGCATATTCTATAAAAGATAAATAGATTTCGCGGGTAAATTTGACGATATTTCCGTTAGCCGATTCCAGTGTAACCTGATGATTTTCTAGTTTTCTGAAATCCATTAAACGGTTAATCAAACTTAAAAGATGATTCGCGCTTCCTTCAATCACCAAAAGCTTTTTGTACATTTCATTTGTTCCATTATAATCTGACAGAATTTGCTGTAACGGACCTAAAATTAAAGTTAGAGGCGTTCTGAATTCGTGCGAAATATTGGTAAAGAAATCTAGTTTCAGCTTGTTATTTTCTTCAATACGTTTGGTTTCCAGATATTCGAGTTCCAGTTTTTGTTTCAATCGGGCTTTCGATTTCATAATCCAGATCAAACCGTATAGTCCCAAACCAATAACAATTCCGTACAGTAAAAATGCCCAGATACTGCGCCAAGGAGCGGGATTTACAATTACAGTTAAAGTGGTTGGTTTCTCATTCCAGATCCCGTCGTTATTGGCACCTCTAACTTCAAAAGTATAAGTTCCTGGATTTTGAATGGCAAAATTCGCTTCGCTGTTTTTAGTTGTGGTCCAGTTATTTTCTAACCCAGTTAAACGGTAGCTGTATAGATTATTTTTGGATCGAATATAGTTTGGAATTGCAAAATTTATAGAGAAATTAGATTTGTCATAATCCAGTGTTATAGTCTGAGTAAAACCAATACTTTTTTCTAAAATTCCGTCTTTATCATTAGCATTTACGGTTTCGTTTTTAATTTTTAAATCCGTTATTAAAACCTGCGGTGCATATTTATTTAATGAAATTTTTGAAGCGTCAAAATATGTAGCTCCAGATGGACTTCCAAAATAGAACTGATTTGAAGTCAGTTTTAAAGCGGAATTATCATTGAATTCATTACTTGCCAATCCGTCTTTTTGATCGTAAATCGCAACACTTTTTGTATTTGTATTGTATTTAATGATTCCCTGATTGGTACTGATCCATAGGTTTTTATCATCATCTTCCAAAATAGAGTGAATAGAAGTAATAACGGTATTTCCTATTTTTAAATTAATAGAATTGAATTTCTTTCCATCAAAATAATAGAGTCCTTTTGCTTTTGTTCCTACCCAGATTTTATTTTGTGAATCCTGAAACAAGGTCAAAATATCATCACCTGATAAAGAGGAATGATCGTAAAAGAAATGCTGAATAGTATATTTCTGTGGATTGAAATTTTTTAATGGAATACGATTCAATCCGTTTTGAGTTCCCACCCAAAGCCAGTTTTGCTTGTCAACCAGCAGGGTACGAAGAATGTTGTTAGTCAGGAAAACAGGTTTTGTATTGTCATTTCCAATAGATTGAAAGGTTTTATTGGTTGTATTGTAGCGAATTAAACCTTTGCCGAAAGTTCCAATCCATAGAATGTTTCCCTCTGATTTAAGGGCATAAACGCCGCTTTCTTTTAGAGATTCACTTAAATCAGGAGCAATTCGGTTGTCTTCAATTCTTTTAGAAATGGTATTGTACGCCGATATTCCTTTAGAGAATGTTCCAATCCATAAAATATGATCGTCAGAAAGACACATTGCCTTGATATCGTTTTTATTGGTTTGTCCCGTTTTGCTGTTGATGTAATTTACAGTTTCAGAATTTTTATTGTAAATCGTGATGCCTCCGCCTTCAGTTCCAAAATAAATGTTCTGGTTTTTATCGGCAATTATTGAACTTACGACATCAAAACTCATCGGAATCTTTTTTGAATTCTGATTGTAATTAGAGAAATTCACATTCGAAATATCCCAAAGATTTACGCCTTTGTAATAACATCCAATCCAGATTGAACCTTTTTTATCCATAAAAACCGACTTTACTTTGTCGATTCCGTTAGCATTATTACTGTTGTTGATTTTCTGCAGACTTTTATCTCTGCCTAAAATATAGATTCCATCATAAGAGCCAATCCATAAAGAACCATTACTGTCGATTATTAAAGAGCGAATATCAGTATTGATTTCGTTATACTTGGAAATATCTAAAAATGGAACAAAGGCTTTTTGTTTTTGATTGAATTTTAAAAGCCCTTTATTTTTTGTTCCCACCCATAAATCTCCATTTTTATCTTCAATAACCGATTGCACATTCAATAAATCAGTTGTGTTTAAAGTATAATTTTTAAAGTATAATTTTCCATTTTTTCTGCTGGTTAATTGGCATAAACCTTTTGTAGTTCCAATCCAGATTTCGCCTTTTTTGGTTTTTATAATACTTAAAATATTGTTGCTTGGAAGGGTAGACGCATCATCATCTGAATGAAAGACAGAAGTAAATAGTCCTGTTTTTTTATTTAAGATGGTAAGTCCTTTTGAAGTTCCAAACCACATTTCGCCTCCAATTTCCCTGATGCTCCAAACCGCATTGTTGCTGATTGTATGATTTGCTTTAGTGTGAAGATATCTTGTAAAACGATTAGAAACTGGATCATAACAGTTTAGACCATTGTAAGTTCCAACCCATATTTTTCCTGAATTATCTTCTTCAATTGCCAAAATATCATTGTTGCTGATAGAAAATTTATCGTTAACATCATTTCTATAAATGGTAAATCGGCTGCCGTCATATTTATTTAGTCCGTCGCGCGTACCAAACCACATCTGCCCAAATTTATCCTGATGAATAGCAATGACCGAACTCTGTGAAAGTCCGTCTGTTGTTGAGATATTTTTAAGGCGGTATTTATTCTGGGAAAATAGATTTCCTGAAATAAATAAGATTACGAGAAAAGCTATTTTATATTTCATAGCGTTTATTTTTTTAGGTTCAAAGAGGCAAAGGAGCAGAGGTTCAAAGATTTTTGTATTGTCATACAATTTAAAACATAGCCAACGGTTTCAACCGCTGGAACACAAAGTTTTTTTCTCATTTTTGTCATTTCGACGAAGAAGAAATCTCACTAGAAATTCCATAAAGTATTTCGCCAATCTTTGTCGAATCCCGAGTGTGATTTGCTTCGCCTATTCGCTATCGCTCGGGTCTCCTTCGTCGAAATGACAAATAGTACTTATTAATCATTAAGATGAGCAATTAAAACTTTGCGTCTTAGCGACTTTGCGAGATTAAAAAAGAACTTTACTTCAATCGCTTTTTCAATTGATAATCATACAAAGAAGGAATTTTTTCTACAGGCGTATTTAAAAATTCAATATACGGATCGACGTCGTATTTGATTTCAAATTTAGTATTTCCATGCACTCCAATAATTCTAGCGAAAGCTCCGTCTTTCATTCCGTATAATAAAACAGGTTTTGTTTGATCTGGATTTTCGACTTGGACATTTAGATTCCAAAATGTGCTGAAAGGTCCGTGTGATGGTTTCCAATAATCGGCACCGCCTCCTCCAAATAAAAAATAGCTATTGTTTTTATCGGCTTTTATATGAACTGTAATATTATCAAATAAATTTTGATGATTTGCTCCTGAATGCTGATCTAAAAGGGGATCTGCAAATAACTCGCAATTCTGATATACGTTTTTTGTTGCAAAAGTGTTGAAACTTAAAGGATGAACTGTTTTATTGTAAATCTTTAAATTCTTCACCAGTACATTATGAACACCGCCTAAAGTTACGGTATAATGTGCTAAATGTGTTCCATCTGTAACAATATCCTGCACTGTTACATTGGAAATTTCTTCGCCTAAAATTCCGCTGTCGGCATTGGTGATTTTGACATCTTTTACCCAGCTGTTAAACAGACGCGTTAAGAAAATCCCATTATTTCCCGGTTCAACATGATGTGCAACTCTTGGAATATCAGGAAAAGTAAAAGAGAGATGTTCAATACCAACTTCGTTTAAGTGTTTCCATTCGACCAGCTGTGCCTTATAACTTGGTTTGATAGAAATAGTTAAAGGCGTTTTTATAGTAATTTTTGAACCCGAAATCTTAGCAATTTCAACCTGTTGCCTCACAATCGGAAGTTTTGGAAACTGCCAGTGATGCGAACCTGGTTTTACTTTTGCTCCTTGGTATAAATCTTTAATAATTTCGCCGTTCTCGCCCTCTTTATTAAATAACTGCAATTCGACAATATCACCGGCTTTAAGATTTTTAACATCAGAAACTTGGATCGTAAATTCGCCTATTTTTCCAGAACTGACTTTTGCTAAAACATTCGATTCGGGTTCATATTTATCCAAATACGATTTTACGCGTTCACCCGGAAATTGTGTCCAGATAAAACCGCCTGACCAAGCATATTGTGAAAAAGGCAGATCGACATTATTCTCAGGTTCGCGTTGTCTTTTATCGAATGTGGTAAGGTATTCACGAAGTTCTGCCAGAGATTCAGGATCTTTAAGATACATCAAGGGTCTTGGGCAGTAAATTTCGGTTCCGTTTTCATCAGAACCTGCTCCGCGAAGAACAAAATTACTTCTTTCGATATAGAGAATGTCGCTTAGAATAATTCGGCCTTGCGGTAGTTGTAAAATGACATTTCCATCAACTGCATTGGCTGCTTTTAAGGCCTTCAATAAAGCTTTTGAATCGTCTAAATTGTCATTTGCTTTAACGCCAAAATCTACGGCATTAATAATTTTTCCATTTGATTCTGGAAGCTGGCTTTCGCCGAAGTGATAGCCTGCATAACTAAAATCAGGAAGATAGTTTGTTTTTGAAGTAACAATTTTAGGTAAATCCTGCGCCAGTATGGTATTCATAAAAAAGCCACAGGAGACAATAATGGCTTGGCGAATCATGGTTTTGTGGTTGTTTGTGGTTAGTTAGTTTTTTTGATTTTGCCACGAAGGCACGAAGACGCAAGGTTTTTTTTACGCCTATGTCAGCTCTTGATGAGAACTTTGTCAAAGTTTAAAACTTTGACAAAGTTGACCGTAATTAGAAAAATCTTTTTAATCTGTGGCTTAAAAAAAAATCTTCGCGTCTTAGTGCCTTCGTGGCAAAACAATTTAGAAAGAACGTTTAATCCCTAATTCAAGTCCGCGTAATTCTGCCAGACCTCTTAAACGTCCAATTGCAGAATAACCTGGATTTGTTTTTTTCTTTAAATCGTCCAGCATTTGGTGTCCATGATCTGGGCGCATTGGCAATTGACTGTTGTTTCTTTTTTCAACCTCTAAAATCGCTTTTACGACTTCGTACATATCAACATTTCCTTCAAGGTGATTCGCTTCATAGAAACTTCCTTCTTCGTCACGCTGCGTACTTCTTAAGTGAATAAAATTCATTTTATCGCCGTGGCGTCTTACCATTCCAGGTAAATCATTATCAGCTCTAACACCGTAAGATCCTGTACACATGGTAAATCCGTTTGATGGAGATGGTGCCGCATTCATTAAGTCAATCAAATCTTCTTCTGTGCTAACCACTCTCGGCAATCCTAAAATAGGATAAGGAGGATCGTCTGGATGAATTGCCATTAAAACGCCTTTGCTTTCTGCAACAGGAATAATTTCTTTTAAAAAATGAAAAAGATTATTCTTTAATGCTTGTCTGTCAATATGATTGTAAGCACTTAACGTCACTAAGAAATCCTCAACTGAATAAGCTTCTTCAGCACCAGGAAGTCCAGCTAGAATGTTTTGCTGTAATTTTACTTTGTCTTCGGCAGTCATTGCTTCAAAATAGCTTTTTGCTTTTTGAGTTTGTTCTGCCGAGTATTCTTTTTCTGCTCCGGGTCTTTTTAAAATAAACAATTCAAAAGCTGCAAAAGCATTAATGTCAAAACGAAGGGCTTTTGATCCATCTTCAACCGTATACGATAAATCTGTTCTTGACCAGTCTAAAACAGGCATGAAGTTATAACAAACACATTTGATCCCGCATAAAGCCAGATTACGAATGCTTTCTTTATAGTTTTCAATGTACTGGAGATAATTTCCAGTTTGTTTTTTGATGTCTTCGTGAACTGGAATACTTTCTACAACTGACCAAGTTAAACCTGAAGCCCCTTTTTTAGGATCGCCGTCTTCGTGTTCAATCTCCACTTTTCTTTTAATGATTTCATCAATGCTCCAAACTTGTCCGTTTGGAATGTGGTGTAATGCGGTTACAATTCCAGTTGCACCAGTTTGTTTAATATCTTGTAGAGAAACAGGATCATTTGGTCCGAACCATCTTAATGTTTGTTCCATTTGTTATGTGTTTTTGGTTTTTTCTCCTGCAAGGTTTTTCAAACCCTGTAGGTATTTAATTTATATAAACGTATAATTTAGACGTACAAGGTTTTGAAAACCTTGCAGGACGTGAGAAATCTTAAATACTCGTTGCAGCAAATCCGCCGTCTACTTTTAAGATTGTTCCCGTTACGAATTTTGACATATCACTGCATAAAAATAAAAGCGCACCGTCAATATCTTCTGGAGTTCCAAATCTTCCCATTGGTGTATGGTCGATAATTTTTTCTCCACGCGGTGTTAATTTTCCTTCTGGAGTTAACAATAAAGCACGATTTTGTTCACCTATAAAAAATCCAGGTGAAATAGCATTTACTCGAATTCCTTCGCCATATTTTTGTGCTAATTCAACTGCCATCCATTGTGTAAAGTTGTCGATTGCCGCTTTTGAAGCAGAATATCCTACCACTCTCGTCAAAGGTCTTTGTGCCGATGCTGATGAAATATTGATGATGTTTCCTGATTTCTGTTTTGCAAAAAGTTCTGCAAAAACCTGAGTAGGAAGCATTGTTCCAATAATATTCAAATCAATCACTTTTTGTAAATCGTCACTTTTCATATCATAAACTGCTTGATCAGGCTGAATTGTTGCACCAGGCATATTTCCTCCCGCAGCATTGATTAAGATATCCAGACGACCGTATTTTTCTACAATAAAGTCTTTTGCTTTTTCTACTTCTTCTTTATTTAAAACATTGGCTTGAACAGCAAATCCTTGTCCGCCGTTTGCTTCGATGGCTTTTACAGTGTTTTCTGCTTTTTCTAATGACTGCGAAACAATTCCCACAATAGCGCCCTGCTGCGCCAAAACATTTGCAAATCTGCTTCCTAATACTCCGGCACCACCTGTTATTAAAGCAATTTTTCCTTTAAGGTTAAATATTGAATTCATGTTATTTTGTTTAAAAATTACAATACTTTAAATTCCAAATTTGAAACAAAGTATGCTTTTATGTATTTAATTATTCTAGTTTTTTTGATTTAGTTTCTGATGTTTTCAATCAATTCCAAAACCCTTTTGGTTTCTTTTTCGATTGTATCATAAGCTTCATTTTCCATTATATTTTTGCTGATTAATTTGCTTCCCATTCCAACAGCAGAAACACCGGCATTAAACCAAGTTTCAATACTTTGGCGGGTAGTATCGACTCCTCCTGTTGGCATAAAAATCAGGTTTGGAAAAACATCTTTAATACCGCTCATAAAATCAGGCCCTAAAATATTCCCAGGAAAAAGCTTAATGAATTTAACTCCAGCGTTTTCAGCGGCAATAATTTCTGTTGGTGTCATACAACCCGGCGCGTACAAAACTTCTTTACCAATTAAAAACGAAGCCACTTCAGGAACAAAACCTGGACTTATAAAAAAATCAGCTCCTGCTAAGTAATAGGTTTCTGCCTGTGCTAAATTTTTGATTGTTCCAATACCTAAAAGCATTCCAGGCATTTCAGCGTTTCGAACTTCAATTAGTTTTTGAAAGTTAGCAATAGCTTCTGGACCGCGGCTGGTATATTCTACCGCTCTGATTCCAGCATTATATAACGTTTTTAAAATAGAAACGCTTTTGTTTTCAGCAGCATTAAAATATAAAGGAAGCATTCCCTGTTTTACAATAACTTCAATAGCATTTTCAATGGTACTCATAATTATATTTTTACTTTGATCACAATTTTTTTCAACAATCCTTCGCCAATCATTGCAGTATGTACATCTTCGGGAAATAAAATAGCAAATTGATTTTCCTTCAATTCAAAAAATGTATCAGGGGCATCATGAAAAAAACGAACATCTCTTTCGTCACTGTAATCGCCGTTTGGATTTACACATTTCTCTCTCGGTTTCCATGCAAAAGTTTCAGGACCTTTAATCGAAATCTGAATGTCAATATTTTTGTCATGACATTCAAATCCTTTAACAGCTTCTTCTTTCGTATTTCCTTGACCGACAATTACAATTAGTTTTAAACCTTCTCCAATTTCAAAAGCACCTTCTTCCAAATTGGCAATATCATTTTGATTTACGTAATCAAAAGCTTTTCTAAAATTGGGATGCAGATCGTAATATCTGGCAGCGTTATGCAGCGAATCTAGTATCATTTTGTTAGTAGTTATTTTCTATTTAATAGTTAGTTTTCAATAGATAACCTTAAAAAAGAATTGTTTTTTTAATGTTATGTGTATATTTGCGTGTGCGTACACGGTATTTTACAAATGTATGTAAAATGCATTGCAAAACAACTTATTTTTTATAAAATAAATTAGTTTTACATTGCTACTTTTATTTTTTTAACTTAAAAAGAATCAATATCATAACAATTAAGAAAATTGCCGAATTAGCTAATGTGTCTCCTGGAACGGTTGATAGGATCATACACAAACGCGGACAGGTCGCACAAGAGACTGTTGATAAAGTCAATGCGATAATTGATGAATTTGGCTATAAACGAAATATACTGGCTAGTAATCTGGCGCTAAACAAAAAATTCCATTTTGCAGTCTTTCTTCCTAAAACAGAAACGTTAGAATATTGGAAAAGTCAGGTGGATGGAATAGAAAAGGCTGCGATAGAGTTTAGTAAATTCGGAATTGTTCTGGACTATTTTTTCTACGATTACAACCTTTCTTCTTTTAAGGAAACGGTCCAAAAAGTGATGCAGTTTGATTGTGACGGTTTGTTGTTTGCCCCAATATTTTATCAAGATTCGGTTGATTTCTTAAAGGAATATCAAAAGAAGAATATTCCAGTTGTAATGATTGATTCGAATATTTCTGAAGGTAATCAGCATGCTTATGTCGGTCAGGATGCTTTTCAGAGCGGTTATTTGGCAGGAAGGTTAATCAGCTTTGCTGTAAAAAATGAAAGACAGGTTTTGATTTTTAAAATTACGAGAGAAATAGAAAGCACTTCGGTTTATTTACAGCGCATAGATGGTTTTTATTCGTATTTTAAAGATCATAATGAACTGACTAATTTTAAATTTTCGGAAGTTACTTTAAAAGATTCCAAAATAGATCAATTGAGTTTGGAGATGTTTTCTGGTATAAACAGTGTTTTTGTACCCAATTCTCGAGCTTATATTGTTGCCGAATTTTTGCATAAAAACAATATAAAAGGGGTTCGTATTATTGGTTTCGATTTACTGAAAGAAAACATCGAATATCTCAACAAAGGTGTAATTGATTTTTTAATCAACCAAAGACCAGAAGACCAAGGTTATATGGGAATTAATTATTTGTATAAAAAATTAGTTCTTCAAGAAGATGCTGAACGAACGCATTATATTCCGTTAGAAATTATATTGAAGGAGAATTATTTTCCTGTAAAGAAATCTATTTGATCGCAGTTTTACAATTAAACCCGACAGGTTTTTAAAACCTGTCGGGTTTATCATTTTCAAACATAGCCCGTGGTTTCAACCACGGGAAACGCAATGCATAATCACAATACGTTTCCCGTGGTTGAAACCACGGGCTATGTTTACAATTAAAGAATAAAAAAAACTTTGTGTCTTAGTGCCTTTGCGGCAAAAGAAAAATCACTTTTTCACTTTTACAATCAAAGGATTATTAATCTTTTCAGCAAAAGAACTTAAATACTTTTCCCATTCTTGTTTTGTTTGAAATGGACTTCCTTTTTTCCATCCAAAACCAGCATAATATACTGCTTTGTTATTTTTAACAGCGATATTTCCGTAAAGGTTACTTAAGTCTTTTTCATCTATAACATGATTATCAAAACTAATTAGTGAACCTTTTGGAACTACTAGACCTGTTCCAATTTCAGAATCGTCGATAGGTTCCCAGTAACTCAGCCAGCCTTCTTTTAAATTAGTTCCAGTCGTTCCTTTTTTGTCATGAAGAGTCAATCCTACGGACACGGTTTCAGTTCCCGTAATATTGATTTCAAAGCGAGAAAGCTGACTTCCGTAATCTAAACTGATTAATTTTGATTCGGTAATTTTATTGCCTTTTGCATCCCAATCGGCATACGTTAAAATAAAACTTGTTCGAATTGGACCAGTTATAATGGTTTTCCAGCTGACGAAATTTTTAGAGAAATAATATTTACCATCAGCATTTACTGCAATTCCGCCTACTCCGCGGCTGTCTCCAACATGAAAATTATCCAAACCTTCTCCTGTATCTTTATGATACGTTCCAGTTCCGTTTGTTGCTTTTTCGTACCATTTATTAATAATTGGGTAATCGACTCTTTTTAGCCAAGCATCTATTCCGCTGGTTAAAGTTCCTCCAGGAATTTTATCTTCGACCATTTTCTGCGCGACAGGACCGTAAGTTCTAAAAGCGACTTTGTTGTTTTCCCAAGCGTAATCGTCTGTCCGTTCGGGAACAAAGCGGGAATAACAGCTGATTGTTTTAGAAGCATCAGGATTTGTTCCAATTAAAACCTCAAAATCCTGTTTAGACGAAGCTTTAATTTTTGGCTGAAATAATAAAACATCCATTGTTCCGTCGCCATCATTGTCTATAGTTTGTGTTTCGAGATAAGAATTAGTGCCAAGATCTTTTACAGCATAATTTTCAAGTTTAGCATCTGTTGTTAATCCTAGAGATTTTTTAGTCAATTCAATCGTTTCAAATTCTCGGTCAAGTTTTAGAGTATTATTGACTGTTATAGTTTTATTTTGAGACTGAATGCCGAAAGTTCCGGCCAAAATTGCGGTAAGTAGAAAGTGCTTTTTCAAAATTTATATTTTTTATCTTTTTGTAAAATCGGTTTGATAGTATTTCATAAAAGTACAAATCATAGCATAATCACAAATACAGAATTGGGGTAATTCTGTACAGAATGTTGAAAATGAACAGAAAAGCTTTAAAATATTTTTTTGTAATTTACATTGCCTGACTTTTACTTCAGGGAATTTTATAATTAAATGAAAATCAACAAGAATGGTTAAATGTATTATTTTCGATTGTGATGGTGTTTTGGTAGACACAGAAAAAATAGGGAACGGCGTATTATTACAAATGGCATCGGAACATGGATTTCAATTAGAATTGGAAGAAGCTTATCATCTATTTAATGGACGAAGCCTTAAGGATTGTTTTCTTCAGATTGAAAAGGGAATCGGTAAAAAACTTCCCGAAGATTTTGAATGCAATTACAGAAACAGAAGTTTTGAGGCTTTCAAAATTGGCACGAAACCGATGGAAGGAATTGTTGATTTTCTTAACAATCTTAAAATTCCGTATTGCACAGCTTCAAGCGGACCGTTAGAAAAAATCAGGTTGAATCTTGAACTTGCAGGATTACTTGATCGATTCGAGGGCAGAATATACAGTTCGTATAGTATTAAAAGCTGGAAACCAGATCCAGGAATTTTTTTGCACGCTGCTGTAGAAATGGGGTTTGATGTAAAAGATTGCATTGTAATAGAAGATAGCGTTGCAGGCGTGCGAGCAGGAATTAACGGCGGATTTAAAGTCTATGGTTTTGCGAACGGTTTCAACAACACTGATTTGGAGAAGGAAGGTGCGATTCTATTTCATAGCTATGAAGAGTTGAGCAGGGTGTTAGGAGTTTAAAAGTTTCAGGTTTCAGGTTGAATGGGCTTCGACTTCGCTCAGCCTGACAAAGTGTTGTTTGATTGATATGATAATAGCTAGAGTAGAATTATCACATTCTCTAATTATCACATTTTCTAATTATCAAATTCTCTAATTGAAATGTAATTTGTTACATTAAAATTAAATTTCATATATTTGATTATATACATTCGTTTTTTTAGTCGGCTTTTTATGATGAATTTGTAATTGGTTTGTTGGAAAAATTGGATGTTTTACTGAGAAAAGACTTTTCCCAAAGGGTTTTTTCTTAGGTGATGATTTCCCAAAGTTATCACGTTAACCTACAGATCGTACCGAAATGATGAAATTTAAAATTAGAGTTTTAGTTTTATTACTGCTTCTCATTCCTTTCTTTTTTTATGGGCAAATTAAAAAGGTCGGAGTTCCTTTTATAATCAATTATAGTCCAAAGACGTATAAAGCGGCTTCAGAAAATTGGGCTGTGCTTCAGGATTCAAAAGGCATGATGTTTTTTGCCAATCACTTTGGAATCATGCAGTTTGACGGCGTTCGATGGGCGATTGTGACACAGCCAGAAAACAGAAGCATGGTTCGTTCCATGGCAATGGATAAAAACGATAAGATTTACGTTGGCGCGCAGGGTGATTTTGGTTTTGTCGTTAAACTTCCAAATGGTCAGTATCAATATAATTCTTTGGTAAAGTTAGTTCCGGATTCTGCCCGCAATTTTGGAGATGTTTTGCATACTGTTATTCGAAATGATGAAGTGATTTTCTTTTCCTACGAAAGAGTTTTTATCTATAAAAATCATAAAATTAAAGTGCTAGATGCTCAATCTGCTTTTGATGATCTTTTTGAAGTTGGAAAAGAAATCTATATTACAGATAATACCAAAGGTTTATTGCAATTAAAAAACGACATTTTAATTCCGTTTTCAAATGCTCAGAAATTTGCAGGAATGCAGATTAGGAAGATCTTCAAGACAGAAAAAGGACTTTTGTTGTTTACCCAAAAAGACGGACTTTTTCTTTTTACTGATAATCAGATAAAACCTTTTAAGACAGAAGTAGATTATCTGCTTAAGCAGAATCAAATCTCTGCGGGAATTCAATTTGCTGACGGTTATTTCGGAATTGGAACGCGTCAAGCAGGATTGATAGTTGTAGATAGTAAAGGGCATTTAATTCAGCATATCGATAAACAAACAGGACTTCAAAGCGATTATGTAACCAGTCTTAAAGTAGATCGAGAAGGCAATTTGTGGGTCATGTTAAAAGAAGGAATTTCGTTTATTCAAATTTCATCGCCATTGTCCAGAATTGTTGATAATTCAAATTTAGAGACTAAAATATACTGCAGTAAAATATATCAGAATAAATTATTTGTTGGTACAGACAATGGCTTATTCTGGCTGGATTGGCTTAGTTATAAAAATGGAAAACAGGAGAATATTAAATTTCAGCATATTTCAGGAATGTCTGAAAATGTTTGGAATGTGGGTGTTTTTGGAAACTCACTTTTAGCATTTGAAAAAAATGGAATATTTGAAATTGATGGAAATTCGGCTAAAGTTTTGGTTAAATTGGACGGAGCGTGGCAGGGAATTTTAGTTCCAAATCATCCTGATTTATTGCTGGTGGGAGGTTATACTGGCTTGTATCTTTTGAAACAGATAAACGGTTCATGGGTTTTTCAGCACAAATTAAAAGGTTTTGAAGACAGCAGCCGTATTATAGAAACGGATAAAAACGGAAATATTTGGATTGCTCATGGTTATAAGGGAATTTTTAAAATTAAATTGAACAAAACTTTTGATGCCGTTTCGGATGTTCAGTTTTATAATGATAAAAATGGTTTTCCATCCAGTTTATTTTTAAACACTTTTAAGATTGATAACCACATTGTTTTTGGCACAACGAAAGGAGTTTACAAACAAGATGAAGCTTCCAAAAAGATGAAGCCGGATCTTGTTTTCAAGAAATACCTTGGTCTGGAAAGTCATATTCGACTATTAAAATCGGATAACCAAAATACAATTTGGTACGTTTCTGGAGAAAATACCGGAAAAATGACTAAAAAAGCGCACGGAACTTTTAATATAGAGGAACTTCCGTTTAGAAAGCTGCGTTATTTATATGTTCCAGGTTTCGAAAACATTCAGACCACAACAACTGGAGATGTATTTTTTGGAACTCAAAATGGTTTAATTCATTATAATGCCATAAAAAACAAGCAATACCAAACCAAATATAAAGCTGTAATCTCTGAAGTAAAATGTATTTTCCCGAAGGATAGTTTAATTTTTTCCAGCCGATATGATGTGCTGCCTAATAAAACCAAATCGGCAGAGAAAGATATTTCGAGAGTTTTATCGTATGCTAATAATGCACTTCATTTTTCTTTTGCTTCACTTTTTTATGATGAAGCCGATGCTACAAAATACGAGTATTGGTTAGAAGGTTTTGAACCAAGCTGGTCAGAGTATACAGTTCAAACAGAGAAAGAGTACACCAACTTGCCGGAAAACGAATATGTTTTTCATGTACGAGCTAAAAATATTTATGATGTAGTAAGTGAAGAAGCTGTTTTTCATTTTGAAATTCTGCCGCCTTGGTATCGAACAATTTGGGCTTATATTTTATACCTCGTGCTTTTTGGAGTGCTGATCTATGCGATTATTAAATACCAAAAGAATCTTGCAGAACGTGATAGAGAACAGTTAATTTTAAAACAGGAAAAAGAACTGCTTAAAAACCTTGCCGAATTAAATGAGCAAAAGCTAGCTTTGGAACAGCAAAATATGGCTATTGTAAAAGAAAATCTTCAAACAACGATTCATTTAAAAAATGCTAAGGTAGCTTCAAATACAGTGAATCTTATTCATTTAAACGAAATTCTGCTTTCTATAAAAGAACTTATCGCTCAGATTGATAAGAAAAATGATCCCAATGTCAACTTTAGTTTATTGGCTAAAATAAACAAACTCATTGATCACGAATTGCAGGGAGACAAACATTGGAACGAATTTGAAGAGATTTTCAATCAGCTTCATGATAATTTTATGCAGCGATTAAAACAAAGTTATCCAGAACTCACGCCGCGAGATATGCGTTTGTGCGCTTATCTGCGAATGAACTTCAATACAAAAGAAATTGCGCCTCTTTTAGGAATTTCTGTAAGAGGTGTTGAAGATACCCGATACCGAATCCGTAAAAAATTACAGCTTCCGTCGGATACAAACATAACCGAATTCATCCTTAATTTTTAGTTTTTAAGGATGAAGTAAAATCTTAAGTAGTTTTACGTTTTTTGAGGGCTATTTATTACATTTTTTTACTAGTACCGTAGTCAAACCGTACTCCAAAATGTAAGTCTTGCCTGATTTATTTGTTAATATTGTCGGATTATTACGAGAATAATGACCTGTTTCTGCAAACACAGGTTTTATGACGTAATCGAGACTTACTAACAAAAAAACTAAAAAAAATGAATCAAAACGACTCTTTTTTCGGCCGACCACCGAAAAGCAATTTCTCTTATTTTAAAAGATTTTTGACATTGGCAATATTTGTATTACTGCCATTATTAAAAGTTCAGGCGCAATGTAAAACGTTGGTCTGGTCAGATGAATTTAACGGAACTACTGTCGATCTAACCAAATGGCAGAGTATTTCCGGAAATGGATGTCCTTCGCTCTGCGGATTCGGAAATGCAGAAGCACAACGTTATGAACCAAATCAGGCTACGATTGTAAAAGAAGGCACAAACAGTTATTTAAACATTGAGGCAAAATACCAGCCGAGTGCCTCATTTCCAGATCAGCCTTATGCCTCTTCTAAATTAACTACAGAAGGAAAATATGCGCTCAAATACGGAAGAGTGGAAGCCCGCATGAAATTATCAAACGGACAAGGGGCATGGCCGGCTTCTTGGATGCTTCCAGTTAATGGAAACTGGCCGTATACTGGCGAAATTGATATTATGGAAGCCAAACACAGAAATCCGCAGTCTGTAGACGGAACTATTCATTATGACGGAAACGGATATCATTTTACAGGCAGAAGCTACAGTTCTCCGACAGATCTGTCTTCAGATTTTCACGTATATGCTGTAGAGTGGGGACCAAATTTTATCAAATGGTTTGTAGATGATGTTTTGTTTCATACCGCTACACCTAATACTACTGTAAACGGTGGATGGCCATTTAATGATAGTCAGTTTTATATTATTTTGAATTTAGCTGTAGGAAGTGCAGGAACTCCTTATACAAGCGTAAATGGCGCAGGAGTTCCTCCAGTTCCGGGTGATTTCCCTGCAAAACTTCAGGTAGATTATGTTCGTGTTTATGACGGAAGTTATAAATACGGAGTTGCCGGAGATGCCAAAGTATATCAAAATGAAACGAGTAAAACGTATTCGATAAATGCCGTTACGGGAGCAGCATATAATTGGACAGTTCCAGCAGGAGCAACTATAACTTCTGGACAGGGAACAAATGCAGTTACCGTAAACTGGGGAACTGCAGGAGGAGATGTTTCAGTAACTACAACTGTATCGGGATGTACTGCTAATACTTATAAATTGGCTGTAAAAACAGAACCTGCCATTCCGGTAGAGAAAATACATGAAGATTTTCAAAGTAATAGAAATGTATTATATCCAGTAAAAACCGGAGTTTTAACAGAAGCTGTAGCAAATCCTTCTGCGACTGGAATTAATACCTCTGCTTTAGTTGGAAGATATGTTCGTAATTCAAGCGAGCTTTATGATGTTCTGAATATAAGAAACGTCACCATTACAAATGCTAACGATTATGTTTACGGAAGAAAAAGACTTTCTTTTGATATTTATACTTCGGCGCCTGTTGGAACAAAAATTTCCATGCAGTTAGAAAACAGTAATGTAACTACAGCAACGAATTATCCGTCTGGAAGACATAGCGGTTTTAAAGCAGCAACAACGGTTCAGAACAAATGGGAAACTATCGAATTTGAGTTCGAAAAAATTATCGATCCAAATACCAGTGCTTTAACAATCAATAATGTAGTGATACTTTTTGAATCGAATTCTAATTCAGGAGCTACTTATTATTTTGATAATCTGCTTACGAAAGCTGAACCAGAGAAACCAATTGTTGCAACAGATGTTTTGCAGAACTATGACGGCATCAATAAAATTATTAAAGGAACAACAACAGGAACGTATTCAGTTGTGGCTAATCCAGCTTCCAATTCGGTTAATTCTTCTGCTAATGTTGCGAGATATGTCAGAAATGTGACAGAACAATACGATGTTCTTTTCTTTAATACCCAAACTTCAATTGAAGACGCTGGTTTATTCAAAAACCAAACGAATAAGATTTTGATCGATGTTTATACAACAGCACCAGTGGGAACTGTTGTAAGCATGAATTTAGAAAATAGTGCGACTTCGCTTCCGGCTAATTATCCAACAGGAAGAAACAGTAATTATGTCGCCATTACGACTAAACAAAATCAATGGGAAACCTTGACATTTTATTACAATTCCAGTCCAGATGCTGGAACTTCAAATCTGGCAGTCAATCAGATGGTTTTATTGTTTAACTCAGGCTCTTATACAAACGATACTTATTATTTTGACAACATCAGAATTGCATCGACGAAACTGCCAGATACTTTTACGCCGGGCGTTGTTTACGAAGATTATCAAAATACACATAATATTACTTTCAGAGATGCTATTGGAACTTACACCGCAAATGTGGCAAACCCAAGTGCTGCAGGAATTAATACTTCATCAAATGTTGGAAGATATGTCCGTAAGTCAACAGAATTGTATGATAACTTCTCCTTCAATACAACATTAACCAACATTGGTGATTTTAAAGCAGGAACTAAAAAGTTTGCAATGGATGTCTACACGTCAGCTCCAGTGGGATCTATCATTTCATGGCAGGCAGAAAGCAGTGCTTCAATTCCGTCCAATTATCCAGTTGGAAGACATAGTATTTATCAAGGAGTTGTAAAACAAACCAATACTTGGCATACCATTACGTTCACCTATGTAAGTACGCCAGACGCTTCTACGCCAGATAATGATGTTAACCGTTTTGTTTTCTTATTTGAACCTGGAAGCAATTCAGGAAATACGTATTATTTTGATAATTTAAGATCTTTAAATTTAGTTTCAACTGAAACACCTGCGGGATTACCATCCCCTTGGATCAGCACCGATTTAGGCGCTGTTACACCAGCAGGTGAAGCAGCTCATGCTAATGGAACATTCACTATAAAAGGTGCTGGAACAGATATTTGGGAAACCAGCGATCAGTTTCAATATGTCAATCAGCAGATTACTGGAGATGCCGAAATTATTGCAAAAGTAAATTCGCTGACCAATACCAATACGTATGCAAAAGCAGGAGTAATGTTCCGTGAAACGCTTACACCAACTTCTAAACATGTTATGACAGATGTTACGCCAGCGGCAGGAGTTGAATCATTATCAAGAATTGCTACTTCTGGAGTAACTGCAGCAGATGTTGCAGCAGGAACAGCTCCAAAATGGGTTCGCTTAGTAAGATCGGGAAATGTGTTTACATCTTATACTTCTGATAACGGAACAATTTGGACGCAGCTTGGAACTCCAAAAACAGTAACAATGGCAAATACCATTTATGTAGGTATGGCGGTTACTTCTCACGCAAACGGAACTTTGACAACAGGAGTTTTTAGCGATGTTATTGTTCGAAATATTACACCAAATCCGAATGTAAATTTAGCTTTAGCTAAAACAGCAACCGCTTCTACAGAAGAAAACGCAACATTATCTGCTAATAAAGCTACTGATGGAGACGGAACTGTATCTAGATGGGCAAGTTCTTTCTCCAATGCAACAGAATGGATTTATGTTGATTTAGGAAGTAATTACACACTTAATCGAGTAGTCTTGAAATGGGAAGCCGCTTATGCAACGCAATATAAAGTACAGCTTTCTACAGACAATGTTTTCACAGACAATGAAACCATCAGCAATCAGACAGCGAGTGATGGAGGCACAGACGATTTAACGGTAAGTGGTACAGGAAGATATCTGAGAATTTTGTGTACTGCAAAAGCTCTGGCTCCTTATGGTTATTCATTGTATGAAATAGAAGCTTATGGATCTTCTTCAACAGCTAAAATGGCTCTAAATGTTGTGGAAGAAACACAGCCGGAAAATACCATTTTCGCTGTATATCCAAATCCTGCGGGTAATTACATTCAAGTCTCGTCACCAGAGAATTTGGATAACAAACTAATCTCGATCTATGATAATTCAGGAACGTTGGTTATTCAAAGTAAAGCTCAAGAAAATGAAAGCCAAATTGATATCAGCAAATTGACTAAAGGAATTTACATTGTGAATTTTAAATCAGATCAAAAAAGCTGGACAAAAAAGCTGATTAAGAAATAATTTTTTAGATCCGTTGGGTATGATTGGAGGAGGGCTCAAAATTGTACCTGACGGATTTATACAGTCATTTATTTTCAAATGACTTTGGTTTTAAAATCTATTAATGCAACCCCAAAATTATTTAGATATGAAAAACAATAAACTTCAAAGATTTTCTATTTGGATTACACTGTTTTTAGTGTTTTCGACTTTTGTGTATGGTCAGGGACCAGTTCCTTTTACCATAAGTAATAATTCGACTTTTGCTGATAGTGATTTGTACGTAGCTATTGTAGGAATCGATTATACTACAGGAAACCATGTTTGGGTAAATGCCAAAACAAGTCAGGTTTTACCAATGAATGCGTCTTACAATACCGTTACGGGACCGACTTACGGTGGAAATACGGGACCTGGACAAAACTCAAAATATGCTGCTTGTTTTACAAAATTGAGCGAAATTCCCAATAAGACTTTTACGCTTCCTTTAATTGCAGGATGCAGGGTTTTTATTTCTAAAGGATCACAGTTGTATTTCTATTTTTTCGGTGCGAGCGGCGCTCCTTCAGGATATGCATCGCCAAATCCGCAGAATGCGACAGATCCAAATCAAGGTATTTTGTATGAAATGATTGAATTGACAAACAATCAGCACGGTTTCTTCGGAAACCCAACAAGAGTGGATTCGTATAAATACCCAATGGGATTAGAATTATTTGGAGCCAATGGTTACCAAAAGAAAGTAGGAGATTTAAAAAGACATGCTGAAATTGTTGCGGCTTTTAAAGCTAATGTTCCAGCCGAATTTCAAGGTTGTGTAAATGATGCAACGGGAGAAATTACTGCTCCATCTAAAACGCCTGCTTACGCCGAAGGTTCAGGACAATATGCTAATTATTTAAAATCTTATATCGATGCAATCTGGAATAAATACAAAAATGAAGATTTGATATTTTATGCCGGAGATGCAGGCGTTTTTAAAGGTAGAGTTATTGGAGAACAGCTTGAAATGGTTGGACAATCTGGTGCTTTTGTTGGAAGAACGGGAAGAGTTCAAAATAGACCGACAACTCAGGAAGCCCTTGAAGGAAAAGGTGTTTTGGACAGAAGACTCGTTGACGGAGATTTAGATCTTGTAATTCAGTCACAGTTAACAGCTGCAATTAACCGACATGTTGTAAATACGACTACACCAAATCCAGGACAGCAGAATTGGTATGATGCTTCAAAATATTATCAGGTAAATCCAACCAATCATTATTCTAAATTCTGGCATTTACCAGGAATTAATATCGATAATCTGGCTTACGGATTTGCTTATGATGATGTTGCAGATCAATCACCGTCACTTCATTCGCCTCAGCCAACAAAGGTTATTGCTACTTTTGGAGGATATTATGGACTTACTACGCCTTCGGTTCCAGCTTCTACAGATGTTATTACGGTTTATAAGGATTGTAACTACACTGGTTTCTCAGGCGGATTAACAATTGGTGATTACAATTTAGCTCGTTTAAATTCTTTAGGTGTTTTAAATGATGATATTTCTTCGCTTAAAATCACTCAGGGTTATCAGGCAATTTTGTATCAGGATGATAATTTTACTGGAACTTCAACGGTAATCAATTCTGATAATTCTTGTTTAAATACAACGTGGAATGATAAAGTAAGTTCGATTAGAGTTATCGCAAACGGAACAACAACCCTAGGAAACCAGACTTTCTTTTTACAAAACAGAAACAGCGGTCTGTATATGGATGTTTGGAATTCAAGTACGGCGAATGCAGCAGGAATTAATCAAGGCGCTTTGAATTCTGGAAACAATCAGAAATTCACTTTCACGCATTTAGGAGACGGATTGTATAAAATTATTGCGAATCACAGCAACTTGTCTTTAGACATTAATAATTTCAATAAAGCTAATGGTGCACGTTTAGAACAATATCCATACAATGCTACAACCAATCAGCAGTTTATTTTGGTTGCTGCGGGAGATGGTTATTATAAAATTGTTGCCCGTCACAGCGGAAGAATTGTTGAAGTAGCAGGAGCAAGTACTGCTTCAGGAGCTATTATTCAGCAATGGGATAATAACAATCAGACTTGCGGACAATGGAAATTAGTTCCTGCAGCAAGTTCTCAGAGTTCCGTTTTAATTCAGGCAGAAGATTATTCGGCAATGAGCGGTATTCAAATTGAAGCTACTACGGATACTGGAGGAGGTTCAAATGTAGGTTATACCGAAACAGGAGACTGGTTAGCGTATAACAGTATTAATTTTCCAACAACAGGTTCTTATTTAATAGAATATCGTGTCGCAAGTGCTGTTACCGGCGGAAAATTATCAGCGGACTTAAATGCAGGAGCAATTGTTTTAGGAAGTGTCGATATTCCAAATACAGGAGGATGGCAGAATTGGCAGACGGTTTCTCAGACTGTAAATGTAAATGCAGGAACTTACAATTTCGGAATCTACATTCAGAATACTGGAATGAACATTAACTGGATTAAAATTACTAAAGTTGCTGGAACTACTGCTAGAACAGCTTCGGCATTAATAGTAGAAGAAGAACCAGCCGAAATTACTTTAAATGTTTATCCAAGTCCAGTTGAAAGTACTTTGTATGTTACAACAGATTTATCTGGAGGAAGCGCAAAAATTGTAGATTCTCAAACTGGTGCGACCGTAGTTTCTCAGAAAATCAGTAATAATAGTTTTGATGTCACCAATCTGCGAAAAGGCATCTATTTTATTGTTTTTGAAAAAGACGGTAAACAGACTATTAAACGCTTTATTAAAAAATAATTTTAAAGTGCAGATTTTAGATTTATAATTATCTAAAATCTGCATTTTCAACATCCCCATAATTTACAAATTAAAACAAATCACTATGAAAGACAATTACAAAAGAATGTCGGCAAAATGGATTATTATTTTAGTATTGGGTATTTTTAATTTAGCAGCTGCCCAAAATAAAGTAATAGCGTATGTTCCTAACTGGATTGATTTGAATGCTTTTTCAAGCACGATTCAGTACAATAAGTTAACGCACATCAATATTGCATTCGAAAATCCCGATGCAAATGGATATTTGAGTTTTAATTCTGGAAGTAATGCTATTATTAATGCGGCACATACTCAGAATGTAAAAGTTTTTGTTTCGCTTGGAGGAGGTTCAGTTTCAGAAGGCGGTCCAATTCGAGACAATTATTTCAATTTAATTACACCTGCTAATAGAACTGCCTTTGTTCAGAAAATCTACGATTATGTTATTGCTCATAATTTTGATGGAGTTGATGTTGATTTGGAAGGTCCCGCAATTAACGGAGATTACGGCGGATTTGTGACTGCTTTAGCGAATAAACTGCATGCAAACGGTAAATTGATTTCGGCCGCACTTTCAGAAGGATATGGAGGTGCCAATGTTCCTTCATCTGTTTTTACAGCTTACGACTGGATTAATATTATGGCTTATGATGCGACAGGACCTTGGGCACCAAACAATCCGGGACAGCATTCTCCTTACAGCATGGCTGTAAATCAATTTAATTATTGGACAGGGCGAGGACTTCCAGCAAGTAAAGCTATTATCGGAGTTCCGTTTTATGGGTATGGTTTTGGAGCATCTGCTAATCAGGGAATTTCTTATGCTAATATTGTAGCGCAGTATCCGGGAGCTGAAAATCTTGATCAAGTTGGAAATACGATTTACTATAACGGAATTCCGACAATCAAGCAAAAAACAACTTTTGCGATTCAAAATGCTGGCGGTGTTATGATTTGGGAATTGTCACAAGACGCTACAGGTTCTAAGTCATTACTAACAGCAATTAATCAGGTAATTACGGGAAGTAATCCTCCAGGAACAAGCACGCTTATTCAGGCAGAAAATTACAATACAATGAGCGGTGTACAAACAGAGCCTACAACCGATACAGGTGGTGGATTAAACGTAGGATATTGTGATACTGGTGACTGGATGGCTTATTACAATGTTAATTTTCCAACATCAGGAGCTTATGTAATCGAATATCGTGTAGCAAGCGCTGTAAACGGAGCTAGAATTTCGTCAGATTTAAATGCAGGAACGATTCAGCTAGGAGCAGTTAATATTCCGAATACGGGAGGATGGCAGAATTGGCAGACTGTTTCACAAACTGTAAATGTAAATGCGGGAACTTACAATTTCGGAATTTATATTCAAGCTTCAGGAGCGAATATAAACTGGTTTAGAATCACCAAATCGGGTTCTGCTGCAAAATCTGCTCCCACAAGTACTGACCAGTCCATTGCGAGTTTAGAAGTTTATCCAAATCCAGCAGCAAGTCAATTATCATTCAGTGCAGATGTGACAGGCGGAAATGTAAATATCATAAATACAGAAGGCGGCGCCACAGTTTCGACACAAACAATTGATAACAACAGCGTGGATGTTTCTACTTTAAAAACAGGTATTTACCTAATTCTTTTAGAGAAAAATGGAATTAAAACCGTAAGACGTTTTATCAAAAAATAATCTTAACCCATTTGCCATAATGGTTTTAGATACATTAAATTTTAGGTTTTAATGTAATTGAAGGCTGTCAGAAATGATGGCCTTTTTTTGTTTACAAAGCATGTAAGGCTTTTTACATAGCAGTACATATAAAATTAAAAGTTCACAAAGTTATTAGATAAAGCTTTGCGAATTTTACGTTTATAAACATAAACTTAGATAAAAAAAACTTTGCGCCCTTTGCGGTTAAAAAACATCACGCATTAAAACATTATTATTCCATAACACTATCATAAACTCATTTCGGCTTTAAATCAATAAAATTGCGGTTAATTAAAAGTCCCAAAACTTCTAATAAGTCCCCAATTTATTAAAGTAGAAAACCTATGAATTCAAAATACGCTTTAGTTTATATACTATCTTTTTTTATTTTCTTCAATTTTAGTACTTCAGCACAAAAAGTAAAAAATCTAAACGGAACACAAATCGCTTTTTTGTCTGATGTGCATCTTCAGGATCTATTTGGAGAATTTTCAGATTCAGAATACAAAGGAGTTTTAAATCCGAAAACAGGAGAATCTGTTTTGATAAGAACCATGTCTTCACAGCTTCATTCTACCAGAATTTTTAATGAAAATTATTTTGCCTTTTTAGCAGCCTTGGATGATATCGCAAAGCGAAAGATAAAATATGTAGCACTTCCCGGAGATTATACAGATGACGGCCAGCCTATGCATGTTCGCGGACTGGCAAAGATTTTAGAGCAATATCAAAAAAAATACGGAATAGAATTTTTCATTACGACAGGAAATCATGATCCAGTTGGACCATTTGCGCAGGAATCTGGAAAAGAGGATTTTTTAGGAACCGAAGGTAAAAGTCAGCCCATTTATAGCAAAGACGGCATGTATAAGCCCAATCTACAAATTGAACAGCCTGTTGTCATAACAGCCGATATTGCTAAAATGGGTTATTTAGGAATTACCGATCAGCTTAAGAATTTTGGGTTTCATCCAAATGCAAAAAATAAGTTTTGGGCAACGCCATTTTCGAATTATTCAAGTGAAAATTATTCATTTGAAAAAGCCTTAGAAAGTGCTAAATTATTTAATCGAATGTATGAAGTTGCACCTGGTTACCAAGTTCCAGATGTGAGTTATGTAGTAGAACCAATTGATGGGCTTTGGCTAATGGCAATTGATGGAAACGTTTATATTCCGAAGAAAATGGACGGTGATCCAAAAGACTCTAAAAGTTATTCGGAAGCGAGTACAGGTTATAACAATGTGCTTTCGAACAAAAAACATCTGATTAAATGGGTTTCAGCTATTTCGGAGCAGGCCAAAAAACATGGAAAAACGTTAGTAGCCTTTAGTCATTTCCCGATGATTGATTTTAATGATGACGCTTCCGCGGAAATAAAAGAACTGCTTGGTCCAAA
The DNA here is from genome assembly GCA_029960065.1 of Flavobacteriaceae bacterium PS02336. Classification (GTDB taxonomy): domain Bacteria; phylum Bacteroidota; class Bacteroidia; order Flavobacteriales; family Flavobacteriaceae; genus Flavobacterium. Next base: position 252,884 of record JASCOF010000003.1, on the reverse strand, counting down.
TAAATGGCAGTTAAACCGAGTGCCAGTTGAAGAAGTAGCGCAGGTTTTTGCCGATGCCGGTTTAAAGATCCACTTTGGCGGACATATGCATATTAATGATACAGGAGTGCGGACAACTGCAAAAGGAAATACATTGGTTAATATTCAGACACCATCGCTTGCCGCGTATATTCCTGCATATAAATTATTGACTTTAAAGAAAGGCAATGTTGTAGATATTCAAACTATTACAATTGATAATGTGGAAAGGTACAACGAGCTTTTTGATTTGTATAAAACGGAATATCAGTTTTTAGAAAGTCAGAACACGAAAGACATTTGGAATATTGATATTTTAAAGACTAAAAATTATCATGATTTTACCGATTTTCATTTGAAGGAGTTAGTTCGTCTTCGTTTTCTAAAAGACGATTGGCCTTCATCATTCAAGGATTTTATACTGAATGTTTCTGCTGAAGAATTATTGATTTTAAACACTATTCAAACGGATGAAGATTTTGATTTTATTCTGAAAAATAAAACTCAATTTGAAAAAGAATGGAAAGAAGCGGCCTTGAAATCGGAACAAATTTTGGCTCAGAACAAATTAAATAAAGCCGATTTTAATTGGACAGGAAATGATCTTTTAATTGATTTTTACCGTTTTAGAAGCGCAGATGAATTGGCATTTGCAGATGTTTCAGAAAAAAGAGCAGCAACTTATAAAGTGTTATCAAAACTTTTTTTGGATTCTAAAGATGATGTTTCAAAACCTTTGCAAAAACAGATGAAATTATTTTTTAATATCTTCAATAAATTCATGCATGAAGTTCCTGCAGATCATTTTACAGTTGATTTGAAGAATGGAGAAGTTGAAAAGGTGAAGTGATTTTTTTAACTGGAAAGTGCGATAAGTTTTTAACGCAAAGAACACAAAGGTTTCCGCAAAAAGTTCACTAAGATTTTTTTAGTTAAATTTTATAAATGAAAGTTCGCAAAGCAATATGGATAAAGCTTTGCGAACTTTGCGCTTAGTTGCCTAATCTAAAATAAAATCCTTGCGTATTTCGCGTTTAAGAAAAGCATAGTAACTCGAAATAATATAATAAACTAATGGTTAAATATAATTTCTATGTAATTGATAATAAGTATATTTGAGTATAAAATGAGCGTTTTAAACAGAAACAAACTTCATAAATAACTCAAATAGTACAGAAATGATACATCAAATTGACACTACCGATAATGTTGTAGCCTTTAGAGCATTGGCAGAAGTAACAAAAGACGATTTTTTAACTGCAGTAGTTCCTGCTGTAGAACATTTAGTAAATCAAATAAATGAAATTAATTTTCTATTAGTATTAGATACGGATCTTCAGAATTTCACTGCAGGAGCGTGGCTTCAAGATGGACTGCTTGGATTAAAGCATCTTGGAAAATGGAATAGAGCGGCAATTGTAACCGATACAGACGAAATCATATCTTTTACAAATGGATTCAGTTTTATTATTCCAGGAGAGTTTAGAGGATATAAAAGAGTAGAATTTAATAAAGCATTAAACTGGGTCGAAGGAAATATTTCTTAAACAAAAAGCATAAAAAAGAGCGCTAGATAAAATCAGCGCTCTTTTTTAATTATGATAAAGAATATTAGTGATTATATTCGATACCGCTGCTAGATTTAGCATCGATTTTTTCTTTAGTTACCGCATTGTATTTCTTGAAACATGCAGAAGCAAGAATTGGTAAAGCAATACTTCCCACAACTGCACTAGCTTTTGGATGTCCAGTTTTTTTTAAAACAGCCGAAGCTACAAGGGCTCCAACACCTGCAAAGACCATTTGTTTTACGGAAAGATTAAGAGATTTAGTTGTCTCAGGAGTGATTCCGTGTAATAATGGGTCTATGAAATTTAAGTTGTCCATGATGTTAATTTATTTAGTTGTTACTTAATTTTTTATTTATTGCTTATCATTTTCAGTTTCACTCTCGATTTTTTCGATTTCAACCTTTTCTTTTTTTATAGCCTGACGCAGTAATGCAAAAAGACTCATATAAACATTTGCTACAAAAACCAGAGAAAACCCTGCCAAAATATAACCTCTCCAATCATTTAACAAAAGTTTATAATCGCAAAGAATCAAAAAGGCAATTGTTACATAGTGGCTAAAACAGTATTCACAGGTAAGAAGATAGAAAAATTTTCTTGACAGTATGTACCTGTCATTTTTAGAGTGCCTGACACACCATTCATGAGGTTCCCTAAAAATTTCTTCATGCGTTACAGTCCAGCTTATGCAGGCAATTGGCACGGCTAGAACAAAAAGCCAAATGATTTGTGTTGCAATTTCCATAGTTCTTCAGGAGATATTTTTAATTATTCTCTTGGGTGGTTTTCTGGATAATGTTCGGCATCAAAGTCATCAAGTTTCTCGTCCTTATCCAAATCTCGTTTTTTTTCAGGATCATTTTCGTAATCTGCATCAGGATCATATTCATCATTCAAATCACTTTCTGTGTCATCATTTGTTATGGCATCATCCTCGTTTATTATGCGTTCCTCATTTGGAATATTTTCTGATTTTATCTCTGTATTCTGTTCAAAATCCTGTTTTGGGTGGGACAAATCTTCAACAAATTCTTCCTGATATTGGTAAGGATCTTCATCTCTTGCATAATTGTCATTATCAATGAGCGTATTTTGTTCGTAGTGGTCAGGATCGCTTTCTCCAAACTCCTTAAAATCTTTTTTGAGTTCTTGCTTGTATTCATCTTCAACAGAATATGTTCCATCAACAAGAGTATTTTGATCTATATGATCTGGATCAATTTGTCCATAATCATGGTCGTGTCGCTTTTCCATAATAGTGCTTGTTTAGTTTGTATTTTTACAAATTTACCAAGTAGACAGCTGTTTTTCTTATAATAAAACAAATTATAGTTGCATAATTAACAGTTACTTATAATATAAATCTTGAAAGAAATTATATAAGTTCACTCCACGCAAACATTTTAAATTTGATTACATAAAGTTAAGAAATTAAATAAATGTATATGGCATCTGATAAAGTTACATTATGTTGTGAGGCCTTAATCGAGAAGAATTTAACACTATCATTTGCAGAGAGTGCCTCTGCTGGAAAAATGTGCTATGAATTTTCAACCGTTTTTAATTCAGGAAAAATCCTGATGGGAGGCATTATTTGTTATCATAATTCCATGAAGGAAGATTTATTACAGATTCCGTGGGGAACAATTGAAAAGTACAGTCCAGAATCTGCTGTGGTAACGAAACTTATGGCGCAGAACTTTTCACGTTATGTCCAGTCCGATATTTGTGTGGGATTGACAGGTTTAGCCACTCCAGGCGGAAGTGAAAGTAAAGATAAACCAGTAGGGACAATCTTTGTGCATATTATTTTTCCAGACAAAGAAATTGCAGAACGTTTTGAATTTAAGGGAAATGCAGAGAGCATAATCAATCAGGCGATTGAAGCAGTTGCCGAGATGATTTTGAATGAAATTTGATAAATTGTTTGAAAAACTAATTATTTTGTTTCATTCATTCCGTAGGGACGTCTGATGTCATTTTACTTATGATACAACCAAACGCTCCTACGGAAAGAAATTAAGAAACAAGCAAAAATTAAACTGTTATTTTATAAAATAAATTGAACCATTCTTTATTGTTTTCTTATTCAATTTTCCTTTTGTAAATAATTCTTCCAAAATGATTGTCGCATCATTAACCGAAATATCTTGAATAACGGCATATTCTTTTGGGGCTAATGTTGCATAAATTTCAAAAAGAGACATTGTATTTTCATTTAAAAAAGCTTTCTTTTTTGCTTCTGGAAACAAAGCTTGCAGAGCGTTTTCATAAGAAGCATAGGGTTTGGAACCATAAACAGTTAACTGATTATTATTTCCATCAGAAAAAAACAGGGTTGGAAAACCTCTAACGCCAAGTGATTTTCCAAGTTTTAAATCTTCTTCAAAAAGCTTTTTCGCATCTCCATCATAATCCTTTTTTAGTTTTACAAGATCCAGATCAGCTAGTTTGGCAGCTTGGGCAATATTTTCCCATTTTGCAATGTTTTTCTTTTCCAGATACAATTTTTCACGAAGAATTCGCATAAATTTTACGGCTTTATCTTTACTCTGAATTTGTGCCGCTTTCATGGCAATACAAGACGGATAAGAAGAATCCAGCGGATCTTCCAGCCACACATCACCATCAATTGGCATTTCATAATGCAAACTCGCTTCGTCCCAATGATGTGCAACGTCAGCAGGTTTGCTTATGCCTCCGCTGTTGTAACTCCAGTCGGGTAATAATCCTCCCATTCTGTAATCAATTTCAAAATAATCGCCGTATTCTAGTTTTAATTTTCTTAGTTGAGGTTCGATTCCCCAGCAGGAGGAGCAGATTGGATCTGTGTAGTAAATTATTTTGACAGGTTTATTTTCAGTTTTAATAGCGATATTTTCATTTGATGTTTCTCCAGCCGGCATTTCACATGTTCCGCTTACGGGATCACACAACAGCGGATTTGTTTTGTTTTCGTTCATTTTAGAATGCGTTTGAGATTGGCAGCTTGTACTGCAAATCAAGATTAAGAGGAGCGAAAGTATTTTCATAATGTTTTAAATTTTCGCTTTGGTTAAGATTATAACTTTCAACAAAGTTCGTTTGTATTTAATCGTAAGTCAATTAGTCAAAAAAATGTGACTAGAAAATAATTTAAACTTTAAGTAAATGTCATTTTTTATAAAAATCATATTTCACAATCATAAAGTAATTGCAATCTTACAAGGAATTATGTATTTTCACATGTAGTAAATATATAAGCCGTTGTTATGATAGAAATACATAAGAAAGAAGACATCCTGATTCCGTTTGACAAAATTGGAGATTCGGATTGGAAAGTCAATACACAAGAAATTATAGAATCAGTTGCATCTAATTTTGGCGACGATTTAAAGAAACCTATTTCAGAAGAAGAGATTCTCGCTCTCGAAACAAAACTTGGAACTGCTTTACCAGAAAACCTAAAACTTTTTTACCAAACATTCGGAATCGCTGATATTGGAGAACAGCTTCAGGATTTTAATGAAGTAGACTGGATTAAAGATATCTGGTCAGACGCACCGCAATATGGCCCAGATTTTTCCGAACAAGATAAATTGCTTTTGCCTTATTTAATTTCTTTCAGTGATTATTTAGGCAACGGAAATATGTTTTGTTTTCACAGCGAAACAAAAGAAATTTATTACTACGACCACGACGATAAACCTTATCTCACCAAAATGTTTAATACTGTTGATGATTATCTTAAAGGCTGTCTGATTTTTGCTCAAGCTGATTTATCAGAAAACAAAGAGGCAGAGAATTGGACAGAAGAAATAGTTATTGATTTGTTTGGACAAAACACAGTTAGAAAATGGAGATACTAATCTTCTAAAAAAAGAAATTCTTAAAAATTAAAAAACCTACCGCTGGGAAAATCTAAATAAGTAGAGAAATGAAACAAGAAACATTTGACATCATCGAATTACGTCCTGCGACAAAACATTATTATGGGAACAGTTTAGAAATGCCTGATATTCTGTTAGAAGACGGACTTTTGGTAAAAGCAGAAACATTAGATATTCCACTGGGACATTCACGTTACGCAGGACCTATAGCCGATCTTCCAAAAGGGTTTACCTATCCAGAAGATCTGCGTTTTGCGGGTCAGTTAGATTTAAAACAAATTGCACCTCATGATAAATCGGGACTTTTGCCAAAAACCGGACATTTATTTTTTTTTGCAGATATAATGGAAGACAAAGGACTTGTGGCTTACGCCAATATTGATAACAGCGAATTAGTAAGAGTTGTAAAAGACCATGAAGATAATTTTTTTGAAGGTGTATTGATAAAAGAAGCTTTTGCAAATATAGAAAAGCTATCAACCCGCTATCGTCAGCCTGAATACGAAGATGAAGAAGAATATACCAATGATGAAGGTTTGTTGTGGGATTATTTTGAAGGAAGTGAAACGTCTAAAATCTTCGGAATTTTTACACATTGCCAAGCGCAGGAAAAGCAGATATTAGAAGTGGTTAATTCTGATAAAATAGTGCTTTTGCAGATAGGAGAAAACGGATTTAATGATGAAGGCGTTTTTAGCGTTTTAATTGACAAAAACGATCTTAAAGCGTTGAATTTTGAAAACTGTGAATTTCACTGGGGACAATCATAAATATAGAAAAGATGATTAAAGATTTAGGACACGGTTATAAAATCATTGATAACAAATTTATTCTTTGTTATGAAAGTGAAGTGTTTAAAAAATTTTATAAAACAATTGACTTTGAAACTTTTGAAATAATTACCACGAATGCAGAATATGATAATGATGGTTTTGCGTCGACAATTTATTTTGGAGATAAAAACCATGTTTATATTCAAAGTGCTTTTACCAGTTTTTCAATACTAGAAAATGCTAATCCAAAAGATTTTAAAGTAATTGATATTCAGAAAGGCTATACTTTTTCTAACGGAAATTATTACCGTCATAATGATAAAATGCCTTTTGATCTAAGTAAAGCAAAACATCTTAATGATTATCATATTCGGGTTGAAGATCAATTGTATTTTGGAGACGTAAAGCGGATTGAAAATGTCGATTTAGAATCATTTGTAATTCCGTATCCTGAAAAAGTTGAAAATCTGGCAAAGGATAAAAACCATGTTTTCTTTAAAGGAAAAATAGTTCTAGAAGTGAATCCAGATACATTTAAAGTTTTGGAAGGATGTCTAGACGGAACTTATTATTTAGAGTGCGATAATACTTTTTACGCGAAAGATGATACATATGCGTATTTCATCAGAACAATAAGCGATGAGGTAAAAGTGATCAAAACTAAAAGTTTGGAAGATTTCCATTTTAAAGTAATTGATGAAAGAGGATATGCTTTTGATAAGGAATACAGTTATTATATGGGAAAGAGAACTAAATTATAATAAAAATATAAGTTATGGCAATATATAAATTTGATGAAGTTCTAAATGACCTTATGGATTATTTTATTTTAGGCGATCCAGATTATTTACTTCAATATAAAAAAGAAAATAAGTTACCCGATGATCTGCTTACAGAATTTACAACAGAAGAAACGGGAGATAAGGTTGTAGAAGAAGGTGTAATTGTACCAATGATAGGCATTGAAAACTATCCTTATACCGTTTATTTCAATCTATCAGATGAAATGCCTGAGCTTTTAAAATCGGGAAATGCAGTTCAGCATCAACGTGATGGGTATTGCTTAAAAGTAATGAATGGCAGAATTTATCTTTTTACAATTCCGTATTTAAGAGATTATACAGAAGCCAAAGTTGAAACATTAAAGAAATTCAAACACGCCGCGATTGAATTACCAAACGGATGGTATTCGGTTACTATTCTGGCAGGATTAACGAAACAGTTTTTAAAAGTAGAAACCGTTTCAGGAGAAATAAAAGAGTTTGAAAGTATGGAACCAACGTTTGAATTTGTTTTAAGACCTTCTGCAACAAAACCAAATTACAGCGCTGATTTTACATATCCTTTTAAAATCGAAATTGAAGATTCAAAAAGTAAATAAAAGCCAATAGCCATTTTAGAATAAGAAATATGAACAATCAAAAATTTAAAACCGATACTTTTTCTCTTTTAATTCCGTCTGTTTACACCGATATGCAGGTGGTTTGGGAAAGCATTAGGGCGGCTCACGAACAACCCGATGATGATTATTTATCCTATGCAACAACAACGCTTATTCCGATAGAATTTTTTGATGAATTTGATGGAGAGGATATTGTTTTGCGGTTTTGGGAATCTTGTAAACAAGCAGATCAAGAGATTGAACTGATTGCCGAAAAGGAAATTCAATTAGCAGGTCATAGTTCGAATATTCGATTGATGAAATCAAAAGATGATATTTTCTATTACTTTGCTATTGTTCAGATTAGTGATAAATTTTGCTGCATTTTTAAAGGCGATTGTAAAATAGAACATAGAAGTTTCTATGAACCGCTATTTGATGCTATTTGGCAAAGCCTTGAATATTTTGGAAATCCTCAAGAAGCAATTGATAAACTTCCTAAATTTTTACTTGATTTTTATTATCATAGAAAATCAGAAAATAATTTTAATGAAGAAGAAGCAAAAGAAAATGATATTTTTCCAGTAATAGAAGAATTTTCTATTCCGGCAGACGGCAGAGAATATTGGACAATAGATGATATTCCATTACAGTTTTTGGCAGAATGCAGTGCTTCAGTAAATGGAACTTTGTACGTTAATCTAGAAGGAATTATTCCTGAATTTGAGGAGAAAAGACACGGCTACATAGTTGATTCGCATAATGGAGCCGTAGCATTAAATTTTTCTCTTAGTCAAATATATAATCAAGGAATACCTACTGGCGTTGTGCCTTTTGAGAAAGGAAGAGATGAAAGTTATAATCATTATTTATGGGATAGAGGATTTAATTATTCGCTTGCTTTTACGGGCAATGTTACTTTAAAAGAAGGATGGATAGGATTAAACGGTTATCTGGAAGATAAATGGGATCCTAAAAGATATAAAATAAGCGCAGCTAAAAAAATAGCGTTACAAGAATTAGAATGGGAAAAGTACGATTTTACAATGTTCAAAGAATTGGAAAAGGCATCACCAGAAATTGTACGTCAATTAAAATTGAAAGATCCAGACCCAATTGAATTGAGAGAAGAACTTTATTCATTAGTTAATTTAGAATCCCTTTCTATTCAGTTTTCAAACAATAGTAAAGAGGCTGAAGCTTTTACTGAAATACCTTCTTCAATAAAACATTTTAAGCATTTAAAAAGTTTGCATCTTTGGGGTATTTCTGCAATTACTAAGTTTCCCGAATGGATTGGTGATCTTCGTGAATTAGAATTTCTATTGCTCACAGGAAGTAAAGTAGAGGGAATTCATCCCTATATGCTTCAGTATCTTTCAAAGCTTAAATTTTGTTTTCTAGAAAATAACAATTTAGGATCTGCTCCTAAATTAATACCTGATAATTTAGAAGTTTTACATTTAGATGGAAATCAATTGACGGATATTCCAAGTTCGTATACCAAATTAGAGAATCTCCGAAAACTGCATATTAAAAATAATCCCCTTAAATCGCTTCCTGCGGGACTTGAAAATATTCCCGAACTTGATTTAGAATTAGAAAAGAAAGTAACTCTATTAGATTATACTTATAAAGGCGCAGACAAAAAAGGTGTAATACCTTATGACGATGAACTGTTTTATGCCAGAAATGATTCGGATCTAAATTCCAATCTTCAAAAAGCTATTAACGAAATAGGTTTTCAGGAATATGAAAACGGACTCTCTAAGATTGCGCGTCATTCGGTAACTTTTGTTACTACAATTCCTGATTCTTATGATGAATTGGGAAATAATAGATTTGGAGGTCTTCCTGATTTGCCTGCAAATGCTGATTATCCTACCATAACAATCGAAGAAGAACAAAAAGGGTATCAGTTTATTGCTCAGATTAATTGTGCATCTATTGCCAATTTGCAGGATTATCTGCCTCGTACAGGAATGCTTTATTTTTTTATTGAAGATCAGCAGGATTTTGTTCCTAAAGTTATTTATTATGAAGGGGAAACAGATAACCTAAAATCGGCAAAAGAATTAAATATTGAGGAAGAGTTTATCTATGATGAATCTGGTATTTATCAGCCATTTAAAACGAATTCGGAAAAAGGTGTAAGTGTTCCATCATTTTATAATGATGACCATTATTATCAAGACATCGCGCCTGAATTAAAGGATTTAGAAGAGAGTTATGATGAAACTGAAGCATTTCAGGAAAAGCTTTTGCCCTTTAATACCAGATCTTCTCACGGGATTAATAGTTATGTTTTCAAACAGCATGATTCACCAGAAATAGAAGCAGTAAATAAACTGAAAGGAAAGCCCGAAGAATGGATGGTGCTGTTGCGTGTAAGCAGTGACAATAATCCGGGTTTTAGTTTTTGGGATGCAGGCGAAATTTATTTTATAATTCACAAAAGTGACCTCGCAAAAAAAGATTTTTCAAATGTTTATTGCGGATTAGAAACTAGTTAGTTCTTACGACTATTATTTTCCATATCATTAAACTTTTATTAACAAAATGTAATTTGGCATTCGTTTATATTTGTAGGAAACAAATTAATTTTAAGAGTGTTAGAACCTATGAGAAATAAACTTTTAAAAATCTGCTTTTTCCTTTTTCTGCTATTTTCAATTAAAGGATACAATCAAAATGTAAAGCTTTTAAATATAAATCAGCTGAATGAAAGAATCAAAAACGGAAAAGACAGTACTTATGTAGTGAATTTTTGGGCAACGTGGTGCGCACCGTGCATAAAAGAATTACCGCATTTTGAGAAATTAAAAGCTGAACACAAATCAGAGAAACTGGCTGTTTTATTAGTAAGTTTAGATTTTAAATCGAAACTAGAATCAAATGTAATTCCGTTTGTGAAAAAGAAAAATCTTAAAAATGAAGTATTTCTTTTAAACGAAAGCAGTCCGCAGGAATTTATTGACCGAATCGATCCAAGCTGGTCGGGCAGTATTCCAGCAACACTTTTTATCAAAGGCGATAAACGAAAATTTGTTGAAAGTGAATTTACCTACGAACAATTGTTAACTGAGTATAAAAAACTATAAATCCTTAAACCATGAAAAAAATAATTTTAGTATTAGCATTAGCATTTTCTGCTTTTCTTTCGCAGGCGCAGACAGGAGCGACTCTTAAAGCAGGAGACAAAGCACCAGATTTTAAATTAAAAAATGTTGACAACAAAGAAGTTTCTTTTGGAACTTTTAAAGATGCAAAAGGTTATATCGTCGTTTTTACCTGTAATACTTGTCCGTATGCAATTGGTTACGAGCAGCGAATTATTGATTTAGATAAGAAATTCAGACCTCAGGGATATCCCGTAATTGCTATTAATCCAAATGATCCAGAAGCTTCAACGGCTGATACTTTTGCAAAAATGCAAGATTTAGCAAAAGATAAAAAATACCCTTTTCCCTATTTATTTGATCCAGGGCAAAAAATTACAGACGAATACGGTGCAAAACGCACGCCGCACGTTTTCATTATTTCTAAAACTGCAAAAGGAAACGTAGTAGAATATGTTGGAGCAATAGATAATGATCCAGAAGGAAATAAAGCGGATAAAGTAAAATATGCAGAAGATGTCATTGCAGCTTTAAAAAGCGGTCAAAAACCAGCTGTAACACAAACAAAAGAAATTGGCTGTACAGTAAAAAGAAAAGCAAAAGCTTAATTTTTTTGTTTCAGGTTTCAAATTTCAGGTTGATATACGATATGTATACATAACCACAAGGTTCGCAAAGTTTTTACACAAAGCTTTGCGAACTTTGCGTTTTCTATAGATTTTACATATCAAAAAACCTTGCGTGCTTTGCGGTGAGAAAAACACAAAGCATAGCAACCTAAAACTTGAAACCTGAAACAAAACAAATAATAAAATACGAAACGCCCCATTTTACTGGGGCGTTTTTGGCTAGTATAATGAACAAGTTTACTTATTTCTATTTTTTATCAATTTTATAAAGTCTTCCTTGATCGGTAACGGCGTATAATGCTTCATCTTTTCCTTGTGTAATATCTCTAAATCTTTGGCTTTCGCTAGATAATAATCTTTCTTCTCCAGCCACTTTATTGTCTTTAATAGCTAAACGGACAATATGCATGCCGCTTAATGCACCTATGAATAAATTGTTTTCCCATTCTGGAATTCGTTTTCCAGAATAAAAAGTCATTCCGCTAGGAGAAACAACTGGATCCCAATAATAGACCGGTTGTTCCATTCCTTCTTTTTGCGTTATTCCGTCTCCAATTTTTGCACCGCCGTATTCAATTCCATAAGTAATGGTTGGCCAGCCGTAATTGGCTCCAGCTTTAATTCGGTTAATTTCATCGCCGCCTCTTGGACCGTGTTCACTCTGCCATAATTCACCTGTTGTTGGATGAATAGCCAATCCCTGTGGGTTTCTGTGTCCTATGGTATATAATTCTGGTAAAGCGCCAGTTCCAGTAATAGTTGGATTTCCTGATGCCGCCTGACCGCTGGTTGTAATACGAACTACTTTACCCAAACTGCTGTTTACAGCTTGTGCTAAAGGACGCGTTTGTAACACAGATCTTTCGCCAATACTCACAAATAAATTTCCAGTTTTATCAAATAAAACACGTCCTCCATAATGAAGTGTACTTGCATTTGGTGTATTAGAACGGTAGATAACGGCAACATTTTCAACAGCAGTTTCATTATTAGATATTCTTCCTTTTGCAACAGCGGTAATATTGCCGCCTGCTGCAGCTTCAGAGAATACCCAATAAATCATTCGATTCGTTTCATAAGCAGGATCAAGACAAATTCCCAGCAAACCTCCTTGGTCTGCAGGATTAACGGCAGGAACACCAGTTAATGCATTACTGATTACTCCAGCTTGTGTAACAATTTTGATATTTCCTGCTTTTTCAGTAACCAAAAGACGTCCGTCAGGAAGATAAGCAACGCCCCAAGGAGCGCTTAAACCGTTGGTGATAACTTTAGATTCGAATTCGGTTGTAGTCTGAATGCTTCCTGCACGTGTTTGTCCAGAAAATGCAGGCTGGTACGAAGTATTAGGTGTTCCTGTTTCTACAGGAGGCCCAGTTGGCCCAACATTGGTGTCGTCATTGTCATTATTAGAACAGCTGCCTAAAATGAGGACTCCGGCAAGAAGAAAAATACTTTTTTGAATTATCATAATGCTTCATTTTAATAGTTAAAAAATAAATTATGCATTATCGAACATTTCGAAAGTGAAGATTGTTTTTGGAGATTTATTAAAAGTGAAATGGTCAGTTTCGAAATAAATTCTCCTTTTATTTTCAATTAAGAATGCCTAAATGCTTTAATTGAAGCGAAAGAATTTCAAACAAAGAAATTAAACTTCTTATGGAAAGCATTTAGTGGGACATGCCTAATTGAAACGAAAATTTGTGAGAGATTATTGTCAATAAAAACCGTATTGTTTGTTCTTTAAGTTAAATTTAACATATAAGTTTACAAAAACAACACCTGAGAAGTCGCATTTTTCAAGGGATTTCTAAAGACTTTTTAATTTTTTCATAAATAAAGGAAAAACTTCATTTAATTCTTCAAAAAGAGGGTTTTTGCGATTTTTGATTTTAATTTCGCTAAATAATTTTAAACCTATTGCAAACTGAACTGCTTCTGAATCATTTGCAAAAATGTTCTTTTCTTTGATTCGATCAATGATTCCGAAAATTTCGTCATGATTGTCAAATTCGATTCCTAATTCTTTAGCCGGCTCTGTGTCACCGTTTGCATATTCCTTAAGACTTAATGTTAAGTAATATTTGTTTGATCTTTTTTCCATAATTTTTGTAATTCTAATTTTATTTCAGCCATTTATCAACCATCGTTTTAAAGGCTTCTTTGTATTGTTCGCCAACTGTAATTTCTATTTTATCGATAAAAATGGAATTTTTACTAATGGCGCTGATTTTATCTAATGAAACAATAAACGAACGATGAACACGCATAAATTTGGATGAAGGAAGTTTTTCTTCTAAAGCTTTTAGAGAGATAAGTGAAAGCAAAGCTTTTTGAGAATCTTCAAGATGTACTTTTACATAATCTTTCAAACTTTCGATATAACAAATATCTTTCAATGAAATTCTAACCCATTGATATTCTACCTTTAAAAAGATAAATTCATCATCTGCAGCAATGTTCTGAAACGCATTATTAGTAGCTTCTTCCTGCAGCTGCAACACTTTGCTCGAAGCACGCAGAAACTCTTCATAACTAAAAGGTTTTAAAAGATAATCTACAGCATTTACTCTATAACCTTCAATTGCGTAGTGATTATAAGCTGTTGTAAAGACAATTTTAGGAAGTGGTCCAGGTTGATCTTGTAAAAGTCTTGCCAGCTCCATTCCGGTTAAATTCGGCATATTGATGTCTAAAAAAACGACATCTGGTTTTTCTTCCCGAATAATACCCATGGCATCTACTGCATTGTCACAGGTAGTGATCAATTCTAAAAAAGGAGTTTGATGTATGAATGTTTCTACCAATTTTAAAGCTAATGGTTCATCATCTACTGCTATACATTTTAATACGGTCATTGCTCTAAAGTTATTTTCAATTTAATTTTATAAGTTCCATCTGGAGTAACCCCAAAAGTCATAAAATGATGATTAGGATAAATCAGGTGTAATCTTCTTTTTGTGTTGGTTAAACCAATGCCACCTTCATCAGAAACAGAAACTTTTTCGAAGAAAGTATTCTCGACTTCAAACTCTAAATCATTTCCATTTTGCGAAAGTTCAATGTGTATTTCGCTTTTATCAGTAGCATGAACGCCATGTTTAAAAGCATTTTCTACTAAAGGTAATAATAACATTGGAACAATTGGGTAATCGTGTATTTTTTCAGGAATGTCTGTTGTAATGGTCAGTTTACTATTAGCGCGGAGTTTCATTAAAGCAATAAAATCTTTTAGAAATTCTACTTCCTTAAGTAACGTAGTTCTTTCGCCTTCAGTGCTGTAAAGTAAATAACGCATCATACGGCTTAAAGTATGCAGTGCATTTCGCGAATCTTCAATGTCAGTATAAGTCAGCGAATAAATACTGTTTAGTGAGTTAAAGAAAAAATGCGGATTAATCTGTGCTTTCAGCATTGCCAATTCGGCAGCAGTTTTATCTTGTTCTAATTTTTGTTTGTGCTGTGCGGCTTTCTGCCAATATTGTAACATTGCCCAACTCGTGCTTATGCCTAAAACCAGTAATGTTAGTGTAAAAACGTAATTATCGAAATAAGGGTTTTTATATTTTGTAAAGCCAATAGCCTTGCTGATTTGATTGTGAAGATCTGTTTGAGAGGTATAAAAATAAGCAATTAGCTGCATGCTAAAAATAGCCAGCAGTGCCCAAAGTAAAAACAGAGAAGTATTGTCTTTGATAATTGTTTTTGGAACAATGATTTTTGCAGTCGAATAAAAAACAACAATCAGTAAAAATAATATAATGCTCTGCCAAAGCCAAAATGCTGACGGAAGTACTACATTCCAAGTTAGTGGAATATAAAACAGCATAAGATACCCCAGCAAAAACCATCCAAGTATATGTAGTCCAGTAAATAAATAGGGTCTAAAAAAGGTTGGTGTCATTGTAATTTGTGATTTTTAAGGACAATATTACATTTTATTCGAATACAATTTTTGAGCAATCGCCCAAAACGGATTTAGAGTCTCTAAATAGCATTTTAGAGCCGATAAGATAAAAATTAAACACTTGTTTAATATTTTAAAAAAGTCCATCGGTTGTTAGGTTGCCTTTATCGATTCTAATTCGCTCTTCGTCTATTTGAAAATTTTCGTTTGTTATATTTTAGTTCTTTTGTCTTCATATAATCGATAATTACACATTTTTCACAATGAATAAGCAATCATTTTTAAGTATTCTCGCAGCATCTATTGTTATCGCTTCTTGCGGTAAAAATGACAAGTCGGCTCAGGCTGGCGGTGCACCGCAGATAAAAGAGTATAAGACTGTGACATTACAACAGGAATCTGCTACATTAAACAGCGATTTCCCTGCTAGTATTCAAGGACAGCAAAATATAGAAATCCGCCCAAGAGTTGAGGGGTATATTGATAAAATTTTTGTAGATGAAGGAGCAGTTGTAAAAGCTGGCCAGCCTTTATTTAAAATCAGCGCTCCAGAATATGAGCAGCAAGTTAGAACGGCTACAGCAAGTATTAAAAGTGCTCAAGCCGATTTAAGTGCTGCTAAATTGGCTGTAAATAAAGTAAAACCTTTGGTTGAAAAAGGAATCATCAGTAAATACGATTTAGAATCAGCACAATATACGTATGAGTCTGCTTTAGCGGCTTTGGCTCAGGCAAATGCAGCTTTAGTAAATGCTAAAACAAACTTAGGTTACACAACCGTAACCAGTCCAGTAAATGGAGTTGTAGGTTCAATTCCGTTTCGTTTAGGAAGTTTGGTAAGTTCGAATACAACAGAACCTTTAACTACAGTTTCAAGCATTGGTAATGTTTATGCTTACTTCGCAATGAACGAAAAAGCACTGTTGAATTTCACGAAAGATTCTGGAGCTTCATTAAACCAAAAGTTGAAAAGTATGCCGGCCGTTTCTTTACTGCTGTCTGATGGATCTGCTTACGATGAAAAAGGACATATTGAAACCGTAAACGGATTGATTAATACCGAAACGGGTACAGTAAATATTAGAGCGCGTTTCCCAAATCCAAAAGGAATTATCAGAAGCGGAAGCAGTACTACTGTTCGAATTCCAAAAGATATAAAAGACGGAATAATTATTCCGCAGAGCGCAACATTCGAACTTCAAGATAAAATGTTTGCTGTAGTATTAGGTACAGATAAGAAAACAAAAAATGTCAATATCACAGTTCTTGAAAACACAGCAGGAAACTATTATGTGGTAACAAGCGGCTTAAAATCTGGAGATGAAATCGTATTAGAAGGAGTAGCTTCTCTAAAAGAAGGAACTGAAATTAAAGCGCAAAAGCAAAGTCCAGAAACAGTTTACGCTGATTTAAAATAAAAAAAGAATGTTTAAAAAATTTATACAAAGACCCGTACTCTCGACGGTAATATCTGTTATTATCGTTATTTTAGGTGTTTTAGGCCTAATTGAGTTACCGATTTCTCAATATCCCGATATTGCGCCGCCAACGGTAAACGTCGCAGCAAGTTATACAGGAGCGAATGCAGATGTGGTACTTAAAAGTATCGTAATTCCGCTGGAAGAGCAGATTAATGGTGTAGAAAACATGACTTACATGACTTCTACGGCAACAAATGATGGTAATGCTTCTATTAAAGTTTTCTTTAAAGTAGGAACCAATCCTGATTTAGCAGCGGTAAACGTGCAGAACAGGGTTTCAAGAGCAACAAGTTTACTTCCTGTAGAGGTTACTCAGGCCGGGGTTACTGTAACCAAAAGCCAGAGTAGTAACTTATTGATTTTCTCTTTATACAGTGATGATAAAGCTTACGATCAGACGTTTCTTCAAAATTACGCAAAGATCAATCTTGTACCGCAGATCCAGCGTGTGGTTGGAGTAGGTGATGTAACCGTTTTTGGTGCAAAAGATTACTCAATGAGAATCTGGCTGAAACCAGATGTTATGCAGCAATACAAACTGATTCCGAGCGATATTTCGGCAGCTTTGGCTGAGCAGAATATCGAAGCCGCACCGGGTAAATTTGGTGAAAATGGAAATCAGGCGTTTCAATATGTAATTAAATACAAAGGACGTTTAACATCTGCGAAAGAATTCGAGGAAATTATTATAAAATCAGTTGGGAATGGGCAGATGCTTCGACTTAAAGATGTAGCTAAAGTAGAATTAGGATCTTTAAGTTATTCTTCAACAATTAAAACAAACGGCGTAGAATCGGCAGCAATGGCAATCAGCCAGACGCCGGGATCTAATGCACGTGATGTAATTATCAA
Organism: Flavobacteriaceae bacterium PS02336; assembly: GCA_029960065.1. Classification (GTDB taxonomy): domain Bacteria; phylum Bacteroidota; class Bacteroidia; order Flavobacteriales; family Flavobacteriaceae; genus Flavobacterium. The sequence continues at coordinate 235,281 of JASCOF010000003.1, read as the reverse complement.
TTCTAAAAAATTAATTGAAGAAGCAGCGAAGAGTTTTCCAAAAGGAATGAAATACACCATTATGGTGGATGTTAATGAAAATTTGGATGCTTCTATCGAAAAAGTAATTCATACTTTGGTTGAAGCCTTTATATTGGTTTTCATCGTAGTATTTATTTTCCTTCAAGATTTTAGATCAACATTAATTCCAGCGATTGCGGTTCCGGTTGCGATTGTGGGTACGTTTTTCTTTCTGAATTTATTCGGATTTACGATTAACTTATTGACGCTTTTTGCGATGGTACTTGCCATTGGTATTGTGGTCGATGATGCGATTGTCGTCGTCGAGGCCGTTCACGCCAAATTAGATGACGGATATAAATCGGCTAAAAAAGCGACCATTCACGCAATGGACGAAATTTCTGGAGCGATTATTTCGATTACATTGGTAATGGCTGCGGTATTTATTCCAGTAACCTTTATTACAGGATCAACAGGGGTTTTCTACAAACAGTTTGGTATTACACTGGCTGTAGCGATTATTCTTTCGGCAGTAAATGCCTTGACATTGAGTCCAGCTTTGTGTGCACTTTTACTGAAACCGCATGCTGACGATCATAAACATAAAAGCTTTTTACAACGTTTTTATACTTCGTTTAACGTTGCGTTTGATAATGTAACACAAAGATATAAGCGTTCGGTAAGTTTCCTTTCTGTCAAAAAATGGATTGTATTAGCTTCGATTGCAATTGCTGGAGCTGCCTTATTTTATATGATGAAAACTACACCTTCTGCTTTCGTTCCTTCGGAAGATCAAGGAACTGTTTTTGCCAATATCAGCTTACCGCCTTCAGCTTCTATGGAGCGTTCGGATATCATTGCCAAAAGAGTAGATAGTATTGCGAAAACTATTCCGGGAGTTAAAAATACACTACGTATTGTTGGACAGAACTTTACAGCGGGTGCGGGTAGTGCCTACAGTATGGTTATTGTGAAATTGTATCCTTGGGATCAGCGTGATTTAAGTGTTGATGACGTAATCGGACAGCTTTTTGCTAAAACAAGCGGTATTCGTGAGGCAAGTATCTTCTTCATTTCACCGCCGACCATTCAAGGTTTTGGACAAAGCGGTGGATTCGAATTCCAATTACAGGATAAAGGTGGACATACAACTGCTGATTTCTATAAAGTAAATAACGAATTCCTTGCAAAATTAGCTGAACGTCCAGAAATTCAATATGCGACAACACCTTTTAATCCAGGATTTCCTCAGTATATGATGGATATTAATTTAGCGAAAGCAAAAGATGCAGGAGTTTCTGTGAATACTATCCTTTCGACAATGCAAGGTTATTATGGTGGATTATATGCTTCGAATTTCAATAAATTCGGAAAACAATATCGTGTAATGGTTCAGGCTTCTCCAGAGTTTAGAGCTAATACAGAGGGATTGAATAAGATATTCGTTCGTAATAGTGCAGGAAATATGGCACCAATTACAGAGTTTGTAAAAATGACAAGAGTTTTTGGACCAGAATCAATTTCGAGATTTAACTTATTTACGTCGATTTCGATTACAGGAGCGCCAAAACCAGGTTACAGTTCTGGAGATGCCATTAAAGCAATTCAGGAAGTAGCTGCAGAAAATCTACCTGCAGGTTATGGTTATGAATTCTCTGGATTAACACGTGAGGAATTAGCTTCTGGAAGTGAAACGATATTCATCTTTATTTTATGTTTGGTTTTCGTTTATTTCTTGTTGAGTGCACAGTACGAAAGTTATATTTTACCTTTTGCGGTATTATTTTCAATTCCGTTTGGTCTAGCGGGAGCTTATTTATTCTCAATTATTTTCAAATTGAATAGTAATATCTATTTACAGATTTCCTTAATCATGCTGATCGGACTTTTAGCAAAGAACGGTATTTTGATTGTCGAATTTGCTTTGGACAGAAGGCGTAAAGGACTGCCAGTTGTACAAGCAGCAATTGAAGGAGCTGTAGCACGTTTACGTCCAATTTTGATGACTTCATTTGCCTTTATTTTAGGATTAGTTCCGTTAATGTTTGCTTCTGGAGCAGGAGCTGTTGGTAACAAATCTATTGGTACTGGAGCTGTTGGAGGTATGTTAATCGGAACCATTTTAGGAGTATTTGTAATTCCAGTTCTATTTATCATTTTCCAAAACTTACAAGAAAGAATCAGCGGACCGGCAAAAGATGGTTATGATGACGATGACGATGAAGACGAAATTCATTTAATAGAAGCTCATAAAGAGTAAAATTTAATTCAGAAAGAAATGACGAATAGTTCAAATAAATATATTTTACTGGTAATAACAGCCGCACTAATTAGTGCGTGCTCTGTTACCAAGAAATACGAACGTCCCACAACATTAAAAACAGATCAGTTGTATCGTGATCAATCTTCTACAGATTCGACTACCATTGCAGATATGCCTTGGCAGAGTGTTTTTAAAGATGAAAAACTAAATGCATTAATTCAAAAAGGTTTAGATCAGAATCTGAACCTGAAAAATGCGATAGAGAATATTGTACAAGCCAGAGCTTCATTGCGTCAGAGCAAATTAGCTTATTATCCAACATTACAATTGGATGCGAGTGCTACTCATAACAAGCAGTCACAGGCAGGACTTAACTTTCCTCCAGGTATTAATATCAATACCTTGACAACCACTTATAAATTGGGTGCAAGTACGTCTTGGGAACTTGATGTTTGGGGAAAACTAAGCAGTTCTAAAAGAGCGGCTTTGGCAACTTATTTGGCAACTGATGCTGCCAAACAAGCTGTGCAGACGCAATTGATTGCAGACATTGCAAATAATTATTTTATGCTTTTGGCTTATGATAAATCATTAAAAATTACACAGGAAACATTAGAAAGCCGTATCAAAAATGTGGAAACAATTAAAGCTTTAAAAGAAGGTGCAATTGTTACAGGAGCAGCAGTTGTTCAGAGTGAAGCAAATCAGCACGCCGCAGAAGTTTTGATTCCAGATTTGAAGCAAAATATCCGTGAAACCGAAAATGCTCTAAATATTTTATTAGGACAAGCGCCCGGACCAATTGATAGGGGAGAGCTAGGGACACAGATTATTCCTGAAAAAATCGCTCTTGGTATGCCTGCTCAATTATTAAACAATCGTCCAGATGTTCGTCAAGCGGAATTTAATTTCAGAGTGGCTTTTGAATCTACAAATTTGGCGAAAACATATTTTTATCCAAGTTTGACACTTACGGCAAGTACAGGATTTTCAAATTTAGAATTGAAAGACTTTTTCAGTAACTCTATTTTTTATTCAATTATTGGAGGTTTAACACAGCCGATTTTTAACCAAGGACTGAATAAAATGAGATTGACAACAGCACAGTCACAACAATTACAAGCATACAATAATTTCCAGCAAAGTCTATTAACGGCAGGACAGGAAGTTTCAAATGCTTTATATTCTTATGAAATGGCTGTTGAAAAAGAGGATTCAAGACAAAAGCAAATCGAAGCTTTAGAGAAAGCAGTCGATTTTACACAGCAGCTTTTAGAATATAGCTCAGCTACGAATTATACAGATGTATTAACTTCAGAACAAAATCTTTTGACGGCACAGTTAAGCGGTGTAAATGATAATTTGCAAAAGCTACAGGCTGTGGTAGATTTATACAGAGCATTAGGGGGAGGATGGAAATAAAAACGGTTTTGATTGATAAATAAATGCTGTTTGTCGGAATAATTGCACCTTTCGTCTAATTTATGATGGGTGTTAGAGAATTGAGCATACCTTTGAAACGGTTAAAATAATAAAAACATATTTTTAAGTTCCACCACGATCAAGATCATTTGATGATCACTTAATTTAAATAAAAACATGACAATAAACGCCTCAGAAATGGGGCGTTTTTTTTTTTGAAATCTATATCGGCTGAAAAGTGCTATTCGTCGATTAGTTTTACCTTTCTGTATAATGAGTGCGATTACATTAAATATTGGCACTACTTTAGATTAATATCTACTAAATTAATATTTAAAACTAAAGATCATGAAAAAATTAGTATTTGCCTCAGTACTCTTTATGAGTGTTTTTTTCGCCCAAGCGCAAGTTTCGATCAATGTAAATATTGGAACACCTCCAAATTGGGGACCACAAGGATACGATGACAGCAGATATTATTACCTGCCAGATATCGATGTATATTATGATGTAAACCAAAGCGCATTTATCTACGACAATGGCGGAAAATGGATGCGTGAAAAAAGACTTCCTTCAAGATATAGAAATTATGATTTGTACTCTAGTTACAAAGTGGTTTTGACTGATTATAGAGGAGACTCTCCTTATTACTATCACACAAAACATAGAGCTGAATATCCAAAAGGTTATCACGGAAAACCTCAGAAAAACAGAGGAGAAAAACCTAAAGGTAATAACGGAAATCATTACGGAAACGATAAAGGTAATAAAGGAAAAAACAAAGGAAATAATAACTCCAAAAAACAGTCAGACAAGAACCACGATCACGGTAATGGCAAACACCATTGATAAACAGGACTAAAAGAAAACGCCTCCAATTAGGAGGCGTTTTTGATTTTATAAAAAAATAATCCCATTATTTTATCACCATGTATTTCAACATAGCCCGTGGTTTCAACCACGGGGTCGTATCGTAATAATATTATATCGCTCCGCTATAAATATGTCGCTCCTCTGGAGCTTTCTTTAGATGGATGCAATATTTTTTCTATAAATATTTCGCTCCTCTAGAGCTTTCCTTAGATGTGTCATTTTTATTTGCACTAAACAAAAAACCTCCAGCTAAAGCTGGAGGCAATTGATATTTAAATATTTGTATTAAAAATAAATTTGTGCTAATTTTGTGTAATTGCTTCGCCTGTTCGCTGTCGCTCGGGTCGTGGCTAAAAAAACTTTTAATCCAAATAATCTGTGGCAAAAAAATTATTCAGAAACCGTTTTCACTTTATGACCAAAAGCACCAAAAGAAAGAATAATCAAGAAACAAACTAGAGGAATAATATATCCTGACTGAATATCATCATGATTCATATCGATTAAAGTTCCCATTCCGTAAGGAATAATAGCACCACCGACAATCGACATTACTAGCCAAGAAGAACCTGTTTCTGTATTCGATTTTAAACCTTTAATTCCTAAAGAGAAAATAGTTGGGAACATAATTGACATAAAGAATCCGATTCCTCCAAGAGCGTAAATAACCACAATTCCAGAACCGTAAATCGCAACTAGGCAAAGTACAGCGCTCATTACACAGTAGATTGACAATAAAACATAATCTTTTACAAAACGTAAAAAGAATGTCCCGATAAAACGTCCCGCCATAAAAAGGAAACCATAAATTCCTAAGTAATATCCAGCTGTTTTTTCGTCCAATCCTGCACCTTGCTGTGCAATTCTGATAAAGAAACTTGTAATGCAAACCTGTGCACCGACATAGAAAAATTGAGCCACAACTCCCCAGCTTAAATGTCTGAATTTTAAAACAGAGAAAAATCCAGGTTTTATTTCAGCTTCTGAATGAGTTGCTTTCATGGAAGGCAATTGCACAAAGTAGAATATAATTGCAACCAAAACCAAAATGCTTCCTAACACAATGTAAGGCATTTTTACAGAAGCCGCTTCGCCTAATAAATAAGCTGCTTTTTCTGCTTCAGGCATTGTAGCCATTTGTTCTGGCGTATGATTGGTTCCAGAAAGAATAAATAACGAACCTACAATTGGAGCAACCATTGCGGCTAATCCGTTAAAAGAAGCCGCTAAATTCAATCTTTTAGAAGAAGATTCAGCAGGTCCTAATATTGCTGCGTAAGGGTTTGCGCTGGTTTCTAGAATTGTTAAACCACATCCAATTACAAAGAGTGCAAATAAAAACAATTCGTAAGTTCTGGTATTAGCAGCTGGAACGAACAAAAATGCTCCCACAGCAAAAACTAATAATCCAGTTATGATACTGTTTTTATAACCAAATCTTTTAATCAGCATTCCTGCAGGAATCGCCATAATAAAATAAGCAAAGAATACAGAAGTATCAATTAATGTAGACTGGCGGTTGTTTAATTCACACGCTTTTTTCAAGTGCGGAATCAAAACTGAATCTAAGTTGTGGGCCATTCCCCAAAGAAAAAATAGGCAGGTGACAAGAATAAAAGGCAAAAGATACTGATTTCCTTTTCCGCCTTCTGTCGGCACTTCATGTTGATCGCCGGCTTGGTTTGTAATTTGCATTGTTTAGATAGTTTTTTAGTTGTTTTTTTTTGAAGGTGCTAAGGTTCTAAGGTGCTTAGATTCTAAGTTTTTCTATTTTGGCATTAAACACACAGTATTAAAACCTTAGTTGCTTAGAATCTTAGCATCTTAGACCCTTTTCTTCACTAAAAGTAAATGATCACAAACCAAAACGACTTCACCGCGCTGGTTAATGATTTCTACGTGTTCAGTTACAGTTCCCATTTCTGGATTTTTAGCTTCTCCTTTCTCAGAAATTGTGATTTCAGAATGAATAGTGTCGCCAATATGAACAGGTTTTACAAAACGCATTTTGTCGTAACCTCTAGAAAAAGCTTCTGGATTTATTTCAGAAGCCGTTAATCCGATTCCGATGGCAAAAACCATAGTTCCGTGCGCAATTCTTTGTCCGAATGGCTGTGTTTTGCACCATTCTTCATCCATATGATGCGGGAAGAAATCCCCTGTGTGTCCGGCGTGAACTACGAAGTCAGTTTCTGTTATTGTTCTGCCTAATGTTACTCGTTTGTCGTCGATTTGGTAATCTTCGAAAAAAGTCGATTTAAAATACATATTCTTGATATTTTTTATCGGCCTTACTTAAAATAAATGTCAAAATTACGTCCGTTTTAAAGTAGGCTTAAATTTGTTTTTTTTTGGTTTTGAAATATAGTGTTTTAATTACACTTCATCAAAAGAAATACCTCCGTTTTTACTACTCGCATAACAAGCTTCTACAACCTTCATTGTGCCTAAAACATCTTGAACACTTGCAGATAATTTTTGGTCAGAACCCTCTTTATAGCGCATTAGATTAGACATTGCGCCAATAAAAGCTTCAGGAAACCATGAACCTTCCAGTTTTACTTCAGTCCATTCGTACTCATTTTCATTATCTTTTTTTGGCAGAGCGTATTCAAAAACGTCTGGTAAACCGTCAGGATAATTCATTAACAAGCCCATTTTTGCTTTAACAGCACCCTTTGTTCCTTCCCATTTGATGTAGCTTTCTTCGTGTTTTGGACCAAAATGATGATCGTGATTCGTATTGATCACAACATGTTTATCTTCGCCATAATCTAAAATAATGGTAGATCGGCTTGAAGATAATTTTTTAAGCGGATGTTTGGCTGTTTTTGCCATTACGCTTTTCGGATTTCCCAGAAAAGATCGAATGCAGTCAATATAATGCACACTGTGAAAAAGAATCTCCAATCTTGGGTGTTCTTTAATTAAAGGGAATAATTCCCAAGGCGTATTTACGGTAACTTTGAATTCTAAATCGTATAATTCGCCAATAATTCCCTGATCAATTAAATATCTCGCAGCGCTTACAAAAGAAGCAAAACGCAGTTGGAAGTTGATGGCAGCAACCAGATTTTTTCTTTCACAGACTTCTACAATTTCACGTGCCTGAGCCAAATCATTTCCCATTGGTTTCTGAATCAAAACTGCAGCGCCGTCGGGTAATTGTTCTAAAATTTCGATGTATTGATCAGGTAAAACGGTAATATCATAAACAGCGTTTGAAGGTGCATTTTTAACTGCATCGGCAACACTTTCAAAAACATGATCAATTTTGAATTGTTTCTGTAAATCGTATGCTTTTGAGATGGTTCTGTTGGTAATACCAAAAACTTTAAAACCAGCCATTTCATAAGCAGGAAGATGCGCATCTTTTACAATACCGCTCGCTCCAATAATTACAATGGGCTGTTCTGTTTGGGGAAGTAAAGGTTTATAGGGAATATTCATTTGTTCTATATTTTGAAATTAAGCCTGTCAAGTTTAATTTTTGACAGAGCCGTGTAATGTTGTTCCTTGACTTAATTCTCTAATTTTTTTCTGAGTTTCCTCTAAAAGTATTTCAGAAGAAATATCAGTTTCAATGGCTTTTAAAACGGTATTGTCAATAAGCTCGGCTACTTTTGGCCAGATTGGTGTTTGAGGCAGTGTTAATGCATTTTCATGAAGCATTTCCAGTTTATGATAAAACGGAATTAAAGTATTGATTTCTGCATCTTTCCAAGTTGATTTTCTGCATCCGATTCCGCCTTCGGTTGTCAATAATTTGTCGCTTTCTGGCGTTGTTGCAAAACGTAAAAAATCGTAAGCCAGTTTTTTGTGTTTGCTTCCAGAACCAATGGTATACAACCAATATACATTCAAAGAAGCCGTTTTATGACCCGGATCAGATGGGAGAGAAGTGATATCAATTTTCCCTTTTACTTTTGATTCGTCAATTACTTCTGCCATAGAAGCAAATCCAAACCAGTTGATTGCCATTGCTGCTTGTCCTTCGGCGAAAGCCAAACCTGCTTCAACCGAACCAAATTCTCTCGATTTTGGATGAACGGCATTTTTGTCATTGACCATTTTTCGATAAAAATCCAATGCTTTTATCGCTGCTTCGTTATGAATGTCAATCTGATTTTTTTTGTTTAATAAAGAACCGCCGCGTGTCCATAACTGCAGACAGAAGTCAAAAACCATATTATGTCCGTCAGGATAATTGGCAAAAACAGTACCGTATAAATTCTCTTCGGGACGATTAAAAAATGTGGCTATTTCAGTAAATTCCTGCCAAGTTTTTGGCGTACAAAGTTCGTAACCAAACTGCTTTTTGAAATTCTCTTTTTCTGTATCGTCTTCGAATAGATCTTTTCGGTAAATCAAACATTCTGGGCCGTCATGAAATGGAAGTCCGAAAATGCCATTACTTAGTTTTTGTAAATGCAACAGCGATTTGTGCCATCCGAAAGGATAATTTTCTGGCGGATTTTCTCCAATTAAAGAAAACAAATTAAGAACCGCATTTTCGTTTGCGGCATCAAAAATCCAATCGGTATTGATATGTGCAATATCCCATTTTCCTTCTTTTAGGCCTTTATCTGAAATTGTGGTTTCATATAAATCATGAAGTTCCAATGCAACCATTTCCGCTTCCATTTTTATATTGTTTTGAAGTGAAAATGCATCCCATAATTTTCGAAGTGTACTTTCGAAAGGATCGAATTTACGAACGGCGATTCTAATTTTTTCCATTAACAGTCTATAAATTCTTTAATAATTTTCTCGTTGTCCTGACCCAGTTTCGGCGAACCTTTTCCAGAAGTCAGATATTCGCCGTCAATTTTTATCGGACAGCGTGTTGTTTTATATGTGTAGCCGTCAAGCATTTCGACTTGCTGCGTAAAATTTAAAACCTTAAATCCGTCTTCGGCAAATAACTGTTGATAGTTTAAAACTCCTGCGCACCAAATGTCGGCTGGTTCTAAAATATCTAACCAAAACTGTGTTTCCTGTGTTTGCAGATGATCGGCAAGAATATTTTTGATTTCGTCTCTAAGCGTAAATTTATTTTCTGGGAAAGCCAATAAAGCATCACATTTTAGCAGAAAAGCCAAAACAGGAATCGATCCCATTGCCAATGCTAAATAACCGTTTTTGGTTTTGTAAATTCCGTATGGAGCGCCCAAATAGGCGTGTGCATTATTCGTTTTAGTTCGAACTGGCAATTCGCCTCCGTCATTAAAATAGGTTGTAATGGTTTCAAATTGAAAATCAAATGCAGATTCCAACATACTTACTTGAATTTGTGCACCAATATTATGAGTTGCTTTTCGATATAAAGCGGCTAAAATTCCTTGTGCTAAATGCGCTCCAGCAAGCATATCAACAATCGACAATCCCATTGGAACTGGACCATCTTCTTGATTGCCGCTTAACCAAGTTAAAGCGGTTAAAGATTGTAAAAGCAAATCTTGTCCCGGTAAATCTTTTAAATTTGGATGTTCTCCAAAACCTGAAATTGACCCATAAATCACATTTGGATTAATGCTTTTTACGTCATCATAACTCAAACCAATGCGCTCCATAACTCCAGGTCTGAAATTATGCATCACAACATCAGCCTTAGCTAATAGTTTTTTTAGTTTTTGAAATTCCTCTGGTTGTTTAAAATCAATTGCAAAAGACTCTTTGTTTCTGTTAATGGTATGAAAAACCGACGATTCGCCGTTCATAATCAAATCAGAAGTATATAAAGTACGGCAGATATCTCCCGTTACCGGTTTTTCAATTTTTATAACGCGCGCTCCCAAATCGGCAAGACGCAAACTCGCCGACGGACCCGAAAGAAACTGACTGAAATCTACAATTAAATAATCTTCTAATGGCTTCATGTTGTGTTTAAGCGTTTAATCGTTTATTTGTTTAACCGTTAATTCGTCGATTTGTTTAATACGATTAAACGATTAAACAAATAAACGATTTAATAATCTAGCGAATAAACTCTTTATGTATATTCAAATTATCTTGTCCCACTTTAGGTGCTGCTTTTTCACTAAGTAAAATCTCTCCATCCAACTGAATCGGACTTCTAGTCGTAACCAAAGTTTCGCCTTCGCTATTTTTTACGGTTTGTTTCAGCTGTAATTCAGTTACAAAAGTCTGACTATCTAATTCTTCGTAATTGAAAACTTTTCCGCACCAAATCCCTTCTTTCTGCAAGATTTCAATCCAATAATCAGAAGTTTGAGTTTGAATTCTTTCACTTAAAATCGTTCTTATTTCATCTCTTTTTTCAAACCAAAGATGTTTATCAGCGAAAGCTTTTAAATCTAATCCTAAAGCTTTTCCAATGAAAAGTAAATCGCCCATTGCTAGCGATAAAAAGCCGTCTTGCGTTTGATAAACTCCGTAAGGCGCACTTAAAAAAGCATGTGCACTTCCTTTAATATCGCCACGTTCAGGCAATTGACCGCCATCATTTAGGAAAGAAGTAATCGCTTCAAATTGTACATCCAAAATAGATTCCAATAAACTCACTTCTAACAAAACGCCTTTCTTGGTTTTAGCTCTTTTTAAAAGTGCTGCTAAAATTCCTTGTACAAAATGATTTCCGCACATTAAATCGGCAACCGCCAATCCAAAAGGAACTGGACCTTGACTTTTGCGTCCGCTCAGCCAGCTTAAACCAGAAAGTGATTGTAACAATAAATCTTGTCCCGGTTTTTTTGCCCACGGACCTTCATTTCCGTAACCTGTAATGGTTCCGTAAATAAGCTGCGGATTTATAGAAAGTGTATTTTCAAAATCTAAACCAATTTTTTCCATCACGCCAGGTCTGAAATTATGCGTCATAATATCAGCCTTTTGGATTAGTTTTTTGATTAAAATCAAATCGTCAGGATTTTTTAAATCGGCTGCAAAAGATTCTTTATTTCTGTTAATCGTATGAAAAAGCAAACTGCTATCATCAACAAATAAATCTTTGATGCTCAATTGTCTGCAAGCTTCACCTTTTACAGGACGCTCGATTTTGATGACACGCGCGCCTAAATCGGCTAATTTTAATCCCGCCGAAGGTCCTGCTAAAAACTGACAGAATTCTAGAACAACTAATCCTTCTAAAGGTCTCATACGGTCTGGATTTTTAGAGATTCCGCGTAAAGCGAATTCATTTCTTCCAATACTTTTAATTCTTCTCCGCCATTCATCAAATAATTACGAACCACATCTCCAGCATGATCTTGGAAATACATGTGACCGTAATATCTCGGACGAAGGAAAGCACGTTCTAATGCAGGAAGTGTATTTTTAAAATAATTGTGCGTCACACCATTAATTCTTTCGCTTTTCCAAGCTTGCAAATGTCCTGGCTGACCGCCGTTATCGGTATAAATATTTTGCTGAACCTGTGATGAACAAGTAAATTCTGCATATTTTATCGCAGTTTCAGTATGTTCGCTGAAAGAAGAAACTGCTAATCCAGTTCCTCCCAAAGATGAAATCATTGGATTCTCATTCAGTTTTACTAAATCATAAAAATGTAAAAGGTTTTGGCTGTAGCCAATGCGGGAATAATTAGAATAACCATAAGCAAAAGGACAATAGGCAATTTCGTCTGAATTAACCATAGCCTCATAAACCTGAATAGGATTACGGTTAAAGTTAGCAGGATCAATTAATTGCGCTAATTCTCTAAACATTTGAAGCGCTTTGATCCCTGTAGTTTCAGAAATCACTTTTTCTTCCGAAAGAAAAGGAGCTTCGCCCAAACTACAGCAAAACATATAAAAACTCATTAAAACATCTACGGGAATTCCAGCGAAAGCGACTAAACCTTTTTTCGCTAAAGCCAATAAATCATCATAAGTTTTAGGAACTTCTAAATTGTTTTTTTCTAAAAGATCCAGTCGGGCAGAAGCAACAGGAGTTGCAGCATCAATTGGCAACGCCCATAATTTATCATGAAAAACATAACTTCCGTATGATTTTCCAACCGTATTAATTTCTTGGTCTTTAATATATTCGTTTGATAAATAATCAGATAACGGAAGAATCGCTTTAGTCTGTGCTCCAAAGCCTGTCCAAGGGTGATCAATTACCAATAAATCAAATCTTTTGGCTAGGTCTTCGATTGAAGCATCGGCAAATTCTTGTAAACTTCTTTTCTCCCAAGAAATTTCAACATCAGGATGTAGTTCAGTAAAACGCTGCGATGTAGCAACCATTGGAAGCAAACCTCTTGTATGGGTCCAAGTTATGCCCTTTAATTTTATCATTTTTGTATAGGAATTTTGGGTAAAGAAATCGTTTGAAATAATAAATGTAAAATTTACAATTACAAAAGTAGAAATAAGATTTAAATGCACAAGAAATCCTTTCTTTTTAAGAAATCTTTTTTACATAAATCTATAATTAGTGATATAATTTTTACAAACCGTCTAAAAAATGTTATAAAAATTTAAAGTTTAGTCATTTTCATTAACGGAAAATAAAATATATCTCGGATATTAATTTTTAAAAAGTATTTTTGTAATTGTGTTTTTTACATTTATTAATTTTGCTTTGCTCTTTTGATGAATTTCGAAATTGAAAAAAGCAGAATTGTCACGATAATATACAATTGGTGAACTCATTCATCAGAAAAAATAAACTAACAATTAAAAATATACGATTATGAAATTAATACGTTTTGGAGAAATCGGAAAAGAGAAACCTGGAGTTTTGATTGGAGAAAAGAGATACGATGTTTCTTCAATTGTAACCGATTTTAACGAAAGTTTCTTTGAAGAAAACGGATTAGAGAAATTACAAAAAGCATTAGAAAGCAACCCTACTTTACCAGAAGTGGATTCTTCTGTACGTTTGGGTTCGCCAGTGGCAAGGCCTTCAAAAATTATCTGCATTGGATTGAATTATATTGATCACTGTAAAGAAACAAACGCTCCGATTCCGACAGAACCGATTATTTTCTTCAAATCAACAACTTCTTTGTGCGGTCCAGACGATGATTTGATTATTCCAAAGAATAGTGAAAAAACAGATTGGGAAGTTGAATTGGCTTTTATCGTGGGGAAAAAAGCAAGTTATGTTGAAGAAGCAGAAGCTTTAGATTACGTTGCGGGTTATGCTTTATTAAATGATTACAGCGAAAGAGCTTTTCAATTAGAGCGTGGCGGACAATGGGCAAAAGGAAAAGGAAGCGATACGTTTGCACCTCTTGGACCATTTTTGGCAACAAAAGATGAAATTGCAGATGTTGACAATTTAAAGATGTGGCTGACGGTAAATGGTAAAAAATACCAAGACAGTAATACACTAAATCTAATTTTCAAGATTCCTTATCTGGTACATTATTTAAGTCAGTTTATGACTTTGCTTCCGGGTGATATTATCAGTACAGGAACGCCGCCTGGAGTTGGTTTAGGAATCAAACCAGATCCGATTTACATTAAAGCTGGAGATATTGTTGAATTGGGAATTGAAGGTTTAGGAACAAGCAAACAGAAAGCCGTAGCATATCAAAAATAAAAATTAAGAAAGTATAAAATGAAATATATAGTTTGCGAAAAACCGCAGGAATTTCTATTAAAAGAAACCAGTATTCCAGAACCAAAAGAGGGAGAAGTTTTATTGAAAATTAAAAGAATCGGAATCTGTGGAACTGATATTCACGCTTTTGGGGGAACTCAGCCTTATTTTGAATATCCAAGAATTCTAGGCCACGAATTGGCTGCAGAATATGTAAATGGAAATGCTGAAGGTTTTAAACCGGGAGATAAAGTAACTTTTATTCCGTATTTCAACTGCGGAAAATGTGTTGCGTGCCGAAACGGATTGACAAACTGCTGTGTAAATATCAAAGTTTTCGGAGTTCATATTGATGGCGGAATGGCTGAATATGTGTCGATCCCAGAACAATATTTACTGCACGGTCAAGGTTTAGATTATGATGAACTGGCTTTGGTTGAACCGTTAGCAATTGCGGCGCACGGCGTTAGAAGAGCAGCAGTAAAACCAACTGATACCGTTTTGGTAATGGGAGCAGGACCAATCGGAATTGGCTTGATTCAGTTTGCTAAAATTGCCGGAGCAAAAGTAATTGTAATGGATATCAACGATTACAGATTAAATTTCTGTAAAACAGAACTAAATGCAGATGATACGATTAATCCGTTAAACGATGATGTTGCGCAAAAATTAGCTGAATTAACAAACGGCGATATGGCAAACGTGGTTATTGATGCAACTGGAAATCAGAAAGTGATGAACAGCGCTTTTAATTATATTTCGCATGGCGGAAGATTTGTTTTGGTCGGACTTCAAAAGGGAGAGTTAAGTTTTAGTCATCCTGATTTCCACAAAAGAGAATCGACTTTAATGAGCAGTCGAAATGCAACAATCGAGGATTTCGAATATGTAATGAAATGTTTGAAAGAAGGAAAAATCGATCCGAAAAAATATATTACGCACAGAACAAGTTTTTCTGAAATGATAACTGATTTTGGAAAACTAATTGATCCTAAGAATAATGTGATCAAAGCGTTAATTGAAATAGACTAAGAGTATATTGTAAAGTACTGTTTGTCATTTCGACGTAGGAGAAATCTTCACGAGTAGCTCCATCAAGAAATTCGCCAATTTTTGTTGAGTTTCTTGCGAAGATTTCTCCTACGTCGAAATGACAAAAATGAGGAAAAATATAACTTTAAATACCCACAAAAATGGATTTAAACTTAAAAAATAAAATAGTTGTCGTTTCCGGTTCGGCTGGAAAAGAAGGCAGTATTGGAGAAACGATCGTCAACAGATTAGCAGATGAAGGCGCAATCCCGGTTTTAGTTGACAGAAACGCAAGAGGTTTCGAATACGTAGAAAGACTTCAAAAAAGAGGTGTTAATTCTTTATTTGTCCAGACTGATGTAACTGATCCTGTTGCAATAGAAAATGCTGTAAAAGTAATCGGAGCTAAATATGGCAGAATCGATGCTATAATCAATAATGTTGGTGTAAATGATGGCGCAGGATTAGACGCTTCTTACGAGGAATTTATGGATTCTTTGAAATTGAATGTCGTTAGTTATTTTCTTTTAGCTAAATATTCACTTCCATACTTAAAAGAATCAAAAGGAAATATTTTGAATATTGGTTCAAAAGTGGCTTTAACAGGGCAGGGCGGAACTTC
This sequence comes from Flavobacteriaceae bacterium PS02336, assembly GCA_029960065.1. Lineage (GTDB taxonomy): Bacteria > Bacteroidota > Bacteroidia > Flavobacteriales > Flavobacteriaceae > Flavobacterium. The sequence goes on along the minus strand of JASCOF010000003.1, from coordinate 219,553 downwards.
TGGTTACGCTGCTGCGAAAGGCGGCGTTTTGGGTTTAACAAGAGAATGGGCGGTAGATTTGATTCAGTACGGAATTCGTTCGAATGCGATTATTATTGCTGAAAGTTATACACCTGCTTACGAAGATTGGATTAAAACATTGCCAGATGGCGAAGCAGTCCTTAAAAAAATTAGTAAAACAATTCCATTGGAAAGTCGTATGACAAAAACAGAAGAAATTGCAGATACAGCACTTTTCATTATCTCAGAAAAATCATCGCATACTACTGGGCAATTTGTTTTTGTGGATGGAGGTTACGTACATTTAGACCGCGCTTTAATCAGCGATGTTAATTAAAAAGATATGAGTAAAAGAATAGATTCCCATCAGCATTTTTGGAAGTTTGATCCCATTAGGGACAGCTGGATTGACGAAACGATGCAGAATATTCAAAGAGATTTTCTTCCAGAAGATTTACAGCCATTATTAAAAGAAAATCAGTTTGAAGGTTGTGTTGCGGTTCAAGCAAGTCAATCGGAAGAAGAAACTCAATTTTTATTGGATTTGGCTTCTAAAAATAATTTCATAAAAGGAGTTGTCGGCTGGGTAGATTTGCGAAATGAGAATATTGAAGATCGTTTGCAATTCTTTTCAGATCAAGAAAAATTGAAAGGTTTCAGGCACGTCGTTCAAGGTGAAGCGGATGATTTTATGTATGGAACAGAATTCAGAAGAGGAATCGCAGCTTTAAAATCCTTCAATTATACTTACGATATATTGATTTTCGAACACCAATTACCAGCAGCAATAAATTTGGTAAAAAATTTTCCAAATCAAAAGTTTGTAATCGATCATATTGCCAAACCAGATATTAAATCAGAAACTATCTATTCTTGGAAAAGCGGCATTGAAGAAATTGCAAAATACGACAATGTCTGGTGTAAAATCTCTGGAATGGTCACAGAAGCCGATTGGAAAAATTGGAAACCAGAAGATTTAAAACCATATCTGGATGTGATTTTTGAAAACTTTTCAGTTGATAAATTAATGTTCGGTTCGGATTGGCCAGTTTTAAATGTAGCTTCTGATTATAATGAAGTTGTAAAAACTTTGGAAGATTATATTTCGAAGTTTTCTATTGAAGACCAGAATAAGATTTGGTTTGAGAATGCGTATGAGTTTTACAACTTATAACTTATAAGTTAGCTCATAAAGTAAAAGAGCCTGAAAGGCTCCTATCATCAACACTGGGCAACGCCCATTGATAAGGAAGAATACAAAAGTAACAAAAGCCCTGAAAGGGCGTAAGAATTAATAATCACGTAATCGCTTACGCCCTTTCAGGGCTCTATTGTTCTGGTGTATGAAAAATCATAGAGCGTTGCTCTATGTTAATGATTTTGAGGTCTTTGGTCTATTTAAAATGATAAAAAAATAAAGCCTGTGGTTGAAACCACGGGCTATATTTTGAAATTGAGTCTTAAAACTTAACCGCTTTTTTAGGAACTTTTTTATCAATAGTAGTCGTCTTAGAAAAATTAGCAGAAGAACCACTTAAATCAATATTCTTACTTGCTTCACCATTAATCGTAATTGCATTTGATGAAGAAGGGTTAAACTCTATATTTTTTAGGGAAAGGTTTTTAGTATTGTAAATTTCGAAGGCATTTTTAGCTTCAATATCCAATTGAGCGTTGCTGATTTTAATTCCGTTAGCATCAATTATAGAAAAACCTTTTTGAGCTTTTGCAATTAGGTTTGTGATTTCAATATTTTCTAAATTCATTTCAGGAAGACCTTGTAAAAATACCGCTTGCTGAGCGCCTTTGATTGTAATATTTTTGATTACGATATTTTTAAACTGAGGCGTTTCTTCGTTTACCGGAATCGCTTTTGTACTTACCGTATTGCCGCCTTCGGCTAAAGTTTCAGCGATCGATTTTCCTCCGTAATACAAATCGAATGAAATAGCTTGTGACGGAATATCAGTCATAAAAACGTCTGAGATATAAATGTTTTCTACAACACCGCCACGTCCACGAGTACTTTTGAAACGAAGACCAACATCCGTTCCCATAAAAGTACAGTTAGAAACGTGCAGGTTTTTTACTCCTCCAGACATTTCACTTCCAACCGTAACCCCGCCGTGTCCGTGATATACGATATTGTTTTTTACAATGATATTTTCGCAAGGAACACCTCTGTCACGTCCGTCTTTGTCTTTTCCTGATTTAATACAGATCGCATCGTCACCCACATCAAAACTTGAATTTTCGATAACTACATTTTTACAAGATTCTACATCAAGTCCATCACCGTTTTGAGAAAACCACGGATTTCTAACGGTTATATTTCGAACAATTAAATCTTCAATTAATAAAGGGTGAATATTCCACGCAGGAGAATTTTGGAAAACAGGTCCGTCAAATAGGACTCTTTTGCTGTTTTGAATACTAACTAAAACGGGACGTAAAAAATCATGAATAGCTTCAAAATCTTCTTTCGTTTTCAAATCATGACGAATATTCTGATCGGCACCCTTAGCACCTTTTAAATATTGTTCAGAAGGATACCAGCTGTCTTTCTTTTCGTTTAAAACTCCACCCGAAGCTACAAATTTCTTCCATTGCTCGTCTGTCAATTTGCTTTTTTTAACTTGTCTCCAAGCTTCGCCAGAACCGTCCCACACACCATTTCCAGTAAAAGCTATATTTTCTAAGTTTTTGCCATAAATAGGAGAGATGCATCGCCAAGTATTTATACCTTCAAAACTGGTTTCGATAATTGGATATAAAGTTTTATCAGTTGAGAATTTTATTAAAGCGCCAGTTTGAGCGTGAAGTTCGATATTGCTTTTCAGAATGATCGGACCAGTCAACCAAATCCCAGGAGGTATAATTAATTTTCCGCCTCCTTTTTTAGACAACGCATCAATCGCATCTGCAAAAGCTTTTGTATTTAAAACATAACCGCCATTTACTGCTCCAAAGTCTTTTAAATTTACACTGTATTGTGGAATTACAGGTTCTTGAACTTCAGCCATTTTAAACTCAATATTTTTATAAGTATCAGCAGATTTCTGTGCAGAAACTGTATTGAAACTCAAAGCAAAAGAGGCTAGAGCAATACATAAAAGGGTTTTTCGGTTAGTTTTCATTCGTATTATATTATAGTTAGTATTTAAGGTTCTGAGGTTCTAAGTCGCTAAGATGCTAAGATTCAAGTGAGAAACATAACATCTTACTGATTTAGTGTCTTAGGAACTTTTTTTCGATTTACTGGTAATTCAATTTTTTATGCTGTAAATTTTTATTCAATGAATAAAATTATGCGTTTTTAAATTGAAATATTTAATGTAATCGATTACACAAATCTATTAAAAAAATATTATGAAATACCAGTTTTTGGAGGTTTATCACAGATTTTTTATGAATTTAACTTTTTTTGATTGGGAAATTAGAAGATAATTAAAAGCCGAATTTTCAAAGTGAATGTCTCGAAGTCAATATTACAGGAGGGTACAGGATGCTTGTGATTTTATATTCTTTTAAATTGTCCCTGTTATTTGGTAAAAGTGTTAAAAATACAATTATTTGTAAAAAATATAGCGCTTTAAATAAATGCCTCGTAATTTTAGCTCAAGAAAAAAATCAATACTATAAATAATGCGTTTAATTCCTTTCAACAAATTACTAATTGTTTTTTTAATGGTATTCACAGTTTCTGCAAGTGGAGCTGAAATCTGGGTTTCACCATCAGGAAAAGATTCGAATATCGGAACAAAATCAAGTCCGCTGGCAACGGTTCATATGGCCATGCGAAAAGCGAGAGAACTTCGTCGTTTAAAAGATCCATCGATTAAAGATGGAATCCGAATCATAGTAATGAATGGAACCTATTATTTAAACGAACCATTATTTGTTCGTCCTGAAGATTCTGGAACAGCAGAAAGTCCGACAACAATTGAAGCCGATGTAAATGCTAAACCCATTATAAGCGGTGGAATCGAAATTAAAAACTGGACAAAATCGACAACCGTTATCAACGGACTTAAAAAAGGAGCTGTTTGGGTGGCTGATGCTCCAAAAAAAGCAGGAAGTTTGATTGATTACAGACAATTGTGGGTAAATGGCAAAAAAGCCGTAAGAGCCAAAAATACTGCGGGAACTACAATGGAACGTATTTTATCTTGGAATCACGAGGAACAAACCTGCTGGATTCCGTTTAAAGATAAGTCGGTTAAGTTTGAACCGGGAATGGAAATGTTTATCGTACAATGGTGGTCGAATGCCAACTTACGTATTAAAAATATTGAAGTACAAAAAGATAGCGCCAAACTTTGGTTTGAAGAACCAGAAAGTCGTATTCAAAGCGAACACCCATGGCCTGCACCTTGGATTTCTAAAAATAATGGGAATTCAGCTTATTTCTTAAATAATGCTTTTTCGCTTTTAAACGAGCCTGGAGAATGGTATTTAGACAAGAAAAATGCTAAAATCTATTATGTTCCGAGAGTTGGAGAAGAAATTAATTCGGCAGTTGTAACCGCTCCCGTTTTAGAAAATCTTGTTGAAGTAAAAGGAACAATTGATTCTCCTGTGAGCCATTTTAGATTTAAAGGAATTTCATTTCAGTACAGCAACTGGCTTCGTCCGTCACAGCAAGGTCATGTGCCGTTGCAGTCTGGTTTGTATTTGTTAGACGCTTATAAATTGAAAGTTCCAGGAACGCCAAATCAGGCTAGTTTAGAAAATCAAGCTTGGGTAGGAAGACCACGTTCGGCGGTTGAAGTAAATTATGCCAATAATATTCAGTTTGAATCTTGCCGTTTTGAACATCTGTCTTCGACTGGTTTAGATTTAAATAAAGGAACAAATCATAATACCGTAAAAGGAAATTTATTTAAAGATATAGGAGGAAGTGCCATAAATGTTGGGATTTTCTCTGAAGAAGCTTTTGAAGCGCATTTGCCTTTAATCATAAAAGATGAAAGAGAAATGTGTTCGGATGAAGTGATTTCGGATAATTTAATTACGAATGTAACCAATGAAGATTGGGGAACTTTAGGAATCAGTGCAGGTTTTGTTCGAAATATAACCATTGAACACAACGAAATTTCAGATGTATCGTATTCTGGAATGGCAATGGGCTGGGGTTGGACGCATACACCAAACGTGATGCAGAACAATAAAATTCTGGCGAATAAAATTCATCATTACGCCAAACATTTACATGATGTTGCTGGAATTTATACACTTTCGGCACAACCAAACAGCCGAATTGAAGAAAATTATATCGACAAGGTTTACAACAGTCCATATGCGCACGATCCGTTTTTATGGCTGTACTTATATACCGATGAAGGAAGTGAAGGTTTTACGATAAAAAACAATTGGATTGCCGAAAAGAAAATCCTTAAAAACCATAATGGTCCAAAAGGAAATATTTGGGAGCATAACGATCCGTATGTAAGTTCTAAAATTAAAGATAATGCTGGAATCAGAGCGCCTTATAAAGATTTAGAAAAAGAAGTCGTAATCGATGAAAAATGGGGATTGCAGGAAATGCCAAAACCGTATGCCATCGAATTGATAGGTTCTGATTTTGATATCGAAAAAATCAAATCGACTTTAACAGGATTTAGAATTGTTGGTCAGGAATTGTATCAATGGAAAAATCATTTGGTGATTTACGGAAAAATGAATCAGCCGGAAAGAACAAAGCGAAAACTGGCGGGCGCTTTTCCTTCTTTAGAAATTAAAATCTATGAAGATTTGGTTTATGATTTCCAAAATTTTGAAAGATGTAAAGATTCAAAACCAGCATCAGATTGGGAAAATGTGGTTTTAACAGCAAATCTTCCTGCCGATGAAAAACTCCAGAAAGAATATGTAGAGTATCATAAAACGCAATTCGAAAAATGGCCGGAAGTTGCCAAAGGTTTTTGTAATGCCGATTTTCAGCAATTACAAGTCTTCAAAAAAGACAGACAATTAATCTTGGTAATCAGTATTCCGAAAGGTAAAAATTTGGATAAACTAAATCCAAAAACCACTGAAAACAATCCGCGTGTAGACGAATGGAACGCTTTAATGAAAAAATACCAATCGGGAATTGAGGGCACAAAACCTGATGAAACCTGGATATTTTTAAACAAAGTAGAAACGAAATAATATTTTGCCACAGATTAAAGGATTTCCACAGATTAGAAAAAATCATTTTAATCCTTTTAATCTGTGGCAAAAAAAAACTAAAATCAACAATCTAAAATAACCACACCTCATGTTAAAAATAGCCATTCTGGGACTTGGAGAAGGACGAAGCACAATGTCTGCCGCTATAGAAAGCTCAAAGCTGGAACTTGTTAAAATATGCGACCGAAACGAAGAATTGTGTAAACAGCGTGCAAAAGAATTCGATTTTCATTCTTACACAACGAATTACGACGATTTATTGAATGATGCATCAATTGATATTATCGCAATTTATACGCCCGATCATTTGCATGCACAACATGTAAAACAAGCTTTGTTACATGGAAAACATGTAGTTTGTACAAAACCTTTTATCGATGATCTTTCAGATGCTAAAGAGTTATTAGAATTAAGCAAATTAACAGGAAAGAAAGTTTTCATTGGACAAAGTTCCCGTTTTTTCGAACCAGCAAAAAGACAAAGAGCGGATTACGAAGCAGGTTTAATTGGAGATTTAATCACCATTGAAGCCCAATATCACGCTGATCACAGATGGTTTTTAAAGAAAGAATGGTCGCTTTTGCAATCGTTTAAATGGTTGTACGGAGGTTTGAGTCATCCTGTAGATTTTATTAGATGGTATTTGCCGAATATTCAGGAAGTAATGGGTTACGGAATGATCAGTAGTAACGGACAAAGTGCTGGATTAAAAAATGAAGATACGATGCATTTTATCTTCAAAGCAACCGATGGAAGAATTGCGCGTGTGAGTGGTGTTTACACTTCGCCAACACAGCCAGCACAACGCGACAGCGGAATGAGTACAATTCTGCGTGCTACAGAAGGAGCAAGCCAAGCCGATTATCATGAATTGCGTTATGCCGTTACAGACAAAACGGGTGAAGAAAAAGTAATTACTTGGGGCGATAGTACGATAAAATATTATTTCCGTTTTGAAGGACAAAGTCATCACGGCGGGGAATATCAGAATTATTTAGAATATTTTACAGACAGTATCGAGCAAGGTTTTGAAGCATATCCAAACATGGAAGAAGGAATTGGAACTGTGGCTTTGTTACAAGCAATGGATAAATCTTTGCAAACTGGAATGCCGGTTAAAATCGCCGATATTCTTAACGAATACGGACTATGAATAGTATCTACGATAAATTAACCACGCTCGATTTTGTCATTGTTGCGGGTTATTTAGTGGCATTGTTAGTCATTGGATATGTGGTAAGTATGAAACAGAGAAAGAAAAATGAAACGCTTTTTCTGGCAGGAAATTCCTTAAACTGGTACAGCATTGGGTTTAATATGTGGGGAACCAATGTTGGGCCTTCGTCATTATTGGCTTTTGCGAGTATTGGTTACGCTACGGGAATTGTAGCAGGAAATTTTGAATGGTATGCTTTTGTATTTTTACTGCTTTTGGCAATGGTTTTTGCACCAAGATATATTGCAAGCAAAGTAAGCACTATGCCCGAATATATGGGAAAACGCTACGGCGACAGTACGCAGAATATTTTGGCTTGGTATGCTTTGGTAAAAATATTAGTAAGCTGGCTGTCTTTAGGATTATTCAGCGGAGGCGTTTTAGTACGTCAGATTTTGGGAATTCCAATGTGGCAGAGCGTTACGGTTTTAGTGATTTTCTCTGGAATATTTACATTTGCTGGAGGATTAAAAGCGATTGCTAAAGTGAATGTTTTTCAGATGATTTTACTGATTGTAGTTTCGTTAACGCTTTCGTTTTTAGGTTTGCAAAAGTTAGGCGGAATTGATGTTTTAATTGCCAAAACTCCTTCAAACTTTTGGAATTTAGTCCGTCCTTCAGATGATGCCCATTATCCGTGGCCTGCTATTTTGTTAGGATATCCTGTAGCTGCAGTTGCTTTTTTCTGTACCGATCAATCGATGGTGCAGAGTGTTTTGGGAGCTAAAAACCTAGAACAGGGACAGCTTGGCGTTAACTTCATTGGCTGGTTAAAAGTTATGGCTTTGCCGTTGTTTATTCTTCCCGGAATTTTATGTTATGCATTATATCCAGAATTAGGAAGCAATTCTGATTTGGCTTATATGACCATGGTTACGAACCTTTTCCCAAGCGGAATGAACGGTTTGGTAATCTGCGTTATGATTGCGGTTTTGGTGGGAACAATTGGTTCTTCGTTAAACGCTTTAAGTACCGTTTTTACGAATGATATTTATGTGAAGAAAATCAACCCGACGGCGACGATTCAGGATCAAATTAGAATTGGTCGTTTGACAATTGCTGCTGGATGTGTTTTTGCGATTCTGATTGCTGTTGCGATTGATAATATCAAAGGACAGAATTTATTCAACATTTTTCAGGCGGTTTTAGGTTTCTTGGCGCCTTCGTTATCTGTTGTTTTCCTTTTGAGTGTTTTCTGGAAACGCACTACAAAAAAAGCGGTAAATGCAACACTTTCTTGGGGTTCTGCTTTTAGTTTGTTTGTTGGGGTTTTGTATCTATGGATTTTCCCTGCCGATAAATATCCTGCTTGGCCTCACTTTTTATTGATTTCATTTTACATTTTTGCTGTGCTTTTAATTACAGCCGTTATTATTTCTTTAACCGATAAAAATCCTGAAGTTAATGTTTCAGATGAAACGGATATTCCTAAAACGAGTAAAAAGGTGAAGCTTTTGTTTGGGTTGTTGGGGTTGACGATTTTGATTTTGTATTTGGTTTTTAATGGGAATTAAATTCTCTTCAAACTTTTATAATTTTAAAAACGCTTCTTTGATAAAAGGAAGCGTTTTTTTATGCTTTTTAAAAATTGACAAATAATATAATAATTTAAAAAAGAAGGTAAATACGTGTTAAAAATTGAGATAAAATTGTAAGTTTGCTTTTAGAGATAACTTTTTTGAATTTAAGAAAATAGAAATCTTGCGATAAAATTTAAATGGATTTAAAATGAACTATAAATTAAAAGTTCGGTTTGTATAAGAACTTTTAATTATCTTTGCTAAGTTGGTATTATGAGGATTATTGGGAAAAAGACAATTTTAAAAATTAAAAAGAAAAATATAGGTAATAAAAAGTTATGCGATGAAATTGATAAGTTAATTATTGATTTAGAAAGGTTTAATTCTAATGAAAATACTATTGACGAAATTAGAAATGATGCAGACTGTGTACATAATGACGGTTTTTATTTCTTCAATATTAATATCCATAGAACACTTATATTGATTGAGTTTGATAATGATGGCGAGGCTACAATTGTATGGGCAGGAACGCATCAGGAATATGAATCAACATTTAAAAATAACAAAGCAACTATTGAAAAATGGTTACGTAAAAATAACTATATAGAATAATGAAAACACATTTTGATATAGAAAAAATAGTAGAAAGAGGCGTAATCACAAACGAGCTAGATTATGAAAGAGCTCTTATTGCTGACCGAAAATTAAGGCTTTTGGCTAAAGATAATACACATTTTAAAAACTTAAGATCTAATTTGCGTGACATAATTGAGAAGTATGAAAATTCGGAATGGAATGATGTCGATAAAATTGATGATCAAAAAATTTTAGAAAGTGATAAATCTGAACGCATAGCAGAACTAGAGAGATTGTTTCTTGAAAATAGAAAACAAATAATAAGGAAGAAACTCAAAGAACTCGAATTAACTCAGGAAAACCTGGCTTTAATTTTAGGTCATAAAAGCAAAACGTATATGTCTGAACTTATGAATGGTATTAAACCATTTACTTTAAGAGATTTAATTGTTATAAATCGATTATTAAAAATAGAAATAGCGGTTTTGATTCCAGTATTCCTTTCAAAAGAAGATCAAACTAAAGTACAGGAAGCTGTAATAAAATTAGGTAAACCAAAAGTAAAGCTAACCAGTGCTGATTTAGTTTTGTCGTAAACTTTTAGAATTTTAAACTCATTAAAAAAAAACGCTTTCTCAATAAGAAAGTGTTTTTTTATGATTTGTTCCCAGTAGAAACCAACAACTCCCGAATATCAACCTTCAAATATTTAGAAACCTCATAAAGCGTTTCAATAGAAGGCTGATATTCATTCGTACACCAACGCGAAACAGTTGCTACTGTTTTACCTAAATGTTTGGCTAATTCCTTATTGCTTCTATTGTTTTCAACTAAAACAACTTTTATTCTATTTAACTTAAGTTTCGACACAATGATGATTTATTGCTATATTATGCAAATATGATGCATTTTAAATATAATAAAAAATATAATAATATTACTCAAAAGAGTCATAAAATTATAATTTAACAATATGAAATTATAATTTGTAGTATAATTTTTACTATTTTTGTTTCGTAAAAACAGAACTATAATGAAACAATCAGCGAAAAGACGATTAAAAATACAGCCAAAACATATGGCAAGATCATATCATCGATACGTTATATTTCCAGAAATTCGTCTTTGCGGAAAATGGCTTCAGAAAATCGGTTTTAATTACGGGAATTTCGTAACGATTGAACATCAGCAAAATAAAATCATTATTACAACCAATAATGAAATTGAAGCGAAATAAAAATCATCTATTTAAATATAGCCCGTGGTTTCAGCCTCGGGGACGAAATATATAACATTACGTTTACCCAAATACGTTTCCCGTGGTTGAAACCACGGGCTATGTTTTGAAAAAGATTATAAATAATAAGGCAAGCTATTTTATAAGTTGCCTCCAGTTTTAACTGGAGGTATATGTAAAAAGAATAGAAAAAGGCTTTAGCCAAATTGTAGATATTTTGGCTAAAGCCTTTTGAGCTTTATATTTTTTCTCATCCCGATTTATCGGGACTCAATTAAATCTTATTTTTTAATAAAAACTTTGCGTCTTAGCGACTTTGTGGCATAAAAAAATTACTCAACCTTCTTTTTCTTCTCCAAATTAGGCAAGAACCCAGTAATAACCCCAATCAAAGGCAGAAACGCACAAATCTTAAATACATACTCAATACTTGTAGCATCGGCAATTTTTCCTAAAATAGCAGAACCTAAACCGCCCATTCCGAAAGCAAATCCGAAGAAAAGACCCGCTACAAGTCCGACTTTTCCTGGCAATAATTCAGTTGCATAAACCAAAATCGCAGAGAATGCCGAAGAAAGAATCAATCCGATAATTACAGATAAAGTTCCAACCCAGAATAAAGAAACGTAAGGAAGTAACAAAGTAAAAGGAGCAACGCCAAGAATTGAAACCCAGATTACATATTTTCTGCCGTATCGATCTCCAATTGGACCTCCAATCAAAGTTCCTGCTGCAACTGCGCCTGAAAACAAGAACAGATAGACTTGCGACTGCTGAATTGAAATATGGAATTTGTCAATCAAAAAGAAAGTATAATAGCTTGTGATACTGCTCATATAGAAAAACTTAGAGAAAATCAGAATCAATAAAACAACTAACGAAACCATAACTTTATTTTTTGATAAATGATGCGTTTCAACTTTATATGCCGATTTATTAGCATTTCTCTCGGACAAATGTGCGGTGTACCAAATGGCAATTTTATACAATGCAAAAATGCCGACTAAAGCAATAATGCAGAACCAAGCGACAAAACTCTGTCCGTGTGGAATAATGATAAATGCTGCCAATAAAGGACCTATAGCGCTTCCTGCATTTCCTCCTAATTGAAAGATAGACTGCGCTAAACCTTTTTTTCCGCCTGAAGCTAAATGGGCTACGCGAGAAGATTCTGGGTGGAAAATAGAAGATCCAATTCCGATTAAACTTACCGAAAGCAGCAAAAAGGTAAAATTAGTCGAAATAGAAACCAAAAATAATCCAATCATTGTAAAACACATTCCAACAATTAACGAATACGGTCTTGAATTTTTATCGGTATACATTCCCACAAACGGCTGTAAAATAGAAGCGACCATTTGATAAGTTAGCGTAATAATACCAATTTGAGTAAAACTTAAACTAAAATTTTCCTTTAAAAGCGGATAAATTGAAGGAACAACAGCTTGTAAAAGATCATTAATTAAATGAGAAAAACTGATGATGAATAAGATCGAATAGGTGGTTTTTTTAACTATGTCAGGATTTGCTTTAATAGTGTCCATGAGATATTTTTTGATTTTTAAATTAGATTAAAAAACAACAGCTGTATTATTTTTTGCAAAGATTAAAAGAATACTAATGTCAGAATTGCTATATTTGGACAATGAATAGTCAATATCGGACATATAGAATGGCCACGGATTTTGGATACCAAATAGATTCCTCAATCCCGGTTATTGGATATACCGAAATGGTAACCAACGAAATGTGTATTTCGCATTCACATCCAAGAGGTCAGTTGATCTATGCAACTCGTGGCGTGATGAACGTTGTGGTTGGCAATCATATTTGGGTTGTGAATCCGTTGCAGGGCTTATGGCTTCCGGGCGGAGTAGAGCATCAGGTTACTTTTCAGAAAGACGTTAATTATTACAGCGTTTTTATCGATCCGTCTGCAATGGAAGGATTGCCAACAAATAGTTTTTCCTTTGATATTCCGATGTTTTTAAAGCAGTTGGTTTTTAAAATTATTTCTTTTGGAGTTGAAGGAAATCTTACGCCATCGCAAAAAAGAATTAGTGACGTTTTTTTAGACGAATTGGCTTTAATCGAACCAAGTGCAACCTTTCTCCCGACAACCAATCACGAAAGACTTCAAAAAGTTGTAGAGCTTTTAATGAATGATGTTTCAAGCAAAAATACAATAGAGTATTATGCCGAACTTTCTTTTATGAGCACCAGAACTTTATCACGCTTATTTATTAAAGAATTGGGAATGAATTTCAGCGATTGGCGCACACGCTTAAAATTATTAGAAGCTATAAAGCGTTTAGGAGAAAAACAATCTATTAAAGAAATTGCCTTTAATTTGGGTTACGAGACTACAAGTGCCTTTATTTATATGTTTAAAAAACATTTAGGAAAAACGCCTTCTAATTATATTTTAGAAGATGAAAATGAATCTGAGAGAATGATTGCTTAGATTATAATTTACACAAAAATAACCACAATCATTGTCATTTCGACGAAGGAGAAATCTCCACGAGTAGCTCGACAAAGATTGGACTATAGTTACGGAGTTACTTGCGAAGATTTCTCCTTCGTCGAAATGACAAAAAGGATAAATAATTAAAATCCGTTTTTATCCGCGTCTTCGCGATAGCGAATCCGTCTCATCGGCGTCCCATAAAATTCTAACATCATTTTTTTTAATACTAAAAAAGTGATACCTCATAATTTTTACCTTAAAAAATTATCAATAAGTATTATTTTTTACGAAATAGCAGGATAGTGCAGGTTGTGAAATGTGAAGATAACACTTATCTTTAGTCCCAAAATAAACTTACTATGCTAAACCGCTTTTCCATTTTTAAAATTTTACTTCTTTTTGTTGCCCTTTTTTCTTGTACGCTATCATCAGCACAGGAAAAACCAAAAGAAGCGACATGGATCTGGTATCCAGGCGATTTTGAAGTTTGGTTAAGCAATAAAATGCAGGTAAGACGCACAGAACGCGAAGCTGTGTTTCCGCCACTTTGGCAATATTACAGTCCTTATGCTTTGGTCACTTTTCAGACAGAAGTAGACATTCCAAAGCCAGATGAAGTGAAAATCTTTTCAGAAGGACCTTTTCAATTACTTTTAGATGGCGTTCAAATTTACGGACAGCCAAAATCGATTACAGTTCCTGCTGGGAAACATAAAATTTCCTTTAAAGTTTACAATCAGGAAGTATTGCCGGCTATTTATATTTCAGGTCAATACGTTAAATCTGATGCTTCGTGGAAAGTAACCAATGAAGATAAACTTTGGATTGATGAAACCGGAAAAGCACAACAATCTGGTACGCCGTGGGTTCCTGTTGGTTCTTGGAATTTTAATTCGCCAGAAAATAAACCCTCTGGATTCAAACTAACAACAAAACCTTTAAGTGCAAAAAAATCAGAAAAAATAGGAGCGGGTCAATTAGTAGATTTTGGTAAAGAAACTTTTGGTTATATAAAAATTTACGGTTTAAAAGGAAAAGGCAAACTAGCATTGTATTATGGAGAATCTCGTGAAGAAGCCTTGGATTCTGCTAAATGCGAAACTTTAGATCATTTATCTTTTGATGGAAAACAACCTGAAACCTACACGCATGACGGATCGAAAGCATTTCGTTATGTTCAGGTGCTGGCAGATGCAGGAGTAAAATACGATTCTATTGCGATGTTGTATGAATATTTGCCATTAGATTATCGTGGCGCATTCAAATCTTCGGATGAACAATTGAATAAAATTTGGGATGTGTCGGCTTACACGATGCATTTAACGTCTCGCGAATTTTTTATAGACGGAATCAAACGTGACCGCTGGGTTTGGTCTGGCGACGCTTATCAAAGTTATTTAATGAATTATTATTTATTCTTTGATTCGGCTTCGGTAGAACGAACGCTGTTAGCACTTCGTGGAAAAGATCCTGTAACGGCTCATGTAAATATCATCATGGATTATTCGTTGTATTGGTTTGTAGGTGTTTACGATTATTACCTACATACGGGTGACACGAAATTCATCAAAACTTTTTATCCAAGAATGAAATCGCTTATGGATTTCTGCTTAGAAAGAAGAAATAAAAACGGATTCCTGGAACCATTAGAAGGAGACTGGGTTTTTATTGATTGGGCAGACGGATTACCAAAAACCGGTGAAGTTAGCTTTGAGCAAATGCTTTTAACGAGAAGTTTAGAAGCCATGGCCGTTAGTGCAGAAATTGCTGGTAAAAGTGAAGATCAAAAACAATATCAAAAATTAGGTGATGATTTAAAAACAAAATTGTTTGACGTGTTTTGGGATAAAAAAGAAAACGTCATGAAGCATCAGCGTATAGACGGTAATATGCAAAACATTGTAACCAGATATGCTAATATGTTCGGTATATTTTTTAATTATTTTACTGAAGAACAAAAACAAAGCGTAAAAAATAAAGTGCTGCTTAATAAAGATGTACTTCAAATCACAACGCCATACATGCGTTTTTACGAATTGGAAGCCTTGTGTGCAATGGGCGAACAAGATTACGTTCTAAAAGAAATGAAAGATTATTGGGGCGGAATGCTGAATGAAGGTGCAACCTCTTTCTGGGAAGAATACAATCCGAACAAAAAAGGAACGGAACATTTAACGATGTATGGGCGTCCTTACGGGAAAAGCCTTTGCCACGCTTGGGGCGCAAGTCCGATTTATTTATTAGGAAAATATTATTTAGGTGTAAAACCAACTTCGCCAGGCTATTCAGAATATGAAATCAAACCAAATTTAGGAGGTTTAAAATGGATGGAAGGAAAAGTACCAACACCAAACGGAGAAGTTGCCGTGTATTGCAGTACCAAAGAAATCAAAGTTAAAGCAGGCGAAGGAGAAGGAAAATTGATTTTTGAAAGTGCCAGCAAACCTAAAACAAACTCTGGAACGATTACAGAATTAGCAAAAAATAAATATCAGTTGATTATAAAACCGAATGTGGAGTATAAAGTGAGTTATAAGGCTTTGTGAGTTTTTAGTCCTTAGTCCTTAGTTCCTAGTAATTAGTAATTAGTAATTAGTAATTAGTGTATAGTTTAAACGTCTAGTTTGTCATTCCGAGGAACGAGGAATCACACTCGTAACCACAAAGATTGTCACGCCAGTTTTGTCATTTCGACGAAGGAGAAATCTCCACAAGTAGCTCCACAAAGATTGTCGAATATTGTTGCGGAATTCTAGTGTGATTCCTCCTCCGTCGAAATGACAAGATTGAAGAAATTCAGAGTCAATAAAAAAATAAAACCAATGTTTTCAAAAAGTAAAAAATACAACTTCAAATTAAAAACCGCATTCCTAATGCTGTTCACTGTCTGCATCCAAGCCACAGCACAAACGACATGGAAACCAGCATCATTTGAAATTGTAAAATCAAATTACAAAACGTTCAAAACCACACAATACGCTCATGTATTTTCAGGAAGTAAACACAATATTGTTCGTTTAGCTCCTGAATTACAAGGTTTAACAGGTGTTGAACTTCCTTTAGATCAATATAAAAATGGTACAAATGCCCCTTTACAATTAAAATTTAAAGAGCAAGTTCAGGTTTTAATTGGTATTTTTCAAGAAAATAATTCAGAATATCTTCAAACTGATAAACTTCAAAATGCCAAATTAATTTTAGAAAACGGATTGACGATTATAGGTTTACCTACAGTAAATGTATATGCGATTTCTTTCTCAAAAGGAACACAAACTATAAACTTCGGAAAAGGATTATTTGCCTTTTTAGGAGTTGTAAAAGCTTCTGAAAAACTAAACCCAAGAAATGCCAATTTTCCAGACGGAAAACTTTGGAATCCAACTTTTATCGTAGAAGGATTTTCAGATGAAAAACCGCTTTTCGAAATTATCGGTGGAGAAAATAAACCTGTTATTGATGAAGGAATGTCAGGAACAGAAGGTATTCAAGGTGGTTTCGAAGGCGGACGAGTAGTGAAAGTCGGTGATACATATCATATGTTTCCAACCGAAAGAGCAGGAGAAAAAGGAGTTGATTATTATTATGATCGTGTAAAAACCAAAATTGGACATTGGACAAGTAAAGATGGTATTCACTGGAAAAGAGAATCTACAATTTACCAAGCTAGCGGAACTTACGCCGTAACCGAAGACGATAACCCGATGAATGATCGTCGTGCTGCAATTTGGTCGTATATGCCTGTTTTTAATGAAAAAGCGAATAAATGGTACGGCTATTATTTGGCGTATACCGTAAGTAAAGAAATAGAACCAAATCATTCATTCGGAAGAATTTGGCGTTGTGAATCGACTGTAGAAGGAATAAACGGAATTGGCGGGCCGTATAAAGATATGGGAATCATCATGGAACCCGGATTAGATTCTCAGCCTTGGGAAGGTCGTCAAGGTGTTGCTTCGTTTTTTCCGTATCAAGTAGGAGATAAATACTTCGGATTTTACAGCGGTGCGTATCCGTTCAATTCATGGGCAGATTATCCAAAGAAATCTGGTAAAGGCTGGTTTGTAGCTTTAGCCGAATCCAAAAGTTTAGAAGGTCCTTGGTTGAGAATGAATAAAGGTTTGGAACCCATTAAAACCATGCATCCGCAGTTTGTAGAAAATCCAATTGTAAGTCAATTACCAAACGGAATGTACATCGCTATTTTTGACGGAGGTCCAGACGGTTGGGGACATCATTTACCAAATATGATTGCGTATTCGTTATCAGCAGACGGAATTAATTGGTCAGAAGCGCATTATCTACCAATAGAAACTAAAGTTAATAAATGGTGGGATATTATGAGAACGCCTTTGTGTTTAATCCCAGAAGGAAATGACGTTTACACAATTGTCTATAATGCAATCGATTTGAAGAGAAGGTTTCATCCAACAGGAATGGTCAAGGTAAAATTGAATAAAGATGTGATGGAGTCTAAATTAAAAGAGTTGAAGAAATAAAAGAGAGTGGGAAGAAGAAAGATGCAAGAAGCAAGATACAGCAAGATTTTAGAATATAGAGTATAGAAATAGAAAATAGAAACTTTGCGACTCTGCTCCCAATGGCTATCGGGATTGCGAGATTAAATCGTTCCAAAACAAAAAAACTTTTCGCCTTAGTCCCTTCATGAAAAAAAATATAAAAATGAAAATTAAATACCTAATCCTAACCATTTCAGCACTTGCTATAACCAGCTGTGCAACTAAATACAAGAAAAGAGAAATTACCGACAACGTAATGCAGGAGATTTACGAAGAAATCAAAACGCCTTATAAATACGGTTTGGTAATGGTTCCAACTGACAACTCATACAAAATGGACTGCCCAAGTGTATTTAGGAAAGACGGAAAATGGTACATGACGTATTTAATTTACGACGGAAGAGGTTACGAAACTTGGTTAGCAGAAAGTGATAATCTTTTAGACTGGAAATATTTAGGAAAAGTAATGTCCTTTTCAGAAAATGAAAAACATTGGGACGTCAACCAGAAAGCAGGATATATTTCGTTACAAGATATGACTTGGGGAGGAAGCTACGAATGGGAAAAATACGATGATAAATATTGGATGAGTTATTTTGGCGGAGACAGTAAAGGTTACGAAGCGGGTGTTTTATCAATCGGAATGGCGTATACCAAAGAAGCGCCGACAAAACCACACGAATTTCAAAGATTAGAAAATCCGGTTTTGACTCCAAAAGATAAAGACGCCAGATGGTGGGATAATAGTACGATGTACAAAAACAGTGTGATTCGTGATAAAGATAAATTGACTGGACACAATTTTATCATGTATTACAATGCGCGTGGTGATAGTATCAATCCTGCAAAAGGCGCTGAACGTATTGCGATGGCAGTATCAAACGATATGAAAACATGGAAGCGTTATGGCAATAAACCTTTAATTAATCATCATAAAGGAATCTCGGGAGATGCTTATATTCAGCGTATTAATGATACTTGGGTAATGTTCTATTTTGGAGCTTTTTGGACGGGTTGGAATCAAGGTGCATTTAACCGTTTTGCCGTTTCGAATGATTTAGTAAACTGGACGGACTGGAAAGGCGACGATTTAGTTAAATCATCTGAACCTTACGATGATATGTTTGCGCATAAATCATTTGTTGTAAAACATGATGGAGTCGTTTATCACTTTTATTGTGCCGTAAACAAAGCAGAACAAAGAGGAATCGCCATTGCAACTTCTAAAGATTTAGGAAAAAGCAAATTGAATTTTGTTGCACCACCGGAGAAAAAGAAGAAGAATTAAGATACAGTACTTTTTAAACCTGTCAGGTTTAATTACACAAAAACAAATAAAGACACAGTTTTGTCATTTCGACGAAGGAGAAATCTCCAAAAGTAGCTCCACACAGGATGGTTACCAATCTTTGTAGAATATCGCGCGAAGATTTCTCGTTCCTCGAAATGACAAAAAAACTAAAAATAAAATAATGTTTAAAATCAATCATATTCAGCAATTTTTCAACTTTCGACTTTGCTTCGCCAGTTCGCTTTTCAAGCTCAGGTCGGCTTTCGATTTTTTGACTGTAATTTTACTATTCACAACTTACACGCAGGCACAATCAGTAACAGGAGAACCTGCGGGAATTCCAGAACTTCACAAAAAATATGAATTCGCACCGTGGGAAGATCCAACGGTTACAAGCATTAACAGACAACCTTCAAGAGCAACAGCTTATTCCTATACTTCTGTTGAAGATGCCTTAAAAGGAGACAGAACAAAAAGCCGAATCCAGATGCTAAACGGCGATTGGGATTTTAAATATGCTGTAAACCAGAAAGAAGCTTCAAAGGATTTTTACCAAAATAAAGTATCTGGCTGGGATAAAATCGAAGTGCCTTCAAACTGGGAAATGAAAGGATATGATAATCCAATTTACAAAAGTGCTGTTTATCCGTTTAGACCAATAAATCCGCCTTATATTCCTAAAGATTATAACGGAGTTGGTTCGTACCAACGCAGTTTTACCGTTCCAGAAAACTGGAAAGATATGACCGTCACTTTACATTTTGGAGCCGTAAGTTCAGGTTTTGAAGTTTGGTTAAACGGAGAGTTTTTAGGCTACGGAGAAGATAGTTTTTTACCATCAGAATTTGATATTACGCCTTATTTAAAAGCAGGAGAAAATGTAGTTTCAGTTCGTGTAATTCGTTGGACAGATGGTTCTTATTTAGAAGATCAGGATCACTGGCGTATGAGCGGAATCCAGCGTGAAGTTTTCATTATGGCCGAGCCGAAACTGCGTATTCAGGATTTCTTTGTTCAAACCAAATTAGACAAACAATACACAGATGCGATTTTTAAATTGCGTCCAAAAGTAGAAAATCTTACAGGAGAAAAAATCAAAGATTATACGATGAATGTTCAATTGTACGATGCTAATAATACGGCAATGTTCAAAGAACCGCTTCAAAGGCCTGTGATCGATTTGATCAACGAAAGTTATCCTCGTCTGGATAATGTTCGTTTCGGATTCTTCCAAGAAACCATCAAAAATCCAAAAAAATGGAGTTCAGAGGAGCCGAATTTATATACGATGGTGATTTCTATAAAAGATAAAAATGGAAATGTTACAGAAGCCAAAAGCTGTAAAGTTGGTTTCCGTTCGATTGAATTTTCGAAAGAAAATGGAAAAATGCTTATCAACGGAAAAGAAACTTACGTTTATGGCGTAAATCGTCACGATCATCATCCGACAAAAGGAAAAGCGGTTACAAGAGAAGATATTAAACAAGATATCACCACGATTAAAAAGTTCAATTTCAATTTTATACGTACAAGCCATTATCCAAACGATCCTTATTTCTACGAATTATGCGATCAATACGGAATCATGGTAATGGACGAAGCGAATCAGGAAACACATGGAATTGGCGGGAAATTAAGCAACGATCCGCTTTGGACAAATGCTTATATGGAACGAATGATTCGAATGGTCGAAAGAGATAAAAACCATCCATCGGTTGTAATGTGGAGTTTAGGTAACGAAGGTGGAAAAGGGCCAAATCATTCCGCAATGTCAGGCTGGGTTCACGATTTCGATATTACACGTCCAGTTCACTATGAACCAGCGCAGGGAAATGCAAAATTAGACGGTTACATCGATCCGCTTGATCCGGGATATCCAAAAACGATCGATCACGCATATCGATTCGAAAATCCGCAGGATGATTCATATGTCGATATGGTCAGTCGTTTTTATCCGGGCGTTTTCACTCCGAAATTTTTAGTCGATCAAAAGAAAGATACCCGTCCCATTATTTTCGTTGAATATTCTCATGCAATGGGAAATTCAGTTGGAAACTTAAAAGAATTATGGGATGAATTTCGTTCGCTTCCAAGAGTTATTGGAGGCTGTATTTGGGAATTTAAAGATCAGGGATTAGTAAAATTCGATTCAAGATCAGGTCAGAATTATTTTGCTCATGGAGGAGATTTTGGTGAAAAATACCATGACGGAAACTTCAATACAAAAGGAATTGTAGATTCTAACGGAAAACCAAAAGGTTCGATTTTTGAGAATAAATGGGTCTATCAGCCAGCGATTTCAACTTTAAACGGAAATCAATTGGAAATTAAAAACCGTCAGGCGGTTAAATCATTAGAAGACTATATTCCAGTTTTAAAAGCATTAGAAAACGGAAATGTAATTAAAACTCAGATTTTAAAACCATTAAAAGTAGAAGCAGGACAATCAACAACCTTAGATATCAGTTCTTATCTTCCAAAAATGAAAGCTGATGCCGAATATATTTTAAATATAGAATTCCAGCTTTCAAAAGATGAACTTTGGGCTTCAAAAGGTTACGCTGTAGCGGAAGATCAGTTTATATTAAAAAAGAAAGAAGCCGTTTCTCCAGAATCTAGAAAAGAAACTTTAAACGTTTCTGAGTCAGATTCAGATTTCAAAATCAAAGGAAAAACTTTTGATATTACAATTGGAAAAACAAACGGAGCTTTGAGTTCGTATGTTTTCAACGGAGATGAACAAGTTTTTGCACCGCTATTACCAAACTTCGTAAGACCACTTACAGACAACGATAAACGTGGATGGAAATCGCAAAAATTGCTGAAACAATGGTACAAAGCAAAACCAAAATTGGTTAACATTTCAATTGATAGATCAGCTTCGGAAATTAAAATAACAAGCGATTATGAAGTTATAAAAGATAGTGCGAGCGTAAAAGTGATCTATAATATTTTACCAAACGGAGTAATAAAAGTAGATTACAGTTTAAAAGCATCAAACAAACTGCCGAACATTCCAAAAATAGGAATGCAGATGGGTGTTCAAAGAAAATTCGACCAGATTTCATGGTATGGAAAAGGAGAGTTAGAAAATTATAGCGACAGAAGTTTTGGTTCGTTCGTTGGGAAATATTCACTTCCAATTAATGATTTTATCGAACATTATCCAAAACCACAAGAAAACGGAAACCGATGCGATGTAAGATGGATGGCATTAAGCACTCCACAGAAAAACAACGGATTTTTAGTAGTAAACGATACCAAACTTTTAAGTATGAGTGCATGGCCGTATACACAGGAAAATCTAAGTGCAGCGGGACATACATACGATTTGAAAGATCTAGGATTTTTGACGGTAAATATCGATTTAATCCAAATGGGAGTAGGAGGAAATGATAGTTGGACATTGGTTGCACAACCTTTAGAACAATATCAGATTAAGTCTGGAAATTATGAGTATAGTTTTTATTTGACGCCTTTCAGCGGTTCAAAGAATGAATTGGAAAGTAGTTTGAAGAAATTTAAATATTAGATAATTACAATTAAAAATTGAGAATTAAAAATTAAATGGAATCTGCTAGATCTGCAAAATCTGCGTGAAAAATTTACTCTCGCAGATTTTGCAGATATGGCAGATTTGTAAAATCAATTAGAAATTAAAGATACAGTTTGTCATTTCGACGTAAGGAGAAATCTTCGTAAGAAACTCCATAAAGATTGGACTTTCGTTACGGAGCTACTTATGGAGATTTGCTTCGCCTATTCGCTATCGCTCGGGTCTCCTTACGTCGAAATGACAAAAAAATGCCATATATCAAACCCGACAGGTTTCAAAAACCTGTCGGGTTTACAAACGAAATAAAACAAAGAATAATGTTTCAAAAAAAACACCTCTTTTTTATCCTCCTTTTGGCGAGCTTCGTCTCTGCACAGGAAATCCATAAAAAAGAATCTTTTCAGCCGACATTAGAATCCTCAAGACCTTGGGTATATTGGTATTGGATGAAATCGGCGTATTCTAAACTTGGAATTACAGCCGATTTAGAAGCTATGAAACAAGCCGGAATTGCGGGCGCTTATTTAATGACGATTAAAGGCCCAACAAATCCGCCTTTAATAGATCCGCCAGTTTTACAGTTGACGCCAGAATTTTGGGAGATGATTCATTGGGCTTTTAAAGAAGCTGATCGTTTAAGTTTGAAATTGGCTTTTCACGGAGCTGACGGATTTGCCGTTGCTGGCGGACCTTGGATTACACCAGAAATGTCGATGCAGAAAGTAGTGTGGTCAACAACTGAAATTTTAGGAGGAAAAAAAGTTGCGTCGAAATTGCCAATTCCAGAACACTATAAAGATTATTATAGAGACATTGCCACTTTTGCTATCCCGATTAAAGAATACCAAATTACTTCGCAGATACAACTGCCAAAAGTAACGACATCAAACAACACCGATGGATCGTTTTTGGCTGATCCTAAAAAAGATGAAAACTTCAAATTTGCCGATGCAGGTTGGATTCAGTACGAATTTGCACAGCCTTTTACCTGCAAATCTATTGTAATAGAAACCAAAGGAAGAGATTTTCAAGCACAGCGTCTGATTGTGGAAGTGAGCGATGACGGAATCAATTTCAGATTCCACGAAAGAATGATCGCACCACGTCATGGTTGGCAGGACATGGATTTCCCAAATACACATACTATTAAGTCAGTTACAGCAAAATATTTCAGATTTGTTTATGATCCAAAAGGAACAGAACCTGGAGCAGAAGATTTGGATTTTGCCAAATGGAAACAGAATCTGAAAGTGAGTAAAATTATACTTTCGAATCAATCGATAATTAATAATTACGAAGGAAAATCAGGCGCAATTTGGCGTTTGACTCCGCAGACTACCGACAAAGAAATTCCAAATTCTGATGCATTTAAAAAATCAGAAATTATCAATATTTCGAGTTTTGTTGATGCCGATGGAAACTTAAAGTGGAAAGCGCCAAAAGGAAAATGGAAAATCATCCGAATGGGACATACTTCTACAGGGCATGAGAATGCAACGGGCGGAGCAGGAAAAGGACTGGAAGTTGACAAATTTAATCCAGAATTAATTCGTTTTCAATTGGATCATTGGTTTGGAGAAGCAGTTCGTTCAGCTGGTCCAGAATTGGCTTCAAAAGTTCTGGAAATTCTGCATTTTGACAGCTGGGAATGCGGAAGCCAAAATTGGTCTTCGGTTTTTCAGGCTGAATTTAAAAAGAGACGTGGCTACGATCTTGTAGATTATCTTCCAGTTATGGCGGGAATTCCCGTAGAAAGTGCTGATTTTTCAGAGAAAGTTTTATATGATGTTCGAAAAACAATTGCCGATTTAGTTGCCGATAATTTCTACGGAACTGTCGCTCAAATTGCAAAAGAATATAACGTTAAGTTAAGTTCAGAAAACGTCGCGCCAACAATGATGAGTGATGCTTTACTGCATTATAAATATGTGGATTATCCGGGCGGTGAATTTTGGCTGAAAAGCCCAACCCACGACAAACCTTTTGATATGGTAGATGCCATTTCAGGCGGACATATTTACGGAAAAGATATTATTCAGGCAGAATCTTTTACGGCTTTGCGAATGGATTGGGATGAACATCCAGGAAATCTAAAAACAACAGCAGACCGCAATTATGCTTTAGGAATCAACCGTTTATTCTATCACGTTTTTGTCCATAATCCTTGGACGGATAGAAAACCGGGAATGACTTTAGACGATATTGGAACTTTTTTCCAAAGAGACCAAACTTGGTGGAAACCCGGAAAAGCGTGGTTTGACTATTGTCAAAGAGTACAGTTTCAATTGCAAAAAGGGAAACCTGTAATTGACTTGGCGGTTTTTATTGGTGAAGATTTTCCTTCCCGTTCTTTTGTGCCGGATCGTTTGGTGCCTTTTATTCCGAATGTTTTCGGAAAAGAAAGATTGGAAAGCGAGAAAATCCGTTTAGAAAATGAAGGTCAGCCAACGGCAAAAATGCCAAAAGAAGTGACTTATTCTAAAAATATAACTGATTTATCACAATGGATTAATCCGCTAAATGGGTATCAATATGATTCATTTAATGCCGATGTTTTAATCAATCGTGCGAAAGTAGTAAACGGAAAAATCTCATTTGATGGCGGAATTGAATACGGCGCTTTATTTTTTCCGGGAAGTCATAAAATGGCACCGAATAAAATTTTGTCTTTGGCTTCCGCCGAAAAAATCCTGCAATTGCTAAAAGACGGAGTAACCATTTTTGTGGATGAAAAACCAAATATTCTGCCAGGTATTCAATCAGAAGCTGATCAAAAGAAATGGCAGAATGTAATTGATGAAATTTGGAATAATGCCAATTTAGCAACATGGAAAATTGGAAAAGGTACGGTTGTAAAATTGCCATATTTAGGAAATGATTTTGCTTCCATCGGAATTACTCAAGATGTTTATTTTCCAAATTTAAATAGAGCTGATTCTGAAACATTAGCTTGGGCACATCGCAAATCAGAAAGTGAAGATTTATATTTCCTTTCGAATCAAAAGAATGAAAAAAGAGTATTTGATGCATCTTTCAGAATTTCAGGAAAAGTGCCACAATGGTATAATCCTGTGACAGATCAAACTTCGGCTTTAGCCAATTGGAAAATAGAAAACGGAAGAACAATTGTTTCTATAATATTAGAGGCTAATGAATCTGGTTTTGTGATTTTTAAAGAGGCAACAAAAGAAGTTTTAACAAAAGGAAGATCTTCTGAATTTGAAAAAGTGCAGACTTTAGATGAAAACTGGGAATTACAGTTTGATTCAACATTTAAAGGTCCAAAAGAAGTGGTAAAAACAAACAAACTTTTTGACTGGAGCACTTCTGAAAATTATCAAATTAAGTATTATTCAGGAACTGTTATTTACAAAAAAGAGTTTATCTGGAAAGGAAAAGATAGCAATAAAACTTGGTTGGATTTAGGCGAAATTGCTAATATCGCCGAAATCAAAATCAACGGAAAAGATTGCGGAACGCTTTGGACTTTCCCTTTCAAAACGGATATTTCAAAAGCTTTGCAAAAAGGAAAAAATACAATAGAAATTAAAGTCACAAATACTTGGGCAAACCGATTAATTGGTGATCAAAAATTGTCAAAAGAAGAGCGATTAACGTGGACAACAGCGCCATTTCGTTTGGAAGGCGAACCGTTGTTGAAAGCGGGGTTGTTTGGGCCGGTTGTAATTTTACAGGAGAAATAAATGTTAGCCACAGATTAAAATGATTATTTGGATTGTCACCCTGAGCGAAGTCGAAGGGCGCTTCAATTGGAATCGAGCTTCGACTTCGCTCAGCCTGACATAACTAAAACTAATAATCCTTTTTAATCCTTTAATCTGTGGCAAAAAAAACAAAAAAATGAAAAAATCAATTATTGCATTATTAACGATTTTAGCGAGTTTTCAAATCAATGCAAAAATCAAATTACCAGCTTTGTTTACTGATAACATGATGTTGCAGCAAAAATCCAACGCACCCATTTGGGGCTGGGCAGAAAAGAACGCTAACATCGTAATTAAAACTAGTTGGGATTCTAAAATCTACAAAGTAAAAGCAGACGGTTCAGGAAAATGGAAATCTGAATTACAGACTTCTTCTTTTGGAGGCCCATATATAATTGAAGTTTCTGAAGGAAACGAAAAAGTAACCATCAAAAATGTTTTGTTGGGCGAAGTTTGGCTTTGCTCTGGACAATCCAATATGGAAATGCCATTGAAAGGATTTCAAGGTCAGCCTGTTAAAAACGGAAACGAAATCATCGTAAGATCAACCAATAAAAATATCCGTTTGATTACAATTCCAAGAGCGACAGTTTTAGAACCATTGCAAGATTTTGAAGGAAAATGGGAAGAAGCTTCTCCAAAATCGACATCCAATTTTAGTGCAACGGCTTGGTATTTTGGGTCGCTTTTACAGGAAGTTTTAAATGTTCCGGTTGGGTTGATTCATGTTTCGTACGGAGGTTCGAGCATGGAAGCGTGGATGAATCAAGAAATGCTGAAAGATTTTGCGAGCGCTAAAATTCCGACCACAAAAGAAGAATTGGCAAAAGATCCAAATCGTGTTCCAACGACTTTGTTTAACGGAATGCTTTCGCCTGTAATTGGTTACGGAATCAAAGGCTGTATCTGGTATCAGGGAGAATCGAATTACGAAAGAGCAAATGAATATACCGCTTTAATGAAGAAAATGGTCAGCAGTTGGAGAACGTTGTGGAATCAAGGAGATTTTCCGTTTTACTATGCCCAGATTGCTCCGTTTAATTACGCTTCATTTCATCCAAAAGATTATTTAGAAAAATATAATTCGGCTTATTTGAGAGAAGCACAGTTTAAGGCTTCAAAGGAAATTCCAAATTCAGGAATGGCTGTTTTAATGGATGTCGGAGAAGAAAATAACATTCATCCAATGGATAAAGAAAAAGGCGGAAACCGTTTGGCTTTTCAAGCGTTGGCAAGAACTTATGGAATGGAAGGTTTCGAATTCGAAAGTCCGAAATATAAATCGATGGAAATAAAAGATGGCGCTGTAACGGTTTCGTTTGATGATGTTGCTAACGGAATTACCTCTTATGATAAAGAAGTTTTAGGTTTTGAAATCGCAGGAGCAGACAAAGTTTTTTATCCGGCAAAAACTGCGGTAAGAAGAAAATCGGTGGTTTTGACTTCTGATAAAGTGAAAAATCCAGTTGCAGTAAGATATTTATGGAAAGATTTCGCTAAAGCAGAATTGTTTAGTGCAGGAGGTTTGCCGGTTTCTTCGTTTAGAACAGACGATTGGTAATTATGAGTTATGAATTATGAGTTTGACGCGTAGTTTGTCATCCCGAGGAACGAGGGATCTCCACAAGTAGCTCGACAAAGATTTAGACACGCTTAATTTATAACTCTCGCAGATTTGGCAGATTTTGGAGATAAAAATAAATCTGCTCAATCAGCTTAATCTGCGAGAGAAAATAAAAAATTAATATCTATAAGGTTTTGTCCCGAAGCTTCGGGATTGCAGGAAAGAAAACGATGAAAAATAACATACTATTACTACTTCTCTTCACCACGTTTTGCCTCAAAGCGCAAGTTCCTGCGCTCTATAATTACAATCAGGTTTGGACAACACAAAGCAATAATTCATCAGAATCTATGCCTTTGGGAGGCGGTGATATTGGTATGAATGTTTGGGTGGAGAAAGGCGATTTGTATTTTTACTTTTCACGAAGCGGGACTTTCGACGAACATAATACTTTATTGAAATTAGGACGAGTAAAAGTGACTTTAAGTCCGAATCCGTTTGAAGGAAAAGAAGGTTTTTATCAGGAATTAAAACTGAAAGACGGATATGTTTTAGTTGGCCAGAATGATACTAAAATCAAACTTTGGGTGGATGTTTTTAAACCAATAATTCATGTTGATCTAGAAAGTAAAAATCCGCTGAAAATGACAGCATCTTATGAAAGCTGGCGTCATCAAAACCGTATTTCAAAAGGAAAAGAAAACAACGCCAATTCTTATAAGTGGGCACCTCAGGGAGATCTTGTTAATTTTAAAGATTCAATTGCTTTTGAAAATAACGGTGTCAAATTTTATCATAAAAATAGAGAAAATACTGTTTTTGATGTAGCGGTTAAACAGCAGAAAATGGAATCGGTTAAAGATCAAATGCTGAACCCAATTGCGAATTTAACTTTTGGTGGATTCATGAAAGGCGATAATTTAAAACCTGATGGAACATATTTAGGAAAATATCAGTCGACAGATTTTAAAGGTTTTAATTTATCAAGCATAAAACCTTCGAAAAAACATTCATTAGAAATTTATTTAAACACCAGTCAATCCGATTTTTCTACTTGGGATAATGGATTAAAAAGTTTGATTTCATCCAATAAAAACACAGCAAAACAAGCGGAAAAAAACACTCAAAAATGGTGGAATAATTTCTGGAACCGCAGTTTTATTTTTACACAAAAAAATCAATCGACTGCCAAAGATTCGGTTTATCAAATCGGACAGAATTATCAGTTGTTCAGATATATGCTGGGATGCAATGCGTATGGAAAATATCCAACCAAATTCAACGGCGGACTTTTTACCGTTGATCCCGTTTATACGAATAAAGACCTAAATTTTACGCCTGATTTCAGGAACTGGGGCGGAGGAACTATGACAGCTCAAAAC
The DNA here is from genome assembly GCA_029960065.1 of Flavobacteriaceae bacterium PS02336. Classification (GTDB taxonomy): domain Bacteria; phylum Bacteroidota; class Bacteroidia; order Flavobacteriales; family Flavobacteriaceae; genus Flavobacterium. The sequence goes on along the minus strand of JASCOF010000003.1, from coordinate 190,322 downwards.
CAGCGATTGGTTTATTTTCCGATGGTAAAAAGCGGTGATTTTGATATGATGAAATCGCAGTTGAGTTTTTATCTCGATTTGCAAAAAAACGCTGAATTACGTAGTAAAGTCTATTGGAAACACAATGGTGCATCATTTACCGAACAATTAGAAAATTTCGGCTTACCAAATCCAGCTGAATACGAATGGAAACGTCCCGCAGATTACGATCCGGGAATGGAATATAATGCGTGGCTAGAGTATGAATGGGATACGGTTTTAGAATTCTGCCAAATGATGTTGCAACAGAAAGAATATGCAGGAGAAGATATTCAGAAATACAATCAATTCATCATTAGCTGTCTTCGTTTTTTTGATGAACATTATCAATATTTAGCCAAACAAAGAGGTAGAAAAGCATTGGATGGAGACGGAAAATTGATTCTTTTTCCAGGTTCAGGAGCTGAAACTTATAAAATGACCAATAATTCGAATAGCACGATTTCAGCTTTACAGGTAATTACAGATAATCTTTTAAACCTTTCAGGAAATCAATTGTCAAAAGAAGACTTTGAATATTTAAAAGCGTTTCAGACAAGAATTCCACCTTTAAATTTTGGACAAATCGAAAATCATAAAGTTTTACTTCCTGCCAAAACATGGGAAAGAGTTAATAATTCTGAAGTCCCGCAATTGTATCCCGTTTATCCGTGGGGAATTTACGGAATCGGAAAACCGGATTTAAAAACAGCTTTAAATACTTGGAAATACGATCCTGATGCTTTAAAATTTAGAAGTCATATCGGTTGGAAACAGGATAATATTTTTTCTGCTCGTTTGGGTTTAACCGAAGAAGCGGCAAAATACAATAAGCTAAAAATGGCCAATTCAGAAAGACGTTTTCCAGCTTTTTGGGGACCCGGATTCGACTGGGTTCCTGATCATAATTGGGGAGGATCAGGAATGATTGGCATGCAGGAAATGCTTTTGCAGGAAACAGAAAGGAAAATCTATCTTTTTCCAGCTTGGCCAAAAGAATGGAACGTTCATTTTAAATTACATGCCAAACAAAATACTACAATTGAAGCCGAACTCGTGAATGGAGAATTGAAGGTTTTAAAAGTAATTCCAAAAGAAAGAGAAAAAGACATTATAAATCTGTTAGGAAAATCTGAAGCAGAGAAAACGAAATTAAACTAACTATTACCAATCAAAATGATAAAGAAATTAATAAGTGGTGCTGTTTTGTCCATGCTTTTGACCACAAACGGACAAGCACAATCAGTTCAAAATACTGATAAACAAATTGTAAAAGTCGACTTTGATTTTTTTCAAAGAAGACTGGAAGAAGTCCATGATCCGAGTTATGATTCATGGGTAATTAACGAAGGAAAAGAAGCTGAAAAATCATTTAATAATGTGTCTTTTAAGTTAAAAGGAAACTTTACTTCAAAGTGGTACAAAGTTGGCATGAGCGCTCCATTTTATAATAGATTAGGAAGTGATGGTTTGGTTACGGCTGAAAATTTAGAATTAAAAATCAGTGGATTGAAAGCAGGAAAACATACACTTTTGACTTTTCATAATGCTTTTGATGTCATTACAGGAAAAACTTTTTCTCCAATTAAAATCTATGTAAACGGAAAACTTCAGGAAACCGTAAATGCGAGTCAGAGAGCCAACGCCAAAATTGATGCTTCGATGGCGTATATCGCTTTTAATGCTGAAAAAGGCAAAGACGTGATCGTTCGTTTTGAAATTGATCCAACTTCTAATCCAGATGTTATTAAGCAAATTGTGATTAATGGTTTTGAAATTGATACGCCAAATTTGATGAATCAGGCGCGTACTCCAGAACCAAAAAATAGAGACGAACATGTTGAAGTGGGTAAAACTTTAACCTTAAAATGGGATGCGGTAAAAAATGTGGCCTCTCATAAATTGTATTTTGGCGAAGATAAAAATGCGGTAGAAAACGCAACAGAATCTTCAAAAGAATTTAAAGGAAAATTGACTGAGAAATCGTATTCAGTTTCTGATTTATACAGCGGAACAACCTATTATTGGAGAGTAGATGAAGTAGATAATAAAGGCGAAGTTACATTAGGAAATGTATGGTCATTTAAACCTGCACAATTAGCATTTAAAGGCGCAGAAGGTTATGGACGTTACGCAGTTGGAGGTCGTGGAGGAAAAGTAATCGAAGTAACAAACTTAAATGACGATGGTCCGGGAAGTTTACGCGATGCCATCAATCAGGAAATTGGACCAAGAACGATTGTTTTTACTGTTTCGGGAAATATAAAGCTGGCTTCTAGATTAGTAGCAAATCAACCCTATATTACTATTGCTGGACAAACTGCTCCGGGTGAAGGAATTACCATCAGCAGAGCTCCCATTGGTTTGACTGGAAATGATGGTGTAATGAGATTTCTAAAAGTTCGTATTGGAGGAGGCAGAACGTTTGACGGAATGGGATTAACGGGTGCAGATTATAGTATTATCGATCATTGCTCGATAAGCTGGACAATTGATGAGTCGTTTAGTTCACGTGGAGCGCATCACATTACGTTACAGCGAACTTTAATTTCAGAAGCGTTAAATGTTGCTGGACACGGAAAATACGAAGCTGGTAAAATGCACGGCTATGCAGCGACAATTGGCGGCGATATAGGAAGTTTTCATCATAATTTATTGGCTCACAATTATGGACGTAACTGGAGTATTGGCGGTGGTTTAAGCGGTGACGGATTCTACACTGGAAGATTGGATATTACAAATAATGTGGTGTACAATTGGGGAAAAAGAGCAACTGACGGCGGTGCAAACGAGGTAAATTTTGTAAATAATTATTATAAACCAGGAGCTTCAACGGCAATTTTTGTGGCGCTGAATGCACAGCATGAAGGCGTTGGAAAAGGTATGCAGCGTTATTATTTTGACGGAAATGTTATGCCGGGTTATTTTGATGAAAAATCTCAGGAGAAAGGAAGAAAATTTACTACAACAAATAAAGAGATCGTAGAATATGAAACTTTTGTTGATAAACCATTTTTTCCTTCATATGTAAAAACGCAATCAGCTAAAGCAGCGTATAAGGATGTGCTTTCTGATGTTGGAGCAAACCAGCCGTTTTTTGATAAACACGATAACCGAATTATTGATGAAACTTTAAAAGGAACTTTTACTTATAAGGGAAGTAAAAGCGGTTTGGGAGGTATGATTGATAATGAAGAAGATGTTGGCGGATGGCCAAATTTTGCGTCAGAAACTCGTCCAGCAGATTGGGATACAGATCATGACGGATTACCAAACTGGTGGGAAAAAGCCTTTGGTTTAAACGAAAATTCACCTGTTGGAGATTTCTCAGATGCAAATCAAGATACTGACAAAGATGGATTTACACAGTTGGATAATTATTTAGACTGGTTAGCGCAGCCTCATTATTTTATCAATCTAAAAGATAAAAAGACTTTAAGTGCTGCAGATTATTTCAAAGGTTATGAAAACAAACCAGTTTATACTTTCTCTGATCTTAAAAATGGAAAAGTGGTTTTAAAAGGAAAAGAAATTCAGTTTACAACCGTTGAAAAAGGATTCGCTTCTTTCGTTCTAACCGTAAAAGATGCAGACGGAGATTCAATGAGTAGAACTATTAATTTCTTCGTAAAATAAAAAATGGGTTTGCCACGAATTAGTTTTTTGCCACAGATTAAAAGGATTAGCACAGATTATTTAGTGTAAAGTCAATTTAATCCTTTTAATCTGTGGCAAGAAAAATAAAAAATTAGTGCAATTCGAGTAATTAGTGGCTACCAAAAAATATATTCAAAATGAAAAAGAACATCATCATATCATCGTTATTTCTTTCAACGGTAATCTTTGCACAGAACAAAGGTTTAGTTGCCAATTCAGAAAGTCCGTATTCTAAATTACAAAGTATTGGTCTTCAAGATGTAAAATGGACAAACGGTTTTTGGAAAGAACAATTTGATGTAGAAACCCAAAATACATTGCCGTATATGTGGGATTTGTATCATAATGAAACTTCGCATGCCTATAAAAATTTCGAAATTGCTGCAGGTTTAAGCAAAGGAACTTTCAAAGGCCCTTCGTTTCATGATGGTGATTTCTATAAGATTTTTGAAGGAATGGCTGCAACTTATGCTGTTACAAAAGATAAAAAGCTAGATGCCGAAATGGATAAAGCTATTGCGCTTTTCGCGAAAGTACAGCGCAAAGACGGTTACATTCATACACCCGTTTTAATCGATGAACGCTGGGGAACTTTAGGTCCAGAAGAAGTGAAAAAACAATTGGGTTTTGAGAAATACAATATGGGACATTTAATGACTGCGGCTTGTATTCATTATCGTGCTACCGGAAAAACAAATTTCCTCAATATCGCAAAAGGAGTTGCCGATTTCTTGTATGATTTCTATAAAAAAGCTTCACCAGAATTAGCCCGAAATGCGATTTGTCCGTCTCATTATATGGGAATTGTCGAAATGTACAGAACAACTAAAAATCCGAAATATCTGGAATTAGCTAATAATCTAATCGATATTCGGGGAACTACAAATGACGGAACCGATGATAATCAGGACAGAGTTCCGTTTAGACAACAGACAACTGCAATGGGACACGCTGTAAGAGCAAATTACTTGTACGCAGGAGTTGCTGATTTATATGCTGAAACGGGGGAAAAGAAATTATTGGACAATTTAGAGTCCATTTGGGATGATGTAACGTATCGCAAAATGTACATTACTGGAGGTTGTGGTTCTTTATACGACGGCGTTTCGCCAGACGGAACTTCTTATGATCCAACTGTAGTGCAGAAAATTCATCAGGCATATGGAAGACCTTTTCAATTGCCCAATGCAACGGCTCATACTGAAACCTGCGCCAATATTGGAAATGTGTTATGGAACTGGAGAATGCTTCAAATTACGGGAGACGCGAAATATGCTGATATTGTAGAATTAGCATTATATAACAGTGTGCTTTCTGGAATGGATTTAGAAGGAGAAAAATTCTTGTATAACAATCCGCTGAATGTTTCTAATGATTTACCATTTCATCAACGTTGGGGAAATGAACGTGAAGGTTATATTGCTTTATCAAATTGCTGTGCACCAAACGTAACCAGAACGGTGGCTGAAGTTGGAAATTATGCTTACAATATTTCGAAAGAAGGTTTGTATGTAAATTTATACGGAAGTAATCAATTGAAAACAAAATCTTTAAACGGAGAAGAAATCGAAATTGAGCAGCAAACCAATTATCCTTGGGACGGAAAAATAACATTGAAAATTATAAAAGCTTCAAAAGATTTACAGACTTTCTTTTTAAGAATTCCGGCCTGGAGTCAGAATGCGGAAGTTTCGGTAAATAATGCAAAGATTACTGATAAAATCGTTTCTGGAACTTATTTGAAATTAAACCGAAAATGGAAAAAAGGAGATGTGATTGAATTAAATCTTCCAATGCCTGTTGAATTGATGGAAGCTAATCCGTTGGTTGAAGAGGTTAAAAATCAGATAGCTGTAAAAAGAGGTCCTTTGGTGTATTGTTTAGAATCGGATCAGCTTCCTGCAAAAATAAGTGTAAATGATGTGGCTTTGAATTTGAAATCGAATTTTGCAACCAACAATTTTATATTAAACAATAGAAACTTAGTGAGTATTGATGCTGAAGCTGTTATAAAGTCGAATAATTCATGGAATAAAACGTTGTACAAGCCTCTTTCTTCTAAGGATGCAACGGCTGTTCAAGTAAAATTGATTCCGTATTTTGCATGGGGAAATAAAGGAAAAGGAGAAATGACGGTTTGGATGTCGCATTAAAATTATATATAGATTCCTGTTTTTTCGTAGAGACGCACCGCAGTGCGTCTAACGTAACGTAGCCACAATGTTTGATATACATGGCGTAGACGAACTGCGGTGCGTCTCTACAGATAAACTTTGTCTAAAAATCCTAACATTAAATACTATGAAACATATTCTGTTTTTATTTCTAATAACACTTTCAATATCAGCCCAAACGCTGGATAATAAATTAGCATTAACCGTTGCTCAAGACGGTTCTGGAGATTTTAAAACCATTCAGGAAGCGGTGAATAATGTAAAAGATAATTCAGAGAAACGTGTTGTAATCACTATAAAGCCAGGAAAGTATGTCGAGAAATTGGAAATTCCAGCTTCCAAAACTTTCATTACTTTAAAAGGTATAGACCGAAATAAAACCATAATTTCATTTGATGATTATTCAGGGAAACCGCTTCGAGAACCAGATCCGTCAGGTAAAAAAGAATTTGGAACTTCAACTTCGTATTCTTTTTTAATTAAAGGAAACGATTGTACGCTGGAAAACCTTACTGTCGAAAATACAGCTGGAAGAGTAGGGCAGGCGGTGGCACTTCATATTAAAAGTGATAGAGTTGCGGTAAAGAACTGCAATCTTCTTGGCAATCAAGACACACTTTATTTATCAGAAGGAAACACCCGCACTTATTTTGAGAACTGTTTTATCAACGGAACAGTAGATTTTATTTTTGGTGCTGCTACAGCTTATTTTTATAAATGTACTATCGAAAGTTTAACGAACTCGTATATTACGGCAGCTTCAACTCCGCAAGGACAAACTTATGGTTTTGTTTTTGTTGATTGCAAGCTTACTGTAAAAGACAAATCGGTAGATAAAGTATTTCTAGGAAGACCTTGGAGACCTTATGCCCAAACCGTTTTTATCAATACCGATTTAGGTTCGCATATCATTCCTCAAGGTTGGAATGCTTGGATTGATACTAGATTTCCAGACAAAGACAAAACCGCTTATTATGCAGAATTTGGAAGTAAAGGTTCTAGCGCCAAAGATATATCACAAAGAGTATCCTGGTCGCATCAGTTAAAGAAAGATGATCTAAAAAAATATAATAAAGATTTAGTTTTAAATGGTTGGAATCCCTTCGGGTAATTGTAAATTCTCTCGAAAAAGACTATAAATTAAAAAAAACCTGCTATCAAGACAGTTTGTCTGCGATTAGCAGGTTTTTTTATTGTTCTTTCTTTGTGAAATATAAATAAAATAGTACTTGTGATTTATGTTAATCAGAAATTACGTTTAAAAATATTTTATTTTGATAAAATTTATTTTCAATTATTTCGCAGAGTATCCGGTGTTGATTTTGTAAAAAATTTAGTATGAAACAGCATTGGTTTAATTAATTAACTCTATCGTTTTCGTAAAAAAGTGCATTTTTGTAAGAACTTAGGAATCAGTTGTGATGTATTTAGTTTTGCAGAATAAATAGTAGATGATTATTTTTGATAAAAATCTTGCTGTTTTTTGATAAAAATAGGATCTTAAATTTTGTTTTAAGCAAACATTTGTCTCAAATATTCTATTCCGTATATTTTTTCCATTCAATTTTTATTAATATTGTTTTTTTTGTGTTGTTTTTTTTGAGAATACATGATTAAAACAGGATAGAGCAGGACGGTTCTAATACTACATCGTTATATTTTTGGAAGACAAAAAATAAATGTGTTTTAAACATTTAATGAAATTCTTTAAGATTTCTTTAAGTTAAAATTTTATTATCTGCTAAGGCATATTTTAACATGACTAACTAACAATTAATAACCTAACCAAAAAAAACATTTATGAAACAAGCACTTATAAAAAGATGTAGTTTTCTTTTGTTTACCTTGATGAGTGTGTTGAGTTACGCTCAGAACTCAACTTCAGTTACAGTAACAGGAACAGTAACTGATAACATATCTGGTCTTCTTCCAGGAGTAAACGTAACAGAGAAATCGACAAAGAACTCTGTTATTACTGATTATAATGGTAAGTATCAGATTAAGGTTAAACCAGGAGGAACATTAGTTTTTTCTTTTATTGGAATGAAGAAAATGGAAATTCCTTTAAATGGTCGTACTAATGTTGATGCTAAAATGCAAGAAGATTCTAATGTATTAGACGACATTGTTGTTGTTGCCTACGGTACACAGAAAAAGAATAATGTTACTGGAGCTATTGTTACATTAAAGCCTGAGGAATTTCAGGATTTACCAGTATCTAATTTGTCTGAAGCATTAAGAGGTTTAACTCCAGGTGTAAGTATATCAGGAGGTTCAACTCGTCCTAGTGATCCTGCAACTATTCAGATACGTCAGAATTTCGGATTTTCAAAAGATGGTAATTCAACAGTTCCATTAGTAGTTATTGATGACATGGTGCAAATTGATCCTCAAAATGGAAAACCTACATTGGATACCTTCAACCAGTTGGATCCTTCAGAAATTGAAAGTATAACGATCTTAAAAGATGGTTCTGCGGCAATTTACGGATCTAGAGCTTCACAAGGAGCTGTTATTGTAAAGACTAAAAGAGGAAAATCTGGAAAACCAAAGTTTACTTACTACAGCCAATATGCAATTAATGATGCAGTAAGCCATAGTAAAACTATGAGTGCTTATGAGCATGGAATTTGGAAAAATAGATTTTTAAATTCTAATTTAGAAGCTGATAGAACTAAATATTTTTCTGCGGCAGAGCTTGAGCAAATGAAAGGTTTAGATTATGATTGGCTTAAAAAAGCATGGAAACCTGCTGTTCAGCAAAGACAATCACTTTCTGCAAGTGGAGGAACAGAAAGAGCAACCTATTTTGCAGGTATTACCTATTTTGATCAAGGACCTAACTTAGGAGAGCAAGATTATAAAAAATGGAATTTTAGAACAGGAACTAACATCAAAATATCTAATGATTTAGAATTTTCTGCTTCCGTTTCGGCTATTACAACTGATGTAACTAAATCATTCTCTAAAGCTTCGGCTAACTTAAACGATAGTAGTTTTGGTTCAGCAGCTGGAGGAGAACAAGCAGATTATGCTTATCTAGTACATATGCCTAAATATATTCCATGGGAAACTACTGTAGGCGGTAAAACATACTGGATGTCTCCATTTCCACGTACAGATCGTAACTTAGGAAGTGCCAACTCTAATACGACTATTGCAGGATGGAATTATTTTGCAGGTTTAGATGCTGGAAAGCAGATTGAAGAGCAGTTTTCATACAATGTGAACTTGTCTCTAGAGTATAAATTACCATTTGTAAAAGGTTTAAGTGTAAAAGGAAGTTATGCAAGAAGCCAATCTAGCAGTTATACAGAGCAATACCAATTGCCTTATGATTTAGCTAGAATAACAAATCACCATTTAGCTGATAATCACTTAGAGAATCCTAATTCAATTTACACTGTTGAAACAAACATTCGTGGTTCTAGAGTTTATTATACGACAGACTTAGATAAATTAATACAGGCGAACTTTTTTGCAACATATGCTAGAACGTTTGGAAATCATAATGTGTCAGCAATGTTTGGTTATGAGCAATCAGAAGCATGGAACAAAAATGTTCGTTTGGCTTATGAAGGAACCTCAAAAGACTTTTTAGGGAATAGTACCACTGCAGGGCCAATAAGTACAAACTCACAAGCTATAAAAGTGGAGTCAGGAACGCAATCTTATTTAGGACGTGTAAACTATAGCTATAAAGACAGATATATTGCTGAGTTTATATTTAGAAGTGATGCTTCTACTAAATTTGCTCCAGATAATTACTGGGGATTTTTCCCAGGTGCTCAATTAGGTTGGGTTGTATCTAAAGAAGACTGGTTTACTGATAATGTTTCATGGGTCAATAATTTCAAAATACGTTACTCAATCGGAAAAACGGGTAAAGATAATATTGATTATTGGAGATGGTTACAATTTTATGAGCCATTGCCAGATAAAGGAGCTCAGTTTGGTGGAAATGGAGGTCTTTTAGGAGGTGGAATTACACCGCGTCCAAATCCAAATAGAGATGTACATTGGGATACTACTATCAAAAACAACCTTGGTTTTGATTTAGGATTCTTAAAAAATAGATTACAACTAACAGCTGATTTTTATTATGATAAGTCTTCAGAAATGCTGATCGGATTAGCTGGTGAGGCAGGTACTCCAATTACAGTTGGAGGTGGTTTCGCCGAGGTAAACTACGCAGCTATTGATGCATGGGGAAGTGAATTTAGTTTAAACTGGAATGATAAAATAAAAAATGATTTTAGCTATAAAGTTGGGGTGAACTTTGGATTTTCAAATAATGAAGTTAAAAAATATCCAGAACTTGCTAGAACAGATGCGAATACTAATGTTACAATGGTTGGAGCTTCTACTTTTTTCCCAGTGTGGGGATTCAATACATGGAAACAAACTTCAACTGGTGACGGTATCTTAAGAACAGATGAGGATGTAGCTAATTATTGGAGCTATTTAACACAGAGAGCTACAGCTGCAGGAACTGTGCCTTCTTACATGGGAATTACTAACGTAAGTCTTATGAGAAAAGGAATGTTAGCTTACGAGGATACAGCTGGAGTTTATAATGCATCAACAGGAACTCAAGCAGGAGCTGATGGTAGAATTATGAGAAACGAAGATTATGTTAAACTTGCTAACAACAATAGAACTTACGGTTTTACAACTAACTTAGGCTTCACGTATAAAACATTCTATTTCAAAACACAAATTCAAACTTCTTGGTCTGCTTACAATTCTATTGATTTAGTAAAACAAGGTACGGCATCTGCGCATAATGATTGGGCTCATGAATCTTTCTGGACAGATATGTATGATGCTACAGATAATCCTAATGGTAAATATCCTAATATGGGACAACAAGATTATATTTTCGCGCCATCTGATTTCTGGGAAGTAAATGCTTTTAGATGTGTAGTTAGAAATTTAACTGTAGGATTTGAACTTCCAAGAGAAGCAATGAAACAATTAAATATTCAAAAAGCTACTTTAGGAGTAACAGGTAATAACTTATGGGATTTGTATAATCCATATCCAGATCATTATAGAAATATGTATGATGATTCTGCTGCTAGATATCCAACTCTTAGAACTTGGTCAATTAATTTGAATGTATCATTCTAATTTTACTAAAAAACAATTATGAAAGCAAAATTTTGTACATATATAGCAATGATTCTTTTAATGGTATTAGGAGTTTCATGCAGTGATGACTTTTTAGAAGATAAAAAGCAATATAAATATTACGACGAAGAATTCTTTAAAAGTGAAGAACGTGTTACTTGGTATGTAAACAATTTGTATTACGATTTTTACGATGGATTTAAAACACCTGCTGCGGTAGTTGTTGGATCGTTTACTACAACTCAGGCTTCTTATACAGAAGAAATTGGAGGTATTTCTGCGATGATTAATCCAAATATAACTTTGGAAAATGCAGCAGATGGATCAGGTTATTTTGGAAAAACATTAGTTGAAAACCCTTCTAATGATCCATATAACAGAATTAGAGATATTAATGTTATGCTGGAAAGAATTGATGTAGATGGAGCTAATTTGAGCCAGACATTTCGTGATCAAATTAAAGGGCAAATGTATTATTTACGCGCTGTTCAATATTTTGATTTAATGCGTACTTATGGTGGTGTTCCAATTGTTACAACTGTTCAGACTCCGTCTAAAGATGATCCAGCAATTAAAATACCAAGAGCAACAGTAACTGAATTGGTTAATCAAATTACTGCTGATTTCGATTCAGCTGCAAGTTTATTACCGGGTAAATGGCCAGCAGGTGATTACGGACGTTTTACTAAAGGTGCAGCATTAGCTCAAAAAGCACGTGTATTATTAACGTATGCCAGCCCATTATTTAATAAAAGCTGGGATTCATCAACTGCTCGTTGGGATGCTGCTTTAGCTGCTGGGCTAGCAGCAGAAACAGAATTAACGTCACAAGGACACGGTTTATATGGTACAACTGCAAGAGATTGGGAAAGAATGTTTTATTTGAATGATAATGCATTTCATCCAGAAGCTATTACGGTTAAACTTTTAGCAAGTAACGCTAATGTTACTACTTCTTTGCAATCAAATAATTCTTGGGAAAGATCAATTCGTTTGGCAAGTCAAGGAGGACAAGGAAGTGGAGGAGTTAAAGCTCCAAAAGGTATGATTGATTTATTTCCTATGGCTAACGGAAAAAGACCTACAGCTGCAAATAATTACAACTCATTCTTATTTTTTAGAGATCGTGATCCACGTTTTTATAGAACATTTGGTTTCTCAGGAAGTTACTGGCCATACAATAACAGTTTAACTACAGCTGCAGCTCCTACTGTTTGGGCATATCGCTGGTCAACAAACGCAACTACAGGTGTAGCTTTTAGTATGGGTAATGATGTATCGAGTCCAGCTTTTGTTCGTAAAATGTCTAGTCCTAACGTAAGTAATGCATCTAACTACCAGCTTTCAGGTACAGATATCTTAGATTATCGTTATGCTGAGTTATTATTAAACATTGCAGAATGTTATGCGGCTAAAGGTGATATTGCAAATACTACAGAGTATTTAGGAAGAATTCGTAAACGTGTTGGAATTCCAGCAACAGATAACTACGGAATTGGTTCATTAGGAGACAAATACGCAGCTCTTGAAGCTTGTTTATATGAGCGTAGAGTAGAGTTGGCTTACGAAGGAAAACGTTTCTGGGATGTTCAAAGATGGATGCTTTACAGCGATGATGCTTCAATTAATGACAATACAAATAGTAAATTAGGTATACCGGTACTAAATGGAACACAGCGTATTGGAAATTATTTACATTATAAAATTGGAACTAGTCCAGCAGGTACAGATCCTCTAGCTACATCTCGTGCAGCTATCTCTGTTGATCCAGATGCAGCAAATTTCCAAGCTCAAATTACTGCTTTAGCAGCTTTTTATACTGCTAATTTTGAATTGCGCTCTCCTCCAACACCTATGGACAATGTTGGTAATGTTGCAACTCCTATTTTATGGAGATCAAATTACTACATGATGGGACTTAATCAAAGTGCTTTGGTTAATAATCCTTGGTTAACACAAACTGTCGGATGGAAAGATGGTAATGGTGCAGCAGGAACTTACATTTACCAAGAATAAAATTTAAGATCAAAAAAATAATATATAAAGCTTTTCACCTGTATTCGTCAAAAGATACAGGTGATTTGTTTAAAAAGAATTACCACAACTACAAATTAACATGAAAAATTCCGCATTATTTATCGCATCATCTCTGCTTTTTTTAGGAAGTGCAAAATGTTTTGCCCAATATCCGAAGATAAGTCCAGAAGTTCAAGCTCAGGAAAAAGCTATTAAAGAAGAAGCTCAAAGACTTTCTGATGAAGCTTGGACAAAAGCTTTAGTAGTTATTGAAGAAGAAGCAAAACATGGAAAACCTTATATTCCGTGGGCAGCAAGACCAACAGATTTACCTCAGGCAGAAATCCCTGCTTTTCCAGGTGCTGAAGGTGGAGGTATGTATACTTTTGGAGGTCGAGGCGGAAAAGTGTATACGGTAACAAGTCTAGAAGACCGCGGACCAGGAACTTTACGTGAAGCCTGCGAGCAAGGAGGAGCGAGAATAATAGTGTTTAATGTTGCTGGAATTATCAGATTGAAAAGTCCGTTGATTATACGTGCGCCTTACATTACAATTGCAGGACAGACAGCTCCTGGTGATGGAATTTGTATCGCTGGAGAATCAACTTGGATTGATACGCATGACGTAATTATCAGACACGTACGTTTTCGTCGTGGAGAAACTTTTGTAGGACGTCGTGATGATGCTATTGGAGGAAATCCTGTTGGAAACATCATGATTGATCACGTTTCTGCAACTTGGGGATTAGATGAAAATATGTCAATCTACAGACACATGTACAACCCTGGACCAGGTTATCCAGATATTAAAGTTGGAACTGTAAATATTACAATCCAAAATAGTTTATTCGGAGAAGCTTTAGATACTTACAATCATGCTTTCGGAAGTACTTTAGGTGGAGAAAACTGCTCTTTCATGCGAAATATGTGGGCGAATAATGCTGGAAGAAACCCTTCTATTGGTTGGAACGGAATTTTCAATTTTGTGAATAACGTAGTTTTCAACTGGTACAACAGATCTACAGATGGTGGAGATTATACAGCTAATTACAATATTATCAATAACTTCTATAAACCAGGACCGGTAACCGATTTAACTCAGCCAATTAGCTATAGAATTTTAAAACCTGAATCAGGAAGAAGTAAATTGCCTTATATGGTTTTTGGTAGAGCTTATGTAAACGGAAACGTTGTTAATGGAAACGAAAAAGTAACTAAAGACAATTGGGACGGCGGTATTCAGTTAGAAAATAAAAAAGGCGAATTAATGACGTATGATGAAGCAAAAGAATACTTTGCTAAAATGAAAACAGCTAAACCTTTCCCAATGCCTTGGTTTAATAAATTCATGACTGCAGAAGAGTCTTATGAATTCGTACTTAAAAATGTTGGAGCAACGCTTCCAATTAGAGATAAAGTAGACGAAAGAATCGTAAGAACTGTAAAAACTGGAGTTCCAGAGTATGCAAAAGGATTAGAGAAAAAGACTTTCTACCAATTCGAACACAGACGTTTACCAATTGATTCTTATAAAAAAGGTATCATCACTGATATTTCTCAAGTTGGAGGATATCCAGAATACAAAGGGAAACCTTATGTAGATACAGACAAAGACGGAATACCGGATGCATGGGAGAAAAAATACGGTTTAAACCCGAACGATCCATCTGATGCACAAGGAGATTTAAACGGAGACGGATATACTAATATCGAAGATTACATCAACGGTGTAAATCCTGCCATAAAAGTAGATTGGAAAGATTTAGCTAATAACAAAGAAACTTTAGTTAGACCTTTATTAGATTTAAAATAGGAACAATTTTTGAAAACATTCTTGTTTCAGAGTAAAAAGGAATGTTTTCGAAAATAGCCTGAAAAGCTCAAAGCACTAACATAGGACAACGTCCTATGTATAACAATAAAGAAAGAAAAAAAGCCCTGAAAGGGCGAAAGCAATTAATGATGTGCAGCTTATAAAGGCTTACGCCCTTTCAGGGCTATGTCTATATGAATTGTGAGTCATAGGATGTTATCCTATGGTGTTGCTTAAAGGCCTTTAGCCTTATGATTGAGTTAAAAGAAATAACTAAAAAAGGAAAGACAATGGCACTAAATAAAATAAATGTAGCCTTATTATCGCTTGTTTTTGCATTTTCAACTTTAAATGCACAACAACATTTAGATCCTGAATATGTAAAAGTTACTAACGAAAGAGCTGCAAAAATCGTTACCAAATTAGATTTGAAAAACGAAGCAAAAGAAAAAGCAGTTTCAAATATCATCGCGCAGCAATTCAGAGATTTAACTGAAATTCAGGACGGAAGAGATGCTGAAATTAAAAAAGTGAAAGAAGATACTTCTTTAGCAAAAGAAAAACAAAACGAGAAAATTGATAAACTGAAAACAAAAGCAGACGAATCAATTGCAAAACTGCATAAATCTTACATCAAAAAATTAGGTAAAGAATTATCAGAAGATAAAATCACTGAAGTGAAAGACGGGATGACTTACGGCGTGCTTCCTATCACAGTTGCAGGTTACAATGATATGTTGCCAAACTTAACTGCAGAACAAAAAGATTACATCTACAAAGCTTTAGTTGAAGCTAGAGAACATGCAATGGACGCAGGTTCATCTAAAGAAAAACACGGCTGGTTTGGTAAATATAAAGGAAGAATCAACAATTATTTATCTAAACAAGGTTACGATCTAAACAAAGAAAGTAAAGATTGGCACGAACGTGTTGAGCAAAGAGAAAAGAATAAAGTAAAAGATTCTACTGTGAAAGAATAAACTCCGAAACTTTACACCAAAAACTATTAACTAGACCACACAATTCAATGCAAAATATTTTCCCAAAACATACTTTAAAGAGAACATTTATGGCGTTGTCATTTTGTTCACTTGTATCATCGGCATATGCGCAATATCCTGTAATTCCAAAACCTGTTCAGGAAAAAGCGGATGCTATTTTAGCTGATGAAGAAAAAAGACTGAGCGAAATATGGAATGCTAATCTTCATATTATCAAAGAAGAAGCAAAACAAGGAAAACCCTATTTACCTTGGGCTTCATATCCAAAAGATTTTGTTTTGGCAGATATTCCTGCTTTCCCGGGTGCTGAAGGCGGTGGAGCATACACACAAGGTGGTCGTGGCGGAAAAATATTTGTGGTTACGAGTTTAGAAGACAGCGGAAAAGGAACTTTCCGTGAAGCCTGTGAAGCGGTTGGAGCAAGAACTATTGTTTTTAATGTTTCGGGAATTATTCAATTGAAAAAAAGAATCAGCATGCGTGCGCCTTACGTGACCATTGCGGGGCAAACTGCTCCTGGTGACGGAATTTGCATTGCTGGAGAAACTTTAGAAATCGACACACATGACGTTATCATCAGACACATGCGTTTTAGACGTGGTGCAACTGAGGTAACAAGAAGAGATGACGCTTTGGGTGGAAATCCAATGGGAAATATTATTGTAGATCACTGTTCGGTAAGCTGGGGATTAGATGAAAATATTTCTTTATACAGACATCAATTTGCAGCTAATGCAAAATCAAAACTGGAAAAATTACCAGCTTGTAATATCACGATTCAAAACACTATTTCATCAGAAGGGTTAGATACGTATAATCATGCTTTCGGAAGTACAATCGGCGGATTAAATAGTACTTTTATGCGCAACTTATGGGCGGATAACATTTCTAGAAATGCTTCTATCGGAATGTATGGCGACTTTAATTTTGTGAATAACGTAGTATTTAATTGGTGGAATCGTACTCTTGATGGAGGCGATTATCGTTCGATGTTGAACATCATCAACAACTATTTTAAACCTGGTCCAATAACGCCACAAAACGAACCTATTTCGCATAGAATTGTAAAACCTGAATCTGGTTATATTGAGCCAAAACAATACGGAAGAGCTTATGTTTCAGGAAACTTTATTGTTGGTTCTCCTGAAGTTACGGCAGACAACTGGAATGGTGGCGTACAATTGGAAAACCTTCCAGAAGCTGAAACAAAAGAATTTTTAGCAGCTATTAAACAGCCAAAACCTTTTTCAATGCCAAAATTCAATATCATGTCGGCAGAAGAAGCTTACGATTTTGTTTTGACGAATGTTGGAGCAACAATTCCGAAAAGAGATGCTGTTGACGAAAGAATTATCAAACAAGTTAAAACTGGAAAAATCGAAGTGAAAGACGGTCTAGAAAATGCGATTGGAAAAGAATTTATCAAAAGAAGATTGCCAGCTGACTCTTATAAAAAAGGAATTATAACACATCCAGATCAAGTTGGAGGTTATCCAACTTACAAAGGAAAAGCTTATAAAGATTCAGATAATGATGGAATTCCAGATGCTTGGGAAAAGAAATTTGGTTTAAATCCGAATGATGCTTCAGATGCTAATAAAGATGCAAACGGAGACGGATATACGAACATCGAAAAGTATTTTAACGGAATCGATCCAAAAAGTAAAACAGATTGGACGAAAACGGAAAACAATACGGATACATTGGCTAAGTTAAAGTCTTTATTACAATAATGATTTTAATAAGTTAAATATTCTAAAACATCAACCTGACAGGTTTTGAAAACCTGTCAGGTTTAATTACACAAAGAATATCCATCTAGTTTGTCATTTCGACGAAGGAGAAATCACACAAGTAATTCGACAAAGATTGGCGATTTTCAGAGTGGAGTTTCTAATGCGATTTCTCCTTCGTCGAAATGACAAGATTGTGGAAATTTAAAATATAAAGACAAACCTAAAAATTATATGAGCTTATATTACTCATATGGTTTAATTTTAAAGTCTAAAAAAATATTAAGGTGAATTTTATCCAGTTAAAAAATACAATCTCCCTTCAAAAAGATAAAATAGTTTTGTCTGGTTTGGCGATGCTTTTCAGTATAAACATCACAGCCCAAAACAATTTCCCAGATATCATCAAAACCAAAGAAGGAAAACTTTCTTTCACAACCGATAATCAAGGAAATCAAATCCCAGATTTTTCTTTTGCAGGATATAGAAATTCTGAAGTAGCAATTCCGAATTTGGATAACAAAATTTTCGTTTCGCAGCAAGAAGAAGACGCAACTCAGAAAATCCAAAACGCAATTGATTATGTCAGTGCATTAAAACCTGACAAATCAGGATTTCGTGGAGCAGTTTTGTTAGACAAAGGAACTTTCAAAATCAGCGGAACTTTATACATTAGAAAATCAGGAGTAGTTTTAAGAGGAAGCGGAAATTCCGAAAACGGAACCGTACTTTTAGGAACCGGATTAGAAAGAGAAGCTTTAATTAGAATTTTAGGTGTAAGCGATAAAATGTATAAAGATTCATTTGAATTTGCAAACGCTTATACGCCACTTGGAACTCAGAAAATCCAATTAAAAAATACTTCAAAATTAAAAGTTGGAGACGAAATTGAAATCAGTAAACCTTTAACGGATAATTTCATTAAAGAAGTAAATATGCAAGATTTCGGTGGAGAAACTTCATGGATTGGCTGGAAAAAAGGAGACTGGATTACCACTTGGAATCGTGTCGTTACCAAAATTAACGGAAACGAAGTAACTGTAAATGCTCCAATCACAATGTTTTTGGATGATGTTTTCGGAACTTCAAAAGTAACTGTTTATTCTTGGCAGGGAAGAATTGAAAATAACGGAATTGAAAATATCTTAATAAAATCAACCTATAATCCGTCAAATTTAAAAGACGAAGAACACCGCTGGCAGGCAATCAGCATCGAAAACACCAGAAATGCGTGGGTAAAACAAGTGAATTTCAAACATTTTGCAGGCGGAGCGGTTACGGTTTTAAAAACTAGTCAGCAAATTACAGTTGAAGATTGTATTGCTACAGAACCAATTTCAGAAATCGCTTCATTTAGAAGACATACTTTTTATACTGAAGGTCAGCAGACACTTTTCCAGCGTTGTTATTCAGAATTTGGATATCATGATTTCGCTGTGGGTGGATTCGGAACAACGGGTCCAAATGCGTTTGTTCAGTGCGAATCACATTTGCCATTCGAAAACAGTGGCGCAATCGGAAGTTGGGCAACAGGAGTTTTATTTGATATTGCCAATATCGACGGAAAAGCATTAAGTTATAACAACAGAGAACAAGGCGGAAGAGGAGCAGGATGGACAGCTGCGAATTCAGTAATCTGGGAATCATCAGCATCAAAAGTAGAATGTTATAGTCCGCCAACAGCACAAAACTGGGCTTTTGGAGTTTGGGGACAATTTGGAGGAAACGGACATTGGAAAAACGTAAACGAACATATCAGTCCAAGAAGTTTATTCTACACACAACTAGAAGCCAGATTAGGAAAACTTCCAGTTCAGCCTTTTATTTACGATTTAGGTTCAGAAGCTTCTTCAAGTCCAAGTATCGAAGTTGCTGCAGAACTGACTAAAAACGCTGCTACAACGGCAAAAAGTTTACAAGAATTGATTGCAGAAGCTTCAAAAGCAAATCCGATAAGTACAAATAATAAAGGCTTAAAAAATGCAAACGATTTAAAAGTTGCTTCAAATAAAACAGAAAAATCAGCTTCAAAAGTAACAACTCAAAACGGCTGGTTAACTTTTGAAGGAAAAGTAATTGCAGGAAAACAAATTAACGTAGCATGGTGGAGAGGTGATTTAACCGATGATTTCGTAAACAAATCAACACCACACATTACGCGCTTTGTACCTGGAAGAACTGGAAATGGATTGACCGATAAAGTGCAGGAAACAGTTGATTATTTGACTAAAAACAATATCGTTGCTTTAGAACACAATTACGGTTTGTGGTACGACAGAAGAATGGACGATCACGAACGCGTACGCCGAATTGATGATGATGTTTGGCCTCCGTTTTACGAACAGCCTTTCGCCAGAAGCGGGAAAGATTTCGCTTGGGATCATTTAAGTAAATATGATCTAACAAAATTCAACGATTGGTATTGGAGCCGTTTAGCGCAGTTTGCAACGCTTGCAGAACCAAACGGACAATTATTAATCAATCAGCAATATTTTCAACATAATATTTTAGAAGCTGGAGCACATTGGGCAAGTTCGCCTTGGCGTTCAGCAAACAATATCAACAGTACGGGATTTCCTGAGCCACCGCCTTACGCAGGAGACAAACGTATTTTTATGGCGGAGCAGTTTTATGATATTACCAATGCTCAAAGAAGGAAATTACACGAAGGCTTCATCAGAAAATCGTTCGAAAACTTTCAGGAAAACAGCAACGTAATTCAGTTGACAAGCGCCGAATATACTGGTCCGTTGAATTTTATGGAATTCTGGTTAGACCAAGCCCAAAAATGGAAAGATGAAACAGGTAAAAAAGGCTTAATTGGATTAAGTGCAACTAAAGATGTTCAGGACGCTATTTTGAATGATGCAAAAAGATTTAAAACCGTTGATGTAATTGACATTCGTTATTGGTATTACAAAGAAGACGGTTCGGCTTACGCTCCACAAGGAGGCGTTAATTTAGCACCAAGACAGCACGCCAGAAAGTTAAAAACAGGAAAAGAAACAGATAATCAAGTATATCGTGCCGTTCGTGAATACCGAGAAAAATATCCAGAGAAGGTCATTTTATATTCAACAGATGGTTCGTCAAGATTTGGATGGCCGGCTTTAATGGCGGGAGCTTCAATGCCCAACATTCCAAAAATCGAACTTCCTGAATTTTATTCCGCTTTAAGCGAAATGAAATTAGTTGACGGAAACACATTTTCAGACAATCTTTGGAAACTCGAAAACAAAGGAAAAAGCTATCTTTTTTATTTGAAAACCGACCAAGATATCACAATCGATTTATCAAACGAAAAAGGAACATTTGAAGTATTTGCAATCAACGCAACAACAGGAAATATAACAAAAAAAGCCAATATTAGCGGAGGAAAACAAGTTACAATTCCACAAGCTGAAATAAAAGAAAAAGTGCTTTTTGTAGTGAAAAAATAAAAAGAAGAGGTTGCCACGAATTGCACGAATTTAATTTTAAATTAAATCTGCTCAATCTGCAAGATCTGCGAGAGTAAATTTTTCACGTAGATTTAAAAAAGATAAAAGCAGATTCAACAGATTTTTTAAATTTTGATCTGTGAAAATCTGCCAATATCGGCGAAATTTCGTGTAATTCGTGGCAAACAAACCTAAAAAACATAAATTCAAAAACAAACCAAAATGAATCTGAAAATTAAATCTTTATACGCTCTTTGTATAAGCTTTATGTTGACAGCACAAAGCGGATTTTCGCAATCTGCCAAAACAAAAGCATCTCTGCCTCAAATCAAAGTTTCTAAAAATCAGCATTATTTTGTTACCGAAAACGAAAAACCATTTTTCTGGTTGGGTGACACAGGCTGGCTGGCATTCGGAAAACTGGATAGAGCGGGAGTAGAGAAATATTTTAAAGACAGAAAAGACAAAGGATTTAATGTCGTTCAGGTAATGGTTTTACATAACATCAATGCCGTTAACGTTTATGGCGATGCTGCTTTAATCAACGAAGACGTTTCAAAACCCTTGATTACGGCAGGAAATGATTTCAAAAAACCACAAGAATACGATTACTGGGATCATGTAGATTATACCTTAGACGTGGCTCAGAAAAACGGAATTTACGTAGCGATGGTTCCAGTTTGGGGAACCAACGTTTCGAAAGGAAATAAAGTAAGCAAAGAACAGGCAACTGAATATGCCAAGTTTTTAGCTAATCGATATAAAAACAGAACCAATGTAATTTGGTTAAATGGTGGAGATACACACGGAAACGAATTTCAGGATATTTGGAATGCCATCGGAAACACTTTAAAAACCAACAATCCAAAGCAATTAGTGACTTTCCACCCGTTTGGAAGAACCGATTCTTCAGAGAATTTCCACAACGAAAAATGGCTTGATTTCAATATGTTTCAATCCGGACACAGAAGATACGATCAGGATTCATCAAAAACGAATTTCAAAGAAGACAATTACAAATTTGTCCTAAGGGATTTCGAACTAAAACCAACAAAACCAACTCTTGACGGAGAACCATCTTACGAAGGAATTCCACACGGTTTACACGATACTTTACAGCCAAAATGGACAGCAAGCGACGTTCGCCGTTACGGATATTGGTCGGTTTTATCAGGCGGAGCAGGTTACACGTACGGACATAACGCTGTAATGCAAATGTTCAGAAAAGGAGATAAACCAGCGTACGGAAATAAAGAATTATGGACATCGGCGATCAATGCGCCAGGAGCAAAAGAGATGATTTACATTAAGAAATTAATGGAAGAAGTGCCATTCTTAGAAGGAGTTCCAGATGTTTCTTTAGTGGTTAACCAAGGCGAGAAATACGATTATATTCCAGCCATAAGAGGAGAAAAATACGCTTTATTATACACGTACAACGGAAGAATAATAGAAGTGAAACTAGGAAAAATTGCTGGAGATAAATTCGAAGCGACTTGGTATAATCCGAGAAATGGAAAGAAAACTAAAATTGGAACATTTGATAATAAAGGAACTCAAAATTTTCAGCCAGAAGGTAAAAAAGAAGATGGTAATGACTGGGTTTTGATTTTGAAATCTACTAAGTGATTAGTGAAAGTAAAAAGTAATTAGTGAAATGAAATTCGTGAATAATCACGGGTTATCCACAATCTTGTCATTTCGACGTAAGGAGAAATCTTCGCAAGAAACTGTACAAAGTTGCTCAAGCATGCGGAGCTACTAACGAAGATTTCTCCTTCGTCGAAATGACAAAAATGAGAGTAATAAATCTGTGCTAATCATTTTAATCTGTGGCAAAAAACAAAAACATAACTATGAAAAACATACTAATAATACTCTGCTTCATAACTGGATTAAACACCACTTTCGCAAACGACGGCTGGCTAAACATCCTAAAAGAAGGCGGAAACAACAAAGGAATAAAATGTACCCAAGCCATTCAGAATGCTATAGAAAAAGCATCTAAAAACGGCGGAGGAACCATCTTTTTTCCAGCAGGAGAATATTTAACGGGAGCTCTTACATTAAAAAGCAACATCACGATTCACTTAGATTCTGGAGCGCTTTTAAAGTTTTCAGAGAACTTCGATGATTTCCTTCCGTATGTAGAAATGCGTTACGAAGGAATTGTAATGAAAAGTTTCCAACCCTTATTTTATGCCAAAGATGTAGAAAATATCACCATTACAGGAAGAGGCATAATCGACGGACAAGGAAAAGCATGGTGGAACGAAGTATACCGAATCGAAACGGCCAAAGAACCGCTTCCTCCAACCAAATACCAAACCATGTGGGAAGAGCAAAATAAAGGACTTTACACAGAGCCGTATTACAAAAGAACGGTGGATAAAAAGTTCTTCAGACCATCGTTTTTTCAGGCTTACAACTGCAAGAATATTTTGATTGAAGGTGTTACATTTCAAAATTCACCTTTCTGGACAATCAACCCAGAATTTTGTGATAATGTAACCGTTACCGGAATTTCAATTTTCAATCCGCATTCGCCAAATACAGACGGAATCAATCCTTCTTCATGTACCAATGTTCGTATTTCAAACTGCCATATCAGCGTTGGTGACGATTGTATCACGATTAAATCAGGAAGAGACGGCGACGGACGTAAATACGGAAAAGCAACAGAAAATGTAACGATCACAAACTGTACCATGTTAAGTGGTCATGGCGGCGTTGTAATTGGAAGCGAAATGTCGGGCGGAATCAAAAAAATCACCATTTCAAATTGTGTTTTTGATGGAACAGATCGTGGAATCCGTATCAAATCGGCTCGTGGAAGAGGCGGAGTGGTAGAAGATATTCGTGTCGATAATATCGTTATGAAAAACATCAAAGAAGAGGCCATCGTTTTGAGTCTTTTCTACGATAAAGGAACTCAAGTTGAACCTGTAACCGAGAAAACACCGATTTTCAGAAACATTCACATGAGCAATATCACGGCTTCAAACGTAAACAAAGCTGGACAAATTTTAGGAATTACTGAAATGCCGATTCAAAATATCACTTTCTCGAACATCAACATGGACGGAAAAGAAGGTTTTACCGTGAGCACGGCAACAGACGTTGAATTTCACGATGTAAAAGTAAATGCAACTGTAGGTTCGTCTTTCAAAATTTCAGATTCAAAAAACATCATTTTAGACAATGTTGGGTCTTCAACAGCTATAAAGGGAGTTCCGGTTATCAAATTAGATAATGTTTCGAATGCGTTGATCAATAATAATTTTCCATTCAATCCAACCAATATTTTTATCGAAGCGGATGGAAAAGATACTAAAAACATTTTCTTAAAAAATAATGTTTTAAACAATGTGACAACGAAAATTAAAAGAGGAGTTTCTTTAGATAAAAAAGCAATTACAGAATAGATTATAATAACACAGATTTCACGAATTTACACCAATCTTTATTCGTGATAATTAGTGAAATTAGTGTTCAATTTTATATCATGAAAAAAATATTCATCATAGTAACCCTTTCACTTTTCGCGATTAGTTATTCGCAGAAAAAGAAAGATTTATATCTTTTTACATCGTTTAGAGAACCTGCAACAGAAGGTTTATATTTGGCATACAGCGAAGACGGTTACAACTGGAAAGGATTGGAAGGTTCATTTTTAAAACCCGAAATCGGAGCCAGCAAAATCATGCGTGATCCGTCAATCACAAAAGGAGGCGACGGAACGTATCACATGGTTTGGACAACAGATTGGAAAGGTGGAAATGGTTTCGGTTATTCAAGCTCAAAAGATTTGATTCATTGGTCAGAACAGCAATATATTCCTGTAATGAAAAACGAACCAGAAGTCGTAAATGTTTGGGCACCGGAGATTTTTTATGATGATGTAAAAAAGGAATACATAATTATCTGGGCATCAACAATCCCGTTCCGATTTGAAAAAGGAGTGGAAGAGGAGAAAAATAACCACAGAATGTATTATGTAACGACTAAAGATTTTAAAACTTTTTCAGACACAAAATTATATTACGATCCGGGTTTCAGTGTAATCGATTGTGTGATTGTCAAAAAAGGAAAGAAAGAATATGTTTTGGTTTTAAAAGACAATACAAGACCAATGCGAAACATAAAAGTAGCTTTCGGAAAATCACCTTTAGGGCCGTTTCAAAAAAGTTCTGAGCCTTTAACCGAATATTTATCAGAAGGTCCAACAGTAGTGAAAGTCGATAAAAACTGGTTATTGTATTATGATAATTACGGTTCAAAAAATTATAAAGCGTTAAGTACAACAGATTTTGTTCATTTTGAAGATGTATCCTCCAAAATAAGCCTCCCCGAAGGACACAAACACGGAACAATTACGACAATCTCTGCAGACGTTTTAAAAGGATTAATTGATAGAAAATAAATTATATAGCCACAGATTACACAGATTAAAAGGATTTTTTTTAAGATATAAGAATTAAAAATATAATTCTGCATAATCTGCCAAATCTGCGAGAGTAAATTTTTCTCCGCTCCCGATAGCTATCGGGATAGCAGATCAAGCAGATAAAAAATAATCTTTTTAATCTGTACAATCTGTGGCAAAAAAATAAAATACCAATGATTACTTTCCAAAACATAAAAACCAACATCATTACAACAGCCACAATTATTTTGGCTTGTACCGCTGTAAATGCGCAGAACGACACAGTGCGTTATGTTGGCAAAACACTTTCAAACATTGATTATCATCACGGAATGTTAAGTCCAGCAGTTGGAGTTCACGCCACACAAATTATGCGTGCAAGCCGTGAACATCCTGAAAAAGCAGATGGTTTTGGTTGGACATACAACCACCAGCCGATGATGGCGTATTGGAATAATACATTTTATTTACATTATTTAAGTGATCCATCGGGCGAACATATTCCACCAAGCCAAACTTTGATTATGAATTCTAAAGACGGCTTAACGTGGACAAAACCAGAAGTGATTTTCCCAATTTATCGAATTCCAGACGGATGGAAAAAAGAAGGCGTTGAAGGCGTTGCCAAAAACCTCGATGCGATTATGCACCAAAGAATGGGGTTTTACACGTCAAAAGACAAAAGACTTTTTGCCTTAGCCTATTACGGAATCGCAATGGATGAAAAAGACGATCCAAACGACGGAAAAGGAATTGGACGTGTAATCCGTGAAATCAAAAAAGATGGAAGTTTCGGAGAAATTTATTTCATTAGATACAACAAAACTTGGGACAAATCGAAATCGAAATTCCCATTTTATACCGCATCAAAAGATAAAGGTTTGAAAAAAGCTTGCGAAGAGATTTTATCTGAACCTTTGGTTTTACAGCAATGGGTAGAAGAAGCCGATCGTGACGATGAATTGATTCCGTTGCAGAAACCGTACAAAGCGTTTAGTTATTACCATTTGCCAAACGGAAACGTTGTTGGTTTATGGAAACACGCTTTAACCTCGATCAGTAGAGACGGAGGAAAATCTTGGGATTATATGCCATTGCGTGCACCAGGATTTGTAAACAGCAACGCCAAAATCTGGGGACAAAAAACGTCAGACAATCGTTATGCAACACTTTATAATCCGTCAGAGTATCGCTGGCCTTTGGCAATTTCTACAAGTGATGACGGACTGAATTATAAGGATTTATTATTGGTTCACGGAGAAGTAAGTCCGATGCGTTACGGCGGAAACTACAAATCCGCAGGTCCGCAATACGTTCGTGGAATTACAGAAAAAGATGGAACTCCGCCAGACGGAAAAATTTGGGTTGGTTATAGTGTAAATAAAGAAGATATTTGGGTGGCATCGATTCCTGTTCCTGTAACTTCAGAGGTTAAAGAACAAGCAAATGATGTTTTCAATGCTCTTCCTGATGGAGAAGAATTGAAATTATGGAATACGTACGATCTTTCGTGGGCATCAACAAAAATCGAAAAGAAAGCCGATGGTAAAAAATGGTTGACGTTGAGAGATCAGGATTATTTTGATTATTCACGCGCCGAAAGAGTAATTCCATTTACAGCAAAATTAGAAGCTGTTTTTACCGTAAAACCAGAGCAAAATAATCACGGTTTATTACAGATTGAATTTCAAAACAAACAAGGTTTGCCATCTGTAAGATTGATTTTTGATTCGGATGGAGAATTAAAGGTAAAAAATGGTGCGCGTTTGAGTTCGGTTACAAAATACGAAGCAAACAAAGCATATACAATCACAGTTAAATTAGATGCTAAAAACCGTCAATACACTATAAAAGTAAACGATGGAAAAGAATCAACAAAGATATTTTATGCGCCAACAGATGGTTTTGAGCGAATCATGTTCCGCACAGGAGAACAGAGACATACGCCAAATCCAGACACAGCGCCAGACACAGACGATTACGACGATCTGCCTCAAACTGGAAAATTAATTCCAGAAGCAGTATTTAATATCGAGTCTCTGATAACTAAAAAGTTGTAGAAAAAGAATAACCGTAATCTTGTCATCCTGACGAAGGAAGGATCACATAAGTAGCTCGATACTGATTGTCGATTAACTTTGAGGAGTTTCTAGTGTGATCCTTCCTTCGTCAGGATGACAAAAAATAAGAATAAGTATTCTGCATCCAAACAAATAATAATGAAGAATTTCAAAAACATATTATTAGGACTTAGCTTTTTAATCACATTCATTTCAAATGGACAAATTTTGCCTGTACGTTTAACAACAGAAATGGCTGAAAATCCATTAGCCGTAGTTCAGAATCAGCCGAGATTAAGCTGGCAATTGATCTCAAAAGAATCCGATGCATCACAAGTCGCTTATTTGATTTTAGTAGCTTCTTCGGAAGAAAAACTAAAAATGGATGATGGAGATATTTGGAACAGCGGAAGAGTTAATACCGATAAAAATCTCCATATTGTTTACAACGGAAATCCATTAAAAAATGAAACAAAATATTTCTGGAAAGTAAAAGTTTGGAATCAATCAGGCAAAGTTTCAAAATGGAGTAGAACTGCTTCGTTCAGAACAGCTTCATTAGAATCAGATTTAAATCCGACTTGGATTGGTGCCATTACAAAAGCCGACAGTCATTTGCCGGAAGGAAGAAATTATCATACAGCTACTTTCAACAGAGAAAAAAAGAACTCATTTATCAATGCTTCCGATTCTTTGGCAAGAAGAAGTATATTGCTTCGTAAACCTTTCGAAGTAAAAAAAGAAATCAAAGAAGCTGTAGTTTACATTTCAGGTTTAGGACATTACGAATTGACTATCAACGGAAAAAAAGTTGGAAACAGCCAATTTGCGCCTTTGTGGACAGATTATGATAAAACGGTTAATTACAATGTTTACGAATTAAGCGCAAAAGAATTTCAAAAAGGCGACAATGTAATTGGTGTTTTGTTAGGAAACGGAATGTACAATACATTGGCAGAAAGATATACCAAATTCTTCGTGAGTTTTGGTCCGCCGACTTTATTCTTTAAAATGAAAATCAAATATAATGACGGTTCAGAAGAAATTATAAAGTCAGATGGATCTTGGAAATACAGCAAAAGTCCGATTACCTATAACAGTATTTTTGGTGGAGAAGATTACAATGCCAATTTAGAACAAAAAGGTTGGAACAGAAAAGGTTTCAAAGATAGAGAATGGAAAAAAGTTGTGGTTCAGGAAGCGCCAAAAGGAGTTTTAAGACCTCAGACAGCGCCACCGGTTACGATTCAGAAACAATATGAAGTTAAAACCGTAAAAGAACTGAAACCCAATTTCTATGTTTTTGATATGGGACAAAATCTTTCGGGATTTCCAACCATTAAAGTAAAAGGAAAAAAAGGACAAACAATCCGTGTTTGGGTGGCCGAAGGATTAAATGATGAAGGTACAATTGCGCAGGGAAGATCTGGAAAACCATATTATTACGATTATACTTTAAAAGGTAAAGACGTAGAAGAATGGACGCCAAAATTCAGTTTCTACGGTTATCAATATGTTCAAATTGAAAACATTAATTATAAAGAAGATAAAAATAAAGAGCTTCCAACTTTGGTTGATTTAAAATCGAATTTCATTTACAATTCGGCTGGAGAAGCAGGAAGTTTTGCCTGTTCGAATGAGATTTTCAACAAAACACACGAACTGATTAACAACTCAATCAAAAGTAATTTTCAAAGCGTTTTTACTGATTGTCCGCAACGTGAGAAGTTAGGCTGGTTGGAAGAAATTCAGTTGAATGGTCCGGGTTTAATGTTCAATTATAACTTACAGACTTTCCTTCCTGCAACCATGCAGAATATTTCTGATTCACAGAGAGAAAATGGTTTAATTCCGACAATTGTTCCTGAATATGTCATTTTTGGAGGTGATTTTACTGATTCTCCAGAATGGGGAGTTACTGGGGTAATTCTGCCTTGGATGTATTATGAATATTATGGAGACGCTTCATTGTTGGAGAAGTATTTTCCTGTTATGAAGAATTACGTGGATTATTTAGGAACGAAAGCAACAAACCATATCGTGTCACACGGATTAGGAGATTGGTACGATTACGGAACACATCCAGCAGGATATTCTAAAAATAGTCCGATTGCGCTTTCTGCTACTTCTCACTATTATTATGGCGCTTATTTAGTAGCCAAAGCATCAAAATTATTAGGTAAAACCGAAGATTTTGAGAAATACAATACATTGGCTTCTGATATTAAAACGGCTTTCAACAAGGAGTTTTTTAATGAAGAAACCAAGCAATATGGAACAAGTAGTCAGTTTAGTAATGCCGTTCCGATTTTTATGGATATCGTAGAACCACAGTATAAAGAAGCTGTAATGCAGAATTTACTAGCCGATATCAAAGAGAAAGGAGATCGTCTGACAACGGGAGATGTTGGAAATCGTTACTTATTTCAAACTCTGGCGAGAAATGGCGAAAATGAAACCATGTTCAGAATGCACAATCATTATGATGCGCCGGGTTATGGTTTTCAGATTAAATTTGGTTTAACGACTTTAACCGAACAATGGGATCCGACAAAAGGAAATTCGTGGAATCATTTTATGTTAGGTCAGATTGAAGAATGGTTTTATCAAAGTTTAGCCGGAATTATGTCCGATCCTGAAAAACCGGGTTTCAAACATTTCTTTATTCAGCCAGAAGTTGTTGGCGATATGACTTTCGCGAAAGCGGACTATCAATCGGTTTACGGAAAAATTGCTTCTTCTTGGGAAAAGAAAGACGGTAAATTTATTTTGACGGTTCAGATTCCGGTAAATACAACTGCGACAGTAAAATTACCTTTATCTAAAAATTCAGAAATAAAGATTTATAATAAAAAGATTAGAGTAGGTTTTGATGAAAAAGCCCAAAAGCCTGTTTTAGAATTAGGATCTGGAATTTATACAATAGAATGTCAGTTATAGTTATGAGTTATGAGTTATGAATTGTAATTAAATTCGAAAAAAAATAGAAAAAATCAATTGCCTCCAGCTAAAGCTGGAGGTTCAAAATAAGACAAGTCACAGGGCTTTAGCCAAATAATTAAGTTCGGCTAAAGCCAATTAAAAAAATCAATTTATTTTCCTCCAGCTAAAGCAGGAGGCAATTCAAAAAACGTATTGAATATCAAAATGAAAAATTTAAAATACATTTTCTTAGTTTCCATTTTTGCTTTGACATTTGTCAATGCACAAAGCACTTCTGATACGAATTTTCGAAAACCAGTTTCAGAAACTTTAAGAAAAATAGAAACTACTTTTAACGTCAAAATTAACGATGACAGAGGTTTATTAAAAGGAAAAGAATTGGATTATGCCGATTGGAGAATTGAGCCTGGAAATCTGCCACTTTCGCTGACCAATATTTTGGCGCCGTTTGAATTGATGTATTTCAAACAACCCGATGGAACCTATATTATACGCAAGTATGAAAACCATAAAGTTTCGGTAGATAAAGGAAAAGAACGTTTGTTCTATTTAGAAAGCCTTTATTCGACTAAAGAAGAATGGGAAAAACGTAAAACGGAGTTAAAAGCTTGTATGATTGAATCATTTGGATTAGAAAAGGCGCCCCCAACACCAAAATCTAAACCACTTTTAACTCCAAAAAGAATTTACAAAGATTACAGCGTCGAAAATATTGCATTGGAAATTCTGCCAGGCGTTTATGCAACTGGTTCGATTTACAAACCGTATCCGTTAAATAAAAAGGCAGCTGTAATTATTACGCCTGACGGACATTTTGGCGACGGAAGATATAGAAAAGACGAGCAATACCGTTGTGCTATGATGGCTAAAATGGGCGCAATTGTAGTGGGTTATGATTTATTTGCTTGGGGAGAATCTTTATTGCAATTTCCAGAAGAAACGCATAGAAATAGTATTGCATCAACCGTTCAATTGCTTACAGGAATTCGTTTATTGGATTATTTAGCAACCGTAAAAAATGCTGATATGTCGAGAGTAGGCGTAACAGGTGGTTCTGGCGGAGGATCTCACACCATGTTTTTAGCAGCAATTGATGATCGAGTGAAAGTTTCAGCTCCAGTCGTGATGGTTTCCTCTCACTTTTCAGGCGGTTGTCCATGTGAAAGCGGTCGTGGCATTCATCTTTGCGGAAACGGAACAAACAATGCCGAAATCTCTGCAATGATAGCGCCAAAACCACAATTGATTGTTTCTGATGGAAAAGACTGGACATTAGCAGTTCCGGAATTGGAATTTCCTTTTATCCAAAGGACCTATGAATTATATGGAAAGAAAGATTTAGTCGAAAATGCTCATTTTGCAAAAGAAGGACATGATTTCGGAATTTCAAAACGATTGGCGTTGTATCCGTTTATGGCGAAATATTTAAATTTAGATTTGAATAAAGTAAAGAACGAAAAAGGCGAAATCGACGAATCGACTTGTGTGATTGAGCCTTATGAGAAATTATATGTTTTTGGAAACAAAGCTGAAAATCTACCAAAAAATGCACTGAAAGACATCAACAAATTATATGAAATGTTCGGAGAAAAAAATCTGAAAGTTTACGAGGTTAAGAAATAAGATAGACGTTGCCACTAATTTCACGAATTTGCACGAATTGTTTTTTTGCCACAGATTAAAGGATTATTTAGATTTCTTTTTTAATTAAATAATCTGTGTAAATCATTTTAATCTGTGGCAAAAAATTATAAAAGAAATTAGTGCTAATTAGTGTAATTCGTGGCAAAAAAAAATATAAACATGAGATTAAAAATTAAAATAACGGCAATCTGTTTTGGAATTTTTTCCTTGACAGCAACGGCTCAAAATGATTTAAAATTATGGTACGATAAACCCGCATCCATATGGAACGAAGCTTTACCATTGGGTAACGGACGTTTGGGGGCAATGGTTTTTGGCGATCCTGCGGTTGAACGTTTACAATTAAATGAAGAAACCATTTGGGCGGGTTCTCCAAACAGTAATGCACATTCTAAATCGATAAAAGCACTTCCAGTTGTTCGTCAATTAATTTTTGACGGAAAATTTGATGAAGCACAGGATTTGGCTACTCAAGACATCATGTCACAAACCAATGACGGAATGCCGTATCAGACTTTTGGAAGCGTTTATATTTCATTTGCAGGACATCAAAAATATACTGATTATTATCGTGATTTAGACATCAGCAATGCTACAGCGAAAGTAAAATACAAAGCAAACGGCGTTGAATTTACAAGAGAAATTCTAACCGCATTTTCGAATCAGGTTATTGTGGTGAAACTTTCTGCAAGTCAGCCCGGACAGATTACCTGTAATGTTTTCATGAACAGTCCGATTGATAAAACAGTTGCTTCGACAGAAGGAAACCAGATTATACTTTCGGGAGTTGGAACCAATTTTGAAAATGTAAAAGGAAAAGTAAAATTTCAAGGAAGATTAACCGCTAAAAACAAAGGCGGTGAAATCGATGCGAGTAACGGTGTTTTAAGCATTAACAAAGCCGATGAAGTAACATTGTATATTTCGATTGCAACCAATTTCAAAAACTATCAGGACATTTCAGGAGATGAAATTGCAAAAAGCAAAGATTATTTGACTAAAGCCGAAGTAAAAGATTTTGAAACGATTAAGAAAGCCCACGTTGATTATTATCAAAAATTCTTCAACAGAGTTGCTTTAGATTTAGGTTCGAATGATTTGGTTAAGAAACCCACAAACGAAAGAATCCGAGATTTCTCTAAGCAATTTGATCCGCAATTAGCTTCGTTATATTTCCAATTCGGACGTTATCTTTTAATTTCGAGTTCACAGCCAGGCGGTCAGCCAGCAAATTTACAAGGAATCTGGAACGATATGGTGACACCGCCTTGGGACAGCAAATACACGACAAACATCAATGCCGAAATGAATTATTGGCCAGCGCAAGTAACCAATTTGCAGGAAATGCACGAACCGTTTGTGCAAATGGCAAAAGAGTTAGCGGTAACAGGCGCAGAAACAGCTAAAACGATGTACAATGCCAGCGGATGGGTTTTACATCACAACACCGATATTTGGCGTGTGACTGCTCCAGTAGATTCTGCTGCTTCGGGAATGTGGCCGACAGGTGGCGCTTGGGTTTGTCAGGATTTATGGGAAAGATATTTATATACAGGCGACAAAAAATATTTAGCAGAGATTTATCCTATTATGAAAGGGGCTGCCGATTTCTTTTTGGATTTCATGGTTATTGATCCAAACACAAAATATTTAGTGGTTGTGCCGTCAAGTTCTCCTGAAAACACACACGCAGGTGGAACAGGAAAAGCGACAATTGCATCAGGAACGACAATGGACAATCAATTGGTTTTTGATTTGTTTACGCATGTTATGGAAGCTTCGGCATTGGTTTCTCCTGATGCAGCTTATGTGAAAAAAATAAGTGATGCTTTGGCAAAAATGCCTCCAATGAAAATTGGAAAATACAATCAGTTGCAGGAATGGCAAGACGATTGGGACAATCCGAAAGACAATCACAGACACGTTTCGCATTTGTATGGCTTGTATCCGAGTAATCAAATTTCGGCAATTAAAACGCCCGAATTATTTGAAGCCGCAAAACAATCCTTGATCTACAGGACAGACGAATCTACAGGTTGGTCAATGGGATGGAAAGTGAATTTGTGGGCGAGATTATTAGATGGAAATCACGCTTATAAATTAATTCAGGATCAATTGCATTTAGTAACCGCGGATCAAAGAAAAGGTGGCGGAACGTATCCGAATATGTTAGATGCACATCAGCCTTTTCAAATTGATGGGAACTTTGGATGCACAGCTGGTTTTGCCGAAATGTTAATGCAGAGTCAGGAAGATGTGATTCATTTACTGCCTGCCTTACCAAGTGTTTGGAAAGACGGAAGCATAAAAGGTTTGGTTGCCAGAGGCGGTTTCGTAATCGATATGACTTGGAAAAACAATAAAGTTTCGGAGTTGAAAATCTATTCGAAAATTGGAGGAAACTGCCGATTGAAAGTTGAGAATACTTTAAAAGGTTCTTCGCTAAAAAAAGCAAAAGGAAAAAATCCGAATCCACTGTTTTATGATGTGGAAGTGAAGAAACCAATTATTTCTAATGAAGCAAAATTGCCTAAAGTACAATTGCCAAATTATAACATTTATGATGTGAATATGAAAGCAGGGCAGACTTATACTTTTACGGGGAATTAATTAATTTCATATCCTAACAGGTTTTAAAAACCTGTTAGGTATTTAAAGTTTTACGCACAGTTTGTCATTTCGACGAAGGAGAAATCTCCACAAGTAACTCCGTAAAGTGAATCGCCAATCTTTGTCGAGTTTCTAACGAAGATTTCTCCTTCGTCGAAATGACAAGATTGGGTTGAAAAAATAAAATATAGCACCTACAAGGTTTTGGAAACCTTGTAGGAGTGAGAAAACGTAAAGGTCTCTTGCGTGAGTGATGGAAGTGGAGCTCTCCCGATTTTTCATCGGGAAGCGGGAACGGACAGCACGACCCGGAGGGACACGCCCAAAGAATTAGTTTAAAAATAATAGTTAGAATATGTTACAACATTTCAAACATAAAATAATAACGCTTTCAATTGTAATCGCTTGTATAAACAGCGGTTGCAAATCGACAGCGGAACATTCTCAAAAAGGAAAATCGGTTATTTTAAAAGAAAAAAACTTCAAACATTATGTTGATTATTTCAACACGATGGAAGATGAAAACTTAAAATTTGCGATTCCGAATGACAGTGCGTGGACTTGGATGGAAAAGAATATTCCGTTGTTTCAATGTCCGCAGCAGAATTTTGAGGAGATTTATTATTTCAGATGGTGGAGCGCTCGTAAACACATTAAAAACACACCACAGGGATTTGCGATTACAGAGTTTTTGGTAGATCGTTCATATGCCGATAAATACAATATGATCAGTTGTGCTTTGGGGCATCATATCAACGAATTCAGATGGGTTCATGATCCTAAATATATTGAGCAGGACGTTCATTTATGGTTTAGAGGGAATGATGGTAAACCAATGAAAAAATTGCGAACTTTTAGCAGTTGGACGGCTGATGCTTTGTATAATAGATATTTAGTAAATAAAGACGAAAAGTTTTTATTGGATATGTATCCTGATTTATTTGCAGAATATATAGCTTGGGAAGAAGACAGACAACGAAAAGATGGTTTGTTTTGGCAGTATGATGTAAAAGACGGAATGGAAGAATCGCTTAGCGGAGCTAGGAAATTTAGAAATGCCCGTCCAACAATTAATAGTTATATGTTTGGAAATGCAGTAGCATTGTCTAAAATGGCGGCTATGAAAGGCGATAAGGCAGGAGAAATAGTGTTCAAAGCTAGAGCTGCTGTTTTACAGCAATTAGTCGAAACGAAATTATGGAATAAGAAAAGCGAGTTTTTCGAAACTTTCACAGAAAAAGATACTTTAGCACAGGTTAGAGAAGCCATCGGATTTATTCCTTGGTACTTCAATCTTCCTGAAAATGGGAAAGGTTTTGAAAAGGCTTGGGAACAGATTAAGGATGAAAAAGGATTTTCGGCTCCATTTGGTTTAACGACAGCAGAAAGAAGAAGTCCGCGTTTTAGAACACACGGAACTGGAACCTGTGAGTGGGACGGTGCAATTTGGCCTTTTGCAAGTTCGCAGACTTTAACGGCTTTAGCTAATGTTTTGAATAATTACAATCAGAATTTTGTAGCCAAAACAGATTATTTCAAACAGATGGATTTGTATGTGCAATCTCAATATTACAGAGGAAAACCATATCTTGGCGAATATTTAGACGAAACAACGGGATATTGGTTAATGGGCGACAGAGAAAGAAGCCGTTATTACAATCATTCGACTTTTAATGATTTAGTGATTACAGGATTGGTTGGTTTACGTCCGAGAGCAGATGAAAAAATTGAAGTAAATCCGTTGATTCCGCAAGAAAAATGGGATTGGTTTTGTTTGGATAATGTTTTGTATCACGGGAATATTATTACGATTCTTTGGGATAAAACGGGAGAAAAATATAAAAAAGGAAAAGGTTTTAGGATCTTTAAAAACGGGAAGGAAATAGCATTTTCTGAGAAATTGGAACGAGTAATTTCGGAGTAAAAAAATAGTATAAGCCCTATGAGTGAAAAGAAAATAATTTACCAACCTATACATGATTTTGATCAGATCATAACTCTCGACGAGTATTATGAACTTGAACACGAGGAATCAGAAGAAGCTATTAAAGATATTCAGAAATTAGCTGTAAAAGATCTCGATGGATTAAAGCGTTTCTGTGAAAATCAACTTTTTACTCAATCTGATAAAGTTAGTTTTGTTTATTATTCACTAAGCGAAGATGAAGAGATCGATAAATGGGCAGATTTTTTGTGTGATGAATTTAGCAGAGTGTATCAGATAGCACTGAATCAAAATAAAATTAAAGAACTTTCGCCTGTTTTATTTGAGATTTTAGTTGAGGATATAAGTTCGTATAATGCAGACAGAGTTAGGGAAACATTATTAAAAGGTTTGGATCATAAGAATGTAGAAACTCGTTTTAACGCTTTAGAATTTCTCCCTGATTGGATTGATGAACAGGTTTTGAAGAGTAATCCAACTATAGTATCGAAGCTGAGACAAAAGCTGAAAGATCCTGAATGGAAAATACGATGGGAAACCAGTAAATTATTAGAACAGAATAAAATTGTGTTTGAGAGTTTAAGTACATGGGATAAATTAAGAAGATTTATAAATCCTTAATTTTTTAAAAGTAGCTGGATCTAGTTTGTCATTTCGACGTAAGGAGAAATCTTAGTTAGCAGCTCGACAAAGATTGTCGATTTTGATTGTAGAGTTTCTTGCGAAGATTTCTCCTTACGTCGAAATGACAAAAATGAGTATAATTTACTCCCGCAGATTTAGCAGATTTGGGAGATTTAAAAAATAGAGTAAAATAATCTGCAAAATCTGCGAGAAACAAAAAAATAAAGCCAAAAGCTTAAGAATAATACCATGAAAAAGTTTTTTTTACATCTTACCTTAATCATTTCGCTTGTCACAATTTCGGCGAAAGCCCAAAACAAAATCATTGTGAGTGATTTAAAATGCGAAATGCTCACCAATCCAGAAGGAATTGACGTTTTACAGCCAAGATTGAGCTGGAAAATTAAAGCAAGCGTAAATGATGTAAAACAAACAGCTTATCAAATCACAGCTTCTTCATCTTTAGAAAAACTAAATGTAGGAAACGCAGATTTATGGGATAGCGGAAAGGTACAAAGTGACGAATCGGTAAATGTAATTTATAACGGAAAAAAGCTAAAAGACCGACAAGATGTTTACTGGAAAGTAAATGTTTTTACGAATAAAGGTGAAATAAAGTCTACAGAAACGGCACATTTCAGCATCGGAATTTTGACTTATGCCGATTGGAAATCAACACGTTGGATTGGTTATGAAAAAACGTCTCCGGGAGATAGTATTTCGCAGTATTCTCGATTATCAGCGAGATATCTAAGAAAAGAAATCGACTTAAAAAAGAAAGTCAAAAGTGCCAAGGTTTATATTATGGGAATGGGATTGTACGAGTTATACATTAACGGAAATAAAATTGGCGATCAGGTTTTAGCTCCCGTTCCTACGGATTATACGAAGAATGTAAAATATAATGTTTTTGATGTGACTTCGCAATTGCAAGAAGGAAAAAATGCATTGGGAACGATTTTAGGAAACGGACGTTTTTTTACCATGCGTCAAGATTACAAACCTTATAAAATCAAGACTTTTGGTTATCCGAAAATGGCTTTGCAGTTGTTTGTAGAATATACGGACGGAAGCAAAGACGTAATCAGAACAGATGATACTTGGAAAATCACAACTGACGGTCCGATTTTATCCAACAACGAATATGACGGTGAAGAATATGATGCCCGTAAAGAAATGAAAGGTTGGAATACCATTAATTTCAATGATAAAAAATGGCTTTCGGCAGAATATGTTCAGGAACCGGGTGGATTCTACGAAGGACAGATGTCGGCGAATATGAAGGTAAAACGTGAAGTAAAACCGATTTCAATTAAGCAGACACCAAAAGGAACTTATATCCTGGATATGGGGCAAAATATGGTGGGCTGGTTACAACTGAAAGTAAAAGGAAATACGGGCGACAAAATCACGATGAAATTTGCTGAATCTTTACAGCCAGATGGTTCGTTATATATTGCGAATTTACGTGATGCTAAAACAACTGATATTTATACGTTAAAAGGAGAAGGTGAAGAAGTTTGGGAACCTCGTTTTATTTTTCATGGATTTCGATTTGTTGAAATTTCAGGATTTAAAACCAAACCTACTTTAGAAAATTTCGTTGGAAAAGTCGTTTATGATGACATTGCTACAACGGGAACTTTTGATTCTTCAAACCCAATAATGAATCAGATTTTCAAAAATGCTTGGTGGGGAATCAGCGGGAATTATAAAGGAATGCCAATCGATTGTCCGCAGAGAAATGAGCGTCAGCCTTGGTTAGGAGACCGAACAACTGGAGCTTACGGCGAAAGTTTTTTATTTGATAATCAGACTCTATATGCAAAATGGTTAGATGATATTAAAAATGCCCAAACTATTGATGGCGGAATCCCAGATGTAGCACCAGCTTTCTGGCGTTATTATGGAGATAATATAACTTGGCCGGGAACGTATATTACAGTTGCGGATATGTTGTATCAACAATTTGGAGACAAAAAAGTAGTAGAAAAACAATATCCGTCAATGAAAAAATGGATGGATTATATGGAAGAAAACTATTTGGTTGATGATATCATGACCAAAGATAAATATGGTGATTGGTGTGTTCCGCCAGAATCGTTGGAATTAATTCGTTCGAAAGATCCCTCTCGTTTAACAGACGGCGAATTGATTTCGAGTACGTTTTATTATCAGCTTTTAAATATCATGAAGAAATTTGCTGTAATTGCCAATTCTCAAAATGATATTAAGCATTATGACGAATTAGCTGCAAGAATCAAAAAAGCATTTAATGCTAAATATTTTAATTCAGCCAAAAACAATTACGCCAATAATACCGTAACAGCCAATTTACTTCCTTTAACTTTCGGAATGGTTCCAAAAGAATTAAAGCAAAAAGTTTTCGAAAATTTGGTACATGAAGTGGAAGTGACTAAAAACGGTCATGTAAGTACAGGCGTTATCGGAACTCAGTTTTTGATGCGAACGCTGACTAATTTTGGTCGTGGCGATTTGGCTTTCAAATTAGCCTCAAACAAAACCTATCCAAGCTGGGGTTATATGGTCGAAAACGGCGCAACAACCATTTGGGAACTTTGGAATGGAAACACTGCAGATCCTGCAATGAATTCGCAAAACCATGTCATGCTTTTAGGTGATTTACTGATTTGGTATTACGAAAATATGGCTGGAATCAAGAGCAATACTGAAACTCCGGGCTTCAAACAAATTATCATGAAACCTGATTTTAATGCCGGATTGACTTATGTAAATGCGTCATACGAATCGATTTATGGAACTATTAAAAGCGACTGGAAAAAAGATAAAAAGACTTTGGTTTGGAATATTACTATTCCAGCAAATACAACGGCTGTAGTATATCTTCCTGCAAGTGATGTTTCGGTAATCTTGATTAATAAACAAAAGCTGGATAAGACCTCTTATGCTCATTCAATAGAAAAAAATCAAATAGTTGTGACACTTTCGTCAGGGAATTATGCTATAAACGTTAAATAATCTGCATTTTCAATAATTCGGGACAGTACAGGATACATTGTTAATTTTTTCGTGTTATTTTTACACTTATTAAATATTTTTACCTAAAAAAATGTTAGGTATGTATTTATAGTCAGAAAAAATAATTCATAATTTAATTAAGAATGAAGATAACAAAATTAGCATTTGTCTTGTTTGGACTTTTCCTTTTAGGAAGTTGTAAATCGGCTTTAGAGAAAAAGACTTGGAAAGAAGGAATTTTAGTAGATCAATTTATTTACGATAAAGCACCTTATCCGTCTTGCCACGCCGTTACAATTGTCGAAGCATCAAATGGTGATTTAGTTTCATCTTGGTTTGGAGGAACGCACGAAAGACATCCTGATGTTTGCATTTACGTAGCCATTAAACCTAAGGGAAGCGATACTTGGAATGAAGGTGTAAAAGTTGCCGACGGTGTCATGAAAGAAGGCCCAAGATTACCAACTTGGAATCCGGTTTTGTATCAAATACCAGGCGGCGATTTAATGTTATTTTACAAAATAGGACCAAAACCATCTGAATGGTGGGGCGTAATCAGAACTTCATCTGATGGCGGAAAAACTTGGTCTGAAGCACAAAAAATGCCTGATGGTTTCTTAGGGCCAATCAAAAATAAACCAGTTTTATTAAGCAACGGAACATTATTATGTCCGTCAAGTATCGAAGGCGACGGTTGGAGACTTCGTATGGAATCTACTCCAGATTTCGGAAAAACTTGGGTAATGGGCGATACGCTTCCAAGAGGAAAACAAAAAATAAATGCAATTCAGCCAAGTATTTTATTTCATAAAGACGG
This sequence comes from Flavobacteriaceae bacterium PS02336, assembly GCA_029960065.1. Lineage (GTDB taxonomy): Bacteria > Bacteroidota > Bacteroidia > Flavobacteriales > Flavobacteriaceae > Flavobacterium. The sequence goes on along the minus strand of JASCOF010000003.1, from coordinate 149,268 downwards.
AAGCATTCAAGCCATTGGAAGAACTAGAAATAGAGCTATTTTCAGCACATTTTCAAAAGACAACGGAAAAACTTGGTCGGATGTAGAGTTAATCGGACTTCCGAATAATAACTCAGGAACCGATGCTGTAACTTTAAAAGATGGAAGACATTTGTTAGTTTACAATCACGTTCTTCCTCCAGGAAAAGAAGCAAAAGGACCAAGAACGCCTTTGAATGTTTCGGTTTCTAAAGACGGAATCAATTGGAATGCTGCTTTGGTTTTGGAAGATTCAAAAATCAGCCAATATTCTTATCCTTCAATGATTCAAAGTTCTGACGGAATGGTTCATATCGTTTATACTTGGAGAAGAGAAAAACTAAAATATGTAAAAGTGGATCCAAGTAAACTGGTTGCGCTTCCAATCAAAAACGGTATCTGGCCAGGCGACGAAGGAAAAGTGGTAACAGCGGTAAAAGCTGAAGAAGAGTAAAATAAAGTTCGCCACGAATTTCACTAATTTCCACAAATTTTTTTAAATACTAATTCGTAAAAATTCGTGGAATTAGTGGCAAAAAAATATAAAGCCACAGATTAAAAGGATTAAAATGATTTTTTATTCTAGTTAATCTCCAAAATCTGCGAGAGTAATTTTTTTTCACGCTCCCGATAGCTATCGGGATAGCAGATCGAGCAGATTTTTTTTTAATCCATTTAATCTTTATAATCTGTGGCAAAAAAAATATAAGCATGAAATCTAAAAGAAATTTATTAATTGCAATGCTTGTTGTTATTTCGACAACATTCAACAGTTGTGCAACGGCTCAGTCTTCAAACAAAAAGCAAAAATATAAAGTGGCGGTTTGCGACTGGATGATTTTAAAAAGACAAAAATTAGGCGCTTTTGGTTTAGCTGCAGAAATAAAAGCGGACGGAATCGAACTGGATATGGGAGGTTTAGGAAACCGACCAACTTTTGACAGCAAACTAGGCGATCCAATTGAAAGACAAAAATTCTTAGATAAATCTAAAGAAACCGGAGTTGGAATCAGCTCGATTGCAATGTCTGGATTTTATGCGCAGTCTTTTGCGACAAGAGAAATCACGCCGATGATTGCTGATTGTATCAAAGCGATGAAAGATATGAATGTAAAAGTCGCTTATCTTCCATTAGGAACACAAACCGATTTGGTTAAAAATCCCGAATTACGTCCAGAAGTAATTAAAAGACTGCAATGGGCAGGAAAAGAAGTGGGTAAAATTGGTGGCGTAATTGCGATTGAAACTTCTTTGAGTGCTACAGAAGAGAAAAAACTGTTAGAAGAAGTAGGTTCAAAATACATCAAAAGTTCATTCAATTTTGCGAATGCTTTAGACAACAAAAGAGATATTTCATCCGAATTGAAAATCTTAGGCAAGAAATATTTAGCACAGATTCACGCTTCCAATACGGATCAGTTTTGGTTAGAAAATGACAAAGCGATCGATATGCCAAAAATCAAACAAACTTTGGACGAAATGAAATGGAGCGGATGGCTTATTGTAGAGCGTTCTCGTGACGTAACACAAGTGCACAATGTAAAAGCCAATTACGGTGCCAATGTGGCTTATTTAAAACGCATTTTTCAAAATTAATTTATAGCCACAGATTAAAGGATTAAAATGATTTTTTAAATCTGTGAAAATCCTTTTAATCTGTGGCTAAAAAAAAAAATCTGCTTAAATCTGCCCAATCTGCGTGCAAAAAAACTCTCGCAGATTTAGCGGATTTGGCAGATTAATTCAGAATCATTTTCCAGAATAAATCATATTACCATGAAATATTTACAATTACTTTTTTTATGTTTTTACGTCTCTTTCGCGACAGCGCAAAATATCACTATTGTTAGTGATGCAACTTCGCCAAGAGCAAAATTTGGAGCTACCAAATTATCAGAAACCCTTTCAGGAAAAGGATTCACTGTAACTTCTGCAGATAAATTCAAAAACTCAAAAGATAAAGTAATTGTAATTGGAGAAAAAGGAACTGATTTTTGGAAGAAAAATGCTAAAAGCGCTAAAATTGATGATAGCAAATTAACGAAGAAAGAAGGTTTTCAAATCCGTACTCAAAAAAACATCATTTATATTGAAGGAACAGATGCTTCAGGTGTTTTATACGGTGCATTAGAATTGGCAGATCGTATTAAAAATTCGGGTCAGCTTCCTTCAGATTTGAATATTGACGACAGTCCAGAAATGGTATTAAGAGGTGCTTGTATCGGAATGCAGAAACCGGTTTATCTTCCTGGACGTGATGTTTACGAATATCCGTATACACCAGAAACTTTTCCTTGGTTTTACGATAAAGCTTTATGGATTAAGTATTTGGACATGCTGGTAGAAAACCGCATGAACTCGCTTTATTTATGGAACGGACACCCTTTTGCATCTTTAGTAAAATTAAAAGAATATCCGTTTGCAGTTGAAGTCAGCGATGAGGATTTCAAAAAGAATGAAGAAATCTATAAATTCTTAACGGTAGAAGCGAATAAAAGAGGAATCTGGGTAATTCAGATGTTTTATAATATTATTGTTTCCAAACCTTTTGCAGAGCATTACAACATTAAAACACAAGATCGTTCGCGTCCAATTACACCTTTATTGTCAGATTATACCAGAAAATCTATTGCTGCTTTCATCGAAAAATATCCAAATGTTGGATTAATGGTTTGTTTGGGAGAAGCCATCAATACCGTTGATGATGATGTAGAATGGTTTACCAAAACCATTATTCCGGGTGTTCGCGACGGTTTACAAGCATTAGGAAAGACAGAAGAACCGCCGATTATTTTGCGTTCTCACGATACAGACGGACCTTTGGTTATGGAAAAATCACTTCCGTTATACAAAAACCTTTATACAGAAAGTAAATATACAGGAGAATCTTTAACGACGTATACGCCGGGCGGACCTTGGGGCGAAACGCACAAACAGTTAAGCGCTCTTAAATCAATTCATATCGAGAATGTTCATATTTTGGCCAATTTAGAACCTTTCAGATACGGTTCACCAGATTTTATTCAGAAAACAGTAAAAGCAATGCATAGTGTTCACGGAGCAAATGCACTGCATTTATATCCACAGGCATCGTATTGGGATTGGCCGTATTCGGCAGATAAAACGAAATCGGGAGAACGTTTATTAGAAATGGATCGTGACTGGATTTGGTACAAAGCTTGGGCAAGATATGCTTGGGACAGTAAAAGAGATCGAAACGAAGAAGTTAAATTTTGGGATAATGATTTAGCTTCGAAGTTCGGAACGACTCAGGAAGCAGCAAATAATATTTTAAAAGCTTACGAAGAAACGGGAGAAATTGCGCCAAAAACCTTAAGACGTTTCGGAATCACAGAAGGAAACCGCCAAACTTTATTGTTAGGAATGTTCGAAAGCCAATTGGTAAATCCGTCAAAATGGAGAGTTTATCCGGGATTCCACGAATCGTGCGGACCTGCGGGAGAATTGCTTTTGGAATATGCTAAAAAAGAGTGGAATAAAGAACCGCATTCGGGCGAACTTCCAACACAGATAATTGCTGAAATAACAGAACACGGAAGATTGGCTGTTGAAGCCATTGACAAAGCCGAAGCCAGCGTAACCAAAGACAAAGAAGAATTTGCACGTCTTAAAAATGATATCCATGCGTATAAGGCTTTCGCCGATTTCTTCTCAGAAAAAGTAAAAGCAGCTTTATTGGTTTTAAGATACAGTTATTCCAACGATATTACCGATTTAGACAAAGCGATGCCTCATTTAGAGAAAAGCATCGAGCATTACGAATTATTGGTAAACTTGGCAAAAGATACCTATTACTATGCGAATAGTATGCAGACCGCTCAACGCCGAATCCCGATTGGAGGAGACGACGGAAACAACAAAACATGGGCTGAATTATTACCGCATTACGAACGTGAATTGGCTAATTTCAAAAGAAATCTAGAGAAGTTAAAAGCCTCAAAAGACGGTAAAATTGAAACCAAAGAAGGAAAACCTTGGAAACCAGCCGAAGTAACTTTCATCGACGAAAAACCGGGAACTTACTTAGTTAAAAAAGGAACAAAGGTTTACGGAACTGATATTTCTGAGTTAACTAAAATTGCTCCTGAACTTCAAAATCTAAAAGGATTTACTTTTGTAGAAAACGATCAAAACGAAAAAGGAACACATTTGAAGTTTAGAAACACAAAAGCGGTTAAATTAGTGGTTGGTTATTTCAATTCTGATCAAAAAAGATTTTTATTACCGCCAAGTTTGGAAACAGATGCAGCAGGAAATGCGCACGGTCAAGCCGAAGTGATTCTAGCAAGTGCGATGAATTTGAAAGATTTACCGCGTGTAAACATTCATACATACACTTTCCAGCCGGGCGAGAATAAATTAGATTTAGGAAAAGGAAAAGTGTTAATTTTAGGTTTTATCGACGCAGATCAAAACATAACGCCACGCGATGTTGGATATATCGATGCAGGAGAAAAAGCCGCGATTGACTGGTTGTTTTATTAATAATTTGGGCGTGTCCCTCCGGGTCGGGCTTTCGGCTATATCTTTTATTCCGCTCCGCTTTATAAAAGGATACCGCCTCAATCCCTCACGCAAACTCGTAGTTAACTTAGACCTGACAGGTTTTTAAAATCTGTTAGTTCTAATTAAGAATATAAACACAATCTTGTCATCCCGAGGAACGAGGGATCTTCGCAAGAAACTCTACAAAGATTGACGACATTTCTATGCGGAGTTACTTGTGAAGATTTCTCCTTACGACGAAATGACAAAATGGGGAGTAAAATAAAAACTTAAACAACCTTATAATCACTTATATGGTTTTAAAAATATGAACAGAATAGTTTTTTTTATTTTTTGTTTTTTTTCAAGTCTTTGCTTTGTTTGGAGTCAGAGCAAAGATTCAGGGAAGTTTCGTAAAGAAATCTCGCTGAATTCGTCTTGGGAAACCGTAATCTTGGAAAATCTTCCTGCACAAGAAGAGAGGTTTGTAGACCGTCCAGAAACTGATTCCAATTGGCAGAAGGTTAGTGTGCCTCACAATTGGGATCAGTATTATGGTTTCAGAAGAACAAAACATGGAAATTTGCACGGTACTGCTTGGTACAAAAAAACGCTTAAACTGGATAAAAAAGACCGTTCAAAACAGCATTTTCTTTATTTCGAAGGTGTAAGTTCGTATGCAACGGTTTGGGTAAATGGTAAAAAAGTAGGCGAACACAAAGGCGGGAGAACGACCTTTACTTTAGATATCTCTAAAGCTGTTTCTTTCGATAAAGAAAATATCATTTTAGTAAAAGCTTCTCATCCCTCTTTTATTGCCGATTTACCTTGGGTTTGCGGTGGCTGTTCTGGAGAATGGGGATTTTCAGAAGGTTCTCAGCCAATGGGAATTTTCAGACCAGTTTCTTTGATAATTACAAATGATGTGAGAATTCAGCCTTTCGGTGTTCATATCTGGAATGATAAATCAGTTTCCAAACAAAAAGCGATTCTTCACACTACTACAGAAATCAATAATTACGGGACTTCACATCGAAATTTAATTATTGAAAACATTCTTTTTGATGCTTCAGGAAAGAAAGTTGCTATTATAAAAATCGACAACAAAATCAATTCGGGAGAAACAAAAGAAATAGCACAGACACTTCCTGAGATTCAGAATCCGAAATTATGGTCGCCATCGAATCCGTATTTGTATAAATTGGTTACTTCAGTTTATGAAAACGGAAAAATAATTGATCAATTAACAACGCCTTACGGAATTCGCTGGGTAAGCTGGCCGATGAGTCGTGACGGAAAAGACAATCGTTTTTTTATTAATGACGAACCTGTTTTTATAAATGGCGTCTGCGAGTACGAACATTTAATTGGAAAAAGTCATTCGTTTTCAGACGAAATGATTCATTCCAGAATTGAGCAGATCAAAGCAGGCGGATTCAATGCTTTTAGAGAAGCACATCAACCTCATAATTTATTATATCAAAAAGAATTAGACGAAAACGGAATATTGTTTTGGAGTCAATTTTCGGCACATATTTGGTACGATACACCTGAGTTTAAAGAAAATTTCAAAACACTTTTGAGAGAATGGATTAAAGAACGCAGAAACAGTCCATCTGTTGTCATGTGGGGATTGCAGAATGAAAGTACAATTCCAAAAGAATTTGCAGAAGAATGTACGCAGATTATCCGTGAAATGGATCCGTTATCAGCATCGCAAAGAATCGTAACAACTTGTAACGGTGGAGAAGGAACAGATTGGAATGTAGTTCAAAACTGGTCGGGAACTTATGGCGGAGATCCTTTAAAATACCATTTAGAAATGACCACTCAATTATTAAACGGAGAATATGGTGCTTGGCGTTCAACCGATTTACATACAGAAGGGGAGTTTGATCAAAAAGGAACTTTAAGCGAAAACCGTTTTTCTCAATTAATGGAAATTAAAGTCCGCGAAGCTGAATCGGTTCGTGATAAAATTGCGGGACAATTCAATTGGCTTTTTGCATCGCACGAAAATCCCGGAAGAGTGCAGAATGGAGAAGGTTTTAGAGATATTGATAAAGTTGGTCCAGTAAATTACAAAGGACTTTTTACCATTTGGAGCGAACCTTTGGACGCGTTTTATATGTACCGTGCGAATTATGTTTCAAACAAAACCAATCCGATGGTTTATATCGTTTCGCACACTTGGCCAAGCCGTTGGGAAAGAGCGGGAATCAAAAACGGAATCGATATTTATTCCAATTGCGACGAAGTAGAATTGTTCAATGATGTCAATAAATCTTCTTTAGGAAAACTTAAAAATCCAGGAATCGGACAGCATTTCCAGTTTAACAATGTCAATATTCATTACAACGTTTTATATGCGGTTGGTTATGTAAATGGAAAAGCAGTTGCCAAAGATTATATCGTTTTAAATTCACTTCCAAAAGCACCAAATTTTGATGCTTTAATAACTGATAAATTTGATATTACAAAAGCAAAAAGCGATTACAATTATATTTACAGAGTCAATTGCGGAGGTTCAGAATTAACAGATTCTGCTGGAAATACTTGGTTTACCGATACACATAAAAACGGTCAAAATACTTGGGGTTCTTTATCATGGACCGATAATTTTGAAAAACTACCAGACTTTTTTGCCAGTCAAAGAAAAACTTTCGATCCAATAAATGGAACAAAAGATTCAGAATTATTTCAAAGTTTTAGATACGGCGTTGATAAATTGCGTTATGAATTTCCTGCGCCAGACGGAGAATATGTAGTAGAATTGTATTTCACAGAACCTTGGTATGGAACTGGAGGCGGAATGGATTGCAAAGGATGGCGTTTGTTTGATGTTGCCATCAATGAAAATGTTGTTTTAAAAGATTTCGATATTTGGGCAGAAGCAGGACATGATAATGCGCTGAAGAAAACATTCAAAGTAAAAAGCATAAACGGAAAAATTGTGATTTCGTTCCCGAATGTAAAAGCTTCGCAAGCGATTATTTCGGCAATTGCAATTGCGACAAAAGACATTCACGCAAGACCAGCATCAGAATCTCCAAAAAATATTCAAAATCTGGTTTTAGATTCTTATGATAAAACCAACAAAGTAGCTTCATGGCTGGATATTAATTCAAAACAATATTCAGATTCTGATGTTATTTTTACCGAATTGCCTTCTGAGGTTTTTGGAGCAGATTATTTACAGTTTTCATCTCATTCTAAAAATAAAGGTTCGTTTACTGCTAAAGAAGAATCGACAATTTATATTTTAGTTGATGATAAAATAAAAACATTAAAAGGGTTTTCAGATTATAAAAAAATAGAAGAGAAAGCGAAAAACAGCAACGGAATTTCATTTGATGTTTTCACTAAAAAAATAAAGAAAGACGAGAAAGTTCTTTTTGATAATGCTGAAACGATTTCTACAATTGCCGTTGTTCCAACTTACGATATGGGCGAAAAAGACGATTCAAGACCAGTTGTAATCATAGAAGCTGAAAAGACAAAAACAACAGGAACGGGAATAGAAAAAGGAAATTTCAAAAAAGCCGATTATATTGAATTCACTAAAAAGACAAATAACAGCATTGAGTTTGAAGTAAAACCTGGAGTTGCCGGAATTTATTTAATGCGTTTCCGTTTTATGAATAGAAATGAAACTCCGTTAAAGGTGAAATTCAAAATGGAAGATGCGTACGGAATTTTAATGCGAAATGATACGATTGAGTTTTTCCCTTCACCAGAAAAATGGAAGGTTTTAAATACTACTTCTGGAGGATATATTAATGCAGGAACGTATAAAATAACGTTGGAAGGTGATGATTTGAAGGGATTAATGTTGGACAATTTCGAATTTCAATAGGTTTTTTTTGAGGTGCAAAGGTTCAAAGAAGCAAAGGGACAAAGGTTTATTCTGTTTGTCAGGCTGAGCGAAGTTGAAGCCCACGTTAGTTAATTCGTCAATGTTTATCTCATTAAGTTTGTCATTTCGAGGAACGAGAAATCTCCACAAGAAGCTCGACAAAGATTGCCGATTTAGTTTGCCCGGGCTTCAACTTTGCTCAGCCTGACAAAACGGTGTCAAAAAAAAAAATTAGAATAAAAAACATATTTATGATTAAACATAAAAACATATTTCAAAAAATTACAATTGCGTTATTGTTTTCGGTATCCATTTTTGCGCAAAAACAAGCTAGAATTGTCGAAGATTTCAATAAAAACTGGAACTTCAAATTAGGAGATTATCCAGAAGCAATAAATGCCAATTTCAATGCATCAGATTGGAGAACGCTTCAATTACCGCACGATTGGAGTATTGAAGGTACTTTTGATAAAGACAGTAAAACGAAACAAGCGCAAGGATTTTTACCAGCTGGAAAAGGCTGGTACCGCAAAGTTTTTACTATTCCTGCAAACTGGAAGAACAAAACGGTTTCAATTGAATTTGATGGTGTTTTTAAAAATAGCGAAGTTTTCATTAATGGAAAATCATTAGGAATTCGTCCAAATGGTTATATTTCTTTTGGTTATGATTTATCTCAATATTTGAACTTTGGAAAAGAGAATATCATTGCTGTAAAAGTCGATAACGATGCACAACCAAATTCAAGATGGTATACAGGTTCTGGAATTTATAGAAATGTGCGTTTGGTTGCAAGTGAAAAACTTCATGTTGGAAAATGGGGAACTTATGTTACGACCCCTGAAGTTTCGGCAACAAAATCAAAAATACATTTAGAAGTTACCATTGATAATGATAATGCTTCTTCAAAAGAATTTAAACTGGTTACTTCGATTGTAAATGCTGAGAATAAAGAAGTTATCAATTTTACTTCAACAGAAAAAATTGGTGCTAAAACATCAGAAAAAAAGGTTCATCATTTAGAAGTTAAACAGCCGAAATTATGGAGTACAGAGAATCCGTATTTGTATAAAGTGATTACTAAAGTTTACGAGAAATCGAAATTGGTTGATAATTACGAAACGCCTCTTGGATTTAGATATTTCAATTTTGATTCCGAAAAAGGTTTTTCATTAAATGGAGTTCCAACTAAAATTTACGGAGTTTGTCTGCATCACGATAACGGTGCTTTGGGTGCGGTTGAAAACATTCATGCGGTTAGAAGAAAACTGACTTTGATGAAAGAAATGGGAGCAAACGCTATCAGAATGTCTCATAATCCACATTCTTTGGAAATGATGCAATTGTGCGACGAAATGGGTTTCATTGTTCAGGACGAAGCTTTTGATGTTTGGAAAAAGAAAAAAGTAACCAATGATTACCACAAAGACTGGGATGCGTGGCACAAACAAGATTTAGAAGATTTTATCAAAAGAGACCGAAATCATCCATCAGTAATGATGTGGAGTATTGGTAACGAAATTAGAGAGCAGTTTGATTCGACTGGAATTGCGATTACTAGAGAATTAGCAAAAATTGTAAAATCTTTAGATACAACACGTCCTGTAACTTCGGCTTTGACCGAAAATGTAATTGAGAAAAACTTCATTTATCAATCAGGAGCTTTGGATCTTTTAGGATTCAATTACAAACACGAAGATTATAAAGATTTTCCAACGAAATTTAAAGGACAAAAAATATTAGCTTCAGAAAGTGTTTCGGCTTTAGAAACGCGCGGACATTATGATTTCCCAGATGGAATTAAAGCGTGGCCAACCAAACACGGCGCTCCGTTTGACGGAAATGCAGATTGGACCGTTTCAGCTTACGATCAAGTGAAATCATATTGGGGCGCGACACATGAAGAGAACTGGAAAACAATTAAAAGTCAGGATTTCATGGCGGGAACTTTTATCTGGACAGGTTTTGATTATATCGGTGAACCTGATCCGTATCCGTATCCTGCAAGAAGTTCGTATTTCGGAATTGTTGATTTAGCGGGACTTCCAAAAGATGTGTATTATATGTACCAAAGCGAATGGTCGAATAAAACGGTTCTGCATATTTTGCCGCATTGGAATTGGAAAAAAGATCAGGAAGTAGAAGTTTGGGCGTATTATAATAATGCTGATGAAGTAGAATTATTCTTAAACGGAAAATCTCTTGGGAAAAAATCAAAACAAAATGATGATTTACATATTTCATGGAAAGTGAAATTTGAACCGGGAACCTTAAAAGCCATTTCGAGAAAGAATGGAAAAGTGGTTTTAGAAAAGGAAATTCATACCGCAGGAGAAGCTTCTAAAATCGATTTAAAATCAGATAAAACTTCAATTAAAAATGATAATTATGATTTGGTTTACGTAACCGTTTCTATGACTGATAAAGACGGAAATCTAATTCCAAACGCAATGGATTTAGTCAATTTTGAAGTTTTAGGCGGTGGAAAATTAGTTGGAGTTGACAATGGTTATCAAGCCAATTTAGATTCTTTTAAAGCGAATTCCTGTAAATTGTTTAATGGGAAATGTATTGTAATTATTCAGTCAAACGGAAAGAAAGAAAATATTCAGTTGAAAGCTACGGCAGGAAATGGAATTCCAGTTTCATCAATCAGTATAAAGGTTAATTAATTTTATATGTCGCTCCGCTGGAGCTTTGAATCTCTATTGACTATTATTTTTCTATAAATATTAAGCTCCGCTGGAGCTTTTATTTTTTTCGATAATTAATCACTTTTTAGTTTTTTAGCTCTGGAAGAGCGAAATATTTCTAGAGAAATTAATTTCATGTAGAGAAAAGCTCCAGAGGAGCGAGGCAAAAAAAACGTTTCTTAAATAGGATCGTTTTTTTTTATTATTGTCATTTTGGCTACAACATCTTCCAAAACGGCTACAAACAACTTTAGGCTTCGGCTGATCTTTGCATTATAATTTTAAAACAATTAAAAATGCAAAAGACAATTTTTATTACAGGCGCTTCAACAGGATTAGGAAAAGCTACAGCAAAATTATTCCAGAGCAAAGGATGGCAGGTAATTGCAACGATGCGTAATCCAGAAAAAGAAACAGAATTAAATCAATTAGAAAATGTAATCTTGCTTCCGCTAGATGTTACAAATCCGGAGCAAATTGATTCTACAATTAAAAACATTACAGAAAACTATACGGTTGATGTGGTTCTGAATAATGCGGGTTACGGATTAATAGGTGCTTTAGAATCTTTAGAAAACCATCAAATTGAACGTCAGATTGTGACCAATTTATTTGGAGTAATCAGGGTTTCAAAAGCATTTGTTTCTCATTTCCGCGAGAAAAAAAGCGGGACTTTCATCAATATAACGTCTACTTTTGGTTTAATGGGTTTTCCGACTTGTTCTATTTATAGCGCAACAAAATTTGCTGTTGATGGATTTTCAGAAAGTCTCGCATTAGAATTAGTTCAATTTGGAATTCAGGTAAAAGTGGTTGCGCCGGGCGGAATGAAAACAGATTTTGCAATTCGATCTATGGAAGTTGCACAACATGAAGCGTACGAAAAATTAACTACAGAAGTCAGCAAAGGTTACAGCGCAGAACAAATTGATAATTATACAAAAGCCGAAGATGTTGCTCAAATTATCTTTGAGGCTGCTACAGATAATAAAAATCAATTAAGATATGTTGCTGGAAAAGATGCGAATGTATTGTACAACGAACGATTAAGTTTGGGAGCTGAAACTCAGATTCAGAACATCAAATCAATGTTTACTTTTTAATTTGCAAATCAGATGGAAAATCAAGCTATAGAATTAACTAGCTTTAAGCTAAAAGGCTTTACAACAAAACAATTTATTGAGGCAAATACTGAAATTGATACTTTTTTGAAACGTCAAAAAGGATTTCGCTCCCGAACTATTTTCGAATTGAAAAAAGATGTTGTGTATGATCTGCTCGTTTGGGACAGTGTGGAAGAAGGTACCAATGCAATGCATAAATTAATGACCGAACTTAGTGATTCGCCTGTTCATAATATGATCGTTCAAGATACAGTTAGCTGGAACATTGCGCCAGTCGAACATTTTGTAAATTTGTAAAAACTTCAGAAAATTAAAATGAAAAATCAACCCAGAATATTCCATTCCATTTCAGAATTGCATAAAGCTATGGGACAGCCAAAACCAATGCATCCGCTGATTAGTATTCTGAATTACGGCGAAGCGATATTTGATCCTAAAGATTTTGAAAACGGAATTGTTCTGGATTTCTATAAGATATCTTTCAAAACAAATTTCACAGGAAAGCTGCGTTACGGACATGGTTTTTACGATTTTGAAGAAGGCGGAATGTCGTTTGTTTCTCCAGGACAAATTCTGAAAATGCAGGAAGAAGAAGCTGATTACAGCGGAATGTCATTAAATATTCATCCTGATTTTTTTCGTCCTTATTCCTTGAACGCCAACATCAAAAAGTATGGTTTCTTTTCTTATTCGGCTGCTGAAGCTTTGTATCTTTCTGAGAAAGAAAAGGAGACAATTTTAGGCGTTTTTACAAATATTCAGAACGAACTTAACGAACGAATTGATCATTTTAGTCAGGATGTTATTATTATGCAACTTGAACTTTTACTGAATTACAGCAATCGATTTTACAATCGCCAGTTTATAACCCGAAAAGCAGTCAATAATGATGTGCTTTCTAAACTAGAGGATCTTCTGAATGATTATTTTAATACCGAAAAACCATTAGAAAATGGTTTGCCAACAGTTCAATATGTTGCCGATGAGTTGCAGTTGTCATCTAGATATTTGAGTGATTTATTACGAAATACTTCTGGACAAAATACACAGCAGTTTATTCATGACAAATTAATCGAAAAAGCTAAAGAATATATTGCAAAAGGAACTTTATCGGTTTCTGAAATTGCCTATAAATTAGGTTTTGAACATCCGCAGTCGTTTAATAAACTCTTCAAGAAGAAGACCAATATTAGTCCGATTGCATTTAAAGAATTATTTACTAAAAACTAAATTATGGCATCATTAAATTTTGAAGAATTAAAACAGCGTTCTGCTGCAATTAGAAAGCGTTATCACGAATTAGAATTGGCACATCACGGAAGTGAATGGAGTGTTGAGGAAGATGCACTGGCTTTTCTGACAGATGCAGGTTTAGTAGGTCGTCACGTAATGTCGCAGCAAGGACGATGGCCAAAGTCAAATACAGAAGAAGAATTGAAACATAAAATCGGAGAATCCATTTGGTGGCTTACCGTTTTGGCCGAAAGAATGAATATAAATATTGAAACAGTTACCGAAGATTTTTTAGCTAAAACAGAAAAATTATTATAAAAGGTTATTAAAAAATAAAATAGATCTAAATGACACCAACTTTCTTTATAAACCAAACAGAATTTAGAAAATGGCTAGAAAAAAACCATCAGAAAGAAAAAGAGCTTTTAGTTGGTTTTTATAAAGTTACAAGCAAAAAGCCTTCTATGAGCTGGTCAGAATCTGTAGATCAGGCGCTTTGTTTTGGATGGATTGATGGTGTCAGAAAATCTATTGACGCGGATAGTTATACGATTCGTTTTACTCCTAGAAAACCTTCCAGTATTTGGAGCGCCATTAATATTCAGAAAATGGAAGATTTGACGAAAGCGGGTTTAATGACCGACGCAGGTTTAAAAGCGTTTAGTTTTAGAACCGAAAGTAAATCCAAAATTTATTCGCACGAAAAAGAACCAGTTCCGCTTTTAGAATTGTATGAAAAACAATTTAAAAACAATAAAACCGCTTGGGAATTTTTTGAGAAACAAGCACCTTCTTATAAAAAAGTAATGATTCATTGGATTATGAGTGCCAAACAAGAAAAAACACAATTATCGCGTTTGGAGAAAACAATTAAAGAAAGTGAAAGCCAGAAGAGGGTATTGTAAAACTTTGGAATAAAATTTCTATTTTAGTGTGCCGACATGAAGTAAATTATGGAAAATCAAAATAACACAAAAACAGGAAATCAAGTTTTACTTTGGATTATTTTTGCTCTTGAATTATATGCTTTGCCAACGCAGTTTTATCTCTTACTAGAAAATCCTGAATTTACTTTTTTTAGCGCTGCTGTTCGCTTTTTTAGTTTCTTTACCATTCTTACCAATTGTATTGTTTTTATTTGTTCTGCCTTACTATTGTTTGGCGGAAGGTGGACAATTGGTGCTTTCTTTCGTAAGTCTACAACAATTACAGCTATAACTGTTTATATCATAATTGTGGGGATTGTTTTTAATCTGATGCTTCGTTCGATTGTTGATCTAAAAGGGCTTCATGCAGTTGTAAGTGAAATTTTTCATACTGTTGTTCCTGTTTTGTTTTTCTTTTACTGGCTGTTTTATATCAATCTGCATAAAGTCTCTTTTAAAATTGTTTTGAGATGGCTTTTGTATCCAATTATCTATGTAATTTATACTTTACTGCATGGTATTTATACCGATTTTTATCCTTATCCTTTTATAGATGCAACCAAATTAGGTTTTCAAACTGCCATAATAAATGGATTATTTGTTTTGCTGGCATTTGTGGTTTTTTCTGGTATTTTAGTTTTTATTTCGAGATTGAAGGCTAAACATTATACATAGCTATATCTTTTTAAGTTATGTTCAAAACCAAAATGGTGTCAAATCTGTTGTTGGTCGAAATTCTGCACAATCCAATTTCAATTTATACTACATTTATGCTTTATAGATTATTTTAAAGCAGATCAGCAATGAAAAACATTTACCTTTCTCTATGTCTTTTGGGTGTAATTAGCAGCAGTTTTGGACAGGAATTTGCCAATGCTCCAAAGCCTTTTGGACCGCTTCCAACGCAAAAACAAATCGATTGGCAGGAAATGGAATTTTATGCTTTTGTGCACTTTTCTTTAAATACTTTCACTAATAAAGAATGGGGTTTTGGAGACGAATCGCCAGAACTTTTTAATCCGTCTCAGTTGGACGTTCGTCAATGGGCGCGCGTGGTAAAAGAGGCTGGAATGAAAGGAATTATTTTGGTTGCAAAACACCACGACGGTTTCTGTTTATGGCCATCGGCTTACACAGAACGTTCGGTTAAAAACTCACCTTGGGAAAATGGAAAAGGAGATTTGGTAAAAGAACTCGCTGCAGCTTGTAAAGAATACGATTTAAAGTTAGGATTATACCTTTCGCCTTGGGATAGAAATCATCCTCAATACGGAAAACCTGAATATATCACCTATTTCAGAAATCAGTTAAAAGAATTATTGACCAATTACGGTGATGTTTTCGAAATGTGGTTTGACGGTGCAAATGGTGGAGATGGCTATTATGGCGGTGCCAATGAAACCCGAAAAATCAATTCGCTTACGTATTATAATTGGGATGAAACTTATAAATTAATTTATGATATCGCTCCAAAAACTTTAGTTTGGGGTGTAGGACCATCTGAAGCAAGATGGATTGGAAACGAAGAAGGACGCGCTGGGAAAACAAATTGGTCTTTACTTCGCCAAAAAGATGAATTGGTTGGAAAAGTACATTACAGCGAATTTATGTCGGGACACGAAGATGGCGAAAAATGGGTTCCAGGAGAAGCCGATGTTTCCATTAGACCGGGATGGTTTTATCATTCGGTGGAAGATGATAAGGTGCGTTCGCTTGACGAAATGGTTGATATTTATTATGAATCAATTGGACGAAATGCGACTTTATTATTAAATCTTCCAGTGGACAGACGTGGTTTGGTTCACGAAAATGATGAAGCAAGATTAAAAGAATTGGTGGCGACAATTAAAGCCGATTTCAAAAAAGAATTATTAGCTGAAACTAAAGTTCAGGCTTCGAACACGAGAGCAATCGATCCTAATTTTGGACCTCAAAATGTAATTGACGGAAATAAAAATACCTATTGGGCAACAGACGATAAAGTAAAACAAGCTACAATCGAATTTACGTTCAAAAAACCAACAGCAATTAATAGAATTTTACTTCAAGAATATATCAAACTTGGACAGCGTGTAAAAGCATTTTCTGTTGAAGCCAAAGTCGACGGACAATGGAAAACAATTGCCAATGAAACTACAATTGGTTACAAAAGAATACTTCGCTTAGAGCGTGTGACAGCTTCGGCACTTAGAATTAATATTTTAGATGCAAAAGCAGGATTTGTAATTAGTACAATTGAAGCTTATAATGCACCGACTTTTGTAAAAGAACCACATATTGGTAGAGATAAAAATGGTTTGGTTACAATTAAATCGGATGAAGGAAATGCTGTTTATTATACTTTGGATGGAAAAACACCTTCGGAAAAAAGTACTTTATATAAAGCACCTTTTAAGTATAATAAAGAAGTAGAAATTAAAGCTGTTTCAAGAAATACCAAAGAGAAAATCAACAGCGCAGTGAAAACAGCGAAATATGGAGTTTCTAAAGAGAAATGGAAAGTAATTTCGGTTTCAAGCGGAGATAATAAATTGGTAGAAAGAATTATTGACGGCGATGCTAATACAGATTGGAGTTTTGGAAATGATGAGAACAAACTCCCGCAAACTGTTGTTATAGATATGGGAGAATTGGTCAACATTAAAGGTTTTACCTATACGCCGCAACAGGTTGGTAACAATTTAAATTTGATTTCAAATTATGAATTGTATACCAGTGTAGATAATTTTTACTGGGACAAACAATCCGAAGGAGAATTCTCCAATATTAAACACAACCCGATTGAACAAATTAAGAGTTTTACTGCAGTAAAAGCGAGATTTTTAAGATTTGTGGCGACAGCCGCTGTAGGAAAAGCACAAACTGTTTCGATTGCCGAAATCGGCGTAATTGAATAAAAGCTTTTTGTAATAAGTAAAAACTGCTTTGAGTTTCCTATTTTGTTTTCTGACGAACGGCAACCGTTATTAGTCGAATTTTTAGTAAGAAAGGATAATATAATTCTACTTTTATCTTGCGTTAGTTAAAACAGCAGAGCGATATGATTAAAGAAGATATAGGTTTTACGGAAGCAGGGAAGTTTGAAGAAACTCGTTTTGAGAAAATTCATAATGTTATTTTCGAATCATCGCAAGAAGCTTCTTTATTGGTCGCGCAGGAAATTGCTAATTTAATTCAGAGAAAAAATGAGCTTAACGAACCTTGTGTTTTAGGGTTGGCTACAGGATCTTCTCCCATTAAAGTTTACGAAGAATTAGTAAGAAAACATAAAGAGGAAGGACTGAGTTTTGCAAACGTAGTGACTTTCAATTTAGACGAATATTATCCAATTGATAAAAATGATATTCAGAGTTATTATCATTTTATGCACGAACATTTGTTCAATCATGTTAATATTCACCCAGAAAATATTAATATTCCAGATGGGCAGGTAAGCGCAGAGGAATTGCAGCAATATTGTATCGATTATGAGATGAAAATTATCTCTTATGGAGGTTTAGATTTTCAGCTTTTAGGAATCGGAAGAACAGGACATATTGGGTTTAATGAGCCAGGTTCTCACGTAAACTCTGGAACCAGAAGCATTACCTTGGATCATGTAACTCGTATAGATGCGGCTTCCTCTTTTTTAGGAATTGATAATGTTCCTAGAAAAGCCATTACAATGGGAATTGGAACGGTTAGAAATGCAAAAAGAATTGTTTTGCTAGGCTGGGGAATCAGTAAAGCAGGAATTATAAATAAGACAATCGAGGGCGAGGTTTCTTCGCAAGTACCGGCTACGTATTTACAAGAGCATCACAACACAACATTTGTTCTAGATACAGAAGCTTCATCTGAACTTACAAGAGTTAAAACGCCTTGGCTGGTTAAATCTTGTGTTTGGACAGATGAATTAAAATTAAAAGCGGTGGCTTGGTTAAGTGAGTTGACGAAGAAACCTTTCCTAAAACTGACAGATAAAGATTATAACGACAACGGAATGTCGAGTCTTTTAACGGAAGAAGGAACTGCATACGACTTGAACATTAAGATGTTTAATAAAATGCAGCAAACCATTACAGGATGGCCGGGAGGAAAGCCAAATGCTGATGACACGTACAGACCAGAACGTTCTACTCCGGAAAAGAAAAGAGTAATCATTTTTAGTCCGCATCCAGATGATGATGTAATCTCGATGGGAGGAACATTTGATCGTTTGGTAGAGCAGGGACATGAAGTTCATGTGGCGTATCAAACATCTGGAAATATTGCGGTTTCAAATGAAGAAGCGTTGAAGTTTGCAGAAATTTCAAAAGCATTACATCCAGATTCTAAAATGTCTAAGAAAATAATTGAATTTCTTCAGAATAAAACAGGAAATGAGATTGATTCATTAGAGGTTAGAAAATTAAAAGGATTAATTAGAAGGAGTGAATCTCTTGGTGCAACACGTTATTTAGGTTTGCCGGATTCTAATGTGCATTTTTTAGATCTTCCGTTTTACGAAACAGGAACGGTGAAGAAAAATAATCTTTCGGATGCAGATATTGACATTATGTGCGATATTATTGAAAGAATAAAACCGCATCAAATTTATGCCGCCGGAGATTTAGCAGATCCGCACGGAACTCATAAAGTATGTTTAGACAGTTTGTTTGAAGCTTTAAAAAGATTAAAACACAACAGCTTTATGGATGATTGCTGGGTTTGGCTTTACAGAGGCGCTTGGCATGAATGGGAATCGTACCAAATTGACATGGCAGTACCAATGAGTCCTGATCAGGTTTTAAAGAAACGACATGCTATTTTTTATCACCAGTCTCAAAAAGACGGCGTTATGTTTCAAGGTGATGACAGCAGGGAGTTTTGGGTGCGTGTTGAAGACAGAAACAGATTGACTGCAGAAAAATATCACAACTTAGGATTAGCAGATTATTCGGCTATTGAAGCGTTTAAACGTTATATCTTCTAAGTGGTTTTTCCAGCAATAAAGATAATAGACTATTTCATGGTTTATTTTGGTTAGTTACCTATAATTGAGAGAAAATGCAGTCGTGGTTGGCTGCATTTTCGTTTTTTATATGTTTTGTGTTTTTAACCGAAAAGTTTTTTTTTAACCGCAAAGTGCGCTAAGGTTTACGCAAAGGTCGCTCAGATTTTTTATTTTAAGTCTAGATAAAAACGCAAAGTTATGTGCTTAAAAATATAGCCACAGATTATACGGATTAGCACAGATTTAAAAAATCCTTTTAATCCTAATAATCTGTGGCTAAAAAAAACTTTGTGAACTTTGCGTAAAATCCTTGCGTTCTTTGCGGTTAAACCTTTAAATCGAAGAATTCAAGATTTTCTGTTTTACTTCGTCGATGTAAGATCTTCCTATAACATATCTAAGTCCTTCAATTTCGATGCTGTTTCCTTCAACGGCGTCAATTTTATCGATTGCTATTGTGTAAGATCTGTGAATTCTAATAAAATCTCTTTCTGGAAGCAAACCTGTAAAGTCAGATAAAGTACTGTGAATAATGAATTTTCCAGAAGTAGTGCTTATTTTTAAATAATCTTTTAAACTTTCGATAACTAAAATTTCGTTCAGGAAAATCTTCTTCATTTTTTTCTTATCGATTTTAACGAAGATAAAAGGATTTTCTTTACTGTTTTCCTGCGGTAATTTAGTGGCAGTGTTATTAAGGCGTTTATTGATCTTGTTGACCGCTTTCATCAAGCGCGGAAACTCAATTGGTTTAACCAAATAATCCAAAACATCCAGTTCGTAAGTCTCAATCGCAAACTGATCATAAGCGCTCGTGATGATAAGTAATGGAGGGTTTTCTAAACTTTTAATAAAGTTAATACCGTCCAAAACAGGCATGTTTATGTCTAGAAAAATTACATCAATAGTATTGTTTTTCAAGAAATTTAATCCTTCAATAGAATTACTAAAGGTGTTTACTAATTCTAAATCTTCAATCTGTTCAATATAATTTTTAATAACGTTTATTGCCAATGGCTCATCATCGATAATTAAACACTTTATTTTCATTTGTAAATATTATTTTAGGCCGATGTATGATTTTTTGTAGGTATAGTTTTCTAAACTCTTAAAAGCGAGACTATGTGACCTTTATAGCTAGCTTAACGACAAAAATATTCTTTTTATTTTTAAATGAAAGCTTATAGTCATTTTTATTATATGCTAGTTCAAGTCTTTTTTTGACGTTTTCGATACCTATACCACTTGACTTGTTAAAATTATCTTTATGTACGGTAATTTCGGGCATTGGGTTTGAAATAACGAAATATAAAAAATCTCCCTTTACTTTGAAGCTAATATCAATTACTACATTTCCGGTGTTTTTATTAACTCCGTGCTTAAAAGCATTTTCGACAAAAGTCAGTAATAAGACTGGAGAAATTTCTTTATCATGAATATCTCCTGAAATATACATATTCACTTCTAAACGTTCTCCGTTTCGAATTCTTTCTAAATCGAGATAGTTTTGAATACACATAATCTCATTTTCCAAAGACTGTTTTTTTTCTTTTGTTTCATAAAGCATATAACGCATTAATTCGGAAAGCTTTAAAACTATTTTAGGCGTTTTGTTTGATTTTTCGACAGAAAGCGAATAGATATTATTTAAGGTATTAAAGAAAAAGTGCGGCGAAATCTGAGATTTCAAAAACAGTAATTCTGTTTCCAATTGTGATTTCTCCAGATCGGTAACGCGTCTTTGTTCTTGTAATAAATCGAGTGTAATCTTAATAGCTGTTACAAACGTCATCACATACAATTCGCCCATCATCATGTCGATTGTATAATTTAAAGTAAGTTTGTTAATCGTTTCTGGTCCTTCGGGCCAAACATTATGTGTAATTAATAAATAGGTCAGATTAAATTTTACAACAACCATTACAAAAATGGCGGACAAAACGGTTACTATATATAGGAAGTATTTTTTTCGGTAAACCAAATAAGGCATTAAAATTAAAATGTTAAGGTAACATAATGCCATGTGAATAGGAAATCCTAATAATGTCGTTTTTAAGGAATAGACATAATCGTTAAAATAGCTTCCCCAGCGAAGTGTATTGAGCATAAAATAGGAGAGCCAAAAATAGGCATGATAGCGTACAGGTAACTTATAAGATTTGCTTGAGTTGAAAATCATACTGATATTATAAAATGTCGTTTATTACTTTTTTTTGATGTTTAGAGCTGTTTAAATGTCGTCCGTCTAAATTTATTTTGGTAAAAGTTGAATTTATCTAAATTTAAAGTTAAATTAATATTGTTTTGATATGAAGAAAATTACTCTGCTTTCTTTAACGGTAATTTTTATTGCAAGTTGCAAAATAAAAGTTGATAAAAATCAACCTCCACAAAATTTTGCGACAAATTATGTAGATCCTTTTATAGGTACTGGAGGCCACGGACATACGTATCCAGGCGCAACAGTTCCGTTCGGGATGCTGCAAGTGAGTCCAGATAATGGAATTTCGCATTGGGACTGGTGTTCCGGCTATCATTATTCTGACTCCATAGTTTCTGGATTTAGTCACTTACACTTAAGCGGAACAGGAATCGGTGATTTGGCAGATATTTTATTTATGCCGACAAACAAAAAATTAGACTTAACCGCCAAAGCCGCTTCACGCGATTTCCTTCCGTATAAATCAAAATACAATCATGCTAACGAAAAAGCAATACCGGGTTATTACCAAGTTTTTCTTGAAGATCCTAAAATCAATGTAGAATTAACGTCTACGCAAAGAACCGCATATCATAAATATACTTTTAATGATACCAATACACAATCTGTAATTGTAGATCTTGGATTCGCAATCAATTGGGACAAAGCGGTAAAAACTTCTATTACTATTGAAGATGCAAACACCATCAGTTGTTACCGTTACAGTACAGGCTGGGCAAAAAATCAGAAAGTATTTTTTGTAGCGAAGTTTTCAAAACCAATAACAGAATCAATTATTACGGCTGATAAAAAAGTAGTTTCAGGTAAAAATGCTGAAGGCGAAAATACGGCGTTGCAATTATTTTTCGATGCTAAAAATTCTAAAGAGTTAGATGTTAAAGTGGCACTTTCTTCAGTAAGTGTTGAAAATGCAAAAGACAATTTAGATAAAGATCAGGAATTTGAAAAAGTAAAAACAACAGCTTCTGTTGATTGGAACAAAGCTTTAAGCAAAATTACAGTTGAAACTCCAGTTGATTCTTTAAAAACAATTTTCTATACCGCTTTATATCATGCTCAAGTTGCGCCCGTAACGTACAGCGACAAAAATGGTCAGTTTAGAACGGAAGATGACAAAATCGTTACTTCAAAAAATTATACAGCTTATTCAACTTTATCACTTTGGGATACTTTTAGAGCAGAAAATCCATTGCTTACCATTTTAGATCCGAATCGAGTTTCAGATATGGTGAACTCGATGTTAGCGTATTACGAGACTAAAAAGATACTTCCGGTTTGGACATTATATGCTAATGAAACTAACACAATGACAGGATATCATTCGATTCCGGTTATTGTTGATGCTTACATGAAAGGTATTAAAGGTTTTGATGCTGAAAAAGCTTTTGAAGCGATGAAAGCAACCATGATGCAAGACGAACGCGGCTTGAATTTCTACAAAAAATACGGTTACATTCCGTATAACTTATTAGACGAATCAGTTACGATTACTTTAGAATATGCTTACGACGATTGGTGTGTAGCACAAATGGCGAAAGCTTTAGGAAAAACAGCAGATTATGAGTTTTTCTCGAAACGTTCAAAAGCGTACGAATATTTATTTGATGCCAAATCAGGTTTCATGAGAGGAAAGTCTGAAGACGGAAAATCTTGGAATGAACCTTTCGACCCAAAACACTCTAACCACAGAGAACACACTGATTACACTGAAGGAAATGCTTGGCAGCACAGCTGGTTTGTGCCTCATAATGTAGATAATTTTATTTCGCTTCACGGAGGAAATGACATTTTTACAAAACGTTTAGAGCAATTATTTACAGAGAGTTCTGAAATTACAGGAAATAACGTTTCAGCAGATATTTCTGGATTGATCGGACAATATGCGCACGGAAATGAACCAAGTCATCATATTGCTTACATGTTTAATCATGCGAAACAACCTTGGAGAACGCAGTATTGGGTGCGTCATATTTTAGATACACAATACAATACGACAGCAAATGGTTTGAGCGGAAACGAAGACTGCGGACAAATGTCGGCTTGGTATGTATTCAGCTCAATGGGATTATACCCAATGAATCCAGCTTCTGGAGAATACGAAATTGGAAGTCCGATTTTTGAGAAATCGACTTTAAATCTTCCAAACGGAAAAACTTTTGTGATCGAAGCAGAGAATGTTTCAAAGCAAAATTTCTACATCCAATCGGCTACTTTAAACGGAAAAGCATTTAATAAAACAGCCATTTCTCACCAAGAAATGCAAAAAGGCGGTGTACTTCATTTTGTAATGGGAGCACAGCCAAACAAAAACTGGGGTCTGAACTAACTAATTCAAAATAAATAATTTAATGAACATTATTGACGTATCAATCATTTTAATCTATATCGTAATGTCGGTCGGTATAGGAATCTGGATTTCAAGAAAAGCATCAAAAGGACTTGATGATTATTTCCTTGGCGGGAAATCAATCAAATGGTATTTTTTAGGATTGAGCAATGGCTCAGGAATGTTTGATGTTTCAGGAACTTCCTGGATGATTGGAGTTTTATTTTTATATGGAGTAAAAAGCTTCATGTTTATGTGGCTTTGGCCAATTTGGAATCAGATTTTCGTCATGATGTTCCTTGCGGTCTGGATTAGAAGATCAAAAGTAATGACGGGTTCTGAATGGATTTTAACTCGTTTTGGAAGCGACAAAGCAGGGAAAGCTTCTCATATTATTGTAGCTATTTTTGCGATCATTTCTACCATTGGTTTCATTGCGTATTTCTTCGTTGGAATTGGGAAATTCGTAACGATTATTCTTCCTTGGGATTTAACAGTTCACATGAATGGTTCAGTTTTCTTAACATCAGAACAAGCTTACGCCTTGTTAATCATTTTCTTAACAACCATTTATACGGTTAAAGGCGGCATGTTTTCTGTTGTTGCCACAGAAGTTGTTCAGTATGTAATTATGATTATTGCCGGAGTTTTAATCGCTGGTTATGCTTTTATTAATTATACAGATATTCAGATCAATTCAGTAATTACACCAGAATGGAAAAATGTTTTCTTCGGATGGGAATTTGAAACACAATGGAGCGATAAATTTGAAACGTTCAACAAATTAATTGATACGGAGGGTTACAAAATGTTTGGTGCTTTTATCGGAATGACACTTTTCAAAGGTTTCTTTGCCAGTGTTGCTGGACCAACTCCAAGTTACGATTTACAGCGTGTTCTTTCTACAAAATCTGTAAAAGAAGCGGCTTATATGAGTGGTTTTACGAATTTGATTTTATTTATTCCGAGATATTTATTAATTACTGGAATCGTGGTAATTGCATTGGTAAACCTTGCACCAGAATTAAATGCAAACGTTAATCTTACTGGAGCAGATTTAGAATTATTAATGCCGAAAGTGGTGAATCTTTATATTCCAGTTGGAATTAAAGGAATTCTTCTTGCAGGTTTATTAGCAGCGTTCATGTCTGGATTCTCGGCTTTCGTAAATGCTGGTCCTGCGTATATTGTAAATGATATTTATAAAAAATACTTTAAACCAGTTGCTTCAAATGCACATTATATTAAAGTGAGTCAGATTTCTTCTTTCCTTGTTGTTGGACTTGGAGTTTTCATGGGATTCTTCGCAGATTCGATTAATTCACTAACACTTTGGATTACTAGTGCTTTATACGGAGGTTACGTGGCGGCTAACTTCTTAAAATGGATTTGGTGGCGTTTCAACGGATGGGGTTATTTCTGGGGAATGGTCGGCGGATTAATCGCTGCTTCTCTTCAATTTATTTTAGATCAAAGCAAAGGAAGTCTAGAAGCTGGAACATTTTTACATGATCTTTCACAAGTGCCATCGATTTATTTATTCCCATTAATTTTTGGAATGTCAATTTTAGGTTGTCTTTTAGGAACTTACCTGAGCAAACCAACAGATATAGAAGTGCTGAAATCTTTCTATACAAACGTTAGACCTTGGGGATTCTGGGGTCCAGTTTACAAACAATTAAAAGCGGAAGATCAATCTTTCCAAAAAAATAATGATTTCTATCTAGATATGATGAATTGTGTAATTGGTATTATTTGGCAGTCAAGCATGATTCTGCTTCCAATTTATTTCATCATTAGAGATTATCCAAAAGCAGCAATAGCACTTGTAGTTTTCTTAGTGACGACTACGATTTTGAAGTTTACTTGGCTGGATAGAGTTAGGAAGATTGAAGAGTAGATTTTAGAGAATAGAGAATAGAAGCAAGATTATAGAGTAGAGAGTTTCTCCAAAGTTTTTCATTTCGACGAAGGAGAAATCTCCACGAGTAACTCTACAAAGATTGGCAACTTACGAGATGGAGCTTCTTGCTAAGATTTCTCCTTCGTCGAAATGACAAAACAGTGCGTGACAGTTCAAAACAACAGTCACAAACAAAAGAATAAAAGAATAAAAACTAATAAATAAAAAAAACAAAAAATGAGTACTATTCCTTGGCAAGACAGACCCGAAAACAGTAAAGATGTAATGTGGAGATATTCTGAGAATCCAATTATCGACAGATATTCGATTCCTTCATCAAACAGTATATTCAATAGTGCAGTTGTACCTTTTGGAGACGGATATGCTGGGGTTTTCAGATGTGATAATAAAGCAGTTCAGATGAATATTTTTGCTGGTTTCAGTAAAGATGGTATCAATTGGGACATCAACCACGAACCAATTGAGATGAAATCTGGAAATACAGAAATGATCGAATCTTCTTATAAATATGATCCTCGTGTGGTTTGGATTGAAGATCGTTACTGGATTACTTGGTGCAACGGGTACAACGGACCAACAATTGGTATTGGTTACACTTTTGATTTTAAAGAATTTTTCCAATGCGAAAATGCCTTTTTACCATTCAACAGAAACGGAGTTTTATTCCCACAGAAAATCAACGGTAAATACGCGATGTTAAGCCGTCCAAGTGATAACGGACACACGCCATTCGGAGATATTTGGATCAGCTACAGCCCAGATATGAAATATTGGGGAGAACACAGATTGGTTATGAAACCAAGTCAATTTGAGAAAAGTGCTTGGCAATGTACAAAAGTAGGTGCAGGACCAATTCCGATTTTAACAGATGAAGGATGGTTAATGATTTACCACGGAGTTATCAATACTTGCAACGGTTTCCGTTATGCAATGGGTTCAGCACTTTTAGATACTGATTCTCCAGATCAAGTAAAATACAGAACACAGCCTTATTTATTAGGACCTGCAGAAACGTATGAAATGGTTGGAGATGTACCAAATGTAGTTTTCCCTTGTGCGGCTTTACACGATTTTGAAGAAGATAAATTAGCAGTTTATTATGGTGCTGCAGATACGCATGTAGCAATCGCTTTCGGAAAATTAAGTGAAGTAATTCAGTTTACAAAAGATAATAGTTTATAATATAAAGATGCATAGTAGAAGTAATTTATTGTCCCTTGCCGTTTTTTTTGTTGGATTGATGAGTTATGCGCAATCTGAAAAAGAGGTTACACCGAAAAGTTATATTGCCTATAAAACGTCAAAAGAAATTGTTATCGACGGAGACGGAGCAGATAAAGACTGGGAAAAAGCATCTTGGACAACACCTTTTGTCGACATAGAAGGCGTTGAAACTCCAAAATATAAGACTCAGGTTAAAATGCTTTGGGACGATAAATACTACTATATCTTGGCAAAAATAGAAGAGCCTCACGTTTGGGCAAATCTAAGACAGCGTGATACCATTATTTTCTACAATAATGATTTTGAAGTTTTTATCGATCCAGATAATGATACGCACAATTATTATGAATTAGAAATAAATGCCTTAAACACGGCTTGGGATTTATTCATCAATAAACCTTACCGTGAAAAAAATACCGTTTTAAACGACTGGAATATCGACGGATTAAAATCGGCTGTAAAAGTGGATGGAACTTTGAATAATGCTTCAGATACAGATAAAGGCTGGACATTAGAAATTGCTATTCCGTGGTCGGTTTATAAAACATCATATTTCGATAATATTGTTCCTAAAGATAAATTTTGGAGAGTCAATTTCTCTCGTGTAAATTGGCAGCATTCTATCGTTCACGGGAAATACGAACGAAAAAAAGATTCAGAAGGAAAGTTTCTCCCAGAATACAATTGGGTTTGGTCGCCTATGGGAGTCATCAATATGCATGAGCCCGAAAAATGGGCTTATGTATACTTTTCTTCAAAAGAAAGCGATGATAAATTTACAATTCCGCAGGAAGAAAAAGTAAAATGGGAACTGTATACCTTGTACCGCGCTCAAAAGAGATATTTTGATAAAAATAAATCTTGGGCAAAATCACTGCAAAGTATCAGTAAAAAAAATATAGTTGTTGACGGAAAGACTTTAAAACCAGTTTTAGAAAATCATTCATCAGGATTTAATATCTTGGTAAAGAGTCCTTTTTCAAACAAAACCTTAATAATTAAAGAAGATGGTAAAATTATTACGAACGAATAAGTTTAAAAAACTATCAAAAGTTTTAGTATTAGCGCTTTCGCTGAGTTTATTCTCTTGCGGACAAAAAGAAAATAAAGATCAGGAAAACGGAAAATTCACTTTTGGAGTCTGGACAACTGCCGACGCTAAAAAATCGGATGCAGATTATTCGAAAGAATTCAAAAAATACAAAGACGGCGGCATCGATGAAGTTTTGATTAACACGCAAACCGATCCAAAACTTTTAGCAAGATTAGTGCCTCTTGCAACAAAAGAAGGTCTAAAAGTTCACGCTTGGATTATGGCAATGAACCGTCCAAACGATTCAGTTGCTTTACAGCATCCAGATTGGTATCAAGTTAGCAAAGAAGGAAAATCTTGTTTTGATAACCGTCCGTATGTAGATTATTACCAATGGCTTTGCCCAACAAAAGAAGAATCTAGAAATCACGTTTTAGGATTAGTGGAAGGTTTAGCAAAAGTGGAAGGAATCGAAAGCGTACATTTAGATTACATTCGTTTCCCAGATATTTTCCTGCCAATCAGCTTATTGCCAAAATATAATTTGGTTCAGGATGTAGAATTACCACAATTTGATTTCTGTTATTGTGATGCCTGCGTAAGCAAATTCGAAAAAGAACATCACAAAAATCCAAAAAACAGCCACAATACTTCCATTGATATGGAGTGGAAAAACTTCAGATTAAATGCAGTAAAAGCGGTGGTTGATGATGCGTATAAAATTGCTCACAAACACAATAAAAAATTAACCGCAGCAGTATTCCCTTATCCAGAAATGGCAGATCACATGGTGCGCCAGCGTTGGGATAAATGGAATATTGACGAAGTATATCCAATGATTTATCATAGTTTTTATGATGAAGAAATTGACTGGGTAGGTTACGCAACTAAACAAGGTGTAGCCGATTTAGAAGGAAAGCCAACGAAAATAAATACAGGAATTTATATTCCAGGATTAAAATCGGATGCAGAATTAAAAGAAGCGATTTTGCAAGCCAAGAAAAATGGCGCAACAGGAGTTTCATTTTTTGACGGAAATGCCTTATCAGATAGTAATTTAAAAACAATTGCGGCAGTAAAATCGGCTTTGTAGTCGATTTTACTGGGATTAAAAAAGATTACTGATTAATTTAGCAACATTAAGAATATTTTGTTTCTGAAAGTTGAATTAAAACCAAAAGACATGTCAAATAGAAGAGATTTTATCAAGAAAACCACTTTAGGCACATTAGCCATAAGTTCTGTTTTGGGCGTAAGCGGATTTGCTGCCAATCATGAAAATGAAGAAATAACAGCAGAACCAAAAGAAAAAAAGCAACAGAAACCAATTATTATTTCGACATGGAATCATGGTCTGCCTGCTAACAAAGAATCTTGGAAGAATTTAAAAGAAGGAAAATCGGCTTTAGACGCAATCGAAGCTGGAATGAAGATACCTGAAGCCGATCCAACTGTGCGCAGTGTGGGTTATGGAGGATATCCAGATCGCGAAGGGAAAGTGACTTTGGATGCTTGTATTATGGATCACAACAGTAATTGCGGTTCTGTTTGTTTCCTTCAAGGAATCAAACATCCAATTTCTGTTGCAAAAAGAGTGTTGCAAAATACGCCTCACGTAATGTTAGCAGGACAAGGTGCATTGCAGTTTGCCTTGTCTGAAGGTTTTAAAGAAGAAAATTTATTGACTCCAGAATCTGAAAAAGACTGGAAAAAATGGCTCGAAGATTCCAAATACAAACCAGTCATTAATATAGAAAATCACGATACCATAAGCATGCTAATGTTAGACCAAGATGGCAATCTTTCGGGCGGATGCACCACGAGCGGTGCGGCTTGGAAAATGCACGGACGCGTCGGTGACTCCCCAATAATCGGCGCGGGTCTTTTCTTGGATAACGAAGTAGGAGCAGCTGCTGCAACTGGATTGGGAGAAGCGGTTATTAGAACTGCTGGAAGCGCAATGGTTGTCGAATTAATGCGTCAGGGAAAATCACCTTACGATGCTTGTAAAGAAATTACAGAGCGTATTTACAACAAACATAAAAACCACAAAGACATGGAATACCTGCAAGTTGGTTTTATTGCTTTGAATAAAAACGGTGAATATGCAGGTTACAGCTTAAGATCAGGATTTAATTTTGCCGTTTCTGATGACGTAAAAAGCCACAGAATGGAAGATGCGAAATTTAAAATGTCTTGGGATAAATAATATGATTACGTTGAATGGATTAAAATCCATCCCTACAATATTTTTCGAGCCAATGGCTCTTTCATGAAAAGTTCCAAAGGAACGGATTATTTTGTAGCAACGGATTTTAATCCGTTGAAGAGATGAAACGCAATATTTGTCATCCTGAGGAACGAAGGATCACACAAGTTGCTTGACAAAGATTGGCGAGTTACTTTGAGGAATTCCTAGTGTGATCCTTTGTCCCTCAGGATGACAAACTAAAACTAAAAAACTATGTTTCTATGTGTTTAAGAAATAATCGCATAGAGAAACCAAAAAACAAAGAATGAAAAAATTACTATTCCTATTAACCTTAATCACTTCAGTTTTCTCGGCTAATGCGCAGAAAGTTTACACGGAAAATGATATTCGTATCATTCCAAAACCGAGTCAGACTCTTATTAAAACAGGTGTTTTTGCATTTACAAAAGACACAAAGTTTGTTGTAAACGGAGATTTCCAAAAAGATGCTGCAAATGCTTTGGCTTCAAAATTTGAAGTTGCCGCAGGATGGAAACCAGAAACAACAACAAAAGCGCCGGTAAGCAATTTTGTTCAGTTTAAAGTCGATCCGAATTTAAAAAATGAAGCTTACATTTTAGATGTAAATCCGACGAGCATTGTTATTTCTGCTAAAGGAAATGTTGGTTTTATGTATGGTTTAGAAAGCGTTAGACAACTACTTCCAGAAGCGATTGAAAGTAAATTTGCGATTACTTCTGCAAAATGGGAGATTCCAAGTGTAACGATTACAGACGAACCTCGTTTTAAATGGAGAGGTTTAATGCTGGATTTATCACGTCATTTCTTTGATAAAAATTATATTCTGGCCACAATTGATCGTTTAGCAATGCACAAAATGAATGTTTTGCATATGCATTTAGTTGATGATCAAGGATGGAGAATCGAAATTAAAAAATATCCAAAACTAACAGAAGTTGGCGCTTGGAGAGTAGATCAGGAAAATTTATCTTGGAATGCAAGACTTCCAGTAACCGCAGATCAAAAAGGAACTTATGGAGGCTTCTTTACACAAGATGAACTAAGAGAAATTGTAAAATACGCAGCGACAAAAGGAATTGAAGTCATTCCAGAAATCGAAATGCCGGCCCACGTAAGCAGTGCGATTGCATCGTATCCAGAACTGGCGTGTTTTGATCAGAAAATAGGTGTTCCATCAGGCGGAGTTTGGCCTTTGACGGATATTTACTGTGCGGGAAAAGAAACGACTTTTGAATTTTTACAAAATGTAATTGATGAAGTAATAACTATTTTTCCTTCAAAATACATTCATATTGGCGGTGATGAAGCGACTAAAACCAATTGGGCAAAATGTCCGCACTGCCAAAAAAGAATCAAAGACGAACATTTAAAAAGTGTTGACGAATTACAAAGTTATTTTGTAAAACGCATGGAAAAATACATCAATTCAAAAGGTAAAAGAGTTATCGGTTGGGATGAAATTTTAGAAGGCGGTTTGGCTCCAGATGCAACTGTAATGAGCTGGAGAGGAATGAAAGGCGGCATCGAAGCAGCAGATCAAGGTCATGACGTAATTATGACACCTGAAACTCCTTGTTATTTCAACTTTTACCAAGGTCCTCAAAACGAAGAACCTTTAGCTTTTGACGCTTATAATCCGTTAAGCGAAGTGTACAAATTTGATCCTGTAGTTGCAACAATGACACCTCAGGAAGCAGCACATGTTTTAGGAGGACAAGCAAATTTATGGGCAGAACATTTAGCATTGCCAAAAGATTCTGAGTATATGATTTTCCCAAGATTGGCCGCTTTATCAGAAACTTTATGGAGTCCGAAAGAGAAACGTAATTGGAATGATTTTACAACAAGATTGTTTTCATTATTCAAACGTTACGATTATTTAGGAATCAATTATGCAAAAAGTGCTTATTTGGTTACCGCTTCTTCAACAGCTGATTTGGCTAATAAACAAATCAAAGTAGAATTGAAAAACGAGTTTCCTAATCCAGACATTCGTTACGTTTTAGGAGATAAAAGCATTGATCATCATGCTGTAAAATATGGTGCTCCAATTGAAATCAAAGAAACTACTGTTTTAAAAGCTTCTTTATTTCAAGATGACAAACCGGTAGGAAAAACGTATACTGATACTATTGTTTTCCACAAAGGATTTGCAAAAAAAGTGAAATACTTGACGCCTTTCAACCAGAGTTACAAAGGAGATGCTAATACAATGGTCAACACAATCAGAGGAAGTAAAAATTTCCATGACGGACAATGGCAAGCTTGGTTGGTTAACGATATGGAATTGGTAATAGACTTAGAAAAAGTAGAAAGCATCGAGCAAGTATCAGTTGGAGCTTTAGAAAGTCAAGGAGCTGGAGTTAATTTCCCAATTCAAGTTAAAGTTTTGATTTCTAATGATGGAATTAAATATACGCAAGTTGGAAAAATTACACGTCCTTATGCGGTAAATGCAGTTCCAGAATTGAAAGATTTCAAAATCAATTTCCAAAAACAAAATGCACGTTTTGTAAAAGTAATTGGAGGCAACTTAAAGAAAAGTCCAAAAGGAGAAAGCTCTTGGTTGTTTGTGGATGAGATTTTGGTGAATTAAATATTTTTAAACACATAGCCCCGATAGCTATCGGGGATAGATTTTTTTCTTTTGAAACTTGATAAAAGAGTTTAGAAAGAAACTAGTTTCTAATACATAGTTTAACGTGAAATGCTTGTGACAGCTTTGTCAAAGTTTCAAACTTTGACAAAGCTTTAAAGTCATAAATGTATAATCTGAAAAAAAAATGAATAAGATATTATTTAAGCTCGGAGTATTATTGATTTGTTTGATGCCGTTTTTTACTGCAGCACAAACCAAAGGATTTTCTATATCTAATGGAGAATTTCAAAAAGATGGGAAAATTATAAAAATACATTCGGGAGAAATGCACTATGAACGTATTCCTAAAGAATATTGGAGACATAGACTGCAAATGCTTAAGGCAATGGGATTGAATACCGTGGCGACTTATGTGTTTTGGAATTATCATGAAATTGAGCCAGGTGTATGGGATTTTAAAACAGGAAATAAAGATTTAGCAGAATTTTTGCGTATTGCTAAAAGCGAAGGATTGTATGTGATTCTTAGACCAGGTCCGTATGCATGTGGCGAATGGGAATTTGGAGGATATCCTTGGTGGCTGCAAAATAATCCAGATTTGGTAATTCGTACCAATAACAAAGCATTTTTAGACGCTTGCAAAACGTATCTAGAACATTTATATGCAGTGGTAAAAGGAAATTTTGCTAATCAGGGAGGACCTATTATTATGGTTCAGGCTGAAAATGAATTTGGTTCTTATGTTTCTCAAAGAACAGATATTAGTGCTGAGGATCATAAAGCATATAAAACTGCCATTTACAATATGCTTAAACAAACGGGGTTTCCAGAGCCTTTTTTTACTTCTGACGGTACTTGGTTGTTTGAAGGCGGTGCTGTTGAAGGCGTGTTACCAACTGCAAATGGGGAATCAAATATAGAGAATTTAAAAAAGCAGGTTGATAAATACCATAAAGGACAGGGGCCTTACATGGTCGCAGAGTTTTATTCTGGCTGGTTGGATCATTGGGCAGAACCATTTATTAAAATTGGATCTGAAGAGATTGCAAGTCAGACTAAAAAGTATCTGGATGCAGGTGTTTCTTTTAATTATTATATGGTGCACGGTGGTACTAATTTCGGATTTACCTCTGGAGCAAATTATAATGAAGAAAGTGATATTCAGCCTGATATTACAAGTTATGATTATGATGCGCCTATTAGCGAAGCAGGTTGGGCAACACCAAAATTCATGGCTATACGTGATGTCATGCAAAAGTATTCTAAAACAAAATTAGCATCGATTCCAGAGAAAATACCAGTTACAAAATATCCTAATCAGCTTGTCAAATCAAGTATGGATGTTTTAAGCTGGATCAAAAAAGATAAAGCGGTTGTAAATGACCAGCCTTTGCCATTTGAAAAGTTAGCTCAGGGAAATGGATATGTTTTGTATCGAAAAAGATTTACGCAGCCAATTTCTTCTGGAAAATTAAAGATTGAGGGATTAAGAGACTTTGCTACAGTTTATGTAAATGGAGTTAAGGTGGGTGAATTGAATAGAGTTTTCAAGAATTATGAGTTGACAGTTACTATTCCTTTTAACGGTATTTTAGAAATTCTGGTTGAAAATATGGGACGCATTAATTACGGAGCCGAAATAGTACATAATACTAAAGGAATTATTGCTCCAGTATTCATTAATGAATATGAAATTAGCGGCGGATGGGAAATGTATAAAATGCCGATGAATGAAGTGCCAGTTATTAAAAATGAAACGATAAAACCAGGGCGCCCAGTTTTATATGAATCTACAGTAAACATCGATAAACCAGCCGATACTTTTCTTGATATGACAAATTGGGGAAAAGGAATTGTATTTGTTAACGGACACAATCTAGGACGCTACTGGAAAGTGGGGCCGCAACAAACGCTTTATGTACCAGGATGTTGGTTGAAAGCGGGCGAGAATAAATTTGTTGTATTGGAGCAGCTTAATGAAAACACCCAAAAAGAACTAACTTTTACAGATCAACCGATACTTGATAAACTAAATTAAGATTACCTATTAAACTAAAAAACAAAGAATAATAAATTATAAATTAGATTAAAGATGAAAAAAGGAATATTCATAATCGCCCTTTTATTTTCAGCTCAGATATTCGCTCAGGCGATTTATGAAGATGAAAGATACGTACCAGAAACAGATCCGTTGGTTTTGAAAAACTTAGACGAATGGCAAGGCAAAAAATTTGGTTTGCTAATGCACTGGGGAACTTACAGCCAATGGGGAATTGTAGAATCTTGGTCTATCTGCCCTGAAGATTACGGATGGTGTGAACGTAAAAAAGGAAGCAATCCATCTAATTATAATGATTATATTAAAGATTACGAAGGATTAAGAAAAACATTTAATCCTGTGAAATTTGATCCTGCAAAATGGGCAAAAGCGGCTAAATATGCTGGAATGAAATACATGGTTTTCACTACAAAACACCATGACGGATTCAATATGTATGATACTAAATATTCTGATTACAAGATTACTAGTAAAGATGTTCCTTTTCATACAAACCCGAAAGCTGACGTTTTAAAAGAAATTTTTAACTCTTTTAGAGGAGAAGGAATTTCAACTGGAGCTTATTTCTCTAAACCTGACTGGCATAATGAAAACTACTGGGATCCTTATTTCCCTCCATTCGATAGAAACGTAAACTACGATCCTTCATTATACCCTGAAAAATGGCAAAAATATGTTGATTTCACGCACAACCAAATCTTAGAAATCTTAACGAACTACGGTAAAGTTGATATTTTATGGTTAGATGGAGGATGGGTTAGAAAAAGAGACCAAGTGAACATCAAAGAAAACTACGATGAGAAATTTACTGAAAACGAATCTAAAAACGGTTTCATCAAACACAGAGTGGTAGATCAAGATCCTAAAATGGATGAATTGGTAATTAAAGCGCGTCAGAAACAACCAGGTTTAATTGTTGTGGATAGAGCGGTTCACGGTAAAAACCAAAACTATCTAACTCCAGAAGGACGTGTTCCTGCTAAAACACTTCCTTATCCTTGGGAATCTTGTATTCCTGCTGGCGGCGGATGGTCTTATTCTCCAGGTGCTGAATATATGACTGGAAGACAAGGTATTCACATGTTAGTTGATATTGTGGCAAAAGGTGGAAACTTATTATTAAACGTTGCTCCAAGTCCAGAAGGAGAATGGGATAAAGGCGCTTACGATTTATTACAAGCTTACGGAGACTGGATGAAAGTAAACAGCACAGCGATTTACAACACAAAACCAATCGAACCTTACAAAGAAGATAACATTTGTTTTACACAAAATAAAGCAGGAAATGTATTTGCATTTTATTTAGCTAAAGAAGGAGAAGATAAAATTCCTGCTGCAGTTACTGTAAAATCAATCAGCCCTAAAAAAGGAACAAAAATTACCATGTTAGGTTCTAAGACTTCTTTAAAATGGACAAAAGAAGGAAACGGATTTAAAGTAATTATTCCAGAAAATCTAAGAAACAATCTTCCTGCAAAAGAAGCTTGGACTTTAAAAATTGAAGCGATCAACAGATAAGAAGGAAACCTATGGTTTTAAATACTAAAAATAAATTGAAGACAGCATGTATTTTATACATGCTGTTTTTTAGCATTACTATTTTTGCGCAAGAACCTGCCGATTTTGTCAATCCTTTTATTGGGACTTCCAATTATGGGGCAGCTTATCCGGGACCAATTGCCCCGCGCGGAATGGCAAGTATCAGCCCTTTTAATGTGGCTGGAGTAAAAAACACTCCGATGGAAAAAGACAGCCAATGGCTTTCGAATCCGTATGTAAATGAGAATACTTTTTTGACAGGATTTAGTCAAGTTAATTTGAGCGGAGTTGGTTGTCCAGAATTAGGCGTTATCTTATTGATGCCAACTACTGGAACAGTAGAAATTGATCATTTAAAATACGGTTCAACGTATTCTAATGAAGTTGCCAAAGCGGCGTATTACAGTGTAAACATTGATAAATACAAAGTAAAAGGTGAATTCACCGCTTCAAAGCGAGTAGGAGTGAGCAGATTTACTTTCCCGAAAGGGCAATCTAATATTTTACTAAATCTTGGATTGGGATTAACAAATGAAGAAGGCGCGATGGTAAAAGTCGTTTCTTCGACAGAAATTGAAGGAATGCGTTCAGTTGGTTCATTTTGTTACAACAGTCCGGAAGATGCTTATCCAGTTTATTTTGTGGCTCAATTTTCTAAACCTGCCGATAAATTCGGAGTTTGGAAAAAACCTGCAAAATACAACGGCGTTGAAGCGCAATGGATGGGTTACAACGGAAAAGCGAGAATAATGGAAAATACCATTAAAACCGTAGTAGGTGATAGTATTGGAAGTTATTTTACTTATAAATTCGACAAACAAGAAACGGTTGAAGTGAAGATTGGAATTTCGTACGTAAGTATCGAAAATGCTCGTGAAAACTTAGCAAAAGAAGTGGGTAATAGATCTTTTGACGCAATTTACAAAGAAACCTATAACGAATGGAACGAAGAATTGTCTAAAATTTTGGTTGAAGGTGGTTCAAAAGACGACAATACGATTTTTTATACGGCTTTGTATCATACTTTAATTCACCCAAATACTTTAAATGATATTAACGGAGAATATCCAGTAATCAAAAGAAGTGAAATTCGTAAAACCAAAGATACTCGTTATACCGTATTTTCTTTGTGGGACACGTATAGAAATGTCCATCCGTTAATGTCTTTGGTTTATCCAAAACAGCAATCTGATATGGTAAAAAGTATGTTGAATATGTTTGATGAAAACGGCTGGTTACCCAAATGGGAACTGAATTCGACTGAAACTTTTACCATGGTTGGAGACCCAGCAAGTATTGTAATTACAGATAGTTATATGAGAGGAATTCGTGATTATGATGTTAATAAAGCCTATTATGCGATGTTGAAAGGCGCAGATAATATTGAAAATAATCCGCTTCGTCCTGGATTGAAAGATTATATCAAAAAAGGATATTTAACAACTGACAATAAAGGCCCAGTTTCTACAACTCAGGAATACAATATTTCAGATTATGCTATTTCGCTTATGGCCAACGAATTCGGGGACAAAGACAATGTAAAACGTTTTAAAGAACGTTCTTTATCCTACAGAAAATTATTTGATAAAAATTTTAATCTGCTTCGTCCAAGAACGGCTGACGGGAAATGGTACGAACCTTTTGATCCTGCTTCTGGAGCTAATTTTGAAGAAAATGTTGGTTTTATTGAAGGTAATGCTTGGCAGTATAATTTCATGGTTCCTCACGACATTATCGGATTAAAGAAATTAATGGGAGGTGATCAAGCTTTTTCGGCGCAATTGCAGAAAATATTTGATATCAAACAATTTGATATGGCAAACGAGCCAGACATTGCCAATCCGTATTTATTCAATTATGTGAAAGGGGAAGAATATAAAACTCAGGAAAATGTAAAGAGATTGGTTCGCGAATATTTCAAAAATGAACCAAAAGGATTACCAGGAAATGACGATACCGGAACAATGTCGGCTTGGTTGGTGTATTCGATGATGGGAATTTATCCAATATCGCCGGGAGATCCAATTTACACCATTACAACACCACTGTTTCATAGAGTGACGATCAAATTAGATCCAAGATATTATAAAAAAGAAAGCATCGTAATTGAAAGACAAGAAAATAATGGCGGAAAAATCAATTCGATTGAGCTAAACGGAAAAACACTTAACAGCTTTTTTATTTCACACGATGATTTTGTGAATGGTACAAAGCTTAAAGTGATTCAAAACTAAACACACACAACTATGTTACAATTAAGAATGAGAAAAACGGCCATTATTTTTGTAATGGCTGTTGGTTTTTTAAACCAGATCCATGCCCAGAAAAAGTATCCGTATCAGGATGCAAAATTACCAGTAGAAGAAAGA
This sequence comes from Flavobacteriaceae bacterium PS02336, assembly GCA_029960065.1. Classification (GTDB taxonomy): domain Bacteria; phylum Bacteroidota; class Bacteroidia; order Flavobacteriales; family Flavobacteriaceae; genus Flavobacterium. The sequence continues at coordinate 110,410 of JASCOF010000003.1, read as the reverse complement.
GTTCAAGACTTGCTAAGCCGTATGACACTTGAAGAAAAAGTCCGTCAGATGGATATGTATAGAGGAGATTTTTTTAAAGATAAAGAAGATTTTGCGAAATCTAAATCGGCAGAGAAAATCGGGAAATTAGGAATTGGAGCGATTCATGACCTTTATCCGCGTTCAGCGAAAATGATTAATGATTTGCAAACCAATGTAATTAAAGGAAATCGTTGGGGAATTCCGGCGCTGATTATGTGTGAAATGCTTCACGGATATTTAGATGAAGGAAGTACTGCTTTTCCAATGAATATCGGACTTGGAGCAACATGGGATATCGCTACGATGGACAAAGTTGGAAAAGTAATAGGTATGGAAGCCAGAGCGCATGGAGTGCATTTTGGTTTTGGACCAAATTTAGATTTAGGTCGCGAGCCAAGATGGGGACGTGTTGCTGAAACTTTTGGTGAAGACGCTTTCTTGAACAGTGAAATTGGTTTGGCTTTCATTAAAGGATTACAAGGAGACGATTTAAAATCGGATCGCTCTATTATCGCTGAGCCGAAACACTTTGCGGTTCATGGTATTCCGCAGGCAGGAGGAAATTCTTCTCCTATTTTAGTTGGAGAACGTTCTGCAAGAGAAGACCATTTACCCTCTTTCGAAAAAGCATTTAGAAAAGGCGGCGCTTTGGGAACAATGTGTGCGTATTCTGAATTGGACGGAATTCCTTGTGCTGCAAATCACTGGTTATTGACGGACGTTTTGAGAAAAGAATGGGGTTTTAAAGGAATTGTAGTTTCAGATTTAGGAGCTATTAAATACATTCAGACGACTCACAAAGTAGCTGATTCTCCAAAAGATGCTATTAGAGAAGCGGTTTCAGCGGGTGTTGATATGCAGTTTTATGATTTTAGTAATGAATTTTGGCAGAACACCATTATTGAATTGGTAAATGAAAAGAAATTGACAACAGAAAATATCGACCGTGCTGCGGGAGGGATTTTACGTTTGAAATTCTTATTAGGATTATTTGAAAATCCGTACACAGAAAAAAATCTAATTAAAGAACGTTTTCATACTCCAGAAAATCAGAAAGTTGCTTTAGAAGCAGCTCAAAAATCGATGGTTTTATTAAAAAATGATAACAACATTTTGCCTTTAAGTAAATCGTTGAAAAATATCGCTGTTATCGGACCAAATGCAAATGCTTCAAGAATGGGAGGTTATGCTCCTAAAAATAGTGTTGGAACAACTGTTTTTGAAGGTGTTCAGCAAATTGTTGGAAAAACTGCTAATGTAGTTTATGAAGAAGGTGTTCCGTTGATTGTAAAAGGACAAATTATTCCATCTAAATATTTATTTACGCCAGACGAATCTCAAAACGGATTAAAAGGAGAATATTTCAACAATAGGGAATTAGAAGGAACTCCAGCTTTAACTCGTATCGACAGTCAGTTAGAGTTTGACTGGCCTTGGGCGCCTGGTGATGGTGTGAATGTGGATGATTTTTCTATCAGATGGACAGGATTTTTAAAATCAGATCAGGCTCTTGACGGATGGTTAGGTTTAAGTTCTGATGACGGAATCAGAATGTATATCGATGATCAATTGGTAATTGATAACTGGACAAAAGGAGCTACAAGCATGGTGACGGTCCCAAAAAACATCGAAAAAGGGAAGAAATACAAAGTCCGCATTGAAATGTGGGAAGGAGGCTGGGGAGCCAGAGCTCATTTCCGTTGGAATTTAGAAAAAGTAAACTTACAGCCGGCAATCGAAGCGGCTAAAAAAGCAGATGTGGCGATTGTTGTTTTAGGAGAATCAAATGAATTAGTAGAAGAAAACAGAGATGTTGCTTCTTTAGACTTATTTGGAATCCAGCAGCAATTGATTGAAGAGATTCAAAAAACAGGAACTCCAGTAGTTTGTGTATTATTAAACGGTCGTCCGCTTTCTACCAACTGGATTGCTGAAAATATTCCAGCTGTACTTGAAGGATGGTTTCCGGGAGAATTTGGAGGAAGAGCTGTTGCGGATGTTTTGTTCGGAGATTACAATCCAGGCGGAAGACTGCCAATTACAGTTCCAAAATCGGTAGGACAGTTACCTATATATTATAACCAAAAACCATCTGCAATCCATAAATATGTAGCAGAAAGCGAACATCCTTTATATTCATTCGGTTTTGGATTAAGTTATACGAAGTTTGAATATTCTAATTTAAAGCTGAATACTTCTGAAATTAAACCAAACGGAGAAATAAAAGTTTCTGTTGATGTTAAAAACGTTGGAGATAGAGACGGAGACGAAGTGGTACAATTGTATATTAATGATGTTTACAGTACGGTAACAACTCCAGAAAAAACGTTAAAAGGATTCAAAAGATTAAATATCAAAAAAGGCGAAATAAAAAATGTTGAATTTACACTTACAACAGATGAGCTATCTATTTGGAACAGAGAAATGAAGCGCGTTGTAGAGCCAGGAGATTTCGAAGTAATGGTGGGCGGAAATTCGACTGATTTACTTAAAACTAAATTCAAGGTTTTGAACTAAAATTGATAAAACGCAGAATATTTTTAGGTGTTTCTTCACTAAAAAAATGAATATAATTAAAAAAGGCCAAAATCTATTCGATAAATAGAGTTTTGGCCTTTAAAATAAGGAAGAGTTGGATTACAAATGAAAACGTTTTCTTTCAATTTTCGACTAAACTTTCACCAACACCTTTGCAAAATTGTCATTTGTCGAAATTATGTATTGTTAACAAAACGTATTCTTAAATTTAACATGTTATTAACTCTAAAAAAACAACTAATATGATTAAAAACGTACTAAAATTACTGTTCGTCATATGCATCTTCGGGTTCCAAAGCCTAGAAGCGCAGACAACAGTAAAAGGAACGATAACAGATGCTGTTAGCGGAATTCCAATTCCCGGAGCAAATATTATTGTTAAAGGAACTAAAACAAGTGCTTCATCTGACTTTGATGGAAAATACAGCATTAGTGTTCCAAATCAATCGTCAGTTTTAGTATTTACTTATGTAGGATCTGCTACAAAAGAAGTTGCTGTAGGAACACAGACTACTATTAATGTAGCTTTAGGTGCAGACACACAACAATTGGGAGAAGTAGTGGTAACTGCTCTTGGTATTAAGAGAGAGAAAAAAGCCATTACTTATTCTGCACAAAACGTTTCAGTAGATGAACTTTCTGAAGCAAGATCATTAAACGTTGCCAATTCACTTTCTGGTAAAGTTGCAGGTCTTAACTTCTCTACTACATCTAATGGTGTTGGTTCTTCTTCTAGAATTACTTTAAGAGGTAACAGATCTCTTAACGGTAACAACCAGCCTCTTTATGTTGTAGATGGTGTGCCAATTAGTAATGGAACAACAACAAGTAATCCTGATATTGATACAGGAGGAACTACACAACCAGATGGTATTTCTAACATTAACCCAGAAGATATTGCTTCGATGACAGTTCTTAAAGGACCATCTGCTGCAGCTCTTTACGGATCTAGAGCATCAAATGGTGTAATTGTAATTACAACTAAATCTGGTAAAGCTGGAAAAACATCTGTATCTTTATCATCTAACTTTATGGCTTCTTCAGCTTATAACTTGATGAATTTACAAAATGAGTACGGTCAAGGAACAAATGGTACTTACGTTCCAAACTCTTCTTCAAGCTGGGGAGGTAGATTAGACGGAAGCCAAGTTTCAAACTGGCAGTTAGTTCGTAATCCAAATTATGCTGGACCAGCGACACAAAATTATTCTGCACAGCCAAACAACGTAATTGATTTTTACAAAACAGGTTATAACTTAGCGAACACATTAACAGTTACAGCTGGTAACGAGAAAGCACAAGGATACTTCTCTTATACTAACACACGTGCTGAAGGTATTGTTGGAGGTAACCAAATGGATAGACACAATCTTAACTTAAGATTGACAAGCAAAATCTCTGATAAATTATCATTAGATGTAAAAACAAACTACATCGTTCAGGATATCGATAACTTATTAAGAACTGGTGAAGAGTCTATTGGAACATCTGCTTATTTATTGCCTCGTAGTATTGCTTATAACGATTACAAAAATTTCGAATATTTTGATGCTGCTGGACAAAGACAAGTAAACTATTTTCTTGACGAAACTGGAGCTCCTGGAGGAAACCCATTCTGGTCTGCTTTAAGAGATGACGCTCGTACAGACAAAAGAAACAGATTTATTGGTTTAGCATCTCTTAAATATGAGATTACAAAAACCTTAAGCTTACAAGGTAGAGCTGGTTTAGACCAAATGACAAACAAAAACGTAAGAAACAGATACGCTACAAATGCATTTAACAGTAACATGGGTTCATACAGCGAATCTTACGAAACTGTTAGCGAATTAAACGTGGATGCTTTACTTTCTTACAATGAAAAATTCGGAGACTTTTCTGTTGGACTTAATGCTGGTGCGAATGCATTACAACAAAATAGTTCAGCTCTAGGTTCCGGTGGTGTATTGAGTAAAAGAAATTTCTTTGCCCTAAGTAATGTTCAAACAGTTCAATCTACATCTACAGCTTCAGAAAAAAGAATCAATTCAGTTTATGCATTTGGTCAACTTGGTTTCAGAAACTATTTATTCTTAGACGTGACGGCTAGAAATGACTGGTCTTCAACTTTACCTACAGATTATTTCTACCCATCTTTCGGTCTTTCTGCTGTTCTTTCTGATATGTTTACATTACCAGAAGTAATCAGCTTTGCTAAAGTTAGAGGTTCTTATGCAGAAGTTGGTAACGATACAGATCCTTATCAAACACAACAAAGATTCTCTTACATTGGAGGAAACGGTGGTATGCTATACGGACAAAGCACAAAAGCTAATCCAAATTTAAAACCAGAGATTTCTTCTTCTACAGAATTTGGTGCTGATGTGAGATTCTTTAATAACCGTTTAGGATTAGATTTCACTTATTTCAATTCATTAACTAAGAATCAAATTTTCTACATCAATACACCTGAGTCTTCTGGATTCTCTAGAGCTGTTGTAAATGGTGGAGATATTGAAAATAAAGGTATCGAGCTTACATTAACAGCAACTCCAATTCAAACAGAAAACTTTACGTGGGATATTACAGCAAACTACGCTTCTTATAAGTCAAAAGTAAAATCTATTTATGATGGAAGAGATGAATTAGTTCTTGGTGAAGGACGTTTAGTTAGAAGTAAAGTTGTTCAAGGCGGTGAATATGGTGACTTATATATTAAAGGTTTCCAAAGAGATCCAAACGGAAATATCATTGTAAACAGTGCAGGTATTCCATTGGCAACAAATGGTTTTGATGTTCGTGCTGGTAACTTTAACCCAGACTGGACTGCAGGTTTCAAAAACAACTTCAAATACAAAGATTTCTCTTTAAGTTTCTTAGTTGATTTTAGAATTGGTGGTGAAGTTATTTCATACACTCAAGCTAGACAAGCTGGTTTAGGGGTAAGTGATATTACACTTGCAGGAAGACAAGGCGGAATCATTGTTGATGGTGTAGTGGCTAACGGAAACGGTACTTATTCTCCAAATACTACAAGTATTAGTGCTGAACAATACTGGACAGCTATTGGACAAAGAACTCCTATTGCAGAGCCATTTATTTATGATGCTACAAACATCAGATTAAGAGAGTTAGTTTTTGGTTATTCATTACCAAAACGTATATTAAACAATTCTGGATTTACAAGCATTGACTTCTCTTTAGTAGGTAGAAACTTATTCTTCTTCTTAAACAAAGCAGAACACTTTGATCCAGAAGCAGGAGCAGGTACAGGTAACTTACAAGGTATTGAATCTTTCAACATTCCTTCTACAAGAGATTACGGAGTAAATGTTAAATTTGGATTTTAATTAAAAAAGAGACATCATGAAATATAGTTTTAAAATAAAAACATTAGGAGTTGCATTAATGGCAGTTTCGATTTTATCAAGTTGTACTGGCGACTTTGATGAAATAAACAAAGATCCTAATTCTTTGACTGAAGATCAGTTAGATGCTACGTTAGCGGGTCCTGCATTTGCATCTGCATTGTACGCAGGTATTCACAACGGATCTTACTCTTCTCCAGGTGTAGATGATCAAGGTACTTGGGGTATTGCTACAGGTATTTTGTCTTCAACTTTTATCCACTACTTAAACTGTGGATACGGAACAGAAAGAAATGCTTTTGTTAACGGGTACGAAGGTAGAGGATGGTTAAGATTTTATACAGTTGCTGTGCCTGCTTTGAAAAATGCTATGGTAGCATCTGAAGGGAATGCTGAAGCTACTGCTGTTCTTAAAATCTGGAAAGTTTTTATGTACAACCAAATGGTTGATGCTTATGGACCAATTCCTTACACTGAGGCTGGTAATGGTAAAGAAAGTGTTCCTTACGACAGTGTGGAATTTATTTACGAAGATTTCTTTAAATTGTTAGATGAAGCTAATGCAACATTAGCATCTTCTTCAACAGCTTCTGTAGCATCTCTTGCTCCAAACGATAGAGTTTATTCGGGAAGTGTTGATAAATGGAGAGTTTTTGGAAACAGTTTAAGATTACGTTTAGCTTTAAGAATTTCTGATAAAGATCCTGCAAAAGCAAAAACTCAAGCCGAAGCTGCAGTAGCAGCAGGAGTAATGCAGACAAACGATCAGAGTGCATTCTTTAAAGCAAGTAATATTACTCCAAACAATTTAAACATGATTGTAAATAGCTGGGGTTATGTAATGACTGCTTCTATGGAGAGTATCTTAGTAGGATACCAAGATCCACGTTTATCTAAATGGTTTGCCCCAATCGCTACAGGAGTATATAGAGGTAACCCAGTTGGAGGTTTAGAAGACCAATTTGGGACTACAGAATTCTCTAAATTTAATAATGAGATTATGGGTAATGGTTCTGCTAATACGGTTAGTGAAACTAAAAACATCGAAATCTTCATGGCTTCTGAAAACTATTTGACTAGAGCAGAAGGAGCCTTAAATGGATGGAACATGGGCGGTGATGCAAAAACATTGTACGAGACAGGTATTAGATTATCTCTTGCACAATGGGGAATTGTTGATGCTGCAGAAGTTAATGCTTATATCAACGGATCTACATTGCCAACATTGCCAAACATCTTGACAGTTTATCCAACTTTAGATTTACAAGATATCCCAGTTAAATTACCAGTAGCTTGGTCTGCATCTGTTGCTAATCAGCGTACGCAGATTGCGGTTCAAAAATACTTAGCAATTTTCCCAGAATCTTGGGAAGCTTGGGCAGATTTACGTAGAAGCGATGCTAAAGTAATCTATCCAGTTTTAAATACAGACAACACTGATGCTGGTGTTGGTAAGTCTCTATTGAAGAGAATCATTTATACTACAAATGAGTACTCATCAAACAAAGCAGCAGTTGAAGATGGTATCGTAAAATTAGGCGGTGCTGATTCAGGTGGAACTAGACTTTGGTGGGACACAAAATAATTAATTTGGTGAGTAATGATCGACACAATCCTTACTTAAAACGCAAAAGGAGAGGTAACTCTCCTTTTGTTTTATAGCTATGTCAGTAATCTGGCAGGCAGAATTCTATTAACTCAGGATGATTTACTCCAATTTAATAAATCATCAAACCACAAAAACACAAAAACACAAAAACACAAAAACACAAAATAAAATGGTTAACGCAAATACCACTAACTCCTCACAAACCAAACCAAACCTAGTACCAATATTAATTATAGCAAGCTTGTTCTTTATTTTCGGTTTTGTTACCTGGATCAATGGCGCATTGATTCCGTTTATGAAAACCATAAATGAATTAACTTCTGCACAATCATTATTGGTTGCCTCAGCATCTTATATTTCGTTTGTTGTAATGGCACTTCCTGCTTCTTATATTTTGGCTAAAATTGGCTATAAAAAAGGAATGTCTTTAGGATTATTCATTATGGGATTTGGTGCTTTAATATTTATTCCTGCAGCCGAAGCGAGAACCTATTGGATGTTTCTAACGGGAATTTTTATTCAAGGTGCTGGAATGACTTTATTACAGACTGCTTCAAACCCATATATTACCATTTTAGGTCCAATCGAAAGTGCTGCAAAGCGAATTTCTATTATGGGAATCTGTAATAAAATTGCAGGTGCTTTGGGATCTCTTATTTTTGGTTCTATTTTATTATCAGGAATCGATGAGATTCAAGAGAAATTAAGTCTCGTAAGTACTTCAGAAAAGAATACTTTATTAGATAATATGGCCGACAGCGTAGTTGTTCCTTACATTTCAATGGCTGTGGTTTTGTTTGTTTTGGGATTATTGATTCTTAAAGCACCGCTGCCAAATGTTGAAGCAGCGCCAATTGAAGAAGCAGAAGAAGGTAAAACTGCCAAAACCAGTATTTTCCAGTTTCCGCATCTTTGGCTTGGGGTATTTACGTTGTTTATGTATGTAGGAGTTGAAGTAATTGCTGGGGATACCATTATTGCATACGGAATCGCTCTAGGTTTTCCTGCTGCAGATGCTAAATTTTTTACCACTTTTACTCTGCTGGCAATGGTTGCAACTTACGCATTAGGAGCATTTTTAATCCCAAAATATATTACGCAGGCTTTAGCTTTAAAGGTGAGTGCTGTTTTAGGAATTATATTATCTTTCTGCATCGTATTTTCAACCGGATTTACTTCTGTTTTATTTGTCGCAGGGTTAGGAATTGCAAATGCTTTGGTTTGGCCGGCTGTCTGGCCTTTAACGTTGAATGGTTTGGGTAAATTTACTAAAACGGGGGCAGCGTTGTTGGTAATGGCAATTTCGGGTGGAGCAGTGATTCCGCCATTGTACGGAAAATTTGTTGACGGTATAAAAGCAGATCTTATCGCACAGGGAATTAACGAAGTAAATGCGACAGCATCAGCATCGACAAAAGGATACTGGATTTTACTTCCTTGTTATATCGTGATCCTCTATTATGCTATTGCTGGTCATAAAGTGGGTTTAAAAAAGAATTAGATTTAAGATTTCTTAGAAGGAAGAACCAAGAGATTAGAAGAAAAAAGATTTAAGAAGCAAGAAGCAAGAAACAAGAAATAAGATTTTAGTTTAATTTCTAAATAGTCAAAATGTCTTTTTGATTATAATTTAAGTATTTCATCTTTCATCTTTCATCTTTCTTCTTAAAAAAAACAAACAGCGCAGTCTTTCATCTTGCCTCTTTCATATTAAAAGAATAAAAAAAAGAATAAAATGATATCAAAAACAAAATGTACTGTAACAGCTTTATTAGCCATTTTTCTTTTTGCTAACGGAATAAAAGCGCAGTCAAAAGCCGTAAATATCGAAAGCAGTTATATTGCAGATCCGCCTGTAACTACAAATAGTCATGCCTCGACTTTAGTCGAACATAAACCAAATGAAATTTTAGCAGCTTGGTTTGGCGGGAAATATGAAGGTGCAAAAGATGTCGGAATTTATATTTCGGATTATAAAGATAAAAAATGGTCTACGCCTAAAGAATTGATTCAGCCCTTAATTAAAAATGGTGATACATTACCATGCTGGAATCCTGTTTTATTTAAAAGCAAAAGCCAAAATCTATATTTATTCTACAAAGTAGGAAAGAATCCAAGAGAATGGTTTGGCGCTATGATTGTTTCAAAAGACAACGGAACAACTTGGGGAGAACCAAAGTATCTTCCTGAAGGGATTTACGGTCCAATTCGAAACAAGCCAATTGAAACTACTCCAGGCGTAATTTTATGCGGCAGCAGTACAGAAAGTGTAAATACAGATGAATGGAGAATTCATGTAGAAGAATATACAGAAGTAACAGATTCTTGGAAGAAAATTAAAGTAGAAAACAATCAGAATTTTGATGTAATTCAGCCCACTTTTTTAATTCATAGTGCAACGGATATTCAAATGTTATCTCGAAGCAAACACAATAAAATAGTGTCAAGCTGGTCTGGAGATAACGGAAAAAGCTGGATAAGAACTAATACAATAAATGTAATCAATTCGAATTCTGGAATCGATGCTTTAACAGTAAATAAGAATTTTTTTCTATTGGTAAATAATCCTTTGCCGCAAGGAAAAGATTGGTTTAACGGACGTAATATTCTAGACGTTGAATACTCAAAAGATGGCTTAAACTGGAGAAAATTATTTGATCTTGAAAAGCAGGAAAAAGGAGAATTTAGTTATCCAGCTATAATTCAGACCAGCGACAAGAGAATACATGTTTTATATACTTATGATCGAAAATACATTAAACACACCTCTTTTGAACTTAGTCTGTAATTATAAAAATAGCAAAGCTCTTAAACACCTTTTTATCATCGTTTTATTCTGTAGTATTCACTTGAATGCACAAAATAATGCGATGGCTAGGACCTTTTACAAGCACGATAAATATTTATCATCAGATCAATTAGAAGGTCGTTTTCCGGGAACAAAAGGAAATAATAAAGCAGCAGCTTACATCCAGAAGTATTTTAAAAAGTATGGTTTAAAAGAGTTTAACAACTCTTATTATCAGTCCTTCCGTCTTTTTGTAAAAGAAGGAATCAACAAGATGAAATCAGACAGCGTTTCGACACAAAATGTTCTGGGTTATGTGGAAGGTTCAGATCCAAATTTAAAGAATGAGTATATTGTAATTGGAGCACATTACGATCATTGGGGCTGGGGCGGACAAGGTTCTGGAAGTAAAAAGAAAGAAGCTTTTGCGATACACAACGGTGCCGATGATAATGCTTCTGGAGTTTCGGCTCTGCTATGCATTTTAGAAGAAATTTCGAAGCAGAAAGTAAAACCTAAACGAAGTGTCATTTTTATTTCTTTTAGCGGAGAAGAAGAAGGATTATTGGGTTCTAAATTTTTTGTAAATCATCTGCCAGTTCCAAAAGAAGCAGTAAAAGTGATGCTGAATATGGATATGGTTGGAAGATTAAACGATAAAAAAGAACTCTATATGGGCGGTGCAGGAACTTTTCCAAATGGAGTAGAATTGATGAAAAAATTACAAGAAAACAGCGGTTTAAATCCTGTTATTCACGCAGGAGATGTCGGCGGTTCCGATCATGTTTCTTTTTACAAAGAATCTATTTCAGCGGTTGGTTTTCATACAGGTGGACATCCACAGTATCATACACCAGACGACGATATTGATTTGATTAATTCTGATGGAGGCGCATTAGTCTCAAAATATATTTATAATGCCCTGACAGAAATTGCCAATTACAAAGAAGCTTTGTTTTTTATTCAACAGAATTAAAAACAAAGCGTTAAAAAATAAGTTAATTAGTTATTTGTTGCTTGAAGAAAGGCGGTGTCTATCAAACGCTGTAGACGCCGTCTTTTACTTTAAAAGCCCACGCAGCCATCGCATCGATTACAGGTAAAAGCCCGTTTCCGGCATCGCTTAATCTATAAGTTACAAAAGGCGGTACAACTGGTCTTGCTTCGCGAATCACCAAGCCGTCTGCTTCCAATTGCTTTAAATGCTGAATTAACATCTTTTCGGTCACAGCCGGAATTGCTCTCTTCAATTCGCTGTAGCGTTTATCTCCAGTCGATAAATGATATAAAATAATAGGTTTCCAATAACCTCCAATTTTCTCCATAACAAAAGTTACAGGACATTTTTCCAAGGCATACTGTTTGTTTTCCTGAATAGTAGACGATTCTTTAATTGCTGTCATGATACATACTTTAGGGTAAGTACTTGTATAAAAGTAAGTACAAAGATACCTTTGTCTTGTTAAATAAAAAAACATTTAAAGATGAAAATTATAATTTCAGGTTCATTAGGAAATATCGGAAAGCCTTTAACGGCTCAATTAGTAAAATCGGGACACGAGGTAACGGTTATAAGCAGTAATGAAGATCGAAAATCTGCAATTGAAGATTTAGGCGCAAAAGCAGCAATTGGTTCCGTAAGTGATGCCAATTTTCTTGCTCAAAACTTTTCAGGAGCAGATGCACTTTTTGCGATGACGCCGCCAAATATGGGAGGTATCAATATCATTAAAAATACCACAGATGCAGGTGACGCTTTCGCGAAAGCAATCCAGCAAGCCAACATTAAAAGAGTAGTAATGTTAAGCAGTATTGGAGCCGATTTACCAACAGGAAACGGACCAATTGCAGGTTTGTATAATATTGAGAAAATCTACGAAAAACTAGATACTTCTATTACGTTTTTAAGAGCAGGTTATTTCTACTTTAATTTCTACAACGACATCCCGATGATAAAAGGAGCGGGAATAATGGGAGCTAACATTCCAGCCGAAAATCAAATTCCGTTAGTACATCCAGAAGATATTGCGAATGCCGCTGCTGCAGAATTGCAGAAAACTTCAGAAGGAAAAAATATACGTTATATTATCAGTGATGTTAAAACACCTTCAGAAATTGTAAAAGCTTTTGGAACTGCAATTGGAAAACCAGAACTACCTTGGATAGAATTTACAGACGAACAATATTTTGGCGGAATGACACAAGCGGGAGTTCCAGAAGAAATGGCTGGTTTATACACCGAAATGGGAACTGGTTTAAAGAATGAAACCATTGCAGCCGATTTTCTAAAGAATGATGGAAATGCAGCAGGAAAAATTAAATTAGAAGATTTTGCAAAAGAATTTGCTTCAAAATTCTAATCAAAAAAAAACATTCCGCTTACTATAAATAGAAGCGGAATGTTCAATTAAAAAAAAACTCAAGTGATGAATTACATACAGTTATCGCAACTGTAATTTTTTAGAATACCCCAATGTAGTGGTTTCCTGTTTTGTTAACCAATTTTGCACCTTTTGTAACTTTTCCAGAAGGAATATCAATTACATAAATGTTACCATCTTTTCCAACTGGAGTAACAGCGATGTAGAAGTTGTTTCCATCAACAACAAAACCTTGGTACTGACCGAAATTTAAATCTGCATCATAAGCAATATCTTCTACTTTTTGAGCAGTTCTTGCATTTAAATCTAATCTTGCTAAGAAACCTTGTTCAGTTCCTTCGTAAGTGTAAACAGCATAAGCAATTCCGTTTCCTACATATCTCCAAGCGTCGATATAAGAGCCTTTAATTCCTAAAGCGCTGTCTAAACTAAATACATAAGAATTGTCATATTCGTTGCTTTGGTTGATTTTTAAGATGTAAGAACCTTTCTGTGTATCTCTTTGAGTAGCTTGGTAGATGTTTCCATCAGTAGCCACAAAGCTGTTGAAACTTCTGTATCCGCTTGTATCACCAAATCCAACAGTTGAAGTAATCACTTTAGGATTTTCTAATGAAGGATAATCAACCACAACAGATTTAGATCCTAAACGTGTAAAACTAGCAGCATTTTGTCCCGTTGCAGGATCCGTTTTACGCATCCAAGTACCAATAATTAATTTGTTTCCAGCTTTGTTTAATGTTGGTGCATCTAGACGGAAAAAGTGATGTCCTTGCGCTTCTTCTTCAGCAGTTAGTGGAATTTCGTATTGTTTGTAACCTGAAATTAAAGTTTGCTGCATATCTAAAGACAATACTGTAGCAACTCCTCTAGTATATTTGTATGACTTATCAGCATTTGTGTTTACAACAGGAGCAGTAATATTTACAGCAACACCAGTTTTATCACCGTCAAAAAGTTTAACCCATCTTGGAGAAGTTCCAGCGTATTGAGAAATATTAACTTTAGCTGTAGATTCTGCAAAATTATTCGCTCCGTTAACTTTGTACGTCATATACTCACCGCCATTAGCGCCAGTGTAAGTAATATTAAAAAGTGTGCTTCCATCTACAGAAGACTGCAAACGAGCAGTTCTGGTAGATTGTACCGGCATACCATTATCATAAACGTTTACAGAAAAGTTTGGATCAATAGCGTTTTCTTTGCTAATTGCATACACCTTTGTTCCACCGTTTCCATCACCTGGATCAGTCTGCATTACAGCACCTGCTACCGTAATCCATCTTCCATCTGTTACAGGATTTACCGGTTCTGAATTTTTATTATCATCACTGCTGCAAGAAGTAGTCAGTGCTAATGCACCTAGTAACAAACCAGATGTAAATAGTTTAAATGTGTTCTTTTTCATATTTATGGATTTAAAAAAATTAGTTATTTTAAGTAATTAAAATTTACTGATTGTGTAATTTAATTTGATGTAAAAGGCTCTTCCTGGTTTTTGTGCGGCGAAATTGTCATAAACCTGCTCGTCAAAAACATTTCGGGCATCGAAGCTTACGATAAACTGCTTATTTGGGAAAGCATAACTTAGTCCTAGATCTTGTGGAAACTGTGCTGTAGTCCTGTCAAATTCAAGCCAAGAAGTGTAAAATGGAGCTACATAACTGCAATTATAATAGAGATTTAACTCTGATTTGCTTTGGATAACATTCTTGAAATTGTATTGTAGGTTACCATTTAAATTAAAATAAGGTTCGTTAGGTAATTGCTTATCATAATAAATATTGATATTACCATTCTTATCATATTTGTCTTTAAAAAGAGAACTAAATTTTGAGAAATTTACGCCAGCAAATAGTCTTTCCTTAAATGAGTATTGTGCAGATGCTTCAAAACCAATAGACTGGGCTTTTCCTAAATTTATAAATGGCGATGCTTGAATGGCTTCATTAACACGGTTACTGATCTGGCGAACAATTTTATCTTTGATATTTCTCCAAAAAGCATTTCCGTAAAGCGTAAATTTGTGATTGTTTATTAAATACGGTCCTAATCTTAAACCTGCATTGAAATTGTTACTTTGTTCTGGACCTAAAGAAGGATTACTTAAAATATTTTCTGCCGGAAGTCCAAAAATCTCATCTTCAGTAGGTAATCGAATTGCTTTTTCTGCTGAAAGCATTATCATAGCTTTGGACAGAACAGAATAAGAAGACGCAAAACCATATCCAGTAAAATTGGTATTCCTAGAATCATCTGTTATTACAAGTGCCGCCTGACCATTTTGATTAACTAGTGTAGGGGTTATCTGCTTTGTATTTAAATCATAATTTTTAACAAAAAGATTTCCTTTAAAACGAGATTTAAAAGCCTGCATTTCATAAGCAAACGAAGTAACAGCTTTACTCATATCGCGAGTTGCCATGAAATTACGAACAAGTTCTGGCTGCATTTCATCAACTTGATTTCTATCTACGGTATAAAACATTCCGTTAAGAAGAAATTTATGGTTTTCGTTAATACGGTAACTAAAACTAGTTCTAGTATTAAATATATCCGATTTCTGATGATTTATTGTAGCGGGGCCTTGTTGCGCGCCGTTTGTGGACAATATTGGCTGTCCATATAATCCTAAAGCTTTTTCACCATTCCAGTTGTAATTCCATTTTACAGTATCGTTAACCATATCATTTCTATGACTGTAAACAGAAATTACCGAAAAGTCAAGATTCTTGATTAAGAAGTCTTTTTTGTTGTAATTCAAGCTAAAAACATTTGCAGAAGCTTCACTAAAACGTCCTTTATACGGCTTGGTCATATATTGACCATGCTGAATCTGATTGTAATCTTCAGAACCATTGTAGCTGATAGAAAAATTATCAGCCCATTCCACGTCAGTAAAACCAGCTTCAAGTCTGCCTCCGTAAGAGCGGTACATACTTTCAAATCGTTTTGCCCTGATGTAATCATAACGTCCATTTGGCTCAATGTTGTAAACAAATCTTCCCCAAACTTCATAATCATTATCAGAATAATTTTGGAATCCATTTGCCTTAACGGTAAAACCTGATTTGTCTCTATAAGTGGTACTGAAATTCGATTGAACAGTATTAAAAGAGCCGTACGAAGCCGAAGCAGCAATCATATTCTTTGAACCTTTTTTAAGAATCACGTTGATAGCACCTCCCAATGAATCGTCTGCTAAATAAGCAGGCACAACCCCTTTGTAAACTTCAATTCTTTCAATTAATGCAGGCGGAATACTATTTAAGCTGAATGATGCGCCATAAGTTTGAATCGGAATACCATCAATAAAAATTCGGATGGCATTTCCAGACATTCCGTTGATGTTGTAAGTAACACTAGAACCCAAACCTCCATTTTGCCTGATTCTTACACCTCCAGAACGATCTAATAAATCGTTGGTTTGAAGATTTCTTTTTGCAGCTTCCTGTGTTTCAATCACATTAACAGCAAATCCTTTCTCCATTATTTCTTTTCTAATAGAAGTTTTTTTGATTACAACTTCCTCTAAATCTTTAGGACCATTTCGATCTAATGAAATATTAAGTTCTATATTCGGTTTGTTGATTGTTACCTTAGTAGTTCTTGTCTGTCCTTCCATAGAAGAAGTTTCCAAAATATATTCACCGTATTTTAAGCCTTTAAATTCGTAACGTCCAAAATCGTTTACAATAGCGTATTTCTGGGTTCCTTTTATAATAATTGTAGAACCATAAGCTAATTCATCGGTTCCAAATGTCACTTTTCCAGTTAGATTTCCGTTTTGTGACCAAGCCGAAATAGTAAATAAAAAAAGAAGTAAAATTGTTCTCATATTGAGTTTTGCGTATAAAGTGCTGCAAACTTATATGATAATTTATATTTAATCTAAATAAACACGTTAGAAGATTATTAGAATTTCTTTAACAGTTTTAATGTTATTTTAATGTAATGAATTATGAATTATGAGTTATGAGTTATGAGTTATGAGTTATGAGTTATGAGTTATGAGTTGCCTCCGGCTTTAGCTGGAGGTAATCAATTTTAGAATAAAAAAGGCTTCAGCCAAATTTTAGTTCGGCTAAAGCCTTATATCCTTTAACTTATATACCTCCAGCTAAAGCTGGAGGCAATTCATTTACAATTAACCATCAACCATCAACCATCAACAATTAACAATTAACAATTAACAATTAACAATTAACCTTACAACTTATAAGCAAAATTTTTAGATTTTATAACTTTTCCCTTATCAGTAATCATAACACAGCTGTAGGCTGGGAATTTTTGAAGTAATACTAAACCATCCTTCTGCCCTAAAACCATCATCGAAGTACTCAATCCGTTGGCAGTTTCAGCGTTTGGACCAACAACCGTTACACTGCACAAACCCGTTGCAGGATATCCCGTTGCAGGATTTATAATGTGAGAATACCGTTTGCCATTAAAAACAACAAATTTTTCATAGCTTCCAGAAGTCGTAATAGCGCCGTCTTTTAACGGAATGGCTGCTAAAATCTTTTCAGGTTTAAACGGATTTGTGATTCCGATTTTCCAATCGTTTCCATTGGGTTGTTTTCCCCAGGTACTCATATCTCCTGAACCGTTTATAATTCCGGCTTGAATTCCTTTTTGAATCATCATAGCACGGCATTTATCAGTTGCGTAACCTTCGCCTAAAGCGCCGAATCCGATTTTCATTCCTTTTAATTTTAAGAAAATAGTCGATGCTGTACTGTCCAAAATGATGTTTTTATAACCCACTTTTTCTACCGATTTTTTTATGGCTTCCGCCGAAGGCATTTTGGTCATAGAGCCGTCAAATTTCCAGATTCTGTCCATTGCTGCAAAGCTCACATCAAATCCGCCATTCGTAATTTCAGATAGTTTTAGGGCTCTCTGGGTCAATTCAAAAACCTCACGATCTACTTTTATCGGTTTAATGCCTGCATTCTGATTTACTTGAGAAACTTGTGAATCGGGTTTCCAATCTGAGATTAGATTTTCAATTCGAGTAATTTCAGCAATTACTTCATCAATATTTTGCTCGGCAGATAAAGAATCTTTAGCCACAATACTGATATCAAAGCGTCCGCCCATTAAAAGAGTGGTTCTCTTTCGTAATACTTGCGAATAACCATTCAAGCATTGAATAGTTATCAGAAGAATTAAAAGTTTTTTTATAATTGATTTTCGCATAAAAAATCATTTTTTAAAGCTCCACAGAGCAGTATTTATAGCAAATAATAAATCTAAAATCTACAATCTACAATCTAAAATCAACAATCTTAGTAGCAATCCGTTAATAACTGCCCATTTTCTTTATATTCCAGAAGCGTTTTTGTTCCATTAGACAAACATAAATCATTTAAAATTGCTTCAACATCTTTCTGCATAGCAAGTGAACCGCAGATCATGATAACGCCGTCGTTTTTCAATAAATTCATAAAAAAGGCAGTATCATTTTTAATTAAATCCATTACATAAATATGTTCTGCTTCACGAGATAATGCTACATGAAAATGCTCCAAATGTTCTTTCTGAATCATTATGCCTGCAAATTTCTTATAAGCCATGAGCGTAGGGGTAATCATTCGGAATCCGCTGTACAAATGAATTTCTTTCTTCGCTTTATTTTGTTCAATCATTCCTAAGAAAGGAGCAATTCCGGTTCCGTTAGAAATTAAAGCTACTTTCTGTGCTTTCTTTGGAAGATGGAAAGCAGGATTTTTTAGAATTTTAGCTTTTATTGTGTTTCCAGGTTCTAAATTATTCAAATAACCTGAACCTAATCCGTTAGGATGCAGTTTTACAACCAATTGAATATTTCCAGAATGATTTCCAATCGAGTAGAGGCGTTCTCTGGAATCATTGGCAGGATATATTGCCAGTAAATCTCCAGAAGCAAATTTAACTCTAGCATTAGCACGTAATGTCAATATAAAAGTATGTTCGGTATCAGAAATAGGTGTTTTATCTAAAACCATTAATTTCTGTAATCCTTTTGGAACATGATTATATAACGATGGAGTTGTGGCTAACTGAATTCCAGTTTTAGCGCTCCATAATTTTACCCATTCTACAAATTCCGCGGCCGATTTATCATTTACAGTCTGTAATTCCAAATAACGTTCTGCCCAGTTTTGTTTAGCAAGAAGCGCATCAATTTCAATCGCAAATCCGCAAAAATCAGGATACGATTTAGAACCAAACCCAACAACAGAATAATTGATTTTCTGTTCCTGATTTTGTTTTTCTAATACTGCTTTAAATTTATTTCCGTTAGAAGGCGCATCTCCCAAACCGTGAGTCGAAGAAAAAAGAATAATATGTTCAGCCTTTGGATAAGCCGAAAAACGATTTAATTCGGAAATATACGCTTTATGTCCGTGCCCAATCAATTGTTTTAGAATTGCATTAGCAAATCTAAAAGAACTTCCATTTTCAGAACCGACCAAAAGGATAAATGTACTTTCGTTGGCCTTGAATTTATTTTTAATACGGCTCGATCTTCTTTTTAAAGTAATCGCAAAACCAGAATAAATAAAGAACAGAATATTAATGCAGGCAATCGCTAAAATCACAGCCCAGATTCCGTTAATTCTTCCCGTATGAAGGTCAAGACTTAAAGCAGCAAATTGTGTCGTTACTGGCGAAAGTTTCTCACTAATTACAGCGCCTGTAACTTGATTCACTTCAATTTCACGATCTTTTAATTCAATGATATAATATTCTTCAGGATCATCTGTAAAAGGAAATTCGATTTTCTTTACATCAGCCAATAAAGTGGTATTAAAGATGGAAGTAGTTTTCGCTTTCGCCGACAGCTCTGTTTTAACGGGTTTAGCTTTTTCATCACCCATAAAAAAGTTGAATCTTTCCAACGATAAATAGGTTCCTGTAAGCGCAATAATCAGAATCGGAATTAATGCCAGACGTCCTAAAACAACATGATAATATTGAGCGAAATATTCTTTAATTACTTTAGAAAAGAAGTTACGGATACCGCGCTGTCTTTTTAATACCAGTACAAATCCCGAAAGTGAAATCAACAGCAGACAGAAAGAAATCACGCCGACAAAAAAACGTCCAGCCTCGTGCAAAAATAACGAACGGTGAAAACTCGTAATCCATTTTATAAATTCGCTTTTCTTTATTGGTGTTCCTAATGCTTTTCCGGTTTTTGGATCGATATACGCATTAATATCATTTCCATCGTCATCAATGGCTTGAAGCGTTACAAATTGATTATAATCAACACTCAGCTCTGTAATTTCAGGGTACGTTTTTTTTAAGATTGGAAGCGTTTCTCCTAATGTGATCTTGTTGAAATTTTCAGCTTTAAAAGGAAGTGTTTTTTCCTGTACTGCATCAACAGCCAAAATAATACCCGTTACCGAAGCCAAAAGCAGAAAAATAGAAGAAAATAAGGCTAAAGCCAAATGTGCGTAACGCCAGAAAGAAAGAGTCATTGCGTGTATTCTAGAATGTAATTAAATGTTTAAAGCTTTGTCAAAATTAAAAACTTTGACAAAGCTTGGCTTTTACTAAAGTATAAAAGTAGCCTTTATACTTTAACAATAGGTTAAAAGTAAAATACTAAAGGTTTATATTTTGTTTAATCTTACGTATTTGATGTATCCTTTTCCATCTGTTTTGTCAGCAATACCTTCAGTAGTAAGCGGAATTTCAAGATCACTCACATAATATTTCTGATCTTCAACAGCCGTTTCAAAACGTAATTTGTATCCTTTATTAATTTTAGAATTTTCGATTTCAAAAGTGGTTACACTACGGTCTCCGCCAGTCACAGAAGCGCCCGTTTTGGCACTGATATCATCATTTTTCTGAGTATGGAATTTATTCCATTCTTTTAATGATTTGTACCATTTTTTGTCATCGCCCATTACGTAAAGTGTTTTTTCGTATTCTCCGTTTGCATTAATTAAAGAAACTACGATGTAAGCACCTTCTCCCATATAATTGTTCATCTGCAGCATGCATTTGTATTTGCTCGACTGCGCATTAGATTGAAAAGAAAGTAAAAGTATAAAAGCACCTGTAAGAGCAATTTTGAATATAGATTTCATATTTTTTTAATTGGAATTTGGAATTTTATTTTTGAGATTTAAAATTACTTATTTTAAAAATTCAACTGAAATATTATTTTTTGTAAGCAGATCATTTTCTTTAGCCAGAGCATAAGCTGTTTCGTCAAACTCTGTGCTGATGTCTTTTTTCGCTCCAGCTTCAACAAGATATTTCAAAATAGAATCATCTTTAGACGTCATAGCAGCTCTGTGTAAAGGCGTTAAACCATCTTTATTTTTAGCATTTACGTCAACTTTTAAATCAGTTATTTTTTTCAAAAGAGAAACATCATTTTTAGTAATGGCTAAATGATATAAAGTATTTCCATCTTTTTGAGGAGATGCTAAATTCAATCCTTTATCTTGAAGTAATTTTGCTTTAGCATCAAAAGGATCTACTTTTGCTTCTTTTTCTCTTCCAGCCGGACGGTAAGATTGTACTAAATACACACCTAAATTATTTCCGTCTTTATCTTTTACATTTTCATCAGCACCTTTTGCTAAAAGTAAACTTACAGCTTCTGGCGAACCATTTCTTACTGCATACGTTAAAGCAGATTCTCCTTTTAAGTTTTGTGCATTTATGTTTTTCGCTTTTGGAAGAAAAAGTTCTAAAACAGCAGTTTCTCTTGCAGAAGCTGCAGCCATAACAGGCGTATTTCCTTCTTTGTCCGCTTTATTAACATCAACACCTTTGTCTAAAAAGTATTTTATAATTTCAGTTTGATTTGGTTTTCCAGCTAAAATATGCAGTACATTTTGTCCTGCCTTATTTTGAGCTGTTGGTTTGATTTTTACTTCTTCAACCAAATATTTATAAGTTTCAAGAGTATTCGTTTCTCTGCGGCTTCCTTGCGCTGCAATTAAAAGTGCAGCATCAGTTGGTTTGATTCCTTTTTCTAAAAGTTTTTTCAAAAGTGGAATATTTCCCGATCTTGCAGCATAAGTAAAAGCAGTATTTCCTTCACTGTCAACATCTTTTAGAGACATTCCTTTTGTCGAAAAATATTCTGCTGCTTTTAAATCTTTATCAGAAGCAATAGCTAACAGTAAAAGATTGGCACCGTTTGCGTATTTTTTCGTTGGATTTACGCCAGCTTTAAAGAAAGCGTCATACATCGCTGGGTTAGACTGACCGTTTGAAGCTGCAAAATCTGCTGGAGCAGTACCGTGGCTGTCTTCAAAATTTACATCAGATCCTTTAGCTATTAGATATTCAACCAATTCGGTATTGCCTCTGTAAGCAGCCCAGTGCAAATAAATACGATTATCGTGAGTTAATTTTGTAACTGAGTTTCCTGGCTGATCGATTAAGAATTTGATTGTTGCAACAGGCGCATCATTATTGATTGCTAGAGTAGTAACGTCAAAAGCATTTGCATTGGCTTCAGCAGGATTATTTCCTTTTGCTATTTCAGATTTAACAGTTTCCACATTTGGAGATGTTTTCCAGAAAGACTGCTCTAAAAGAGAGTTTTTTTGCTGTGCACTTGCAAAAAGCGTTGCAGCAAGGGCAAAAGAAACGAAAAAAATCTTTTTCATAATATGCTATTTATGGTTATTGAATTGTATAAGAGTTAATTTACTTTTGGCAATTTTAATCTTCTATTTAGAATAATTAAAAATAATGCAAATGTATAGATTTAAATTCTTAAACCAAGAATAATTTGATATTAAAAGAGTTTTTTAGTGCAGTTTTGCTGAAAATTAAGAATCGCTTAAGTAGATTTTAATTTTTCTTTAATGTTTAATGATTTTTATGAAGGTTATTGATCCTCTGAACATAGCGGACTAAAAAAGTCTCGTGTATTTGTCTCCCAGCTTTTTTTCAAGATCTTGCTTAGATTTTTTTACAGCTTCATTTGTAATTCCGAGTAATTCTGCTATTTCATTATTGCTGAAATCAAGTTTTTGCAAAATTGACATTTTCCTGTTTAAATCGGTAAAATCGGCAAAATCCTGATGGATAGAAGTATAAAATTTAGGATATACTTTCTGAAATTCTTTTTTTAGGATATCCCAGTCATGATCTGTCATTAAATGTGATTCCAGTAATGAACCGAGCTTTCCTTTTTCTTTTTCCAAATAATAAAAAGACGATTTTTCAATATTTTCAATTTCACTTTTCAGATTCTTAATTAGAATATTTTTCTCTTTTAAATAACATATTTGAGATTCCAGATCATCATGTACAATTGTTAATCGTTCTTCAGTTCTGGTCATTTCGGCCTCAAGCGCTTTTACTTTTTGTTCGTATTGAAGCTGTCTGTTTTTGTATTTTTTTCTAAAATAAACAAACACTAATAAAAGGATACAGAATACCATAGTAAATATGATAATGTAGAATTTTTTTAGTGTTGCTTCGTACTTAATTTTCTTTTTTGCTTCATTTATAGAATATTGGTAATTGGTTTTTTCAATAATCCAGTTCGCTTTATTAATTGCCTGATCGCCATCTTCATTTTGCAGAGAATCTTCAATAACAACCATTCGGCGTCTTAAATTCAATTCGTTTTCTGTCGAGTTTTGAAGTTTTAGAATTTGCAGTTTCAATTCAATAATCTGTAATTCCGATTTTTTAAAGTAAGATTTCGTTGTAGCAATTTTTTCTGCTTTCTTTAAAAAAAACAGTGCATCTTCAAGTTGCTTATCCTTAAAAAGTAACTCTGCTAATAAAATAGAAGCATACATAGTATTCTGGTCACTTTTATTTTTCTCAGAAATTTCAATATCACTTTTTAATAATGTAATAGCTGTTTTAAAATCACCTTTTTGCTGACTGATTTTTGCTAAATCACCAAGCGCTTTGGCGTATCTTACTTCATCATGTATCTGCTTGGACATTTTTGCAGTTTCATTCAAATAGTAGGAAGCCATTTTATAGTTTTTGATATAGAAATAGTTTAGCCCTATAGAATTAATAATTGAAGCATATTCAGAGGTATTTTTTACCGCTTGTTTCTCGGCAAGCTTTAAGTAATGCAGCGATTTATTATAATCACCAAATGTGTGTAAAATCCATCCAATCTTTTTGTAGGTTACAGCTGCTTCAATAATTTGATCTGCTGGTATATTTTCCAGCTTTTCCATTATTTTAAGTAAAAAGGGAGTGAGTTTAATGTAATCTCTGTAATAATATAGATAATTAATGTAGTTGAGTTTTGACCATATTTCTAGAGAAATATTTTTTGAAGATTCAGCCGTATGAATAGAATGTAAGTAGTATCGATCAGAAGTTTTATTTACGGCATTGTGCGCATTACTGTAACCATTTGCCAATAAACCTTGATAAATAACCTGATATTTTGGATTTTGATTTAACGAAAAAAGATACTTTTTTAAGCTTGTTGTATCGGTGCCAAAATTCTTTTTCTGCTTTAGAATAATTTCAATATTCTGAAGATAGTTTTTTGAGGAATTAATTTGCAGTTGCTGTGCATTTATAAACAATGCATAAAAGAACAAAACAATGAAATATATTTTTTTGGCAGACATTAAATTCGTTTTGGCATATGATGTTACAGCAGTAAAAATAATTAAAAAATAATGTCTTTTATGAAGTGAGATCTCTAAAATGCTGACTTTTTATACTTTAGCTAATAAATTGAACCCAATTTCTACTCTTGATAGGAGACCTATTTAAATCATTAAACTTTACTTTTGACTTGAAATTTTTTACAGCAAGTTAAAGTATTGGTCAGAGACATTTTCAGGTATTTATACCTATTTTTAGAATTGTTTAATAAAAAAAAGAGAGGGCTTTTCTTTTAATTTAGTTATATATAAAAATAAAATACGTTTAAATTTTGGTTTCAGTTAAGATCAAATAATTCTAGATTTAGTTTTTAAAACTGATATTTCGAATCCTAAAAGTTTAGTCTTTAAATTAGGCTTTTTTGGTTTTTGAAATTTCCATTTTTAAGTTAATATTTTTCTTTTCCAGACATTTCATAACAAAAAAATGATTTTGTTTATTACTACCGTTAAACAAAATTTTTTAAAGGCTTTTACACTGGTTTTGTAAATTTTAAGAAAATGTTTTTATGGTAACAATCTGTATTAAAAAACGTTATGATAATTTTCTGAAATTCACTATTTAGAATTATTATTAATAAATGGCGTTTTTTTATTTTAAAATGAATGATTGATTTTCCATTTTTTGAATTGACCTGTTGATAACTGTTTTGGATTTTGTTGTATAAATAATGACTTTTTAATGTTGATAACTTAACCTTGTTTTTAGGGAAACAGCTCGCTCATTGATGATTACAAGAGATTGTTTTGCTGTTGATAAAATTTGCAAAATCGCTATATTTTGCGATTTCTAAACTGTTGATAATTGTCGTGATTTTTAACATCTAAAACTGGACAAAAGAATAACTGTGGGCTAAATTTGTAATTATAGAAAGCACGCCAATACCACTCCCCAAATCAAGCGCACGATTTTCTATCACCATTTTTGTCACTTAAAATTCTATATATATGTCTATTTTCGATAAAAGAATCAACTATAAACCTTTCGAATATCCTGAGGTTCTGCAATTTACTGAAGCAATTAATAAAGCCTACTGGGTGCACACCGAAGTAGACTTTACTGCCGATACACAAGATTTTCACGCACACTTAAACGGTGCTGAAAAAACGGCAATTAAAAACAGTTTATTGGCCATCGCACAGATTGAGGTAGCTGTAAAAAGTTTTTGGGGTAATATATACGAGCATTTTCCAAAGCCAGAATTCAACGGATTAGGAACGACTTTCGCCGAATGTGAATTTAGACACTCTGAAGCTTATTCTCGTTTGTTGGAAGTTTTAGGATATAATGATGAATTCGAAAAACTGTTGGATGTTCCTGTGGTTCGCAGACGTGTAGATTATCTTTCGAATGTTCTAAAAGACACTAAGTCTCAGGATAACAGAAAATATATGGTTTCGCTGATTTTATTCAGTATTCTTATAGAAAATGTTTCGTTGTTCAGTCAGTTTGCAATTTTATTGTCTTTTACAAGATTTAAAGGCTACATGAAAAATGTGAGTAATATTATTGCGTGGACTTCAATCGATGAGCAGATTCATGCTAATGGCGGCATTTATATCATTAATAAAATCCGCGAAGAATTTCCAGAATATTTTGATGCAGAGACTTTACAATTAATTCGTGAAACTGTTAGAGAATCGATCGATGTTGAAGCAGCTATCTTAGATTGGATTTTTGAAGATGGAGCGATAGAAACTATCAACAAAGAAGAATTGGTAAACTTCATGAAATTTAGAGTTGACGAAAGTTTAAAACAAATTAATATAGAAACAATTTTTAATGTTTCGCCTCAAGAATACGCTGCAATGGCTTGGTTCGAAGAAGAAGTTTTTGCAAACAGTTTAGACGATTTCTTTGCCAAACGTCCTGTAGAATATACTAAACACGATAAAAGCATTACAGCAAACGATCTTTTCTAATACAAGCCCAGAATACATATGAATACGACAGACACAAACCCAGTAAATAATTTTGAATCACAGAACGATAGTAAAATGTGGTGGAAGAACTCTGAAAGTGAGCAAATTTTAAATCGCGGTTACCTTTTAAAAGGCGAAACGGTTGAAGGTGCAATCGATCGAATTTGTACTGCTGCTGCAAAAAGACTCTATAAACCAGAGCTAAAAGAATCTTTTGTAGAAATGATTGAAAGAGGCTGGATGAGTATCAGTTCGCCAGTTTGGGCAAATATGGGAACAGAAAGAGGATTGCCTATTTCTTGTTTTAATGTTCATGTTCCTGATAAAATTGAAGGAATCACGCACAAGTTAGGTGAAGTAATTATGCAGACTAAAATTGGAGGTGGAACTTCTGGTTATTTTGGTGAATTACGCGAACGCGGAAGTGCGGTAACAGACAACGGAAAAAGCAGCGGTGCCGTAAGTTTTATGAAACTTTTTGATACGGCTATGGATACGATTTCTCAAGGTGGTGTGCGTCGCGGTGCATTTGCTGCCTATTTAGATATCGATCACCCGGATATCGAAGAGTTTTTAAAGATTAAAAGTATTGGAAATCCAATCCAGAACTTGTTTACCGGAATCTGCGTACCAGACTACTGGATGCAGGAAATGATTGATGGTGATGCAGAAAAAAGACAGGTTTGGGCAAAAGTTTTAGAAAGCCGTCAGCAAAAAGGTTTACCTTATATTTTCTTTAGTGATAACGTAAATAAAAACAAACCTCAGGTTTATAAAGATCAGAATCTTAGAATTAACGCAAGTAACTTGTGCAGTGAGATTATGCTCCCGTCAACTCATGACGAATCATTTATTTGCTGTCTTTCTTCTATGAATTTAGAATTATATGAAGAATGGAAAGATACTGAAGCCGTAAAATTGGCGATCTTTTTCTTAGATGCTGTTTTACAGGAATTCATCGAAAAAACAGAAGGAAACTATTATCTTTCTGCAGCCAATAAATTTGCGAAAAGACACCGAGCATTAGGTTTAGGGGTTTTAGGATGGCATTCTTATTTACAGAAAAACATGATTCCGTTTGAAGGAATGGAAGCTAAAATGAAAACAACTGAGATCTTCAAACATATCAGCGATAAAGCAGATAAAGCAAGTCAAGAATTGGCTAGAATTTACGGTGAACCAGAACTATTAAAAGGTTACGGAAGACGAAATACAACCACAATGGCAATTGCGCCAACAACGTCATCATCTGCAATTTTAGGACAAACTTCGCCTGGAATTGAACCTTTCAGCAGTAATTATTATAAAGCTGGATTAAGCAAAGGTAATTTTATGCGTAAAAATAAATACCTTAAAAAATTGCTTGAAGAAAAAGGTTTAGATAACGAAGAAGTTTGGAGAGGAATTATGCTAAACGGTGGAAGCGTACAGCATATGGAACAATTGACGCAGGAAGAAAAAGATGTTTTTAAAACATTTAAAGAAATCAGCCAGTTGGAAATTGTACAGCAAGCTGGAATTCGTCAGAAATTTGTCGATCAGGGGCAAAGTTTAAATCTTAATATTCCGGCAGAATTAGCCATTAAAGATGTAAACCGTTTAATCATTGAAGCTTGGCAGCAAGGTGTTAAAAGTTTATATTACCAAAGAAGCCAAAGTGTTTCTAAAGAATTAGTAACAAGTCTTGTTTCTTGCAGCAGCTGCGAATCATAAAAAAAACAGAAAGCCGTTCCTCTTTATAGAACGGCTTTCTGTTTTTATATATTAATAAGCAGGATGCTTTTTTCTCCTTTTACTTCCCGATGCAGAAAATAACAACCCAGTGTTTATAGGATTTTGCAGACGTCAAGGTACAAGAAAAGTACAATTCTGAACAAAATAAAACACAATAACTACAAACAAACTTTTATTGAATTTTCAATTGAATGATCGTATTTTGTCTCTTTATAAAAATATATTTTCAAGAACACACTAACCCAGAGGTTGTTACAAATCTATAAAATATATTTGGCATAAAAATGAGTTTGATTTAATTTTTTAATGGGAAGAGAGCAGGACTGAAACTTTGAGCTCGAAACCCGTGTATTTCCTGCATTTCTATTTTTTTAAAATCTGTGCTGCCAAGATGTTGCCAAGTAGCCGAATAGGATATCGAGAAGATACTTTTTGAAGTTGCAGCTTTGTTTTTTAAACAAAAAAATCCTTTGTATAAGAATCAAAAGTAAGTTTTTTTTTCAATGTAAACTTGAAAAAGATATTTTCATATGTATTTTATCTCGAAATATTCAAGAACAGATTTGTAGTTGTCCTGTGCTGTGAGGCAGGTATCGATTAGATATTCTTTGACATTATTCCATTCCTGAAGGCCTCTGTAATAAAAAAGCTTTAGCTGTTCATCTATTATAAATGGTACAACATTGTTTGCAAGACATTCTTTGAAAATAATTAACCTTCCTACGCGGCCGTTTCCATCTTGAAAGGGGTGTATGATTTCGAATTTATAATGAAAATCGATGATATCTTCGATAGTTTTATTCTTAGCAGCATGATAATCAGAAAGAAGTTCTTTCATTTTTTCAGCAACCAGTTTCGGAGGGCAGGTTTCATTCCCGCCAACTTCATTAGGCATTTTTTTGTATTCGCCAACATTGAACCAGTCCTTACCGCTGTCAGAAGTTCCGGATTTTAATAAAAAATGGAGTTTTTTAATAATTGATTCCGAGAGCTTCGCATTTGCTTTTTCAATAATAAAATCTATGCAGCGAAAGTGATTAGATGTTTCTATAATGTCATCTACATTTAAACTTTCTTTGGAAGCACCGATTGTATTGGTTTCAAAAATATATCTAGTTTGGTCATGAGTAAGCCTGCTTCCTTCAATTTTATTTGAATTGTAAGTTAAATCAATCTGCGTGCGGTGGTATATGCCGCCTTTCAGTTTCATATTCTTCTGTTCTTTCAGGCAGCTTAATAAAACATTTTTACCTGCTTTACTATTTCCTTTTTGGGGAATTACCGCATCCTCGGGAATACTCCAGGTTTTACCCGTCAGAAAAGCACCTTTTAATTTTCCTAAAGCACAATAATTACGAACTGTCCTTTCTGAAAGCTCTAGTCTTTTTGCAAATTCTACTACTGAAAGATATTTCATGTTTGATACTTGTTCCGTTATCGGCAAATATATACTTAAATTTAACATGAAATTATTTTTTTTGCCGATAAGTTGCGTGTTATTTAAAACTTTGTTGAAAGTTATAATCTGCAACATGTTTATAAATCATATTTTGTCAGAAGGAAGCATCGCTAATTTTTACGTCTACGGATCTTTCTTGGGCTGAAGTATTTTTTCTGGTTGAATGGGGTAAGGTCGATAAGGGCTGTTTTCGCTAAAGCTTGAATATTCCCATTAATTTTTTAAAAATTGGTTAGCAAGATAACTCATTCAATATCTCTATTTATAGAATGATGCGATTTAGCGATACAATTATCATTAGGATCATTTTTTGTGATGCCGATCTGGCAGCAATTCAAACAGACATGGAGATAATGTAATTCTCAAGGTCTAATTATATAAATTTATTATTATATTCTGTTGATATTTGTTAGATTCTCACGTCTAATCTCGAAAATATACGATCATGGATAAGAACGGACCAATTATTATAATAGAAGAAAGTAAAGAACAGTTTAATTTTTTTATTCAGATTTTTCAAGAAACGGGTTTAATAAATGACCTGCTGTACTTTAGTACATTTAATGAGGCAAAAGAACATATTACTGCAGCGCGCATAAAACCTTTTTTGTTTTTTTCAAATATTCTAAAGTTTAATGGAAATTGTAAACAGGACGATCTAGATTATAAAACTATTTACAAACTATTTAATGTTCCGTGTCTTTTTTATTCTATTTTCTTTTCTAACTGTTTTGTGGTCGATGCTTATTCCGTTCCAACAAAAAGTTATTTTGTTAAGCCTTACAGCGAAGAAAAATTTAAGGAGGTTTTAACCACAATTATAGATTACTGGAAAGCAGAAAAAAAGTCTAAACTTTTAACTAAAGTAAAAAAAGAAAAGCAAAATTTTCTATAAACAAAAGCCGTCTGTAAGACGGCTTTAATGTTTTTAAAGATTTCGATCTGGATTTGTCCCTTCTTCATCATCTAGATTTCCTAGATCTTCGTCATCCAATTCGTCATTGTCAATTTCATTGTCATCAAAATCGTCTTCCAGTTCATCATTATCAAATTCATCGTCCAATTCGTCGTTGTCCAGTTCATCTGCAGCAAATTCATCAATATCTGATTTTTCATTACCGAGGTCTTCATTATCGAAATTTTCTTTTCCAAATTCCTGGCTTTCCAAATCGCTGCCATAATCTGGCTCAGCATTATCTGATATAGTATGATCTGGAGGTGTATCCATGTCAGGATCCTGATATAGTTCGTTATTTTGAAAATTCACATCTTCCAGATTGTAATTTTCTTTTTCGTCTAAATTCATAATACAATTTTTTAAATGTTATTTTTTAGTTGAACCTGATTCCTTTTTCGAATCCGAAGCAGATTTTGAACCGCCTTTTGAAGCAGTTTCTTTTTTATCAGTTTGTTTACCTGATGTCTTAGCACTATCAGTGCTTTTTTTAGTGTTTGAAGTTGCCATGATATATTTTTTTAATTTGTTAATAAGCCAAATGTACAGGGACTACAAGTCATTATTTTACATATATTGGCACTTCTAATTGTATAATTAACAGCTGATTACTTTTTAAATAAAAAACACCTGTATTTATACAGGTGTTTTCAGGTAAAAATAATAAACAAGAAATAGTGTAATTATTCTGCTGCAACAATGTTTACCAAATTGAGTGCTACGTCATTTAGAAGACAATCAGCCTCTTTTTCTTCTGCAAGAGTCTGCGTTAATAATTTTGCTGCATCATTTTCGCCAATTGCTTTAGCAAAAGCTACCAAAGTGCCATAAGTAGCTATTTCATAATGTTCTATTTTTTGAGAAGCGGCTATAATTCCGGCATCTCTAACAGCTCCTGGTGTTGTTTCTAAAAGAATACTGTCTCCTTCTTTTAATAAACCTGCCATAGCTTCACATTTTTTGCCTTCTGCTTTTTCGCCTAATAAATCAAAAACCTGTTCCAATCTGGCTACTTGGTTCTGAGTTACAGAAAGATGTTCTAAAATAGCTCCCGAAAGTCCCGCAGCTGAAGCATTGTCAGCCATTTTTGGCAAAGCACCCAGTAAAGCATTTTCTGCCCAGTAAATGTCTTTTAAACTGTCAATAAAGAAATCTTTTAAATCTGCAGCAGCATCTGGTGCCGGTGCTACAATATTTTTCGAATTGTTTTTTATATCTTTAGACTGACTCGCTTTTGGCTGTGCAGCGTTAGTCTGACCTTGTTTTTCTGAATTTTTCATTTTTTATTTTTTTTGAAATTAATTGTATAAGTTTGGTTCGCGCTGCCAGAAACGGTGTTTGGTCATTGCAGTTATAAATTCCTGGGCAAATGCTTCGCTCGCAATTTCACTGGTAACAATAACGCCTTCATCGTCATTTGTAATTTTTCCAGCAAAAGGCGCTCCGCTTATTATTTCAGAAGCCCCGCCATCGGCACCGATCACTTTACAATGTTTATAAGCATCGGTTAAGTATTCAACGGCATCATCATTATCTGCCAAAGCATTTACTCCTGATCCGTGCGGCACATATACAGCATCAAACAAAACGGAGGAAGCAGTTAAGAAACTGAATTCTGCTGCAATTGCTCGATCGGTATCTGCTGTAACGGACCCTAAATGCGGTGCAATAACACAGCCTTTGGCGCCCGCTTTTTTCAATGCATTTTTGATGTTCATCACCGAAGCTTCCGAAACGCCGTCAGATACTAGAATAGCTACTTTTCTGGATTCGATTGTTGGCGAATTGGTTGGATTATTAACCATACTCAAAGCTTGAGATGCTTCAACTGAAGATTGAACAGTTTTTGGTTCCTGAGTTCCTGATTCTTCTGTTTCTGGCGATACGCCTTTGTTCATAGGTGTTTCTAAAACTGTGGGAACTTTTGCTCCAAGTCCCTGGGCTACTTTTTCAGCAAGTTCGTTATCAACCTGAGATAATAAGCCGAGCATTCTAACTCTAATAGCGGTGGTTTCAACTTTTCCAAGCTCAAAGCGCAGTGCTTTTACAATGTGGCTTTTTTCTTCGGGTGTCTGGCTGTTAAAAAACAATTTGGCCTGTCCGAAATGATCATTAAAACTTTCGCTTCTTGCTCTTACTTTATGAGAGTCGACACGTTCGTTAAAACTTGCAAATCCGCCTTCAGCAATTTTTGCCTGATAAGGGCATCCGCCCCCAAGAGAATTGGGAGAATAACTGACGCGGCCTTTATTAATTTCCTGACGCATATGTCCGTCTCGCTGATTGTTGTGAACAGGAGCAACACTTCTGTTAATTGGAATTTCATGAAAATTCGGACTTCCTAATCGCGATAATTGTGTATCTGTATAGGAGAATAATCTTCCCTGTAAAAGCGGATCATTAGAAAAATCAATTCCCGGAACTACATGTCCTGGATGAAACGCAATCTGTTCGGTTTCGGCAAAGAAATTATCGGGGTTTTTGTTCAAAACCATCCTTCCCACAATAGTGACAGGAACTAATTCTTCAGGAACAATTTTTGTTGGATCTAAAAGGTCAAATTCATATTTATGTTCGTCTTCTGCTGGAATAATCTGAACGCCTAATTCCCATTCCGGAAAATTTCCTGTTTCAATGGCTTCCCACAAATCCTGTCTGTGGAAATCAGGATTTTTTCCAGAAATTTTCTGTGCTTCATCCCAAGCAACGGCATGCGTACCTAATTTTGGTTTAAAGTGGAATTTTACAAAAACCGATTCTTCCTGAGCATTAACAAGCCTAAAAGTATGAACACCAAAACCTTCCATCATTCTGTAGCTTCTCGGAATTGCACGATCAGACATAACCCACATAATCATGTGCATAGATTCTGGCATCAGCGAAATAAAATCCCAAAAGGTATCATGCGCCGATGCTGCCTGAGGCATTTCATTATGCGGTTCTGGTTTTACGGCATGGACAAGATCGGGAAATTTAGAGGCATCCTGAATAAAAAATACAGGGATATTATTGGCTACTAAATCGTAAATTCCTTCCTGTGTATAAAATTTTACGGCAAATCCTCTGGCATCTCTCGCAAGATCAGTAGAACCCCTAGATCCTGCCACGGTAGAAAACCGTGCAAATACAGGTGTAATTAATCCTTTTTCCTGTAAAAATCCTGCTTTTGTTAATTCTGGAATGGGGTTCGTAACTTCAAAGAAGCCGTGTGCTCCAGAACCGCGCGCGTGAACAATTCTTTCTGGAATTCTTTCGTGATCAAAATGCGTGATTTTTTCCCTTAAAATAAAATCCTCCAGTAAAGAGGGACCGCGATCACCTGCTTTAAGGGAATTGTTATCATCATTAATTTTCACGCCCTGATCTGTTGTTAAAAATTTGTTTGTTCCATCGGAGGTATTGATGGACAAATCACGTTGTTTTTCGTCTTGAAAATTTTTCATGGTGTTTCTTAAATTAGTTAAAACTTAAAAATAATTACAGTCTTAATCGTTCAGATTTTTAGGTAGCTGCTGACCGCAATTTATCAAGTGTTCCAAATTTAAATTTTGAAAGAACTCGTTTTTTATAAGATTACTTTTCAATTTTCCACAATTGCCACAAAATGGTTAAAACAGAAAAATCTCCATTTCTGGAGATTTAATCTTTTGTAATTTACTTATTTAAGAAGGCAGATAAATATATACATTAGTGCCTCTATTGGGCTCGCTGGAAATTTTGATAAATCCTTTATGATTGTAAACAATTTTCTGAACAAGTGTTAATCCAAGTCCGCTTCCGTAATGCCCCTCATTATGAAGTTTATAAAATGGATTAAAAATGAGCGTTTCATAATTTTTACTAAAGCCAATTCCATTATCGCTAATAAAAAGTTTGATATATTGTTTCTCGTGATCACCTCCAAAATCTATTAATTCATCAGGATAAACTTCGGCAACGCCAATTTTGATCTTCGGACTGCTTTCTTGTTTGGCATATTTGATAGCATTAGAAATTAAATGAGCCAGAAGCTGCTGCATCTGCGAAGGAATAATAAGAAGCGATGGCAGCGTGTTGAATTCTATTTCCGCTTTCTGCTTGCCTATGCTGGATTTTAAGTCAGATAGTACTTTTTTTAGAACAATATTCAAATCTGTTTTTTTAAATTCCTTGCGGCCAAAATTTATTTTCGAATAATCAATTAAATCTTCAAGAAGCTGATTCATATTTACAGCCGAACTTAATAGCCGATTTAAATTATGTTTTCCAGTTTCTGTCAGCTCTTTTTCGGCATCTAAAACCTTTTTTCCAAACATATAAATTTTCCTAATCGGCTCTAATAAATGATCGCTTGCTGCTATTGTAAACGATTCTAATTGTTGGTTATAGTTATGAAGTTCCTGATTTTTATTTTTTAGCGATTCATGGCTTTCTTCTAGATCTGTAATGTCTTCCAACGCTATTAAAATCATCCCATCTGGAACAGCATTCACAATTGGAGCGGCGTTAACAAGCATTATTTTTTTTCCGTGAATATCAAAGTTAAACTGGATTTTGAAATTTTCTACAACCTCATTGCTGCTTACTTTTTTTAGTACAGATGCTCTAAACGCAGGTATATCCCAATGCGAATTTCCTATATCGAATATTGGATGCCCTTCCGTCTGTTCTTCAGTGGTTTTAAAGTAGTTGTAAAAAGCGGGATTAGCGCTTTTAATGATAAAATTTTTATCGATAATAAGAAGCGGTTCTTTAATGGTATTGACAATTGATTCGTAAAAATTATGCATAGAAGCGAGTTCTTCCCTACGATTTTGAAGTTCATCATTTAAACAGGAAAGTTCCTGATTATTAGACTGCAGTTCCTGAGCAGCGTGTTCAAGCTGTTGGTTTATTTGCAGCATTTCTTCGTTTGAGCTTACCAATTCTTCATTTGTAGTCTGCAATTCTTCGAAATAAATCTGCTGTTCTTCGGTAAGTCTTTTAAAATCGCCGCGAAGCTGCAGCAGTTCTTTCTCCATTTCCGGAGAATGATGACTGCTGGAATCTGCTGAGGCAATGTTTTTTTTGCAGAGTATAATAAGCAGTATATCAGTATAGGCAGGCAGATAAATAATTTCGAAGGAAGTCACAAAAGGCTGTTTTGTTAAGGCAGTAAATTCTCCCGAAAAGTTCTTTTTTTCATTTCTGGCTTTTAAAATATTATTTCTGAGTTCAAAAACCCATTCCTCACGAACCATATTTAGTATGTTGAAACTCGGTTTTCCGGGCGCTGGCTGTAAAAACGGACTGGTGTCGCCATGGAAATGAACAATTTCAAGATCTTCATTAATGATTACCGCAGCAGGCGAATAATTTTCCAGCAGAATATCTGAAGCAATTTTTCTATAGTTTGTTTCAGGGTCACTGCTTTCATTTATTTTCGAAGTATTATAATCAGTCCTCGTTATTTTTTTTGGGAGAAACTGCTCCACCGTTTTACGTGTGTAAATTCTATTCAAGTTGTTGACAGTTGTAAATAAGTGCGGAACGTGCTGTGTCCATTCTGGTTTTCCCAAAAACAAAAATCCCTTGTCGCGAAGCGCATAGTGAAAAGATGCTAATACCTGATTCTGCAAATCGGTATCAAAATAGATTAAAACATTGCGGCAGGAAACAAAATCAATTTTGGCAAATGGGGCATCTTTTGTTAAGTCGTGAATGGCAAAAACACACATATCACGAATAACTTTATTGACATGAAAGCTATTGTCTCTTTTGGTAAAGTATTTTTCAAGTCTTTTTTCACTTATATTTTTTATGTCTTGTGCAGTATAAGTGGCCAATCGCGCTTTCGATATACATTTTTCAGACAGATCTGAAGCTATAATCTGCACTTTAATATCGTTTCTATTGATTTCTTCCAAATATTCGTGAATGCAGATGGCTAGAGAATAGGCTTCTTCTCCCGTAGAACAGCCTGCCGACCAGCACCGTAATGTTGAATTGGTTAGGTTTTCAATAAGAGAAGGAAAAATGCTTTGGCACAAATTATCAAAGACCTCCTGATCACGGAAAAAATAAGTAACCGAAATCAATAAATCATCAAATAAAAAATCTTGCTCTTTAGTATTAATTCGCAATAAGATCAGATATTTTTCGAAAGTTTCCTGTTTGGTTACAACCATTCTTTTTGCAATTCTTCTTCGCAGTGTGGTATGTTTATAATGCTGAAAATCAGTGCCGGTTCTTAAAAATAATATCTCAATTATTTGATGCAGCAGTTCCTTTTCGTCGGGTGTTGATTCTTTTTCTCCGTAAGAATGCGTTAGTAAGTTCCGTTCATGAATCTGCAATAGCTTATCAGCAATATCATCTGGCGGTGTAAAATAGTCGATGTATTCAGAAGTTATCGCATTCTGAATAAAACCTTTTTTAGAAAGAACACCAATTGTTGACCCGCCGGCTTCTTTTAGTTTTTTAAGACCAGTAGAACCGTCAAACGGTGACCAAGTTAAAATTAAACCTATCGAATAACTTTTAAAAGTACTTCCGACTGTTTCAAAAAAGATATCAAAACCGTTATTGGTTTTACTGCTTCTGATTAAAGGTTTTAATTGTAATATCCCGTCTTCGTAAATCAGAAAATTATTTACAGGAATAACATAAATACGGTTGGATTCTACATTAATGTGATGAACGATTTCTGTAACTGGTATTTTGGTTTTGGCTGCAAGTACATCTGCAAGATTAGGAGTTTGGGCAGTAGAAAAATTTTCAAAAATAATATAAGCTCTTCCTGAATCTAACGGCAGATCTGATATTATTTTTTTTAATACATCTATATCGGCTGAAGAACTTCCTATTGCTGTTACTTGAAAATTCGAGTTTGTTTGATTGATTAATTCATTTGTTTTCATTTTTATGAGGTTTATGGCAATCCTATAATTTAAATGTTTTTTAGTGTAAATAATTGATAGTCAAAACCCTAAAATTTGCAATGAAACAAAATGTATTGTTTTGAAAATCAAATTATTAATTAAAAGAAATGAATTATGAGAAATTTAATTGCAAGCTTTTGTATGATCCTGTTTTTTGGGTTTGCATCTGCTCAGGAAACCCCTGTTAAGAAAAAACAGAGTACAGACACTATTCACAGTAAAAAAAGCAAACACAAAACTAGTACGCAGAAAAGCACTACTACGCAGAAAGATACAGTCAATAGACAGCGTACTGAAAAGAAGGGAAAAACCACTAAGTCTAAAGAAAACACGACTCAGCAGGGTAGAGATACCATTAATAGAACAAGACCGTAACGGTATAGATTTGTTCTGTTGGTTAAAGTCTATTTTATTATTTAAAGTAGACTTTGGTCTCTTTATTTCACACTACTAACTTCTGTTTTAAATTGCTGTTATAGATGCTGTAATTCACTCTCTGGACTAATTTATCAGGCAATTACAGAAATGCTATAATTAAATTGAATGTTCAAATAATTGATTCATCTCTTAAATAATAAATATAAACCTACTTTTTTACATTAAGTATTATAATTTTAGATTTATATTTTCATAATTCCCATTAAATTTAGAAGATTTTTAAACTATGAAGGTAGATAAATACTCATAGTTGTGCCAATACCAATTTTACTTGATGCATTAATGAAACCATTATGGTTGGAAACTATTTTTTTTACGAGAGTTAAACCAAGTCCGCTTCCTGCATATTCACCTTTGCTATGAAGTCTGTAGAAAGGCTCGAAAATTCTGCTTTCAAAATCTTTATCAAAACCGATTCCGTTATCAGCCACATTAATTTTAATGTACTCGTTTTCGGGATTTCCGCCAAGATTTATGATTTCTTCCGAAGAAGCTGACATAGTTTCGATTCTGATTTCAGGCGCGACACTTTCTTTAGAATATTTAATCGAATTTAAAATCAGGTTGGTAAGCAGCTGCTGTATTTGAAAAGCGATTGCATTTATTGAATTAGCAGTAATATCAACTTTAACCACCGCTTTCTTTTCCTCAATGGAATCTCTGATATCACTTAAGGTTTTTTTGACCAGAAGATTGAAATCGGTGTTTTTAAATTTTTTCTCAGTAAAGTTGATTCTCGAGTAATTGATAAGATCCGCAATTAACTGGCTCATGTTTTTTGCCGAAAACATGGCACGCTGTAAATTGTGTTTTCCATCTTCTGACAGTGCATTTTCTCTCTCAAAAATGCGATGGCAGAGCATGTGAATTTTATTAAGCGGCTCCTGCAGATCATGGCTCGCCGCAGAAGTGAAATTTTCTAACTGTTCGTTGTAAAGCTGCAGTTCTGCATTTCTTTTATTCAATAATTCATTTGAAGCCAGTAAATCTGTAATATCTTCAAATGCCAGGAGAATCATTCCGTCCGGTTTTGCATTTTGAATCAAACGCGCATTTACCATTAAGGTTTTTTTGTCAGAACCATTGCATAAAATCTGTAATCTATAATCTTCAATGGTTTTTTTCTGGACTAACATTTTGAAGATTAGATCTTTAAATTCTGGAATGTCCCACTGGCAATTTCCAATCTCAAAAAAAGAAAATCCTTCCGTATCTTTTTCGGCATAACCAAAATATTTGTAAAAAGCAGGATTAGCACTTTTTACATTGTAATCTTTATCAATAATAATTAAAGGCTCCCTGATAGTTTGTACAATAGATTCTGCATAATGACGCATCGAAAGCAGCTGATCCTGACGATCTAGAAGTTCGTCATTGGTACACATTAATTCCTGATTATTAGATTGCAATTCTTCTGTAGAAGTTTCTAATTCCTCGTTCATAGCCTGAAGCTCCTCCGAACTGCTTAATAACTCTTCATTTGTAGTCTGCAGCTCCTCAAAAGCAATCTGCTGTTCTTCAGTAACTCTTTTGATATCTTCACGCAATTGCGATAATTCTTTTTCAAGTTCAGCAATTCTTAACTGGTCTGCATTTTTTGCCCTTTGTTTTAAATCTAAATCGGTTTCAGGAAGCAGATTTTTATGAAAAAGAATCATCAAATGATCTTTATCATTTAAAAGTGTAACGATTTCAAAAGACACTTGATAATTCTGGTCTTTTACAGAGAGATTTTCCTGAAGGATGCTTTCTCTATTTTTTTTGATTTCAATAAGCGCATTTCGAAGCTCAAAGCTGATTCCTTCTCGCGCCATTTTTAAAATATTGAAATTGGGTCTTCCCGGTGCAGGCAGTAAAAAAGGTGAAGTATCGCCATGAAAATGAACAATTTCAAGATGTTCGTTTATAATGACACTGGCCGGGGTGTATCTTGAAAATAAAATATCATCTGCAATTTTTCTAAAATCATTTTCCTGACTGCCATCAGGTAACTTCGTTTTAGCAGCAGAGTTGTACACAGGTTTAAAGGCCTGTGGGACATAACGTGCAGGAGTAAATTTTTTAGTATATATTTTATCCTGCTTTACAAGAGCGTCAAATAAATGAAGCGCTGTATTAGCCGATTCTGATTTTCCTAGAAATAAAATTCCTTTTTCCTTTAAAGAATAATGAAAAGAACTTAAAACCTTTTCCTGTAAAAACGAGTCCAGATAAATCATTACATTTCTGCAGGAAACCAAATCAATTCGGGCAAATGGAGGATCTTTTAGAAAATTATGTGTCGCAAAAATACACATATCGCGAATTACTTTATTGACATGATAATGACCGTCACGTTTTGTAAAATAATTATCTAATCTTGATTCAGAAATATGCTGTAAATCTTGAGCAGAATAAACGGCCGTTCTCGCTTTACAAATAGATTTCTCTGATATATCTGAGGCAAAAATCTGAACTTTCAAATCTTTGATGTGATGCTGGGAAAGGTATTCGCAAATAACAATGGCCAGAGAATATGCTTCTTCTCCTGTTGAGCATGCAGCTGTCCAGACACGGAGTGTATTATTGGTGCAATTTTCAATTAACTGCGGTAAAACTGTTTTAGAAAGTGATTCAAAAGATTCTTCATCTCTAAAAAAATAGGTGACAGGAATCAGCAGATCATTAAATAAAAGTTCCTGCTCATATTTATCCAGACGAAGTATATTGTAATAATCAGAAATAGTCTCTTTGTTTAAAACTACCATTCTGCGTGTAATTCTTCTGCGAATAGTAGGTTTTTTATAAT
Source organism: Flavobacteriaceae bacterium PS02336 (assembly GCA_029960065.1). Lineage (GTDB taxonomy): Bacteria > Bacteroidota > Bacteroidia > Flavobacteriales > Flavobacteriaceae > Flavobacterium. The sequence continues at coordinate 69,903 of JASCOF010000003.1, read as the reverse complement.
GAAAGAAATCATTTCCCGTTTTTTGTAAAATAAGATTTAAAATCTGGTTTAGAACCTCTTCGTCTTTTTCAGCAATATGTTCTTCATCGCTGTAAGCATTATTATGCAGGTAACCTTTTCGGATATTGGTTAGTTGTGTCGAAATATCATCCGGTGCGAGAATAAAATCTACAGCATCTGCTTCAATAGCATTCTGAGACATTATTTTATAAACGGCAGTTTCAGGATTCTGTACTATTGTGACGCCGCCAAATTCCCTAATTTTTTTCAATCCGTGTGTACCGTCAAACGATGTTCCAGAAAGAAGTATACCTGTTGCAAAGCTTTTGTATACTTGAGCAATAGCTTCTAAAGAAAGATCAATACTATTGGTTATTTTATCAATACGTTTAATGGTGTGCATTTCTAAAAGACCTTTTGCAGCAATCAAATAGTTGTTTTCTGGAACAACATATATGTGATTGGGCTGAAAATCAACTGCACTTATTATTTCAATTACAGGAATTTTTGAAGATTTACGGATAAGCTCGGTTAAATTAACAACAGAAGCAGAAAGCTGCTGAACAATAACATAAGTCATATCCGAATTTACAGGTATTTGTGCAATTATGATATTTAAAACAGCTATATCTTCTGCAGAACCTGCTATTGCAGTTATTGGAAATTGCAGCGAATTATTTTCGGATTGAATTTTACTTTGCAAAATGATTGTATTAGCAATTGAAAAAAAGGGATGAATTATCGAAAAAAAGCAGAGATCAAAATTGCTCTTATTTTGTAATTCCTATCTTTAAAGATACTATAATTTTTAACTTTTCCATTATTTTGAAGCTTTTTTTAAAGTCGATGCCATTGCGAAGCTTTGTCCTTAATACAAAAGTGACCGTACAGTTTCTACATTCATTCCAGAAGTAGCTTTTCCGGCAGCTGCGTATAAAGCACTTTTCCTAAAGATCAGCAGCCAAAACTAATACATCTGAATTAAAATAATGGAAAAGCGGTAATTTAAATGTAAGTTGTAAAGAAGCGTTATTGATCTTTTTTTTATGGCATTATAAAGATAAGATTTTAATGACTGTTATTGGAGTTTTGTAAGAATAACAGCAAATAGTGTAAAATATAATTATTCATTAAATCTATATTTAAAAACCTTTATATCAATATTATAAAGTACTGTTTTAATCTCTTTTTCTTCAAAAATATACATAATGGAAACGAAAACGCACCCGACAATTTTATATGTAAATGATATAAGGTATCATTTGGATCTTCAGCCCTGGGTTTCTTTACTTGATGTTCTCCGGGAAGAAATTCATTTAACTGGAACCAAAAAAGGATGTGATCACGGACAATGCGGTGCCTGCACGGTAATGGTTGACGGTAAAAGAATATTAAGCTGCCTGACGCTTGGAGTTATGAAAAACGGTTGTGAAATTACAACCATAGAAGGTATTGCCGATGGTGATAATCTGCATCCCATCCAAAAAGCTTTTATCGAACACGATGCTTTTCAATGCGGTTACTGCACACCAGGACAAATCTGCAGTGCGATTGGACTTTTGAAAGAAGGAAAGGCTAAATCCCGAGAAGAAGTTCAGGAATTAATGAGCGGCAACCTTTGCCGATGCGGCGCCAATAGAGGAATTATTAATGCCATTATGGAAGTAAAGAAAGGAGAAGCTCATGAATAATTTCAATTATACCAAAGCTTCCAATGCTGCAGAAGCAATTTCTCAGATTGATGGAGATATACGAAATAAAATTGTGGCTGGAGGAACCAATATAAATGATCTTCTGAAATATTTTGTTACCAAAGCAGATACACTTGTAGATATAAATCCCATAATAGAGAACAAATCTATTATTCGTCTGGATAACGGCGGAGTAAGGCTCGGCGCACTTTGCACAAATGCAGATACGGCGTATGATCCTATTATTGAAGAACGGTATCCAGTCCTGTCAAAAGCCATTTTAGCGGGTGCATCGGCACAAATTCGCAATATGGCGACTAATGGAGGTAATTTAATGCAGCGGACGAGATGCTATTATTTTTATGACAGCAGTACACCTTGCAATAAACGAGAGCCGGGATCGGGTTGTTCTGCCATTAATGGCTATAACCGAATTCATGCTATTTTAGGGCAGAACGAAAATTGTATTGCTGTTTTTCCGTCAGACATGTGTGTGGCTTTAAGGGCTCTTGATGCTTCGGTAAATATTAGTGGTCCAAGTGGAGATCGAGTTTTGGCTTTCGCCGAATTTCACCGGCTTCCGGGAGATAGTCCGAACATTGATAATACTCTGCAGCATGGAGAAATCATAACGAGTATTGACCTGCCGGAAAAAGGATTTGAGAAAAATTATTCATATTTAAAATTAAGAGACCGTAGTTCTTATTCTTTTGCTTTAGTTTCTGTAGCTTCTGCTTTTGAAATAGAAAATGGTGTTATACAAGATGCTAGAATTGCTTTGGGCGGGGTAGCGCATAAACCGTGGCGTGTTGCTGAAGCTGAAGAGTTTTTAAATGAAAAAGAGCCAAATAAAGGAAATTTTGAAACAGCAGCGAAGATTCTTCTGCAGGGAGCGAAGGGTTATGAACACAATAATTTTAAAATAGAACTGGCAAAAAGAGCTGTTGTCCGCAATTGTTTTATGGCATTAGATCCAGAATCTCAGCGTCCCGGTGCAAAACCATCTTTATAAATAAATTGGATAAAATGAAAAAATTAACTTCAATAGGAAAACCGTTAAGCCGTTTAGAAGGCTGTTTGAAAGTTACTGGTAAGGCAAAATATGCAGGAGAGTATGATGCGGAAAATTTATTGTACGGATATGTTGTAAACAGCACAATTACTAAAGGAAAAATCAAAATTATTGATACCTCAGATGCTATGAATCTAGAAGGTGTAGTTGAAATCTTCACTCATGAAAACCGGCCTTCAACCGCTTGGTTCGATTTTCAATATGCCGATATGGATGCACCACCGGGAACTGTTTTTAAACCTTTAAAAGATAATGTAATACGATACAACGGACAGCCGATTGCTTTGGTAGTTGCTGAAACTTTTGAGATGGCAAGATTTGCGGCCGCCCAAATAAAACTCGCTTATCAGGAAGAAGAATTTGAAACTGATATGGAAGCGAATTTAGCGAAAGGGAGAGCTCCTAAAAAAGGGCTGGCTTCGATGCTAAAACCGCCTCCGCCAAAACCTAAAGGAAATTTTGAAGAAGCTTATCAAAACTCGTTTGTAAAAAGTTCAGGAGAATTCAGACACGGAACAGAGCATCATAATCCAATGGAAATGTCTGCCGCAACGGTGATTTATGAAGGAAAAAACAAGCTTAAAATTTATGACAAAACGCAGGGAACTATTAATTCGCAGCTGTATGCGGCGAATGTTTTTGGTTTGAAAATGAAAAATGTTCAAGTCATTGCACCTTTTGTCGGCGGTGCCTTTGGTTCAGGACTTCGTCCGCAGTACCAATTGTTTATGGCAGTTATGGCTTCATTAAAATTAAAAAGAAATGTTCGGGTAACTTTAGATCGCTCTCAAATGTATACGTTTGGACACAGGCCGCCGACTTTACAGTTTACAAAGTTTGGTGCTGATGAAAATGGAAAAGTAAACGCTATTTATCACAAAGCAATAGGAGAGACTTCCCAGTTTGAAGATTATGTAGAAATTGTAGTGAATTGGGCCAATATGCTGTATCCGGCAGAAAATACTTTGTTAGAGCACGAACTTGTTCCACTGGATGTTTATACCCCTTTGGATATGCGCGCTCCAGGTGGAAGCACCGGAATGCATGCAGTAGAAATTACGATGGATGATCTGGCTCATAAGCTACATATCGATCCTGTAGAATTTCGTCTAATTAATTATTCGGAAATCGATAAAAGCGCTGAAAAAGAATATTCAAGCAAGCAGCTTAGGCAGTGTTACTTACAAGGAGCAGAGAAATTTGGATGGAACAAAAGAAATCCTGTGCCTAGAAGTACCAAACGCGGTAATAAACTCGTGGGTTATGGAATGGCAACCGGAATCTGGGATGCCAACAGACTTTTAGCACGAGCACAGGCAATTATGACCAATGACGGAAAAGTTGAAATTAAAAGCGCTGTGACCGATATTGGAACAGGAACTCTAACAATTATGTCACAGATTGCTTCAGATGTGTTGGGAATTCCGATTGAGGATATTACCTTTTCATACGCAGACAGTAAGATGCCATTTGCACCTATTCAGGGCGGCTCTTTTACAACTGCAACTGTGGGGCCAGCTGTAAAAGCAAGTTGTGAGGCATTAATTGAAAAATTATTTGAGAAAGCGAAATACTTAGAAAATTCTGTTTTAAGAGCATTAAAATTAGACGAGGTTACTTTTGCAGAAGGTTTTTTTATATCTAATAACAATCTGGAAGCCAGAATAAGTCTTAAAGAAATTTTTGATGCTAATGATGGAAAAGAAATAAAGACAACCAATTCCTCGATGCCAAATCCGCTAAAATTTGGTAAAAAAGCCAGAGCCGTTCACAGTGCAGTTTTTGTAGAAGTGGAAGTCGATGAGCAATTGGGTGTTATTGAAGTTATTAGAGCGGTTTCGGCTGTTGCTGCCGGAAAAATTGTAAATCCAAAAACTGCCGAAAGTCAGATTTTAGGAGGCATGATTTGGGGAATCAGTAAAACACTTCATGAAGAAACTATTTTAGATCATCAATTTGGAAAATATATGAATGCAAATTTAGCTGAATATCATATTCCGGTTCATGCAGATATCCATGATTTAAATGTCATTTTTGTAGAAGAACAAGATGATTTTATCAATGATCTTGGAGTAAAGGGAGTAGGAGAGATTGGTGTTGTCGGCATGCCGCCGGCAATAGCAAATGCTATTTTTAATGCAACTGGAAAACGAATAAATAATTTACCTATTCATTTTGACAAACTTTTGTAGTATGCATACCGGCATTATTTAACGAAAAAATATACAAAACCTCTGCAGCTTTTAGTGCAGAGGTTTTGTATATTGTAATTATACATGCTTTTATACATGCTTTAGGGATTTCCTTCACCGCCGCTAGCTCCGTATATCTGTCCTGTTGCATAACTGGCATCTTCAGCTGCAAGCTGCACATAGATGGAAGCCAGTTCGGCAGGCTGGCCGGGTCTGCCCAAAGGAGTCTGCGATCCGAATTCTTTAAGTTTTTCCATAGTTGCACCGCCGCTTACCTGCAGTGCTGTCCAGACAGGACCCGGAGCAACGCCGTTGACTCTGATTCCTTTGGGGCCAAGCTGTTTGGCCAGCGATTTTATATAATTTGTGGTGGCCGCTTTGGTCTGGGCATAATCGTATAAATCTTCTGTAGGCGCATAAGCCTGTACCGAGCTGGTACCAATTATAGAAGAACCAGGCTTAAGATAAGGAAGAGCAGCTTTGATGATCCAGAATGGAGCATAAATATTTGTTTTCATTGTCCAGTCAAATTCTTCTGATGAAATATCTAGAATTGATTCGTGGGTCTGCTGTCTTGCAGCGTTATTGACCACGATGTCAAGGCCACCCAAGGCCTCCACGGCCTGCTCGACCAGAGATCGACAGAAGGACTCGTCTCTTAGATCTCCAGGGATTGCAACGGCTTTTCTTCCTGCAGCTTTTATGAGCTGGATGACTTCCTGTGCATCTTCCTCTTCTGTAGGATAGTAATTTATAGCTACATCTGCGCCTTCTCTGGCGTACGCAATGGCGGCCGCTCTTCCCATACCGGAATCCCCTCCGGTAATAAGCGCCCTGCGTCCTTTTAGACGTCCAGTTCCTTTATAGCTCTCTTCACCGTGGTCAGGTCTTGGTTCCATTTTACTTACTAGACCAGGCCATGGCTGTGACTGCTCTTTAAAAGGAGGTACGGCATATTTGTTGGTTGGATCTTGGATTTCGGCCTGGGAGCGGCTTTGTGGCACGGCCGGATTTATTGTGTTTTCTGCATCTAGTGCAGTTTCTCCAAGTGCAGGTGCCACACCCTTCTGGTCAGAGTTGTTCGGTTTAGTGTTTTTATTTTTCATAATAATGAGATTTTAAATACTTGCTAGAGCAATAGTGGATTTTATGTGAATTCTTAACTGCTCAAATTTAAACAGCAGCTGCGCTGCCCATAGTTATAGGATTACTGCTGAGGATTTTTGTCAAGCAGCTTCTCTGCGAATAGTAAAAGATATTTTACGAAATTAACTTGCTCATTTTTTATCCTCCAGTATTAAGGAATTATTTATTTTCTATAAGCTCGCTATACTTTCAATAACCAGTTTGGCTGCTTCGTCAATGGCTTGATTGATTATCTGCTGCGCATCACCTTTAAATACTTTACGCTTATTTATATTCTCAGAGGGCGTTATGATGCTGAAAAAAAATGTTCCTACAGGTTTTTCGGGAGTTTCGCTTCCTCCGGGAGCAGCCAGTCCTGTAACCGCTACAGTAACTTTTGCATTAAATAATTTTGCCATATGTTCGGCAAGTTTCTTTGTGACTTCTGCTGACTCAGGTGTATATTTTTCAATCATTGCATGCGGTACATTAAGAATTTGTTCTTTTACAAAAACTTCATAGCATACTATTGCGCCGCGCAAAATTTTTCCTGATTCTTTTGTCATTGAAAATTCTGCGCTCATTCTTCCGGCAGTCGCACTTTCGGCAAATGCAATGTTCCATCCTTTTGCCGCTAAAACTTTACTGCATTTCATTACAATTTCTGATGGCATATCCTTATTTTTAGATGTTATTGACAAAATTTTCGGCGTATGATTTTAAGGACTTAAAACTATTCGTTTACAATCTTTAAACTTTCACATTGAAATACTTCTTTACGAAGCCCGCTGCTCGAAAAACGGTGGTTTCGCTGGTTGTATACTAGTTCGATATTCATTTTTTCGCAATATTCCCTTCCGGTAAATGCGGCATCTCTATATTCATCTCCCAGGATCCTGACATCGATTGGCAGCGCCTGAAGAATATCTTCAAGATCCTGCTCTGTAGTGTAGGGAATTATTTCATCTACAAACCTGCAGGCCTTAAGCTGGATGTATCTCTCTACAACTGATTGTGTCGGTTTATTTTTCTTAGGTCGATCTATTGTTGGATCTGTCTGAAGTCCAACTATAAGATAATCACAGTGCAGTTTTGCCTCTTCAAGCATTCTTACATGGCCGGCGTGAAGCAGGTCAAAGGCACTAAATGTAATTCCGGTTTTTGTCTTCGTTAGTTCCATTGTAATAAATTTTAGTTTTTAAAAAAGTTAAGTACAAAATCCAAGATCTTATTCGTATTTGTAAACTGTGCCTGAGCCCTTTGTACTGCGTTTATATACGGAATGTTTGGCAGTCTGTTTCCATCAGTATCAAGATCCCAAATCCCGCAATTGCTGAAGCTCGAAAGATCGTCCCAATCTGGTCTGTCGGTGACGGGATAAATACAGATACCATTAAGATCTACACCACGTTTTTTTGCTGTGAGGCATTCCTGCGTAATTTCTTCAATCCATTCTACTCGTCCAGAACCAAAGTGTCCTGTTTCGGAAATAAAAATCGGCTTTTCATATCTTTTATAAGCCATCTGCAGCAGATCTGCAAGAGGTGTTCGTCGTTTTAATGTTTCGGGCCAGTCCAGCGGAGCATCATCTATATTCCATTGACAATTCCAATAATAATTAAAACCTAAAATATCCAGAAATTCTTCAGAACCTCCCAGTTCAGGACACATTCTGCCGGCAATAATATCCATTGCCTGAAACTGGTGCTCATTTACCTCTTGCATTTGCTCTGCATTTTCCTGAAGATTCCCATGAATTTTGATTAAGGGTTCGACTAAAATAATCACACAATCTTTATCCACTTCTTTTAAAGCCTTAATTCCTGCTATTGCCGCTTTGCACAGATGATATTTGATGTCCCATCCGCTGTTTACGGCAAAAGGCACTGTACCCCGGACATCACCAGAATGCCAGGAGAGAAAACTGATTTCATTTATGGGCACCACATACAATTCCTGTGTGGAATTTTCAAGATAAAAAGCAGCAAATGCATGACACAGCACAACAAAGCGGTCACAAAAATTAGGATGCGTTGGATAAATTCCATCAGGATAACCAAAATGGATTAGATCCCAAATCTGCTGTATTCCAAATTCTTGCGCAGCCTGCATCCGGTTATATACTTCTGAAAAATCAAAAAAACCGGGCGAAGTTTCTACATTGCTCCAGCAGATTCCTTCTCGCACTGTTTTAATTCCAATAGAGGAAAGCATTTCATAATCCTCTGAAGCCCTAACATCGTGCTGGGTTTCTTTCAAAAGATTAATTCGGCTGCCTGATCTGTTAATATGGTCGGCACATTCATAACCACCCATAAAAAAAGTATTGAAAATTTTCATTTTAACTTGCTGTCTTAAACGTGGTTTTATCTTTTTTCTCCAGAGAATCAAAAAGGTCTAAAGCATTTTTAAAAGCCTGATCCATATTGAAATACTTGTAATTAGCCAGTCTGCCAACGAAATGAACATCTAAAAGTTTTTCAGCTTCTGCTTTATACTTTTTATAAATTTCCTCATTACGCGGATTAGGCACTGGATAATAAGGCTCACCTTCATCCACTGTAAATTCTCTTACCACCGTTGTTTTATCGGATTTCTGGTTTCCAAAATGCTTGTATTCAATAATTCTGGTGAAATCAACTTCAGTGCCTGGGTAATTTACTACGGAGTTTTCCTGAAAAAATTCCTCATTAACTATTTCGCTGACAAAATTGATGGAGCGGTACTCCAGCTTTTCCGTTAAGCTGTGTTTAAATTCGAAAAAGCGGTCAACGGGACCTGTATAAAATAATTTTTCATAACCTGTGTACAGTTCTTTCACATCAAAATAATCGGTGTCCAGCAGGATTTCGATATTGGGATGTTTTACTATATTTTCAAATAATTTTGTGTAGCCGCCTTGCGGAAGCGCCTGATAAGTATCTGAAAAATATCGGTCATCGTAATTATAACGAACCGGTATTCGGTTCAGTACAGAGGCATCCAGTTCTTCAGGATATTTATCCCATTGTTTTTTTGTATAATGTCTGAACATTTTCTCATACAATACTGTTCCGACACGGTTTAAAACTGCTTCTTCGCCGTTTGCCGGATTTTCAATAGGTATGCGGTTTTCCTCCAGCCATTTTTTCATTTCCTGCTCGGAATTAATTTCAGTTGAAAACAGTCTGTTAACAGTAGTGATATTTACTGGTATCGGAACCGTTTTGTCATCGACCCTGGCGATAACTTTATGTTCCCATTCATACCACTCAGCAAACTGGCTGACATATTTCCAAACCGATTCTTCATTGGTATGGAATAAATGAGCTCCATATTTTGAAACCAGAATATTGTTTTCATCCACATAATCATAACAGTTTCCTGCAATGTGGTTTCGTTTTTCAATTATCAGCACTTTTTTTCCTATTGAAGCGTATCTTTCCGCTAATACTGATCCCGAGATCCCGGCACCAATTATTAAAATGTCTACTTGTTTCATTTTGAAAATGCTTTGATAACTGCCTGCATTTTTGCAGCGGTACTATCCCAAGAAGTATTTTTCAAAATCTCAGTATATTTTAAGGGAATTAACGCGCTTGCTCTCTTATCAAAAAGCAAAGTAATGGCATTACAAAAATCATCAGCGGTTTCGATAAGACTAACGCAATTGCTGTAATCTCTAACTACATCAGTAATTTTTGTGGAGATAATCGGCTTCCCTGCCGCCATATACTCCAGTGTTTTTGTTGGACTTATATATTTAGTCGCATCATTTATTGCAAAGGGCATCATGGCTATATCAAAAGCTTTTAGATAATTTGGCAGTTCGTTGTATGAACGCATACCCAGATAATGAATGTTTTCTTCTTTGGGTAGGTCTGTTTCATCAATTTTAGCCAATGGTCCAATCATCACAAAGGAAACCTTTGGGAGCTTCAAGGCGGTCTGGTGCAGCAGGTTTAAGTCAATTCGCTCATCAATTACACCAAAGTAACCCACAATAGGAGAGTTTAAGTTCGCAACATCAGCGGGAATTTCAATTCCATTCATTGCTTGTGCAAAATGCGGTTCGTCTACAGAACTCGGAAAGCAGTAAACATTATCATGATCCTGTTTTTTTGATTCATATAAAGATTTACCGCCTGTAAAAACAATATCCGTGTTTGCCAATAAATATTTTTCCTGATGTATCAAATGTTCAGGAGCTCCTTTGAACAAGGTTAGTTCGTCCATACAATCGTATACAATAGTTTCAAACTGAAATGCATCTAATAATGGACTAAAGGACGCTGAGTAAAACCATCCTGTTGTGACATTTTTATTTTTAATGTATTGCGGCAAGACATGGGTAATTGCTTCAATACTCTTGAGGCGAGGCTGCAGAATATGCAGGTTGTCTTCGACGATAATAAGATTGGCTGTGTTTTCCTGCTCAGCTTCAAAAGCTATTGGTTCTTCTATGAGCAGTACTTTCAAAGTTTTAGCCATCCTGCTGATTAGATGCTGCGGACGCTGGTATACGAACTGCCATCTTAAATGGCAAAAGACAACCATATCGTAATTTTGCGGCTGATCATTTTTGTTGTTAGAAAAATTATATTCTGTTGTTTTGATTTTTTGGGTGTGTACATTTGTCTGCATGGCTGTATGTAATAAAATGTGATTAATATAGGGTAAAACGTTCTTTGTTTTGTAAAATTTAACTGACTCAAAAGTAGACCTGTAATACATGTGTTTTTTATAGAATTCCTTTGCTTTGTTACACAATTAAAGGCAGTTTCAATTTCGTTTTTTTAAATTGAAAGATTCCATAAGAATAATTTTCCATCGATCGCGGAAAGATATTTGCATAGTGTTACACATCCAGTTGTTCAGAAAAACAAAATATTTAATCCAGAGTATTTGTTAAGTGGAGTTTACAGCAATCTGCAATTGATAATTTTTATTTATACTTCAGAAATCCGACTATATGGGAGTTTTTGCTATTTCTCATTTTTTTTTAGAAAAGTCTGTATACGCAGTAGGCAATACAACCAAAAATAAGATGTGCCACTAAAAGCTGTACGTAGTAACCCCTGAAATTAATGTCGGGTTTTTGAGGTACAATTTTAAACAAAAGGAACCATGTAATTATTCCGATAATTCCGCTGACCGCGCCCAGCAGAATACTAACGGACCATGTTACGTCGAGAATCTCATGTACCCATATGAAGTGATAAGCAGTAACAAATCCCAAACCGATCGTATAATGTAAAATCCAAGCCAGTATATTTTTGACAGCGGGTGATAGCTCTACATGAAGATGGGTTAAGATATAGCTTAAAAGCACAGGTTCTTTGTAGAGTTCCCTGGCACTAGCCGATACTGCATAACTAAACAAAGTCATGGCAGAAGTAGCTGCGATGGATGATATTAAAATCTGGAGTACAGTGTAAATTTCCATGAATAAAATTTTTATTTGATGTGTATCGGATTAAGATCAGTCTGTGCCGGACCATTGATCACGGTACCGTCAGTCGAAAATCTCGAACCGTGACAAGGACAGTCAAAAGATTTTTCGTCAGTATTCCAATGAACGATACAGCCTAAATGAGGACAAACCGCCGAGAAGGCTTTTAATGTGTCGTCGTAATCACGGTAAACGGCAATTTTTTTAAGTCCTGAAGAGAGTACACCGCCTTCGCCAGCAGGTAAGCCAGCTGTATTTTTAAGATCAGAACTTTTGATCCAATCCAGATATTGAACAGCCATATTTCCGGCTTCTTTTAAAAAATCCCCAGTCGACTTCAGCGTAATTCTTGAGGGGCTGTAGAGATCCTCCCATCGATTGGTTCTTCCTGTTATTAAGTCGCTGATAATCATAGCTCCGATTGTGGCATGTGTCATTCCGTTCCCAGTATCGCCTGTGATAATATAAATATTGTCATCTCCCGGATTTTTCCCCATAAAACCTAAACCATCTACAGGCTCCATAATCTGCCCTGACCATTGATAAGATATATCTTCAAGCACAGGGAAATAACTTCTTGTCCAGTTTTCGAGTCTTGCATAACGTTCGGATGCTGTACTATTTTCCTGGTCTTCCTGCCCTGTTTTATGATCTTCCCCGCCTGAGATAAGCAGATCGTACTGATCATCAAAATTTTCTAAACGCACATAATGATACGGTGCTGCAGCCCATTGTGAATCTGCTTCGCCAGTATCCCACCATAATGAATGGGGTAATAGTCCTTTAGGTATTTTACCTGCAATCACATAACTTCTATAAGCAGCTTGTTTAGTATGCATGGTGAGTGTATCATTAATCGGAGAGTTGGTAGCCACTACAATATGTTCTGCCGAAAAGGTGAAACCATTTACTGCTGCACCCTGTTTGGTTATATTTTCTGCACGCGCTTCTGTATAAATAATGCCTCCCAAATCTGTAACTGCATCGGCCAGCCCTTTCAAATATTTTAAAACATGAAACTGGGCTTGATTAGGAAAAACTATGGAGTGTGTTTGTTCGCCTCCGGATATGGCAGGTGTTGCTTTTAGCAACGTGGTATTGATTCCGGCTGTTTTGGTCGCTTCATATTCTTTTTCTAAATTCTCCGGTTTGTCACTTGGATGCAGGAATAAATAGCCGTTAACCCTTTTAAAAGAGCAATCTATTTTTAGGTCGTTCACATTGCTTTCAATTTGATCTATTGCTTTGCTGTGACTTTCGGCAGCCAATTTTGCGGCTTCTCGGCCAAAAGTGCTTTCCAGATAATAATATCGGTCATCAAGCGCGCAGGTGAGGTGCGCTGTAGTACGACCGGTTTCGCCGCTGCCTATAAACCCATCTTCGACAACGATGACTTTTTTACCAGCCTTTAATAAGTTATAGGCAGTGGTAAGACCTGCGATTCCGCCGCCGATAACAAGTACTTCTGCTCCACAATTTTGATCAGGGGTATTATAGGCGGTCGGGGAAGTAGAATCAATCCAAAACGATACATTTTCCCCCGATGAAATGCTGCCGTTATTTATTTGATCTGTAATCGTATTCATGATTTGATATATTAGTTGATAAAAAGTTTTTTTTTAAAGTGATACTCAAATTTAAACGACGTTTGCATGCGGAATTTACATGCTGAAATTTTAAGTTTACATCATTGCCATTGTGTATGTTATATAATACTATCTTATAATACTGTAAGATTAAGTGGTTTATTAGTAGTTGATTAGCTTTCTATTAATCTTAAAAAGAAACAGCTATGAAAGCAGCAGTTATACACGGTCCGGGATCTATTAAATACGATACGGTGGATGATCCTATTTTAAAAGCAAAAGATGATATTATACTCAAGGTAACTTCTACAGCAATATGCGGATCTGATCTGCACATTTACTCGGGAGGGTTGCCGCAGCCAAGACCCATGATTTTGGGACATGAATTTATGGGTATAGTAGAAGAAGCAGGTTCCGAAGTTACCCATTTAAAAAGAGGAGACAGAGTCGTGGTTCCATTTCCAATTGCATGCGGAAATTGCTTTTTCTGCAATCATGACGTTCCCGGTAATTGTGAGCACAGTAATCCCGAGCATTATGGACCGGAAGGAGGAATACTGACCCAAAAAGGCGGTGCGCTTTTTGGCTATACTGATTTGTATGGAGGTTATGATGGAGGCCAGTCGCAGTATGTGAGAGTTCCATATGCTAATTATGGACCTAGAATTGTGCCAGAGGATCTTAGTGATGAGCAGGTTCTTTTTCTTACCGATATTTTTCCGACCGGATATACAGGAGTGGACTGGGGTGAAGTAAAAGGCGGGGAAACGGTAGCTATTTTTGGTTCTGGACCAGTTGGAATCATGGCAGCTAAAAGTGCTGTTTTAAGAGGTGCTGCCCAGGTAATTTTAGTGGACACCCTGCAGTATAGACTTGACAAGGCAAAACTGAGCACAGGCTGTACTACAATTTTGTGGGAAGATGGACCAAAGGATGTTGTAGAAAATATTCGTTCTCTGACTCATGGGCGTGGTGCCGATGTCTGTATTGATGCTGTTGGATTTGAACCTGACAGAAATCTCGGTGACCGTATTAAAGCAACGATTAATTTTGAAAAAGGGTCTGCCAAAGTTTTAGAAGCATGCATGAGTGCCGTAAGAAGAAGCGGTATTGTTTCTGTTCTAGGGGTATATCCCGTGAATTATGATAATTTTCCGTTAGGACAATTTTTTGATAAAGGAATAATACTGAAAGGAGGGCAGGCACCAGCGCACAAATATATTGATAAACTTTTAGAATATGTGGTTCAGGGTAAAGTGAAGCTTGATGACATTATTACGCATAGACTGCCATTATCTGAAATTTCACATGCCTATGATATTTTTAAAAAACGTGAAGATGGATGTGTAAAAGTTGTCCTTGATCCTTGGAAATAATAATCTTCAATTAGATTGGCATTCTAAATTTTATATGAGTTAAAAAACTTTGCCGTTAAAGAGAAGTTGTGTTGATTACTGGTATAAAATTTTAGTTTGTGTGTAACCAAAAAAATCTGCAGTTCCTGCAGATTTTTTTTTTTTTGAAATAAATAGAATATTATTCAGCCTTGATGATATTTCCGGTGATTGGCGCAGTGTCAAGTTTAGATATGAATCATATAATTCCAAAATGTAGTGCTAGGCTCGACATTCGAGTTGTACAATTAGAATTCTGCAAGTACACAATTGCCATTTTAAGTAAGTATCGAAATTTATAATATTTACTTGAACATAATTTTTGAAAGTAATAATGTAATAAAGCTTTGAAATAATGTAAGCAGTTGTGAAGCGCACAAATTACTTTTACTTGTAATTTTTTTAGAGATACTTGAAAACGCAGTTTTTGAGAGCAGACTAGAAATTACTTTATAAAAACGTATTAAACTCTTTCAGCTATGTTTAAAAAAGGACAGATTGTACAGCAGGAATTCGGTAATCAGGTTATGAAAGTGATTGGCTTTGAGCCTGAATTAATCGAAAATGTAATTACCCAATGGGAAGATGAAGAAGGAACAATTGTAACGGGGAAATTCATGGAATCGCAGCTGCTGCCTGCAGAAGAATAAGGGCAGGAGCTATACAAATGCAAATCAGATGAAAACAAATACACAGTCCAAAAATAGATTCTATCCCTATCAGGAAAAAGACATTCAAATTCTTTTCGATGAGATGGAAAGTAATGTAAAAAAGAAACTCCTTTATCAATTGCCCACTGGAGGAGGAAAAACAATTGTTTTCTCTGAAATAGCCAGAAGATTTATGATTCAGTTTGGTAAAAAAGTGGTTATACTGACGCACCGCAGGGAACTCTGCACCCAGACCTCAAAAACACTAATAAAGACTGGTGTCAAAAATCAAATTATAAGCAGTACAGGAGGGAATTTTAAACCAGAATATGATTGTTATGTGGCGATGGTTGAAACGCTTCGCAACAGAATCAAATCAAAAAAGGTAAAAACGGACGATGTAGGTCTTGTTATAATTGATGAAGCGCATCATAATTCGTTCCGTAAACTAATGGGCAGTTTTAAAAAGGCATTTGTAATCGGCGTTACTGCGACCCCTTTCAGCTCTGATATTTCTAAACCTATGAACAGGTTTTATCATTCCATAATTACAGGTGAGAATATTGCGGATCTTATTGCTGATGGTTACCTTGCCAAACCCGAATCGTATGTTTATGAGGTCGAATTGAATTCGTTAAAAACTGGACTGCACGGCGATTACACCGTCAGCTCTTCTAATGAATTGTATAGTTCTCCAGCAATGCAGGAACTATTATTAAAGGCTTATCTGGAACATTCAAAAGGAAAAAAGACCCTGATTTTTAATAACGGAATCACAGCTTCTTTAAAGGTGCATGAAACTTTTCGGCAGGCAGGTATCGCTGTAAAGCATCTTGACAATAAAACTTCAGATGATGAAAGAAAAGAAATCCTGAAATGGTTTAAGAAAACAAAAGATGCGGTTCTTACTTCCGTTTCAATTCTGACCACAGGATTTGATGAGCCAACTGTAGAGAATATCATTCTAAATCGTGCTACTACATCCATAACGCTTTATCATCAAATGATAGGCCGCGGATCCCGAAAACTTCCTTCTAAAAAAACTTTTTCTATTATCGATCTGGGCAATAATATGCAGCGTTTTGGCGCATGGGAACAGCCTGTAGATTGGAAATTTGTTTTTGAACATCCTGATGCTTTTGCCAAACAGCTTCAATACCAATCCACCGGAGGATCATCTTTGCAGTCACATAGCTTATCGGCTGTACTCAGAGCACAATTTCCCAATACTCTTGAAATGACTTTCGATATTGAAGGACATTATCAGGAAGCGGTTGATATGGATAAAAAAACTAAAACGGTTATTCAGCAATCCATCCGGCAGCAGGCCAAAATGTGTCTGGATAATGCTGAAACTCTTTCCCAGGCTATTGCACTGGCAGAGGCCTTACAGCCTGAGATTGAGTGGCGCGTAAAACAGTATGTAAAATGCCTTGAAAATGCGAGCAGGAATTATAAGCAGTGGCTTATGGAAGATTATCAAAACCGTTTGAGAGGACTTATTATAAAACTTTATCCAAAAGTTACTGCTGCTTAAATAGTCATAAGAAGTTTAATAATAGGAGTGATTGTTTTAGTTTTTTTTAATCTTTAATAATATAATAATTTATGAAAACTTTTATTCGCAACAACGGACTTTCGATCAGCTTTTTTCTATTGTTTGTGTTTTCCTTCGGTGGACAGCTTATTTTTGGATTTAAAGAATACAATAAGGACCTTCTTGAGAACGGAGCATCTTCAGTTACGCTCTCCGCTTATTTTTCAACGGGGCACTTTATAGAATCCACTTTTGAGAATTGGGAAAGTGAATTTTTGCAGATGGCACTGCTTGTAGTATTAACTATTTTTCTGCAGCAGAAGGGATCTTCGGAATCAAAAGATTTTGATAAGGAAGAGGAAGTCGACCGCCAGCCGTCTGCTGCTAGAAAAGACGTTCCATGGCCTGTTAAACAAGGCGGTTTACTATTATCGGTGTACAAACATTCGCTCACGATTGTCTTATTCTTATTGTTTCTGCTTTCATTTGCAGCTCATTTCTACGGTAGCTTAAAAGATGAAAACGAGCAGTTATCTTTAAAAGGAATGCCTCTGGAAACGGCTTCAGATTATATAACCGATTCAAGATTTTGGTTCGAATCCTTTCAGAACTGGCAGAGCGAATTCCTATCGGTGTTTGCCGTTATAGTACTTTCCATTTTTCTGCGCCAGATTGGTTCCTCTCAGTCAAAACCTGTGGATGCTCCGCATAGGGAAACCGGCGGATAGTTTTTAATTTATACTGCAATAGTTTTTCATTACTATAAAATTAATTCTTTTTAAACCTAAATCTTATGAATACCATTTCACCCTGGGCTGCTACCGTGCAGGCCGATTTAGAAAACAGTGCCTTAATTTGGGAAAAAGAATGCCATAAATATAATTTTCAGGCTTACAATACAGGAGATTCCTTATGGATTACAGTACACTGGCCCAGCAGCGGAAAGATGGCCTTCCGCCCTGCCTTTGGAATGAACAGCTGTTTTGAAGTTACTAATTTGTTTGATGACGGGCAGACTCTTGTTTTAAATTTAGAAACAAGATTAGGACAGTATGAAGTTATCATTTCTTTTCCTGACCCCGGCTCGCCATTGCTGCATTATACCACGACATTTAAAGCAAATCGGCCCTTATTGATTCCATTTTGGCCCAGAGACATCATTCCTCTGACCCAAAAAGGAAATGTTGAGAATACCAGTGGAAAAATACACATGAATCAGATAGGATCGCGATCGGGTATTTTGTTTGCCAGCATGACCAGACCAAAGACCGGTTCCATTTTTTATTTTCAGGATCTCGGATCCTTAAGTGCTTACTGCGAAGCTGCACAAACCTCAATCGAAGATACTGTCTGCGGGAGCTGGCCTGAAATTGGTTTTAAACTTCCCCCTGCATTGGACAAACCGCTTCCGGACGACAAACCTTATATTATTTCTGATGCCTATGTTTTATTTTCTGAGGATAGTATGGATGACGCCGTGACGGTTACGCAGCAATTTTTAAACAACCTTGCGGCAGTGTACCGCTTGCTGCCTCATCCTGAAATTATTTACCATAACTGGCCTGAAATAACACAAAACTGTCTGGACGACATTTACAATAACAAAGGCTGCTGGACACAAACTAATGGTTCTTCTTATCTTAATGCATACCTATGCGATTATGATACGCCGGCGGAAGTTATGGTGCAGCTTGCCGTACTAGTGCCATTAAATGAACTCAGACACTGGTATGGAGAAACGCATCCTGTTTATAATGATCTTTTCAACGGCATTGATGCCTTCTATGACCAAAAAGTAAAAACGATAAACCGATGGCTTCCAGCACTGCACGATGAGCTTGACGGCTCTGAGATACAAAAAAAGGAAATGGTAATGGATTCCTGGTATCTCTACCATCCTTTAATGAATCTTGCAAGACTTGCGCTGAAAGGAGAAAAAAAAGCAGAGGAGCTGGTTATGAAGTCAATCGAATATGCCATCAAAGCGGCGCATCATTTCAACTATGACTGGCCCGTATTTTATAAAATGGACACTTTTGAAGTGATCCGCAGAGAAACTGAGCCTGGAAAAGGAGGCGAAAAAGATGTTCCGGGCTCTTATGCGCATCTAATGCTGCTGATGTACCGATTGACCAATGATAAGCGTTATCTGAATGAAGCTGAAAAGTCAGTAAAAAAACTGGCAGGCTGCGGATTTGACATTTTCTATCAGGCAAACAATACGGCCTTTTCTGCCGGCGCACTGCTGGAATTATTTAAAATAACAGGTAAAAAAGAATACTTAGATTTGAGCTACGTTTGTATGGCCTGTCTTTTCAAAAATGTGCAGCTGTGGGACTGCCAATATGGATTCGGAAAGAATTATCCCAACTACTTTTCTGTATTTCCGCTTAACGATGCACCTTACACAGCTGCGTATGAGGAAATGGAAGTGTACGCTGCAATGTCAGACTACCTCATTCAGGCAGCAGAGATTGACCTGCTGCCTTCTTTAAAGATCCTCATTGCGGAGTTTGTAAAATATGCCGTCAGCAGACTTCCGTACTATTACCCTTCAAAATTACCGCAGGAAATGATCTCCGAAGAAGTAAAAACCGGAGAAATCCAAAAGGAACTCTGGATTCCGCTTGAGGACCTTTACTGCGGATGGGAGAAAAGCGGCCAGGTTGGGCAGGAGGTTTATGGTGCTGGTGTCGGATTTGGAGCTATGACCAGACAATACCATCAAATTAAGGGGGAAGAATTCCTGCTATTTGTGGATTATCCATTGATACATTACAAAAAAGCAAAAAATACAATTAGTTTCAGGGTTTTAGGTTCAGAGGAGTTTGAATGCAGTTTGAAGATTGTGATGCCTGATAAGAATGCTATGAAAATCGAAGTCAATCAGAATAAAGAAATAATCCATTCCTATTCAAACACTAAAAGTTTGATGGAATATGCTATTACGGGCGGGAGCAGCATTACAATTAAATGGTAAGACAAAGCAGTTAATAACAGGAGTTGGACTATGCCAGACTGCATATATGAAACTTTATCTTTGAATTATGGAAAAGAGTGGCATGCAGTCAAGTTAACTTTACCGTATTAACCGCTAAAAAATATATTATGAAAACATTATTGAAAGCCACTATGCTTGCTGTATTACTGACTGCTTGCTTATCATGTAAAAAAGACCATAATACAAACACTGATCCGTATGCTGGTGTCTCAGATTCAACTGAGGCAGCAATTGATACCATTGGTCCTCACTCAGACAGTATTAATACCGGTGCCACTGGTACAACAGGAGCTGTAGGTGAAGGTTCAACGGGATCGGGAACCGCAGGATCTGTACAAAAAGGTGCTGAAAACGTTAAAACGGATTCTGTTTCTGCTGAGGAAGACAAATAATATTAAGTACAGACAAGCTATTATCTGATGCCGAAAAACTCCCTGATTATATAGGGAGTTTTTTTATAAGGTTATACATGAAGACAGCATTAACAAGAATAACAAAAATAATATGCCTGCATTTTTACATTTTACTAAGATTTGAATGCTGTAAGATTAGTAATGCTATTGTGTAAAATAGGTGTTATAGTGCTTTGTAAATTTGGGTTTAATCTTAAAAACAGAAATTATGGCAACTACAGCAAAAAAGACCACAGCCTCAAAGGCAAAAAGTACGGCATCAAAAAGTACGGCATCAAAAAGTTCGTCTAATAAATCAGACGGGAAAGTAAAAGCAAAATCAACGGCTGCGGCAGGACTGAGGGAATTATTTATCGATTCTTTAAAGGATATTTATTGGGCTGAAAAAGCACTTACAAAGGCACTGCCGAAAATGGCAAAAAATGCTGCGTCTGAAAATCTCATCACAGCGATCAATGATCATCTTGCTGTTACAGAAGAGCAGATAAAGAGACTGGAGAAAGTTTTCTCTCTGATTGGTGAGAAAGCCACAGCTAAAAAATGCGATGCTATGGAGGGGCTGATTAAAGAGGGTGAGAGTATCATGGAGGAAACAGAAGCAGGACCAGTTCGTGATGCCGGAATTATAGCCGCGTCTCAAAAAATAGAGCATTATGAAATCGCAACGTATGGAACGCTGGCTGCTTTTGCCACAACCTTGGGCGAAGATGATGCAGTATTGCTGCTGGAAAAAACACTGGCTGAAGAAAAGGAAGCAGATACGCTTTTAACGGAGGCAGCATACAATACCATAAACTTTGATGCTAAGGAGGAAGATCAGGATTAAATTTCTTTTTTTTATCCATTGCGGCAGCAGATATAGGGCCTGTACTGATATAGTACAGGTCTTTTTTAATTATATAATAAATGATAAAATTTCTGGAATTCATCAGTAACACATCGTCGAAATCATTTGAGCAGTCCCTCAGATATGAGTCCGATTTTAGGAGCAGGAGAGTTTACTTATTTTTTGGTGCCTTAACAGTAGGTCTTGCAGTTTTAAATAGTATTTCAGCTGCTGGTTTTGTATCAATTTTTACAGTATAGGACATTAAACCCGAGCTGTCGCAGTTTATAGAATTTCAGGCTTTTGTTATAAAATTTTCATCTGCTAATGTGCATGAGATGTTAGGCGATGGAAAAAAAAATATTTTTAAGTGACGTTAAGTCCTGAATTAAAGGATTTCAGGATGGAAAAAAGGAAAGAGGCGAAAAAAAAAATACTGGGACAGAAGAGAGGATGGATTTTAATTCAATTACACTTTGAAATAACAGGAATTAATTGTATATATTTGTTTAGCTAATTTCCAAAATTTAACAGCAAATGCAAAATAACGTTCTAACGGGCTTGAAAGAGCACGAAAATAAATTACTTACTGCCTGGTCGCAGCTAATGGCTGAGAATGGTGCTGCAGACGGTGTAACAGAGGAGGAAGAATCAAAAGAATTCACTGCCTTCTTTCTCGATGCTCTGCAGCATGCTGGAGGAAACGTAGAATCACAGGAATTTGAAAAAGTTCACGATCTTTTGATTGGAATCTCAAGTTCAAGAGGACGACGCGGTTTCTCGCCTCGTGAGAATGCACAGTACCTGCTTACTTTCAAAGAGGCTGCTTCAAGGATTGTTTCTGAACTGGAATCTGATCCTGTAAAGTTGTATGAAGCTAACCTGCAGCTAACCACGCTTTTGGATAATATGACCATTTTAACGTTTGAAGCCTATATGAAAGGACGTGAGGATGTCATTGCAAGACAGGTAGATGAAATCAGTGAAATTTCCACGCCGGTAATACGAGTGTGGGATGGTGTGGTAGCACTTCCTATAATTGGAACACTGGACAGCTCCAGAACGCAGGTGGTTATGGAAAACCTGCTGCAGCAGATCGTGGATACAGGCAGCTCTATTGCCATCCTGGATATTTCAGGTGTGCCGGCAGTAGATTCACTTGTGGCGCAGCATCTTATCAAGACAGTCAGTGCTACTCGTCTGATGGGAGCGGAATGCATCATCAGCGGGATCCGCCCTGAAATTGCACAGACAGTAGTGCATTTAGGAATCGATCTGACTGGAATTATTACAAAAGCTTCACTTGCCAGCGCTCTTCAAACTGCTTTTGAGATGCTTCAGCTGACAGTTGTAAAGAGAAAAATAACGCAATAAGAAGCAACTCACATGGAAAGAATTCCTATACTTAAGATGGGGGATTTTCTGCTGGTTACCATACAGGTGGATCTGTATGACCAGCTGGCTGAAAATCTTGAATCTGATTTGATCAACACTATAAATAAGCACAATTCGAAGGGCGTCCTGATCGATATTTCAGCAGTTTCCATTATTGATTCCTTTATGGGGAGAATTCTCGGTAACATTGCCGTTATGTCTAAAATTATGGATGCGCAGACAGTGGTCGTGGGGATGCAGCCTGCTGTAGCCATTACACTTGTTGAACTCGGATTAACTTTGAACGGTGTGATAAGTGCCTTAAATGTGGAAAAAGGCATGGATTTGCTTCGCGCGAAAATGAATAATGGCGTTAACGAGGAGCAGCAAGATGACGACGACGACCAATAAAGAAGAAATGATTATCGTCAAAGAGCAGGACGTAGTCCCGCTTCGAAACCGAGTCAAGGAATACGGAGTTAAGGTGGGGATGAGCATACTCAATCAGACCAAACTCATAACAGCCACAAGTGAGCTGGTACGAAATCTTTTGAAGTACGGGGGCGGCGGGAAGGTCATTATAGAGTCCGTAAGTAACGGGCGTGATAATGGCGTACGTGTAACTTTTATCGACAGAGGTCCGGGCATAAAAGACGTGAGTCTGGCCATGCAGGACGGGTACAGCACCGGAAAAAGTCTTGGTCTGGGTCTTCCGGGAACCAAGAGACTGGTAAATGAATTTGATATACAAACTGAAGTAGGAAACGGTACTACCGTGACTATAATAAAATGGAAAAATGGATAATACTTTTTCCGTTTACAAGATTGATGACAGAAGCCTTATTCCGTTCATCAAGAGGGAAATACATAATTTGGCCCTGCAGCTGGGATTCTCAGCGCACAGGGCTGGTGAAGCCGATATAATAGTTGCAGAACTGACCTCTAACCTGATTAAATTTGCAGGCGGCGGGGATCTGCTCTACCGGGCGCATTATAACAATGAGCAGAATCAGATAGAAATATACTGCCTGGATAAAGGAGCCGGGATTGAAAATGTGGGCCGGATCATGAATGACGGTTATTCCACTTCCAATACGCTCGGACAGGGGCTGGGTGCTATCAAAAGACTCAGTAACGATTTTCAGATTTATTCCCTTAAAGGATGGGGTACGGTGCAGTATATTAATATTTGTGAAAAGGCGGATCATATTTTGACGCAGCAGGGAACAGCGGCTGATTTTGCTGCATTACGCACCAACTATCCAGGCGAGAAAGTCTGCGGTGACGGTTATTTTATAAAGCATACCCGCAAAGGATTTCAGATTTTTGTAGGGGACGGACTGGGGCATGGTACGCATGCAGATGAAGCAGTCCAGCTGGCACTCAAGGCTTTTAAGCAGTGTTCGGAGAGTGATCCAGCTGCCATAGTGCGTCATATTCACGAACAGGTGAAAAAGAGCAGGGGGCTGGTGGCAACAATTGCCTGTGCGGATTATGGAGCAGCGTTGTGGAACATCTGCGGTATCGGAAACATCAATACCCGAATTTACAGCGGGCTGGAAAACAAAACCTATACGCCGTATAATGGCATACTTGGGCATAATATTCCACGCACCTTAAACAGTACAGCGGTTCCGTACCAGAAACATCAGATACTCATTATGCACAGTGACGGGCTTCGCACCAGATGGAATCTCAGCGAACTTGTTTCTATCATTAAGCAGAGCCCGGGCATGATTGCTGCAGCCTTATACAAAGACAATGTGAGAGGCACTGATGACGCTACTATTCTGGTGGGTAAAATACTCTAGTTATGAAGGAAATTGTAAGAATAAATCTGGATAACGAGATGGACCTGATACTGGCCCATAAACGTTCAATGAAAATTGCAGAAATGTGCGGCATGCCCTTATCAGCGCAGACCCGATTTTCTACAGCTGTGTCTGAAGTGGCAAGGTGCTGTATTTCCAATGGACGCGATTCTGTTCTTGTACTGGGGATTAATATTATTAGGGCTGCCAGAAAAGAAATTGCAGCGGTGCTCACCGACGCGGTGGATCTTAGGGAAAGCTGTCCCGAAGCCTACCGTTATGCAGCCAAAATATCTGGGAAAATTGATTACAGTTATGGCAGCGGCGGGTCTACAACCACGCTCAGCCATGAGGTTCCTTCTCCCGGTCTTCTTTCTGAAATCAAAATAAAAAAACTGGCAGAATATTTCGAATATGAACCGCCTATCTCAGCATATGACGAAATCAGGCGAAAAAACATAGAACTGGTAGCCCTGTCTGAAAAGCTCGGAGAGAGTGAGAACCGCTACCGAAAATTAGCCGATACGATTCCTGTTTTAATCTGTGTGGTCAATGACCGCAGCACTGTACTGCTTTCCAATAATGCACTGCAGGAATATCTTGAAATTCCTTTTACTGTATTTGATAAAAAGGCACTGGGTACCTTCGTACACAGTGAGGATGTGCCTGTCTTACTGGAGGGATGGAGTATGGCTAAAAAAAACAGGGGTAATTTTTCTGCTGAAGTTAGAATTAAGAAGGACTCTTACTATCTCTGGCATAATGCATCGATTATTCCCAATAAATCCGAAGACGGTTCTTTTACGAGCTGGCTGATTTATTTTGTAAATAATAATGCCCAGAAGCTTATGGTGGAGGCGTTAAAGGATAATTCAGAGCTTAAGCAGATCCAGCTCGAGCTGCAGAGTGCCAATTCAAAGCTCAAATTTAAAAATAAGGAGCTGGAGCAGTTTGCTTTTATCGCAAGCCATGATCTGCAGGAACCCCTGCGTAAAATACTGATTATGCTTTCCCGCGCCGCTGATATGCTTACCGAGCAGCAGCGATCGATGTATTATTTTGATAAGATTACCAAGGCAGCAGGACGTCTTTCCAATCTGATCACTGACGTGCTGAATTACTCCAGAATCAATAACCATGATCATTTCATGGAAAAAATTGATCTGAATGCTGTTGCAGCCGAAAGCCTTGATGACTTAAGCCTTATAATTGAAGAAAAACAGGCAGCTGTCACAATTGCGGCTCTTCCTGAAGTGATGGGAATTAATTCCCAGCTCCGCCAGCTCTTCTTCAACCTAATCAATAATGCGCTGAAGTTTAATAGTTCACAGCCCGAAGTACAAATTGAAGCTCTGGAAATTACTGCTGGAAGTGACCGTTCTTTTGACCCGTCGGCTCCTTCAGGAAATTATCACGTAATCTCTATTGCCGACAACGGAATCGGAATGGACAGCGAATATTCCGGCCGGATATTTGACATGTTCCAGCGCCTGCACCAGAGGGAAGAATACGGAGGCAACGGTATCGGACTTGCTTTGTGCAGAAGAATTATCGAAAACCACAACGGAATAATCAATTTTACAAGTGCTCCCCTGCAGGGCACCACCTTCTGGATTTATCTTCCTAAAAATGGATACTGAACTAAAAAGCTTCTGTTCAAGGATTTTTCATCTCTAAATGCTCTAAAAACAGAAAATCATGCTGTAAAAACGAAAGTGGAAGCGTTATGTATATTGGTCTGCAGTGCCACAGCAGGCTTACTAACAAAAAACAATAGATTTAACGATTTAAAAAAATCTTTTTTATTTTTGGCTTATGCCAAACCATTGAAGTGTAAACAGCGTATGTGTTAGAACCGCAGTATAACAAGCTTAAATTGGAAACCCATGTTGTATAAAAATATTCTGCTTATTGATGATGATCCCGAGGATGCCGAACTTTTTGTGGAAGCGGCTCATTCCGTAAGCAGATCCGCTGATATCAGATGGCAGATCAATCCAGAGAAGGCGCTGGAAGAACTTAAAACATCCGAGAACCTTCCTGATGTGATTTTTCTGGATTATAATATGCCGAGGATTAACGGACTGGAGCTGCTTGCGTCCTTAAAAAACAACGCAAAACTGAAAGATATTCCGGTGATTATGATCTCCACGCCTTCAGAAGCTTTCGTGAAGGAACTGCTGGAGAAGAACCAGATAATAAAATACATCAGTAAGCCTAACTCTTACAGCGAACTGCTTGCTGTCCTGGATTCCATACTTTAAGCCAAGCTTTTTTTTCTTCTGAACCAAAATTCTTCCGCAGTGGGATTATAGGTCAATCCAGTGATATCGGTACCCTCTTATCCTGCCTGTGCGCAAAGCTGTTTTCTCCTAGGTTTGTTACAGTGACATGGCCGGTGTAAGACTGGTAAGCCAGTATTCCATGATATTTTTCATCATTATTTTGTAGGCAGAGAAATCTTCCTCTTTTTTAAAATAACCCTGCACATTGCAGCCATAGGCTCTGATCACATTTTCGGGATTTTTGGAAGTGGAAAGGAATATATAGGGGACGCATTTACGGCTGATGCCGGCAATGGAAATGATCTGCTCTCTCAGCTCAAAACCGTTAATTTTGGGCATGTTGATATCGGAAATGATAAGGAAAGGCACCACTGAGGGATTGGATAAATAAGGTACTGCATCCGTAGGATCTTCAATAAATTTTATCTTATTGGGATACCCAAGACTTTCAAAAATATCTCTCAGAAAAAGCCTGTCGTCTTCATCATCTTCAATTATAATAATCTCGCCGTTTCTTCTCATGGTGTAAAGATATATTTTAAAGGTTAATTCAGGAAAGTTTTATTGCAAATTTGTGCTTTTCGTGTTCGCGGCAATATTTTTTATTGTCCCTGCGGCCGCCATGAAAATAAAAACCTTTTGAAATTCCGGTCCAAAAGGTTTTTACCGAGACGGGCTGAAAACTTCGTTTTCGGTCTCTTATTTATTTTCGAGATAGGATTTAAACCCGAGGATGTCATCGTGCACTATTTTTTCAAAAATGGGGTTCAGCAGTTTTGCAGCACCCTGCCCCGCAATTCCCAGAGGAGCGCGGTAAGAGATGGTCACCTCTATTTCTGTTGTATTGCCGACGGCTTTGAAAAGCACTTTGCCGAAGTTTTTTACCGGTGCATCATCGTTAGACTGCCAGCTTAATAGTTTTTCTTTCTGGTCTTTGATAATTGCAGCCCTCCAGCGCAGCAGCCCGATTCCTGCAGGTCCTTTAGCAATCCATTCAGACGCTGTGCTGCTGATGGTCTTTACGGAATCAAGATGGGTCATGAATTTAGGAAGGTTCTCCAGATTACGCCAGAAAGCATATACCTCACTTATGGGTTTGTTAATGGTGATGCTGGTTCTGATATTGACATTGGAAGCTTTAACATTTTTAAGATGGTCTACGGCGCTGTAAACAGGGCAGTAGCCGCTGATGCCGCGAGCCAGCATGGCGCCGCCTGAGGTTATCTGCGTTATGTTTTTCTTTTCCTGGGTCAGTCCCTTATAAAGCAGGTAGGATCCTGCCGCCGTCATCAGGATGCGTTCAAATGCCGAAACATTAACGCTGCTTTTTGAAGCAGTATTTCTATTGGATATTGTTGAGTTGTGCATGTGTTTTGTTTTTAAGCTGTTGAGAATTTTACTTCCTAATCAATTTTATAGCCGTCGTCTGAAAAAGTTTCAGGTTCAGATGCAGCATCACTGTCATTTTCATCGTAACGCTCGGTAAGATCATCATCCAGATCATCGGGATCAAGGTCTTGATCATCTTCAAAATCATTATCCGGATCATCGGCTTCCAGTGCGCTGTGGTTATACTGCTGATCGGAGACCTGCAGGTCATTATTTTCAAGCGCATTAATGAATTCATTATTGGGATATCCACCAGTGGAATCAGTCTGGCCGGCAGCTGAAAAATGCTCCTGAGTTTTTTCTTCTTCGCTGACAGCTGCCTGCTGGCTGTAACTTGTAATGCTGTGGGCATAACGGCTGTAGATAATATCGTTCTGCTGGTTACTGCCGCTGTTGTAATTAGTATCTGTAATCATAGCATTCCTGTTTATTAGTTTGTATTTTAGCTGTTAGTGGCAGCGCTGCCTGTGCTTCCGGCGCCTCCTGAATTGTTGTTGCCGCCTTCCTTTTCATAACGGTCTGGATCTGTTCCATCCTCATCACGTTGATCTTCCCAGTCCCCTGTATTGACATTTTCCCCGCTTTCTTGATCCCCTGAAGCTTTGAGCTGCTGATGATACGGGCATTTTTGAAGTTCTTCTTCCTTGTAATTATGCAGATTTTCCATAATGTTTTATTTTAAGATTTTACTACCTTAAAATTAAAAAAGAGCTGAAGTATTTTTCTTATAGAAAAAAGGAGATTTATTGTCAAATTAACATGTTGTGAGCGTCATTTTTTTTTGCGCTGTGGTTAAAGATGGGCTTTTTATTTTCTGGAATAAGCCTGCTTTTAGAAAGTAGTTAAAAGAGAAGGGAAATCATTTTTTTAACAGTAAGGCAGATTGAAGCCTCGGTATAAATTATTATATTTGATTCCATATTCATTACTATTATAATTTACAGATCTTTCAAAATGGAAAAAGCAATACAGCTGCAGGTGAGAAAAGATTTGAATCCGCATCAGCAGCTCACTGTCATTAAACTCAAAGGATTCCTTGTTTCAAAGGGCTATACCGAAATTATTCATATCCTGGATCAGGATGAGTATTTTCATATCAATACCTTTGAAACAGCTGCGGACAGACGAAATGAAGTGCAGCAGTATATCACCGCTTTCATCAGTGAGGAAAATCTTCTAGATACTATCACAATCAAATAAGAATGTCTGTTAAAGTGCTGCGAAATCAACTTTCACAGTATGCCGGCCGTATTTTTAAGATTTCGCGCTGTAATCAGTACTTGAACAGCGAAAGAAAACAGATCCAGCAGACGCTTTAAACCGCATAATGAGACCAGACCAGTATATCAGACTCTCGCAGCTAAACGACCAGATCCAGGATGCGATCACTGACCGTTTTAAAGGACACACGTACTGGGTGGTGGCTGATATTACCAATCATTCTTTTAAGGCTGATAAAAAGATTCATTATTTTGAGCTGGTGGAGAAATCAGAAACCAGCAGTGCTATTACAGCAAAGATAATGGGGAAATCCTGGGGAACAGGAGCAGTTAAGATCCTTGATTTTGAAATTACAACCGGACAGCGTTTTACCAACAATCTGCATGTGCTGGTCCAGTTGAGCGTTGATTTTCATCCGCTCTACGGTCTTTCAGTAAACCTACTGGATATCGACAGCAATTTCATGCTTGGCATACTGGAGCAGCAGCGCAACGCCACATTGGCACGATTGCTGAAAGAGAATGATTTCATACACAAAGAGGGAGAACTGTATTCCACGCTGAACAGCCGTCTGAAACTTCCTTCGGTAATTCAAAGGATCGCGGTGATCTCCTCCAGCAGTTCTGCAGGAAATGAAGATTTCCGGCACACGATGCAGCATAACGATTTCGGATATGTTTTCCAGATCGATGACTATCACACCGTTGTACAGGGTGATAATAACGCCAAACTGTTCCTAAACAAGCTTATTGAGGTCTACAACACTGGTATTCCTTATGATGCCATTGTCATCACAAGGGGAGGCGGGTCGCAGTCCGATTTCCTGATTTTCGACAATTACAATATCGGAAGGGCTGTCGCCAAATTCCCCATTCCAGTAATAACCGGCATTGGGCACCAGAAAAATGTCAGCATCACCGATCTGATGGCGCATAACCATACCAAAACCCCGACCAAGGCAGCGGAGTTCATCATCGCGCACAACCGCAGTTTCGAGCAGCATATACTTTCCCAGCAAAGGAGGATAGCCCTGAAATCACAGCAGCTTTTCCTTGGGTATTACAAAGAACTCAGCGGGCTTAAAAGCCTGGTAAGTCATAATGTAAGGGAGCTCATCGCCGTGCAGAAACAAGAGCTTATGTTAAAAAAGCAGCATATTTCTCAAGAAAGCCGAAACCTGCTGGCTGAAGAAAAGCAGCACCTGCTGCTTACCGCCCAAAAAGCACTGCAGCATCCGCAGAGAATTATCCAGCAGCAAAACAGGGACTTTGAGTATTTAAAAAACAATCTGAAGATCTTTACCGGCCAGTACCTGCGCAGCCGCAAACTCCAATTGGAAGATCACCGGAAAACCATAAAACTCCTCTCCCCGCAGAATGTGCTGAGCAGAGGATATGCCGTGATACGGAAAAACGACAAAATTATAAATGGAGCGGGGAACATACATGAGGGAGAGGAAATAGAAATAGTAGTAAAAGATGCCATACTGAAAAGTACGGTCAATGAAAAAATACAACATGATGGAAAGCAAACTGACTTATGAGGCTGCAGCCAAAGAGCTGGCTTTGATTGCAAAAGAAATGGAAGATGAAACCATCTCTGTGGATGAGCTGGCGGCTAAAGTAAAAAGGGCATCCGAACTGATCGAGTTCTGTCAGGCAAAACTAAAATCCACTGAGGATGAAGTGGCCAAAATCATCAGCGGGATGGAGAACCCAAAAGAGTAGAAACGGAGCCTGATACTAAAAAGGCATTTTACGGCGTTATACTACAAGATATAAGCCGATAAAGCGCCTGCATAAATCCATTGTGCAGGACCGATACAAGCCGAAAAACGTACAAAAGCCCAGTGCTATTAGCAGCGACTGGGCTTTTGCATTGCTAAAGATCAAAGAAAAAGCTAAAAAATAAAAAAAGAAGCTAAAAATAAATAAGCCAATTTTAGGGTGCCTTAAAGCTTCCACCACTTTTTTGCATCCTTCTTGTCTTTTTCAGTATTTTCATGCATCTCTGCATCAAAAGTAGTATCAGAAGAAAACTCCTGATGGTCCTGGTTTTCCAATGCGGAATCCTGCCCAAAAGGGTCAGGAGCTGTTTTCAAATGCTCTGCAAGTTCCAGAATTTCCTCCGGCCCTTCAGAATCCATGCTGTCTTCAGAAAAGGCGGTCAGATGTCTGAAGCCGAAATCGATGGGCTTTATTTTTCCAATATCGAAAAAATCCACCAGATATTCTTTTTTCTCGAGATTCACCGTCTGTATCTTTCCCTTGTTCCAGACCGGGTGCATCACGATGTCGCCTTCCCTGAAAGCGGTGTTTTGCGAAGGCTGTGAAGCGGCGCCCAGACTGTTTTTGCTGTCTGCTATGATCTGCTGGGAGAGCACCCCCTTGCGGACATAGAATTCCTCCTT
The DNA here is from genome assembly GCA_029960065.1 of Flavobacteriaceae bacterium PS02336. Taxonomy (GTDB): domain Bacteria; phylum Bacteroidota; class Bacteroidia; order Flavobacteriales; family Flavobacteriaceae; genus Flavobacterium. The sequence goes on along the minus strand of JASCOF010000003.1, from coordinate 38,495 downwards.
GATTTCAAAAAGAAACCTTGAAGGGTATTTATTGAGCCCGGTAGTAAAATTAAAGCCCTCGGAATCGGTCATATAGAAGCGTTTTTCAGCACGCGTGACCGCCACATACATCAGTCTTCTTTCTTCCTCAATGGCACGCGCCCTTCTTTCTTTGACAGACAGCGCGCTTGGCAGTACGCCTTCCGTGAAACCGCATAAGAAGACATATGGAAATTCAAGCCCTTTGGAAATGTGGATGGTCATCAATTTGACTTTGTCCTGATTCTCGGTATCGGCATCCAGATCGGTATACAGCGAAACTTCCTGCAGGTATTCAATAATGTTCACCGGAGCGTTGTTTTCCTTTTCCAGCAGCAGCATAGAATTTACAAGCTCCTTAATGTTCTCGAGCCTGTCCTCGTCGCCGTCTTTGCGGTAGAGTTCGGAAAGCCCGCTTTTATCGAGTATGATCTTGACCAAGTCCGATATGGATTTTGTTTTGGCAGTTTCGCGCAGCCCTGCAATGAGCTCCAGAAATTCAGCAGCGCCTTTTTTAGCCAGTTCCTTGTCTGTGATATTGTTTTGCAGTGCCTGCAAAAGGGAGAGGTTCTGTTCGCCTGCCAGAAGGTTGAGCCTTTCGAGGAATTTTTTGCCCAGTCCCCTTGAAGGATGGTTGTGCATGCGCAGGAAAGAGAAATTGTCCCCCTGGACAATCAGTCTTAAAAGGGAGAGCACGTCCTTGATCTCTTTTCTTTCAAAGAAACGGATGCCTCCAAAAATGGAGTAGGGAATATTTGCCTTTATAAATGCCTGTTCAATATTTCTGGAAAGATGATTGGAGCGGTACAGTATAGTGATATCAGAATACGATGCCTGTTCAGTCTGCAGTATCTCCTTGATTTCTGCTGCTATCCACCGGCTTTCCTCAAAGTCATTCTTTCCGTGAAAGTGGACCGCCTCAAAGCCTTCAGGCTTGTCGGTTACCATATCCTTGTCCACCCTTACCGTATTGTTCTTGATGATGTGGTTCCCGATCTTCAGGATGTTGGGTGTAGAGCGGTAATTGCGGTTCATGATGATGGTCTGGGTATCGGGGAACATGCTGTCGAACTCCACCAGATATTCGGGCTTGGCACCGCGCCACTCGTAGATGGTCTGGTCGGGATCCCCGACAAGAAAAAGGTTCTGATGCAGACGAGAGAGCATTTCCACCAGATGAAACTGGTTCTCGGAGCTGTCCTGCGCCTCATCCACTTGGATGTAATGCAGATTTTCCTGCCATTTCAAAAGCACATCGGGATTGTTGTCCAGAATAAAAGCTGTGAAATGAATCAGATCGTCAAAATCCAGGGCATAGCTGCGTTTGAGCTTGTCCAGATAGATCTGGAAGATGCGGCTGGAGAGCGAATCGCTTTCGTCCGGTTCAAAACCTTTGTTTTTAAGGATGTAGCCCAGGTAATTGGAAGTGCTTTTCTGCTTGGATATAAAGCGCAGCACCTGTTTGAAGGTCAGGTGTTTAGAATTGATCTGAAGCTCGTTGAAAATATCACGCAGTATGCTTTTCTGGTCTTCGGCGTCCAATATGATAAAGTTCTTCGGGTAATGTATTTTGTTGATCTCCTCTCGCAGGAACCTAACGCAGAAGCCGTGATAGGTGGTGATGAAAGCCAGGTCATAGGTATCGCCGATTAGCGCCTTGACACGTTTTTTCATTTCCTGGGCAGCCTTGTTGGTAAAGGTCACGCAGAGTATGCTGGAGGAGTTTATTCCAAGCCTGTCCACAATGTAGGCAAAACGGGAGGTAAGCGCCTTTGTTTTTCCAGATCCCGCACCCGCAATGACACGCACGTATCCTTCTGTGGTTTTCACGGCCTGAAGCTGGCTGGGATTAAGGTTTTCTAGAATCGGGTCGTTCATTTTCTGCAGTGATAATTTTTTGATCTCGTTGATTTCAAAACAGGCAGATCAATACCTGTTATGCAAATTTAGGCAATTATTTCCAAGCTGTACGGATCACTGTCAGGCAATAATGATTTTGGATAAATCCCGCTTATATCTTTTAATAAAATATTTATATACTAGAGTTTTATACAATAGTGGCTAAACTGTCGGTTTCTTATATAAAGCACGGAGGAATGCAGAAAGAGATGGGGAGAAGGGACAGAAAAAATAAAAATCCTGAAGAGAACCTGCAGCCAGTAAGGCGGGTAAATTCTCTTCAAGATCTTATTGAATGCTGCGATTTCCAATCGTTAAGATTTTGTTTTTTTAAGCCGTTTCAATGCGGTTTACGCTGTTTATTAATCATAAGTCTGATTCCTTTTAAAAAAAATAGTTTCATATCCTTCACAGGCTGTAAAAACCACTTTGACCTAAACAGCATTCAAAAATTAAGGAATCAATTATCCTCATCGTCATCCTCAACAGCTTTTTCTTCGTCAAGGGTTCTTCTATCGGCATCAGGGTCACGTTCATCCGGACGGGGATTGTGATGTTCTGAAGCATCGCTGTGAATTCCGGTGGTGTCATTTTCGTGCTGGTTGATCGCCGGATCTTTTTTCTCCAAAAGTTCTGAATTTATGGAATCATCTGCTGCGTGGTAAGTACGTTCATCCTGATCGTAGCTCTCCTGATTTTCTCTAGACATAATATTCTTTTTTAGTGTTATAGTTAAAATTTAATAAAGTAGTTAATTGATTGATATGTAATACTTTAATTTAATTGTTTTATTTAAAACCGCAATATGGATGATTTAAAAAAAAAGGAAAGTATAAATCTCTGCATACTGCTTTTAAAATTTAGAGCTGTGATAATTTTGATGGATCTGTTGCTTCTCCAATGCTTCTGCCTTCCGGATTATGTTGAGCATCATCATGCCACGGACCGTCTTTCAAGCGAACCGATTCCGATGCACTTTCCCTTGAAGGGCAATTTTCACTGATATGCCCGGTTACTTCTTCTACTGTTGCACCGGCTGCCCTGACTGCATCTTTTAAGATCTCTTCAGGCACATTGAGCTTTTCTGCCCACTGCTGTATTTCGTTTTGATCGGAGATATCGATACGGGCATTATCTGCTTGTGCTGTTTTGTTTCTATTTTCCATGATTCCTAATTTTAATGGTTTATCCAAAGTTACTCTGAGCAGACCCGATGCTGTTATATTATAAAACAGGATTTTTATAGGATTGCTATGATTTATCTGTCGGTAAATCAGTTTTTTATGGAGTAATATGTTGCGGGGATTCCCTGATCCGGCGGAAGTAAGACTGGTTCGGAAGGCAGCCCACGGTGCACTGTGCCTATTATTTCGAGTGTGCTTCCTATGGTGCAGGAGAAGGTTCTAAATGTTTTTTATCACTTCTAATTCATGATGTGAAAATAGTGCAAAAGAGCCTGTCACGCATGCCTGGATACGGGCTTATGACATGTTTGTTTCCAGCCTGCTTCCTGCAGTTTACACACTGTTCGGGCATCCGGAAAGCTGCTTGTGCAGTGTCATGCGATTTCATTACGGCACTTTTCACGCAGGCGGTTTTCAGTAGGACCTTATCCCGTTTTTTTTTTCATTAGACAGCTGGTTGCACCGGATGTAAATACCGTTTAATTCCCACACAAAGTTCGGGCGCAGCGGTTCGGGGCGCCGCAAAAAATTCCCCCATAAATGCAGGACAGCCGTCCTGCTTTATTGCGTTGCTTTCTGCGCTTGCTCCCTTCTGCCCGAAGGCGGTGCTAAAATTAATCTTAAATATTTAGCATTATGAAAACGCAGACAGATCACAATTGGAAAATCGTTTCAGAAATCGACCTGATTTATAAAACAAAAGTTAAAAGTTCCGAGAGACCTCATATTACATCCTCCAGATTTGCCTTTACGCTTTTGAAAGAATGCTGGGATCCAGGCAAGATTGAATTTCTGGAGCAGTTCAAAGTGCTGCTGCTCAATCAGTCCAATAAAGTATTAGGCATTTATGAAGCTTCCTCAGGAGGAATTACTGGAACCGTCGTAGACATCAGGCTGCTGTTTGCGGCAGCGCTTAAAGCAGGTGCAGTAGGACTGATCATCGCCCACAACCACCCTTCGGGATCGCTGCAGCCTTCAAATCCTGACCGTTACATTACCAGCAAAATTGCAAAGGCAGGAGAACTGCTCGATATCAAACTTCTGGATCATCTGATCATTACAGAGGAAAGCTATTACTCCTTTGCAGATGAAGGCGCTTTATAGCGCCTTTTATTTTTTTTTTACCCCCATAATCTTCTGATTTATGAGGCGCCCGGCAGAATCAATTTTACTAAATGCTTTTCCTAGTTTTATTTAATGTACAAATTTACAAAGAAAGTATTCCGTGTTTTAGTAACTTAGTTTTCAACTCCTGGGAAATCAGAGAAACATTTTTAAGATTATGGCAAAAATATATAAAAGATATGACCGCATTTTTAAAGAGAGAGCTGTTGGTTTGATCGATGAAAAAAATACCTTATTGGAAGCAGCAGAAGAACTTGGAATAAGATCCAGCATGCTGTGCAGATGGCGGAAAGAATATCAAAAATTCGGACAGGGAAGTTTTCCAGGTATTGGATATGACAGATATCATCCCGATGATCACGAAGTTTTTAATCTAAAAAAGAAATTAAATGAAGCTGCCCTGAGATATGAAATTTTAAAAAAAGCATCACCCTATCTTTATCAGGGAAATTTAATGATTTATGAGTTCATAAGACAAAATGAGAGCACTTATTCCATATTAAAAATGTGCAGCATTTTGGAGGTAGGTTACGGCAGATACCACAGGTGGAAGAAAAACGGCATTTCTGTCAAACAGCAGCGGACAGCTCTTTTTAAGGAAGATCTTAAATCAATTTTTTTTCATTTTAAGAAATATTACGGACGCAATAAAATTACAAAGGAACTGCATAAGCTCGGTTATGTAATATGTCAGGAAAGGGTTTCTTTTTACATGCGGGAGTTAGGCCTGCGCCGCATTAAAAAAAGAAAATTTAAGCCTACTACGGCTTCTAAACATACTTATTACACAGCTCCAAATATCCTGAACAGAAACTTTCAGGTGCATTCCCACTCCCAGGTATGGGCATCTGATATTACCTATCTGCAGACTACAAAAGGTTTTTTATATCTCACCATCATTATTGATCTGTATGACCGTAAAATAATAGGCTGAAATCTGGGCTCCAGTCTCGCCGGCAAAAACACTACTCTGCCGGCTCTCAAAATGGCGGTGGCAAACCGGACTGCGGCGGAGGGACTTATCTTTCATTCCGACAGGGGCGTTCAGTACGCCAACAGAGCCTTTTCTAAGGAGCTGGCTTCTTACAGGTTTATGAAAAGCATGAGCCGTAAAGGATGCAGCTGTGACAATGCTGTATCGGAAAGCTTTTTCAGTTCGCTGAAAAGAGAATTAATAGATCCGAGGAATAACTTATTTACCCGCAGAAAGATGAGACAGGAAATATATGAATTTATTGAAAACTGGTATAATACAAAGAGAATTCACACCTCTCTGAATAATAAAACGATAGAGCAGTTTAATAACGATTATTACTTAGAAACAGGGATTAGAATATGAAGCAGGACAATAAAATAAGTGCTGCAGATCTTTATGCTGCCAGTCTGGAACTAGAGATTAAAAAAGCAGAACTGAAGTTTGAAATCTTGAAAAATGCCGGCAGCTGCATTTCGAAGAAGAAGGACGTGCTTTATGATTTCATCCTGCAGAATGAAAAGCGCTACTCCATCCGGTTAATGACCGAAGTTTTAGGAGCCAGCAGGTACCGGTACCATAAATGGAAAAGAAATCCGCTTAATGAAACAAAGCGCAGAAAGATCTTGATGCATCAGGAAATAACCAGACTCTTCTTTGCATTTGAAAGACGTTACGGGAGCGAAAGAATTGCTGTGGAACTGCGGCATGCCGGCCATAAGATATCTAGTAAGACGGTTAGAAATTATATGCGGGAACTGGGACTTTCAGCGAGAGGCAAAAAAGAATTAACCGGGGTGCGGATCCGCAGCTGATACTGCAAGTTGTTTTCAACTGCCAGTGTGATGAATATAAAAAATATCTAATTTAAAAATCATAAACTGTAAGGAATTCCAGCAATATTGGGGTAATTTTGTTATATGATCGGTAAGGTAAAAAACGTTTTAATCATTCAGAAAAATAACAGGGGACCGGCGGGGTTCGTCTGAAGGTTCTGTACAATGATTTAGTTAGTTACCGCATACCTTTTCAGGCACCCGCCGGCTGCCAAGAAGCTCCTTATTGATAAGGGGCTTTTTTGCTGCAGTTTTAAAAGAGTCAGCTTTCAGAAATCCATTGTTCATTCTGTTCTATAAAAAGAAATTACACGGATTATGTACTTTATTATTGATTTAAGTTTCCTATAATCAGTATTTTAGTGCTGTGTATTTTGTAAAAGGTGCAGCTGAATTTTATAACACGTTTAGAAAGCGCTGTTTTAAATTTGATATTTAATTTAATACAGCTACTATGAATACAGCACACACCTCTAGAATTCCCAGAGAATTAAGCAGCGGACTGCTTATTTTTACGGGCGTTGCGATTTTCTTCTTAATAATGGAATTACTGAATCTTTCCCATATCATATACCTGCGGCTGCTGAATGTATTTTTTATTTTATACGGCGTGTACAGAATAATAATGATAAATCTTGCCCAGGGCCAGAAGAATTTTCTTTACAACGCAGTATCAGCAATGATCACAGCTTTTATAGGAGTTACACTGAGTCTGGCTGCACTGATGATTTACAGTTACGCCAGAGGCGGTGACCAGTATGTTGCGACGCTGTCGGAGACCTTTATCTTCGGCGCCGAGCCTTCTGTTCCGATCTATATATTGTGCCTTTTGTTTGAAGCAAGCGCTTCGTGCATCGTAGTGACCTTAGTGCTGATGCTGTGTATGAACAGCAGGTTTAAAACGGATTAGAGTACTGCGCGGCGAGGCGCCGGAAAGCCTGCTGAGGCACCTTAAAAGGTGTCTTTTTTTTGTATGAAAACAGGCAGCAATACGACTGTATGCGAAAGAAAAGCCGGCTTTTTTTCAGCCGGCGCAATACTTTAAGAAGACTGTTTTTTCTCTGTTCCAAGAGCAGAAAGTTTCTGGTTCAGTTCGGTAAGTCCTGCCCGCTGCAGACACTCCTCGGAGAGCTGTCTGAGTTCGTCCGTGTTCTCTTTTGGAATACTCTGCAGCAGCACCGAAAGACCGCTTTCATTTTCAGTAATGCCGCGCTCAATCACATGATGGAGCAGCAGTACATTTTTCCTTGAAATCTTCAGATCCATCCTTACCATCTCGTTCATTCCCGGGCTGCTCATAATGGTATCGAACACCCTCACCGCATCATTTTCCGTCAGCATAATTTTCACTTTTAAATTAATAATTGATTCCCTGTAAAGATACGCTGAAGAGCTGAAAACACCCCGTTCAAAATATGGCGGGGATAGGCGGTTTCCATCCTGCTTTTCTACATTAGCCCAAGAATCGTTCTCAAAAACTTTTTAAATCTGGATTTTTTAAAGAGTTTAACGGACTGCCTCGTTCCTGCAGTCGGCCAGATGTCCGTTTGTTAAACAAACGCATCCGGCTGCCTTGTGCTCGGAACTCGCGGCAGTGCTTTTGAAAAGAGGAAAAACAGAAAAAATGAAGTTTAAAGAAAGGAAAGGGAGCAAAGATGGAGAAAGAGAATTTGAACCGAAACCGCATTGCAGCAGCGCGTTTTACAGCCGCTGAGTTTGCGGTAATAGAAAGACGCTTTAAGGCAACCACCTGCCGGCAGATGAGCGAATACCTGAGAAAATGCATACTGCATAAACCCTTAACAGTTAAGTATCGCAATGAATCCCTTGATGAGATGATGCTGGAAATCATCCGCCTGCGAAAAGAGCTCAATGCGCTTGCAAACAATTTCAACCAGGCCGTTAAAAAACTCCATACCCTGAGGCAGATTCCGGAGTTCAGAGACTGGATCCTGCACAGTGAGATCCAGCGCAGAGAACTGCTGGACAGGGTACAGGAAATCCAGAAAGTTATGGAAAAAACAGCTGGGAAATGGTTGCAGTGATAAAGACCGGACATTCAGTGCGCAGTGTTTTCAATTACAATGAAAACAAGGTCAGAGAGGGGGCAGCGCAGTGCATCGGGGAGGGGAATTATCCAATGCCGGCCGAGCGGATGAACCCCGCAGTGAAACTGGGCAGGATGCTGCACCAGAACGCCCTTAATGATAATGTGAAACGGGGCAGCGTGCATATCTCATTAAACTTTCATCCATCAGAGAATTATCCGCCGGAAAAGCTTATGGAAATCGCTCATGCCTATATGGAGAAAATAGGTTTTGCAGAACAGCCTTATCTGGTCTATCAGCATCACGATGCAGGACATCCGCACATTCATATCGTATCGATAAAAGTAAGAGCAGACGGCTCGAGAATCGACCTGCATAACATTGGAAAAAACCAGTCGGAAAAAGCCAGAAAAGAGCTTGAAAAAGATTTCGGACTGGTGCCTGCCGAAGGCAGAAATAAAGAGGATATTTCCCTTTTAAAACCAGTAGCCGCCAGAGCACAATATGGCAGAATGGAGTCTAAAAAAGCGATGTCTGCTGTAGTGCATGCAGTGGTTTCCAGTTATAAATACACTTCGCTGGCAGAGCTCAATGCAGTGCTGCAGCTTTACAATATTAAGGCCGACAGAGGCAGTGAAAATTCGCGCGTGTTTACCTCGGGAGGACTGCTTTACAGAATAGTGGACCAGAGCGGAAAATCAATCGGCGTTCCCATTAAGGCAAGCGACTTTTCGATGCGTCCGACCCTCGCTTTTCTGGAGAGAAAATTTGCTTTGAACAATAGTGAAAAAGCCTTTGAAAAAACGAGAATCCGCAGTGCTGTGGACAATGCCTTCTTCGGAAAGAATCTGGCGCTGGACAGACTGGTTTTACTGCTCGAAAAGCAGGGAATAAGTACCGTGATGCGGAAGAGTGATGCAGGTCTTGTGTACGGATTGACTTATGTGGATCATGTGACCAAATGCGTGTTTAACGGCAGTGCGCTGGGAAGAAATTACAGCGCTGGTGCAGTATTGGAACGCTGTGGGAAAGCTGTAGAGAAACGACAGTCTGCCCCGCCTGACATGAATCTGCAGAAGAGCAGAGCTGCGGGCAGTCCCCAGTGCTCAGAAAAGGTTTTTGACGGCATCCATGCCAAAATGCTGGACGAGCTGCTGAAACCCGAATGGCGGGGGGATGATGGCATCGGAAAGTTTAAGGGAAGAAGGAAAAAGAGAAAAAGAAAAGGACGTTCGGATCTGAATTAATCAGAGGGATCAACAGTAAAAAAAGACAGCTATGCAGACAGGAGAAAATGAACAGGCGCTGAGAAAAATACTCGATATGACAAGACTGATGAGCATTATTGTACTGATGCTTCATTTTTATTATTACTGTTATCAGGCATTCCGTTTCTGGGAGCTGACAGGGGATTTTGGAGATAAGATTCTGGGTTCGGTTTATAAGGCAGGGCTGTTCGGAAGCTTTCATCTATCCAAGATTATTTCACTGGTGCTTCTTGCGATTTCCCTGCTGGGGGCAAAGGGAAAAAAGGATGAGAAGCTGCAGTTTAAAACGGCGTTTTATTATATGGCTTCAGGGCTGGCTGTCTATTTTCTCAGCGGCCTATTGCTGTTTTACGGCAGCGCGGTTTTAGTGTATGCACTGCTCTACATAGGAACGACGGCTTTGGGATTTCTGCTGGTGCTTTCGGGCGGCACGCTGCTGTCGCGTTTTATTAAAAACAGGCTGGCTGCAGCCGATATTTTCAATACCGAGAATGAAACCTTTCCCCAGGAAGAACGGCTTTTGGAAAATGAATATTCCATCAATCTTCCTGCCAGATATTGTCTTAAAGATAAGGTGCGCAGCAGCTGGATTAATATCATCAATCCCTTCCGCGGACTGCTGGTTTTAGGGACGCCCGGTTCGGGTAAATCCTACTTTGTGATCCGTCATGTGATCACCCAGCACATAGCCAAAGGATTCAGCATGTTTGTCTATGATTTCAAGTACGATGACCTGTCAAAAATTGTCTACAACACCTTTGAAAAATATAAGCATGTTTATGCGGTGAGGCCGAAGTGTTATTTCATTAATTTTGATAAGATCATGCACCGCTGCAATCCGCTGGACCCGCAGAGCATGGAGGATATCACCGATGCTTCAGAATCAGCGCGCACGATTCTTATGGGACTTAACCGGGAATGGATCAAAAAGCAGGGGGACTTTTTTGTGGAGTCGCCGATTAATTTTTTATCAGCCGTAATCTGGTATCTCAGAAGATATAAAGACGGGGAATTCTGCACCCTGCCGCATGTCATTGAACTGATGCAGACCGACTACGACAGCCTGTTTACTTTACTGCGCACGGATAAGGAAATAGAGGTGCTCATCAACCCTTTTATCAATGCCTATCTTAACGATGCGATGGAGCAGCTTGAAGGGCAGATTGCTTCGGCTAAGGTGGCCATGGCAAGGCTGTCTTCGCCCCAGCTGTATTATGTGCTGTCCGGAAATGATTTTACTTTAGATATCAATAATCCTTTAGCGCCCAAGATTGTCTGTATGGGAAACAATCCCCAGAAAATACAGATCTACGGAGCCGTTCTGTCGCTCTATGTAAACCGTCTGGTAAAGCTGGTCAACAAAAAAGGAAAGCTCAAATCCAGTCTTATTTTTGATGAGTTTCCGACCATTTATCTCAACAATATGGACAGCCTGATTGCCACGGCAAGAAGCAATAAAGTCAGCACCTGTCTGGGAGTGCAGGACTTCAGCCAGCTTCGTAAAGACTACGGACGCGAGCAGGCCGATGTGATCATGAACATCACCGGCAATATAATTTCAGGGCAGGTAACCGGAGATACCGCTAAACAGCTCTCGGAACGTTTCGGGAAGATCATGCAGGACCGGGAGAGTATTTCGATCAACAGTTCCGATACTTCCATCAGCCGTTCCAGACAGCTCGAAGCGGCTGTACCTGCATCGAAAATTTCATCCTTAAGTTCGGGTGAATTTGTAGGGATGACAGCCGATGACCCGCAGTGCAGGATCAAGCTTAAAACATTTCATTCGGAAATCTTAAATGACCATGATGCAATGCGTAAAGAAGAGGAAAGCTATGAGGAAATACCCGCTGTCAGAAAGCTGGATCATACGATGATACAGCAGAACTATATGCAGATCAAGCGTGACGTCCAGGAAATTATCTGCAGTGAGATGGAAAGGCTCCTGAATGATCCGGCGCTGCAGCATCTGATCGTTTTTAAAAAGAAGTGAAGGCGTCCGGGTTCAAACAATTTCTCCTGCGGATTTTACGGTATGCTGTTTATTTAAATTTCGCAGAAGCTGTAAATAATGAAATGCTCGAATGGTTTTTCTATAGTTTGAAGGCTGGAAATAAAGCGAAATACGAAATTCATCGACGGCAGCAACAGCCCGGGCATTGAGGCACTGTGCTGCTTTGCAGTACTGCGAAAGACATTTTGAAGCGGGAATCTGTTTATGCCAGTACATCATCCAGAGAACTGCCGCCGCTGCCTTTTGATTTCCTGACCACTGTAATCTGTCCGTTCAGTTCCATCACAACAGCCTTAACATCGTCGATCTGGTCAATTCCGGAGTTTCGTATCATGGAGAATATTTCATCTCTGGTAACGGCTTCTTTTGCCATGTTATGCTCTATAAATTCTCCGTTATAATAGATCAGGCTCGGCACAGCATTTAAAAGTCTTTCCATTTTCTTGGAAGAGCGCGCAATCCATGCAAAAATATACTGCAGGGCAATAATCAGAAAAAGCACGATGGCTCCTTCCGCCAATGGCACCATTGCGAGCATCATATACGATAAGGTTGATCCAAGGGCAACGGTCACCACAAAATCAAAAGCATTAAGCTTCGCCAGGGTGCGTTTTCCGGAGATTCTCAAGAAAAAAAACAGGGTGATAAAGGCAATGACAGTGGAAAGCACAACATGGCCTATGCTTTTCCAGTCTTTAAAAAAAACTTCTTCCATATTTTCTGCATGGATTTGCAGTGCAGCAGAAAACCTGCCGCCTGCCAGCGCCGCTGCACGTGTCTTGCTGCGAGGGACTGTTTGTTTTACATGGGAAAATCGTATCAGGTTGATCTTAAACAGAATGCCTGAACCATTTTTCTATTCTTAGTTGGAAGCATTGACAGACTGCTGCAGGCTTTCCTTTTCGGATTTTAGCAGATCTTTGTATTTGGCAAGACCTATGCCGACTATCGGTACCGCCAGCGAACCGATAAAAGCGGCTGCCTGTGTATTGCCTTTCTTGGTAAGGTAAGAGGAGAGCAGCAAAGTGCCGACACCGCCTAGAAGGATTAATTCTCCCGGTATATCAGCCAGTTTACTTTCTATTAATTCTCTGATATTCTCTAAATTCTCTTCGTTTAGCAGGTTTTCCATATCTGTGTGTTTACTGTTATTTTTATTTTAAAATTAGAATTAAAAAGACAATACTCTTTACAGAATGCTTGATCCCGTTTATATAATTTTCAGCCCTGCATCTGGTGTGTACCGCTGTGAATTCTAAAATTAGAATGCAAATTTTTTTATAATTGTAATTGTGTATAGAGAAGATAAAATAATTTCAGCATTACTGGCCTCGAGCGCTTCGAGACCCGGTGGCAGCATTCCCGCAGCATGTTAATGAGACAGGTTTTTTTTAGAGACAGCATTGAAAAGGAAGTATTATTTTACAGATAAGCTGTCTTAAATTAGAGCAGGAATGTGAGGAAGAGTGGAATTTAAATAAGAAATCATACGTAAATATAAGTCCTATTCTAATTTTGAATTGATAAACTCATTGAGGAGATCATGAGTAGATTTTTCAACATCACCTGCTATAAGGTCAGGAGAGTTCAGTATGTAATTGTCCACAAAAGCAAAGACTGCCTTTTCGGTTTCGTTAAATCTTGCAGCGCTATCAGTCAGGGTTGAGGCGTTGTAGCTGAATTCAAGAAATGCCCTTAATTCAGATTCAAACTGCTGTATGGCATCGTTCATCTCAGGTAGTTTAAAATTAGAGGTAAAGGTATGTAAAGCAGGGGCAGAAATGTTATAATTTTTTAGAAGCAGATTTATAGAATTACAGGTCAGCAGGGTTATTTAATAGTATAGGATGAATCATACCCGATTTAGAAAAAAAACAGCAGAAGGGAACCTTGAAGCGCGGTCCCCCTTTCGTTTTATCTTATGCTTCATCTAGTAGCCGGACCGCTTAAAGAAAATCAGGCCAGATAATTTTCTACCGCCGCATTTAAGTCTTTCCGCAGCAGTTCAATAGAATACTGCTTGGTTAAGAACTGTGCTGCAAAGTGTTCCAGTGCAAATTTTTTGTCTATTTCGCTGGAAGATGTACTGTAGATAATTACCGGAATATGCTGGAGCGCCGTTTCTTTTTTGATCAGCCTGAGAAAAGTTCGTCCGTCCATAACGGGCATATTCAGGTCAAGGAAAATCAGATCGGGCTTTGTGAAACGGCCTGACCTTAACTTTTCAAATGCGGCTGCGCCGTTTTCAGCCTGCTGAAATTCAATTAAGGGATGCTCTTCGGCTAGAATTTCCTCAAAAATTTCGCGGTCGTCCGGATCATCATCAATTAAAAAAATGGTTTTCATATTGTATTGTAAGAGGCAGTAAAGATACATTTTTCCCGACCGCTATCGTACACTGCTCTATTTTTTTTCGTGAAGCCTGGGGATAAGCACAGTAAAGGCGGTTCCGACGCCTTCCTCAGAAGACGCGGTAATCTCACCGTCGTGGTTCTGCATAATTTTTCGGCACATGGCCAGTCCGATCCCTGTTCCGGAGTACTGGTCGTTTCCATGCAGGCGCTGGAAGATATTAAATATCTGCTCGGCATGCTGCTGGGAGAAACCGATCCCGTTATCGCGCACCTCTATTTTTAGGTACTCCAGTTCAAGGTTCAGGGCATGAAGCCTTTTTTCGGATTCGGGCATCGGCAGGGTCGTAATGCTGATTTGGGGCGCTGTGTCCGCTTTTGTGTATTTCAGGGCATTGGATAACAGATTCCCGAAAAGCTGTGACATCTGAAGGGGAATGGCTTCCACAACAGGAAGTTCTCCGACCTGCAGCACGGCGTTTTTCTGTTCAATGATAAGATCAAAATCCGTCAGGATATCCGTTACAATATCGTTAAGGTCAACCGATTCGAACTGCTGTGTGATATTGGCCAGTTTGGAGAACTGCAGCACATCTTTGATCAGGTTTTCCATCCTTCTGGAGGAAGAAAGAATTTTGTCGATGTAGAACTGTACTTTCTCGGGGTTTCTGTCCAGGTTGCTTCGCATCATATCGGTAAAAATACTGATTTTGCGTATCGGTTCCTGCAGGTCGTGCGATGCAATATAGGCGAACTGGGAAAGCTCGCGGTTGTTGGCTTCAAGTTCAGCGTTGGCCGCCACGAGCTCTGCAGTCTTCTCTTTTACCTTAAAGCTGAGTTCCTGCTGCAGGCTCCGCTGTTTGGTTACATCCTGCGCCGTGCCGCTGAGCGAAACTGCAGCTCCGTCTTTTCCGTACAGCACCTGGGCATTGGCATGGATAATGCGGTGCTGGCCGGTTGTCTTATTTATGATCTCAAATTCATAGTCGTAAAAATGTTCAGCCGATCCGCTGACGGCCTCATCCAGTGCAAGTGCAACCTTATCTCGGAACGGCACTGTGATGCGTTGCAGGAACTCTTCGCGGTCTGCTGTGCCGGTCTCCAGTCCAAGCCAGTTTTTAAAACGTTCGGAACAGGTGATCGTTTTTTTTGCGGCATCTAAAGTCCATGTGGCGAGTTCTGCCAGTTCTATGGCGCTGGTGAGTGCCAGTCTGGTCTCTTCCAGTTTTTTGGAAGCAATGACCTGATCGGTCACATCAACTGCAATGTCCATGATGCCGTAAATTTCCCCCTTTGAGTTGCGTATCGGAGTGTAGGTAAATTCAAAGTAATAAGTGCCCAGTTTTCCATTGATTTTTAAATCTGCCGGCACGGCGTGTCCATAGTAGGTTTTTCCAGTGCGATAGACTTCCTGAAGCAGCTCCATAAAAGGCTGTCCCTTAAGCTCAGGGACCGCTTCTTCCATAGGACGGCCGACAGCGGTGGAGTCTTTGCCCCAGTAGCTGAGCATAATGTCGTTGGCAATCTCGATTTTCATATCCCGACCCGTGAACAGACAGATCCCGAAGGGGGACTGTTCGATCATGGCGCTGATCTTATGCTGGCTTTCGCTGACGGCTCTGCGTCCTGAGATAATCTCATCCATATCCATACAGAATCCTGCGTAACCGCCGTAATTTCCATCGCTGTCATAGAAAGGATCCCCTGCGGCCCTGCACCAGATCAGCTCGCCGGTATACTTTATGGCTCGGAACTGAACATCAAAATGGGTCCTGTTTGCTACGGCATGAAGATACGCTTCTTTTGCCTGCGGATAGTCCTGCTCAAAAATGACGCGTGTCCATCTGCCTGCCAGTAATTCCTCATAGGGCAGTCCGGTAAAATCCACAAGTGTCTTATTGAAATAGGTCATCCTGCCCGCGGGATTCGAGAGCCATAAACCGGTAGGGGAACTGTCGGTAACATTTTTAAAGAGCACTGCGGCATCCCGCTGGGTCTGTTCCAGACGTGACTCAGCGAGTTTCAGCGCATCACGGTTTTTCTCCTGTTCGGATATATCGGCTATCGTTCCCGAGAATGTGGATGCTTTTCCCTGCGGATTTAAGATTCTTGCCGCCGACACAGCAATACGGTGTATGCTCCCATCGTCCCATATGACTCTGGGCGTGTAGAAAAAGGTGCCGTTTTCAATTCCGTTCTGAATGGCCTGAGAACGCAGGTGCAGGTCCTCGGGATGCACATGTTTGAGAAAATCCTTCCGGTTTAATTTCTTTTTGATATTCCCGGTTAACAGCTGGCTGAACTCGGGGGAATACTCTATATTATTATCGGTGAAGTCTACGTGGAAAAGCCCAAGTCCCATACTTTTAATAGTTAGGTCGGTGAGCTGTCGGGATTTGTGCAGTTCTTCTGCTGCTTTTTTAAGTTCGGTAATGTCCTGCAGTGTGCCGTTAAAACGGTATGGCACCTTATTTTGATCAAACCATGCCTTGCCCAGTGCGTGTACAACACGCCGCTTTTTGGTACGCGGGTGTATAATCGTATATTCAATATCATATTTTCCGCCTGACTCGTAGTGGAGTGCCTTCTGGATACTTTCCACTACACGATCCCTGTCCCAGTCTGCAATGGCTTCTAATGCAGTGGCAAGGAGGATCTCCTCATCTGATTTAAGCCCGAACCATTTTTTGAGTCTTGCATTTGCGGCAAAGCGGTTAGTGGCCGGGTTCAGGTCAAAGGTTCCAAATTCGGCCGCATCGATGGCGAATTCCAGCTCGTCCCTGTTTTCCCTAAGATTACGGCTGTAGTTTACTTTTTCAGTTGTTTCATTGCATACCGCCAGTACGCCTTTAATCTGCCGGTTATCATCCCGTATGGGGCTGTAGCTGAAAGTCCAGTAGACATCTTCTATTTTTCCATTGCGGTAAATCGGCAGCAGCAGGTCATCGTACCAAACACTTTCTCCAGTGCTGAGTACCTTTGTGATAAGGGGATAAATAAAATCCCATATTTCTGGCCAGCAGTCCATGCCTTTCTGTCCCATGGCTTTTGGGTGTTTTCCCTGATTTCCAAAGCTTGGGCGGTAAGAATCGTTATAGAACTGAATCAGATCATCCCCCCACCAGAGGAACATAGGGAATTTAGCGGATACGATGGTGGCTATCGTATTTTTAAGGTTTTCCGGCCAGTTTTTGGGACCTCCCAAAGAATGATTTTCCCAGTCAATATTTGCAATAAGCTCGGCAGATTCTCCTCCATTCTGAAGAAAATAATATTCGGAAGTCGTAAAGTCTTGGTTCAAATCTGTGGTTTTTGGCTGGGGCTTGCCGTACAGCAGCCTCCGCTTTTCTGTAAAAGTAAGTAATTTATTTTTCCCAGTCGTTTTCGTGAAAAAGGAGGTTTTCTTCCTGATCGCTGTTTTCTCCCAATCCTTCAGGCGCGTAATAATGTTTTTCGTATTCCATGATATTTTATTTTAGCGGTTGGGTTGCGTCCTTAGTACGGGCAGTTAATTTTTTAATTTTTTTAAAATTAATTTTTTATACAGGCTTTCGTTTTATATAATTTTATTGAAGATTTTTAAAATTTTCACACAGTGGAAGTTCATTTTTTATCCTAGATCCCGATGCATCTGTTTAATAAATGCTTAATAGCGCCCAGGCAAAGACTTTTGAATACGCTGGAGCAGCTAATAGAGAGCGTTATTCCCTATAATTATAACGATATTAACTTAGGTTAATGGTAATTGCAGTTATAACAGGGAAATTTGTCCAGGTAATATTAATATAAACATAATGAAATTAACAGATAATACAAAAAGCACATTAGAGATTGGCGATCATATTCCGGTTTTTAGTTTAAAGAATCAAGATAATGAATTGTGGAACAGCACTGAGAATACTTCAGGATATCTGAGTGTTGTGTATTTCTACCCTAAAGATGAGAGCGCTATATGCACAAAAGAAGCTTGTGCATTTAGAGATAGTTTTACAGCTTTCACAGATATTGGCGCACAGGTTGTCGGTATTAATTCCGGCAGTGTTGAGAGTCATAAAAAATTTGCTCTTAAGAATAATCTGCCCTTTACGCTGTTAAGTGATTCCGAAGGAAAGGCACTTAAAAAATTTGGAGTTAAAAATGCTTTGTTTACAAGTGGCCGTGAGACTTTTATCTTTGATAAAGAAGGAGTTCTAATATATAAATTTAGAAACTTTTTCAAGGGTGATGCACATGTTGAAAAAGCGCTGAATTTTTTGAAAACAAGAAGCTGAAATAACAGCGGACCTATTAATTCAAAAGAACCAGGAATGAGACGCTTGAATTGCAATCACAATTCAAGCGTTTTTATTTTTATAAAATCGATACCAGCCGCTTATGATTTTTTTAAATCAAACAGCTGCAGCAGGGCAAAGTATTTTTTAGACTTCCTCTTTCATAGGTAAAAAAATAAATGCTAAATTAGGAGTCATTAGGAATATGGCTTTATGCCTGCTGGTGAGAGCCGTTAAAATCAAGACTATGAACAAAGCAATCTATTTTTCGGTGCTGCGAAATCATTTTCCGGACACTGATAACGCACTGCTGGATGAATTAGAAAACAATTGCCGGCTGCTTGTGATTGATAAAGGGGAGACTATAATAAAATACCAGGCCCATACTAAAATGTTATTTTATATTGTATCAGGAAGCTTTTTAAGGAATATCGTGACCTCACGCGGCGAAGTAAAAACGGTAATGTTTCATACCGAAAGTTTTAACGAGTTCTTTAAGTCCTACGACACAATTTACTTTCACAATAAAACAGACTATGAGGTTAAGGCTAATGAAAAGTCTGTACTGCTGGCTTTTGACTTTGATTTCTTTTTCGATATTATAAAAAAAGATACTGCATTACTTTTATTCTATACAGCTAAAACGGAAAGCCTTTTCGCTAACCTTGATTTGTTCCATAATTTTCAGCTGGGTCTTACCAGTGAGGAATACCTGCAGTGGCTGCATGAGAATCATCGGTTTCTGTTTCATCGTTTTCCCGCTCAGCATATAGCAAGCTTTATGGGGATTACTCCTGTGTGGCTGAGTAAATTAAAGGCAAAATTCGTTTCTTAAATTAATTTAAGACCTTTCGTTTTCTGTTTGGATAATTTTGTGTTGTTAATTATTAATAACATTAAAATTTAGAAAAATGAAAACGTATAAATCAAACACTGCATGGAAAAATCTTAATGGTTTACTGCCTGAAGATTTTCAAATTACGGAGGATTCTCTTCCGCTGGAAGAAGCATGGGAATGGAAAGGGAACATTATGCATCTTGACCGTTATCCTAATAAAGATTCCAAATACAGAATATTTTTACACCACGGGGTCGGCACCAATGGCAGACAGCTCAACATGATTTTTGGGAATAAGATGGCACAGCTGGGTTATGATGTTGTGGCAATGGATAATCTGGGTTACGGGATGACTGAAGTGAACCAAAAGAATATCACCTATGATGATTGGGTACACTGCTTTGCAGATTTTGTAAACGCAGAGACAAAGAGAGACTATAAAAAACCGATACTTTACGGTCTTAGTGCGGGAGGCATGCTCGCTTATAACGCTTCCTGTTTTATGGACGAAGTTTATGGTATCATTGGGATGTGCTTTTTGCAGAATGATAATTATAAAGTAGGAAACGATACTTCTAAATTCAAAGGCACCAATTGGTTTGTGGTTCCTATGATGAAAATGCTGTCCAAAACCCTATTAAAGACCTTACCAATAGCCATGAAAAGCGTTTCTAAAATGGATAGTCTGGTCAATGATAAAAAAGCCCTGAAAATATTATTAGAGGATAAGGCTTCAGCCGGTGCAAGTGTTCAATTGCAGTTCCTGGCCGATTATATGACCTACAAACTGCCTGTAAAGGTCGAGGAATATGACCGCTGTCCAATTCTTTTGACACAGCCTGAACTTGATCCATGGACTCCTTTGGCATTGAGCCAATTATCAATGAAGGGTATTAAAGTGCCTTTCGAAGTAAAAATAGTAGAAGGTGCAGGCCATTTTCCAGTGGAGGAAAAAGGATTAAGACAGCTAGTAGGTTATGCACATGATTTTATTCAAGCGATCTGATCGTAAAAAAAAAATGAAATAACCTTATAAAAAATGGAATTATGAAAACACTGCTTAATAAACAAAAAGAATATTTTGACAGCAATGTCACAAAACCAGCTGCATTTCGATTAGAACAGCTCAAAAAGCTTCGAGCGATATTAATGCACAATGAAAAACTACTGACAGAAGCTGTATATATGGATTTTAAAAAAGGAAGCTTTAATACTTTTCTAACGGAATTCGCGGGTGTTTATGGCGCTCTTAACAATGCAATTAGGAATATCGATAGATGGTCAAAAGCGAAAAGAGTGAATACCAGTATGGTTAATTTTCCAGGCAAGAGCATGATCGTGCCGGAGCCTTTAGGCAGTATACTTGTCATAGGTTCATGGAATTACCCTATTAATTTGACACTTGTTCCTGCTATTGCAGCTATTGCGGCGGGAAATACGGTAATTCTGAAACCTAGTGAACTTTCAGCAAATACGAGCAGGGTTTTAGCCAGGATTATCAACACCAATTTTGATTCCTCATTCTTCACGGTAGCTGAAGGGGGAGTGAAGGAAACCACAGAACTGTTAGGACTGCCTTTTGATAAAATATTCTTTACGGGAAGCGTTCCGGTGGGACGAATCATTTACCAGGCAGCGGCAAAAAACCTGGTGCCGGTGACATTAGAGTTAGGAGGAAAAAGCCCGCTGATTGTTGCTCCTGATGCCAATTTGAAAACGACAGTCAAACGACTGGTCTGGGGTAAATTTGTCAATGCAGGACAAACTTGTGTGGCTCCTGATTATGTCCTGGTACACAAAAGTATAGAAAAGGAATTTCTAGCTGTTCTTAAAACGGAAATTTCCGCTGCCTCCTTCTCCATTGAGAATGACAATTACGCCCAGATTATTAACACAAATCACTTCGATCGTTTGGCTGATATGATAGACCAGGATAAAGTTTTTACAGGGGGTAAACTCGATAGATCACAGCGCACTATTTCTCCTACTGTTTTGGTTGGTGTTAAGCATGATGACCCAGTAATGTCAGAAGAAATATTTGGTCCGGTACTGCCGGTCATGACTTACGAGAATATTGAAGATGCAATCCAATTCGTTAAGTCAAGACCCAAGCCGCTTGCATTGTACTTATTTAGTGAAAGTTCTTCTCTGCGCAGGAAAATTTTCAATGAGCTGTCTTTTGGCGGAGGTATGATCAATGATGTACTGATGCATTTTGTCAATGAATCGCTTCCGTTTGGAGGAGTAGGAGAGAGCGGTATGGGGAGTTATCATGGAGAAGCGGGATTCAAATGCTTTTCCCATTATAAAGCAATTATCAGCAGACCGACACTATTTGAGTTTCCGCTCAAGTATTATCCTTATAATAAACTGAAGTTTTCACTCATTAAAAAAGCATTTGGGATATAATGAAGATCTTAAAACAAGGAAAGTGAAATTGGACAAGATTTCTATCGTATTTTTTTTCAAGAAGATAGTTTACTTTCCCTTTCCTTGTCTTGGTTTAATCAATTTAATTTTCACTGTCCGATACTGCTCATTAGTTTTTGTCTTTGTCAGTATTTGGGAAGTTTTAAGTCTTTTAACAATTTTTAAAAAACATATGGACCATCTTAAGACCATCATTACATCATTTGTTTCTATGCCGGATGAAGAGTACGATCAGATTCTTCCCCTTATAGAAAAAATATCCCTGAAGAAGGATACTGATCTGCTTAGGCAGGGTCAGATATGCAATTACGTATATTTTATCGAAAGTGGTTTCTTCAGAATGTTCTATGTTGATTACAGAGGCGATGAAATTAACAGCCGCTTTTGCAGACCGGGTGATTTTGCTGTGGATTTTGCCAGTTTTGTAACCCAGAAACCTTCACTGTATTATTGGCGGGCTACCGAAGATTCAAATGTCATAGCATTATCACGCAGTGCGATTGAAAAAATGTACGACAGATCAGTAAATTGGAGCAAATTTGGACGTCTGATTGCAGAGTATAGCTATCTGCAGATTAATACTCGTGAAGAGATGCTTCATTTATTAAGTCCTGAGGAACGTTACAAAACGATATTGGAGAAAGAGTCTCATTTGTTACAGCATGTTCCTCAGAACCAATTGTCTTCTTATATAGGCATTAAACCGGAATCC
The DNA here is from genome assembly GCA_029960065.1 of Flavobacteriaceae bacterium PS02336. Lineage (GTDB taxonomy): Bacteria > Bacteroidota > Bacteroidia > Flavobacteriales > Flavobacteriaceae > Flavobacterium. Next base: position 16,528 of record JASCOF010000003.1, on the reverse strand, counting down.
CTCAGCAGGCTGCGCAAAAGAATATTGCGCAGATAGTCCATTTGGGTTTTAGCCAGATGATTTTTTAGGAATTTGTCACTTGTTTCATAAATTCGCCTGCCTTTTTTACTGCATCTCTTCCTTCTGGAAGCATGGAATGCCAGAGCGGAAAATTATGAATCATCATCGGCCATATCTCGAGCTGTATATGAACACCGGCCATGGCAGCATTACGGGTAAACGTAAGAGCCTCGCTAAGCATTTCTTCAGCTTCACCGACTATCACATAAATAGGCGGCAGGCCGTGTACATCGGCAAAAATTGGAGAGGCTGATGGGAGTTTCGGATCTGCACCATCTAAATATACAGCGGCTTGCTTTTGGATGGCTGAAAGGTTGACTATAGGGTCGAGACCTTCTCTGGTATGATAAGTTTCTCCGGTTTGAGCCAGATCGATCCACGGTGAAATTGCAATGCCGCCTGATGGCATTGGAACCTTTCTGTCTCGTGCAAAAAGCAATAAGTTAATTGTCGCATTTCCACCCGCTGAATCCCCTGCTATAACAATTTTTGAAGGATCGTATCCTAGTTCTAGCAGCCATAAATAACCGGTAAAGATATCCTCCAAAGGCTGCGGGAAAGGATGTTCAGGTGCCAGACGGTAATCTATGGCAAAAGTTTTCATTTTTCCGGCACGCCCAAGCTCACTTATTTCTCCGCGATGACCAGCAGGACTTCCAAAAATAAATGCTCCTCCATGAATGTAATACAAAACGTAATCTTCACGGGCATCTGATGAGCTGGTCCATTCCCCTTTTAGATTTTTATCTATTTGAACGGTCTCAAAAACGATATCTGATGCAACGGGTAGGGTTGCATACATTATGTCGGCCTGAATGCGAAGTTCTTCGATAGTCGCATCAAAGCTTAGATATGTTTTAAAATAATCTCTTGCAATTTGAAGTTCTTTATACATGTTTTCTTGTAAATGATATTTATAGTACTAAAAAAGCGGGTATCTTTTTTGTAGTATACCCGCCCCATATAATTATGATTATTGTGCGGTATAGCCGCCATCTATAATTAGGTCAATTCCAGTTATGTAACTGGCCTGATCACTGGCCAAGAATGCTACACCATTAGCAATCTCTAAAGGTTCGCCGCCTCTGCCCATTGGAGTCGCATCAATTACGATCTTATTCAATACAGCATCCTGGCTGTCAGTAAGCGGTGTATTGATAAAGCCTGGATTAACAGCATTTACACGAATCCCATTTTTAGCATAAGTTAGTGCGGCATTTTTACTCATTATAGAAACAGCGGCTTTAACAGCATTGTATGCCATTACGTTTCCTGCAGCTACAATTCCCCAGATAGAAGAAATGTTGATGATAGAACCGTAACTCTGCGTAATCATATGGGGAATAGTGTGTTTCATTCCCAGCATTACTCCAGTTTGGTCTACGGATATCAGATGATTCCATTCTTTGATATCTAGTTCATGAACAGGTGTATATGAAATAACACCGGCATTGTTTACAAGTATATCAATTCGGCCCTCATTTTCAAGCACCTGTCTTACAACACTCTTCCAGTTTTCTTCTACAGATACATCGTGACTGATAAAAGTTACACCGTTTTCATAGACTGCATCTTCTTTAATGTCGGTAGCGTATACGGTTGCACCTTCTTCTACTAATTTTTTAACAATGGCAAAGCCAATTCCTTGGTTTGCACCCGTAACAATTGCGATTTTGTTTTCTAAATTTCTCATTTTATTAAATTTTTTTCCGATTTATTGTTTTACAAAAAGAGCGGTATCCGGAATACCTCCATTTGTTTTATTAATTAGGTCCTTATAGTTTGTCGACTTACTTAGGAATAACAGGTTTATGTATTTTTACCTGTCTGTAATTTATTACGCATCAAAAGTAGTAGAGCTTTTGCCGAGCTTTCATTGACTTGGGTTAAGAAGTACTAATTTAATCTTCCAGCTGTTATACAGATGGACTTTGCAGAGGGAGGAATGGATGAGTTAGTTAGTTTAATTTTTGCAGATTTTTTTTATTTTGATTTCGGCAGTTGAAGAAAGGCGCATTTATATGAATAGAGAATTGTAGCATATTCTTTTCTTAATGCTTTTAGTATACTGATGCATAAAATGTATTGTCAATAGAATTCAGCTAACCGCACTTTAAGGCCATAATCTTTTTATTACATTTGTCAAAAACAATTTATAATTTCCAATAGGATCGATGAAGTTCTTCAGAGTAACAATTACAAAGAGTGCTCGGCATTTGTTTTATTAAAATAAAAAATGCACAGACTCAGACAGCGTTAAAAAGCAATGCTGAAATGCGAAGTTATGCTGGGAAATTGGATCTTGCCTTATTGAAAAATAAAAACAGAACGGATGGTGAAGTAAGGTCATAGATCTTCCCGCTTCTGATCCGGCATGGAATTTTGCTCCTAGCAGAGGATTTTCTGTCAGAAATTTAAAATATAGGAAAGCTTTTTCAAAAGCTTATCCAGACTTTCCAATTGTGCAGGTGACGCTTGCACAATCTGGAAGTGAAATTGTGCAGGTGCCGCCTGCAGAAATAACGTGGTATAATCATATCAGCCTGATCACCAAAATAAAGGATGTAAAAGAAGGAGCGTTCTATATTGCTGAAACTGCTAGAAATGAATGGAGCAGAGATGTAATGCTGCAGATACAGATACAGAGCAATCTGTATTCCAGAAGCGGAAAAACGCTCAATAATTATAAGCAATCAGACATGGCCAGAAGCATTTTTAAAGGATCCTTATCATTTTGACTTTTTAAGGCTTGCAGCTAAAGGACAAGAACTTGAAATAGAAAACGTTTAACGCAGCAAATTAATGATTTTCTATTAGAGCTTGGTAAAGGATTTGCATCTGCTGGCCGGCAGTCTAAAATTGAAATTGGTAATACAGAATGTAAAATTGGTCTGCTTTTTTATCATACTGTTCTGCATGCTTATGTTGCTGTTGATCGCAAAGCTGGAGACTTTATGCTGTACGTATCGAAACGCAGTTTTTCCATCACTGCTGTAAACGATACCCTGAGAACAGCTGCTGATGAACCGGCAGTCAGACCGCGGCTCCGAGATACGGGTAAGATTTGCAAGGAGGTTATCATCCTGCATCAAGCGCCGGATTCAGCCGGTGGGATTATAATTCCGGTTATGTTTTAATTTAAAAGTGCTGGATATGAAATATTTTAAATTATTGCCTTTAATAATCGGTATGATGTTTTTACAGGGCTGTCCAGGAGAATCCGATGAGGATCCAGATGGGACCTTCATGATCAGCAACAGTTCTGGTGAAACCATTTATACCTACTTCTATAATTCGTCTTCCGAGGTGCTGCCAGATAATTTTGCTGTAAAGCCTGGAATTAGTATCACACCCAGTGCATATTATGAAACTTTTTTCAGGTATGACAGTTTTGATAAAAATAGAAAGCTCTGGATTTTAATATTTAAAAAATCAACATTGGATACCCATACCTGGCAGGAAATACAGAACCAGGGTTTATATGATAAACGGTATGCGCTGACTTTAGAACAGCTGAAGTCACTGAATTATGATATAATTTACGATGGAAATTAATATTATGATGCAGGTAGATCATACTTTAGAAGTACAGTACGTGTTTCTATAAAATCATGAGGTAACGAATTGAGAAAGAATATAAATTTTAATTACTGAATAGAAAGAGAGGGGGCTGGCAGGTCATCTCTTTTGTCTTTTGTCTTTCAATAAGCCTTACAATGTTTTTGCCTTATCTTACTGTTTCAAATGAGGTCATGAAAAGAAAATGCGATTTGCAGTGGCATAGGCATCTTTTATTTTTTGGATTGCTTTTATTTTTAATTCTGACCTTTGAACAGGAAGCTGGTCAGCTGGTTAGTTTTTGTTTTCTCTTTTTTTAAAGACTTTTTTAGTTTGGCTTTGGCCGGTCACGGGAGATCGTGAGAATAATTAGTCTTACCTTTCTTTGAATTTTCAATCTGAAAAATAAATTGTCAATCACATTTAGAACATGCTTTTTAATTTTCAGCAATTAGGATGCTGATTAAATAAACGCTATCTTTCACTTAAATTTTTATTAAAAAGCAGTAAGGTGGAGCCATTAGAGATTACAGATTATAAGCATACATTTTTAAAAGCGGGTGGTGATTTAGGCAGACTTATTAATGATTTCAACTGGCATGATACGCCTTTAGGGGCTATTGAATTTTGGAGTGAAAACCTCTGTTCTTCATTAAGTATTCTCCTGGGTTCTTCTGTACCGTCATTTTTAGTATGGAGCGGTGAGCATTCTTTTTTTTACAATGATTCTTTCCGTCCTTTTTTAAAAAGAAACAGTACTGATTCTGATGTTTTGGGAAGTCCCATAAATAAAGTCCTCCATGCGGAATGGGAAAAAGCTGTATTGGTATTGAATGATATGGCTGTCAGGCAGATAGCGAAATATGAAGATAATATCACTGCATCACTCATTCAAAATGCAATTGCTAAGGATGTATATTTAACTCTTAGTTACAGGGCTGTATTTGATAAAAGAGGAATAACCCAGGGTTTTTTTGTAAGCTGTATTGAAAATTCCGCAGCCATACCGGCACTTATTAAATCCAACAGCGCAAGATCTCAGTTAAATAGCGTATTGATGCAGTCTAATGCTGGAATTGCACAAGCCAGCATAGAAGGGCGCATTGTTGAGGTCAATGAGCGCTACTGCCAAATGCTTGGTTACAGCCGTGATGAAATTCTAAAAATGAATTTAGGAGAACTTACCCATCCTGATGATTTGGAACAAAACAAGATTTTAATTGAGGACTGTATTGTAAACGGAAATGATTTCCTGATGACAAAAAGGTATGTGTGTAAAAATGGAAAGGAAATCTGGGTAAACAATAGTGTTTCTCTAGTGGTTGATTCTGAAGGTAAAAAATACATAACAGCTATCGCTATTGATATTACACAACAGCGCGAAAGAGAAAAAAAGCTTACCATCAGCGAGAACCGTTTTAAAAGTCTTGTTGCCAAAGCGCCTGTTGGCACCGCTTTATTTCGAGGCAGAGAATTTTATGTAGATCTTGCCAATGATGTTATGCTGGGCTATTGGAAAAAAAACGATGACATAATTGGAAAGAAAATGACCGATGTCCTTTCCGATATTTCTAATAAAGATTTTTTCGAACGGCTGCTTCACGTTTATGCTTCAGGTTCTGTTTACAAGGCTTCCGGGGCTTTGATTGTAAATAAAAAAACGGGCAGAAAGAATTATTTTGATTATTCGCTGACACCGCTGTTTGATGAAAACAATAGTGTCTATGCAGTTCTTCATATGTGCTCAGACGTCACTATCAGCGTTAAAGCACAAAATCAGATAGCGGAAAGCCACAATCAGCTGGCATCTATATTTGAACAGTCTCCAGTGGGGATTGCCACTTTATCGGTTACGGAAGATCTGGTTTTTCAAAGCGCTAACGCTTTTTATTGTGAACTTGTCGGGCGTGATAAAAAAAATATAATTGGAAAACCGCTTCTTGAAGCGCTTCCAGAGATAAAAGGGCAGGGTTTTGACGGACTTTTGAGAGAAGTTATAAATTCTGGCAAAGCTTATGTTGCCAAGGAAGTCGAGGTCGAACTGCTTCGCAGCGGCAGGCTTGAATATATCTATGTAGACTTAACCTACCAGCTGCATCATAATCTGGAAGGGGTTCCGAATATTATTCTGGTAATAGCTACAGATGTAACCAACCAGGTTTTAAGCCGTCGGGAGGTAGAGCAGAGCGAAGCTAAGATGCTGAGCATTATAGCAGCGGCTCCTGCGGGAATAGGGCTGTTTGTCGGCCGTGATCTGATAATTGAAAACCCTAACCAGACTTTTATAGATATAGTCGGTAAAGGTCCGGATATTGAAGGGCTGCCGCTCAGAGAAGCAATGCCGGAATTGATTACCGAAGGGCAGGCCTATTTAAAAATTTTGGATGATATATTTACCACAGGCATTCCGTTTATTTCTCCAGCGTCATTAGTCAAAATAAAACAGGACGGGGTTTTAAATGATAATTACTATAATATTTCATATACGCCGATTTATAACAAAGAAGGTGAGATTTATGCCATACTTGATATAGCGATTGATGTTACGGCTCAGGTAAAAGCACAGCAGGAGAAAGAAGAAAGTGAGGCACATCTTGAACTGCTTAGAGACACTGTTCCAGCCATGATATTTTATCTGGACAAAGAAATGCGTTACTGCTCTTATAATTCCGTTTTTATGGATTGGTTTGGTGTCGAAAATCAGGAAGCAATTGGTAAGACGGTTCGGGAATTTATCGGCGAGGCGGCTTATGCTAAAGTTCTTCCGCATTTACAGATCGCATATGCAGGCGAGCAGGAAAGGTATGAAATGTTTGCTCCCTCCAGAATGGGAACAGACAGATGGCTCAGCATAGTCTATACTCCCCATAAGAATACACAGGGAGAAGTGATCGGTCTTATAGTTCATGCAACGGATATTACCCAGAGCAAACAAACGGAAATAGCCCTTAGAGAAAGCGAATCAAAACTGTTAACAGTTATAGAGGCCGCTCCAGTCTCAATCTGCCTTTTTATCGGAGAAGATTTACGTATTGAAAACCCGAACTATCCTTTTATTGCGAATGTCAATAAAGGAAGTAATATTGAAGGCCTCTCCATTAGAGATGCACTTGCAGGCACACATTCAGAGGCATTGATCCGGGATGTAGAAATGGTATATCAGACTGGAAGGAGTTTCAGTAAAGATGGAATTGCCGGAATTCATTTTCGAGATGACCATCCTACTTTCCATAATTTAAGCCTTACACCATTAGTTGACGATTCCAGTCAGGTTTATGCTGTTCTTTATGTAAGCTCTGATGTTACCAAGGAAATTACTTCCATTAAGAAAATAGAACAGGCAGAGGAAGCCTTGCGTGCAGCGGTGGAAATTGCCGAAATGGGGACTTGGTCTACTGATATTGCTACCGGTATAACGACTGTTTCAGCCCGTCATGCTGAAATATTTGGATTTACAGCCGCTACGATGCATATTGATGAAGCGAGATCCGTAATTGAAAAATCTGACCGGAAAAGGGTTATCGATGCTTTTACTGCAGCACAGAACAGGCAGAGTGGAGGAAAATACGAATCAGAATATAAAATTATTAACGGCATTACCGGTCAGGAACGTATTATACATTCTGTGGGCCAAACCTATTTCAGTGAAGAAGGAACGCCGCTTGTGATCAGCGGAACTGCTAAAGATATCACGCTGCAGAGAGAAATGCAGTTAGCATTAGAAAATGAAGTAAAATTAAGAACCAGTGAATTGGCCAGTGTGCTCGATAAATTAAAGCAGACAAATAAGGAACTGGAACAGTCTAATTATGCGTTGAAGCACTCTAATGAGGAACTTGCACAATTTGCTTATGTAGCAAGCCATGATTTGCAGGAACCTTTGCGTAAGATTAGATTTTTTGCAGATATGCTCGAAAATGGAAGCTCATCGCTTAGTTCCGCAGAAATAATTAAGAAAATTGGAACTTCTGCAGGGCGCATGAGACAGCTCATAGGAGACCTGCTTGCTTTTTCCCGTCTGATCCAGCCGGAAAAAACCAGCCAGCCGGTAGATTTAAATGCTGTAATTCAAAATGTATGGATTGATTTTGAACTAATGATTACCGAAAAAAATGCGTCAATTACTATTACAGAACTTCCTGTTGTACAAGCTTCAAGCCTGCAGATGAATCAGCTGTTTTATAATTTGGTAAGCAATTCGCTTAAGTTTACAAATCCAGAATCAGCACCGGAGATCAGCATCAGTTCATCAGTTGCGGCACCGGATTTTGTGTCAGATTTCACAAACAGCCCGCTCCAGCCCTTTGAATTCCACCACATCATTTTTAAAGATAACGGAATTGGATTTGAGAAAAGTTTTGAAAATCAGATTTTTGAAATTTTCAAACGCCTGCATCCGCAAAATATTTATCCAGGGTCTGGTATTGGTCTGGCGTTATGCAGAAGGATTGTTATGAATCATCAAGGGATTTTACATGCAGAATCCGAACCCGGGAGAGGAAGTTCGTTTCATGTTTTTCTTCCCATTATGAGCTAATTTGGTCTCTTGCCGTACTGAATGTTTCGACGCTAAATTTTGCAGCTCAGCAATGCTATGAATTTAGTATCTTTTTTGAAAATGGCAGTTAGGCAGGCGCATATAATTTTAAGAAATAGGTTATGATTTTTTGATGGTTTCAGATATTTGATTTACAGCCGTATAAAGCCTGAAGTGTATGAGAAACTGTAATATTTTCTAGTTAGTTAGTTTTTGTTTTCTCTTTTTTGTAAGACTTTTTTAGTCTGGCTTTGGCCGGTGAAGTGGAGGCTGGCTGTAGAGGTATGCTGGTTTGAATTATGGAATGCCTAGATTATGCTTCATTTGTAGAAATTGCATACTGTCTAAAAAGATTTTCAGCAGAGTTTTTTTTTCTAGCTTTAAAAATAAAATATTCAGACAAATATGACACTTTGTTGTCTTATTGCTCCGTTTGATTAAAAAACAGTATACAGCCCAATTTATAGACAGAGCCGCAGCGAACAGCTGCAGCATATCATTTCAGATGCAAATTTATTTTTTCATCAGGCCATTGTCTGTTTCGGCGGCGCTTTTAACAGCTGTTTTTGCAGCTTTTAAAATTATTTATCACTTCCCATAGCACATCATATGCTGCTAATTCTGCATCATCCTTTATACTGTTGCATTCATAATATAATTTAATCTCATTTGTTCCAGCTTTTTTGGAGAAATAGCACCTGCTCCAATCTGCAGAAGTTTGACTTTCATTCCGTTTTTTTCTGCTGCCAGCTTTTCATTTTGAAACTGGCTTTCTCATCTTCTGATATTTTCTGCACTTGTGCAGTTGCCGCGCGGTCCGTATAGCTGAAGCAGGTAGTACCTGCCAATAAGCGCCATGAAACTAAATGAATGATTCGTTTGTTCATTTTTACTACAGTTTACTGTTTTTTATTGGTGCTTGTAATAAGTATCGAGGAATCTATAAACAATATCAAAGTGTTTGAGCGGTTCGCTGTGACCGCCTTCGACAGCTGTATGTTCATAATGAAATTTAAAATTGTGTGCCTTTAAGGTTTCGATCATCTTCACAGACATTGGAGTAGAAGGACATATTTCATCTTTAGTGGCAGAAAGCAGTAAAATGGGGCCGTTAATATTTTCAATTCTGATGAGTGCTTTCTTTTCAGCAGCCGAATCTTTTAACATCATTTCAAATGTGCCTCTCAAATCTCTTTTCATTAAAAAAGGCACAGCTTCATCGTTAACGGGGACGAAAGAAAGTTCTTTACCCTGGTAAGTCCAGCAGGAAGAATTGAATTCTTGGGTATGTCCCGGAAATACGACATGGCTTGGCACAATGGCGGCAATACAATTAATATCATTATAATAACTTCCCAATAACAAAGCCAGATCTGCACCTCTTGAACCGCCAATAATAGCAATCTTATTTTTACTGACCTGAGTTTCTTTTGTCGCGGCAAGAATGGCATTATGCACATCATCTAGTGCTATTTTATCCAGAATCTCAGGTGTTCCTTTTGCGCCAAAATAACCTAAAGCTAAAAAAGCATATCCGTCCTTGATAAATTTGTCCCTGGTTTCTTTCCAATGGCCGCTTGACCACGCATTACCGCCTTCTGAACCTCCAAGACCCACAATTAAAGGCTGGTTATTTCCGCTGCCTAAATATAGGATACTTTCCACATGAGGTGTCTGCAAAACTTTCTGCGCATTTGTATTGATACAAAACCAAATCAGGACTGTGGTAAAAAATGTTCTTATCATGCTGTTTTTAAATTTGTTTCAGCAAAGTAGGAACTTAATTTTTAGATTATTTTTGATCTATATCAAAAAGTGATTTGTCTGATCTTATCCGGCTCAGGGTCTCCTGTGTTATGCCAAGATAGGAAGCAACCATACCAAGGGGAAGCCTGTTATATATATCGTGATAGGTCTTTAGAAAGTGCCCGTACTTTTCTTTGGCAGTTGTAAAACGCATGGAGGTAATCCGTTCCAGAAGATGCCCGAGTACCGTACCCATTGAAAGCCTTGCGTAGCGTTCCATTTCGGGAAATTGGTTGAACAGGTATAACAGGTCGTTTACATTCAGACAAAAAGCGTCCGCATCTTCAATGGCTTCGATATAATAGATGTCAATTTTACGCTGCATAAAACTTCTGGGCGAATTTACCCATTCATTTTCGGCAGAAAAATACTCGGTAACCTCTTTACCGTACTTAATAAAGTAAGTTCTGAATATGCCTTTCTCTATAAAATAGCTTTTAGTGCAGACTGTATGAGCGTTGAGCACAGTATCTCCTTTTTTAAAAGATACCAGGTCAATCCGCTTAGACAGCTCTTTTTTCAACTCCACTGTAAGCGGGATGTATTGTTCAAAATGACTGAGTATCCGGGCTGTCGCGGCATCATCTTTAAAAAGCATATAAAATCGTTTAGGAATTATTTATACGACATAAAAGTATGTTTTTTTATGTTTGCCAGCAAGGTTATAGACTTGCTCTATCACTTTTATGAATCCTGCTTAATCATCTTGTAATTAACGGTCGATACGCATACCTGAGAGAAAATAAAAAGTCAGGGGACATATGATAAAAGATAGGAGTGTACATTGGATGAGCTAACAGTAATGAATTATGAATTGTTATACAACGGTAATTAATACAGTTAGTTCGTTTTTGTTTTTTCTTCTTTCGTTTCTTTCGTTTCTTGAGATAGTATTTAAATTTTTCAGATTTTTAATTGTGGTTTTGGGCGGTAAAGGGGAGCTGGGGAGGAGTGTGGCTGGTCTTATTGGCAGCTTTTTTTTATAGTTATTCGAGTGTTGATGGTTTAGTAAGATAGGTAAGATGATGATGCGAGACCTATTTCTGCTGGGACAGACGTTCAATAACGCTTAGTCCCAGCGGGACAATTCTCGAACCATTCAGTAGAAGATTTAAATGCTCTTAATAAATTACAGTTAGAATTTCGTCTTCATAAATGAGGATATTAAATAATTTTCTTAACTCCTGGAATCAATAAAACAAGCGAACCAAATACATAACTGCCAATTATTATTAAGGGAGTCATAATCAAAAGTTTTGCAGCAGGTTCAATACTCCAATTTCTCACGCATAACGTAAAAACAACTATAATTAACGGATGAAAAATGTAAACCGCAAAACTACTTCGCGATACCTTAGCTAACAGTTCTGACGTTTTATTCCAGTTTCTTTTTCCTTTCATTAAAAGCGTTGCCAGAATCGAAATACCAATGATTTGTTCCCATACAGCATATAATAATGCCTGCCAGTGAAAACCTCCCGAAAACCAGGAAGGAGGCGTATTGAGTTTAAATTTCACAATAAAAAATACTGGAAAAAACAATAGACAAAAACATACTGATTTTTTAAGTTGCTGCCCCGTTTTTGCTGAAAGCTGATCAAACCAATTGTTTTTTGAGGCGACTAAGCCAATAGTGAATAAAGCAATATATTGCGGAAAATGCCCTAACTGAAATCCAACTGGTTTTAGAATCCATCCGACAGGAAATACAATTCTAACCAAAAAACTAATAATGCCTAAAATTATTGAAAATAATAATATAGAACGGGAATCGGGTACCCTCATAGGTTTGTCAAAGGTAATTTTGAAAATCTTTTTTACCATTGCATAAAGTAATGTGAAAAGCAGTAAAGCTGCTATGAACCATGTAACACCTAAGTCGATCCAGCTATTGTAACCGCTTAAATACTCAAGGAAAGTAATATGATGCTCCTTCCCAAAATAATAAACCAAATAACACATAAATGGAGTAAGGATGAAAGAGTAGAATAGTATTGGAGTTCCCAGCCTGATCAGCCTGTCTTTAATGAATTTAAAGATTCCTTTTTTAGAATAAGAGGAACTGGTAAAATAGGCCGCCAATAGAAAGAAATAGCCCATAAAGAAAGATTGATTAATACTAATACAGCCTGCTGCAAGAATACGTGCTCCTAAAAGACTGGTTTCTTCATTATAATACCAGCCCTCAGAAGAACTGTAAGCAATAAAAGTGTGATGAAGGACAACTAATACGGTCAGAAGAACTTTGATATTGTCAATGTAAAGAAGTTTGTTCGAAGCCCCGGAATCCTGATTTTTGGAAGCAATTGCAGTTGTCATCATAATTTTGGTTTTTTGTTATTGATGGCAAACGTACAATAAGAAAGTACAGTAAACGGGCTGTTGTTATTGGCAACAAGCTTTTGTGATGAACAGCAGCCTTAAGTAACGCATTTGCTGCGAAGTTCCTCATAGTAATTATTAAAGCTGTCTATCTGCTTTCTTGAAACCGGAATCTTAACATCGGTTTCGCTGAATGAAAGCAGATATCCCTGCGAGTTTCCAGACACTTTTTCAACCTTAAACATATTTACCAGATAGGTTCTGTGACATCTAAAAAAGTGTGGATGATCTTTAATTTGATTTTCAAATTGAGTTAAAGAAATCCTTTTTATTTCTGTGGTAATCCCGCTTCCATTCGATTTTGTCAATTCGATGTAATTCCCATCAGCTTTTGCAAAAAGCAGCTCATTTATATCCAAGTTGAAATCATCCTGTTTTACCTGCGTGCTGATAAAAAGAGTAGATAGTAAAGCTGCTTTTTCGGGTTCAGCTTCCAGTGGAATAAATTGAAGAATAAATGGAGATCCTTTTTTCGACTCCAAATAAAAACTGGACAATCTTAGAAAAAAATAAAAAAAGATACCTGCAGCAAGACAATTTCTAATTTCTTCGAAAAGGTAATTCCATGACCAGTTATTGGAATTGGTATAAAGCAGATCGCGCATCAGAAAACTGGTTATGCCAATAAGAACTAACAGCAATCCAATATAAATATATTCCTTGAGTAAAGTCCACTGCATTTCATTTCTGGTTTGTCTGAAATAATTCAATATTCTAAAATAAATAAACAGAATGAGAGCTGGAGCCAAGGCATGCAGAAAACAAATAAAGAAATAATGCATCCGAAGTTCTGGATCATACACGCCAAATGGTTTGAATGCTAAAAGAAATAGTAAAATGACAAGAAAAACAACAACTGAACTTTTTATCAGACTTTGAGATTGATATCGGCGGGGGTATTCAATTTCATTTCGTAAATGTTTTGTGTTGATGTAAAAGGGCATGTTAACGATTTATCTGGGAATAAAAATACAAAAAATATCAAGCTTGTGGCTTTTGAATTATTTTGATTATTTAATGCATAAAAAAGGTAAAGTCCTTTTAAAAGTATTTTACCTTTTTTTTGACCTTTACGGTACAGAATTCGAATCGGAAATTGATCCATTTTTTACCGCAGCCTGTCAGCAGATTAAATAATCGAAAAATACGGGAGCGAAATTCAGAAAATGATGAAACAGCAGACATTTTCAAATGGGATTTCATTATTTACTTTATATCGTATAAAGGAGGAATGGATTTCAACTCCGCCACGGTTCTCTATAGCTGATGAGTATCAATTAAAGGTTCTTTCAGCAGGCTTTTAAAAGTCTTTTTTAAGCTTTAGTTAGTTAGTTAGTTAGTTAGTTAGTTAGTTAGTTAGTTAGTTAGTTAGTTAGTTAGTTAGTTAGTTAGTTAGTTAGTTAGTTAGTTAGTTAGTTAGTTAGTTAGTTATTATTTTTTTCTTCATTTCAATCAGATTGCTTTTATTGCAGATAGATTTTTTTATTTTGATTTTGGCCGGTGATGGGGAAGTTGGCTCGGGAGGTTTGGTTATTTAAGTGGGAGAATTTCTTAATTAGTTTTTTATGATCCTAAAAAAAAGGAAACCCCTTCATTCGAAGAGGTTTTCCATTAATCAAATCAAGGCATTTTTCTTTTGCCGCCGACTACCGTTATTCCATCTCGGGAAGGCTGATCAGTTTCAAAAAAACGGGTGCCGTCAGTGATATAACTGCGGATGTAAGTGGAGGAGTTTTGTAACATTTTTAAAAAATGATCAAATCTATTCCCGCGCAGCTCCAAATTAGTATTTCCATCCTTTATGATATTCAGATAGATTTCATTGTTGTCACCTTCCTTATAAATTCCGTCCGAATCCAATACATAATAATTAATGTGCGCAGGAGCATCATACAGCGGCGCATAGGGATCAATGCTGTTTTGAGACGATTTTATTCTCTGATCCTTTGGCATTTTAAATTTCAGTGTGTCGAGCCTGTTAAACTGCAGATTTGGAATTTCTTTTTCTAATTCATAAGATAATACCATCAGATACTTTTTTTTCAGTTTTTTATAAGTAAAATATATTTCAGAATAGCAGTATGCATTGGGTCTGGGATAGTCCTGAGGCTTAAGATTTTTGAATTTAGACTCGTAGTCTGACAGCTGTTTTTCAGAGAATGATTTAGGAGGAAGAATGTAGGAGTTCGCTTCCTTGGCATAGTCTTTAAATGCAGGGGGATAGTTTTTAGCGCAGTAGCCCCAGTACCAGGTCGGCTTATATTGGGTTTCAACGGGTTTATGAGCGTACAGGTAATAAGGTGTCTGGTAATAAATAATTTTATCTATAGTTAAATGCTCAAGTTTTTCGTAAGTTTTAATTTTTTTATCAGTCTGCGGCTGTGCAGACAGAAATAATGGAAATATAAAAAACAATTGTAATAGCATGGCGCAGCTGAATTTCATAGGTTCGTTGGTTCGTTTTTTTTTCAGAATTAAAGAGGCTAATATAATTTATTTCTGGTAAGATAAGGTTGGTTAGTTAGTTATGCTTTTTCTTTTCTTTTCTTTTCTTTTCTTTTCTTTTCTTTTCTTTTCTTTTCTTTTCTTTCAGATTGTTTTGAATTGCTGTAAGTTTTTTAATTTTTTATTTGGCAGGTGAAAGTGAGATTGGTGGGAGAGCGAGTTGATTTGAATGGGATTATTATTTAATAGTCGTTTGATTTCTTATGGTTTAGTGAGATTTGCCAGATGCGGGTTAGAGTTCTTTTCCTGCTCAATAAAGTTCCAATAGTACCGAAATTATTCTCAGGTCAAACGAAAAGGAGTCAATAAATAAAAGTCCGTTAAATTATTCATGAAATAAAAATCCTATTTTTGAAAACAAAAAACACTGACATTTGTCAGGCATAGCAACCCAATTTAAGATAGATAAGTCGGATGTAGTCAGACATATATACAAGTTGTGGTGCATAGTAAAGAACCGAAATACTAAAAAATGGAAATACTAATAGCATTATTAAGTATAATTGCAGGATTGATAATTTTATATTTTGGATTAGCATTTATTTTAATTCAAACCCGCAGACCAAAATTCAACAATAAAGGCTATACGAAACTTGAAAAAAGACTTTTGGATATTTTTACATCTATGTTCGATCCTGATTTAGCTGACAAAATTAAGATGCAAATTGAATACTTCGAAAATAAACGTAAATGGCGAAAATATTGGGAGAAGAGTATGTCAATAGAATTATATGGAGATAAAAAAATGTCGCCTGGCTTAAAATACCCAAGACGAGATGAAAGTAAAATTGCAACGATTATATTTAAAGTAAACGAGGAAAAATACAGCATTGAGTTTAATAGTTATGACGGTAGGATTTGGGGATGGAAAATAAGACCTAATCCCAAGCGAATTCAAAAAATAGATAATATCGAAGTAATTAGCAAAAAGATTAACAATGATCCAAATGAGAAAGTTGTAACTAGTATCAAAAAAACAGAATTTAAGACAATTCCTAATTTTGATGGAGTGATTGGAGAGATTGCAAAAATGAAATCAATTAAAACTGCATATAATCCGTTAATTCCACAGCAAATTGATATATTTAAACGGAAAATTGATTCAGTTCTTCCACATGGTTACATACAAATCATTGAGCAAACCGAGGGTTTGGAATTTCAGGAATTTCGAATTTCTGGAATCTCTGAAATACAGAGAACAGGATTAGATGATGGAGATTATTTTCATTTAGCGGAATTTGACGATGGAATAATTGCCATAAAAGAAAATGATAAAAACGGTGAACTTTATTTTTGCCATTTTTCAGGACTGACTGATAAAGTGGGAACAGATTTCGACAAAGTATTAAAGGAAAGAACGACATAACTACACACCAAAATAACTACTACAATGTTAGTCATGATTTTGAATTTGAAATTATCAAGCTTTTAAAACTTATAGTGACCTTAATGGCATTCTAACCAGTGCTTTTCGCTGGAGATTTGAGCCTTCTGTTATAAAGCTTTCTTTCTTTCTTTCTTTCTTTCTTTCTTTCTTTCTTTCTTTCCCAGTTAGTTAGTTAGTTAGTTAGTTAGTTAGTTAGTTAGTTAGTTAGTTAGTTAGTTAGTTAGTTAGTTAGTTAGTTAGTTAGTTAGTTAGTTAGTTAGTTAGTTAGTTAGTTAGTTAGTTAGTTAGTTAGT
>JASCOF010000037.1 GCA_029960065.1 Flavobacteriaceae bacterium PS02336 | reverse complement strand
TTTGTTCATTCATTATAATTTAATTTTTTAAAATCTCAAAGGAAAGCAATTAAGGACACTTTATCCCCCAGATAGATTTGGAACTAAGGTTCCTAATTTGAGATTTCCTGAATTTACTGAGGAATGGCAGTCAAGTAGATTAGCTGATACATGTGAGATAAATCCTAAAAATGAAGGGTTACCTAGTTCATTTGTCTATATTGATTTAGAAAGTG
>JASCOF010000036.1 GCA_029960065.1 Flavobacteriaceae bacterium PS02336 | reverse complement strand
CTGCTATCAATTCAACAGATTTAGGAAATATTAGAATAGGTTACCCAAGTCTTGAAGAACAAACTAAAATTGCATCATTTCTATCTCTGATAGACGAAAGAATTCAAACCCAAAACAAAATAATTGAACAATTAGAAACCTTAATTAAAGGGCTTTGTCAGAAACTAATTCTAAATCAAGTACCAAATAAGAAAATAAATAATTGTGTTTCTTGCTATT
>JASCOF010000035.1 GCA_029960065.1 Flavobacteriaceae bacterium PS02336 | reverse complement strand
CCCCCCCCCCCCCCCCCCCCCCCCCCCCCCCCCCCCCCCCCCCCCCCCCCCCCCCCCCCCCCCCCCCCCCCCCCCCCCCCCCCCCCCCCCCCCCCCCCCCCCCCCCCCCCACCCCCCCCCCCCCCCCCCCCCCCCCCCCCCCCCCCCCCCCCCCCCCCCCCCCCCCCCCCCCCCCCCCCCCCCCCCCCCCCCCCCCCCCCCCCCCCCCCCCCCCCCCCCCC
>JASCOF010000034.1 GCA_029960065.1 Flavobacteriaceae bacterium PS02336 | reverse complement strand
CCCCCCCCCCCCCCCCCCCCCCCCCCCCCCCCCCCCCCCCCCCCCCCCCCCCCCCCCCCCCCCCCCCCCCCCCCCCCCCCCCCCCCCCCCCCCCCCCCCCCCCCCCCCCCCCCCCCCCCCCCCCCCCGCCCCCCCCCCCCCCCCCCCCCCCCCCCCCCCCCCCCCCCCCCCCCCCCCCCCCCCCCCCCCCCCCCCCCCCCCCCCCCCCCCCCCCCCCCCCCCCCCCCCCCCCCCCCCCCCCCCCCCCCCC
>JASCOF010000033.1 GCA_029960065.1 Flavobacteriaceae bacterium PS02336 | reverse complement strand
GTTTAATTATTAGTATTACGGCAATCGGTGAAGCTGATGAAAATGAATTGGTTTACAGAAATGGGGCTAAACAGACTGATTTATTAGTTGTAACGCGTGATCTTGGTGCTGCCTATATGGCATTGCAGGTTTTGGAACGCGAAAAACAAGTCTTCGAAGTTAATCCGAACAATCAGCCAGATTTAGATCCTTATACTTATTTGGTGGAACGTCAGTTAAAACCAGAAGCACGAAAAGATGTTCGTACTTTACTTCATGCTTTAGATATTAAACCCACTGC
>JASCOF010000032.1 GCA_029960065.1 Flavobacteriaceae bacterium PS02336 | reverse complement strand
TTGACATAGCGTGCATTCTGCGTAGACTCTCTTTAACGGCCATTTTAGCTTCATTATCTTTTAAATATAATGATTGTGAGTGGAGCAGACTAGTGACCATTTGAAGATTATTTTTTACTCTATGATGCACTTCTTTTACCAGCCATTCCTTTTCTTTGAGCAGCTTATCTTGTTCTGTATTTAGATTTTCCAGATAAAAATTTTTCTCGTCCAGTTCTTTTTTATTTTCTTCTAGTTGACGATTAATACGCTGTTTAGTAAGATAACGATTAAATAAAAA
>JASCOF010000031.1 GCA_029960065.1 Flavobacteriaceae bacterium PS02336 | reverse complement strand
TCATTCATGATAATAAAGCTTCTAACTTGAAGTCTAAATAAACTAAACACGTTGCTAAATTGTAATTAAAACAATTTACTAAAAAATATAAAGTCCTCTTTTAGAGTACTTTTTTTTGTTTTAATACTAAATGAAATCCTAGTTATAAAATTCAAATAATAAAAAAATCCAAATTCCAATTTTATAGATAATTGAAATTTGTATTTTTTTATTTAGAAAACCTAAAGTTTTAAGTTTTCTGTTATCTTTTGAAATTTTAAAATATTGAAATATACTTAAGGA
>JASCOF010000030.1 GCA_029960065.1 Flavobacteriaceae bacterium PS02336 | reverse complement strand
GGATGAACGCTAGCGGCAGGCTTAACACATGCAAGTCGAGGGGTATAGTTCTTCGGAATTAGAGACCGGCGCGCGGGTGCGTAACGCGTATGCAATCTGCCTTTCACAGAGGGATAGCCCAGAGAAATTTGGATTAATACCTCATAGTATTATAGGATGGAATGATTTTATAATTAAAGTCACACCGGTGAAAGATGAGCATGCGTCCCATTAGCTTGTGGGTAAGGTAACGGCTTACCAAGGCAACGATGGGTAGGGGTCCTGAGAGGGAGATCCCCCACAC
>JASCOF010000002.1 GCA_029960065.1 Flavobacteriaceae bacterium PS02336 | reverse complement strand
ATATATTCTTAGATACTGAGATTCTGAGATTCTGAGATTCTGAGATTCTGAGATTCTGAGATTCTGAGATTCTGAGATTCTGAGATTCTGAGATTCTGAGATTCTGAGATTCCAATAAATTTACTGCGTAAATTTATTAACTGCAAGTCTGCAAATAAAAAAAGCCTCTTCAAAAGAAGAGGCTTTAGTACTCAGAGCGGGACTTGAACCCGCACGAACATTGCTGTTCACTGGATTTTAAGTCCAGCGTGTCTACCAATTTCACCATCCGAGCATTGTATGGTTTTTGAGCGAAAAACGGGGCTCGAACCCGCGACCTCGACCTTGGCAAGGTCGCGCTCTACCAACTGAGCTATTTTCGCATTTTCAAATTTTATTAAGAACTGCAATACTTGACTTGTTTCGTATTGCGAGTGCAAATTTAGGACATTTATTCAATTATACAAGAGTTTTTTCAAAAAAAAATCCACTTATTTTATAACGTTCTGATAACCTAAAGTTTAAATTTGAAATATTTTTGAATTTTATTTTTTAACCAGCATTCTTTTAATCTCGTTCAATTTCATCAATGCTTCAACTGGCGTAATTGCATTAATATCCAGATTTAGAATCTCTTCTTTTATTTCTTCCAATAAAGGATCGTCCAGATTAAAGAAACTCATCTGCATTTCATCATTTGCCGCTTTTATTCCGTTTAAAGCATCGCTGGAGTGATTTTTCTCCAGTTTCTTCAAAAGTTTCTGAGCTTTAGAAATAACCAATTGAGGCATTCCCGCCATTTTTGCTACATGAATTCCGAAACTATGAGCACTTCCTCCTTTTACCAGTTTTCTAACAAATAGAACAGTATCTTTTAACTCTTTTACCGCCACATTAAAATTCTGAATTCTCGGCATCGATTCTGTCATCTCATTTAGCTCATGATAATGCGTTGCAAAAAGTGTTTTTGCTCTGCCTGGATGCTCATGAAGAAACTCAGCAATTGCCCAAGCAATCGAGATTCCGTCATAAGTACTTGTTCCTCTTCCAATCTCATCCAGCAGCACCAAGCTTCTATCTGAAATATTATTCAAAATCGAAGCGGTTTCGTTCATTTCGACCATAAAAGTAGATTCTCCCATTGAGATATTATCTGAAGCCCCAACTCTGGTAAAAATCTTATCTACAATTCCCATTCTCACACTGTCGGCAGGAACAAAACTTCCCATTTGAGCCAAAAGCACAATCAAAGCGGTTTGCCTTAAAATAGCCGATTTACCAGACATGTTTGGTCCGGTAATCATAATAATCTGCTGTGTCTCTCTATCCAAGAAAACATCATTTGCAATATACGGAGTCCCAACTGGCAATTGCTTTTCAATTACAGGATGTCTTCCGTTTTTAATATCTAATTCAAATGTATCATCGATTTCAGGCTGTACATATTGATTTTCGACAGCCATTTGCGTAAACGAACACAAACAATCTAATTGCGCAACCAAATACGCATTCATTTGAACAGGCTTAATATAAGTAGAAATCCAAGCCACTAATTGCTCAAAAAGCTCACTTTCTATTTTATATATTTTCTCTTCCGCTCCTAAAATTTTAGTTTCGTATTCTTTTAATTCTTCGGTAATATAACGCTCTGCATTTACTAAAGTCTGTTTACGAATCCATTCTTCTGGAACTTTATCTTTGTGTGTATTTCTAACTTCGATATAATATCCGAAAACATTATTAAAAGAAATTTTTAAGGAAGAAATTCCAGTTCTCTCAGATTCTCTTTTTTCAATTCCCTCTAAAAATTCTTTTCCTGAAGTTGAAATCGCACGCAATTCATCCAATTCTTCATTTATTCCTGCAGCAATTGCATTTCCTTTTGAGATCGCAACCGGAGCATCTTGATTTAAAGTAGTTTTAATTTTTTCGCGAAGCAGATCACAAGCATGAAGACTGTCCCCGATTACCTTTACGGCTTCCTGCGGACTTTCAAGCGCCAGCGTTTTAATTGGAATAATCGCATCAAGAGATTCTTTCAAATAAACAATTTCACGAGGAGAAACTTTTCCTGCTGCAATTTTAGAAATTAAACGCTCTAAATCTGAAATCTGCTTAATTTGATATTGAATATTATGCAGAATTTCGGGATTCGATTTTAAATACGCTACAACTTCATGCCGGCCTTTTACTTTATTGGCATCTTTTAAAGGCAGAGCCAGCCAGCGTTTCAACAAACGCCCTCCCATTGGAGAAAGTGTTTTGTCAATTACATCCAAAAGCGTAACCGCATTCGGATTATAACTGTGATATAATTCTAAATTTCGAATCGTAAAACGATCCATCCAAACATACGCATCTTCTGCAATACGCTGGATTGCCGTAATATGCTGTACGCGATTATGTTGTGTTTCTGATAAATAATACAAAATAGCACCAGAAGCAATAATTCCTTCTTTTAATTCTTCAACTCCAAATCCTTTTAAAGAAACGGTTTGAAAATGTTTCGTTAAAGTCTCTAAAGCATAATCTTCTTTATAAATCCAATCTTCTAAGTAAAAACTATGAAAATCTTCTCCAAAAGCATTTTTAAAATCTCCTTTATTATTCTTCGGAACTAAAACCTCACTCGGATTAAAGTTCTGTAATAGTTTATCAATATATTCTGCATTTCCTTGAGCCGTTAAAAACTCTCCTGTCGAAACATCTAAAAATGCAATTCCGATATTTTTATTTGCAAAATAGACAGAAGCCAAGAAGTTGTTAGATTTAGACTGCAAAACCTCATCGTTTAAAGAAACTCCAGGAGTTACAAGCTCAGTCACGCCTCTTTTTACGATTGTTTTGGTCATTTTTGGATCTTCCAGCTGATCGCAAATCGCTACACGAAGCCCGGCTTTAACTAATTTTGGCAGATAAGTATTTACAGAATGATGCGGAAACCCTGCAAGTGCCGTTTCTGTATCAGATCCTGCACCTCTTTTTGTTAATGTTATACCTAGAATTTTAGAAGCTCTAATGGCGTCTTCTCCAAAGGTTTCATAAAAATCTCCTACTCTGAAAAGCAGACATGCATCAGGATATTTAGCCTTGATTTCGTTGTACTGTTTCATTAAAGGTGTTTCCTTCACCACTTTCTCTTTAGCTGCCAAATTATTATGTTTTAAATGAAAAATTAAGACAGCGAATTTATGATTTTTTGACGGCATATCGAAAACTTCAAAAATTAAAATATTTTAAGATTTTTTTAGTTTGCAGTTGGAGAATTTTATATAGCTTTGTTTATCATTTAAAAAAAGACCCTTAAAGATGAAAAAAATAATTTTATTCGCTATGTTAGCTGTTGCTGGTATCACAGTTACTAATGCACAAACAACTAAAAAAGCTAAAGCTGCTAAAGTTGCAAAAGTTGAAGGAGCTGGAATGGTTTTCGAAAACGAAACTATCGATTACGGAACAATTGCACACAATGCTGATGGAAAACGTGAATTCGTTTTTGTAAACAACGGAACAAAACCGTTAATCATTACTAACGCTCAAGGATCTTGCGGATGTACAGTTCCAACTTCTCCTAAAGAACCAATTGCTCCAGGAGCTAAAGGTGTTATTGGTGTAAAATATGCTACTGACAGAGTTGGTGCTTTTACAAAAACTGTAACTATTACTTCTAACGCTGAAGGACAACCAACAAAAATCCTTACTATTAAAGGTACTGTTTTACCAGATCCAGTAAAAAGCTAATCTGAAAAACATTTAAAATAATCAAAAAGCTTCCTTACCTTTGGAAGCTTTTTTTATGACTACAATTTAACAGCAATGAGAAAACTCGAAAACAGCGAACTAGAACGTAAATCAATTGAAGATTTTAAGAAATCGGAAAAAACACCTTTAATATTAGTTTTAGACGATATCCGAAGTCTGCATAATATTGGTTCTGTTTTTAGAACTGCAGATGCGTTTCTGATTGAAAAAATAATATTATGCGGCATTACTGCAACTCCTCCAAACAAAGAAATTCATAAAACGGCTCTTGGCGCAACCGAAACTGTAACTTGGGAACATCACGAAAATGTCTTGGAAGTTATTGAAAATCTAAAGAACGAAAATGTTCTGACCATGGCTATTGAGCAAGTTGAAAGTTCTGTATTTCTTCAAGATTTCAAAATTGAAAAGAATCAAAAGTATGCTTTGGTTTTTGGCAATGAAGTTTATGGGGTATCGCAAGAAGCTGTTGCAATATGTGACGGGTGTATTGAAATTCCGCAGCTTGGAACAAAACACTCTCTTAACATTTCTGTAAGCGCCGGAATTGTGGTTTGGGACTTGTTTCAAAAAATAAACTGGAGCAATATCAATTAGAGAGTAATTTCACTTAAAAATTGTGATTTTATAATTTATTTTAGACTTTAAATGTTAGAAATTTAAATATATTTTTTTATTATTATAAAATTGATACTTTTATAAAATGAAAAGTGTCAATTTCTGTAAAATATTAATATTCTTTTTTCTTCTGCTTTCCAGTTTTTTTGGATTTGCCCAGCAATATACTGCCATTCCTGATGCGAATTTTGAACAAGCACTAATTGATTTTGGAATAGATTCTGGCCCGATTGATGGCAGAGTTTTAACTGCAAATGTTACTGGGGTTATCAGCTTGAATGTATCTGGAAGAGGCTGTAGCGATTTAACCGGCATAGAAAACTTTACCTCTCTGAAAGAACTATATTGTCTTCAAAATGCATTAGTCAATTTAGACATTTCCCAAAATACTGCTTTGGTTAAATTAAGCTGTGGCTTAAACATGCTTTCCAGCTTAAATACCTCAAACAACATTGCTTTAGAAGAATTAGACTGTCAAAAAAACAGAATAACCACTCTGGATCTTTCTAATAATACTGCTTTAAGAATACTTTATTGCAATGAAAATCAACTAACTAATTTAGATGTTTCTAAAAACACAGCACTTACGTATTTACAATGCAGTCAGAATCAAATCGTAAATCTAAATGCCTCATCAAATCCTGTATTAAAGCATTTAAGCTGTGATAATAATAAAATTACAACTCTCAACATTAGCTCCAGCACACTTTTAACTGATTTAGAATGCAACAACAATAGTTTATCGAGTTTAGATGTTTCTAACAATCCAGCTTTAATCAATATTTATTGTAATCACAACAAAATAACCGAACTAGATTTTTCTAAAAATATAGCTATTCAACGTTTATACTGCGATGACAACCAGCTTACTAAATTGGACTTAAGAAACGGAAAAAATACCATTCTTTCCATCGGCGCTTTTCAAAGAAATTCTTCTCTTACCTGCATAGACGTTGATAATGAAATTTATTCTATAACAAATTGGTCAAGCTATAAAGATGCAACTTCTTTTTATTCTAATGATTGCGGTAAAATCATTTACAGTGCACCAGAATTAAATGCAACAGGAGACCAGACATACTGTATGGGATCTGAAATCAAAATAGCAGAAACATTTTCAATTACTCACGATCCAAATGACACAGGAACATTGGCTGGTTATATTCAAATATCTTCTGGTTATTCTAGCGGGGATATGCTTACGCTTTCAAATACAGCTCTGTATCCATCAATCACAACACAATGGGATGCTATTGCTGGAAAATTAACCATTACAAATTCAAACGGAAGCACGATATTATACTCTGATTTAGAGTCAATTATCAAAGATGTAGTGTTCTCAAATTTTTCTACTACAATTTCTGGCACAAAAACTTTTTCAATAACAATTGGAAAAGCTAATTATTTACCTTCTACTGGACACTTTTATATTTATGTACCTTCTTCTGGAATTCTATGGACAGAAGCCAAGAACAGTGCAGAGAACTTATTCTATTACGGTCTTCAAGGCTATTTAGCCACTATATTATCTGCAGATGAAGCAAAACTAATTGGAGAACAAGCCTCTGGAACTGGATGGATTGGAGGAAGCGATGCTGAAACAGAAGGCGTATGGAAATGGGTTACCGGCCCTGAAGCTGGAACTATCTTTTGGAATGGTAATGCAAATGGCTCTACACCAAATTTTGCCTTTTGGAATACTGGCGAGCCCAATCAGCAGGGTGATGAAGATTATGCACATATAACACAACCAGGTATAGGAATTAGAGGTTCATGGAACGACTTATCGAACACTGGATCATTAATTCCCGGAGACTCATATCAGCCAAAAGGGTTTGTTGTTGAGTTTGGAGGAATGCCCGGAGAAGCTCCACTTAAAATTGCAGCTAGTACTAAAATAACTATTCCCGTAGCGACACCTGCAGCAAATCCAAGTCCGATTTGTGATTCTGGAAGTTTTACCTTTACTGCAGCAGCTACAGCTGGAGCAACCATAAGATGGTTTGATGCTCCAACTGGAGGTAATTTACTAGGAACTGGAGCTACTTACACTACTCCAATCATAAACACAACTACAATTTATTATGTCGATGCGGGCTGTGAATTGAACAGAAAATCTGTAACAGCTACAGTTAACAGCACTCCCAATACGCCAATTGCGGAACAAAGTTCTTATTCAAACTGCGGACCTGGAACTATAACTATAAGAGCTGCTTCAAATATTGGAAACATTAACTGGTTTACAACTCAGAGTGGCGGCACCAGTATATTTTCTGGTAATAGTTTTACGACTCCTACAATTTCAACCAACACAACTTATTATGCTGAGGCTACGAATAATGGATGCATTAATTCAACTAGAACTCCTATAGATATTATTATTTACACTCCTCCTGTTGTTACTGATGAGAATTTAACTTTATGCCAGCTTCAAACTCTAACGTTAGATGCAGGAATTGCAGGAATGAATTATAATTGGTCAAATGGAGCTACAACACAAACTATAACAGTCAATTCTGAAGGAACTTACACTGTAGATGTTACAAGTCAAGCTCCGGAAAACTGCACCAGCAGAAAAACAATTGTTGTGGAAGAACATAAAATTCCGCAGATAGATCGTATTGTTGTTGAAGGAACAAGAGCAATTGTTTACCCTGTTAAAGCAGAAGACTATTATGAATATTCAGTAGATGGAATTAATTTTCAGGATTCTTTTGTCTTTTCTAATCTTCCAGCCGGACTTCAAACTGCTTACGCACGTGAAAAAAGCGGATGCGGTCAAACAATAAAACAATTTGTGGCACTTATTTTCCCTCCCTTCTTTACTCCAAACAATGATACTTTTAACGATGTTTGGGAGGTTACCGGTATGGAAAATTATCCGCAGGCAGAAGTCACTATTTTTGATCGTTACGGGAAACTGATTGCACTGTTAAGCAAATCAAAAATGAGCTGGGACGGAACATTAAACCAGATTCCTCTTCCTGCTTCAGACTATTGGTATGCTTTAAAAGTTGATGATGCGATGCCTGTTTTGAAAGGACATTTTACACTAAAAAGATAGTTTTCAATTAGAGAATGTGTCAATTAGAAAATGAGATAATTTTGACTTTTCTAATTAACCAATTACTTTCTTCTTAATTTCATTTAGAATAAAAATATAATCTTCATGTCTTTTTACAAAATCACGATCTGAAACGTCAATAATAAGAACATTCAAATCTGTTTGTGATTTTATATATTCTAAATAGCCATTGTTGATTTTTTCCAAATACGAAGCTTCAATATTTTGCTCGTAAGTACGGCCTCGTTTTTTAATATTTTGAAGAAGCCTTTCTGTGTTTTGATACAAGTAAACATACAAATCAGGCTTTGGCATTTCTTTGTAAATAATATCAAAAAGATTTCTGTACAAACGATATTCATCTTCCTGTAAAGTTATCTTAGCAAAAATTAACGATTTAAAAATGTGATAATCGGCTACAATGAAATCTTTAAACAAATCAAACTGCGCCAAATCATCTGATAACTGCTGATAACGATCGGCTAGAAAAGACATTTCCAGCGGAAAAGCATATCTATTTTGGTCTTTATAAAACTTTGGAAGAAACGGATTATCTGCAAATCTTTCTAAAACTGTTTTGGCATTAAAATCCTCTGCTATTTTATGCACTAAGGTTGTTTTTCCAGCGCCAATATTCCCTTCAAATGAGATATAGTTAAACTGATTTAAAGGAATTTCATCAAGCAGATTTCTTAAATCTTGAACTACCGTACAAATACTTTCGTCTGGTGTAATTGCAATTAATTCGGCTGTCGTTTTATGCAAAATGGGATGCTTCCAATTTAATTTTAAATCCTGCATTGGCAGTAAAACAAAATTTCTATTCTGCATTAAAGGATGCGGGATCTGAAGTTTCTCTGAATCGATAATTTCATTATCAAAAGTTATTACATCAACATCTATGATTCTAGATTGATAGCCTTCTTGGTTAGAGCGGATTCTTCCTAATTCTTTTTCTACTTTTAAAACTTGATTCAGTATTTTTTGTGCAGATGAATTGGTATGTAAAAGCAGTGCACAATTATAAAAAGCATCACTTTCAAAACCCCAAGCTGGAGTTTCGTAAAGTTTTGAAACCTGAATGACAGTCCCAACATTTTGATGGATTAAATCAATACATTTTTGAATGTTTTCTAGTCTGCTGCCTTGGTTGCTGCCTATCGATAAAACGACTTGATGCTGTAATTTCATAATTAATGCAAATTAACTAAAACTATTTTAGAATTAACCAATATATTTGTGAAACGACGTCTCGAATTCATTTGAAATTTTAGAGTCTCATTTGTAACATTTTGCCCTTTTTAGCTACTTATTAAAAAAATATACACATGAAATTTTTAGGAAATGTACTTGCCACAGTTATTGGTATTTTTGTTTTTATTATGCTGTTCTTTTTTGGAGCAGTCTTTATTGCAGCACTTTTTGGAGGAGACGACAAAGTTTCAGTTAAATCAGACTCGGTTATTGAATTGAATTTAAAAGAAATCAAAAACGATTACGCAGGAAAATATAAAGATCCGTGGGTAACCGCTTTTTCCGATAAAAAAGGAATTGGTCTAACAGATGTTATCAATGCAATTGAAGCGGCTAAAACAGACGATAACATTAAAGGAATTTCTATTTTAAATGACCAATCTTCTCTTGGTCTTGCTCAATACAAAGATTTAAGAAATGCTTTGGAAAGCTTTAAAAAATCAGGAAAATTTGTTTGGGCTTACGCCAATGAGTATTCGCAGAAAGAATATTATCTGAATTCTGTTGCTAATACGGTGTACATAAATCCAGCCGGAGATTTAGACTTTAAAGGGCTTTCATCTGAAGTTATGTTTTTCAAAGATTTTCAGGATAAATCAGGAATTCGAATGGAAGTTATTCGTCACGGAAAATACAAAAGTGCCGTTGAGCCTTTCTTAGAAAACAAAATGAGTGATGCCAACAGAGAACAAATTACGGCACTTTTAAATTCGATTTGGTCTACCATTTCTACAGACATTTCAAAAAGCAGAAATATTCCGCTGCCAAAACTAAACGAAATTGCAAACGGTCTTTTAGCTAGAACTCCTGAAATGGCAAAACAACAGCATTTAGTTGATGTTATTGCTTATGAAGATGTATATCACGATGCTATTAGAAAAGCTTTAAAAGTAGATAAAGATGAAGATTACAACAAAATTTCGATTTTAGATTACACGCAAAATAACGTAACAACTGCTTTGGCAAATACTGCAACTGATCAAATTGCGATTATTTATGCTCAAGGCGAAATTGCTGGCGGCGAAGGCGATGTTAATACAATTGGAGAAGGTTCAATGCGCCGTTCTCTACAGGAAGCCAGAAAAAATGACGATGTAAAAGCAATCGTTCTTAGAATTGACAGCCCAGGAGGAAGCGCTCTTACCTCTGATTTAATCTGGAGAGAAATTGAAATTACTAAAAAAGTAAAACCAGTTGTGGTTTCTATGGGAAATTATGCTGCATCAGGAGGTTATTATATTGCCTGCAACGCTAATAAAATATTCGCTGAAAACAATACTATTACAGGATCTATTGGTGTTTTCGGAATGTTACCAAACTTCAGTCCTTTAGCTAACAAATTAGGAATCAATTCTGAGCAGGTAAAAACACATGAAAACTCTGCAAATTACAGTCCGTTTGTGCCAGTTGACGAAAAATTCAAAGCATTTACTTTAGAAGGAGTAGAAAAAATCTACAACACTTTTGTAAGCCACGTTGCACAAGGGCGCAAAATGACTTTCGAACAAGTTGATGCAATTGCACAAGGTCGTGTTTGGTCTGGAACTGAAGCTTTAAAACTAGGATTAGTTGATAAAATTGGCGGTTTAAACGATGCTGTTGCAGAAGCGGCTAAAATTGCTAAAATCAAAAAATACAGCACACAAAATTATCCAGAATACGAAAAGAGTTTTAATGACTTAATTTCAGGTCTTCCTTTTGCAAAATCTAAAGAAGCATTCCTTAAAGAAGAAATTGGAGAAGAAAATTATCTGCTTATTGAACAGGTAAAAAAATTCCAAAAGCAAAAAGGAATTCAAACGATAATGCCTTACGGAATTAATATTTACTAATTGAAGATGAATAAGATTATTCTATTTTTGACGGTTCTATTTTTGAGTGCTTTAAATGCTCAAACTAAAAAAGAGCTTACTTTTAAAGAAACACCTGCTGTTTTAAAAATTAATACAGATCAGTTGTTCGGTACGCTGACAACTCCAGATTTGACCAAAAAATATCCCGTTGCATTAATTATTGCGGGATCTGGACCAACAGACAGAAATGGCAATAATGCAATGATGAAAAACAATTCACTGCAAATGCTGGCAGAAGCGCTGGCAAAAAACGGAATTGCCTCATTGCGATATGATAAGAGAGGAATTGGAGAAAGTAAAGCTGCTGGCGGAGATTCTGAAAGCAGTCTGGTTTTTGAAAACTACATTCAGGATGCTAAAAGCTGGATTAACTTTTTAAGACAAGACAAACGTTTCTCCAAAGTAATTGTAATTGGCCACAGCGAAGGTTCTTTGATTGGAATGATTGGCGGTGCAAAAGCAGATAAATTTGTTTCGATTGCAGGCGCGGGAGATTCTGCAGATAAAATCATCAAAACTCAGATTGGTGCAAGATCGATGAAACAGCTTAATGATATGACTTTTCCAATAATTGACAGTTTGAAAAACGGATTTACGGTAAAAAAAGTAGACCCAATGCTGATTTCGCTTTTTAGGCCAAGCATTCAGCCTTATTTAATTTCTTGGTTTAAGTACAATCCGCAGACAGAAATAAAAAAGCTCACTATTCCCATTTTAATTCTTCAAGGAAATAACGATTTACAAGTTTCTGTAAAAGATGCCGAAAATTTAGCCGAAGCGAATAAAAACTCAGAAAAGCTGATTATCGATAAAATGAATCATATTATGAAAATAATTGACGGCGATCAGAGTGTGAATATGGCGAGTTACAACAATGAAACGCTTCCAATATCTGAAACACTTGTAGATAAGATCGTTTCATTTATTCAGAAATAATAAAATAAACAAGGCTTAAAATCCGTTTGAAATAAATTCAAGCGGATTTTTTTATTTGACAAATTAAGTATTATTCTTACATTTTTAAAAAAACTTTATCTTCGAACTCTAGTAAAAAAAACTATTTTTGCATGAGTCGATTTTAAAAATTAAACCCTCAAATCTATTTATATGCTAAAGAAAGTTTTAAAAATAAGTGCCATTGTTATTGTGGTATTTGTTGCTGCATTATTTGCCATTCCGTATTTCTTTAAAGATCAGATTAAAGCAAAAATTGCCGAAGCGATTAACGAAAGTGTTGATGCTAAAGTAAGTTTTAAAGATGCTGATTTAAGTTTGTTCAAAAACTTTCCAAATGCAACTGTCGGAATCGAGAAACTCGTGATTATAAACAAAGCTCCTTTTGAAGGCGACACACTGGTTTCTTTAGGGGAATTGAATCTAAAAATGAGCATTAAAGAACTTTTCAAAGGAAAAGAAGAGCCTTTAAGCATTCAAGGAATTAGTTCTACAAACGGATTAGTTAATATTATTTTTAATAAAGACGGTGTTGGAAATTTTGACATCGCTTTGAAAGACAAAAAGGATGAAAAGAAAGATGAAGCCAGCAAACCGCTTTCTTTAAAGATTCAGAATTATAAAATCGAGAATTTCACGTTTAGATACATTGATCAAGGTTCTAAAATCAAAATGGTAATTGACAGCTTAAATCACGAAGGAACTGGAGATTTTACCAATTCAAAACTAGATTTGACAACAAAATCTACAGCCAAGGTATCTTTAGACATGGATAAGATGAATTACATGAAAAATGTAAAACTGACTTTAGACGCTGTTCTTGGAATTGATTTGGACCAAAGCAAATATACTTTTAAAGAAAATAAAGCTTTAATCAATCAGCTGCCTTTGGAATTTGACGGTTTTATTCAAATGGCTGAAAACAAACAGATTTACGATTTAAAATTTAAAACTCCTACGTCCTCTTTTACCAATTTCTTAGGGCTGATTCCTTCAGCTTATGCGAGCAGTTTAGATGGTGTTAAAACTACTGGAGATTTTACTGTTAATGGTTTTGCTAAAGGCGAATTGACAGAAACAACGGTTCCTAAATTCAATATCGAAATTGCATCGAACAATGCTTCTTTCCAGTATCCTAACCTTCCAAAATCAGTTCAGAATATTGTAATTGATACTAAAATCATAAACGAAACCGGAATTCTAAATGATACTTATGTAAACTTAGATAAACTTTCTTTTAGAATTGACCAAGATGTTTTTAACGCTAAAGCGAATATCAAAAACATAACCGTAAATCCGATTGTGGATGCTGCTTTGAAAGGAACAATCAATTTAGCTAATCTTTCAAAAGCATATCCAATTAAAATGGACAAGCCTCTTGCAGGTATTTTAAAAGCAGATGTTACGACTAATTTTGATATGGCTTCTGTAGAAAAAAGTCAATATCAAAATATCAAAAATGCTGGAACAATGAGTTTATCTGGATTTAAATATACTGATGAAAATAATAAATCTATGAACATCAGCACCGCATTGGTTGAGTTTAATCCAAGCAAAATCAACTTAAAACAATTTGACGCTACAACTGGAAAAAGTGATATTAGCATCAACGGTGTTTTGGAGAATTTCTACGGTTTTATGTTTAAAAAACAAGAACTTAGAGGAAACTTCAATATGAGTTCCAATCAATTGGCTGTTGATGATTTTATGACTGCCGGCGAACCTGCAAAAGAAGAAACTAAAACAGCCGCAAAACCAGCTGAAGCAATGAAGATTCCAGCGTTCTTAAATTGTACTTTAAATGCAAAAGCAACAACGGTTTTATACGACAATTTAAAACTAAAAGATGTTTCTGGAAGATTGTTGATTAAAGATGAAAAAGCAACTTTAGAAAACTTTAAAACCAATATTTTCGGCGGTTCTATTGGTCTTAATGGAGCGGTTTCTACTAAAGAAAAAGTACCAACTTTTGATATGAATCTTGGCTTTAATCAAGTTGATATTGCGCAGACTTTTACGCAGTTGGACATGATGAAAAAAATTGCACCTATTGCCGGAATTATCAACGGAAAATTAAATTCGACTATTAAGCTGAATGGAAATTTAGATGCAAAAGAATTGACTCCTGATTTAAAATCAATTTCTGGAGATTTAATTGGGCAATTACTTTCAACTACAATAAATTCTAGCAATTCTACTTTACTTACTGCGCTAAGTTCAAACGTTAAGTTTATTGATTTGAATAAAGTAAATCTAAATGATATAAAAGCGGCATTAACTTTTGATAACGGAAAAGTAAACATTAAACCTTTTGATATCAAATATCAGGATATAAAAGTAACTGTTGGCGGTACGCACGGTTTTGATCAAACTATGAATTACAGCCTTAAATTTGATGTCCCTGCCAAATATTTAGGAACTGAAGCCAATAATTTAATCGCTAAATTATCTCCTGCTGATGCTGCAAAACTAGATAATATTCCGATTAATGCATCTTTGACTGGAAATTTTTCAAATCCTAAAATCAGTACGGATATGAAAACGGCTGTAAGCAGTTTAACAACACAATTGGTGAATCAGCAAAAAGAAAAATTGACTCAAAAAGGAACTTCGGCACTTACTGATTTGATAAACAAAAATACAAAAGCTAAAGACACAACCCAGGCTGCAAAAACAGAAAAAGAACAAAAAACACAAGAAGTTACCAAAAAAGCAAGCGACTTGTTGAATGGACTTTTCAAGAAAAAGAATCCGTAAATTTTAAGATACTAAGGTTCTGAGATGCTTTTTTTTTCTCTTGGAACTACATGAAAACTCAAACGAAAAAAATCCTGTTCTTGATTTCTCTTGAACAGGATTTTTCTTTTTTATTTATTTCTGAATTCTATTTATTTAGAATCTTATTTATCGCCTTAATAAAATCTGGAATTTCCAAGACATTGGTATCCAAACCTATGCTTCCGTTCCCGTACGGCTCATATTTTTTCAAATTGGAAACCGAGAATAAACCAACTGTCGGAGCTTTTGAAGCGCTTGACAAATGCATGATTCCACTGTCTGCGCCAACAAAAACAGCTACATTTGCTAAAACAGAGCCAATTTCGCGAACATCTTTACTGTAAAAAGAAGGTGCTTGAAAATTAATCTGTGATACATTTTCGACAGGTAAAACTTCAAAAATATTATAATCAGGATATTCCTTTTTTAAAGCTGTATAAAAATCATCCCACCACGATACATGATAACATTTTTCTCCTGTGGCAAACGTAAAAATTGCTATTGTTCTTTTGTTCGGATCAACAATATCATGTAATATTTTTTTTCCGTTTGCAATTTCTTCTTGAGATAATTTTAAATCAACAAGCGTAACTGGTTCTCTTTTATCTTTAAGTCCCTGCTGGCTTAAAAAATATCTGAAATTGTAAACAGGATATTTTGCAATATGATCATAATCATTAAAGTCTAATTGCACATTTTCAGGAAGATCTCCAAAAAATTTATATTTAGCGCTCGAAAATTGAGCTGCAAGTCTGCCTGAAGAAGAATTTTGATCAACATTAATTACGAGATCATATTTCTGTGCTTTTATTAAAGTCCAAACTTTAAAGTACTTAACTAGTTCTTTAAAAGGTTTTTTAGGAAGAGGTATTATTTTATCGATGTTTTCATATTTCTCGAAAACAATTGGAGCAAGAGTCCCTTTTACAAATACAT
The DNA here is from genome assembly GCA_029960065.1 of Flavobacteriaceae bacterium PS02336. Classification (GTDB taxonomy): domain Bacteria; phylum Bacteroidota; class Bacteroidia; order Flavobacteriales; family Flavobacteriaceae; genus Flavobacterium. The sequence continues at coordinate 1,016,187 of JASCOF010000002.1, read as the reverse complement.
CAATCTTACAATCTGGAAAAGTAGCAGTTACTTCTTGAATAAGAGGAGTAATTAAAAGCAAATTACCAAGTCTTCCGTTTGGCCTGCAGATTAATACTTTTTTAATTTTTGCCGTATCTATTCTTCCGCCTTTACTACTACTGGCACTGCCAATATTTTTAGTTAAAGTACGCATAAGGCTTCGCCTGACAATGTTAACTTTTTTTAAGTTACTCATTCAATAATTTTTAGGATTAAATAGTGCTTTTTTGTTTTAATAGTTTGGTATAGAACTATTTCAAAACTACATTAATTATTTTCTAAAATTAAATTCTTTGAATAACTGAACATTACAAAATTGTAAAGAAATCTATCAAAATTCACATCATTTAATCCGAAAACGGATTAAAAATACAAAAATTATGATTTCATTAACAAATATTAGACGATTTCGGCAAAAGAATAGACGAGCAGTAGATTAGACTAGACGTTTATGGTTACAACATAACCTTCTGAACCGCGAATATTAAAAACAGTTCCGTTTTCAAACAGTAGGTATTGTCCTTTAATTCCAGTTAATTTTCCGCTAAAAGAAGGCGTTTTATCCAAATTCAAACTATTAACTTTTGCTGGATAGCTCAAAACAGGATAATTTAGTTCGTAAACATCATTTTTTTGAGCATAAAAATATTCTTTTACTTCAGCAGGAATCAAATTCTCCACTTTTGATTTTTCAAAAATTAAATCGCAACCTTCTGCTGTACATTGCAGCATTTTTCGCCAATTGGTTTTATCTGCATAATGATCTTTTAACGCAACCTCGGTAATACCAGCCAAATATCGATTTGGAACCTCAACAATTGCAATTACCTGTGTAGCACCCTGATCAATCCATCGTGTCGGAACTTGGGTCTTACGGGTAACTCCAACTTTAATCTCACTTGATAAAGCCAAATAAACAACGTGCGGTTGTAATTGTGCTTTAGATTCGTATTCTAAATCTCTGTCTGCAATTCCTAAATGCGCTGTACTCAATTCTGGTCTCATGATCCAATCACCAACTGCCGGACTAGAATAAAAACAGTCATAACAAAAACCTTGTCGGTATATTTTTTTCTTTTTACTGCAATTTAAACATTGAAAACCAACAAAATTAATTTCGATTTCTTTATCTAATAATTGATTTACATTTAGAAAACTATCTTCAAAAACCAAATAATATTGAATTGGACTTCCCAGTTCGGTTTGCATTTTTGTCAGGACACCTTGATATTGCATTCGTTGTTTTATTTATATTGCTGATTTAGATTCATCAAAAAGAATTAAACTTTTTAGTGTTAAAATTCAACCTTCAAACAAGAATCTTTGTCTTAAATCGGATTGTTTTTTACAAAAAAATACTATTTTTGATATGACCGCAAAGTTACTATTTGCCGCTCGATATTCAAATTTTAAGTTTTTTGTTTTACAGGAATTGTGAGATTTAAAACTTAAAATCAGTAATCTAAAAACCAAATTCATGCCTTTATCTATAATCAATTCGTTTGCCTCTTGGGTTCTTAAACAAAGGATTCATCAAATAGAGCTTTTTTTAAAATATCCAAATGAAGTTCAAGAAGAATTATTGCACAATTTATTGACGGCATCTGAAAATACGGTTATTGGAAAACAATATGAATTTTCGAGTATAAACTCTTATCAAACCTTTGCAAAAAGAGTTCCGATTGCAACTTATGAAGAACTACAGCCACTAATTGAGCGTACTCGTTTAGGCGAACAAAACGTTTTTTGGGAAACGCCAATTAAATGGTTTGCCAAATCTAGCGGAACTACAAATGCTAAAAGTAAATTTATCCCGGTTAGTAATGAAGCCCTTGAAGATTGTCATTATAAAGGCAGTAAAGATTTGTTATGTCTTTATTTGAATAATAATGAAGATTCTGAATTGTTTCTAGGAAAAAGTCTTCGCTTGGGCGGAAGTTCCCAGATTTATGAAAACAACAATACTTTCTTTGGAGATTTATCAGCAATTTTGATTGAAAATATGCCAATTTGGGCCGAATTTAGCAGTACGCCAAGCAGTAAAACTTCGTTAATGAGCGAATGGGAAACTAAAATGGCAGCAATTATCAACGAAACTAAAAATGAAAATGTAACCAGTTTTGCCGGAGTTCCTTCCTGGATGCTGGTTTTAATGAATAAAGTTTTAGAGAATACAGGAAAACAAAACCTACTAGAAATCTGGCCAAATCTTGAAGTTTATTTTCATGGAGGAGTAAGTTTTTCTCCTTATAAAGAGCAATACAAAAATATTTTGCCGAGCAAAGATTTTAAATACTATGAAATCTACAATGCTTCTGAAGGCTTTTTTGCTATTCAGGATTTAAACAATTCTAGTGATTTATTGTTAATGCTGGATTACGGCATTTTTTACGAATTTATTCCAATGGACACTTTTGGAACTCCAAATCAAAAAGTAATTCGTTTGGCCGATGTTGAATTGAATAAAAACTATGCAATTGTTATTACGACCAATTCTGGTTTGTGGCGTTATTTAATTGGTGACACTGTTCGTTTTACTTCTTTAAATCCGTATCGAATTAGAGTTACGGGAAGAACTAAACATCATATTAATGTTTTTGGAGAAGAATTGATGGTTGAAAATACGGATCAAGCAATTGCCAAAGCCTGTCAGGTTACACAAACTGAAGTTATTGATTACACAGTTGCGCCCATTTTTATGCAGGATAAAGAGAAAGGTGCTCATGAATGGATGATCGAATTCAAGAAAAAGCCCGCGGATGTTGGTCTTTTCCAAAAAGTTCTGGACGAAACCCTACAGACTTTAAACTCTGATTACGAAGCGAAACGCTACAATAACATGACTTTAAATCCTTTGGTGATAAATGTTGCTAGAGAAAACCTTTTTTATGATTGGCTGAAAGAAAGAGATAAATTGGGTGGACAACATAAGATTCCGAGACTTTCTAACCAAAGGGATTATTTGGAGCAATTGAAAGAGATGCAGTTTAGTAAAATCTAATTTTGATCAAACAGAAATGAAAAAGAATTTTAGCGAAATGACTAGCGAAGAACTAGTTAAAACTCAGAAATCATTAAAAACAGTGACTTATTTATTTGGCGTTATATTACTTCTTTTATTTGGTCTTAACATCTTTCTTATTGCAAATAAAGGTTTCAGCGCTTCCAATGTTATTCCGATCGCATTGCTTCCTATCTTCATTATGAATATGAATACTTTGAAAGAAATGAAAAAGGAATTGGAATCTAGAGAACAACTTTAAAACGAAAATTCCACTAAACCGCATGAGGGATAGCAGTGGAAATCCTTTTTGTTTTTTCTTTAAAAACAAAAAGATTGGAACGGATAGCCCGACCCGGAGGGATATGCCATTAATAAGATTCTGAGACTCTGAGATTCTAAGTTACTAAGATTTTTTATCATTACTGTGATTTCGACGTAAGGAGAAATCTTCGTGAGAAAATCGACAAAGATTAGATTCTCTTTGCGGAGCTACTTGCGAAGATTTCTCCTTACGTCGAAATGACAAAAATACGTTGTCAGGCTGAGCGAAGTCGAAGCCCTTTTCGACATGAAAGCCCTTCGACTTCGCTCAGGGTGATAATCTTATTACATCATATCAATATATCGGTCATGATATCCTAAAAGGTATAAAACACCATCTAATCCTAAACTTGAGATAGATGTTGAAGCACTTTCTTTTACTTTTGGTTTGGCGTGAAAAGCGATTCCAAGACCCGCTAAGTTTAGCATAGGCAAGTCGTTTGCTCCGTCTCCAACTGCAATGGTTTGGTTGATGTGAATGCCTTCTTTTTCGGCAATTGCTTTTAAGTATTCTGCTTTTTTCTGACCGTCTACAATATCACCGATATATTTACCCGTTAGTTTTCCGTCTTTTATTTCCAATTGATTGGCGTGAACGTAATCGATCCCTAATTCTTTTTGAAGGTATTCTCCAAAATAGGTAAATCCTCCAGAAAGGATTGCTGTTTTATAACCGTAATATTTAAGCGCTTTCATTAAACGATGTGCGCCTTGTGTAATTGGCAAATTAATAGCTACGTTTTGTAAAACTTCTTCGCTCAAACCTTCCAAAAGAGCCATACGTTTTTTGAAACTTTCGTTGAAGTCGATTTCACCGTTCATAGCAGATTCTGTAATGGCACGAACTTGATCGCCTACTCCATTTAATTCTGCTAATTCATCGATTACTTCTGTCTGGATTAAAGTCGAATCCATATCGAAGCAAACTAATCGGCGGTTTCTTCTATAGATATTATCTTCTTGGAACGAAATATCGACATTCAATGTTCTCGAAATTTCCATAAAACTAGCCGTCATGATGATCTTGTTTACAATTTCGCCCGTTACAGACAATTGAATACAAGAACGCGGATATTGTTCTTTTTCGACAATAGAAGTTCTTCCCGTTAATCGAATAATAGAATCGATATTTAGGTTTTGATCTGACATTATTTTGGTTACCGCTGCCAATTGTGAAGCTGCCAGTTTTTCGCCCAAAATATTGATAATATAACGTTGTTTAGATTGTGATTTTACCCACTTTTCGTAATCTTCAATAGAAATCGGAATAAATTTTACTTTGATTTCTAATTCATACGCTTTAAACAATAAATCTTTTAAAACTGGCGCGGAAGATGAACCAGCGGCAATTTCGAACAAAATCCCTAAAGAAAGCGTATCATGAATGTCAGCTTGTCCAATATCTAAAATATTTGCATCGTAAGTTGCCAATACTGCTGTTAGACCTGCTGTAACTCCAATTTTATCGTGTCCTGAAACTTTTAATAAAATTATCTCTTTATCTTCTGCTGCCATTTTATCTCTATTGATTTTGAAGCGACAAAAATCGGCAATCTCTAGTTGATAAAAAAGAATAATCCTTGTTTTTTTGAAACGAAAAAGCACATTTTCATGTGCTTTTTAAAGTAATTTAACAATTATGTTCTACTATTAAAATAACGTAACTTTAAAATTATCCTGCTGGCTGATTTTTATCAAAACTTACCATCCAGTTTACGCCAAATTTATCTTTAAACATTCCAAAGTAAGATCCCCAAAAAGTATCATTCATGGGCATTTCTACATTTCCTCCAGCAGAAAGTCCGCCAAAAATTTTATCTGCTTCTTCTCTGCTTTCTGTATTAACTGAAATAGAGAAATTGTCTCCAAAACCGACATCGCCATATCTTGGATGACTGTCGCTTCCCATTAAAATAGTATTTCCAATTGGAAGTGAAACGTGCATAATTCGATTCAGAGCTTCTTCCGAAAGCACTTCTCCTTCTTCTGCCGGAGCATCTTTATATTTTCCAATATATGGAAAATCGCCGCCAAAAACTGATTTGTAAAACAGAAATGCTTCTTCGCAAGTTCCGTTAAACATTAAATATGGATTTATTGCTGCCATTTTTTTAATTGTTGAATGTTAATTATAAATTGTTAATGTCTCTTTTATAAAAAGAACTGAATCTATTTTTCAGACAATTCCTTTACAATTTTTAAGCTTTTTGGAAAGGCGTCTTTAAAATAATCAATATGTTTTTCGATTACATCAACTTCAACTTGAAGATCTACAACATCGCCTTTTTGATTCAATTTATACGTTTCCATTGCACCGCTCCATTTTTCTGTTTCTTCATTTGGCGGCACTTCCTTATGATCTTTAATTTCTCCAAGATGCTTAAAAGCCATATATTCATTTGGAATTTTTCTCTCAATAAGACTATTCATTCCATCTGCTCCGCCTGGTCCTAAAAAATAGATTTTATCACCTTCGTTCCAATTCGATTCCGCATGACTTCCTTCAGCAAAAGCGCTTGTCCACTTTCTATAGGTTTGGTCATCCCATAAAACCTTCCAAATTTTTTCTTTAGAAGCTTTTATATCCACATTAAATACTAATTTTTCCATATCAATTTGGTAATTTACTAAAGTCCATAAATAAAACATTCCAACGATGACCGTCTAAATCGGCAAATCCGCAACCGTACATCCAGTCTTGACTTTCTGCTGGAGGAGCAAAAATAGTTCCGCCTGCTTCTTTCACTTTTTCGGCCAATTCATCTACTTCTTCTCTGCTTTCAGCATCAATCGAGATTAAAACTTCTGAGCCGGAATTAGTATCAATAACTCCATTTTGAGAAAAACTAGAAAACAGCATCTCTTCAAAAAGCATTACTACAAAATTATTTTCGCCTACAACCATACAAGTCGAACTTGGCGTATCGTGTTGTTCATTAAACGAAAATCCAATCTTCCAGAAAAAATCCTTCGCTTTTGCCACGTCCTTCACAGGCAGATTTAACCATATTTGTTTTGTCATCTTTTTTTGTTTTTTTTGTTAGATAGATAGTTATTATTTTTTAAATCATATAAATAAAAGAAGTTAGTTTATTAATTGACTCTGCACCTTTGTCCCGAAACTTCGGGATTGCCGCTTTGAACTTTAGAGATTAATTGCTTTCGGCATAATTTTTAAAATTATCTAAAATCGCCTGCCAGCCCGCGCGCTGCATTTCTTCTGGATTTTGAGTTTCTGGATCGAAACTTTCAATAATTTCAACTCCATCTTCTCTTTCATTAAAAGTAATTTCAACTTTTCTTCCGTCTGCCATAACGTACGAAAGTGCTTCGTTTGGTTTTACTACAGTAAATTCACCTTCAAAATCAAAACTCATGCTTCCGTCTTTTGCTGCCATAGTCGATTTGAATTTTCCGCCTTCTCTTAAATCAGCTTCCGCGTAAGGTGTGTGCCAATCTGGCGAAGCAAAACTCCATTTTGTAATATGTTCAGGTGTATTCCAGAAATTCCAAACTTTATCTAAAGATGCATTTACGGTGCTTTTTATTGTTATCATTTTATATCTTTTACTAATTATTTTGAGTTCAATTTTTACATCTCATTTGGAATCTGACTTTCGTCCATATAAAAAACCTCCCAGTGATGTCCGTCTAGATCCAAAAAAGTTCTTTGATACATCCAGCCATAATCTTTTGCTGGAATATAATCTACTCCGCCATCTTTAACCGCTTTTTCAATCATTTCATCTACTTGCTCACGAGAATCTAAAGAAATAGAAATCAGAACTTCGCTGGTTGTAGTTGCATCACAAATTTGTTTTTTGGTAAAAGTTTGATAAAACTCTTCTACCAAAATCATTACAAATATATTTTCGTCAATAACTATGCAAGCTCCCTTTTCATTTGTGAATTTTGGATTGGTCGAAAAACCAAGTCCGTTATAAAAAGACACTGCCTTGTTTAAATCTTTTACAGCAAGATTTAAGAAGATTTTTGTTTTCATCTTTATAAAATTACGAATTAACTAAAACAAATTTAATTTTTTAAGATTAGTTTAAAACGCCAATAAAAGTCATTTTTAGGGTCATTTGAGACAAAATGCTTATTTTTGTTTGAAACTGAATTTCTTAAAACCACAAACCTCATGAGCAAGAAATTAGGATTAATCGTCCCTCACGACTACAAATTATTAAGTATTGCCGCTATTTTAGAAGTTTTTGAAACGACAAACAAACTTAGTCCACTCGCACAAAAACCATTCGATATTATGATTTTTCAATCTAAAGAACAACCAGATCAAGGAACTTTATTTGGATACGAAAGTCATTCTATTGAAACTTCAGATATTATTCTAGATCTCATTTTGATTCCGGCATTTACGACCGACAATATGAGTGAAATGATCAAAAAGAATCGAAATTTTATTCCTTGGCTTCAAAAGCAGCATCAAGCCGGAGCCGAATTGGCAAGTTTTTGTACAGGAGCATTTTTGTTTGCAGCTTCTGGATTATTAAATGAAAAATTAGCGACAACACATGTTGATGCCTGCAGTGCTTTTACGAAAACTTTTCCAATGGTAAAATTAAAACCCGACGAGACACTTACTGCCGACGGAAGTTTATATACCAGCGGCGGTTCTACCTCAACTTTCCATTTATTGATTCTTTTGGTTCAGAAATTTTGCGGTAACGAAATGGCAGTCAACATCGCCAAGATTTTTTCTATCGATTTAAATCGTTACAAACAAAGTTACTTCAGTACTTTTAGACCCAATCATTTGCATAATGACGCACTGGTTGCCATGTTACAGCAAAAAATTGAAAGCCAATATCATACCATCGAAAAATTGGAAGAAATCACTAAAGACATTCCAACAAGTGCCCGAAACATGACCCGTCGTTTTAAACAGGTTACAGGAATTCCGCCAATTGAATATCTTCAAAACATACGAGTAGAAAGTTCTAAAAAATATCTGGAACAAACCCAACTTTCGATTTCAGAAATTATCGAAAAAACCGGTTACAATGATCCAAAGGCTTTTAGGAAAGTATTTTATAAAATGGTCGGAATGAAACCTATAGAATACAGAGAAAAATTTAGAGTGCAGTAGAGACGCACTTCAGTGCGTCTAAAAATTGATTTAAAACAATCTAAAGTTTTAATATGCATGCGTAGACGCACTGCAGTGCGTCTCTACAGATCATGGCTAATTAGAAACTTTCATTTTCATAAGTCCAAAAAATCAGGACTTAATAATCCACATTAAAACCTTCTTATTTGTTTTCAAAAGTTCGTCAATTTCTTTCATACTTTCGTTTGAAACAGCTGGACAGCCCCAGCCTTCTGGAGTTCCTTCTGGATAAACTTCATTTTCTGGAATGGCATCCCAAGAGTGCAGCACAATCGCGCGATTTCGAGCATTAGAATTGGTTTTGTCTTTTCCCTGTAAAATATAATTGACTTTAATTCCCCACTGACTTACACCGCGATCCAAAACGATATATTTCCCAACCGAAGAACAATGCGAATCAAATTCGTTACTAATCTGTGGTTTTTCTTTTGATGAAGTTCTTCCCCACTGGTTATCGCCGCAACCATGACTTACCATATAGGATTTTGAAACTTCGTTCTTTTTAAAATCGTAAACAAAAAACCTTTTTAATCCCGAATGTAATCCTAAATCAATCAATATGAACTTATTCTTATTTAGATTGTTTGTTTTACAGTATTGCTCAGCTTCTTTATAATAATTGCTATAATTGATTTCAATTTGAGGTTTTTCTTCTGTTCTTATTTCGCTTTTATTTTCATTTTTAGAAATCACTATTCCTTTATTATCTTTTTGATTACAAGATAAAATCGAAATCAAACCAATTGCAAAAATCATGTTTTTCATGGCTGCAATTTACATAAAATCTGAAACGAAAACCTTGATTAAAAAGCATAAAAAAACCTGCTCAAATTAATGAACAGGTTTGATGGTGAAACTTTGTCAAAGTTCGTTATTCTATAATTTAAGACGCAATTTCCATACGCTTCAATAAATTTTTACTCAAAGTATGTTCCGCGTATTCTTTGTCAATTGTCAGACTTGTGTCATCTGAAGTTGGCAGTTCATACATGGCATCTGTTAAAATAGCTTCGCATAAAGAACGTAATCCACGAGCACCTAATTTATATTCTAAAGCTTTATCTACAATAAAATCTAGGGCTTCATCTGTGATAGTAAACTCAACATCATCCATTAAGAATAATTTTTGATATTGTTTTATTAATGCATTTTTAGGCTGTGTCAAAATTGCACGAAGTGTTTCTTTATCCAAAGGATCCATATGCGTTAAAACTGGCAGACGACCAATAATCTCCGGAATCAATCCAAAATCTTTAATATCCTTTGGAATAATGTATTGCAGTAAATTGTCTTTATCAATATTATCTACATTTTTAGAAGTCGAATAACCAACTGCCTGACGGTTTAAACGTTTTGAAATAATACGCTCAACACCATCAAAAGCTCCTCCTGCAATAAACAAGATGTTTTGAGTATTTACCTCAACAAATTTTTGGTCTGGATGCTTACGACCTCCTTTAGGCGGTACGTTAACAACAGTTCCTTCTAATAATTTTAATAAAGCCTGCTGCACACCTTCTCCAGAAACGTCACGTGTTATTGATGGATTATCACTTTTACGAGCAATTTTATCAATTTCATCAATAAAAACGATTCCTCTTTCGGCTTTAGCTACATCATAATCGGCAGCTTGAAGTAAACGAGTTAAAATACTTTCAACATCTTCTCCAACATATCCAGCTTCTGTCAATACCGTAGCATCAACAATAGCCAAAGGAACGTCTAACATTTTTGCAATTGTTTTTGCAACCAATGTTTTTCCTGTTCCCGTTTGACCTACCATGATGATGTTACTTTTTTCAATCTCAACTTCATCGTCCAATTGCTGCTGCATTAAACGTTTGTAGTGATTGTAAACTGCAACTGACATCACTTTTTTAGTCTGATCCTGACCAATAACATATTGATCTAAGAAAGCTCTAATTTCTTTTGGTTTCTTTAAAATTAAGTCCCCAATATGTTTCGCGCTTCCACTAGATTTTAATTCTTCTAATACAATTCCGTGTGCCTGTTCAATACATTTATCACAAATATGTGCATTGATACCAGCAATCAATAAATTAGTTTCTGGCTTCTTTCTTCCACAAAACGAACATTCTAATACTACTTTTGCCATTCTTTATTTAAGTTACTAAGCTGCAAAGATACTAAGTTTCTAAGCTTTTTATTTTAATTAAAACTTAAAAACTTAATTCTATGCAGCTTAATATTTATTTTTTGTTTCAAGTTAAAGAGAAAACTTAGAATCTTAGCATCTCAAAAACTTAGAGTCTTTTAAAAAATTATCCTCTTCTTAATACTTCATCGATCATTCCATATTCTTTAGCCTCATCAGCTTTCATCCAGTAATCGCGCTCACTGTCCTTGTGTACTTTATCAAAAGTTTGTCCTGAATGTTGCGAAATGATGTGGTATAATTCATCCTTCAACTTCAACATTTCACGTAAGTTGATTTCCATATCTGTTGCAACACCTTGTGCTCCTCCAGATGGCTGGTGAATCATTACTCTTGAATGAGGTAATGCAGAACGTTTTCCTGCAGCTCCTGCACACAATAAAACCGCTCCCATAGAAGCTGCCATTCCTGTACAAATTGTTGCTACGTCTGGTTTGATGTACTGCATAGTGTCATAAATTCCTAAACCTGCATAAACGCTTCCTCCTGGAGAGTTTAAATAAATCTGAATATCTTTTGATGCATCAGCACTTTCTAAAAACAATAACTGAGCCTGAACGATATTCGCGATTTGATCGTCGATACCTGTTCCTAAAAAGATAATTCTGTCCATCATCAATCTAGAAAAAACATCTAATTGAGAAACGTTCAACTGACGCTCTTCGATAATGTATGGAGTCATGTTTGTTGGATTCATCGCTGCAACGATTTTATCGTAATACATTGCGTTTACTCCTTGGTGCTTTGTAGCAAATTTTTTAAATTCTTTACCGTAGTTCATATTTTTAGTTTAAAGTTGAAAAGTCTAAAGTCTAAAGTGACTTAAACGAATTAAACAAAGTTCATACCTAATTATAAAGGATGCCAATTTGTCTTCTTTTTATAATAGAAGTTTCGTATTTGAAATTTAAGAAATAATAATTCAAAAACAGCAAGCTTTTAAAAACAAAAAAAAGAGCGTCAAAAATATCTTTTGACGCTCAAATATAACTTTTTTTACCTTTCAGTTTCTGTAATAAAATCTTAAATTTTAAAAGAGAGCTTTCACTACATTTTCGTCAACTTTTGACTTTATAACTTTTGACTTAAGACTAAAATTTATTCTCCGTAAGACGCAGCAATAAATTCTTCGTAAGTAACTTCTTTAGTTGTTGGATTTGCTTTCTCTTTGAATAAATCTAACAATTTAGCTGCTACAACTTGCTCAGAAAGTCTTTTTACTTCTTCTTGGTTAGATAAAACTCTAGCCACGATTCCTTCTACTTCTTCGTCAGTTGGGTTTGTTTGTCCAAATTGAGCCATTTGTTGTCTGATAGCACCTGAAGTAAATGATTTCAAATCATCAAATGTAATTTGGATATTACTTTGAGCCATTGCTTTTCCTTCAATCAATTGGAAACGTAAACCTTTTTCAGATCTTGCGTATTCAACTTCAGCTTCTTCTGCAGTTAATTTTTTCTCCCCTACAGTTTGTAACCACTTTTTAAGGAATTCAGCTGGTAAATCAAATTTTGTGTTTTCGATTAAGAAATCTTGAACATCTAATAATAATTTTTGATCTGCTTGCTGTGCGAATTGTGCTTCAGCATCTTCTTTAATTTTAGCTTTTAAGTCTTCTAAAGAAGCTACTTTTCCTTCACCAAAAAGTTTATCAAATAATTCTTGGTTTAATTCAGCTGGCTCAGAACCGTTAATTGCTTCGATAGTAAAGTTAACTTCAACATCTAAACCGTGAACACCTTCGTGACCTACTTTTAAGTAATCCATTAATTGGTGATCGTCCTCAAATAAACCTTTTGTGCTTACTGTAACAACATCTCCAACTTTTTTACCTGTGAATTGTTTTTGAGCTTTTTTACTGAAAGCATCTACAGAAATTGTAGTTGTATTGTTGATTCCGTTTTCTTCACTTGAGAAAGTTCCCGTTAAGTCAGATTTTGCATCAGATACTTCTTGTGGAATTGCTTTTCCAAATTGTTTTTGGATACGCTCTACTTGTCCGTCGATTAATTTATCGTCAGCAGTAACAATATATTTTACGATATTATTTTTAGCTTCAAGATCAATTTCGAAGTTTGGCACTAAACCAATTTCGTATTCGAAAGTTAATTCTTCAGCATCCCAGTTAAAATCTTCGTTAACTTTAGCAAGAGGAGTTCCTAAAAGATTTAATCTTTCAGATTGAATAAAACGCTCTAAAGCCAAATCAACTACTTTTTTGATCTCTTCCTGCTTAATAGCTTTTCCGTATTGTTTTTCAACAAGATCTTTAGGCACTGCCCCTTTTCTAAATCCTTTTACTTGCGCTAAAGGCATTTTTTCGTTAATTCTTTTTGCTACTTGACCTTTATAATCCATATGAACAACGTTCATTACAATTGTCTCGTTAACAGCGTCTATTGCTACTCTTTTAATATCCATCTTCTTCTTTAATTTACATAATAAAATTGGGTTGCAAAATTATAAAATTTTTGCAACCCAACCAAGTTTTTAATCTATTGTATTTGAAGCAGTTTTAATCTGCTCGATTTGTTTTTATTTATCGTCGCCGAGTATTTTGTAGGTAATAGATTGAAGAATAGACAAAATAATACTAAAAATTAATGCTGTCCAAAACGAATCGACTGCAAAACCACCAACGATTTTAGTACAAAGCAAAATAATTACAGCATTGATTACCAGCAAAAATAAACCAAGTGTAACAAATGTTACAGGCAGGGTCAAAATGACTAAAATTGGTTTTATAAAAACATTCAGCAATCCTAAAACTACAGCAACAATTACAGCTGTACCGAAACTCGCTACATGTACGCCGGTTAAAATGTTAGACAACAATAAAACTAGGGCCGCAGTAACAAGGAGTCTAAGTAATAATTTCATAATTATTCAGGTTTTTAAATTTATTTAAAAGTACTAAAATTTTTATCAAAAATGATTATTCTTTTAAAAACTCCGTGGTAAGTTCAAAGAACATTTTTGGATTTTCTGCATGAAGCCAATGTCCAGCATTTGGGATGGTTTCTAGTTTTAAATTTGGGAAATGCTGGCGAATTGCATCAAGATCTGAATCCTGAATATAACCTGAATTTCCACCTCTAATAAATAAGGTAGACTTATCAAAAACCAAATTATCTGGAAGTGGTTTTCCAATTGCGTCCAAATTATTATTGAAGGCTTCTAGATTAAATCGGAAAGCCAATTGTCCTGGTTCTCTCCAATACAAATTCTTTAATAAAAATTGACGTGTTCCAAAATCAGAAACATATTGGGATACTATTTCTTCAACATCATTTCGGCTTGGTTTTATAGAAAAATCGACTGCATTTAATCCAGCCAAAATATCCTGATGATGCTGTTTATAGAATTTTGGTCCAATATCTGCCACAATCAATTTTTCTACAATTTCAGGATGAGTTGTTGCAAAAAGCATTGCTACTTTTCCTCCCATCGAATGACCAAGAATATCAATTCTGGTTAAATTATTTGCCTGGCAATATTCGTAAACATCTTGCACCATTGCTTCGTAAGTCCATTCATCTGAATGAAAACTGCGACCGTGATTTCTTAAATCTAAAATATGAACCTGAAATCCAGCTTCGACATATTGACCTGCTAAAGTTTTCCAGTTATCAGACATTCCAAGAAATCCATGCATAATAACGAATGGTTTTCCTTCGCCTTCTATTTTTGAGTAAAGCATATTTTTATTTTTTACTTTGAAGTTTTATTTCAATTTATTCAAATACATATTCACTACATTATCCAAACCAAGATATAGCGCTTCTGAAATCAAGGCATGTCCAATTGAAACCTCAAGCAATCCAGGAATGTTTTGTTTAAAAAACTGAATATTATCTAAACTTAAATCGTGTCCAGCGTTAATTCCTAAACCCAATTCATTTGCCAATTCTGAAGCTTTAACATAAGGATCAATTCCGTTTTTGTTTCCTAAATCATATTGATGCGCAAAATCTTCAGTGTATAATTCAATTCTGTCTGTTCCTGTTTTTTTTGCACTTTCAATCATTTCCAAAATAGGATCAACAAAAATCGAAGTTCTGATTCCGTTTCTTTGAAATTCCTGAATAACTTCTGTCAGATATTCTTGGTTTTTAATGGTATCCCAGCCCGCAGAAGACGTAATTGCACCAATTGCATCTGGAACCAAGGTTACTTGATCTGGCTTGCATTCTAAGACCAAATCAATAAAATTATGCTGCGGATTTCCTTCAATATTATATTCTGTAGTCACAATTGCTTTTAAATCTCGGGCGTCTTGATAGCGAATATGACGCTCATCTGGACGCGGGTGAATTGTAATTCCCTGTCCTCCAAAACGCTGAATATCTGCAGCTACTTTTAATAAATCCGGAACATTTCCGCCTCTTGCATTTCGAAGCGTTGCAATTTTATTGATATTTACACTTAACTTTGTCATATAAATAGATAATTAATTCTAGTAACACTATATTTGTTACGACAAAAATACAAAGTAAAACGCAGCAGTTTTCGGTATTTTTTGATTATTTTGCATCAAATATCTTCAACGATTTATGACAGAAATTACAAACTATATCACAAACGATTTCAGAGCGATTGATAGTCAGGAAACGATAGCATCGATTCAGGACTTTTTTATCGATGTCAATTTTTCTCATTTCCCAATTTTAGAAGATGGGATTTTTATTGGAAGTATTTCTTCTGAAGATGTAGAAACTTTTGATACGGATAAAAAAGCAATTGACTACAAATATACTTTAGAACGTTTTTTTGCCAGAAAATCGATGATTTGGCTTGATGTTTTAGAAGTTTTTGCCAAAAATCATACTAATATCCTTCCTATTCTTGACGAAAATAATGCTTATATCGGGTATTATGAAATGGAGGACATCATGAAATTTTTTCAGGAAACTCCATTTCTAAAAGAACCAGGAGCTATAATTATCGTTCAAAAAGCATTGCTCGATTATTCAATGAGCGAAGTAACTCAGATTGTAGAGAGCAACAACGGTAGAGTTTTAGGCTGTTTTGTTTCTGAAGCTGATTTGGAAAACGTACAGATTACAGTTAAAATAGGATTAGGAGCAATCAATGAAATTATTCAGACTTACAGAAGATATGGATATGAAATTATTTCAGAACATCAGGAGGACACCTATATTAATAGTTTAAAAGAACGCTCGGATTATTTAGACAAATATCTCAACATATAAATTACGAATGTGCCAATGAGAAAATTTGTTAATTAGATAAATTTCGCATTTCCAATTATCTAATTGACACATTGACCAATTATCTAATTTAACAAAGAATGAAAATAGCCATTTACGGACAATATTATCAAAATAGTACAGAACCTATTATAAAAGACATTTTCTCTTTTTTCAATTCCAATAATGTTGAGATGGTAATTGAAGAAAACTTCTTGAAAATGCTTTACGAAAAACAGCTCGTTAAAAAAGAATATAAAACATTTCCTTCTAACACTGCTTTAGATAATAGTTTTGAAATGCTGATTAGTATTGGCGGCGATGGAACGATTTTGAGAGCCGCGGCTTTTGTTCGTAATTCCGGAGTTCCTTTATTAGGCATAAATGCAGGAAGATTAGGTTTTCTTGCTAAAGTGCAAAAAGAAAACATCGATATTTTATTACAATATGTTATCAATCAAAACTACACCACTTCTGAACGTACATTATTAGGATTAACTGCCGAGCCACAAAACGAAGCTTTTGAAGAACTTAATTTTGCAATGAACGAAGTTACAGTAAGCAGAAAAGATACTACTTCGATGATTACTGTTGAAACTTATTTGAATAATGAATATCTAAATTCGTACTGGGCAGACGGATTAATCATTTCTACCCCAACTGGCTCTACAGGATATTCGTTAAGCTGTGGAGGACCAATATTAACTCCAGACGTAAAAAGCTTAGTAATTACACCTATTGCTCCACATAATTTAACCGCCAGACCGCTTGTAATTCCAGATGATACCGAAATTACTTTAAGAGTTACAGGAAGAGAAGACCAATATTTGGTTTCTTTAGATTCGAGAATTTCCTCAGTGAAAAACGAATCTATTTTAAAAATTAAAAAAACAGATTACAAAATTAAAATGGTTGAAATTCCAGGCGAAACTTTCTTAAAAACCTTAAGAAACAAATTGCTCTGGGGAGAAGACAAAAGAAATTAATCCCTTTTCTAATTCTCCACTATACGATAATGCCACATTTTCTCGTTCTGCATATAGTGAATCATCATTAAATGGCTCAAAATCATAACGTAAATTGAAAAAAAAGCACATTTAACCCAAGGAACTTTGATTCGTATTGATAATTATTATATTTGCAGGCAATTTTGAATTAAATGAAGAAAATTTTTAATTTATTGTTATGTTTTTTCCCCTTTATTACACTAAACGCTCAGATCAATGAGATTGGTGTTTTCCTTGGCGGAAGCAACTTTGTTGGTGATGTTGGCAAAACAACTTATATCGCCCCAGAAAAACTAGCTTTTGGTATTCTTTACAAGTGGAACCGAAGCCCAAGACACTCATGGAGATTTTCTTATACACAATCAGAAGTTAGCGGAAATGATTTCAAATCAGACGAAACTGGAAGAAATCAAAGAGGTTATCGTTTTGACAACAATATAAAAGAACTATCTGCGGGATTAGAATTTAACTTTTTTGATTTTAATCTGCACGATTATCATACAAAAATCACTCCTTATGTATATTCAGGATTAAATTTCTTTATCTTCGACAACTTATATCGATATACTACGAGCCCGAACGTAATTTATTCTGAAAATTCAAGCTCTTTTGCTATACCTTTTATATTAGGTATAAAGTCGAACATAACGCCGCGTTTTGTTTTAGGACTTGAAGCTGGAGTACGTTACACTTTTACAGATAATATTGACGGAAGTAATCCTAACACAAGTAGTTCAAACATTTTAAAGTTTGGAAATTTAAATAATAATGACTGGTATGTTTTTTCAGGTGTTACCTTAACATATACCTTTGGAAAAAAACCTTGCTATTGCGCAGAATAAAATGAATTTAATAGAATCAATAGATCACACAAACTTACCAAAACACCTAGCCATTATTATGGATGGTAACGGACGCTGGGCAAAACAACAAGGCTTTCTGCGTGCGTTTGGACATGAAAATGGAACAAAATCTGTAAAAGAAATCATCAAAACGTCAGCTAAGCTGGGAATTGAGTATTTAACCTTATATGCTTTCTCTACAGAAAACTGGAATCGTCCAAAAATTGAGGTTCAGGCATTGATGAAAATATTGATCAATTCATTAAAAAAAGAACTCGTTACTCTTCAAGAAAATAATATTCGCCTAAATGCCATTGGAAATCTTGATAAATTACCAAAAACAGCCCAAAAAGAACTTTTGGATGTTATGGAAAAAACTAAAGACAATACTCGGCTGACACTAACCCTTGCTCTAAGCTATGGATCTAGAGAAGAACTGGTAAGCGCTGTAAAAGCAATTAGTGATAAAGTTAAAAATAATATAATTTCAATCGACACTATTGACGATTCAATTATAAATGAGCATCTTTACACGCAAAATTTACCAGACGTAGATTTATTAATACGAACCAGTGGAGAACATAGAATAAGTAATTTTTTGCTGTGGCAGATCGCTTACGCAGAATTGTATTTTACTAATGTCTTGTGGCCAGACTTTAAAGACCAAGATTTATATGAGGCTATTATTAGTTATCAAAAAAGAGAACGTAGATTTGGAAAGACCAGTGAACAAATTAAATAATTTTTTAGTGTTGCAAAAAAAAATACAAATAGTCCTTACCCTTTTAATGCTGGGTAGTTTTTCACAAATTAAAGCACAAGAAAGAGTTCCTTTTGATCAAGGGAAAAAATATATTCTAGCCAAAGTTTCTGTAGTTGGTAAAATAAGCTTCAATGAGCAAACCGTTGTAACCTTTTCTGGTCTGCAAAAAGGTCAGGAAATTACTGTTCCTGGAGAAGAAATTAGTAGTGCAATTAAAAAATTAGGTAAACTAGGTTTATTTGATGAAATTGCTTTTTATGTTAATAAGGTAGAAAATGACAGCATCTACCTAGATTTAGATATCATCGAACTTCCTAAACTAAACGAAGTTAAAATCGTTGGGGTTAAGAAAAGTAAAATCGAAGGACTTATTAAGGATAACAACTTGACTAAAAACAAAATAGTCAATGAAAACTTAATCACAACCACTAAAAACTATATTGAAAATAAATACAAAAAAGACGGTTTTTATAACACAAAAGTAACCATTACCACTACTCCTGATACCATTGCAGGAAATCAGGTAAATATGGTTGTCAGAATAGACAAAGGTGATAAAGTAAAAATCAGCAGTATTGATTTCATTGGAAACAAACAACTTACCGGCAGTCAGTTACGTGCTGCTATGAAAGACACTAAACAAAAGAACTTTATCCGTGTTTTCAAATCTTCTAAATTTATTCCAGAAAAATATAAAACGGATCTAGAAAAAGTAATTGCTGCCTACAAAGAAAAAGGATATCGTGATGCACGTATTATCTACGATTCTGTTAAATACAACAAGCAAAAAAACATGCTTGCCATTAAAATCAATGTAGAAGAAGGAAATAAATATTACTTCGGTAACATTAAATTCTTAGGTAATACAGTTTATTCAGACCAACTTCTGAACCGTTATTTAGGGATTAAAAAAGGAGAAACTTATAATGGGGTTTTATTAGAAAAAAGAATTGCAGACAAAACTAAACCAGATGCAGAAGATATTACCAATTTATACCAAAACAATGGTTATTTATTCTCAAATATCAATGCTGTAGAGGTAAGAACTGTAAACGATACGATCGATTTTGAAATTAGAGTTACAGAAGGTCCTATCGCCTATTTCAATAAAATTACTGTTGTAGGAAATGATAAAACTAACGACCACGTTATTTATCGTGAGCTGAGAACTAAACCAGGTGAAAAATACAGTAAAGAACAGCTGGTAAGAACAATTCGTGAGATTGGGCAATTAGGATTTTTTGATCCAGAAGCAATTGATCCAAAATTCAAAAACGTAGATGCTGGAGCAGGAACTGTTGATATTGAATATAATGTTGTAGAAAAAGGATCCAGCCAGGTCGAACTTCAAGGAGGTTACGGCGGTGGAGGTTTCATTGGAACATTAGGACTTTCGTTTAACAACTTCTCGGCTAGAAAATTATTTGATAAAGAAGCATACAAGCCTTTACCAATGGGAGATGGACAAAAAGTTGCCTTGCGTTTACAAGGAAGTACTTATTTCCAAACTTATAGTTTATCATTCTCAGAGCCTTGGTTTGGAGGAAAGAAACCGGTACAATTTAGTTCATCTATATCTTATAGTAAGCAATTTCTTAACAATTACATTACTAGAAGTGTTGATAGAAGCAAAAGTTTTAATATTTTTACAGTCCAAGTTGGTTTAGCAAAAAGATTAACTGTGCCAGATGATTACTTTGTATTATCACAATCTGTAAGTTATCAGCATTATGATTTGAACAATTACAACACAGGGTTATTTACTTTTGGTAATGGTGCGTCAAGAAACTTAGCCTATACAATAGGACTTTCAAGAAGTAATAAAGGGGTTAACCCAATATTCCCAACTTATGGTTCTGAATTTAGTATTTCTGCAAAAGTTACGCCTCCTTATTCTTTGTTTAATGGAATTGATTATAAAGATTTACAAAATCAAAAGGAATATAAAACGCAATATACTGGAGCAAATCGAAGTGATGATTTTGGTCAGCCGCTTAACAGTGGTGACTACTATAAAACAGATACTCAAGGTAGAATTTCCAGCGTTGGATCAGATTATGCAAGTGCAGACACAGATGTATCAAAAGTCGATCAGAAAAAATACAATTGGTTAGAATATTATAAAGTTAAATTTAAAGGAGACTGGTATACTAAAGTTTATGGAAAATTAGTATTAAGAACCTTAACAGAATTTGGTTTCTTAGGAGCTTATAACCAAGATAGAGGTGTAATTCCGTTTGAGCGTTTTTACTTAGGAGGAGATGGTATGGCAAACTACTCAATGGATGGTAGAGAAACTATTCAGTTAAGAGGTTATCCTAATAACTCTTTAACTCCAGTAAATGTAAATGGAGATCCAATTGGAGCAACTATATATAACAAATTCTCTATGGAATTACGTTATCCAATTACATTAAAAGCATCAGCTTCTATTTATGCTTTAACATTCCTAGAAGCAGGATCATCATATCCAACGTTCAAAGATTACAATCCGTTTGACTTGAGCCGTTCTGCTGGTGCTGGTTTACGTGTATTCATGCCTGCATTTGGATTGTTAGGTATTGACTTTGGTTACGGATTTGATGCTCTTCCTGGACAAACAAAAGCTAATGGCTGGGAAACGCACTTTATTATTGGACAACAATTTTAGAGAAATAACGTTTGGTTAAAAATCATCAAATAAAGTTATGTTATGAGAAAACAATTTTTATTTATATTTTTAGCCTTGATTGTAGCAAATACAAGTCAGGCACAAGGTAAGACGACTAGAATTGGCTACATCGACATGGAATATATTTTAGAAAATGTTTCCGATTATAAAGAAGCTAAATCCCAATTAGAGCAGAAAGCTCAAAAGTGGAAACAGGAAGTTGAAGCGAAAAAATTAAATATAAATACACTAAAGGAAAGCTTAAAAACAGAAAAAGCTTTACTTACAAAAGAATTAATAGAAGAAAGAGAAACTGAGATTAAGTTTCAGGAACAAGAAATGATGGATTATCAGCAGAAACAATTTGGTGCTGATGGTAATTTGATGAGACAAAAAGCAGCTTTGGCAAAGCCTATTCAAGATCAGGTTTTTACAGCCGTTCAAGATATTGCAGAGGCTAAAAATTATGATTTTATTTTTGACAAATCATCAGATCTAACAATGCTTTTCAGTAACAAAAGATTTGATATCAGTGATCAGGTTTTAAGAGTTTTAAATCGTACAGAAAAACGTGAACAACTGACCAAAAAACAATTAAAAGAACAAGAGGCAAAAGAAAGTCTTGAAAATGCAATAGACGAAAACCCAGCAATGGCAGATCGACAAAAAGCACTTGATGAGAAAAAAGCAGCTAGAGAAAAATTAATTCAAGATCGAAAACTAGAGCAGGAAGCTAAGAAAAAAGAATATGACGATCGACGTAAAGCTCTAGCAGAAGAAAGAGAAGCTAAAAAAAATGGCACGGTTTCTGAAACAGCTAAAACAACTGCTCCAGCAACAGAAGCAGCAAAAACCAGCACAACAGCTAAACCTGCCGCTACATCGGGAGCACCTGGTGTAAATGGAACAGAGCAAACGCCAACAGCTGAGCCAACGATGTCAAAAGCTGAAGAAAGACAAATGCTTTACGAACAGCGTAAAAAAGAATTAGAAGAAAAAAGAAAGAAAATTTTAGAAGAGAGAGAAGCGGCTAAAAAAGCGAAAGAAGCCGAAACACAAAAAACAAATACGACCAATAATTAATTAATATTTTTAAAAATGATGAAACAAATCAAAACTTTACTAATTGCTGCAATTCTTATTTTAGGAGCAAGTAACACAATGAACGCACAAGCGAAGGTAGCTCATGTTGATGTCAGCGAGATTATGTCGAAAATGCCTGCTATGCTAGATGCTCAAAATCAGCTGCAAAAATTAAGTGGAACATATGATGCTGAATACAAAAAGATGGTTGATGAGTATCAGGTAAAAATCAAAAAGTATGAGCAAGAAGCTACTACAGTAACTGATGCTGTTAATACTGAGCGTTCTAAAGAAGTTCAAGATATGCAAAAAAGAATTGTTGATTACAGAGACAATGCACAAAAAGAACTACAACAAAAAGAAACTGATATCGTAAAACCTTTAATGGAAAAAGTAAGAGCTTCTATCCAAAAAGTTGGTAAAGCTAAAGGTTTCCAATACGTTTTAGATGGTTCTACTCTTTTATTAGCTGATGGTCCAAACATCACTGCTGACGTTAAAAAAGATTTAGGATTCTAAGAAAATTCAAAACTCAAAAATTAACTGTTCAATTCTAGAAATTGAGCAGTTTTTTTTTACAAAAAATTAAAATTAATCTTGGATATAATTTCAAGAATTGAATTAACTTAGAGTTATAAATTTTATCTAAAAAATAGTAATTTTGCTTTATGACAAACAATAATCCTATAGGCGTTTTTGATTCTGGTATTGGCGGAACTTCCATCTGGAGCGCTATTCATGATCTTCTTCCAAACGAAAAAACCATTTATCTGGCTGACAGTAAAAATGCTCCATACGGTCAAAAAACTAAGGATGAAATTGTCGCATTGAGCAAAAAAAATGTAGAATTTTTACTTGAAAATAATTGCAAACTAATCGTAGTTGCCTGCAATACGGCCACAACAAATGCAATATTTGAATTACGTGCAGATTACGATATTCCGTTTGTAGGAATCGAACCTGCAATTAAACCCGCAGCAAATAATTCTCAAACGCAGGTAATTGGAATTTTAGCTACCAAAGGAACTCTAAACAGTGAATTGTTTAACAAGACTGCTGAGATGTTTCAAAACACTAAAATAGTGGAACAAGTTGGTCACGGACTTGTACAGCTAATTGAAGATGGCAATCTATATTCTCCAGAAATGACACAGCTTTTAGAGTCGTACTTACAGCCTATGATTGAAGCCAATATTGATTACCTTGTTTTAGGCTGCAGTCATTATCCGTATTTGATTCCGCAAATCAAAAAAATTCTCCCAGATCATATTAAAATAATAGATTCAGGAGAAGCTGTTGCAAGACAAACTAAAAACTTGCTGCAGGATAAAGTAGGCTTTTCAGACATCGCTCAAAATGATCCTGTTTTTTATGTCAATTCAGATCCAAAAGTGCTTGAGTCTATTTTAGAATACAAATATCCAGTTATAAAAAAAGACTTTTAAACTACTCTATTTTTCGCTTAACGAACCAAATTCCGTCCAACGATAAATTCAGTGATATTTTATGATAATTTTCTTTAATTAGATCATTCGCTATTCTTCCTTTCTGACCATAAGAGTAGGAAACATTCAAAGATGAAAATGTATTATCAATTGGCAGATTTAAACCAATCGAAAATGATGCATTATGAACTCGATTTGCATCAACTTTAAGATAACCCGTATCATAACTTATTCCAGCCGCATATCCTACTCGATCCCAGTATTTTCTAGGATTTTTTTTAGAACTATAAGTAAGTCCAGCCGCAAAGCGATCTTGATTAACAAAATTGCCATATAAATCAGATTGGTTTGTATTTTCCCAAAGACTTCTTTCGTAGTCTAAAGTCAAATTAAGATTATTCTTGAATCTTTTGCTTATCCCGATTCCCATTTCCAAAGGCATATAATAATCATCTGTATCTGAAGATGTTTCAGATTCAACAGTAGATTCTACTTCATCTGCAATTGACGCGACAGATTGTACTTTAGAAGCATTGATTCTTGAAGGAACTTTAAATGTTGTTCCAATTGTAAAAGTTGAATCAATTTTATACTGCGCTCCTAATGTAGCCCGTACTCCATTGTAGTCTGTTTTTTTATGAATTGTTGTAATGGTGTTTCCAATTAGAAATGCTCGATCATCAATTGTATTTCCAAAAAGCACTGTGGCAGTAACTCCCAATGTTAGTTTTTTACCCAATCGATATCCATATGAAAAATCCAAATTATTTAGACCGCCAGATCCTTCGGCCGTAAGATAATAGTATTCCTGCCCGTCCATTATTGGAAGTTTCAAATTTGAAATTTTAAATGTCGAACTGGAATACGGACGAAGTGAAAAACTAAAGGCTGATTTTTTAGTAACTGGAAATGCAAATGCTAAATGTGAAAATTGAAAATTATTTCGACTCTCTTTGCGTGAACTGCTCTGATATGTTGTCGCGATGGCTTTTCCTCCTATATCAAACAAAAAGTGATTTTGATACATAAAGCCTAAAGAAGCCGGATTTAAATTATTGATAAAAGTGTCTGAAGGCAGGGCAATACCTGAAGAACCAATGGAAGGCAGATAACCAAAATCTGAATCATACAAACTTCCAACTCCATATAATGAATATGGTGAACTCGAAATACTTTGAGAGAACGAAGTCAGCGACATCAAAATGAAGCAGCTCCATAAAAGAATTTTATTTTTCATTAATATGAGATGTAATAAATTTTCAGCTGAATTTTATTATTGGATTTTTTTTGATCTGCCAAAACTATTCGATCAACCGATTTGGAAATTCCCGGCAGTGTTAAGATTAAAGATGATCTTGAATCGGCTTTTTTGAGCATTTCCTTTTGAAGAAAATTTCCAATAGGAATTGTATAAGCTATGTTTTCATTAAATTCATCACTTTTTTTATTCAATAGTCCATAAACGGTTGTGCCCGCCGAATTTACTAATGTTCCGCTAACTCGATTCAAATTATCTCCTTCATAAACTGCAAGCGAGTCTTCTAAAGGATATTTTTCTGAATAAGAGTTATTAACTGGTTTCAAAACTAATTCTGCATTAACAATGGCACCATTTGTAGAGATATTTTTTAGCTGCTTTATACTCGGAAAATCAATCCGGCATGCTACACCAGTTCCTGATTGAATAAATCCTTGATTGTTAGTTAGGGAACTTGATAACTTACTGCTCGATATGGGGAGATTCTGCAATATTGTTCCCGACTTATCGAGTGAAATCGAGTTAAACTGTTTGGCAATATCGCTTATAGTAAAATCAACTATATAAGATATCTCGTCTTCATTTGCCCGATATTTGGAGTAGTATAGACGAACTTTACTTGTTGAGACACTGAAACCAATAACACTGGAAGAATTTGAAGTTTCAGGCACTAAAACAAGTCCTTTTAAATACTCTGAAAAGCTGTCGAAATCGGTAATTTCCCTTTTTTTAATTTTTTGAAAAAGAGCTTCTCCAAATACATCATTCATTTTAATATTAATGGAGTCTTTCTGATTGGGTCTTGGTGTAAAAGAAATTTTCCCCAGACTTTCAGAACTATAATTTAAAGTTGAATTATTGTAAAAGCTTTGATCATCAGTATTGGGTTTTACTTTTTGAGTCAGCTGATGAATATTAAATGTTTGAACTCTCGTTGTATCTCCATAATAATATTTATCATATTTTAATATCATCGAAATAGAATCAAAAACATAATTTACGGCTTGGGTATCCGAAGTAGAACCATTTAAAGCGTAAGCACTTGCTGAGAGCTGAAAATAGCTATCTGATTTTACCTTTCCAAAAACAGGATCTTCGTAATTTCCAATTAAAATTCGGCTTCTGCTGGAGGTTATAAGCGAATCAAAATTTATAGTTGACATCTCCACTGTCACTGTATCAATTAGAATCACTTTATTGCTCAAAGCTAAATAATCTGAACCAACAGTAAATTCGCCAGTATCAGTATCTGTACCACATGAAAATAAAGTGAATACCAAAAGCAAGACTAATAATAACTTGTGCATAATTTATATTTTTTAAGCAAATATAAAATGCAAGCTTCCGCGCCACACTATAACATATACCATCACGCTTTTTTAGGCTACAAATAGGACAAAACTATCTATGATGCTCCTTTGGGTCATAAAATTCATTTCAGCCTTAAAAAAGGCGATTTAGTCTATCAAAAGACCCCATATATATATCTTCTTTTTTTTGGGAGAGCTATCCGCTTACTTTTGAAACCAATAAAATAAGTAATGATAGTAAGGTTTTTAATTTGTTCTCTTTTTTCAGTTTCTTTTTTAAGTGTTAAGGCGCAGGAAAATTTTGCTGCTTACGCAAACATTAAAATTGAATCGACAAATAAGATCAATTTTAATGGAACTGATATAGGTATTTCATACCAAAAGAATCTTGGAACCAAATACAAAATCGCCAATACATTGGAATACTCAAATTTAAAAGTGAATTACGAATTGAATCCATTTGATTTTTATCAGGATCAGGATAAATTCAATCAGATTCAAAACAAATTTGAATTTTCACAGCAGATTGCAGAAAAAACGAAATGGCAATTTTCTATTATTCCAACAGCAAATTTTGAACAAAATTTAGATCTATCTGATGTAACGGTTTTAGGAAATATAACCATTGAGCAGCAATTGAATTCAAAATCAAACATTGTAATTGGAGCTGGAAGAACATCCATTTTTGGAGCGCCAAAACTAACTCCAATTGTGGCTTTAGATTATAGGTTTTCTGATAAAACCAATTTAAGAATTGGATTTCCTGATTCTAAAATTACATATTCTAACAATGTAAGAAATGAGTTTAAATTGACCAACAGCTTTAACGGTAATTTTTATCATTTAGATGCATCTGAAAATATAGAGAAAAAAGCCATTTTATCTCAAATGACAACTGCTTTTGAATACGAAAGAAATGTGAGTGGTAATTGTTTTTTAAATTTTAAAGCTGGTTATGATTTTAATAAAAAATACAAATTAACAGACAACAGCAATCATACGATTTATGATTATAGCACAGGAAATGGCTACATTTTAGGAATAGGGATCAAATACAAACAATAAATAAAATTAAACACACTATGATTAATCTAAAAAAAGGAATTTTATTCACAGCGCTTTTTTCGAGCCTTTTTTTTGTAAGCTGCAGTAATGATGAAGATGACGAATTAATGGGTAATTGGATTAAAAAATCAGCCTTTGACGGCCCGGCAAGATCTAGTGCAACAAGTTTCGTTATTGGGGATTTCGCATATGTAGTTGGCGGTTATACAGGCGATGAATATTTAAAAGATTTATGGGTTTACAACTCTACTGGAGATTATTGGGAACAAAAAGCAGATTTTGCAGGAGCAGGCAGAAGTTCAGCTTCCAGCTTCGCCTTAAATGAAAAAGGATATGTAGGTCTTGGTTATGATGGTACAAACAAACTAAAAGATTTTTATCAATACAATCCTTCTAGCAACAGCTGGACACAAAAAGCAGATTTTGCAGGAACAGGCCGTTATGCTGCGGTTGGTTTTCAAGTGGGCGGTAAAGCTTATTTTGGAACTGGGTATGATGGAAATTATTTAAAAGACTTTTATCAATATAATGACCAAACCGATGCATGGACACTTGTAAATGGTTTTAGCGGTAATAAAAGACGTAACGCCACGGTTTTCGTTATTGCAGATAAAGCGTACTTAGTTACAGGTGTAAACAATGGTACTTATCAAGAAGATTTTTGGGAATTTGATCCCGCAGCAGATACTTGGACAAGAAAACGTGATATCGATAAAGATACTGATGATGACTATTCATACAACGATGATTATGCAATCGTTCGTTCAAATGCTTCTAGTTTTTCAATGAATGGATTAGGATATATTGTTGGAGGTGAAAATATAAAAACGATTTGGGAATACAATCCTACAACCGATTTATGGGTAGAGAGAACACCAATGGAAGGAGCTACTAGAACTGATGCTGTTGCTTTTACAATCAACAATAGAGGTTATTATATGTTAGGCAGAATTGGTACTTCATACTTCGATGATGCTTGGGAATTTAGACCTTTAGAAGAACAAAGTGATGATGATAATTAATAGTACAAAACACTTCTGGAACAATATCCAGAAGTGTTTACTCTTTTTTGTATTCCTTTTATTTTTTAGTTCCTGTAACGAAAAAGAAGTACTGACTTCTAGTACTTTTAAAACAAATTCAGGCTGGGGATATACGATTGCTTACAAAGAAAAAACACTCATTAAGCAGACCGTCATTCCAGTAATTAGTGAAGACAAAAGTTTTGCTACAGAAAGCGATGCGCTCAAAGTAGCCGATCTTGTAAAACAAAAACTCAAACAAAACTTATCTCCAGCGGTAACCAAAAAAGATTTAATTTTATTAAAAATAAAATTATAAATGCAGTTAGATACCTTAAAAAATACCGGCTATAACAAAATTCTATTTCATTGTGCAATATGGGTTTTCTTTATTTTAACTTCATTAATTCAGTTTTACGAAAGTCCGTTTAAGATGAGTAGTGATTTTTATGTGCAATGGATCACAGGAATTGTCTTGTTTTATCTGAACTATTTTTATTTGGTTCCCTCCTATCTTTTACAAAAAAAGTACTGGCTGTATGGTTTGTATGCTTTTGGCCTTATAGCTGTTTTTATGATTGTTCGAATAAACTATACAATTCCTGAATTCAGACATTTAAGACCCGAAAATATAATGCCTGCGAGAATGATTCCGCAGGGGCCGCATTTTTTTCCGAGACCTGATCATATGATGCCTCAAAGAATTGAAATGCGACAACCGATTTTCTTTAAACTCGGTCCCTCATTTTTCTATATTTTGATTATAACAATTAGCGCGATTATTAGAACATTGACTGAGTTTTATAATAATCAGCAAAATAAACTGATTGCCGAAACGCATAGAACTAATACAGAATTAATTTATCTGCGTAAACAAACTAACCCGCATTTTTTATTCAATTCTTTAAATAGTATTTATTCGCTGGCACACAAAAAATCTGATTTGGTCCCTGATGCCATCGTCACGTTATCTGAACTCATGCGCTATATGCTTTATGAAACCGATAACAAAACGGTGGCTTTAGAAAAAGAGGTTAATTATATTCAGAACTATATTGAACTGCAAAAACTGAGATTAAACAATATTGAAGACATTGTAATTAATGTACATGGTGATACTAAAAACAAATTTATTGAACCCTTATTACTCATTTCTTTTGTTGAAAATGCTTTTAAATATGGAACAGATTATAAAGGTGCCGCCCATGTAAAAATTAAAATCCTGATTACCGATAATAATCTTGATTTCTGGATCGAAAATACAATTGAAAGCTATGTGAGAGATCCTGAAAATTCAGGGATAGGATTAGTGAACATTCAAAGCCGACTTGATTTACTTTATCCAAATGCACACGAACTAACCATTACTCAGGATAATGAATATTATCGAGTTCATTTAAATCTAAAATTGGATGAAATTAAAACCGGTATATAGTAAATTGAATTATTATTAAAACATATTTTTATTTCTTAATCAGTATTTTATGAAAATTTTAAAACTTAATTTACTGGTTTAAAAGTACTTTTGGAATGCCAAAAACAAATTATAAAACTTAATTCTGAAAAAATGAAATGTGTAATTATTGATGACGAACCTTTAGCAGTAGAATTATTGCAGGATTTTGTCAAAAAAGTAGATTCGCTGGAACTAATTAGTTCTTTTAACAATGCGATTGATGCTGTTTCATTTATTAATCAGAATAATATTGATTTGATTTTTCTGGATATAGAAATGCCTCATTTTTCTGGAATTGACTTTATAAACACCATCGAAAAAAAGCCGCTGGTTATATTTACGACTGCTTATTCAGATTATGCTGTAGAGGGGTTTAATTTAGGTGCTGTTGATTATCTGGTTAAACCAATTCCATTTCACCGATTTTTAAAAGCAGTTGTCAGAGCACAGCAGGCTATACAGCCAGTTGCTGCACAACAAGCTATTTCGGAAACTACAAATGCACCCGAAATCGAGCAAGATTTTATGTTCGTTAGAGCGGAATATGAAAATGTGAAATTAAATTTTGCAGACATTCTTTTTATTGAGGGATTAAAAGATTACGTCAAAATTTACACCACTGACAACAAATTTACTTTGACTCTTATTAGTTTAATCAAATTAGAAAACCTGCTTTCCAGCAAAGGTTTTTCGCGAATTCATAGATCATACATCATTAATATTAAACATGTAAAATCTATTCAGAAAAACAAGGTTTTAATTAGCGACAAAAGAGTTCCAATCAGCGAAAGCTACAAAAATGCCTTTTTCGAAAAAATCAATTTATAATTTTTTCAAATTCAAAAAAAATAAAAATTCCAAATTCCAATAATTGCTGACACTTCATTGGAATTTGGAATTTTTATTATTTGTTTATTTTTTATTCTTCGTTTTTAAACCAGCTCGAATACATTACATAATTATTTGAAATACGCTCGATTTCACCTGCAAAATTAGACTGATCAATATCTTTTACTTTTTTGGCAGGAACACCTGCGTAAATGCTTCCAGAAGTTACAACTGTGTTTTGAGTTACAACAGCTCCAGCAGCTACAATAGCATTGCTTTCTACGACACAATTGTCCATTACAATGGCTCCCATTCCAATCAAAACGTTATCGTGAATCGTACAGCCATGTACAATAGCATTATGTCCTATAGAAACGTTATTTCCAATAATTGTTGGATGTTTTTGATAAGTACAGTGAATAATTGCTCCGTCTTGGATATTTACTTTATTACCAATTTTAATAAAATGTACGTCTCCCCTAATTACTGCGTTAAACCAAACGCTGCAGGAATCACCAAAAGTAACATCTCCTACAATTGTAGCATTTTCGGCAACATAGAAATCCTCTGGAATCAAAGGTGATTTTCCGTTTACAGACTTAATAAGCATAAAAATAAAATTTAGTTAACCGCTGGACAGTTACAGTCGTAACGTTCTTTTCTACAGAATAAATCAATACCTAAAGTAATCTGGTGGTAACCGCCGGTATCAAATTTTACATCTCCCATTACTTGAGAATAGGTATAAGCAAACATAAAGTTCTTGAAATTAACTCCAACTATCGGCGTAAAAAATTGCAATTTTTGAGATGCAACACCGCTTCCAGAAAGATACTGTGCTCCATCAAAACCTCTTCTATAAGATAAAGCTGCCCAAAGGCTTCCGAAATCCATACTTTTGTAGGCCTTCAAGTTTACATCGATTGTTTTCTCTTTGGTTTTATCAAAATATTGAAAAAGTATCGAAGGTTCCCAGGTGATGCTTTCTCTTTTACCAAAAACATATCCAACACTCAGCAAAAACTTTCTCAGGTTATCACTTTCATATTCAGTATATAATTCTCTCCTTGTTTCTAATAAACCTTGAACAGTTGCATGCGCATAAAAGTCCATAAAGTTATAAGAAGCTCCAATATCCATATTAAAATAAGAATCTTTTTGAATAGAACCGAAAACAATAGGATCAAAAGTACCTCCAAATTTCGTTTCATCCAGCTGACTTTGAATTAAACCACCGCTAATACCAAAAGAAAGCTGATTTAAATCGATCTCATCTCTAGAAAACATTATATGATGCGCGTAGGTAAGTTTAACTCCTTTTTGAGAGTGGTAGCCGTTTTTATCATTAAAAACAATAATACCAGCTCCAGAGCGCTCTCCTACTCTTCCATTAAAACTTAACGTTTGTAAAGTTGGAGCATCTTCCTGCCCAAACCATTGCTTTCTGGCCGTCAATCTGATCTTCGCGCAATTAGCGGCACCAGCCATAGAAGGATGAATTAAATAATAATTGTCTGACAAATAATCAGAATAAACAGGTATTCCCTCTTGTGAATAAGAAAAAAAGGAAGAAATAAGAAAAATTAATAAAACCCTGATTTTTAATTTCATAAAGGCAATTTTATATCTATTTAATTTTTACTCCTGCAATTTAACACGATTTCCTTGAGAAGACTCTTAATTATTTCATTAAAAAACCAAATATAGTTATTAGTAGAAAATAACTTTAGTAAATTTGCAAAAAATATACTACCATGACGAAAATCACTATAAAAGAAACTCAAAATCCAACTATTTTAAAGTTTGAGTTTGAGGATTTTATTACTCAAAATCAAAACTTTGAGTTTAAAAACATTGACGAGGCGCAAGCTTCTCCTTTGGCGCAGCAACTATTTTATTTACCATTTGTTAAGACTGTTTATATTTCTGGAAATTTTATTGCTATCGAAAGATACAGCATTGTAGATTGGGATGATGTTAAAGAAGCTGTTGCAGAACAAATAAGCTCTTTTGTTGAGAAAGGCGGAGTTATTATTAAAGTTGATGAAACAAAAACAAAAAAACAGCCTATCACAGTTTATGGAGAAACAACTCCAAATCCTTCTGCCTTAAAGTTTGTTGTTAGCAGAATGCTGACTCGTAATGCAGTGGAATACAAAAATATCGATCAGACTGCTTCTTCTCCACTAGCACAGGAATTGTTTAAATTTCCTTACGTAAAAGAAATTTTCATTGACGAAAATTACATTTCTGTAACTAAATATGAGATTAACGACTGGTCTGAAATCACTTTAGAATTAAGAACTTTCATTAAACAATTTATTGAAAACGGCGGTACCGTTTTAGACGAAAGTCTAA
The DNA here is from genome assembly GCA_029960065.1 of Flavobacteriaceae bacterium PS02336. GTDB lineage: Bacteria > Bacteroidota > Bacteroidia > Flavobacteriales > Flavobacteriaceae > Flavobacterium. The sequence continues at coordinate 983,237 of JASCOF010000002.1, read as the reverse complement.
TTCAGACAGCAACAAAAAATGAAGTGACAAAAGATGAAGCGTTTGATAAATTGGATGTTACTTCACAACAGATCATTAATATTTTAGAAGAATATGTAAAACCTGCAGTAGCTGCTGACGGTGGAAACATTGCTTTCGAATCTTACAATGAAGAAGATAAAACAGTAAAAGTACTTTTACAAGGTGCTTGCAGCGGTTGTCCTTCTTCTACATTTACTTTAAAAAGCGGTATCGAAAATATGCTGAAAAGCATGCTAAATGATGAAGCGATAAAAGTAGAAGCTTCAAATGCCTAATGACTTTTTTCTTCTATAAGAATTTCAATTATATTTGCAGCACAAACAAACATACCTTCTCTTCCGAGAAGGTTTTTTTTATTTTAAAATCATGAACGACGTGACTTCAGACCAAGTTAGTAATTACATTGCAAGATTTATTAACATCTTAGTTGATTATTCTCCTAAATTAATCTCTGCATTTCTAATTTTATTTGTTGGTTTATATGCTATCAGGCTAATAAATCGATTAATTAGAAAAATAATGGTTAAGAGAAATCTTGACCCAACATTGACAAAATTTCTAGCAGATATTTTATTATGGGCACTTAGAATCCTCTTATTTGTTACTTTTATTTCAAAACTCGGAATTGAAACTTCATCATTTGTAGCTATTCTAGGAGCAATGGGATTGGCTGTTGGTTTGTCTTTACAAGGTTCCCTTTCCAATTTTGCTGGAGGAATGCTGATTATTGTTTTTAAGCCTTTTAAAGTTGGTGATACAATTGAAGCGCAGGGCATTATTGCTACTGTTGAAGAAATTCAAATTTTTGTCACAAAATTAATTACTGGAACTAATCAAACAGTTTTTGTACCCAATGGTGCATTATCAAACGGAACAATTATTAATTATTCGTTGCAGGCAGAAAGAAAAGCTGACTTGACATTTTCAATTTCTTACGACTCAGATATCAAAAAGGCAAAAGATATCCTTTTAGAAGTTTTGCTTAAAAATCCCAAAGTACTTAAAAATCCAGCACCAGAAGTTTTTGTGAAAAATTTATCTGCCAGTTCCATTGATTTTGCAGTTCGTCCGTGGGCAGCAAAAGCAGATTATGGCTCGGTAGTTTCAGATACTCTAGAGAATTGCAAAATCGCATTGGATGAAGCAGGAATATCTATACAGCCTTTTACACTTCAAAAATAAGCTATTATTGCTTTTTTGAAGGAGCAGTAATCATAAAATCCTTTAAATAATAAGGTTCAAAATAAGCGACATCTACAATGTCGCTTTTTTGATACTTATCAAAACTAATTTTACTCATAGCTTGTGCCGAAGGATATTTCACATCTTCTAAAAACACAAAGTTTTCTTTCGTTAAAACAGTTTTACATTTTTCAGCACAATCACCAACAAAGTAAAGTTTGTCTGTATATTCTTGAAATGAGCTTTCGTCTATAATTTCGGCTTTAATCGCTCTTTCAACCGTTAAATCTGCATTAAAAACTTCGCTGTAGACTTCCATACGGCGGGCATCTAACATTGGAATAATTTTTCCGTCTGTTACTCCTGCTTGAGAAGCTAATGACTGAAGGGTGTCTACAGCTATTAATGGAATATTTAAAGCATAACACAAACCTTTTGCCGCTGAAACGCCAATTCTTAAACCAGTATAAGATCCTGGTCCCTGACTTACTGCAATTGCGCTTAAATCCTGAACAGAAATCCCTGATTTTGCAATTACTTCTTCTATAAAAACATGAAGTTTTTCAGCATGCGAATATCCTTCCTCTGCAAGTTCGTTGCATGCAATGGTTTTTCCATCTTTTGCGACAGATACTGAACAATTTTTAGTAGCCGTCTCGATATTGAGAATAAAAGACAATGTATTATATTTTAAAATTATTATTGATTGTATTATTTCTTAGGTGCTTCAGCTTTTTTAAGCTTTACTTTATCTCCAGAATTAAGATCTTTAGAAACTGTTGTATATGGACCTGTAATTACTACGTCGCCAGGTTTTAAACCAGACATTATCTCAATATTAGTATCGTCCTGAATTCCTGTTTTAATCACCCTGATTTTAGCTTTGTCTCCAACTTTCACAAAAACACATTCGAATTTTTTATCACTTTTTGGAGCTGCTTTTTTATCTTCATTAGGATCCTCAACTTTAAAATCTTTTACCGCAGTAGTATCCGATTTTACTACAACAGCACTAATTGGCACTGCCAAAACGTTTGTTTTAGTAGTTGTAATAATATCTACAGTAGCTGTCATTCCTGGTCTAAAAGGAGAATAAGTACTTGGCTTTCCTTCTAATAAATCCTGATAAGATTCTTTTAAAATTCTTACTTTAACTTTAAAGTTTGTAACTTGATCTGAAGTTAAAGTTTCACTCGCAGAATTAGATATACTGGTTACAACACCTTTGAATTTCTTTTTTAAATAGGCATCGACTTCAACATTTGCTTCGTCGCCAATTTTAATTTTTACAATATCATTTTCATTTACGTCTACTTCAACCTCCATATTGTTAAGGTTCGCAACGCGCAAAAGTTCAGTACCGGCCATTTGCTGTGTACCCAAAACTCTTTCTCCTAATTCTACATTTAAAACTGAAATTGTCCCATCTGCAGGAGAATATATTGTTGTACGACCTAAATTATCTCTAGCTTCATTTACTGATGCTGAAGCACTTTGAACGTTATAATAAGAATTTTGCTTGGTAGCTTTCGCAACTTCAAATGACGCTATAGCCTTATCCCAATCTGATCTTGAAATAACTCCTTTATCGTATAATGTTTTATTACGATCGTAATTTGCTTTTGCTTCTTTAAAACTAGCTTCTGACTGAGTTAATCCAGCTTTAGATCCAGATAAATTAGACACCGAACGGTTGTAGCTTGAGGTGTACAAGTCTGGATTAATTTTAACCAGCAAATCTCCTTTCTTTACTACCTGACCTTCTTTTACATTTAGTAAAATAATTTCTCCCGAAACTTCTGGTGCAATTTTAACCTCAATTTCCGGCTGAATTTTACCTGTTGCAGATACTGTTTCAACAATTGTTGAAGCAGTAACTTTTGAAATTTCTACTTCTTTTCCCTCATCCTTATTCCCTATTACTCCAGCTTTTGAAAGCCCAATTAAAGCTGCAATAATTATTACTGCACCGCCTACTAAGAAATAAATTGTTTTTTTTGACATAATAAATTATTTTGTAATAATTGGAACGATTGGAATTCCGAAATAAAATTCAAGTATTTTAATTTTAAACATGTAATCGTATTTTGTTCTGATAACATCAGACTGTGCATTTGTCAGCAATGTTTGAGCTTGAGTAAAATCAAATGCATTCATTAAACCAACATCATATTTTTCTTTTGCAAAATTATAAGCCTGCTGTCTTGCTTCTAAAGTTACAGTAGATGCTTCATAAGTATTTAAAGCAGCTCTTGCATCTGTAAAAGCAGTATAAACGTTACGTTGCAAATCTAAACTTTTTTGCTCTAAATCTATTTTAGATTTTTCTAAATTTACTTTACTACGTTCTACGTTGTTCTTAACTGAAAATCCGTTAAAAATCGGAACATTCAATTGGAAACCAAAATTGTGACCTTTGTTATCACTAAATTGTTGGAATAATGGATCTGGTCCTACTGTATAAGGATTACCATTAGCATCTAGCCTTACTTGATCACTATAACTTGCTCTTGTATTAAATCCATAAAAACCTGAAAGTGTAGGCTGATAAGCTCCCTTGGCAATAGCTACATTTTTCTCAGCAATTTCAAGATTAGTCTGAGCCAGTTTTAATTCTGTTCTCACATCTTTTGCTTTATCATAAATTTCAACTGGTGTCTGTGCAAGAATATTATTTTCGTCTGCCAGATTGTTATTGTCTACAACATCAAAATCTGCAAACTCTTTTAGCTGTAAAAGCTGCGCTAAACTTAATTTTGAAATCAACAAGTTATTTTCAGAAACAGCTATATTTTGTTTATCAGTGGCAACTGTTGCTTTTAGATCAAACAAATCACCACGCGGAATTGTTCCCGCATTCACCATTTCTTCAGAGCGTGCATATCGTTTTTCATCAATATACAGCTGTTCTTTTCTAACTTTTAAATCTTCTTTATTAGATAAAATCTGCAAAAATGCACTTGCAACATTCAAAGAAACATCTTCCTGCATCTTTAATAATTGGTATTTTGATGCAATGATTGATAATTTTGCTTTTCTGTAATTATTTTGATTTTGAAGCCCTTTGTAAATATCAACTCCCGCATTTACGCCAAGTGATGAATACTGAGTAGTTTGATTACGAAGAATACCAGTTGTTAAATCCTGGTTCAAACCGATATTCCAAGAGTGAGAAGCACTTCCGTTTACTGATGGAAGATAATTCCCTAATGCCCCTTTTTTATCAATGTCAGCATTTTTTACGTCTAACTCCGTCAATTTTATCGTAATATTATTTTCTAATGCGTATCTCACACATTCTTCCAGTGTCCATTGTTTAGATTGCGCTTGTCCAGTTAAACCGAAACCGAATAACATTGCAAAAACAAGACTATTATATTTATTTATTTTCATATATTTTTGATGAAAGCGCAGTAAAGCAAACTACGCAAATTTAACATTTTTTAAACCCAAAAACTCCCTTAACCCTTCAAATTAGATTATTTTTTTTCACCTTCATTTATCAAGCCTTGATTCCAGATTTTGATCTTATCTGTGGCTTTCAAACCGCTTTTAACTTGAACATAGATTCCGTCACTCACTCCTAAAACTAAATCTTTTCTCTGGAATTTCTGTGGAGCAGTTTCTATCTCAACATAAGGCTTTTGTGTTTTTTTGTCAAATTGAACCAATGACTCTTTAATTGCCATTACTTTATCTGCTTTTTCTAAAATAATTGAAGCATTTGCACTTAGACCTGCTCTAATAAAAGTATCATCTCTGTTTACCATTTGCGCTTTAATTTCAAACTGAATTGCTCCATTTTCTGTAACTCCTTTTGGAGCAATATAATTTAAAACCGCTTCGAATTTTTTATTCTCAATAGCTCCAATTGTAATCTCAATAGGCATTTTCTCTTTGATTTTCCCTACTTCCGATTCATCAATTTTTCCAATAAAAATCATTCTTCCAACATCGGCAACGCTTGCAATTGTAGTTCCTTCATTAAAATTATTACTTTCAATAACCTGGTTTCCAACTTTTACTGGAACGTCTAAAACCATTCCGTTAACAGTAGAACGAATTAATGTATTTGCGTAACTTCCTAGAGAAGATGTTGTTCCTGTTTTAACGATATCCAAACTTTGTTTTGCAGCAAGATAAGTCTGCTTTGCTTGATTGTATGCTACTTGAGCCGCATCAAAATCATTTGCAGAAATTACATCTTTCTCAAACAATGTTTTTTGTCTTTTATACAATCTTTCTTGGTTATCTAAAGCAATTTTAGCTGTTTGGACCTGATTTTGCGTACTGCTCACATTTGAAACATTTGCAACAACACGAATTTTAGCAATCATATCGCCGGCTTTGATTTTTTCTCCTGCTTTGATATAAACCTCTTCAATAATACCTGAAATATTTGGTTTGATTAATACCTCTTCATCAGGCTGAATATTACCTGTCGCAATTGTATTTTTTACAATTGTTTTCGTTTCTGCTTTTTCCGTTTTAAAGACAATCGGTGATTCTTGATTTTTGGCATACAAGTAATATAGTGCACCAAAGAAAACGATCGCAATAAATATTAAAATGGTTACGGTTACTCCTTTTTTCATTTGTTTTTGGTTTAATCGATTTATTTTGATTGATAATTTATTCTGTTCTTAATGCATCTACCGGTTTTACATTGATCGCCGTCTGAGCGGGAATAAATCCAGCTAGCAAACCTGATCCCACCAATATTAATAATGCAACAAATACCACACGCAAATCTACACTTGGATTAGCAAACATAGTATCGCCACCCGGCGGCATCGAATCGAGCGCCACGTTTAAAAGAGCAATTATTCCTGTTGCGACGGCAATTCCAAACATACCTGAGATGATTGTTAAAAATATGGATTCTGTTAATATTTGACTTCTAATAGCCGCCGGAGTTGCTCCCAACGCTCTTCTAATTCCTATTTCTTTTGTACGCTCTTTTACTACGATAAGCATAATATTTGAAATTCCGATCACACCAGAAATCAAAACCAATGTTCCTACGAAATATGCAATTACTTGTAAAATATTAAATAAGCTCTGCACTTTATTAAACTGCTCATACAAATCAAAATTACCCACCGCTCTCTCATCTGTTGGGTTTATGGAATGCAGTGCTTTTATGATTTCTAATATTTTCGGTTTTAATTCTGTAATTGATGATTCATCTTTTGCGGTAAGCGCCATCCATCCCACTTTATCTCCATAGTTAAAGGCTTGCTGAAAAGTAGTAAATGGTATAAAAATGTTCTTCTGTTCTTGTTCTGCATTTCCTCCTTGCTGTTTAGAGGAATAAACTCCAACAACCATGAAATTAACACCATTTATTTTTATGTATGTTCCAACAGCTTCTTCTTCTTTACCATAAAGTTCACTTATAACACCTTTACCAATTACAGCAATTTTTCTTCTTTCATTAATATCCTGCTGATTGACAAAGCGACCTTTAATAATATCCATTGGCTGTTGTTTTATCAATTCAGGATAATCTCCATAAATTGTAAAAGCCGAGGTTTTTGTTCCTCTTACCACGTTATTAGTTCCATTAAAATCTCCAAGCTGATTTCTTGGAGAAACATATAACAAATCTGGTATTGCCTGTTTTAAAGCTGCAACATCGCTATTTCTAAAATCGTATCTACGTGTTTTTGGCAGTCCTTTGTAAGCTTTAGACGTTGTCTGGCTCCACATGAACATGGTGTTTGTTGCTATTCCGTCGAAACCTTTTTTAACACCATTTTCCAGTCCTTTACCTGCCGCTAGTAATATTACTAAAATAAATATTCCCCAAAATACCCCAAAAGCAGTTAGAACCGTTCTGAAGACATTTGCTGTTAAAGCCTGTAAAATTTCGTCCCAATTATCTTTACTAAACATGATTATTCGTCTCTAAGTGCTACAATAGGTTTAATTTTAGCGGCTCTGTATGCTGGAAAAAAACCTGCCATCGCACCTGCAAATACAAGTAAAATTAAGGTTGTCAACGCTACACCAAAGTCTACTTCAGGGTTTCTAAAAAATTCGCTCTGAACCATTGGACCAACAAATTCCAATAAAAGCAAACTTCCCAATAATCCAACAAAGCCAGCAATGGTTGTAATAAATATGGATTCATGAAGAATCATTGAGATAATTGAAAATGGTGAAGCTCCAAGCGCTTTTCTTATTCCAATTTCTTTTGTACGTTCTTTCACTATAATCAGCATGATATTACTTACACCCACTACTCCTGCTATAATTGTGCAAATACCTACCCACCAAAAGAAGAGTCTGATGTATAAGTTTAAATCATAAAACTGCTTAGCATCTTTAACAGAATTATAAACTCCCACACCACTATCATCTTCAGGAGCTACCATGTTTTTACTCTTTAACAAGTCTTTTAAATCCTGAGTAAATTTTTCTGATTGTGCTAAGGCCTCATCATAGTTGCTGGTCTTTTTTAAAGTAAAAAACAAATTACTGATTTTATCACCTCCACCAAACGTTTTTTGAACTGTCGTTAATGGCAGGTAAGCGCGAGTTTCTTCTCTCTCTCCTCCCGGATCTGTAAAGACTCCAACTACTTTAAAACTGATATTATTAATTAAGATTTCCTCGCCAATGGCTTCTTTGTCTTTAAGCATATCCATTTTCAGTTTCATTCCGATAACCGCTACTTTTGCATTGCTTTCGATATCCTTTGCGTTTATGTAGCGTCCTTGGACAATGGTTAAATTTTCTATGCCGCCGTAATCTGGATTAACTCCCCTAAACTGATAGCTTCCCGATTCTTTTCCATAAGTAAAAGGCTGTCCCCAATAATTATTTGTCGAAGCACGCAGATCTAACTTGTCTTCAAATTTTTGAACAGACTGACTATAATCACTATTTCTAAATTGGATTTGTCTTCCAGGATTCAGTCCTTTGTATTCTTTAGTTGTAGTTCCTGACCAAACCTCAATAATACCAGCAGCATCACGCTCAAATTGTTTTTCAATTCCATTTTGAAGACCTTTACCTGCACCAAGCAGAATCACCAAAATGAAAATTCCAGAAGCTACGGAGATTCCCGTCAAAAACGTTCTTAAACGGTTTTTAGAGATAGCTTCAAATATTTCCTGCCAGCGTTCAATATTAAACATAAGACGAAGCTCTAACTTGTTCTACTTTTTTATCATCAATGATTAATCCATCTTTTAGGACTACATTTCTTTTGCACATTGCGGCAATATCTGGCTCGTGAGTAACAATTAGAATGGTTTTGCCTTCATCATTAATTCCTTGAATCAATTCCATTACTTCATAAGAAGTTTTAGTATCTAAAGCTCCTGTTGGTTCATCGGCCAATAAAACTTTCGGATTTGAAGCTAATGCTCTTGCAATCGCCACACGTTGTTTTTGTCCCCCAGAAAGTTCACTTGGTAAATGATGAGAGTGAGATCCTAAACCTACTTTTTCAAGATATCTCATCGCAATTTCATAACGTTCTTTTCTTTTAATTCCTTGGTAATACAATGGCATTGCCACATTATCTAATGCCGTTTTGTAATTAATTAAATTAAAAGACTGAAAAACAAAACCTAAAAATTTATTACGATATTTTGAAGCAAGGGTTTCGTTTAATTTTTTTATGGGAGTTTTATCTAAAATATAACTTCCAGAATCGGCTTCATCCAAAATTCCTAAAATATTAAGAAGCGTAGATTTACCAGAACCAGATGATCCCATGATCGCAACTAATTCACCTTCTTCAATATTGAAATTAATACCTTTTAGTACGTGTAATTCCGAACTTCCCATCTTATAGGATTTGTGTAAATCTTTAATTTCGATCATGGTATTGTTAAATTTTTAGACAATAATAACATTTTTATTAAGTAATTTATGATAATAAAAAGTTAATAATTATGTTACCTATTTAGTATTAGACTTCAAACTTTAGTAATTGTTACACTTTTTTAATAAAATATGATTGTTTTCGTAATTTTATCTCGTTTTTAAAACCTATCTTAATGAAGCTTACTTCACTTATTTCAATGTTTATAGTACTTGCAGTACTAACAAGCTGCTCTACAGCTCAAAAATTAGAAACTTTAAAACCCGAACCAGATGACGCTAGTCCGTTGATTTATGACAGCAGTCCATCGTTTATCAACTTACCAATTACAATCAAATTAAGTGATATCGAAAACCAAACTAATGCTTTCTTAAATGGATTAATTTACGAAGACAATAATATTGAAGATGATGATATTGAAATGAAAATCTGGAAACAGGCTCCGATTAAAATTCAAAATGATCCTTCTAGTTCGGATAAAAGAATAAAAACTATTTTACCGCTTAAAGCGAATATCAAATACCGCATTGGCACAAAAAAACTGGGCGTAGCACTTTATGATGTAAGAGAATTTAATTTAAATGGAATTATAACGTTATCCAGTGAAACAGCCCTGACCAACTGGAAACTCAGCACAAAAACCGAATTCAAATCTATTGATTGGAACGAAAGTCCTACAATGAATGTTTTTGGTAAAAATATGCCTATTACTTATTTAATAAATCCTGCTATTTCTATTTTCAAAGGCAAACTAGAAAAAACGATAGACGAAACAATAGAGAAATCGATGGATTTTAAACCAAATGTTCTCCAAGCTGTCGAAAAAATATGCACTCCTTTTCAAATGAGTGATACTTACGAAAGCTGGCTGCGAATTGTTCCTATCGAAATTTACTCTACAAACGCAAAACTTAAAAATGATTCTTTTTTACTTGATATGGGCATGAAATGCAATATGGAAACCATTGTCGGCAAACAGCCAGAATCAAAATTTAATGCTAATAAAATAGTATTAAAACCGGTAGCCAAAATCCCAAATCAGATTTCTGCTAATATTGCTGCGATTTCAAGTTATATTGATGCTTCAAAAATCATGACAAAGAATTTTGCTGGTCAGGAATTTGGATCAGGAAATAAAAAAGTAACCGTTAAAAATGTTTCTATTTGGCATAAAAATGGAAAAATGGTGATTGCTTTAGATGTTTTAGGGGCTATAAACGGAACACTTTATCTAAACGGTTCCCCACAATACAATCCGCAGACTAAAGAAATTTATTTTGACAAATTAGATTATGTATTAGATACTAAAAGCAAATTAATGCGAACAGCTAGCTGGCTTGGACAAGGTTACATTTTAAGAAAAATGGAAGAAAGCTGCCGTTACTCTATTCAACCGAATTTAGAAGAAGGCAAAAAGAATATGGCAGGTTATCTAAAAAACTATTCTCCGATGCCTGGCGTATTTGTAAATGGAAAAATGGAGGACATTCAGTTTGATAAAATTCAGCTCACTAATCAAGCCATAATCGCTTTTATCAAAATAAATGGAACGGTCAATGTATCTGTCAATGGATTGAAATAAAAAAAAAGCAGTGTAAATTACACTGCTTTTTTCTTTTTATACATTCGATAAATTAAATATCCTATTATTATTACCAACAGGTAAGGAATTACCATCAAATAAACAATTCCATCATTTACTGCTTCAGCCTTTTTAATATTGGAATCACCTGATAAAGCCGCACGGCACATAGCACACTGCGCGTTTGCTGAAATTCCAATTAAAAAAATACAAATTCCAAAAAATAGAGTTTGAAATTTGGAATTCAAAATTTGAATATTTTTTGTTTTAGTGTACATAATATGGTGAAATCATTAAGTAAACCACTACTCCCGTTACAGCAACATACAACCAAAGCGGAAAAGTAATTTTAGCTATTTTTCTATGTCTGTCAAAACGTTTTGCAAGGGCTCTAACGTAGGTTATTAAAACAAGCGGAATAATTGCAATAGATAGTAAAATGTGCGTTACAAGAATAAAGAAATACACATAACGCAATGCCCCTTCTCCTCCATATTTTGTAGAATCTGAAGTCATATGATATGCTACATACATTACCAAAAATGCAACTGACAATGCAATAGCAAAAGTCATTAATCTTTCGTGTAATTTTTGATTTCCTTTTTTAATTGCTAAAACAGCCCAAACTAACACAACTGCCGTAATACCATTTGTTGTGGCATAAATTGGAGGTAAAAACGACAAAGGTTCTACATTAAAACCAAAATCTTTTAATTTAACCCCAAACAAAATTGCTACAACAACCGGAATTACAATTGAAACTGCAATAATAAATTTATTATATTTTTTCTCTAAAGTATTATCTTCCATTTTTATTCTTCTAATAAAATTTTAATGTCTTGCTGAATATCACGAACTCCTTTTTTATCTAAACCGTCATAATAAATATTTGGATTCCCAAATTCATCTTTTCTACAACGAATATTCCCGTCTTTATCAATTAAAGCAAATAAACCAGAATGTTCAAAACCTCCGCTCACTTTATCATTTTCACCTGCGTAAAGATTAAATCCTTTGTTCGATAAATCCATAATTACGCTTTTATCACCTGTCAGGAAATTCCAGTTCGAAGATTTTACGCCGAGTAATTTAGCATGATCTTTTAAAACCTGTGGAGTATCATGTTTCGGATCGATTGTTATAGAAACAATTCCGAAATTAGGATTACCAAAAAAGGTCTTTTCTATTTCCAGCATACTCATATTCATTTTTGGACAAATTGAAGGACAAGTTGTAAAAAAGAACTCTAAAACATATACTTTCCCTTTATAAGTTTCATTAGAAACTTTCACATTATCTTGATTCGTTAATTCGAATTTTGGAGCTGGCCCAATTGTCAAAAGCTTCGCTTCTTTTGAAGATTTCGCTTCAACGTTATCCAAACGATTTCCTTTTACAACATCTCCGTTTTTAATTCGATCTACAATTTTAGGAACAGCATAAATCCCAAAAATCAAAATAATAAAGGAAATTCCTATATATGATTTATTTTTAAACATTATAAATGATTATTAAAGTTGCTTTGTAGCGTTATGATTTTTCTTTAAAGCGGCGCGGTATTCGTATAAAATGATTTTGAAATCATCCAGCATTTCATTACTTAATTCTGATGGATGAAAAGTATCATAGCCTTCTTTATATTCTTTTTGATCTTTTCTTCCTCTAAGGTTGCGTTCTTTATCTACGATATAAACACTTGAAGTTCCAAGATTTTGATTTAGTTTTCCTTTTAAATGAAGCTGGTCATAAAATTTCTGAATTTCTTCCTTTGATGCAAAAACAAAGTTCCAGTTTTTCACGTCTGTAAAAGGAGATAAAGCATCTACAATTTTCTGAGCTTCTTTTTCAGTGCCAAGCGGGCATAAAATTACAAACTGAAGATCTTCAAAACCATTGTAACGTTTGTAGATTTTTTCATTTAGATTAAAATAATTCCCTCTGTTCTCTAGAATATTTGAACCTGAAAATCCAAGCACTGTAATTTTTTTATCGAGAGAAACCTTTTTTCCGTTTAATGATTTCCAATCTCCAAAATCGGCAACTTTTGGTGTAATTACTGGAAGAGTTGTAAAACTATTTACACCAGAAGCAAAAAATAAATAAGCTACAATTGGCAGAACAAAAAGTACAAAGAGAACTATATTTTTTTTCATTGTATTAACGGAAATTATTGAGGTACAAAAATAAAAAAATCCCGATGTTATCGGGACTCTTTTCGAATTAATATCATGTTAAAAATTCCATTTAATAGTAGAATCTTTAAAAACCCCATAAATATAATGTCCTTCTGTTAACAGAATAAACAATAAATATAAAACTAGGAAGATAACAGGAGAAACAACAGACCATCTAAGGCTGCTTTTTTCACCTTCCATGTGCATAAATGCCCATACAATATAGTATGCTTTGAAAATTGTTAGGATATAGAAAATCCAGTTTAACAAATTCAAACCGATAAAATGCGTAAATTCTAATGATGCAGGTTTGTAGATACCTAAGATAACTTCTACTGTAGTTACTAATGAAAGTAATCCAAAAACAAACCAGATTCTTTTTGTATTTGATACGTGCTCGTGTGACATAATAATTAAATTCTAAAAATTAAACTAGGTAGAAAACTGTAAATACAAATACCCAAACTAAATCTACGAAGTGCCAGTATAAACCAACTTTCTCAACCATTTCGTAGCTTCTTCTCTTCTCATAAGTACCTAATAATACATTAAAGAAAATAATGATATTGATAATAACTCCTGAGAATACGTGGAATCCGTGGAATCCTGTAATGAAGAAGAAGAAATCAGCGAATAATTTATTACCATATTCGTTTCTAATCAAGTTAGCACCTTCAACTACATATTTAGCAGTTGCTAAATGAGCTTCAGATTCTTCTCTTGATAAAATAGTCTTTTTCTTTTTATCAGTAAGTTTTTCTGTTCTAATTAAAACTTCTGGATGTGCTTTAAATCCTGCTTGAATTTCAGCTACAGTAAAGCTAGGCTGCGATTCAGCATCTTCCATAAACCAAGTTGAATGGCTTCTTGTTAAAGCTTCTCTTTGTTCTGGCAATTTAACAGCAAATTCAGCTAAAGCTACTCTTTTACCATCTTTATCCACAAACTGAAGTAAACTACCTCCAGCAGTTTCAACTGCACCATATTCTCCTTTAATGAAGTTTTTCCATTCCCAAGCTTGAGAACCAACGAAAATAAGACCTCCAATAATTGTTAAGAACATATAAATTGCAACTTTTGTCTTTTTCAATTGGTGACCTGCATCAACAGCCAAAACCATTGTTACAGAAGAAAAGATCAAAATAAAAGTCATTAATGCTACATAATACATTGGAGCCGCAACACCATGCATAAATGGAAAGTGAGTAAACACTTCATCAGCCAAAGGCCAAGTTTCAATAAATTTAAATCTAGAAAAACCGTAAGCTCCTAGAAATCCAGAGAATGTTAAGGCATCTGATACGATAAAAAACCACATCATCATTTTACCATAACTTGATCCTAGTGGCTGGATCTCATGACCGCCTCCCCAAGTTTTTTCGTCGTTGTTTGCAGTAGTAACTGTCGCTCCCATAAAAGATATTCGTTAAAAAGTTCCCAAATTTACGTTTTTTTCTTATTTAAAGAAATATAAAAATAAAAATAATAATACCCATAATAAATCCAAAAAGTGCCAATACATCGCACCTAGTTCTATACCAAGAGTTTGAGTCGAATTGTATTTTTGTTTAAAATGATTATAAATTATAATTAAAAGTGAAATTAACCCTCCCGCAACGTGCAGTAAGTGCATTAAAGCAATTACATAAAGGAAAGTTGTAGTAATTGAGCTACCTTGTCCTGTCATGTAAAAACCGCTTTCTATTATTTGTCCAAAACCTACAAATTGTAAAACAACAAATAAAACACCTAATGCCAATGTTCCTAAAAGAAAAGCTGAAGCAGCACTTCTGTTATCTTTTTGAATTGCTTTTTTTGCAAAATAAAAAGCAACGCTGCATCCTATAATAACTGCTGTGCTATAATAAAAGGCATCAGGTATTTGAAAATCCTTTAACCAGTCTGCTCTTGATTTACTTACCACAAAAGCACTTGTTAATCCGGCGAACATCATGGTCATACTTACCATAGCAAAAAGCAAAATCAGTTTAGCCGATTTGGATTTTCTTTCTTGTTCTTCGTTTATTTCCATTGTCATTTCCATAACTATCTTAAAAATTTATCTACTATAAATACAATCTGTAAAAGCGAAATATAAGATACACTTACCAGCATTAAGGTTCTTGCAGCTTTAGCAGTTCTTAATTTATACAGCTTAACTGCATAAAAAAGCATCCAGATCCCCAATAAAAACACTAAAACTGCCGCAATTGGAGAAATAAACAGCTGTCCTGTAAAACCTAACATTGGCAACAACGAAGCTATTATAAGCCAAATTGTATACAAAATAATCTGTAGTGCCGTTCCGTTATCTTTTTTTCCTGTTGGCAGCATAAATATTCCTGCTTTCTCATAATCTTCATACAAAAACCATCCGATAGACCAGAAATGAGGAAACTGCCAGAAGAACTGAATTAAAAATAAGGTTCCAGCTTCGATTCCAAATTCTCCTGTTGCTGCAACCCATCCCAGCATGAACGGAATTGCTCCAGGAAAAGCTCCAACAAAAACAGATAATGATGTAACCGTTTTTAGCGGTGTGTAAACACTTGTATAAAGAAATATAGAAACTGCAGCAAACATTGCTGATTTTGCGTTTATAGTGTAAAGAAGCGCGATTCCCAAAATGGTTAAAAGACTTGCTACCAGCAATGCTACTTTTGGAGACATACGTCCAGAAGGAACCGGACGATTTTTGGTACGATCCATTAAAGAATCTATATCTTTTTCAATTACCTGATTAAAAGCATTTGAAGCGCCAACCATACAATAACCGCCAATAGATAAAACAAGCAAAACACTCCATTTAAAAGGATGATCAGAATCAACTCCTAATAAATATCCTGCAATAGAAGAAAACAAAACACTGATAGCTAAACCAGCTTTAGTGATCTCTTTAAAATCTAGAAATATTGATTTGATTGATAATGTATTTTTTGCAGCGTTCAATACCGTTGTTGTTTGTGTATTTTTTTGAGTGCTGCAAATGTACAAATTAGATTGTAGAATTTAGACCTATAAAAATAGATTTTTTTCAATAAAACCTTTACAAATTAAGAACTCGCTATACTTTAACACTATTATTTCGAAAAATCTTATTAAAAACTAGTAATCAAAATACCAGTTAAAAATATCAGAGCGCAATCCGATGCTAAACCAAGTGGTATTTTGTTTAAAAGTTGTGGCTGTTTCTTGCGTTGGATCAAAATTTCGATAGATAAGACTTCCAAATAACTTTAAATTCGTCATCGGATTAATTAAATAACCTCCTTGAATATCCGCTATAAAAACGCTAGTTTTATTTCCCTGTCCTACTTTTACTCCAGTATCATATGGACGATTTTCGTCGTAACTTTTATAGATATTCCCTCCATAATTATACGAATCTTCAGCAGTATCAAAATCTAAACCTCTTGTTCCCATTGTTAATTTTGCATCTCCAAACAAACGCCCTTTATGATAACGTCCAATTAGAATTAACTCTTTAAAATTACCTCCCCATTGGTGCCCAACACTTTGATTGTTGTGTCCGTAATTGGTAATAACTGCACTGTGAGAATATACATAAGGACGAACATGATTAAATTCGACCTGAACCAATAGATCTTTTACATTAAATGCATTGAAATATTTTGCTCCAAGTTGAAATCCAAACTTATTTTTCCAGCTTTGATTTCCTGCTCCAACATCAGAAACAGAAAATTCATCAATCAAAAATTGAGAATATAAGTTAATGCTGTTGTTCCATTTGTACTTACCTGTAATTCCTAAAAGCGCATTTCCACTTCTAGATGAAGAACCAAATTCTACTGCACGATAAAAAATAATTGGGTTCACAAAGTTGATATCAAAACCTCTATTGTTAGAATCGGTCCAAACTACAGATTCAAAGAAACCAAGATTTAATCTATTCGAAACATTCCAGCTTAAATAATGATTCGCCATAAATTTCGTAGCGTAGGTTCTCTCTTCTGTCACTTCTGGACGAACATCTTTCATCCACATGTAAGTATTGGTATATTTTATTTTCCAAAAATTGGTATTGATTTTAAAATAAGGATATGGACTTGCTCCATCTCCTTCTAAAAGCGAACGATAACCGTCTCCGATAAAATTTCTTCCGTAACCTAACTGCAGATCAAAAATTTTACTTGGCGCAAAAGTAATGTTCGCATCTGCTAAAGGAAAATCATACGCATCTGTTTTAAATCGTTTTGCAATTCCAACTCCAGGAATAATAGCCGGATTTCCTCCAGATGGTTTAATAGATTCTGCATAATCATTAAAATAACCTGCAAATCTCCCCTGGCTTTCAAAAAAAGTTGTGGTAAAATTAATCTGTTTTCCTAATCCTCCTCTAAAATTCAAGGCTCTGGTATTTACATAAGTATAAGAGGCATCACTATCTGAAGCTTTACCTAATTGTAAATCCACAATTGGATTTAGAGAAAACCAATAATCCTCTCCTTGAATCTGAACCATGTTTTCGTTCCACCATTTTCTTCCCAGCCAAGACGAAACATTCTTCTGTAAGGATTGATTAACGGCTTTCAAATTATAATATTTTGAAACCTCAGCGTAAGTATAAGGTTTTGAAGCCGTATGATTATTACTTCCAACCTGATTCATTTCAGCATCAAACTGTGCATAATAACTGTGTGAAAATGGAATATTTAAATGACTTTCGAATTCTGGGTTATTGTATTTTTTATACACAATACTATCCAGCTCTGTCATTGGTTTTTCAATTGGCTTTAAAATTTCGGCCGCAGCTAAAGCTTCCGCAACAAGCTGTTCCGAACTTTTAAGCGGAATATCAATTGCGATTGTATATTTAGAATAAGTTGCTTTTCCGTTATACGTTGAAGGTTTTATTTTCGGAAATTTTCCAAATACCCGTTTTGCTTCTTCTGATAATTCATCATTTGCTGCCGAAACATAAATCACTTTAAATTCACCTTCAGCATTTACCTCAAAAAGCACTTTTACTTGTCCTTTATAATTATTTTGCTTTAAATTTTCAGGAACTTGAAAGTTAGAAAACACAAAATCCTGAACTTCTTTATAAAAACAATTCTCTAATTTTTTACCTTCTAAATTTTCGCAATTTGGAAAAACAGGAAACATTTCAGCCGAAAATCCAGGCTGAATTGATGTATTCCCATTTTGCTGTGACGAAACAATGAAAAATGAAAAAATAAAAACAAGGGACAAAAAAAACTTATTCACTTTTAAAATATGGGTATTTACTTAATATTGATTTGGGGAATTTTCTCCGTTTGCAATTGCTTTTGCTGCCGAAGTTCCAATACGTTTAACTCCTAAACGAATCATTTCTTCTGCATCTTCAAACGAACGTACTCCTCCTGCTGCTTTAACAGGCAGAGGCGAAGCATTTTCAAGCATTATTATTATTGTTGGAATTGTAGCTCCGTTTGGAAGATCATTTTCTGTTTTATAAAAACCAGTCGATGATTTTACGAAAATAGAGCCAAAATCTTCTTCGTTAAAATTAGAAACCGCAACATTTTTGATTAAAGCAGACAATTGAATAATCTCTTTGTCTGTTAACGCGGCAACCTCTATAATCCATTTTACCGTTTTATTATTGGCTAGACCAATTTGGGTTCCAATTAAGATTTCTTTTTTAACTAAATCTATTTCTCCATTTTTGAAGGCTTCATAATTGCAGACAAAATCTAAATCATCTGCTCCATTAGCAATTGCTTCATTTGCTTCTTTGATCTTAGTTTCCAGACTTGACTTTCCTTCCGGAAAATCAATTACTGTTCCTACCAGTAAAACCGAATTGGCTTTTACAATCATTTCTTTAGCCAGAGCAACATATTCCGGGCGAATCATGATTAACTTAAATCCTTCTTCAATAGCTTCAACAATTGCTTTTTTTACCACAATAGTATTTTCTGCTTCCGAAAGACCAGCTTGAGAGGCAGTTTTTAAATAAGTGGAATCTAAATATTGCTTTACACTCATAATGATTGAAGTTGCAGAAAACCAGCACAAAAGTACATTTTATATTGATAAAAAAACATCCTTTTAAAACTTTGATTTTCTTGTAGAAAAAAACCCACCGAAGTGGGTTTCCATATTTATATCTTATCAATCTGCTTCTTGAAAGCGATAGCAGAAAAAACTGCACCAAAAGCTCCAAGTGCATTTGCCAATACATCTGAAATATCTGCTGCCCTGGTAACCGTTAGAGCATTTTGCAAGATTTCGATTGTAATTCCAAAGAAAACTGAAAATATAAACGAAATCAAATAGGCTTTATAATCATCTGCTTCTTTTCCTTTCAGCTCTTTTTTGAAAAACAAAATCCATGAAATTGTAAATCCAAAATGAAAACAGAAATGAACAATTTTATCAAGACTTGGAAAATTAACCACAGGCAGATTACCCGAATCTGTTAAACACAGATAAGCAATAATTCCAGAGCAGATAATTGCCCAAATTAATAAGAATTGTTTAGGCACCGATTAAATCTTTATAAGCTTGATCAGACAATAAAGAATCGATTTCTGAAGCGTCAGCAATTTTAATTTTAATCATCCAACCTGCTCCGTAAGGATCTGAATTTACAGTTTCTGGAGCACTTTCTAAATCTTCATTAAAAGCAATGATTTCACCTGTTAATGGTAAAAATAAATCTGAAACTGTTTTTACAGCCTCAACAGTTCCAAAAACTTCATCTTTTGAAAGTGTCTGATCTAAAGTTTCTACCTCAACATACACGATATCTCCTAACTCTTTTTGTGCAAAATGAGTAATTCCTACAGTCGCAACATCGCCTTCGATGCTAACCCATTCGTGATCCTTTGTGTACTTTAAATTTGCTGGTATGCTCATAATAGTATGTTTGAAAATTGATTATTTAAAATTTAAGCCACAAATGTAATAATCTTCTAATGAAATCTAGTTTAGAAACCTAAAATTAATTTCCGAAATTATAACGAAGTGTGAATCCTGATCTAATATTCGTTAAAGGAAATGATGTTGAAATAACTGCTTTCGAGAACGAATGATCGTAATAGAATATTGCTGTCAGGTTTTTACTGAAAGAATAGTCAGCCGTTAATTTTACGGTCCAAATATTCTGTCCTGCTGCCAGCTGATTATTGTCGTAATCTAAATATCTCACTAATGTTTCATTGTTTCTAAATGAGAAATCAGCTTTAATATTGATATCACTTTTAATAATTCCTGTTGGATTATCGGCTAGTCTTGATGAGAATATTACATCTTTAAAACGATATCCTAATCCTACAACATATTCTACTCCTTTTACCTCTGTTAATAAATTATTGTCAAAACTCATAGACAAAGCTCGGTCTTTCTTAATCTCTGTTAATAAACGCAATGAACTCTTCAACTCAAAATCAACTCTAATAAGCGGACTAAACTGCTCTACCAAATTGACATTTGACATAATCGTTTTATTAAAAAAGTTTGTATTTACGTCTTGTCCGTTCGGATTTTCTAAATAATCGAAATTAGATCTAAACTGGCTGATGGTATATGAAGCTCTATAATTATGCTGCAAAGAGAAACGTTTAAAGTTGTCTTTAAAGTATTTATAACGCATTAAACCATTATACTTAATAGTCCAGTTTGGTATCGGAAAACTTCTGAAAATTCCAGTAGAAGATTTCGAAGCATCTGCTCCTGTGTAAGCTGCTAAGAATGACGGAAGCAAAACTGCTTGATTACTTTTACTAAATCCTACAGGATAACCATCATTCGACTGAATTATCTTTCTTTCTGCATTATTTGGATTTGCCAGATCATCTGCTGGTGCCGTAGGATCTTCTGCAGGAAGTGTAGAGGCATCATATCTTGGAATTGGCGCTGCTCCATAATGTTCCTCAGCCAAACGATTCGCAATTACTAAACGATTGCTTCTGAAATCATCAAATGCTGCAGACTGCGTTTCATTACTTGTTGAAAAAGCTGTTTTTATCAATACTGTTGAAATAGAAAACATTCCATAAGTATATGGCGATAAAGGCAAATATTGTCCATTATTTGGATCAACACTATACTGCTCTGATGAATTTTCAGAATAAGAACGATCCATTGCCAAGTCCACTTTAAAATCAGGGAACAAATCTACGTTTGCAGTAATCTTTAAAAGTTTATTGCTAACCTGCGTGAAGTTCTGATTAAAGTTCTGATAGTCTGTCAGCCATCCATTTTTAGCTGCTTCATAACGTACATCATCCTGACTACCAAAAACAAATCCTAAAGATGGTTTCGATGTACCAAAGAAACCAACACCCGGAATGTAACCTGGCAAAACAGTTCCACTATTTTTAGTATAGTTAATCTGAATATTTTTCACACTTGTTAGTACTCCAATCAAACCATCATAAAATGGACTGCTGCTAGAAGCTGGCTTAGCAGTATTTACAATTTTCTCTCCCGGTTTTGGCGGTGCTGCTGGTTTTGTTTTTGCAGCTGGTTTTCCTCCCGGAGTCAAGCCTAAATACTTATACAGCAGATTCATGTTTAATGTTGTCGAAAAAGTATTTGAATTGGCATTCTGAATTGTATTTCCTAAGTTCCAAGTCACATCATCTTCTACAAACTGCGACATTGCTGTCGAAGAGCGCTGCCAGTTGTAATCGGCCGTGTAAGAGTAATTTGCTTTTATAAAACTAAAAATCGGAATTTTATTAATTGGAATTTCATAATTTAAAACCAACTGCTGTAAATGCTGATTTGGAGTACCGATATCAAAATAATCATCCCAGATATTAAAATCTTCTTTTGGCGTATTATCGTCATTCAAGAAGTTTCTAACAATATTATTAGAAGCGGCAGTATAATTTAATTTCAATGATTTGGTTAAGTTAAATCCAAATCCATATTGATAATTAAATGCAAAATTTCTTCTGTAAAGCGGATCAAGACCAATACTTCCTTCTTCTAATTCTACTTGTCTAAATTGCTGGCGGTTACTCTGCCTGATAATATTAGTATTGAAAGAAACATTAGACGGAAGATAATTAAAATTAAAGTCGCTCAGCATTTTCCAATAATCACTTTTTTTCATGAATTTATTCTGCTTAAACGGCACAATTTCTTTTGGCTGGAATGTATAAGCATAGTTTACAGCACTATTAGACTGCTCATCTTCATAATTTTCGACTTCATAATCATGTCTTTCAACTTGATTATACGATTGAGAAAATGTAAAGTTTTCTACATCATAAACATGTGGTTTCTGCTCTGGTGCTCTATCTTTTCTTACTCCAATAAAATTAATACTTTTACGCTTGGTATAATCTACGGCACGTGTTCTAATATTATCTTTCTCTGCTGGATCTGTAGTTTCAGCAATTAATTGTTTCAGTTTAATATCTTGGTTAAAAGGATCGTATTCTGGTGTAATAACTTCTTCTCCAATTGCATAGTTGAATGGAAGATTAATACCCCATTTTTTTGGCAGTAATTTTCCAAGATTCAAATTGGTCACAATATTATACTGCTGAATATCTTCACGATCTCTTTCGTTGGCTCCTTGCTCCAGAGAACCAAAACCAATTGTACTCTTTTTACCCGATGCAGACAATGTCATCAAATCAGCCATATTGGTATCGACATTCAATAATGCAGCCATACCGCCTTTGTTTTCCAAATCGGACATACGAAGTTCATTGAACCAAACCTCTCCTTTAATGTCTTTATGATCTGCCTGGCTTTTTACTCCGACCATTAAATTTCGAACCAAACCAAAATTTGGATTTCCTTTAATACCTAATCTTAACTTACCATCTTGATCTCCGCCCTCAGCATCTGGATCATCATCAGGATAATAAATACCGTTAACATCTCTTTTTGCTGAGTTAATATCGATATTCATTCCAAGTATTTTCATCCTCGTCAATAATGACAAGGCTAAATCAATGTTATTTTCATCAAGCCAAACCTGATCTGGACTTATAGTACAAGACCCACCGGTTCTAGTTACTTTTAATGGAATTTCAATTTGATAGAAGTTTTGTGTAAAGTCATTACCAAAACGAATAAATCCAATCATTTCATCATTCTCAAGCGGTATCTCGTTTGGAAGTGATTCTGCATGAAGGAACATTTTCAGTTTTTTGTATTGACGCATATCAACACTTACATTTTTGAAAACGGCTCTAGAATCCTGAAATTCTAATCCTGTACCACCAACTCTAACGGCTAATGATTGTTCGTTTTGATTGATAATTGTATTATTGTTATACAACTGCTCTCTTTGAACTCCTGGCGGAATAACATAATTTACAGGACATTTTGTACTGTTTTCTTGAATATTAACAGCTGCAACATCAAATTCGGTTCCGTCATTTTCTGGATTTGTATCGTTGGCATCTAACGTTCCGGTATACTTTCTCCATTCTCCTCTAACTAAATCTAATGCTCCAAAACGAACGGTCATTTCCTCATTAAATCCAGTCATGAACATACGCATAAAACGGATCGATCTGAAATCGGTAATATTTCCAATTGTATTCTGAGGCTGAGAAACTGGAATTTTAAACTGAATCCATCTTGCATTTGTAGTACCTCCGTTTGGAAGTTCCACATTGCTTACTTCTCTAACATCTGTGATAAAATTCTCTCCAACCTGCATTCCTGGTCGCAAATCAATACTGTACTCATAATACGCATTAATTGTACTCATGGTATTATCACGATTGATATCTTCAACATCTGGAAGCGTGGTAGAACCTCGATTAGGATCATCTACACTTACCGCTGAATTGTTCTCCGTTCCATTATAATTTTTGTAGCGGTTTAAAACCCCTCCATCTGTATTTAAATAATAAGTATAATCATCTGCAGCGGGATCGGGCTCTCCTGCATAGTTCGTATAAATTTCGCCTTCTCTAGAACTTGGTAAACCATCTAAACCGACATCTTGGTTTCTACGATTGTCTGCATTCGTATCAAATGCATAAATCAGTGATTGGGAAGCCGGAACATCTCCCCAAATTGGCTGTGGATTTACTTTAAGCTGATCTGGGCCTAATCCGTTTTCGTATTGTTTCCTTCCGTCCTTCAGTACGTCTTCAGAAACTTCACCTAAATTAAAATAGATTTTCCCGCTGTTTCCCGGCTGTGCTTCTCCTGTTCCAACATAAGGATCTAACACCCAAAACTGGATATATTCGACATTTCCCTGTTCAAAATTAGTTGAATTTAGCGCACGCATAATTCCACCGAAATTGGTCGAAGGATTCGTTGTTCCAAAATTAGGATTGTTATTATAAGGCCCTCTGTCTGATGGATAATAGGTTAAATCAAGCGTATTTATAACTTGAATCTGTCCTTGGGCAATATCTGTATTTGGATAAAGTTCTCTGCTGTAAACTCTTCTTGTAGAGTTTAAAGACAAATCATCATTTGAAATTCCAGATGGTTTTGAAGCATAAAAAACAGGATCAATTGTATACCAAGCTAATTTTGCGCGTTTATAACCATATTCTAATGTGCTAGAACCTGCATTAAAAGTATTATCGTTTATAGAAGTAATAAATGGTGTTGAAGCCAAACTCCAAGCAAAAGCAGACCTCATATCGATAGTAGTCTGCGAACCTTCAAAGTCATCAATATAAATGGTTGCTTCCCCTTCAAAATCACTTGCTTTTGGAGCATCTGGTTTTAAAAATGCTACTTCTCCACGAATCGAAAGATTGGAAGGAACGTCTGTATCAACATTTGGTAATTTATTTGCTAATCTGGTCAAGAAAGGAACTTCAGTTGCATAGTTTCCATTAAAACCAAAAATAGTATTATTTACTGATTCTTGTCCGTAGCTTGATTTTTGAGTAAAAGGGCGTTCTGTCATTTTTAAGACTGTTCCGCCAAGGACAAAATTATCAGAAATTTTATGTTCTACATTTAGTCCCATAAATCTTCTGGTCTGCTGTCCAAAAATTGAATTATTTTCTAAAGAAACTTCAATTGGCGTATTAGAAGCCTGAAGCGACGGATCTAAAATCTGTACTCTTCCTAATTGATAATCGACACTGTAATCTACACCTTCTACCAAAACTCTTCCTGCAGCCGTTACAACAACGGAACCTTGCGGCACATTGAATGCTCCAATTGGAATACCGCTGCTGCCCGAAGATTTATATTTTCCTCGTAATAAGAATTTGTTTTTATCACTGTCTTGTAAAGCTCCAGCCTGTGTATTTCGATACATGTTTCGGAATACATATTTCTGCTGATTGGCATTGTACGTTGCAGGATCGTTATAATTTCCTCCTCCGTTGTCTAATTTTCTAAACAAAAGTTCTCCAAAAGGTTCTTTTGTTGTAAAAATAATTCGGGCATTTTGGACATCTACAGTTACTCCTGGAACATAATCAAAGAAACCGTCTCCACCGGTCTGCGGATCATTATTATAATTTAAACGGTCTAGATTGAAAACATTCAATAAAGGTGTTTTCTCCACCATATTTTCTGGAGCAGGATTTGATGGGAAATTTGTTCCCGTTACCGGAGTAATATAATTGATTGGTGATGGATCTGTATAAAGAATGTTAAGCCTAAAATCTTCTTGTTTGATTTGATATGCCTGAGGAATTTGATAAACGTTTTTCATCATCAAGTTCCAAACTGGATTGTTAACGTTTGTTAAACTGCTTTTCAGCATTTTTAAAACTAAACTCTGTGTAATAACGGCTTGATTTCCATTCGTATTACTTCCCGTAACTACTGTTGCATCTACACCATCACTACCAAATTCTCCAACTTGATACACTTGTCCTCCTACGGTATATTCGAACGCAACAGCAAGAATTTCATCATTTGCTAAACGCTGCTGCAACGAAATATATCCTAACTGCGAATTAAAAGTATACTCGTTTGTGGTTAATTTTCTAGCATTTTCCAAAATCGAATAATCTGTTCCTTCGCTTACATTCGTATTATTAAACCCAGAAGACGCCGTAACAATTTCTCGAATATTAGAATTTAAATACCCTCCCGCCTTTCCTATAGTAGCTGGATCATATTTATTGTTTGTATTATCTGTAGGAGAATCTATTGGGTTATTAAAAAATCCTGCTGGATTTGTAATAACCACAACTTGATTGTCAGGAACACCGTTAACCTGTCCTTCACCTAAATCCTGAAGTGCGACAATATTTCTTAAGTTATTGCTGGTCGTTGTTACCCTATTTTGTTTATTGGTTACCCATACTTCTAACCTTGTAACCTGAACACGGCTATCGATAAGCGGGTAATTTCTTAATGAAGCATCATATTTATTTCTAAAGTATTGCGATAAGAAGAAATGTCGGTCATTATCGTAGTCTAATGCAAACAAATCGAAGTTTTGAACTGTTCCTCCACCTTCTGCGACTATACTTTTGGTCTGGGACTTTTGTTCTGAGAATACTCCAGTAATCGTTGTCTTACCAAATTGCAGCTGTGTCTTAACCCCAAATAAACTCTGAGCACCTCTAATTAAAGTACTGTTTAAAGGCATACTGACATTACCAACTTCCACTTTCTGAACAATATCATCTTCAGAAGGCGTATAAGCCAGTTTAAATAAATTCTGAAACGCAAAGGTTGACTGGGTATCATAGTTCGCATTAACTTCTAAACGAGTTCCAATTTTACCCATTAAACTCATACTGATTCTTTGATCAAAATCAAAAGTCAGACTGGATCTGTTTCTTGGAGAAAATGACGGATTATCTTGTTTAGTATAACGCAGACCTAAGTCCATTTCTACTGAACCTGTGGGCTTTACATCAATAGTATTACTACCAAAAATACTTTCGAACAGACTTGAATTAATGTAATATCTTGGAAGTAAATCTTTTTTAGCGTTTTCTGCTCCCGCTTTTTTACCATCAATAGCGTCCATTTTTTTTCTGAAATAATCTCTTCTGGATTCTTTCAGGACTAAATCTTCGTATTCTTTTGGAGTAAGAATCAAGGGATAGTTGATGGAGAAACCATCAACCGAATTGGTATAAATGTAACGATCTGTAATGGGATCGTATTTGTAAGCAGATAATATACTTGGAGGATCTTCAATCTCAATTTTACCAACAGAAAATTGAGTTTTAGTTGTATCTTGAGTTGCCGGGGTAACCTGCGCGCGCAAAACATTACCGCAGAGTAATACCAGCAACAAAATACAAATTTTACGCATAGAATTCTTTTATATAAAATGAATTTATAAGCTTTTTAAAGCCTTTTTGATAATTGTTTCTACTGTAGCTTCTGGATCTTCTTTAAAGATCTTTTCAACTACTTTTTCAGAAGTTTTTCGAACAAAACCTAAAACTTCCAAAGCAGATAACGCTTCATCTCTATTTGTATTGTTTTGAACTACCGAAACTTCATCCAAATCGTACAACTTTAACACTTTGTCCTTTAAATCGAGTATAACCCTTTGTGCTGTTTTGTTTCCTATCCCTTTGATAGACTGTATTACACCAACATCTCCAGATGCAATAGCATTTATAATTTGTTTTGGTTCTATTGATGAAAGCATCGTTCTGGCAATTCCAGCACCGATTCCAGAAACAGAAAGTAACATTCTGAAAATTTCACGCTCCGATTTTTCAGCAAAACCATATAAAGTATGCGCATCTTCTTTGATTTGAAGATGCGTATACAATTTTATATTTTCAGAATTTGGTAATAAGGAAAAAGTATGCAAAGATATATTCACCTGATAACCAACTCCTCCACAATCAATTACAACATCAGTCGGATTTTTCTCTACTAATTTTCCCTGCAAATGTGCTATCATAAATATATTTTATTAGTATCAAATATAACAAAAATGCCATAAAACTACGACAAATTTATCCAATCCTTGTTAGAACGTTTATTGTGTTACTTTATTCTTTTTACTTTCTTTTTCCTGAGCATCAATAACCGCGATTGCAGCCATGTTTACCATTTCTTCTACACTTGCTCCTAATTGGAAAATGTGAACTGGTTTGCCCATACCCATCATAATAGGTCCAATTGAATTCACTTTGTACAATTCTTTTAATAATTTGTAAGTGATGTTGGCCGATTCTAGGTTAGGAAAAATCAACGTATTTACTTTTTTACCTGCCAGTTTCGAGAATGGAAATTTTTCTTCCAGCATTTCTTGATTTAGAGCAAAATCTGCTTGAATCTCTCCATCAACCACCATTTCTGGATGATTTTTATGTAAATATGCCACTGCTTCTCTTACTTTCGAAGCGCTTTCGCTGCTTGAAGAACCAAAGTTTGAGAATGAAACCATTGCAATAACCGGTTCAATACCAAACATTTTTGCTGTTTTAGAAGTCATAATTGCGATATTAACCAAGTCTTGTGCAGATGGATTAATATTGATTGCAGTATCTGACAAGAACATTGGCCCGCGAGATGTAAGCATCATATTGGCAGTTGCAATAAGAGACGCATTTTGTGCTTTTGGAATTAACTGCATCATTGGTTTTACAACCGAAGGATAACTTCTTGAATGCCCAGTAACCACAGCATCTGCTTCACCTTCATTAACCATCATGGCTGCAAAATAGTTTCTTTCGCGCATGAATTTTTCAGCATCTAATTTAGAAACACCTCTGCGTCCTCTAGTTTCCCAGAATGATTTTGCAAATCTGTTACGTCTTTCAGCTTCTTCATCAGTCTTAGGATCAATAATTTCAAGATCAGCATCAAAACCTAATTCTTCTTTTAATTCTAATATAATTTCTTTGTTTCCTAATAAAATTGGGAATCCAATTCCGTCCTCGTAAACAATCTGAGCTGCTTTTAAAACGTTTAATTGATCTGCCTCAGCAAAAACAATTCTTTTAGGATCTAATTTAGCACGGTTTGTAATCAAACGTACCATTTTATTGTCATTCCCCATACGCTCACGAAGGTTATCTTCATAAGCTGCCCAGTCTGTAATTGGATTTTTAGCCACTCCAGATTCCATTGCTGCTTTTGCAACTGCAGGAGCCACAACAGTAATCAATCTTGGATCAAATGGTTTTGGAATAATATATTCTTGTCCAAATCCAAGTTTTGTTGCACCATAAGCTACGTTAACTTGTTCTGGAACCGGTTCTTTTGCTAAAATGGCCAACGCTTTTACAGCTGCCATTTTCATTTCTTCGTTAATTTTAGTCGCTCTTACGTCTAAAGCTCCTCTAAAAATATAAGGAAAACCTAAAACGTTATTTACCTGATTAGGAAAATCTGAACGTCCCGTAGCCATAATAACATCTTTACGAGTTTCTACAGCCAAATTATAATCGATTTCTGGATTTGGGTTTGCCATTGCAAAAACGATCGGATTTTTTGCCATTGTAAGCAGCATTTCTGGCGAAAGAATATCTCCAGAAGATAATCCGATGAAAACATCAGCATCTTTTACTGCTTCTGCCAAAGGAATCTGAGGTCCGTCAATAGCATATTTTAATTGTAAATCTGAAAGTGCAGGATTGTCTTTTGTTAAAAGTCCTTTACTGTTGTACATTAAAACATTCTCCACTTTTACTCCTAGTAAAACATATAAATCTGTACAAGCAATTGCTGCAGATCCTGCTCCAGAAACGACTACTTTTACATCTTCTGCTTTTTTTCCTGCCAATTCAAGTGCATTGATTAAAGCTGCCGAAGAAATAATTGCTGTTCCATGCTGATCATCATGCATTACTGGAATATTTAATTCCTCGATTAATCTTCTTTCGATTTCAAAAGATTCTGGCGCTTTGATATCTTCAAGATTAATACCTCCAAAAGTTGGAGCAATATTTTTTACGGTTTGAATAAATTCTTCAACATTTTCTGTATCGATTTCGATATCAAAAACATCAATGTCTGAGAAAATTTTAAATAATAAACCTTTTCCTTCCATTACAGGTTTTCCTGCTTCTGGACCTATATTTCCTAAACCTAAAACGGCTGTACCGTTTGAAATTACGGCAACTAAATTACCTTTTGCTGTATATTTATAAACGTCTTCAATGTTTTCTGCAATTGCTAAACATGGTTCTGCAACTCCCGGCGAATAGGCCAAAGATAAGTCTCTCTGGGTTGCATATTTTTTTGTTGGAACTACCTGAATTTTTCCTGGAGTCGGCTCTGAGTGATACAGTAACGCTTCTCTTCTTTTACTCTCTTTGTTCATTATTTTAGCTTTTATTCTAGCTTACAAAGATATAAGTCTTGTTTTAAAATGGTGTCTTTTTAGCGTTTTCTTTTCTGAAATTCTATTTTGATAAATAAAAAAAGTCCAACGTAAATTGGACTCCTTTTAAATTTTTATCTTTTTTAGCTATGCTTTATTGAGAAATATAAGAATTCAAATGATTAATGGTGTCTTTTTGAATTTCTATAATTGCCTTTACAACATCACTGATTGAAATAATTCCAACCACTGTTCCATCTTCTAGAACAGGCAGGTGTCTTATTCTTTTTTCGCTCATAAGTTCCATACAATCTTCAAGATTATCTGAAAGTTTTACTGTAAAAACATTACTTTCCATAATCTCGTGAACAAAAGTTTCTTTAGAAGATTTATCTTTTAAAACAATTTTACGGGCATAATCTCTTTCAGATAATATTCCCTTTAAATTATTGTCGTCAATGATTAAGATTGCCCCAATATTTTTTTCTCCCATTACCTTTAAGGCTTCATAAACCGTGAAATTGGAAAGAATAGAATAGACATTTCTTCCTTTTGCTTTAAGTATTTGATCTACAGTCATAATGAAAAATTTTTAGATTTATAAAGTTAAAACAAAAACCAACACAATTTGCAACGAAATCGATTTTTTAAAAACTCAACTTATTCATTTTAAACATAATACATCATAATTTATATTTTCAAAATTATAGTGTAAAGAATCAAATTGTTTAGAATTGTTTTTTGAAGAAAATTAGATTTTTTAACGTTTATGGAATTTTTGAAAAAATTCCGTAGGAATAAAAATATTGTAGCAACGGATTTTAATCCGTTGAAATAAATTATCCATTCTCAAATGAGTTCCGTAGGAACGGTTTATTTATTTGCGTAATAGGTGTTGAGCCAACGGTTTTTTTAATGTGCGTTCAATTTAATAAACCGGATTAAAATCCGGCTTGGAGTTGTTTCATTTTTAAATAATTAAAAACAATGCTCCAGCGGAGCATAATATTCATAGCAGAAAAATTATGACAAAAGAAACAAAGCTCCAGAGGAGCGACATGTCACCCCGATGGGGTTCTGTGGCGGGAAATTAAAAATATTTTCTATAAATATTTCGTCCCGCTGGGACTAAACAAAATAGCATTTATAGTTAAATATCCGAAAGATATCAACACGACATATATGTCGTACTATTATCTTTTGGTTTGAAATACATTTGTAAAAAAATAAGAAAAATATTAATAACATACTATCGTATGTGGAATATTACAAAAATTAAAAGCATCTTGCATAAAATTATTTAGAAGAATAATAAAATTTAATTTACAGCTTAAACATCCTATTTATGGAATCAAATGAAATCAAAAATTTAGATCATCTAAAAAAACTTACATCTTTATATTTCAGAACTTTAAAGCCATTAAATGACAAAACTCAAATGAATGCTGCTCAAATTAAATTTCTAAATTATGCTGAAATGGGTTGTGTTATAACTGATATGCTCAAGCTATGTATTTTGGCATTAAATCAAAATGCGCATCAGGTTTCTGGAACTTATAAATCTGCAATAGATGTTGCGCTAATTTTAGAAACGGTTCTTCAATTGATTCCAACTGACGAATTTGAGTTTCTGAGCGAAATCAATTATTTACTTGAAAATTCTAATGTTAACGATTAAATAAAAAACCCTTTTCTAAAATTTAGAAAAGGGTTTTTATTAGTATTAAGAAAGTCTTTTTACATTGCTACAATGATAAACTCGCTTCGTCTGTTTTGCATGTGTTGTTTTTCTGTACACTTCACTCCGTCGGCACATTTATTTACTAATTGTGTTTCTCCGTAACCTTTTGCGGTCAATCGGTCTATATTTATTCCTTTTTGAACTAACCAATTTTTTGTTGACTCTGCTATTTTTTCGGAAAGAATCTGGTTGCTTTCTGAAGAAGAACGGCTGTCTGTATGCGAACGAATATCAAGTTTCATATCTGGATATTCGTTTAAAAGATTTACCACTTTCATCAATTGCGGCTCTGAAGTTTTTTTGATGGTTGCTTTTCCTAAATCAAAAAAGTTCATTGGCAGATTTAAAAGTTTTGCAATATCTACTCCAACTCTCATTGATCCTAATTTTACAGGACTAATACTTGTTTTTTTAATTGCTACTGTTTTTGCTGCAACAAGAGGTTTAAATACTTTATTTAAACCAATCATCAAAGTGGTTTCTTTATCTCTTAGAATGTTTACAGAAGCTTCTTTTGCATTGTAATCTGTTTTTGCAGTTCTTATCGTATATTTTTTACCGCATTTTACGTTAGGAAAAATGTAGTTTCCTTTTTCGTCTGTGACAATTGTTCCTACTGGATCGAACTTTTCATTAAACAATGTCAATGTTGTATTGGCAAGAAGTTCATTAGATTCAGCATCTGTAATTGTTCCAGACAAATTTTGTTCGCAGATTAGTCTTCTTGTTTCTGTAAATCTATAAATATCATCTAAACCATGGCCATTTTCTCTATTTGAAGAAAAAAATCCGTTTCTGTTTTTGCTGTCAATAGTAAAAGCAAAATCGTCTTGTTTACTGTTTACAGGCTCTCCTACGTTAAGAACATCATCAAAAGTTGAGTCTTTTTTTATTCTTACAGCAAAAATATCAAGTCCGCCTAAACCTGGACGTCCATCAGAAGCAAAATAAAGTTCGTTATCTCCAGAAATAAATGGAAACGTTTCTCTTCCTTCTGTATTAATTGATGGTCCTAAATTTTGCGGTGTGCCAAAAGTTCCATCATCATTAATTACAACTTTAAAAATATCTGACTGCCCTAACGTTCCCGGCATATCTGATGCAAAATATAATATCTTTTCATCAATACTTAAAGCGGGGTGCGCTGTGCTGTATTGATCGCTATTAAATGGAAGTTCTTTAATATTTTTCCATTCGTTGTCAATTAATTCTGCTTGGTATAATTTTAAAAGTGTGACATCTTTATCGCTTTTTCCTCTTTTACCGTCAGTATAATTGTTTCGGGTAAAATACATTGTTCGTCCATCTTTAGTAAAAATAGGAGTTGATTCGTTGAATTTATCGTTTTTTCTTTTTACTAAAAGTTCCGGTTTTCCGACACTTCCATCTGGCATTAAAACTGATGTGTATAATCTGGAAAAAGATTTATTTGTCCACTCAAAATTAGGTTTGAAAACCCCGCCTGTGTCACGAGCAGAAGTAAAAACAATTTTATTATTGTAAACCGTACTTCCATAATCTGAGAAGCGAGAATTGATTCCTGCATCTGCAATTTCAAATCGTCCAGAGTTTTCTTTTATTTCTTCTAAATAATTTTTGCCATTTCGAATTAAATCTGATCTTTTTTCTAAAACAGCTTTTTCATTGAATTTTTGTAAAACTTCATCTGATTTACGGTAATTCCCAGCTGATTTTAAAGACTGTCCATAACGATACAAATATTCTGGTTCTTGATTAGGATTTACAATAAACAGCTGTTCATACCATTTTAAAGCATTTGTCAATTCTCCATTAAAATAATAAGAGTTGGCTAAACGCTGTAATATTCGTTCGTTGGTACTTTCTTTACTTACTAAATTTTCATACACTTTTATAGCATCCGCGTAAGCGTATTCGTCATACTTTTTGTCTGCATATTTCAAATTCATGTTGGCGAATTGTGCATTCCCGTTTAGAGATAAGCCAAACAGCAAAAAGCTCAAAATTATATTTTTAACTTTCATAGGTTTCATTAAAAGAATCGTGGAGATATCATTTTATTATAATTGTTGAAGAAATCAAATCTTAGGAAAATTTCATGAGATCCTGAATTGTATTTTCTCAATCTTGTAGTTTCATGATCGTAACCATATCCTATATACATTCCTTTGGTAACTTGGAATCCCGCCATAGCACTAACTGATGCGCTCCAGCGGTAAGCAAGACCCAAAACAAATTTATCATTAAACATAAAGTTTCCTGAAACATCTACCTGTAAAGGCGCTCCTTCTACCATTTTGGTCATCAAAGCCGGCTTGAACTTAATATATTCTAAACGATCTAGATTGAATACATAACCTGCTATTAAATAATAATTGATTTTATCTTTAAAAATAGCGGTGTCATCGGCATCATAACGGCTGGTCTCGATAAAATTTGGAACCGATAATCCGATGTAAGCGCGATCTGAGTGATAGTAAATACCAGCTCCAACATTTGGTGAAAACCTGTTTTTTAAATTCTGAAACTGCTCATCGTTCTGATCTTCCATGCTTAACTTATTAATATCAATATTAAATAGGTTTGCAGTTCCTTTGATACCAAAAGATAAATTCCAGCTTTCTGATGTTGGTATTGTATAAGACAAATCGGCTGACAATGTGTTTTCTGTCGTAGGACCAATTTTATCGTTTACCAAAGAAACACCTAGTCCTAAATCACTATTATTTAAAGGTGTATTAATCGAAAACGTACTTGTCTCTGGCGCGCCGTCTAAACCAACCCATTGGGTACGATACAAACCAAAAACGCTCATAACACCACGTGAACCTGCGTAAGCTGGATTGACTTCGATTGTGTTGTACATGTATTGTGTAAACTGAGCATCTTGCTGCGCATTTGACACAATCGAAAAAAACATAAAAATTAAAATTAACTTTTTCATTTCGTAAGCTTTAAAACGGCCTAGCTTATACTAAGCCGTAATCTATTTTATTTATTAATGTACAGATACCCTGATTCTTGGTGTGGATTTTTAGCACTGTCGTTGTATTTCAAAATGTAGAAATAAGTACCCACTGGCAGACCTTCTGTTTGTTTCACTGTAGAACGTCCGTTAGAATATCCTATAAATACTCTGTCGTTATTATTGTATTGATCTATACTGAAAACCAATACTCCCCAACGGTTATAAATTTCAACTGTATTATCTGGATAACATTCAATTCCTCGAATATAGAATCTAGTATTTTTGCTATCTCCATTTGGAGAGAAAGCATTTAATACTTTGATTGAGCATCCATTTAGGTCTAGTACAGTTGGATTATCTCCATTGTTATTTGAATCATCTGACTTGTCTTCGACAGCAACTCCTCTTAAACTGCTTCCTTTTGCAATTGCCTGATTGCTTACACTGCCTCGATTAATATCTTCCTGAGTGATTTTGTAAACTGCTGTAAAATTCGTTTCGTTAGACTCATTTACTGCTAAATCAATTGCCTGACCAGAAACTGTTACTCCTGGCAATGGATCGTTTATTGTTATTCCTGTTAATGGTACGTTTCCTGTATTTGTTACTGTAAACTTATACGTGATTGTCTCGCCTGCATTTGCAAAACCGCTCTTATTTTCGTCATTAAATGTGGCTGTTTTAACAAGTGCAATTGCTGGAACTTCAACCAAAACAGTCAATACAGCTGTTGAGCAATTTGATGGATCTGCTTTTTCGCAAACTTGGTATGTTAATGTGTACGTTTTTCCAGGTGTATTTGGTTTAACGCTTACTGTTCCGTCAGCATTCCATTCAAAATTATTGTCGATTGTTACAGGTTTCACGATAACATCTGCCGGATTAATTGGCTGTCCGTTTATTAAATCGTTTCCTAAAACATTTACGAATTCTAAATCTCCGTTAATTCCATCAGCACTAATATTAATATCGTTTCCTAAAACAATTTGATTTTGTGTTGGAGGAGCCGCTGGATTATTACTATTTGCAACTGTAATTTTAACTACTGCTGGCTGGCTGCAATTTGACGTATTAGCTGCTTCACAGATTTGATATGTTATTTCGTAAACCCCATTTGGCGTATTTTGAGCAATGGTTACCGAACCGTCTGCATTTAATACCACATTTGGATTCGTTACAACAGTTGTTAAAACAACATCTGATGGATTTGGTCTAACTCCATTTAAAAGATCATTAGCAAAAATGTTAATTGAAGGATTCGCTCCTTTTTTCACATCAATTGGTCCGTCTTCATCATTAGATGCAATGATTGAGAATGTTGGGCGAGCGTTACATCCTGAAGTCGCTGCTGGATAAGCAACAGAAATTGTTACTGTTGGGTTTACAGAGAACTCCATTCTTACTCCATTTCTGGTAAGCTCAAAACCGTCTGCGCCTTCTGTCCATTTTCCGTTATTTAAGATCCATCCCGGCCAGTCAATTCCTTTTCCGTTACCATCAACTACTGCACCCGGCCAGATAATGTTTCCGCTTAATGGCAAGTCTGTTTGAGTTGCTACAATATTATCAGCACTATCAATCCACTTAATAGTTAATTTATCGTTCGCTGTGAAATTATCTGGTGAAACCGTATAGTTTACATAAGGAACATTGTTCGCACAATAACTATTTGCTGTTACTGTCATCGTTGGTTCTGCAACTGTTACTTTTACAGCATTTGTACTGCAGTTTGATGTATTTGTTTTTTCACAAATTGAATATGTTAATTCATAATCACCTGCAGGAGCATTCGGAGCTAGTATAGCATTTCCGTTTGCATCTACCGTTAAATACCCTTTTGGATCTGCAACAGTTGTCGTAAGAATTACATCTGACGGCACTAAAGCATTTCCGTCTTTTGTATCATTTGCAAAAACGTTTATTACTGTTTGCGGCGTATTAATTCCGACTGCTGTTGGTACTGCATCTAAATTAGCTACAAGATTACTTTCTACAGTGATTCTTACCGTATTTGAACTACAGTTTCCTGAATTTAATTTCTCACAGATCGTGTAAGTCAGTTCATAGTCTCCCGCTGGTGCATTAGCTCCTAAAGTAACGCTTCCGTCTGGGTTAACTGTTAAATATCCTTTTGGATCTGGCGTTGATATTGTCAGATCTACATCTGATGGATTTAAAGCAGTTCCATTTTTAGTGTCATTTGTAAAAATATTAACTCCTAAATTCTGTACTGTGTTTGATGCTTTAACAGATGGAATGTTATCTGCATTTGCTATCAATAATCCATTGTTTACTGCAACTTTTGAGATTGCCGTATCGCAGTTTGAGAGATTTGCATTTTCGCAGATACTATATTCTATATTGTAAATTCCTGAAGGAGTATTTGCTGTAACTGTTACTGTTCCATCTGCATTTAATGTTAATCCCGCTGGAATATTTACAGCTGTTAATTTTACCTGACCATCAAGAGTTCCAATAACAGCTTGATTTCCATTCAATATATCATTATCAATTACTGAAGCTGTAGTTGTTCCTCCGATACTTCCAATAATAGATGGAGTCAGTGTTTCTTCTACTGCATCAATTACAAGAGCATAAACTGTTACTCTTACTGTATTTGAGCTACAGTTGTCCTTATTTAATTTCTCACAGATTGTATACGTTAATTCATAGTCTCCTATTGGCGCATTTGCTCCCAAACTAACCGAACCATCTGCATTAACTATCAAATATCCTTTTGGATCTGGTGTTGATACTATCAGATTTACATCTGATGGATTTAATGCCGTTCCATTTTTTGTATCGTTTGTAAAAATATTAACTCCTAAATTCTGAGTGGCTTTTGATGGCGTAACAGCAGGAATACTATCTGGGTTTGCAACCAATACTCCATTGTTTACTGCAACTTTTGAAATTACATTATCACAGTTTGAAGGATTTGTGATTTCACAGATGCGGTATTCAATATCATAAACTCCTGATGCCGTATTAGCTGCAACAGTTACTGTTCCGTCTGCATTCAATGTAAATCCTGCAGGAACATTTACTGCTGTTAGTTTTACCTGACCGTTTTGTGTACCGATAACAACTGGATTTCCATTTAATGTATCGTTATCAATTACTGAAACGGTGGTCGTTCCTCCAATGCTTCCATTGATAGATGGCATTAGTGTTTCTGCAACTGCATCAATAACCGGCAATGTTACAGTTACTTTTACGGTATTTGATTTACAGTTTCCTGCATTTAACTTCTCACAAATGGTATACGTTAATTCATAATCTCCCGCTGGTGCATTTGCTCCTAAAGTTACTGTACCGTCTGGATTCAACACTAAATATCCTTTTGGATCTGGTGTTGATTCTGCAAGCGTTACCTCTGAAGGATTTAGTTTCACTCCGTTTTTAGTATCATTATCCAAAACATTTATTCCTAATTGCTGCGGCGTATTTGAAGCGATAACCGATGGAATTGTATCTGGATTTGCAACAAGTTCTCCTGCTGTAACAATAACTGTTGACGTTGCAGTTGAACAGTTTCCTGCATTGTTGTTGTCGCAGATAGTATATTCTACATCGTAGCTTCCTTCTTTTACATCCTTGCTTACCGTTACTGTTCCATCTGAATTAACAGTTAATCCTGCCGGAGCTGTTCCGCTTAATGTAACTTGTCCCGGATTTGTTCCGATAACAGCTTGAACGCCGTTCAATTGATCAGAAGCAATAAGCGATGTTGTTGTACCCCCGATTGTTCCGTTGATTGGACCTAAGTTTTCTTTCACTGCAAGGATTACAGGGGCTGTAACTGTAACTTGAACTTTATTTGTACTGCAGTTTGAAGGATTTAAAAGTTCGCAGATTTCATAAGTGATCTCATAATTTCCTGCTGGAGCATTTGCTCCTAAAACTGCTTTTCCGTCTGCATCAATTGTTAAAAATCCTTTTGGGTCTGTGCCTGGAGTCAGTTTAACTTCTGACGGATCTAATTTTGCTCCGTCTTTAGTATCATTATCAAAAACATTGATAAGCGTCTGAGGCGTATTTCCTCCGATCACTGAACCACCTGCATCTAAGTTCGCAACTAAAACTGCTGCTGACACAACAACTGTAGAAGTCGCTGTTGAACAGTTTCCTGCATTATTGTTGTCGCAGATTGTATATTCTACATCGTAGCTTCCTTCTTTTACGCCTTTGCTTACGGTTACTGTTCCGTCTGAATTAACCGTTAATCCCGTTGGAGCTGTTCCGCTTAATGTAACTTGTCCCGGATTTGTTCCGATAACAGCTTGAACCCCGTTCAATTTATCAGAAGCAATAAGCGATGTTGTTGTACCCCCGATTGCTCCGTTGATTGGACCTAAGTTTTCTTTTACTGCAAGGATTACAGGGGCTGTAACTGTTACTTCTACCGTTCCAGTAGTACAATTTGAAGTATTCGCAACTTCACAAATTTTGTAATCAAATGAATATTTTCCTATTGGTGTATTTGATTTAACTGTAACTTCTCCAGTTGTAGTATCAAAAGTTAAAACTGAAGGTAATGTTGAATCTAAAGTTAAAATAACTTCATTTCTTACTACTGCATTACAATTAAGCAAATCATTGGCTAAAACATCTGAAACAGCAGTTCCTGCATCATATCCATTAATTGAAACCGTATCATCGTTAGCAATAATTGGACCTACAACTTTTACTGTCTGAGTGCAGGTCTCTGTATTTCCCGCTGCATCTTTAGCTGTCCAGGTTACTGTTGTATTTCCGACTGGGAAAACTGACGGTGCATCATTTGTTACAGTTATTGTTCCGCTACAGTTGTCTGATGTTACTGGAGTTCCTAAAGTTACACCTGTCGCATCGCATGAATTTGCATCGGCAGAAACCACAACCGCTGCTGGACAGGTAATTGTTGGTTTTTGAGTGTCTTTAATAATTACTTTTTGAGTTGCTGTCTCTATGTTTCCATTTCCATCATCAAAACTCCAATTAATAGTATAAGCACCCTGAGTTGAATAAGACAATGGATCGCTCGTTGTTCCTGTTATTGTTCCTGCACAATTATCTGCTGTTGTAGGAGCTGTTACAGTTGCTGAACATTCCGCTGTAATATCAGCCAGAACTGGTTTTGCTGGTTTTTCTGTATCACTAACTTTTACTGTTGAAGCAGCAGAAGTAGTTTCACATCCTGTTGAAGTATTCGTAACTTTAACTTTATAATCTCCATCAGAATTTACCACTAATGATGATGATGTTTCACCAGAAATTACAAGATTATTTTTATACCAAACGTAGCTTGCTGAACTCGCATTAGTTGTTGTAGTTAAAGTAGTTGTTAAACAAGCTGTTAATGTACCGCTAATCGAAATTGTCGGATTTGGACTAGTTGTAATATTCACAACATTACTTTTGACAGTACAATTTGCTGCATTGGTAGCAATTACATAATATCCGTTTGCTGCATTAAGATTGGTCCATGTTAATGCGACTCCGTCACCAGATTTTGCAGATTGAACTGCAGTATCATTTGAATCAAATAACTGATAACTTACATTATTTACTGAACTTGTAGAAGAAATAGTTCCATTTCCTCCTGGCAAAACACAAATCACGCTTCCTGTTAATGTAAGCGCTGTTGGGTTTGGAGTAGTCGCAACATTTACACTATTACTATTAGAAGTACAAGTAGTTGTTGTATTTGTTCCAATTACATAATAACTGTTCCCAGCAATAAGATTTGTCCAAGTTAAAGCAGATCCTGTTCCTGGTTTTGCAGATTGAACTGCTGTATTACTAGAATTATATAATTGATAATTTATCCCCGTTACCGAAGTTGAAGAAGTTATTGTACCATTTCCTCCTGGTGAAACGCAAATAGTACTTCCTGTTAAAACAAGAGCATCAGGATTTGGATTGGTAGCAACATTTACTGCAGCACTTGTAGATGTGCAAGAAGTTGTAGTATTTCTCCCAATTACATAATAACCATTTCCTGCAGCAAGATTTGTCCAAGTTAAAGCTGATCCGTTACCTGATTTTGCAGATTGAACTGCTGTATTACTTGAATTATATAATTGGTAACTTATTCCGTTTGCTGAAGTTGAAGATGCAATTGTTCCATTTCCGCCCGGTGAAACGCAGATAATACTTCCTGTCAAAGAAAGAACTGCTGGTAATGCATTTACAGTTACCAAAACAGCGTCAGAGAAAACAGCAGAACAAGCTCCATTCTGAACAATTGCTCTAAAATAAGTGCTCGCCGTTAAGTTTCCTATATTGGCACTTGTTAATGTTGCTGAAGCTATGTTAATATCCGTTCGGGTTGAAAAACCTGAATCTGTCGATTTTTGCCATCTTAAAACTGAACCGTTATTACCGCTCAATACTAAATTAGCTGGAGAAGCTCCAGAACATATCGCCGCTACTGATGCAATTGATCCTCCAACTGAAGCTGCATTTACGTTTAATGTAACATCTTTATTAACCGTATTCGTACAACTTGGAGTTGCACTTGTTGTGGTAACAGTTGTTACTCTTAATGTCTTACCATTATTTGCTGCAGTTAAAGCTGCCGTTTCAAAAAATCCATCTCCAGATGCATCTGCTACAACACCAGTTACAGGTGTTTGTGCAACTCCATCAATAGAATATGCAATACTAGATGTTGTGTTTGGCAATAAACCTTTTAAATTTATTCTTGCAGGAGCTCCCTCGCAAGTTGTTGCAAACTGAGATATTGATCCCAAACTTGGAACCGGGCTTATTGTAATTAAAACTGATGTCGTATTTGCCTCTGTACATGAACCGCTTTTTACAACAGCTCTATAGTATGTATTTGCAGTAAGTGTTCCCATTTGAGCACTTGTTAAAGTAGCATTTGTCGCACCATTAATAGTATTAAACGTGCTGTTATTTGTTGATGACTGCCATTGAATTGTTCCAGTATATCCGGTTAAAGTCAAATCTTGCGGAGAAGCTCCTGAACAAATTGTTTGAGCAGAAGATATCGTTCCCGCCACTGATCCATTTCCAACGGTTACCGTAATTACATTAGAAGCTGTTGTTCCAACTCCACATGAATTGTAAGACCAAACTTTGAAATAATAAGTTTGACCAGAAGTTAAACCTGTAACATTAAATGAAGTAGAAGAAGAACCTAAATTTCTTCCATCGAAATTCCCTTCGTGCGTATTAAAATTTGAATTGTTAGAAACCGATAATCCATAAGAAGTTGCATTGGCAACGACATTCCAATTTGCTGTAAAGCTATTACAAGTTATTGCGGTTGCTGCGGTTGCTGTTGGTGTACTAGCTTGTCCAAAAACAATAGAAACTACATTACTCACGTCTTTACAAGTTGCAGAAGAAACTACTCTTCTATAATAAGCCGTAGTACTTGTACTAGGTGGATCATAACTTTCATTTGTAGCTCCTCCAATAGGATTAAAATCAATATTATTGATACTGCTCTCCCATTGATAAGTCAATGTTGAAGCCCCTCCACTACTTGTTGAACCACCAGTAGCCGTTGAACCTGTAATAATTCCTGGATCATTTGGTGCAGTACAAAAAGTACTTGTAGAAGGTGCCGTAATCGAATTATTAACAATAGCTGCATATGTATTATAAGTTATTGTTGCTGTATTAGAAGTCTTGTCATAAGTATCATTAAAAGTATAATTGATTTGAACCGGACCAACAACAGTATTGTTTAAAGGAGTAAAAGTTACAGCTCCAGTAGAAGAATTATAAGTAAAAGTCCCCTTGTCGGCAACTGTTTTTGAAGTTTGAATTCCTGTCACGGCAGGATCTAAGTCAACTGTAGATTTATTAACTGTTCCTAGAGTATTTACTGATCCGTTGTCATTTGCAGTAATATCTCCAGAAGTAACTGGTAATCCAATACAACCTGTAAAAGTATCTGCATTAGCTACCGGAGTTAAAAGTGTCGATTTATCAACTGTGATATTTAAATTACGAATTTCATGAAAATTGTTAGATCCTCCTGTTGAAGAAGAAATTGCAAATTTTAAATTAGATGGCGCTGTAATTTTATATTCATAATTATTAATTATTAACTCTCTTACACTACCATGAGTTAGGTAAACATCAATAAAAAAACCACCTCCTGAACGAGGTTTTAAAACAACTTCCATTTTTCTAAAACCAGATTTAGAATTATCTGTTGCTGCTCTATCGCCTCCTGCGACGTTAAAAGAACTTGCTAAAGCTGTAGTTTGTACCGAAATCAAATGTGGATAACCACTTGTTCCTGTTCCTGCTCCTCTTAGAGTTACATTACTAGGCAAAACACCACCTGGTGCACCACCACTTTTCCCTTCATTATTAGCAGAAAAGTTTCCATACTCATCAATTCCAATACCAAGATAACCTTTAGAAAAACCCGTTTCTGTATTTCGCTGTGCATAACCTAATGAGCCTCCAAAGGCACCAACTGCAACAGGAGATGCAGTTGCATCAAAAA
Organism: Flavobacteriaceae bacterium PS02336; assembly: GCA_029960065.1. Lineage (GTDB taxonomy): Bacteria > Bacteroidota > Bacteroidia > Flavobacteriales > Flavobacteriaceae > Flavobacterium. Next base: position 940,110 of record JASCOF010000002.1, on the reverse strand, counting down.
GAATAAAAGCAATACCATCGGCACCATTACCACTATGGGTATAATATTCAAACGAAATCGTCATTCCATACGCAGATGGAAAGGAATACATATCTGAATAAACAATCCCTTTTTGACTCCCCTGTCTATTTGTTAATCGCAAATATCCAGAGCCATTCACGTCATTGTAGCCATCTCTTAAACCAGCTCCGCCAGTTAAAAAAGCCTGCGGCTCACCTCCAAATAAAACACCTGGAGCCGTTGAGTTTTTAAATGACTGTGAATAGGGAAATTGCGCCCTAGTTTGAGTCGTGATAAAAAATAATGAAATAAGAAAAATTAGCCTGAAAAACCCAGACTCCTTAAAAGTAAAGTTACGCATAGACAACTTGAATTTGTGGAACAGAAATATTAGACGCTGAAAAACTGATGATCGTTTTTAGCATATAGGTGAAATACGAAAAATTGTATGGATTGGATTTAATGTGTTTGAAAAAAGTTTTTTCAACACTAGAAGTGTAAAGTTTTACCATAAGCACTCTAAACGTGTAATAGTCGATTTAAGATTAAATAAGTAGTTTTGGAGGTACGAAAGTATAGTAAAGACTAAGAGTCTGACGACATTACTCGATAAACTGCATAGAAACTCGTCGAATAACAGAATTTAACAAATGTTTATCTGTTTGTGATGGTAAAAAATGTAAAGAATTGACAATGAACACATCATAATTTCTTAAAGAATTATGAATAAATAATATTCTTACAGAAAACCTTGACAAATACTCAATATTTTGTAAGAATTAAAAAATAAGCTTTTAGCTACACATAAACAACTAAATCACTGAACAACAACATTTTAAAATAAATATAGTTTTTATTCCAAAAACTTGATATTACGTTTAAGTCCGTCAAATTTTGTTCTTTTAATAGGAGAGTTTTTAAAAACAAGTTTAAACGTTTCTTCTGTTATTTCTGTCCAGTCTTTTTTACTAAAAGAAAGTAAATCAGGATTAGGATTAAATAAGGGTTCTGAATGCGGTTTAGAAAATCGATTCCAAGGACAAACATCTTGGCAGGTATCACAACCAAACATCCAGTCATCAAATTTTCCTTTCATATCGTTTGGAATATTTTCTTTGAGTTCAATTGTGTAATATGAGATGCACTTGCTTCCATCTACAACATAAGGAGCAAGAATGGCTTGTGTTGGACAAGCATCTATACATGCGGTGCAGGAACCGCAATGATCTGTAACAGCATGATCATATTCTAAATCTAAGTCTAAAATTAATTCTGCTATAAAGTAGAAAGAGCCTACTTTTTGAGTTATAAGATTACTGTTTTTTCCTATCCAGCCCAAACCGCTTTTGGCTGCCCAAGCTTTGTCTAAAACTGGTGCAGAATCAACAAAGGCTCGACCAGAAACTTCTCCAATATTTTCCTGAATAGAATGAAGAAATTCTTTTAATTTTTCTTTGATAACAAAATGATAATCCTGCCCATAGGCATATTTGGATATTTTAAAACTCTCACTATTTTGAGATTCTGAAGGGAAATAATTAAGTAAAAGAGAAATCACACTTTTAGCATCATCAACTAATAATGTCGGGTCTAAACGTTTGTCAAAATGGTTTTCCATATAAGCCATTTGCCCATTATGATTATTGTTTAACCATTTCTCGAGCCGAGGTGCTTCTTGTTCAAGAAAACCAGCTTTAGAAATTCCACAAGAAATAAACCCTAGTCTTTTGGCCTCCTCTTTTATAAATTTTGAATATGTTTCTTTTGAATTGATACTCATCGTTTAAAGAATGAAACTTCGACGTTAACAGGTTTTAGAGTAATTAAGGGGTTAAATTGAACTACATCATTATTAGATTTAATAACGTACTTTTTTACAATTTGAGATAGCGTCAGGCACATTTCATAAATAGCAAATCCAGTTCCTATACACATCCTCGGGCCAGCACCAAATGGATAAAAACATTGCATAGATTCCTTCTTTTGTTCACCCAGAAAACGCTCTGGAATAAATTCATCAGGACTATGCCAATATTTAGGATTACGATGTAATTCATAAAAAGAAACACCAATCAAAGTGTCTTTTTTTATTTTAAATTGAGCCAAAGAATCATCTTCCAGATTTTGTCTGTCGGTGATCCAAGCTGGCGGATATAAACGCATCGATTCGTTCAAAACGGCATTAGTGTATGTCATTTTCTGAAGCTGTTCGATAACATTATTAGTCTGCGACTCAATCTCATTAATTTCTTCAAAAATCCTTTGCTGAGCCTCAGGATTTCTTCCCAAAAGATAAAGTGTAAAAGTCAAAGCGTTTGCAGTTGTTTCATGTCCGGCAATAAACAAAACTTTAATCTCATCTATTAGCTGTTCAATAGACATGCTTTCGCCAGTATCCTCATACCTAGTTTCTAAAAGCATATTCAGTAAATCATTGATTTCTTCTTTCGAAGCTTTTCTTTCTTCTATAATTTCCTGAATGATACGATTATTTTCTTCTGCTAATTTCAGATGTGTATTCACCTGACCACTTAATGAAAACCACCAAGCTTTATGTGGAAGTCTAATTTCTTTAATTAGAAAATTTTGAACTTCTTCTATAATAAATTTTATTCGTTGAAATTTGCCCTCAGCCGTTGAAAGTTGAAATAAAGATTTCGCTACAACATTAAATGCAAGATTACTCATTACAGGAAAAATATCTACTGATTTCTCTTCGACTAAATTTTCCAATTCTACAGCAATAGTTGCATTCATATTATCAACCAGCTGATTCATTTTTTGTTTATGAAATGCAGGCTGAATCAAACGTCTCTGTTTTAACCAAAAATCACCGTCACTTGTTAAAAGACCTTTCCCTAAATACTTCGAAAGATATACCGACTGAAATTTAGATTTATGATAATTCTTCTGATTCTTAACTAAAATATGCTGTGCAATTTCATTGTCTCTCGACAAGATAATATATTTTGAGAAACCAATTCTAATCGAAAAAGAATCACCAAATTTTTCAAAATACCTTTTATGAAAAGGAATAGGATTCTTGCGAACACCTTCAGCATCTCTGAAAAATCTTAACAAAGATAATTTTTCAGGATAAGTATATTTTAGCTTGTTAGACATAAAAATTAAAATAAACCTCCTTGTATATTTGTGTTTATCTTTCCTAAATGTTTATAAGCTTTATCAGTCACTTCACGACCACGGGGAGTACGCATAATAAATCCTTCCTGAATTAAAAATGGCTCATAAACTTCTTCAATAGTTTCACTGCTTTCAGATACAGCTGTTGCCAGAGTAGAAAGTCCAACCGGACCTCCTTTAAATTTATTAATAATAGTTAATAGTATTTTATTATCCATTTCGTCAAGTCCATGTGCATCTACATTAAGAGCTTTCAATGCATACTTGGAAATTTCAAGATCAATAGTTCCATTACCTTTTATCTGAGCAAAATCTCTTACTCTTCTCAATAAAGCATTAGCAATACGAGGAGTTCCACGACTTCTCCCAGCAATTTCAATTGCGGCTTCAAGATCAATTGGCATTTTTAATATTCCTGCACTTCTTTCCACAATAGAAGTCAAAAGCTCAGTTGAATAATATTGTAAACGAGAAGAAATACCAAAACGAGCTCGCATTGGCGCAGTAAGTAATCCCGAACGTGTTGTAGCACCAATTAACGTGAATGGATTCAGATTAATCTGAACCGTTCTCGCGTTTGGGCCAGACTCAATCATGATATCTATTTTAAAATCCTCCATAGCCGAATACAAATATTCTTCTACCACAGGACTTAAACGATGAATCTCGTCAATAAACAACACATCTCTCTCATCTAAATTAGTCAATAAACCGGCAAGATCTCCAGGCTTATCTAGTACAGGTCCAGAAGTTATTTTAATACCAACCTGAAGTTCATTAGCCAAAATATTTGCCAAAGTAGTTTTCCCAAGACCCGGAGGACCATGAAACAAAGCATGATCAAGTGCCTCCCCACGCTGGTTCGCTGCGGCAACAAATACTTTTAAATTTTCCAACACCTGATCCTGCCCGGCAAAGTCATCAAATGACAGCGGGCGCAATCTTTTTTCAAGATCTAATTCTTCTGAGTTATATCCTTTTGTTGTAGGATCGAGATTTTCATTCATCTTACAAAGATATAGAAAGTAATTAGTTTTGTAAAATGGTAAATCCGAACGTTTAAAACTTTAACTAAACAAAAAAAGACCATCATTTCTGATGGTCTTTAAAATATTTTTAGTGGTGTAAAACTTCTTCACCTTCTTTCATTGGTACATTTTGAGGAACAAAATCTACATCATGATTTGGGTTACTGTAGTCATACGGCCAACGGTATACGTGAGGAATTTCTCCTGGCCAGTTTCCGTGGATATGCTCAACTGGAGTAGTCCACTCTAAAGTTGTAGATCTCCATGGGTTTTGAACCGCTTTTTTACCGTAGAAAATACTGCTAAAGAAGTTGTATAAGAATACTAACTGAAATGCACCTCCTACAAGAGCAAATGTTGTAATTAAAACATTCACGTTTTGTAAATCATCAAATAATGGGAAGTTAGTATTTGTATAGTAACGTCTTGGTAAACCAGCTAATCCAATAAAGTGCATTGGGAAGAAAACTCCATAAGCACAAACTGCTGTAATCCAGAAGTGAATATAACCTAAATTTTTGTTTAACATTCTTCCGTACATTTTAGGAAACCAGTGGTAAATACCAGCAAACATTCCGTAAAGTGCAGAGATACCCATTACTAAGTGAAAGTGAGCAATTACGAAGTATGTATCGTGAACGTTAATATCTAAAGTACTATCTCCTAAAATGATTCCTGTTAAACCTCCAGTGATAAAAGTAGAAACCATTCCAATAGAGAATAACATTGCAGGGTTAAACTGTAAGTTACCTTTCCATAAAGTTGTTATCCAGTTAAATGCTTTTACAGCAGATGGAATTGCAATCAATAAAGTTGTAAAAGTAAATACAGATCCTAAGAAAGGATTCATACCAGAGATAAACATGTGGTGACCCCATACAATAGTAGATAAGAATGCAATTGCAAGAACTGACATAATCATTGCTCTGTATCCGAAGATTGGTTTACGAGAGTTCGTAGCCATAATTTCAGAAACAAGACCCATTGCAGGTAAGATTACAATGTAAACCTCAGGGTGACCTAAGAACCAGAATAAGTGTTCAAACAAAACTGGAGAACCACCTTGGTAGTGTAAAACCTCTCCTGCGATATAAATATCTGATAAGAAAAATGAAGTACCAAAACTTCTATCAAAGATCAATAATAAAGCAGCTGATAATAATACTGGGAATGAAATAACACCAATAATAGCTGTTACGAAAAATGTCCAGATTGTAAGTGGAAGTCTAGTCATAGACATTCCTTTAGTTCTTAAATTAAGAACAGTAACAATGTAATTTAAAGATCCCATCAAAGAAGATGCGATGAAAATAGCCATAGATACTAACCATAATGTCATACCAGTTCCTGATCCAGGAATCGCTTGTGGTAATGCACTTAATGGAGGGTAAATTGTCCATCCTGCAGAAGCTGGACCAGCTTCAACAAACAGTGAACATAACATGATAACTGCAGACAAGAAAAACAACCAATAAGAAATCATATTCATGAATCCTGATGCCATATCTCTAGCTCCAATTTGAAGCGGAATAAGTAAATTACTAAAAGTTCCACTCAAACCAGCTGTCAGTACAAAGAATACCATGATGGTACCGTGAATTGTTACTAAAGCTAAATAAATATCATTTGCCATTACACCATCTGGTGCAAATTTATCACCTAATAAAACATTAAATATCTTAAAAGACTCCTCTGGCCACGCCAATTGCATTCTGAAAAGCAAGGACATTGCAATACCAATGATCCCCATAATAATACCAGTAATCAAGTATTGTTTAGCAATCATTTTGTGATCAATACTAAAAATATATTTAGTAATGAACGTTTCTTTATGATGATGTTCGTGCTCGTGATCGTGTCCGTGATCGTGATCGTGCGCTTCTGCTGACATATATGTGTACTTTAAATTTTCTAAATAATATTATTTCATTGCAACTTTAGCTACAGCTGCTTTAACAGTATCAACAACAGCTTTAACTGTGTCAATAACTTTTGCAGTAGAATCTGTAGTTGGTGCAGCTCCTTCAGCTGGTTTCTCAGCAGCTTTTGCCGCCGCAATATCCTGAGCTAAAGTAGTTTTTTCACTTAACCATTTTTTATATTCTTCTGGAGTATCTACAACTACTTTCATTTGCATGTTGTAGTGAGAAGCTCCACAAATTTTATTACATAATAATAAATAATCAAATGTATAAGGATCTAAAGCCGTTCCACCTTTTGCAACTAACTCAACACTTTTTTCAGCTCTAAGTTTGTTGATATGTGCAACTTTTTCAATCATAAATGGTAATTCTCTATATTCCGCAGTAGTGTAAGTTGGAACAAAAGCAAATTCAGTAACCATACCAGGTACACAGTTCATTTGTGCTCTGAAGTGTGGAAAATATGCTGAGTGCAAAACATCTTGAGAACGCATTTTAAAATGCACTTTTTTACCTTTAGGAATGTGTAATTCAGAAACTACAATATCATCTTGAGAGTTTTTGTCAGACATATCAACTCCTAAAGTATTTACTCCTTCAATTAAACGTACGTTAGCTTTACCTAAAACATTATCTTGTCCTGCATATCTAGCAGTCCATTTAAACTGCTGTGCATACAACTCAATTTCGATAACATCTTCATCTTTATCAACAAACATAATATTATTCCAAGCATATAATCCATAAAGAATTAAACATGCTAAAACAACAGATGGAATAATACTCCAAATTGCTTCTAATTTGTTACTATCAGCAAAGAATAATGCTTTTTTATCTTTATTTCCTTTGTATTTAAAAGAAAACCAGTATAATAAACCTTGAGTAATAACTTGAACTGTAAAGATCAAAACCCAAGTAATATTCATTAAATTATCTACTAAACCACCATGCTCAGAAGCAGGAGTATGAAGTGCCAAATTACCCCATTTTAGTAAACCATAAATAGTAAATATATAAATGAAAGCTAAAAAGCCAAACATAATATATCCCTGAATGTTATTGTCATTATCTGATGCAACCTGAGAATCGTCCGAAGATACTCCAACCTGAGTAAGATCAAATATCTTGGTCAATTGCCATAATGCAACTGCTAATAAAACTAAAACTATAATTACCAACAAACTTGTCATCTGTTTACTTCTTTAAATATTAATAATGAAAATGTTTACTTTCTTCAATGAAAGGATTTCTTTTTGCAAGCAAAGGAGATTTAGTTAATGCAGTAAATACAACAAATATAAATAGACCTAAGAAGAAAAGAATCGATGCAATTTCAGGAACTCCAATAAACCATTTGTCTCCAACTGTACCCGGCATAATCATATTAAAGAAATCAACATAATGACCTAATAATATCACAATACCTGCCATTACAACAACCCAATTAAGGCGTTTGAAATCAGTATTGATTAATATTAATAATGGGAAAACAAAGTTCATAACAACCGCTCCAAAGAAAGGAAGGTTATACAATTGAATTCTTGTTACAAAATAAGTTACCTCTTCTGGAATGTTAGCATACCATATCAACATAAACTGAGAGAACCATAAGTAAGTCCAGAATACACTGATACCAAACATAAATTTAGCTAAATCGTGGATATGACTTGTATTTACATACTCTAGATATCCTTTTGATTTTAAATATATTGTTACTAACGCAATAGTTGTAATACCACTTACAAAGAAAGAAGCAAATACATACCATCCAAATAAAGTACTAAACCAGTGTGGATCAAAAGACATAATCCAATCCCAAGACATAATAGACTCAGAAACAATAAAGAAAACTAAGAATCCAGCAGAAGCTTTGAAATTCTTTTTGTAGTAAAGATCATCATTAGCTTCATCCTGAGCTAAACAATTCTTTCTAGAAAAATGACGGTAGATATTCCATCCTAATAAAAAGATAAAAGCTCTTGCAATCCAAAAAGGAAAATTTAAATATCCCGATTTTCCAGCGATGATAGCATCATAATTTGGACTTTTTGGGTCTGTTACACCTTCACCTAACCATACAAAAATATGATTAAAGTGTAATCCACATAATACTAAAAGTATAAAGAAAATTACAGAACCTGCTGGTAAATAAGCTGTAATACCTTGCATAACTCTAAACAAAACCGGAGACCAACCTGCTTGAGCAACTTGTTGGATAGCATAAAAAGCTAAAACTCCCATTGATAGCAGCAAAAAGAAAATACAAGCTACATATACTGCAGACCAAGGTTTGTTTTGTAATTGGTGCAACACATGCTTTAAATGTTTTTCGTGCTCATTTGCACCAGAAACTTCAGCATGTCCAGCCGCTTTATGAGCACCATGTGATGCTTCAGCAGCCTCATGATGACCTGCTTCTTTGTGAGATGCCTCCGCTTTTTCTTCACGTGCAGCACCATGAGAACCATGTTCATCTGCAGCTAGTATTTTTTCAACTTCTTGAATATCTTTTGGCGCACTTAAAAAACCATACCCAATTCCTAATAAACCAACGGCCATTAAGATGATAGAAAAAGTTTTTAATTTACTTGAAAATGTGTACATATCTATTACGATCAGTTTGTTCAACAATTATAATTGGCTTTTTAGTTTCAGAACATAGTCAGCAACTAACCAACGTTCGTGAGCACTTAATTGATTTGCATGTGAACCCATTGCATTTAAACCATAAGTCTCAACATGAAAGATACTTCCTTCAGTGATTTCTCTGTCTTTGTAGCTAGGTACTCCAAGAAATTTTTCTCTTTCAACCAATTTACCTTTACCATTACCAGTAGCACCATGGCAACTGATACAATAAATTTCGAAAAGTTCTTTTCCTTTTCCAGAATTTCTCTCTTCTTCAGTCAAAGGCGATTTCAAATTAGCTTTTGCCAATTCATAACCTGCCGTTGAATTTTCATATTCATAAGGTTCAAAACCTCTATTAATAGTTCCTGCAACAGGAAGCTGTCCTTCTTTTCCTCCCTTAAATACTTTTGCTTCTGTATATGGCTCATAAGCTACAGACTCGTACATATTTGGGAAATACTGATAGTTTGGTGCCGAATTATTGTGGCAAGATGAAACTAAAATAGTCAAACCAACTAATAGTGTTATTTTATATATCTTTTTCATAGCTACAATTAATTCTTTTCAATTACTTTAACTTCAACAGCTCCAGTTCCCTCGAAAAAAGAAACCAACTCTGCCTCGTTATCATTTACCGCAACCTCCATTAAAAAGTGATCATCAGTTGTTCTCACATCTGGATTTTCAGCTTCTTTAAAAGGCCATAATCTACTTCTCATATAAAAAGTAATTACCATTAAGTGAGCAGCAAAAAATACTGTCATCTCAAACATAATTGGTACGAATGAAGGCATGTTTTGAATAAAACTAAAACTTGGTTTTCCTCCAATATCCTGCGGCCAATCGTGAATCATGATATAACTCATCATTGTCGTTGCAACAGAAATACCAACACATCCATATAAAAAAGCACATATTGCTAATCTTGTTGGTGCTAATCCCATTGCTTTATCCAATCCGTGAACTGGGAATGGAGTAAAAACCTCTTCAATATGATGATGAGCAGCTCTAGTTTTCTTTACTGCATCCATCAAAACGTCATCGTCATTATAAATGGCGTATATAACTTTATTACTCATGATGTGAATCTTTATTTGCTCTTTCTCTAATGTAATTATCTCCTGTTCCTTTCAAAATTGTTTTAACCTCTGCCTGAGCAATTACAGGGAAAGTTCTTGAGTACAATAAAAACAATACGAAGAAGAAACCAATTGTTCCAATGAAAATTCCAATATCAACAAATGTTGGTGAGAACATTGTCCAAGAAGATGGAAGGTAATCTCTATGTAAAGAAGTAACAATAATTACGAATCTTTCAAACCACATACCGATGTTTACAACAATCGAGATGATGAATGAGAACATGATACTAGTTCTTAATTTTTTAAACCACATAAATTGTGGAGAGAACACGTTACAAGTCATCATCGACCAATATGCCCACCAGTAAGGTCCAGTAGCTCTGTTTAAGAATGCATATTGCTCATACTCTACTCCTGAATACCAAGCTACGAATAACTCAGTGATGTAAGCAACACCTACAATCGAACCTGTAATCATGATAATGATATTCATTAACTCGATATGCTGCAATGTAATATATGCTTCAAGATTAGAAACTTTTCTCATAACGATCAACAATGTGTTTACCATTGCAAATCCAGAGAATACCGCTCCAGCAACGAAGTATGGAGGGAAAATGGTTGTATGCCATCCTGGGATTACAGAAGTAGCAAAGTCCATCGATACAATTGTGTGTACAGAAAGTACAAGAGGAGTAGCCAAACCAGCTAATACTAAAGATACTTCTTCGAAACGTTGCCAGTCTTTTGCTCTACCGCTCCATCCGAAACTTAAGATAGAATAAACTCTTTTATTAAATGGAGTTATTGCTCTATCACGAAGCATAGCAAAGTCAGGTAATAAACCAGTCCACCAGAAAACTAATGATACCGAAAGATACGTTGAAATTGCAAATACGTCCCAAAGTAATGGTGAGTTAAAGTTTACCCATAGTGATCCAAACTGGTTAGGAATAGGTAATACCCAGTATGCTAACCATGGACGTCCCATGTGAATAATTGGAAATAGACCTGCTTGAACTACTGAGAAGATAGTCATTGCTTCTGCAGAACGGTTAATAGCCATTCTCCAACGCTGACGGAAAAGTAATAATACCGCAGAAATTAATGTTCCGGCGTGACCAATACCTACCCACCAAACGAAGTTAGTGATATCCCAAGCCCAACCTACTGTTTTGTTTAATCCCCATGTTCCGATACCGGTAGATACGGTGTAAATTATACAACCTAACCCCCAAAGGAAGGCTACTAATGCGATTGTAAAAACAATCCACCATTGTTTATTTGCAGGTCCTTCAACAGGCGCTGCCACATCTACAGTTACATCGTGATATGATTTATCACCTATAACTAAAGGTTTTCTAATGGGTGCTTCGTAATGAGACGACATAATCCTTTATATTGTTTCTTAATTAATAATTTTACTACGTGTTTCTAACTTTTACATGATAGAAAACATTTGGTTTTGTACCCACATGCTCTAATAAGTGGTATGCTCTTTCGCTTTCTGCAAGTTTCGCAACTTCACTTTCTTTATCATTAACATCTCCAAAGACCATAGCTCCAGAAGAACAAGCAGCAGAACAAGCACAAGCGTTGTTGAACTCATCTTTTGCTACTACTCTACCTTCACGTTTTGCTTGAAGAATTACAGCTTGAGTACTTTGGATACAGAAAGAACATTTTTCCATAACACCACGAGAACGAACGTTTACGTCTGGATTTAATACCATACGTCCTAAATCGTCATTCATATGATAATCGAATTCACTGTTCTTGTTGTATAAGAACCAGTTGAAACGACGTACTTTATAAGGACAGTTGTTTGCACAATAACGAGTACCAACACATCTGTTATAAGCCATATGGTTCTGACCTTGACGACCGTGAGATGTTGCAGCAACAGGACATACAGTCTCACAAGGTGCGTGATTACAGTGCTGACACATTACTGGCTGGAATGCTACCTGTGGATTCTCTCCTGGGTTTTCCATTTCATTGAATGTAGACAATGAACTAGATAAACCAGCAATTCCTTCTTTTCTTTCATTATCTCCTTCAAAAGTACTTTCAGAAGAGTAGTATCTATCAATACGCAACCAGTGCATATCACGGCTTCTTCTAACTTCTGCTTTACCTACAACTGGAACGTTGTTCTCAGCATGACAAGCAATAACACAAGCCCCACAACCAGTACAAGCATTTAAGTCAATTGAAAGATTGAAGTGATGACCAGTAGTACGATCGAATGACTCCCAAAGGTCAACCGTTGTAGCCTCAACTTCTTGGTGATCTAAAGATACCATTGGTTTTTCATTCCAATGTTCAGCATCTTCAGTATTAAATATTTTTAGAGTAGTTTCTTTAATAATATCTCCTCTACCCATTAAAGTTTTCTGACCTTGAACACAAGCAAACTCATGTTCTCCAGAAGCTTTTACAATAGAAACAGATTGAACTCCATTAAATCCTTTATATAAAGCGTAAGCATTTAAACCTACTTGCATTTCTTCTTTTAGAGAAGCTTTTCGTCCGTAACCAACAGCTAAACCAATTGTTCCAACTGCTTGACCTGGCTGAACAATAACTGGAACATTTTCCAATTTAACTCCATCTGCAGTAGTAATAGTAGCATAACTACCATTTAAACCACCGTTTGCAACAATTTCATTAGATAAACCGATTTTCTTAGCATCAGCATTTGAAACCGTAACATAGTTATCCCAAGAAACTCTTGTAATTGGATCTGGAAACTCTTGCAACCAAGGATTGTTTGCGTGCTGTCCATCTCCTAAACCAGTTTTAGTATACAATACTAACTCATATTCTCCAGCTGCTTTAGATTTTGAAACTGCATTTGCAGCAGAAGCAGCATCAATAGCTCCTCCAGCTAAAGCTGTAGATCCAACAACCGCAACACCATCATGCAATACCTTATTCCAAGAAGATCCAGCAGCGTAAGACGCAGAATTAACTTTCAAATAATCATAGAAAGTACCAGCAGTACCATTCAATGACAATAAAACATCTTGAAATTGTTTTGTATTAAAGATAGGACGAATAGTTGGCTGTGTTAAGCTATAAGTACCACTTGTAATTTCAACATCACCCCATGCTTCTAAATAATGAGGAGTCGGAGCTGCAATTGTTACAATAGATGCAGTCTCATCTTCTTTTAATGAAAAAGCAACAGATGTTGTAACTTTTTTCAATCCAGAAACAAAAGCAGCAGAATCAGCTAATGTATAAACTGGATTAACACCACTCATAATCAAAGTATGAACACTTCCTGCATTCAAATCTTTTATCAACTGTGAAACAACCGCATTAGAACCTTTTCTAATTTGTCTTGCTCCTGCAGTACTAAAAGCTTCACTAGCCAATACTTGATTGATAGCTAAAACTAATAATTGAGCGTTTTTATCTTCAATTCCAGATACTAAAACTCCTTTTGATCCAGCAGCCTTAAGCTGTTGTGCAGCTTTAACTACTTCAGCTTTAGCATTTCCGTCTAAAGCTACAGGAACAGAAGCACCTACAACAATATTATAAATTTGAACTAAAGCTTGTTTTTGAGCAGCTGTAGTCATAGGAATACGCTTATCAGCCGCAGCTCCAGATAATGTCATATTTGATTCAAACTGGAAATGACGAGACATTTTTCCGTTTTGAGGAATACGTCCTTTTGCATATCCAGAATCATATCCACCACCTTGCCAATCTCCTAAGAAATCAGCACCAACAGATACAATTAAAGAAGCTTTTGAAAAATCGTAATCAACTAAAGCTCTTTGTCCATAAGCAGCTTCAAAAGCATCTAAAGCTTCAGATGAAGAAACCGCATCATATACAACATGCTTAGCGTTTGGATTTTTAGCAATGAACTCAGAGATTAATTTCTCCGTAGATGGACTTGCTAAAGTATTAGTTAACAAAACAACCTGACCACCTTTAGCTTTTGCATCAGCTAAACTTGATTTGATTTTTAGATCAACAGCAGACCAAGAAGTATCTTTACCATCTACTTTTGGCTCTTTCAAACGACCGCTATCATACAATCCTAAGATAGATGCATGAATTCTTGCGTTCGCAGCAAATTTAGCTCCTGCAATTGTATTGTTTTCAATTTTAATTGGACGACCCTCACGAGTTTTAACCAAAAGGTTCGCAAAATCAAAACCATCAAAAACGGTAGTTGCATAATAATCTGCAACACCAGGAATGATTTGCTCTGGTTGTAATACATAAGGGATAGACTTGTGAACTGGACCTTCGCAAGCAGCTAAAGTAACAGCTGCAGTACTAAACCCTACGTACTTTAAAAAGTCACGACGTGAAGTCCCTGATGTAGATAAAGCATCAGCGTTACCCAAAAACTCATCAGTAGGAATTTCTTCAACAAATTCGTTATTTCTAAGCGCCTCAACAATAGAGCTGTTTTCTAGCTCCTCAACACTTTTCCAGTATTTTTTGTTTGATGACATTGTATATATATATTAAAATCTTAATAAATCGATTAATAGTGGCATTTACCGCATTCTAAACCTCCCATTTGCGCTGCAGTTAATTTCTCTACACCGTATTTTTTAGAAAGTTCAGCATGAATCTTATCATAGTAAGCATTACCTTCCATCTTAACATCAGTTTTTCTATGGCAATCAACACACCATCCCATTGTTAATTTAGAGTACTGCTTCATGATTTCGAATTCTTGCACTGGTCCGTGACAAGTTTGACATTCAATTCCAGCAACAGAAACGTGCTGAGAGTGATTGAAGTAAACAAAATCAGGAAGATTATGAATACGAACCCATTTTACAGGCATTGTTTTTCCAGTATAAGCCTGTTTAGTCTTATCCCATCCAACAGCATCATATAATTTTTGGATTTGAGCATCGTAAAATGCTTTGCTGTACTCAGCAGTAGCAGTAGTTTCAGCAACCTCAGAAATATTTTTATGACAGTTCATACAAACATTTAACGAAGGAATACCAGCTGTTTTACTAACACGAGCCGCAGAGTGGCAATATTTACAATTGATCTCATTGTCACCAGCGTGAATTTTGTGAGAGTAGTGAATTGGCTGAATTGGCTCATAATTCTGATCTACACCTACTTGCATTAAGTATCCATAAACAAAATAACCACTTGCCAAAAGCAAAAAGATAGAAGTTACCAAAACCAAGAACTGATTTTTAACGAAAGCTTTCCAAATTGGAGTTCTAGCTTCTTTTGGCGCAACTTCGATTCCATTTTTGTTAGCAACCTTAGTTAATACTTTGTTCACCATGAACAACATCACAACTAAAATAGCCATTACAAGAGCAAGAGCTCCTAAAATAATATTATTTGAAATTCCACCCCCTTCAACATTAGTTCCTGGAGGCGTTGCAGCTCCACCAGCCGCAGCTACAGGCGTAGCTTTAGGCTCAGAAGTATAAGCTAAAATATTATCAATATCTCCTTCAGACAATTGAGGAAAAGAAGTCATTACCGCTTTGTTGTTTTCCTCAAAAAGTTTAACAGCAACAGGATCACCTGACTTAATCATGTCAGAACTGTTATGCACCCACTTGTAAATCCAAGCTTTATCATGCTTATCAGCAACACCTCTTAAGGCTGGTCCTGTTGATTTAGCATCTAATTTGTGACATGCAGCGCAATTTGCATTAAAAAGTTCTTTCCCTTTTACTGGATCACCGCCTCCTGCAGCTGGAGCAGCAGCCGCTGCTTCAGGCGCCGCGGGAGCAGCAGCATCTTGAGCAAATGAAGTTAGGGAGAAAATTAACGTCAGCGATAAGCCAAACAGCAATTTTCTTGAGATCGAATTATGGTTACCCACCTTTTTCATATAGTATAAATAATTGTCTACTAATTTTTGGTATGATTTTTTCTGTACTAAACTCAGGAAAAATCTATACCCTCTTTTAAAACTTGCACAAAAATACGACTTATGAACTATTCTCAAAACCTTAAAATACCCTTAAATATCAATTTATATCAATTCTAAATAATATTAAAATTTCCCACTCAAACTTTAAATAGTATTTTTGCATAAAAACCATCACATTATGAGAATTTTAACTCCCACTAAAAACCTTTTATTAACAATTACAACAATTGCTTTTGCGCACAATATTAACGCGCAAGACCAAAATTTAACATTGAATCAAGATCCTAAATTTGAGCAATTGTTAAACGAGAAGCGTAAAATTAACACGTCAATAAATACAAACGACACTTATAGATTCCAAATATTTAGCGGTAAAAGCGACGAAGCAAAAAAAACACTTTCGGATTTTAAAAGAGAAAATCCCAGTATTGACGGAACTATTATTTTTAGCACACCTAATTACAAAGTAATTGTCGGTAATTTCAAAACCAGAATCGAAGCTGAAAGAAATCTAGCAGAAATTAAAAACAGATACAAAAGTGTTTTCTTACTCAAACCGGGAAAATAAAACTTTTAAAAACAAAAAAAGCGAGATATTAATCTCGCTTTTTTTATTCCGAAAGGCACCGGAATAGTCATTTAAGACTAAATTCCAAGCCCTATATTGCTTATTTAGTTCACAACCTTAATTCCGCTTGCCAAAAAACGTATCTCTTCTTTTGGCGCTTTTATTGCATCAATTTCAGCCTTTGATTTTTTAGCATCTTTTGCATAATGTTTGAGTTCTTCTATTGAAGTAACTTTTTTCTCAGCTACACCTTCCAAAACAACATTCTTCCCTTTTGCCGCGGTAGGCACAAAAAAAGCATAATCCTTCATTTTAACAAAAAAAGAAGAACCATCTTCTGTTTTAAGACTAATCCAGCATCCTCTTTTGGGACAAACGCCTGTTACCTCACCTTTCACAGAAACATTTTCAATCTTATTATCTGCTTTCAAATTATCTTCTAATTTACCAACAGAAATCGCTTTCTTTACAGATGTATCCGAAACATCTGCACCATAATAATCTCCTACTAAAGCGTTACCTGCAGGAGGTGCAGGTTTTTCTACATCTTCCTGCGAAAAACACAAAGAAGAAAAACCTAAAAGCAAAGCAGCGGTATATAATCTCAATTTCATATTCTTATTAATTTAGTTTAATCAAAAATAATACTAATAATTGAAATTCAATAACATTAAAACAATAAAACAAATAAGCAAATAAGCAAATAAGCAAAACAAAAAAGTCCCAACTTACGTTGAGACTTTTTAAATATAGTTATTGAATATTATTTCAATTTCTTTTTGATTGCTACTTCGTGGTAAGCCTCAATAACATCGTTTATTTCGATATCATTAAATCCTTTAATTTGAATACCACAATCGTAACCTTTACTCACTTCTTTAACATCGTCTTTGAAACGTTTCAAAGCAACTAATTCACCGGTATGAACTACTACTCCATCTCTAATAACTCTAATCTTAGAAGTTCTTAAGATTTTACCGTCTGTTACCATACATCCAGCAATTGAACCCACTTTAGAAATTTTGAAAATCTCACGAATTTCAGCATTACCTAAAACTTCCTCTTTCATTTCTGGCGCTAACATTCCTTCCATAGCATCTTTCAAGTCATCGATAGCTGCATAAATGATAGAATAGTAGCGGATATCAATCTCTTCTTTATCTGCAAGCTGTCTAGCGTTTCCTGCTGGACGAACGTTGAATCCGATAATAATGGCATCTGATGCAGAAGCTAAGTTAACATCGGTTTCTGTAATTGCACCAACTCCTTTATGGATAATATTAATTTGAACCTCTTCTGTAGATAATTTAGAGAACGAATCAGATAACGCCTCAACAGATCCATCCACGTCTCCTTTAAGAATTACATTTAATTCTTTAAACTGACCAAGAGCAATACGACGTCCAATTTCATCAAGAGTAATATGTCTTTGTGTACGAACTGATTGTTCACGCATTAATTGAGAACGTTTAGATGCAATTTGTTTTGCTTCTTTCTCATCTTCAAATACATTAAATTTATCACCTGCTGTTGGCGCTCCATCTAAACCTAAAACAGAAACTGGAGTCGAAGGACCTGCTTCTAAAACAGTATGTCCTCTTTCATCATGCATTGCTTTCACTTTACCATGGTGCTTACCGGCTAACATATAGTCTCCAATTTTCAAAGTACCTTGCTGTACTAAAATCGTAGATACATATCCTTTTCCTTTATCTAAGAAAGCCTCAACAACAGTTCCTTGAGCAGCTCTATTTGGATTCGCTTTTAAATCTAATATTTCTGCTTCTAATAAAACTTTCTCCAGTAACTCTTTAACACCTGTTCCAACTTTTGCAGAAATATCATGTGACTGAATTTTTCCACCCCAATCTTCAACAAGTAAATTCATACCAGCCAAACGCTCTTTAATTTTATCAACATTAGCATTTGGTTTATCAATTTTGTTGATTGCAAATATAATTGGCACTCCCGCAGCTTGTGCGTGAGAAATTGCTTCTTTTGTTTGAGGCATGATATCATCATCAGCCGCTACCACAATAATAGCAATATCTGTAACCTGAGCTCCACGTGCACGCATCGCGGTAAACGCCTCGTGACCAGGAGTATCTAAGAATGCTATTTTTTGACCATTATCCAAGGTAACCCCGTATGCTCCAATGTGCTGTGTGATACCTCCAGACTCACCAGCGATAACATTTTCTTTACGAATATAATCCAGTAAAGATGTTTTACCGTGGTCAACGTGACCCATCACCGTAACAATTGGCGCTCTAGTTACTAAATCTTCTTCTTTATCTTCTACAACCTCAATTGCTTCTTCGATATCTACTGTAATAAATTCAACATCGTAACCAAACTCATCAGCAACAATCGTCAAAGTTTCAGCATCTAAACGCTGATTCATGGTTACCATGATACCAAGAGACATACACGTTCCAATTACTTTAGTAATCGGCACATCCATCATGATTGCAATTTCACCAACAGTAACGAACTCTGTAACTTTAATAGTTTTACTTCCTTCGTCAAGAGCTCTTTGTTCATCATCAGATTTCTGACGGTGTGTTTCTCTTTTATCTCTTCTATATTTAGCCGCTTTAGATTTACCTCCTTTACCTTGAAGTTTTTCAAGAGTTTCTCTAATTTGGTTTTTTACTTCTTCTTCTGTTGGCTCAACCTTAGCCACAATTGCAGGACGGTTTCCTTTTACAAAACCAGGTCTCTGACTTCTGTTAGCATTAAATCCTCCTCCACTATTATTTGAATTTGGCTTATTTGCATTTGGCGTTCCAGGCGTATTATTACCAATGGCCGGTTTTGGAGCACCAGGCGCACCAGGCTTTGGAGCAATCCTTTTACGCTTATTTTTATTTGCGTTATTATTGTTTCCAACCCCAGGAGTTCCAGGTTTATTTTGAGCCGCTTTTGGATCTTCTTTCTTTTTCTTTGGTTTATTAAATTGAGATAAGTCAATTGTTTGACCAGTAAGAGTTGTTCCTGAAAGCTTTTGATATTGAGTAGTAATTGTCTCTTCTGAAGTTGTTGGATCAGTAGACACAATTGGCTCCTGCGCAACCTTAGAAGATTCTGCCTTAACTTCTTTTTTCTCCGTAATAATAGGTTCTTCTTTTTTTGCTTCTGAAACTGGCTGCGACACAGGCGAGTCAGCTTTTACCGCTTCATTCTGAACAGGTTTTTCTGTTTGCACTGGTGCAACAACAGCTTTTGGTTCTTCAGCTTTAACTGTTTCCTCAGAAGGAGTAATTGCCGGTTTTTTCGGATTTAAGTCGATTTTACCAACTTGCACAGGTCCAGAAACAACAGCTCTCGCTTTAATTATTTCCTGCTGTTTTTGACGCTCCTCTTCTTGTCTGCGTTTGTCTTCAATTTCTTTCTCACGTTCTACACGTAATGCTTCTTTTTCTTTTCTTTTTTCTTCTCCAACCTCTTTTGAAGCCTCCTTATTCCCCTTATCGCCCGCAAATTGGCTTTGAAGGATATTAAACTCGCTATCAGAAATTTTTGCATTTGGATTTGCATCAATAGCAATTCCTTTATCTTTTAGATAATCTACAGCTCTTTCTAACGAAATATTTAATTCCCTTAAAACCTTATTTATTCTTATTACTCTCTCTTCAGACATATAACCTTTTTATTATTACCTTTTTCGTTGTGTTGTTAGAGCAGACATTCAGCTATTGCTTAACTATCAAACTCTTCTTTTAGTATCTTCATAACATCTAGAATTGTTTCCTCTTCTAAATCTGTTCTTCTTACTAAATCTTCTACATCGTGTTTCAAGATACTTTTCGCAGTATCCAAACCGATTTTTGCAAACTCTTCAATTACCCACTCTTCGATCTCATCTGAGAACTCTGTTAACTCAACATCGTCTTCATCTGCAACAGTACCGGCAACATCTCCTTCACGAATAACATCTAACTCATAACCTGTCAATTGACCAGCTAATTTGATATTGTGACCACCTCTACCAATTGCTTTAGAAACCTCTTCTAATTTCAAGAAAACTTCAGCTCTTTTACTTTCTTCATCAATTTTAATTGAAGAAACCTTAGCAGGGCTTAAAGCTCTTGTGATAAATAATTGAATATTGTTTGTATAATTGATTACATCAATATTTTCATTTCCTAATTCGCGAACAATTCCGTGAATACGAGAACCTTTCATTCCTACACAAGCTCCAACAGGATCAATTCTATCATCATAAGAATCTACCGCTACTTTTGCTTTTTCACCAGGAATACGAACTACGTTTTTCACTGTAATTAATCCGTCGAAAACTTCTGGAATTTCCTGCTCAAATAATTTCTCCAAGAACTTCTCTGAAGTTCTAGACATGATAATCTGAGGTTTATTTCCTTTTAATTCAACGCTTTCAATAATTCCACGAACATTGTCTCCTTTACGGAAAAAGTCAGATGGAATTTGCTTTTCTTTTGGAAGTACGATTTCATTTCCTTCATCATCAACCAAGATAACTACTCTAGGACGTACGTGATGTACTTCTGCTGTATAAATATCCCCGATAATATCTTTAAACTGTTTGTATAAGTTTGTATTATCGTGTTCGTGAATTTTAGATATAAGATTCTGACGAAGCGCTAAGATAGCTCTTCTTCCTAAATCAATCAATTTTACTTCTTCAGAAACCTCTTCACCAATTTCAAAATCCGCTTCAATCTTTCTTGCTTCAGTCAATGTAATTTCCTCATTTTCAAAATCAAGATCCTCATCGGCAACAATTACTCTTCTTCTCCAAATTTCCATATCCCCTTTATCAGGATTAATAATGATATCGAAATTTTCATCTGAACCGTATTTTTTCTTTAATGCATTTCTAAATACGTCCTCTAAAATTGCCATAAGCGTTACACGATCAATAAGTTTATTGTCTTTAAACTCTGAGAATGAATCGATTAATGCTAAATTTTCCATGCGAATTTTTTAATTAAAATTAAAATGTTACCGTAACAACTGCCTCTTTAATTTCTGTATAAGGTATTTGTTGCTCTTTTTGAACTGTTTCTTTTCCTTTTCCTACTTTTTTCGGTTCTCTTGCTTTCCAAGACAAAATTATAAAAACATCGTTAGCTTCTATCAATTCTGCTTCGATTTTTTCTGTATTTGTAGTAACAATCAGCGTTCTACCAATATTTTTCTTGTATTGTCTTATCATTTTTAATGGTGTCCCTACTCCAACCGACGCCACTTCAAGCGAAAAATCCTGCTCTTCACGATCTAGATTATTCTCTACTGCACGACTCACATCGATACAGTCTTGCAACGCCACTCCATTATCACCGTCTAAACCAACACTAATTTTAAAAGAATCCGAAACCGCCAAATCAACCAAAAAGATTGATGGTTTTTCCAGAAGAGCTTCTGTAATTAATCCGTTTACTTTTTCTTTGAATGTCATAATTTTATAAAAAGAGGGGACACTTAGTCCCCTCATTATTTAGATTTTAATAAATAACAGTGCAAATATAGTGTTTTTTTTATAAATCAAATAAATTGATTGCTCTAAAAATATTTCTTATCTTTATAAGAGCATTAAAAAACTGAATTATTCATAATATTTACCTCAAAATCATGAAACGAATTTTAGTACCTACCGATTTTTCAGAACACGCAGAAGACGCTTTAAAAGTTGCTGCTCAAATCGCCAAAAAAGACAATTCCGAAATCATTATTCTGCACATGCTAGAATTACCGCATCAAACAAATGATGCTATTCTGGGAGGAATCAGCATTCCCGAAAGCATGTTATTTATGAAAAAAGCCAACGAAATGCTGGATGAAGTTTCTGCAAGACCTTATCTGGACGGAATAGAGATAACTGAAATCGTTAAAATGGACAAACCCATTCATGGAATTACCCAAATCAGCAAAGAACATAATATTGATTTAATTGTAATGGGGTCACATGGATCGTCCGGTGTTGAAGAATTATTTATCGGCTCCAATACCGAAAAAGTAGTTCGTAATTCAGAAATTCCCGTTTTAGTCATCAAAAAAGACATTTCAAATTTTAATGCCGCTAATGTTGTTTTTGCATCTGATTTTTCAGAGGAAGCAAAAAAACCTTTTGAAAAACTTTTAACCTTCACCAAATTGTTTGATTCAAAAATACACCTGGTAAACATATGCACACCAAATAGCTTCAAACCAACACATACTGCAGAAGAAGCCATTAATGAGTTTATTGAACAATTCAATATCAGTAATTACACTACCCAAATTTACAACGACACCAATATCGAAAAAGGAATCATCAATTTTGCCAACAGAATAAATGCCGATATAATTGGAATGTGCACACATGGCAGAACCGGATTTGCACATTTCTTTAACGGAAGCATCAGCGAAGGATTGGTTAACCATGCTGTTAGACCCGTAATTACTTTAAAAACATAAAGAACGTAATTTTCAGATACCAAAAAGCTTCTCGGGTGAGAAGCTTTTTTTATGTCTTTAAAAAAAGCAAAAGCCAGAACTTCAAAATGAGCTTTACAACAAAGCTAATTTGAGCTTCAGAACAAAGTTACAATTTCAATTTATAAAGAAATTTGTCAAATAAAATTCATTAAAACATATATTATGAAAACAATAGACAAAATTTATATTAATGGAGAATTTGTAACTCCAAAAGGAACAGAATTTTTCGATCTTATTAGTCCAACAACAAATGAAAAACTCGGAAAAGTACTTTTAGGAAACAGCGAAGACACACAAAATGCAATTAACGCAGCCAAAATCGCTTTTAAAACCTTTTCCAAAACTACTATCACAGAAAGAATCCAACATCTTGAAAACATTAAAAATGCAATTGAAAAAAGAAAAGACGAATTCATAAACGTAGTCACAGAAGAATACGGAGGAACATTTCAATTTGCTTCTACAAGCTTCATTTACATGCAAAAGAGTTTCGACTCAGCAATTCAATTACTAAAAACTTATGATTTTACTAAAACAATGGGAGAATCCGAAGTCCAAATGACACCAATTGGCGTTGTCGGAATTATTATTCCATGGAATTCCAGCAACGGCTTCATCTGCAGCAAACTTTCAACCGCAATTGCAGCAGGATGCACAGTAGTAATTAAGCCAAGCGAAATGAGTGCACAGCAAACACAATTAATTACCGAGTGCCTTCATGAAGCAAATCTTCCAAAAGGCGTTTTTAATATTGTTAATGGACTTGGCGAAACAGTTGGCGCAGAAATTAGCCGAAATCCAGATATTGCTAAAATCTCTTTTACCGGATCTACAACTGTTGGAAAAATTATTGCAAAAGAAGCAGTAAACACAATGAAACGCGTTACACTTGAGCTTGGCGGAAAATCTCCAAACATTATATTAGATGATGCCGACTTCTCAAAAGCAATTCCATTGGCAGTAATCGCCGCATTCATGAACAGCGGTCAAGCTTGTATCGCAGGAACAAGATTATTGATTCCCGAAAGCAAATTAGAAGAAACCAAACTCATAATCAAAGAAGTCATTGCAAATACAATTGTTGGAGACCCTAAAAAACCAAATACAGCTGTCGGTCCAATGGTGAGCACAAAACAATTCAATCGTGTTCAGGATTACATTCAAATCGGAATTAATGAAGGTGCAGAAATTTTAACCGGCGGATTAGGAAAACCTGAAGGATTAGAAAAAGGAAATTTCGTAAAACCCACTGTTTTTATTAATGTACACAACAAAATGCGAATTGCTCAAGAAGAAATATTCGGGCCAGTTTTATCGATTATCACCTACAAAACAGAAGAAGAAGCAATCGAAATTGCTAATGACACCACATACGGATTACAAGCTTACATAAGTTCCTCTAATCACGAAAGAGCGCATCGTGTCGCTTCTCAAATTAATGCCGGAAGAGTTCAAATAAACGGAATCGGACACGACCCAATGGCTCCTTTTGGAGGATTCAAACAATCTGGCATTGGACGTGAATTTGGAGTTCTAGGACTTGAAGCTTACCTCGAACCTAAAGCATTAATCCAACAGAAATAAATCTACAGATCTGGATATCTTTTACCAAAAAGACTTTCCAGATCTTTTAGTAACTTTATCATATGAATTCAAAAACCAATATAAAACCCAAAATTCTTTATTCGTGTTATTATTCGCGAAGTCGAGAAGGTGAACATTTTATACCCGAGCATGTTTTCAGCTATCAGATTTCTGGCGAAATGATTGCTTCGGATAATAAAATTACTTTTCATTCAAAACCAGGAGATTTTCGGTTTAGCAGAAGAAATCATCTGGCAAAGTTCACCAAAATTCCACCAGAAGGAGGAGAATTTAAAACTATTTCTCTTTTTTTAGATCAGGAGATTTTACGCGAAATTAGCCGAGAATACGATTACACACCGAGCAAAAAAGTAGATTCCGAAGCTATGTTTTCAGTAACCCCAAATCCACTTTACCAATCCTTCATGGAATCCTTACTATCATATCTTGAAGTCGAACAGGAAAACAATGAAATGTTATTTAATTTAAAAATTAAAGAAGCCGTTCATCTTTTACTCAAAATCAATCCAGAACTAAAAGATATTTTATTCGATTTTAACGAACCCGGCAAAATTGATCTGGAAGCGTTTATGAATAAAAATTTCCATTTTAATGTTCAAATGCAACGTTTTGCGTATCTCACAGGAAGAAGTTTAGCAACTTTTAAAAGAGATTTTCAGAAAATTTTTCAAGAAACACCCGGAAAATGGCTATTAAACAAAAGACTTCAGGAAGCTTATTATTTAATCAAACAAGGAAGTCCGCCATCTGAAGTATATATAGGAGTTGGTTTTGAAGACCTTTCACACTTTTCTTTTTCATTTAAAAAGAAATTCGGAGTTGTTCCTTCTTCTTTAAAACACTGATAATTTAATACTTCAATTTATGACATAAAAAAAGCCTCTCATTTCTGAGAAGCTTTTTATGTTGGTCTACTAGGACTCGAACCTAGAAAGACGGCACCAAAAACCGTAGTGTTACCATTACACCATAGACCAGCAGTGCGGTTAAGCGGGTGCAAAATTAAAACTTTATTTAATTTATGCAAATTTTTAAAGAAACTTTTTTAGATAAAAAAAGCCTCTCATTTCTGAGAGGCTTTTCTGTTGGTCTACTAGGACTCGAACCTAGAAAGACGGCACCAAAAACCGTAGTGTTACCATTACACCATAGACCAGCAGTGCTCTAAAGCGAGTGCAAATTTAAGGCTTTATTTAGTTTGTGCAAACTTTTTAAGCAAAAAAATCTTTTTTTTATGTTTTTTTTCACTTTAAAATTTCCTTCAACTTCCAAAACAGTTCATACACAATAAATTACCACATCCAGATAGTTTTATAGAATTTTTTGTTAATGCTCTATTCTTTACATAAAAAAACATTTTCTTTGTAGGATAGAAAACTTTCAAATTTTTAACACCTAAATATGGCACAATTCAATTTCAATAAATGGAATACAATTATTGGTTGGTTTGCATTTGCAATCGCTTTAATTACTTACACATTAACTGTTGAACCTACAATGAGCTTTTGGGATTGCGGAGAATACATTGCTACCGCAGCCAAACTTGAAGTAGGCCACCCACCGGGAGCTCCACTTTTCCAAATGATGGGCGCATTTTTTGCAATGTTTGCAATAGATGCTCAGCATGTGGCTCTAATGGTTAACATGATGTCTGTTTTCTCTAGCGCATTTACCATATTATTTATGTTCTGGTCTTCTTCTATGATCTTAAAAAAGATTGTGGCTCGCTTTGCTCCCATTGACCAAAATAATTCAATTGTTATTTTAGGAAGCTCTTTTGTTGGAGCTTTAGCTTATACATTCTCTGACAGCTTCTGGTTTAATGCTGTAGAAGCTGAAGTTTATGCTATGGCATCTTTATTAATTGCATTACTTTTCTGGCTTGGTTTAAGATGGGAACAAGACATGGACAAGCCAAAAGGAAACAAATGGCTTTTGATTATCTCTTTAGTTATCGGACTTTCATTTGGTGTTCACTTCATGGCTCTTTTAACTATTCCTTCAATTGGTTTTTTATACTATTTCAAACACTATGAAAAAGTTACCATCAAAAATTTTCTTATTGCGAATGTAGTAGTTATCGGAATCTTATTATTTATTTTTAAATTACTTCTTCCATTAACTATGGCATTCTTCGGAAAAACCGAAATTTTCATGGTAAACAGCATGGGACTTCCATTTAACTCCGGAACCATATTTGTAGCACTTGTATTTATTGCATTCTTTTATTTTGGATTAAAATTCACCAAACAAAAAGGCCTAATATTTTACAACACTATTATATTATGTGTTTTATTTATCTTGATTGGTTTCTCAACTTGGCTGATGCTTCCAGTTCGTGCAAATGCTAATACTGTTATTAATGAGAACAAGCCATCGGATGCTACTGAGGTTTTGGCTTATTATAATCGTGAGCAATATGGTGTAAATCCATTGTTTTACGGACCTCAATACACCGAACTTTTTTCTGGTCTTGATGCTAAAACACCTTATTTAGATAAAAAACCAAACTACGAAAGAGATTATAAAACAGGTAAATACATTATTACCAATAATTATAAAAATGCAGAACAAAATTCTGATGATAATCAGAAGGCAGTTCTTCCAAGAATGTGGAGTACAGACACTCCTCATATTCAAAACTACATCAACTTTACAAATCCTCCTAAATTCAGAATTGATCCAAATCATAGTTATGATGAGGATTTGGCTGAATACGGAATCGATGCAAGCCAGTTGAGCGAAGATGAATACAATAAAGCAACCGCTCAATTAAGAAATGAAGTTGAAAAAACAGTTTCTGAATTTAGACATGCTTATGCTCAAAAGCAAATTGACAATGAAGGTTATGTAAAATTCTTAAGAAGTTATGGTAAATACTTATTAGTTGAAAAACCGTCTACAGCCGACAATTTTAGTTTTATGTTTGAATACCAATTCGGATACATGTATTGGAGATATTTGATGTGGAACTTTGTTGGACGCCAGAATGATGTTCAGGGTAAGTATGACAACTTAGACGGAAACTGGATCAGCGGCATTAAAGCTTTAGATTCTGTTCATTTAGGATCACAAGACAATCTGCCTTCAGATGTATTGAATAATAAAGGACGTAATGCTTATTATTTCCTTCCATTTATATTAGGTTTAATTGGTTTAATGTATCATGCGAATAAAGATTTAAAAAGCTTCTATGTGCTTTTAGCTTTATTTTTATTTACAGGAATTGCATTGAAAATATATTTGAATGAAAGACCTTTTGAACCTCGTGAAAGAGATTATGCACTTGTAGGATCTTTTTATGTTTTTGCAATCTGGATTGGATTTGGAGTTTATTCGCTCTACGAAAGCATTCAAAAATATCTGGCTCCAAAAATTGCAGGGCCTGTTATCATAGCAGCAAGCTTATTAGCAGCGCCAGTTTTAATGGCCGCTCAAAACTGGGATGATCACGACAGATCTGGAAGATATACTGCTGTAGCAATGGCTAAAGCATATTTAAGTTCTTGCGATAAAGATGCCATTTTATTTACTATTGGAGATAATGACACTTTTCCTCTTTGGTACGCTCAGGAAATTGAGCATTTTAGAACCGATGTTAAAATCGTAAATACAAGTTTGTTTATGACTGATTGGTACATTGATCAAATGAAAGCCAAAGCATACGAATCTGATCCGCTTCCTATTTCTTTTACACACGATCAATATGTTGGTGATAGATTAGACTACACGGTTTACATTCAGAAAATTGATACTCGTTGGAATATTAAGGATTTTATTGATTTTATAAAAAATCCTAAATCAACCGTTGGTTTACAAAACGGACAAACAATTCACTTTTACCCGACTAATAAAATTAGGGTAAATGTTGACAAGGATGCAATCATTAAAAACAAAGTAGTTAATCCTAAATATAACGACTCTATTGTTCCTTACTTAGATATTAATATCAAAGGAAGCGCGTTGTACAAAAATCGTTTAATGATGCTGGACATCTTAGCGAATAACAATTGGAAAAGACCAATTTATTTTAGCGGCGGTGCATTTGATGATGAAGATTATTTATGGCTGAAAGATTATCTGCAATTGGACGGAATGGTTTATAAACTGGTTCCAATAAAAAATACCCCTTCTAAAGATGGCGGACCACTAGACATGGGACAAATAGACGCAGATAAAACTTATGATATCGTTATGAAATGGGATTGGGGAAATAGCAATGGAAACATTTATCATGACCCTGAAACAAGAAGAAACAGTATTACATACCGTACCAATCTTTCTAGATTAATGAATCAGCTTATTGAAGAAGGTAAAATTGAAAAAGCTAAAAATGTGATCAACTTAGCTGTAACCAAAATGCCTTTAGACAAATTTGGATACTACTCTTTAGTTGAACCTTTTGCCGATGGTTATTACAAAGTAGGAGAAAAAGCTAAAGCACAAGATCTTCTAAATAAATTGGTTCAAAAATACAAGGAGAACCTAAACTATTACAGTACACTAACTCCTTCTGACCAAACTGATTTAGCTGTAGATATTATTACAGATATTGAACGTTACAGAAGTTTATTACATGTAATGCAGGACAATAAAGACACTGTTTTTTACAACCAGCACAAAACAACATTTAACACTTATGTAAATGTTTTTGAACGTTTTGGGCGTGAAAAAGAATAGTTAATATACGAAAATCTTAACAATTAAAAAAATGCAGCGCTGTTTGATAAATAGCGCTGCATTTTTTAATTTTACATACACTGTAAATTCAATTCAAGATGAGCTTTTATTGGGTAAAAACGAACTCATTTATCAAAAAGGTATTTTCTAAATATTGCTGGGATATTCCCAACAACGAAAAGAAAATATACTTAACGTTTGATGATGGCCCAACTCCAGAAATCACAGACTGGGTTTTATCTGAATTGAAAAAATTTGATGCAAAAGCTACTTTTTTCTGCATCGGCAAAAACATTAAAGCCAACTTAGCTTTATTTGAAAAGTTAATTATCGACGGACATTCTATTGGTAATCATACTATGAATCATGTGAATGGCTGGAAAATTCATACTAATGAATATATCGAAAATGTAAAAAACTGCGCAGAAGTTTTAGACGAACAAGAAAAAGCACCTCGCCGTTTATTATTTAGACCTCCTTACGGAAAAATCAAAAAAGCACAATCTAAAGTCTTAAGAAAACTAGGCTATAAAATTGTTATGTGGGATGTTTTAAGCGCCGATTTTGACCAAAGTATAACTCCTGAAAAGTGTCTAGAAAACGTTACAAAAAATGTAAAATCAGGAAGTGTAATTGTTTTTCATGACAGTATAAAAGCTTCTCCAAATTTAAGATTTGCTTTACCTAGAACACTGCATTTTTTAAAAGAAAACGGGTATAAATTTGATACTATTCATTAGAAAATATCAAAAAAAGGAAGTAATTTTTAAACGTTAAATTGCTCTTGAACAATTCCAATTATAGTATTCGCGTCAAGTTCTCCAGATTGTCTCCAGATCATCTGCCCTTCTTTATAAATCATTAATGTTGGAAGTCCTTTTATACGAAGTGCTTCTGCAAGTTCCTGATTTTTATCTACATCTATTTTAATTACTTTAGCTTTATCACCAAGCGCAGCAGCAACATCCTTAATAACAGGATGCATAGAAACTGACGATTCATTCCAATCTGTGTAAAAATCAATTAACACTGGAACTTGAGCATTTATTAGTTCTCCAAATTTTGACATAAAACCAAAAATTTAAGTTTTTTAAATCTATTAAAAGAAATAAATATAATACAAATTTAGCATTTTTAACGAATTAAGCGACATTACGGCCTTTTTTTAGTTCAATAACTGTTATTTCAGGCATAATACCAACTCGTCCTGGATAGGCATGAAAACCAAAGCCACGGTTAACATAAACGTATCTTCCGACATTTTCGTACAATCCGGCCCATTGTTTGTAAATATATTGAGCAAGACTCCATTTGAAATATCCTGGAATTTCAATTCCAAACTGCATACCGTGTGTATGTCCGGCAAAAGTAAGATGGAAGTTTTTTGGATGATCTTTTATTTCTGCATCCCAATGGCTCGGATCGTGACTCATTAAAACCTTAAAATCATCTTGATGAACATTTTCAGATGCTTTATTTAAATCTCCCGCTTTCTTAAAATTTACTCCCCAGTTTTCTACCCCAATTAACGCAATTTTATCAGCGCCTTTTTGAATATAAGTATGCTCGTTAAGCATAAGCTTAAAACCAATTTGATCGTACAATTTTTTAATCTCCTGAAAATTTTCGTCTTTTTCCTTCTCAGAAGGCCAAGTCACATATTCGCCATAATCATGATTTCCTAAAACTGCAAACTTTCCATATTTATAATCTTTAATACGGTTAAAAGTTTCCAGCCAAGGATGCATTTCTTTTGCATGCGTATTTACAATATCTCCCGTAAACAAAATAATATCAGATTCCTGCTGATTGATTAAATCAATGGCGTAATTTATTTTCTCCGGATTATCAAAACTCCCACTGTGGACATCTGAAATCTGAGTTATTTTAAAGCCATCAAAAGCATCTGGAAGATCTGGAAAAAAGACCGTCTGTTTAATCACTTTAAAATTATATTTCCCTTCTAATATTCCGTAAATTATTGACAAAAAAGGAATTGCTGCCAAACCTAATGCAATTTGACTCACAAACTTTCGACGATCGGGCATCATTTCTTTTCTCGGAGCATTATAAACAAAGTAGTTTAAAATACTCGCTCCTATTCTAAAAATGTCTTCTCCAAACATAATTAGTGTCAAAACAATTTTAGGCACATATACCAACAGCATCAAACCTGTCGTAAACATAAATTGTCTAGTTTGACCGACTGAACGATCTACTTGAGAAAAAGAATATATGATAAAAATTAAAAGCAGTGCACTTATAATTTGATAACTAATTAAAACCCATCTCACTTTAATTAAAGTTCGAAAAGCCTGATAAGAATAGAACTCAATAAATAAAAAAAGAGCGCATAGAATTACAAAACGAAGGATCATTTGTTATAGTTTTAAGCAAAGTAACAAAGAATGGAAATTTTATTTCTTTTTATTATAAAAAATTTAACGCTAAAAAAAACAAAAGCTGAAAGATTGCTCTTTCAGCTTTAACCTACCAACCTTTTTAAAACTATTTAATATACAACTTAACGTTGTATTATTTTGCTTTTGCAGCTTCTGGTTTTACAGCAGCTTCTGCTTTTTTATCGCCTTTTGCTTTTTTACCTTTTTTATTGTGTTTAGCGACTTTTACTTCTTTTGATTGCGCTGGTGTCGCTGGAGTTGTTTGAGCGTTTACCATTGAGAATGTTCCTAGAACTGCTACTGCTAAAATTGCTAATCTTTTCATGACTTTAAAATTTTGTTGATTATTATTTCATTATTTATAGGTCAAAGATATAATCGCAAAATGAAGACAAAATGAAGATAAAGCCTTACAAAAAAAATTAACTTTTAATTGGCTTTTTCAAATAATAGCGTAAAAGTTGTACCAGCATTTAAAACAGATTCTACATGTATCTTTACATGATGAAAGGAAGCAATACTTCTCGCAATTGCTAGTCCTAACCCCTGCCCTTCTTGGTCTGAACTAATACGTGCAAATCTGTTGAATATTTTTTCGAGTTGTGATTCGTCCATTCCAATTCCAGAATCTTTTACCGAAATAAAATAATTTTCATCTAAAAACCCATCTTCTATACTAATACTTCCGTTTGGTTTATTGTATTTAATGGCATTGGTTACCAAGTTATAAATAAGAATATGCATCAAAGTTTTGTTTCCTGTAAAAACAAAATCTTCCTCAATTTTATTTATAAACTTGATTTCTTTATCTTCAATACGATCTTGAAGATCTTCCTGTAAATCTGAAACTATTTCACGAAGATTAATCTCTTCATTTGCTTCATATTGATTATTGTCAATTCTGGAAATCAGCAATAAATTATTGATGATTTTTTTGAGCATATCCAGAGTCTTTAACGAACCTGCAATTTTATCGACCGCATTATCATCTAAGGATTCGTTCTGTAATAAATTCTCTAATTTGTTTTTGAGCAGTGCAATGGGCGTTAAAAGTTCATGAGAAACATTCGAGATAAATTGTTTCTCTTTTTTAAAGACTTCCGAAATACGATCCATCATTTGATTTAGCACAAAATCCAATTCTCTAAAATCTCTTG
This sequence comes from Flavobacteriaceae bacterium PS02336, assembly GCA_029960065.1. Classification (GTDB taxonomy): domain Bacteria; phylum Bacteroidota; class Bacteroidia; order Flavobacteriales; family Flavobacteriaceae; genus Flavobacterium. The sequence continues at coordinate 907,539 of JASCOF010000002.1, read as the reverse complement.
AAGCAGCTTTTATCGGAGTATGATCAAAAGTTTCTGGTTCATTTACACGCCTAATTTTGGTGTCAATAATTTTGTAAAAGGGTTTGAGCAGATATTCAATGTAAAAAGTGTCAGCCAAAAAAGTGATAAAAAGGATCACAACAAAAACAATCAGTATAAACAATCTAATAACAAATGTCAAGTCATTAACTTCGCTCAAACTACTACCTATTTCTAATTGGTAATCTTCACCTTCATAAGTAAAATGATGCTGTAAAATTCGATATTCATTTACTTCATCTTCAATCTTACGATATTCATTTGTAAAAGTTGTCTTTTTTTGGTGTGGTTTTATTGCAACACGGGACAAAACCAAAAACTCACTATGAAGTGTTGAAAATTCAGAAAATGTTTCAGTTGAATCATCTCGGTTTTCGATAAAATTATTGATTTCTTCTCGGTTTAAATGTTTAATGAATTTCCCTTTTTTCTCTAGAAGACTATTATTTATATGATGATAAACTACGTTTTCTACCAAAATAGGAAGCATCAGCCATAAAATTAAAATCACCAACAATCTCGTCAGTGCATTAAAAATGGCTAATTGGTGTTTTATTTTCACAAGAATACTTTATTCATTTATACGATAACCAACATTTCGAACGGTTTCAAACCAATCTATCGATGCATGTTTGTCCAGCTTTTTTCGGAGATTTCGAACATGGACATCAATAAAATTAGAATCAGAATTGACTTCTAAAATATCTCCCCAGATATGTTCTGTAAGCTGTAAACGTGTAATAACTCTATTTTTATTTAAAACTAAATATTGAAAAATATCAAATTCCTTTTTGGTAAGATTGATTGGAGCATCATTAAAACTAACTTTGTAGTCCTGAAGCTGTAAGACGAAACCGTTAATGGCAAGATTATTCAAAGTAAATCCGTGAATTCTTCTAATCACAGCAAATAATCTGGCGCTGAGTTCTGTCAATGCAAAAGGTTTAGTCAAATAATCATCCGCACCTAAATGCAGTCCATTAATCCTATCATCCAGCTCACCCCTAGCCGTTAAAACAATAACAGCCATTTTTGATTTTGTTTTTCTAATGGTTTGCAACACCTCAAAACCATCTCCGTCAGGAAGACCTAAATCTAAAAGCATTGCATCATAATCATTACTTGCAAATTCTTCCAAAGCATCAGCACAAGTATGTGCAATCTTGCAGATATAGCCTGCATTACTCAAAAAATCATAAACTTCCAGCGCAAGTTCTCGATTATCTTCAACAATTAAAATATTCATAAAAATAAGACTTAAGCGTAATTAAAATTAATCATTTAAAAAGAAGAAGGCACTGCATTGTAAAAACATTAACGCAAAAAGCTGATAAATTTCTTCATCAGCTTTTACCACCTGCATTCTTCATAATTATCCTTCCTGTTTTGTTTCCTTACAATCATTCGAAAACAAAACAAAAAGTACATTATTTTTTCACTTTTGCAGTTTCTGTTTTTGGAGCTTCCGTTTTTTCTGATTTTGCTTTTTTATCAGATTTATGTTTAGGATGTTTGGTTGCTTTTACCTCTTTAGCCGGAGCTTCTTTTCCTGTTTTTGCTGGGAAAGCTTGAACCATTGCACTTGTTCCTAAAACTGCTACTAATACCATTAATAAATTTCTCATGATTTCTAAAATTTAAATTAAATACCTTTTATTTTACAGATCAAAATTAGCTTTGCAAAATGAAGACAAAATGAAGAAATCCCTGAATAAAAAAATTTAACTTGACATTAACGCTTTGTGGGTTTTAGAACCATCTAAGATATAGAAGTTCATTTAAATATTTAACGGTTACAATATTTAGACAACTATCAAGATGCACTGCAGTCATCTCTAGACACACACACCAACTAAAATAAACTCATATAACTTATATGGTGGAAAAAAAATCTTGTTAGCCTAATTTTTGAGACCTCAATTGTTTATTTTTACAGACTAATATTTTTAATATGTCGACTCAAAAACGCCTTTTTCTTCTAGATGCTTATGCATTAATTTTCCGTGGTTATTATGCCTTTATTAAAAACCCGAGAATCAACTCAAAAGGAATGGATACATCTGCAATTATGGGTTTTATGAACTCACTTTTGGATGTTATTAAAAGAGAAAAACCCGATCATCTAGCAGTTGCTTTTGACAAAGGCGGAAGCCATGTAAGAACAGAAATGTTTGTAGAATATAAAGCCAATCGTGACGCAACTCCTGAGGCTATTAAAATTGCAATTCCTTATATTCAAGAATTATTAAAAGCCATGCATATTCCGATTATTGAAATTGAAGGATGTGAAGCCGATGATTTAATTGGAACAATTGCCAAACAAGCCGAAAAACAAAATTATAAAGTTTTTATGGTGACTCCCGATAAAGATTTTGCGCAGTTGGTTTCTGAAAATATTTTCATGTACAAACCAGCCCGTATGGGTAACGGAATCGAAATTTGGGGAATTCCTGAAGTTCTCGCAAAATTCGAAGTCGAAAGACCAGAACAAGTAATCGATTTTCTTGGAATGATGGGCGACGCCGTTGATAATATTCCTGGATTGCCAGGTGTTGGTGAAGTGACTGCTAAAAAATTCCTGAAAGAATTTGGCACAATGGAAAACCTTTTAGAAAACACACATTTACTAAAAGGAAAAATGAAAGAGAATATCGAAGCCAATAAAGAGAAAGGTATTTTGTCTAAAAAACTAGCAACGATTATCTGCGACTGCGATGTTATTTTTAATGAAGACGACTACGAACTTTCACGTCCAGATATTGAAAAAACAGATGCTATTTTTCAGGAATTGGAATTTAGAAGAATGGCGGAACAATTTGATAACTTGTTTAAAGTTGGAGGCGGAAATGAATTAGCCAGCTCGTCTCCTGCTCAAGATGCCAAATTATACAAAAAGCCTCAGCCTAAAAACGAAGACCAATTTGATCTTTTTGGCGGAGGCGGAACTACTCTTGATGAAAGTGCCGAAGCTGCAAGAAATTCATTTTACAATACATTAGAAAATACAGAGCATTTTTACCAAACCATTCAAGGCGATTTAGGTATTAAAATGCTTTTACAAAATTTACAAAAACAGACTTCAGTTTGTTTTGATACCGAAACCACTGGAATTGATGCTTTGCATGCAGAATTGGTAGGAATGTCTTTCTCTTACGAAAAAGGAAAAGCATTTTATGTTCCGTTTCCAGAAAGCCAGGAAGAAGCACAAGTTTTAGTTGATAAATTTGTTCCGTTTTTTGAGAATGAAAACATCGAAAAAATTGGACAGAATTTAAAATACGATTTAAAAATTCTTGCTAATTACGGCGTTACTGTAAAAGGAAAACTTTTTGATACGATGATTGCGCATTATTTGATTAATCCAGATATGCGTCATAATATGGATATTTTGGCAGAAACGTATTTAAAATATTCTCCAAAATCAATTGAAACTTTAATTGGTAAAAAAGGAAAAAATCAGCTTTCTATGCGTGATGTTGCTTTGGAAGATATTAAAGAATATGCCGCCGAAGATGCTGATATTACTTTACAGTTAAAAGAAATCTTTACAACTGAATTAGATAAAACAGAAACTAAAAAGCTGTTTGATGAAATCGAAATTCCGTTAGTTAGCGTTTTAGCTGCAATGGAAACTGAAGGAATTCGTCTTGATGTTGATTTCTTAAAACAAATGTCTGGAGAGATGGAAATTGAAATCAAATCTCTCGAAGAAAAAATATATGAAACTGCCGGCGAGAAATTCAATCTTGCTTCTCCAAAACAATTAGGAGATATTTTATTTGATAAACTTAAAATTGGCGGCGCCAAACAAAAGAAAACCAAAACCGGCCAATATGCAACTGGAGAAGAAGTTTTGACTTATTTAGCCAACGACAATCCGATTGTAAAACAGATCTTGGATTGGCGTCAAATGGTGAAATTACAAAGCACTTATATTTTGGCTTTGCCGGAACAAGTTGATAAAAAGACATTACGCGTTCATACCGATTATATGCAGACTGTTGCTGCAACAGGACGTTTGAGTTCTAATAATCCGAACTTGCAAAACATTCCGATTCGTACGGAAAGAGGTCGTCAGATTCGTAAAGCTTTTGTTGCGCGTGATGAAAACCATACTTTAATCTCTGCCGATTACTCTCAAATCGAATTAAGAATTATTGCTGCTTTAAGCGGTGAAGAAAATATGATTGCCGCTTTCCAAAACGGAGAAGATATTCACAGAGCAACGGCAGCTAAAGTTTTTGATGTGGCGCTGGAAGAAGTTTCACGTGAACAAAGAAGCAATGCCAAAACCGTAAACTTCGGAATTATATATGGTGTTTCTGCTTTCGGATTAAGCAATCAAACTTCATTGTCAAGAAGTGAAAGCGCTGCTTTGATCGATGCATATTATAAAACATATCCGAGATTAAAATCGTACATGCAGGATCAAGTTGATTTTGCTCGTGAAAACGGTTATGTGCAAACTATTTTAGGTCGTCGCCGTTATTTAAAAGACATTAATTCTGCTAACGCTGTTGTAAGAAGTGCTGCAGAACGAAATGCTGTAAATGCGCCAATTCAAGGAAGTGCTGCCGATGTGATTAAAATAGCGATGATCAATATTCATAAAAAACTTCGTGACGAAAACTGGAAATCTAAAATGTTACTTCAAGTACATGATGAGCTTGTGTTCGATGTTCACAATGATGAACTCGAAAAGATTCAGCCAATGATTAAACATGAAATGGAAAATGCTTTTAAAATGGCCGTTCCTTTAGAAGTTGAACTTGGATTAGGAAAAGATTGGTTAGAAGCGCATTGATAGAATTTTAGATTTCAGATTGTTGATTTTAGATTTTTAAAATAAAGAAAAAGAATGATAGATAATTTCAAACCTCCTATAAAAGGCAGAACAACGGAAGAACTTCTGAATATTGTTGGTTCTCCAAAAAAATGGAATCGGGATGTGCTTTATCTTGCTAAATATGAATTAGAAAATAGAAATGTAGATACTTCAGAAATTGAAAATGCTATCAAATTAGCTAATAATATGGAAGAAGAGGAGAAATTGAAAAAAGCAAATAAAAGTTATCAAATTTCAGATTTTCTTTTAAAACCAAAAAATACACTTTTTGAATTGTTATTCACTTGGGAACTTAAAAAAGATGGTTACATTTTAAAAGCTCAACAACAAAAGACATTTAGAATTACTCTTATTATCATTATTCTCTTTGTTTACTTAATAAAGTTTATACAAGAAAACTAATAAAAAAACCATCAGTTTCAGCTGATGGTTTTTTTATTTTTATTTTTTTCTAGTCGATTCTCTCTCTTTCAATTTTGTTTTGATGACGATCGTTTCATATTCTGAAACTGTTCCTTCCGGCTCTTCTAATCTTTCGATTAATCTTTTAGCAGCAACTTCCCCAATTTCAACTCCATGCTGACTTATTGTTGTCAAACTTGGCGATAAACGTCTTGAAGCTAAAATTCCGTCAGCGAAACCAATAATCGAAATATCTTCTGGAACTCTGTACCCTTTTTTCAAACTTACTCTTAAAGCTGCAACCGAATCATTTTCGTCTAAAGCAAAAATTCCATCAATTTTATGATCAAAAAGCCCTTCGATTTTAGCTTTCATATCTTCTTCAGAATCGGTACGAAGAATGATTTTTTCATTAACTGGAATATTATTGTCTTTCAAGGCTTTTAAATATCCTTCTGTTCTTAGCCTACCAACACTAATATTATCTACAGAAGATATCAGAGCAATATTTTTACAACCTAAATTAATTAAATGCTGTGTCGAATTGATAGCTGAATCATAATCATCTACTACTACTTTATCACAATCAACTTCATCAGCAATACGATCAAACATAACGATTGGCGTTCCGTCATTGATTATTTCAGAGAAATGATTGTAATCTTGAAGTTTTTGAGCTTCTTGTGAAACCGACAAAATAAATCCATCTATAGTTCCGTTGCTCAGCATCTCCAGCGTATGAACTTCTTTTTCTAGAGATTCATTAGAAATACAGGTAATTACATTATATCCTTTTTTATCGGCCACTTTTTCGATACCACTAAAAACTTTCGCAAAGAAAGAGTTTAATATATTAGGTATAATTACTCCAATCGTTTTGGTTTTACGATTCTTTAAATTCAAACCAATAACATTCGGTTTATAATTTTTGAGTTTGGCATACTCCTTAATCTTCACCTTAGTCTGCTCACTTATTTCTGGACTGTCATTCAACGCTTTAGATACAGTCGAAACAGAAACACCAAGTTCTTTCGCAATTTGTTTTAGAGTTGCTTTAGCTTTCATCCAATTGAATTTTATGTAATTAATACAAATATAGTAGAATTACCTAAAATAAAACAAAAAAGACCCATTAGTATTTAAAAATGTCAGTCTTTTCGAAATAATAAATTAATAAACCGCTTTTTTAAAACCGCTCTTACAAAAATTTCGTTAATAATTAAATACCAAGCAACTAATTGACCAATGTTGTTAACCTAATAAAAAACTTGATTATGAAAAACGAAGTTAAAATTCAAGAAGTTAACCCTTTCTTGGATAGTAGAAGGAGCTTTCTTAAGCTCAGCGGACTAACTCTAGCGACCGCAGGTTTGGTCTTGGCTGGTTGCAGCGATAATGATAATGATAATAATATGGAAGACACCTCTCTTCCAGGAGTAAGAAATGGCGTTTTTGATTTGGGCTCCGGAGACTTTGGTGTTCTAACTTACGCATATGCTCTCGAACAATTAGAAGCCGACTTTTATACTAAAGTTGTTAACGCCAGCAATTTTAATACTGTATTTAGTTCTCTAGAACGCGAAGTTCTAACAGATCTATATCATCACGAAGTTGTTCACAGAGATTTTTTTAAAGCCGCTTTGACTGGAGCACTTCCAGATCCTAGTTCGCAATTACTTCCTACTTTAGCTTTTTCCTATGGTTCATTAAATTTTAACAGCCGTACAGAAGTTCTTGCTACCGCAAAAGCGTTAGAAGATACAGGAGTTGCAGCTTATAATGGAGCTGGAAAATTGATTAAAACAGCAGACTATCTATTATTGGCAGGAAAAATTGTTTCTGTAGAAGCAAGACATGCCGCTGCAATAAGAAGTTTGATTAATCCGAATTCTAAAGATTTTGCTGGAGATGATATTGTAAATATGTCAACAGGATTAGACGATGCAAAAGATCCATCTAAAATTCTGCCGATTGCTGCGAATTTTATTACCACAAAATTCACAGCTAAATACCTACCTTAATATAAACCAGTAAAACTTAGAAATTATGAACATTTTAAAATTTATAGAAACCTTTACTGATGACAATTTAATGAAAAGCACTGGCTCAAGAAGAGACAGTTTTTCTCAGTTTGGGAATATTGGAAAAAATTTAGCATTAGCATCAATTCCGTTCGGATTGTCGGCTCTTACTAACAAGGCTTTCGCTAAAGACATTACAGCAACTCCTGCAACTCCTATTGGAGCATTGCAATTTGCATTAACATTAGAATATCTTGAAAACGAGTTTTATGCTATGGCATTAGATTCTGGAGTAATTCCCGCTTCTGAAAATGGAGGAAGAGACTTAAAAGTTTTTCAGCAGATAGCGGCACATGAATCTGACCACGTAAAATTCCTAATTGCGGGACTTGGCGGTACAGCAAGCGCTAACTTTGTTCCAAAACCCACTTTTGACTTTACAGTCGGAGGTGCTTTTAATCCTTTCGGAGATTACCCAACCTTTTTAGCTCTTGCACAGGCTTTTGAAGACACTGGAGTTCGAGCTTATAAAGGACAAGCAGCCAACTTAATTACTACACCCGATTTGTTAACGGCGGCATTGCAAATTCACTCAGTTGAAGCTCGTCATGCTTCTGAAGTTAGAAGACTGCGAGGTTTAAAAGGATGGATTTCTAATGCAGAAAGAGGCGCTGGCATGCCGGCGGCAACACAGGCTGTATATGATGGCGAAGGCGTAACAATGCAAGCAGGATTTAATACTGCCACCGCTTTTGGTGCTGCAGCAGGCTCGGAAGCTTATGATGAACCACTTACAACACAACAAGTAGTCGATATTGCCAATATATTTATTGTATAATTATTATTTTTTCTAAATATTTAACCGTCTTTACAATAAAGTAAAGACGGTTTTTTTATTCCTCTCCAAATTAAAAAACTGAACCCCTGATTTTCAGCATATAAAATATTCTTTTCAGGTATTTGGATTTAAAATAATTAATTGTACTTTTGCATCCCCTTTATTGGGGATGGAATGTTTAATTAAAATAATATTATGGACGCATTAAGCTACAAAACAGTTTCAGCTAACAAAGCCACTGTAACTAAAGAGTGGATTGTTGTTGACGCTGAAGGTCATAACTTAGGTCGTCTTGCTTCTAAAGTTGCAATGATCTTAAGAGGTAAGTACAAGCCAAGTTACACACCGCACGTTGACTGTGGAGATAACGTAATTGTTATCAACTCAGAAAAAATTAACCTTACAGGTACAAAAATGAATGACAAAATTTACATGCGTCATACAGGTTACCCAGGAGGACAAAGAACTTTAACTGCTAAAGTATTGCAAGCTAAAAATCCAGCTGCATTAGTAGAAAAAGCTGTAAAAGGTATGTTACCTAAAAACAAATTAGGAGCAGAACTTTTTAGAAATCTAAATGTTGTTGTAGGATCTGAGCATACTCACGGAGCTCAAAAACCTAGAACTGTTAACCTAAATGATCTTAAGTAATGGGAGTTATTCACAAAATCGGTAGAAGAAAAACCGCTGTTGCACGTGTATACGTTTCTGAAGGAACTGGAAACATCACTGTAAACAAAAAAGAATTCGCAACTTACTTTCCAACTGCAACTTTACAGTACAAAGTTTTACAACCATTGTCTATGACAGAAAATGTAAACAACTTTGACGTTAAAGTAAACGTTTACGGAGGTGGTACAACTGGTCAGGCAGAAGCTGTAAGAATGGCATTAGCACGCGTAATGTGTGAAGTTAACGCTGAAAACAGAGGAATCCTTAAACCAGAAGGTTTATTAACAAGAGACCCAAGAATGGTTGAACGTAAGAAATTCGGTCAGAAGAAAGCTCGTAAGAGATTCCAATTCTCTAAACGTTAATATTACCTGTCTTGTTCAAATGGGACAAGACATTATCAATTATTTATTGAAATTAAAAACACAGTTATTGTTGCTCTCCTATCGAGGTAGGATATAGTTTAGCATCTAAATGTATAAAGCCAGAGAAATCGCCATTTATACATTGCTAATCAACAGAACGTAAACTAGTACAAAAATGGCAAACAAAATAGAAGTAAAAGAATTACTAGAAGCAGGTGTTCACTTCGGACACATGACTAGAAAATGGGATCCAAACATGGCTCCTTACATTTATATGGAGCGTAATGGTATTCACATTATCAATCTATATAAAACTGCAGCTAAAATCGAAGAGGCTAATGAAGCTTTGAAAAAAATCGCTGCATCAGGTAGAAAAATCTTATTCGTAGCTACCAAAAAACAAGCAAAAGACATCGTTGCTGATAAAGCAAAAGCTGCAAACATGCCTTACATCACTGAAAGATGGCCAGGTGGTATGTTGACTAACTTCGTAACTATCAGAAAGGCAGTTAAAAAAATGTCTTCTATTGATAAAATGAAGAAAGATGGTACTTTCATGACGTTATCTAAAAAAGAGCGTTTGCAAGTTGATCGTCTACGTGCTAAATTAGAGAAAAACTTAGGTTCAATTGCTGATATGTCTAGACTACCTGCAGCATTGTTCGTAGTAGATATCAAAGCTGAACACATCGCAATAAAAGAAGCTCAAAAATTAAACATTCCAGTTTTCGCAATGGTTGATACGAATTCTGACCCAAGAGAGGTTGATTACGTGATTCCTGCAAATGATGATGCTTCTAAATCAATTGACAAAATTTTATCTTTAGTAACTACTGCAGTAATCGAAGGTCTTTCTGACAGAGGTGCTGAAAAAGAAGTTGAGGCTGCTGAAGAAGCTCCTGCTGTTGAAGCTGAAGCTGCTCCTGCAACTGAAGAATAAATCAAATTTTAAATTCCAAATTTTAAATTCCAAAGTCCAAATACAAAATTAAAAACGTTATGTTGATAATTTATTAAAATTGGAGTTTGGGATTTAAAAGCTGGAATTTTTTACTTTTAACATTAAAAATTCAAAATATTATGTCAACAATTACTGCTGCAGACGTAAATAAATTAAGACAATCTACAGGTGCCGGAATGATGGACTGTAAAAAAGCTTTAGTTGAAGCTGAAGGAGATTTCGATAAAGCTATCCAAATCCTTAGAGAAAAAGGACAGAAAGTTGCTGCTAACCGTTCTGACCGTGAGTCTTCTGAAGGAGCTGCTGTTTCTTTTATCAATGCAGACAACACTAAAGGAGCTATCATCACTTTAAACTGTGAAACTGACTTCGTAGGTAAAAACGAAGCTTTCGTAACTTTAGCTAAAGATTTAGTTGAAAGAGCTATCAACTTCTCTAATAAAGAAGAATTCTTAGCTTCTGACTTCAACGGAATTACTGTTGCTGAAAAATTAATCGAGCAAACTGGAGTTATCGGTGAGAAAATCGAAATCGGTGGTTTCGAAATTTTAGAAGGTGCTTTCGTTGGATCTTATGTTCACGTTAACAAAATTGCTGCTTTAACAGCTATTTCTGCTCCAATTGCTAATGCTGAGACTTTAACAAAAGACGTATCTATGCAAGTTGCTTCTATGGGTGCTGATACATTATCTTACAAAGATTTTGATCCAGCTTTCGTTGAATCTGAACTTGCTGCTCGTATTGCTGTAATCGAAAAAGATAATGAAGAAGCAAAACGTTTAGGAAAAACTTTAAAAAATGTTCCTAAATACATCTCTTTCTCTCAATTAACTCCTGAAGTTATTAAACAAGCAGAAGAAGATGCTAAAGCTGAATTAAAAGCTGAAGGTAAACCAGAGCAAATCTGGGACAAAATTCTTCCAGGAAAAGTACAACGTTTCATTTCTGACAACACTACTTTAGATCAAGAAAAAGCTTTATTAGATCAAAACTTCATCAAAGATGACAGTAAAAAAGTTGGTGATTATGTTAAAGGATTCAACGTTGAAATTACAGGTTTCAAAAGAGTTACTTTAGGTTAATATATTATTTCAATATTTAAAAAGCCCGAATATTTATTTATTCGGGCTTTTTTTGTATCAATTAATTTTGGACTGGAAAATTTCGAGCACGCATTAAAGCATCAGACTTTGGTGCATGACCCCTAAAATCTTCATACATCTTCTCGTTATCAATCGTATTTCCAGCGCTTAAAACAACATCATAAAGTCGTTTTGAAACTTGTTTATCAAAAGGCCCGTTTCCTTCCAAAAATGCTTCATAAGCATCTGCATTGATTACATCTGCCCATAAATAACTGTAATATCCTGCCGCATACCCATCACTCGAAAAAATATGGGCAAACTGCGGAATTCTGTGCCTCATTACAATTTCTGACGGCATATTAATTTCTGTCAAAATATCTTTTTCAAATTGATGAGGATCAACTTTTTCTGTTGTTAAATGCAGTCTCATATCCACAAAAGAACTTGAAATCGTTTCTACAGTTGCGAAACCTTCATTAAAATTAGCCGCTTTTGCTATTCTTTCCACCAAAGACTGCGACAATGGTTCATTAGTTTTATAATGAAGCGCAAACTTATTCAATACTTCGGGAGTTGCCAGCCAATGTTCTAATAACTGTGAAGGAAACTCTACATAATCTCTTGCAACTGAAGTTCCTGACAAACTTGGAAAGGTCACATTCGAACATAAGCCATGCAATGCGTGTCCAAATTCATGAAATAAAGTTGTCGCATCGTCCCAGGAAATTAAAACTGGCTCATCTGCATTTCCTTTTATAAAATTGCAATTGTTAGACACAATCGGAAGCACATTTTCTTTTATTTTCTGCTGGTCTCTATGCGAGTTCATCCACGCTCCTGAACGTTTTCCCGTGCGTGCGTACGGATCGAAATACCAAAGACCAATCACTTTTCCTGTAATCTTATTGTTTACTTCCCAAACGCGAACATCTGGGTGATAAACAGGAACATCAAATAATTGTTTAAAGCCTAAATCAAACAATTCTCCTGCCGTCCAAAACATTCCTTCTCTTAAATTTTCTAATTGGAGATACTGTTTGATTTCGTTTTGATCTAAATCGTATTTAGCTTTACGGACTTTCTCGGCATAAAAACGATAATCCCAAGGCTGAATTTTAAAATTTCCTCCTTCTTCGTCAACCATTTTCTGCATAGCCGAAACATCATTTTTTACTTTTTCAACAGCTGGTTTCCAGACAGAATACATTAGGTCTAGCGTCTTCTGCGGATCTTTTGCCATTTTATTAGACAAACTCCATTCAGCAAAATTCTTAAACCCTAATATCTGTGCTTTTTCTGCTCTTAATCTTAAAATAGATACCAGTGTTTCATTTGTATTATTTTCGTTAAAATTATCACCTCTTTTTATAAAAATCTCAAAAGCTTTTTCCCTTAAATTTCTTTGATTTGAAAAAGTTAAAAATGGCTCAATTGAAGATCTTGTGTTTCCTATACAGGCCAAAACATTCTGTTTTCTTTCTTTTGCCTCTGCAATTGCGGCGTTTTTAAATTCTTCAGGAAGACCATCTAAATCACTTTCTGATTTCAATTCCAAAAACTGATCATTTTCTTCTGCCAGCAATTTCTGGCTGAAAAGCGTAAAAAGTCCTGCTAATTCTTGGTTAATCTTCGCGACCTTCTCTTTATCTTCTTTATTCAGCTCTGCTCCTTCTCTAACAAAATCGGTATAATAAAGCCAAAGCAGGCGCTGCTGTTCAGCAGTTAATTTTTTACTTTCTTCAGATTTATATAATCCTTCTATTCTTAAAAATAATTTCTCGTTTTGATAGAGTTTATCACTAATCTCAGCCAATTTTGGCGACATTTCTGTATCTACCGCATTAAATTCCGGCGTACTTAAATTCGATCTGTATATTCCGTAAACAGAATGAATACGGTCTAGTTTTTCCCCCGAAAGCTCTAAAGCTTTAACTGTATTATCAAAAGTTGGCTTTTCTGAATTATTGGCAATAGCATCAATTTCCTCTAACTTTTCCTGAATAGCAAATTCAATAGCCGGCTTAAAATGAGATATTTTATATTTTGTAAAATCCGGAACGCCTCCGTATGGGCCTGACCATTCCTGAAGTAACGGATTAGTATATGTTTTCATAATCAAATAATTTTATAAGTTCTTTCAAACACTTTTCTACAAAAGAAAAAATGTACGCATCTCAAAAGTAACCAATCAAAACCAAACTTCAAATTGAAGATATTTTAAAAATTTACTAATATCAGTATTTAAATAAATAGCTTAAATTTGAAACTTTATAACCAAAACAACATGTTTAAAACCAGAAGAGAGATTGTTTTTGTAATTCTTGCAGGAATATTTATAACCAATGCCGTTGTGGCTGAGCTTATTGGAGGAAAATTAATTCAAATTGGTCCATTTGTAATGAGTATAGGAATTCTTCCCTGGCCGATTGTATTTTTAACTACAGATTTAATTAATGAATATTTTGGTGAAAAAGGTGTAAAAAAGCTTTCATTCATCACTGCCTGTCTGATTGCGTACGCTTTTCTAATTTTGTTTATGGCAATTGTTATTCCGGCAGCAAAAGGAATTAGTCCGGTAAACGACGATCAATTTCAAGCTGTTTTTGGACAGAGTATGTGGATAATAGTCGGAAGCTTAATTGCCTTTATGGCATCACAGCTCATTGATGTCTGGATATTTTGGTTTTTCAAAAACAGAACAGGCGAAAAGAAAATATGGTTGAGAGCTACAGGTTCTACCGTAATTTCTCAATTATTTGATTCGTTTATTGTTCTCGGAATCGCTTTCTGGCTTCCGGGAAAAATTGATTTTGATACGTTTATATCTTCAGGATTAATTGGCTATACTTTTAAATTATCTATTGCTATTTTATTAACCCCTGCTATTTATTTAGGACATCATTTAATTAAAAAATATCTGGAAAAAGACAACCTCTCAAAAAACCAAGAACATTTACAAGAATGAAGAATTATCAAATATCAGTACTAGCAGTAATTCTCTTGTGTTTTATAAGTTGTTCTAAAAATGCTAAAGAGCAGATAATAGAAGTTACGGACAAGATTTCGACTCAAATTGAAACAATTTCGGAAAGTACTGTTGAAACGGTAAACGAATATAAAAAGTCGATTGTAGATAAAATCACTACATCTGAAGATATTCCAGAAAATGCAGAAACATTCAATGACAGCATTGGACCAAACCCAGAAATTGAAAATGAAAAATTTTTAGGAATTATTGCTTTCAAAAAATTTATATCAGATTGTAAGACGGGACAAACAATAACTCAAAAAGAGCTTATTGAAAACCATAATATTCCTGCTGACGGAATAAAACTGATTAAAAGCATAACCAAAACTGCGGAAGATGAAATTGAAATAAAATGGAAATCTACTTGGCTAGTTGAAAGAATTTCGGATGCAAAATTTAATGACGCAAAAATTAAATTCAAATTTGAAGCCAATAAAATATATACTTCTGGACAGGCTATCGGAATAAAATATAAAAAGAAAATCTATACAGATTTGATTATAATTGGCACAAAAGCTTATATCCCTAACGTTAAAGGTTATCACTGGAAAATTGGTAAATGATTCTTAAAAAAAGAAATATTAATAACCCAATAAAAGTTTGATTTTCTAATAAAAAAATATTTGCAGACAAAGCAATTCTTACAAATTTGACAGTCAAACAGTTACAAAATAACTGTTAAAATGACACGAAAAAACTTATAAAAAAACTTTCTTTTGTTAAAAAAGATTCTATTTTTGTCGGAACATTTAACAAATAAAACCTAACAAAAATGAAAAAACTAAGTATTTTATTCGTGTCTGTATTGACATTAGGATTATCATTAACATCTTGCAGTAGTGACGATGACAACGGAGGATCAATTGAAGGAAAATGGGAAGTTACACATCAAGGTGTAATTTTTAATGGTCAAGAAGCATTAGAAGCTTATGACAACGAAGGCGGATGCGAAATCCCTTCTATGACCTATTCTAGCGATGGTAAATTCGTAGATACAACATCAGAATACTGGGATTCAAAATGCAGTACTTATAGTGAAGAAGGCACTTGGAAAAAAGAAGGAAATACTATAACTTTAAAATATAGCGATGAAGAAGTAAAGTACGAAATTGCACAATTAACCAGCAATACTTTAAAAATAAAATTCACTTACTCTGAAGGCGGAGTTTCAATAAGTGCAGTTTCTGTTTACAAGAAAAAATAAATCAAAGAAATAAATTTCCCAAAAGCCCCAAACTTTATAGCTTGGGGCTTTTTTTATACCTTTATAATAAAAAATGGAAGACAAAATAAGATGCGGCTGGTGTTCTGCCAGTGATTTATATAAAAAATACCATGACGAAGAATGGGGATCACCTGTTTATGATGATCCAACTATTTTTGAGTTTTTAATTTTAGAAACTTTTCAGGCAGGATTGAGCTGGATTACCATTTTAAACAAAAGAGAAAACTTTAAAATCGCTTTTGATAATTTCGATTATAAAAAAATTGCTAATTATTCTGAAGATAAAATTGAAGAGTTAATGCAAAACACAGGCATTATTCGAAACGCATTAAAAATAAAATCTGCAGTTTCAAACGCTCAGGCTTTTATGAAAATTCAGGAAGAATTTGGAACTTTTTCTAAATACATCTGGAAATTCGTTGATGGAAAACCTATTGTAAACAATCCCAAAACATCGAAAGACGTTCCGGCTACTACTCCACTTTCAGATAAAATCAGTAAAGATTTAAAAAAAAGAGGTTTTAAATTTGTTGGTTCAACTGTAATTTACGCCCACATGCAAGCTACCGGAATGGTAAATGACCATGTAGAAGACTGTTTTACGAGAACTAAATAGTTTTCAGTCTCAGTCTCAGTTTTTAGTGACTTTTCTAAGTTTTAAAAACTGAAAACTGAGACTGAGACTGAAAACTTAAAAAAAATCATTACATTTGCTTCACACTTTAGGGGTGTCTACAAACTTGTAGGCTGAGATTTTACCCTCTGAACCTGATCTAGTTCATACTAGCGTAGGGAAAAGTAAGATGACTTCTGCGCGCATTTTTATGCGTAATTGTAGCCATTCCTAACGTGTAACTATACACTAAACTTAAAGGAATGGAACTAAAAATTAATCAACAAACTAAACATTTCAATGCTGAATCGCTAAGCGTTCAATCATTGCTCGATCTCGAAATTCCGCACAAGCAAAACGGAATCGCCATTGCTATTAATAACACCGTTGTTCCAAAAACCAAATGGAACGAATTCTTCGTACAAGAAACGGACGAAATTTTAATTATTTCTGCTACGCAGGGAGGTTAGAATTTAATTCCAATAAAAAAAATCCAAATTTCAATTATATACTGGACGTAGACGCACTGCAGTGCGTCTCTACAATAACCCATAACCCATAACTTCTATTCCCATGACAACAGAAGAACAAATTTCCAGAACTCCTTTTCCAAATTCTAAAAAGGTCTACATTGACGGAGAAATTCATTCGATAAAAGTAGCAATGCGCGAAATTCATCTTAGTGATACTAAACTTTCAAACGGTGGAATCGAAAAAAATCCACCCGTAACAGTTTACGATACATCTGGTCCTTACACTGATCCTAATGTCGAAATTGATATTAGAAAAGGTTTACCACGCTTACGCGAAAGTTGGATTCTGAATCGAAATGATGTTGAAATTTTAAGCGAAATCACGTCTGATTACGGTCAAAGCCGATTGAAAGATAAAAGTCTGAATCATCTTCGTTTTGAATATCTACATCAGCCAAAACGTGCCAAAAAAGGCGCAAACGTTACGCAATTGTATTATGCCAAGCAAGGAATAATTACTCCAGAAATGGAATACATTGCGATTCGCGAAAACCAGCGCATTGAACTTTTAAATGAGCAGACCAAAGCAATGCAATGCCAGCATGGCGGTCATAGTTTTGGTGCAAATACTCCAAAAAGTAAAATTACTCCAGAATTTGTTCGCTCTGAAGTAGCCTGCGGAAGGGCCATTATTCCAAACAATATCAATCACCCAGAAAGCGAACCTATGATTGTGGGTCGTAATTTCTTAGTGAAAATTAATGCCAATATTGGAAACAGTGCTGTGACTTCAAGCATCGAAGAAGAAGTTGAAAAGGCCGTTTGGGCTTGCCGATGGGGCGCTGATACCATTATGGATTTATCCACAGGAAAAAACATTCACGAAACCAGAGAATGGATTATTCGAAATTCGCCTGTTCCAATTGGTACGGTTCCGATTTATCAGGCTTTGGAAAAAGTAAAAGGGATTGCCGAAGATTTGACTTGGGAGATTTTCCGCGATACTTTGATTGAGCAGGCAGAACAAGGAGTTTCGTACTTTACCATTCACGCTGGAGTTTTGCTTCGTTATATTCATTTAACTGCAAATCGTGTAACAGGAATTGTTTCGCGTGGCGGATCAATTATGGCAAAATGGTGTTTATTCCATCATAAAGAAAATTTCTTATACACTCATTTTGAAGAAATCTGCGAAATCATGAAACAGTATGATGTGGCTTTTTCTCTTGGAGATGGTTTGCGTCCCGGTTCTATAGCCGATGCCAACGATGCCGCTCAATTTGCTGAGTTAGAAACTTTAGGCGAATTGACTAAAATTGCATGGAAACATGATGTTCAGGTTTTCATCGAAGGCCCAGGACACGTTCCGATGCACATGATTAAAGAGAACATGGACAAACAATTGGAACATTGCCATGAAGCGCCATTTTATACTTTAGGTCCTTTGACAACTGATATTGCACCGGGTTACGATCACATCACATCTGCAATTGGCGCCGCTATGATTGGCTGGTACGGCTGTGCGATGTTGTGTTATGTAACTCCAAAAGAGCATCTGGGTTTACCGAATAAAAAAGATGTGAAAGATGGTGTAATCACTTATAAAATTTCGGCTCATGCTGCAGATTTAGCAAAAGGTCATCCTGGAGCACAATATCGCGACAATGCTTTAAGCAAAGCTCGTTTTGAATTCCGCTGGGAAGATCAATTTAATTTGGCTCTAGATCCAGATACTGCGAGAGAATTTCACGATGAAACGCTTCCTGCTGATGGTGCAAAAGTGGCTCATTTCTGTTCGATGTGCGGACCAAAATTCTGCTCGATGAAAATATCCCAAGAAATTAGAGATGTTGCTGCTGCAGAAAAAGGAATGCAGGAGAAATCAGAAGAGTTTATTGAACAAGGGAAAGAAATTTACATTTAGAGTTTTAGAATATAGATATGGTTGTGATCTCTAATCCTTTTGCTGTTGCAGATGAAATCAAAATAATTCATTCTTTATTTGATGAAGGATTGTCTTTGTTTCATATTCGCAAACCTGATTTTTCTGAGTTGGAAATGGCGCAATTCATTCATCAAATAAAATTAGAATTTAGAGATCAAATTGTATTGCATCACCATCATAAGTTGGCAGCTGACTTTGGAATTAATCGATTTCATTTTTCTGAGACAGAAAGAAATAATAATACAGACTTCCCTGTAAGATTTCAAAAACCTTGCAGGTCTAATTCAACATCAACACATTCGATAGAAGATTTTAATTCAATTGAACATTATTTTGATTATGCATTTCTAAGTCCTGTTTTTAAAAGTATTTCCAAAGAAAATTATCTCCCAAAAATGAATCTTTTTGAAGCTTTAAAATCAAGGAAAAATCATAAAACAAAGATTATCGCTTTAGGCGGAATTACTTCAGAAAACATTCAAAAAACACTTGAAAATGGTTTTGATGATTTCGCACTTTTGGGAACTGTTTGGAACAATGAAAATCCTGTAAAACAATTTAAGTTATGTCAGACAATCGCCCTTTCGTACTAACAATAGCAGGTTTAGATCCTTCGGGTGGCGCTGGTATTTTGGCCGATATCAAAACCTTTGAACAGCATAAAGTTTCTGGTTTTGCCATTTCGACAGCAAATACCATTCAGACCGAAAATGAATTTTATAAAATCGATTGGGTAACTATCGATTTTGTTATTAAATCTATTGAAGTCTTGTTTCAAAACTATAATATAAGTGCAGTAAAAATCGGAATTGTCCCTTCTCTGTCTTATTTAAATAAGATTCTTTCAACGATAAAATTAATTTCTCCTGACACAAAAATTGTCTGGGATCCTGTTTTAAAATCGACTACAGAATTTGACTTTTTAAACATTGAAGATCATTCTGTTTTAAACCAGATCCTTTCCAAAATCGATTTGGTAACGCCTAATTATATAGAAATTGAACAACTGCTTCCTGGTTTTATTAAAGATCATATTTGGTTTAAAAACAAAATCGAAACCTCAATTCTACTAAAAGGCGGCCATAATTTAAATGAAACTGGAAAAGATCAATTGTTTATGAAAAACAAGATTCTTGATTTACATCCGACAGAAATAGACTGTTTTGAAAAACATGGTTCAGGCTGTGTTCTTTCTTCGGCAATTGCATCAAATTTAGCTTTAAATCAAACTTTAGAAATGGCTTGTAAAAATGCCAAAAACTACATAGAAAAATACCTAAGCTCAACATCAACCTTAATTGGATATCATTATGTATAGCAAACTGCAATATATTTCGCAAGGCGAAACAATCGAAGAACAATTACGCAATATTCATCAAGCTCTTGATGCTGGATGCAAATGGATTCAAATGCGATTTAAAAATCAAACTGTCAAAGACACTTTTACTTTAGCAGAAGCGGTAAAACTTTTATGTGAAAGATATCCAACTAATTTTATTGTAAATGATGATTTAAATCTCGCTAAAAAAATTGAAGCAGATGGCGTTCATTTAGGCTTGACTGACACCAAAATAGAGGAAGCGCGAGCAATTTTAGGCCCTGAAAAGATCATTGGAGGAACTGCAAATACTTTTGAAGATATTCAAAATCACGTTCAAAACGGCTGTAATTATATTGGATTAGGCCCTTTTCGCTTTACTGCCACAAAAGAAAAACTAAGTCCGATTTTAGGTTTATCGGGCTACTTTGACATTCTTCAGAAAATGAAAAACAAGAAAATCGAAATTCCTGTTTATGCCATTGGCGGCATCACTTTACGAGATGTAAATCCGTTAATGGAAACAGGAATTCATGGAATTGCCGTTTCTGGAATCATTACAGAAAGTGATGAAAAAGAAAAATTAGTTCAACAATTTAAAGAAAAACTTTATGCAAACGTCATTGTTTAACATTGGAAATAAGAGCTTTACATCTCGTTTGTTTTTAGGAACAGGAAAATTTGGTTCTAATAAAGAAATGGAAGAAGCGATTTTAGCTTCGGAAAGTGAATTGGTTACTGTTGCTTTAAAACGCATTGACCTAGAAACTGAAACCGACGCTATTTTATCGCATTTACAACATCCAAATATTAATTTACTGCCCAATACTTCTGGCGCTCGAAATGCAAAAGAAGCTGTTTTTGCCGCACAATTGGCTCGCGAAGCACTAGAAACAAATTGGGTAAAACTCGAAATACATCCCGATCCAAAATATTTAATGCCAGATCCAATTGAAACTTTAAAAGCATCGGAAGAATTGGCAAAATTGGGATTTATTGTACTTCCTTACATTCATGCTGATCCTGTTTTATGCAAACATTTAGAAAACGCAGGAACTTCTGCTGTAATGCCTTTAGGTTCGCCCATTGGAAGTAATAAAGGTTTAAAAACAATTGATTTCTTAGAAATTATTATAGAACAAAGTAATGTTCCCGTTATTGTAGATGCAGGAATCGGAGCTCCTTCTGATGCTGCAAAAGCAATGGAAATTGGCGCCGATGCTGTTTTGGTTAATACCGCAATTGCTGTTGCCGGAAATCCGAAATTAATGGCTGAAGCTTTTAAGGAAGCAGTAATTGCTGGAAGAAAAGCTTTTGAAGCTCGAATTGCTAATCAACAAAGTTATGCTGTAGCTTCTAGTCCTTTGACTTCATTTTTATATGACTAAATAACATTAACCGTAAAAGATTTTTTACCGCAAAGAACGCAAAGTTTTTTCGCAAAGTTCACAAAGCTTTGTGTGCTTTAAAGTCAAAAACAAGAACCCAAAGCTTAGCGAACTTTGCGTATTCTTAGCGCACTTTGCGGTTAAATATCAAAAAACTATGAACACATTTAAATCCATTTTTGAGCAATATAATTGGGATAAAATCCAATCCAGAATCTACCAAACCACATCAAAAGATGTCGAACGAACCTTGGCCAAAACCAAACTCAATCTCGATGATTTTTTGGTTTTGATTTCGCCTGTTGCCCAAAATTATTTGGAACAAATGGCACAGAAATGCCATGAAATCACCAAGAAACGTTTCGGGAAAACGATCCAAATGTATGCACCATTATACTTAAGCAACGAATGCCAAAACATTTGTACGTATTGCGGATTTAGTTTAGACAATAAAATCAAACGAAAAACATTGACCGATGCAGAAATAAAGCTCGAAGTCGAAGCTTTAAAAGAAACAGGTTTTGACCACGTTTTACTCGTTACAGGTGAAGCAAATTATACCGTTAATATTAATTATTTCCTGAATGCCATTAATTTGATTAAAAGCGAATTTTCGATTATTTCTGTTGAAGTCCAGCCGCTTGCAACAGAAGAATATCAGCGTTTGCATAGTGCCGGCGTTTATTCTGTTTTGGTTTATCAGGAAACCTATCATCAAGAAGTTTACAAAAAATACCATACAAAAGGAAAGAAATCAAACTTTGACTACAGACTCGAAACTCCAGACCGAATAGGAACTGCAGGAATTCATAAAATTGGTTTAGGCGTTTTATTAGGTTTGGAAGATTGGCGAACTGACAGTTTTTTTAATGCTCTGCATTTAGATTATCTTCAAAAGAAATATTGGCAGACTAAATATTCTGTTTCTTTTCCTCGTCTTCGTCCCGCAGAAGGAATTATCGAACCCAATTTTATTATGGATGATAAAGATTTGACACAGTTAATCTGCGCTTATCGTTTGTGGAATGAAGATTTAGAAATTTCGATTTCAACCCGAGAAAACGAAAAGTTCAGAAACAATATAATTCCGATTGGAGTTACCAGTATGAGTGCTGGTTCTAAAACCAATCCTGGCGGTTATGTTGTTGATCCGCAGTCTTTGGAACAATTTGAAATCAGCGATGAGCGCTCTGCAGAAGAAATTTCAAAAATCATAAAAAATATCGGTTATGAACCTGTTTGGAAGGACTGGGATAAAAGTTTTGGTTTAAATTCCAATCTAAAATCAACAATCTAAAACCTAAAATTAAAAAATGAGTATCGTAAAAGAATTCCTTCGTTACAACAGGCAGACTATACTTCCTGAAATTGGCGATGAAGGTCAGGAAAAATTAAAAAAAGCACGTGTTTTAGTAATTGGAGCGGGCGGTTTAGGCTGTCCAATTTTACAATATATTGCAACTGCTGGAGTTGGTTTTATCGGAATTATGGATTTTGATAAGATTGAAATTCACAATCTTCACAGACAGATTTTATATACTGAAAATGAAATCGGTCAAAAAAAAGCGATTGTAGCGAAAGAAGTCGTTTCAAAATTAAATCCTCTTATTGAAGCTGTTGCTATTACTGAAAAACTGACTTTTGAAAATGCGTCAAAAATCATTCAGCAATATGATGTTATTGTAGATGGCTCTGATAATTTTTCAACACGTTATTTAGTAAATGACACTTGTGTAAAACTTGGAAAAGCTTTGGTGTACGGAAGCATTTTAAAATTTGAAGGTCAGATTGCAGTTTTTAATTATAATGGAAGTAAAAATCTCCGAGACTTATTTCCAGAAATGCCAGATCCAAAAGATGTTCCAAATTGTGATTTGAATGGCGTTTTAGGAACTTTACCTGGAATTACTGGCAATATGATGGCGCATGAAACTTTAAAATTGATTTTAGAATTACCAACTTTAAAAAATGAAATTATCATTTTTAATACCTTAACTTGGAACTTTACGAAGTTGATTTTTTAGAAAACAACCTCATCTCCAACAGTAATAATTCCGTTATTTAAACTCACAATATTGGTTCCGAATAAAACGGAGTTATTGACGTTTCTGTATTTGCTTAATGTTTTCAGAGGTTCTTTTTTAACAATTCCTTTCTGCGGATCGTTGTTTACCATAATACATCTTCCGCAAGGTTTTATATTTCTAAATTGAACGTCTCCAATTGTAAAAGCCTTAAAATCATCTTCTTCATGAGCTTTTTTTGTACTTACAACAATGTTTGGACGAAATCTTGTAATTGTGATTTTGTCTTCTAGTTTTTCATTTAAGAAATCAAGACTCTCTGTGCCAATTAATAAATACGGATAACCATCGGCCAAACTAACATTGAAGGTTTCATTTAAACCAGAACTTTCATGTTTTCTATCTCCGTTTTTTAGAATTTTTACCAATTTGCATTCAAAACCTAATTTGTCGCTAAACCATTTAGATGAATCTTTATTTACTTCAAAAACTTCGCTTTTATCATCCCAAACGTGGCTTTCGATTTTATTTTCTAAATGTTCCTCGATTAAAAATTCGTGGTTTTCATCTTCAAAAGAAATAGTGATTTTTCCTTCTAAAATCTGGGGATAAAACTGACTCATTATCGGATATTCCCTTTGAGTAACATGAACATTTTCAGTATTTATCAGCATCCATCTTCGGTCGTTTTCAAAACCCATTTCTTCAGCTTTTGCAGATTGAAGACTAATTCCGGCAAGACTTTTTATCGGATAAATATAAATTTCTTTTACACTATAAACTGCGCTCATTTCTACTTACTTTTTAAAATAGACATAAATTCTTCACGATCAATTTCACGACAGCCCAAACTCTCCAAATGCGGATTGTAAACCTGGCAATCTAATAATTTATAATTTTCCTTTTTCAAATATAAAGCTAAAGCAATAAAAGCTGTTTTTGAGGCATTTGAAACTTTAGAAAACATACTTTCTCCACAAAAAATATTTCCTAAATCAATGCCATATAAACCGCCAACCAGAACATCATCCTGCCAAACCTCAACAGATTTTGCAATTCCTTCTTCATTTAATTTGCAGTACGAGTCAATCATTTCATTAGAAATCCAAGTTCCGTTTTGACCTTCTCTTTTGATCTGCTGGCAATTTGAAATTACTTCTCTAAAATTTTTATTATAAGTAACCTTAAACATTTTCTTGTTTAAGATTTTCCGCATGCTCTTGGAGATTACCAATTCATCAAAAAACAATACCATTCTAGGATCAGGTGCCCACCAAAGAATTGGTTCTCCTTCGTTAAACCAAGGAAAAATACCGCTTTTATAAGCCAATTGTAAACGCTCTGAACTTAGATCGCCTCCAATCGCCAAAACCCCTTCTTCATCGGCTTCTGTAACAGGTGGGAAAAATAAATCTTTGAATAAATAATACATCTAAAATCTCAATAATTAAACTTCAAATACCAAATTCCAAAAATGAAATTCCAAAATCAGAGTGAAACTTTGTCAAAGTTTTAAACTTTGACAAAGTTCTATACGTTATAGCTAATCTCAATCTTGCCTTTAAACTGAGAGTAAACTAAAATTCCAAATCCCAAAACATTGTAATGAATTGGAATTTGGAATTTAATATATTGGAATTTAAACCTTTATTAGAACGGTAAATCGTCTGGTTCGTCTTCGTTTAAGTTTGCTGCTGGAGCAAAAGTTTCTGCAGTTGGCATTGGCGGTGCTTGTGTAGGCGCTGCATCTGCTAATCTTTCGATTCTCCAACCTTGAATACTATTGAAATATCTAGTTTCTCCCTGAGGATTAACCCATTCTCTTCCTCTTAAATTGATAGAAACTTTTACTGCCTCTCCTTGTTTATAGCTACTCAACAAATCGCATTTATCTTGTGTAAATTCGATTAAAATATGTTGTGGATACTGCTCCTCAGTAGTAACAACTAACTCTCTTTTTTTGAATGAGGCACTAACTTGCTGCTCTGGGTTAACCACTTTTACTTTTCCTGTAACTTCCATCTTCGTCTATATTAATTATTGTTTCTATTTCTTTTATTTTTTCGCTAAAAGCACTTTCCAAGCCGATTCTACATCGCCGTTATCGAGATACTTTTTGGCTTCTAAGTGTACTTTTTTCTGGTCATCTGAACTTAAAACGCCTTTGACGGAAAAATTTTCTTTCACAAATATACTAACTTCTTCTTTTGTAGGCAAGGCTTCAATATTACCTAATTTACCTAAATCATTTCCGTCAAAAACGGCACTTTCTTTTACAAAATCTGGTATGGCATCTACTCCTACTCCTAGTGTTGTCAAGGGTTTTGCCACTTCAAAAAGCCCTTGATTGGATCTTGAATACCAGTTATTTCCTAATCTCGAAACCAAATCAATTTTATGCTGGTCGATTGCTCCGTTCTCGTCTAAAATAGATTCGTGAATGTGAATTTTTATCACTTCACATAAAATCAAATTTCCAGCTCCGCCTTCTTCTCCTAACGGAATAATCTGCGTTACCTTGCATTCAAATTGAACTGGAGATTCTTTTACACGATAAGGTTTTACTAAATCGGAAGGAATCTGAGTTAAACCCGCTTTTATAAATTCATTTACACCGTCTCCATATTCTGTACTTGCCAAAGAAGTCTGCTGCACTAAATCAAAATTCACAACATTAATTACTACTTCACGCGTTGCTTCTGCATTAATTAAAGTATGTTTTATTGTATTATCGCGAACTCTTCGTGATGGCGAAAATACCAAAATTGGCGGGTTTGCACTAAACACATTAAAGAAACTAAACGGCGACAAATTTGGAATGCCTTTTTCGCTGATTGTACTTGCAAAAGCAATTGGTCTCGGACCTACTGCACTCTGCAGATAGCCCTGCAACTTGGCCGTTGGTATCTCTTTCGGGTTAATGCTGATCATACTTTTTGATTTAAACCAAATCTCATTTTGGTACCTGCAAAAGTATTGAAATCGTTTAATTATGAGAAATACTTTTGCAGATAAAACAAAAAAACTTTCGGTATCTGCAAAATATAGAATGCGTATATTTCGTTATATTTATACCTCAAAAAACTGGATATGTCTTTTTCTGAAAGAACAAATACAACTCGCTGGATTATTATCTCTATCTGCTTCTTAATTATTTCTCTAATTCTTTGGAATACTTATACTTTCTTCCAAATTTTTAAAAATGAAGAACGTTTAAAAATGAAGCTTTTTGTAAATGCTCAAATTACAATTCTTAATGCCAATGAAAATACTGATGTCGAATTACCGCTTCAAATTATCAATAATAACACTTCTATTCCTGCCATAGTAATTTTGTTTGATAAAGTAGTTAGTGCCACTAATGTTCCAGACGAAATTCTTACCAATAAGAAAAAAAGAAGTGCTTATTTAAATAAGTTAAGAAATGAAAATGAGCCAATAACTTTTGAATATGCTCCAGGAAAATATCAAACCTTATACTACGGAAATTCTGGTTTATTGAATAAACTGAAATATTATCCAATTGCTTTATTTTTAATTATTGTTTTGTGTGTGGCTTTGATTTATAATTTTTATAAAAGCACCAAAATGGCAACGCAGAATAAACTTTGGGCGGGAATGGCTAAAGAAACGGCGCATCAAATTGGGACGCCTTTATTTTCTTTGATTGGATGGGTTGAAATATTGAAAACCGAAAATATTGATCCTTCAATTAGTCTTGAAATTCAAAAAGACATTGAACGATTACAGACCATTACGGATCGTTTTTCGAAAATTGGTTCTGTTCCTATTCTTGAACCGCGAAATATCATTGAAGAGACACAAAATGCTTATGAATATCTTCAGTCTCGGTTTTCTAAACAGGTTGCATTTTCATTCAAAGCGCCGCAAGAGCCTATTTACGCCATGATTAATCCAACATTACACAGCTGGACGATCGAAAATTTGGTTAAAAATGCCATTGATGCCATGAAAGGAAGAGGAACTCTTGATCTTCAAGTAGAACAAGATGCTTTTCTTGTAAAAATCAATATAAAAGATTCCGGAACTGGAATTTTGAAAAAGCAGTTTAAAACTATTTTTGAGCCTGGCTTTACCACCAAAAAACGAGGCTGGGGACTCGGACTTTCCTTAACTAAAAGAATTGTGGAAGAATATCATAATGGGCACATTAAGGTTTTACAATCTGAAATTGGAAAGGGAACGACTTTTCAAATATCTTTAAATAAAAAAGTGCAGTAAAATTAATTACTGCACTTTTGTTTATGTCTTTGTCAGACTGAGCGAAGTCGAAGTATTTACAAATTCGCTTGAATATCTTTTGCTAAAGCTTCAAACTCTTCTTTAGAAAGTGAAACTTTATTAATAAAACGCATTTCATCCATTTCATTCAAGGGAATCAAATGTACGTGTGCATGAGGCACTTCAAGTCCAACAACTGCTATTCCGACTCTTTTGCAGGGAACTGTTTTTTCTAAGGCTGCAGCAATCTTTTTAGAAAACTTCATTAAACCTAAATACAGTTCTTCATCCATATCAAAAATCTTATCGATTTCTTGTTTTGGAATGCACAGCGTATGTCCTTTTGCATTTGGGTTTACATCTAAAAAAGCCAAATAATTATCGTCTTCAGCAATTTTATAAGCTGGAATTTCTCCGTTTACAATTTTAGTGAATATTGATGCCATTGTTTTTTTTGGTTTAATCGTTTAACTGTTTATTCGTTTAACCGATCGATTTAACGATTAAACGGTTAAACTAAAATTAGTCTCTTGAGATTTCTAGAATTTCAAATTTCAAAACTCCGTTAGGAACTGTAATTTCTGCTACTTCTCCAACAGATTTCCCTAATAAACCTTTTCCAATAGGAGATGTTACAGAGATTTTACCTGTTTTTAAATCGGCTTCACTTTCTGCTACAAGCGTATATTTCATCTCCATTCCGTTACTTTGGTTTTTGATTTTTACATTTGATAAAACCAAAACTTTAGAAACGTCTAATTGAGACTCATCAATTAATCTTGCATTTGCATAAACCTCTTCCAGTTTAGAAATTCTCATTTCTAATAAACCTTGTGCTTCTTTTGCTGCATCATATTCTGCGTTTTCAGATAAATCACCTTTATCTCTCGCGTCTGCAATATCTTGAGATGCCTTTGGACGCATTACACTTTTTAAATGCTCCAATTCATCTTTTAACTTTTTTAGTCCTTCTGCTGTATAATAAGATACTTTACTCATAACTTCATCGTTTATATAAATACAAAAAATCCCATCGCGACGGGATTTTCTTACCACAAATATACTATAATTTTTAATAGTACATAATTATATGTTAATCATATAGATTTCAAATCTAAATAAATTATTTTTGTTTCACTAATTCTTATCCAAATAATGAAAAAAATCTGGTTCTTTATCGCACTTAGCGCTGTTTTATTTTCTTGCAGCGACAATAACAGAAGCAATAACAATCCGTATATTCCTAATTATTCTGTAAACGCTTATCTCGATACCAATCTTCCAACTTATAATAAATTATTGTATCCGAGTAATCCTGTTTATGTTTCCAATTATGGTGCAAAAGGTATTATAGTGATGAAAACAGGCGAAGGAACATATACTGCTTTTGACGCAGCATGTCCAAACCAAGCTCTTACTTCTTGTACTGCTATGACTATCGACGGAATTTACGCTGTTTGTTCTTGTGACAAAGCCCAGTATAATTTATTTACAGGACTTGGCGGAAAAGAATATCCGATGAAACAATATCGTGTAGAATCGTCTGGATCTGTGGTTCATGTATATAATTAAAAAAAAGCCTGAAAAATATTTCAGGCTTTTTTTTAGATCTTAATTTAGTTAGAATTTCAATGTCAACCCTGCTAAGAAATTAATTCCTGCCTGCGGATAGTAGTAAGGATAAACATCCCACATTGCTCCATTTGAAACATATTTTTTATCTAAAATATTATTTACCATTCCAGTAATCGTGATTGATTTGAAAATGGCATTTGGACGTATTTCGTAAGAAACATTTAAATCATTTACAAAGTAATCTGCCAGTTTAGCAGCAGGCAGCTCGATATTGTTCATGTATTGTTCTCCAACGTATTTTTGCAATAAAGAAATATACAATCTTTCGATTGGTTTATACACTATAACGTTTCCTGCAATTACTTCTGGAGAATAGGCAATTTTGGTCGTTCCATAATATTCACCGTCAACTGCTAAATCTACATTTTTGTTGCTGCTTAAAGTAAAGTTTGGTCTTAAAGTAAATTTCTCCGAAAGTGCAATCGTTGCATCAACTTCAAAACCTAAACGGTAACTTTTCTCGGTATTGGCACGAATTGGTGCTCCAACGTCATCTAGTCTTCCGGTTAAAATCAACTGATCTTTATATCCCATATAATAGAAATTCGAATTCAATTGAAATTTCTCTGAATTAAACCTCCATCCTAACTCAAAATCATTTAGTTTTTCTGGTTTTACATTTCCGCCTTCGTAATCTGTTCTGTTTGGTTCACGATTCGCTCTTGCATAAGAAAAATACAAAGTGTTTTTTTCATTAAAAGCATAATTCAAACCCGCTTTTGGATTAAAGAAATTGAAGGTATCATCAACTAAACCTGTTTCTGCACTATTTGCTTTGTATCCAACTCTTCTGTATTGTAAATCTCCGTATAAGCTTAATTGCTCTGTAAATTGGTAATTTGCTTTCGCGAAAACATTTCCATCTGTTTTTGTTGAGAAATCATCATAATAATGATCTCCTAATTCTGAAGTCGAAGCATTGCGAGCCCAAATTACTTTTCCGTAATGATCGCCTTCGTATTTATTCCAAGCGCCTCCAAGAATTACATCAAACTTCTCATCTTTATATTTTGCAGAAAAAGTAGTTCCATAAAAATCATTGTCTAACCATTTTTGGCGAATTAAATCTGTTTCAGAAACATCTCCAGCTGGTGCTAAATTATACTCCGCCATAAGTGCGTCTTCTTTATAATTTTCGAAATACCCTTTCCCTTTTGTGTAATGAAGCGCCACGTTTGTACTCCACTTATCAGAAATAGATTCGCTCCAATGCAATTGGTAATGATCCTGATTGTAATTATCGGTTTCATTATCATAAAAACGAGGATTTCCAAACTCGTCCGTATATGCACCTGCCGAATTATATCTTCTATTTTCATTTAAAGTTTCCGAATCAATTCCGTTCCAAGATTGGTATGTTTTCTGGGTTCCTCCAAAAACCAACGCTTTAATTAAAGTAGTTTTCCCCACGTAAGTTCCTTGAAGAAAATACGACTTCAAATCAGAACTTGCTCGATCTACATAACCATCCGATTTAACTGTAGACAAACGTCCTGCAAGTTCAAAATGATCATTTAATAAACCCGTACTAAATTTTACTGTATTTTTATTCGAGTTGAAACTTCCGAAAGAACTCGAAATCTCTCCTGTTGCTTTAGAAGCATAACTATCTGTCAGCATATTTAAACTTGCTCCAAAAGCTCCAGAACCATTTGTAGAAGTTCCTACTCCGCGCTGCAACTGCAGACTTTCTACAGAAGAAGCAAAATCGGGCATATTTACCCAAAATGTTCCTTGACTTTCGGCATCGTTATACGGAATTCCATTAATTGTAACGTTTACTCTCGTAGCATCGCTTCCGCGGACTCTAATTCCTGTGTAACCTATTCCGCCTCCAGCATCAGATGTTGTTACAACTGAGGGCAGATAATTCATCAAAACTGGAATATCTTGACCAAGATTTCGGTATTTGATTTCTTTTTTATCCATATTACTAAACGTAACTGGAGTTTTAGTCGTAACACGAACTGCTGAAACCAATACATCATCAAGCTGATTTACTTTTGTAGAATCTTGCTGCTGTGCAGAAGAAAATAGAGTAAAGAATAAAGAAAATAGAATAAAGAAAATAGATTTGGTTCTCTTAAGATTTTCAACCTTTGAACCTTTGTCGCTTAGTACCTCAGTACCTTTAAAATAAGTTTTCATTCGTAAAGA
This sequence comes from Flavobacteriaceae bacterium PS02336, assembly GCA_029960065.1. GTDB lineage: Bacteria > Bacteroidota > Bacteroidia > Flavobacteriales > Flavobacteriaceae > Flavobacterium. Next base: position 876,262 of record JASCOF010000002.1, on the reverse strand, counting down.
ATTACGAATAAAAGGGGGAATTATTCTTTTGTTAAATTAATAAATGTGTTTCCCGACAAAATAAAGTGTGCACGCTCGATAGTGTCGTTTTTTCCCTTAGCAACATTACTCGCTCAGGTTCTTTGGGTATGATCTCAGCTCGTTATTTAGAGCACCCCTTTGAGACAGTGCAAATGTAATGTTAAAAACTCCAAAAATCAAATTCCAAATTCCAAAAAACAGTTTTCAGTTTGTTCTTTGGAATTTGGAATTTTAAAAACTGGACATTTAATCTACATTCGGTTTTCTGCGCGATTGTTTTAAATCAGAAATATTCTTTTTATCCTTAATTCTTTTTTTAATTACAGATTTTGGAACTTTTGTCGCTTTTCTAATTTTTGGAACATGCAATCCTTTTTTGATGATTTCTAAAAATCGCTTGGTTACAATTTCCTTATTTTTAAGCTGGCTTCGGTCTTCGTCGCAGTTTAATATTAAGATATTTTCGATAGTTAAACGAGCATTGATATTAGTTTGCAAAAGTAATTTCTCTTCTTCAGATAAAGCCTGTGAAGCATTCAAATCAAAACTCAAAACGACTTTTGAAGAAACTTTGTTTACGTTTTGCCCGCCGGCTCCACTGCTTCGAACGGCTTTAAAATTTAATTCTGATATGATTTTTTCACTATCCATTTTATTGTGGCTGATGTGCTGCTTTCAACAAATCGTTAACTGTTTTTACTGGATTAAAAGTAATCAATGGAACTGCCACAAAAACTGTCAGCCAATTTGCCATTGATCCGTTCCACAATCCTGGTAGTTCATAACTTCTCACTGTTTTACCCTCAACACTTTTCTCTACTATAAAACCTGCATTCTGATCTACAAAATTAAGTAAATTAAAATTTTCGCTTTTATAGTTTTTAATGCTGCAAACTAAATCAACTGGATTAAAGTGAGTTGATTCGGTTAAAATTGCCAGCTGTTTTTTGTTAGCCAAATCTACCTGAGAAGTTTCAACAATTTGAAGAGAAGCATTTCCCTGATCATTCATTACCCAAAAAGGACCACCTCCAGGTTCTCCTTCATTTTTAACCATTCCGCAAACTCGAATTGGTCTATTTAATATTTCTTTAATTTTATTTATTTTGTTTTCAAAAGTAAACTTATTAAAATCATCACTCATTTTAATGTTTAGCTTTTCCTTTGCAAAAACAAGAATATCCTCTAATTGCTCTTCTTTAATTTCGTGACGATCTATAGAGTCTAAACATTCGAAAACTTTTTGCTGTACTTCAATTAAAACTCCTGCCAAAGCTTTTTTGTACAACGTAATTTTATCAATATGATTCTGAATTACATTATCAATGTTTTTAATAAAAATAAGATCTGAATCTAGATTATTCAAATTCTCAATTAAAGCTCCATGTCCGCCTGGTCTAAAAATCAAATCTCCATTTTTATCTTTTACTAGTTTATTTTCGGCGTCTATAGTTATAGAATCTGTACTTCTATTTTGATAGGAATACCCAATGTTAATAGTAATTCCAGAATGCTTTTCGATTTTTTCCTTCACCTCTCGAACCGCTTTTTCAAACAACTCTTGATGTATTTCTGATACTGTAAAATGTAAATTAGATACATTTTTTGAAGATGCATAATGCACACATTCATTAAAATGTTCTTCAATTGGATTTGCAATATGCGTTTTATACAAATGAAAAGGCAAAACTGCTTTTGGTTTATTTGCCGAATTGAAATAATCTGGAGACAACAAGAGTTTTATAAAATAATAGTTTTTATAATCTCTTTCTAAAGTCTCAAAATCGGGATAAATTTCTCTTAACTTTTTATCTACTGTTTCAAAAAAAGGAAACTTCTCCATTCCAACAATAAAAATGGCAAGTTCTTTATCATTTTTTCTGTTGATGTAAGCATTTATCGTTTCTTTTTTGATATCAAAATCATTCACAAAAGCAGTCAAAAATTTATACATTCTGGTCGCCGCGCCTGATGCTGGAACAAATTTTTTAATTTTGAACTTATCTTTCTGCTCATCAAAAAACAATGCTTTTTGCTGAAATTGATCTTCTGACAAACTTAAAATTCCATCATTGATGGTAGCAGGTCTAATTAGATTACTTTTTGCAATTCCTTTTTCGAAATTTTTTAATTGCTTTAAAATCGTTTCAAAAGAAATTCCTCTATTGTATATCTGTACAAAATCCTCAGACGAAAAGCCATTTTCTTTCGCTAAAGCCAAATCATTTATAATAGAAACCGCTTTCTTCAGTCGGCTTTTTTTATTTCCTGAAAGTGTTATAAAAGGCTTTTTAGTATCAATTAAGGTTTGTTTAAAAACAGAAAAGACGGTTTCTCTTCCTTCTGGTGTATCACGAATATCATCTTTTTCCCAAGGAACATCAATATCTGTCAAAAAGAATAAATCGTATTCATGTTTTAATGCCGCTTCATGCAAAAGAGGATCGCAGAAACCATAATACATTTCAGAAAAAACTTTGGTAACCATTAAATTAGTATCGCAGAACAAGTATTTATTTGCTATTTCTAATTTCTTATTTTCTAACGCTGTTTGCCCATAAGCAATTGGCATCATATCATCTGCAACACAGATATGCTTATTTTCTTCCCATTTTTCTTGTAAATAATCACGTGCAAACTCAGGAACCCATTTGGTTTTATAGTAATCTGCGAGCTGTTTTGCCAATGTTGTTTTTCCTGTGCTTTCAGGACCAAACAAAGCAATTTTTATTATAGTTGTTTTTTGCTGTCTAAGATTCTTCTCCATTCTAAATAAGCTGAAATAGCCAAAATTGTAAAAATTATATACTGAAGTGACAGCATCCCTAAACCACGATAAGCATAGAGAGGCACAACAATAATATCACCAATAATCCAAAGTGTCCAGTTTTCTATTTTTTTTCTGGCCATGTACCACATTCCCGCGAAAAATATTCCCGACGAAATCATGTCGACGTAATTGTCTGGATGAATTTCGTATCCAAAATATTTATAAATCCCGAAAACTACAAAAACAGTTACAATAAACAGTAAGATTCCAATTATTTTTTCATTAAAAGTTGTACGAGTAATTGGCAGATTGTCTTCAACAGTTCCTCCTTTTGCCCAAACATACCAGCCGTAGATACTCATTATCGAAAAATAAGCATTGATAATCATATCTCCAATATATCCTGCAACGTAAAGCAGATAGACCGAAATTACCGTCGCTACCAAGCCTGTAGGATAAACCCAGATATTTTCTTTTTTAGCAAACCAAACACTTAAAATTCCGAAAACAAATACTAAAAACTCCAGTGCAATATGCCATAAGGGAGCGTTTTTGTAACTATCAAGAAAAAAGTCGATCATTTTGTGGTATTTAAAGGCGGTTAAAATCTATTTATAAATCGAAAAAATGACTGTTATTTTCAAAAGCTGTACCAATTACAACCAAATCTGCGCCTGCGTTATATGCTTTTTGAATTCCCTGCAAATCTACAATTCCGCCGCCAACAATAACAGGAATTTCAACGTTTTGAGAAATTAGTTTGATCATTTCTAACGGAACAGGATTTTTTGCTCCGCTTCCCGCTTCTAAATAAATCAGCTGATTCCCTAACATTTCTCCGGCCTGAGCCGTTGCGAGAACCAGATCAAAATTTTCTCTGCTTAACGGTTTTGTTTTACTCACACGCGCAACAGCTGTTTCATTACCACTTTCTATTAAAATATAACCTGTAGAAATAACTTCAAGATTTGTTTTTTTCAAAATCGGCGCAGCCTGAACTTGATATTCTATTAAATAATCGGGATTTCGTCCAGATAATAAGGATAAAAACAAGATAGCATCGGCCTTTGGTGAAATCTGCGAAGGATCTCCCGGAAACAAAATAACTGGTAAATTTGTGTTTTGTTTTAATGCCGAAATCAGTTCTCCTAAAATAGTATTCTGCACGATACTTCCACCTACAAAAATATGAGTTGCGGGCGACTGATTAATCTTTTCAATTAATTGAAATAGATTTTCTAATACAATTTTATCGGGATCCAAAAGTACAGCCAGCAGTTTTTGACCGCTGCTTTTTGCTTCTAAAATCTGTTGTCTAATTGTGAGTATTTGTTCTTGCATCGTGGGTGTAAAAGTAAAAGTTTTTTAGTGCAGAAGAACTATTCTGAATGAATTATATTTGTAAACTCTGTGTTAATAATATAAAGAATAATTTATGATCGCAGCCGCATTATTAGAGCAGTATGGCGCCGTAAAGAAATCTTTCCTTAAAAATGATATCATTTTTGAAGAAGGAAATCTGCCAACGCATTATTACCAGATCGTTTCGGGCGAAATTAAAATGTGTAATTACAACGATGACGGACGAGAATTTATTCAGGGAATATTTTACAAAGAGCAGTCTTTTGGTGAACCTCCATTATTTTTAAATCAAAAATATCCTGCCAATTCAATAGCAGTTGAAGACAGTCAGCTTCTTCTTCTTCCAAAATCTAATTTCATGAAACTGCTAGAAGAAAATCCGGTGATCAGCATCAAAATAATCGAAAACCTTGCGCAGCGTTTGTATTATAAATCGGTTATGGCAGCCGAGATTTCTACACACGAACCAGAACATCGCGTGCTAAAATTAATCGATCACGGAATTGCTTATTTCAATTTTCAAAAAGATAAAAATGGTTATCTCATTAATTTCACGAGACAACAGATTGGAGATTTAACAGGTTTACGAGTAGAAACGGTTATTCGTGCTATAAAAGCGCTGGAAAAAAAAGGTGAATTAAGAATAATTAACCGAAAAGTATACAGATAAAAAAGTTCTCGTTTTATGATTTTAATCATAAAATGCAGTTGTATTGTGAGCGTATCTTTGTCATATAAAAATCTGAATATCATGACACTATACCAAACAACATTCGACATTTTCAATAGAAATTACATGGGTTCTGCTGCAATGGCAGTAATTGGGCAAAGCTGTTTAGGAGGCGCTGCTGCAATGTACGTTTTATCTAACGGAACTTCTATCGTTCAAATGATTCAACTAGCTATTATTGTTTTAGCTTGTATCTTTGTAAACACTTCAATTTTGGCACAAATGAAACACAAAGTTGTGTTTAATCTGTTAATCTTGAGTTCAATTTTAAGTGTATTATTTATTCTTGTAAACACCCTTCTTCTGTGAAAAAACAAATAGAAAATAGAGAAGATATTTCATTCTTAGTAAATCAGTTCTACTCTAAAATAAGAGCCGATCAGGAAATCGGCTTTTATTTTAATGAAATGATTACCGATTGGGATTTACATCTGGAAAAACTAACTGATTTTTGGGAAACGAACTTGTTTGCCGTGCGCAAATACAAAGGAAATCCGCATGCGGTTCATAATGAAGTCGATGCCCATTTTGACGAAAAAATCACAGCAAATGAATTTGGAATCTGGCTTAATCATTGGGCCCAGACATTAGATGAACATTTTGAAGGCGAAAATGTAGAAATACTAAAAAGACGTGCTCGCAAAATGAGTACTTTTTTGTATGTAAGCATGTTTCAGCACAGACAAAAAGAAAGTGAGGTTTAAAAACTGAAAACTGTCACTGAGACTGAGATAAAAAACTATTTCTCAAAAGCATAAACCAAAGTAAAAATCCCATCAAAATTATCCGATTTGATTTCTTGATAATGCACATCAAAATCCTTTATTAAATCATCAAAATGAAGACTTGCCTGAGTTTGGTTTGCCTCTAAAGAAAAGTTGTTCACATTGATATGATCTTTAAAACTTATACCTTTTTCATTTCTGATCTTAAAGATCGCCTCTTTGGCTCCCCAGATAACGGTAAGTTTTTTTATGTATTCTTCTGTAAATTCCGGCTCTAGATAACCGCATTCATAATCGGTAAATTTATCTGCAATTCTCTGAATTTTTTCACGTTGCAATTCCATATCAATCCCTACGGTTTCGTGGCTGATAATAATTGCTGCGAAATGATAGGAATGTGTAATCGAAATGTAGTTATGACAATCAAAATAAGGTTTTCCGAATTGATCATAATGAAGATCCTTATCCGTAAAACCCATTTCCTGAATCAGCATTCGAACACTCAAAAAAGCACGTTGATGCATTTGTGATTTCATTCCATCAAGTCTACGCTGTGTCTTTTCTTTCAAAGTAACGCGGCTATACAATTCCTCAAAAGATTCTGTAATTTCCCAAATTAAAATTTTTGTGTTTTCGTTAAACTGTATGGTCTGAAATAAAGGCATTTTTTAATTATGAATTATGAGTTGTGAATTATGGGTTTTTAAACCATATAAGTGATGTAAGAAAATATAAATGCTGGTCAATAAAATGTATTAAGTAAATTTAAGCAATTCGAAACAAAGCGCATTACAAAGAATCCTTTTTTAAATGAACTTCTATAACTTATATGGTTTAAATCATTTTATAAACTAATATTCTAAAGATTAAGAAATTAAAGATTTCACAAATCTGAGAGAAATTAGTAAAATTCAAAAGCTATTCCTTAAATTTGCAAAAAATTTACAATTCTACAAATATAACATAAATGAGTACAACGACTACGCCTTATGTGGCTTTCAAAGTAAAAGACATTTCTCTAGCGGCTTGGGGAAGAAAAGAAATTGAACTAGCTGAAGCTGAAATGCCAGGTTTAATGGCACTTCGCGCTGAATACAAAGATGAGCAGCCACTTAAAGGAGCTCGTATTGCTGGATGTTTACACATGACGATTCAAACTGCTGTTTTGATCGAAACTTTAATTGCTCTTGGTGCAGAAGTTACTTGGTCTTCTTGTAACATTTTCTCTACTCAAGATCAAGCTGCTGCCGCTATTGCTGCTGCAGGAATTTCAGTTTACGCTTGGAAAGGTCTTGACGAAGAATCATTTGACTGGTGTATTGAGCAGACTTTATTCTTTGGTGAAGACAGAAAACCATTAAACATGATTCTTGATGATGGTGGAGATTTAACTAACATGGTTATTGATCGTTACCCAGAATTAGTTGCTGGAATTAAAGGTCTTTCTGAAGAAACTACAACTGGTGTTCACAGACTTTACGAAAGAGTAAAAGCTGGAACTCTTCCAATGCCTGCTATCAACATTAACGATTCTGTTACTAAATCTAAATTTGATAACAAATACGGTTGTAAAGAATCTGCTGTAGATGCTGTACGTCGTGCAACTGACTTAATGTTAGCTGGAAAAAGAGTAATCGTTTGTGGATACGGTGATGTTGGAAAAGGAACTGCTGCTTCTTTTAGAGGTGCTGGTTCTATCGTAACAGTTACTGAAATCGATCCAATTTGTGCTTTACAAGCTGCAATGGACGGTTATGAAGTTAAAAAATTAAACACTGTAATTGCTAATGCTGATATCATCATTACAACTACCGGAAACAAAGATATCGTTCTTGGAGAGCACTTCGAGCAAATGAAAGACAAAACTGTTGTTTGTAACATTGGTCACTTCGATAACGAAATTGATATGGCTTGGTTAAACAAAAACCACGGTGCATCTAAAATCGAAATCAAACCTCAGGTTGACAAATACAACATCAACGGAAAAGATATCATCATCTTGGCTGAAGGTCGTTTAGTAAACCTTGGTTGTGCTACAGGTCACCCAAGTTTTGTAATGAGTAACTCATTTACAAACCAGACTTTGGCTCAAATCGAATTATGGAACAACAGCGCAGCTTACAAAAATGAAGTTTATATGTTACCAAAACATTTAGATGAAAAAGTTGCTGCTTTACACTTAGCGAAATTAGGCGTTGAACTTGAAGTTTTAAGAGAAGATCAAGCTGCATACATTGGTGTTGAAGTTCAAGGTCCATTTAAACCAGAATACTACAGATACTAAATCAATTTTAGATTTCTGTCCCGAAGTCTCGGGATAGATTTTAGATTATCTAAATACATATTCAAACCCGACAGGTTTTAAAACCTGTCGGGTTTTGTTTTTTATTATCATTAAATGAAATGAAATGAAATAAAATTAATAAGATATTTTTGAATAATCGATTTATATTTGAATTCCAAAAACTAATCTTATACCAAAACTTATGAAACTCTATTTTCTTTTAACAGTATTAATATTGCTGCCCATTTTCGCTTCTTCTCAATACAATAACAACCATCAGCTAGAACAAAGTAGGTATTATGAAAGACAAAGGACAGCAAATAATCAAAAATTATCAAACGATATTGCTAAATCCGATCGAGACTGGGCAACGCGCTCACGAATGAATCAATTAATGAATAAAAATGGGGCAGCAGATAAAAAAATTACCAGTCAAGAAAACAACAAAAAGAAACTTGAAGAAAAAACAGCAAAGTTAGATTCTGATTTAAAAACACAAAAAGAAAAATTAGCTACACTTGAAAATTTGGACAATAGCCAAGATAATAACAGCAAAAAAAATATAGAGAAAACCAAAGAACAAATAAGCAAAACTGAAGAAAAACTTAATATAGCAAAAGCTGAGTTGGAAAAAAGTTCTAAAAATCTTGAAGATCTAAAAAAAGAAAAAGAAATTTCTCTAACAAAACAAGCAGACCTTGAAAAAAAGGAAAAAGAAGAGAATGAAAGAAAACAAAAACAAGAAGAAATAAATAAAGCTCTTTCAAAAAATCTAAAAACCAATTAAGTTGTCTTAGAATTATTCGGCATAAATAAACCCGACAGATTTTAAAACCTGTCGGGTTTTGTTTTTTAACACCCCTAATCAATCTAAACTCAGAAATCTAAAATTAATAAGGGCGTGCCACCAACCCAATAAAAGGGCAAAATTACTAAACGCTTATACGCCCTTTTACTGGGTTGCTGTCGGGCTATCCGCGCTACTTCTGTAGCCAGCTCCTATCCCTCACGCACACGTTGACCAAGAACTCTTAATTTAACAAGACATTTACAGGTTTTTTATTTTATAACTTTAAATTTGAAGTTAAAGCTTAAAATTCCAAAAATGATCGAAAAAATTATATGTGATATCCACGGTTCAAAAGAAATGTCTTTTAGTTGCATTCATATTGCAATGGCAATAGATACTAAAAAGCAAGTCGGTTTTTTCTATTCCGAAGCCGAAGAAGATCTTCCGCAAATTGCTTGGTGCGGATCGTGCGAACAATATCTTTTGGATAATGGCGAAGAATGGACTGATGTTTTTCAAGCCCAAGCCGATTTTAAAATGTTATGTTCTGATTGCTTTGAAGAAGCAAAAAACAATGAATTAGAAACTCATCTCAGATAAGTAAATTTTATGAAAAAGATTATTATTCTCTGCCTGTTATTCTGCTTAAATTACCCCGCATTTTCACAAAATAATGATACTTGGATTTCGTTTTGGGACAAAGACACCACTCATATTGGATTTAAAGATAAAAACGGAGTCATTAAAATAGAACCAAAATTTACTGGCTTTACAATCGCTCGAAAATTTGAAAACATAATAGCGGTCAGCGAACAAAAAAATCAAAAATGGGAAAGTTATTATTTAACCAAATCAGGAAAAATAGTTGGTCGAGACAGTTTATACGTTTTTGACAATGGACCAGACTGCGAAAATGAAGGTTTTATCAGATTTACAGATCGTAAAACAGATAAAATGGGAATGTTTAATGCAGAAGGAAAAATTGTGATTCCAGCCGAATACAGCAATCTGACAAAAGTTAAAAACGGAATGTTTATTGGATTAAAAGATGCTAAAAAAGAAATGGATGGAGAACATTTTTTCTGGAAAGGCGGAAAAGAGTTTCTAATCGATATTAATAATAAAATCTTAATTGAAAATTTCTCTTACAACGACGATCTAAATTTTTATTCCTTAGAAAAATCAAAAGAACCAAGCAAAGACAAAACTAGAGACAGTTTTCTAGGCGTTGACGGATTATACTATTCCTTTATCAATTTCGACAAAGAATTTAAATATTGGCTCGAAAACAATTTACTTCAGGATTTATCCAAAGCCAGTTTAGAAAAACATTCTTTTGACAAAATTACCTATTGGAAAGAGCCAAATGGATGGATAAGTGAGTCTAAAACTAAATTTATCGATCAAAATTATATTTATCTCAAATCAAAACTTCAAGAACTCAAAAATCCAAAAACAGACTATTTTGTTTCATCTGACGGATTGAATCAGTTTATTTTTGAATCGAGCGAATATGATCTTTATTTCAACAATTGCAACGAATCCAGAGAATGGCTTTATCCAGTAAAAAGCATCATTATAAATCCGAAAAACAAAACTGATTTTAAACAAGACCAAATTCAATTTTTGCGAACTGAAAATGGTTATAAACTAATTAGTGTTTCGAATGCAAAAGATAATCTTAAATAAATTTTCTCCTTTCAATAAAAGTTAACTTTGTAAAAAAGCTAACCATGAAGAATTTTTTATTTTTACTTACTGCCATTATCTTCGAAATCATTGCTACAACAGCATTAAAAAAGTCTCAAGAATTTACCAAATTAATTCCAAGCATCATTACGGTTATTGGATATTGCGGTGCTTTTTATTGTCTAAGTTTCGCCATTAGAACCATTCCTGTTGGTTTCGCCTACGCCATTTGGTCTGGAGTCGGGATTGTTTTAATAACGATTATTGGTGCTGTTTTCTTTAAAGAAATCCCTGATCTGCCAGCTATTATTGGACTGACTTTAATAATAATTGGTGTTGTTGTAATTAATGTTTTTTCTAAAACTACAGCGCATTGAGAGATGATGCCACGAAGACACTAAGGCACAAAGTTTTAATCTTATAGTCAATCCACTCTGCTAAAAAATCAGAATACTTATAAAAAACTTTGCGCCTTCGCGACTTTGCGGCAAAAAACTCAGCAAGTTTCAGATTTTATCCCAGCACAAACCAATCGATCTTTGCCTTATAAAATTGAATGAAGATGAACACACAGGAAACCATCAATTATGATCGTATTGCCGAAGCCATCGATTATATCAAAGCTAATTTTAAAAACCAGCCTAATCTTGATGAAGTGGCTGAAAAAGTACATTTGAGTCCGTTTCACTTTCAGAGACTTTTTAGCGATTGGGCAGGAACAAGTCCGAAGAAGTTCTTACAGTATACAAGTATTGAATACGCAAAAAAATTACTGAAAGAAAATCAGGCAACCATTTCTGAAACAGCTTACGAAACGGGACTCTCAGGCACAAGCAGACTTCATGATTTATTCGTCAATATTGAAGGAATGACACCAGCAGAATATAAAAACGGCGGTAAAAATCTAGAAATAAATTATAGTTTCGCCGAAAGTCCCTTTGGGAATATTATTGTCGCTTCAACACAAAAAGGGGTTTGTTTTATGGCTTTCGCCGAAGATGAAACTGCAGGATTTATTGCTTTAAAAGATAAGTTTCCAAATGCTTCTTTTAACCGAAAATTGGATTTAGCACAACAAAATGCCTTATTCATTTTCCAGAACGATTGGAGCAAACTTTCTGAAATAAAACTTCACCTAAAAGGAACCGACTTTCAATTGAAAGTTTGGGAAGCTCTTTTAAAAATTCCGATGGGACAGCTTTCTACTTATGGAACAATTGCCCAGCAAATTGAAAAACCAAATGCATCACGCGCTGTAGGAACTGCAATTGGAAGCAATCCTGTCGCATTCTTAATTCCATGTCACCGTGTGATTCAATCTTCGGGAATTTTCGGTGGTTATATGTGGGGAAATACTAGAAAAACGGCTATAATTGGCTGGGAAAGCGCGCACGTAAATCCATAATAAATCTGCATAAAACACATCGTAGAGACGTACCGCAGTGCGTCTAACGTTTCGTTTTTTCGCCACGAATTACACAAATTTTTCTTCTTGCGGATAAAAAATTAATTCGTGCCAATTCGTGTAATTCGTGGCGGAAAAAAATCTCTATCTAAAATTATTATGCAAAATATACAATCTAAAATTGCTTCTCAAAACTGGGAAAGCATCACTGAATCTATGCACGAAAATGGATTCGCCATTATTCCGAATGTGTTGAATAACGAACAATGCGAAGATCTGAAATTCGATTATGACAATCCAAATTTGTATCGAAAAACAGTTGTAATGGAACGCTACCGTTTTGGTCTGGGTGAATACAAATATTTCAATTATCCTCTACCAGATCTAATTCAAAACATTCGTTCTTCTATTTATCTTAAATTGGCTCCAATCGCAAATTCGTGGATGAAAGCGTTGAATATAAATACTCGTTTTCCAAATCAACATGAGGAATTATTAAAACAATGTCATGATAATAATCAACTAAAAGCAACAGTTTTAATTTTAAAGTACGGCAAAAGCGGTTTCAATACTTTACATCAAGATTTGTATGGCGAGGTCTATTTTCCTATTCAAATTGTTCTTTTTCTTTCGGAACCCGATGAAGATTTTACGGGAGGAGAATTTGTTTTAACACAGCAAACTCCGAGAGCACAATCTAAAGCTATAGTTTTAAAACCTAAAAAAGGAGATATTTTGGTTTTTACAACAAATTTTAGACCCGTAAAAGGAACAAAAGGTTATTATCGCGTTAATATGAAACATGGCGTTAGCGAAGTACATTCTGGCGAAAGATATACTTTGGGGATTATTTTTCATGATGCGTTAAATTAAGGCGCAAAGGAACAGGTATATCTGTAGAGACGCACCGCAGTGCGTCTACACAAAGATTGTCGACAAAGATTCTGTGCATAAATACATGACGTTAGATACACTGCTGTGGGTCTACACAAGAATTGTCGATAAAAATTGCGGAAATACATAACGCTAGACGCACTGCGGTGCGTCTCTACAGAATAAAATGTGATTAAATTATGATAGAACATTCGAAAATTTCAGATTTAGATCTTCGAAATAAAATTAAAAATGCGGAAATTTGTTTCGGCGGCAACCAAAAATTAAAAATCTACGGAACACTAAAATGTTCTTCTGGAAAAAGAATGAAACGCGAAAACCGTGTTTTCTTTTCATCTGAAAACGATGCAAAACAAAATGGTTTCAGGCCTTGCGGACATTGCATGAAACCACAATATCTAAAATGGAAAAATGGACTTATTTAATCCTCAAACAGACGAAAACACTAATTTGCTTCCGCAAAACGGAACTGTAAATTATTACGGAAAATTATTTTCTAGAGAAGAAGCTGATTTCTATCGAGATATTTTACTGCATACAATTGAATGGAAAAATGACGAAGCCATCATCTTTGGAAAATTAATTTTAACCAAAAGAAAAGTGGCTTGGTATGGCGAAAAAGAATTTGAATATACGTATTCCAATACAACAAAAAAAGCACTTCCGTGGACACCCGAATTATTAAAACTAAAAGCTATTATTGAAGAAAAAACGGGAGAAACTTTTAATTCCTGTCTGCTAAATTTATATCATTCTGGTGAAGAAGGAATGGCATGGCACAGTGACGGCGAAAAGGATTTAAAGAAAAATGGAGCTATTGGTTCTCTTAGTTTTGGTGCTGAGCGCAAGTTTGCTTTTAAGCATAAAGAATCCAAAGAAAAGGTTTCCTTAATCTTAGAACATGGAAGTTTATTAGTAATGAAAGATGAAACGCAGACGTACTGGCTGCATCGTTTACCTCCAACAAAAACAACTCAGAAACCAAGAGTAAATTTGACTTTTAGAACTATTGTAGAAGATATTTAATTCTAAAATTACTGTTTTTTCTTAGGCGCGACGTTCTCATAAGAAAGCTTTAAAGCATCTTCAAACATTTCTGGTCTTACTCTAGCCAATTCTACAATTGTCCATCCTTGCTTACCCCATTTATTTGGAATTGGATAAAAAATCATTTCGCTTGAAGCACAAAAAACAGATTGATCGATTTCGTTTAATTTTAAAACGGCATGATTATTCTTTTCATCAAAAGTGGCAAATATTTTTTTATTGACACGAAAAGAAGTTTTCTCAAAATGGGGTTCTTCGGTTGCATTTGGAAATGACAAAGCCGTTTTTCTAAAATTTTCAACACTAACCATAATCGTAAATTTTAAAGTTAAACCTTCATTTACCAACCTTGATTCAGTCCATTTTTTAAAACCTCATCGTATTTTTCTTTATCAAAAGAATACAAGTTTGGTGCTTTATGCGCTACGTTGCTTTTCTTTTCGTCGAGTTTGGTAAGAATTCCAATGTTTGTTATTTTTCTTAAAAAATTCCTTCGGTCCAGCTTTTTATCCAAAATGGTTTCATACAATTTCTGAAGTTCGGGAATTGTAAATTTCTCCGGCAGTAAATTATATCCAATTGGCATTAAATTCAATTCAACTCTTAAAGTATCAAGCGCTTTATCCAAAATTTCACGATGATCTAAAATCAGTTCAGGAACTTCTTTATGATCAATCCACTCCACAATTTCACTTCGGTTGGCTGGATTGGGAAGAATCTTTGAAAAATCTACTAACGCATAATACCCAATTGTCACAAAACGACGCATGAGCCATTTCCCTTTTTCTTCTTCAATCTGAAGATATTCTAAAGTCTTTTTATCAAAATGCTGCTCATTTCGTTTTACTTTTCCAAAGGTTGCAAATTGTCTTAAAAATACGCCTTCTACTCCAGTTCGGCTGTTTAAAACCGTAATTGCAGCCGTATCAATATCTTCATCAACAGGAATAAATCCGCCAGGCAATGACCATTTATTCGCTCTTTCGACCTTTATCAATAAAACTTTAAGCTGATTATCATGAAAACCAAAAATAACACAGTCTATAGAAAGCCCCGGCTGGTAATTTTCATTATTGTCTACAATGTCTTTTAACATTCAAATGTTTGTATAAATTCTTTCTTTAAATACAACGCAATTTACTTCATTTTTACTAATCCGATTGCTATTTTCTAAAATGAACATTTTTTATAAAAAGGACTCAGAAGTGTGTAAACTACAATTTTAACTTAAATTTAAAGTCAAATTTAAAAAAAATAATTACATTGCGTCAAAATAACACATTAATGATTTGAGTTTCTAAAATTCGAATCAAAAACAAATAAAAATAATACAAGCTGTCCCATTTTTTTTCAAAGTGAGTGTAGAAAGTAAAATGTAGAAGTTATGATTTCCAATCCATTAAAAAACATCAATCAAAAGATTAGAACAAAAATCTGGACTTCTTTCGGATTTGTTTCTAAAACGTATCTTTTAGAAGCTTCTTTAAAATATAGCGCTGAACAAGAGAAAATCTTCAACGAAATGATTGTGGAAAAAGATGCTAAAAATAAAAAAGCCAAACAAGAAGCTTATGAAAAAGCATTGTTTGCTTCGTATAAAGGAATTGGTGCAATGGATTTTATAAATACTGTATTAAAATAACCTTTTACACATTTTTATAATTTATAATGCTAACCTCGCTTCTTTCCAGCGAGGTTTTTTTTTGTCGTAAATTTCACATTTTTATCGAATAAAATCGGGCATTATTGCTTATTTTAGCTGTTTCAAAAGTAAGAATATACTCCTGTAAAATTATAAATATGGAAAACATCCTAGAATCAGAAAATTATAAAATTCAAAAACCAGAACACTGGGCTTCACAAATAGATGACAATCAATTAATCCAATCTATAAAGGAATCTGATTTTTCAAACAAACAAGTCGAGGAAGGACGCGATTTCTGTTACTTATTAGATAAAATTTATTACACTAGCGACACTGAAAACAGCGAATATGCCTGCGTGGCTTACACACTTAACGAACCGGGAAATCTTGAAAGTGCTTCTGCTAGAGATGTGATTGTGGAAGAAAATGAAACCTATATCATACACCGAATCAGTGTCCTGAGAGACGGCGTTTTAATTGATAAAATTGCTGATACAAAAATTAAGGTCCTTGATAACGAAAATCAAAGTGAAGGCGGTGTTTTAAGCAGCAGCAAAAAAGTAAACATTACTATTAAAGATTTACGTCTTTATGATGTTTTAATTACCGAAGATTCCAGAGTTAAAGTTTTTACAGATCGCGATTTCCTTAGAAAAGAGTTTTTAAAATATGTTTATATCACTCCAAATACTTATTGGGCATACGGAAATTATAAGTTTAGTTTTATCAATGATCGAAAAGAAACCATTGCTTACAAGAAAACATTTTTCAGGGATGAGAATGGAAATGTATTGAAACCAGAAATTAATTATTTAAAAAAAGGCGAAAGATTTGTAATCGAAAAAGAAAATTACATCAACTCTTTTGATGAAAATAGAGAAATTGCTCCATACATAGATTTTGCAACAGACCGCAGCTGGACTGATTTATCCAACTATATTTCTCCTCTTTATGAAGAAATCTACAGCAAATCTTTTTTGAAAGAGTTTGCTCCACAGTTAGCTGAAAAACTCGATGCCATTACAGACAAAGATGAACAGTTACAATACGCAATAGACTATGTTCAAAATCATATTTACTACGTATACAATGCCGACGAAATGAACGGACATAAGCCGCAGGAACCTGCTGTAACTTATGAGAATAAGCAAGGAGACTGTAAAGCAAAATCGGTTTTATTGAAAGTAGTTTTAGATTACCTCAATATTGATTCTTCTGTAGTTTTAGTCAATTTTAACTCAGATCATTATATCTCGCATTATCTGCCTTCACTCTTAACCTTTAATCATGTAATTGTAAAAGTGAATTACAAAGACGAAACTTATTTTATAGATGCAACAACGAGAGATGAATTTGGATTAATTGAAAACCGCGGTTTTATTTACTTCCTGCATTATTTGGAAGTAAAACCAAACAAACAATTAGAAGTTAAAAAACCGCATAAATTCTCTTATTACGGTATTAATGAAAAAGCCGAATTTATTGTTCAAAATAATACTGGTTCTTTAAAATTAACCAGTACTTATAAAGGAAACCGCGCTAACTATATGCGTAAATATTTTAAGAACACTAATAAAAGAGAAATCATCGACAGCTGGAATAATTTCTTGTTTTATACCTTAAATTATTCGAACGATAGAAATGGAACAGATATTAGAACTATTTTTCAGAATGCTGCAATTGATATTTTGAGTGATGATAAAAAGTTAAACGAATTTACAATTCAATACACCGCTTCTATCGAAAATCCATATTTTGTAGATGCACAAAAGAACCGTTTCTTAATGTATTTTGACCGAAATGTGGTAAAGAATAATGCAAGAGATTTTCTGCATACCGACATTCCGTTCTGGCATAATTTTGATAATGAAAGATATGAAATCAATCTTCAAACAGATCAAAGAATTGACACACAAGAAAAGTTTACAGTTCAGGAAAGTACAATTATCAATCCGTATTTTGATTTTACAAGCCGCAAAAAAGTAACCAAAAACGGAGCATCTATAACTGTTGATTTCAAGCCTTTGGTAAATTTAGAAATTCCAGCAGAAGACTTTGAAAAGTTCAGAAATGATCATCATACTATTGCAGACAGTAATTTTGGAATTGGGATTGATATTATTGAGCAGGGTTTATTGAATCTGTTGAAATTTAACTTCAAGAAAAGACTTAAATAATTCATATAAAAAAATGGGGCTTTTAATGGCCCCATTTTTATTTTATCTTAAATGCAAATCATTAATTTGCAAGCAATTCAAAATCTGATCTTAGTTTAATATCTGCTGATGAAGCGCCGATCATTACTTCAAAATCTCCCGGCTCGGTTCCCCATTCTAATTTGTTATTGTAGAAAGAAAGCTTTTCTTTATCAATTGTAAATTCGATTGTTTTAGATTCTCCCGCATTCAATTTTACTTTTTGGAAATCTTTTAATTCTAAAACTGGTCTTACAACTGATCCAAATTTATCTTTTAAATACAGCTGAACCACTTCTTCTCCAGCCACTTTTCCGCTGTTTTTCAATTGAAAAGAAACTTTGATAGATTCATTGTTTTTTATTTTCGCAGCAGAAAGTTTCAAACCTGAATAATCAAATGTTGTATAACTTAATCCGTAACCAAAAGGAAATTTAGGAGAGTTTTTCAAATCAATATAAGCCGAAACATAGTTGGTTGAATTTTCATCTTTAGCTGGTCTTCCTGTACTGAAATGATTGTAGTAGATTGGCACTTGTCCTACTTCTCTTGGAAAAGTCATTGGTAATTTTCCAGACGGATTGTAATCTCCAAATAAAACATTAGCAATTGCATTTCCTGCTTCTGTTCCAAGCCACCAAGTATATACAATTGCTGGCACATTGTCTGCTGTCCAATTAAAAACAAGAGGTCTTCCTGCATTAATTAAAACCACAACTGGTTTTCCTGTCGCCATAACTGCTTTTATCAAATCTTCCTGAACTCCTGGCAAATGAAGGTCACTACGGCTTTTTGCCTCACCGCTCATATCATGTCTTTCACCAACACTTAAGATAACAACGTCTGCTTGTTTAGCTGTTGCAACAGCTTCTGCAAAACCATCTTTATTATCACCTGTAACTTCACAGCCTTTTGCGTATAATAATTTTGTGTTTTTTCCAACTTTATTCTGCAAACCATCCCATTGCGAAACGACCCATTTATCATAATTTACTTCTGGTAATTCTACAGCCCAAAATCCCATATTGGCTTTGTATTCTTTTACCATTGGACCAATAAAGGCAATTGTCTTTGTGTTTTTAGAAATTGGTAAAGTCTGTTTTTCGTTTTTTAATAACACGATACTTTTCTCCGCCATTTCAAGCGCTGCTTTTCTGTGCTCAGGGTTTCCTAAAGCTTTTTCTTCTCTCTTTGGATCTGAATATTTGTAAGGATCATCAAATAATCCTAATTCAAATTTCTTGCGAAGAATACGTCTTACAGCATCATCAACTAAATCAATAGAAACTCTTCCTTCTTTTACTAACTCTGCTAAATTCTTACGGTATGCATTACTTTCCATATCCATATCGCTTCCTGCAGTAATAGCTGCATATGCCGCTTCTTTAAGATCCTTAGAATATCCGTGAGCTACCATTTCTCCAATTGATCCCCAGTCTGAAACTACGAAACCTTGAAAGTTCCATTTTCCTTTTAAAATGTCTCTTTGTAAATGTGCATTTCCAGTTGCCGGGATTCCGTTAATGTCATTAAATGAATTCATGAATGTTGCTGCACCAGCGTCTAAAGCTGCTTTAAATGGAGGCAGATAAGTTTCAAGAAGCATTCTTTCGCTCATATCTACAGAGTTATAATCTCTTCCTCCAACTCCCGCTCCGTAAGCCGCAAAGTGTTTTACGCAGGCCATAACTGAGTTTAAATCTCCCAATTTATTTCCTTGAAAACCTTTTACTCTGGCGTAAGCAATTTTAGACCCTAAATAAGTATCTTCTCCTGCACCTTCCATTACACGTCCCCAGCGAGGATCACGCCCAATATCAACCATTGGTGCGAATGTCCAGTGAATTCCGCTTGCTGCAGCCTCTGTTGCGGCAACTCTTGCTCCTAATTCAATAGCAGCTAAATCCCAGCTTGCAGCTTCTGCTAACGGAAGCGGAAACGTTGTTTTATATCCGTGAATAACATCCTGTCCAAACAACAACGGAATTTTAAGTCTTGACTGCATGGCCAATTCCTGATATCCTCTGGTATATTTTGTTCCAATAACATTTAACATCGACCCAATTAAACCTTGTTTGATTTCGTTTTGTTTGTTTGGATTAATTGTAATTGGTCCTGTTGCCTGATTGTCGCCAGTGTATTGATTTAATTGACCTATTTTTTCTTCAATTGTCATTTTTTTCAACAGATCATTGACTTTCTGATCTATTGTCTGCTGTTGCGCCGATGCAAAGAGCGAAACCAGCAGCAGTGTAATTGTGGTTACTTTTTTCATAAGTTTAAATTTTTACCAAACGTAAGTTGCAACTGTACCTGCGTTTAGTGAGGTTGAAGTTT
Organism: Flavobacteriaceae bacterium PS02336; assembly: GCA_029960065.1. GTDB lineage: Bacteria > Bacteroidota > Bacteroidia > Flavobacteriales > Flavobacteriaceae > Flavobacterium. The sequence continues at coordinate 856,368 of JASCOF010000002.1, read as the reverse complement.
GTTTTTGGTTGTATTTAATATTAAAAGTTTCTGTCGAAGTTCCGTCATTTTCTACAATTAAAACGGTTTGTCCTGATGGCGTTTTGAAAGCAACATTATAAAGATTCCCAACGATATTACTTCCAATTCTCACAGAACCTTCAGGAACAAATTTAGAAGCATGTCCTATAATATAGTATCCTACTTCTCTTTTGATATTTTGATTTTGATCAATCATCAAGGCGCCTTTACATGTTGAACATCCTCCTGGTGTAAAAGGTTTGTAAAATTCATCATTTGCCAATCCCCAAGAAAGTGCATTTTTACTCCAATTACGCATTGAACCAATAACTACATTTTTTACACTCCATTTCAAATCGTTTTCAAAATTACTTCCAGAACCCGTGTATTGTTCGGTAAAATACAAATCTTTATTGGGAAATGCATTATGAACTGTTGTTAAAGCACTGATATCTCCTTCATACAAATGAAAAGCAGAACCTGCCACAAACGGATTTGCTTTTGGATCTTTCAAGATTGTTAAAGGATATTCTGGTTTGTTGCAATTGTGATCGTAAACAATAATTTTGGTTTTGATTCCTGCTTTCGCGAAAGCGGGACCTAAATGATTTCCAATAAAATCTGCCTGCTGTTCTGCCAGCATTAATAAACTCGGATTATTTCCTGGATGTAAAGGTTCGTTTTGAGGTGTAATAGCGTCAATAACAATTCCGTGCGATTTCATTGCCTGAATGTATTTCACAAAATACTGTGCGTATACTTCATAATATTTCGGCTGTAAACTACCTCCTTTTGAGCTTCCGTTATCTTTCATCCAAACTGGAGGAGACCAAGGAGAACCCATTATTTTGATCTTCGGATTTATCGCCAAAATTTCTTTTAAAACCGGAATTACATCTTCTAAATCTGGTCCTAAATTGAATTTTTCTAACTTTAAATCGGTTTGTCCTTCTGGCATATCATCATACGAAAAAACTGTCTCATTCAAATCAGATGCTCCAATACTCAATCTTAAATAACTTAAACCAATGGCATCTTCTTTTCTAGAAAACAATTCCTGAAGTAAAGCTTCTCTCTTTGGTTTGTCCAGTTTAATAATGGCTTGTGCGCTTCCTCCAGTTAATGAAAACCCAAAACCTTCTATAGTTTGGAATTTCTCTGAAGGATTAACTTCGATAGTCTGATTTGCATTTGTTTCTGAACTAAAAACTAAATCAGGCTGTTTTTTAAGTTTTGAAGTTTCATCTGTGGTTGTAATCCAAGATGCTGCTTTTCCAGAACTTGCAGTTGCATTTTTTGAAGATCCGCAATTGAACTGCATCGCAATTAGAGGCAGTAAGATTATAATTTGAAGTTTTTTGATGCTGTTTTTCATTTAATCTATTTCTATTAAAACAGGCAAATGATCCGACGGATATTTTAAATCTTTTGAATCACTAAGCACTGCGTGTTTCTGAATTGTAAGTCCGCTATTTTTGGACACGAAAATGTAATCCAATAATAATGTGACAGGCTCATTATGTTTGAAATCGTTGAAAGTTCCAGATGGTCCAAAAGGTTTTTCTTTAGAAACATCTTTGGTATCATTCATCACCTTTTTGATTTCGACAATTTGTTTGGTATCTGGTTCTGAGTTAAAATCTCCCATCAAAAACACAGGATATTTTTTTGTATTTAATGCCTCAATTTTAGACAAAGCAAGCTGTACACCTTTTACTCTGGCTACTTCTCCCATATGATCTAAGTGAAGATTAAAAACCCAAAACGTTTTTTTAGTTTTTAAATCTTTAAAAAGTCCGTATGTACAGACTCTGTTACAAGCTGCATCCCAACCTCGTGAAACAACATCTGGTGTTTCAGAAAGCCAGAAAGTATTGGACTGTTCTACTTTAAAACGATCTTTTTTGTAATAAATCGTACAAGCTTCTCCTAGACCTCCTTCTTCTCTTCCTACTCCAAATTTGTTGTAATTTGGCTGAGCCGATGCAATATCTGTCACTTGATTTGGTGTTGCTTCCTGAACACCAAAAATATCCGGACTGTAAAAACCTATTTGAGCATTAAAGTAATCCTTTCGTTTTGGCCATGCATTTTCTCCATCAGATTCGACATCTAGACGAATATTGTAAGTCATAATTTTTAGGTTCTGACCGTAAAACGAATGTCCTGCTAAAAGAAATAGGAATGCTAAAACAAGTTTGTTTATCTTTTTCATGTTAAAAAATTTTAATCCCGTAAAGCTAGTCTTTACGATGCTTTAGAGAAAAAAATCTATTTAAAAGTTATGTTAATTATACACTCTTACATAATCAATTTCGTAAGTTGCATTTTTGAAATTTGGATCTACTGCACCTCCAAAATTTCCTCCCATAGCAAAATTTAAAATCACAAAAAACTTAGCGTTAAACGGTGTTGTAGTGGAGTTTTTGTAGGTATAAAATAAATTATCATCCACATAGAACTTAAGTGTTTCAGCAGACCATTCCACAGCATAAATGTGAAATTCTGTCATTGCAGTAGGATTCTTTGTTATAGCTGTATCGGGTGTATTTCCAGAACGTCCTGGAGAATGTAAAGAGGAATGAATTACATTTGGGTTATTTCCCACTTCTTCCATAATGTCTATTTCTCCACATGCTGGCCATCCAACAGTATCAAGATTATCTCCCAGTAACCAAAATGCAGGCCAAGTACCGCCGCCACTTGGTAATTTAGCACGCATCTCAGCCCTTCCGTATTTAAATGAAAATTTTCCTCTGGTCAAAATTCTTGCAGAGGTATATTGGCTTCCCATATATTCCTCTTTAATTGCTTTAATTTTTAAGATTCCGTTCTCGACGATTACATTTTCTGGACGTTTGGTATAATATTGTAATTCATTGTTTCCCCATCCGTCTCCAGTTCCTGTATTGTAATCCCATTTATCGCTATTAGGCGCGCCGTTAACATCAAATTCATCTGAAAAGATTAATTTTCTTGCTACAAAAATGTTTACTGTTGCAGAGGTACTTGTATATTTTAAACCGTCAAAAGCGGTAACTTCAATAGTATATGTTTTAGTTCCCGGCTCAGTAAATTCATATGCAAAATCGCTGGTTGTAATCTCTTTTGTTTCATTGTTGACTTTAATTTTAAACGATTTTGCATTTGCTGCTGTAATCTTCAAATTTATCTTTCCGCTTCCATCACCATTTGGCAGTTCGGCAGTTTTTCCTATTATATCAACTTGAACAGAAATTTTATCAGGAGTTACTACTTCAGGAGCAGTTTCGTTCGAATCATTACTGCTGCTGCAAGATTGAAACACAAATAACAGGATCAAAGTAAAGATTCCTGCTCTACTTAATAGATTAATCATTTTCATCTTTATTTATTTTAGTGGTTTAGTTAATAAATTGAGTATCAAGATAAATATATTTCTTCTACTTTTCTGTTTTGTTCATAACAAAATCAAAAAAGTTCAAATTGAAACCGCATTTCTCGAACATAAATTTATTTGTCCCCGACTTCAGTATTATACCTTTAATAAGAATTGTTTAAATGTTTACTTCCAAGTGTAAGTACCAACTGATCCACCTTCAAGAGAAGCTGCAACCCATTTTCCGTTAAACTTGATATTGAAAAATTCTGTTGCATTTCCATCATTTTCAACAATTAAAACTTTTGTTCCAGAAGGCGTTAGAAAAGCTACATTTTGCAAATTACCTCCCGAATTACTTTCGATTCTAACAGAGCCCATTGGAACAAATTTTGAAGCGTGCGCAATAATATAATACGCTACATTTCGCTGATAGCTATCACCTGAAGTTATGGTTATTGCACCTTTACACATCGTACAGCCTCCATCTGTGTAAGGACCAAAATTGGCATTATTGGCTACATTCCATTCCAAAGCATTTTTACTGTAATTTCTCATTGAACCGATAATTACATTTCGAAGATGCCATTTTAAATCGCCTGCAAACTTTCCTTCTGATGAAGTCCATTGCTCTGTGAAATAAACATTTTTAGTTGGATAAGAATTGTAAACATTCAATAAAGCTGTAATATCTCCAGCATATAGATGGAAAGCAGATCCATCAACAAAAGGAAAAGCATCAGCATCAGCTAAAATGGTTTTAGGATAATTTGGATTATCGCAGTTATGATCGTAAGCAATAATTTTTACGTTTAAATTTGCAGCTTTAAATGCAGGACCTAAATTGTTTTTAATAAAATTCGTCTGATCAACTGCCGACATATACATACTTGGATTATTTCCGTCATGTAAAGGTTCATTTTGAGGTGTTAAAGCATCAATTGTGATTCCTTGAGCTTTCATTTCCTGAATGTATTTTACAAGATATTTAGCATAAACACTATAATATTCTGTTTTTAATTTTCCACCTTTAAAACTAGCAACATCTTTCATCCAAATTGGCGCTGTCCAAGGTGTTGCTAAGATTAAAATTTTAGGATTAATGGCTAGGATCTCTTTTAACATTGCAATTAGATCTTTATTTTTTTCTAAACTAAATTTAGCCAAGTTCAAATCTGTTTCTCCAGCTGCAAGATCATTATAAGTAAAAGGTGCCGCATCAAGATCTGATGCTCCCACACTAATTCTTAAATAACTTATTCCGATTGCATTTTCGCCAGAACCAAATAATTCCTGTAAAAGAGCACTTCTTCTTGCTGGATTTAATTGATTGATGACAGCTACACTTCCTCCTGTTAGTGTATAACCAAAACCATCAACTGTTTGATATTTCTGAGATTCTTTAACTTCAATAGTAGCGTAGGTATTTGTTGTTGTTCCAAATCCTAATATTCCTGCTTGTTTTGCCAGCAAGACACTTTGGTCACCTTTAGTCAGCCAAAAATCAACATCGTTAGTAGCTGCAGGCGGATTTACCACAGGTGGGTTTACCACTGGCGGATTCTCTACAGCGTCATTTGAAGAAGAGCATTTTACCTGTCCCATTACAGTTGCCATGAAGAAAAATGCTTTTATGGTATTTTTAATAGTCAATTTCATTTTTTTGGTTTTTAGGTTAGTACGCACATTTAGTATACCACAGTTTGTATAGCATGTGCTGGAATTGTAATCGTATTTTTTACATTTTGATTTTCTAACGAATAAACAATCTCTTTGTCAGATTGGTTCATTACGATAATAATCAATTGTCCGTCTGAATTTTTAAAAGAAGTACTTAACAGCGATTTATCACTTATTGTTTCAATTACTCTTTTGGCATTTGGTCTAATAAATTTTGAGAAATGCCCAATATAATAGTACATCGGAGTGTAGATTAACTCGTCTTTTGTCGTATCAGCATGAATTGGTGCAAAACAGAAATTACCAACATGATTAGGGCCTCCGTTTTGATCTAAAAGAATATTCCAATCTGTCCAAGCTACAGTTCCGTTATTAAAATCGTTTATTATATTGATTCCGTAACGTTCTGCATTTCCCCAGAATTGATATTTTGCTGGATTAAATCTTTCAACACATCCTTCAGTAAAAATTAAATTTTTGTTTGGAAACTTTTCATGAACTTTTGCAACAGTTTCAAATTGAGGCGGACCGCCGTTCCACGTTTCGTACCAGTGAAAACCAATTCCCCACGCATATTTTGAAACTTCAGGATCAGAGAAAACAAGATTGGCTCTTGTTTCTAACATATCTCCTCTATTATGATCCCAAATAATAACATTTTTAGAAGCTAATCCTTCTTTTTCTAAAGTTGGCCCAAGATGATTTTTAAGAAAATCTCTTTCTGCCTCCGGTGTATAAATACAAGATTCCCATCTTTGTTTTGCCATTGGCTCATTCTGAATCGTTAAACCCCAAACTGGAATTCCTTCTTTCTCGTATGCTTTAATAAATTTTGCATAATACAAAGCCCAAGATGGCGCAAACTCAGGCAACAAAACGCCGCCGTGCAAAATATCATTATTGTCTTTCATGAAAGCTGGGGGACTCCACGGACTGACAAATAAAGTTAGTTTTCCGCCGGCTGTTTCAATTGCTCTTTTAATTAGCGGGATTCTAAATTTTCGATCGTGTTCGATATTAAAAGTTTTCAACTCTTTATCTCCCTCTGAAATATAGGTATAACTGTCACTGCTGAAATCACAGCTGTGAATGTTTGTTCTTGCTAAAGTGTAACCAATTCCTTTGTTTTTATCGTAATAAGCATTTAGAAATTCCTGCTGTTTTTTTGGAGACAATTTGGCGAAAACTTCTGCGCTGGCATCTGTTATTGCGCCTCCAATTCCGATAAAGGTTTGGTCTGTTTTTTCAGTATTTATTTTGATAGATACTGCTGCATTTTTTTGTTGTGTAGTGTTGTTGTTCGAAATTAAATCATTAGATAATGACAACTTCAAATTAGAATTTTCTGCCGTAGTAAAGACCTTTATTTTGTTGTTTTTTTGAGCCGTAAGTTTCGACGTAAAACAGCTTAATTGTATAAAGATAAAGGCTAATAGGAATGTTTTTTTTGTTTTCATGCTGTTTAAAAAGTTTTTAATTAAAAGTAAGAGAAGACTAATATGGATGATCCTGATTAGTCTTCTATACTTAACTACAAAATATTAATAAACAAGTGTTTGAATTGCTCTTGCTGGAATTTTAACTAACGTTTTTTCTGCTCCGATAATCAAATTATAGGTAAGCTCATTAGCTGACTGGTTCATTACAATTGTTGCCATTGTTCCGTCAGTGTTTAAAAAAGAAGTACTTAATAGAGCACTTCTGCTTACTGCGGTACTTACGCGTACAGCGTTTAAACGAATGAACTTAGAAAAATGTCCAATGTAATAATAAGACGGTGTATAAATTAATTCGCCTGTGGTTGTATCCGCATGGATTGGTGCAAAACAAAAGTTTCCAACGTGATTAGGTCCTCCATTTTGATCTAATAAAATATTCCAGTCTGTCCAGGCAACCGTTCCGTTATTAAAATCATGAATCATATTGATTCCGTAACGTTCTGCATTTCCCCAGAATTGATATTTTGAGGCGTCAAATTTCTCCACACATCCTTCTGTAAACATTAATTTTTTATCTGGATAAGCTTCATTTACTTTTGCGACATTATCAAACATCGGTGCACCGCCAGACCATGTTTCGTACCAATGAAACCCCATTCCCCAAACATACTTTGCTGCTTCTGGATCTGAGTAGATTACATTCGCACGATAATTCATTAAATCGCGGTTATGATCCCAAACGATTATTTTTTTATCTCCCAGATTTTCTTTTTTTAAAGTTGGTCCAAGATAATTTTTGATAAAGTCTCTTTCAGCTTCGGCTGTATAAACACAAGATTCCCATGTTTGAGTTGCCATTGGTTCATTTTGCGTAGAAGTTCCCCAAATCGGAATTCCTTCTTTTTCGTAGGCTTTGATAAACTTTGCATAGAAGTTTGCCCAAGTTTGATAGTATTCAGGAAGTAAAGTTCCTCCTTTTAATACATTTTTATTGCTTTTCATAAAAGCATTTGGCGACCAAGGCGCAACGTACGTTGTTAGTTTTCCGCCTGCTTTCTGAATGGCTTGTTTTATCAAAGGAATGCGATATTGTCTGTCATGATCGATAGAAAAAGTTTTCAAATCTTTATCGCCTTCTTCGATATAAGAATAGCTTCCACTGCTAAAATCAGAACTCTGAATAGTTGTTCTTAGCAAAGAATAGCCAATACCTTTTTGCTGATCGTAATACGCATTTAAAAATTCTGCTTGTTTTTCTTTTGAAAGTTTAGCAAATATCTCGGCGCTTGCATCTGTAATCGCACCGCCAATTCCCATAAAAGTCTGAAACTTTTTTGCTGGTTCTACAAAAACCGAAAATTCAGTTTCCAGCGGTTGTTTTGATGCAGAAAAAGTCAAATTATCTGTAGAAGTTAATCTCAGCTTTGAGTTTTCTGCTGTGGTATAAACGGTTATTTTTTTACCACTGGTTGTAAATTCTTTTTTTGCTTTTGGCTGTTGTGCAATAGCTGCAACGGAAAACAAAAGGCATAAAATTTTTAGACTATTTTTTTTCATTCGTTTCCAATTATTATTGTTTAATTGAAGTTTTGGAGAAATCTAAAAAACTGGTTTTTCACCTTTTAAAGAATTTAAAAAATAGCCCATACTCATACTGATTATGGGCTATTTACAACCAAACTTAAACTTAAACTTAACTTAACTCTTTATTTTCCTCGGAATTCAACTTTTGAAATTGTAATTCCATCTTTTGTAAACTTATTACCCCCAGAACGGATTAGTAAATAGATTTTTCCTGTTTCAGTAAACTTAACTACATTTGAAACCGTTGCAGTTTTGTCGTTTTTAACACATCCAACAACTGAAAGCATTCCAGAAAAACCTGCTTTAGCACAACCATCCCAAGTACTTAATCCCATAACTTTGTTGTCTTTATATTCAACACCAGATTGTGGAACCGATTTACCAGCGTAAACTTCTAACCAAGTTTCATCTGAACCGCTTAAAGCTGAAACTTTCATATCTATTGTATATTCTTTGTCTTTTACAACATCAATTGCTTGATAGATTCCTTCTTGTGCCCATCCTCCTGGAGAGTGAATTGTTGCGCTGTTATTTTCATAAGACCAAAAAGCTGCACCAGTAGCACTAAGGTTTAATACTGTCCATTTTGCTTGATCTGCAGCAGTTGCAAAAGTACCTCCTTGAACTAAATTCCCTTTTAAAGGATCTGTTGTAGCTACAACTAAATCTTTAGAAGCAGTAGCTGTGCCTCCTCCAGCTCCAATAGCCGTTTGTTTAATGGTGTAGGTTCCTGCATCAGGAAAAGATACTTCCTGTATCCCTTTTCCAATATAATCTCCATTTCCTGTATTCCAGATTGATTTTAAAACTACATTGGTTTTAGCTACCAGATTATACGTATTTACCTTTCCTTCAACAGGAACAATATCAAAAGATGCATCAACATTGCTGTTGGTTAACCCATTATCAACAAAAGAATCATCTGGTTGACAGCTTGTAAGTCCTAATACAGCTGTCATAAAAAACAATAATAAAAATTGTTGTTTTTTGCTTCTATTTATTTTCATATGATATTTTATTAACTATTAGTAATTAGGATTTTGAACAAGTTGAGTATTCTCTAAATCTTTTTGTGGGATTGGCCAAATTTCATTTTTACCAGCTACAAATCCGTCTGCTGCAAGTACAGCTGCAGCTTTTCCTGTTCTCACTAAATCGAACCAACGGTGTCCCTCTCCTGCAAGCTCTAATCTTCTTTCGTTAGCAATAGCATCCAAAGAAACTGGCACAGAAGCTAAACCAACTCTAGCACGTACAGCATCTAGTAGAGCCTGTGCTCTAGCTCCAGTTCCACCTAAAGCTTCTGCCTCCATTAAATAAGTATCTGCTAAACGGATTGCATAAGTATCTTGTTTATAATTTAAAGCTGTCGCTCCACCACCTGAAGATGTATCAGAATTAAGAGGCATAAATTTCTTTAAGAAATATCCTGTATCCTGATCCCCTTTTGCGTATTTTGCTGCTCCTGATGCAACCAAAGGCAGTACATCAAAAATTGTAGATTCAAAACGTGGATCTCCTTTCATAGCATTATACAAACTAGGCGTTACAGGATTAAAACTCCATCCAGAAACATAATCTGGTAATGTATTTGATACTCTCTCGTATCCTCGTGGACCAACCATAATATTTACAGAGTTACCTTCGTCAGCTCCTCCACCCCAGAATCCCCAGTCTGCATTACTTTTATCTGTATGCATAATTTCGATAATCGCTTCTGAGTTGAATTTATTACTGATAACCCATAAATCTGAGAATTTACTAAGCAGTTTGTAGCCATACATACTTGTACCTCCCGGAGTTCCATTTACATCTGCAAATTCTGCGGCTGCCAATGAATTTTTACCTTCGTATAAATATACTTTCCCTAATAATGCCTGAACAGAACCTTTAGAAAAACGACCTCCCTCTGTTGCTACATCTACTGTATTTGGTAAAGCTGCTTTTGCTTCAATTAAATCTTTTTCAATTTGCGCATAAATTTCTTCTGGACTAACTTGGGTACTTTTATATCCTTCAGCTGGTGAAATTGTAGTTAGAATTAATGGTAAATTTCTAAATGTTCTTACTAGTTCAAAATAGTAATAGCCACGTAATGCTTTTGCTTCTGCTGCAAAACGTACTTTCTTAGCATCAGACATATTTACATTCGGTAATTTCTCCAACAAGATATTTGCTCTAGCAATTCCTTGGAAAAAATCTCCCCAAAAGCTTCTTGGCATAGTGATTTTATCTAACTTATAATTATCAAAACCGTGAATACCAGCACCGTCTCCAGGTCCACCACCTCCTGCATAAAAATCATCTGAACCAGCATTTAGCATGGTAATCATGTTTTCAAAACCTTTTGATTGTTTACCCATGATATCATAAGTAGCAACTAATCCTGAAAATGCTTCTGCTTCATCTTTGTAATAATTATCTACCAACGGTAGTCCTTTTGGATCAACTGTTAAAAAATCTTCACCACAAGAAGAGCTAAGAAGCAACAATCCTACTGCAGCGAATGAATATCTTATATTTTTAATTTTCATAATCTCTAATTTTAAAATTGTAAATTAACCCCTAACATTAAAGTTCTAGCTTGCGGATAATATCCTTTATCAATACCAAAAACTCCTCCACCAATTTCTGGATCATAACCAGAGTATCTTGTAAATGTCAATAAATTTTCTCCTGTCAAATAAAGTCTAGTTTTTGAAAGACCTGCTTTTGATACAACATCACTTGGAAGGTTATAACCAATTTGAACTGTTTTGATTCTCCAGTAATCTCCATCTTCTAAATAAAAATCTGAAGCATTTGAGAAATTTTTATTATTATCAACTGTAGATAAAATTGGATATGAATTTGTTGATCCTTCACCTGTCCAACGACCTAAAGCAGAAGTTTGATAGTTAGCATCTGTAATATCTAGACGGCGAAGTCCTTGAAAAATTTTGTTCCCAATTGCTCCTTGAGTAAAAATTAATAAATCAAAATTTTTATAATCTAAGTTAATCGTAAAACCATACGTGTATTTTGGAATAGGACTTCCGAGAAAAGTTTTATCATCGTCTGTAATTGTTCCATCACCATTAGTATCCTGCCATCTGAAATCTCCTGGTCTTGCACCTGGCTGAATTAAACCACCAGAAGCATTTGTGTAAGCATTAATTTCTGCTTGATTTTGAAAAATACCTTGTGTTTTATATCCGTAAAAAGAATTGTAAGATTGTCCTACTTGCGTTCTTGTTACTGCACCCATGTTTTGGAAAGAAGCATCTCCAGAAATAAACTGGATGTCTTTTCCTAAATTAGTTACTTCGTTTTCCAAATAAGAAATATTTCCGCTTATGTTAAAACCAACTTGACCAATTTTTTTGCGATAAGAAAGCTCTAAGTCAATTCCTTTGTTGTCCATGTCTGCAATGTTTGCAGAAGGTCTACCAGTACTACCAACGTGGCCAGGCAAGTCAATATCTTGTAAAATACCAGTAGATTTTTTAATATAAAAATCTGTTGTTAATGACAAATCATTAAAAAACGTAATATCGAAAGCTACGTTAGCTTGACTTGTTTCTTCCCATTTCAAATCTGGATTTGCTGGTGCATTTGGGCTATTACCAACAACTACTGAACCTTGGTTTCCGATTGTATAGTTTCTTCCTGAACCAATAGTTGGTAAGAATTTGAAATCTCCAATAGCATCGCTACCTGTAACTCCATATCCTCCTCTAAACTTTAACTGTGTAACAACTTTGTTTTCTGGCCAGAAATTTTCTTTTGTGGGAACCCATCCTAAAGAGAATGATGGAAAAGTTCCGTATTTATTATTTTGACCAAAACGAGAAGAACCATCACGACGAACAATACCAGTAAGTAAGTACTTTTCTTTGTAATCATAATTGACTCTGGCAAATAACGACGTTACTTTGTGTTGAAAACCATTGTAAGCAGAAGCCGTAATATTTTCTTGCGGATGATCGTTCGGGAAAGTTGCATCATCAAAATTGGTATATGGTACACTAATATACGTAACTGTAGATCCTGAGGTAATATTATCAACATATGCACCTTGTCCTAGTAAAACTGAAAAATTATGATCAGCGATTTGTTTCGTGTATGAAACAGTGTTTTCTATGTTCCATCCAAAACCTTTATTAGAATTTCTAGACAAATTATTTTTTGCATTAATCGTAGAAGAATTCAGATAGAATTCAGGTGTAAAACTTTCAGCTCCCCAATATGATAGTTTACCTCCTAATGTAGTTCTAAATTTTAAACCTTTAATAGCTTCTACTTCTAAGTATGCATTACCTACAAAATTATCCGACCATCCATAATTACCTAATCTAGTCTGAATATAAGCCAAAGGGTTGCTCATTTCTTGAACAACTTTTTGAGAGATTCCGTAAGGATTCCCATTTGAGTCTCTTAAAACGTAATCTTGAGTATATGGTGATTGATTTGCAACTGCTGGATCAGTAACAATAGCAGGCGTAAGTGGATCTAAATTGATTGCAGAACTCAATGGTCCTCCATATTCATTATTTGTATTTCCAATTCCAACATTTTTTTCGTGAGAATAACCTAATGTTTGTCCAAAAGTTAAACCTTTTACAATTTTATGTGTGGAGTTTAAACGAATGTTTTTTCTGTTGTAATTTGAAATAGGAGTAGCTACAATTCCTTCTTGATCTAATAATCCGAAAGAAGCATAGAAAGTTGAAACATCATTTCCTCCTGATAAACTTAGCTCATGACCTGTTTTTTGAGCATTGTCATTAAAAATAACACTTTGCCAATCTGTTCCAACTCCGTACGATGATGGATTTTGATATGGAAGCTGATATGGTTTTTGAGGATCTATTGTGTATCCATTTGCATATCTTTCATTCATTATTGTAGCATATTCAGTAGCATTCAATAAATCTAATTTTCTAGCAGCTTTAGAAAAACCAGTGTAACCGTTGTAGTTCACACTCATTTTTCCAGACTTTCCTTTTTTAGTGGTAATAAGAATAACCCCGGCTGCTGCTCTAGCTCCATAAATAGCTTGAGATGCAGCATCTTTAAGAACTTCCATAGAAGCAATATCTGATTGATTTAAATAACCAATACCGCCCGAGTCAACAATTACACCATCAACAACCCATAAAGGTTCGTTGTTACCAAAAGAAGTAATACCCCTTACTCTAATAGTAGAAGAAGATCCCGGCTGACCTGCATTGGCTGCAATAGTTACCCCAGAAACCCTTCCTTGAAGTGACTGCTCAACCCTAGTAATTGGTAAATCTTCTAAGTCAGAAGCTTTTACACTAGAAATTGCTCCAGTAACAACCGATTTCTTTTGTGTACCATATCCAACCACTACAACCTCATTTAATGATTGTGATTCTGGTTTTAATTGAATTGAGATTTTTGTTCTACCATTTACAGCTTCATTTACTGTAGTATAACCAATAAAGGTAATTGTTAAAGTTCCGTTTGAAGGTACTTGAATTTGAAACTTCCCGTCAAAATCGGAAGCAGTTGATTTAGTAGTACCTTTTAATAAAATTGTCGCACCTGGAACAGGCATTCCACTTTCATCATTTATTATTCCATTTACTGTGACATCTTGAGCCACAGCTATAACCGAGAATAACAAAGATGAAATACAAAAAACAAGTAATTTTGTTAATTTCATTTTTCTAAAAATTTTGGTTAATTAATTAGTAATTCGATGCAATAGTAAAACTAAATTTTTGTTTTTCGCATTTAAAAGTCCTTACAAAAACACATCAAAAACAAAAAATTAATATTATAAAAACACATCAAAAAAACCATAAAATATTAATTATCAATATTTTAAAAAAACAAAAAGTAGTACTAAAGAAAAGTTAATTTGAAAAATAAACACTACATATTGTATTTATACCAAAATCTTATTAAAAATCACTCAAACTACAACGTGATAGTAAAGCAAATGACTTACAAACTCTTATTTTACAGTAAATTACAACTCTGAAGCAAGCAAAATTCGTAAATCAATAAAAACCGAGAATATGATATTTTTATAATACTTTTTTTTAATTATTAATAAAAATTTTAACAGAAGAAAAATCTTATATTATTCTTTTTTAAATGAATTTACTTACAAATGAGATGTTTGGAGGAAATGATTTTTAACTCCTATTGATAAGAAAGACCAAATAAAATCAGGTTTTACAGTAAGAATGGAGGAGACAGCAAGATTTTGTGTCTAGATTTCCATTTTGAGATAAAATTTGAAAAAACCCCAAAGAGATATAATCTAGTTTAAAAAATAGATTAGGGCTTAATTCAATAAAACTTTAGAGTATGAAGTATTAAACTATATTAAATACCAAAGAGAATTTTTTAAAGAAAAGAAGTTGGACAATCTCGATATTTACGCCCGTAAAAGACGCTTATAATGGCTCCAAAAACATTTTTTAAGCGAATAGTGAAAATTTATAATAAAGAAGCTTAAAAATGTGGCGTAAGCTAGTAAATAGAGCTTTTTATAGTTAATAATTTCCTTGTATTTTTCATACGCTGCTTGCATGATGATGTATTCTGTTTTAAACAAAAAAAAATAGCCCATAATCAAGATTATGGGCTACCCAGGCAATAAACTTAACTTAAACTAACCATAGTAGTTTAAACGTTATACTATTTCACTCTAAAGCTGAGTAAAATAAAAAATGTTGGAGAATTCGAAAAAGGAATTTTTTAATCTTCCTTTTTCGAAAATAACTAACATGAAAATTATTGAGGTTTGTAAACAAATGTCCATCCTGTACCAGGATCTTTTAAACTTCTTGGCACGTATAGCACTAATTTGTCTGCTGTAAGCGTAATAATATTATACTCATTTGCAGTATTACCTGCTTCGTAACCTAAAATTTTAGAACCCTGAATCATTAATTTTTTATTAACTGGATCTAAAACGAAACTTCCTTTTTCAGCAGCTGCAGAAGCAGTTTGATAATGATTATAGTTTGCAGCTCCATTTAAATCAAAATGCATTTTTCCTGCAACATCTAGAGGCGGACAGCAATCTCCAGCATTCCACCACGCACTCATAGCAGAATCGGGATTATCTGGAGGCGACATAAACCAATACATCGCTCCTGTACCTGCAGCACCATCAAAAACCCATGTTTTTCCGGCAGAAGTATTGTTGCTTACTAAATTGTACCATGCTGGATCCAGAGGTGTGTCTAATTGATTGATTTGTACATCTATTGTTTTGGTAAAAAATTCACCTCCTAAAGTTCCAATAAAAGTAAAGGTAGATTTTCCAGGAATTGGATAGACCACTGTAACTTCATTTGTCAAAGCTTTTCCTAGATTATAATCCCAATAACCTGTTACACCAGGTGTGTCCATAGTCAAAGTGATTTTATTACCTCCGGGTGTGCTGTGAGTTACTTTTAAGTTAACCCCCGCAACATCTGTTGAATTTGTTAAATGCTGCTCATCTACAATTGGGTCACATGCCGAAAAGACCAGCATAAATGCAGCAATTAATAAATATTTTATATTATGAATTTTCATCTTTCTGATTATTAGTAGTTATTAAATATTACCAACCCGGATTTTGAGTATAAACTCCATTTAACACCCTCATTTCTGTTTCTGGAATTGGAACTAAACCTTTGGTTTCTGCTCTATATTTTACGCTGTAATTAGCATCAACACCTGAGTTTCTAACTGGGATTACATCATTAAATGCAGCCTCAACATCTCCCCAGCGAAGTAAATCGAACCAGTGTAAACCTTCAAAAGCAAATTCATGTAAACGCTCATCTTTAATTGCATCCAATGAATAACCAACAGGTCCTAATTTTGCTCTTAGTCTCACAGCATTCATACCCTCTGGAGTTTTAGTAATTTCCGAATGCATTAACAATACATCTGCAAAACGCATAAAGATAAAATCCTGAGCATGCATTAACTGCATATCTGCATTTCCCCAAGCGTACATCTGAACGAACATTCCAACATTTGAACCGTTTCTATCATGCTGAAGTGAAGAATATTTCTTATTGAAATATCCAGTTTCATGATCTCCTTTGTCTCTAGCATAACCAGCAGTTCCTTGATCTGCTCTTCCAACTTCCAAAATAGAACCTCTTTTTCTTGGATCAAGATCTGACCAAGTATTGTATAATTTTGGATTTATGGTACACCATCCCCATCCTTCACCAAAAGGAACCAAAGAGTTACCACGCATTGAGTTAAATAATGCAAGTCTATTAGTATAGATGTTACCATTTGTCCAGCCCCAGTCTCCAAAAGAGAATCTCTGCACAAACATTGTCTCATAATTTCCAGTTCCAAAAGTTGGACTAACACCATCTTGACCAACCCATGACAAACCTTCTGTTGTTGCCCAAGGCAATACATTATTACCAGCACTTTTATTTACATAAGAATACGGCCAAAGATTTCTAAAATCTGAAGCTAGTTTATGTCCACTATTATTGATACAATCTGTTAAATAAGTAGCAACCTGTGTACCTGTTAATGTTCCACCACCTACAAGAGGCAGGTCTGTAGTTGCTTGTTTCTCAACATTGGTCATATATCCAGTGTAGAATAAATACACACGTGCTAAATATGCTTCTGCAACCCATTTGTTGGCATGTCCGTATCTAGCTGTAGGTATGCTTGTAATAGATGTCGCCGGCATTGTCTCAATTGCTGCTTTTAAATCTGTAGCGATTACTGCAAAAGTTTCTGCATAAGTTGATCTGCCAACAAATCGATCAGCATCATACGTCATAATTAATGGCACACCTCCAAAAAATTTAGCCAATCTGAAGTAATAGAAAGCTCTCATAAATAAAGCTTCTCCTAATGCTTGCTGCTTAAAGTTTTCTGCTTCTGCAACAGTTGGAAAATATTTAGAAAAATCTGCTGTTGCCAGTGCTTCTATAATAGCATTAGATCTCGAAATACCATTATAAGATTGTTTCCACATATCGTGATAAGTATCTTCAGCAGGGTCTTCAAAATTGTCTACCCATTTTGCTGACTTATCATCAGGTCCACCGCCACCTAACATCATATTATCCATTAAGTTTGCAGCTATCTGCTCTTCACTATGAATATTTACAGTGTAAATAGCATTGTAAACTCCAGCCATAGCCTCCTCGATGTCAGTTGGCGTCTTATAATAAGTACCAACACTTTTTTCACCAAGATTATCTTGATCCAGATAGTCATCACAACTTACTGCGATAAAAATTGCTGAAATTGCTATAATAAATTTTATATTTTTCATTCTCATTTGTGTTAATATTAAAAATCTGCACTTAATCCAAACATCACTGTTCTAGATTGCGGATATAAACCTAAATCTATTCCTGAAGCCCATTGGAAGTTATTCGCATCTCCTCCCCAACGCACTTCTGGATCCATACCGTCATATTTCGTGAATGTGTATAAGTTGTTCACAGCCACATAGAATTTAAGGTTAGAAATAAACTTAACATCTTTCAATATATCATTAAAATTATAACCTACAGTTAAGTTATTAATTCTTAAATAATCAGCGTCTTGCATATATATATCAGAGATATAATTTGAATTTCTGTTTGATACTGAACTTAAACGAGGCATTTTGTTTGAAGTTCCTTCTCCGTGCCAGCGATCAAAAACATCAGAAGTATAATTCTGTCTTGGCATATCAGCAAAAGATCTGTAAGACTGCATTACCTGCATTCCGTATTTACCGCTCATAGTAGTATTCAAGTAAACATTTTTATATTCTAAGTTTAATTGAATACCTAATTGGAAGTCTGGATTTGGATCTCCTAATCTTGTTTTATCTTTTTCATCGATAACTCCATCATTATTTAAATCCACAAAACGAACATCTCCAGGACGTTGGTCAGCAAAATATGGCTGACCTGTTGGACCTACATAAGCATCAACTTCTTGTTGATTTTGTAAAATTCCAGCAGTTTTAAATCCGTAGAAATATCCAATTGGATAACCAATTTGTGCTCTTGATATTTCTGAAGTTCCTTGTGACAATACGTGGCTTGGTCCATGAATGATACCATCGGCATTTGCAACTCTTGTAACCTTGTTTTTATTTGCTGCACCGCTTAAAGTAAGTCCGTATTTAAAATCACCTATTTTATCTTTCCAGCTAACAGAAATTTCAAAACCTTTATTTTCAATATCTCCACCATTGATGTAAGGTGGTGCTGCTCCAGAGGTTCCTGGAGGTTTCGCTTCAACTAACCAATCTCTTGTTGTTTTGTTATACCAATCAAACGTAATACCTAATCTAGAATCAAATAAACTTGCATCTAATCCAAGGTCTAACTGCTCTGATGTTTCCCAGCTAACAGATGGATTTGGTACTCTCGCTGGATATGATGTTGTTCCAGAAACAGGTTTTGTATCTCCAAAAAAGTATCCTGGAAATGCATAAGCAATTGTAGAAGAATAAATAAAAGCAGGAATAGCCTGATTTCCATTTTGTCCCCAGCTACCTCTAATTTTTAAGAAATTAAGTACTTTTGAAGTACTTGCCATAAAATCTTCTTTTGAAAGCACCCATCCTGCAGATACAGAAGGGAAGTTTCCATATTTATAGCCATTGCCAAAATTGGAAGAACCATCTCGACGAATAGTAGCAGAAAGAAGGTATTTTTCTTTATAATCGTATTGTGCTCTTGCAAAATAAGACATAAGACCACCACCACCTGCAGCGGAGTCATATCCTCCTGCGCTAATATCAGCTATTGAAGCAGGGCTTTTAGTGTTATTTAAATACGCATATCTTGGATCACCAGGAAACAACAGTCCATTACGTGAAGCGTTTAAATTATTATTCACTACATTTTTGAATTCTTCGATTCCAATTACCGCGTTAACATTATGATTACCAAATTGTTTTTGATACGAAACCGTGTTAGTCCAAGTAGAATTTGCACCAAAATAAGAATATTGAGAAGCACCATCAACTGAATCATTATACAATACTCCTAAATGATAAGTTGGATTCATAGATCTTCCATTTCCAAACCAAGAATCTATACCAAAAACCGATTTAAATCTAAGGCCAGCAACAGGTTCTATTTCTAGGAACGCATTTCCTGCTATCTTATAATCTTTAGGATAATTGTAGTTACTTCTGTAATACATTACAGCTAAAGGATTTGTCTGATTTGTAGACAATCCATCTAATGTTGGCGAAAACCCAAACTCATTTATATTTCTATCTACAGCAGGCTGCCAATAAGCAGGTTGAAGCGGATTTTGAGTAATTGCATTATGCAAATCGTTGCCATAAATATTTCCAGATGATACTCCTCTGTTCTGCGTATTAGTAAAAGTCACATTTTCTCCAATAGTAATAATGCTATGACTTTCATTTTTCTTCAAGACCATTTGAGTATTCATTCTTGCAGTTAGCCTTTTAAATCCAGCATCTACAAGGTTTCCACCCAAAATACCATCTTGATCATAGTAAGAAACCCCTAATGAATAAGTAATATCTTCACTTCCACCTGTAATATTAAGCGCATGACTTACTACTGGGGCGTCTTTCTTAGACATTTCATTAATCCAGTTAGTTCCTTTCCATCCATTCTGAAGGTTTTGCCAGATCTCCTCACCGTACTGTACTCCTGCGCCAGGATAATTGCTTTCTAACCACGAATTGTTTGTTAAAATTGCACGCCAGTCATTTGGAGCTAACCCATCATTAACACGTCCTTCATCCATGATATACATATATTCTTGCGCATTTAAAGGATCAAGATTTTTGTATATATTTTGAATTCCGTAAAATGAATCGTAGCTAATTCTTGCTGGTCTTCCTTTACGACCTTTTACAGTGGTAACAAGCACAACACCGTTAGCCGCTCTAGAACCATAAATTGCAGCAGAAGCCGCATCTTTCAAAACATCAATAGACTCAATGTCTGAAGGGCTCAAATAATCAATGTTTCCAACAGTTACACCATCAACAATATACAGCGGATCAGAATTTCCAACAGTACCAAGTCCACGAATAGTAACTTTTGTACCAGCTCCTGGAGCACCACTATTTCTTGTAATACTAATACCTGGTGCAATACCTTGAAGGGCTTCCATTGCAGAACCTGTATTTAACTCCTGAAGTGTCTCTCCTTTAAAGTTTGATGAAGCTCCTGTAATTAAAGCTTTCTTTTGTGTACCGTACCCAATAACAACAACCTCATTTAAGCTTTGAGAAGCTGCTGCCATTACCACATTCAGCTTAGTTCGTCCATTTACAGCCTCATTTACTGTGTTAAAACCGACGAAACTAATTACTAAAGTTCCATTTGATGGAACACTTATCTGAAACTTTCCATCAAAGTCAGATGCCGTTGCTTTAGTAGTCCCTTTAACTAAAATTGTTGCCCCTGGGACGGGCAATCCGCTTTCATCATTAACAATCCCCGTTACCGTAATTTCCTGAGCAAATGCGATAACTGAAAATAGTAAAGACGAAATACAAAAAATAAGTAATTTTGTCAATTTCATTTTTCTAAAAATTTTGGTTAATTAATTAGTAATTTATTGCAATTATAATGTTAAATTTTAAGAAACGAGAATTAAAATTCCTTACAAAAACACTTCAAACTAAATAATAAGACACTACAAAAACACAACATTTTTTTTTTAATTTATTAATTTACTGTATTTTAGCTTTGACAAAAAATTGTTATAAAAATGTTAATTAAAAAAAACGTATATTACATTAGTTTAACGAGAACTATAACGTTGTAATTTAAAAATAATTTAAAAAAATTGATTCATTCAGATTAAAAAATCAACAATCAAATGACATTATTAAGCATTTCTAATAAAAATACATTTAAAATTTTATGAAATTCATAGTTAGACCTTTATTACCAATATTACTATTTTTCATACAAAACGTCGGTTTTCCTCAAGTGAAGAACATTGGAATACCAGATATAAAAAACTATAAAAGATCAGAATACAAAGGAGGAACTCAAAACTGGAGTATAGATCAAGATCAAAACGGTAACATTTACTTTGCCAATAACAGTGGTTTAATTCAGTTTGACGGTTCAAATTGGCATAAATATTCATTACCAAATAAATCAGAAATACGAAGTTTAAAGATTGATGCTCTAGGAAGAATATTTGTAGGAGGAAATAATGAATTTGGTTATTTTAAAATTGATGAGAAGGGAATTTTAAAGTATTATTCTTTATACAACTTACTCAGTCCTATAGATAAAGAAAATATAAATCTGATTTGGAGAATACACATCTTTAATGGTGAAGTTATCTTTCAATCTTTTACAAAGGTCTTTTTCTTAAAGGGCGAGAAAATCACAACATTAAATGCTCCGCATAAATTCCAGTTTTCGTTTTTAGTACATAACCGTCTTTATTTTCAAGATAAAACTTTAGGTGTTTTAGAGTATAAAAACCGAAGACTTATTCCCGTGCCGGGCACAACGATTTTTAACGATAAGGAAATCTGGTCACTTTTTCCTCTTCCAAATAATAGATTGTTATATGCTACCTTAGAAAAAGGTCTTTTTGTCTCTGAAAATGGCACAATAAAACCCTGGGCGACTGAGGCAAATGATTTTATAAAGAAAAATACTTCTCTTGGCGGCTCTATAATTAAAAACAAATTTATTGTCCTAAATTCAGTATTAGACGGTGCAATTATATGCGATTTAAACGGAAAGATAATCCAACACCTAAACCGACAAAAAGGCCTTCAAAACAATACAATTTTAGCTTCTTTTATAGATAATAAAAACAATATCTGGCTTGGTCTTGACAATGGTATTACTTTTATAAATGAAAATTCTCCATTTTCCTATTTCGATTATAGTTATAACATAGGAACTGTTTATGCTTCAACAACATTTCAAGGTAATTTGTACGTAGCAACAAATCAGGGTTTATTTTATCATCCTTGGGGAACATCTTTCAGAGATAGTCCTTTTACCAGAGTCGAAGGGACAATTTCTCAAGTTTGGAACATTCAAGTTTTAAATGATGTACTGATCTGTGCCAGTAACAGTGGTGCATTAATTATTGAAAAAAATAGAGTTTCGAAAATCTTGGATACCAAAGGATATTTCGGATTCAAAAAAATTCCAGATCATCCTGATTATATTATAGGTGAAAGTTACAACGGTTTTTCTGTTTTCAAAAAATCAAGCACGGGATATGATTATTTACATCAAGTGAAAGGTTTTGATGAAACAACCAATAATTTTTCTGTAGAAATAGATGAAAATTATTTATGGCTCAAAAAAAATCCTTTCCTATATCAAGTAAAATTATCTGATGATTTGAAACGATTTGATTTCATAAAAAAACATGTCAACATATCCGAAAACTACAAAGGAATCAATAGTCTTCAAAACATTAACAACAAGGTTTATTTTCAAGTTAAAAACCATTTTTATAGATATTCTGTCGAGCAGGAGACTTTCTTTGAAGATAAAAAAATCACCAATTTATTCAAAGGAATTCCAACAATCAATACATTAATTGAAGATCCTTCAGGAAATTTATGGTATGCTTTTAATGAATCTCTTGGAGTTTTAGTTAAAAATAAAAACGGAAACTATACAAAAAAACAGGCTATATTCTCCAATCTTACGGGAAATCTGGTAAACAATTACATTTCTGTAAATGCAATTGACCCTCAAAACATTTTTATTGGATTAACAGATAGATTGACCCATTACAACTCTACGACACCAAATACATTTATGACAAAACCGAAGGCTTTCATAGAAAGTTTTTCATTTCCTGGCGACACTATCTTAACAGGTAATCTTGCCAATAAAGCAGAATCTTATACCATACCGTATAAATATAATAGAGTGAAATTCACTTTTGCATCTCCAACTTACGAAAATCAGGAAAACGTGGAGTACTCTTATAAATTGGAACCTTTTGAGGAAAACTGGAGAAATTGGTCTTCGACAGCCATTAAAGAATACACCAATTTAAGAGAAGGCAATTATGTAATGAAACTAAAAGCCAGAAACAGCTACGGCATAGAATCCAGCATAAGTGAAGTTGAGTTTACAGTTTCTCCTCCATGGTACAGACATTTCCTCGCTTATTTATTCTATCTGATTTTAATTTTATTAGGAGCTTATCTTATTTCTATTAGAATTAAGTTGAAAATTAGAAAAAACAGATATTACGAAACAATTGAACAAAGAAGATTATATCTAGAAAAAGAATCTAAAATCAGACATGAGCAGCATGATTTAGAGAAAGAAATTGAAAAGTTAAAAAATGACAAACTGCAAATAAAGATCTTAGCAAAAGATAAGGAGCTAGTAAATAACTCATTACAAGTTGTAAAAAAGAATAAAGTCTTAAACGGAATTATTCATAAACTTAAAGACATAGACACCAACATATTAGACGAGAGTACAAAGTCGGAATTTAGTAAATTACATAAAAGCATTGTAAAAGAAGTAAATACAGACAAGAGCTGGAAAGACTTAGAAAAACACATTAAAAACGTGCATTTTGAATTTTTAAAACGTTTAAAGGGACAATATCCAACCATTTCACCTCGAGAATTAGACTTATCGACTTATTTACTAATGAACATGTCTACAAAAGAGATAGCCGAGATTATGAATATTTCAACTGGAGGAGTAGAATTAGCACGTTATCGTCTAAGAAAGAAATTAGGGCTAAATAAAAAAGAAAACCTAATTGGTTTTTTAATGAGTATTTAAAAAAAATGCCATTCAGATTTGAATGGCATTTTTTTATGAAATATAATCTAAAGTTCGTTCAAGCGCCATTCCCCTTGAACCTTTGATTAAAATAGTATTAGAATTGAATTTAAAGGTTTTAAGGAAATCTGCAAAGGCTTCAAAAGTTTCAAAAAACTTTATATTTTCATTTGAAACCAAATTTTCATAAAATGATTTACCCACTAAAAAACACAATGCCTGATCTTGTCCTGCCAGAGAATCTACAATAACTTTATGCTCATAAAGGCTTTCGTTTCCTAGTTCAAACATATCTCCAAGAATCATAATCTTATTTCTTTTATCCAACTGAAGAAAGTTTGTAATTGCAACAGCCATACTGCTGGGATTTGCATTGTAAGCATCTAGTATAATCTCATTTGAACCCTTCTGCATCATTTGAGATCTGTTATTAGCTGGGATATAATTTTCGATAGCGCTCTTTACATCACTTTCATTTACTTCAAAATATTTCCCAATAGCAACAGCTGCGTTTATATTATTTGCGTTATAAAGTCCAATTAGATGTGACTCAATTCTGAAATCATTATATTCAATAGCAACAAACGGATTAGCAGTGATTTCATGAATATTCAAATCAGCTTTTTGCTTTTTTAAACCAAAAGTAAAAGATTTTATTCCTTTTGATTTTTCTATCTGAATAGGATCTTCAAGATTTATGAAAACCATTTTTTGATTTACAGCAAGGTATTGATACATTTCACTTTTACCAGCAATCACACCTTCCACTCCCCCAAAACCTTCTAAATGCGCCTTTCCAAAATTAGTAATATAACCAAAATCCGGCTGTGCTATTTGGCATAAAAATTCAATTTCTTTTTGATGGTTAGCTCCCATTTCTACAATTCCAATTTCAGTTTCTTTTGTAAATGAAAGAAGAGTTAACGGAACTCCAATATGATTGTTTAAATTTCCAACAGTAGCTTTTGTTTTAAACTTTTTAGACAGCACAACATTTATCAATTCTTTAGTGGTTGTTTTACCATTACTTCCTGTTAAAGCAACGATTGGAAGCGCCAGATAAGAACGATGGAACTTTGCCAATTCCTGCAATGTCTGCAAGCTGTTTTCAACCAAAATTGTCCTATCATCAATATAATAAGACTTATTATCAATCACAACAAATAAAGCCCCTAAATCTAAGGCTTCTTTAGCAAATGTATTGGCATCAAAATTTTCTCCTTTAATAGCAAAAAACATTGAATTCTTTTCAATCTTTCTGGTATCAATAGAAAGAGAACTGCATTGTAAAAATGAGTTATGAATGTCTTGAATATTCATTTATAAATTTTTAAATAGACCATAAAAATAGCAAAAAAACAATAAAAAAATTCCAAATTCCAGACTGAATATTCAGCTTTGGAATTTGGAATTTTTATGCTAGAAATTCTAAAAATTAGTTTCTAGGAGATCTTCTTTTTTCAGATTTAGAACCTACTCTAGACATTGCACATCTGAAACCAATGTAATCAGTTGCCATATCTTGAGGGAAATATCTTCTTTGAGCTGGGTCTAACCAATAAGCTCTATCTCTCCAAGAACCTCCTTTATAAACTCTTACTTTGTCATCGATTAAAGTAGTACGTTTACTAGAATTATCGTATTTTCTTATCATTTTACCTAAACTATCTGTAGTTACATTATGTTTAGGAGCATTGTACATTGCTTGATCTGCTTTTGAACCTGATTCAGAATCACCAAAGTCAAAATATCTAGAAGATTGTTTATCACCATCTCTGTAGTTGATATTATCACTTGTGCTGAAATTTTGTCTCAAATAAGTTTCTTGCTCGTCAACCGGTACCTGAGCAATTTCTCCAGGAAGGTTTCTTGCAACAACTTTACCATTACTTAAAGTATCATACTTAATTGTAGCCGTTGTAACAATTTCGATTTTACCATCTTTACCAATTTTGTTTTTAGCATATTGGTTTCCTCTGTAGTAGTTGAAATCATTTGCTTCATTATCAATAATTGGTCTGTAAACGTCTGCTACCCATTCTGCAACGTTTCCGGCCATATCATATAATCCGAAATCGTTTGGAGCATAGCTTTTTACAGCGTTAGTAATATCAGCTCCGTCATCTGACCAACCTGCAATTCCACCGTAATCACCGTTTCCTTGTTTAAAGTTAGCCAATTGGTCACCTTTGTTTTTACGTTTGTTAGAACGAGTATAATCTCCAGACCAAGGATATTTCTTTTGTCCTTTGTAGATATTATATTCTCTTTGTCCAACATCTGCAGCAGCTGCGTATTCCCATTCTGCTTCAGTAGGAAGTCTATATTCTGGTAAAATGATTCCAGAAGAACGTTGTGCGTAAACGTTTTTCTCTTCAGGAACTACACCATCTTTTCCAGCTTTTGGTCTTCTTCCAGTTGGGTTTTTCTTTAAAACAATTTCTTCGCTTCCACCACGTGATGTACTTGGAGACATTAAATATCCTTCAGTATTAAATGCATTTTCAGCATTAACATCATTTGTTTTAGCACCTTTTTGAAGATATCCGTTTTTCTCTAAAACTGCTTCGTTTACACGGTCAGTTCTCCATTTACTAAATTCAACAGCTTGAATCCAGTTAACACCAACCACAGGATAGTTAGCATAAGAAGGATGTCTTAGGTAATTATTTGTCATCGTTTCGTTATAACCTAAACGATTTCTCCAAACAAGAGTATCAGGTGATGCTCCTTCGTAAATATTTTTGTAATTTTCTTCTGTAGGCGGGAAAACTTTCTTTAACCACTCTAGGTATTCTAAGTACATACCGTTCGTAACTTCGGTTTCATCCATATAGAATGACTGAACGTGTTGTTGAGTTGGTGTGTTATTCCAATCGTGCATAACATCATCCTGTACTTTACCCATTGTAAACGTACCTCCTTCAACAAAAACCAAACCAGGACCAGCCTGTTGTTTTTTACCTGCATTTCTAGCAGCAGTTCCATTCTGACTATCTACATCCCAGCCAGTTGCTCTAGAAGCGCTAGTGGAACTCGATTTTTTGCTACAACTAGCCGTGCCCAACATCAATACCATTGACATCATTAACTGCAAGACTACAATTTTGTTTACTTTCATACTCATTCTTAGGTGATAAATTTAGGTGCTGCAATATAACAATTAACATTTAATTAGCAACATCTGTTCTAATAATTTTATTTAGCTGTTTTTTACCAGAAAAATATCCTTTAGTTACGAACGCAAAAATATACTTTTTATTATTTACTGTAACATGAAATACTATATTTTTACTTACTAATTATTTTTTAATTAAATTTCGCTTTTTAAACCAATGAAACAGCTTATTTTCATCTTTCTTTTTTTGATTCCAATTCTCGCATTTTCTCAGTTAAATGGG
Organism: Flavobacteriaceae bacterium PS02336; assembly: GCA_029960065.1. Lineage (GTDB taxonomy): Bacteria > Bacteroidota > Bacteroidia > Flavobacteriales > Flavobacteriaceae > Flavobacterium. The sequence goes on along the minus strand of JASCOF010000002.1, from coordinate 829,160 downwards.
GGAATAACAATTAATTGGCAAGAAAAAAAGGAAGCGAATTATGGTGAAAATAAAATTGTAATTCCATACTTCTCAGGAAGCGGTTTTCGCTTCGATATGACAAAAAAAAGCATAACGTTATTAGAAAATTTAAATCTCACTAATGTCTCAAACGGCAGTTCGGTGCAAATTAGCAATATCATTTATGAGTCCGTTTCAAGGGCTGATATAGGTGATTTAGCGATTGAAAACATTCCTTCGAAGCCAAATGAATCTTTAATAGTCACAAATTCGAGAGATTTAAAACGAACATTTATTTCTTTATATCCTATTGTAAAAGATGGAAACAACTTCAAAAGAATTAAATCTTTTTCTTATTCTATCAGTTCTTCTACCGCAAGAAGCTCTAACAGTTCTATCTTTCAAAAAACTGCTGCAATTTCAAATTCTGTGTTAGCCTCTGGAGACTGGTATCGTTTTTACATCCAAAAATCTGGCGTTTACAAAGTCACCAGATCCTTTTTACAAAGTTTAGGCTTTGATTCTTCGAAAGTTGACCCGAGAAGAATCAAAATATACGGGAATGGAGGCAAGATGCTTCCATTAGCCAATAACACTTATTATCCAGATGATTTAACAGAAAATGCCATTCAGGTAATTGGAGAAAGTGATGGTATTTTCAATAATGAAGACTATATTCTTTTTTATGCTGAAGGGGTTGAAAACTGGAATACTGAAAGCCAGACTAATTTAAATCTATACGACTCTAAATCCTACTATTATATTACAGCTTCTGGCGGAGACGGAAAGAGAATTTTAAACCTAAATCAGCCAACTGCAAACAGCACATTAGAACTAAACACGTTTGATGACTATCAATTTCATGAAATCGACCAAACCAACATTGCTCATCTAGGTCGTCAATGGCTGGGAGAATCATTTGATATCAATCAAGAACAAGAATTTTCATTTAATTTTCCAAATCTAGACACTTCCATCCCTGTTAAGATAGAAGTTACAGCAGCTTCTGCAGCCTTTACAGCTACTTCATTTATAGTTTCTGCCAATGGACAAAATGTCGGAAGCATAAACTATTCTCCTTTAACAGCAAGTTCTGAAACCAAGTACAACAGCAACAGCTTACCTCCGAACACAACTTTTACAGGAACAGACAATATTAAAATAAAACTAACTTACAACAATAACGGCGTTCCTGGATCAAGAGGATACCTGGACTATATCAATTTAATTGCAAAACGAAAACTTCTGGGAACAGGCAAGCAATTTCCGTTTCAATACAACGATGCAGGTTCTGTCGCGGGAGTTGTAAATTATACCTTTGGAAACGCAGCAGGAATATCACAAATCTGGGATGTTACAGACCTATATAATGTCTCCAAAATTGAAAATTCAAATCAGGCATCCTTCAGCTTCAAAGCAAATCTGGGAGAAATTAGAAAATATGTAGCTATAGATGCTTCTGACTACTACTCTCCTTTAAAAGAAAACCAATCCAAAATTGCAAATCAGAACTTAAAAGGAACTATTTTCAGAAACGGCCAAAATGCTTTTCAAGATATCGACTATGTAATTGTAACACCAAAATCATTAGTTTCTCAAGCAGAGAGGCTAGCTGTTTTTCACAGAACCAATTCTAATTTAAATGTCAAGGTTATTGCCCTCGAAAATATTTATCAAGAATTCTCTTCTGGCAAGCAAGATATAGCAGGGATTCGAAATTTTGTAAAATACATTTACGAAAATGCTTCTTCTGCTGATAAAAGAATAAAATATTTAAACCTCTTTGGAGATGCTTCATACGATTATAAAGACCGAATTACAAACAACACGAATATTGTACCTATATATCAATCGCTCACAAGCAACACTATAGGCGAAAGCGGATTTGCTTCTGATGATTTTTATGGACTTATGGATGCAAACGAAGGAATCATTGGCTATCCTTTTGACGGAATTGACATTGCAACCGGGCGTATGCTGGTTTCAGATAATGCGCAGGCACAGGAAATGGTTAATAAAGTTCTAGAATATCATGACGCAAAATCATACGGAAACTGGAGAAACAATTTTGTTTTAATAAGCGATGACACAGATGCCGCAGGCGACCAAACACTCCAGGCAAACCAAAACGCATTAGCCGATTTAATTACAACCGAAAAACCTTTTTTCAATGTTGAAAAAATATTTCTGGATGCTTACACGCAGGAAGCTTCTGCTGGCGGGGCAAGATATCCCAAAGCCAGAACTGACTTCTTTAATGCTTTTGAAAAAGGCGCTTTAGTTTTTAATTATTTAGGACATGGAGGAGAAGACGGCCTGGCGAGCGAAAGAATCTGGGAAAAATCAGATGGACAAAACCTGAACAACCAATACAAATATCCTTTATTTATAACTATAACTTGTGAGTTTTCAAGATTTGATGACCCATCAAGGCCAACTGCTGGAGAATATGTCTATTGGAATCCTAAGGGAGGAGCGATTTCTATGCTGACAACCATTCGCCAAATTGGAAAAATAAACGGAGAAAGCTTTAACAGCACTTTAAGCAAAAACCTGCTTTCATATGGTTCAAACCAATATAACAGTATAGCCGAATCGTTACGAATTTCCAAAAACGAAAATTCCAGCTCTGGCAGCAATGTAGTTACTTATTTGGGCGATCCAGCCTTAATGCTGGCAATTCCGAAACCTAGAATCAATCTCACGAAGGTAAATGACATCTTAATTTCACAGCCAATACCTGACTTCAAATCATTATCCAAAATTAAAATATCAGGAGAAATCACAGACGAAAACAATACGTTATTAAGCAATTACAACGGAGAATTAGCAACGGCTATTTTCGACAAAATGCTTACAAACTCGACCTTAAACAACGACGGATTAAGCCCTCCAATGCAGTTTAAAACTTTAGGCGAAACTATTTTTAGAGGAAATGCATCTGTTACAAATGGTCAGTTTGAATTTAGCTTTGTTGTACCTAGAGACATCAGAATTCCTGTTGATAATGGAAAAATTAGTTTTTATTCCAAGAAAAATGATGCTTTAGAAAACCAGACAGGCTACAACAATGCTATTAAAATTGGAGGAATTAACGAAAATGCCCCTCAGGACAATATTAGTCCAAAAGTGAAGTTATATATGAACGATGAAACTTTTGTATCTGGAGGCATCACAAATGAATCTCCTTTCCTTCTAGCCTTTTTAGAAGACGAAAACGGAATTAATACAGCAAGCGGAATCGGCCACGATATTGTTGCGATTTTAGATGGAGACGTAAGCAATCCTTATATTTTGAATGATTATTATCAGACAAAATTAGATGATTACACTAATGGAAATTTACGCTTCCCATTTAGAAATCTAGCTCCAGGACTGCACACTATAAGTTTTACCGCTTGGGATGTTTACAACAATCCTGTTACAAGCGAGATTCAATTTACAGTTGTAGGTGATGAGTCATTAACATTATCGCATGTTCTTAACTATCCTAATCCTTTCTCGACTTATACACAATTTTGGTTTTCTCACAACAGACCTTACGAACCTCTTGACGTACAAGTGCAGGTCATGACCATAACAGGAAAAGTGGTCTGGACTAAAAACCAAACCATTACAACAGAAGGTTTTTTATCTCGAGAAATAACATGGGACGGGAGAGACGATTTTGGAGACAGAATCGGAAAAGGAGTGTATATTTACAAACTAACTGTAAAATCAAATTTAACCAATAAGAAAGCAGAAAAGTACGAAAAGCTTGTCATCCTATAATATTATATATATTTGCACCACCAAAAACATTAGTCCCATAAATGAAAAAACTATCACTTTTATTAATTTGCCTTTTTACCCTTTTTAATTCAAAGGCACAGGAATCAAGACCAATAGTAACTGGAGTTCCTTTTCTATTAGTTGCTGCAGATGCTAGAGCAGCAGGTTTAGGCGATCAAGGTGTCGCTACTTCTGCTGATGTATTCTCTCAACAATGGAACCCAGCAAAATATGCCTTCTCAGAAGATGCCCAAGGTCTTTCAATCAGTTACACTCCTTATTTGACAGATCTTGCCAACGACATCTCTCTAGGACAGGTAACATATTACAACAAAATTAATGAACGAAGCGCCTTTGCAGGAAGCTTTCGTTATTTTGGTTTTGGAGATATCGAATTAAGACAAACAGGCGATCCAAATGAAGTCCCTAGAAGAGTAAATCCAAATGAATTTGCTTTAGACGGATCTTACTCTCTAAAATTAAGCGAAGAATTCTCTATGGCTGTTGGAGCACGTTTTATAAATTCGAACTTAAAAGTAGCTTCAGAAGATGTCGATGCTTCTGCTGCCAATACATTTGCTGTTGATGTTGCTGCATTTTATCAATCAGAAGAAATTGCTTACCAAGATTTCAACGGAAGATGGAGAGCTGGTATTAATCTTCAAAATCTAGGACCGAAAATCAGTTATGACAGAGACGATTTCAGTACAAATTTCCTTCCTGCCAATTTAAGATTAGGAGGAGGTTTTGAATTTATTTTCGACGAGTACAATAAACTTGCCGTAAGCGCTGAACTTACTAAACTCTTAGTTCCTACTCCTCCAGGAATTCAAGCAGCAGTGGACGGAAACGGCGATGGAGATTTTGATGACCCTGAAGATATTACACAGCAGCAAGCTACAGATGCCGCTTATAACAATTACAGAAATATCGGATGGGTTTCTGGAATATTCAAATCTTTTGGAGACGCACCAGGAGGATTCAGCGAAGAAATGAAAGAAGTCACTTATAGCCTTGCTGCAGAATACATGTACCAAGATGCATTTGCAATGCGTTTAGGATACTATCATGAAAGCCCTGAAAAAGGAGCTAAACAATTTTTCTCTTTAGGAGCAGGTTTTAAGTACAATATCATGAAAATTGATGTTTCTTACCTATTCTCAGCTTCGAAAATAAAAAACCCTTTAGAAAACACACTTCGTTTCTCTTTAACGTTTAACTTTGGAGACAAATACGAAACGTATTAAAAACAAGAGATTAAAATAAAAATAACATAATCCAAATTCCGGCATTTTAGGAATTTGGATTTTTTTTCCCTTAAAAAGAGATGAAAGAAATCAATATAACAACTTCATTTACAATATTCGATAACCTAAGTGAGCTTTCTGAAGAAATTCAGAGCTTAATGAACCAAGCAATTGAGATCAGAAAAAAAGCATACGCACCTTATTCAAAATTCAGAGTCGGTGCAGCTTTGCTTTTAGATAACGGAAAAGTCATTTTAGGTTCTAACCAAGAAAACGCCGCTTATCCGTCTGGGCTTTGCGCAGAACGAACTGCGATTTTTTATGCTGGAAGTGCATATCCAGAGGCGAAAATTCTAAAAATGGCAATTACAGCTGCTTCAGACACCAACCAAACCACCGCTCCAATTCCACCATGCGGCTCCTGCCGACAATCGATTGCAGAATATGAGATAAAACAAGAAACACCAATTGAAATCTATTTTATGGGCGAAATTGGTGAAGTTTATAAATCATCATCATTGAAAAATTTACTCCCTTTAATGTTTGACAAAAAGTTCTTGTAAAAAAAAGCCAAAAAGTAGTCATTAAATTTTAGTTCTTAAATGTAATGTCTTATTTTTGCATCCCGACCTTTCGGGCGCAAATTTGTGGGAGGAAACTATTTTGCGTTACAGGCACAATAATCGATAACACAAACAACTTTAGCAAAAGAAAGAATTCAGATGAAAGAAGTTACAAAAGAGGTATATTTAAAGTGGTATGAAGACATGCTACTTTGGAGAAAGTTTGAAGACAAACTTGCAGCATTATACATTCAACAAAAAGTTAGAGGTTTTCTACACCTATATAATGGTCAAGAAGCTGTATTAGCTGGCGCACTGCACGCTATGGATTTGACCAAAGATAAAATGATTACTGCTTACAGAAACCACGTACAGCCAATTGGTATGGGAGTTGATCCTAGAAATGTAATGGCGGAACTTTTAGGAAAAGCAACAGGAACTTCTAAAGGTATGGGAGGTTCTATGCACATTTTCTCTAAAGAACACGGTTTTTACGGTGGCCACGGAATCGTAGGTGCTCAAATTCCTGTAGGAGCTGGTATTGCTTTTGCAGACAAATATTTCAACACTGGCGGTGTTACCATGACTTATTTTGGTGATGGAGCTGCTAGACAAGGTTCTCTTCACGAAGCTTTCAATATGGCAATGTTATGGAAACTTCCAGTTGTATTTATCGTTGAAAACAATGGTTATGCAATGGGAACTTCTGTAGAAAGAACTGCAAACCACACTGACATCTGGAAATTAGGTTTAGGTTACGAAATGCCTTGCGGACCTGTTGACGGAATGAACCCTGTAAAAGTGGCTGAAGCTATGCACGAAGCTATCGAAAGAGCTCGCCGCGGAGACGGACCAACTTTCCTTGAAATGAAAACGTACCGTTACAGAGGACACTCTATGTCTGATGCACAATTATACCGTTCTAAAGAAGAGGTAGAAGAGTACAAAAAAATCGATCCTATTACGCAAGTTCTTGATGTAATTATGGATCAAAAATATGCTACAGCAGAAGAAATCGAAGTAATTGACCAAAGAGTTAAAGACTTAGTTGAAGAATGTCAGAAATTCGCTGAAGAATCTCCATACCCAGACTTACAACAATTATACGATGTAGTATACGCACAAGAAGACTATCCATTTACACCTCATAAATTATAATATCATGGCGATTAAAGTAACAATGCCTCGTTTGAGCGATACTATGACAGAAGGAACGGTAGCAACTTGGCTTAAAAAAGTAGGCGACAAAGTAAGCGAAGGTGATATCTTAGCTGAAATTGAAACAGACAAAGCAACAATGGAGTTCGAATCTTTTAACGAAGGAACTCTTTTACATATCGGAATTCAAGAGGGAGAAACTGCTCCTGTTGATTCATTATTAGCAATCATTGGTAAAGAAGGAGAAGACATTTCTGCTCTTTTAGCTGGTGGTGACGCTCCTGCTGCTGCTGAAGCTCCTAAAGCAGACGCTCCTGCTGCTGAAGCAAAAACTGAAACTGCTGCTCCTGCAAAAGCAGCAACTGAATTACCAAAAGGTGTTATAGTTGTAACTATGCCACGTTTGAGTGATACAATGACTGAAGGTACTGTAGCAACTTGGTTGAAAAAAGTTGGAGACACTGTAGCTGAAGGAGATATTTTAGCAGAAATTGAAACAGACAAAGCGACTATGGAGTTTGAGTCTTTCAATGCTGGAACATTATTATACATCGGAATTCAAGAAGGAAGCACTGCTCCTGTTGACAGCTTATTAGCTATCATTGGACCTGCTGGAACTGATATTTCTGGAGTTGCTGACAACTTTACTGCCGGAGGCGCTGCACCTGCAAGTGCTCCTGCTGCAGAAGAAACAAAAGCTGCACCTGCTGCTGAAAAAGCACCAGAAGCCGCTGCTGAAACTTCAAACGGAGGAAGAATTTTAGCTTCTCCATTAGCTAAGAAAATCGCTTCTGACAAAGGAATTTCATTAAATCAAGTTAAAGGATCTGGAGAAAATGGAAGAATCGTAAAAAGCGATATCGAAAACTTTACTCCATCTGCTCAAGCACAAAGTACTGCTTCAGCACCTGCTGCTAAACAAGAAGCATCTGCTCCTGCTGCACCAAAAGTATTTGTTCCTGCTGGAGAAGTTTATACAGAAGAGATCAAAAATTCTCAAATGCGTAAAATTATCGCTAAACGTTTGGCAGAATCTTTATTTACTGCGCCTCACTACAACTTAGTGATCGAAGTAAGTATGGACGAAGCAATGCAGGCAAGAGCTGCTATCAACAGCGTTCCAGATACAAAAGTATCTTTCAACGATATGGTAATCAAAGCTTGTGCTTTAGCATTGAAAAAACACCCAAAAATCAACTCTCAGTGGAAAGAAGATGCTATCATCATCAACCACCACGTAAATATTGGTGTTGCTGTAGCTGTTGAAGATGGATTAGTAGTTCCTGTATTGAAATTTACTGACGCTATGAGTTTATCTCAAATCGGTGGATCAGTAAGAGATCTTGCTGGAAGAGCTAAAAACAAAAAACTTGGACCACAAGAAATGGAAGGAAGTACTTTTACAGTATCTAACCTTGGAATGTTTGGTATTACAGAATTCAATTCTATTATCAACCAGCCAAACTCTGCAATCCTTTCTGTAGGTGCAATTGTGGAGAAACCAGTAGTTAAAAACGGTCAAATCGTAGTTGGAAACACAATGATGTTATCATTAGCTTGCGACCACAGAACAATTGACGGTGCAACTGGCGCTCAGTTCTTACAAACATTAAAACAATACATCGAAAGCCCAGTTACAATGTTGGCATAATTTCAGATGTCAACCTGAGCGTCCCGAGACTTCGGGAGAAGGTTATCATAATTAAATCCCGTTTTGTTTATTCAAAACGGGATTTTTTATTTAATTTTCATCCTCAAATTCAAAACCTCATAAAATGAAGAAACTAATTCTTGTCACTTTATTCCTGACAGCAATTGCCTGCCAGAAAAAAGAGCAAACCGAAAAAACCACAACTGCTGTCGACGAACACAGTTATTCGAAACCAGAACTTGCAGTTGTAAAACATTTGGATCTTGATATAAAAGTCGATTTTGACACCCAGACCATTTCAGGAAAAGCATCTTGGACAATTGATAACATCAGTAAAGGGAACGAAATTATTTTCGACGAAAACACTTTAAATATTACAAAAGTTACTCTTGGAGACGAAGAAAAAGAAACAAAATTCGAACTAGGAAAAGATACTGAATTTCACGGCAAACAACTTCGCATCACAATAAAACCCAATACAACCAAAGTAACTATTTACTACAACACGACTAAAGATGGCGTAGCATTGCAATGGCTAAAACCAGAACAGACAGCAGACAAAAAGAAACCTTTTGTTTTCTCTCAAGGAGAAAGTGTTTGGTCAAGAACTTGGATTCCGTGCCAGGATTCACCTGGAATTCGTTTTACTTATAATGCAAAAGTTACGGTTCCTAAAGATTTATTAGCGGTTATGAGCGCTGTAAATCCACAGAAGAAAAATGATACTGGAATTTACACTTTCAAACAAGACAAAGCGATTCCTTCTTATTTAATGGCAATTGCCGTTGGAGATATTGAATTTCAAGCCATCGATAACAGAACCGGAGTTTATGCAGAACCATCTATGCTGAAAAAATCAGCTTGGGAATTTGCTGAACTTGGAAAAATGGTAAATGCTGCCGAAAAATTATACGGTCCATACAGATGGGGACGTTATGATGTTTTGGTTCTACCTCCAAGTTTTCCTTACGGCGGAATGGAAAATCCGAACTTAACTTTCTTAACTCCAGGAGTAATTGCTGGAGATCGCTCTCTTACAAGCTTACTAGCGCATGAATTAGGACACAGCTGGAGCGGAAATTTAGTTACAAATGCAACTTGGGATGATATTTGGTTAAACGAAGGATTCACAACTTATGTGGAACATAGAATTGGTGAAGCTATTTTCGGAAAGAAAGAATTTGAAATGCAAAATGTCATCACAAACAAAGAATTAGTTGATAATGTAGCTGAATATGGCAATACAAATCCAGACACGAGATTAAAAGTTAGTTTGACAGGAAGAAATCCTGATGATGGGATCAGTCAAATTCCTTATGTTAAAGGCTATGCCTTTTTAAGAGTTATTGAAAATGCTGTCGGACGCGAGAAATTCGATCCGTTTATCAAAAACTATTTTGACTCTCATGCTTTTCAATCTATTACAACAGAAGATTTTGTGAAATATTTAAACGAAAATCTAATAAAAGGAGACAAAGCTTTAGCAGATAAAATTCAATTAGACAACTGGATTTACAAACCGGGAATTCCATCAAATATTCTTCCCGTAAGTTCAGTCGATTTTGATGCGATTGATAAAATTCAAAAAAGCTGGAGAGAAACTGGCGTTGCCGGCTTAAGTAAAAAAATCACTACTACAGCAGAAAAACAACACTTTATAGATCATCTTCCAGCTGATATTACAGCAAAAGAAATGGAAGCGATTGATAAAGAATTTAATTTTACAAAAGGTGGTAATTTCATCATCAAACGTCAATGGTTTGTTCAGGCGTTAATTCACCAATACAAACCAGCTTATCCTGCAATTGAGCAATTTTTAATTGGAATCAGCAGAACTGGATCTGTCATGATGCTTTATAAAGAAATGGTAAAAACTCCAGAAGGAAAAGTTTGGGCGAAACAAGTTTTTGATAAAGCAAAATCTGGTTATCATGCTACAACGATTCAGGCTGTTGAAGGTGTTTTGAAATAGTTTTTTTTCAAGAATATTATTTTAAAAATAGGTTGTCTTTTCAAGGACAACCTATTTTTTTTTTGCGCAATATTTGTCATTTCGAGGAACGAGAAATCGCACTAGAAATTCCGCAAAACTATCAACACAATCTTGTCATTTCGACGAAGGAGAAATCTTCGTAAGTAACTCCACACCGATAATCCAATCTTTGTCGAATCCCGCGTGTGATTTCTCCTTTCAGTCGAAATGACAAACTGGATGGTAAAGCCATACAGAATATTCCTAATCTTTGTCGAGCTTCTTACGAAGATTTCTCCTTCGTCGAAATGACAAAATTGTCGAAGAGCTTTATCGCGAACTTTGTCAAAGTTTACTACATCTAAACTTGTAATTCCTTTTGAAATAAACAAAACAATCTTATAAAAACGAGTGCCCTAGCCCAGATTGAAGTGGAAAGCCCGGAACTCCAAATCCTGATTTTTCTTGCCAGAAAACAGCGACCAACGGAAGCTCGTTTTATGGCTTAGAAAAATCAGGATTTGGAGTGAGGACTTGAAGCGGAAAGCTGGATTAGCTCCTGAAAAAACAGCAAGGGAAAATTATCCATCACATAGCGTACATTCTCCATGTTTTAAAATTTGTAATCGTCGCAACTTTGTAATGTCAAAAGACAACAACAAATAACAACTTTAAAATTTAAATAAAATGGCACGATTAACAGCATTAAACCCAGAAGAAGTAACAGGAAAAACTAAAGATTTATTCAACGCTGTACAAGCTAAATTAGGCGTTGTACCAAACATGATGAGAACAATGGGGAATTCTCCAGCAGTTCTTGAAGGATATTTAAACTTAAGCGGTGCATTAAGCCACGGAAAATTAAGTGCAAAAACGGGTGAATTAATTGCATTGGCAGTTTCAGAAAGCAACTCTTGTGATTATTGTTTAGCGGCTCACACTTTTATTGGAGAAAAATTAGTAAAAGCAGATCCAGCAGTTTTACACGCTGCAAGAACAGGAAATTCAACTGACACTAAAACAGAAGCGATTTTACAATTGGCTAAAACATTAATCAGCAAAGGCGGTTTAGTAAATGACGAAGATGTAAACAGCGCCAAAAATGCAGGGGTTTCTGATGCTGAAATTGCGGAAACTATTGCTCATGTAGCTCTAAATGTTCTAACCAACTACTTTAACAACGTAGCAAATACAGAAATTGACTTTCCAGCGGTTTCTAACTTAGAATTACACAACTAAACCAACAACAAAAAACAAGCTATAGAGATAGTTGTGAATTCTTTTCATGACTATCTTTATATTTACAAAAATGAAACCAATATGAGCTCTCAAAATGTTTTCACTTTAATAAATCCGCAGAATGGTAATTTAGCTTTTAAAATTCTTCCATTTGAAGACAACAGCTATTTCGATCATTTACAGCGCAATAATTATTATTCTTTAATTTGGGTTACCAAAGGAAAAGGCAAGGTAAAAGCCGATTTTGCAGAACATTATTTTGAAGAAAACTCACTTCTCGCCTTTTCGCCTTATCAGCCTTTTATGCTTTGTGTAAATGAGCCGATTGAAGGAATTGCGATTCATTTTCATCCTGATTTCTATTGCATTCACATGCATCAAAAAGAGGTTTCTTGCAACGGTGTTTTATTCAATAATATTTATCAGCCACCCTATGTTCAGGTTACAGAACAGGCTTCGCAGACTTTTAAAATGGTGATTGAACAAATGAAAGCTGAGATCCAGAATGCTGAATTGGCACAATATGAACTACTTATTTCTTATTTGAAAATTTTTCTAATCACGGCTTCAAGATTAAAAACAGAACAATTAGAAGAAATGAAACTGGTTCCAGATTCTAAAGAACCCGTCATTCTTCAAAACTTAAAAGATGCAATTGAGCTGAATTTCAAAACCAAACATTCTGCTGGAAATTATGCCGAATTATTAAATATTTCTCCAAAAGCATTGGCTAAAATATCCAAGAATTATTTCAACAAAACCTTAACAGATTTAATTTCGGAAAGAATCATTATCGAAGCCAAAAGAGAATTGTATATGACTAACAAAACGGTCAAAGAAATCGCCTATGAATTAGGTTATGACGACGAACATTATTTCAGCCGTTTCTTTAAAACAAATGCCGATGTTTCACCTCAAATTTATCGTGAGACTGTTGGATTTGGAAAAATGCCAAACTAGTTTTTATTCTTAGCCTCAATCCATTTTGACATATACATTGTGCTTTTAAAAGCATGATGTTGCAACAGATTGCCCATAAAATTGTGAAGTCGGTGACTTTCGGAATCTATTAAAAGTGAATTTACCACTGAAAGCAGTTCATTTGAGTAATCGCTTTTTTGGTAACATTCATTAATTATTTTAATTCCGTTTTTTTGAGCTTCTTTCCAAAGATTTTCATCTTGATAAAGTTCGATTGCTTTTTTTGCAAAAGATTCCGGATTATCTTCAATAAAACCATTCCAAGGCAAATCAGCGTGCATCGCTTCTGATCCAATTGAAGTTGTAACACTTGGCGTTCCGCATTGCATGGCTTCTAATAATTTCCCTTTTAAACCCGCTCCAAAACGAATTGGCGCTAAAACAATTCTAGCTTTTTTTACCACTTCATTAGCATCTTCTGCCCTTCCCATAATAAAAAAACCATTTTTTGGCTGATGCAATTGCAAAACTTTTTGCGAAGGATAAGCACCGTAAACTTTTAAAACTGCCTCTGGAAAATCTTTTTTTATCGAAGGCCAGATTGCTTCTTTTAAATATTGCACCGTATTCCAATTGGGTTCATGAAGAAAATTTCCAATAAAAACAAAATCATTTCGTTCATCAAAAGAAGATAATTTTAGCAAATCAATTTCACTCATTTCTTCAACTAAAAAAGGAAGATAAAAAAGTAAATCTTCCTTAATTCTAAAAACATCTTTTAGAATATTCATTTCAAATTGAGAAATAATTAGAGATAAATCGCATCTTAAAATACTGGCAATTTCTCGTTTTGCCACTTCTTCAGACAATAAATCAATAAGTTGAAAAGCTTGGTTTTCTTTAAATGCCTTTTGTCTCGCTGTTCTCAGACAATGTAAATCTTCGGTATCTAAAATCCGGATGGCTTTTGGACAATTTTCAATTACTCTCCACCCAAATTGTTCTTCGATCATAAAACGATCAAACAAAACAACATCAGGATTTAATTCTATTATAAAATCGTCAAAACTTGAAGAATTGAGTTCGATGCTAACTTTTTGGACTCCAAATTCTGCCAAATCAACCATAAAATCACTGTCTTGCGCAGCGCTTGCAAATGTAATTTCGAATCCGTTTTCTTTGAAAATAGAAATTAACTGCATCATCCTGCCGCCTGCCGCAGAAGAATTTGGTTCAGGCCAGACAAACCCAATAATTAAAAGTTTTTTCAGCTGATTCATTGTAATTGGTTTCAACTTACAAAATAATGCTTTTTTCAGCGCAATCGCACGATATTTCCTGATTTTTAGTAATAAAAAACACTAATTTTGCAGGAACTAAATGCTGGGAAATTATGTTGGGATTAAAATTAGCTACAGACCCTCGCTGGGTAAATATCGTTGAGTCAAATATCGAAGAAATTTTAACGGATCACGCTTGGTGCGAACAAAAAGCGGCTTCAAACGCTATTAGCATTGTTACTTACAATTCTGAAATAGAAGAACTTGTAACAGAAATGCTTGTTATTGCGAGAGAAGAATTGGAACACTTTCAAATGGTTCACGATATTATAAAACAACGCGGACTGACTTTAGGACGTGAAAGAAAAGATCATTATGTAAATGAGCTTTTTAAATTTATGAAAAAAGACGGAAGCAGAAGAGACGCTCTTTCCGACCGTCTACTATTTTCTGCTATGATTGAAGCTAGAAGCTGTGAGCGTTTTAAAGTGCTTTCTGAAAACATTCAAGATCCAGAATTAGCTAAATTTTATCGTGATTTAATGATTTCTGAAGCTGGACATTACACCACATTTTTAGGATTCGCTAGAAAATACCAAGACAATATTGACATTGATAAACGATGGAAAGAATGGATTGAATATGAAGGTTCTATCATTACTAATTACGGTAAATCAGAAACCGTACACGGATAAATCACACTCGTTTTTTTGACTTTATTTATATACTTTAATATTACAATTCGTTATGCAAAAAAGTAAATCCAGATCAATCGTATTTAAGATTGCGAAGTATTTCGGAATAACTTTCGCTGTTATTTTAGGATTATTATTTTTAACGCCTATCGTTTTTGAAGATCAGATTAAAGAACAGATCAAAAAAACCGCTAACGAAAGACTGAGTGCAGAATTAAATTATTCTGATGTTTCCGTTTCGTTTTTTCGTCATTTTCCATCACTGACCTTAACCTTAGACAATTTGAGCCTTAATGGTTCTGCACCGTATAAAAACGAAAAATTCATTACTGCAAAAGAGGTTTCTTTTGGTATAAATGTAGCCAGTTTGATTTTTAGTAAATCGGTGAAAATTGACCAAATTTATTTATCAGATTCCTTTATAAATGTAAAAGTCAACCCGAATGGCGAAGCGAATTACAACATCTACAAATCACAGGAACAGGCTTCTAAAGCCAAAGACAGCAGTGATACCGCTTTAAAACTAGAGCGAATTGAGATTTTAAACAGTAAAATTATTTACGACGACAAATCGACAAAAGTTCATTTTGATGCTTTTGGATTTAATTATTTAGGAAAAGGAGATTTAAACAAAGCTGTTTTTGATTTATACTCAAAAGCTAAAATCGAAAAATTAAATATTGTTTATGAAGACGAACCATATTTAATGAATAAAAAAATTGATGCTGATTTGATTACGAAGGTAAACATCAACTCGCTTTCCTTCTTTTTCCAGCAGAATAACTTAAAAATCAATCAGCTTTTGGTCGATTTTAAAGGAAAATTTGACATCTTGAAAGATGGCTACAACATGGATTTTGTTATTAAATCGGATAACAGCAAGTTGTACGACGTTTTTACCGCTTTTCCTCCAAAATACATCACATGGCTTGCTCAAACCGAATTAAAAGGAAATACCAATCTTCTTTTTACTTTGAAAGGCAAATATATTACCTCACAAAACATCGCTCCAGACCTTAATTTAGATGTAAAAATAAACGACGGATTTGTGAATTATAATAAAAGTCCATTTCCTGTTTCGAACTTAAATTTAAACATCAAAACAAAAGTTCCATCTCTAAATCCGGACTTAGTAATAGTTGATGCCCAAAATTTATCTTTAAACATTAATCAAGATTATTTAAAATCGAAGTTTAGCGTTAAAGGCGTAAATACGCCAGACATTAATGGTGATTTTAAAGCTAAAATTGATCTTGAAAAATTGACCAAAGCGCTTGGAATTCCTGATATTCAATTAAAAGGAAATTTAGTAAGCGACATAAAAACTAACGGAATATTCGATCAAAAAAACAAACGTTTTCCTGTTACAAACGGAACTATTAATTTAGAAAACGGATATTTAAAAACGCCTTATTATCCAAATCCGATTACCAAAATTACAGTTAAATCTAAAATTGAAAATCAAAAAGGAACTTTTCAGGATTTGAAAGTCAGTTTAAAACCAACTCAATTTACTTTTGAAGGAAAACCAGTTTTTGTTGAAGCAGATTTGAGCAATTTTGATGATCTGACTTATGATGTAAAAGCAAAAGGCGAATTGGATGTTAATCGAATCTATAAAGTCTTCTCGCAGAAAGGTCTTGATTTAGATGGTTTTGTAAAAGCCGATTTGGTTTTGAAAGGAAAACAAAGCGATGCCGAAAAAGGAAATTACAGTAAATTATACAATAAAGGAACTCTTGAATTGAGGAATATCGGAATTGCTTCGGAATTTCTACCAAAGAAATTTGTGATCAAAGAAGGGATTTTTAAAATCAACCAGGATAAAATGTCATTCAATAATTTCCTAGCAGCATACGGTCAGTCTGATTTTAAAATGAACGGTTATCTGCAAAATGTCATCAATTATGTAACAACAAATACAGGTGTTTTAAGAGGTACTTTTAAAGTAACATCGAGATATATCAATATTGACGAATTTATGTCTAACGCGCCAGAGAGCAAACCTGTAACAAAGACTCAAAATTCTGCCCCAAAGAAAGAAACAGAAACAAGCGGAACTGGTGTAATTGTTATTCCAACAAATTTAGATTTACAACTATTGGCTAATGCTCAAAAAGTTAATTTTGACAAACTGACTTTAAACAGTGCCGTCGGAAATTTAAAAATGAACAAAGGAAAATTGACAATGCAGAATACTGGTTTTGATTTAATAGGATGTAAAGTTGATATGACAGCCAATTACCAAGCTGTAACAACCAAAAAAGCCAACTTTGATTATGCTATAAAAGCTTCCGATTTTGATATTAAAAGAGCTTACAACGAAATAGAAGTTTTTAGAAAAATGGCCAGCGCTGCAGAAAAAGCACAAGGAATTGTATCTTTAGATTACAAACTAAAAGGACGTTTAAATTCGAACATGGAACCTGTTTATCCTTCACTTGTGGGAGGCGGAACACTTTCTGTAAAAGATGTAAAGGTGAGAGGTTTGAAAATGTTCAACGCAGTTAGCAAGCAAACAAACTCAGAATCGATGAAGAATCCTGATGTTTCTAAAGTTGATATAAAAACCACAGTTAAGAACAACATCATAACTGTCGATCGTTTTAAATTTAAATTTGCCGGCTTTAGACCAAGAATTGAAGGCACGACAAGCTTAGACGGAAAGCTAAACTTAAAAATGCGCTTGGGACTTCCACCATTAGGTATTTTTGGAATTCCACTGACCGTAACTGGAACTCAGGACAATCCAAAAGTAAAAGTAGGGCGTAAAACTGAGGATTTGGAAGAAACAAAAGATACCGAGGAATAAATACAAAAAATTCCAAATTAAAAAATTCCAAATTCCAATCAATAAGCCTTTGTCACAGTTTTGAACTTTGACAAAGGTTTTTTCTTTTGCACTAAACCATAATAAGTTGTTGAGAAATAAACAAAATTCCTTTACCCAAAAGCCACAATAAAGCTGCAAGACCCAGCAATTTCCACGCCCAAGCTCTACCCCTTTTCCAGCTCGAAAAGAAAGAGAAAATTTCCAAATATTTTAGAATTACAAATAAGCAGATTCCTACTAACGAAAACCAGATTATTTCGTTTGAATTAATCTGACAACTATACAAAAAGACCAAAACAAGAAAAAGAACAGTTATAAACTGCAAATAATAGTAGTTTCTTAAATTATACTTATGATTAACTTTTGAAGATAAAATTAAAAAAGCAAAAATCTCCAAACTCATCAACGCTGCAATTACATTATAAAAAACAGCATTCCACTGCAAAACGAGAACAACAGTTAAAACAACAGCTATAACAGTACACGCGCCAAGAGAATCTATACTTCTTGCTCTATAACCTTCATTCTTAAAAGGAAACAAAATTGGATAAATGTATCTTTCTGCTTTACGCCAAAAAGGCAATGCATAAATTGAGGCAATTCCCGAAACCACAATTTCGTAGTTATAAAAAACGTCAGCAGGAACTTTATACAGCACATACAAAAGAGCCAATGTAACAAAAACAGCCGGCAGACATATTGTTTTTATCGTTTCCCACGGATCTGTTCCCCAGAAATTACTTTCTATCTCAAAAACATATTTTTTAACCCAGTATTCTCTAGTAAACAAAGCCGTCGACTGACTCCATAATAAAAACAATCCGAGGTGGATAATTACAGTTCGCACTACAAAATCCTCAATAAGCACTGCATAAAAGACACATGCAATTCCAACTGCCAGCAATTCACAAGTCAACAATAAAGGAGAAAACAAATACCTTAAAATAGGCTCTAAACGTTTAAGAAGAAACCCAATTAACAGACTCCAATACTTTTTAAAAAGTGCAACAACAGCACAAATAGCTATAAATGCCGACAAATAAAACATCCAGTTCGTCAGCAATTTTGTCTGCATCCAGATTTGAACTGAGGAGTTTTTTTGAGGCTTGTAAACAACATTAGAATTTTCAAAAATCTGCTGCGCTAATTCATCTCTCGTTTTAGAATCGAACTCTGGAAACAAATTTTTATTTTCCTGCCAGAATTGATCTGTTTTACATCCGTTTCTTTTTAAAACTTCAAATTCATATAAAATATTTCTTTGTTTTTCATTTAATGAACCCAAATGATTTACAATATTTCCTGAAGCTGTTTTTGCATAAATACTGAAACAGCAGAATAAAAATAACAATAAGATCTTTTTCAAACTTTTTTATTTAATGAGGTCGAACAAATGTAAGTTTTAAAGACTTCTCAAAAAAATAGAAATAAAAAAACCCGATCATTTCTGAACGGGTTTTTTATAAAAAGTAATCTTTGATTATTATGCCTCGAAAGGAATAATAGATACATAAGATTTGTTATCTCTTTTCTTTTGGAACTTAACAACTCCAGCAACTCTTGCATGAAGAGTGTGATCTTTACTAATGTAAACATTTTCACCTGGGTTGTGTTTTGAACCTCTTTGTCTAACGATGATGTTCCCAGCAATAGCAGCTTGTCCACCAAAAATCTTAACGCCTAGACGTTTTGATTCTGATTCTCTACCATTCTTCGAACTACCGACACCTTTCTTGTGAGCCATGACGTATGAGTTTAAATATTGTTATTATTCTTTAGTAGCTTCTTTTTTTGCTTTTGGAGCTGCTGCTTTTTTTGCTTTTGGAGCTGCTTCTACTTCAGTAGCTGGAGCATTTTCTGCTACAACTGCTTTTTTAGCTGCTGCTTTTTTAGTTCCACCTGCTGCAGTAATACCTTCAATTACAATTTGTGTAAGATATTGTCTGTGACCATTTCTCTTTTTGTATCCTTTTCTTCTTTTCTTTTTGAAAACGATAACTTTATCACCTTTTAAGTGTTGTAACACTTTAGCTTCTACTGAAGCACCTTCTATAGCTGGGGCGCCTAAAGTTACATTTCCGTTATCGTCTAATAAAAGAACTTTGTCAAATGAAACACTTGAACCTTCTTCGTTAGACAAACGGTGAACATAAACCTTTAAGTCTTTGCTTACTTTAAATTGTTGCCCTGCTATCTCTACGATTGCATACATATCAAATTGATTTATTGAATTTTAAGGTTGCAAATATACAACTAATAATTTACTATGCAACCCGTTGAAGCAAAAATATTTAATTCGCTAAAAACACTGTATATCAAGCAGTTTTACAACCAAAAAACATTTTATTTAAAGTAAAATACTGTTAAAATTTCATCTAATATAAACAAAACTGCAATTGATAATTAAAAAAAACTATTTTTGATGTAACTAAAATCAACTCTAGTCAACCTACTCTTGTTTGATATTTTAAAATTATTAATCTTTATGAAAAAATCAATAATGATGTTAAGTGCTGCACTAATGCTTGGCGGAGTAGCTCATGCTCAAAAAGTAGCTTTTGAAGAATACAATTTAGACAACGGTCTGCATGTTATTTTACACAACGATCCTTCTGCTCCTGTTGTTATCACATCAGTAATGTATCATGTTGGATCAAAAGACGAACGTCCAGACAGAACTGGATTTGCACACTTCTTTGAACACTTATTATTTGAAGGAACTCAAAACATCAAACGTGGCGAATGGATGAAAATCGTTACCGCGAACGGCGGCGTTAACAATGCCAACACATCAGACGATAGAACTTACTACTATGAAGTTTTTCCTTCCAACAGTTTAGAACTAGGTTTGTGGATGGAATCTGAAAGATTAATGCATCCTATTATTAACAAAGTTGGTGTTGATACACAAAATGAAGTTGTTAAAGAGGAAAAAAGAATGCGTTACGATAACCAGCCTTACGGAAATATCTTGGCAGAGGTTAAGAAAAATATGTTCAAAAATCATCCTTACAGATGGACAACCATCGGATCTATGAAAGATTTAGATGCTGCGACTCTGGATGAATTCCAAGCATTTAATAAAAAGTTTTATACACCAAATAATGCTGTTTTAGTTGTTGCAGGAGATTTCGAAAAAACTAAAACAAAAGAATGGATTCAGAAATATTTCGGACCAATTCCAAAAGGCGAAGAAGTTAAAAAACAAACTTTTACCGAAGAACCAATTACGCAGACTATTAAAGCAACTTATGAAGACCCGAACATTCAAATACCTATGATTGTGGCTTCGTACAGAACACCTTCGATGAAAACGAGAGATGCTAGAGTTTTAGACTTAATCTCTTCTTATTTAAGTGACGGAAAAAGCTCTAAACTTTACAAAAAAATTGTTGACGATAAAAAAATGGCATTACAGATTGGCGCTGTAGGTTTTAGTCAGGAAGATTACGGAACATACATTTTATACGGCCTGCCAATGGCTCCAAATACAACTGCTGACATCTTAAAAGAAATAGACGAAGAAATCGTGAAAATCCAAACCGATCTTATTTCTGAAAAAGATTACGAAAAACTACAAAATAAATTCGATAATAATTATGTAAACGCCAACGCAAGTGTTGAAGGAATTGCAGAAAATCTAGCTTCTTATTATCTGCTTTATGGTGATGTCAACTTAATTAATACCGAAATCGACATTTACCATTCTATAACAAGAGAAGAAATTAGAGAAGTTGCTAAAAAATATTTGAATCCAAATCAGCGCTTAATTTTAGATTATATTCCGACGCCTAAATCTCAAAACTAAGAATATCGAATCATGAAAAAAATATATACTTTTTTAATCCTTTTATTCCTAACTGGAATTATGCAAGCACAAGATCGTCCACAACCTAAACCAGGCAACGCCCCAGTAGTCAACATCAAAAAACCGCAGACTTTTGTTTTGGCAAACGGCATGAAAGTTTTGATTGTTGAAAATCATAAATTACCGCGAGTAAGTTTTACACTTACTTTAGATAATG
The DNA here is from genome assembly GCA_029960065.1 of Flavobacteriaceae bacterium PS02336. Taxonomy (GTDB): domain Bacteria; phylum Bacteroidota; class Bacteroidia; order Flavobacteriales; family Flavobacteriaceae; genus Flavobacterium. The sequence goes on along the minus strand of JASCOF010000002.1, from coordinate 807,805 downwards.
CACCATTTACTGAAGGCAGCAAAAAAGGAGTTGATGAACTGACCAGCAGTTTAATCGGAAATGGAACTAAAAAAACCACAAAAGAGGCATTCAACGAAGAAATTGACTTTTACGGAGCCAATATTAACTTTACTTCACAAGGTGCTTATGCGAGTGCATTGTCAAAATATTCTGGACGCGTTTTAGAACTTTTAGCCGAAGGATCTTTACAGCCTAATTTCACTCAAACAGAATTTGACAAAGAAAAAGCCAAATTACTTGAAAGTCTTAAAGCAGATGAGAAAAGTGTCCCAGCGATTTCAAACCGAGTAGTTGATGTTTTAGCATTTGGAAAAAATCATCCAAACGGAGAATATCTTTCTGAAGAAACCGTAAAAAATGTTACTCTTGCTGATGTTCAAAACAACTATAGCTCTCATTTCGTACCAGAAAACGCTTATTTAGTAGTTATTGGTGATATTAAATTTAAAGAAACAAAAGCGGCAGTTGAAAAATTATTCAGCGGATGGAAAAAACAAAGTGCTCCAAAAAATTCTTATCCTGATCCTGCAAACCCTTCTAAATTGCAAATTGATTTTGTAGATGTCCCAAATGCAGTTCAATCTGAAATTTCATTGGTAAATACGCTAAATTTAAAAATGAGCGACCCTGATTTTTTCCCTGCAGTTATTGCGAATCAAATTTTAGGAGGCGATTTCAACAGTTATTTAAACATGAATTTACGTGAACAGCACGCCTGGACTTACGGCGCTAGCTCAAGTATTGGAAGCGGAAAGTATGTAACTAAATTTAAAGCTTCGTCTGCAGTTAGAAATACCGTTACAGATAGTGCAGTGGTTCAATTTATTAAAGAGATTAAAAGAATCCGTACCGAAAGAGTTGATCCAGAAGTTTTAAGAAACGTAAAAGCGGGTTACATTGGAAGATTTGTAATGCAGGTTGAAAAACCTCAGGCAGTAGCACGTTATGCCTTAAACATTGAAACCGAAAAACTCCCAGCTGATTTCTACGAAAAATACATTCAGACTATTAATAATGTTACTGCCGACGATATTTATCGAGTTGCCAACAAATATTTTTTATTGGACAATATGCGAATTGTAATTGTCGGAAAAGGTTCTGATGTTCTTTCCGGTTTAGAAAAACTGCAAATCCCGATTTCTTATTTTGATAAATACGGAAATGCTGTTGAAAAACCAGCAGAAAAGAAAGAAGCTCCCAAAGATCTAACTGCTAAAACGGTTTTTGAGAATTACATTAAAGCAATTGGAGGAGAAAAAGCAGTTACAGCAGTTAAAACACTTTACATGAATGGCTCAACAACCATTCCGCAGGCTCCTACTCCATTAACCTTTGTCTCAAAATTAGATGCTAAAGGCAAAATGATGGTTTCTCTTTCAATGGGAACCATGAATATAATGAAACAAGTTGTAAACGGGAAAACCGCATATATCGAACAGCAAGGCCAAAGAAAAAACCTTGAAGGCGAAGATTTAGTCGAAATGAAAGCAAGTGCTGCACCATTTGAGGAATTACAGCTTGTAAAAAGAACCGATTTAAAAGTAGAAGGAATTGCACCAATTAACGGAAGCGATGCGTATGTTATCAAAGACGGCAAAACAACCTATTATTATGACGTGAAATCAGGTTTAAAAACTGCCGAATCTAAAGTTCGTGAACAAGGCGGAAAATCAACTGAACAAATCACTAATTTCAACGATTACAAAGAAGTAAAAGGAGTTAAAGTTCCTTTTAATTTAGTTCAGAATGTTGGTTTCGAATTGGATATTAAAATGTCTGACATCAAAATCAACGAAGGAGTTTCTGATGCAGATTTTTTATAGAAGATACTAAGACTCTAAGATACTGAGGTTCTAAGATTTTTTGAAGGCTTTGTCAAAGTTTAAAACTTTGACAAAGCTTTTTTTTATTTATAAAGTTTGTCAGGCTGAGCGAAGTCGAAGCCTCGTTCCAATTGGCACGCCCTTCGACTCCGCTTAGGGTGACATGTACATAAAATTACATTTTACGTTTTACAATTAACATTCCACAATCAAATCACTTCTTAGCCGACAAATACACTCCAATCAAAATAACAAAGGCTCCAACTGACTGGATTGGTGTCAGTATTTCATTATCTAGTAATCCCCAAAAAAATGCTACGATTGGAATTAAATATGTTACGGATGTTGCAAAAACAGGAGATGATATTTGAATCAGCTTAAAGAAAAGAATATTGGCAATTCCTGTTCCTAAAACTCCTAAAATCAGAACAAAAAACATAGAATGCTGTGTCTCTACTAAATGTATTTTTTGACTGATATCTGTTGTGCTTAAAATAATTAATGCTGGCAGAAAAAGAATGGCAAAATTTCCTGTTGTAATACTTAATGAATTCAAATCATGCAGATATTTTTTAATCAAATTGACATTAATTGCGTAACTCAAAGTTGCAATTACCACCAATAAAACATATCCATAGTTTTGAGTTCCTCCCGCAGAATCGCCGCTTAAAACCAACAATAGACATCCAACAAGCCCAATAAAAACCCCTAAAACCTGTCTTTTCTGAAACTGAATCCCAAAAGCTATTATTCCTAAAATTAATGTATTTAAAGGCGTAAGGGAATTCAATATTGCCACAATCGAACTTTCAACCTGCGTTTCAGCAATTGCAAAAAGATATGCCGGCATAAAAGTTCCAAAGAGAGAAGTTATTGCTACATACTTCCATTGCTGTCTAGAAATTTTTCTTAGACTATTAAATCCAACAATCAATAAAAATAAAGCGGCAAAAATGATTCGGAATGAACCGACTTGGATAGCAGTTAAACCAATCAATCCCTTTTTAATCAAAATAAAAGAACTTCCCCAGATAAGCGAAAGAATCGATAAGTATAACCATTTTAACTGCTTTGTTTCCATAAATCAAGTTTTACTGCAAATTTGTAATTATTTTACGAACTGACCGCTCTGTTTTTATTAATTTTGCAAACAATCAATTAGCAATTTAAAATTTATATATAATGAAAATTTCAAAAATCTTAATCGCCGCAACAATCGCTGGTTTGGTATTCGTTGGCTGTAAAAAAGAAGAAGATAAAAGCCTTCAAGTTGTAAATGCTGAAAAAAGTGCTCCAAAAGAACACAAACCAATTGCTGCAGAAAACCTGCAAACAGCAAGTTTTACAATTGACGGAATGACTTGTGCTGTTGGATGTGCTAAAACAATCGAAGAAGAATTAGCAAATCTTGACGGAGTTGATAAGGCAACAGTTGATTTTGACAAAAAAACAGCAACCGTAAGTTTTGACAAAACAATCCAAAACTCAGAATCTTTGACAAAAGTGGTTCAAGAAACGGGAGACGGAAAAACATATAAGGTTTCGAATTTTAAGTCTTAAATTCGAAATTATGTCATAAAAAAAGGATCCAATTTGGATCCTTTTATATTTTATCTATTTCCATTTCAACGTTTCCATCAAACGCTGCATATCGTTTTTAACATAACTTGCAGCAGGCATAATTGAGTCAAAATTTGGTTTCGCATAAAAGTACATCGAACCAATTAAAAAGTGTTTTGTACTATCGGTAACATAAAATTGAGAATTTGTCGCTGCGTTTCCGTCAACTTGATAAAACATTCCGTATACCTTTTTCTGCGGATTCAAATACGGCTGTTCCAGAATATCATCGGCTTTAATAACATGCTCATACGTTAGTTTTTGAGCATCTCTTAACAATTTATCAATATTGCCATTTACAGGTTTGTATGTCAAATAAATTGTTGCCTTCATCTTTGGATAGGTAATGGCAAAACTGCATTCTTTTTCTCCTTTTATAATCGCATCTTCATTCATTTGAAAAGCAAATGGACAATTGTTTTCAAAATTCACGTATTTCGCTTCGGGATAATCCAATCGAAGGAAACTGGCAGGCTTTGGCAAAACATCATTTTTACAGCTCAAAACTGTTAATGCAAGTAAAATTGCTGCTATCGAAAGTATTCTATTAAACATTCTTATTTATTGTTACTTTTATTTGTTTTACGCGCTTTTTATCAACTGTCTCTACTGTAAAAACACAGTTTTCAAAAGGCACTTTCTGATCTTTTTTCGGAAAATTACCTATAATCTCAAGAATAAATCCGGCCAATGTTTCGGCTTCTCCCTTATGAGATTCAAAAACATCTTCATCAACATCTACAATTCTGTAGAAATCTTTCAGGTTTATCTTTCCTTCAAAAAGAAAATTATTTTCATCAATCTGCGAAAAGTTCAGATTTTCATCATCAAACTCATCGCTTATATCACCAACGATTTCTTCTATCACATCTTCCAAAGAAACCAATCCTGATGTTCCTCCATATTCATCAACTACAATTGCCAGGTGGCTTTTTAAGCTCTGAAAATCTTTTAATAGATTATCCAGTTTTTTATTCTCAGGAACAAAAAAGGCTTCTCGAATTAAAGCTGTCCAGTCAAATTCTTCTTTATCGATATGAGGAAGTAAATCTTTTACAAAAAGCACTCCTTCAATCTGATCGATATTATCGCGATAAACTGGAATTCGTGAAAAGCCGGTTTCAATTATTTTAGGATAAATTTCGGCAAACGTTTCAGCTATTTCCAATGCAAAAATATCAATTCTTGGACTCATTACTTGTTTTGTATCGGTATTTCCAAAAGAAACAATCCCTTCTAGAATTTTCTGTTCTTCGGTTGATGTTCCTTCCGAGTCTGTAAGTTCTAATGCCTGAGAAAGTTGATTAACAGAAAAATTACTTTTTTTCTTTCCTAATTTATTTTGCAGATAGATTGTAACGGAACGCATTGGCAGACTTATCGGCGAAAGCACTTTATCTAAAAATGCCAGCGGATAAGCAACTCGTTTTGCAAAACTTATACTATTTCTGCTTGCATAAACTTTTGGAAGAACTTCGCCAAATAATAAAATAAGAAAAGTTACCAAAATAACTTCTAAAGTAAATTTAAGCGCAATTGAACTTATAGACGCAAAAATATTCTGTCCTATATATGCAAACAGAATAACAACGCCTATATTGAAAAAATTATTAGCCACTAGCAAAGTCGCTAATAGTTTTTTGGGTCTGTCTAATAGATTGGAAATAATTTTACCTTTTGCCTGATTATCGTTTAAAGTATCATCGATATCCTGCTGAGATAAAGAAAAAAGAGCAACTTCAGCACCTGAAACTATAGCTGAAAGAAATAACAAAATAAATATTCCGACAAAACCAATAATTAAATTAGTGTCTAGATTTGTAGAGAAAAGTAAACCGGACTCCGGATCCAAATTGCATAAGATTAGTTAAACATCACTTAGAAAGGCAGATCATTAATTGGAAGGCCTTCATTAGCAGCATCAAAGTTAGTGTTTTTTACTGACTCTGTATCTTGATTTTGTTTTGTGTGAGCAGTTTCTTTTTTAGTAGTCAAAAAAGTAAACTCAGTAACTTGAATTTCTGTCGTGTATTTTGTAGTTCCATCTTCTGCCTGCCATTGGCGAGATTTAATTCTGCCTTCTACATATATTTTATCTCCCTTAGAAAGATATTTTTCGCAGATTTCTGCTGCTTTATTTCTAACAACCAAATTATGCCATTCTGTAGAAGTTATTTTTTCATTGGTCGTTTTGTTGATATACACCTCATTGGTAGCCAGCTGAAAACGTCCGATGCAGTTTCCTCCATCAAAATAGTGCATCTTCACATCATCGCCTAAATGGCCAATAAGCATCACTTTATTTAATGTTCCGTTCATAGTTTTTGGTGGTATTTCTACCAAAGATACATTTTTTTAGCAATTTATTTCCTGCTTTTCTATAAAATTATAAATCACAATAGGAAAAGGAAACGTTTTTAATTTTTCAGCATCGATTCCGTTTTCAATTTTTTCTTTCACTTTCACTTTCCAAAATTGAATATGCAGATGCTGATGCGAAAGTTTATGCACAACCGTAGATTCACTGCACTCTTCTATACCTATAATAGTATATGATGGAAATAATTTTTCTTTTGCCGTCTTTGAAACCACATCAAAATCAACAATAGACTGTGTTTCTAAAAGTGGAAATTCATATAAATTATGCCAGATTCCTTTATCTGTTCTTTTTTGAATTAGAGTATTGCCTAAACTGTCTTCTAAGATCAAATAATTAAAATAACGATTGGTAACTTTTACTTTTTTAGACTTTACAGGCAGCTGACTTACTTTTCCCTTCTGCAGAGCCGCACAGCTTTCATTAAAATCACAATTTGTACAATCTGGACTTTTCGGCACGCATTGCAAAGCGCCAAACTCCATTATTGCTTGATTAAACACAGCTGGATCATCTTTTGACATTATTTCCTGCGCCAAAGCAGCAAACTCTTTTTTAGCAGACGGAATCGCAATATCTGTTTCTACATCAAAATATCGAGACAGGACGCGAAACACATTTCCATCAACTACAGGAACTGACTCGTTATAAGAGAAAGAAGCAATTGCCGCTGCTGTATATTCACCAACGCCTTTAAGTTTCAAAAGCTCTTTATAGGAGTCTGGAAAAATACCATTTAGATCGTAAGCGATGTATTGAGCCGTTTTATGAAGATTTCGAGCTCGTGAATAATATCCCAAACCCTGCCAAAGTTTCAAAACTTTTTCTTCTGGCGCATCAGCCAAATCTTTTACAGTAGGAAATTCCTTGGTAAATGCAAAAAAATACGGCATTCCCTGTGCAACTCTTGTCTGCTGCAACATAATTTCTGAGAGCCAAATTTGGTACGGATCGACCGTTTTTCGCCACGGCAAATCACGCTTGTTTTGTAAATACCATTTTATCAATATGTTAGAAAAATCCATTCGAAAATACTTAGAATACAAAAGTAAATGTTTATGTAATTAAAATTTAACGAATTAGCTTGATTAATTATTTTTTTAATTCCTATATTTGCAAACTCAAAAAAATAGTACACCATTTATAAAATAAAATAGGAAAGAAAATGACGAAAGCAGATATCGTAGCGAAGATTTCAGAGAAACTAGGTCTTGAAAAAGGAGACGTTCAAGCAACAGTAGAAACTTTTATGGAAGAAGTTAAGACTTCTTTAGAAACTGGAGACAATGTTTACCTAAGAGGTTTTGGTAGTTTTATCGTTAAAACTAGAGCTGAAAAAACTGGAAGAAACATTTCTAAAAACACTACAATTAAGATTCCAGCACACAACATTCCTGCGTTTAAACCTGCAAAAGTTTTTGTAGAAGGAGTTAAAACGAACAACGAAGCAAAATAATATTAATTAACATAAATCAGACACGATATGCCAAGTGGTAAAAAAAGAAAGAGACATAAGGTAGCTACTCACAAACGTAAGAAAAGAGCGAGAGCTAACCGCCACAAAAAGAAAAAGTAGTTTTAAACTACTTTTTTCTTTTTAAACGTTCATTGAAATTGAAAAAAGATGAAAGAGTAAAGAAAATAGAATATAGACGTAAAAGTCTATTCTCTTTGTTCTATTCTCTATTAATCTTCTTTTCCCCGGGTTCAATACCTGTTAAAAATATTGTTTAATCCATCTGTAGATAAGATTTTAGATTTTAGACTTAAGATTTTAGATTTTTTTGAATCTATACTCTTCTCTCTTTTCTCTATTTTCTGAAAAAACAGATAAAAATTTACAGTGTGAATAAAGAATTAATCATTAGATCTAGTTCTGAAGCAGTAGATTTTGCCTTATTAAAAGATGGAAAACTAATTGAATTACACAAAGAAGAAGAAAAAAGCAATTTTCAGGTTGGTGATATTTTTATTGCCAAAATCAGAAAACCAGTTGCAGGACTTAATGCCGCTTTTGTAAATGTAGGCTTTGAAAAAGATGCCTTTTTACATTATCACGATTTGGGTCCAAATCTAGCTTCCCAACTGAAATTCATAAAACTTGTAAGCGCAGGTAAATTAAAAGATTTCTCCCTAAAAACCTTTCAGTTTGAAAAAGAGATTGACAAAGATGGCATCATTACTGATATTTTAAGTGCCAATCAATCTGTCTTAGTTCAAGTAGTTAAAGAACCTATATCAACCAAAGGCCCAAGAATAAGTGCTGAACTTTCATTGGCCGGAAGATTTATCGTTCTAGTTCCTTTCTCTGATCGTGTTTCTATTTCTCAAAAAATAGAAGACAAAAAAGAAAAGGATCGTCTAAAAAAACTTGTTCTATCGATCAAACCTAAAGGATTTGGTGTTATTGTTCGCACAGTAGCCGAAGGCAAAAACGTAGCCGAATTAGAAAAAGATTTGCAGAACCTGCTTGGCAGATGGTCTGCAATGTGTAAAAAATTACCAACTGCTCATCATCCATCAAAAGTATTAGGAGAGCTTAACAGAGCTTCTTCAATATTAAGAGATGTATTTAACGATACCTTTAGCGGTATTCAAATAGATGATGAAGAGTTGTACCATCAAACGAAGGAATATCTGCAGGAAATTGCACCTTCAAAACAATCGATTGTTAAGTTTTATCAATCAAATGACACTCCGATTTTTGAGAAATACAATATAGAGAGACAAATCAAAACTTCTTTTGGCAGAACTGTTTCCATGAGTAAAGGTGCTTATCTTATCATAGAACACACTGAAGCTCTTCACGTTATAGACGTAAATAGTGGAAATCGTTCTAATAAAGCAACCAACCAGGAAGACACCGCCATGGAAGTAAATATGATTGCCGCTGCAGAGATCGCCAGACAATTACGTCTGCGAGATATGGGTGGAATTATAGTTGTTGATTTTATCGATATGTCTAATCCTGAAAACAGGAAAGTTTTGTTCGACTTCTTGCGAGAAGAAATGAGCGACGATAAAGCAAAGCATAAAATATTACCGCCAAGTAAATTTGGACTCGTCCAAATTACGAGACAGCGAGTAAGACCAGAAGTTAATATTAAAACTAGAGAAGAAGATCCAAATAAAGTTAATGGTGAAATTGAAGCGCCAATATTAATAATTGACAAGATCACCTCTGACTTAGAAAGACTTTTAAAAACCCACAATAAAGTTGTGCTTAATACACATCCATTTGTGGCTGCATACCTCAGTAAAGGTTTTCCATCATTACGTTCAAAATGGTTTTTTGAACATAAGAAATGGGTGAAAATCATACCTCGTGACGCTTACACGTACTTAGAATATCATTTCTACGACAAAAAAGGAAATGTTATTTCAGAATAAAAAACAAACAACCGTCTCGTTAAAAAACGAGACGGTTTTTTTGTGCCTTTTTTTTAATGTGCTTTTGTCTTATAATAACATAAAAAAAGCTCGTAACGTCTATAAAATTTTTACAACTAAAGTATGTTTGATTAATTTTAAACAACCATATATGAAAGCTATTGGGAACTCTAATTTTGAGAAAAAAAAGCACTTTTCTTACTACATTATAACAATTCTTTTCTTATTTTCTTTTAAAGTAAGTGCTCAAAATGACACCATTTTTTTTGATAAAGACTGGAAAGAATCCAATAAAATAAAAGCTTCATATTACAGAATAAAGCCTTTAAAAATTAAAACAAAAGACGCCGTAGGGTATAAAATAAAGAATATTGATTCTCTTTTTACAATTACGGATTATTATTTAAAAAATAATAAAATACAGTTTCAAGGTTATTCACAGGACTATTATGGCGACTATTTAGTTGGCGAAGCAAAATGGTATGGTGAAAATGAAAACACAATTGCCGTAAGGGAATTTAACTACAAGGAAAACTGCTGCGAACCGAAATTTAAATTTCCAGAATGGCCAATCTTTTATTTAAATTATTCAATTGCCGATAAAAGTATTCTAACTACCGGTCTAGAATTTTGTTTGGAATGCAGAGATAAAAACAAACTTTTTTTTGGCGCAGGATATGGAATTACTAACAGCTACAATGGTAAATATTATGGTCTTCCTGATATACACTTATCATACAATACCGAAAATTTTCTATTTGTAAAAGCTGGGAGCTCTTCCAAAAACGCTTATGTGGTGAGTGGTTTAACTTTATTAAATAGTATAGATTTAGGTTTCGGCTATTCATTTCCATATAACAAAGAAAAAATCCCAACTTATCAAGGATTCACTACTTCAATAACTTTTCGAATTTCAAAAAATAAAAATGTTTATACTGATTTAAAAATCATGTAGTTAATTATTCTCTAACAATTTCTATCTTACGTCTTATTTCATTTCCTGATGCATCTACAACAGTAATATAATGTATTCCTGTAGTTGGTGTTATGGGCAGTTCATGAAAAGTCTTTGTAGTGGCTTTGTACACATCATCCACATACCAAAACAATTCTTTATCTCTTTCTGAATAGGCTACTTTTAAAATTACGGGTTGTACTTTGCTATTAAAATCTTTAGTTAAATAAATTTTACTGTTTGCTTTTGGATAAATAAAATCCATTGTAGTGGTTTGTGTTCCCTCGCATCCTTCTTTAAACGGAGGTAACGGAAGATATTCGATATGCTGGCTTTTATAATACCACGCCATAACAGGCGGCAGGACAAACCAGTTTTTAGTCACTATATTTTCGATATTTTCACAGCTGCTGTTTACCTGAAATTGTTCTGTTTTGTCTAAATGAATTGTTCTGTGATACGGACAAACTTTAGTCGATTTGCCTTTTTTAGTAACCCATTGCTTGATTTTAGGGCAATTTTCTTTAGCAAGATAACCGCTTAAACGGCAAACCTCAACTTCTTCTAAATCTTTATAAGGTGTATCAAACCATCTTTGTCTTGGCAGTAAGTTAAAAACGTCAAATAAAATTGGTGCCGCACTGGTTACTCCTGTTAAAGTCGGTCTTCCTTCTCCTGTTGCATTTCCAACCCAAATTCCGACAACATATCTGGAATTAGTTCCAATAGCCCATGCGTCACGATTCCCGAAACTTGTTCCCGTTTTCCATGCAATTTTTAGAGAACTGTCATAAAATTTCCAGGCTCCGTCTCCTTCAGGTCTGTTCACCTCTTCCATCGCATTATACGTTAACCAAATTGAGCCCGCACCCAAAATATTCTTCTGTTTGGTTTCTGAACCAAAATCAGTCTTAAAATCGTTTTTATAATTCAGCTCTGTAAATTCGTTTGTTCTATATTTTGCCTGATGTTTAGTAAAATAATTCAGTGTTGAAGACAGATTCGCGTATGTTCTGCATAAATCCCATAAATTGCTTTCGGCACCTCCTAAAATAAGAGACAAACCATAATGATCAGGAGTTTTATTAATATTCTTTAATTTGAATTTTTGCAATTCTTCATAAAACTTATTTACGGTAAATTCTTGAAGCATTAAAACCGCGGGAATATTTAGAGAACGCGATAATGCACGATGTGCCGGAACAGCGCCATCAAACGTTAAATTGAAATTCTGAGGTGTATATCCCGAAATCTGTGTGGGAACATCAGCTACTAAGGTATTAGGCAATATCTCTCCATCGTCTAACATTGCACCATATAAAAGGGGCTTCAAAATACTTCCTGTACTTCTTGGCGCATCAATAATATCAACATCTTTTTGATGATCTGCATCTGCCGGAGCATTTCCAATATAACTCATCACATTTCTGCTCTGAACATCAATTACTAAAATTGCCAGATTATGAACTTCATTTTGTTTGTATTGATTATAATAATATCTCGCTATTTGATTTACACGATTTTGTAATGCATAATCAATCGTAGTTTTTACTCTGGTTCCTTCTTCATTTTTAGCCACTCTCTGCAGTAAATGCGGTGCTATTTGAGGCAGGTCGTACGGTTTTTGAGGCAGAGGTTCTTCTATTGAAAGCTCGTACGTCTGCTTGTCAATTATGCCCTCCTGATGCAGTTTTAATAAAAGTCGGTTTCGCTTGTTTAATAATTTTATCTGATTTTTTCCTGGATAAATCAAACTTGGCGCATTCGGTAAAACAGCCAAAACAGCATTTTCTGCCCATGACAATTGATTCGACTGCACTCCAAAATAACGCCACGAAGCCATTTCCAATCCCACAACATTTCCTCCAAATGGCGCATGCGCTGCATACATTTCGAGAATCTCATCTTTGGAATGTCCTAATTCTAATCTGGTTGCGAGAATGATTTCAAGCAGTTTTTCAAAATAAGTTCTGTTTTTTCCTTTTCGCGACAATCGAATAACTTGCTGTGTCAAGGTACTTCCTCCTCTAACTACTTTACCCGCTTTCCTATTTTGTTTAAAAGCATTTATCATCGCTCCTGGATTAAAACCAGGATGTTTATAGAAATATTCGTCTTCAAAATAGACAATGCATTTTTTGAATTTATATGGAACGCTGTCCTGCGCAGGGAAACGCCATTGTCCGTCACGGGCAATTTTGGCTCCTAGAAGTTCTCCTTCTTTACTTTCAATTACAGTAGAATACGGTTCTTTGAACAAAGTTCGGGGTATCGAAAAATAGTAAATCAGCAAGAGCACAAATGCAATTGCTGATTTTATTTTATTTCTCTTTATCCAGTTTATGATGCGTTGGAAAAACGCTTTTAATTTATTTTTCAATCCTAAGTGTTTTACCGCAAAGGCGCTAAGTTATTCGCTAAGTTCGCAAAGATTTTTTCACTCACAGATTCAGCAAATTTGGCAGATTTTATTTTATCTGCTTGATCTGCAAAATCTGCGAGAAACCTTTATCATAAAGTTTTTTTGCCACAGATTAAAGGATTAAAAAAAGATTTTGAAATCTGTGCTAATCTGTGTAATCTGTGGCTAAAAAAAAATTATTTCACAACCTCAACCCAAAATCCTTTTGTTCTGGCTAAGAATGTATTATCATACATCGCTTCACATTGTAATCCTGGCAAATAATAATTTCCTAAATACGATGCATTTAACAGAATTCTGAAAACTTTGGTTTCTCGAGCTTTCATTCCGAAATAGAAATTTGTTCTGTCGTCACGAATATCAATATAATCGGCAATGTTGTTTACTGCGTCTTCGTAATCTGTGAAACGGGTATTTACAATTTCGAATCCTGAAGGCAAAATCTGCGATAAAGCTACGTTTTGAACACTTTCTCCTCTTTGATTTTTAATCGTAACCTCAGCAATAAATTCTGTTCCCTGATTAATTCTTGAAACATTGATTACACTTCCTTTTCTGTTTTTGAAAACTATAGAAGCCGTTACATCGCTTTGAACTGCATTTTCTTGTCCAATTGGCAATATTCCTGTATTTAAAACACGAACATAAACAGTATTATTTTTGTTGTTTTTTAACGTAATGCTGTTTGTGCCAGAAGCAACAGACAAACTGCGGTCTGCTATCGTTTTTTGCGTGTTTATCGTTTCTCCTTTTCCATTTTTACTAAACTGAATATTAATTCCTTTTGGACCGTTACTGATTGCAAATTTAGACATCGAATACAAGCAATAAGCCGTTGTCTGAGTACTCATCCATTGATTGGCCGACATTTCTTTGGCTAGTTTTGCCGCCATTAAAAACGCTTTTTGAGTTTGTCCTAAAAGCAGCATAGTTTCTAAAGCCATTGCTCTATTTCTTTCACTTGAGCCATAATAGTAATAACTATAGCCATCTGAATCGTCGTCGATACTTGTTTTCAGTAATAAACTTTGTCCCGCCGATTTTTGTCCGGCTAAAACATAAGCCGCCGCTAGGCGAAGTTTACTTTCATTCGAAATACCTTTAGTTTCACGAAGTCTATTCATTGCAGATAAATCAGCATTTCCAGCTAAAGCCAAAGTATACAATCTATAAGCTTGAGCCAAATCGTTTCCGTACTTCGGTTCAAAACGCCATTGTTTTGCCTCTTTTTGCTGATACGATAACCATTTTGATTTGAAATTAATTGGTAATATATATCCTTTTTTCTCCGCTTCAATTAGGAAATGTCCCGCATAAGAAGTTCCCCAATCGTCTGCAATCGCATTTCCTTGCCAGTAAGGCAATCCGCCGTTTGATAACTGGAAATTACCCAATCTTGCAATTCCGGCTGCAATATTTTTTTGAATAAGATCTTTGCGTTTTGCATCAATATCTGCCACATCACTTAAATACAATTGAGGGAAAACAGATGAAGTTGTCTGCTCTACACAACCATGCGGATATTGAATTAAAAACTGCAGTCTTCCATTCAAATTCATCGATGGCATAGATGAAACTTCTAATCTCCCTTTATTACTTCCTGCAATTCCAAATGTTTTCCATGAAAGTGTTTTAGAACTATTTGGTCCCAAAACAACATCTGTAAAAGTACTCGTAACTGGGTTTGGATTCGTCATATCGATTTCAACATCATAAGTCGATTTCTCATTTCCAGATGTTGCAATTACCTGTACTTTTGCTATTCCGGTTGCAGCACCTACAACTAAATTGAAGTACGCCATTTTTTCATCTGGCTGTGCAAAACTTAGTTTTTGAACGGCACTTCCCGCTACTTTCAACCCGTTGCTTGTTTTTACCTGAATCGAAACATTTTTGATTTTATTTTCAGTAGCAAAAACTGTTACTGGCAATGTTACTTTTTCTGATGGTGAAATTTTTCTAGGCAGCGAAGCCAAAACCATCAGCGGACTTTTTACTTGAGTTGCTTTTTCTACACTTCCATATGCGCTTGTTGCAGCATCGCCAGCAACAACCATTGTTCTTACAGAACCAATATATTTTGGAAGTTTTAATTCATGCGATTTTGTTTCTCCTTTTCCTAATTTGAATGGTCCATAATATAAAACCACAGGTTTAAAGCGATTTGCTTTTTTAGCTTTTCCGCCGCCTAAATCCTGATCTCCACCAATACTAAAAATCTGGTTTATTTTTCCGCCGTACGCGCCAATTACATCATCATAAACGTCCCACGTTTTTACGCCCAAAGCTTCACGAACATAGAAACTATCCCATGCATTTGGTGTTTTAAAACGAGTTAAATCCAGAAGACCTTCGTCGACAACCGCAATAGTATACGTCATTTCTTTACCTGACTTTTCACCCACTTTAACCGTAAAAGGCTGTTCTGGTCTTAAAGCATCTGGCATATTTATGGTTGGTGCCAAAATCGTGTTTTTATCCACAACTTCAACAGGAACAATTCCATACATACGAATTGGCGAATCGTTTTTGGTTGAAGCATGAGGCTGTAATAATGTAATATTAAAATAGACGTTTGGCGCCATTGCTCCCGTAATTGGAACCTCAACTTTTGTTTCTCCTTTTTGAGTTTCTGCCCAAATCGTTTGTACAACTCTAGATCCGTTTTCGATTGAAATTAAAGCTCGTCCGCCTTCACTTGATGGGAAAGAAATCTGTGCTTTTTCTCCAACGGCATAATTCTTTTTATCTGTAGAAAAAACCAGCATATTGGCTGTTGAAGCATCTCTATTACGTGTTTTTCCAGACCAGATTGGCCAGTCGATATTTACAGTTAAGGAAGCTGCGTGTCCGCTTTCTCCATCTTCAACACGAATCAAATAACGGCCCCATTCTTCGTCAGTTAAAGCAAATTGAAAACTTCCTCTACCGCTCGAATCCGTATTAATTATAGTTGATTTATAAGCTGTTGTCGAGTTTGATGAGTTATAATTTGACAAATTATCACTTGATGAATCCCACCACCATCTCCAATCCACTTTGTAAATTCTGACTTCTAGATTTCTAACGGCTTTTGGTCTTCCGTTTTCATCAACTGTAACTACTTCAAAACGATTATTGGTTCTCGTTTCAAGCATATTATATCTGTTCAGTTCAGGCGTTTTAAGTCCAACATATGTTTTATATGGTGAATAAGTAGTCGACATCACATCTGTACTAAAGTCACCGCCTTCTTCGTATACTTTTGTAATAAAAGAAGCGCGCAACATTCCCGGTGCCTGACCTTGCAGTCTTGGCTGGATATTTACAGAAGCTTTTCCGCTTTCATTTAATTTACCAGAGAAAACATTGATTTCTTCTGTACTAAATTGACGAGCTAAATCGTCAAAACTAAATTTTTCATATCCTTTGAATGTAGTAGTCTGCTGCGAAAATTTAGCCTGCATTTCTACATTCAAATTTTTAGCGATAGCGCCATGAAGCCACGTCACTTCAAGATTATCTGTGTTTGGATATGAAGCCGAAAGTGTTTTTCTGCTAAAAGTATTTTTAATTTTTAAACGATTTGGTTTGATCGTTTCGATTTTAATGCTTTTGTAGAATTTTGCTCCTCCAACACTTACCATAGCTTCCCAATTTCCTGTTGGCGCATCTTGATTGGTTGGCACTATAAAAGCGTAATGATTTAAATCGTTCGTTTTTTGAACCGTTTGATAAACCGTTTTCCCATTCGGGTCATTCAATCTGAATTTAATTGGATGTGATTTCGGAAGCTTATTTGCCGCATCATTCAAAATAAATGACAAATACAGATTATCTCCTGGACGCCAAACGCCCCTTTCTCCGTAAATAAATCCTTTTAAACCTTTTTGCAGAGTCTCTCCCGCAACATCAAAATTACTGACAGATAACGAAAGTCCATCATCAAGCTTTACATACGTCGATTGATCGCCCAAAGTAACAATGGCAAAATAGGCAAATTTGTCTAATTCAAATGATGCAATTCCTTCGCTGCTTGTTGCTTCTGTTGCAATTTTCTGCTGTTGGAAACTATACAGATCCACTCGTGCGTTCGAAACAGGCTCAGTTGTAACGATATTGTTTACGGCAAATAAATACGATTTATTTTCGCCTCTTTTAGCAATAACACCTAAATCTGAAGCTAAAATATTGGTTGCGATTCTTGCATTATAATAGTAAGAACCTGTACAAGGATCTTGACTTTCTCTCCAATCGTAATCATCATAATAGTAATAATCGTCGTAAGAGTTACCGCTGTAGTTTACATCATTTTCATCCACTTCCTCTTCTTCTGCTTCATCATCATTTCCGTCTGATGTCTCGCATTTGTAAAGAGAGTATTTCTTTTTATAGACAAACTCAACTCTATAAATTGCTCCAGGTTCTGGTTTTATAATTTTAGATAAATCTAAAGCATAGGTATTCCATTTAGAAAGATTGACGAGTGTGCTTTCCCTTAAATTCAAAGTGGTTTTAGCAATTGGCTGTGCTACTTTTTTGAGGTTTTGCCCGCCGTTTAATTCATTATATTGAAGAAACTGCAGGATATTGTTTTTGTAAATTTTATAGACTTTTACATCGACAGCACTTAAGTTTACGGCTTCAAAATTTAGTTTCAAATTGTTTGAACTTGGCAGAATTGTTCCATTTTTCACAAAACGGACATTTGGTTTTATCTGGTCAAAAGAGATTTTCTCCGAATAATTAGATTCTAATTTCTTACCGTATTGACTTTCAATTCCTTCAAAAACTTCCAATAATAATTCGCCAGTCACAACTTGCTCTGGTTCTTCGTCAGGCACATATTCCACAGCATCTTCTACAACTGCCACAGTTGAATCTACCGCAACAGCTGCTGAATCAACTACCACTGCAGCCGAATCTACAGCAACGGCAGCCGGTTCTTCGGCAACTACTGCAACTGGCTCTTCTTTTTTAGGCGCATTTTGATTCGTAAAATATACTTTCAGTAAATTTCCCTGAGTTGAAAACTTAAGATTATTAGTGTTTTGAATGGAAACCAATCCTGCAAAATCCTGTCCTTTTTCCAAAGGCTCAGAAAAATTAATTAAAACCTGTTGATTGTTTCCATCAGGAACTTCGACCTTTATAACTTTAAATTCGTTAATACTGGTAATAGGAAAATCAATCTGGCCTTTCTGATCAATGTCAAAATCATTTCCATCATAAATAATCTCCAAGTTTGAAGCTTCCGATTGACGCTGAATACTGTCAATTATAAAACGGAATTCTTTTGCAGGTCCATTTGTTTTCTCAAATTTAATCTTAAGATTATTTCCGTTATGTTTGGCTTCAACCAATTTTTGAGCTGTTTCAAGATCAATATTGTCTGCTGTTTTTAAAACACAGTTTAAATATTGATATTCTTTACTATACGACTGAATATCGCCAGTATTTATGGTAAAATCCTGTTTAACCGTTTTAACTGTAAAATTGAATTTAGAAAGTTCCTTTTCTTTCTCTTTTGGAATGGCAGTCAGCTTATCTAAGTTTAAAGTAACCTGATATTCTGTTCCCATTTTTAACTTTTTCTCTGGAATAAAAGCTAAAGTATTGGTCGAAAGTGCCACGACTTTTCCGCTTACGCTTGGCGAAATATCGAACAAGTCATCATCTAATTCCTGATTGGGTTTCCAGTCATTTTTATCAAAAGCCAAAACCACACGGATATCCGAATCCGCAGAAACTATTCCGCCCGTGAAACTGGTAATGTAATCTTTGAATAAGGAGAAATCCGAATTGAAATCGGCTGCCGATTTCCTGCCGCACGATTGAAAAATAAAAAATACAAAAAATACGAGAGCTAAACCTTTTACTTTCACTTTTATCTAGAGTTAATTGGTTAACAAATAAAAAAATAGAACGATTTACTGTTAAAAGTCATAACAGCAAAATACAAATTAAATTACGATAAAAGTAAATTATTTTTTGGATTATTTAAGAAGAAAATTCTCAAATATATTTATTTAACTTTTGTTGAAGTCTATAAGACACTGTAAAGATGATTAGCAGCAAATTCCAGCTATCCGCTATATCTTTTCCCTGCTGAAAAAGCAGGAAAAAGGATACCGCTCCTATCTGGGCTAGGCACCTTTTTTCATAAGATCTTTTAAAGCTCTGTTCCCAATTTTGACAAAACTTCATCCAGTTCAAGGAAGTGTTTTTCTATATTTGATGAATAAAAAATTTGATTATTACTCATAACAAAAATTACCTCATCATCATGGTTGCCATAGAAATTAATACCTTCTGTCCACTGTTTAAATGAAACGCCTTTGTTTTTATAATTTTCAACAATAAAGTTTAGCCCTTCATCATCTATTTCATAAAAACATTCAGCAGTATATTCTAAAGCAAAACCGGCCTGAAGAAAAGCCATTGCAGTAAAGAAATCGGTTAAAGTTTCGGTTTCCAAATTCCACTCTTTTTCATCATAACTCATATAAACGGGAGGATTCGGTTTTGACAAATCATCTTTATGAATTCCCCAAACACAAGCCCGTTGATTTTCATGGTAAAAAATCAAATAATTATCATGTTTAAAATATTGAAACCGCTCGGGTATAATTAATGAATCTTGAGTATGATTTAAATTTTGGATTTTGCCAAATTCAGAATAATAGTCTACAAAAACCTGAGGGAGATTTCCGAAAATATTTTTAACAGCCTGAATTTCTTCATTTGCAAAACCATTTGGTTTACTAATATTAAATAGCTTTTTAATTGTCGAAAAATCTGTCATAGTAAAATTATTTACGTCTCTCCAGAAAAAAACGTTTCATCAAGTCTGCCGCTTCGTTAGCCATAACGCCAGAAACCACAGTCGTTTTCGGATGAAGTTTAGTTCCCATAGTAATAAAACCGCGCTGTTCATCGCGTGCACCAAAAACAATTTTAGAAATCTGACTCCAATACAAAGCTCCTGCACACATTTGGCAGGGTTCAAGAGTTACATAAAGGGTACAATCTTTTAGATATTTTCCGCCTAGAAAATTTGCTGCTGCGGTTATGGACTGCATTTCGGCATGAGCCGTTACATCATTCAGTAATTCGGTCAAATTATGACTTCTTGCAATTACTTTATCTGCAACGACAATTACAGCTCCAACAGGAATTTCGCCTTTTTCAAAAGCCATTTCAGCTTCCTGCAAAGCTTTTTTCATAAAATACTCGTCTGTGAAAGGATTTATCATAATTGCAAAAGTAGGATTTTGGAACGTATTTTTTATTACATTTAAATTTTGATTTGAATATGGATAAAAATTATAAAATCAGCATTCCGGAGCCCTGCCACGAAGATTGGAACAAAATGACTCCAAAGGAAAATGGTCGTTTCTGCATGAGCTGTTCTAAAACGGTTGTTGATTTTACTTCTATGATGCCAGAAGAAATCCAGCATTTTTTCATTCAAAATCAAAACAATGGCATTTGTGGGAGATTTAAAAACTCTCAATTAGAAACAATCATAATTCAAATTCCAAATCAGGTTGTACATACACAAACAAACTATCACAAAATGTTTTTATTAGCATTGTTTGTAGCAATGGGAACAACTTTGTTTAGTTGTCAAACGAAAGATGGAAATAAACAAAAAATTGATAAAATCGAAATTGTTGATAATGCAGATCGAGATGAAGACGAAGTTCCATCCTCATGTTACGGACATCAGATCGAATCTAAAAAAACAAAATATAAAAAACCTGAAGAAAGAATTACAATAGGAGTCTTGCTACCTCCCAATCCTATTGAAACAGGAAATTTCAGGTATGATATTATATACAATTCAACCGATTTAGATGTTGCAGCTGTTCCGGAAATAGGAATAAAGAAATTCTATAATTTTTTTAATGAAAATTATGCTGCTCCAAAACAAATAGAAAATTTTAAAGATGAAATATCTATCTTATTTGTTGTTGAAAAAGATGGCACTTTAAGCAATTTCAACATTGTTAAAAATACACCAAAAGAAATTGGAGAAGAAGCTATTAGAGTTTTAAAATCAGCTCCTAAATGGATTCCAGGAAAACTGAAAAATAAAATTGTCCGTTCTTCTTATATTTTACCGATCACAATTAAATAATGGAAAGAAAACACCAAATAACAATTCCCAAACCATGTCATGAAAACTGGAGCAAAATGATACCAGATGAAAATGGTCGTTTTTGTATAAGCTGTTCTAAAACGGTTGTTGATTTTACTTCTATGATGCCAGAAGAAATCCAGCATTTTTTCATTCAAAATCAAAACAAGAAAATCTGCGGAAGATTTAATAATTCACAGCTAGATACAATTACAATTCAAATTCCAAATCGAGTGTTATACACACAAACTAACTATTATAAAATGTTTCTGCTGGCTTTATTTTTGGCTATGGGAACAACATTATTCAGCTGTCAAAATAAAGAAGGTCAAAAACAAAAAATTGATAAAGTTGAAGTTGTTTCTGATACTGAAAAAGACGAAAGCGTTATTGGCAAAGCTAAAATCAACAGTAAAGATTCAGTTCCACCTCCACCAAAAGCTGATTCTCATAAATCTGTCAAAACAAAAGAAAACGAGAATCTAAAATCAGAAAAGATATCATCTTCAAAATCAGAACACACAAAAAGCGTTAAAAATAATTTATCCAAAGAACCTATTTACGTTACTGGAGAAATTGTATCTGAAACCAATGCAGAATTCCCAGGCGGCATTGATCAGTTCTATACCTTTTTTGCAAAAGAATTTAAAAGACCCGAAGATTTAGATGCTGCAAAGACAAGACTTGCGTTTGCAGTAGAAAAAAATGGTTCTGTATCTTTTCTTGAATGTTCACCTGCGGTCGATCAGGCAATAGAAAATGAAATTATCAGAGTGCTAAAATTGTGCCCTAAATGGCAGCCGGGACAATCTGAAGGCAAAAAAGTAAAAAGACAATATTCTTTGCCAATTACGCTACAATAGTCTTGTAACATATCTCATCTATAAAATTAAATTTAAAACCGTAAATTTGCTTTTTACCTTACAATGAAAAGCGATTTACTTTCCAACATATACAATCCAGCCGATTTACGTCTTTTAAAAGAAGAGCAGCTTACGCAGGTTGCTCAGGAATTGCGCCAATTTATTATTGATGTCGTTTCTGTAAAAGAAGGTCACTTGGGCGCGAGTTTAGGCGTTGTAGAACTTACAATTGCTTTGCATTATGTTTTTAATACTCCTGATGATTTATTGGTTTGGGACGTTGGTCATCAAGCTTACGGTCATAAAATTTTAACCGAAAGAAGAGAAATTTTTCATACCAACAGACAGATCGACGGAATTTCTGGTTTTCCAAAAAGAACCGAAAGTGTTTACGATACTTTTGGTGTCGGGCATTCTTCGACTTCTATTTCTGCCGCGCTCGGAATGGCAATTGCCTCTAAACTAAAAGGCGATTTCGAAAAAGAGCATATTGCAGTTATCGGCGATGCTTCTATCGCCAGCGGAATGGCATTTGAAGGCTTAAATCATGCCGGAGTTACAGATGCTAATATCCTTGTTATTTTAAATGACAACGCAATCGGAATCGATCCGAGTGTTGGTGCTTTAAAACAATATCTTACAACTGTTAAAAACGGTAAAAATCCCAGACAGAATAACATGATTAAATCGTTGAACTTTGATTATTCTGGTCCAATTGATGGTCATGATCTTCCTAAACTGATCAAAGAATTAAATCGCTTAAAAAAGATAAAAGGTCCAAAATTCCTTCACATCGTTACAACCAAAGGAAAAGGTTTACAGCAAGCCGAAGAAAATCAGGTGAAATATCATGCGCCTGGAAAATTTGATGCTTCAACTGGAGAAATTCTTTTAAAATCAGAAGAAAATCTACCGCCTAAATATCAGGATGTTTTTGGTTTAACCCTTTTAGATTTGGCCAAAAAGAACGAAAAAATAATCGGAATCACACCTGCAATGCCATCTGGAAGTTCTTTAAAATTTATGATGGACGAATTGCCAGAACGTGCTTTTGATGTCGGAATTGCAGAACAGCATGCTGTAACACTTGCCGCCGGAATGGCAACGCAGGGCATGATTGTCTATTGCAATATTTATTCGACTTTTTTACAGCGTGCCTACGATCAGGTTATTCACGACGTAGCTTTACAAGATTTACCGGTTATTTTCTGCTTAGATCGTGCAGGTCTGGTAGGCGAAGACGGCGCAACTCATCACGGCGTTTTTGATATAGCTTATCTGCGTTCTATTCCAAACATGATAATCTATGCACCGCTGAACGAAATTGAGCTCCAAAACATTCTATACACAGTGCAGCTTGAACTGAATCATCCTATTGCAATTCGATATCCGAGAGGTCGAGGTGTAACTACAAATTGGCAAGTAGAAAATTTCGGACATTATGAAAAAATTAAATTTGGCGAGGCAAAATGCCTAAAAGATGGTACGAAAATTGCTGTTCTGTCGGCCGGAACAATTGGAAATAATGTTATCGACGCTTTGGAGCAATCAAATTATCCTGAAAGCATCGCCCATTACAACTTTAGCTTTATTAAACCCTTAGATATCAGTATTTTAAAAACTATATTTTCAACTTTTGAGCATATTATTACAATTGAAGACGGAGTTAAAAATGGTGGTTTTGGAAGTGCAGTTTTAGAGTTTGCTGCCTCTAATAATTTCAAAAACAGTATTGAAATTTTGGGTGTTCCAGACGAATTTTTAGAGCATGGAACAGTAAACCAACTGCAACAAATCTGTAAAATTGACGTTAAAAGTTTAGTAAACCTTTTTTCTAACCGTTCAAAATAATTATTTTGCGATACCAAAAAAAATTACCTAATGAAATTATTGCGTTCTACCCTTTTATTATTACTTCTTTTATCTGCCTCGAGCAACTTCGCACAGATTATACAAACCACTTTGAGTCCGAATCAGGCACCAAAACCGCCTTCCAATTGGTCAAAAAAGAATCAATTAGGATTTGACATTTCAGAAATTGCTTTTGTAAACTGGAGTGCCGGTGGAACAAGTTCTATTTCTGGTTTATTTAAAGGAGAATTTGGAAGAACTTACGCAAGAAAAAACCATAAATGGGTAAACGAACTTATCGTAAAATATGGTTTAAATAAACAAGACGGAACCGAACTACGAAAAACTGACGACGCCCTCCAGTTCAACTCTACTTATGGATTCAGAAAAGATACAGCATCAAACTGGTATTATTCTTCAAAATTAAACTTCAATACGCAGTTTACTAACGGTTACAATTACCCAAATCGAGATGTTGCTATCTCTAAGCCTTTCGCACCAGCTTATATCTTTCTGGGAGCTGGAGCTGAGAATGCTAATAAAGCTAAAAATAGAGTATTTTACTTCTCTCCTATTACATTAAAAACTACTTTAGTATTAGATCAATATCTTGCAAATCAAGGTTCTTTCGGGGTTAAGAAAGCAATTTATGCACCAGATCCGCTAGATCCTACGCAGCAGATATTAATTGAGGAAGGTCAAAAGGTAAAAGCCGAATTTGGTATCCTTTTTACTGCTTACATGAAAAATGAAATTTACAAAAACGTCTTCTACGAAAATAGATTAAGCCTTTATACCGATTATTTGAATAAATTCGGAAATGTCGATATCGATTATGATACTCGATTAGATCTTGTGGTGAATGCTTATGTAAAAGCAAATATTGGAGTTCACTTAATTTATGATGATGATATTAAGACTAAAAAAGACGTTGTTGATCCAACTACAGGAACAAAAAGTCAGGTAAACGACGGACCTAGAATGCAGTTAAGACAAGTTCTTGGTGTTGGTCTGGTCTATGCTTTTAAATAAAATAAAAACAACATAAAAAAAGCTTCTTTTAGAATTCTAAAAGAAGCTTTTTTTATTTATAATACATGCATCTAGCGCTTTTTCTGTCCCTGAATTGTTTCGTACAACTCTAACGCATTTCCATCAGTTAATAATGAAACATAATGACAGATGTGTAAAAGGCGTTCATACAAATTACCTTTATCTAAATGATGCTTTTCTGGCAGCATTTTTAAAATCAACTTGTCGTAGTTTGAAGCAGTTCCTTCATATTTATTATTGAAAGCCGTTATAAATTTATCCAATAAAGTCTGGATAATCTGATAACCGACAATTTCTTTCTCAATGACTTCTCGGCTTTGATAAATTTTCTCAACGCTAAGTTTAATAATATCATTCATCTGAGCTTTATACTTGCTTTTATCTGTTAAAGCATAAGGAAATTTTCCGGCTAGAATTGCTTCTTCATTTTCAATAAAAACATCAACTGCATCATTAATCAAAGAACCAATAGCAAGAGCTCTAAGATAACTAATTCGATCTTCTTTAGTTTCTAATGTTTTGTATTTAGCAACACCAATATTATCTTTTACCAGCTTAATCAAATATTCTAAAGCATAATCTTCAGATACTAAACCTAGATTTATTCCGTCTTCAAAGTCAATGATAGTATAGCAAATGTCATCTGCTGCCTCCACTAAGTATGCTAAAGGATGTCTTTCAAAACCAATATTCTCTCCAGATTTATTGGCTATCATTCCCATATCTTTGGCAACTTCTTCAAAAAATAATTTATCAGATTGAAAGAAACCGTATTTTTTATCTGCTATATCATTGGTTGGTTTTTTCGGAAGACTTTCTTTTGGATATTTCATAAAAGCGCCCAAAGTAGCATATGAAATACGAAGTCCGCCTTCGATTCCTGGACGGCTTGCTGTTAATACAGAAAACCCGTTTGCATTTCCCTCAAAATCAATTAAATCCTGCCATTGTTTATCCGTAAGCTGATTTCTAAATTTCTGCCCGTTTCCGATAGAAAAATATTCGCCAATTGCTTTTTCACCAGAATGCCCAAAAGGCGGATTTCCGATATCGTGCGCCAATGAAGCCGCAGCTACAATCGCACCGAAATCGTTCATATGATAACCATGAACTTCTTTTAAATAAGGATATTTTTCAATGATCTTTTTTCCAACCAAACGTCCAAGCGAACGTCCTACAACCGAAACTTCTAAACTGTGTGTTAAACGCGTATGCACGAAATCGGTTTTAGAAAGCGGAATAACTTGTGTTTTATCTTGTAAACTTCTAAAGGCCGACGAGAATATAATTCTGTCATAGTCTACTTCAAAACCTAAACGAGTATCATCTTGTTCTACACGTAATCTTTTGCTTGTATCGCCTTGACGTCTTAATGATAAAAGTTGTTCCCAGTTCATTTGATTTTAGATTGTTGATTAAAGATTTTAGATTGCTGATCTAAATTGGTAATTTAAGATTTCAAAAATACGCTTTATTTTAGGATAAAATTGCCACAGATTAATTTGATTTAAAACAATAAATATTTTTTTTGCCACGAATTTCACGAATTTTCACGAATTAATTTAAGCACAATGATTTGTGTAAATTATTGAAATTCGTGGCAAAAAATCTAAACACTACTTCTAAAAAAATCATTTTAATCTGTAGAATCTGTGGCAAAAAAAATTAAAACTCCAAAGCAGTGCTGTGTTTGATTTCTCCCATTACAAAAATACTATTTGTATTTCCGATGTTTTCTATGGTTGATAATTTATTCATGACAAAATCCTGATAACTAGCCATATCTTGAACCAGAATCTTCAGCATAAAATCGTAATCACCCGCAATATTATAGCATTCGATTATTTCAGGAAGTGCCACAATATCTTTTACAAAATTGCTTCCAACATTTTTAGCGTGCTCTTTTAATCGGACGTTACAAAAAACGGTCATGCCTCGATTCATTTTTTTCTTGTCTAAAAGTGCGACATATTTAGTTATGTAACCGTCTCTCTCCAATCTTTTAATGCGTTCGTAAACTGGAGTAACAGTTAAGAATAATTTACTCGCCAAGTCTTTTGTATTGATATTAGAGTTTTCTTGAAGGTGTTTTAGGATCAATAAATCCGTTTTATCTAGATTTTCCATAGTTTTTTTTACGGTCAAAAGTTCATTAAATAGATTTTCACAGTAAAATAATCTTAATAATTGAATTTCAAAAATACATTTTACTTAAAATAAAGTCAAATTTAAGTATTAAATACCAATTAAATACATTTGTACAGTAAAAAATACTGAATCAAAAAATGAAAACAAACAACTTAGGTTATCCAAGAATCGGGAGCAACAGAGAATTAAAAAAAGCCAGCGAATTATATTGGGCAGGAAAAATTTCTGCAGAAGAACTTCTTGACGCTGGAAAAGAAATCAGAATTAGAAACTGGCATTTACAATCAGAAGCCGGAGTGGATTTAATTCCGTCTAATGATTTTTCTTTTTATGATCAGGTTTTAGATTTGACTTTGACTGTTGGTGCAATCCCAGAACGTTATCATGAATTGGCTAAAACAAATTCTTCTCTCGATTTGTATTTTGCAATGGCAAGAGGCGCGCAAAAAGACGGTCAAGATGTTGTAGCAATGGAAATGACAAAATGGTTCGACACCAATTATCATTACATTGTTCCTGAATTTACAAAAAACCAAAAATTTGAATTGTTTTCAGAAAAAATAATCAATGAATTTAAGGAATCAAATGCTTTGGGAATTAAAACAAAACCCGTTTTAATTGGACCTATTTCTTATTTGCTTTTAGGAAAAGAAAAAGAAGAAGGTTTTAACCGAATTGATCTTATCGATGCTTTATTGCCTGTTTATTTCGAAATTTTCGAAAAATTACAAGCAGAAAATGCCGAATATATTCAACTTGACGAACCTTTCTTAGCTTTAAATTTAACGGACAAAGAAAGAAATACTTTCACGAAAGTGTATAACGAAATCAATGCTCGTTTTCCAAAACTTAAAGTTATTCTAGCCAATTATTTTGACTGTTTTGGAGAAAATTTAGAGACAGCTTTGGCTTTGCCAGTTGATACTTTCCATTTAGATTTAGTGCGTTGTCCGCTTCAGTTAGATGATATTTTAGAATCTGGAAAACTGGCTTCAAACGTAAATCTTTCACTTGGAGTTGTTGACGGAAGAAATATCTGGAAAAATGATTTCAAGAAATCATTGGAATTAATCAAAAAAGCAACCGATGTTTTAGGCGAAAATAGAGTTTTAGTTGCGCCATCTTGTTCTTTAATTCACAGTCCGTGCGATTTAGATTTAGAGACAAACGACGAAACTCTTACACCAGAAATTAAACAATGGCTGGCTTTTGCTAAACAAAAAATCAACGAAATTGTATTGTTGAAACAATTCGCATCAAACGAAGTTGACGTTAAAAACTCTGTTGATTACGAAAGAAATGTCATTGCAAACGACAATCGTAAAACTTCAAAATTAATTCATAATAATGAAGTTAAAGCACGTGTTGCCGGAATTACAGCTTCTGACGATAAACGTAAAAGTACTTTTGCAGCAAGAAGAAAAAGTCAGATTGAAGCTTTAAATCTTCCTTTATTTCCCACTACAACAATTGGCTCTTTTCCGCAGACAGCCGAAGTAAGAAGCTGGAGAGCAAAATTCAAAAAAGGTGAATTAACAACGGAACAATACAATGACTTAATCGAAAAAGAAACCGAAGCTACAATTCGTTTTCAGGAAGAAACGGGAATTGATGTTTTGGTTCACGGAGAATTCGAACGTAATGATATGGTCGAATATTTCGGCGAACAATTGGCTGGATTTACTTTCACCAAAAACGGCTGGGTTCAAAGCTACGGAAGCCGCTGCGTGAAACCGCCTGTTATTTACGGAGACGTTTCTAGACCAAATCCAATGACGGTAAAATGGTCAAAATACGCGCAATCTTTAACGCCAAAATGGGTAAAAGGAATGCTTACAGGACCTGTAACAATCTTACAATGGTCGTTTGTTCGTAACGATCAGCCACGTTCTGAAACTTGTACACAAATTGCTTTGGCCATTCGCGATGAAGTTGTCGATTTAGAAAAAGCTGGAATCAAAATTATTCAAATCGATGAGCCTGCAATTCGTGAAGGTCTTCCGTTAAGAAAAGAAGAATGGGCAAAATATTTAGACTGGGCTGTAAAAGCGTTTAGAATTTCGGCAAGCGGTGTAAACGATGATACGCAGATTCACACCCATATGTGTTACAGCGAATTCAACGACATCATCCAAAACATTGCCGACATGGATGCGGATGTTATTACAATTGAATGTTCGCGTTCGCAAATGGAACTTTTAGATGCTTTTGCAAACTTTAAATATCCAAACGAAATTGGACCTGGCGTTTACGATATTCACTCGCCGCGCGTGCCATCGAGCAAAGAAATGGTTCGTTTATTAGAAAAAGCTTCGGCTGTAATTCCTGTAGACCAGCTTTGGGTAAATCCAGATTGCGGTTTAAAAACCCGCCATTGGGACGAAACCAAAAAAGCGTTAATCGAAATGGTAAACGCCGCTCAAGAAATGAGAGCCGCGGTTGAAAATCCTGTAACTTAATAGTTTTACCTAGAATATATTTTTGTTTTTATATGCCAGCAAATGAGACCGAATTTAGTTATGATTCGTTTTGGTTTCATTCTGCTGGTATTTTTTTTTTAGGAGCAGAAAATTTTTCGGTTTCAAAATCACATTCTGTCCCGCTATCCGCTATATCTTTTGTGTTGAACCCCAACACAAAAGGATATCGCTCCTATCGGGGCTAAGAAACAAGATTTAATTTTCACAAGTCCTTTGTAAATAAAAAAAGCACTCCAAATTAGAGTGCTTTTCATTTTTATATAAAATCTAAACTAGAAGTTTTTCGAAAGACCAACCGAAAATGACTGGCCGAAATTAAATGCAAATGCTTTCGTTTTAAAACTAGTTCCAGATGCTGTATCATTGTTTAAAGAAGTATATTGTAATCCACCGATATTAAAATTTAGACCAAAACCTTTTGAAATATCAATAAAAATTGCAGGAGTTATACGTGCATAAAATCCATCACTATCATCGTAATATTGCCCCATTGTATTGGTGTTTGTTTCTTTTTGATTGTGGTAACCAACACCAAGATCTGCATAAGCTGAGAAAATAGTACTTAAAGGTTTTAAATAACGTACAAACCCTCCAAACTCATAAACTCTGTCTTTGTATTGGCTTCCTTCAAAAGAATTCTGCTTAATATTTATAAAATTACCTTCAATACCTGCTGTCCAGCTTTCGTGAAACTGATATCCAATTTTTGGCTGGATAGCAAAGACATTTTGTTTATTATCAAAATTTGAATTTGAATTCTTTTGAGAATTGTACGAAACACTTCCCATAACTAAAACAGATCCTTTTTGGGCATTTGCATAACTACACACAGCCATTGCAAGAATAAGTAACATTTTTTTCATATTATTTGTATTTAAATTCATACTTATTTTAACAACAATAATGCCGACATTTTGATTCGCTGTGAGTAAAAATTTAGAATACACTCATAATCAATTCTTTAAGTGAAAAACAATTTTTTTTTAACATAATTCTTACTAAACAAAAAAAGCACTTCAATCGAAGCGCTTTTTTTCCTGTTTCTGTAAAACAAAAAACAAAAAAAGCATCTGCCGCGGCAGATGCTTTCTGAAATTGAATTTATAAAACTTAAGATTAGAAGTTTTTAGAAATTCCGATATTAAATGTTTTACCGAAGTTGAAGTAGAAATTGCTGTAATCTTCTCCATTATCGTCATAGCTTAAAGTTTCGTATCCTAAACCACCAATACTGAAGTTAAGACCAAAACCTTTTTTCATGTTGATAAAAAGTGCTGGAGTTACATCTACATAAGCACCATCTCCTTTGTATCTTACATAACTATTGTTAGTAGCATAGTCTTTATTCTTTACCGTTTGGAAACCTGCTCCCATATCTGCAAAAACAGAAAAAGTCTGGCTTAATGACTTCGTGTAACGTACAAAACCTCCAGTTCTAAATTTATTGTCTTTATATTTTTCATTTGAATTTTCAACATCCGTTGAGCTTAATGAAAGTTCTCCTCCAACTGTCCAGTTTTCGTGAAATTGGTAACCTACTTTTGGAGAGAAAGTAAATGTACTTGCTTTAGCTTCGCTAAATCTGAATTCTGATTTCTCAGAAGTGTAACCGATGTTTCCACCAACTAAGATTGTTCCTTTTTGTGCGTTTGCAAAACTGCAGATAGCTAAAGCAGCCATCACTAGAATTTTTTTCATGATTTGGGTTATTTTAATTTTAGCATTCCTTTAACAATAACAATGCCGTGAATAAGGGGCTTTTCGATTTTTTTAT
Source organism: Flavobacteriaceae bacterium PS02336 (assembly GCA_029960065.1). Taxonomy (GTDB): domain Bacteria; phylum Bacteroidota; class Bacteroidia; order Flavobacteriales; family Flavobacteriaceae; genus Flavobacterium. The sequence goes on along the minus strand of JASCOF010000002.1, from coordinate 776,906 downwards.
CAGCACTTTAATAAGGTAAAATGTAGCAATCGAAACTATTTCTGTTTACTTTTGTAACAAATAAAAAGTCATGTCGATAGAAGTAAACAGTATATCAAAAAGTTACGGAGAGCAAAAAGCTTTAAATGAAATTTCTTTTAAAATTGAGAAAGGAGAAATCGTGGGATTTCTTGGTCCCAACGGAGCTGGAAAATCTACTTTGATGAAAATTTTGACCACATATTTACTTGCCGATAGTGGCTCAGCCCTTGTAAATGGTCACGATGTCATGACAAACACAAAAGAAGTACAACGCTCTATTGGGTATTTACCAGAGCATAATCCCTTGTATTTGGATTTGTATGTTCGTGAGTATTTGTCTTTTAATGCTGATGTATACAATGTGCCAAATTCAAGAATTGAAGAAGTCATTCAACTGACAGGACTGACACCAGAAAGCCATAAAAAAATCAGCCAGCTTTCTAAAGGGTATCGCCAGCGTGTGGGACTTGCCAATGCTTTACTGCACAATCCTGATGTTTTGATTTTGGATGAGCCAACTACTGGTCTGGATCCGAATCAGTTAATGGAAATTAGAAATGTGATCAAAAATGCAGGTAAAGATAAAACTGTTTTTTTATCTACACATATTATGCAGGAAGTAGAAGCCATTTGCGACCGTGTCATAATTATTGACAAAGGACAAATTGTTGCTGACAATAAATTAAACCATTTAGTTAACACCGATAAAGAACAGGTTATAGAAGTTGAGTTTGATTATAAAGTTGAAGAACAGCTTTTAGCAAAATTGGAAAACATTTCATCCTATATCAATACTCATGACATGACTTGGGAGCTGACCTTTATTACCGAAAAAGATATGCGTCCAGCAATCTTTGATTTTGCAAATGCAAACGGACTTAAAACCTTACAATTAAATCAAAAAAATAAAAACCTGGAGGCTGTTTTTAGGGAAATTACTAAATAAGTTTTCAGTCTCTCCCAACAGCTATCGGGACAGTTTTCAGTAAAAAGTGGTTTGTTTTTAATTAAAACAAACCACTTTTTTTATTCAATAAACATTCACATCCAGCAAATTACATCAAAAAGAACAAAATTAATTCTATTTTTATTTAGACTTATTATAAATAGTTATATCTTTGGCAAATCAAAATATAAATGCCACAAGTATGTTACGTATACTCCACATCTTTAAAAAAAACATTTCTACTGTTTTAATTTACGCATCAAATCTTCAAGAGAAGTTCTCAGATCAATTAGAAAAAATTGTACTGCAATAGATTCTAAACTAAAAAAAGCTTAAAAAGATTACTTTTTAAATCAAGATTTAGAAAGTGCCTAAATTCAAACAAAATGAAAAATATCATATCCTCCATTATGCTTGCTTTTTCGGTATATGGATTTTCCCAAGAAAAAGAAAAAGAGAATGACAGCATTGTTGAAACAACTATAAATGCATTAGATGAAATTGTGATTAGCAGAAAGAAAGTTTTATATACACAAAAATCAGATCGTCTTGTTTTTAATGTAGAAAACAGCATCGTATCTGAAGGCGGTACCGCTCTTGATGTTTTGTCTCGTGCGCCAGGAGTTGTTGTATCTCAAGACGGCGATCTTTCTATTCGCGGACAACAAGGTGTTGCTGTAATGATTAATGGCAAACTAACACAGCTTTCTCAGAAGGAATTAGCTAATTATTTAAAGGCTACAACTTCATCAAATATCAAACAAATAGAAGTAATTACCAATCCTTCTTCTAAATATGACGCGGCAGGAAAAGCAGGAATTATCAATATTATATTAAAAAAACCAACTGCATCTGGCTTAAAAGGAACTGCTTTTACGAGCTATGGAAGAGGCAGAAAGAACAGAACCAATTCTGGTTTCAATTTAAGTTACAACAAAGATAAATGGGGCGTTTTTGGAAACTACAGCTATACTTTCCGTGGTGAAGAAGAACATAAAGAGTTTAATCAAGTCCAGTTTACAGATCAAACACGTCAGGAAATTGCAAGCAAAAATCATCAAACTTCCATTACAGACGAACCTTTAACTTCTAATAATTTCAAGGTTGGAACGCAGTACGAAGTTTCTTCAAAAACAAATTTAGAAGTATATGTTGATGCCAAAATTGGCCGTTATGAAAATATCGCCAACGGAACAAATACTGTTTTAAACACAGCAAATCAGCCAATTTTTGATGCTTTAACGTACAATGACAGTAAAGAAAAATGGTTTGATTATACATATGCTTTTTCTGGAGTTCATAAATTTAATGAAGAAGGAAAAAATATGTCTTTTGATTTTGAATACGAAACTTCAAAATTTAGATCTAATCAATTTCAAAGCGCAGACAATACGGCAAACACAACAACCGTAAATGATCGCCGCGGCTACATTCCGTCTCAATTAAAAGTCTTTACAGGAAAAATCGATTTTGTAAATCCTTTTAAAGAAAAACAATCTTTGGAATGGGGTTTCAAAGCCAGCGTTAAAAATAATGATAATCCTTCTGTTTACGAGTATAACGATAACAATCAATGGTTAATCGATTTTAATTCGACGAATCATTTTGAATACAACGAACAGATTTATGCCGCCTACGCGAATTACAAATATCAATTTGAAAAATTAAATATTCAGGCTGGTTTAAGAACTGAATTTACGGCGATAAACATTGATCAGAAAACGTTAAACGAACAGCATAAAGATGATTATTTGAAATGGTTTCCGAGTCTTTCTTTAAAATACGAATTTACCAGCAATCATTCAGCTCATGCATCTTACAGCAAAAGAATCAATAGACCTAGTCAATTCGATTTGAATCCGTTCCGTTTTTATGATGATTCATTCAATTATTCGCAGGGAAATCCAAATTTAATTCCCGAGATTACACATACAATGGAAATTGGTTACGCCTGGAAAAGTAATTTTATGGCTTCTGTTTATTTCAATAGCACTAAAGATGTTTTCACAGAAGTTTATAATTATAATCCAGACACTAATACCACAATCACCACTCAAATTAATGTGGACAAGTCTTATAATTACGGAATCAATATTACAAATACTTCTGAATTAAATAAATGGTGGTCTGTGAATACTTTATTTAATGTTTTTGAGAACAAATTTATGGGCAATGTTTTAAACAGTTCTACCATTGATCCTATAATGACCTTAAATGTGAGTATTCAAAATTCTTTTACCATTACCGATACTTGGAAAGCAGAAGGAAATGCACAGTATCAATCGAAATCGAATCTTGGAGTTTATCAGAGAGATGGTTTCTTTGATTTCAGCATCGGGATTTCGAAACAAGTTTTGGCTAAAAAAGGAAACATCAAACTAAATTTTACTGATGTTTTCAATACTAATAATTTCTACATCAAATCTGTAGTTGCGCAGACAAGTATCGATAAAAGATATGATCTTGACAATCGTATTGCGACAATTGCATTTACATACCGCATATAAAAATTTCGTTCTTTAAATACCTTGTTTTTTGTTTTTTTTTGTGTTAGTTAAGAGCCTGTTTCCTTCAAAACAGGCTCTTCTTATTTTTGATTATCTTGAACTAAATTTGAGATAATATTGTAATCATTTCCTGAATCACGATTCTAATATCTTCTTCATTTGTTCTCCAATTTACAAATGAAGCCCTAATTCCTTTTTTGTTTTGATAAACTGTAGGCGTCATAAATACTTTTCCGGTATCATTTAGTTTCTTTAAAAACTCATTCACTTTATCCTGATTTTCATTTCCCTTTAAAGTAAAACAGACATTATTAAGTCGGATTGGCGCTAAAAGTTCGAATCTGCCGTCATCAACAAGTGCATTGGCAAAATGAAGCGCCAGTAAAGTACTTTTTTCAATAATGTCGCAGAAGCCTTCTTTTCCATACGCTACCAAAGAAAACCAAACCGGAAGCGCTCTTAATCGACGTGAATTTTCAGGAACGATATTTAAGTAATTAAAATTCTCCAAAGGATTTCCTAAATAAGGAGCATTTGAATTTTGAAACGTTTCAATCTGCATATTTATATGTTCTTTTTTAATTAAATAAAAAGCACTTTCATAAGGCACATTCAGCCATTTATGACAGTCAATTGTAATACTGTCTGCATTTTCCCAGCCTTTTACAAAATGTTTGTATTTTTCCGAAACGGCTGCAAATCCGCCAAACGCACCATCAATATGCCACCAGAATTTGTATTTTTCTTTTAGTTTAAAGATGGATTCAAAATCATCAAAATCCGCTGTATTTACTGTTCCAGCACTTGAAATTAAAATAAATGGTGCTCCGTTTAAAGCTTTTATTTTTGCTTCTAAATCGGTAATATCCAAAGCTTCTCGATTTCCTTCAATAGTTTTCACAACAGTATAATTCTGGCTTCCAATCCCTAACATCGATAATGATTTAATGGAAGAAGAATGCGGCGTTGCTGTTAAAATATTGATGGTTTCAGAAATCCCATTTTTGGCAAAATCTTTTCCAAACTGTTTTCCAAACCATTGTCTGGCAACTGCTAAACTGGTAAAATTTGACATTGTTGCACCTGTTACAAATCCGCCTAAAAAGGAATCTGGAAGTTCTAATAATTGCAGCAGTAAATTAATAGTTTCAAATTCTATTAGTGCCGAATTTCCTCCTTGCGAATTAATTGATTGTGCATTTTGATCGTAAACCGATGCCAGCCAATCGCCAGCAATAGAAGCTGGAGTTGATCCGCCGGTTACAAATCCCCAATAACGCGGACCTGGTGACGAAACTAATAATGGAGCTAACCTTTCATTGAATTCTTTCATCGCTTCTACAGAACCTAAACCCAATTCATTTAAATCGCGTTTTAGATCAATTTTATTTTTGTTTGAAGTTGGAATATTCTCAAGATTATTAAGAAAATTGATTCCTTGTTGTTTTGCTTTTTCTAAGATATTTTCGAAATCGTTTAGATCGTGTTGCAGTATTGAATTCATATTTATATAAGTTATTTGATCAGCGTCATTGTAGGTTGATCTAAGCCAAGCCTTTAATGTGAGGTATGGTAATTTTTTAAAATTATTATTGAAATAGAAGCTTTTATGTTGGTACTACCACTTGGTTTTTTCGGAGAATCTCGAAACCATCATAGAACAGATGACATCGCCATTTGCATTTAGTAAAGTAGCAATAGGATCAACAAGAGTTCCTAAAATCATGGCAACTGGAAGTGCTTGTTCCATAGGAAAACCATAAACGGTAATGGCTAAGATTTCTCCAATATAACCGCCGTTTGGAATTCCGCCTTCAACAATTGAAACTACAACTGTAATTCCAAGTGCTAAAAGAATGGTCATAGGATCTGAAAAATCTTTCCCAAACATGGCAAATAAAAAAGTGATTTTTAAAATGGAAGACATACTGGAGCCATCTTTGTGCAAAGGCGCACCAAGCGGAATGACCAAATTACGAACATGTGCCGGAATTCCCATTTTTTCTGCCGCATCCAAATTGGCCGGAATAGTTGCAATACTACTGCAAGTCCCTACTGCTGTTAAGGATGGCGCTATATTATTGCTCCAGAAAACTTTAAAAGCTCTTTTTCCACCAGCGACAAGTGCATACAAACTAAAAAAGACAAAGAAATAAAAGATACAGGCTGCGTAATAAACTGCCATAGGTTTTGCGTAAACGCCAAACAACTGCGGTCCGAAAATACCAACCTGATAAGCAAAATAAGCGCCTAAACCAATTGGTGCAAATTTCATTATTATGTTCAAAAGCTGTTTCATTACCTCGTTTCCGGAATCCAGAAAAATCTTGAATGCATTCCCTCTTTCTCCAGATTGTAATGTTGCAAAACCAATTAAAAAAGAGAAAATAATCAACGCAAGCATGCTTTTTCGAGACAATAATTCGAAGAAATCATTGGCCGTAAGCAGTTTGGCTATTTGATCTCCCGCTGATCCTGATACTACTTCTTCAAACGGAACTTTCGCAATTGCGATATCTTGATGAATCGGAAAAAGATAAACAGCACAAATCATGACAATTGCTGAAATCAGAATTGTAGCTAGAAAAACCAATACCATGATAGCAAACAATTTCCCTAGTTTCTCTGTTCTCTCCAAATTAGCAATCGAAGAACCAATTGTAAAAAAAATGAGTGGAATAATGGCTGTAAAGAGTAAGTTTAGAAATATATCACCAAGAGGTTTTATGATCAAAACATCTTCACCAAACACCAATCCGAAAATACTTCCAATTATAATGCCGCCAAGAAGCAAAAGTATACTGCTATAATTCTGTAAAAAATTGATTTTTTTAACTTCCATAAAATTTTAAGGATTATAATTCAGAAAGATTAAACAATAAAGTAATGAAAGTACTCAAAAAAGGATTGCAAAAATTGATTGGTTATTTTTTTTGCCACAGATTATATGGATTAAAATGATTTTCTAATCTGTGCTAATCTTTATAATCTGTGGCAAAAAACTTTTATTTCTCCAGAACAATCGTAGTAAAAGCTCTATCAACCAATTCTCCTGTTTTGCTTTTTACTTTTTCGGTCTGTGTTTCGGTATAAACAATTTTAAAATCCGATTTTTTGATTAATTCCTGCGCTTTTTCTGTACTGTACAATTCAAATTCGAATTGCGTGAAAGGCAGTTTCTTCATGAAATCTTCTTCGGCAAATGTCAAACAGAAATTACCATTTGGCTTTAAAACTTTGTAGATTTCTGAAAGTAATTCTTCAGGCTTCTGCCAGAAATAGATCGTATTTACGGTAAATATTTTATCGAATAATTCCTCTTCAAACGGAATTGTATTTCCATCATAAAGCGAAAAGAAAGCTTGTTTTTGAGAGACAAAATTTCGGTTAATCTGGCGTGCTTCCTGAAACATCAGTTCCGACATTTCCAGTCCGTAGTATTTTAGATTTTTGGCTTGTTCAAACAAAAATTCAACGTGTCCTGCATTTCCGTGACCGAGTTCCAGAATTCTATTTTCATTTGTAATATTCAGATTCTGAATCGAATGTTTGGTCATATTGATGTTCGTTTCGTTCATCATATTGCCCATTTCGATTCCTTTTTCTCCCGATGGATTTTTTAATTGAGAGGCTATGGCTTGTAGTTCTTCTTGTTTCATGATTTTTTAAATTTAAATTAAAAAAAATTCCAAATTCCAATCATCATCTTCCACATTCTTGTCATTTCGACGAAGGAGACTCGAGCGATAGCGAACTGGCGAAGCAAATCTTCGTAAGTAGCTCCGCAACGAGAATCCAATCTTTGTCGAGTTTCTAGCGAAGATTTCTCCTTCGTCGAAATGACAAACTAGGCTCCAACAACTTTGTCAAAGTTTAAAACTTTGACAAAGTTCCTCGCAATGACCTTAAAAAACCTGACTCGCGATCTGGCGAATATTCTCCGATTTACCCATTGAATAATAGTGCAAAAACGGAACTCCTGCGGCTTTTAATTCTAATGATTGCTGAATCGCCCATTCAATTCCTACTTGTTTGATTTCAGCGTTATTCTTGCATTTGTCAACTGCATCGATTAAATCTTCAGGCAAATCGATTCTGAAAATTTGCGGTAAAACCTGTAAATGTCTTTGAACAGCAATTGGCTTAATTCCAGGAATAATGGGAATCGTAATTCCCATTTCTCTTGCTTTTTCTACAAAGGCAAAATATTTTGAGTTGTCAAAAAACATTTGTGTTACCACATAATCTGCTCCTGCGTCTACTTTTTCTTTTAATCTTTTTAAATCTGATTGTAAAGATGGCGATTCTAAATGTTTTTCAGGATAACCTGCAACCCCAATACAGAAATCGGCTTTGTTGTCAACATCCATTACTTCGTGAAGATATTTTCCACAGTTTAAGTCGTTGATTTGGCGAACTAAATCAATAGCATAATGATTTCCGCCAACTTTAGGCACAAAAGATTGTTCGTCTTTCATAGCATCTCCGCGAAGTGCCATTACATTGTTGATTCCCAAATAATGACAATCGACAAGCATATATTCCGTTTCTTCCTGTGTAAATCCGCCGCAAAGCAAATGCGGAACGGTATCTACATTGTATTTGTGTTTTATAGAAGCACAGATTCCAAGCGTTCCGGGACGCATACGAGTTAGTTTCTTATCTAAAAGTCCGTTACCGCGGTCAATATAAATATACTCTTCGCGAGAAGTTGTTACGTCAATAAACGGCGGTTTAAACTCCATTAACGGATCAATATTATCATATAATTCCTGAATGCTTTTCCCCTTTTGAGGCGGAATAATTTCAAATGAGAATAATGTTTTTCCTTTGGCGTTTTCTATATGCTCTGTTACTTTCATTTCTTAAGTTATGGGTTATGAGTTATGAATTTTGAGTTTTAGTCTGTGTAAAAAATCTGAAATCAAAAAACGTAAATCAATCTTTTTATTTAAATGATGGTTTAGTGTAAAAATCTAAAATCTGAACTCTAAAATCATCAATCAATTAATCTGCTATATTAGGATTCAACCATTTCATGGCGTAATCAGTTGGGACATTGCGTCGTTTGGCGTAATCTACTACCTGATCTTCTTTTATTTTTCCGAGTCCGAAATAGCGGCTTTTTGGATTTCCGAAATAATATCCTGAAACCGATGAAGCCGGCCACATCGCCATACTTTCTGTCAGCGTTACTCCAATTTCTTCAGCCACATTTAAAAGCTTCCAAATCGTTGGTTTTTCCAAGTGATCTGGACAAGCCGGATAACCCGGTGCCGGACGAATCCCTTTATAATTTTCTTTAATCAATTCTTCATTGGTTAAAGCTTCTTCTGAATCGTAACCCCAAAAATCTTTACGAACTCTCTCGTGAAGATATTCGGCGAAAGCCTCAGCAAAACGATCCGCAAGTGCTTTCACCATAATCGAATTGTAGTCGTCTAAATTCTTTTCATATTCCGCTGCCCATTCGTCAACACCAAAACCAGTTGTTACGCAGAAAGCTCCCATATAATCTTCAATTCCGCTTTCTTTTGGAAGAATAAAATCGGCTAAAGCGATGTTTGGAGCACCTTTTGTTTTTTGTGACTGCTGACGAAGCGTTAAGAATTTCTCTAAAACTTTTCCGTTTTCATCACGCAATTCGATATCGTCATCATCAACCTGATTCGCAGGGAAAATTCCGTAAATACCTTTTGCTTTCAGCTTTTTCTCTTCTAAAATCACTTTTAACATCGCCTGAGCATCGTTAAAAACAGAAGTCGCTTGTTCACCCACAACCTCATCCGTTAAAATTGCAGGATATTTCCCATACAATTCCCAAGTTTGAAAAAATGGCGTCCAGTCGATATACGGAACCAAAACATCCAGTTCTATTTCGATGGTTTGTGCGCCAATTACTTTTGGTTTAGTTGGCGTGTATTCTGACCAATCCAATGGTAATTTGTTTTTACGGGCATCTTCAATCGTCAGGAAGTTTTTATCTCTTGAACGGTTTAAGAATGTTTCTCTAAAAGAATCATATTCTGCACGAATATCTGCTGCATATATTTTTCGGTTATGATCTAACAGATTTCCTGCAACAGTAACGGCTCTCGAAGCATCGTTTACGTGAATTACAGTTTCTCTATATTGAGGTGCAATTTTCACGGCTGTATGCGCGCGCGAAGTGGTTGCCCCGCCAATCATAATCGGGATTTTAATATCTTGTTTGTCTAATTCTTTGGCTAGATACACCATTTCGTCAAGCGAAGGCGTGATCAGTCCGCTTAATCCAATAATGTCAACATTGTGTTCAATCGCCGCTGCAATAATTTTTTCCGGAGGCACCATAACACCAAGATCTACAATCTCGTAATTGTTACAAGCCAATACCACCGAAACAATGTTTTTACCAATATCGTGAACGTCGCCTTTTACGGTTGCCATCAGGATTTTTCCATTTCCTTGTTTGTCTCCCGCTTGTTTACTTGCTTCAATAAATGGCAATAAATAAGCAACCGCTTTTTTCATTACACGAGCTGATTTTACAACCTGAGGCAGGAACATTTTTCCGCTTCCGAATAAATCTCCAACTACATTCATTCCCGTCATCAAATTGATTTCGATAACTTCGATTGGTTTTGTCGCTGCTAAACGTGCTTCTTCAACATCTTCTTCAATAAAAGCATCAATTCCTTTTACCAATGAATGCGTAATACGTTCTTGAACCGTTCCAAAACGCCATTCCTGAACTACTTTTTCATCGCTCTTTGCTTCACCTTTTACATTTTCTGCAAAATCTAAAAGTCGTTCTGTCGCATCGTCGCGTCTATCTAAAATTACGTCTTCAACGTGTTCTAATAAGTCTTTCGGAATATCATCGTAAATCGTCAACATCTCCGGATTTACGATTCCCATCGTCATTCCGTTTTTAATCGCGTGGTATAAAAACACCGAGTGCATCGCTTCACGAACGGTATCGTTTCCTCTAAAAGAGAACGAAACGTTACTTACTCCACCGCTAATATGCGCGTGCGGAAGGTTTTCACGAACCCATTTTGTTCCTCTAAAAAAGTCCAAAGCGTTCAATCTATGCTCTTCCATTCCCGTTGCAACTGGGAAGATATTTAAATCGAAAATAATATCCTGCGGAGGAAACCCAACTTTGTTTACCAAAATATCATACGAACGCTGACAAATCTCTACTCTACGATCGTAATTATCTGCCTGACCAACTTCGTCAAATGCCATAATAATTGCCGCCGCTCCGTAACGTTTGATTAATCTAGCGTGATGAATAAAAGCTTCTTCGCCTTCTTTTAAAGAAATCGAGTTTACAACACTTTTTCCTTGTACTACTTTAAGACCGGCTTCGATGATTTCCCATTTCGAACTGTCGATCATGATCGGCACTCTCGAAATGTCTGGTTCTGCAGCAATTAAGTTTAGAAATTTAGTCATGGCATTTACTCCATCCAGCATTCCTTCATCCATATTAATATCGATGATTTGTGCTCCTCCTTCTACCTGCTGTCTTGCAATATCAAGCGCCTCGTCATATTTCTCTTCCTTGATTAATCTTAGGAATTTTCTTGAACCCGTTACATTCGTACGCTCACCAACATTCACGAAAACACTTTCGGGCGTAATAATCAACGGTTCTAATCCTGATAATACAAGGTCTCTTCTTTTTTCTGTCATTTTTTTTAAAGTTACTGAGATCCTAAGATGCTAAGGTTCTAAGTTTTTTTATTCTATTTTCTTTCCTGCGAGGTTTTTAAAACCTTGTAGGTATTCGTTTTCACTATTTTAATTTGGGCGTGTCCTTCGGCCGGGCTATCCGTTACAAGTCCTCGACCAATTCCGTTTCACTACATTGGTCTGTGGGCTTTTCACTTCTATCCCTCACGCAAACTCGATTTCATAAGAGTATTTACGTTTTTCCGAATTTTCAATTTTCTTATTAACGAAATAAACTCTCAATCAATATATGTATCTAAACCTACTAAATTCGAAATTGCTCTAAAAGTTGCTATTTCAAAACTAAAGTAACTTGAATCAACTACATGATAAGATCCTCCAACAATTCTAAATTTTAATGAATGATCTTGATCTTTAGAAATAGTTTTTAATGTTGTAACAATTACGTCTAAATATTCAATCGGAATTTCATCATCTGAAACTTCCCAACTAAATGTTTTTAAATCATAAGAATCCTTATTCACTTCGATAATAATTTTTACCTCACCATATTTACATGATCCCGAAGTTTGTTTTTTTATTTTCCCTTCACAATAATATGATTTATCAGAAAACTCAAAATTGTTAAAAGCTTTCGTTAATTCTTCATAATTCGAAAGCCCAACTTTATATAAAATGAATTTCATATTTTTCCATTTCATTATTCTTTATTCAAAAACAGGCGCAACTCTCGGCTTATAATCCTTTGCAACCTCAGCCATTAATCGAATATGATCCGGAGTTGTTCCACAACATCCTCCAATAATATTGATTAAATTATCGTCTAAATATTCTTTAATGAAAGCCTGAGTTTGTTCTGGTGTTTCATCGTATTGTCCGAATGCATTTGGTAAACCTGCATTTGGATGTGCCGAAACATTAAAACTTGTGTTATGTGCTAATGTTTTTAAATACGGTTTCAGCAAATCGGCTCCAAGAGCGCAATTGAATCCTACACTTAATAACGGAATATGCGAAACTGAAATCAAAAACGCTTCCACCGTTTGTCCAGAAAGTGTTCTTCCTGAAGCATCTGTAATCGTTCCTGAAACCATAATTGGAATATCAAGATTGCGTTCTTCTTTTACTTCTTCGATTGCAAAAAGTGCTGCTTTTGCATTTAGTGTATCGAAAATCGTTTCTACTAAAAGTAAATCACAGCCACCGTCCATTAATGCTTCCGCTTGTTGTTTGTACGCAATTCGTAAATCGTCGAATGTTACGGCTCTGTAACCTGGATCGTTTACGTCTGGTGACATACTTGCTGTACGGTTTGTTGGTCCAATTGAACCCGCTACAAAACGTGGTTTTTCTGGATTTTTTGCGGTAAACTCGTCGGCTACTTGTCTTGCAATTTTTGCCGATTCGTAGTTTAACTCGTAAACCAAATCTTCCATGTGATAATCGGCCATACCGATTGTCGTTCCTGAGAAGGTATTGGTTTCTACGATGTCAGCACCAGCTTCATAATAAGCAGCATGAACATCTCGAATCGCTTGCGGTTGTGTTAGGGATAGTAAATCATTATTTCCTTTTAACGGATGCGGGAAATCTTTGAAACGCTCTCCTCTGAAATCTTCTTCGGAGAAATTATAGCGCTGCAACATTGTTCCCATTGCTCCATCAAGGATTAGGATATTTTTTTTTATTGCTTCTTGTATCGTAATTGCCATATTTTTTTGCCGCTAAGGCACTAAGGCACAAAGCTTTTTTAATTATAATTTTGAAGGCTCTATTTAAACCCGACAGTCCCGAAGCCTCGGGATTGTCGGGTTTAACCTTCGATATTTTTATTCACATTAATTCCAAAAGGGCACTATTGCTGGCTCATTAGCCCCGATTGAAGTGGAAATTATTTTGCTTTTTCCTTTAAAAAGCAAAATGATTGCAACGTAAAGCGGGAACTATTGACTGCAAAAATGCGCCAATGATTCGCTCCTGATACAGAATCTGTTTCAGTAAATATTGTATGTTGTCTGGAAAAGTTTTGAGAAATACGAGTATGTATTTGTGTTATCTATCTTTAATACTGGAAAATGTCGTATAAAGTAGAATTTAGCACCTTCTTTATGATAAAGGGTTGCTAAGGTTTCATCGGGTCTATCCCTCCGCCTTTCGTGATAACTGACAATAATTTTAAGAACAGTGCAAAGGTATGAAATAGGGTTTCTATTTGCAAATGTTTTTTTCGTAAGGTTCTGAGACTCTAAGATACTGAGTTTCTAAGTTTTTTTCCTTTTACATAATTTAGCTCCAGAGGAGCATAATATTTATAGAAAAACAATCAGCACAACACAAAAGCTCCAGCGGAGCGACATATATATATCGCTCCGCTGGAGCTCTCTTTACTAACGAATAATTTCTTTTCTATAAATATTTCATCCCTCTAGGATTCTGCGTAACGCACAAAAAAAAGCTCAAACTAAAAGTTTGAGCTTCGTATATAAAAAATCTTAGCATCTTAGTATCTCAGAAACTTAGCAACTTAGACAATCGCCTTCACAACCGCTTTTGGAGCTTCTTTACGTGTTCCGTCGAAACCGTCTACACCAGAAACTGTTGTATATTTCAATACGTATTTTTTACCTGGATTGATGATTCCGTATGCTGCCTGACACATTAAAGTCGCTTCGTGGAATCCACAAAGAATTAACTTTAATTTTCCAGGATATGTGTTAATGTCTCCAATTGCGAAGATTCCAGGAATGTTTGTTTGGTAATCTAACGCATTGTTTACTTTAATGGCATTTTTCTCGATTTCTAATCCCCAGTCTCCAATTGGACCTAATTTTGGTGTTAATCCGAAAAGTGGGATGAAATAGTCACATTCGATTTTACGGTGTGCTCCGTTTTCTTCGATGTCTAAAGACTCAACGTGTTCAGCACCATTGATTCCGATAACTTCTGCTGGAGTAACTAATTTGATTTTTCCAGCTGATTTTAATTCCTGTACTTTTTCAACAGAATCTAAAGCGCCTCTAAATTCGTTTCTTCTGTGAATCAAAGTTACTTCTGAAGCTACATTTGCTAAGAAAATTGACCAGTCTAACGCTGAATCTCCTCCTCCTGCAATTACCACTCTTTTGTCTCTGAATTTCTCAGGATTTTTGATGAAGTATTTTACTCCTTTATCTTCATAAAACTCGATATCTTCGATAAGTGGTTTACGAGGCTCAAAACTTCCTAAACCTCCTGCGATTGCGATAACAGGCGCATGAAATTTAGTTCCTTTATTTGAGGTTACAATGAAAGATCCGTCTTCTTGTTTATCGATTGTTTCTGCACGTTCTCCCAAAGTAAAACCTGGCTCAAATTGTTTAATTTGCTCCATTAAACCATCAACTAAATCTCCAGCTAAAACTTCTGGAAAACCTGGAATATCATAAATTGGCTTTTTTGGATATAACTCTGATAGTTGTCCCCCTGGTTGTGGAAGTGCATCTAAAATGTGGCATTTTAATTTTAACAATCCTGCCTCGAAAACGGCAAATAAACCTGTTGGGCCTGCTCCAATTATAAGTATATCTGTTTTAATCATTATGTTGTTGTTTATAATCATTCTTAATAACGCAAAGAAACGAATAAATCCTTGTACTTTCAATGATTTTTATCATTTATTTCTTTCCGAAACTTTTTTACTCTTTTATTTTTTAATTTCATCCTTCATCGGGTTAAAACCCGACGCTACAATATGAAACGTTCCTCCGGAACTCTTACAATTCCTTATTTTTTAATGAAGAGGTAATCTCATTCATTCTTTTAACCTTTTCTTCGAAATCACCTTTTAAGGTTTTTCGGTATTCATTCAGATTTTCAACCATTTGATTGATATCTTCTGGAATTACTTCTTCGAAAAACTCACGTAATCTCTTTGCTGTCGTTGGAGATTTTCCGTTTGTCGAAATGGCGATTTTTACATTTCCTT
Organism: Flavobacteriaceae bacterium PS02336; assembly: GCA_029960065.1. GTDB lineage: Bacteria > Bacteroidota > Bacteroidia > Flavobacteriales > Flavobacteriaceae > Flavobacterium. The sequence goes on along the minus strand of JASCOF010000002.1, from coordinate 761,785 downwards.
TTGTTACGATTCCACCTAAATAGTAGTCACATAAATCTGGTGTATCAGCTATGTTGCAAATCAAATAACGTTTTCTGGCCAAATCGTACACTTTTTTATTGACCTCCAGCTTGTCTGTACAAGCGATTACCATGTGACGCTTTTTGAGCATTTTCTTTTTGAACTTTTTCTCCGTCAATTTAACTGAAGGATGTTTTTCGGCTAAAACTTTAATTTCTAAATGAAAATCCGGTGCTACAACCTCAACATTTGCATTCGGACTTGACTTGAGCAAGAAAGAAAGCTTTTCCAGACCTACATTTCCTCCGCCTACAATTAGAACATTCAGATTGTGAAGCTTTAGAAATATTGGATATAATTCGTTTTGTTCCATTTTAATTTAATTTCATCTAAACAAAATTAGATGATTTACCAACGAATTGTTCCTAACGGAACATATAATTATTTTAATGAATGGTTTCTTTTGATAAAAATTCTTCGTAAAAGCCTTTTAATTTATTGCTTTCTCTTACAACTTCTCCAAGAACAATAATGGCTGGTGAACCTAATTCTTTTTCTTTTACAACTTCTAAAATCGAATCGACTGTTCCAACGCCAACTTTTTCTTCCGCCGTTGTTCCGTTTTGAATGATTGCAACGGGTAAATTTCCTTTGTTTTCTTTTTGAAACAAATCGATAATTTGAAGCAATTTGTGCATTCCCATCAAAATCACAACTGTTGCTGATGATTGTGCTGCCAAAGCTACATCTGAAGATAATTTTCTATCAGAAGTTGTTCCTGTAATTGCCCAAAAGCTTTCTGAAACACCTCTTTTTGTAATCGAAATTCCCTGACTTGCAGGAACCGCAACTACAGATGAAATTCCGGGAACTACAATCGTTTCAATTCCGAAACTTTCTGCAAATTCCACTTCTTCGCTTCCTCTTCCAAAAATAAATGGATCTCCACCTTTTAACCGAACTACATTTCCGTATGTCAAAGCATTATCTACAATCAACTGATTGATTTGATCCTGCGTATAAGCATGATTTCCGATTCTTTTTCCAACAAAAATTCGGATGGCATTTTTAGGCGCATAATCCAGAATTTCTTCGTTGGCCAAAGCGTCGTATAAAACCACATTTGCTTCAGCCAATGCTTTTACAGCTTTCAGCGTAAGTAAATCAGGATCGCCCGGACCTGCACCGACTAAAGTTATTTTGGGTTTTATATTATGCATTTTCTAATTCCTGAGCTCTGAAAGTTTCGATTTTATCAAAGAAAACTACTGCCTGAGCAATGTAATCTTTAGCGAAAGCTTCTGATGGTTCATTTTTATTGATTTGGTAAACCAAGTCTTTAAAAGTTGAGTTTAATTCGATTTTATTATTTTCAATAAAAACAGTATCAAACAAGTCTACAATTCCTGCGTGGTGATTTGTTTTTTGGTTTTCTGCCAATAACAATGCTTTTGCTCCATTTACAAATCCTGCGTAAGCATGGTAAATAGCATCTGACCATTTTTTCTCGTCGAAAGATTCCTGAGCCAAGATTAATTTCTCTTTAGCTTCAAACAATAAAGTCGCTACTAAATCGATCACCACTCCGGCACATTCTCCAACTCCAACTGCTTTTACGTAATTGTCTGCATTACCCCAATCCACAAAATCAGCTTCTGTTAAATTGGTTACATCTGCATACGGTTTTAAGATTTCGTAGAAATATTTTTCTCCTTTTGTATCATAATAATCTAAGAATTTTTGTCCGCTTCCGTTAGCATCAAAATCATTTAAAATGGTACGCAACGCATCAGGACCTCTACGACTAGGCACTTTTATTACTTTATCAGCAAAACGTCCTGCTCCGTTTCCTAATCTTCCTCCACCCAATAAAACTTGTAAAGCTGGAGCCACTAGTTTTCCTGAATTGATAGACATTCCTTGGAATCCAATTGCAGACATATTGTGCTGTCCGCAAGCATTCATACAGCCTGAAATTTTGATTTCGATTTCGCGGTTGTTTAAATACTGAGGATATTCAGCCGCTAAAACTCTTTCTAATTCTTCTGCAATACCGGTACTACTTGCAATCCCCAAGTTGCAAGTATCTGTACCCGGACATGCCGTAATATCTCCAACTGAATTATATCCTAATTGAACAAAATCCAACTTGGCTAATTCTTGGTAAAAGAATGGTAAATTCTCTTCTTTTACGTGACGTATTACAATATTTTGACGCAATGAAAAACGTAATTCATTTGCTCCGTAATTCTTAATTAAATCGGCTAATAATCTCGCTTTATCCGTATAAAAATCTCCTAATAAAACTTTGATTCCGATAGCATAATAACCGTCTTGTTTCTGCTTGATTACATTCGAATTTTTCCATGCTTCATAAGCTTCTGTATCTTCAATTGTAACTTGCGGAACTTCTAAAACTGGTTCTGGAATTGGACCATCAAAAGCGGTTGTATCAATTTCGTATGTTTCAAAAGCGATGGCTTTTTTCTCTTGTTCAACCAAATCAAGGAAAACATCTCTTCCCATTTCTTTGATTAAGAATTTCATACGCGCTTTCATTCTTTTAGCACGTTCTCCGTATCTATCGAAAATACGAATGATTCCTTCTGCTGTTGGAATGATTTCGTTTACTGGAACGAATTCTGAAAGCAATTCGGCATGCGCTGGCTGAGATCCTAAACCTCCTCCAAACATGATTTTAAATCCGCGTTGTCCGTCTTTAATTTTCGGAATAAATCCTAAATCGTGCAAGTAACTCAGAGCGGTATCTTCGTCTGAAGAAGAGAACGAAATTTTGAATTTACGTCCCATTTCCTGACAAATAGGGTTTCTCAACAGATATTGGAAAAGTCCGTGTGCATAAGGCGAAACATCAAATGGTTCGTTTACGTCAACTCCTGCTAATTCGCTTCCTGTAATATTTCTCACTGTGTTTCCACAAGCTTCACGAAGTGTAATATCGTCTTTAGCCAAATCTGCCCAAAGTTCTGGTGTTCTGTCTAAACTTACATAGTGAATCTGGATATCCTGACGCGTTGTAATGTGCAAACGCCCTGTAGAATATTCATCAGAAACTTGCGTGATACGCACCAATTGTTCACTGGTAACTTTACCATATGGCAATTTGATACGAATCATCTGAACGCCTTCCTGACGCTGACCGTAGATTCCACGCGCTAAACGAAGACTACGAAAACGCTCATCATCAATTTTTCCTCCACGGAATAAATGAATCTTTTTTTCTAATTCGATAATCTCCTTCTGAACTACCGGATTTTCTATTTCTGTTCTAAAACTTTCCATTTCTTTTACGCTTTAGGCTTTAAGCTTTAGGCTATAAGCTTTTTTTACTTTCTTGCTTTAGGCTTTAGGCAATAAGCTTTAAGCTTCCCTAAATACCTGATCTGTGTTTTTTTTTTTAGCCTAAAGCCTATAGCTTATAGCTTACAGCAGGTTTACCTGATAAATCCTACTCCTGCTGTTGTGTTTGTTGCTGTATCAATTAAGATAAAAGCTCCGTTTGATTTGTTTTCGTTGTATGAATCAAAATATAACGGTTTGCTTAATTTGATCGTTACTTCTCCAATTTCGTTGATGGCTAATTGTGAAGCTTCTGTCGTTCCTGAGTAATCTGTAGCAATTGTATTTTTGATACTTTCTACTTTTGCTAAAACTCTGTTTGTATTGTGTTGTACCAAATATTTAGTTCCCGGAACCAGTTTTTTACTATCCATCCAGCAAACTGTTGTGGTAATATCTTTTTCAATTTTTGGAAGTTCTGATGATTTTACAATCATGTCACCTCTTGTTACATTGATATCATTTTCTAATTCGATTGTGATTGAAGAACCTGCAACGGCTTCGTCAAATGTTTTATCGAAAAAGTGAATTTTAGATACTTTTGATTCTGTTAAAGAAGGAAGAACCGTTACCGCATCTCCAACTTTGATTGAATTTCCGTATAATTTTCCAGCGTATCCTCTAAAATCGTGGTATTCTTCTGTTTTTGGACGAATCACGGTTTGAACTGGGAAACGTGCTTTTCCTGCTTCAAAAACATCAGAAGCATGTAATCCTTCTAAATGTTCCAATACAGTTTGTCCATCATACCAAGGCATATTTTCAGATTTGTCAACCACGTTTCCACCGTTGATTGCACTTAACGGAATGTAACTTACGTTTTGCTCTTTGAATGTGCTTTTTGCATTTAATGCCTGAAAATCGGCTTTGATTTTATTGAAAACTTCTTCAGAATAATCCACTAAATCCATTTTATTAATCGCAACAATTACCTCTTTTACTCGCAATAAATTATTGATAAAAAAGTGACGGTAAGTCTGCTCAATTACTCCTTTTCTTGCATCAATTAAAATGATAGAAACCTGAGAAGTCGAAGCTCCCGTAACCATGTTTCTGGTATATTCTACGTGACCTGGAGTATCAGCAATAATGTAACTTTTCTTTGCAGTCGAAAAATAAATATGCGCAACATCAATTGTGATTCCTTGTTCTCTTTCTGCTACTAATCCGTCTGTAGCCAAAGAAAAATCAAGATAATCGTATCCTTTTTGTTTACTGCTTTTTTCGATTGCTTCTATTTTATCAGTCGTCAATGATTTTGTATCGTACAATAATCTCCCGATCAAAGTACTTTTTCCGTCATCTACACTTCCTGCTGTTGCTATTTTTAAAACGTCCATCTTATATATTGTTTCAGGTTTAAAGTTTCAGGTTTCATGTTCTCTCGAAACTTATAAATCTGTATGTTTTTGTTTTTTTGATTCTAACTTTTAATTTTTAATTCTCGATTTTTAATTGAATTAAAAGTATCCTTGTTGTTTTCTTTTCTCCATTGCAGCTTCAGAACGTTTGTCATCAATTCTGGCTCCTCTTTCAGAAATTGTTGATTCTCTGATTTCGCCTACAACTTCTTCGATTGTTGCTGCGTAAGATTCAACTGCTGCGGTACAACTCATATCTCCAACGGTTCTGAAGCGAACAATTCTTTCTTCGATTTGTTCGTCTTCTTCTTGGTACACAAAAGGAGAATGCGACCAGATTAAACCGTCTCTCAAAAAAACTTTTCTTTTATGTGAAAAATAGATTGATGGAATTTCGATGTGTTCTTTTTCGATATAACTCCAAACATCTAATTCTGTCCAGTTTGAAATTGGGAAAACACGAACGTTTTGTCCATTTTCAATTTTTCCATTTAAAATATCAAACAACTCAGGTCTCTGATTTTTTTCGTCCCATTGTCCGAAATCATCACGAACAGAGAAAATACGTTCTTTAGCTCTTGCTTTTTCTTCATCACGACGTGCACCTCCAATACAAGCATCAAACTTAAATTCTTCAATTGCATCCAAAAGTGTTGTCGTTTGCAGGCTGTTTCTACTAGAATATTTTCCTGTTTCTTCAACTACTTTTCCTTCGTCAATAGCATCCTGAACATTACGAACGATTAATTCTAAACCTAATTCTTCTACCAATTTATCTCTGAAAGCAATAGTTTCAGGAAAATTGTGTCCCGTATCAACATGCAATAGAGGAAACGGAATCTTAGCAGGGAAAAATGCTTTTTGCGCCAAACGCACTAATGTAATAGAATCTTTTCCTCCTGAGAAAAGTAAAACCGGTTTGTCAAACTGTGAAATTACTTCTCTGAAAATGTATATCGCTTCACTCTCTAAAGCGTTTGTTTTTAATACTGAACTCATTGTTTTTTTGTTTGATATTTTGTTTGTGAAAATTTTGTTTCAGGTTTCATGTTTAAAGTTTCAAGTTGCCTGATCTAAAAATCTCCACTCTTTATTCTATAATCTATATTCTATTCTCTGCAGAAGTCTTGCCTCTTGCTTCTTTATTCTAAAAAGTCTGTTTACTCTTTCTTAGCGCTATGCAAACCACACTCTTTATGACTCGATTCCCACCACCATCTTCCGGCTCTGATATCTTCGCCAGGGAAAATCGCTCTCGTACAAGGCGCACATCCAATACTTACGAAACCTTGTTTATGCAATGCATTTTGTGGAACATTGTTTTCTGACAAATACGTTTCAACTTCTTCTAAAGTCCATTTTAATAACGGATTGAATTTGATGATTTCAAAGTTTCCGTCGTATTCAAACAAATGTAAATCTTGTCGGTTTTCTGACTGTTCGGCTCTTAAGCCCGTAATCCAAACTGAATTTCCTGCCAAAGCTTTTCTTAACGGAACCACTTTTCGAATAAAACAGCATTCTTTTCTATTTTCAACCGAATCATAAAAGCTGTTTGGTCCTTTTGCTTTTAGTAAATTTTCAACAGCAGTGGCTTCTGGAAAATAAACTTCAATAGGTCTTTTATACTTTTTTAATGTTTTGTGGAAAACGTCGTAAGTTTCCTGAAATAATCTTCCCGTGTCTAAGGTGAAAACGGTAATATCAGTATTGCTTTTTGCAATAAAATCTGTAATTACCTGATCTTCCTGACCAAAAGAAGTTGAAAAAATTACTTTCCCTGGAAATTTTTCTGCTAAATAAACTAAGGTTTCGTCAAGCGAAAGAGCTGCAGTTTTTTCTAATAATTCTTGTACAATAATCGCACTCATAATCTCTTTCTCCTAATCTAAAGAATTATAATAATTTAGATAATGTTTTTAAACTCAATAATATAATTAGCACTCCAACCGCAACCATCATTGGTTTTCTTTTGATTTTGTTCACCAAAAAAGCTGCTAAAGGTGCTGAAATAACTCCTCCTAAAATCAATCCGATGATTACTTGCCAGCCAATGATTCCGCCAAAAAGCATAAAAGTGATACCACTTGCAAATGAAATCGCAAACTCAGCTGCATTTACAGAACCAATCGTGTATCTTGGATTTCTTCCTCTTCCTAATAAAGTTGAAGTGACAATTGGCCCCCAGCCTCCGCCTCCAACTGAATCCATAAAACCTCCAAAAACGGCTAAAGCGCCTAACTTTTTAGTTTTCTTTTTTACAATATTCTTTTTTAATGCTTTTCGAATAATAATAACTGCTAAAACAATCATATAAACCGCAATAAACGGCTTTATAATATCACCATTAATAACATCAGACAATAAATAAGCTCCTGTAATAGACCCTAAAACGCCTGGAATTAATAAATGCTTAACCAATTTTTTATTGATGTTCCCGAATCGGTGATGCGAAAGTGCCGATGCTCCCGTTGTAAACATTTCCGAAACGTGAACCGCTGTACTGCTTACAACTGGTGGCACTCCATAAGCCAATAAAAATGACGTCGAAGTTGCTCCATACCCCATTCCTAATGTTCCATCAACCAGTTGAGCAAAAACTCCAATAGCAAAAAACACTAAAAATTCCTGATTGAATCCTGCTACAAATCCGTCCCAGGAAAATTCAGCGTGATGATTATATATTAATGTAGATACCAAACCTAACAATAAAACAACAGGTATCACAACCCATAAGTTTTCCTTTGATAAAGCATTTGACTTTATCTCAACATTGTTTAATTTAAGTTCATTTTCCATAATTTAAGAATGTGTTTTTTTCTTAAAAAAAATCCATTACCCTATCGGCTTAGTAGATTACTTTGCAAAAGTACTATATATTTTGAAATATCAAAACAATCTATTTACTTTTTTGCAAAAGCTATTGCTCTAAAAACATGATAATAGAGTTTTAATAAAAGATTAATAATTTATTTAACAAATTATACGCCGCTTGATCAGACTTTAACAGCGTACTTTGATTTTGTGATTTGTAAAAATACACATTTAATCTCTACCAAATCTATAGGATAATTATAAAATTGTTATTATTTTAGCACCAAACTTTTTTTATGGATTTTCAGATTGGTCTTGTTATTGCGGGGTTAGCAGTGGGTTTTATTGTCGGATTGACAGGTGTTGGCGGCGGTTCTCTAATGACTCCTATTTTACTCTATTTTGGCATTTCGCCGACAACCGCAGTAGGGACAGATTTACTTTATGCTGCATTTACCAAAGCTGGAGGCGTTTTTGTTCACAATAAAAAAGGAAATATAAACTGGAAAATTACAGGCTGGCTTACTCTTGGAAGTGTTCCTGCCGCTTTAGTGACTTTATGGATTTTAAACACCATTAAGACAGATATTGAAACCATCAATCGTGTTATTAAATACAGTTTGGGATGGGCATTATTATTCACATCGATTGCGATTATATTTAAAAATAAAATTTTAAAATATTCCCAAAAACATGCTGGAGATAAATTCCATAGCGAAAGCACAACTCAAAATATGCTGACAATTGGAATTGGAATATTGCTGGGTGCAACTGTAACCTTAACTTCTATTGGAGCCGGCGCTTTAGGAACAGTAACTTTGTTTTTTCTTTATCCATTGCTGCCAACACCACGTTTAGTAGGAACTGAAATTGCACATGCCGTTCCGTTAACTTTAGTGGCTGGACTTGGACATGCATCTATGGGAAATTTAGATTTAGCATTGTTAGGACAATTATTATTAGGATCTCTTCCCGGCATTTATCTTGGAAGCAGTTTAAGTGGAAAAGTTCCTGATTTATTTCTGCGAAATGCAATCGCCGTAATGCTTTTTATGGCTGGATATAAATTGATTTTTAATTAATCATTAAAAAAAAGACCATTTCTAGATCAGAAATGGTCTTTTTTTTATGTTTTAAAGTAACTTAAAATGCTATATCTGCCAACGAATTACTTTCTAATATTTTAAGGGTATTATCTCTAACTTCTGTCATTAAGCGTCTTGCTGCGCAGGTAGATTCGTCATCGCAGTCATCACATCTTTCGTAGAAATTATGACTGGCGCAAGGCAGTAATGCAATTGGTCCTTCAAGAATACGATAGACTTTTGCCATGCTGATTTCTTTTGGATCTTTTATCAGATAATAACCGCCGCCTTTTCCTTTTTTAGCACCCAAGAAACCAGAATTCCGTAGAAGCAGTAAAATACTTTCTAAGAATTTTATCGAAATGTGTTCGCTTTTCGCAATTTCAGCTATTTGTACCGGTTCGTTATTTTCACGTCTGGCTAAATATGTTAAAGCTTTAATTCCGTATTTTGTTTTCTTTGAAAGCACTAATGTAAAATTTTAGATTGTAGAATTTAACCTCAGATCAAACCCTCACAAATTATTGAATAACAAAAGTATGCTTTTTGTTTGAACTATCACAAAAGAATAAAGTTAATTCTACTAAATCCATCAAATTACTTGGTTATTTATTCTCTATTCAAGCAAAAATAGGCTTTTTATAAGAATGAAGATTAAAAAAAGACGATTTTCAACAGCAAATAAATTACTCAAAAATCGTCTTTAAATATTTGAAAATTGAAATATATAATTAACCTAATGCTTGTTTTAAATCTGCAATTACATCTTCTACTGTTTCTAAACCAACAGAAACGCGTACTAAACCTTGAGTGATTCCAACTGCTAATTGATCTTCTTCAGATAATTTGCTGTGCGTTGTAGAAGCTGGATGCGTTACAATCGTTTTTACATCACCAATATTTGCCGATAAAGAACATAATTTAATCTTGTCCAAAAATTTTCTTCCAGCCTCAAGACCTCCTTTAATTTCGATAGCAATAATGTTACCACCTAAACGCATTTGCTTTTTGGCAATTTCATATTTAGGATGTGATTTCAAGAATGGATATTTCACACTTTGTACATTTGGATGACTTTCTAAAAATTCTGCCACTTTTAAAGCATTTTCACAATGCTTATCTACACGAACAGCCAAAGTCTCTAAACTTTTTGACAAAACCCAAGCGTTAAATGGTGAAAGTGCCGGCCCTGTATTTCTTGAAAATAAATAAATTTTACGAATCAACTCTGCTTCTCCAACTGCAACTCCTCCTAAAACACGGCCTTGTCCATCCATTAATTTTGTTGCGGAATGCACTACAATATGAGCTCCATATTTAATAGGCTGCTGAATATATGGGGTAGCAAAACAGTTATCAATTATTAAAATCAAATTGTGCTTTTTTGCAATCGCTCCTAATAATTCCAAGTCAATTACATCTACACCTGGATTTGTTGGCGTTTCAGCATAAAGAATTTTAGTATTTGGCTGAATAAAACTTTCAATTGTTTCTGGCTTATTGATATCAAAATAAGAAGTTTCGATTTTCCATTTCGGAAAATAAGTCATGAATAACGCGTGAGTTGATCCAAAAACACTTCCTGCCGAAACAATGTGATCACCTGATTCTAATAATGCAGCAAACGTAGAATAGATTGCAGCCATTCCTGTTGCGAAAGCATAACCCGCTTCTGCACCTTCCATTGCGCAAACTTTATCAACAAATTCAGTTGTATTTGGATTGCTGAAACGAGAATAAATATTACGAACTTTTTCTTCCGTAAAAGAAGCTCTCATATCCTCTGCATCTTCAAATATAAAACTTGAAGATAAGTACAAAGGTGTTGAATGTTCTTGAAATTGTGTTTTTTCTAAATGTGTTCTAATGGCTTGTGTTTCAAAACCAAATTCTTCTGTATTCATTGTGTTGTTGTTTATTGTTTTTTGTTTCAAGTTTGAGGTTTCAAGTTTCAAGTTTTAAAAACTGAAATCTAAACTAAAACAAAGTCAATTATTTATGCTCAATCTGAACATTTTCAAATTATCTAATTGACTAATTATCTAATTTTATAAAGCTTCGTTGTTCAAGACAACTTTGTAATTAATGGTTGCTGTTGGCTCGACCGTTTTGGCTACCGAACAATATTTCTCGAAAGAAAGCTGTGCCGCTTTTTTTGCCTTTTCTGGGTTGATTTCTCCTTCTAAATAAAAAACCACATCGATTTCTTTAAAAGGTTTTGCTTCTTCAATTTGAACTCGCGTTCCTTCAACCTCAGCATTAAAAGAAGTGATTTCCTGACGCTGTTTTTTTAAGATCGAAATCATATCAATAGCGCTGCATCCCGCAACTCCCATTAACACCAATTCCATTGGACTTGCACCCAAATCACTTCCGCCAAATTCGGCTCTGCTATCAACGTCAACTACGTGTCCGCGTTCATTTTTTACTTTAAAATGAAATGCGTCATTTACTCTGTTTAAACTTACTTTCATTGTGTTGTTATTTTTTTGTTTTTTTATTTCAAATCTTAAATCTAAACTCTAAAATTTGCAATCTAAAATCGTCTTATCCTTTATCAGACAATCTCAAAATATCTCCGAAAACCCCTCTTGCTGTTACTGCAGAACCTGCACCAGCTCCCTGAATAACAATTGGACGATCTCCGTAAGATTCTGTGTAAATTTCGAAGAAAGAATCAGAACCTTTTAATCCGCCTAATGCAGTATCTTTTGGTACTGAAACTAATTTTACTTCTAGATTTCCCTTATCATTCTGCAAATCTCCAGACAATTCACCAATATATCTTAAAACGTGATTTGGCTGTTGATCTGCTTTTATTTTAGCATAAATTGGGTCGAATTCTTTTAATTTAGTCAAGAAATCGGCAGCGCTTCCTTCACGTAAGTGTTCTGGAATTAAATTCTGAATTGAGATTTCTTCAAACTCATTTTGTAAATCTAATTCTCTTGCTAAAATCAATAATTTTCTTCCTACGTCATTTCCGCATAAATCCTCACGCGGATCTGGTTCTGTATATCCGTTATCGATTGCTTCCTGCAAGATTTCACTGAAAGGCGCCTCTTTTGCAGAGAAATTATTGAATAAATAACTTAATGTTCCAGAGAAAACTCCTTTGATTTTTGTGATATTTTCTCCCGAAAGGTGTAATAATTTAATCGTATCAATTAACGGTAAACCTGCACCAACATTGGTTTCGTATAAATAATTCTTTTGATTATCTGTTAATGCTTTTCGCAATTCTTTGTAGAAACCATACGTTAAAGTATTGGCCACTTTATTTGAAGAAATCAAATCGAAGCTGCTTTCAACAAGCGGAATGTAATTCTCAACGAAAGTCGCGCTTGCTGTATTATCAATCGCAATTAAGTTTTCTAAATGATGTTCATTTGCGTACGAAATAATGTCTTTAATTGTATAAGCTTCACCTTTGGTTTCGATTTCGTTTTTCCAATTGTTAGTAACGCCATATTTGTTTAAAAGCAGTTTTCTAGAATTCGCAATAGCAAACACATTCAGCTTAATATCTTTACGTTTTTCAATTGCTGAAGCCGATTCTAATATTTGATTAATTAAAGTTCCTCCCACCAATCCATGACCGAAAATAGCAATGTTGATTTTCTTAGAAACTCCAAAAATCTCTCCGTGAATTACGTTTAAAGCTTTGTTTAATTCCTCTTTTTTAACAACTAAACTCACGTTTTTACCTGTTACGGTATTGTTGAACAAAATCGGAACAATTTTATTTTTAATTAAAGCCGTATAAGGTTTATGGAAAGTACTCAAATCCTGACCAATAATCGAAATTACCGATACATTGTCTGTAACCGTAATTTGATTTACATCTTTAGAATAAAAGTCATTTTCAAACTCTTTTTCTAATTCCACCATTGCAAGCGTGGCTTTTTCTGTCGCCACAACAAGACCAATTCCTCTTTCTGAAGAACCTTGAGAAATAATACTTACGCTAATATTGTGATCGCCCATTACTTTAAAAATTCTGGCATCAACTCCAGCTTTTCCAAGTAATCCGCGTCCTTCAAGATTTACAAGCGAAACATTTTCTAAAACAGAAAGTGTTTTGATTCCTTCTTTCGCTGTATCTGAAGTAATTAAAGTGCCGCGGTTTTCGTGATTGAAAGTATTTAAAATTCGTAGCGGAATATTTTTTTCTAATAACGGAATTATCGTTTTAGCATGTAAAATTGTTGCTCCAAAATTAGCCAGCTCATTTGCTTCATTGAATGACAAATATTCGATTTTCTTCGCATCAGCAACTAAATCTGGGTTTGCAGTGTAAATTCCGTCAACGTGTGTGAAGTTTTGAAGCTCTTCTGCATTTAAATAATTTGCGATTAACGAAGCGGTATAGTTACTGCCGTTTCTACCTAAAGTAGTTGTGTCGTTGTTGTTATTGGAACCAATGAAGCCCGTAACTATATTAACCGTTTCGCCGTTATGTTCTTTAAAATAATTGACTACGTTTTTCTTTGAAAGTTGTTCCAAAGGCTGTGCATCACCAAATTTTGAATCGGTTTTAAGTAATTCTCTTGAATCTACGAAATTGGCAGGAATTCCTTTTTCTAATAAAATCGCAGTTAATAATCTAGCTGAAAGCAATTCTCCTTTTGATAAAATCTGATCTTTGATTTTTTTGCTGTAATCGCCAATTAAACTTACGCCTTCAAAAAGTTTGTCTAAGACATTAAACTCTTCAGATAAATCAACATGAGGATAATCTGATATTTGATATTTTTTAAAATTCTCTAATAATTCTTTATAACTGCCATTTTTAGCAGCAATGCTTAAAATAAATTCAAGCTCATCTGTTGCGTTTCCGCGTGCAGAAACTACAACGGCAATTTTTTCACCTTGACTTACTTTATCAGAAATGATTGAAACAACTTTGTTAAGTCCTTCTCCGTTTGCTAATGATTTACCTCCAAATTTTAATACTTTCATTTTATTTCTTTATTGTTTCTGCCTTAAAAATGTCGGCAAGTAAATGATCTAATTGTTTGTACTCGATTAAAAAAGCGTCATGTCCGTGAACCGAAACAATTTCGCTGTAGAAAACATTATCTTTAAACTTCTTTAATTCTTCGTAGGTTTCTACGTTTTCTTTTGCTGTAAAAAACAAATCTGAATTAATTCCCACGATATGAATTGAAGCGCTAGTTTTAGACATTAAGTTTTCGAAACTTTCACTATTTCTAGTAATATCAATTGTTTTAAGCAACTGATTCATTAATTTATAAGAAGACAACTGAAATCTTTGCTGCAGTTTTTTTCCGTGATGTGCCAGCCAGCTTTCGATATTAAAAATCAAAAGATCCTGGTTAACAGTTCGCTGAAATTTTTCTTTAAATGATTCTGGCGAACGGTAGCACAACATGGCATGAATTCTGGCATCTTCAATTGGTTTTGAAGAGTTATTCAAGATTTGCTCTTGCAGAAAACAATTGGCAATAAGCCAGTCTGTCGATTTCCAGTCGCTTGCAATCGGAATAAGATTTTCTGTGATATTTGGTTCTAAAGCCAATATTTCCCACGCAATCCCGCCTCCGACAGAACCTCCTATAATCGCAAAAAGTTTCTCGATATGCAAAGCTTTAATTCCTTCAATAAAGATTCTGGCAATATCTCTGGCTGTAAAATCAAGATAATTGTCGATTAAAAAAGAACTCGTTCCGTTTCCTGGAATATCAAAAGCTAAAATGGTATAAATTGAAGTATCAACGGTTTTACCTTCACCAATTAAATCATTCCACCAGCCATTTTCGCCGGTTACTTGTGCATTTCCTGTCAAGGCATGATTAACCAAAACAATCGGTGCATTATGCAAAGACTGTCCAGCCAATGTAAAATGTAAAGGTATAGAATGATAAGATGCACCACTTTCTGTGATGAAATCTTTAATTATAATAGGGTTTGGTATATTTTCCAATTTCAAATCTGTTGTATTATCTGATTTGTATATGGAAATATTAGAAAGAAAACACTAGAGTAAACTAGAAAAAATTCTTGTTGTTATCTTTCCACGTTTGGCGTGGTAGAATGTAGCACCTTCTTCGTGTTACCGAAGGGTTGCTAAGGATTCATCGGGTCTAATCCCTCGTCCTTTCTTTATAACATTTCAATACTTGTTTGAACTTAACGGTGCAAATTAACTACTAATTTCTCTAACAAACAAATTTTATCTAAAAGTGTTTGTTAAATTTCTGCGACTTACTTTAGCAAAAACTATTATACGCAAAAAATTACCGAACATAAATGCCCAGTAAAATTAAGCAGGTTTTACCCTAGTTTATATCGCCTTCCTGTTTAGATGAAAAGCGTTTCATTTTCTTTTGAATACATCAAAAACAATAAAGAATTTGGTACTTTTTTCTCTGCACCTTTATCAGCCTCTGTTATTCCGAATCTTGGGTGAGCCAATTCGTTTGCTGGCGGCGGCGGATTATTTTTTCTAGTTCTTCTGTTTTTCAAATTTGAAATTTTTTCTGCTAAGTAGTTCAATGTGCTCATGATATTAAGTTTTAGTTAAGTTGCGTTTTATAATCTTTATTTCTCTTTTATGTTTATGTTAAGCCCCTTTCGGGAATAAAAAAACCCTTTTGGATTTTTTAGATACCAAAAGGGTTTAAGCTTTTTAAACTCATTTATACTTTTAGTATCAACAGACGGGTGCGCAAATAAGCGCGACAGTAAACATCTTGTTCATCTGTAAGGATTTATTCATCTGTGATTTATATTGTTTATTTAAATTTTGCATTTTTCTATAATTAAAAAGCCTCCCAATATGTTTTGGGAGGCTTTTACTAATATATTGTGTTCTTACAATTTTTAAGCAATAGGCGACCCAGCCTCGGTAATAACCGAAATGGCACAAAACATTTTGTTGACTTTTAAGTTCATTTGATTTCTAGTAGTTTTTGGGTATAACAAATATGCAACTATTTTTTGTATTACACAAATGAAATTCAGGAATTTAATTACAAAATTCGTTAAAAAAGTTAATTTTAACGTTAAAAAACATCTTACAAAAACAAATGAAAGATAATTTTGGTTAAAAAAATAATAAAACGCGCATTTTCAGCTTACAAACTCCATTAACAAATCAGTCTATCAAAGAACATTAGTTATATTTTTAGCTTTTTTGAGAAAATTTAAGACCAAACAGCCTCTTTATTTCTAATTCTTTCAGCAACTTTTAGAATATCAGTTATAATTCCTCTCGAAATTGCTTGTTTACATGGCGGTGCGCTTTGAATGACAATGGGAACATGGGCATAGGACTTCGTGTAAATTTCAAAAATAGTATCAGAACCTTTTAATTGCCCAATTGCAGAACTGGCGGGTTCCGAAATCAACTTGACTTCTAATTTGTTTTTCTCTATATCAAATTCACCAACATATCGCAATACATTATGATCTGCCTGCGTGATTTTAGCAATTTTGAATGATTTATCGATCGCCTCTTTATTTAGCACACCATTTTTCTCCAAATGTTCTTCAGTGATAAACGGTTTTATTTGAATATCCGAGAAATCGAAATCTTTTCCAATTTCTCTGGCCAGTATCAGAAGTTTTCGTGCCGTATCATTGCCTGATAAATCTTCTTTAAAAGTTGATTTCATTAATCCTAAAAGGCTTGCATCTTTTAAAACAGATGAAAATGAAACTTCTTCTGCTGAAAATCGATTGAAAACGTAACTTAGATTATCTGAGAAAACGCCTCGAATCTTAGTAATTTTTTCACCAGAATAATACAAATCTCTCAAAGTCTGTAAAACGGGAATCCCTGTATCAACGGATGTTTCATACAAGAACTCTTTGTCGTACTTTTTAAGGTTCACTCTCAATTCCTTGTACAAATCAATCGGCAGTGTGTTTGCTTTTTTATTGACAGCAACAATATTAAATCCGTTTTCGATTAACGTATTATAATGTTTCACTAATTCGTCACTGGCTGTTGCATCTACCGCAATTAAGTTTTCGAATTCATTGTCTTTAGCAAACTCGACAATATCTTCTACTTTAAAAGGAACTGCCAATTGTCTAAAATTGGTTTCCCAAGCATAACCCACGCCTTCTTTCTCGAAAAAGGCTACCGTAGAATTGGTGATAATAGGAAAATGAAAATCGATATTTTTACTTTCGATAAAAAACTCCTGACTTTCGATAATCTGATTGATCAAAGTACTTCCTATATTTCCAATTCCAAAGAGGACAATATTTATTTTAAGCTTTGACATAATTTCTAAAATTTTAGTTTTTAACCAGATTGAGACGCACTGCGGTACGTCTCTACCATGGTTTAATTTTTATAATGGTGTTTTTTACAAAAAATTACCTTTAGCAAAACCACTCGCTAAAGGCAATCTTTCAAACAAAAAACAAAAAAACCTAGTTCTTATTGATGCTGTATTGGGAAAGCGAAACACTTTCAAAAACAGTCTGCAGATCTGCGATCAGATCTTCAATATCTTCAATTCCTACAGATAATCGAACCAAATCTTTTGAAACTCCCGTTTCGATCTGTTCTGCCTCTGTTAACTGCTGGTGCGTTGTACTTGCTGGATGAATAATCAGCGATTTAGTATCACCAATATTGGCAAGCAGAGAAAATAATTTAGTATCATCTACTACTTTTTTAGCCGCATCAAAACCTCCTTTTAAACCAAACGTAATAATACCGCTTTGCCCTTCCGGCAGATATTCTTTAGCTAAATCATAATATTTATTGGATTTTAAACCTGGATAATTTACCCAAACCACCTCATCTTGTTTCTCTAACCATTCAGCCAAAGCCAAAGCGTTTTCACTATGTTTCTTGATTCGGATTGGAAGTGTCTCTAATCCTTGAATAATCTGAAAAGCATTGAATGGACTCAAAGCGGCACCAAAATCACGCAGACCTTCAATTCGGACCTTTGCAATAAAAGCTGCATTTCCTAAAGCTTCGTGATATACTAATCCATGATAACCTGCCGATGGTTCTGTAAATTCAGGGAATTTCCCATTAGACCAGTCAAAATTTCCAGCATCAATGATAACGCCTCCTAAAGAAGTTCCGTTTCCAGCGATATATTTAGTTAAGGAGTGAATGACAATATCGGCACCATATTTAATTGGGTTTAATAAATAAGGTGTCGCAACTGTATTATCTACTATAAATGGCACTTTAAACGCTTTGGCTTCTGCCGAAATTCCTTTTAAATCTAAAACATCTAATTTTGGATTCCCGAGAGATTCAACGAAAAAAGCTCGTGTATTTTCTTTTGCCGCTTTGGTAAAATTTTCTGGTTTTGAAGGATCTACAAATGTTGTTGTGATTCCTAATCTTGGAAGCGTAACTTTTAAAAGATTATAAGTTCCGCCGTATAAACTGTTTGATGCTACAATATGATCTCCAGCTTTTAGTAAAGTCAATAATGTTGTAGAAATCGCCGATGCTCCAGAAGCGGTAACAACAGCTCCAATTCCGCCTTCAAGTGCCGCAAGACGTTGTTCTAAAACATCGTTTGTTGGATTATTTAATCTGGTGTAAATAAATCCAGCTTCGGCAAGACCAAATAAATTGGCCGCATGATCTGCATTATTAAATACGTATGATGATGTTTGATAAATAGGCACAGCTCTTGTTGATCCGTTTTTAGTTACATCATGTCCTGCATGCAGTGCGTTGGTTGCAAATTTTTGTGTACTCATGATTTCTTAGTTTTTTTAATATTGTTAATACGTTATATATTGTAATTGTTTTTTAATGATTTAAGCTAAAAGATCTTCAGCTTCTTCTTCAAGATCATATAAATGAAACAGCAATGATTTTTGAGCTTTTATCTTCTGTGCCGGGTCATATTGCAGCGTTTCAGTTGACAGTTCTTCCGAATTATTATTTCTTAATAAGTATTGAAATGCGATTGTATTTATATCTAATGTATTCATGATTTTAAAATTTAAATGGTTGAAATAAAAAAGCCCTTTCGGATGGCGACCAAAAGGGCTTATAGCTTAACTATAACAAAGATTCTACTCTTTCACTTTTGGCAACAGCAAGTTGGGATGCACATTTGCATCATTCCACAACACATCATATTTCTTTTTGCTATTGCTTTCATTTTTTATTTAAAATTAATCTTTTTTAAACTCGACTATTTCTATAGAGTAAAAGTAGTAAATATTTTTAAACCACCAAATTAAAAATCGAAATTTTCTTTTATTTTTTCTAAACCTTATATTTAGGTCATAAAAAAACCTCTGCTATTCGGCAGAGGTTCAATTTATATAGTATTTAAAAATTAACTACAATAGAGTCTCTGCGGATAGTTCCGGCATCTTACAAGACATCATATTGCAAACTGTAAATTTCATTTCTTTCTGTTATTTTAATGGGGCAAATGTGCGAACTATTTTTTAATCGACCAAAGAAAAGCCGAAATATTTTCTATTACCCTATCAAAATACTATACTTCTGTTAAATTTCTGCTATAAAAAATAAAAAAAGTTGAACTTTAATTTGCAAATCAAAATGGTTTTATACCTTTGCACCCGAATACAGAGGAAAAATTTGAACTGATTGCAACCTCTTCATAATGAAATGGTTCGTTATGAGTGCTGAAAGATTATCTTCAGCAGTAAAAAATGCTAAAGCAGAAACTCTCCTTTAGCCCTTTTTAGCAATTATTTTCCTCGCTTAATTTTAAATTTAATACATTATTATGGCTTATTTATTTACGTCAGAATCTGTTAGTGAAGGGCATCCAGACAAAGTTGCAGATCAAATTTCGGATGCATTAATTGATAACTTTCTGGCATTTGATGCTGACTCAAAAGTAGCTTGTGAAACATTAGTTACAACTGGTCAGGTAATTTTAGCAGGTGAAGTAAAATCGAATACTTATCTTGATGTTCAGCAAATTGCACGTGAGGTAATCCGTAAAATTGGATATACTAAAAGTGAATATATGTTTGAAGCAAATTCTTGCGGAATTCTTTCAGCTATTCACGAGCAGTCTGCAGACATTAACCAAGGTGTTGACAGAGCTAAGCCAGAAGAACAAGGTGCAGGTGACCAAGGAATGATGTTTGGTTATGCTACAAACGAAACTGAAAACTACATGCCGTTGGCATTAGATTTATCTCATAAATTATTACAAGAGCTAGCTATTTTAAGACGTGAAAATAAAGAAATCACATATTTACGTCCAGATGCTAAATCTCAGGTAACTTTAGAATACAGCGACGATAACAAACCAACTCGTATCGACGCAATTGTAATCTCTACACAACACGATGATTTTGATGAAGAAGCTGCAATGTTGGCTAAAATCAAAAAAGATATTATCGAAATCTTGATTCCAAGAATTATCGCTAAAAATCCAACACACGCACATTTATTTAACGATAAAATCAACTACCACATTAACCCAACAGGAAAATTCGTTATTGGAGGACCTCACGGAGATACTGGTTTAACAGGAAGAAAAATTATCGTTGATACTTACGGTGGTAAAGGTGCTCACGGTGGTGGTGCATTCTCTGGAAAAGATCCAAGTAAAGTAGACAGAAGTGCTGCTTATGCAACTCGTCATATCGCTAAAAACTTAGTTGCTGCTGGTGTTGCTGACGAAATCTTAGTTCAGGTTTCTTACGCTATTGGAGTTGCTGAACCAATGGGAATCTTCATTGAAACTTACGGGACTTCTAAAGTAAACTTAACTAACGGTGAAATCGCTAAAAAAGTAGAAGCTATCTTTGATATGCGTCCGTACTTTATCGAACAACGTTTGAAATTAAGAAACCCAATTTATAGTGAAACTGCTGCTTACGGACACATGGGACGTAAACCAGAAACGGTAACTAAAACTTTCTCTGCTCCAGGCGGACAAGAAAAAACAGTTACAGTTGATTTGTTTACATGGGAAAAACTTGATTTTGTTGACCAAGTAAAAACTGCATTTGGATTGTAATCGATCTAAATTCAAAATACAAAAAAAGGCTGTCTAAAATTTTAGACAGCCTTTTTTACTTTAAATTCTAAATTAAACCCGACAGGTTTTTAAAACCTGTCGGGTTTCTTAATACAGATTAATAAGTTCCGTTTTGCATTTTAACTAACGTTTCTTTTATTTCGTTTGCAGTCTCTTCTTCGCCCACAACAGCCAAATATTTTACGGCTAAAGTTTGAGTTGCAATTGCTTTTTCTTTCTGACCGTCTTTATAATATAACTGCGCCAAAGTATCTAAATAATAGGGATTGTTTTTAGTTACTTGCAAACTATATTCTGACCATTTTATACCATCTTTTAAGAAGTTCGAATTTTGAGCTTTTAGTACAACAGTCCACGCAGCATTATTACATAAATTAGAATGATAATCTTTAAAAGCATTCCAGCCATCATAAGAATAACTAGATGTTGCATCTAATGTCGAGTAAATTGCATCCAATTTTTCAATCGGATTTCCTCCTGCCAGATTAGCATTAAAATACGTATTGAATTCTCTTAGATACGTTGTATTCGAAGTGTCTTTATCCTCAACTAAAGCCAGATAATCAAAATAATTTCTGTACGCTTCAAAATTTCCTTTCCCAGACTCAATTATCTTTTTATAAATCGAATTGACTTTCTCTTTATTAATTTCTCCCGAAGTTCCATTTTGAGAAACATATACATTTTGCTGTAAGGCGTTCGAAATTTCAGAAACAACATTTCCAAGTGTATGCAGTTCTCCTTCTTTGGTATTGAATGCTTCACGATTACTTTCAATTTCATCTGAATGTTTCAGCAAATAATCTATTGCTAAGAAATCTGTGTCGTTTAGAATTCTGTCTTCATTAAAAAGCTGTTTTGTAAAGCCGACGTTTTTGATTTCTTTTACAATCGTTTCAGCCAAATACATATCTGCCTTTTTATCTTTTTGATGTGCTTCAATTAGTTTTTTCCAAGTTGCCGTTACTTCTTTTTTATTTAAAGCCGTTTTTGTAATTACAAATTCAGTTGAATTAGGATCAACATTCATTGCCGTTTCATATTCATATGAAGTTTCTAATAATGCTGCTTTATTGAACGCTTTAATCAAATCTGTATCTGTTGCTTTCTTACTTTTTACCGCATTATTAACCGAAATTAAAGCATCTGCTCTCAAAAGCTGTCTGTAAAATTCGCTGTAATAGCCAAATTGATATTGCTGCGTTGTTAAATCTGAATTGGCGATTGCTAAAACATTTCCATCTCCGTTTAAAACCAGCACACTCGGATCGTTCGTAATTTTATTATTTTTCAGCCATTTTTTATCATCGGCACCTGCCAAATAAAAATTATATACATCATAAACAGCGTTGTATTTATCGTACATATTATATCCGGTCTGCGTTTCCTGATCTTTTACAAAATTATCAAAAGTAGTTTTTGCCGATTGATTTTTAGTATCTGTATACACAACTAAAAATTTACTGCTTGTCACTTTTGTTGCCTCAATTGCTTTTTTTAAACTGTTTTCAACCTTTAATTTAAAATCATATCGTGTATAAACTGGCGAATCAACGGTATAATCTGTTGTTGCGGCTACGCTGTCTACTGCGACAATTCCTGTTCCGAAATCTTCGCTTATTAAAGTATTTTCTTTCCCCGGATATGTCCAGTTTGGAATAGAAAGACTTTCAAGAGGAACAACTTTTGATGTTTTGGCTGCTGGCTGCGGCTCTTTTTCGTTAACAAAAACCAGTGGATTTAAACCTGATTTTTCAGAGATTTTCAATTCATTTGTACTTCTATCAAAGAATCCTGCTATCTGTAAATCTCCTAAAACAGCCAATTCGTAATTAACTGTAATTTCTGAAACGTCTTTTGGCAGTGCAAATTTGTTTACTGAAGTTGGATTATAATTGTCTTCAAATACCAAATACAAAAAGTCTGCTTTTTCAATTTCGAAATCCAAAATGGTTTTAGTCCATTCGGGATCTGTTTTCGTTTTAATATCTGAAAGCTTTTGGTATTTAACTTCTTCCTTACCTTTTTGAGTTCCTATATAAAATGAATAATAAGACGGATCTAAAAATTTTACTTTTATGTTCTTGGCTTTTTTATCCACTTTAAAAGAAAGATCAAAACTAGTCTGTACTTCTTTATTTTTAATAAATAATAAGGAATCTCCTTTTACTGCATAATCTCCTGAATAAAATACAAGTTCGTATTTGTTGTTTTCTAATAAATTCAGTTTAATTTTTTGGCCTTTGCTTGTAGAGAGATAAGTTCCCTTTTCGATACCATTTGTTTGAGAAAATGACGTAAAAATTGCCGAAGTAAATAGCAATAAACTCCAAATAAAATTGCGCATAATATAAAAATTTGGCTGTTAATATTGACGTAAAGATATTCCATTCTTGTTTAAATTAAATGTCTTAACTCCTAAAATTCAGCCAAATCTTCTTATAAATTATATTTCATCGAAAAGATAATATAACGAGGCTGGACCGTATATTGCGAAACTCTTGTTGAAAACTGTGTAAAGTTGTCATCGTTCAAGTATCTTGTATTTAATAAATTGGTTGCCGAAACTTTATATTCCCATTTACTGTTCTTCTTTTGATAAATTAAACTGGCGCTTAAGAAATCATATTCATTATCAACTGATTTATCTCCGTTGTAATAATGGTAGAATTCATATTCTGAAACAAAAGAAAAACTGTCTAAGAAATAATAATCTAATCTCGCAAAAGGTTTGTCAGTATAAAAAGTCGAACCACTATATTTATTCACCAAAAGATTGTATCCAAATTCAATGTTCGGAAGTTTCTTGTAATTTGTTGAGGCTCTAACTGTGTAACTCTGTACAAAACTTTCAGTTGTTCGCAATTCATTATTTTGAATGTTGTTGAATTTTGACCAGTTCAAACTTGCATTTACGGAAGCTTTATAGTTTTTTAAAAATGAACGTCCGTAAGCTCCCATTCCCGAAAAAGTTTCATCGGCTAAATTGGAATTATAAGGAACCGAAGATTGGTTAATTCCATCAAAATTAGCTTCTGTTTTAATAGCATCCACTTTTCTCGTATAAGTTGCATTCGCAAAAATATTCTCAAAATTGAACATATTATACTTGAAATAACGAAGCGAATGAACCTGAGAAGTTGCATTTTCTAAAGTACGATTTCCGCGAAATAAACTACTGTAATCAGACAAAACGTAACCTGCTGCTAATTGATTAATATCTGTAAAATCATTGGTTAAAGAGAAATTATACGTCAGTGTTTCTGATTTTTTGATTTGGTATAAAGCAAAGAAATCCGGCAGTATTTTAGTGAAACTTCGAGAATAATCTGAACCTAATTGTCCATTTGTCATTTGATAAGAATGCAGACTAACTCCCGGCGTCAAAGTAAATTTTCCAGTTAATATTTTATAATGAAACCCCGCAAAAGCATCATTAAAGCTGTAATCTACATCATTATTATTTTCAGAATTGTTCAAATCATTTCTAGTTCCATTATCCAGCATCTGGAAAATATGAGAGTTGAAGTTTTGATACGAATACGTATTTCCTAAAGTAATATTGATATTACTTTTTGGCGTTACCATATAATAGTAATCCAATTTTGCGTCCAGCTTATTGGTTTTTACAAAACGATTTTGGTTATAATCGTTTCTGGATTGCGCTGGATCCGTAACATATCCTGACAAAGCGAAAGGAAGCGTCTGCAAATTGGCATTATAAAATGGATTTTCGTCTTGATACAAATGCTGCATTTCAAAAGCAAAAATATTCTTAGCGCTTTGTGTATAATACAAACTCAAATTTTGATTAACAGAAGTCGGATCCTGTTTTTTAGTCGTAAAAATATCTTCTGAAGTCGCGACATTCTGCACAATCTGTTCTCTAAACAAATCTGAATATTCTTCTTGTTTGGTCAATTTGGTCAAGATATCATAATCAAACTGAAATTTGTCACTTGGTTTGTATGTTGAACTTAATTTAAAAAGCCCCAAATTATTCTTCTGGCTTGTACTTTCGTTACGTCTCTGCTGATCTCCAGAATCTAAAATCGTAGTCTGTGATTTGGTTTCAAGCTCAGTTTTTGAAGTAGAAAGAATCCCGAAACCACTTAAATTCCAAGCTTTATTTACTGAATAAGCAAAGTTTGTTGCGCCAAATTTCGTTTCAATTTCTTTCGCACGATTATTTCGAAGCAATGAAATTCCTAAATCATTTGAAGAAACATTAAAACTGCTTCCTCCTTTTTTCATCATATTTTTGAATCCGCCAGTGAACTTAAAATAATCCTGCGCAGTCAGAGGCAGTTCGCCAATATTATTGAAATTAGTAATTACATTAATGCTGTATTTCGGGCTGTAATAAAACAATTTTGGATTAATGATATAACGACTGTCTAATTCAGCAACACCAATTCCCGCGGTGACGTCTCCAAACCAAAAGTTCTTTTTACCCTCTTTCAGTTTAATATTCATAGCCAAATTATCCTGATCATTTTCTAAACCTTTTAATTGGCTTACTTCATTATAATTTCGCAATACCTGAATTTTATCAATGGCGTCTGCAGGAATATTTTTAACCCCTAATTTGGTGTCTCCGTCAAAAAAATCCTTTCCTTCGACCATTAATTTACTGACTTTTTTTCCTTCGACTTCAATCTCTCCATCAGCATTAACTTCAACTCCAGGAAGTTTTTTAAGTACATCTTCGAGCTTTTTCTCTGTTCCCGATTTAAAAGAATCTGCGTTATATACAATTGTATCTCCTTTTATAGAAACAGGCATTTCACGAACGATTTCAACACCTTCCAATTCAATTCCAGCACCGTCTAAAACCACATTCTGTGTTATGTTCTCAGTTTTAGTTGCAACAGTAATATCTTTAGATTTCATGCCAAGATAACTTACTTTAATAGTATAGGAAGTATTCGGCTTTAGAGTCAGCTGAAATTTACCTTTATCATTAGTAATTCCGTACGAATCCATCGCTTTTGTGCCGTTATTAATCGCCATAATATTGGCCATTTCCAACGGATTTTTCTGTTCATCCTGAATAAAACCATCAAAACGAACACTTTGAGAAAAGGAGATAGAAGTAAAAAGTAAGGCAAAAATAAAAAGTGTTTTATTCATTATAAGAATATTGGAATTTGGCGTTTTCAAATTTTGGAATTTATTAATTTTATCTTCCCATTGGAGGAGGTCCGCCAGCACGACCGCGATTCATCTCTCTAAATTCTTCCATTTTTTTAATTACCGTTTCGTCGTATTCTTTCTGAGAAATTACTTTTCCTTTTTTAGATGGTTTTATTTCCACTTTATCTTTCGCATTCAAAACCACTTTAGAACATAAAATTGTGGTAGTGCCATCGTTGATTTCTAAAATTAAACCCGGAAGTCCCCAATAGTTTTCAGGACCTTGATTAACTGGAATTTCTGGTGTGTACCAAGCTGTAACCACAACTTCTTTAGGGATTTCAAAATTATCTATAAAATTGGTTTTAGTATCTCCGGAAGTCTTTTTAGCTTCATCCTTTTTATCATCATTATTTTTAGGTCTGAAGTTTCTAAAATCGGTTTTACTGGCTTGCTTTACTGCTGTTGCTTTAAAGCAGTTGTAGCCTCCAATCTGTTTCGTTTCCTGCTCTAATTTCCATTCTAATTTTGGGAGAGAATCAACAACAAGAAATTCCTTGCCCATAAATTCTTTATCTACCGTATACGATTTTGTTTTTATGTCTTTATAAAAAGTTCCACCGCCGCCTGTAAGCGAACCGAACATCACACGGAAACCACCTTGCTGTCCTGGAGCTTCTAATTTTTCTTCTTCTTTGTAAATAGATGCCGATTTATCAAAATTTAAAATGAATGTTTTTTCAAGCATTTTTTTCATACGTTCTTCCATGCTCTTTTGCATTTCTGGTGTAATATCTCTGTTGCCACGCATACCTTCAAACTTAGGCGCCTGCGTTTTTGACTCGTAAACAGCCATTCCCTGAAAATCTTTTTGAGCTTGAATTTGTGTGCCAGCAAGCATCAATGCCATATAAAAAAATATCTTTCTCATTGTATCTTTTTTAAAAGTGAATAAGCTTGAAAAAACTTACATTCAAATGTATTATTTATTTTAAGAACCTAAAAATTAAATATATTAATGAGTTCCATACATAGATAGAACCGTCTATTTTTTAGACTATTAGATTTTAAAAAGGTTTAAACGCTAAAAATGAATTTCTAATGCAAGTTTTTTTGTAATTTGGTATTCTTGTAAATCCATTTCAGATGCTTAAAACAGCGCAAAAAATTTTATTCTACTTCTTCCTTTTCTGCACTGCAAATGTAATGTCTGCACAGGATTCCAGCATAAATCCAATTCTAATTTCACAGTATAAAAATAATGCAGATGAATTTCTAGGTTATGATTCCTTTGGTTATTCTTATCAGATAAAAAATAATGTTTTCAGTAAAATAAAAGGGAATGAAATTTTTGAATATAAGAATGTTTCTCTTGGAAAAATCACAAAAGTCGATTTACAAAACCCCTTAAAAATGGTTTTATTTTATGAAGATTTCAATAGTGTGGTTTTATTGGATAATCAATTGAATAAAATGACAGAGATTAATTTTTCACAAAGTACGACACCAATCGTAGTTGATGCTATCGGAATGTCAACACAAAATCAGCTATGGATTTACAACACTTTAAATCAGCAGATTGGTCTTTTTGATTATTTAAAAAATGAATACAAAACAGTTTCAATTCCTTTAACTGAACCAATAAAATATTATCAAACTGATTTCAATACTTTCAATTGGATTGACAAAAACAACAATTGGTTTTCCTGCGATATTTTTGGAAAAATCACTTCATTGGGAAAAACAGCTGATTTTGATAAAATTGAATTGATCAATACTACACAATATGTTTTTAGTAAAACCGATTTATTATTCTTCAAAGGGTTTAATCAGTCAAATTCTGATGTAATTTCTGAGATTAAAATTTTAGAAAAAACCTTTGACAATTTTTATTACAAAGACCAAATTTTATCTATTTTTACAGCTACAGATATATTCAATTATAAAATCGTAACACCGTAATGCACATAGCAATAGCAGGAAACATAGGCGCAGGAAAAACCACTCTGACCAAATTATTAGCCAAACATTTTAAATGGGAACCTCATTATGAAGATGTAGTTGATAATCCGTATTTAGATGATTTTTACCATCAAATGGAGCGTTGGTCGTTTAATCTTCAGATTTATTTCTTGAACAGTCGTTTCCGTCAGGTGCAGCAAATTCGCGAAAGCGGTAAAAAAATCATTCAGGACAGAACGATTTATGAGGATGCTTATATTTTTGCTCCCAACTTATATTCGATGGGATTAATGACAAGCCGTGATTTTGAAAACTACACTTCCTTATTTGAACTAATGGAATCTTTGGTAAAACCGCCAGATTTATTAATTTATTTGAGAAGTTCGATTCCTAATTTGGTTGGACAAATTCACAAACGCGGACGCGAATATGAGAACTCTATTTCAATTGATTATTTAAGCCGTTTGAATGAAAGATATGAAGCTTGGATTCAGACTTATACAAAAGGAAGATTACTAATTATTGACGTAGATAATATTAATTTTGTGGATAATCCTGAAGATTTAGGAGATATTATTAATAGAATTGATGCTGAATTGAACGGATTGTTTTAGAACACAAATTATACAGATTTATACGAAATAAAAAATGCCTCTAAATAATTTTAGAGGCATTTTTTTTTAAGAAGCTTTGTCAAAGTTTTAAACTTTGACAAAGATGTTATTTCGCAGCATTAACTTTTGCCTGCACTTCTTCTTCTGTTCCTTCAAAAACTTCAGTTGTTGTTTTTCCGTTTTCGGTTTTGGTTACTGTTCCAACTGTTACGCCGTTTGTAGTAGACAGATTAACCTCAACACGTTTTTTCTCATATTTGCTGGTATCAAAACAATCTGTTTTTTGATATTTTCCCGCTGCATCAAAATGGGCCAAACATTTAGCAGTTTCTTCTGGAGAGCAGCCTTTTTCTTTACACATTTTAATACATTCTTCCTTTGTCATTCCAGACATATCGCCGCATTTAGAAATGCCGCCTGCATGTAATTCTGTTTTAGCACAGCAAGAACCCTTTGCGGCAATATCAGATGGAGCATGTCCTGATCCTAAAATAGGCGCAATTACCAATCCAATTAAACACGTTAATTTAATCAAAATGTTCATTGAAGGCCCAGAAGTGTCTTTAAATGGATCTCCAACTGTATCTCCAGTTACTGCAGCTTTATGCGCGTCTGAACCTTTATAAGTCATTTCGCCGTTGATCATAACGCCGGCTTCAAAAGATTTTTTAGCATTGTCCCAAGCACCTCCCGCATTGTTTTGAAAAACTGCCCAAAGCACACCAGAAACGGTAACTCCAGCCATGTACCCTCCTAACATTTCAGCAATCAACTGATTATTATCCGAATAAACCAACTTTCCTAAAAGTACAATTGCAATAGGGAATCCAATTGTCAAAATTCCTGGAAGCATCATTTCGCGTAAAGCAGCTTTTGTAGAGATTTCAACGCATTTCCCGTATTCTGGTTTTCCTGTTCCTTCCATAATTCCAGGAATTTCTTTAAACTGTCGGCGCACTTCATAAACCATATCCATTGCCGCTTTTCCAACAGAATTCATCGCTAAAGCAGAGAAAACTACTGGAATCATTCCGCCAACAAATAACATAGCTAAAACAGGCGCTTTGAAAATATTAATTCCGTCAATTCCTGTAAAGGTTACATAAGCTGCAAATAATGCTAACGAAGTTAAGGCTGCAGAAGCGATTGCAAAACCTTTTCCAGTTGCTGCAGTTGTATTTCCTACTGAATCCAAAATATCCGTTCTAGTACGAACTTCTTTTGGTAATTCGCTCATTTCTGCGATTCCACCAGCATTATCAGAGATCGGTCCGAAAGCATCAATTGCCAATTGCATTGCCGTTGTTGCCATCATTGCAGAAGCCGCCAAAGCAACTCCGTAAAATCCTGCCAAAGCATAAGAAATCCAAATGGCAACAGCAAATAGCAAAACTGTTGGAAAAGTAGAAATCATTCCTGTCGCTAAACCTGCAATAACATTTGTTCCTGCACCAGTCGATGATTTCTGCACAATAGCCAACACTGGTTTTGTACCTAATCCTGTATAATATTCCGTTACGGAAGAAATAGCTCCTCCAACCACTAAACCGACCAAAGTCGCATAAAAAACACGCATTGACGAAATGGCTTTTGATCCTTCTCCAAAGAAACTCATCTGCATGGTTTCAGGCAGCATATATCGAACCAAGAAGAAACAAGCAACAGCAGTTAAAACAATAGAAACCCAGTTTCCAATATTTAATGCTTTCTGCACTTGTGCTTCTCTAGCATTATCATCTGAAATTTTTACTAAAAGTGTTCCTATAATCGAAAATATAATTCCGAAACCGGCAATTGCCATTGGAAGTAAAATTGGACCAATACCGCCAAAAGCGTCATTGATACTTCCGCCCATATCTTTTATTACATAGTTTCCTAACACCATTGCAGCTAAAACTGTCGCCACATAAGATCCAAATAAATCGGCTCCCATACCGGCAACGTCTCCAACATTATCTCCAACGTTATCTGCAATTGTCGCTGGATTACGCGGATCATCTTCTGGAATTCCTGCTTCTACCTTACCCACTAAATCAGCACCAACATCGGCTGCTTTTGTATAAATTCCTCCTCCAACACGTGCAAACAAAGCAATTGATTCTGCACCTAATGAAAATCCTGCTAAAGTTTCTAAGACTACCGTCATTGTATCGGTATCTTTCCAAACTCCATCCGAAAATAAATGAAAGAAAATTATAAAGAAGGATGTTAAACCTAAAACAGCTAATCCAGCAACGCCCAATCCCATTACGGTTCCGCCTCCAAAAGAAACTTTTAAGGCCTGCGGTAAGCTGGTACGTGCTGCCTGAGTGGTTCTAACGTTTGTTTTTGTTGCTATTTTCATTCCAATATTTCCAGCATAAGCTGAAAACAAAGCCCCAAAAATAAATGCAATTACGATTAATAAATGTGTTTTAACTCCTGGAATAAAAGTAATTCCTGCCAAGGCTAAACTTGCAATAATTACGAAGATGGTTAACAGCTTATATTCGGCTTTAAGGAAGGCTAAGGCTCCTTCGTAGATGTAATCTGAAATCTCTTTCATCTTACCGTCTCCGGCGTCTTGTTTTAAAACCCAACTCCTTTTTATTCCCATGAAAAGTAATCCTAAAACCGCCATAACAATTGGCAGGTAAATCATAAATGCATTCATAATATATTAATGGTTTTGGTTAATAGTCAACAATCTAACTAAACGAATTTAAACAAAAAAGCAATACTCCTGACGGCAGTATTGCTTTTTTTATATATTATGAGTGCTTAAATTATTTAATACTAAATAATCCCTCTGGTTTATTTTCAATATCGTTAAAACGCTTAGTACATTCAGCAATGATATCGAAAGCTTCTTTTACATCTCCCCATCCTTCAACATCTACTTTTTTGTTTTCAAGATCTTTGTAAACTTGGAAGAAATGCTCGATTTCTTTCAATAAGTGTCCGTTAATATCTGAAAGGTCATTTAATGAATTCCAAATTGGGTCTGAAACTGGTACACAAATAATTTTCTCGTCTGGTCCTTTGTCATCAGCCATGTGGAAAACTCCAATTGGTTTCACTTCAATTACACATCCAGGAAAAGTTGGTTCGTTTATTAAAACCAATACATCAAGAGGATCACCGTCAAGAGCTAAAGTTTCTGGAATAAATCCGTAATCAGCTGGGTACATCATTGAAGAGAATAACATTCTGTCGAAACGCATTCTTTTAATTTCAAAATCGTACTCGTATTTATTTCTGCTTCCTCTTGGTATTTCGATTAATACATCGAAAGTCGTTAATTTGTCTGCGGTCATTTTCGTTTTTTATTGTTTCTATAATTTCGGTTGCAAAAGTAACTAAAGAATCCCTTTTTACAATAAAAAAAGTACATTAATATACGAAGTTTATTCATAAATTAATGTACTTTCCTTGTTATCTAACAGAGAGTTAATAAAACATTTTACAAATTAACATCTTCTATAAGTTCATTACTCAAAATACCTGAGCAAATTTCCCTGACTTCTCCTGTCATTCTGATATTAAAATCGGCATCAACATTAATTTTTAATGTCCCGCCCTGCATTTTAATAGTTATATTTTCATCAACTAAACCTTTCTTTTTCATCACACTTGCCACTGCGCAAGATGAACTTCCAGATGCAAGAGTAAATCCAGCTCCTCTTTCCCAAATTAGCACCTGCACTTCGTTTCTGTTAATTACTTTTGCAAATTGTACATTGATTCGATTTGGAAACATTTCGTGATTTTCTAAAAAAGGACCAAATTGTTTGATTTCATCAATACTTAAATCCTCTTTCAAAATAACACAATGCGGATTTCCAACTGAAACACAATTTACATCAAAAGACTTACCATTTGCTTCTATAGTAACATTATCAACCTCTGAAGTTGTAAATTTTGTCGGTATCAATTGAGATTCAAAAATTGCCTGTCCCATATCGACAGTTATAATTTTTGCTTTGTTGTTTACCGTTTCTTCAATTGTTGCTTTTACGATTCCGCCTTTTGTTTCAACCGTGAATTCTTTTTTATCTATTATTCCGTAATCAAAAACATATTTACAAAATATACGAAGTCCGTTACCGCTTTTCTCCGCTTCAGAACCATCTGGATTGAATATCTGTAAACCAATATCAGCTCGATCAGAATCAACTAATAAAAGAATACCGTCAGAACCTATTCCAAAATTTACATTACAGATTCTTGTTATCGCTTTCTGGCTCAATTCAAAAGTAATATGCTTGCCGTCCAGAACTATATATTCATTTCCTAATCCGTGAGTTTTCACAAAGAAATTCTTGTTCATCTTAATTTCAATTTTATTAATTAATCTGCTTAGAAATAGAATCCGAAGGATCCTTTTATCGCAAATTTATGAGCATCCGGCATATCTAAATAATTTCCTCTCCAAGAAAAATCAAGTCGGAAAACTTTGAAGATATTTCCAATTCCTGCATTATATTCCCAATATACTTTTTCAGGAGCGTTATAGGGTAATCCCGAAGCGTTTATAGCACGGTTGGCGTCAGAAATTGTTCCGTGAACTGCTCTAACTCCTATAAATTCTCTCCAGTTTAATTTTCTCATAAATGGAATTCTGGCAAACAATCTTCCGCCAAAATCATGATTCCATTGCAGAGTAGTATATTGATCGGTAACAAATTCGTAGAAATTTAAGTTACTAAACGTATTTTCGATTGTAAAATAAGTCTGGTTACCCGGAATGACACTCATTAATCCCAACGGAATGGTTCCAAATGTTTTTCCTGTTTCCAAAATAATATTCGATCTTCCTAAAGGCCCAATTATAATAGGCTGTTTATAGAAAATTTGTATTTTTTCGTAAGCAAAATCACTATCTAAAACTCCTTTAAGTCCATAACTAAAGTTTACAAAGAAATGGCTGAACGGACTATCAACTAAATCTCTTTCTACACCGTAACCAATTGTTTTTCGGTTTGGCATATATTCAAACTGAATATTCGCTTCTGATTGTTTTACATCACTTTTTATAACGCCTGTCGGATTTGTTATGCTAGGCAAAGTAGTATAATAATCCAAACTAAAAGTCTTTGAAGCCGATTCTAATGTTCGATAAGAAAATCCTGCCGAAACAATAAAATTCTTTTTCGGTTCCATTTCGATAGAAACGTTACTCAAATTAATATTAGTCAATTTTCCGTTACTTCCAGTTGTAAACAACGCCGAAGAGGCAAAACTTCGGCCTAAAATATCATTTGTAGTGGTTAAACTCGCTCCAATCTGCTCGATATCACGCCTGTTTCCTCCAGAAATAATGACACGGTTTTTCTTATCCACCATCCATTTTCCAGAAAGTCCGTATTTAAATTTATTATCGTCAAATCCATAAGCAGTATAAGCCTGTATACGCCAAGGATCGTTTGGTCCAAAATAAGTTCTTCCCCCTACTCTTAACCTTAAACCTTCGACTTCGTTATAACCGAAAGTCGAATAGATAGGCCCATAATCGAAGTTTTTAAATTCGACATAACCACTACCTAAAATGGAGACGAGACTATACAACTGCTTAAATCGCTTGACCGTCTGCAGTGTATCGAGCATTTTATAGATACCCGCTTCGTCTTTATTTAATTTTTCAAAACGATTTTCTTCCCAGAATTCAGGCGGTCGTTCATAGACCGCATTGTCTATGAAATTGACTTCCTCTTTATAGAATTTTTCCGGTTTTTGAATATTAAAGGTATGATTTCGATATAAAGTCGTTCGCTTTCCGTAAACTCCTTTTGATTTTTCTTTTTTATTTAAAGCAAAATCAGACATCATATAATCGCGGGTCAAAAGGAAAATAGAATCATTTTCTACTTCAAATTCTTGCTCAATGTAAATATCTTTTACCCAGTTAATATTGGCGCTTTTGGTTACGCCCATATTAATTTTTTTAATCGCAAAAGTGGTATCGTTAACCCAGAAATCTCCTTTAAAGGTTAATTCGTTTTTACGTCTTGGGTAAAAAACAATATTAAAACACCATTTTTTGTCGATATAAGCACTGTCCTTCAACACATAATTATATACATCAATTCCGGTTCTTGAAAGCGGACTGGTAAAACTTTTATCAAAAAACTTAAGGTGATTATCGTAAATATTATAATCGGAATAAAGATCTTTTACGAAAGCTAAAATCTGCTGATTCCCATTGAAACCAGACATTTTATTTCCCTTTAGATTTTCTTTTACCTTCTTTAATTTATTATCTCCGTAAACATCATAAACAGATTCGTTAATGAAAATTGGCAGATACGTTTTTCCCGTAACATCAGAAGTATCAACATGATTAAAGACAAACTCCATTCCTTTAAAAAGTTTGTTTTTCATGAAAGCACTATCGATAGTGTTCATATCAAACTCCACTTTTTCATACTTCTGCATTTGATATTGATTGAATTGGTAAAGTCCGTTTTTACGTTTTCTTTCCCATATTTTTCTCAAAATATCTAGTGCCGGATTGTTCTTTTTGGAGGTTTTTCCTGTAAATATTACGACTTCATTTAAAGCTTCGGCTTCGCCTAAAACAATTTTGAAATTATAATTGACAGCCTTTTCTAATGGAATTTCTTTATCTGAAAATCCTGCCGAAGTAACGATTAAGGCGGTATAGGTATTTGGCGATTCTAAGTAAAAACGGCCATCTTCGTTAGAAACAATTCCGGTATTAGAACCTTTAAAAACAACATTTGCAAAAGGTATCGGCTGATTAGATTTGTCCAAAACAATTCCACTCACTTTCGTTTGTGCAGTAGCAATAGCCGCAAATGCGAATACAAAAAATAGGCTGAGTAAAATTATTCTTTTCATTGTCTGGGCAAAAAAAAACTTCATCAATTAACTATGAATGATGAAGTTTTGTGAGTATTTTAAATATGTATTATTTGTATAATACTTTTTTAACTGCTTTTACAACATCACCAGCATTTGGTAACCAGTCTTTAAGTAATACTGGAGAGTACGGTGCAGGAGTATCTGCAGTTGTAATACGTTGAATTGGCGCATCAAGGAAGTCGAATGCTTGTTCTTGAACGATATAAGAGATTTCAGAAGAAAGGCTGGCAACTGGCCAAGCTTCTTCTAGAATTACTAAACGGTTTGTTTTTTTAACAGATTTAAGTATCGCCTCTTTATCCATTGGACGAACTGTTCTTAAATCAATAATTTCACAAGAAATACCTTCTTTAGCTAATTCATCAGCAGCAATAAAAGCTTCTTTGATGATTTTTCCAAATGAAACAATTGTTACATCAGTTCCTTCACGTTTAATATCAGCAACACCTAATGGAATTGTATATTCTCCGTCTGGGACTTCACCTTTGTCTCCATACATCTGCTCAGATTCCATGAAAATAACTGGGTCATTGTCACGGATAGCTGATTTTAATAATCCTTTTGCATCGTAAGGAGTTGAAGGAACAACCACTTTAAGACCTGGAGTATTAGCAAACCAGTTTTCTAAAGCTTGTGAGTGAGTAGCCCCTAATTGACCAGCAGAAGCTGTTGGTCCGCGGAAAACGATAGGCACATTAAATTGTCCTCCTGTCATTTGACGCATTTTAGCAGCGTTATTTATAATTTGATCAATACCAACTAAACAGAAGTTGAATGTCATATATTCTACAATAGGGCGGTTTCCGTTCATTGCAGAACCTACTGCAATTCCTGAAAAACCAAGCTCAGCAATTGGAGTGTCGATTACTCTTTTTTCACCAAACTCAGCAAGCATTCCTTTAGAAGCTTTGTAAGCTCCATTGTATTCTGCAACCTCTTCTCCCATTAAATATATGGATTCATCGCGACGCATTTCTTCGCTCATCGCTTCACAAATGGCCTCTCTAAATTGTATTGTTCTCATATTTTATATTGTATGTTGAATTTTCTGAAGAGCAAAAATAAATATTTTAAATAACTTAAAAGCATAAATTGAATTTAAAATCGTACGAACTTCTTTAGATCTTTCGGTTTTAACTTTTTTATACTTATCGTGCTATTTACGAAATCGATATAATAACGTATAATTCACACTTATTGGGTTAAAATATTTTTCAGACAAACTTTAAGGGATTTGTTGAATTCCTGTTTCTCCAAAATTCATTCATAAGAACGTCAAAAATCAAAAAATAGTATTTTTTAGACAAAATTTAAATTACTCCTGCCTCGCAAATATTACAAAATTCCTAACAATCAGACAAAATGAATGCTTTTTCATTTTTAGTTTCCGATGAAAATCATCTAAAACCGAACAATCTGCGAAATCGTAATAGTTTTAAAAAATATTATGCATGCATAGTATAATTATTCCAAATTAAATTCTAAATTTGTAAAAGCATATTATAAATTCAAAATACATACTTATGAAAATACTAGTTTGCATCAGCCATGTGCCTGATACTACTTCTAAAATTAACTTTACTAACGGTGATTCAGAATTTGATACAGCCGGCGTACAATATGTAATTAACCCTAACGACGAATTTGGACTTACACGTGCAATCTGGTTCCAAGAACAGCAAGGTGCAAATGTAACAGTGGTAAACGTTGGAGGCCCTGATACTGAACCAACATTGCGTAAAGCTTTGGCAATTGGTGCTAACGAAGCGATTCGTGTTAAT
Source organism: Flavobacteriaceae bacterium PS02336 (assembly GCA_029960065.1). Taxonomy (GTDB): domain Bacteria; phylum Bacteroidota; class Bacteroidia; order Flavobacteriales; family Flavobacteriaceae; genus Flavobacterium. The sequence continues at coordinate 724,812 of JASCOF010000002.1, read as the reverse complement.
GCAAATCCAACTGACGGTTTTTTTGTTGCAAAACAATTAGCAGAAGTTATTAAAAATGGTGGTTACGATCTAGTAATTGCAGGAAAAGAATCTTTAGATTATAATGGCGGAATGGTTCCTGGAATGATTGCAGGAATTACAGGTTCTAACTTTTTAAACTCTTGTACTTCTTTAACAGTTGACGGAAATAACGTAAAAGCTGTTCGCGAAATCGACGGTGGAAAAGAAACTGTAAGCACTACTCTTCCTCTTATCATTGGCGGTCAAAAAGGTCTTGTTGAAGAAAAAGATTTACGTATTCCGAACATGAGAGGAATTATGACAGCAAGAACTAAAGCTTTAACTATTCTTGAGCCGGTTGATGCTCCTGTAAATACAAAAGCTGTTAAATTTGAAAAACCAGCTCCAAAATCAGCAGTAAAATTAATTTCTCCTGATAATTTAGATGAGTTAATCAACTTACTACACAACGAGGCTAAGGTGATTTAAGATTGTAGAGTTTAGATTTTAGATTGCTGATTGAACACAGCTCTAACATCTTTTCCTCATTCAAATCCAAAATCATTAATCTGAAATAAGAATCATTTTTAGATTTCAATTTTCAAAAATCTGAAATCTAAAATCTAAAATCTAAAATTATTATGTCAATATTAATATACGCAGAATCTGCAGAAGGAAAATTTAAAAAAGTAGCTTTCGAATTGGCTTCTTATGCAAAAAAAGTAGCCGAAAGTTTAGGAACAACTGTTACAGCTTTAACTGTAAACATTAGCGACGTAAGCGAATTAGGCAAATACGGAGTTGATAAAGTATTAAAAGTAAGCAATGATAAATTGGCTGGTTTTACTGCTAAAGCTTACGCTGATGTCATCAAACAAGCTGCAGAAAAAGAAGGAACAAAAGTAGTTTTACTTTCTTCTACAACAGACAGCATCTACCTTTCATCATTAGTTGCAGTAGCTTTAAATGCTGGTTTTGCATCAAATGTTGTGGGATTACCAGTTAGTATTTCTCCATTTCAAGTAAAAAGAAATGCTTTTTCAAATAAAGCTTTCAACATTACACAAATTGATACCGATGTAAAAGTTCTTGGTTTGGCTAAAAACTCTTACGGAATTTTCGAAAGTGCAGGATCTGCATCTGAAGAAGATTTTAACCCAACAATTGGGGACAATGACTTTGGTGTAAAAGTTGATTCTGTAGAAAAAGTTTCTGGAAAAGTTTCTATCGCTGATGCTGATATCGTAGTTTCTGGCGGACGCGGATTAAAAGGCCCAGAAAATTGGGGATTAATCGAAGATCTTGCTGCTGTTTTAGGCGCTGCAACTGCATGTTCTAAACCAGTTTCAGATTTAGGATGGAGACCTCACAGCGAGCACGTTGGACAAACAGGAAAACCAGTTGCAACAAACTTATACATTGCTGTTGGTATTTCTGGAGCTATTCAGCATATTGCTGGTATTAACTCATCAAAAGTAAAAGTGGTAATCAATAATGATCCTGAAGCGCCTTTCTTTAAAGTAGCTGATTATGGAATTGTTGGTGATGCTTTCGAAATTGTACCGCAATTAACAGAGAAACTAAAAGCTTTTAAAGCGCAACATTCTTAATTCAAGAATTCTCTTCAAAATATTTGCTGCCTAAAAACAAGATATTGTATCTTTGTTTATAGGCAGCTTTTTTGTTCCATATTTTTTGATTAAAATTGCAGCTTTATTTTCCAATCAAAAAAAGCAATAAAATGAGGCGCTAAGTGCCTTTTTTACAAACATATATGAGTCTAGTAAAATTATCTATAAAAGGAATTTCATACAGCCAAACTCAAAATGGCGCTTATGCCCTAATCCTGAATGAAGTTGATGGCGAAAGAAAATTACCTATTGTTATTGGCGCTTTTGAAGCCCAGTCAATAGCTATTGCCTTAGAAAAAGAAATAAAACCACCCCGCCCGCTAACACACGATTTATTTAAAAACTTTGCAGAAAGGTTTGATATCGTTGTAAAACAGGTCATCATTCACAAATTAGTTGATGGCGTTTTTTACTCTAGTTTAATCTGCGAAAGAGATAAAATCGAGGAAATTATCGATGCAAGAACTTCTGATGCAATTGCATTAGCTTTACGTTTCAATGCTCCGATTTTTACTTATAAAAACATCTTAGATAAAGCCGGAATTTATTTAAAATCAAATACGGCAGATACAGATCAAGGTTCTCAGGAAATTGATGATGTTCTTTCTAATCCAGAAACTTTTGGACATGAAGAAGAAACCAATCAATCTGGTGATGTTTATGCAAAACATACTTTGCAAGAGCTGAACGAACTTTTAGATCAAGCCGTATCTCAAGAAGACTACGAAAAAGCAGCAAAAATTAGAGACGAAATCTCGAAAAGATAATTTTAAGGCTGTAAGCCGTAAGCTTTAGGCTGTAAGCTTAAAGCGTAAAACACAAGAAAGCATTAACTGCCAAAAAAGCTTAAAGCCTAAAACTTAAAGCCTAAAGCAAAAAAAAGCCTAAAGCAATAATGAAACAATACTTAGATTTAGTAAAACACGTTTTAGAAAACGGTAATCAAAAAGGAGATCGTACAGGAACTGGAACAAAAAGCGTTTTCGGATATCAAATGCGTTTTGATTTAAGTGAAGGTTTCCCAATGGTTACGACCAAAAAATTGCATTTAAAATCAATTATTTACGAATTGCTTTGGTTTTTAAAAGGTGATACGAATATTAAATATCTTCAAGAAAACGGAGTAAAAATTTGGGATGAATGGGCTGACTCTAATGGCGATTTAGGTCCAGTTTACGGGCATCAATGGAGAAATTGGAACAGCGAAGAAATTGATCAGATTACAGAGTTAATTACAGAATTAAAAACGAATCCAAACAGCCGCAGAATGCTGGTTTCTGCATGGAATCCTTCTGTTTTACCTGATACTAAAAAATCATTTGAGGAAAATGTAGCCAATAACAAAGCTGCTTTACCTCCATGTCATGCCTTTTTTCAATTTTATGTAGCTGCTCCAGATTTAGAAAAAGGAGAAACTAAAGGAAAATTGTCTTGTCAATTGTATCAAAGAAGCGCTGATATCTTTTTAGGCGTTCCATTTAACATTGCATCTTATGCTTTATTAACCATGATGATTGCTCAAGTATGCGACTTAGAAGCTGGTGATTTTATCCACACTTTTGGAGACGCACACATTTACAACAATCATTTTGAACAATTGGAATTACAATTAACGCGTGAACCAAAACCATTACCAAAAATGATTTTAAATCCAGAGATCAAAAACATTTTTGATTTTGATTATGAAGATTTCACTTTAGTAGATTACGATCCGCATCCAGCAATAAAAGGAAGTGTCGCAGTATAATATAAAAAAATCCGCTTAAATATTTAAGCGGATTTTTTTATACAACTAAAACACTATTTTCACTTCCAGCATAGTCATTCCATTTATAAGAATCGGCTTCAGGATCGTTTACATAAGTTCCGTCAATTATATACTTAAATTCGTAAATCGCATCTTTAACCAAATCATAAGTAGCTTTAAAAGTTCCATTTTTCAATTTGCTTAAAGTTCCTTCTGAAGGATTCCAGTTATTAAAATCTCCAACAACTGCTGCCGAATCAGCATCTTTGGCATCTATAGAAAATGTAACTTTAACAACAGGTTTCGTTTTGATAAATTGTTTCTTCAAAGACATAACTAATTAGTTTTTAGATTTATACACTTTAAAATTAATTAAAATCAATCAAACCCCAACTACTGCCCTATCCGATTTGTCATAATACGAAAAACAGCATGCTATTTTAGTCATATCTGTAATTTAATCTATATAAAATTTTGTATTTCAAATTCTTAGATTATTTCAAGCTAAATATTCCATCCTCAAAATATTGACTTTCAAAAATAAATTTTAACTTTATGATCTCATTTTTATCTTATGGAAAAAGAAGTGCACGAACAATACGAATACGCTAGACGACGATTAAGACAAAAAAAAATCCTTTATTTTCATTTTGTTCTTTTCCTTTTAGGAAGTTTATTTTTATTTATTGCTAATAGATTTTTTGGTTTTGGAGAAGGAACAACTCAAAATTGGTGTATTTGGGGCATTACTATCTGGCTCTTTATTTTTATTTTGCACTTTATAAAAGTGTATATCACAGACCGTTTTATGAATAAAAAATGGGAAAGAGAACAAATCGATCGATTAGTTGCTTTACAGCAAAAAAGAATCAGCCAGCTCGAATCTTCAATTAATGAAGAATATGAAAATAAAATTTAGCTTAAGCATACCATGATTATAATGATAGCGGCTGCGGCCGAAAATAATGCGCTTGGAAAAAACAATGAATTAGTATGGCATCTGCCAAATGATTTTAAAAGATTCAAATCTCTTACTACAGGTCACCACATTATTATGGGAAGAAAAACTTTTGAAAGTTTTCCCAAACCATTACCAAATCGAGTACACGTTATAATAACTCGTCAGGAAAATTATCAACCCGAAGGATGTATTGTGGTAGACAGTATAGAAAAAGCAATTGCTGCATGTCCAGATGATGACGACAGCTATGTTATAGGTGGAGGCGAAATCTATAACCTTGCTCTTCCATTTACAGATATAATAGAATTAACGAAAGTTCACCACGCTTTTGAAGCAGATACTTTTTTTCCAAAAATCAACAAAGGTGAATGGCTGTTAGTAGAATCTGAAGAAAATTATAAAGATGAAAAGCATCTTTATGATTATACTTATGAAACTTACATTAAAAAATAAAATAAAAAACATCCTCTTTTAGGGAGGATGTTTTTAAATAATTGGTTTTAACCCGACTCGCTCAAGAAAAAGTTTTGTTTAAAAATCACTAATGTTAGAAACATTCGTAATAACTGAATAACATTTTATATTATTTGAGACCTAAGTCTCAAAACGCCTTTAACAACAAATACCACTAAGATATTAAAGGCAGAAAATTAAAATTTCCAAAAACAAATTTAATCCTAAGAACGTATTTTGCACTATTAATTAGTATTACCCCCCAAGAACAATACTTCCAAAACTTTCTCAAGAACAAATGAAATTGCAAGCGCAAAAAAAGCAATCATTTGTTTAAGTCTTTGTGCCAATACCAATCATTAAACTTTAATCATTTTTACTTCAGCAAAGTTGTCTATATTACACAGATTACACAATACCGTGATTTAGTGATTTTATCAATATCCCTAGATTTAGGGATGCCAAAACATACTAACTCTTAACTTTGAAATAAATCATCCAAAACATTTATTTTACAAATCAAAACTCAATTACAGTTAAACTAGATTGTTTATATTTGTCCAAATAAAAAAAATGTCTGAAAAAATAACTCCGTATAAAGACTCTTCACTTGGTAAAAAAGAGCAGGTAACCCAAATGTTTGACACCATTTCTGGGAATTACGACAATTTAAATCGTGTCATTTCATTTGGAATCGATGTTAAGTGGCGCAAAAAAGTATTAAAAATAGTATCAGACAAAAAACCAAAGATTATTCTAGATATTGCAACAGGAACTGGTGATTTAGCTATTTTATTAGCACAAACTAATGCTGAAAAAATTATTGGGTTGGATATTTCTGCAGGAATGCTGGAAGTTGGAAAAAAGAAAGTACAGGAAAAAAATCTCTCTAATATTATAGAACTGGTTTTAGGGGATTCTGAAAACATGCCTTTTGAAGACAATTATTTTGATGCCATAACTGTTGGTTTTGGAGTGAGAAACTTTGAGAATCTTGAAAAAGGTTTTGCTGAAATTTTAAGAGTTTTAAAACCAAATGGTGTTTTTGTTATCTTAGAAACTTCTGTTCCTGATAAATTTCCTTACAAACAAGGTTACAAATTTTACAGTAAAAATATACTTCCTCTTATTGGAAAGTTATTTTCTAAAGATAATGACGCGTATGGCTATTTATCTGAATCTGCTGCTGCTTTCCCTTATGGAGAAGCCTTAAACAATATTTTGAGAAAAACTGGGTTTATAGATGTTGTGGCACTGCCGCAAACTTTTGGTGTCGCAACGATTTATTCTGCATCTAAAAAATAGTATGAAAAAAGCTGTAATCTTAATTTTATTGGTCTTAACAACAAAAGGGCACTCGCAATTTGCTAAAAATATGTTTAGCAAAGACCCTATTATTAACCTTGAAAACTGGCAGAAGCAGCGTCTTTACTTTGGCTATTATTTAGGTTTTAATAGTTTTGACTTTAAATTTGATTACAAAACTCCTGTTCAAGATGATATTCAGGTAAAAAAGACGACTGGTTTTAACGTTGGTGTTGTTGCCGATTTGAGACTTCAAGAATATATAAACCTGCGTTTTGAACCTGGATTGTATTACACAAAACGTGATTTGCATTTTCCAGGAGTAGGAACTTTAGAAAAGGATTATTTAAGAGAAGTGAACAGTACCTATATTCACTTCCCATTATTATTAAAATTTTCTGCCCTGCGCACAGGAAACATTCGTCCGTATTTAGTTGGCGGTATGTCGACTACTTTGAACCTGTCTAGTAATTCAAAATCTCAAGATGATAACTGGCAGCAAAAATTCAGGGTAAAACAATGGACGGCAGCTTACGAAGTAGGTTTTGGAATCGATATTTTTACTGAATATTTTATCTTTTCTCCTTCTGTTAGAGGTATGTTCGGTATTACAGATGAGCTAATTCGTGATAATGTTACAGCAGAACATCCTGTTAGTCCTTACACTGATAATATTGATTCGATGAAATCTAGAGCAATTTTAATAAATTTCACTTTTCATTAAAACAAAATCTTAACTATTTCGTTTAAATTCACTAAGAATAATTGCTGTTGCAGTAGCTACATTTAAACTTTCGGTTTTTTGAAGCTCTCCAAATCTAGGAATTGACAGACGAGACGTTACTATTTTCTCAATTTCTTCTGAAATGCCGTTGGCCTCATTACCCATAATTATGATGCCTTCATTTGGCAATTTTGATTGATAAATATTCTCTCCGTCCATGAAAGTTCCAAAAACGGGCAGTTTAGTTTGAGCAAGAAACATTTTTAAGTCGATATAATTTACATTTACCCTGCTGATCGAGCCCATTGTTGCTTGAACTACTTTTGGATTGTAAATATCTACCGTTTCTTTAGAACAAATTACTTGTTTGATACCAAACCAATCGCAAAGACGAAGAATAGTTCCTAAATTTCCAGGATCTCTAATATCGTCTAATGCCACAATTAAACCAGAATCGATTATAGTCTTTTCTGCTGGTATTTTAAAAACTGCTAAACAAGAATTTGGAGTCGATAAAGCACTTATTTTTTTTAGCTCTTGTTCATTAATAAGAGTTCGTTTTGAGGCTTGGACTGTTTCAAAATCATTTAGTGTGGTGTATAAATGTTCTAATTCAAAATTGGATTGCAGCAATTCTTGAATTACTTTTACTCCTTCAGCAAAAAATAATTGATTGACAGAACGCAGCTTTTTTTGATGTAAACTTGATATAAGCTTTATTTGGTTTTTACTAACCATAAAATAATGTACTTTTGAATTAAATATTAAAAAACACTTGAAAAATAATTCCGCAAAAATAATAGCATTTCTTCTAATAGCAATATTAATTTGCGCTTGTAATGCCGTAAAAAGAGTTCCAGATGGAAAAAACCTTCTTGTAAAAAACAATATTTTAGTTAACGGAAAATCAACTAATGACGAAGTTGCTTTTAATCAGATGTATCAAAAACCGAATGGAAAACTATTGGGGTACAAACTTCGATTAAATTTATACAATTTAGCCAATTTAAATCCAGATTCGACTTATCAGGCCAAATTTAAAAACAATCCAGGCAAGTATGAGCGTATGTCTAAAATTTTATCTGCTAAACAGGTAGATCGTCTTGGACAGTCTTTTTACTATAAAGGAATTCATGAATTTTTAAAAAACACTGGCGAGCCTCCAGTAATTATTGACACTGCAAGAACAAAAAAATCTTTACTCCGTTTAAAATTCTATTATTTTAATAATGGTTTTTTTAATGTTAAAACGGACTATACGATAGATACAGTTGGAATCAAAAGAGCAGCAATTAATTACAATATCACAACTGGACCTGCTTACAAATTAGACACCATAAAAACTAAAATATTAACTCCTGCATTAGATTCATTGTACAGAACAAATAATGAACCTTCTGCATTAAAATCTGGAAATCAATACAAAACAACAGATTTTGAAGAAGAAAAGAACCGTATTACAACATATTTTAGAAATCACGGTGCTTATTACTTCCAACCCACTTATGTAACATTTGACATTGATACTATTGGTAAAAAAGCCAAAGCTGACGTTACGTTAAACATTACCAATAATGTTATTCAAGGAAGAGATTCAAGCCGAACTGAACCTTTTAAGCTTTATAAAATTAGCGACGTTAATATTTATACCGATTATTCTGCTGCCAATGCAAAGAAAAAACCAACTGATAGTACTACTTACAATAATTTTAATCTTTACAGTTACAACAAACTAAAATACAAGCCCCGCGCGATAACAGATGCCATTTTTATCACCAAAGGAAGTACTTTTGCTGATTTCAGAACCACTCTTTCTTCTCGATATTTGAACAACTTAAAGATTTTCAATTATCCTTCTATCCAATATGAGGTTGACAAAAGAGATTCTACAGCCCAATCTCTTATTGCTAATGTATATTTAACTCCAAGAAAGAAATACAGTTTTGGAGCCACTTTTGACGTAACCCATTCGAATATTCAGGATTTCGGAATTGGAGCGAGTATTTCAGAAACTATTCGAAATGTATTTAATCGTGCCGAAACCTTAGAAATTTCTGCTCGTTTAAATATTGGTTCTTCGAGAGATATGGCCAATCCGAATAATAATTTCTTTAATGTTTCAGAATATGGTTTGGATATGAAATTGAACTTTCCAAGGATTCTATTTCCTTTTGGAACCGAAAAAATCATCCCAAAAAGCATGATTCCTTACACCTCTATAACCTCAGGTTTTTCGAAACAGCGAAATATTGGTTTGGACAAAGAAAACTTCACAGGAGGTATTTCGTATAACTGGACACCAAAGCGTCATAACACAGCGAAGTTAGAGTTATTAAACGCTCAGTTTGTTCGTAACTTAAATCCTGACAATTACTTTAATGTATACACATCTTCTTATGATGATTTAAATAATATTGGTAAAGATTACAATACTACATTGAGCAACTGGGGAGAAACACCAGAAGAACAAGCTAGAGAAAACCTAACTATACCTAAGGGAACAACGGGATTTACTAATGAAGTATTAAATGGACAGACTGCTTTAACACCAGATAACTCTCAATACCAAGAAGTGGCAAGTATTGAAGAAAGAAGGATTCGTTTGACTGAAAACGACTTTATTTTAGCAACGAGTTATTCTTTCACAAAAACGACAAAGAAGGACCTTGCCGACAATAATTTCTATCAATTTAGAACTAAAATCGAATCGGCTGGAACATTGTTAACTTTGGTTTCTGAAGTCGGGAATCTACAGAAAAACTCAAGAGGAAATTATGAGATTTTTAATTTAGAATATTCCGAATATGTTAAAACAGAATTTGATTACATCAAACACTGGGATTTTGGAAAAGAAAAAGTTTTGGCTGTTAGAACTTTCTTTGGAATCGCGATTCCATTTGGAAATTCTAATTATATTCCGTTTTCACGAAGTTATTATGGCGGTGGATCAAACGATAACCGCGCGTGGCAGCCATACGCTTTAGGACCGGGAAGCACGAATGCTGTAAACGACTTTAACGAGGCAAATATGAAAATAGCCGCGAGTCTAGAATATCGTTTTAAAATTTTTGGAGATGTTAAAGGAGCGCTCTTTGCAGATGCCGGAAATATCTGGAATGTACTCGATAATGTGGTAGATCCGAAAGCAAAATTTGACAACTTAAACGATTTAGAAGAAATTGCTTTAGGAACAGGATTTGGTTTACGATACGATTTAAGCTTTTTTGTTATCCGTTTAGATTTAGGCTTTAAGACTTATAATCCGGCGCATGAGAAGGGAGACCGATGGTTTAAAGAATACAATTTTGGACACTCGGTTTTAAATTTTGGTATAAATTATCCGTTCTAATGCTAATTAATTCTTATTTTTGCAACCTAAAAACTAAAAACAACTATAAAAAAAATTACAATGGCACATAACATTAAACCAGGAGTAGCTACAGGAGATCAAGTACAAGAGATCTTTAATTATGCGAAAGAGAAGGGTTTTGCTCTTCCAGCAGTAAACGTTACTGGATCAAGCACAATTAACGGAGTTCTTGAAACTGCAGCAAAACTAAACGCGCCAGTTATCATTCAATTTTCTAACGGTGGAGCTCAATTCAACGCTGGAAAAGGATTATCTAATGCAGGTGAAAAAGCAGCAATTGCGGGAGGAATCGCAGGAGCAAAACATATTCATACTTTGGCAGAGGCTTACGGTGCAACTGTAATCCTACATACTGACCACTGTGCAAAAAAACTTTTACCTTGGATTGACGGTTTATTAGATGCTTCTGAGAAACATTTCGCAGAAACAGGAAAACCATTGTTCAGTTCTCACATGATCGATTTGTCTGAGGAGCCAATCGAAGAAAACATCGAGATCTGTAAAGAATATTTAGCTAGAATGAGCAAAATGGGCATGACATTGGAAATCGAACTTGGTATTACAGGTGGTGAAGAAGATGGTGTTGACAACTCTGATGTTGACAGCTCAAAATTATATACGCAACCAGAAGAAGTAGCTTACGCTTACGAAGAATTATCTAAAGTAAGTCCTAAATTTACAATTGCTGCTGCTTTTGGAAACGTTCACGGTGTTTACAAACCAGGAAACGTAAAATTAACTCCAAAAATCTTAAAAAATTCTCAGGATTTCGTACAAAACAAATTCAACACAGGACACAATCCAGTTGATTTCGTTTTCCACGGAGGTTCAGGTTCTACACTTGAAGAAATCAGAGAAGGAATTAGCTACGGAGTTATCAAAATGAACATTGATACTGATTTACAGTTTGCATACACTGAAGGAATCCGTGATTATATGGTTAAAAATCTTGACTATTTAAAATCACAAATTGGAAACCCAGAAGGTGCTGATGCTCCAAACAAAAAATACTACGATCCAAGAAGATGGGTTCGTGAAAGCGAAGTAACATTCAACGCAAGACTTGAACAAGCTTTTGCTGATTTAAATAACGTAAACACACTTTAAATTTTAGATTTTTGAATTTAGATTTCAGATTTCTAAAGAAGCCTGAAATTTAAATTTTGAATTCAGATTGAAAAATCTAAAATTTAAAATCTACATTCTAAAATTAAAAAAATGGCTTGGTTTAAAAGACAAGAAAAAGGGATTACGACCGCGACAGAAGACAAGATGGACGTTCCGAAAGGATTGTGGTACAAATCTCCTACTGGAAAAATTATTGATGCAGACGAATTAGCGAGAAATTTATTCGTTAGCCCTGAAGATGATTTTCACGTTCGAATTGGAAGCGCAACCTATTTTGAAATTTTATTCGACAACAATGAATTTGTTGAGTTAGACAAAAACATGACTTCTAAAGATCCTCTGCACTTTGTGGACACAAAGAAATATGCAGACAGATTAAAAGATGTAATGGAAAAAACTCATCTTAAAGACGCTGTACGTACAGGAGTAGGAAAATCTAAAGGAAGAGAACTTGTAATCTGCTGTATGGATTTCGCTTTTATCGGTGGATCTATGGGAGCGGTTGTAGGTGAAAAAATTGCAAGAGGAATTGATCACGCGATCAAAAACAAACTTCCTTTTGTTATGATTTCTAAATCTGGTGGAGCTCGTATGATGGAAGCTGCTTATTCTTTAATGCAATTAGCAAAAACTTCTGTAAAACTAGCTCAATTAGCGGAAGCTAAATTACCATATATCTCTCTTTGTACAGACCCAACAACGGGTGGAACAACTGCATCTTACGCAATGTTAGGAGACATTAATATCTCTGAGCCAGGCGCTTTGATTGGTTTTGCTGGTCCTCGTGTTGTTCGTGACACTACAGGAAAAGATTTACCAGAAGGTTTCCAAACTGCTGAGTTCTTATTAGAGCACGGTTTCTTAGACTTTATCACGCCTAGAAAAGAATTGAAAGATAAGATTAACTTATATATCGATTTGATTCAAAATAATGATATTAGATAGTTTTTAAACTATCAGAAAAACAGAAAATCCCAAGAAATTGCTTCTTGGGATTTTTTTATATCTTTATTTTAAATCTCATTCTCTATGACTAGAATTTTTATTTTTTTTATGGTTTGCCTGCTTCTTTTAAATTGTACAAAAAAAGAAAGCCAAAAAGAAAATATACCATACATAATTTCGCAAAACAATAAAAAAACAATTCTAAACAAAGACACAATTCCTCCTCCTCCACCTATTCCTGGATCATTATTTTATGGAACAAACACTTTCATTATCGACAAGAATTCAAAAGTGTATTATTTTCAAAGAAACGAAATCGGTCATATTTGTGGAAATTGGGAAAAAAGCGACACAATCCCTCACTTTATAAATTTACAACCGAAAGATTTAATAGAAATTCCTACTAATACTATATCAGATTTTATAAAATTAAATTATAAAGACGGTTTTCGAAACATGACGTTTATAGCATCAAAATTAGACACCTTGAATACAGAAACTTATTTTTATTTAGTTGATGCAATCAAATCAATTGAGAAAGAGGGTGATACTTATTTTATACGAAGAACAACTCAAGAAGAAGATACAGTTTTAAAATACAAGAGAAACAACGAATATTACAATTCCGAAAGCATTAAATGGGATCATGAAAGAATTACATTTCCTTTCATAAAACCAAAACTTCAGAAAAACTAAACTATAAAAATTCGACTAAAGTCTCTTTCTAGTCCTAAAATATGTTCCTCCAGCTAAAGCTAGAGGCAATTCATATAAAAAAACTTAGAATCTGAGTATCTTAGAACCTTAGCGTCTTTAAAAAAACTACATTCCTGTTCTAATGGCTTCAACAGGATCAAGATTTGCTGCAGAAATTGCAGGAAGAATTCCCGAAACCAAACCAATAAAAGCCGCTAAACCAGTTCCTAAAAGAATATTCCCCATACTCAAAACAAATTCAAAATCGAGTAATTTAGTTAACGCAAAAGCAATTCCCCAAACCATTAAAAGACCAATGATTCCACCAATAACAGATAATATTACCGCTTCAAACAAAAATTGGAATAAGATGAATTTATTTTTTGCTCCTAATGATTTTTGAATACCAATAAGATTTGTTCTTTCTTTAACAGAAACAAACATAATATTTGCAATTCCGAAACCGCCGACAAGAAGAGAAAATCCACTTATAACCCAGCCTACAAAATTCATCTGCCCTAAAATTCCGTCGATAAAATCGGTAAATCCAGAAAGTACATTGATAAAGAAATTATCCATATCTCCCGCTTTCATACCACGAATTGCTCTTAGTTTTTGCGCCACTTCTGCTTTATAAGCCTCCATATCGACACCTTTTTGAGGTTTTAAAACTATTACAGGCGTCATGGCATCGCTATCTCCGTACATTCTTCTTAAAAAATTAGCGGGAAGATATACTGAAGTATCATTGCTGTCTCCAAAAAATCCTGCACCTTGTTTCGCAATTACACCGATAACCGTAAATCGCTGTCCGTATAAACGAATATTTTTTCCAATTGGATCACTTGATCCAAAAAGTCCATCAGCGATATCATATCCTAACACAATAACTGCCGTACCAGAATTTGATTCTGACTCATTGTAAAATCTTCCTTTATCAAAACTCAATCCGTCAATATTAACCATTTCACTCGACGAAGGAATAATATTTACATCGCTGACTGTTTTTGAGTCGTATTTTAAAGTTTCTCTATTTACAAAAAGCTGATACCCGACTTCATCGGTATTATTCATTGCATTTTTCAACCCAACATACTCGTCGTATTTTACGTTTGGAAACTGTTCTCTTTTCCATTGCGGAATTTCGGAAGGTCCAAAGCTGAACTTCATTAAATAAATTGTATTTTTATCTAAACTGCTCAAATCTTTAGATATTTTTTTATCTAAAGAGTCAACGGCGGCCAAAACGGCTATAATTGAAAAAATACCAATTGTAACCCCTAAGAGTGACAACAAAGTACGTAATTTATTATTTCGCAAAGCGTTGACAGCAAAGCTCAGACTTTCTTTTAATAATCTTAAATAAACAAGCATATTTCAGTATTTTTCAATAAAGTAAAATTCAAAAATTAAAATTCAAAAACCTAATAAAAGTTAACTTACTCATCAGTAGTTTTTTTTAGCATTTTGTTACACTAATTTTCTTTAATATGATATATAAAAAAACTACTTTTGCAGTCTCAAAATCATAACTACACAATGAGCACAACAAAAAAAATACAATCGGCATTAATTTCTGTTTTTTCTAAAGATGGATTAGAACCAATTGTTAGAAAACTACACGAACAAAATGTAACACTTTATTCAACTGGAGGAACTGAAGATTTCATCAAAAACCTTGGTATTCCTGTAGTTCCTGTTGAAGATATCACTTCTTTCCCTGAAATTCTTGGCGGAAGAGTAAAAACTTTACACCCGAAAATTTTTGGTGGAATTTTAAATCGCCAAGACAACGAAAGCGATGTGCAGCAAATGAAGGAATTTGATATTCCTCAAATCGATTTAGTTATTGTTGATTTATATCCTTTTGAAAAAACGGTTGCTTCTGGAGCAAGCGAACAAGATATTATCGAGAAAATTGATATCGGCGGAATTTCATTAATTCGTGCTGGTGCTAAAAATTTCAAAGACACTGTAATTGTTGCTTCTGTTAATGAGTACAGCTTGCTTTTAGATTTGATTACAGAACAAGATGGAACAACAACTTTAGAAAACAGAAGATTGTTTGCTACTAAAGCATTCCACGTTTCCTCTCACTACGATGGAGCTATTTTTAATTATTTCAACACAGACGAAACTATTTACAAAGAAAGTATTGCAAATGGTCAAGTTTTAAGATACGGTGAAAACCCGCACCAAAAAGGATTTTTCTTTGGAGATTTTGACGCAATGTTCAACAAACTTCACGGAAAAGAATTATCATACAATAATTTACTAGATGTTGATGCTGCAGTAAATTTAATTGCTGAATTTAAAACTGACGGACCAACGTTCGCGATTTTGAAACACAATAATGCTTGCGGATTGGCTTCAAGAAAAACAATCAGCGAAGCTTATTTGGCAGCTTTGGCTTGTGATCCAACATCTGCTTTTGGAGGAGTGTTAATTTCTAATACTAAAATTGATTTAGAAACAGCTCAGGAAATCAACAAACTATTCTGCGAAGTTGTAATCGCTCCAGAATATGATGATCAAGCAGTTACCGTTTTACAAGAGAAGAAAAACAGAATTATATTAGTTCAAAATGAAGTTGAATTGCCATCACGCCAAGTAAGAACTTGTCTTAATGGTTTGTTAATTCAGGACAGAAATAATATTACGGATAATAAAGAGCATTTAAAAACCGTTACAATTACAGAACCTACTGCACAAGAAATCGAAGATTTGATCTTTGCTTCTAAAATCTGCAAAAATACAAAATCAAACACTATTGTATTTGCTAAAAACGGAACATTGATTTCATCAGGTACAGGTCAGACTTCAAGAGTTGACGCTTTAATTCAAGCTGTCGACAAAGCAAAAGCTTTTGGATTTGATTTAAATGGAGCTTCGATGGCCAGTGATGCATTTTTCCCATTTCCAGATTGTGTAGAATTAGCCAAAAAAGCAGGAATAACTGCTGTAATTCAGCCAGGAGGTTCGATAAAAGACGAATTAAGTATAAATTATTGCAATGAAAATAATCTTGCAATGGTATTTACGGGAACTCGTCATTTTAAACATTAATTTGTTTAACTTTGTTCGATAAATAATTTATAACATTTTAAACCCCTAAAAAACTTATGGGATTTTTTGATTTCATGACTGAGGATATTGCAATAGACCTTGGTACCGCAAACACTTTAATCATTCATAATGACAAAGTTGTTATTGACAGCCCCTCCATCGTAGCACGCGACAGAGTTTCAGGCAAAATCATCGCTGTTGGTAAAGAAGCCAACATGATGCAAGGTAAAACGCATGAAAATATCAAGACCATAAGGCCTTTGAAAGATGGTGTAATTGCCGATTTTGATGCTTCGGAAAAAATGATCAATATGTTCATTAAAAGTATTCCTGCATTAAAAAAGAGAATGTTTACTCCCGCTTTAAGAATGGTAGTTTGTATTCCTTCTGGAATTACTGAGGTTGAAATGCGTGCAGTAAAAGAATCTTGTGAGCGTGTAAACGGAAAAGAAGTTTACTTAATTCACGAACCAATGGCCGCTGCAATCGGTATTGGAATCGACATCATGCAGCCAAAAGGAAACATGATTGTGGATATCGGAGGTGGTACAACAGAAATTGCTGTAATCGCTTTAGGCGGTATCGTTTGCGACAAATCTGTAAAAATTGCAGGGGACGTTTTCACAAATGATATCGTTTATTACATGCGTACACAGCACAACTTATTTGTTGGAGAAAGTACTGCTGAGAAAATTAAAATTCAAATTGGAGCAGCTATCGAAGATTTAGATGGCCCGCCAGAAGATATGTCAGTTCAAGGTAGAGATTTACTTACAGGGAAACCAAAACAAGTAGATGTTTCTTACCGTGAAATTGCAAAAGCATTAGACAAATCGATTCAGCGTATTGAAGATGCCGTAATGGAAACATTATCACAGACTCCGCCTGAGTTAGCAGCCGATATTTACAACACTGGTATCTATTTAGCAGGTGGTGGATCTATGTTAAGAGGTCTTGATAAACGTATCTCTCAAAAAACAGATTTACCAGTTTACATTGCTGAAGATCCATTAAGAGCTGTTGTTCGCGGTACAGGAATGGCTCTTAAAAACATTGCAAAATTTAAAAGTATCTTAATCAAATAAGATTCAAAATAACAATCAATTTACTTTTATGAGGGTCAAATTTTAAATATTTGACCCTTGTAAAACTTGAAAACTTAAAAGCATATCCTGAAACAAAATAACCAGACAAGAAATGCAGCAAATATTTAATTTCATTATAAGAAACAGTAATCGATTGCTGTTTTTGCTGCTTTTAGGTATATCGTTAGGACTTACAATTCAATCCCATTCCTTTCATAGAAGCAGAGTAATCAGTTCTGCAAATTTCCTAAGCGGCGGTGTTTATGAGAAAATCAATCGTGTGAATGAATATTTGAATTTAAGAGCCGAAAACGACGAACTTGTACTTGAGAACGCAAGATTAAAAAGTCTTTTATTCAACAAAGAAGACACTACAAAACCACCTATACCTGACAGTATAAAAGGTGTAAAACCTGCTGATATAATCGTATCTAAAGTAATTCACAACTCATACAATACTCACGAAAATTATATCACTTTGAACTCTGGAAGCAAAGATGGAGTCAAACAAGATATGGGAGTTATCAATAGTTTAGGAATTATTGGTGTTATTGATAACACTTCGCCAAACTATTCAACTGTTGTGAGTATTTTGAATATGAAATCGCATATTAATGCGAAAATTAAAAAATCAAATCACTTTGGTTCTTTAACATGGGATGGAAAAAGTACAGGATTTGTACAATTAGAAGATGTTCCAAGGTTAGCTTCTATTAGAAAAGGAGACACAATTGTTACCGGCGGACAATCTGTAATTTTCCCAGAAGGAATCAATATCGGAACTGTTGATGTTGTATACAAAAAAGACAATACCAGCTTTTACGTGATAAAAGTTAAACTGTTTAATGATATGACCAACTTAGGTCACGTTTATGTCATTAAGAGTAAAGGAAGAGAAGAACTTGTTAATTTAGAAAACAAAAGCAAAGAGAAAGATGAATAGCGCTTTGTTAGTAAATATTTTTCGTTTTATTATACTGCTGGCAGTTCAGATTGTTATTTTCAACAATATGAATTTCTTAGGCTACATAAGTCCTTTTCCGTATATATTGTATATTATTTTATATCCTGTAAACAGTAATAAAGCAGGTTTAATAATCTCAAGCTTTTTACTTGGGTTAACCATGGATATGTTTTGTAACTCAGGAGGAATACATGCAACAGCCTGTGTTATTCTAGCCTATTACAGACCTTATATTTTTAAGTTCTCTTTTGGACTTAGTTATGAATATCAAACCATAAAACTAAACGAATCTTTAACACCAGAACGATTTTCATTTATACTGGTTTCGGTTTTAATGCACCATATTGTACTGTTTGTTCTTGAAGCATTTCAATTCAAATTTATCTGGGATATTTTACTCCGAACCTTATTCAGTTCCATTTTTACTATAATCACCTCCATAATAATAATTTATCTTATTAAGCCCAATAAACGATGAGAAAAGTTCTGCTGCCCACTATAATTATTATTGCAGCATCTTTGCTAGTGATCAGGATCTTTTATCTGCAGATTATCGATGATTCCTTTAAACTGAAATCAGAAAATAATGCGATAAAAAAAGTCTATGACTATCCTGAAAGAGGCTACATGTATGATAGAAACGGGAAACTTCTTGTAGCAAATCAGGCTTCTTATGACATCATGGTTATTCCAAGAGAGGTAAAAAAAGATTTAAATATTGCCGAATTCTGCGCACTTCTGAATATCACTCCAGAAGACTATAATAAGCGTATTGAAAAAGCAAAAGTTTACAGTCCGAGACTTCCATCTGTATTTTTATCGCAATTGAATAAGAATGAATTTGCTGCTTTTCAAGAGAAAATAAGAAAATATGACGGTTTCTATTTCCAAAAAAGATCTCTTCGCGATTATGAAGTAGATTATGGCGCCAATATTTTTGGCTCTATTACACAAGTAAATGAAAACCAAATCGCAAAAAATCCGTACTATAACAGTGGGGATTTAATAGGAAGACAAGGCGTAGAAGAGAGTTACGAAGAAATATTGCGAGGTATTAAAGGTGTTAAATACATTCAAAAAGACAAATATAATAGAGAAATTGGCTCGTATAAAGAAGGGAGATATGATACGATTGCCGTTGCCGGAGAAGACATCAATTTAACTATTGACGCCGAACTTCAAAAGTATGGTGAGGAATTAATGATCAACAAAAGAGGTGGAATCGTTGCGCTTGAGCCAAAAACAGGTGAAATTTTAGCACTTGTTACCGCTCCATCTTACGATCCTGGAATTTTAGTTGGAAGACAAAGATCTAAAAACTACACTCTTTTATATAATGATTCTATCGCAAAACCATTGTACGACAGAGGTTTGTTGGCCGAATATCCTCCAGGTTCTCCTTTTAAGATTTTAACTGGTTTGATTGCACTTCAGGAAGGTGTTGTAAACGAACAGACAACTTTTATGTGTCACCACGGTTTTAGTTATGGCGGAGGCCGTTTTATGAAATGTCACGGTTTTGGACCGCACCAATTGCATAACGGAATTTACAATTCTTGTAATACCTATTTTGGACAAGCCTATATGCTTACCATTAACAAATACAAAGATCCAGGTCAGGCCGTTGATGTTTGGAGTGATCACGTAAAAAGTTTTGGATTAGGTCAGTTTATGGGCTATGACTTACCTACAGGAAAGAGAGGAAATATTCCAACTTCTAAAACCTATAAAAGAATTTACCCTAATGGAGGCTGGAGAAGCTCAACCATTGTATCGAATGCAATTGGTCAGGGAGAGGTTTTGATGACTCCTATTCAGTTAGCCAATATGATGGCAACGGTTGCTAATCAAGGTTATTACTATACTCCTCATATCATTAAAAAGATCGAAGGAGAAAAGATCGATGAAAAGTTTACTACAAAACACGTAACTAGTATTGATCAAAAATATTTCCCACCGGTTATCAGCGGATTATTTGATGTATATAACAAAGGTACAGCTTACGCGCTTAGAGTAGAAGGAATTGATATTTGCGGAAAAACGGGAACAGCAGAGAACTATGCCAAAATAAACGGCAAAAGAGAAAAACTTAAAGATCACTCTATTTTCGTAGCTTTTGCACCAAAAGATAATCCAAAAATTGCCATCGCAGTTATGATTGAAAATGGAGGTTTTGGAGCAACAGTTGCGGGGCCGATTGCGAGTTTAATGATTGAAAAATACTTGAGAAAAAAAATCACAAGAACCGACTTAGAAATCAGAGTATTAAACAAAAGTTTAGTAGCTGAATATGCTAAATTAGGAGGAATGAACGAAGCAAGTAAAATTGAATCGGTACCAAAAGATTCTGTACTACAAGCCAAAATTATAAAACCAAAAGCACCAGTTACAACGGCACCAAAAACAGAAATTAAAAAAACAGCGGTAGACACTACTAAGAAAAACTAAGAGAAAGTATTTCAAATGAAAAATCAAAGTGTAAAAAATAATATTGATTGGATAAGTGTCTTTATCTACATCGCGCTGGTAACTTTAGGTTGGCTGAATATTTATTCGTCTTCTTTATTATCAACAGATGGAACATATCAAAAACAGCTGATCTTTATTTGCTGTACAATTCCGTTGATCTTTGTTGTGCTTTTTGTTGATGGTAAGTTTTATGAAAAATATGCCAGTATTATCTTTGGAGTTTCGCTATTATCACTTGCAGGATTATTTCTCTTCGGAAAAACTATTGCCGGTCAACGATGCTGGTATGCAATCGGGAGTTTTACCTTACAGCCATCAGAGTTTGCGAAAGCGGCTACTTCATTGGCTTTGGCCAAATACTTAAGCGACACGCAGATTAATTTAAAAGAAACCAATAGACAGATTCAGGCTTTGGCAATCATGTTATTACCTGTAATACTTATTTTACCACAGCCCGATCCTGGAAGTGCCTTAATTTACAGTGTTTTTATCTTAGTTCTATACAGAGAAGGATTGCCTTCTTGGTACGTATGGACAGCTTTTGTGACCATTGTCCTTTTCGTCCTTACATTAGTATTAGAACCATACGTTGTTATCGGGATAGCTTTTATTGTTTTAGCTATTATCTACTTCAAAGGAAGAGTTGTTGACAGAAACCTGTTACTAAGTGCAATCTTATTGGCTTTAATTTCTGGTTTTGTTTTCTCTGTTGATTATGTTTTTGACAACGTTTTTAAACAGCACCACAGAGACCGTTTCAATATTTTATTGGGTAAGACAGTCGATATGAAAGGTATTGGATACAATACAAACCAATCTGAAATTGCAATTGGATCTGGCGGATGGATCGGAAAAGGTTTCTTGGAAGGCACACAAACCAAAGGGGGATTCGTTCCAGAACAACATACCGATTATATCTTTACAACTGTTGGTGAAGAATGGGGATTTGCAGGCTCTTTGACTGTAATTGCACTTTTTGTTACATTATTGCTAAGAGTAATTTATTTGGCCGAAAGACAAAAAACAAAATTCAGCCGAGTCTATGGTTATTGTGTCGCAGGAATTCTCTTTATACACTTCTTTGTAAACATTGCCATGGTAATCGGAATTTTTCCAACGATTGGAGTTCCACTACCCTTCTTTTCTTATGGAGGATCTGGACTTTGGGGCTTTACAATATTGTTGTTTATTTTCCTTAAAATGGATGCCAATAAAGTAAATGAATGGTAAATCGCTAAATCTCAAAATTCCAAGCAAAACTTTAAATATAGAACAATCATTTCTCAAGATTTAATCTAATAAGTTCCCAACGTTTCAACATTGGAACACAATACATTATTTTAATCGTAATTTATTATTCAAACAGCAATACTTAAATTATCTTGAATTAATTAAATTATACAAATAGAATCATATCGATTATAGACATAAAAAAATCCGAAGCTGAAACTTCGGATTTTTTTATGCTTTAATAATTATATCTGTTCGTTTGGCCTCTTTTTTAAAAGCTTTACTAAGACTGGAAAAGTTGATATAACTATGATGATGATGATGATGTATTCAATGTGTTTTTTCAAATCAATACCTTGCTTCAAAAAGACACCGTATAAATAATGTCCCGCAAAAATTAAGATAAATGACCAAAGGACAGAACTCAAAACATTATAAAACATAAACTTCTTTTTGTCCATTGAAACGATTCCTGCAACTATTGGAGCGAATGTTCTAAAAATTGGAAGGAATCGAGCATAAATAATTGCTTTTCCACCATATTTTTCAAAGAAATCTTTTGACTGAAGAAGGTATTTTTTCTTGAACCAAAATGTATCTTCTTTTTTAAACAGGTAATAACCGCTTTTAGCTCCAAACCAATAACCAGTCATGTTTCCTAAAACCCCCATTAATGCTACAGCAGAAGCAAGTAAAAACACATTTATGAAATCGTTTGGAATAGACACTACATTTTCGACTAAATCACGACTGTAAATACCTGCTAAAAAAAGCAAACTATCTCCAGGCAGAAAAAAACCTGCGAAAAGTCCTGTTTCAGCAAATACTATAAACAGCACAATAAATAACCCAATTTGAAAACCGCCGACGCTTAAAGTAATATAAAATTCAGGGTTTAGTAACTGGGTCCATTCAAAATTGTTCATAAAATGAGATTGGTTATTTTTATAAGTTTGTGAAAGTAACAATAATTTAGCTTAACCGCAATAAAATACGGTATTTTAAACATAAATTAACTATTAAAAAAAGCCCAAACAATAGTTTGGGCTTTTAGTTATAATCATTCTCTCACATACTTACAGCAACTGTGAAGATTATCATAATCTTCAGTCGACGCCTTAATTTCTTTAGTATCATGTCCCGCTTTTGCAACTGCCTTATTCAAATCTAAAGGAGAAGATTTCTCTTCATTTAAAATAACCGAAAGCTGATGAGAACTAATATCCCAGCTCGCTGTTTTTACGCCAGGAACTGCATAAGCCGCTTTTTCAATTCGTTTTTTGCACTGCTCACAGTTACCATTTACTTCTGTAGTATATTTTAAATTTTTATTCTTTTTAGTTTGAGCTTGCGCCGAAATTCCAAAAAGAGCTATCATTACGATTAAAACTAATTTATTCATCTTATAAAAGTGTTTATTATTATTAAAATTGATCTTTGAAATTGTTATTATTATTTAATCTTAAATCTTAGACCCGCATAATACATCTGCCCAAAAATTGGCGCATATGCTACAGATGCATCAAAATTAGGTCCAAAAGGATCATTTGCTCCTAAAATCGCTTTTTCCTGCTTATAATTACCAATATTTTCTCCTCCTACATAAACCTCAAAAACAGGAGAAAAAACACGAGTTACCTGCGCATTCATAACCGCATAAGCAGGCGAGAAATCTGGAAATTGATCTTCTGCAGGATTTGATGCAGTATATGGTAACTGCTGTTTTCCTGACCAGTTATAAGTAAAGTCAAACTTCCACTGCTTGTCATTATTTAAATTTGTTTCGTATTCTAAGTTTCCTAAAAAACGGTTTTTTGCCTGTAATGGGCGCTGAAAAGAACCTCTTAAATAATCCGTTTGAATGTCGTAGTATTTATAAGCTGTTCTCAAATTAAGATTATGAATCAACTCGTAATTAAACTCAACTTGAAGACTATTGGCATAAGAACTTCCCTTTAAATCATAAAACAAAGCTTGCTGGGGACTCTGCATTAAATCTACAACGGCTTGATTTTGGAAATCGGTTCTGTAAAAGTCAAAACCTGCATCGGCATTTTTACCAAAAATCTTGAATTTTTGAGAAAAACTTACCCCATAATTCCAGGCAATTTCAGGGTTCAAACCATACACTTTTCCACTAGAATCCAAAATTGAAAAAGTTCTAGAACTTGCAAACAGCTGCTGATTTTCGGCAAAAATATTAGCCGTACGTTTTCCTCTTCCTGCTGAAAAACGGATAACACCATTTTTCCAAGGATTATATCTCATGTGCAATCTTGGCGTAACAAAGAAACCTAATCGATTATGATTATCTACTCTTCCGCCTAATATCAAACTGAAATTATCTGTATTATCATAAGTATATTCAAAAAATGCCCCAACCGAATTGTCAATTCTGCTGTA
Source organism: Flavobacteriaceae bacterium PS02336 (assembly GCA_029960065.1). Taxonomy (GTDB): domain Bacteria; phylum Bacteroidota; class Bacteroidia; order Flavobacteriales; family Flavobacteriaceae; genus Flavobacterium. Next base: position 700,635 of record JASCOF010000002.1, on the reverse strand, counting down.
ATCCACAACATTTACAAATTCCTGATATTGATCGTACGTAAAATTTAAACCTGTTGTAAACTTGTGCATCGTATTGTTGATAATCGAATTGAAAATCAAATTAGAATAAAAACTATTCTGTTTGATATCGTACAGATTTAAACCAAAATAAGAATCTTGTTTGTGACTGTTAAATGCATTTTGAAAACCGATACTTTGATACGGCATGTCTTTAAAAACGTAACCGATTTTTGTAGAAACATCAAAACGCTCCGTATTAATTTCCGAACCCCAATGGTTTGTGGTGCCACGATCACGATCTTTATCAAAATCCAATTCGCCAGTTTGTTTTTTATCATTCATATATCTGAAATTGATAAAACTAACAAGACCGCTTTCTGGATTGTAATATTGGTAACGATTTAAAACATTGATCTGTTTTCCTAATGGATTATCTAAAAATCCGTCATTATTCATGTCGTTTTTTGCTACACGGGCATTTCCGTGAACAAATAAACTTGTTGCCCATTTATCAGAAAGTTTTTTATTGAAATGGGTATTTAATTCAAATCGGGAATCGGTTGAACCGTATGCGTTTAAGAAAAATGGAATATCGCTTAAAGGCTTTAAAAGTTCGGTATTAATTTGTCCAGAAATACTTTCGTAACCATTGATAACGCTTCCGGCTCCTTTTGTGATCTGAACACTTTCAATCCATGTTCCAGGAGTAAATGATAGACCGTAAGCTTGAGAAGCACCGCGTACCGACGGAATATTTTCTTCTGTAATCATTAAATAAGGACTCGTTAAACCAAGCATTTTTATTTGTTTGGTTCCCGTTAATGCATCCGAAAAATTGACATCGATTGATGGATTAGTTTCAAAACTTTCTGCCAGATTACAGCACGCCGCTTTTAGCAGTTCTTTACTGGTAATTAAAGAGGTATTGGTTGTTAACGTATAGGATTTTTTTATCCCTTTTTGCTTTTTATTGATTTTTACTTCTTCTAAATCTTCTTGTGAAAACATAGAAACAGAAAGCAAAAACATTGCAAAAAGCATTATATTTTTTTGCATAAAAAATGATTTTAATGTTGAATAGAATTACATTTTTGATTTTTGTCTGAAAACAAAAAGCCATCAAAATGTAAACGCGAAGCCTTAACTAAGACTTGCATTTTATCTTAAACATTAAAATCAGGAATAGAAAATATACTGATGGTATAATTTGAATAAAGGGGGCGCATTTGCATCAGCATAATACGAAAGGACTTCTTTCTTTTTAAAACTTGGAAGTTCTAAAAAAACTAGAGGTTTGTAATCTAGCTGAACGGCAGGAAAGTCAAATTGAAAAAAGAAAAATTTAAGCGTTGCATTATCTGATTTTTTCTCAATCTGAACATGTTTGTCTTTACAGCAGGAATTCTTTTTTTCTTTAGAACCGCAGCATTTTTTTTCGACTACTGGTTTTGAAGTTGTATTTAAAGAAATAGAAGCAATTTTTCCGCCGCAATAGTGCACATCAAGAGCAAACCCTATATTGGAGACCAATAATAGGAACGCTAAAAACAGACCTGTACACTTTTTTAAATTCATACTGCAAAACTATTCAAAAACTGCCGATAAAAAAACCAAAATAAATGTTATTTTTTCGAATTCTGCAGCTGATAATAAAATCCCGGAATAAACAACAGTACTAAAATAGGCTGAATTATAAATCGTCGGACATAAAAAAGAAGCCAGCCGGCATCTGGAAAATATGCTAGAATTATAAAAAACATTCCAAAAAGCAGTAACAGAAAAAAAACGTAAACAATCAAACTGAATTTAAGAATATCTCGGTTTTGAAACAAAATATAAATCAGCAACAGTGATAAAAACGAATTTAGAAAATATCTAAAAAGGAGTCCAAAAAAGAGTTTTAGTCCATTAAATTCAGGATACGGCAGATCTTTAAAATCATTTTTAAAATAATTTAGAAAAGGATCATAAAACAATTGCGTTTCAAAACCTCTAATAAGCGCGAAACCTATTATTATAATTACCGCAATAAATATCTGAAGTTTATTTTCTTTTAAATTATCTAGCATACCTTGAAAATCTATTGATCCAGAAAATCCATAATACAAAAACATATCCATAAATTATCAACGGAAATACAACTCCATGAAGTAAATGATTTTGTTCTGGAAAATAAAATAGAAGAACTGTTAAGAGTGCAATTCTAATTATATTCAAAATGTAAATAGATAAAACACCAAATAATATGAATAGGACGGTTTGTTTGAGTTTTCCTGAAAAAGCTGCCACAAAAGAAACAAAAAGAATCATAACACTTACAGCATTGCAGCCTTCAGCTATAAGGGCTAAAAAATGACCATTTAGTCCCACTTTCATCCAAGGATATTGAGCACTTTTCTGGATAATTACGTCATAATTAAAAAGCTTTAATAACTGCTCAGTGTTTTTGCCTACCAATACACTAATACCATCCAAATCATTGGCTTCATAACTATTCAAATAGAATTTATAAAGCAGAGTCAGAACAATATACGTCAAGAAAAATATCCCTACGAAAATTAAAAACGGCTTAAACTGGACTAAATATTTCTTCAAGAGATTTTTTTTTCAAATTTATGTATTTTTTGAGTTTAGCTTTAAATACTTTTGTATAAAATTTTCAAATCATGACATTTCAAGAATTACAACCAAAAATAAGCGCTATAGTATCTGACAATAAAAACGTTAGAGATGAGAAATTATTAGCTATCTGTCAACTCCTAAACGAAAATATAGAGTATTATAACTGGGTTGGTTTCTATTTTGCAAACCACGATACTAAAACTTTACATTTAGGCCCTTATGTTGGCGCAGAAACAGATCATACTGTTATTCCGTTTGGAAAAGGAATATGCGGGCAGGTTGCTGAGAGCAACGCCAATTTTGTTGTTCCAGATGTGAAAGCACAAGATAATTATATTGCCTGCAGCTTGACTGTTAAATCTGAAATTGTAGTGCCTCTTTTTGTTAATGGAATTAACATCGGACAGATTGACATCGACAGCCATGTAATAGATCCTTTTACAGAAGCGGACGAAAGATTTTTAGAATTCGTAAACCAAGAAGTTGCTAAATTATTCTAGAAGACCTATTTTTAGTATAAAAAAATAGACCAGAATGAAAAAAAGCATTTTCATAGTACTACTTGTTATAATTTCAACTGGTCTATCTGCACAGATTAACATGGTCTCAAAGAAAATTTTTCTTGACTCATTAAATCTTGAAACCACTTCTCCCAATTACAGCTACACAAGAGTAATCACTAATTATTCTCAAAAAAGTGCGAGATATGTTGTTACTGACTTTTATAAAAACGGAAGAAAGAAAATGACTGGCGCAACTTTAGACAGGGATATACTGAAAAAAGACGGAGAGTTTATCTATTACTACAAAAACGGAGCAAAAGAATCGGTTATCAATTATGTTGACGATCACAAGTGTGGCAAAGAAATTAATTGGTACGAAAACCAAAACAAAAAGTCTGAGAAACAAAATTCATGGGATCCAAAAACCAAGAAATCACAAACTTTGATTATTAATTCCTGGAGCGAAGACAAAACACAAACCGTAACAGACGGAAATGGAGAATATCAAGAAACAGATGGATCTGTAACTCAAAAAGGAGAAATTAAAAACGGTTTAAAACAAGGTGTCTGGCAGGGAAATGATTTATCTAAAAACATTTCGTTTATCGACAATTATGACAAGGGGATTTTAATTTCTGGAGTTAGTATTGATGGAAACAATATTAAAACTACTTATTCTTCTTTGAGTGAGAAGCAGGGTGACAAAAGAGTTCGCAAATCAAAATAATTCGAAAACGGTTGACTTTGTTTTTTTAAAGAAAAAAGAACTTTCAAATCATTAAAAATGAATTCCTAATCGCTTATTTTAAGATTCTTTCATTTTTGTTTGATTCTTTTGTTTTTTTAATCTAATTTTGCACCCGTCTTACAAAAGTTGTATGACATACATAAAAATCATTAAATAATATTGGAATGTATTTAAGTAAAGAAAAGAAAGAAGAAATTTTTGCACAACACGGTGGTGCGACAAACACAGGAAGTGCAGAAGGACAAATCGCTTTGTTCACTTACAGAATCGCTCACTTAACTGAGCATTTGAAAAAAAATCGTCACGACTACAACACTGAGCGTTCTCTTGTACTATTAGTAGGTAAAAGAAGAGCTTTGTTGGATTACTTGAAAAAGAAAGAGATCAACAGATATCGTGAGATTATCAAAGTATTGAATATCAGAAAATAATCAATATAGAAAAGAGGTGCGAAAGTGCCTCTTTTTGTTTTTACAGATTGTATTTAATTACAAGCATATTACAAGAAAAAAAGTTTGGTTTTTCATTGGGTTTTAGATAACAACAACTACACACAACAACACTACAACACAACTAAAACCCATTGTATAATCAATAAGGAAAAAATTTATGATTCCACAATTATTTGTAGAAAAGATCGATTTAGGTGATGGCAGAAGCATCACAATCGAGACAGGACGTTTAGCGAAACAAGCTGACGGTTCTGTAGTAGTTAGAATGGGCGACACTATGATTCTTGCAACAGCAGTTTCAGCTCGCACATCAAACCCAGGCGTTGATTTTTTACCGTTAACGGTAGATTACCGCGAAAAATTCGCAGCAGCAGGTCGTTTCCCAGGAGGTTTCTTTAAGAGAGAAGCTCGTCCAAGCGACAGCGAAGTATTGACAATGAGATTAGTTGACCGTGTATTGCGTCCGCTTTTCCCAGACGATTACCATGCTGAAACACAAGTTATGATTCAATTAATGTCTCACGACGAAGAAGTTATGCCAGATGCTTTAGCTGGTTTAGCAGCTTCTGCAGCATTAGCAGTTTCAGATATTCCATTTTACAACTTAATTTCTGAAGTTCGTGTTGCACGTATCGACGGAAAATTAGTAATCAACCCAAGCAGAGAAGAATTAGAAAAATCTGACATCGACATGATGATTGGAGCTTCTATGGATTCTGTTGCCATGGTTGAAGGTGAGATGAAAGAAATCTCAGAAGCTGAAATGATCGAAGCTATTAAATTTGCTCACGAAGCTATCAAAGTTCAAATTCAGGCTCAATATCGTTTACAGGAAGCTTTTGGTAAAAAAGAAATCCGTACTTACGAAGGAGAAAGAGAAAATGAAGAAATTTACGCAAAAGTAAAAGCTGCAGCATACGATAAAATCTATGCTATTGCAAAAGTTGGTTCAGCTAAACACGAAAGAGGCGCTGCATTTGCTGAAGTTAAAGAAGAAGTTAAAGCTTTATTTACTGAAGAAGAATTAGCTGCTGACGGTGATTTAGTTTCTAAATATTTCTACAAAACAAACAAAGAAGCTGTTCGTAACGTAGTTTTAGAATTAGGTGTTCGTTTAGATGGTAGAAAAACTACAGACATTAGACCAATCTGGTGTGAAACTGATTATTTACCAAGAGTACACGGATCTTCTTTATTTACACGTGGAGAAACTCAGGCTTTGGCAACTGTAACTTTAGGAACTTCTAGAGAAGCAAACCAAATCGATTCTCCATCTGAACAAGGTGAAGAGAAATTCTACTTACACTATAACTTCCCTCCTTTCTCAACTGGTGAAGCAAAACCACTAAGAGGAACTTCAAGAAGAGAAGTTGGTCACGGTAACTTAGCTCAAAGAGCATTAAAAAATATGATTCCTGCAGATTGTCCTTATACAATTCGTGTTGTTTCTGAAGTTTTAGAATCTAACGGTTCTTCTTCTATGGCAACAGTTTGTGCTGGAACAATGGCTTTGATGGATGCTGGAGTTCAAATGGTAAAACCAGTTTCTGGTATTGCTATGGGATTGATTACTGACGGTGAGAAATTTGCTGTATTGTCTGATATCTTAGGAGACGAAGATCACTTAGGAGATATGGACTTTAAAGTAACTGGAACTGCTGACGGTATTACAGCTTGTCAAATGGATATCAAAATTGATGGTTTACGTTACGACATTATGGAGCAGGCTTTGGCTCAAGCTCGTGATGGACGTTTACACATCTTAGGAAAATTAACTGAGACAATCGCTGCTCCAAGAGCTGACGTAAAAGCTCATGCACCAAAAATCATTACCAGAACTATTCCTGGAAACTTTATTGGAGCTTTAATTGGACCTGGAGGAAAAGTAATTCAAGAATTACAAAAAGCTACAGGAACAACTATTGTGATCAACGAAGTTGATGAGCAAGGTGTTATCGAAATTTTAGGTACAGATCCTGCTGGAATTGAAGCAGTATTAGCAAAAATTGCTTCTATCACTTTCAAACCAGTATTAGGAGAAGCTTACGAAGTTAAAGTAATTAAAATGCTTGATTTTGGAGCTGTTGTAGAATATACTGCTGCACCAGGAAACGAAGTATTGCTTCACGTATCTGAATTAGCTTGGGAACGTACTGAAAATGTTGCTGACGTAGTTAAAATGGGAGATATTTTCCAAGTGAAATACTTAGGAGTTGACCCTAAAACTAAAAAAGAAAAAGTGTCTAAAAAAGCACTTGTTCCAAGACCTCCACGTGAGGAGAAAAAAGAGTAATCAGATCTTAGTTTACTAAAGGTTTATTCATAGAAAACCCCAATTCATTTAGTTGAATTGGGGTTTTTAAGTTTTACAATTTAAACTTCCGGATTACCCATTTTATGCAGATGTTTGAAGTGGGAAAACATCATTTCAAATAATGTTTTATGATGATACGGCTGCTTATATTCTTTTGTAGTTTCTTCGATTATAGAATTTATCTCACTATAATTCGTATGACAAATATTAGGAAAAAGATGATGTGCCGCATGACAATTAGAACCACCGCTTAAAAACCTTGCCCAACCTTTGCCTGCGTCCCAATCGCAACTTGTATGAAGCTGATGTACAGCCCACGTATGTTCAAGATACTCTCCTTCAGGCTGCGGATAATCTGCACCATCAAAAAAGTGTGTCCCAACTAGCATTATAATAAAAACCATAGAAGTAAAAGCACTCGCAGTAAAATAACTCAAAACAATAAAGCTCCAAGAAAAATTAGAATACAATATTGGAAAAATCAATACTAATGAAAAATAAAAAATTTTATACAATATAAATCTTAAATACAACTCAATCTTAGGCACACCTCTTTTCATCCAATCATATTCGTTTGAAAATAAATATACCCAATCACTCATAAAAACAGAATGAAGTAAAGTAAACATGTAAACAAAAGGCGCATAGTAAGCTTGATATTTATGCTTTGGTTTCCAAGGATGCGTTGGGCTCAATCTTAAAAAAGGATTTTTATCAATATCCACATCACTTCCTTCAACATTTGCATATAAATGGTGGGAACGTATATGTCTCAATCCCCAAAGTAATGGATCAATTCCGACGGTTAGAAAACTAAAAAAATGCAATACAGAATTTGCTTTTTTATTTTTGAACGCAGTATTATGAGAAGCATCATGTCCAAAACTGAATCCAATTAACAATCCTGACAACTGAAAAATAACATACAATAGCCAAAAACTCATTTTATTAATAGATGATAAAAAAAGAAGCGAATATGACAAATAACAAACTAATGTCCAAAACAAACCTTTAAACCAAAACCGAGTATCTCCATAAGAAATAGCTTTACCATGAAACTGCTCATGAACCCTTTGTTTTAGAGTAGAAAAAAAGAGTTTTTCCTCTTCCGATTTATTGAAATATTTAGCTTTCATACAAAATATATTTTTAAAATTACAAGGCAAACCTATTGCATTTATCACATATTGATTTGCGTAAACCAATAAAAAAAATCTTTACATTTGTGATTATCGCAAATTATGAAACATCAGGAATCTTTCTTAAAAGTCATTAGAAGCAAAATTTCGAAATCAGATTCGTTGATAGAAGAAATTGCCTCAATTCTGGAAATCAGTTATGATGCATCGCATCGAAGAATATCCCAAAAAAGTAAATTCTCAATAGATGAAACCATCAAACTGGCTAATCATTTTAATATTTCATTGGACAATTTATTTTCAAAAAGAGAAAAAGTTATTGTCGAAAAAACAATCGAGATTGAGAATTTGAAGGATATGCTTCAGTATTTTAAAGCATCAGCACAGCAAGTTGAAATACTGACAAAGAATCCAAAAACAACACTATATTATTCCGCTAAGGACATTCCGCTGTTTTATTTTATGGACGGAACCATTTTATCAAAGTTCAAAGCTTTTGTCTGGCTGAATCTTTTAAATACAAATCAGAAAAAAGTATCATTTGAAAATTTTGTAATCGAAGAATCTTTTTCAGAATATATGCAAACCTTAAAAAAGGCATATGAAACTACGCAGGTAAATGAAATCTGGAACGATACCACTATAAATAGCAGTTTACAACAAATACTTTATTTTTACGAAGCTGGTCTTTTAAATTTAAAAAATGCAAATGCACTTTGTAAAGACTTAAAAAGAATTATAAATCTAATACAGGAAAGGTGTAATAACGATAGCAATTTCGCCCTTTACTATAATGAACTTATATTATTGAACAATAACATGCTCATTGAAACTGAAGAGAAACTAACCATGTTTGTTCCTTACACACTTCTTGGTTATTTTATTACAGACAATGAAGACAGCTGTAAAAATGTACATCAGTTTTTTAAACAACAAATTACCAACTCAATTCCTTTGGGACAATCCGGCATAAGAGAGCAAAATCTTTTCTTTAATCGAGCTATTCGAAAAATAGATTATTATCTGGAAAAAATCAATTCACAGGTAGACTTGCTTTTTTAGCATCTTAAAAAGATAGCACTTGAGCGTAAGTTTTTGGATCATTACGCTACTTGTTTTTTGTAAATATTCACCAACAAACCAAAAAGACAGTAATAATAAGCGACATTCTTTTAAAACCATAAAAAAAATATCACAATTTAACAAATTCACGTTTTATTTGTAACCTTTTTTTTATACTTTTGGAAACTACCAAAACAAATCATTAAACTACTGAATCCTTTGAAAAATTATCAAAAAAAGATAATATTCCTAACTTTATTTGGATTATTATTAAGCATTAATTCCATTCACAGCCAAAGTATTAAAGAAATTGAAATTCATAATTGGTTTGACAATAGTATTGGAAAAAACAATCTTGACATCAATAACGGAATTCTTCATACTAACCCGTATACTACTTTAGACGGAAGCACCATCTATTTTAAAGATGACAAATTCGAAAAAGGAACTTTAGGATTTGAAGGCCAATTTTATTATGAAACTTCTTTAAAATATGATATCTACCGAGATATATTGATTTTAAATCCCTACGGAGCATCAGAATTAATTGGTATCAGCCTTGTAAAAGAAAAAGTAGACTCCTTCTCTTTGTACAATAGAAACTTTGTGAAATTGAACAAAGAACAATACAATCTGCCAGGTTTTATTTCTGGTTATTATGAAGTTACAGAAAACACTTCTGATTTTACTTTTTATATAAAATACAGTAAAACAATCCAGAAAGTGGTTCGCGAAGATGGTATTTTTTATCAATTTAAACCTAAAAACAATTATTTCTTAGCTTACAAGAAAACCCTTTACATTGTCGATAGTAAAAGTGATATTATTAAAATATTCCCAGAGAAAAAGAAGAATATTAATGAGTTTTATGACATGAATAGAGAACTCAGAAAATCGGATCTCAATTTATTCATGAAAAATTTAATGAAATATATCAACAATTCTCTTTCTACTGAAAAATAAAACGGCATGAAAAAAATTATACTCGCCTTAGTTATTATATTATCATGTAATTTTTCATTTTCCCAAAACACAAATGAAAAAATATCTATATCATTTAATAACAAAACATTATCTGAAGCATTAAAAGCCATTGAAGCTTCGACATCTTATAAATTTTATTTTGATCCGGTTTGGGTGGATTCAAACAAAACTTTAATTTCTCAAAGTTACACTAACGTAACCGTCGATGAATTATTGGATAAACTATTAAGTAAAACCGACTTGAATTTTATTGTTTTAAAAAACAAAGTCATTTTAACCCTTAATCAAACCATTCATGAAACTCTGCCTTCTGGTTTCTTTACAGATGCGCCAGCAGATATTGTCAGCAAAAATAACAACCCAGACAATCCCGTTTTCTATCAGCAATACGACTCTTTAAGCACGTATAGCGTCAATAAAAAATCGGCTGTTGTGTTTATTGGAAAAGACAGTAACGAATCGACTAAAAAAACTTTTACCGTTACTGGAACTATTAGAAATGAAGAAACTGGTAAAGCGGAACCTAATATTTATATTAAAGTTAGAAACAAAAACATTAATGCAACAACTGATTTAGACGGTAATTACACTCTACAACTTCCTAGAGGGACAAATGTTATCGAAATAAAATCTTTAAGCCACAAGGATGTCACAAAAACTGTAGTGGTTTACAATGATGGAAATCTAGACATTAACATTAATGAAAAATCGAATCTGCTTGATGAAGTTGTCATTAAAAAGAAAGGACAAAAAACTACCGAATCTGTTATTTCAGGATTAGTTTCTATTGATATTGAAGGAATGAAAAATGTTCCTTTGATTCTTGGAGAAAGAGATATCTTGAAAGTGGCTACCACTTTTCCTGGTATTAAAACTACTGGAGAAGGGTCTGCAGGATTTAATGTTCGAGGCGGAAAAGAAGATCAAAACTTGATTCTGCTAGATAATGCCGTTTTGTATAATCCACAGCATTTTCTTGGTTTTTTCTCAGCCATAAATCCTTATACGGCAAAAAAAGCTGATATTTATAAAGGTAGTATTCCTGCTGATTTTGGCGGAAGATTATCTTCTGTATTTGATATTACTACTAAAAACGGAAATCCTGAAAAATTTTCTGGTGAAGGTGCTATTGGTCCTGTTACTTCAAATTTAAGTTTTGGAACTCCAATTAAAAAAGGTAAATCAAGTATTATTTTTGGCGGAAGAGCAACATATTCTGATTGGATTTTAAAAGCTTTAGATGATGAAAATTTAAAAAATAGCCAAGCTAGTTTCTATGACGGAATTTTAAAATACAACAACGCTTTAAATGCAAACAATAATTTAGAAGCTACATTATATTATAGTAATGACAAATTTGCGATAAGTTCAGACTCAGTTTTTAAATACACTAATAGATTAGCTGCATTAAAATGGGATCATACATTTAATAAAAAACACAAGTCGGCACTTATTTTTACTAATAGTGAATACAAGTTCAATATTGATTACAACACAACTGATGATGTTAATTCATTTGATTTTGGATATAAAGTCAATGAGTCTCAACTACAGTTAAAATTCAATTACGGACTAAACGAAAAACACAATATTTCTTACGGAGTTTCAAGTAAATTATACAATATATCTCCTGGATACCAGCATCCCACAAATCCTCAAGCTACTCTGATTGCAACTGACATTGCAAAAGAAAAAGCCTTAGAATCTGGCGTTTATCTCTCTGATAATTTTAAATTTAGCGATAAATTATTAATTGATTTAGGTTTAAGGTATTCTTTCTATGCTTCCCTAGGACCTGCTGATGTAAATATTTATCAGGAAGGATTACCTTTAAATGACCAAACAGTAATTCGAACTGAACATTACAACAACAATGAAGTTGTGAAAACTTACGGAGGACTGGAGCCTCGTATTGCCGCTAGATATTTCTTTGCCGAAGATTTCTCAATAAAAGCAAGTTATGATGTAACTAGACAATATATCCACCTTTTATCCAGCAACGTGACGCAATCTCCAACAGATACTTGGAAATTATCTGATACAAATGTAAAACCTCAAAGCGCTCAACAAGTATCGCTAGGGCTTTATAAAAATTTAAAAGACGAAGAATACGAACTTAGTTTAGAAGGTTATTACAAAACTTCTAAAAACATATTAGATTATAAAGTCGGCGCGCAGCTGTTATTAAACGAAAATGTAGAAACAGAGCTTCTTCAAGGTGAAGGAAGAGCTTACGGAGTTGAGTTCTTAGTTAAAAAGCAAGTCGGAAAATTAAACGGATGGATCGGATATACTTATTCTAGATCACTTATAAAACTAGACGGAAAGTTTAACGAAGAAAAAGTTAATAATGGAAAATATTTTGCTTCAAATTTTGATAAGCCGCATGATTTAAGTGCAGTATTAAATTATAAATTTACAAAGAGATACAGTTTATCAACAAACTTTTTGTATCAGACCGGAAGACCAATTACATTCCCAATTGGTACTTACAACTATGGAGGTGCAGAATACACTCTTTATAGCGATAGAAATAAATACAGAATTCCAGATTATATTCGTTTAGATATCGGAATTAATATTGAAGGAAACCATAAAATAAAAAAACTTGCACATAGTTTCTGGAACATATCTGTTTACAATGTATTAGGACGCAACAACCCGTACTCAATTTATTTTGTAACGGACCAAAGCGGAAAAGTAAAAGGATACAAAACATCTATTTTTTCTATTCCTGTTCCTAGTATCACTTACAACTTTAAATTTTAATATCCCTAAATGGATTCAAATATCATGAAAACATTATTTAAAAATAAACCAATCATTCTGTTGCTGCTAAGTCTTGTATTTACGAGCTGTGCAGAAAACTATGCCCTGCAATCTGATACATATGAAGAAGCATTGGTTGTAGAGGCAACTATAACTAATGAGTTAAAAACACAAGAAATTAAACTTTCTAAAACGGCTCGTTTAGAAGATACTGGTATAGAAAAAGAAACTGGCGCAACAGTTATAGTTAAGGATAATTTAGGCACCGTATATCCTTTTATCGAGAAGGACGGCATATATGTTTCTGAAAATCCGTTTCAGGCAGCTCCTAATACCATTTATACTTTAGAGATAAAAACCCATGACGGCAAGGTTTACGAGTCTAGCAACGAAACATTAACCACAGAAAACCCGATTATAGATGTCACGCCTGCCGTTGTTACAGATAGTAAAGAAGGACGCGGTGTTCAAATTCGAGTAACCAATTACGATCCTACAAATACATCCAAATATTATAGATACGAATACGAAGAAACCTATAAGATTATAGCACCCGTTTATAGACAAGAAAAACTTGTTGTTACTGGCCCAGAAAGTGTTGAATTGCAGCCAAACGACCCAAACACACGAACTTGTTACAGCACAAAAGCTTCTAATGATATTATATTGACAACAACTACAGACCTGCAAGAAGATCGTGTAAATTTCCCTATCAGATTTATTAGTGATCAAAATTACATCATCAGCCACCGTTACAGCATCTTAGTAAGACAATATGTGCAGAGTTTAGAGTCTTACACATTTCGTAAAACTATGAAAGAAATTTCAAGCTCAGGAAGTATTCTATCTCCTAAACAACCTGGTTTTATTACTGGAAACATTAAATGCATTTCTCATACAGATCAAAAAGCAATCGGATTTTTTGAAGTATCCTCTTTTTCATCTAAAAGAATCTTTTTCAACTATGTAGATCTTTTCCCTGAAGAACAGCTTCCTCCTTATTACACAGATTGTACAGAAGAGGAATATAAATATTGTTTTTATTTTAGCATACCTAATCCTTGTGAGGGTAAATTATTAATCGATCGTCTTAATGCTAATAAAGTTCGATACAAGTTTAACATCGAAAGCTCATTTTACTACACCGTTCCAGTAGAATGCGGAGACTGTACATCATTTTCGTCAAACGTAATACCTTCATTTTGGACAGAATAAAACACCTCATATTATTGTTTGTATTGATAAATACACACTTAAGCAGCGCACAGCAAACCGTTACTTTAGACGAAACGGTTTTCATCCATGCAAATGCTTCTACATTTGTTTCTGGAGAAACTATCTTGTTTAAAATTTATTGTCTGAAAGCTTCTGACAAAACTCCCAGCCCAATTAGCAAAATAGCTTATGTTGAACTAGTCGACGGAAGCAAGAAATCTGTTTTTAAAACTAAAATAGCTTTAAAAAACGGTGCTGGTCAAGGTGACTTTTTTATACCTACAACTCTTAAAACGGGAAATTACAAGCTTATAAGCTACACAACGTGGATGCTTAATAAAAAAATATCCGATTATTTTCAGATCGATATTTCAATCATTAACCCTTTTAAAAGCGAAGAAAAAAATACTGTAGAGAAAAAGACAGTCACAGAAAATGCTAGTTCATTAACTAAGACAGAATCTGCAATTACAGAGAATACTGTAATAACTAATTCAAGTGTAAAACTGAGACTTCCTAAAAAGACGTTTTCAAATCGCGAATTGGTTGATTTAAAAATAGAATCTTCTAATGCTTCATTTGAAGATGGGAACTATTCTTTATCTGTGCGTAAAATAGATAATCTATCGAATAAAAGCGAAATAACAGCAGATCAATTTTCTTCTTCAGCAAAAGAAGTAAAAGTAATTGATCTTCAAAATCAATCTAATAAAATCTATCTTGCAGAAGTTCGAGGCGAAATTATTTCTGGTAAAATAACTTCAAAAAACAATACCGACAATCTAAAAAATAAGTTTGTTGGATTATCTCTACCTGGAAAATCTTTTACTTTCGAAATCTCTCAAACCGATGCTGAAGGGAACTTTGTTTTCTACCTTAAAGATATTTATTACACCTCAAATATTGTAGTACAGCTTATAGACGAAAAAGCCGAAAACTATACCTTGACAGTAAATAATGATCCTGAAATAAATTATTCTGAATTATCATTTCCTGAATTGCAGAATCCATCTTACACATTAAAAGATAATATATTAGACAGATCAATTGCAGCTCAGATCGAAAATGCTTATTTCCATAAAAAAGTAGATAATATTTCTAAAATACCAACTTTAGAACCTTTTTATTCCCCTTTGGCGAAACAATATGTTCTGGATGATTTTACAAGATTTAAGACCCTTAAAGAAACTGCTGTAGAAGTTGCAACTGATATTTTCATCAGACAAAAAGATGGAAAAAATTACTTGCACGTAAACGATCCAAGCGTGTTCCCGCAATTGCCAGAACCTGCATTAGTTCTTATTGATGGCCTATATTTAGAAAATCAAAATGAATTGATCAATTACCCAATGAAAAATGTTTACAAAATAGAAATAATCGTGGGGCGTTACTACGTAGGATCGAAACCTTTTAATGGATTAATCAGTTTTACTACTTTCGATAAAAACTTCACCAGCACGCAAACAGGCAGTTCTATTGTTAAAACAGCAATGTTAAGTCCAAAACCAAAAAAAATATACAATAAAATTGAGTATTTGAACCAAACCGATGAAGCACGAATTCCTGATTACAGAAATCAGTTATTTTGGGCACCAGAAGTAAAATTAAATCAATCCAATAGTTCATTCTACACTTCTGATGTTTCTGGAAATTTTGAGATAAGACTCGAAGGATTTACAAAAAATGGCGTTCCAGTTTCTATCAGAGATTTTATCGAAGTAAAAGACGCATCTGTGAACTAAAAAATGAACCATTATAAAATTTAAAAACTCCACTACTTCAATGTATTGGAGTTTTTTTTTTATTTTTTTTGATAAAGTTGTAACTTTTTTGATACTCATTACGTATAACCATTTGTACACTTTAAAATATATAGGGAGACAACAACATGAGACAACTTAAAATCACCAAGCAGGTAACAAATCGTGAAACTGCATCGTTAGATAAATATCTACAAGAAATTGGAAAAGTTGACCTAATTACCGCTGATGAAGAGGTAGAATTAGCACAAAGAATAAAGGCTGGTGATCAAAGAGCTTTAGAAAAACTAACAAAAGCCAACCTACGTTTCGTAGTATCGGTGGCTAAACAATATCAAAATCAAGGATTAACTCTTCCGGATTTAATTAATGAAGGAAACTTAGGTTTAATTAAAGCGGCACAACGTTTTGATGAAACTCGTGGTTTTAAATTCATTTCTTACGCTGTATGGTGGATTCGTCAATCGATTCTTCAAGCTTTGGCTGAGCAGTCTCGTATTGTACGTTTACCATTAAACAAAATTGGTTCTATCAATAAAATCAACAAAATGTATGCGTTATTAGAGCAATCTAACGAGCGTCCGCCTTCTGCTGAGGAAATTGCAAAAGAACTTGATATGACTGTTAACGACGTAAAAGAGTCTATGAAAAACTCTGGACGTCACCTATCTATGGATGCGCCTCTTGTTGAAGGAGAAGATTCTAACCTTTATGACGTATTACGTTCTGGTGAATCTCCAAATCCAGATAGAGAATTAATTCACGAATCTCTTCGTACTGAAATCGAACGTTCTTTAGAAACATTAACTCCAAGAGAGGCAGATGTTGTTCGTTTGTATTTTGGTCTTGGCGATCAGCACCCAATGACTCTTGAAGAAATTGGAGAAACTTTCGACCTAACTCGTGAGCGTGTTCGTCAGATTAAAGAAAAAGCAATCCGCAGATTGAAACACACTTCTAGAAGTAAAATCCTTAAAACTTATTTAGGATAATAATATTAAATTTCAATATTTTTAAATTCCAAATTCCAACGAGCAATTGGAATTTGGAATTTTAGATTTGGAATTTTACCGCAAACAACAGTTTGATTGACTGTTCGTTTTTTGATTGATGATTGAAACTCCGGCTGATTACCGGAGTTTTTTATTTTTAGCCAAAAAGTTTTTTAATATATATAGCGCATAATTTTTTAAACGCAAAGAACACAAAGGACTACGCAAAGTTCGCTAAGTTTTTGTTATTAATTTTAAAAAGATACAGAGAACACAAAGCTTTGAGAACTTCATTTTCTTAATTAATTTCAAACAAAAACTTAGCGAAATTTGCGTAAAATCTTAGCGCTACTTTGCGTTTAATTTCTGCACACAGCATAAAAAAATTATCTTTGCAAAAACAACACATAACTACATAATGAAAAATACACTTATCGCTCCTTCAGTTCTTGCAGCCGATTTTGCTAATTTACAGCGAGATATCGAAATGATTAACAACAGTCAAGCTGATTGGTTTCATATTGATATTATGGATGGCGTTTTTGTTCCTAACATCTCTTTTGGAATGCCGGTTTTAGAAGCCATTTCAAAACATGCTAAAAAATATATTGACGTTCATTTAATGATTATTGATCCTGATCGTTACATCAAAACTTTTGCCGATTTAGGAGCAAACGGACTAACAGTTCATTACGAAGCCTGCACACATTTACACAGAACGCTTCAGGCTATTAAAGCCGAAGGAATGAAAGCTGGAGTAGCAATGAATCCTCATACTAATATTGATCTCTTAGAAGACGTTATAAACGATATTGACGTTGTTTGTATTATGAGTGTAAACCCTGGATTTGGAGGACAATCATTCATCGAGAACACTTACGATAAAGTCAAAAAACTTAAAGCTTTGATTACAAGCAAAAATGCTTCAACATTAATTGAAATTGATGGCGGTGTTACCAGTAAAAATGCCAAACAATTAGTAGAAGCTGGCGCAGATATTTTGGTTGCAGGAAGTTTTGTTTTTAAAGCTGAAAATCAAATCGAAACTATTGCGGAACTAAAAACTCTTAGTACTTTTTAAGTTTTTCAAATTTGGGAAAAAATCAATTCCAGTCATTTTTTCCAAAGTCTCAATCGGAACCACAAAATCATAAATTGATTTGTCACTTTTTTCATTTGGAACTAAAAATGCAATCGCTTTGTGCTCTTTTCCCGATTTAGCCAAAATAATTTTATAAAAATATTTAGGAACAGCAACTTTTTCTGTTCCTATTTTTTTATCTGAATCTTTCAAAATCCCTCCTGTAACAACATAAATATCATTGTATTTCTCTGCCCAATAACGCGTTTTCTGCTCTAATCTGTTCCAAATTCCAGCATTAAATTCTTTATTCTGTGGAGAAATATTCGAAGTATAAAAAGTATCATTATATGCTTCTTTACTAAACTCCATATCTCCAGCCGGACAAAGATGCCCTTTATCATACCCTGATTTTTTATAATTTCTCCAGTCAGCAGAACCTGTTGTTACTTTTGGATCTTCTATAAAATAAGGCCTTTTATAATCGTTGTTTTTCAAATACTCTTTTTTCAATTCATAAGCAACCCATTCTGCCTGTTCAAATTTTTCATTATAAGAAAGTGTATAATATTGATGTCTTACAATCTGCTTTGTTGTCGAAGTTGGCAGATAAGAAAATGTGTATAATGAATCTCCAGCAGTTGAATTCCCTTTAAAAGAAACCACTTCCTCATTATTTATTGATTCGTTCTTTAGTACATTTTCTTTTTTACAAGAAAGTAAAACAAAACACATTAAAATCAAACTTAGACAACCTTTCATAATTATAATTTTAAGAGTTAAACTTACAAAAAAACGCTCCATAAATTCAAAATTTATAGAGCGTTTTTAACAAATTAAATTCTTTATAGAACTTAAGACTTCACTAATTTATCCTTTTTCATTTTAGGAGAAACGTTATTATTTTTAACCAATCCTTTTGGCTGTAAATCATCTAAAACATTTAAAGCTTCTTCTACATAAACATCTTTAGACAAAGCTTGGTGCCAAGCCTCTCTTTTCTCTTTTAAAGATGCATCAGCATTCATTTCAGCCTCCTCATACGGAAGTGATTTAAAAAGCAGATTGTTTTTATAATCCAAAATTGGTTTATATTTTTTTCCCTCACTTTCAACTTGTTCCTGAGTTGCTTTGAAACTATTTATATTTAAGCTATAGGTATTCTCTTTATTCTTAACATCAATCCATTTTGCATTGTCATCAATTAATTTGAATTGAGCATTTTGAGCAATTCTGTTTTTACTATTATTAATTGCTCTAGTAAAATTTTCATTAGAAGTCCAAGTACTGTAATCCGCTGGATCGATTTTGTCCCAAGGCATTGCATTATCAATATCTCTTTCACCCATTTTTAAGTACGCGTAACGATCCGGCATCACAACATCACTATGAACACCTTCTAACTGCGTTGAACCTCCATTGATTCTGTAGAATTTTTGTCCAGTAATTTTCAGAGCTCCAAGATCTCCATAATTTGCATTACGAACAAATTGATTTAAATCTAAAACGTTCTGTACAGTTCCTTTACCGTAAGTTTGTTTACTTCCGATAATTACGCCACGTTTGTAATCCTGAATTGCAGCAGCTAAAATCTCAGATGCCGAAGCAGAAAAACTGTTTACCATGATCACTAACGGACCATCCCACTCGATTTTTTTATCTTTATCGTATAAAACTTCTTTCTTTTTACCAGCAGATTTAACTTGAACAATCGGTCCTTCTTCAATAAACAAACCAGCAATATCAACTACTGTAGAAAGAGATCCTCCGCCATCATCACGAACATCTAAAACAATTCCGTTGATGTTTTCTTTTTTCAATCTTTCTACCTCAAGAGCGATATCTTTACCTGCATCTCGTCCATCTTTATTTTCAAAATCGATATAAAACTTAGGAAGATAAATTACTCCATATTTTAAACCATTTTTCTCAACAATACTCGATTTTGCATAGGTTTCTTCAATCTCAACAACATCACGAATAATTGAAATTACTTTGATAGAACCGTCCACTTTTTTAACTGTAAGTTTAACCTCGGTTCCTTTGTGACCTTTAATTTTCTTTACAACGTCGTCCAAACGCATTCCAACAACATCTACAGGCTCCTCATTTCCTTGAGCAACTTTCAAAATTAAATCACCAGCTTCTAATTGTTTTCCTTTCCAGGCAGGACCTCCAGAAATCAATTCGTCAATTTGAGTAAAGTCATTTTTCTTAGTCAAACGCGCTCCAATACCTTCCAATTTACCGCTGATATTTACATCAAAACGATCTTTTTCTTCAGGCGCAAAATAACTTGTATGCGGATCAAAACGTGCCATGATAGAGTTCAAGTAAACCGAGAACCAGTATTCTCTGTTCAAATCTTTAATAACACTAAAATTATCATCTAAAGATTTTAAAGAGCTTTCACGTGTTTCTTTTTCTAAAGCATCAAAAGTTTTCTCTTTGTAAGCTGCATCTTTTTTCTTCTTTTCCTCTTCAATTTTTTGTTTCGTTACCAAAGACGAAAGTGTAGATAATTTAATTTGTTTTCTCCATCTTTCGTTAAGCTCCGTTAGATTTTTTGCATAAGGAAGCGTCTCATAATCTGCATTAAAAGTTTCATCAACATTATAATTAAAAGGCTGTGCCAATATTGTTTTATAACGTTTTTTACTTTCTTCCATACGCTTCATCAATCTTGCATAAGTAAGATTGAAAAAAGTAATATCCTTATTTAAAAACTGATCATCAAGCATTAATTCATACTGCTTAAATTCATCGATATCTGACTGCAGGAAAAATCTTTTTGAAGGATCTAATGCATCAATATAATCTTTAAAAATACCTTTTGAGAATTCGTCATTTATTTCTGCCGGGCTGTAATGTCCTTTTTCAATAACAAATGCTAATAATTCTAAAAGTGTTTTATCTCTGTTCGGATCAGGGTCGATTGTCTTATCGGCATTCATCTTAAATGCAAACAAGGTAAGCGATAAGCACAATACGGCTATGAGTATCTTATAATTTCTTTTCATAAACTTTATAATAGCATTCATCAATTTTTTTATCTAAGTTACGTTAAAAACTATGCCACGAGAGCTAACGTCACGATAATTTTTTGTTAAAGATATAAAAATGTTTAATTCGCAAAAAAGTTCTTTACCTTAGTTGACAAATTTTACAATATTTGTGACTTATCTCAATGACAGCGCCACTAAATTTGTTTTTAAAATCTTACAATTGTTAAAATTACACATAAAATTCATAAAATGAAAACCCAAAGACCTTTAATATTGGTAACAAACGATGATGGGATTTTGGCTCCTGGAATACGTGCGCTTATCAGCGTCATGGAAACAATCGGCGATGTTATAGTTGTTGCGCCTGATAAACCTCAAAGTGCAATGGGACATGCCATAACGATTAACAACACTTTATTTCTAGATAAAATCTCTAAGGAAGGTGACGCTATAGCCGAATACAGCTGTTCTGGCACTCCCGTAGATTGTGTAAAACTGGCAGTAAACGAGATCTTAAAACGCAAACCAGATTTGTGTGTTTCGGGTATTAATCACGGATCCAATTCATCAATCAATGTTATTTATTCTGGAACAATGAGTGCAGCAGTTGAAGCAGGAATTGAAGGAATCCAATCTATAGGATTTTCGCTTTTAGACTTTGACTGGAATGCTGATTTTGAACCTATAAAATCATTTGTCAAAAGAATAGCTTTAGAAACTCTGGAAAATAAATTACCTCCGGGAGTTGTTTTAAATGTTAATTTTCCAAAACTGAAAGAATCTGAAATCAAAGGAATAAAGGTTTGCCGTCAAGCGAAAGCTTATTACGCACAAAAATTTGATAAAAGACAAACCCCATTTGGAAAAGATTATTACTGGCTTGCAGGAAAATTTGTTAACGAGGACAAAGGCGAAGACACCGACGAATGGGCTCTAGAAAATGGTTATGTTTCTGTAGTTCCTGTACAATTCGATCTTACGGCACATCATACAATTCAACAACTTAATACTTGGAAATTAAATGACTAAAGAAATACTTATTGGATTTTTAATCGGAATTTTTACGGCACTTTTAGGCAGTTATCTGTTTATCACTTTTTTCACAACCTTTGATATTTCGTCAGGTCTCGCAATCATCAAACAAAATGGATATCTTGGAAAAATTATCACTTTAGGAACACTTTTAGATCTTGCCGTTTTTGCAATTCTTCTAAAGAAAAATAAAGAATTCATGGCTCGAGGCGTAATTTTAGCGGTGATAATTCTGGCCATTTCTACATTAGTTTTATAAACCTTATCTTTGCTTTGTTAAAACTTTAGCACTATTTTCAAAAAAACCAACATGAAGTATTACATAATTGCAGGTGAAGCCTCTGGAGATTTACACGGTTCCAACTTAATGAAAGCATTATATGTCGAAGATCCGCAGGCCGAAATTCGATTTTGGGGAGGCGATTTAATGCAAAAAGCTGGCGGAACTCTCGTAAAACATTACCGAGAACTGGCTTTTATGGGATTTATTGAAGTGGTTTTTAACTTAAAAACCATCTTAAACAATATTAAAATCTGTAAAAAAGACATTTTGGAATTCCAACCAGATGTTATTATTTTTATTGATTATCCTGGTTTTAATATGCGTATTGCAAAATGGGCTAAAGAATTGGGCTATAAAACACATTATTATATTTCTCCGCAAATCTGGGCGTGGAAAGAAAACCGTATTAAAGCCATCAAACAAGATGTCGATAAAATGTATGTGATTCTTCCTTTTGAGAAAAGTTTTTATGAGGATAAACATCATTATCCAGTAGATTTTGTGGGACATCCATTAATTGATGCTATTCAGAATCAGTCTGCTTTTGATGAAACATCATTTAGAAAAGAAAATAATTTAGGCGAAAAACCAATTATCGCCGTTTTACCAGGAAGCCGTAAACAGGAAATCACTAAAATGCTGAGCGTAATGTTGAGTGTTGTGGATGATTTTCAGGAGTATGAATTTGTAATTGCCGGCGCTCCAAGTCAGGAATACGAGTTTTATCATCAATTCTTAAAAAACAAGAACATAGCATTTGTTTCTAATAAAACTTACGATTTATTGCGTTCTTCAACAGCCGCTTTGGTAACTTCTGGAACTGCCACTCTCGAAACCGCACTTTTTAAAGTTCCTGAAGTAGTTTGCTATAAAGGAAGTGAAGTTTCTTACCAAATTGCGAAACGCATAATTACTTTAAAATACATTTCATTGGTAAATTTAATTATGGATCAGGAAGTGGTAACTGAGTTGATTCAGGGTGAATGCAATAAAAAGCGAATTAAAGAAGAATTACAAAAGCTATTGGAACCCGAATACCGCGCTAAACTGCTTCATAATTACGACATTTTAGAACAAAAACTTGGCGGAGTTGGAGCAAGTAAAAACACCGCTAAACTAATTGTTGCTGATTTAAAAAACGCTTAAATAATTTATTTTGAAAAGAATATTAATTTTTCTGCTTTTAGCCGTTGCTTTTACTTCTTGTAAATCGACTTCTACAGTTGCGAACAAAAGCGAATCTAAAAAAGAAAATAGAAATCTGGTTAACAATTTAATCGAAAAAGCAACCGACAATATTGGCGTTCGTTATAAAGCCGGCGGAACCACAAAAGGCGGTTTTGACTGCTCTGGTTTAGTATATACTACTTTTCAAAGCGAAAGTATTCCTCTTCCAAGAAGTTCTTATGAGCAAGCAAAAATTGGAAAAGTAATTCCGTTAAATGATGCAAAAAAAGGGGATTTAATTTTCTTTAAAACCAACAAAAGCAGACAGATCAATCACGTTGGACTAATTACAGAAGTCAATTCTGACGAAATAAAATTTGTACACTCTTCTACGTCAAAAGGCGTAATTATTTCATCTACAAAAGAAGCATACTATAAGAACTCTTTTGAACAGGTCAATAGAATCCTTAATTAAATAAATACAATTAATTTATTATTTTTCTTACAAAATTTTAATACTTTTAAACCATGAAAGTATTAGATTTTCCGTTAATAAAAATTACAATTGCCTTTATATTTGGGGTTATTGCATCCTATTATCTGCATTTTTCTCTCTTGCCGACAGCTTACTTCTTAGCTATATCCTTTGCCTTATTTTGTGGAGGTTATTTTTGGAGTAGAAAAAACAGTAAAAAACATTTCCTTTTTGGACTTTCTGTCTATTTTCTATCTTTTGTACTAGGCATTTTCACCCTTTTAAGCCATACCGAAAACCTGCAAAAAGACAACTATACACACTGCGAAACCGCATTTGATAAACCGCAATCAATAGTTTTACTTCTCCGCGAAAAACTAAAAAGCAACGATTACAGCGATCGTTATTTTGCTTATATTAAAAGTATTTCAGATCAAAATTACAGCGGAAAAATAATTGTCAATATTCAGAAAGACAGCAGTGTAAACAATTTAATTATCGGCAATAGAATTAAAATTCAAACCACCCTACAACGCAATAAATCAAACAAAAATCCAAATCAATTTGACTACAGTTCCTATTTGGCCAACAAACAGATTTTTGCACAAATCTACTGCCAGAAAAAGGAAATCTTGATAAGTCCAATTATTGAAAAAGATATTTGGTATTATTGTGCAAGATTACATTCTAGAATAAATTCGAACCTCGAAAAATCAAATTTCAGCAAATCAGAAATGAATGTAGCGCTTGCCTTAATTTTAGGACAGCAGCAGGAAATTTCACAAGACATTATTCAGGATTATCAATATTCAGGAGCCACTCATATTCTTTCTGTTTCAGGTCTGCATGTTGGGTTTATAATGCTGTTTATCACATTCATTTTAAAGCCAATTCCTAATACCCAAAAAGGATCATTTATTAAGCTTATTTCAATTCTGCTTTCATTAGCAGGATTTGCTATTATTTCAGGACTCTCTCCTTCAGTTTTAAGATCTGTTGTTATGTTTTCTTTTCTAGCAATTGGAAATCATTTACGCAGAAACGGAAATATTTACCACACTTTATTAGTTTCAATTTTACTAATCTTACTTTTTGAACCGTACTTTTTATTTGATGCCGGCTTTCAATTAAGTTATTTAGCACTCTTTTTTATTTTGTGGCTTCAGCCAATTTTCAAGAATATCTATAAACCCAAAAACAGATTAATTATTTATATCTGGGAAGCCTTAACCGTTTCTTTTGCTGCACAAATAGGTACTCTACCCTTATGCTTGTATTATTTTCATCAATTCCCAGGATTGTTTTTTGTAACCAATATTATAATTCTCCCTGTTTTATCCTTTATCATGATTGCAGGAATTATTGTAATGATTATTGCCATCTTTACCCATCCTCCTCTATTTGTAATAATGATATTTGAAAAAAGCATTTATCTCTTAAATTATATGATACATGCAGTCGCTTCAATTGAATCATTTGTGATTCGAGACATCAGCTTTAATTCTTATTATTTATGTAGTTTTTATCTCTTAATAATCTCCTCAATTATCTGGCTGAAAAAACCCAGCTATACTAAAATGGTATTCGCTTTAAGCACAATAATTTTAGTGCAGCTATCATTTATCCTGACGAAAATTCAAAGAGAAAGTGACCAAGAATTAATAGTTTACAACGAAAAGAAAAACACCCTTGTTTCTGAACGTAACGGAAGTAATATTGTTTTATACACACCTAATCCCGTTTTTGAAAAGAAGTCAAAAAACAGAAATGTAAATTCTTATCTTGTAGGAAATTCGATTAAACTAACCAAAATTAGAGAAATCAAAAATCTACTTTATTTTAAAAAAGAAAAGATTTTAATAATAGACAGCACGGGGATTTGTCCAGCAAATGTAAATCCAGACATTTTGATTTTAACTCAAACACCAAAAATAAATCTCGACAGATTATTACAAAATCATCGGCCAAAATTGATAATTGCAGACGGATCCAATTCAAATTCAATTCAGAAATTGTGGAAAAACAGCTGCACCAAAAAAAATATCCCTTTTCATTCCACAATTGAAAAGGGATACTATAAATTATGATTTTTTATTCTGGATTTAAAATCAAATTAGATTGTGAAATCCAATCTCTAACACCAGCAGATGTATATGAAATGAGACCCAGTTTGTTAAAATTTGTTTTTCCTTTTCTAACTGTAACCTCTGTAAAACAAACTTGCGGAATTTCTTCAATGCCAAAAGCATTTTTCAATCTAAGATTTTGTTCTTTTGCTGCATCAGTAACCGAGGCATCAGAGAGATCAAGTTTCACAAGGATAACATTTTTACGAGACCATTCTTCGAAATCACGAGAAGAAAAAATCTCGTTTTGAAGCTGTGGATTTACCCCTTGTCCGGTAAAAAAAATAAGAAGGGGCTTTCTTTTTTCAGCACTTGTAGCTACAGCTTCATTAATGTCAGTTCTCCATATTATATTCTGCGAATGAATCATAAATGGACTAAAAAATAATAGTAGGATAAGTAGTTTTCTTGGCATATAATTTGGGTTATGGTTATGTTAATAAATCTAAAATAATATAAAAAGTATATTAAATGAATTATTTAACCAATTAAAAGACAGCTATCATACATTAAAATCAAATTAGCAGTAAACGGATGTTTTTTTAATAAATGTTAAATAAACACTAATAAAAAAAGAAAATCTTCTATTATAATTCAGCAAAAAAAATCCCAATTTGTAAAACAAAATGGGATAAAAAAATTGAAATAAAGTTAAATGTACTCTTCTTATTCAGCTGGATGCAAAATAGAATTAGATTCTGCTATCCAAGCTTTCGCTCCTCCGGGTTTATAAGCAATTTTCCCCAAAGCACTAAAAGTTGTTTTGTTTTTTCTCACTGATGCCAATGCGAAACACACTTCTGGAAGGTCTTGAACGCCAAATGCGTTTTTTAACTTCACATTCTGCTCACGATCAGTATCAGATGCGTTCATGTCTGATAAATCTAATTTTACTAAAATCACATTATCACGTGACCAAACGGCAAAATCTGGGGTTTTAAAAATTTCATTTTGAAGATTTTCTGGTACACCTGAGGCAGTGAACAAAATTAACATTGGTTTCTTTTGGTCGTTACTTATTGCAATTGCATCGGTCATGTTTGTTCTCCAAGCTAAATTTTGCGACTGCATCATAAATGACCCTAAAAAAAACAGTAGGATAAGTAGTTTTTTAGTCATATTAATTGGTTTTGGTTAGATTAGCATGACGAAATTAACATAATATTTTAATTTTCCAATTTTTATTCACACAAAAAATACATTATATGTTTTTTTAATCGTAATAAAATACATAATATTTAAAAAAGATGTTTTATTAGGAAAATTTTCTTACTAAACACAAAAAAGCCCTTCACATATTGTGAAGGGCCTTATATTTATTTCTTTGCTTTTAATTATGATTTCTTCGGATGTACGATTCCTTCCGCAACTGTCAGCCAGGCAGATGGACCACCAGCAACATAACCTGTTTTACCAAGGCCTTTAAAGTTTACTTTTCCGTCTTTCGACTCTGCACTGGTAAAGAAAATGGTTGGAAAACCTTGAATTGCAAAAGCTTGCTGTAATTCCAGATTCTGATTTTTAAGTTCCGGAGTTTGAGGAACTGCTCTTGGATAGTCTAATTCTACCAAAACTACATTTGTAGCCGCCCATTTTTTAAACTCTTCTGTCTTTAAAACTTCATTCTGCAAACGAATACACCAGCCGCACCAATCACTTCCTGTAAAAAACATCAACATTGGTTTTTGTTCTTTATTACTTACAGTAATAGCCTCTCTAACATCTGTATACCATTTTAATTCTTGTGCTTTAAGATTTGAAGCACTAATTAAGAATAAAGCTATAAATAGTATTTTTTTCATAATGGTAAAATTTTGACAAATTTATGCAAAAAACAGATTGCAAAATACATCTATTTTACTTCTTGCATTAATTTTTTAATTAACGGAGAAATAGCAATTAGAATAACACCCGCAACAAGCGAATAAATAGCCAGTTGATAATATCCTTCTGTATACGATTGCAGCTTAGACAACAAAGTATCTCCAGTATTCGATCTCGAGATTTCAGCTCCTAATTTTCCTGCGAACAATTGCCCAAAAGCTGCCGCCAAAAACCATAATCCCATCATCATTCCAAATAGTCGTTTTGGAGATAGTTTCGTAATGATTGACATTCCAATTGGTCCCAAACAAAGTTCACCAATAGTGGTTACTAAGTAAGCAAATGTAAACACATTTAAAGACGCAATTCCTTGAACATTCGCAAAAAATCTAGTCAAATAGAAAATATAGAAAGAGGCCGCTAAAAACAAAAATCCGATTCCGAATTTTATTAAGGTATTGGGCTCTATTTTTCTTTTCCCCATCCAAATCCAAAGCAAACCAATCAGCGGGCTTAAAACCACCACAAAGAAAGTATTCGAACTGTTGTTAATGATATTTGGATCTATATTAAAAAACAATAGTTTATTATCTAAATTGTCTTTTGCAAAAAGCGACAATGATCCTCCACTTTGCTCATAAATTGCATTAAATAATAAATAGAAAAACACAAACAAGAAAGCGGCAAAAAGTTTCTTTTGCAATTTTATATCTCCCAATTTATATAATTCGTAAACGAAATATAAAACTGCTACAATACCAATCGTATACATAAAATAATCTGTATAGTCAGTATTTTTAACCATGATATAAATAAGAGGGATACTTAATAGCGAAAGTACATAAACTGCGATTTCGCGTACTTTTCTTTTATTCGCATCTAAGTCCAACAAAGGAGAATCACCAATTGGCCCTAAATATTTTTTAGTCATCAAAAAAGTAACTAAACCTAAGAACATAACAATTGCTGCAGACAAGAAACACAACTGCCAAGAATAGTATTTTCCTAAATAAACACACAAAGCACCTCCAAGAAGCCCTCCTACGTTAATTCCGGCATAAAACATTCCGTAGCCTGCATCTCTTCTTCCATCATCTTCCTTATACAATTCTCCTACCATCGACGAAACATTTGGCTTAAAAAAACCTGTTCCAATAATAGAAAAAGCAATTCCATAATAAAACAAATCATGTGGCGCAACTGCGATTAAAAGATTTCCAAGAATCATTACAATCGCACCAAAAAACAAGGATTTTTTGAATCCTAAAACTTTATCTGCAAAAATACCTCCAATAAAAGTAAAAGCATACACAAAAGCCTGAATAGCTCCGTATTGCAAATTAGCATGATCTTCTTTTAAAAAAAGCTGATCCACCATAAAAATTGTAAGCACACCACGCATTCCGTAGAAACAAAAACGTTCCCACATTTCAACAAAAAACAAGTACCACAATTGTTTTGGGTACTTGCCTTCAAAATTCTGAATTTCTTCTAGAGTAATATTTTTTTCCATTTATCTAACGCCATGCATTAATTTCTTCAACACTGGTGTTAAAGCAAATAATAAAATTGCTGCGATTCCAGTTAGTACAACAAATACCATAAAGAATTCATATAAGTTGTGGATTTCAAATCCAGCGAAAATTGGATTATGAGCACTAATTTGATGCTGATCCAGCAAAGCTAATTGATCTGCTGTCGGCGTTAATTTTTTATCTAAAACTGCCTGAAGATCGATTCCTAATTCTTTTGCTTTTGCAAATTTATCACCAGTTGCTGGTAAGATAGAACCTAAAGTTCCTCCTAAAGCATAACCTGATGCATTAGATAAAAAGAATACTCCGTATAATAATGACGCGAAACGTTTTGGAGATAATTTCCCTACCAATGATAAACCAATTGGAGACAAACACAACTCCGCACATGTATTTAAGAAATATAATAAGATAAGCCATTTTACTAATAAAAGCCCTGAAGTTCCGATATAAGAAACTTGAGTTGCAATCATAAAGAAACTGATAGAAATTATTACTAAACCGGCTGCTAATTTTACTGGTGAAATTGGTTCTTTACCTTTAGCTCTTAAAGTATCCCAAAGAATACTAAAAGGAACTGCTAAAACTACAACGAATAATCCGTTAAAAATCTGAACCATTGACGGTGGCATTGCCCAACCAAAGAAATGTCTGTCTGTTTGATTATCAGCAATAAAAGTCAGAGAAGAACCCGCTTGTTCAAATGCTGCCCAGAAGAAAATAATAAAGAACGATACGATGTAAATTACAATAATTCTGTCTCTTTCAACCTTAGTCAAAGAAGTATCAGAAATAATCAATCCTGCTAACGCTAAACCACTTGAATAAATTAAAGTGTAAATTAAATTCTGCCCTACTACATAGTGAAAAAAGAATCCTAAAGCGATAAATGCAACTCCAGCCATTGCCAATGCTTTACTAGAAAAATTAGCTTGCTGTGCTTCTCCTTCTTCAAAATCTGATGCATCATTTTTAGAAGGAAGTCCTCCTAATGGTTTTCCTTCCGGAGAAACTACATATTTATTTTTTAAGAAGTAAAAAAGAATTGTTCCTAAAAGCATCGCTACAGATGCAGCCATGAATCCCCATCTAAAAGCGTGGATATCTCTAATTCCGCCAGCATCTTTAACATCTCCTAATAAAGGACAGATTGACTGGCCTAAAAATGCTCCAATGTTAATTCCCATATAGAAAATAGTGAAAGCACTATCTAGTTTTGTTTTTTCCTGTTTTGGATACAAACTTCCAACCATACTCGAAATGTTTGGTTTGAAGAATCCGTTACCAAAAACAATAACTCCTAATGCAGAATACATAATGATTTTGGCTAAATCAAGATTTGACTCAAAAACACTTCCACTTGTAAACAAAAGCATTTGTCCGATAGCCATTAATAATCCTCCTAATAAGATACAATTTCTGTTTCCTAAAAAACGATCGGCAACAAAACCACCTAACATCGGTGTTAAGTAACAAAGTCCAAGAAAACCACCATAAATTAATGAGGCTTCTTCTTCTTTCATTAATAATGAATTTACAAGAAATAAAGTCAATAAAGCCCGCATTCCATAAAAATTGAACCTCTCCCACATCTCCGTCCCAAACAATACCCAAAGTCCTTTTGGATGCGCAGTTTTTACTTGAGTTTCTCCCATATTATTCGCTTATTTAATTACGTTTAAAAAATTTAGATTATAGATTTTCTTTGATAAAATTGGTCATTTTATTGTAAAGCTGAATCCTAGTAGCTCCGCCATAAATACCATGATTTTTATCTGGATAAATTTGAGAATCAAATTGTTTATTAGCTTGAATTAAAGCTTCCATCATCTGCATTGAATTCTGAACGTGAACGTTATCATCTCCAGATCCGTGAATCAATAAAAACTTCCCTTTTAATTTATCAACGTGATTAATTGGTGAATTTTGATCGTATCCGCTTGCATTTTCTTGAGGCGTCTGCATGTATCTTTCTGTGTAAACACTATCATAGAATCTCCAGTTTGTTACGGGAGCAACCGCGATTGCCATTTTAAAAACATCATTTCCTTGAAAAATACAGTTAGATGCCATAAAACCACCATAGCTCCATCCAAAAATTCCAATTCTAGAAGCGTCAACATAAGAATAAGAACCCAATACTCTTGCAGCATCAATTTGATCTTCTACTTCATATTTACCTAATTCTTTTTGAGTCACTTTTTTGAAATCTGCTCCTTTAAAACCAGTTCCTCTTCCGTCAACGCAAGCTACGATGTAACCTTGTTGTGTAAGCGACAAAAACCAATAATCATCAGAGTTATTCCAATCGTTGTTTACTTGTTGTGATCCTGGACCAGAATATTGGTACATGAAAACTGGATATTTTTTTGAAGGATCAAAATCTTTTGGTTTTAAAATCCAAGCGTTTAATTCGTTTCCTTTTGCTGTTTTTAAAACAATAAATTCTTTTGCAGGTAAGTTATAGGCTTTCAATTTATCAGCAAGCGCCTGATTGTTTTCTATAACCTGAATTTCTTTTCCTGTTTTCGACTCGTTTAAAGTATAAGTCGTA
This sequence comes from Flavobacteriaceae bacterium PS02336, assembly GCA_029960065.1. Taxonomy (GTDB): domain Bacteria; phylum Bacteroidota; class Bacteroidia; order Flavobacteriales; family Flavobacteriaceae; genus Flavobacterium. Next base: position 668,993 of record JASCOF010000002.1, on the reverse strand, counting down.
GGAACTAAATTACTAGAGAATGTAGTAATGAAATATTGGAAGTTCGGACTGAAAGTTGCAGCACTTGTTCCTGTTTTTTTAGACAAACGCAATTTGTTTTTTCCGTCTAATCCAATTCTATAAAGATCTCTATTGATTGAACCATTTTCTGTAGATTGATAGAAAATAGTTTTTGTTTTTTCGTCGAAACCGTAGTAAGAAGTTACTTCCCAGTTTCCTTTTGTAACTTGAGTTTTTAGTTTTCCAGTTTTATCATATAAATAAATATGATTAAAACCGTCTTTTTCACTTGTCCAGATAAAACTGTTGTCTTTTAAGAAAGTCAAATTATCTGTTACATCAACATATGCCTTGTCTTTTTCATTCAATACCACTTTTGCAGCAGCTGTATTTCCATCAACAAACAATAAATCAAGATTATCTTGATGACGGTTTAAAACCTGTGCAGAAAGCACATTTGCATCATTTGTCCATTGTAATCTTGCAATGTAAAAATCATTATAATTTCCTAAATCTACTTTTTTAGTTGCTGTAGCAGCTACATCATAAATATGTAATGAAACTACTGAATTTTTTTCTCCTGCTTTAGGATATTTAAACGTTTCAATTGTTGGATACAAATCTTTGTGAAACATTGACATTGAAAACTCAGGAACCTGGCTTTCGTCAAAACGAATGTAAGCTACCTTTTTACTGTCTTTGCTCCAGTCAAAAGCACGAACAAAAGCAAACTCTTCTTCATAAACCCAGTCCGTAATACCATTAATTACGGCATTCTTTTTTCCGTCTGTTGTAATCGGAGTCGATTTGTTTGAAGCAATATCATAAACATATAAGTTATTTTCTCTAGCATAAGCGATTTTTGTTCCGTCAGGAGAAAAAGTCGGCTCTTGAATTTGAAAATCAAAAAGCTTCGTTAAAGATTTTGAAGCGATATCATACAAATAATAATCTGCTGTAAAAGAGTGGCGGAAAATCTGATTGCTATTACAAGCGATTAAAATTTTCTTTTCTGATGAATCAAAAATATAACTATCAATTCCTGCAGAAAGCGCTGTGTGATTTTTAGTATCAATTAAATTAGACACCTTTTTTAAAGTTGCAAAATCATACAAATCAATCTGTTGGGTTCTGCTGGCTCTATCTACATTTAAGACAGTATATTGATCTGTATTTTTTAGAGATTGCAGCTCATCCATTCCTTTAGCTCGGAATGCCCCGCCGTAAATATTTTCGATAGTGATTTTTTGTTGACCAAAAACGGTTGCAACTAGAAATAAAAGTATTACAGTAATTTTACTTGTATTCATTACAATTAATTTAAATATAAAAAAGAGCCCAATTTTAGTGAAAAAAATAAACATAATACACATTTTAAGTGTTAAATGTTAAAAAAAATAACGATTGCGTACTTTCTAATTTCAAAATACATTTTAAACAAAACTCTTAAAATGGTATATTTGCTGCAACATTATTATTTAATATACTGAGAATGAACAACGCTGTTGCCGGATTTTCTAAATTATCCAAAAAAGAAAAAATTAACTGGATTGCAAATGAATATTTTTCGAACCCAGATGAGGCGCAAAATATTATAAGAAATTACTGGAATTCAGATGAAAAGCTTCAGCAACTTCACGATGAATTTATCGAAAACACCATTACAAACCTCTATATCCCACTTGGAGTCGCTCCTAACTTTTTAATTAACGGAAAATACAAAACCATTCCGATGGCAATTGAAGAGAGTTCTGTAGTTGCCGCAGCTTCAAAAGCGGCAAAATATTGGTCTACAAGAGGAGGATTCAAAACAACAATTATCAATACCGAAAAAATTGGCCAGGTTCATTTTACATACAATGGAGATGCTGATAAATTAAAAAGTTTTTTTGACGAAATAAAGCCTAAATTCTTTTCAGAAACACAGAATATAACCAAAAATATGCAGCAACGTGGCGGTGGTATTTTGGATGTTAAGCTAAAAGACAAAAGAAGTTTACTTGAAAACTATTATCAGCTGCATGCTACTTTTGAAACTAAAGACAGCATGGGAGCTAATTTTATAAATTCATGTTTGGAGCAATTCGCTTCAACATTAAAAGAAGAAGCTCAACACTCAGATTTACTTGATAATGGGGAAAAATTAGAGGTAATTATGAGCATTTTGTCCAATTATGTTCCAAATTGCTTAGTTAGAGCTGAAGTTTCTTGTCCGATTGATGAATTAGCCGAAAAACACATTAGTAATCCACAGGAATTTGCAGAACGTTTTGTACAAGCAGTTCAAATTGCCGAAGTTGAACCTTTTAGAGCAGTTACACATAATAAAGGAATAATGAATGGCGTGGACGCTGTTATCTTGGCAACTGGAAATGATTTCAGAGCTGTCGAGGCTGGAGTTCATGCATACGCTTCAAAAAATGGGCAGTACGCAAGTTTATCCCATGCCAAAATCGAAAACGGCATTTTTACTTTCTGGCTCGAAATTCCTTTGGCTTTAGGAACTGTGGGCGGTTTAACCTCTCTTCATCCTCTAGTAAAATTGTGTTTAGATATTTTAGAAAAGCCGTCGGCTCAAGAATTAATGGAGATTGTTGCCGTTGCCGGTTTAGCACAAAACTTTGCAGCTTTACGATCATTAACTACTACTGGGATTCAAGAGGGACATATGAAAATGCACCTAAACAATATTATGAATCAATTTGAAGCGACCAACGAAGAGCGCAACCTAATAAAATCTCATTTTAAGAAAACAGCAGTTTCTCACAGCGCTGTGGTAGATTTTATTGAAAACTTAAGAAAATAAAATAAATAAAAATTCCAATAATTATAAGATTTAAATAAAATTTCAAATTCCAATTGTAATGGAATTTGGAGTTTTTCCTGAGACTTCGGGATTGGAATTTGTTTTTAAATGAAAGTATGAAAAAAACATATTATAGTAACGGAAAACTTTTTATCGCTGGAGAATATTTGGTTTTAGATGGAGCTGATGCATTTGCCCTGCCAACAAAATTTGGTCAAGATTTAATAATTGAAGACGGAACCAACAACGAAATCGAATGGAAAAGCTACGACTATGATAAACATTTATGGTTTGAAGAAACCATTTTATTTGATGAATTTATAAATAAACCCGAAATAAAAGCTGAAACTGTAAAATCCACTTTGATTGATATTCTGCATGAAGCCTACACTCTAAACCCTAAATTTATAGACAATTCTACCGGCTTTAAAGTAAGCACGCATTTGTCTTTTCCAAGAAATTGGGGCTTAGGAACTTCATCAACACTTATTAATAACATTGCTCAATGGGCAGACGTCAATGCTTTTACCTTATTAAACAACAGTTTTGGCGGAAGTGGTTATGATATTGCATGTGCGCAAAACAATACTCCTGTTTTGTATCAAATTAAAAACAACGTTGTAAAATCGGTTGAATTTATTCCTGATTTTAAAAAACATATTTACTTTGTTTATTTGAATAAAAAACAAAATAGTAAAGCTGCAATTTATGCTTACAACAATAATAAGAACAATCATCTTGCACAAAGCGTAGCCGAAAACAACAAAATAACAAATGCTATCCTTACTGCTAAAACATTAAAGGAATTTGCATCAGCAGTTCAAAGACATGAAATTCATCTGAGTAATATTCTAGAAATGCAGACTATTAAAGAAGCTGTTTTCCCTGATTTTAATGGAGTAATTAAAAGTCTTGGTGCTTGGGGCGGTGATTTTGTAATGGTAGTTTCGCAGGAAAATCCAACCGAATATTTTGCTAGAAAAGGATACGAGACAATTCTAACTTACGAAGAAATGATCCTATAAATTCTTTAAATTAATAAGCTCTTTTGCTATTTCGTTCAGATTTTGTCTCTAATCTTCTAACGGAACGGCTTTCTTGTTCGTTCGATTCGATAAGTCTGTTATGAAGGCGTTCAGCCATTTTCTCTATACTATTTGTAATAGAATCATAAACAACTTCCATTCTGCGGTGTTTTTCTTCTTTTACAGCTCGCAATACATCTTCTACAAACATTTTATCGTATTTCTCCGCTACAGAATCGTGTGTATTCGTTAATCGAATTACGTAATCGTTACTTAAGATTGTAACTTTAAAATGCTGTTCTTCGTTACTTAAATAATACTTTCCACCCAATTCATCTACATTGATGTCGGTGCTGGCAACTTTTAAAAGCTCCGTAATGATTCCAAAAATATGACTTTCTATTTTGGTATAAACTCTCGGCTTCTTTTTAAAAATTTTTAAAGTAAAAAACATTAAATGTTTGATGTTAAGGTATTTGTTTTGGGTCCTGTTTTTCATCTTTATTTTAATATTTCTAAAATCCAAAGAAAATGTTAAAATAAAAATTCGGACAAATTAACTGTAATATTTTGAATATCACAAATTTTTTAGATTAAATCTCTACTTTACCTACAGAGTATCAAAAAATTAACTAAAAAATATTACAAAGTGAAATTGATTATTTTTAGCAAAAAAAAGAAAAACCCGAAACATCATAAGACGTTTCGGGTTTTATAAGGAAAATTACTGATTCTTAGTAATTGAATTGTAATCTGTTATCTTCAATTTTTGCATTGTTTTTCAACGCTGGTAACACTCTGCTTGCATCATTTGCACTTTGAGCTTTTACTTTTTCTACATAAGCAGCGTGATTAGCAATTGCAGGAGCTTTTACTGTTTTTACGTTTTTCACAACATAAACACCCGTGTTTCCTTCAATTGGAGCAGAGATTTTATTAGCAGTTAAAGCAAATGCCGTACCCACAACTCTTGGCTCTTGTCCTACACCACCAGGTAAAACTGGATTGTCTAAAGTTACGTCTGCAGCTTGTTGAACAGCAACACCAGCAGCCTTCGCGATAGCCTCAAGGCTTGAACCTGACATTTTAGCTTTTAACAATTCTGCTTTTTTCTTGTTTTTCAAGATTGGCTCCACATATGGTCTTGCCATATCAACAGAAACTAAACCTGATTTGTTTTCACCTTTATATTGCGCAATAACGTGTCCGATATTAGCAATTTCAAAACGCTTAACATCACCTTTACTTGTTTCTTTATCAAAAGCCCATCTTACGATGTTTCTTTGGTTTCCTAATGGACCAAACGCTTCATCCATTGCTTTTGCATTTACAGCAGGAGCCACCTTTAAACCTAGTTCTTTAGCAGCACCGTTAAAGTCTTTGTCAGCAGCATCCATTTCGAATTTAGTTGCCAATGTAAATACTTTATCAGAAGTAGCTTCAGAAGGCTCGATTTTTTGAGCGATAGTAGCTAAACGAATTCCGTCTTGTTTGTCCGTAACTTTGATTACGTGAAATCCAAAAGGAGTTTCTACTAAACCAATTTTTCCAATTCCATTGTTGAATACAAAATCATTAAATGGTTTTACCATTTGACCTTGACCAAAGTATCCTAAATCACCACCTTGCTGTGCAGATGAATCATCAGAACTTGTAAAAGCCAACATCATAAAACTATCCGGATTAGCTTGAACTTGAGCTAAGATTTCCTCTGCTTTAGCTTTAGCTTCCTCTTTAGTTCTTTTTTCTTTTGGAGTAGCCTGAGCACCTTCGTAAGAAATTAAAATATGACTAGCTTTTGCATTCACTCCCGCTTTAAAACCTAGAGATTTAGAAATCGCATAGTATCTTCCATAAACGTATGGTCCGTAAATTGCTCCGGCAGGCAGACTAAATAATTTATCTGCATCAACAGCTGGTAAAGCATTTTTTGGAACATAAGTAGAATCGTAAGGAACATCAGAATTTGCGTTTACAAATTCAGCGATGTTTGTTGCATTTCTAAATCCTGGCAATGTATCATTTTTACCCGTTTTTGCATTGTAAACAACACTTCCAGATAATAATGAATTTAATTTAGTTTTAATTTCAGCCTCATCTTCTTTAGAAGCTTTATCTTCTACTAATACGTACTGAATTTCACGAGTTGCATCCGCTTTGAATTTTTTCTCGTTTTTCTTCATATAATCTACGATATCAGAATCAGAAATTTTTACTTCACTGTCTTTAATAGAAGAATAAGGAGCTGCTGCGTAAGCAAAGTTCACTTTGTTTGTTTCCATCTCATACTTCAATTTCCCTTCACTAGCAGTTGTGTAAAGTCCTGACTTAATTAAAGTATTATAGATTTGAAATTTAGCATTCAATTCAGCATCTTTCTCTTTTTGAGCGATGTATTCTTTTGCTTCTGGATTTGAGTTGAAATAGTCGTTAAACTTAACTTCATCAAAAATTCCTGCTGCGTTTAAAAACATTGGGTTTTTACCAATATTTGGATCTGATTTTAAAACTTCAAGTAAGTGTTTTTTACCTACTCGCAATCCTAATTTTTCAAATTGAGATGACAATAAAGCGATTGAAACTTCTTGATCCCAAACTCTGTTTGCAGCTTCAGTGGAAGTTATGCCCTGCCCACTTTTTTCAACATTACTAACTTTAATTCTAAAGTCTTCAAATGAAATATCTTTTCCGTCGATGCTTCCTACATCTTTTGAACTTTGACTAAATGTTCCTTTACCAATTAAGTCTTGTATTATAAATGCAAATAATGCAAGTGCAATAACTCCTATCAATAAAGCGGAACGCTGTCTAATTTTTGCTAAAACTGCCATTTTATTATCGTTAATTTTATATTCAGTTTGCGAAAATACAATTATCTAGTTAATAACAATACAACTAGCGTTTTATTTTGCACATTTTTTTTCATTAATTTAAAAAATCAATCTTTAATTGTCAATTTGACCAATTCTATTTTCTTATTTGAAGCCTCTTTTATAAAAAAATGATACTTATCAATGACAATTTTATCTCCTTTTTGAGGAATTTCTTTTGTATGATTTACAATAAAACCTCCCAATGTACCATAAGAATCTTCTTCTGGAATCATTAATTTATAAGTTTCATTCAAATACTCTACATCTAATCTCGTAGAAAACAAATACTTGCCTTCGCTTATTTCTTCTTCGATTAATTCCTCATCTAAATCGTGTTCGTCTTCGATTTCTCCAAAAAGTTCTTCTACAATATCCTCAATGGTAATAATTCCTGAAGTTCCTCCATATTCATCTAAAACAACTGCAACATTTTTACGCTTCTTAATCAATAAATTCAGCACATCTTTTATCAGAATGGTTTCTGGAACAAATTCCACAGTCATTAAAACTGATTTTATTGTAGATGGTTTTTTGAACAAATCGAAAGAATGCACATATCCCACAATATCATCTAAAGAATTCTGGCTTATAATTATTTTAGAATATCCTGTTTCAATAAACAATGCCTTCAGATCGTCAACAGTATCAAAAAGATCTATGTCGACAATTTCTGTTCGAGGTGTCATAATATCACGTGCCTTAACACCCGAGAATTCCAGCGCATTTTGAAAAATCTGAATTTCAGAATCTACTTCTTCATCTTCCTCAACTGTACTCATCTGCTCAGTAATATAATTTCCGAGTTCAATCCTGCTGAATAATTGAATCTGGTTTCCTTCTGTCCTAAAAAATTTGCTCAGCACAAAATCAGCAATCCAGATAAAGAAAGATGAGATATAATAAAATAATCGATAAAATAAATAAGCCGGAAGCGCCAGAATTTTAATTAAAGAATTGGCATAGATTTGAAAAAAAACTTTAGGAAAAAACTCTGAAGTCAGCAATACTATAAAAGTTGCAAGAAGCGTCTGAATGACCACATCCCACCAATCAGGAAGAATTAGGCCCAAATTAGTCATCCAATTTAGAATTAGATCACCCATAAAAAAACCGTAAATCACCAAGGCTACATTGTTGCCAATAAGCATGGCAGCAATAAATTTGGATGGATTTTCGGTAAGTTTAGTTAAGATTCGAGACAAGAAATCGTCTTGTTTCTTTTCTATTTCAAGATAAATTTTGTTTGCGGAAATAAAAGCGATTTCCATTCCAGAAAAAAAAGCTGCTAGTATTAAACATATTATTATAATACTAATTTCCATTTTTACTGATTTTTGTTACGATTGTTATGCTTATTGATAAATCTTCTTCTAAAGAAAAACATAAAAGCAGACATTCCTGCAATTACAAAATAGAAGGGATAACTTTCATCTCCTTCATTCATTTTCACTACAGCATCATAAGCAAAAAAAAGTGCTATAATGATGTAAACGTACTGCGTATATTTTAAATAACCCATATCTTATTATTCTTCGTCTGATTCAATTTCACCGCTTATTCGCTGTGAATTAATCACTTTAAAATCTTTACTAAAATCGATTCCCTGACCGTGAGAAACTCCTTTTTTATCTGTCAGCTTAAATTTTCTTTCCGTATAGAACCATTCGTTTTTCTGGTCAAAATACAACTGTTCTGTTTCCAAAACCTGGCCTTCTTCAGAGGTGATTTTTACTTTACCAATCAAATCAATAATCTGCGTTGGTTTGTACGAAACTGCATAATTTGATTTTATAAAAGTACGCTTTTGCTTTTTATCATACAAAGTAACATCGATTCCTTTTGGAAATTCTGTAAATGGAAAATCAAGATTGGAGTAATCCAGCATTTTAGAGGCAATTAAAACCCCTGTAATGCGTCCAGAATCTGTATATTTAATATTAGCCGTATCAACATCTGTTGCGGGAACAAATTCTGAGAAGTTAATTTTCTGAACTTCTTTGAAATTACTTTCGCATCCAAAAAATAGTGTCACAGCAAAAACTGTGACAACCATTAGACTATATCTCTTTGGTAAATTCATTTGCCAAATGTAGTAAATTGTAATGAGCTTAGAAAAGGTAAAATATTATGTTTATTGGAATTTACTCTTCACAAACCATCTGTCGTTGAAAGAGAAACTCAAACTAAAGTTTACATAATTTTCTTGAACTAAATTAGAAGAAACTGTACCACGTTTTCCAAATTCAATTCCAAAGTTAACATTCGAATACGATTGAGGAATCGGAATTCCAACTCCAAGCGTCATTCCAACATCTTTAATAGATTCATTATTAACTATCAATCCAATTTTTTCATATTTCAAACCAGCTCTATAGGTAATTCTGCTCATATAACTCGTGAAAGAGTTATAATTAGGAAGATAATATCCTCCAAGAGCAAATTTTGAGTAATTCTCATAACTCACATTATCCATTGAATTATAATAATTTGCCAGCTGTCCGTCTCCTTGGAAAGTCATATTTGCTCCAACAAGCCACTTTCTAGCCTCACCAACTCCCAAACCAATACTTAATTTATTAGGAAGCTTTAGAGTCTGTGAATCTGCAGGATACACATAAGGATCAGAATCTCCTTGAACAGATATTGTTCTGGTATTATCTGAATTTAAATTACTCGCAAAAGTGTAGCTTAAACTAGAAAACATACTGATCTTTTTATAGAACTTTTTTTGATACATTGTACCAAAACTAAATCCCATACCAGACAACTCTGATGTATTTACTTCTGCAGTACCATTTTGAACTCCAGTAATTGATTCTATAGTAGTAGTTGTGATTTTTCCAAAATTATACTGCGCATCTACACCAATAGTCCAATTACGCATAATTTTATAACCTAATCCAAAATATACCTTATTTACTCCACCTTTTCCATCAAGCTGTGAATTTATCGCTCCTTCTGTTGCAGAATTGTCATTAAGAATTTTATAACCCACCGAAGTAACAGGTATCAAACCAAATGAGGCACCGAATTTTCCCATCGGAATTCCTAATGCTAAATAATCAAAAGTAGTACGCTGCGCTTTTTCTGATTGAGAACTTGTTTTCAAATTAGAAGTAGCAAAAGTTCCTCCAACTGTAAAAGTTGTCTGCAATAAGCTGGCGTAACTAGCAGGGTTTTCTAAATTTAAATGAATCGTGTCCTGCTCCACTGCAACCCCGGCCATTGATCTGTTTTCAAGGGTTCCCTTGAATCTTACATCTCCAATTCCGAAGAAAGAATAAGGAGAAGCAGTACCTTGTTGCGCAAATGAAACGAACGATATAAGCAAACAAGCGCTTAATATTACTTTTTTAATCATTGTCGATTTTATATTGATATGTTTGGTTCAAACTCTCCAAAAGGAAATTTGAATTGGCAAATATGGTATTTTTTAATCGTTTAGCCAAAAAATCTGCATCGCCTCCCGTTAAAATTATGATAAAATTTGAAAAGTCCCTGCGATAATCATCGATGAAACCGTCAATCTCATAGACAAAACCGTTGACAACCCCAGAATGCATCGCTTGTGTGGTCGAGTTTCCTATATACGAATTAGGAGCTTCTAATGTCAGTAAAGGCAGTCTGGCTGTAAAATTATGCATTGATTCGTATCGCAAACGGAGTCCTGGAGAAATAGCTCCTCCTAAATAATTGTCATTTTCGTCGATAAAATCGTAGGTAATGCAAGTTCCTGCATCAATAACTAATCTGTTTTGTTTCGGAAATTTCAAAGTCGCTCCTGCCGCCAAAATCATGCGGTCTATTCCTAAAGTTTTTGGAGTGGCATATTTATTATGAAACGGAAAACCATCTTCATGGGTAAAAAAATGAACTTTTAACTGTTTTTCGAAGTTTAAAAAAGATTGTTTTTCGATGCTTCCAACCGATGCAACGACCAAATTGGAACATTTTGGAAACTTTTTCAAAATTTTTTCAATTTTTTCTAGTAGTTGCTTTTTCTCAAAAGTAAAAATCTCTAAAGCAGTATTCTCCTCAAAGACAGCCGCTTTAATTCGAGTGTTTCCGACATCAATAGTTAAAACCATTTTTCTTTTTTGTTTCTGCGAAGATACGAATTGATTTTTTTTCTAAAATGTTTTGGATAAACGGAAAATGATTCTATCTTTGCACCCGCAATACGCACAAGACGGTACCTTAGCTCAGATGGTAGAGCAATGGACTGAAAATCCATGTGTCCCTGGTTCGATCCCTGGAGGTACCACCAAAACCCGAATATTTCTATTCGGGTTTTTTGTTTTTATACTTTTCTGTTTTTTTAAACCGCAAAGAACACAAAGATTTACGCAAGGTTCGCAAAGTTTTTTTAAGCTTTGCGAACCTTGCGTTTTTTTCTTAGCGTGCATTGCGGTTAAAAAATAGAACAACTCTCTTAATTGTTTCTAAAATCATATTGTCAACAAATTAATAGTTTTTGTTAAAAAAGTACTAACTAAATAAAAAAATATCTTCTATATTCGTAAAACTATAGCTTTAAATTTCATTTACTAATAAGATCTCAAAGCAGTTTTATGAGCAAAACTTCTACTAAGGGCATTTGGAAAGTAATTTCGGCCTCTTCTATGGGCACCATGATTGAATGGTACGATTTCTATATTTTTGGCAGCCTTGCCGTTGTTATTTCAACAAAATTTTTCCCTAGTGACAATCCAACCGCAGCGTTTTTATCTACTTTAGCCACATTTGCAGCTGGGTTTGTTGTTCGTCCGTTTGGCGCATTATTCTTTGGAAGACTTGGAGATATAATTGGCCGTAAATATACTTTTATGGCTACTTTATTATTAATGGGAGGTTCTACTTTTTTAATTGGCTGTATTCCGAGTTATGAAACAATTGGCTTTCTCGCTCCTTTATTGGTTTTGATTTTGCGTCTGCTTCAAGGTCTAGCGCTTGGCGGCGAATATGGCGGTGCAGCCACTTATGTTGCAGAGCATGCACCTGCAGGTCAAAAAGGGTATTGGACTTCTTGGATTCAGACTACGGCTACTGTTGGTTTGTTTATTTCATTGATGGTTATTCTGGCTACGAAAAGCATCCTTTCTCCTGAAGATTTTGATTTGTGGGGATGGCGCGTTCCCTTTTGGGTTTCTGTCGTAATGGTAGGAGTTTCGTATTTAATCCGAAAAAACATGGATGAATCACCTGTTTTTGCAAAAGCTAAAAAAGAAGGAACAACAAGCACAAATCCGTTAAAGGAAAGTTTTGGGAACAGATATAATTTAAAGTTTGTTTTATTGGCTTTATTTGGCGCTACAATGGGACAGGGAGTTGTCTGGTATACGGGACAATTCTACGCGATGAGTTTTATGAAAACGGTTATGAATGTTGATTCTTCTCAAGTTGATGAATTATTAGGTATCGCTCTTTTGATTGGTACTCCGTTCTTTATTTTCTTTGGATGGCTAAGCGATAAAATAGGACGTAAATACATTATGATGTTCGGAATGCTGCTGGCTATACTATCTTATAGACCGATTTACAAAACAATGTACGATACTACAGATTTAAATAAAAAAACCGAGATTGTTGAAAACCCTACTGTAATTACTGAAAAAACGGGTGACGGAAATTCTATAAGTACAACTGAAAAAAAATATACAGATGGTACATCCATGGTAGAGAAAAAAACGTACATAAATCAGAATGATGCTCAAACCAGTATTTCAATAACAATTAATTCAAGCGATAAATGGACATTAATTTTCTTAGTTTTTATTCAGGTCATCTTTGTAACGATGGTTTATGGTCCTATTGCCGCTTTCTTAGTCGAAATGTTTCCAACCAAAATTAGATATACTTCTATGTCATTACCTTACCACGTTGGAAACGGAATTTTTGGAGGTTTACTTCCCGCTATTTCTACTTATTTTGTATCTCACGCCAAAACAGCCGGTAAAACAGATTTTTATTTGGACGGATTATGGTATCCTATTATTATTGCAGGAATCTGCTTTGTAATTGGAATGATTTATATTGACAACAAAAACGAAACTACTCACCTTTAAAATTTAAAAAAAATGAACGCGATTAAACAAGTTTTAGGGGCCTTATGGATTGCTTTAGCAGCTGCAGCAGCGTATTTCTGTGTATTCGAATTTGGTTTACCTAAACTGCTTTCGGACCAGCAGGACGATTTGGTATTTGGTGCAATTATTTTATTTATACTAACCCCGCTCATTGTCATGGGTCTGGGAACATTTGGATATTATTCTTTAATTGGAGAATACAACAAAAAGAGATAAAAAATCAGAAAAGGGCTGTCTGCATTACGCAGAACAGCCCTTTCTCATCACTAACCTAACCAAATTTTTAATCTGTTACGATTTATTTTTAAGTTTATCTTTTAATAAACTTCATTACCTGCGTTTTACCATTTTCATCAGAAGCTTTTACAACATACAATCCTGTTTTTAATTCGCTTACGCCGAATTGAAAATCAACATTTCCATTAGAAGTAAAACTTTTTACCAACTGCCCAGAAACCGAATAAATTTGAACTTTTACAAAACCTGTATTTAGAACAAAATAATCTGCAACTGGATTTGGGTACAAACTCACAGAATTCCCTCTTTCAAAATCTTCTATAGCTAAGTTGGCGGTTTTATTGCCATAAATTCTATATCCGCCTGGAGGCAGATTTATAGGAGCATTTACATCTGTTACGACAATATTTGAATTATCCATTAAATTGTACCAAGTTCCAGCATATGGAAATCCTGTAGGTATGTTCTGAGCTGTTGTATCGAAATTGGCTAAAATTAAAACATCTTTCAACTGTGATGAAGACAGGTTTGCATCTGTTATTTTGATATTTACAATTTTAGAATTTGCATTTGTAATTGTCGAAGTTCCGGAGAAAACGGGTTCTGTTTTTTTAAGTGTAATCATTTTTGCCCAATCGTTATAAATTTTATTACGATTTGAATCTCCCAGCCAGTTTTCTGTCCATTGAGGCTGAGGCTTTGTATCCAGCTTGCAATCGCCAGGCGTTGTGGTCGAAGCATCGTTTACAGTTCCATCATTACAGGTAAAAATAGAATCATCCATTCCTAACTCGCCAAAATGCCAAATCATTTTTGGTCCTGGAACTAATAATGAAACTGCTCCAATTGCAGACATTCTTGATAATGCTGTATTCAATGTTTTCACGCTGTAAGTTCCGTTCACGGCTCCATATTGTACATTTTTATACATAAGACGCTCTTCATCATGACTTTCTGCATAGCCAATCAAACGGTTAGCTGTAAAACCTCTGCTAGAACTTGCCATTCTCGTTATATCGCTATTATATCCCATTGACAATTCATTATAAGGATCTGTCATTTTCCCCCACATCATAATTCCTTTACTTGGTGATTCTGAAATCTTATAATTTGCCCATTCTTTTTCTTCGGCATCAGTCCCAAGATGTTCAAAAATGGTGTAATGTGTCGGGTCTAAACTCCAAGAATAGTCAGCATATTTTTTTAAAACATCTACTCGGTCTTGCTGATAAGCATTTGTACATGATTCGTCTGATGCTGTACAATTTTGTGTAAATCCTTTAGTTAAATCCCAGCGAAAACCATCAATTTTATATTCCTGAATCCATTGCTTAATTACTCGTTCTACATAATATTGTGTCTTTCCGGACTGATGATTAAAATCTTCTCCTACATTATAACTGTGTTTCGCAACAGTATTAAAATATGGGTTTTCTATTGTTGGCGAACCAAATCCGTCTCCGTCAGGATCATTCATCCACATTCTTACCATTGGATTTCTTCCAAAAGCGTGATTTAAAGCTACATCAAGAATTACTGCAATTCCGTTTTGATGGCATAAATCAATAAACTCTTTCAGCTTATCTGAAGTTCCGTAAAATTTATCCAAAGCCATGTGAAATGAAGTATTGTAACCCCAGCTTTCATTTCCTTCAAATTCCATTACCGGCATTAATTCGATAGCATTTATTTTCAGATTTTTAAAATAATCCATTCTATCAATCAAACTTTGATAACTTTTAGCGGCATCAAAATCACGAACCAAAACTTCATAAACAACCAATTTTTCTTTTTCAGGTTTAACAAAATTAGTAACCTGCCAGTTGTAAGGAGTCTGCCCTGTTTTTAAAACAGTTACCTCAAAACTTTGTCCTGTTGGATAAACAGGCATATTTGGATATTTTGCCGCAGCAATAAAAGGATCGTCATAAGGTGATAAAACCAAAGTTGAATAAGGGTCTGCTGTTTTTACCATCGCTGGCGAATTGGCAAGAGGAGTTGCATCTACAACCCAATATTGATAGGTATTATTTACACCAGAAACCAATCCTGTCAATTCGAGCCAGAATTTGCCTGATGCTGGATCTTTTTTCATGGCATACGCCGAAGTTGGCTGCCAATTATTAAAACTTCCTGCTACATAAACAAAGTCTTTTAAAGGCGCATCTAAAACTAAAGTCGCTTTTGTAGCATCCGAAACATTATAATTTATACCTTCAACAAGACCCGCTGGCATCGCCTGAGAAACTGCATTTGGATTTACAACCACTGAGAATTTCTTTGAAATTGTAGTTGCTCCCTGAGTGGCAATTAGCTCATAGCTTTGATTTTCTGTAATATTGGTATGTGTATAAGAATAATTCGAAGTACTTGCATTTGTATTAATTGTTGTTCCGTTTGCTTTTAGTGTATAACTGCCAGCTCCTCCAGTATTTGTTGCGCTGACCGTAAAGTTTGAACCTGAATTAATAATAGAAGTGCTGTTTTCAGCAGGAGAAGTTAAGGTTACTTGAAAAGTTCCCACTTCAACCAAAATATCTTGTGATTTTTTATCGCCGGTTCCATCTTTAGCTTTAACTAAAAAGCCAATTCTTCCTATTCCGTTTCTGGCAAAATATACAGAAGGCGTAATCGTTTTGGTGTAGGTATCGTTTCCTGCATTATACGTAAACTTGCTTGCTTCGTTAGACACAGTCCAAGTTCCGTTAGATGGAGAATCTATTTGGCCAGTATCATTTACATTATAAGACCATGACCAAAGGTATAGTGCGTGAGTTGCATTTATTCCCCATGCCGTTTCATTAACACTACTTCCATTAATAGTAATAGTAATTGAAGCCGTTTCTTCAAAAGTCGATGGGCTTATCGAGTAAGTAACTGTTTGCGCTAACTGTGCAAACGAGACCATCGATACCAATAGAAATATTGATAGTAAAGTTTTTTTCATAATAAGTGTGGTTATATGGTTAGTTAGTCGATTAAAAAAGGGCTATCTCGAGATAGCCCTTTTTCAGTTATTAACTGAAGTTTTATTGATTAGGAATCATCACATAACTTCCGTCTAAATCATTAAAATAAATCAAATATTTAGATTTTGCTACTGGTATATTTTCACCATTTCCTCCACCTGAAAAGGCAGTAGTTCCTCCCCATGAAACATCCCAAGCATCATTTGCCCTAAACTTCATTCCTCCATCATTCAGAGATGTTACACCTAATGTCCAGATATGAGCATTAAAAGTAGATTTTACCATTGGTGTTGAAGCATCCCATCCTTTAGCAGTTGCATCTCCAATAATACCTACAGTGTTATAAACTGTCGCTCCTGCACCTGCTGCATATGGAGTTAAAGTGTAAGTTAATTTCTGAACATCCATAACAAAAGTGTAATATCCATCTGCTGTAATTTCAAAACTTGCAGGATCTGCATCACCTTCTGTTGCTCTATAAGCTAAAGAACCACCTGAACCTCCATACATTGGAGCCCAGCTTCCTAAGTTTTTAATCGCTTTAAAATATCCTTTTTTGAAGAATCCTGTAAATTTATATTCATTAGCATTTGTTGCGCTTCTAAATAAAATCTGATTCCCTTTATTGTTATCCCAGCCAGAAACTGAAGCGTCACCAACTAAATACCAATCGTTGAAATTATAATCAACTTTTCCAACATAAGGAGTTACAGTAATCGAAATCATTCCTTTTGAAACCTGAACAAATCCGCCTGAAACATTCGATGTGATTTTTACATCATATTGTGCAGCCACTTCTGGCTTACCCCCAAGATCAATTGCAGCTTGATTTAAATCCTTAGCAAGTACTGATACTTCACTAACATTATTTGTAGTGGTTTTAAGAACTATTGCTCCAGTAAAATCTCCTCCTTTTTTGTCTATTAACAAATTATATCTAATAGACACTGTATTAGAATATTCGGCTGGCGACCACGTAAATTTAGCAACCTCTTCTGATGCTTTTTCAACATCTAGAACATAATTTTGTCCTGTCGCCGGCGCAGTAATTTCTGGTGCCGAAACTACATTAAGAATTGGTCTTTCATCAACAGCATCTGCATTACATGATACTGCTAATACACCAATAAATGCGATTAAAACTTTATATATATTTTTCATTTTCAGTTCTATTAGGTGTTAGTATCCTGGGTTTTGTTTCAAAGTTGGATTAGCCTGAATTGTTTTAGCTGGAATTGGCATTAAATCTCTGTATGAATCTGTAGAAGCACCATTTATTACGCCACCTTTCCACTGCCAGATTTTAGATCCTCCAGTAAATTTACCAAAACGAATCAAATCAGTTCTTCTGTGGCATTCCCAGAATAATTCTCTTCCTCTTTCATCCAAAATAAAATCAAGTGTCAATTGTGCTGTAGAAATATTTTGCGCACCAGCTCTTGTTCTAATTTGATTTACATAACCTAAAGCTGTAGCAATATTTCCTGTTGATGCTCCTCTTAGTGTTGCTTCTGCATACATTAAATAAGCATCTGAAACCCTAAACATTGGAAAATCTGTATCTGGAATATCAGCTCTTTGAGCTGCCGAGCCGTCCGCTTTTTTATTAATATATTTTGTTACCGCATAACCATTCGTAAATGTTGATATATTAGTAATATCTAACGTTTGTCCATCTGTATAAAATGTACCTCTTTTATCACCAGTAGCAGTTACATCAGGAAAAAGTCCTACAAACTCTTTACGAGTTCTAGTTCCCTGCCATCCACCATCCATACCTCTAGAAGCAGCATCCATGCTTCCTCCGATTGATGCGTGAATAATAAAACTCATTCCTCCACCTGTAGCTCTAATAGCAACACCATCACTTATGATTGGAAAAATAAACTCATTTTGCGCTCCATTTTTATCATTATCTGCAGAGAATAAATAAGCATAAGGAACATTTGCAAATGTATATCCTGAATTAATAATTTCAGTACACAAAGTTGCTGTCTCATTATATCTTTCTGTTCCAGTATATACTTTAGAATTTAGATAAATTTGTGCTAATAAAAATTTAGCTGCAACTTTATCAATTCTACCATATTCATTTGTTCTTGCATTTGGCAGACTGTTATCTAAATCTTTCAATTCAGACTCTACAAAAGCAAAAACTTCTGCTCTTGATTTTTGCACAGGGTAAAAGAACCCAACTGGATCAGCTTCTGTAGTAATAGGCACATTTCCAAATAAGTCCATTAAATTCACATAAGAGAAAGCTCTTAAAAAACGTGCTTCTGCTCTAAAAGTAGCAATTTCAGCTTTTAAATTTGCATCAACACCTCTTGCATTTAATTTCTCATCTGTAGTTTGTCTTAAAAACTCGTTTGCTAAACTAATATGGTATGAGGCTCTAGAATAAGTTCCATATAAAAACTCATTAACAGGGGACCACGTTTGAGTATTTAAAGTTGGTAAAGTACCATCTGCCCAAGCAATAACCGCCTCATCTGTAGGTAGTTCTTGAGTTACAAAAAGTAAACGCAAGTAACTGCTAAAATCACCTCCAAGACCTGAAATATCTGGAGAACCATCACCATCATTACCTCCTACATATAGTCCTGCATATAATTTTGCTAAAACTTGTTTGTAAGATTCCGGGTCTTGGAAAAAAGTTTCCGATAAAAATTCATCGTCATCTTTTGGTGTCACGTTTAAATCGTCAGTACACGAAGTAAACGTCATACTTATTCCTAAGATAAATAGGAAAAAATAAGATATATATTTAAATGATATTTTCATTTTGTATGTTTTAAAATTTGTTTTTCAATGTGCTATTAGAAACTTGCATTTACGCCAAACAAGTATGTTCTTGCTCTTGGGTAAACATTACCATCAATTCCGTTGAATTTCTCCGGATCTAACCCATCATATTTTGTAAGTACAAAAACATTTTGAACACCAGCTGAGAATCTTAAAGAAACATCTTTTAATACAGATTTATCTAAAGTATATCCAAGAGTTACGTTATCTAATTTGATAAAAGAAGCATCTTTTATGTAATAATTAGATAAATAACGTTGTGTGCCATTATCTTCAAATTTGAAACCTGTATTTAAATAATCTGAACTAAGGTTAGACAAATCATTATCTCTTCTTAAGGCCTGATCTGAATATCCTAAGTTAGAATTTACGTTATCAAAAATGTAATTTCCTAAACTCGCTCTCCAATTCATTGTAAAATCAAACTTTTTGTAGTTTAAAGTTGAGAACAAACCAAATGTATAATCTGCTGTTGGTTTTTTATATCTGTAACGATCAGAAGCATCAATTTTACCATCACCGTTTCTATCTACATAAGCACCTGCAATTGGTTTTTTGTTTGCATCGTATAATTGCTCATAAACGAAGAATGAATTTGGAGCATAACCAACTGTGTTTATTAAAACTTTATTTCCATTTCCTCCCTGAATATTATCTCCAACTTCATAACCTTGAAAACCTTCAACAGTTTGTCCTAAGCTTTCAATTTTTTGATCTAAATAAGTAGCATTAACTGCAACATTCCAGTTAAAATCATCTTTTTTAATGATATCTGACTGAAGGCTAAATTCAAGTCCTTTTGTTCTTAAGTTACCAATATTATTAAATCCTTGGTTTCTTAGGTTGGCACCATCTGGAACTAATACGTCAGCTAATAAATCTGTTGATTTTTTATCGAAGTAGTTAATCGATCCCGTAATTCTATCATTTAAAAATCCAAAATCAACTCCAATGTTCATCTCGGCTAATTCTTCCCATTTGATATTTTGATTGTATCCTTCTGGTCTTGCAGTTCTGTAAACAACACCATTAAATACATACTGAGTTCCAACAGTTCCCAATGTAACTCTTCTTAAATAATCATATTGTGCAGAAATATCCTGCTGACCTGTTGTACCGTAACCTACTCTTAATTTCAACGTAGAAAGTGTTTCGTTGTCTTTTAAGAAAGACTCTTCAGCAACATTCCATGCAAAAGCACCTCCCATAAAGTTACCCCATCTATTTTCTTCAGAAAAACGTGAGGTTCCGTCTCTTCTATAGTTTAAAGTTAATAAGTATCTACTATCCCAACCTAAGTTCAAACGACCAAAATAAGATTGTAAGTTAATGTCTGGATCAGTGATAACATCTTCGTTTCTAGTTTCAACAGGCTGTGTAAGCGCTCCAGATTGGTATTTTTCTTTTTGGAATAACTGATAGTTGTAACCAGCAGTAGCATCCAACTTAAGTTTTCCTAAATTTTTAGTATAAACCAAATACGTATTTAAATTTTTGTTTTGAAGATCATCAGTATAAGTATCATAATTTCCTAAATTCACATAACCTGGCGAAGTAAAAGGAACTGACTGAAATCCTAAAATACTTTCTGTACTTTGTCTGTTGTATCCGCTGCTGTCAAATCTATCGATACCAGCTTCAGCTACGATTCTTAAATCTTCAAAGAAATGTAATTTATAGTCTACACTAATATTACCCCATTTTCTAGTAGATTTAGATCTTTTATCTTCTTGGTTTAATCTTGCAACTGGGTTTTTAGCTGGTAATAATGCTATGTTTCCGTTTGGCTCCAACCATTCAAAATATCCTCCATAACGAGAACCTGCTTGATAAGGTGATTGTGTTGGATCAAAACTAATTGCTGAACCAATAACAGCGTTTTCATCCTGAAATTGATTTTTACTGAAAGATAAGTTTCCGCTAATATCAATTTTTAAGTGATTATCAAACAAAACTGGATTTAACGATATCGATGTCGTAGTTCTTTCAAAAGAAGTGTTTCTTAGGATTCCAGGATTATCAACATTTCCAACAGATAAACGAACAGGTAATTTATTAAATAAAGCACCGCTTACAGAGATATTATTGTTTGTTGTTAAAGCTGTATTGAAAATTTCGTTCTGCCAATTTGTACTTGCAGTACCCATTGTTGCTTTTTGAGCGTCGTTTCCTAATGTATTTACTAAATTACGGAATTGATCTGCGCTTAAAACATCAACTGTATTAGCAACTGTATTAATACCAACTTGAGAGCTGAAATTAACTTTTACACCACCTTTTGTTCCTTTTTTAGTAGTAATTACAATTACACCATTAGCCGCGCGTGAACCATAAATAGCAGCTGCAGAAGCATCTTTCAATACTGTAAAAGATTCAATATCGTTTGGATCAATTGTCGATAAAATACTTGTAGCTCCACTTGGAACAGCGTTGCTTAACGGAAGTCCATCTAAGATAATTAAAGGGTCGTTTGATGCACTTAAAGAAGATCCTCCACGAATTCTAATATCTGCTTTTGCTCCTGGAGCTCCTCCTCCAACTACATTAACACCAGCAATACGTCCTCCAATTAAACTTTCTGGAGTTACGTTAATACCTTTGTTAAATTCTTTAGCAGAAATTTGAGATACAGAACCTGTTGCATCTTTTTTCTTAACAGTACCATAACCTACCTGCACTACAACTTCTTGTAATTGATTTGTATCTTCGCTTAAAGAAACTGCTAAGTTTTTTTGACCATTAAATACAATAGTCTCTGATTTGTATCCGATAAATGAAACCAAAATCTTGTCTCCATTTTTCAGATTAGGTAATTGGAATTTACCATCAAAATCAGTAGAGGTACCTCCTGCGGCACCTTGTACATTTACATTTACTCCCGGAATTGGCTGACCTGTGGCAAGATCAGTTACTGTTCCACTTAAAGTGCTTTGAGCTAACACTGTAAACGGAAGCAGAAGGAATAAAAATAACAACTTTTTGTAAATTGTTTTCATACTTTTTGTTTAAATTAGTTTGAGTTTGTGACTGTTAGTTAAGTTTTTAATTTTACTTCGAATTTCAAAATTATGAATTTATTAACATGCTCGACCAGAGACAATTTATATTGCGTTACGAAAACGTGGTAGTGTTGAAAACTTTCTATTTTTTGTAATCTTTTAGCGTTAAAATTGTCAATTATAAAAATTTCAGATACCTTTATTATTAATTAGATTTTTTTCAATTCCTGCCATGAAACGTAAAATAACCCTAAAACAGATTGCAAAGGAACTCGATGTATCTATTTCAACTGTCTCAAAATCACTTAGAAACAGTCTCGAAATTGGAGAAGAAACCAGACTAAAAGTTCAAGCTTTTGCAAAGTTTTACAACTATAAACCGAACAATATTGCTCTGAGTTTAAAAAACCGAAAAACCAAAAGTATCGGTATTATCATTCCGGAAATTGTACATTATTTTTTCTCGACTGTAATCAATGGAATTGAGCAAGTTGCGAACGAATATGGCTACAGTGTCGTTATCTGTGTATCTGATGATTCATTTGATAAAGAAGTCGTAAATATGGAAATGTTAGCTAACGGAAGCATCGACGGTTTTATCATGTCTCTTTCTAAAGAAACCCAGTTTAAAGGCGACTTTCACCACATAACCGAAGTTATAAATCAGGGAATGCCAGTTGTAATGTTTGACCGTGTTACCAACGATATTTTATGTGATAAAGTCATAATTGATGACAAAGCCGCGGCTTATGAAGCTGTTCAAAGTTTAATTGATAATGGAAGAAAAAAGATTGCTTTAGTAACAACTGTCGATTATGTTAGTGTCGGAAAACTAAGAACAGATGGTTACGAAAAAGCGTTATTAGACAATGGACTTCCTTTTAACGAAGATTTAATCATAAAAATTGAAGATGTAGATACCTGTGAAATTACCATCAGCCAGCTTTTGCATGATCGTGCTTTTGATGCTGTTTTTGCAGTAAATGAGCTTTTTGCAGTAACAATTATCAAAACGGCTTCGAAAATGGGCTTAAAAGTTCCTGAAGATTTGGCCGTAATTGCTTTTACTGACGGAATTATTTCAAAATATTCTACTCCAAGCATTACAACGGTAAGCCAAAGCGGAGAAAAAATGGGCAACAAAGCCGCTAAAATGCTAATTGAGCGACTGGAAGCCGAAGAAGATGATGATGAAGAGCATACTGAAAATTATACCACAGAAGTGATCGAAACACATCTCATAAAAAGAGAATCTACTGACTAATTTTCTTAAAATCAATACTTTCTAAAGCCATAAAAAATATTTATGGCTTTTTTATTAGCATAAATAAAAAAATAATTTATAATTTTACGCCCGTCAAGGCTTTTAGTTTTACTTCGAAAGAAACAAAGTTTTGATAAGCAAAGCGCTTATCGTATAATTTTCAAATTACGATAATGGAAAAGCGTAAATTAAGTTTCTGGGAAATTTGGAACATGAGTTTCGGTTTCTTAGGAATACAATTTGGTTTTGCACTGCAAAACGCAAATACTTCAAGAATTTTTGAAACCCTTGGTGCTAAAATAGATGAAATCCCAATTTTGTGGATTGCTGCGCCTGTTTCAGGTTTAATTATTCAGCCCGTTATTGGTTATTTCAGTGATAGAACCTGGACTCGTTTAGGCAGACGCCGCCCCTATTTTTTAATTGGAGCCATTTTGTCTTCGATCGCATTATTCGTTATGCCAAACTCTCCTACTTTATGGATTGCGGCAGGAACTTTATGGATAATGGATGCTTCGATCAACGTTTCAATGGAACCATTCCGCGCTTTTGTTGGCGATAATTTACCAGACCATCAACGTGCTTTGGGCTTTGTTATGCAGAGTTTCTTCATTGGTACAGGTGCCGTTGTCGGGTCTGTTCTGCCTTATCTTTTCACAAATGTTTTTGATGTCAGCAATGTTGCGCCAAAAGGAATTATTCCAGATGCCGTAAAATGGTCTTTTTATATTGGCGGAATCGTTTTTCTGCTTTCTGTTTTATGGACCGTTTTTAAATCAACCGAATATACGCCTGAAGAACTTCATGCTTTTGAAGCTAACAGCAAAAAAGATTTAGAAAAGGAATCTAATTCGGAAACAGAATCTGGCGCTTCTACAAAAAAACAATTGCTTTTAGGAGTATTATTTGCTGCTATCGGCGGATTGATTTCATTTTTAATTTTCGAAAACAGTCTCGCAAAAGAACTTTACATTCTATTTATTGGTTTAATTTTCATGGGTGTTTTATTTGTAATTGCATCGCAGTTACGAACTAAAAAAGTTCAGAATGGTTTTACCATAATCATGACCGATTTATTGAATATGCCAAAAACAATGCAAAAATTAGCTTGGGTTCAATTTTTCTCTTGGTTCGCGCTTTTCTCCATGTGGATCTATACTACGCAAGCAGTTACGCAGCATATTTTTGGCACTACAGACACAACTTCGAAAACCTACAATGATGCCGCCGACTGGGTTTCGGTATTGTTTACAGTTTACAACGGAATTGCCGCTGCTGTTGCCTTTTTACTGCCGATTATTGCAAAAAAAGTTGGCGTTAGAGCAACACACTTATTGGCTTTATGCGCTGGAGGTGTTGGTTTAATTTCAATTTATTTTATTGGCGATAAACAAATGCTTATCCTTCCAATGCTGGGAGTTGGTATTGCATGGGCAAGTATTTTATCAATGCCTTATGCTATGTTATCTGGCGCTTTACCAGCCGCAAAAATGGGTTATTACATGGGGGTTTTTAACTTTTTCGTAGTAATTCCGCAAATCGTAGCCGCTACGATATTAGGATTTGTAATCAAACAATTCTTTCATAATGAACCTATTTACGCTCTAATAATTGGAGGTGTATCAATGATTTTCGCAGGATTATTGACTCTTAGAGTAAATAGTAAAACTAAAATTGAAATCCATGAATAATAAAAAAGCATTCATCTTCGATCTTGACGGCGTGATCGTTGATACCGCTAAATATCATTTTTTAGCTTGGCAGAAAATTGCCAAATCGTTAAATATAAATTTTACGCATGAAGACAATGAACTTTTAAAAGGCGTGAGCCGCGTTCGTTCTTTAGACATTATACTTGGATTAGGAAATGTTCAAGCTTCGCAAGAAGACAAAGACAAATGGCTGATTCAAAAAAACGAAGATTATTTATCTTATTTAGTTGATATGGACGAAAGTGAGGTTCTTCCAGGAGTTTTAAAAATTCTAAAACTATTAAAAGAGAAAAATCAAGGAATTGCATTAGGATCTGCCAGTAAAAATGCAAGACCAATTTTAGAAAAAACAGGTGTTCTGTCTTATTTCGACGTTATTGTTGACGGAAATGACGTTACGAATGCAAAACCAGATCCTGAAGTATTCTTAAAAGCGGCTCAATTATTACATATTGATCCTAAAAACTCAATTGTATTTGAAGATTCTGTTGCTGGAATTCAGGCAGCAAACATAGGAGAAATGGTAAGTGTGGGAATTGGTGAGGAAACAATTTTACATGAAGCTGACTATATTTTTAAAGATTTTACCCAAATCGAAACAAGCTTTATCGAAGAGTTAATTGGATAATAAGAAAATGTGTCAATGAGATAATTAATCGCAACGACAAATATTCTAATGCCACAATTACTCAAATGAATGTAAAAAAGTTATTAAAAACCAAGGCAATTATCTAATTATCAAATTGCCGTATTATCTAATTAAAAAGAGATGAACCAAGATTATATAAAACCAGACAATTGGTCTATTATTGAAGAAGGATTTGATGCCGAAAGAGTAAAATCTTCTGAAAGTCTTTTTAGTATCGGGAACGGCGCTATGGGACAACGCGCCAATTTTGAAGAAACTTATTCAGCTGAAACTTTTCAGGGAAGTTATATTGCAGGAATTTATTATCCAGATAAAACAAAAGTGGGCTGGTGGAAAAACGGTTATCCAAAATATTTCGCCAAAGTACTTAACGCGCCAAACTGGATTGGAATTGACATTGAAATCAACGAAGAAAATCTTGATTTAAATACGTGTACCGAAGTTAGAAACTTCCGCAGAGAATTGAATATGAAAGAAGGTTGGTACAATCGTTCTTTTGAAGCAGTTCTAAGAAACGGAACTGAAATCGCAGTAAATGTTCGTCGTTTTCTTTCGTTAGATTTAGACGAAGCCGGAATTATTAAATACGATATTACACCTTTAAACAAAGATGCTAAAATCGTTTACAAACCCTACGTTGACGCTGGTGTAACCAATGAAGATGCCAACTGGGAAGAAAAATTCTGGGAACCGCTTGAAGTTAAAAAAGGCACAAACGAAGCTTTTGTAACCGCTCAAACGTTCAAAACGCATTTTAAAGTCACGACTTTCATGCACAATACGATTTTGGCAAACGGAGAAAACATTAACGTTTCGCCATCTACAATCGATTCAACAACAGATAAAGTTCAGTACACTTACGGAACTATTATTGCAAAAGGACAAACCTCATCAATCCAGAAAATTGGTGGATATACGGTTTCTTTAAATCATGAAAATACTTTGGCTGGAGCCGAAAAAGTAATAAAATCTGCAGTTGCTTTAGGATATGATACTTTGCTTCAAAATCAAATTGAGGCTTGGGCAAAAATCTGGGAAATGTCAGATATTACTATTGAAGGTGATGTAAAAGCACAACAAGGAATTCGTTTCAACATCTTCCAATTAAACCAAACCTATTCAGGAAAAGATTCTCGTTTGAATATTGGACCAAAAGGTTTTACAGGAGAAAAATACGGCGGATCAACGTATTGGGATACTGAAGCGTATTGTATTCCATTTTATATGGCGACAAAAGATCAGCAGGTTGCGAGAAATTTATTGACGTATCGTTTCAATCAATTGGATAAAGCGATTGAAAATGCCAAAGATAATTTAGGTTTCAAGAACGGTGCAGCTTTATACCCGATGGTTACCATGAATGGTGAAGAATGCCACAACGAGTGGGAAATCACACATGAAGAAATTCACAGAAATGGTGCGATTGCTTTTGCGATTTACAACTATTACCGTTACACCGGCGATTACTCTTATATTCCAGAAAAAGGTCTAGAAGTTTTAATCGGGATTGCACGTTTCTGGCACCAAAGAGCTTCTTTTTCAAAAGATAAAAATCAATACGTGATTTTGGGAGTTACAGGTCCAAACGAATACGAAAACAACATCAACAATAATTTCTACACCAATTATATTGCAAAATGGTGTATCGATTTTGCGGCTGAACAAATTGAAAAAGTAGCTTCAGAATATCCTGCAGATCACAAACGCGTTTTAGACAAAGTAAATCTTTCATCTGAAGAAATCAAAGAATGGAAAAAAGTGGCCGATGATATGTATTTCCCTATTTCTGAGGAACTGGGAATCTATTTACAGCAAGATGGTTTCTTAGACAAAGATTTAGTTCCGGTAAAAGATTTAGATCGTTCACAGCGTCCAATTAATCAAAAATGGTCTTGGGATCGTGTATTGCGTTCACCATATATCAAACAAGCCGACGTTTTGCAAGGTTTCTATTTCTTCGAAGATCATTTTTCTAAAGAAGAATTGAAACGCAATTTCGAATTTTACGAGTCATTTACGGTTCATGAAAGTTCGCTTTCACCTTGCGTGCACTCCATTCAAGCAGCAGCTTTAGATAAAATGGACATGGCATATACATTTTATTTAAGAACTTCTCGTTTGGATTTGGATGACTATAATAAAGAAGTGGAAGAAGGTTGTCACATCACGTCAATGGCCGGTACATGGATGAGTATCGTGGAAGGCTTTGGAGGAATGCGTGTTAAAAATGACCAGCTTCATTTCTCACCAAAAATTCCAAAAGAATGGAAAGGTTACTCTTTTAAAATTAATTTCAGAAATCAAATTTTAAAAGTAGCTGTAAATCATAATGAAACAACATTTACTGTAGACGGCGATCAAGATTTAACAATTATCGTTAATGGAAATCCTGAAATTGCAAGTAAATTTGTACAAATTTAATTAAATTACAATACTCTAAAAAACTAAAAAACATGAAAAACTTATTTTTCGCAAGTTTAATTTTGTTCGCGTTTAGCACCGTTGCAAAAGCGCAGCAGTTAAAATCACCCGAAGGCAAGTTCGTAATGGAATTTTCTCTTCAAAACGACGGAACTCCAACGTACAATTTAAAATACAAAAACAAAGAAGTTGTAAAAACCAGTAAATTAGGTCTTGAACTTAAAGATGACAAAAAATCTTTATTGAACGACTTTACAATTGCTGATACTAAAACTTCCACTTTTGATGAAACTTGGAAACCGGTTTGGGGAGAAGTAGATCACATCAGAAATCATTATAATGAATTGGCTGTAACTTTAAACCAAAAAGGAACAGACAGACAAATCGTAATTCGTTTCCGTTTATTCGAAGATGGACTTGGATTTAGATATGAATTCCCAGCACAAAAAAATCTTACTTATTTTGTAATTAAAGAAGAAAGATCTCAATTTGCCATGACGGGAGATCATACTGCTTTTTGGATTCCAGGAGATTATGATACTCAGGAATACGATTATACAAAATCAAAATTATCTGAAATTAGAGGCCTTTCTGAAAAAGCATATACAGCAAACGTTTCTCAGAAATCTTTTTCACCAACAGGAGTTCAGACTTCTTTAATGTTAAAAACAAATGACGGAATCTACATCAACTTACATGAAGCAGCTTTGATTGACTATTCTTGTATGCACTTGAATTTAGATGATAAAAACATGACTTTTACGTCTTGGTTAACTCCAGATGCAAAAGGAGATAAAGGTCATATGCAGGCGCCAAATCATTCGCCTTGGAGAACGATTATTGTGAGCGATGATGCTAGAGAAATCTTAGCTTCAAAAATGACTTATAATTTAAACGATCCATCAAAAATTGATAATACTTCTTGGATTAAACCAGTTAAATATGTTGGTGTTTGGTGGGAAATGATTACAGGAAAAAGCTCTTGGTCATACACAAATGATTACCCAACAGTTCAATTAGGTGTTACAGATTTCGCAAAAGCAAAACCAAACGGAACGCACGGTGCAAACAATGCTAACGTAAAAAAATACATTGATTTCGCTGCTGCAAATGGTTTTGACGCCGTTTTAGTTGAAGGATGGAATGAAGGCTGGGAAGACTGGTTCGGACATTCTAAAGATTATGTTTTTGATTTCTTAACGCCTTACCCAGATTTTGATGTAAAAGGTTTACACGAATATGCAAAATCTAAAGGTGTAAAAATTATCATGCACCACGAAACTTCTGGATCTGTTCGTAACTACGAGCGCCATATGGATGCTGCTTACAAATTCATGAACGATAATGGATACGATGCTGTAAAAAGCGGTTATGTAGGTGATATTTTACCAAGAGGTGAAAACCACTACAGCCAATGGATTGTAAATCATTATCAATACGCTATCGAAAAAGCAGCTGATTATAAAATTATGGTGAACGCTCACGAAGCCGTTCGACCAACCGGAATTGCAAGAACGTATCCTAACTTAATTGGAAACGAAGCAGCAAGAGGAACAGAATACCAAGCTTTTGGAGGTTCTAAACCAAATCACGTTACCGTTTTGCCATTTACACGTTTAATTGGAGGTCCAATGGATTACACTCCGGGAATCTTCGAAATGGATATCAGCAAAATGAATCCTGATAACAAATCGCATGTAAACAGTACAATTGCAAATCAATTGGCATTATATGTTACAATGTACAGTCCGTTACAAATGGCTGCGGATACTCCAGAAAACTACAACCGTTTTCCAGATGCATTCCAATTCATTAAAGATGTGGCTGTAGATTGGTCAGAAAGTAAATATATTGAAGCTGAGCCTGGAGATTTTATCACAGTTGCCCGTAAAGCAAAAGGAACAAACAACTGGTTTGTTGGAAACGTAAACGGAGAAACTCCTCGTACGTCTAACATCGATTTCAGCTTCCTTGAAAAAGGAAAAAAATATACTGCAACAATTTATGCTGATGCAAAAGATGCGCATTACAAAACAAATCCACAGGCCTATACTATCAAGAAAATTGCTGTAACTAATAAATCAAAATTATCTCAGTTTTCTGCTCCAGGAGGAGGTTATGCGATAAGCATTATTGAAAATAAATAATTTTTTTGAAGACAAGTAATTTCCCCCATGATTACTTGTCTTTTTACTATAAATTCAAATTAAGAAATTAAATTTGAGGTAACTATTTTCTTCATCTCTAGATAAATTTAATATGAGCTTCAAACTTAATTTCTTGATTTTTCTTTCTGTCATTTTTGGATGTAATACGTATTCGCAAACCAAAACAAAAGCATCTTATGATTATCTTTTGTATTTGCCGAAAGACTATACAAAAGGAACCAAAAAATTTCCACTTGTAATTTATTTACACGGTGGTTCGCAAAAAGGAAACGATCTAAATAAACTAAAAATCTACGGCCTTCCCTATTTAGTAGAAAAAGGTCAAGATTTCGATTTTATAATTGCTTCTCCTCAATGTCCAGACAATAAATACTGGTCAACTGAAAATTGGTTCGAAACATTATATGCCGATTTAGAAGCAAAATATAGAATCGATAAAAGTAGAATTTACATAACCGGAATTAGCATGGGCGGTTACGGAGCTTACATTACAGCTTTAGATTTCCCTGATAAATTCGCTGCAGTTGTTGCCCTTTGCGGCGGTATTAATGATAGCGATTTAACAAGAGTTTGCAATCTTAGTAAAATTCCTATTTGGGCTTTTCACGGCACAGCCGATGATAAAATTCCATTTATTGAAACGGAAAGAATTGCAAAAGGTCTTGAATCTTGTAAAACTAAAAACAATTTCAAGTTTAGTCGTTTAGAAAATGAAGGGCATGAAATTCAGTATTTATATGAAACAAAACCTGAAATATATAAATGGATGCTTGAACAGCAGAAATAAAAAATACAAACTATGAAAAACCAAAAAACATCACTTATCTATCAATTAGTTCTATTGATTTTGTTGTTTTCCGCTTCCGCGAAAGCGCAAATCCAAAAAGTAGAACCACCATTTTGGTACGCAGGAATGAAAAATTCAGAACTGCAGATTATGTTCTACGGAAAAAATATTGCACAATATGAAGCTTCGGTTTCTAATAATGTGTTGATTAAAAATGTAGAAAAAACAGAAAACCCAAACTACCTTTTCGTAACCATCGATACAAAAGACGTAAAAGCTTCTGAATTGGTTTTCTCTTTTAAAAACAATAATAAAGTTGCCTTTAAACAAAAATATGCTCTTAAAGAAAGAAGAGCGAATTCGGCAGAAAGAAAAAGTTACGACGCATCAGATTTGATTTACCTAATCATGCCGGATCGTTTTGCTAACGGAAATCCGAAAAACGACAGCGACGCTTCTTTAACTGAAAAAGGAAACCGTCAAGATCCAAGCGGACGTCACGGTGGAGATATCGAAGGAATTATTAAAAACTTAGATTATATTTCTTCTCTTGGTGCGACTACAATCTGGAGCACGCCCTTATGTGAAGACAACGACAAACAACATTCGTATCATACATACGGACAATCGGATGTTTACAAAATCGATCCACGTTACGGAACAAACGATGATTACGCTCGTTTGTCAGCAGAAATGCATAAAAAGAATATGAAATTGGTTATGGATTATGTTACGAATCACTGGGGAATTACGCACTGGATGATGAAAGATATTCCAACCAAAACATGGTTCAATCAATTCGAAACTTTTACACAAACGCACCACCGTCGTGAAGTAATTACAGATATTCACGCTTCTAAAATAGATCAGGAAGTTTGTGTTGACGGCTGGTTTGTACCTTCGATGCCTGATTTGAATTTAAGAAATCCTCTAGTTGCAAAATACTTAACGCAAAACGCTATTTGGTGGATTGAATTTGCCAATCTTGACGGATTTAGAGTTGATACTTATAATTATTCTGATAAAACAGCAATGGCAAATTGGGCAAAATCAATTACCGATGAATACCCAAACTTTAATATTGTGGGTGAAATCTGGATGCACAATCAGGCAAATTTAGCTTTTTGGCAGAAAGACAGTAAAGTTGGTGCAATTGAAAACTATAATTCAAACCTTCCAAGTGTAATGGATTTTACGCTTCAAAGTCAGATTACTTCTGCTTTCAATGAAAATGAACCAAGCTGGGATAACGGATTGATTAAATTCTACAACAATTTTGCGATGGATTTTTTATATCCAAACACCAATAATATTTTAGTTTTTTCCGAAAATCATGACACAGATCGTATGAACGATAAGTTCAAATATGATTTACCAAAATACAAACTCGCGATGACATTATTAGCTACCGTTCGTGGAATTCCGCAAATCTATTACGGATCGGAAATCGGAATGGGCGGTGACAAAGGCAAAGGCGGTGATGCCGATATTCGTCAGGATTTCCCAGGCGGTTGGGCTGGCGACAAAAACAACGCGTTCACAAAAGAAGGCAGAACGGCTGAACAAGCTGCTTATTTTGATTTCTCTTCGAAATTGTTCAACTGGAGAAAAACAAACGAAGCGGTTCATTTCGGTAAAATGACGCATTATATTCCTGAAAACAATACTTATGTGTATTTCAGATATACAGATAAAAAAACCGTAATGGTTGTTTTCAATAACAATGCAAAAGAACAAGTTGTAAAAACAAACCGTTTCAAAGAAAGCATCAAAAACTACAAATCAGGAAAAGATGTTATTACAGGAAAAACATTTGATTTAGCTGCTGAAATCACTTTAGAACCAAAATCAGCTTTGGTTTTAGAATTGGAATAATATTACATACAAAGCATATAACGTAGAGGCGCACAGCAGTGCGTCTACGCAAAGGATTTTAGCCACAGATTAATACGATTAACACAGATTTTATTCGCCACGAATTTCCCGAATTTCCACTAATTTATTTTGTATATAATAATTCGTGGAAATTGGTGCAATTCGTGGCAAACGAAAAAAAATCCTTTTAAATCCTTTAATCTGTGGCTATTTTTTTTCAACACAATGCATCCTAAAATATTCTAAAATAATGAAAAAATACATTTTCCTTTCTCTATCTTTAGTATACTTAATAATGAGTTGTTCTGGCTCAAAATCAGTTTCAATGAATAAAGAAAATACTTCGAAAATACCTTTCGTTTGGGAAGGGGCAAATGTTTATTTTTTACTTACAGATCGTTTTTACAATGGAGATACTTCAAACGATGTCAATTTTAACCGAACCAAAACTCCCGGAAAATTACGCGGATTTGAAGGCGGTGACATTATCGGAATTACCCAAAAAATCGAATCAGGCTATTTTGAAAAACTAGGAATAAATGCCATTTGGCTTACGCCGATTGTGGAACAAATTCACGATGGCGTTGACGAAGGAACAGGTCTTAGTTACGGTTTTCATGGTTATTGGGCAAAAGACTGGACGGCTCTTGATCCGAACTTTGGAACTAAAGAAGATTTAGCTAATCTGGTCAAAAAAGCACACGAAAAAGGAATTAGAATAGTTCTAGATGGCGTAATTAATCATACCGGACCCGTAACTCCAGAAGATCCCGTTTGGCCTTCAGACTGGGTAAGAACCGGCGTTGTCTGCGATTACAAATCATTTGAAAATACTACAATGTGTACTTTGGCAGACAATCTTCCAGACGTAAAAACTGAAAGCTCTCAAAACGTAACACTGCCCCCTTTTTTAATTGAAAAATGGAAAAAAGAAGGCCGTTACGAAAAAGAAATCGCTTCATTGGATGAATTTTTCAAGAGAACAGGTTATCCAAGAAGTCCGAAATATTACATTATAAAATGGCTTACGGATTATATTTCCGAATTCGGAATTGACGCTTATCGTGCCGATACCGTAAAACATACGGAAGAAGGCGTTTGGGCCGATTTCAAGAAAGAATGTGATTATGCATTTGAAAATTGGAAGAAACATCATCCCCTGGAAGTTTTAGATCAGAATCCGTTTTATACTATTGCGGAGGTTTACGGTTACGGAATTAGCGGTGGGCAGGATTATGATTTTGGAGATAGAAAAGTCAATTATTTTCAGAATGGCTTCAATAGCATGATCAATTTTGAATTTAAATGGAATGCTGCTCAAAATGATTATGAAGGTTTATTTTCGAAATATTCGAATGCTTTGAACAATGATCTAAAGGGTTATTCGGTTTTAAACTACATGTCTTCACACGACGACGGACAGCCTTTTGATGCGAACCGAGTAAAAGGTATTGAAACTGGAACCAAATTATTACTTTCACCGGGAATGTCTCAGGTTTATTACGGCGACGAATCTAATCGTTCTTTAGTAATTGAAGGTACTCAAGGTGATGCAACTCTACGTTCGAATATGAATTGGGATGAGATTCAGAACAATCCTGAAACTCAGAAAACACTTTTGCATTGGCAGAAATTAGGACAGTTTAGAAGAAATCATCCTGCTGTTGGAGCAGGCGTTCACCAACTGATTAATCCGTATCCTTATACTTTTTCAAGAACATTTACAAAAGGCTCTTTTACAGATAAAGTCGTTATGGGAGTAGATTTACCAAAAGGCAAAAAAGAACTTCCTGTTGGCGACGTATTTCCAAACGGAACAAAACTAAAAGACACATATTCCAATCAAGAAGCCGAAGTAATTGATGGAAAAGTGATTATCGACAATGATTTTGATATTGTTTTACTGGAACTGATTTAACCACAAAGATTTTTTTTAGCCACAGATTATAAAGATTAACACAGATTTGTTTGCCACGAATTTCACGAATTTTCACGAATTAATTTACGATTTTTAAATTTGTGAAAATTCGTGAAATTCGTGGCGAAAGAAAAAATCCTTTTAATCCTTTAATCTGTGGCTATTATTTTTCCTTTGCACCTTTGTACCTTTGCATCTCTGAACCTTTATAAAATGAATGTTTTAAAGATTGCACATCGAGGCGCCAAAGCCTACGAACCTGAAAATACTTTACAAGCTTTTCAAAAAGCCTTAGACTTAAATTCAGACGGAATTGAACTTGATGTTCACTTAAGCGCTGACGCACATATTATCGTAATTCACGACGAAACCATCGACAGAACCACTAACGCAAAAGGTTTAGTAAATGATTTTACCTTAGCAGAATTAAAATCATTTTTAATTGATGAAAAATATCAAATTCCAACTTTAAATGAGGTTTTTGATTTAGTCGACAAAAAATGTCTGATTAATATCGAATTAAAAGGTTTAGGAACTCCAAGTAAAGTTGTGACGTTAATTGAGGAATATATTTCAGAAAAAAACTGGAATTACAATCATTTCATCATTTCAAGTTTCGATTGGAATATGCTGGAGGAAACTTCAACTTTAAATCCAAATATTCCAATTGGTGTTTTAACAGAAGAAAACATAAATACCGCTCTGGCTTTCGCCGAAAAAATAAAAGCAAAAGCCATTCATCCTGATTTTAATTTATTGAATGAAGAAAATGTAAAGGAAATTCAGGAAAAAGGATTCTTAGTTTTCCCATGGACAGTAAACACTAAAGAAGACATTCAAAAAGTAAAAAGTTACAATGTAAACGGAATTATCTCTGATAATCCAGACAAAATATAATAATAGCCACAGATTAAAAGGATTAGCACAGATTATAGTTTGCCACGAATTACACACATTTTCACAAATTTAAATACATTAAAAATAATTCGTGGAAATTTGTGTAATTCGTGGCGAAAAGAAAAATCCCTTTAATCTGTGTAATCTGTGGCAAAAAAAATTAGCGCCAATTAGAGTAATTCGTGGCAACCAAAAAAATATGATCAAAAATTTCGACATAATAATCGTTGGCGGAGGCGCAGCAGGTTTTTTCACAGCAATTAATATTGCAGAGAAAAATCCGAAACTAAAAATTGCCATTTTAGAAAGAGGAAAAGAAGTGCTTTCAAAAGTGCGTGTTTCTGGCGGCGGACGCTGTAACGTTACACACGCTTGTTTTGAACCCAACGAATTGGTTAAATTTTATCCTCGCGGCGAAAAAGAACTTCGCGGACCTTTTCATCAGTTTTGTTCTGGAGATACCATCGAATGGTTCGAAAAACATGGTGTAGAATTAAAAATCGAAGAAGATGGAAGAATGTTTCCCGTTTCTAATTCATCACAAACTATAATTGATTGTTTTCTAAAAGCAACCGAAAAATTAGGTATAAAAGTGCTGACAGGTCAAAGCGTACAATCTATTTTCAAAAAAGAAAATCACTGGAAAATTGATACGCAAATTGATAATTTCGCTACGGAAAAATTGGTAATGGCAACAGGGAGCAATCCTAAAATATGGGAAATGCTTCAGGAACATGGCCACGCCATTGTGAGTCCAGTTCCTTCCCTATTTACTTTCAACATCAAAGATTCTCGAATTAAGGAATTGCCAGGCGTTGCCGCAAAAGTTACAGTAAATGTAAAAGACACCAAATTAGAATCGACAGGACCTTTGTTAATCACGCATTGGGGAATGAGCGGTCCCGCAATCTTGAAACTCTCGGCTTGGGGCGCTCGTATTTTACACGATAAAAATTATCAGTTTACCATTTTTGTCAATTGGTTAAATGATGTTGATTATGAAGATGCCGAAAAAATTCTAAAAGACCTAAAACAAGAACATGCTAAAAAAGCAGTTTCTAAAAAATCTCCTTTCGACTTTCCGAACCGTTTATGGGAAAGTTTTGTTTTAGCTTCTGGAATTGATTCTGAAACAAAATGGGCAGATTTATCTAAAATTCAATTACAGAATTTAACGCTTCAACTCACAAAAGCCGAATTTAAAGTCAACGGAAAAAGTACTTTTAAGGAAGAATTTGTAACGGCTGGCGGAATTGATTTAAAAGAAATCAACTTCAAAACGATGCAAAGTAAAATTCATGAAAACCTTTATTTTGCGGGCGAAATTGTCAATATCGATGCGATAACTGGAGGTTTTAATTTTCAAAATGCCTGGACAAGCGGGTTTATTTTAGCCAATAATATTTAATAGAATGAAATTTAAAGGAATTATTTTTGATTTAGACGGAACATTAGTAAACTCGTTAGAAGACATCTCAGATGCAATGAATAAAGTACTTCAAGGTCTAAATTACCCAACTCATACTTACGAAACGTATCAATATTTTATTGGAAGCGGTTTGCGAAATCTAGTCAGCAAAGCACTTCCTGCAACTAACAATTCAGACGAACAGATTGAAATTTGTTTTGAATGCATGGTTAACGAATATCGTGAAATGTGTACTGTAAAAACAAAACCGTACGAAGGTATTCTAGAATTGTTGGAAAACCTGAATTCGCAAAACATCAAAATGGCTGTTTTCTCGAACAAAGCAGATGAGTTGACAAAAAAAATTGCATCAGAAATATTTCCAAATTCTTTTGACACAGCGGTTGGTTTAAGTACGGAAGAATTAAAAAAACCAAATCCGTTTGAAGCTGTTGAAATCAGTAAAAAATGGAATTTAAAACCCGAAGAAATTCTGTTTGTAGGTGATTCTGATATTGACATGAAAACTGCCGTAAACGCTAATATGTTTCCAATTGGTGTTTCGTGGGGTTACAGAACTGAAGAAGAACTAAAAGCTAGCGGTGCAAAATTGGTTATCAATAATGCTTCGGAATTAATCGAGATATTATAAATCATGAATCCTTCATTACAAAAACAAATACTATCAATCGCTTCGTTTTCTGAAAATGAAATCGAAAAGATTGATTCTTGTTTTGAATATGAAAAGTTCAATGCTAAAGATTCTCTTTCTTCAATGGAAAAAATCAGTAATAAGATCTTTTTTATTGTTGAAGGTTTGGCTCGTGTTTATTATTTAAAAAACGGAAAAGAGATTACCACTTATTTAAGCTGCGATGAAGGTTTTATTGCTTCGTATTCCAGTTTTATAAATCAATCGGTTTCTTTTGAAAATATTCAATGTATAGAAAACTGCGAAGTGCTTTCAATTACTTTCGAGAAAATGCAATTTCTCTATAACCAAATTCCAAATTGGGAACGTGTGGGAAGAATTTTAGCCGAGCAGAATTATCTCTGCATGGCCGATCGCGTTTTAAAATTGCAAATGATTCCCGCAAAAGAAAAATACCATACTTTTTTAGCATCGGCTCCAGCCAAAATAATTCAACGAACTCCATTAATTTATATCGCTTCCTTTCTCGGAATTACAGCAGAATCTTTGAGCAGAATCCGTCAAGATATTTCTTAACATTTATCAAGTAGATTAAAAAACGGAATTCAAATCTTTGTCAAAATAAAATTTGAAAAGATGAAGAATATTTCCAAAGACGTTTACCAGATTCCGTTATTTCCACGAAATGCAATTAATTGTTATGTAATTGAAGATGTTTTAATCGATGCCGGAATTAGAAGTTCAAGCGGATTAATTCTAAAAGCCTTAAAAGACAAGAACATAAACAAGCACGCGTTGACTCATGCGCACGCCGATCATCAAGGATGCAGTAAAATAATCTGTGAAACTTTGAACATTCCGCTTTTGTGTAGTGAACCTGAAAAAGAATTTGCTGAAAACGGAAATGTAGTTACAGAATACCCAAACCCAAATCATATTATATCCAAATTTCAAAAACGATTTTGGGCAGGAAAAGGACATCCCGTTTCTGAAACCTTAAAAGAAGGCGATCAAATTGGCGGCTTTACTGTTATTGAAACGCCGGGACATTCACGCGGACATTTATCTTTTTTTAGAGAAAAAGACGGCGTTTTAATTGTGGGGGATGTTCTAACCAATATGAATTTATTGACAACAAAAGTTGGTCTTAACGAACCTCCTCATTTATTTACAGCTAACCAAGAAACCAATAGAAAATCGATTTTAAAACTTGAATCATTAAAACCCAAAATATTGTGTTTTGGTCACGGTCCTGTTTTATTTAATAACGGAGAATTAGAAAAATTCATCCAAAAAACAGGACTGCTTTATTAACAAGAATTTACATATTCGGTAAGTTTTCATTAAGAGTATTCTAATAATTTTACAATCAACTAAATACCATTAGATGAAAGTAAAATTACTCACCACAATTTCTTTTTTCACTTACCAGCTGTCTATTTCTCAAACAGAAAAATTACTTCATGGAAAAGTTCTCGCCAACAAAGCTCCAATTAATAAAGTTGAAGTTATAAATAAAACAGCTAAAACCAGTACAAGAACAAATGAGCTGGGAGAATTCTCAATTCTGGCAAAAGAACAAGACAGTTTACTTTTCTTCTCTAAAGATTATTTTTTTACACGGTTGAAACTTACGTCCGAAAAT
The DNA here is from genome assembly GCA_029960065.1 of Flavobacteriaceae bacterium PS02336. Taxonomy (GTDB): domain Bacteria; phylum Bacteroidota; class Bacteroidia; order Flavobacteriales; family Flavobacteriaceae; genus Flavobacterium. The sequence continues at coordinate 629,797 of JASCOF010000002.1, read as the reverse complement.
TTAAAGAATAATAACCTTTTGGTTAATATGATTATTAAAGCCGAAGAGCTTAATGAAGTTGTAATTACAACATTAAAATTTCAAAAAGTAGAGTTTGATGCCGAAAAAGTAAATGAGATAAACAATAGTAAAACTGCAAACGATCTTACTCGTTATACTGGCGTAAATGATGGCAGAATAAGATATTCTGCAAACATGAATATACCTTTAGGAAGTTCACATCCCAAAGAAAAATACGAAGTAGACGATCGTTTTAAAAAACATGCCGCTGCATATTGTCCTCCAGATTTCTTTACTAAAAATTTAAAACTTAACGCTGATCAAAAAGAACTTTTTCTTGAGTTTTGTGATACAGATCCAAAATCTAAAACTCTTTTAGAACATCCTAATGTTTTAGCTACAATGGATTTTTTATATACCAAAAATGAGGAGTTTAAGAAGTTAAATTCTGGAATTAAAAACTAAAAAGTCTTTTTATATGAAAGTAAAATTACTCACCACAATTTCTTTTTTCACTTACCAGCTTTCTATTTCTCAAACGGAAAAAGTAGTAACCGGAAAAGTTCTTTCTCAGAATATCCCGCTTAATAAAGTGGAGGTAATTAATAAAACAGCCAAAACTAGCACTAGAACAAATGAATTGGGAGAATTTTCTATCCTAGTTCGTCCAAAAGACAGTTTGCTTTTCTTCTCAAAAGATTACTTCTTCAAAAGACTAAAAATATCTCAGGAAAACATAAATCAAAACAATATTGTTGTGAATATGATTTTGAAACCAGAAGAGCTGGACGAAGTCTTAATTACCAACATAAAATTTCCTAAAGTTGGACCTGCCGACGAAAATTCGACTATTGTGCCAATGGGACCAATTTCGAACTCTGGCGTTTACACGGGAGGCATTACTAACGGAGCAGATTTGATGGCTATTTTTAGTTTGTTTATGAAAAAAGATAAAAAAGCCAAGAAGAATAAATTTAAAGAATTAGACTTCAAAAAATTAGCTGAAGCTACAGTTCCATTAGATTTTTTTACTAATGATTTAAAAATAAATCCAGAAGAAAAAGAATTGTTCCTGCAATTTTGCGATGCAGATCCTAAAGCTAAAATTTTAGTAGATCAGAAAAATTTACTTTTTACAATGGACTTTTTGTATACCAAAAACGAAGAGTTTAAGAAATTGAATTCAGGCATTAAAAACTAAAAAGTCTTTTTTTATATGAAAGTAAAATTACTCACTACAATTTCTTTTTTCACATATCAGTTAAGTATTTCTCAAACCGAAAAAGTATTGAACGGAAAAGTTCTTTCTCAAAACATTCCACTTGATAAGGTGGAAGTAATTAATAAAACTGCCAAAACGACTACAAGAACAAATGAATCAGGAGAATTTTCCATTCTAGTTCGCTCAAATGACAGTTTACTTTTTTTCTCTAAAGATTACTTGTTTAAAAGGCTAAAAATTACCTCAGAAAACATTGAGAACAACAATCTTGTGGTCAGGATGATTTTAAAACCTGAAGAATTAAACGAGGTATTTGTTTCAAATATAAAATCGAAACAGGTTTTCATAACCAAGGAAGATATAAAGGAAATAAAACTAAATGCCCACAAGTCAAAAGAAGGATTAAAAATTCAAAATTTTTATGAGGTAAAGGGAAGTCCTCTTGACATAGATTTTATTTATTTTGGCAAAAAAATTTATAACTTATTAAAAAAAGAAGAAGAGCCTAAAAAAGAAAATTCAAAAATGAATTTTATACAACTTGTAAAAAGTACAGTAAACTCCAATTTCTTTACAGAAGATTTAAAATTAAATATCGAAGAAAAAGAACTCTTTCTGCAATTCTGTGGTGCCGATCCAAATTCTCAATCACTTTTAGAGCACCCAAATATTTTAGCCACATTAGATTTTTTATCCAATAAAAATGAAGAATTTAAGAGGTTGAAATAATTTTCAAACCTCTCAACTTGAAAATTATTTATTCAGCCACCAAATACTCGCATTCAAAACTGTTGCAAATCCAACCCAAGCCAAATATGGAATCAATAAATAACCTGAAGTTTTATTGATTTTGATGAACTTTAAATAAGTTTCGTAAATCATCAGCCATAAAAGTACAATTTCAACTAAAGCCAGCATAGGATTTTTTAATCCGAAGAACAAATAAGACCAAATCGCATTTAAAATCAATTGAATAATAAAGAAAAGTAATGCTTTCTTAACCTCTTCCGTTTGTTCTTTTATTTTATCCCAAACTAAAGCTGCGGCAACTGCCATAAAAATATAAAGAATGGTCCAAACCGGCATAAAAATCCAATTTGGCGGATTAAAAACTGGTTTTTCCAACATAACATACCAAGTTTCAATACTTGGTCTTGTTACCAAACTTGCAGAATATCCAACTGTTAAACAAATAATTAAAGCTATAGCGATTTTTACGAACTTATTCATGGCATTAAATTTTGAATTCAAAAATAGTCAAAAGAAAAGTTTAAACCATATAGATAAAAAATTATCCCTTTAGGGCGAAAAAACTATCTTTGCCAAAATTTATAATTCATGTTTACAGCAGCCGATTTTATTCCAAATCCATATACTTCAACAATTGAAAACGGAAACTTTGAGTGGAGCGCTCCCAGTAATATTGCGCTGGTTAAATATTGGGGCAAAAAAGACAATCAAATTCCAGCAAATCCTTCGGTAAGTTTTACTTTAAACAATTGTAAAACAATTACGAGATTAGGTTTTGAAAAAAAAGCAAACCAAAATTCATTTTCTTTTGATTTACTTTTTGAAGGAAAACCAAAAGAAGATTTCAAACCGAAAATTCAGAAGTTTTTAGAGAGAGTTGAAGTTTATCTGCCGTTTTTAAAAGACTATCATTTTACAATTGATACGCAGAATACATTTCCGCATAGTTCAGGAATTGCTTCTTCGGCTTCTGGAATGGCAGCTTTAGCGATGAATTTTATGAGTTTAGAAAGAAAACTAAATCCAGAAATGACAGATGATTATTTCTATCAAAAAGCATCTTTTCTAGCACGTTTAGGCTCTGGAAGCGCTTGTAGAAGTGTAAAAGGAAATGTTGTAGTTTGGGGAAATCAGGCGAATATTGAAGGAAGTACAGATTTGTTTGGAGTTGAATTTCCATACACGATTCATGAAAATTTCAAGAATTACCAAGATACTATTTTATTGGTTGATAAAGGTGAAAAACAAGTTTCGAGCACGGTTGGACACGATTTAATGCACAATCATCCGTATGCTGAAAGAAGATTTGCTCAGGCGCATGAAAATCTGGATAAATTAATTGCCATTTTTGAAAATGGAAATTTAGACGAATTCATCAAAGTTGTAGAAAGTGAGGCCTTGACTTTACATGCTATGATGATGACCTCAATGCCGTATTTTATTTTGATGAAACCAAATACACTGCAAATTATTAATGCAATCTGGAAATTTAGACTGGAAACACAAATTCCAGTTTGTTTTACACTTGATGCTGGTGCAAATGTGCATGTACTTTATCCCGAAAACGTTACCGAAAAAGTATTACAATTTATTCAAGACGAATTAGTTGTATTTTGTCAGAATCGTCAGTACATTTGCGACAAAATTGGAGCGGGCGCTTTATTAATTGATAATTAACAATTGTTAATTAATAATTGATTAAATTTATGGAGAGAAAAAACATTATTAAAGAAAAATCATTCGGTTTTGCAATTGAAGTCGTTAATCTTTATAAAGTTTTAGCAGAGAAAAAAGAATTTGTTTTGTCAAGGCAGATGTTACGATCAGGAACATCAATAGGAGCAAATGTAAGGGAAGCAGAACATGCTCAAAGTAAAGCAGATTTTATCCATAAATTGTCTATTTCTCTAAAAGAAGCGAATGAAACTGAATATTGGTTAGATTTGTTATACGAAACAAAATATCTTTCTGAGATTGATTTTCTAAATATTAAACCAAAAATAACAGAACTTTTACGACTACTTACAAGTATCATAAAAACTTCGAAAAACATATAATTATCAATTGTTAATTATCAATTTTCAATTATGAAAGGACCATTATTTTATTCAAAAATATTGCTTTTTGGAGAGTACGGAATTATCCGTGATTCAAAAGGTCTTGCTATTCCTTACAACTTTTACAATGGTGCACTTAAAAAATCTGAAGAACCTTCAGACGAAGCGATTGCCTCAAATAAAAGTTTAAGAAGTTTTGCTTCTTACCTTGAAGTTTTACATACACAGCAGCCAGATTTGGTTACTTTCGATTTAGAAAACCTTAAAAATGATGTTGAAACTGGAATGTATTTCGATTCTAGTATTCCGCAAGGATACGGTGTTGGAAGCAGCGGTGCACTTGTAGCAGCTATTTATGATAAATATGCAACGAACAAGATTACAGTTCTAGAGAATTTAACACGTGAGAAACTTTTACAGTTAAAAAATATATTTTCTCAAATGGAGAGTTTTTTCCACGGAAAAAGCTCTGGTTTAGATCCGCTGAACAGCTATTTGAGCATTCCGATTTTAATTAATTCTAAAGATAATATTCAGACAACTGGTATTCCGACTCAAAGTTTGGACGGAAAAGGAGCTGTGTTCTTATTAGACTCTGGAATTATTGGAGAAACAGCTCCGATGATCAGCATTTTTATGGAAAGCTTAAAAGACAAAGGTTTCCGTGCCATGCTTAAAAATCAATTTGTAAAATATACAGACATCTGCATCGACAACTTTCTGCATGGCGACATGAAGTCTTTAATCGGTAATACTAAAAAACTTTCTAAAGTTGTTTTAAATAACTTCAAACCCATGATTCCAGAACAGTTTCATGCAATCTGGCAGCAAGGAATCGACACAAACGATTATTACCTAAAACTTTGCGGTTCTGGGGGAGGCGGTTACATCCTTGGTTTTACAGAAGATCTAGAACGTGCCAAAGCTTCTCTGAAAGACTACAAATTAGAGGTTGTTTATCAGTTTTAACTCTTTAAATTCCGAAGTTATTTGAGTAGATTTTTCTAAGTTTTCATCCTAAAAAGTTATTTATTATGAAAAGCATTTTTAAAATAATCAAAGCAACTTTTTTAGGGGGAATTCTTTTTTTAGCACCATTAGTAGTATTACTGGTTATTCTGGAAAAAGGATACGGCATTATTCAAAAAGTAACGCTGCCGCTAGTAAATTATCTGCCTAAAGTTCATGTTTTAGGAGTTGCGCTTCAAGAATTGATCGGAATACTCATTATTATTGTTATTTGTTTTGCTGCAGGTTTATTGGCAAGAACTCCCAAGGCACAAGAGCTTATTCGCAAATTAGAAGACGGTATTTTAAGTTTTGTTCCTGGCTATTCATTTATGAAAAGCATGAATGAAAATATTATGGGAATTGAATCCAAAGAAGACTTAAAAGTAATTCTAGTTCCAACTGATGCCGGCTGGCAATTTGCTTTTTTGATCGAACAAATAGACGATACTAATTTTACTGTTTTTATTCCAGATGCTCCAAATCCGTGGAGCGGTTCTGTAGTATTTGTAGAGAAAAAAGATATTAAGGAAATTGATATGACTCAAAAACAAGCTTTGGCCTGCATTCGAAAATTAGGTTTTGGCTCTAAAGAATTGTTAAAAAATAAACTCTAAATTTTTAAAACCAAAAATATCTTTTAACTTCCCTTATCTAAACCATCACAAACTTTATCTATGCTGAGCAGACAACATAAACTTTTAATAATGAAAATTGTCAGTTTGTTTTCTGTTGTCAGAGGTTACAATATTCCAATTATCGTTTTAGCGCAGTACTTGTCTGCTATTTTCATTTTGGCTCCAGAAATTAGAGCGCTTGATATTCTGCTTGATTTTCATCTATTTTTAATAGTGTTTGCTTCTGCAATTACGATAGCTTCGGGTTATATCATCAATAATTTTTACGACAGCCAGAAAGATTTAATCAATCGTCCTAATAAATCGATGCTGGATCGATTGGTGAGTCAGAAGACGAAATTAACCGTTTATTTTTCTTTGAACTTTCTTGCTGTTTTAATGGCGTTTATTGTTTCTTGGAGAGCTTTTTTATTTTTTTCCGGCTACATTTTCCTGATTTGGTTTTATTCGCATAAAATAAAAAAATATCCTATTATCGGAAATCTTATGTCGGCTTTGCTGGCTGTAATTCCTTTTTTTGCCATTTTACTTTATTTTTATAATAAGATTTCCTTTGAAGAAATTGAGAATCATATGAGTCACTTTGTAGTAATTTCGGCTCATGCAGTGTTCTTGTTTCTGCTTTTATTGATTCGAGAAATGATAAAAGATTTAGAAAATCTTAAAGGCGATTTGGTCAGCGATTACAGAACCATTCCGGTTTTGTATGGCGAAAAAATCTCGAAACAAATTATAACCGTTCTGACGCTCTTAACTATTTTGCCTGTTTATGTACTAGTAAATATTTATGATGTTGGATATATGGACATTTACTTTTATGTGTGTTTTGGAGTTTTGCTTTTCTTCTTGATTTATTTATGGAAATCGGATTCTAAAGAACAATATCTAAAATTACATAATGTTCTTAAATTCTTGATCGTTTCAGGTGTATGCTGTATCGTTCTAATTAATCCGAGCGTTTTGTGGCATGGACGTGAGCTGATTTCTAATTATTAAAGTTTTTTATTACGCAGAGATTTACGCAGAGAATCGCAAAGTTTTTTGTTTCACGCAGATTTTGCAGATTTCGCAGATTTTTTTGTGTAACTCTGTGAAAACTTTGTGAATCTCTGTGAAATAATATATTTAAAAGAAGCCAATTGTTTGAATTTAGCCCCGATTGAGGCGATATCCTTGTGAAGTTTACGGAGCAAGATAAAGCCGAAAGCGGGAAACCATGTCTGAAAAAATGCCAAATGTACTGCTCCTGAATATTTTAAAATAAAACGCTATTAATCTAAGAACATTGAAGTTAAGATTATTAGCAGGAAAAAACTATCTTTGCACAAATTAATGATTTTATGAACAACAAGGAAGGCAATAATAAAAGAGGCGGATCTAGACCAAACAGCTCAAGATCAAACTCAAGCAAGCCAAAACCTCCTATGGCTAAGCGTGCGCAAGGGCCTAAAAAAGTGAAACCTGAAGTTAAGGCAGCGCAGGAAGCGGCAGCTGAAAAAATTAGAAAACAAAACACACCAGCAAAGAGACAAAAAGCTTCTGACGAAATTCGTCTAAATAAATACATCTCTAATTCTGGGGTTTGTTCTCGTCGTGATGCTGATATTTATATTCAGTCTGGAAACGTTAAAGTTAATGGTGTTCCTGTGACTGAAATGGGGTATTTGGTTAAATTAAATGATGTGGTAAACTTTGACGGTGTTGTATTGACTCCTGAAAAGAAAGAATATATTTTATTGAATAAGCCTAAAAACTTTACAACTGCGCTTGATGAAGGTCAAGAATATCGTAACGTTCTAGAACTTGTTCGCGGCTCGACTAATGCAAAAATTGCTGCGATTGGAAGAATGGACAAAAATACAACTGGTTTGTTATTGTTTACTAACGATACTGACATGATTCGTAAGTTTACTTTGCCGAATCAGAAATCGTCTAAAATTTATCAGGTTTCTCTAGATAAAAACTTGAAATTTGAGGATTTAGAAAAAATAAGCAAAGGCTTGACTCTTGACGGACACCGTGTGTTTGTTGAAGAAGTAAGCTATATTGAAAAAGAAGCAAAAAGTGAAGTTGGTCTTAAACTAAAATCATCTAATGTAAAAGTGGTTCGTGCTATTTTCGAACATTTTGATTATGATGTTTTGCGTATTGACCGTGTAGCTTTTGCTGGCTTAACAAAGAAAAATCTCCCGAGAGGAAACTGGCGCTTTTTGACAGATCAAGAAGTTATCAATTTGAAAAACTCATAAATCTTCTCAAGATTTAATTAAATATTAATCCTGTTTTACTTTTGTAAGATGGGATTTTTTATTTTTTAGAAACTAAAAAAGTTATGTCCAAAAAGTGTAAATATTGATCTTCCCATAGATTGGCTTTTGTCTTCGACTGTTTCGTAACATGAAAAACCAAGGATGATTTTGATTCCGGGAGGAATACTGTTTAAGATATCTCTTTTTTGATCTTCGAGAAGTAATTTTAGACTTTCTAATAATTGAAGATTATTTCTTAGGTAAGACATTACAAGAAGTCCTGAAAAGTTAAGTATTTCTCTGGCTGTTTCGCTTTTGATGCCAACTTCGTTTGAAACCATTTCTGAAATTCTTCCTTTTTTATTAGCGAACAATTCTTTTAGATAAACGTTTCCTTCTAAACGATAACAGTCGTCAACTGATAAGATTCTGCCCGCATTAAAATCGATTTCCTGGTAAAAAGTTGAATCTTCTTTCATCATCGAGACTATTTCGGTGTAGAAATCAGGCTCTTCGGCTTTGTTGTAGAGTCCCATTAGAATTGTTCCGATTGAGACATCAATTCCCTTTATTAAAAGAGCATCATTTTCAAAATAAAACTTGTTTAACTTGGAGACAACATTAGATGAAATAAAACGTCTAAGTTCAATTTGTAGGTTTGGGGTCATACGTTTAACTTATTTAGGGGGAAACAATTATTTAAACTTGTTCAAAATAATCGATAAAGTGAGGCTTTTTATCGTTTATCGTGATAAAAATATAAAATATATTAACATTTCCAAAAAATAAGTTAAATTTTTAGAGTGCTTTTTTTCAAGTTATTAACATTTTAAATCGAAGAGTGCAGTAAATATAAAGCTTAAGCGAACGTAAAAGTTTGAAAATTATTTTTAAAATTTTAAGAGTTTTTTTTAAAATTCTAAAAATATAGGAAAAAGCTTAAAGTCAAATTTACCATATTAGAAAATTAGAGATCGATTCTGCCAGAGAATGGTAAGAAAAATACCAAGATAAATTATCGAAAAAAGAAAGTTAACAAAGCTAGAAGCCAAAAATCCAATAAGCGAACCTGTTGCTGCTTTCAAGGCTCGTTTGTGGTTTTGAGAATCGTATAGCAATTCACCAATAAGTGCTCCTAAAAACGGTCCAATAATAAAGCCAAACGGAATCGGCGCTAGAATTCCGACAATTAACCCTATGTTTGTTCCCCAGACGCCGTAAGAACTTCCTCCAAATTTTTTGGTTCCTTTTGCTGGGATTACATAATCTAAAATGGTGATAATTACCATTAAAACAAAAGTAATTCCTAAAACCCAGTAATTGTTTTCGACTGCTTTTGTAAGATACAATAGCAATAAGCCAACCCAACAGCTTGAAAGGCCTGGCAATACAGGAATAAAACTCCCAAAAACTCCTACGATCACGCAGATAAAACCAAGTATTACTAAAAGTAAATCCATAAAATTTGGCAAATTTGTTATTACAAATTACTACTTTATTTTTTGTCCTACAAATCTCTAAAATACTTATCTTTAATATGAAGATTCTAAGTATTGAAAAGCTTCACAAAAAAAATAATCGTATTTTTGTTCATTCATTCAATTCTAAAACTTTGAGGCAGTTTTTCCCTATTTTTATTTGTATTTTTTTTAATTCTTGTCAATATTTTGAGAAGCAGGTTCCTTCTGAAAAGGAATTGCTCCAAAAAGAATTAAAATCAATCAATTGGAAGGAAGTAGACGAATATCCTTCTGTTCCTAACTGCGAAAAAATTATCGATAAGAAACTTCGACAACAATGTTTTTTTGAAGTGATGTCTAGTCTTATTCAAGAAAAATTGAATGTTGATACTCTGGCAATTTTATATCCCGAATTGGATACCATTGAAGTAAAAGTAACGGTTTTTCCAAATTCGACAATGAAGTTTGAACCTCAGTTTCCAAAAGATTCTGTGGCTTATGACACGATAAAAATAGACAGCATTCTGCACGCCCGTTTGGTTAATTTTCCTAAAATAAATCCAGCCATAAAACGTGGCGTTCCTGTAAAAACTCAATTTATTCTTCCAGTTATTTTAAAAGCAAAAGACGAGAAATAGTTTGATTCTATTGTCATCCTGAGGAAATCACTTTTTAAATTGACGGTCTTTCCATTCATAAGAGCCAAATAAACTGTACAACGCTACAGCCGAACTAAAAAATGGATAAAGCAAACTGCTTAATAAAAGGCTTTTTATTCGAGTTTCGGTCAAAAAATGATTGGTTATAAAAAGCAATCCAAAGTCAATTATAAACTTAAAAAAGGCAAATAAAACCAAAATCGGATAATCTATAATACCTAGAAAAACGAAGAAAAAACTAATTACTAAAGTTAGATTTCCAAAGAAAACAATAAGCCCTAAAAACTTTCCAAAAGTACTTTTATACGAACTGGTTTTGGCCGCCCAGCGTACTCTTTGATAAAAAAGTGCTTTCCAAGTTTCCGTTGGTTTTGTGACAACAATTGCTTCTTGAGCTTTTAGATAATGAACTTCATTTGGAAATCTTTCAGCGGCTTTCTGTAATAAAAAAACATCGTCTCCGCTGGCAATTTTATTGTTTCCATCAAATCCGTTTAATCTTTCAAATAATGATTTTGTGTAGGCAAAATTGGCTCCGTTACACATAAAACCTTTATTTAAGCCAAAACTTCCAATTGTTGCGCCTTGCAGACTCGTTAAATCTAATTGCTGGAAATGGTGTAAAAATGAATTCTGGCAATCATACGTTACAGCTCCTGCGAGCATCGAAACCTTATTTTTCTGGATGTAATGATCAAAAGTCAAAAGCCAGTTCTCAGGCACAATACAATCAGCATCTGTAGTAATTACCCAATCGGTTTTAACCTTTTGCATTGCTGTTGTAATCGCGTCTTTTTTAGGAGAATTTGATTTCCGAATATTGTCTATAATTGATAATTGATAATTAACAATTGATACTTGAAATCTTTCATTTGAAGAATCATCAACTAAAATTACTTCAAATAAATCCGTTGGATAATTCAGCTTTGAAAAACTTTCTAAAAGTATTGGCAAATTTTCTTTTTCATTCCGAAAAGGAACTATAATCGTAAAACTTGTTTTTGGTTCTAAATCTTGTTTTTGATATTTTTTTATTTTTAAAAAACCATAAACTAGCAACGAAATGCTAATTACATAAATTGCCAATATGGTGAATAATCCAAAAATCATTCTGTTGTTTTGGTTTTAAAATTCAGCACAAAATAGCTTCCTAAAACAACTGGTAAAACGACATTTAGAAACCACATTAAAGTGCTGATAAAAATCACAATCCATTCGTTTACGCCTAGAATTCCAAAGAAATAAATCGCCACGCTCCCTTTTACAGCAAAATCCAAAAACTGAAATGTTGGTAAAGATGAAGCCAAGAAATAAACAGAAGTTATCGCCGCCATTAAAGTTAAATAAGGCAGATCGACATCAAATCCTAAAAACAAAAAGTAATATTGGTGCGAAAAAACCAGATAACGACAGATTCCTAAAAAGATATTTTTCTGATGAATTGACTTCGGAATTTCATTGATTTTATGAATCAATTTTTCAATTGAATACCCTTTTACTTTGATCTTTTTTATTGAAAATAATACAATTACAATTAGCGCAAATCCGCCAAAAAGAATCAAAACTGTTTTTGTAGTAATCACATTAAATTGTGCATTGAAATAGAGTAGTCCGAAAATTCCAAAAATGATCGTTAAAATCATCTGGATTCCGTTGCAGATTAAGTTCAGAAAAACGACTCTTTTGGCTTCCGATTTTGGATAATACAAAGCTTTTCCAGCGTACTCTCCTACTCCATTTGGCGTAAAAATTCCAGCAGTTAAAGCGGCTAAAACTTGTTTTGTGGCTTCATAAACGGATATTTTGTGAATTACATTCGCAAGATTCTGCCATTTTAAAATCTCGAAATAACGGTTCAGCACACTCAAAAGCAAAATAAACGAAACTCCTAAAACCGATTGATTTTTTTGGAATAAAACAATGAACTTATTCCAGTCTAATTTGTCGTTGTTTGCCAGCTGATTGTAAATAAAATAAAATGCACCGCCAACAATCAAAAGTTTGGTTACAAGAACAAGGAATTGCTTAGCTTTGTGAGGAATTGAAATCATGCCGCAAAAGTAATCAATTTGAGAATGTGGCAATTTGAAAATGAGAAAATGAGTCAATTTTCTAAACTTGAAACCTTAAACTTGAAACAACAATCTCTTGACACAAGAACGCATCATATTAGGTATTGACCCTGGAACCACAATTATGGGTTTCGGCTTGATTAAAGTAATCAATAAAAAAATGGAATTTCTGCAATTAAATGAATTGCAGCTTTCCAAATACGATAATCATTACCAAAAATTAAGAATCATTTTCGAGCGAACTATTGAATTAATTGAAACACATTGCCCAGACGAAATCGCGATTGAAGCACCTTTCTTTGGAAAAAACGTGCAGTCGATGCTGAAATTAGGACGCGCGCAAGGTGTTGCAATGGCGGCGGGACTTTCTAGAGGCATTCCGATAACGGAATACGAACCCAAAAAAATAAAAATGGCCATTACCGGAAACGGAAATGCCAGTAAGGAACAAGTTGCGAAAATGCTGCAACAGCTTTTAGGTTTAAAAGAATTGCCTAAAAATCTGGATTCAACAGATGGTTTGGCGGCGGCGGTTTGTCATCATTTTAATTCAGGAAAAGTTATTGCTGGAAAAAGCTATTCGGGTTGGGATGCTTTTGTAAAACAAAATGAGGATAGAGTCAAGAAATAAAACCTACTTTTAAGAGTAGTAACAATTGTAAATGAATGTTTTTGGGCAGGATTTCTTCTTTTATAAAACAAATTAGAATAATATAAGAAAATTATTATATTTGTTTTGTAATTAACCTCAAATCTATTTCCAATGACAAAATTTAAAGTTATTGCGCTTGCTCTATTCACAGCGCTTATTTCTTCATGCTCTTCTGACAATTATGAAAATTCATCAGCAGACTCTTATTTTACCTTTACTTATGATAGTAAAGTACAAAAAGTAAAATCATGGGAAGCCATAAAACAAGGTGATCTTATTGAAGTTATGGGAACATCTGAGGAAGGAATTGCAATTGACTTTAAGTTTAATGTTTATGGCAACTTATATCAAGTACTTACAAATCCAACAACAATAACCAGCCAGATTCCTTTATTACAGGCTTCAGAAAACTTTTCGTCCAATACTTTTACCTTTACTTTGGAGAACCTAAACACTACAGAAAAAACTGTTCAAGTAAAATTTTCTGGAAAGATGTATTATGATGCATATGATTATGAATCAGATTTTGTCAATGTAAATGGTTCTTTTAAGGTTTCATACGAAGAAATTACCCCGCAAATTGAAGGACTTGGTACTTTTGCTAAAATTGATGGGAAAGACTGGCACGGATTATCATTTTATGGTACTGTTGAAAATCAGCAGACAAAAATAATTTATGCAGAAAACGACGGAGAGTATTCTATTGGTATTGCTTTTCCTAATTATGATGCAAAAACAGGAACTTATAATTTTACAAGCAATAGTAATGCTTATAGAATCAATTTTCAAAAATATGACGTGTCAACTCACGAATATATCAATTATGATGTTTCAGGATCTGTAACATTTAGTACGTTGAATAGTTTTATTGCTGCTGGAACATTTAATTTAACAGCAACACACCCCGTAACTAAAGCAAAAGTTATAATTACGAACGGTACATTTAAAGAAAGCGCCAGTTTCTAATTAAAAAGTATAATTTATCACTAATTAATGTTGATTATTGAAGAGCAAGATTTAACTTGCTCTTTTTTTTATCATGTCCGGTATCTACATTCATATTCCATTTTGCAAACAGGCCTGCCACTATTGCGACTTTCATTTTTCGACTTCGATGAAAAAGAAAGACGAAATGGTTTTGGCATTAGCCAAAGAAATTGCTATGCGTAAAAATGAGCTTCTCGGCGCCAGTCGAACTAACAACGAGATTGTAGAAACTATTTACTTTGGAGGCGGAACTCCTTCGGTTTTATCCAATGATGAAATCAACTTTCTAATTTCTGAAGTTTATAAAAATTATAAAGTTGTCGAAAATCCTGAAATTACCCTCGAAGCGAATCCTGATGATTTATCTGCGGAAAGAATTCTAGAACTATCTAAAAGTCCTATAAATCGTTTAAGTATCGGAATTCAGTCTTTTTATGAAGCCGATTTAAAAATGATGAACCGCGCTCATAATTCGGCGGAAGCCAAAAAATGTTTAGAAGAAGCTACAAAGTATTTTGATAATATTTCATTGGATTTAATTTACGGAATTCCAGGATTGAGCGACGAAATGTGGAAACAGAATATTCAAACTGCATTAGATTTTGGTATTCCGCACATTTCAAGTTATGCTTTGACAGTTGAACCTAAAACAGCTTTAAGTAAATTAATTCAAACCGGAAAAATTGCTGAACCACAAGACGAAGCGGCTTCGAATCATTTTATGATTTTGGTGGATATGCTTCAAAAAAATAGTTTTATTCATTACGAATTATCCAATTTCGGGAAAGAGAACTATTTCTCCAAAAACAATTCGGCTTATTGGTTAGGCAAAAAATATATCGGAATCGGACCTTCAGCACATAGTTATGACGGCGAAAAAAGAGGCTGGAATATTGCTAATAATTCCTTGTATTTGAAAGCAATTCAAAACGACGAACTTCCAATTGAAACTGAAGTTCTAACCATTTCAGATCGTTATAACGAATATATTATGACGGGATTACGAACGATTTGGGGCGTTTCTTTAGAAAGAATTGAAAATGAATTTGGTTTGGAATATTTGAATTATTTAATGAAACAATCTCAAAAGTTTTTAAATGATGATTTACTTTCCATCGAAAACAACATTCTAAAACCTACTCCAAAAGGAAAATTTTTAACAGATGGAATTGCTTCAGATTTATTTTATCTAAATTTGGAAGACTAAAATTAGCCACGAAGGCACAAAGGCGCAAATCAATTAAACTTTGTGACTTAGCGTCTTTGCGGCATAAAACCTAAACTTGTGTTAGCCAAAATCAACAACTTCGAAATCGACTTATCAAAACCCATTGATATTTCTATTCCATTAACCAATACAGAAGAAAATCCGATTGCTTGGTACATCGAAAAACCGGTTATTGAACCTGTAGTTTTTGGTGATTGGATTGGAAAAGTTTCGGAAGGAAAATCATCTACAAATTTTAATAATATTTTCTTCAATCCGCATGGGCATGGAACGCACACGGAATGTTTAGGACATATTACGAATGATTTTTATAGCATCAATCAATCGCTGAAACAGTTTTTCTTTTTCGCTAAATTGATTACGATTGAACCTGATAAAATTGGTGATGATTTTGTGATTACGAAAGAACAAGTTTCAGTTCTGATAAATGAAAAAACAGAAGCTTTAATCATCAGAACACTTCCGAACCAAAAGGAAAAAAAATCAAAAAAATATTCCAATACAAATCCGCCATATTTGTCTGAAGAAGCGGCGATTTTCATCCGCGAAAGCGAAATTCAGCATTTATTGATCGATTTGCCAAGTGTGGACAAAGAGCATGACGAAGGAAAATTATTGGCACATAAAGCGTTTTGGAATGTAAAAGACACGCACAATCTAAATTCTGATGCACGATTGAATGCGACAATTACTGAAATGATCTATGTTTCAGACGAAATTGAAGATGGAAGTTATATACTAAATCTTCAAATCGCTTCGTTTGAAAATGACGCAAGTCCATCAAAACCAATTTTATATAAAATTTAAAGGTTTGCCACGACCCGAGCGATAGCGAACAGGCGAAGCAATTTCACGAATTTTCACGAATTAATCCTGCTTTTTTGCCACAGATTAAAGGATTAAAAATGATTAAATCTGTGTAAATCTTTTTATCCCGATAGCTATCGGGAGTGGCAAAATAAAAAAGAAATTAGCGAAAATTCGTGAAATTCGTGGCAAAAAACAAAAACAATATGATTAGTGTATCAACAGATAAAACCAAACTCGACGTTCCGTTTATACAAAACTTTTTAAAAGATATTTATTGGGCTGCGGGACGAACAATTGAAGAAGTACAGACTACGATTGATGCTTCGGTTTGTTTTGGAATCTATTTAAATGACAAACAAATTGGTTTTGCACGCGTCATTACCGATTATGTGGTTTTTGCCTATTTAATGGATGTTTTTATTGATGAAAAATATCGCGGAAAAGGATATTCATCAATTTTAATTGATGCCATGATGAAAGAATCGCAACTCCAAGAAGTAAAAATATGGCGATTGGCGACAACCGACGCTCACTTTTTATACGAGAAATTTGGATTTACTAAACTAAACCATCCTGAAAAAATGATGGAAAAAATAATCAAATGAAAACAGTCTTAAAACTCGAAGAAGCAGCTTTATTTGTTCTCGGAATATTTCTTTTTAACCGCTTAAATTATGATTGGTGGTGGTTTTTGGCTTTAATATTAGCTCCAGATTTATCTATGATTGGATATGTTTTTGGTAATCAAATTGGCGCTTTTGCTTATAACATCTTCCATCATAAAGGAATTGCCCTTTTAATTTATGCAATTGGCTGTTATTTAAGTATTGAAATTCTTCAATTATTCGGAATTATCTTATTTTCGCATTCGGCAATGGATCGTATTTTTGGTTACGGTTTGAAATATGAAAAAGGTTTTAAATACACGCATTTAGGTGAAATTGGAAAATAAATAGATATGAATTTAGAAACGTTTTACGAATATTGTCTTTCGAAAAAAGGGGTAAGCGAGCATTTTCCTTTTGATGAAGATACTTTGGTTTTTAAAGTGGGCGGTAAAATGTTTGCTTTATCTTCTTTATCTCAATGGGAAAAGAATGAGCAATCTGTCAATTTAAAATGTGATCCAGACCGCGCAGAAGAACTCAGAGCGGAATATGACGAAATTCAACCTGGATTTCACATGAGTAAAGTGCATTGGAATACAGTAGCTCTAAATGGAAATTTACACACAAAATTCGTTAAAGAATTGATAGACCATTCGTACGAATTGGTTTTCAAAAGTTTGACAAAGAAAATTCAGAGTGAAATTATCTAATTAAAAAATTAGGCATTACATTTGCAGGGTAAGATCAAAACTTAAAAACCCGAATCAGTTTGCAAATTAGCAATTTATAGCATCATGAAAGAACAATTTAAAAAATTTCTGAACGAAGAACAAGATCCAAAAGCGATTGAAAAAATCACTTCGAAACTTAACGATTTATTGATGAAAGGCGAAGAAGTTGGATATATTGCAGTACAAAAAAAACCTGCAATTACTGTTTTTCCTGACAGTATTGTATTAACAAACAAACGTATCATTATCTGTAAACCTAAAAACTTAGGTCTTTCTATGGATTTTACAGATTATACTTGGGATGATATCGCTAGTACTTTTGTAAAAGAAAACATTTTAGGTTCTGAATTTTCATTTGGAACAAAAACTGATTTAGCTGTTTCTATCGATTATATTCCGAAAATTCAGGCTAGAAAAATTTATACTTACGCTAAAGAACAATTGGATTTATTGAAGAATCCGGTTCAAACTGCAACTCCAATTCAGGAAGTTGTTGAACCAGAATATGAGGATGAAACAGAAGAAATTGAAGAAGTAGAAACAGAAGAAGTAACAAGTTTTGCTGAAATTTTACCTTCTGCACCAGCTGTTACAGAAACTTACGAACCGCTTCCAACGCAGCCAGCTGGAGAACGTAAATTAAGTGATTTATCTAAAGAAGAACTTTTTGATAAATTACAGAATTACAAAAAACTTCTTGACAATGGTTTAATCATGCAGGGAGAATATGACGCTTACAAAAAAGAGATTTTAAGCTACATGTAAAATTGGTCTTAAAGTCAAAAGTCGAAAGTCTTAAAGTTTTGACTTTGTCTAAATAAAAAAGCCAGAATAGTATCTTTCTATTCTGGCTTTTTATTTTTACACAATCTAGTTGACTTTCGACTTTCGACTTTTGACTTTCAGACTTATAAAGTCGCTTTTTGTTTTTCTACAAATTTATGCGATTGCAGTTCCAGTAATTCTTTTGCATTTTTTCGCTGTAAATCGAATAAACCTTTATCTTCGGCAATATCAGCATAGACTTTATCATGCATTTCGGCACTTGTTTTAACCAGCAGTTCGCGTTGGTATTTATTTTGCGACAAAGTTGCTTTCATGGCTGTTTCAGCTTCTTCTTGTTTGAAATCGAATTCCCCTTTTGGAGCTAACAGTTTAGCAATAATTGGCGATGTTTCGATGGCTAAAAACAACAACATGATAAAAAATGACGGAAGCCAAGGCAGTTTGTTCAATGCATTGATACGCGCCATTAATCCGTCAAAACCTTCGATAATTGGCTGTGTCTGCGAAACTTTTTTATCTAAATCGGCTTGAAGTTGTACGCCTGCTTTTTCTTTTTCGGCGATTTTAGCTTCGTTCGTCTTTTTCAGCGTTTCAAATTCTTTTAAAGCAGCATCGTGTTTTTCACGTTTTTCTTTATAAACGGGGCCTTTTCCCAATTTTTTAGTTCCGGCAGTTCCTTCAGCTTCTGTGATATAAGTAGAATAAAGAGTATTTACTTCTTTTTCTTTCTTTACAATATCTGCTTTTAAAGCTGCAATTTCTGCTTTGTTTTTATCTAAATCTGTTTTGAAATAAGTTCCGATTTGCTTTTTATTAGCCAATTCCATTTCATTCTTTTCTTTCAACAAAACGGTATTGATTTCTTTTTCGAAAATTTTAATTTCCAACGGTTTCGAAATTACAATCGCAATAATAACTGCTAATATAATACGTGGTGTTGCCTGCAGAAATTCGTCCATAAAACGATCTCTTTTTTTAATAGTAGAAACGATAAATCGGTCTAGATTAAAAATTAGCAAACTCCATACAAATCCAAAAATTAAAGCGGGATAAATAGAATCGAAAACAGTAAAAAGTGCATAAGCACTGGCTAGAAAAGCCATAACTGCGGTAAAGAATACGGTGGCACCAATACCAACATATTTGGTTTGTTCGCCTTCTGAGCAGTCTTTCAAGAGATCACGGTCGGCTCCTGAACATAGGATAAAAAATTGTTTTAACATGATTGATGATTTTTGATTGTGATTGATACGGCAAATTTAACGCCAAATTTTCAAATACAATCAAAATATCATTTTTCTTTTCACTGGGAATCAATTATTTGATGTCTTCATGTTATTTAAAGATTAATAAATCTTAACACGGCAGGGCTAATCATAACACTATGTTAATTTTTTTTCAAGGGTTTAGTAATAATAGGGTTCTAGCTTCGCAACCAAAATAAAACCAAACACACACAATGAAAAAATTTTATCTATTAACTGCATTCTTATTATTAGCCTTTACAGGTTTTGCTCAGAAAGCGATTATATCTGGAAAGATATTAGATGCCGATGACAAACTGCCTTTGCCTGGAGCCATGGTTCAAATTGTAGGCGAAAAAAAATATACCGTTTCTGACTACAACGGTCGTTTTGAATTATTAAATATTAACGAAGGAACATATCAAGTTGAAGTAAAATATATTGGTTATACCACTTTAACTCAAGAAATAAAAGTAGAGCAGGGAAAAAACAATGTAATTGATTTTGCTCTTAAAGCATCAGAAAATGAACTGAAAGAAGTTATTGTTGGAGACATTTTAAAAGGTCAAGCCAAAGCGCTGAATCAGCAAAAAAACAATAAAAATATCGGAAACGTAATCTCTTCTGACCAAATGGGACGTTTCCCAGATGCTAACGTGGGAGACGCTTTAAAACGTGTTCCAGGTATTACCATGCAAAATGACCAAGGTGAAGCTCGTAATATCATTATTAGAGGTTTGGCGCCGTCTTTAAACTCTGTAACTTTAAATGGTGACAGAATTCCATCTGCTGAAGGAGATAACAGAAACGTACAAATGGACTTGATTCCGTCT
Source organism: Flavobacteriaceae bacterium PS02336 (assembly GCA_029960065.1). Taxonomy (GTDB): domain Bacteria; phylum Bacteroidota; class Bacteroidia; order Flavobacteriales; family Flavobacteriaceae; genus Flavobacterium. The sequence continues at coordinate 609,803 of JASCOF010000002.1, read as the reverse complement.
GATATGATTTCTACAATCGAAGTAAACAAAACCCTTACATCTGATATGGATGCAGATGCAATTGGAGGTTCTGTAAACTTAATTACAAGAGCAACTCCAAACGGAGAAAGAATTTCTGCAACTCTTGCTGGAGGATATTTACCAATTCGTGAACACGCTTCTTACACAGCCGGTTTTGTTTATGGTAATCGTTTTATTGACAACAAATTAGGAGTTGTAGTAAGCGGATCTTATAATAACGTTGATTACGGTTCTGATAACATCGAAAACGAATGGGTAAGAGATGAATTTGGAAATGATTATTTGCAGGCAGCAGAAATTAGAAAATATGATGTACAGCGTATTCGCCGAAGCGGATCTGTTGCTTTAGATTATAAATTCAACGAAAACAACACCATTTTTGCAAATGCAATCTATAACTGGAGAGACGATAGAGAAAACCGTTTTAGAACTACTTATGATGATATCGAAGCTATTTATGATGGAGAAACTATTACAGGTTTTGAAGGTCGTGTAAAACGTCAGACAAAAGGTGGTTTAGACAATAATAGAAACAAAAACAGAAGATTAGAAGATCAAAGAGTTCAGAATTATTCGCTTCGCGGAGAGCACTTAATTAATTCTACTTTAGATTTAGATTGGTCTGCTAACTATGCAAAAGCTAGAGAATATCGTCCGGGTGAGCGTTACATCGAGTACCGTCAAACTGGTTTAGAAATGTTTCAGGATTTATCTAACCCAAGATTTCCTTTAATGACAACTGCTGGAGAAGCGCTTGATCAATTTGAATTTGATTCAGTTACTGAAAATACAGACGAAACTAGCGAAAGCGAATTTGGTGCAAAAGTTAATATCCGTTTCCCTTTCTCTGTAATTGCAGGAGAAAAAGGAAGATTAAGAACAGGTCTTAGACTTCGTTTGAAAGAGAAAGAAAGAAACAATATGTTCTATTCTTACTCACCGCTTAATGACGGAATGGAATTATTATCTGAAGTTCCAACAAGCTTTTATGACGGACAAGGATTTAATCCAGGAAGCAAATATGTACCGGGAACATTTGCTTCGGCAAATTACTTAGGAAGTTTAGATCTAAATAATTCAACATTATTTGAAAAAGAAACAGATCCAGCAGAATATTTGGCAGTAAACTACAACGCTAAAGAAAGAATTTCTGCTGCTTACGTAAGATGGGATCAGGATTTTAATGATAAACTTTCAATGGTAATGGGGATTCGTGTTGAGAATACTCATATTGATTATACAGGAAACCGTGTATTAGATGAAGAAGAATTAGAAAGCAAAATCAACAATACAAACTCATACACAAATGTATTGCCAAGCATTTCATTCCAATACAATGCTACAAAAGATCTAGTTTTAAGAGCTGCGGCTACAACAGCTTTAGCAAGACCAAACTATTACGCTTTGGCTCCTTATGTAAACAATATTGCTGCTGATAAAGAAATTACAGCTGGTAATCCAGGTCTTAAAGCTACATATGCATACAATTATGATTTCATGGCAGAGAATTATTTCAAATCTGTTGGTTTAATTTCTGGAGGTGTTTTCTACAAAAGATTAAATGATTTCATCTATAACTACAGCGACAATCAATATACTGATGCAAAATTTGCTGCAGATTTTCCAAATCAATCAAACCCAATTCCAGCAGGAGAAAACTGGTCTTTCTTACAATCTAGAAATGGAGATAATGTTGATGTTTACGGTTTTGAGGTTGCTTTACAACGTCAGTTAGATTTCTTGCCTGGCAAATTCCTAAAAGGTTTTGGTATCTACTTGAACTATACTTACACAAAATCTAAAGCAAGCGGAATTGCTGATGAGGATGGAAACGAAAGAAACAACATTAGTCTTCCAGGTACGGCACCGCACATGTTTAACGGATCTTTGTCTTGGGAAAACAAACGTTTCTCTGCTAGAATCTCGACCAACTTTACATCTGATTATTTAGATGAATTAGGCTCTGAGTCTTACAAAGATAGTTTTTATGACAAGCAGTTTTTCTTAGATGCAAATGCTTCTTATAAAATTACACCAAAACTTCGTTTTTTTGCCGAAGCTAACAACTTAACAAACCAGCCGTTACGTTACTACCAAGGAATTGAAGCTCATACAAAACAAGCTGAATATTACCAAGCTCGTTACAATTTCGGATTGAAATTAGACTTGTAACATACGACTTTTAAAAATTCTTAAATTAGACAGAGTTTAACCGCTCTGTCTAATTGCATTAAAATATATTATACAAATGAAAAATAAATCGATACTTGCTTTTTTACTTTTAAGCCTAGCATTTACAGGTTGTAAAGACGATAAATTAGCGCCAGTTCAGCCAAACGCTGTAAAACCCACAGTGGTTACCGAAGCTTTGCCTCATGATACAGATGACCCTTCGATCTGGATTAATCCAACGGATGCTTCAAAAAGTATCATTGTTGGAACTGATAAAGATACTGACGGCGGTTTGTATGCTTTTGATTTGAATGGAAAAATCCTTAAAAAATCCATTCCTTTAAAACGTCCAAATAATGTGGATATCGCTTACGGATTAATCATTGACGGAAAAAAAGTAGACGTTGCAGTTACTACAGAACGAGAAAGCAATAAAATTAGAATTTTCAGTTTGCCTGATTTAGAGCCGATTGATAATGGCGGAATCGAAGTTTTTGAAGGAGAAGCACAACGCGATCCAATGGGAGTTTCTTTATACACTCGTCCAGCTGACGGAAAAATTTTTGCTATTGTTGGAAGAAAAACAGGTCCTTCTGGAAGTTATTTATGGCAGTATGAACTTTCTGGAAACGGAAAATTTGCTGCTGCAAAAGTGGTTCGTAAATTCGGAACTTACAGCGGAAAGAAAGAAATCGAAGCGATTGCAGTGGATAACGAATTAGGTTTTGTTTATTATTGTGATGAGCAAGTCGGCATTAGAAAATACAAAGCAGATCCGGCTTTAAATGATAATAAAGAATTAGCTTTCTTTGGCCAGAAAGATTTCAAAGCAGATCATGAAGGAATTGCGATTTATAAAAAAACAGATTCTACAGGTTATATTTTAGTATCGAACCAGCAGGCAAATTCTTTTATGGTTTATCCGAGAGAAGGTGCAAAAGGAAACCCAAACAAGCACTCTTTATTGGCTGAAGTTCCAACTTCAACAATCGAATGCGACGGTGCCGATGTTACAAGTGTAAACTTAGGACCAAAATTCCAAAACGGACTTTTCGTAGCGATGAGTAACGGTATGACTTTCCATTATTACACTTGGGATTTAATTCAAAAACGCATCGACGAAGCCAAAAAATAAGTTTTCAGGTTTTTCAGTCGCAGTTTTCAGTGTTCAATTTATTTTTTTTTCTGCGGCTGAGAGCCAAAACAAAAAAAGCTGTTCTTTTGGAACAGCTTTTTTATTTGAATTAAATAATTCCTTTTATTCTGTAATAGGTGCACCTGCTAAGATTTCAGCATTTGCAAACTCTTCAAATTTGGCAAAGTTAGCTTTGAATTTTTGAGCCAATTCAACTGCTTTTTTATCATAAAGATCTTTGTCTTCCCAAGTATTTCTAGGATTTAGAATTTCTTCTGGAACATTCGGACAAGATTGCGGTTTTGCAAGTCCAAACACTTTGTGATTTACATACTCTACATTGTCTAATTCTCCTTTTAAAGCAGCGGTAATCATAGCACGAGTATATTTCAGTTTCATACGGCTTCCTGTTCCGTAAGGACCGCCTGTCCATCCTGTGTTGATTAACCAAACTTTTACGCCTGCATCTTTCATTTTTTTGCTCAACATTTCAGCATAACGCGTTGGGTGCAAAGGCATAAATGGTGCTCCAAAACAAGCAGAGAAATTTGGCTGAGGCTCTGTTACACCTGCTTCTGTTCCAGCTACTTTTGCTGTATATCCAGAAATAAAATGGTACGCAGCCTGACCTGGAGTCAATTTTGAAATTGGAGGCAGAATCCCGAAAGAATCAGCCGTTAAGAAAAATATATTTTTTGGATTATGCCCAACCAAACCTGGCTGCACATTGTCAATATGAGTTATTGGGTAACTTACACGAGTATTTTGTGTAATAGAAACATCATCGAAATCCACTTCATTAGTTCCTGCTTTGAAAACCACATTTTCTAAAAGCGCTCCTTTTTTGATTGCTCTAAAAATGTCTGGTTCGTTCTCTTCTGTTAAGTTGATTACTTTAGCATAACAACCGCCTTCGAAATTGAAAACCGTATTTTCGTTTGTCCATCCGTGTTCGTCGTCTCCGATTAATTTACGTTCTGGATCTGCAGATAAAGTTGTTTTTCCTGTTCCAGATAAACCGAAGAAAATGGCAGTATCTCCGTCTTCTCCAACATTGGCACTGCAGTGCATTGGAAGTGTATTTTTGAAAACTGGAAGAATAAAGTTTAAAGCAGAGAAAATTCCTTTTTTCATTTCTCCTGTATATCCAGTTCCGCCAATTAAAGCGATTTTTTTAGTAAAATCTAAAATTGCAAAATTAGACTGGCGAGTTCCGTCTACAGCAGGATCTGCCATAAAACTAGGTGCACAAACTACTGTCCATTCTGGAGTAAAATTAGCCAGTTCTGATTCTTCTGGACGTAAGAACATATTGTAACAAAACAAATTTGACCAAGCTGTTTCGGTTACAACACGAACATTCAATCTATAATTTGAATCAGAGCAGACATAAGAATCGCGAACAAAAACTTCTTTATCCGATAAAAATGCTGTTACTTTATTATATAGCTTTTCAAAAGCTAGAGGATCAAATGGGATATTTACATTTCCCCACCAAACTTGATCTTTTGTAATATCGTCTTTTACGATAAAACGATCTTGTGGAGAACGACCTGTAAATTCACCTGTATTAATTGCCAACGCTCCGGTAGAATTCTCAACACCTTGTCCTGACTGCAAAGTAATCGCATGTAATTCATCTGCAGATAGTTGATAACGGACTTTTGCATTTTCAATTCCTAATTCTTTTAACGAAATCGATTGCGCGAAAACTGTGTTAGTGTCCATAAATTTTAAGTTATGTTGTGGTTTTTTGTTTAAAGCAAAATTACATATTAATTCTTATTCCTCTTAAAATAATTAAATTTCACTTTGATTTATATCAAAAAAGAGAAATTTCACTTTAAAAATTACAAAAAGAAAAAAATAACCGCTTCTAATTTACTTATTTACAACCTTATTGCGGAATTTGTTATATTATTTTTGTTTTGCAACAGAAAATAGAAAAAATTCACATAATGAAGATTATATGTTATTTATGAGACAAAATTAAAGATTAATTCTTAGACAGAATTTTTTTTTCGGGATTTTATGATTTTCGCTTCAGAATTGTAAAGAATAATAGCGCCCAAGCTATAATTAATAGAAAACCACCTAAAGGAGTTGCGAATACGATAATTTTAGAATAAAACAAGGTATAATCTTTTGTAGCCACCAAATAAATCGAACCACTAAAAAGAATGACTCCCGCAACTACCAGATTATAGATTGATTTTAGTGTTTTTTCTACTATGTCTTTTTGAGTAGCTAAGAAGAGAAGAAATAGAGCATGATACATTTGGTAACGAACACCAACTTCAAAAGTATTTAATTGATCAACTGAAAGATATTTTTTTAATAAATGAGCTCCAAAAGCACCCAAAATAATAGCTAACATTCCTATAAAAGCTCCAGTAAGAACAAGTTTTCTTTTCATGATTATTTCTTTTGAAATTTGAAACAAAAATACTTCAAACAATCTAAAAAACCGCTTTCAATCAGACATTATTTGGAACAAAATCGAATTATTTATTTCGAGAATTTGAAAAATAAATTCAATTTTATTTAATTTCAATTGTTATATTTATAACATTTAAATATATTTGTGTTAAATATTTAAGACATGAGAAACGTTTTAATAATTGGAGCAGGAAGATCTGCATCGTCGCTTATCCGTTATTTATTATCTAAATCAAATGAAGAAAGCCTACATATAACTGTGGCCGATCTTTCATTGGAGTTAGCGGAAGCTAAAACGCAAAATCATCCTAACGCAACTCCGCTTGCCTTAAATATTTTTGATACTGATGAAAGAAGAAATGCCATTGAGAATGCTTCAATTGTAATCTCCATGCTTCCCGCACATCTTCATATCGAAATTGCAAAAGATTGTATTGAATTCAAAAAACATCTTGTAACCGCTTCCTATATAAGCGATGCGATGCAGGCGCTTGATACAGATGCCAAACAAAACAACCTCATCTTCATGAACGAAATTGGTCTCGATCCCGGAATTGATCATATGAGTGCCATGAAAGTGATTGATGAAATCAGAGCTAAAGGAGGCAAAATGCTTTTGTTTGAATCTTTTTGCGGCGGTCTTGTAGCGCCTGAATCTGACGATAATCTTTGGAATTATAAATTTACTTGGGCACCCAGAAATGTAGTTTTAGCTGGACAAGGCGGCGCTGCGAAATTTATTCAGGAAGGAACTTACAAATATATTCCGTACAGTGCTTTGTTTAGAAGAACAGAATTTCTAGAAGTAGAAGGTTACGGTAAATTTGAAGCCTATTCTAACCGCGATTCCCTTAAATACAGATCGATTTACGGTCTAGATGATATTCTGACGTTGTATAGAGGAACAATTCGAAGAGTCGGTTTTTCACGGGCTTGGAACATGTTTGTACAGCTCGGAATGACCGATGACAGCTACATTATTGAAGGTTCTGAAGATATGAGTTATCGCCAGTTTATTAATTCTTTCCTTCCCTATCATCCAACAGATTCAGTAGAAATCAAAACCCGATTAATCTTAAAAATTGATCAGGACGATATTATGTGGGACAAACTTTTGGAACTGGATTTATTTAACCCAAACAAAAAAGTAAACCTTCCAAATGCGACTCCGGCTCAGATTTTACAAAAAATCTTAACCGACAGCTGGGCTTTAGAACCAGATGACAAAGATATGATTGTGATGTATCACAAATTTGGATATGAACTTAATGGCGAAAAGAAACAAATCGATTCGAAAATGGTCTGCATAGGCGATGACCAAACTTACACCGCAATGGCAAAAACAGTCGGACTTCCTGTTGCGATTGCTACGCTGTTAATCCTAAATGGAAAAATTACAACTCCAGGCGTTCAGCTTCCAATAAAAAAAGAAGTTTATGAACCGATATTAAAAGAATTAGAAGATTACGGTGTCATTTTTAATGAACAAAAAGTACCGTATTTTGGATATAATCCAGATTTATTTTAGTCTGGATACTGCCTTTTTATTTTTAGAATTTTTTTTTAATTAGTTTTTTAATTTTATCCGCTTCTAGAATTTAGAAGCGGATTTTTTTTAATTTATTGTGATAGGCAAATCATACTTTACACGAACAGCTTTTCCGCCGACGGCGCCTGCAATCCATTTTGGAGAAAGTTTCAAAACCCGAATCGCTTCGTCTCCAACACCAAAACCTAAATCTTTGACTACTTTAAAGCTGGATAAACTTCCATCCTTTTCAATTATAAATTGTACAAATGCTTTTCCTTTTACCTTATTTTTCTTCGCTTCCGCAGAAACTTTAAAAGTTGTTCCAATAAATTTATAAAACGCCGTTTGTCCACCAGGAAATTCGGGTTTTTCTTGCACCTCATCAAATGTTGAATAAATATCTTTCTCTTTAAACTCGGCTTTGTTATGAACTCCTTGAGCCCAGCTTTGGGTACAAAAAACACAAAAGATTAAAATGAATATAACCTCTTTCGACTTTCTTAATAAAACCAGTTTTGCTGCCATAATATTTGTATTGAAGATTAGCTTTAACTTATTTTTCTGACTGAATTGTAATTGGCAGACTGTACATTACGCGAACTGGCTTTCCGTTATCAGAAGCTGGAATCCATTTTGGAGAAAGTTTCAAAACACGAACCGCTTCCTCTCCTGATCCGTAACCTAGTTTATCTCTTAAAATTTCGATATCAGTCAAAGAACCATCTGTTTCAATTATAAATTGAAGATAAACTTTCCCGTTTAGTTTCTGTTTAGTCACTTCTGCCGGCATTTTGTAGTTTTGCCCCACGAATTTATAAAACTCAACTATTCCACCAGGAAATTCAGGCTTAACGCTCACATCTGTTACTTTCATAAAACCATTGTTATTAGGCGTTTCTTGTGCTATAGTTTCAGTGCTAAAAACAAACAATAGCACAACAAATACAATACTTACTGAAAAAACTTTAAGCATCATTTTAATCGGAGATTCTTCTTTAGTCATCATTAGTAAACGTTTTTTAGTGATTAAATAATTAATGTTACTGGCAAGCGAAACGGTACTTTTATGCGAAGCAAAATCCAAAAGAAGATTTTGATAACTCTTAATCTCGCCAAATTGTTTGTTTACCGCTTCATCAGCCAAAAATTCATGATTAAGTTTGATTTCTTTTTCAAACAAGGCAAATAATGGATTAAACCAAAACACAATCTGCAGCACCTCAACAAACAAAATATCTAAAGTATGTCTCTGCTCTAAATGTGCTTTTTCGTGCGCGATTAGTTCTGGCGGAATTTTGCCGTTTTTAAAATCTTCCTGATTGATAAAAATAGCGTTCCAGAAAGAATGCGGCAGAACTCGCTCTTTAGTCAAAACAATTTTTTGACCTTTTACAAATTCAACTTTACTTCTCTTCTTTCGAATCGCAAAAGAATATATATTTCGGATCAAGCGAACGATCAAAATGGCTGTAATCAAAATATAAATTACACTCAAAAAGTACTTTAGAATTTCGCTGTAATTTATTTTATATAAAACTGCTTTATCGGTTACGATCATAATTTCGTCCAGCTGAATCGTTTTTATTGGAGTTGAAAAAAAAGCCCCAATCGAAAACAATTGTAACGGAATTATCAAACTAAAAACAATGCTTCCCAATAAATAGACACGATTAAATCGAAACATTTTTTCGTTTTCTAAAAGCATTTTATACACGATATAAAATACAACAAGCAATAATCCTGATTTTAAAAGATACGTTATCATTTTTTCTTTTTTTGAATTTCTGAATCGATTATTTTCTTAAGATCTTCTAGTTCTGAAGCCGACAAATTGGTTTCGGTTGTAAAAAAAGAAGCAAACTGCGAAGCCGAATTATTAAAAAAACTGCTGATAAGACCTTTCACGTGTTTTGAAAAATAATCTGTTTTTTTAACCAACGGATAATATTCGCGTGAATTTCCAAATTCGTTATACGCCACAAATTTTTTATCGATCATTCGTTTCAAAAGCGTTGCCACGGTTGTCGTTGCCGGCTTTGGATCTGGATAAGCTTCAAGCAAATCTTTCATAAAAGCCTTTTCAAGCTTCCATAAATGTTCCATTAATTGTTCTTCTGCGTTCGATAATTGTGTCATTATTTACTATTTTGATTTTTTTCCATTTCAGACAATTCTTTCTTGTAAGTCTCCAAATTCCATTCAATATCCAATTTTGCAGCATATTCTTTCATCGTGCCCAATCCTACTTCGGCACGTCTTTTATCTACATTATCAGGATCTATCATAGGCGAAATCTGCCATTTATTAGTTGTTTTATTTTTAGAAGACTGACTTCCGTAAATTTGTTTTCTTCCTTCTCTCAATGCAATTCTGTCTTCTAGATAGGCTAAATTAGCAGGATTTGCGTTTCCTTTTTTAACCGCTTCTCTCATCATTGGCAAATACTTTTGCTGGTATTTTAAATCAGAATGCTGAATCACTAAAAACAAAGTTTGATTGGCCTGTGCACCAACAATATCTTTTCCTACCCAGCCTTTTTCGTCTAGAATTTTTAGAACCTTAATAAGATTAATACTGTCTTTTTGCCCCATTATTTTCCCAATACTATCAATCTTCTTTTTATTTGAATTTGGGTCTTTATAAATTTTCATAAACTCTCCACGAATACCTTGATCTTCTGTATAAATATCCAGAAGTTCTTTTTGCAAAGGTTTATCGTAATTAGCACTTAAAACATCTATTTTCTTCTGAAGCTTATCAATTGTCTTTTGCCATTCTTTCTTGTCGTGAAGCGATCTTAAATCGTTGTCTATTTTGATATGTGCAATACCTTCATAACCATTATCAATTGCTAAATCCAGCCATTTAAAAGCTTTTTTATCTTCATTATTTAAAGCTGCCGCACAAGCCGCATTATATAAATCTGAAGACGATTTGTGTTCTATTTTAAATGCTTGTTCGTAATACCCAACAGATGCTTTGTAATTTTTTGTATTATAAGATTCATCGCCTTTTGCAACAAGTTCACTATAAGTTTGAGATTGCATCAAACCAATATTTAAGGTAATAAAAAAGATAGAAAGTAGTTTTTTCATAGATTAATGGTTTATTTTATATTATGTTCTGAGATTAATTGGCCTTTTTCGTAGTTTTTGGTTCCCTTCAGTTTTCCATTATCCAAATAGAATTTCCATTCTCCAAAATAAAACCAATGCGTTTCTGTCGCATTAACTTCTAATTTTGTTTTTCCTTTAGATTCTAATTTGCCGTTTTCATAGTAATTTTTAACAATACAGATTCCGTTTTTATATTTTTCAGATTTATAAAGTTTTCCATTTATAAAAGTCTTCCACTTCTTTACTGGAACATCATTTTTATAAAACTCAACCGATTTGTATTGCACACTATCTTGAACATAAACGTCAACCCATTTTCCCTCTTTCTTTTTATCAATCTTCTGATTAATGTGTTCTGATTTACATCCAAAAATTGAAAACAAGATTATTATCAATAGTATTTTTCTAACCATATCGCTCTACAATTATAGACTCTGCTCTACAAATGTAGAATTAATTTTCAAATAAGAAAGAAAAAACTTTAATTTTTTTTTCTTTAAGGGACAGAGGTTCAGAGCTGCAAAGGCTCAAAGGTTTTTTCTCTTTGTCAAAGTTTTAAACTTTGACAAAGATTAAAGACAATTCTAAAACCTTTGAACCTTTGAACCTTTAATTCTTTGAACCTCTAAAAAGAAATTAACTCCAAAGTCTTTTCTACTTCTTCAAAATCGATATAAAAGTTTTCCTCCTTTTGAATTCCAACTACAAAACTGTAGTTGACGTTTTCCATATCTGTAGTATTCTTAATTACACCGCTGAAACGGTTGGGAGGCTGGAAAATTAAAACCGAAGAACCCGCTTCCAAAGTCATTAAGCCATGAAACAAATGACTTCCTTCGATTCCAGCAAGGACTTTAGCTCCAGCGCAGGCAGAAAGTATTTCTGAAGCTGTGTTCTGAGTTACATCAACAATTTTAAAACCGTATTTGTCTCGGAGTTGTTCTGCAATTTCGATTTCATTGAGCATAACACGCGAGATTCCTGAATTTCGGCGTAAAATAAAAACTCCAGGATGAGAAGCTCCTGGAAATAAGGACAATATTTTATTTCTGTTTTCTGCAAATCGGAAGTGTTTGCTGTCGTTATTTCCCCAATTATCATCAAAGAAAATTGCATTTTTCATGTGAACGGCATTCGTTCTGAAAGGATTCATTTTTAAAAAAGATTCGTACTCCCGCATATGTGAATACGGGACAATATTGGAAGTTACCGGTACACCTTCGGCTTCCGCCAAAGCATAATTTACACAGTCATCGGTAAGCCAAAGCCCAAAATATTGATTACCTTCAGAAGAGCTGTAAATAGCTGCATGATCAATTTCAGTATCGATAATTGCAGGCGGGAAATAATTCATTTTTTTAGAAATCTGATACGAAGGATGAAGTCTAAAATTATGCAGGTCTTTATAGATAAAACCATTAATCATCCAGACATTTTTGAGCAGATAAGCACGCGTTGGCTCATGCTCGACCTCAAAACCACCATGCATTGCCACATAAGGATCATCGGTATATGCAGTACCTGTAATGCGCTCTAATTGGCCGTCTAGAAAAAAAGCTTTAGGCGCAATGGTTGTTTTTCCAGAAGCAATCTGCCATGATTTTTTGGCAAGACTTTCAAAGGCTTTTCCTTCCCGAAACATTAAATGCGATTTTTTAAATCCCTTTAAATATCTCGTGTAGCCAATAGGCGAAAATCTAATTTTCTTCTTAATTGTGTCTATCTCCACATTAAATCAAAATTAAAATAACATTAGAAAAAATTCATTTGTAAAATTATTATTAAAAATAAATGGGGCTGACTCATAAAAAAACTAAATTTAAACTAATTTACCTAACAAAATGTAATTTCAACATTAAAATTTTAATATTAAATTTCCAAATTCCAAAAGTCCTAAAACAAAAAAAATCCGCTCATTTCTGAACGGATTTATATTGAGAAAAATTTAAACGCAAAGAACGCAAGGTTTTTTTAAGGGTTACGCCTATAAACGCAAAGTTCGCAAAGCTATATGATTAAGCTTTGCGAACTTTTATAAATCTTACTTAAAAAATCTTAGCGAACTTTGCGTGAACCTTTGCGTTCTTTGCGGTTAAAACTACTTAGAAGAAAGCTCTACAAAATACTTGTAAAACAACGGAATAGTCTCAATTCCTTTCAAGTAATTAAAGATTCCGAAATGTTCATTTGGCGAGTGAATGGCATCAGAATCCAAACCAAATCCCATCAAAATCGTTTTGCTTTTTAGTTCTTTTTCAAATAAAGCCACAATCGGAATACTTCCTCCAGAACGAACCGGAATTGCAGGAACTCCAAACGTTTCAGTGTACGCCTTATTTGCCGCTTGATAACCAATGCTGTCAATTGGCGTAACATAACCTTGACCACCGTGATGCGGCGTAACTTTTACTGTAACTCCAGCTGGAGCAATACTTGTAAAATGTTTGGTAAAAAGTGCTGTAATCTCTTCCCATTCCTGATTTGGAACTAAACGCATCGAGATTTTAGCAAAAGCTTTACTCGCAATAACCGTTTTAGCACCTTCGCCTTGATAACCGCCCCAGATTCCGTTTACGTCTAACGTCGGACGAATTGAGTTGCGTTCATTGGTTACATATCCTTTTTCGCCGTAAACATCAGCAATGTTCAAAGCATTTTTATATTTTTCTAAACTAAAAGGCGCTTTTGCCATTTCAGCTCTTTCTTCTGCAGATAATTCCTGAACTTTATCGTAGAATCCTGGAATCGTAATATGATTGTTTTCGTCGTGAAGAGAAGCAATCATTTTTGCCAAAATATTAATCGGATTTGCCACAGCGCCTCCGTATAAACCAGAATGCAAATCGCGGTTTGGACCTGTAACTTCAACCTCAACATAACTCAAACCTCTTAAACCTGTCGTAATCGATGGTTGTTGGTTCGAAATCATTCCAGTATCTGAAATCAAAATAACGTCGTTTTTCAGTTTTTCCTGATTGCGTTCTACAAACCAAGCCAAACTTGCCGAACCTACTTCTTCTTCACCTTCGATCATGAATTTTACGTTACAAGGCAAATTATTGTTCTGCACCATATATTCAAGCGCTTTTACGTGCATGTACATCTGCCCTTTGTCGTCACAAGCTCCACGTGCGAAGATGGCGCCATCTGGGTGAATATCTGTCTTTTTTATAACGGGTTCAAATGGTGGTGAAGTCCATAATTCTAATGGATCTGGCGGTTGAACATCGTAGTGTCCGTAAACTAAAACCGTTGGAAGATTTGGGTCGATTATTTTTTCTCCATAAATAATTGGATAACCCGGAGTATCGCAAACTTCAACTAAATCGCAGCCTGCTTTTGATAAACTTTCTTTGACAGCCTCTGCTGTATCAATAACATCTTGTGAATATGCAGTGTCGGCACTTACCGACGGAATTTTTAATAATTCGATCAATTCGTTGATAAACCGATCTTTATGTTGTTGAACGTAGGACTTAATATTTTCCATTTAAATTATTTTTATAGAAAACCAAAAGTACAAAAAAGAGAATTAAAAAAAATTTTGAAAAAAGTCTTTGATAATTCAAAAGTATGCCTATCTTTGCACCCACAATTACGCGGATATGGTGAAATTGGTAGACATGCCAGACTTAGGATCTGGTGCCGCAAGGCGTGTAGGTTCGAGTCCTATTATCCGCACTAGAAAAGCTTCTGAATATTTTTTCAGAAGCTTTTTTGTTTTTAGCATATACCTAAATTTTAAATCTCATTGAATTATTTTTTATATTTGACAAATACATAGACTTAAAATTGAAGTTTAAATGCAAGATATAAAATCGATACAATCTGTCAAATTAAAAATTCTTGCTGAAAGAACTAAAATAGAAATAACTTCTGCTACAGGTTTTTTATGTGAATACAAAGAAAAATTATTTCTTGTCACTAATTGGCATGTCGTTAATGGAAGAAATAATTTTACTAAAGAGCTTTTAGGTAAAAAACATGGTGCATTACCTGGTTTTCTTGATTTACAATTGACCTATATACAACAAGTGAAAGATGATAATTTCATTACTTTCATCCTTGCTTTTCAACAGCCACTTTTCTATTACAACTCAGAAGAAGATTTTTATGACGAAAGTAAACCTTTATGGATTGAACACGACAAAAAAAATGAAATAGACGTAGTCGCTATAGACTTAACACATATAAAAAATTTATCTTCAATGCCAGGTTTTAAATTGATGACATATAACATTGAAGAAGAAATGTCATATACCCAATATACAACGGGCATTTCGGTTATGGACAAGGTATTTATAATAGGATACCCTCTTAGCTCTGGACTTTCTCCAAATGAATATCCTATTTACAAAGGAGCTACAATAGCGAGCGAAATAAAAAATAACGATGAACCTCCTATTATTTTTATTGATGGAAAAACCAAAAGTGGTATGTCTGGATCTCCTGTTATTTTGAAACATGAATTTTCAGGATCTGTTGAGGGAGATGCTCTTTTTGGCAAAACTCAACTTATTGGAGTGTATTCTGGAAGAGAAAGCACCTCTCCTGCCTTAACAGAAGCCGAGTTAGGAATAGTTTGGAAACTTGAACAATGCTTATTACCAATTTTAGAAAAAGCTATTAATTCATAATTCATTTAAAAACTGTGACTTCTCATGATGATTCATCTTTATCTGACATCGTGATAAAAGGAGATTTTCATCATAATCAAAATTCTTAATATAAAAAACTTATCAAAGCCAGATAAAGTCATTCCATTTCAAACATAGCCCGAGGTTTCAACCTCGGGAGACAAAGATTGTCCACAATGAATATGTTCCAATGGTTGAAACCATTGGCTATATTTTGAAACGTAAAATCAATCTAGTTTTGTCATTTTCGAGGAACGAGAAATCTCCACGAGAAGCTCGACAAAGATTGGCTTTTCGTTGCGGAATTACTTACGAAGATTCCTCGTTCCTCGAAATGACAAAAATGGCAATTCTAACCGCAAAGATGGATTAAAATCCATCCCTACAATATAATTTGTTACTATGGAACGCTGTAAAAAATTCCGGAGGAATGATTCATTTTGTAGCAACGGATTTTAATCCGTTGAAGACAAAGTAACCACAATCTTGTCATTTCGACGTAAGGAGACTCGAGCGATAGCGAATAGGCGAAGCAAATCTCCACGAGAAGCTCGACAAAGATTGGCTTTTCGTTGTGGAGTTACTTGCGAAGATTTCTCGTTCCTCGAAATGACAAACTGGGCGGTAATTCATCTTTATCAAATCACCTTGACGAAAGGAGCTTTTTCAGCAGAACCAACAGTTTGTACACACGAAAAAAATTGCGGAAATCACTCTGGAATTTTTTGTCAGTTTGCTTTTGGTTTCTCCTTTCGTCGAAATGAATGTTACTTAAAACATAATGTTCTTTCTTATTCAATCTCCAAATAAGGATGCAAAATTTCGGCTAATTCATTGAGCCAATAAAAACCTTTTTCTAAGTTTTCTTTTTGAGCATAAACATACCCTCTTTCGTCATCTCTCATAACAACTAAAGCAATTGCATAATTTAATTGCCGAATTGCTTTTGCCAAATCTTTAGCATCAATAACATTATTAAAAAAATCTAAGAGTCTTTTTTGTGTTTCTTCCGAAAGATCATTTGTAGCCATTGTCTTATTTTTTAAATGAGTCAAATATAATACTTTTGGACACATAAATGTATCCTAGCCAAAAATAAATCTTATGAATTTTGAAATATGGATATTTCAGAAGAAACTTTTATTGCAAATCTTGGCGTTCACATTAGACAACTACGTGAAAAAAAAGGGCTTTCACAACAAGCTTTGGCTGACGATTGTGATATCCGCAAAAATCAAATAGGCAGAATAGAAAGAGCTGAAATAAATACTACCATAAAAACTCTTGTAAAAATCGCCAATGCTTTAGATATTGAACCTAAAGAATTGCTTGATTTTCCTTTGAAATAAAACCTTAAAACTTTCCTTAATTTCAAATGATTAAAACCAAAAAATTTCAACTTACAAAAAAAGAATATTTCATGTTCCTTGTTAGACTTGAATTAAAAAGACGAGGATGGTTATTTGCTTTTATGTGGATGTTTTCTGCTTTCGTTCTTTTTACTGGAAAGAAAGATTCTGTTAGCATTTTTATTATAGTTGTGGGTTTTATGTATCCTGTTCTTAAGATTTATAAATATTGGCTTTTTACAAATTCAAAAGACAATAAGATTATTTTCTACGAAAGACAACATGAAATATTCTCAGATAGAATCAATTCTGGAATGGGAAACATATCTAAGAGTACAATTTCAGTGCAAAATTTTATAAAAGTTTTTGAACTAAAAGATCTTTATCTTTTATACATTTCAAAAGGTCAAACTATATTCCTTCCAAAACGAATTTTTGAAACTCCAGAAGATGAAAATTGGTTTAGAAATGAAGTTTTTTTGAAGATAAAGAACAGATAAATTTCGGCTAAAGCCTTTTCCCTTTCAAACAAAAAAACCTCCAGCTAAAGCAGGAGGCAATTCATCTCTTTTGTTTTTTAATGAAGTAAATTCGTCTAGTTTGTCATTTCGACGAAAGGAGAAATCTTCGCGAGAAGCTCGCCAAAGATTGGCTTTTCGGAGCGGAGTTACTTGCGAAGATTTCTCTCCCGAAGCCTCGGGATCGAAATGACAAAAAATGCGGAAAAACTTTGCGACTTTGTGTCTCTGCGAGATTAAAACCTACAAAGATTGAAAATTCAGAAATTTCTTTAATTATTTTATGTTTTAATCTCTAAATATTCTTATTTTTAAAATACCAAAAACCTAAATCTGCATATTTTATTCATTTTCAAATCTCTAATACCATTTAGAACACATGAAAAAATACAGATTAATAATCATTCTTTTAGCCATTATTGCCGTTTTTTACTTTGCTAGAACGGTTCGAAGTTTTACCGTTAAACAAGAGGTTCGAACTCTTAAATCGGAACACTTTATGATTTCCTACAGCGGAATTTATAAAAGCGAAGCCGAAAAACTCAGCAAACATCTAGAAGGCAATTATGCCGAAATAAGAACAAATCTAAAAGATGTAGAACACGACTTAATAAAAGTTTTTGTTTACGGTTCGCAATTCAAGTTTAACGCTGCTACGGGTTTAAAAGAAAACACAAAAGGCACAAGCCGCGGTCCAAATGAGTTTCATTTTGTATGGACGAATTGGTTCAATTCTATTTTTCCAGACGATCCGCTCAAAACGGCGCTGCATGAATTTACGCATTGTGTACAGCTCAATATATTAATCGACAAAGCAAAAGAAACGATTATCACACAAGATCGATTGACCTTTGAAAAGGAATTTGACAAGAAGTTTAAAGCCGAATATCCGCGCTGGCTTTGGGAATCGATCAGTATTTTTGAAGCTAAAGAAGTAAATACATTAAGTGTGAAATATGCCAAAAGCAAAAATCTGACTCTAGAAAATTTAAATCAAGGCAATCAGATTTACAATATTGGCTACACAATAATCGAATATCTTACTCAAAAATGGGGAAAAGATATACTGCCAAAATTAATCGCTTCATTCGGCAACATCGAAAAAACACTAAACATAAAACCGGAAGAATTCGAAAAAGGCTGGAAGGCTTTTTTGGAGGAGAAGTATTAAACGTCTTTAAAATCCGTCTAGTTTGTCATTCCGAGGAACGAGGAATCGCACGCGGGATTCGACACAGATTGGCTTTTCGTTGCGGAGTTACTTGTGGAGATTTCTCCTTCGTCGAAATGACAAGATTATGGGTAATTAATTACGTAAAAAACCTTTGTCAAAGTTTAAAACTTTGACAAAGGTCTCTCATATCGTTTTTGGAATTTATTTATTGGAATTTAATATTTCAATTATCTTATCCACATTCACTTCACTGTAATCATTGATATAAAAATCACATACAGGAAGTTGTTCTTTTGTATGCGTACTCAAAACGCCAACGACTTTCATTCCTGCATTTAATCCTGCTGTAACACCCGAAAAAGAATCTTCAAAAACCACACAATCTGACGGAGAAACACCAACACGCTCTGCCGATTTTAGATATACTTCGGGATTTGGTTTATGAAACGTAACGTCTTCGCTAGACATCATCGAATCCATTTTTTCGTCTAGTTTTAGGAAATTGGCAATTAAATCCAAATTCGCACGCGGTGCAGATGTAGCAACAGCGGTTTTGAATCCACGCGATTTTAATTCGCTTAAAAAATCCATATAATGCGGAATCGTTTCGACTTTGTCTTTATAAATTTCACGAAACATTCCCTCTTTTTCGTTTTCTAGTTTGATCAATTCTTCTCCCGCAATCGGACGTTTGAAGAAATGCGTCATGATATAACTATTGTGTTTTCCGTACATATGCTCTTCAAATTCTTCCTGCGTGTATGGAATATTATATTTATTGAAAAACTCCTCAAAAGCGACTACATGATGCGGATTAGTGTGACAAATCACGCCGTCCATATCAAAAATTACACATTGGTGGCTCATATATTTGTTTGTTTTTTTTAACGGTTGCAAGATAGGGTAATATAGCGGTATTCCACAGAGATTCGCGGAGGTTTTTCGCAGAGATTCGCTAAGAGTTTTTTTTGAATCTCACAATCCCGATAGCTATCGGGAGCAGAGGTGCGAAGACTTTTTTACTCTCGCAGATTTGACAGATTGAGCAGATAAGTTTTTTTAAAAAATTTAGACAATAAATAATCCGCATAATCTGCCAAATCTGCGAGAGAAAAATCCTTTAAATCTTATTAATCTGTGGCTTTAAAAATAAAATCTTTGCGACTCCGCGACTTTGCAAGATTAATTCTCTAGCCAATCCAGATTTTACTTTTAACCAAAGTCATCGTTTGTCTCAAATGTTGATTACAAGCTATCAGAATAATCAAAACCAACAAACCATAACCAACAATCGTATAAATCTCCATATCGGCCAATAAAGTGGCTTGTTTGGCAACAGTTCCAAAGACTTTTTTTAAGGCTAAAGTATTCGCATTATCTGCAGAATATCCTTTTGCCATAAAACTCTGCGCTGTTGAAGCAATGGTTTGCTGTGCTTCGGGATTTTCGCCCGTTACGAATTGGCTTAATTTTAAAAAGTGTTTCTTGTTTAAAAATACAGTTGCATTCTGCATGACACAAAAACCAATTGTACTTCCCCAGAAACGCCCAGAAACTCCGACAATTCCCGAAGAAACCGCCATATTTGCCGGAACCGAAGATGTGGTAAACAGAATTAACGGAACAAATAAAAACCCCACTCCGATTCCCTGCAAAATGTATGGAATAATAATATCAGACAAAGCCACATCGGGAACGAAAAGAAACGTAAACCAAAAATGAAATAACGCAATCAGCGAAAAACCAATTATAAAAATGATTTTCGTAGAAACAGATTTCATCAAGAAAAATGCAGCTAAAATCAAACCGATTACATTTCCAAGTCCGTTTATGTATTGCACGCCCGCAACGCGCGACGGGTCCCAATTCCAAATCGAAAACATCGCCGAATGACACAAACTCAGCGTTGCTCTGCTTATGTAAAAAAGGAAAAACAATAAAAATCCGATTCGGAGATTGGCGTATTTAAAAACTTCAAAATCGAAGGTTGGTCTTTTTACCAAAAGTTCTTTAAAGATGAATAAACCGCCTGTAATCAAAGCAATCATCAGCATTAAAACCATTTCAGAAGAATCGAACCAATATTTTTTCTCAGCATAAACAAAAAAGTAAGCACCGCAAAGAATGGCAGTTAAAACCAAAAAATAACTCATCCAGTCGATTTGATACAACGGAATTTTCTTTGTAATTCGGTGCCCACGAAAAGTAACTAAGATTAAAAAGACATTTAAAACCTGCAATCCGCCCGAAACATACAGCATGTATTTCCAATCGTAATGATCCAGAAACCAAACCGCAATGTTCATAATAAAAGGCGTTGACAATAACAGCGAACCGTAATAAAAGGAGAAACCAATTATAATGGCATTTTTAGAATTAAATTGCTCGATCAACAATTGTCTAATTGTAATTACCGGAAGCGCCATTAAGATTCCCTCGGCAATTCTGAGCATTAAAAAAAGATAAAAATTGGTAATATACGCCGATGAAACAATCGTAATTCCGATTAAGGAATACACCGCCATCAGGTAATTTTTTGCAGGAAAAAAACTTGAAAATCGGCTTTCGATCAAAATCGTTGCCAGCAAAGTTCCGTAGGTAACGCACATTGCAAACTGCAGATCTTCGGGCTCAATGTCCAAAAAACTGGCTGCGTACGTTACGTTTGAAGTATAAACTCCCAATAAAATCATGGAATGTAAAAGGCAGACAAACAAAATAATAATGATTGCCCATCTTGGAACCCACGATTTAAAAATACTTTTATCTTCCATTTTAGTGCGCTGCGATCACAGTGATATTCATTCCCGCTCTTAAAAAATCGGTTTGTTTGTCGTTGTCTTTTAACTGAATTCGAACCGGAATTCTTTGTTCTATTTTCACGAAGTTTCCAGTTGCATTATCCGGCGGAAGCAATGAAAATCTTGCGCCGCTTGCAGGCGATAAAGATGTAATTGTACCAATGAAAGTTTTGTCGCTTACAGCATCGGCTTTTATTTCAACATCCTGACCAACTGTTAAATATTGCAATTGTGTTTCTTTAAAATTGGCTGTAATCCATTTTTCTTTGCTTACAATCGAAAGCAGAGATTGTCCTTCTTTTACCAATTGTCCCGGTTGTAAAGTTCGTTTTCCAACCCAGCCGTCGTAAGGCGCTGTAATTATCGTGTACGAAAGAAACAATGCCGCATTATCAGCCACAGCTTGTTTGGATGCAATATTCGTTTGTGTAGTCGGCACATTCGCTTCGGCAACAGAAGTGCTTAACGTTGCCGAATGAATTCTGTTTTTCATTTCTTCAAAATGCGCCTGCGCTGCTTCGTAATCGGCCTTAACTTTTTCTAATTGCTGAGACGTTGCTGCTTCATCTTTTACCAAAGCTTTATATCTTTCGTATTCCAATTTAGTTTTCCAAAGATTCGATTTTGCACCATCTAACTGCGATTCATTAATTGCCGTTGCACTTGCTGTAGTAACCGCATTTCTTTGCGCGACAACGCTGTTTTGTTGCGCGTTTTGAACATCTGCAAGCGCTACATTCAATTTTGATTTATATTCACGATTATCAATTACAACCAAAGTATCGCCTTTGTGTACAAACTGATTTTCATTAAATCGAACTTCCTGCACATAACCCGTAATTCTCGACATAATTGGCGTAACATACTGTTCCACCTGCGCATCATTGGTTTCTTCGTGGTTTCTGTTGAATACATAAAACCAAATTCCCAAAATAACCCCGCTTATCACAAGCGCACACGCAATAATTGTTATTAATATATGAAACGTTCTGTTTCGTCTAGTTTCATTTTTTATCTTAACCATATCTTTTTCTATTCTTTTATCTATTTCCCCCGGGATTAAAATCCCGCGCTACAATATGAACCGTTCCTTCGGAACTGAAAATCTATATTCTTTAATCTATTCTCTTGCCTCTTTCTTCTAAAAAAAATCAAATCTCATTAGGCATAATCCCCGCCGTATGAAGCAGCTCGTAATGTTTTAAAACTGCATCCAATCGGGTAGAAATTTTGTTGTATTTCGCTTGAAGCAAAGCATTATCAGCATCGACCATTTCGGTAATTAAAACCAACTGATTTAGGTATTTCAGTTTTACGATTCGGTAGTTTTCACTGGCTAAATCCAACGCTTTATCAACAACCACAAACTTTTCAAGGATTTCCTGATATTGCGTATGCTCTTTATAAAGCTTGTCTTGAATTTCATCTTTTAAGATTTCCGACTGCATTTGCTGCCATTCAATTTTCTTGTTCGCCTGTTCTACTTTGGTTTTGTTTTTATATAAAGCCGAAATATCAAAACTCGCTTCAATTCCCACTTGACCTAAAGTGTACAAATACGGATTTGGCGGAAAAAATTTGTAGTTTGGATAATAAAAACCATAATTCCCGAAGAAATTTACCTTTGGCAGATAATTTCCTTTTACCAATTGCAGTTCTGTTTTTTTGATGTTTAATTCCTGGCTTGCCATACGCATTTCTTCGTTCTGCAAAGCTTTAATCATATAAAAATCATACGGATCCAAGCCGTTCATTTCGTCTAGATTAGACGTTGTGTCGATTGCAATTTCTTCGTTTTCTGGAATCTGAATTAAAGTTTTCAGATCATGAAGCGCAATTTTTATGTTTTTGGAGTTTGTTAGCGCATTTAGTTCACGATCCGAAAGCTGTAATTCGGCTCTAATGACTTCATTTTTTGTAACCGTTCCGTGTTTTTGAAGCGACTGTACTTCTTTCAATCGGCTTTTTTCTTCTTTGATGTTTTCTTCGAAAATTTTCTGAAGTTCCATCATTTTATAAATCGACAGATAGTTTGCTACCACTTCAAGCTCGATATCATTTTCGGTCTTTTCGGTTTTTATTTTAGCAATTTCACTTTCTTGATTCGCAATTTTGATCGCGTTGTTAATCTTGTTACCCGCATAAATTGGCATTTTAAAAGTCGAATTGACCTGATAAATTTCAGGAATTGCCTTGGTTACTTCTTTTCCATTTAAGAAACCGCTTCCTTTAAATTCCGTTATATTGGTAATTCTGGAATACTCACCGTTTAATTCGATATCGGGCAGGCGGAGTTCTTTACTTTCTTTGATGTTTTGCTCCGAGAGCGTGATCTCCAATTGAGATCTAAGGATTTTTTTATTGTTTTCTTTTGCCAGTTTCAAAGCTTCTTTTAATGAAACCGAATGAATTTCCTGCGCTTGTAAGCCATTGAATGTTAATACAATTAAGAATAACAGCAGGATTCTGGAAAAACAGTCGTCTGTAGAATTTGTTATTTTAAGGAACATGAATATATAAATATTTTATGCTGCAAAGTTCCTTCATTTTTCTGTTGACTGATAATTCTAAAAAGTCAATAACATATTCATTTCGGACAAATGTTAAAATCGTATTTCTCGAAAACGTTATATTAAAACACTGAAAAACAATTTATTACAAAACAGATTTGGATTGTGACATTTCACGTAGATTTTAATAGATTTAAGTAGATGCGCGCAGATTTTTATTTTTTCACTCTCGCAGATTCTGCAGATTTAGCAGATTATTAAAGAGTTAAAAAAAATCTCCTAAATCTGCAGAATCTGCGAGAGAAAAATTTTTAGAGTGAAATAACGAAATCTGCCATATCAGCTTAAATCTATTAAAATCTGCGTGAAACAAAAATCTATTTTCCGCGTTCTAAAATCTCTTCACCATTTAAGTAATCGGAAGGTCTTTGCCCCAAAATTTTGAAAAAGGTGTTGCTGAAAGTCGGAACACTGCTGTAACCAACTTCTTGGGCTACCTCTTTTACAGAAAGTTTTCTTTCTAATAAAAGTTCGATTGCTTTTAAGATTCTGCGAATAGTATAATATTGAATAAAAGACATTTTGAGATCTTTTTGAAACAGGCGGTACAAAGAGCGTTCGCTGTAACCAAATTCATGCGCTACATCAGCAAATAGAATCGTTTCTCCAAGATTATTCTCCACATGTCGAAGGATTTTCCCTAATCGTTTGTCTTTTGGCTGTGGAAGTTCTAAAGGAAGATTATTGGTGCAAATTTGAGGAAGAATCGCTTTTATCGCTTTTGCAATGGTAAAGTTTGGAGAACCTTTTTTTAAATCTCCATTCCACTGATTGGTAAAAAGCATCATTTGCAGCAATAAATTATTGACTGGATAAATGCCTTCCTTTTTATAAAACTCATTCTCATTCTTTTCAACCGGAAAATACAGATTTCGCATCATCACGTGTTCCGACTTTGGTTCGATGCTGTGTTCTAATCCAGCCGGAATCCAAATAAAATGTCTTGCAGGAAGAAAGTACGATTTCGTTTCAGTAGTCACAAAAACCACATCGCCTTCTGCGTATAACATTTGTGCTTTATCGTGTTTATGTGTCGGAACAAGTAATTCGCCCATTATATCATGATGACAGTAAATGCTTTTTTTATCAGCATCTACTTTCTTGATGTAATATTTGTCTACTTTAAAAGTTCCTGGTTCCATAATATAAAGATAGAAAGAAATAAATTCCAAATTTTTCAAATTCCAAATTCCAAAACTGGAATCCTAAAAATATTTAACCGCAAAGCGCGCAAGGATTTTTTCCCAGGATTACGCTTATAAACGCAAAGTTCGCAAAGCTATATGATAAAACTTTGCGAACTTTTATAAATCTCGCTAAAAAAAACTTTGCTCCCGATAGCTATCGGGATTGCGTAAATCTTAGCGTTCTTTGCGGTTAAACTTTAATTACCATATAAAAACAAAAAAGCCTTTCCGTTAAGAAAGGCTTTTAACAACTTGTCTCGTTCTTAAACGAGAGGACTCGAACCCGTCTCGTCCCTAGACGAGATGACAGGCATGTATTCCAACCTTTATTATTTTTGATCCTTAATTAAAGCTTCGAGTGATTTTCTATTCAACTTTTTCAATCTCAATTCTTCAATCAAAGCTTCTTTTTTAGTTTCAAATGCTTTCGAATAAACCAACTCCCACGGTCCTTTATTCGAAGTATATCTGCTTCTATTTTCATTATGATAAAATAATCTTTGAGTAATATCTTCACTAAACCCTTTGTAATAAACATCAAAAGTTTTAGAATAAATTATATAAACGTAAAACATAAATCAAAACTTAATGGCAAAAAAAAATACCTATCATTACGATAGGTATTTTTAACAACTTAGGCGGTCTGGACGGGACTCGAACCCGCGACCCCATGCGTGACAGGCATGTATTCTAACCAACTGAACTACCAAACCCTGCGTTATTGCGAGTGCAAAAATACAACAGAATTTCATTTCTGCAAGCGTTTTTGCGAATAAAATTTGAGAAATTTTTAATTAGTTAAATTCCAATATTTTAAAAAATGATATTGAAATCAAAAAAGAAGAACTTTCTTTCTTTTTACCACAAAGCACACAAAGTTAAAAGCGCAAAGGTTCGCAAAGCTATATTTAAACTTTGCGAACCTTTGCGTAAATCTTAGCGCCTTTGCGGTTAAAAAACAAAAAACCAAAAGTGTCATAAATCAAAAAAGCCATCCACAAAAGTGGAAAGCTTTTCATTGGTCTAACTACTAAACCAGCTACGAGTTACAAAGTCGTAGCAAAACAACACAACTAATCTTAGATACCGTATTTGGGCAAAAAAGCCTTTCCGTTAAGAAAGGCTTCTCCCAATATTGCGGTCTGGACGGGACTCGAACCCGCGACCCCATGCGTGACAGGCATGTATTCTAACCAACTGAACTACCAAACCTCTGCGTTATTGCGGTTGCAAAGATAGTACAGAATTTCATTTCTGCAAGTGTTTTTGTAAAAAAAATCAAATATATTTTTAAATCATTAGCCAAAGTTTTGTTTTTCAACCAAATATGTAGTCAGAATTTTTTCAAAATTGTCGCCCACATTCACCGGAACGTACTTAATTTGGTTCTTTGCACAGGTTAAAGCCAGGTTTTTAAAATAGGCTTCTACCCTTTTTTCATATTCTATTTTAACATTATCAGCAAAAATTGAAACCTCTTCACCTGATTCTAGGTCAATAAACTTTCTTGGTGTATTGTCAAAATCAAATTTCAATTCAGTTTCATTATCCACTACATGAAATAAAACTACTTTATGTTTGTTGTGTTTAAGATGCTGCAAAGCATTAAAAAGCTTTTCATCATCTTCAGTCTGAAACATATCAGTAAACAAAATAATCATCGAACGGCGGTGCATTTTCTCTGCAATTTGATGCAAATACGTAATCGTATCAGTCGTTTTTTTGACTTTTGGCTGCACCAATAATTCTTCCAGTTTATTCAAAAGCATTCTATGATGACGATCGCTTCCTTTTTCTGGAGCGTAATATTCGTATTTATCCGAGAAAACACTTAAACCAACGGCATCACGCTGTTTCTTTAAAATATTCATTAAAACTGCCGAAGCCAAAACCGCAAAACCAATCTTCTTTTCATAAAAAGGCTGATTCGATTTCAATTCCGGATAATGCATTGAAGATGAATTATCGACAATAAGATGACAACGCAAATTGGTTTCTTCCTCAAAACGTTTGGTGTACAAACGGTCGGTTTTGGCAAACAATTTCCAATCGATATGTTTGGTGCTTTCGCCCGCGTTATAGACTTTATGTTCCGCAAATTCAGCCGAAAATCCATGAAATGGACTTTTATGCATTCCTGATATAAAACCTTCCACAACCTGATTCGCCAGCATTTCGAGATGCTGAAAACTCGAGACTTTCTCTATTTCCGATTCGATTTTCATTCGGTTTCTTTTTTAATATTTTGTGCTCTATACAACAAATCTGTCGCCATAAACAATTTACGCTTCAAGATCGGACTAAAATTAGGGTTTTCTTTTAAGAATCGCTGTATTTCATCAAAAGCAAATTTCGACGAATATTTCCCAACCGTATTATCCAGCCAGTCTTTCGGGAAGAAAATATCTCCCGTACGCTGGATTTCATCAACCAAATCTAATGAAAATCGGATATACTTTTGCGCACTTTCCTGACGAAGCGGATGATGAATATTCGCTAAACCAACCGAAACCCAAGATTCTTTTTCCCGGTTTGCATCGTCTTTTAAAGATTCCATAAATGCATTTCGAACCGATTCGTCTTTTGATAATGAAGGCAATAAAAACTCAAAACGCTTTTGTTTATCGGGATTTGTGAAAGATGTTCTTGTTTTCTCCAAAATCTCATCGGCTTTTGGATGCTTGAAAATCGCCAGATTCATCGCCATATTGGTATAATCGTCTTCGTTTAGTTTCAAATTCGGAATCGAAATTTCTTTGCTCCAAACTTTGTACAAACTTGTTTTTCCTAAATCTGAATAAGCCACTGAGCTAAACAAACCAAACAAAGTCTTTTTAATATTAGGAGATAAGTCAGACGGCAAGCGCGTAAACAAAGTATATACTAGCATTTTTTGACCGACCTTCTGTTGCTTATCTGTAAAAAACTTCCAGTATATAGAATTCATATTGTTAGATATAATTCGCAAAACCAGCTCATTTTCTTCTAATTGAATTCCTCTGAAATAACATCTAAATGCATCATCAGGTGAAATGTTCCCAATAAGCATATTTTCGTAGAGATTGCTGTAAGCCGAAGCTCTTGCCATTTCATCTTTTAAAGAGGAAATATAATTTAAATTAATCCCGCCAAGCGGAAAAACCCCATATCCAAAACCATTATAATTGTAAACAACGGCAAGTGGTTTTTCAAGTCCTACAGCTTCTTTTATAACCAATCTTTTATCAATAATATTTGCGGTTACAACTTTCACTTCATTAGCATAAACTAAACCAATTTGAAAAATCTGAGGCCAGATGTTAATTGTTTTACCTTCTGCTTCTTGCTCAATTTCAAATTTTTTAATACGGTTTTGAGCGTCGTATTCGATTATGTCTGTAAAAATTGGTCTTCCAAACTTATTTACCCAAACATCACTCCATTTTTTCATATCGAGCGGTGTTTCTGCATCCAGAATTTCTACCAGATTATTCCAATCGGCATTGTCGTTGGCGTATTTCTGAATGTATTTTTGAATTCCTTTTTGAAACGCATCTTTTCCCATTGAAGCCTCTAACTGACGCATCATAATTGGCGCTTTGTTGTAAATAATGGCTCCATAAAGCGAACCCGCATTCTTTAAATTCGCTAAATATTGTCTTATAGCATGTGTTCCCAAAGAGCGATCTTCCGCGTAAGCGTTAGGATAATGCGCCGTAAAAAACTGCAGATTATGATTGACTTTCGGGAAAATTGGATTCATGATTTTGTCTGCCATAAAATTGGCAAAAACCTCTTTCATCCAAACGTCGTCAAACCATTTCATTGTAACCAAATCGCCAAACCACATGTGCGAGGTTTCGTGCGCGATCAATTTTGCACGATTTAATTTCTCGCTGTCGGTGGCACTGTTATCCAAAAACAAAGTCGATTCTCTGTATTGAATTGCTCCGACATGTTCCATTCCGCCATATTGAAAAACGGGAATTGAAGCAAAATCTAACTTCTGAAACGGAAATTTATAATTGGTATATTTTTCTAGAAAATCTAAAGATTGCTGGTGCAGATTGAAAATAGTATCAGCGCTTACGCGAAATTTCTCCGGACTGTTTTCACGATATAACATTGTCATTTCTAAACCAGGTTTCTGCGTGGCACTTTTGAATTTTCCCGCAACAAAAGAAAACAAATACGTACTCATTTTATCTGATTCTCCAAAAGTATAAGTCGTAAAATCTCCTTTTTCGAGTTGCTCTTTCACATCGTCTCCAGCCAAAACCGACCAATCTTTTGGTACAGAAAGACTCAGTTTATAAGTCGCTTTTAAATCGGGCTGATCGAAACATGGGAAAAGAGTACTCGCGCGGTCTGGAACTAGTAAAGTATAGAGGAAATCGTCATTTCTATTCAATGATAAATTGCCTGCAATAAATGAAATAGAAACCGTATTTTTTCCTGAAACCAAAGCCGAAACCGGAATTACAATATGCCCATTTTCATGAACAACTGAAAGTTTTTTTCCATTCGCTTCAACCGTTTTTATATGGGAAGTTTTCTCTTTGAAATCTAAAATTAAGGGCTGACTTAAATCAGATAAATTTAGATTTACGGATAATTGCGAATTTATATTTTCTGCCTTTTGATTCGGTATTTCAAAAAACAAAGTGTATTGAAGATCTGAAATTTGTTTTTTACGAAAGTGCGCCAATTTTTCTGAAACACCATTTTCTAATAATGCATTTCCTTTTTCTTGCGAAAAACCATTGAAAATCAAGAGAACAAAACAAATCAGGCTGTAGAAAATTTTCATTTTAAAGGAATATAAGATTCGTTAAAAGTAGCAAAAGCATTGATTTTTCGCAAACAATTACTGCAACAACATTGCATTTAAAAATAAGATTTTTATATTTGCAACACTATTGCATTAATTCTGGCTTTAAATAAGTCGGAAATAATCTCAACGAATGAAAAAGAAATTTAAAATTATTAATCTCTTAATGCCTTTAATTGTATTGTTCGAAATACTTTTTCCGGCTGTCCATTCGTACGAACATATTTTAGACACTCAGTCTTGCAAAGAGAAACTTGAATTTTCTGTTTCTGAAAAACCGCAATTCAAAGCCAAACTGCATTCGTTTCATAAATGTTCGATTTGTGATTTTAAATTCAGTGCTGTTGGTACATTTGAATTTAGTGTTTTTCAGTTTTTCAAAAATAATCCTGTTGTAAAACATCTTAATTTTTACAGCAAACCGCATTTTACATTTTTTAAGGGTTCCTTATTTTCTCTTCGAGCCCCGCCTTTTACACTTTAGTCTTTTTTTGTGTTCCGATTTGTTTTGGCAATTCGGCTATTTAGTTGTTTTTAGGATTTCAAAATCTTAAAACATTAAAAAGTTATTCCATTCATTTTAAGCAATTAAACAATTATTGACATTGTCATCATTATTGATCTCTGCTTTTTCTGCACAAAAGAACTCCCCTTTTTATCGATTAACACATTCAAACTAAATCCTAATTCAGGTCTAGCTACGGCTTTGCTATTTTAAGCATTTGTTTGTTCTCGCAAAGTCGCGAAGACGCAAAGTTTAGAACAATTTCCTTTGCGTCTTCGCGACTTTGCGAGAGCTAAATTAAAGAAAACCTTAGGAAGAAACTTAACCTAATATCATCAAAAATAGAGACTTAAAAGCTTTTAAAAACTCTTTTGTAACCCAAATATCCCTTTATAAAATGATCAAAATCAAATCAGAAAAAATGAAAACAACAAAACTCATTTTGGCTTCGCTTTTTGCTTCAATTGCTTTTACAAGCTGCAGCAACGACGATTCCGAACAAGAACAGGCAATTCCTGCTATTGACAAAATCGAACTTGGTCTTGGCAATAACGAAACGGCAACAATTGGTCAGGATTTCCATTTTAATGCAGAAGTAACAGCTTCTGATAAAATCGAAAATGTGCAAGTGAAAATTATACAAAGAACTACCGAAACATATGCAAAACCTTGGTCGCACGAAATTACGTGGACGCAATATGCAGGCGCAAAAAATGCAACCGTTCACAAACATTTTGATATTCCCGAAGATGCCGTTGAAGGAAAATACGATTTCATCATTATCATAAACGATCAAAACGGAACGAAACTCGAAATCACGAAAAATCTAACGATTTATAAATTAGAAAATATTCCTGTAAACCCTGTCGCTTCAGTATTTACGGTTTTTATAAATGATGCTTTTATGTATCGAAAAGGCAAATTTTCTGACGAGACTATTAAATACAAAAACAACGATATTTTCAGTTCTCAGGTAACTCTTGAAGGTGTAAAAGGCGACGGAATTATGTATTTGCTTTTGATTAATAAAAATGCTAAACACAACCCGGAAAGTGTGGACCAGATAGATTTCAGCAAAGTGATTGTTTATGATGTTTTTGAACATAAAAATATAGTAGATGCAGGTCAATTCTCTAATATTCCGTGGGACGGGACAAAATTTCTGAGAGAAACTCCAAAGCTTACTATTGGTGCATCAAAAGACAATAATTCTCCTGTTCAACAAGATTTAATTGCCAACAAATCATGGACAACTGGCAATTATACTTTCTTGGTTTTGTATAAAAATACGACTTACAACATCAATTTTTCGCAGTCTATCGAGCTTCCATTCACACTTTAATTCCAATCAAAAAACATGAAAAAAATAAAGTTTTTAATCTGCGCTTTAGTATTTGTTTTTATAACGTCATGCTCAAGCGATAACGCTGAAATCGATACAGAATATCCTGTAATTGATATTACTGGAGCGAGCGCTTTTCCGATTCAATGCAGTACAATCGAGCGCGGTCAAACTATCACTTTTAAAGCCATTTTTAATGATAATGTCGCGCTTGGTTCTTACAGCCTTGATATTCATCACAATTTTGATCATCACACGCACAGTACAGAAGTAACGAGCTGTGAAATGGAAGCGGTAAAAAAACCTGTAAAACCAAT
The DNA here is from genome assembly GCA_029960065.1 of Flavobacteriaceae bacterium PS02336. GTDB lineage: Bacteria > Bacteroidota > Bacteroidia > Flavobacteriales > Flavobacteriaceae > Flavobacterium. The sequence continues at coordinate 578,179 of JASCOF010000002.1, read as the reverse complement.
GCTTTTTATCAACAATTACACTATTCCAAACGGAGTAAAAAGTTACGAAGCAACGACACAAATCGCCATTCCTGCAGATGTTGATCCTGGAGATTACCATTTCATGATCCGCTTGACGGATAAAGAAGGCTGGCAGACGCTGAAAGGTTTAAGTATTAAAATTTTATAAAATCAGATTAATGAAGAATGCCCAATTCCTTTTTTGGAACTATTTTCTACTGATCAGTTTATTGATTTCAGCGGAAGCTTTTTCTCAAATTCAACCTTCAGAAAAAAAACAAGAAATTAAAGAACTTAATGAAGTTTTAATCAGTAATAATGTTGTTGAAAAACGCAAAAAAGAAGAATCGCTAAATGTTGAAACCGTAAACAATAGTTTCATTCAGCGTAATCTTGGCGGAAGTTTAATGCAGTCTCTGCAGAAATTACCTGGCGTTAAAACTATTTCGATTGGTTCGGGAGGTTCTAAACCGCTTATTCGTGGTTTGAGTTTCAATCAGGTGATTGTGGTGGAGAACGGTTTGAAACATGAAGGCCAGCAATGGGGCGCGGATCACGGACTGGAAATCGATCAATATGCTGTCAATCGGGTAGAAATTATAAAAGGTCCTTCTTCATTTATTTATGGATCTGATGCTGTGGGCGGTGCAATAAACATTAAACCGTTACCACTTCCGTCTCAAAATACTTTTGGCGGAAGCGTTGATCTTACCGGAAAAAGCAATAATGCACAATTTGGAAGTTCTGTTAATTTATTTGGAAGAAACGAAAACTGGTTCTTTGATTCTCGTGTCACCACAATGGATTATGGTGATTATCGCGTTCCAACCGATGTGGTTCATGTGTATAGTTATGCTGTTCCGCTGTATAAAAATCATCTGCGAAATACGGCTGGACGTGAACTCGATTTTCATTTAAGTACGGGTTATTCTGGAGAAAATCTGAAATCAGTTTTCTATTTCAGTAATGTGCATACCAAAAGTGGCTTTTTCGCGAATGCGCACGGGCTTGAACCTCGAAATGTGGATATGGAATTACATGATAAATCTAGCCGTGATATTTTGATGCCGTATCAGCAAGTCAATCATTTGAAAGTCAGCAATACGACTTCTTTTCAATTGGGAAATCATGCTTTTGAAACACAGGTTGGTTTCCAAAATAATTTTAGGAGAGAATATAGTCATTATGTGAATCACGGTTATATGCCGCCTATTTATCCAGAAGATATGTACGCTCCGCAAGATTTGGAACGCCAATATGATAAAGATGTCTGGTCGTTTTCTGCTAAAGATGAATTCAGAATTAATCGTCATCAAGTTACGATTGGCTCGAATGTCGCTTTGCAGCAAAATGAAATTGGCGGATGGAGTTTTTTAATTCCCGCTTTTACACAATTCAACGCGGGTTTATTTGCTTATGATAAAATTGAGCTGAACGAAAAATGGTTCTTAAACGGCGCTGTTCGTTACGATTACGGAAAAATTAAAATGAAGTCGTATTACGATTGGTTTCAAAGTCCCGTTTCTGAAAATAATCAAACGGAAATGGAATATTTACAGCGTTCTCAAGATTTGACTAAAACCTTTGACAGTTTTACGTGGTCAGTTGGAGCAAATTATAATCAGGGAAAGCTTTCGCTGAAAGCTAATTTGGGTTCGAGTTTTAGAATGCCAATTGCTAAAGAACTGGCTTCAAACGGTGTAAATTATCATTATTTCCGATTTGAAAAAGGGAATCCGAATTTGGATGCAGAACGTTCCTATCAATTGGATTTAGGAATGGAATTGAAAGCACAAAACTTCTCTTTTCAGTTTACTCCATTTGCTAATTATTTTCCGAATTTCATTTATTTGAATCCGACTTCGGCTCATGATGTTTATTACGGAGCAGGAAATCAGGTTTTTGAATACGAACAAAGTAAAGTTTTCCGTTACGGCGCAGAATTCCAGACGCGTTATTATTTCCTAAAATCTTTAAGTGCAGAAATCGGTGCCGAATATCTTTATTCGGAACAAAAATCAGGAAGTAAAAAAGGGTATACACTTCCGTTTTCACCGCCGCCTTCTGTTTTGTTCGGATTGAATTATGAACCTCAAATTCGCTTTTTAAAAGAACCTTATTTTTCTGTTGATTATCGTTTTACGGCAGAACAAACCAATATTGTACCGCCGGAAAAAAAGACCGCAGAAAGTCATGTTTTCAATTTGGCTTTTGGAACAAAAGTCAAAACAGGAAAACAGAATATCAGCATTAATATTCAGATCCAAAATTTATTTAATACTAGATATTTAAATCACACCAGCTTTTATAGACTTATCGAACTTCCAGAAGCGGGAAGAAACATTATCATTTCTATGAAAATTCCTTTTTCAGTTTCGCGATAAGTACAGTCATTCAAAACTCAATTATTTACAAATTTTTAATCCTTTATTACAATGAAAAACAATTTTTACAAAGCACTTTTTTTATTCACATTATCGCTTTTTGCGGTTTCGTGCAGCAACGACGATGACAATCACGATGATCACGATCATGATCACGATGCTGAAGAACATACTTATGTTCGAATTTTACTTTCTGATGAAAAAACCACAGAATTAACGCTTTTCGATCCGCACGAAGATAAAATCAGTTCTTTTAACGCTAAATTTCCAAAATCAGCTTTATACACTACAGAATCTGGACGTTTTGCCGGAATTGTTCACAGAGACAATAATTTCGTAGAAACTTTTGACAGCGGACTAGAATTACACGGCGATCATATTGATGTTGATGATGTGCCTAAATTTGGAATTTTAGCGGCAAGCGCATTAAAACCAACCCATTTTAAAAGTAAAATCGGCGAAATCCTGACTTTTAACGACGGAGACGGAACACTTTCTGTTGGTAAAGAAGCAGATGTAAACAAATCTGGTTCAACATTTAAAACGATAAATGCAGGTTTATTAGCGCATCACGGTGCAATGGCGACTTTTACAAACGGAACTTATGCGATTACTGAGAAAGATAATTCGGTTACAGGAACGCTTCCAGAAAAAGTGAAAATTATTGACAACACTGGAAAAACACTTTTTGATGCTAAAATTGCTACAAAAGGAATTCACGGAAATGCTTCAGACGGCGTTTATGCTGTTTTTGGTTCTGCCAGCGGAATCTTGGTTGTAGAAAGCAACGGAAATCAAAAATTAATCAATCATCCAGAAGATTTTGGAACAGCTTGGTTTGGAAGTATTTTAGAAACGGCTTCAGCTGGAAAATTTATTGGATATACTGCTGCAAAAGGCGCTTATTTAATTGATGTTGTTGCGGGTACAGTAAAACCAATTATTGCGAATACTACAATTATGCAGTGTAAAGTAAGTTACGATCATAAAAAACTGGCTGTTCTTTTGCATTCGGGAGATTTTAAAATTTTCAATATCAGCAGTCAGCAAGTAGAGAAAGAAATCAAAGCAATTGGTGCAACGGCGACAGATGCGACATTAAAACCTCAAATTGCTGTAACAGAGAAATTTGCTTACATTACATCTCCAGCTTCAGGTGAATTACTGCAGGTAAATCTTTCTTCATCAGAAATCAAAAAAACAAAGGTTTCAAGCACGCCTTATATGATTACGATTCTTGGTTATGAAAATAGTGAAAGCCACAGTCATTAATTGAATTTTTAGAAAAGAGGCTGTCTCATAGACAGCTTCTTTTTCTGCATGAAATACTCATAAAACTTTTTTTAGTAAAACCCCAGCGGGGTAAAATATTTATAGAATTTCAATAAGACAAATGAAAAAAAGCTCCAACGGAGCGAAATATAATATAGATTGGAAAAATTATGCCGCTCCTATGGAGCTTTAAATTGTAAACGTTTATTCTTTGCTATAAATATTTCGCTTCGCTGAAGCTTAAACAAAGGCTGTTTTTACTTTTGAAAGCATTTCTTTTACTCTGCTAAAACGAAAAAGGCTTGACTGTTGTCAAACCTTTTTCTTTACTAATTCAAAGCTATCCAAAAAAAGAATTATTCTGTTTGTTGAAAATCAAAACTTAAATCACCTGCATTGTAGTTCGAAGAAACGTTAGTTGGGAAAATTTGTCCTGTTCCGCTTATCCATCTATATTCATTAATTGTAATGTTTCCGGCAACTACTGGATAAGTTGCATTGGTAAGATCTGATTTATTTTTTTTGTACCAATCATTTGAGTTCATGGTAATCATGTATTTTTTGTCTTTGTCTAAAGATAATTCGCTGATTTCTTTCTTCACCTCAACATCAGCTGTTGCAACATTTAAAGTCTCCGAACGCAATACTGTTTTAGCAGTATAGTCCCAGATCGTTACACGGACTGTCGGATTCGTCGCGGGCAGTTTTAGCGTAATCGCCTTTATTTTTCCTTTTACAGTTGGCGTAAATGCCAATCCGAATTCATAATCGCCAGAATTAATAAAGTTACTTACAGAACTAAAACCTGTTGTTGTATAGTAAGCCGCTAACGGATTTTCGGTTTCAAATTTTGGTGTATTATCTTTATCATCACTGCTACAGGAAATGGCTAAAGCGGCAGTTAATAAAATAGTAAAAATGGTTTTAAAAGCTCTCATCTTATTTATTATTGGTTTTATTTGGTTTAATTGGATTGTTTTTATTTTTGAAATTATGGTTGAATATTAAATTGGGCACAAACTTCTTCGTAGCTCATTTTAGAATAATCCACTTTAGCGGTTTTGGCAGTTGCCGCCTGAACGCCTCCTGGAATCAAGATATATCTCCAGCTCAATGAGGTTGGAAGCGATACTGTTGTTCCGTCTGCAGCATGTTTAAACCTGAAAAGTTTAATTTTCTGCGTACTTGAAATAGCAGTTATTGTATTTGCAAATCCGCCCGCTGTTGAAGTATAAGGCAATTGATAAATGCTGCTACTAAAAGACATATAAACAAGAATAGTTCCTTTTGCCAAAATATCAGCTGATAGTTCTGGAGCATTAATTGTAGTAGATAATCCTGAAGTTCCATCTATAGTTTCTGCAACTGCTCCCGGAGCTGTTATCCAGGCACTGTAGATAACATTGGCTGTTCCTGCTGCGCCATCTGCCCCATTTGCTCCGTCATCCCCGCTGCATGAAATTGCAGTAATGGCTAATAAAAAAATTGTAATAATGGTTTTTGAAAAATTCATAACATTTTTTGGTTTAAAATTTTAATTAAATAACTCTTTATTAATTCAATAGCTTTATTTTTGCAACAATCACTGAGATCCTTTTTTGTTCTTGTGACTGATTGACGAAACAAATTTGCGCCAATAAATTCAAGCTAAAAACAGCCAATAGACGAACAACATTTTAAATAGACAGACGACATAAATTAAGTTTGAATGATGAAAAAATACACTTGTATTATTGTTGATGATGACGAAATTGACAGACTTACCGCAGTTTCTTATGCTAAGAAATTTCCAGTTTTAGATATTTTAGGCGTTTTTGAATCGGCTGAAGAAGCGCTCTCTTTTTTGGAAAAAGAAAAAGTGGATATCTTATTTCTGGATATTGATATGCCGGACTTAAACGGAATTGAATTTAGAAAACAGACTTTAGAAATTCCGGTCTGTGTTTTTATAACCGCACATCCTGAACATGCCGTAGAAAGTTTTCAAATTGAAACACTTGATTTTATTGTAAAACCTTTAAAATTGGATCGTTTTACACAAACCATAAATCGAATTGAGGAGTTTATGGAAATCAAATTGAAAGCTTTATTGTTTGAAGCCAGCATTGGCGGTGATACTATTTATATAAAAGAAGGGCACGAACAAACCAAAGTAAAACTTCATGAAATCTTATATCTCGAAGCTTTAAAAGATTATACTCTGGTGGTTACAGAAAGAAAAAGACACTGTGTTCTGGCAAGTATCGGAAACCTTTTGAAGGAAAATCATTTTCAATCTTTTGTCCGCATTCACAGAAGTTATGCCGTACAGAAACAATATGTTCAAAAGATCAATTCAAATGAAATTATTTTGAATAATAATGCCATAATTCCGATTGGGAGAAGTTATAAGGAAAACTTAAACTTCATGGCATGAAAAAACTCTATTTCCTGCTTTTAGTATTTTTAAGCTGCAATGCTTTTGCGCAGCAGGAACCTAATTTGGCTCGTTTTAAAACTATAGACGAAAAATTAGAAAAATGGTATAATTATTCGGATGAACTTTTAGCTATAGAAGATTATCCCAAATTAATAATCGCCGCACAAAAAGGAATTGAACTTTCCAAAAATCATCCACTCTATTTAGGTAGATTTTATCTTCAGAAAGGTACTGCTTTCGAATTTAGCAACAACCAATACAGAAGAGCATTAGCCAATTATAATGAATCTATAAAATATGCGCAGCAATCTAACGACTTAGAAACTTATAGTTCAAGTTTAATGCGCCTCAATTATATTTATTATTCTTTGAATGAAATTTCAAAAGGTAAAGAATTGGCAGACAAAATGAAGAGCATTTTAGACACCACAAAAAGCTCAAAAACAAAAGCTACTCTCTATGGAAGTCTGGGAGAATATCACCTATATCGTTCTGAATATGAAACCTTTATTGGTTATCAATTAAAAGCCATCAATTATAAAAAACAACTCCCTCAGGCTATTGAAAACACCGAAAACATTGGTGTTTCTTATTGTCAAATTGCCAGCGCTTACATCAAAATGAAACAATTTGACAAAGCGATAGAATATTTAAACGATGCACAGCCATACATAAAAACCTCTCCTTATATTGCTGCTTTTTCATGTAATTATTACATGCAGTGTTTTGCAGGTAAAAAAAACCTCGACAGCATTCAAAAATATTACAAACTCACTTATACGTATCCTTCAAAAAAAGATTCTTTGTTTCTTAATTTAAGTTTTGCCAATCAAAGCATGTCTAAATTTTATGCTGATCAAAAAGAAATAAATACAGCTTACAGATATGCGCAAAAAGCAGTTTTATATGGAGAAAAATCAACAGATGACGAAATCTTGATGGAAGCCAACGCCATTATGGGACGGGTTTTGTACGACAAAAGAGATTACATAGGAGCAATTGAAACCTTAAAAAAAGCTTCAAAAAATGCCTTGACTTACGACAAAGAAAACTTTGTGCTGATTAATAAAAAACTGTCCGAAAGTTACGCCGCTCTCCAGAAATGGGAAGAAGCCTATTATTACAACGAAATCTACAGCAAGTACAATGACGAAATGATGCAGGAATCTGCTAAACAGAGTATTGCCAATGCTGAAGCTCGTTATCAAAACAAAACCAAGCAGCAGAAAATCAAAAATCTTTCCTCTGAAAATACCATCAAAAACATCCAAATTGAAGATGCTAACCAACTGCGTATTTTTTTAATATGCGGAATTACTCTGGTTTGCATTATCGGATTATTATTATTCAAACAAAATCAGAACAGGCAAAAAACCAATTTGAAACTCCAAGCTTTAAATCAAGAATTGGACGAAGCCAATAAAATTAAAGCCCGATTTTTCAGTATTTTAAATCATGATTTGCGAAGTCCAGTTGCAAATTTGATTCACTTTCTGCATCTTCAAAAAGAAAATCCCGAAATGATTGATGAAGAAATGGCTTCAAGAATGCAGAGCAAAGTAATTTCGGGAGCAGAAAATTTACTGACTTCTATGGAAGATATTTTGCTGTGGAGTAAAGGGCAGATGGAAAACTTTAAACCGCACTTTAAAAGAATCTCGGTTGAAAAAATCTTTGATGAAACGCAAAAGCATTTTGAACAATATGAAAACATTTCGATTTCATTTGAAAATCCAGAAAACCTAATTTTAAATACGGATAAAAACTATTTAAAAACCATTATTCGAAATTTAACTGGAAACGCCATAAAAGTTCTCGACAAAAAAGAAAATCCTCAAATTATCTGGAAAGCAAAAAAAGAAAACGATCAAATCTTTTTATCTATAACCGATAATGGTCCGGGCGGCAGTCAGGAAAAATTCAAAGCACTTTATGACGACTCGACAGTAATCGGAATCAAATCTGGATTAGGATTGCATTTAATTCGAGATCTTGCAACGGCTATTCATTGTAAAATTACAGTTTGTTCTACACCAAATATTGGCACGACAATTACGATAATTTCACCTTTATAAAGCAGATTCCGATATTTCTTTAAACTTTCTTCAAAACTTCTTCTTATATCTTTAGATTTTTTATATTTTTCTATTCAATTAATAAAATCGTTGCGATTAACGTATCGTTCACAATTTAAAATAGTTACCAGAAACAAATCTAAACTTAAAAACTTTAAATAATGACAAAAGCACTAAAATTATGCTATTGCGTACTGCTTTTAAACACTTTTTTTATCTGTACAGCGACAAACAAACTAGATAACGAAACGATAAAAGTGAATTATTCTGTTTCTTTTGAAGATTCTCAGTCGCATTATGTCGAAGTAGTTTTAAACTTTGAAAACCTTCCTTCAAAAAAAACAAATTTAATTCTTCCCGTATGGACTCCAGGTTATTATTTGATTTTAAATACCCCAAGATATATTATCGATTTTGAGGTAACCGATGAAAAAAATCAAAAGATTAAATGGAAAAAATCGACTAAAAATAATTGGACAATAGAAAACGGATCTGCCTCAAAAATCAGTGTAAAATATCGTGTTTTTGCCAATAAAAAATCGGTTGCAGAATCTTACGTAGATGCAGAAAAGGCCTTTTTAATGCCCAATACCATTTTTATGCATGTTGAAAACCACATCAATAATCCTGTTACATTAACGGTTAACAAACCTTCAAAATGGACTAAAATTTCGACTGGACTTACTGCTGTTGATCCTTCAAAAAACAGTTTTTATGCTAAAGATATTGATGTTTTTTATGACAGTCCAATTTACATTGGAAATCAAAAAACTATCGAATTTGAAAATGAAGGCAAAAAATATTCATTGGGAGTTGCTACACCACAGGGACTTGAAGAAGAAAAATTTGTTTCTGATTTAAAAAAAATCATGAGTGCCACAACTTCAATTATGAAAAAAGTGCCTTATGAAAACTACAGTTACATTATGATGGAAGCCGGCGGCGGCGGTCTAGAACACTGGAACTCGCAGGCCATTTTTACAAAAGGCTCTTTCGATTCTAAGTCAAGAAGAGATTATCTGGATTTTATGAATTTTGTAACGCATGAATATTTTCATCTTTATAATGTAAAAGCAATTCGCCCGATAGAATTAGGTCCTTTTGATTACAGTAAAGAAAACTATACCACAATGCTTTGGTTTTCTGAAGGTTTTACGGTTTACTACGAATATATTATTATGGTAAAAGCGGGATTAATGGAAGGAAAAGATGCACTGCAATATCTTTCTGGTTCTATTAAAAAATACGAAAATGAAGAAGGATGCAGACATATGTCGCTGGCACAATCTAGTTTTGATATCTGGTCGAACTTCTTTAATAATGAAAGCAATGCCAAACAAACTACTATTTCGTATTACGATAAAGGACCAACAATTGGTTTGTTATTGGATTTAGAAATCAGAAATAATACAGCAAATAAAAAATCGCTGGATGATGTTATGCGTTTTCTGTACAATGAATATTTTGAGAAAAAGCAAAGAGGTTTTACCGAAGAAGAATTTTGGTCTGCTGCCGAACAAGCTTCAGGAAAATCATTAGAAGAAATAAAAACGTACGTAAACACGGTAAAAGAAATCGATTATCAAAAGTACCTTAAATACGGAGGACTTCAAATTGATCTGACGCCAGTACAAACAGAAGCAAAAAGCGATAAGTTTACAGCGAAAAGCTATACCATAAGCGAACTTCCAAAAGCGACAAAACTACAATTGGAAATTAGAAAATCGATCTTTAATTTTTAAGGATTTCAATAGGTTTCAAATAAAAAAGGCTTCCAATTACGGAAGCCTTTTTTATATCAATTGTAACTTAAAAAGATTACAATAAAGCGTCTAAGCTATCTGCGTAGGCTTGTTTCGGAGCTACTCCTACTTGTTTTCCTACTACTTCACCATTTTGAAACACCAAAACGGTTGGTATGTTACGCACACCGTATTTTGCAGCAAATTCTTGGTTAGCATCTACATCTACTTTACCAACAACTACTTTACCAGCATACTCCTCACTTAATTGATCAATGATTGGACCAACCATTCTACAAGGACCACACCATGCTGCCCAAAAATCTACCATTACTGGTTTATCTGATTTCAAAACTACTTCATCAAAAGTAGCATCTGTTATTGCTAATGCCATAATATATTAAGATTAAAATTATGTTTGAATTATTGACTTTCAAACTACAGTACAAATTTAAAAATTTAAAACAAATCAAACACGATTACTAAATTAGTTTTCATTATAAATGTATTGTCATTAATTATCAACTGTATAAAGCTTTTTTATATCTCAATTTACGACATATTCAATTGAAAACCAAACCAATAAAATGTTAATATTTTTTGTAGTATCTTTAATACTCCAAAGATTTAATTTAAAATGCCACAAACTTTACTTCAAATAAAGACCTTTCTTCAATCTGAACCTTTTAAAAAATATGCCAAACGTTTTGGTTTTTTTATTCTAGGTTTGATTGCTTTGCTCCTGCTTGCCTGCGGTGCTTTGTCTATTTACTTTAATCAGAATAAAGCCGAAATTATTGCTAAAGTCAATCATAAAATCAATGAAAATATAAACGGCCAATTTCACGTAACGGATTTTCATTATAAGTTTCTTACTGGTTTTCCGAACTTCACTTTGGCTTTAAATGATGTAGAAATAAAAGACAATCAATGGCAAAGTCACAAACATACTTTATTGAAAGCCAAAGAGATTGAAGCGCGTTTAAACATTTTAAGTTTATTGCAAAAGGAAATCAACATTCATAAAATATTGATTAACGATGCTCAGATTTACATTTATAAAGCCGAAAATGGTTATTCGAATGTAAACATCTTTAAACCAAAAAAGAAAAAAACAGCATCGAATAATGAAAAACCCGAAACAACAATTGATGAAGTAAACCTCAACAATGTTCACGTAATTATTGACAATCATTTGGGACATAAATTGTTCGATTTTGATGTAGCTTCTTTAGATTCAAAAGTGGATTATGATGATGAAAACTGGCAGACCAATTTGTATTTGAAAACCAAAATAAAAAGTCTCGCTTTTAATACCGTTCACGGAAGTTTTGCTAAAGAAAAACTATTAGAAGGCAATTTTGATATTTCATATTCTGAAGCATCTCAAAAAATAAACATCAAAACACAGAAACTTAAAATTGGTTCTGATGCTTTTGATATTAAAGCTTTCTTTAATATTGGAAAACAGAATTCGCTTTTCGGGATCAATATCGAAACCAATATTTTATGGCGAAATGCTTCCAATTTATTATCTGGAAACATTAGTTCTAAACTGAATCAGTTTGATTTGAAAAAACCAATTGAAGTCAACTGCGATATAAAAGGCGATCTCAATGTCGAAGGCGATCCGAAAATTGTGGTTCAGGCCGACATTCGAAATAACGAACTCACAATTCCTGACGGTTTGTTTACCAATTGCAGTTTCAAAGGCATTTTTACGAATAATTTTAAACCCGAAGAAGGTTTTAGTGATCCAAATTCTGCTATAGTTCTAACCCATTTTAAAGCCGAATACGAAACAATTCCGCTCACGATTTCACAAGCCGTTATTAATAATCTCGAAAAACCGATTGCGACTGGAATCGTAAATGCCGATTTTGACATTTCGAAACTCAACGGAATGACGAACGAAAAAATCCTGCATTTTGAAAGCGGACATGCCAAAGCCAATTTAAGATTTCAGTTTGACATTGTCGATTTGTACATCAACAAACCGCGTATTACGGGCGAGGTAGATATTGATAATGCTACATTTGATTATCTTCCGAAAAGCATTCATGCGGAAAAAACCGCGGTACAATTATCGTTTACAGAACAGGCACTTTACATCAAAAAAATAGCCTATAAACACAAAAACAACATTATCCGAATTGACGGAAAAATCGATAATTTCTTGAATCTGTATTACGACGCACCCGAAAAAATGGTCGTAAACTGGAATATTTACTGTCCGAATATTGATGTGAAACAATTTTTGGGCGTTTTAAAGAATTCGCCAAGCCAGAAAACGGTTCATAAAAAAACAGTCAAAAAACAGAATGTCAATTTTACGAATCAGTTAAAATCGGTAATCGAAAAATGTACGGCTGTAGTTAATCTAAAAGCAGATAAAATCACTTACGGCGCGCTTACCGCAACCAATACCAAAGCAACTTTGCAAATGCTGAATTCTAAATTACTGCTCAAAAACGGAACTTTGCAGACTTCTGGCGGCAGCATTTCGTTTAACGGCGCCATTCTGCCAAGCGGCAATCAATATATTTTTAGTTCGACAGCGCAGGTAAACCGTGTAGATATTGCGAGTTTTTTAAGATATTTCAATAATTTCGGAATCAAATCTTTCAGTCCGAAAAACATTAAAGGCCGATTAAGCAGCAATGCTAATGTTACCGGTTTAATGAGCAGTAAAGGCGATTTAATTGTGAATTCAATGCGAGGGAAATTAGATTTTACTGTCAGCCAAGGCGCTTTACTCGACTTTGAACCGATTATGAAAATAGGCAAATTTGCTTTTCCGCTTCGCGATGTTGAAAATATTACTTTCAGTGATTTATCGGGTTCTCTAAATCTTCGCGGTGAACAAATCGACGTGAACAAACTTACCATAAGTTCCAGCGTCTTAAACTTCGACATTGACGGAATTTATTCTTTCGGCCGAGGCACAAATCTCGCACTTACCATTCCGCTGCGAAATTCTAAAAACGATGCCAGTCTCGCCACTAAAGCAGAACGTAAAGCCGTTCGAGAACGTGGGATTGTGCTGCATTTGATTGCTTATGATAATGAGGGGAAAATGAAGATTAAGTGGGGGAAGAAGGATAAGGGGTGATTTTTTTTTGAAAAACTCATTTTTTTAAATAACACTTGAATATTTTTATACTTTTACATAAGATAATTAATACAAATAAATAATTTATGGCAGGAGAAAATTGGACTCGAGAACAAACAATAGTTGCCTTAAATGCGTACTGCAAAATTCCATTTAATAGAGTTTCATCAAATCATCCTGAGATAATTCGTATTTCTAAAATTATAGGCAGAAGTCCTAATTCAGTTAAAATGAAAATCGGAAACTTCGGAAGTTTCGATTTAGAACTAAAAGCAAAAGGAATTGTTGGGTTAGCGAATGCAAGTAAACTTGATAAAATCGTTTGGGATGAATTTAGTGATAATTGGGAAAATCTCGGTTACGAAAGCGAATTACTGATTTCTAATTTTGCAAATGAACCTATTGAAAAAACTTCAAAAATTGATCTCGATAATTTGCCGCTAGGCAAAGAGAGAGAAGTAATTATTAAAGCAAGAGTCAATCAGAATTTCTTTCGCTCAACAATTCTTTCATCGTACAATTCTAAATGTTGCATAACAGGATTATCAATTCCAGATTTCCTTATTGCAAGTCATATAATTCCCTGGGCAAAAGATGACAAAATTAGGTTAAACCCTCATAATGGAGTTTGTATAAATTCAATTCATGATAAAGCTTTCGATAAAGGCTTTATAACTATTACAACTGATTATAAAATAAAAGTCTCACAATGCTTCAGCGAGTACCAATTTGAAAATGCCGTAGAAGATTTCTTTTTAAAATATCACGATAAACCAATCATTTTACCAGATAGATTCCTCCCCTCCAAAGAATATTTAGATTTTCATCAAACAACAATTTTTAAACAATGAAATTTATAACAGAAATAATTTTTGGCAAAGAGCAGATAGCAAAATATTATAACAATCAATCTTTTGATGATTTCGAAAAAATAATTAATGTAAAGAAATACACTTTCGAAACTCAAGCAGAAAGAAATGCATTTTATAAAGGAATGTCTGAAACAATTGGTTGGTTAGAATTTAATGTAGTAAAAGAATTTGAAGAGAATGACCATAAAGATATAAATGAAAAAGAAGACGATAAATTTGATTACTGGTCATTTATTGAGAAATTTTACCCCAAATACTATCAATGCGATAGTGTTTTACTTAGTGACATCTTAACAAAAAAACTTGATGGGGAAGAAATTTCCGAAAATGATGAGGAATATATTAAAGATTGGGATATTAGAAATGAATTATTAGAAGTTGATAAAGAATTATTATGCAAAGCTTTCGAAAATTATTTCAACACTATTTATCCTGAAAGCGACAATGTCTAATTTGTCAACATGAAAATTTCGAAACTTCTCCACATATGCAATCACTTTTACTTAGAGAAATCAATCTTGTACTTGTAATTCTGCTTGGAAATTTTCCTGTATTTGATTACTTATGATAATGGGCTAAGACAAATTGAAAAAAGAGGGATACAAAGCAAACACAACTTATAATTTCTAGTTCTTCGTTAATTAATAAAACCCGTATAAATACTCTATCATTAGTTGTTACTTATTGATATAATTGCATAGAAAAAATATAATTTAAATATTTTAAAATATGCCAAATGCTGGAGATTCATTTATCACAATCCTTAAACGAGCTCATCTAGAATGGGGAGAATATAGACATACAAATACAAGAGGAGTTGTAATTGGAGAAGGTTATTTACAAATTCCCTCAGAGGTAGCATACAATTTAGATATTACCAACAATAGCATAACTATGAGACCTGCGGAATATGATTTTAGTACTTCTGATAACTTCATTGTTAAAGACAAATTATTAGCTGCTGGAAATCAATCAAAAGCTGAATTTGCTAAACAATTTCATGGATCTGGCCATTTAAAATTACTTGGCGACTGGTTTATTTATATAGATGCTCATATAGGAGACCAAATTGAAGTTAAATTTGTAACTCCAACAGAAATTCTTTTGACAAAGTTATAAGCTAAACTCATCTACTTATACCCATAAATACTATATAAAAAAAGCCACTTTCCCAAGTGGCTTTTTTTTAAATTTCTATTCAACCTCCAAATAAGCATCTAATATCTCCGCCAACCTATTCAACCAATAAAAATTATCTTCGAGATTAATTGTATCAGTTTGCAGGGATTCAGAATTTCGCATGGCGTTTAAGGCAAGAACATAATTTACTTGTCTAATCGCTTTTGCCATACTTTTTGGATCGATAGATTCGTTGAAGAATTCCGTTAATCTCAGTTCGGTTTCTTTTGAAAAAGTGTTTGTACTCATAATTTTGCATTTAGGAATTATAAAACCCGCACAGCTTAGGTGTCCTACGCTGCAAAGAGCGTTGCGATTGTTTCCAATACCGCCACCATACTATACGGGCAAGAAGTTTTTTTGTATTCATATATTTTGCATTTAAGGAACCGCAAACATACAAAAACAAAACACTTATTGTAAGTTTTTTCTTTATTTTAATTTTAAAATTCTAAGTGCCAATCTAAATTACAAAATTGAGAACCAATTCATTTAAAAATTCATAATATTTCCTTAACTCACTTGTCTTTTCCCTTTTAAATAAATAAGTTTGAGAATGAATCATTAAATATTATGCGTTATGAAAGTACAAATCAACACCGACAAAAACATTGAAGGAAGTGCAAGATTAGAAAGCTATTTTGCTGCAGAAACAGAAAAAAGCTTAGAACGTTTTCAAGATAAAATTACTCGCGTAGAAATTCATTTTGGAGACGAAAATGGAGAAAAATTCAGCTTGCATGACAAAAAATGCGTAATCGAGGTTCGTCCTGTAAAACTACAGGCAATCACTGTTACAGATCATGCCGAAACGCTTGAAAAAGCATTTAGCGGTGCTTTGGCAAAGGCAAAAAAATCGTTGACTTCAACTTTCGAAAAAATAAAAGCACATTAATTTTTAAATCATATAATCGATATAAGTTTCATTTTAGAAACTGAAACGAAATAACCCAAAAAAGCGAATCCGAAAAGTAAGTTACTCTTCGGATTCGCTTTTTTTATAAATAATTTAAGTGACTTTTAAATTTTCTTATATCACTTACAGGTTTATTTTTCTACTCTGTTATGATTTTGGCAGCGGTGCTCCTACTGCAATATCACATCGGTGTCCTGGTTTTCCATGCGGCGGATTCATTCCGTCTGCTACTGCAGTTTCCGTACCTTCTGTACTCAGCAAAGCAGGTACTGGATTTGATGCCGGCGGAGGCGTAACGGTAAAACTTTGAGTCGCTGTGCCGCTTTGCGCTGTGGTTGAAGCCGCTGTTGTTTTTGCTGCTGGCGAATTTAACGGCGCTCCAACTGGAATATCACATCGATGTCCCGGCTGTCCGTGCGGTGGATTCATTCCTTTTGCCGTTTTAACTTGTGTTGTAGTGGTAGTAATCACCTGTTGCTGATTCGGATTTACTTGAACCGTCTGCCCTTGCGTTGCTTGTACTTGCTGTACTGGCGCGGAGTTTAAAGGCGCTCCAACTGCAATGTCACATCTATGTCCCGGCTGTCCGTGCGCTGGATTGATGCCTTTTGTCTCGCCCATAACAGAATTTGGGTTTGTCATTGGAGCTTGTACTGCCGGCGTTGCAGCCTTCGCAGTGTCTTTTGCAAGTCCTAATCTTACTAATTCTGAAGTCGCTGTGCTTTCTTGCGGTTCCAATTCCTTTTTGCAGGAAACGAATACTAGAGCGGTTACAGCGAGTGAAGTTATAAGTAGTTTTGAATTCATTGGGGCAGTATTTTAAAAAATCTCTCAAATATAAATGTTTTTTAGGGATTAAATAACATGAGGAATGTTAATGATAATTAAAGACATGATTTTTAAATTATTTTGATTTCGAAATCCAAATAGAATATAGTTATTGTCATCCTGAGGAACGAAGGATCACACACAGAGCTCTATAAAGTTTGGCGAATTTCATTGCGTCCCGAGATTTCGGGATAGTGTGATCCTTCGTTCCTCAGGATGACAAACAGATCGGTTACTATCATGGGAACTAGATTAAAAAAACTTCCATTCTCTCATATTCCTTATATGGTTTAAAAAATTTATACCTTTAAACTCAAATACTATATCACATGAAAAAAACACTTTTACTTTTATTATTCGTTGCTTCGTTTGCAAACGCTCAGGCAGACAAAAACAAAATCAATCAAACTTTAGATGCTTGGCATAAAGCGGCCGGCGAGGTAAAATTTGATGCTTATTTCAATACTTTGGCAGACGATGCAATTTATATAGGAACAGATGCAACAGAAAACTGGACTAAAAAAGAATTTGCAATGTGGGCAAAACCTTTTTTTGACAAAGGAACAACTTGGAATTTTAAAGCTTTAGAACGTCACATCTTTTTTGACAAAACAGGAAAGATCGCTTGGTTTGATGAATTATTAGATACACAAATGAAAATCTGCCGCGGTTCTGGCGTTTTAATAAAAGTGGGCAACGAGTGGAAAATTCAGCACTATGTTTTATCCATGACTATTCCGAATGATGAGGTTGATGCCGTAACCAAAATAAAAGCACCAATTGAAGACGCTTTAATCACGAAGCTTCAAAAGAAATAAAACATTTTATCTCTTTCTTTTTATAATCATAACTTTTCGAGCACCTTACTAACCGGATTAAGAAAATAATTTTAATTAATTCGGCAAAAACGGTGCTTTTTTGTAACTTTAAAATAAGATACTATCAAAAAAACGATATGTATTTTAAAAAATCTATCAAAATAAATCACACACCTCTATTTTAACAGCCTTCAAAACGAGAATCTTTATTTTTTTTTAACTTTGACCCCAAAAAAAATAGGGTTAAACAAAGTATTTTAAAATGAAAATAGAAAAACGCTGGATTATTTCCTTTATCATTATCAGTATCGTGTGCACAATTGGTGCATTTTGGCCAACAGTAACAGAAAATAGTTATGTTTTATCAGAATTTGGAACAACAGACCATATTGTTCCTGCCGATGTTGCCTGGATGCTTACTTCAAGCTGTTTAGTTTTAATCATGACACCTGGATTATCTTTCTTTTACGGTGGAATGGTAGGAAAGAAAAACGTTATCTCGACTATGCTTCAGAGTTTTATCTGTTTAGGAGTTGTAACACTTTTATGGGTTGTTGTTGCTTTTAGTTTGGCTTTTGGAGAGCCTGTAGGTTTTGGTTCTGGAGATCATTTTTACAGCTTTTTCGGAAATCCGACTACGTTTGCTTTTATGGATTACGTGGGCGTTCTGCCTCATAAACAATTGGCAAATACGATTCCGTTTATGCTTTTTGCTTTGTTTCAAATGAAATTTGCTATTATTTGTCCCGCAATTATTACAGGTTCTTTTGCAGAACGTGTTCGTTTTATCTCTTATTTAGTTTTCATTAGTTTATTCACCATTTTTATATATGCTCCTTTATGTCACGCGGTTTGGTATCCAACGGGTGTTTTAGGAAGTTATTTTGGCGTTAAAGATTTCGCTGGAGGAACCGTAGTACACATGAGTTCCGGTTTTGCAGCTTTAGCCGGCGTTATTGTTTTAGGAAAAAGAAAAAACAGCCAGCATATTCCAACCAATATTCCGTTTGTGTTATTAGGAACTGGAATGCTTTGGTTTGGCTGGTTCGGATTCAACGCTGGTTCTGCACTTGCTGCCAACGGAACTGCTGCTATGTCTTTTGCAACGACCACTACTTCATCGGCTGCAGCCATGTTAACTTGGATTTTCTTTGATCGAATGAACGGAAGAAAAGTTTCGGCATTAGGTGCTTGTATCGGAGCTGTTGTTGGTCTTGTTGCCATAACGCCAGCGGCAGGGTATATTTCGGTACCAGAAAGTATGTTCTTCGGATTTGTGACGGCTTTGGTTTCTAATACGGCTGTAAATTGTAAATATTCTAAAAGATTTGATGATACGCTGGACGTTTTTGCCTGCCACGGTGTCGGCGGAATTATGGGAATGATTTTAACAGCTATTTTTGCTCATGGAGAAAATGCAAGTTTATTACACGGCGGATGGAACGTTTTTGGACATCATATGATGGCTTTGGTTCTAGTTTCTGTATTTACTTTCTTCGGAGCGTATTTCTTGTTCAAAGTAACAAACTTCATTATTCCGTTAAGAGTTTCTGAAGAATCAGAACATATTGGATTGGATTTATCACAACACGATGAATCTCTTGATCCAAAAGCACAGCCTATTACTGAACCTCATTACGGTTAAAAATATATTTTTTCAGCCACGAATTACACTAATTCCCACTAATTTTTTCTGCAATGCAGTTAATTGATTCGTGAAAATTCGTGCAATTCGTGGCAAAAAACAAAACATATTTCACACGAATTCGTAGCTGAAAACTTTTAAACCTAATTACGCTATTTTCATTCGTTTATATTCCTTAATTTTGCGGAAAATTTTTAGTAAAAGTGGGAAGTAAAAATAAACTTAAAAGATTCAGAGAAAACGAAACATTTCAAAACGTTTTTCAACCAACCAGAGAAGAAGTTGTAGGCAACTTAATGCCTTTAAGAGGAAAATGGAATTCTGATTTCTTTAAAAATGATAATCCTCTAGTTTTAGAATTAGGATGTGGAAAAGGAGAATATTCTGTTGGATTAGCTGAAAAATACCCAGACAAAAATTTTATCGGAATTGATATTAAAGGAGCTCGTTTCTGGCGCGGTGCAAAAACTGCTGTTGAAGACGGTCTTCACAATGTTGCTTTTGTACGTACTCAAATCGAATTGATCAATCATATTTTTGCTGAAGGCGAAGTAGATGAAATCTGGATTACTTTCCCAGATCCGCAGATTAAATACAAAAGAACAAAACATAGAATGACCAATTCTGAATTCTTGAAATTGTATAAAAAAATCCTGAAAAAAGACGGTGTCGTAAACTTAAAAACCGACAGCGAATTTATGCACGGATATACACTTGGCCTGCTTCATGGCGAAGGGCACGAAGTTCTATATGCCAATCATAATGTTTATAAAAATGAAGGAAGTCCAGAAGTTGTGACTTCAATTCAGACCTTTTATGAAAAACAATATTTAGAAATTAACAAGGCAATTACGTATATTCGTTTCAGAATTAAAGATTAAATTTAATTTAAAAACTGAATTTACAACTTAGAAATCAACTTAATGGCCTTATTTACTCCTTTTATTTCTGGTTTTATCGCCGCTGCAATAGGGATTATTCCTCCTGGATTAATCAACATGACGGCTGCCAAAATAAAAATAAAAGAAGGAAATAAAAATGCTTTGTGGTTTGTAATTGGAGCTGTTTTAGTTATTTTTTTTCAGGCTTATGTAGCAATTCTATTTGCACGCGTAATTGATAATCGACCAGATGTTGTTACGCTTTTGCGTGAAGTTGGTTTTGTAATTTTCTCCATTCTAACCATTTACTTTTTGTTTATTGCAAAAGATCCCAAAACCAAGAAAAAATCGAAAATTAAAAAAAGCAGTAAAAAAAGCCGTTTCTTTTTGGGAATGCTTCTTTCGGGATTAAATTTCTTTCCAATTCCGTATTATGTTTTGGTCAGTGTTACTTTGTCATCTTACCATCTTTTTGTATTCGAAAACAACATCATCTTTACCTTTGTAATGGGTTCTGTTCTTGGATCGTTTGCGGCTTTGTATAGTTATATTGCTTTCTTTGGAAGAATCGAAAAGAAAACCGATTATCTAATGCGTAACATGAATAAGATAATTGGAACTATTACTGGCGTAATCGCAATGGTAACGCTTTTTAATATTTTAAACTACTATTTCGGTTAATTTTATATGGCCACAGATTAAAAGGATTAAAATGATTTTTTTTTCTTTGTGGTAAATTTTTCACGCAGATGTAAAAAGATTTTTAATTTAATTTTATCTGCTAGACCCGCAAAATCTCCGGGAAAATTTTATCCGTAAATCATTGTAATTTTTTATCCATTATGGCTGAAGAAAATTTTTTCGAAAGAGTTTATGTAATTGCAAGACAGATTCCGTACGGAAAAGTAACTTCTTATGGTGCAATTGCAAAAGCGTTGGGCGCAGCTCGCTCTGCCAGAATGGTTGGCTGGGCTATGAATGCCTGCCATAATATGGATGATGTTCCTGCGCATAGAGTCGTAAACCAAAAAGGCCTCTTAACAGGTAAACATCATTTTGACGGAACCAATTTAATGCAGCAACTATTAGAAAACGAAGGAATTAAAGTCGTAAACAATCAAATTATTGATTTTGAAAAGCACTTTTGGAAACCTGAGATTGAAGTTTAGACATACAAATATTCATTTGTCTGTCTGAGCGAAGTCGAAGGCTTTTATGCATTAGGGGCTTTGACTTCGCTCAGCCTAACATAATCATAAAATAAACGTAACGCAGCATTTATCCTTCTTTGAGTAGACTGCAGTGCGTCTCTACAACAAATACCTTTGTGGCTTCGCGTCTTTGTGGCAAAACCACTTAAATCAAACAAATCACGAAATCTGTTTTTTCGGCATCCGTTTGATAACTTAAATAGCCTCCGTGCGCTTCAATAATATTTTTAGAAAGCGTTAATCCGATACCTGCGCCGTCTTTTCTGGTGGTGAAAAAAGGCAAGAAAACTTTATCTCTAATTTCAGGATCTACTCCTCTTCCATTGTCTGAAATCACAATAAAAAAGCGATTGTTTTCACTGTAACTCGAAAGAATCAATTTCTTTTCTATCTTCTCTTTTAAGGCATGAATACTATTGGTAATCAAATTAATAATCACTTGCTCCATTTGGTTTTTATCAATTAAAATCGAACGAGAGCTGTTAATTTCATTAATCAGTTCAATACCTTCTGCTTTAATAATCGGATTCATGATACGAAGACAATCTTCAAACAAAGCATTAATCTGCGTCATTTGTTTATTTGGCGTTGGAAGCATGGCCAGTTTTCTGTAATTCTCCACAAAAACCTGCAAATGATCGCTTCTATTTATAATGGTCGAAATACTGCTTTTAATATCTTCAAAATCATCTTCTTCCAATTTGTCCTGATCGACAATGTGAAGCAAATTCTGCGAAAGCGCACGAATCGGCGTTAGGGAATTCATCAATTCATGTGAAATAATTTTCATCAAATTAATCCACGCTTCTTTTTCTTTCTTTTCAATAACACGCTGAATACTGTCTAATAAAATGATAAAATATTCCTTGTTATACGTTTGTGTTCGAGAAGTCTGAAGCATAAAAGTCTGTAAATCCTGATCTTCTATTTTAATTGAAATTGCGGTTTTAAGTTCGTCAAAATCAACATTTTCAATTTCGTTGCAAAGTCCCGGAAGATAATTTTTTAAATATTTCCAATGCCCCACTTTAGGTACTTTAAATAAATTGGAAAAGCAGTCATTCATTATAAAAATCGACCAAGAATCGTTTTCCTTTTCCAAAATTAAAGCTGCAGTATCAATACTATTCAAAATCGAACGATAAATCAATTCTTTAGAAGTTTGTTCTTGTCTTTGTATTTTCAAGGTATCATACAATTGATACAAACTGTTGAAATTATTCTTTTTATGCTCTTCGGGAAAATGAGTAGAAAAGTCATCATGCAATATTGAATTGATGGTTTTGTCATAAAACAACAATTGATTTTTAACAAAAAAGTACATTTCAAATAGGAAAACCAAAACAAAGAAACCAACTAAAAGTGCATTAAATCGGAATCCTTTGTATAATAACAAAACGCTGCCCAGAAAGAGCGCCATTATAAATAGAACTCTTACGAATAGTGCATTATAAAACTTCCAATTCTTCATTGTTTATTTTTTTTCTTGCCACAGATTTCACAGATTAAAAGGATTTTCTCTTTATTGTAAATCTGTGAAAATCCTTTTAATCTGTGGCAAATATAATTTTACATTAATTCTTCAAATCGTATTTTTCAATTCTTCTGTACAAAGCAGCGCGGGACAAACCTAATTCTTCGGCTGTTTTAGAAATATTTCCGCTGTGTTTAAATAAGGCTTTTTCGATTGCCCCTTTTTCCATTTCAGACAACGGATTTTCATCGTTTTCCTGAATTTCTTCGAAATCCAAAATGTTCAAATCCATTACCGAAATCGTGTTATTTTCAGCCAAAATAAGAGCACGTTCTATTTTGTTCTCCATTTCCCGCACATTTCCTTTCCACGGATATCGCTCTAGATATGGCGCTGCATTCTCTTCAAAATGCCATCCCGAAGCTTCGGGACCATGATTATACTTAGCCGCAATCTGCTCCAGAATAAAATTTGCCATTGGCACAATATCATCTTTTCGTTCTCTCAAAGAAGGCAGATTGATTTCCATTGTATTTATTCTGTAAAGCAAATCTTCTCTAAAGGTCTTATTTTTTACTTCCAATTTAATGTCGCTGTTCGTTGCCGCAATAACACGAACATTTAAAGGTCTTGACTTACTTTCGCCCAAACGCGTTACGGTTTTAGTCTGTAAAACGTGCAGTAATTTTGCCTGCAGGTGAAGTGGAATATTCCCTATTTCGTCTAAAAAAATAGTTCCGTTTGAGGCGCTTTCAAAACGTCCTGGAGTATCGATTTTCGCATCAGTAAAAGCGCCTTTAGCGTAACCAAAAAGCTCGCTTTCAAATAAATTATCACTTAACGAACCCAAATCTACATGTACAAAAGGCTCATTTTTTCTTTCGGAATGCTGATGGATGAACTCAGCAAAAACAAATTTCCCTGTTCCATTTTCTCCCAAAATCAGAACATTTGCATCCGTTCGGGCTACTTTTTCAGCGATCGAATAGGCTTGTTTTATTTTGGCTGAAGTACCGACAAAATACTTCTTTTCTGTTTTTTCATCTTTTTCAGCAGCTGTTTTTTTACTGTTTTTTCTGCTTTCTACAACTGCTTTGTCTATTGTTTCGAGCAATTTTTCATTATTCCAAGGCTTTAAAACATAATCAAAAGCACCAATTTTTATGCTTTCAACTGCGGTTTCTATTTTCCCAAAAGCCGTCATTAAAATCACAATTGTGTTTGGAGAAAGGGTTTTAATTTCTTTCAGCCAATGAATTCCTTCACGTCCGTCTTCAAAACCAATTCGATAATTCATATCCAGCAAAACCACATTTATTTCATTTTCGGCCAAGATTGAAATGATTTTTTTAGGATTATTTTCTGTAAAAATCGTTTCAAAATGCTTTTTGAGAATCATTTTTGCCGAAAAAAGAATTTCTTCTTGATCGTCAACTATCAATATTTGGGCTAGTTTTTTTCGCATAAGATCTTTTTTCTGTCCGCTTCCGAACGGTCAACTGTTCATTATCGAACACTACTTTATTGAAGAGGTTTTAAAACGCTCTTTAAAATCAACACTTTACAAATAATAAATTTTATGGCACAGTATTTACCTATTGATTATCAGCAAAATATTAAAAAAATGGACAAGATAATTCCTCGTAAAAATAGAAAATTTAGATATCTCACAATAGCAATAGCTGTTATTTTAGTTTTAGTGGTTATCGTCGTTTTTGCATTCAACACCAAAAGAACTTTGAATGTTAAAACAGATGAACTTGCAATTCAAAAAGTAGAGAAAGCCTATTTTGAAGATTTCGTGGTTTTTCAGGCCAAAGTTGAGCCATTAAATGTGATGCTGGTAAATGTGACAGAAGGCGGTTCTGTAAAAGAAATTTTTGCAGAAAATGGCGCAATGGTTACCAAAGGACAATCTCTTGCCCGTTTATACAACCCAAATACAGAGCTGAATTACTTAACGCAGGAAACTGCCATTATTGAGCAGATCAACAATTTAAATACAGGAAAATTAAACATCAGAAACCAAGAATTAAACCTTACCAAAGATTTTGTTCTTATTGAACACGATTATAACGATGCTAAAAGATTATACGATGTAAACGCTAAACTGTTTGCTAAAGATGTAATCTCGAGAAACGACTGGAATACCTTTAAAGAAAGTCTTCGTTTTCAGGAAGAACGTAAAAAGACCATTCAGCAGAGCATTCAAAAAGAAAAACAAAGCAATCAGGTTCAGATTTCCCAAATTAACCGCTCGATTCAAACTATGGAAAAGAGTTTGGAAATCCTTAGAAACAACAAAAAGAATTTTTTAATCACAGCACCTGAAACAGGAAGATTAACTTCATTTGAAGTTGTTTTAGGACAGACTTTTCAAGCTGGTCAAAGCATCGGTAAAATCGATTCTAAAAAAGGATATAAACTTGCTGCCGATGTAGATGAATTTTACTTGGAAAAAATTAGAGAAGGTTTAAAAGGCCAAGTTGAATTTAAAGGGGAAAATCTTGAAGTTTTAGTGACCAAAGTAATCCCAGAAGTAAAAGGCGGCCACTTTACAGTTGAATTGGCATTCACATCAAAAGAAGCAATTACATTGCAGGACGGACTTAGTTTTGGCGTAAAACTAATTTTATCTGAAAAGAATAAAACGCTCGTAATTCCGCGTGGAAGTTTTAATCAGGAAGCAGCAGGAAAATGGATTTTTGTTGTAAAAGGAAATAAAGCAGAAAGAAGAAACATCAAACTAGGCCGCGAAAACCCTTCTTATTACGAAGTTCTGGACGGCTTAAAAGAAGGCGAATCTGTAATTACTTCTTCATACTCAGATTATAAAAATATTGAAGAGCTTTCGCTGGAGTCGCAGTCGCAGTAGAAATAGTTGCAGTTTTCAGTCTCAGTCTCAGTTTACAATTCACAATTCACAATTATAAAAACATCAATCATCAATCAAAAAACGATTTTAATAACATTTCAAAACCTTAAAAATTATGATCACAATTCAGAATTTAACCAAAGTTTTTAGAACAGAAGAAATAGAAACTGCTGCTTTGAGCGGGATCAATTTAGAAATCAAAAAAGGAGATTTTTTAACCATTATGGGACCTTCTGGGTGTGGAAAATCTACTTTGTTAAATATCATCGGACTTTTGGACAGTGCGAGCGACGGAAGTTATAAATTACTGGATCAGGAAATGATTCACTTAAAAGAAAAAGGAAGAGCAAAAGTGAGAAAAGAAAACATTGGTTTCATTTTTCAAAACTTCAACCTAATCGATGAACTTTCTGTTTACGATAATATTGAACTTCCTCTTCTATACAACAACGTAAAAGCTTCTGAAAGAAAACAAAAAATTGAAGCAATTGCCGAGAAACTGAATATCTCGCATCGTTTGAGACATTTTCCGCAGCAACTTTCAGGAGGACAGCAGCAGAGAGTTGCCGTTGCAAGAGCGCTGGTTAATGATCCAAAAATTATTCTTGCCGATGAGCCAACGGGAAATCTAGATAGTAAAAACGGTAATGAAGTAATGGAACTTTTAACCGATTTACACGCTAAAGGCGCTACAATATTGATGGTTACCCACTCTGATTATGATGCTTCTTTTTCACAGAAAACCATTCATATGAAAGACGGAGTTATATTTTCTGAAAAGTTAAATCAACGTAATGTTGATGTTTTTATGGACGCTAAATAATAAAATGATGATCAAAATTATCGTTACAGCACTCGTAGTTCTAGTAGAACTTGTCTGCAAAATATTTACTATGATTTAAACCGAAGGGTTTTAAAAAACAACCATATCAACTATAAAAATATACACCAATATGATTTTTAACTGGTTTAAAATATTTATTTATCATTTAAGACAAAACAAATTGTTTTCGTTTTTAAATGTTTTAGGATTAAGCATCGGAATTGCGAGCATCATATTTGCGATTTTATATTGGAATAACGAACATGCTTATGATCAATGGAATCCCGAGAAAGAAAACTCTTTTCAGGTTTTAAACAAAATTGGAATTACTGGTGACACTTGGGCTTCAAGTTCGATTCCATTTGGAAATACGTGCAAAGCAACTATTCCTGAAATTGAAAATATCTGCTTTATGAATATCTGGTACGATCAGGATATTGTAAAGTATCAGGATAAAAAAATATTAGACAAAAAGATTTTCTATACAGATGAAAACTTCTTCGAATTCTTTCCTTTTGAAGTTTTAAAAGGTGCCAAGAAAAATATTTTAAAAGAAAAAAACAGTGTCGCAATTGCCGAAGATCAGGCGAAATTACTTTTTAAAGAGGATGATCCCATTGGAAAATCAATCCAATACAACAATAAAACCTATATCGTTCGCTCTGTTTACCGTATTACGAGACCATCTTCTGTTGAACCTAATTTTGTATTTAACGGCATAGTTCGCGAGGGAGATATAAACAGCTGGGGGAATTTTAATTATGGTTTAATGATCAAAATCAAGCCTGGATCTGATCCTGCTTTGGTTCAAAAAAAGATGCAGCATGTAAATTTTGTCAACCGAACTTTAAAAGAAGCTAAAGAAAGTGGCAAAACTGTAGAAGAATTTGTAAAAGAATATGGAGAAATTACAGTGATTCTAGATCAATTAAAAACGGCACGCTTAAATGGGACAAAAAGTTCTGGAAACCAAAATTTTCCTGAAGGAGCAGGCAATTTAAAACTGCTTTACATTATGGGCGGTTTATCTCTTTTGATTTTGGTTTTATCGTTAGTTAATTATATCAATCTGGCGACAGCATCGGCAATAAAACGTGCCAAAGAAGTTGGTGTTCGTAAAATTGTAGGCGCATCAAAAACACAAATTATTTCACAGTTTATTTTCGAAACTGCCATTATAGTTACGCTTGCCATTTTGTTTGCATTGGCAATCGTTGAACTTTCATTACCTTATTATAACACCTTTTTAAACAAAACTTTAACCTTGAATGGCGGTGAATTTTACCTGCAGCTCATTTTTATATTTGGATTAGTAATCATTCTTGCGGGTATATTCCCTGCTATTTATATCTCAAATTTTGAGACGTTAAAGGTTCTAAAAGGTAATTTTTCAAGAAGTAAAAGCGGTATCTGGGTTCGTAATTCGATGCTTATTTTTCAATTCGGAATTGCTGCTTTTTTTATCATTGGCGCTTTGATCGTGAATTCGCAAGTCAATTATATGATGAATAAAGATCTTGGTTTTAGCGGTGATCAGGTTATTTCTATTCCGTTTAATAAACCAGACAGAACCAAAAGAATTGAACAATATTTGACTGCCAAACAAGAAATCTCAAAGATATCTGGTGTTGTAGATGTTTCTACTTTTGCCGGAACTTTTGGAGGCAGTACCAATTCCAGCTCTGGTTTTACACACAATGGTATTTTTGTACAGCCTAGAAATGTCGAAATGGATTTTAATTTTCTAAAAATGATGAATATTAAAATCGTTGAAGGCCGTGATTTTTCTCCGCAATATGCTTCAGATACGATAAGCAGTATGCTGATGAACGAAACTTTAGTAAAAGCTTTAGGCTTGAAAAAACCCATAAATACCATTATAACTTCTGGCTGGGCTATGGGAGATGGAGAAAATCTGAAGTTTAAAATTGTGGGCGTTGTAAAAGATTTTCATATTACTGGATTGCAAAGTAAAGTACCGCCAATGGTTTTTATTAATCTTAAAACCTTAAAATGGAACAACTTTAATAATGTGTTCGTGAAAGTTTCTCCAAATAATTTAAGTCAAACATTAGAAAAATTAAAGGCCTATTGGGAGAAAAACGTAAATGCCGACTATCCTTTTGAATATGAATTCGTTAATAAAGGTTTTGCAAAGACTTATGCCGAACAAGTGAAACAAAAAAACCTGTTTTTTATTTTAAATTTAGTCGTAATCATAATTGCTGTGTTCGGATTGTTCGCTTTGGCATCATTTTCGATGGAGAGAAGGCTGAAAGAAATAGCCATTAGAAAAACATTAGGAGCAGAAACAGATATACTGTTAAAAGAATTATCAAAACAATATATTATTTTCTGTATCATAGGCTTTGGAATCGGAATTATTCCTGCCTATATATTATTACAAAAATGGCTTGAAGATTTTGCTTTTAGAATTGGAATATCACCCGTCCCATTTGGTGTCGCGCTGGTTTCGCTTTTGGTTTTAACATTAGTAATTGTTTTAACAAAAGCATTTCAGGTAACCAAGATAGACGTTTTAAAATATTTAAAATACGAATAAGCTTGTAGACCATTTTTTTTAGAACCCGACAGATTATGTTTTTAAATCTGCCGGGTTTTTTATTTTTTATTTCATAGTAACAGAATCTGAATAAAGGAGTTTATCTAGACTATCATCACGGCTGTATACATCTGGGAAAAAATTTATTTCTCCATTGTCCTGAACCCAAGCTGTAAAATATCCTATATAAACTGGGATTTTATTTTTCAGCATACAAGTTGTTTCTTTTTCACCGCTCATGGCTTGATCTATTTTGTCTACCGGCCAGTCAGGATCATCTTTCAAAATAGTCAATGCTAGATTTTTTGCCTCTTTTACATTAATACAGCCATGGCTGAAAGTACGGTTTTCAAATTCGAATAAACTCTTTGCGGGCGTGTCGTGCATGTAAATATCGTTCGGATTTGGGAACATAAATTTCACTAATCCCAGAGAGTTTTTAGGTCCTGGTTTTTGTCTCACTTTTCCGCCGTTCCATTCCATATTGTGTTCCGCCAGATAATTTTTATCTCTTGCAATCTGAAGCTTTAATTCGTTTTGAATAATACTATTTGGAACATACCAATAAGGGCTGAAAACGATTCTGTCCATCATACCGCTGAATATAACCGTTTCACTGAGTCTATTACCGACAAAAATATCCGAAACAAACGCATATTTTCCGTCTTTGACATAAAACATGCGGAATGACGGAATATTAACCATTACATATTCACTGGCTTTAGACAAATTAGTCGGAATCCATCTGCATCGTTCCATATTCAGCATAATTGTTTTAATTCTCTTGCTGATTGGCTCATTCAATTGATTGATATGATCTCTTGTAATAGCATAGTTCAATTTAAGATTGTATCTTTTTTTATAATTCAATACACCCGCCATTAACTCTTCGTCATATACATTGCTTTGAGAATCTCGTTTAAGATCTCCCACAACAAACAAACGATTTCTAATTTGTTTTATGGCAACAGCAGTATCATCTGGTCTTAAATCTTTGTAATTAAGGCTATCAATGGTAATTTTCTGCCAGAGATTATCGGTTTCAATTTTACGATATTTCTTTAAGGCATCCTGCAATTTGTAATATTGGCTAAATAAAAGATTATCATCTTCGTTCAATCGGTTTTTATCGACAATTAAAGAATCTAAAATTTTAGAATATGAAATGCTTTTAGCAGGCAGGTACCAGCCTATTTTTTTTAAAGTTGCAGGATCTACACCAGAATAGACATTACTGGCATAAAAAATATACATGCTCGTTAGCAGTAACTCTGTATCCATCTGCGGAGGATCGATATTATCGCTTTCGTTAAATGCCTGATCGATTATTTCTTTGTAGGGCATTTTACTATCTATTCCCTGATCTTTCAACACATTTACTTTTTGGTATAGTAATGCTCCAAATTCAGTAATACTTTTCTCATCATACCAAATCGATTTATACTGTTTGTTTTTATAAATATCCTCAACATCTTTTTGATACTTTTTTAGCTTGGGATATTTTTTAAAGAAGGTATTTATAGCTGCTGCATCTATTGTAAGAACCGCAACGTATTTGTGATTTACTGAAGCCTTTTTACTTTCTGTTTTACCTGAATATGAATGAAATGAAAATGCAAAAAAGCTAACCGCAATAATAATTGTAGAAAAAGTAAAATTTCGCATATTTTTAAAGTTTAAATGAAAAAAATAACTTTAAAAAAAATAAGGAAAACCCAATAAGCGATTCTAAAAAAAACAAGTTTTCACATACTTTTTTAATAACTGAAAATCATCGATTTGGGCACTCAAATATAAAGAAGTTTTATGAGAATACACTTTTAAAAAGAAGAAAATTTATACAAAAAACTCCAAATTATAAACCAAAATCAATTCGCTTTACCGCTTCCAAAAATTTTAGTTAAGATTCAAATGCCTCAAAAAAACAGTTCTGCATAATTTTGAATAATCTCTATATCAATAATTACAATTCAAAATCGCTTAATTCCGAACTTAATCTGTTATCTTTGCACCCTGAATTCAGTTTAAATAAGTATAATCTTTATAAACAGGATTCTGTGAATAGAAAAATAGCCCATTACAATGAAATTAGATAGAAAAGAAATTCTTAAAGCTTTAGAAACAATTACTATTGCTGGAGAAGGAAAAAATATGGTTGAAAGCGGCGCTGTAACCAATGTTATTACTTTTGGCGATGAAGCTGTTGTTGACTTGGTATTGCATACTCCTGCAATGCATATTAAAAAAAGAGCTGAAGACGATATTAAGAAGACAATTCACGAATTAATATCTCCAGATGCTAAAGTAAAAGTAAATATTAAAGTTGAATCTCCAGAGAAACCTGAAATTAAGGGACGTGCTATTCCTGGAATCAAAAATATTATTGCAGTTGCTTCTGGAAAAGGAGGAGTAGGAAAATCTACTGTAACCGCAAATCTAGCAGTAACGCTTGCAAAAATGGGTTTTAAAGTTGGTGTTCTTGACGCTGACATTTATGGCCCTTCAATGCCGATTATGTTCGACGTTGAAAACGAAAAACCGGTTTCTATTACAGTTGACGGAAAATCGAAAATGAAACCTATTGAAAGTTATGAAATCAAAATGCTTTCAATCGGATTTTTTACAGCTCCAAGCCAGGCTGTAATCTGGAGAGGTCCAATGGCTGCAAAAGCATTAAACCAAATGATTTTTGATGCAGATTGGGGAGAATTAGATTTCATGCTTCTTGATTTGCCTCCAGGAACTGGAGATATTCATTTATCTATCATGCAGTCTCTTCCAATTACTGGAGCAGTAGTAGTAAGTACACCTCAAGCGGTAGCTTTGGCAGATGCTAAAAAAGGAGTTGCAATGTTTATGCAGGACAATATCAACGTTCCAGTATTAGGAATCATTGAAAACATGGCATACTTTACACCAGAAGAATTACCTGATAATAAATATTATATCTTTGGACAAGAAGGCGCTAAAAACCTTGCCCAAGATTTAGAAGTTCCATTTTTAGGAGAAGTTCCAATTGTACAATCTATTCGTGAGGCAGGAGATTACGGCCGTCCGGCAGCATTACAAACCGCTTCGCCAATAGAAAAAGTATTTGAGGAAATTACTCGTAACGTTGTACAGGAAACAGTAAACAGAAACGAAAGTTTACCAGCAACTGAAGCTATTAAAATTACAACAATGGCAGGCTGTTCAGCAGTAAAAAAATAATTAGATAATTGAGATAATACTAATAAGATAATTGCAAAATTAGAGAATTAGATAATTTTACTCAGAAAGTGAATTTTCTAATTCTCTAATTGACCCATTTTCTAATTGATAAAATTATGACAACAGAAGAATTAACAAATAATGTTTTATTGGCTTTAGACGAGATTAGGCCATTTTTAAAATCAGATGGCGGGGATATTTCATTGATCTCCATTGAAGATGACAAACATGTAAAAGTTCGTTTAGAAGGGGCTTGTATTAGCTGCAGCGTTAATCAAATGACATTGAAAGCTGGAGTTGAAACAACGATAAAAAAATATGCGCCGCAAATTGAAACTGTGGTAAATATTATGTAACAAATTGTTTTATTTCGCAACTTTTATCATTATATTATTTAACAAGAATATTAAGCCTTATTCGTCTTTGATTAAATAAAATTTAAATTACAAGTCAATAAATAAGCACTTTTTGCCATATTCACAAAAAAGAACATAAAGTTTTAAGAGTTTCTGTTAAGGAATTGTTACATTTTTAACTTAAATTTGTAAAATAACCCTAAATCTTAAACTATGAGAAACTTTTACACTCTTTTTTTATTACTGTTTTTTGTTTCTGTGGATTACGCTCAAAGTAAAAATGTTGTTGTTGACAAGGCTTGGGTAAATGAAGCGGAAGAATGGACTGATTTTCAATATGCCGGGAAAATTGTTTTTTCAATTAATCCAAATGAAGAAGCTGGATCCTTACGAATTGGCAACTATGATTTTTTATATGATTTTGTTGACGGAAAAGCAAAATTTGCAAGTAAAACAACTTACAGTTCTGCAGAATTCTCTCATCCTAGAAAAGTTTCAGCATCAACTGACAAACAGGGTGTTTTAAATACGACTTATGAAGGAACTCTAGTTTTCCAGTCAGACAAAGATTATTATTCTGTAATTGCAGTGATAACAATTCTTGAGAAAAATGAAAATGTCCTGGGTGTAAAAATGAAATTGAAGGACAATAATAGGAAAGAATACGCTTTTAGTACAAAACCTACTAGCTAATATAAATTAGGATTTTTTCACGTTATAAGATCCTGCCAAAAAAATTCCAATAATTAAAAATGGATGTATTAATAAAAATTAAAGATCGAGAAGGGGTTATACACGAATTACAGGCTCCGACTGATATGGCAATGAATATAATGGAGTTATGCAAAGCATACGAACTTCCTGTTGAAGGAACTTGCGGCGGAATGGCCATGTGTGCTTCCTGCCAATGTTATGTTCTAAATGATGTTGCATTACCAGAAATGGGTGACGATGAAGAAGCTATGCTGTCTGAAGCTTTTTATGTGAAGTCTAACAGCCGTTTGGGCTGCCAGATTCCAATTACTGAAGATTTAGAAGGACTGGAACTTGAATTGGCTCCAGAATATTAATATACAAAAAAGCGGGAATCAATTACTCCCGCTTTTTTTTGATCAAATAAACCCGACAGATTTTAAAAAGCTGTCGGGTTTCCTATGTTAATATAAATTTATTCCGTTATTAGTTCATTAATATTCTCTCCCACTCTTTCTAATGCTCCAGTTTCATGATACCAAAAGTAGACTGTTTCACTCAGCTTTTCCTTATCATCATCTAACGGAATAAGGATTAATTGATCTCCACAGCCATTTCCAGCAATAGCGATTCCTTTGAGCGGAAAGTTATTCCATTTTCTTGCTTGCTTGGTTTCTAAAACGATATGATTACAAGTTCTGCTCATTCTTTTTTTATCACTCTTATCAAAAAAGGGATAAAGATTCCAATCATCATATTCTGTTGCAACTTCACCTCCATTCTCCTTTGTCATTTTTTCTTTGAATAAAGGTGGAAATCTAAGTCCTAATTGCTCTTCTGTTTCAATTATGTATTTGACATCTATCGGAAATGGCATAAAATCTTAATTTACATTGATCTAACAAAAATAGCCTTAAATTGATAACTAATGAGTTAAACCTAAAAGGTTTTTAAAACGTGTCAAGTTTCTTAAGTCATATAACTTAATTAATCAAAAAAACCGTAATTACATTACTGCAATTACGGTTTCTTCTTTATAACAATTTTATTTAATCTCAGATTATACCAAACCAGCTTGAATTAAATATTCAGCGATTTGAATGGTGTTTGTAGCTGCTCCTTTTCTTAAGTTATCAGCAACAATCCATAAGTTTAAAGTGTTTGGCTGGCTTTCGTCACGACGAATTCTTCCAACAAAAACATCATTTTTACCTTCAGCATACAATGGCATTGGATAAGTAAAAGTATCTAAATTATCTTGTACTGTTACTCCTTCTGTATTGTGCAAGATTTCGCGAATTTCATTCACTTCAAAATCATTTGTAAACTCAACATTTACCGCTTCGCTATGTCCGCCAACAACAGGAACACGAACCGCCGTAGCTGTAACTCTAATTGTATTGTCACCAAGAATTTTTTGAGTTTCGCGAACTAATTTCATTTCTTCTTTAGTGTATCCGTTTTCTTCAAAACTATCGCAGTGAGGAATTGCATTTCTGTGAATTGGATATTTGTAAGCCATATCTCCCTGAATTCCTGCATATTCATTTTCCAACTGTTTTACCGCTTTTACACCAGTTCCAGTGATCGATTGGTAAGTAGAAACAATGATTCTTTTGATATTGTATTTTTTATGCAAAGGCGCTAAAGCCACAACCATCTGAATTGTAGAACAGTTTGGATTAGCAATAATTTTATCTTCCTTTGTTAAAACAGAAGCGTTGATTTCTGGCACTACTAATTTTTTTGTAGGATCCATTCTCCATGCAGATGAATTATCAATTACAGTAGTTCCTGCAGCAGCAAATTTTGGAGCCCATTCAAGAGAAGTATCTCCTCCAGCAGAGAAAACGGCAATATCTGCTTTCATATCTACTGCTGTCTGTAAACCAACTACTTTATATTTTTGACCTTTGTATTCAATTTCTTTTCCTACTGATCTTTCAGATGCAACAGGAATTAATTCTGTAACCGGGAAATTTCTTTCCGCTAAAACTTTAAGCATTACTTCGCCAACCATTCCGGTAGCACCAACGACTGCAATTCTCATTTTTATATTTTTAAATAATTCAATAATCTAATTTCGTAAGGCAAAAGTAAGTATAATAAAAGTCTCTGCAAGGTGATTCACAAAAAATAACAAAATGTTATAAAACAAACATTTTGTAAAAAAACCGCCTCTTTAGAAGGCGGTTAAGTTAGACTTAGTGTAGCGGTATTATATCTTATTGTTTGTTTTTTAACAAATCTCTAATTTGAGTAAGCAATTCTTCCTGAGTTGGTGCTGCAGGTTGATTTGGAGCTGGGGCTTCTTTCTTTTTAAGGTTGTTTATTCCTTTAATGATTAAGAACAAAACAAACGCTACAATTATAAAGTTAATTACTGCCGAAATAAACAAACCATATTTGACACCTCCAAAGGCCGTTAGTTCTTCGATAGTCGATAAATGTGCAGCATCTAATGCTGGTTTCAATATCAGAGGCGTTATTACATTCTCAATTAATGAGCTGACGATTTTGCCAAAAGCAGCTCCAATAATTACACCGACAGCCAAATCGACTACGTTGCCTTTCATTGCAAATTCCTTAAATTCTGAAAAAAATCCCATATCGTATCTGTTTATATTTATAATAAGTGAATCCCGAAAATACGCAATTTTCTTGAAATTTCTTAAAATTATCTAAAAAATACCCGTTTTACTCGCTGCGAAATACTCGTCATAATCTCGTACGGAATTGTTTTTAAAGCTTCTGCCATCTCTATAACAGTTGGGCTTTCGCCGAAAATAATTACTGGATCACCTTCTTTACAGTCAATTTCAGAAACATTTACCATCAGCATATCCATACAAACGCTTCCAACAATTGGTGCTTTTTGATTCTTTATCGTTACAAATCCGACTTCATTTCCCCATAATCTTGATATTCCATCAGCATAACCAATCGGAATTGTGCCAATTTTAGTTTCTTTTTCTGCCATAAAACGACGGCCGTAACCTACGCTGTCTCCAGCAGGAATAGTACGAACTTGGGAAATAATCGATTTTAAAGTCCCAACATTTTCCAGATATTTTTGTTCTGCTGCATCGTTTGAAACGCCATACAAACCAATTCCTAAACGAACCATATTGTATTGTGAATTCGGGAAATTACTGATTCCAGATGTATTTAAAATATGGCGAATTGGATTTACATTTAATTCCTTCATTAAACGCGAAGACAATTTCTCGAACAACGCAATCTGCTTTTGGACAAAATCATAATGTTTTGGATCATCGCTTGTTGCCAAATGCGATAAAATGCTTTGAACCCGAACCGTTGCATTTCCTTTTAATGTTTCAATCAATTCTTCGATTGTATTTTCTTCAAAACCTAAACGGTGCATTCCCGTATCAATCTTGATGTGAATTGGAAAATCTTTCAAATTCTTTTCGCGGGCAATTTTCAAAAAAGCTTTTAGTCCCTTTATACTGTAAATTTCAGGTTCTAATTGATATTGAATTATAGATGGGAAACTTGTAGATTCTGGATTTAAAACCATAATAGGCAGTTTGATCCCTCCATTTTTCAATGAAATTCCTTCATCGGCGAAAGCCACACCTAAATAATCAACTTTATGATGTTCTAATAATTTGGCAATTTCCAATCCGCCATTTCCATAACCAAACGCCTTAACCATTACCATCATTTTGACATTTGGTGCCAGTTTCGATTTAAAGTAATTAAAGTTATGACTGATTGCATCCAAATTAATTTCGAGAACTGTTTCGTGCGTTTTCTCTTCAAGAAGCGATACAATTTCTTCGAATGCAAAAGACCTTGCTCCTTTTATTAAAATTGTTTCATTTTGAAAGTTTAAGCTTTCAATCGAATCCATAAATTCAGCTGTATTCTGAAACATTATACTATTTGGAAATTTTGATGCAAACGAAGAAATCGTTTCCCCAATTCCAATTACGCGATGTATTTTATTAGCTGCAATTAACTGTGCAACTTTAGAATATAATTCTTCATTTGAGAATCCGCTTTGGAAAATATCAGATAAAATAACTGCTTTAGAAGCATTCTTTTTTTGGCTTTCCAAGAAGTCTAACGCAATTTTTAGCGATTGAAAATCAGAACTATAACTATCATCTATGATACTACAGTTGTTAATTCCGTTTTTAACTTCCAGACGCATTCGAACTGGATAAAGCATTTCAATTCGGCTTTGAATCGTTTCTTGATCATATTTAAAGTGCAATAAAACCAACAAACAAGAAATGGCATTTTCTATAGACGCTGAATCGCTAAATGGAATTTCTAAACCAAAAACATCATTTTGATATTGATATTGAATTGTTGTACGATCGTTTTTACTTTCTTTTTTCAGAATAAAAACATCTGCGGTCTTATCGGTAAAACTCCATGAAAAAAGTTTTCGCGGATGCATCATATATTCTGCTGCAAACTGAGTCAAACAGGAATCGACAACTTCTGTTTTTTGATAGATTATTACTGGACAGTCTTTAAACAAGAGCAATTTTTCGTCAATCTTCTGTATCAAATTCAAAAAGCCTTCGTCGTGCGCTGGACCAATATTTGTTAAAACACCAATATTGGGTTTGATGATTTTCTCCAGTTTTGCCATTTCGTTTACTGTAGAAATTCCAGCTTCAAAAATCCCCAAATTGTGTTTTTCGTTTATAGCAATTACAGAAAGCGGTACGCCTACCTGCGAATTGTAGCTCTTTGGACTTCTAATAATATTGTAATCAGGACTTAATAAAAAATTAAGCCATTCTTTTACAATGGTCTTTCCATTACTTCCCGTTAATCCTATAACAGGAAAATGAAAAAGGTTTCTGTAATATGCAGCAAATTCCTGCAATGCTTCGAGCGTATTTGCAACTAGCAGAAAATTTGCTTTATCGGCAAAACCTTCTGGAACACACTGCACCACAAAATTCTGGACTCCTTTTTCTATTAAATCTGGAATAAATAAATGAGCGTCGTTGTTAATTCCTGCCAAAGCAAAAAACAAAGTTTGAGATCCATTTTGCAGTGAACGGCTGTCGATCGAAATATGATCTATGAAAACATCAGTTTCTGAACCAATCCATTTGGCATGAAGAACTGAAATTAGGCTTTTTAAATTTACGCTCATTTAGAAATATCTTTTTTTCAAAATTAAGATATTAAAGATAGAAAAGAGTTGTGATTTTCTTAAAAAATAAAGGCTTTTAGCATCCTTATTTATATTTCTGTATATTTGTTTATTACCACAAATTAGATTGTTTTGAAAAAAATACTTCCACTTTTCTCCTATATATTGCATCCAATTTTTATAGCTCTTTATGCTACAATCTTTTATTTATATTGCAAAGGAGACATTTTTAGCACACAGGAAAAGTACTTTGTTTTGTTACAGATTTTAGTAATCAATGTGATTGTGCCAATTCTATTTTACCTCTTGCTTCGATCAACCGGACATGTAAAATCTATTATGCTCAGTCAGACTTCAGAACGTACTATTCCATTAATTCTACAGTGCTTTTTGTATATTTTACTTGTCAAACGCAGCATTGTTATTATGCGTTATCCAGAGCTTCATTTCTTTTTTTTAGGCGCATTATTTAGTGCGATTTTGGCATTAGTATTGGCTCTTTTTAAAATAAAAGCAAGTTTACACATGGTTGCAATTTGTGGTTTTGCGATTTTTGTAATTGGCTTAAACATTCACTTGCAAATGCATAATCCATATTGGCCTGCTTTATTGATTTTGTTATCCGGAATTGTGGCTTCATCACGTTTAGAAATGAATGCTCATACTTCTAGAGAAATATTGATTGGTTTGTTTGTGGGCATAATGCCGCAACTTTTATTTTTATATCTGTGGTTATAAAATGTAGAAGATCAATCCTGCGTTTAAGGTTTTCATGGTGATTTTTTCTCCAGACAAAGTGGTTGCTGAATTAAACAACGGACTTAAACCATAATAAATATAAAGATTCCATGTATTATATCCTGCAGCAAGATAAGGGCCGTATTGAAATTTATTGATGTCCTTATTATTGTTAATATTATAATTATTTTCTCCATCGTCTAAAAGAGAGGTGCTCGAAAAAATATAACTCAATTTTACTCCGCCATAAATACGCCAAAATTTAGTGCTTTCGTAGGTCGAATTTCGCCATCTAAATTCAATTGGAAGATCTACAGAATATTGCCTGTAGCGATTAGAAACAAATTCGCTTGAATTATTTACACCATAAATAATTGTTCCAGAACCGTCTCTCGAAATATTTAAATTCTGATTGTAGTTCTGATAACTCAGTCCTAAACCTGTCGCTATGGCAATAGTTCTTGATTTATTAACTGGCATGTCTCTTAAGAAACCTCCCGAAAGTCCTAAAGAGAATTTATTTTGTTTAAAGGCAATTGGAATATCGGTAAACATATTATAAGTAACCGAAAAATAAAATTGATCTTCTCGATACAGAGAATCTATTTTTACTATTGGTTTTATCTCAGGCTTAACTTCTTCTTGTGCAAAGGAGTTTACAAAAGTGAGTAAAAATAAGCAGCTGAAAATAATTCGCATATTATAAGTTGGTTTTTAAAGAGGTTTAAAAATAAACGCTCTTTTGCGCCTATTTATTTCATATACAAATATAACATAATGCTTTTTCTAGCCGCAATAAGAATTATAAATATTCTCTTTTTGCTGCTCAATAAAAATAATTGCTGCATTTTTTTCAACGAACCAGCTTACAGAGACAAAAAATAAATCAATTTTGTTTTTATCTTTTATACCTTTGCAGGAAATGAAGAAAAAACAGCTCATATTAAGTCTATCTTTTGCTGTAACAATATTGTTCTCGATATTGTTTCAGTCGATACACAGTTATGAGCATATTGTAAAACAGCTTTCAGAAAAGCAGTGCCATCATAATTATAATGATCCTAATGGCGAAATAACGCATCAGCATCACGATTACGACGTTTGTTTTGTTTGTCATTTTGCTTTTGAGTCGTTTATTATCCCTCAGGATTTCTCTTTCCAATTTCATTCTTTTGATAAGGAAACACCTTATTTCTTCCCAGTTTCAGAGAAGATTTTTTCAGTTTCAAGAACCTCCTATTTCTTACGAGGCCCGCCTATTGTTATAGTTTCTTAAGTTTTCGTTTTTCGAAAAAAAAATCCACATTTCTTTTAATTTAAATTCAAATAACACTGAGTTTCCTAATCCTGTTTATAAAATCGGGATCAGAATGCTTTACTGTTTTGCTTTGATTTTTCATTTAAAAGAAAAAAATCAAATTAACTATAGCATCATTTTCAAATGAAAAAATTTATAATTGCCCTTATTCTAGGGTTCTCGGGCATTCTATCTGCTCAAAATTCGGTTTCGGGAATTGTAACCGACACTCAAAACAATCCATTGCCAGGAGTTTCTGTTTACGCACCAGAATTACATAAAGGGACAACAACAGATGCAAATGGTAAATATGAATTCAACAATCTTCCAAATGGAAGTCTTCGTATTGCTTTTACTTATGTTGGTTATGCCAATCAAAACAAAACAATCGCAAAATTATTAAAGCAGAACACTTTAGACGTTACGCTTGAAGAATCAATTTTAGAAATGGATGAAGTAGTAGTTTCTACACCTTTCAACAAATTGCAATCTCAGAATGTAATGAAGATTGAGCATGAAAGTATCAAAACATTACAGCAAAAGGGAACTTCAACCTTGATTGAAGGTTTGGCGACAATTCCGGGAGTTTCACAGATTTCAACAGGAACTTCTATCGGAAAACCTGTTATTCGCGGACTTAGCGGAAACCGTGTTTTGGTTTATTCGCAAGGTGTCCGCATCGAAAACCAGCAGTTTGGCGACGAACATGGTTTGGGTTTAAATGATGCCGGAATTGAAAGTGTTGAAGTTATAAAAGGCCCAGCTTCATTATTATACGGTTCTGATGCTTTGGGAGGAGTTTTATATTTTAATCCTGAAAAATTTGCTGATGCTGGAGATTTTAAAGCTAATTTTAGTCAAAAATATTTCACGAATACACAAGGAAGTAATTCTTCTATCGGATTAAAAACTTCTACAGACAACTGGAAATTCTTAGCGCGTGGAAGTTACAACACACATTCTGATTACAAAATTGCCGATGGTGACCGCGTAACCAATTCTCGTTACAACGAAACCGATTTTAAAACCGGTATCGGCTACAGCAATGCTACTTTTTCAAGCGTTTTAAGATACAATTACAACAAACTGGATATCGGGATTCCAGAAGATGGAATTGCAGAACAGTCTTCAAGCAAAAACACACAGTTTCCTAGACAAGGGATTTTCAATCATTTATTGAGTTTGAATAATGTTATTTTCTTCGAAAACTCAAAATTAGATGTTGATTTGGGTTACATCGCAAATGACAGAAGCGAATTTGAAGACAGCAACGAGGCTTCTCTTCATATGAAATTGAATACTTTCAATTATAATGCTAAATATCATTTCCCTAAATTCGGAAAAATCGAAACTATTTTAGGAGTTCAAGGAATGCATCAAACGAATAAAAATTCGGGTGAAGAATATTTAATTCCGGATGCAACAACCAACGATTTTGGCGTTTTTGGAACAGCAAATTACGAATGGGACAATAGCGTTATTCAAGCTGGATTGCGTTTTGACAATAGAAATGTTACTTCAATCGCGCACGGAACTGAAGGCGAAGAAGGTTATTTCTTGCCTCTTGACAAATCTTTTGACAGTTTTAATGCTTCTTTAGGTTATAAAACAAAATTGGCAGAACCGCTTACACTTCGTTTAAATGTTGCCACGGGATTCAGAGCGCCAAACTTGGCCGAATTGACTTCAAACGGAGTTCATGAAGGAACAAATCGTTACGAAATTGGAAATGCAAATTTGAAAACAGAACAAAACGTTCAGACTGATTTGAATTTAGAATACAAAAACACGCATTTTGAATTCTTCGTAAACGGATTTTACAATCACGTAAACAATTATATCTACACTTCACCAACGGGAGAGGTTCTAGAAGACAACGCTGTTTTTGCTTATGTTCAAGATAATGCAAAATTATTTGGAGGTGAAGTTGGACTGCATTTTCATCCGCATCCGTTAGACTGGTTACATTTTGAAACTAGTTTTGAAACCGTTACCGGTAAAAAAGACAACAATGATT
Organism: Flavobacteriaceae bacterium PS02336; assembly: GCA_029960065.1. GTDB lineage: Bacteria > Bacteroidota > Bacteroidia > Flavobacteriales > Flavobacteriaceae > Flavobacterium. The sequence continues at coordinate 535,633 of JASCOF010000002.1, read as the reverse complement.
ATCTGCCTTTAATTCCTGCCAATAACTGGAATAACACTCTTAGAACCGAATTTAATATCAAAGATTGGTTAAGTGAAGGTTTTGCTTCTTTGAATGTTTCTTCAACCTTCAGCCAAGATAATGTAAGCGGTTTTGAAACGGCTTCAAAAGGTTATACTTTGGTTAATTTAGGTTTTGGAGGAACTGTAAAACTAGGAAAAACAGCTTTTGACATTAACTTAAACGGAAACAATTTATTCGATAAAAAATATATTGCACACCTTTCGAGATTGAAAACAGACGGTATTCCGAATATTGGAAGAAATATCGTTTTGGGAGTTAATTTTAATTTATAATTTTTTTATTTAACCGCAAAGTACGCAAGGAAAACGCAAAGCTCGCAAAGCATTTTTGAACTTTGCGAACTTTGCGAAAAACACTTTGCGTTCTTTGCGGTTAAATTTATATAATCTCACAGAAAGTGCTATTTTTGTTACAACAGACAAAAACTAATTATGAAAAAAACTCTTTTATTAATGGCAATTACAACTGCAGGAATTTCATTTGCTCAAAATAAAATAAAATATCCTGAAACTAAAAAAGGAGAAACGGTTGACGTATATTTTGACACCAAAGTAAGCGATCCATACCGTTGGCTTGAGGATGACAAATCTACTGAGACAGGAGCTTGGGTAAAAGCTGAAAATGAAGTTACCTACTCTTATTTAGACAAAATTCCGTTTCGTTCAGCACTTAAAAATCGAATGGAGAAACTTTGGAATTATGAAAAAATTGGCGCTCCTTTTACAGAAGGAAAATTTACCTATTTTTCTAAAAACAATGGTCTGCAAAATCAATCTGTTATTTATAGAAAAGGAAAAGATGGGAAAGATGAAGTTTTCTTAGATCCTAATACTTTTTCTAAAGATGGAACTACTTCTCTAGGCGGTCTGAATTTTTCGAAAGACGGAAACAAAGCGGCTTATTCTATTTCTGAAGGCGGAAGTGATTGGAGAAAAGTAATCATTATTGATGCTTTATCTAAAAAAGTGCTTGAAGATACTTTGGTTGATATAAAATTCAGCGGTGTTTCTTGGTACAAAAATGAAGGTTTTTACTATTCTAGTTATGACAAACCAAAAGGAAGCGAGTTATCTGCTAAAACAGATCAGCATAAGTTGTATTTCCATAAACTAGGAACTTCTCAGAAAGACGATAAAGTAATTTTTGGTGCAGATCAAAAAAGAAGATACGTTGGCGGTTATGTTACAGAAGATGATCGTTATTTGATTATTACTGCAGCTAATTCAACTTACGGAAACGAATTATATATCAAAGATTTAACGAAACCGAATAGTCCAATTGTTACTATTGTAGATAATTTTAATAGTGCAAATTCCATTATTGAAAACGAAGGAAGTAAGTTATTTATCGAAACCGACTTTAATGCTCCAAATGTACGTGTTGTAACTGTTGATGCTAATAATCCGAAAGTAGAAAACTGGAAAGATTTTATCAAAGAAACAGAGAATGTTTTAGCTCCTTCAACTGGTGCAGGATACTTTTTTGCTAATTATACAAAAGACGCAGTATCATTTGTACAGCAATATGATTACAACGGAAAGTTAGTTAGAGAAATCAAACTTCCAGCTGTTGGATCTGCAGGAGGTTTTGGAGGAAAAAAAGAAGAAAAGATTTTATACTACAGTTTTACAAATTACACCACACCAGGAAGTATTTATTCTTTTGAACCGAAATCTGGAAAATCTGAAATCTATCAAAAACCTAAAGTAGATTTTAAAAGTGAGGATTATGAATCAAAACAAGTATTTTATACTTCAAAAGACGGTACAAAAGTTCCTATGATTATTACTTATAAAAAAGGAACAAAATTAGATGGCAAAAATCCAACTATACTTTACGGTTACGGCGGATTTAATGTTAGTTTGACACCAAGTTTCAGTATTGCAAATGCAGTTTGGATGGAAAATGGAGGAGTTTATGCTGTTGCCAATTTAAGAGGCGGCGGTGAATATGGGAAAAAATGGCACAATGCAGGAACTAAACTTCAAAAGCAAAATGTTTTCGACGATTTTATTGCTGCTGCTGAATATCTAATTGCTCAAAAATATACTTCATCAGATTATTTAGCGATACGCGGAGGATCTAACGGAGGATTATTAGTAGGAGCAACAATGACACAGCGTCCCGATTTAATGAAAGTAGCTTTACCAGCTGTTGGAGTTATGGATATGCTTCGTTACAATGCTTTTACTGCGGGTGCAGGATGGGCTTTTGATTACGGAACGGCTCAGGACAATAAAGAAATGTTTGAATATTTAAAAGGATATTCTCCAGTTCACAATGTTAAAAAAGGAACCAATTACCCTGCAACAATGGTAACTACAGGAGATCACGATGATCGTGTAGTTCCTGCTCACAGTTTCAAATTTGCTTCTGAATTACAAGAAAAACAAGCTGGAGACAATCCGGTTTTAATTAGAATTGATGTTAAAGCGGGTCACGGAGCAGGAAAATCTGTTGCGGCTACAATTCAAGAAAATGTAGATATCCAGGCTTTCACACTTTACAATATGGGTTTTAAAGAACTTCCTAAAAAGTAAGACTTTAAAACTAGATTTTTTTTTAGCCACGACCCGAGCGATAGCGAACAGGCGAAGCAATTACACTAATTTCCACGAATTTAAATTGTGAAGAATGTGTAATTCGTGGTTATTTTTTTGCCACAGATTAAAAGGATTAAATAGATTTTTTTTTAAAATCTGTGGCTTAATTTGTTTCTCGCAGATTTTACAGATTAGGCTGATTCTGTGTGGAAAAAATCTGTTGAATCTGCAAAATCTCCAGAAAAAAATAATTCGTGAAGCTGTGGAAAATATTCAAAAAAATAATTCGTGGAAATTAGTGCAATTCGTGGCAAACCTTTTTTAAATTTGAGAAACTAAAAAAACAAACCATGAAAATTATAAAATGGGGAATTATTGGCTGTGGCAATGTTACGGAAGTAAAAAGCGGACCTGCTTTTCAGAAAGCGCCAAATTCTGCTTTAGTTGCTGTGATGCGCAGAGATGCTGCGCTTGCTGAAGATTATGCCAAACGCCACAATGTACCAAAATGGTATTCGAATGCAATCGATTTAATAAATGATCCAGAAGTTGATGCGGTTTATATCGCTACTCCTCCATCTTCTCATAAAGAATATACTATTTTGTGCGCTAAAGCCGGAAAACCGGTCTATGTAGAAAAACCTATGGCACTTACTTTTGAAGAATGCAGCGAAATGATCAGTGTCTGCAAAGAGCATAATGTCCCATTATTTGTTGCTTATTATAGAAGAGCTTTACCTCGCTTTTTAAAAATAAAAGAATTAATTGACAAAGGAAAAATTGGAAATGTGAGACATGTAAACTGTGTTTTATATCATCCTTTTGAATCTCGTTACGATGACGAAATCAATCTTCCTTGGACTGTTTTACCCCATATTTCAGGAGGCGGAATCTTTGTTGATTTGGCTTGTCATACTCTAGATTTCCTTGATTTTGTTTTAGGACCAATCAAATCGGTTCGCGGTCATGCAACTTCGCAGTTACAAGCGTATCCAGCTGAAGATGCTGTGTCAATGTCCTTTTTGTTTGAAAACGGAGTTCACGGATCTGGAATATGGAATTTTGCAAGTTTTGAACGTTATGACAATACTGAAATTGTAGGAGATAAAGGAAAAATTTCATTCTCTACTTTTGGTAATGAACCAATTTATATTCAATATACTAATGGAGAAAAAGAAAGTATTGCAATTGAAAATCCGTTACATATTCAACAACCTTTTATAGAAACCGTAATGGCAGAACTTTTGGGAAAAGAAGGTGCTTCTGCTTCAAAAGGAGTTTCAGGCTCCAGAACCACTTGGGTTATTGATCAGGTTTTAAAGGAATTCAGGGAGGTTTCTAAATAAATCTTATTATAATTTTGTCATCCTGACGAAGGAAGGATTGCACAGAAGGTTCCGTAAGCAACATCGCCAATCTTTGTCGAGTTTCTAGTGTGATCCTTCCTTCGTCAGGATGACAAACGAAACCAAAAAAAAGAGGATATTCTTTCGAATATCCTCTTTTTTATCAACTATAATAAATGGAATAAATTATAGGCTGTATTTAAGACCTAAAGTTAATCCTAAACCTGAAATCCCTACATAAGAACTTAATTCGTCTGTAGGTTTTGTGCTATCAACACCGTTTGGATTAGTTAAAGCATTATTAGAATTAACATCTAATCTGTCTCTGTAATTTGTATGGATTTGAGCAGTAGTTCTAGTTCCTAAAGCATCTTGACCATTCATTTTAAACTCAGTAGTTTCTTTAGTTTTCCCATGAACAGTAAAGTTGCGATATTCTAATTCAGCAAAAGCAGAAATATGTTTTCCTAACTTATAAGAAGTACCTAAAGCAGCTGAAAAACCAATAGTTGGATTTGGCTTAACTTTATCTACACTATGAACAGCAGCAGTTGCAGGATTCGCAACACCTGTTGGTACAATTGCGTCAGTAGTAATTTCTAAATCACCATGAATTGGAACTAAAACCCCAACTTTAGTATATGGCTCAAAACCATGAGCTTCACCTAAAAACATTACTAGTGCCGGAGCAAGATCAAATGCTGTAATTTGACCAACCGATTTAAAATTGTAAACAGGCTTTCCTCCCGAAACAAAAATTGCATCTGTAGTAGTTTGCGCCATTTTCTTATCATTGCTATTATAATAGTTTACTCCCAATTCAACTCCTAAACGTGTAGAGAAGCGATATCCCGCAGTTATACCAGTTCTAAAACCTTGTCCAAATGAACCTGTAACACTTTTCTCAGAAACTAATTTTCCGCCTACGTAAGTTCTATCTAAAGCTGGATTTCCTCCAACAGTTGGAAACTCTGTAGAAGCTGTTTGGTTGAAATAAGATCCACCCAATTTAAAATACCAGCTTTCTGGTTTGTCTGCTTGTTCAGTTTGCGCCATCATGCTCATTGAGCAAACTAATAATCCTAATAAAAATAGGTTCTTTTTCATAATTCTGATTTAATTAATTTATACAAACTTAGAATATTTAAACACATTCTTACAGTTTGCAAAGTTAGACTTGGAACGAAATCGTTGTAATTTCGGGCAATATTACTAAAAAACTATTATGCATGCATATTTTTAACATAAAAAATTAACATGTGTTTAAATTTTAACTGTTAATTTTTTAGTTCAATTTAAAATTAATCTGCATTTTCTCCAATTCCTGCAATAATTCAGTTGAAATTTTGATCTTCAAACGACGGCTGGGCATCGTTAATTTGGTGACTACTTTAATTTCTTCTACTTCATTTACTTCTTGAATTTTAGTGTCTTCCATCGCACTATCTTCATTTTCATTTTCGGCTTCAAAAACAGCATCTTCGGCTTCGAAATCAGTTGGTGTTTCTACCTCAACCAGTCGCTTTATTTTTTCTAATTCCATGATTTCAAAAGTCACAGAATTATCTCCCTTATTTTCAGCAAACAAATGACTCAGCTTATGAATAAATTCAGCTTGAAGGTCTTTAATATTCAATAAAACAATTAATTTTTTAGCGAAAGCTTCCAAAATATCCTGCAATTGACGAATCTCAACAAACTGCATTCTAGGATCAGATTTTTTACCTGTATCATGATTCACCCAGCCATCTTTAATCACTATTTTTAAGTAGGCAAAATTGTTTTGAATCAAGAAATGACGGAATTTTAAATATTCTTCACCAAAAATCTTAAACTCATAACTTTCGTCATATCCTTCTAGATTGAATACCGCCCAGCCTTTTCCGTTTTTAGCAACTCGATGCTGTACGTTATTAATGATTCCTGCAAAGTTTAGATTTTTACCTACATATTCATTCATGCTTTTCAATGCTTCCAATCGCGCATTACAGAAGTATTTCATTTCAAACCTAAAATCGTCAAGCGGATGTCCAGAAATATAAATCCCGACAACCTCTTTTTCTTTTGCCAGTTTTTCCATGGTACTCCAATCTTCACATGCAGGAATAGTTGGCTCTGCAATCTGCACTTCACTTGCTTCCCCAAACAAACTTACTTGAGATGAATTTTCATTTTCCTGAAACTTTGATCCATACCGAATTGCTTTTTCATAAAATGTAATTCCGTCGCCATCGTCATGGAAATACTGCGCTCTTGTTGTTCCTTCAAAAGAGTCAAAACCACCAGCAAGTACTAAGTTTTCAATCGCTTTTTTATTGGCTGCACGCAAATCAATTCGTTGCGCCAAATCAAAAATCGATTTATATCTTCCGTCTTTTCTATTTTCTACAATTGTTTCTACTGCTCCAGAACCAACACCTTTAATCGCTCCCATTCCGAAACGAACGGCATAATCATCGTTTACGGTAAATTTATAGTACGATTCGTTTACATCTGGCCCCAAAACCTGCAATCCCATACGTTTACATTCTTCCATAAAGAAAGAAACCTGTTTGATATCGTTCATGTTATTCGAAAGTACCGCTGCCATATATTCTGCAGGATAATGCGCTTTCAAATAAGCCGTTTGATAGGCAATCCAAGCATAACAAGTCGAGTGCGATTTGTTGAAGGCGTAACTCGCAAAGGCTTCCCAGTCTTTCCAGATTTTCTCTAGAACTTTGGCATCGTGACCTTTCGCTGCTGCTTGTTCAACGAACTTCGGCTTCATTTTGTCTAGTACGTCTTTTTGTTTCTTACCCATCGCTTTACGCAAAACGTCGGCCTCACCCTTTGTAAATCCTGCCAAAGACTGAGACAAAAGCATTACCTGCTCTTGGTAAACGGTAATTCCGTAGGTTTCAGATAAATATTCGGCACAGGCATCTAAATCGTATTTGATTTCTTCGTCACCATTTTTTCTTCGAACGAAAGACGGAATATATTCCAAAGGTCCCGGACGATACAATGCGTTCATGGCAATTAAATCTCCAAAAACCGTTGGCTTAAGATCTTTCATGTATTTCTGCATTCCAGGTGACTCGTATTGGAAGATCCCAACCGTTTCACCTCTTTGGAAAAGCGCATACGTTTCTTCGTCATCAATTGGAAAAGTATCAGGATCAAGCTCGATTCCAGTTCTGTATTTTACCAGTTTTACGGTATCTTTTATCAGCGTAAGGGTCTTCAGACCCAAGAAGTCCATTTTCAGCAATCCGGCACTTTCTGCAACCGAGTTATCAAACTGTGTTACATATAAATCAGAATCTTTTGCTGTTGTAACAGGAACATAATTCGTAATATCCGACGGTGTAATGATTACCCCGCAAGCGTGAATTCCCGTATTACGCATCGATCCTTCCAAGATTTTTGCCTGCTGAATTGTTTCTCCTGCCAAATCATCTTCATTGGCAATCGCGATTAATTCTTTTACATTGTCAAATTCATCCGAACGAAGTGCTTTTTTAACCTCATCTTCACTCTCCGAAATAAAACGCGCCAGATTCCATTTGGACGGCATCATTCCCGGAATCAGTTTTGCAATTCTATCGGCTTCAAATAATGGTAAATCCAGTACACGCGCTGTATCACGAATTGCCGATTTGGTTGCCATTTTACCATAAGTGATAATCTGCGCCACCTGTTTTTGACCGTATTTGTTGATTACATAATCCATTACACGTCCACGACCCTCGTCATCAAAGTCAATATCAATATCGGGCATGGATACACGATCCGGATTTAGGAAACGCTCAAAAAGCAAGTCGTATTTAATCGGGTCAATATTGGTAATTCCAAGGCAGTAGGCAACGGCAGAACCCGCTGCAGATCCACGCCCAGGACCTACGGATACGTCCATTTTTCTAGCCTCGGCAATGAAATCCTGTACAATTAAAAAGTAACCTGGATATCCAGAATTCGAAATTGTCAGCAATTCAAAATCCAAACGTTCTTGAATTGATTCGGTTATTACACCATATCTTCTTTCAGCTCCTCGCATTGTAAGGTCTCGCAAATAAGCATTTTCACCACGAACACCATTGTCTTTTTCATCTTCAGGATCAACAAATTCTTCTGGAATATCAAACTTCGGAAGCAATACATCACGATAAAGCGAATATCCTTCAACCTTATCAATAACTTCCTGAATGTTAATTATGGCTTCTGGCAAATCGGCAAAGAGCTTTTTCATCTCTTCTTCCGACTTGAAATAATATTCCTGATTTGGAAGTCCGTAACGGTAACCGCGTCCTCTTCCAATAGGTGTTGCCTGCTTTTCACCATCTTTTACACAAAGTAAAATATCGTGCGCATTGGCATCTTCTTTATTTAAGTAATAAGTATTATTAGTTGCAATTAATTTGACATTATGCTTTTGCGAAAATTCAATTAGGGTTTTGTTAACGCGATTTTCGTCTTCCTGATTGTGGCGCATCACTTCCAGATAGAAATCTTCCCCAAATTGTTCCTTCCACCAAATTAAAGCTTCTTCGGCTTGGTTTTCACCTATGTTCAAGATTTTACTCGGAATTTCTCCGTATAAATTCCCAGACAAAACCATAATATCTCCTTTGTATTGCTCGACAATTTTGCGGTCAATCCTCGGAACATAATAAAATCCGTCAGTATAGGCAATTGAAGCCATTTTAGCCAAGTTGTGATAACCTGCTTTATTTTTAGCCATTAAAACAACCTGATAACCGTTGTCTTTTTTGCTTTTATCTAAGTGATTTTCACAGATATTAAATTCACAGCCAACAATTGGTTTTACTTCGGTTTCTGTTGGTTCTTCTCCAGCTTCAACCAAAGCTTTATTTTTTCCAGATGCTGCTTTATTATGATTCATAACAGCACTTACAAAATGGAAAGCTCCCATCATGTTTCCAGTATCCGTCATTGCAACGGCCGGCATTTTATTTTTGGCTGCAGCTGCAACAATATTCCCAATTCCGATAGTTGATTGAAGCACCGAAAACTGCGTGTGATTGTGTAAATGCGCAAATTTTGCCGCTTTAAAATCAGCTTTATCTTCTTCTGAAACAACATTTTGCTGTCCTTCTCCGGCTAAAGCTTTAAGCTGTTCTCTAATTTTATCAGAAGCCGCTTTTAAATTGATATGTTTTAAACCAATAAGTTTAAATGGCTCTGCATTTCTTTCCTGAAATTCTTTAAAATATTCCTTCGGAACGTCTAATTCTTCTTTTGTAAAAACCTCTCTTCTAACCAATTCTAAGAAACAACGCGTAGTTGCCTCCACGTCGGCAGTTGCGTTGTGCGCTTCCGCGAAAGGCTGATCAAAAAGATAGCTGTGTAATTCGGTCAAAGTTGGAAGTTTGAATTTTCCTCCACGACCTCCAGGAAGCTGTAATAAAGAAGCGGTAACTTCGGTACAAGTATCCAAGACAGGCATTGAACTCATTTGAGACTCCACTCCCATTCTATGGAATTCTGCTCCCATAATATTAACGTCGAAACCTAAATTCTGTCCAACGATAAATTTGGTTTTGCTTAACGCAATATTGAATTTCTCCAAAACTTCGGCCAGCGAGATTCCATCGGCTTCAGCCAATTCAGTCGAGATTCCGTGAATACGTTCGGCATCATACGGAATGTTAAATCCTTCTGGTTTTACCAAGTAATCCTGATGCTCAATAAGCTGTCCCATTTCGTCATGCAGCTGCCACGCAATCTGTATACAGCGAGGCCAGTTATCAGAATCGGTTATTGGTGCATCCCAGCGTTTTGGTAATCCGGTTGTTTCGGTATCGAATATTAAATACATAGAGTGAAAATACAAAAATTAAACTCCAAATCCAAAGCTTTTCCAATATAAACATCTGATTATATGGAGTATAAAAAATCGCTTTTAAAATTATGAAGAGAATTCAAAATTACGCTTTTTTTGGGGAAATAATGAAGTGAAAGTTGTTAAGAAAAGCTTTTCGTTAAGATTTTTTAGTTACTGAGACTGCGGTAATTTTTACTTATCAATCGCTCAAAATTTCGAATTTATTACAAAAGAATTTATTTGTTAAAATAAAGTTAAAACATACTATTAGTATTACTAATACATGTTTCTTTATCCTATCGATAAATACCACTAATAGCTATTATTAATCAATTAATTTTAAAAAAGAAATTATGAAGAAAACAATTTTTACAACTTGTCTATTTTTATTTGTAGCAGCAATTTCATTTGCTAAAAATCCGATTCAACCTGAAAATAGAAATCAAATAAAAAGTGAGACTAATATTAGTTTAGAAACAAACATCATAACAATAAAAATATCTGAAAAAGTTTCAGATTCTCCTTGCGAAATGCAAATGTATGATATTGAATGCAGAAATGGCAATACAGCCCATAGAGCTTTTAATAGTTATCAAGAAGCTTGGGATTGGGGTCTTAAATATTGTGCATCTTAAATCTCTGCTCTACATTAAACAGTAAAGTTGCCTTAAAGGCAACTTTACATTATTGCTATATTATGAATAAATTTTTGACAATCTTATTTTTAATTCCATTTTTATGTTTAGGACAATCGCCAAATAATAAAGGAATTGTTTATTATGGGCAGATTGAAAGCAGCTATTTTGGAAGCAAAAACGGAAAAGAACGATTAGCCACTTTAGTTTTTAATAAAAAAGAATCTAGTTATACCTGTCAAAAAGACTCGTTAGACGCTTTAATTACTAATTTTTCTAACAGACAAGGAGAAAGGACAATATTAACATCTGGAGGACTTCCTGCAACCAGCAATGGCAGCCAAGTATTTACTAGTTTGGTTAAAGATAGTGTTTGGAGCAGTTTTCTGAAAAATGGACTTCAATATGTGGCGGAAAAAAAATATCCTTTTAAATGGGAATTAAAAAATGAAACCAAAACAATAGGGAAATATACTTGTTATAAAGCAATTACTTATTTTAGAGGACGAAACTATACTGCATGGTATGCTCCAGATATTCCTTTACCTTATGGACCGTGGAAACTACAAGGACTTCCAGGTTTAATTTTAGAAGCATATGACAATACTGAAGAAATTTACTATTATTTTAAAAGCATTGAATATCCTACCGCTAATAAAACAGGAGTGTCTTTTATAAAAAGTGAAAATGGAAAACCTATAAAATGGCTTGACATGAAAGGATATCTCCAATTCTGTGAGGAATATTTACAAAAAATGTACGAAAAAATGTTGATCGCTGATAAGGAATCTCCAAACAGCGGTTATTCTGAAAAAGCTACAATTGATCAAACTTTTAAAGAAATAGCATTGTAGGTCTAAAACCTTTATAAGCAAAATACTAACCGTCTACTCTTTAAATTATAATTTAGTTTATTTTGATTCATAAACAGTGTAAAAATGAAAGACATTAGTATTGCCATATTTGATTAAAATGCAAAAAATCCTACTCTTTTTAATTTTTCCCATTTTTCTTTTCTCGCAAGAAATAAAACTTTCAGGAACAATCAAAAATATTCAAAACAGAGGTATCGAAAGTACTTCTGTTGTTGTTTCTGACGAAGTGTACAATACACTTTCATATACTTACAGCCTTGAAAACGGAAGCTATAATTTAATTTTTAAAAAACCAGCTAGTTCAAAAATTAATATTTCTATTTCCAGTTTAGGATATATAAAAAAAGAAATTCAATTAGAATTAGATTCAAAATCAGACATTTTACAATCTTTTACACTAGAAGAAAAAACAGAATTTCTTAACGAAATTGTTATTCCTGTAGATAAAAAAGTAAAAATAGAAAAAGATACCACTACTATAAAAGTCGCTTCCTTTGCTAATCAAACTGAGCAAACCATCGAAGATATTTTAAAAAAACTTCCTGGAATAGAAGTTCAAAAAGACGGCTCTATTAAAGCTCATGGCAGATCAATAACTAAACTTATGATTGAAGGTGAAGATTTGTTTGATCAAAATTACAAATTGCTTTCTAAAAATCTGGATGCCAAAGTACTTGATGCTGTACAAATTATCGATGCTTTTGAAGACAATCCTATTCTTAAAAAGATGAACAATTCTGAAAAGGTTGCTCTTAATCTGAAATTAAAAAAAGACAAGCAAAACATTTGGTTTGGAAATATTACCGCTGGAGCAGGAATTGTATCTGAAAATAGATGGAAAGAGGGTGTTAACTTAGGAATTTTAAAAAAGAAATTTAAACTTTTTTATTTAGCAGATTACAACAACCTAGGAGAAAAAGCTTCTTCTTTGATTAAAGAATCGACCATAAATCTTGATTTTTTTGGAGAAGATAAAATCGAAAAGACGACAAAAAAACAATATACCATTAATAGTAATGAGAACAGTACATTTAGCAAATCTCAGAGTATTTTCAATAAAGCGTTTTTTAATTCTTTAAGTTTTACTTCAAAAATTAAACCGAATCTAACCTTAAGAGGTGTCGCTTATTTTACAAATGACAATCAGATTCAGAACTCTCTTTCTCAAACTGTTTACAATATCAATGAAAATCCAATTATAAATAACGAAGTAAGTCATTATTCTGGAAACAAATCGCTCTCGTCTGGTGAATTTGAGCTAAAATATATTGGAAATGAAAAAAATTATCTGACCAATTTACTCATCTACAAAAACAATCCTAATACGATTGGCTCCCATTTATTATTTAATGACTCCAAGATAAATCAGCATTCAAAAATTCAAAACCAGACATTTTATAATCATTTTAATCACAGTTATAGTTTATCAAATAGAACTATACTTCACAATTATATCTATTTTGGAAATGACAATTTGAATGAAAAAAACAACTTAAATTCTCCATTTTTAAACGATTTCTTGAAAACAAATCCAGATGCTACAATTTTGCAATCAAGTTTAAATAAAAATCAATATTTTGGAATTAAAAGTAAATTGCTTTCAAGATATAATCAATTAGAATATGTTCTCGCATTTCAATACGAAAACAGTAAAGAATCTATTTATTCTAATTTCACTATTGACAACACTCCACAAGAAAACTATAAAAATGATACCTCTTTACGACAAGATTTGCTTTCTTTAGAAAATACTGTTCGTTACAACTTAAATTCAAAAATAGATTTTACATTTAATTTAAAATATATTTACGATACATTTAATAGAAATGACGCTGATGAAAATTTCTCTATTTTTAATCCTACTCTTGCGTTCAATTTAAAAAAGACAAGTATTGGAAATTTTAAATTATCTTACTCTGAAAACAATTCACTTCCTGAAATTAATTATCTATCCAGAAACTTTCAATTGATTGATTATAGAACTTTTAGAAAAGGCGTTGCAGTAATTGATCTTTTAAAAAATCAAACCGTTGCCTTGTATTATACATTTTTCAATGATGAGAAACGATTTTCTATAACCAGTAATTTATCTTATGTAAATTCAAAAAAAATACTTAATAGCGAAGGAACGATTACCGAAAATTTTAATTTTGAAAATTACCTTATTACAAATGGAGGAGAAAATTACAATGGAACTTTTAGTCTTGTAAATTATTTTAGAAAATTAAAATGGGCAACAAAATTAGAAACTATTCAAAATTTAAGTAATAATCCAACAAAAGTAAACAGTCTAGAATTCAGTAATTTAAAAAGTTATAATAGTCAATATACTTTTTCTGCAACTACCTATTATAAACTTCCAATCAATTTTGATTTTGGTTTTACTTATAATTATTATCAATCTGACTTTAATACTATTCTAACTTCCAACGAAACCAAAAATGCATTCGTAAATTGTAATTATAAAATTTCAAAAAATTGGCTGATTGAGACTAATAGTACTCTCTATCAAATGAACTCAAACAATTACACTTTTGTTAATTTAGTTACCACTTATACGCCTGAAAACAGCAGATTTTCGTATAGATTACTCTTTAATAACATTACCAATCAAAATGCATTCACTTTGGTTACATTAGAAAATTATACTTCATACACTTCTACAATAAAATTAGTTCCGAGATATTTATTGGCTACCGTAAAATATCGTTTTTAACTAATCCTATTCACTTTTATTTCATAAAATTTCATAAAAATACACTTCTTGGATGTCGTAGTATTTAGACTGTTTATTGAATCTAAATAACGTTCAAAAATCTCCTTTAAAAGCTTTAAAAAAACGAAAAAGCATTCTTTTTGCAAAAATTCCAAAACTAACAATTATTACTATTTTTATTCATTTTGTTACATTTTTTCAAATAAAACCTTATATTTTATAGTGATTTTGAGATAAATTTGCAAACTATTAAAACAAAAAACAATCAAGAAAAATTAAAGTCAAAAAAGAAAAAGCAAAGCTGTTTCTTAATCATTTTTCTTTCAAAATTTAATCTGCAAAAGCGGTTTCGCAATTTGTAAATTAGTTTGGGTATCGTATATAATGAAATATCGAAATTGACGCCTTTGTATCTTTTTTTACTTTTGTTTTGCTATTATAATGAACAGGGAATTGCTGTGGTTATAGAAATTACAATTAAAAAAAATAAAAAATGAGTAAGACATTATTTGACAAAGTATGGGATTCACATGTAGTGCGTAAAATTGAAGATGGACCAGATGTGTTTTTTATTGACCGTCATTTCATTCATGAAGTTACGAGTCCTGTTGCTTTTTTAGGATTAAAATCAAGAGGCGTTAACGTTTTATACCCACAACGTACTTTTGCAACTGCCGACCACAATACACCAACCATAAACCAACATTTACCAGTTCAGGATCCGCTTTCTGCTAATCAGCTTCAAGCTCTTGAAGATAACGCTAACGAATACGGAATTTCGCACTGGGGATTAGGTCACCAAAAAAATGGAATTGTACACGTAGTTGGTCCTGAAAACGGAATTACTTTGCCAGGTGCTACTATTGTATGTGGAGATTCACATACGTCTACTCACGGTGCTTTTGGAGCTATCGCTTTTGGTATAGGAACTTCTGAGGTTGAGATGGTTTTGTCTACTCAATGTATCATGCAGCCGAAACCAAAGAAAATGCGTATTAACGTAAATGGTCAATTAAGCAAAGGTGTTGGTCCAAAAGACGTTGCACTTTATATTATTGCTCAGTTAACTACTTCTGGAGGTACAGGATATTTTGTTGAATATGCTGGTGATGTTTTTGAAAACATGACTATGGAAGGCCGTATGACAGTTTGTAATTTAAGTATCGAAATGGGTGCTCGTGGAGGAATGATTGCTCCTGACCAAACTACTTTCGATTTCCTTGAAGGAAGATTATACGCTCCAAAAGGTGAAGCTTGGACAAAAGCTGTTGAATACTGGAAAACTTTAAAAACCGATGATGATGCTGTTTTTGATGCTGAATTAAATATCAAAGCTGAAGACATTGAACCAATGATTACTTATGGTACAAACCCTGGAATGGGAATTGGTATCACAAAACATATTCCGTCTGCGAACCAAGTTGAGGGCGGTGAGGAAACTTACAAAAAATCTTTGGCTTACATGGGCTTTAACGAAGACGATGTAATGATTGGAAAACAAATCGATTACGTTTTCTTAGGAAGTTGTACAAACGGACGTATTGAAGATTTTAGAGCTTTCGCTGAAATTGTAAAAGGAAGAAAAAAAGCAGATAATGTTACGGCTTGGTTAGTTCCGGGTTCTCACGTTGTTGAAGCACAGATTAAAGAAGAAGGTATTTTGGATATTTTGACTGAAGCTGGTTTCGTATTACGTCAGCCGGGTTGTTCTGCTTGTTTGGCAATGAACGATGATAAAGTTCCTGCTGGTAAATACGCAGTAAGTACTTCAAACAGAAACTTTGAAGGCCGTCAAGGTCCTGGTTCAAGAACGCTTTTAGCAAGTCCAATTATGGCTGCTGCTGCTGCTGTTACAGGAAAACTAACAGACCCGCGCGAGTTATTTTAGATTGGAGATTTTAGATTTTAGATTTCTCACTTTGCGTAATCTTTTTCTAAATATCTTCAAATAAAATGAATCAACATTATTTAATACAAAACATTTTTAGATTCTAAGTTTAAGTTTTCAAAAGAAAATCTAAAATCTAAAATCTAAAATCTAAAATTCCAAAAAATGGCATACGATAAATTTACTATACTTACCAGCAGTGCAGTGCCACTGCCAATTGAGAATGTTGATACAGATCAAATCATTCCAGCTCGTTTCTTAAAAGCTACAAAACGTGAAGGTTTTGGAGATAATCTTTTTAGAGACTGGAGATATAATGGAGATGATACTCCAAAAGCAGATTTCGTTTTAAACGATTCAACTTACTCTGGGAAAATTCTTGTTGGAGGAAAAAACTTCGGTTCTGGATCTTCAAGAGAACACGCTGCATGGGCAGTTTACGATTACGGTTTTAGAGCTGTAGTTTCTAGTTTCTTTGCTGATATCTTCAAAGGGAACTGCTTGAATATTGGTGTTTTGCCAGTACAAATCAGCCCAGAATTTGCTGAAACTATTTTCAAAGCAATTGAAGCTGATCCTAAAACAGAATTAGAAATCAATCTTCCAAACCAAACGATTACTTTATTGTCAACTGGTCAGCAAGAATCTTTTGCGATAAACGGATACAAAAAGAACAATATGATTAATGGTTTTGACGACATTGATTATTTACAAGATATGAAGGAAGACATTAAGGCTTTCGCCGATAAACTTCCGTACTAATAGAAATATCATTCAGTCTATTAGACCCGGCAGGCTTCAAAAACCAGTCGGGTCTTTCTAAATTAATAATACAAATACACTATCATTTCGAATTAAAGAAATATAGATTATCAATATGGAAAAAAGAAAAATTGAAATAATGGATACGACGCTTCGTGATGGTGAACAAACCTCTGGAGTTTCATTTTCTGCTGCAGAAAAACTAACCATTGCACAATTGTTGTTGGAGGAATTAAATATTGATAGAATCGAAATTGCTTCGGCTCGTGTAAGCGAAGGAGAATTTCAAGCCGTAAAAGGTATTACTTCTTGGGCTGAAGAACGCGGTTATATTGACAGAATTGAAGTGCTTTCGTTTGTTGACGGCGGTGTTTCGATAGATTGGATGAAAAAAGCTGGTGCTAAAGTACAGAATTTATTGACCAAAGGTTCGATGAATCACTTAACGCATCAATTGAAAAAAACTCCAGAACAGCATTTTTCTGAAATTGCTCAAATCATTGCTTTAGCTAAAGAAAATAATATTGAAACCAATGTTTATCTGGAAGACTGGAGCAACGGAATGCGAAATTCTCCTGAATACGTTTTTCAATTTTTAGACTTCTTATCTACACAACCCGTTAAAAGAATTTTACTTCCCGATACTTTAGGAGTTTTAATTCCATCTTTGACTTTCGAATTTATTTCAAAAATCAGAGCTAAATACCCAAACATTCATTTTGATTTTCATGCGCATAACGATTACGACTTAAGTATTGCCAATGTCATGGAAGCCATAAAAGCAGGTATAAACGGACTTCACGTAACGGTAAACGGTATGGGAGAACGTGCTGGAAATGCGCCGCTTGAAAGTACCGTAGCTGTAATCAATGATTATCTGCCAGAAGTAAAAATCAACATTAAAGAAACTTCTTTATATACCGTTAGTAAATTGGTTGAAACTTTTACAGGATATAGAATTCCTGCCAACAAACCAATTGTAGGCGACAATGTTTTTACGCAAACCGCCGGAATTCATGCTGACGGAGATAACAAAAACAATTTATATTTTAATGATTTACTTCCGGAACGTTTTGGAAGAAAAAGAAAATACGCTTTAGGAAAAACTTCAGGAAAAGCCAATATTGAAAAAAATCTTCAGGAATTAGGTTTAAAACTAAACAACGAAGATTTGAAATTGGTTACTCAAAGAATTATTGAATTAGGCGATAAAAAAGAGACTGTAACAAAAGAAGATCTTCCATACATTATTTCGGATGTTTTGGACAGTCATACTTATGAAGATAAAATTACCATAGAATCGTATGTGTTGATGCATTCAAAAGGAATGCGTCCGTCAACGACTTTACTATTAAAAATTGATGGCGAAGTTATTGAAGAAAATGCACAAGGAGATGGTCAGTTTGATGCTTTTATGAATGCTTTATCTAAAATTTACAAAAGCAAAAAATTGACGCTTCCAAAATTAATTGATTACGCAGTTAGAATCCCTCCAGGAAGTAGTTCTGATGCGTTGTGCGAAACCATAATAACATGGGTCAACAACGGAAAAGAATTCAAAACCCGCGGATTAGACTCCGATCAAACTGTTGCAGCGATTATTGCAACGCAAAAAATGTTGAATGTAATAGCTTAATATTAGGTGCAAAGGCTCAGAGGAACAAAGGGATAAAGGCTAAAAATAGAATTTTCATCCCAATATCTCTGAACCTTTGTTCCTCTGAACCTTAGAACCTTAAAAAATAAATATAGAATGAAATTAAACATAGCCCTTTTAGCCGGAGACGGAATCGGACCAGAAGTAATTGAGCAAGCAGTAAAAGTATCAGATGCTATTGCACAAAAATTCGGACATGAAATTACTTGGAAACCAGCTTTAACTGGTGCTGCCGCAATTGATGCAGTAGGAGAACCTTATCCAGATTCAACACACGAAGTTTGTAAAAATGCTGATGCCGTTCTTTTTGGAGCAATTGGCCACCCTAAATATGATAACGATCCTACTGCACCAGTACGTCCAGAGCAAGGTTTATTAAAAATGCGTAAAGCATTAGGTTTGTTCGCAAACGTAAGACCAACTTTTACATTCCCTTCATTATTAGATAAATCGCCACTAAAAAGAGAAAGAATTGAAGGAACTGACTTAGTTTTCTTAAGAGAATTAACTGGCGGAATTTACTTTGGCGAAAAAGGAAGAAAGGACAACGGAGATACCGCTTACGACAACTGTGTTTACACAAGAGCAGAAGTGCAGCGTTTAGCTAAAAAAGGTTTCGAATTAGCCATGACACGTTCTAAAAAATTATGCTGCGTTGATAAAGCAAACGTTTTGGAAACGTCTCGTTTGTGGAGAGAAACAGTTCAGGCAATGGAAAAAGATTATCCAGAGGTTGAAGTTAGCTACGAATTTGTTGACGCCGTGGCAATGCGTTTGGTACAATGGCCAAATTCTTATGATGTATTAATCACTGAAAATTTATTCGGAGATATCTTAACAGACGAGGCTTCTGTAATTTCTGGCTCAATGGGATTAATGCCTTCTGCATCTATGGGAGCTGAAGTATCTTTATTCGAACCTATTCACGGTTCTTACCCACAAGCTACAGGATTAAACATTGCTAACCCAATGGCTACTGTTTTATCTGCTGCTATGATGTTCGAAAACTTCGGATTAATGGAAGAAGGAAAAGCAATGAGAGATGCAGTAAATAAAGCTTTAGAAGCTGGAGTAGTTACTGAAGATTTAGCCGATGGAGGAAAAGCATACGGCACTAAAGAAGTTGGTGACTGGTTAGCTGCAAATATATAGTAGTTTATTTTGTTTCACGTTTCAATAACCTGAAACTTGAAACCTGAAACTTGAAACAAAAAAGGGATCAACTTTCGTTGATCCCTTTTATATTCTAGAAAAAAAATATTAATATCCTCCTCTGTTTCCGCGGTCATTTCCACCACGATTGTTTCCGTAACCTCCGCGGTCATTTCCACCACGATTGTTATTAAAACTTCTTCTTTCGCCTTCTGGTTTAGGCTCAGATTTATTTACTACAATTGCACGTCCTTGAACAGTTGCACCGTTCAATTCATCAATTGCTTTTTGAGCTTCCGCATCGTTTGGCATTTCAACAAAACCAAAACCTTTGCTTCTTCCAGTAAATTTATCAGTAATAATTTTAACAGAATCTACTGCACCATAAACCTCAAAAGATTCTCTTAAATCTGCTTCCTCAATACTGAATGGAAGGCTTCCAACAAAAATATTCATAGATACTTATTTATAATAATCCAACAAATGTAGGCTTATTATTCTCTAATCTACTATATATTAGTTTATTTATGTTTTTATTTTGATTTTAAATAAAAATAAGACAGCAAAATCAAGCTTCTAAACCGTTTATTGATGATCAATAATATCATTCACTTCAATTGGAACTTTATAAAAGACCCCTTCTGTAAAATTTAATTTTGTGTTTTCGCTGTCAGTTTCATCATCATTGACTGCTGTAAACCTGAATGTTCCCGAAATAATATGCTTTTCAGCATCATAATCTGTAATAACAATTTGACCGCTGCCTCTATTTGTGCCCGTAGAAAATGACAAAGATTCGTTTGTCAAGGTATTTTTATAAGAAGCCTTAGAAACATCATCTATTCCTAATGTATAAACTTCTTCGGAAGAAGATTCTGTCTGCAAAATAATGTTTTCGTAACCCAAAGATCCTTCAACAATTATATTCCCATTCGCTCCAAAATAGGCTTTATAAGTCTGAGCTCGCCAGAAAGCGTTGTTTTTTAAGGCTTGAAAAGCGGGGTTATTAAACTTCACGTCTTCTTCACAAGAAGTAAAAAGAGATAAAATCAGCAAAAAGTAAAAGTATTTCTTCATATAAATAAGAATGAATTTGATGCAAAAGTACCGCTTAACTTGAAATTTTATTTTAAAATAAACCCAAAAAACAGCAAAAAGAGAATAGAGACCAAATCTCAGATACAATTTATAGGTTTAAAAACGTATTATTTACAAAAAAATTATATCTTTGCGCCCTTAATTAACAGAGGTCGAGTACCTCAAAATTTAATCATACGATTATGTCAGTAAAAATTAGATTACAAAGACACGGTAAAAAAGGAAAACCTTTTTACTGGGTTGTAGCTGCAGATGCACGCTCAAAAAGAGATGGTAAATACTTAGAAAAAATCGGTACTTACAATCCAAACACTAACCCAGCAACTGTTGAGTTAAACCTTGACAGCGCAGTAAAATGGTTACACAATGGTGCACAACCAACTGATACTGCTAGAGCTATCCTTTCTTACAAAGGTGCTTTATTGAAACACCACCTTGATGGAGGTATCCGCAAAGGAGCTTTAACTCAAGAGCAAGCAGACGCTAAATTAGCAGCTTGGTTAGAGGCTAAAGCTGGAAAAGTTGATGCTAAAAAAGATGGTTTATCAAAAGCACAAGCTGATGTTAAAGCTAAAGCTTTAAAAGCAGAACAAGAAGTTAACGCTAAACGTTTAGCTGCTGCAGCTCAGGCTGAAGCTGATGCTATCGCTGCTGCAACTCCTGCAGTTGAAGAAGAAGTTGCTGAAGTAGAAGCTGCTACTGAAGAAGCTCCTGCTGCTGAAGAGAATAACGAAACAACTGAAGCATAATTTTAGGTAGCGATAATGCGTAAAGAAGATTGTTTTTATTTAGGTAAAATCGCTAAAAAATTTAGTTTCAAAGGTGAAGTTCTGATCTATTTAGACACAGACGAACCTGAGTTATACGAAAATCTGGAATCAGTGTTTGTTGAACACAACAAACACTTGGTTCCTTTTTTTATTGAAACATCCTCTTTACACAAAAACGACTTTCTTAGAGTTCGTTTTGAAGATGTAAATAACGAGGAAGAGGCAGATGCTATTGTCGGAAACGGCATTTATCTTCCTTTAACCATGTTACCTAAACTTTCTGGTAACAAATTTTATTTCCACGAAGTTATTGGTTTCGAAATCGAAGACAAACGTTTGGGTGTTTTCGGTAAGATTACTTCTATTAATGATTCTACTGCTCAACCTCTTTTTGAAGTTTTAAATGGCGAAGTAGAAATCTTGGTTCCAATGATCGATAATTTCTTAGTTAAAATCGAC
The DNA here is from genome assembly GCA_029960065.1 of Flavobacteriaceae bacterium PS02336. Lineage (GTDB taxonomy): Bacteria > Bacteroidota > Bacteroidia > Flavobacteriales > Flavobacteriaceae > Flavobacterium. The sequence goes on along the minus strand of JASCOF010000002.1, from coordinate 513,842 downwards.
AGAGAAAACAAAAAAGTCATTATGGATCTTCCTGAAGGTCTTATCGAAATGTACCTTTAGTTTAAAATTCCAATTTTCTTAAAACCCAAATTCCAAAAACATAAATATTTTTTATTATTTTTTTTTAAAGAAAAAACTTACAGTTAGGTTGTTTTTTGCTATTTTTAAATTTCAACTATAGGAATTTAAAATATTGGAGGTTTATTTTATGAGCAAACCATATAATCTAGAAGAAAGAACCTTTTTTTATTTGCTAAAGAATGCAGGATTTATATTAGGACATTATCAAAAACGATTACTAATATCGAAGATGGAAAACAATTAATAAGATCATCAGGTTCTGTGGGAGCAAATTACATTGAAGCAAACGAAAAACTTGGAGATAAGGATTTTTTATTCAGATTAAAAATTGCTCGAAAAGAAGCTAAAGAATCTAAATTTTGGCTTCAATTGCTAAATGATTTAAATCCTGATCAAAAAAAAAATTCAGAATCTTTATTATTTGAAATCGAAGAATTAAGAAAAATCCTTTCTGCCATAATAACCAAAACTTCTAAGTAGTAATTGATATTTAATATTACTTTTGCATCTCAACAAAATTATCCGTTTCGATTGGAATTTGGAATTTAAAAAATTGGAATTTTATATTTATGTTTTCATTTAAGCAATTTTCTATAAAACAAGATAAAACAGCTATGAAAGTTGGTACTGATGGTGTTTTATTGGGTTCTTGGGCTCCTATTAACCACAATCCGTTTAGTATTTTGGATATTGGTGCTGGAACTGGAATTATTGCTTTAATGCTGGCACAGCGTTCAAATGCCGAACAAATTGATGCTCTAGAAATCGATGAAGACGCTTACGAACAAGCTGTTGAAAATTTTGAAGCTTCTCCTTGGGGAGATCGATTGTTTTGTTTTCATGCTGGTTTAGATGAATTTATTGATGAACCAGAAGATGAATATGATTTGATTGTTTCAAATCCGCCTTTTTATGCTGAAGACTATAAAACCGAAAATGAGCAAAGAGATTTAGCTAGATTTCAGGATGCAATGCCTTTTGAAGAATTAGTCGAAGCCGCCGATTTATTACTTTCAGAAAACGGAATATTTGCTTTGATTATTCCTTTCAAAGAAGAAGAAAAATTTATAGCTCTAGCAAAAGAATCTGAACTTTATCCTCTCAAAATTACAAGAGTAAAAGGAACTCCAAAATCTGAAATTAAACGCAGTTTATTGGCTTTTAGCCGAAATGAAGTTTCTGAAATTGAAATCGATGAACTTGTTATCGAAATCGACAGGCATGTTTATACTCCTGAATATATCGAGCTGACTAAAGATTTTTACTTGAAGATGTAAAAAGCATCTTTGCCAAAGTTCGAGACTTTGACAAAGACTATTTATGTTTTTCTATTTGCCATTTTTAGCAAAAAGAACAGCTCTTTCCAAAACTTCATCTCTTCCTTGCTGTATACCTAAAATAGTAGGCTTTACCTCAATATCTGGAACAATCCCTATTCTTTGTGTTTCTTTTCCATTTGGATAGAAAACCCCAAAACCTGTAAATATGGTTGAATATCCTTTTATAATTTCATACCTGCAAACTCCTCCATCAGCACCTGCAGTCTGACTGCCTATAATTACAGCATTTGGAGCTGCTTGCAAACACATTACAAGATGTTCACCATGACTTTGTGTTTTTTCATTTTCTAAAATAATCACTTTGCCTTTATAATAATCGGGATTCGTTTTTCCTGTTTTTTGATCCTCTCTCCAAACATATCTTCCTGGATATGATAGATCTACATCAATAAATTTTGCATAAGCCTTTTCTTTTGGATACAAATATTGTGCGATATCTTCTTCAATATTACGCTCTTTAGGATATTTTCTTGCATCAAAAACAATGGCTTTCATGTTTTTAAATTGCTCCATAACTTTCGGAAGTTCATCTGCCTTAATTGATTCAACATCTATATATCCAATAGAATCTTCTAAGAGCTTCCATTTTTCACCATTATTACTAAATCTTACTTTTAAATCTTTATAAGAATAACGTTTAATCGTTTTAGTTGAAATGCTGTTATCACGAATAAATTCAATTTCGATTGACCCGGTTTTTCCATTAAAAACTGCCCAATATATATTTTTTAAAACTGCCGGCTTATTTGAACCTTCAGCATATTTCAAATTTTCATTAATCAAATCCTTCACTCCTTTTCCATCAACTTTAGTGATTACATCGCCAATTCTAATATCATCAATCTGAGCTAAAGAATCATTTTTAAACTTAGTAATTACTGCTTTATCATCAATAAATATCACATCGGCTGCAATAAATTTATCTCCAAAATAATCATTCAGCTGTTTCATTTGCGTAGAAGCATGAGTATCATTCAACTTTATTGAAATTTCACGCATCGCTAAAACAAAATCTTTCTCTGATTCTGGATTATTAAATCTAGGCAGCATTTCTATTAAAACAGCATCCCAATTTTGATCCATTTTATATTTGTAAGGAAAGAAATATTCCATTTGATTCCAATAACGAAATAAAGCCAATAGACGCAGGTTTTTATCTGTCCATTTAAAATCATTATACTTAATCTCATTTATAACTTCGATATAAGGTTTAGAAGTATAATAAAACTGCTTTCCTTGAATTCTGTTTTCTTCAATGAATTTTAGTTTTTTTGAAAGTGATTTCGAGAACAATTCTCTATTGTTAAACCATGATAAATCAAAATTTTTATCAAAATATTCTTTTTTTACTGTAGGCTTTGCTGTTTCTTGTTTTTTGATTTCACCTAAAGAATTGATCCAATTTTCTATTACTAAAGAAAAAGCTTCGGCGGTTTGCGCTTCTTCGACTTTTGGCAAAATTTGAAACAACTGTTCGTCCCAATTTTTGCTTCCGTCAGCAACATTAGGATGATAAAATTTTAGAAATCCCCAGACTTTGCAGGTTGCAGCCAATTTTTGAGTTTCGGTTACTGGTTTAGAAAAAGAATTTTGAAATAATAAAAGAAAGACAATAAGTATTATTTTTTTCATTTAAAAAATTGGTTTTGGGTAAGTGATAGTTTTGGGCAATTTTAAACCTGTTCGAATATGCTTTTGAACTGATAAAGTATTCTTTCTAATAGCCTTAAATCTTCTGTTACAATTTCGGCGCTTCCTTTCATTTCCTGCTGAAAAACAATCTGTTTGTTATAAGAAGTTCTTAATCCGTTTGGAAGTGTAACATCTAGGAGTAAATTTCCGTCTTTATCCGGTACTAATGATATGTTTTTAATTTGACCGATTAGCACCCCAAACTCGCGGTCTGGATAATTTGCTAAGCGAATATTTACCCGCTGTCCTACTTTTATTTTTCCTGAATTTAAAGCTGGAGCTTTTACTTTTCCGACAAAACCATTTTTGGCATCCGGAATTATTGAAAAAACATTATCACCAACATTTATTGTCTGGTTTTCATTCCAAACCTGTAAAAAAGTAACTACACCGCTCACTGAAGATTTTAAAGTATAAGCCAGCTCCCAATCTTTTATTACTTTTTTCAGCTGATAAAAAGACTGCGCCATGCTTCTCCCTAAGTTTACTTCTTCTCTAGTGCTGTTTATCTGCGAATTCTGACTCGATTTTGTGTTATCAATCAAAGCAGATTTTATCTGCGAAATTGAAGAAAGAAGCCCTCTATAATTCTTTTGTGCCTGAAGAAAACCTAGCTTTTTCACCTCCATTTCCTGCGCCGAGATAATTCCTTTCTTGAATAGGCCTTCGAAACGAGCGACTTCATTTTTCTGGAGTTCTAATTCACTTTCATTAATTCCCTTTTGCTGCTGTAAGATATCCAGTCTTTCCTTGAGCTGAACTTTCTCGGAACTCTGGGCTCTGCTTTCAACATCAAAAGGATGAAGACTTTCATTTAACTGCTGGGCTTGATAATCTTTCTGAAAAACGGCAAAAGCACTTTCTATTTCGCCCAGCTGTTTATTCTTTAACAATTCAAAATCAAATGCTTTTCCTGAATTGATATTATAACTATCGACAATCTTTTTAAGCAAAAAAACATCTTTATAATTGGCCGTATTCTCGATAATTGCAAGCGTGCTGTTTTTTGAGACCACCGTTTTATCTCTTACTAAAATAGCTTCAATTCTTCCCGAAGATTTTGAAACAATTTTCTCGGGCGGAATATTAGTTGTTATAACAATTTCAGCCCTTACTACATCTGGATATTTAACAAACCATGATACAAAAAACAGCATTATAATAATGGCAAATATTAAAATTGTACCCCATCGTATCATCCAATGCGGTACTTTAGTCAGGATGTCCTGGACTTCTTCACTTCTTAATTCAAATGTATCTTTTTCTTCCACCATAATTAATTTCCTAACTGCAGCTGGTTTTTAACTAATTCAAAATAGTTTCCTTTTTGCTCTACTAAAGCCGAATGATTTCCAATTTCAATTATTTTTCCTTTATCCAGAACCACAATCTGGTCTGCATTCATCACGGTACTTAATCGATGTGCAATTACAATAACTGTTTTGTTTTCGAAAAAGATATCCAGTTTTCTCATAATTTCTTTTTCATTATTAGCATCTAGAGCTGAAGTAGCTTCGTCAAAAAACAGAATTTCGGGGTTTTTGTAAACTGCTCTAGCAATTAAAAGACGCTGTTTCTGTCCGGTACTCATTCCCAATCCTTCTCCTCCAATTTTTGTATTAAATCCTAAAGGCAGTCCTCCAATATATTCTTTAATATTTGCAACATCTGCCGCATAAAGCAGTCGTTCTTTATCAATTCGATCAACTCCTAAGGCAATATTATTGGCAATGGTATCGCCAAAAATAAATCCTTCCTGCATAACCGCCCCAATATTCGATCTCCATGCTTTTTGAGAAATATTCTTCAATTGTGTGCCTCCAATAGTCACTTCTCCTTTTTCAGGTTCGTAAAACTTTAGAAGCAATTTCATGAGAGTAGTTTTTCCGCTGCCGCTGACACCAACAATTGCTGTTACTTTATTGGCCGGAATTACCAAACTTAAATTATCTAAAACCGGAGTGTCAGAACCCATATAGCGATAAGAAAGATTCTTGATCTCAATATCTGATTCAAAAGGCACATCATTTGTCTGATTCACTTCTTGCTGCAGTTCATCTTCTTTTTCATGAATTTCAGATAATCTTGCCAGTGATATTTTAGCATCTTGAAATTCTCTCACAAATTCTATTAACTGTGTTATCGGTCCGTTCAAACTTCCTACAATAGCACTAATGGCAAGCATCATACCCAGTGTTATAGAACCTTCTATTACCAGTTTTGCAGAAAGAAGGATAATAAATATATTTTTTAATTCATTTATTACAGAAGACCCAATTGTTTGTGTTTGTTCTAAAATGAGTCCTTTGATCGAAACTCTAAAAAGTCTTGCCTGAACATACTCCCAGCCCCAGCGTTTTTGTTTTTCGGCATTATGGAGTTTTATTTCCTGCATTCCGTTAATAAGTTCCATTACTTTGCTCTGTTCTTTTGAAACTTCAGCAAAACGTTTGTAGTCTAATGCTTCCCTTCTTTTTAAAAACAGTGTGATCCATCCAAAATAAAAAACACTTCCAACAAAGAATACCAAAAATATCTGCAGGTTGAAATACGCCAGAACAGCTCCCATGACAAACATATTTATAACAGAAAAAAGAACATTTAAGGAAGATGTAGTAAGTATTTTTTCTATGCGTCGATGATCATTAATTCGCTGCATAATATCTCCAGTCATGCGGACATCAAAAAAGGAAATAGGCAGATTCATTAATTTTATAAAGAAATCTGAAATAAGAGAAATATTGACCCTAGTAGACAAATGCAGTAAAATCCAGCTTCGAATTAATTCTAAACCTGTCCTTCCTGCAAAAATAAACAGCATGGCAAATAGAATGAGATAAATAAAGTGGATGTTCTGATTTTGAATTCCTACATCGACTATACTCTGGGTTAAAAAAGGAAAAATTAAATTAAGCAAACTACTCGCCAGAAGTCCGATAGCTAATTGTATCAAAAAGGATTTATACTGAAATAAATATTTGAATAGAAATCTAAATCCTAATCCTGAATTTTCTTCTTTCTCAAAATCCGTTTCCAAAAACGTTGGAGTTGCTTCTATTAATAATGCAATACCTTCCTTCGTTGTATCGTCGGCATTATTTCCAATCCAGAATTTTACAAATTCTTCTTTATTATATTCTAAAAGTCCAAAAGCGGGGTCAGAAATATAGTATTTCCCCTTTTTAATTTTATAAAGAACTACATAATGATCTTTGTTCCAATGAAGAATACATGGCAGCGGAGCTTCTTCTAATCGCTGCACTGATAACTTTACTCCTAAAGTTCTAAAGCCGATTTTTTCGGCGGCATCGCCCAAAAAAAGCAGATTACTGCCTTCGCGAGTTGTTTCGCTATAATCTCTCAGCTCTTGAATATTGATTGTTTTACCGTAATATTTAGCAATAATTTTTAAACATGTAGGGCCACAATCTTTATGATCGGCTTGTCGATAATGGATGAATTTTTTCAATTTATTTTGATTTATTCAAGACGAATGTAGGGAAAAAATTTCTTGTTAATTCATAAAAAAACAGAGAAGATATAAATCTTCTCTGTTTGGGTATTTATAAACAAATTACCAGCAACACAATTTCTTTAGGACATGGCCGCGGTTTTACCCTAACCAAATAAAATTAAACACAGCGACCAACTCCTAAGAATCTCAGTACCAATCATCAATACCGAGAAAATGCTCAATGTTCCACGATCGAGCGCCTATACATTCAAAAAAAACATGACTAAATTCTAAATAAGGCTATATCGTATTACTCTTAAAAAAGTTAAAAATCAACAACAAAGACGACTTGTATCACAAATACCAGATGATGTATTTATCGGACAAGTTTCGCCTGATGGTATTAAAATGCATCCGGCTTCAATGGCATAAATCCAACATTCCGGAATTCCTCCTCTCATAGTTTTTTGCTCATTTCTGCTGATGCTCTGAGCTCCATTAAGATTTAAAATTTTTTTCAACATCATAATTCCATTTTTATAGTAACAGAGTTTTTTACAGCTCTGTTACTATTCAATTATTCAAATTAGCAAGCAAAATAATTTTCAGTAACAGCATTGTCACAATTTAGTTCTTGAGAATAGTCTCCTCCCAAAATGTTTTTCTGCTCTTTTTTAGACAGTTTTTGTGTCTCCTTACTTTTTAAAATCTTTTCTAACATAACTGGTTATTTACGTTTTTTGGTTTAAGCTTCAAATCGTTTTAAAATTTGATACTTAAAATTAAATTCTCAACAGCCTCCAGCGTAGTTACTTGGTATACAATCCCAATATGCCGGCACCGTTCCAAATTCTGTACATCTTTTAGCTTTAAATCCATCCTCACAAATAGGAGTAGCACTTCTATTTATCGTTTTTTGTTCATTAGCAGTCAATTCTACCGCACCTTTCAATTTCAAAATATTCTTTAACATAACTGCAGATTTTTGGGGTTAATTTTATGCGCTTTAAGCTATTCTTTCTAATACTTGAACTTCATCTACAAAATCATTCAAGAAATATTTCAATTCGTTTAATTCATATTCGTTTGGAAATAATCTCTCATTTACAATTTTTACTGGTGTGTAATTAAAATTATTCATTGAACACCAATCATATTGTTTTTGAATTTCCTGGCTAATCATCATGCTAACTGACTCCACATGCCATTTTTTAAGCCATTTTTTGTACCCCATCTTTTTTATATACCAGTCAGAAATTGCTTCGACTGTTTTTCCTGGAGTTGCTCTATTTATTGTTAAAAGTCTTTCAACAACCGCTTTATACGGATTATCATTATTCTCTGGATTAATATTAAAAAGAACGTTCAAGAAAATTTTATCCGGAAATTTCATTACTAATTCAAAAGCTTCTTGAAATGTTTTATAACAATGCCCGCAGCTAGGACTAAGTATAATCGAAAGTTTTACAGCTGCATTTCTATTTCCAAAATTCAAACCTCTTAAATCCTCAAATCCTTTTGTATATTTTACTTTTTTAGATAGGAAGTTTAACAGCGAATAATTTCTTTTAAACTTTTTAAGTTCTTTTAATGAGTTTTCATTCTCCAGCAGTTTTTTGATCATCACTTTTACAATTGCCCAAATCGGAACTAATAGCACTAGAGAAAAAACATAAGGAAAAATAGTACTCAAACTAAAATTCAACGTAAAAAGATCTGATGAGAACCATACTACACTTTGAACCAAAATTAATAATGATACTGCCAGGCACATTACACACCATTTTTGAATTTCAAATTTCTGAATCCAGATAGAACAAACAACTACTGGAATTGCTAGCAGACTTAAAAATCCAACAAATATCGCAGAACTTAATGGCTGTACCAGTATTGCAATAATACTTGAACTAAAGAAAAGTAATGGCAGATCTGAAAAGCTTAACCATCTATTTGCAATATCATCATTGAAACTTATAACTGAGTGGCAGGAAGAGTTAGAACTTAAATTACAAAACTTTGAGATTACAGTATTTTTGACTCCCCATTTTTGCTGTACAATAAATATGCTTACGATTAAGCCTAATATCGAGGTTACTAAAAACAATGTACTAAATAGGCTAAATCCGTTGTAGAAGAAAGATAATCCTGTTAGAAGCACCAAAGGCAAAAAATATTTCAACCAATTGTATTCTACTTTTAAATTCTCTCTTGCAACTACATTATTTGGCTCAATTGCAACAATTACTCCATTCCAGTCTAAAAGAAATTTATCATAAGATAATTTTTGGCTTCCTTTTTTCAATGTTGTAATTCGAACACCATTTTTAATTTTTTCGACCAAAATTAATTCCTCTTTAAAATAGGCCAAAAAATTAGATGGTAAATCCACAATTTGTTCCTTCGAAACCCTCACTGCCGCATTCTCTACAGAAAGCAAATCGAAGGAGTCTGTAATCGCAAATAAGCTTGGATAATTTGGATGAGATAAAAACAGATCCTTGAACTCACTTTTTATGTCTGAGTACTTATTAATTTGAAGAAATTTTTGGACCAGTTTTAACATCACTTTTAATCGATTTTAAATCATAATTACATTGCAAAGATTGGTGTTTTTATTGATAAAAATCGCATGTATATATACATTTTATTAATTATACCACATACAATTTATAAATTATAACAAGTATACTACATCTCGCAAAATACTGTAAAACAAAAGATTATGTTGTTTTTTTTTCATTTAAAACCTTCAAAACCCAATTTTCGATTAACGGCTCTGCTTTTTATCTAGTTTTGGAAAAGCAATAATCTAAACATCGAAAAACATGAAAAACAGGCCCTGAATCCTACATGATTTTAAACAAAAAAATCATAAAATTGAAGACTAAAAATGACTATAATAGAAGTCAAAAAATGATCTGATTCGAAGCAAAATTCTCCCAAAAAAAAGTAAAAAGCAGACCGTTATTTGAAAGTTTAAACTCACAATTAGAAATCGACTTTTACTGCTTTTTATATCAAAAATAAACTCAGAATTTCATTACATAACCAAACTTTTATCGCATGTTTTTTGGCGCACTTATAAAGTTGCTTAAAAATATTAATGAAAGATTTATAGTACAAAAATAAAGATTGAAAAATTCAAAAAAAATGAAAAATACCCCATTCAAATTACAAGATTTCGAATTAGAAAAGATGAGTAAAGAATCTCAAAAGACAATTACTGCAGGATCTCCACCGACGCCGCCTGAAGAGCCAACCCCTATTAGAGGTACAGGAAGCGGAAACGGTTAAAGAGCATTTCAAGAGCGTAAAAAAATAATAAAGCAATCCAAAAAAGAAGTAACATGAAAAATAATTCACTGAAAATCGCAGACTTTCAATTCGAAAAAATAAGCAGAGAAGCACAAAAAACGGTAAAAGGCGGAGATCCGCAAGTTCCAGAAGAACCAAATCCAATCAGAGGCACAGGAAGCGGAAACGGTTAAGCCATATTCAAATAAAAAAATTAATAAAGCAATCCAAAAAAAGAAGAAACATGAAAAATAATTCACTGAAAATCGCAGATTTCCAATTTGAAAAAATAAGCAGAGAAGCGCAGAGAACCCTAAAAGGCGGAGATACTACTACACCTCCCGAAGAACCAAATCCAATTAGAGGTACAGGAAGCGGAAACGGTTAAGCCGTATTCAAGAGTATAAAAAATTAATAAAGCAATCCAAAAAAGAAAAGACATGAAAAATAATTCACTGAAAATTGCAGACTTTCAATTCGAAAAAATAAGCCGAGAAGCGCAGAGAACCTTAAAAGGCGGAGATACAACAACACCTCCTGAAGAACCAAATCCAATAAGAGGAACAGGAAGCGGAAACGGTTAATCCGTACTCAAGCGTACAAAAAATTAATAAAGCAATCCAAATAAGAAGAGACATGAAAAATAATTCACTGAAAATTGCAGACTTTCAATTCGAAAAAATAAGCCGAGAAGCACAGAGAACCTTAAAAGGCGGAGATACTACTACACCTCCTGAAGAACCAAACCCAATTAGAGGTACAGGAAGCGGAAACGGTTAAGCCATAATCAAGAGTACAAAAAATTAATAAAGCAATCCAAAAAAAAGAAGAGACATGAAAAATAATTCACTGAAAATCGCAGACTTTCAATTTGAAAAAATAAGCCGAGAAGCGCAGAGAACCTTAAAAGGCGGAGATACAACAACACCTCCTGAAGAACCAAACCCAATCAGAGGCACAGGAAGCGGAAACGGTTAATTGCTAATAGACAGCTACATTAAGTAAGACATAAAAATAGAATGTCGCTGTTAAAAGGTTCTGATTTAAAGAACTTATACCAACAAAATTATCAGAGATGGTGGCGGATCGTTTACTAAACCACTTAATAACAACCTTATAAAAATGAAAAGGTGGAAATGTTTAAAAATTCAGCTTTATATATTGTTCGCAAATTGAGCTGGAGACACTCCAGTTCTTTTGCGAAATGATTTTGCAAATGAAACAGCATTTTTAAAACCAACACTTTCTGCAATAGCCTGCGTTGAATATTTACGGTATAAATGATTTGTAATCATCTGATTAATAACATAATTAATCTTTAATTCGTTAGAATATTCTCCAAAAGATTTACCAAATCTTTTATTTACAACATAAGATAAATAAGTCGTATTGGTTTTGATCTTTTTCGCCACATAAGACAGCGTAAAATCAGCATTTAAGTACTCCAATTTTTCTTCTAGCGCTAATAATTTTTCGACAATTTTATTTTCTTTAGCTTCATCAATACTCAAATTAGCATTTTCCTTTTTAAGTAAAGCATCTTCTAATTCTGGAACTTCTTCTAAGACTACAACAGGTTTTTCTATTGCTTTCTCGATTTCTTTTTTCTCTAAGTTAGCTTTAAATTCTTCAATTAAAGCATTCATTTTTTTCTGCGCTTTGTTTTTATCCCTAATATTTTTAATTAGAAAAAATACAATTGCCACTACCAAAATAACGTAGAAAACTTTAAGTGCTTTGTTCCATAAAACCTCATATTTGTACTTCTCCTGAATACTTATCATCTCATCACTAAGATTTGCCGTACCCAGTTTGTAATTAACCTCTAAAGCTTCTTCTCTCAATTCTCCTTCATACTTTTCGTAAGCATCCAGATATAACTTAGAATGTTTAAAAGCTAATTCAGGTTCATTTTTTATACTATATATTTTGGCTTGAATATAATTGGATTGAAAATAGGTATTATCTATTTTCTTTTCCTTGAGAGCCATTGAATCGATTTTTTTCAAAAAGACCAAAGACTTGTCATATTTTTTCTGGGTATAGTAGAGTTCTCCTAAATTATAATTTGCAATCTTATAATACGTTTCATCACTATTTTGTTTAGCATACATCGCTATGTCAAAATAAGCTCTTTCTGCATTTTTAACGTCTTTTTTAACCAAGTAGATATTTCCGAGGTTAAGAATAGCCGTCATTTTATTATCTATATAGTTTTGAGAATACGTAACCGCTCTTTTGTAAAAGTATTCAGCAGAATCAAGCAGAACCACTTTATCTCTATTCTTCATATAATAACCTTCATAGACATTTCCTAAATTGGTATAAATATTACTTTTACTATTTTGAAATTGATCTTTTTCGTAAAGGCTTTCATTTTTATCTAAAAAATCACTGTTTTGTCTTAGATTTTTAATTGCCAGTGCATAGTTTCCAACTTGATCATTAACTAGTGCTATGTTACTTTTAAATTTTACAATTTGTATAACATCAGACGTTTTCATAGAAAGCTTAATACCTTCCTGATAATTACTTAAGGCTTCTCCAAAGTTTTTCCTTCTCCACTCCGTTAATCCTCTATAATTATATAGGTAGGCTCGAATGTTTATTTTTTCAACAGATTCGGGAATTTTTTTATAGTAGCCTAATGCTTTGTTATACCATTCATCACATTTAACGCGGTTATTTTTTAGCTCGTACAAATAAGATCCTGCAACATAAGCAAAGGCCAAATGTTCGTTATTTTTAGATTTTTGAAGTTCGGCTACATATTTAAGTCCTTCATCAAAACTTCCGTTCATACTGAAACGTATTTTATCCTGAAACTCTAAATACTCTTGTTCGGTAAACTCTTTTGTAGGTTGAGCCACAGTGGTATTAAGTAGGAATAAAAATAAAAAAGAGATGATCAGCCTCATTTAATTTAATTTTTGGTATTCAAAAATAGTCTATAAATTATCAATAAACTACAATTAATTTGCCAAATTCCTATTAATTTTATTTTTACCTTAAAAAAATATAACAATTTAAGATGTATTTGTTATATTTTTATTACGTAAATTTGTTTTGTTAAAAATTAAAAAACATGAAACCAGACCTATTTCAATCTCCAGATTACTATAACTTAGACGATTTACTTTCTGACGAACATAAATTAGTTCGCGAATCTGCTCGTGCGTGGGTTAAAAAAGAAGTTTCTCCTATTATAGAAGAGTATGCTCAAAAAGCAGAATTTCCTAAACAAATTATTAAAGGTCTTGGAGAAATTGGCGGTTTCGGACCTTATATTCCTGTAGAATATGGCGGCGCGGGATTAGACCAAATTTCTTATGGCTTAATTATGCAGGAAATCGAAAGAGGCGATTCTGGTGTTCGATCGACCTCATCTGTGCAATCTTCTTTAGTAATGTATCCAATTTGGAAATACGGAAATGAAGAACAGAGAATGAAATATCTGCCAAAACTGGCAACAGGAGAATTTATTGGTTGTTTTGGTTTAACCGAGCCCGATCACGGTTCTGATCCTGGAAGTATGATTACCAATTTTAAAGATATGGGAGATCATTATCTTTTAAATGGTGCCAAAATGTGGATTTCGAATGCTCCTTTTGCTGATATCGCCATTGTTTGGGCTAAAAATGAAGAAGGCCGAATTCATGGTTTAATTGTAGAACGCGGTATGGAAGGTTTTACAACGCCGGAAACTCATAATAAATGGTCGCTTCGTGCATCTTCAACTGGAGAATTAATTTTTGATAATGTAAAGGTTCCCAAAGAAAACCTTTTACCAAATAAATCTGGATTAGGCGCTCCGCTTGGATGCTTAGATTCTGCTCGTTACGGAATTGCCTGGGGTGCAATCGGTGCAGCAATGGATTGCTACGATACTGCTTTACGTTATTCTAAAGAAAGAATCCAGTTTGGAAAACCAATTGGAGGAACACAATTACAACAGAAAAAACTGGCAGAAATGATTACCGAAATCACAAAAGCGCAATTATTAACGTGGCGTTTAGGTGTTTTAAGAAACGAAGGAAAAGCAACAACAGCACAAATCTCAATGGCAAAACGTAATAACGTAAATATGGCAATTACCATTGCACGCGAAGCCAGACAAATGCTTGGAGGTATGGGTATCACTGGCGAATACTCAATTATGCGCCACATGATGAACTTGGAAAGTGTTATTACTTATGAAGGAACTCATGACATCCATTTACTTATAACTGGAATGGATGTGACTGGAATTCCAGCATTTAAATAAACGCCAACTATTAAAATATACATAAAATCAATGCGAAAAGCTTCTTCTTAACGGAGAAGCTTTTTATCTTTGCACCAAAATTTTTCCAGAAATGAATATCGAAGCGATAAACAAAAGCATACAACCGCAGAAAGACCAACTTTTACAACATTCTTTATACAATAAGATTCAAAACATAGATGACTTACACAGCTTTCTTGAAACGCACGTTTTTGCTGTTTGGGATTTTATGTCTTTATTAAAAGCATTACAAGCCAAACTTACTTGTACAACAACACCCTGGTTTGCTACCAAAAATCCAGAAACGAGATATTTAATCAATGAGATTGTTTTGGCAGAAGAAACCGATTTAACATTGGACGGAAGAAGACAAAGTCATTACGAAATGTATCTGGAAGCTATGGAAGCCTGCGGTGCCAATACTACAGGAATTCTAACTTTCTTATCAGAAGTACATTCACTTCAAAACATATTTGTAGCCATCAAACAAAGTCCAATGCATCCTAATGTGAAAGCTTTTCTTGATTTTACTTTTAGAGTAATCGAAGAAGGAAAACCACACGAAATTGCTGCCGCTTTTACTTTTGGAAGAGAAGACTTGATTCCGAGCATGTTTACAGCCATTTTGAAAAACTTTCAAAAAAATCTTCCAGAAACCGATCTAACAAAACTGCTTTACTATTTTGAAAGACATATCGAACTAGATGCAGACGAACACGGACCAATGGCAATGACAATGATTACAGAATTATGTGAAGACGATGCCCAAAAATGGAAAGAAGTGGAAGAAGTTTCGATTCTAGCCCTTGAAAAACGCATCGGACTTTGGAATGCCATCGAAGAAAATATCTTGATGAAAACCGAAATGGTTTAATCCAAAAACATCTATTTAACGTAACTATTTGTTTAAAGCCATCTCAATTAATTTAAACAAATTATGAAACTAGATTTTAAACAAATAGCTATCGTTATATTTTCGGGATTTCTCTTGAGCTGCAGCTCAGACGAAACAGTTCCTGCTCCTGCTCCAACAACTCCGCCCGTTGTAATTCCGCCTACAACACCCAATCCACCTGCGGCAAGTACTTTAAATTATTTAGCCTTAGGCGACAGTTACACCATTGGTCAAAGTGTTTGCACAACCTGCCGTTTTCCGGAACAGCTAAAAGCAAGTTTAAACACCATGTATTCCAGTACAATTTCATTAAAAATAATTGCCACAACAGGCTGGACAACATCCAATTTACTTTCTGCAATTGAATCTCAAAAACCGGAATCCAACTATGATTTAGTCACACTTTTAATTGGAGTAAACAATCAATTTCAGCATAGAAATTTTTCAGTTTATGAAAAAGAATTTCC
The DNA here is from genome assembly GCA_029960065.1 of Flavobacteriaceae bacterium PS02336. Classification (GTDB taxonomy): domain Bacteria; phylum Bacteroidota; class Bacteroidia; order Flavobacteriales; family Flavobacteriaceae; genus Flavobacterium. The sequence goes on along the minus strand of JASCOF010000002.1, from coordinate 498,355 downwards.
AGAATTGGTCAACAAGGCTATTATGCTTGCAAAAGGCGACAGAAAAAATGTCGTAGTTATTTCTATTCCTGATTACGCCTACACGCCTTACGGAAAAGCACTTTCCGGCGATCAAAGTGCCGCAATTTCTGCAGAGATAGATCAATACAATACTTTCGCAGAAAATTATTGCAATAACAATCAAGTTGCTTATGTATCTATTACAGACATCACTCGTTTAGGACTTAGCAATCCAAACCTTGTTGCCTCAGATGGTTTACACCCTTCAGAAGCCGCTTATAAAATTTTTGTAGACAGAATGATGCCAAAGGTTAAAATCGCTTTGCAGAATTAAGTTTTTTCTAATTTTTAGCAGCAGAAAAATTCATTTTCAAAACCACATTTAGTCCCGCTATCCGCTATATCTTTTGTTCTGAACCCCAGAACAAAAGGATAACGCTCCTATCGGGGCTAGAATAGTTCTTTTATTTTTCAAAAGAGAGCAAGAAATTCACTTCTTCGTTTTCCAAATAAAACCATCCAGCAAATAATGCGTAAACTGTGGCACGGTTAGCAATGGAACGAGTAAAATCTGCCAGCTCGAAAAATCAACATTCGTGATACTGATGTTTTCATTCCAAACAAAAAACTCCCAGAGAAATTCTTCCGAAAAAGCAATTAAAAGAAGAATTCCAATATAAAGTAAAATTCCTTTGTATTGTTTCAAAAAAGATAAATTCCCTAATTCTGAAGCTGATTTTCCATCAATTTCTCTAAAATAAACCAAAGCCATATACGGAATTCCGTGCGAAACAACATTTAATAAAGTAAATATCAAATCATCATTAAAATACACAATTCCAAAATACCAAGACAAAGCCGTTCCTAGAATAATGCTGTTTTTAGGGATATTAAAAAACCGATTTTGAATAGATTGTACAGCAGTATAAACAACATACAAAATCAAAATTCCGATATAAATCCAAAACAAAATTTCTAAAATCAGCTGATTTTCAAACCTAAAAAATTCATTTTCCACAAACCAGTTGAACTTTCGCTTCGACGAAAAAAACCAATACAACATTGGATATCCGGTTGAAGCATAAATCGCCAGATTATCAATCCAAACTGAAACTTTGGTTTTCGTTTCTTTTCTGGCATACAATCTCATAAAACCATATTGCTGTCTGATAAAATGAAAAACAGCTACATAAGCCAGAAACGACCAAAAAACTAAACTTCCGAAAGAGAAAAGAACAATTCCTGTTGCAAAACAAATAATGGGCAAAAGAATCAATCTCTTTTTTTGTTTCTGGAATTCATCTGCAACAAAATAAGTTTTAAATAAAGTCGCATAAACGTGCGCTACATCAATAAAAACAATCAGAAAAAGCCAAGTATAAAAAGAATAATTCTCTTCAATATCAGCAATATAATCCTGAAATAGGAAGATAATCGCCAATACAAAAAATGATGGACCAATGATAAAGACTAAATCGGTTTTGGCTTTATGAATCCACGGCTGTTCCATCTATAATTTCATTTACAACATTAATTCCCTGATGAAAAGCTTCTTCAAAAATCGAAATTCCTGATAAATCGCTGTGCGCGAAATATATCTTATTTTGAATATTTTTCTTTGCCTGTTTCTTCGCTTCACCAAAAATAAAACCTGGCGTAGGCGAAATCATGCCGTGACCTAACAGAAAAACTTCAATGTCTTCTGTATATTCTTCAATATCGGGATGCGCAATTTTTAAGTCATTCAAAACAAACTGTGTCCAATATTCTTTGTCTTTTTTGTACAATTCTTTTCTAGTTTTCTTCAAATCGGCAGACGAAAAGCTGTAATAATATGTAATTACTTTTTTATCCTGAACCTGATTTAAAGTCTGATGCTGGTCGTAAACATATCCCAAACCTTTAGCATCATAAATTACATTATCCCAAGAAAGCGGAAAGCTAAAATTGTCAAATTCATCATTTACAATCAGCGTTGCCAAAAGCCATGGAGTATAATGAAAATCTTTGGTAAACGCTTTTCTGTCATTAATCAAATACTGATTTACAAACTGCGGAGAAGCCATTATCACTTTATCTGCAATTATTTCGACCGATGTTTTATTGACATCATCAAAAGCTTTTGCAATAACTTTATTGTTCTCGACTTTGACTTCATAAACCAAATGATTTTTCAACGATTTGTCTTCTGTGTATTTTTTCAAATGACTGGCTAAACGCGAATTTCCTTCTGGCCAAGTTAAAACGCTGTCGTGTTTTTCAGGAGTAGAATCCTGCTTTCTTCCAGCAAAATAGTGAATTCCCGCCCAAGCCGAAACAAATTCAATTCCTAAACCAAAATCGTCCTTGAAGCAATAATCGATATAATTATATAAAGGTTCAGACGTAAAATGATTATCGGTAAACCATTGTTTCATCGTTATTTTATCCAAAGCTCGTGTCTTCAAATCTAACGAAGAAAGATAGAGCGGAATATCAAACAAATACTTTTGATCTTTGCCTTTTGCAGCTCTAAAATCGTCCATTTTTTTGAAGAACTTTTCAAATTCCAAATCATCAGAAATCAAATTTCCTTCTTTTGGAACTACGCCTTCCTGCCAATTATTTTTGTAAAACAAACGTTCGTCTGGCGCAAAAGTCAACTGTAATTCATCAAAAACAGGAAACCCTTTTTCATTATAACCTAAAATGATTTTTTCTTCTTCCAGAAAATGAAGCAGTTCTTTATCTTGAAAATTGGGCAATGGCAGATAATGCGCACCCAAAGGGTATTTAGAATATTTATTTTCTCCGTTAGAAGAATTACCACCCAAATGATTTTCTAATTCTAGTATTAAAAAATCGGTAATTCCTTTTTTATGAAATTGCCTCGCTGCACTCAAACCGGAAATACCGCCTCCAACAATTAAATACGGAATCTCGATTTTTTTTGTTGGTTTAGGAAAATCTTTAATCCATAAACGATGTCCAAGCAAATGTTTTGTACCCGATAAACGAATCATCAAAACCGCAATTTTATCGGAACAAAACTGCAGAAATGGTACTGCAATTAAAGCCGCACCAATTACTTTTAAGAAACTCCTTCTGGATTTATTGCAGTCTTCCCCACTCTTCATCAAAATAGCGTACTAAAATCTGGTTATCTAAACGGTTGATTTCGATCTGATTTGAAATCATATCGTTTGTAAAATAATTGAAGCGGTCGAATTGGTAATTGTAAAATTTTAAACCGTCGGCTTTTCTATTTACGGTATTAAAAGTGGTTCCAAAACCGTTTATGGCAATTGTATAACCCCATTCTCCAAAAGACGGCACATAAGCATGATAAGCGTCGACCTGCGGAAAAACCTGCATTACCGTTTTATTAATACACCAAAAAGATTTCGGCGCAAAATAAGGCGATGTAGTTTGGATTACAACTGCTGCATCGGGCTGTAAAATGGTTTTTAAAGTCTGATAAAAATTAAGCGAATACAATTTCCCCAAACTATAATTAGAAGGATCTGGAAAATCAATAATTGCAACGTCGTACTTTTCTTTAGCGCTTTTTGCCCAAATATAAGCATCGGTATTGATAACTGTAACTTTAGGATTATTTAAAGAGTTTTGATTGAAATTCGTTAAAACGGTATTGGTTTTGAACAATTTTGTCATTCCCGCATCTAAATCGACCAAAGTCACTTTTTGAACGTCTTTATATTTTAAGATTTCGCGAACTGCAAGACCATCTCCGCCTCCTAAAACCAAAACGTTTTTAACGCTTTTTGCCATAGACATCGCCGGATGAACTAAAGCTTCATGATAACGATATTCGTCTGCAGAACTAAATTGTAAATTATTATTCAAATAAAGCCTGTAATCGCTTTTATTATGCGTTAAAACAATACGCTGATAGGGAGTCGAATTGGTATAAATGATATTTTCTCCATACAATTTTCCTTCTGAATACGCGAGAATATCATTAGAAAAAATAAAAACTAGCAGCAGCAGCACAAAAGAAAAAACAGCTTTTGCTCTTAATAAAGCTGGCTTTTTTAATTCTCTTTTCAATAAAAAACATAATGCAATGGCAATACTCACATTGATCATTCCGAAGAAAAGAGAAGTTCCCATTATCCCTAATTTCGGCACTAAAACCAATGGAAATAATATGGATGCCAAAAGAGCTCCGATATAATCAAAGGTAAAAACATTCGAAACCAGATCTTTAAACTCCACTCTGTCTTTTAAAATATTCATTAAAAGCGGAATCTCCAATCCAACCAAAAAACCGGTTACGAAAACAAACAAGTATAAAATGAACTGAAACGAACCGACATTTTCAAAAAGCAGAAACAAAACCACCGAACTCAAACCTCCGATAAGTCCAACCAGAATTTCGATTTCGACAAAAGTGTTGAGCAGATTCTTATGAAAAAACTTTGAAAAAAATGAACCTATACCCATCGAAAACAGGTATACGCCAATAATAAATGAAAACTGTTTTACCGAATCGCCTAATAAATAACTCGCCAGAGTTCCCGCAACCAACTCATAAATAAGTCCGCAGGTGGCAATTATAAAGACGGCAAAGAGTAAAAGGAATTCGAACCTAAGAAATTTTTTACCCATGAATTGCGGCACTAATAATCATTGAGATTCCAATGATAAACGCTGCCAAAACAATCGCAACAGCAACATTATTTTTTTCTACAACTTCTTTCCAAGTATTTTCGGGAGTCAGTTTTTCAATAATAAAATAGCCGATTAATAAAATGGCAATCCCTAAAAGAGAATAAATAATCGAATTTACTATTGGCTGAGCGTGAATTAATTCCATATTAATTGATTTTTTATTTGTGGTAAAAATGGTTATAAGATGAACGGCTTCCAGATGTTGCCGGTTTGTATTTTTCTGTAGTTTCGCAGTCGCAGATTCTATTTCCTGCAAGAGCAAAATAGATATAAACCCCAAAGCAAAAGAATCCAATTGCAAGCGGAGCCCAATTATTGGCAAAGAAATCAGAAATTCTATTCATATTCATATGTCGAGTAGGAACTGTCTGCCCATCTCTGTTTTTCAAATTGGTTCGTGAAATAATAGATTATAAAATAAAGTACAGCCATGCCAAGAATAACCAGCCAGACATTTCGACTCGAAGGCTGATTCCAGACGACACTTACGTTCATTGTGCTGTTAGAAAGATCTTCTGGAGCTTTCATTGGTGTAATTGAAAGATGATATTTTCCTGCTTTTACACCGCAGATATTAAATGTATCGGACTGGCTTCCTTCTGTCCAAGATTCTCCATCCGAAGTTCCGTAATAATATTCTATGTCTTTATTGGCGTAAGTCTCATCACCGTTATTTTCATTAATTAAAGCGATATTTAAATTGGCCCAAGAATTACTGACACCTGTAGAAACCTTAATCGTCATAGGAGCCGAAGCGCCATTGAGCACAAACGATGGAGTGGTGATTTCTTTGTTATTAAATTCGCTGAATTTAATAGTGCTGTCAAAAACATTTTGCTCTACCTGATCTTTATAAATATACCAATTAGATGTCAAAATCAACAAAGCAAAAAGACAGAAAATAACAGCGGTATTTCTAAGATCAAAAAGAGACGGCTGAATCATACCTGTTCCAATCTGATACGGCAGGTTTATTCCTGGAAATGCTTTTCTGATTTTGCTTTTACTGACATATTCGCCATGAAATGCAGTCTGAACATTATTCATTTTTTCAACAGAAATAATAAAGGGCGGATTTATAAATTCTGCCAGATGAATGTATTTGTTTTGAGGAAGTTCAAAATCAAAAAATCCTTTTGCATCGATTATTTCAGCATCAGAATGTTCAAATAAATCATATCTTTCATCATTATGATTTAGAACTTTAACGCCTTTTTTTAATGGATCAATCTTTTCCATTTCAGTAAGCATCATCCAATGTCCGTTTGAAACAGATAGATAAAGGAATTCCTTTGCTTCATTTTGCAAAATAAACTCTGTCCATCTATAATCAGGATGCACTTTTTTCCTCAATATTCCAGTTACCCTATATTCGCTTCCTTTTAAGAAGCCCGTTTCGCCAATAACTAGCGGATAGGTTTCTGTTTCTGCTTTATATTTTGATTTTCTGCGAAATTTTCCATCATTGTCGGCCTCATAGAGACTTCGACAGATTGGACAAACAAAATTGATAACTTCAAAACCAACCTCTAATTCGGTTTCTACATTACAATCGTAACAAGGAATCTTCATATCTTATCGGTTAATTTCAAAATCTTTAATAATCTCAGCATCAAAATAGGCAATATAATCAGCCATTACAGCACGCACTTTCTCGGAATTATCCTGAAGATAATTACATAGATAAACATCCAAAGTCAACTGATTGTATTCTGGCCAGGTGTGTATGCAAATATGAGATTCTTTAAGGCAGTATGAAATCGTAAAACTTTCGTTATCAAAGTTATGCACAACAGCACCAACCTTTTCAAGTTCATATTTTTCTAAAATGGAATTTGTAACCGCAACAAAACCATCGCTGTTGGTAAGCTTAGAAATTTCGCTGACATGTAAAGTGACCAGTTTATGCAATCCTGGAGAATAAGGAGGTAAATCCATCAAATTATTTATATTACACAAGAGCCAAATATATAATAATTTCTGTAATAAAATAATGTGGAAAACCGTATTAAGCACAACTTTTTAGAACTATAGCTTTCGATTTTTAACAAGATCCGATAAATCTAGATATTTTGATTTATAATCATCAAAATCTTGTTTTTCAAAATCAATATCTTCAAAAATGAATTCTATTTTTAATCGATTATTCTAAAATAGAGACGCGATTAATCTCTAAAAAAAATAGAGAGACGCGATTAATCTCTCCAAAAAATAGAGAGACGCGATTAATCGCGTCTCTACCGTTATTTCGGATTGTTTTTGTTTTATTTTCCGTAGAATTTGTCTTTATTCCAATTCAACGGATTATTTTCTATATAATTTTGTATGGTTTCAAAAGATTTTTCATTTCTAATGATGTGATCATGGAAACGCGGTTGCCAACCAAAATCAACATGTATTTTTTTCATCTCAAAAGAACATCTTCCTTTATACCATCTTATAATTCTTGAAATATTATCGTGTAACATGGGGGTTTTATCTCCGGCAAAACCACCTGTTTTATATATTGTTTCAGGTAGAGACGCGATTAATCGCGTCTCAGTCTCAGCGGAAACCGATGCGTTTTTATCGATAATCAAAATTCCATGAACGTGATTTGGCATAATCACAAAATTACCCAATTCGACATATGGAAAATGTTCTGGAATTTCCAGCCAATATTTTTCTGCCAACATACCCAATTCAGACGCAATAAATTGCGTCTCTGCGATTTCGCCAAAAAAATTTTCTCTGTTTTGAGTACAAATAGTTATAAAATAAGCGCCATTTGCGCCATAATCCCAATTTTGCAATCGTGAAGATGGAATACGATATTTATTTTTAAATTTTTGAGACATTGTTCGACAGATTTTCTAAAAGCTATTTGTAATATATAATCCTGAAATTGAATACTGCTGATTTTTCCATACAAATAGTATAAATCGAAATTACCCAAAGTTTTTGTTCAAGAAGTTTTTTGGGATGTATGATATTGCAATTTATAATTTGGTAATTTTAGAAAACTAATAAAAAAACCCCGAAATACAGATTTCGGGGTTTGGTATTATTTAAGTTAAAAACTTGCAGAGAGGAAGGGATTCGAACCCTCGATACAGTTACCCATATACTAGCTTTCCAGGCTAGCTCCTTAAACCACTCGGACACCTCTCTATTTTGGTCTGCAAAGAACACAAAAAAAAATGAGTTTCACAACGTAAATGTTTAAGATTCGTTGATGCTCTTGCTAAATTCTTCCATAAACAATTTAACGGCTTTCTTTTGGTAACTTCCAATCGTGAGCATAAAAGAATCTCGTTTGGTTACCACGCCCGTAATCTGAATAGCCTTAAGACTATGTTCCCAGCCTTTTAATGCTTTTTCGGCTACGATGGTCGCCCAGTCACTGTTTTCTACCATTTGCAATAAAGCATTAATCGAATTTAATTCTATAGAAATCTTCGGTTTCATATGATGTTTTACAAACAATATTTCTACATATTCTCTAGAATTCGATCCTTTTCCCGGAAGAATCAACGGCACTTCTTCTATTTTTTTAAATGGTATTTTATCTAAAGAAGCTAATGAATGCTTTCTGGAAACTGCCATCACCATATTTGATGTAAACAAGGGCACTTTTTGAATTGGAGGACCAATCTCATGCGAGGAAATCACTAAAACTAAGTCTAGTTCATTATTAATCAGTTTTTGTTCTAAGGCTTCTGTTGTCCCGTAATCTACTATGATTCTTAGATTCTGATATTTTTTGGCAAATGTATTAACAACAGGAAGAACCAATAATCCGAAAATATAGGTAACTCCAATTCGCAGTTCACCGCCAATCATTTCATTTAAATCTTCGATTGCTTGTTTTCCGTTTTCGACATTTTCTACCACTTTTTTCGCATGAATTAGAAAAACAGCACCAGCTTCTGTCAATTGTACTTTTTTACCAATTCGCTTAAACAAAGGCATACCAAGCTCTTCTTCCAGTTTTTTAATTTGCTGTGAAAGTCCCGATTGTGTTACAAAACACAGTTCTGCCGCTTTGGTAAAGTGCAAAACCTCAGCAGTTTTAATAAAATACTGCAGTTGATAAATTTCCATATTGATAAGTTTTACTACTTATTATCAGTAAAATTATTAATTTTTCTAATGAAATCATAATCCCGACCTTTGTATCAAATAATTAAAATCATGTTTAAAGCCTTAAAATCTAAAAATTTCAAGTTGTTCTTTTACGGACAATCTGTTTCTGTCATTGGAACCTGGATGCAGAAAACCGCCGTAAGCTGGATGGTTTACAGTATAACAGGATCTGTATTTTTACTAGGATTGGCAACTTTTTTAAGTATGATTCCGTCTTTGTTTCTAGCACCTTTGGCAGGAAGCATAATTGGACGTTATGACAGACACAAAACATTGCTGTTTCTACAGTCTCTTGCAATGCTTCAGGCAGGAACTTTAGCTTTGCTGATTTATCTCAAGATTTACAATATCAACTTCATTTTAGCATTAAGTTTAATTCAGGGAATTATCAATGCTTTTGATATGACCTGCCGTCAAACCATGATGATTGATATTGTGGACAACAAGGAAGATCTCCCGAATGCGGTTGCACTCAATTCAACAATGAACAATTTTGCCCGTATTGCCGGTCCTGCGCTTGCGGGAATTATTCTGCACGAATATGGAGAAGACATTTGTTTTATTGGAAACTTTGTAAGCTATGTTCCCGTTTTGATTTCACTAATGTTAATGAAAATCACACCGCACATTAAAGCTGAAAACAAACTAAATATGCTGGAAGATCTTATTGAAGGTCTTGATTATGTTAAAAAAGAAACCGAAATGGCCAGAATGCTTTTAATGTTGACCTGCAGCAGTTTATTCGTTATTTCTTTTAATACGCTAATGCCTGTTTTCGCCAAAGACATCTTTAATGGAAATGCCGAAACGTTCAGCTGGTTTGAAAGTGCCGCTGGAATTGGTTCTGTCTTATCTGCTATTTATCTAGCCAATTTAAAATCTGCTGAAAATATGAGCAAATTATTGATCTCAGCAAGTTTACTTTTGGGTTTCAGTGTAATTATTTTAGCGGTTTCAAACAGCCTTACCATCGCTTTGATCTGTATGACCTTAAGCGGTATCGGCATGATGGGACAAACCTCATCTATCAATATCTATATTCAAACGCACAGTATTGTCAGCATGCGTTCTAGAAGTATCAGCTATTTTATGATGGCTTATCAGGGAATGATTCCTGTTGGAAGTTTAATTATTGGCTGTGTTTCTCACTCTCTTGGAGTTCGAACTACGATTGCCATTCAGGGAATTATTTGTATTCTTTCTGTGATTGTTTATGTGTATTATAAAAAACATAAAGCTTCACAGGATTTGGAAACTTGTCCTGTACCTTATAAAAATTCCAATTAAAAAAATTCCAAATTCCAAAAAAGGAAATACAAATTCCAAATCCAACTATCCATAATCTTGTCATTTTGACGTAAGGAGAAATCACACTAGAAATTCCGCAAACAAAATCGACAATCTTTGTTGATCATCGAGTGTGATTTCTCTCTTCGGTCGAAATGACAAACTGAACTGTTTAATTCACTAAAAAACAAACCCGACAGGTTTTAAAAACCTGTCGGGTTTAGTCATGTACGCTGATCAACTTTGTCAAAGTTTTAAACTTTGACAAAGTTCTTACCGCAAGTAAATTGGAATTTGGATTTTTTTTATTGGAGTTTCCTTTAAAAAATATTGTAATTTAAATCTAAGATATTTCCCCACGAAGCGCAGTTTCAAAAATCTCTTTAAAACCGTTTTGCGGAATATTATGTCCTAACAGATACATTAATTTGGTAATGGCAGCTTCTGTAGTAATGTCTTTTCCAGAAATAACGCCGAGTGATTTTAAAGCTATACTGGTTTCGTATTGTCCCATGTTGACACTTCCGCCCGAACACTGGGTTACATTTACGATGTGCATTCCAGATTGGATCGCTTTTTCAATTAGATTTAAAAACCAATCTTCTGTTGGTGCATTTCCTGAGCCGTAGGTTTCAAGGATAATTCCTCTCAAACCTTTTGTGGCAAGAATTGATGCCAGAACGATTTCACTCATTCCCGGGAACATTTTTATGATCGCAACGTGATTGTTTAAATTCTTATGAACAATCAGTTTTGCGTCTTTATTTATGGGAAGAAATAAATGTTTGTTTAATTTTAAGTGAACTCCAGATTCTACCAATTCTGGATAATTTGGAGCCGTAAAAGCTCTAAAATGTTCTGCATTTACTTTTGAAGTTCGGTTTCCTCGGTATAATTTATATTCAAAATACAGACAAACCTCTGTAATAACGGGCTTTCCGTCTTCTAAAAGAGAAGCAATCTGAATCGCTGTAATCAGATTTTCCTTTGCATCGGTACGCAAATCACCAATTGGTAATTGAGAGCCTGTAAATACAACAGGTTTCGCCAAATTCTCCAGCATAAAACTCAAAGCAGAAGCCGAATAGGACATCGTATCTGACCCATGTAAAACCACAAATCCGTCGAAAGCACTGTAACTATCCTCTATAATCGTGGCAATTTTGGTCCACATTTCGGGATTCATATTGGAAGAATCAATTGGATGTTCAAATGAAATCGATTCTATTTCACAGTCCAATTGTTTGATTTCTGGAATCTTCTGAATTAATTTACTAAAATTGAATGCTTTCAAAGCTCCAGTTTCAAAATCTTTGCTCATACCGATGGTTCCTCCGGTATATATCAGCAGTATTTTAGCTTTAGATGACATCTTGGTATTTTAATTTATTGACAACCGGATTGGCATACATTGCCAAAAATCCTTGTCTTGTCACAGGATTATCGCTTCCGATACGCATTTCTAAACGACGCTCAAAAAGCGATTTTTCGCTCTCTTTATACTTGTCAGCAAATCGGTTTGTTTCGTTTAAAATATCGTAAGCAATAAAATTAGTCGGCCATAATTGGTAATTCTTTAAGATAACATCATCAATAGTTTGTGCTAAAGCCTGAACCTGCTTGTTCGCATTGTCATTTTCAGCTACAATCTGATCGATTTCTGTATCCAAAACATCGCCAACAGAAATGTGTATTCTTTTTTTAGTTCCCATAATACCACTTAAAATGGTCATGAAATCCTCGTTTTTATCTTTTACGTAAACTTCGTTGTTTGCTTCTGCCATTAATTGCGGCATTTTCAAAACATCTGTTGGATCATATTCGTACGAAATAGAAACCGGAACGATTTTCAATTTCTTAAAATAATCCATTAAGTTTTCTTCATCAGAACCCATTCCAATCATTTTTAAAACGCCTGGATTGGTTTCATCGTTTCCGTCTTTTGTTCTTCCTTCTCTCTGAGCAATCCAAACCGAACGGTTTTCGCGAAGCAGTAACTGCCCCATATATTCAGACAATAACTTAGAACTTTGCAGCATTTCACGAGGCGTTAAACCTCTTAAAACCAAAAAGTTTCGATTTAACTTAGCTAAAGTTGCCAAGAAAGCTTTCTTTACTAAATTATCTCCAATTGCTGAAGCTGTCATAACTAAACCATGTTCAAACAAACAAACATTTAATAATGTTGTATCTAAAAGAATATCTCTATGATTGGAAATAAACAAATAAGAAGTATTTGGTTCCAGTTTTTCAAAACCTGAAGTCGTTAAACCTTCAGAACTTTTCTCTAAAACCTTTTGTATGGTGTTATAAATAAAGTTGCATTGAAAGTCACGAATCGAATGTGTTTTCTTTAATTGATCCTTCCAAACCTCATCTTCTACTTCCGGAAAAGTAAAGTTCATCATGGTTTTCATCATAGGATGATTGACCACAGCATGAAGTGCTTCATTTATTTCGGAATCATAAAACGGTCGAATGGCATCAAATTTCTGCATTATTTATATTGATTTTAAGTGGGCAAAAGAACAAAAAAAAAATTAGATTAAAGTAACGATTAGATTAAATCCCAAAAACGTCCTTTGAATTCTGGGTTGTTATCGCTGCTATTTCATCTTCGGAAACTTCATAAATAGCTGCCAGTTTTGAAATTACATTTACTAAATAACTGCTTTCATTTCGTTTTCCTCTATATGGAATTGGAGCTAAATACGGAGAATCTGTCTCTAAAACGATGTGTTTTAAATCGATTTGATTTAAAAACTGATCGATTTTTCCGTTCTTAAAAGTAACAACTCCACCAATTCCCAGTTTCATATTATAGGAAATAGCTTGCAAAGCTTGTTCTAAAGTTCCGGAAAAACAATGAAAAATCCCAAATAAATCTTCTGATTTTTCTTCTTCTAAAACCTCGAAGATCTCATCAAAAGCTTCGCGGCAATGAATTACGATTGGAAGTTTGTATTTTTTTGCCAGCTGAATTTGTCTTTTAAAGGCAATCTGCTGTTCTTTTAAATGTGTTTTATCCCAATACAAATCGATCCCGATTTCGCCGACAGCGTAGAACTTTCTTTTAGATAATTCGGTTTCAACATGTGCTAATTCTTCCAGGTAATTATCTTTCACGTAAGTGGGATGCAAACCCATCATTAAGAAGACATTATCGGGATATTTTTTTTCTAAATCGTACATAGATTGTGTCGCCGCGGCATCGATTGCCGGAATAAAAAAACGGGTAATTCCTGCGTTGATTGCGCGCTGTATCATTTCGTCACGATCCTGATCAAATTCTTCAGAATATAAGTGCGTGTGCGTATCGGTAATAATTGGTGTTGAATTCAATGGTATAAATTTAAAGCTGTCAAAATTACGACAATATTAAAACAATACCAATTTTGTAGAGATTAAGGGATGCGGATTTAATTGATTCACTTCGTGAAACCGCTGCTAAAAAAGATTTTTTATATTATTTTATCCCCCTAAGGAACGAAGAATCTCAAAAGTAGTTTCGCAAAGAAAACCCCCATTTTTTCTGACGATCAACTAGTGTGATCCTTCGTTCCTCAAGTCGACAAATTGAGGTAATAAATATTATCTGCCTGTTTCAACAAATAATAAAGCACGATCTAAAACCTCGTCTTTTCCTTCTTGAATGCCTTTGATTGTTGGCTTTACTTCAATATCAGGAACTATGCCAATTCTTTGTGTTTCGCGTCCGTCAGGATAATAAACGCCAAGTCCCGTATATCTAGTATGATATCCTTTAAAATCAATATCAATTGCATTTCCATCTGTTCCTGCGGTTTGACTTCCTATAATTGTGGTATTACCTGCTGTTTGAAAACACATTGCTGTCCACTCAGACTGGCTTATAGAATCTTCGTTTAGCAATACAATTACTTTTCCTTTGTAATGATCTTTGTTATCAAATCCGCATTTTCTTCCATCAACCCATTGATATCTTCCTGGATATTTTAAATACGGTTCTGTGTAATCACAAAACTTCTTTTCTTCAGCATTTAAAAAGTCTGAAATCTGTTTCCAAGTATCATTTGGATAATTTCTCATATCAAAAACGATTGCTTTTGTCGATTTTAAGGCGTTAATCATATCTGGAATATGTCTGGGTTTTATAGCTCCCATATCAACATAACCGATATTATTATCCAAAACCTTAAACTTTTCTTTTGGTTTTATCGCACCTTTTTTAAATTCATTTCGATGAGAATCATGATAATCAGACCAAAACATAGTTTTTGTCTCGTACTTACCATCTTTTAAAAATTCAACTGCAACATTTTCAGATTCACTTCTTAAAATAATAGGAACTACTTTGTCTAAAAAGCTAGCTTCATTTGAAGCACAGATTAGATCTCTATTTTCCTCAATGATTTCTTTTACAGTTTTGTCATTTATTTTAGTAATTACATCTCCTATTTTAATATTAGCTGCTTCGGCAAGACTATCACCTAAAATCTCTGTAATAACCAATTTCTCCTCTATAATTTTACCTGTTGCTGGAAAATAATTTAATCCTCTCCCTGCCGCCTTGGTTCCATATATTGGCGTGTTGACATGGCTGTCATTGAGCTTAGAAGTCAGTTTTTTTAATGCAAGATAAAAATCAGCCTCACTTTTGGCATCTGCAATTAGCGGCAATGACTGCTCTAAACTCAGATCCCATTTTTGATCCATTACATATTTATACGGAAAATAATATTCGATTAAATTCCAATATCCAAACAGCATTAGAACACGAGAACCTTTAGTTGTATAATCGAGATCGAAGTAGTTTTTTACATATTTTAAACCATCAAAACCGTATTCAAATTCTTCACTACTTTGAAATCTATTCTCTTCAATAAATTTTAATTTCTTCGAAAGTTTTTTAGAAAACAGTTTATTATTAAACCAGCTCAAATCGAAATTTTTATCAAAAAACTTTACATCTTTTGGTACAGCAATTGGTGCTATTTCTGGTATTGGTCCAAGATCATCAATCCAGTTTTCTAGAATTAATGAAAACTCTTCTTTGGTTTGTGCTTTTTCAATTTTAGGTAATTTTTCCAACAGCTGTTTATCCCAATTTGCTTCTGCTCCAGCTATTTTTGGATGATAATATTTTAAAAAGCCCCATACTTTACAAGTTGCAAAAAGCTTTTCGGTTTCGGTAATTTTAGCAGCGCTAAAAGTGCTTTGAGAAAATACAATAAAAAGAAATAGTATAATTTTTTTCATTAAATGTTAGGTTTAAATTTTGTAATAGTTTGGGACTATTTTCCTGTTTCAAGAAAAAGCAAAGCGCGGTCTAAAACTTCGTCTTTTCCTGCTCTAATTCCTTCAATTGTTGGTTTTACTTCAATATCTGGCACAATGCCAATTCTTTGGGTTTCTCTTTTGTCTGGATAAAATACTCCGATTCCAGAAATAAGTGTACTAAATCCTTCAAAATAAAATTGAGAAACATTTCCGTCGGCTCCAGCGGTCTGACTTCCTACTAAAGTTGCATTTCCAGAACCTTGAAAACACATGGCAGACCATTCAGAGTGGCTTATTGCTTTTTCGTTAATCAATACAACAACCTTTCCTTTATAATTATCTTTATTTTCAAATCCGCTTTTGCTTCCTTCGCTCCATTTAAATCTTCCCGGATAAGTTAAATCTGGAACAGTATAAATGGCAAAAGTCTTTTCTTGTGGATTTATAAAATCTGAAATTTCTCTAATAGTTCCTTTTGGATAATTTCTTAAATCGAAAACAATGGCTTTGGTAGATTTCATCATATTGATCATATCGGGAACATTTTCAGGTTTTAAAATACCCATATCAACGTATCCTACATTATCTTCTAAAAGCTTAAATTTTTCTTTCTTTTTCTTTGCTCCTTTTTTAAATTCATTTCTATGAGAATCATGATAATCACCCCAAAACATTGTTTTTGTAACATATTTTCCATCTTCCAAAAACTCTACTTCAACAGTATCTGATTCACTTGATAAAAATCTGCTTGTCAATTTATCTAAATACTTTGACTCATTTGAAGCGCCAATTAATTCTCTATTTTCTGCAACAATTTCGTTTATTGTTTTATGGTCTATCTTGGTAACTTCAGTTCCTATTTTAATATTATAAGCCTGAGCCAAACTGTCTCCCAAAATTTCTGTAACCACCAATTTTTCATCAATTATTTTTCCGTTTGCCGGAAAAAATCTCCAGTCTTTTTTTGGTGTACTCGATTGATAAATAAAAAACTCAACATGACTGTCGTTTAGTTTATAGGCTAATTTTTTCATTACCATAAAAAACTCCGTATCCCCTTTAGATGCAATAACCTGTGGAATAACTTTTTCTAAGGCTGTATCCCAATTTTCATCCATTTGATATTTATAAGGAAAAAAATACTCAATCAAATTCCAATACATAAATATCACTCGAAGTTTAGAATTGGTATCATTGTAATCTGGATTTAGATTACTTTCATTGATCAAATGGATATTTCCAACATTTTCCATTCCTTCTACATAAAACTGCTTGCCTTGAAACCTGTTTTCTTCAATAAATTTTAATTTCTTCGAAAGTTTTTTAGAAAATACTTTACTATTATTAAACCAGCTTAAATCAAAGTTTTTATCAAAATATTCTACATCTTTTGGTGCAGGAATTGGTGCAATTTCTTTTATTGGTCCAAGATCATCAATCCATTTTTCTAAAATCAATGAAAATTCTTCTTTCGTTTTTGCTTTTTCTATAAAAGGAAGTTTCTCCAAAAGCTGATTGTCCCAATTTAACGCTCCAGCGGCAACTTTTGGATGATAGTATTTTAAAAAGCCCCAAACTTTGCAAGTTGCAGTAAGTTTTTCTGTTTCAGTAATTTTAGATGCACTGAAAATAGTTTGAGAAAATACTATAAAAAGCAATAACGTAATTTTTCGCATTAATAGATTTAGTTAAGTTTAAAAATTGTTTTGGGACAAATTCTTATAAAAATAAAATCGAATTTAGAACTAAAATTCCAAATTCGATTGAGGTTTTACGTAAAGACAGCATTTTTTTTGCTGTTGTGTGTTATTTTCTGTTAATTTAGCTCTTCCAGCAATTGTTCTACTTGATCATAATCTTCGTAATCCTGAGAAATTGTCTGTAGAATTTCTTCACATTCTTTGTATTTTCCTTG
This sequence comes from Flavobacteriaceae bacterium PS02336, assembly GCA_029960065.1. Lineage (GTDB taxonomy): Bacteria > Bacteroidota > Bacteroidia > Flavobacteriales > Flavobacteriaceae > Flavobacterium. The sequence continues at coordinate 481,095 of JASCOF010000002.1, read as the reverse complement.
TTTCAATTTCGATAAAGCCCTGTTCCATTTTGCCTTTTCTTTATAAACAGAATTTCCAGCTTCTAATTCTTTAAAAACATTTTCTGCTTTTACATATTTACCAACCTGCAATAAGGAAACACCGTAGAAATATTGAATTTCTGGTGCATTATTTTCTTTTAAAATAGCTTCAAAAAGCGGCACTGCTTTTTCATATCTTTTTCCGTTAAAATTATCCTCGGCTTGTTTTAAAGTTTCTTCAGAAACACCTCTTTCTGTAAAATAAGCGCTTTCTGGATGATTGTAATCTTCAAAATTAGGATAATGTTTATAGTCAAAGAAAAACAATCCGAACATGATTACTATAGATGCCGCTGCCGCGAAATACCACGGTTTAAGCGAAACTACTTTGGTTTTCTTGTTGTTGAAGTATTTATCAGATATTCGGTTTAGGTTTTCTTTAAAAACTTCTCGTTCTGTTTCTTGCCCAAATTTATTTTCTAATTGAAGATGCATTTCTTTAAAAGTCTCAAAAGCCGAAGCCAGTTCTGGATCTTCTTTTAATTGTTTCTCAAAATTACTTCTTTCATCAACGTTTAGTTCGCCTTGAAGGTATTGATCAAATAAGATATAGCGTTCTTCGTTCATGATTAATTGTTTTTTAATGATTTAAAATTTTTTGCTTCCTGAATCCACTCTGTTAGCTGACCAACACATAATGATTTCTTTTTTCGAACATAACCATATGTTACATTGAGTTTTTCGGCTACTTCTTCCATCGATTTTAAACTGAAACTGAGCTTTAAAACTTCTTGGCATTTCTCTCCGAGTTTCTGAAACATCGTATCAAAAAGCTGTTGTTTTTCGTCAAACTCTTCTGTTTGAGCAATTAGGTCATGTGCAGATTCATTACTAGATACCACATTCTCATAAATTGTTACCCCTTTGTTCGACGATTTTTTCAATTCGTTCAGCCAGCGTCTTTTACATAACAAGAAAAAATAAGCATCAAACGGACAAGTCAACTGAAGTTTATTGGCTTTGGCCTGATTAAAAAGCAAAATCATAATTTCCTGAATCACATCCTGCGCCTGATCTTTATCTCCTGAATTATTGGTAATAAACAAAACCACTTTGGGTGCATACTTCTTGTATATCATCTCAATAATTACAGAATCATTTGCGGCAAGTCCGTCAATATATTTTTGGTCAGGATGAATTTTATTTTGATCCATAGAAAAATGTTTTAACAGCTAATTTAAAAAAAGATTCTCAAAAAATTTCAAAAACAAGGGGTAACAATAATTCAGTGAATTGTATATAACGAAACAAAAGTCTTTTAAAAAACCTTTAAAAAATTAAAAGAAATGGAAAGTTATCAATTTGTAAATGAGAAAAACTTAGACCGCTTCTACGAAATAATCGCCGCCAAAACAAGAAGCGGTTTTGTAATTACGGAACATAATGAGAAACTGCCTTATGTGGTTTTGTCCAAAGAAAAAAAGACGATAAATCATTCGCTTCATTTATTTATCAGCTGTATGACTTTAGGTTTTTGGTCATTAATATGGATTTACCTGATTCTAAATTTCTCGCGTAAAAAAGATATTCTGGTAGCCGTTGACGAAGATGGAAATCTCTTTGAAGATAAATGCCTTTCTCTTTAAATAAAAAAAATTAAAAATGAAGGGTAACAATTTTTAAAACCAATTGATATAACAATATAAAAGCCTCAGAAAAATATTTTTTGAAAAACAGGGTAACAAAATCAAACCCAAATTGATTTAACTAAAAATTAATTAACCAAATCTGAAAAACTACTTGAAACGATCATGCCAGATTTATAAAAACTAGAAATTATGAAAACAAATTTTAAAAAAATCGGACTTTTAATAATAGCAATGACAACTTTCGCCAGCTGCGATAACACAGATGGAGATGACATTAAGCTTTCTCCTCCAACTGCGGCAGCATTTAAAAGCATCAACGAAAAAGGCGTAAAAAGAAATACACAAAATTTTACCATGACAGCGGGAAATGGAGTGGTGACTTTAACTTCCGCAAAGGGTGTCAAGCTTTACATTAACGGAGATTGTTTAACAAAAAATGGAAATCCGGTAACAGGTCAGGTGGATATTGAATACATCGAACTTTTTGACAAAGGAAATATGTTGGTCACTAACAAACCAACAATGGGAATTATGCCTGATGGAAAGAAAAACCTTTTGATTTCTGGCGGAGAATTCTTCATCAAAGCAACTCAGGGGGGAGTCGAATTACAAACATCTTGTTCGTTAAGCATGATTGTTCCAACAGCATTAACGGATGGTTACGATAATTTAATGACTTTATGGACTGGAGTTATTGATGAAGATGGTGAACTTGCGTGGAAAGATGCCAGAGCAAATGCCGATGGAACTGGTGGAAAAGGCGGTGTTCAAGGCGAAGGAAACAATTATTATGTGACTTTTGGAAACTTTGGATGGACAAATGTTGATCGTTTCTATAGCGATCCAAGACCAAAAACAACCATTTTAGTTGATGTTCCTGAAGGATACGACAATACCAACAGTGCCGTATATCTTTCTTATGATGGCGAAGGAAATAATGCTCTTGCAAAATTGGATACTTATACTGCTGCAGGATTATTCAGCGAACATTATGGTCAAATTCCAGTTGGATTAGCTTGTCACATCATTTTTGCAACTGAAGATAATGGAAATTGGAGATACGCAATCAAAGGAGTAACAACAACCGCAAATGCCGTTTATACCTTTACACTAGCCGAAACAACAGTTGGTACCGAAGCTCAATTGGTTGCTGCAATTAATGCCATTCAGTAACTTTCAAATGCTTTTTTTAAGAAGAAGTGGTGATTTGCTCATCACTTTTTTTTACATTTAATCCTGTTTTTAAATTGATTTTGATCATTTTAGAATCCCAAAACTATCTAGTTATGAAACCACAACTGTCTATTTTCTTGCTTCTATTTTCAATTCTGTCAATAGGGCAAACCAAAGTAAAAGACACCATAACCCGAAGAGCCAATATCAGTTTTATTCAAAACGGAAATCAGGTTTCTTATAAACCAGAAACACCGCCTTTGATTCCGATTGCGGGTGCGCCAAAACCGAGTTATTCGTATTTATGGGAACTCGGCGACGGACATTACAGCAAAGAAGCCGAACCAAAACATGTTTATAAAAAGAAAGGCAATTACACTGCAAGACTTGCCGTAACCAATAATTACGACAACGGAAAACCTCCCGCAACACGCCCGAAAAAAGTAGCTGTAAACGATATTACCGATACTAATTTTAAAGACATTGCATCAATTGCAGATCAGAATGGTTTTGCTATTATCAAGAATTGTGATCCTATTCCGGAGCAAGAAATGGTAGTCGTAGTGAGTTATCAAAATCTAGAAAATTATGTTGTTAACGGAAAGCTTTATTTGTTTTATAATGAAAAGCAGTTTAAACACAATAATTTTGAATTAAGCGATTTTAGAACTTATGCGGGCGAACGTGAAGTAAAAGAAAATTTAGTGGCTTCAGTTGATGATTTGAACGATTCGAATAATTTTCTGGCTTCCGCCGAAGTGAATTTCAAAACCAAAAAATACCGAAATACGACAACTGAAGAAGATTTGGATGCTTCGCTTTTAGACGCCAATAAAACCTATCATAATGTTTCCGTTTTAGAGTTTGATGATGCTAATCCAGGCGAAACCCGCAATGTTTTTTATACTTTTAAAACTACTCCAGAAATGATTAAAGATACTAGCGCAACGGTTACCATGCGCGGTATTTTTGTTCCGAATAGAAGTTATAAAAACCACAAAGTGAAAAATCTTGAAATGGAAATTGTAACGTCTCACGATCCAAACAAAATGGGATCAAACGGAAGGTTTATGAATTACAGATTGGTGCGTTTTAAAAGAGTGAATTTTAAAACTCGTTTTCAAAACAACGGCGAAGGTCCAGCAAGAAAAATTCGTTTAGAAACCGATATTCCAGATATGTTTGATAAAAAGACTTTTCAGATTGAAAGCATGTATCCAGAGTGTCCGATCTGCCCAAAAGGCGAAGAACCAACTGTAAGCTGTCTCGATACTATTATCAAACAAAAGCAAATTATTTTTACTTTCAAAAACATTTATCTCCCAGGAACGGAACAGAAAAATGTGCATGAAAAAGATTCTACAAAAGGTTTTGTAAAGTATTCGATGAAGTTTGGAGAAGATTTTCATAAAGTAAAAACCAAAAGCCGAACGTCCATTATTTTTGATAAAAACGAACCCATTATTACCAATTACGCTACTACCCGATTCTTGCCTGGAATTTCAATTGGTGCAAAAGCGGGTTATAATTTCTATCCAGATTTAGACAAATCAACTAGTTATTTTGTAGGAGCGACACTTTCACCTTTTAAATCCTATCGTTTTTATTGGCAGGTCGAATGGGAAAATGCTTTAAACCAATACAACAGTGCCGTAAATGTTGCGGATGAATTTAATACTAATGCTAACGGAACGAGGCAGTTGGTGCGTACCACAACTTTTACCGAAAATAAAAACGTTAATTGGGAAATTCCTGTCTTAATTCGGTACAATATTAACAATTATATTGGAGTTGGCGCAGGAATTCAGGCGAACGTAAATGTTTTTTCAGAACAGAATGAAAGCATAAAAGTAGATACGTATGAAGGCGATAAAGAGAACTTTTTAATTAGTTCGACTACGAGTTCTAGTAAGATAAAAAATAATTTCACCGATATTCAAACAGGCCTTTTATTTGATTTAACGGCTGGTTTTGCCAGAATTGGTCCAAGTTTGGGCGCACGTTATGTGATTAATTTTGAGCAGAATTTTAATTATTTTCAAGTGTATGGAATTTGGAAGTTTTAGATGGTTATTCCGCAAAGATGCACAAAGAATGTTTTTGCCGCGAATTTCACTAATTTCCACTAATTTTAAAAAATGCTATTTTAAGTTTCGATTCGTGAAATTGCTTCGCCTGTTCGCTATCGCTCGGGTCGTGGCAAGAAAAAGAATTTTGGAAACTTTAAAACACCAATGTCATCCTGAGCGAAGTCGAAGGCTTTATAAAGAAAAAGGTCTTCGACTTTGCTCAGACTGACAATTGATGATAAAATCAATTTAATATGAACTTACAGCACTTATATGGTTTAATTTTCCTTTTCTTGAGTCTGAATGTTTTCGGGCAAAGTCAGGAAGATAAAATATATAACGCTGTTGATCGTTTTGTTACTCATCCTTCAGCGAAAGCGTTACAAAACTTACGAAATCTTGAAAGTGATTTCTGGAAAAGTGCTAAACCAAAAACCAAAGATGAATTATTGGCAATTGTTATTTTAAACTGTAATAAAGCGTATTATGAAAATCAGTTTGGGCAGACTTTAGAAGCCGTAAAAAGTTACGAAAAAGCTTGGATGATTTATCAAAAAAATAAACTGAAAAACTATGATATTGTTGAATTCTGCTTAAAACCTTTAGGAAATTTATACACGATTTTGGGCGATTACAAAAATGCTGAAAACATTATCAAACAATATTATTTTATTGCCAACGAGGAAAAAAATGAAAATCAGAAAGTTGCTGCCATTCTAAATTTATCCAACGTATACCAAAATTCCGGAAAAGTCCGCGAAGCAATTGACTTGATTGAAAAAACGCTTGGGTCAGAAAAAATAACTTCACCTCAAAAAGGTCTTTTATTAAACAATTTAGGCGTAAATTATCTTTTACGAAATATAAATGAAGATTTTTCAGATGCTGAAAATGCTTTTTTGAAAGCCATTCCATTACTTCAAAAGGACAAGGCTTATGCTGAAAATTTATACAATACGTACATTAATCTTTATAGAATAAAAACTGCTTTTCATTCAAAAGAAGCTGCAATGTATTTCGCAAAAGCAACAACTATTTTCGAAAAATTACCACAGCAGGAACCGAGAAAAAAAGCACAATTTTACTTAGAAAAAGCTTTTTTACTATTGAAACAAAATAGTTTAGACAAAGCTCAAGCCGAACTTCAAACGGCATTTAAAATACTATTGCCAAATTATAAAAATCAAAAAAACATTCTTCCTGATCAAAATACGCTTTATGCCGAAACCGTTTTACTCGACGCTTTAGATTTACAAGCAGAAATTTATATCGCACAGAATGAGTCCAAAAAAGCATTAAAAAGTTTTTCTCTTTCTTTTTACATTGAAGAGTTATTTCAGTCTCTTTTAGTATATGAAGATTCTAAAATTATAACTCAAATTAGAAATCGAAACCGAACAGAAAAATGTCTTGAAATTTATAAATCACTTTTTGAAACAGAGAAAAAACAAAGTTATATCGAAGAAGCTTTCAAACTGGCAGAACATACTAAATCTGTAGTTTTAAAAGATCATTTGAAAAATGCTGCATCACTTCCGAGAGAACAAAAATTGATTTTGCAGCAGATGCAAAACTGGAATACTATTATTGTAAAAGAACAGCAAAAACTGGAATTGGCAGCTATTTCAAAAATAAACGAAGCCATTCAGAAGCAAAATAATTTAATGTTGCTTTTTAAATCAAATGAAGAAAAATACAATCAAAAAAGTCAAACGTCTTTCGATTTGCAAAAATTGTATGCCAAACTCCAGAAGGATGATGCTATATTGTATGAATATTTTTGGGGCTCCAAAACCATTCACTTATTTGTAATAAAGAACAATCGTGTAGCGTTGAAATCGATCTGCATCGGACAAATGTGCGGTGAACCGATAATAAGTTTTATTAGTCATTTTATAAAACCTGAAACCATAATTAACGATATTGAGTATTATCAAAAAACTGCTTTTTCTGCTCATAAAAATCTTCTTTTACCTGCAAAATCGGATTCTCAAAATCTCATTATTATTCCTGACGGACTTTTAAACTTCTTGCCTTTTGAGGCTTTAATTACTATAAAAGAGAAAACGACCAATTTTGCCAAAATGCATTATTTGTTGAATGATTTCGATATTTCGTATAATAATTCAGCCGAATTATATTTGAATAACAATGCACTCTCAAAAGATAAAAAGAACATTTTAGGGATTTTTCCAATTTTCGATAAAACAAATTATGCCCTACGCTTTTCAAAAAATGAACTAGAATCGATACAACATAATTTTGACGGGCAGTTTTTTGTGAATGAAAATGCCACTTTTGCTAACTTTAAAAACAATACAGCAGGAAAATCTATTATACACCTCAGCACACATGCTTCTTCGGGTGATTTTGAAGTTCCAGCAAGCATTAAATTTTACGATCAAGAAATCCTGTTTTCTGAATTGTATAATTTACAGCTTAATCCTGATTTGGTGGTTTTGAGTGCCTGCCAAACAGGAATTGGAAAAATGTACAAATCTGAAGGCGCTATGAGTATCGCTCGAGGTTTTCAGTTTGCGGGTGCACAGAATTTGATGTTTTCTCTATGGAATGTAAACGATTATACAACATCTGTTTACATGGATTATTTTTATAAAGAAATCAAACATAATGTTTCATTTGTAAAAGCAAGTGCTAATGCAAAAAGAGCCTTTTTAAAAGCCGAAAGCATTCCGAATGCCAAGAAATCTCCTTATTACTGGAGTGCTTTTGTGTATTATGGAAGTGTTGAAGAAGCATCAAAACCAACAAATTATATCTGGTATATCATTAGTTTTTTGGCTGTAATTGGCTTATTTTTGGGTTTCAATCAGTACAGAAATGGAAAATCTTCACAAAATTCTCAAAATCGAGAATTATAAAAAAATAAAATTCAAAATCACTAAAACGCAGCATTTACAGATAAAAGCCAAAATTAACGGTATTTCTGGAACATTCATTTTAGATACCGGCGCATCTAATACCTGCATCGGATTTGAAAGTATTGAACGTTTTGAACTGGATGCAAAAAACTCTAAGACCAAAGCTTCTGGCGCTGGCGGAACGGGAATGAAAACACAGATTTCATCACAGAATAAATTACAATTAGGAAGCTGGAAAAATAAAGATTTCAGTATTGTTATTTTTGATCTTTCGCATGTCAATGAAGCTTTAGAATCTTATAAAGCAAAACCTGTTCACGGTATTATCGGGGCCGATGTTTTATTGGAAGGAAAAGCGATTATTGATTACTTTAATCATTATTTGTACCTTAAGTAGAAAATCCAATTAAAAAATTCCAAATTCTAAAAAAGGCTGTCTAAAATTTTTAGACAGCCTTTTTTATGAAACTGCTCCTGCGGAGCAAAATATAAATTATTCTTAGAAAGCTTTTCGCTTTATATCATTTCATTTTTATCTATTTGCGTTTTAGGAACAACATGTTTTTTCAGCGAAAAATAAGCCACAACAGTACTCAATAACATTAAAACTCCACCCAAAATAAAAGGTGCTCCAGCAAATTTAAAAGGCGCATCGTTATGAGTAAAAAAGTAGAATGTATTGGCCATCATAGGCGGACCAATAATAGATGAAGCACTCATTAAGCTCGTTAAAGTTCCTTGAATTTCGCCTTGTTCGCTTGGTGCAACTTTACTCGCCACAACAGACTGCAATGCTGGACCGGCAATTCCGCCAAGACAATACGGAATTAAAAATACAAACATCATCCAGCTTTCTGTGGCAAAAGCAAACAGCAGCATTCCTATTGTATACAAAGCCAAACCGATATAAATACTTTTTTCGTTTCCTATTTTTGGATTAATGTATCGAACCAATCCGCCTTGTACAACTCCAACTAAAAGACCAATTATTCCTAATGAAATTCCGATCATTCGTTCATCCCAATTGAATTGATAAATGGTGAAGAAACTCCAATTACTTTGCACCGCGTGAGAACCGACATACAATAAAAATATTGCTGCAATTAAGCCAATCAACGTTGGATATTTTTTTAATCCTAATATAGCTCCAATTGGATTGGCGCGTTTCCAGTCAAACGGTCTGCGGTTTTCTTTTTTAAGTGATTCCGGCAGAATGAAAAATCCGTAAAGGAAATTCACCATACACAAAACAGCTGCTGCGTAAAAAGGAACTCTTGAACCGTATTGTCCTAATAATCCGCCAATAACGGGCCCAATAATAAATCCTAATCCGAAGGCAGCGCCGACTAGACCAAAGTTTTTTGCTCTGTTTTCGGCTGTACTTACATCGGCAATATAAGCTGAAGCTGTTGTAATACTCGCTCCAGTTACACCAGCAATAATTCTTCCGATAAAAAGCCAGATAATAGTTGGTGAAAATGCTAATAATAGATAATCTAATGAAAAGCCGAAAAGCGAAATTAATATGATTGGTCTTCTTCCGAATTTATCACTCAAATTTCCAATTACGGGAGCAAAGACAAATTGAGTTATTGCATACGCGAAAGTTAACCAGCCTCCAATTTTTGCTGCTTCGCTGATATCTCCATGAATCAATTCTTCAATTAATTTCGGAATTACCGGAATAATAATTCCCCATCCTGTAATATCAATCAACATGGTTATAAAAATAAAACCAATCGCTGCAGATTTATCTTTTTGTAGCATAGTACTTTTAATAAGGTGATACAAATAAACGAAAAAGACGACATTTTTAATGTCATCTTTTCAATTCACAATAAAAAAAATCCAAACTCCAATTAAATGAACTTATAATTTCATTATTAAATTTAGACAGATATACAAAGCTCTATTTTAATTTGACCCGCTGAAATATTTATCATTTTGCTCAACATAGTCCGTGGTTTCAACCACGGGTACGCAATACATTAATAACGTTTCCCGTGGTTGAAACCACGGGCTATATTTAAAAAAATCTGCGTGAAACATTTTTAGTATTAAATAAAAAAAATCCCAAATTCCAATTTAATGGAACTTGGGATTTTTCATTTTGAAATTCCAAATTCGGACTTTGGAATTTCTATCAAAAATTAAAACTATTAATGGGTATGTTTTGGATTAAAACCGTCTTCGCTTAATTCTGTATGCTCATAATCAGCAACCATTTCAGCTTCGTAATCGATTTTTTCTCCTTTAGAGAATTTTCTAATGATTTTCTCCATGATGTCATAGATTACAGGAACCACAATTAACGTTAGGAATAGTGAAGAGATCAAACCTCCAATAATTACCCAAGCCAATCCGTTTTTCCATTCTGCTCCCGCTCCAGCTGCTAATGCAATTGGGAACATACCAAATACCATCGCAATTGTTGTCATCAAGATCGGACGTAAACGAGCGTGGTTTGCCTGAATTAATGCTGTTCTAATCGATTCTCCAGCAGCTCTTCGCTGATTGGTATAATCGACAAGCATGATCGCATTCTTACACACCAGACCAATCAACATGATGACCCCCAAAATGGTAAAGATATTTAAAGTATTGTTTGTTAATGCTAGTGCAAATAAAACTCCAATGAACGAAAGCGGAATAGCAAATAATACCACAAATGGGTGAACGAAACTGTCATATAAACCTACCATTACAAGGTAAACCAAAATAATAGCCGCTAATAATGCGATTCCTAAAGTACCAAAACCTTCTGATTGGTTTTCTTGGTCACCACCCCAGATGTAGTTAACTCCAACTGGTTTTTTCAGTTTATCTAATTTTTCCTGCCATTGTGTAACGATTGTTCCTGCTGGAACCCCAACGTTCTGACCTTGTACGGTTACAGAAGCTGTTTTATCTCTACGCTCTAATTTACTTGGTCCAGAACCTTCTGTAATTGTAGCGAATTGGTTTAATTTAATCTGCTGACCAGCATTGTTGATGAAAATCAAATTACTAACATCGGTAATGTTTTTTCTATCAAATTCGTTGTATTTGATATTGATGTCGTATTCGTATTCACCAGCTCTAAATTTACCGTCAGTATTACCGCTGTAAGCTGTCTGCATGGTTAAACCAACTGTTTGAAGCGTTAATCCTAAAGCTGCCATTTTATCTCTGTCAACCTGAACGTTGATCTCTGGATTTCCGTCTTCAACTGTTAATTTAATCTCAGTTGTTCCAGGAATAGTGCGTAATTCAGCTTCGGCTAATTTTGCAAATTTCATAGCACTTTCTACGTTTGGACCTGTTACAATCAAACCTAAAGTTGCATCTTCTGCCGTTCCTAAGATACCTACAGGAACTGTTTTAACTTTTGCTCCAACTAATATTTTCTCTAGTTTACGTTTTGTTTTTGCTGCATAAACGTTGGCGTCATCTGTACGATCTTTTTGTTCGATCATTTTAACGTCAATCTCCGCTTTGTAAGCTGTTGCTTGTGCTGCTCCTAAACCTTCACTGGTTTGTCCTACAGTTGTAATCTGGCTGAAAACATATTTCTCTCCTTTTAAGAAAGCTTCTGCTTTTTGTGTCATAAAGTTGGTTTGTTCCAAAGAAGCATCTTTCGGCATCTCAATTTGAACTAAGAATTCACCACTATCAGATGATGCGAAGAACTCTCCACCAATATAACCACCTCCCATTAACCAGAAGATCGATCCAAAGAACAATACTAATACAATTCCAATTGTTTTGAAATAGTGATCTAAACACCAGTTTAATAAGTTTGAAATCCAATCTGTAAAACGAGTTAAATAGCTTTCAAATCCAAGGATAACTTTTCCAAATAGATTTTTACCTTCGATATGCTCTAATTTTCCAAAACGTGAAGACAACCAAGGAATAATAGTAAATGAAGCTAATAATGAGAACATCGTAGAAATAATTACCGTAACACAGAACTGTGTAATAATGTTCGATACCAATCCTGTACTCATTGCAATTGGCAAGAACACCACCACAATTACTAAAGTAATCGAAGTTACTGTACCTCCAATTTCGGCAGTTCCATCATAAGACGCACGGATTCGGCTTTTACCCATCTCCATATGTCGGTAAATATTCTCTAATACAACGATGGCATCATCCACAAGAATACCAACAACAAGAGATAAACCAAGTAAAGACATTAAGTTAAGCGTGTAACCTAATAAATAAATTCCAATAAATGTTGCAATCAAAGAGGCAGGAATAGAAACCATTACAATCAATGAGTTTCTAATACTGTGTAAGAAGAACAACATTACAAAGGCTACCAGAATAACCGCAATTAACAAATCATGTACAACAGAATCTGCTGCTTCAAGCGTAAATACAGTACTGTCTTTTGCAATTTCTAATTTCAATTGAGACGATTTATAATCGCTCTCTAATGTTTTAATTGTTTTAACTAACTGCTCACTTACCGCTACGGCATTTGCATCTGATTGTTTTACAATTTGAAGTACAATGGCACTTTTTTGATCAACACGCGCAATTTTCTCCGCGATTTTTTGTGTATCCTGAACGTCAGCGATATCTCCTAAACGAACTTGAATTCCGTTTTGAGAAGAAACAACTAGGTTTCTTAGTTCATTAACGTTTTTATATTTACCCGCTAAACGGATTAAGATTTTTTGATTACGAGTTTGGATGTTACCTGTTGGGAAATCCAGATTCGAAGTTAAAATAGTCTGCTGTACCTGAGGAACAGAAAGTCCGTAACCCTGCATTTTTACAGCGTCAAGATTTACCTGAATCTCACGCTCCTGACCACCAATAATATTTACCTGAGCAACCCCTTGTACACGAGATAAAACTGGCGCAATCTTTTTATCGATCAAATCGTAAAATTCTGCTTCATCCATTTTACCATTGGCACCAAGTGTCATAATTGGTAAATCACTCAAAGAGAATTTTGTTAATGACGGCGGATCAGCATCATCTGGTAAATCACTCAAAATTGCATTGATTTTTCGCTGCGCATCATTCATCGAAATATCAACATTTGCAGTAGAAAGCAATGTAATTGATACTACAGATAAACTCTCATAAGATTTCGAGTCAATTTTCTTGATATTCTCCAAAGACGCAATCGCATCCTCAATTTTCTTTGTTACCGTATTTTCAACCTCACTTGGAGAAGCTCCTGGATAAACAGTAGAAACCGTAATAACGTTGGTTTCGAATTTTGGAATCAGCTCGTAGCCTAACTGGCTGTAGCTGAACAATCCACCTAGAATTAGAATTGTAAACAATACAATTACTAACGACGGACGTTTTATGGATATTTCGGCTAATTTCATATTTGTTGTTTTTTGCTGTAGGCTATACGCTGTAGGCTTTAGGCTTTTTTTAAATGCTTAAAGCTTATGGCTTACTGCTTAAAGCTTAAAATTATTTAATAATTTCTACTGTATTTCCGTCTTGTAAGTTGATTTGACCTGTAACGATTACTACGTCTCCGTCATTCAATCCATTGATAATTTCTACTTTATCTCCTAAGATTCTTCCAGCAACCACTTTTTTCAATTTTGCAATATTGTTCTCCACTACGAAAATTTCGTTACTGCTTACACTTCCAACAAAAGCATTTCTAGGAACTACTTTTAAGTTTTGTTTTTGGTTGTTTGAACCAAAGTTTGCTGTTCCGTACATACCTGCTTTTAAATCATTATTAGCATTGTTTGTAATTTCGATTTCAACAGGGAAGTTTAAAGAAGCATCTGCTTTTGCAGCGATAAAAGTAATTTTTCCAGAGAAAGTTTTGTCAGGATAAACACTTGCAGTAATACTTACCGTGTTTCCTAATTTTAAACTTGCTACTTGACTTTCGTTTACGGTAACTGTCAATTTTAATTTAGATACGTTTACGATATCAAATAGAGCAGTTGCAGGCATTCCAGCTAAAATAGATCCCGGCTCAATATATTTTTTATTAATGTAACCGTTAATTGGAGCTTTTACTTTAGTATCTCCAACATTGATATTAGCTTGTGTCAAGTTAGATTGTGCATTTGTCAAAGCCAATTTTGCCTGATCTAATTGTTGTTTTGTTACACCGCCTGTTTTAAAAGCATTTTCGTATCTAGCATAATCCGATTTTGCATTTTGATACACTGCCTGAGCTTGTTGTGCATTTACATTGATAACATCTCCTCTTACTGTTAAAAGAGTTTGTCCCACTCTTACGTAGTCACCTTCTTTTACTAAAACACTGATTACTTTTCCAGATTTTTCAGCAGAGAAAGTTAATTCCTGAATTGGTGCAAAGTTTCCGTTTGCAGTAAAACCAAGATTAACATCTTCTGTTTTTACAGTTGCCACTTTTACAGAAACTGCCGCATTTTTTTCTGCTACAACTGCTGTTTTACCTTCATTTTCAGCCTTGTTTTTATTTAAAATGTAGTTAATCCCGACAAGTGCCACGACTATAATTACGATTGTTATAATTATTTTTTTCATTGTAATAATTTGTTATTTAGTAAGAGATTTTAGTTCGCCTTTTGATTTAATTAAAGATATTTCGGCAATTTTATAATTTAAAACTGCTCTTGTATAGTTATTCTGTGCTTCAAGTGATGCATTTTCAGCGTCTAGCAAATCGGTTAAAGAGGCTAAACCTTGAAGATAATTGTTTTTGGTATTACTAAGAATTTCAGTTGCTAAACGCATATTTTCTTTTTGATTCTGAATGGTCACAAGATTATTATCAATTTGCGTCATTGCATTTTTATAATCTAAATCAAGTGATAATTTAGTGTCTTTAATGTCTTCCTGAAGTGATCTAATTTCAACATCTGCTTGTCTTACTTTTGCACGAGTACCAAAACCAGTAAAGATTGGCACGTGTAAGTTTAACCCAATTGCAGAGAAATCTGACCAGTAAACTCCTGCAGAAGGTTTTGCAAACCAAGGAAATTCAGGACCTTGACCAATATAATTGTAACCAGCAGTTAATGAAAGTGTTGGATAATATCCTGCTTCCATTGCTTTTTTATTGTAAACCAAAAGTTCTTCTTGTTTTTTCAAAAGCAGGTATTCTGTTCTGTTTTCAATATTTGGTTCTTCTGTTAAGGCAGCTGGAACAACTTCAAATTCTTCTTTTGGCATATCGATTTGAGTTTTAATAGGCATACCCATATAAAACTTCAAAGCATTTTCTTGTAAAGCAATTTGATTTTTGATCTGCTGGCGTTCTGTATCGATGTTTGACATTTTTACCACAATTCGGTCTAAGTCAATCTTTTTAGCCAAACCATTATCGAACTGCCCTTTTACGATATCACGAACTTTTGTTGTGTTAACGTAATTACTGTCTAATAAAGTCAGTCTTTCTTTTTGTACGTAAACAGAATAATAGTTATTTGCAACTCGCTCAATAACCTGTTCTTCAGTTAACTGATCATTAATTTGATAAAACTCACGAGTAGATTTTGCTGCTTTTAATCCAGTAAAAACAGATTGATCAAAGATAGCCTGAGTTAAAGAAACCCCTGCAGTTGATGTCCATTTTTGACCAAACGCAGCCTGAATTGTAGTTCCTGGCTGTCCAAATCCTGCACCGTCGATAACTGTAGTCTGAATAATCGGATTATATGTTAAGTTTCCGTTTGCAGATATTTGCGGTAACGCTCTTGAACGTACTTCCTGAATTTTATATTCGCTGTTTTCAACCTGAAGTTTTGCTTTTTTCGCATCGGCTTTATTTTGAAGCGCATAATTGACTGCGTCTTTCAAGGTTAAAGTAGTGGTTTGTGCGGCGGCAGACAAGCCTATTGTACACAAAACTATAAGAAAGATTCTTTTCATAAGTGTTACTATTTATTTTTAATTTTGAGATGAGACCGTCACTTTTTCTTTATCCTCACACAGAATAAATGACGATTATTTTTGGAATGGTTAATTTTTAATTCTTTTTAATTGCTTCTCTAGTTCCTCTACTCCTTTTTCCGTAGCCATAGCTCGAGTATGATATTCTAATGCTTCTAATTCTATTCGTTGTGCTTCACTTTCAGAAACGGTATTTTCGTTAATATGAAAAACCAGTGTGTAATAAAACTTCACATAAACCTCCACATTCAAATCAGTTCTGTAAAGTCCTTCGCGTATTCCTTTTTCGATGTTGTCCCTAAAACATTGTGTACACTGATCAATTTCGAATGAAAGTATGTTTTGGTAAATCTCTGGGTAATGTTTTTTCAGCTGATAAATTGGAGAAGTATCAATGTTATTTTTAAACATATCACGAAACATTTCTCTAATCTCAAAATTCTCATGAATTGCATTGTAATTCTTAGCAATAATGGTATCCATAATTTCGTGTACCTGACTATGAACCATCGAAGTACTCTCTTCAATCAAAACTTCCTTATTGCAGAAATATTTATAAATCGTTTTTTTCGAAATACACATTTCTCCTGCAATATCATCCATTGTAACACTCTTAAAACCAAGCTTTAAAAAAAGTTCACTTGCTTTTGCTATTATTTTCTCTTTCATTTTAATTCTCCCAATTCTCTTACAAATATAGTTAGGAAACTAAAATCTAAAAAAATAGTTTCCATGATATTTGTAATAATTTTACATTAAGTTAATGATTATGTAAGATTTATATGCTAAATTCTAGATTAGCGATCAACTTGATATCTTTACCAAGAGCCAAACCACCGTTATGATGAAATGAATTATAATCTAACCCAAAGTCCTGACGTTTGATATCTCCTTTAATTTCAAAGGCAACTTTCTTTTCTCCATTATAAGTATTGACTCCAATAAATTCTGCATCAAGCTCTACCACTCGAGTAACATCTTTAATAGTCAAATCTCCTTTAAAGAAATTAATATTGTTATTTATCTTTTGAAATGAAGTCGATTTAAAACTAATGATCGGATGCTCATCTACATCAAAAAAATCCTGAAGCTGCAAATTGGTATCAATTTGCTGAAAGCTTTCGGTTTTATTGTTAATATCCAGTGAAAATTCAACCGAAGCATCTTCAATTTCATTGTCTTCAAGACTTACATAACCGCCAAATTTGTTTGTTGTTCCCCCCAAATAAGCAATTATCGAATGCCTCATTTTGATTAAAACATCTGATTGAGTAGAATCTAAAGTCCATGTTGTTTTCATAAATAACTGATTTTAATGAGTTTATAAATCTTTTAAACTCGAAATGGAAACTTTTTTAGTGTTCTTAGTTTCCATTCAACGCTGCAAATATAGACAGGAAACTGTAAATACCAAAAAAGTTTCCAAGTTTTTTCTAAAAAATTTTAACAAATTCATTCTTAGGATCTTTTTGTTTTATTTTTCAAGTTTTGGCACCATTTAAAATTTAGAGAACAATAATTCATAATTGAATTGTATCTTTGAGCCTCGTAAATCAGAATTTCATTATGCACGATATTAGTCAGTACCAGGATTTTTTTATTGATTATTTAAAAAAGCAAAATATTCACAAAGAGCCTGTAAACCTTTATGAGCCGATTGAATATATTTTAGGACTTGGAGGAAAACGTATCCGTCCGGTTTTAACTTTAATGGCTGCCGAAGTTTTTGATACTGATTATACCACTGCTCTTCCTGCGGCAATGGCCGTAGAAGTTTTTCACAATTTTTCGCTGGTTCATGATGATATAATGGATGATGCGCCTTTGCGAAGAGGTCAAGTTACGGTTCATGAAAAATGGAATCTCAACACTGGTATTCTTTCGGGCGATGCTATGCTTATCTTGGCTTATCAGTATTTTGAACAATATGAGCCGATTGTCTTTAGAAACCTTGCTAAATTATTCAGCAAAACCGCTCTTGAAGTTTGCGAAGGACAGCAATGGGATGTAGATTTTGAAACTCGTAAAGACGTTACCATTGCCCAATATCTGAAAATGATTGAATACAAAACAGCCGTTTTGGTTGCCGCAGCAATGAAAATGGGTGCAATTGTAGCCAAAACTTCTGAAAAACAAGCTGATTTAATCTATGATTTCGGACTTAATTTAGGTCTTGCTTTCCAATTACAGGACGATTATTTAGATGCTTTTGGTGATCCGGAAACTTTTGGAAAACAAGTTGGAGGTGATATAATCGAAAACAAAAAAACCTATTTATACCTAAAAGCTTTAGAGTTTTCTTCTAAAGAAAAAGCTTCCAAATTAGAGGAGCTATTTACGTTACAATTAGAAGATAATTCTGAAAAAATAGAAACGGCTAAAACCATTTTTAATGAATCTGGAGCTTCAAAAGCCACACAGGAAGCCATTGAAATGTACACTTTTAAAGCTTTTGAAACATTAGAAAAAATGGAAATCAATGCAGAAAAGAAAGATGTTTTAAGAACTTTCGGAGAGAATTTAATGGGAAGAAAAGTTTAGTTTTCAGTATTCAGTGTCAGTAAGCAATAAAATCTACAATCATCAATCTAAAATCTAAAATAAACATGTTTGTAGCACCCGTAAATACCGAAGCTTTATTAGCGCAAGCGCAGGCAGAGACTTTATATCTAAACTTAATTGAGCAGATTAATAAAGATTTTAATCTGGCTAATGAAGGAATTGATTTTCCGTTAAGCATTTCGCCAGACGAATTAAAGATTCAGCTTCACGAAAAAATATACAGAATGATTCAGTATAAATTTGCTGAATATTTAAATCTGCTTTATATAATTGATGTTCCAGAAAATGACATTAAAAAACTAGATGGCTCAGATTTGGTAATTCTTGCTGAGCAAGTTGCGTTTTTGATTTTAAAAAGAGAATGGCAGAAGGTTTGGTTTCGTAATTATTACAAGTAAGGTTCTGAGATACTAAGATGCTAAGGTTCTAAGGTTTTTTCTCATTGGGACGAACTATATTGTGCAATTCCTCTAATTCGTCAAAAAGTCCAAAATACTGTGTGTCAATTTTACTACCAATAATTTGGAAACGACCACATTTAAAACAAATCTTTGCTATTCCAATCGTTTTTTCTTTCTTTTTAAAAATAAAGATATCGCGATACACAGGAACACATGCATATGCACTCATCTGCAGAGAATCTTTTTCGCTGAATACATTTTCAATTTCCTTTTGCTGTTTAATTGTAAGATTGAATTTCTTATAATTATGACTTAACAAAATTTCTTCAAAATCATTTTTAGGAATACTGTCAGGAAAATATCCCATAAATAAATCTTCAAACTCCTTCTCTTTTTTTGATTTTTTACTTTCTCCTCCAGAAATAATTATGCTATCAAGAGTGTAATTCACAAAATAATGATCGATTTCATCAGAATCGAAAAATGGTCGCAATTCTTTTTTTGCAACCTTTGCATTTTCAAAGTTTTCTTTTTTAGAATCATTACAGCTTAAAGCTAAAATTACTGCAATTACAATGATATATTTCTTCAAATTTCTCTATTTTAAAACCTTAGAATCTTAGCATCTCAGCACCTTAGCATCTTTAGAAATACACTCTCACAAAAGGCATAAATCCAGATCCGTAAAGGCTTTTATTCGGATTATACAAAACGTCGTAACGAGCGCCAATAGTCACGCTTCCAGTTCTATAACCTGCACCTAAATATAATGCGGTATTCCAATAACTATCAGAATAAGAAGGTCTATTAAAATTAGATTCGTATCTAGTATCTACTCGTACTTGTTCTAACTCAGCAGATAATTGGATTTCTGGAATGGGGTTTACAAGTGTTATTAAACTTCCTCCATAAACATATGATTCGTAATAATCTCTTGAATTTAAATACCCAAATTGCAATCCAACACCAACGGCAACAATTTCGTTGACATTGTAAATCGCACTAGGCATTACAGAAATATCGGTATAACCAGAACCAAATCCGAGACCTAAACCTCCTCCAAACTGAACTTTATCCCAGAAATGACTGCTGTTGTCTATGACATAATTTTGCTGTGCAAAGGAATAACTTGAGAAAAAGACGGTCAAAATCACAAAATAATATCTGCAATCGATTGAAAAATGAATTTTATTCATAGTTAACGTTTATTTTAACAAATTTTTACGTAAAAGTACGTAAAAAAAAGATTTAAATAAATGTGATTGTTGTACTTTTGCCTTTCTATATAACAAAAAGTATATTCACTCATATTATGGATAGGTTTTCATTTTTAAACGCAGCGCATACCGAGTTCTTTGCACAATTATACGATCAATATTTAGTTAACCCAGACAGCGTTGAGCCTAGCTGGAGAAGTTTCTTTCAAGGTTTTGACTTTGGACAAACGACTTATAATGACGAAAATCCAGTGCAGACTATCGTTGAGTACGTGACTAGCGACAACACAGATTACAGTCAAGTTTCAGAAAAACTAAAGAAAGAATTCAACGTTTTAAAATTAATTGACGGATACCGTACGCGCGGACATTTATTTACCAAAACAAATCCTGTTCGTGACCGTAGAACTTCATCTCCTACTTTGGATATCGAAAACTTCGGATTATCTGCAGCTGATCTTTCAACTGTTTTTGATGCTGCTCAAACAATTGGATTGGCACCATCTTCTTTACAAGATATCGTAAATCGCCTTAAAGCTATTTACTGCCAGCATATTGGTATTGAATATATGTATATTAGAAATCCTGGCGTTGTAAAATGGATTCAGGATAAATTGGCTGTAAATGTAAATCAGCCTAATTTCTCTACAGCAGAAAAGAAAACCATCTTAGACAAATTAAACGAAGCTGTTTCTTTTGAGAACTTCCTTCACACTAAATATGTTGGACAAAAACGTTTCTCATTAGAAGGTGGAGAATCTATCATTCCAGCTCTTGACGCTTTGATCGAGCAAGCTGCTGAAAAAGGTGTTGAACAATTCGTAATGGGAATGGCTCACCGTGGCCGTTTGAACGTTTTAGCAAACATCTTCGGAAAATCGACTCAAGATATTTTTGGTGAGTTTGACGGTAAAGATTACGATCAAGAATATTTTGATGGTGACGTAAAATACCACTTAGGCCTTACGGCTGACAAAAAAACAAGATCTGGAAAAAGCATCAATATCAATTTAGCACCAAACCCTTCTCACTTAGAAACGGTTGGAGCTGTAATTGAAGGTATCACAAGAGCAAAACAAGATAAATATTATGCTGATGATTTCTCAAAAGTATTACCTATTGCCGTTCACGGAGATGCTGCAATTGCAGGTCAAGGTATTTTGTATGAAATCATTCAGATGGCACAATTAGATGGTTACAAAACTGGAGGAACAATCCACATAGTAATCAACAACCAAGTTGGATTTACAACTAACTACTTAGACGCTCGTTCTTCAACATACTGTACAGACGTTGCTAAAGTAACTTTATCTCCGGTATTACACGTTAATGCTGACGATGCTGAAGCTGTTGTACACGCTGTAACTTTTGCATTAGACTACAGAATGCAGTTTGGACGTGACGTATTTATTGACTTATTAGGATATAGAAAATACGGACATAACGAAGGTGATGAACCTCGTTTTACGCAGCCGGTTTTATATAAAATCATTGCTAAACATAAAAACCCAAGAGACATCTACGCTGAGAAATTATTATCAGAAGGCGTAATCGATGCATCTTATGTAAATGGTTTAGAAAAACAGTACAAATCTGCTTTAGAAGAAAACTTAGAAGCTTCTCGTAAAAAAGATTTGACCATCATTACTCCATTCATGAAAAACGAATGGGACGGATTTGTTCAGGTAACTGATACACAAATGCTTCAAAAAGTGGATACTACTTTTGCTAAAGAAGGATTAGATTCTATCATCAATACAATCTCAACTTTACCTGCAGATAAAAAGTTTATCAATAAAATAACTAAAATTGTTACAGATAGAAAAGCGGGTTACGACAACAATACACTGGATTGGGGAACTGCAGAAGCTTTGGCTTACGGTTCACTTTTAACAGAAGGATTTGATGTTCGTATTTCTGGACAAGATGTTGAGCGTGGTACATTCTCTCACCGTCATGCTGTTGTGAAAGTAGAAGATTCTGAAGAAGAAGTAATTCTATTAGATGCTATCGAAAACAAAAAAGGAAAATTTGGCGTATTCAATTCACTTTTATCAGAATATGGTGTTTTAGGTTTTGATTACGGATATGCATTAGCAAATCCAAAAGCCTTAACAATCTGGGAAGCACAGTTTGGAGATTTCTCTAACGGAGCTCAAATCATGATTGACCAATATATTTCTTGTGGAGAAGACAAATGGAACAACCAAAACGGTATTGTTTTATTGTTGCCTCACGGATACGAAGGACAAGGTGCAGAACACTCTTCTGCAAGAATGGAGCGTTACTTACAACTTTGCGCAAGACATAATATGTATGTTGCAGACTGTACAACTCCTGCTAACTTCTTCCACTTGTTAAGAAGACAAATGAAAACGAATTTCCGTAAACCATTGGTTGTTTTCTCTCCAAAAAGTTTATTGCGTGATCCAAGATGCGTATCTACAGTTGAAGAGTTAGCAAACGGAAGTTTCCAAGAAACAATTGATGACAATACAGTAGATAAAAAGAAGGTAAAAACATTAGTTTTTGTTACTGGTAAATTCTACTATGACATTGTAGCTGAAAGAGAAAACAACGGAAGAAATGATGTTGCGGTAGTTCGTATCGAACAATTATTCCCTTTCCCAGTTGAGCAGATTAAAGAAATAATTGCACAATATCCAAATGCAGATGATTATGTTTGGGCGCAAGAAGAACCTAAAAACATGGGAGCTTACAGCTTTATGTTAATGAACTTTGATCTTGTACAATGGAGATTAGCTTCATTAAAAGCATATTCTGCTCCTGCATCAGGAAGTTACACACGTGCAAAACGTCGTCACGCAGATGCAATTAGAATGGTATTCGATAAAAATTTATTTAGATAATTAAAAAAATTGTTTCAAGTTTCAATCCCGATAACTATCGGGACTGAAACCATAAAAACCTTAAACAAAGAAATAAGATGATTTTAGAAATGAAAGTCCCATCACCAGGGGAATCAATAAAAGAAGTTGAAATTGCAACTTGGTTAGTAAAAGACGGAGATTATGTAGAAAAAGATCAGGCTATTGCTGAAGTTGATTCAGATAAAGCTACTCTTGAGTTACCTGCTGAAATGAGCGGTGTAATTACACTAAAAGCTGAAGAAGGTGATACAGTAGCAGTTGGTGCTGTAGTTTGTTTAATTGATACAGATGCTGCAAAACCAGCAGGTGATGCACCAGCGGCTCCAGCGGCTGAGGCTCCAAAAGCGGAAGCACCGAAAGCGGAAGCTCCAAAGGCAGAAGTAAAAGCTGAAGCTCCAAAAGCAGCTCCAGCAGCTACAAGTTATGCAGCTGGAACTCCATCTCCTGCAGCAAGAAAAATATTAGACGAGAAAAATATTGCTCCAGCAACAGTTTCAGGAACTGGTAAAGGAGGAAGAATCACTAAAGACGATGCTGTAAATGCAGTGCCTTCTATGGGAACTCCAACTGGTGGAAGCCGTGGAACTGAGCGTACAAAATTATCTATGTTACGTCGTAAAGTAGCAGAAAGATTAGTTTCGGCTAAAAACGAAACAGCTATGCTTACTACTTTCAACGAAGTAAACATGACGCCAATTAACCAAATTCGTAATGAATACAAAGATGCTTTCAAAGCTAAACATGGTGGTTTAGGTTTAGGTTTCATGTCATTTTTTACAAAAGCAGTTACGAGAGCTTTAGAATTATATCCAGATGTGAACTCAATGATGGATGGTGATTACAAAATCGCTTACGATTTTGCTGACATCTCTATTGCAGTTTCTGGACCAAAAGGATTAATGGTTCCTGTTGTTCGTAATGCTGAATTATTGACTTTCCGTGGAATTGAAGCTGAAATCAAAAGATTAGCTTTAAGAGCTCGTGATGGTCAAATTACAGTTGATGATATGACTGGAGGAACTTTCACAATTACAAATGGTGGTGTTTTTGGAAGTATGTTATCTACTCCAATCATCAACCCTCCTCAATCAGGAATTTTAGGAATGCACAATATTATTGAGCGCCCGATTGCTGTAAACGGAAAGGTTGAAATTCACCCAATGATGTACGTTGCACTTTCTTACGATCACAGAATTATTGACGGACGTGAGTCTGTTGGTTTCTTAGTTGCTGTTAAAGAAGCTTTAGAAAACCCAGTAGAATTATTAATGAATGGCGATGCTAAACGTGCTTTAGAATTGTAATTGTAATAATTTTCAACAATACTTAGAAACCTGTTCATTAATTTGAACAGGTTTTTTTTTCTTAATATCGTCTTAATTTTAGCTTAAGATGTTAATTTTTTAAACAAACGTAAATTTTACCCTTTAAAAAAAATTTTATTTAGAATAAATAAGGATAGCTTGTATTATTAGCGATCAACTACTACATTTGCGCTATTAAAATCAATTCTAAATAAAAATGAAATATAGATTTACCATTTCCTTTTTGAGTTTTTGCTTTGCTCTATTGACCAGCGTATCTGCTTTGGCTCAAGAAAAAGCGACTATTAAAGGTCAAATCAGCTTAACAAACAGCGAAGCCGCAGACAATGTTTCTGTAGTATTAAAAGGAACAAAAATAGGAACTGTTACAGATGAAAATGGTTTTTATGAAATTAAAAACATTAAAGCCGGAAACTATGTAATTAGAGTTTCTGGAATTGGATATTCTTCTAAAGAAAAAAGCGTTACACTTAGAGGTGGTGATTCTATAATCGAAGATTTTAAAATCAGCGCAAATTCTGAGGAACTAAATGAAATTGTAGTAAATGGTAACCGTAAAAATCCATTAGCTCGTAAAGAAACACAGCAAGTATCAAGATTACCTCTTAAAAATCTTGAAAACCCACAAGTTTATACTACTATTACAAGCGAACTTTTAAAAGAACAAGTAGTTACAAATATTGATGATGCACTTAAAAATGCTCCAGGATTAACACCACTTTGGGCTTCTACAGGTCGTGGAGGTGATGGAGCAGGATATTTCTCTTTAAGAGGATTCGCTGTTCAGCCAACTATGATCAACGGATTACCTGGATTATCAAACGGAGGTTTAGATCCTGCTAACATTGATAAAATTGAAGTAATCAAAGGACCATCTGGAACTTTATTCGGAAGCAGTTTAATCTCTTATGGAGGTTTAATCAACTTAACTACAAAAAAACCTTATGACCATTTTGGCGGAGAGGTTAGCTACACTGCTGGAAGCAATGGTTTAAACAGAGTTACTGCTGATGTAAACACTCCAGTTGACGATGAGCACAAAATCAATTTCCGTGTAAATACAGCTTACCACACTGAAAATAGTTTTCAAGATGCTGGATTCAAAAAATCATTCTTTTTTGCTCCATCGCTATCTTACCAAGTAAATGACAAGCTTTCGTTTTTCATTAATACAGAATTCATGAACAACAAACAGACTAACCCTACTATGCTGTTTTTAGATAGAGGTGCTGTATTAAGAGTTCATAATATGGATGAATTAGGTTACGATAACAAACGTTCTTACACCAGTAACGAATTAGCAATCGAAACTCCTTCTTACAATCTTCAAGCTCAGATGAATTATAAATTCAATGATCAGTGGAGTTCTCAAACGGTAGTTTCAAGAGGTTCATCTTCATCTGATGGATATTACAGTTATTTATATGAAGGCACTCAATACGCACCAGATGAAATTAGTGAAGGAATTGTTTTAGGACGTTCTATGAATTACCAAAATTCAACAACACTAACAACTGACATTCAGCAAAACTTTATTGGTGATTTCAAAATCGGAAACATGCGAAATAGAATTGTTGCTGGTTTAGATTATTTTAATAGAGGTGTGATTGATAATAGCTCAAATTATGTGTCAAACGGTAATATTTACATCGGAAATCTTGATGTAGCAACTGTGAACCAATATCTTTACGGAATTACTGATCCAACTAAATATATTACAAACGGTGATAATGGAAATTTAACTAAAGCTGGGACTGATGCTCTTATCGCACAGGCAGGAATTAGTATGAACAGAACAAAACAAGAAGTGTACAGCGCTTATGTTTCTGACGTATTTAACTTTACTCCAGCTTTATCTGCAATGGCAAGTTTACGTGTTGACCGTTTTGTAACTGCTGGAAATGTGGCAGTAAAATCAGACGATTTTAACCAAACTGCTTTTTCTCCTAAATTTGGTTTAGTTTACCAGCCAATTCTTGATAAAGTTTCGATTTTCGCTAACTATATGGATGGTTTTGCTAATTCTGCTCCTGTAACAGAAATTTTAACAGACGGAACTAGTCGTCCAAGAACTTTTAGACCAGAGCACGCAAACCAATTCGAAGTTGGAACAAAATTAAATCTATTTAAAGATAGACTTTACGCTACATTCAGCTACTATGATATTCAAGTAAAAGATCAAGTTTACGTAATTTACGGTGCTACAACTCAAACTGCTTTTCAAGATGGAGCACAAAGAAACAAAGGTTTTGAAGCAGAATTCGTTGCAAGTCCAGTTAACGGATTAAACATTGTAGCAGGATACAGCTATGTTGATGCTGTGTTAAATGCAGGAGATCCTTCTTTCGTGGGACAAAGACCTGAAAGTTCTGGACCAAGAAACTTAGCAAATCTTTGGGCAAGTTATAAATTCCCTGAAGGTGATTTACAAGGTTTTGGTTTAGGTTTTGGAGGGAATTATGCCGACAAAAACTTTATTATGAACAGAAATCTTGTTGGTCGATTTTCATTACCATCTTACACTGTTTTAAATTCATCTATATTTTACGGAACAGAAAAATACACTTTGACATTAAAATTAGACAATATTGCTAATGTTGATACTTACGATGGTTGGTCTACAATTCATCCGAGAAACATGAGAACTGTTGCTGCAAACTTCTCATACAGATTTTAATAAAAAACATTCTAAACACCTTTCTTTTAAGAGAAAGGTGTTTTTTAAATTTTAAAGATTATGATTACAATAGCCAGCCTTATCGTTTTTCTAGCTTTTTATACTCTTTATTACACTTCAAAAAGAGCGGTTTTATCGTATGATCTAGGTTTTGAGAAATGGATGCAGAAAAATCCAAAACAAACAAAAATCATCGGATTAGCACTTTTGTTATCTGCTTATCTAATGTGGCTTTTTACAAAATCTTTAGGCTGCGGCACTTTGATGTTTTTTATTCAGCTAATGACTGTTGGAAGTTTAATCATTATTCTTAGTCCTTTAAAAAAAGTAAACAGTAAAGCACTCTTAGCATTACTGCTTTTTATTGCATTACTAGAGTTTTATTATAACTAACACTATCTTAAATTATAACATGCCAGCTAATTCAAAATATTTAAATCCTGCTTTTTGGCCTCGATTTTCCAAAATAACTGCTGCTATTTTAGGAGGATACTTTGTATCTGTCACTTTTCATTTAGCACTAGCAGCTTGGTTTAATCGCGCAGAAATACTTATTACAACAGCTTTTACTGGTTTTATTGTCTGGGTAGCATTAATGGTAATTGCCTTTTTAGCTAAAAGCGGCTGGAAAATATGGGGAATCTATATACTGCTGACATTGCTTTTTTGTCTATTTATTTATCTTGGTCAAACTTATAATCATACGGCACAATAATATTTATGAATAACCGTCATTACAATATCTATTTTCACACACATACTGTCAGCGGAATCGTTATCAGTGTAGCTCTTTTTGTAATTTTCTTTGCTGGGTCTTTTTCTTTTTTTAGAGATGAAATCATCAATTGGGAAAGAAGTGAATCTACAGCAATCACAAGAGAAATCCAATTAGACTATAACAAAGCGCTAAAGCATTTGGATGAAAAATATGTTTTGCACGGAAGAAATATCACGATCTCTAAACCTTCAACCGAAGAAAGAGTAGCTGTTTATATGGAAGGTACCAAAGATACCTTGGCTCCAAAAAAACAACAAGAAGGACAATTTTTCTATTTAAATACCAAAAACTTTAAATCTTTCACCTATGAAGAATCTTATTCTTTAGGTGAACTTTTATACCGACTGCATTTCTTTGCACAGATCCCATATCCTGTCGGATATTATTTATCTGGTTTTACTGCTTTGTTTTTCTTATTTGCTATTGTAACAGGAGTATTATTGCACTGGAACAAGATTGTATCAAACTTTTATATGTTTCGTCCAAAAGAAAAATTGAAGACTCTTTGGACCGATGCTCATACGGCATTAGGAATGATTGGCCTGCCTTTTCAATTTGTTTATGCTGTTACAGGTGCTTTCTTCATGATAAAACTTCTTATTGTTGCGCCAGCAGTAATGGCTTTGTATAATGGAGATCAAGACAAACTGTATAAAGAATTAGAATACACCGATCCTGATTATAAATTCGAAAACAAAAAACTGGCTAATCCTTTTAATATTGACGAGATTGTTGCCAAAACAAAAAAGAATTGGTCTGATTTTGAAATTACCCGCGTTTTTATTCAAAATTATGGCGATGCCAATATGCACGTTTTGGTTGAAGGTGAACTTTTAAGTCACAAAAAATTTACCGGAATTGGAAAAGTAGTTTACAGAATTGCTGATGGAAAAGAAATTGCTAAAAAAGATCCAATCTCTCAAACCAGTTATTTGGATGTTGTAAAAAACGTTTTATACCGAATCCATTTTGGCGATTATGGCGGATATGCTTTAAAAATCGTTAGCTTTATTTTAGGAATTATAACTTGTTTTGTAATCATTTCTGGAGTTATGATTTGGCTCGTTGCGAGACAAAAAAATAATATCCCAGAAAAGAAAAGACGTTTCAATGCAGCGGTTGTTCGTATTTATCTAGCAATCTGCTTAAGCATGTATCCAATTACAGCTTTGGCTTTTATTGGCAGTAAAATTTTCTATCCATTAAGCCAATCCAATTTATTTACGCTTTATTTTGGCGGATGGTTAATACTTGCTATTTTCTTTATCATCAAAAAGAATGATGCTTTTACCAATAAATTCTGTTTGATTTCAGGAAGTATTTTAGGATTTTTAATTCCAGTTACAAACGGAATTGTTTCAGGAGAATGGTTTTGGACTTCTTTCATGCATAATAAGATTCAAATTTTCTTTATCGATGTATTCTGGATTTTCTTGGCATCAATTTCATTATATGTTGCTTATAATCTAAAGCCTAAGAAAGCTGTTGCTTAATCAACTTTTTTTTGCCATGAAGGCACTAAGACAAAAAGTTTTTATTTAAAACGACAGATTAAAAAATTGAAAAGATTTTCTCCCGCAGATTCTGCAGATAGAGCAGATAAAAATATTAAAATAAATCTGCCCAATCTGCAGAATCTGCGGGAAACAAAAACTTTTTGTCTTTGCGTCTTTGCGAGATTTATTCTTTTACAAGCATTTCACTTACAAACAAAATAATTAGAATTATTTGTCCCATATCAATTTTGAGCATACTTTTACGCTTTTAATCAAAAAATGGGATTTAAAGCGCAAATACGTTTTCTGCATAAATGGCTTGGATTAATTTCCGGGCTTATCGTTTTTATAATCAGTATTACGGGTTGTATTTTCTGTTTTCATGATGAAATAAAAGACATTACAAGAAAAGAATGGCGTTTGGTCGAACCTCAGGACAAAGCATTTATACTTCCTTCGGTTTTAGCAGAAAAAGCAAAAGAAATTCTTCCAAAGAATAAAGTCAGCATGATTTCTTATTACGGCAAAAATCGTTCGGCAATTGCTTACACTTATTCGGATACTGAAAATTTATATCTCTATTTTAATCCCTACACTGGCAAATATTTAAAAACCGAAAATCCCAAAACCGATTTTTTCATTATTGTCGAATACATTCATTTGTATCTGCTCCTTCCCGATTATATCGGAAAACACATTATTGGCGGCGCAACTATAATTTTCATCCTTTTATTGATCTCGGGAATTATACAATGGTGGCCTAAAAAAAGATCCGATTTGAAAAGAAGCCTTACCGTAAAATGGTCTGCCAAATGGCGCCGCGTAAATTATGACTGGCACAATACTTCAGGTTTTTACATTTCGCTCATTGCACTTATTTTAGCCATAACCGGACTCACTTTTACTTACGAATGGGTTGGCGAGGGAATTTACAAAACATTCAATTTTGGCGGCGATAAAGCTTTAGAAACAAAACTTCCTGTAATTGATACAACGCAGTTCAAAACCAACTCAGTTACGGCAATTGACCGCGCATTTATTCAAACTGCAAAATTACAGCCGGATGCTGAGATGATGTTTGTATTAATTCCACAGCAAAAAGGAGATATTATCAGTACTGGTGCATATCCTCATACTTTACGGTACGATCATCAAAGCAATTATTATTTTCATCCGTCAAGCGGAAAATTAGTCCAAAACCAGCCTTTTGACAAAAAAACTCTTGGCCTGCAGGTAGTCGAAATGAATTACGGAATTCATACGGGACAAATATTAGATTTACCTGGAAAAATCATCGCTTTTATTATCAGCTTATTTGCTGCTGCACTTCCTGTAACCGGTTTTATAATTTGGTATGGACGAAAGTATAAAAGCAAAAAATCTAAGGCATAAAAAAACCGCCTTTTAAAAAGCGGTTCTTTTATAATTTTCGAAACTCAATTAGTTTCTGTTTGCCAAAGCATTTTTCTGTAAGTTTTTAACTGAACTAACTTTATTATCTACATAAGCAACTTCTTTCAAGCTGTCCTCATTAAAGTAGATCCAATTTCCAGTTTTTAGTCCGTCTGTATATTCTCCAACGGTTTTTTTATTTCCATTTTCATCATAAGATACCCAGACACCGTCCAATTTCCCATCTTTAAAAAAGCCTTCCTGCTGTATTCTGCCATTCTCATAATAGTAAGTAGCTTTTACTTTATTTCCAACAGTTTCCAATTCAGGTTTACCTTCTTGTGCTGTTAGAATTCCAGAGAATAACACAGCCGCTAAAATCACACACTTTTTCATATCTTTAGGTATTAAATGTTATTGAATGTTATCAAATTGTTATCAAATATAGTTAATAGTTTACATTAAAAAAACTTTTGCTTAACAATTTGGTAACATAGAGTAAAAACTTAACATTGGAAAAATATAAAAAATAAAAAAACCAGCGCCGAAGCACTGGTTTTACTGGTATTCTAGAAAATTATAGCTTTTACGATAACGTTATAAATTTCGTAAATAATTTAGTTCAATAGCGTACTTAATTGTTTATCTAATTCAGGATCAGATGGTCTCGCAGCATCAGACTTAAGAACATTTCCCTGTGGATCGATTAAAATAAATCTCGGAATTCCAGTTACGCCGTAATTAACAACAAACTCAGATTCCCAATCTTTATCAGCAAAAAGCTGTACGCCTCCAAGATGTTTATCAGTTACAAATTTTTTCCATTTTTCGTTGTCTTTCAGTTTATCAATAGAAATACTAACAAACTCGATATTTTTTCCGTGATATTTTTCTTCAATTTTTTGCAAGTACGGAATTTCTGCTCTACAAGGCGCGCACCATGTTGCCCAAAGATCAATGTAAACATATTTACCTTTTAAATCAGAAAGTTTTGTTTTTCCGCCTTTAAAATTTTCGTAGTCAAAACCTGGAGATGCTTTTCCAACCATTTGATTTGCTTTATATGCACTTTCATAATTCCTAAGCGAGAATTCATGAAAGTTTTTAAAATTACCCTGCATTGCAGTAATAAATTCCGGATCAAAAGTTCCTTTATTAAGACTTTCAGTATCTGCTTTTTCTTTAGCTTCTAATATTTTAGCAAATTCAGCTGGTTCTTTAGAAAAAGCTTCTTCAAGTTTCTCATTTCTTAAAGCTTGTTGTGCCAAAAAATTACTTTCGTCAACACCTTTACCTTTATATACGATAGTCTCATCAAATTCTTTTGCATTCATTGTTAAATTCACCACAGAATTTGGCTTTAAATAAAATCTTGAAGATTCAGTTCCGTCAGAGAACACATAAAATCCTTTTGGTGCATCAAAAGTGGCAGTAAAAATCCCATTTTTATCAATCGGAATTACTTGTTTAAAATTATCTTTCCCTCCAATTACTAATGTATCGCTGTTTCTATTTGCGATTTTAGCAGTAAAATTGACCGTGCTTTTGCCTTGTCCAATAACATTCAAAGCATTAAAAAGTATCAAACCTGCAACAAAAAGTTTTTTCATAGGTATTATTATTAGTTTTTAGTAATTCAAATCTAAAGAATTTAAAGCTTCGTAATTTAAGAATTAACAAAATATTTAAAATTCTATACATCAAGTTTATCACTTTACTATATTATCTTGAATTTTGTATTTACTTTTGCAGTCTAAAATTGAGATTATGTATAGAAGTCATAATTGCGGCGAATTAAACGCTTCAAATATTAATACCGAAGTTACACTTGCGGGCTGGGTTCAAAAATCACGTGATAAAGGATTTATGAACTGGGTCGATTTACGCGACCGTTATGGAATTACACAACTTATTTTCGACGAAAGTCGTACTGATAAAACTGTTTTTGAATTGGCAAAAACACTAGGAAGAGAATTTGTAATTCAGGTTAAAGGAACTGTTATTGAACGTGAAGCTAAAAACAAGAACATTCCAACAGGTGAAATCGAAATTTTAGTTTCTGAATTAACGATTTTAAATTCGGCTTTAACTCCTCCATTTACAATTGAAGATGAAACAGACGGTGGAGAAGACATCAGAATGAAATATCGTTATTTGGATATCAGAAGAAATCCAGTAAAAAACAGTTTATTGTTCCGTCATAAAGTAGCAATGGAAGTTCGTAAATATCTTTCTGACTTAGATTTCTGCGAAGTTGAAACACCATATTTAATCAAATCAACTCCAGAAGGAGCAAGAGATTTCGTTGTACCAAGCCGTATGAACGAAGGTCAGTTTTATGCATTGCCACAATCTCCACAGACTTTCAAACAACTTTTAATGGTTGGGGGAATGGATAAATATTTCCAAATTGTGAAATGTTTCCGTGACGAAGATTTACGTGCAGACCGTCAGCCTGAGTTTACACAAATTGACTGCGAAATGGCATTTGTAGAGCAAGAAGACATTTTGAATGTTTTTGAAGGATTGACCAGACATTTATTAAAAGAAATTAAAGGTATAGAAGTAGATAAATTTCCAAGAATTACCTACGACTATGCTATGAAAACATATGGAAATGACAAACCAGACATTCGTTTCGGAATGAAATTTGGTGAGTTAAACCAATTTGCACAGCACAAAGAATTCCCGGTTTTCAATTCGGCGGAATTAGTTGTCGGAATCGCTGTTCCTGGAGCAGGAAATTATACTCGTAAAGAAATCGACGGATTAATTGACTGGGTAAAACGTCCTCAAGTTGGAGCGTCTGGAATGGTTTATGTAAAATGTAATGAAGACGGAACATACAAATCATCTGTAGATAAATTTTACGATAATGATGATTTGGCAAATTGGGCAAAAGCTACAGAAGCAAATCCTGGAGACATGATTTTTGTGCTTTCAGGTCCAGCAAATAAAACTCGCGCCCAGCTTTCTGCACTTCGTATGGAATTAGCTACTCGTTTAGGATTGCGTAAACCCGAAGAATTTGCTCCATTATGGGTTGTAGATTTCCCATTATTAGAATTGGACGAAGAAAGCGGCCGTTATCACGCAATGCACCACCCGTTTACATCTCCAAAACCAGAAGATATGGCTTTATTGGAAACAGAACCAGGAAAAGTTCGTGCCAATGCTTATGATATGGTTTTAAATGGAAACGAAATTGGAGGCGGATCAATTCGTATTCACGATAAAGCAACACAACAATTAATGTTCAAATATTTAGGATTTACTGAAGAAGAAGCGAAAGCTCAATTTGGTTTCTTAATGGATGCTTTCCAATTTGGAGCACCGCCACACGGAGGTCTTGCTTTTGGATTGGATAGATTAGTTGCCATTTTAGGAGGTCAGGAAACAATTAGAGATTTTATTGCTTTCCCAAAAAACAATTCTGGACGCGATGTAATGATCGATGCTCCTGCTGCAATTGATGATGCACAGTTGAAAGAGCTAAGAATTAAAATTGACACGATTTAAACTACAAATCGAATCGAAAATATATCAAAAGACGCTGAAATTTCAGCGTCTTTTTTATTTAAATCAAATGTTAAGAAAAATCTTAAATGCGTAATTTTTCAAATTATCAAATTCCTACAATCGCTTCGTTTTTATATTCCTACAATAAATGATTCTCAAATTATGGTATTTCATATAAAACTTGATGCAATAAACTACGTAAAAACACTGGAAATCAATAATTTTTACAAAAAATTAACACCTTAGTGTCTTTTGTATGAATTTATATGTTACATTTGCTTTATTATAAATTATTATTACAATTACAATGCGTACAGGTACAGTAAAATTTTTCAATGAATCTAAAGGTTATGGATTCATTACAGACGAAGAAACAGGAAAGGATATCTTCGTTCACGCTTCAGGAATTAACGCGGAAGAATTACGCGAAGGTGACCGTGTAAGCTATGAAGAAGAAGAAGGAAGAAAAGGGAAAGTTGCTGCTAAAGTAGCAGTAATCTAAGAAAAATATAGCAATTTATTTTTTTTGCCTCTGAATGGTCTCAGAAACGTTTCGATTAATTTCGAAACGTTTTTTTTTGCTCTTTTCTTAAAAAAATATTAAAATTCTTGGATGTTATTTATAATCAATAAAAATTAGGCATAAACGCCATTCCGCACCCTACTTAAAACCTTTTTTAGCTTGTGTTTTACAGAGTTGAAAGTTATCTTTGTGGCTCATTTTTTAAGTAAAAAATCGAAGCTTATGCAATCTGATCAATACAGTTACATTCCTATTTTAATGCAGTTTATTCTAGCTGTTGGTTTTGTGGTAGGAACAATCATTATTTCTGGAAAATTAGGACCAAAAAGAACCTCTGAAGTTAAAGATAAAAACTTCGAATGTGGTATCGAATCTGTGGGTAATGCCCGTATTCCTTTTTCTGTAAAATATTTCCTAGTTGCCATTTTATTTGTATTGTTCGACGTAGAGGTAATTTTCCTTTACCCATGGGCAGTAAATTTCAAAGACTTAGGAATTGAAGGAATGTTAAAAATGATTGTTTTCATGTCTTTACTTTTAGTTGGTTTCTTTTACATTATCAAAAAGAAAGCATTAGAGTGGGAATAGTTAGAGATTTTAGATTTTAGATATTTGATTTTAGATTTAAACCATTTAGAATTAAAATTCAAAATTTAATCCTCAACAAAAATTGATTTAAAAAATTGATTTTACTTTTTAAGATTTCAAAAAATCTAAAATCTAAAATCAGAAATCTAAAATAAAATGAGCGATTCAAAAGTAAATATGGTTGCGCCACCAGAAGGAGTTACTGGTGAAGGTTTCTTCGCTACAAAACTTAGTGATGTTGTTGGTTTAGCACGAGCTAATTCATTATGGCCGCTTCCTTTCGCGACTTCATGCTGTGGTATCGAATTCATGGCAACAATGGCATCTCATTACGATTTAGCTCGATTTGGTTCGGAACGTGTGAGTTTTTCTCCTCGTCAGGCAGATATGTTATTAGTAATGGGAACTATTTCAAAAAAAATGGCGCCTATTTTAAGACAAGTTTATGAGCAAATGGCTGAGCCTCGCTGGGTGATTGCTGTTGGAGCATGTGCTTCGTCAGGAGGTGTTTTTGATACGTATTCAGTTCTTCAAGGAATTGACAAAGTAATTCCTGTTGATGTATACGTTCCTGGATGCCCGCCAAGACCAGAACAAATTGTTGATGGAGTAATGAGACTTCAAGACCTGGTAAGAAGTGAATCTGTAAGAAGACGAAGCTCACCAGAATACCAAGAATTATTAGCTTCATATAATATCTCATAAGATGGCTTTAGAAAACACCCTGATCCAAGATAAACTTACCGAAACATTCAATAACGATGTTTTTAACTTTCAGCAGGAAAGTGATATTTTTTCTTTAGAAGTTTCTGCTGATAAAATCACAGCATTGATTCTGTTCCTTAAAAACGATGCGGAATTAAAATTTCATTTCTTAACTGACTTATGTGGTATTCATTACCCAGATAATGAAAGTGAGCGTCAGTTTGCAGTTGTTTATCATTTACACAACTGGTACGAAAACAAAAGATTAAAAATCAAAGTTTTCTTGAATGGAGAAAAACCAGAAATTAAATCGGTTTCAAATATTTTCTTGAGTTCAAACTGGATGGAAAGAGAAACTTTCGATTTCTACGGGATTAACTTTATTGGACATCCTCAATTGAAACGTATTTTGAATATGGACGAAATGGTGTCTCACCCAATGCGAAAAGAATTCCCAATGGAAGACAGCGGAAGAACAGACAAAGACGATCGATTCTTTGGAAGAACAACAACAAATTGCTAAAAAATAATTCAACATTATAAAATGTCAGAACTATTATTACCACCAGAGCATCGTTATGCTAAAATAATTAAGGAGAGACTAAACGAAGACGGAAGCGAACTTTCTGTACTGAATTTAGGTCCTACACACCCTGCTACACACGGTATTTTCCAAAATATCCTGTTAATGGATGGTGAAAAAATTCTTGAGGCTGAGCCAACTATTGGCTACATCCATAGAGCATTCGAAAAAATTGCCGAAAATCGTCCTTTTTATCAAATTACACCTCTTACAGATCGTATGAACTATTGCTCCTCTCCTATTAACAATATGGGATGGTGGATGACTGTAGAAAAACTATTAGGTATTGAAGTTCCTAAAAGAGCACAGTATTTAAGAGTTATCGTGATGGAGCTGGCTCGTATTACAGATCATATTATTTGTAACGGGATTTTGGGTGTAGATACTGGTGCGTATACTGGTTTCTTATACGTTTTTCAATTTAGAGAAAAAATCTACGAAATCTACGAAGAAATTTGCGGAGCTCGTTTGACTACAAATATGGGAAGAATTGGTGGTTTTGAAAGAGACTGGTCTCCAGAAGTTTTCAAAAAACTAGATACTTTCCTTGAAGAATTCCCTCCTGTTTGGCAAGAATTCCAAAACCTATTTGAAAGAAATAGAATTTTCCTTGATAGAACTGTAAACGTTGGTGGTATTACTGCCGAAAAAGCAATGGCTTACGGATTTACAGGTCCAAACTTACGTGCTGCGGGCGTTGATTATGATGTACGTGTAGCACAGCCTTACTCATCTTACGAAGATTTCGATTTTATTGTTCCTGTTGGAAAATCAGGAGATACTTACGATCGTTTCTGTGTTCGTAATGCTGAAGTTTGGGAAAGTTTAAGCATTATTCGTCAGGCATTAGAGAAAATGCCTCCTGGAAACGAATATCATGCTGAAGTTCCAGATTACTACCTTCCTCCAAAAGAAGATGTTTATACTTCTATGGAATCATTAATTTATCACTTTAAGATCGTAATGGGAGAAGTTCCTGTGCCAGTTGCAGAAATTTATCACCCTGTTGAAG
Organism: Flavobacteriaceae bacterium PS02336; assembly: GCA_029960065.1. GTDB lineage: Bacteria > Bacteroidota > Bacteroidia > Flavobacteriales > Flavobacteriaceae > Flavobacterium. The sequence continues at coordinate 443,790 of JASCOF010000002.1, read as the reverse complement.
GAGGAAATGGAGAACTCGGTTTCTATTTAGTAACAGACGGAAGTAGAACTCCATATAGATTACATTTCAGAAGACCTTGCTTTATTTATTATCAAGCATTCCCAGAAATGATTAAAGGCGCGATGCTTTCTGATGCAATTATCATTCTATCAAGTTTGAACGTAATTGCTGGAGAGTTAGACGCCTAAAAAATTGTAGATTTTAGATTGTAGATTTTAGATTGCTGATTGAGTATGCAGATTTTAGAATTTAGATTTAAAAATTATAATTAGGAATTGAAAAATTCAGATTGAAGAATCTAAAACTTAAAACAAAGATTGCAGAATAAGGATTGTAGATAAAGATTTGAAAAAATCTAAAATCTAAAATCTAAAATCTAAAATAAAAATGGAACGTAAACATTACAAACAAGAAATAAATATGACTGAGGCATTGATGAATCGCATCAATGAATTGATCAGTCATTATCCTGAGGGCAAACAAAAATCGGCTTTATTGCCTGTTTTACACGAAGTTCAGGATGCACATAACAACTGGCTTAGTACTGAACTGCAAGATAAAGTTGCCGAGATTCTTCAGATAAAACCAATTGAGGTTTATGAAGTGGTTACTTTTTATACCATGTTCAATCAAAAGCCAATTGGTAAGTACATGTTTGAGTTTTGCCAGACTTCTTGCTGTTGTTTAAACGGTGCCGAAAATTTAATGGATTACACTTCTGAAAAATTAGGCATTAAAATGGGCGAAACAACCGCAGACGGAATGTTTACCATTGCTGGTGTAGAATGTTTAGGTGCTTGCGGATATGCTCCAATGATGCAATTAGGCGATTTCTACAAAGAGAAATTGACAGAAGAAAAGATCGATCAGTTAATCGCTGATTGTAAAGATGATAAAATAATATTACACGATAAATAAGATGTCACAAAAAATATTATTAGATAAAATCAATATTCCTGGAATCAAAACCTACGAAGTTTATCGTCAAAATGGCGGATACGCTTCTGTAGAAAAAGCTTTAAAAACACTTACTCCAGACGAAGTTACTGAAGAAGTAAAAAAATCAGGATTACGTGGTCGTGGTGGTGCAGGTTTCCCTGCCGGAATGAAATGGAGCTTTATTGACAAAAAATCAGGAAGACCTAGACACTTAGTTTGTAATGCCGACGAATCTGAACCTGGAACATTCAAAGATAGATTTTTGATGGAATATATCCCTCACTTATTGATCGAAGGAATGATTACTTCAAGCTACGCTTTGGGCGCTAACCTATCGTATATCTACATTCGTGGAGAATATATGTGGGTTTTCAAAATTTTAGAAAGAGCAATCGCCGAAGCAAAAGCTGCCGGATGGTTAGGAAAAAATATATTAGGAACAGGTTACGATCTTGAACTTCATGTACACTGTGGAGCTGGAGCTTATATCTGTGGAGAAGAAACAGCATTAATCGAATCATTGGAAGGTAAAAGAGGAAATCCTCGTATTAAACCACCTTTCCCAGCAGTTTCTGGTCTTTGGGCAAATCCAACTGTGGTAAACAACGTTGAAACTATTGCAACGGTGCCGTGGATTGTAAACAATTCTGGAGACGATTATGCAAAAATTGGAATTGGACGTTCTACAGGAACTAAATTAATTTCTGCTTCTGGGCACATCAAAAATCCTGGAGTTTACGAAATTGAATTAGGTCTGAGCGTTGACGAATTCATGAATTCTGATGAATATTTAGGAGGAATGTCTTCAAGCCGTCCATTAAAGGCATTTGTACCAGGAGGTTCTTCTGTGCCGATTTTACCAGCTGAATTAATTTTCAAAACAGCAAATGGTGAAGATCGTTTAATGACTTATGAGTCTTTAAGTGATGGTGGTTTTGCTACAGGATCTATGTTGGGTTCTGGAGGATTCATTGTTTACAATGATACTGCTTGTGTGGTTAGAAACACTTGGAACTTTGCTCGTTTCTACCACCACGAATCTTGCGGACAATGTACACCTTGTCGCGAAGGAACTGGATGGTTAGAAAAAATCTTATGGAGAATCGAAAACGGTCAAGGCCGTGAAGAAGATATTGAATTATTGTGGAGCATTCAGAGTAAAATTGAAGGAAACACAATCTGTCCGCTTGGTGACGCTGCTTCTTGGCCAGTAGCTGCAGCAATTCGTCACTTTAGAGATGAGTTCGAATATCACGTTCGTTTCCCAGAAAAAATCAAAAATAGAGATCACTTTGTTGCTGAACCTTTTTCGCAAGTAAAGCATTTAGTAGGCGGTAAAGTAATCGTATAAAAATAAAAAGCAGAAAGTTATAAAGTTCATAATGTTAAAAAGGACAGCAATTCTTTTCAATATTCCGACTTTCAACAAAAAAGTTTAAAATAGTTTCAAGTTTCAAGTTTTTTTAGTTTCAATACCGATAGCTATCGGTACTGAAACATGAAACCTGAAACTAAAAAAACAAAAGTAAGAGATGAAAGTAACCATAGACGGTCAAAGTATAGACGTAGAGCCAGGAACAACGATCCTGCAGGCTGCACGTATGATTGGTGGAGATTTGGTACCGCCAGCCATGTGCTATTACTCAAAATTAAAAGGCAGCGGCGGTAAATGTCGTTGTTGTTTAGTTGAAGTTTCTAAAGGTAGTGAAGCTGACCCAAGACCAATGCCAAAATTAATGGCATCTTGTGTAACAGGATGTATGGACGGAATGGAAGTAAACAGTAAATCTTCTGCCAGAGTTACCGAAGCGCGTAAATCTGTAACAGAGTTTTTATTGATCAATCACCCATTAGACTGCCCAATTTGTGATCAGGCTGGTGAATGTGATCTTCAAAACTTAAGTTTTGAGCACGGAAATCCAAAATCACGATATATCGAAGAAAAAAGAACATTTGAACCAGAAGATATTGGTCCAAATATTCAACTGCATATGAACCGTTGTATTTTATGCCAAAGATGTGTACAAGTTGCAGATCAATTGACAGACAACAGAGTTCACGGAGTATTAGATCGTGGTGACCACGCTAATATTTCTACTGGTATTTCTAAAGCAATCGACAATGAGTTCTCTGGAAACATGATTGATGTTTGTCCGGTTGGAGCTTTAACAGATAAAACTTTCCGTTTTAAATCAAGAGTTTGGTTTAACAAACCTTATAATGCACACAGAGAATGTACAACTCCAGGATGCTGCGGTAAAACTACAGTTTGGATGTTTGGTGGAGAAATTCAGCGCGTTACAGGTCGTAAAGATGAGTACCATGAAGTTGAAGAATTCATCTGCAACAGCTGTCGTTTTGATCACAAAGATGTAAATGACTGGGTAATTGAAGGACCTAGAGAATTTGAAAAAGATTCTGTAATCAACCAAAACAATTACACTCAAAAATTAGAGAAAGTTGAAATCGATACTGAAAAGAATATTCTTTTAGGTAGAGATATTGACCGTAAAAAAATTAGTATGGCCGCAATTCCATTAACTAACGATAAAAAATCTTAAGAAATGGAAAGTACATTTATTATAGAAAAGAGTGTTGTTATTGTTGTCGTTTTCGCGGTAACTATGGTTATGGCAATGTACTCTACATGGGCTGAACGTAAAGTTGCAGCTTTCTTACAAGATCGTGTTGGACCAAACCGTGCAGGTTGGGGAGGTTTATTACAGCCGCTTGCAGATGGTATGAAATTATTCTCTAAAGAAGAGTTTGAACCTAATACTCCAAATAGAATCTTATTTTTCGTAGGTCCTGCGATTGCAATGAGTACAGCCTTAATGACTAGTGCTGTAATTCCGTGGGGAGACCGTTTACATCTTTTCGGAAAAGATATTATACTTCAGGCAACAGATGTAAATATTGCTTTATTGTACATTTTTGGAGTGCTTTCTGTTGGAGTTTATGGCATCATGATTGGTGGATGGGCTTCTAACAATAAATTCTCATTAATGGGAGCTATACGCGCGGCATCTCAAATGGTTTCTTATGAAGTTGCTATGGGGTTATCAATGATCGCTTTATTAATGATGACTGGAACAATGAGCTTAAAAGAAATCTCATTACAGCAGTCAGGAATGAACTGGAATGTTTTTTATCAGCCATTATCATTTTTAATTTTCTTAATCTGTTCTTTTGCAGAAACCAATAGAACGCCTTTCGATTTAGCAGAATGTGAAAACGAATTAATTGGAGGTTACCATACAGAATATTCATCAATGAAAATGGGATTCTATTTGTTTGCTGAATATGCAAGTATGTTTATCTCTTCTACTATTATTTCTGTTTTATTCTTTGGTGGATATAACTACCCTGGAATGGAATGGATGGTAGAAAATGTTGGTGTAAACACAGCTAACTTATTAGGAATTGGAGTTCTATTTGCTAAGATATGTTTCTTCATATTTTTCTATATGTGGGTTCGTTGGACAATTCCAAGATTTAGATATGACCAATTAATGCACTTAGGCTGGAGAATTTTAATTCCTCTTTCTATTGTTAATATCATGATTACTGGTATTGTAATATTAAGACACGATATTGCAACTTTCTTAGGATTCTAAGAACCGTAATAAGCATCAAATAAAAAACAAAATAGATTTGAATTTGAATCATCAAATTTTGAATCATAAACTATAATAGTAAAATGTCAATAGAAACTATATCATTATCGGGTAGAAAAAAGGTGGTGTCAAATAAGGACATGACTTTTATTGAGCGATTGTATCTTGTGGCGATTGTAAAAGGTTTGTTTATTACTGTAAAACACCTTTTCAGAAAAAAAGTTACCATTCACTATCCTGAGCAGGTTCGTGAAATGAGTCCGGTTTACCGTGGTCAGCACATGCTGAAACGTGATGAGCAAGGCCGCGAAAACTGTACTGCTTGCGGATTATGTGCTTTATCATGCCCTGCAGAAGCAATCACAATGAAAGCTGCTGAACGCAAACCTGACGAAAAACATTTATATAGAGAAGAGAAATACGCTGAAATCTACGAAATCAATATGCTTCGTTGTATTTTCTGCGGTTTATGTGAAGAAGCTTGTCCAAAAGACGCTATTTACTTAACTACTTCTAAAGTATTAGTTCCTGCTAACTACACTAGAGAAGATTTCATTTTCGGGAAAGATAAATTAGTGATGCCTTTAGAAATGGCTATGAAAAATGCTCAACTTAAAAACGCTAACTAAATGATACATATTCCTGATTTTGCACACGCAACAACTGTACAAGTTATCTTTTGCTTTTTAGCGTTTATTACCGTTATTACTGCTTTCTTGACTATTTTCAGTAGAAACCCAATTCACTCAGCCATTTATTTAGTGATTTGTTTCTTCTCAATTGCTGGTCATTATTTATTATTAAATTCTCAGTTTTTAGCAGTTGTACATATAATAGTTTACTCCGGTGCTATTATGATTCTGTTTTTATTTACCATAATGTTGATGAACCTGAACGAACAGCGGGAAGTTCACCGCCCTAGAATTACGCGTTTAGGTGCGATTGTTTCTTTCTGTTTGATATTGATCGTTTTGATTACAATCTTCATCAATTCGAAACCAATTGTTGGTGAATATGATTCTACGGGAGAAGATTTCCAATCGATTAAAGTTTTAGGTAAAATATTACTGGATGAATATATGGTTCCTTTCGAATTTGCTTCAGTTTTACTTTTGGTAGCTATGATTGGAACAGTTCTATTGTCTAAAAAAGAAAAATTAAATAAATAATGGGTAATATATTAAATCAAATAGGTATTGAAAACTACATCTTTTTGAGTGTTGTACTTTTCTGTATTGGTATTTTTGGTGTATTGTACAGACGAAATGCTATTATCGTTTTCATGTCTATCGAAATTATGTTGAATGCGGTAAACCTTTTATTTGTTGCTTTTTCAACTTATCATCAAGATGCACAAGGACAAGTTTTTGTGTTCTTCTCGATGGCGGTTGCTGCAGCCGAAGTTGCGGTAGGATTGGCCATTTTAGTTTCTATCTTTAGAAATATCGGATCAATTAGTATCGATAATTTAAAAAATTTAAAAGGATAATCAGAAATGGATACCAATTTAGCTTTAATTTTAGTTTTAACTCCTTTACTAGGTTTTCTGGTAAATGTCTTTTTTGGAAAAAGCTTAGGCAAAACAGTTTCTGGTGCAATCGGAACTATTGCTGTAGCAATTTCTTTTGTAGTTTCTCTTTTACTTTTTAATCAAATAACTTCAACTGGAAAAGGAATTGAAGTTACTTTATTTGATTGGATTCAAATCAGCAACTTAAAAATCAACCTTGGATTTTTATTAGATCAATTGTCTGTTCTTTGGTTACTTTTCGTAACAGGAATTGGGTCTTTGATTCATTTATACTCTATCAGTTACATGCATGATGATGAGAATATGCACAAGTTTTTTGCCTATTTAAATCTATTCGTATTCTTTATGATTACGCTTGTAATTGGAAGTAACTTATTAGTTCTTTTCATCGGATGGGAAGGTGTTGGACTTTGTTCTTACCTATTAATTGGATTCTGGCATAAAAACCAAGACTACAATGATGCTGCAAAAAAAGCGTTTATTATGAACAGAATTGGAGATTTAGGTTTATTAATCGGAATGTTCATCATTGGTTCAATGTTCTCTACATTAGATTATGCAACTTTAAAAACGGCAATTGCTGGAGCTTCTAATTTAAATTTACCGTTACTTTCTCTAGCCGCTTTATGCTTGTTTATTGGAGCTTGTGGTAAATCTGCTCAGATTCCATTATACACTTGGTTACCAGATGCGATGGCTGGACCAACTCCAGTTTCTGCATTGATCCACGCGGCAACTATGGTTACTGCAGGTATCTTTATGGTAACAAGATTAAACTTTGTTTTTGATCTTGCTACAGATGTTCAAAATGTAATTGCAATTATTGGAGCAATAACATCATTAGTTGCGGCTACAATTGGTTTAGTTCAAACAGATATTAAAAAAGTATTGGCTTACTCTACAGTTTCACAATTAGGGTTAATGTTTTTAGCATTAGGATTTGGAGCTTATGAAGTAGCTGTTTTCCACGTAATCACTCATGCTTTCTTTAAAGCTTGTTTATTCTTAGGTTCTGGATCTGTAATTCACGGTTTACACGGAGAACAAGACATGCGAAAAATGGGTGGATTGCGTAAAGCGATGCCAATTACTTTCTGGACCATGTTGATTTCTTCATTGGCAATCTCAGGAGTTCCATTTTTCTCAGGATTCTTTTCTAAAGATGAAATTTTATTGACTGCTTTCCACCACAGTATTCCATTATATGTTGTTGGTTCGATTGCTTCAATCATGACAGCTTTCTATATGTTCCGTTTAATATTCTTGACTTTCTTCAAAGAATTTAGAGGAACTGAAGAACAAAAACATCATTTACACGAAAGTGGTTCATTAATTACTATTCCACTTATCATCTTGGCTATTTTAGCAACTTTCGGCGGATTAATTAGTTTACCTGGAAATAGCTGGTTAAATGAATACCTTGCTCCTCTTTTCACAAAAGTGGCTGGCGAAGAACACCATTTAGGCACAACAGAATACGCTTTAATGGGTGTTGCTGTTTTAGGCGGATTACTTGGAATTTTAATTGCTTACGTAAAATACTTTAAACAAGATAATGTCCCAGAATCTGATGAAAACATTACTGGTTTAAGCAAAGTGTTATACAACAAATATTATGTAGACGAAATTTACGATGCTGTATTTGTATCTCCTGTTAATAGTTTATCTAAATTCTTTAGAGATTACATCGAAACAGGATTATCTGCCGCTGTTTTCGGATTAGGTAAAATAGCAAACGAGATTGCTTTTCAAGGAAAAAAATTACAAACCGGAAGTATAGGATTATATCTATTTGTTTTTGTTTTAGGACTTTGTGCAATTGTTTCCTATATATTTTTAGCTCAATAATATTATTACTATGAACGTTTCTACTATATTAATTATACTTTTAATTGGTGCATTTGCCACTTATTTTTCTGGTGACAAACTAGCTTCAAAAGTTGCTTTACTTTTTAGTTTAGCGGCTTTAGGATGTTCAATTGTATTATTGAATAATTATAATGCAGGCGAAAATATCAGCGTTATCAACAGCTGGATTACACAGCCAAAAATTTCATTCGCTTTAAATGCTGACGGACTTGGGCTTGCAATGGTTTTATTAACCGCTGCCTTAACTCCGATTATCATATTTTCTTCTTTTGGAAATGAATATAAAAATGCAAAAGGTTTTTATGGATTAATCTTGTTTATGGCATTTGCTATGACAGGAACTTTCTTAGCTGCTGATGGTCTTTTATATTATATTTTCTGGGAGTTAGCGCTTATTCCAATCTACTTTATTGCCTTGATCTGGGGTAATGGTGATGCTGAAGAACGCAGAAAAGCTGTGGTTAAATTCTTTATCTACACGCTTGCTGGTTCATTGTTCATGTTAACTGCTTTTATTTATTTATACCAAAAAGCAGGTTCTTTCTTAATTGAGGATTTATACAAAGTAGAATTATCTGCTTGCGAGCAATTCTGGATTTTCTTGGCATTCTTTTTAGCGTATGCTATCAAAATTCCAATTATTCCTTTCCATACTTGGCAGGCAAATGTGTACCAAAAAGCACCAACTGTTGGAACAATGCTTTTATCTGGTATAATGCTAAAAATGGGATTGTATAGTGTTCTTCGCTGGCAATTGCCACTTGCACCAATCGCTGCAAAAGAATATATGTATATCTTTATTGGTTTAGGAATTGCAGGTGTAATTTATGGTTCAATCGTTGCATTGAGACAAAAAGATTTAAAGAAATTATTAGCTTATTCTTCTCTTGCTCACGTTGGATTAATCGCTGCGGGATCATACACTTTAACTCTTGATGGTTTTAGAGGTGCTGTTATGCAAATGATTGCTCACGGTTTTGTTGTAGTGGGATTATTCTTTGCTGCTGAAGTAATTTTCAGAAGATTTGAAACTAGAGAAATTTCAGAAATGGGTGGTATTCGTACACAGTCTCCAAAATTTACCTCAATGTTTTTAATTTTAGTATTGGCTTCTGTTGCATTGCCAAGTACATTTAACTTTGTTGGAGAATTTACAGTATTGTATAGTTTATCTCAAATCAATATCTGGTTTGCTATTCTTGGCGGAACAACTATTATTTTAGGAGCTTACTATATGTTAAGAATGTTCCAGCATGTTATGTTAGGTGAAACAAATTCAAAAACTTTTGCTGATGTTACCCTTAACGAAGGAATTTCATTTGCGGTAATAATCGCTGTTTTATTGTTCTTCGGATTCTATCCAAAACCTATTACAGATTTGATTACACCAAGCTTGGAAACAATTTTACAAGTTATCAATAAGAACTAATATTTTAAACAAAAAATAAATTAGGATTACACTTAAAATTGAAATCCTAACTCAAAAAGACAAAAATGAATACATTAATAGCTATAACAGGATTGGGTATTTTCTGCCTATTGTTTGAGATTCTTAATTTAAGAAAGGCCATCATTCCTATTACCATTTTAGGTTTATTGGGTGTGCTTGCACTTAATTATTACGAATTTGGAACAGAACAAAGTTATTACAATAATATGGTTATGGTGTCAAAGTTTTCTACAGCTTTTTCATCATTATTCATCATTTTGACGATTTTCCTTGTAGCGTTAAGTCATAATTTTTATCACAATCATCCGTCAAAAATTTCAGATTTCGTTGCCATAAAAGTATTCTTATTGGCTGGAGCTGTAGCTATGGTTTCTTTTGGAAACTTAGCAATGTTCTTTTTAGGAATTGAAATCTTATCTATTGCGTTATATGTTTTAGCGGCAAGTGACCGATTAAACATTAAAAGTAACGAAGCAGGTATGAAATATTTCTTAATGGGATCTTTTGCTTCTGGAATTATTTTATTTGGAATCTGTTTGATTTATGGAGCAATGGGAACTTTTGATATCAGCGAAATTCACGAAAGCGCTTTATCTGCAGAATTACCAATCTGGTTTCCAATTGGATTAATTTTAATGATTATCGGTATGTTGTTTAAAGTTGCTGCAGTTCCGTTTCACTTCTGGGCTCCAGACGTTTACGAAGGTTCTCCTGCTTTAACAACTGCTTTAATGAGTACATTGGCAAAAGTAGTAGCTATTGCAACTTTATTTAAGCTAATCTCTGGTATGAACGTAATTTCATCATTAGAAAATCAAGATCTTTTACATACGTTTGAAGTTATAGTCGTTATTCTTTCGATAGCTTCAATGTGTGTTGGTAATATTATGGCATTAAGACAAGTAAACGTAAAACGTATGCTTGCATTCTCTGGAATATCTCATGCAGGTTTCATGTTAATGACATTATTAACTGTTTCAGCTTCAGCTGGTGTTTTATTGTATTACACTGCTGCTTATGCATTGTCTGGAATTGCTGCTTTCAGTGTTATTTTGTATGTATGTAGAGATCATGACAATGAAGACATTACAAATTTCCACGGATTAGGAAAAACAAATCCACTATTAGCTGCAATATTAACAGCTTCATTATTGTCTATGGCCGGAATTCCAATTTTCTCTGGATTCTTTGCTAAGTTATTCTTATTCAATCAAACAATACAAGCAGGATATATTGGATTAGTAATTGTGGCAGTAATCAATTCTATTATTAGTGTGGGTTATTATTTCAAATTAATTATCGCAATGTATTCTAAAGAACCTAATCAGGAAAGAACAGGGAAACCTTTTCTTATTTATGCAGCAGCTGTAGTATCAATCGCATTAAACATTGCTATAGGTTTATTTCCTTCATTAGTATTAGACTTATTGAACTAAACTGAAGACATTCAATACATATAAGAAATCCATCAAATTAATTTTGGTGGATTTTTTTTGTTTAAATAAAGACGAGAAATTCATGTTAAAAAAATCTTTGATGCAATTGCACTTCAAAAAATCTCCATATATTTGAGTTCAATTAAATGTATAGATTATGAACTTTAATTCAAAAAATCCTTTTTTAAACAGCAAGCGTTTTTCATCTAATGCTGAACCAGGAACTGAAGTACACCAAGCTCAGATTATTGATTACAATCAAGAAATGACGGTGTCTGGAACAATTAACAAAACGGCTATTCTATTTCTAATTTTATGTGCTGCCTCAATGGTTACTTGGTGGATGGCATTTAATGGAATGAATCCGATGCTTCCTACTATCGGAGGAGCAATTGTTGGTTTTGTTTTAGTATTAATTTCTTCTTTTAAACCTCAGGCCTCTCCTTACCTAGCTCCGGGATATGCTTTGTTTGAAGGATTATTTATTGGAGGTATTTCTGCTATATTCGAATTAAAATTTCCTGGTATTGTAATTAATGCCGTTGGAGCTACTCTAGTAACTTTCTTAGTTTGTCTTGGTTTATATAAATTCAAAATTGTTAAGGTTACAGAACAGTTTAAATCTGTAGTTGTTGCAGCAACATTGGCTATTGCAACTTATTATTTAATTTCTTGGCTATTTTCTTTGTTTACAAGTTATACTCCTGTGCATTATGGAAATTCTATGATGAGCATCGGGATTAGTGTTTTTGTAATTATCATCGCTGCACTTAATTTATTTTTAGATTTCGATTTAATTGAAAAAGGAGCTAAAGAAAAAATGCCGAAATTTATGGAATGGTACGGTGCAATGGGACTAATGATTACATTAGTTTGGTTATATATTGAATTCCTTAGATTACTTTCAAAATTATCTAGTAAAGACTAATTAATAAGTCTCTTTTAATATTATTGAAGTCTTTTTGAGTAAAATCAAAAAGACTTTTTTATTTTCCATCAATTCTTGAAGCATTAAATTTTAGTGTTTTTTGAAAAATCTCCATAAACTTTCAAAACAAAAAATAAGTTATTTCTTGTTATTATTTAAAATGTAATTTATTGCATTCATAAAAATACATTTTTGACAAAAATTAATCCTATTAAAAATCAACTTCGCAAAAAGTCAATAAAACCTACTTCTTTCAAATCCTAAAAAGTATGTAATTAATTACAATTGATGCAATAAATTACATTTTTAACAATCAAAAAAGATTATTTTTTAATTATATTCTATTTAACATATAAAAAAATGAATAATTAAAAATTAATATATAATTTCGTGTAATCGATTACAATTAAACCACTTGTAATCGATGTTAAACCACTTACTTATTATTAACAACCTTAAACCAAACAATTATGAAAAAAAGCCTACTTTTTCTGACCTTGTTTTTAATTGCTTTTCAAACATGGTCACAACAAATTAATGAAGCAAGCGGCTGGCTTGAATCTGTTTTTGTAAAATGGCAGCCTGTAAGTAATGCACAAACTTATAATGTCTATTACACAGGTGGAGGACTTGTAGATCAAAAAATCGACAATGAACTTATTCGAAGTTACGGAACTTATTTTCGTGCTGATATTCCGGGATTGAAAGCTGGATCTTACACGGTAAAAGTTAAACCTGTTATCTCGGGCGTAGAAGGAGCTGGAACTACAACCAGTTCGTTAACAGTTAAAACGCACGACAGATCTGGATTTGCATTTTCGAACTCTCGTATTCCAGGAGCTTACAATGCAGATGGAACTCCAAAAAGCAGTGCGGTAATTCTTTACATTACACAACAAACTAAAAACACAATTTCTCTCAATGTAACAGGCGCATCAGCAAATCCTTGTGTTGGACTGCAGACTATTCTTGACGGATATAAAAAAGGGAAAGATACAAGACCTTTAATTATTCGTATGATTGGTCAAATCACCGACTTATCGTATATGATGAATGGAGATTTAGTTATTGAAAACAATAACAATGCTGCAAGCTATATTACGCTGGAAGGAATTGGAAATGATGCTACAGCAGATGGATGGGGAATTAGAGTTAAAAACGCTTCAAACATAGAAATTCGAAACATCGGAATTATGAATGTGGATAGCGGTGAAGGCGATAACGTTGGCTTACAACAGGACAACGATTATGTATGGGTTCACAACTGTGATTTCTTCTATGGAAAACCAGGCAGTGATGCAGATCAAATAAAAGGAGACGGAGCTTTAGATTGTAAAAAATCTACGTATGTTACTTTTTCGTACAACCATTTTTGGGATAATGGAAAAAGTAATTTATTAGGATTAAGTGAAGGAACTACAGAAGGATTATACATAACATATCACCACAACTGGTACGACCATTCAGATTCTCGCCATCCAAGAATTCGTTATTATTCAGCTCATGTTTACAACAATTATTACGACGGAAATTCTAAATATGGTGTAGGATCTACATTAGGTTCTTCTGTATTTGTAGAAGGTAACTTTTTTAGAAATTGTAAATACCCAATGCTTACGTCCATGCAGGGAACAGATGTTTACAACGGTGCGACAGGAACTTTTTCAAGTGAAGACGGCGGTACAATAAAAGCATTTAATAATACTATGAGCGGACAAAATCGCTTTGTGGGATACGATGCTGCAACATATCCTGTAGAATTTGATGCATATGTCGCTTCTACTAGAAATGAGACCATCAGCAGTAGTATTAAATCAAAAAAAGGAGCAAAAACCTATAATAATTTCGATACTAACTCCAGTGTTATGTACACATATACACCTGAAACTCCAGAAAATGCAAAAACAACAGTTATGCAATATGCTGGACGTATTTCTGGAGGAGATTTTCAATGGACATTCAACAATGCTGTTGACGATACCGCCGATGGTGTAAATATAGGTTTAAGAGATGCATTGAATTCTTATCAGACTGGTTTAGTTGCTGTACAAGGTGGAACAAATCCTCCAGCTGGAAATCAAACCTTAACTTCAACTTCTAATAACAATCAAACCGTTACAAGCGGAACAGCAATTGGAACTATTGTTTTTACATGGGGAGCTGATGCAGCTGATGCAACGGTAACAGGTTTACCAGCTTCTGGATTAACATTTGTAAAAAACACTGCTGCAAAAACAATCACAATTACAGGAACTCCAACTACGACAGTAAACTATTCAATTGCCACAACAGGTGCAGCAGGAACTCCAGCGACAGGATCTGGAACTATTACAGTTAATGCAGCGGGAACTCAAACGCTAACATCAACTAACAATAACAGCCAGACTGTTGCCAGCGGAACAGCAATAAATTCAATTGTATTTACTTGGGGCGGCACTGCGACAGATGCAACTATAACAGGACTGCCTGCTTCTGGTATTAGTTTTGTAAAAAACACTTCGGCTAAAACGATCACTATTACTGGAACTCCTACTGCGACGGTCTCTTATTCTATCAGCACAACAGGTACAGGAACTGCCGCAACGGCTTCTGGAACTATTACAGTTACAACAAGTAATCCATCTGGAGATGAAATACATAATTTTACCACATCAGGAAAAGACAGCGATTTCTATACTATAACGGGTAATCTTTCTACCACTAAAGGCACCGTTACTTATAATGGTCTAACTCTTACACAATGTTTAAAAATCGAATCTTCTACAAATATTACTTTTACAACAACTCAGGCAAGTACTCTAACATTGGTATTTGTAGAAGCTGCTGCCACTATTAAAGTAGATAATGTTGATAAAACAGCTTCTAACGGAATTGTAACCGTAGCATTGACAGCAGGAAGTCATACCATAACCAAGAAAGATACTTCAAATTTATTCTATATGAGTACCGTTTACAATACAGGCACTCTTAAAATAGTACAGCCTGAAGTAACATTAACAAGCGACTCAAAAGTATATTTATATCCAAATCCAGCTTCTACTATTTTATATGTCTCTGATCCTTCTCAGAAAGCAGAAAGTATTTTAATTTATAATGCAAACGGAATACTAGTTAAAAGTGTTCAAAAAGGAAATGAAAGTATTGATATCAGCCACCTGTCAACTGGAAGTTATTTTGCCAAAATTTCAACAACAGAAGGCGCTCTAAAGCAAACCATTATTAAAAAATAAACTAACTAACCTAAAGAAAAAGGCTTCCAATATTGGGAGCCTTTTGTATTATAATTATCTTTTACGGTTTCTAAACTCTTCTTGTTCAGTTACTTTTCCAAATTCATTCAAACATTTTTTAATTATTTCCAGATTAAAGCCAACGAAAAATAACATTCCAATGAAAATTACAATCCAGCTGTATATAATCTTTACAAAAGAAATATCTGATGCGGCTACATAAAAAATTACTGTAGGCAGGATTGATAACACAAAGGTTAAACCTAAGACAAGTATCAATGGATTTATGACATAACTGTTTATAATAGTAAGTCCAAGTTTTCTAATTATAATTGCTAAAAAAAGCAAAGCCAAAACCCCAAAAACAATACCCGCAAAACTATAAATCAAAACCTGATCAGGCTGATTATTAATCTGTTGTTCGTATCCAAAAAAGGTATTAAAATTGAATTCCATCGTACTTCTTTTCTTCTGGCGTTACAGCAAACAAACTCTGTGATTTGTAACCAATCATTTTGGCTAAAATAAAATTAGGAAACTCTTCAATTCCAACATTATAAAGATTGATGCTGTCATTAAAAAATTCTCTTCTGTCTGCAATTTTATCTTCCATTTGCGATACTCTTTTCTGCAATTCCAAAAAATTACTGTTTGATGCTAATGTTGGATAATTTTCTGAAACAGCAAATAGATTTTTCATTGTTTTTGAAAACTCATTTGCATTCTCAATTTTCTCTCCAACTGATTTTGAATTCAGAAAATCGGTTCTTAACTTAGTTAAATTGGTTAGAAGTTCGGTTTCATGTTCCATAAATTTAGAAGCTACTTTTACAAGTTCCGGCACTTCTTCTGCCCGCTGCATCAGAATAACATCTATATTTCTAAACGCTTTTTCATAATTATTTTTAAGCATAACAAGCTTATTATAAATTCTTATAAAAAAATTAAAAAATACAATAAGCAGAATTATTCCGGCAATTAAAGCAATATTTTGAACTGTCATATTTATTTAGTTTAAAATGATATAAATAATTATAAGTGAAATAAAAAATAAGGTTATTAAAAAGGAATCTAGCAAAGGTTTATATTTATTTCTAAATGAAATACTTCTTGGAACTGCAATCCCAAATACATTATCTGAATTTCCCTTTTTAATAATTGTTTCCCCATTATCTGAAGCGGCATAACCAACAAGAAACATATAATCATTATTTCTTAAATAGGTTTCAGAATATCGGGTTTTACCTCCTTGCTGATTATCAACTCGGTCAAAAAAGTACTCCAAACCTTCTCCATCTACGGTAACAGATCCTGTTTCGTCTTTAATTTTGAATTTTCCTGTTTTGACTTCACTAAAAATTGTCGAATAGGTTGTTCTGCCATCATCATCAGGCTTGCTTTCTTTTTCTATTTTATAATAATATCCAATACAAGGTTTGCTAAAATAAGGAGAAATAATAGGTTCAATTTCTTCGAGATCGCCCTCTACTTCTACCATTCCCATTGCAATTGCTTCCACTTTTGAAGTTGGAAGAACAGATTGCAAACGCATAAATTTACTTTTAGTACTTGGAAAAAAGATGTTCTTTAAAACAATAAAACCAGGAATGATTAAAAAAAGAAGCTTTAGATTTTCGGTCGATGCCAATAGACTAAAAGTTCCAAAAATACCTGCTATTATAAGAAGCCCAAGAATCTTTTGTCCAAATGTTGTTTTAGGAATATTATGCTTTTTATTGAACTTTTCGCGTTCTATTTTATCCAGCTTACTGCTTTGAATTCCTGAATAAATCATTCCGATTATGGCAAAAAAGAAAACAGAAATAAATAATAAAAGTACAACTGCTAGAGGAAAAGCCGGGTCGATTACAAAACTAATTCCAACTGCGGCGGGAGATAAAACAAAAAACAGCCAATTTGGAAATTTCAAATTGAAAAGTCCAGAAAAGATTAAAGTTTGAAACAAGGCAATTCCTAAACTAAAAAGCATTAAAAACACAACTTCGGGAGCGTCGACTTTATTTTGAGTTAAAAAATCTAAAAAATCATTCATAGTAAAAATGGCAAATATTATGTTTCTAAAGGCTTAAAATACAATTTCGACTTCCTTTGAAAGCAACTTTCTAATTCTATTTCGTTCCAAATCAGAAATCGGATTATGACTCAAATCCAAACCCACAAGTTTTTGTAATTTATTGATTTCATTTGGAATCTCAGTAATTTGATTATGACTTAAAATGAGAAATTTTAAATTTTTGAAATGTAAAATCTCTTCTGGAAATACTTTCAATTGTGCTTTAGACAAATCCAATTCAATAACCAGTTCCGATTTTAATTTTGCCTCATCCAAATTATAAAAAGTCGTTTTTTCTTTTTTCTTTTCTTCTTTATTTTTAGATAAAATCCCAAATCCGGCCAAAATAAGAATTGCAATAAAAAAGATACACAAAAATGCGGGCCAGATTGGATCATCCTTCTTTTCTAATGTAAAAAGACGTACATAAATATAATATGCCATTCCGAGAACAAGCGTAAGAAACAGACCAAGAATTATTAAATAAAAACAATATTTTAAAAGAGAAAAAAGGACTTTTTTTACTGCGGTTGTTTTCTTTGCAGTGAAAAAATAAACCACCAGACCTAAAATTAGAACCCAAAAGACCACTACCCCAATTATTCCAATTTTATTTCCATTTTCAATAATTGCAAAAGAAAAGAAAACAGGAAACATAAGAACAAACCCAATTATAAGCGCCGTTAAACCGATTGAAAAACAACCTCCTTTTTGTTCTTTATTAGATGATTTAAGCCATAAATAGGCAATTAGAAAAGATAAAAGAATGACTCCGATAAATGCATATCCAAAAGGAGTAAGTCCAGCCAAAAAAGTCAAAGTCATTTTTAGTTTCTTATAAATTATACATCAATAAATGATGCTTTAGAAATAAAGGCTAATAATCAATTAAATAAAAATACTACAAATTTTGACATTAAAAAACCGCTTTTCTCAAATAATGAAAAAAGCGGTTTTATTTATTCTAAAACTTCTTGTGTTACAAGTCAAATTTAATTCCTTGTGCTAAAGGCAGATTTGTAGTATAATTTATGGTATTGGTCTGGCGTCGCATGTATATTTTCCAAGCATCAGAACCGGATTCTCTTCCTCCGCCAGTTTCTTTCTCACCGCCAAAAGCGCCACCAATTTCAGCTCCAGAAGTCCCAATATTGACATTGGCAATTCCGCAGTCAGAACCTACAACAGACAAAAATCTTTCGGCTTCACGTAAATTATTAGTCATAATTGCCGATGATAATCCTTGAGCTACACCATTTTGAATTTCGATAGCATTATCTACTTCACCAGAATATTTAATTAAATACAAAACTGGAGCAAAAGTTTCGTGCTGTACAATTTCAAATGAATTTTCAGCTTCTGCAATTGCTGGTTTTACATAACAGCCGCTTTCATAACCTTCTCCCGAAAGCACGCCTCCTTCAACTAAAATTTTTCCGCCTTCGGCCACTACTTTATTCAAAGCTGCAGCGTACATTTCGACAGCATGAGTATCAATCAGCGGTCCAACGTGATTATTTTCGTCAAGCGGATTTCCGATTCGTAATTGTTTGTATGCAGCTACTAAAGCATCTTTAACTTTATTATAAATACTTTCGTGAATAATTAATCGACGTGTTGAAGTACAACGTTGTCCAGCAGTTCCTACAGCGCCAAAAACAGCTCCAATAACAGTCATTTTTATATCTGCATCTGGAGTTACGATAATCGCATTGTTTCCTCCTAATTCTAATAATGATTTTCCTAATCTACCGGCAACGGCTTGTGCAACAATTTTTCCCATTCTAGTAGAACCTGTTGCTGAAATTAGCGGAATACGCGTATCTGCAGTCATTAATTCTCCTATTGTATAATCGCCATTTATTAAACATGAAATTCCTTCTGGCAGATTGTTTTCTTTAATAACCTGAGCAATAATATTCTGGCATGCAATACCGCAAAGAGGCGTTTTTTCTGAAGGTTTCCAAACACAAACATCCCCAGAAATCCAAGCCAGCGCTGTATTCCAAGACCAAACAGCAACCGGGAAATTAAACGCCGAAATGATGCCGACAATTCCTAAAGAATGATACTGCTCGTACATTCTGTGTCCAGGTCTTTCAGAGTGCATCGTTAACCCATGCAATTGACGGGATAAACCAACTGCAAAATCGCAGATATCAATCATTTCCTGTACTTCTCCGAAACCTTCCTGCAATGATTTTCCCATTTCATAAGAAACCAATTTACCAAGCGCTTCTTTATTTTGTCTCAATTTTTCTCCAAACTGACGTACAATTTCACCGCGCTGTGGCGCAGGGATTAATCTAAAGGTTTTAAAAGCTTCTGCCGCTGATTGAATTACTTTTTCATAATCTTGAGCATTTGACATTTTTACCGAAGCAATTAATTTTCCATCAACTGGCGAATAACTATCTAAGATTTCTCCTGATGAAAAATTATTAATTCCTGTTGATGTTCCTTCATTTATCGTTTTGATGCCCAATTTTTCCAGAGCTTCCTTCATTCCAAATTGCGATGCTATTGTTGTCATTGTAACTTTTTTGGTTAAAATTGTTATATTTTTATTGTAAAGATATTGTTTTAGAATTAATTTCTGACTGAAGTTAATTTATAAATAGATGTAAATTTAAGGTTATTTAATAGTATTAACAGTTATATGCTCTTATTAATTGGATTTATTTAATGAAATTTGCAATACTTAAAATTAAAAATATGCTCCCTTTCAGCCGACTTTTACTTTGTTTCCTTCTAATTTCAACAAATGTTTTTTCTCAAAAAGAAAAAGCTTCTTTTCAAGTAGTTCCGTTAGGAGTAAAAGGCGGCATCGACGAAAAAAATCTTTCTGCTTATTTACTTGCTCCAATAAATACAAATAATTATATCTGTCTTGATGCAGGAACTATAAATGCCGGAATTGAAAAAGCAATTGAAAAGAAAACTTTTAGAGTTTCAACCAGCGAAGTTTTAAAAAAATACATCAAAGGTTATTTGATTTCTCACGCCCATTTGGATCATGTTTCGGGTTTAATAATCAATTCTCCTGCCGATTCTTCTAAAACAGTTTATGCCACAAAAAAATGTATGGAAATGATGGAAAACCATTATTTCAACGATCAAACTTGGGCAAACTTTGGAGATGCAGGACCAGGTTTTCCATTGAAAAAATATCATTTTCAAACTTTAAATTTAAACGAAGAAATTCCTCTTATCAACACAACTATGACTGTTAAAGCTTTTCCGCTAAGTCATGTCAATCCGTTTGAGAGCACTGCTTTTTTAGTTAAAGATGGTAACAATTATGCTTTATATTTGGGCGATACAGGACCAGACGAAGTAGAAAAAAGCAATAACCTTCGTGATTTATGGACAGCCATTGCTCCTTTGCTAAAAACCAAACAATTAAAAGGAATTTTTATTGAAGTTTCCTTTCCGAATGAACAGCCAGATAAATTTTTATTTGGTCATTTAACTCCAAATTATTTAATGAAAGAACTTCATATTTTGGAAGATTTAGCAGGAAAAGGATCTCTGCAGAATTTCAAAATAATTATTACGCATTTAAAACCTCCAGCAAAAAATATTGCCAAAATCAAAGAGCAGTTAAAGACGCAAAATGATTTAGGATTGAAGATTATTTATCCTGAGCAGGGGAAAAAGTTTAATCTATAAATATTTTTGTAGGTTTATTTTTATAATTTAGCCGAATATTCAAAATTACAATGAAGATTATTTGGTCTAAAAAAGCACAGTATAACTTTGACAATATTCAAAATTACCTTGAACAATTTTGGTCACCGCTTATAGCTCAAAAATTTATAAAAGATGTTTTACGTATAATAACTTTACTAGAAAACAATCCTTATCTTGGAAAATATGATCCAAAGTTGAAATGTAGAGTCATGATTATCTCAAAAAATGTCACACTACATTATGAAACTACGGAGGATTATATCGAATTGATTTCTTTCTATAACAATAGACAAAAACCAATAAATTTTATATAAGATTTTTACTTTTAAGTCTAGCTAACATTTCTTCGTGTGTTATAAAGTTTCCATTTTTTATGTCTAGTTTTCCTTGTTCGATATCAGCTTTCAACTCTAACATATAGTTTTCTTCTGGCGAAATTATCTTTGCGATAGATAATACTTCATCAGTGGTAAAAGTTTGACTTTTTAATTTTCTATAAAATGTTGGACTTGGAATTCCTACTTTTTCAATAATATAGTTCTTTTTAAAAGGAGATTTTTCCATTAAATTTTCAATATTATCAACTATATTCTTATATGCGATTATTTCTTGTATCATTATTGATTCTTTTTTATTTCGTTTATGATACAAATATATATCAAAAATGAAACAAAATATCTTTTTTAACTTCAAAATATAAAAATAAACCCGACAGGTTTTAAAAACCTGTCGGGTTCGAATCTTACGCGATATTTATAAAAACTATTTCTTAACCGTAAATCTCGGATCACTTTCCATAACAGTTCCACAATTATCGCAAGTTCTTAATTCTTCTGAATTGTAAAAATGTTCGAAATGAGGAAGGAAATCTTTTTCAATATTATGCAGTTCAAAATACACTTCATAGAGTTTATGATTGCAATTATCGCAATGCCAAAGCAATCCATCTGTAAAACCTTGACCTGCTCGTTTTCGTTCAATTACCAAACCTATTGAACCTTCTGAGCGAACTGGAGAATGCGGTACTTTAGCTGGGTGCAAATACATGTCGCCAGCATTAAGTTCCATTTCTTTGCGTTTGCCATCTTCCTGAATAACGACTTTTATACTGCCTTCTAACTGATAAAAAAGCTCTTCTGTTTCGTTATAATGATAATCTTTTCTAGCATTTGGTCCTGCCACAATCATTACAATATAATCTCCAGAATCTACATAAAGGTTTTTATTTCCAACTGGTGGTTTTAGTAAATGACGGTTTTCGTCAATCCATTTAGTTAGGTTGAAAGGTTTTGCTATAGCCATTTTTATTCAAAATTTATGAAAAGCTAAGGTAATGAAAAGTTTTCAGTCTCAGTTTACAGTCACAATTAATAACTGAAAACTGCAACTGCGACTAAAAACTCATTAAAACTCTTTAATCAAATAAACATAAACAGGAAAGTGATCACTAAAACCTGCTTCTGCTAATGTATTTCGCAAAGGGTAACCTTTATATTGTCCCGAAGACTGAATAAGATACGGAACTTTAAAAATACCTGATTTCCAAAAATTAAAATTCGAAAAATCAGTTTGAAGAAAAGATTGCGTCATCATAATTTGATCGAAAATATTCCAGGAATCCCGAAACGCAATTGTTCCCATTCCTTTAGCTGCCATTTCTTCAAACGGATTAAAAATGCCGAATTCTGATACTTCTGCCCTTTTACCTTTTGCTCCTAAAGCTATCTTTATGCTGTTATTGAGTGGTCCGTCATTAAAATCTCCCATGGTCATCACTTTTGCATTTGGATTAATCTGTTGTAAGGAATCAATAATTTTTCGGTTTAATTTTCCTGCTGCTTCCCGAAAAATTGTTGTTGCTTTTTCTCCTCCAGATCTTGACGGCCAGTGATTGACAATAATATGCACTTCTTCATTTTCTAAAAAACCCGAAACCAAAAGCTGATCTCTTGTAAAAACACGATTCTTATTTTCTTTTTTAATTTCAATTTCATCATCTACAATTTCGGACTGATCTTCTGCCTTTGGAATATTCTTTTTATAAATAATTAAAGGAATATTCGAAAAAGAAGTTGGACGAAAATATTTTTTCTGATAAAGTAAAGCAACGTCGATTCCACGTTTATCTGGCGAATCAAAATGAATAATTCCGAAATCAAATGGCTGGAGTTTTGGTTCTTTTATTAAATCTTCTAAAACGGCTCTATTTTCTACTTCGGCACAGCCTAGCAAAACAGGTGCATTGGAGTTTTCAGGTGTACCTATTTCAGAAATTACTCTGGCCAAATTTTTTAGCTTTTGTCCGTATTTTTCTGTTGTCCAATGTTGCGTTCCTGTTGGTGTCCATTCATCATCATTAGTAAAATCATCATTTACAGTATCATATAAATTCTCAAAATTGTAAAATCCAATGGTATGTATTTTATACTTCTTGGATTGTGATTGAATTTGAAATGAAAAAAGAAATAGAATAAAAAAATGAATTCGAAAAAAGCGCATAATATTTACTATTTTTAAAACGTTCAATATATAAACATTTTTATGAAATTGTAAGAAAAATCAAATAAATTTAAAATCTAAAATTTCTATATTTGTTTTTTCATATAAATGAAAGAAGCAACCTATGATCATGAAACCCCTTTTAAATAGTAAGAAACCGAATATTCTGTTTCAACTTGTATTTCTTATTTTTGCTTTACAATCATTCAACTGTCAATCTCAACAAAACATGATAACACCACCTTATTTACAAAAAGGAGATACTGTAGCTCTTTTGGCTACAGCTAGAAAAAATTTAGACGACAATTTAAAACCTACTATAGATTTACTGCACAGCTGGGGATTAGAAGCCGTTGTAGGAAGCACAATCGGATTAGATTATCATCAATTGGCTGGAACTGATGAGCAAAGAGCTGCCGATTTTCAAAAGCAGTTAGACAATCCGAATATTAAAGCTATTTGGTGCGTTCGAGGTGGTTATGGAACAGTTAGAATGTTAGATTTACTAGATTTTACTAAATTCAAACAACACCCGAAATGGGTAATTGGTTTTAGCGACGTTACCGTTTTGCACAACCATTTAAACACAATGGGTTACAAATCTATTCACGGTATTATGCCAGTAACAGTTCCTAGAGCAACTCCAGATGCTGTGAGTTCCTTAAAAGCAGGTTTGTTTGGTGAGCCTATTTCTTATACTATTAGTCCAACGCCTATGAATCGTTTAGGAAATGCTACAGGAGAATTAGTCGGCGGTAATTTATCTATTTTATATAGTTTATTAGGATCTCCGTCTGCAATTGACTGCAAGGATAAAATTTTATTTATTGAAGATTTAGACGAATATCTGTATCATATTGATCGTATGATGATGAATTTGAAAAGAAACGGATGCATCGAAAACTTAAAAGGAATTATCATTGGCGGTATGACCAGCATGAAAGACAACGAAGTGCCTTGGGGGAAAAATGCATTGGAAATTATTGATGATGTAACCAAAAAATACAACATTCCTGTAATTTTTAATTTCCCGGCAGGACATATTAGAGACAACAGAGCTTTAATTATGGGAAATACCGTTTCTATGGAAGTAACTGCAACAGGGAGTACAGTCACTTTTAAAAAGTAATACTACACAATTCCTTGTTTTAAGGATCCGCAATACCACATAAAATCTTGCAAAGACGCAAAGGCGCAAAGTTTAAATTGACTTTGTGACTTTGCGTTTTTGCATACACTATTTCATTTAGTAAAAATAAATTCTAAGATTCACACTGAAAACTGTGACTGAGACTGAATACTACAACAATGGCAGAACATAATGAATTAGGAAAATTAGGAGAAGATCTCGCTGCGGCACATCTTGAAGAAAATGGATATTCAATTATAGAACGAAACTATGTTATACAGAAAGCAGAAATAGATATTATTGCACAAAAAGATTCCATTTTGGCAATTGTCGAAGTTAAAACTCGTTCGAGCTTAGATTTTGGTTCGCCGCAGGATTTCGTGAAGTCAAAAAAGATTCAATTACTCATTAAAGCAGTAAATGCCTACATAAACTATAGGGAAAAGGATTTTGGAGAAGATTTAGAAATTCGTTTTGACATCGTTGCGATCCATAAAAACGGGGAATCATTTGCAATTGAACATCTTACCGACGCATTTTATCACTTTTAACATAATTTTTTATTGTTATAATTGTAACAATTTGTTTTTTTATTTATATTTGCAGAGATTTATAACATCGCAATGTTAAATTAACAACCAACCGAATACACAAAAAAAAAAAAAAGAATTATGAAAACCGTTTCTTCTATTGTAGAAAACTACATTAAAACAAAACCATTTTTATTAAATGCCCTCTCGCTCGGAATTATTAACCTGACTTCACTTTCGCGAAACATTATGACCGAATTAGAAAGCGAGTTTGGAAAAGAAGTAAAACAAGGCGCTGTAGTAATGTCTTTAAAACGACTTACAGAAGAATTAGATTTTAAATTGAACCACAAAATCAATAAAGTAATTAAAAACATCGGGGAGATTACCGTTCGTTCTGAACTTACAGATTACACTTTCGCTGCTTCTGAAACTGTTTTGAACAAACAGGCAGATTTAATTTCTGATATAAATGCTTTATCTGATATTTTTTATACCTCATCTCGTGGTGTAAATGAAACCAATATCGTTGTCAGCAGCAGTGTGAATCATTTAGTTGAGAAGCACTTTATGAGAGAAAAATTAATTCAGAAGTTAGATAATTTAGCTTCAATTACTGTAAAATTACCAAAAGAAAATATTGTAGTTCCTGGTATTTATTACTTCATTTTCCAGCGTTTGGCATGGGAAGGAATCATTATTAATGAGGTAATTTCGACTTCGAACGAATTTACAATTTTAGTTGGCGAAGACCAGGTAGACGTTGCTTTTAAAGTAATTAAAGACTTGAAAAACTAATTTGAAAACAAGAATTTTTTAAGAGTCAATTTTGATTCTTCTACTTATAAATCCTTTTGTCTTTTTCGTTAAAAGATAAAAGGATTTTTTTTTGAATAACAAAAGCATTAAAAAACAATATTTCATTTTTCGCAAATAAGAATATTCTCAAAAGTCAAATTCTAAAATAAATTTTATTTTGTAAAAGCGTCAATATGACACTTACTTGTAAGAAAGGCACTTTACACAACATTTTATATCTTTCTCTAAAAATCAAACAAAAAATCCGAAATAAGTTTTTTTATATATGATTTGTTACGAATAATATTTTTATATATTTGCGAAGAAGTCAGATACCAGACCTCGCATTTTGATAGTTTAATACCATTAGAATTAAATAAACGCGAATTAAATTGTTAGAAGCTGCCAACCATAGTGAAAAATTATTGGTAAGTGAACTCAAGAACGGAAACGAAAAAGCTTTTCGCCAACTTTTTGATTTATTCCACCAAGATATTTATGGATACAGCATCAGTCTTCTAAAATCAAAAGAGGCTGCGGAGGAAAATGTACAAGATGTTTTTTTGAAAGTCTGGCTCAACCGCGAAAGTTTAAATATAGAACAGTCTTTTAAAGCTTATATTTTTACGATTGCCAGAAATCAGGCTTTTAATGTTTTGAACAAGGCCGCAAATGAAATTTTATTAAAAGAAGCCGTTTTCTACGAAAGTCAGAAAACACATGAATACGGAGATTATGCCATTCGCGAAGCCGATTGCAAAAAACTCCGAAAGCAAGCCATAAAACAGCTTCCTCCCAAACGACGGCAGATTTTTAAAATGTCTCGGAAAAAAGGAATGAGTTATGAAGAAATAAGCGAGGAACTCGGAATCTCGATAAATACGGTCCGGAACCAAATGAGTAAAGCGCTCGAATCGATGCGCGGTTTTTTTCAACTTCACGATGAAATTATCTAACCAAAACCACAATAATGCCATTAAATCACTCTTCGGAGTGATTTTTTTTTTGATGTAATTCAAACCATTTTTTTTGCCACAGATTATAGGATTTTCACAGATTGAAATCCTTTTAATCTTTTTAATCTGTGGCAAAACTCGATTATCACTATTTTTTTTAAAAAACCCAAACAAGTTAAACATCTATAAATCAAAAATATAATAAAATAAAAATGTTAAAATTTAAAAATTTACAACGTTTGAGTAGTACTCAAATCTATTTCAACTGTATTATCTAAACACAGAACCTAAAAACATTCTTAATGAATTCAAATTCTGAAATAAAAACGCTTTTACAAAAGTTTATTCTCAATCAATGTACTGCCGAAGAAACAGAACAAGTAATTGCTTATTGCCAAAATAATAAACTCACAGAAGATTTTCCGACTGTAGAAGACGTTCAAAAGCTGTTAAACGAAATGCCAAAAATGGAAGCCCAAAAAGCAGATTCTATTTTCAACAACATTTTAGCTGCTGCAAAAGAAGAAACGGTAATCGAACTTCATCCTAAAAAATCGAACAGAAGTAAATACATTTCTATTGCTGCCTCTCTTTTAGTTTTGCTTGGAATTGGTTTTGCTTACAAACAAGTATTTTTAAATAAACCTACCGAAGTTCCTTTCGACTTTAAAAGCACCGATATTGTTTTACAAATGGAAGATGGAACTGTTCAGATTATTTCTGAAAATGGGAAAGTTAAAGTTCAGGATAAAAACGGAAATATTGTTGGAAATCAAGACGGAGATAAATTGGTTTACGAAAAAGAACCTGGTTCTGATCAAGTAGTTTACAATACACTCAAAATTCCATATGGGAAAAAATTCCGTTTAGAATTATCTGACGGAACTATGGTTCATTTAAATTCTGGAACCACTTTAAGATATCCTGTCAAATTTATCGCTGGAGAAAATCGTCAGGTATTTCTTGATGGAGAAGCTTTTTTTGATGTCGCAAAAGACAAAAAACATCCTTTTATTGTAAATGCTGACGAGTTAAACGTTCGCGTTTTAGGAACTCATTTTAATGTTTCAAATTATCCTGAAGATGCTTTAACCGATGTTGTTTTGGTTGAAGGTTCTGTTGGAATGTATCGTTCTAATGAAGAATTTGATGCCCATAAAAATACCATTTTAAAACCAGGTTATAGAGGAAGTTTCAACAAAGAAAATGCTTCCATCTTTACAAAACCAGTGATTACGGAAATCTATACTTCATGGATTGACGGCGGTTTGACTTTTAGAAATATGACGTTCAAAAACATTATTACTAAACTGGAAAGACGCTATAACGTAACTATTATCAATAAAAATGAAAAACTGGCTAACGAGAAGTTTAATGCAAGTTTTAAAGAAGAATCGATAGAAAATGTAATGAGTTATTTTAATGACATTCATGGCATTAATTACACCATCAAAAACAATCAAATACTAATTAAATAACCAATAAACCAACCAAAATTATATGAGGAAAAAAGAGTACTAGAATAAAAAAATCGGAAAGAGCTGCGAACAATTTCCGATTAACTAAGTGATTGAATATAACGAATTAACTACAATCAATTAACAAAATTATGAAAAAAAAATCTAAGAATAATGGTTTTCTATACTCATTGTTCCAAAAAGACCTAAAATTGAAACTAACTACACTACTTATTTTGGTCGCCATGTTTAATATTAGAGGGAATACTTATGCCCAAAAAACAAAAGTTACTCTCGAATTAAACAATTCAACAATCGAAAAGGTTATTGAGACCATTGAGCAAAAAACGGACTTCAGATTTATTTACAAATTGAGCGACATCGACTTAGATCGAACGGTTTCAATTTCTGTAAAAGATCAATCTATTTATGTGGTTTTAGATAGACTTTTTAAAGGAACTCCAACCGAATTTAAAATTCGTGATACACAGATTATCCTTAAAAAACCCGAACTCAAAACACACGCAGTTGAATTGCAAAAGCAAACGGTTTCGGGTATCATTACAGATGAAAACGGTCTGCCTCTTCCCGGAGCATCGGTTATTGAAGAAGGAACGAAAAACGGAATGGTAACTGATTTTGACGGAAAGTACAAACTTACTGTCGAAAGCAGCCAATCTGTAATCATAGTTTCTTTTGTTGGATATAAAGAAAAGAAAGTAGTTGCCAATCAAAATGTAATCAATATTCAGCTTATTCCAGATGCGACCGATTTACAAGAAATTGTGGTTGTGGGTTATGGTACAGCAACGAAAAGAGATGTTACTGGAGCCGTTTCTTCTATTGCTGCAAAAGATATGAATCAAGGTGCAATCGTAAATCCGCTGCAATTAATTGCAGGAAAAGCAGCCGGAGTCAACATTACACAATTAGGAAGCGAGCCGGGTCAAGGACCAAGTGTTCGTATTCGTGGAATTTCATCTTTAATTGGAGGAAGTGATCCTCTTGTAGTTGTAGATGGTATTCAAGGAAATATGGATTTGTTAAATCAAGTTCCGCCAAGCGAAATTGAAAGTTATGACATTTTAAAAGATGCTTCTGCAACTGCAATTTATGGTTCTCGCGGTGCACCGGGTGTAATCATTGTGACAACTAAAAAGAATAAAGCAGGAAGAACTACTATGGAATATACGGGATCAACTTCTTTAGATTTTATTCCGAAAAAATTAGACATGTTAAGTGCAGACGAATGGTGGGCTGCAGCACAAAGTGTTGGAGTTCCTGCCTCTGCAAATCATGGTTCTGATACTGATTGGTATGGTCTTTTGACTCAAACTGGAGTTACACAAACACATACTTTATCTTTTGGCGGAGGAACAGATAAATTTAATTATAGAGCTTCTTTAACTGCTATTCTGCAAGACGGAGTTGTTATTAATTCAAGTAACCAAAAATACATCGGACGCGTTCAAGCTACTCAAATGGCTCTGGATGATAAATTAAAACTGACCTTCAATTTAAACACTGGTATTAATAATACAACGAGCATTATCCAAAGCATCGGAACTGCAGCTTATACCTCAAACTTAATCACAAATGCTTATTTAGTTAGACCAACAGATCCTGTTTTTAATACCGATGGAACGTATTTTACTGATCCAAATGTATTTCAATATTTAAATCCGTATGCAACTGCGCAAAGTGTTTCGAATAATGCAGAAAACGATAATATATTCGGAAGCTTAAAAGCCGATTTAGATTTAGCTAAAGGTTTAACGGCAAACTGGTTTGGAAGCTGGAGAAAAACAAATACAACTGAAGGTTATTATCTTCCTGTAGTTTCAACAAGTGCTTACGCAATTGACCAAAATGGGTATGGAAATGTTAGAAACAGAAGACAAAATGAAAAATTAACCAACTTTAGCCTTAATTACAAAAGAACTTTTGGCATACACAATATAAATGTATTAGGTTTATACGAATGGCAAAACCAAATGTATCAAGGAAATTTTGCACAAGTAAGAGGTTTTATTAATGATAAAGCAACTTATAATGCACTTCAATTAGGCGATTTGACAAAAATTCGTCCTGGAGATATTGAATCGTATAAAAATGACAGAACGTTGGTTTCTTTCTTAGGAAGAATAAACTATTCTCTTCTAGATCGTTATTTAGTAACGGCAAGTATTCGTCGTGATGGTTCTTCTGTATTTGGCGTAAATAACAAATGGGGAAATTTTCCTTCTGCATCTGTTGCCTGGCAGATCGACAAAGAGCCTTTTATGCAGAAACAAGCTTTATTTGATGAATTGAAAATTCGTGCAGGTTATGGTGAAACTGGTAATCAGCAAGGACTTTACCCTCAAAACTCATTGTCTTTAGTGGGCAGCAGCGGTACAACTTATTTTGGAGGTAATCCGATTACTAACTATGTAATTACACAAAATGCGAATGCCGATCTAAAATGGGAAACTAAAAAACAAACCAATTTAGGTATTGATTTCGCTCTTTTAAACAATAGATTAAGAGGAACAGTTGATGTGTATACTTCTAAAACAGAAAACCTTTTGTTTGATTACACAGTACCTCAGCCTCCATATCCGTATCCTACTATTAAAGCCAATGTTGGAAGTATTTCGAATAAAGGTATTGAGGTGTCACTTGCTTATGATGTAATTAAATCAGAAAACAGCACACTTACTCTGGGAGGAAATGTTTCTTTCATGAAAAATGAAGTTCTTAATCTAAATGGAAGCATTAACGGCGTTCCTTTAAATACTGATTATGTTCCTTGGGGTGCTGCAAACTCTTATTTGGTAAAAGGAAAACCAATTGGTGCTTTTTACATTTTGGAACATACGGGTAAAAACGAAAACAATGTTGAAACTGTTTTGGACCGCGACGGAAATGGTATAATTGATCAAGGTGTAAAAAGTCCGGATCGCTATTATGCCGGTTCTGCTTTACCAACTTATACTTTTGCATTTAATCCATCTTACAGATATAAAAACTTTGATGCTTCTTTGTTATTAAGAGGTTCTGGAGGAAATAAAATCTACAACGGATTGCGTTCTAACTTAAGCCGATTAGAAAATATTGGTAAATCGAATGTCTTGGCAAGTGCCGTAGATCAAGGAATTTATACTTCTCCTTACGGTTCTGATTTATGGTTAGAAGATGGTTCTTTCATTCGTTTAGAAAATCTTACAGCGGGATATACTTTCCGTTTTACAGATAAATATATTGATACTATTAGACTTTCACTTACAGGAAACAACTTATTCCTGATCACGGATTATTCAGGTATTGATCCAGAATTGAACGTAAGCGGAAGTGGCAGACCTGAAGATAACTTTGGAGGCGATAGAGGAATTTATCCTCGTACCAGAAGCGTGGCGTTTGGTTTGACTGTAAAATTTAAATAGTAAAAGACATGAAAATTAAAAATATATTGATAACAGGAAGCTTGTGTTTCCTGACTCTTTTTAGTTGTACAGATATAGACGAAAATGTGTACGATAAATATCCCGCAGAAGATTTTTACGGAACTCCAGAAGGAGCTGATATTGCACTAGCTAGTGTATATGCTCAAGTTCCTGGAGAATTTGTAAGAGACAACGCTTCTGGTGTTGGTTATGCTGGTGCAGATAACGGATGGTACGATATGAACTGTATGTCTTCTGATGAACAGGTTATTCCGCACAGAAATACGGGTGACTGGCAGATGGATTTTGCTCGTCTGCACAAACACGAATGGCTGCCTACAGATTTCATTATCAACAATACTTGGAACTGGCTTTATAAATCAATTTTCAGTGCTAATCTAGCCGTTAGTTTATTAGAAAAATCAAATGCTGAAGCTTCAAAAATTGCTGAAGCTAAAACTTTGAGAGCTTTCTTTTATTATTTACTAATTGATGATTATGGCGATGTTCCTTTCTTTACTGATAATAATATTACTGTTGATAAAATTCCGCAGTCAAGCCGTAAAGAAGTGTATGATTTTATCGTAAAAGAATTGACCGAAAATGTAGAACTGCTTTCTGGAACAAGAGGAGGCAATTATTACGGAAGATTCAATAAATGGGCAGGTTATACTTTATTAGCAAAAGTATATTTAAATGCTGAAGTTTACACAGGAACTCCAAAATGGAATGAAGCTTTAGCAGCTTGTAATAAAGTTGCTGACGGCGGATTTACACTTCACTCTGGAGCAGCAGATGCAGCAAACCCATTAGGAAGTAAATATTATGAATTGTTTGGAGATGTACTTCCTGAAGACGAAACTATTCTGCCTATTTATGCAACCTTGGATATTGTATCTCGTAACGTCTACGCTGTTCGCAGTTTATATGGTCCTCATGCTCAAGCTTTGTTTGGTTTCAGCGGTTGGAATGGTACAATTGTTCCTAAAGCTTTTTTCCTAAAATATGATGCGAATGATATTCGTAGAAAGCAGTTTTTATTTGGAGAACAACCAGGTGGTTTCAATTATACATTAGATGTTGCTTCATTAGATAATCCGGGAGCAGATCCTCAGGCGGGTGTTCGTAATGTAAAATTTTATCCTGCAGCGCCAAGAACAGGCGGAGGAGCTTCTAATGATTTTCCAATTTTTAGATATGCCGATGTTGTTTTAATGATGGCTGAATGTCAAGCTCGTTTAGGAAATGCAGCAGCTGCAAAACCTTTTATTGATCAAATTAGACAACGTGCCGGATTAAATGCATTAGACCACAACCCTACTCTTGATGATATTTACAATGAAAGAGGATTTGAACTAAGCTGGGAAGGACACAGAAGACAAGACATGATTCGTTTTGACAAGTTTTTATTGGCAAATGAATTTAGACCTGCATCTCCTGCGTTCAGAAAATTGTTCCCAATTCCAACCTCTGCTTTAGATGCCAATCGTGGATTAAAACAAAACCCTGGTTACTAAAAACAAAACTATCATGAAAAAATATATCAATAAATTATTCATACTAGGCAGTTTGCTTTTTTTGGGTTCGTCCTGCGAAAACGACGCCGAATTAACAACTTTAAAAGCGGTTAGTTTTCCTTCAGAAATAACTGTTTCATCTACAAAGATTGTTTTAACAGAAGACACAGCAGACGATCAGGTTTTACTTGTTTCATGGCCCGAAGTTACTTTTCCAATTGATGCTCCTGTAACTTATGCTTTACAGTTTGATTTAGTTGGAGATACCAGTGGTGCCAACGCGTGGTTAAAAGCCAAACGAATTGAAGTTGGAACAGATGTTTTAAGCAAAACCTTAATTGGTCAGGAATTGAATAAAATTGCTGTCGATTTAGGACTTCCAATTGATGTTGAAGGAAAACTTGTTGTTCGTGTTGAATCTGCTATGGATCGTAAAGTTTACTCTAATCCTATCACACTTACAGTTACTCCTTATGAAAAAAGCGTTGTTTTTGGCGAAATTTATATGCCTGGAGCCTATCAAGGAGAATGGAATGTAGACATTGCCAATTCTTTACCTGCTATTGCAAAAGGAGTTTATCAGGGGTACGTTACCGTATTGCCGGGTTACGGACCGGTGTTTAAATTAAATACGGAAAGAAACTGGGCACAATTTTACGGAGCTGGTGTAGCAAACTCAGATATGGTAAATATGAGTACTAAAGATTTTGCATTGCCGGGTGAAGGTTCTTTTCAGATTAAAGTAAACTTAAACACTTTAAAATGGTCTGCTACACCTTATTCTTGGGGAATTGTTGGTGATGGAACTTCTGGAGGCTGGGATAATAGTACGCCTATGAACTACGATTATCAAACCAAAACGTGGAAAGTTACCGCTGTTTTAGTTCCGGGAAATGTGAAATTTAGATTGAATAATAATTGGACAATCAATTATGGATCTAAAAACACAACAGACGGAATTGCTTATCTGGATGATTCTGGAGCTCATTATATTGGTGAGGGAGGAACTTACGAAATTACGATGAAAATAAACGATATAGATCCTGCGAGTCTTGGATATCCTCCAACTCTAACCTATACAATAACAAAAAAATAGCTAAGAATTAAGTTAAGTTTGGTTTGAGTTTACCTGTCTTTTTACTTCGAAAGGCAGGTTACTTTCTCAAATCATTTAAAAACTTTAAAACTAAAAAATCATGAAATCAAATATAAAAATCGTTTATGTATTTCTGCTGGCTCTAGCTTTTGTCTCGTGCAGTTCTTCTGATGATGATAACAAAACACCAGAATCTCCTTACACACAATATGGAGCTCCTTTTGATAAAATGCCCAAAAAAGAAGATGCGATAATTTATCAAGTAAACATTCGCGCTTTTAGTCAGGCTGGAACATTAAAAGGTGTTCAGGACAGACTTACTCAAATACAAGAATTAGGCGTAAACGTTATTTACTTAATGCCCGTTTTTCCCGTTGGAAAAGAAAGAGCAACCGGCGAATTAGGTTCTCCTTATGCTGTGAAAGATTATAAAGCTGTAAATCCAGATTTTGGAACTCTGCAGGATCTTCAAACGTTAGTTGAAGAAGCGCATAAAAAAAACATGGCTGTTGTTCTAGACTGGGTTGCAAATCATACGGCTTGGGATAATGCTTGGATTACACAACATAAAGACTGGTATCAGCAGGATGCAAGCGGCAACATTATTATTCCGCCAGGAACAAATTATAACGATGTGGCACAGCTAAATTTCAATAATACTGAAATGAAAGATGCCATGATCGATGCCATGTCTTACTGGGTTTACAATGCTAATATCGACGGTTTTAGATGCGATTATGCCGATTTTGTTCCAAACAATTTCTGGGCTGATGCTATTACAAAACTTAGAAAAATCAAAAAGAATCAAAATATTTTAATGTTGGCTGAAGGTTCAAAATACAATCATTTTGCTTCTGGTTTTGATTATACTTTCGGTTTTAATTTCTTTTATACAATCGAACAATTATTCAAAGAAAATAAATCGGCAACAACTATTCAGAATTCCAACGCTACAGAATATGCTAATGTCTACGATCCGTCGAACAGAGTCGTTCGTTACACTAGCAATCACGACGTAAACCTTTCTGATGGGACACCGCTGGAACTTTTTGGAGGTAAAAGAGGATCTATTGCAACTTTTGTCGTGGCGGCTTACTTAAAATCAGTTCCTATGATTTACAACGGACAGGAAATTGGTTACGACAAAAGATTAAACTATTTTGCCAAAACACCAATCGACTGGAGTACTGCTGATAATGAAATGCTGGCTGAATACAAAAAAATCATCGCTTTTAGAAACACAAGCTCAGCCATTAAATCTGGAGAATACACCGGTTACAGCAGCGATGCCGTTAGTGCTTTTACTATGATAAAAGATGCTGAAAAAGTACTTGTGCTTTCCAACTTAACAAATTCAACAGTAAAACATCTTATTCCCAATACTTTAAAAGGAAACTGGAAAGATGCATTTACTGGAGCTGCTGTTACAATTGGTTCAGATGTAACGCTTCAGCCTTTTCAATATTTAGTATTGAAAAATTAATATTCTAAAGCAATTTTAAAACCTAAATTTGCACAAAACTAAATAACATGAATTTTCAATCCCAAGAATCATTGCTTCAAATGCGTTTGAGCAAAAAAACAGCGCTTTTATTTTTTGTATTCCTAAGTACATTTTGGCTTCAGGCACAAGAAATAACTTCGCCAGACAAAAATCTTTCTCTAAAATTTGAATTAAAAGAAGGCGGTATTCCGTCTTACCAATTATCATATAAACAGAAATCAGTTATTAAACCAAGTTCTCTAGGTTTAGAGCTTAAAAACAATGCTTCGTTTATGGATGGTTTTACCATTACAAACACAGCTCAGTCTTCTGTTGATGAAAATTGGAATCCCGTTTTAGGCGAAGAAAAAACAATTCGCAATCACTATAACGAATTGGTTGTCACTTTAGCTCAGGCAAAAAACAACAATAGATTTATCCGCGTTCGTTTCCGTTTATTCAACGACGGATTGGGATTTAGATATGAATTTCCTAAACAAAATGACCTGAATTATTTTGTAATAAAAGAAGAGCGCACTGAATTTAATTTAGCTGGTAATCATAAAATTTTCTGGATTCCAGGAGATTATGATACCAACGAATATGCTTATACAACTTCGAAGATTTCTGATATTCCTTCGCTGATGAAAAAAGCAACAATTGAAATCAATGCACAGCAGCCAATAAAAGAATTATCTGTACAAACGCCTTCTATGATGAAATCTGATGACGGTTTATACATCAACATTCACGAAGCTGGATTAATCAATTATCCTGCCATGTATCTTGAAGTTGATGCTAAAACCAACAAAATGACAAGTCATTTGGCACCAGATGCCGTTGGTGCAAAAGGCTACATGCAGACTGATGCTCAAACGCCTTGGAGAACCATTGTCGTAAGTGATAAAGCAACTGATATTTTAGCTTCAAAATTAATTTTAAACCTTAACGAACCAACCAGTTATAAAGATGTTTCATGGATTAAACCTGTAAAATACATTGGAATTTGGTGGGAATATTTCGTTGCAGGAAGAAGTACGTGGGCTTTCGGAAAAGAAAACAACGTAAAAATGACAGATGATTTTACGAAACTTACTCCAAACGGAAAACACGGAGCTACAACAGAACGAGCAAAAGAATACATTGATTTTGCTGCTAAAAATGGCTTTGATGCAATCCTTATCGAAGGCTGGAACATTGGCTGGGAAGACTGGATTGGCAACTGGAAAGAAGACGTTTTTGATTTCGTAACAGCATATCCAGATTTTGATGTAAAAGCGGTTCATGCTTACGCAGCTTCAAAAGGTGTAAAAATTATCATGCACCACGAAACTTCTGGATCTGCAACCAATTACGAACGTCGTTTGGATCGTGCTTTTCAATTTATGAATGATAACGGTTATGATGCCGTAAAAACAGGTTACGTAGGACAGATTATTCCGCGTGGCGAACATCATGACGGACAATGGATGGTGAATCATTACATCAACGTAGCGAAACGTGCTGCCGATTATAAAATTATGATCAACAGCCACGAAGCGGTTCGTCCGACGGGATTACACCGTACTTTTCCAAACTGGATTGCTCAGGAATCAGCGCGCGGTACTGAGTTCGAATCTATGGGAGGATTAGCTCCAGATCACACTACAATTTTACCTTTTACCCGTTTAATGGGAGGTCCAATGGATTATACGCCTGGAATTTTCCAGACCGATCTTTCATATTACGGAACAGGAAGTTCACAACGAGTAAATACAACTTTAGTAAAACAATTGGCTTACTATGTAACCATGTACAGTCCGTTGCAAATGGCAGCTGATATTCCAGGTAACTATGAGCGTTTTCCAGATGCATTTCAGTTCATTAAAGATGTGGCTGTAGATTGGGATAACAGTTATATTTTAGAAGCCGAACCTGGAGATTACATTACAATTGCACGTAAAGCAAAAGGCAAAAACCAATGGTTTATTGGAGGCATTACAGATGAAAATACGAGAACAGCAAACATTTCATTTGAGTATTTATCTGCAGGAAAAAATTTCGTTGCCACTATTTATGCCGATGCAAAAGATGCTAATTGGAATCAGAATCCACAGAAATATACTGTTACTAAAGTTATTGTAAACTCAAAAAGCAAATTGAAGCAGTATTTAGCTCCGGGCGGTGGTGTTGCCATCAGCGTTAAAGAAGGAACTGCTTCAGATTTAAAAGGATTGAAAAAGTTATAATTTAAGTTTCTATCCCGAAGCTTCGGGACTGAGACACTAAGTTTCTAAGTTTTTTTACCACGAATTTTCAGAATTAAGATTTTCTAGATAAATCCTTATTCGTGAATTCGTGGCGGAAAACTACGCTCATTTCTGAGCAAAAAATTAAAAAACTTACTACTTGAAAACTATTAACCACAAAATGTTTGTCGAATTTAAAAACAATGCGAGTGAGAATGAATTTTAGTTAGAAATGCCGACAAGCATGCAAAAAACTATTATTATGAAAATCAAAATTACCACTAGATTATTTCATATTACTAAAGCATTAATTTGCTTTCTATTATTATTTGCAAGTTCCGTTTATGCACAAGATCCTCCGCAATATGGAACACCATTTGCAGGCGTACCAGACACGAGAGATATCAACATGTATCAGGTGCATATTCGTCCGTTTAGTGCCAACGGAAATTTAGCCGGAGTAACCGCCCGATTAGACAATATAAAAGCACTTGGCACAAACGTAATTTATTTAATGCCGATTTTTCCGCACGGCACCGATTCCCGAAGTTCACCTTCTCCTTATTGTATAAAAGATTTTAAAGCTGTCGGTTCCGAATATGGTTCTTTGGCTGATTTAAGAACTTTAGTAGATGGCGCTCACAGCCGCGGAATGGCCGTAATTTTGGATATTGCCATCAACGGAACCTCTTGGGATCATGGATGGACAGTTTCTCATCCTGAATATTACAAACGAACGGGAACAACAATTCAGCAATTAGGTAATTTCTCAGATATTGCGGCGCTGGATCTTAATAATTCAGCTACTAGAAATGCCATAAAAGATGCTATGCGTTACTGGATTTTTGCAGCAAATATTGACGGTTACCGCTGCGATTATGCCAATAACCCTCCATTAGATTTTTGGTCAGAAGTAAATTCAAATCTTCGAAGCATCTCTTCTCATAATTTATTAATGTTAGCCGAAGGTGATCGACAAGAAAACTTTCAGGTTGGTTTTGATATGAATTATGGTGACAGATGGTTTCATAGCGGTTTGTATGATATTGCTAATGGAGGACCAGTTTCTCAAAGGCTTCAGGATCAATCAACATATGAATATGCTAAAGCTACTGGAAATCAGCAAATCGTTAGATATACTGGTAACCATGATACATATACAAATGATGATGGCGTAAGAAGACCAATTATTCCATTCAAAAGTCACAACGGAATTGTTGCGAATTTCTTAGTTTCAGCTTATATGAAAGGTGTTCCCTTTTTAATGAGCGGACAGGAAATTGATTACGAACCCAAAACCGACTGGCCTTGGCAGAACTTCAAATTCAATTGGTCTCAAAATCCAACTGCCGCCGCAGATTTCGCAAAAATCTTAAATTTTAGAACGACAAGCGCAGCCATCAGACGAGGCGATTTAACGACGTATGCCAATGATGACATTAGTATTTTCACTAAAACTTTGGGTTCAGAGAAAGTCATTGTAATGTCAAATTTAAGAAATGCATCAAAATCGTATATAATTCCGGCAGCTTTAGCAGGAACTTATGTAAATCCGTATAACAATAATGCTTCCGTAACTTTAACGACAGGAGCAACAAGAACATTTGCAGCTTACGAATATTTGGTTTTAACCAATACCAATGCACCGGTTGTAGCCGTTACAGGAGTTTCGGTTAGTCCGACAACAGCGACTGTTGGTTTAGGATCTACGCAGCAATTAAATGCAACGATTTCTCCAGCAAACGCAACAAATCAAAACGTAACATGGACATCTAGTAATACAGCTGTTGCAACTGTAAATGCGTCTGGTTTAGTTATTGCTGTTGCCTCAGGAACAACAACCATTACGGTTAAAACAGTTGATGGAAACAAAATAGCTACTGCTGCTATAACTGTTGCTGCAATTCCAGTTTCTTCTGTTGCGGTTTCTCCAACTTCAGCTAGTTTATATGCTGGAAATACACAGCAGCTTACAGCGTCAATTTCTCCCGCTAATGCAACTAATAAAAATGTTACTTGGTCTTCAAGTAATACAGCAATTGCAACTGTAAATGCATCTGGATTAGTTACAGCAGTTTCGGCAGGAACGGCAAATATTACCGCAACAACTCAAGACGGAAATAAAACTGCAAGTGCAGCAATCACTGTAAATCCGAATACGAATTTCACTGTTTATTTCTACAAACCATCAAATTGGGGAACTGGAATTAAAATTTATTACTGGAGTGCTTTACCTGCAGGAGTTTTAGCAAACGCAACTTGGCCGGGTGTAAACATGACCGATTCTGGAAATGGATGGTACAGTTATACCTTTACAAATGTAACTTCCACAAACTTAATTTTTAACGACGGAACCAATCAAACTGCGGATTTAAGCAGAAACAAAAATGGCTGGTTCATGAACAATGTTTGGTACGATTCAAATCCTGGAACTGGTGTTGCGGTTACAAGCGTCACTTTAAGCCCAACTACAGCTTCATTAAATGTCGGCGGAACACAACAGCTTACTCCAACTGTTCTTCCTTCAAATGCAACCAATAAATCGGTAATCTATAGTTCTAACAATACAGCTGTTGCAACTGTAAATACTTCTGGTTTAATTACCGCTGTAACCAATGGAACTGCGACAATTACTGTTGCAACTGTTGACGGAAATAAAACAAGTACGTGTGTCGTAACGGTTTCAACTCCTCCTTCAGGCGGTGGAAATTATTACACGATCAAAAACAGATGGACTGGTGCTTATTTATCTGATGCAGGAACAAATACTGGTTATGGAACAACTGTTTCAGGAAATAGTTATAAATGGCAGAAAATTGCTATTGATGCCACTTATTTTGTACTTAAAAATGTAGCAACTGGCGAATTAATGAATATTGAAGGTCAAACTGGATCAGTACAGTGTAATATAACAGATACTACTTTCTGGAGTGCACAATGGTCCAGCGATTACATTGATGGAACTTGGGTTCGTTTAAGAAACAGATGGCAGACAGGAAACATTATTCATGTTGAAAATCAAACAGGTGCTGCACAATACGGAAATTCACAAGATGGCTGGTACAGTGCACAATGGCAGTTAGAACCAACAACTGTTGGAACAGGAAAAATGGCATTAAACATTGAAGAAGTTTCACAAAATGAAAAGGCAATTGGTATTTATCCAAATCCATCAATTAACAACGAATTTCATGTACTATTACCTGAATTGGAAAACGGAGATACCGCACAAATTTCTGTTTCTGATATGAATGGAAGAACAGTTTTAACGGAAAGACTTTCAACTTCCGGAAAAATCAATCACCGTTTAGCTACCGGAGTTTATATTGTCAATATAGTTTCCAAAGATGTAAAATCTACTAAAAAACTGATTGTTAAATAATTATTTTCTAATACTTTTAAGGGCATACGACGTTTCGTATGCCCTTTTTTATAAAAAACAATCTGCAAATGCGGTTTCCCGTAAGGATTTCGTTATATAATTTCATTTTTTTACGGAGAAATTTAACCCCTAAATCAATGAAAAGAAAATTACTTTTAATTACTATCCTTCTAGTAGGAGGTTTGTTTGTTTCCTGCTCGAGCGATGATTCTGGAGAAAAAACTGAAAATCCTGTTCTCCCAGAAGTAAAAGAACCACTTCCTATTACAATTACAGAACTTTCTTCTGATTTTATAATAAACGGACAAAACTTAGAGCTTAAGGGAACTAACTTTATGAATAAAGATTATCCAACAGTAATATTATTTAACGACACGGAACAAGTAACCGCCAAAGAAGTTACTGATACTAAAATTATAATTCCAATTACAGATGCCATAAAAGCAGGTATAAATTCTGTAAGGGTTCAAATTAATAAAACATTAAGCAGTCGTTCGAACTTTTTTGTCATGAAAAAAGGGTGGAACAAATTAAATGGTTTAGGTATTATTGATATTCATACCTCTAATGTTTTTGATGACAGCAACTCTGTTTTCTCCTTTGCAGATAGTGATATCCGAGACTTTGCCTTTTGGGGATTCCCGGCAAAATTGCAGGGAACAGCAGAAGGTCTTACGAAAACTAACGTTAAACAAAATGGTGGCAGTTATGGTGCCTTTAAAATGGTAAACGATAAGGTTGGTGTTTTAACAAGCAGTAATCAGGCATCTTATTCAAACAACGGCTTCGAAACCAACAATTCTACTACTGTTACTTCTTCTTTCAGTCCTTCCATTAATGGATTAAATATTGGTTATGCTGATCAAAATATGAGCATTGTTACTACATTTAGAGGATCACAGCTTTACACAGCAGACAATGGAGCTACAATTATTAAAAATGAACCATTAAAATGGTCCTTGAGAGGAAATTTCTATAGAGCTTATATGACCTCTTTTGCAAAATCTACCTCAAATGGTAAATTTTACCAATTGGGAGTAATAGACGATTATATTAAAGAAGGTTCAGATAAAGATCGAAATGTTGTATTAGAATCTGCAACTGGATATAGTGACTGGACTGTGATTGATACTATTTCTAAAACAAACCTTAACTTATCCACCGCTTATAAATTCTTAAATATCAATAAAATTTTTGCTATAGATATTACAAATAAAGCATTGGTAACTTCTACTGATATGTTAAAAACATGGAGCGTAGTTAAAACGGATGTCAAAAATGTATTTCTAAGAACAGAAACACAATGGTACATCGTTTCTGGTGATAAAATTTATGTTACAAAAGATTCCGGAGCAACATGGGAATTAGAATTGGAACTGCCAGCCGATTCGGTTGTAAATGACATTTCTTTTTCTAAATCAAAAATTATTGTTTCAGGGAATAAAGGTTTACATTATCTAAAATTTGAATAATCTAATACTAATTAGAAAAACAAGAAAGGCGTATGAAAATATCATACGCCTTTCTTGTTTTGGTTTTAAAACGAATAATTCAGAGCAAGTCCAAAATCACTCTTTAATGTGATATCGTTTTTTATGACAGCCGGTTTAAATGCGAGATTTTCGTCGACATTAAATTGTGATAAAGAAGCATCAATATTGGCATCAATAATATTTAAGATATAAAAGCCAACCATAAATAAAGCAGATAAATCTCTGTTTCTTTGAAATCCTTTTTGAATTCGGATCAATCTGCTTTCGTCTAATTCAGCCAAACTTGGATTTTTACTCGGAAGTCCTTCCAGTCTGCTTTTATATTCATCACGATACAAATTATAATTCTTTTGATTATCAATATATAAATAGGCACTTGTACCAATTGCTCCGTACACTAATGGAATTTTCCAATATTTTTTATTGTAAGCCTGACCTAGTCCCG
The DNA here is from genome assembly GCA_029960065.1 of Flavobacteriaceae bacterium PS02336. Taxonomy (GTDB): domain Bacteria; phylum Bacteroidota; class Bacteroidia; order Flavobacteriales; family Flavobacteriaceae; genus Flavobacterium. The sequence continues at coordinate 400,585 of JASCOF010000002.1, read as the reverse complement.
GTAAAATAGCAGAATAAAAGGCTGCTTTTGCTGGACGAAGTGGATCAATTTCTTCTGATTTAATAGAATCTTTCGAAATGATTTTAGTTTTTTCCTGAGCAAAAATTGAAGTTAATCCAAAAAATAAAAATAGAATAATGAAGTGATTCTGCATATAAAAGTGATCTTTGAAAATTTTGATCAAAGAAAACTTTTTAGTTCTAAGATTTTTCTTAAATAAAAGATAAAGAAAGCTTAATTTTTAAAACAAGTCTAACAATCAATGCATTGTGTTTAAAAAATAAATATTATACTACAAATTTTGGGAAATTCAAGTTAAAGACGTTACTTTGCAATATGAAAACTACAGCAGTAAATAAAGAAGTGATTAAAAAAGCAATTATCAAGATGAGAGAAGATAAAGTTGCGGTACGTTCTTTTTTACAAGGAAAAACTTCCGCCGAAACCTTAACTTCAAAAGGTATCACGCTTGTCAAAACAATATAATTATATTTTTAATTCTGATTCTGGCTATTATAGTTTTTTCACAAAAAGACAAATTGAATATAGAGTTGCTTTCTACGAAGATTTTACATTAGCATCCTGCGTTAGTGAAGATGTCCAACTCGGAAATGTGTATCAAATAACCATAGACAAAATTAGCGATGAAGCTGCAGCTTTTGATATATTGGTATCAGCAACAATTAAAAGCATTCTAACAACTTTTTTTGAACGTGTTCATGATGCGTTGATTTACATTTGCGATGATGACGATAAAAAAGCTTTCCAAAGATTTTCTGTTTTTGACAGATGGTATAGTAAAAGCTCAATGACTAATTATATTACAAAGCTTAACAATATTATCGAATTTGATTCTGGTTCTGAAACCATCAAACTTTATACTTCCTTGATGTTTCACAAAGAAAATGCGAATATCAATAACATAGAAGAAGCATTTAACAATATCAGCAATACATTAAATGGAGAAAAACCATAGTTTAAACTAAAATATAAAACCCGATATAAGAAATATCGGGTTTTATATTTTGTAAAACTTTAATAATTTTACTCCTCAAACAACTCCATTAATTCAAGAGCACGTTTGATAGACTTCACATTCTCAAAAGTCAATAACAAACGTAAGCCATTTACGGTTTGTTTTTCTTTCATTTTACAAAGATTACTATGCTTCTGAACAAAATTTAAAACATTTCTAAACTTCACCGATTGGTAATAATCTGATTGCTGATCTGATACAAAATAACCAATCATTTTGCCTTGTTTCAAAACTAATTTCTCGATTCCGACTTTCGTGGCAATCCATTTTATTCTGATGCTGTTTAGCAATGAAATAGCTTGTTTTGGTAAAGGCCCGAAACGATCAATCAGTTTTCTTTCGTATTCCTGTAAACCAGCTTCATCTTTTATTGCTCCCAATTCGTTGTATAAAACCAAACGTTCCGAAACGTTATTGATATATTCATCTGGGAATAAAAGCTCAAAATCGGCATCGATTTGAATGTCTTTTACGTATTCTTTCGTATCGATATTATTTTCTTCCGGATATAAATCTTTGAATTCATTTTCTTTTAATTCTTCGATCGCTTCATTCATGATTTTTTGGTACGTATCAAAACCAATTTCATTAATGAAACCGCTTTGTTCACCGCCTAATAAATCTCCGGCACCACGAATTTCAAGATCTTTCATCGCAATATTGAAACCGCTTCCTAATTCGCTGAATTGTTCCAAAGCCTGAATACGTTTTCTAGCATCTTCGGTCATCGATGAATATGGCGGACAGATGAAATAACAAAATGCTTTTTTATTGCTTCGACCAACGCGTCCTCGCATTTGGTGTAAATCTGATAATCCGAAATTATTGGCATTGTTGATGAAAATCGTGTTTGCATTAGGAACATCCAAACCACTTTCGATAATTGTGGTTGCGACCAAAACATCAAAATCTCCGTTCATAAAACCTAACATCAACTCTTCGAGTTTGGCGCCATCCATTTGTCCGTGACCAATTCCGACTCTAGCATTTGGAACCAGACGTTGAATCATTCCAGCAATTTCCTTGATATTTTCAATTCGGTTATTGATAAAGAAAACCTGCCCGTTTCTTTGAATTTCATACGAAATCGCATCACGAATAATCTCTTCATTAAAACCAACCACATTCGTTTCAATTGGATAACGATTTGGCGGAGGTGTCGTAATTACCGATAAATCTCGAGCGGCCATTAATGAAAACTGAAGCGTTCTTGGAATTGGCGTCGCAGTTAAAGTCAACGTATCAACATTGGCGGCAATAGTTTTCAATTTATCTTTTACGTTTACACCAAACTTTTGTTCTTCATCGACAATCAATAAACCTAAGTCTTTAAAAACTACATTTTTGTTTACCAATTGGTGTGTTCCAATTACGATATCGAGTTTTCCTTCGGCTAAATCTTTTAAAGTCTGTGTTTTTTGTTTTGCCGTTCTAAATCGGTTTAAATAACCAATTGTAACCGGCATATCTTTCAAACGTTCCGAAAAAGTTCTAAAATGCTGATACGCTAAAATAGTTGTAGGAACTAAAACAGCCACTTGTTTGCTATTGTCAACCGCTTTAAAAGCAGCACGAATCGCAACCTCCGTTTTTCCGAAACCAACATCACCACAGACCAAACGATCCATTGGACGATCGCTTTCCATATCAGCTTTTACTTCCTGCGTCGATTTCATTTGGTCCGGAGTATCTTCGTAGATAAACGAACTCTCTAATTCATTTTGCAAATAACTGTCAGGCGCAAATTGAAATCCTTTTTCTAAACGTCGTTTTGCATATAACTGAATCAAATTGAACGCAATATGTTTGACACGTGCTTTGGTTTTCTGTTTTAAAACTTTCCAAGCGTTCGATCCTAATTTATAAATTTTAGGCGGAGCACCATCTTTTCCGTTGTACTTGGAAATTTTATGAAGCGAATGAATACTTACATATACAATATCATTATCAGCATAAACCAATTTTATGGCTTCCTGCGTTTTGCCTTCTACTTGAATTTTCTGTAAACCGCCAAATTTTCCGATTCCGTGATCAATATGCGTTACATAATCACCAACCGAAAGTGCCGTTAATTCCTTTAAAGTAATATTTTGTTTTTTTGAATAACCGTTTTTGATATTAAATCTATGATAACGCTCAAAAATCTGGTGATCTGTATAAGCCGTTATTTGATTTTCTTCATCAATAAAACCTTGATACAAAGGCAGTACCACAGTATTATATTGTTTACGAATATTCTCTGAATTGGCTTCGTCTAAAGATTCAAAAATATCATGAAAACGTTTTGCCTGTGTTTCATTCGAACAGAACAAGTAATTTTTGTATCCGTTAAAATGATTGTCACTCAGATTATTCAGCAATAAATCAAATTGTTTATTGAAAGAGGGCTGAGGCTGAATATGAAATTCAAATTTTTTAGTCGTTTTGAAAATTGGTTTTGAAGCCAATTCAACAATCGAAAAATCTAACGCGCGTTTTATAAACGAACTTTGATTTAAGAATAACTGTTCTGGTTCGGCGTGTTTTATTTCTTTTGATAATTTCTCAAAAGCTTCTTCTGCCCTTGCAAATTGTTTGTCTAACTGACTAAAAAGTCCGTCGGTATTTTGAATAAATAATACTGTTTTCTCCGCAATATAATCTAAGAAGCTTTCGCGGTTTTCCTGAAATATCTTGTTTTCGACATTCGGGATAATCGTGATTTTTTTATGGGTTTCTACAGATAACTGCGTTTCTACATCAAAGCTTCTGATGCTGTCTACTTCATTTCCAAAAAATTCAATTCGATACGGATGATCGTTTGAAAAAGAGAATACATCGACGATTCCTCCACGAACCGAAAATTCTCCGGGTTCTGTAATAAAATCGACTCTTTTAAATTCGTATTCGAACAAAACTTCGTTGATAAAATCAATCGAAATTTTATCATTCAAAGCTACCTTTAAAGTGTTTTTATCTAATTGCTGGCGCGTAACAACTTTTTCAAAAATGGCTTCGGGATAAGTTACAATTACGGCAGGTTTTTTTCTGGAATTGATTCTGTTTAAAACCTCAGCGCGAAGCAAAACATTAGCATTGTCTGTTTCTTCAATTTGGTATGGACGGCGAAATGAAGCGGGATAAAATAATACATCCTGTTCGCCAATCATTTGTTCCAAATCGTTTAAATAATAAGCCGCTTCTTCTTTGTTATCCAGAATAATTAAAAAAGGAAGTTCTGTTTTCTTAAAAACAGAACGAATTATAAAAGAAACTGAAGATCCCAATAAACCGCTAAGGCTCATTTTTATCTGATTCCCTTCTAGTAAATTGGCAGCTATCTGCTGTGCTTTCGGCAGATTATCGTAAATGGTATATAAGGCGTTTTTACTCAACTTTTGGTGCGTTTTGATCTGTTGGTTGTATAGGAACCTGAGGCGTACTCGAATTCGGAATTGCTCGGGTTGTGTCTAACATTTTAAGGAAATCCGCTTCTCCTTCTTCTTTTGGTATTTTGGCTTTCTCGACAATTTTATCCATTTGTCTTTCCAATGAAATCAATTCTTTATTGATTTCCTGAACTAGAAAAACTACTTTATCATCTGGAATTGTATTTAAATGAATAAACAAATCCAGCATTTTTATTTTCGTAATTAAAATAGAAATACGGCTTTTTATTTGAGGCTGATTGAATTCTGCCGGAATATTATTGTTTAAAGCCATGGCTTTTTTAGAAATCGCAGCCGATTTTTTCTGAAATGCCCCGATGGTTTTTCTGGGTTTGTCTCCTATTTCTTTTAAAAAATCACGCCATTCTGTCCAATTTTTTGCATTCGCTTCCGAAATCTCATTAATAGGTTCATCTATAAAAGTCCAGCCCTTATTAATATTATTAAAGATTTTTTCTTTTTTCTTAGCTTCTTTCGCATTCTCGGCAAGACGCTTTTCATTCTCATTTTGACATGATTGCATTCCAAAAATTAAAAGTAAAAACAGCGCTATTTTATATTTCATTTCATAAAATGTTAGGGTGCAAAGTTACAAAGTAAATTTACAATTACGAATTCTGTTTTTTGCTAAAGATTCTATAAACAATCGTTATTTTTTTGTCTCCGAATAAGGCTATTTAGATGATTTTATTACATTTTCTTATTGCTAAAAATGGCCTTTTTTACAGAAAATAAAAAGGCACAAAGACACACCCTTGTAAAAGAGAATAATCCAACAAACAAACTTTTTAATTGTCGAATTTATAATTTATGATTCTAAAAATCGTAAGTATTTGCGAAAACGTTATATTTGTCTCTCTAAAAATCATCAAAATGAATCCTAAAATATTAATCATTGGTGCCTGTGGTCAGATTGGAACAGAGCTGACGCAAAAACTGCGTAAATTATACGGAACCGAAAATGTAATCGCTTCCGATATACGAAAATTAAATACTGACGTTGTTAATTCGGGACCTTTTGAAGTGGTCAATGCTTTAGATTTTAATCAAATAGAACATTTAGTTGAAGTACATAAAATTACTGATGTTTATTTGATGGCGGCACTTTTATCGGCTACAGCTGAAAAAAATCCTGCTTTTGCTTGGGATTTAAATATGAATTCTCTTTTTCACGTTTTGAATTTAGCAAAAGCTAAAAAGATTCAGAAAATTTTCTGGCCTTCGAGTATTGCCGTTTTCGGGCCAACAACTCCAAAAGAAAACACACCACAATATACTATAATGGAACCTTCGACTGTTTACGGAATTAGTAAACAATCTGGTGAAAGATGGTGCGAATATTATCATAATATTTATGGCGTTGATGTTCGAAGTATTCGTTATCCAGGCTTAATCAGCTGGTCTACACCTCCTGGAGGCGGAACAACAGATTATGCGGTTGATATTTTTTATAAGGCTATTGCCGATAAAAAATACGAATGCTTTTTATCATCTGAAACTAAAATGCCGATGATGTACATGGATGATGCAATCGATGCTACAATCAATATTATGAAAGCACCTGTTGAGCAGATCAAAATACACTCTTCATACAATTTGGCAGCTATGAGTTTTACACCTACTGAAATTGCTGCAGAAATCAAAAAACATATCCCTGAGTTTGAAATTACTTATAATCCTGATTTTCGTCAGAAAATTGCAGACAGCTGGCCGGCAAGTATTGATGATACTGAAGCCAGAGAAGACTGGGGATGGAGTCATAAATTTGATTTGGAATCGATGACTAAAGATATGCTGGAGCATTTGGCATAATATGAAATGATAAAATTTTAAAGCGTGTTATTCTAATAAGTAACACGCTTTTTTTTATGAATTTTCTTTATAAGAAAAAAATACTGATTGTATAATTTATGTACTTTTGATTGCGTTTAAACATTAATCAAGTTTATTCCAAAATCATCAATCAAATCACAACAAATTCATCAATCAAATGAAAAATTCTTATCATCCTGTCGAGCAGAGCAAAAGAACTGCAATTGTCGACATACTTAGAGGCTGGGCTATATTAGGCGTAGCAATTGGCAATTACCTAGATTTTCTATACATCGGTATAGAAAAAGAAATTAAGCACGATACCTTTTCTCAAGTGCTGCAATTTATTAACCGCTATTTTTTCGCAGCAAAATCTTGGACATTATTAACGCTATTATTTGGTTACGGCTTTGCTATTTTAATTAACAATGTAGCGTCTAAAGGAAAAAATCCTGTTGCTTTTTTTGCCTGGCGAATGATTTTGCTTTTTATTTTAGCTTTTATTAATTCTGCTTTTTGGCTTGGCGATATCTTAAAGGATTATGCCTTTTTGGGACTTGTATTATTGCTTTTTTACAGATGCTCTGCCAAAACTTTAGCCATTATTTCTGCAGTGATCTTCCTTACTATTCCGTTTGTTATGGCTTACGTTAATGGTATAAAAATTGAACATCCTGCAATTGCAACAAATCCCGATTATTTAAAACTATATCATTCTGGAAACTGGATTGATTTTTTTAGATTTAATCTTCTTGCTTCATTTTACGAGCAGATTATTATTCCAGGTTATGCTATTACGGCACATTATGTAATGCTGGGCTGCATGCTCTTTGGATTTCTGCTGCAAAAAATAAACTTTTTCGAGCGTTTGACAGAATTAAAGAGAGTTTTAAAATCTGTCTGTATTATTAGTTTAGCTGCAGCTCTTCTTATCGGAATTGGATTTAATATTGCTATTATTTATAAGGCACCATTTTTAAAAATTTTCCATCCGCTTTACTGGCTGGTTTTATGTACGATGGTTTTTATAGCAAGTGGAATCTGCCTTTTATACAACAATGGAAAACTAAAAACGGTCTTTAGCTATTTTAGTGCGGGCGGTAAAATGACTTTAACCAATTATATGAGCCAAAATATTTTAGCAGCGCTGATTTTCTCTGGAATTGGTTTTGGTATTGCAGATTCAATGCCGTATTGGTTTTATTTTTTATTGGCTATTTTCATCTTTATCATTCAGTTATTTATAAGTAAATGGTGGCTTTCAAAATACAATTACGGTCCAATCGAGTGGTTATGGAGATCTGCGAGTTATATGGAATTTGTTCCTTTTAAGAAAAAACAACCGGAGATTATTCCTGACATTAAAACCGTTTAATCTATAATTTCTAAATAAACTTGAGATAAAAAAAGCCCTTAAAACTAAATTTAAGGGCTTTTTTGTTACTATTTTCTACTATTATTTCACTTCAAAAACGTTATTGGTTTGTTTTACATCAGCCATTAATCCGCTTGGATCGATCGTGATTTTTTTGATTGCTGTTTTGCTTTTTTCAATTGTAAAACTATAGTTTTGCTGTGCCCAAGCCCAATCTTCTAAAACGGTTCTTTTTTGGTTCGGGTTTGGATTTGGTTTAATGAAATTCATCATTCTTAACGGAATATAGAATGTTTCAGAAGTTCCGTCTGTATAATCTACTTTTAAATCGATTGGCATTGGCATTCTTCCAATTCTTTCTAATGTAACAGTTGTTTTTCCAGCGTTATCTGCAACGTCTTTTATTCCGTAATCAATTGTATTGGTCGTCTGCGCCCAGTCTGTTAAATACCAGTCTAATTCTGCTCCAGAAACTCTTTCAGCACTTCTTTTGATATCGTTTGGCGTTGGATGTTTGAATTTAAAATCGTTGAAATATCTTTTTAAAGTCGCATCAACATTCTCTTTTCCAATCACATATTCTAGCTGCGAAAGGAAAAGGCTTCCTTTGATATAAGAAGAAATACTATACGGACGGTTTTCGTCATAACGATCTCCGTGAGTAGTCTGTGGCTGCTCTTTACCAGAATTCACTAAATTGTAATAAGCGGCATAATTTCCTTTAAACGGATTTACTTCTTTTTTATCTCCTTTCAATTCATTCAAAGCACTGTCTTCGATATAAGTTGTAAAACCTTCGTCCATCCAAGGGTGTTTAGATTCGTTTGAAGCCAAAATATGCTGGAACCAAGAGTGTCCTAATTCGTGAGTTGCAGTTCCAAGAATTCCTTCAAGAGTTCCGTTTCCTAACATTAACGTACACATTGCATACTCCATTCCGCCATCACCGCCTTGAATAAATGAATATTGTTTATACGGATATTGTCCAACTCTGTTGTTGTAATAATCCATAACTTTTACCATTAAAGGCTCTAACTGTTTCCAGTTTTCTGCCACTTTTGGTGTGTTTTTGTAGAAGAAATGCAAATCGACATCGTTTGGACCTTTTACAATATCGTGAGCATAATCTTTATCTGCTGCCCAAGTAAAATCGTGAACGTTTGGTGCAATAAAATGCCATGTCAGCGTTTTTGCCTTTTTAGGATAAGTAACTGTTACTCCGGCATCTTCATAACCGTGTCCGATTGAATTTTTATCTTGTAAATATCCAGAACCTCCAATTGTATATTCTTTATCGATTGTAATTTTTACGTCAAAATTCCCCCAAACACCATGAAATTCTCTTGCGATGTAAGGATCTGCGTGCCATCCTTCAAAATCAAATTCGGCTAATTTTGGATACCATTGTGACATTGAAAGCTCAATTCCTTCAGAATTATTTCTTCCTGAACGACGAATCTGAACTGGAACCTGCCCGTCAAAATCTAATGTAAATGTTGTTTTAGAATTTGGTAAAATCGGCTTTGCCAAAGTAACTTCTAAAATAGTTCCCGAAACTCTTGTTTGAGCGGCAGCACCATCTTGCTTAAAGTTTGTAATCTTTAAAAATCCAATTTCATTTGGCTTTAAAGTCTCTATTCTGCTTTGTTTGATGTCTTTTCCATTGGCATCTTTTGTTTTATTTACCATTCTTCCGTCTGGATCTTTGATGAAATGAAGACGTGCATCCATTTCGCTTCCCGGTTGAAAAGCATTTGGAAATAAATGATAAAATACTTTTTTCAGCGTATCAGGAGAATTGTTAGTGTATACCAATTCTTGTTTTCCTTTGTACTGGTAGTTTTTTACATCCATAGAAACCTCCATTTTATAATCGGCATGCTGCTGCCAATATGAGGTACTTTGAGCAAAAGCAGTGTTTAACCCAAAGCTCAAGAAAGAAAGTAAAATAATTTTTCGCATGTTTATAGGTATAGAAAATGGAAGAGCGCGAACTCTTCCATTAGATTAATAGTGTATTTAGGTTTACTTTTTAGACATTTTTTCTGCCATTAATAAAGCATTGTAAGCGTTTACCATCTTTGCTGTTTTTGATGATTCTGCTGAAGAAACTGCAACTGGTTTTTCCTGTGGATTTGGACTTGATCCTAAAACAACTTTTGCAGGAAGCGCAACTCCAGAATCCATTAAAATCTTCTTAACTTGAGCTGCTTTTAATTTTGGATAGTAGGAACGAATCAAAGCTGCAACACCAGCAGCGTTTGGAGACGCCATTGAAGTTCCTTGTAAATATTTGTATTTGTTATTTGGAACTGTTGCGTAAATTTCTTCTCCTGGAGCAAAAACGTCTACATTGATTTTTCCGAAGTTCGAAAATCCTGCAACAACATTTTCACCATATTCTTTATTAATTGCTCCAATTGTAATTAAATTATCTGCAAATTCTTTTACATTGTCTTCAGAGTCATTTGGGTAATTGATGTTTTTTGTTTCATCAATATTGTAACCGTCATTACCTGCAGCGTGAACAATTAAAACATCTTTTTTAGCTGCATATTTAATAGCATCATAAACCCATTGCTTATGCGGAGAAAAACTTTTTCCGAAACTTCCGTTAATTACTTTTGCCCCATTATCTACTGCATAACGAATTGCCAAAGCGATATCTTTATCGTACTCATCACCATCTGGCACGGCTCTCACCGTTAAGATTTCAACATTTGGCGAAGCTACTCCGTCTCCACCCAAATTATTCCCGCGAATTTGTGCAATAATTCCGGCTACGTGAGTTCCGTGAAGTGCTTTTTCTTTGTCTGGACCAAAAACCACATTATTTCCATAATGAGCATCTTTAATATCTTCAGAATTATCGCCTACAATTTTTCTACCGTCGAATTCTTTATTCAAATTGTAGTTCAATTGATCGTAAACCTGTTCTTTATATTCTCCAAAATCTGCTTCTGGATCAAAAGTTGGTCCTGCATTTGTAAAAATCTGAGTCATTACAGCTTTACTTCTTGCAACATTAGGATCTGTTGAAGTTATAGTGCTTAAATCTTCAATTTTATAAGTGGTTTTGTTTAGTGCTTTTTGTATTGTATTATGAAAGCCCAACAGCATATCTACCTGTTCTTTGTCTTTTAAAGCTTCCTCGTATTTTTCATTATATTGTGCTAAAGCTGCTTTGTATTGAGCAGATCCGTCATCGCCTTTTTTAACGACACGTGTCATTTCTAGGTTTTCGTGAACGGCGTTTCCAAGGAAATTCCATCCATGAACATCATCGATAAATCCGTTTTTATCATCGTCGATTCCGTTTCCTGGAATTTCTTTAGTATTTGTCCAGATCATTCCCTGAAGATCTTCATGCTCGATATCCACACCAGAATCTACAATACCTACAATAACTTTTTTACCTGTTTTACCTTGCAGTAATTCAGCCCAAGCTCTGTCTACACTCATTCCTGGAATAGAATCTTTTACTAAATCTAAATGACTCCATCTTTTTAATTCATTTTCACTAACTGGTGCTTTTTTTACAACTGCTAAAGGAGCAACAATTGGCTGTTTTGGCGCTGCTTTTTGTGCCTGCATACTTGCACTGCAGCCTGCTAAAACAAGTAATGCAAAAGCAGATAATTTAAGAGGTTTTATATGACTCATGTATCTATAATTATAAGTAAAGTTAAAAGATGGGTCTAAATTATGCTTTTTTGTTACAAAATACTAACCATTAACAATGTGTTATGAAATTTTGAAGAAATTTAATTTAAAAAATAGTTAGACTAATTAACTAAAATACAATTCGTTAAATCTTAACCATAATAAACTAAAAGCTCCTTAAAAGTCTTTATAAATTAATTAAATGTGTGAAAAACAATAAATAAGCGGCCCGTTACGTGTTCCCGTAAGGAATTTTCATATTAATGTCTTAAAATTGCGCGACCTAATTCTAAACTAATTCTATGAAAACAAAACTACTCTTGTTGCTTTTATTAGCAAATCTTTCAATTTATGCGCAGCAATACACGACTATTCCTGACATTAATTTTGAAAAACGCTTGATCTTGATGGGAATTGATTCTGGAAGTCCAGATGGAAGAGTTCTAACTTCGAGAGTTTCAGGACTTATCTCTTTAGATGTTTCAGATAGCTCAATCTCGGATCTTACCGGAATTCAAGCTTTTAAGGATTTAGAAACTTTACAGTGTTATAGTAATGAATTGACATCTTTGGACTTATCTGAGAATCGTTATTTAATGACGCTTAATTGTTCTAGAAATGCAATTACTAGTTTAAATGTTGATAAAAATCAAGACTTAAGAACTCTTATTGCTTCATACAACAAAATAACGGCTTTTTCTTCGACACTAAATGATAAGTTACGTAAATTACAGATAGACAATAACCTTTTAACGTCTCTAGTAATAAGTGCGGCAACTTCATTAGAAGAATTAAATTGTGATAAAAACAGTCTTACATCTTTAAATGTTATTTCAAATACTGCTTTGAAATCACTTTCTTTTACTCAAAATCAACTTTCTTCAATTGATCTTAAACAAAATACTTTATTGACCGATTTAACTTGTTGGCAAAATAAGCTTACTGCATTAGAGGTTTCAAAAAATACGGCTTTAGTTTCTTTATACTGCGACTCTAATAAAATCACATCATTAGATCTTTCTAAAAACATCAACTTGGTCGATTTTTCTTGTACCAGCAATAGTTTGACTGAATTAAATCTAAAAAATGGCAACAATAATAAAATAAACAAAACACAGCTTAATTTAACTTCTAACCCAAGTTTATCTTGTATAAAAGTTGATAATCCTTCTTATTCGACAGCCAATTGGTATGCTGTCTCGAAAGACGTTACTGCCACTTATAATCTTGAGTGCGTTCAATATACAATTATTCCAGATGTTAATTTTGAAAATAAGTTAATTGCTTTAGGCCTTGATTCTGGAACTGCAGATGGTCAAGTTTTAACTTCTAAAATTTCGTCTGTAACTTCGTTGGACATCTCCAGAAGTTCTATTTCAAACGTAACTGGGATTGAAGATTTTACAGCCTTGACAAGTTTAACAGCAAACAATAATCAAATAGTTACTATTAATCTTTCTAAGAACACTAAATTAACTTCACTAAATGTAAGCAATAACCTTCTAACTAGTTTAGACATCAGTGCCAATACATTATTAGAAGATTTAAATTCTATGAAGAATAAATTAACCAGTTTAAATGTTTCTAATAATACTAAATTAACCTCTTTAGTCTGCGCAGATAATCAATTAACTAGCATAGATGTATCTTCAAATACTTTGTTAACTGGATTAACGATCAATACGAATAAAATTACTAGTTTAAACGTTGAAAAAAATCTGCTTTTAACAGGTTTAAACTGTTCTGGAAATCAATTAACTAGTTTAAATGTTGATAAAAATACTGCATTAACATCTTTGTGGTGCGGTGCAAATAAGCTGACTTCTGTAAATATTGATAAGAATCTAGAATTAGATGATTTTCGTTGTGGAAACAATCAGTTAACAAGTTTGAATGTAAAAAACAATAAAAAACTGCTAAATCTAAATTTTCAGATAAACAAGATTACAAGCATCGATATTACAGCCAACACTTTACTAGATCTATTAATTTGCTACGAAAATGAATTAACTAGTCTGGATATTTCTCATAATTTAGACTTAAGTCTATTAGCTTGTCAAAACAATAAAATTACAAGTATTGATGTCTCTAAACATCCTAAAATTTACGAAGTAGTTTGCGACAATAATAGTTTGACATATCTGAATTTAAAAAATGGAAATAATGCTAATTTTAACACTTTCACAAATTTTACAGCAAATCCAAATCTAACCTGTATCCAAGTAGATGATGCTGCTTTCTCTCAAGCAAATTGGGCAAATCTGAAAGACGCTAGTGCTACATATAATGTAGATTGCGCCATCTATACACTTATTCCAGATGTAAATTTCGAAAATGCCCTTATTGCTGCCGGTATTGATTCTGGTGCTGCTGATGGAAAAGTTTTAACGTCTAAAATTTCTTCTTTAACTTTTCTAAATTTATACGAAAAGAATGTTTCTGATCTTACAGGTATAGAAGACTTTACAGCTTTAGAAACTCTTTGGGCACAAAGAAATAAACTAAAAACTGTAGATGTTTCAAAAAATACGAATCTAAAAAATATACAGCTTTATCAAAATCAACTAACTGAACTTAATGTTTCTAAAAACACTAAACTTACTGAATTAAGCGCTTACGAAAATAGACTTACCTCTTTAAATGTTAGCTCAAATACTGCATTGAAAAATTTGGATTTTAGTAATAACGCAATAACTTCAATAGATTTGAGTACTCTAAAGTCTTTAAAAATTTTGCGTTTAGTAGATTGCTGGATGCCTGCAATAGACTTAAGCAATAACACCTCTTTGACCTCTTTAATTGCTGGTTTTAATAGATTTACGACATTAGATTTATCTCAAAATAAAGAATTAATTGATTTATCGTGTAATTACAATTTACTAAAGGTTTTAGACCTTAGTGCAAATACTAAACTAGAATATTTGAGTTTTACGGGTAATAGTCTCACAAGTATAGATGTAAGTATTCTCCCTAATTTGAAAGCTTTAATTGTATCTGGTACTTTAATTGAAAAACTTGACCTTAGTAACAACAAACAATTAATTGGTTTAGATTGCCAAAGTAATTCTAAGTTAAAAAGTTTGAATTTAAGAAATGCAAATAACACCAAGTTACTTGCTACTTATACTTATTGGACTGGAAATTTTGGTTATCCTAGTAATACATCATTTAAAGACAACCCTCTTTTAACATGTCTATTGGTTGATGATGTGGCATATTCGAATTCTAACTGGAGCAGCTTTAAGAGTCTTAATACTGAGTACAACATAGATTGTACATTATATACTTTAATTCCTGATCCGAATTTTGAAGATAAATTAATTGCGCTACAAATTGACAAAGACGGTAAAAATGGGAAAGTAGCTACCGAAAGTATTGAAAGCATTAAAAACCTAAATGTACAGCTAAGCGATATTAAAGACTTAACTGGAATTCAGGACTTTGCTTCTCTTGAGTTTTTAAACTGTCAATTCAACTTTTTAACTTCGTTGAATGTATCGAAAAATTCAAAATTAATTGAATTGTACACACATGGAAATGACCTGACAACATTGGATGTATCAGCAAATACCGCCCTTACAACTTTGCAGGCCAACAAAAATAAATTGACCGATTTGGATTTGTCTAAAAACAGCAAATTAGTATACGTAAATGTGATGGAGAATTCACTAAAAACTTTAAACCTTAAAAATGGCAACAATATCAACTTTACAGGAGCATTATTAACTAAAAATACTACTTTAACTTGTATCTTGGTTGACAATCCTTCTTTAGCAGCTTCAAGCAGTGTATTTTTTAAAGATGCAACAGCATCGTATTCTTCAACGTGTTCTTTAGGTCTTGAAGATTCTGTTTTTGCTAAAGTGGTAATGTATCCTAATCCAACAAAAGGAGAGGTTTACATCAACAACGTTTCATTAGAAAAAGCTGCTGTTTACAACTCATTAGGGCAGCAGGTAAAATCATTTACTTTAGATGGATCTAGCACAGATAATACAATTAATTTATCTGGTTTACCAAGAGGTATTTATTACATATACTTAATTAATGGAGATGCCGCTTCTGCTAAAAAAATAATTGTGGAATAATTATAATTTGTTAAACTAAAAATCCCGTTTTCAGAATGTTGAAAACGGGATTTTTTTTATTTTGAATTATATCTTAAAGAATCTCCTCGCAGGTAAAAACCTCTTTTAAACGAACTCCTTTTTCTGTATGCTCAACTGTAATAATTTGATTGTGTGCATCGTGTTCCAAAAACAAATAATGATTCTCGTCTGCTGCCAAATTCAAGAATTTTGATTTTTCTGGCATTGTCAGCAAAGGTCTTGTATCATAACCCATAACATAAGGAAGCGGAATATGCCCTGCTGTGGCTAATAAATCGGCACAAAAAACAATGGTTTTATCTTGGTATTTAATGTACGGAATCATTTGTTTTTCGGTGTGGCCGTCAACATAATAAATGTCAAAATTCAGTTCTTTTGAAAACCCAAAATCAGTTTCTGGTCTCGTGATAAAATTGAGCTGTCCGCTTTCCTGCATTGGCAGAATATTCTCGGATAAAAAAGAAGCTTTTTCACGCGCGTTAGGTTTTGTTGCCCATTCCCAATGATTTTCATTTGTCCAATATTTTGCATTTTTAAAAGCAGGCTCGTAACCTGTTTTATCCGAATTCCATTGTACACTTCCGCCACAATGATCAAAATGCAGATGTGTCATAAAAACATCTGTAATATCATCTCTATTGAAACCATATTTCGCAAGTGACTTATCAATAGAATGAGAACCCCAAAGCGAATAATAACCGAAGAATTTCTCCGATTGCTTATCGCCCATTCCGGTATCAATTAAGATCAGACGATTACCGTCTTCAATTAATAAACAGCGCGCGGCAATATCAATTAAATTATTAGAATCGGCAGGATTTGTTTTGTTCCAGATTGTTTTGGGAACAACACCAAACATAGCACCGCCGTCTAATTTAAAATTTCCAGATTCTATCGGGTAAAGTTTCATGAGTATGATTTTCTAAAAGAACAAATCTAGGAAATACAAACTCCTTTTACTAAAAATAAATCTTAAAACTATTATTCTAAGGTAATAGAAGCGCTTCCCATTATTTCCTGCTTGTCGAAGAAATTGACAAAGTAAGTGCCTTTTTTAAAGGGATTTTCGTCTGCATTTAAAATGCCATACACATTATTTGATTTCCCTTGAAAATCTGTACTCACAATAAAGCTATAAACCAAAGCTTTATCGTTTCCGAATTCAATTAATTTATTATCTCCTAAAACTGTATTTTTTTGATCTAACACTTGGATATAATAAACTCTTTTTCCAGATTTAGCTACTGCGTTTCCGTTAACTGTAAAACTAGCTTTTAGCTTTTTTGTATTTTTAGCTTTGTTGGTTTCCAACTCTGCTCCAGAGCTTTTTTCACGAAGTGCGATAACTTTAAAATTACTGAGCGAAAGTTTTGATGCATCTTTTAATGTTGATTCCAGTTTCTTTTGTTTCAACATCAAAGTATCATTTTCAGCCTTCTGTTTGTACATGACAACATTTTGGCTTTCAATTTCTGTCAATAAGTTTTTATTTTGTGATTTCAATTTTTTGACTTCAAGAACCCTGCTTTGTAGTGATGAATTCAAATCTGACAATTGATTTCTATAAATTTTTATTTGTGCCGATGATGGATTATTAGAAACCTTAATAATTTCCATAAGATTTTCGACATTCTTACGCTCTAATTCTAATTCCTTTGACAAAGCTGTTTTTTCTAAAATAGCCTGATCATAAGCCATTTTTAATGTAGTTAGGGAATCTAAAATGTTTTTTTGTTCACTAGATTCTTTATTTTCAGATAAGATTATATTAACAATACTTCCTTCTTTAGCTCCACTTTCAATATCACCCGGCTCATTACTAAAAACTAAGACTGCAGCACCTACTCCTAAAACCAAAATCATAACAAACAAGGGTTTAAACCACTTAATTTCATTTTGCTTTTTCATAATTACTTCACAATTTCCTGCAAAAGTATCGAATAAATCTTGGCTATAGTCAGTAGAAATACTTGTTTTTTAACATTTACAAACGATATTTGCAGCTCAAACTAAAAAAAATACCGAATTCCAATTTTAGAGGCTTTTTTAAGGGTCGATTTTATCAAAATAAGTAATATCTATTTTAACATTTGTTATAATAATGTGAACCGTTATGGAAAAAGGTTTTTAAGTCGTATCTTTGCAGACAATTTCTATTTAACATTGAAAACTAGCGTTTTAAATCTGTACTAAATTAATTACAGATTAGAAATACTTATAAAAAAACAAACATCTAAGAACAATGATAAAAGTTTCAGATACTGCCAAAAAGAAAATCATCGACTTGATGACTGATGATGGTTTTGACGCCGCGAGCGACTACGTAAGAGTAGGCGTAAAAAGCGGTGGATGCTCAGGTTTGTCTTATGATTTAAAATTTGACAAAACCAAAGGAGAAGACGATAAGATATTCGTTGATAATGACATACAAATTGCTGTTGAGAAAAAATCATTTCTATATTTAGCTGGAACCATTCTAGAATTCTCTGGCGGATTAAACGGAAAAGGATTTGTTTTCAATAATCCAAATGCAAGTAGAACTTGCGGTTGCGGAGAATCATTCTCTCTTTAAAAATAATTAAATGATTGCAAAATTTAAAGATTTAAAAATTACCAAAGTGATTTTATTTAAATCCTTCGATTTTTAAATCTTTCAATAAAAAAACAATGAGCAAATACACCGAAGACGATTTAAAAATCGAACTGGAAACTAAAGAATATGAGTACGGATTTTATACCAATATAGAATCTGAGACTTTTCCTATTGGCTTAAACGAAGAAATTGTAAGAGCTATTTCTCTTAAAAAAGAAGAACCTGAATGGATGACCGAATGGCGCATCGAGGCTTTCCGTGCTTGGAAAGAAATGATCGAACCAGAATGGGCAAACGTACACTACGAAAAACCAGATTTTCAGGCAATCTCTTACTATTCGGCTCCAAAACAAGTAGATCCTAATAAAACTTTGGATGATGTTGATCCAGAATTATTAGAGATGTACAAAAAACTTGGAATTTCTGTTGACGAACAAAAAATGATGAACAATGTCGCTATGGATATTGTTGTCGATTCTGTTTCTGTAGCAACGACTTTCAAGAAAACATTGGCAGAAAAAGGAATTATTTTCTGTCCAATTTCTGAAGCTATCAAAGAACATCCTGAATTAGTAAAAAAATATTTAGGAACTGTTGTACCTCAAAAAGACAACTTCTACGCAGCATTAAACTCAGCTGTTTTCTCTGACGGAAGTTTCTGTTATATTCCAAAAGGCGTAAAATGCCCAATGGAACTTTCAACTTACTTTAGAATCAATCAGGCAGGAACTGGACAATTCGAAAGAACTCTTGTTATTGCAGATGAAGGAAGTTACGTTTCTTACCTTGAAGGATGTACTGCTCCAAGCCGTGATGAAAATCAATTACACGCTGCTGTGGTTGAATTAATCGCTTTGGATAATGCAGAAATTAAATATTCTACCGTTCAAAACTGGTTTCCTGGAAACAAAGAAGGAAAAGGTGGAGTTTACAACTTCGTAACTAAAAGAGGTTTATGCGAAACAAACGCTAAAATTTCTTGGACACAGGTAGAAACTGGTTCTGCTGTAACTTGGAAATATCCTTCTTGTGTACTTAAAGGAGATAATTCGGTAGGAGAATTTTATTCGATTGCTGTTACCAATAATTATCAGCAAGCAGATACAGGAACTAAAATGATCCATTTAGGTAAAAACACTAAATCGACTATTATTTCTAAAGGTATTTCGGCTGGTAAATCACAAAACAGTTACCGTGGTTTAGTGCAGATTTCTCCAAGAGCAGAGAATGCAAGAAACTTTTCTCAATGTGATTCATTATTAATGGGTAACAATTGCGGTGCACATACTTTCCCTTATATCGAAAGTAAAAATCCATCAGCAAAAATTGAGCACGAAGCAACGACAAGTAAAATTGGAGAAGATCAAGTTTTCTATTGCAACCAAAGAGGTATTCCGACTGAAAAAGCGATTGCCTTAATCGTAAATGGTTTCAGTAAAGATGTCTTGAACAAACTTCCGATGGAATTTGCTGTTGAAGCGCAAAAATTATTAGAGATTTCTTTAGAAGGATCTGTAGGTTAAAAAAGTTTCAGGTTTCAGGTTTCAAGTTTTTGATCCGAAACTTACTTTTAAAACCATTAAAAAAGAATTTTATATCATATTAAAATAAAAGATTTTTCAAAGTTTCGCTTTTCGGCACAACTGAGAACTTGAAACTTGAGACTTTAAACAAAAAAAAGATGTTATCAATAAAAAACCTTCACGCCTCAATTGGTGATAAAGAAATCCTAAAAGGAATTAATATAGAAGTTAAAGCTGGAGAAGTTCACGCGATAATGGGACCAAACGGTTCTGGAAAAAGTACGCTTTCTGCTGTTATCGCAGGAAACGAAAACTATGAAGTTACAGATGGAGAAGTAATCCTTGACGGAGAAGATCTTGCTGATTTGGCTCCTGAAGAAAGAGCACATAAAGGTGTTTTCCTTTCGTTTCAATATCCAGTAGAAATTCCGGGAGTTAGTGTTACTAACTTCATGAAAACTGCCATCAACGAAACTCGCAAAGCAAATGGACAAGAAGAAATGCCAGCGAACGAAATGCTAAAAGTGATTCGTGAGAAATCTGAGTTGTTAGAAATCGACCGTAAATTTTTATCTCGTTCTTTAAATGAAGGTTTTTCTGGAGGAGAGAAAAAAAGAAATGAGATTTTTCAAATGGCAATGTTAGAGCCAAAATTAGCTATCCTTGACGAAACCGATTCTGGTCTTGATATCGACGCTTTAAGAATCGTTGCAAATGGGGTAAACAAATTGAAAAGCGACAAAAACGCTATTATCGTTATCACACACTACCAACGTTTGTTAGATTATATCGTTCCTGATTTCGTTCACGTTCTTTACAACGGAAGAATCGTAAAATCGGGCGGAAAAGAATTGGCTTACGAATTAGAAGAAAAAGGATACGACTGGATTAAAGCAGAGAATTAGTCAGTCATAAAGTCGAAAGTCAAAAGTCATAAAGTCGGAAATACAATATGAGTAAGTTCAAATCTTTTGAGGAAATAAATTCTTGGCAAAAATCTCGAATCTTCAATAAGAAAATATATTTGATTACTGAGAATTCTAATTTCAAAAAAGACTTTGATTTTGTTAGACAAATTAGACGTGCATCACTTTCTATATCATCAAATATAGCAGAAGGCTTTGAAAGAAATACAGACAAAGAGTTTATTTACTTTTTATATGTAGCCAAAGCATCGGCAGGAGAAGTTAGATCTCAATTATATTTAGCTTTTGATTTAGAATACATTATAAAAGAAGAGTTTGAAATGCTTTTAGAATCGATTACAGAAATATCGAAACTACTAAGCGGTTTCATTAAATATTTGAGCCCAAAGTCATAAAGTCGAAAGTCATAAAGTCAAAAACTTTATGCTTTAATTCTTGACCTTTTGGCAAAAACAGTCGACAATCCTAAGTCTTTCGACTTTCGACTTTCGACTTTAAGACTAAACAAAAAAATGGATTTAAAAGAAAAATTAGTATCGTCTTTTATGGCTTTTGAAGAGCGTGTCGATGTACATTCAGATTTGCATGACATACGCACAAATGCTATAAAAAACTTCGAAAATAAAGGTTTCCCAACCAAAAAAGAAGAAGCTTGGAAATATACATCGCTAAATGCCATCTTAAAAAATGACTTTACGGTTTTTCCAAAAGAAGAAAATGCAATCGAATTCAATCAGGTAAAAAAATACTTTTTACACGAAATTGATACTTACAAATTAGTATTTATCGATGGCGTTTTCAGTTCGCATTTGTCTTCTACAACGCATGACGGAATTGACGTTTGTTTGATGTCATCGGCATTGACCAAACCAAAATATAAAATGGTTATTGATACGTATTTCAATCAAATTGCGAGTAAAGATGATAGTTTAACTTCATTGAATACTGCTTTTGCAATTGAAGGTGCTTTTATCAATATTCCGAAGAAAAAAGTGGCAGATAAACCAATTGAGATTATGTACTTCTCAACTGGAAATGAAGCGGCTTTAATGGTTCAGCCAAGAAATTTGGTTATTGTGGGCGAAAATTCGCATGTTCAAATTATCGAGCGCCACCAAAGTTTGAATGAAAATCCAGTTTTAACCAATTCAGTTACGGAGATTTTTGCTCAAAAACGCGCCATTGTTGATTATTACAAAATTCAAAACGACAATAGTGAAGCCAATTTAATTGACAACACTTACGTTTCGCAACAACAGGAAAGTCATGCTTATGTGCACACTTTTTCTTTTGGTGGAAACTTAACGCGTAACAACTTAAACTTTTACCATTTCGGAGAAAGATTGACAAGTACGTTAAACGGAATTTCAATCTTAAACGACAAACAACACGTTGATCATTATACTTTGGTAAACCACGCAACGCCAAATTGTGAAAGTTTCCAGGATTATAAAGGAATTTTTTCTGATCGTTCAACAGGAGTTTTCAACGGAAAAGTTTTGGTAGAAAAAGAAGCTCAAAAAACAAATGCTTTCCAAAAAAGCAACAACATTTTATTGAGCGACAAAGCAACGATCAATGCAAAACCACAATTAGAGATTTTTGCAGATGATGTAAAATGTTCTCACGGTTGTACAGTTGGACAGCTTGACGAAACAGCAATGTTCTACATGCAGTCTCGTGGTATTCCTCAAAAAGAAGCTAAAGCTTTATTGATGTACGCATTCTCAAATGCCGTTATCGAAAGCATTAAAATACCGGAATTAAAACAAAGAATTACTAAAATCATTGCCATGAAATTAGGCGTGAATTTAGGATTTGATTTGTAGTCGAGGTTTTACCGCAAAGACACAAAGGTTACGCAAAGTTCGCAAAGTTTTTATATAAGCTTTGCGAACTTTGCGCTTTTATCCTTGCTCCCGATAGCTATCGGGATTGCGGTTAAATTTTATTTTTTTATTGAAGCAATAACTTCCTTTAAAAACCCATTAAAATCAAAACTTTTATCACCTTCTCTCACTCCCATTCTCACAATCACCATATCCAAAGACGGAATAATCGCCACCATTTGGCCTTGATATCCGCTGCAATAAAACATATCACGAGGAACATCAGGGAATTTTCCTCCGGCATTCAGCCAAAATTGCGCACCATACTTTCCTTCAGAAGTATTCGTTGGTGTTGCTGTATATTTTACCCAACTTTCATCTAAGATTTGTTCTCCATTCCAGTTTCCTTTTCTTAGATATAATAATCCAAATTTTGACCAATCTCTTGGTGTCGCCCATCCGTAAGATGAACCAACAAAAGTTCCGGACATATCTTGTTCCACAATCATCGAATTCATTCCGATTTTGTCGATTACAGCGCTGTACCAAAAATCTAGATATTCTTGCTGTGTTTTAAATTGTCTTCTTAGAATCAGAGACAATAAGTTTGTCGTTCCTGAAGAATAATTCCAATGTGTATTGGGTTTAAATTGAACTGGTTTATCCAATTGCACTTTTCCCATATCTTCGGCCTGAAAAAGCATTTTTGTAGCATCGCAGATTGTGCTGTAATTTTCTTCCCATTCTAAACCAGAATTCATGTGAAGCAAATCATTAATCGTAATAATTTTACGATCGTCATTTTGCCATTCATTGATTGGTGCTGGTTTGTAAATATCGATTTTTCCTTGTTTAGCTAAAACTCCAAAAGCAGAACTTGTGATACTCTTTGTCATTGACCAGCCTAAAATTTTACTGTCTTTGTTAAAACCAGTATCGTATTTTTCGGCAATTAACTTGTCTTTGTATAAAACTACAACGGCACGTGTACGTTTTGCTCTTTCACCGTTTTTATCAAAGGCATTATCGACTGCTTTCTTCAATTTTGAATAATCAACATTTGAAAATGAAGTATCTTTTGGTTCATTATTTCCGTATGGAAAAGGAAGATTGTTTTCTAATTTAGTTCTTTTTGGAAGTAGATAAGGTTTTGAAACATCAAAATCATCATTAATTAAAACGGCACCTAAACCTTCACGATAAATTGCTTTTCGTTCCTTTAATCCATAAACATTTGAAACTGCATATTTTCCAGAATCATCGATTGAGTTTTTTGCCAAATCAACCAAATCGATATCATTGTCGGTTTTCTGAATTAAATCCAGCGAACGATTATCGATAAAATGTCCGGATGCAACACTTTTGGCCGAAAAACCAGAAATTAAATCGAGTTTGGGATAAGTTGTAAATCCGAAATACAAAAAAGCAAGAACCACTACAAGCAAAAGTACTTTGAGAAATTTTTTCATGATGATTTAGATATTTTTAATGCAATATAAATAATTTATGTTCACGATTTTAGAAGTCAATTTATAAATCTGATTCGGATAATTCAGAAAATGGAATTGATTTTTACGGAATCAGCATTTACGCCTTGCTACAATGGTGCCATAAAAGGAAATTATAGAATTGCTGTATAAACAAATTTAGTTTTAGTACTTTTGTAAATAGATTTTTTCTAAATAAGACATGCTAGATATTCAAAAAATAAGAGCTGATTTCCCGATACTTTCACAAACTGTAAACGGAAAGCCATTAGTATATTTCGACAACGGAGCTACTTCGCAAAAACCACAAATTGTGATCGATGCTGAAGTAAAATATTATCAGGAAATTAATGCCAATATTCACCGTGGCGTTCACACTTTAAGCCAGTTAGCTACTGATGCTTATGAAATTTCACGCGGAAAAGTAAAAGATCATATCAACGCAAAACATGCTCATGAAGTTCTTTTTACTTCTGGAACAACCCATGGAATTAACTTGGTTTCAAACGGTTTTGCATCAATTTTAAAACCTGGCGACGAAGTAATTGTTTCTTCATTGGAACATCACAGCAACATCGTGCCTTGGCAGATGTTATGCGAAAAAACGGGAGCTATTCTAAAAGTGATTCCAATTAATGAAAACGGAGAATTAATCATCGAAGAATTTGATTCGCTGCTTTCTGAAAAAACAAAAGTGGTTACCGTTAATCATATTTCAAATGCATTGGGAATCATTAACCCAATTAAATATATTATTGATAAAGCTCACGCTGTTGGCGCTGCCGTTTTAATTGATGGTGCACAGGCGGTTCCGCATTTAAAACCAGATGTTCAGGAATTAGACTGTGATTTTTATGCTTTTTCTGGACATAAAATGTGCGGTCCAACGGGAACTGGAATTTTATACGGTAAAGAAGAATGGCTGAACAAACTTCCTCCTTATCAAGGCGGAGGCGAAATGATCAAAGAAGTTACTTTCGAAAAAACAACCTACGCAGATCTTCCTCATAAATTTGAAGCGGGAACACCAAATATCGCTGGCGGCATTGTTTTAGGAACTGCAATTGATTATTTAAACAGCGTTGGTTTTGAAAACATACATGAATATGAAACTGAACTTTTAGAGCACGCTACAAAACGTTTATCTGAAATTGAAGGTTTAAGAATCTACGGAACAGGAAAAAATAAAGCTTCTGTAATTTCGTTTAATATTGATGGAATTCACCCGTATGATGTTGGTTCTATTATCGATAAATTAGGAATTGCAGTTAGAACCGGACATCATTGTGCACAGCCAATTATGAATTTCTTCTGTATTCCGGGAACGATTCGCGCTTCTTTCTCATTTTATAATACTAAAGAAGAAATTGATCAAATGGTTGAGGCTGTTAAAAAGGCTCAAACCATGTTAAGCTAAATCTATTTTTATGAGAATACTATCTTTATTGATTTTAACGCTTTTTATTGCAACAGGATGCTGCAGTCAGAAAAAAACAAATATGGCTTCGACTCAAATTGAATATTCAGCAATGTCCAGAGGTTATTACAAAACAATTGTGGCACAAAACCAAACGGTTTTGGTTACTGCGCAGCGTAATGCAGAACCTGTTAAAATCAATATTGATGATGCAAAGTGGAAAGAAATTGCTGATGCTTACTCAAAAATCAATTTAGATAATCTTTCTACTCTAAAAGCTCCAACTGATAAACGTACCTATGATGGTGCAGCAATAGGAAATTTAAAAATAACTAAAGACGGAAAAACATACGAAACACCAGGTTTCGACAACGGCTTTCCGCCAAAAGAAATCGAAAAACTAGTAAATTTATTGGTTGATTTTTCTAAAGAATAATTATGACGATAAAAGAAATACAAGACGAAATAATAGACGAATTTTCAATGTTCGATGACTGGATGCAGCGTTATGAATACATTATCGAACTAGGAAAAAGTCTTCCGCTAATTAAAGAAGAATACAAAACGGACGATAATTTAATCAAAGGCTGTCAGTCAAAAGTTTGGCTGCAGGGCGAACAAAAAGATGATAAAATTGTCTTTACAGCAGACAGTGACGCTATTTTGACAAAGGGAATCATTGCGATTTTAATCCGTGCTTTCTCTAACCAAAAAGCAAAAGATATTCTAGAAGCCGATACTGATTTTATCGACGAGATTGGCTTAAAAGAACATTTATCTGCAACTCGAGCAAATGGTTTGGTTTCGATGATAAAAAACATCAAAATGTACGCTTTGGCTTTTGATGCAAAAAACAATAATTAAAATTCTTTCTGCCACGAATTTCACGAATTATCACTAATTTTTAAATTCGGGAAATTTGTGAAATTCGTGGCAAAAAAACAAATAACAAAATGGAACAAGAAATAGACACAAACGAATTAGGAGAATCAATCGTAAAAATTTTAAAAGGAATTTACGATCCTGAGATTCCTGTAGATATTTATGAATTAGGATTAATTTACGATGTAATGGTAAACACCGATTACGAAGTAAAAATCCTTATGACACTTACATCTCCAAACTGCCCAGTTGCAGAAAGTCTGCCAAGAGAAGTTGAAGAAAAAGTAAAAACAATCGAACACATTAAAGATGTTGAAGTTGAAATTACTTTCGATCCGCCTTGGAGCAAAGATTTAATGAGCGAAGAAGCTAAATTAGAATTAGGAATGCTTTAAAAAATAGTCATAAAGTTGAAAGTCATAAAGTCGAAAGTAAAAAGACTTTATGACTTTCGACCTTCGACTTTAAGACTTAAAGAATGGAAGAAATCATCAATAAAGTTGCCAATAGTGCTTTAGAAGTTTTTGATTTAGAGGATTATTATCCAAAAGGAATGCGTTTGCAGATTGACATTTCGCAATGGCTTTTGGAAGGATTTTTATTGAAAGAAAAAGACTTTAGAGAGCATCTTAAAAATCACGACTGGTCACAATACCAAGATCAATATGTCGCTGTACATTGTAGTACTGATGCCATTATTCCTGCATGGGCTTTAATTTTAGTGAGTGTTCATTTAGCCCCTTTTGCCAAAAAAACAGTGAATGGAACTATCGAAGATCTTGATGCAAGCCTTTACGAAGAAATCTTGAATAAAATTGATTATTCAGTTTATGCAGACAAACCTGTGATCGTAAAAGGATGTTCTAAAAAACCAGTTCCAATGCGCGCTTATATTTTAGCTACAAATAATCTGCAGCCCTTTGCAAGAAGTATTATGTATGGCGAAGCATGTTCTGCAGTACCTTTATACAAACAATCTAAGAAATAACCTGCAATAACAGCTGGTCAGCCTTTATCTTTCGATTGGTTTTTAGTATATTTGATAACACACTTAAACTAAATACCATGAGAAAGATTTTTTTATTACTCTTCGTTTTAGCAAACCTTACTTTCGTTCAAGCGCAAAATTCAGAAAAAGAATTAATTAAAAACACCGAAAAAGCTGTTAAAAAATTAAACGACACAATTGAAGGCGAAGGCTGGAAAAGTAAAGGAAATTTTTCTCTACTATTAAATCAATCTAGTTTTAACAACTGGATTGCAGGAGGAGAAGATAGTTTTTCTGGAACTTTAGGCATCAACTATGACCTTAATTATAAAAAAGACGATGTAACTTGGGATAATAAAGTTTTAGCGTCATACGGTTTGCTTCAAACTAAAAATGCTGACTTTGAAAAAAAGACCGATGATAGATTTGAACTGAATTCAATAGTTGGAAAAAGAGCCTTCGGAGAATGGTACTACTCTTATTTCCTAAATTTTAGAACACAATTTACAACAGGATACATTTACGGTCAAGATGCAAATGGAAAAGAAATTAGAACTGAAAACACTAAATTTCTGTCTCCAGGTTACTTAACAACTGGTCCCGGAATTTACTGGACAAAAGATGATAATCTTAAAGTCAACTTTGCTCCTCTTACTTCTAAATTTACATTTGTTGACAATATCTACACTTCTGGAATTGGTTACGTAGATGGAACTTATTTCGGAGTTGATGCCAATAAAAGCATGCGTTACGAATTAGGTTTTTATGCTTCGGTTTACTATAAACTAGCTATCATGACCAATGTAACTGCTGAAAATACTTTGAATCTCTACTCTAATTATCTAGAAGATCCTCAAAACGTAGATATGGATTACTCCCTAAATATTATCATGAAAGTAAACAAATATCTATCAGCGAACTTCTCTTTTCAAGCCATTTACGACGACAATGCTTTCAGAGGATTTCAAACCAGACAAGTATTTGGTTTAGGGGTTAACTTCGGATTTTAATTCTTAAAACATAAAAAAAGAGCTGTTGAGTTTTTATATTCAACAGCTCTTTTTAGTTTCAAATCAAAAATTACAATGACGGGTTATGTCTTGTTCTAAGTTGTGCAGCATCAAATTTTTCAATTAATTTTTTGGCACTTGAAATCAAATCTTTCCCATCTCCTTTATCGTAATCATTTGCAATCAAACCTTCGCCTTCTTTTATTGTTTTTTCCGGCTGATCTAAGTATAAATAGATTTTTCCTAAATTATAATAAGCCGAATATCTGATTTTTTTACTTCCTTTATTGTCTTCTTTGTATTTTGTTTTTAAAGATTCAAAATACTCAATTAAAGGCTGTAAATCAGCTGTCAATTTATCAATCGGCTGATCCGCTTTCATTGTTAAAAATTGTGTTTTAACCGCTTCAATAGCTTCTTTTTGTATAGCTCCTTCTTCTTCTTTAGAATCCATGATCCATAATTGTTCTTGAAAACTAATAGGTTTAAATCCGTAGTTATAATTTAAATGATTATTTGCTGCAATAATCGCTTTATCCACATATTCTCTTAATCTTAAATCGAAATTTACTCCCCTGTTTTTTGCATTTTCTCTTTCAAGAAAAGACTGGCTCGCATTCTCAGCTGACTTATAAACATACTGATCAGAGAAATTCAATTTAAAAGTATTTCCGGTTGGTGCATCAGCTGCAGGAGTTTCTTGATTGGTACTTTTCAAAAACCTGTTTGCTGGTTTCGCTGGTGCTTCAACTGGCGCTGTTGCTGCTGGTTTCGCTACAGTTGGAGCAGTTACAATTGCATAACCTTTGCCTCTATAAGTTGTTACAAGAGTATACATATAGTAGGTTTTAATCACTTTTCCGTCTTTGTCTTTATCTTCAACTTTTCTGCTTTCTACTTTTGTTCCTTCTTCATAGAAATCTGCTAAATTTAAATCTACAGTAAGCGCTGCATTTCCTTCTACTTTTTTCCAGCCATAAACATTAAGCTGATTGTTTAAAACTCTTGCACTTGGAAACAAATTAGAAATTGGTCCGTCTGTAATAATATTTGTTGCGTAAGTTCTTTGTTCTAAAGGAACGATCGTCTTTGGAAGTTCCTGATAACTAACATTAAAATAATAACGATCTAAGTCTACCTTTTGGGCAAATGACAAACCAGAAAGTAATAACATTCCTAGTAGGGTAATTTTTTTCATAATGTAAATTGAGTTAATAATTGGTTTATTTTAAGAAATTTTTGCGTTTTTTTTATTAAAATTTTGTTTACAAAAATAGAATAATTTTAATTCAAAAAGATTATTTTTAGCGCCTCAACCATAAACATTTTAATTACATGACTCAAATCAAAACTGCCCTATTATTCCTGCTGTTATCTGCAGCGGTCAGCGCTCAAAAAACAGATACAGAAACTAAGAAATTCACAATCCCTGTTCCTAAATCAGAATACTTTAATGCAATTAAGAAATACAATATTGTTATTCAAGGAATTGATAAATGGAGCCGCTCAAGAGAATTTCTTCCAAATGAAACCTTTCAGAAGGACATTACTCTTGATAAATACAAAAATGACAAACAAATTGATTCTATCAGCCCTGATCTAAAGATCTTGGTAGGTTTTAATCCGTCAAAATATCTAGCTGATGCAACAGGACGTCCAAGTGTTAGCGGTGATCTTCACTTTTTAATTTTAGGTAAAAACAATGAGATCATAACAATGGCTAATGTTAACAGAACTATTCCTCTAGACAGAGTTAAAGGACGTACACAAGAAACCGAAATGGCAAATGCTTTGTGTCAGCAAGCTTACGATTTATTAGATGGATATCTTATCACAAAAAACGATGTTGAATTAACTTTTAACTATGGTGTTTTTGAAAAATGTGAAGCTTTTCCTGAATTAGTTGAATTTAATACTAAAACTCAAGAATTACTGACTAAACTTCAAGCGCTATCATTTGAAGATAAATATCTAGATGAAATGGAAACTTATTATAATAGTTTCGTTGGAAAAACATTTGGAAAAATTAAAGACAAAGATCTTAACAAGATTATCTACTTGAATTTAAGTTTAATTGAAATTTTTAAAGTTAATTTTCCAAAAGCAGAAGAATATTTAGCTGTAGCTAAAGAAGGTGCGGGACTTTTGAGCATGTGGCCAGATAATGCTAAAAAGAATCTTCAAATTCTAAAGTTTGTTAATCAAACTGAATTCAAACACAAAATAGAAACTATAACTTCTAGAACTGCATATGCTGTTGTATTACAAGGAACTGCATACTACAAAAAGAAAATTTTTACGGGAACTTTTGAATTTACAAGATTCAAACCAGCTTCAAGCGGCGGCGGAAGTATCGTTAGTCTTGATTCTTACTCTCCAGCTATCGCTATTTATGAAGGTACTGATAAAGCAGGTTATGTTTGGCCTAACGGGAATCAGTTTAATGTAAAAACTACAGATGGAAGAGAGATTTCTTTCAAAAAATACAAAGGAGAACTTATTATGGTAGAGAAAGTTGCAGATGGAACTTTTAAACCTTATGAAAGCGAATCTGATGATGTTTACACTTCTCCTGATGATGAAAAATTAGAATTGAAAAAAGCATAATTTCATTTCAATACAATTAAAAAAAATCCCAAAATTTAATTTTGGGATTTTTTATTTACTAAAATCTTAGTTTACTCTTGTTCTTTTTCAACTGCATCTTTATAATCAGGATACAAAAATTTATTATAAGGAAAACGCGTGATATGAATTTGTCTAACGGCTTCGTAAACTACTTCTCTAAATTCTTCGAAATTTTCTTTATTTCTAGCCGAAATAAACAATGCATTATCTTCACCAACATTACTCATCCAAGTTTGTTTCCATTCGTCCAGTGTCCAGTATTTTCTGGTTCTTTCGGTAATCAAATCATCTTCTTCGATTGTCAGGTGTTTATAAGCATCGATTTTATTAAAAACCATAATCGTTGGTTTATCGTTGCTTTTAATTTCCTGAAGAGTCTTGTTTACAGATTCGATATGGTCCTCAAAATCAGGATGTGAAATATCTACCACGTGCAAAAGTAAATCTGCTTCACGAACTTCGTCTAGCGTGCTTTTAAAAGAATCAACCAATTGTGTTGGGAGTTTTCTAATAAACCCAACCGTATCAGAAAGTAAAAAAGGCAGGTTTTTAATTACCACTTTTCGAACTGTTGTATCTAAAGTTGCAAACAATTTGTTCTCAACAAAAACATCACTTTTTCCAATTGCATTCATCAAGGTCGATTTTCCAACATTGGTATAACCAACCAAAGCCACACGAACCATTGCTCCGCGGTTGCTTCGCTGAATACTCATCTGTTTGTCAATCGTTTTGATTTTATCTTTCAATAAAGAGATTCGGTCACGAACAATACGTCTATCGGTTTCGATCTCTGTCTCTCCAGGTCCACGCATACCAATACCTCCTTTTTGACGTTCAAGGTGTGTCCATAAACCAGAAAGTCTTGGCAACAAATATTGGCACTGCGCCAACTCTACCTGCGTTCTTGCGTATGAAGTTTCAGCTCTCTGCGCGAAAATATCCAGAATCAAGTTGGTTCTGTCTAGGATTTTACAATCAATAATTCGAGAAATATTTTTTTGCTGAGAAGGCGTAAGCTCATCGTCAAAAATAACTGTCGATATTTTGTTCTCTTTTACAAAAAGATTAATGTCATCAATTTTTCCCGTACCAACAAAAGTTTTCGGATTTGGGCGATCCATCTTTTGCGAAAAGCGTTTAATAACTTCACCTCCAGCGGTAAAAGTTAGAAAC
This sequence comes from Flavobacteriaceae bacterium PS02336, assembly GCA_029960065.1. Lineage (GTDB taxonomy): Bacteria > Bacteroidota > Bacteroidia > Flavobacteriales > Flavobacteriaceae > Flavobacterium. The sequence goes on along the minus strand of JASCOF010000002.1, from coordinate 368,703 downwards.
TCTAATTCGTCTAAATATTCATTTAGTTTCTCTTCACTTTGATTTTGAGTTACGATACCTACAATTACCGTTCTCTCAAAATTTATAACTTCTTTTTCTAACATAGTCTTGAATAAGGTGCAAATTTAATGATTTGTAAGCTACAATCAATTATACAATTTCGTTTTTAAATTTATATCCTGCTTGCATACAAATAGATTAAATAAAAAATGGAACTCCGTCAAGTTTTACCTCAACAAAATTCCATTTATCTGAATGGTCGCTCAGTTCGAAACGTTTATTCGTAAATAAACGTTTTTTCGGTTTTTACAATTCCATTCTCTTCAATTTGAGAGCAAGAAATTGGAAAGTTTAATTTGTTGTATTTGTATTTTCTGCTTACAGCAACTAAAGCTGTAGAAGAAGGACTGAAGTTCATTTCATTATTATAAGAAATCGCTTCAAAAGCAAATTCGTCTTCATGGTAAGAAATCATTGGGACAATTACTTTATAATTATCACCAAAAAGTCCCTGAACAATTAACTGATCTACAGATTTTTTATCATCATATGTATACGATTTAGAGATTTTATCTCCAACCAAACCTTTATGCTTAGATACGTTATCGTTTACATAAACGTACTCCAATTTCCCAATAATCGCTTTGTTTCTATCTCGCGAAGTACGTCTTACAATGATTCCGTTTTCAACAAGATATTCAATATCATCAACTAAATTCTGATGATTGGTGCTCTTTTTGGTGGTTACTTTTACTCGTGCACCTTCATAAAGAAATGAAACTGTTTTGGTAATGTAATTTGGCCCTTCTTGATATTTTTTTACAAACTTGGTAATATTATTATCCGTATTGTAAGTGTAATTTATGACTTCTTTCCAGTCGCTTCCAACTTTATCTTTTACTGTCATATCCAGCAAACCGTTCTTGTTGTAGTAAAAATGCTGTACGACATCTGAAGTTGTAATAGTTTGTAGTTTTCCTTCCTTAAAGACCATTGTTTTATTAACAATTTCACCGTCTTTAGAGTTTTGGTAGTTTGTCTTTACAATGTTAATCTGCTTTAGTTTAACATCATCCTGACTATGCATCAAGAATGGAAACACCATCATTAAGATGGCAACAAAGTAGGTTCTCATATTTGTTTTTGTATTGATTTGGGATGACCAAAATACAAAATTCAATTAGATTTTCGGAATTTGAAATACAAAAACTACAAACTTTTCAATAAAACACTAAAAACCAACCCCTTATTTATCATATCAAAAATTGGATCTTATTTTTCTCCAAAAATCTTAATATCATCAACCATAAAAGCGCCGTTTAACGTTTTATCTTTACCAGAACCGATATATTTAAAACCGATATAAATATTTCCAGAATAGGCAGAAAGATCCATTCCTCCTGAACTTATAAATTCTCTTGAAGGTGTTGCAAGAGAAGGAATTTTAGCTTCAAGCTTTGTCCACTTGGCTTTGGTTACGCTTGCGCCGTCAAAGTTGGTTGAAACGTACACTTCTAATGTATTTAAAGGCGAATCTACTTTTAAATCATGCTGAGCACTTCTAAATGAAAGCACTGCATTTTTGTAACCTGTTAAGTTTATTTTTGGAGTAATCAGCCAGGCCACATTTTCGGCTGCAGTTGTACTTGTGGTATTAAATTCCGCATAACCGTTTCCGGCATAAACCATACTTTTCCATAATTTTGCCGCTTTTTCTACTATATTACTCCAGCCGGGAAGTACAAAATTGACATTGTTTTTAACTAATTGAAAATCCTCAGCAAAAAATGGTGTATTTCTTTTCCCTGTCATTACAACATCATTTTCGGAACGGACCATGAATTGATAATCTGTACCAAATTTCGTTACAATTCCTCTCACTTTGCCACTTCCTTCGGGTACGAAATGATCTGCAAATTTTGCATAACCACTGGTTCTAAAAATAATCTGGTTTCCTGTTTTGTCTCTTAAATTCCAATTTGTAGAACCTCCTACATTATTTGATTCCTCAAAATAATGTCGTCCTAAAGCTGCCTCTGTAAACTCGACGTCATTTAATTCTATCAAAGTATTTAATTTACTGTCATTGAGTGCGTCTTCGATAGAAAGTGATTCAACCAAAAGATTTTCATCGATTATATCGCAGGAAGCATTTAACACATTTCTATATTCGTTCTGGGAAATCCTTCCAATCGTTGGATCTCCGGCGTTGCTTACATATAAACTTCCAATTCTTAAACCTCCATAATATAAATCTGTAAACTGGTTTTTAAGTTTTACATACACTTTATTACCAAGCCTGTAATCGATGTAAGTATTAGAAACATCAACAGGCACACTAAAGCCTATAGACGGAACTTTTTCGGCTGATTTTGTCTGCAGATAAATTGTTTTGAAAAAATTTCCTCCCTCATCACTTGACACAACATAAGCTTCAATTATATCATCATACAAATATTGTTTTGCAGTATTTCCTGAGAGTTCATGCACTTTTTCGACTGTTTTAGTTACGATTAAATCTGGCTGTGTACAAGCTAATTTTGGTATTTCAGTTTCATTAGTACAACTAATTACTATTGTTAATACAATTCCAAATAATGCTTTTAAAAATGTGTGTTTCATGACATTAAATTTTGATTTACAAACCAATTGTGAGATTTAAAAAATAAGTTCGTCCATAACCATAATAATATTTTGGACCAAAAGAGGGAGTTCCGCTTGAAACATCCTGATTTAAAGCTCTAAAATTGGCATTTCTCGCCTGCTCAAATCCGCCGGTTTTATAGATTGTGTTCATCGCATTATTTACACTTGCAAATAGTCCAATGTATTTTTTATGAATACGCCAGGATTTTCCTCCGCTAATATTGAAGAATGTGACAGGATCAAATTTTTCTTGTTTCAAAAGTTCATTTCCTCTCTCGGAAGTTGCCTCTGGAAAAGGAAAAGAATTGGCTGGATTGATATAAAATTGAGCTGTTCTTGAAATAGGCGAAACATCAATGTAGTTTTCTGCCAAGTAATTAATATTGGCAGCAATCCACCAAAATTTAGGATTCCGATATTCTATTCCGCCAGAGTAAGCTTGCTGCGGAGTTCCAGACTGTTTATAATTTTTAAGATAAGCTTGTCCAAAATCAAATGTTGTCTGTTTATTGTCTTTCGCAACGTTAGCATCATTTGTAACACTGACATTAGGATTACTGTTGTAAATGTAATTGCCCCAAGCCATAGCTAAAGTAGTTTTTATTGTTGCTGTAATTTGATATTCAAAACTCAATTCTGCTCCTGTATTCTTTTTATCTAAATGAGTAAGGGTCTGACTTACAAAAGCATCCGTAGCATCATAGCCAGCTCCATTATCAAAAATTCCTTCGGCATAAAAAAAGGAAGTTTTCGAACTGTTTTTAATTAAAGTGTAATAAGCTGTTAAACGTAATTTTAGTTTTGAAGATCTATACACATAATTAGCGTCAGCACTAGAAATATTTTCGCTTTCGATACCGTCAACTATTGAATTGTTCAATCTTGAATTAGAAAAAGTATTTCGCAGTGACGGTGCTCTTGTTAAGTGTGCAGCATTAAAAAACAAAGATTGTTTTCCCGAAATTTTATAAGTGAATCCGCCTTTAAAACCAAAATTTTCAAAATTTACCTTCTCGCTTTTTCCTAAAGAAGTGGTTGGATAAAGTCCGTTTTGATATAATCCTTCTCTTTGATAAGATGACATAGAATAGGATTGTGCCAGATAAAATTCTGTTTTATTGTAGATAAATCTGAACTGCGTAAAAGCATCAAGAGTATTGGCTGAGAAATTATAATTATATCCATAAATATCTCCTTTTTTAACTTGTCGATCTGGATGCAGTAAATCGGATTGCGATAGATTTCCTTTGTAAAACGGATCAATATCTTCAAAATATGCACCTCCTAAAAGATCTAATAAATACTGAAAATTATGAGATTTCAGTTTTCTAAAAGTCAATCCGCCATCAAAAGAAATGTTGGGAGTAAGCTGCGTATTCAAATTTGAATTTACTATTAAAGTTCTATCATCTGTTCGATCTTCATACAAAGCATAATGGCTTTTTGAAGATTCGTAACCGTTTTGTCCTGGTTTTTGATTCGCCAAATACATGGCATTCCAATCCAATTGTGAATTTGCTAAAAAGGTATTTCTGCTTTTCTCTGCATTTTCAAAATCTGGAGTAAATTCTCCCGAAAATTCTCCATGATCTTTTGCGTAAAGCGAACTAAAATAACTTGGCATTTTTCTATAATAAACAGGATCTGGACTATCGGCATTTTGATAATCAATATTGCTGTTTCCAACTTTTCCAAATTGGTACATAATTCCTGAATTCAAATTTGTTTTTGCATCAATTTTAAAATAGTGATTGAGCATCAATACTGGTTCCTTAACATTCTTCACTCTTGCATTTCTTTTTTCTCCGTTCTGAAATCCCCAGTAAGAATTGTATTTTTCTCCCTTTAAACTTATAACTTCATTTGTATTTGGTGAATTTTTTCCGCGTGAGTTTGGAGTGTAAAATCCAGTAAAATTCACAGAGTTTCTGTTGTTTAATTTCTTCTCCACAGTAATAAAAAAAGAATCGGCATTGAAATTTGTTCCTTCAAAATAACTTTCATCCGCCCATCTTTTACCTGCCGAAACCGCGTAAGCCCAGCCAGAAGAATTCATTCCAGACGCATAAGATCCAATTGCCCTCCAAGTATAAGCGGCATTACTTCCTGAAAAAGTAAGCGAAATTCCTTTTCTATAAGAAGACGCTCGTGTAGAAATTTGCTGCGTTCCTAAAATTCCTCCAAAAGTATAATTCGACGCTGTGGTTCCTACTGAAAATTCCTGATTCCGAAGTACATTATTTAAACCGCCCCAATTGTTCCATTGCGGTCTGCCATCGTAAATCTTATTCATAGTCATTCCGTTGAGCATCATCGTTCCGTTTTCGCTGTCTAAACCTCGAACTCTAAATCGGGCTTGCCCCCAATTAAATGCTGCTGTCTGCATAAAAGCATCTCTTGAAGACTGCAATAAACCTGATGTCATTTCAGATGAACTGTTATCATCAGAAAAATCGGTGTCTGATAAAGTAATTAATGCGGCAGGAACCTCATCTGTATAGGTATCTTCTAGTTGTAAAATGCCAAGATTTACATTTTGACCTGAATTATACTGGAGTTTTAGAAGAAAATCTTTGTACCCTTGACTTCTCAGCAAAAGCAATTGTTCTTTAGTTGTAAATACACGAAGCTCAAATTTTCCTGTTTTGGATGTAAGCTGCATTACAGCTGTATTTTGTATAGTTACCACTACATTTTCCAGTGGGATTTGTGTTCGGGCATCAATTACAATTCCTGTTACAATTATTTCCTGCTGTGAAAAAGCAAGATTAAAAAACAGGAAAACAAAAAAGACTGTGTATTTTTTTACCATCAAAAATTCCAATTTACTTTGAAAACTACTTTAGGACTTAATCCTTAGTTCAAAAGATAAAATTGGTTTTTGGAAGAGAGAAGAGAGTTCAAATGGTTAAACTCCGATTATAAATCAAAAATAGATAAAATAATTAAATATAAGTTAATTCTTTCAAATTTATTTTGATTTTATATAAAAACTAATAAGTTGAAATAGTTGATGAAACTCGTAAAATTAAGCTGTTGTTCTAATTTTAGAAACCATAAAAGCGATCAGAACGCCAAATATTCCAATGAAAGCAAAAGAAAATTGAAGACCAAAGCTCTGTGCGATATGACCAATTACAGGTGGTCCCATTAAAAATCCAAGGAAACTTACACTCGAGACAATCGTTAAAGCTTCACCCGGCGGTACCGTTGGATTTTTCCCTGCAATACTGTAAACTGTCGGAACAATAGTAGCAACGCCTAAACCAACAAACATAAAAGCAATGGTACATGGAATAATATATGGAAGAAAAACAGCTGTAAAAAGTCCAGCCGAAATCATGACACCGCTAATCTGCATCACTCGTTCGCGTCCAAATTTATTGATTAATCCGTCGCCCAAAAATCTTCCGCTGGCCATCATAATCATAAATGAAGTATAGCCTAAAACTACCAAAGGTCCGGGTGCTTGCACGATATCTTTAAAATAAACACCGCTCCAGTCAAACATTACTCCTTCGCTTGCCATACTGCAGAACCCGATAACACCAAGCCAAAGCAAAGCCGAATCTGGTTTTACAAATAGTTTTTTTCCTTCTTCTTTGGCTTTCTTTTTTTCTTTGGCTCTAACCAAAAATTTAAAATTAAAGGCTACCATCAATAAAACAATTCCTGCTACAATTATGAAATGATGCAAGGGACTTAAATTTAAAGCCAGCATTCCTAAACCTACTAATGCGCCCGTGAAACCAGCAAAACTCCACATTCCGTGAAAGGATGACATGATTGTTTTTTTATATAAAACTTCGGTATAAACGCCTTGTGTATTTACAGCGATATTCGCTAGATTTCCGAACAAACCAAACACAAATAATCCGAGGGATAATTGCAATGCAGTTGTTGCCAAACCTAAATTAATAAGACAGAAAACATACATTATAAGGGAAAAAATCAAAATGCGGTGGCTTCCAAATTTAGTAACCATTTTGCCCGAAAAAGGCATAATAAGCAACTGCCCAACTGGAAGCGCAAATAATATAGAACCTAAATCGCCTTCTGTTAAATGCAAGGCTGTTTTGATATCTGGAATACGGCTCGCCCAAGTTGCGAAACTTAAACCCATACCGAAATAAAACATTCCAACGGCAAATCGAATTCGTTTTAAATAAGAAGCTTTTGCTTCTCTAAATACTTTCTTGATTTTTCCTTTGGTTTGAAAAAGCGCTAATGGATTAAAGTTTATCAGCATATTGAATTTTATTGGATATTGTCAAAAATACTAAAAACACCTCGTAAAGTGCACAGAACCTAGGGTTATGCACAATTTACAACGTTATTGTTTATAAATTCAAAGGTTATTAATTGAAATCTTCATATTAAAATTACAATTTTTCGGGTTTAGTAGAATTATAATGTGGTTCCTTTTTTTAATTGAAGCAAAAAAAAGAAGCAGCATCAAAATTGATACGGCTTCTTTTTATTTTAATCGATTCTTCCGCAGGAACTTCTCATCGGTAGAAAAATAGTACTGTTATCATTAATTTTACGTTCCGTAGGAACGTTTGATTCTTGAGATCATTTCTACATTCCGACCTATCAAACGTTCCTACGGAACGTAAATCGGACTGACATTATTTTTTTTCTAACGATGAAAAATTCCTACGGAATGATAACACTATCTACCAGTAATTACAACATTTATGATATGCTGATTACCTTTTGCTGCGCATTACTTGCAATGGCAACTTCTATAATCTGCATTACTTTTACGCCTTCATCTGCGGTAACGGGTTCTGTTTTATCGTTTGCAATAGAATCGTAAACGCCATCAAAAAAGCTGAAATAATTCCCCTTAAGTGTCGGCACTTTTTCTCTCACAATTTTACCGTCTATTTCGGTATGCAAAAGGCCTTGCAGATTTTCATCTTCTGTTCCCCAAGAGTCTAAATTTGGTTTTTTACCCACTTTTAAGTCGTCTTCCTGAACATCACCTCGGGGTTTTAAAAATGATCCTTTTTTTCCGTGAAGTGTGTATGCTGGATTTGCTTCTCTCACAAAAAAACCTGCTTTGACCCTAACTCTGAAATTAGAATAAAACAAAGTCAAATCGATCCAATCGTCGACAACAGAATTTTCTCTCGTAACACGAATATCACCAAATACCGATTTTGGACAACCAAATAAACTCACAGCCTGATCGATAATATGCGGTCCTAAATCTTTCAGCACTCCTGCACCATCATTTGCAGTTTCTTTATGTGCTTTCGGACTCAATATCGGATTGTATCTGTCAAAATGAAATTCGGCTTCCACTAAATCTCCCAAAACACCCTCGTCGATAATTTTTTTCACGGTTTTGAAATCACTATCCCATCTTCTGTTTTGAAAAACGGCTAATTTCAATCCTTTGTCTTTTGCGATCTTCGCCAATTCTTTTGCTTCTGCAACCGTAGTCGTGAAAGCTTTTTCTACTACAGCATGTTTTCCTGCCAAAAGCACTTTTTTAGCATATTCGTAATGTGTTCCAACTGGCGTATTTACGATTACCAAATCGACGTCGTCTGCTAAAAGTTCGTCCAAAGAGGAATAACTTTTTACATATGGATAATCTTCTTGAATTAGTTTTTTGCTTCTTTCCCAAGAACCTAATAATTCAAATCCCTGATGAATATCTAGAAACGGAGCATGGAAAACTTTTCCCGACATTCCGTATGATAATAATGCTGTTTTTATTTTTTGCATGTTGTTATGTTTTTTTTGCCACAGATTATATGGATTAAAAGGATTTTGTGTTTGCCACTAATTACACAAATTTACACAAATCATAATGTTCAAAAACTTAAATAAATTCGTAAAAATTTGTGTAATTGGTGGCGAAAAACATTAAAAAAAAATCATTTAAATCTGTACAATCTGTGGCTAATAAAAATTAAAGTTTAGCTCTTTCGTATTGTTTTGGCCATTCAATTTCGCTGTTTAATTCTTTGGCAAAATCTAAAGGCAAATTCGGATTTCTCAATGATTCTCTTGCGAATAAAATCAAATCGGCTTGACCGTTATTTAAAATTTCTTCGGCTTGTTTGGCTTCAGTAATTAAACCAACTGCACCCGTTGAAATGGCTGCTTCTTTTTTAACCTTTTCGGCAAAGGGAACTTGGTAACCTGGACCAAGGGTAATCTTTTGATGCGAAACCAATCCGCCTGACGAAACATCGATTAAATCTACTCCTTTTTCTTTTAATATTTTTGATAACTGTACAGATTCTTCAGGATTCCAACCGTTTTCTGCCCAGTCTGTTGCTGAAATTCTAACAAATAATGGAAGAGTTGAAGGCCATTCGGTTTGAACGGCTTCTAAAATTTCTAATGTAAAACGAATTCGGTTTTCGAAACTTCCACCATATTCGTCTGTTCTTACATTGGTTAAAGGAGAAAGAAATTGATGCAGTAAATAACCGTGAGCCGCATGAATTTCTAAAACCTGATATCCTGCTTCGACTACTCTTTTGGTTGCTGCTTTAAAATCTGAAATTACTTTCTGGATTCCGTTTTTATCCAAAGCTTCCGGAAGAAACGGTTCGTTATCGTGATACGGAACCGCACTTGGCGCAACGGTCTGCCATCCGCCTTGAGCAAAATCCAATTTTTTATTTCCTTCCCAAGGAGAAGATACACTGGCTTTTCTTCCGGCGTGTGCCAGCTGAATTCCAGGAATCGAATTTTGAGAAACAATAAATTGGTTGATTTCTTTTAGTTTTTCGATCTGTTCGTCTTTCCAGATTCCAAGATCTGAAGGCGAAATTCTAGCTTCTGGCGAAACTGCAGTCGCTTCTTGAATAATTAATCCAGCGCCTCCGCTGGCACGGCTTCCTAGATGAACCAAATGCCAATTGTTTGCAAAACCGTCTTCGGCCGAGTATTGACACATGGGAGAAATCGCAATTCTATTTTTTAAGGTAATATTTTTTATAGTTAAGGGAGAAAATAATTGTGAAGCCATAATTGTAACTTTTAATGGTTTTATTCTACCTATTAAATAAGGTAATGTTAAAAAAGTAAAGTTACGGCATCTTGTTAAAATGAGATATTGAAATGTTTATTAATTAACAAACATTTAAAACCTTAAACATTATCTTGCGGTCTTAAATTAAAATAGAAAACGTTACTTTTGTGCGTTAAATACGAACTAAAAATAAAAAATGGATATAGTTATCAAACTCTCTCAATTTCTATTGAGTTTATCTTTACTTATTATTCTTCATGAATTGGGACATTTTATCCCTGCTAAATTGTTTAAAACAAGAGTCGAAAAATTTTATTTGTTTTTTGATGTTAAATATTCACTTTTCAAAAAGAAAATCGGAGAAACAGAATACGGGATTGGATGGTTGCCGCTTGGAGGTTATGTGAAAATTTCTGGAATGATTGACGAAAGTATGGACAAAGAACAAATGGCTCAAGAACCGCAGCCTTGGGAATTTCGTACTAAACCAGCTTGGCAGCGTTTAATTATTATGCTTGGCGGTGTTACCGTAAACTTTATTCTGGCGTTTATTATCTATATCGGAATGGCATTTGCCTACGGAGATACTTATATTGCTAATGCTGATTTGAAAGACGGTATTGCGATCGAAAATCCTGTTATGATTAAAGCTGGTTTTAAAACAGGTGATAAAATTATTTCTATTGATGGAAAAACTGTAGAAAACTATGACAGCGATATGAACATGAATGTTATTATGGCAAAACATGTTTTGATAGAAAGAGACGGAAAACAACAGACTATTACAATGCCGACTGATTTTGTTGATCAGCTTTCTAAAACAGAAAAAGGGCTTCTTATTGGAATACGCAGACCTTTTGCAATTGGAAAAATTGATGAGGCTTCTCCAAACCAAAATTTAAAACCAAAAGATTTGATTCTTTCTCTTAACGGTCAAAAAATTAAATATTTTGACGAAGCTAAAGCCGTTTTAGAGGTTAACAAAGGAAAACAAATTCCTGCTGTTGTACTGCGTGACTTAAAAGAAACTCCAATTACTTTAAAAGTTACTAATGACGGAAAGTTAGGTGTTGTTTCTGGTGGTTTGGATTTAAAATCATTGGAAAAATTAGGTTACTATAAAATCAGTACTAAAAAATATGGTTTCTTCGAATCTATTCCGGTTGGTCTTGAAAAAGGAAAAGATCAGTTAGTAGGTTACGGAAAACAATTGAAAATGATTTTTAATCCAGAAACCAAAGCTTACAAACAAGTGGGTGGTTTTGCAGCGATTTTCAATATTTTTCCTACTTCTTGGAGCTGGGAAGTATTCTGGTCGATCACGGCTTTATTGTCAATTATGCTTGGAGTTATGAATTTATTGCCAATTCCGGCGCTTGATGGTGGTCATGTGATGTTTTTATTATATGAAATAGTAAGCGGTAAAAAACCAAGCGACAAATTCCTAGAGAATGCGCAAATGGTTGGTTTTGTATTACTTATTTCACTACTACTATTTGCTAACGGAAACGACATTTACAAAGCAATTGTAGGCAAGTAAAAAAAATTAATAAAAAGAGTGAAAATGTTTTTGAGAAACTAAAAATAGTTTTATATTTGCACTCGCTAAAAAGAGCAACAACTTCCTCCTTAGCTCAGTTGGTTAGAGCATCTGACTGTTAATCAGAGGGTCCTTGGTTCGAGCCCAAGAGGGGGAGCAACTTTTTTTAGCAAACATATTTACCTTTAAGGTGATTCCTCCTTAGCTCAGTTGGTTAGAGCATCTGACTGTTAATCAGAGGGTCCTTGGTTCGAGCCCAAGAGGGGGAGCTTAATAAATACCACTTACAAATTGTAAGTGGTATTTTTTTTTGCCTATAATCGAAGTTTAACTAAAATTATTTCTCATTAGCTCAGTTAGTTAGAGCATCTGACTGTTAATCAGAGTCCCGATAGCTATCGGGATTGGTTCTCCCGATAGCTATCGGGAAAAGAGGGGGAGCAACTTTTTTTAGCAAACATATTTTAATTTTAAGGTGATTCCTCCTTAGCTCAGTTGGTTAAAGCATCTGACTGTTAATTAGAGTCCCGATAGCTATCGGGATTGGTTCGAGCCCAAGAGGGGGAGCAACTTTTTTTAGCAAACATATTTACCTTTAAGGTGATTCCTCCTTAGCTCAGTTGGTTAGAGCATCTGACTGTTAATCAGAGTCCCGATAGCTATCGGGATTGGTTCTCCCGATAGCTATCGGGACAAGAGGGGGAGCAACTTTTTTTAGCAAACATATTTACCTTTAAGGTGATTCCTCCTTAGCTCAGTTGGCTAGAGCATCTGACTGTTAATCAGAGTCCCGATAGCTATCGGGATTGGTTCGAGCCCAAGAGGGGGAGCTTAAAAAAAAGACGATCAAATTGATCGTCTTTTTTTATTCTTGTCATTTTTCCCTTCGTTCAAAATGACAAAACTTTACGCCTAGAACAAAACTTTGCGAACTTTGCGGTTTTTCTTAGTGTCTTTGCGGTTAAAAAATCAAGCAAAACAATTACTTCGCCACCAAAGTCTCGCTTTTAAATCTTTTCATTAAAAGAGCTGCTTTTTCTAATTGGTTGATTGCTTTTAAAGATTGTGCGTATCTGTAGTAATAAATAACATCTGGATCTTTGACTAAGATAAACAACTGCTCATAATATCCAGCTGCAGTATTAAAGTTTCCTTCAAAGTAAAGTCGGTCGGCTACTTTTTGAAGCATTTCTGGCGATTTATAGCCCTTTTCTAAAACTTTTTGATAAGTACTCGTTACATCTACTTTTATGTAATTTTCAGGCTCCGCTGGAGCTGTAGCGGCAACGGCAACAGGTTCTGCAAAAACGGCCTCACTTTCTATAGAAGCTTCCGGCTGTGTAATGCTTGCTCCTTTGTGTTTTTTCTTGACGTATCTCGGAATAATTGTTCTCGTATTATTCGGTCCCAAATCGTTGGTGTAAACCATGTCTAACTTGGTAACTTCATAAGTCGTGATTCTGCCTCCAAAAAGTTTATTAATCCTTTCTTCTACATAATACGATTTGATGACGTAATCGCTGTTTGAAGCAAGATTATCCGTTAACATTATCGTTTTTCCTTTCGCTGAAGAAGCAGACTCTTTTTCTTTAAGCTGACCAAAAGAATTGAGCGAAATTAGTATTAAAAATGCGCTTAAAAACGCCGTGAGCTTTTTCATAGATAATTCAATAAAATTAACGATTTGTCTTAAAATTTTATTAAATATATCTCATTCAGAGAGTTATGCTTTTATAATCTCTGTAAAAAACCTGAAAAACCGTTTAAATGTCTTTTTCCTATTGTGGCTTCCTGATTAGGGAAAAAGCTTCCTTAATTTGTTCTTTTAAGGCGAATTGATGAATTTAAAGAAACATAATTTAATTCCCTAATTCTTTACAGACCTGCTGTATTTCGTCGTTTGAAAACGGTTCCAAGGCTTTTACCAGCATTTTACTTGTTCGAATGCAGCTTAGCATTTTTATTCGCAACGATAAATTGTTACCTGATTCTGTTTCTAGAAGATATTCGAAAATTTCGTTTAAGTATTCGGGATGATTTCTAAAATCTCCATCGAAAGAAATATCCGAGACGAAATTAGACATCGATTCTATTATCTTATTTTGATTTTTGCTGTTTTCGATTTCTTCTCTCATGGCGGTTAAATTTTATTTTTTTTAATTAATAAAGTACGAAAAGTACTATTTTTACATCGGCTAAATAAACAATAGAATACATTTTTACAAAAGATCAGGCGTAGTAATTCACCAACAGAAGATAGTATTTTACTATTGCCCTAATTTTTACGGATTTTTAATATCTTTGAAGTATGAGCACAGCAACCAAACCAAAACATATCGGGAGAAACATAAGCAGAATTAGAGAGCTTAGAGGAATGAAACAAGAAGCACTTGCCATTGCTATTGGCATGAGCCAGCAGACGATTTCTAATATTGAAGGAAGCGAAACCGTTGATGATGAAAAACTAAACGCCATTGCCGAGGCTTTGGGTGTTTCGGCTGAAGCTATTAAGAATTTTTCTGATGAATCTGTTTTAAATATTATAGGGAATACTTATCATGATAGTAATGTCGTAAATGGAAGTGCATACGAATGTAATTTCAATCCGCTTGATAAAGTTGTGGAGCTTTATGAGCGTTTGGTTCAGGCTGAAAAGGATAAAGTGGAGTATTTGGAGAGGTTGATGAAGGGGAAATAGAGATTTTATTTTTGAAAATATATAATTTAAAAGAGATGCTATTAAAAGCATCTCTTTTTTTATATTAATGTTTTCTCTTTTATAAATGCAAATCATTTATTAGCAAATAAGGAAATCCGTAAAGTGATTAAAAACAAAAGGAATACTTTTATTTCATCAAGATTTATAACTTAATTTTTGTAATATAATTATTAATATATTTAGCAATTAAATCTTATAGTTTCAGTTTTAATAATAATTGATAACACCTCTATGAATACATCTTTCCCTTACGGCATTTTTATTAAAGAGCAAATTGAATCTCAAAATTCACCAATAAGTTCGCTAGCGCCAAAAGTTCTAACTGATGAAAAAGACATAGAAAAAATTCAAACTTATCTGGATTCACTTGAAAAAACTATAAACCAAAAAGGAATAACAAACATTGCTTTGACTGGAGGATACGGTTCTGGAAAAAGCACTATACTTAAAACCTTTCAAAATCAGAAAAAAAAACATAAATATCTAAATATTTCCTTAGCTTCTTTCAATGACATAACAGAAGAAAAAGGCAACCAAAAAGCAAAGAAAGAAGAACTTGAAAGATTACTTGAAGTAAGTATTCTACAGCAGATATTTTATCATGTAAAACCGTCTGAAATACCAGATTCAAGGTTTAAAAGAATTATAAATATTACCGACAATCAAATATTTTTAATAGCATTTTGCTTGATACTTTGGATAGTAAGCATATTAATGTTGTTCAAGTTTAGTTTAATAAATAAAATAAACCCAAGCACATGGAATATTAATTATTTTATTGACTGGACAACTCTATTTTCGACCATAATTTTTTTATCAGGAATAGGATTATTTGCTAAAAATGTAATTCGATTATTTGGTAATTCTAAAATAAACAAAGTAAATATCAAGGGAGAATTAGAACTGGGAGACAGTTTAGACAAATCAGTTTTTAATGAACATATTGAAGAAATTATTTATTTTTTTGAAAGAACTAAATATAATGTTGTTGTTATTGAAGATCTTGACAGATTTGAAAGTACTGATATTTTTACGAAGCTAAGAGAGATAAACATATTACTTAATAATTCGAAACTTATTGATCGAGAAATTAATTTCATATATGCAATTAAAGATGAAATGTTCAATGAAAGTAAGGAACGGGTAAAATTCTTTGAATATATAATACCTGTAATTCCATTCATTAATCCTTCCAATGCGGGAGATCAACTTGCCAAAATGATTGATGAAGCAGGCTTAAAAAGTGTTTTATCAAAAGATTTCACAGAAGATGTTGTAACATTTATCGATGATATCGATATGAGATTACTAATAAACATATTTCATGAGTATCAATTATATAGAAATAACTTAATTACTGATATAGACCAGGATTGTTTATTCGCAATTATTACCTATAAAAATCTATTTCCTAATGACTTTGGTGAATTACAAAAAAGAAAGGGAAATCTATACAAATTTTTATCAAGAAAAGCAGAATATATAAAAGGTCTAATTGAGAACATTGAGCAAGAAATTGAATTAAAAGACATCGAAATAAAAAAAATCTTAAATGAAAGACAAAATAGCATAAAAGAATTACGAGCCATTTACATAAATACTATTCACCAAAAAATTCCAAACGCCATATCATTATACTTTGATAAAGTTGTTTCATTTTCAGAAATTTTAGAAAAGGATGCTTTTGAAAAACTTAAAAATTGCGAAAACATACATTATAATTCCTACTCTCCAAACATTCACTATACTGGTTTATTTAATAGGAATTTGGATTTAGAAAGTCATATTTCTTTCTCAGATATAGAAAAAATAGTTCATCCGAGTTTTTCATTTGAAAAGAGAAAAAATTTTATTGATAGTAAAAAAAATAGTACAATTGATAAACTGAAAAAAGAAATAGAAAAACTTAAATCTGATAAGATTGATATTGAATCTTGGAGTTTAAAACAAATTTTTGAAAATATAGACATTAATCAATATTTAGAATGTTTTTCTGAAAATGAATTAATAAGAAATCTACTTCTAAACGGATATTTAAATGAAAATTACAACGAATATGTTTCATTATTTCATGAAGTAAATCTAACTAAAAATGATTATTCTTTCGAAAGAAAGATAAAAAGTGGAATAAATAGTCCCTTTGATTATCCTTTAACAAAAATTGAAAATCTAGTAAAAAAAATTGGTGATAAATATTTTTATAGAGACTCTATTTTAAATTTCGATATAGTAGATTTTTTAGCTGAAAATCACACTCAATATGAAGAAAAATATGCTTCCGTTTTAAAGCTTCTAAGTGATGAGAAACCAAGGTCTCTAGAATTTATTGAAAACTACATTGAAAAAAGACAACAACATATGCCATTATTTATAAATCGATTATGTAAATCATGGAGTGGTTTTTGGCAATATATAGTGGTTGAGAGTGATTTCACAACAGAAAAAACAAGTAATTACTTAAAAATTATAATTAAACATGCTGATATTGATGACATTGTTAATTTCAAAATTTCATATATTGATGAATATATACAACGTCTTCCAGACTTTCTTTCTTTAGTTAATGACAATCAAGATAATGAGAAAATAAAAAATTTAATCAAATCCTTGAATATTAAATTTGAACACTTAAATGAACCAACAGAAGAAACAAGAGAGTTATTTGAATATGTCTATGAAAATAATCATTATCAAATCAATATCGAAAATATTTTTTTAATGGCAGATCATGCCACAGTTGACGAAATAGAAGAAAATTTACTAAAAGCAAATTATACAACAATTTTAATTAACGGATGTACTAATCTTGTAAACTATATTGAGACTAATATAAATAATTATGTAAAAGATGTTGTTTTAAAAATACCCGAAAATATTTCGGAGTCCGAGGAATTTATAATAAAGCTTTTGAACAATCAAAAATTAAATGAGGAATTAAAATTTGATTTAATCAAAAAGCAGAATACAATCTTTTATAACTTATCTGAAATTGAAGACAATATTATACGAGAAAATTTAATTGAAAACAATAAAGTGTTTCCAAATTGGGAAAATGTTTTCACATATTACGATCAATTAGAAAATAATAAATTCAATTCAATTTTAATTGATTATTTAAATTTTGAATCAAATTTCACTGCTCTTTCTACGGAAAAAATTAAAAAAAACGAAACAAGATCAGATGATTTTATAAAAATTTTCTCCTCAAGATTAATAAAATGTAATGGGTTAAATATCGACTCATATATTAAACTCATTCCAAATACCACGTATACATGGCGCGATATTGAAATTAAAACTTTGGATTATGAAAAAGCAGAATTTCTTTTGAATGATAAAAAATTAACTCTTTCAGTAGACAATTTTAATCGCTTAAAAGAGTATTTTGGAAACTTACATATAGCATTAGCCGAAAGAAATCAAGATTTATTTTTAACAAAATTTGAAGATTATATCTTAGGTCAAGAAGATATTTTATTATTATTAAACTCTTCCAAAATTATCACAAAAAGTAAAATTGAATTAATTAAAAAAATTGATAATAGTATAATTATTGAAAACAAAGACATTGGAAAAACTACGTGTACAATATTATCTAATTCTAGTTACGTAGAATTACATTCCGATATTTTAGAAAGTCTATTCAAACATTCAAATTCTATAGAAGACAGAATAAAATTATTAAATAAACATATTGACAAGTTATCAGATTTAGAAATACAGAACTTAATAGAAATATTAGGTTATAATTATAAAGAAATTTTTAAAAAACAACATAAACCAAAATTTAATGATACAGATTTTCATCAAGAATTATTTAAAAAATTAAAAAATAAAGATTTGATTTTAAGGTATGAATTAGACAAAAAAGATTCCTCCAAAATTAAAGTTTTTGCAAATTATCAATAAAAAAAAGCGCCACAATCCAAAAGGATTACGGCGCTTTCTATTTTCTTTTAAAACTCTAAGTCTAATTAAACCCCTAATTTCTTAGCAATCTCAGTTGGAATTCCTCCTTTGTTTACTAGTAACGCAGTAGTTTTATATTTTACGAAGTTCTTAGTTACAAACAAGAAACCTTTGTAGTCGTTTGTTTCTCCCCAAGAATTTTTTACGATATAATATTCTTTTCCAGTTTGGTCTTTTGCTAAACCAATAATGTGCATTCCGTGGTCGTCTGTAGTAGTGTAGTTATCAAACGCAGCCTGACGCATTTCTGGAGTAATTTCTGGTTCTGCTTTTGGTCCGTTAAATAAGTCTGCTTTTTCTTCTGCAGTCATATCTTCGAATTTTTTAGTTGCTACATAAGCCACACCATTTTTCCAGCTGAATGTTTTCTCGCTAACATCTGTTGCCCAAGCTACAGTGTATCCTTTTTTAAGTGCGTTGTCGATAACATCTGTCATATCGTTCAATTTTACGTTGTAAACTTGATCCAATGACCAGTTGTCTGGCACCATCATAGTTGTTTTTTGGTAGTATGGCGTATTGTTGAAAGATGATAATTCTACATATTCATCTGGATTAATTCCTACTACTTCTTTAGCGAAAGATTGTGGCGTATAGTTTTTACCTTTATAAGTAAAGTTTTCCGGCACTTTTCCTAAGTAAGAATCAATAACTGCTGCGTAAGCTTTCTGCCAGTTTGGTGTCAATTCTCCGTTAGGATTTTTAACTACTGCTGCCAAAACGCCTTCGATAAGCGCTGCCATTTCGCCAAATTTATTTTTGTCTGTTCCGTAGTTTAATCCAGTGTACACTTCTCTAGGAACGGTTCCGTATTTTTTGTACATATTAATTACATCGTGCAAAGCGCCGCCGTCTCCAAGTGTAATGGCTCCGTGCATACGAACGTAGTTAATTCCTTTTTCAACATATACATTTCTTGCAGAGTAAATTTGAGATAATTCAACCGGCTGTTTTCCTAAACGAATCATTTCTGACTCTAAAAATGAGTTTGTTGAATAACTCCAGCAAGTTCCAGACGAACCTTGAGTTTTTACTGATGTTGTTCCTAGGTTAATTACTTCTGTAAATTTGAAGTTCTCTTTACTTTTGTCGCTAGCGTTTAGTTTAAGTGAATTTACTAAAATGTCCTGCGCAAAACAGCCTGCTGTTCCAGCCAAAAATACCGAAGCTGCAAACACTGATTTGAATGAAAATGTATTCATAATTTATGTTTAAGGTTTAACAAAATTAGTCTCGAATGTTTCTAATTTGTTACAAAACAATTAAATATTATAGAATTTGTATTCGATTTAATTGTTAATATTTTCTTAACGGACACAATTATTAAGTTATTTAATACAAAAAGCCCCAATATGACAATACTGAGGCTTTTTTGAATTATTTTTTTATAAATCAACTTCTTACAAGTTATTTACTTTGGTTTTTTATCGCAGCCAATTGCTTCCAAAAACGATATAATATGCCCAGTCTTCGTTTCCTTTTGCAACGTCAACACCCATTCTGAGTTTAAATTTTCGCGCGACAAGATACCTAAAACCCGTTCCGTAACTGTAAACGACAGGTTTTGCAAAAGCCTGATCCCAGTCGTTAAAAGCACTTGCTAGTCCGCCAAATCCCATGATGCTCCATCTTTTGTAAAAGTCCCACCTTAATTCGGCTTCGGTAACTATACTGGTTTTGCCTTGATAACGTGCTGCGGGGATTCCTCTCAGGTTAATTCCCGGCCTTAAATAAAAAGGCGGACTCCCAAACGCCTGCTCTCCTTCTACCCTTAGTCCGCCAATTAATGTTTTAGCTAATGGATAATATCCTATTGCCGATAAATTAACGCGCCAGGCATCGTAGTCGCTTCCTATTGCGTTGTCTGACCAAAAGAAATCGGACTGAATTCGGATTCCTTTATCTGGTGTAAATATATTGTCTCGTCCGTCAAACTGAATTGCTCCTCCCAATTGGCTCACTGTACTTTTTATGTCGCCCGGTTTTACAAATGGCGGCGGCAGATTGAAATCGGGAAGGTTAATTTTGGAGTTTAAGAACAAATACTGCGGTCCTGCGCTCCATTTGGCATTTTTAAACTGTTTGAGCCATTGTGTGTAAAAAATTGTAGATCTGAAATTAAGCTTAAATTCTTCATCTGGAAGGTTGGGTCTATTATTGGCATAAAATGATAAATTTACATCACCATATCCTGCCGCTACTCGATACAATATTCTTGGTTTGACTAAAGTTGCCGAACGAAAAGCTCCTACCATCCAGCTTTTGTTACCCGTATACATTCCGATTCCTCCTGTTATATCAGGGCTTACAATTCGTTTTGTACCATCTTCTTCTATTACCGGCGCATGTTTTTTTAGAAAAATAGGTACTAATGCACCTCCAATATTTCCTAATGCAGGTTCTGTAATAATCGTTGGCACCACAATAAAACCATGTGCATAAATAATGTAATCACTCAAATCGAAGGCTCCGTCTAAGGAATCTTTTAAGCTGATTTTATATTTCTGTGCATTTAAAGCATTAAATGACAAGAGAACCAAAAGTGAGAATAAGATATTTTTTGCTGCTAGTTTTCTGTTTTTCATAAGAGTCGAATCTTTTGGTTCAATTAAAATTTATCTTATTCTAAAACCTTATTTTTTCTTTAGACTGAAAACATGTGCCAGAGTAATGAAAAATGTATTTCCTTGAAATCTATTTACTGCACCAAATTCTGAAACCCATCTAAAACCCGCCTGCGTCATACAGCCAATATGCAGATAATTAACCTCAGCTCCTAAAGCGCCAATATGATCTTTGTCTGGCTCAAGTATCAGGCTTCCAACTGGGATTTTATCATCTGAAACTTTGTATTGGAAATAATAAATTAATCCTGCATTCACTATTGCTTTTGGAGCTGTTTTTTCAGCATTCATGCAATAAAATGTTTTGCCTAAACCGCCTTCAATACTCAAAATATCGCCCGTTTTTATGTCGGTATCTTTTTTCTTTCCGTTGATTTCGTATGCTGCTAAAGCAGAAAAATGAAACGTTTTCTTCTCATTAAAAAACAAAGTTGTTCCTGCTGAAAATTCATTCATAAACATTCCTAATCCGCTGTTGTCACTGCCACCTAATTCATATTTTCCTGTCGGAATATACATTTGGTAGCTAAAAACAAAGTCGGCTTTTTTGTTGTGCCATCCTAATTGAACAGGCTGCACGTACATATCTGTAAAGGCAAAACTGCTTTTAGAATCGACATAACTTCCTTGAATGGTGTTTGAAGCGCCTGCCAATAAAATTGTAGCTCCATAATTGGCTCCTAAAATTTTAAAATCGCTTACATAATTGGCTCCAACGCCGGTTATAAACATAGTCAAATCTGGATTTCCCATATTATCGCCATCGCCATTTCTAAGACAGTTTGCGGTGTAAATATAAGCTGGAACATAAACGCTTAATGTGTTTTCAGGAGCCTGCGATCCAGATTGCAGTCCCATCGCACCAAGTATATGCCCGCCTTTTAGCTGTGCATTGCTGTAAAATGAAATCAATGCAAACAGCAGTGGCAAAACTAATTGTAATGTTTTTTTGGAATTACTATTTTTTGCTTTCATGTCGAAATGTTTTAAAATGAATTAAGACTTTACAACCGCGGCGAATAAGTAGATTTTACGGAGGAGAAATTTTATTTAAAGTAATAGGCGTTTGTGCGATCAGGATTTATTCTTATAGTTTTAAAATACTCTGAAGGAGATTTTCCAGTGTGTTTTATAAAGGCTCTAAAGCAGGTTGTACGGGATTTAAAACCAGAACCCCAAGCCATTCCTTCAAGAGACAAATCTTTCCATTCTGGATCGTTTATTTTTTCTTTGAAATATTCTATTCTTTTCAAATTTATATAATCCTGAAAATGAAGTCCGAATTCTGAATTTATTAAATTTGATAAAAGATGTACTGAAATTCCAGTTTCATCAGAAAGATCACGAATTACAAAATCTTTCTTTAAAAACAGTTTTTGAGCATTTAATACATAATCTAGTTTTAATAGATAATCTTCCTTTTTCTCCAGTGTCAGTTCATGCGGAATTGGGAGATTTGTTTTGATTTCTTTTGATTTTACGAGAAGTATATTATCCGTTACAAAATCAAATGTTTCTTCTTCGTCATGAAAAATCTGAGGCCTGAAATAAAGCCATCCCACAGTAAAAAACAAAACAGTTGAAATTAGGAAATAGCACGAAATATCTACAACTTCTATTTTTCTCAATAAAAAGTGATATACAAAAAGTGCCGAAAACAAGAACAAAATCATAAGATTATATACTCTAATCCAATTGATTACTTTATTTCTATGAAATTGGTTTCCTTTGAACGTTTTCAAATCATAGTTTAAAATCAACATGGTTTGAAAAAATACATAAAACAGCCAAATTGTCAAGGTTAAAATAGAAAATGGATTTTTGATAATAGAGCCTACATAATCAACAATTTTTGAATTGGTAAAACTTCCAATATATACAAAGAGAGTTAAAACGAAATAGATCCCAAATGGGATAAAATGTGCCCAGTCGTATTTTTTGTTTTTATTGTTGGGTGACAAAATGTTTCTAACATACAAGAAAGAACATGGCGCCGCTAAAAAAATAAACGATTTTGTAATGGTAAAAAGATCTGGGAACTCTTTAAAAATATTAGCCGACAGATAAAAGTTGTAGATGCTTACTACGGCTAGGCTCAATAAAAACATTCCTAAAAAGAAACTTTTTGAATAGTTTTTTTTGGAGAAAAGAACCATAAACGAAGTAGCAAGACCTGCAATCGTGGCAATAAAAAAGAAAAGTGAAAGTAATATATCGATCATTTTTTTTAAGCTTAAATTAGTAAATTATTTTTCTTAAAAATAGAATGCGAAAAGGGGAATTTAATAAGTAAAGCACTGTACCTGCCTAATATAGACAAGTACAGAAGCTCAGTTATTAACTAAATTATTTCTTGGCTAAACCAGGCGGAAAGCCTTCAAGGATTTTTTTGATAGAACTATTGATAAATTCTTCCGGATTGTCTGGCTTACTGTCTATTTCGGCATTTCCGATTCCCTGCCAAACCAGTTTCTGTGTTTTTGCAGAAACAATGTCAATTACCAGCGAACCGTCTACATAATCGTAAGTGTTGAATGTTGTATTGGCACCACCCATCATGGCACCGCCGCCCCAATATCCATAAGGACGATACATCCCGCCATATCCATAAAAATCTGTATTGGCGCTTACTGAAGTTTTATTTTTTAAGATCGATACTGCATTTACTTTTAAATCTGGATTGTCCGATTCTGTAAATCCTTTTGCAAGCATTTCATTTCGAATAGCTTTTGTTACACGGTCAACATTTAATTGATTAACCTGACCCTGTTGCGCTTTTAAATCATAAACCGCAAATGTTTTATATTCTCCAAAATTAGCAGAATGGTCATAATCTGTGGTGACTTTTACAGTTGGAGAACAGCTGTAAATTAAACCCAAAAACAAAAATGGGATGATACGAAGATTTGTTCTTTTAATATTCATGTTTTGATATTTAAATTAATAATTAAATCTGTTTAACTCGAATCTATTAAAATCTTAAAAATCTTGAATGAAGGGCGGAGAATGTCTTAACAATTGTTTACCTAACACAAGTATCTGTCAAACAATTATTTAGCTCACTATCAAAGATAAACGATTTTATTCAATTAACACAATTAAACAAATAAAATCTTACGTCATTTTCTTTCCTTCCTTTTATTTTTAAAAAATTTTTACCTTTTACAACTACAGCTATCTTTAGCTGCAGTAATTTAATTTTGTTTGGAATTTGATTGAACTTTTAATTATAGAGTATTTCTACCAACATACTTTTTTATTTACTTAAGATTATAGTTCTGCCGAAACTGGCAATCTTCCTTCTTTTACAGCTTCGACCAATTTATTATAATCGAGTTCATTTTGATGCGCATAAGAAATCGAAAATTTTGCGATTGCATTCGCAAATTCATTATTGTTGCCTATATAACCCGAAAGCATTGATGGATCTCCAGATCTTGCATGTGCTCGTGCGAGTGCCCATCCGCAGGCTTTGGCATAATCTGCCATATTATCTGCTTTCATAATTTCGATCACAGGTTTTATTTTAGCATCACGAAGCTGGCGGATATAAAAGAACCTTCCTCTATCATCATTTGTCCATCCTAAAAACATGTCCGAAGCAGACTGCATCAGCTTCTGTCCCATTACAATGCGTTCTCCTTGATGTTTGTACTTAGGTTTATTTTTTACATTGGTTTCTAAAACGCTTTGTCTGGCTTCTTTAAACTGTAAAAAAATAGGTTCACCCGTTGCAGACATTAATAAACTGATACCGCAAAGCGTTCCAACACTTCCTACTCCTACAACCTTTATCGCAAAATCGTTTATAGAATATCGGCTTAGTAAAACTTGTTTGTCTTCTGGAAGTGATTCTACATAACGTTTATGAATAATTTTAGCCTCTCTTAATGTATAATTTTCATCGGTTCCAGAAGGATGATAAATTAAGGGCGGATCATCTTTTATTCTGGCCCGAACTCCATCTTGATACGTCATTTTTGCAAATTCTTTTTCATGGGCTGTAGATTCTGCCGCTTTTTTAATGCGTTTCTGCTGAAATTCTTTTAGCTCTTCATCTTTTCCCAGTTCAATAAGATCAGCCAAATCAATATCAGCGTACCAAATCTGCAATGCCGATAATTTACTATATTCCAGCATGTGTCTTTTATAACTGTCTGCTACATGCCAGGCAAATTCTTTACAATCTTTATTAGAAAATTTTCTCCATTTTCCTGCAATAGCAAAACTTGCGGCGAGTCTTTTTACATCCCATTCCCAAGGACCATGAAAAGTTTCATCAAAATCATTAATATCAAAGACCAATTTACGTTCTGGAGTTGCAAATCCTCCAAAATTCATTAAATGACAATCTCCGCAAAGCTGTAACTGCATTCCTGTATTAGGAGTATTTGCAAGATCTGCAGCCATTATAGCCGCTGCGCCTCTATAAAACGCAAAAGGCGATTCGATCATTCTTCTGTACCTAATGGGCAGCAAATCTTCAATTCTGCCAATACTTGTTTTTATCAACACAGCAATTGGATCTTCACGGTCGTCGGGCGCAGTCCATTCCTGATGAGAAGAACGAGGAACTGTTTTTCTGATCACCGCTCCCTTCTCGTAACGTTCTGCTTTTGATGCTAAGGGATCAAATAAACTTTCACTACTATCTGTACTTTTTTCCGACATGAAACCTCTTTTAATTATTTTTCAAATAGGGAGCCTATTTTATTTGTTCAGGTTGCGGTGCTTTCCATGTTCCATCTAAAATTGATTTATCAGGACCATAAATACGGATCAAATAATAAAATGCATTTTTTGGTGCAGGAAGCCAGTTTGATTCCTTCCCTTTTGGAGCCTCATTTTGAATGTAAATAATTAAATCTCCATTTGATTCGTATTTCAATCCCGGAGTTCTGTCGCCAATGGAATATCTATTTATTGGATTATTTACTAAATAACGACTCGGCAATTCATACAAAGTAGTACTCCAGAAATATTTCGCCGCAGGAGTTTGCCCTTTTGGAAAACGAATTATATATTTATTTTTCCCTGATAAAATAGCATTTACTTTATCGGTTCTTGTTCCAATATAAATTGCTTCTTCTTTTGTATTTCCAAATAAACCTGCAGCCGCACCTAAAGCTCTTTTAGTATAATCTCCATTTAGTTCCTCTCTGGTTCCAAACAAGTCAGTTGCATTTGTTAGTTTATTAGCGCCATCTTCCAATTCTTTTCCAGCTTCCTGAGCGCCTTCATTAATTGCTTTTAATACTTCTGGCGAATAATTTTTAGCATCAAATTCTTTTCCTGCAACAATTCCGATTTTGGCGAATTTTGCTCTCAAATCTGTTTCGGCATTATTTAAAGAGGTGTACTGAAGTAAATTATTTCCTAAACCTATAAATGCTGCGGAAGTTAAATCAGTTTGCTTAAATGCTGGAAACGGCAACGCATAATCTTTATGTGCTGGTGCTGTAGTTTTAGAAAATTCATGCCATGGAGTTACTTTATATTGCGCTTGTATCTTTTTTACATTTTCAATATCTCCCGATGCCATTTTTAATTCTGTCCTTCCTAATAATGTAACCAAATTAGTTTCTGACTGAATCACTTTATCAATTCCGCTTGGTTTTTCACCTTTCCAATCTGGTCCAGCAATTAAATATTTACCCGCTTTATCTCCCGTTGCACGACTTCCTACATAAGCAAAATTGAAGGTATATAAATCGACAAACTGAAATGAATAATATCTATTGGAAACTTCTGGAACTTCTAAAACAACAGGTTCATCTGTCAAATTTAAAATTGCCCAAGAATAAGGCGTATCATTATTTGGAGTTACCACAGCAGTATCTGCCGGTGTAAAAATCTTATCGTAATGCTTGAATTTATTAAAACCACCTGCGTAATCAGGATACGTTTTATCTAACGCATACAAATGCATGGTACGATAATTCATCGCCAGCGGAAAAAGATAGGTCCAAGCTTCTTTTGCAATGGCTTTCGCCGAATCTGCCGATTTTGTAATGGCAATATTTGTTACCGATTCATTTTCAGTATTTAAACTTTCTTTCTTTTTACAAGAAAAAATAGCTAGAAAAACGAGTATTAAAAACAGTATTTTTTTCATCTTGAAATATTTTTCTCTTATTAAATAATTTTCTTATTTCACTTCTTTAATATCATCCATTTTCCAACTTTTGTCAAAATAAGCCGTAGTTGGTCCATAAAAACGCATATAGGTAAACCAATGTTTTCCTGGTAAAGTCTGTACCCAATTTTTCTCTTTTCCTGCGGGAGCTTTTGGTCCAAAATATAAATCAACAGAACCATCAGCATTTTTAATCAAATCCTTACGCGAAGATAAATCTGCATTTTTCTGAGGATTATCAATCAAGCATCTTGTTGCTGAATCGTAAACTGTGATTGACCAAAAATTAACCGCCGGAGGGTTTGCCGGAATATTTAAAGTATAATTTTTAGCTCCATCCAACCAGTTTCCTTCGTTATCAAAATAAGCTCCTAAATAGGCCTGACCCACATTTGGTATTTTGGTCATCATAGCTTTTGAGTAAGTAACCGCTTCGTAGAAATAAGATGATCTTTCGAAAAATTCATCATAAGTAGCAGCATGCTGAGATGGATCTTTAAGAATCATGACATAATCCCATTTTTTGTCCGGCCAGTGTTTTACATCTGCAAAACGTTTTTCAAAAGAATTCGCCATTGCCATTTGCTGTCCTTTTTCGGCACCTGCTATTAAAATTTTCTTCTGACGTTCATCTGGTGCAAAAGGTTTTCCTTTTTCGATTCCTAAATTTCTAAGCCATGCCATGAAAAAACGATCACGTTCTTCTACAGGTTCGTTTTGAAGAATCGCATGAAGTCGTTCCCAATAAGCAAGTCCTGACGGCTGAATTCCCAACCATTTTTTTCCCGCTGGCGGACTAACCACTTTTGTAGGCGCTGGATTTGCCCTTTGTGCATACGGATAAATTTTTACCAGTTTCAATAAAGCTTCTGTGACTTTAGGATCAGGGTCTAAAGCTCTAAATCCGAAAAACATATTTACGGTGTTACAAGGCACTATAAAATAGCCGTCTGCTTTGAAGTCTTTTAAAGTTGGCGGTACCAAAATATATTTTCCGCCTTTTCCTTTATCAGGTCCCATTTCTCCAATTGTTGCCTGCTCTCTCTGCCAAAAATCTGCTAAACCTCCGGCTGTGCGACCTGCTGGCATTTCGATTACTGTTGGTCCATTTGTTGCCAAATCTATAAAACCCATTATGTAAGGAGTGGTAGCATTTGCGGTCAAAATTCCTAGTCGATCGTCGTATGAATTATATAAAACAAGATCATTACTCGATGCTTTAAAAGTTTTGTAATGTTGTTGTTGCCATTCGGCGAAAGCCACAATCGGCAATGCCCACAAATAACATTGTGTTGCCTGCTGAAAATCCATTTCGTCAAATAACTTTGGGATAGATTCTTTTGAAGGCAATTCACCATCCATTTTTATTTCAGATCCAGATGATGAAACAGATGCTGTATTTTTTGTTGGTGTACTTTCTTTTTTACATCCAACATTTAAGATTAAAGCAAGAAGTGCTAAAAAAATAAGGCGTTTATTTTTCATAATATCATTTATTATAAATTGCAAAATGGTAGCTTTTCGATTGTTCTTACTATTCTTAGTCCTGAACAATTAATGTTTTTATGATGAAAATTTAAGAAGTAGTTACGAGCCTGGAAATATAAATGATACAACTGCACGTAATCCCCAATCAGGCTTTATAGATTGATGTCCAACAACTGGAATTAAAGGCATAACTGCAAATTGCATAGTCTGACCTCCTAATTTTGTAATGGCACCAACATTTGGACTAATGGTAATTAGAGTTGTATTTCCCTGCCAGTTTTGAGTAATTTCTGAAGTGATTCCTAAACTTGCACCGCTTTTATAACTATGCGTTAGAAATATCTGTGTGTAAAACTGATTAAAATCGGCACGATCAGACGCTCCTGCAACCGACCAAATTTGATTGGCTAAAAAACCTATAGAAAGTCCTTTTCCTTGATGCATGACCAAAACACTTGGACCAATTCCGAATTTTTCTGTTCCTAAAAATTTTTCTGTAGCAGTTGGCACTAAAAAAGCAGGACCTACACCTAAAATAATTCCTTTGGTTTTAGGAGCAAAAAAAGCAGTTATTGTTGCATCGCTTAAACCAAATTCATGTGTGTTTTCTCTTAAAACATCTTGCTGATCAACAACTGGAAGAATATAACGCGTTATTAAATTTAAATTTTCGCTCAATTTAAATGGAATTACGGGTTGTATATTGATTTGATATTTTACTCCATTATATGGGCCAATCCCATAAGTAAGATTATTTTGCAACGGAACACTAATTAAACTTGCAACCGGATTTGCCAATTTATCTGCGAGTTCTTGTGCGCTTGATTCAGCTTTTGCTTCTTCTTGTGCAAATGCAGTGAAATTTAAAAGAAAAAAAAGTGAGGCAAATAAGAATTTAATTGAAGTTGGAGAGATTTTCATGATTTTTTTCTTTTTAGATTTATATTTTGAAATCAAAAACAAACAACTTTTATAAGTTTAAAAGTTGTTTGTTTTTTAACTCTTTAAATTTATCATGCCAAATTATCACCCGCCTCCACTTCTTTTAGCTGTTGTTATGGATTTTAATTTTTCTTGTGCTTCTCTAAGCTTCAAATAATTATCAATAGTAATTGGACCAGGATATAAATTACTTTGTACTACATGAGGTGGATATTTTTCATAGGTTTTAGCAAATTCCCCAATAATGTTTTGAATGGTTGGCAAGAACCAGGTTTTCTCTGTAAAGTTGTTCATAAACAAATCATAACGTTCTTGCGGATCTGCCCATAAGTCAAATATTTGAGGTACAGTTGCTACATAACTCGCCGCCCCTTTCCAGCCTAAATTAGAATCTACCGCTAAACCTCCTGTTGCTTGTCCGTTATCACCACGTAAATTAAAAACTGCTTTGAATTTTCCAACTCTTATTGCTCCTGGCAATAATTCATCTTCTGTAAAATAAAACCACATTGTTCGTTTTGATTTACCAGTTCCTAATAAAACTGGCGACATATCATAACTATCAAAAATAGTTGGTTTACCATCTCTATCTACAGTTGGTAATTCCTGCCCTGACAAAGCAGCAAAAGTCGCCATAAAATCAAGTGTTCCTAAAATGTCACTATTTTTACTATTTGCTTTAATTTTTCCAGGCCACCAAGCTAATGTTGGAATACGGCTGCCTCCTTCGCGATCCGTTCCTTTTGTTCCTCTAAAAGGTGTATAACCACAATCAGGATAAACATCCTGCCATGTACCATTATCTACAGTATAGATGATTAAAGTATTTTCGGCAATACCAAGATTTCTGACTTCATCCATAATACGACCTATTCTAGTATCTAATTCTACAATACAATCTGCATATTTATTTTTACCAGCAGATTTACCTACAAAATCTGGGTGTGGTAAATTTGGCTGATGATTTTTTGCAAAAGATATTTCCATGAAAAATGGTTTGTCTTTTTTTGCATTTTCTTTAAGCCATTTTATAGATTCTTCCTCAGTATATTGATCAAGAAACGGAATCACTTTTCCGTCTATTTTTCTAACTTCTCTGTATGGTTTTCCTGCTTCTCCCTCTAAAGCGCCTTTTGTTCCTTTAACCCATGTTGCTCTAATATCATCTGGCATGTCTGCATTCCAATCTGGATCTGTATAGGTGTAAGCATTTAAGTGATACAAGGTTACGTTTTTCATAACATCAAAACCTTGTGCAATAGGCATAGAATAATCCTCTTCACCAAGATGCCATTTTCCAGCAAAGAAAGTATTATAATTTTTGCGTTTTAATAACGATGCCAATGTCCATTCAGCTTTAGGAAGACCACCGCCATCTCCAGGAAACGCAACGGTTGTCATACCACTTCGATTAGGTATTCTTCCAGTTATTAATGCTGCTCTTCCAGGTGTGCAGCTTGGCTGTCCATAAAAAGACCAAAATTGCATTCCTTCGTTTGCCATTCGATCGATATTAGGAGTCGCTGCTCCTCTACTATCACCACCGCCATAAGGACCTAAATCTCCCCATCCGGTATCATCTGATAATAAAATAATAATATTCGGGCTTTTTTGTCCATAACCAAAAGTGGCAATTAAGAAACAAAAAAGCAAGCCAAGACTCTTCAGGAGACCGGCCGATTTGATTGATCTAAAATTTGTTTTCATAGGGTGTTCTGGAATAAATTATTATAATCTTTGACTCTAAACTTTTAGAGCAGAAAATCTAGTTGTTTCAACTTCTAATTATTTGTCAGGGAATATTTTTTTCCAATCATCTTTCATACTAATTACATGATATTTATATTTTGCTGCTGTACTTAGTGAAAGGTTATCTTTTTCCTGATACTTGTATTCCCTAATGGAATCATTATGGTTTACAATTAATTGAAAAGAGGGATATTTGCTTCCTGATGAATATCTTAACATCGCAAGATCTCCCGCACCGCCTTCATTGCCACAGGCAAAAACTGGACGTTGCCCTATGTGCAATTGTATCCCGACAGGTTTTCCTGTCTTATCGTTGAAAAAATCCAAAGCTGGTTCTCTTTTAACACTATTAGCAGCGTCATCAAATGTATATTTGAAAGAGGTGCCGACAACTTGTTCTTTTGGAATTCCATAAAAATCAGCTGATATCGCTCTTACTAATTCGATCGTTCCACCAGTAACAATGAAAGTTTTGAAACCATTTGCACGCAAATAATTCAAAAGCTCCAATTGAGGCTGGTATCTGATTTGTTTTAGTGGAACATTTTTACCAGGATATTGAGCACCTGTAAAAAACTCTTTTGCAGAAGCTTCAAACTCATCTTCGGTCATACCTGTGTGTGTTGCTGCAACTAATTCAATTAGTGCTTTATCTCCTCCCTTTTCAAAAAACGTTTTGTCTTTTTCAACCACTGCTTTAAAAGGCTGTTTTTGTGCTAAGGCCGGATTGGCTTCCACCATTTTCTTAACTCTATAGAAGGCAAACAACTCCTGAACATACGGTTTTTCAGCCCAAAGCGTTCCATCGTTATCAAAAGTGGCAATTCTATTTTCAATTGGAATAAAATCTGGACTTCCCTCTTTGGTAACTTTCTCAACATAGGCAATGATATCTTCTTTTAAAGCTCCATCCTTCCAACTCGGTAAAGGATCGCTATTGTTTACTGCTACTGTTGTACTATCTTTAGAATTGACACTAGTTGCGTCTTCTGATTTATTTTTACAAGAAACAAGCAAAAATAAAAACAGAGACAATACATATATTTTCTTATACATGATATTGATTTTTTTAAGTTAATAGAGCTTGAAGTATGGGAGATTCAAGCTCTATTTTTTATATTTTATTTTTTCTTTTTTGAAGCTGTCTCTTCTTCCTCTTTTAATTTAGGCAGAACATTTTTCTCAATATATTTTTGAGCTTTGATATCTTTCATTGCTTCTTCCATAATAGTATAAGCAGAGAAACTTGGCGGAATTGATCTTGGAGGATAATCCTTAAATGTTTCTGCAAATACAACTACATCCTGAATGGCACCGTACATTAACTGTACATGGTTCATCTGCCAGTCCCAAAAAGTATTTGAAGTGATATCGGCTCTCTCAAAAGGATCTTGGTATAGATTGAATATTTTCTGTAAACGAAGTTTTGTAAATGGTTCTGCCCAAACGCCCATTGTACCACCTAAACGCTGTTCTGCAAAAACATATTTATAATCTCCTTCTCTCAGACCAACCAAAAGACCATCATCATCTGTGTAAAAGAATTTATCTCTCGCACTTTTTGGTGTTTTGCCTTCTAAAAATTTACTTTGATCAAAACCATCTAAATGAACTTTATATGTTTTTCCGTTTGCAGAATATCCTTTTAGAAGTTTGTTAACGATATCTGGTTCTCCAGCAATTGATGCGAATGTAGGAATCCAGTCATTATGACTCATTAATTCAGTCGTTACTCCTGGTTTAATATGTCCTGGCCAGCGTACGATACAAGGTACACGGAAAGCTCCATCCCAGTTGGTATTTTTCTCGGAACGGAATGGCGTCATTGCTCCGTCTGGCCAAGTATTCATATGAGGACCATTATCTGTAGAATATACCACAATAGTATTATCTGCAATTCCTAAATCATCTAACGCTTTTAATATACTTCCGATCGTTTCATCATGTTCAATCATACCGTCAATATACTCGCTGTCTCCGTGGGTATATCTTCCTCTGTGTTCTGCTCTAACATGTGTACGAAGGTGCATACGAGTTGCATTGAACCAGCAGAAAAATGGTTTGCCTGCTGCGTGTTGTCTTTTGATAAAATCTATTGCTGCTGCAGAGGTTTCGTCATCAACGGTTTCCATTCTTTTTTTGGTAAGAGCTCCTGTATCTTCGATTTTTTGTTTTCCAACTCTGCCAAAACGAGGATCAGTTGTTGCGTCATCTACATTTGTAGCGGTACATTTTAAAACTCCTCTTGGTCCAAATTTTTTCAGATATTCTGGATCTTTTGGATAATCTGGTAATTCTGGTTCCTCTTCTGCATTTAAGTGATAGAGGTTTCCAAAGAATTCATCAAAACCGTTTACTGTTGGCAAACTTTCATTACGATCTCCTACGTGGTTTTTACCAAACTGTCCTGTAACATAGCCTAAACTTTTCATGATTCCTCCAACAGAAGGATCTAATTGGCTCATTCCCATAGGCGCACCTGGGAAACCTACTTTTGTAAGACCAGTTCTAAGTCCGTGTTGTCCGGTCAAAAATGCCGCACGACCCGCAGTACAACTTTGTTCTCCATAATAATGCAGGAAACGCAATCCTTCATTGGCTAAACGATCGATATTGGGAGTTGTATATCCCATAAGTCCATCGCTGTAAGCACTTATATTAGTTGTCCCGATATCATCTCCCCAAAGCACCAATATATTTGGCTTCTTGCTCTGTGCTGTTACAGAAACTACTGCAAAAAATAGTAATGTTAGTACCTTTATGGTATCTTTTAATCTGCATTTTAGTTTGACTTGTTTCATGATAATAAAAATTCGTTAATGATTCTTGTTATGTATATGAGATTGTAAATCCAAAAAGCGAAATAGGAAATGATAACTTTCAAAAAACTCTCAAAGATGAAGGTTACTTTTTTGAGAAGTTTCAGATTTATTTTACTTAAAAATTTGAAACACAGTTTCTTTAACTTTTTTTTAAGCTTCTCAAAATTAACTAATAAATAAGCGAAGAATCCTATTTATCTGCCAAGAGCTTGTTTCATTTTATAAAATGAAACAACAAAATTTAGGAATTTGCAACATCTTGTTGCATTTTACAAAATGAAACATACTAAAAGTATAGTTTATGAACCTTTTATGATTTTCATTCCATCACAATAAAGTAAAACTTATATTACACATTTGGATGAAATAAAATAAAATTTCCTAAATAAATTAGTAAAAATGAATCAGGAATTGGAGAAGTTTGAATTTAAAAATATTAAATATCAAAAAATGAAAGCGTAAAAATTATTCTAAAAGACAGAATATAGGAAGAAGATAACACAAAAAAAGCCACTTATAGTACTAAGTGGCTTTCAAAAATTATATAGAATTTGTCTATTCGATTTGAGATACTCTCATCGTATTAACCATTCCTTTTTCTTTAATTGGCATTGCTGCAAGATTAATTAAATAATCTCCTTTGTGAGCATATCCTTTTTCAAATGCAATTTGATTTACATCTGTTACAGTATCATCTGTACTTTCGTCATTATCATAATAGAAAGATTTAACTCCCCATAGTAAATTCAATTGTGTTAAGATTCTTCTGTTAGAAGTAAACACTAAGATATGTGCTGTAGTAGGTCTCCAAGCCGAAATTTGGAAAGCTGTATAACCGCTGTTAGTTAAAGTACAAATTGCTTTAGCTTCAATTTCATTAGCCAATAAAGCTGCTTGGTGGCAAACTGTCTTAGTAACAAAACGATTTGTTTTAATTTGAGGTGTATTTTGAGGAACCTGAATAAGTGGTGAATTCTCAACAGCCTCACAAATTTGTGTCATTCTTTGGATAACTTGTACTGGATAATTTCCTGTAGCCGTTTCTCCAGACAACATTACAGCATCAGCACCATCCATTACAGAGTTTGCAACGTCATTTACTTCTGCTCTTGTTGGAGTTAAACTTGTAATCATTGTTTCCATCATCTGCGTAGCAACGATAACAGGAATTCTAGCCGTTTTTGCTCTACGGATCAAGTCTTTTTGAACCAATGGAACTTCGTGAGCAGGAAGCTCAACACCAAGATCTCCACGAGCAACCATTAAACCATCGCAATATGCTACAATTTTGTCCATGTTCTCAAGAGCTTCTGGCATTTCAATTTTAGCAATAATTGGAATTTTAACTTCAGAATGTTTAGCGATTAACTCTTGTAAGTCTTGTAAATCGCGCGGTGTTTTCACGAATGAAAGTGCAATCCAGTCTACTTTTTGCTCAATTGCAAAAATGGCATCGGCAATATCTTTTTCAGTTAAAGCTGGTAAAGAAATTTTGGTGTTTGGAAGATTAACTCCTTTTTTAGATTTTAATTCTCCACCTTGAATAACTTTAGCAACAACTTCAGTTTTTTTATCTGTAGAAACAATTTCGAAAATAAGTTTACCATCGTCAAGCAAAATACGCTCTCCAACATTTACATCATTTGGGAAATTTTGATATTTCATGAATGCTTTTTTTGCATTTCCGATAATATCTTCTGCAGTTGTAAAAGTGATTTCATCACCATCATTTACTACAGTACCTTCTTCCATTACACCAACTCTAAGTTTTGGTCCCTGTAAATCTCCAAGGATTGCAGTAGTGTAACC
The DNA here is from genome assembly GCA_029960065.1 of Flavobacteriaceae bacterium PS02336. Classification (GTDB taxonomy): domain Bacteria; phylum Bacteroidota; class Bacteroidia; order Flavobacteriales; family Flavobacteriaceae; genus Flavobacterium. The sequence goes on along the minus strand of JASCOF010000002.1, from coordinate 333,256 downwards.
AAACTCTTCGTTAAGGCCTCTAATAATATTAATTTTTTCTTTTACTCCTTCGTAATCTGCATGCGAAAAATTGATTCTAAACACATTAACACCTGCTTCGATCATATCCTTAATGATCTCTCTTGTACTACAAGCGGGGCCAAGTGTAGCAACAATTTTGGTTTTCTTGTTTGTTAGCATTTTTTTTAAAAAATTAGATTGTTTTTTGATTTTATATTGTCCGTATCGACAGCGTAAATAGCTGCAATACTTTCGATTGTTTTTAATTTTTGTTGAATTTCTGAAAAATTAAGCGCCTCTTCGCTATTGTCTATTTTCAGGAAAAAATCGACTTTTTTAAATTCAGGAAGTAAATGAATTGTTGTCGAAACCTCACTTGTTTCATTAGAAAACAAATTCTGAAAATCATTTGTACTCACAGAAATGATTTCGTTTTTATTCTGAATTAAATTCCAGGAAACAGCTTTTTCTTCATCATAATAATAGAATCTTGAAAAATTTGCTTCACCTTCCTTAGTTTGAGCATGGATCTCGTTTTTGCTCTTACTTAAGTTTATCGGAAGGATTTTATTGATAAAATAGGCTAATCTATAATCTTCTATTGAAGTATGAATTGCCATTAAATAATAATCAATTTCGTCAAATTCGTCTAAATCCAATTTATGAATAGCCATGTCTTGAAAAATCAAGTTGTAAATATACTATTTCTAAACGGAGCTTCAACAGTTATGACATGCTTGTTTTGTTAAATTATAAACGAAAACGTTATAGCATTGTGATACTTACAACATTTTTGTAACTATTTCTTGTCAATTTTTTCTTGAAACGCAAAATAAGCTCTCTGTGATGCTTTCTCTTCTGCTTTCTTTTTTGAAGTTGCTCGAGCTCTTGCAACAACTTTATCATCAATACTCAATTTGACACCAAATAAACGCTGTCCGTCTATGCCGTTATCTTCAAAAATGTCATAATGAAAAACTCTTTTTTCCTTTTGACACCATTCGATAACAAGACTTTTATAACTTATTACTTTTCCTTCTAATCGAGCAATATCAACATAAGGCGTAACTACCCTTTTTTGAATAAATCGCTCACAGAAAGAATAGCCTTTGTCTAAATAAATTGCACCTATTAGCGATTCAAAAATATTACCGTGAATATTTTCTCCAAAATGCTGTATCGGCACTTTGCTCTCTACAAACTGCACTAAATTTAAATCTTTTCCTAACTCATTTAAATGCTCTCGGCTCACAATTTTTGAGCGCATTTTGGTCAGGTAACCTTCATCACCATTTGGTGCCTTGTTAAATAAGTGCGCAGCAATAACTGCACTTAACATTGCATCTCCCAAAAATTCTAATCGTTCATAATTTATAGGATGCCCGTTAGAATCTAATTTATTAGAAGAACGATGTGTGAATGCTCTTCTATAAAAATCAACATTTGAAGGCGGAAAACCAAGAATTTTCTGAATAGTGTCAAAAAAAATCCCGTCTTCTAGAGAACGGGATTTAGAAAATATTTTTTTGATAATATTCATATACAGAAAATTAGTCAACTAGTTTTTTAAATAATACACAAGCATTATGTCCACCAAAGCCAAACGTGTTACTCATAGCAACGTTAACTTCTCTTTTTTGAGGTTTGTTTAAAGTAAGGTTTAAAGATGGATCAATATTTTCGTCAACAACTGTATGGTTAATCGTTGGAGGAACAATACTGTTCTGCATGGCCAAGATAGAAGCAATTGCCTCAATAGCTCCAGCAGCACCTAATAAGTGTCCTGTCATCGATTTTGTTGAATTGATGTTAATGTTTTTAGCGTGCTCACCAAAAACTTTACTGATTGCTTTTAATTCGGCAACGTCTCCTAACGGAGTAGAAGTTCCGTGTGTATTGATATGATCTACTTGATCTGGAGTCATTCCAGCATCTCTTAAAGTATTTTCCATTACGGCAATCACTCCAATTCCTTCTGGATGTGGTGCAGTTAAGTGATAAGCATCAGAAGACATTCCGCCACCGCCAATTTCGCAATAGATTTTAGCTCCTCTTGCTTTAGCGTGTTCGTAATCTTCAAGAACCAAAGCTCCTGCTCCTTCTCCTAAAACGAAACCATCTCTAGTTGCATCAAAAGGTCTCGAAGCTGTTTCTGGGCTTTCATTTCTTGTAGACAAAGCGTGCATTGAGCTGAAACCTCCCATACCAGCAATAGTAACTGCTGCTTCAGAACCTCCAGAAACAATAACATCGCACATTCCTAAACGAATGTAATTAAAAGCATCGATTAATGCGTTTGCAGAAGATGCACAAGCAGAAACCGTAGTATAATTTGGTCCCATATAGCCATTACGCATAGAAATATGTGCAGGAGCAATATCGGCAATCATTTTAGGAATAAAGAACGGATTGAACTTTGGAGTTCCATCGCCTTTTGCATAATACATCACTTCGTCTTGGAAAGTTTCTAAACCTCCAATTCCTGCTCCCCAGATAACTCCAACTCTTTGCTTGTTTACGTTATCGTTTGTAATTCCAGCATCTTTGATAGCTTCATCACTGGCAGCAATAGCGTACTGTGCAAATTTATCTAATCGACGAGATTCCTTACGATCCATGTAATCTTCAATATTGAAGTTTTTCACTTCGCAGGCAAATTTCGTCTTATGCTTTTCTGTATCATAATATGTTATAGGAGCCGCTCCGCTAACCCCATTCACAAGTGCATTCCAATATTCTTGGATATTATTCCCGATAGGAGTAAGTGCACCTAATCCTGTTACAACAACTCGCCTTAATGCCATAAATATGTGTTTTGTACTTTAAACAAATAAAACCCACGCTTTCTTAACTTGTTGTTACTTAAGAGCCATGGGAATTACAATATAAATATATCTTTTTGATTGAAAATCAATCTAATTTAAAAATTTAAAAAAATAATAACACCCGACTCTTAAAAATTGCAAAAATCAAAAAACAAATTCCAATTGGAATTTGGAATTTCAAAAAATTGAGATTTTTAGAAATCGGGTGTGGTATTATTATTTTTTAGCTTCTTCGATATAAGAAATAGCTTGACCAACAGTAGCAATGTTTTCTGCTTGATCGTCTGGAATTTGAATATCAAATTCTTTTTCGAATTCCATAATAAGCTCAACAGTGTCTAATGAGTCAGCTCCTAAATCATTAGTGAAGCTTGCTTCTGTTACAACTTCGTTTTCGTCAACACCTAATTTGTCTACGATAATCGCTTTTACTCTTGATGCAATGTCTGACATAATCTTTAATTTTAGAATTTAATTTGTTGGCAAAAATAAAAAACTTTATTTTAAAACAACTATTTAGTTTATAAATGTGACACTAATTTATAAAATTAATTTCAAGAAAGCGGTTTGAAAGCTATTTATTTTCGATTTTTATTCCGTTTTTTGCAGTCTTAAAATAAATTCAATCATGAAAAAAATTATCGTTTTTGCCTCAGGATCAGGAACTAACGCAGAAAACATTATAAAATATTTTTCAAACACTGAAATCGCAAAGGTTGTTTCGGTTTTTACAAATAACGCCAACGCAAAAGTTATTGACAGAGCAAAAAATCATCAAATTCCAGTCGAAATTTTCGAAAAAAACGAACTTTTGGAGCGAAATGTATTACAAAAAATACAAAAAATCGACCCAGATTTGATTGTCCTTGCCGGTTTCTTACTCAAATTTCCTGAAAACATAATCGAACAATATCCGAATAAAATAATCAATATTCATCCTGCCCTTTTACCTAATTATGGAGGAAAAGGCATGTACGGTATGCACATACACAGAGCTATAGTTAATAATAAGGAAAAGGAAACAGGAATTTCTATTCATTATGTAAATGAACATTATGATGAAGGCGGTATTATCTTTCAAGCAAACGTTGCGCTGACAGATGAAGATACACCTGAAACTGTTGCCGAAAAGATTCATGAATTGGAACAAAAACATTTTCCAGAGATTATTCATAGATTATTAGATATAAATTCCAATATTTAAATTCCAATTTTAGATGAAGCTGAAATCTGCAATCTAAATTCTAAATTCTACAATCTAAAATAAAAAAATGAATCACGAAGTACATATATATACTGATGGCGCGGCAAAAGGAAATCCAGGAAATGGTGGCTACGGTGTAGTTATGGAATTGGTTGGAACTCCACACAAAAAAGAATTCTACGAAGGCTTTCGCTTGACGACAAATAACAGAATGGAACTTTTAGCTGTAATTGTAGGCTTGGAAAAGCTAAAAAAAGAAAAAATGAAAGTTCTGGTTATTTCAGATTCTAAATACGTTGTTGATTCGGTTGAAAAAAAATGGGTTTTTGGCTGGGAAAAAAAAGGATACAAGGATAAAAAAAATCCAGATTTATGGAAACGTTTTTTAATTGTTTACCGAAAACATCAAGTTGATTTTAAATGGATAAAAGGCCACAATAATCACCCGCAAAACGAACGCTGTGATCAATTGGCCGTTATGGCATCCCTACAGCCGAAACTTTCGGTTGATGTCTATTACGAAACCATCGGATCTAAAGAATAAAAAAACGCATCAAGTAATTGATGCGTTTTTTGTACTAACTTAATTTTTTACTTACTCTTTATTCTTTATCTAAATCTTTTGCTGTTTTAAATCCAGTCAAAAGTCCGATTCCTGCCATGATGAAAATAATTGAAGGATAAACTGCCCCATCATTAAGAGAGGTGTAAGTTGTAATTAACAGCGCAAGAAAAATTCCAACACCGCTTCCTATTAATAAGAAAGCTAAATTTACAACAAAGATTTTCCAAGCCGGAACTCCATTTCCTTTTCCTTGAATAAAAATACTTGCATCTACACCTTTTTCTATAAGAGCCAGACGCTCTCTATTTCTTGTTGAATAAACCAAATAAACGATCCCGAAGACCATTAAGAAAAAGCTAATTGGAATTAAAATTTTGTCGTCCATGATAATTTACGTTTTTAAATTGATTGATATACTCCATATGACGAGTCTTTTTAAATTGAGGTTACAAGAATTTTAAAAAAATTTCAATTTTTAAATTCCAAATTCCAAAATCAACTGATTATCAGTTAATTTTAATCTCTAAAAACTTTGTCAAAGTTTGAAACTTTGACAAAGTTCAACACCATCTATATTATGTAAAAGATTTTGAATTTATTTTCAATTTTCTTGTAACCTAAACAAACAACTTGTCGTCCTATATAATATGAGTACACTAAATGATCAACATTATATCGACAAAGTTCTGCAGGGCGACACAAATTCGTTTGCCGTTCTAGTGGATCGTTATAAAGATATGATCTTTACTTTGGCTCTTAAAATGGTTAAAAACAGAGAAGAGGCAGAAGAAGTTGCTCAAGACACTTTTATAAAGATTTACAGTTCGCTGACTAAGTTTAAAGGTGAATCTAAATTTTCGACTTGGATTTATAAGATTGCTTATAATACGTGTCTGGACAGATTAAAGAAAAGTAAAAAAGAAGATTTAAATATTTCGATAGATGAATTTTCGTCGCATTTAATTAAGACAATGGATAATGCTTTGAGTGTTTTGGAAGAAAAAGAACGAAAGCAAACTATTCAGAAATGTTTGAGTTTATTACCCAATGATGAAAATTTCCTTTTGAACCTGTTTTATTTTGATGATCAGAATTTAGAAGAAATTGGAAAAATAATGAATATATCGGCCAACAATGCCAAAGTAAAATTGTTTAGGAGCCGACAAAAATTAGCCGTAATTTTGAGACAGCAGTTAGAACCAGAAATAATAGAATGTTATGAAAGAGAGCGATAAAAATATAGAACAACTTATTGAGAAAATGATGGCCGAAGACAAACTGCAGTCTCCATCATTCGATTTTACTTCTAAAATAATGGCCGAAGTTCATGTATTAGAAGAGAAAAAACTCAAAGCATACAAACCTTTAATTTCGAAACCCGTTTGGATTTCGATTGGATTGGCTTTAGCGGCATTAGTAATTTATGTTGCTCTATTTTCAGTTTCAGAAACTGATTTCAAAATTGACGAAGTTGGGAAATTATATTCTGATAAAATCTCGAACACTTTTTCAGGAATTCATTTTTCTAAAAATATCCTATATGCCATTTTAATTGTTCCTTTTATGATTTTGGTTCAGGTTGGGATTTTGAAGAATTATTTTGATAAGAAGTATCAACTATAAATTTAAAAATGAAAAATAAAACAACGATATTTAAACCAACTTTAAGAGCAAAAAAAATATATATATGTACTCTTTTAATATTGTTGTTTTCTGTCAGTAATTATGCGTCAGTAATTCCACCAAACTTTACTACTAAGGAAATAAAATTTATTAGCGAAGGAGTTTCACTTGCTGGAACCCTTTTTACACCCAACAACATAGAAGCAGCTGTTGTAATTGTTCACGGATCTGGACAAGAAAAAAGAATGATAGACTTTGCTACAATCCTAGCCAACAATGGAATTGCAGTTTTAACGTATGATAAACGAGGCGTTGGAGAATCAGCCGGAGTATATGCCGGACCTGAAGTAGGAACGAACAATGTTGATTTCTCGAATCTAAATCTTTTGTCTTTAGATGCGAGTGCTGCCGTAAACACTTTATCTAAATCTCTATCCAATACTAAAATACCAATCGGTTTAATTGGCGGCAGTCAAGCTGGATGGATAATTCCCTTGGCGGCTCAGAAAAACACGAAAGTCAAATTTATGACCGTATTTAGCGGCGCTCTCATAACGGTTAAAGAACAATTGAGATTTCAATTTTATACCAATGGAGATCAAAATTTTTGGGATACACATTCTGAAGAAGAAGCGAGAAAACATGTATTTAATGATCCAGACAAATATGAATTCATCGATACAAATCCCAATGATATTCTTTCTCAATTATCAATTCCAGGAATCTGGATTTTTGGAGCTAAAGATATTCAAGTTCCTGTAAAGCTCTCAATCGAATATCTTAATGTGTTAAAATCTAAAGGAAAACCTTATGAATATAAATTGTTTCCAAACTTGGGTCACAATACCGCATTTTCAGATTCTGAAGAGCCAATGAACGATGCGATCAATTGGATTAAATATCAAAGTAAATTAAGGCATCAAAAGTAAAAAAGCGACGGATACAATGGCCATAAGCCACTAGAATCTTGAGATTTCTAAAAATTTATTTATTCAGAAGTATCAGCTATAAGAATGTTAAAAAAAATAAGACTACTTATAATAACTTAATTTATTGTATTTTTGTAAGGTTCATTAAATTATAAAAAATGATACAAAAAACCATTACTCCTAAGGATAAAATTGTCAATCTTTCTTTTGAGATTCCAAAAAACTATGTTGGAAAATCACTGAAAGTATCGATTGATTTCGAAAATGAAGTTGATCAAATTGAAAGTAATTTATCTAAAGAAGACTTTGTTAGGTGGATTGAAAATGCCGAAAAATCTAAGACAATGTCTTTAGAAAAGTTTAATGAGAAATGGGAAGAAAAAAAATTGAAGATACAAAACAATATACGTTAGATATTTCCGAGAATTATTTCCAAAATTTAGAAGAGATTGTTGATTACATCGCTTTCGAAAAACATCAACCTCTAAATGCAATTAAAGTTGGTAATGGAATAAACAAAACAATGAATAAAATCATTGAAAATCCCTTAATTTATTCGGAGTGCGAAAATCTTCCAACTAAATCTAAAATTTACAGAGAAGCAAGCTATAAAACTTGGTTAATTGTATTCAAAATTAAAAACTATCACATTACAATTCTTGGAGTTTTAAGCGGAAAAAGAAAATCATCTTTATTTAAAAAACTAATATAGAAATAAGACCTGTAAATTATTCGCATTTTTTTTCAAAAAACTTGCAACTTAAATCTAAAAAACATATTTTAATCTCGTTAAAAAATCAATTTTAACCAATTCATTTACAATAGTTTTACTCCGAAATCGTTCTCTTTTTTTTAAGAAAATTTTGAGAACCCAAACCATTGCAAGATTGTAACTTATGAAGTATCTTTGCACCCTAATTCGAAATTCATAAAATGAATAAACTATTGATTGTTGGAACAGTTGCTTTCGACGCGATTGAAACTCCTTTCGGAAAAACAGATAAAATATTAGGCGGTGCTGCAACGTACATTGGTTTGTCAGCATCCTTTTTTAACTTGCAATCGGCCATTGTTTCTGTAGTTGGCGACGATTTCCCTCAAGAACATTTAGATCTTTTAACTTCAAAAAATATTGATATCTCTGGTATTGAAATTGTAAAAGGAGGAAAGACTTTTTTCTGGAGCGGTTTATACCACAACGACCTAAATTCTAGAGACACTTTAGTTACTGAATTGAACGTTTTAGCTGATTTTCAGCCAAAGGTTCCTCAAAACTATAAAGATGCTGATGTTGTGATGTTAGGAAACTTACATCCGTTAGTACAAAGCAGTGTTCTGGATCAAATGGAGAAAAAACCAAAATTAGTAGTTTTAGATACTATGAACTTTTGGATGGACTGCGCTCTTCCAGAATTATTAGACGTTATTAAACGTGTAGATGTTATTACAATCAATGACGAAGAAGCAAGACAGCTTTCTGGTGAATATTCATTAGTAAAAGCAGCGGCTAAAATCCAAGATATGGGACCAAAATATGTGGTGATCAAAAAAGGAGAACATGGCGCGCTTTTATTCCATAATAGAGAAGTATTCTTTGCACCAGCTTTACCATTAGAAGAAGTTTTCGATCCAACAGGAGCTGGAGACACTTTCGCAGGTGGTTTCTCTGGATTTATTGCGCAAAGCGAAAATATTTCTTTTGGAAACATGAAAAATGCAATTATTTACGGTTCAAATTTAGCTTCGTTCTGCGTCGAGAAATTTGGAACCGAAAGGATGGAAAATTTAAGCAAAGCAGAAGTAGCGATTCGATTACAGCAATTTAAGTCGTTAACTCAGTTTGACATAGAAATATAATGCCTAAGAGCCTCGATAAAACGGGGCTTTTTTATTACGTTAATACACACAACTTACAACAACACACAAATAACAAAAAACAATGAGCGACGCTTTAAAACACGAATGTGGTATAGCCTTAGTTAGACTACTAAAACCGCTTGAATATTATAAAGAAAAATACGGGACTGCTTTCTACGGAATTCAGAAAATGTATTTAATGATGGAAAAACAGCACAACCGTGGACAAGACGGTGCTGGTTTTGCCAGCATTAAGTTGGATGTTGAACCTGGACAGCGCTATATCAGCAGAGTTCGTTCGAATCATTCACAACCTATTCAAGATGTTTTCAAACAAATCAATGAGCGCGTTAGCGAAGAGCTAAAAGCACATCCTGAATTGGGAGATAACATGAAAGAACTAAAAGCAAATATTCCTTATGTAGGCGAATTATTTTTAGGTCACGTTCGTTACGGAACTTTTGGAAAAAACAGCATCGAAAGTGTTCACCCATTTTTACGTCAAAGTAACTGGATGCACCGTAATTTGATTTTGGCCGGAAACTTTAATATGACAAATGTTAAAGAACTTTTCGAAAATCTAGTTGAACTAGGACAGCATCCAAAAGAAATGGCGGATACTGTTACCGTAATGGAAAAAATTGGCCACTTCTTAGATAAAGAAGTAATGCAATTGTACCAAGACTGCAAAGCCGAAGGTTATTCTAAAAGAGAAGCTTCTCCTGTAATTGCAGAACGTTTGGATATCGCTAAAATATTAGGCCGTTCGGCTAAAAACCTAGATGGAGGTTACGCAATGGCTGGTTTATTAGGTCATGGTGATGCTTTTGTATTTAGAGATCCTGCTGGAATTCGCCCTGCATACTTTTATCAAGATGATGAAGTGGTAGTTGTTGCTTCTGAAAGACCTGTAATTCAAACAGTATTTAATGTTCCTTTTGAAAGTGTTCAGGAAATTGATCCAGGAAATGCTTTGATTATCAAGAAAAGCGGAAAAGTTTCAATGCAGCAAATCTTAGAACCAACTGTTAAAAAAGCATGTTCGTTTGAAAGAATTTATTTCTCAAGAGGAAGCGATGCTGAAATTTATCAAGAACGTAAAAACTTAGGGAAATTAATTTTACCAGCTGTTCTTAAAGCTATTGACAGCGATACAGACAACACTGTTTTCTCTTACATCCCGAATACAGCTGAAACTTCCTTTTATGGTTTAGTTGAAGCAGCTCAGGATTTCTTAAATCAGAGAAAAAACAACTATATTCTAGAAAATAGAAATACACTTACTACTGAAACGCTTCAGGAACTTTTAGCTGTAAAAATACGTACTGAGAAAGTTGCTATTAAAGATGCTAAACTTAGAACCTTTATTACTGAAGACAGCAGTCGTGACGACTTGGTTGCACACGTTTACGACGTTACTTACGGCGTAATTAAACCAGAAGACAATTTGGTTATCATTGACGATAGTATTGTGCGTGGTACTACTCTAAAAATGAGTATTATCAAAATGATGGATCGTTTAAAACCAAAACGTATTGTAATCGTTTCATCTGCACCACAAATTCGTTACCCAGATTGTTACGGAATTGATATGGCAAAACTAGAAGGTTTGGTTGCGTTTAGAGCAGCACTTGCTTTATTAAAAGAAAGAAACCTTTACCATATTGTAGACCAAGTGTATACTAAATGTAAAGCACAAGAAAATTTCTCAGATTCTGATGTTGTAAATTATGTAACCGAAATTTACGATCAATTTACAGATCAAGAGATTTCAGATAAAATTGCAGAAATGTTAAGCTCACCAGAAATCAATGCTGAAGTTAAAATTATTTTCCAAACAGTAGAAGATCTTCATATCGCTTGTCCTAAAAATTTAGGTGACTGGTATTTTACTGGAGACTACCCAACTCCAGGTGGAAATCGAGTTGTAAATCGTGCTTTTATGAATTTTTACGAAGGAAAAGACGCTCGAGCTTATTAAAAAAGTATTAACAAAAGGTTAAATAGTGCATTTCATCGGTTTTTTTTGCCGTTCATCCTGTTTGTTTGGTGAAATTGAAAAGCTACAATACTTTTGAGATACCATAACATTAGTAGGTTAAGTTTATGGTAGATTTGGGGCAAAAAGGGTGGAAGAAATTCCACCTTTTTTATTGGAATAAACTCAAATATTTCTAAAGCAACATCTTACATTCTCTTAATCGGAAATTCTTGCCTTTTATCTAAAATCTTTTTTTCAATAAAATTCTTGTTCTACATTTACTAAACCATAACATTAGTAGGTTAAGTTTATGGTAGATTTGGGGCAAAAAAGGCGGAAGAGATTCCGCCTTTTTTATTTTTCTTTTTTTTTAGAGAAAAGAAAATAGAGTATAGAATAAAGACTTAAAAAATGGACATAAAAAAGACGAACACTATTTGACTTGCGCTCGTCTTTTTTCTATACTCTATAATCTATATTCTTTGATCAATCTTCTTATTCAAATAAAACAATAAATTATTTTCCATTTATCGGATATACTTACCTTTTATCTGAAAAATTTCTTTTAAAATAATATCTATTATACTTTTACTAAACCATAACATTAGTAGGTTAAGTTTATGGTAGATTTGGGGCAAAAAAGGTGGAAGAGATTCCACCTTTTTTATTTTTAAAAAACCACAAAAATCTATAAATCAATTAATTAGAATCCGTTTATCGGATAAACTTGCCTTTCATCTGAAATCTTTTTTTATACAATATATCTATAATACCTTTACTAAACCATGACATTAGTAGGTTAAGTTTATGGTAGATTTGGGGCAAAAAAGGCGGAAGAGATTCCGCCTTTTTTATTTTCTTTTTTTTTCAGAGAAAAGAAGAAAGAGTATAGAATAAAGATTATAGAATAAAGACTTATTGAACGAAATGTATAGATAAAGAAAAGACGAGTACCTTTCGGCACTCGTCTTTTCTTTATGTTCTTTACTCTATTTCGACTATTTGTCTAAAGCAAATCTTCTAGCAACTTCTGTCCAGTTAATTACACTGAAGAAAGCTTCAATATAATCTGGTCTTCTGTTTTGGTAGTTTAAGTAGTAAGCGTGTTCCCAAACATCCATTCCTAAAATTGGAGTTCCACCGTTACCAGCAACTTCTGGCATTAATGGATTATCTTGGTTTGGAGTACCTACAACTTCTAATTTTCCTCCTTTTTGAACTGTTAACCAAGCCCATCCAGAACCAAATTGTGTTGCTCCAGCTTTAGCAAATTTTGCTTTAAATTCTTCAAAAGTTCCAAAAGAAGCTTCGATTGCAGCTAATAAATCACCCGTTGGTAATCCTCCTCCGTTTGGAGACATTACTGTCCAGAATAAATTGTGGTTGTAGAAACCTCCACCATTGTTACGAACTGCAGCGTTAGATTTATCTAAGTTAATTAAGATATTTTCGATTGTTTTTCCTTCTAAATCTGTACCAGCGATAGCCGCGTTAAGATTTGTAGTATATGCATTGTGGTGCTTTGTATGATGGATTTCCATTGTACGAGCATCAATATGTGGTTCTAATGCATCGTATGCATAAGGTAATTGTGGTAATTCAAAAGCCATGATATTACGATTTTTATGGTTTATAATAATTTATCCCAAATTTAGACATTTAACTTTGGAATTGAAAATACTATTTCGTTATAATTGAATTTAATTCACTGATAATTTACATTTTAACTACATAAACAACTGAAAATCTTTATTTTCCATTAAAAGTAGTCATTGTGTTTTCTAAACCAGCGGTTCCAAAAGTTCTAATAATTTCTGCAGAAATTTCTAAACGCTCTGTAAGTTTTGCTTCTTCTTCAGCATTCCATTCTCCTAAAACATAATCTATCTGCTGCCCTTTTTTGAATTGATCACTGATGCCAAATCTATATCTGGTGTAGTTTTGCGTATTTAAAACCAAATTGATGTTTTTAAGTCCGTTGTGACCGCCATCGCTTCCTTTCGGCTTGATTCTAATAGTTCCAAACGATAGGTTTAAATCGTCTGTAATGACCAAAATATTCTCTAATGGAATATTTTCTTTATCCATCCAATATTTTACCGCCTTACCGCTAAGATTCATGTAAGTGTTTGGCTTAAGCAGAAAAAATGTTCTTCCTTTAAATTTATATTCAGCTAACGATCCTAGTTTTACAGTTTCGAATGAAAGCCCTTCTTTTTTTGCTAAAAAGTCAAGGATTTTAAACCCAATATTATGTCTTGTGTTTACGTATTCGGCTCCGATATTCCCTAAACCGACTATTAAATATTTCTTCATATTATCTATGTTCTCTTCTTTTTGTATTGATGAAAACAGTTTTGTTATCCATTTTATCATTGGGCAAAAATAAGATTAATTAGAGAATGTGGCAATTGGTTAATTAGATAATTAATTGCTCGTCGTGATTTAAACGCAAAGACCGCAAAGGTTTTACGCAAAGATCGCAAAGAAATAGTTTCTTACAGTTCTAGTAATACACAAAGAGCACAAAGAAAACATCTCTCACAGATTTAGCTGATTATGCAGATTTTCTCTTAGCAACCCAGATTCTTAGTATCTTAGAATCTTATAAAAAAGATACCTTCTCGCTAGCCCTGACAGAAGCGGCATCCTTTTTATCCGCTTTTTAGCGGATGAAAAGATATAGCGGATGGCAGGAATGCCAGATCTTGAAAAAAACGAAAAGTTTCTGCTTATAAAGAAAACTATAAAAAAAAGGCTTCGACTTCGCTCAGCCTGACAGATGAAAAAACTTAGTATCTCAGTACCTTAGAAACTTAGAACCTAAAAAAAAGCCCCAATCGTAAGATTGAGGCTTTTTGTATGATTTGAAAAAAATTATTTTTTCTTTCCTTTTGCAGGAGCTTTTGCAGCTTTTGCAGCTTCTTGAGCAGCTTTCATAGCAGCACGAGAGATTCTTACTTGAGCAACAACTGTGTTGTCTGGGTGCATAATTTTGTACTCAGGTTTTCCAACTTTAGTAACGTATAATTTGTTACCCATTTCAAGTGGAGTGATGTCAGCTTCAACAAAATCAGGAAGATTTGCTGGTAAAGCTTTAACTTTTAATTTACGTTGGTTCAAACGTAAAACACCTCCTGCAAGAACACCTTTAGATGTACCAACGATTTTCACAGGAACTTCCATTGTGATTTCTTTATCATCAAATAATTGGAAGAAGTCAATGTGTAAAATTTTGTCAGATACTGGGTGAACTTGGATATCTTGCAAAATTGCATTGAATGATTTTCCTTTTCCAAGCTCAATCACAACTGTGTGTGCGTTTGGAGTGTAAACCAAGTTTTTGAACGCTGCAGCGTCTGCTGAGAAGTGTACTGCTTGATTTCCTCCGTATAACACGCAAGGAACCGCTCCAGCATTACGTAAGGCTTTAGTTGACACTTTGCCCACGCTTTCTCTTTCTGATCCTTTAATTGTAATCGATTTCATTGTAAAAAAATATAGTTATTAAATAAATATTCTTGTTTACTATAGGCTTTAGGCAATACGCTTTAAGCTTTAGGCTTTTTAAAATGAGAATAGAGCTTACGGCTTACAGCCTAAAGCTTACTGCTTCTACATTATAAATTTTCCACTGATGGAATTGTTGTGGTGAACCATTTGCATTACCTCAGCAAATAGAGGTGCACAGCTTACCACTCTTATTTTGTTTGATTCTCTCTTTAACGGAATTGAATCAGTAACGATTAATTCTGTTAGTTTTGAGTTTTCAATTTTTTCATACGCGCCGCCAGACAAAATAGCGTGTGTACAAATTGCTCTTACACTTAGCGCTCCTTTTTCAATCATAAGGTCTGCTGCTTTCGCTAGAGTTCCTCCTGTATCGATCATGTCGTCTACTAAGATTACGTTACGTCCTTTTACTTCACCAATTAGCTCCATAGTGTCGATAACGTTGGCTGCTTTTCTTTGTTTGTAACAGATTACTACATCTGATTCTAAAAACTTAGAGTAAGCATATGCTCTTTTTGAACCTCCCATATCTGGAGATGCAATTGTCAGATTTTCTAATTTTAAACTTTCTACGTATGGTAAAAAGATTGTAGATGCAAATAAATGATCTACTGGTTTTTCAAAGAATCCTTGAATTTGGTCTGCATGCAGATCCATTGTCATGATTCTTGTTGCTCCTGCAGCTGTTAGTAAATTCGCTACTAACTTAGCTCCAATCGGAACTCTTGGTTTGTCTTTTCTATCTTGTCTTGCCCAACCAAAATAAGGCATAACAGCTGTAATATGTCTTGCCGATGCACGTTTTGCTGCATCAATCATTAACAACAATTCCATCAGATTATCTGCACTTGGAAAAGTTGAACATACGATAAATACTCGTAAGCCTCTAATTGATTCTTCGTAAGATGGCTGAAATTCTCCATCACTATACGTTGACATCGTTACTTTTCCTAACGGAATTCCGTACTCTTTTGCAATTTTTTCTGCAAGATAAACACTTTGTGAACAAGCAAAAATTTTAGCTTCTGGTTCTAGGTGCGACATTGTAATTGTTGTTTTATCCCGTTACAGTTAAAAAAATCAACTTTATATTTAAATAAAGCAGAATGTATATAAATGTCTCGGATGTAGTTAGTTGTGTGTGCTTCGTTTTAACGAGCTGCAAATTTATAAAATTTATCTAACACTGAAAGCAAATATTTAAGTATTTTTATTAGAATTTTTAATTTTATTTTTTACATTTGCACCGTGTTAAAGGAATGACATCATTTATGACTTCATTCTATTGCGTTAAAATAATCTCTTTTGATTGTTTTTTCGTCTGCTAAGCCCGGATGGCGGAATTGGTAGACGCGCTGGTCTCAAACACCTGTGGGAAACCGTGCCGGTTCGACTCCGGCTCCGGGTACATTAACGGAAAAGCTGTCATTTTTGACGGCTTTTCGTTTTTTAATACCTTCCGAAGCGTTAATATTCCTAGTCAGAACCTCAATTACCTCATTCACTTTGGTGGTTCGACAATTTTCATTTCCAAAAATTAATTTTTCAGAAAATATAGCTCCTGCCAGGATTCTTTTCCCTTCGTAATCACTAGTAGCAAAGAACTTTTGTAAATTCATAAGCAACTCAAGCCCTGATTCAATATCCGCCTTTATCGAATCCGTTTTTAATCCCAGAATTTCAATTTCATTATTGACAATGTTTAGTTCTTTATTAATTCGGGAGACTATATTATTAAATCTATCTTTATCAATATCTTTTGCCAACAACATATCTTCTGCATCTTCTATTTTAGTTTTTAAAGTCCTTTGAAGCTCTTTTTTTAGCTTCAACTGATTTTCCTTATCCCCGTTAATTTGAGACTCAGAATCTTTTAAAATATCAACATACAGACCCTTTGCGCTTTCATTAATTCCTAATTCAGATAGTATGTTCTCAATTTTATAATGCGCATGCTCTGCACGAACCCTAGTTTCACATTTATTTCTACAATGATAATAAGCGTATTTTTTAGTTCTACCTGTAGATAAGCTACCAGTAATTTGACCTCCACAAACTTCACAAATTAAGAAATCACGCATTGGAAATTCTAAATTTTTATGAGAAGGCTTTATTCCATACCATCTTTTTCTTTTAAAGACATCCTGCACTTTATTAAAGGTTTCAATGTCGATTAAAGCTTCATGTTTCCCATCGACCACCATCGCAGGTTCTTTCTTGTATTCAGGAACTGCTATTTTACCAATATAAATAATGTTTTTAAGCATTTCACTAAAAGCGCTTTTTTCCAACTTCATTCCTTCCGCTCTCAATCTTTTTCGGATAACTTCTACAGGCTCAATATTTATGGCTACCTCATGAAATGCTCTTTTCACAAAAATTGAATATTCATTAGCTTTTAACGTCGACTTTTTAAGTTCATTACGGAAATTATCATATCCGTATGGAGCTTTTCCCGTAAAATATCCATCTTTTTTACATTGATAAGTCCCTGCTATGGTTCGACTTGAAATCTTATCCCGTTCAACCTCCCCTGCTGTCAAATATATTGACAGCACCATCTTATTATCTGAATTACTTGTATCCAAGTATTGTTCAGATGCGTTTAACTCAATTCCCATTGAGTCAAACTCCCTTAAAACAGTCAATGCTTGCTCAACATTACGAGAGAACCTATCCCACTTAGCGAAAAATACTTTATGAATTTCCCTTTTATTCGCTTTTGCATAAGTCCTTAATTTTGACCATTCTGGTCGGTTAAAATTTTTTGCAGAGTGGTCTTCTCTATATACTTTCACAATATTATAGCTTCTCGCATCGCAGTATCTCCTTAATGACTCTTCTTGGTAATCAAGACTAAAACCTCTTTGAGCTTGCTCATCAGTACTTACTCGACAATATATTATTACATTTATATTATTCATTTTTTTTCTAATTTATTTTTATAGTACACCTCAGCAAATTTATAAAGCACATCCCTGATTAACTTTACTTCTTCATCTGTGTAACTAACACCTTTTTTATTTAATTTTTTTTTACACTCTGTTATACTTAACAATTTTATTCTCAGTCACCCATCTCAATTTTTACTAGGGAGGAAGATTATTTTTTTGGGATAAAATCCCAATTGAAATACTTACAACCAGTAAGCACTTTTTTATTTCCAAAAATTATTCTGGAAATAATGTTTCATCTATAATCATCAATGTAGATTTCAAATAATACTTTCCTGAATCTGGCACTTTAATCGCTTCATCTTCAAATTTTGTTACTCCATCAACGACTGTAATCGTTATAAAGGGAAAATCTCCACTCTCTTTAAATTGACCTATTAACGATTCCCCTATTCCTGTATTACTTTCTAAATCATCCCACTTAACTACAAGATATTCTTCAAAAGATTGAGACCTTTCTTGGATGTCTTTTTCAACATCCACTGGACTTTCATCTTCTCTTTCTTCAAAATAGTCAGTATCAACTTCAAATTTTTCTCTAGAAATAATTTTTGATACATCTTTAACAATTTCTGGATTCTCTATTTCGGAAGAAACTAATTTACTTTTTCTTCTTTTTCTATTCCATGAACAATTGTCACCTTTAATTTTCCTTACCGTCGGCATAATACTAATCTTTGATTTTTCTAGAAAATCATCTGGAAATATCCATTTTTCAATTTGTGTAACCTCAGCCTCACGTAAGTCATTGGTATGTTTTCCATCATTATATGGTTGAGTATTCAGATAACCTATACTCTCCAAATATTGGAAATTCATTTGAATAGTCTTCTTTTTATAAGTTCCCAACTCTTCCGCCAGAACGCTACTTGTTTTAAAGTATGGCTGTCCTTGGATTTGTCTAGATATCACGTCACTTATGATTACTTTCTGAAGAAGAGTTAGGTCTTTATTTTTCATTAGTTTAGGAAATAAACGGAGGAAATTATCTAACCCTTCAGATTCTATTTTTTTATTTTTAAACATTGCATTATAATATTATTACCCTCAATTGAAGTTGAGGATTTATTTGGATTAATATTTGCATCAATCAGACTGATTAATACTATGAAATAAAATATTGTATGATTTTAAATAATTCTTCACGAAAGGCTTAAGAACCATTTCAGATTGAAGATTTAATTAGTTTCTAGTTTTTTCAAAACCCGAATTTAATCTACCAGACAGTTGTCCTTTTTAGGCATTAAACTCCTTTATTAGTCAAACGTTAAATCACTCAAAATAACGCACTTTACTGACTTATAACAAATATACTTCGGAATTTAGGGATAGCCAATAAAAATAAATTTTGGTGTTATTTTATTTTCTCATATATTGCCCGACCCGATTAAAAATAGCACAGCCCTACCTCTCAATTAGCATAGTACTACTATCTGTAACACATAGCTATACCGCCTAAAACTGATACAGCATCCCTTCTGAAGAGTAATAAAATAATAATACAAATAACAAAAAAATAAGAAAAAGTAGAAAAATAAAATAATTCATTTAGATTGAATTAACCTTATTTCTTTAAAGAAATAACATAAAAAAAATATAAGTAACCTAAGACAAAAATTGGATATTATATCTTTTAGGAATATACCAACAAAAAAGATTTAAAACTATAACAAGCAAAGTAATTATATCTATATAAAAACTCACCAATCCTTTTCTATATCACTCCTTGCTTGACAGTACCACCATCTACATAGTACCCTCCTGAGGGTACCCCCCCCCTCCGTGGAAATCATATCACCAAATGATTATGTTAGTTACCTCTCTTTTATATACACAATAGAAAAAATAGCAATTATATACACATCATGCCGAAAAAATATTTTTGACAATTTTTGACAATTTTCTGTACTTAAACAGCATTTTTCGACCATCTTTTGGTACAATTTCGAAATAAAAGAGCACGTATCAAGAGGCAATTTTAGCCCCAAAACCCCTTTATTTTAGGATAATTGAACGTTTAGTTGAGTTCTCTTTATGCCGTAAAGTGATTTTTTCTATTTTTTTAAGCTTAAACTAGCTTTTTAGACCTTATCAGTTTTATTTCCTTCTAAAATCAACAAACCTTTTTCAATAAAACTTTTAGCTTCCTCAATCTCACTTTGAGCGATAGACGTTCCTTTAGTAGGAACGAACATCTCCCTTACATCAACATCAAGTGCTTCTGCCAACTGAAGCAACAAATTTATTGTTGGCAAATTTTTCTCTGATGAAATATTGGAGATTGTTGTCATGCTTACACCAACCTTACTCGCAAGCTCATCTCTTGAAACTCCTTTCAAATTCATCAATTCTTTTAATCGTAGTATTTCCATTTCAGTTTTTTTTTCAAATCCAAAGATAATCAAAAAATAAAGCATAGCTTACTTTATCATGATAAAAATAAAGTAAAATTTGCTTTTAAGTAAAATATTACTTTACTTTGCAATGTAATAATAAAGCAAAACTTGATTTGTGACCGCAACAGACTTTAAATTAGAATTAAGAGAAATCAAAGAAAGCCTAAAAGGACTAACACTTCAATTGGTAACTCAAAATGGCTACAGACCATATTACAGTTTAAAAGATTTTGGAAATGCAATTTTAAATGAAGAAGCAAAGGGAAATGATTTTAGGATAAATGAAGTCTGGACAGAATGCGGAACAATATCCGCTAAATCATCAAAAAATCTTGCAGAATTATTCAAAACCAACGTAATAACTGGAATCCAATTTGAAAGCTTTTGGAATCCAAAAACACAAGAAGAATTTATTAAAAGTTTTGGAGCATTAGACTAACATAATTAATAAAGACATGGAAACACCATCAAGAACAATGCAAATTGCACAAACAATATTAGAACAAATTAAGTGTGAAGATAGAAGCGCTTTAATGGCATGGGGAGCTAAAAACTTTTTCGCAATCAGTGAAAGTGAAGAGTTTGAAGGAGGATTAGCTTTTCAAGTAAATGGATTAAAACACAAAGGATGGGTTAAAATTTGTCTTCGCTGGGTTGACGATTATACAATAATATTTATCAATCGAAATCGTGAAATTGTTAAAACTTTTGAAGGAGCTTATTGCGATATGTTAGTTCCAGTTATCGACTGGATTGAAGGCAAATAAATTTCATTCCTGTTTTAGTTTTAGACTATAACCATAAATTAAAACGAGCAAACTTCTCTAAAGTCTTATCAAATGAGTCAAATGATTTAAAATAATTGAGAGTCTAATTTTGAAACAAAAATCAATAAATTTTTAGTTATGTATTACTTTTATTCTCGCATCTCAACTGCTCAACAAAATTCAAGTCGCCAAATTGAAAATTTCAAAAATCACATTGGCTATGATGCAAAATATGTTTTCATTGAAAAAATTCAAGGAAATATTCCATTCATGCAACGTCCAGAGGCAATAAAAATGTTTGATGAAATTACAAGTCAAAATAATTACTGTACTGTAGTAGTGGATTCAGTCGATAGACTTGGTCGAAATTTATTAGATATTCTGAATACTATTGAACTATTTACTCAAAACGGTATTAATCTTAAATCTTTAAAAGAAGGATTCTCAACCCTTCTGGAAAATGGTCAGGAAAATCCAATGGCAAAACTTGTGATTTCAGTAATGGGAAGTATTGGAGAAATGGAACGAAACCGCATTAAAACCAGAACTGCCGAAGGTGTCGCAATTGGTAAGGCTTTGGGTAAATTCACTGGTAGAAAATTAGGAAGCATCCAAACTGACGAAAAGCTTTTACTGAGACACCAAACTATTGTCAAAAAAGTTCAAAAAGGTCTTACTATCCGTGAAATTTCAGAGATTACAGGAGCATCCTCCGCTACTATTATCAAAGTAAAAAAAGTAATGAAGTTTAGACAAATAAAGTAATCAAATAATTCAAACAATTATCACACTTAATCTAAGAATTTCAAAGATACTCTCGTATATAAGATTTTTCAAATTCTTCAATCGTCTTATAGCCTAAAAATGAGTGCCTTCTTTTTTTATTGTACCAATTTTCAATATATTCGTAAACTTCCTCTCTCATCTGTTTCCTCGATAGCAGTTTATTTCCAACAAGCATTTCAGCTTTGAAAAAAGTAAAAAAACTTTCGCAAACAGCATTGTCGGTATGATTTTCTCTACGACTCATACTTCGTTTAACAAATTTACTAGAATCTAATATATCAGTAAAAAGTTTGTTAGCGTATTGAACTCCTCTATCGGAATGGAAAATTAATTCTTTTGTGATTTCCCTATTATTAACTGCCATTTTCCAAGCGGGCAAAGTTGTTGCCTTAGTACACATTTTTGTACTTAAATTCCACCCTATGATTTTCCTATCAAATAAATCCATAACAACAGTAAGATACATAAAGCCTTTTATCGTTTGTATATACGTTATGTCTGATACCCAAACTTTAGCAGGCTCTGTGACTGTGAATTCCCTGTTTAAAACATTTGGAACTACATAATGATTATGAAATGAATCAGTAGTGACTTTAAATTTTCTCTTAATTTTTCGACGTAAACCTAACATTCTCATGTATTTTTTTACTGACGAATTTTTTATTTTAAATCCTCTGTTTTGAAGCTCTTTCGTAATTTTGAAACATCCATATCTTCTCTTAAATTCATAATATATGGAAGTAATTTCTTGTTTCAATAAAATTACTCGAGATTCTGTATCTGTAAGTTCTTGTTTTTTTGTTCTATAATATGTTGTTTCTGAAACTTCTAATACAGTTAACATTTTAGCAATTGTAAATTCGGATTTGTTGTTTTCAATGAAATTTTTAGTCGGTATTTTTCCTTGCAAAACGTATTTAGTTCCTCTTTTTAAAATTTGAAGAGAAATTTTAGAATCTTTAATTTTTCTTTCAAGCTCTCTAATGACGGCTTGTTCAGGAGTCAAATTAGGATGACCCGCTCCTGAAAAGCTTCCTGTGCCAAACTTTTCAAAGTCTTTTCGCCATTTGTACAAATTATCTGGGCTTATTCCCAACTCTCTTGCAAGGCACGCTAGTTGTCCTTTACCTCGCTCATAACTTAATTTAACTGCATTCACTTTGAAAGCACGTTCGTATGTTTTCATAGGCTGAAGTTTATGGTCAAAGGTTTTCAAAATATTCAGATATTTTTTCTTGCATTTGTTTTCTGGTAAGAAGCATATTTAAATTAACCAGTTCAGATTTTAAGGATTTAAAAAAACTTTCTGATACAGCATTGTCAGAATGATTTCCTGTTCGACTCATACTTCTTTTAATAAACTTAAAGGAGTCTAATTTATGACTGAAGATTTTGTTAGCATATTGTATGCCTCTATCGGAATGAAATATTAACCCCTTCACTGGTTTTCTATTTTTGACAGCCATTTCCCATGTTGGCATTGTTGTTTCATTTATAGTTAATCTATTACTAAGGTTCCATCCAATAATTTTTCTGTCATATAAATCCATAATAATTGTTAAGAACAAAAATCCGTTGGCTGTTTGGAGTCGTGCTATGTCCGATATCCATGCCTTACATGGTTCTTCGAATGCAAATTGCTGATTTAAAATATTTGGAAACTTATAAGGGATATTAAGTGAATTTGTTTTAAGTCTGTAATTTCTTCTAATCTTACTAACTAGACCTAATTTTCTCATATGAATACACACTTGACCTGTTTTTATTTTAAACCCTCTACTTTGCAATTCTGCTGTAATTTTTGCACCTCCATACAGCTCTTTGAATTCATAAAATATGGAAGTTATCTCTTTTTGCAACAAATTTACTTTATGCTGTCTTGGCGAAATTACCTGACTTTTCCATTTGTCGAATGTAGTTTTATCTGTACCCAAAACTTTGCACATTTTTGTAATTGTGTATTTGTCGGAATGGTTTTTTATAAAGTCGTAGATGGTAAGCTTTCCTTCTGAGGTGTATTTACTTGCATTTTTAAAAATTTCAAGCTTAAGCTCTGATTCTTTAAGCTCATTTTTAAGTTTCCTTTTTAGTTTGGAAAATTGTGTTTGTTCTGGATTTAATCTCCAATTACCACGTCCACAGAAACTTGTTGCTCCAAATTCGAGAACTTCTTGCCTCCATCGAGTCATAAGTGACGGTGCTATTCCAAGTTCCCTTGCACCTTTTGTGAGACCTATTTCAAATCCTAGTTGAACTGCTTTTTCTTTAAAGTTTCGTTCGTAAATTCTTCTCCCCTTTTTCATTTCTCAAACTTCAAGTTCTATTACGTGAATTTAAGAAATAATATAATGACATGCATATATGAGTAGTAAAAGATAATGATATAAGGTTATATTATTATCTAAATAACAAATCAATTGTTCAATTTATTACGTTACTTTGGAAAGAAACTTAATATATAAACCAAATGAATGAACTTGTAGAAATATATTGGAATTTTAAAAAATCGCCCCTTAAATTTTTAAAAAATAATCTTAATTTGATAGTAATTTTACCTGCTTTATTAGGCGGTATGTGGCAGTTAATTGAACTTTCAAGAATTTCATTTTCATTTATTCGCTTTTTTTCTGTAAGTCAAATTATACCCGACGGACTACTTGTACTATTATTTTTAACAATATTTTCCATCTCAATTTTCATCCTATTATATTTTTGGAAAAAACTCGATGAAGAGACTAATACTGATGATAAAGAAAAAAATGTTTTTACTGTAAAAAAAGGAAAGATTCTTTTATCAATATTATTTCTAATCTTAGTTTTTGGCTGTTTGATTATTGCCAAATATTCCAATGATTATTTTATAGCGAATATCGAAAAGATACCAAGCTTATTTCTATACTTTCCCGTAAATATATTAATTACACTATTCGCTTTTGCTTTTATAAATCTTTCAATATATTTCTGTAAAGATTTTGAATTACTTTACCACTTCAGAAAAGTAGCTCCCATTTTTGGTGTAATTTTAGTATTTATCCAAGTAACAATGTTGTTTGAATTCATGGTGAAATTTCATAATGTCTTTCTACTTCCTGCTGAATTAAAAAATATAGACAACTTGATTTGTAAAGCTGAAAGAATTGAAAACTCAGCAACTTTTGAAATACTATATTCAAATGATAAATATATTTTTGTTAAGTGTCATAAGCCTGTTAAAGACAGAAACGGCAAACTAAGACCAAGCGAAATAAGAATTTTTAAGTTTGAAGATTTATTGGATGATACTGCATGTATTAGCACCAAAAAACCGAGAGAGGAAATTGTTAAAGATTCTAGTAGAGATTCCAAAATCCGTATAATAAATGATTAGAATTTTGAGATACAATTCTAAAAAGCATAAAATTAAAAAGCAACTCAAATAGAGTTGCTTTTCTTTTGAATTATCTACAGCTTGGACAAGAACTTTTTCTCGCTTCACTGCAACATTTCATTGAACAGTATATTCCTATTGAAGTTGGAGAATCTGTGCTATAACATTCAGATAATTTTCCAAGGTGAGTGTAATGTGTTCCGCTGAACGATTTTCCACACCACGAACATGTTTTACTTCCTGAACTGGTTGATGAAGAACTATAACCATAACTTGGTGTTTCCTCTTTTTCTTTTAACTTCTTTTGAAAAGTAGCAATTCTATATTTAATTCCATTTATTAGTTCATCATTATTTTTTGGTATTCCTCTTTTATTGCAATCAGCTGTATAACTTATGATATCCTGATTCAATTTTGTATAGTCTACAATTATCTTCTCATATTCCCAGTCCATCTTTATCGTATCCTCTCTTGCGATTAATTGTTCATTTTCCTTAATACAAGCGTTTTTTCTTGCCTGTAAATCAGCTGGCAAATCATTACAACTTATTATGAATAAAGAAATTATTCCCAAAAGTAAAAATCTACTGACGTTTCCAAAATTTAAAAATGTAATTGTTTTTCTCATTGATTTCTTGATTAAAAAATTTAATTAATATGATATTTAAAATTTTTACAAAGATACAAATTATAGCACAAGTGCTATAATGATTTTGTTTTTTATATGTTCTTTTTGATATGTGGAAAAGAATGATAATAAATCAAGAAAGTTAATCTTCGATGAGGAAGGTTTAAAGTTGTTAGCGAGAAGACTAAAAGAGATACGTTCTGAAAAGGGAGTGTCGCAAGAAGAGCTTGCTTATAGGGCTGAAATAACTTTATCACAGATTGCTAGAATAGAGACAGTAAAGATAAATCCAACTGTCAGTACGGTCTTCAAAATCGCTAGAGCATTAGATATCTCTCCAAGTGAAATATTTAATTTTGAATTGACTCAACCATCAACACAATAAGCCTTTTAATTAAAAGTCATAAGATAAAAGCTACTCTAATTGAGAGTAGCTTTTTTTTTTGTATCTTTAAAAGTTTACAACCAAAAGTAAATTATGGAGATTGGCTATCAACTTGACCCTGAGCAATTTTATAAAGTATATGAAATTCATAATTCGTCTGTAAAATATACTTATTCTAAAGATGAATATCATATCTGTCGGTATTGTAATACTACTGATAAGAAGAAGTTTAGGTCTAGGGCACATTTAATACCTGAATTTACAGGAAACAACGACGTATTCTGCTATAATGAATGTGATGACTGTAATAATAAGTTTGGTCTATATGAAACTCATCTGAGTGCATTCAGCGGTATACATAATACATTTATACCTATAAAAGGTAAAAAGCAATTTCCAAAGTTCAAGGATACCAAAAATGGTTTTACAAACCAATTTCAAGGTGATAATAAAACACTGATGAGGATTGAAGGGAAATCAGATTTTATCAAACACGAAAATGGCTTCATTAATATTGAATCGGTGACACAATCATTCATTCCGCTATACGTATACAAGTCATTAACAAAGTTTGGCGTCTCAATGTTACCAAAAGAAGATTTGCAGAACTTTTCTAAAACAATTGACTGGCTAAAAAACCCTGAAAGTCAAGCTGAAAACTTCATACCATTGCTATTAATTCACAACGAAGGGAGACCTCCTTTAATAAAACCTATTGCTATTCTGATGAAAAGAAAAGACGAATATATTAAAAATGATGTACCTGAATACTCATTTATATTTGCATACGGCTTTCATCGTTTACAAATTTTTATTCCTTTCAATACAAAAGATGAAAGATTAAGTAAAGAAACAATTATTCTACCGCTAAATTTTGAATTTGTACTTCAAAAAGAAAAAAATAAAGGATTCTGGAATTTTGGACATATGGATATGGATTGCCTAAAAAAAGTAAAATTACGAGACAACTTCAAAGCTAAATTCACACCGCAAAGTGGAGATTTTAGTAAATTTAAAAAATAAGGGATAGCATTAATCAAGCTATCCCTTTTTCATCATATTCTAATCTATTAAAGTATATATACTAATATTACTCATAATAAATTTCCTAACATCATCAATGTTTTCATTAAATATATTATCATCACTAACAGTGAATACATCTCTTTCAGTAGCATTAAATTCTTCTATAATTGTATCTGAATTAATTTTTGCCGTACCTTGATAATTAACACGCATGTATACTATTAAATGTTCTAATTCTATTCTTTTCATAATATTAAAATTTAATTATTTCTCCTTTAGATGTTATTCCTTCATATTTATTCCTTTCTTTTCGAATAAAAGTATCGTAATATCTTTGTATAGCACTGAAGAACAATTTAGAGTTATCATATCTATTATAAAAAGGGCAAAAAAATATTTCAGTACCTATTTCAACAGCCACAGAAACAACTTCGTTCTCCTTTTCAACTATACCAATTAGTTTACCAAAATCCGTGTTTTGTGCAAAAATAGATTTACCTTTTAACTTTCCTTTGAGGCTAATATATTCGGTTTTACGAACGAAATTTCTTGCTAGGTCAATTAATTCTATAGGCTCATTACGATGTACAACTACATCTTCTTTAAATGCGGATAAAATCGCTTTTGAAGTATTATCGTTTTTCTCATATAAACTTATTTTTGCATTTTTAATATCCGAAACAGCTACCTTATACCATTCATTTTCATGAAAAATCGCAAACTCAAAATCGCAATTTGAGTGTATTGCAGTCAATTTCAAAATTACATCTCCATTATCGAATCTATAGACAGGCTCAGATTCAAGAGATATTTTAATCATTGATTCGAATAATTCCTTTTTATCCATTTCTCTACTTTAATTGATTATATATTTTCTAATAATAATTCTAGCGAAAATAAATCCGTAATTAATTTAAATACTTCATGAATTAGTTATCGTACCGATTTACCAATTAAACGTTGGATAAAAGCAAAAAACTATTCATTTCTGAATAGTTTTTTTAATTATCTTAAAAATATTTTTAAGACTTGTACTTCTCAATTTTTGTGAAATTCCCAGTTATTTTAACTTCTTTCTTTTTGTTATTATCATAAGTTTGTTCAATTTTTTCAAAACTAAACTCAGCACTCATCGTAACTCCATCAAAATAAGTTACTTTTAATTGTCCTATTGTAGTATCCTGCAAAAAATAGACACTGTTTGAAAGACCATTAAAACTAATTTGAAAATCAAAACCTGAAGAATTTATATTAAAAACCTGACCTTGTTTTATATCTTTTCCTAATTTGATAGAAACATATCCGCTTCCTGCTAAAGAAATTCCTTCTACTGAATCTATATAACCACTTACTGAATACTCTTTTTCTCCATAACTATCTTGAGACCAATTAAATGTATGGATTTTCTTGTCATAATTTGGCGGATTTGAATCAAAATGCTCTTGATAAGTCGAATTATCAATTTTCATTGAAACTTTTGAATCTTTATCTACTCCATTAATAGCATCATTTATTTCATCTACATCACTACTACAACTACTAAATAGTGTCAAAAAAAATGTACATGCAAAAATCTTACTAAGTAATTTTAAATCATTCATTATATTGTTTTTAAGATTAATATAAATCAAAATTAATCTCAAAAAAGTGCAAAAAATTGAACAATTAGTTACCGTATCTCTTTTCTGATTAGTCGTTAAAATTTAAGAAATTATCAATCTCAAACTAACTTTAGTCCCTTCATTTAATACTGAAGAAATAGTTACTGGATTTAAATTATCTTTTTGGAATAAAGCAATACGCTCTTTTGCTAAATCAATACCTTTAGATTTGTAGAGAAGATTTAAATTTACTGATTGCATTCCTTTTCCATTATCTATGATTTCGCAGATGAGATAATTGTCATGTTGCATAAAGGATAACATCAATTTTGGCGAAATTGAATGAGAATCAAATGCATGAACAAATGCATTTTCAATAAATGGCTGAATCAACATTGGAGGAATTTCAATTTCAAATAAGTCTAATTGCTCATCAATAATGAGCTCAAATGCAACTTGATTTTTAAACCTCATATTTTCTAACTTAATATAAGATTGTAAATACTCAATCTCCTCATCTAATATGATTCGCTGAATAGCTGAGTTATTAAGTGTCTGACGAATTATTTTAGAAAATTCTCCCATATACATTAGAGCATCGTCCGTATTATTATCTATGATATAATTCTGAATAGAATTCATAGCATTAAAAATAAAATGGGGGTTCATTTGGCTTTGTAATGCCTCCATTTTGGTTTCAGCTAAACGTTTTTGTATTTCAGCTTTTGCACGTTCCTCAGACTTAATGATTCTGATACGCTTTAGATAAACCAAATAACCAAAAACACATATAAAAAATAAACTTCCTAATAAAAACCACCATGTCTTCCAAAAAGGCGGGGTTATTAAAATTGTTAAAATATCATTTGAAGATACCCTACCTACAAACAAATCTTTTGTTTGCAACCTAATTTGATACTTTCCACTTGGCAAATATGTAAGATTTATATTTTTATCTTTAGTCCATTTAGTCCAATTCGAATTTTCTAATCCAATTAACTTATAACGGTATTCTAATTTGTCAGGATACTGTATATTTTGAGGTTCAAATGCAATTGAAATTATATTCTGATTGTATGGAAGTATTATCTGGTTTGAATCGTATTTTAGCCACTTAAAACGATTCTGATTGATTGACTCAAAATTGGTTTCAACTCCTGTAATTTTAATATTTGGGGCATTGGCTTCTGTCGATAAATAATTTTTAAAATCAAATTCGAAATATCCATCTTGCGTTCCCATAGTCAAGATTGACCCATTTATATTTGAAGAAGTAAATGCTTTAGTTTTTAATCCCTGCTCTTCATCAATAAAACGGATTGTTCCATCTTTATAGATATTAAGCCCCTTTTCAGTCCCTATAAATAAACAGTCTTTATAACATTCCACAAAAGAAATCGAATTGCCTATTAGTTGGGAATGGCTAATTTTCTTAATTATTTTAAACCCTTTATGAACATCAATTATAAAAACATCTCCGAATGAATTTGCAACTACAAGTTGCTTTTTGTTATTAACTCTCGCTTGAACTAATTCTTTTTCTTTCCATATTTTGTTAAAACTATAGGAATAAGGTTCATCATTTTTATAACTATATAAACCTCCAGATAATGAAGCTATATAGTATTTATCATATAATTCTAAAATTGAAAAAGCATCTCGTGGAGTATTTTCATCTGACAATTCATATATTTTAAAAC
The DNA here is from genome assembly GCA_029960065.1 of Flavobacteriaceae bacterium PS02336. Taxonomy (GTDB): domain Bacteria; phylum Bacteroidota; class Bacteroidia; order Flavobacteriales; family Flavobacteriaceae; genus Flavobacterium. The sequence continues at coordinate 303,149 of JASCOF010000002.1, read as the reverse complement.
CTTCATTATTTCTATAATTATCAGATTTATAAAACTTACCATAAGCAATCTGGTAAATTATCTTATTCGAGTTCATAAAATTAAAAGCACTAACCGAATAAGGATAATAAATCTTTATTTTTCCTTCATTATTAACCCCGAACAAACCAACAGTAGAATTGACCCAAATAATTTTATTGACTATTTGGATACTTCTCAATTCCAAATCTTTAAGTCTGCTTTCGTCAAAATACACACTACTGTCATACTTCTTAAGCTCTGGATTTTTATAAAATGAAAACCTCATAAAGTCATAAAATACATCTTTTGAAATTTCTGTGTTTATTTTTCCTCCATCTAAAAAAAGTAAGCCATCCTTATGCAAAAGAAGTTTTTGATTTTGATAATTTTGGATTGATACTATACTTAATTTAATTTTTCCTAAGAATGATGGGGCATAGTATCTTATATTTTGTTTTAAATCAACTTTGAAAAATCCTTTATCTATAGTGCCTATATAAAGTATATCTTCTTTTTTATCGTAAAACAAACTCCAGACTTCGGTACTTTCGATTCCAAAAGAAGAATTCATTTTTATTAGTTTATCTCCTTCATTTTTAAAAATGCCTCCTGTAGAAATATTTATGGCATTCCCAGCAATATAAGTTATGCCTCGTTTGTCAGTCGCAAAATTCCAGAAAACAGTACTACCGAAATACTTATTAGATTGTTTTCCTGAAAAATAATCTTTAATACTAATTTTGTTAATCGCTCTGTTTTTCTCTTCACTATAACAAAAAAACAAGCTGTCATTTGCCTTATGAATTGAAAAAATTCCTGTATGCTCATGGTTTACTAAGCGTATCGTATTCCCTTCCAAATCGACCTTCCAGAATCCATCGTTAAAAGTTCCAAAATAGATTTTAGAATTAATTTCAACAAAATCCATTACCTGAAATAGCTTTCTACGCCCAATGACTCTTTTACTAAGAATAATTTTATGAGTTCTAATATCTAGTACCGAAATACCAGATTCAGTTCCTATATAAAGAAAATTTTTATGGATAAATAATCGTCTGATTTTATCATGAATCAAACCATTTTTATGATTTAATATTTTAAACTTTTTACCGTCAAAAAAAGTTAAGCCTCCACCATGACTCCCGAACCACATATTATGATTCTCGTCTTCTGTAATTGCCCAACAGCTATTATGAGCTAATCCATCCGAAACATCGTAATTCTTTACACCTTCATTTTGAATAGCTGACAATCCATTTGCAGTTCCAACCCAAAGAATTCTTCTCGAGTCCTTATAAATTGAATAGACACTATTATTTGGCAGACCATCTATTGTAGAAAAATTTCTAGATGGAAATTGTTGCGAGAAAGTAATCTCAACAAGAAAGAAAAGTATAAATAAAAGATTATTTTTTCTGGAGGATAGCATTTATAAATTCTTCTTTTTTTCTAACAGATACAGGAAGACTGTCCCCGTTGCTAAGTTCCACAAGGAGTTCGTTGGTTTTATTAAATCGAATAACATAATTCAGATTTACCAAATATGATTTATGGATTCTTTGAAAAATGGAACTTGGAAGAAGCTCTTCGATGTATTTCAAAGTTTTTGATAAAGTAATATTTCTGCCATCTAAGCAAATAATTTTACAATAGTTACTATCTGCCTCACAATACAATATTGCGTTCGTTTTAAGCAACTCAAATCCGTTTTCTGTTGGTAATGCTATTCTATTAAATTCAGAGCCTCCAGTGTCAATATTCTCTAGTAGCAACTTTAACTTTTCTTCTTGAGATGCTTTATGTTGCTTTTCATCATATTTTTTAACCGTCTCCAACAAATCGATATAATTAATTGGTTTCAGTAGATAATCTAAAGCACTACATTTTATAGCATCTATAGCAAACTCTGAATGAGCAGTTGTAAAAATAACTTCAAATCTTACTTTGTTTAACTCTTTGAAAAGTTGAAAACCATTTTTATTAGGCATTTGAACATCCAGAAAAACTAACTCTGGATTATATTTTTCTATAGATATAATCGCTTCATCAACGTTTTCGCATTTATCAAGAATCAAAAATTTATTTGGAAAATAACGAGTCAAAAGTTTCTCAAGAAACTCTCTGGCGTTGTATTCATCGTCTACAATAATGGTTTTAATCATTTGATAAATGTAGAAATATTTAAATTAATTCGTAGAACTGAATTAGTAAACGTATTGAAATTACTAACTATCGTTATTATTGAATCTATTTTTTTTATAAATGAATTCTCATCTTTTTTTTTCTTAGATTTGATAAATTAGTTTTTGAAATGAATTGTTATTCAATTGACTAATTATAAAATTTTATAGTTCGATTTCATAAAAATTTAAAGAACTATTTTGCAAATAGCATAGTCACCAAATTTCTAGATAAACCAAAAACATTTGAAATAAAACTACATGAATCAACTACAATTTGATGAGTTTTTAAGGTCGGTTGTAATTAGCAAAAATGACACTTATACTCTTTTATTAGGAGCAGGAAGTTCAATTACTTCGGGAATTCCATCTGCAAATGACTGTATTTGGGATTGGAAAGGAACAATATATAAGAGTAATAATTCTACAACTAATGACTGGATAAATAATTTTAGAAATCCAAAGGTTCAAAATACCATTCAGTCGTGGCTAGATAACCAAGGTACTTATGTCGAAAGGGATAGTAAAGAAGAATATTCCTTTTACGCTAAAAAATGTTTTCCAATAGAAAAAAATCGTAGTCAGTATTTCCAAAAAATATGTTCAAATGTTAAGCCTTCAATAGGATATAGGACAATTCCATTATTAGTGAAAAATGGAATATTGGATTCTGTATGGACAACTAATTTAGATGATTTAGTGATGAATTCTTGCGTATTGGGTGGTGTCCAAGGGATTGAAATAACATTAGATACTGTAGAACGAATTAATCAAAGAACTCAAAACAAAAGTGAGTTACCAATAATAAAATTGCATGGAGATTTTAAATATGGGGATTTAAAAAATACGGATGAGGAGTTACAAACACAAGATGAAACGTTTAGGCAAAAACTTATAGATTATTTAGGAGATAAACATTTAATTGTAATTGGATATAGTGGTCGTGATGCGTCACTAATGGATGCTTTAAAAGATGCATACTCTAAAAAAGGTGGAGGAATGCTATTTTGGTGTGGCTACCATAATAACAACAGTGTAGAAGTTTCTGAATTAATTCAGCATGCCAAGAAAAACAATAGGCAAGCATTCTACATTCCTACTGATGGTTTTGACTCAACAATGCTTAGTATAACTAAACTAATAGTAGAAGATAATAACGAATTAAAACAAGAACTTAATTCCATTCAACAAACAACTAACAATCAAAACGATACATTTACTCCTTTTGACTTAAAATTGGAACGTGTAAATAAAGTGTTAAAAAGTAACTTTTTCCCAATAAAATTTCCAGAGGAGGTATTTGTTTTTGATGCGGTATTCAAAGAAAAACCATGGGAATCTGTTAATAATGTTTCATTAAAAAGAAATGATATCTCTGCAATACCTTATGAAAATAAAATTTGGGCATTTGGAACTTTAGAATCTGTAAAAAATGCTTTTAAAGAAGTTTTATCTGGAGATATTGTGAGAAAACCATTGACTGACACAAGAATTTATCATTCAGGGATTAATTCACTCATGCTATGTTCAATTTGCAAAATTTTATCTTCCGCTGAAGATTTGAATACTAACTATAAGGATAAAATATGGTCAGATGAGTTTAGGATAATAGCAAATGAAAAAGTTTACAGTGCAATTACACTTTCTTTAGAAAAAATAGATAAGGAATTTTATCTTACAATAAATCCAAGCTTTGCCTTGGAAAGTGAGAATGTTGATAAAAGTATCGTACAGCAAATTGGAATTGAATTTTATAAAAAAATATGGAATAATAGCTATAACGATTACATCAAAAAATGGAGCAGAAGACTACTTACTGAAGATAGATATGATTTTCCAATAAATTCAGCAAGTGGATTTAGCTTTTCAATTGGTAAAGTCCCAGTATTTACAAATATCTGTGACTTAAACAATAAATATTCAAATCCTCATAATGTTCCTGCTAAATATATCAAACTTAGAGGGGTTCAATTTAAAGAAGCATCATTATTATTTTCAACAAAACATGGTAATAATCATACTTCTGATACTCATCCAATGAGAGGACTAATAACCAATAAACCTTTTGAGACAAGCTTAAATACGTTCCTCGATACAACTATAAAATTAGGGGTTATAGCTCCAGAACGAGATTCTAAAGTTTTGTTTGAGTTTTTGTCACAACAGAATCAGGAAATTTCAAAATTCAGTGAAAAAGAAGATTATATCATTGATTTCAAAGGGTTTTATAATACCTATGGCTTAAGCCTTAATATACCAGAACCCACCTCTTCAGATTGGGAGAATATTGGTGAGCCTAATAGTGATAAATTGAAGGAAAACATAAATGAAATTAAACGAAACATTTGTGATAAAATCACTAGTCTTAGTGCTATTGGAAATCAAAAAGTCATAATAATTTATATTCCGCAGAGATGGGAAAGTTTCACAAGTTATCATGAAAATGGAGAATCATATGACTTGCATGATTATATAAAAGCATTTTGTGTCGAAAAAAGGGTCATGTCTCAATTTATTAGAGAAAAAACGATTAAAGATTTAAAACAAAGTTGTCAAATAAATTGGTGGTTATCATTATCATATTTTGTTAAATCTCTCAGAACGCCATGGATATTAAGCAATACCGATAAAACTACAGCTTTTGCAGGAATTGGTTATAGTGTCGATTCAAAAAAAGAAGATAAGGGACATATAATTTTAGGATGTAGTCATATCTATAGCTCTACAGGTGAAGGTCTAAAATACAAATTATCGAAGATTAGCAATGATAAGATTCAATGGAGACATAAAAAACCTCATTTAAGTTATGATGATGCTTACGAATTTGGCAAAAGTGTAATTAATCTTTTTTATGAATCAATGAATGAAATACCAAAGAGAGTGGTAATACATAAAAGGACTTTTTTTACAGATGATGAAAAAAAAGGAATTTTAGATAGTCTCCATGATAATATCAATATCGAATCTGTTGATTTAGTTGAGATTAATTTTGAGGATGATATAAAATATGTTTCAAGTAAAATAAAAGATGGAAAGACTGAAATAGATGGTTATTCAGTATCCCGCGGAACCTGTATTCAATTAAATGCAAGCGAAGCATTATTATGGGCTCATGGTGTAATTCCTTCTGTAAATAATCCAAAATTTAACTTTTATCCTGGCGGTCGATATATTCCTAAGCCTTTAAAAATTATTAAACATCATGGGACTGGTAGTCTGGAGCAGATTGCTAATGAAATTTTAGGGCTTACCAAAATGAATTGGAATTCTCTTAATATGTATTCTCAATTACCTGCAACTATCTCATCTTCAAATGATATTGCCAGAATTGGAAAATTAATTGAAAACAAAGAAAAGATTGAATATGATTATAGATATTTTATATAAAATCAGTTTGATTGCCAAGAGGGTGAAAACTATCAATATAAATTAGCAAAAAGCATTCAAGCTTAATTTAACAAACATCAAAAAATAATAAATTCTTCCATTACCATTTTAAAGTAATGTAAGCCTATTAATAATCTTTGTAAATATTCAATAAATGGACATTAACATTCCAGATAAAATTTATAAACTCTTTGTATTATTAGGAATAATAATTATCGGCTACAGCGAAATTCAACTTTCGGATAAAATAGGTAATTGGGAAAAAGATTTTAACAAAATCACTACTGAACGTAACTTATTTGAATTAGAAAAAATTTCAGCTGATTTTGAGTTTGAAAAGACCGAAAGTTCTGTCGATTATTACAGTGATTTTGTTGAAAAATCAAATGAGCAAAAAATAAAAAATATTTATATAGATTCACTTTTAATATTAAGAACTAAACTATTATTTTTAAAAAAAGAGAATGCTATTAATTCAAAAAAAGCAGAACAATTTTCTAGTAAGTTCACAATTCTTAAAGAAGACCTTTCGAGAATAAATGAAAGCAGTAAAGCCCAACATAATATTGGCATTATATTATTCTCTCTAGGAATATTGATGTGGATGATTGACGAAACAAAAGTTTCGCAAATTTTACTCAAACAAAATGAAAAACTTTATCCTTGGTGTCAAAGTTGTGGCAAAAAGTTTTCATCAATTATTAAATATGGTACTAATAAAGACTCATCTAACAACTATGCTTTTTGTAAAAACTGCTATATAAAAGGCAAATTTAGTAATCCAAATATAACAAAAGATGAATTTCTTGAAAACATCAAAAACGAAATAATTTCCAAATCTTGGTGGTCGAAAATAATTTTAATGGATAGATTTCGAACATTGGAGCGTTGGAATGATAATAAATATTAATAAAGACACTGCTAAACTACCTTTTTTAATTTCAGGAATTAATATCTAATCCTTTGGCTTACGAATATAAATTTCAAATGAGAATGTTTTGGTTTGTTAGATGTTGAAAAGTAATTAAACAATTATCTTACCCACAAGCTGAATTAAGTAAAACCTCAATAATACTATAAATAAATGGATGAATTTCTTTCTAAAATAGAAAATTTTGTATTCGACATACTCGGACTTGTTTTGCCTGGCTTTATTTTCCTTGGTATATTAATTATACCTCTAGCTTTAGTTGATGTTTCTAAAATTTCTTGCAATGATTTAGATAATTCATATATATTGTCCGAATTATCTACAATTAGTAGTCTCTTTAAAAATTATTGGGATGAAAAGTCAAATTTGATTACATTATTAGTCATTATTCTTGCGTACTTGTTGGGTCATTTTGTCAAAGTTTTTTCAATAATTAAATATGAAATTTTGGTCTCATTTTTTGACAAATCTATAAATAAAGCCGCGAGCTATATTTTTGAAAAAATTAAAAAATTCTTTAATTGGCTCTTTCAATTATTTACTCCTCAAAGCTTATTTAGTACAAAATTTTATTTATGGTTAAAAGATATTTTTAAACCATTTAAAAATACACTTTCCAAAGTTTTTACTTTCGAATCTGAAAGTTATTATAAAGAAAATGGGACTTTGAGAACAGAATGCATTAATATTATTAATAGCCGATTGAATACTAATTATCCCGATAAATGGTATTCCCTTTATAAATTTTCAACCGTAATAACAAATCAAGAAGGTATAAAATCAATGTCAGCTTTTTTTCTAGCAAAGTATAATTTATACAGGTCTTTGGCATTTATTTTTATGTTTGCAACATTTTATTTTCATTTCTTTTTTTATGCCTCCGCAAAATATATTTCACTTGAAATCAACAAAGTAACATCACTCATATCTTTGACAACTTTTCTACTATGGTTTACATTTCATTATAAATATAAGCGTTATTGGACACTTTGTGGTAATGAAACTTTAGTATCTTTGTATTACTTTTTAAATAAAAAGAAAGTTAATGAAACATAATAAAATACTGTTTATAGATACAGAGACAGGGGGATTAGACCCATTAAGCCACAGTATACTTTCTGTAGCATTTACTGTTTGGGAAAACGGCAAAATTTTTAATTCAAAAGAATTTTTAATCAATGATGGAATTCTTAATGTATCCGAAAAAGCATTAGAAATAAATAAAATAGATATTTCGGAACATTCTCGTATTGCATTGAAGTCTGAGATTGCAGTATTAGAAATAGAGAACTTTCTAAATCAAAATTTTAATTTGGATGAAAAAATAATTTTATGCGGTCATAATATATTATTTGACATCAATTTTTTTAAGACCTTTTGGATTAAAAACGGTAATGATTATAATAAAAGATTTTCACATAGATATGTGGATACAGCATCATTATTATTTTTCCTCTCAATTACTAATAAACTTCCTGAAGATTTGACATCATCACAAAAAGCTTTTGATTTTTTTAATATTAAAATAGACAAAAGACATAGTGCTTTAGGTGATGTCGTCGCAACAGCTGAACTTTTTAATCACTTACTTGAATTAGAAAACTGACAACAAGGATACCACCGATAATAATTATTTACCTTCTATATATAATTTAAATATTTAAGAAATATACATTAATGGAAAAGCTGTCAAAAATGACAGCTTTTCATTTTAATACTTTCCGAAGCCTGATATTCTTACTCAAACCAAGTATCTTATCCCTTATCCCCTCTAAATCTATTCTACAGGTGGAAACTTTTCAGAATACTCTTTTACTGCTCTCTCTAAAACAAATTTTATAACTTGATAAACAGAGTCTGCACTTGGATTTATCAATTTCCCTTTTTCTTTCTCTTTTGACTCAAATATATTAATCTCGATTTTCTTTCCATCATTAGAAAAAATCACTGATTCACTTGTAGGTTTATTACCTATTATATTATCCTTCAAATTGACAACTAATGATTCTGCATCTCCAAATTTATCTTTATATTCATCTAACAAATTTGGTAAATCTTTAATATAAATACTACTTCTAAGAAATCCTTCTGCTGTAAAACCAATTTTTTCTCTTTCCATTATTTATTTTTAAGGTAAATTCTATTCTAAGCCAAAACAAATAGTAAACTATTTAAAATTAGTCATTATTCTTTGAAATTATTAAATAAAAATCTGTCAAATTTCTCATCGTTACTAACAGAATATGTACGACTAAAAAAACCATCATGGAGTATATTATCAACTTAATGCTATGATTAATTTGAAATAGATTAGAGATTAAAGGCATTAACAAACAACCTATTATTATTAATATTTCCAAGATAACAGAGTATGTAAAATTGATGAGAATTAGCTCATATAAAGTTATGTTTTTTGTTCCTTTCGTAAACCCAGTAATTATCTTCTTTATTTCTTCTAAATTTTTTCCGCCACCAGTAGTAATTATAGTAATTACTGCAATCGAAAACCCCAGGAGAACTCCCAAAATATTTATAGAGTTGTCTTTAAACATTTTATATGCTGATAAATCATATTTACAGTTACAAAAAAGTAATAATAAACAAAATAGAATCGGAAAAACCCATTCATAAATTACTACTCTTTTATTCAAAGTTTTAAAATAATCAAAAAATAAAAGTATAAACTCTAAATACATGCTTTAAAAGTTTTGGATTGCAAGATTCATTTCATTAAACACATCGCGAGATATTGGTTCTCCTGTTATTTCATTTATTTCTGGAGAAATATATTCTTGACGCTCAATAAAATCTGTATTAATAATAACTTCATTATTATCCATATTACGACCAACTAACCTTATTCTTCTAACACTATTATTCCCTCCGTTTAAAAAAGCAAAAGTATCTCTTGCAAAATCCGCAATTGATTCCATTTTTTTTGACTTTACTGAAAGAATAACTTCATGTTTAACTTCATTTAGATTATTTGAATAATTTAATGCTTCCCCTCCTAACATCTGTTTATCAACATATATATCTGCACAGGTAACTCTAGACAAATTATCTATTTCTTCTAAAAAATTATCTTTTACTACAGTCTCAAAATTAAATTTAATGGGCTCATCCAGTTGTCCACCATAATGATTTAAATATCTTACAAATTGATTTATTGAGATACCATGCAAATGCTTTTCAAGCAAAAGAATTAAATCATCGTTGACAAAATTAGTTACTAAATGTGTCTTCTCAATTTCACCTTCAGCTATATCTTTAGGACTCTCTCTTTCATCAACAGTTTCTCTATGAATTAAATTTGGTCTGTAACTATGCGTGGCGCTTTTAAAAATTATGTTTGTCTGATTAGCATTTTGGTAAAAATTGACTTCATCGATAATACAAAACTTATTATTACCTAAACTGAAATTTCTATCTATTTTATTTAACCCATTAATATAATTTATCACATTCTTAAACGATTCATTTAAATTTAAATCTTCGTTAATTAGACATAAATAATAAAATCCAATCTTTCTTTTTTTTCTAGCCATGCTTTAGTTTGTTATCTTTTTATTTACAATATATTTAAATTCCTCAAAGCAAATAACTTAAATATAATCATGATTCTTTTACGGAAAACCATACTTAAACAAAATATTAAGTATGGTTAGCAAGTGTAATAAATTACATAATGCAGAACAATACGTATTTATACTCCTTTTTCAATGGCTAGTAGTTGAAGGTACGCACATAAAGTGTCTGTTCTTAAAATTTAATAATCAATAACTTTTTATAAGCATAGGCAAGTTTCTTCAAATCCTCTACAAATAAGTTCGACAATTCAACGGTAAAGGGTACATAAACGAAAAAGCTGTCATTTTTGACAGCTTTTCTTTTTTAACACTTTCCGAAGTCTTGATATTTCTACTTAAAACCGTAATGATTCACTCGATACCGCAATAATTCACAATTAGCCATTCGCCATCTGTTTTTATCCAAGTATTAATGCAATTAGGAGGAGGAGAATATTCTGGACCAAGAGGGTCAGACATTCCTGTATCGGCACCACCTGAACCTGAACCACCACCACTCCCTCTGACAGCTATTACATGTAAAACATAGTGACCATTTTGATCTGTACATTTTAAGATGGTCTGATTCCCTTCTAGATATACTTCTTTTAATACATCATTTGAATCACAATCTATATCTTCAATTTGAGATTGAGAAAATGATAAAAAAGGGATAAAAAGCAATAAATAAACTAATTTTTTCATACAATTTTGTTTTTTGTTAATTTATATAGAAAAATTTATTTTCTCAAATATAACAAAAAGCTTACTTTAAAAAAAACAAAAGAAAGCTATTTCTTTCAATAAAATTTATTATTTTAAATGTTTTTATAAATATTTTCAATTATTAGCAAAAACCTGCCAATGGTTAAAAGCTAGTATTTTACAATAATTCAAACCTCACAAGTAGCCTCATGAAAAACAGGAAAATTACACGAATTTGCAATAAAGCACAATTGATTTGCTTTAAAATGTAAATCCAAAGCTAATTCGATTTGATCTGGATTTGAAATTTTTACTCTCGGATATAATCTAACAGCAATAAAACGCCCGCTTCCATCTGGAGTAACTTCGAGTGTTGCTTCGGCATTGTCTGAATATTCGAGAACTTCTATATCGTTTTGAGAGCAGACATATAAGTATGACATCATATGGCAGGAAACCAAACTGCTTAACAATAAATCTTCTGGATTATATAAAGATGGATCTCCTTTGAAAGCTTTTGCTGCCGAAACATCTAAAACTGGCTTTCCTTCAATTTTAATTTGATGACTTTTACTGTAGCTTTTTGAGGCTGAATCTTCTTTTTTTGAAGTCCAATTTAATGCTGCTTTAAAGAGGTGTTTGAATGCCATCTTGCTTTATTTCTATTTATTATTTTTTATAAATCTTCTTTTAACAAAAGCTTCGTTTTACCTTTTTAAAGAAAAATGACCTGAAAAACTAATCTTGTCATTAAATTTTGCTTTAAACCAATAATCATCAGCTGGCAATGCGGTTCCGTTGATTGAACCGTCCCAGCCTTGATTATTTGCAGATAATTCGGCTATCAATTTTCCATATCTGTCAAATATTGCTATTTTAGAATTTGGAAATTTACTGCTGCTTTTGATTTGCCAAAGATCATTAAAACCATCGTTATTTGGTGTAAAAAATTTTGGATAATCAATTACTGTCACTTCTTTTGAATCCTGACCACAGCCTTTTTTATCTCTCATAGATGCAATGTAAGTTCCGTCCTGAACTGGAGAGAAATAATTACTTTCCTGATAATTTATCCCATCTATAGAATATTCCAGATTTCCTTCGACTGATGGAATAATTTCGATAAAATTACTGTCTGACAATTCCTGATATTTTATTTCTTTGATGGTCGGTCGAACGGATCTTACAACTTCAAATTCAAATTTATTTTCACAATAAATATCATTTTGAATTTTTCCAACTATAAGCGTATACTTTCCTGTGCTTGTTAAATTAGCTTTGGATGAATTTGAAACAATATAAGTATTTTGAAATTGCCAGGTATAGCTGTCTAAACTTTCATCGACACTTATATATACAGAATCTCCTAAATCACACAAAGAATATATCTTATCAATCTCAACTACTGGCAAATCGTTTACCACTAAGTCAAAACTTGTTTCCGAACTGCACAGGTTATTTAGCTCATTTTCTACTCTCACTTTTATTGTTTGTGATCTTGCCTGAGTGTTTTGAAACAAATTTGGCAGTGGACTAGGCAATGCATTTCCATTATTGTCAAAATACATTATTTTTAAACCTGATTGATTTCCTATAATTTCACTCGTTAGATCTGAAAGATCAAAAATTCCAAAACCATTTCCTTCATCACAGGTATATTTTGTACAAGGCTTCTTGATAATTGGCTGTGAAGTTGTTTTTAGAATCAATGTTGTCTCGGCGTAACAACTGGTCAAATTATTTGTTACCCTTACCGTTATTGTTTCCTTGTTTTTAATTGTATTCGTTAACGGATTTGGTAAAGGACACGGAAATTGACTGCCATTTGAATCAAAAAAGGAAACCGTCATACCTTGCTGATTTCCCAAAACAACGGATTCAATATTTGAAGTGTCAAAATATTCAGAAATACCGTCATTGTTATTATCAAAGCCAATAAGCTCCTCCAAAGAGTTTGCAATTGGCTGCTCATCTACAATTAATTTAAATGATGATTCCGTACAATGACTTGTGCTTATATTGGTTACCCTTACTTTTATAATTTCTTCTTTTGCAACTAAATTAGTAACCGAGGTTAATCCTCCAAGTATTTCCGCTCCATTTTGATGATAAAATTGGACTTTTAAATTTGTTGCGGTTCCAACAATTAAATCTTCTACAGTTTTTAAATTGAATACCGCAAAACCATCAGTATCATTATCACAAACATGTAAATCGCATAAATCAAGATAAAAAGTGCGCAAATCGCTTTCTTTTTGTCCATAACAAAGCATATCGGTCTTGACAACAGCTGTTCCGAAAGAATTGATTAGCGTTATTTGAGCATTTACATTTTGAAAAAACAGAAAAACCAGACACAAAAAGGCTTCTTTAAATCTATTTTTTTGATTTATTGACATTTTGATATGCGTTATTCAATTGAGTTTGTCATGTTTTACTCAAGCGATTAGCAGGCTGTATTTATTCAAGATTCAAAAGGGGTGATCAAATATAAGAAGTAAAACCAAAGTTGTGTTATAAATCAGTTTAAAGGCAAAAATCATCTATAAAAGCAAAAAAAACCTCGAAAGCTATACACTTTCGAGGTTTTTTAGAGAACTAAACTAATTAACAAATTCTAAAATTACTTTTGTACTGAAAACTTAAAAGTAGTTTTAGTTTTATAATTTTCTCCCGGGTTTAAAACCGTTGTTGGGAAGTTTTTCTGGTTTGGAGAATCTGGATAATGCTCCGTTTCTAAACAAAGTCCTGTTCTGTGTGCAAAAGTTCCTCCGTTTGGCATTGGCAATGTTCCATCAAGGAAATTTCCAGAATAGAATTGGATTCCAGGTTCGTCTGTTGTCATTTCTAAAACTCTTCCGCTTGCAGCGTGGTATACTTTTGCAATAATTGTTTTTCCTTTTTCAGGATTGTTCAAAACCCAGCAGTGATCGTAACCTTTTCCTTTTTCTAACTGCTCGTTTTTAGCATTGATGTCTTTTCCAATTAATTTTGGAGTTCTAAAATCGAAAGGCGTTCCCGCAACATCCTCTAATTTTCCTGTCGGAATTAAAGTTGCATCTACCGGAACTAATTTATCTGCATTTAAAGTCAATTCGTGATCTAAGATTGTTTTGGTAAAATCTCCTGATAGATTGAAATAAGAATGCTGCGTCAAGTTAACAACTGTTTTTTTGTCTGTTGTTGCTTCATACAAAACCTCTAACTGATTGTCATTTGTTAATGTATAGGTCACAAAAACTTTTAAGTTTCCAGGATAACCTTCTTCCTTATCTTTACTTAAGTATGATAATTTTAAAGAAGCAGCATCACCAGACTTAACCTCATCTGCTTTCCAAACTACATTAAAAAATCCTTGCGGACCGCCGTGCAAAGCGTTTGGCGCATTGTTAATTGCTAACTGATATTCTTTTTCGTCTAATGTAAATTTACCTTTAGCAATTCGGTTTCCGTATCTTCCGATTAAAGCCCCGAAGAAAGGATTTTCTTTTTCATATTGCGCTAAAGAACTGAATCCAATTACTACATTTTCTGAAACGCCTTCTTTATTTGGCACTTTCAAATCTGTAATTCTGCCGCCAAAAGTAATGATGTCAACTTCCATCCCATTTTGGTTTTTCAGTTTATAACTCTCCACTTTTTCTCCTTTTGCAGTAGTTCCATAATCTGATTTGTCAATTGTAACTAAAGCTTTTTCATCAGCTGCAACTTTTTCTGTGTCAGCTTTTTTATCGCCTTTACATTGAACAGAAACTATAGCAATGCCAAGCATGCTTAATACAAAAAGAGAGCGTTTTAATACATTCATAAATGATATTTTTTTGGTTTGTAAAAAGTTAAATGTTAGAAGTAAAATGTCAGATGTGAAAATTAATCATTTTAAAAATGTAAAAATTACGTTTTGAGTTTTTTTCACATTCTACATCTTACAAATTACATTTTACTGCCTTACAGGCCGTGTTGAAACAAATGATAATATGCTTCGTTGGCATTAATTTTATCTTTAAAATCTCTTATTGTTGTTTTTTCATCAATAACCAATAATTCGATTCCTGCGATATCAGCAAAATCTTCCATGTATTCAGTTGTAATTGATTGGCTGTAAACCGTGTGATGCGCTCCTCCGGCAAGAATCCAAGCTGTTGCTGCAACTTCAAGGTTTGGCTTACAATCCCATAAAACTCTTGCAACTGGTAATTTTGGTAATTCTGCCATTGGCTTAACCGCTTCTACTTCGTTTACAATTAAACGGAAACGAGTTCCCATATCAACCAAAGAAACATTGATTGCATCTCCTGCAGGAGAGTTGAATACTAAACGAGCTGGATCTTCTTTTCCGCCAATTCCTAATGGATGTACTTCACAAGAAGGTTTTCCATCAGCAATAGAAGGACAGATTTCCAACATATGCGATCCTAAAACGTATGATTTTTGAGGTGTGAAATGGTACGTGTAATCTTCCATGAATGAAGTTCCGCCTTCTAAACCAATACACATTACTTTTAAAGCTCTTACCATTGCAGCTGTTTTCCAGTCTCCTTCTCCGCCAAAACCATAACCATCGGCCATTAATCTTTGTGTTGCGATTCCTGGTAATTGTTTCCAAACTCCAAGGTTTTCAAAAGTATCTGTAAAAGCACCGAATCCCCCTTCTTCAAGGAAAGCTCTTAATCCTAATTCAATTTTTGCTGCTTCAACTAACGAACTTCTTTGCGCTCCGCCTTCTTTTAAAGAATCGGTTAAAGTATATGATTGCTCGTAAACTGCTAATAAATCGTTTAATTCTTTGTCTGTTACTTTTTCAATATGTTTGGTAACATCTGAAGAATCGTAACCGTTTACAGACATTCCGAAACGAATTTGCGCTTCCACTTTGTCACCTTCCGTAACGGCAACTTCACGCATATTGTCTCCAATACGAGCTACTTTTAAGTTTTGAAGTTCATCCCATCCTAAAACGACTCTTGACCAGATTCCTAATTGTTTTTGAACTCTTTGATCTTCCCAGTGACCCACAACTACTTTACGTTTTTTACGTAATCTAGACATGATAAAACCGAATTCACGATCTCCGTGAGCCGATTGGTTTAAGTTCATAAAATCCATGTCGATGCTTCCCCACGGAATTTCAGCATTGTATTGTGTATGTAAATGACATAATGGTTTTTTAAGGATATTCAATCCGCCAATCCACATTTTTGCTGGAGAGAAAGTATGCATCCAAGCAATAATTCCGATACAGTTTTTAGCAGAATTCGCTGCCAAGCATACATCTAAAATCTGAGAAGGAGATTTCACCACATCTTTATAAACCACTTTTACTGGAATTGAAGACGAAGCGTCTAATCCTTTTGCAATAATCTGAGAGTGTTCCGCTACTTTTCTAAGTGTTTCTTCACCGTATAATTCCTGGCTTCCTACTACAAACCATACTTCTTTTTGAGATATATCTATCATTTTGTTTAATCGTTTATTTGTTTAATCGTCAAATCGTTTTTCTTTATCTAAAATTCACGATTAACGAAAATCTTTTCTCTTTGTTCTTTATTCTATTTTCTTTAATCTAAAATCTGCACTCTAAAATCTAAAATCATTATTGTCCGTAATACGAATCTTTTCCGTGTTTACGGTTGTAATGTTTCTTTATTAATGAATCTTTTAATCTTGGTGCGTTTGGATTGATTTGCAAAGTCAAGTATGCCATTTCTGCCACAACTTCCAGAACTTTACTGTTATAAACCGCTTTTGCTGCATTTTTTCCCCATGCAAACGGACCGTGATTTCCAATCAGAATCATTTCTACTTCTTCATAAGAAAGATTTTTTTCTTTGAAACAATCTAGAATCTGAATTCCAGTATTGTGCTCGTAGTTTCCTTCAATTAAAGAATCTGCCATCGGGGGCGCACACGGAATATCAGCCGTTAAATGGTCTGCATGTGTGGTTCCGAAAATCGGAATATCTAATTGAGATTGTGCCCAAGCAACTGAATAAGTTGCGTGTGTGTGGGCAACTCCGCCAATATTTGGCCAGTTTTTATATAAATAAGCATGCGTTTTAGTGTCAGATGACGGACGCATTGTACCTTCAATAATATTATTATCAAAATCGACAATTACGATATCTTCAGGTTTTAAATCTTCGTAGGGAACACCGCTTGGTTTAATGGCAAAAACACCATTTTCTCTGTCCACAGCACTTACGTTTCCAAAAGTGTATACCACTAAATTCAATGCATTTAACTGCATATTGGCTTCGTAACATTCTTGTTTTAAATCTTTATAAAGAGAGCTCATGTTGCGATATTTTAAGGTTAGGATCTGCAAAAGCACTTAATTGTTCGTATCCTAAAAGCAGTTTATGATAAGCTTCTACTTGGTCTGTCTGAGGGAAATATTCTCCGTCAAAATCACTTCCGATTTTCTGGCTTGCTTCGATTACATTTGAATAAATTCCAGCTGCAACGGCTGCATAAATTGCCGCTCCTAAAGCTGGCGTCTGGTCTGAAGCTGCAATTTTAATTGGTTTGTTTAAAACATTTGCCAAAGTCTGCATAATAAAAGGAGATTTACGGGCAACACCGCCAATTCCGATTACGCTGTCAATTTTTACTCCTTCTTCTTCAAAACGATCAACAATTTTCTTTGCTCCAAAACAGATTGCGTTCACTAAAGCTTTGAAAATATGTGGTGCTTTTGTTCCTAAAGAAAGATTTGAAATAGCACTTTTTAATTCCTGATTAGCATCTGGAGTTCTACGTCCGTTAATCCAGTCTAAAGCAATTGGAAGACTTTCTGAAACCGGAATTTTGGCTGCTTCTTTTGTTAATTCTACAATTAATTTATCGCTGAATTCTTCTCTTAACTGCTCTTTTTGAGCATCATTTAAAAGTGACGAAGAACCTAATAAATGTTCTGTCGGCCAAAGCAATAATTCCTTATACCAAGCTAATAAATCTCCAAAAGCAGATTGTCCTGCTTCTAAACCAATAAATCCTGGAATAACTGAACCATCAACTTGTCCGCAGATACCGCGAACGGTTTTTGTTCCCACCTCATCATAAGAACCAACTAGGATATCACAAGTAGAAGTTCCCATAACACGAACCAAAGTATTCTCTTCGATTTTAGCTCCAACTGCTCCAGAATGTGCATCGAAAGTTCCAACAGCTACAACTGTTTCTGTAGAAAGCCCTAAACGTTCTGCCCATTCTTTGCTTAGTTTTCCTGCAACTAAATCTGATGTATAAGTTTCATCATATAAATTTCCACGAAGCTGCGCTAAATATGGATGTAATTTTTCTAAGAATTCAACTGGAGGAAGTCCGTTCCAGTCTGCATGCCACATCGCTTTGTGACCTGCTGCGCAACGGCTTCTTTTAAAAGTTTTTAAATCTTTATCTTCAATTAGCAAATACGTCATTAAATCGCAGTGCTCCATCCAAGTATGTGCTGCATTTCGAACCGCTTCATCTTGTCTTGCAATGTGCAGGATTTTTGCCCAAAACCATTCTGATGAATAAATTCCGCCTACGTATTTTGTAACATCTTCTCCGCCCCAGCTAACTGCCAGTTCGTTGATTTCGTTTGCTTCATTAATTGATGTATGATCTTTCCACAATACCATCATCGCATTCGGGTTTTCTTCAAAACCTTTTGTCAATGCTAATGGTGTTCCATCTTTTGTAACTGGAACTGGAGAAGATCCTGTTGTATCAATGCAGATACCGCGAACCAATGAAGGATCAACTTTACTTTCTTTTACAACGTTTTGAATCGTGCTTTCCAATCCTTCGATATGATCCAAAGGATGCTGGCGAAATTGGTTTATAGAGGCGTCACAATATTGTTTGTTTTTCCATCTTTTGTAATGAGAAACATTCGATGCCAGCTCCTGTCCATTCTCAGTATCAATCAGCACCGCGCGAACAGAATCTGTTCCGTAGTCCAATCCTATTACATAATTTTTCATTCGTATTTTATTTTTAAAATATTGACAAATATAATTATAAATAATTTATAAGTGTATAAAAAACACTTAACAAAATTCTCTTCTCTAATTTTTACAAAAAATGCATCAAAACAAAGATTTATGCTCAAAACAAAAAATAAATGTCAATGTTACATTTATTATGCTGCGATTATTTCATCTTAATCTTCAAAACAGTCACAGAATAAGCTGGAAAATCATACTTTACTTTGGTACCGATTACTTTAAACTCGCTTTTTTTAGGCTGTTTTTTGTTGGTGAAGCGAATAAATTTTCGTCATTACCATTTCGAGTTTTTAGTTAAATTCGAATATTGGTTTACCATTTTCATCAAATTTTAATTTCATCATTCTAGCATGACGATTAGGATCATATAACGGATCTGCAATAATTTCTTTCAACGGTCTTTTATCTGTTGCAGGCACGACTTTTGGATCGCCAACAGCTTTTTCGTAATCCCTTGCATGATAAATTACTAATGGTTCTCCGTTTTCATCCACAGTGAATGAATTATGCCCTGGTCCATAAATCTTTTTTGCTTCATTTGTTTTTAATACTGGATATCTGGATTTTTTCCAAGAATTTCTATCTAGTAAATCAGCATTTTCATCTGCTTCCATCATTCCCATACTATAACAAGAACCAGTAGCACTTGCCGAAAAAGTGATGTAAATTTTCCCTTTGTTTTTAATAACTGCAGGACCTTCATTTACCCAAAAACCTATGCGTTCCCAATCATAATCCGGAGTCGTTAGCATGAATTGAACTGTTTTTAGTTTTACGGGTGATTCCATTTCGGCTAAATACAAATTAGAAGCCGCGAACTGCCCGCCTGTTTTTTCTGCCCAACAGAAATAGCGTTTATTTTTATGTTCAAATACAGTTCCGTCCAAAGAAAAATCAGTAAAGCTTTTTGGATCTGCGTCAGCTGCCT
Source organism: Flavobacteriaceae bacterium PS02336 (assembly GCA_029960065.1). Classification (GTDB taxonomy): domain Bacteria; phylum Bacteroidota; class Bacteroidia; order Flavobacteriales; family Flavobacteriaceae; genus Flavobacterium. The sequence goes on along the minus strand of JASCOF010000002.1, from coordinate 283,455 downwards.
GCATTTGTCCAAGTTCAATCCATTTGTCATGTAAAGGATCCTGACCTGTACATTCCAAAACGTAAGGTCTTAATTTCCAAATATCGTCTTCTTCGCTTGCTGCAAAATACACGTACCATTTTCCATCTAAATAATGAATTTCAGGCGCCCAAACATGACGGCTCATTGGTCCGCTTTTATGTTTTTCCCATACTCTAAAGGTTTCAGCATTTTGAAGTTCAGCAATAGACTTTGCACGTCTTAACTCTACAGCATCATAGGTTGGTACCGATCCTGTAAAATAGTAATACCCATCTGTATGCTTGTATATAAAAGGATCTGCCCTTTGCAACACTATAGGTTTATTAGTTAAGGTTGTTTTTGTAGTAGTCACTTCTTTTTTAGGCAGTTCTTTTGGTGCTTTTTTATCTGTACAAGAAGAAACACTTACAAAAACAATGGCCGAAAGTGCCAAATTTTTTAATATGTTTGTTTGCATGTTATACTTATTTGTTTGAATTTAATTTATTTGCGAGAAATTTAGACTTTCAATATTTGTTCTATTTTCTAAGGTCAAGATTCAGTCTTTAAAATCAATCCACACTTTCATTTTCCCAACGCCGCGATTCGACCAAGAATAATAGGGAATGGCTTTGAATTTTGAATTTTCGATCACATTTACACCTTGCAGTAAGTTCGCTTCTTTTCTTACTTTGAAAGTCTCCGAAGCCGAAATATTAATCTTATCAAAATTGGTTTTGTTGTCCATTTCTTCAACTGCATATACTAACGGACCGTATTCTAAAGAGACTTTGTTTTTATTCGTTTCTACCTTTGAATTCGTTTCTACTTCCTGAACTTCCATGGGAAAATTAAGAGCGATTTTGTCTCCTTTTTTCCAGTTTCTAGTCACGTTGAAATAACCATTTTCAGGCTGAATTGCCAAAGTTTCTCCATTTACGCTGATAGTTGGTTTTTGAGTTGAAGCTTTTTTATAAGTATATAAATCTCCTGGCAAAACTTCATTTCTTGCCCAGCCGGGAACTCTAAGTTTAATTGTGAATTTGCTTTCTTTTCTAGGATTAACTGAAATTCCAACTTTTCCGTTCCAAGGATAAGAAGTCTGCTGCGAAATCTGTAAATCAGTTTTTCCTAAGTTGAAAGAAGCATCGTTTGAAGCATACAAATTCACATATAAATCATTCTTGGTTTTAGAATAAATCAATCCCGGAATTGACGGAATAAAACGAATTAAATTCGTCGGACAGCAAGAACAATCAAACCAAGCCTGACGCGTACAAGAACCTCTATTTGATTTGTAAACTCCATCTGCCTCTAAAGCATTTGGATAAAAAAATTGTTTTCCGTCAAGCGAAATACCCGAAATTAATCCGTTGTACATGGTTCTTTCGATCACATCAAAATATTGCGATTTTCCGTATAAATTATGCAGTCTGTGATTCCAATAAACATCACCAATTGCCGCACAAGTTTCGTTATAAGCAGTTAGATTTGGCAATTCGTAGTTTGCTCCAAAAGCTTCACCGTCATGTCTTGAACCAATTCCGCCTGTGATGTACATTTTTTTATTGATCATATTTTCCCATAAACTATTTACAGCATTTTCATAGGCTTTATCTTTGGTCATGGCTACAATATCTGTCATTCCCGCATACATGTAAACAGCGCGAACGGCATGTCCAACTGCTTCTTTTTGCTGCACAACAGGCATATGATCCTGAGCATATTCTCCGTATAATTTATGATTGTCTGGATTCCCGCGATTATCCAAATAGTATTTGGCCAATTTCAGATACTCTTCTTTTCCTGTAATCTGATACAATTTTATTAAACCCGTTTCTACAATCTGATGCCCTGGAACCCCTTTTACCTGACCCGGATTATCGCCAAAAGTTCGTACCAGCATATCGGCTGCTTTTATGGCAATATCTAGAAAATTGGTTTTTCGTGTGGCTTCATAATGCACGATTGCCGCTTCGATTAAATGTCCTGGATTGTATAATTCGTGGCTGATTTGTAAAGATTCCCATCGTTTTCCCTCAATTACAGGAACCCAAGGTGCCGGCGGTTTTGCAGGGTTTATCGTTCTCCAAGTAGTAATATATCCGTCTGGTTCCTGACCAATTTTTACAATGGCAATCATCGAATCCAGAACTCTCTCCAATTTCGGATTCGGAGCACTGATTAAAGTATTAGATGCGCCTTCAATGATTTTGTAAACATCGGTATCATCAAAAGGCATATCGCCTCGCACTTTTCCAGTTTTTTGTTTTCCAGCAATTAAAAAGTTTTCAAAACGACCTTCTTCATCACATTTCTTAATCGCATATTCGATTGTTACTTCTTGGACTCTTTTGATAATTGGAAGCCAAAAAGAATCTGTAAGTTTTACATTTTGAATGTTAACTGGTTCGATTTCATAACCTGCTTTTAAGGCCGATGTTTTATTTTGCACCACATTGTTTTTGGTTTCCTTACAAGAAGCCAAAACAAGTAATAACATTAAAATCGTTAAAATTGGTAAGTTATATTTCTTCATTGTATTTGTATTCTATTTTAAAACAGGCCAGAAATCGGCATCCCATTTAATTTCTCTAACCACTAATTTTGGCGTTCCATTGGACTTTTTTTCATAAGCATGATAAAACATATAATCTTTTCCGTCAAAAGTATAAGCGCTGTTGTGGCCTGCGCCAAAGTAATTTTCATCACCTTGAACTATTAAACTTCCTCCGCCTTGATCGAGCGGTTTTCCGTCTTTATCTAAATAAGGTCCAGTGACATTTTTTGATCTTCCAACGACCACTTTGTAAGTGCTTTTTTCTCCGCGACAGCACAAATCCCAAGAAAGAAATTGATAATAATAACCGTTTTTCTTAAAGATAAAAGGAGCTTCCAGCGCGCCATCTCCCGGATCTGAGTCTGCTAATTCAAAAGATCTTTTGCGTTTTGCGATCGTATGCCATTCCTGAGGTTCTGCAATCGATTTTAAATCGGAATTTAGTTTTACCAATTTCAATCCTTCCCAAAAAGAACCGAAAGAAAGCCAAGGTGTATTGTTTTCATCAAAGACTAAATTCGGATCAATGGCGTTCCACATATCTCTATTTGGTTGTGATTGAATTACAATTCCGTGATCGACCCATTTGTAATTTTTATCTTTTGAGTCTAAAGTCGTATTAGTCGCAACGCCAATCGCCGAAGTATTTTTGGCAAAAGCCGAAACCGAATAATACAGATAATAAGTGTTGTTATGAAATGAAATATCCGGCGCCCAAATGTGGTTTTTAAAATCGGCTGCAACACCATCTGCCCAAACTGGTTTTTCTGCAAAAACCTGTGACTCTTTGTTCCATTTTTTTAAATCTTTCGAACTAAAAACACTTATTCCGTTGCCTGTACAATATAAATAGTATGTGTCTTTTTGTTTGATAACAACTGGATCGTGTACGACAATATCCTGCGCAAAACATCCCCAGCCAATCAAAAAGCTTAGTACAGAAAGTGCATATTTTATATTTTTGTAAACCATATAAGTTATGTAAGTAAATTTAAGTTTGGTTGCTGAAAACTGCGAACGTGACTGTCTTCGACTTCGCTCAGACTGACAATCTATTGAATTCCTTCAGAGGTCATTACAACACGTTTCATCGTTCCGTCTTTGTTATAAAATAATTTATCGACACAGACTGATCTTCTAAAACTTCCGCCGTCTGGTTTTGATGCTCCGTTGTGATAAATGAAATAAGATTGCCCTTTAAAATCAATTATGGATTGATGATTCGTATTGCTGTTTCCTGCAATTTCATTCAAAATTCCTTTAAACTCCCAAGGTCCAGTAATGGATTTACTCATTGCGTAAGCTATTTTTTCAGGAAATTCATAAGCATACGATAAATAATACCAGTCTTTATGTTTGTGAATCCATGGTGCTTCTGTAAAATTTGGAAGCTTTATGTGATGAATTTCACCATCTATTTCCGTCATATTTTCTTTTAATTTAGCATAATGACAGGCTGTATTTCCCCAAAACAGATAGGCTTGTCCGTCAGTATCAATAAAAACCGTTGGATCAATATCGTCCCATGTTATTTCGCTGAACTTGGTCATATCATTGGTAATTAGTGCCTTTCCCAATGCATCTTTAAAAGGTCCAAGCGGATTATCGGCAACAGCAACTCCAATCGATTTTCCTTTTACAGTGCCGTGTTCAACCGTTACATACCAGTAAAATTTTCCGTTTCTCTCGATAACCTGCGAAGCCCAGGCATCACTTTTTGCCCATTTAAAATCGGTTACTTTTAAAGGCACGGGATGCGATTCCCATTTCTTCATGTCCGAAGAAGAATACACCAGCCATTCATTCATCTTATAAAAATGAAAATCATTTGGTGCTTCATCGTGACCAGCATACAAATACACTTTGTCTTTATAAACCAAAGCAGCAGGATCTCCTGTGTATTTATCTTTTATAATTGGGTTATTAAATTTTACCGATTGTGCTGTTCCCACAATCGATAAAAGCAAAACAGAAAGGTTTATAAATAGGTTTTTCATTTGTTACTTTTTTTTTGCCACTCCCGATAGCTATCGGGATTCACAGATTAAATGGATTTATTTTTAAAATCTATGTCTGTTTTTTTTGCCACGAGTCGCGGCTTATTTTTCTCTCGCAGATTATTTTTTTAATCTTTTTAATCCTTTATCCCGATAGCTATCGGGAGTGGCTATTCTATAATACTTGGAATTTGGCATTTAAAAAATTGGAATTTTCTAGTTTACTTTTTTACCCCAAACTGCTAATCCTGCGCTGTTGATTCCAGTATAACTTAACGTCACTTTTCTGGTTGCTGATTCCCAATCCCAAGCATCAATTACGTTGCATTTTACTCCGTTTATGGTAGCGATTTTTTTAGCAGGATCGTAAGACCATGTGCCTGTTATATCACCGCTTACTTTTTTATCTGCGGTTAAAAAAATCGTAACCGATTTCTGCATGGTTTTGTATTGATAATTCATTGTAATCTGTTCCCAAGTTCCTACCAGATTTCCTTCTGCAAAAGTCGTTGTTGGTACTCCGGCATAACGCTCAGGTTCTATCACAGGCCATCCATCTTCTGTCCATTGAATGCTGTGAACATGCCCCATCATGACTGCATTGGAAACATTGATTCCTGCAACTCCTTCTGGCAGACGCGCCTGCGAAGCATAAAACCATTGTTTGGTTGTCGGGTTTTGGAAAACAGCACAGTGCGCAAAACCAACCCAACCTGTATGATTTTTAAATTGATAAGGATGCGTTAACATCGGGAAACATTCTGCCCCGTTTGTAATACTGATTCCGGTATTGGTTACGTAAGGACCAAGAATGTTTTTGGAACGCGCCACACGAGTATTGTATGCGACCGATAATTCATCATAAGCCAAAAACAAATAATAATATTGCGTGTCTGGATTGTAGATAATTTCTGGTCCTTCCAGTGCCTGCCAGCGGTTTGTATTTACATTTCCTCTGCCGGCAATTCGAACTCCGTAATCGTCTATTGTCTTTAATTTATCTGGTTTTCCTGTTGTTGGATTCAGTTTTAAAGCAGCAATTCCTGAATGCCATGAACCGTAAATTAAATATTGTTCGCCTTCTGGAGTTTCAATAAAACTCGGATCAATGGCGTTGAATTTAAAATAAGCATCCCAATCGTTTCCTCCGTTTCTTACATAGCTTTTTACGCCGTCTGGTTCTGAGCAGACTACCATTCCTTTATCTACCCAATTATTAGAAGCCAGATCTGTAGTTTCTGCTAAACCAATAAAAGCGCGTTCTGTCCAAGAAGTATTGGTATCAGTTCCAGTAATTGGATTCGTGACCACAATGCTGTAATACATTCTGAAAACATTCCCCACTTTTCGAACACATGGTGCCCAAAATCCGTAACTTGGATTTGTTATTGGAGGAAGTGCCGGATTCATTCTTGCTCTTTTATTATTTAGAGAATCTTTTACCCAAACAGGCGCTTGAAGCATTGAAGGTCCCATAAATTCCCAGCTGATTAAATCTTTCGATCTTCTGTAGAAAAAATGTCCGTTGCCTTCATGTGCATTTCCATACGAAGCATCAGTTTGATACATATAATAATATTCTCCCGATTTTTCGACCGACGGATCGTGCACGTTTGCCAGATTCCATTGTGATCGAGTTGCCCAGCCTGCAAACGCCGTATAATTGTCTGCATAAGTCGGTCCGTTAAATGTTGGTGTAACCACAGGCGGATCAACTACTACAGGCGGTTCTGGTTCTAATGCCGGATCATCTTTGGAACAGCTCGTCATTAGAATTGCTGCTGCAAAAAATCCGATGAAAGAGATAATTTTTAAACTGAAGTTTTCTTTTTTCATCTGCTTCTATTTTATTTTCCTTCTAAAACAACTACTGAGAAAGGAGGAATAGTAATTTCAAGTTTTCCTTTTTTGTTTTCGAAACCTTTAAATGCTGTTGGAGCAATTTTTTCTGGATTCTCAAATGAATTGTAATCTTGTAATTTCGCCGATGTTATAACTGTTCCCGTGAAGTTTTTCACGCCCAAATCTTTTACATCAATTTCGATTTTGTTCTTGTTTTTTGCATCAACATTAACCAATGAAATATGGACTGCTCCGTTTTTATCTTTTGATGCCGATGCTGAAACTGCAGGAAGTGTTTCTCCATTAAAAGTATAATTTGGAGAATTAAAACTAACAGGCAATAATTTTGCATCTTGATGAACGCTGTACATTTTCATTACATGATACGTTGGTGTCGTAATCATTTTGGCTTTATCTGTAAGGAGTACGGCTTGTAAAACATTTACACATTGCGCTAGATTTGCCATACGAACTCTATCTGCATGGTTATTGAAAATATTAAGAGTTGCTCCTGCTAAAACGGCATCACGCATGGTATTCTGCTGGTATAAAAATCCTGGATTAGTTCCTTTTTCTACTTCGTACCAGCCTCCCCATTCATCTACAATCATGGCTACTTTTTTCTCGGGATCATATTTATCCATAATAGCCGAATGTTTCGTAACCAATTCTTCCATTTTTAAAGCCGACTGCATAGTTTTGAAATAACCTTCTTCTGTAAAATTTCTATCGTCTCCTTTTTTACCCCAGTCAATTACGGCATAATGATGAACACCAACGCCGCCCAACATATTCAGCGGAATGCCTTTCATTAAAACTTCTGTCCAATTGTAATCGGAGCTGTTTGATCCTGAAGCAATGCGGGTAATGCCGCCTGTATTTTCCCAATCTGACATGAAAGTCGCATACTTGCGATATTCTCCTGCATAATATTCTGCGGTCATATTTCCACCGCATCCCCAAGCTTCATTTCCAATTCCCCAATACTTCACTTTCCATGGTTCTTTTCTTCCATTCTTAGCACGTAAATCACTCATGGGACTTTTACCGCTGAAGTTGGTGTATTGAACCCAATCCGACAATTCTTGAACTGTTCCGCTTCCTACGTTTCCAGATAAATACGGTTCTGCGCCCAGAAGTTCACACATATTCAGGAAATCATGCGTTCCGAAACTGTTGTCTTCGGTTACACCTCCCCACCATTTGTTTACAATTGTTGGTCTTTGTTCTTTTGGTCCTATTCCGTCTTTCCAATGATAAGTATCTGCAAAACAACCTCCCGGCCATCTTAAATTTGGAATTTTCAACTCTTTTAAAGCCTTAATAATATCATTTCGTACTCCGTTTGTATTTGGAATTTTTGAAGTATCTCCCACAAAAAATCCCCCGTAAATACAGCGTCCTAAATGTTCTGCAAAATGACCATAAATGTTTTTGTCAATTGTTGGTGCATCGGTTGTGTTTTTAATGGTTATTGTCGTCTGCGCGAAATTCAGCTGACTGTAAAACGAAATAAGAAATGTAATTAAAAGTGCTTTTTTCATAATATTTTTTAGTTATAATATCATGTGAAGATTTTTAAGCCTTCACATGATATTAAGGATTCAAACTAACTCCATTTTTTTTAGTCGCAGTCGCAGTTTACAGTCACTGTCTTACTGTAAACTGAGAACTGAGACTGCAAACTCAATAACTATCATTTTGGACTGTCCCTGGATTATTATCCATTTCCAGCTGTGGAATTGGGAAATATTCACGTCCGGCTGTGTAAGAATTGAATTCATTGTCTCTTGCTTTCAGCCAAGCCAATTTTGTCGGGTTTTGGAGCCATCCCCAACGACGGATATCGTCAAAACGGTGTCCTTCAAGAGGGAATTCCAAAAATCTTTCGTGACCAATCTGTTCTCTCATCTGCTCTTGTGTGAGTCCTGGTTTTGTTGTTGCTAAATCAGGAAGATTTACTCTGTTTCTTACCATTTGAATGTAAGTATAAGCTCCCGGTGTATCTCCTGTTTCGTTCAAACATTCTGCGTACATTAAAAGAATATCTGCATATCGCAATAAACGCTCATTGATTCCAGAACGCCAGTCGTATTCGTCTGCAAATTCACCGTCAGAATTTTGATATTTTCTGCAAAAAAGATCATTTAAATCAGCAGGACTTGAAGCATAGAAAGCCGCAAAATCTTTTCCGTATAGTTTTGTTCCCGGTTTATTGTAGAAAATAGTAGCATCTAAACGAGGATCGTCTGCTCCTGTTTTTGTTTTTTCTTCTTTAAATTCATTAAACAATGCCCAAGTTGGCTGTACATCTGTCCAACCAAAAGCACGCGGTGCGTAAGTAATTGCTCTTGCTGATGTTTTCCCCCAGCCCGAAGCAGGAGCGCCGCCCCAGCCTAAATCAACTCCACCGGCATCTCTGCTAAATTGTACTTCAAAAAGAGATTCCGAATTATTTTCGTTTGCAGTAGTAAAATTGTCTCTATAATTTGCTGTCAGAGAATAAACCCCTAAATCTATTACTTGTTTAAAAGTGGTTCTGGCATTAGTAAAATCTTTAGTAAACAAATACGCTTTTCCTAAATATCCTAAGGCAGCTCCTTTTGTTGCGCGCCCTTTTTGCCCTGCATCTAATCCTGAAACACCCGTATAAGAATTTGGAAGTAATTCTGCAGCAGCTTTAAAGTCTGCTATTACTTGTGCCCATCCTTCTTCTTGTGTTTTTTGAGGATAATAAACCGCTAATTCTGTTGGAATTGGAACATTTTTAAACATATTCACTGCGTGGAATAAAAACAAACCTCTTAAAAAATAAGCCTGTCCTAAGATTCTATTTTTTAAAGCGTCATCTTCAAAATCAATTCCTGGTACATTTGTCAATACTTGATTGGCACGATAAATTCCTTGATAATAGGTTTCATAAGCCCATCCGTAGATTGATGCATCGGCTACGTTTGAGTTAAAATGCCCAACATTGTACATAGAACCCCAAGGGCTGTTGGTACGCGAATCATCTGCTTTTACATCCAGCAATAAAGGTGTACTTCTCATGTAAGTACCATCTGTTAATAAACTTCCATACGCTGCATTTACACCTTTAAGCGCATCTTCATCTGTTTTCCAAAATGAATCGACTGCATTGTTGTTAGGATCCAGCTGTTCTAAGTCTTCATTGTCTACGCAGCTTGTGGTTACCAAAGCAAGCGAAAAGAAAACTGCTATATAATTGAATATTTTATATTTCATTTTAATACTTTTTAAATTGGTTAAACCTTATTAGAAGCTTACTTCTACTCCTAAAGAAATTGTTCTCGGATTTGGAAAAGATCCCGCATCATATCCTCTCGAGATTAATCCGTCGCTGTTAAAATCTGGATCATATCCTTTGTACTTAGAAATAATCAACAGATTTTGACCATTTAGGTAAACCTTTGCTTTTTGAATAAATTTATCTTTCAGCGGAATGTTATAACCAATTTCCATAGTTTGCAGTTTCACATAGTCGCCGCTTTCGATAAATCTATTTGAGTCTCTGCCGTTTCCGTTTGGATCTCCAATTACTGGTGCAGGAACATTTGTATTGGTATTGGTTGGTGTCCAATAATTCAATTCGTCTGTATGATGGTTTGTATATTGACCGATCATTAAATTACGGTACATTGCATTAAATACTTTGTTACCGCCGGCTCCCTGCCAGAACATTGAAAAATCAAAGTTGGAATAAGAAGCGCTGAAATTAAATCCGAAACCATATTTTGGAATTGTTACTCCTTGAAAAGTTCTATCTGCATCTGTAATTATGCCGTCTCCGTTTACATCTCTGAATTTAATATCTCCAGGAGCTGCACCCGTTTGGGTTGGAGAAGAAGCAACTTCGGCTGCGTTTTGAAAAATACCAATCGCTTCCCAAGCAAACATTTCACCCACAGATCTTCCTACTTCTGTTTTAGAAACTGCCCCATAAATCGGATTTCCGTTTACACCAATTTTGGTAACTTCATTTTTCAGTGTTCCAAAGTTGGCTGAAATATCATATTTGAATTTATGATGATGATTACTGTAAGCTGCTGTAAACTCCACTCCAGTGTTTTTCATAGATCCTGCATTTGTAGTAACGCTTGCTGGAAAAGCACCTGTTGAAAAAGGAAGCGGCACTCCTAATAATAAATCGTCTGATTTTTTAATGAAATATTCTGCGGTGAATTGTAAATCATTATTTAAGAAACCCAATTCGATTCCGACATTGGAGTTTGTAGATTTTTCCCAGTGAACATTTGGATCTAATGCGCTCACAACTGTTGTTCCCGGAGCCAGTTCGTTATTAAAATCATATCCTGCAAAACTATTTACTGTTGTTGCAAAGAAATACTGCGGAATTGTATTATTTCCAATTGTACCATAACCTCCGCGAAGTTTAATATTGCTTACCCATTCTGGTAAGTGTAAAAACTTTTCATTGCTGATTTTCCATCCTCCAGAAAAAGAGTAAAAATTAGCCGAATTATTAATCTGGCTGAAAAGAGAAGTTTTATCTTGTCTAAAGTTAGCCTGAAGTAAATAACGGTCGTCATAAGAATAATTTAATCTGCTGATGTATGAGATTCCTGTAATTGTAAATTTATATTCACTTGCATCTCTAGAATCAGCATATTGAAGCATTGGAATTTCTCCCGGCGTAAAACCTACACCTCTAGAATTATATCTATGGAAATCTCTTCGTTCTTGAATCCATCCTGCAAGAGCATCAATTTTATGTTTTCCAAGAGTAATTTCATAAGTCAATAAATTATTCATGAAAGTTCTCAGCTCATTACCTGTTTCTACATCTAAAGAAGCTTCGTCATTTGTAGTAATATAATACCATCCTAAATCACTAGGCGGAATAAATTTTCTGTTTTCCCAGTCTGTTCTATCGTAACTTACATCCAATTTGTATTTAAGACCTTTTACAATTTCAATTTCTCCCCAGACATCTCCTAAGAAACGATTTCTTTTTCCGTTGTTATCAATCAGATTATTGTATCCAATAGGGTTCATTGAAATAGCTCTCTGAGTCAAATTATCTGTACCTCCATATCCTCCAAGTCTATTTGGATCATAAACTGGCATAGTTGGAACTGCTCCCAAAATATCACTGACAACGGTTTGTCCTGCATTGTATTCATTAAAAATTTCTTTATCAGATTGTGTGTAAGCTATTTTAGCACCATACTTAAATTTTCCTTTCTTACCATTCAAATTCAAATTGGTTGAAAGCCTCTCATAGTCCTGAGGCGTTTTGATATAACTCGTGTTTTTAAAATAGTCAACATTAAAACTGTACGCAATGCTTTCTGCTCCTCCATTAAACGTAAGTGCCTGATTTTGTACAACGCCTGTCTGGAAAGATTCTTTCTGCCAGTCTGTATCGACATTTGAAATATAAGATGAACTTGCAGGATCATTTCCCGGAGCAATACTCACTGGAACTCCAGCTCTAATGTCTCTGTTACGTTCTGCTTCGCTTGTAATTTTTTGATATCCTACACGGTCAGTAACATCCCATTTTTTAGCCACATTCTGAAGACCAACAATAGACTTGAACTTAACGTCCATTTTTCCTGCTTTTCCTTTTTTAGTGGTAATAATTACAACTCCATTTGCACCTCGAACCCCATAAATTGCAGCAGATGAAGCGTCTTTTAAAACCTGCATCGATTCTATTTCTCCAGGAGCAAAATCATAAGGTGCGTCAACCATAATTCCGTCAATTACAAAAAGAGGATTATTGTTTGTAAAAGAAGTTATACCTCTAATCTTCACATTTACAAAACCTCCCGGTTCTCCTGATGACTGCACAGTAACTCCAGGAACCTGCCCTTGAAGCATTTTGGCAGCATCATAAGTAACAGTCTTTTTTGCCGATTCTAAGTTTACGACACTTACCGATCCGGTTAAATCGGCTTTTTTCTGCGAACCATAACCGATAACTACTACTTCATTAAGTTTATTGGTATCTTCTCCCAAAGCAACATCTAGTTTAGATTGACCGCCTACGACTACCTCTTTGCTTTGAAATCCTATAAATGAAAAAACTAAAACATCTCCTGACGATGCTTTAATTGAGTATTCTCCGTCAAATCCAGTTGAAGCAACTGTTTTGGTTCCTTTGATCAAAATGTTTACACCCGGAAGAGGCAGATTATCCTGCGCAGATGTAACAACTCCATTAATCGTTTTGTCCTGAGCCGACAATTGATTAACAGAAAATAACAGCATTAATACTGCTGCAATCCAATGTGTTTTTGGCAATAGAAAATTGCAATACAAAACTAATTGTTGCTTTGTTATCATAGTGGTTTGTTTAAGGTTGGTTAGTGGTTTAGTTAATAAGTGTTAATCTTACATTTGTAAATTTAACTAAAAAAAAACCACGAAAACAAATTAATATCACAAAAAAACAGCTGAAAAAAAACACATATCACAAATTAAGTGTTGAATTGACATTTAAAAATTGGTGGTTTTTTCAAAAAAAGAAGTGTTTTTTGTGTTTTAATTGTGTAAAAAATACACTTTAAGTAAAAAAGCGCTTTTTTAATCAAAAAATGCGGTGTGGAAAAAAAATTGCAAATATTCTGTTTTTTAGAATATTGAATTAAAAAAATCGTTATTTTTATAAGTAAATTAGTACTTATTTTTAATAAACAGAACATATTTTTACAAAAAACTATCCTTGACTGTCCTGCTTTTTTCTTAAAAAAATCTTAAAAAAGCGATTTGAATGTTATTTTTGTGTAAAATGTTACTTTTTTAAGACTACTTTTAAAGAGTTATTTATGTAAGTGTGAAATCTACATTAATAAATTATGAAACGTTTTAGGAAGTTTATATCTTTACCATCCAAATTAATTACATATGTTAAATAGCTATAGTTCTGCCGATAAAGTTTTACTGGCGGTTGACTGCATCATTTTTGGATTTGATAATGAAGGTTTGAAAATCCTTTTGATCCAAAGAGATTTTGAGCCCGAGAAAGGAAAGTGGTCCTTGATTGGAGGTTTCTTAAAACGCGACGAAGTTTTAGACACCGCTGCCACCAGAATCTTAAATACGTATACAGGTCTAAACGATATTTATATGGAGCAGTTATATGCTTACAGCGAAATCGATCGTGACCCTGTAGAAAGAACAATTTCGGTTTCTTATTTTGCTCTAATCAATATTGAAAATCATAATGCCGAATTGATTCAAAATTATCATGCAGAATGGTTTCCAATTAACGATGCGCCAAACTTGATTTTTGACCACAATGAGATGGTTCAAAACGCCATTAAAAGACTTCGTTATAAAACTTCTGTAAAACCAATTGGTTTTGAACTGCTTCCTGAAAAATTTACCATGCGTCAGCTTTTAGAATTATATGAAGCAATTTTAAGCAAAGAATTGGACAAACGAAATTTCATCAGTAAAATTAATTCTCTTGAAATTTTAAATAAACTGGAAGAAAAAGACATGCAGTCTTCTCGAAAAGGTTCTTATTTATACACCTTTAATAAGGAGAAATACGAAGAAAAACTGCAGAATAACTTTGCACTCAATTTATAATTAAGCTATAAAGAGTTCCTTACTATCAGAGCAGATTTATTTTCAATCTGCTCTTTTATTCCTTTTAAAACCATATCGGCTAAAATTTTTCCCATCATTTCAAAATTGGTCGAAATAGTGGTAATTCCGTTTGCGGCAATCTTCTTTAAGGGTGTTTCGTTGTAAGATATAATTCCGAAATCTTCTCCAAGTTTTAATTTTCCTGCCATGGCATTCTCAATTACCAAAAGAAGATCGCGGTCGTGAGGAATAATATACAAATCTCCTAAAGCAATAGACTGATTGCTGAAATCGGAAATAATTTCGTAATTAAAACCATATTCTTGGCAAAAAGATTCAAAACCAATTTTCATTCCGGGCGGTTCCCTAAATCCAGGAAAAATCAAAATAAGTTTCTTATATTTTGACAATCGTGATTTCCCTTTCATCAAACCTTCATAAATGTCTTTTTGGTGATTTTGATAAATTGCCGGAAACATTTTTAAGTCCAAATTCGTCTGATCCAAAATAATTACATCATTCACTGGTAGGGTTTTTATAGAATCGACGATATCGTTTAAGTTCGTCGGCATTAAAATATATTTGGTGTAATTTCCATTGCTGTCATTTATGAGTTTTTTAAAAACTTGCACATTAAAATGATGAAAGAAAATATCGACCTGAACATTTTTTCCAATATTTTTTAGAAAGGAATTATAAATGTCTTCTTTAAAAATATTCAACTCATCAAAAAGCAGGAAAATCTTCTGAGTTATAGTGATTTCAACGCTTTTAACATAATATCCCTTTCCTGGAATGGCAAAAATAATTCCTCTTTTCTTCAATTCGTCGTATGCCAGAAGCACTGTATCGCGAGACAGAGAAAACGCCAGACAAACTTTATTTACCGATGGAAGACGATCGCCCTTAACCAAATTTCCCTCTTCAATAGCTTTTTCTATTGAGAGAATTATCTGCTTATATTTTGGCAAGCCAATATTATTTTGAATAGAAATGATGTTCATAAATAAAGTCATTTTGACTATTATGGTTAAAAACTGGTAGGTACTGGTATGCAAATATAAAGAATGTTTCTATTTTTGGATTTCATTATTGGTAAAAATTATATGGAAATAAAACACATATCTCATTTAAAGGACGCTCATAATTGCAAATTGTTTGGTATAATGCCGGATAAAGAAGAAATTTATTCTTTTGAATTAGTGAACCAAAACGGAATGAAAGTTCAAATCATTAATTATGGTGCAACAGTAACTTCAATCCAGATTCCAATTAATGGAAAAGTAACAGATGTTGTATTAGGGTTTGATAATTTAGAAGCGTATTTAGAATCTTATAATTTACCAAGCGCTCCTTATTTTGGGACTACGGTTGGACGTTATGCCGGACGTATTCATAAAGGGTCTTTTAGTCTAAGTGACATTGAATATAAGCTGGATGAAAACAATAATGGCAATACTCTTCACGGTGGTGATATGGGATTTGGAAGAAAAATTTGGAATGTAGCAAGCGTAATTTCTGGACAAAATCCATCGGTTACTTTTAGTCTTTTCAGCGAACATTTAGACGAAGGTTTCCCAGGTGAAATGACGGTTTATTTGACTTACACTTTAACGGAAGAAAACGAATTAAAATTAGAATATAAAGCAACATCAACAGAAGATACGGTAATTAATTTAACACATCACAGTTATTTTAATCTTGACGGACATGATGGAAATGTGCTAGAACAGCAGATGTTTATTCAATCGGATAAAATGCTGGAAACAAATCCAGATAATATTCCAACTGGAAATTATACTGATTTGGCGAATCATGATTTTGATTTTAGAACTCCTAAAAACTGTCCGTTTCCTATTGACAATTCTTTCGTAGTGAATTCTAAAACTGAAATTGTAGCGCAGTTAATCAGCTTAAAAAATAAACTGAGAATGAATGTTTATACCGATCAGCCAAGTGTACATATATATGTAGGCGGAAATTGCTTCGGAAAATTAAAAGGAAAAGAAAATGTAGATTATAATGCACAGAGCGGAATTTGTTTTGAAACGCAGAATTTCCCAGATGCACCAAATCAATCTCATTTTCCAAATGCTGTTTTGAAAAAAGGCGAAGAATATTCTCAAATAACACTTTACAAATTTGAAAATTTAAACTAACTAATTACCTCAACCACAATTACAAGAACTATAATAATGAATGATATTTTAATACAAAACACCGTTGCTTTTTTTGAGAAATCTTTTGGTTCTTCTCCACATAAAACGGTTCTTTCACCAGGAAGAATTAACATTATTGGAGAGCATGTTGACTACAATGACGGTTATGTTTTACCAGCTGCAATTGATAAAGTAATTTGCTTTGCTTTTGAAAAAAACAATACCAAAACCTCTAAAGTAATTGCGATCGATTTAAATGAAGAATTTGAAATCGACTTAACGCAGGAAGTTAAATTGAGTGATGTAGTTTGGACAAATTATATTCGAGGCGTTATCAAACAACTCCAAGATAACGGATTTTCATTTGATGGTTTTAACTGCGTTTTCAGCAGCAATATTCCAGTTGGTTCTGGATTGTCGTCTTCTGCAGCTTTAGAATGCGGTATGATTTTCGGAATCAAATCTCTTTTTGATTTAAAAATTGAGAAAGTTGACATTTCATTATTAGGACAAAAAGCAGAACACTGGGTTGGTATTAACTGCGGCATTATGGATCAGTTCTCAAGCGTTCACGGCTTGGAAAATAAAGTAATCAAATTAGACTGCAACACTTTAGATTTTGAATATCACAATGCCGACTTTAAAGATTACTCTTTGATTTTATTGGATTCTAATGTTAAACATTCGCTTTTTACATCAGAATATAATACGAGAAGAATTGAATGTGAAGAAGGTTTAGCAATCATAAAAAGTCATTTCCCAGAAGTAAAAAGCTTTAGAGATGCTACTGAAGAACAGGTTTTAAGTCTTAAAGATAAAATGACCGAAAAAGTTTTCAGCAGAGTTCATTTTGTAGTAAAAGAAATCAACCGTGTTATTAAAGCCTGCGAAGCTTTGGACAAAGGAAATATTGAACTTTTAGGAGAATTGCTTTTTGAAACGCATTATGGCTTATCGCAGGAATATGAAGTAAGCTGCGAAGAATTAGATTTTCTTGTAGATACTGCAAAAGAAGATGATGCCATTATTGGTTCTCGACTTATGGGAGGCGGTTTTGGAGGCTGCACTATCAATTTAGTTAAAAAAGGACATGAAAATGAGGTTAAAAGTAAGTTTTCGAAACTTTATTTAGATACATTTGGAATTGAATTAAAATTCTATGATGTAAAAATCTCAAACGGAACAACACTACTTTAATACCACAACACACTACAATGAAAAATTTTGACATTAACGAAGATCCGCACAGACGCTTCAACCCATTAATAAACGAATGGGTATTGGTTTCTCCTCATCGTGCAAAACGCCCCTGGCAGGGACAAAACGAAACGATTTCGACAGAAGAACTTCCAAAATACGACCCAACTTGTTATTTGTGTCCAGGAAATGTTCGCGCCAACGGAGTAAATAATCCTGCCTACGAAAGCAGTTTTGTTTTTGAAAATGATTTTGCTGCCATGAAACAGGACGAAATTATTTTTGAGGAAGATATCAAACACACTTTCTTTAAAGCAAAACCAGAACAGGGAATTTCCCGCGTGGTGTGCTTTTCGCCAAGACACGATTTGACTTTGCCTGAAATGGATGTTGAAGCAATCGAAAATATTATTAGAACCTGGCAGAGAGAATATACCGATTTAGGAAACATCAAATACATCAATCACGTTCAGATTTTTGAAAATAAAGGAAGTGTAATGGGTTGCAGCAACCCGCATCCGCATGGTCAGATCTGGGCTCAGTCTTCTCTTCCTACTCAGGTTGAAAAAACACACAACAGCTTAAAGTCGTATTACGATAAAAACAAAAAGACTCTTTTAGAAGATTATGTTCAAGCCGAATTAAAAGCAGAAAGCCGTATCGTAATCGAAAATGATCATTTTGTAGCTTTAGTTCCTTTTTGGGCAATATGGCCTTACGAAACCATGATTGTAAGCAAAAAAGCCATCAGTAAAATTACCGATTTTACGGCTGAAGAAAGTACCGCTTTCGCTAAAATTTTGAAGCAATTAACAACGAAGTATGATAATTTATTTAATACTTCTTTTCCATATTCATCAGGAATTCACCAAGCGCCGACAGATGGTTTGCTTCATCCGGAATGGCACTTTCACATGCATTTTTATCCGCCATTGTTAAGATCGGCAACCGTAAAAAAATTCATGGTAGGATACGAAATGTTAGGCGAATCGCAGCGTGATATTACACCTGAAAAAAGTGCCGAAATTTTAAGACAGCTTTCAGATGTACATTATAAAAGCTTAGTAAAAGTGTAAGACTTTTTTGTATTAACAAGGTGTGAAATACAAAAATTTAACACAATATACTATTTATAAATGTAAAAAACACATTTGCTGATAGTTGATTTCTAAATTTTTATTTTACATTTGGCTTCTGCTTTTATTTTCGCAAAAAAATAACAGAAATAAAACACATCTTGCAATTTTAACAAGATTACACAACACAAAACTGATTGTAAAACCAAATAAACAAACTTTACCCTATAATAATTATTTAAAATACTACTAACAATGAACCAAAACCTCGCTTTCGCAGATTATGCGGTTTTTATTATTTATTTTATCGTAGTCTCTGTCTACGGTTACACGGTTTACCGCAAACGTAAACAAGACGAACAAGATGCTAAGGCTTACTTTTTGGCTGAAGGAAATTTAACTTGGTGGGCGATTGGAGCTTCTCTTATTGCATCTAACATCTCTGCAGAACAATTCATTGGAATGAGTGGTGAAGGTTTCTTCTTAGGAATCGCTGTTGCTGCTTACGAATGGCTTGCCGCTATTGCACTTATTATTGTGGCTGTATGGTTTATTCCTGTATATCTTAAAAACAAGATCTACACAATGCCTCAGTTCTTAAAAACACGTTACAACGAATCTACTGCATTAATTATGGCAGTCTTCTGGTTGTTTTTATATGTTTTTGTAAACTTAACTTCTATTCTTTATTTGGGAGCTGTTGCGATTAACGGTCTTGCTGGAGGAGAATATCTTCACGCAATTATGATCGGACTAGCTGTTTTTGCTTTATTTATTTCTCTTGGAGGAATGAAAGTTGTGGCTTATACAGACGTTATTCAGGTTGCGGTATTAATTATTGGAGGTTTAGTAACTTCTTATATTGCATTAGTAACTGTTGGAGAAAAGTTAGGAATAAGCAGCAGCGCAATTGAAGGTTTCAAAGTATTAATGACAGAAGCGCCTGAGCATTTCAAAATGATTATTCCAAAACCAACTGCAGCTTCTTCACAATTAGAAATCGATAAATATTTAACTTTCCCAGGATTGTTATCTTACGCTGCTGGTATCTGGATCATCAACTTAAACTACTGGGGATGTAATCAATACATTACGCAGAGAGCACTTGGAGCAGATTTACAAACAGCTCGTACAGGTATTTTATTTGCTGGTATGCTAAAATTATTAATGCCGCTTATCGTAATGCTTCCTGGAATTGCTGCTTACGTTTTATATACAAACGGACATTTACCTCAATTAGTTGGAGGAAAAGATGGTGCTTATTCTGCTGTATTAACTTTCCTTCCAACTGGATTAAAAGGACTTTCTGTTGCCGCTTTAACGGCTGCAATCGTAGCTTCTTTAGCTGGAAAAGTAAACAGTATTTCTACAATTTACACCTTAGATATTCATAAAAAATACATCCAAAAAGATGCTGGAGAAAAACAACAGGTAAATATTGGTAGACTTGCCGTTTTTGCTGCAATGCTTTTAGCCGTTTTATTTACTTGGAATGACGTTTTAGGAATTGGTGGTGTTGGTGGATTTACATACATCCAAAAATACACTGGATTTATCAGCCCTGGAGTTTTTGCTATGTTCTTCTTAGGTATGTTCTGGAAAAGAACTACTGGAACAGCTGCAATCGTTGGGGTAATCTTAGGATTCTTATTATCTGTTTTATTCAACGAATACGCTCCAGCTTTATTTGGACCAGATACATTTTTATACACAGCTTATCCTAACGGGAAAGGAGCTTTCGAAATTCCGTTCCACATTTGTATGGGATTATCATTCTTATTCACAATGATTGCGATGATCTTGATAAGTTTTGCTGGTCCAAAAGTAAACCCAAAAGCATTCGAGACAGAACCTGGAATGTTCAAAGTACAGCCGCAGACTACGGTCTTAATCGTAATTACATTACTGATTATCGTGGCTCTTTATGTTAAGTTCTGGTAATAAATTATCAGTTCTATTCTCTCTACTTTTACAGCTGTTGTTTGTCATGAACAACAGCTGTAAATTTTTTAAATTATATCGTTGAATAAAAAAATATAGCCACAGATTAAAAGAATTAAAAAGATTTAAATTTCTGTGAGAGTAAAATGTTGCCACAAATTGCACTAATTTCCACTAATTTATTTTTCATAGTTATTTTAAAATTGGCGTAATTCGTGCAATTCGTGGCAAAAAAACACAATGAAGAGAAAAAGAATCATTTTAATCCTTTTAATCTGTGGCAAAAAAACAAACTGAATTTCAAATTATAATATATTAATATCATGCAGTTATCATTAACCCAAAAAATCATTATCGTTACGGGAGGCGCAAAAGGAATCGGTTTAGGAATCGTTAAGGTTCTGGCCGAAGAAAATGCAATTCCGTTTATCGTTGGACGTAACGAAAATGACAACATCAAAGCCGTAGAAGAATTAAAAGCCCTTGGAAAAGAAGCGCATCAAGTTGCTGCCGATTTGACAAAACCTGAAGACTGCAAAAAAGCCGTTGAAGCCGTAATCGCAAAATTCGGAAGAATTGACGGATTGGTAAACAATGCCGGAGTTAATGACGGCGTTGGATTAGAAAACGGAAATTATGAAGATTTCGCTGCTTCGCTCCACAAAAATTTAGTGCATTATTATTTGATGGCGCAGCACGCGCTTCCGTATTTGAAAAAATCAAAAGGAGCAATTATAAACATCGGTTCTAAAACTGCCGAAACAGGTCAAGGCGGCACCTCAGCATATGCTGCTTCAAACGGTGGAAGAAATGCTTTAACCAGAGAATGGGCGGTTGAATTATTAAAATATAGCATTCGTGTAAACGCTGTAATTGTAGCTGAATGTTACACGCCGCTTTATGAAACGTGGATCAATACTTTTGAAAACAAAGAAGAAAAACTAGCTGCAATTACTAAAAATATTCCGTTAGAAAACAGAATGACTACAGCTGAAGAAATCGCGAATATGGTGGTTTTCTTATTGTCTGAAAAATCAAGCCATACAACTGGACAAATTATTTATGTTGATGGTGGTTATACACATTTAGATAGATCTATTTAAAAATATTTTTTTTTGCCACAAATTACACGAATTAGCCCGAATTTTTCATTTAGAAAATTAATTCGTGGAAATTAGTGCAATTCGTGGCAACCTTTTAATTTTCACGCAGATTCGGCAGATCAAGCAGATTTAATTCTAAAAATCCTTTTAATCTGTGTAATCTGTGGCAAAAAATTAATTCACCTTCACATTATTTTTAAAATCAGAAGGCGTAATGCCTTTAACTTTTTTGAAGAGTTTATTAAAATTTGAAGCCGTTTTATAACCGCATTCATAAGCAATCTCAGACATACTTTTATCGGTTTCCAATAACAACTTACAGGCATTCGAAATTCGGATCTCATGCAGATAATCCACAAAATTTTTCTTTGCTTTAATTCTGAACATTCTGCAGAAAGAAGTTCGAGTCATATTCGCGACAGCGGCAATTTCTTCTAATGAAATATTCTTTTTGTAATTTTTATTCACATATTGAAAAACCTCCGAAAGACGATCTACTTTCGAATCCTTTTGCATCAAAGAATAAATTTCATCATTAATGTAAATTGTATCCTGACTTTCAGAAAGAATAGACAAAATTTCAAAAAGACCGACAATAACTTCGAAGTCTTTTTTGGAAACTAATTTCTCTAGTTTTTTCGCAATCTGTTTATTGGTTTTTCCAATAATCGAAATTCCTTTTCCTGCCTGAAAAAAAAGTTCGTTGATTTTTTGGGTTTCTTTTAATTCATAAAAGGTCGGTCCGAAAATATCTTTATGAAAATATACGACAATCGAATTGGCTTTTAAATCCTCAATTCCCTGATAATATTTTTCGTCATTTAACCAAACATGCGGAATATCAGAACCTAAAAAAACCATATCTCCCGGTTCAAAAGGCATAACCGAATTTCCGATAATTCGCTTGCCGTAACTCTCTTTTACATACACCAATTCCAATTCGGGATGCGAATGAAACGGAGCTTGAAAAAAAGGTTCAATACGATTGAGCACTGAAACCTTCGTGTTGAGATAAGATGCTATTTTAGTTTGTTCCAATTTCATACTGCAAAGATAATTAAAGATTAGATACGGATAATATTAGGCTATTAATGAATTTGTAAAAAGGCTAATTTTATTTTTCGTTAACTGCCCGAATTCTATAAAAATTTAAAGGATTAAATTGTTATAAATGAAAGCAGTGACATCAAAAAAAAGAAAAAAACAACAACACAATGTCTGAGAATAACACAAAAAAACTGGTTGTAAAATTACATCCAGACGATAATGTATTGGTTGCCTTAACCGATCTTCAAAAAGGCGAAACGATTCATTTTGAAAATGAAACTTACGTTTTACAAGACCTCATCAAAGCCAAACATAAATTCTACATGCAGAACATGAAGCAAGGAGAAGAAGTAAATATGTACGGTGTTTTGGTGGGAAAAGTACAAAACGATGTGGCAAAAGGAAGTCTAATGACGACCGAAAACCTTAAACATGCTGCAGATCCATACGCGTACAGAAACGCTTCGTACGAATGGAACGCGCCTGATGTTTCAAAATTCGAAAACAGAACTTTCAAAGGTTACAAAAGAAAAGACGGACGCGTTGGAACAGCAAATTACTGGCTTTTTGTTCCGACTGTTTTTTGTGAAAACAGAAATTTAGACGTCATCAAAGAAGCCTTACACAAACAATTGGGTTATGCTGTAACCGACAAATACAATCAATTTACACACGAATTACTGGAAGGTTATTTGAACGGAAATGACATTAACGATATCAATATTGAATTAAATCCGACTCCAAAAAACAAACGTGTTTTTGAAAATGTGGACGGAATTAAATTCTTAAATCACCAAGGCGGTTGCGGCGGAACGCGTCAGGACGCTTCAACTTTGAGCGCTTTATTAGCTTCTTATGCGAATCATCCAAATGTTGGAGGTATCACGCTTTTGAGTTTAGGATGCCAGCATTTACAAGTTCAGGATTTTGTAAATGATGTAAAAAGACAAAACCCTGATTTCGATAAACCCTTGTTTATTTTTGAACAGCAGCAGACCGAAAGCGAAGAAGTTTTGATTACAAATGCCATCAAAAAAACGTTTGAAGGTTTAATCGAAATCAACCAATACGAAAGAACTGATGCGCCGTTAAGCGATTTATGCATTGGTGTAAAATGTGGTGGAAGCGATGGTTTCAGCGGTGTTTCTGCAAATCCTGCTGTGGGTTATACTTCAGATTTAGTCGTAGCTTTAGGCGGAAAAATTCTTTTGGCTGAATTTCCAGAATTATGTGGTGCCGAACAGAATTTAATTGACAGATGCATTACGGAAGATAAGGCTAAAAAATTCATCAATTTAATGGAATCTTATGATGAATTGGCGCATAAAGTGGGTTCAGGTTTCCATATGAATCCGTCACCGGGAAATATCAAAGATGGTTTAATTACTGACGCAATCAAAAGTGCGGGAGCGGCCAAAAAAGGCGGAACATCTCCTGTTGTTGATGTTTTAGATTATACCGAATTGGTTACAAAACCAGGTTTAAGTTTGGTTTGTACGCCGGGAAATGATGTAGAAGCTACAACTGGAAAAGCGGCTTCTGGAGCGACTTTAATTTTGTTTACAACGGGACTGGGAACTCCAACAGGAAACCCAGTTTGCCCTGTAATCAAAGTGGCAACAAACTCTGTTTTGGCAACCAGAATGAAAGATATTATCGATATTGACTGCGGACCAATTATCAGTGGTGAAAAATCTATTGAAGAAATGGGCGAGGAAATTTTGGAATATTGCATCAAAGCGGCAAGTGGCGAAATTATTCCAAAAGCGGTTCAATTAAACCAAGACGATTTTATTCCGTGGAAACGTGGCGTATCTTTGTAAAAGACTATTAAAAAACAACTCATAAAAATTTATATCAAATGTTTTCATTACAAAATAAAAAAGCAATTATTACGGGCGGTGGAAGCGGAATTGGAAGAGCGATTTCGGTTTTATTTGCGAAACAAGGTGCTGAAGTTCACGTTTTAGAATTGACGGAAGAAAGCGCAAAAGAAACGGTTGAAGAAATAAAATCGGCTGGAGGAAGTGTTTTTGCTCACGCTTGCGACGTTTCAAATCACGAACAAGTAAATTCAACTTTCGAAAAAATCGGAAACATCAATATTCTGGTAAACAATGCTGGAATTGCTCATGTTGGAAAAGTAGATACCACTTCCGAATCTGATTTTGACCGTATTATGAATGTAAACGTAAAAGGAGTTTACAACTGTCTTCACGCTTCAATTCCGGCGCTAAGAAATTCTGGCGGAGGAGTAATTTTGAACTTGGCTTCAATCGCTTGCTGGGTTGGAATTCCAGATCGTTTTGCCTATTCAACAGCAAAAGGAGCGGTTATGGCAATGACTTTATCTGTTGCAAAAGATTATTTGAATGATAAAATTAGATGTAATTCTATTTCTCCTGCGAGAGTTCATACGCCTTTTGTAGACGGATTTATCGCTAAAAATTATCCTGGAAAAGAAGAAGAAATTTTCGAAAAACTTTCGCAATCACAGCCAATCGGCCGTATGGGAAAACCAGAAGAAATCGCAACATTGGCATTATTCTTATGTAGCGACGAATCGTCTTTCATCACAGGTTCAGATTATCCAATTGATGGTGGATTTATTAAATTGAATAACTAAAAATTATTTAGCCACAGATTTAAAAGATTAAAAGGATTTAAAAAAATCTGCTCGATCTGCAAAATCTACATGCAAAAAAATAAGCCACGAATTTCACGAATTTCCACAAATTTTAATTCGAGAAAATTTGTGCAATTCGTGGCAAAAAAAAATTAAGCACAGTTTTAAAAATCATTGTAATCCTTTATCCCGATAGCTATCGGGAGTGGCTAAAAAAAATACACATTACTAAAAAAATTAAAATATGAAACTTATTAGATTCGGAGAAGAAGGAAAGGAAAAACCAGGTGTTTTACTAAATGATAAAAGATATGATGTTTCGTCTATCGTATCAGATTACAACGAAGCTTTTTTTGAAAACGACGGTTTAGCAAAATTAGAAGAAGCTTTAAAAAATAACCCATCTTTACCAGAAGTAAGCGATTCAGTACGTTTAGGTTCGCCAGTTGCGCGCCCTTCAAAAATTATCTGCATCGGATTAAATTATGTTGATCACTGTGAAGAAACTGGTGCTGCAATTCCAGAAGAACCAATTATCTTCTTTAAATCAACCACTTCTTTATGCGGACCAAATGACAATTTGATCATTCCAAAAAACAGTGTAAAAACAGACTGGGAAGTAGAATTAGCATTTGTTGTAGGTAAAAAAGCAAGCTACGTTTCTGAAGAAGATGCGCCAAACTACATTGCTGGATATTGTCTTTTGAATGATTACAGCGAAAGAGCATTCCAAATCGAGCGCGGCGGACAATGGGCAAAAGGAAAAGGTTCAGATACCTTCGCGCCTCTTGGACCAATTATGGCAACTCCAGACGAAGTTGGCGATGTGAATAACCTAAAAATGTGGCTTACGGTAAACGGAAAAACATTCCAAAACAGTAATACTTCAAACTTGATTTTTAAAATTCCATTTTTAGTTCATTATCTAAGCCAGTTTATGACATTGCTTCCTGGTGATGTAATCAGTACAGGAACGCCTCCAGGAGTTGGATTAGGAATTAAACCCGATCCAATTTACATTAAAGCAGGCGACGTAATTGAATTAGGAATTGAAGGTTTAGGTACAAGTAAGCAAACTGCTGTAGCATATCAACAAAAATAAAATTATGGCAACTCAAAAATTCTATCTGGCGTTAGACTTAAAAGATGATGCAGATTTAATTGCAGAATACAAAGAACTGCATGAAAATGTCTGGCCAGAAATCAAGAAAAGCATTCAAGATTCTGGAATTGAAGTTCTGGATATTTATTGCACCGGAAACAGATTGTTCATGATCATCGAAGCAGACGCTGATTTTACTTTCGAAAAGAAAGACAAAGCCGACGCTGCAAACGAAAAAGTTCAGGAATGGGAAACCTTAATGTGGAAATTCCAGCAAGCTTTACCTTGGGCAAAACCGGGGCAAAAATGGATTTTAATGGATAAGATTTTTGGATTGTAAAATACTCAACTGTTCATTGAAAAAATAAAAAAAGAGGATTTTCAAAAATCCTTTTTTTATTGCGTTACTATTTTAAACATAGCCCGTGGTTTCAACCACGGAAATACGAATCATAATCATACATACCCAACCGTTTGAAATATATCGCTCCGCCGGAGCTTTTCCATACTATATTTTATTTGCTATAAATATTTTGCTCCGCTGGAGCATGAATATTATTTATCTAAACAAAAAAAGCCCTGATTATTCAGGGCTTTGTTCTTTCTGCATATTTAATAAATACGCCATATTGGCGATTACGTGATCATGTTTCTTGACAAACGAGTTTTCCTCGTTCCAAACATAGCCCGCTAAAACAGCACATATTTTTTCTTTCACATCTGGATTTTCTGGCTGATGGAAAAATAAAGTCTGCAAATTTCCAGTATACCATTCTTGAACATAAGTGGTGAAAACAGCGATTCCGCGTTTCATATATTGGGTAAACTCCACTTCCCAATCAACAGGAATTCCTTGTGATTCTTTCAAATATAATTTTGCTGCGAGCATTCCAGATTCAGTTGCAAAAGCTACTCCTGAAGAGAAAACTGGATCTAAAAATTCAGAGCTATTTCCTGTCAAAGCAAAACCGTCGCCATACATTCTTTTTACTGCTCTTGAATAGTTTTCTAATTTAACGGGTTCGAATAAAAATTCTGTTCCGGCAAATCTTTTGATATAATAATCCGATTTCTGAATGGCATTTTTTAAAGCCTCTGCATTGTCTTTATTTTCAGAAAGTGAATTGATAAAATCTGTTGGACCAACAACTCCCAAACTTGTATTTCCGTTCGAAAATGGAATCACCCATAGCCAAACTTCGGTTTCCAAAATGTCAAAAGAAATCTGAGTTCCTTCTTCACCTTCTGGTCTATTAATATCTTTTACGTGTGTGAAAATCGAAGAATGCGGATCTAATTTTGAAGGCGTATCCAAATCTAAAAGTCTTGGCAAAACACGTCCGTATCCGCTTGAGTCGATTATAAAGTTGGCGTGAATTTCTTTTAGATTTCCGTCTTTGTCTTTTACAATAGTTTTTGATTTTTTTCCTTCAAAAGAAACTTCCAAAACTTCCGTTTCAAATTCCAAATCAATTCCTTTTCGCACAATTTCCTGCGCCATTGTATTGTCAAAATCAGCTCTTGGAACCTGCCAAGTCCAGTCCCAGCCTTCCCCAAATTTTTTACTAAAATCAAAAGTGCAGATTTCTTCGCCTCTGATAAAACGAGCTCCTAATTTTTTTTCAAAGTTCATTGCGTCAAGGGCGTCAAACAATTCTGCTTCAGCAAAATGATCCATTACACGCGGAATAAGGCTTTCGCCAACAACAAGTCTTGGAAATTTTGTTTTTTCTACAACTTTTACTTTAACGTTGTTTTTATAAAGATACGACGCAGAGACACATCCAGAAGGTCCTGCACCAATCACTAAAACATCAACAAACTCCTTTATCATATTAGAATTATTATCATTAATTAACCTACATTTGCCTACATCAAAATAACTACATTTATTTTGATAAATAAAATTAAATTAGCGCAACCAAAATCGTTTTAATGAATACAATTAATGAATATTTAAGTTTAGCAGAATTTGAAGCCATAATTTTTGGAAAAAACAAAGTTGCCATAAGTGATGTGGTTTTAGATCGAGTAAACGAAAGTTTTAATTTCTTGAAAGAATTCTCAGGAAACAAAGTAATCTACGGAGTAAATACTGGCTTTGGTCCAATGGCTCAATATAGAATTAAAGAGTCAGATCAAATTCAGCTGCAATATAATTTAATTAGAAGCCATTCTTCTGGGACAGGAAAACCTTTAAATCCTGAATGTGCAAAAGCAGCTATTTTAGCTAGATTGAATACGCTTTCTTTAGGAAATTCAGGAGTTCATCCTTCTGTTATTCATTTAATGGCAGAATTAATCAATAGAGATATTACGCCTTTAATTTTCGAGCACGGTGGTGTTGGTGCCAGCGGTGACTTAGTACAATTATCTCATTTAGCACTGGTTTTAATTGGTGAAGGCGAAGTTTTTTATAAAGGTGAAAGACGTCCAACTCCAGAAGTTTTTGAAATCGAAGGTTTAAAACCAATTCAGGTAGAAATTAGAGAAGGTTTAGCATTAATCAACGGAACTTCTGTAATGACAGGAATTGGAGTTGTAAATGTGCATTATGCTCAAAAATTATTAGACTGGTCTTTAAAAGCTTCTTGTGCAATCAACGAATTGGTTCAAGCGTATGATGATCATTTTTCTGCAGAATTAAATCAAACCAAACGCCATAAAGGACAGCAGGAAGTTGCTGAAAGAATGCGAAAAAATCTTTCTGACAGTACTTTAATCCGTAAAAGAGAAGACCATTTATATTCTGGCGAAAACACCGAAGAAATCTTCAAAGAAAAAGTTCAAGAATATTATTCACTAAGATGTGTTCCTCAAATTTTAGGACCCGTTTTAGAAACTATAAATAATGTCGCTTCTATTTTGGAAGACGAATTTAACTCGGCAAACGACAACCCGATTATCGATGTAAAAAACCAACACGTTTACCATGGTGGAAATTTCCACGGAGATTATATTTCGCTTGAAATGGATAAACTGAAAATCGTTATTACAAAATTAACGATGCTGGCAGAACGTCAATTGAATTATTTATTGAATTCTAAAATCAATGAACTTCTTCCTCCATTCGTAAACTTAGGAACATTAGGATTTAATTTCGGAATGCAGGGTGTTCAATTCGTTGCTACTTCAACAACTGCAGAAAGCCAAATGTTGTCTAATCCAATGTACGTGCACAGTATTCCAAACAACAATGACAACCAAGACATTGTAAGTATGGGAACAAATGCTGCGGTTATTACATCAAAAGTAATTGAGAATTCTTTTGAGGTTTTGGCAATCGAATTAATTACAATCGTTCAGGCAATTGATTATTTAGGTCAAAAAGATAAAATTTCATCTGTTACTAGAAAATGGTATGATGATGTTCGAAATATAATTCCAACATTTAAAGAAGATCAAGTAATGTATCCTTTTGTTCAAAAAGTTAAAGATTATTTGATCAACAGTTAAAAATTGATATACAAATTTGCCCCAAAGCGTTTTAGTTTTTTTAATCCTTAAACATTGCATTTTAAAATCATGAAAAAGACACTTATTTTTTTGCTGCTGGTAAGTATTCAATTTGTTAACAGTCAAGAACTGGCTTTAGTTAAAAAGAATTCCAAAATTGGATATCTTGCTAAAGACGGATCTTTTAAAATAGAACCGCAATACAAATCTGCCAGAAGTTTTTCTGAAGGATTAGCTGCTGTAGAAAATGGCGGAAAATGGGGTTTTATTGATACTAAAGGAACTTGGGTAATTCCAGCCGACTTTAAAGACGCGAAAGATTTTAACAACGGAATTGCGGTCGTGCAAAAAGATAAGGAATGGGTTTATATTAATACTAAAGGAGAAATTCAAAAAGCACCTGCTTCTGAAAAAGTTTTTGATTTTAATAACGGTGTTGCCTTCATCAGACAAAATAATAAAGTAGGTTTAATCAACAACAAAATGGCTGTTGTATTAGAACCAAAATACGATCAGATCAAACCTTTTGAAAATGGTTTTGCAAGAGTAGAACTGAACAAAAACTGGGGAATCATAAATACCGAAGGAAAGGAATTGGTTGAACCTGTTTATGCAGAAGTTGGAAATTATTTCAAAAACACAACTTGGGCGAGAAAAGATAAAACTTTCGGATTAGTAAGTGGCGGGAAATTTATTCCAGTTGACGGAGCTGAAAAAATCTGGGATTTTGAAACGCAGGATTTGACTTATGCTAAAAAGAATGGAAAAATCGGTTATATCGATTTAAAAGGAAACTGGGCCATTCTTCCTATTTATGACAAAGGAAAAGCGTTCTCCAAAAATCTAGCGCCAGTTTTAGTTGGAAAAAAATGGGGATTCATTAATCCTGAAGGAAAATTTGTGATTGAACCAACTTACAGCGATGCCGAAGTTTTCAGTACCAACGGATTAGCTCCAGTAAAAGAAAGTAATTGGGGATTTATCAATGAATCTGGAAAACTGGTAATTCCTACTCAATATGGAATCACTACAAATGCCATTATCGCGATGTTTGTACAACAAGATAAAGGATTTATTGATGGCGTTGCCCGAGTAAAAAACGAAGGAAAATGGGGATTTCTAAAACCAGACGGAACCGTTTTGGCTAACCAATGGTTTGAAAATGCTGAATTATTTTCAAAATCTGAAAAACCTCAGCCAGTTGCTGCTCCTGCTGAAGCCCCAAAACAAGAAACAAAAACAACCAAACCAGCTGCTAAATCGACACCGAAACCAGCAGCTAAGAAAAAGAAATAAATTTCACTTATGAAGTGTGTATTAGTAACAGGCGGTTCTAGAGGAATCGGAAGTGCTATTTGTAAAAAACTAGCCGTAGAATCTGATTATCATATTCTGATTAATTATCATTCGAATCAAACAGCTGCCGAAGAAACATTACAAGAAATACAAAAATTAGGGGCAACAGGAGAAATTTTAGGTTTTGATGTCGCCAATTTTGAACAAGTCCAAAACGTTCTTACACAATGGCAGGAAGCTAATCCTGAAAAACTGGTGGAAGCTATTGTAAACAATGCCGGAATCACAAAAGACGGTCTTTTTATGTGGATGACACCGCAAGACTGGAATAGTGTAATGAATACAAGTGCAAACGGATTTTTTAATGTAACGCAGTTTTTCATTCAAAAAATGCTTCGCAATAAATATGGCCGAATCGTAAATATAGTTTCGGTTTCTGGAGTAAAAGGAACTGCAGGGCAAACTAATTATTCGGCTGCAAAAGGTGCTATTGTGGCAGCAACTAAAGCATTGGCTCAAGAAGTGGCAAAACGAAACATTACTGTAAATGCTGTCGCTCCAGGTTTCATCAGAACTGATATGACAAGCGAACTGGATGAAAAAGAATTATTAAAGCTTATTCCGGTAAATCGTTTTGGCGAAGCCGAAGAAGTAGCAGATTTGGTAAGCTTTTTGATTTCTAAAAAAGCAAGTTATATTACAGGAGAAATTATCAATATTAACGGCGGAATATATTCTTAAAGAATACTATGTTTGCGAGATTATTTTAAGATTTTTAAACATAGAAAATTGCTCGAAAAGACACAGAGTCCTAAAGTTTTAGCAAAAAGACTTTAAAAAACTTAGTGCCTTTGCGGCAAGATTAAAAAATTACACTTTAAGGATAAAAAATTACTTTTGAAAGACGATGAATAGAAGAGTTGTAATTACTGGAATGGGAATTTATTCTTGTATCGGAACTTCTTTAGACGAAGTAAAAGATTCGTTATACGAAGGAAAATCTGGTATTCAGTTTGATTCTGAACGTAAAGAATTTGGTTTTCAATCAGCCTTAACAGGAATGGTTCCAAAAGCCGATCTTAAAAATTTATTGACGCGAAGACAGCGTATGAGCATCGGTGAAGAAACCGAGTATGCTTATATGGCAACTATAGAAGCATTAAAAAATGCTAACATCGACGATGCTTTTTTTGATGAACACGAAGTAGGAATTATGTACGGAAATGACAGCGTTTCTAAAGCTATCATTGACGCTACAGATATTGTACGCGAGAAAAAAGACACCGCTCTTATTGGTTCTGGTGCCATTTTTAAGTCGATGAATTCTACGGTAACGATGAATCTTTCAACGATTTTTAAATTACGAGGAATCAATCTTACGGTAAGTGCAGCCTGCGCGAGTGGTTCTCATTCTATCGGTTTGGCTTATTTTTTAATCAAAAGTGGTTTTCAAGATATCGTAATTACTGGAGGTGCTCAGGAAATTAATAAATATGCAATGAGCAGTTTTGATGGATTAGGTGTTTTTTCTAACCGAGAAAGCGATCCTGAAAAAGCTTCCAGACCTTTTGATGCTGGTCGCGACGGATTAATTCCGAGTGGCGGCGGTGCAACATTAATTCTAGAAAGTT
Organism: Flavobacteriaceae bacterium PS02336; assembly: GCA_029960065.1. GTDB lineage: Bacteria > Bacteroidota > Bacteroidia > Flavobacteriales > Flavobacteriaceae > Flavobacterium. The sequence continues at coordinate 250,838 of JASCOF010000002.1, read as the reverse complement.
ACGAATCTGCAATTGCTAGGGGCGCAACTATTATTGCAGAAATAGGTGGCTATGGATTTTCATCAAACGGTGGACATATTTCTACTCCAAACGTTGAAGGACCAGCAACAGCTATGAAACGCGCATTGGATGATGCTAAACTAAATGCTTCAGATATTGAGTACATAAATGCACATGCAACCTCAACTCCAGTAGGCGATGCAAACGAAGCCAAAGCTATTTTTGAAGTCTTTGGAGAAAAAAATCCTTATGTGAGTTCTACCAAGTCAATGACAGGCCATGAATGCTGGATGGCGGGAGCAAGCGAAATAATTTATTCTATCTTAATGATGCAGAACGATTTCATCGCGCCTAACATCAATTTAGAAAACCCTGATGAAGATGCTTCAAAATTAAATTTAGTTAAAACTACGTTAAACAAAAAATTTGACATATTTTTGTCCAATTCTTTCGGTTTCGGAGGAACCAACTCTGCGTTGGTGGTTAAAAAGTTTAAATTGAACGATGAATAAAGAAGAGATTATAGCAAGAATAAATGGTTTTTTAGTTGATGAATTTGAAGTTGATAATGACGACATTGAACCAAATGCTAATTTAAAAGATACACTTGGGTTAGATAGTCTGGATTATGTAGACTTGGTGGTTTCAATTGAAGCAAACTTTGGTGTAAAACTAGTTGAAGCAGATTTTGTTGGAATTTCTGATTTTCAAAGTTTTTACGATCTTATCGAAACAAAAATCAAAGCCAAATCAGCTTAAATGAGTCAATGGGATGGTAAATCCAAAGGAACTGTTTTAGGGTATCGAATATTCGTTTTTTTAATTAAAAAAGCGGGTGTTAAAGCTGCTTATGGATTACTTTACTTTGTTGCTTCTTACTATTTTCTATTTTTAAGAAAAAGCAATCGCACTATCTTTTATTATTTTAAAGAAAGACTGCAGTTTTCCTATTTCAAATCTAAAAAAATGGTTTTCAAAAGTTACTATACTTTTGGACAGACTATTATTGATAAGATTTCCATTTCTGCTGGAATGCGAAATAAATTCACCTATGAATTTGACGGAATTGAAACGCTCAAAAAATTACTCGCAGAAAAAAAAGGCGGTGTCTTAATCAGCGCGCATGTTGGTAATTTTGAAATTGCCGAACATTTTTTGGGAGATATTGATCTTAATTTCCAAATCAATCTCGTTACAACAGATTTAGAACATTCTGCTATAAAAAATTACTTAGAAAGTGTTACGCAAAAACCAACCGTAAAATTTATCATTATCAAAGAAGACTTGTCGCATATATTTGAAATCAATGCGGCATTGGCGAATAACGAATTAATCTGTTTTACGGGTGATCGTTATTTTGAAGGGACAAAATCCCTTTCTGAAAATCTTTTAGGTAAAGAAGCCAACTTTCCTGCAGGGCCATTTTTAATTGCTTCAAGATTAAAAGTTCCTGTCGTTTTCGTTTATGTAATGAAAGAACCAAATCTTCATTATCATTTGTACGCCAGAGAAGCCGAGGTAAAACACCGCGATGAAAAAGGTCTTTTGAAAGAATATGTAAAAAGCGTGGAAAGCATTCTAAAGCAATATCCTTTACAATGGTTTAACTATTTTGACTTTTGGAACTATTTAAAAGGATAATTTTTTTATACAAATTATGATGGTTTCGTTAATTATATCGTAAAAAAAACACTTTTCATAAATCATTTTTTAATTGCATCTTGAAAAATTTAAAAGAATACAATTTCTAGAGACAAAGCCAAAATCTCAATCAATTAAACAAGAAAATTCGTTTAAATAAATTTACTTACTTTTGTCCGCAACCAAAGCAAGTAAACCATAATGAAAAATGTTCTCGTTATTTATTATTCTCAATCAGGACAGTTAGAAACTATTGCAAAACAAATTGCAAAACCGTTTTTAAATGAAGAGAATATAAAGGTAACTTTTCACGAAATACAATTAGAAAAGCCATTTCCTTTTCCATGGAATAAGGACTCTTTTTTTGATGCTTTTCCAGAATCTTTTTTACAGATTCCGACCGCATTAAAACCAGTTCCTGAAGAAATTTTAAATACAAAATTTGACTTGGTTCTTTTCCATTATCAAGTTTGGTATTTATCGCCTTCAATTCCAATTAATTCATTTTTGAAAAGTGAAGATGCCAAGAAAATTTTGAACAATACTCCAGTTATCACAATCAGCGGTTCGAGAAACATGTGGATTATGGCCCAGGAAAAAATCAAAGTTTTATTGCGAAAAGCCAATGCAAATTTGGTTGGAAATGTAGCTTTGGTAGACCGCGTTGGAAATTTAATCAGCGTTATTACAATTGTAGAATGGATGTTTTCTGGAGTTAAGAAAAAGTATTTAGGTATTTTTCCGCTTCCAGGAGTTTCAGATAAAGACATAGAAGAATCAAGCCAGTTTGGAGAAATTATGCTGGATTCTTTTAACCAAAATAATTTAACCGATTTACAACCCAAATTAGTAAATGCGGGAGCTGTAAAAATAAGTTCATATTTAGTGACTGTTGACAAAACGGCCAATAAAATTTTCAATAAATGGTCAAACATCATTTATAAAAATCAAAAAAACCGAAAACAGCTGCTTAAAGTATTTAATGTTTATTTATTCCTTGCGATATGGTTAATTTCACCAATAGTGTATATATTGCACCTTATTACCTATCCGCTTAAGTTAAAAACTATAAAAAAGCAAACTCAATATTATCAGGGAGTTTAGAAGACGAAATTTAGATTATGTTTGAAGTATATATTACAAAAGCTGCAAAATATTTGCCAAATGAAGCTGTTTCTAATGATGAAATGGAAGCCTATTTAGGTCTTATCAACGATACTGCTTCTAAAGCAAGACGTATTATTTTGCGCAATAATAAAATTACAAGCCGATATTATGCCGTTGATAAAGACGGAAAAAGCACTCACAGCAACGCCGAATTAACAAGAAATGCTATTTTGCCGTTATTCGACGAAAATTTTACGCCTCAAGATTTAGAAGTACTTTCTTGCGGAACTTCAACTCCGGATATTTTTCTGCCTTCGCACGCTGCGATGGTTCATGGTCTGTTAAAAAATAAATCGGTAGAATTAAACTCTTCAACAGGAGTTTGCTGTGCCGGAATGAACTCTCTTAAATTTGGTTTTCTTTCGGTGCGTTCTGGAAATTCACAAAATGCAATCTGCACAGGTTCTGAAAAAGTTTCGACTTGGCTGAATGCTCAAAAATACAATCACGAAGCTGATAATTTAAAAAGTCTGGAAGAACAGCCGATTATTGCTTTCAAAAAAGATTTTTTACGCTGGATGTTATCTGACGGCGCTGGTGCCTTTTTATTAGAAAATAAACCACGCGGACCTATTTCTCTTAAAATAGAATGGATGGAAGCTTTTTCGTATGCATACGAATTAGAAACCTGCATGTATGCTGGAGGTGATAAATTGGAAAATGGCGAAATAAAATCATGGAGCGATTATGCACCAGAACAATGGTTGAACGAATCTGTTTTCTCCATTAAACAAGATGTTAAACTTTTGGATGAATTTATCCTGTCAAAAGGTGCTGAAAGCATGAAAGACGCTATGGATAAAAATAACGTCACATCTGACGATATTACTTATTTTATTCCTCACGTTTCTTCTAACTTTTTTGTGGAAGGACTGAAAAAAGGATTAACCGAAAAAGGAATCGGAATGAGCGATGACAAATGGTTCATGAACCTTTCAAGAGTTGGAAATGTTGGTTCTGCATCAATTTATTTAGCTTTAGAAGAATTAATGAATTCAGGGAACTTGAAAAAAGGTGATAAAATTCTTTTATCAGTTCCTGAAAGTGGAAGATTTTCTTTCGCATATGCCTATTTAACAGTTTGCTAATGGAAACAATGGCGCTTTTAGAAAAAGAAATGGTCGAAAATTTACTGCCGCAAAAGTTTCCTTTTGTAATGGTAGACGCTATGCATTCTTATACCGAAACTTCTTTGGTTTCTGGTTTAAAAATTCAGCAGGATAATATTTTCGTAAAAAACGATATTTTTCTAGAAGCAGGTTTAATCGAACACATGGCTCAGTCTGTTGCGTTGCATACGGGATATCAATATTTTTTAAGAAATGAAATTGCTCCAACGGGCTATATTGGTTCTATTAAAGAAATTGAAATAAAAAAACTGCCGCAATTAAACGACAATATTCAGTCTGAAGTAACTATTTTGCAGGAATTTGCAGGAATTACTTTGGTGAATATCGTGACAACATTAAACAACGAAGAAATTGCAAACGGACAAATGAAAACCGTTTTAGCCAAATAATATATGATTTTGAATACGGGAGTTGACATACAAAATTATTTACCGCACCGAGCGCCAATGCTTATGGTCGATTTGATTTTGGATATTGATGCCAACTTTGTAGAAACCATCTTTTTGATAAAAGAAGACAATATTTTTGTACAAAATAATGTTTTTATCGAAGCAGGTTTAATTGAAAATACGGCGCAGACTTGTTCGTCTATTGTTGGAAAAAAATATTTTTTTGACGAAAACGGAACAGAAAATGAGAACGTAAATGTAATTGGATTTATTAGTGCCTTAAAAAATGTAAAAATTCATTCGCTGCCAAAAGTCGGCGATACTATAATTACCAAAGCAGATTTAGTTTCAAAATTCGCAGGCGACGATTACACCTTATGCACGATGAGCTGTCAAAGCTCAGTCGAAGACCAAATTCTTTTAGAATGCGAAATTAACTTGTTTATTCAAAAAACGGTTTCGGTTGGGTAATTCAAAAAAAATCATTTTACATCTGGTAATCCGAATTGGAATTTTGGTTTTATTACTTGGACTGGTTTTCTTATTTTGGCATTTCACCTATGATCCTCATAAATTCTGCGACGAAAACGGACACAAACATGTCGATGGCGGTTTAGGTTTTTTTATTCTTATGTTTTTGATAACCCAAATGTTTTATTTTGGATTATTAATAGAAATGATTTATTTATTTGTGAAGAAACAGCGAATTTTAGCTTTCGCAAATCTTGGATTTTTAATCATTAGTTTATGTATAGTTTCAGTCTGTATGTTTCTAATAAATTAAATTAGCAATATGGAAAAAGATAAAGTACCTCAGGATCAAAGCAACTTAACGAAAAACAACGTAAAAGAGCTTTTATATGCAACTGATGAAAACGGCAATTATACCACAACTTTAAGCACAGGCTGGGAACCGAAAACAATAGCACTTACAAATTCTATTGATGAAATAAACGAACGTATTGCCGACGCCAGACAACAAGTTTTAAATGGCGAAGCAAGTCCGATTGTGTATTTTATGGAAGTCAACAAAATGGATCTTACGATTTTATCCAGTTATGTAGGTTTCTGGAAATGGCGTGTAAAAAGACATTTTAAACCAAGTGTTTTTGCAACATTAAGCGATAAAATTTTGCAGAAATATGCCGACACTTTTGAAATTTCAATTGAAGAATTAAAAAACAGCATTACCAAATAATGGAATTAACTTTCACACATCATCAGTCTGCTCATTGCGAGAATGGAGTAGCGTCGAATCTGCTAAAAAACAGCGGACTAAACATCAGCGAACCGATGGTTTTTGGTATTGGCTCAGGATTGTTTTTTGTATATCTGCCTTTTATAAAAGTCAATTATGCTCCGGCAATTAGTTACAGAACTTTGCCTGGACAGATTTTTAATAAAGTTGCCAATCGACTAAATTTAAAAATAAAAAGACAAAAATTTTCATCCGTTTCAAATGCCAATAAAGCTTTAGATGAAAATTTAAAAAATAATATTCCAACCGGATTACAAGTTGGAGTTTACAATTTAAGTTATTTTCCAGACGAATACCGTTTTCATTTCAACGCACACAATTTAGTCGTTTACGGAAAAACCGAAACCGATTATTTAGTGAGCGATCCTGTAATGGAAACCGTTACCACTTTAACACACGAAGAATTAGACAAAGTTCGTTTTGCTAAAGGAGCTTTTGCGCCGCGCGGACAAATGTATTATCCAATTCAAGTTCCAAAAGATGTCGATTTAAAAAGTGCGATCATTAAAGGAATAAAAAATACGTGCCGCGATATGCTTGCGCCAATGCCAATTGTAGGCGTTCGCGGCATCAAATTTGTTTCTAAGCAAATTAGAAAATGGCCGATAAAACACGGAACCAAAAAAGCCAATCATTATTTAGCGCAAATGGTTCGTATGCAGGAAGAAATTGGAACTGGAGGCGGTGGTTTCCGTTTTATTTATGCCGCATTTTTACAAGAAGCTTCGGTTATTTTAAGTAATGAAGAATTGAAAGAACTTTCGAAAGAAATGACAAAAATTGGTGATTCATGGCGCGATTTTGCTGTTGAAGCTTCACGAATTTATAAAAACAGGAGTGCCAAAGAAGACGCTTACAATACTATTGCCGATGAACTTTTGGACATTGCCAACAGAGAAGAAATCTTTTTTAAAAAATTAAAAAAAGCCATCAGCTAATATTTTGCAATCCATAATTAAAATAGAATCCCTTTCGAAAAAGTACAAAGAAGCAGACCAATTTTCTTTGAACAATGTTTCGCTAGATATAAATGAAGGAGAAATTTTTGGTTTATTAGGTCCAAACGGAGCTGGAAAAACAACCTTGATTTCAATGCTCTGCGGATTGGTAAAACCAACTTCGGGACATTTCACAATTGATGGTTTAGACTATCAGCATCATTCTTCTAAAATTAAAAAAATTATAGGCGTTGTTCCACAGGAATATGCCTTATATCCTACTCTTACAGCTAGAGAAAACCTGCATTATTTTGGAAGTATGTACGGTTTAAAAGGTTCTGATTTAAAAGATAAAGTAATCGAAACTTTAGATCTTTTAGGGCTTTTAAAATTTGCCGACAAATCTGTTGGAACTTTTTCTGGCGGAATGAAACGCCGTGTCAATTTAATTGCCGGAATTCTGCACCAGCCAAAAGTTTTATTTTTAGACGAACCAACCGTTGGTGTTGATGTACAGTCTAAAAATGCCATTATAGATTATCTAAAAGTGTTAAACCAAAACGGAACATCTATTATTTATACTTCGCATCATTTGGCTGAAGCCGAAGATTTCTGCAGCACCATTGCGATCATAGACAGAGGCCAGATTTATACTAAAGGAACTCCTTCAACTTTAATTAATTCTGTTGAAGACGCCCGAAATCTCGAAGACGTTTTTATTTCATTAACTGGTAAAGACTTGAGAGATGCTATATAAAATTTGGATGTCTATAGTAAAAGAATTTTTACTGCTTAAACGTGATTTAGGCGGCTTAATTATTCTGTTTATAATGCCATTAGTTTTGGTCATTACCGTTACACTAATTCAGGACAGCACTTTTAAAACCGTAAGCGATTCTAAAATTCCGATTTTATTGGTTGATAATGATAAAGGTTCGGTTTCAAAAACCGTTTTTGAGAATTTAGAAAAAAGTAATCTGTTTAGCGTTGTAACACAAATTGACAATAAAACGATTACCGAAGAAGTTGCCCGAGAAAATGTTTTCAAAGGTAAATTTCAGTTGGCGATTATAATTCCACAAAATTTAAGTTCTGATTTACAAGCCAAAGTAGATCAAAACGTCGAAAAAATTGTCAGCAGTTTAGGTTTGACAGATAGTACTGCGACCGAACCGCAGCGAATAATAAAAGAAAAAGAAGTAAAACTATATTTTGATCCAGCGGTGCAGATGAGTTTCAAAAATGCAGTCATGAGTTCAATCGACAAAATGATTTCGCAGATCGAAACCAAATCGATTTACACCACTTTCGAAAAACAATTAGGAGAAGGAAGTACCGATTTTGAACAGAAAAGTTTCATTTCATTTAAAGAAATAATTCCGAAAATTAATAACAAAGAAGTGCGTCCAAATTCGGTGCAGCATAATGTTCCGGCGTGGACACTTTTTGCGATATTTTTTATCGTAATTCCGTTATCTATTAATATTGTAAAAGAAAAATCGCAGGGAACTTTTGTTCGATTAAGAACCAATCCAGTTTCTAGTTTAGTCGTGATTATTGGCAAAACGATCACGTATTCTGTCATTTGTATGATTCAGTTTTATATGATGGTTGCCGTTGCCGTTTTTCTATTTCCATCCATCGGATTGCCATCTTTAAATATTGAAGGACATTTAGCATTGATGAGTGTCGTAGCTTTATTTTCAGGTTTTGCAGCAATTGGATTCGGAATTTTATTAGGAACAATTGCAAGTACGCAAGAACAATCGGCTCCGTTTGGCGCAACAAGTGTTATCATTCTAGCTGCAATTGGCGGTATCTGGGTTCCCGTTTTTGCGATGCCGAAAATCATGCAGATTATTGCTAAATCGTCTCCAATGAACTGGGGATTAGATGCTTTTTATGACGTGCTTTTACGCAACGTTTCTTTACTGGAAATCATCCCAGAAATAAGTTTATTATTTTTGTTTTTCATTCTTACAACAGCCATCGCATTATTTTATGATAAAAAGAAAAGAGCAGTTTAACGAAGCTACAAACCTGACCGTTACCCACGAAATCAGAATTCGTTTTAACGAAACGGATCCGCTTGGAATCGTTTGGCACGGCAATTATATAACTTATTTTGAAGATGGACGTGAAGCATTTGGCCGTGAACATGGACTTACCTATTTAGATATTGCGGCAACTGGTTATACAACACCAATTGTTAAATCAAAATGCGAGCATAAATTGTCGTTACGTTATGGAGATGTGGTTACAATTGAAACAACGGTTGTAGATACGCCCGCTGCAAAAATGATTTACCGTTTTAAAATTATTGATGATAAAGGAGAAGTTGCCTGCACTGGCGAAACCGTTCAGGTTTTTTTAGATGCAGCAGGAAATTTAATGCTGACCAATCCGCCTTTTTATGAAGAATGGAAACGAAAAGTCGGCTTGTTGAAATAGTGTTTTTAGCCACAACCCGAGCGATAGCGAACAGGCGAAGCAATTCACGAATTACCAAAAATTAAAATTGGTGTAATCTGCTCAATCTGCCAGATCTGCGAGCAAAATTTCACGAAATTAAAATTGAAAATGATAAGAGAAATATACATTACAGAAACCAATTGTATCACGCCTTTAGGTTTTGATGTCGAATCAAATGTTGAAGCAATTCTTCGCAGTGATTCGGGCATTCAGCTTCATAATGACATTTCTTTAATGCCTAATTCCTTTTATGCTTCAATTATTTCAAATGAAAAAATAAACAGTGCTTTTGCAAAAATCAGCACTGAAACCAAATATTCTCGCTTAGAGAAAATGATGATTCTGGCTTTAGAGCCGATTGTCAAAAATTCTGGAGTTGAATTAAACTCAAAAACCGCTTTTATACTTTCTACCACAAAAGGAAATGTTACGGCTTTAAAAAATAATTCTGAGGAAAATTTCAACAACGCACATTTAGATGTTTTAGCAAAAAACGTTGCCGATTTCTTCAAATTTCAAACACAGCCAATTGTAGTTTCAAATGCCTGCGTTTCTGGAATTTTAGCAGTTTCAATTTCCAAAAGAATGATTCAATCTGAACTTTACGATAATATTTTTGTTGTTGCTGGCGATGAAGTTTCAGAATTTGTTTTATCTGGATTTAATGCATTTCAAGCCATGAGCGATCTGCCTTGTAAACCGTATTCTAAAAACAGAACCGGAGTAAGTTTAGGCGAAGCAACAACAGCGGTTTTAATTTCGGCGGAAGCCAAAAACGCTAAAATAAAAGTGATTGGTGACAGTTCGATAAACGATGCGAATCATATTTCTGGACCGTCAAGAACGGGTGAAGGTTTGTTCAGAAGTATTCAAAATGCTTTAAAAGAAGCTCAAATTGAAGCCAATAAATTAGATTATATTTCAGCACACGGAACCGCAACTCCGTTTAACGACGAAATGGAAGCGATTGCTTTAAATCGTTTAGGGTTGCAAAATGTTCCAGTAAATAGTTTAAAAGGATTTTACGGTCATACATTAGGCGCTTCGGGATTATTGGAAACGGTAATTGCAATAGAATCTGCGAATCAAAATTTACTTTTTGAATCAAAAGGTTTTGATGAAATTGGTGTTAGTGAAAGAATAAATGTTATTGAGAAAAATGAAGAAAAGAATATTGAGTATTTTTTGAAAACGGCTTCTGGATTTGGAGGTTGTAATACGGCTATGGTTTTTGAAAAGATAAAATGAGATATGGAAAATCAAACTAATTGGACACCTTTTCCTGATGATAATTTACTTGGTTTGACTGATAAAAATCAAATAAATGAATTTGAAGCATCTGGAATTGCTAAAGCAGAGCTTTTTACTTTTGAACTAGAAACTGATGTTGATATTTCAACAACACTTGTTTTAGAAATTCATAAAATTGCATTTGAACAACTTTACGATTGGGCTGGAAAATGGAGAACAACAGAAGTTTCTGTTGGACAACTAATTCCACCAAAACCAGTAATGGTTTTACATGCCATGTATCAGTTTCTAGATAATCTTAATTTTAAAATTTCCATTTCTAAAACTTTAGAAGATCATGTTGAGTGCTTAGTCTATGCACATTATGAATTTATAAAAATTCATCCTTTCAATAATGGAAATGGAAGGACTGGAAGAATTTTGATGAATCTTATCGCATTAAAGTTTGGATATCAACCTTTAGAATTATATCACAGAGAAGGCGAAAGCAGAAAATTTTATATTAGCGCAATGAAAGCTGCTGACAATGGAGATTATAAATTATTAAATCAATTAATTAGTGAAGAATTGATTTCCTTTTAATTCTTTATCCTTTAAAATGGCATCAACAATTTTGACAACTTTGCTTTTAGAAACATGCTGATCTTCTAAAGACATTGTAGAAAATACAGTATCAGCAAGAACTTTTGATAAAAAGCTCTTGTTTTTTAATTGCGGATATTTTTCGTAGAATTTCATAACTTGACAAAGTTACAAAAAACAATGACTCAAAACAAAACCTACATACAATCCTACATCACCATCCAAAACAACGAAATTGTTTTGAACGGAACTTCTGTATTTAAAATTGAACCAACAGATTTTGCAGATTTCTCCAAACAAGCCTATCGTAATTTTGAAATGCAATATCCAAAGTTTTTCAAAATGGATGCTTTGAGTAAACTGGCTTTTTTAGGATCAGAATTGCTATTGAGTCCGATAACTTCAGAAGAAAAAGAGCATAATATCGCTTTGGTTTTGGCTAATAAATCGTCAAGTTTAGATACCGATGTAAAATATCAGGAATCCATTTCAGACAAAGAAAACTATTTTCCGAGTCCGGCGGTTTTTGTTTATACACTGCCAAATATTTGTTTGGGCGAAATAAGTATCCGTCATCAGCTGAAAAGTGAAAATTCTTTCTTTATATTTGATGCTTTCAATTCAGAATTTTTGTGGAACTATTCAGAGATTTTATTAAACACAAATAAAGCTGATACAGTTCTTTGCGGCTGGGTAGAATTTTTTAATGACAATTATAAAGCTTTTCTTTGCCTTATAAGCAAGGAGAAAAACGAAAAATATACAAACGAAACTATCAATACATTATATAATAAATAATCATGGAAGCATTAAAAGAAGAATTAAAAAATAAAATCATTACAACTTTAAACCTTGAAGATATCACAATTGAAGACATTGCTGATAACGATCCTTTGTTTGGAGATGGTTTAGGTTTAGACTCGATTGATGCGCTTGAATTGATCGTGATTTTAGATAAAGATTACGGAATTAAATTAGTAGATCCGAAAGAAGGAAAAACAATTTTCCAGTCTATCGAAACTATGGCGGCATATATTAGTGCTAACAGAACGAAATAAGACTTCTTACACTGGCTTAGATTTTTAGACTTCTTAGAGAATGCTTTCCAAAAATCTAAGAAGTCTAATATCTAAAATTCTAAGCCAGTCTAAAAAAATCTAAGAAGTCTAAGCAAGTCTATAAATCTAAGAAGTCTAAAATGAAAGGTGTTGCAATAACGGGAATGGGAATTATCTCTGCAATCGGGAATTCGGTTGAGGAAAATTACCATTCATTAATCGAAAATAAAATCGGGATTTCCCGTATCTCTAATATTTCTACAGTTCATGCAGATGTAATCAAAGTGGGTGAAATTAAAAAAACCAACGATGAATTGATCAGCGAACTGGAATTAAACAGCGATAATAATTTTTCGAGAACCGCTATGATTGGTACTTTGGCAGCAAAACAAGCTGTCGAAAATGCCGGCATAACCTCAATCAACGAATTTAGAACCGGACTTATTTCGGCTACAAGTGTGGGCGGAATGGATATGACAGAGAAACATTATTACGATTATTTCGAAAAACCAGAATTGGTTAAATATATCACTTGCCATGATGGCGGTGATGTTGCCGAAAAGATTGCCGAAGAATTGGGTTTAAAAGGAATGGTTTCAACAATCAGTACGGCTTGTTCTTCTGCGGCAAATTCAATTATGCTGGGGGCAAGATTAATTAAAACAGGAAAATTAGATCGTGTAATTGTTGGCGGAGCCGATGCTTTGGCAAAATTCACCATCAACGGATTTAAAACTTTGATGATTTTATCTGACGATTATAACAAACCTTTTGACAATAATAGAAAAGGATTAAATCTTGGAGAAGCCGCAGCTTTTTTGGTTTTAGAATCGGATGAAATTGTTGAAAAACAAAACAAAAAAGTTCTCGCAAGAGTTTCGGGTTACGGAAATGCCAATGATGCTTTTCACCAAACGGCTTCTTCAGAAAACGGAGACGGTGCTTATTTGGCGATGAAAAAAGCTTTTGAAGTTTCGGGTTTAAAACCTTCTGAAATTGATTACATCAACGTTCACGGAACTGCAACTCCAAATAATGATTTATCTGAAGGAAGAGCTTTACGCCGAATTTACGAAGAAGAAAAAGTTCCCGATTTTAGTTCGACAAAACCGTTTACCGGACATACTTTAGCGGCGGCCGCGGCAATTGAAGCGGTTTACAGTGTTTTGGCAATTCAAAATAATGTGGTTTATCCGAATTTGAATTTTGAAACGCAGATGGAAGAATTCGATTTGACTCCGCAGACTACTTTAAAAAATAAAAACATAGAACACGTTTTATCTAATTCTTTTGGATTTGGAGGAAATTGTTCCACTCTTATATTTTCAAAAAGCTAAAATGAAAAAAACATATATAAATGGAGTAGGCTGTATTTCGACTCAAAAAACATTTGATACTGTTTTTTTAGAAGAAGCCAATGTGAATCACGATGAAAATGTACTGGCAATTGTTTCGCCGGCATACAAGGAATATATTTCGCCAGCTGCAAGCCGCAGAATGGCAAAAGGCGTAAAAAACGGAATCGTTGCTTCGGCTTTAGCCATGAAAGATGCAAATGTCGAAAAAGTCGATGCGATTATTACGGGAACCGGTTTAGGATGCATCGAAGATTCTGAAAAATTTCTGAAAAGTATTTTAGATAATAAAGAAGAATTTTTAACCCCGACTTCTTTTATCCAGTCAACTCATAATACTGTTGGCGCGCAAATTGCTCTTTTACAGCAATGTAAAGGATATAATTTTACGTATGTAAATGGTGCAGTTTCTTTTGAATCAGCACTTTTGGATGCTAAAATGCAAATTGAAGAAGAAGAAGCGAATTCAATTTTGGTTGGCGGCGTTGATGAAAATGGAGAATACACTACTGCCCTTTTCAAATTAAACGGGCGTATTAAAAAAGATAATTTGGCTCCTTACGATGTTTTAACTTCTACTACAAGCGGTGCCGTTTATGGAGAAGGTGCTAGTTTTTTTGTTTTAGAAAATGAAAGAAAAGACAATACATACGCTGAACTTTTAGATATTTCAATTATAAATACAATGGAAGTAAATGAAGTTGAAGCAGCAATTAGTTCTTTCCTAAAATCTAATAACTTAGAAATTTCAGATATCGATGCTTTGGTTTTAGGTTATGACGGAAATGCTTCTTTCGAAAATTATTATAGTAATTTAACTGAAAATACTTTCGCAAAAACTCCGGTTCTGTATTACAAACATTTGAGCGGTGAATATGATACGGCTTCGGCTTTTGCTTTTTGGATGGCTTCTAAAATTTTAAAAACGCAGGAAATTCCAGAAATTGTAAAAGTAAATCAAGTCGCAAAACCAGCTTACAAAACCATTTTATTGTACAATCAATTAAGCGGCAAAAATCATAGTTTTACGTTACTGTCAAAATGATAACGCATAAAAACATCTCGATATTTTTTATTCTTTTATTGCTTTTAATGTTTCTCGCAAACTTTATTATGGCAATAAATATAGGGTTTTATCTTGCTGTTATTTTTCTTTGGATCGGAATAAATGCTGTTGGTTCTTCTAGAATTTCTTCTAATTATCATGTAAAAGCTTTCTGTAATAATCCGCTTGAAACTGAGAAAAAAATTGCCTTAACTTTTGATGATGGTCCAAGTGAATTTACTTTGGAAGTTTTAGAACTTCTCAAAAAATACAATGCCAAAGCAACTTTTTTCTGCATTGGAAAAAACATTGAAAAGCATCCAGAAATTGTAAAACAAATTATTACCGAAGGGCATTTGGTGGGAAATCATTCTTATTCACATTCGAAGTTTTTTGATTTTTATAATGCAAAACAAATACGAGAGGAAATTGAGAAAACGGATGCGCTTTTGCAAAAATTCACTTCTAAAAAAATAAACTTTTTTCGTCCGCCATATGGAGTTACAACGCCTTCGATTCGAAGAGCATTAAAAAAAACAAATCAGAAAGTTATTGGCTGGAATATTCGTTCGCTTGACGGAGGAACAAAAAATCAAGAATTAATTCTCAATCGAATTATTAAAAGGGTTTCTCCCGGCGGAATCGTACTTTTGCATGATACTGGCAAACACTCTGTTTTGGTCTTGGAACAGTTTTTGCAATTTTTACAGCAAAATAATTATGAAGTGATTTCGATTGAAGAATTACTGAATCTTAATGCTTATGAAATTGAACGCGGATAAAACAGATTCGCTAACGCGAAGACGCGGATAAAAGCGGATTTTATAATCCTTTTAATCTGTGAATCCCGATAGCTATCGGGAGTGGCAAAAAAAAAGCACAATTTTTAAAAATTATGAAAACTAAAATAGCTCTACTAATTCTTTTTATTTCAGGCAGTTTGTTTGCTCAGGAACAAAAAATGACGAATGCGGAAGTTGCGCAATTTAAAGAAGACGTAAATGTGGTGGCCAAAAAAATCAAAACTTTAAGTACCGATTTTGTTCAATACAAACATTTGGATTTTTTATCAAAAGATATTGAAACTTCGGGGAAAATGGTTTTTAAAGAACCTGCTTTACTTCAATGGCAATATAAAAAACCTTATAATTATAGCATTACTTTTAAAAACGGAAAAATTCTGATTAATGATGAAGGAAAGAAAAGTGCCGTTGATATTGGCAATAGTAAAATTTTTGCGAGAATCAATAAATTAATAGTAGGAAGCGTTAGCGGAAATATGTTTGATGACAAAGAATTTGCGATTTCGTATTTTAAATTGAAAGGTCAAAATCTGGTGAAATTTGTTCCGAAAGATGCGACGCTGAAAAAATACATCAAACAAATTGAACTGACTTTTGATAAAGAAGAAGCAACTGTGGTTCAGGTAAAATTATTAGAATCATCTGAGGATTATACTAGAATTGTACTTAAAAATAAAGTGATCAATGCAAAAATCGACGATTCAGTTTTTACTAATTAATTGCTTTCTGGCGATTGTTATGGTTTCTTGCGGCTCGGTTACAAAAAACTACACGCCAAAAAAATTAGACAAAACGGCTGTAGAAGTTCCCTATTTCGCTGATTCAAAAACTGATTATGTTTATAAAACTAATATCAGTGTTTACGGAAATGAATTGTCGGGAATTTTCATTGCCAAAAAAATAAATGACACAACGCACCGAATTGTTTTTACAACCGAATTCGGGAATAAATTAATGGATTTTGAAATTTCTGAAACAGATTTTAAAGTCAATTCAATAGTGTCGGAATTAGATCGAAAAATTTTGATCAATACTTTGAAAGAAGATTTTCGTCTTCTTTTAAAGAAACAATATTCGATAGAGGAACAATTTGAAAACGAATCGAGTGAAATTTATAAATCAAAAGATGGTAAACGAGACAATTATATTTTTATCTCCAAAAAAGATCAAAAATTAGAAAAGATCGTTCACGCTTCTAAAACAAAAGAAAAATTTACGCTGTTTTTCAATTCAGAAAACAATATTTTTGCTGAGAAGATTCAAATAATTCATCAAAATATTAAACTTAAAATTGAGCTGAATTATTTTAAATCAGAATAGAAAATTAAACTAATCATAAAACTAAACTAATCCAAAGATGAAAAAAATCACTTTAATTGCATTCGTTTTATTTATCGGCATTCTATCATCTAAAGCACAGGTAAAAGTTAGTCCTGGACTTCGAGGCGGTTTAAATATTTCGACTTTAACCAATATAGATTACAATGAGTCAAAATCAGATTTCTATGTTGGAGGATTAGTTAATATTAAGTTCAACAAATTTTTCTCGCTGCAGCCAGAGATAACATACTCTAGACAAGGTGATAAAGGAAGGGAATATTTGGAAAACAGTAATCAGTATCGTTATGTAAATTATGAATTAAATTATATAACGCTTGGAGCTGTTGCTAAATTTAACTTTAATGGTGGTGGTTTTCACGTTTTAGCAGGACCTTCATTGGACTTAAAAATTGATGATAATTATATCAATACTAAGCCAGAAGATTATGATCTGTCTATTGTTGGAGGTATTGGATATACATTGCCTAACGGTCTGACTTTTGAAGCCAGGATCAAACAAGGATTGGTTGATATTTATGGTTATGACGGATTCGATAACGATTACTATTATGAGGATGTGATTTTAAATCAGGTTTTTCAAATTGGAATCAGTTATACCTTTAAAACGAAATAGACATGAGTAAGAAATACGTTCTTTTAATTGCTGTTTTTTTTGCAGTCTTTAATATACAAGCCCAAATGAGCGTTAAACCAGGTTTAAGAGGCGGATTTAGTTTTTCGACCATTTCTGAAATGCATGCCGATTATAAAACTGATTTTTATGCTGGTGGTTTTGCCGAAATCAAGATTACAAAACTGTATGCATTACAGCCGGAAATTAATTACAGCAGACAAGGTTCTAATAATGTTTCGAGAAAATATTATGATCAAAACACGCAGACTGATAGAGTTGAATATCTAGATCTTGAAATAAATTATTTATCACTTTCGGTAATGAATAAATTTACTCTGCCACAAGGAATTCAGTTTCAGGCGGGACCAACTTTAGACATTTTGATGAATGACAATCTTGCAGTTAGAAAAGCACAGAATGATCTTGGTTTAGTTTTGGGTGTTGCTTATGCCCTGCCTTCAGGTTTGACATTTGAAGCTCGATTTAAAAAAGGTCTGCTTGACGTTTTGAGCAGTGATTATTATCAAAATGACTCCAATAACTATTATTTATTTGGAGATTATAATACAAATATCAATTTTCAGTTAGGGGTTTCCTATTCGTTTGGAAAATAAAAAAATATGGTTTTAAAAGATTTTTACAAAGTGTTGTCGGAAGAAAAAATCTCCGATTCAAAATATAATATTACGATTTTAGTCAATGAAAAACATGAGGTTTTTAAGGGGCATTTCCCGGGAAATCCAATTATGCCTGGTGTTTGCATGATTCAAATTATCAAGGAACTTACAGAATCGATTACTAAAAGTTCGTTGATGATTCAGTCTTTGGCAAATGTAAAATTCATGGCGCTGATTAATCCTGAAGTTACTCCAGAATTACGATTAGAGCTTGATGTTACAACTACTGAAGACGGTTTGGTAAAAGTGAAAAACACGACTTACTTTAACGACACTA
The DNA here is from genome assembly GCA_029960065.1 of Flavobacteriaceae bacterium PS02336. Lineage (GTDB taxonomy): Bacteria > Bacteroidota > Bacteroidia > Flavobacteriales > Flavobacteriaceae > Flavobacterium. The sequence continues at coordinate 232,841 of JASCOF010000002.1, read as the reverse complement.
CTGCTCTAAAATTGAGCAATGTGTACAAAAAAATATAATTATGAAACTATTATTGACATTACTTTTATGGGTAAATTTTGCGAGTACGCCAGATTTAGCCTCTATTCGTAAAATGTATACGGATGTTACAAAATCAGAGAATAATGCTAAAAATTTTGTAGAAAAACTTTCGGGTGTTTCCAATAGCGATGATAAAATTTTAGTGGCTTACAAAGCGGCTTCAATTTTATTGGATTCTAAATTTGAGAAAAAATTAGGCGAAAAAATTGATCGTTTCAAAGAAGGTGCAAAACTTCTGGAATCGGTTATTGACAGCGATCCAAACAATATCGAAATCAGAATGATTCGTCTTAGTATTCAGGAAAATGTTCCTGGAATAACGGGCTATAAGAAAAACATTAAAGAGGATAAAAAATTTATTACGGCACATTATGCAGAACAAAATGCTGCTCTAAAAGAGTATTTAAAAGATTTTGTTATGCAGTCTAAAAGTTTCTCTGCAAAAGAGAAACAATTCGTGAAGTAAACTCAAAAAATACCTCATGAAATCACAGCATGAATTACTTAATTCGACCAACTTTTGCATTATTGTACCCACTTATAATAACCAAAAAACGCTGAAAAAAGTACTGGATTCTATTTTAGATTTCACCTCAAATGTCATTATTGTCAACGACGGTTCAACCGATTCAACTAGCGAAATTCTAAAGCAATTTTCGCAGCTGACGCAGATTCATCATCCTAAAAATTTGGGAAAAGGCCGTGCACTCAGAAACGGTTTTAGAAAAGCGTTGGAATTGGATTTTGAATACGCCATTACAATCGATTCTGACGGACAGCATTTCGCGGCAGATATTCCAATTTTTATTGAAGCAATTCAGAATGAGCCTAATTCACTTTTAATTGGAAGCCGCAATATGACGCAGGAAAACGTTCCGAAGAAAAGCAGTTTCGGAAATAAATTTTCTAATTTTTGGTTCAAGTTTGAAACTGGAATTAAGCTAGACGATACGCAATCTGGTTTTAGATTGTATCCACTTCGATTATTGCCAAAACGTTTTTACACCAATAAATTTGAATTTGAAATCGAAGTAATTGTTCGTGCCGCGTGGAAAGGAATTGTGGTTAAAAACATTCCGATTCAGGTTTTGTATGATCCTGCTGAAAGAGTTTCGCATTTTCGTCCGTTTCAAGATTTTACCAGAATCAGTATTCTAAATACAGTTTTGGTAACCAATGCTTTATTGTATATAAAACCTCGGGATTTCTTTCGCCGGGCAAAAAAAAAAGGTTTTAAAAAATTCTTTCTAGAAGATATTTTAGAAAGCTCAGACTCTAATTTTAAAAAATCAGCGGCTATTGCTCTGGGAGTTTTTATCGGCCTTTCGCCGTTTTGGGGATTTCAAACCATATTACTTTTTACTTTTGCTGCTATTTTTCGATTAAATAAAGTCATTGCTTATTTGACTTCTAATGTTAGTTTCCCGCCTTTTATTCCGTTTATTATTTATGGTTCTTTAAAAATGGGAAGTTATTTTGTTTCGACCGATGCTCCATTGGTTTTGGATAGTTCCATAACATTAGATGATATTCAGAAAAATGCTGCTCAATATATCGTGGGAAGTCTTATTTTAGCAACCGTTTCAGCGCTATCAGTTGGTCTTATAAGTTATTTACTTTTAACAGCTTTTAGTTCTAAGAATAAAACGAATATTTAAGTTAAGTTTGCCACAGATTAAAAGTATAAAGATGATTTTAACGGTTTATCTGTTTGCCACGAATTTCACTAATTTTCACGAATTAATTTGTGGAAATTAGTGAAATTCGTGGCGAAAAAAAATCTGTTCGAATCACTTTAAACTGTGGCAAAAAAATTTTAAACCTAAATCATGCATCAATACTTCTACGCCATTCATTTATTTGTAAATCGAAGAAAATCTCTTTCGGTTTTTTTGGCTGTTTTGATGCTTCTTATTTTTGGATTCTTTGCCTCAAGATTAAAGTTTGAAGAAGATATTACCAAACTTATCCCCGCAAACGACAAAACCGATGTTACGGCAAAAGTGCTCAAACAATTAAACTTTGCCGATAAAACCACTGTTATTTTCAAACTCGAAAAAAATGGTTCAGCCGAAGATTTGAAAGAAATGGCGACTGCTTTTTCAGACAGCGTTTCTAAATCCTGTAAACCTTTCGTAACTGGAATTCAGGGAAAAGTTGATGAAGAAAATATTCAGGAAACTATTGATTTTGTTTACAATAATCTGCCTCTTTTTCTAGATGATAAAGACTATGCTTCTATTGAAAATAAACTCCAAAAAGACAGCATTGCCGAAACTGTTCAAGGAAATTACAAATCGATTATTTCTCCTTCAGGATTTATAACCAAAGATTTTATTCTGCAGGATCCGTTTGGGATTTCTTTTATCGCTTTAAAAAAATTACAGCAGTTAAATATTGGTGATGATTTTACGCTTGAAAATGGTTTTGTAATGACCAGAGACAAAAAGAAATTACTGCTTTTTATCACCTCAAATATTCCTTCGAGCGAAACAGAAAAAAACACCATTTTTGCCGAAAAACTGAAATCGATTCAAGAAAATCTAAATACTAAATTTAAAGACAAAACCTCAATAAGTTATTTTGGTTCTGCATTGATTGCTGTTGCAAATGCGAACCAAATTAAAGGCGATATTATTTTGACAACATCAATCGCGATGTTTACTTTAATGCTGATTCTGATTTTATTCTACCGTAAAATTTTAATTCCGCTGATTATTTTTCTGCCGACCGTTTTTGGAGGTTTGTTTGCAGTGGCATTTTTGTATTTTGTAAGAGAACAGATTTCAGCAATCTCATTAGGAATTGGTTCTATTTTATTGGGAATTACGATCGATTATTCCATTCATATTCTGACGCATTACAAACACAACAGCGATGTAAAAACTCTTTACAAAGACATTACAATGCCGGTTATTATGAGCAGTTCTACAACCGCCGTTGCCTTTTTATGTCTGCTTTTTGTAAAATCTGATGCGTTGAATGATCTTGGAATTTTTGCCGCTGTTATTGTTATGGCAACCGGAGTTTTCTCTCTTTTAATTGTGCCCCATTTATATAAACCGAAAGAAAATCCGGCAGAGCACAAAAAAAATGTGATCGATAAAATGGCCCATTTTTCTTTTCACAATAATAAAATCTTAATCGGACTTTGTGTTATCATAACAATCATTTGTTGTTTTACCTATAATGATGTGGGTTTTAATAACGATTTATCACAGCTGAATTTTATTCCGAAAGAAATTAAAGCTGCCGAAAAACAACTCGAAGAAAGTACGAGTCTAACTTCTAAAACTATTTATGTTGCTTCATACGGAAAAACTATCGAAGAAGCTTTACAGCATAATACTAAACTCTTTGGCGATTTATCTACAGCCAGACAAAATGATAAAATTCTAAACTTTAGTTCGGTTGGCGGTATTGTACTTTCTCAGGCAGCACAAATCGAAAAAATTAAGAAGTGGAATTCATTTTGGACTTCACAAAAAAAACAATTCATAAAATCAGAATTAATTGCTGAAGGCTCAAAACTCGGCTTTAAGCCAACAACCTATAATTTATTTTTTGATCATTTAGATTTTGATTTCAAGCCCATTACAGCAGCTGATTATTTAAAAATCAAAGCACTGCAATTGCAAGAATTCATCACAGAGAAAAATGGTTTTTACACCGTTTCGACTTTGGTAAAAGTGACGCCGGAACAACGTGATGCTTTTGTAAAATCGGCTTCTGCAAAAGAAAATATAATTGCAATCGATCGTCAGCAGATGAACGAAACCTTTTTCAGCACTTTAAAAACCGATTTTAATTCTCTTGTAAATTATTCTTTTGTTGCCGTAATTTTAATTCTGTTTTTCTTTTTCAGAAGAATCGAATTGGTCATTATCAGCTGTATTCCAATTGCTTTAACGGGAATTGTAACGGCAGGAATTATGGGCATTTTTGGAATTCAAATGAATATTTTCAGCATGATTGTCTGTACTTTGATTTTTGGTCACGGAGTCGATTTCAGCATTTTCATGACGAGTGCATTACAAAAAGAATATTCGACTGGAGTTAACGAAATTGCAGTTTACAGAACTTCAATAATCCTTGCAGTTATTACAACGATTTTAGGAATTGGCGCAATGATATTTGCCAAACATCCTGCATTGACTTCTATTTCGTCTGTTTCCCTAATTGGAGTTTTTGCAGCGTTGATTATTACGTTTATTTTTTATCCGATTTTATTCAAAGTATTTCTGTCAAATCGTCCAAAAAAAGGAAATCCGCCTTTTCAATTACGCACATTTATTCATGGTGTAATCTCATTTGCTTATTATGGTTTAGGAGGCATTGTAATGTCTGTTTTCAGTTTTACATTAATGCCGATTATTCCGCTTAAAGCGAAAACAAAAATGAAAGGATTTAGATATGTGGTTTCAAAATTGATGAAATCGGTTTTGTACTCTAATCCGTTTATTCGTAAAAAAATAGTCAATAATTTTAATGAAACTTTCCAAAAACCAGCCGTGATTATTGCCAATCATTCTTCTTTTATCGACATTTTAGTAATTGGAAGCTTGAGCCCAAAAATCATTTTTCTAGTAAGTGATTGGGTTTACAATTCTCCTATTTTTGGTGGAATTGTTAGAAAAGCAGGTTTTTATCCCGTTTCAGAAGGAATAGAAGGCGGCGTTGAACATTTGCGTAAAAAAGTAAACGAAGGATATTCGTTAATGGTTTTCCCAGAAGGAACTCGCTCAGAAAATAATGTTATTAAAAGATTTCATAAAGGAGCTTTCTTTTTGGCAGAAGAATTTAAATTGGATATTATTCCAGTAGTAATTCACGGTGCTTCAGAAGCAATTCCGAAAGGCGATTTTGTGATTCACAAAAGCTCGCTAACGGTTTCTATTTTAGAAAGAATAAGTCCTGAAAATCTTTCGTATGGAAATAATTATGCCGAAAGAACCAAACAAATTAGTGCGTTCTTTAAAGCAGAATATCGTAAAATTCGCCAACAGCTTGAAGGTCCAGATTATTTCAAAACGATGCTCATTAATAGTTACGATTATAAAGAAATTGAAGTCGGAAATAACGTCAAAAAAGATCTGAAGCAAAATCTAGAAACCTATTATAATTTAAATAAACACATTCAGCCAAAAGCGAAAATCCTTCATTTAGGAAATGATTACGGACAATTGGATGTTTTATTAGCGTTGCAAGAACCACAGCGAAAAATTGTTTCTTTTATAAATGATGAAGAAAAATTACTGGTTGCCCAAACGAATTATTTTCTTAAAAAGAGAAAAATCGTTTATGTAGACAAATTAGAATCGGCATTTGAAAACGAGTTTGATGTTCTGTTAATTTCTGATGAAAGTTATCAAAGTGATTTAAAAAAAATCACTTCAAATGTTTCTTTTGTAATTTTAGTAAATTGTTCGAATTTGAAAAATCAGTTTGATTCTAGTTTCGAAATTATTACTGCAGAAAATGCTTTAGTCGTTTTAAAGAAAAAGTAATGAAAAAACAGTACGATGTAGTCATAATTGGCAGTGGTTTAGGCGGATTGGTTTCTGCTGTTATTCTGGCAAAAGAAGGCTACAGCGTTTGTGTTCTCGAAAAAAACAATCAGTACGGGGGAAATCTCCAGACTTTCGTAAGAGATAAAACTATTTTTGATACTGGAATTCATTATATAGGAGGTCTGGGCGAAGGCCAGAATCTTCACCAATATTTCAAATATATTGGAATAATGGATCATTTAAATCTCAAAAAATTAGATGAAAATGGTTTTGATATTATCTCTTTTGAAGACGATAAAACCGAATATCCGCATGCGCAGGGTTTCGAAAATTTTATTGAACAACTAACCAATTGCTTTCCTGAAGAAAAAGAAAATCTTTTTAAATACTGTCAAAAAATAAAAGCGGTTTGCAAAGCCTTTCCTCTTTACAATCTAGAATCTGAAGGAAAATATGATGACGAGATTTTAGCGCTTAACGCGAAAGAAACGATCGATTCGTTTACCAAAAATGAAAAGCTGAAAGCAGTTTTGGCAGGTTCTAATTTTCTTTATGCCGGAATTCCAGATAAATCGCCTTTTTATGTACATGCGCTTGTGGTTAATTCCTATATTGAAAGTTCTTGGCGATGCGTAAATGGCGGAAGTCAGATTACCAAACAGCTTTTAAAACAACTTAAAAAATACGGAGGCGAATTCTTTAAACATAAAGAAGTTACTAAAATTGAAGTCGAAAATCAAAAGGTGAATTCGGTTAAAATGAAAGATGGAACCGAAGTTTCTGGAAACTATTTCATTTCGAACATAGAACCCAAAACGACTTTGAAAATGGCGGGGCAGGAAAATTTCCGAAAACCGTTTTTCAATAGAATTCAAAACTTGGAAAATGTACTTTCAGCTTTTAGCCTGTATATTGTTTTTAAACCCAAAACTTTCAAATACATCAATCATAATTACTATCATTTTAAAAGTCCTGATGATGTTTGGACTGCTTTTGATTATGATGAAAATTCATGGCCGAAAACTTTTATGGCTTCTATGAATCCGTCGAAGAAAGACGAGGAATGGGCAGACGGAATGACATTTTTGACGTACATGAAATATGATGATGTAAAAACTTGGGAAAATACTTTTAATACGACTTTTGAAGAAAATGACCGAGGTAAAAGTTACGAAGAATTCAAAGTAGAAAAAGCAGAAAAGTTTTTAAAAGAAGTCGAAAAAAAATTTCCAGGAATTAGAGATTGCATCAAATCGGTTCATACATCTACTCCGCTTTCCTACCGCGATTATATTGGCGGAGACGGCGGCAATATGTACGGATATGTTAAAGATTCTAATAATCCGATGAAAACTTTAATTCCCACAAAAACCAAACTGGAAAATCTGTATCTTACAGGCCAAAGTATTAACATGCATGGTGTCTTGGGTGTTACGGTTGGAGCGGTTATAACTTGCTCTGAAATTGTAGGAAAAGAATATCTGCTGGAAAAAATTAAAAAAGCATCTGAATAATTGAATCATGAAAAGCCGAGTTACTTATTTCTTCCTTATCGGTTTTTTCAGTTTGCTGGCTTCCTGCGGTACATCCAAATCAAAAAATCATAAACCCAATCTTACTGCTTTTAATAATTCAAAACCTGTCGTTACTAAAATTTCAGACAGCGTGTTTACTTCTGGAAAAAATTCACTTTTAAAAAATAAACAAGGCCTTTGGGAATTATATGTCGAAGGTGATCCGCTTGAAATTGGTTTGACAACTGGTGCTTTAACCGATTCTCTTTTACAAAAACAGCAGCGTATTTTTTTCTCTAAAATAACCGATTTTATTCCGTCCAAATTTCAGCAGAAATTATTGAGAGGCTTTTTAAAATGGTACAATCGCAAGTTATATTTGAATGTTCCCGATGAATATCAAACCGAAATTTTTGGGGTTTCAGAATATAGTTCAGATGAATTTAACAACATCGCGCCTAAATATCAGCGTGGTCTTTATCTGCATGGCGCACATGATATTGGACATGCTTTGCAAGATTTGGCATTAGTAGGCTGTTCTTCTTTTGCGGCTTGGAATGAAAAATCGGAAGATGGAAATTTAATTCTCGCCCGAAATTTTGATTTTTATGTGAATGACGCTTTCGCGGAAAATAAAATAGCTGCTTTTATAAAACCTAAAGAAGGCTATCCTTTTATGATGGTAACTTGGCCGGGAATGATTGGTGCCGTTTCGGGAATGAATTATGAAGGATTGACTGTTACCATAAATGCTTCTAAATCTAAAATTCCGCTTAGCGCTAAAACACCAATTTCGATTTTAACCCGCGAGATTTTACAGCATGCTAAAAATTTAGACGAAGCCGTAGTCATTGCAAAAAAGAGAAAAGTATTTGTTTCTGAATCTATTATGGTTGGAAGTGCCAATGACAATAAAGCTATTTTGATTGAAGTTTCTCCCAATAAAATGGACGTTTACGATGTTCCAAACAGCGATCAATTAATTTGTTCGAATCATTTTCAAGGAGAATCTTTTGTGTATGATAAACGAAATCTGGAACAAATTGCCAACAGCCATTCGGAATATCGGTTCGAAAGAATGGACGAATTGCTGTCTGAAAACGCTAAAGTAAATCCGGAAATTGCTTCGGAAATTCTTCGAAATAAAGAAGGCTTAAAAAACATTTCTTTAGGTTTTGGGAATGAAAAAGCACTTAATCAATTGCTAGCGCATCACGGAATTATTTTTAAGCCAAAAGAAAAATTGGTTTGGGTTTCTGCAAACCCGTTTCAATTAGGAGAATTTGTTTGTTACGATTTGAATTTAATTTTCGGCGAAAGCAAAAATAATATTACTTCTTTTCAATCTCAAAATTTAAATATTGCTAGAGATCCTTTTCTGGAAACAACTGCTTTTCAGAATTTTAAAAAATTTAAAGTGGAAGATCATAAAATAGATTCCATTTTAGATAAGAAAGAAACGATTTCTTCAGAATTCATTCAAAATTATCAATCGTTAAACCCTGATTATTGGGTTGTATATTATAAGGCAGGATTGTACTTTTACCAAAAAAAGGAATTCCTGCAGGCAAAGCTTAATTTTGAAAAAGCTTTAACCCATGAAATTACTACAGTTCCTGAAAAAGAAAAGATTGAAAAATATTTAAAAAAAGTCAAAAGAAAATTACAATGATTCCAGCAATAGAAAAAGATTCTTTAGAAGAAATTAAAATTTTTCAAGAAAAAAAATTAGTTGAACTTCTAGATTACATCAGTCAAAATTCTCCTTTTTACAAAAGACTTTTTGCTGGACAAAATATTGATATTTCGAAAGTGAAAACGCTTGAAGATTTACAATTTTTACCTGTTACCACTAAAGAAGATTTACAACAATACAACGATGATTTTGTATGCGTGCCGCAGAATAAAATTATCGACTACGCTTCAACATCTGGAACTTTAGGAGATCCTGTGACTTTTGGTTTAACCGATTCTGACTTAGATCGATTGGCCTATAATGAAGCTATTTCTTTTGCCTGTGCAGGAATTGCAGAAGGAGATGTTGTACAGTTAATGACCACAATTGACCGAAAATTTATGGCTGGTTTGGCTTATTTTTTAGGTCTTAGAAAATTAAAAGTCGGCGTTATTCGTGTTGGTGCTGGAATTCCAGAAATGCAGTGGGATTCGATTTTAAAATACAATCCTAGTTATTTAATTACCGTACCATCTTTCCTTTTAAAATTAATTGAATACGCCGAAATCCACGGAATTGATTATAATAATTCAAGCATAAAAGGTGCAATCTGCATTGGAGAATCTTTAAGAGAACAGGATTTTTCAATGAATATTTTATCTAAAAAAATCACGGATAAATGGAATATTAAGTTGTTTTCGACTTATGCTTCGACAGAAATGAGCACCGCTTTTACAGAATGTGAACACGGAAAAGGCGGGCATCATCATCCAGAATTAATCATTGTGGAAGTTTTGGACGAAAATAATCAGCCTGTTAAAAATGGCGAAACTGGCGAGTTAACATTTACTACTTTAGGAATTGAAGCAATGCCATTACTGCGTTTTAAAACGGGAGATATTGTACAGCTTCATAACGAACCTTGTGCCTGCGGAAGGAATACATTGCGTGTCGGGCCAGTTGTGGGACGTAAAAAACAGATGATAAAATACAAAGGAACAACGCTTTATCCGCCAGCGATGAATGATGTTTTGAGCAGTTTTGATACTATCGAAAATCATCTTATAGAAATTTCGACAAACGATTTAGGGACAGATGAAATCTTAATAAAAATTGCTTCTAAAAATCAAACTCCAGAATTTCTACAAGAAATAAAAGATCATTTTAGAGCGAAATTAAGAGTAACTCCAAAAATAGAATTTGCTTCAAAAGAAGTTTTAAATCCACTCGTTTTCAATCCGATGAGTCGAAAGCCAATTCGATTTTTTGATTATCGTTAAAGGAGCAAAGGTTCAGAGGTTCAGAGGAACAAAGGTTTTTATTCTGACTCAGATATAAGTCTCATTTGTCATTTCGACCGAAGGGAGAAATCACACTTGTTAATCGGCAAAGATTGGATATACTTTACGGAGTTTCTTGTGTGATTTCTCCCTTCGGTCGAAATGACAAATACTTCAGTATAAAGGTTTTCACATTTATCTAAAAAACCTTTGAACCTTTGTTACTGTGAACCTTTGCACCTCAATTTGACACAAATTGAACTAAATGTTGTAATTTTGCAAAAAATTACGAAGATGGTCAAGATTGGCAACATAGAATTACCCGAATTTCCTTTATTACTCGCACCGATGGAAGACGTTAGTGATCCGCCGTTTCGCAGATTATGCAAAACGCACGGCGCTGATATGATGTATTCTGAATTTATTTCGTCGGAAGGATTAATTCGTGACGCTATAAAAAGCCGTATGAAGCTGGATATTTTTGATTACGAACGTCCTGTCGGCATTCAGATTTTTGGTGGTGATGAAGAAGCAATGGAAATGTCATCTAAAATTGTTTCTACTGTAAAACCAGATTTAGTAGATATCAATTTTGGATGCCCAGTAAAAAAAGTAGTTTGCAGAGGAGCCGGTGCAGGAGTTTTGAAAGATGTTGATTTGATGGTTCGTTTAACTAAAGCAGTTATCAAAGGAACTGATTTACCTGTTACAGTAAAAACCCGTTTAGGCTGGGACGAAAATTCTATTAATATTGATGAAGTTGCAGAAAGACTTCAGGATATTGGTGTTCAAGCTTTAACAATTCACGCTAGAACACGTGCTCAAATGTACAAGGGTCATTCTGATTGGTCGCACATTGCACGTGTAAAAAATACCCCAAGAATTACAATGCCGATTTTCGGAAACGGAGATATCGACAGTCCAGAAAAAGCATTAAAATATAAAAACGAATACGGAATTGACGGAATCATGATTGGCCGCGCCGCTATTGGTTATCCGTGGATTTTTAATGAAATCAAACATTTCTTTAAAACAGGTGAACACTTACCTGCTCCAACAGTTATTGATCGTGTTGAAGCTGCCAGAAATCATTTAAAATGGTCTATGGAATGGAAAGGGGAACGTTTAGGAATTGTAGAAATGCGTCGTCATTATACCAATTATTTCAAAGGAATTCATTCTTTCAAGGAATTCAAACAAAAATTAGTTACAACAGATGGACCTGAAGATTTATTTGCTATTATGAAGGAGATTGAAGAGGTTTATGCAGGATATGAGTTTGTTTAAAATATAAATTAATCTTTATCAAAGTTTTGGACTTTGATAAGAAAACAAAAAAAAGACCTTCAAAAATCTGAAGGTCTTTTTTTTGTTTTATTTTATAGATTCTAAAATTTTCTCAGCAATTTCAGTTTGTCCTTTATCGCTGGTAATATAATTTCGGTCATTTTCATTAGATAAAAATCCTAGCTCTAAATGCACCGTTGAACATTCTGCATTTTTCAAAATATAAAATGGTGCCTCACTTATACGCCTTTTTTTTAGGTTTCCTGTTGCCGTAATCTTATTAACTAGAATTTCAGCGATTTCTTTTGATTGATCATAAAAGGTTTTCTTTGAAGAAATATAAGCATCAACCCCATTCGCTTCCATGTTTGAGTTTGAATTAACATGCAGTGAAAGTACCAGATCTGGTTTCAAGTTATTGATTATAGAAACTCTTTCTTTGAGATCCATACTTGTATCTCCATCACGAATCAAAACAATTTTAATATTTACATCCTTGTTTTGTTCTTTTATTTTTGTTGCTACTGTTTCTGTAATTGCTTTTTCTTCGAAGCCATACAGATCTTTCCCAACATCATAACCTCCATGACCTGCATCAATTAAAATCACTTTTTTGTTTACTGGTTTAAAGGCCATAAATCCGAATACAGCCAAACATACAATGGCTAAAAATTTAATTTTGGTTTTCATAAATCTACTTTTTTGGTTAAATAAATTCAACGAAAATTTTTAAGAAATATTGTACAGAATCTAAACTTGAACTCGTTTCCATTTTCCTCTCTTATAAAAGAAGATTCCTGCCAAAGTAATCGCAGTTTCAGCTACAGGAATGGCGATAAAAACTCCTGTTGGTCCCATATTAAAATGTTTTGCCAATACATAAGCAAGCGGAATCTGAAAAAGCCAAAACCCGAAAAAGTTAATTCCTGTTGGTGTCCAGGTATCTCCTGCTCCATTGAAAGTATTGATTAAAACCATTCCGATTCCGTAGAAAATGAAACCAATACTCATGATTTGTAAAGCCTCGACAGCGATAACTTTTACAGCTTCGTCATTGGTGAAAAATGAAATAATGTATTTTCCCAAAACTAGTGTGATAATCATGATTGAAGCCATGAAAATTACATTATATCTTGCCGTTGTCATAACTGATTTTTCTGCACGTTCGATTTGCTTTGCTCCTAAATTTTGTCCTACCAAAGTTGCTGCTGCATTGCTTAATCCCCAAGCTGGAAGTATAAAAAACATCATAATTCTTAATGCGGTTTGATACCCTGCAGAACCGTGATCTCCTCCAGTTGTTGCAACTAATTTTGCGAGAAAAATCCAACTGCATGATGCAATTACAAATTGCAAAATTCCAGGAGCCGCAATTTTTATTAAAACTTTTATTTGTGCAAAATCGGGAGTGAAATAAGAAACCTTGATTTTCAAAATTCCATTTCCAAAAAATAAATGATAAACCTGATATAAAACTCCAATGCTTCTTCCTATAGTGGTTGCCAAAGCTGCACCAATTAACCCGAAAGCAGGAACTGGTCCTAAACCATTAATTAAAATTGGACATAAAATGATGTTGCAGATATTGGCGATCCAAAGACTTTTCATTGCGATTGCTGCATTTCCCGCTCCGCGAAAAATTCCATTAATCAAAAACAAAAGCATAATGCATAAACTGGAACCAATCATGATTTGTGTAAATCGATAACCATGTTCTGCTGATTCAATTGAAGAACCCATTAAAATCAAAATATCTTTCGCATAAATAATCCCTAAAATACTTAGTAAACTATTAATCGCAAATGCAATAATAATTGCCTGCATTCCCGCCTTTGCTGCAGCGATTGGATCCTTTTCACCAATACGGCGTGCTACAACAGCTGTTGCCGCCATACTCATTCCAATAGCAAGTGAATATATTACGGTTAGTACAGATTCTGTTAAACCAACGGTCTGGATCGCAAAACTACTGTGTTCTAAATGGCCTACAAAATACAAATCGACTAATGCAAAAACCGATTCCATCATCATTTCTAAAACCATTGGAATGGCCAATAGAATGACTGCTTTTTTAATACTTCCAGAAGTATAATCAAAAGATTCGTCGCCTTTTAAGGCTTGTTTTGTTGTGGTAAAAATTTTAGAAATAAAACTTTTCTTTATTGCTGTTTCTGTCATGATATATTAGGATAAATAATAAAATTGGCCCAGATGTATAAATCTGAACTTCAAAAAGTAAAAACTTAAGTATCCTAATTATTCTAAAAAATAAAATAGGATTAGGCAGAAACAATCATATGCTGTAGATTTTCAAGGCCGTAAATATAAGTAATATTTTTTAGGAAGAAATTAATCCAGTAATTTTTTGCTCACGCGGCTACTCGCTATTAGTGAAGCTGTAAAACCAAGTGTGACAATAGTTGTCATTACAATTAGAACATTTTCTACTGAAAAAACAACTGGATAAGCCAATGTTGGTGTGATCATTATCAGCTCGTATTGCTGTTGTAATATTACCAATATTACGCCTAAAACAAGTCCGATTAAGCCACCAAAAAAACTGAGTAAAGTACCTTGAAGCAAAAAGATTCTTCTAAGATATCCTACTTCTGCCCCTAGATTAAAAAGGGTTTTAAGATTTCCTCTTTTCTCTAAAATCATCATAATTAAAGCACCAACCAAATTAAAAAGTGCCACAATAATTACCAAAGTAAAAATAAGGTAAACCACGATATTTTCGGTATTCAGCATTTTGTACAAAGACTCGTTTAACTGTGCTCTGTTTTTTAGGGTAATCTTATTTTTAAAAATCGAATTAAGCTTGGATTTAACTACATTTTCATCTGCGTTCTCTTTCAACTTAAATTCAATTCCAGAGATTTGATTCGGCTTGTACATTAACAATTCCTGTGTAAGACCTAAATCTGCAAATACATATTTCGAATCTAATTCTTCACTGATAGAATAAATTCCAACAGGCAGAACATCTGTTTTATTAAAAGCTTCTTCTGGGTTTTCGATCGCTCCTTTTCCTGGTTTTGGTGCAAAAATCTGCAACGGATTTTCAAAATCCATAATTCCCATAGAAAAGTTCTGAGCCAATCCGTAACCTATTACAACCTGAAAACTATCCTGTCTAAGCCATTGTCCGTTAAAGAGTTTTTTCTTAATATCATTTACTACCGCATAAGTGCTGTCAACTCCTTTTAAGTAAGTAACCTGCTGTTTGTCTTTAAACAAAAACAAAACACGTTCTTCAATAATTTTGGTATAAAAAGCAACGCCATCAATTTTCTTGATTTGCATTTCCTGATCGGGTGTAATTAAAAATGATTTTCCGTATGTACTCGCCAATTTTAAATCAGGATCAATTTCGTTTGTAAACGATAGACTAAAAACTTTTAATCCGCTGAAGACGGATAAAACCACAAACAAAGCCATCGTACCAACAATGATTCCCATGCTGGCAATTCGATTAATAATATTGATAGCATTGTTTTTACTGCTGCTAAAAATATAACGTTTGGCTATGTATAACGGGAAATTCAAATTACGACTTTCTTCTTTTTTCTAAAAGGTCACGATTTTCTATTGGGTTTTCTTTTCCTGAAAGTGCATTGTCAATTTTCTCAATGTAATCTAAAGAGTCATCAATGAAGAATACTAAATTTGGAACGCGACGCAACTGCAAACGAACACGTTGTGACAAATCATGTTTGATTAAAGTCGTATTTGTTTTTATTGCCTCTAAAGTTTCTTTTGCTTTTTCTTGTGGAAAAATACTTAAATATACTGTTGCTACAGACAAATCTGTAGTTACACTAACTTTGGATACTGAAATTACCAAATTTGTAATTCCGTTTTTTCTCACTTCACCTTGCAATATATCAACCAGATCTTTCTGGAGCACACCGCCTATTTTTTTCTGTCTATTTGTTTCCATACTGCAAAAATACTAAAATTTAGTGGTATTATTTCTTCTTTTAATTGTTTTAAAAACTGATAAAGATCATGTGTTTTGAAAGAATTATTCTACATATTTGATATAAATATTAAACTAAGCTGTTATGAAAAGAAGAGAACCAATTAGTCATATTATGACCAAAGCTGTAATTACAGTAAGTCAAAATGACGATTTAAGAAAAGTTATTGAAAAATTAAAATCGAATTCTATTCGTCATATCCCGGTTGTCAACGGCAAAGAAGTTGTTGGCATAATAAGCCGTACAGATATTAACCGCTTAACTTTCGGCGCTTTGTTTGACGGGCAGGAAGGTGTGGATGAAGCTATTTTAGATATGTTGACTATTCCTCAGGTTATGACATCAAAACCGAAGACGCTATCGTCTGAAACGATTATCAAAGATCTAGCAGCGACTTTTGTTAAAGAAGAATTTCATGCATTGCCTGTTGTAGATAATGGAGAATTAAAAGGAATTGTAACGACAACAGATGTTATTAAATATTTTTTAGAACAATATGATTAATAAAAAAAGGGAGCCAATTGGCTCCCTTAAATTTTTATCTGCTTTGTAACCATCCTTCTGGATTGTTGTTTGAAGTATTTTGAAGAATCAGGAATTTGATGATTGTTTTTCCTGTATCTCCGCTTGTTCTCACTTTTCCAATATTCTGCTTAATTGTTACTTTATCTCCTTGACTAACAGAAACAGAACTTAAGTTTTGATATACTGTAAAGAAATCTCCATGCTGAATTACAACTGCTTTGTTTACTGGTGATAAAACAATAACCTTAGAAACTTCTCCTGCAAATACTGCTCTAGCGCTGGCACCATCTTCTGTTGTAATCTCAACTCCAGAATTGTGAACTGTAATTGAAGGATGCAGCGGGTGAGGCTGATCTCCGTATCCTAGGGAAATAAATCCTTTTTCTACAGGCCAAGGCAATCTTCCTCTATTAGCTTTAAAATCGGCAGCCAAAATTTTGTCCTCTGGTGTCAACGCAATTTTAGAAGAAGAAACAGGAGCTTTTGCCTCACTTGAACCTGGGTTTGCTTTTGCTCTTTCGGCAGCTGCTTTTCTATTGGCTTCGGCAATCGCTTCACGAATTAAACGATCAATTTGTCTGTCAATTCGTTTTGCTTCACTTTGTTTGGATCTAATATCTGAAGCAATTTTATTTTTATCTTTCTTAAGCGCATTAACCAATTTTTGCTGCTCTTTTTTCTCAGCTTCAAGAGTAACTTTTTCTTTTTGGTTTTCAGAAATAATCTTCTTTTTCACTTGTCTTTGTCCGTCCAGCTTTGCATTAAAATCAACCAACTGTGCAGTTTTAGACTGAATCTCAAGTCCTTGATTTTTTCTAAAATTAGTGTATTGTTTTAGATATTGAGCTCTTTTATACGCCTGCAAAAAACTTTCAGATGATAATATAAACATCGCTCGGCTTTGTTCAGATCGGCTTTTGTATGATTTTAAAATCATCTCTGCATAATCTTCTTTTAGGACTTTTAATTCTTTCTTAAGTTTATTAACCTGAACTTGATTAATATACATATCATTACTAATCAGTCTTTCCTGTTTTGCAGTAGTATTGATTAATTTCTCTTTTAGTTTGATCTTATTGGCTTGAATTAAATATTCATTCACAGCAGATTTCTCTTTTTTTCGAACAGACTGAAGCATTTTTTCATTGTCTTTGATTTCCTGTTGAATTTGAGCTTTACGCTGCTCCAGTTTTTCTTGCTGAGAATCCTGTGCCCATACAAAAGTAGTGGCACAAATTAAAACTAGACTTAGGAGAAATTTTGGCATGTTTCTATTTTTATTTTTGCAAATTTACTGAATTGTAATTTTTTTATAACCGCTTGGAACGCTGTATGGAAAAGAAAGTTCTTCGTTAAATGAAATATTGTTGTAATTCAAATTAATACTAGTTTTCCCTTTTGGCTGTAACGCATTTATTTCGATACTTGTTGGAAGTGTTCCTTGATTAAAAGTTTTGCTGTCTGAATAAGCAATCTGTAAACTTCTGTTTTCTGACGGCTGTGAAATTTCTTCTTTCTGAATTAAATATTTTTCAGCATCTAAGAAAAACGTTTTTTTCAAATTAGCCTCTTTTTCTTCATCCAATCTAAAAAGATTATCTACAATTGTCTGTGTGTATTTTCCTTTTCTTAAATCATCAAAAGCTTCACCAACTAATAGATTTTGAACTTTACTATAATCTAAATCTGTTCCCAGCCATTTACTTAGACTGGTAAAATCTCCTTCGTAGTAAGTACTGTTTATTTTCTCGTAATAACTTACTGTAGAAGGTGTTATTAAAGCTTTTGCCATTGTAATTCCTAAAAACCGCACGCTTATTAAAATCTGTTTGTCTTTTTCGATTCTAATTTCGGCAGTAACATTCTGGCTTTGTTTTTCATCTACATATTTTGCGCTGGCTTTAATATATAAAGTAGAAAAATCTAGTTTATTATCGTAATGCTTTTCGATTACTTTTTTGTCTTCTTTCGGCGCAACGGTTTGGCTTGTATTACTTTGTACTGCAACAGCTTTCGTTTTACACGAAACTACAGCAATAGAAAGTAGTACTATTGAAATATATTTTTTCATTGAGTTTCCTCCTTTATTTTTTTTTCTTTAATAATTCATTTGCCTTCAAAAAGTATTCCTCTTTTTTCTTGGCGTCTCCTAATCCATTGTATGCTTCTCCTAATTGAATATTAAAATTGGATTCTAATTTCACATCATCAACAACATAATCAAGACCCATTTCTAAAACGGTTTTTGCATTCTTAAATTGTTTCTGCTGATTACTTCCTAATCCTGCAAAATAATAAAATTGAGCCTGACTTGGATATACCTCGATCAGCATCATGGCTCTTTTTGTCATTGGTTCAAACTGCTTCGTCTGCGAATAAGCTTCAAGCAACAGCATATTGGTTTCAAGATCAGTATCTGAATTTGCCTTTAAATCTTTTTCATAATATTTAACTGCATTCTCAAACTGGCCTTTACTATGATAAAATTTTCCTATTTCTTTTGCAACATCGACTTCTTTATCGTTATCAAAATAGGCAATCGCTTTTTCTAAATCGGCAGCATACTGTGGATTTTTATTTACATAAATCAAAAATTCATTCAAAGTTCTATGTTTGATTTTTGAATCGATTTTTGAACTTGCCAAAATCACATTCATCGACTTAATAGCTTTATCTGCTTGATTGGCATCTAAATAGGTTTTAAACAAACTAACCTGTGACCATTCTGAATTTGGAATTTCTTTCGCTAATTGTTTCGCAACCTCTAGTGATTTCTCATTTTCATTATTTTTTGAATACAAGAGAATCAGATTCAAATAATTGGATTCTTCTTTTGGGTCTTTTTTAATCTGCTGAATCAGATTATCAATTTCAGCATTTTGATATTTTCCCTGAGATAAAATCTGCGCTTTGTAAATTTCACGATCGGATGATTTCCCGAACTTATCGTTCATTTCATTTATCGCTGTCAAAGCTTTATCGTACTGATTGGTAATCATGTACAGTGAAATCAAATCGTCTTTGTATTCTTCGTCAAAAACAATTATTTTTTGAATCGTTTCAATTGCCAGCGGATAGTTTTTTGTCTCAAAACTTACATCGTAAATTCCGAGCCAAAACCATTTGTTTTTAGGGTCTAACTGCGTCGCTTTTTCAAAATTGTTTTGAGCATTTTGATACTCTTTTAGTGACAGATAATTTTTTCCTAATTCAAAATAAGCTACAGCGTCATTGGGTTTTAGTTTTATACATTTTTCCAATGACACAATAGCTTTATCATAATTTTCAATTCCTTTTTGTTTCAATGATTCATAAAAAGCATCTTGATATTCGTCTGTTGCCATAGCAATATCTTCGGGTTCTGTTTGTCCAAAAACCGAAAACGATGCGCTGAATAAAGCAAGAAACAAAACTGTAAAAACTCTTTTTTTGACCATTTTAAAAATTTACATTTTAAACAAAAACGAAACTTTTTTAATTTATTCCAAAACCGAATAATCTCCAATACTTACACTAGTAAATTTACCATCATAACTTACATGATTTCCAATCATTGCGTTATCTAAGTTAGCATTTTTAATTTGAGAATAGGTTTGAATTAAACTATTTTTAATAACACTATCGGTTACATGACAACCTTTTCCAACCGAAACATTTGGTCCGATTGTCGTGTTTTTCAAAACAACATTTTCTCCAATATAACAAGGTGGAATAATTGTAGAATTCTCCAATTTTACATCATAATCTACTAAATGTTCTCCGTCGTTATGAAGAAAACCTAGCATTCTTGTGTTGGTTTCTACGGTAACATCTTTGTTTCCGCAGTCCATCCATTCGTCAACACTTCCAGTTTTAAAAACTTTTCCGTTTGCCATCATGGCTTTAATACCATCATTAATTTGGTATTCTCCACCATTTTGAATGTTATTATCTAAAACACTTTGAAGCTCATTTCTTAAAACTCCAACTTCTTTAAAATAATAAATTCCGATTACGGCTAAGTCACTTACAAATTCTTTTGGCTTTTCAACCAATTCAACAATTTCATTATTTTGATTTAGTTTTACCACACCAAAAGCTTCTGGTTGCTCTACTTGTTTTACCCAGATTACTGCATCGGCTTCTGGATCTAATTCAAAATCTGCTCTTATTAATGTATCGGCATAAGCTATAACAGCTGGTCCAGACAAAGAATCTTTTGCACACATAATTGCGTGTCCAGTTCCTAAAGGCTGATCTTGACGGTAAATTGAAGCTTTAGCTCCTAATCCTTTTGCTAAATCTTTTAGACTTGTTACAACATCATCACCAAAAAATGCTTCATCTCCTAAAATAAAAGCCACTTCTTCAATTGGTTCTTTTAATATTTTGGCAATATCTTCAACTAAACGGTGTACAATTGATTTACCAGCAACTGGAATTAACGGTTTTGGCACTGTTAACGTATGAGGCCTTAATCTCGATCCACGGCCTGCCATTGGCACAATTATTTTCATTTTTTAATTTGATTTTATGGGAAGATTTGAAAAAATCTTCATTGGGTTTGGTCTTTCTTTTTTTAAATATTTTTGCTGCTTACAAAATTATTTCACTCCAGTACTTCCAAAGCCTCCTTCACCTCTCGATGTTTCAGAAAGTGTTTCAACTTCGATCCACTCGGCTCTTTCATGTTTAGCAATAATCAGCTGCGCAATTCTTTCTCCATTTTCGATTATAAAATCGTCATTAGATAAATTTACTAAAATTACTCCTATTTCTCCTCTATAATCTGCATCGATAGTTCCTGGAGAATTCAAAACTGTAACTCCTTTTTTTGCTGCTAAACCACTTCTAGGTCTTACCTGTGCTTCGTAACCAATTGGTAACTCTATAAATAGTCCTGTTTTCACAATAGCTCTCTCTAAAGGTTTTAACGTAATTGATTCTGAAATATTGGCACGTAAATCCATTCCTGCCGAAGCAATTGTTTCGTAATTTGGTAAATCGTGCTGTGATTTATTGATAATTTGAATTTTCATTTTTAAATATAAAATTATTAAAGGTGTCTTATTTTCTTTTTAGTATTCCTTTTATAGTATCTTTTTCAAAATGGTAAACGAGATACATAAAAGCTAAAAGAAGCGGAATTCCAACATAATATTTTTCTCTAAATCCATAAAAAGAAATAATCGAAAATAATATTGAAACACCTAAATAAGCACCAATTTTGTTCATGTCGTAAGGAATTGGGTAGTATTTATTTCCTAAAATATAAGAAATAAGCATCATGCTTCCGTAAGCAGAAATAGTCGCAATTGCAGATCCATAATAACTGTATTTTGGAATCAAAAGATAATTTAAAACCAAAGTAACAATAGCTCCGACAATAGAAATGTAAGCCCCAATTTTTGTTTTGTCGGTCAGTTTATACCAAACCGATAAGTTATTATAAATCCCTAAAAAGAAATTGGCCAAAATAATAAGCGGCACCACTTTCATGGCCTCCCAATAAGATTTATTATCAAGTAACAAATATTTTAAAACATCGGCAAATACAATTACTCCCAATAAAATTAGAGAACCTAGAATTACAAAATATTTAGTAATTACCGCATAAGTCTGAGGCGCATTTTCATTTTTAGCATGGCTGAAAAAGAAAGGTTCGATTCCTAATCTAAAAGCTGTTGCAAAAAGCACCATAAACAATCCTAATTTATAGCAGGCAGAATAAGCTCCAACCTCAGATTTTGCTAAATTTTCTGGAAGTAAATAACCTAAAAGGATTTTATCAAAATGTTCGTTGACTGCAAAAGCTAATCCAGCCACCAAAATAGGAAGCCCGTACTTCATCATTCTTCTCCAAAGTTCTGGATCAAATTTTCTTCCAAGCGAAAGATAGTTAGGCGAAAGAACAATAAATGTAGCCAAACTTGCCAATAAGTTTGCAATAAAAATATAGGCAATCTGAAAATTCTCTACATATAAATTATCCCAAACAGAATTTGGATTTGATTCTGCTAATTTTGGTAAATACATCAAAAAGAAAATATTCAGTAATAAGTTTATGACCACATTTCCAATCTTAATTGCAGCATAGACCATTGGTCTCTGGTTGGCTCTTAACTTAGAAAAAGGTATTAAAACCAATGCATCTAGCACTAAAATCCAAACTGTATATGTTATATATTGAACATCTACATCTGCTAAATTTGCTAATGTATTTCTGAAAATTAAAGCAACGAAGAGAAAAATAATGGAAGTCCAAAAAATAGAAATTGTTGAAGTTGCGATTACATTTTTCTTATCGTCTTCTGCACTGTAGAATCTAAAAAATGCTGTTTCCATTCCGTACGAAAGCACCACGTTAAAGAAAACCATCCAAGACAATACAATTGAAACCTCACCATATTCGGCAGTCGGCAAAATTCCTGTATATAATCTCACTAATAAAAAACTGAGCATTCGCGGTAAAACTGTAGCCAGTCCGTAAATTGCTGTTTGCTTGAATAGATTTTTATATAATCCCAAAATATATAATTGTAATGATGTTTGTAGGACAAAAATAACCATTTCTTTTGTTTAATGGCGTTTTTGTTGATGCAATAAAGAAAGTTCTTTTTTTTTAAACCGTCATTTTTGTTTCGTCTAAGATTTTTACAAAATGAAAACCTCTTGGCGCATAACCTTGATTATAATAAAATCGATGTGCACCAAAATTTCCAGTAAAAGCATCGAGAACGATACTGCTGCAATTTAGTTCTATTGCTTTTTTCTCTACATAATCGGTAAGCATTTTTCCTATTCCTTTAGATCGAAATTCTGGATTAACCACAAAATTGTCTATTTCGAGGTATTTACCTGTCCATAATTTTGTTGCCGACCAGCATCCTGTTAAGCCGAGACAACTATTATTTTCAAAAATTGCAATTTGAGTATAGTTATGAGGCACCATTTCTTGAAGATAGTTCTCATATTTCTCTAAGCTTAGTTTAGGATATAAATGCCTAATCATTTCAATTTGAGCTAGCATTTCTGGAACTGTAAGTAGTTCTTTTATAGAAAGATTCATAAATTTTAAGTTAAAATATAATCAAAAATAATTAAACTTTACGTTAAGAGTTATATAATTAAAAATCAAAGACATGTGAAATATATAAATCAGACATGAAAATTATGTAACTTTTTTTAGACAGTCTTTTCCTAAATTTGTTTCACAGGGATTGAGAAAGCTAGATACAACCCTTATAAAAAAGGAAGCACTGGGACTAATAAAGCTTGTTTGTTCCCATAAAAGACAAAGCATAAGGGATTGATTCAGCTGTATTGTAACCCTAATAAAAACAGAGCCCTGGGACTAATAAAGCTTGTTTGTTCCCATAAAAGACAAAGCACAAGGGATTGATTCTGCTGTATTGTAACCCTTAAAAAAACAGAGCATTGGGATTAATAAAGCTAGTTTGTTCCCATAAAAGACAAAGCACAGCAGAGTTTATCTGTCAATTTTTTATAAAATGGTAGTGATTCTCAATTTAAATATAATTTGAGAATCACCATTTTATAAAGATTATTTTTAAAAAAGAATAGAACTTCCAATAAAAGAAAAGCCAGCAAATGCTGGCTTTTCTTTTATTATATGTTTTGGAATAAATTATCCATTTAAAGCTTCTGCTCCACCAACAATTTCCAAAATTTCACTTGTAATAGCAGCTTGACGCGCTTTATTATAAGTCAATTTCAATTGGTTTCTTAATTCAGTTGCGTTATCTGTTGCTTTATGCATAGCTGTCATACGTGCTCCATGCTCAGAAGCAAATGAATCACGAATACCTTTATACAATTGCGTTTTTAATGACTTAGGAATTAAAGTCAAAACAATTTCTTCTTTTGAAGGCTCATAAATATAATCTCCAGTAGAAGCAGCTGCATCAGATTTAATAGGTGCTAACGGTAAAAACTGCTCTGTTTGAACAATTTGAGTCGCCGCGTTTTTAAATTGATTGTAAATTAATTCAATTCTATCGTATTCTCCAGACAAAAATTTCTCTGTAAGATTATCTGCGATTCCTGCAACATTTTCAAAAGTTAAATGATCAAAAATAGCATTATGATGACCGTGTACTTTATGAGTTTTGCTTAAAGCATCATTCCCTTTTTTACCAATAGCAAAAACATCTACTTGTTTTCCTTGGTAAAAAGCTGTACGATTTTTAATCTCTTTAATAACATTTGAATTGAAAGCGCCACATAAACCTCTATTAGAAGTTATAGCAACAAGCAATACTTTTTTTACTTCACGTTGTGTAGTGTAATCTCCTCCTACTTCACCTTCAAGTGATGCAGATAGATCTTGCAATAACTCCGTTAATTTCTCGGCATAAGGACGCATTGCAGTGATTGCATCTTGTGCTTTCTTCAGCTTTGCAGCAGAAACCATTTTCATAGCCGATGTAATCTGCATCGTCGATGAAACGGAAGTAATTCTATTACGGATTTCCTTTAAATTTGCCATCTATTAATTAGAAAATGTGACAATCTGCAAATTAGATAATTAGAATAATGTTAAACCATTATCTAATTATCTAATTTACGAATTATCTAATTAGTTATATTTTGCTGAAATTTCTTTTGCTGCTTTTTCGATAACATCAGTAATTGTGTCATCTAATTTACCAGCTTTCAACGCGTTAAGCGTATCTTTATGTTTACTGTTTAAGTAAGCTAAGAAATCAGCTTCAAATTCTTTTACTTTTTCTACAGGAACGTTTCTTAATAAGTTTTTAGAACCAGCGTAGATAATTGCTACTTGGTTTTCAACTGTATAAGGATCATTTAAACCTTGTTTCAAGATCTCAACGTTTCTTTTACCTTTTTCAATTACGTTTAAAGTAACAGAATCTAAGTCAGAACCAAATTTAGCGAAAGCTTCTAATTCACGGAATTGAGCTTGATCTAATTTTAAAGTTCCAGAAACTTTCTTCATAGATTTAATTTGAGCATTACCTCCAACACGAGATACAGAGATACCTACGTTAATCGCAGGACGAACCCCAGAGTTGAACAAATCTCCATCAAGGAAAATCTGACCATCTGTAATCGAGATTACGTTTGTTGGGATATATGCAGAAACGTCACCAGCTTGAGTTTCGATAATTGGCAATGCAGTTAATGAACCACCACCTTTTACGATAGATTTGATAGAATCTGGTAAATCGTTCATGTTTTTAGCGATACCATCATCAGCAATTACTTTACAAGCACGCTCTAATAAACGAGAGTGTAAGTAGAAAACGTCTCCAGGGTAAGCCTCACGTCCCGGTGGTCTTCTTAATAAAAGAGAAACCTCACGGTAAGCAACAGCTTGTTTAGATAAATCATCATAAACGATAAGAGCTGGACGACCAGAATCTCTAAAGTACTCACCAATTGCAGCACCAGCGAATGGAGCATAAACTTGCATTGGAGCTGGATCAGAAGCATTAGCAGCAACGATAACTGTATAAGCCATTGCACCTTTCTCTTCTAACATTTTAGCGATTCCTGCTACAGTTGAAGCTTTTTGTCCAATTGCAACATATATACAGAATACAGGTTTTCCTGCATCGTAAAATTCTTTTTGATTTAAGATTGTATCGATACAAACAGTTGATTTACCTGTTTGACGGTCACCAATAACAAGCTCACGCTGTCCACGACCAACTGGGATCATAGCATCAACTGCTTTTACACCTGTTTGTAATGGCTCAGTTACTGGCTGACGGAAGATAACACCAGGTGCTTTTCTTTCCAAAGGCATTTCGTATAAGTCTCCACCGATTGGTCCTTTTCCATCAATTGGAAAACCAAGTGTGTTAACAACACGTCCTACCATTTGCTCACCTACTTTAAGAGAAGCAATACGTTGAGTTCTTTTTGCAGTAGATCCTTCTTTAAGTCCAGTTGATGGTCCTAAAAGTACAACCCCAACATTATCCTCTTCAAGATTCAATACGATACCTTCCATACCGTTATCAAATTCTACTAACTCTCCATATTGTACATTAGATAGCCCGTAAACACGAGCAATACCGTCTCCAACTTGAAGTACTGTTCCTACTTCCTCTAGCGTAGCACCAGATTCAAAACCTTCTACTTGCTTTCTTAATATTGCTGAAATTTCAGCAGGTTTGATTTCCGCCATCTTAATTTATAATTTAGACACTTTTTGTGTTATAAAAACTAATTACTTAACTCTCTTTTTAATACTTGTAATCTGTTTGCAACAGAAGCATTGTATTGATTATCTCCTATTCTCAAAATAAATCCACCAATAATTGAAGGATCTACGATATTTTCAATTGTAATTTTTTTATCTGATAAAGTTGCAATTTTAGCCAAAACTTTAGCCTCTAATTCTGCATCCATCGGAATAGCTGTTGTAACTTTTGCTACTTCAATTCCGTTGCTTTGATCAAATACTTTACTATATTCCACTGCAATTGCATCTAGAATTTCGAATCTTTTGTTTTCAAATAATAAATGAAATAAACCTTTAGTTACACCATTTACATCTGCGAAAACTTCTAAAAGAGCACTTTCTTTAACTTCAACTTTTGTTGTTGGGTTTTGAATAAAGGTACTCAATTCTGAATTAGTCTCAATTGCTGCTGCAATTGATTTCATATCGTTATTTACAGCTTCGGCAACACCTTTAGAGTTTGCTAAGTCTAGAATTGCTTTTGCATAACGAATTGCTGCTCTCGTACTTGCCATAATATTAGTTTAACTTTACGTCACCTAACATTTTCTCTACTAATTTAGTTTGAGATTCTTTGTTAGATAATTCTTCTTTCAATAATTTCTCAGCAATGCTTAATGATAAAGTTGAAACTTGTGATTTCAATTCAGCCATAGCAGCATTTTTTTCGCTTTCGATAGCCGCTTTAGCTTGCTCGATCATTTTTTGACCTTGCGCCTGTGCTTCGTTTTTAGAATCAGTAATCATTTTCTCTTTCATTTCGCGAGCTTCTTTCAACATTGCGTCACGTTCTGCACGAGCTTCATTCAAAATTCTTTGGTTATCTGCTTGAAGATTTTGCATTTCTTGTCTTGCATTTTCAGCAGAAAGTAATGCATCTTTAATACCTTGCTCTCTATCATTAACTGCATCTAAAATTGGCTTCCAAGCAAATTTTTTCAACAAAAGTATTAATCCAACAAATATTACTATTTGCCAAAAGAACAAACCGAACTCAAACTGATTTATTAACTTATCCATTATATCTGATTATAAATTTTAATTTATGTCTTTTTAAATTGCATTTATAAAAGCAATTTTTAATGTTTTAATTTTAAAACAATAGTTACAACCAACCGTTGCAACTATTGTTTTTTGTGTTTTAATTAAGATGCGAATAACGCAGCGAAACCAATACCTTCAATAAGTGCAGCAGCGATAAGCATAGCTGTTTGGATTTTTCCAGAAGCTTCTGGTTGACGAGCGATAGCGTCCATTGCTGAACCACCGATTCTACCAATTCCTAATGCTGCTCCGATTACGATTAATCCAGCTCCAATGATATTTGGAATTTCCATAATATATAAATTAAAAATTAAACATTCAATTTTGATTTTAGATTTTCGAATGTAGATTTTAGATTGCTGTAAATCTGAAATCTAAACTCTGAAATCTAAATTTTAGTGGTGCCCCTCTTCTTCGTGGTGGTGCTCTTCTACTGCTGAACCAAAATAAAGTGCAGACAGCATTGTAAAAATATAGGCTTGTAAAAATGCTACTAAAATCTCTAGTATAGAAAGTACAAATGATAATCCGAAAGATAAACTGCTTCCAATCCAGCTTTTAAAGATAAACATTAATCCAATAATACTCATTAATACGATGTGACCAGCGAAAATGTTTGCATACAAACGAATCATTAATGAGAATGGTTTGATAAAAACACCTAACAATTCGATTGGAGCCAAAATAATTCTCATTGGTTTTGGTACTCCCGGCATCCAAAAAATGTGACCCCAGTAATTTTTATTTGCTGTAAGATTTGTAATCAGGAAAGTAAGGATTGCTAAAGAGAATGTAATTGTCAAATTACCAGTAGCATTAATTCCTAGTGGTGTTAATCCGAAGATATTTAAAAACAATACAAAGAAAAAGATTGTCAATAAATAACTCATGTATTTTTTATAATGCTTTTCTCCAATATTTGGAATAGCAACTTCGTCACGAATATAAACTACTAATGGTTCGAAAATTCTTCCAACTCCAGAAGCAATTCCTCCATTTTTAGCATAAGATTTTGCCAAGCTTGTAAATAACCAGAACATTAATAATGCTGCAGCAAAAATAGAAACTACAGTTTTTGTAATTGAGAAATCTAACGGACGAACATTTGTTGGGTGACCTGTTTTCTCATCTTCGGTAATTGTACCTTTTGCATCTGTTCTGTAAATTTTACCATCATGATGATTAATCATATAATAGTTACCATTTGACTCCGCTACTTCATGACCGTGGTGAAATTTAGAAGAAGAAAAAATATGCAGTCCATTATCCCAAAGAATTACTGGTAGTGGAAAACCATAATATTTACCTGTCTCATCATCTTGTGTTAATGTAAAATCATGAGAGTCTAAAACGTGATGACCAATAAATGCTTTAATCTTAGATTTAACATCTGTTGGCTCTGCATGATGCTCTGCGGAAGTCGCTTCGTGAGCTGCTTCAGTTTGAACATGCGTCGAGTCTTTTTCAGTATTTGAAAAACTCATTAGTGGAAGACAAGCTACTAAAGCTGCAAGAATAAATCTGAGTGGTTTGTTTGAAATCACCATATCTGTGGAAAATCTTATTTTTTACGTTTCTAAAATTTGGTGCAAAGGTACATTTTTTATTAATATTCAAAAGGATATGAAAAATTATTTTTAAACCTAGTTTTAAAGAATTGTTATTTTAAGGCTTTTCATTTAATAATCGGGCAGTTAAAATCGTCTGAAATAACAAAAATAGAAGAAATGTTAGAAAAAAGTTGTTTTTTTCAACAGCAACAGTCCGAATGTTGTTTGCTAAAATTAATCGGAGAAATCCGTAATACAAAAACATTTGAATAAAAGTTCCTAACATGAATAGCATTCCGATGCTGTCAAATTTATTTTCCCTGAACTTTAAAAGAGCTATGAATAATAATATAGAAAAAAATAAAAAGATCAGATACAATATTTCTAAACTAAAGTAGAAATTCTGATCTTCTATCTTGAGAATTAAAAAAAAACCTTTATGAATTATATAAGAAGCGACCGCTATTATATATAGGTAAAGAATAAGTCCGTATTTTTTTAAAAACATCTTAAATAATTTTTTCTGCAAAGATGCAACATTTATTTAATGCTGTTTTAAAACGAGGATTACTTTGTTTTATTGATTTCGTTTACCTGACGGAATACATTATAAAGTGCTAAAGCAACTCCTACCATAATTAGGATTTTATGGTAATAAACTTTTTCACTTGGATGATTTTCATCTAGCCAGGTTCCCAGATAAGAAAATAAAAAAATGATCACACCCATTTGTATCGGAATATTAATGAGTGCAATCCATTTATTTCTTTTATTATTATTCGGTTCCTTTTCCATCTTCTAACATGATTACCGGATTTGTGTGAGACAGCATCGTGCAGGTTGCTGTGAAATTGGCTCCGGGTTCTATCGAAAGTTTTCCTACTGCTACTTCTCCATGAATTTCTGCAGTCGATTTAATATTGAGGATTTCTAAAACTTTTATTTTTCCATGAAATACTCCTTCTATATCAGCATTGTTACAGATAATTTCTCCTTTGACTGATCCTTTGGCACCTATTACAATTTTTCCTTGTGAAGTAAAATTTCCTATCAATTCGCCGTCCAATCTAAAATCAGCTTTTGAAACGATGTCTCCAACTATTGATGTTCCTTCTACTATTCGGTTCGTTTTTCCTAATTGTTCTGTTCCGTTTTTTTTTACTTTTTCAAACATTATTATGGGGTTTTTGGGGTCAAGTAGGCGTCTAGGTTCTTTTTAATCTGAACCACTTTATAATTATCTGTAGATATAATAACTGCAGGGTGTGCAATTTTGTACTTTTTATCATCTCTAAAAACTCCCGCAACATCTCTAGCATAAGCTTCAGATTTTAAACCATGAATGATTACAAAACTTTCAGTCAAATTGTATTTATCGAAAGATGTCGTTAATCGCTCAAAGTTTTCAACCAATAAAAATACTCTAATAGCTTCTTCGATTTGCTTAACCGTTTTGGTATCTGTATTCGAAACGGCATATAAAATTTTCCAGCTTTTATTATCAGCTGTTGTAAAATTTAGTCTTTCTAGAATTGGAATTTGTTTCTCCAAAATTTCTCTGGCATTTTTACCCTCTTCACTATTCGGATAATTATCTGCCACGTTTTCCATACCTTTTTTATACGCTTCTAAGCCGTTTACTTTTCCTAAAGTATTAGCTTTTAACAATTCGTATTTCGAAACAATATCTTCACCAGAATATTGGTTGATTAGATTGTCAATATTGGCTAAGACTTCTTCGAATTTTTCTTCTTCAAAAAGTTTATACCATTTTTTATATTCAGCATCTGGGCTGGAACTCGGGTCATCAGATTTGTTGTTTAATATCTGTGCATATCTTGAAGTAGGATACTTAGATGAAATCTCCGCTTTTATCGCTTCTGCTTTTTGCGGATTCGTAATTTGGTAAATTTTATACAAATTATACATGGATGGCAATACCAGCTTTTCTTCTGGATTGTTACGTAATAATTGTTCCAGTTTGTCGCTGGCTAAGTTATACTCTTTAAACTTCTCCTTGTATATAAGTCCTAATTGATAATAAGCAAAATTGCGTTCTTTACCAATACTGTCCATTGCTGTCTCTGAAGTTGGAAGCTGTTTGGTATAAAATGCCACAGTATATTTTTCTTGAACTATAGTGTCTTTCAGCGCATTAGCAACTTCTTTATCACTAATTGTATCGTTCATCGCCAAGTCGTTAGCAGATTTTATTCCTGCCAATCTCCAATTTCCGCCCAATGTTCTGTTGCCCCACATTTTTTTAAATTGGAGTTTTCCATAAGCAACCGTTGTTGGATTAAAAAAATAAAATGTGCTGGCGGATTCATTCATTCCTGGAGGCATTCCTACTCCTGCCCCTTCCAGTTCTGCAGGTTTACCTAAAGAATTAGGATTCACAGCAGCATTTCCTGAATTTTCTCCTCTGGAATTTAAATCAATATTGGCTAATCTTTCTTTCTCTTTTTCATCTAAGATACGTTTGGCTTCATCTTTCTTTTTAAGCTCTGCGATATAATTTTCGAAGTAAATCTTTTTCTCGGTTGCCGGCAGATTGTACACCTTAATAATACTATCATTGCGTTTTGCAACTGCTTCGTATTTAATGACATTATCCAGATTTTTTCTGTTTTTTTCTATAAAAGCATACTCTCTTGTTTTAGGATCCAGCTTTACAAGTGTACTGTCATAATATTTTGCAGCCATCGAATAATCTGTATTTTTAAAATACATATCTCCAATGTTTCGATATGCTGACGCCATTAAATAAGGATCTTTAGATTTTCTTCCTAAAGATTTGTTGTAAAATTTCAAAGCATTTTCCTTATCTTTCTTTTTATCGTAATAAACTCCCATTTCGTAAAAAAGAAAATCATAATAAGGTCGATTTTCACGATCAGTCGTTAATTTATTAAATGTCTTTAAAAAAATGGTGTCATTATCTCTTCCATAATCAAACAGCTGCGCTTTTTTTGCGTATGCATGCATCATATATTTACGATCGGCTTTTCTATTTAAATCAATTACGCCATCATAAAAATAAATTGCACTGTCACGTTTTTCTTGTTCTTGATACATCTGTCCTAGAATGAAACGATATCTGGCACGTTCTTCATTCTTTCTGGTAAACTGCTCCGCAATTCTAAGTCTGGAAACGGCACTGTCTTTTTCTTCTAAGTTCAAAAATGCTTCGGCCAAAAGAGCATTCGCATCAGCAAAAGTCTGTTTGTCTAAATCTGTTTTTTTAAGTAAAATTTTAATGTTTTTAAGAGCAATTGCATCGTTTCCTAAGCGCATATTGGTCTTTTCACGCCAGATTTTTGCGGTATAAATATTATTGCTTTCTGGATATTTGTACAAAATATAATTGAAAGCCTCAATTGCTGGAATAAAACGCTGATCGTAATATCTTGCTTTCCCCAGCATAAGATACGCTTCGTCAATCTGCCAGTTTCTCTCTCTTCCTCCAATATTCATGGAATGTTTCTGAATGGCTTTGGTCGCTTTTGTTTCTGCTTTTTCAAAATCAGGATTTTTAGCTTTTTCTCCTTCAGAAAAATTTTCATCAAACTGCATTTTCTCTATCGGCAGTATTTTCCAAAAATTATCTTCATTGTTCGCTTGAATAGATTGAAGACCTTTTTCAAGACCAATTCCTCCATTGTACAAAATATTATATTCAGTACCAATAGAGTGAGAAGCTCTAGCTAAAAAAGTATTTTTTTTGGTAGAACAGGCTATCAAAAAGAATAAAAAAAGGAGAATAAAACTATATTTGAGAGTATTCTTTTTCAATAGAAAAGAGTTTAAAACTGATAACTGATAAAATTCAATTTTAGTATATTGACTTGTAAAAATACGCTTCTTTTTGTAATGACAGAAATTTAAACTGCAAAAAACAATTCCAGTTCCTGCAAGGTCTCTTTTGAGGTCTGAATATCTTTTACAATTTCGCCCTTGTTAAGTGCAACTATTCGATCGCAAACCTCGACTGTATGCTGTAAATCATGGCTTGAAACCAAGACGGTTACATTTGGATTCTCGGCCAAATCTTTGATGATTTTTTTTAATCGGCTAACCGTTGTTGGATCTAAGTTTGCAAATGGTTCATCTAAAATTACAACTTCTGGATTACCAATAAGTGTAGCAATAATTCCAACTTTCTTCTGGTTTCCTTTTGATAAATCTCTTAAGTATTTTTTGTTGTTTAAAATTTCTCCATTAAAAAATTCTTCGTGCTGTGCCAATAAAGCATCAACATCTGCTTTGTTTTGGTTTCTTAAATCTCCAATAAAATAGAAATATTCTTCTGGAGTTAAATAACCAATCAGGAAACTTTCATCTAAGAATGAGCCTGTAAAAGATTTCCAGTTTTCACTCGTATTAACCTGAATGTTATTATTTAAAACATTTCCTTTTGACGGCTGAATTAAATCCAAAAGCAAGCTGAAAAAAGTGGTTTTTCCAGCCCCATTATTTCCTACTAACCCGAAACTCTGACCTTTTGGAATTTCAAGATTTTCTATATTTAAAACTGTTGTTCCGTTATATGTTTTTGTAAGTTGATTTACTTGTATCATGGTAATTGTAAATTTTAGTCCCGAAGTCTCGGGATTGATTTCAGATTTAGTTTAATTATGAAATTGACTCCTTTTCTAATGATCTAATTAATTCTTTTGTTTGTAAGCACTTATGGTGCTGTATTTTTCGATTTTGTATCTTTTTTCAATTAATGAAAACACTTTTTCTTTAAATATAAATCCAAGAACTCCAGCTCCAGCAACCAAAGCCAATCCGATTGGTTTACTTCCAAAATGAAGTCCAAGCCAATACAATAAAAGAGGTAAAACAATTTTTGGTAAAGAAAGCAGCATCGCATTAACATTAAAAGCTTTTTTATCACCAAACGCCCCTCCGGCATTACTCAAATCAATTGGTGTCTTAGTAAATGCACCGCCTAAAAGAACTAAATGCGAATTGACTCCAATATTATAAATTGCTCCAGCTACAATGGTCAAGTAAACTTCCCATCCGTAAAAAAGATAAAATGAAGCTAAAATCGTGGAGGCGAAAGTAGCAATAACGATCAGCCACCATTTTGAAGTGATATAATTTCGGTAAGGAACATTTTGTGTCATCAATAATTGATAATAAGAACTATCCCAGCTCGGTACAAACTGACCGAAAACAAATAGAAATCCGCCTGAAACAAATATCCCTGCAAAAATGTGCATCACTGCCGGCTGATGCGAATTTCCAAAAAAGATAAGTCCGTAGAATAAAAAGAGAATACTCATGAAAATAGTGGTTTTGGATCTCTTATTTCTTTTAATCAGCTTAATGTCATTTTTAAGAAATGTTCCTAAAGTTCCAAATTGATTCAGCCACGAAAGGTTTTCTGTCGAAGCAATATCTTGTTTTACAGAAAGTCCTGCATCCAGATATAAATTATTTTTAAAATATTTAAAAGTAAAAGCATACAAGCCAGCCAATACCAAAATTGGAATTAAAAAGACACCATCAATATCATAAAAGCTCTGAAAAATTGGTGTTGTAAATAAAGTAATGTCAAATAGTTTATAATAATGAGCTCCTGCTAAAGCTATAATAGCCAGCGCAAAAACAACAAATAATTTATCAATATTGCTTAGAATAATATTCAGAAAATTATTGATGTAAATCATCGCCATAATTCCTAAATGCCAAAAAACAATTTCGACAACATCGTATCCATTTAAGATTAACACAACTGAAAACGGAATAAAAAATAAAGCGTGTATCCAGTTGAAAAAAGATAAAGCTGTTTTTCCCAACGAAAAATGAACAATTATTGTTTTTTTAAATGGCAGAACCAAAAGCGGTTTAATATTTAAAACGGGTATCGACTGCAATAACAATCTAATTACTAAATCAAAAAGAAAATAGTAAATTAAAAATTTGTTGACTGTTACCAGCGGTTCCAGTTTCATGTCTTTAAGAACATAAAATGCTCCAACTCCCATTCCGATAAAAATCAAAGAAAAATAGATCATAAAGAAACCTATTATGATTTTCATTGTCAGGTTTTTACCAAAAGATGCAGATCTAATGAACGCCTTCCATTCTAGGTAAATAAACTTCTTAATCATGGTTTATGGTTTTAGTATTTTTGTAGTAAGAGACCAAATGTAGGAAAACGTTACAAAAAAAGTTAAAAAAAATAATTTAGTACCAATCTTTTAATAGTGGTTTGCTACTTTTGCAGAAAAATTCGATCATGCCTTCATTCTTAAAACTTATAATTAAAGAGGTTAAACGCGAAACTGCAGATGCTGTTTCGATACTTTTTAATGTTCCTGAAGAACTAAAATCAGACTATAAATTTATAGCTGGTCAATATATTAATTTAAAACTAACTCTTGATAATCAAGAAATAAGACGTGCCTATTCCATTTGTTCTGCTCCGGATAGCGGTGAATTAAGAATTGCTGTTAAAGCTGTAAAAAATGGTCTTTTTTCTCAGTTTGCCAATACAAAACTGAAAGCAGGAGATGTTCTTGAAGTAGGTCAGCCAGAAGGTAAATTTACTTTTGAACCAGATGCAGAAAGACAAAGAAACTATGCCGCATTTGTTGCAGGTAGCGGTATTACTCCTGTTCTTTCTATTATAAAATCGGTTTTAAAAAATGAACCTAAGAGTTCTTTTGTATTAGTTTACGGAAACAAAACTCCTGAAAATACTATTTTTCACCAAGAGCTTCATGATTTACAATTGCAGTATGTAGGCAGATTTTTTGTTCACTATGTATTTAGTCAGGCAAAAGCTGAAAATGCTTTGTTTGGAAGAATCGAAAAATCGGCAGTGAATTTTGTTTTAAATAACAAACACAAAGAATTACAGTTTGACAAATTCTATTTGTGCGGACCAGAGGAAATGATCAACACTGTTTCTGATATTTTGAAAGAGAAAAATGTAAAAGAATCAGCCATTAAGTTTGAGCTTTTTACTTCTTCTTCTGAAGAACATGAAATTCAAGGTTCACAAGAAGGACATACAAAAATTACGGTTCTAGTTGATGATGAAGAAACTACGTTTGAAATGTCTAAAAAACAAACAATTCTTGACGCTGCTCTAAAACAAGGCGTTGATGCTCCTTATTCTTGTCAAGGCGGCATTTGCAGCAGCTGCTTAGGACGTGTTACCACAGGAACTGCCGAAATGACGAAAAACTCTATTTTAACGGATAGTGAAATTGCAGAAGGATTAATTTTAACCTGCCAGGCACATCCAACATCTGATACTATTTATGTTGATTACGACGACGTCTAATCTTTAAATTAGAATATTTTAAATTCCAAATTCCAACTTTTCGATTGGAATTTGGAATTTTTTTTGTCTCATTCTTATTTATAATCTTTGTCAAAGTTTTAAACTCCAATTATATCTTCTCTGAATTGGAATTTAGAATTTAAAAATTGAAAATTAATTGTTTATGAAATCGGTACGAGAAATTTTTAGAAATAAAGAATATCTTTTAGAAGAACCTGAAGTGGAGAAACTAATTGATTATTGCGAAGAACTTCAAGATGAAATTGTTGAGTTTAAATTTCAAAAAACTAACAATAAAGAGTTGGCAATGCTCGATATGATCAAAGAAGTTATAAAAGGCTGCGAAGCTCTAGAAAAAGAACAAATGGAGCACGAACGGTTTGGTTATGAAATGCCCGATTATCAATCTACTATTTCTAATCTTAAAAGTTACATTTATAATCGATGTAAAGACGAAAAGATTTGGCTTTAATTCAAATTGCAATAAAAGCAAAATTTCGTAGAAATATTGCCGATTTTTTATTATATTAGGGGTAAAATTAAAGCAATCGCAATCTCATAGTTTTATGCAGTTTTGTAGTGCTAATCAAATTTGTCAAAACATTTAAAACATTAAATATCATGACAGCTCACGTACACCACTTTCATCTATCTCTACTTATTATGCTGCTTGTAACTGCTTCGCTATGCGTTCTGGCAGTTATTATAAAAATGAAAAATAAAAAAGGTCCTAAGTTACTTGAAAGAGAAAAATACAATTCAACTATGACCGAAAAAATGGTAGAAGTAAAAATGACTGATTCGAATATTTTTAATATTTGGCCTTATGTTAGTAAATTAAAATCTGCTAAAATTATATCTAAAAAAATTAAAGATCACGACTTAATTTATAAAATTTACAGAGACTCGTCAGAAAAATTCGAACATATTCTATTATCAACCGAAGACAAAAATAACTTTGTCACAATTATAGTAAACAAAAAAAGAAAAAAAACAATAGGATATTCTTTTCTGAATTCTAATGAAGAATATGATTTAAGTAAAAATATTGCCTAAAGATTAAAGCTGCTCTACAACTTTGTCTACAACCTGCTGCGGTAAAATTGTCCGCATTGCATCTTGATAACCTTCAACAATTTTATTTCCATAAACAGATGTTGGCAGTTTTGGATATTGATTTCTGTCTGAAGTCAATGCATTTTCCAGCTTTTGGTTAAAAGGTAAAAATCCTGCGTATGGATGAGTCGCTCCCCAAAGTGTTACGACTTTTACACCAAGCATCGCTGCGATATGTGCATTTCCAGAATCCATAGAAATCATAATATCAAGATTGCTGATTAGCTGTAATTCCTGCTGGAATTTAATTTTTCCAGCAACATTAAATACATTTTCAAATGGCTGAGAGAGAGTATCTAAAATTTCGATTTCTTTTTTTCCTCCACCAAACAGTAAAATTTTATGCGATGGATTTTCAGCCAATTTTGCAACAACTTCTTTCATTAAATCTAAAGGATAAACTTTAGAATCGTATTGAGCAAAAGGTGCGATTCCGATTAATTTCGAATTGTAATTTCCAATAATTTCTAAAATATCAGAACTTAAAACTGCTTTTTCGGGAAAAACTGGGTTCGATAAATTTAACTGAAAACCAAGTTCTAAAAACACTTTTGTATGTCTTTCGAACATTGTTGGCAACTGTTTGAAAATCTTGTTTTCACTTCTTGTCAATTCTTTTTTTCCGTCTCTTCCTTTATCAACCGTTGCTCTTTTTTTTCCGCTTAAAGCGAAAAGTAAACTCACAACTTTAGATCGTAAAACATTATGAAGATCTGCAAAAGCATCGATATTCAGTTTTTTCAAGTCTTTAAATAAGCGCAAAAGTCCAGGAAATCCCTTGTGTCTTTCTTTTTCGTCAAAAGCAAAAAATTCCAGATTCGGAATTCCATCAAAAAAAGGTTTAAAAAACGGACGAGAAATAACCGTTAATTTCACTGTCGGATATTGTTTTACAAAAGCGCGTAAAACAGGAACCGTCATGGCGACATCTCCCATTGCGGATAGTCTCATGACGGCTATATGCTTAATTTTGCTAGACAAGTCTGCCAAATTATTTTTTATTTTGATATAAAACCGGGTTCAATTCATCGTCGTTGTACATTTTCATTTGTTTGTACACTTTCATGAATTTATCTCCATTTTCGATATCTGTCAATAATTCTTCAATTGCTGTAGATAAATCTGTTCTTTGTTCTAAAAGAATGTTTAATTTTTCCTGACATTTATCTCTGTGTTCTTGTGAAGCTTCTGCACGTGTCGCTTCTTCATGCATATGATAAATTTTTAAAGCCAAAATAGACAATCTGTCAAATGCCCATGCTGGACTTTCAGAATTGATTTTTGCTCCGTCTTTTACTTTTACATCACTGTATTTTTGTAAAAAATAGCTGTCGATATATTCCACCATATCAGTACGTTCCTGATTAGATGCATCAATTCTTCTTTTTAAGGTCAGAGCCGCAACCGGATCAATCTGCGGATCACGAATAATATCTTCAAAATGCCATTGAACAGTATCAATCCAATTTTTTAGATATAATAAATGCTCAAACTTGTCTTTTGGATAAGGATTATTAATCGGCTGGTCTACATTATCAAACTGGTGATAATCTTTGATACTTTGCTCGAAAACAGAATATGCTAATTTTGAAAACATGTTTTTATTTTTTTAGATATACAAAGATACTTTTTATACTTTTATGCTGCGAAGAAAAGAAATTATTTTTCGATTCATAATTATATTCTTAAATTGGTTAAAATTTCATCATGAAAATTCATTATATATCTGAAAACAACAGTGTTTTAAATCATTTTCTAGGACAAATTAGAAATGTTAATGTGCAGAACGACAGCATGCGTTTTAGAAGAAATATTGAACGTATTGGTGAAATTATGGCGTACGAATTGAGCAAAATTTTACCTTATAAAAATGTTGAAATTCAGACTCCGCTTGGCATTAAAAAAACCACCGAAATAGATACTGATTTAGTTTTATGTCCCATTTTACGAGCTGGTTTACCGCTTCACAATGGCTTTTTAAATTACTTTGACCATGCAGAAAATAGTTTTGTTTCGGCTTGCAGACATCATCCAAATAACGATGACGAATTTGAAATTTTAGTTGAATATCAAGCCATTTCAAATTTAAATAATAAAACTGTTCTGCTTCTTGACCCAATGCTGGCAACAGGACAATCTATTGTAGCGGTTCACAAAAAATTAATGGAGAACGCTGCTCCAACAGAATTTCATATTGTGGTAGTTATTGCGGCTCCAGAAGGAATTGCTCATTTAGAAGAAAATCTACCTGAAAACTGTCACTTATGGGTTGCTTCCTTAGACGAAAAATTAAACGAGAAAAACTACATTGTGCCTGGTCTTGGCGATGCTGGGGATCTTGCTTATGGAAGTAAATTATAATTGGGAGAAAAATGTAAATAAACTGCAGGCAATCAATACATAAAATACAATTTCGTTATTCAATTTTTGCTGCGTGTATTCTACATGACTTGTTGCCATAATTGTTAATGGCGCAATGCTAAATAGTAATAAATCATTGCTTTTGTTTGGCGAAATCATATAAACAAAAGCGGCTATAAAAAAGTATGCTACAATTTTTTTATACGAAGAATGTACAATCTGCGGTCTATTTGATAATGTCATCAACATTGAAGTTACAAAAAACAAAGCAACAGCAGTGTAAATTGAAAGTGCTCCATTTTCGTAATTATTCTTAAAATAATCAATTCTAAAATCGATTACAGCTCTTTCGTTAAAAAATGTTGCGACATCTATATTAAAAATTAATGATGCCATGTAGAATAAAATTGCTACCGCTAAAAATGCAATAAATGGTAAAACCCAGTTTCTATAGTCTCTAGAAACGTGAAAAATAATTGAGATAAAAACCAATACTAAGAAAAGCACGCTCCAAAATTGAAATAAAGAAGCTACAAAAATCCAAAAAGAGGCATCGAATATTTTTTCTTTGGAGGCTTTAAGAGATTGCAGCGAAATTAATCTTCGCAGTGCCAATAAAATAAAGAAGTTCGCATAAATAACATTTGGATTGTTAAATATGGTGGGGAAAAATAAAAGAAATAATAAGTAAAAAAATATCGCGTAACCATTGTCTTTACTGAGTCCATTCTTTTTTACAATGAAATTAATCATAAAAAATGAAGCCAAAATAAAGCATAATAAACTCAATTTTTGGAAGGCCAAAAAATAAGAAGAAACCCAAGTTGGGTCTTTAATTTGGAACATAAAAAAGAAAACCAGTATCAAAATTACGACCAATGAATAATTTAATGGTGTAGATTTTTTAAAAACACTTGTTATCATAAGGATATTTTATACTTTTGTGATTGTAAAGATAATACTTGTTTAAAAGGAAAACGGAACAAGTTGAAAAAAGATTCAATTAACTGAATTTTATCTTCAAAGCATTACACAACAATAAATAACATATAATTTTAAAGAATTATGACAGCTTTTTTTGAAGGAATACAATACTTATTCGTTAACATTTTGTTTGCTCCTCTTGACTTTTTACGTCGTTTGGAATTAATTACATGGTTTGGTGCAAACACTATTAACTGGATTTTCATGATCATCTGCTCTGTGGCAATCGTTTATTGGATTAAACAATTACGCATTTTTGATGAAGCTGGAACAGAAAACCAAGATACAACAGCTCATTCATTTTTAAAATAAAAACTAAACCCTTAATTTAAAGGGTTAGTTCTCAAATTATTTTAAATTAAATCGAAGCCGATATCTTTTCTAAAATACATCTTATCAAAGCTTAGTTTATCTACGTTTTGATAAGATTTTTTTATGGCTTCTTGGAAATTATCTCCATAAGATGTTACAGCAATTACACGACCTCCATTAGTAACGACATTTCCGTTATCTAATTTTGTTCCTGCGTGAAAAACAATAGAATCTTCAATAGTTTCTAATCCAGAAATTACTTTTCCTTTTTCGAAATCTTCTGGATATCCGCCAGAAACTACCATAACAGTCGTTGCGCTTCTTGGATCAACTTCTAAATTAAAGTCTCCTAATTTTTGATCTGCAACAGATAAGAATAATTCAACCAAATCTGATTTCAATCTCGGAACTACCACTTCAGTCTCAGGATCTCCCATTCTCACATTGTATTCAATAACGATTGGTTCATTTTTAACGTTGATTAAACCAATAAATACAAAACCTTTATATTCGATTCCGTCTTTTTGGAAACCTTCGATTGTTGGTTTTACAATACGTGTTTCAATTTTTTCCATCAAAACCGCATCAACATAAGGAACTGGAGAAACTGCTCCCATTCCACCTGTATTTAAACCTGTATCGCCTTCTCCAATTCGTTTGTAATCTTTTGCCGTTGGAAGAATTTTATAATTTTTTCCGTCTGTTAAAACGAAACAGCTTAATTCGATTCCGTCTAGAAATTCTTCAATAACAACTTTTGCACTCGCTGTTCCAAATTTAGCGTGAACAAGCATATTACGTAATTCCGTTTTTGCTTCTTCAAGATCTTGAATAATCAAAACTCCTTTTCCTGCAGCTAATCCGTCTGCTTTTAGAACGTAAGGAGGCTGCAGTGTTTCTAAAAACTCACATCCTTTTTCAACTGTTTCAGCAGTAAAACTGTCGTAAGCAGCTGTTGGAATATTATGTTTCATCAAGAATTCTTTCGCAAATTCTTTACTTCCTTCTAATTGTGCACCTAATTTAGATGGCCCGATAACTGGAATATGTTTTAAACTTTCGTCGTTTTTGAAATAATCGTAAATACCTTTTACCAATGGATCTTCAGGTCCTACGACTACTAAACTTATATTTTCTTTAAGTACTAAAGCTTTTACGGCTTCAAAATCTGTCGC
The DNA here is from genome assembly GCA_029960065.1 of Flavobacteriaceae bacterium PS02336. GTDB lineage: Bacteria > Bacteroidota > Bacteroidia > Flavobacteriales > Flavobacteriaceae > Flavobacterium. The sequence goes on along the minus strand of JASCOF010000002.1, from coordinate 190,943 downwards.
AGATATTGCCACATTTTCAGCAATTGCCGCCGTTCCTGCATTTCCAGGTACTACAAAAAGTTTTTCGCAAAGCGGACTCTGAGTCATTTTCCATGCAAATGCATGCTCTCTTCCGCCTGATCCCAATAATAAAATTGTCATGGTGTAGTTGTATTTAGTTGTGGTGCAAAAATAATTGCTTTTGAACTTAAAAAATAATTAAATCTTAAAAACTTGCTGATTCTTGGTTGTTAGTAATTGGTAAATATTATTTTTGATGAAAATATTCCGAAAAATGATTCGTCTTTTTGATCTTTCACTTCAATTAAATGGTTTTCAGATAAAGAAAGCAAAAGCCGAATTGGATAAAATTGTACGTTTTTCTGAAGAGGAATATGTCACTTTTCTTGAAAACAAAAAGAGAGAAATCGTTGATTTTCATCTTAACCATAATTCCTTTTACAAAGATTTAGTTGGAGATAAAAATGCTGAAAACTGGGAAAATCTTCCAATATTAAACAAACAAAATTTACAAAAACCTCTTGAAGAAAGACTTTCAAGAGGGTATTCAAAAGCCAATATTTACCTCAACAAAACCTCTGGATCAAGCGGAACTCCTTTTGTTTTTGCCAAAGATAAATATTCGCACGCCTTAACCTGGGCTTCAAATATTATGCGCTTTGGCTGGTTTGGTATTGATTTTAATCATTCGTATCAAGCGCGTTTTTACGGCATTCCGATGGATTTTATTGGATATCAAAAAGAACGTTTCAAAGATTTTTTAACGCATCGTTTTCGTTTTCCTGTTTTTGATTTATCGGATGAAATTCTTGAAAAATTTCTGAAGAAATTCAAAACTAAAAAATTCGATTACATCAACGGTTATACAAGTTCTATTGTTTTATTTGCCAAATTTTTAGAACAGAAAAGTATTATATTAAATGAAATCTGTCCGACTTTAAAAGCTTGTTTTGTTACTTCGGAAATGCTTTTTGAAACAGATAAAATATTGCTGGAAAAACAATTCGGTATTCCAATTATTAGCGAATATGGCGCATCTGAATTGGATTTGATTGCTTTTGAAAATCCGAAAGGCGAATGGCAGATAAATGCCGAAACTCTTTTTGTTGAGATTTTAGACGAAAACAATATTCCTGTTCCACATGGAACAGAAGGAAAAATTGTGATTACATCGTTATTCAACAAAGCAAATCCTTTTATCCGATATGAAATTGGCGATATTGGTATTTTAGACGAAAAAAGCACGCCACAAAAACCAATTCTTAAAAAATTAATTGGAAGAACCAACGACGTTGCGATTCTTCCAAGCGGGAAAAAATCGCCAGGTTTGACATTCTATTATGTAACCAAAAGCATCATTGAAGATGATGGAAATGTAAAAGAATTTATCATCAAACAAACACAATTAGATACTTTTGAAATTGAATATGTTGCTGAGACAGCATTAGTTTCAGAACAAATTCAAAAAATAAAAGAAGCCATCGCTTTATATTTGGAACCCAATTTACACTTCACTTTTACACGAAAAACTATTTTAGAAAGAACCAAACGCGGAAAACTAAAACAGTTTAAATCGTATTTATAAATATAAATAAAATCTTACATTTGTTTTTTTCTAATTAAAAACTTATGGAAGATCAATCTTTACTTTCTGAAGAAACAATTTCTAATAAAATATACTTTATTCGTGGTCAAAAAGTGATGCTTGACATTGATTTAGCAGAGCTCTATGAAATTGAAACACGAGTTTTAAAACAGGCAGTAAAAAGAAACATTTCAAGATTTCCTGAAGATTTCATGTTTGAATTATCCCAAAGTGAATTTGCAAACTTGAAATCACAATTTGTGATATCAAGTTGGGGAGGAATTCGAAAACTACCTTCTGTTTTTACAGAACATGGTGTACTAATGCTTTCAAGTGTCTTAAAAAGCGACAAAGCCATTCAAACCAATATTCAAATTATGAGGATTTTTACGAAAGTGAGACAAATGCTTTTGGATACAACCGAAATTAAGGTTGATATTCTTCAGATTCAAAAGAAGTTAGAAAATCATGATAAAAATATTGAATTGGTTTTTTCTTATTTGGATGAGTTAACGGAGAAAAAAGAAAACGAATCTGAAAGAGTTAAGATTGGTTATAAAAAATAACTTTCTAAATCTTTAAGGTCACAAATTGTGACCTTGAAATGATTCAATTATTTAAGGTCGCAAATTGCGACCTCCAATCTCAATAAGATTTCTTTCATAATCCTCTTCAAAACTTAAATTTTAAACATAACTAAATCTTCCAATTTATCGAGATTCCAATTTAAACTTTACTTTTGCCAAAGAAAGTTTTTAGAAAGAATCTATGAAAATTACCATAATTGCAGGTGCAAGACCAAACTTTATAAAAATAGCGCCTATTATTAATGCTATCAAAAGCAAGCAAAATGAAGGTTTTGATGTTTCATTTCGTTTGGTGCATACAGGTCAGCATTATGATAAAAACTTAAGCGATACTTTTTTTGAGGAATTAAATATTCCGCAACCAGATGTAAATTTGGAAGTAAAAAGTGGTTCTCAGGCAGAACAAACTGCTGCAATTATGATTGCTTTTGAAAAAGAATTACTTCAAAATCCGTGCGATTTGGTTTTGGTTGTTGGCGATGTTAACTCCACAATGGCATGCTCTATTGTCGCTAAAAAATGCCATACAAAAGTCGCGCATGTTGAAGCCGGAATTCGTTCTGGAGATTTAACAATGCCAGAAGAAATTAATAGAATGCTGACGGACAGTATAACTGATTACTTTTTTACAACCTCAACATCGGCTTCAGAAAATTTGCTAAAATTAGGCTCAGATCCAGAAAATGTTCATTTTGTGGGGAATGTTATGATCGATACTTTATACCAGAATATCGATAGAAGTTCTGCACCAGATTTTTGGAAAGAGCACCGATTAAAAGAAAAAAACTATATTATTCTAACGTTACATCGTCCAGCAAATGTTGACGAAGTTTCTTCTCTTATCAATTTACTTCACGGAATTGATTCTTTAGTAAATGATAAAAAAATAATTTTCCCTATTCACCCAAGAACGCAAGCAATTTTAAGCGAAAGCAAAATTGAGTTTAAAAATATCATTTTTGTTTTGCCTCAAGGTTATTTAAATTTCATGTATTTAATAAAAAATAGTTTTGCAGTTATTACAGACAGCGGCGGAATTTCTGAAGAAACAACTGTTCTGGGAATTCCATGTTTTACCATGCGAGATAATACCGAAAGACCTGAAACAGAAACCATTGGATCTAATACAATTGTGGGAACATCATTAGAAAATTTGAAAAAAGTATTTAACTCATTTTTACTAAATGGCGCCAGAAAAAGCGGTATTCCAGATTTATGGGATGGAAAAGCATCGGAAAGAATTATTTCAACTTTATTGGATAAATAATGAAAGACATTTTAATTATATCCAATTATTATCCGCCAGAAAAAGGTGCGGCTGCCAATCGAATTGAGCAATTGGCTTTGAAATTAAACCAAAACGGATATAAAGTTTCGGTAATTTCTCCGCTTCCGAATTATCCAAAAGGAGAAATTTTCTCAGAATATAAAGGTCGTTTTTCGGTAACCGAGAAAATTAAGAATATTACTTTGAAGCGTCTTTGGATTTATCCGAGCAACAGTTCTAATATTTTTAAAAGAATTGTTTCGACGTTTTCATTCTCAAGTGTTTTGTTTTTTTATTTGTTATTTGCTAAAACACCCAAAAAGGTAATTGTACAATCACCGCCATTATTATTGTCTTTTGTCTCAGTTTTTGCTCTTTGGATTAAAAGAAAAAAAATAATTTTGAACGTTTCAGATCTTTGGCCTACTGCAGCAATTGAACTTGGTGTTTTAAAGAAAAAAAGTATTTCTCATAATATGCTGCTTTTTATAGAACGTTTCATTTATAAAAAAGCAACGCATATTTTCGGTCAATCAAATGAAATTATAAATCATATTCATTCTATTTTTCCTGAAAAGAAATGTTTTTTATATCGCAATTATCCAGATCATTTTGTAGAAAATAGTATTGCTGAAAATGAAAATTCCAACGAATCTGTAAAGTTGTTTTATGCTGGATTATTAGGCGTTGCACAAGGCGTTTTTGAACTTATTCAGCAATTGAATTTAGAAAACCTCAATGTCGAATTACACATTTTTGGAGATGGCGCCGAGAAAGCTCAAATCGTAAATTATATGAATCAAAATCCGATGCAGAAAATTATTTTTCACGGAATGTTAGATCGTAATATTCTGCATGAAAAATTGATAAATTTAGATATTGCTCTTGTTCCGTTAAAAACAAGGATTTATGGTTCTGTGCCTTCAAAAATATTTGAATACAGTGCTTTAGGATTTCCTGTTTTGTATTTTGGCGGTGGCGAAGGGGAAAATATTGTTGAAGAAAATAATCTAGGCTGGGTTGTTCCTGTTGAAGATTTTAAAGGTTTAAATAGTACTTTAAAACAGATTTCTCAAATGGATAAAAATGAAATCCAAACCATGAAGAAAACAATTTTTCTTCATGCCAAACAAAATTTTAATCTGGATCAGCAAATGAAACAACTAATTGAAGATGATGCTTTTTAAATCACTTTCATTAAAATAAAAAAGGGAAAATACTGCCGTATATTTTCCCTTTTTTTATTATTTAATATAACTCGAAAAATCTTTGTGTTCTTCTTTTGATAGTTCTTCTGCAGATAATGATTTAAAATAATCGTAAGTAATTTTCATTCCTTCAGCGCGGCTTACTTTAGCTTCCCAGCCTAACAATTCTTTTGCTTTTGTAGTATCTGGCTGACGCTGCAAAGGGTCATTTACAGGTAGCGGATGATACACTACTTTCTGATTCGTGCCTGTTAATTTTATAATTTCTTCTGCAAAATCTTTGATAGTGATTTCATCTGGATTTCCAATATTTACCGGATATACATAATCGGAATGCAGTAGTCTGTAAATTCCTTCTACTTGATCGTCTACATAACAGAAAGAACGGGTCTGGCTTCCGTCTCCAAAAATCGTTAAATCCTCTCCACGCAAAGCTTGACCAATGAAAGCTGGAATTACGCGACCGTCATTTAATCGCATTCTTGGACCATAAGTATTAAAAATGCGAACGATTCTCGTCTCTACACCATGAAAAGTATGGTACGCCATAGTGATTGATTCTTGAAAACGTTTTGCTTCGTCGTAAACTCCACGCGGACCTATTGTATTTACGTTTCCATAATATTCTTCGGTCTGCGGATGTACTAACGGATCTCCGTAAACTTCTGAAGTTGATGCAATTAATATTCTAGCTTTTTTAACTCTTGCTAATCCTAACAAATTATGTGTTCCTAAAGAACCGACTTTTAGCGTTTGAATTGGAATTTTTAAATAATCAATCGGACTTGCAGGCGAAGCAAAATGCAAGATATAATCTAAATCACCCGGGATATGAACAAACTTAGTAATATCATGATGATAAAATTCGAAGTTTTCTAGTTTGAATAGATGTTCGATATTTTTAAGATCTCCTGTAATCAGGTTATCCATTCCGATTACAAAGTAACCTTCTTTGATAAATCTGTCACACAAATGTGATCCTAAAAATCCTGCCGCTCCGGTAATAAGTATTCTTTTCATGATAATGATTTGTTCAACGCAAATGTAATTGATTTGAAAACTATTTCTATTTTATATTCTTATTTTCTCTTTCTTTTAAGGTCTGCTGATGCGCTTTAAACTTGGTTTCAACAAATTGCTTAATTTCTTTTTCAAATCGCTCTTTTGAAAATTTAACCGCATGTTCCCGAATAACTTTTGGGTCGAAAGTTTTAGTTTGAAAATGAAGTATCGCCTCTCTTATCTTTTCGGCAGATTGTTCCTCAAAGAAAATTCCAGTTTCGTTTTCGACAACTGTTTCAAGAGTTCCGCCTTTTTTTAATGCAATTACAGGAGTTCCACAAGCTTGTGCTTCGACTGGAATAATTCCGAAATCTTCTTCTGCCGCAAAAACAAATGCTTTTGCTAGTTGCATTAAACTTCTTAGTTTTTTATTTTCGACATAACCAACAAACTGTATATTCTTTTTGGCTGTTTTTTGTAATTTTTCTAATTCTGGTCCTTCTCCTGCAACAACCAAATTTAGATGAGGCAATGCATTAAAAGCTTCAACAATTAATTGTGTTTTCTTGTAGGGAACCAATCTAGAAGCTGTCAGGAAATAATCTTCTTTTATTTCTTCTAAAGTAAAAAAATCAACATCGACTGGAGGATAAATTACCACTGATTCTTTGTTGTATGTCTTTTTTATTCTTTGGGCAATGTGTTTAGAATTAGCAATAAAATGATCAACATTTTCTGAGTTAGAAAGATCCCATTTCTGGATTTTATCTAATACTGATTTTGCATACAATCCCTTTAATCCTTTGGTTAATCCCGCATCTTTTAAATACTGCTCTCTTAAATCCCATGCATAACGCATAGGCGAATGACAATAACAAATATGAAGCTGATTTTTGCCCACTTTAATCCCTTTTGCTACTGCAGAAGAAGAACTGATTATAAGATCGTAATCACTTAAATCAAATTGTTCTATTGCAATAGGAAATAATTGAAGAAATTTTCGATGATTTTTTTTAACTGTCGGCAGTTTTTGAATAAAACTTGTTTTTACTTTTTTTCCATTTAAAATAAAATTTCGGTCTTCATCATTCAAAAAGTCAATTAATGCAAAATGGTCAAAATCGTTCCAAATTGAATTTATAGAGTGAATAACCTTTTCAGCACCTCCATTTACATAATACCAATCGCTAATTAGGGCTTTTTTCATTTTTATTGCATTATTTTTCTTGTGAGATAATAAACGTAATAAGCGTTTTTACCAAATGTGACATTTATAAAGTATAAGGCTTTTGGAATCCAATGGTCGAACAAATCTAATTTTTTTAATTCAGATTTTAGTTCTTTTAGTGTTTCTTTCGAAACTCCAACATTCATTTCAAAAACATGAAAGGATTGTCTCACCATTAATTCTTGTCGCAGTTCTTCTCGAATTTCAATATTATATAAATTACCAACGTCTTTTCCAATGTCCAAAACTCCTTTCCACATAGAAGCTCTTCCTTTTGCAGAATACGATCCTGGAATATGAAGCATTCCATCTTTTTCAGAATCTCCAAATAATGGCGGATTTCCCGCTCTTCCTCCTACTGAAGGATTTCCTAAATAACCAATTCCAGTTGTACAAAAAGCATGTGCTGCAAGATAAATTTGGTAAAACAATGTGCCATCGTATCTATCTGTGGCAAGTTTTTTTGCCCATTCTTTATTAATAACCAATCCTCCAACAAATCCGCAAATTCTGAAGATCAGTTTTGGCGAATCATTTTTTCCGATAATAGCTTCATTTGGTAAAAATCTAGAAATGCCAAGTGGTTTATTTATGTCTTTTTCAAAACGGATAAACGGTCTTGAAACCATTGCAATAGATTGATTTCTTTTACAAAAATTGTCAATTTCAGTTAAACCATTTTTCAAAAACAAATCATCGTTACCAATTAGTATGACCCATTTGTAAAGAGCCAGATCAATCAATTTTCGGATATTGGCATCATATCCTAAGTTCTTTTCGTTTTCTATGTAAGAAACAACTACGTTTTTAGCATTAAAAATGACCTGATACTTTTCTGCAACAGCCCTTATTTCAGCTCTTTCTTTCGAAAAATCCTCGCAAATTGTAATTTCATTTGGCATCATTTCCATTTCATGAATAGATTTTAATAAATCTTCAAATTCATTTGGTCTGCCGTAAGCGGGAATTGCGATACTATATCCTTGTGTCATTTTTAAATTAAAAAAACTTACATTTTCTGATTTTATCAAAAATATAATTTTAATTTGTATTTGCTTGAAATAAAAAATCAACTTTCTGTTTTAAATTTAACAACAAACTATATAGTGCTTAAAAACATATCATTGAGCTTTGGAATAAATTTTATTAATTTATTATTTCCATTGTTATTAATTCCGTTTTATATCAAAACATTTGGAATTGATATTTACGGTTTAATAGCAGTATCAATGGCATTTATCAATATTGTCTCTGTTTTATATGATTATTCTTGGTATGCATTTGCCCCTATAGAAATTCAGAAAGTAAAAAATGACTCCAATTTAATTAACCAATACATTTCAAAAATCATTAATTGCAAGATTGTAGTATTCTTGCCCTCCATAATTTTGTTGCTTGTTTTTGTTTTATGTTCTGAAATAAAATACAATCTCGTATTTTCATTTTCGATTCTGGTCTTTTTATTTTCCAGATCGCAGAATAACCTCTGTTTTTTTATTGGATTAGATAAAGTTTTTTCTTATTTCATTATCAATTCAATTGTAAAAATTGGCTGTATTGCACTGATATTTATAACACTAATACAAAAAGATGATTATCGGTTTGTTTTTTATTATCTGGGAATTTCCGATATTCTTATTTTCATTTTTTCTACTATTTATCTAATCAAAAAGAATGATTTTAAGTATAGTTTTTCTTCTTTATCCGAAATACGTGAGGAACTTGTTTTTGGTCACAAATTGTTTTTAACCAATCTTACCATTTGTGCACTTATGAATTCCAGTACTATAATTCTAAGTGTATTTTTTGACAACACCGTTGTTGGAATTTATAATGTTGCAGAGAAAATTATTATGCTTTGCAAACAATCAATTAGTGTATTATTTCAAGGCATTTATTTTAAGGCTTGCGAAATTGGGATTTCAAAAATAAAACAGCTCAACCATTTCCTAAAATCTGTTTTTTGGTCTTATTTTTTAATGTACGGTTTTGGAGGTGTTTTATTAATTGTTTTTCCGAATTTAATCATTAGTATTTTAAGTTCAGAATATACCGTTAATTCCTCTCTTTATCTCATTTACCTCGCGCCAATTCCGCTTATTAGTGCATTGAATCAATCTGCTTACATGTCATTGTTACTGCACCATAAAAAAAATACCTATTTTAATGCACATGTTTACGGACTGATTATAAATATCGTTCTTTCATTTGCATTGTGTTATTACATAAAAGAAGTATATGGCATTATAATTTCTTTAATTTTAACCGAAATATTTATAACTGCTTATCTGAATTTTGCAATAGTTAAAAACGATGAGTTAAATTTTTTCAAGAATAAAATTGATTAAAATGAATTTTTATAAAGAGCTTATTAAGCCCGTATTTTATTTGTTCGTAGCTTCTACTCTAATCTATTTTGTTGAAGCTTTTCAATCTATTATGATGATTGCTACGGCTTTGCTGTTATTAAGTTTTGCTAAATTGAGAGATTTCAAAATTTCAAAAAAAAATGCTCCTTTTCTATTTTCTTTTGTCATTTTAGCTTTTTACTACACGCTGTTTTTTAGTTCTAAAAGTATCAAACTTATTGCCGAAAGTTTGCTGTTGTTTGTTATTCCGCTACTAAGCGTTTATTTATATCAGGTTAAAACATTTGCAAAAGACTTAAAACAAATACAATTTGCTTATTGCGTTTCTTTAAGTTTATTGTGTTTATACTTTCTGGCTTTTTACATTTATGACATTCCAAATCATCATTTTGATTGGTATCTAGCCCGCTATAATTTAGAGTTTTACAATAAAATTCATGGTACCTATATCTGTTTGTGGATTGCCATTGCTATTTTATTTCTTGCAGATCTTACTTCAGAATTTAAACTGTTTTCGTGGTCTAAAAAGGGTTTATTTTTTATAATGTTTGCGCTGCTATTTTCAGGACTAATCATCTACAATTCTAGAAATATTATTGTTGGACTTATTATTATTTCTGGTATTCGGCTTTTATTGTTGAAAAAACAAAACAAAACGATTTCCAAAAAAGTGATTTTCGCGTTATTATTTGTCGTTACAGCCGTTGTTTTATTGTCCAGACGTTATATAGATGATATTCATTTTCTATTCGAAAATTCGTTTAAAAATTCAACTCGATACGCTGCTTGGTCTTGCAGTGCGCAATTAATTTACGACTCTAATTTTTTAGGAATGGATTTTAATCTGATTCAGGAAAAACTAAATGAATGTTATGTTCCTTTTCATAGTCTGGAGCTCACTAAATTTAAGATTAATTCGCATAATCAATATTTAGACTATCTGCTAAAAGGCGGAATATTTATGCTTTTGGCTTTTATTTTGACCTTGTTTGTAAAAATAAAATATGCCGTTAAAAACCATAATTACTTGTATTTGTCTCTAACTATTTTATTTGTTATTTCCTTTATAACAGAAAATATTCTAGTGAGACAATATGGAATTTACAGCTACTTTTTATGTGATGTTTTGTTTCTCGGTTCTATTCTTGGAAATAAAAATCATAGTAGAAATGAAGTAGAAAAAAACTAATGTAGGTATATACAACATACAGCCATCACTACAGCAAACAAATAAATAAACTAAACAGCCAACTAAATATAAGAAATTGTTGTTTTTGGTTGTAATGGCAATATAAACCGGCATAAAAAAAGAGAGACAAAACAAAACGATTCCGACAAAACCCAGCTGTTTAAAAATAGACAGATATACAATTTCTTCAATAAACTTAAAGGTTTGTTTTCCAAAAAAACTCAAACCGCTCAATTGTCTGATTTGCTCAATTCTTCCTCCTAATTTTGAATCTAAAATGAACCCTGACAAGGAGCCATATTGAAAATAACGGTTCATGAAAAATGTCCCGATTACGATTAAAATTAACCCTAGAAAAGCGTATACTCTAATCAGTCTGAAAATACTGTCTTTGTAAATTAGAATAAAATAAAAAAGTAATCCAAGCCACACCGTTCTTGATAATGTGAGTATTAAAGCTAGAATTACGATTCCAAGTTTTATATAAGAAGTGTTTTTTTGATGAAAAATTGGAAACAGCATTAAAATACAAACTCCAAAAATGTTTCCATTATTATAAGTAGAAATCAACTTATAAAGCGAACCTCTCATATTATATTTTCCTTCTAATGTTCCCAAATCTCCTGCATTCACGGTAACGTAAGGAATTTCTATATAATGTCCTGTAACTTGCTTGAAAATAAAAAGCAAAACGCCATATAGGGAAACCAAAAATACCGCCTGCCCTATTTTTTCTTCTATATAAGAAAAATCTAATTTCTTTAGAAAAGGACTTAAAAAAAGATAAAAAAACAACGGGAGGAAGGCAAAACTAACATAAAAAGCCACAAGATTTCCTAAAGAGCCCGCATACCCTCTAAAAATCAGATTTAGAGAAAAATACAATACAAATGGCAGTGTCGCCAGATAACAAATAAGATGTTTGGACTGTACTAAAAAAGTCTTTTTTTCGAGCAATATTATGATTAAAAGCAAAAAAATTAATCCTAAATACAAATATCCCCAAGTGAAAGGTATTCCTGCTAATTTGAAACCTCCCTTGGGCAGATAAACTAAAAACAAAAGCCCAATAAAAAAAAGATACTCTCTAATTTTTTCGTTATTCAAAATAAGTTTAAAATTAAAACGCATCTTTAGTTTACTTGTATTTAATATTTAAGTCTTTGCAATTCATCCTTTAGTTCATTATTACCCATTAAAAAAGGATCATACTGATTATTGATCGTGCTTAGCTTATAACCAAAATAGTTTGGGTCCCAGGTAACAAATTCATTGGTATAAAAGTACTTTTTGTAAGCATCAAAATCACCATCGATTACTTTTGAGTTGTGTTTTATAGAAATATTTTTAATCGTAATATTTTGCTGTGTAGTATTATATCCTAAATCTACTCGAATATTCTCAGGAAAAACTTTATCTGGAAAATTGATTACTATTTTTTGCATTTCGTTTGATGCATAAACGGGTCTAAAAACGGAGTTTTCATCTTTCCATTCTCCGCCTTCTACTAAATAAAAAACCTGCAGTTTATCATTTTTAGCAAAAACACCTTCAATAGTAACAGTAAAAATATCTTTTTTCTTGGCGGTGTTTTCTTCTTTTTTTCCGCAAGATGATAGTATTAAGGCAATTAGAAGAGAGAGTGAAATGATCTTTAATTTCATCTTTAAAAAATTAAATTATTTGTTTTTTTCGTTTTCTACAAGTAAAAGCTGTTTTCTATAAAATGCTTTAAATGAATTTAACAGCATAAAAAGCAAAATAAATAAAATTGGCAGATAGAATTTCAGCTTACTATTTAGCGATTTTTTACTTTCTACATTAATCGTGCTGCTGATTTCTTTAATCGTTTTATTGTAACTGATTAATTTAAGTCGGTTTCTTCCCTGCTCTTCAATTAATGCTTGTTTGGTTTTTATAAGATCGTTCAACTGTGTATTTTCATTATAATAAACCAGTTTATCATTCTTTTGAGCTCCTTTTGTTACACTAGAAAAATTGCTTAAAACAGTATTAATCTGTTTTACAATTGAATCATTTTGAACAATACTCGTCTGCAAATTTTTGAATTCAATTTGCTGAATCGTATTAAAATATTCCGAATTGTTCAAAAAATCCAAAATTGGAACAGCAAATTCTTTATCATTTCCTCCTTCGCTCGTTATGAAAGAAATAGTATGGTATCTATAATTTTTGCTTGTTAACGTGTCAACCAAAATTTTATTGATATCTCCGTTTTCTGCCATAAGTTCTAATAATTGAAAATTTCGCTCTTTATTTTCTACAAACTTGTAAGCTTCTACAATGGGTCTGATTTGGATTTTTTTAATCAGTTTCGGTTTTTTAATGCCAACAACCGTTTTTAGAAAAGCAGTATCATTAGAAATAACTTTTGATTGCATCAGGTCAATTTTTGAATACAAGTAATCGACACTCTCAAAATTTGGTTCTACAATAATTTGATTACTGTATGATTTTCTTATTGTGTCTAAATACCAACCAATTGCAAAACCTGTAACGATCAATACTAAAACTATAATCCAGTTTCTTAGAAAAAATTGAATACTTCTAAAAATAGAACTATTAACCCTGTCCAAAAAATTACTGATCTTCTTAGAAATCTGAACCAAATCAATCTCTTGATCTTCTATATTTTGCGGTACTTTTGTACTCATTTATGGTTTTATTTGATGTTGAAAATCTGTTCTAAAATCTTAATTGTAATCAAATAAGTAGGTTTTACACCTGTTGTCCCTAATCCGCCCGAAGCTAATGTACTTCCTGTTTCCAATGGATTATCTGAAGCATAATATGCATAACGAACTTTAATATCCTGAGGCACACTTTTTCTAATTTTAGATGCCGATTGAATTGCTTTCTGATAATATGATCCTTCCATTTCCAGACCAATTACGCCCCAAGTCGATTCGTGGAAAAATTTCAATAAATCTCTGTTTTGCAACGAAGTTCCTAAAACAGTTACCATTGCTCCTTCGTAAATATCAATATCATTTCCTTCGAACATTGCGCCTGTCAACTCATTTTCGAAGTAATAATTATCTGCTGTTCCTTCGTTAATATGTGCTGTCGGAATCATGATATCGCCTTTTCCGCCTTCTAGAATTCCAGCTTTACCCATTATCGAAACCGATTTTACATTCAATAAAGTCTCTTTTTTGAATGGTTTTAAAAGCTCGTCGATTGTTTCGTAAGCCTGTTCTCCAAAGGCATAATCCATAACGATAATTACTGGTTTTTCTTCACCAACATTGGCATGCGAAAAAGCTGTTTTAGACCAGTCGATTTTAGCAGTATCAAAAATCTGAACATCAATATTAGTTCCAGAACAATCTGGTAAAGAAATCATTCCGTTCTTCAACGCCAAATCTTCAACCACAGTCCTAATTTCTTTCGATCCTGAACTGCTTAATTCTTCATAAATAAAGAAATCTGTTTTGCCTTTGAATTTTGTTTTCAGCAAAGGTGTCGCAAAAAGCGAATTCATAACACTGTGCATATTCGCACTGATTACGTGAATTGGTCTTTGCAATAAATCGTTTGCCTTTAAAACTTCCTTAATATTAGTGGCCCAGATTTCTCCGTGAATGTGATGCCCTAAACGCTCACGCAAAACCGGACTAAAAGTTATAGTTCGTTTATTGTTTTCAACAATTTCTTCGATTGCCAATTTTCCTAACCAATAAATAACGTGCAAGAAACGATCCGGTGCATTTTCTGAACCAAAAGCATCGTAAATATCCAAAACTTCTTCGAAAGTTCTTGCTAAGATATTAGCAACATGCGAAATAGCTTTTTCTTTTTCGACCAACGAAAGCTTTTTCGTCTGCATAACTGCTTGTTCCAATTTCTGCCAGTCGCGAGAAACTTCTCCGCCATCATCAATTAGAACTCTATTTTTAATTTTATGAGATTCAATAAAAATGAAAGTCAAATGCGTTAGAATATCGTAAATATCTGAACGTCCGCGGGTGATTTCGACATTCATCTGCTCTTCGTCGATTCTGTAGCAATTTCTTCTTCTTTTTGGAGGAACAATTGCTTGAAAATGAGATTTAGAATAGCCTTCGTCTGACGTTAAATTGATAAAACGACATTGCTCAATCCCAATTGGAAGACGTTCTATAACGTATAAAAGTCCGTTTAGTTCAACTTTTTCTTCTGCAATATTTCCGTAAATTTCAGGACGTAATGCCAATAATGATTCTCGTAAACTGTCGCCAGAAACTCCCATAGGTTTGTAAAAACCACGGTTGAATAAATGACGCATTGTAATGTACATTTTTTCTATAGCCGCAGATGATTCCTGCGCTCTAGATCTTGATATATGTTTGGTTTCTTTCATGCTTTTTTATTTTAAAAATCTTCTCAGCAGAAGATAATTTCGAGTATTTCAATAAACGAAAGTAGGAATTATAAATGTAATTTTGGTAAAATGGTATTTAACAAATTGTTAGAATGATCAATCAAATCATTCTTTTTTTATCTCAAATTATCCGCAATCTTTCTATCATTCGACAATCTCGGAATTTTATTCTGTCCGCCTAATTTTCCCTGCGATTTCATATAATCTTGAAATCCATTTTTAGAAACTTTGGTTACGACCACTTTTCTTAAAACATTTCCAGTAATTAAATCGTCATAATAAATGTTTTGCTTTCGCATTGAATTATCAATTGTTTCAGCAAAAACTTCCATGCTTTCTGGTTCGTTTTCAAATTCTACAAACCATTCGTGATACGGAAGTCCGTTCGACGGATTAATCTGTGGCGCAACTGTAAATTCATTTATCACAATATTTGTTGATGCTACAGCTTCTTTCATAGCATTTTCTACTTCGTTGGCAATAACGTGTTCGCCAAAAGCCGAAATATAATGTTTGATACGTCCGGAAACTATCACACGATGTGGAAACAAAGAAGTAAACTGAACAGTGTCTCCAATATTATAACGCCAAAGGCCGGCATTGGTAGAAACAATCAAAACATAATTTACGCCAATTTCTACTTCACCGATTGTGAGTACTTTTGGATTTTCTTCGAAAAATTCATCTGCTTTTATGAATTCGTAGAAAATACCTGAATTCAATAATAAAAGCATTCCTTTTTCTTTTTGCGAATCCTGATAAGCGAAAAACCCTTCAGAAGCGGGAAATAATTCTATGCTATCGACTTTTCTGCCAATCATGTTTTCGAATTTGGCGCGATACGGTTCGAAATTAACTCCGCCGTAAATAAAGAGATTAAAGTTTTGGAATATTTCGCCTATTTTCTTGCCGCCGCTTTTTTGGTGTAAACGCTCAAAATACATCTGAACCCAAGACGGAATTCCAGAAATTACCGACATATCTTCTTTAATCGTTTCGTCTACAATGGCATCAACTTTGGTTTCCCAATCTTCAATACAGTTGGTTTCCCAAGATGGCATTCTGTTTCTTTGCAAATATCTCGGTACAAAATGTGCCGCAATTCCAGATAACCTGCCAAATTTGATTCCGTATTTCTCTGTTAAAATAGGACTTCCCTGCAGGAAAATCATTTTACCATCAATAAAATCAGTATTTCCTGTTTCGTATACATAGTGCAAAATAGCATTTCGTGAAGCTTCAATATGAAACGGCATCGATTCTTTGGTCAGCGGAATAAATTTTGCTCCAGAAGTTGTTCCAGAAGTTTTAGCAAAATACATTGGTTTTCCTTTCCATAATATATCTTCCTCGCCTTTTATTACTTTTTCTATATAAGGTTTTAGATCTTCGTAATCTCTTACAGGAACATTTTTTTGAAAGTCTTCAATCGTCTTTATGTTGCCAAAATGATGGTCTTTACCAAAACTTGTTTCTTTGGCATTCTTAATTAGCTTATTAAAGATTTTATGTTGCGTTTCGACTGGTTTTTGTGCCCAATTCTGAGTTTGGTGATATATCTTACTAGCAAATAATTTTGCTGCTACAGCTTTAATTGACATTTTTAATGGTATTATTTTTTGTCGCTTTTCTTTTTCTCTTGAGATTTTGGCTGCTGTTCCTTTTCTGTTTTGGCAACCTCATCTCTTAATTTTACTTCAGCATCAGAAGCTTTCATATTTAAGTCTGAGGGGTCTTCAACTGTTTCTGCTAAAATAGAATCTTTATTGAATTTTGAATATTCTAATTCTCCTTTTAAAACTTTCTGAACCCCTTTAATATAAGCTTCATTTTGTCGTAAAGCTGTTTCAAGAGAATCTGACTTAATGGCCAGCTTGGTCGCATTTCTTTTTAATTCTGTTGACGAATATCCGGGAATAAACTCACGAAGCGGCGTAAAAGCAATTATAAAAGTTGTAATTAGAATTAAAAAAATGCCTCCTAAAGTAAACGTTACAAAGACATTCATTAAATTGAGTTTAAAAGAAAACAGTTCTTCAAAAGTATCTTCATTTAAAATTATTAATCTGTTTTTGGTAAATAATTTTCTTCTGAAACTATGTTTTTTCTTTGACATAAACTCTTTTAATTAGAGCAAATATAACAATTTATCGTATTGCTAATGCTCGGGATTATTTTATGAATTGGCTAAAATCACGATTTTATAAAATATTTAACGTGGTCTAATCCAAATATTTTAAACTAAAAATACTTTTATTTCGTATATTTCTATATACCTTTGCGGTGTAATTTAGAAAACAATTTGCTTCGGCATTAAATATAATAGTCATGGGAAGATTAGGTCTTACAGAAATCCTTGTTATCGTAGGTATTGTGATATTACTTTTTGGAGGTAAAAAAATTCCAGAATTAATGAAAGGTTTAGGAAGTGGAATTAAGGAATTTAAAAACGCTGCTAAAGACGATCAACCTGCTGCTTCGAAAAAACAAGAAGAAGAAACTAAATAAGAAATTCGAAAAACTTATTGAATCCCAAACTACAAATTGTAGTTTGGGATTTTTTTTATATCTAAAAAATCTTACTTTTAGGCACCCTAAATTTTTTAAGATATGAAAAACCTATTTTTCTTAATCGCCTTTCTGTTAGCTATAGAAAGTCAATCACAAACTCAGCCTTTTCCCGCCGGCAAGGTTTACGGAAACGGACTTATGGCTGTCCCCAGAAACAGTCAGGATGCCCAAATTAATTATGACACCTGGAAAAACAATTTTGTAGAAGCGTGTTCTAATGGAAGATACCGAGTAAAATTCGACAATTCTGCTGAAACAGTTTCCGAAGGAATTGCCTATGGTATGTTACTTTCTGCTTATAAAGCAGATAAAACACTTTTTGATGGCCTTTGGCTGTATTACAAAGACAATGTCAACAGCAATAAAGTGATGAACTGGAAAATCAGCGGCTGTTCTGGAACAATTGGCTACAACGGCGCAACCGATGCTGAACTCGACGCTGCCTTCGCTCTTATTGTTGCCGATTTTCAATGGGCTAGTACTGGAGCTATCAATTACAAAAGTGATGCGACGGCTTTAATTACCGCTATTAAAAATTATGAAGTCGAGGCCAATACTTATGTTTTAAAACCTGGAGATCAATTCGGCGGAAGCCAGATTACTAACATCTCTTACTTCTCTCCCGCTTATTACCGCGCTTTTGGAGATTTTACAAATGATTCTGCCTTTTGGAATCAAGTTGCGGCAAGGGCTTACACCGTTATCAACAACAATTTGACACAAAATAATGCTGTCGGTGGTTTGGTTTCAGATTGGTGTGAAGCTTCTGGAGCATATTCTTCTCAAGCTGGAAATTATGCAAACGCTGGAAAATTATATACTTATGATGCTGCGAGAACTCCTTGGCGAATCGCTGTAGATTATTTATGGTACGGAAGTCCTGATGCTAAAACCTATTCTAAGAAAGCGTCCGATTTTGTTCGCATCAATCTTGGCGGAACGGCCAATATTAAAGATGGTTACAATCAAAACGGAACTTTAAGCGGCCAATGGCACAATGCTACTTTTGTAGGTGCATTTGCCTGTGCTGCAATGGCTGGCGAAAATCAAACGCATTTAGATGCATCTTATACTGATTTGAAAAACCTCAACGAGCCGAACAGCTATTTCAATCATACTCTAAAAACATTATACTCCTTTTTATTAACTGGTAATTTTTATCTGCCTCCAACTGCTGTCCTGTCCAATGAAAATTTTGATATTGAAAAATCTACTGTTACGCTTTTCCCAAATCCGAGTACTGATCGAATCACAATTAGTGCGCCTTGGCAATCTACTATCTCGATAATTTCTCCTTCGGGAAGTATTATTCATCAACAAAAAACAATTTCAGAAAGCACCGAAATAAATTTAACCAATCAAGCATCTGGTGTTTATTTTGTCAAAATATCCAATGATGATTTTAAAAGTGTTACTAAAAAAGTGATTTTGAAATAACAATATACTTGGAAACGCCCAAATTACAAAGTGTAGTTTGGGCGTTTTTATAATTGCAGTTTTTTAAAAAAACATCTCGGAAGAAATTTATTATATATTTGATTAAAATTTATTCTATGAAAAAAACTTTACTCTTTTTTATTTTCTTTTTACAATTCTTTTCAATATCTGCTCAAAATCCAATTGATGTAACGCATGAATATGGATCATATCCGGGATTCTCAAATGGCAATGTTTTTTGTACCGCTACACAACCAGATGGAAAAATATTAGTAGGGGGTGCCTTTAGCTCCTATAGAGGAGACAATTCTTCAAAGAATTTAATTCGTTTAAATCCAGACGGTACAAAAGATACAAGTTTTAATATTGGTTCTGGTTTTAGTAACTCAATGTACTCTAATTATATATCTTCTATTATTCTGCAAGATGATGGAAAAATGATTCTGGGAGGTGTTTTCACAAAATTTCAAGGAGCACCTCAAAATTATATAATTCGTTTAAATTCAGACGGAAGTAAAGATGCTACATTTAATGGCGGAACTGGTTTTATGGATAATCCAAATGGCAGTTCTACGGTACTTACCATGGTAAAACAAAACGATGGTAAAATTTTAGTTGGAGGAGGTTTTTTAGGTTATCAGGGAGTCGCTACTAAATATTTGATACGTCTTAATGCTGATGGAACTAAAGATACTTCATTTGATATTGGAACTGGTTTTAATTCTACTGTAAAAACTATAGTTTTACAAGATGATGGAAAAATAATCGTAGGTGGAGAATTTACTCAATTTCAGGGATTATCACAAAACCGTCTAATTCGTTTGAATACAGATGGAAGTAAAGATGCTTCTTTTAACGTATCTTCTGGATTTGATGCTACAGTAAATAGTGTTGTATTACAACCTGATGGAAAAATTATAGCAGGTGGTTATTTTATGAGATATGTTAATGATACTCAAAATGGAATAGTACGTATAAATCCTGATGGTTCAAGAGACAAAACTTTTGATATATTAACAGGGTTTGGATTTGCTCCGTCTGTAACTGCTTTAGGTTTACAATCTGATGGTAAAATAATTGTTGGGGGTGCATTTCTTTACTATAAAGGAATTTCTCAAAATCATTTGATTCGTCTAAATTCTAACGGAACCAAAGATAATTCCTTTAATATAGGAACTGGTTATGGAATCGGGCAAACAGATCGTATTAATTTTATTGTTGTGCAGCAAAATGGAAAAATATTCACAGGAGGATATTTTAATGATTACCAAGGCATTACCGTAAATAATATTTTATCTATAAATAGTGATGGAAGCAGAGATACTACTTTTGAAACAGGAGATGGATTTAACAATGCTGTTTATGCAATTGCACAACAAACCGACGGAAAAACAATAGTTGGTGGTAAATTTACTAATTATCAACAAACTCTTCAAAGTAATCTTATACGCTTTAACACGGACAATTCCATTGATACATCTTTCAATATTGGCTCCGGTTTTTTTTATTCTTATAATAATACTCAAGGTATCATTAAATCTATAGCTATTCAAACAGATGGAAAAATAATGGTGGGTGGTTACTTTAATGCTTATCAAGGTATTAATCAAAAAAACTTGATTCGTTTAAATGCTGATGGAAGCAAAGATACCTCTTTTAACACAGGACGTGGTTTCGTCCGTAGTTATGATGACTCAGACAGTGTTAACTCAATTGTAATTCAACCTGATGGCAAAATAATCGTAGGAAGTGATATAACTGAATATCAAGGGGTTGTTTCTAGATATCTAATTCGTTTGAATACTAATGGAACTGTAGATACCTCCTTTAATATTGGAACTGGATTTGATGCTCCTGTTTTATCTGTAGCTCTGCAAAGTGATGGTAAACTGATTGTTGGTGGTAAATTTAAAAACTACCAAGGAGTTAACCAAAACTATTTAGTTCGATTAAATGCTGATGGGAGTAAGGACAGTTCTTTTAATATTGGAACTGGATTTGGTAGTCTTTATACAATAGGCGATGTTCATTCTATCGTTGTACAAGCTGATGGTAAAATAATTGTTGGTGGTAAATTTAGTTACTTTCAAGGGGCAAATCAAAATTATATAATTCGTCTAAATGCTGATGGGAGCAAAGACAACTCCTTTAACATTGGATCTGGATTTGGTAATTCTGTTTTATCTATAGCCTTGCCAAAAGACGGAAAAATAATAGTTGGCGGTAGTTTTTATAGCTACCAAGGATACCAATCTGTACACTTAATTCGTTTAAATACTGATGGAAGCATAGACACTAGAGCATCAGAATTTGATAGTTCTTCTTCTACTTCTGTTAATTCTATAAATCTGCAATCTGATGGTAAAATAATGATAGGCGGAGATTTTACTGCTTACAGAGGAAATACTAATTCTGCTTCTTTAATTCAATTAAAAGGAACTGAAGTGGTCTTATCAAATGACGATTTTATCAAAGAAAACAAATCATTTTCTCTATGGCCAAATCCAGTAAAAAATACATTAAACATCAACTCATTAAATAAATCTAATTACTCCGTAAAAATTTATGACTTGTTAGGAAGATTGATTTATACAAAAGAAAACGTAAATACTTCAATCGACGTTAGCTCTTTTACATCAGGTTTATATTTAATTAAAATTAAAGCCGAAAATGGAGAAACCTCTCAAAAATTTATAAAGATATAATTCTTCCTATTTGTAAAATAGAAACGCCCAAATTACGAATTGTATTTTGGGCGTTTTTTTTAATTCCAGTTTTGGAATTTGGAATTTCAGTATTGGAATTTATTTTAAAGTATCATCGTCAACTGAATTCTCTTTCTATCTTCATCAACTTCAGTAACTTTCACATCAACATGCTGATGCAATTTTACTACTTCATTTACATCGCTTACAAAGCCGGCTTTCAATTGAGAAATATGAACCAATCCGCTTTCTTTGATTCCGATATCAACAAAACAACCGAAGTTGGTAATGTTATTCACAATTCCTGGTAAAATCATTCCTGTTTTTACATCTTTGATCGATTTTACATTGGCATCAAACTCAAAAACCTTAGCCGACTTTCTTGGATCCAATCCAGGCTTTTCAAGCTCTTTTATGATGTCTTTCAGCGTCAGTAAACCAATTTCAGGTGTAACATACTTTTCGGGCTTAATAAGGGCTGTTTTCTCTTTATTTGCGATTAAGTCATTTAAAGAAATATTTAAATCTTTTGCCATCTTTTCCACAACCGGATAAGCTTCTGGATGTACTGCCGAATTATCCAGCGGATTTTTAGCATTTGTAATTCTAATAAACGCTGCTCCCTGCTGATAGGCTTTGTCTCCTAAGCGAGGCACTTTTTTCAGCTGTTTTCTATCTTCAAAAGGTCCGTTTTCAGAACGGTATTGAACAATGTTTTCGGCCAGCTTCTCTCCTATTCCACTCACATAACTTAGCAAATGTTTACTTGCCGTGTTAATATTAATTCCAACTGAGTTTACGCAGCGAATTACGGTGCTGTCCAATTCTTCTTTTAATTTTGATTGATCAACATCATGCTGATACTGTCCTACTCCAATTGCTTTCGGGTCGATTTTTACCAATTCGGCCAAAGGATCTGAAAGTCGTCTACCGATAGAAACCGAACCACGAACCGTTACATCATAATTAGGAAATTCTTCTCGCGCAATTTTTGAAGCTGAATAAACCGACGCTCCTGCCTCAGAGACAATAAAAACCTGCATGGGTTTGTCGAACGCAATTTTTTTGATGAAAAATTCGGTTTCTCTTGAAGCTGTTCCATTTCCGATAGAAATTGCATCAATATGATACGCATTTACCATCGAACGGATCTTTTTAATCGCCATTGTTTCCTCGTTTTGAGGCGCATGCGGATAAATGGTCTCATTATATAATAAATCGCCTTTTTCGTCCAGACAAACTACTTTACAACCGCTTCTAAATCCTGGATCGATTGCTAGAATTCGTTTTTCTCCTAAAGGCGGAGCTAATAATAACTGACCTAAATTGTTAGCAAAAACCTGGATTGAATTAGCATCTGCTTTTGCTTTTGCTTCTTGCAGAGTTTCATTGCCAATTGCCGGATTCAATAAACGTTTATAACTATCCTCAATTGCTAATTGCAAATGAGCTGTTGTATTATTTTGTTTTTTAATGATGATTTCGTCAATAACATCGTAGGCATCATCAATATCAACATCAATTTTCATTTTTATAAAGCCTTCATTTTCTGCACGAAGCATAGCCAGTAAACGGTGTGCCGGCGCTTTTGTCAACGGTTCTTCCCAATCAAAATATTGGCTGAATTTTTGTGCGCCTTCTTCTTCGGCTTTCTTTTTAACAACTTTCGTAGCGATTGTAGCTTTTCGCTGATACAATCTACGAAGCTGTTTACGAACATATATATTTTCATTAATCCATTCCGCTACAATATCTCTTGCGCCCTGAATAGCCGCTTCTTCGTTTATAACATTATCATTGATATACTGTGTCGAAATAAAATCGATATCAGCGTCACTTTCAGATATGATCAGTTTAGCTAAAGGTTCCAAACCAAATTCACGCGCAACATCGGCTTTTGTTTTTTTCTTCTTTTTGTATGGAAGGTAAAAATCTTCAATCTCTTGCAAATCAAAACTATCTTCAATTTTTTTCTTCAAATCTGGCGTAAGTGCTTTTTGTTCTTCAATAGATTTTAGAACTGCTTCTTTACGTTTTACAAGCGTGTCGTATTCTTTTTGAAGTTTTGCAATTTGCTCAATGACAACTTCATCCAGATTTCCTGTTGCATCTTTTCGGTAACGCGAAATAAACGGAATCGTACAATCTTCTTCTAATAATTTAACGGTATTTTGAATGCTTACTGCCGGCGCTTGAACAGACTTGGCAATGAATTGAATATTAGTCATTATTTTTTCTTTATGGGCTTTAACACGATACTTGCTTTACTAAAATCAGCCGAAGCGTTATATACTTTTCTATATTCCTGATAAATATCTTTAGGGTAATTTATAGATTTATATTTTTCATCAACAGTAATTATTACTTGATTTCCAACAACTTTTACAGTCGATTTAAATAAGCAGTTTTTACTTTCATCATATTTCATTTCTTTATCGATAACTAAATCATTATAATGATCTACTTGATAACCTTTCGGAATGTTAAGAACAATAGTATGATGATATTCTTTTGCATATTTCAAATCAATATCGGTTTTTCTTGTATTTTCCTGATACAGATTATCTTGGTTTCCTATTACTTTTCCTAAATTAACCATTAGTAAATTTCCAGCTTTTTCTGTAAATGATTCTACTGATTCTAGCTTTGAATTTATAACAAACGGTGTATTGGTATAATTATTTTTAAATTCTAAATTTTCTACTGTATGTTCCAAAAGCTTAACGTCAACACCATCAATTGAAACTTCTTTTACAAAGTCAGTTAAATCCTTTTTTTCTTCATTATTAGATAAATCATTGTACGAAAAACGCAGTATTTGTCCTATGTAACCTGTATTTGACAGTTTTTTGTCTATTGTTACTTTTGTCAAATCTGGAGATAAATTTACAACTGATTCCGATTCTATTTTTGTAAAATCTGCTGCAATAATAGGAATAAAAATAGTGGTATTTTGCTTTTTCTTTACATCATATCCTTTTGATTTTGTATCCTGATATTCGTATCCCAAATTTCCATAAGGAAGAAATCCTGTATTAGGAGAAATAAATTTATTGGTTTCTCTTATATAAAAATTAAACTCTGTAAACTCATAAAATGTCATCATCTCATCATCAAGATCGCCTACAAATCGGCTTTCGTTTGCAATAATTTCATAAGGAATTTTCAATCCTTCCAATGACAGTTTATATAAGCATATAAAATCTCTAATACTTAATTTTCCTGTTCCATCTACAATCTTTACGTCATTAAAAATAGATTCTCCTTTAGAGTAAGACTCGAAATGCGTTTTAATGTATTCGTCTAAAACGGTTAATTTTTCCTCTGTGCTTTTATCTTTTAGGTTTAACTTTTGAAGCAGCTTTTTAACATCGCCACCAGAAAAAGCATACGGTTTAAGCAGTTTCGTATACTCTTTAAAAAACGGATTCCATTCTTTGGCCTGCATTGATCCAGATGATCCAGCAATTAAGTAAAAAACTTTAACCAGATTTTTAAATTTCTTTGAACTTCTTTCGTTTGAAATTGGCTGAATATTATCTGCGCTGTAAAATATTTTATTTTTAATATGATTGTCTGTAAATTCTGGAGAAGCAAATAACCTTGATGCAGCAGATCCTGAATCCGTCAGCGTAAATTCGGCATGAAGAACTGGCGCTTCTTTCTGATAAATTTCTAAACCGTTTGATGTTGGATTTTCTTTTACAATAAAATAGTATTCTAAAATATCGCCTTTCTCTACTCCTTCAAAAACAATCGATTTGACATTTTTTACATCAGAATTCACAATTTGATTTTCTGATAAAACCTTTACATCGCCATTTGGTTTAATTACCCTTGCATGAAAATCTTTTGTATCACGAATTGTATTATTATCATCTGCGGTAACTTTATTGTACTTGTTGATTTCTGAAGCTTCGTTTATTTTTACTGCAAAATGCTCCATTTTAAATTTTGCAAATCCGTACATATTGGTGTTAATTCTGGTATGAACCCATCTTTTATCAAACAAAACAACGGCTGGCATTTTTTTATATTCTTCTGGAATTGTTTTAAAAGACGGAACAGCATCCCAGGTGTAACTTTTAATTTCTTGTGCTTGTGCTTTCAAAAAAGTCAAAAACACTAAAATCAGGGCAAATTTTTTCATTATTTTTTGGTTAAGATTATAGATTGGTTGTATTGTTGGGTCAATTCACTAACTACAGAATTCCAGCTTTCAAATCCGTTGGTTTCAATAAGTAATTTTTTTAAAATAATTTTCTGAGATACTATTAAATTTCTTTTGTCTTTTTTATAAGCAATCTCATAACTTAATGTTTCGTTCTCTTTTTTGCTATTTTCGGGTATAAATTCTAATTGATAATTTTCTGGAACTTCATATACATAATTAAATTCATTTATAAACTTCGAATCGTTTTCAATAGGTAATTTTCTTTCCTTCAAATCAATTATATATTCTTTAAAAGGAGCTAATAAAATAGGCTTAAAAATAATCTTCTCTCCTATTTTCTTAACCCATCCGTCTAGTTTCAAATTGTAAGACAAAGCAGTTTCTTTATTTTCGTATTCGTGTTTATTAACATCAATTGTTTCTATTTCAAGCTTTTCATTAAATCTTGCCATTCCATTTTTTAAAATCTCATCTTCTTTTTGTTTATTGGCTGCCAAAACATTTAAAAAATGACTTTTTTCATACCCAGATAATTCTATTTTTGAAGTTCCAAAAACGGAATTATCTGTTATTTTCAATTTCAAATCGACTTTTAATTTGTTGTCTTTAACATCAACAACGGGAACTTTTTCAATAACAAAATCATCTTCAGATATTCCGATAAGTCCTTCCTTTCCCTGAATCATTGCTGATGGAAATCCGAATGGACAAAAAGAATCTGTCCCGTCTACAAAATATCTTTGTTTGTCAATTTTTACCGCAGTAATCATGTGGTTATTGACTAACGGTGTAGGAACATCAGAAAAGCTATATGGTTTGTCTCTTGTTCCAATCCAGACTAGATTTGATTCGATGTCTGCATATTTAAACATTTCATTTAATAAATTAGAAATGTCTTTACAATCTCCATATTTTTTATCAAAAACAGAAGCTGCATCTCGCGGAATAAATCCTCCCATTTCATATTCAAAAGCAACATAATGAATGTTTTGCTGTACCCAATTGTAAATCTCTTTTGCTTTATCTTTCGAGTTGGTTTTGTCTTTAACTAAATCTAATGTTTTGTTTTTTATTGCCGTTTGATCTAGTTTATTAACATCTTTTACTAAAGAATAGTACCATTTGTAAAGATGCTTTACATCTGGAAATATACTTACTTCTTGGTTTTCTTTCGTGTAGCTTTTTATATAATAGACCACATGAGGTAAGAAATAAGTATAGTTTAAGGATCTGTTTTCGTCTTTAAATGCTGGCACATTTTGAGCACTCCAAGTGTAAACGTCTGTATTTCCTTCTTTGGTTTGGGTAAAAACTATTTTATCCTGATTATCTCCAAAAAGCTTGTATCCTATTTTTATCGACGAATCTGCTCTAATCTCAAATTTTGATGCAACAGTGTGCAATTCGTGCTGAAAAGTAAAATAAGAAAGTAATCGAGGTTCGTTTTGCTTAATTTTATACGAATATTCAATTTTTGATTTATCGACAACAGAGCTGAAATCAAAATGTTTATACTTATTATCGCTGTAAAAAATATCCCTGCTTTTGAGTTCATTAGTACTTATTTCGTATTGCGATAATTTACTTTTCTTATTGGTAACTGGATTTATTGAAGCTCCTTTTATATTCGAAATCTCACTAAAATTATCATATGGTATATTTATAGAATATTCATCTACATTTTTACTTTTGGCTATTTCTCTTTGTTCTTCAATAAAGGATTCTATTTCTAGTTTGCCTTTATTTGTTAAAGATACTACTTCATTTCTGTATAATATTTTTGATTTTTCCTGTGCAGTTAAAAAATGAAAAGATAAAAATGTCAGATAAAAAATTTTCTTCATATAGTTTAAATCTATAATAATTGACGTGTTAATTTTGGACAAAAATATACTTTTAAAATAAATAAATGCTTATATTTTACATTGCAAAAATTATCTTACTTAACTAAAATATGATGAAAGTTTTATTACTCTATTTTTTGATTATAAACAGCGTTACATTCCTTATTACGGGTTACGATAAATTTCAAGCAAGAAGACATAACAAACGAATTCCTGAGAGCGCATTATTTATTCTTGCTTTTATTGGCGGGTCAATCGGTTTATTAACAGGTATGTTTTTCTTTAGGCATAAAACGAGTAAAACTACATTTATTATGAAATTCCTATATATAATCTTAGTTCAGGGAGTTTTGATTTATCTAAAATCAACCAATAGTATATAGATATTAACATTGTTAATAACCTAAATTTAAGTATTCAATAATATGATTTTAAGATACTTAAAAAATAAAACCGGATGAATATTTAAATCCGCCCGGTTTGCTTATATCTTATTGGTGCGAAGCACCCGTTTTTTTTTGACTTTTTACGAACAAGCGATTTTATTCACTCTATTTTGATGTCTTCCACCTTCAAAAGCTGTTGTCAAGAACGTCTCAACAATTTCAACTGCCTGAGGAATAGAGGTAAAACGAGCTGGGATACTCACAATATTAGCATCGTTGTGTAAACGTGTTAAATAAGCAATTTCTTTAGTCCAGCATAAACCAGCTCTCACTTTCGGGTGTTTATTAACAGTCATTGCAATTCCGTTTCCGCTTCCGCAGATAACGATTCCAAAATCAGCTTTTCCTTCAGATACATCATTTGCAACCGGATGTCCAAAATCAGGATAATCAACAGAAGCATCTGTATCTGTACCATAATTTGTTACTTCATACCCTTTTGATTCAAGCATTGCAACAATCGCTTTTTTATATTCTGGTCCTGCGTGGTCGTTTCCTATCGAAATTTTCATTTTTTCTATACTATTAAGTTGTGTAGTACAAATTTACTCAATTAATAAATGTTTGCCATGAATTACACCAATTTTCACAAATTATTTTCTTTGTAAACAAATCAAAACAATACAATTTAGATTCCTATAAATTTGCATAATGAATTATAAAAAGACTTGATTTTACAACTATCTTACTGTCAAAACCTTATAGGTTATTAACAATTTTGATAACTTCATAAGTACCTAGTAATCAATATA
Source organism: Flavobacteriaceae bacterium PS02336 (assembly GCA_029960065.1). GTDB lineage: Bacteria > Bacteroidota > Bacteroidia > Flavobacteriales > Flavobacteriaceae > Flavobacterium. Next base: position 162,195 of record JASCOF010000002.1, on the reverse strand, counting down.
TAATAATCAGAATATTTGTTAAAATTTTGAAGTGTTGATAGTGATTCGTAATTCGTTGATATTCAATTAACTTTAAGTTAACAGAAAATGTTAATAAGTTCGAAAAGAAAATTAGAAGTTTTTTTTGGTTGTGTCGAAAAAAAACCTAATCCAAAACTGGAATTTAAAATCCTAATAAAGTTTCGGGAATTTTTGGAAAAGTTATCAATATCAAAAATGCCATTTTCAACAGAAATCAACATATGAACTTATCTACAAAATGAATTCATTTTTGGTTGTCAACCGTTGTTAATTAAAATATAAAAAGTCTTATAAATAAGTATTTTAACTAAAAATAACTATGTTGATAACTCAGAATAAATAAGTAAAACGAGATTTCAATGGCTTCAAAAAAAAATTTATTCGACATATTAACAAGCTATAATAACCATAAATTTTTTTTAAATTTTTAAAAATCTTTTTTGTTGTATTTAATATATGTTGAAAACTAAAAAAGTTGAAAAGGAAAAAAAATTAATTTGAAGTGAATTTTAATCTGATTTGAACTTTGTTTTGAATTGAGTTTGTTTTGAATTTTTGTATCAGACGATTTTCAATGGATTGTTGAGATTGTCCAAAATTTCCTGAACTTGCTCGAAATCGTTCGGATGAACTTTGAGTCTGATTCCTCCAAGAGCTGCCGAGTACATTGGAGCGACTGAAAGAGTCATTTCGTTTTCGAAAAAATAGGGGATTTCTTCTTGTTCTAGTAAGTGTTTGAGAACCACTGTTTCGTGCTGATAATTGAATATGGCGATTGTCTTAAAGCTTTCCATATGAGGTGTTTTTGTAAATGTACGAAAAGTTATATTTTTAATAATTCTATTTGTTAAAAAGTATTATCTGATTTCTTATTTGTAATTTTAAACCTTATAAGAAAAGATATATGAGTAAGAAAATTAGAAAGCCGATAAAAAAAGAGAAAGATTTCTCTGGAAAAATAATAAAGATTTTATCGCAAAATGCTAATAAACCATTCAATTATAAACAAATAGGAGCAAAGCTTGAACTTGATGATACCAATAGTAGAAATCAGATTATAAAAGAATTGAAAATTCTAGCTTCGCAAAAGAAAATTATAGAGTCTGAACCTGGAAAATATTTAGTTAAAGCTGAAAGTCAGGAATATTACGAAGGAACAATAGATATGACGAGCAGAAAAACGGCCTATTTTATTTGTCCAGATTTTGCAGAAGATGTTTTTATTCCGACTAATAATTTGAATCGTGCCTTAGACAAAGACAAAGTAAAAGTTTATGTTTACAATAGAAGAAAAGGAAAAAGACCTGAAGGTGAAGTAATTGAAGTTTTAGAAAGAGATAAAACAGAGTTTGTTGGTGTAATTGATATGCAGCCAAATTTTGCTTTTGTTTCTACAGCAAACCCTAAAATGTATACCGATATTTTTATTCCAAAGGATAAAATTGGTGAAGCAGAAAATGGTGACGTTGTTTTGGTTAAGATTGAAGATTGGCCAAAAAGAGCCGATAGTCCGTTTGGATCTGTAATTAAAGTTTTAGGAAAACCTGGAGAACACAATACAGAGATTCACGCTATTTTAGCAGAATATGGCTTGCCTTCTGATTTCCCAGTAGAAGTAGAGGTTTATGCACAAAAAATAGACACTTCAATTCAGGAATCTGAAATTGCAAAACGTCGCGATATGCGTGATACGCTTACGTTTACAATAGATCCAAAAGATGCAAAAGATTTTGATGATGCCTTGTCTTTCAAAAAGTTAGAAAATGGAAACTTTGAAATAGGAATCCATATTGCCGATGTTTCGCATTATTTGGAAGAAGGTACAATCTTGGATGATGAAGCGTATCAAAGAGCCACTTCAGTTTATTTAGTGGATAGAGTAGTACCAATGCTTCCTGAAGTGTTGTCAAACTTTGCTTGTTCACTTCGTCCAAATGAAGAAAAATATACATTCTCTGCCGTATTTGAAGTTTCTCCAACTTCGCAAGTTATTAACCAATGGTTTGGAAGAACTGTAATTTATTCCGATCAGCGTTTTGCTTATGAAGAAGCACAATATATCATTGAAACAAAAGACAATACGATTCCAGTTGATATTTCAATTACAGGAGAATCTTATGTAGTTTCAGATGAAATTGTTGAAGCGACTTTAAAATTAGATGAATTAGCTAAGATTTTAAGAAAGAAAAGAATGCAGAATGGTGCTATTTCTTTTGATAAAGTTGAAGTGAAATTCAATCTTGATGAAGCAGGAGAACCAGAAGGCGTTTACTTCAAAGTCTCAAAAGATGCCAATCATTTGATTGAAGAATTCATGCTTTTAGCAAATAGAAAAGTAGCGGAATATATTGGAAAACAGAAGAAAACCTTTGTTTATCGTATTCACGATGAACCAAATGAAGACAAATTAATTGCAATGCAAACCGTAATTGCGAAGTTTGGTTATAAAATTGATTTCCGTAACAAAGGCGATATTTCTAAGTCTTTGAATGCATTGATGGAAGAAGTAAATGGTAAAAAAGAGCAGAACTTAATTGATACTCTTGCCATTAGAAGTATGAGTAAAGCCAAATATTCGACAGATAATATTGGACATTACGGTTTAGCTTTTGATTATTACAGCCATTTTACATCGCCAATTCGTCGTTATCCAGACGTTATGGTACATCGTTTGTTACAATATTATCTGGATGGAGGAGCTTCTGTAGACGAAGAAACGTATGAAACCAAATGTCTGCATTGTTCTAACATGGAAAGTTTAGCCACTAATGCAGAACGAGATAGTATTAAATACATGCAGGTTAAATACATGCAGGATCACCAAGACGAAGAATTTTTGGGAGTTATTTCTGGTGTTACAGAATGGGGAATTTATGTTGAAATCGTTTCTAATAAGTGCGAAGGAATGGTAAGAATCAGAGAAATAAAAGATGACTATTATACTTTCGACGAAAAACAATATGCCTTGGTTGGAGCTACTTCAAACAGCATTTTGCAATTAGGAGACGAAATTTATGTTAAAGTAAAAAATGCTGATCTGGTTAAAAAACAATTGGATTTTCATTTTTTGAGAAGAGCAGAATAAATATTAATTAAAAAAAATAAAAGTATGAGAAAGCTAATTATTGGAGCAGTAATTTTATTTGTACAAATGTCTTTTGGTCAAGTTACCAAAGAATTAGGAGATTTTGATAGCGTTAAAGTTTACGACAAATTAAGTGTAAAATTAGTTCAGTCATCTGAGAATAAAATTGTTATAAAAGGAGCAAGAGAAAAAGAATTAGAGGCTGTTAACAAAAATGGTATTTTAAAAATAAGAATGCCTTTTCCTAAACTACTTTCAGGAAACGATCTCGATGTAACTTTGTATTATAAACATATCGAATTAATTGATGTTAATGAAGGTGCAGAAGTAACAAGTACAGAAACTTTAAAAGCAACTGCATTTAAAGTAAGTGCGCAGGAAGGTGGAAAAATTAATGTAGATTTGAATGTTGATAAACTAAAAGTAAGCTCAGTTTCTGGCGGAGAAATCACTGTAACAGGAAAAGCAGATAACTTGGATGCAGGTTTAGGAGCAGGCGGATATTTCCTTGGAAGTAAATTAGCCACTTCTCAGACTAAAGTAAGCGTTTCTGCGGGCGGAAAAGCCGATGTTAATGCTTCGACCCTTGTAGATGCAAAAGTGAGCGCAGGAGGCTCTATTTACATTTATGGTAAACCAAAACAAATCAACCAAAAAACAGTCTTTGGTGGTAAAATCGAAGAAGTAAAATAATAATAGTTATTTGATGATAAATGATATTCTGGCTGGACTGCCATGGGGACTTTTTCTAAGCTTTATGGTAGGTCCGGTATTTTTTATACTATTAGAAACCAGTATTACAAAAGGATTCAGAGCTGCAATTGTCTTTGATTTTGGAGTAGTTCTAGGTGATATCTTTTTTATAGCAATTGCTTATTTAGGAAGTTACAGATTGATTTCCAGTTTAAAAGATAAACCTGCATTATTTATTTTTGGTGGCATAATTATGCTGGCTTATGGTATAATCTCTTTTGTAAGATTAAAAAATGAAGAAAAAATCGATGATGAAGAAATCGACCGTGATATTATTAAAAGAAATTACGGAAGTTTATTCATAAAAGGCTTTTTACTTAACGTTATCAACATTGGTGTTTTAGGTTTTTGGTTAGCCGTAATCATTTCGGTTGGACCAAAATTAGAAATGCAAAACTCCAGAATGATTACTTTTTTTACAGCTGTAATTATAACCTATTTATTGGTTGACTGCCTTAAAATAGTATTAGCCAAACAGTTGAAATCAAAAATGACACCAACTAATATCTTAAAAATCAAAAAAGGAATTAGTATTGTTTTAATGGTTTTTGGTGTTGCTTTAATGGTTCAAGGCTGGTTTCCAAAAGAGAAAGAAATGGTTAAGAATGCTTTTGAAAAGATTGAAAATAAGTAGTTGTTAATAACTCAAAATTATAAAATTAAGCCTCTGAATTTCAGAGGTTTTTTTGTGTTTATAAGTGTTGTTAGAACTTTGTCAAAGTTTTAAACTTTGACAAAGTTGATTGTTAGAAAAGTTTTTTAAGTTTAGTTTGTCATTTCGACGAAGGAGAAATCTCCGCAAGTAACTCCGCACCAATTGCTCAATCTTTGTCGAGCTTCTCGCGGAGATTTCTCCTTCGTCGAAATGACAAAAATTGCGGTAAAATAGTAAACCCGACAGGTTTTTAAAACCTGTCGGGTTTGTATAGAAGTTTAAATTATCGAATTTTCTAAAAATTAGATATAAAAAAAAACTTCAAATTGCTTTGAAGGTTTTGAGGCATCGTCTGGATTCGAACCAATATATTTAATTAATTTTTTCTAAAAATTAGATATAAAAAAAAACTTCAAATTGCTTTGAAGGTTTTGAGGCATCGTCTGGATTCGAACCGATATATTTAATTAATTTTTTCTAAAAATTAGACATAAAAAAAACCTCTAAATTGCTTTAGAGGTTTTAGAGGCATCGTCCGGATTCGAACCGGAGTAGGAGCTTTTGCAGAGCCCAGCCTAGCCGCTCGGCCACGACGCCATTACTTGAACGGTTGGCAAAAGTAACTAAAATCTTTAAATTTCAAAAGTTTCGAATGAACTATTTTAAAATTTTAAGTTTTTAAATAGAAAAATTACTTTCTAATTTCTGTCATTCTTATAGTAACTGATTCAACATCACCGCCAATAGGAGGATTTATTTTAGAAACCCAAACTGTTGTTTTTTCTACTGTTTCTATCTCTGCAAGTACACGAATATTGATTCTTTTAGCCACATGTTCTAATAAATGCGAACGAATTGCCATTTCTTCAGTAACAATTTTGTTCAAATGAACATAGTCAACAGTATCTAAAAGATGATCTGTTTCTGCTGATTTTTGAAGATTTGTTTTAATTTTTAGATCGACAGTATAATCAGATCCTATTTTTCCTTCCTCAATTAAACATCCGTGGTAAGAAAAAGTACGAATGTTTTTTAGTTTAATAACTCCCATTTTTATATTTTTATTCTTGTAGTATTTGGATTTCTATTATAGTTTTTATTTTAGCCATTTTTTAGACATCTTATTTTTAGATTCTTCCCAACTGATATAATCTTCTAGATTAGCATTTTTTATACGTTCTAAAACCATTTCTTGCTGCCACAATGGAATTTCATCTTCTAAATTTTCATCTATAGAAACATTTGGAATATATTTTAAAAAATTAATGAAAGTATCATAAAAATCATCTGGAATTGTAATGGTTAATTGCCTCATAAATTTTAGTATTTATCAAAAAAACAATATTTTAAGTTCATATTTACTGAGAAGTTTCTAAAGAAAACTGTAAACTGTAAACCGAAAACTGTAAACTTTTTTATCTTTGCTAAAATTACTATAAAATAATGGCATCAGAAGAGAAATCACTCAATTTTATTGAACAAATCATAGAGGAAGACGTAAAATCAGGTCTTTCAAATACTAAACTTCGCTTTCGTTTTCCACCAGAACCAAATGGGTATTTACACATTGGACACGCGAGTTCTATTGCGTTAAATTTTGGTTTAGGAATTGATTATCAATCTCCTGTGAATTTACGTTTTGATGATACAAACCCAGAAAAAGAAGAACAGGAATTTGTTGATGCTATTAAAAAAGATGTAGAATGGCTGGGTTATACTTGGTCTGAAGAACGTTATGCATCAGATTATTTTCAGCAATTGTATGATTGGGCCGTTTTATTAATTAAAAAAGATAAAGCGTATGTTGATAGTCAATCTTCTGAAGATATGGCGATTCAAAAAGGAACTCCATCAACAACTGGAACCGATTCTCCATATAGAAATCGTTCTGTTGAAGAAAACTTAAATTTGTTCGAAAGAATGAAAAACGGTGAATTTGAGGCTGGTACACATATTCTTCGTGCAAAAATTGACATGAAATCAACTAATATGTTGATGCGTGACCCAATTATGTATAGAATTTTACATAAAGAACATCATAGAACAGGAGATGCCTGGAAAATTTATCCAATGTACGATTGGGCACACGGACAAAGTGATTATTTGGAACAGGTTTCTCATTCATTTTGTACACTAGAATTCTTGCCTCACCGTGAATTATACGATTGGTTTTTGGATCAGATTTTAGACGAAAATAAACTGCGTCCAAAGCAAAGAGAATTTGCAAGACGTAACTTATCACATACCGTTGTTAGTAAAAGAAAATTACAGCAACTAGTTAAAGAAAAGCATGTTACAGGTTGGGATGATCCAAGAATGTCAACTATTTCAGGATTAAGAAGACGTGGTTATACCGCTGCATCTTTACGTAATTTCGCCAATACAATTGGTATTGCAAAACGTGATAATTTAATCAATGTTTCTGTTTTAGAATTCTGTATTCGTGAAGATTTGAATAAAATTGCACCTCGTGTAATGGCTGTTTTAGATCCTGTAAAATTAGTTATTACCAATTATCCAGAAGGAAAAGAGGAGTGGTTGGAAGCCGAAAATAATCAGGAAGATGAAAGTGCAGGTTTCAGAAAAGTACCTTTTTCTCGTGAATTATACATTGAAAGAGAAGACTTTTTAGAAGAAGCTCCAGCGAAGTTTTTCCGTCTAACTTTAGGAAAAGAAGTTCGTCTTAAAAATGCTTATATCATTAAAGGAGAATCTGTTATAAAAGATGAAAACGGAAATATTACAGAAATTCATGTAACTTATGATACTGATTCTTTAAGCGGAAGCGGAACAGAGGCAAGCCAAAGAAAAGTATCTGGAACATTGCATTGGGTTTCAATTCAACATGCATTAGAAGCAGAAGTTCGTTTGTATGATCGTTTGTTTACAGACGAAGCTCCGGACAGTTATAAAGAGAAAAATTTCTTGGATTTTGTGAATCCAAATTCGCTAGAAATTGTAACTGGATTTGTTGAACCAAGTTTGGCAAATGTTCAAAATGAAGATAAATTTCAGTTTCAACGTTTGGGATATTTTACTGTTGATAAAGATTCAACTGCTTCAAAATTAGTATTTAACAAAACTGTTGGATTGAAAGATGCTTGGGAAGAAAAAGGTAAAAAAGAGGAAAACAGCATCAATAATTCTTTGAAAGATATCAACAAATATTTTAAAGTTGAGACTAAACCAGAAAGAATTGCAATTGAAAGTGCGATAGGGGAGAACATTAAAAATATCTCTAGTTTTTCACTTTTACAGAATTCTTTAAAGAAGAATATCAACAATAATAAGGCTTCGCTGTTGTTTTCTCAATTTATTTTGAAGTATTCAAGCTGGAAATCAACAGATTTTGAAGAAGAAGATGTGAAAAAATTATATGCAATGTCTCTAAAAAGTGAATCTACTTATGTAAGATCAAAGGCACTTTTAAATTTAAGAGATATTGAAAGTGAAAGTTTCAAAAATCAGTTTGATGACGAAATTTTAAAATTATATTCAAATCCTCCAAAAAATGCTTCGGAGAGAGAAAATGAAATTTTATCAGAAATGGTAAAAAAATAAAATATAATTATAATCTATTGAAAAGTGCTTTATATAAGCGCTTTTTTTATTATATATAAAAACTATTATATTTTTAAATTTAATAAATTCAATATATTAAAAATGACCTTAATAATTTTGTTTTAAGGAATAATTAAAATTAAATGGATAACTAATTCATTTTTATATTTTTAATCTATTTAAAGGCTTTATTTTAATTTTATGATTTTTAGACTTCATTTTTTACTTCACAAATTGGATTAAATAAATTTTAACTATTAAATATTGTTGTATAAACTATTTTATTTATTATTTATAAAATCTATTATATAATTATTTTTAATTACTTTTATAGATTAAAATTGACTTTCATAAATTAATTTTAAGAGCAAATAAAAAATCACTAAATAGAGAAGACCTTTTTTTGATTTTAATTCGATATAACTTCTTATTTCAATTTTTCACCTTTTTTCCCTCGATTTTCCTTTCTGATTTTAATAATTAAAGTTTTTTCTTATTTTTTTGAAATATTGACTTCAGTTTTATTTTTATAAATTTTAATTATTGATATTTTATAAATTTTAGTTTTTTATTATAATTAATAAAATTGATTATAAAATATAAAATGATAGTTTTTATATATTATTTTTAACCTTCATAAATTGATTTTAAGACGTTTTTAAAAGTTATATGATACGTAACTCATTTTTTGAATAATCATTTATTTAAAGTCTTTATTTAACTTTTAGCTGTTATTTTTGTCAGTTTAACGGCTTGTTAACACACAATTGTTTGTAAAGTTGGTATTTTTAACTCAATACCAAAAGTCAGAGATGATTTTTGTAAAAAATTAAAATTTGCCGTAAAGAATCTAAACTGAAATTTATTGTTTTTAAAAACTCGTAATTTTTATGACAGTAGATTTTCAAAAGTGATTTCCCAAAAAGACAATTTTATGTTCTCATTTTTATTATGATGTAATTTGATAATATCTCTCGTAAAAGATATTTTTTCAAACTGTATCATAATATACAAAATTCCATAATGTTGAATTTGAGTGAAAGTTTAGTTTTTAAATTTCAAAATCTGACAATTTTTAATTTTAAATCTAATTATCATGAAAATTTTATATTTCGCACTAGGGTTGTTATTTGCAAATGTTGCAATTTCACAAACACATCAAATTACAAAACACAATGGAGAACAACTTGATGTAAATTTTATTAAAACAGAAAATGGTTTGGTTTATTATTCTTTAAACGGAAGTTCTGAAGAAGTCAAAATTAGTAAACATGCTGTTTCATCTATTACAAACAAACAAACAAAAACGACTCAAAAAGTTTCTGATAAAATAGTAGTAGATTCAAAAGACGATTTCAAAATGGTAACTGTTCTGCCACAGGAAAAAACAATTGGACTGAAACAAGCAGCTAGTTTTACAGGAGTCTCGACAAGGACAAAAGGAGAACCGCCAATTGCAAATCAAAAACAGACTGCTATGAGAATCAAATCTAAATCTGCTTCAAACGGATATCCTTTTGTAAGTATTATTGAAAAAGGAAATGGTCAGTACGAAGCTGTAGCTTATGTGTATTAATTATATTGTTAATTTTATATAAATAACAATTAATCAAAGTTTTATCATTTTAAAAATGAGTATCTTTATTAATAATTTAAAAATTGTAACATCATGTCTAAGAACATAAATACAGCAGCGGCAATTTTAGCAGCTGCGGCTGCAGGAGCAGCAATCGGAATTTTATTTGCTCCAGATAAAGGATCAAAAACTCGTGCTAAATTAAAAGAAGGTATAGATGATGCTAAACATAATCTAAAAGATTCTTTTGATGCTAGTTCTGAAGTTCTTCGTGAAAAATTTACAAGTGCTACTCATAATCTTGATGGAACTTTGAATGATTTACTTTCTAATGTAAGCCATAAAACAGAAGAAGTTATTACTTTTTTAGAAACTAAATTGGCAGAGTTAAAAGCACAGAACGCTAAACTTCAGAAATAATAAACATTTTTAAAAAGCACATACTTGCTTATTTTTATAAGGAAGTTTGTGCTTTTTTATTTTAAATTTTATAATTATGGCTTTTGAAGAGTTAAAGGAAAACACTGATAAAATTCAGGATCAAACTAAAGTTTACATTGAAAGTCATTTGGCTTATTATAAACTTTGGGGATTTAAAGTGGCGATGAAATCAACAACCTTGATTTTTAAGTTTACTTTGATCTTGGTTTGTTTTACAATGGTTTTAATTTTTGGATCTTTTGCAGCTGCGTATGCTTTTGGTTCTTTGTTCGAAAGTAATGCTTTAGGATTTTTAGCAGTAGGAGGGATCTATCTTTTCTTTACAATTTTACTTTTCTTCATTAAAGATAAAATGGTTGAAGGTCCAATTTTAGAGAAATTTTCAGAAATATTTTTTAACGATTAAGACTTATGGAAAAGAAAAAATACTCCTCATATGCTGAAATCGATAGAGACTTAGAAATTCTGAAATTAGAAAAAGAGATCAATTATCAGAAATTGGTTTTAAGTTTTCAGAAAACGAAAGAAAGCATTACACCGCAAAATATAGTAAACGGATTTGTATCATCTTATACAGATTACTTTAAAAATTCGTTTCCACAAATTTTACAATCCATTATTCCATTTGTAATCAATTGGTTTATGAATAAAAAAAGAGGCAATTAAGCCTCTTTTTTATTTTGTAATTATTGTTGAACATCTGGTTGAATGTCATCTTCATAACCAGATTGTCTTGGAGCTTGTTTTGGTTTTTCTACTTTTTTATTATGTTTCTTCATCATTTCACCAACTTGGTTTGAAGCTGTAAAGGATGCCACCATATTATTCAACATATCACTTCCTGCTTGTGGAGAATTTGGTAATAATATTAAATTAGAATTAGCATCTGCGCCAATTGCTTGGAGTGTATCATAATGCTGAGTAACTACAATTAAGGCTGAAGCTTCTTGAGAATTAATTCCGACATTGTTTAAAACTTCAACACTTTCAACCAAACCTCTTGCAATTTCACGACGCTGATCTGCAATACCTTGACCTTGTAAACGTTTACTTTCTGCTTCGGCTTTTGCTTTTGCAACAATTCTAATTCTTGAACTTTCTGCTTCAAATTCAGCTGCAGTTTTTTCTCTGTCCGCAGCATTAATTCTGTTCATTGCATTTTTTACCTGGATGTCTGGATCAATATCGGTAACCAAAGTATTGATAATATCGTATCCGTAAGTTGACATTGCTTCGTTCAATTCGCGTTTTACTGCAACAGCAATATCATCTTTTCTTTCAAAAACATCATCTAATTTTAGTTTCGGAACTTCAGCACGAACTACGTCAAATACATAAGAAGTAATTTGATCGTGTGGATATTCCAGTTTATAAAAAGCTTCGTATACTTTTTCCTGAATTACTTTGAACTGAACAGAAACTTTCATTTTGATAAAAACGTTGTCTCTTGTTTTCGTTTCGATGATAACATCTAATTGTTGAATTTTAAGATTTACACGTCCGGCCAATCTATCGACCAATGGAATTTTAAGTTGCAATCCTGAATTTCTAACACTCTGAAATTTTCCAAATCTTTCGATAATTACAGAAGATTGCTGTTTTACTGTAAAGAAAGACGACATGAAAATGAAGAATGCCAATACTAAAAAGATAATAAATGCTGTGTTCATGGTTATATAATTTATGTTTTATAATTTTCTAAAAATACGAATTATATAAAGATATGTAGTTTAATAATATTTTATTTAGGTGATTTTATTTGTTAAATTTTATTTTACATTTGATTTTAATATTAAACCAAAAATAAATTTATGAAAAGATTATTACTTAGTATTTCTTTATTTTCTTCTGTTTTTTTGTCAGCTCAAACTGTGATTGTTGAAGAAAAGTATGAGAAAAAGAATGAACCAGTTAGTTATAGATATCTACCAAATTCAAAAAGATTCGTAATTTTTAAAGGAGAGACATTACCACTATTTGCAGTCACATCTGAAACCATATTCTTTATGACAAAATCTGCTTATAGTTTTGATGAAAGTGGAACTAGATCCAGTTTGTTTGAAAATGAAAAATTGGCAAATTGTACATTTTCTTTAACTGAAAATTCTTTTAAAGCATTTGGAGGTGATAAATTATCAGTTAAAGCAGATCGTAAGTATTATTTAAATAATGTTTATACTAACAGTTTTACAAATGATGAATTTAAAAATATTAATTCTGATTATTTTGGAGTTATAAATACTGATAATAGATTTTTCTTTAATGGATATTCTAATATTCTTTTTTTTAATTCTTTTAATGATTCCTATGATTTGGGTTTTACAAATCAGAAAGGTAAGGATAAAATTAATTTTGAGAAGGATGAAGTTTTTTTAGAGGTTTTCGATATTAAATCTAAGCATAAAGATAGAATTAAGTTAGAAACTACTAAACTTGATTTATTAAAAGGAAAATCATTTATTGAATCTACAGAGGAAGTAACTTTCACATCCAAATTAAGAAACAATGATAATTTTGATTTGGTTACTAAATCTATTTCAATAGAACAAAATGAAACTACAGTTTATAAATCTACTTATGATATTAAAGGAAAAAAAATAAAAGATGTAGCACTAAAATTAAATTTAAAAGATGGCTTTTTTATTTTATCATCATGTGGAGTGGGGTATGCTGATCTTTTTAAATATAACATTCAGGCAGTCAATAATTACTATGAAGATCCAGTAAATGATGATATCTATGTGTATGGAATTTATAGTAAGAAAAAATCTAAAATTTTTAAAGGCTTTAAAGCTGTAGGATTTTATATTTTTAAATTTGATAAAGATGGAAATAAAATTTGGGAATCTATTAATCCTATTAAAGATAGTTATTTTGAAGATTTGAGTTATAGTATGAGCTTCAGACTTGATTTGTTTGAATACAATGGAAAGCTTCTTTTTACTAACTCTGTAAATGATGCTACAGAATTTTCTAATTATGCTATTGTAGATAAATCTACTGGTAATGTATTAAAAATGAATAGGGTTAATTATAACAATACAACAGGTTTTACTAGAACTAGAGCGTTTATAAATAATACTTATGATAGAGGGGATTTGAAGAATAAAGCGTTTTCACCTGTTTCATTTGTTGCGATGGATCTTAATTCATCAATGTATAGTTACTTAAAAACTATCCCCAGTAAGGGAAATGCAGTTTATTTTGAAACTGTTTTTTCTAATCAGGGAATATGGTTAGTTGAAACTGATAACAAAGAATATTATAAAGTTCTTCTATTTAAAGAATAAAAAAAGCTCCCAATTTTGGGAGCTTTTTTGTTTTTATAAACTCGAAATTGCTTTTTGAATTCTAGAAATAGTTTCTTCTTTTCCAATGATTTCTACAATGTCAAATAGGTGAGGACCTTTAAGAGCTCCAACTAAACTTAGTCTGAAAGGTTGCATTACTTTACCCATTCCGATTTCGTTTTTAGTTAACCAATCTTTTACTATTGTTTCAATATTTGCAGAAGTAAAATCTTCAATATTTTCTAAAACAGAAATTAATTCTTGCATTAAAGTTGGAGTTTCTTCCTTCCAGTTTTTGCTTGCTTTTTCATCATAAGATGTTGGCGCTTGGAAAAAGAAATCAGTTAAATCCCAAAAATCAGAAACGAAGTTTGCTCTTTCTTTGATAAGTGAAACAATTCGAGTTGTCACTTCGAGCGGAGTCGAGAAGCCTTTTTCTTCTAAAATAGGAGAGAAGCTTTTTGCTAAATCTGCATCATTTTGTTGTACTAAATATTGGTGGTTGAACCATTTGTTTTTCTCTGGATCAAATTTGGCTCCTGCTTTATGAACTCGATTTAAGTCAAAAGCTTCTGCTAATTCTTCTAAAGAAAATAGTTCTTTTTCAGTTCCGTCATTCCATCCCAATAAAGCTAAAAAGTTTACAACGGCTTCCGGGAAAAATCCATTTTCTCTATATCCTGATGAAACACCTTCTGAAGTTTTCCATTCTAAAGGAAATACTGGAAATCCCATTTTGTCTCCATCTCTTTTTGATAATTTTCCATTTCCAACTGGTTTTAAAATCAAAGGTAAATGAGCAAATTCTGGAGCTTCCCAACCAAATGCTTTATATAATAAAACGTGAAGTGGCATAGATGGTAACCATTCTTCACCACGAATTACATGTGAGGTTTCCATCAAATGATCATCAACAATATTGGCTAAATGATAGGTTGGCATTCCGTCACTTTTGAATAAAACTTTATCATCTAAAAGATTAGTTTCAAACTTCACATCTCCACGAATGATATCTTTTAAATGTAAAGTTTCATCAACCGGAGTTTTAAAACGGATTACATAATGTTCTCCATTGGCAATTTTTTTCGAAACTTCATCAGCAGAAATTACTAACGAGGTATCTAATTTTTCACGGTTTGTATGATTGTAAATAAATGTTTTTCCTTCAGCTTCTTGTTCTTTTCTCAAAGCATCCAAAGATTCGGGAGTATCAAAAGCATAATAAGCCCAACCAGAATTGATCAATTGATCGGCATATTGTTGGTATAAATCTTTACGTTCGCTTTGTCTGTACGGACCAAATTTTTCATTTTTTCCAACTGTTTCTTCAGGAGCAATTCCTAACCATTCAAGAGCTTCCATAATGTAAGCTTCTGCACCAGGAACAAAACGAGTCTGATCTGTATCTTCAATTCTCAGATAAAAAACACCGTTATGTTTCTTTGCAAATAAATAATTAAATAGGGCAGTACGAACTCCGCCAATATGTAATGGTCCAGTCGGACTTGGTGCAAAACGCACACGAACTTGCTTTGACATTTGTTTAAAATTTTGTTGCAAAGATACAATATTAGTCAAAAGCCTAAAGTCGAAAGTCTGAAAGGTTTTTAGCTGTGTGCTAAACTTTTGACTTTCGACTTTTGACTTTCAGACTTATTGTTATAATTACTACTTTTATAGGTTATAATCATAAGAGATTTTATTTTGAAAACAACATCTGCTATATATCAAAAGTTAGAGGCTTTTATTAAAAAATATTATACCAACGAATTGATAAAAGGAATACTTCTTTTTACCGGTTTTGGTTTATTGTATTTTTTGTTTACGCTTTTTGTAGAGTACTTTCTTTGGTTGAAACCTTTGGGAAGAACTTTTCTATTTTGGTTGTTTATTAGCGTTGAAGTTTTCCTTTTAGTTCGTCTAATTATTTTTCCATTATTTAAATTATTTAAACTTCAAAAAGGAATTGATTATACTCAAGCTTCTAAAATTATTGGAAATCATTTCACTGAAGTGAGTGACAAGCTGACTAACTTTTTACAATTGTCTTCTGAGAATAATGCCGAAAGTTCAGAATTGGTTTTAGCTTCAATCGAGCAAAAGGCAAATTCGCTTCAGCCAATTCCTTTTGGAAATGCGATCAATTTTAAAGCAAATAAAAAGTATTTGCCATTAGCTTTAATTCCAATTTTACTTTTTGCAGTTTTTTATATTTCTGGAAATAGCAATATTATTTCGCAGAGTTTGAATAGAGTAGTGCATTTCAATTCAGCATTTTTACCTCCAGCTCCTTTTAAGTTTGTGGTTTTGAATTCTAATTTACAAGCAGAACAAAACAAAGATTTTGTGATTAAAATGGAATCTGTTGGAAATGTAGTTCCAGAAAATGTAATGATTCATATTGGTGATGAAAGCTATTTTATGGAATCTTCACAACCTGGAAAGTTTGAATTTAAAATTGAAAAACCTTCTGAAAATATTCAATTTTCTTTTGAAGGAAATTCAGTTGTTTCAGAGGATTATGAATTAAAAGTAATCACGGTTCCATCGATCGCAAACTTCGAAATGGTTTTGAATTTTCCTTCTTATCTAAAGAAAAAATCAGAGACAATTCAAGGAACTGGAAATGCAATTGTACCCGAAGGAACAACTGTAACTTGGAGAATGAATACGAAATCTACACAAGAAGTGGTGTGGAAAAAAGATAACGAAGTATTTAAGTTTAATAGGGATGAAAATGAGTTTAAATTAGCTAAAAATATTAGTCAAAACACAGGATATCAAATTCTTACGTCGAATGATAAGGTCAAAAACTACGAAAAACTAGATTATCAGTTATCTGTTATCAAAGATCAGTTTCCAACGATCAATGTTGGCCCTGCACCAGACAGTTTGAAGCTGGATAAGAACTATATTTTAGGAAGATTGGGTGACGATTACGGACTTTCAAAGTTACAAATTGTATATTACGAACGTAACAAACCTCAGTCTGCCAAGCGTGGAAACATTCCTGTGAAGTCTGGAGTATTTGATCAGTTTGTTTTTAATTTCCCAAGTAACCTTCCAGTAGAAGAAGGAGTTTCATACGAATACTATTTTGAAGTTTTTGATAACGATGCACCACATAATTTTAAGAGTACAAAATCTTCTACTTTTTCAGATCGTGTAGCTACAACAGATGAAATTCAGGATCAGGAATTGCAACAGCAAAATCAAAATATTAATAGTTTATCTAAGTCTTTGAAGAACCAAACAAAGCAGATTTCAGAAATGGATAAGCTTCAAAATACTGGAAAAGAAAAAGATAATTTAGAGTTTAAAGATCAGCAGAAGATCAATGATTTTATCAAACGTCAGAAACAGCAAGACGAAATGATGAAACAGTTTTCTGAGAAAATGAATCAGAACTTGGATAAATTCAAAGATGATAAGAAGGATAAAACTGCTGATGATTTACAAAAGCGTTTAGATAACGCGCAGAAAGATTTAGAAAAGAATCAGAAATTATTAGATGAATTAAAGAACTTAAACGATAAATTAAATAGTGAAGAACTGTTTGATAAGATGGAAAAGTTCAAACAAATTAGTAAAAATCAATCTCGTAATTTAGAACAATTGGTGGAGTTGACCAAGCGTTTTTATGTCTCAAAGAAAGCAGAACAGGTTGCTGAGAAACTAGATAAACTGTCAGAACAACAGGAACAGTTATCAAACAAAGAGAAAGAAAACACGAAAGAAAAGCAGGACGAAATCAATAAATCTTTTGATAAGATTCAAGAAGATTTAAAAGATTTGAAAGAAGAAAATAAGACTTTGAAGAAACCTTTAGACATTCCATCTGATGGTTCTAAAGAGAAAGATGTAGATAATGATCTAAAAAAAGCTTCTGAAGAATTAACTAAAAAGAATACTTCTTCGGCTAAACCAAAACAGAAAAGTGCTGCGAAGAAGATGAAGTCTATGGCTCAGGAAATGCAGAGCGAAATGGAAGGCGGTGAGCAGGAACAGTTGCAAGAAGATGTGGCAATGCTTCGTCAGATTTTGGACAATCTTTTGGCTTATTCTTTATCACAAGAAGATGTGATGAAACAGTTTAAATCTATGAAATTAGGTTCTTCTGCATTCACAAAAAATATTAAAATTCAGCAGAATTTAAAACAACAGTTTAGACATGTTGATGATAGTTTGTTTGCACTTTCATTACGTAACCCAAAGGTTGCTGAAGATGTAACTAAAGAAATTGGAAATGTACAATACAATATGGACAAAGCGATCGAAACTTTAACCGATGTACAGATTCCAAGAGGAGTTTCGCACCAGCAATATGCCGTTTCATCTGCCAATAAGCTAGCCGATTTCTTAAGTGATTTATTAAATAACATGCAGATGTCTATGTCTAAACCAGGAGCAGGAAAACCAAAACATGGAGACGGACAAGGAATGCAATTACCAGATATTATTCAGAAACAAAAAGGTCTTGCTGATAAGATGAAAGAAGGTATGAAACCTGGACAACAACCAGGAGATAAACCAGGAGAAGGTAAAGATGGAAAGTCTGGACAAGAACAGAATGGTCAAGGAAAAGAGGGACAGGGTAAAGAAGGCCAAGGAAATAAAAGTGGAGATAAAGGCTCTTCTGGTAAAGATGGTAAGAGTGGGAAAGGACAGAAAAATGGAAATGAAGGTGAAGACGGAGAAGGTGATGCTGAAGCTATAATGGAGATATACAAAGAGCAAGTTAAACTTAGAGAAGCGCTTCAAAAAGAATTAGCAAAGAAAGGTTTGGACTCACAAGGTAAATCTGTAATTGATCAAATGAAACAATCTGAAAAGCAGATTTTGAATAAAGGCTTTAAGAATGAGAACCTGCAACGTATCTTAAATATCCAACAAGAATTATGGAAACTAAACAATGCAGTTCAACAACAAGGGCAAGATACACAAAGACAATCTGAAACTAATAAAGCCGATTTTACAAATCGTTCAAATGCTTTACCGAGTTCGTTGTTGGAATATTTAAACAGTGTAGAGATATTAAACAGACAATCACTACCTTTGCGCTCGAATTTTAATCAAAAAGTTCAAGAATACTTTAATACAAAATGATAAATTTTAATTACGAAACAGATTTTACTCTAGGAGACGAGCAAGCTTTTAGTGACTGGCTTAGTGCTGTAATTGTTTCTGAAAACAAGAATGAAGGAGAGATCAATTATATATTTTGTGACGACGAATATCTTCATAAGATCAATGTAGAATATCTTGATCATGACACTCTAACGGATATTATCAGTTTTGATTATACTGTTGGCAACGAGTTGAATGGAGATATTTTCGTATCTATCGAACGTGTTGCAGATAACGCAAAAGACTTCAATGTTTCATTTACCGAAGAATTAAAAAGAGTGCTTTCTCATGGTATATTACATTACTGTGGATACAAAGATAAGACGGATGAAGATGCTGAATTAATGAGAGCAAAGGAAGAGGAAAAGATGAAGATGTTTCACGTGGAACAGTAATTAAACCACTCACTATTTAAAATAATTGTTCCACGTGAAACGTTATTAGGTTTTATATTTGAGCTGTGTTCCACGTGAAACAAATATAAAAGAAAGAAAAAAGATATTGCGTTCCACGTGGAACGTTAAAGTAAATGAAGTATAGAAATTTAAACGTTCCACGTGGAATGCTTTTTAAACAGATCTTTTAAAAGAAGTATAGTGTTTTTTATATGAAAAATAACTTGAAAGTTCTGATTTGAAAGTTCTGATTTGAAAGTTCTGATTTGAAAGTTCTGATTTGAAAGTTCTGATTTGAAAGTTCTGATTTGAAAGTTCTGATTTGAAAGTTCTGATTTGAAAAGAATAGAAATGTTCCACGTGAAACGTTTTTAGTTTAATTTGGGATTTGAAGATTTTAGTTTGAAGATTCTAGTTTGAAGATTCTAGTTTGAAGATTCTAGTTTGAACCTGAAACCTGAAACAAAATAAAAAGTTCCACGTGGAACAAGAAAAGAATAAATGTAATTCTGATAACCGCGTTAGCGGTTTTTGGATAATAATAAAACAAAATGTTTTTAGAAGAATACGATGTTATTGTGGTTGGTGCAGGCCATGCTGGTTCTGAGGCTGCGGCTGCGGCTGCAAATTTGGGATCGAAAACTTTATTGGTTACAATGAGTTTGCAGAACATTGCACAAATGTCTTGTAATCCTGCTATGGGTGGAATTGCAAAAGGACAGATCGTTCGTGAAATTGATGCGCTTGGTGGATATTCGGGAATTGTTTCGGATCGTACGGCAATTCAGTTCAAGATGCTGAATAAATCAAAAGGACCTGCAATGTGGTCGCCGAGAGTTCAAAGTGATAGAATGCGTTTTGCTGAAGAATGGAGAATGATGTTGGAGGGAACTCCAAATCTTGATTTTTATCAAGAGATGGTAAAAGGGTTGATAATTGAAGATGGAAAGATAAAAGGAATTAGAACTTCACTTGGTGTGGAGATTCGTTCCAAATCTGTTGTTTTGACAAACGGAACTTTTTTAAATGGTTTGATTCATATCGGAGAAAAACAATTCGGAGGAGGAAGAGCAGGAGAAAGTGCTGCAACTGGAATTACCGAAGATTTGATAAAAGTTGGTTTTGAAGCTGGGAGAATGAAAACAGGAACGCCACCTCGTGTAGATGGACGTTCTTTAGATTATTCTAAAATGAATGAAGAAAAAGGAGATGCGAAGCCCGCTAAATTTTCTTATTCAGATGTGACCTCTCCATTAGTTCATCAGCGTTCTTGTCACATGACCTATACTTCAGAGGATGTGCATGATATTTTGAGAGAAGGTTTTGATCGTTCTCCAATGTTCAACGGAAGAATCAAAAGTTTAGGGCCAAGATATTGCCCTTCAATTGAAGATAAAATAAATCGTTTTGCAGATAAAGAACGTCACCAACTTTTTGTTGAACCAGAAGGTTGGAATACTTGTGAAGTGTATGTAAACGGATTTTCGACTTCTCTTCCAGAGGATATTCAATTTAAAGCGTTGAGTTCTGTTGCTGGTTTTGAAAAAGTGAAATTCTTTCGCCCGGGTTATGCAATCGAATACGATTATTTCCCGCCGACACAATTAAAACATACTTTGGAAACAAAGTTAATTGAAGGTTTATATTTTGCTGGACAAATTAACGGAACAACAGGATATGAAGAAGCAGCGTCTCAAGGTTTAATGGCTGGAATAAATGCGCATTTAAAAGTGCATGAAAAAGAGCCATTAATTTTAAAACGTGATGAAGCTTATATCGGAGTTTTGATCGATGACTTGATTACGAAAGGAACAGAAGAACCATATCGTATGTTTACATCAAGAGCAGAATACAGAACTTTGTTGCGTCAAGATAATGCCGATTTTAGATTAACGCCAATGTCATACGAAATTGGTTTAGCTTCTGAAGCTCGTTTACGAAGAATGGAAAGAAAACTAAATGAATCGGAAAAGATGGTTTCTTTTTTTAAAGAAACAAGTGTAAGTGTTGCAGAAACCAATCCTATTTTGGAAGCTAAAGAATCTGCACCAATTTCGCAAGGTGATAAAATGTTCAAGATTTTTTCTCGTCCACAAATTGAATTAGAAGATATGTTGAAATTTGATAAAGTTTCATCTTATATTGAAGAAAATGATTTGGATGAAGAAATTGTAGAGCAAGCCGTAATTCAAGTAAAATATTCTGGATATATCGAAAAAGAAAGAAATAATGCAGATAAACTGAATCGTTTAGAAGAAGTAAAAATTCCTGATAATTTCGATTACAATAAGATTAAATCGATGTCTATTGAAGCAAAACAGAAATTAAGCAAGATTCGCCCTGTAACTATTTCACAGGCTTCGAGAATAAGCGGCGTATCACCAAGTGATATTTCCGTGCTTTTGATTTATATGGGAAGATAAAAGTAGTTTACAGTCGCAGTTTTCAGTCACAGTAAAACTGGAAACTGCGACTGAAACTGAATACGAAAAGATGTTCCACGTGAAACATATTGATGAAATATAACTCAAATATGAAAGTTGTACAGCAAAATAGTTTTTCAGAAAAGGAAAAAGAAACTTTGTGGCAACTTCGAAATGATGAATATCCAATTCAGTTTGGTCATGAAACACTTCACGAGTTTCAGACTTATTTTAGTACGATTTCAGAAATGGAAAATTATCTTTTAATTGATTCAAAAAATGAGATTCAGGGTTGGGCTTATACATTTTTTCGTGATAACGAAATATGGTTTGCAATAATGTTGAATTATCAGTTTCAAGGAAAAGGATATGGAAGAGTCCTCTTAGAAGCACTAAAAAATAATAATGAAGATTTGAATGGCTGGGTAATCGATCATGAAAAGGATTTTAAACGAAATAAAGAAAATTATAAATCACCATTAGAATTTTACGTTTCAAATGGTTTTTCTGTTTTGAATGATATCAGATTAGAAAATGAAAAAATCTCAGCGGTTAAGATTAACTGGAAAAATAACAAAAACTAAAAATCCTAAAAATGAAATTTTCGTTTTTAGGATTTGCTATAAATTAAACCCAAATATCTATAATTTTAAAAATGGACGTTTTAAACAAAAAACACTTTCTTACGGTAAAAGACCACTCTGTTTCAAAAGAAATTTTCGATTTGTACTATGATGAAGAATTAGATATGCTGATTACTTCTCCACAACCAGAACTTCAAAATCTAGGAAAATATTACGAAAGTGAAGATTATATTTCGCATACAGACAACAAACGTTCATTATTTGAAAAAGCGTATCATTTTGTAAAAAATATAGCGCTTCAAAATAAATTGAATTTAATTAATGCAGAACAACCTCAAAAAGGGAAACTTTTAGATATTGGAGCTGGAACGGGAGATTTTCTACTAACAGCAAAAAATAACGGCTGGGAGACACTTGGAGTAGAACCAAGCGACAGAGCAAAAAATATTGCGAAGCAAAAGGGAATTTCTTTTGTAGAAGAAATTAGTACTTTAGAAAATCATTCTTTAGATGTGATTACAATGTGGCACGTTTTAGAACATGTACCAGATTTAGAATTTCAAATACAAGAATTAAAACGTTTATTAAAACCAACTGGAACATTAATTGTTGCGGTTCCAAATTATAAATCGTTTGATGCAAATCATTATCAGGCATTTTGGGCTGCCTTTGATGTACCAATTCATTTTTGGCATTTCTCTAAAAAGTCAATTCAATTGCTTTTTGAAAAAGTAGATATGAAGCTGGAAAAAATACTTCCAATGAAATTTGATTCGTTTTATGTTAGTCTTTTGTCCGAAAAATATAAAACAGGTAAAATGAATTATCTCAAAGCTTTTTTGGTAGGATTAAAATCGAATTGGAAAGCGAAGAGCACAAAAGAATATTCGTCGCATATTTACGTTTTAAAAAATAAATAAAAATATAAAAAGCGGGAAAAGTTGTTTGGAATGAAATAAGTTCAAAATGTCTTTTTATGCTTACGAAAATATCAAAAAAGTATCAGTTTTATTGTAATAGTGTTGGTTTATAGCTATGTTTTTTTCTATAAATAAAAACAATATCATAAAATTTACGCATTTTTTAAACTTTATGCTGATGCTATTGATTTTTTTATATTTTTGTCTTCAATCACTTAAAAAAATTAGAATTAAAAAAAATGAAAAAAGCATTAGTTATTATCGCACTTTCAGTTTTCGCAGTTTCTTGTAACAAAACAGCAGAGGTAAAGGAAGTAAAAACAGCTTACGTGGATACTTCGGTTTTGATGAAAGAGTACACTGAGGCAAAAGATCTAGAGGCAAAGTATAAAGCTCAAGCGGAAGAAAAAGGGAGACAATTACAAGCTGAAATTTCACGTTTTAAACAAGACGCTGCTAACTTTCAAAGTCAGGCACAAGCAAACGGTCAGGCTTGGGCGCAGCAAAGAGGTGCAGAATTACAAAAGAGAGAGCAGCAGTTAGGTTATGCTCAACAAGCTTTGGCTCAACAATTACAGCAGGAAAGTGGAGTAGAAATGGATTCTCTTGTTAGCGGAGTTAAAAAATTCATCAAAGAATACGGAAAGAAAAACGGTTACTCTTATATCTACGGAACAGGAGATGCTGCAACAGTTTTGTATGCTGAAGATAAATATGATATCACAAAAACGATTATCAAAGAATTAAACGATAAATACAAAGCACAGCCTAAAACAGATGCAAAACCAGCAGCTGAAACTAAAGAAGGTGAAGCAAAAAAATAAAACTACCAAACTAACTAAATTACTGAAAACCTAAATCCACTACGATTTAGGTTTTTTCTTTTTATAAAAATGCGGTAATTTTATTTTTTAATACAGGCCCAATGCAAAACGTTTCAGAAGCGGCAGCTTACACTTTACAATTCATCAATCAGACGCAAAAATCTATTTTTCTTACGGGAAAAGCGGGAACAGGAAAGACTACGCTTTTGCGCGAAATCATTGCAACAACGCACAAAAACACTGTCGTTGTGGCGCCAACAGGAATTGCGGCTTTGAATGCTGGTGGTGTTACCATTCATTCGATGTTTCAGCTTCCTTTTTCTGCATTTATTCCAACGTATGAAGGCAGCGCCCAGTTTACGGAAACAGTAAAGTTTGAAAACAAAGAATCGCTGCGTCGCCATTTCAAGATGAACAATGTCAAGCGAAATGTAATTCGAAATATGGAATTACTTGTTATCGATGAAGTGAGTATGCTTCGTGGAGATTTGCTCGATGCTGTAGATTTTATGATGCAAACGGTTCGCAGAAATACCCAGCCATTTGGAGGAGTGCAGGTTTTGTTTATTGGAGATTTACTGCAATTGCCACCTGTAATTCGTGATGAAGAATGGCGAACTTTGAAAAACTACTATCGCGGAAAATTCTTTTTCCATTCTCACGTATTGCAAACCTATCCGCCGATTTATATCGAATTATCAAAAATTTATCGTCAGACGGACGATGCTTTTATTTCGGTTTTAAATAATCTTCGAAACAATCAGATCACGCCTCAAGACATAGCCATTCTAAATCAGTATGTTAAGCCAGATTTTGACTTCAAAGAGAACAAAGGATATATAACGCTGACAACCCATAATGCCAAAGCTGATTCTATCAACTCTCAGTCAATCAATGATTTAGATGGTAAAGAATACATTTATACACCTTTTGTAGTAGGAGATTTTCCAGAGAAGATTTTTCCTGTTGAAGAAGAATTGAAATTGAAAGTCGGGGCACAGATTATGTTCGTTAAAAATGATTTGTCTTTTGAGAAGCGATATTTCAATGGAAAAATGGGAGTTGTAAAATCACTTTCAGACGAAGAAATTTTTATTCATTTTCCAGAAGAGAACATGACGCTGGAAGTAGAAAAATACGAATGGAAAAATATCCACTACAAAGTCAATGAACAAACCAAAGAAATCGAAGAAGAAGTTTTAGGCACCTTTGCGCATTATCCAATCAAACTGGCTTGGGCGATTACGGTGCACAAAAGCCAAGGCTTAACTTTTGACAAAGCTGCGCTCGATGTATCGCAAGTTTTTCTTCCGGGACAAGCATATGTTGCACTTTCGCGTTTGCGTTCGTTAGAAGGGCTTATTTTGCTTTCTCCGATGCAGATGAATGGTATTTCGAATGATCAAGATGTAATGGATTACGCTTTAAACAAAGCAACGGAAGAGATTTTGGAAAAATCACTGCATTTCGAAACCAAGAATTTTATTCATAACTATTTGATAAACAGTTTTAATTGGAACGAATTAGCGCAGGAATGGAGAAATCACCGTTTTAGTTATAACGAAAATGCTGCAGGTTCTGAAAAATCAAAACATGCTGTTTGGGCGCATAAACGTTTGGACACGATCGAACAGCTTTTGGATCCTTCGCAGAAATTCATTACACAGCTGAACAAAATTTTCGTCAAAGAGACCGTTGATTTGTTTTTTGTGAAAGAAAGGGTAGAGGCAGCTTATGATTATTTTTTCAAACCAATGAACAAACTGGTCGACGATCTAATTTATAAAATAAATGAAATCCAGAAGTTTAAAAAAGTCAAGGAATTTTATGAAGAACTGAATTTCCTAGAAGATCTTCAGACAAAAGCAGTTTTGAGATTGATGAAAGCCAAATTACTGATTGATGTTATGGTTTCTGGTGAAGCCATTTGTAAAGAAAAATTATCATCGCCCGTTATTAGAAATTATAAAAATAGCAAAGCGGAAAGAATCAGAGAAGAGCTGAAAACGACAAATACAGACATTTTTAGAACCGAAGAACCTGTTGTTCGATACAAATCAGCTAAAGCGGAGAAAAATGAGCTTAAAACGGCTAAAAAAACGACGGTTGAAGAAACACATGATTTATGGCTCGAGAAAAATTCTGTGGAAGATATCGCAAGAATGCGTAAATTGAATGTTCAAACCATAGAAGGACATTTGATAAGACTAATTCAATCCAAAAAAGTGGATATAAATGAAGTTTTGCCGTACGATAAAATTTTGGCATTGAGAGAAGCGTTTCAGTTTTATCAAGAAGAATCTTTAAGCGGTTTGAAAGAAAAACATGGAGACGAATTTACCTGGGATGAATTGAAAATGTTCAAAGCGAGCATCAATTAATTTTTCAGCGTCCTACGTGAAACATTGTTTTCGTTTTTCAATAATCTAATCTTTAACGCATTAAATCATTTTTGAAATGAAGACATTTAAATTTTTTCTAACGTTTTTGATCTTTTATTCGTCATTTGCAAATGCACAAGATCTGAAACCTGAATACCAAAAAGTAATTTCGAAGTTTATTTTGGAAGTAAAAAATGGCAATAAAACTGCGGTTTCAAATCGAATCAAATTTCCATTAAAAAGAGAAACACCAATTCCTTCGGTAAAAAATAAAGCTGATTTTATAAAAAGATACAATCAAATTTTTGACGCTGTTTTAATAGATAAAATTACGAAATCGGATCCTTCAAAAGATTGGTCAGAAATGGGCTGGCGAGGTATTATGCTGAATCAAGGCGATTTGTGGATTGATACCGACGGAAAAATTACCGCTGTAAATTATCAGTCAAAAGCTGAAGAAAAATTGAAAAATTCGCTGATTGCAAATCAGAAAAAAACAGTAAATAATTCTATTTCAAATTTTAAAGAACCAGTTGGTATTCTAGAAACTTCAAAATTTCGAATTAGAATTGATGATTTAGGAAATGGAAAATTTCGTTATGCTTCATGGTCGATCAAAAATAAAATGACAGATAAACCAGATTTGATAATTGAAAATGGAGTTTTTCACGCAGATGGAACGGGAGGAAATCATTATTATGAGTTTAAAAAAGGCAATTTTAAATACGAATGTTATTTCATTGTTTTAGGAGAAAAAAATTCGCCTCCCGCAATCTTAACAGTTTATCAATCTGAAAAACAAATTCTTAAACAGGATGCGAAGATTGTTTCACGATAAACATTAAAAACTCCAGCGCAGTAAAATATTTAGAATTTCAATAAGACAAACAAAAAAAAAGCTCCATCGGAGCGACATATATTTATCATAAGTTATGTCGCTCCGATGGAGCTTTATATTTTAAATATTATTTTTTCTATCAATATTTCGCTTATTTGAAGCTTATAAGAAACGGTCTCAAAAAAATAGAAAGCTATTTTTTAAATGTTCGACATTACTTTTTCAAGTTCTTTTTCTTGTGTGATTTGAGTTAGTTTCAACTTCTGAATGTTGAGCTCATTTTCTTTGGTCTTTATCCTCTTCTTTTGAAGTTCTTCACCAGAAATAGAAGATGTTGTGATTTTGTTTTCAATCTTCTGGTTTTCGATCTCCAGTTTATTGATTTTTTCTTTAGTCGATTTCAAATTGCTTTCAGATTTGGAAAGATTCTTCTTTTTAGTTTCCAAAATTTTCTGTTCTTTTTGCAATTGATCAATTCTTTCATCAAGCCATTTATGATTTTCTTTTAAATTTTTTTGCATTTCAATTTCTATCTTTTGATCTTCTAATTGTTGATCTGTGTTTGAAATTTGTTGTGCAAAAAAGGATTGAGAAATTAGTAATAAAAAGAATACTAAGGTTTTGAAGATTTTGTCCATTACTATTGTGTTTAAATTTTTAAAGCGAATTTATTTAAGCAGATCTGAAATGATTGCCACTTAAATTTTTTAAAACGACACAATAAGACAAAAAAAAGCCTATTCGGTTTTGAATAGGCTTTTGAAGTTTTATAAATTTTCGACTAAGATCCAAGCATCAGGATTTTCGCCTTTTTGAATTTCTTTTTGAGCTTGTTCTGCTTCTTTCATTGTAGCGTAACTTCCATAAAGTACCGGAAATAAACCGTGCTTATTTTCTTTAAGCATTCTAGCTTTGAAACCATCTTTAATTAATTGATTGTAAGCTTTTCTTGCATTAGCTTCACTTCTAAAAGCACCAGCCATAATGTGGTAAGGCATAGTTGCTTCGACAGTTTCTACTTTAGCAGAATCAACAGCAAGTGTTACAGCAGGAAGGGGACTTTTGATAAAGAAAGTGGCTTCTTGTATTTTGTTCTGTACTTTTTTCTGAACGGCTTGTTCTACAACAAGTGTCTGGTTATCAATTTGATTTTGATATAATGGGTAACCAATACTTCCAGTAATTCCAAGTCCAAGAACCAGAATTGCAGCATATCTTAAGAATGGGTTTGAAGATTTTACATGTTCCTCATTTTCATGTAATAAAACAGCATCTTTTTCTTTAGCCGCGATTTTTTCGATTTTTTTCTCGAAAATTTCTTTTTTCACCATAGGCGAAACAAAAGGACTTAAACCATAAGAATTTGCCAGATAATTGGTCTGGTCATTTGGTTTAAAAATAATATTACTTTCAGAGTTTAAACGCAGTTCTCCTATATTTTTTAAAAGAATTACGCCATTTTCGTCCAAGGTTTTTTTCCAGCTTAAAACCTCAAAAGCAATTGCACTAACGGCAAAACCATA
Organism: Flavobacteriaceae bacterium PS02336; assembly: GCA_029960065.1. Classification (GTDB taxonomy): domain Bacteria; phylum Bacteroidota; class Bacteroidia; order Flavobacteriales; family Flavobacteriaceae; genus Flavobacterium. The sequence continues at coordinate 133,798 of JASCOF010000002.1, read as the reverse complement.
AGATGTTTTTTCAGCTTGAGCAATATGATTTGCCAACAATCCATCGTTATTTTTGATACGGCTGTTGAAAGAAATAGTCTTTTTTGGTGGAAAAAACGAATTAGTGCTTTCATTTAGTTCAGCCGAATGCGTTTCGGTTAAAAATGCACCAAATCCTGGAACCGTTACACACTGATAACGATACAATAACTGTGAGATATATACTTCGATTTTCATAGTAACAAAGTTATGCATCGCTTATAGTTATCAAAATTTTATTCACAATTTTTATTAACAATTCGGTTTTATTTTTAGATAATTAGTTTTCAAATATTTAACTCAATGTTTTAGCCTAATTACAAATCTGCATCTATTTTTATTTATAATTTTATTAAGAAATTACTTTGTTTTATTGATATTTGCCATTCGAAAATTGTGAAAAAGACTTTTCTATTTTACATAATGTTTTTAAAAAATGAATGATCAAGAATTATTTTATTTATTGGCCTTGCTGAAGATTGATGGAGTGGGAGATATAATGGGAAAAAAATTACTCAACACGTTTGGAAATGCTTCAGCTATTTTTTCTGCTAAAAGTAGTCAGCTTGCTGCTGTTGATGGAGTTGGAACAGTTTTGTTGAAGAATCTAAAGAATAAAAGTGTTTTCGAAAAGGCCGAGAAAGAATTGGCTTTTATAAAAAACGACAATATAAATTTTTCTTTTTTCCAAGATGAAGATTATCCTGAACGACTCAAACATTGTATTGATGGACCAATTTTAATTTTTACAGCTGGAAATATTGATTTAAAAAACAAGAAAATTATCAGCATTGTAGGCACTCGGCAGATTACCTCTTACGGAACGGAATTCTGCCGGAAATTAATTGAGGATTTGGCTCCTTTAGATCCAGTTATTGTAAGCGGTTTTGCCTATGGTGTCGATATTGTTGCACATCAGGCGGCTATAGATTCTAATTTACAGACAATTGGTGTTTTGGCTCACGGTTTAAATCAGATTTATCCAAAAACGCACAAAAAATACATGTCTAAAATGGAAGAGAATGGTGGTTTTATTACGGAGTTTTGGAGTGATTCTAATCCTGATAAAGAGAAATTTGTTCGTCGAAATCGTATTGTAGCCGGCATGACCGAAGCGACAATTGTCATTGAATCTGCAGATAGAGGCGGTTCGCTTATTACGGCTAATATGGCAAATGAATACAATCGCGATGTTTTTGCGGTGCCGGGAAGAGTGACCGATAAATACAGTCAGGGCTGTAACAGCTTGATTAAAACTCAGAAAGCTAATCTATTAACAAATGCTGCCGATTTAATTTACATGCTGAATTGGGATATTCAAGAAAAATCAAAAGCAATTCAAAAACAGCTTTTTGTTGAATTGGAACCTGAAGAACAGAAAGTATATGATTTTCTTCAAATTAACGGAAAGGAATTGCTTGATATTATTGCGATTCAGTGTGATTTCCCCATTTTTAAAATGTCTGGACTTCTTTTAAATATGGAGCTAAAAGGTTTAATCAGACCATTACCTGGAAAACTTTTTGAGTCAATTTAACGCAGAAAATCTTATATTATTTCCTTGTAAAGTGTTTGTACAATCGGTATAAAATATAAACCAAAAGTAAACCGAAAATAATATTTAGGATTTGAAATAGATATGGGGGGACATCATAATCTTCTATATACTTATTCATTTTTTTATGTTTAAAATATTAGTATAGTTGAAGTTACAAAAAAAATGATTAAATGAAAAACGCTGATCAATATTTGAGACCAGCGTTTATATTTGTAGGGAAAGGAAATTAGAATTCTATTTTTGAAATCCAAGAACCTCTCTAACTTTTGCTAAAACACCATCAGCAATAACAGAAGCTTTTGCCGCGCCTTTTTTCAACAGTGCATCAACTTCTTCAAGATTATTGATATAGTAATTATATTTTTCTCTTTCAGTTTTGAATTTTTCCGTAATCAATTCAAACAAAGCTTGTTTCGCGTGACCGTAACCATAATTTCCGCCTAAGTAATTAGCTCTCATTTCCGCAATCTGATTTTCATCAGCTAATAGGGAATAGATCGCAAATGCATTACAAGTATCTGGATTTTTAGGATCTTCAAGCGGTGTACTATCTGTTTCGATACTCATTACTTGCTTGCGTAAAGTCTTATCATCCAAGAAAATATTAATAATATTATTGGCAGATTTACTCATTTTTCCTCCGTTTGTTCCAGGAATCAGCATAATGTCTTCTTGAATTTTTGCTTCAGGAAGTACAAATGTTTCTCCCATTTGGTGGTTAAAACGAGCCGCCACATCACGAGTAATTTCTAAATGCTGCAACTGATCTTTTCCAACTGGAACAAATTCAGCATCATATAATAAAATATCTGCAGCCATTAACATCGGATACGTAAAAAGTCCTGCGTTAACATCGTCTAAACGATCTGCTTTATCTTTGAAAGAATGCGCCAAAGTCAATCTCTGAAAAGGAAAAAAACAGCTTAAATACCAAGTCAATTCAGTAGTCTGCACCACATCAGATTGTCTGTAAAACGTTACTTTTTCAGGATTTAAACCACAAGCAAGCCAAGCAGCAGCAGTGCTGTAGGTGTTTTCTCTTAAAGTTTTTCCGTCTTTAATCTGAGTGATTGAATGTAAATCAGCAATAAACAAAAAAGATTCGTTTGCCGGATTATTTGATAATTCGATTGCTGGAATAATTGCGCCTAATAAATTTCCTAAATGCGGTGTTCCTGTACTTTGAACACCTGTAAGTATTTTTGCCATTCTCGATTTTTTCTGAATTGCAAATGTCGTGATGTTTTTTCTAACCGCAAAGCACGCAAAGATTTTACGCAAATCACGCAAAGATTTTTAACTGATCGCTTTTAAAAAAAATAAAATATATAGCCACAGATTAGTAGGATTTCCACAGATTTTAAATCCATCTAATCACTTTAATCTGTGGCTATATATTTTGCGAGCCTAGCGTAAAACCCTTTGCGTTCTTTGCGTTAAAAAACCTCTGAATTTCGACAAAAAAAAATCTTTATAAAATTCATTTCTGTTTTCTTACATTTGAAACTATGAAAATATTTAAAATTGCTTTTTGGATTCTTTGGCGCATTTGGTTTTACGTTTTAATGGCGGTTCCGATATTAATTATGCTGCCTTTTTTATTGATTTCTATAATCTCAGAGAAAGGTTATCCATATTTCTTTAAAATGGCTCGCATTTGGGCAAAATTCATTCTGTATGGAATGGGCTTTTATTATACCGTAAAACGCGAACAGAAGCTTATTAAAGGCAAAAGTTATATGATAGTGGCCAATCATACCTCTATGACGGATATTATGCTTATGCTGGCTTTAATTAAGAACCCATTTGTTTTTGTTGGAAAAAAAGAGCTGGTTAAAATTCCACTTTTTGGGTTTTTCTATAAACGAACTTGTATTTTGGTTGACAGAAATTCATCTAAAAGTAAAAACGAAGTTTTTAAAAGAGCCCAAAGCCGTTTAAATCAAGGTTTAAGTATTTGTATTTTCCCTGAAGGCGGTGTTCCAGATGACGAAAGCATTTTACTGGACGAGTTTAAAGATGGTGCTTTTAGACTTGCAATTGATCATCAAATTCCAATCGTTCCCATTGTTTTTCCAGATAATAAAGAACGTTTTTCTTATACCTTTTTAAGCGGAAGTCCTGGCAGAATGCGTGCAAGAATTCTTCCTTTTATCGAAACCGAAGGCATAACGATTGATCATAGAAAAGAGCTTAAAGATCAAGTTAGAAGTGTAATTTATAATGCCTTAGTTGATTTTCAGAAAAAAGTATAATTCTCAATCAGTCAAAATACAAAAGCCGGTAGATTTTTTTAAATCTACCGGCTTTTCTTTGAATTAAAAACCCCCATTTTTATTCAAAATTTATTATCTGTGAATTATCTTCTCTGAAATAAAACGCAATACTTTTCTAAATTTCAATTTGGTTTTTCTTCGGTTTTTATTGTACAACAATTCTATTTTTTCTTTCATGGTTAAAAATATTAATGGTTGATAATAAAGAGTTTAATAATAACTCAAGTTAACGTCACATTATTATAGATGAAGAAAAATAAAAAAGGTTGCGTCAAAAAATTAAAAAATAATAAAAATCCGTTAGCACCAAACAACTAACGGATTTTAGTTCAAATAACCAACCAATGTAAAATTCTAAAAAAACTTCAAATTGATATATGGCATATCAATTTTGAAGACCTGCTTTTTTAATAAGATGTACATTAATTAAAATGGTTGCGTCTAAATTTTTATTTTTTTTGAAATAAAAAAAGTCCGATAGATTCTACAATCTATCGGACTCAGAATTAGTCTTTTTTGACTTATATTAGATTAAGCGTTTGCTAGTTCTTTGATATGTTCTTTAATTTTAATTTCCAGTTCTTCAGCAAGTTCTGGGTTATCTTTTATTAAAGCTTTAACAGCATCACGACCTTGTCCTAATTTAGTATCACCATAGCTGAACCAAGAACCTGCTTTTTTAACGATGTCAAATTCAACAGCTAAATCTAAGATTTCTCCCGTTTTAGAAACACCTTCTCCGTACATAATATCGAATTCAGCAGTTTTAAAAGGCGGTGCTACTTTATTTTTAACAATTTTAACTTTAGTTCTATTTCCAATTACGTTTTCACCGTCTTTAATCTGAGCAGAACGACGAATGTCTAAACGTACAGAAGCATAGAATTTTAACGCGTTACCTCCGGTTGTAGTTTCAGGATTTCCAAACATTACACCAATTTTTTCACGAAGCTGGTTGATAAAGAAAACCGTGCAATTTGTTTTACTGATAGTTCCAGTAAGTTTTCTCAAAGCCTGAGACATCAAACGAGCGTGAAGACCCATTTTAGAATCTCCCATCTCTCCTTCAATTTCACTTTTTGGAGTTAAGGCAGCAACCGAGTCAATTACAACAATATCAATAGCTCCAGAACGAATTAGGTTTTCGGCAATTTCCAAAGCCTGTTCTCCATTGTCTGGCTGCGAGATAATTAAGTTCTCGATATCTACATTTAATTTTTCAGCATAATTTCTATCAAATGCATGTTCCGCATCGATAAAAGCGGCAATACCGCCCGCTTTTTGAGCTTCTGCAATGGCGTGAAGCGTCAAAGTAGTTTTTCCAGAAGATTCTGGACCATATATTTCAATAATTCTTCCTTTAGGATAACCATTTACTCCAAGAGCTAAATCAACACCAAGTGAACCTGAAGAAATCGTTTCTACCTCCACGATGGCTCTGTCGCCCATTTTCATTACGGTTCCTTTTCCGTAGGTTTTGTCAAGTTTATCAAGTGTTAATTGTAACGCTTTTAATTTGGCTTCTTTGTCTGAACTCATATTTTCTTAAATTATCTAAATTTTTATTTTTCTTTCCAGATAAAACTAAGAAAACTCTTTCTTAAAATTTATTGGTAAGGTTTGTATTGGTAAAATTACTTCTTTTTTTGAAGTTTCATTATTTCCAGTTGTTACAAATTGTCACAAAATTGTATTATAAAAATAAAGCCTTTAATTCTGTGGCATCAGAAGGTTTTATTTTGCCAGCCAATAGTAAACTTAATTGTTTACGACGCAAAGCAGCATCAAAACGCTGGATTTCTAATTCTGTTTCTGGTACAATTGCGGGAACTTCGACAGGTCTTCCGGTGTCATCTACAGCTACAAATGTGTAAATGGCTTCGTTTGCTTTGGTTCTGTTTCCAGATTCGCGGTCTTCTACCCAAACGTCTATAAAAACTTCCATTGAACTTTTGAAGGATCTTGAAACTTTTGCCTCCACTGTTACAACACTTCCAAGCGAAATAGCTCTATTAAAAGCAACGTGATTTACAGAAGCTGTAACCACAATTCGGCGCGAATGTCTGCGGGCTGCAATACTTGCTGCACGATCCATTCGGGCTAATAATTCGCCGCCAAAAAGATTGTTTAAAGGATTAGTTTCGCTCGGTAAAACTAAGTCAGTTAAAATAGTTAAAGATTCTGAAGGATGTTTTGGATTCATTTTTTGAATAATAAATTTGTTTAACGCCATTCCCGATTACTGTCGGAATCACAGATTAAAAAATCTGCGGCTAAATTTTTTAAAAATTTCGGTTGTTTTAATTCAACCAATAAACAGCTATAACGGCTGGAATAAAATAGATGACAATGGTTCTCGCACCATCATAATCTTTTGCTAGTCTTTGTCCGAAAAGCATCATTAACAAGGAGATACATGAAAATATAGCTCCGTATAAACCAAATTCGCGTCCGTTATTTGTCAATAATTGAATACCACCGACAACGCATAAAATTCCAGCAATTAATTCTACAATTAAAAGATGCATTAAGGCAAGCGGAACATGATTTTTTAGCACCGTTTTAGCAAAATGTTCTTTAAGCCAAGAGACGTTATCTTTCCAATAGAATATTTTTTCGTAACCTGACTGCAAGAAAGTTAAAGCTAAGAAAGCTAAAATTAAGATTGAGGCAACATTGTTCATTTTAAATCTATTTTTTATGAATTAAACGAGTCAATTTGATGGATAAATCGGTTAGAATAATTTTTGCATTTCCGTTTCTTTCAATATGATACATTGCATCTGAAAGCTCTTTGAATATTTCATGAATATTATTCCCGTTAACAAATGGTGCAAAATTTTCCAGCTTGAATTTATCTACTTTCGGTTCAATGTAAACTAAACTCGGCGCCTGATAATTCAGCATAAGAGCTTGGCGGAACATTTCGATACAATACTGAATAAATTTTTTCTGGCTTTCGCGTCCCAGCGCAGCAATCTGCTCGCTCCAAACGATTAAATCCTGAATGGCGGCTGCATTTCCTTTTGCTCTAAATGCGGCGCGAACCCAATTGACAAACCATTGCTCAAACGGAAATTCGTCATCGTCTTCTTTTAGCAGATGCATGGCTTTATTAAAATTCCCCTGTGCTTGATGGGCAATTTTTTTGGCTGCGTTAAGGTCTGTGTTTTCTCGGGCAACCAAAGCTTCGGCTATAACTTTTTCGGGAAGTCCGTTAAAGTGAATAACTTGGCAGCGGGAACGAATGGTTTGTATGATATCTTCTTCATTTTCAGAAATCAGAATAAACACGGTTTTTTCAGAAGGTTCTTCTAAAAGTTTCAAAAGTTTATTAGAAGCGGCGATGTTCATTTTATCTGCCATCCAGATAATCATGATTTTATAACCGCCTTCATACGATTTTAGCGCAAGCGATTTTAAAACTTCCTGTGCATCTTCAACACGAATTTCTCCCTGTTTATTCTGCACGCCTAGAATTTTATACCAGTCAAATAAACCTCCATAAGGCATTTCCTGAATAAAGCTGCGCCAATCCTGAATAAAATCTAAGCTCTTTGGTTTTGTTTTTACTTCTTCTGTCGTAACTGTTGGATAGATAAAATGCAGATCGGGATGCGATATGTTTTCAAACTTCAGATTGCAGGAATCATTTCCGTTTGAGTTTTCATTTCCGGTATTGCTGCATAAAATGTACTGGGCATAAGCAATAGCAGTTATTAATGTACCGCTTCCTTCTGGACCAACGAACAATTGTGCATGCGGAATCCTACCAGAAGCAGCACTTTTTATCAAGTGGCTTTTGATGTAATCTTGACCTAAAATTTGAGAAAATTGCATGGAGCAAAGATAGAAGAAAATGATGTAGTCAAAAATTTTCGGGTTAAAGATTATTTTATACTCATAATTTTAAAATTAAACGTGCTCTTTAAGTTTTTTTTTGGTCGTTATCGAGAATAATTTTGTTAATAAATCGCTCAAGATGAGCAGATATCAAGATGTTTTTGTTAATATTTTTTTTCTAAAAATCGTTAAACGTAAGTTTTTTTTGGTTATTTAAAAGAAAAAAAGTTGTTTTTTTATAGCTGTAATCTTACTATTTTGATTTTAACTAATTTAACAAAAAGCCCGTTAAAACGCACATTTTCTCGACATAAGACTGATTTTTAAGGTTTTTTTAAGGTTTTTTTTTGAAAAAATAAATCATTACACTTGGAGTTTAAGTTAATTTCTATATTTTTGTTTTTATCAAGAACCAATTATAAATAAGAATCTATGAAAGGGAAAATTACTCTGCTAAGTGCACTTTTTATCTTAACTACTGCAGCCGTTTCGGCACAGGCTAAAAACGCGCCAAGAAGTATTATTAGTACAACAGCTCTTATTCGTAAATACCATGATCAAAAAGAATTGAGTGGTATGCAAAAAGGGGAACTTTTGGAGTTATACATTGAGCGTATTAAAGTTTTAGTGAAAACTCTACCTTACATTGCTTTGGTTACAAAACCGGGAGTTACTATGGCCGATCTTGGTATTCCAGACGATAACGAACACAAAAAAGTATTAGATGCGCAGGCAATTGGTACATCAACATTTTTGGATACAACTGTAGAATTCCAAAGAAAAATGATGCCTTACTCTGATAAAGGGAATCTAATTGCGGCTATTTTATTTTACGAAAGTACATTGAAATCATTACACGAGTTCAACGATTTGAACGAAATGTAATAAAGGATTAATTTTTTTTAAAACCTTTTTCAAAGTGTTTACGTAGATGAAAAAGATCTATTGGGATGCTTTTGAAAAATAAAATAAAAAAAGACTCATTCTCGAGGGTTCTGATAATTTCAGAAAATTCGAGAGGAGTTTTTTCATTTACGCATACCCAAATTTATTATTAACCCTAATACCCCCTTATCATGAAAAAAATTACTCAATTAATCTGCGTTCTTTTGACGGTTACGAGTATGAGTGCTCAACAAGAGAAAGGAATTATGGGCTACAACAATTGGTTAAATAATTGGACCGAATTTAAGCCTAACAAAGTGGACTATGGAGAAGCAAACCAAATTTTAGCAGGAAATATTTCTGTTAATACTAAATTGCTGAAAAGAAATATCTACGTTTTACAAGGAAACGTATATGTTACAAACAACGCTGTTTTAACAATTGAGCCAGGAACTTTAATTATTGGTGATTTCGAGACAAAAGGAACATTGGTAGTTACAAAAGGTGCTCAAATTATTGCAGATGGTTTAGAAACAGATCCAATTGTATTTACTTCAAACCGCAGCATGAAAAAAGCTGGAGACTGGGGTGGAGTTGTAATCCTTGGTGATGCGCCAATTAACAAATTTGGAAATGTAGGTTCTTACAACCTTGACTTAGATCCAACACTTACTACTTACGGTGGAGAAAATGTGGCTTCAAACTCTGGAATTTTAAGATTCGTGAGAATTGAGTTCGCAGGTAAAAAAGTAAAAGGAGCAGATACTTTCAATGGTTTAACTGTTGCAGGTGTGGGTAACAAAACGGTTATCGACAACGTTATGGTAAGCTACTCTGGAGGTGACTCATTTGCTTTCTTCGGTGGTGATGTGAATGCTTCAAAATTAGTTTCTTATAAATCTATCAACGACGACTTCAAATTTACACAAGGTGTACAATGTCGTTTATTCAACTCTTTAGCAGTTAGATCTTCTTACTTATCAAGTAATAAAGATGGATCTCGTTGTATGGAGGTGAAGTCTTATGAGAAAAAGAACGAAACAGACTTTACAAAAAAACAAACTCTTGTAGCGGCTACAAATATTACAATGCTTAATGACAGTGAAAATATTAAAGCTGATATCCAGGCAGGGTTAGTTAAAGAATGTGTTTATGTTGCAGAAACTGCTTCTCTAGAATTAAAGCGTAGTGTGATCTCTGGATTTAATCCAGCTGTTTTATTAGACAGCAAAATTGAGATCAACGATGCTAATCTTAAAAAAATCAAATTCGAAGAAATGTACTTCAATCTGTGTAATGGAAACATCTTTACAGAGTACAATTCTAACAATGAAGATTTAGAGAGCTGGTATGGTAACAGTGTATTCTTTAACGTTTATTCTCAAAGCAGCAACAATGAAACATTCATTGATATTGCAAACCCTAAAAAACCAGATTTCAGATTGCAATTAGGAAAAATCACGGCTTCAAGCGGCAATAGATAAATAGATTTCGATTTTTATTTCCGAGCGTAAATTTTATTAATTAAGTCCCCAGACACAATTTATGTATCGTCTCTAACGGACCCAAATAAAGATCAAAACATAATGGTATCTACGAAAAAATATTTTTTATATATAATATTTTTGGTTTCACCTATTTCGTTAACGCTATACGCGCAGAACACAGCACAAAAACCTACAACGGTTGCTGGTTCTGATAGCTGTATAACGTTAGTTGGTAATAATAACCAAAATAGTACTAATAATGCTGTAATTGAAAACAGCACTGTAGACAATTTTAATCAGTTTATAGTAAGGATGTCCACCCCCAAGGATAGCCTTACTATGGCGACTGAACCCAATACGGTATCAAATGATTGTAAAGAAGATTCATCTCTAACAGCAACTTCGATTTTAGCAAAGGATATTATCGAAAACTATAAGTATGATTTTTCAGAAACATTTATAGATATTTTGTTTTTTGAACGTATAGATTTAGCAAGAACACGCACTATATGATTCAAAAAATTACTTTATCTTTTTTTAAAGTTTTAATTTTATTTAGCATCCTATTTTTTGCTGAATCAAATGTCTATGCTCAAAAAATAACACCAGAGATCCTAAATTTTGATAGGATTTGTGCTGGTGTTACGAGCCAGACATACGATGCTACATTTCTTCATACTGGCTTTGCAGCAGGAACAACATTCGAAGTAGAATTATCAGATAAAGACGGAAGTTTTACCACTCCAATTAAATTGACAGGAGTAATTCGAGATGATGCCCCAGATCGAAAAACCATTACTTTTAACGTTCCGCAAAACATTATCGGATCTGATATTTACAAATTAAGAGTTAGAAGTTCAACTGGTGTTGTCAGCACGAATTTCTTCTCTGCAACCCAAAAAAGCTCTTTCCCTATTTATTATAAAATACACGATAAGCAGTATACCATTAATAACTTTAATGGAAGTGCTTCTTTCTGCTCTGGCGGCAGCTATGTATTATCTATAGATCCAGATTCTACAACTCCTGAAAATGATTCTCCGTTAAAATATCCTTCATTATCCTACAACTGGTATAGAGATAATGGAACTGGTGTACAACCAACTTTATTAGCGGGTAATACAGGGTCTACTTATACTGTAACTACTCCAGGTATTTATTATGTAGAAACTAATTATGGCAGCTGTACTTCTTTATCGTATTCAAATCGTGTAAATGTTACTGCTTCTAATTCTGGATCTGGTGTAACAATAAGTTCAAGTTTAGGAAATCCATTTTGTGCCAGCGGATCAGGAACTGTTTTAACAGCGACTTCTGGAAATAGTTATGTTTGGAAAAAAAATGGAACAGTAATTACTGGAGCTACTAGTCGTACTTATTCAACAAACGAATCTGCAGTCTATACTGTTGATGTAGATTTTGGAGGATGTAAAGCAACAGGAACAATCGATCTTAAAAGCAACGGATTTGATGCCAGTATTGATGTAGAAGATGGCTATAAATTAAGCGAAGGAGAAACTTTAAACGTAACAGTTACTACAGATGCAACAGATGTTACGTACGAATGGTACTTAAATAATAATCTTATTTCTGGAGAAACAGGAAATTCTTATGTAGTTTCTGTTAAAGGTAATTATAAAGTAAAAGTTTCCCAAGCATCAGGCTGTGTTGCGAGCAGAGAATTTTCATTTAAAATTAATGGGGATTCAGGCCCGTCAACGGTTATTCCAAACATCATCAAGTTAAGCGGTTTGAATCCGTATTGGAATATTCCTGATGATTACAAAAATGCAAATACCCAAGTCATTATTATAAGTTCTAACGGAGATAAAGTGCTCGATGTTATGAATTATCAAGGCGATTGGCCTCAAAGCAATATAGATTTTAAAAATGTAAATCCGGTTTATTACTATGTCATTAAAGGCGACGCAGGTGAAAAAAAAGGATCAATAACTGTTATAAAATAATATGAAGAAAATCCTACTATTCATCACTTTATTTTACGGTTTCTCAAATGTACTCTATGCTCAGGATGGTTCTGAGGATGGAGTTGTTTCGTTTTCATTACCTATCAGAAATTCTTTAAAGTTTAATAGATATATAATTAATCCAACGTTCAGTTTTGTTCGTGAATCAAACCCATACATCAGCTTTTATAACAAAAGACAATGGGTACAGTTTGATAATGCACCGCAGACTTATTTGTTCAATTATTCTGGAAGATTCAGAGAAAATGAAGCATTTGCTGCAGGTCTTTTTCAACAAAATTATGGATTAATGACAGTATTCGGGGCAATTGGAAACTTTGCTCATAACATTGTTTTAGAACAAGATAGTAACTTAACTTTTGGTTTAAACGTTGGTGTTTATCAAAGTGGTTTAAATACAGGAAAAATCATTTCGGATGATTCTACTATCGGAAGCGGAGATTTTCCAAAAAGTACATTACTTACAGTAAATCCAGGAATTAACTACGGTACAGAATTTTTAGATTTCGGATTAGCAGTTAACAACTTAGTGCTGTACAATTTTGGATCAGGAATGGTAAAAGAAGATCCAGAAAGAGCGATTCAACTGCACGCCATGTACACTGGATATATTGATAGTAACGGTTTCTTTGACAGAAGTAAATTCTCAGGTATCGTTAGAACAGAACTGAAAAAAGATAAAACAGTTATTTCTGGTTTGGCTATGCTGGCTCTTCAGCAAGGAGTTTGGGCGCAGGCTGGATATAATACACTTTACGGAGTTTCTGCAGGACTTGGAATTAATATTTCTCCAAGTTTTGCTATTGAGTACAATTATGAGAGAGGAATGGGCAACTTCACTAATCTTGGCGGATCACATGAATTCGCTATTGCCTATAAATTTAAAAACAGAAATTACTATTACGGAGATGATGATGAAGGATCATTAATAGATCCGTCTAAACCAAAACCAGTTCCAGCAAAACCAAAATCAGAGGCAACTCAGGTGGACAGAGCTGAAATTGTTGAGAAGAACAGATTGGCTGCTGAAGCAAAAGCACAAGCAGACGCTGAAGCAAAACAAGCAAGACTTGCAGCTGCTGAAAAAGTAAAAGCAGATGCAGAGGCTAAAGCAAAAGCCAAATTAGAAGCAGATAATAAAGCTAAAGCAGATGCTGAAGCTAAAGCAAAAGCAAAACTAGAAGCAGATAACAAAGCTAAGGCAGATGCTGAAGCTATTAAAATAAGACTTGCAGCAGAGGCTAAAGCGAAAGCAGATGCCGCCGCAGCAGCAAGAGCACAAACCGCAGCAGCAAATAAAGCCGTTGCCGAAACGCAAAAAACACAAGCTCAATTAGCAGCTGATAAAGCAAGAGCAGATGCAGAGCAGCGCAGAATAAAATTAGCTGCCGACAATAAAGCAAGAGTTGATGCAGCCGCTGCAGCAAGAGCACAAGCCGCAGCAAATAAATCTGGTGCAGCACAAAAAACACCAGAACAGTTAGCTGCAGATAAAGCACAGGCAGACGCCGAGGCATTAAAAATTAAATTGGCAGCTGACGCCAAAGCGAAGGCAGATGCTGAAGCTTTACAAGCAAAACTAGTTTCGGCAGATAAAGCAAAAGCAGATGCTGAGGCAGCAAAAGCAAAAGCAGCTGCAGCAAATGCAGCTACGCCAACGCAGCAAAAAACAGCTGCACAACTTGCAGTAGAGAGAGCGAGAGCAAATTCAGAAGCTGCAGCAAAAGCAAGATTAGCTGCAGCTGAAAAACTTAAAGCAGATGCTGAAGCGGCAAGACAAGCAAGATTAGCTGCTGCAGAAAAAGCGAAAGCAGATGCAGAAGCAGCGAGATTAAAATTAATAGCAGATAATCAGGCTAAAGCAGATGCCACTGAAGCAAAACGTAAAGCAGATGCTAAAGCAAAAGCCGAAGCAGCAGATTTACAGTCTATTATTGCAGCAGATGCAAAAGCAAAAGCAGATTCTGATGCACTGCAAGCAAGATTAGCAGCAGAAGCAAAAGCAAAAGCAGCTTCCGAATCTAAAACAAAAACGTCTATTGACGCAGCGAATAAAGCAAAATTAGCAGCCGATGCAAAAGCAAAAGCAGCTGAAGATGCAGCATTAAAAGAAAGATTAGCAGCTGAAGCGAAAGCAAAAGCAGATGAAGAAGCAAGACAAGCATTAATTGCTGCCGAAGCGAAAGCAAAATCGGATGCAGAAGCACTTCAAGCTAAATTGGTTGCAGATGCTAAGGCAAAAGCCGATGCAGAGGCTGCAGCTAAAGCTAAATTAGAGTCAGAAAATAAAGCTAAAGCAGATGCAGAAGCTGAAAAAGTAAGATTGGCAGCAGAAAATAAAGCCAAAGCAGATGCAGAAGCAGAAAAAGCAAGATTAGCTGCTGAAGCAAAAGCGAAAGCAGATATGGAAGCTTTACAAGCTAAGTTAATCGCTGATGCTAGAGTTAAAGCAGATGCTGAAGCAACTGCAAAAGCAAAAGCCGAAGCGGAAGCGAAAAAATTACAAGAGGAAGAAAATGCTCGTCAAGCAAAACTTGAGGCAGAAGCAAAAGCAAAAGCAGACGCTGAGGCTCTGAAGGCAAAACAAGCTGCTGAAGCGAAAGCAAAAGCAGATACAGAAGCAGAAAAAGCAAGGTTAGCTGCGGAAGCAAAAGCAAAAGCGGATGCAGAAGCCTTACAAGCGAAACAAGCGGCTGAAGAGAAAGTGAGAATAGCTGAAGAAGCTCGTCAAGCTAAATTGGCAGCAGATGCAAAAGCAAAAGCGGATGCAGAAGCTTTACAAGCGAAAAAAGCTGCGGATGAAAAAGCAAGAGTAGAAGAGGAAGCTCGCCAAGCTAAATTAGCTGCTGATGCTAAAGCGAAAGCGGATGCAGAAGCCTTACAAGCGAAACTTGCGGAAGAGGCAAAAGCAAAAGCGGATATGGCTGCTTTACAAGCAAAATTATTAGCCGATGCTAAAGTAAAAGCGGATGCCGAAGCTACTGCAAAAGCAAAAGCCGATGCCGAAGCTAAAAAATTACAAGAAGAAGAAGATGCTCGTCAAGCTAAACTAGCTGCCGATGCTAAAGCGAAAGCCGATGCAGAAGCTGAAAAAGCAAGATTAGCGGCTGAAGCAAAAGCAAAAGCGGATGCAGCAGCATTACAGGTAAAACAAGCGGCTGAAGAGAAAGTAAGAATTGAGGAAGAAGCTCGTCAGGCTAAATTGGCTGCAGACGCAAAAGCGAAGGCAGATGCAGAAGCATTAAAAGCAAAACAAGCTGCGGATGCAAAAGCGAGATTAGATGAAGAGGCTCGTCAAGCGAAATTAGCAGCCGATGCTAAAGCGAAAGCGGATGCAGAAGCACTTCAAGCAAAATTAGCGGCAGATGCTAAAGCAAAAGCCGATATGGAAGCGCTTCAAGCTAAACTTTTAGCAGATGCAAAAGCGAAAGCAGATGCTGAAGCTACAGAAAAATTAAGAGCAGAAGAAGAAACTAGATTATTAAGAGAAGAGGAAGAACGTCAAGCAAAATTAGCAGCCGAGAAAGCTAAGGCAGATGCAGAAGCAGCTGCAATGGCGGCAAAAGCGAAAGACGATACTGGAAAAGCAATCGAGAGTTTAACTCAATCTGTTGAAAATACAAGTAAAATCCAAAGTGATTTATTGGATCAGTTTAAAGCTACTGTTGCCAACAAGCAGAAAGATTTAAATGATTTAAAAGAAGAGAATGATTTAAGTGAAAAAGGAATTTACAGAGAACCAAAACCATTCAAGAGTGTAGCGGCAGAGAACAGCCAGATTGAAGCATTAAAACTTCAGATTGCAGATGCCAACAAAAGCATGAAGAATGAGATTGATAGATTAACGGCTCTGTACAATGACAGACTTAAAAAGTTCCCTAAAAACGATCCATTAAACAAAGCGTATCTGGATAAGATAAACGAACTGAAAGCGGCTCAGCTGAAAATGGAAAGAGAAGGAGCAGCTTTAATTGCCGATTTAGAACGTATCAAAGCAGAGACAGAAATTGAGCGTAAACGTAGAATTAAACGTGCAGCTTATGAGAATGATCAAGGAAGATACGCACAGGATATCGCCGCTCTTAAACGTATTAAGGAAACAACGAAATTAAGTAATACGCCATTGACAGCAAATGATTTTGATTTTGGTGAAGAGCAGTCAAATATGCAGATCATCAAGAATATCAAAAATTCTGACAACGGTTATTATTTAATTGTAGCAGTCCACAATAGTGTAGAGAAACGTGATGAGTTCTTGACTAAAGCGGTAGCTGCAGGACGTACAGATATTAATTTCTTTTACAATGTAGCAACAAGTAAATACTACATCTACTATGAAAAGTTCGATGGTTTACAAGATGCAACAAAAGCATTGGAGGCAAAAGGAAATAAACCATACAATGGCAAAATGGCCATTGTAAAAGTGGAAAACTAATATTAAGAAAGATTGAGGAACTGTTCTTCTTGATAACCAAGAAGAACTAAGATTATAAATATTTTAGAGTACTAATTGTATTATTCTTTAAAGCCCCTTAGAGAATAATTTACAGGGTAAATAAAAAGGACTATGGAAAAACCTACTATTTTTAAATCAGTTAAAACTGTTTTTACTTCTATCAAAAGCATTGTTTCTGATACTCAAAAACAGTTTGAAAAACTAGTGGAATCATTTGATAAAAAACAAATGCTTCAACCACTATTTGTAAAAGTAAAAGAAAACCGGAGAGCTATTTTCGGAATGCTGCTGTTCATGTGTTTCGGCTATGTAAATGCTCAGGTAGGAACTGCTTTTACACCTAGACTTTCTGGGGGTAGCATTAAAGTAAAAGGAGACATTATTTTAATTGGTAATTCGGTTATCAGTAAAACAGATACCAGACCTGTTTTTAGTCCTGCTGCTCCTGTAAATGGAGTTCGTTATACTGGAACAGTTACTAATTTGTCAACTTTAACAACAGAGGCGAGTAAAGATTTTGATGGTAATGGGAATAACAATGATTTTTTTGTTGAGTACATAGATATCGATAATGATCCTGATACTTTTAATTCTACAATGGCGAAATTGACCATTGATAATTCTTGTAAAAATATTGTTTTTGCAGGTTTATACTGGTCGGCTATTTATCCTTATGAAAGAAGTACTAATACAGCTACAAAGTATGATGGTTCTTTAAGAGAAGAAGACTGGAATACAATTAAGTTTAAACTTCCTAATAGCGACGGGCTATATAAAACTATAACAGCCAGTAAAACGGATACTAAAGAAGTAATTTTTGATGGTTATAAAAAGAATGGGAATAGAGTACAAGATTCTTTCAAAGATTCTCCGTATGTATGTTTTAGTGATGTAACGAAACTGCTGCAGGATTTACCAGATGCTAACGGTGAGTATTATGTTGCGAATGTTAGAGCCGCTAGAGGTAAAAGAGAAGGTGGTGGTGCTGGAGGCTGGACTATGGTAGTAATTTATGAAAGCCCAAGTTTGCCAAGTAAATTTATATCGGTTTTTGATGGTTATGTGGGAGTAGACCCTGGAAGAACACAAGATAAAACAGTTGATTATACGGTCAGCGGTTTTCAAACTTTACCTGTTGGATTTCCAGTAAATGCAAAAATTGGGGTAGCTGCTTTAGAGGGAGATAAAGAAACTAATAATGATAGTTTTTCTATTAAAGCAAATTCAAAACCGACTTTTACTAAATTGAAAGACGATGTTAATCCAGAAAACAATTTCTTTAATGCATCGATATCTAGTAATGGATTACATATTTTGGGTACAAATAGAAAACCCAAAAGTATCAATAATATGGGATTTGATATTGACCATATCGTTCTTAAAAATGATAATAATTCTATTATTCCCAATGGAGAAACTGGAGCAACTTTAAGATTAACAACTGATGGTGATGGTTACGGAGCCTTTGTAACTACTTTTGCAGTTGACGTTATTGAGCCTAAAATTGTATTGACTAAAGTTGTAAAAGGAGTTCGTACTAATGCAGCTGGTGTTCGCGAAGAATATAATTTAGGATCAGACCCAGTTAATTTAGGTCAGGAAATGATCTACGAAATTGGTTTTAGAAATGAAGGAAACGACGATGCCAAAAATTTTACAATTACCGATGTACTGCCGCAAAATGTAATTTTTGACCGATCAGTTGATATTATTAAAAAAGATAATGGTGTACAAGATATCTCTTATGATCCAGCTACCAGAACACTTGTATTTTCAGTTCCAGATGGTATTGTTAAAAAAGATGGTTCTACTTATACGATAAAATTTAGAGTTAGAGTAGTAAACGATTGTAACGAGTTAGTAGATGCTTGTTCTAACCTTATAAAAAATACGGCAACTTCTAGATATTTTGGAACTTTAAATCCAACTAATAACGGTAATCCTTATGGTGACGGAAGTTACTCTTTTAATACAGGATGTATTGTGGGTGATCCAACCTCTACTAACTTTTTGGTTGGTATTGAAGATTGTTTGTTTCAAAGATCGGTATCACTTTGTGGTAGCGCAATTCTAAGAGCAGCAAATGGATACACAACTTATGAGTGGAAAGATGAAGCTGGAAGAGTTGTTGGTAACACGAGAGAAATTACAGTTACAAAAGCTGGAAAATATACGGTACAAACGGGAGGTAATCCAGATTGTAAAGGTATTTTACAGACTTATACCGTAACAGATTATGCTGTTGGAGCTAATGATAATCCAGTAAGCCCTTATGCAAGCAATATCGATCCAGCTACAGGAAGACCTTATCTTTGTACAAACGATAGAAAAGAGTTTCCAAAGATTTTCTTATGTGGTGAAAACGATTCAAAATTTATTGATACGAAAATTACTGCAGCTGGTACTACTGTTAAATGGCAGGTAACAACAGATGTTCCTCCTACAGGATTCCCTGAGAGTTGTGCTTATGAAGATGCGGTTAACTGGACACAAGCTGCGCCAGACGGACCAACATTTACTGCCAACAAATCTGGATCTTACAGAGTAGTGATATCTTATGGAAATAATTGCCAGAACACCTTCTATTTTAGTGTTTTCAAAAATCCATTAAAGATTGCGGTTGATAAAAAAGATGTAGTTTGTAATACTCCTGGAAGAATTACAGTTACAAATCCACAGCCAGGTACAGGTTATACTTATAGTTTAGACGGGACTAATTATCAAACTTCAAATGTATTTGATAATTTGGTTACTAATAATTATACTGTACATGTTAAGCAAAATGCAGCAACCACAGAAACATCTTCTTGTCCATTCCAAATAGATGTCACTATTATAAGAGCAGATTTCCAAACTACAGTTACACCAAAAGATGCGCTTTGTGAAGGAAAAGGATCTATCCGTGCTTCTGCAGATAACGTTACTGGTGATTACCATTTTGTAGTTAAAGATCTTGCAGGAAATATAGTGGGAGATTCTGGACAAAAAACGACACCAAACTTTCATGAATTTTTTGATCTTGCTGCGGGAGTTTATGATGTTACAGTTACTACAACTGACGGTTGTACAGAAACGAAGAGAGTTACAATAAACGATAAAAAATTAACTGCCACGGCACAAGTTACCAAAACACTTGCTTGTGGAGATGGTGAAATTACTGTACAAGCTTCTGGCGGAACTCCGGTTCCATTACCTCCAGGTGCTCCAGCCAATTCGCCGGCAAGATATTACTATACTGTAAATGGTGTAGATTATGGAACAAATCCTATTATTCCATTTACTAGACCATTACCTACTAATGGAGAATTTACTATTGTAGTTACAGATTATAATTCTTGTTCTGTAACAGTAAAAGTAAAAGCTGAAGATGTTCCAAAACCTACTGTTACATTTACACCTCACGATGCTAAATGTTATGGTGAAAGCAATGGTTATATTGATGTGGCAATAAATCCTGCAAATTCAGGATACACAGTTGAATATAGCATTGATGGAGGAACAAATTATAGTTCTGTTGCTCCAATTAACAATTTAGCAAAAGGAAACTACGATATAATTGTAAAATATACTTACGGTGGTGTAGAATGTATTGAACCAGCTGTAAGAGTGGTTATTGATGAACCGGGAACTGCATTAACAGCTTCTGCGGGTGTTTCTGAATTAGCAGGTTGTGACCCATCTGGAAACGGATTCGGTAAATTACGTATTACAAATCCACAAGGAGGAGTGCCTAATTATACATACAGTTTCGATGGAGGAGTTAACTTTCAGCCAGAAAATGAAAAGTATGTAGCGCCAGGAACTTATAATCTTTATATTAAAGATGCGAATGGATGTACTTTCTTAATGGAAGGTATTGTATTAGACAAAGAACCGGTAGCACCATCAATTTCAGTAGAAACACCAGTTGATTTTAATTGTGATGGATCTGCTACTAGTACAGTAATTGTTGATAACCCAGGACCAGAAAATTATAATTATAAATATTACATTGACGGAAGCACAACACCAAATACAAATGTTCCGCCAAATGTATTCTTAAATGTTCCTCCGGGATCACATACTATTCGTGTAGAATATTCTCTTGTTACTGTGCCAACTTTCAGTAATTTATTGAATGAAGATTTTGGTGTTGGTTACAATACTAGATCTCCAGGTATTGCAGCAGCATATTGTTACCATGATTTAGATTTGCCTTCTACTTGTTCAGATAAAAGAGGAACATTAGAAGACAATCAATATGTAGTAACAAGACAAATTGAACCAAATAACTCGGCTTGGTTTCCTTTTAGAGATCATACTTCAAACGGAACAAATCGTTTTGGACGTTTCTTAGCTGTAAACATCGGTGGAGCGGCAGGTCCAAACGGAGTTTTATATAGTAAACAAATCAATGATGTTATTCCAGGTCAGCCTGTAATTGTAGAAGCTTATTTGGCTAACTTATTCAGAGCTAACTTCGTCGGAGGTGTAGATCCAAGTTTCGCTTTCGAATTGGTGGATACCAATGGAAATGTAATTGCTCAGGCACCGGCTATTCCGCCAACGCCAAATCCAACAGGAATTCCACCTATCCCAACAATTTTAAGATCGAATAATTGGGAAAAAAGGGAAGTAACCTTAAATCCAGGTAATAATACTACTTTAATCTTTAGAGTAAGATCAGGAAGTACAGAATATAATGGTAACGATGGTGCTATTGATGATATTAAAGTGTATCAATTGCCAAAATCATGTATCAAAGAAAAACTATTAACTATTGTTGTTCCAACAGGAAAAGCATTTACAGGAACTGCAGATGTTACTAAAGATGTTTCTTGTGGAGGTACAGGTGCTCCAAATGATGGAGAAATCACAGTTACAGCAACTAATTTTGACACTACTTACGGTTATGATTATACCATAGACGGAGGAGCAAATTGGATCAATGTTAAAACTAGTCCTTTTATTATTAAAGGCTTAGAAGCTAAAACATATGATGTAAGAGTTCGTTACAATGCTACAACAGAAGCAACTTGTACAAAAACATTTACTCCAACAATCAAAGCTCCACAAGCACTTCTTGCTGGAGGTGTTGTACTTGTTCCTGCAAAATGTTCTGTAGGTGCTACTATTAGAGCTTCCGCTTCAGACGGAACACCAGCATACGAATATGAATTAAGACTTGCAAATGGAACAGTATATAAACCGTATCAATCTAGTACAGACTTTACGGATATTCCAGAGGGAGATTATGAAGTTTTTGTAAGAGATGCTAATAAATGTGTGAGCGCAATTGGTGCTCCTGTAAAAGTTGTAGCACCGCCTGCAATAAGCGCAGCATTAGATATTAATTCAGATTTCTGTTATGATGCTGCAAACAAAGCTTCAGTGACTGTTATTGTTACTGGAGGAACTGGTCCATTCAGTTATAGTATTGATGGAAAACCAGCTCAAACCCCTTCTAACGTATTTAATAATATCGAACCAGGAGACCACACAATCGTCGTTACAGACGCAGTAGGTTGTTCTCCAGCTCCTATTGATTTTAGAATTGAAAGAGAATTAAGTGTTGATAAAGGTATCAAGACATTAGATTGTTCTCCAACAACAGGAAATGCTGTTGTTACAGGAACAATTTCATACGGATATCCTCCATATACAGTAAGTTTAGTTTCTGGTAATGCAACAGGAACACTTGTACAGCCAACTACACCAAGCGGAACTACATTTACTTATACAACAGGAATTGCAGATACATACATTTTTGAGGTTAAAGACTCAAAAGGATGTACTAAACAAATGACCGCAGTAGTTGATCCTATTACAAATCCTAGTTTAAGTGAGGTTAGTAAAGTTCCTGTTTCTTGTAACGGATTATCAGATGGATCTGTTGTATTAAGGGCACAGAATGGTTCAGGCGGTTACAGATACAGCTCTGACAATATCACATTTACCAATACAACTGGAATTTTCTCTGGTTTATCAGCGGGATTACACACTTTTTATGTAAGAGATAATAAAGGATGTCAAGGACAAATAGATGTAACAATTACTGCTCCAGCTGTTGTACAAGGTTCTGCATCTATTTCGATTGCATATAATTGTGATCACGCAGCAACAATTACTGCCACTGCAAGCGGTGGAAATGGTTCATTTACTTTTGTTTTAAAAAGAGGAACAACAACAGTTGCAACAAATACTGATGGTATATTTTCAGGATTAACTGTTGCAGGAACTTATACTGTAGAGATTACAGATGGTAAAGGATGTCCGTTAACAGTTTCTGCGGGAACTATTGATGCCTTGACACCTCCAACTGCTATGACTTTCTCTAACACAGCATTAAGATGTCCTGCTAATACAGTAGACGTTACAATTGAGACAGTTACAGGTGGTAAAGGTACATTGGCAACATTCCAATACCGTATCGTTTCACCAACTGCATCTCAAACAATATTCCAATCAAGCCGTACTTTTGCAGGTCTAGCTCCTGGAACTTACATGTTTGAAGTAAAAGACGAAAATAACTGTACAAAACAAGTACCGTATACAATTGATAAATTACCAGAATTATCTATTTCTAGTAATGTAGATAATACTGTAATTTGTAAAGGAGCTTCTACTGGTACAATTACATTTACAATTGGTGGTTTTGGTAATAATACACCTTATTCATATACAGTTGATGGAGGAGCAGTTCAAACAGGATTTACAACTCCTGGAACTGGAACTACTTTTGATATTACGGTTTCAAATTTAAATGCAGGAAATCATACGATAAGAGTAACAAACGGAACAACAAATTGTTATGTAGAAAGAACGCAGCACGTAGCTGAGCCAGTAGATCCATTGGCTTTAACTCCGGCAACAGTTACTCCAAAAACTTGTGCGGATTTAGGAACAGCTACAATTCATGTAACTGGAGGTTGGAATACCAATTATACTTATACAGTAACGCCTCCAACGGGTCCTGCAATTGTACAAGAAAACAATAACTATTTTGAAGGCCTAGAAAATGGTGTTTACAACTATACCGTTAAAGATTTAAAAGGTTGTGAGGTAAATGGAACATTTACTATCATACTTGGGCCTGATGTAACTGCAAGTATTGCTGCAACAACCAATTTATGTTATACAAATGCTGGTAAAGCAGCTATTTATGTAACTCCAAATATGCAGGCAAATTACACATACAGTCTAAATGGAGCAACTCCTCAAGGTAATGGAACTTTCGAAAATTTAGAGCCTGGTAAATATGTAATTACGGTTAGAGATACTTCAACAGGTTGTTCTATAGATTTAGCAGAACAAACTGTTTCTACTGAATTAACGGCAAGTACCACTTTATCTGCTGGTCCTCGATGTGATACACCAAACGTTGTAATTACAGGTAAAGTTTCTGGTGGAACACCAGGAACTACTGGATATACTTATGTAGTAAGAATTGATGGAGTTTTAGAATCTCCAGCAACAACACACACTATCCCAGCTGCAGATAATGGCGTATTTACTTATACAGATACAAGTGGTATTGCGGCAGGAAAAACTACAGCTACAGTATATGAATTTACATTTACAGATAGTGCAACTAAAGGTTGTACAACTACTGTTACTAGAACAGTTCAACCTAAAACAAATCCTCAGTTTACAGCTACACCAAATTCAACAATTTTATGTAGCGGTCAAGAATCAGGTTCTATTACAGTTACAATTAATACTGCTTTTGGACAAGGACCTTATGTAATTGATGTTCATAACACCACAACTAATACATCTTACGGAACACAGACTACTGGACTTCCAGCAGGAAATTATACTGTAAGAGTAACAGATGCAAAAGGATGTTCTGCTCAGCAAACAAATGTTATTATTACACAACCAGATCCTGTTGTTGTAACTTATGACGTTCAGCCAATTAGATGTAGAAATACTGGATTGTCATTAGGATCTATTACTATTCAATCTGTTGATGGAGGAGTTAAAAACTATACATATAATGTTAAAGGAATTAACTACGACACAACGTTCTCTAACCAAGATGGAGGAACTCAAGTTTTTGAAGTGGTTAATTTTGGTTACTATGAAATTAGAGTAACAGATGCAAATGGATGTCTAACATTAATAGATAAAATATTAGTAGCTTCTCCACCAGAAGATTTAGATATCACTGTAACTTCTCCACCTATAGATTGTTCTACAGGAGGTTCAGCAGTTGTTGCTGTTGGTTCAGCTAGTGGAATTATAGGAAATGGACCATTTTACTTCGCTATTTATGATGGAAGTGTTCCAAATTATCCTAATCCAGTTGGTTCTTTTGCATGGTTACCTGAAGACAATCCAGGAGTTGCAGGTGGGCCAGGAGATAAAAAAGCAACATTTACTAATTTGACACCGGGAGTAAAATATACTTTTATCGTTTACGATAGTGATGCTGCCCATGGTGGTACAGGTACGGGTTGTTACTATTTTGAAACTGCCGAAGATGAAATTCCAACAAATTCTCAACTGAAAATAGAAGGAGATCTAGAACCTCATAATATAACTTGTTTTACAACGCCTGCTACAGTAGATGGAAATGTATCATTTAAAATTTCAAGTGGTTACGCAGTTCCAACAGATGTTGATTATCAAATTTTAAACGAGTTAACTTTGCAACCAATGGGACCTGCGCAACCTGGTATTGTTCCAGCTGCTACAGTACCAGTGTCAACTTTAGATATAAATAATTTTGGAGCTCTTCCTTTTGGTAAATATATTATTGTCGTAACCGAAATAAAAGATAGAACAACTACACCAGTTACAAAAGGTTGTAGTATTGCATCTATTCCATTTACAATTACTGGTTCGGTTACTCCATTGACTATAACGGCAAGTTCACCTAAAAATGCTAATTGTAATCCTAATCAAGGAAAAATTGAGGCATTTGCTCAAGGAGGAACAACATTACCAGCAGATCCGGATCCAACAAATCCTAAACCTGCAGTTCCATACTTATATCAAATTTTCCCTGATAATGGTCCAATTGGAGAAGATGCAGCAGATACTCGTCCTACGGCGGCATCTTTTGATCTTGCATTACATAAAGTAAGTGTTTTCAATAGAGAAGCAGGAAATTACTTAGTGTATGTACGTGATGCTTATGGTTGTATCCAAGTGGCGACAGTTACAGTTAATCAAGATCCTACTCCTGCTATCACTGCGGTTCCTGCACTTCAATGTACAGCAGCAGAAGGAAAATTCGGTATCACAGTTACTTTAACAAGTCCAGGTGTTGGTCCTTATACTTATAGTTTAGACGGTGGCGATTTTGAAGAAGAAGCGGCAACGACGTTTACAATTCCGAATGTATCATCAGGAACGCATACTGTAAGAGTAAAAGATTCTAATGGTTGTGGTAACACAGTTAACAATATAACAATTTATGCACCTTTACAAATAGAAGGTTCGTTTACGACTCCTCCAACATGTAGAACAGCAAATGGTACTATTACAGTTAGTGTTACAGGAGGATTTAGAACTCCAACAACTAATTTTAGATACACATTAGTAAACAATACAACCGGAGTTACAAGTCCAGTACAGTTTAATAATCCTATATTTATTAACCAAGCTCCAGGTAATTATACCGTTACGGTTAGAGATGTAAATACGGGTTGTGATAAAACATTAGAGATTGACTTGGCTATTCCAGCTGATCCAGTTTTCACGTTGTCTAATACAGCGCCAAATTGTACTGGTTCTCAAGGAACCCTTAATAATGGAACGATTACAGTTACATTGCCAACAACGAATGTTGATGGTCCTTATCAATATACATTGACTAAAGTTTCGCCAGCTCCTCTAGGAAGCCCAGTTACTCAAAACGGAAAAGTATTTACAGGATTAACGGTTGGTGTTTATGATGTAACTGTTCTTTCGGCAAAAGGTTGTGTGACAACACATCAAACTGAGATTCTTGCACCTGCACCAGTTACTATAGCTTTAAGTCAAGATGACTTTAAATGTACTGGTACAGCTTTCAACGAAAAAACTGTTACTATCACTCCAGGTGGAGGTGCTGGTGCTGTACCAATGGTACTTTCAGATTACAAGTATAGTGTAGACGGTACTAACTGGAGAGATGAAAATACATTTACGGTATCTGATAACGGATTCGCAAAAACACTTACATACTATGTAAAAGATGCGAAAGGATGTATCGTTAGTGCTCCGATTACAATTCAGCCATTCCCTAAATTAGTTTCGGCTGTTGCAGCTAAAATAAATCCAGTAATGGATTGTATTAATAATAGACAAGATATTGAGGTTATTATTACTGGAGGAACAAATACGCCATTAGGATTTACATACCAAGCATATCGTGACGGTGTTGCCGAGGGAGGATTAGTACCATTTACTAATGACAGATTTATTTATGGCGCATTAACACCTGGAAGTAATTATCACTTTGAAATTTTTGATAATAATACTACTTGTAGCATTCTGTCTAATACTATAGAAGTACCAGTATTTGATACTCTAGAAGTTTTTGCTACAGCTGCTGCAAATGTAGATTGTAACGGTAATTCTACCGGAGCAATCGAAATCAACATTACAGGTTACGCAGGACCATATACATATGAGATCCTTAGAGGAGGAAATCCTTTAACTCCAGCTCTTACAGGACCTGGAGATAGTACAACATCAAGTTCATTCGTACTTCCTCATGGATTAGCGGCTGGAACTGATTATACGGTTCGTGTTGTAGAGACAGCTTATCCAAGTTGTGACTTTACAACTACAATTCCTGTAGTTATTACTGAGCCAGCTCCATTAACTGGATTTACAGTAATTAATGAAAATAAAAACTGTTTTAACACTGGTTCAAAAGTTACGATCGACTTAACTACTATTTCTGGAGGAAGTGGAGGATTAACTTATGCATTCGTTCAAGATAATGCTTCACCAATCGGACATTATGGTGCAGATAGTTTTGCCATTCTTGATCCTGCAACAGCCACAGAATGGGATGTTTGGGTAAAAGACAAAAATAATTGTGCGATCAAAGTTGATGTTACAATTGCAGAAGATGTAAGTCCATCTAATCTTGATGTAAATGCATTCAGTCAATGTCCAAGTTTAGCAGGAACGTATACATTTACAGTGACTGCGACAACTGCGGGTGGTGCTGAATACAGCATTGGAAATGGTTTCCAGCCAACAGGAACATTTACTGTTGATAAAGCAGGTGTATATATTGTTACAGTAAGAGACAAAAACGGATGTACAAACCCAGTTCCATTTAGTGTAACAATTTTAGAACCTCTAAAATTAAAATCTCGTATTACTGCTGTACCAACTTGTAATGATCCTGATGGTGAAATTACAGTTGAAGCTGAAGGCGGAAGCAGTAATTATCAATACAGCAGTGATGGTACAAATTTTGGCACTTCTGCAGTATTTGGCGGATTAGTTCCTAATACTTATACTTTCTATGTTAGAGATACAACAACGGGTTGTACTGCACAAGTTACTGAAACTATTCAGCCAGCAACTTTAATTACTGGATTTGAATTAACAGCAACACCAGTAACATGCGCGGGATTCTCAGATGGAACTATTACAGCGACTATGACAACACCTTCAGCAGGTGTTAATGATAACCCGAAATACAGATATAGTATAGACGGAGGAGCTAATTATCAGGATTCTAATATCTTCACTGGTTTAGCTACAGGTCATTACGTAATCACAGTTATTTCTGGAAGAGGATGTATTGCAACAGAAGAAACAGATGTTAACACTCCACTACCAATTAACGTTCCTGCGCCAGCAGTTACACAGTTCATCTGTAACACAGGAAGTAACGCAAGTAACTTTGCTACAATTACAGTTTCTGGAGTAACGGGAGGTTCTAATACGTATGCTAATTATGAATTTATAAAAGTAGGTACTCCAAATACGGTTGTTTATTTCGGATCTAATCCAGTTTATACAATTCATGATTTAACTGGAGGAACATATATCGTAAATGTTTATGATAATAAAGGTTGTATTGGAACTGCTCCAGCACAAATTGTAATCAACCCATACATTGCTTTAGACAAAATCACAGTAAATGTTGATCGTGCAATTACATGTAATAATCTAGAAGATATTACAGTTTCAATTAGTTCAATCGGAGGAACACCAACGAATTTACAGTATACTGTTGTAGACATCGATGCTTCTACAGGAGCACTTGGAACTTTGTATCCTTCGCAGACTAATTCTGATGGAAGATTTACAGGTTTACCAGTTGCAAATTATTTAGTAACAGTAACTAATCTAGATACAAGTTGTAGTGTTGACTACATACATTATGTAAACGAGCCTAATACATTCGATCTTAAAATTGAGAATGTTCAGAACGTAACTTGTTTTGCAGGAAGCAACGGTAGTATTGATGTTACTATAGTAGACTTGTTAATTAAAACAAATCCGGTTAATCCTGATAGCGCAGGTCCATTTGATTATGTGATCCGTGACGCTTCAAACACTATTGTAAGAACGGGTTCATCTTCAACAGCTGGTCCAACTACAATTTCTGGTTTATCTTCTGGAGTTTACAGTATTACTGGAACATTAGTAAATACACCGTTCTGTCAGGCAACTAAAAACTTTACTATTTCACAACCGGCAGCAGCATTAGCGGTGACGGCTACTAAGAAAGAAATTACTTGTATTACAGGTAATAACGATGGTAAAATTATAGCATCTGCAACAGGCGGATGGCCAGGAGGATATAAATACGAGTTAAGAATTGGTACAAATATTATCACTTCATATCAAGATTCTCCTAATTTCGAGAATTTAACAGCTGGTAACTATACTGTTTATGTAACAGATAGCAAAGGATGTGAAGCATCATTTAATGTTCCGTTGGTAAATCCAACGCCAATTGATGTTGCTATTGGAGTAGATAAAACAGTACTACTTTGTTTTGAAGATCAAGACGCGACAATTACCGTAAATACAGTAACTGGAGGTTCTGGTAACTATACATTTACTTTAAGCGGTACTTTAGCTGATGGTACACAAATTGTTAGAGCAGCACAGCCAAGTAGAACATTTGCTGGATTGGGTGCAGGAACTTATCAAGTAACTGCTTCTGATGATTGGACTTGTAGTAATGTGTCAAATCCAATTACTATAACGCAGCCAGCAGTAGTTAAAGCTTCTTTAGCAATTGATAGAACAGAGACTTGTCAAATTACGCCAAGAGTTACTCTTACTGCGACTGGAGGAACTGCTCCTTACTATTATAGTGTTGATGGAATCACATATAATCCAACATCATTTAATTCAACAGTAACAATTGATTTACCTAGAACTGCAGCAGCGGTAACATATAAATATTATGTAAGAGATTCTAACGGATGTTTAAGTGTAGAATCTAACGGAATTACTTTCGAGCCAGTTCCAGCAATTATATTTGAAACGTTAAGCCATACAGATATTCAGTGTACTGGAGATGTAAAAGGAACAATTACCGCTATTGCAAAAGGTGGTTTAGGTAACTTTACTTACGTACTAACAGATGTTAATGGTAATCCAATTACGCCTGCGCCAGCACAAGTTTATCCAGGTGAGTTTACTGATTTACCTGTAGGATTCTACAGAGTTAGAGCAGTGAGTTTAGATTGTACACAGCCATCTGAAATAATTGAGATCAGCGAACCAGCACAAGCTTTAACAGCTACTTTAGTTGCAGTTAATATTACTTGTTCAGGATTTAACAATGGTAAAATAACGGTTAATGCCGTGGGTGGAACTGGAAGATATGTTTATGCAATCGCTCCTAATTTCGAACAATTCTTTGATAGCAATGTTTTCCAAAACTTAAGACCAGGAATTTATATTATTAGAGTTCAAGACGAAAATGGATGCTACCAAGATTATGAGCAAGAGATTACACAGCCAGATCCAATTGAAATTACAGAAGATCTAACTTTAAGAGAAGAAGAACATTGTGCAGGTGACCATGACGCTCAATTTGCAATTGATATAATTGGAGGTACAATGCCATACAGTTATAGTTTAGACAATCAAAACGGACCATTTACTGTTGGAGATCCAACACAAACTAAGTTTGTATTCTCTAACCTTGCTGGTGGAACTCATATTGTTTACATCGTAGATGCTAATCAATGTTCTCAAGAAATTACAATCGAGATGGGATTACCAGTTACATTAAATCCTACGATTGAAGTAACTTATGATTGTGTGAACAATGCACAGGCAAACATGGTTGTGGTGACAATTGATCCTTCTAATAATCCAGCGGATGTAACTTACTCACTTGATAACAATGGAACATTCCAGCCAAGTAACATCTTTACAAATGTTGCTCCTGGACCTCACTTCATGGTAGTAAGACATACAAACGGATGTGAAGTGTCTACTGATCTGTTTGAAGTAGCAGCAGTAGATCCAGTAACTCTAGTAGATACAACAAACCAAAGCAATGAAATCAATACGATATCAGTTAAAGCTTCTGGTGGTGTTGCTCCTTACGAATACAGTTTCAATGGAGAACCATTCTCTTCATCAAATACTTATAGAATCTATAAAACAGATGTTTATAAAGTAATTGTAAGAGACAAAAATGGTTGCGAGGCTACAATTGATGTTCCAGGTACATTCTATGACTTCTGTCTGCCAAATTACTTTACGCCAAACGGTAGTGGTCCAAACACTACAATTGGTCCAGATTGTGGTGCATTAGCATACAAAGACCTTACTTTCGATGTTTACGACAGATACGGTCGAGTAGTTGGTAAATATAGAGTAGGAGGCAAATGGGATGGTAGATACCACGGAAACGAATTGCCAACAGGAGATTACTGGTATGTTCTTAAACTGAATGATCCTAAAGATCCAAGAGAATTCGTAGGTCATTTCACATTATACAGATAACAAAATTATAGCCCCAATGATGTTGTCTAAAAAAATTATTACAATGAAAAAGTTTATTTTATCCTTAGTACTCATGGCTGTAACAACAAGTTACAGCCAAGAGTTAAACCTACCAGTGTTTACGCAGTATTTGGCTGATAACCCTTTTATTCTTTCGCCTGCCTATGCCGGTATTGGAGATAACCTCCGTATTAGAGCCAATGGTTTAACACAATGGGTCGGAATTAAAGATGCACCAGATAACCAATCATTGTATGCAGATTTTCGTATTCTAGATCGTTCTGGAGTCGGTATTTCATTATATAATGATAGTAACGGTAATACCAGACAAACTGGAGCTAAAGTTTCGTTTGCACACCACCTTATTTTAGATTATTATTCTGAAAAATATCTATCATTTGGTATCTCATACAACTTCAACAGTTTCCGAATCGAAACTGGCAATTTTACTGGAGATGTAAATGGTGTTCCTGTTCCTTTAGATCCATCAATAACAGACAATCGATATAATTCAAACAACAACTTTGATATTAGTGCTTTATATCGTCATAAAGGATTTTACTTTAGTTTCAATGCTAATAACGTATTAAAGAAAAATACAGATAAGTATAGAGGAGTTGAGCCAGATTTACTTTCAAACTTTCAGGTATATTCTGGATTTACATTTAAAGATGGCGAAAACAGACGTATCGAATATGAACCATCGGTTTTCTTGCAGTATTTTGCAAGTGACCAGCGTTCTACAACCGATTTTAACTTCAAATACAGACGTTACAACCGTTACGAAGATTACTATTGGATCGGGGTTTCCTATCGTTTCTTAAACGACCAATTTCCAAAACCATTGGCAGCAGGACCAATGGCTGGTTTTATGAAATCAAAATTCTATTTTGCTTATTCTTACCAGTTGATGTTTAACGGTCTTGGAAGTTATAATTCAGGAACACATTCGATAACAATCGGATTTGATTTCTTACAATCTATTAGTAACTGTCCTTGTACGCAGAGTCCAGTTCACGATTAATCACGTAATAACGATTATCATAATTGCCCGAAAAAGGCTAATATTTTAGAGCGAGTCGCAACATTAGGTGTTTTTACCGCAATAATTTGAAATAAATCTTCAATAACATTAAATTTGAGTCTTATCGTTTTGTTTTTCAAAAAGGTATAAATCAAATTTGATCTATGAAAGCAAAATTTTCATTTTATGCGAAACACACAGTTTTGTGCCTCGCTTTTTTATTTTTGCCGTACGCATTTACGTCTACAAATAATGTTTTTTCATTTCCAAATTTGTATAGCAATGCGCATGATCGTATTTATCTTTTCATCTATTTTGCCCTTCTCTGTTTCTTCTATTTTAACTATTATTATTTAATTCCCAAACTTTACTTTTCAGATAAAAAGATTTTATACTATTTAATCCTAGTGGTTTTTCTTTTGTTCTTTCTTTGGATCTCAACCGTTCTCGATCATCCAAGCCGAAACTTTTTAGATTTTGAATATCATTCTGGAAAATTTGCCGGTCATCCTAAACCTTTCGACGGTAGATTTCCGCCGCCACATGGTAAACATGGAATGACCTTCGGATTCAATGGCGGTCCGCCAACACAATACGGACATACAACTCTAGTGTATTTAATCGGAGTAGTTACCAGTCTGCTTTTTGCAATCTCGGGCAGACTGCAAAGTGTCGAAAAAGAAAAAGTAAGATCTGAATTAGCATTTTTAAAAGCACAGATCAACCCGCATTTTCTTTTCAATACCCTAAATAGTATTTATGCACTTGCGTTAAAAAAAGACGATAAAACTCCTGACGCTGTCGTGCAGTTGTCGGAACTGATGCGTTATATTATGGTCAATTCAAACGATGAGGTTATCGATTTAACCAAAGAGATCAATTATATCAATAATTTTATTTCGCTCCAAAAAACACGATTAGGAAATACCGTAAATGTCAATTATTCGGTAATTGGAAATACTTTCGGAAAAGTTATTACGCCTTTAATTCTAATTTCTTTTATAGAGAACGCCTTCAAATACGGCGTTAACCCAGATCAGACTTCTGAGATTTATATTAAAATTGATATTGAAGAAGAAATACTAACTTTATACGTTTCTAATAAAAAGACCTTTTCTGTTCAATCCGATTCTGGTATTGGCTTGCAAAATACAATCGAAAGACTGAAATTAGTATATCCTAACAAACATGCTTTAATGATTGAGGACACGGCAGAGAAGTACGTGGTAAATTTGAGTATTAAAATTAAATGATAAAAGCAATTGCATTAGATGACGAACCATTGGCACTGGAGATTCTTCAGAGCTTATGCGATACTATTGACTACATTGAACTTCAAAAGACTTTTACTAAATCGGAAGAAGCATTTAAATACCTAAAAAAATATCCGGTCGATTTATTGTTTCTCGACATTAATATGCCATCCATTTCTGGATTAGATTTCTACAAAAAACTGCCTCA
The DNA here is from genome assembly GCA_029960065.1 of Flavobacteriaceae bacterium PS02336. GTDB lineage: Bacteria > Bacteroidota > Bacteroidia > Flavobacteriales > Flavobacteriaceae > Flavobacterium. Next base: position 99,883 of record JASCOF010000002.1, on the reverse strand, counting down.
TAAAACGATGGTAATTTTCACAACCGCTTATTCTGAATTTGCCGTTGAAGGTTTTACGCTTAGCGCAACCGATTATTTATTGAAACCAATTTCGCTTTCGAGATTTCAGCAGGCTGCCGAAAAAGCTTACTCGCAATGGAAAATACAAAATCAGAACATAGAACAGCAGTATCTATTTATCCGTGCTGATTACAGTCTAATTAAAATCTTATTCTCAGATATTTTGTATATCGAAGGTTTAGACGATTATTTAAAGATTCATATTAAAGATCAAAAAACGGTTGTAGCACGTATGACGCTAAAAGCAATACTGCAAAAACTGCCCGAAACAGAATTCGTTCGTGTACATCGTTCTTTCATTGTTCCTATTTCGAAAGTTTCTAAAATTCGGAATAAAATTATCTACTTAGATCAAGCTGAAATTCCAATAAGCACTAGTTACGAGGACGCCTTTTTTACTCTTTTTGAAGGGAAATAAACTTTTTTTTGTTTGTGTATTTTATTACAAATGAAATTATTTTATCCATTTACCTCATAAATAATATCGTTTACCTCAAACTTTTTACAACGCCTTAAATTCCAATAATTTTACTTCAAAATAACTGTTAATCATAGAATTGAATAACATTTAAAAAAAGCAAAAAATGGAAAGAAAAGAGTTTTTAAGAGGTTTGGGTTTAGTAGGTATTGGTACTTTAGCAATTCCAATCATAAACTCGTGTAGTAAGATGGCGATTCATCAGAATCTTCGACTGGTACCGATTCAGGTTCGAGTTCAGGTTCATCTTCAGGCAGCTGTTCGGTTACACCATCAGAAACGGCAGGACCATTTCCAACTATTTCACCATCATCTTTGGTAAAATCTAATATTGTGATGGACAGAACAGGTGTGGGTTTTACTATCAAAATTACAATCAAAAACACCAAAGCAAGTTGTGCCGTACTAAAAGATGCCATTGTAGATATTTGGCACTGCGACAAAGACGGTTATTATTCTGAATATGGTGGAACGTCAATGCAGTCTGTAAATTATACTTCAGTTCACTTTTTGAGAGGAAGGCAAACTACAGACGAAAATGGTTTGGTTACATTCACGTCTATTTTTCCAGGATGGTATTCTGGCCGTGCGACTCATATTCATGTCCATATCTATAATTCAAGCGGAAATTCTTTGCTGGTAACACAAATTGCTTTCCCAGAAGGAACCAATAGTGCTGTTGCAACCGTAAATGCATCTACTGCAAACGGTTACACAAAAGGATTGTCGGGTTATACCTATAATGCTTCAGACAATGTGTTTTCAGATTCTGTTACTAACGAATTAGGAACCGTTACCGGAAGTATCAGCGAAGGTTATGTTTTAACGCATACCATAAATGTTGCAAGTTAGTTTTTAAAATAGTTGGCCATGATAGCGCAGATTCCCGCCCAAATTTATAAGTCAGATTCAAGAGGCGTTTTCAATTCAGGAAAACACAATTGTTTTGCGACTTTTAATTTTGAACAATATCAAGATTTATCGCGAAATGCTTTTGGATCATTAAAGATTTTAAATGAAGTAATACTTGCTCCGCAGCAACGCATAACCCGATTCATAAATTCAAGAACAAATGTTGTTATTCTGCCTTTGTTTGGCGGCATTGAATACAAAGATAATCTGGGAAATGCGGAGTTTCTGCGTGTGGATCAAATCCGGGTTCTCGCTGCTGACGACAATTTAACAGTTGAAATTTTTAATCCGTACGAAAATGAAAATGTGAGTTATCTGGAAATCGAATTTCATATGGGAAAACAATATTTCAAAAACTATTTCCAACAGTATAAACTTGATTTTAATACACACAATAAACTTTATTCTTTGTTTGAGATTGAAAGAGCATTAGGATTTATTGGAGTTTATGACGGAAGAAAAGAAGGATCATTTACTTTAAGAAATTCCAAAAATGGTGTTTTTGTTTTTGTGCTAAATGGTGCTTTTGAAGTCGAGAACAGACTTTTAGAAGCCAAAGACGGCTTAGCTTTAAAGGAAACTGGAAAAATTGAATGGGAAGCACTTTCAGAAAATGCAATTCTAATGGTTTTTGAAGTTCCGCTCAAAACACTTAATTCATGAAAATCACCAAAATAAAGCTGGCTTATCGTATTGTCATAGATAACACATCCTCTTTTTTGTGGGATAAATATGTTTTTGAAGATACTTTCAAAGAATACCAAATGCAGAGCCAGCAATTCAATTCAGCAGCAAATCCGAAGAATACATTTCGAGAATTACTGAGTGAAAACGAAAAAGCGAAACAGCTGCATTTTTTAACTGGAATTGCAGCAAATGGTTATGTCGAGCAGTTAAAAGGAAATTTTCATCGGGTTACAGATGTTTTGGGCAGCAATTATTTTCCATTCATTAATTATCAGTTAGATATTATAAACACTGACATAAGCGATAGATCAAAACATAAAATCGGCATAACATTTTATTCGCCATTATTAACTTATTTCGGAATTATCGAAGGAAATTATCTCGTTTCAAAAAACATTGAAAACGTAAACGAGTACGAAACGATGTTATTTCCAGTTCAGAACAATTTGTCCATTTGTTTGATTCAGACAGAAGACTAATTATCCTCCAAAAACAAAAAATAAATCTAATTCATTTTTTGCCTTTCCTGTTTTTCTGTTGACAGGAAAGGTTTTTTTATAAAAGGGATTTTTGCAGGATATTTTTTATCTTTGAAATTCGGGCTTTTAATCCAAATGGCTTTATCTTTGAGCCTTCAGAAAAATTATATTCATTATGGAACAGAAAATTCATCAGGGAAAAAACGTAAAACGTTTCAGAGAAATGCTTAACATAAAGCAGGAAGCATTAGCTTATGATTTGGGTGAAGACTGGAATCAGAAGAAGATTTCTATGTTGGAACAGAAGGATGTAATTGAAGACAACCTGCTTAAACAAATCTCTACAGTTCTTAAAATTCCTGTTGAAGCTTTTAAAAATTTTGATGAAGAGCAAGCGGTAAATATTATTTCGAATACTTTTGGAGAGCATGCTTTTAGTAATTCATTTAATTACGGAACAATTAATATTCATCCAATTGAAAAATTGATTTCACTTCACGAAGAAAAAATTGCGTTATATGAGCGTATGTTGAAAGAGAAAGATGAAATGATGGCTAGGCTTGAAAAATTAATTAAATAAACCCTTATCTCTCCGACTTTAAAAACGATTTAGAAATAAACAACTTTTTAATCCAAATAGATTTACCTTTTCTTTTAACAGAAAAGGTTTTTTTATAATGGCAATATTACATTTGTGAATAAAATTGTTTTTAATCTTAAATAAATCCAGTTTTTTTGTAAATTTATAACGTTTTCGTTCTTTTTATTGCTTCTTTTTTAGTTTATTCGAATTTATAAGAAGTCTAAAAGTCCTATATTTGTTTTTCTTTCTAAAAAAACTAAAAATTATCAAGATGAAAACTTTAAACGATTTCGATTTTAAAAATAAAAAAGCAATTATCCGTGTAGACTTTAATGTGCCGTTGGATGAGAATTTTAAGGTAACTGATACGACACGTATTGAAGCAGCAAAACCGACTATTGATGCAATTTTAGCGCAAGGCGGAAGCGTAATCTTAATGTCGCATTTAGGAAGACCAAAAGGTGCTGAAGAAAAATACTCTTTAAAACATATTTTAAAAACAGCTTCTGAAATTTTAGGAGTTGAGGTTAAGTTTGCTGAAAACTGTGTTGGAGAACCAGCTCAGACAGCTGCTAAAGATTTAAAACCAGGTGAAGTTCTATTATTAGAAAATTTACGTTTCCACGCTGAAGAAGAAGAAGGAAATGTTGTTTTTGCTAAAGAATTAGCTTCTCTTGGAGATATCTATGTAAATGATGCATTTGGTACAGCTCACAGAGCACACGCGTCGACTACAATTATTGCTCAGTTTTTTGAAGACAAAAAATGTTTCGGAACGTTATTGGCTAAAGAAATTGAAAGCTTAAACAAAGTGCTTAAAAACAGTGAAAAACCAGTAACGGCAGTTCTTGGAGGTTCTAAAGTTTCGTCTAAAATTACAGTGATCGAAAATATCCTAGATAAAGTAGATCACATGATTATTGGAGGAGGTATGACATTTACTTTCATTAAAGCACAAGGCGGAAAAGTTGGTGAATCAATCTGTGAAGATGACAAACTAGATTTAGCTTTAGAAATTTTAAGATTAGCAAAAGAGAAAAACGTACAAGTTCATATTCCTGTTGATGTTGTTGCTGCAGATGATTTCTCAAACACAGCAAATACTCAAATTGTAGACGTAACTGCAATTCCTGACGGATGGCAAGGTTTAGACGCAGGTCCAAAATCTTTAGAAAATTTCAAAAAAGTAATTTTAGAGTCAAAAACAATTCTTTGGAATGGTCCATTAGGTGTTTTTGAAATGGAAACTTTCTCTAAAGGAACAATCGCTTTAGGAGATTATATTGCAGAAGCTACTGCAAATGGAGCATTTTCTTTAGTTGGAGGTGGAGATTCTGTTGCTGCTGTAAAACAGTTCGGATTTGAAGATAAAATGAGCTATGTTTCTACTGGTGGTGGGGCAATGCTAGAAATGTTAGAAGGAAGAATTTTACCTGGAATACAAGCGATTTTAGACTAAAATATCACAATTAACATTTTTTTAATTAGTTTTCTTCGATAAAGGGTTTATTTTTGCAAAAGTACACTTCTCGTAATTATTTGAATTACAGAATTTTAAAAAAATGTTATATGATTGTAAGGAAAATATCATTAGTGGTTTGTGCTTTCTTTACGATGGCTGCCTTTTCACAAGAAACAGCATCGAATTTCGAAAGTAAGCCAGAAGTTAAGTTAACATATTTAGATTCTATTAAAAGCACATTCAAAAAAAACGATCTTGCTTCAAAGGTAGATAGTTTATGGATGAACGAATTAGTAAGTCTTGATATTTATGACGACCTGACCAAAGACATTCAAACCATCAATAAAGACGTTACTGTTGATGAAGAACTGCCAACCGAATTGCTAAAACAGCGTTTGGCGGCCATGAATGAGAAATCACCTTTTGAGATTGAATACAATCAAGGTTTAGAAAATATAATAAAGTCATTTCTTAAGAACCGTAAAAAATCGTTTTCTCGATTAATGGCTTTATCAGAATATTATTTCCCGATCTTCGAGGATGCTTTTGCCAAACAAAACGTTCCTTTGGAAATAAAATATTTAGCCGTTGTAGAATCTGCTTTAAATCCTAAAGCAGTTTCTAAAATGGGCGCCACGGGACTTTGGCAGTTTATGTACGGAACCGGAAAACAATACGCTTTAAAAATTGATTCTTATATTGACGAAAGAAGCGATCCTCTTAAAGCTACAGCCGCATGTTCAGAATATATGACCAAAATGTTCAATATTTTTGGTGACTGGGAACTGGTTTTAGCATCTTACAATTCAGGTCCAGGAAATGTTACTAAAGCAATTCGTCGTTCTGGCGGAAAAACAAAATACTGGGACATTCGTAATTATCTTCCAAGAGAAACTCAAGGTTATGTTCCAGCTTTCTTAGCTACAATGTATCTTTTTGAATATCATAAAGAACACGGAATTAACCCAGAAAGAGCGGTTGTTAAAAACTTTGAAACCGATACAGTAGCAGTCAAAAATCAAATGTCTTTCAAACAAATTGCCGATTTGTTAGATATGCCTCAATCACAGATTCAGCTTTTAAATCCATCTTATAAAATGAATTTAGTTCCTGTTTATCAAGGAGAACAGCATTTTATTAGACTTCCAAAAGATAAAATAGCAACATTTGTTTCTAATGAAGAGCAGATTTATGCATATGTAAAACACGATAAAGAGTTTAAATCAACTTCATCTAGATTGGCGGTAAAATATGCACCAAAAGCCAAGCCAGCTACGGCAAAACCTGCCGCAGTTGATAAAGGTGATTTTGAGTTTTATAAAGTTAGAAAAGGAGATAATTTAGGAGCAATTGCAGCCAAATACGATGTAAGTATTTCTGAAATTAAAAAATGGAATAACTTAAAAACAAATGCCGTTGCAGTTGGAAAAAGCTTGAAAATTAAAGCAGAAGAAGAAGCTCCTGCAAAAGCTGTTCAAGCTGTAGAAAAAGAACAAGCCATTGCATCTGCTGACAATAAAGAAAAATCTAATGCTATAGATATGGACTATGTTGTAGCAGCTGGAGACAATTTAGGAAGCATTGCAAAAAAATTCGGTACGACTATTGCGGAGTTAAAAGAACTTAACAATTTAACTTCAAATAACATTGGTTTAGGAAAAACGCTGATTATTTCTAAAGCAGCAATAGTTATAGAAGAGCCGGCTTCAACAGCAATTGCATCAAACTCGGTTGATACATTTAAGAAAAAAGGACCTTCTAAAGATGTTAGCGAAGATTATTACGTTAAAAAAGGAGATTCTTTATACAGTATTTCAAAAAAATATCCTGGAGTAACTATTTCAGATATTAAGAAATGGAATGGTATTAAAGATGAAGATATTAAACCGGGAATGAAACTTAAAATAAACGGATAAAAGAAAAATCTTATTTAAATTTGGGTTTTATTTCATAAATTAAGAAAATGAATAAAACCCATTTTTTATTGCTATTACTTCCATTTTTTCTGATTTCGTGCTTTAAAGGCGAAAAACAAAACGATCCAGTTTCAGGAAAAACAAATACTATATCAATCATTATCGATGATCAGTTATGGTATGGAGAAGTTGGTGATAGTATTCGAAATAAATTTGCTTCGCCGGTTCTCGGACTTACACAAGAAGAACCGCTTTTTACCATCAATCAATATCCTGCACGTTTATTGGAAGGCTTTGTCACAGATAGCCGAAGCATTATTGTAGTTAAAAAGACAGCTGCTGAAAAATTCGAAATAATTCATAGTAAAGACTTACCACACAATACTTTCCGAATTTACGAAAAATCTGTTGACGATCTTATCTGCAGTATTGAAGATAATTCGGCTGAGATTATTAAACAAATTCGAAATTCTGAAATTCAAAAAGTGCAGGAAGATAACAGGAAATCACTTTTAAATCCTGCAATTCTAAAAAATAAATTTCACATCAATATTGAGATTCCAAGCGGCTATGAATATATGCTGCACAAAAAGAATTTTATCTGGCTGAAAAAAGAAATTATCAGCGGTAATACCAGTTTATTAGTTTACCAGATACCGCTTCGTAATTTTCAGAAGAAAAAAGACATTGTCAACTCCATAGTGCGCATGCGAGATTCTGTAGGTCGTTACATAAAAGGACGAGAACCAAATACGCCAATGATTACAAGTGAAGCTTATGCGCCTTATTTCTCCAAAGTAGTATTAGATAAAAAAGATGCTTTTGAAACAAAAGGAACCTGGGAACTTAAAAATGATTTTATGGCGGGTCCATTTATCAATTATGCCATTGTTGACAAAACCTATAACCGTTTGCTGGTTATTGAAGGATTCTGTTATTCGCCTTCAAATCAAGAACGCGATTTGATGTTAGAATTAGAAGCTATTATCAAATCAGTTAAAGTTGATAAGAGATAGTTTTTTCATAAAGCATATTTTTTTTGCCACAGATTACATAGATTAAAAGAATTGTTTATTCCGTAGCAATTCTCAAGAACTTAAAATAATTCGTGTAAATTCGAGAAATTCGTGGCTAAAAAATAATCCTCCTAATCTGTGTAATCTGTGGCTATTTTTAAACTTAGCGAACTTAGCGTAATTTTTTCTGTTCTTTGCGTTAGAAAACAACACAACGGAAAAACCTGAAACCTAAAAACAAATCCCGTTAATATATTTCTTACTTTTGTTTTATAACAAACATAAAAACAAATAGTTATGAAAAAAATAACCACAACATTAGTACTTGTTGCGCTATGTTTTATTTCTTGTAAAAAAGAAGTGAAAACAGAAACCGAAGCGGCAAAAGTTTCAGATAGTATCAAAACAGAAGAGCCAATAGTTGAAGAAACAGCTGCAGAAGCTCCGGTAGATTCAGCTGCACAAGCCAAAGCATGGCAAGAATTTGCGACACCAAGTGAACCTCATAAATGGATGGCAGATGAAGTAGGAACGTGGAATTGCGAAATGACTTTTTGGTACGGACCTAATTCGAAACCAGAAAAAGCAAATTCAGTTGCAACTATCAAAATGATTTTAGGCGGACGTTACCAAGAAGCAAATTATCAAGGTAAAATTATGGGAGCTCCGTTTGAGGGTAAAAGTACATTGGCATTCAATAATGCCAGTAAAGAATATACTTCAACTTTTATCGATAACATGGGAACAGGAATGATGGTTGGAATTGGTAAATACGATGAGAGTTCTAAAAGCGCAACCTTTAAAGGCGAGTTTGTCGATCCTACTACAGGTAAAAAGAATGCATATAGAGAAGTCTACACAATAGTTGATGCAAAAACACGTAAAATGGAAATGTTCGACACCAAAAACGGAACAGAATATAAAAGCATGGAAATTTTGATGAAGAAAAAATAGTTTTTTTCAGCTGCTAAGGCTCGAAGACGCAAAGTTTTTGTTTCAATACTTAGGAAACTTACATTTGTGCCTTCGAGTCTTTTTGTTTTCCGTTGAAAATAAAACTTAACTTAGCGCCTTAGTGCCTTCGCGGCAAAAACAAAACAATTACCAAAATGTTAAAATGGAAAATAAAGCCTTTTGAGGCATTAAATGTAAACGAGCTGTATGATTTGCTCAAACTTAGAAGTGAAATCTTTGTAGTCGAGCAAAACTGCGTTTATTTGGATCTTGATGGCAAAGACAAGAAAGCTTTACACCTAATAGGCGAATACGAAGGTAAAATTGTAGCCTATTGTCGTTTGTTCGATGCGGGAATTTCATTTGACAACGCTTCTATCGGCCGAGTAGTGGTAGATGAAAATTACAGAGACAAAAAATGGGGACATGAATTAATGCGCGAGGCAATTTCTGAAATCAAAACAAACTTTGGAAAAGATAAAATAACAATTGGAGCACAATTGTACCTAAAGAAATTCTACGAAAGCCACGGCTTTGTGCAAACCAGCGAAATGTATTTGGAAGATGATATTCCGCATATTGAAATGATACGTAGTTAAAGAATTTGTTTTTTCTGCCGCAAAGGCACCAAGGCACTAAGTTTTTTTTGGTAAAAACTTTCAGGCACAATCTTGTTATCCTGACGTAAGGAAGGATCACACAAGGAATTCCTCATGTAGAGTTGCCAATCTTTGTAGAGCTTTGAATGCGATTCTTACGGCAGGATGACAATAATAAAACTTTACGACTTTACGGAATTAAACACAGCACTTAAACCTTAGTGCCTTAGTGGCTTTGTGGCAAAACATCAAATCTTAGTAATCAAAAACTCTACCCTGCGATCGTATTTATCTCCGTGTCCAAGCGGATATTTATTACCACATCCAAGATAAGTCATGCGGCTTTTGGAAATCTTTTTGTTTATTAGATAATGAAAAACCATTCTGGCACGATTCCACGAAAGTTTTCTTTCTTTGGTTTCTCTATCGATTCCGTCATTGTAAATTTCCGGCGTACAGCAGACATGACCGCGTATTTCAAAGTTTAGATTGGGGTGCGTTTGAAGCGTTACAGCAACATTATCCAATTCTTTTTTGGCAGTGGGAGTTAGCTTAGCACTTCCGATATTAAATAGAATGGTTTCAAGATAAACCCGGTCTCCAACTTTTAGTTTGTCCTTAAAGGAAGTATGAACATCCTTTCCGAAATTATGTTTTTTAACAACAATTAAATCAACCCGCCGATTTTGCAGACGGGTTTCTTGAAGATTTTTTACAGTATCTGTTTTAACGATAATACGTCCGCGTCCTTCGAGAATAATAATTTTATTCTTTTTGAAACCATGCCGAACTAGAAAATTCTGTATCGTAACGGCTCTTTTATCAGATAATTTAAAATTGTATGAATCTGTCCCTCTATCATCGCAATAACCATAAATCTGTATAGACTGAACCTTCGAGGTGTCTAAATTTTTTATAAAGTTCGAAACAACCGCTTTTTGTCTGCTGGTCAAATCATATCTGTCAAAATCAAAATAGATGGTTTCAACAGGTTTTTGCTGTGCCGATACTGTATAAAATGAAAGAAGAAGTATGGCTAGAGATAGCTTCATTCACTACATTTTTAAAATCGTTTTATATTCTGTCGGGTTATTTAATACACTTACTGCTCTTTTGATCTCCGAATTGTTTTTGATGTAAAACTGATACAAACCTTCCTGATATTGATATCTTTTAATCAATTCTTCCTGAATCATATTTTTGATTTCCTTTTGGTTTTTATCCAGCAAAGTAGTTTCGCTTTTTTCTAAAGCGGCTAATAATTGCTGATATTCAGGAGCAATAGTTTCGTCTATTTTTTCATTTTTTGCTGCTGCCAAAGTATTTTTCAAAGCCACTTCGGTTTCTGTATCAAAAGTGATTTTGTTCGTTTTCAGATATTGTTTAAAGGCAGTATAATCGGCATCTGTAATTACTGGAATTTTATCGCCAAGATTTGGATTTTTGTAATAATATGTGGTTGCATAATCAAAAACACCGTCATTTTTAATCAAAGCCGTTGCAATGGCGCTGGTTTTAGTTTCGTCTAATTCAATATCTGGTAAAACTCCTCCGCTGTCATAAACCGTTCTGCCTTTTCTGGTTTTAAAAGCATTGAAATTTTTAGCATCCGTTTTTGTGGCAACGCCATTTTTGTCTTTGTGCGCATAATCTAAAGCTTGAATACATCTTCCAGAAGGTGTATAATATCTCGAAATAGTAACTTTTAGCTGCGTTCCGTAAGTCAAGTCAACAGAACGCTGTACCAAACCTTTTCCAAAACTTCTGCTTCCTAGAACAACCGCACGGTCTAAATCCTGCAAAGCACCAGAAACAATTTCAGATGCCGAAGCACTTCTTCCGTTTACCAAAATCGCCAGCGGAATTTGAGTATCAATTGGTTCTTTTTGCGTTTTATAGGTATTATTGTGTTTTTCGATTCGGGATTTAGTTGTTACAATAACTTCATTTTTTGGAACAAATAAATTACAGATATCAATTGCTTCGTTTAATAATCCTCCAGGATTTCCTCTTAAATCCAAAACAATCTGAGTTGCTCCGTCGGCTTTTAGTTTTTCAAGAGCTTCTTTTACTTCATTTGATGCTTTTCTGCTAAAATGAGCTAAAACAATATATCCCGTTTTATCATCAATTTTTCCATAAAAAGGAACCGATTTAATATCGACTTCATCCAAAACCAAAACCGTTGTATACGGTTTTCCCTGACGCAGGTATTTAATATTGATTTTGGTGTTTTTTGTTCCTTTTAATAATTGAGAAGCATCGTCTTTAAAATCGGCAATTAAAACATCGCCAATCTGAATAATTTCATCACCTGCTTTTAGTCCAGCTTTGTCGGCTGGATAATTTTTATAAGGTTCACGCACAATCAGACGGTCTTTTTTTCTAGAAATCAAAGCGCCAATTCCGGTATATTCTCCCGTATTATTGATTTTGAAGTTAACAACGTCTTGTTCATTAAAATAAACCGTGTATGGATCAAGACTTGCCAACATGCTTTTGATGGCTTTATCCATCAAGTCACCCGGATTGGTTTCGTCTACATAATTGGTATTTACAGCTTTAAATAAAGTCGTAAAAATTTCGATCTGTTTGGCAATTTCAAAAAAATCTTCTTTAAAACTGGTTCCAACAAACAACATTCCCGCAGCAGCGACAGGTATAATAAATTTCTTTTTGAAATACGGATACATGATTATTCTTTTTTTCTTCTTTTTAATCTTTTTCTAATAAAATAGGCAAATACAAAAAACAGAATGACAAATGGCCAAACGCTTAATAATGAAATAAATAAATCGGATAAACTGAAAAATCCTGATTTAATGGCGGTCCACAATTTTGAACCGTATGATATTTTAACGCCTTCTTTTTCGGCAATTGTTTTGTAAAATTCAATAGTAATTGTACTTTCAGAAACGCGGCTTTCCAGATATTTTAGTTGACCTTCTTTAGATTCGATTTCTTCGCGAATTGTTGAAATTTGTTCTTCAATTTCTAAAATCTCACTGACTTTGTTTGCTTTCTTTAAAATTTCAAGATAACGTTCCTCTAGTTTTTTCTTTGTTTTTAATCTAGAAGTTAGATCAATAAATTGTTCTGTAACATCTTGAGCAGAAATGTTTTTAACCTCAAAATAATTAACTCCCTTAGAGACATCACTTATAAAACGGTCAAAATTCTGACTTGGTACTTTTACAGTCAGATTTCTAAAAATAGTGCCATAATCTTTTCCTTCAGAATCGTTTATGATTCTTGCTTTGTTGCTTGAAACTGTTTTTTGAATTTGATTGAAAGTATTTTCTAGATTATCAGTTTCAAATCTTAAAGTCGCTTCTTTAATGATTTTTTGCTCGATTTTTTCTGTAATCTGAGGTGTCGGTGGTGGTGCGTCATTTTTGTCATAAGAAACTGCTTTTGCTTTTGCAGGCAATTTTACCGCGCTAATAGAAATTGCCGAAGCTTCTGGTTCGTAAGATTTACTACAGCCAGAAAGAATCAAAAACAAAAAACATAAAAAGAAAAGATAACGCATAAAATTTTCAATTTAGAGCTAAAACTACGATTTTTTTGTCTAATTTGATTATTAATCTTACGTTTTGAAATTTACGATTCTATTTTATGTTCGGAATCTGGAGTTTTGTTTATTTGAAGTGAAAATTTCTCAAACAATTGAATCATTTTGGTGTTGATTTCTTCGTATGATAATTTGTCTTTGGTTTGATAAAATAACATGATCGAATACTTTTGATCCAGATTATCCAAAAGTAAATGTTTGTTTAATCGATACGTTTCTCTTAAAACTCTTTTAAAGTAATTTCTATCAACGGCTTTCTTGAAATATTTCTTAGAAACCGAAACACCAATTTTAGTTCCTTCTTCTGAATTTTCTTCCGCTGGACGGTAAACCAAACGAAGCGGATATTTAGATACCGATTTACCATCAGAAAATAACAATCCAATAATGGTTTTGCTTTTTAAACGCTCGTTTTTAGGGTAATTGAAGTTCATTTAATTCAGAAAAAATTTGCAAATTTTGGTACAAAGGTACAATTAAACCAGAAAAACGGTTATTGTTTTTAATTTTAATAAGCCTAAAAATATATTTATTACTTTTGCGCATTAATTTTTGAAGCATGGAAAAAATTATTTCTTATCCAATATCGGTAATTTACTATTTATTATTTGGTTTGTGTTTGGCTGTTTTTCATCCAATTCAATGGATTTGTTTAAATGTTTTTGGTTACCAGGCTCATAAAAAAAGCGTAGATTATTTAAACTTCTTCCTTTTAAGATGCACAAATCTTGTTGGAACGAGGTATACAATTGAAAATAGAGAGACAATTCCGACGGGAGTTCCTATCATTTTTGTGGCAAATCACCAAAGTATGTACGATATCGTGGCAATGATTTGGTACTTTAGACGTTTTCATTGTAAATTTGTAAGTAAGAAGGAATTAGGCAGCGGAATTCCAAGTGTTTCTTTTAATTTGAAATACGGCGGATCTGTCTTAATTGACCGAAAAGACCCTAAACAAGCGATACCAGTTATCAAAGGCTTGTCTGAATATATCGAAAAACACACAAGATCTGCCGTTATCTTCCCAGAAGGAACAAGAAGTAAGACAGGAAAACCAAAAGAATTCGCTCAAAGCGGCTTAAAAATTCTATGCAAATATGCACCATCTGCATATGTTGTACCGGTAAGTATTAATAATTCTTGGAAAATGGTAAAGTTTGGTTTTTTTCCTGTTGGTTTAGGAAATCACCTGAAATTTACAGCACATAAAGCTTTGGCTGTTAAAGATTATAAATTTGAAGAGCTGATGGAGATTACTGAAAAAGCAGTTAAAGAAGGAATAAATGAGTATAAACAGGTTTAAGTTTTAGTCCGAGCTAAAACGTACAACCCAAATCTATAATAAGTAATGTCTATAAAAAACATTAGATTAGAAGTAATGCAGTTTTTGGAAAAAAACGTGGATAGCTTCGTTGAACAGTATTTAATTCCAGTGGAAAAAATTTGGCAGCCGTCGGATTTTCTACCTAATTCTGAAGGAGAAAATTTCTTTGAAGAGGTAAAAGAATTACGCGAAATTGCTAAAGAATTACCATACGATTTCTGGGTTACGCTTGTAGGTGATACCATCACTGAAGAAGCTTTGCCTACATATGAGTCTTGGTTAATGGATGTAGAAGGTGTTGACCAGATTGAAAACGGTGGAAACGGTTGGTCTAAATGGATCCGTCAATGGACCGGAGAAGAAAACCGCCACGGAGATCTTTTAAATAAATACTTGTATTTGTCTGGTCGTGTAAATATGCGTGAAATCGAAATGACAACGCAGCATTTAATCAACGACGGTTTTGATATTGGAACTGGAACTGACCCGTACAAAAACTTTGTATACACTAGTTTCCAGGAATTAGCAACATATGTTTCACACAATAGAGTATCGCAGATTGCAAAGAAATTTGGCGATAACAAATTGTCTAAAATGTGTAAAATGATTGCGGGTGACGAAATGCGTCATCACCATGCATACAGCGAATTTGTAACTAGAATTTTTCAAGTTGATCCAAGCGAAATGATGCTGGCGTTTCAATACATGATGAAACAAAAAATCGTGATGCCGGCGCACTTCTTGAGAGAATCTGGTCAAAAAATAAGCACAGCTTTTGAGCAGTTTTCAGATTCTGCACAGCGTATCGGAGTTTACACGGCGAATGATTATGTTGATATTATGCAGAAATTAATCACTAAATGGGAAGTGGATAAAATTACCAATTTGACTGATGAAGCAGAGAAAGCACGTGATTATTTAATGAAATTACCAGCTCGTATGGCTAGAATTTCAGAAAGAATTGTTATTCCACAAGAATCACACATCTTTAAATGGGTTGAACCTGCAAGATTGTAGATTTTAGATTTCTGATTTTAGAATTTAGATTTATTGATAAACTAATTTTATAGTCAAATGAAATTGTAAATATATTTGTTGATTGTTAGAATTTTTAAAATCTAACAATCAACATTTTTTATTTTAAAATAAAAACTTTCGCGTAAAATCTGCTTAATCTGTATGATCTGCGGGAAATTCAAATACAAATAATTCATGAATACTTCTGAACTAATAAACAAAACGATTGTTTTCGTAAAAGAAAAACTAAACAATGCCGAAGGCGGACACGATTGGTTTCATATTGAACGTGTGTATAAAAATGCACTTTTGATTGCAAAAGATACCGATTGTGATCTTACCGTTGTGCAATTGGGTGCTTTATTACATGATATTGCAGATAGTAAATTTCATAATGGAGATGAAACTATTGGTCCAAAGACCGCGAGAGCGTTTTTAGAAGTCGAAAACGTTTCTGAGGAGATAATTGTTCATGTTGTCAATATCATTGAAAATATCTCTTATAAAGGCGGAAATTTCGAAAAGAAGTTCTCGTCTGTCGAATTGGATATTGTGCAAGACGCGGATCGTTTAGATGCAATTGGAGCTATTGGTGTTGCAAGAGCTTTCAATTACGGCGGATTTAAGAATCGAGCTTTGTACGATCCAGCAATCGAGCCAATCACAAATATGACAAAAGAAGAGTATAAAAAGAATAATGCGCCAACAATAAATCACTTCTACGAAAAGCTTTTACTTTTGAGAGACAAAATGAATACTGAAAAAGGAAAACAAATCGCGGCTGAAAGGCATCGTTTTATGGAAACTTTCCTAGCGCAGTTTTATGCAGAATGGGAAGGGGTGAAATAAGTTTTCAGTCACAGTTTCAGTTTTCAGTATTGGATTTGAGAATGCTCCAGCGGAGCTAAATATTTATAGAACAAAATATTGCAAATAATTACATAAAAGCCCCAGTGGGGCGATACATTTTAACTAGAAATATACCGCCCCGATGGGGCTTTTTTATTGGTATATTAATTATATAACAAACTTTAGTGTTTAAACCTAACCTTAGTGCCTCAGAATCTCAGTACCTTAGAACCTTTAATTAAGAACATCCACAATCAGTTCCATTACCGCAGTCCTTTTTCTTTTTCGATTTAAAAAAGTATTTTTTAATCAAGAAAGCAACTGCAAATCCTAATATGGCAAAGGCTATAATCTTCTGAATCATAATTTCTTATTTTAAAAGTTGATACGCAATTAATGCGGTAAAATAAGCTAGCGCGCTCATTAAGCCTAACTGCATTGCCGGCCATTTCCAAGAATTGGTTTCTTTTTTTGTAATCGCCAATGTACTGGCGCATTGCATAGCAAAAGCATAAAATAAAAGCAGCGATATTCCAGTTGGAAAATCAAACACTTTTTTTCCAGTATCTGGACGAATTTCTGCCTGCATTTTGCTTTTTATAGTCGATTCATTATCGGTATCTCCAACGCTATAAATGGTTGCCAATGTTCCAACGAAAACTTCACGGGCAGCAAACGAACTGATTAAAGCGATTCCGATTTTCCAATCGTAACCCAAAGGCTGAATAGCTGGCTCAATCGCTCTTCCCATTAATCCAATATAAGAATTCTCTAATTTTTGAGAAGCCACTTCGTTTTCAAACTGCGTTTCGTCTAAAGTGGTGTTGGCAAATCTTTCTTTTACAATTGATTCCGCTTCGTTAAAATCTTTTCCAGGTCCATAAGAAGCAAGGAACCATAAAATTACGGATATGGCTAAGATAATTTTACCTGCGCCAACAATAAATGCTTTTGTTTTTTCTACTACATTGATTCCAACGTTTTTGAAAAGAGGCATTTTGTAGCTTGGCATTTCGACAACAAAATAGGTTTTTGATTCCAGTTTTAAAACTTTATTCAAAATATAAGCAGATAAAATGGCAGCAAAAAAACCTAAAACATACAATGACATCAATGTTAATCCCTGAAGATTTAAAACGCCGAAAATACGTTTACTCGGAATAACCAAAGAGATTATGATGGCGTAAACGGGTAATCTTGCAGAACAAGTCGTAAACGGCGTTACTAAAATAGTAATCAAACGCTCTTTCCAGTTTTCGATATTTCGGGTTGCCATAATTGCTGGAATCGCACAAGCTGTTCCTGAAATTAAAGGCACAACACTTTTTCCTGAAAGTCCGAATCGTCGCATGATTTTATCCATTAAAAATACCACACGACTCATATAACCGCTTTCTTCCAGAATCGAAATGAAAAGGAATAAAAAGGCAATCTGCGGAATAAAAATAATGACCCCGCCAATTCCCGGAATAATTCCCTGCGAAAGTAAATCGGTCAAAATACCGCTCGGTAATTCTTCTGCAACCCAGCTGCTTAATGAAGCAAAAGTGCTGTCAATAAAATCCATCGGAATGGTTGACCAGCTGAAAATAGATTGAAAGATCAGGAATAAAATCGCGAAGAAAATAACGTAACCCCAAACTTTATGTGTTAAAACGCGGTCTAATTTGGCACGAATATCTTTTGCAATTGAAGCATCTACTTTTAAACCTTCTTTTAAAACATCATTTATAAATTGATATCTTTTGATGGTTTCTTTCTGTTGTAAACGTTTTAATTCTGAATGTGATTTGGTAAAAGTATTACGGATTTCGTTTCGGTCTAAATTCGAAAAATTAACGTCTTGTGTAATCACCAGCCACAATTTATACATTAATTGATTCGGAAAAGCATGTTGTAACTTTTCAAAATAATCAGGATCAATCACAGAAGCATTTAAACAAGGTTCGCTCGGAATCGTTTTATAAGAAACAATCAGTTCTTTCAATTCATCAATTCCTAAACCTTTACGAGAACTTACTAATGCAATTTTGGTTTTTAATTTTTCTTCCAAATACGGAATATCCAAGGAAATACCTTTTCTTTCCATACGATCAGACATATTTATTACTAGAATCGTCGGAATCTCAAGGTCTTTGATTTGAGTATAAATCAGTAAGTTTCTCTTTAGATTCTCAACATCAGTTACTACAACAGCAACATCTGGATATAATTTGTCATTTTTGTTTAACAAAAGTTCAATTACAACACTTTCGTCCATTGAACTTGCATTCAAACTATACGTTCCCGGTAAATCGAGAATGTTGGCTTTTATGTTATGAGGCAGTTTACAAAACCCCATTTTTTTCTCAACTGTAATTCCAGGATAATTTCCAACTTGTTGATTTAAACCTGTAAGCTGATTGAAAACAGAAGTTTTTCCGGTATTTGGATTCCCGATAAGGGCAACATTAATATTCTGAACGCTCATTATAAATTGTTTTGGATAAGTTCAACTTCAATTTCACGAGCCGTTTCAATACGAATCGCCACATGCGAACCGTTAATATCCAAATACAATGGATCTCCAAAAGGAGCAATCTGCAGTAATTCAACTAAGCTGCCTGGCAGACAACCCATTTCTAATAATTTAAGTGGAATAAGATCGATATCAAAATCTTTGATAATGGCTTTTTCGCCTTTTTTCAGAGTGTGGATAGTATTTTGCAAGCTTATTTAGATTGAATTTAGATTGCAAAAGTAGGCAATTATTCTTTATTTCAAGGCATTTAACACTTCGACAAATGCTAAATGTTTCTAAAAATAAGGGTTTTTTACTCTTTTGAGAGAAATTCGATGTCTTCCAAAAGACGTTTGATGTCTTCTTTATTTGTTCCGTCATAAAAACCTCGTACCCGTCGTTTTTGATCTACCAAAACAAAATTCTCCGTATGCACCATATCATACAATTGATCTGCTCTTCCTAGTTTTACAGCCAGATATGATTTTCTAGCCATTTTGTAAATTTCTTTTTTGTCGCCTGTAACCAAATTCCATTTGCTGTCGACAACGCCATATTTAATCGCATAAGCCTTCAAAACAGAAACACTGTCAACTTCTGGAAAAACCGTATGAGAAAGCAGCATTACTTTTGGATTGTTGATAACGGCTTTTTGAACATCTACAAGGTTGGTTGACATTTTTGGGCAGATAGAACCGCAAGTCGTAAAGAAGAAATCGGCAACATAGATTTTGCCTTCGTAGTTTTTCTGGGTAATAGTATCACCATTCTGATTCACAAAAGAGAAATCGGCAATCGTGTGGTATTTGCTTTTATATTGAACTGTACTGTCTACTAATTCAGGATTTACATCGGCAGGATTGTAAATTGGTAATGTTTTTTTAGGTTTTAAAGCCGAGTAAAACAAAGATATCGTAACAACCGAAAATACAATTAAAACAATAAAGAATTTACGGTATTTATATAAAAGCGATTTCATAAAAATAATTTGGCGCAAAAATACAAAAAGCAGGTTTTAAAAACTTTACTGCTTTATTTTTTTAACAGCCTTTTGTAACTTTTAGTATCAATCTGTAACTAATACGTCAAGATTAAGATTCGTTATTGTGAAATTTATTCTTCTATTTGATTTTACAGTTACAATTTTAACACAAACTTTTAAATAATAACAATATGTTTGTATTTTCCCTTAAACTATAAATTTTTATGAAAAAACAATTTGCTAAACCTGTTTTTGGTGTTATATCTGCAATGTTTTCTTTAACAGCAGTTCAAGCCCAAAACGCACCAAAAGAGCCAGGTATTAATGTATCTTATATGGATACGAAAGTCAGCCCAAGTCAGGATTTTTTCAAATATGTAAATGGAACTTGGCTGGACAAAACAGAGATTCCAAGCGATCGTACAACTTGGGGAAGTTTTAATGAACTGATCAAAAGAACAGATAAAGATGTAATGGCAGTTTTAAAAGATGCTTCTAAAAACCCAAAATACAAATCGAATACTGATCAGGGAAAAGCGGTTAACTTATTCAATACGTATTTGGATACTATCGGCAGAGACAAAAAAGGAATCGAACCACTAAAACCTTATTTGAAAAAAATTGATGCCATTAAAAATGTGGCTGATTTACAGAAATATTTGGTTGAAATGGAAAAAGAAGGCGGTTCTGGATTTTTCGGAATTTATGTTGGTGCCGATGATAAAGACAGTTCTAAAAATTCTGTAAATCTTGCGCCAAGCGGACTTGGACTTCCAGATAAAGATTACTACACTTCTGATGATAAAGATTCTAAAGAAAAACGTGCTAAATATGAACAGCATGTGGCTAGAATGCTTCAGTTTATTGGAGAATCTCCAGAAAAAGCAAAACAGAGTGCAGCAGCAATTTTAGCTTTAGAAACAGAATTATCGCAGCCAAGATTGGACAGAGTAGCAAGAAGAGACAGCCGTTTGCAATACAATCCTATGACGGTGGCAGAAGTTCAAAAATTGACGCCGGCTATTAAATGGAATGAATATTTTGCTGGTTTAGGAATCACAAAATTAGAAACAGTAATTGTTTCTGAACCAAAATATATGACCGCTTTGCAAACCGTTTTTACAGAGAACAAAGTAGCGGCTTGGAAAGAATATCTAAAATGGGATTTATTAAACGGAGCTTCGGGACAATTATCAACAGAGCTTGATAATGCACGTTTTGATTTTTACAGTAAAACATTAAGAGGTGCAATCAAACAGCTTCCTGCAGAAGAAAGAGCGCTTAATATCGTAAATGGAACTGTAGGTGAAGCGCTGGGAAAACTGTATGTAGAAAAATTATTTCCTGCTGAAGCAAAAGAGAAAGCATACAAGATGATTCAGAATGTAATTTTAGCGTACAAAAACAGAATCAATTCTCTAGCTTGGATGTCTCCTGAAACAAAAGTAAAAGCGATTGAGAAATTAAATAAAATCACAATCAAAATTGGATATCCTGATAAATGGAAAGACTACTCTGCTTTAACAATGAAAAGTGTTGCTGAAGGCGGAACTTATTTTGATAACATGAAGAATTTATCAAGATGGGGATTCCAAAAAAGTATTGATAAATTAAGCAAACCGGTTGATAAAACAGAGTGGGGAATGTCTCCGCAAACTGTAAATGCGTATTACAATCCGTCTTATAACGAAATTGTATTTCCAGCAGCAATCTTACAGCCGCCTTTCTACAATTACCAAGCTGATGAAGCTGTAAATTATGGCGGAATTGGAGCTGTTATCGGTCACGAAATCTCGCACGGATTCGATGATTCTGGTGCACGTTACAATGCAGAAGGAAACTTAGTAGACTGGTGGACAGAAAATGATTTGAAACAATTTACTGCTTTAGGAACTGATTTAGCAAACCAATACAGCGCTCTTGAACCATTGCCAGGAGTTCATGTTGATGGTCATTTTACTTTAGGTGAAAATATTGGAGATTTAGGCGGGATTAACGCAGCTTATGATGGTCTTCAATTATATTTGAAAGAAAATGGTAATCCGGGTTTAATTGACGGATTTACACCAGAACAACGATTCTTTATTTCTTGGGCTACCGTTTGGAGAACAAAATCCAGAGACGAAGCAATCAAAAATCAAGTGAAAACAGACCCGCACTCACCTGGAATGTACAGAGCTTATGTGCCAATTCAAAATGTTGATGCTTTCTACAAAGCTTTCAATATTAAACAAGGTGATAAAATGTATGTTGAACCAGAAAAAAGAGTCAAAATCTGGTAATAAAATATAGAATATTATAAGCGGCGCTATTTCAGCGCCGCTTTTTTTTGAATTTTTATTTATGAATTATAAGTTGAAGTGTCATTATATTTCTTACAATTAATTTATTCGAAAATTTTAACATAGAATTAAAAATAATAACAATATGTTTGTAAATATACTAAAAGACTAAACAAAAATGATTAAAAAGCTTTCTAAACCTATGTTTTGTGTAGTTTCTGCAATGTTATCAATAACAGCAGTACAAGCACAAGATACAAAGCCAAAGGAACCAGGGATTAATATTTCCAACATGGATCCAAAAGTTAGTGCAAGTCAGGATTTTTTCCGTTATGTAAACGGTGCCTGGTTAGATAAAACAGAAATTCCAAGTGATCGTAATTCTTGGGGAAGTTTTAATGAACTGCGTCAAAAGACAGATAACGATGCGCTTGCTATTTTAAAAGCAGCGTCAAAAGATCCAAAGTATAAATCAAATACAGATCAAGGTAAAGCAATTGCTTTATTTAATACTATTTTGGATACTGTTGGCAGAAATAAAAGAGGCATAACACCGCTTCAGCCTTATTTGAAGAAAATTGATGCTATTAAAAATGTGGCTGATCTTCAAAATTATATTACTGAAATGCAGCTTGCTGGCGGATCAGGTTTTTTTGGAGTTTATGTTGGTGCTGATGCTAAAAACAGTAATAAAAATTCGGTTACATTAAGCCCGGGAGGTTTAGGATTATCGGATAAGGATTACTACAATTCTGATGATAAGGATTCTAAAGAAAAACGCGAAAAATATGAAGTTCATGTTGCTAGAATGTTACAATACCTTGGTGAATCTCCTGCAAAAACAAAGGAAAGTGCCAAACAGATTCTGGCTTTAGAAGTTGAAATGTCTTCACCAAGATTGGACCGTGTGGAAAGAAGAGACAGAAGAAAACAATATAATCCAACTGCCGTTGCAGATTTAAAAAAGAATACGCCTTCTATTCAATGGGAAAAATACTTCACAGGAATCGGAATGGCAAAATTAGATACCGTAAATGTAGCACAGCCTCGTTACATGATTGCTTTAGAAAAAACTTTTACAGAAAAGAATGTAGAAGCTTGGAAAGAGTATTTAAAATGGTCGCTATTAAATAGATCGGCTTCTTCTTTAAGTACAGATATCGAGAATGCAAATTTTGATTTCTACGGAAAAACATTAACTGGAGCTTTAAAACAACGTCCGCGCGAAGAAGTGGCGTTGCAGGTAATCAACGGAGCTACAGGAGAAGCTTTAGGAAAACTATATGTAGAAAAATTATTTCCTGCTGAAGCAAAAGCTAAAGCCAAAGACATGATTGCTAATGTAATGCAGGCTTATGAAAACAGAATCAACGCACTGCCTTGGATGTCAAAAGAAACTAAAGTGAAGGCGATTGAAAAACTGAATAAATTAACGGTTAAGATTGGATATCCTGATAAATGGAAAGATTATTCAAAATTAGAGCTTAAAAATGTAAATGAAGGTGGAACTTATTTTGATAATATGAAAAATTTATCAAAATGGGCTTACTCTGAAAACTTAGCTAAATTAGGTAAACCGGTTGATAAAACAGAGTGGGGAATGTCTCCTCAAACAGTAAACGCTTATTTTAATCCGTCTTATAATGAAATTGTTTTTCCTGCAGCAATTTTGCAGCCGCCTTTCTACAATTATCAAGCTGATGAAGCTGTAAATTATGGCGGTATTGGAGCTGTAATCGGTCACGAAATCTCTCACGGATTTGACGATTCAGGTGCTCGTTACAATGCAGAAGGTAACTTAGTAGATTGGTGGACTCCTGAAGATTTAAAACAGTTTACAGCTCTTGGCGGTGAATTGGCAGCGCAATACAGTGCTTTAGAACCATTGCCAGGAATTCACGTTGACGGTAAATTTACTTTAGGTGAAAATATCGGAGATTTAGGAGGAACCAACGCTGCTTACGACGGATTACAATTGTATTTGAAAAAACACGGAAATCCAGGTTTAATTGACGGATTTACGCCAGAACAACGTTTCTTTATTTCTTGGGCAACAGTTTGGAGAACAAAATCCCGTGACGAAGCAATTAAAAGTCAGGTGAAAACAGATCCGCATTCGCCAGGAATGTACAGAGCGGTTGTGCCAATTAAAAACTTAGATTCTTTTTATCAGGCATTTGGAATCAAAAAAGGAGATCCAATGTACTTGGAACCAGAAAAACGAGTTAAAATCTGGTAATAGTAATTTGATGATATAAAAAACGGCGCTAATTTAGCGCCGTTTTTTTATAATTGTAATTATTTCAAATGACTATAGATATAAGTTTCAATAGCTTTTAATTCTGCATCAGACATTTCTTTTGTAATGGCAAAGTTAGTCTGCATTACCGAAAACTGGCTCGGATCAACAATTGGATCTGCGTTTCCTTTTAAAAAAGTGACCATATCACCTTTTTTGTCTTTATAGATCTTAGCAATTTCCTGAATACTCGGTCCAATCACTTTTTGATCCGGTTGATGGCATGCTGTACAATTTCCTCTTCCTTCAAAAAGCTCTTTTCCTAAAACTTCTGGTGTCTTGGCTTTCGCCGATTCGCCTTCAGAATACGTTTCTGTTGTTTGGTCTTTACTTTCAGAACCTTCTTTTTTACAAGAGGTAAATGCTAAAACGGCAGATAAGAATAATACTTTCTTCATCTTATTTATTTAATAAAACCGCTGCTTCTTTTGCAAAGTAAGTAGTAATAATACTAGCTCCTGCACGCTTAATGCAATAAAGTTGCTCTATCATAATTTTGTCATGATCTAACCATCCTCTTTCGGCTGCGGCCTTTACCATAGCGTATTCACCAGAAACCTGGTATACAGAAACAGGAACGTGAACCTTGTCTTTTATTTCACGAACAATATCTAAATAAGCAATTCCTGGTTTTACCATTACGATGTCTGCACCTTCTTCAACATCTAATAATGCTTCGCGAATTCCTTCAATTCGGTTTGCATAATCCATTTGGTACGTTTTTTTATCTTTTGGTATATCTTGAGAATCTACTGGAGCAGAATCTAAAGCATCGCGGAAAGGACCATAAAATGCTGAGGCATATTTGGCACTGTAACTCATAATTCCAACATTATGATGTCCATTTTCTTCTAATGCTTGTCTAATTTTCAATACTCTTCCGTCCATCATGTCGCTTGGTGCTACAAAATCGGCACCAGCTTCTGCATGACTTAAACTCATGCGAGTCAAAGCATCAACTGTTGCATCGTTGATTAACTGACCGTTTTCAATAATTCCGTCGTGTCCATAAATAGAATAAGGATCTAAAGCTACGTCTGGCATTACAATCATTTCTGGAACGGCATCTTTAATCGCACGAATGGTTTGCTGCATTAAACCGTCTTTGTTCCAAGCTTCAGTTCCTTTATTGTCTTTAAGGTTTTCGCTTACTTTTACGTAGATATTTACCGCTTTGATTCCTAAATCCCAAGCTTCTTTTACTTCTTTAATAGTATTATCCAAAGAATGACGGTAAATTCCCGGCATAGAAGGAATAGCCGATTTTACCTCTTTTCCTTCTGCAACAAACATAGGAAGCATAAAATCTTGTGGACTCAAACTGGTTTCACGAACTAAAGAACGAATAGATTCATTGGTTCTCAAACGGCGGTTTCTTTGTAATGGGAACATATAATTTTTAATTTTTGATTTTTGATTTCAGACTTTAATCTGATTTTGATGAAAAACAGATTGATAAATCGTTGTTTCTAAAACTGTAGTTGTTTTTTATTTTTGAAGATTGTGCTACTATTTTAATAAGTGGCGCAAAGTTACTGAAAAAGGAACAAAATAAGGCGTTTAGCTTGTAGCAGAATCCGTTAATATTATCTAAAAATTTGATTTTTTATATTGAATTCAATCAAAACATGGTTTTTAAAATATTTCCGTCTAAATTTGTTAAATGAAGAAAATTCTCGCTTTATTTTGCTGTCTGCTCTTAACGAGTTGTTTTGAGATTACAGAAAGAATCAAACATCACGACGATCAAAGTGGTGAATATACTTTAATGATCGATTTTTCGAAATCTTGGTTTAAGACCAAATCGGCTATTTTTCTAGAAGAAGTTGATGGCGTCAAAATTCCGAACGAACAAGAGATTACCCAAAAATTAGAAGATTTTAAAACCAAAGCTTTGAAAATTGAAGGCATTTCAAATGTGACTACTAAAACCGATTTTAGTAATTATGTTTTCATTATCAAACTCAATTATGCCAATCTAAAAGCACTAAATGCGGTTGTCAATACGATAAACAATCAGCGTGATCAGATTCACTTTAGCGGAAGCGGCAAAACTTTCGAAAGAATTGCCTCTTATCCAGTTCCAGAAAAAGTCGTAAACGATCCAAAGAAAAAGAAAGATCTTGAAGAAGCCAGTATTACATCTATTTATACTTTTGATAGAGATGTTTTAACTGCTGAGAATACTAATAGTAAGATTTCGAAAAATAAAAAAACCGTTTTTTTAAAACAAAGTATGTACAGCGTTTTTAAGAAATCAACTTTAATGAACAATACAATACAATTAACGCCATAATTTATGAAGCAGCTTTATTCTTTATTTTTAGTATTCGCCTCAATGCTGACTTTTGGTCAAGCCAATTTGGATAAATACGATTATTTTGTACAGTTTAATGGAAACCAGCTTTCTAAGAAAGTCAATATAAACGAAGTACTGAACCATTCAATTATTACAAAATTCACTAATAAAAAACCTGATTTTGATTTAAGAAAATATACTTCTATTATCAAATTAGATCAAAAAATTACCATTCATGGAAGTTTCCTTGACAGCATTCCCTATTATCAAGTGACCATTCCGATAAAAAACAAAGAAGCTGTAAAACAATATTTAGCAGAGAATTTAAAAGCGGAAAATGATGCTATTCAGGATCTTGGGAAATATGCTGTTTATGCACCAAAAGGAGTGAAGCGAACTTTAGCTTGGAATGATAATTTTCTGGTGATTTTCGAATTAACAAAAAGACTTCCTACGAAATTTTACAACGAAACTTCGACTGTTGCAACAGATTCTGTTGCAGTGGCAGATTATTATGAAAATGATACAATTGTAGAAGCGCCTGCTGTTTACGATGTTCCAGCACCGCCAGTTTCTGATTCTCCAAAAATAACAGCACCAGCAACAAGCACTGAACCAATCGTATTTGATGATCCGGCTGAAACCCATAACGAATATTTATACGATGGAAATCCATATGAAGAATATACTGCTGAGCAGGCAGAGTTTGATAAAAAACGGGCTGAAGACCAAAGTGAAATTATAAAGCTTTTATTTGAAAATGGTTTTACGGCACCAAATTCTTCTAAAATTAACGTTGCAGCAGATATCTCTTCCTGGGTAGATTACGGTGGCATGATTTCGACTTTGTATTCGGCATACAGTTATCCAATGGCATTATTTGGAGGTCTTGATAAATACATGCCGATGCAGAAGAACTTCGGGAATTTTGTAAAAGGAATAAACCTTGATTTCTATTTCGACAATGACAATGCCAGAATCGAAGAAATTGTAGAATATTCTAAAGAAATTGCAGAGGCTGTAAGTAAAATTGGAGATCGAAAAATCAATAAAAATATCTTCAATTATTTCCCTTCGGAGAAACCGTTAGGGTATATGTCTTATCATATTAATACTAAAGCAGCTCTTGAAAAATTTCCGAATTTAATGAGTGAAATGTTTCAGAATCCAAAGTTTGCAAAAGAAGATATTGCGATCATTACAGATTTAATTTCTACAATAGTCGATGAAGAAGCAACAGCCAAGCTTTTTGATGGTGATTTAAGCGCTTTTTTATATGATGTGAAAGAAGTTGAGGTTATGACCAAAAAATACGGTTATGATGAAAATTATGAGGAAAAAATTACAGAGGAAAAAGTGAAGAAAACAATTCCGCTGTTTTCGGTGGTTTTTACATCAACTCATCCAACTTTTGGAGATAAATTACTGCAGTTGGGCGTTCGTAAAAAAATGCTGACTCAAAACGGAAATTACTACCAGATTTTAGGAACCAAAGAATATGGAGACATTTATATTCTAAAAGATAAAGACGTTGTAGCGGTAAGTAATACATTAGATTATTTTAGCAAAGGAAACGGTTCTTTTGTTAAAGAAACAAAGAAAGACTTGAGCAAGAATGCTATTTTCGGGAAGCTTAATATTTCGCAGACTATTAAAGCTTTCGGGCAAAATGCTAAAGACGATGAGTTAAATAAAATGAATAGAATTGCAGCGCAGTTTTCAGATTTTACAATGGAATCTCCTAAAAAACTGATAGACAATAAATTTAAATTTGTCCTGAAATTGAATTCTTTTCAGACTAATAAAAACATCATTTTACAAACCTTAGATCTGGCCGATGAAATGATGACTTCAAAATAAAGTCTAAAATGAAAATCCCCGAGATCATGATTTCGGGGATTTTTTTATTTAGAAAAATAAAATTTTAAGTAATTGAAGCTTTGTAAATGGCTTTTATCGTATCGCCAAGTGTCGAATTAAAATCAGAATCGGATTGATCAGCGCTCAGGCCTTCAGATAAAGCTCTAGAGAAACTGGCAATTAATCCGTGGTTTTTCGCCAGTTTATCATTAGCATCTTCGCGAGAGTATCCGCCAGACAAAGCTACAACACGAACTACATGAGGATCTGAGATTAAACTGCTGTAAAAATCATTAATGGTTGGGATAGAAAGTTTCAGCATTACTTTTACTTCTTTATCCAGAGAATTAAGCTGTTTCTGAATTTCTTCTTTGAGAATTTCTTCAGATTTTTCTTTATCAGCGCTGTAAATGTCAACTTCAGGTTCAATAATTGGAATCAATCCTTTTTCGAAAATCTGCAAACCAACCCTGAATTGCTGTTCTACAACATCTCGAATTCCGTCTGGATTTGCCTCTTTAATTACAGAACGCATTTTAGTTCCAAAAACATTTCGCTCTACGGCTCTAGTCAGTAATTCATCAAGATTCGGAATGGGTTTCATCAATTGCACACCACTGGCAAGATCTGCTAGTCCTTTATCTACTTTTAAAAAAGGAACTATATTTTTCTTTTCCCACAAATAATCAGCAGTCCATAAACCATCAATTTTTCGATCCATTGTGTTTTCAAACAATATTGCGCCTAGAATATATTCGCTGTCAAAAGCAGGGCTTTTAATAATTCTGGTTCTCATTTCGTGTACAAGAGTGTACATTTCTTCATCGTTGGAATAGCTGTTTTCTTCCACTCCGTATTGCAATAATGCTTTTGGTGTGCTTCCGCCGCTTTGATCTAATGCCGCAATAAATCCTTTGCCAGAATGCATACGATTTAATTGTTCTTGGTTCACATTTGCCATAATAATGAATTTTAGTTTTTATAAATCTATGTAATTTAAGCAATTTTCAGAACTTATTGATTATGAGGTTGTAGTTTTCTTAAAGTCCGATTTTTTCATTTACTTTATCGTAAACTTCTTTTACTTTTTTTGGAGGATCAAATCGGTAACCTGCAGAAAGTTTTAAAGTAACAATATTATCATTTAAACGCGGATCGACTTTATCATCCTGAGCAAAACTTATGGTATTTAAGGTTGCAAAAGCAAAAAAACGATCTTTATTGTAGGCTAATTTTAAATTGAAATCAGCCTGATATAAAGCTGAGGTCTCTTTGTCAATAACATTGAGTCCCGCACCTAAAGCAAGTCCCGCGCCAATTAAAACGCGATCACTAATAACGAAATTATAGAAGTAAGAAGGTGCCAATGTAAAAACATAAATATCTCCAGGCGATGAATCGTGTGTGTTTACATCTAAATTCGTGTAATAAAAGGAGAAAGTCGGAATAAAACTTCCAGAGCTCTTCGTCTGCCATTCGTTTTGACTTACCAACGTTTTAAAAGAGAATTTATCGTTGAAAACATAAGCCGTTGTTCCTCCTATTTTCGTGGTTCGCATATCTGGCAATTGTGCCGTAACGTTGTTATCGCTTATATAAAATCCTTTTTGATTGATAAAAGTAAACGACTGCATCCATTTTTTTAAATAAAAGCGAGTGTTGAAATTGAAATGTTTGGAATGCGAATCGCCTTTATTCTGACTCAGAAATTTGGGTGCAAAACCAAAACCGACATCGATGATTTTATAATTTAAGTTAAAACCAATCTGTTCTCTTCGATTCGGAATGAGATTGAGGTACATTTTTGGATCTGTATTATCTGAAGCAATCTGAAAACTATTAGAAGTATCTAGATAATAAACACTGGCAGTAATTTTATCATTATAGGATTTGAAATATGGATTCTGCAGGGAATCGTTTTGAGCAAAACATCCCAAAATACTGGTGAAGAATGTAGTGTAAATTAGTTTTAAACACATAGAAACATAGTTTTTGGATTGTTTTTAAAAGGGCATTTCATTCAAAATAAATCACATAGGACTATGTGAAAAAATGCAATTTTCTAAAAATTTCCTCTAATATAGGTCAATAAATCTATGTTTTTATGTGTTAAATAAAAATTTTAGGTTAATAATATCAAATCCAATCACGTTGATTTTCTAACACATTTATCAATTTCTCTTCTTCACTTCCTGCTTCTGGATGATGATCATAAACCCATTGTACATGCGGAGGAAGACTCATTAGAATACTTTCGATTCTTCCATTGGTTTTTAAACCAAATAAAGTTCCTTTATCATGAACCAGATTAAACTCTACATAACGACCACGACGGATTTCCTGCCATGTTCTTTGTTCTGGAGTATAATCTAAATTTTTTCTTTTTTCTACAATTGGTACATAGGCTTCAAGGAAACTATTGCCAACTTCGGTTACAAAATCATACCAGTTTTCCATTGATATTGATTCATTTGCTTTGCAATAATCAAAGAACAAACCTCCAAGTCCGCGGGCTTCATTTCGGTGCGTATTCCAGAAATAAGAATCGCATTGTTTTTTATATTTCGGATAAAACTCCGGATTGTGTTTGTCGCAAGCTGTTTTACACGTTTGGTGAAAGTGTTTTGCATCTTCTTCAAACAAATAATAAGGCGTTAAATCCTGTCCACCGCCAAACCATTGTTGAATTACATTTCCAGATTCATCATACATTTCAAAGTATCTCCAATTGGCATGTACTGTTGGGACCATTGGATTTTTAGGGTGGATTACCAAACTTAACCCGCAGGCAAAGAAATCGGCTTCGCCAACACCAAACATTTTTTGCATCGTTTCCGGAAGTTTTCCGTGAACAGCAGAAATGTTTACACCGCCTTTTTCAAAAACAGCACCGTTTTCAATAACACGCGTTCTTCCGCCCCCGCCTTCAGGACGTTTCCAAAGATCTTCACGGAATTTTGCAGTTCCGTCAACAGCTTCTAATCCAGCACAGATTTGGTCTTGTAATTGTTGTATGTAGGCGTAAAATTTATCTTTCATGTTCTTATTTTTCATTTTCTGGTAAAATGTCATGATATTTGAATGCAACATTCATATCAAATACTATTATAGTATCTTTTTTAAAAATCTTTACAAATCTTGAATTTGCTTTTTTAAATAATGAATCTCCTATTTCAGCTTTTTCCCAAAGAATATAGTAACCATATAATTGACTAGAGTCCCTTAATTTAAAAGTAGGAGTCTTTCTGTTCTCTTTGTCCAAATATTTTTTTACAATTAATCCGGAAAAATCTTCATTGAACATATCTCTATATGCATCTTTACTGATTTTGGTTTCGTTTGAAAAGTAGGAGCAAGTACTAACAAATATTACAAAAAAGCACATCACAAAAAAACCTTTATATAGCGGGTTCAATTTTTCAAAGTTAAAATCAGCTATAGTGTTTAAAATTCTTTCTAAAGAGCTCATTTTTAATTTTATCTAACTTTATCTTTCATGATTTAATATATTCTGATTTAAGCAATCCGAAATAAACAGTGTTTTGCAATTCGCCGTCACCGTTTCTAAATTCATCTCTTAAAATTCCTTCTTGTTTAAAATTATGTTTCAATGCAATTTTCTGACTTGCCAGATTGATTTCTGATGTACAGATGAAAACTTTGTTCATCAGTAATTCTTTAAAGCAAAATTCAAGTGCGTTTGATACCATTTTAGAAGTAATTCCTTTGCCTTGAAAATCTTCGTCAATAAAATAGCCTAATTCACATTTTGAAATGCGGTAATCGATAGTTTTTACACACAAATAACCAATTAAATCATTGGTGTCAATTTCTCTAGCATAAAAATAATATCCTTCGCTGTTTTTTTCTTTGTCTTTACTAACGGATATGAAGTTTTCGGCATTTTCTAGTGAGTCAGAATTCGCCAGCGTAACAGGAAAAGTGTGTCCGATATGATTTCTATTCTTATCAATTAATTTATAGAATTCTTCGGGAAGAATATTTTCAATTCGGTCTATTTTCCAATCTGTAAAACTCATTTATTTGTTTTTTAGAGAAGTAATTTTAGTGTTTATTCCGAAAGAAAAAACCTTGCTTTCCTGTTGGATATATTGATAGATAGCTAAAGCTTTATCTTCAAAATTATGGTTTTCTTCTTTTGAGAATTCTATTAAAATATCACCAAATTGTTCTAATTGTTCCCAATCAAAATGAAGACGAGTTAACAATGAGATTAAATCTTCATTTGAAAATTCAATTAAACTTTCAATATTTAATCCAAACTCTTTTAATTGATTTTCGATATCTGATTTTTGTAAATGACTTAAAGGATAAGGTACAAAAATGAGTGTTCGTAACGTTTTAAGAACGTTATCAATTCTTATTTTTTCTTCGTCTCTTAAACCTTTGTTTAGCATTTTTTTAGTTTTCAGTCAAAGTCTTCAGTCGCAGTAAAATCTGAAAACTGCGACTGAAAACTGAACACTTAATTTCCGTATTCCTTAACCGCGTCAATAAACGCTTTTGCGTGATCTACAGGGATATTTGGTAAAATTCCGTGACCTAAATTTACGATATATTTGTCTTTTCCGAATTCGTCGATCATTTCATGAACCATTTTCTTGATAGTCGGAATTGGAGAAAGTAATCTTGATGGATCAAAGTTTCCTTGTAAAGTAATGTTTCCGCCAGACAAATAACGAGCGTTTCTAGCTGAACAAGTCCAGTCAACTCCTAATGCAGAAGCTTTACTTTTACCCATTTCACCAAGAGCAAACCAGCATCCTTTTCCGAAAACAATAACCGGAGTAATATCTGCTAAAGCATCTACAATCTGGTTGATGTATTTCCATGAAAATTCCTGATAATCAACTGGAGAAAGCATTCCTCCCCAAGAATCAAAAATTTGAACGGCGTTTACACCAGATTTTACTTTTTCTTTTAAGTATAAAATTGTTGTATCTGTAATTTTTTGCA
This sequence comes from Flavobacteriaceae bacterium PS02336, assembly GCA_029960065.1. GTDB lineage: Bacteria > Bacteroidota > Bacteroidia > Flavobacteriales > Flavobacteriaceae > Flavobacterium. Next base: position 66,771 of record JASCOF010000002.1, on the reverse strand, counting down.
GTAAAGTATGTGCTGCAGCTGGGTTTGAGAAGCAGAATCCTTTTGCAGTATCAAAACTTTTAGAACCTTTTCCTTCAACAGCATAACAGAAGATTGTCCAAGGCGAACCAGCGAAACCAATTAAAGGCACTTCGTCGTTCAACATTTCCTTAGTCAGTTTTACAGCGTCAAAAACGTAACCTAAAGTTTCATTTACATCTGGAACAAAAACTTTGTGAACATCAGCCAAAGAACGAATCGGATTTGGAATTATTGGTCCCAAATTATCTTTCAATTCTACGTGAATTCCCATTGCGCGTGGCACTACCAAAATATCTGAGAATAAAATCGCAGCATCTGGAGCAATTCTACGAATTGGCTGTACTGTAATTTCAGCAGCTAATTCTGGAGTTTCGCAACGTGTGAAAAAATCATATTTATCACGAAGTTCTCTAAATTCAGGTAAATATCTTCCTGCTTGGCGCATCATCCATACTGGCGGACGTTGAACAGTTTCTCCTTTTAATGCTTTTAAAAATAGGTCGTTTTTTAACATTTTTTCTTTGCTTTAGGCTTTAAGCTTTAGGCTTTAAGCGTGTTTGTTGTTATCCTTTTTTGCATTTGCTTAAAGCCTAAAGCTAAAGCGTACAGCTATTTATTTTTTTGCTTACGGCATACAGCCTAAAGCGTATTGCTATTTATATTCGTTAATTACATCTTCAATTACATCTTCAACTGTTGGCTGGTCTGCAATGATAATATTTTTTGTGACTTTATGTAAAGCTTCTGCTGTAGTTTCGCCGATGCAGAAACAAAGCTGCTTATTTATAGTATTATCTTTTAGGTAACTTTCAACTCCAGACGGACTGAAAAATAAAATAGCTTGTGGATTTGCTTTTATTTTTTGAGGTTGTAAAGAAGTATCGTAAACCTGAATTTCGTTGAATTTTATTTCGGCTTCTTTCAAAGCGCTTGGTAAAGTATCTCTTCTAAGATTTCCGCTGAAAAAAGTATAACTTTCATTACGATAAACCAAAGTGATAATTTCTGCCAAATCTGAAGCATAACCCGTATAAGCTACAACATTGAATCCGTTTTCAGATAAAAGAATTTTTGTTTTTAAGCCAACGCAATACACGTTTTTGCTTTTAAGTTCTTCTGATTTTGGATTTGATAAAACGCTGTGAACGGCATTTTGACTAGTGAAAATTAAACTTTCGTTGAGGTTTTTAAGTTCGAAAGGTTTGTTTTCGGTTTTGATAAAATCAGCTTCGATTACTTCGATGCCAGCTTTTGTCAACTCTTGTTTTTGAAGAGGAGATAATATTTTAGTAGATAATATCTGAATTGATTTCGCCATTATTTTTTCAGGGATTCTTTTATTTTCTGCATTAATTCCGTTCCGCCATTATTCAAAATCTCCTGAGCCGAATGAAAACCAAGTTTTTTCCATTCTGAAATATCAACCGTTTTTTTGATCTCCAATTTTTGTTTTCCATCAATAGATAGTAAAACACCTTGAAAATGCAGCGTGTCTTCGTCTTCGTTATAAGTTACTAAAGATCCTATTGGTGCTGTACATCCGCCTTCAAGCGTTCTTAAAAACTGACGTTCGATATAGGTGCAAATTTCAGTTTCAATATCATTTAAGTGAGAAAGCGCATCTAGAGTATAATTATCGTTTTCCATTGCTACAACAAGCATTGCTCCTTGTGCCGGCGCGGGAATCATCCAATCTAAATTGATGTAGTTTTCAGGTTTTAAGTTAATGCGCTCTAAACCCGCAGCGGCAAAAACAGCTCCGTCCCAATCATTATCTTGTAATTTTTGCATACGTGTATTCACGTTTCCGCGTAAATCAACTACGGTATGATTTGGGTATTTGTTAAACCATTGTGCCTGACGACGTAAACTTCCTGTTGCAATAGTGCTTGGATTTGTAAAATCAGGATTCCCTTTATGAACCAAAATATCTAGAACATTCGCTCTCGGCAAAACCGCAGCCTGAACAATTCCTTTTGGTAAAGCCGTTGGAACATCTTTCATCGAATGGACCGCAATATCAATATCACCATTGATCATGGCAATGTCCAGCGTTTTGGTAAAAATTCCTGTAATTCCGAGTTCGTATAACGGTTTATCCAGAATAATATCACCTTGAGATTTAACCGCAACAATTGAAGTTTTATAACCTAAATCGTTAAGTTTTTTCTCGACAGTATGTGCTTGCCAAAGTGCTAATTCGCTGTCGCGCGTTCCAATTCTGATTGTCTTTTCAGCCATGTTTTTTTATTAAAATTTTACCATTAAGATATTAAGGGAATTAAGTCTGCTTTTTTAAAGTGTGAAACTTAACTTTCTTAATATCTTAATGGTAAAATGAAAAATTTAAGATGCTTTTATTTTGAAGACTTTTTCGATCCATTCGATGCTTTCATCGACCATGGTGTCGTCGTCTTTTAAATGATTGGCAAAATGTGTAGTGATTTTTTGAATGATTCTGTTGCTGATGATTTCTGCTTGCGCTTCGTTAAAATCGGCGATTTTTTTGCTTTGGAAATCTAATTCAGAAACTTTGATTGCATTCAATTTGTCTTTTAAAGCATTGATGGTTGGCGCAAATTTTCGGCCTTTCATCCAAACAACAAATTCTTCTTTGATTTCTTCAATGATTGCTTCTGCAGCCGGAATGTGTAATTTTCTGTTTTCCAAAGTTTCATCTGTCAATTGAGACAAATAATCCATGTGAATTAAAGTTACGCCTTCTAATTCCTCTACATTTTCATGAACATTTTTCGGAATCGATAAATCTAAAATCAACAAAGGTTTTTTAAGATTTAAAATCGCTTTGTCAACCGTTGGGTTTTGCGCGCCTGTCGCCACAACCACAACATCGGCTTTTTGAAGTTCTAAATGTAATTCCGAATAATCTTTAACAATCAGATTTAGTTTTCCAGCTAATTTCTCCGCTTTGTCTTTTGTTCTGTTGATTAAAGTAATGTGTTCGTTTTTAGTATGTTTTACTAAATTTTCACAAGTATTTCTTCCGATTTTACCAGTTCCAAAAAGTAAAATGTTTTTGTTGCTGATATCTTCAACATTCTTCAAAATATATTGTACCGAAGCAAAAGAAACCGAAGTTGCTCCAGAACTAATTTCTGTTTCTGTTTTGATTCTTTTACTGGCCTGAATCACTGCATTTACCAATCTTTCCATAAAAGCATTGGCCAATCCCATTGATTTTGAATGCGTAAAAGAAGTTTTGATTTGAGATATAATTTCGAAATCACCTAAAATCTGACTGTCTAAACCAGTTCCTACGCGAAATAAGTGATTGATTGCTTCTTGATTTTTGTAAACGAAACCTACTTTCTGAAAAGCATCAACAGATCCGTTACTATTATCGCAGATTAATTTTATTAATTGAAATGGGTGTTCAGCAAAACCGTAAATTTCGGTTCTGTTGCAAGTTGAAGTAACTAGTAAACTTTCTATTCCATCGTTTTTAGCTTGTTCCAGCAATCGCGTTTTAGCAACAGCATCCAAACTAAATTGACCTCTAACCTCAGCATCAGCTTTTTTATAACTCAGACCAACTGAATAAAAATAAAGGTGTTTCGGTACGTTATTGTTTTCCATAAATTCACTTTCATAAAAGTGCAACAAAATTATTACTATAGTGTTTATAAAAGTAACGCTAAAAGTACTTTTTATGTCGCTGTATGTTTTTTTGAACCTAAATAGGTGTTTTTGAGTAAAAAGGACTACTTTTGTAGCAAAATCAACTCCTTTGAAGTGATTAGTTTAGAGTCGTTCTAAATAACATTTTGAGTTTGCTTTGATTTTCGTTTCAAAAAAATATCGCTATGAGTTCTCAAGAAGTTATAAAAATTGAAGACGACTTTACGCTGATTCGTTTTCAAAACGATGGTTCTGAACCTTTTTATGCACAGCATGAAATAATTGGTACTGGCCTGATACAGTTTCACTTCGGGATAAAAGGCAATGCAAAATTTTTGTTCAATCAAGGCAGTTATGCTTTAGAATTGAAAGAAGAAAAATCGTTGCTTTTGTACAATCCGCAGAAAGAATTACCGCTTAATTTAGAATTGGCTCCAAACTCTTGGGCGATTTCGGTAATTGTATCAATTAAAAAATTTCACGCGTTGTTTTCTGCCGAAGCCGATTATATTACTTTTTTAAGTCCAGACAATAAGGATAAAAAGTATTATAACGAAGGAAATATCAGTCCGTCAATGGCAATTGTTTTGAGTCAGTTGTTTCATTATAACCTTCATCCGTCCATAAAAAACCTTTATTATAAAGGAAAAGGATACGAATTATTGAGTTTGTATTTTAATAGAACAGAAGATCCAAATGCAGAACAATGTCCGTTCTTAATTGATGAAGACAATGTTTTAAAAATTCGAAAAGCCAAAGAAATTATTATTGCTAATATGGCCGAACCTCCGGGATTACAAGAATTGGCAGATGAAATTGGTTTGAATTTGAAGAAACTGAAAATGGGTTTCAAACAAATTTACGGCGACACAGTTTACGGTTTCCTTTTTGATTATAAAATGGATTTTGCGAGAAAGCTTTTAGACAGCGGATCTTATAATGTAAACGAAGTTGGGCTGAAAATTGGGTACAGCACTGGAAGTCATTTTATCGCAGCGTTCAAGAAAAAGTTTGCTACAACTCCAAAGAAGTATTTGATGTCGATTAATGCGAATGTTTAATCTGTTTGCCACGAATTTCACTAATTAGCACGAATTAAAAAATCTGCAAGATCTGCGAAATCTGCGTGAGAATTTTTTACAATATTGATTTTCGATATTCAACAATAATAAAAAAGTAATAATTATCATATTTCTAAAAAGTTCAATAGAATACTTTTGACGAAATTTTTAAAAACAAATAAAAGCTTAAAGCCTAATGCTTAAAGCCTAATGCAAAAAAACAATAATGAAAGGCGTATTATTAGTAAATCTTGGATCTCCAGAAAGTCCAACTCCAAAAGATGTTAAACCTTATTTAGATGAATTTTTAATGGATAAATACGTGATCGATGTTCCGTATTTATTAAGAGCATTATTAGTTCGCGGAATTATTTTAAGAAAAAGACCAGAAGAATCGGCACACGCTTACGCGAAAATTTGGTGGGAAGAAGGTTCTCCATTAGTGGTTCTTTCAGAAAGAATGCAGAAAAAAGTGCAGCCTTTAGTAAATGTTCCAGTTTCGTTAGCGATGCGTTACGGAACTATGACAATCGAAAAAGGACTTCAGGAATTAAACGGTAAAGGAGTTACAGATGTAATGCTTTTTCCTTTATATCCGCAATATGCAATGGCATCGACTTTGACTATTTTGGTTAAAGCCGAAGAAATTCGCAAGAAGAAATTCCCACACATGAAGTTTACAGATGTTCCGGCATTTTACAATAAACCAGATTACATCAAGAATTTAGCCGATTCGATTCAAAAACATTTAGTTGGATTTGATTACGATCATTTATTGTTTTCTTATCACGGAATTCCAGAACGTCATATTCGCAAAACCGATGTAACAAAATCGCATTGTAAAATTGACGGTTCTTGCTGCAACACACCATCTCCAGCGCATGATTTTTGTTATCGTCACCAATGTTACGAAACAACAAAACAAGTCATAAAATTATTAGGACTTCCTGAAGATAAATACAGTCTGACATTTCAATCGCGTTTGGCGGGAGATAAATGGTTGGAACCTTATACTGATGTTGAAATTGACAACATGCCAGCAAAAGGAATCAAGAAATTGGCAGTTGTTACACCAGCTTTCGTTTCAGATTGTTTAGAAACTTTAGAGGAAATCGCAATGCGCGCCAAAGAAGATTTTGAAGCAAAGGGAGGAGAAGAATTCTTGGCAATTCCATGTTTGAATGATGATGATGAATGGTGCCAAACGGTTTCTAACTGGATTAATGATTGGGCGAAATAGAAGAAAGAGGCAAGAGTAAAGAAAATAGACTTTATGGAATATTATAACTATCTAAAATCACTGCACCTTATTTTTGTCATCACTTGGTTTGCGGGTTTGTTTTATATTGTGCGTTTATTCGTTTATCAAATCGAGGCCAATGAAAAACCTTCGCCGGAAAAAGAAATTTTGCAGGCGCAATATAAAATAATGGCCTACCGTTTGTGGTATATTATTACATGGCCATCGGCGGTTTTGGCAAGTATTTTTGCTTTTTGGATGTTGTTTTTTACCGATGCTGGACACATTTGGCTCACACAATCTTGGATGCATGTCAAGTTATGTTTCGTTTTCCTTTTGTATTTATATCACGGAAAATGCCATCAGATTTTTAAACAATTACAAAACGATGAGGTAAAATATTCCAATAATTTCATGCGTTTATGGAATGAAGGCGCAACGATTATTCTATTTGCTGTTGTCTTTTTAGTGGTTTTAAAAAGCGCTGTCAACTGGATTTTCGGCGTAATCGGAATCATATTATTCTCGGTTTTAATAATGCTGGGATTTCGTTTTTACAAGCGCATACGAGAAAAAAAATAAAGAGAGTTTGCCACGAATTACACGAATTAGCACGAATTTATTTTTATAATTTTTGCCACAGATTAAATAGATTTCAATGATTTTTTAATCCTCATAATCCTTTTAATCTGTGGCAAAAAAAAATAATTAGCGTAAATTCGTGTAATTCGTGGCAAAAAAATAAAACAAATGCTGAACAACTTCAAAATGACAATGCTTTCACTTCGTACTAGGATTTTCCTGTCGATGATTGTATTGATTGTTGTGGCATCTTTTTTATTGGCTTCGATTTCGATTATTCAGTTTAAAACCGAAGCTAAAGAATACCACCAAGAACGTTTAGAGCGAAAAGAAAATGCCGTAAAAGAACATATCAATTATGTGCTTTCTACAACGACTTATCCGCTGAAAACGCAAAACTTAGATTTAATATTTAAAGATAAAATCCACGAATTAGCGCAGATTCATAAAATCGAAATCAACATTTACAGCCTTGACGGAAAACTGTTGAAATCTTCTAAAGAGTCTTTCGCTGTTGATAAAATCGCACCGCCAATTCCAGAATATATCTTAAAACTAGTTCGATCTTCCATAGAAAAACGTTTTGTAGACATTAAAACCATCGACGGAGTCAAAAACAGATCTTCATACAGTTTAATTAAAGACGAAAAATTCAAACCACTCGGAATATTAAATCTTCCGTATTTAGAAGACGATGGTTATTATGATAATGAGCTGAATACCTTCTTGATTCGCTTAAGTCAGGTGTATTCTTTCATGCTTATTGTGGCTTTTGCTTTGGCATATTTCCTTTCGACTTATATTACAAAATCACTGAAAACCATTTCTGATCGTTTGGAAGAAACCAATCTGGATCAGAAAAATGAAAAGATTGTTTTAGAAGCGAATAGTAAAGAAGTCAATTTCTTGATAAAAGCGTATAACGGAATGGTCGATAAACTGGAAACCAGCGCGATCAAATTAGCACAAAGCGAACGTGAAGAAGCTTGGCGAGAAATGGCGAAACAAGTTGCACACGAAATTAAAAATCCGCTTACTCCAATGCGATTAACGGTACAGAGTTTTCAAAGAAAATTTGATCCGAGTGATCCTGATGTAAAGCAGAAGATGAACGATTATTCCGAAACCTTAATCCAGCAGATTGACACCATGACTTCGGTTGCTTCGGCATTTTCTAACTTTGCTTCAATGCCGGCGCAGCAAAATGAAACGCTGAATGTTGTTGAGGTTGTTGAATTGGCCTTGGATATTTTCAACGAAGATTATATTGTTTTTGAAAAAGAGGAAGAAGAAATTATTTCCAAAATGGACCGTACGCAATTAATTCGTGTAATTACCAATTTGGTTAAAAATGCAACGCAGGCAATTCCGGAAAGTCAGTTTCAAAAATCAATAGTGGTTACTGTAAAACGACGTAACGACAATGTTGAAATTGCTGTAAAAGACAACGGAATTGGAATTCAGAAACAAGATATCGGTCGAATCTTCGAACCAAAATTTACCACTAAAACAAGCGGTATGGGACTTGGACTCGGAATTATAAAAAACATTATCGAAAATTACAAAGGAACAATTACCTTTGAATCTACTTACGGAAAAGGAACCACTTTTAGAGTTTCTTTGCCTATCACAAACTCATAAAACCAGTTGTTATGAACTACGAAAATATCTTAATTTCAATTGAAGAAAAAATTGCAACCATTACAATTAACAGGCCAACTAAGTTAAATGCTTTAAATAAAGCAACCATCAGCGATTTGAGTAGTGCCGTTGAGTCATTATCTAAAAATGATGATGTCCGTGTCATTGTTTTAACCGGAAGTGGTGAAAAAGCTTTTGTGGCTGGAGCAGATATTTCGGAATTTGCGAATTATACAACTGTTGAAGGCGCACAATTAGCTGCAGAAGGGCAGGAGTCTTTATTTGATTTTATCGAAAACCTTAAAAAACCGGTTATCGCAGCCATTAACGGATTTGCTCTTGGAGGCGGATTAGAATTGGCTATGGCATGTCATTTCAGAGTAGCTTCAGATAATGCTAAAATGGGACTTCCAGAAGTAACTTTAGGATTGATTCCAGGTTACGGAGGAACACAGCGTTTACCGCAATTAATAGGAAAAGGCCGTGCGATGGAAATGATTATGACTGCAGCAATGATTTCTGCAGAAGAAGCAAAGGAATACGGTTTAATAAATCATATAGTGTCACAAGCTGAGCTTTTGTCTTTTACAAATGCCATTGCTCATAAAATCATTAAAAATGCGCCATTTGCAATTGGAAAAGCCATAAAAGCCATCAATGCTAACTTTAAAGATGGCAAAAATGGTTTCGATACCGAAATAAAATCATTCGGAGAATGTTTCGGAACTCAAGATTTTAAGGAAGGAACAACAGCTTTCTTAGAAAAACGAAAAGCTGAATTTACAGGAAAATAAATTTTTTCTTAACCGCAAAGTTCGCAAAGGGCTACGCAAAGCACGCAAGAAAAATTAAAAAACTTAGTGAACCTTGCGTAAATCTTAGCGACCTTTGCGGTTAAATAAACACTACAATATGTCATACGAACCAATATTTGCCCTTTTTTGTGAACGAGTTAAAGAAAGCATCCAAGCAGGAACTTTCGCAAAACTGACTTTGGCCAAAACTATTGGCGATACCGAGCTTAAGAATATTTATTTCCGTTTGGTTTTAAATGAAGACAATACTTTCTCTATTTCCTTAACTTCTCGTTATAAAACAGAAGAAATCGAAAGCATTCATACTTTAGATGAAGCTTTATTGGTTTTAGGTTCTTACATCAAAAAACCATTTCTAACAGCGCTTTTATTTACTACAGATAACGATGTGACTTTTAAAGTAAATAAAAAGAACGCCGGAAGTATTATTGAACAGCCGCCGACATTTAAAAATGCGTCGCCGGTTATGTTAGAAATGATTGAGAAAGGGATTGTATAATCTTGCCTTTTTAAATAGAATATATGGAAATTAAAACTTTCTGGAGAATTATTATTAAAGGAATAGGTTTATGGCTTTTGATAAATAGCGTATATGTTATTACACAATTTGCTTCAACTTTTTCTTTTTTTCAAGATCAGTTAGATTGGGGGAATTTAATAACAGTTTGGCTTATAACTTTTGGGACACTTATTCTTTATCTTTTAGTAATAAGATTATTTTTATTTAAAACAGAATGGATTATTAATGTATTAAAGCTGGATCAAAATTTTACAGAAAAGAGGATAGACATAAATCTTCCGTATAATAACATTCTTTCTATTGCTGTAATTGTTATTGGAGCTCTTATTTTTGTTGAAGCTATTCCTAAATTATGCTCAACAGTTTATGAGTTTTTAAAGCAAAAAGAATTATTTAAAGATTATTCAGGAGCTTCTTGGCTCATGTTTTACTTTTTGAAAGCGATTGCAGGATATTTAGTGATGACAAACAGCAAGAAAGTTGTGAAGTTTATTGATAAAAGAAAATAATCAAGAGAGAGATTCTGTAAATAATAAATCAATAAATAATTTGTCAGGCTGAGCGAAGTCGAAGTCCACGTTTGCTGAATCACTTTGCGAGGCTTCGACTTCGCTCAGCCTGACAAAAGAATAATCTTTGTGAACCTCTGCGAAACTTCTTCGTGAATCTCTGCGAAACAACCCGTTAAACCAGCTTCACAAACAAATTAGAAGCAATTTTGTTCGAAATCGACAATTCCCTTTCATCAACCTTAATTTTGACCGATAAATCGAAGGATTCTTTAGAAATAAATTCAATTTTAGAACCCAAAGCGATTCCTTGTTTGTCGAGATATTTAAGGAACTCCGAAGAAGTATCTTTTACGCCCACACAAACTCCAATTTGATTTTCAGATAATTCGGAAAGCAAATGTTTTTCAATTTTAATAATTCGGCCATTCGCATCAGGAATTGGATCTCCATGCGGATCTTCAGTCGGATTTCCCAGAAAATCATCCAAACGATTAATCAGTTGTTCCGATTTGATATGTTCCAATTGTTCCGCAATATCATGGACTTCATCCCAGCTGAAATTTAGTTTTTCAACTAAAAAAACTTCCCAAAGGCGATGTTTTCTCACAATCATTTTGGCAGCCAGTTTTCCATTTTCGGTTAAAGAAACACCTTGGTATTTTTTGTAATTAACCAAATCTTTTTCCGCCAGCTTTTTAAGCATATCTGTTACCGAAGAAGCTTTAGTCTCCATTATTTCCGCAATAGCATTTGTGCTGACTTCAGTTTCTAGAGCCGCGGTTAAGTGATAGATTGATTTAAGGTAATTTTCTTCTGAGAAGGTCATTCTTTTTTAGATTCTAAGGAGCTGAGGTTCTAAGTTTCTAAGTTTAAGATTTAAAGAAAAACCTTATCAACTTAGGATCTCAGAACCTTAGTCCCTTTATTTAACAATCAACAAAGGTATTGAAATTTTATGTCTCAATTTATCTACCGTTGTGCCAAAAAGAATATCTTTCAATCCAGTGTGGCCGTGGGTTCCCATAACGAGAATATCAAAATTTCCTTCGTTTATAATTTTCGGAATTACTTTGTTTGGTTTTCCAAAACCGAGTTCAGTTTTAATCCTGAATCCTTTTTCGGAAAGCATTTCTTTGTATTTCAATAATAATTTTTCATCGATTGTCGTTTCGTGATCGTGAACATGAACGCCATACATTAAGGCTCCAACTGTTTCTACAATGTGAATAAGGGTATATTCGGTGTCAATGCCACCCAATTCAAAGGCTTTGTTCAAAGCGGCTTCATCGGCACTTGAGAAATCGACAGAAACCGCTATGTTTTGAATGGCCTGACTTTCTCTTGGAGAAAAATGAAGTTTCAGACTATGAGGCGAATGGTTTACCGATTTGTTTTTTGCTTTGGCGATAAAAGGTTTAAAAACGATATATAGTAATAAACCTAAAAATCCAAAAGCCAACGGAACTACGGTAACCCAAAGAATTACAGGATGATTTGAGCCTTCAAGCCAAGACGTGATTTCATCGTACACTAATTTAGCATTTAATGAAACAATGATAGTGGCAATGATCCAAGAAACAACTTGAGTAAGTTTTGAAATGTGAAAACCATTCATTTTCGATTTATCACTCACAAAATGGATCAAAGGAATAATAGCGAAACCTAATTGCAAACTCAAAATGACTTGGCTCAAAATCAAAAGTTTTCCCGTTACACTTTCTCCGTAAATAAGAATTACAATTACGGCAGGAATAATGGCAATTAAACGCGTGATAATTCGACGAACCCAAGGCTGAATTCTAAAATGTAAATAACCTTCCATAACAATTTGTCCAGCCAAAGTTCCAGTTACGGTAGAACTTTGTCCCGCAGCAATCAAAGCAACAGCAAATAGTATTGGCGCCCATTTTGTTCCGAGTAAAGGTTCTAAAAACTGATGCGCATCCTGAATTTCGGCGACTTCAAACATTCCGTTTTTATGAAAAGTCGCTGCAGCAAGAATCAAAATTGCGGCATTTACGAAGAAAGCTAAATTTAATGCGATTGTAGAATCGATCATGTTGTATTTTAAAGCTTGCTTAATACCTGCTGGAGTTCGGTCAAATTTTCTTGTTTGTACTAAAGAAGAATGCAGATAAAGATTGTGAGGCATTACAGTTGCTCCAATGATTCCGATAGCAATGTATAAAGCAGCCGAATTTGGGATAGAAGGAATAAGACCTTGCAATACTTTACCCATTTCCGGTTCTGCAAAAATCATTTCAAAAATAAAAGAAAAACCAATTATAGCGACTAAAGCAATAATGAAGGCTTCCATTTTGCGGATTCCTTTATTGATCAGGAAAAGCAGTAAAAAGGTGTCTAAAACGGTAATCAGTACAGCTTCAAGTAAAGGAATTCCGAAAAGCAGATTAATTCCGATCGCCATTCCGAGAACTTCTGCCAAATCACATGCGGCGATGGCAATTTCGGCTAGAAAATATAAAATGTAGTTAATGTATTTTGAATAGGTTTCTCGAGAAGCCTGTGCAAGGTCGCGCTGTGTTACAATTCCAAGTCTTGCGCTTAAACTCTGCAGCAGCAGAGCCATTAAGTTACTCATCAATAAGACCCAGACTAAAGTGTAGCCAAACTGGCTTCCGCCGGCAATATCTGTCGCCCAGTTTCCGGGATCCATATAGCCAACGCTTACCAAGTAAGCGGGACCTAAAAAGGCTAATATTTTCCTGAAACCTGTTTTTTTATGTTCGGTAGAAACTGATTCGTGTACTTCTTCTAAAGATTTAGTCATTGTAAAAGTATTGTTTTCACAAATATATAGAAAAATGATATTCGCGGAACAATATTTTTAGGCGAGTCTAAAATTTATATGTTAGAATTCAAACATTTTGGGCACAATCCTGATAAAGTGAAATTTATTTCATTCACTTTATAATTATGCGGCATGATGTAACTCGGTTTAACATTTTCCAGACAAGTAATTTCGTTACAGTTTTCACAGCTGAAATGAGCATGGTTGTGAATATGCACTCGCTGATGCGAATGATTGCATTTTGCATATTTTACTGTGCCGTCAAGATTTGAAATTTTATGAATAATATCATCGTTAACCAAACGATCTAAAATCCTATAAATAGTTACGCGATCGCAGACATCGTTCAATTGTTTTTGAATTTCAGTGTGTGATAATGCCGTCTTAGAATTCTCAAAGACCTCTAAAACAGCTGTTTTCGCGGTAGTATTGCGTGTTGTTTTCATTTTTATGAATTAAAAAATTTAACGCAACAATGTTGCATTTTAATTTAATCTGTATATTTGCAACAAAATTGCATTAAGTAAAAGTACACAAAATGAAGAAAATAACGACACCCTTTTACGATATTTTAGGAATTTCAAGCGCAACGATTTGTCTTGTTCCTTGTTTGATTTTTCCACTTTTAACGATTCTTCCTTTAGGGCTGAGTCACAATCCATTTATCGATTTACTCTTTGCTTCAATAGGTTTGTTTGCAATTTTCAAAATTACGAAAAAATCAACTCTTTTGGTTTCTTCAATTTTGATTGTTTCTATGGGGCTAATCTGGGTCAGCATTTTAGCAGATTTATTTTTAGAGATTCATTTAGATCTTATCTATTTCGGCGGCATTGGGATGATCATTGGTCATTTGATTAATTACAAATTACACAAAAAACAACATCATTAATTATGGAACAGAAGAATTTTGACGTGATTATTATTGGCGGCAGTTACAGCGGATTATCAGCAGCGATGAGTTTAGGACGTTCTCTGCGTCAGGTTTTAATTATTGACAGCGGTTTGCCTTGCAACAGACAAACACCGCATTCTCATAATTTCATTACACAAGATGGAGAAAAACCCGCTGTGATTTCGGCGAAAGCCAAATTACAAGTCGATCTTTATAAAACAGTCCATTTTTATAAAGGACTTGCCGTGCAAGCTAGCAAATTGAAAAACGGATTTGAAGTTTCAACTGAATCTGGAGAAGTTTTTCAGTCTAGAAAAATCTTATTTGCAAGCGGTATTAAAGATTCATTTCCCGACATTAAAGGTTTTGCCGATTGCTGGGGAATTTCGGTTTTACATTGTCCTTATTGTCATGGCTATGAAGTCAAAAATGAAAAAACGGCTATTATTGCCAATGGCGAAATGGGATTTGAATATGCAAAATTGATTTCGAACTGGACAAAAGATTTACGATTGTGTACCAATGGAAAATCAACTTTGACTTTGGAACAAACTGAAATTCTAAAAAGTCACGGCGTTCAAATATTCGAAGAAGAAATTGATTCTTTTGAACATCAGGATGGATATATTCAAAATATTATCTTCAAAAATGAGGAAAAAGTAGCTGTAAAAGCCATTTACGCAAAACCACCTTTTGAACAACATTGTACAATTCCTGAAACTTTAGGCTGCGATTTAAACGAACAAGGTTTGTTAAAAGTTGATGCTATGCAGAAAACTAATATTAATGGAGTTTTTGCAAGCGGAGATTGCACAACTCCAATGCGATCTGTCGCTATTGCCGTTTCGACAGGTTCTTTCGCGGGAGCGGTAATTAACAAAGAACTAATTGACGAAGATTTTTAGAGGTTTTAAACCCAACAGGTTTTTAAAACCTGTCGGGTTTGTAGAAGCTTTTGAATAGCCCCTAGTTTCAGCTAGGGGATTCATAATTTAAAAGGGAAAGGCTTTAGCCGAAATTTACAGGTTTGGCTAAAGCTAGTTGTTTTCGATTCTATTTTTCATCCAACTAAAGCTGGAGGCTGTTCCATTTCTATTTGTAAAAACAAAATTCTAACATATTGAATTCAATCCGTTTGAAATTTTTTGTCTTAGGAATCATTGTTTGTCAAATTTAATTTTTAGTTTTGTCTAAATTTAATTTTAATATAATGAAATATTTATTTTTGACAATATTAATAATTTCAGCACAAAGCATTTACTCTCAAAATATATCCGGAAATGTAACTGCAGATATTCCTGTTATGCAGGAAATTAATATTCGTTTACTAAATACAAACTTTAAAACTCAAGCAGATTCTCTTGGACATTATCAGTTAGAAAATATTCCGGCAGGAACTTATAAAATTGGGGTGACTTCTACGGGATTCAAATCCTTAACCCAAAAAATAGTAATAGTAGAAAATCAGAATTTGGATCTTGATTTTGAATTAAAAGAAGATCAGAACGAATTGAATGAAGTGGTAGTTTCAGGAACTTTAAAACCCGTAAAACGTTTAGAAAGTGCCGTGCCGGTTGAGGTTTATTCGCCGGTCTTCTTCAAGAAAAACCCAACGCCGAGTATTTATGATGCGCTGCAAAACATAAACGGAGTTCGTCCGCAGTTAAATTGCGGTGTCTGTAACACGGGAGATATTCATATCAACGGATTAGAAGGTCCTTATACTTTGGTAATGATTGATGGAATGCCAATTGTGAGCAGTCTTTCTACAGTTTATGGATTGTCTGGAATTCCAAACTCTTTGGTCGAACGAATTGAAATCGTAAAAGGCCCAGCTTCGTCTCTTTATGGAAGCGAAGCTGTTGGAGGTTTAATTAATATTATCACTAAAAACCCAACCAATGCACCCATGTTTTCTGCAGATTATTTTACAACGACTTATCTGGAAAACAATCTTGATTTGGGAATGAAGTTCAATGCGGGTAAAAAAGCGACTACACTTTTAGGAATTAATTACTTTAACTACGATCAGGTAATTGATAAAGACAAAGACAATTTTACTGATGTGACACTTTCAGATCGTATTTCGGTATTTAATAAATGGAGTTTTCAGCGAAATAACAATCGGCTTTTTACCATAGCGGCGCGTGCTATGTATGAGGACCGCTGGGGAGGAGATATTCGCTGGGAGAAAAAATACCGCGGAGGAGATGAAATTTACGGCGAAAGTATTTACACCAAAAGAGCAGAATTAATAGGTAGTTATCAATTGCCGTTTGAAGAAAAATTGATGCTTTCGTTTTCTGGAAATGTGCATTATCAGGACAGCCGTTACGGAACAACTTCGTATATCGCCAATCAAAAAATAGGTTTCCTGCAACTGACTTGGGATAAAAAAATAGGACGAAACGATTTATTAGCCGGAATTGCCAGCAGATATACCTATTACGATGATAATACAACGGCGACAAAAGATGCTGAAAGTACTTGGCTTCCTGGAATTTTTGTGCAGGACGAAATAACTTTTTCTCCAAAAAGCCAAATTTTGCTGGGAGCTCGTTACGATTACAATTCAATTCATGGTTCAATCTTTACACCGAGATTTGCCTATCGTTTCAAAGCAAACGAAAATACTATTTTCAGGCTGAATGCTGGAACCGGCTTTAGAGTTGTGAATCTCTTTACCGAAGATCATGCGGCGCTTACGGGATCAAGAGATGTGGTAATAGAAAATGATTTGAAACCAGAGAAATCGGTCAATGTAAATTTGAACTATATTCAGAAAATCAATTTCGGGAACGGAACTTTTATGGGAATCGAAACAACGGCTTTTTACACCAGATTCAGCAATAAGATTGTGACAGATTATGAAAGTGATCCGAATAAAATTATCTATGATAATATTGCTGGTTTTGCCGTAAGTCAAGGTATCAGCACGAATGTTGATCTTAATTTTACTAATGGTTTGAAGTTTATTCTTGGAGCAACAGTTTTGGATAATAAAAATGTTGAAGACGGAATTTCAGAAAGGCCTTATTTAACTGAAAGATTCACGGGAACTTGGAGTATTTCATACAAAATTGAACCTTGGAATTTATTGCTGGATTATACGGGAAATGTTTACAGTCCGATGAAACTGCCTTTGCTGAGCGAGTATGATCCTCGAAACCCAAATTCACCTTGGTACAGCATTCAGAATATTCAATTTACTTATACGGGCTGGAAGGATTTTGAATTGTATGGCGGTGTAAAAAATCTGCTGAACTTTACTCCAAAACAGAATAATCCGTTTCTGATTTCGAGAACAAATGATCCTTTCGATAAAAATGTACAATACGATACGAATGGAAAAGTATTGGTCACGCCAGATAATCCGTACGGTTTGACTTTTGACACGACTTATGTTTACGGGCAGAATCAAACGATTCGCGGGTTTATTGGGTTACGATATAATTTGAGGTAAATTTAGAGGCCACAGATTGCACAGATTAAACGGATTTTTTGTTTGTCAGGCTGAGCGTCCCGAGACTTCGGGAGAAGCCCGTTCCAATTGTAGCGCCCTTCTCCCGAAGTCTCGGGACGCTCAGGGTGACAAACGAAGAAAAAAAATCCATTCTAATCCTTTTATCCCGATAGCTATCGGGAGTGGCAAAAAGGAAAAATAAAAAAACAAATGAAAAAGCTATTTCTATTTATTTTCTTCTTCGGAATTTCAGCGGCAGGTTTCTGTCAGCTGAAAAGTAATTCTTTTGAGGAAATTGAAGCTTTACAGCAGAATCAGAAAAGAAAAATCATTGTTTTTATTCATACCGATTGGTGTCAATTCTGCCAAAGAATGAAGGTTACGACTTTTAAAAACAAAGAAATCATTGAAAAACTTAATTCCGATTTCTATTTCATCGATTTTAATGCCGAGGAAAAACGAGATATTACTTTTAATAAGCAGCTATTTAAATATAAACCTTCTGGAAATAATGTTGGGGTTCACGAACTGGCAATGCAGCTCGGCACGATCAATAATCAAATTACGTATCCGACTTTATGCGTTTTGAATGAGAAAAACGAAATTATCTTTCAATACAATCTCTATTTGGGTACAAAAGATTTTAAAGTTCTTCTGGATAAATTGAAAGAATAGGATTTTATGGGGTTTTTACTTTTTAAATGAAACAATTACAGTATTTAACTTCATACTTTTTTTAAATTTAATTCGTAAATTGCTGAAAAGCTTTACAAAACATAATTAAACATGTATTTTTATTCTGTTAATTATTGCACTTTTTACTGTTTTCGCATACTATACAAATTACGAATGAGTTTTTAATTAAAAGGAAAAATCAAGCTTATATAAGACGAAAATATATGGGGATATTTAAAAGTATTAAACGTTATTATGCGCGAAAAAAAATAATTAAAAGCCAATCCGATCAATCTATACCAAACTACGATACTTATAATCCGTCAAACAAAACCATTGTCTTTTTTAACATTCGTATGCTGTCGCCTGAACATGATTCGGGTTCAAGAAGATTTTTAGAAATCATTTTGTTTTTTAGAAGTAAAGGCTACAATTGCATTATTTGTTCGAAAAATATTTTTCGAGATAATGTGTATGTAAAATATTTCAGTGATTTGGGAGCCATTGTTTATGTCGAAACGAATCAATATGCAAACTATTTTGATTTTGTAAAAGCAATTCCTAAAGTTGATTTTGCTTGGTATTATGGAGCAAGATCTTTACACGGCAACTTAAAAAAAATATCCAGAATTCTTCCTAAAGCTGCTTCGGTTTTTGATATGGTCGATATTCATTTTTTTCGCTATAAAAGAGCAATCAAAATAGATCCGATGCGGGTTTCGCATTTCAAAAATTATCTGAAATTCTTTTTTATCGAAACCAAACTCGCCCGAAATGTAGATTTTATAATTACTATTTCTGATTTTGAAAAGCAGATAATGTCACGTTATATTGATGCCGATAAGCTGATGACAATCTCCAATATTCATCACCCTAAAATTACAAAAGAAGAAACCTGGCCTTTTGAAGATCGTGAAGACATACTGTTTATTGGCTCTAACCACGAGCCAAACATTGATGCGGTCCGTTATTTGTATCATGAAATAATGCCAATTGTATGGAAAAGAAATAATTCTATTAAGGTAAATATTATCGGAAATCTTAATGAAAAGATTAAAGATATTCAGGATTCAAGATTCATTTTTACAGGTCATGTTTGGGATATTGAACCGTTTTTTATTAAAAACAAATTCATGATTGTGCCTTTACGTTATGGAGCAGGCGTAAAAGGCAAAATAGGACAAGCGTTTGAATATTATCTGCCTGTTATAACTTCTTCAGTTGGAGCAGAAGGAATGGAACTGGTTCATCAAAAAAATGCTTTGATTCATGATGCGAAACAAGATTTTGCAACAGCGATCGTTGATTTATATTCTAATAAATCGCTTTGGCTGGAATTACAGCAAAATTCAAAAGAAAGTCTGGAGCCATTTTCAACTAAAACATTGGAAAACGTATTCTCTAAATTGGATAATTTATAATTCAAAAACTTGATCTAATGCAGTATATACGGAATCAAGACTGTGATGATCGTTAAAATAGGAAACGGCTTCTAAACTGATTTTGTTATAGAAATTAGGATCAGTAAGGAGATTGTCAATATAATTGGCAAATTCAGTCGGATCATTTGAAACCAAACAGCCATTATTGGTTTTGTTTACCAACCCGTCAACACCTCTTTCGTTGCAAACGGTAGGAATTCCAAAAGATAAAGCTTCTATCACTTTAATTTTGATTCCGGTTCCGCTCAGCATGGGGCATATAGCGATTTTAGACTCGCGATAAGCATCATCTAAATTTTCAATAAAACTGATTTTCTCCACATTTGGGTATTCGCCAATGAATGTACCGATTTTACCAATCACAACAATTTTCAATGATTTTGAAAGCAAATGATACACTTCACTAAAAAACCATTTTGCTGCTTTTGTATTGTGTTCGTTTTCGCTGGCAACATAAATAATGTCGTATTTACTTGCTGTTTTTAACTGGCTCTTTTGTGGCAGACTATGTGTTACCAAAGCAATCTCTTTATCAATAAATTGAGAGAACAGATATTTTTCTTCTGGAGAAATCACTAAAATTTTATCATAAGAACTTAAGATTTTTATTTCTGTTTCAAAAAACTTCCCCAATTTAAACTTCTTTTTTTTCTGAAATTGAGCAGTTTGGAAATCGTGCGTGTCAATCATTAATTTTGCTTTTTTGAGGTAGGGATTATTCTTAATTAAATTGGACCAATAGAGATAAGAAATCAAGATAACGTCATAATCATTTTCTTTTAAAGCTGCATTAAAAGCCTTTTTATGTCCGGAACGAACATTATCAAACAAACTAATTTTTCCTTTAATTTTATTGGGAAGCGAGTAATGAAAGAAATATTTAAGCTTGTTTTTCTTTCTAATAAAAATGGGCAGAAAATAACCTTTAGAAATTAGTTTTTCTTCTTTCAGTTTATCGATTTCATTAGCTCCAAATAAATCCGTTTCAACGCCTGCAAAATCGACTTCAATGTCTCTTGCCTTAAAATATTCCAGCATGGACAAAGCTCTTGCGTTGTTGCCTTTGGTTTTATATAATGGGTTTTCGGGATAGAAATATAAAATTCTCATTTGTAAAGTGGTATTTGGTTTTTACTAAAAAACTGTTGATCCATTTGTTCAAAATAGGATTTGATGCCAAATTTGTTCATTGTTATTTCATGAATTTCTTCGGGTTTGCATTTTTTTGAATCTTCGAGACATTCTGTAAAAAAATTAAAAATGCTTTCATCTATTTTTTGGGGAAGAAGATAACAGCCAGGATGTTTTTCTTTGACGAGTTTAGGTAAAATCCCAACGGCATTTCCAGCAATTGGTCTTCCACAGGCAAGCGCTTCAATGGTCACCATTCCAAAACTTTCGGAATACGAAGGATAATAAACAATGTCTGCACGCGAATAAGCAAGTTGGTTGATGTTGTCAATAGTTAATCCAACTAAAATCTCCGTATTATTTAAGTTTTTAAAAAGTTCCGTATTAGAAGAATTGTTTGAGGCAATAAGAAGTTTCCAATCACTTTTTGAATCAACAAATTTTGCGAGTTCTTGTAATTCTGTAAGACCTTTTCCGTGTTCCAGTCTGCCGACATATAAAATGGTTCTAAAATCGGCGGAAGGTTTCTTTATCGGATAAAAATTAGTCTGGTCAATACAATTTGGAACAATGCTGATTTTATTTTCATTAATTCCATAGTACTTTATTAAATCTTCTTTGACATTTGATTCTACAGCGATTATTTTCTTGGCATTTTTACAGGCTTTCATTTGTAGTTTAGCCACTCTACTCAATCTAGAATCTTTTCGGCCGTAATCTAACTCCATTTTATGATAACAGCCATGAGAAATGACACAATCTGTAGCATAATAAGCTGTCGGTTCTCCGTTGCTGATTACCATTTTATTCGGCCGATAATGTAACCAGAGAAAAGCGGTGGTGAACTTGGCGATATATTTTGCTCTTCGTTTTTGAAAGTGCTTGATGCTGAATAATCTCCAATACAACTTTCCTATAAAAGTATTTTTTAAACGATCTTCATCAATTATTTCGGTCAAAATTTTTCGGCTTTTGAGGTATTCATCCAAATAATGAACCATGCGTTCTGCTCCGCCGGCATTAGATTTTCCGTTAAGAAATACCAAATAAACTTTATTTGCCTTGATCATCTGAAGCTTTTTTAGAATTATATTATTCTTTAATTCATTGAAAAAATCGGTACCACTTTTTTTTCTTTCTTTTCCAATTGCTTTGATGAATCAGACCGAGATAAATTTTGCTTAACTGCTCAAGACTGAGCTGGTTTTTCTCAATTCTATATTGTTTTTTGTAATGATAAACTTTGAAAAGACTGTTAATGGGCAGTATATCTATAAGTCTGGTTTTTAATAAATATTCGCCATAAATTACACAGTCGCTTGGAGAATAACTTTTTTTGTCAATTTCAGTAAAAAATTGATCGAAATTGAGATTGATTTCTTTCAAAAACACTTCATTAAAATGTTCCCAGACTTTGCAGTTCCAAATGTAGGGAGACGGACCGTAATCCCATTCCTTGCCTTTATTTCCAAAAAAAGGGCGTGTGTCTCGCAAAGCTCTTTTAAAGAAAATAGTTTCAGAATCCATGTTTAATCTTTCGGTTATTTCTAATAAATCCTTCGATTCCTGCATGATGGTGTATGGCGTATTTTCATCAAACATAAAATCGGAAACATAAAAGTCTCTTATAAAAACAGAATCGGAATCTATGGCAACGTAATTTTCACAAAGATTGAGTTTATAAACATTGCATTTTATAATCTGCTGGTATCGCCATCCTTCGGTAATAGTGGTTTTAAAAATTTCAGAATCACGATAGACTTTGTACTTTTCAAAACAATCGGGTTTTAAAAGATCATAGTGATCATCATTTACAGAAATAATTACCGGAATAGTATCTCTGTTAAATTTATCTATAGAATCCAGAAGCTTGTAAACTGTTTTAAAATCAGGCTCATAAGTCTTGATGAAAAGAATTAGTTTATGCATACAGGAGAGATTTTGTTTTTGGAATACTAAAGATAGAATTAAATCGTATTTTAAACAAACGGCAGAATGAAGCAATAAATTGTCATCTATTTTTTTGATTTTTTTCGAAAAAAAAGATTAATAAAAAGCAAAAGTAAGAAAAACGGTTAAAACCGTTACTATACAATGCTTTATAAAAAAGGAGTCTTAGTTTGGAACTCGGTGTCTGATAGATTTTGGGCTTGGAAATACAATGTTAGGTTACTAACTCGTTACCGATTAATGAAGTTATAGTCTTGATTTAACTGTTTATATTTCAGTTGTTTGCACTCTTTTTTATATTCTCTTGTAACTCAATGTAATTTAATTTTAAACATTAAACATTTGAGTTATGGAACAGACAAAAAAGTCCACGTTCAAACTACTTTTCTACTTGAAAAAGAACGAACTGAAAAAGAATGGTAACGCACCAATTATGGCGCGTATCACCATTGATGGGACACCTAAAACTTTAGGAACAAAGTTAGAAATTAATCCGAAAAATTGGGATTTGAAATACGGACGGGTTGAGGGTAAAAGTGCCACAGCTTTGAATATTAACCAAAAACTGGATAACATTCGAGGGAGAATCGACAAAATTTATGACGATATGCTGAAGCACGAAGGTTTTGCTACAGCCCAAAAAGTAAAGCTGGTATTTTTAGGTGTAGGTGTAATGGATGATGCTATACTGAAAGTCTTCAACGACCAAAATGAGAATTTTAAAAAACTGGTCGAAAAGGAAGAAAGATCACAAAGCACTTACAATAAGTATATCACAGTCTACAATCATCTTACAACGTTTATAAAAGAACGCTACCACCGTGATGATATGGCTTTCCGTGAATTAACGGGTGATTTTATCCGTGAATTTGACTTCTATCTTCGTTACGACCTAAAGTCTTCACATAATACAGTGTGGGTTTATACAATGCCTGTATTAAGTTTAGTAGAGCTGGCTATTAAGAAAGGCTTAATACGTGATAATCCTTTTCAGGATTATGAAATCAATATGGAAGAAACCGACCGGGGTTATATCCTTAAAGAAGATGTAGAAAAGCTGATGATGTGCATACCGCCACATCCGAGATACGAACTTGTAAAAGACCTTTTTATTTTTAGTTGTTTTACCGGCCTTGCTTATGCGGATATTAAAAAATTGACAAGGAATAATATTCAGTCTTTCTTTGACGGTCATCAATGGATTATCAGCAGGAGAAAAAAATCAGATATTGCTTCCAACGTTCGGTTAATGGAAATTCCAAAACGTATTATAGAAAAGTATATTGGTACTACACGTAATGAATTTATCTTTCCGGTTCCTACTAATGTAACCTGCAATAACCACGTTACTAAACTGATTGAAACAGCTGAGATTATCACAGAACAAAAAGTAACTTTTCACACGGCAAGACACACCTTTGGAACAATGTTTTTGACCGAAGGCGTACCGCTCGAAAGTTTAAGTAAAATGATGGGACATAAAAATATTTCTACTACACAGATTTATGCTAAGATCACAAGCCAAAAAATCAGCAAGGATATGGATTTAGTTGCACCAAAGTTTCAGGCGATGGAAGAAGCATTTCTTACAGCCCTCTGATCAGCTTTTATCACTTCAAAACAGAGCAGGACCATAATGGTTCTGCTTTTTTTATGTCCTTACTTTTTGTAGCCTAAGCACATTTACCTCTTTCGCACTCTCCTCGCAGTAAAAGAGCTTTTGACTACTTATTGATATAGGAAATTGAAAAACACTTCGCCAATTCATTTCCCTCTTCAATGTTTTTCAAATCTCTATCACAGGCTTTCATTGCCTGGTCAATTATCCCATGAAATTTAAGACGGAATATTTCCATAATCAACCGGTAAAAAGGCAGCCAAAGTACGGCGGTCACCCACGCTCAATCCCACCCAAAAGACTACGGCATAAACGGTTTCCTCCCTAAAGGTACCCTCCAATTATTCCGTTTCCTTTTGGCTTTTCCTCTTGACCGCCTTGATAGTCTGCTTTCTTTTTTCCGGTTTTTCTTTTGGAAAAATTTATGCGAAGCGAAGCGGAGCAAACACCAACAGGAAGCAGGAAACGAGAAAAGCGAACGTAACAAAATGTAAAACTTTTAAAACAGGAACGATTATGAACATCATCGGACGATTGACGAGAGATGCGGAAGTACGCACAACGTCACAAGACAAACAAGTAGTAAACTTTTCAGTAGCAACCAACGACAGCTACAAAAACAAGCAGGGCGAACGCATTGAGCAAACCACCTATTTCGACTGCTCTTATTGGATTTCTGCAAAGGTAGCCACCCTACTCACAAAAGGCACTTTGGTAGAACTCACAGGACGAGTAAGCACAAGAGCGTGGACAGGCAATGACGGACAGCCGAGAGCAGGACTGAATTTCCATACCTCAAACATCAAACTGTATGGAGGTAGTAAGAGAACCGAAACCGTACAAGCTACTGTACAAACAGGAAGCAACAGTACAGCAGGGAAAGGCACAGAAGACGACCTACCATTCTAACAACAATCATTTAATCATTTTTCAAACTTCAAAATTTTATCAAAATGGCACATAACATTCATTTCAACGAGAGAACAGGAAAGCACAGTTTCTTTTCAGTACAGCAAAAAGCGTGGCACGGTTTGGGGCAGATTGTCGAACAATACCCAACGAGCGAAGAAGCTATCCGACACGCAGGATTAGATTATGAGGTGGTTAAATCCCCACTGTTTACCAAAGGTTCGGGTATTATCGAAACCGCCAACGGTATAGAGATAGGCAGTAGCGAATTGGAAGTACCTAACTATTTCGCCAACATACGCACCGATAACAATACAGTATTGGGCGTGGTCGGTAAGGATTACCACATTGTACAAAACCGTGAAGCCTTTAATTTCTTTGATGCTATTGTAGGAGGTGGCGAGGGTATTCTATACGAAACCGCAGGAGCATTGGGCAACGGAGAACGGATTTTTATTACAGCCAAACTCCCCGACTATATCCGAGTAGGAAATGGCGATGATGTAACCGAGAAGTATATTTTCCTAACCACTTCGCACGATGGTTCGGGCAGTATTACAGCCGCTTTTACTCCCATTAGGATTGTATGCCAAAATACGCTGAATGCCTCATTACGCAGTATGACCAATGTAGTCCGTATCAAACACACTTCGGGAGCAAAACAACGTATCGAGAACGCTCACAAGATTATGGGATTGGCTAACACATTGAGCAACCAATTAGAGGGCATATTCAATGAGTGGACAAAGGTAAAAGTTACAGACCGAGAAGTAAGAAAGTTAATCCAATTGGCACTTTGCCCAAACAAGGAAACGCTTGACCTACTCAAAAAAGGTGCTGAAGATGAAGTTTCCACCGTATTCAAAAATGTAGTTGATGATGCTTTCAGCTATGCGATGATGAGCGATACCCAACAAATGGACACAACTAAAGGCACATTGTTCGGAGCGTATAACGCTGTGACAGGCTACTATCAGAATGTAAGGAATTACAAGAATGATGAAGCCAAGCTACAAAGTATTGTACTCGGTGGTACTGCCCAACTGAAATCGCAGAAAGCATTTGAATTGTGTACCTCATTTGCTTTGGACGGTGTGGAAATCCTAAACCTTAATTAAATAATCACAGGCTACCGCCTTAAACGGTGGTAGCCTACTATAAACAACAGCCATGACAATAGAGATATATGAAGCAACGCTGAAGCACGACACAGGTACGACAATGCTAAGGGTATTTTCATTAAGTGGAAAGCAGGGAGCTATACAGCAGATAACAACCACAGAGGGTTGTCCCGAATGTGCCATTGTGGATATAGTGAAGATTGATAACGATACAAAACAGCAGGATATGAAAGCAAAAAACATAGAGGAAGCAAAAGAATTGGCTAAAGGCAAGAGCCTTGAAAAGAAGCACAAGGACGAAACAGTACATATTATCTACTGCAATCGTACGGAGTATTTCTACATAGACACGGACGGTTTAATACGCCTTTGGGAGCAGTCATTCGGCTACTATGTAAATGGCATTTACACCGCTGAAAAATCACATTCATAACCCTTAAACAATATACAATTATGGCAAATTGGTGTAGCAATACGGTTGTTTTCGAGGGAGAACCCGAAGCAATCGAACAGATACAACAGCTATTCAAATCAATGGCTGAAAAACAACAGGAAGAAAATTGCGGACAACTGCCCGACTTTGTAGAGGACAGTAACGGTGGCTATTTCTTCGACATCTATCAAGACGATGATGTTACAGGCATATTTCAGTACGAAACAAAATGGTCGCCCAATATTGAGGTAGTACAAGCGATAGCAGAACACTATAACGTGAGTTTCACACAGGACTATGAGGAAATGGGTAACTGTATATGTGGCAGGGCAATCTTTTCTGACAAGCTACTCACAGATATTTATTTGGACGAAGAAGAATTTGAGCAATACGAGTTCGATGAAGAAACGGACACCTACCATTTTGAGGGCGAAGAATACGAAAGCGATTACGAGATATTGGAAACCCTATTGGAACGGAAAATCGCCATTTATCAATCTTAAAAGCAAACACAATGGAAACAAAAGTAATAGCCACAAAGTTTGTCCGCCACGATGTACCCGAACTGAAAACCCTGCAAAATGCAAAGGTCTATCTGTTAAGGGAAAAACTCAACAAAGGCGAAAAGATGAACCGAGCCGAAAAGAACTGGCTTGCAGAAGCCGTAAACCGAAATGCTTTCTTCAAACGAGCCGTTCCCTTGCAGGGTTATCGCTTCGGGTTTGAAGATGTATTAAAAACCTATGTGGTAAAGCAGTACGGCAGTTGGGCAGAATACAACGCCCCCGACAAAACAAGCCTTAGAACTATTGTTTATGGCAGGATTGACCAGATAGCAGAAATCAGTAAGTAACAATTTAAAGCAATCAAAAATGAAACTATCAGATAAACCAACAGAATACGTACTACTCAAAGCAGGTACTAACAGCGAATGGGACAATTGCAATTTTGCCATTGTCCACATTACCGAAGATTGGAAAAAGGAACAGGCAAAACGGCTTGAAATGGTTAAGCCATTTGCAGAAGATTATTTCTTACAATCACTGAACTATTACGATACGGCAGTAGATTTTTATACGGCTGACGAAGACGACAATCCCGATTTATACAAATGGCTTGAAAATAAGCCTATGGTATTCGTGGAAGTGGATAAAGAAGAATTGGAAACCCTTTCCGTACCCGAAAATCGCTTGGACTGTTACAGGCTTGTAATGTACAAAACAGGAACAGCGATGTACAAGGCTTACGGAAAGCACACGAGCGAAGAATTTTGGACAGAGGAATTTCCATTAACCCCAATACTTGAGCAGTTATGAAAATAACGGATTTGAACGGTTGCGAAATTGAAGTAACCAACCTAAAGGAAGCTATCAAAATAGCAAAACGCAATACAGGATACAGCCACGAGGATAAAAGTTTTTCCGAGTTCGACAAAAGGCAAAAAGCCTATTGGACAGATATACACGAGAAACTCACAGCAATCAAAAAACGAACAGATAACAATTAAAATTTCAGAACGATGAATACCAATTTTTTCAATCAGATACAAGCTTTGGACTTTACAGGAGTATTGCAACTGAACATTTCCAAAGGAGCAGAAAATAACTTAATCGTATCGGTTTTACTCAACAACGAACAATGCGGAGATAACGCCAAAAACCTCATTCCCCCATTGACATTTAATGCCACTCCCCAAGAGTTTGACGAGGAATTTTTCAATCAGATACAAGCACCTATCAAAACCGTTTCGGGCGTAATGGTGGATATGGAAAAATTCCTAAAACAAATGGAAGAAGTCAAAAAGCAATCGGCAATGGAGAAAGAAAAAACCGAGAAAGCCAAAAAGGAAAAAGAAGCCAAAGACAAGAAGTTTAAAGATGGAATGGCAAAGGCTGACGAACTCGAAAAAGAGGGCAAATTCCGTGAAGCGTGGATAAAAGTTCCCGACATAACCGAGTTTCCCGAAAAAGCGGACGAGATACGCAAACGCAAAACGGCATTGTCTGCAAAATTCGCTACACCAAGCCTTTTCGGAGAAGCGGAAGAACCGCAACCCGAACCGAGCCAAGAGGAAGAAACCACACCCGAACCGCCAAAAACGGAAAAAGTTACAGCCGATTATCCCATAGATGAAACAGGCGAAGAAGAAACAGCGTATTAACAATAAAAATGAGCATTATGTTATTAGCAACGCAATTAGAACGAGTGTTTATACTCAAAGATAAAGGACAGGACATCAGACTGACCGACCCCGAACCACGTTGGAGCGTGGAAGCCGTAATGAATTTTTACGCCAATATGTACCCGATACTCACAACGGCAAAAGCATCTGCACCGCAGATAAAAGATGATGCAGTAGAATACAAATTTGAGAGCGTAATGGGAACGAAAGGTTAAACCAAATATTTAAAGTAATGAACTATGCACAAACATATCATATCGGGAACTATCACAATACCCGAACAGCAAAGACAACGGCAATTGCACCGCCAATTAAACGAGTTCGCCAATTGGATGCAAAAGCCAAAGGATACAAACGAAGTGCGGAAAGACAAACGCAAATCAGTACCGACAGCCATGTTGCCAATGGTTTTCTAAAGAGTACGTTTCTGCCTAAACTGAAAGAAACGAAAACCATACAGGCTTGTAGGAAATCAGATAAAACGGAAAGGGATTTTTTTCAGTCCCTTTCCAAACTTGCCGAGCATTACCAAATTGAACCGATGCAGAGTAAACAATTTCCATATCCTTACAATATGGCTTTGGCAATGTCGGATATGGAAGAAAAATTGAAACAAAAGGTCTTGGATTGGGAAGAAATTCGTTTGGTACAGGATAGCAAGAAAACCTACTTTGTAAGTGAAGAACGTTACAATACAGGCTCAACACTTTTTTACATTCCCGTTGCTTCCTTATACCGAATGTTGCACAATCGCAAACGAAAAGGTAACGCTCATTTATTGTTATCCGTTTGTGCCTATCTCTACCATATAGCCGATATTCCGTATTACAGGCAAGAAGCAAGCTATCTGTATTGGATGTACGAAATGATGAACGATTGGGTTGAACAGGACGATTATACGGATGAAACGGAAGTATATCTTTCCGAAATCAAACAAGCAGAATACATCGGGAATTATATAGAACAGCGGATTTATAACCGCATTAATCTGACTGTATTTGAACAGCGTATCAACAGTTTTAAAGTCAAAGATGATTTTGATACCGACTGTTTAAACGTAGCAAAAGAAACCTTTGCCCTTTATCAGACCTATCCGAATGAAAATGTATTCCGTAATGCGAAACCCAACGGAGAAGCATCGGAAGAAGATATGGAGAACATTATCGGAATGGAAAAGTATATTTCATTCTATGCTGACCACAAAGGTTGGCTTAATGAAACCCTTATAGAATCGGTCAATACCGAAATGCAGGAGTACGGACAAATGGAAGAACCCATTATCCAAAAGCAGTTTGACGGCAGGGATATAACCGCCAACAACCTTTGTTTTGAAAACCGATTGTTTGAACTACTGCACAAATTAAGCGACATTTTACACACCTTATAAATTGGATATTATGGAAACGATTAACGACATAACACAGGACTTCGGCACATTGTACCACCCAAAATCGGCTTTGGTATTCTATGAAACCAAAGGAAGCAATACCGATGTATATGTAGAGCATTTTGATATGGACAAAAACGGTAATCCTATCAATGCCCACCCTTTGACGGTAAAAGAAGCAAATGTATTGGCAAAGGCACTCAATACCGAACAGGAAAATAACAAAGCCTTTTTGAAATCGAACGGAATTTTGCCAACCAACATTTTGCACATCAACCCCAATGCGGATAAAGGTGCAGTCATTTGGTACACCAAAGCACAGCAAAGGCAACTGTATTTTGTAGAAAGTTTGGGCATACCCAACGGAAAAGCACCAATACCACCCATGCTTTGGAAAGCTAGTAAAAACGGTTTGAGCGTGTTTGCCCTTTCAAGTGATAGAAGACCCAACGAGAAAACGAAATTGTATCATACGCCTTATTTCAACATCTATGAAGACGGCAAAGTCTGTATGGGAACGGTAAGCGTAGATATTAAAAAATCCGCTTCGGTGGAAGAGTTTATACAGGCTTGGGAATATTATTTTTTCAATTCCTATTTCAGCCATTTGTTAGGCAAACATAATCCGATAAAGGGCAATTGTGTAAGCCTTTGGAAAGACCTAGTAAACACAGATAAACCTTTTCCAAAAGAAGTATTGAAACCAAATAACAAAACCCTTAAAAATCTATTGTAATGGAAACAGTAAAAACAGCCGTTCATTTTACGGACAACTATTTGATAAGCCCGACTAACCCGATTGAGGTTAATTTGATTGGTGCAGGTGGCACAGGTTCAAAGGTGCTGACCGCTTTAATGGAAATGAGCCACAGTTTAACAGAATTGGAACACGCAGGATTGCAGGTGCGTTTGTGGGATGATGATATTATCACGGAAGCCAATTTGGGCAGACAGCGATTTGCACCAAGTGAAACAGGCTTGTACAAATCGGTAGCATTGATAAACCGTGTCAATCGGTTTATGGGTACGAATTGGAAAGCGGAAACCCAAAAGTTTGAAAGGAATAATTTCGGTGGATTGCCCGAAAATGCAAAGGCAACGATTTTCATTACCTGTGTGGACAATGTACAGGCACGGTTTGACATTGCAGAAATGCTAAAAGCAATGAGCAAACGCAGAGCCAATCGTGACGAACCAAAGTATTGGTTAGACTTTGGTAACAGCCAACAGACAGGACAAGTCATACTATCTACTATCGGAGAAATTAAACAACCCAACTCCGAGAAGTACGAAACGGTAGCAAGCCTGCCAATGGTTACAGATGAATTTGGCGAACTGCTGAAACAGTCCGAACAAATAGACGATACCCCAAGTTGCAGTTTAGCCGAAGCATTGGAAAAACAGGATTTGTATATCAATGCAACATTGGCTCAAATGGGTTGTTCGTTATTATGGTCTATGTTTCGTTATGGAATGACCGAAAACAGAGGTTTCTTTCTTAATCTGAAGAACTTCCTAACCCAACCCTTAAAAGTCGCCTGACAGCAAAGTCGGGCGGCGAAAAGACGCATCCTTCCGTTGGTCGGAACCGCCTTTTCGCATTTTAAAATCGGTACAACCACTTTGTCAAAATGTACCGTTCCAAAAATTCCACTTCTAACATTTCGCCAAACAGGTTGCGACATCATTTCACGGGATATTCAGTATCCCTTTTGTTGTTGTTAGCGAACTTCTTTTCTTTCCAAATTGCGACCAAAGAAAAGAAGCAAAAGAACGTCGCTTGATTTGTTATCGATTTAATTTACTCGTGTCAATGGCGAATGTTATTTTCTTAAATTCGTATTCCTAAAAATTACTAAAATGAAGATTGTTAAGCAAACTGAATTAAGCAAAAAAGATAAAAAACAAGTTTTTGAATTATGGAATAACGAGTATCCTGAAAAACTTGTTTACCAATCGGTAGATGATTTTGAAAACTATTTGGATAACCTGACTCAAAAAGCACATTACTTACTACTTAACGATGAAAATAATATTGAGGGATGGGCAGTTACATTTATTCGTGAAAATGAGAAATGGTTTGCCATTATCATTTCTGGAAAATTACATGGTAAAGGTATAGGGACAATGATGCTAAATAAACTAAAAGATGATGAAGATACTCTAAATGGCTGGGTAATTGACCATGATCTTGATAAAAAATCCAACGGCTATTATTATAAATCACCTATAGGATTCTATCAAAAAAATGGTTTTAAGGTAATATCTGAAACCAGGCTTGAGCTAGAAATCATGTCAGCAGTAAAAATAATATGGAATTAACTCTATTGAAAAGTGTGTTACTCATTTCGTTTGTATTCCTCTCTCAAATAACCACAACAGGCGTTTCTTTTCTAATCTGTAGAACTCAATGTACTCTACTCATTTCACGTGATATACATTATCCCAATGAGCGGTTATGGTACGGACTTCTTTTCTTTCTAGGTTGCGACCAGGAAAAGATGCAAAAGAACGTCGCTTTAGTTAAAAAAAGACTTTTTTGTATATTTACTAAGGGAAGATTTATCAAACAAAACACTTAGAAATAATGAAACAATTTTTATTTATCTTTTTGACCTTAACAACCTTGACCATTTATGGACAAGACAAATACAACCATACTCAATTCAATAAATTGACAGAAGTTGAAGGAACGTCATTTGTAATTGCGACAATTGAAAATTGGGGGAAAATAGACGGACTTAAAAACCGCTATCTTTTGTTTATAGATACAAAAAATGGAAGTACAACCCAAGTTGATTTCCCGAATGAAGGATATTTAAAAAAAATAGAACAAGTTAAAATTGACGATTTAGGAATTAACCAAATAATTGTATCTGCTCAAACTATTGACTTAGACGAAAAGAAGGGAATTGACTGGAATGATCCAACTCAAATAATTATTTTATCAGTTGACGGAAAAGAACGAACTCAATTAACTGGCAGTAAATTATTCGTTCGTAATTGGGTGGTTAATAAGGATAGTGGAACTATTGTAATTACTGGGCATTACGACACAAACAACAATGGTAAGTTGGACAAGACTGACAAAAACGAAATAGGAATTTACGACTTGAAAACATTGAAACTGATAAGCAAAATTTGATAAAATACCGCATGCACAACAAGCTGTTTTGCAAAATAGCTGATAAACAAGTAACTTCTTTTCACACAGTGACCCAAGAAGAAGGAAAAGAACGTCGCTTGATTGACGTTGGATTTTAACTGGATTATATCCAAAGCGAGTTTTTAAATCTTTAAATTTGTTCATAGAAGAGACGCAATGAAGTTTATGTATGAAATACTACAAAATGGTAAAAAAATCAACACATTTAATTTTTGAAAAACCAAACAGAGATGATTTTCGAAGATTTTATGAAATCAACTCTGACCCTGACACTAATCTGTATAATCCCGACGGAGCCATGAATTATGAAAAAGCAAACAAGGCTTTTGAAAACATCTTAAAACATTGGATTGAAAATAATTTTGGTTCGTGGAAAATTTGCGAAATAAATAATCCAAATTTTGTGATTGGATTTGGAGGTGTTTCCTATATGAAATATGGGGAAGAAACAAGGCTAAATCTAGGTTATAGGTTTGATAAAAATTACTGGGGAAAAGGTTATGCAACAGAACTTGCAGAAAACGCTATTGATTATGCTTTTTTTGAATTACGATTTAATGAAATCTATGCTCTAGTCAGACCAAAACATTCGGCTTCGATAAGAGTATTAGAAAAAAGCAAAATGAATTTATTTGACAGATTAGCTGATGTGCCGAATGATGAAAAAAGTTTAGTTTACAAAATTGAAAAAGTATAAGAACAACTTCGTTTCTGTCCATTCATTCCAGACCATTTTTTCGTAAATTAGCACAATGCCATTTCACAAAAAAGTGGCACACATTTATTAATCTATGTAGAAATAACATTATGGAAGAATTGATAATGGCCGAATTTGAAAAGACGAATTCTAAGCCAACCCATATCCTGATGATGAGAAGTCTGAACTTCGGTCTGTTCAAAAACCTTAATCCTAAACAAAGACAGGAGGCAGATATTGCGATTCAATCGCTAATTGACAAACAATATGTAACGTATGAAAATGGCGGAGGATCTGAGTGTCTTCGACTTACCGATCTTGGTTACGGTCAATTGTATAAAAACAGCAAGACCACCGAGCAGATTGGAAAATTGGTGATGGATGCTTTCGAAAAGCAACACTCAAAATCGGGTCATATCGTAATGATGAGGAACATTAATCATAACATCCTACAGAAGTTGAATCCGGTGGAGAAAAATTTATTTGCAGATGCGGTAAACAGCCTGATTGATCAGGGGCTTATCACCTATGAGCAGGAACCTATGGAATGTTTGCAGTTGACTGACAAAGGATACGAGGAATTATATTAATGTCACAAACCAGTGCGTGTTGAACTGTTTTCTAAACTATGGAAGACAGTTCAACCTGTGCGATACTTTAAACTTATAGATGACCGATCAGGCGATAAATCTAAATAATCTCTCAGGCATTCCTGATGCTTACCTACAAAGGCTAAAAAAAGTCAGAAATAATTTTTTAGAAACAGACTTCCTAGATGACCTAATGGAAGATAGAGAGGTTGCTTTATTGGTGCAAGAAGTAAATGAATTTTGCCTTAATGGCAGGATCAAAGGATTTCATTATACAAGAGCCGTTCCTGAGCAGATTCTTAAATCGGGACTTACATGCAGGATAGGAGAAGAAATAAGACGCAGTTTCATTAAAGACCATGGACATCTGTTTTCAGATACCGAATTGCAGATCGTACAGGACAAATGGGACAATCATTTTGACCACAGGCAACAGCAGTCTAGGGATAATTATCTATTTTTCAATTTTACCACATCAGCTCTGTACAATGGTGGAGCTGAACCTTTATTGGTAAATTTCGGAGGGGAGCAGATTTACATGCCTTTTTATGAATGCGATAATATTTCAAACATAATAAAGAGTCTGGGAAGCCCCATGATACTCAAATGTAACCTGGATCCCGGTTATCTAAATACCTTTTATGAATATCCATGGGGAAAGATCGCCGTATCTTCTTATCATTCAATGTGTAATCCGGAAGCTTGTAGAGTTGATCAGGATGGTTACCAATCGGTTGATGTACATCCTTCTCAGATAGAGATTCTTCATTATGATAGCCATACGGATTTTAGCAGAATTTAGGTTTTCAGAAGCCAGTGATTTTGATTAACCTTGTTCATAACCATTAATTTTTAAAGCAGCCAAGAAAATGGCACTGATGTATAGCATATAAATTAACACAAATCATTAAATATGAAAAAAAGAGCTACGGTATTCATGCTGTTGACACTATCGCTTTTTGTTCCGGAAATTCAAGCCCAAACGCCAACTGTAACATCGATACAAAATAATCTGGATGAACTTTTTATAAACAAAGACAACCCTTACGGTGAAATCCCGGAAAAGACGGTCGATAATTATCTGAATGAAACTTCAAAAATCTACTTTTTTGAAATCGTCTATAACAATAATGTGATTTACAGGGAGGGCATCAAAAAAACAATCCCTCAATCCAGAGATTCCGAAACGATGGCTAATCAGTTCAGGTTTAAATACAATAAAATATATCTGGACGCTTCTCTGATCAGCGATTCGGATAAACTAAGACTGCTTGAATC
Source organism: Flavobacteriaceae bacterium PS02336 (assembly GCA_029960065.1). GTDB lineage: Bacteria > Bacteroidota > Bacteroidia > Flavobacteriales > Flavobacteriaceae > Flavobacterium. The sequence goes on along the minus strand of JASCOF010000002.1, from coordinate 30,991 downwards.
CTATACCAATAAGATCATTGATATTTCGGGAAAGAAAATGCTTGCGTTAAACGATTTTGAAATTATTATAATGGACTATAAAAAAAGTAAATATGTTGTAAACAACCCATTAGATAATATGATCATTAATATTTACAAAGCTGAGTTCAAGTAAACAGGAAGATGATCCTATTTAAATATAGCTTTCCAAATGGAGGGCTATATTTGTAGCTATTTACCTTCAGGATATATGATATGGTTTCTGTCAAACCAGACCAGGTAAAATATACCTTTGTAGTGAAAACCGGAAGCCCTTGCTTTCGAGAGAAATGTACGAATGTTAAACTCATAAAGTTACAATCTTGTCTATAACTCTCCTAAAATCATCAACATCACAGCCAACCAACAAACAACTAGAAAAACCAATATCTAAAAGAGTTTTACCTATTTTCTCATTGTCAATATCGCTATGAGAAATCAGTTTGACTGTAGGATATTTAGCTCTTAATTTTTGAAGTTTTGAAATTATCTGGTTATCATAAAAATCAAGGTCAATGATGCAGACTTCCGGAAGTTCTTTCAAGGAAGCTAACTGAAATAATCCATCTTCGATTGTTTCGGATTGGAATGTGACTTCAAATCCTGAAGCGGTTAGACCATCAGAGATTAAATCCAATATCGGACTTTTTTCATTGATAAAAGCGAGCGTAATTTTTTGTTGTGCTATACCAGTTTCCATATTTATATCAGTATTTAATTAATGGATTGCCTGCACAAAAAAAGAAGCGTAGGCAACTACAACTTACCGATACTGAGGCACTGGTATACCCGACAACGAATAAGCGAGCGCCCACGCCTATAGCGTGAGCGTTCTTCCTTATCGTCTTGTTGTCTTAAAAATTACCAGTTTTCAGTACCAAGACTTAAAGCAAAAACACTTTAAGATTTTTATATTTTACTAAGCAAAGATAAGCATGTTGTCTATTATATACAATATTCGACTGTTAAAGAAAGTCAGTTTTGTAAATTTGTACTAAACAAATCAATAGATGTTTAGGCATAGAGGTAAAGGTCGGACATATACACACAATTTGAAATTAGCTTCAATATTATCAGGTGTAGCAGGCATAGTAAATATTACGGGCGTTCTGGAATTACATACGTTAACAACGAATGTGACAGGACATTTTGCGTTTTTTTCTGAAGAACTTGTTTTAAGAAATTACAAAATGGCTGTTGCTTATTTATTCTACATTTTGTTTTTTTTGTTTGGTGCATTCGTATCAAGTCTTATCATGGAATGGGTTTCAAAATACAAACCGCAAATTTCTTATGTTATACCCATATTCATCGAAATATCTATATTCTTGGCAATTAGCATTTCAGCATTTTTATCACCTAACAAATGTCCTGGATTTTCAATTCTTCTATCTTCCTCTCTGCTTTTCGCCATGGGATTACAGAATGCATTGGTGACTAGGGTATCTCAATCTGTGGTGAGAACAACACACTTGACGGGATTATTTACAGATTTAGGTATAGAACTGTCTCAACTGTTCTTTTATAGAGATCGTCCAGCAAGGATACAATTAAATAAAAATATATTTTTAAAGCTGGCTATCATATCCTGTTTCTTTTTGGGATGTATAATAGGAGGATTCTCTTATCCGTATTTTGGTCTGAGAATGCTTGTTCTTCCAGTAGGATTGTTACTTTTTACTCTATGGTACGACCGTTTACTATTTCGTTATTATTATCTGAAAAGAAAATTCAGGAGTTATCATTGATAGAAGTTTTTCCGGTGTAATGCTTTTCTAATTCCAAAAAAAGATCTGATTCCTTATAAAGGATCTTGCCTCCAATCTGTATGTACGGCAAAATATGATCATCCCTGTATTGTTGTAGCGTTCTTTTGCTGATATGGAGCAGTCTGCATATATCTTCGCCTGAAAGATAAATCTCTCCGTTCATTACCGGACGATAGTTTTTCAGAATGTCTTCGATTCGACTTCGCAATTGTGCTACCATTTCCTGTTGTTGGATGATTTCCAGGGTTTCATTCGTCAGTAAATCCATCATTATAGGTATTGTACGGCTGACCGGCTTGTAGTAAAGCCTGAACATCCGAAAGTTTAAAATAATTTTTTCTATTCAGCCTGGAATAAGGTAACAATCCTTTGTCCTTATAAGTCTGTAAACTACGTTTCGTAATACCCAGCATCAGGCATACCTCCTGGTTATCCAGCCATTTCTCTTCCCTGAAAATAGGGGTGTATTTTCGGGTTGTGTTTTCAGTCAGTTCTAAAAGATCCTTCAACTCATTATTCAAACTGTCCAATGCGGATTTTTGTATTGCAATTACTTCCATATGATGCTCAATTTTTCTGTCGAAATCGAATTTACAAAGCCTGATTTTGGAATAGATATAAGTGGAAGTCATTGGCTTTGAAAGGTAGTGTTTGTCTTTATCGCATTCAGTATTGACATAAAAAAAGCCCCGTATATATACGGAGCCATAAAATGGATTTGGGTTTGGTTAAAAACCTTCTTTGACCTGAAAGCCTATACAAAACAATGTTTCTCCTTTATTTACCGGAGGTGTACCAACTTTGTAAAGTACAGTACCACTTTCGGGAGCCACTATTTTTTGGATTTCGTTCCCGAAAATATCGGTAATATATCCAATTTCTGCATCTTTTTTAACCTTATCACCTGCTTTTACATTGCTGTAAAAAATACCTTGAACCGGAACCGACACGTATGCCTGTCTGTTGTAATGGATCTTTGCTGACTGAACAGGTTTCACCTGCTTATTTTCGTACATTTTCAACTCAGTCATCATCCTGTAGATACCATCTTTGGTCATCGAGATTTCTGACTTACTCCAGTTTCCCAATTTCCCGATTTCTATACTCAGTGCGGTGATACCCTGTCTTACCGCCTGTTTAAAAGCATACATTGCGGGTTTGTCTGCAGGTAGTATGTAGGGATAGGAAACAACCGTATCAAACCCACTTATTTCGCTTAATCTTGATGCCAGTTCCGTTTGCTGCTTGAATTCTTTGTTCTCGTAATAGCACATAAAGGGAATTAGGTCTTCGCCTACGTCCCCTCCATGCATATCCAATAAAACATCGGTGACTGCAAACACTTCTTTTGTCATCCAGTCAGCCATAACTTCAGTAATGGTTCCGTCGGCACTTCCGGGGAAAACCCGGTTAAGGTTGAGATTATCCAATGGATTTATAAAAGGTGTACGCTTATAAAAAGACTGTACATTAACAATCGGTATAATGATCAGGTTCCCTTTTAACTTGCGTGGATCGATTTCCTTTCGAAGTTCTAAGAGAGACATTATCGTAGGATACTCCATTCCATGTATGCCTGCAATAATTGTAAATGTAGGCCCTTTTTCAGCTCCGTTGATAATTGTTACAGGTATATCTACTGAAACGTTGTCGGTTGTACTTACTTTAAAAACGGTGTCTTTAACCACCGATTTTTCACCTTTTATTATTTTTTCCAATGTTTGTTTTTGAGCCTGGGCTGCCTGAAATAAAAATAATACGAATATTAAAAATGATAATCTTTTCATGTACACTTTAACTAATGCAATTATGTTGCAAATATAGCGAAGTCAGCAAAGACAGGCAAACTATGTTCCCGCTATTTCTTCATCATCTCTTCCTTCAGATTATCTCCCTCGTTTCCACGGAAGAAACGTTTCCTGAAATACAGGCTCAGATGCACCAGGCTGATCAGGACAGGAACCTCCACAAGGGGGCCGATTGCCGTGGCAAAGGCTACAGGCGAAGCAATGCCGAATACAGAAATACCCACGGCAATAGCCAGCTCAAAATTATTGCCCGAAGCTGTAAATGCTAATGTTGCACTTCTGCGGTAATCAACTCCCATACGGTGTGTTATAAAAAAACTGACCAAAAACATGATTACAAAATAAGCCGACATAGGCAGTGCAATCCAAAGTACATCGAGAGGCTGCGTGAGCATTCTTTCTCCCTGAAGGCTGAACATGACAAAAATTGTAAAAATCAATGCAATTACAGCAAGTGGGGCTATTTTAGGTAAATACGTATTTTCATACCATTCGTTCCCTTTTGCTTTTACGAGAAATATCCGTCCGAAAATGCCCAATGCGAAAGGTATGCCCAAATAGATCAGCACACTGTTGAAGAGTTCTTTGAACTCTACATCTACGATAGTACCTTCCATTCCAAAATATGGGGGCAGTACTGAAATGAAAATCCATGCATAGAAGCCAAATGTGATGATCTGGAAAATACTGTTCAATGCTACAAAAGCAGCACCATATTCGCTGCTGCCACCTGCCAGACGGTTCCAGATTAGAACCATAGCCACGCAACGGGCTATCCCAACAAGTAAAAGACCTGCCATATAAAGTGCCCAACGGTCATCGGGGCCGATAAATGTAGGAGCTATATAGGCGAAGAAACCAATGGCAAGGGCAAACATAATCAGGGGACCGACAATCCAATTCAGTAGAAGAGAAAGCCAAAGGGCTTTTGTATCCTTAAATACTTTCGGAAGCAACTCAAATCGTACCTCGGCCAAAGGCGGGTACATCATAAGAATAAGCCCGAATGCAAGCAGAAGATTGGTATGTCCTGCAACTGTAAAAGTTTCGTTTATGGCTTCCGCGGAAGACTGGAAGAAGTGGCTGACACCTGCACCGAGCAGCATTGCCAGAAAAATCCATACGGTCAGGTATCTATCTAATATCGAAATATCATTTGACACAGTTTCGGGTTCACAGCCCGCTGTGGAGCATCCTTGTTTCGTCATTTTCTTTGTATTTTTTTAATGTGTTATAGTGGACTAATTCCTGCTAGTTATATTTAATTATCTTTGCAAAGATAAACGTTGGAGTGTAGTCCACTGTCAAGTAAAAAGAGAGATTAATTTTATCAGATATGTTAATAGGCGAATTATCAGAGCGTACAGGGCTTTCCAAAGACACCATCCGGTTTTATGAAAAACAGGGTTTGATTACCGTTGACAGAAAAGAGCGGAGGCAGAACAACTATAAAGAATATTCGGAAGAAACTTTTCAACGGCTCATGTCTATCAAGTGGATCAAAAACATGGGGTTCACATTAAACGAAGTATCAGAAGTGCTCGATATGATAGATGCCAACGAAGCAACCTGCCAGAACATCGCAGATAAGATTGCAGAAAAGGTGAACCGCATTGATAACAAAATCAAAGAGTTACTGCAAGTCCGTACGATGTTGCTAAATGGTCTTAAAACCTGTTGCAGTACTTCTAATACAAACGTTTCCAATGAAAATTGCTGTCCAATAATTGTCCCCAAAGACTAAATAATCCCTGGGGACATTACATCAATCTTTGCTTCCCCTACGGTTTTTCCAATTGAAAAATATAATAATAGCAAGTATTAAAATCTGTGCCGAGAGGGTTTGTACATTTGGATAAATCCCCAGCAGGTCTATTTGTGGTATAAAGCCAACAGGCGTAATAGGGACGTAACCTGCTTCTTGAAACGCCATAATTCCCTTACCTGCCAATACCACTGCCAATACAGCCACCATATAGGATGCCAGTTTGAAGAATTTTCCAATCGGGAGCTTTTTAGTAAACTTCAGGAAGACAAATGTGATAGCGGCTACGATAACCACTGAAGTAAGCACTGCCCAGTTAATAGCAGAACCTGCAACTTCGGGATTGTTCAGCTTCAATGAAGAAAGGAACAGAACCACCTCAAAGGCTTCCCTGAAAACAACTATAAAAGCGAAAATAAATAAGCCCATCCAGTTACCTGTTTCTGAAATACGGTTTATACGGGTTTTAACAAAGTGCGTCCACTTCGATATCTCGGAATGGGAATGAAGCCATATACCGGCAAAGAGCAATACCAGAACAGCTACAATAGCTCCAATACCTTCCATTAGCTCACGCGAAGCTCCACTTAGATTGATCAGGCTGTCTACAAAAAACCAGCCTGCTATACCAATAAGCACAGCAAGCAACCAACCAGAATGCACTGCCACAACTGCTTTTTTAACTTTCATTGGTCTCAAAACGCTTAAAATGATGAGGATGATCAACAGTGCTTCCAATGCTTCCCTTATTAATATGGACAAGGCAGAACCGTAAATAAAAGCGAAGGAATAGTCTTTTTCAGACAATATTTTTTTTGCTGAAATGATTTCTTCTTTAAGCGTGTTGTAATACTTTTCTGCATTTTCTTTATCCTTATTCTGAAGAGCCTTTCGGTAAGCGATCATGTCCCGTTCGATATCTCTTACCAAAGAAGGCGACGAGGCACTCAGCAGGTTTTCTACAAGCTCTATACCTTCGAGATAGGAAGTTAAAGCCAGTTTCTCAGCCTGTTTATTGTCTCCGTTCTGGAAAACGGCATAAGAAAGATTCAGATTTTCCATGGCCACGTCCAAGGGATCAGGTCTTTCGGGTTCATAGTGGCGAAGCTGCCCTACTGTAACTTTTTCCTGTGATTTATCCAGAAATCTTTGGAGCTCATCATCATTCCATTTGCTGATACTGTCCAGATGTAACCGGTTGGGAAATTTGATTTTTGCATTATCCTTATCGTGTTTAAGCGATAAGATATAAAAAGAAAGATCCCAGATTTCACTTTCGGACAAGTGGTCATAAGAAACCATTCCTGTCCCCTCAATACCCAGTTTGATAACATTATATGCCTGGAGCGGAGATATTTCGGCTTCGTGAAAATTAGTGGGAGACGGATCTAGTGCTTTACCGGCCGGTCCGTCACCAAAACCTTTGTTCCCATGACAGGAAACACAGTTGGCCTGAAATAAAACAGCTCCATTTTTTAAAGACGGATAGCGATCAGGTGTAATCTTCAGTAATCCCAGATCAAGAATTCTGTTCTTGGTGTTTAAGGCAATTTCTGAAATTTTTTCCTTTTCCTTTTTATGGGCTATGGATTGTTGCAATTCCAATAAAGAGGTTTGCAGTTCATTGAACTTATTGTTATTGATTGCGGGTGATAACTCTTTTTGCAGTACAATGCTTTTTTCGGCAAATTCGGTCATTTCGGCGAATTCAAATTCATTGACCACTTTACCAGCCTCCACAGCTGCCGGATAATCTTTTGATATGTAATCTAATAAGGTTACTAAAGTGCGTAAGTCTTTATCTCTTTCGGCGGTCTGCGAAAATGCCTGGGATGTCCCAAGAAAGAAGAAAAGAAAATAAATATAAATTTTGTTCATTCAAATTTTAGATAGTGACATATATAGTCAATTAATAGCTTTTCGTGTATTATAGAACGTATTTTTAAAAATCCAGTTCAGCAGTTATAAATTCTTTCACACCATCTGCCCCTGTTAGCTCCAGCCAGGCTTCGCTTTTATCTCCGCTTACAGACATTGCAAATGTGAAAAAGTCACAGCAGTTTCTTTCTGTTTTGATAAACTCTGTCAGTTCATCCAATACCTTATCATCTCCCGAAAATTTATAAGCAAAACCATTTTTAAGTTCCTTTTTTTCAATTACCTGACCCTTTAAGCTTGCAATAGCGGTTTCTTTTCTTCTTTGCAGCTCAGGACTCGTCAGTTTGCAGGACATCTGTTCTGACTTATTTTTGGCATTGCAGTCGTTGCTGCACACCGTTTTCTCCGCTTGTTTCATAGTAGTTTTTTTTAAGTGATTCTGTGCATAACCACATGTTGCCAGCAATGAAAACACCAAGGTTATTGCTGCCGTTTTATATGTTTTGTTCAACATTTTCTATTATTTTTTAAAGATTTGCATACGCAAATATAAACCGTGGAGTATAGTCAACGGTCAAGAAAAAAGTGATAAAAATTTACATAAATTTAAAAGGTGTCACTATTTATCATGTAATACCTAAAGGATAATACGCAAGATTTATGCAGTTTGGGTACTTATTCGTAAATTCTTCCGTCATTAAATGCTCGCCAAATTGACGAGCAGCCGCAAAAAAAGAATTATAAGGATATAAAGATTAAGATGCCAACTGTTAAATAAAAAAAGGCTCACCAAATCCGGTAAGCCGTTTTTTTATAAACTAAAATGCCGCTTTAATCACTACTATTAAACTGAAAGCTCAGTTGCTTTTCGTTACCAAAGCTGTCCGAAATCCAGACTTCAAAGGATTGTGATACAGCAGATGTTGATGTGTAATACAACCTGAATTGTTCCGTTGCTAACGGGTATAAATCGTTTGGCTGATAAGGCGGTTCATCATGATACTGTAAGGTTCCCGTTCCGTCAAACTGGAAATAACGGAGATAGTATTGTGTGTTGCTGTAATTTCCGGTACGTTGTATCGAGATACGAATTTCTACCGTCTGCCCATTAGATACATCTTTAGGTACAGGCATCACATTGACCTCAAAAGGAAAATCGTTCTGTATTTCGAGTTCATCATCTTTACTGCAAGACACCAACGTAACCGAAACTGTAAGGATTGCCAAAAGAACATATATTGGCAATAGTACCATTCTGAATTTATTAAATATTGCTATCATTGTTCTACGTTTTAAAAGTTAAACCTTAAACCCACACCTGCTGACGGGCGGAATTGTTCCAGATCCGTACCCCACAAAACTTTTGTACGTCCTTGCAGAACTAATACAAATCGGTCTGAGAGATAGGTTTCAAAAGTGAGACGACCACCAGCTCCGTAGATGAAGTTGTCTTCATTCAAAATCTTTGCTCCGTCATACAACATCACTTCGCCACGGTTAATGGTTTCGTACCCGACCACACCTGTTAAGCCTAAGTTCAGCGTGATGTTTTTTCTACTATCGCCTAAAAGGAAGAAACTATAGCCTCCTTCGGCAGTGTAGGTTTCCTGCGGAATGCGGATAGTTTTATAATCGTGGTATTGGTGCGTATATTCCAACGCCCAAAGCTGGTAGTTCCCATTCTTACCATTTATGGTCATACCGATATTGATGTAATAATCATTTCCGATTTTATCATCGGACAATACACCAACATTTACTTCCAATCTTTTTTGTTTAGGTATCATTCGCTGAGCCTGACTGGTTGTGATACTCAAGATTATGAGCATCACGGTATAGATATACTTTTTCATTTTATTGCTATTGTTTTAAAGTGTTATTAAAATTTTAAGTGCATATCGTTAATCAAACGAGCTTTGATTAAATCCAAATTTTCCACCTGAAGCGTTTGATGCCTGCCTCCGTTTTTCTCGAAAATTTCAATCAGCAACACTTTGTCATCGCTAATTGTAAACTGATCTAACAGGAACACATTTTGCTCTGTCAATTTTCCACCAATCTCATCCAGTGGCTTGTAAGTACGAAGCGGTATCATTGGTCGTTCCTGCACTACGGTACGTTTGGCAACCTTTTTATCGACCACCTTGAAATTGATAAAATCAATCTGAAACGGTACATTGGTTTTGTTTCTCAATTCCGTGTGGAAATAATATTTACCGTTGTGGATGTAAATTCCTTTAAGGATAAACTGGATGCCAAAACTCTTTGCCCCGATATGCTTTACTATGCGTTTGTCTTTCTTGTAAATGGTTTCCAACAGTAAGCCTGCCAATGAGGGCGAATTGTTGCCCAGTTCTTCAAAAAGCACATCGTTTCCGTTGGCTTTATCAACTGCTTTTTGCATCGTCAAAAGGTCATAGCTCAACGCTTCGGGATAAGAACTGTAATACACATCAAAAGAGTAATAACGACCGTCATTGGTAATGACGGAAAAATTTGTTTCAGCTTCAAAATCCCTAACTGATGCTTTCACACGCAATACGTTTTCCGCATCTTCCGCCTTTCCGGCAATCAGGTATTCACTTCCCAAATCCACATAACGTATAGCAGTCGGGAAAATCAAATGCGAAGTTTTATCGTAGGTTACTTCCATTTTGTAAGGAGCTATCTTTCCTAAAGCGAGCGGAGTTCTTACACTATCCTGTGCATAAGATTGTACGGCAAAGCCGAGTATCAGGGCAATAGCCCAAAAAGTTTTTAAATGATTTTTCATTTTTCTATTTATTTGAGTTTAACATTATTTTTTGGATACAAGGAATACCTGATGTCCGGCTTTCAGCGTAACTTTTGGTGTTCTTACTTTTTTGGCGAAATAGCCCGAAATACCCTGAACCACCCCACGGCTTAAATCAGCCGCTACCTGTTGTCCGGCATTCTGCGTAAGCATTACGCTGGTTCCACCTGTTTGGCTCATATTACCCGCCATTTCGGTAAGAGCATTCATTTCGGGTGAATACGGAACGTACAAACCTTGCTGTCCGTCCAGATCATAAATGGTTATATCCACCGGAATGATATTGCCCTCCAATTCTATGGAAGTAATTTTTAGCTGTAAACGTCCGCCCTGAAATTTGCCGTTGGCAGTTACAATCGTTCCTTTGGGAATAGTTCGTTGAGGCGTTTGGGCTGTTTCCAGCAATCGCAGTCTTACACCCGTTTCACCAACAACGGTTTGTGTTTCGTGTACGCTGGCTTTGATACTGTTTTTAGGTTGTACCACCTGCTCTGTAGAACCTGCGGTATAAAACCCACGGTTTTTAGTTTGGCTCCAATCAGCTAAAAACTCTGCATCCGAAGGTTCACGGTACAACGCCGAAACAGTATTTTTCCTTGCTGGTGTGAATGCGACAAAATGCTCTTTTTGATTTACAGCAGAAGCATTGGTAACTGTATTGTTATTACCAGAAGGTGCAGCTTCTCCTGTATTTGTAGTGCCTTGTGGTAAATACTTAGCTGCCATCTGATAAGATTTCTCCATCAATGCCAATTGGTCATCCACCGTTGTAGCCCGAGGTACATCTTTTTCCGCCAATTGCTCTTTGAGTTCATCCAATTGCCTGCGGAGTTCCATTGTTTCCGAATTATTATCCTGATAGAATGAACCTAATGTACTTTGTGCATTACGGTAACTGTTCAATGCCGAATTGCCGGATCTTCCCGAATTTCGTCCCGGGCTATAATCATAACCGTCCTCTTCTTCGGGAATTTCTTCTTCCGTATTTAGTGAGCTGTCTGTATTCCAGTAATCTGAAAGCGTTGTCAGGGCATTTCGCTTTTCACGATCTTTTTGCTCCAACATTTCCAGCTCATACGCCTTTTGCTTATCCGATTGCATCCCTGCCTCGGTAGCCTGTGGAACAGCATCGTTCAACCCAATATTTTCCATCTCATTTTTATCTTCCGATGGCTTAAATATGAGGTACATACATCCCACGAAGACGATGCCCATCAAACCGAATATGAGTGGCTTTTTAAGCTTTTCGGTTTTTGTCTGTGTACTGTCTTGCAGCACATCAGCCGTTTCTTTCGGATTACCTTCCGTTACCCGAACAACTGTCTTTTTATTCTCATTTTCTTTCATAAATCTTATTTTTTAAAATGGTTGATATACTGTCCTGCAAGCTTGCAGGACTTTCCCTTTTTTTGAGGATAGGGTTTTCGATATGCTCAATTCTCATATCGTTTTCAGACTTTCCCGTATCGTACCATACTTTGGCAATGACCCCTGCGGTAAGCAGCAAATAACCCAGAAAAAAGTAAAGGGTATATTGGTGTTGTTTGCGTACAGGTAGTTCCCGCCAGCGATCGTCCAATTGGTCAAAGTACCTGTCCATATTTACTCGTAATTTTTTCATACCTTAATGATTATCGATTATCGCATCCTGAACCGTCTGTTTGGGTTAGATAACTGTTCTTTGGGCTTTTCGGACACTTGTGCTATGGCTTCTTTTCTTGTCGGAACCGAATTTGTAGATAGATCTGTCAATTTCGATTGCTTCAATATTTGCCCGTACTGATCTATTCTTTCAATGTTCATTTTCTGAACATCGAATAGACCGTTTTCATATTTTACCCACATATTGCATTCAACCTTTGGCTTATCATCGCCATTCCATTCCAGATAGGTTTTCAGCATCATAATGTTAGGCAACATCGGTTTGTCAGTTCCGTTATTACAAGCCTCTAAAAATCTGCTAATGCTATCTTTGAGCTTGTCGGCATAAGCCGCCTCCGTCTGGAAATAACCATTATATCCTTTATCTGTAAGAGTTTTTGCGAATGTGTCTAAATCAAGTAACTGTTTCATAACTTTTTCTTTTAGCGTTCAATCACTTCGATGTCCCTGTTTTCAGTTACAGCAAATTTTTCAATATTAAACCCTTGCGGATTGTTATCTGAACGGACAGAATTCACCAGATAACAAGAAGTAATAAGGTTACGTCGGGTTACGTTGCTTGAACGGATAATGAACTGTTTGGCATAGGTTCGTACTGCATAAGGATAGGTATCGAAATTGCAGACCACACTGTCCACTTCGATACGTTGCTGTACATTTCCCGAAATGATACGGTTGTAATAGCCCTTTTCCGAAAGGTCTTTGTAATAGTCAAAAGCACTTTTATCGGCAAGGTTAAACGCCCGTTTCATATTACTTTCGATGGCATTCTTATCGGGAGCCAGTGTGAAAAACAGTTCATGAAAGCGACGAACGTGTTCCCTTGCTTCTACAGGGCGGTTGATACTGGCATCCTGTGAAAGAGCTAACATTAATGATTTTCCATTGTCCAGCACATAAACTTTCTGGCGTTGTTCTTCTGCAAAACGGTAGGACTGCCATACGGCATATCCTACCACACTAATGCAGAGAACGGCAAACACAATGGCGTAAAGCCTAATCTGTCTGAAGCTGTTTTCAATATTTCTTAGTGTTTTAAATTCCATTTTTTTTAATGATTAATTATTTTACATTATTTCATTAGCTGACCACCAATATTTCCTGCTGCTGAACCAGCACCGGCACTTGCTACATTTCCAGCTTTCATTGCGGTCTGATTTACATTACGGGTGAAGTTTCCTGCACCTCCTGCCTGGATAATCCAGCCTGTTACCGTCGGTATTGTAAAATATCCGATAATGCCAATGATCATAAATATGATGTACACCGTATTACTCGTATCAGGTATGTAGGTCGGATCTGCAAGCATTTCAATATCACGTTCCAATATGAGTGATTGTATCCTTGCCAGCATCGAGCTGAACAAATCAGAAACAGGTAGCCAGAGATAGACACTGACGTACCTCGTGAGCCATTGGGTGAGCGTAGATTGAAATCCATCCCACACAGAAATGGCAAAGGCTATCGGTCCGAGTATGGAGAGGACTATCAGGAAAAACGTTCGTATAGTATCTATGACAAGTGCTGCTGCCTGAAACAGTATTTCCAATAAATTACGGAACCAGTCCTTTATTACTTTTTCCAACTGATAAGCGGTTCTGTCCATATACATACCTGCCATTGTTCCAATATCGGAGGGCGACCATCCCAGTTCTTCCAGCTTTTTATCAAACTCTTCGTCTGATACCATATAGGCTGTTTCAGGATTTCTGACCATTGCTTCATACTCCAACTGGTCTTTTTGTTGCTGCAACAGGTTCAGGTCAAGTACCTGGTTTTCTAATATGGAATGTGTTCCTGTAACTACCGGGCTTAGTACCGCATTAATGGTTCCCAAAACAATGGTTGGGAAGAACATAATACACAGTCCCAAAGCAAATGGTCTTAATAGCGGAAACACATCAATAGGTTCGGCACGGCTTAAAGCCTGCCAAACCTTTAATGCCACATAGAATAATGCACCTAATCCTGCCAAACCTTTTGCCACCGCTGCCATATCGCCTGCAAGCGGCATCATATCATCGTAGAGCGACCGCAGAACTTCATGAAGATTATTCCATTCCATTTTTACCAGTATTTTTGATTTGAAGTTCCGTAGAGATCCAATACTCTTTTGGCATCGTCTTTCTTTTTCGCTCTCAGGTAGCTTACAGAGATATTTTTATTGGTGTAATAGCGTACAAGGCTGTGGTATTCCTTTACTTCTTTATACACACGGTCGATGATGTCCATACGTTCTTTGTCATTCAGCGAAAGGCTTGACGAGGTTACAATCTGTTTTAATTCCTTCAGTAGCTCAGTACTTTCGTTAAGGAGTGCCGAATAGCCGTTACCGATAGCAACTAATTCCTGTGGTGTGAAATTGGGATCGTTCATCATCTTGCCAAAATTTTGAACATACATTTCAGATACATCACCTACCAGCAAAACAGTCTGCTGCACTTTGCGGGCATCTTTTACCAGATTGTTGATCGCTTTCAGCTTATCGTAGTATTCCTTGCCTTGCTTATAGACTTTTTCAACTTCTTTGAAATTCTTCACTACATTACTTACGGTAGATGAAGTCTGTACAATCTCATTGGCGGAGTTAAGAATTCCTGATGCCAGATTAGCCGGATCGGTTACTACCCATTGGGCTTTAGCGGTGGGTGCTATGGCAAGCATTAGTGCCGTACACACCAGTAACATTATTTTTTTCATTGCTTCTAAATTTTAAATGATTAATAATTATTGATTTGATTGATCACGCCTTTGCATAGCGATATGCTTGATGGCGAGTTCGACGTTTCCGTCGAGTTCCGATGCGAACTGCATCACTTCCATTTTTTCGGTTTCTTCCGTGGTGTATGCGAGGTATTCCTCCAAACTAACTTCTGTGGCATAGACTGCCGAGTGTGTACCACCTAAGCCAATCCAGACTTCCTTGTAAAGCCGTGACGGATCGTTGTTCATATTGATGGAAAGTACCTGACCTTTCTCTTTGTCCGTCAATCCCAACATTGCCTGTATATCATCAAACTTGTTCATATACTTGCGTTGGTCTAAAAGGATTTTACAGTCAGAATTATTGATGATACTTTCCTTGACAATAGGCGATTGAATGATGTCGTCCACTTCCTGTGTTACCACGATGGCTTCCCCAAAAAACTTACGCACGGTTTTGAATAAATACTTGATATATTCCGCCCAAATGGATAGGCTTTCCTGTTAAACGGTCTGCCATCTTGATACCGAATGGCGAAGGCGAATTGTGGTAATTCGTTTCTTCCGTAAAGAAGCATAAGGCAGGTTCGATGAAGGTGTAAAAACTTTCTTCGCTTGGAAAATCTCCTGCATTACCGGGCATTCCTGCCCAATACAAAGTGGCTACATCGGTCGTGTTGAGACGTGGTTTACATTCCATCAGTGCCAAGGCACTACCACAATCGTTCTTTAGTTGTTTCAGTTCCGCAGGATCTTCCGACCATGCTACGATGTTGAAGTGTGCCCGTATAGATGAAAGACCGAAACTGTGGGCTTCATTCAGATACCTTTCTATCCATTCTTTGTTGATCTGGTTGGCACGGCTGTACCGAGCCAACGAGTGCATATTTCGTGCAGACTTTTCAAACTTTTGCAGGTTGGCTTCGCTGTTATCCAAAAACAGGTATTGATTGTAAATGTGATTACAACTCAATAACAATCCCACTGGTGCGGCAAACGACAAACGGCAATCGCTCCGGTCGGTAGACAGCTTCTCAAAACGGGTATCCGCCGATACTGTTCCGGGAAGGTCGTCCGTATCTGAAAGTGTATGCAGACTTAATCTTTTATTGCCGATACGTACTTCTTCAGCTCCCAAACCAATATCCTGCATCGGTGTTCCCGTTTCCCTCGACAGCGTAAGGTATTGCTCCAACAAACCCTGCTTTTCATCTGTACCAATGATTTCATCTTCGGTCAAACGTTGCAGTGTTATGAAACCACTATCGTTTACGATACGTTCAAACTGTGCTACGGCTTCCATAAAGCAGTGTATGGCTTCTTTATCCCTTATTTCCTTCGGGATAAGCGTACCTTTACAAAGCGAACTGAAGTTGCTTTGCATACGCATACGCTCTTTGGTTGTCTTTGTCAGAAACAGATAGCAATAGTGGTTCAGAAACGGTCGCTCATTGAAATGGCGTTGGTAAGACTTTGCCAAAAAACTTTGGTTATCCGCCGCCAAATCGGGAGCATAGTTTTCCTTGATATACCAATCCTGTTTGTGGATGACCGTGAAGTCCGGCAGGGTTTTGATCGCCTTATGCCAGGCAGAGTGAATGGCTTCATATTCCGCAGAAGCTACTGTGAACAGCTCCGGCAAACGCACTTCAAAACAGGCGGTAATGTCTGCATCTTTGGATAAGATGCAATTGTTCTCTACTGCCAGGAGTGGAAACTTGCTTTCCAGTGTGGTGGTCTTTGATACATTTCTCATACGGCTTTCGTTTTAGAAGTGAATTTTAAATAGCGGTGTACGGGCTTACGGCAGATGATGTAGCGGGGATGCCTTTTGTTGGCGGCAATCTTCATTAATCCGTGTTCGCCATACTTGCTATTCAGTGAAAAGGTCTGCCATACAATCAGCGAAGCACCACCGGCACCAAGGAACAGGCAGACGTATGAATTTACGCCAACCATATACAGTATCATCACGAGAATAAGCGTACCGAGAAGACCACCTGCAAAAATGAACAGGTACTGTGCTTTCAGTCCTTTAAATTCCACCGTTCTTCCGATGCCTTTGTTGATATTGTAATTCATAAGGCAAAGGATTAAAGGAAGAATGAACGCAGGATGGTAGCCGCTACGATTAAGAAGATACAGGCACCGAACCACGAAGCTGCCGTTTTACTCGTGTCGGGATCACCACTGCTGAATTTGTTATAGACTTTAACCCCTCCGATCAATCCGACGACGGCACCGATGGCGTAAATAAGCTGGGTTGCGGGATCGAAATAGGAAGTTACCATTTGGGTAGCCTCGTTGATACCTGCCGAACCGTTTCCCTGTGCGAACACGCCAATTGCTGACAGCATAGCCACGACTGTCAGCAAAACTTTTTTTCTTTGTTTTTCCATAATTGAAACACATTAATTTGTTACAGTTTGCCCACACCTTGCGGGCTTTCGGAACAAAGGTGTTTCGGAAATCAAAGCACTCTCACAAAGTGGCTGTCAAAGGCATCATTTGGCTGTCATTGGCGTTACAGTGTGTGTTATGTAATAAAAAAACGCCAAACTTTTTACGGTTTGACGTTGTCATGTATCATTAATTAGTTTACATTTTTCTCCCTCTTTTTTTTAGAGTTTTGTCGGTTTCAGGAATTTGTTTTTTTGATTGTAAAGTGTCCGGCTTTAATCGTTTTATATTTTCCTTGATGGTTTCGTCTATTCCTGTCTTCTGCCAAGGGATTAACTTTGCCTCGAAATGCAGTTTCAAACCTATTTCCTTTAAGTTTTGGGTTTCATTAAATCCGTGGTATCTGTTCCAGCCAATGGGATCTAATATCTGTTGATGTGGAAATTGTACAGCTATAAGATCTTTTGGATATTCCGTAATCTTATCATAATCCAGTTCCTGAAATTGATGTGTTTTTGGATTGTATGGAATTATATAACTGTGTTCTTCTTCATTGAAATAATGGTCGATATCAGAAAAACAAATACCCAGAGTGGTAAAATCATCTTTTGGCCTCAGCAGGTCTATCCGAGCATCGGCAAAAAAAGTATGTCCTGCAATATCTAACGTCGGAAGATTTCCCAGACGGATACGTTTATGCAATGCATCCTGATCAACCATTAAATCAAAATCATCCTTTCCGGAAACATCTGCAACATTATATTTTAATGCCATGCCCTCCGGGTCAAGTTTGACCAGGTCAGGAATTTTTACCGTTATTTTTTCATTACTGGAGAACAAATGCGGAATATTTTTTTCACTCAAACCATATTGAAAAGTATAGCCGTCTCCAACATCCCGCATATCAAAGATTGAGATAGTATTTTTGGAGTTTAACTTTTCCCGGAGTTCTAATTTGTTTACATCGATAAGAAACTCTGTTCCCTCAATGTTAATTGTTGGTAATTCTCTTTTGTAGTCAGGTTCTTTCATCATTAAAACACTTTAATTTGTTATTGTACTCACTCTTTGTGGGCTTTGTCAACAAAGATGTTTCAGAAATTAAAGCACTCTAGTAAAGTGGCTGTCAAAGGAATTATTTGGCTGTTATTGGCTTTGCATGACTTTTGAAACATCAAAAAAGCCAAACTTTTTATGGTTTGGCGTATAATTTTTAGTTGTACAAATAGGTGTTTTTAAATTTACAATCGAATATTATAATAATCTTCTAAGAACGCATCGATTATATCCTGATTAGATTCATTAATTAAAAAATCAATATCATTATTAGTAAATTCAGGAATACCAAAATTCTTGATATATGTACCATTCAATGAATAATAATCTGATGAATATGGTTTACTTGTTGTTTTTATATAGTACCAAAACAAACGGGATTCCAAAATCTTCTTTACCAATAACATTTCCTCTTCTGAATGACCGACAATTGCCTGTCCATTGTAGAACAGCAAATCATCATCGTTGCTGATTAAATAACTTGGAATTCTGTCTGAAAATTTAGGAAAAAATAATTTATTAGCAACTTTTTCCAAAGACTGCGTTCTTCCGAAGGCAAACCATTTTTCATATTTTCCTTTCCCTTTATCTCTTTCGGATAAAATGGCTCTTTTCCTTTGTAGATATTCAAATGCCATAGGAAATTGGTTACTCAAAAACTCTTCATCAAGGGCTTTTGGTTTTATGTCATCATTATATGGAAACAAGACCTTTTCTCTCACTGCATCAAAATCAATATTTCTACTCAATTTATTTGAGTTCAAAATATCTTTGCAAATTCCTTTCTCTATTGGGTAAAGATTCCCATTTTGCAAGTAAAAAAAATCTTCATCTTCTGCTACTGGCTTAAAAATATAAATGTCATTTTTTAATGTAGCAATGCCATGTCGAGTTTTATATCTTTCCCCAAAAGGTCTACCTATAGCTTCTAGCCTGGATATAATTTCATTGTTATTTAAATTCCAACCCTTTTTTGCATCAAGATTTTTGTAATTAATTCTACTATATTGATTTCTATTAGTTGGAAATTCTTTATCAGTAGATTTATAATATTCGATATAATTCTGTTCCACTTTTTCCAAGAAACAAATGCAGGTGTAAGTGCTTTTTGATTTAAAAATCTGAAGAGTTCCAAAGTCAACAATTCTTATTGTAGCTCTATTTTCTTCAAAATAACTCCTTAAAGCTCTTCCATTTAAACTTTTGAAAAAAGTATTCATTGTAATATAACCTAGAATACCATTTTCTGCAAGATTTTCATACCCAATTTGAAAAAAAGGAATATACAAATCAGGATTACCCGATGTACTAACTGACCAATTCTTAATATTTTCTTTGGCTTCTACTTCTAGATTCCTTGCAGAAACATATGGTGGATTTCCTACAATAATTTCAAAACCTTGGAAATTATCATAGATATTATTCCAATTAAATATTAAAGCATCACCTGTGTGGATATTAAAATGAAATTCTTCTACATCTTCACCTTCTGACAGTGCCAATAAACTTAATAGTAGCTTACTTCTGTTAACAGAATATTCTTGAATATCTAATCCAAAAATTTGGTGTTGAAAAATATGTGAATAGCTGCTGCCCGTTCTTCTTTTTAATTCTTTTGCGGCAGTATATAAAAAGCCTGAACAACCACATGCAATATCAGCGATCTTACAATGGTCTATTCTATAATTTTCTTTTTGGAAAGCCTGAGCAACAATATATTCTCTAATTTCGGAAGGTGTATATATCGCACCATTAACAATTCTATCTGAGGGAGATATAACAAATTCAAAAAGTTCAATCAGTTTTTCAATATTAAAGTTTTGAACGACGTTTTTTATAATGTCTATAAACTTTAATAAATTATCTCTTTTTTGTGATCTTCGCTTTGATATTGAATATTCTTTGAGGAGTTTGTTATTAATAAGATTCAGATTATTAATTTCAATAAAAGCAGACACAATAAGTTTGTCCACTTCTTTTGGAAGTGGTGAATAAAACTTTAAATATTGATGTATTTCTCTATTCAATTACTGTTCTGTTTTTAGATATTTTAAATCACTTGCGTCCTAAACGTTTAAAAAGTGGCGGTGTTTGGATATAGCAAAGTTGCTATATTTAAATTGCAAAATTATAACACACCGCCATGATAAATTTAAATGTTTTTAGTCAGATTTTATCTCTTATCGACCGCGAATTATTCAAAGATTTGGTTTCAAAGCACAAAAGTGACAAACATCAGAAAGGGATCAACAGCTGGACGCATCTAGTCAGTATGCTTTTCTGTCATTTTTCCTCGGCAGATTCGGTTCGTGATATTAGTAACGGTCTACGCAGTACCACTGGTAATCTGAACCACTTAGGTGTAGTAAGAGCTCCAAGTAAGTCTAATATATCCTATATCAACACACACCGTACCCATGAACTTTTCAAAGATCTTTACTATTCTGTTTTGGATAGGCTTTGGCAAAAGGACACCCATTTTCGCAAAGATCTTGGTCAGCTAAAGCGTAAAGTATATCTGATGGATGCAAGCATCATCCCCTTATGTCTATCTGTATTTGACTGGGCAAAGTTTCGTAGCACCAAAGGTGCCGTAAAGCTGCACACTGTCTTGGATTATGATGGCTGCCTACCTGTTTTTATGCAGATTACCGATGGAAAAGTACATGAGAGCCAGCGAGCCGGTAGTTACAGTTTTTCCAAGGGAAGCGTGGTGGTAGTGGACCGTGGCTACGTGGATTACAGCTGGCTTGGGGATTTGGACAGCAGGGGGTGTTACTTCGTTACCAGGAGTAAAGTTAATATGAAGTACAAGGTTATCAAGTCCTATCAGAGTGAAGCACTCATGGAAAAGGGGATCCTTAAGGATGAGCTCATTGAGCTATCCGGTGCTGCCTGCAATAAATACAACGGCAAGCCGCTACGCCTAGTCCACTTTTGGGACAGCACCACTGGCAATGAGTACCACTTTTTGACCAATAATACGAAGTGGAAGGCTTCTTTGGTGGCAAACATCTATAAACAACGCTGGCATATCGAAGTCTTCTTCAAGCATCTAAAGCAGCGCTTAAAAGTATCGACATTCATAGGGACTTCTGAAAATGCAGTGATGATCCAGATCTGGACTTCACTCATTGGCATATTACTGTTAAAATACTTACAAAAAAAGGCCAAATATGACTGGAACCTGTCCAATCTGGTCGCATTCATCAGAATGAATATCTTCGTGAAAATAAACATCTGGCAATGGATAGATGATCCCTTTCTCAGGCCGCCTATAAAAGGAAAAAAGGGACAGCTAAAGATCTTCGCAGATTGAAAAATAGGGGTCAATATCGAAATGATGAAAAAAGCTATGCTTGTACCACAGAAATCCAATCCTAAAATTTATTTAGGACACATATGATTTTAAATATGTAATAAACTCTTCCGATAAATCACTGTTCAAAATTTTTAAATCATTTTTAATTTTTTCATTTTTAGGATCATTAATTTGATCTCTAAGTTTAAGCATCTTTTCATACATTTCATCCAACTTCCATATTAAACTATACCTTCTCAAACCAAGTTGCAGTTTATTGAACATATAATTTGCTTCTTTTGATCCTGCCTTTGGAACTATTGAACCATCACTATCTCTCTCAAAATGATCATTAAAATCAACATCACAAGGGTCTATGTAATCCCCCTCATCATTAGATTTTAAAATATTAACATAAGAACAACAATAAACTAAATTAGAATATTCTGTTTCAAGATTTGGATTTTTAGAAAATGGCTTAAAGTGATCTATATGAAAAGTATTTTTTCCGCCAAACCAAAAATCGGGACAATCTGTGTATCCACATCTGCAATTAAAATCTTTAGCTAAGTAAACCTTATAGCTTCTATAATTTTTATATGCTTTTGTGAATGTCCTTGCGGGGATTTGGTATCTGAAATTACTTGCCATCGTTATCTAATTTTTTAAGTAATTCATCTACCTTGTTCAATATATTGTCAAGACGTTGTGTATTTGAAAACGTCTTAAATTCAGTTGGAACAGAATGACTCGCATCAATAGATTTTTCTAGAAAATCATCTAATTCAATAATGCGATTTTCAATCTTATAATCAGCCTTACCACTCTTTCTAACCTCTAATAATTCTTGCAATTCCTTTTGAGCTTCGGTAATTCTGGATTGATAATGCTCTATTTGTTTTATTAATCTATCAGTAAATTTCACTTTAGCTTTTGTATCCTCGATTTCAGTAGTCATTAAACTTTTGGTGTAAACCAAATTAACATCCTCACTATCACTGACAGCATCTTGATCTTTAGCCGTTAAAACAAAACAAGGAAACTTGTGTCTAATTGCCAGAAATTCTTCTACTAATTCAACACCATTATAGGGAACATTATATCCCAATGCTCCAATGTTCTCATTTAGTAAAAAATCACTGACTATCACATCTGGATTAGCTTTTAGTATTTTTTCAATCATTTCTTCCATATCTCCCAATGGAAGTTGTGGAACCACCTCAAAAATATTATTGGTGTTTGTATCATCAATATAATTTTGGAAGTTTTCTATTTGTTCTTGATCCTCATCAATATAAAGCAACTTGTACATAACTTTATTTATTTTTTGTATTTAACAGGAAATGTAATCCTAAGTCCAAATCCAACTTCAGGATATAATAACTGTACCTTTCCATCATTTTCATTTACTATTGATTTTATTAACCACATACCCAATCCTGTTCCTTCTTCTTCACCTGTATATTGATTCCTTCTCGTAGTAAACAATGGTTCAAAAATCTTTTCAGGTTCAGTAATGTCCTTTGAAAGTCCTGGTCCATTATCGTGATAATCTATAATTATCCCTTTGTTGTTTTGTGTGATTTTAAGATTAATTTGTCTTGGTCTATTAACTTTTGAGATTATAAATGCATCAATAGTATTAACTAGTAAATTGTTAAAAATACTATCCAAATCAATTTCAAATATCCTCATATGGACATCTTCAACCTCTGATAAGTCATAGTTAATTCCTTTTTCATTTAATACAGTAAGCCAATCATTTTTATAATTTGTAAAATATGACTTAAATGATAATTGTCTTCTAGTTCTTTTGTCTTTTCGAGTTGCTCCAAGAGAAAAATTTAGCCAATTTTGTATTTTGACATCCTGAACTTTTATGCGTTCAATAAGTTTAAATGGATTTTTCCTGTCTTCTATTTGATCATATTCATTTTCTTGGATTTTTGAAATTAAAAGGTTTTTTAAGCGATCAGTTCTAACAGCTAACATATCATTTAGCTTACTTAAATCGTGACTAAATGAAGCTAAAACGATACCGCTACTAGCCAATGCCCTTAACATTTTCTGTTCTTCCTTTAACTTTTCTATTTCTTCTTCTTTTCGATCTAATTCTCCTGCAAGAATTTCTTTTTCTTTCTCGGCTTCGGACTCTTTTGAGTTTTCGTTATCATCTTTAACCGCATTAGGGTTATTTGCTGAAGCTTCTTTCTTAGCTCTACTTTTTGCTAATATTTCATTTTTGAGTTTCTCTGCCTTTTCTCTATCTCTTTCTGGACCATACTTGATGTCATCATAGTCAGCCATTTCTCGGGCAATGTATGATCTGTCTTTTTCAAATTCTGCAATTATTTGAGTAATAAGTAGAACAAATATTCTAAATGTCTTATTTTCCTGTAAACCTTCACGACTTGACTTATCTTCGAAATCTACATTTGTTAATCTTGAAATATTAACCGCACCTGCGACATTATCAGGCTCTACTTTGTACCCACCTTCCTTTTTAGCAACACTAGCAGGACTTTGAGCTTTTCTGCTACCTAATCCTAACCAATCAAATGCTACATTATTAACCTCCCCATA
Source organism: Flavobacteriaceae bacterium PS02336 (assembly GCA_029960065.1). GTDB lineage: Bacteria > Bacteroidota > Bacteroidia > Flavobacteriales > Flavobacteriaceae > Flavobacterium. The sequence goes on along the minus strand of JASCOF010000002.1, from coordinate 7,254 downwards.
AGGTCTTACCCTAAAATTATCTCTTACCAGTTTAATCCCGCCAAATTTATTCAACCAATCTCTTCTATCATTAGACATAAAACTTTTATTAAAGAATTTTTTTGTGTCTAATGAATTTGACTGTCTTTTTAGAAAATAAAAGGAGAAGCTAAAAATCCCAATATTTTTGAAAGTATTATCCTCATCAATATCTTTGAAACCTTTTAATAGTTCAGAAAAAGTACTGGTCTTTTCCCAATATCCCTTAACAAAATCATTTTTCTTGTAATTATCTTTTTGCATCCCTTCTCTTTCAAAGAAATCACTAGGTATAAGCTCAATATCATACTCATTTCTATATATTTTTATTGTAACATTTTGATCATCATCAGCAGTAGCAACTAATTTGTAATCAAAATCATCACAAACAGATCCTAATACTTCTCCATACTTATTAGTAAATAGCGAACTGAATAGAAAAATTTCGAATCCACCTGCTTCCTTCGGTGGTACTAAAACTTCTAAATCATTGAAAACTTGCTCAACAAAAAAATCTTCCCACTCATCCCTTAAATCAGTTATTTTTAAAATAGTACCAAATTTAAAATCCTTCTCAGATTCTATTTTTGTTAAATCTATCTGTGGTAATCTATTTAAAAGCTCATCTTTAATGGATTTAGAAGTTAACCCTGTTAATTTTGCTCCTACTTTCTCCGCTGATAAAAATCCTAAAAGGTATCAAAACCCCCGAAATCCTATGATTTTCGGGGGTTTTTGCTTTTGCTGACATACCAAATTATTCATAAAATCTTATCGCTAAAGGGACTAAATCGAGACCCTAGAAAAAATCAGAAATCTAGGGTCTCGCTAAATCTCTTTAACCCTTGTAAACATTGAGGTTAACGATGTGAAAAAGTAGCTCGTTCACTTATTAAACATCTTGTTTGGCTTGGGAATGGATTTTAATTTGAAGAATAATTAACCAGTCAGTAAAATGAAAGCGAAAGTAAACCTGCATATCTATGCAAAATCCACCAAGGCGAATGCCAAAGGGCAATTTCCAATTTATGTTCGTCTAACCGTAGATGGAAACAGAACCGAATTCAGCACTAAAAAATTTATTGAACCTTCCCGATGGTCGTCAGAAGCATCTAAGGTTAAAGGTACAACTGAAGAAGCCCGTTCAATAAATAGTTACCTTGATGTAATAAAATCTAAAGTATTGGATATACAAATGGAGCTAATTCATAAAAATCAAAATCTAAGTATTGAGAATTTTAAAGAATTGCTTTTCGGCTCTGATGAAAAACAGCGAATGCTTGTACCCATCTTTCAAGATCACAATAACAAGATAAAGGAATTGGTCGGAAAAGAATATGCTCCCGGAACATTAGAACGTTACGCAACTTCTTTAAAGCATACTATAGAGTTTTTAGAGTGGAAATACAATGTAACTGATATTGAGATTTCCAAAATAAACCACGCATTCATTACTGACTATGAATTTTATTTGAGAAGCGTTAGAAACTGTTCAAATAATACGGCAGTAAAGTATATTAAGAATTTTAGTAAGATTATCAAGATTTGTCTTGCTAATGATTGGTTGGAGAAAAACCCATTTGCAAATTATAAAGCAAAAGTGAAAGAAGTTGAACGTGTCTATTTAACCGAAGAAGAAATTCAAGAAATAATAAAAAAGGATTTAAAAAACGACAGGCTTTCACTTGTTCGGGATATTTTCCTTTTTAGCTGTTTTACAGGCTTGGCTTACATAGATGTGAAGAACTTGACCAAATCCCACATAAGTATTGGGATTGATGGGGAAAAATGGATTTTTACACATCGTCAGAAAACCGAGAGTGCTTCAAAAATTCCAATTTTGCCAGTTACTCAAATGGTAATTGACAAATATGAAAATCATCCGCAATGTGTTGGGGAAGATAAATTGCTCCCTATCCTATCCAATCAAAAAATGAATGCCTACCTAAAAGAAATTGCAGGAGTTTGTGAGATAGAAAAAGAATTGACCTTTCACATTGCCCGACACACTTTCGCCACGACTGTAACGCTAACTAATGGAGTTCCGATAGAAAGCGTGAGTAAAATGTTAGGTCATAAAAATCTAAGAACTACTCAACATTATGCAAAGGTTTTGGATAGAAAAGTGAGTGAGGATATGGAAGTTCTCAAAGAGAAATTTAAAATAAGTCCAAATTATATTGAAGCAGTTAATAGATAATTAAATATCTTTTAAAATGACCGTTGAATTAGATTGTCTTTGAATTTTTAAGATAAATCGCCTATATCCACAATTTCATATCCCTGCTGAAGTCAAGTCTTAAAGTCGTATTTTGATGTATGTTTTCATTTGCAGGGTGTTGTTCTAGAATTAAGCGGTTATTGTCGTTTAATCGCTTTTTTGCTCCCTAAAGTACGGAGGTATTCTAAAATCAAATGCACGCCCTCATCATGCGACATAGAAGTTCCTATCTTTGGCATGTGAAGTTCGCCTTTCGCTGTTATTCTCATTGCTATTTTGCCTTGCTTTTGCCATATCCCCGTATTATTAAATGGTGTTTCAGCCCTCAAATCCATTTGAGCCATATAGGCAATTCCCTGTGGGTTATGGCAGTGTGCGCAGTTAATATTAAGATAAGCCCTTGCCTTTGCTTCAATTGTTGCAGATGGATCATTATAATCCGTCATAGACAATAGTTTTTCGTTAGGTAAAATCTGGAGTTTGTTATGTTGCTTTAAATATTCTAATTGGTTTACCAGTTCATGATTTCGATTTATATCCATATTCATATTTTTGATTTTTAGTCCAATGGGTAAGAGCTCATTATCCTGGCGATGACATACAATACAATCAGTTCTAGAGGGAATTACGTAGTTTGTTGCGCGTTTTTTACCATTTTTGTCGATAAACGTGATAGGTGTAGTTTTGCCGTTCTGTGATAAATATGCTTCATTTTGCAATTCGTTCCATATATAAACAGCGGCATTCCATTTAGCTTTATATTTTATTAATACACGTGTTTCCAGCACAGATTTGATAATCTTATTGTTCTTTAGGCGACTGCCATAATAAAATGTTTTAGCAATAATGGTTCCGTCCGGAAATTGTGGCAGTCCGTTTGTCTTGGCTATCATTTTTTGTCCGTGAGGTAAAATAACGATTCTCTTTTTTTCAGCATAATCCGTAAATAATGTGGATGCTATTTCTACTGTAATTGCTTCAGTATTGGGTTTCAAATTTAACATTGGACCCTCAAAAAAATGATATTCAGATAGCTTTTCCTTAAAAATGATATTATATTCAATTACCGAATTTGTCCGTCGGTTATTGAGCATTATTATCAAAAATGGAACTAATAGCATTATAAATACAACGATATAAGATTTTTTCATACTTGTGAAAATATTAGAATAATTTAATGATACTTGAAAGCCAAAGTTTCACAAAAAGGTATCGGTAATATCCCGTCATTTGTGCGAAACGCTTCGCCATGAAATAATCTCGTTAGGATGAAGAAAAAGTATGCTGGAATTTCAATATCATAGCTTTTCGTTCCGATAGAAAAATAACCTTCCCCTTAATCGATGAACAAGATTTTATAAAAGTCTCTCGTGTTGGGTTACATATAACTATCGCAGACTATTTCGTCACTATCTGCCACAAAAATGAAATAATCTCTGTTAACTGGAATATTGGATGGAAAGTCTTAAAGTTGTTGAATATCTGCCAATTGCTTTATATTATCTTAAAACAATGCTTCGGATAATTTGCTGCATTTTAATAGTTTTACTTATAGTAAGGTGAAATTAATAAATATACAATCACGCCAGTTAAGCTAACATAAAGCCAAATTGGCATTGACCAGCGGGTAATTTTTCTATGAAGTGCAACTTCCATATTTAAACCTCTGCCTATAGATATAAGTGCCAGAGGAACCACTATTATGGCAAGTATGACATGTGTAATTAATATTACGTAGTATGCATATTTTACAAAACCCACACCTCCAAATTTTGTTGATGGCGTAGTAAAATGATACAATAAGTATGATAACAAAAAGACTGATGTAGACAAAAATGCGGCAAAGATAAAATTACGATGCCTTATGATTTTCTTTTGCTTGATAGCATAGAGTGCAAGTAAAAGAAATAAAAAGGTTGCCCCATTCATTATAGCATTCAATAGTGGCAAAAATGAGAAGTCATATTCTTGAAGACTCTCTCTTTTGGGAAGAAAAAAGGATAATGTAATAAGCCCATTGATTCCCAAACCCAAAGCCCAAACCCATGGTTTGTAATTCCTGATAATTATTCTGTTGTATTCCAAAATGAAGTTTTAAAAGTTATTAATTGTTTTTCTGTTAATTGAATTAAAAAGGTCTAAAATTTGGTCTGCTCGCCAATGGAGAGAATGACCAAGGGATTGATGTTAGTATGATTATAAGCCCAACTGTAAACCATAGAGCCTCAGTCTTAAATTTTTCGACATCCATTTCCTTTCGTTTTGCCTTAGCAGAACCAATAGAGATAACAATGATTGCTATAAACATCATAAAACTGTGTTCCATCCCAAAAAAGCGGATTTCCCTTTGATGAACAGCCTCGTTATAATTATGAATGAAAAAGTTAGTGATTGGACTTATAAAATAAAGCCATAAACCTAAAATAAGTTGTATATGAGATATTGTTGCTGTCCAATGCCGTAACAAATTATCAAATTTTGAAAAGTCACGTTTGAGAAACCAACCCCGATAAGCACAAAAAATTGACAGGAGCAGGCTTATAAGCACAAACCATCTATTTAGAGAATGTAATGCTAAAACGGTTGAATACATAATAAACTGTAATTTGTGTGACAAAAATACATAAAAAACATACCAATCGGTATCTTTACAATAATTTTCTAAAAACTCAATTAATAAGCTTAACATTACCCACAACCATAGAATTTTTATAACCTACATAGAGCTTGTATGAGCGGGTTCAATTTTGTTCCTTTGCAAACTAAATATTGATCTAAATGAAAAAAGCAGCGGCTACACGCTTAACTATTCTACAAAAAGCATTTGATTTAATTTATGCTAGAGGATATCAAACTACAAGTATCGATGATATCATAGCCACAACACAAGTAACAAAAGGAGCATTTTATTACCATTTTAAAAATAAAGATGAAATGGGAATTGCCATAATTAACGAAATCGTAAAACCGATACTTACGAATAGCTTAATCATACCTCTGCAAAATGAAAAAGATCCATTAAATGGTATTTATGCTTTAATAAATAATCTTTTATTAGATAATGATTTGCTAAAGGTAGAATATGGATGTCCTATTTCAAATTTTACACAAGAAATGAGTCCTTGGAATTCAGAGTTCAATAATGTATTAAGTAAATTGTCACAGGAATGGATAGAAAAAATGACCGCAACTATTGAAAATGGGAAAAACGAAGGATACATACGCAAAGAAGTAAATGCAAAACAAGTAACAATATTTATTATTTCCGGCTATTGGGGAGTTAGGAATTTCGGTAAAATAGAAAATAGTAATAGAGTATATTTTCACTATTTAAGGGAACTCAAACACTATCTTGAATCATTGAAATAATTTTTTTATTCAAAAACATACAATTTAGTATGTTTTTAAGTAACTTTGTCAATTAATTTTAAAAAATTTAAAAATGACAAAATTTAGCGAATTCGAATTCAGAAATATTCCTGGATTTGACCAAAACAATTTTCAAGGATTAGACCAAGCAATTCCAATGAAAACAATTGTTATCTATTGTTTCGATCCCCGAGCTTCGGAAATTCCGATGGCTGTAGCCAACTATTTAGGCGATGAAGTTTACCCCGGAGAAAATATTGTTGATGAAAACGGTGTTCGAATGGGTCACACCCGAACACTATTTACTATGTCAAATGGAGGCGGTCGTGCACTTCAGTCGCTTCAAACAATAGCAACAATGGATTATCTATTCAATTATAAGAATATTGTTATAGTACATCATTCATTTTGTGGTATGACTTCTTATACTCCTGAATTACTTATTGAAAAATTTCACGATCGTCATCATGTTGATATTTCAGGCATGTGGTCTCATGAAGATATGGCAATAGTTGATTACGAAAAGACCATTAAACATGATGTCGAACTACTTCGCAACAGTCCTATCGTACCAAAACATCTTAATCTCTATGGGTTTTTCTACGAAATAAATTCAGGTCAATTGACTGAAGTCGTTCGTGATATTGCTTAAGAGGAAAACGTATAATATTTTTATGGAGCGATCTTGGAAATATTGGTCGCTCCATTTGTATTAATTATGGATTTGTCTCAATCACCATTTTGAACAATCCAAAAAATAATTCAAATATGATTTTAGATATAAAAGTGCCTGATAGCAGTATTGCGCTTCAGGCTGAGGAGTTTGCCCGCTCTGTATCCGATGATATGTTATTTAATCATGTCATGAGATGTTATTATTTTGGGGAACTACTTGCAAAGCAAGCGAACATAAAGGTTGATAGAGAATTGATGTTTGTATCATCAGTTCTACATGATCTTGGTTTTACTGAAGCTGGGAAAGGAACAAATCGTTTTGAAATAGAGGGTGCTAATGCAGCCCGAAAATTTCTTTTGGAACGAGGTGTAGAAGAAAATCGGACATGGAAAGTATGGCATAATATTGCACTTCATGTGGGAGACCTCAATCTTTTCAAAGATGAAGAAACTCGCATTATGCAACTTGGCATTCTTTATGACCTAACTGGTTTGCCCCAAGAGATTAAATTAGACCCAAAAGAAGTGGATACTGTTTTACAACATTATCCACGATTGGATTTTAAAAAGAATTTCTTGAAGTTGTTTGAAAACGAACTTGATATTAAACAGCCCTATCCTCACCGTTTTCATTTCTGTACGTGTATTGAGCATCAGCGCAATGGAGGGTTAAATATACCTGTTCCTCAAGATGTCTTAAGCACTGCCCCATTTACTGAATAAAACAATATATCAATAAATGATTTAATTTAAAGATTTTAAACAACTTAGAAGGCTTTTCGAAATGCAAGAATTAGAGCTAAAATTTTATGCTTTTATTCTTGCATTTCGAAAAGCCTACTACTGTATGTCTTCAAACTAAATTGGACTTTTCCTAAGAGAGTATTTAGTTAATAATTCAAAGATAATTGTTTTATTTGATTCGTTGTTAATTTTGTTTTTTGGTACTCACTTCTGCGGTTAATTATCGC
>JASCOF010000029.1 GCA_029960065.1 Flavobacteriaceae bacterium PS02336 | reverse complement strand
GCTTTTTACCGTAAATAAAAGGCTGTATTTCGGGTAATTGTCCGTATTGCCTGTACAGCCAAGCAAAAATACCAGTAATAAAACCCGCCGGCAAAATAAAACACATGCCTGCAACGAGCAGCCCTTTCCAACCCCCTTTGTCGTACCCAATGTGTATCGACATTTCAGTACTATTGGGTACTGGAATAAGATTGGTAGCTCCCTATAAATCTATAATATGCTGTTCGCTCAACGATTTTCTTTTGGCGACAACTTCCCGCTGCATCATTGCAATATGTGCTGCCG
>JASCOF010000028.1 GCA_029960065.1 Flavobacteriaceae bacterium PS02336 | reverse complement strand
CGATTGGAGTAAAGAAGAAATTCAAGCCATCTACGATCGACCTTTATTAGACTTAGTTTATAGTGCTGCCACAGTTCACAGAAAATGGCATAAAGCTTCAGAGATACAAGTATGTACGTTACTTTCTGTAAAAACAGGTGGCTGTCCTGAAGACTGCTCTTATTGCGTGCAAGCGGCAAGATACCATACGGATATTAAAGTACAATCTTTATTGCCTACAGAAACAGTAATTGAGCACGCCCCAAAAGCAAAAGAAAATGGTTCTTCACGCTTTTGTATGGCCGCAGC
>JASCOF010000027.1 GCA_029960065.1 Flavobacteriaceae bacterium PS02336 | reverse complement strand
ACATATATGAGTCTAGTAAAATTATCTATAAAAGGAATTTCATACAGCCAAACTCAAAATGGCGCTTATGCCCTAATCCTGAATGAAGTTGATGCCGAAAGAAAATTACCTATTGTTATTGGCGCTTTTGAAGCCAAGTCAATAGCTATTGCCTTAGAAAAAGAAATAAAACCACCCCGCCCGCTAACAGACGATTTATTTAAAAACTTTGCAGAAAGGTTTGATATCGTTGTAAAACAGGTCATCATTCACAAATTAGTTGATGGCGTTTTTTACTCTAGTTTAATC
>JASCOF010000026.1 GCA_029960065.1 Flavobacteriaceae bacterium PS02336 | reverse complement strand
CAGTTTCAAGCGAAGCGCGGTAATGTTCTTTGGTATTAATGTACATCGTATCGGCATACGTCATCATTTCGTTCAAAACTTTATGAAAATCCTGTAACCAATAAACCGTTCTAATTCCAGAAACCTGAAAAGCACGTTCTTAAGTCAGTTTTTCACCTTCCCAAACTGCAATATGATCGTTGGGTTCTCTCAAAAAAAGAATTTCTCTTTGACTTTCATATGGCGCATCTGGTAACAAAAGCAAAACGCTTTCTTCCTGATCTACACCGCTTAGATAAAAAATATCTCTATGT
>JASCOF010000025.1 GCA_029960065.1 Flavobacteriaceae bacterium PS02336 | reverse complement strand
CTTCGCTCAGGTTGACAATCATTTCTATAACTTATTACAAAGTTTTTCCATCTTGTTACATACATTGAAAATTAGCTCGAAAATTGCTTTTTCACTTAAAACTCAGTTCTGATATTTGCGGCAATAAATCAAAAGAACGAGTTATGAATAATATTAAAAACTCTTTATTTTACATTACCATTATCGGCGGTTTTACGGCGCTGATTTATTGGGTAATTTCAAAAGGAGCCTCATTATAAGTGGGGCGTAACATCGTACAAAAACAAATCGAAAGCAACCATTGGAACGATTTCCT
>JASCOF010000024.1 GCA_029960065.1 Flavobacteriaceae bacterium PS02336 | reverse complement strand
TTTTTACGGTAACTCCGGCAGGTGTTTCGGCTGTAAATCCTAATGATGTTTTAGAAGGCTTTTTAGAAGATAAAAAATTATTCAGAATACAAGTAAAATAATCGCTTTAAAGTACAACCTTTCGAAAGTGTACGCACTTTCAGATAACGATCCTGAATTTGTAAATCAGATTTTAACTTTATTTGTTACGGAAGTTCCGGAAGATTTAAAACAAATAAAAGATGGAATTAAGAAAAAGGATCATAAATACGCCTATTCGTATGCGCATAAAATAAAGCCAACTCTAGATTTAATG
>JASCOF010000023.1 GCA_029960065.1 Flavobacteriaceae bacterium PS02336 | reverse complement strand
CCACCAATGCTATCGTAATGATTCGCCCAGTTGCATTTAGAATGAATGAACAGACGGCGGTAAATAATTATTATAAAAAAGTATTAGACTGACTTTTGCCTAGTACAGTAAATGCAAAAGCACAGCAGGAATTTGACACTTTTGTAGAAAAGTTAAGAGCAGTTGGTGTCGATGTTACAGTAGTTGATGATACTTTAGAAACAGATTCTCCTGATAGTGTTTTTCCGAATAATTGGATTTCTTTCCACGAAAATGGTGATGTTGCTCTTTATGCAATGTTTGCAGAAAATCGTCGTCAGGAAC
>JASCOF010000022.1 GCA_029960065.1 Flavobacteriaceae bacterium PS02336 | reverse complement strand
GATCGAAGCTTCAAAACCTTTATTGTTTACCGCTCCAACGTTTCTCCAAATACTAGTTACCCCAATTACCCCTCGAAGCGGTACTTGATATAAAAGATCAGAAGTATTTTTATTGTAATAATCTAAAGTAATGTTTACGCGCTTGAATAATCCAATATCTAAACCAATATCGCCCGTGTATGTTTTTTCCCAGCTTAAATGAGGATTTCCTAATTGTGAAATTAAAGCTCCTGGATTTTCATTATAACTTTGTGAAAAAGAATATAATGGAAGGTGAGTGTATAAGCTGTTAGGTCTATTTCCTAC
>JASCOF010000021.1 GCA_029960065.1 Flavobacteriaceae bacterium PS02336 | reverse complement strand
GCATTAGCTATATGGCTAGTCCAAGTCCAAGTGTTGCTATCAGAGGAATCGCTTCTGTTTCTCCAAAAAACGAGCCTTTGTATATTATTGACGGAGTTACTGCAAAAGCCAATCAAATGGCAAAAATTAATCCGAATGATATTGATAATGTTTCTGTTTTAAAAGACATTGCTGCCACTTCTATTTATGGAAGCAGAGCATCAAATGGTGTTGTAGTTATTTCGACTAAAAATGATATCTATAAAAACCTTTCAGAAAAGGAATTAGATAAAAAATTAAATATCATTCCAACTCCTGCAGAACCAACTCAGGAG
>JASCOF010000020.1 GCA_029960065.1 Flavobacteriaceae bacterium PS02336 | reverse complement strand
TCATCCAGTTTTTGCAGCAGGTTTTCTTTGGTATTTTCGGTAGATAGGGATTGAGATTCTGCAAAAGCAATTACTTGAAATACATCGTTTGCCAATTCATCGTGGATTTTTTTGGCTATTCTGGTTTCAGTATCATAAGAAGTTTTTAATTCGATAGACTTGTTTTTGTTTTTATAATAACGAATTAGAATCGCAATTAAAATAACCAGAAAAACAAACACGATCACAAATACAATTCGCATATAGCTGGCTCTTTGCAGCGACAATTGATTTTCTGCTTTTTCTAAACGAAGTTTTTCGTTTTCGTCTTTTTCTTTTTTCGAATCGTATTTAATTTTGGCAAATTTATTTTTAAAGTTGTTTCTAACTTTGATAATGCTGTCGTTTA
>JASCOF010000001.1 GCA_029960065.1 Flavobacteriaceae bacterium PS02336 | reverse complement strand
GCGAATGTCTTTAATGAAATTCTCTGCTGTTTTTTTCTTGGGTGTTCTCATAATTCAAATTTAAGGATTTTGAAAACACTCTCTTAGTTTTGACTTAAATCAGTCCACTTTTTGCTGACGATTTACAAGTTAATATAAAACGGGTTATATTTTCTTGGGTTATAATCTCGAAAGTTCCTGTCAGCGTCACATTAATATTTTCATAAACTCTCGTTTTTGAAAATGTATTATCAGTATTAAATATATAAGAATACTGCTTCGAAGAAGGGTGGTTTGCGTATTTAGCTTCTGTGTATTGCACCCATTTCCCATAATAATTGGTAACAACAGCATCCTCTTTATTGTTTGAATCGTCGTTAGAACAAGAAATTAAAGAAACTAACATTACAATTAAAAGTCCAATTTTTTTCATTTTTATAGTTTTTAAAGGTTAACTATTATTAAGATTAATCGCTCTAAAAATGGTTGCGCTTAATTTTTAATGCTTAACGATAACTTAATATTCAAAATCTTAAGAACTGTAATTGATTTTCAAATTTCCTAATTAAAATCTATCTTCGCTTTTTAAAGAAAATAGAGAAAAGAGAAAAGAAAATAGAAAATAGAGAATAGAAAATAGAGAATAGAAAATAGAGAAGAATAAATATTAATGCAAAAATCTATAATCTTTGTTCTTTGTTCTTTATGCTTTGTTCTAATTTAAAAGTCTAAAACAACTTAATGTCAAATAATCTTCTAGAAACTCCAATTGAATACTTAAAAGGTGTTGGTCCCAGTCGCGGTCAGCTTCTTCGTAAGGAATTGGGTATTCATAAATATGGAGATTTAGTCAATTTTTTTCCAAATCGATACATTGACAGGACACGTTATTATAAAATTAATGAACTCCAGAATACAGGTTCTGAAGTTCAGATTATCGGAAAAATAATTAATATTAAAACGGTTGAATTTGCTAAAAACAAAAAACGTTTAGTAGCAAGTTTTGTTGATGATACTGGACAAATTGATCTAAACTGGTTTCAAGGTCATAAATGGATTCGAGAGAGTTTAAAACTAAATGAACCGCTTGTTATTTTTGGAAAATGTTCTTTGTATGGAAGTCAATTCAGCATGGCACACCCGGAAATTGAATTACTGAGCGAACACGAAAGAAGTTTGCGTTCTGCGATGCAGCCTGTTTATCCTTCTACAGAAGCTTTGACCAATAAAGGCATTTCAAATCGTACCATTAATAAACTAATGGAACAATTGTTTCTAGAAACTCAGGCATTATTCACAGAAACTTTTCCGCCTTTTTTGATCGAAGAATTAAAACTGATTCCCAAAAGAGCTGCTTTATTTAATATTCATTTTCCAAAAAGCGCCGATATTTTAGCGAAAGCGCAATTCCGATTAAAATTTGAGGAATTGTTCTTTATCCAGCTTCAGTTAATTACCAAAAATCTTATTCGGAAACATAAAATTAAAGGGCATCCTTTTAGCAAAGTTGGAGAACTTTTTAATGATTTTTATCAAAATCATCTTCCCTTTGATTTAACAAATGCCCAAAAAAGAGTAATAAAAGAAATCCGAACCGACATGGGAAGTAACGCCCAAATGAATCGTCTTCTTCAAGGTGATGTAGGTTCTGGAAAAACCATTGTCGCTTTTATGAGCATGCTTTTAGCTATTGACAATGGTTTTCAGGCTTGTTTAATGGCTCCTACTGAGATTTTAGCAAACCAGCATTTTCTAGGCTTATCTGAATTTGCTAATACATTAAATATCAATATTAGAATTCTTACGGGTTCGACTAAAACTTCTGAAAGAAGAATTATTCATGAAGAATTAGAAAACGGTACATTGAAAATTCTAATTGGAACACACGCGTTATTGGAAGATAAAGTGAAATTCCAAAATTTAGGATTGGCTGTAATTGATGAACAGCACCGTTTTGGTGTAGAACAGCGTTCAAAATTATGGAAGAAAAACGAGATTCCGCCTCACGTTTTGGTCATGACCGCAACTCCTATTCCAAGAACATTGGCAATGAGTTTATACGGCGACTTAGATATTTCTGTAATTGATGAATTGCCTCCTGGAAGAAAGCCTATTCAGACCGTTCATCGTTTTGATACCAATCGTTTGAAAGTATGGAAGTTTCTTCGCGACGAGATTGCAAAAGGAAGGCAGATTTATATTGTTTATCCATTAATTCAAGAATCCGAAAAAATGGATTATAAAGATTTAATGGACGGTTATGAAAGTATTTCTCGAGATTTTCCGCTTCCTCAATACTCGATCTCAATTCTGCACGGAAAAATGAAACCTGCTGATAAAGATGCTGAAATGAAACGTTTTTCTGAAGGAAAAACGAATATTATGGTGGCAACTACAGTAATTGAAGTGGGTGTAAACGTGCCAAATGCCAGTGTAATGATTATAGAAAGTGCTGAAAGATTTGGACTTTCCCAATTACACCAGTTACGAGGACGCGTTGGTCGTGGTGCAGAACAAAGTTATTGCATCTTAATGACTGGACATAAACTAAGTACTGACAGTAAAACAAGAATGGAAACCATGGTTCTAACCAATGACGGTTTTGAAATCGCCGAAGTGGACTTAAAACTCCGCGGTCCTGGAGACTTAATGGGAACGCAACAAAGTGGCGTATTGAACCTTCAAATTGCAGATATAGTACGAGATAGAGATATTTTATCGCTAGCCAGAAATTATGCCATGAAAATTTTAAAAGAAGATTCGGCCTTACAAAAACCAGAAAATGCCATTTTGAGAGCAATTTTCATTGAATTAACTAAGAAGAAAAATATTTGGAATTATATTTCTTAGGAAAAAGGTACTTAGATGCTAAGGTGCTAAGTTTTTTTCTTTTATAGAAAAGTCTTAGACTTTTTAAGAAAACTTAGCACCTTAGCATCTCAGAACCTCAGAACCTTAAAAAAAACACACTTCACTGTATCTCACTTAAAATAAGTTTTTTTAATATTCAGGTGATTTAGATTTGTTGGGGGCAAATTTTTTATTGAATATTTAAATTGATACAATGAAGCATATTTTTAATGTACTATTTCTTTGAAGCATTTTTATCAAATAATCCGCTGAAAAGACCTTTGCTTATTTTGTTTTTATCATCTTTTCCTGTAGCAATTAAATGATCAATATATTCCATATATGTTTTTTTTCGCTCCTCTAAAAATCCAACTAGATATTCTTCAGAAGCATGTATACCGCTGGTTTCTTCAATCTGCAAAAGCTTTTTGTATAAAGGTTCAATAAACTTGACAATAATTTCGTTCGGAACAGATTTTCTAGTTCCAAAAAAGCCTACAATCTCTCCATCTGTATCGGCAATGATTTTAAAATCGGTTACAACCCAGTAATAACGGCCTGTTTTGGCCATATTTTTTATAATAACATGAATGTTTTCACTCGATTTAATACTGTCCCATAAAAATTTGAAAATAACTTTTGGCATATCTGGGTGTCGAACAATATTGTGCGGCTGGCCGACAAGTTCAAATTCATCATAACCAGAAACATCTATAAAGTCTTCATTGGCATATAATATAGTTCCTTTTTTGTCAGTTTTACTCAGCAGTACTTTATTCTTATTCCAATCTACTTCTCTGTCTGAAGGTGTTGGACGATTAATTCTGGTTTCCATAGATTCTTACATTTAAATTAATTTTCAATTCGATTAAGCGCATAAAAGAATTTTTAAACAATTTTTAATTCAATTCAATTTCTAAAACAAGCAGAATATTTCTAATTTTATGAAACACAATTCCCAATTCATATTCCAGCCATTCTGGAATTTCATTATTGACTGCCAAGTTAAGGTTGTGAATATCATTTGTAATCTGAATCAGTTTTCTGTATTGAAAATCAAGATCATGCACTTGAGAATTATCTCTATGAACTTTAAGAATTTCAGCAACCTCATTTTCAAACTCTGACTCAGCGCCTATTTTATCGATTAAATTTAATGTTATGGTATCACTTAAAAAATGATCAATAGTTTTCTTTAAATTATGCAGTGTTGGAACTGCAGTAGGAAAATCATACTTAAACATACAACAAGGTTAAAAAATTAATATTGGGGGTAAAAATTAATTCAAACGATTAGTTTCTGCTGTTCGTTGATTTTACGTGAATATCATTGACTAAATCATCAATTTTTTTAGCACTTTCTCTCATCATTTCCAAATAAGACAGCAGTTTATCATTGTCTGTATGTCCTTTAGAAACATCTATAAGCTTTAGAACCGAATTTACCGGCAGTTTTAAATCTAAAGTTGTTCTATGAATAAAGTCATTATAATCCTTTGTTGCTGACATTGAACTATATTTTGCAGAAGCCAGCTTCATGTTTTCTAATTCATACTCATCAGAAATTTTAGAGATATGGTTTTCACTATGTTCTTTAAAATAATAAGCCCAATAGCCATTCATAAAAAACACAACCGCAGCTAGAACTGTATGAATAATAAGTGTTTCTAAATCAAAGTTGACTTGAGAAAAATAAATCTGAATTCCGTTTGCATCATTATAAATGTAATTCTGCAGATAAGCCAGACCCGCATGATGCAAGATTACCAAAAGCGTCAAAGGAATCTGCAATTTCCAATTTTGATATACAATTAATATAGTACTGGCAATAAATACCGTAAAATGCATTTCGAACATACCATGCATCTGATAAATGTATTGTGCCATAAAAATTGCCAAAACAACCGAAAGCACATACTGATAAAATTTAGAATTCTTTATAAAGAACTTAGCCGAATAATAAGCCAGAAGATTGAGTGTACCTACTCCCACTCCAATTTCGAAAGTGTCATATTTAAAAGACAGTCCTATACCGAGAAGAAAGTACACGGCAAGCACATAGTTAATAATAGTATCCGACTTTTGAGTCATTGTAGACATGAAACTGTGCAGATAATCTTGTTCGTTTAAGCTAGCTTTTGTTTTCATAGGTTTTAGTTTTAGTTTTAGTTTTGGATTTTTGGTAATCAATTTATTTAGTACAATTTGGTAACGAACATCCGTATGCTTTCAGAGCAAAAGCATTAAAAGAAGGTTTTTGGTTTTTACTTAATAACGAATCAATTGCCATTTGAGCATAGTTAGTCTTTGCATCTGTGCAATATCTTGTTTTATTGTAATTACCGCGATAATATAAGTTATGAGACGGATCCAGCAAAACAGCTTGAGGAGTCGAGAAAACACCGCATTTTTCTGCAATTGAAGATTCGAAATATACAGGGATTTTCGCATCAAATCTTTCTTGAATTTCGGCAATAGTGAAATTCTTTTCTTTGTTTAAAACTACAATTTTGAAGTTAATCTTATCGCCATACATTTTAATCAACTCACTCACATGCGGTACGTTAAATTTCGAACAAGGACAATCTGGATTAAAAAAGTGAATAAAAACTGGTTTTTGATCAAAAGGACAGCAGGCTCCTAATTCTATCTTAGCCCCCATTGCTATTGGCTTATAGTTTTGAGGCACTGGAGTTGGAAGACTGTACTTAAACTCGTTCTGCCAGAACAAATATCCAATCGAAAGAAGTAATAATGAAAACCATAATGTTAGAAGTATTTTTTTCTTCATAGATCATCTTTTTATATCAATTAAACAACAAAAAAAATAAACATTTGTTAATATAATTATCAACTATATTCTGTAAAAAATTCAGAAAACAACTTCTAAATCCATTTTTTAACAATAATACGTATCTATTACACTAGTATTATCTATTAAAAAGGATATTTTGTTTAACATACCAATGTTACAAATAAAATCGATAAAGTGCAAAAAAAATCAGACAAAATACATAAAATTATTTTTTATCTTAAATGGCACTACTTTTAAATTTGTAAAAATCTTCCTAAAATCTAGTAAAAATCAAATTAGTTTTATCGCTTCAGATAAAAAAAAACATGAACGATATTAAACCTTCATGTTTCTTTTTAGTCTAAGACCAAACCATTGTAGATACAAATGTTAAAAAAAAGCCAACGCCCTTCGATTTCATAGCAAAAAGTTAAATTTGTACCTCACCAAAAAACAGAAACCTTTAAATCTATACTCACCTCAATTTTATGAAAGTAAAACATCTCATTTACACCCTTTTAATTATAACAATTGGAGGTTTTATTACCTACAGAATTATATCGAACAAGAGCAAAAACGATGACTCAAAAAAGTTTAATGATAAAAATTCTCCAACAACTGTTAACGGAATCGTAATTAAAACAGCCACTTTTGACAATAATTTATCACTTTCAGGTTCGATTGAAGCCAATGAACAAATCGAAATTCATAGTGAGGTTTCTGGAATTGTAGAAGGAATATCTTTCAATGAAGGGTCGAATGTAACAAAAGGACAAGTTCTTTTTAAAGTAAATGATATTGAATTGAGAGCACAGTTAAGACAAGCTGTCACGAAAGAAGGTCTTGCAGCAGAAAATGAAAGAAGAGCTAAGCTTTTACTTCAAAAAGAAGCCATTAGCCAAGAAGAAGCAGATATTGCAAGAGCAGATCACGCTTCTGCACAAGCACAGAGTCAGTTAATTAGAGCGCAGATTTTCAAAACTTCTGTTAGAGCTCCTTTTTCAGGAAAAATCGGATTGCGTAATATTTCTCCTGGAACCTATATTACACCAGCTGTTTTAGTAGCAAAATTGGTAAACACAAGTAAGCTTAAAATTACTTTCTCTATTCCAGAAAAATATGCTTCTCAAGTTCAATCTGGATCCGTAATCGACTTTACTGTTTCTGGCTCAACTAAAACCTACAATGCCAAAATTTATGCAATAGAACCAGAAGTAGCGGTCGCAACTCGTACGCTTCAGATTCGTGCTATTGCGGAGAATATCGACGGAAAACTTTTCCCTGGAACTTTTGCAGATATTAAATTACCTCTAAATATTATTAAAGACGCTATTGTTGTACCTTCTCAGGCTATCATTCCAATTCAAGACGGTAAAAAAGTTTTCATTGCAAATAATGGCCAAGCAAAAGAAGTAATGGTTGATGCTACAACAAGAACAGATTCTTCTATCCTTATTTTATCAGGATTGAAAGCTGGAGACACTTTAATTACAAGCGGTGTGATGTCTTTAAAAAATGAAGCACCAATTAAAGTTAAAGTAAAATAGCCTTAAAGCCGAAAACTATTAGAACTGAATATAGATTAAAGATATTAGTAAGGTTTAGCGATAGATCTGAAATCTAAAATCAGCAATCTAAAATCTAAAATCACACATGAGTTTATCAACCACAAGTATAAGAAGACCAGTTTTAACCATTGTACTGAATTTATTAATTATTCTATTCGGTTTTATTGGTTATACTTTTTTAGGAGTTCGAGAATTCCCTTCTATCGATCCTGCACAGGTTTCTATTCGTACCAATTATACCGGTGCGAATTCTGATATTATTGAATCGCAGATTACCGAACCTCTTGAAAAAGCTGTAAATGCTATTGACGGAATTCGAAATATTACTTCGTCCAGTAATCAGGGAAGCAGTAATATTACTATTGAGTTTAATCTTGATAAAGATTTAGAAGAAGCCGCAAACGACGTTCGTGACAAAGTTTCACAAGCCATTAGAAGCTTACCGCAGGATATTGATGCTCCGCCAGTTGTATCCAAAGCCGATGCCGATAGTGAAGCTATCATATCAATGACGGTTCAAAGTGATACGCGAAGCTCATTAGAATTAAGTGATTATGCAGAAAACGTTATTTCACAACGATTAGAAACGATTCCAGGTGTTAGTGCCGTTCAGATTTGGGGACAAAAACGTTACGCGATGCGTTTATGGATTGATCCTGCAAAACTTTCAGCTTACGGCTGTACAGTTGCCGATGTACGTACGGCATTAAATGCACAAAATGTCGAACTGCCTTCAGGGAAATTAACTGGAAACAATACCGAATTAACGGTAAAAACCGTTGGGAATCTTTCTAAAGCAGAAGAATTTAACAACATTATTATTCGTACCGACGGAGATAAAATTGTTCGTTTGAGCGATATCGGAGGTGCTGAATTAGGGCCAGAAAACTTAGAAACAAAACTTAGCCAGTCTGGACTTCCTCTAATTGGTTTAGCAATTGTGCCAATGCCTGGTGCAAATTATTTAGATATTTCAGCAGAGTTTTATAAAAAATTCGAAGCTTTACAAAAAGATCTTCCAAAAGATATTAAACTAAATATCGCTCTTGATAATACTATTTTCGTAAAGAAATCGGTACTTGAGGTGGCTGAAACTTTAGGAATTTCGATCATCTTAGTAATTATTATTATTTATCTGTTTTTTAGAGACTGGGCAATTGCTTTCAGACCTTTAATTGATATTCCGGTTTCTTTGATTGCTACTTTCTTCATTATGTGGATGTTTGGATTTTCTATCAATGTCCTAACGCTGCTTGCAATTGTTTTAGCCACAGGTTTGGTGGTGGATGACGGAATTGTTGTAACCGAAAACATCTTCAAAAAAGTAGAAGAAGGAATGTCTCCAATTGAAGCAGCTATTAAAGGTTCTAATGAAATTTTTTATGCCGTAATTTCGATTTCGGTTACTTTGGCAGCAGTATTTTTACCTGTAATTTTCCTGGAAGGTTTCGTGGGCCGACTATTTAGGGAATTTGGTGTTGTAATTGGTTCTGCCGTTTTAATTTCTGCCTTTGTATCATTGACTTTGACTCCAATGCTGAATGCTTATTTAATGAAAGGCGGCGAACAGAAAAAATCAAAATTCTATATTAAAACAGAACCGTTTTTTGAAAAAATGAATAGCAGTTATGCAGAAGCGCTAACAAAATTCATGGATCGAAAATGGATTAGTTTCCCAATCTTAATTGCTTGTTTCGGATTAATTTATTTATTCTTTACAATTCTTCCAAAAGAAACAGCTCCTTATGATGATCGAAGTTCTGTAACGATGCGTATGACTACTCCTGAAGGTTCTTCTTACGAATATACAGATAAATTCATGCAGGAGATTTCAAGATTAATTGATGACTCTATTCCAGAGAAAAAAGTGAGTCTAGTTATTACTTCTCCAGGATTTAGCTCTAACTCTGTAAACAGCGGATTGGTTAGGCTTACTTTAAAAGATGTTGATGAAAGAACAAAGTCTCAAAAGGAAATTGCCGATCAGTTAACTAAATGGACAAAAAAATACCCGAATGCCAAAACTTCTGTAACACAGCAGCCAACAATTGCAGTAAACAGACGTGGAGGACTTCCAATTCAATACATCATTCAAGCTCCTAATTTTGATCAATTGAGAGAAAAAATTCCGCTATTTATGAATGAAGTCGGTAAAAGTGATGTTTTCTCGACAACAGATGTAAACTTGAAATTTAACAAACCTGAAATTAACGTAACTATCGACCGCGCTAAAGCCGAAAGTTTAGGAATTTCGATTTTAGATATTGCACAGACTTTACAGCTTTCTTTAAGCGGCCAGCGTTTTGGTTATTTCATTAAAAATGGAAAGCAATATCAGGTAATTGGTCAGTTTGATCAAAAAGACAGATCTAAACCATTGGATTTGACTTCTATGTTTGTAAAAAACAAAAACGGCGAGTTGATCCAAATGGATAATGTTGTAAAAGTTTACGAACAGAGTAATCCGCCGCAATTGTATCATAATAACCGTTACATGTCGGCTACTGTTTCGGCTGGTTTGGCTCCTGGAAAAAGTTTAGGAGAAGGAATCAAAGAAATGGACCGAATTAAAGCTAAAGTATTAGACGAAAGTTTTACAACTGATTTAGCTGGTGAATCTCGAGATTTCGTAGAAAGTAGTTCTAATACTTCTTTCGCCTTCGGATTAGCTTTGTTATTAATTTTCCTGATTCTTGCAGCACAATTTGAAAGTTTTATAGATCCATTTATTATTATTCTTACTGTTCCAATGGCAGTTGCCGGCGCTTTATTCTCATTGTGGTTATTCAACCAAACTTGGAATATCTTCAGTCAGATTGGTACTGTAATGTTAATTGGTCTGGTAACCAAAAACGGTATTTTGATTGTTGAATTTGCCAACCAGTTACGCGAACAAGGAAAACCAAAATTAGAAGCTATTTTAGAAGCTTCAGAAGCACGTTTACGTCCAATTTTAATGACGAGTTTAGCTATTGCATTGGGAGCACTTCCAATTGCAATGTCACTTGGAGCTGCGTCAACTAGTAGAATTGGTATGGGGGTTGTAATTGTTGGAGGAACAATATTCTCGTTAGCCTTAACGCTTTTTGTAATTCCTGCAATTTATTTAATGTGGTCAAGAGCTAGAAAACACTATCCAGAATTTGACCATATTGAAGAATACGAAAGAGAAAGTATAAAATAGACATCAAAAAATCACGAATTTTGCTTATCCAGATTCGGGATTAACTTGGTAAAAGAAAATCAAAATGAATATCAAAAAAATATACTGCACCTTAATAATTCTCTTTGCCTGCGTTATTCAAACAAGCGCTCAGGAAGTTCTTACTATCGAACAGGCTATGACTATAGCTTTGGAGAATAATTTTGAAATTAAAATCGCTAAAAATAACTCTAAAATTGGCGAAACAAACGTAACGATAGGAAATGCAGGAATGCTTCCTACTGCAACTGCATCTGTTGTTGATAATAATAACCTAACGAATTCAACACAAGTACGTCAGGATGGTACATCAACTACGTTGAATAATGCGAAAAATAACAGTTTAAATTACGGAGTCAGCTTAGGATGGACCGTTTTTGACGGTATGAAAATGTTCGCCAGATACGATCAATTAAAAGAACTTCAAAGACTAGGCGACGCCGAGCTTAAAAGAACTATTTTGCTTAAAATAGGTCAAGTAAACTCTGCCTATTACGATTTGGTGCAGCAACAGCATCAATTGGCTGCTTTAGATACTACAATTGTAATTTCTAAGCAGAGATTAACTTTGGCCCAAAATAGATTCAGCATAGGAAAAGCTTCGAAATTGGAGGTTTTAAATGCACAAGTGGATTTAAATTCTGATCAAGTTGCTATGCTGCGACAAAAAGAATCTTACGCTAATGCAAAAATTCTATTAAACCAGTATTTAGCCCGTGAACCAAAAATTGATTTCAAAGTTACTGATGAAGTGAACGTTGATAATAAACTAGTTTTTGCAGATTTACTAGAATTGGCACAAAAACAAAATCCAGCTCTTGAATCTCAAATTATTAATAAACGTATCGCAGAGTTACAACTTAAACAGGTTAAAGCAGATCGCTATCCCGTTTTACGATTAACAACAGGTTACAACTTCTCGGAAAGCGAATCCAGTTTAGGATTTACCAGCGAAAATTCATCTAGAGGTTTAAACTATGGTTTCAACGCTTCTATGAATATTTTTGATGGTTTTAATCAGCATCGCAATGAAAAGGTTGCTAAAATGCAGATTGAAAACACGCAGATTGCAATCGAACAGCAAGGTATGATTCTGAACACACAATTAAGCACTGCGTTTCAGACTTATTTAACCAATCTGGAGCTTATTGATTTAGAAGAAGATAACGAAGCTATTGCAAGACAAAATTTAGAAATCACATTAGATAAATTTAAAATCGGAACAATCACTACTTTAGATTTCAGAACCGCACAACTTAATTATGTGAATGCAAAAGTACGTTACAGCAACGCGCAGTATGAAGCTAAATTATCTGAAATTGCATTAAAAGAATTGGCTGGAACTATTAATTTTTAGCATTCTCTGCGTAATTAATTTCGGCACATAGAATATAGATTTAAAGCTCTTTAAGAAAAGGCGTTTCACTTGCATACATACACAAAGCTACGTGTAAATGCATTAGTGAAACGCCTTTTCTGTACCAGAAAAACTATGTTTTTATGTGCAAAAATAATTTTTCATTTTAAATTAAATCAGGTCATTTTTTAATTTAAATTTGTTTAAAACAAACTTAAATGATCTCATACAATACCAAAGACTGGTTTACTTTTATTTTTCATTTTCACAAATCTGATACGGTTCGAAAACTGTTTCCGATTATGATTGCCATTGGAATTTATGCCGCTATTGTTGGTTATCTTGAAGTCGAATATTTCAAAGTAACAAAAAACGATTACATCCACAACATTCCCATTATGCACGGAATGCTTGGTTTTGTAATTTCTCTTTTACTTGTTTTTAGAACCAATACAGCTTATGACCGCTGGTGGGAAGGACGCAAACTTTGGGGCGGACTTGTAAATAACAGCCGAAATTTTGCCATAAAACTTTCTGCTATTTTAAAAGACGAAAACGACAAGAAGTTTTTTAGAAAATACATTCCAATGTATGCTGATATTTTGCACAAACATTTAAAAGATGAAGAAACCAGTAAAATGCTCTTTGAAGATGTAGAGTTAGAAATCGATCAGCACAAACACAAGCCAAATCAGTTAAAAAGGATAATGTATCACAAAATCAACGACTTATATGATAGCGGAAAAATTTCTGGCGATCAGCTCATTACATTAAATGATGAATTAGTTGCTTTTACAGATATCTGCGGGGCATGCGAAAGAATCAAAAATACACCTATTCCCTACTCTTACAGTGCTTTTATAAAAAAATTCATTTTCTTTTATACCATGACACTTCCTTTCGGATATTCAGTAAGTTTAGGTTATTTTGTAGCTCCAGTTGTAGTTTTTATTTTTTACGTACTGGCAAGTTTGGAATTAATTGCTGAAGAAATTGAAGATCCTTTTGGTGATGATGAAAATGATCTTCCAACTAAAAAGATCTCGGAAAACATCAAAAAACATGTCGAAGAATTGATTTAATAAAACGTTAAATCTGCTCTTTATATACTTATTTTCATTAAATTTAAGGTCTTCACCAAAAATTAAATTTCAATGAATAACCAACGATTTTTAGTCAATCCACTTCAGTTATCACAAGAAAAATCGTTAAAGACTCTTGTCGAAAATAGAACTATTTACAATCTTAGCCATTGTGAATTGAATTTATTTGAAACTTACGAATCGACTAAAATGGTTCCTTTAAAATTTAATGATTTGGTCGTGACGAGCATGCTTCGAGGCAAGAAAGTCATGCATCTTTTTGATGATCCTGGATTTGATTATCTGCCTGGTGAAACTGTAATTGTTCCCTCGAATGTCGAAATGAAAATTGATTTTCCAGAAGCATCCAAAAACAATCCTACACAATGTCTGGCTCTAGCAATCGATCAGGCTAAAATTGCTGAAATTTTAAATTTCTTAAACGAGCAATATCCTAAAGAAGGCAGTAATATGTTCTGGCAGTTAAACTATCAGAATTATTTCTTTTATAATAATGTCGAAATGGCGGCAACGATCAATAAATTGATTAAAGAATGCATAAGCACTTCGATCACCAAAGATATTTTAGCTGATTTGACTTTAAAGGAATTATTAATTCGAATTATCCAGACACAAACGGTAAAATCTTTAGATGAAGGAAAATTTATTGAAAGTAATAATCCAATCACAGAAGTTACAGAATATATCAAGCAGAATTTAAAGGAAAATATGAGTTTAAAGACTTTAAGCGAAAAAGCTTGTATGAGCACAACTTCTTTCTATCGTTTCTTTAAACGCGAACTCGGAATGAGTCCGATCGAGTATATTTTAAATGAAAAAATAAAATGCGCTAAAAATTTATTAAAAAATCCAACCTTGCAAATCAATGAAGTTTGCTATTTAGCAGGTTTTGAAGATGCAAATTACTTCATTCGATTATTTAAAAAACACGAAGGAATTACACCGAAACAGTATCAGTTACTTTACATAAATTAAAGATGCTAAGTTTCTGAGATACTGAGATTCTAAGTTTTTTTTAAACTGAAAACTGTGACTGAGACTAAAAACTCTTTATTCAATCCTAAAAACAGGTTCTAAATCCTTCTCTTCTTCTGGTGTAAAAATTCTATATTCTATTTGAAATGTTTTTTTCAATGGTGTTTCCAAGGAAAAACCTCCAACTCCAAATGCGTCAATTACAGTCAAAGTAAAATGGGCGTGTTTCCAGTATTCGAATAGATCTTTGTCTACCCAAAATTCGGTATTTTCAACGATACCAATGCAAACGTCTCCAGTTCTTTGGTAATAACCTCCTTTTTCAAAACATTGCGGCTGTGTACCTTCGCAACAACCTCCTGCTTGATAAAACATTAAATCACCGTGTTTTTCTTTGAGTATATTTATTAACTCAACTGCCTTTTCTGTGGCATCAATTCGTCTAATCATCGCTTTAAATTTTAAAAAAAGCAGTAAACTTTTTTAAGGAGTTTACTGCTTTAACATAACCAACTATTTATGTTTTACTTTCAATCAAACAGTAATTCGATTGTATTGGATATTTTCAAATCAAAATTGCCTGGAGTGAGCTTGCTTAATGTCATTAAATTTTCATTTAATGCCCCATACATTTCGCTAACTTTTCCCTTAAGAATCCTCCAGGATTTTGATAGTTAGTCTTTAGAAAAACCCTAATTTCTTTTTGTCATAAGAAATCAGCATGTTTTTGGTTTGACGGTACTGGCTCAGCATCATTTTGTGGTTTTCACGACCAATTCCAGATTGTTTGTAACCTCCAAACGGCGCTCCGGCAGGATAAGAATGGTATTGATTAATCCAGACACGACCAGACTGAATCGCTCTTGGAACCTGATAAATTTCGTGTGCATCTCTGGTCCAAACTCCTGCTCCTAGACCATACATGGTATCGTTGGCAATTTCGATAGCTTCTTCTGTAGTTTTAAAAGTAGTAACTGCTAGCACAGGACCAAAAATCTCTTCTTGAAAGATTCTCATTTTGTTATGACCTTTAAACAGCGTTGGTTTAATATAATAACCGCCTTCTAATTCTCCGCCTAGTTTATTTTCATCACCTCCAGTTAAAAGCTCTGCTCCTTCTTCTTTTCCTAATTTGATATAAGACATGATTTTTTCTTTCTGAACAATCGATGTCTGAGCACCAATCATAGTCGATTTATCCAACGGATTTCCAGCAACAATAGCCTCGGTTCTTTCGATTACTTTTGCAATAAACTTATCGTAAATATCTTCGTGAATTAATAACCTAGAAGGGCAAGTACAGATTTCACCTTGGTTTAAAGCAAATAATACTGCACCTTCAACCGCTTTATCAAAGAAATCATCATCGTGATCTGCCACAGATGGAAAGAAAATATTTGGAGATTTCCCCCCTAATTCCAAAGTCACGGGAATAATATTTTCAGTCGCGTACTGCATTACCAAACGTCCTGTTGTAGTTGAACCTGTAAATGCTGCTTTTGCTACTTTTTTGTTGGTTACTAAAGGACGGCCTAATTCTGCTCCAAAGCCATTTACAATATTTAAAACTCCAGGAGGAAGAAGATCTCCAATTAACTCCATTAAAACCATAATAGAAATCGGCGTGCTTTCGGCTGGTTTTAAAACGATTGTATTTCCTGCTGCAAGTGCCGGCGCAATTTTCCAAACTGCCATCAAGATTGGAAAATTCCACGGAATAATCTGCGCTACAACGCCAAGAGGTTCACTTAAAGCAATAGAAACAGTCTGCGAATCCAGTTCAGCAATAGAACTTTCTTCGGCACGAATTACACCTGCAAAATATCTAAAGTGATCAATTGCTAGTGGAATATCAGCCGCAAGTGTTTCACGAATTGGTTTTCCGTTATCAATGGTTTCTACTGTTGCTATATATTCTAAATTGTCTTCAATTTTTTGTGCAATCTTATTTAGTAAAATACTTCTTTCAGTAACAGAAGTTTTTCCCCACGTTTTAAATGCTTCATAAGCTGCATCAACAGCCAGCTCTAAGTCTTCTTTTCCAGAATGTGCCGCTTTTGTAAATACTTTTCCATCAATTGGAGAAAGTACATCAAAATATTCTCCTTTAATTGGTGCTACAAATTTTCCACCAATATAATTATCGTATTTTGCCTTGAACTCAGGTCTTTTTGCTGTGGTACTCATAATATTCTTTTTTTGATTTACTCCAAATTTAGTTTCATAAAAAGAAACAGAATAGCACAATTCGTTCATCTTGTAGCACAAAAATTACACATTCGTTTTTTTTTAGTCTTTTATAATAATTTATTAATAAAATTTTAATACATAAATTATCAAAAACTCAGTATGCAAGTTTTTTTTACAGATAAAAAACAGCAAGAAAAAACCAAATAATTTTTTCTTACTCCACGTCGCAATCCTTATATTTGTAACCTTATTCAAGAATAAAAAAGTTACAATGAAAATATCTTACAACTGGTTAAAACAATTTATTAAAACAGATTGGACATCTGAACAAACTTCAGAATTACTTACAGATCTTGGTTTGGAAGTTGAAGTTGTCGAAAAATACCAATCAATTAAAGGAGGCTTAGAAGGAGTTGTGGTTGGACACGTTCTTACTTGCGAAAAACACCCTGACGCTGATAGATTGAAAGTTACTACAGTAAACATTGGCTTAGAAGCGCCTGTACAAATTGTATGTGGTGCAGCGAACGTTGCTGCAGGACAAAAAGTACCAGTTGCCACAATAGGAACTATTTTATATGATAAAGAAGGTGCAGAATTTACAATTAAAAAAGGAAAAATCCGCGGACAGGAAAGCCACGGAATGATCTGTGCTGAAGATGAACTAGGATTAGGAACAAGTCATGACGGAATTATGGTTTTGGCTGAAGATTTAGATCCTGGAACTCCTGCTTCTGAAGTTTTTAAAATTGCAAATGATGAAGTTTTCGAAATCGGATTAACACCTAACCGTGCCGATGCAATGAGTCATTATGGAACTGCTCGTGATTTAAGAGCTGGAATGCTGCAACGCGGCGTAAACATAGAATTAATTACACCTTCTGTAAGTAATTTTAGAGTAGATATGCGTACGCTAAAAATTGATGTAAATGTTGAAGACAATCATTTAGCGCCAAGATATTGCGGTGTAACTATCTCTGGTATTTCTGTTCATGAATCTCCAAGCTGGCTGCAGGACCGTTTAAAAGCTATTGGATTAACTCCGAAAAATAATATTGTTGACGTTACTAATTATGTTTTACATGAATTAGGACAGCCTTTGCATGCTTTTGATGCTGCGAAAATCAACGGAAAAATTATTGTGAAAACAGTTGAGGAAGGAACTAAATTTGTTACTCTTGACGATGTTGAAAGAACACTTCATAAAGAAGATTTAATGATCTGCGACGAAAAAGGACCTCTTTGTATTGCGGGTGTTTTTGGTGGAAAAAAATCTGGAGTTTCTGAAGGAACAACAGCTATTTTCTTAGAAAGTGCTTATTTTGATCCTGTTAGCATTCGTAAAACTGCTAAAAGACATCAATTGAGTACAGATGCTTCTTTTAGATTTGAAAGAGGTATTGATCCAACTATTACAGAATATGCTTTAAAACGTGCCGCTCTTTTAATTCAAGAAGTTGCTGGTGGAAAAATTACTTCTGATGTTGTAGAGGTTTACCCTAAAAAAGTAGAAGATTTCTCTGTTTTATTGAATTTCAGCCATGTATCTAAGATTATTGGACAAGAAATCTCAAAAGATACTATCAAAAAGATTTTAGTTTCTTTAGATATTAAAGTAAACAGCGTTTCTGATTCTGGTTTAGGCTTAACTATTCCTGCTTATCGTGTAGACGTGCAGCGTGAAATTGATGTAATCGAAGAAATATTAAGGGTTTACGGTTACAATAACATAAATTTCTCTAAGAAATTTAATGCTACTGTAGCGAATTCTCCAAGAACGGAAGATTATAAAGTGCAGAATACAATTGCTTCTCAGTTGAATTCTCAAGGTTTCCATGAAATGATGGCAAATTCATTAACAACAGCTGCTTATGCAAAATTATCTGCTTCGTTAAAAGAAGAGCATAATGTTTCGATGCTGAATCCGTTGAGTAGTGATTTAGCAACTTTACGCCAGTCTTTATTATTTTCTGGACTTGAAGCTGTTTCGTATAATATTAATAGAAAAAACTCGGATTTAAAATTATTTGAATTCGGAAAAACGTATCATAAATACTTAAACGGATTTGAAGAGCATAAACATCTTTCTTTACTAATTTCTGGAAACAGAAACAAAGAAACTTGGACGAGTGCTCAGAAAACAACAGATTTCTTCTTGTTGAAAGGATATGTAAAAGCGATATTATCCCGTTTAGGAATTGAAAAAATTTCGAATGCACCAGTTCAATCTGATATTTTTTCTGAAGGAACTGCAATTACGTACAACAATGATATTTTGGTTGAAATGGGCGTTGTTAAAAAGCCTATTTTGAAGCATTTCGGTATTAAACAAGATGTTTATTATGCTGATTTTAACTGGGATTTGGTTTTAAAAATCATTACTGGAAAAATCAAATACACTGAAATCCCTAAATATCCAGAAGTTCGCAGAGATTTAGCTTTATTGATTGACGAAAATACGAGTTATGAAAGTATTTTCAATTTGGCAAAACAAACCGAAAAAGCACTTTTAAAAGACGTTAATTTATTTGATGTTTACCAAGGTGATAAATTACCAAAAGGAAAAAAATCATACGCTTTGAGTTTTACAATTCAAGATAATAGCAAAACTTTAACGGATACTCAAATTGATAAAATCATGTCTAAATTACAGCAAACTTTCGAAACGGAACTTGGTGCAACATTAAGATAAGTTTTATTTTTGTTTCAGGTTTCAGGTTTCAGGTTTCAAGTTGCTATACTTTGAGTGTAGTTTTACCGCAAAGAACGCAATCCCGATAGCTATCGGGATACGCAGAGTTCGCAAAGTTTTTTTTACAAAGCTTGCGAACTTTGCGCTTTATAAAGCTTACAGAGAAAAAACCTTGCGCTCTTTGCGGTTAAAATTTATGTTCAAAGTATAGCAACTTGAGATCTGAAACTTGAAACAAAAAATCTAACTAATTAAATAACGATTCCAGATTTGGTCACCGAGTTTTTGTATTCCAGTTCCTAAGTTTTCTGTTTCTAATTTAGCTCTTGAATTATCATCAAAAATCATTTCTAAAAATAGTTTACCGCTTTCTTCACAGATATTCCATTTCCCATATTCTTTTGTAGATGATTGATTGGGAAGATAAAGTCCTCCTCCCGAAACACTTCTGAAAGATTCTTTTATATAAACGGCACTAAAATCTGGGTATAAATAAATTTGATATTTCTCTTCTTCATACCAGCCTCCACCGGAATAATCTCTATCACTTTTTGCTTTTTCTAACTTCAAAACCTTATTCGATAAAGAATTGATCATTTGATTTACTAAATAACTCATTTTTTTAATTGTTAATGGTTGATGGTTTTTGGTTGATGGTTGATGGTTGATGGTTGATGGATAATAATGATTCACAATTCACAATTCATAATTCATAATTCACAACTATCTCGAGTATTTCTGATATGCTTTCAGCAATTTCTCATCATATTTATTGGTTTTGTAGGCTGGACCGTTATATTTCAAAGCAAACGATGCCCAATTTTTATTTCTTAAAAGTGAGATCAAATTATTTTTTTCCAAAAACAATCCAAAAGCTTTTAAATGCTCGCCTTCGTTCTGATTCATTTTCTCTACAAATTCGTCAATACTTTTATAACCAATAGAAACTGCATTAAAGCCCATAATTTGAAATAATCCCCAAGAAGC
Source organism: Flavobacteriaceae bacterium PS02336 (assembly GCA_029960065.1). Lineage (GTDB taxonomy): Bacteria > Bacteroidota > Bacteroidia > Flavobacteriales > Flavobacteriaceae > Flavobacterium. The sequence continues at coordinate 1,435,090 of JASCOF010000001.1, read as the reverse complement.
AGAACTATTTGCCGCATCTATTATTTTTTTATCCTGACCTAGGTTTCTTGCTTTTTCAAGACGTGTATATTCTGCCGTTCCGCCTACGTAATATTTTTTAGTGTAGTTTTCAAATAAAACATCTTGATTACTGGAATTTATATAAGACTTCGGATTGATTCCTCTTTTTTCAAGTTCACGCCAAAAAATATGTCCTTCAAACAGAATTTTTGGCCTGCCGTCAATCAAAAAACCTTTTCCATTACTTTCCACTTCATTTACCGCTTTTACAACTGCCAGCTCCAAATTAAACTGATTCGAAAAATTGATTAAGTCTTGCTCTGAAAGTAATTTACTATTAGAAGAAAAACCATTTTTACTTTTCTCTAAAAGCAAAGACCACGTTTTTAACCCTACCACACCATCAACAACAAGGTTATTCTTCGATTGAAAATCCTTGATTGCTTTATCTGTTGCCGTTCCGAAATAATCGGAAACTATTACATTGTATTTTAGTTTAGCCAAAAGTTCGTTTAAATAATACACTTCTGGAGATTTTGCGCCTGCTTTTATTGTTCTCATGTTTTATTATTTTTTGGTGAATTTTTACTATTCCAGCTCCTAACTGATAATCTAGTGCTGATTGGCTGCAGGTTTTGTAAATAAGTCTTAAACTTATCAGAGTCAATTTGGGTTAAAAAAATGACGATATAAATTTAAAATTTTATAAAATACTATATAACAGTATATTAACCCATTTTTCAAAATAATTTTACCCAGTTAAAAAAGGGTATATTTCCCCTTGTCCAAATTTTAGATTTCAGATAATTTTGCCACTAACAGTGTTTAAAATACTGCTAACTAAATCCTTAACCAATTAAACTAATAATACATCATGAAAAACCCTCCTTCAAAACCAAGTCAGTTAATTACAAAAGAATTCGCAAGACAATTAAATGTGAATTACAACAATAAAAGAGCTTCACTTACCGCAAAAAAAGCACAAAAAGAAGATGCAAATGCCATTTGGTATTCGCTGGAAGAATTAGAAAATTACATTCATTATATTAAAACTAACGGAGCAAAAGACGGTTATAGTGTAGATGGAATTCGTTTCTACTTTGGAGTTTATCCAGATGATGAAAAGCATGGAGAAAAAGCAGGTTTGACTACTCTATTTTTAGTTCCAACAGGAAAAAAGATAGAAAACAATACAGCAAAAGTTCAAAGTTTTGCTTTAGTTCAAGAAGCTCCTTCTTCTGACATACAAAGTCTTGATCCAATGAACTACGGAAACATCGGAAGACCTCCAAGCTTATTATACTAAAACAAATATGTTTGAATTTTTAAGATCTTATGTCATTTTTCTGGCTTTATTATCTGGAATAGTTGGTTTATTTTCGCTGCCAAAACTTCCTGGTAATAAAGCTAAATTTTTAGTACTTTTAATCTGGTTTTCAATCATAACAGAAATTGTAGGCTATTATTTTACCCAATGGACGGGTTTGCTTAACTTTTACGTCTACAATTTTTACATGTTTGCCAGTATTTCTGCCTATATTTTACTTTTAAGAGCCTTATTGACCAAAATTAACCATCGCATCTCGGCTGCTATTTTTCTGATCCTGTTCATCATTTCTTTCTTCTTAAACTTTTTATATTTTAAAGAAGATATGAACCGGTCTTTTACTTACAGTTTTGCAATTGGTGTTTTATTAGTTTTGATATTATCCTGTTTGTATTTGATCGAAATTTTTAATTCTGAAAAAATATTAAATTTTAAAAAGTCCGTTTTTTTCTGGTATGTTTTAGGAATATTGGTATTTCATGTTCCTTTTACTCCTTTTATGCTGGCAATCAACTGGTTTTTAATCAAACAAGACGAATCTGTATTTAGCTTAGTATTATTTATTTTGAATTTTCTGGCACATAGCTGCTTTATAATAGGATTTGTATGGAGCGAAAAGAAATACAATTATTAGTCATTTCTCTGGGTATTGTTTTCTTTACCTTGATTGTCGTTTTGGTCATCATTTTCTTTTATTTTTTAAAGAAGAAAAACAACTTTGTGGTAGAAAAAATGGAAGCTGACTTGTATTTTCAATCGGAACTTGTTAAAACCCGCATCGAAATAAAAGATCAGACTTTATCTGAAATCAGTAAAGAACTTCACGATAATATTGGACAGATTATTTCGGTTGCCATTATGCAGCTTAATATTTCAATCAGTAATAAAAATGTACAGATAAGCGAATTGAAAGATATGAAAGATGTTTTAGCCAAATCTTTAGATGAATTAAGAATTCTTTCCCGAATTATTAACAAAGACAATCTGCTTCAGAATAACTTTTTAGAAGCCATTCAGCAGGATTTGGAGCGAATAAAGAAGCTAAAAAAAATCAAATATAGTTTTAATCAGATTGGAACAGTCCCAACTATAAATGATGAGCATGAATTAATTATTTATAGAATTTTTCAAGAGGCACTCCACAATAGCTTAAAACATTCCAGAAGCGATTTATTTGACGTTTTTATTGAAACAACAGATTCTGTTTTTAGATTAAAACTGAAAGATTCGGGAATTGGTTATGATTTAAAAAAATCAAATTCAGGATTGGGTTTAAATAACATGAAATTAAGGGCTAAGCTAATTGGAGCCAAACTGATTATGAATTCTGATGAAACAGGAACAAGTGTAACTATTGAATATCCTTTAACTCAAGGCCATGAAAACTAACTCAAAAAACAAAATAATCATTGTAGACGATCATTTACTTTTTTCGCAGTCTCTAGAGCTTTTAATAAAAAGTTTTGGAGATTACGAAGTCATAGAACGTTTTGAAAACGGAAAAGTTTTTATTGATTATCTGGAACAAAATCCTTCTACTAATATTGATCTTATCTTACTTGATGTAAATATGCCCGTTCTAGACGGATTAAGTACGATGAAATGGTTAAAAGACAACAGACCCGATCTTAGAGTAATTGCTTTATCTGTTAATGATGACGAAGAAATTATCATAAAGATGATTACAAACGGCGCAAAGGGTTATTTACTAAAAGATACTTCGCCAGAAATTTTTAGAGAGGCCATAGAATGCGTAGTCGAAAAAGGTTTTTATTTCACAGAATTAGTGTCTGGAATGCTTATCAATAAAGTCAACAGTGACAACAAAAGAATCAGTTTAAAAGAAAAAGAACTTGTTTTTATTAAACACGCCTGTACCGAAATGACCTATAAAGAAATCGCATCACAAATGTGTTTGAGTCCCAAAACTATTGACGGTTACAGAGAAATACTTTTTGACAAACTTGAAATAAAAACCCGAATCGGACTTGTGCTTTATGCCATTAAGCATAAAATTGTTTTTGTTTAAATTAATATGTTACTGCTGCAAAAACAGGATATGCTGCAATTTTTTCTCTTCCGTTAAGAAAAGTTAGTTCCATCAAGAAATTACATTGCACAATTTCGCCACCTAATTTCTCTACCAATTCGCAAACGGCTTTTGCTGTTCCGCCAGTGGCTAAAACATCGTCGTGAATTAAAACACGATCGCCTTTTTTTATTGCATCTGTGTGCATTTCTAAACTATCAGATCCATATTCTAACTCATAAGATGCAGAAATCGTTTCATACGGAAGTTTTTTAGGTTTCCTAACCGGAATAAATCCTGCATTTAATTCTTGAGCCAGCAACATTCCGAAGAAAAAACCACGAGATTCAGCTCCAACCACCTTATCAATTTTTTGTCCTTTTAGAGAATCAACTAGAATTTGCAGGCAATTTGTTCGCGCCTCAGGGTTAATTAGCAACGGAGTTATATCTTTAAACAAAATTCTTTCTTTTGGAAAACCCTGAATATCACGTATATAATTTTCTAACTGCATTTTTTTTTAATTTTATGTTATTTTTTGCTTGTTTATCTCACATTTATGCCTATCTTTGCACCCGCAATAAGCAATCAACAAAGCTACAAAAAATAGCTGAATTGATAACAAAAAGGCCTCGTGGCGCAACTGAATAGCGCATCTGATTACGGCTCAGAAGGTTACTGGTTTGAATCCAGTCGAGGTCACTACTCGGGACAAAAGAAAAATATCATCTTTTGTTCCGTTTTTTTTTGCCCGTAATCTATTGTTTACCAGATAGATACACTTGAACATTTCGTTGACCCTACCGGTTTGGATTTTATTGTTTTGAAATGTGAAATTTTCAGGAAAAATTAAACCGATTATCTCTCTGGAATCCACTAAAGACCCGTCACCAAAGGCCTCGCCGAGTTTTATTAGGTTTTGCAGTCCTGTGTTCATTAAAGATTCAATATTGGCTCTGTCTTCATCCACATTTCCAATCTCATTTTCAAGCCTGCTGATCTCAGCATTGTATTCTGTCTTCATTAAATGATAGTCATCGGCATCTATCTTCTCGGTAACCAGCAGGTTTCTGGCAACAGCCAGTTTTTTTTCGTAAACCCCAATCTGTTCCAAGGATTTCTTTTTCTCATTTATAACTAATCCTGTATGTTCTCTGTATGCTTCAAGCAGAACTGCACTGTATAATTTTCTTACTTCGACCAAAGGCTTGAACTTATTTAAATGCCCTTTAAATACACTATTGGCCATTTCGGAATTTACCCTCCACTTGCATAATTTATCGCAGTGGTAATAGTAGTAGTCTCTGCTTCTCCCCCTGCACTTGCTGCCTCCCAATTTCTGCCCGCATTCAGGACAGACAAAAAAGCCCCTGAGCGGAAAATTCTCAATTGTCTTGATTTTTGGCCTGTAGGTCCGTGCTTTACTGTTGAGTATATCCTGAACTTTATAGAACAGATCTTGGCTGATTATTGCATCATGCTGCCCCTTAACAAGCCTTTCCTCCTCATCGCGATACTTTGGAACTACTATCATTCCGCAGTACAGCGGATTTCTTATAATCAGCCACATGTTATTCTTGGAGATTCCCATGCCCTTTTCTTTGGCAGTCTGATATATTGATTCGGTACTGAAAATATTCTTAGCAATCTGTTCATATACCCAAACTACGTTCGCAGCTTTTTCCGCCACAACTGCAATGTACTTTTTTCCATCTTCGGTTACCTTATTTGTATAACCGTAAGGCGCCATCCCCATATGCCTGCCCTCTTTTTTTCCTCTTCTTAGCCCCTGAAACGTATTTAATGCCCTGCGGTCGTTTTCAACCTCAGGCGCAGCGAGATAAAAGGCGAGCATCATTTTGTTTTCCGGAACGCTTAAATCTAACGGCTGTTCAATTGCCTGCGGTTCGACCCCTAAAACCCTTAATTGATTTATCATCTGATAAGCATCGCCCGCATTGCGGCTGAACCTGTCCCATTTCATAAAAAGAACCAGGCTTATTTTATTTTTGTGCTTTTTTATGTCGGCGAGAAATTTTTTCCATTGCGGCCTGTTGAAAGTTTTTGCCGAATGGTCTTCGTAGATCACATTGCGTATCTGAATTCTGTTGATGCTGCAGTACTTTCTAAGCATCTCTTCCTGATTGCGCTGCGAGAAGCCTTTCTCAGCCTGCTCATCGGTGCTCACTCTGATATATAAATCTGCTATCTTACTCATTCTGTTTTATTTAAATGTTTCAACACAGCGATATTAGCAATTTTTCTCAAGAAATACAAGATTTCCTCCGCCTGTTCAAAAGTCACCTCCAAGCCTTCAGATTTAAGCATTTGTAGTGCTTTTTCTGTTGTAATTTTCGATTCATTGTAACCAGTCTCATTTTCCATCTTCCTATCCGTTTAGATTATAAATACACTAGGAAGAAATTTATTTTAATAAAATGAGATGATGCCTATTGCGGCTTTCTCTGGCATAATACGGAAGTTCTTGTCTATGAACGAGAGATAGCTGTTTTTGTAATTTATAAAAAGTATATTTACAATAGAATCCAGCAGATAAACAGCCTCTTGAGTTTTGGCCAAGCTGCGGCTCATGATCAATACATAATGCAGGCCCGAATTGTTGCTTAATATCTTTAAACGATTCTAAAAACACAATAATCAGCAATTTATTTTTTTAAACGGAATAGCTATGGTATTATGAATCCGAGTTTTAATTATTTTATTGGCAAAAGCTCCGCAGCAATTTATAAAATCTGCATTGGAAAAGGCAACGCAAAGGAAAGATTAATTGAATCTGAACTTGAGATAAGGTGCGCTCTGCGCGCTCCTGTTCCAGATGAATTAATATCTTTGAAAAATAAGATAAAAAAGAATCTGCTTTACAGCGGACAAGGTGAAGGAGGCGCTGCGGAAGGTTCAATAGCCAGATCACTGCTCGGAAAGCGGAATTCAACAGCATCCAAATTCATCGCAGATATAATTAGGCTCCATCATGAAGTTGAAGCCTACATTAAATATTCCAGCCACAACTAGCTTGCTTACAGCTGATCGCTTCAGCGGTTTTGCAAATAACCAATCCCTATGAAATTTTAAAATAAATGACAAAAGAAACTTCAAACAAGAATTCCAACGATCTTTCAGTTGCCGATCTAATCACGTCTGCAACTGTCAGAATAGAAACTTTTGACCAAAATGGCGGAACCGGTACCGGTTTTTTCTTTGATTTCGATCCGCAAACTCCAGAAACACTGGACAGCCTGGCAATAGTAACCAACTGGCATGTGGTAGATGGAGTCCAGAACGGTCAGTTTACCTTAACCAAAAAAGACCAAAATGGAGATCCAATTAACACTGAACATTTGACAATTTTCCTTGAAGACTTCCAATCGCACTGGATTGCCCATCCCGACCCTGAGGTCGATTTATGCATACTGCCGATAAAATCAATCAAACACTTATTAAAAGAAGATTTTTTTTACGGAGCTTTCGACTCCAGCCATATCCCCTCTAAACAGGAAATTGAAAACTTATGCGCCATCGAAGAAATAATTATGGTAGGATATCCTGAAAACATTTGGGATGACCATAACAATAAACCCATTGTCAGAAAAGGAATTACTGCAACCAGCCCCAGACTCCCTTATCTTGGCTGTGATGAATTTTTAATTGACGCAGCGTGCTTTCCTGGTTCAAGCGGTTCGCCAATCATTATCTACAATATCGGCCAATATATGGATCGAAATGAAAACCATTATCTTCTAAAATATCGGGTAATCCTGCTTGGGATTTTATACGAGGGACCGCAATACACCGCTGAAGGAGAAATAGAAAGAGTGCCGATCAAAAAGAAAAAGATTGTAAAGACGCAGTTGCCAATTAACCTTGGAGCAGCTATAAACGGCGGCAAGATCCTGGATTTTGCCAGGCTTTTATAGTAAAGGTAATCGTCTTGCGAAGTTTTAGATTTTGAAAAATCATAAATCTGCTTAATTTACCTAAGCTTCTCCTAAAATTTCAGAAAGCAGAACCTTTCTAAATCCTTCCGGCGCCGCTTCTGATGCTAAAGCAAGATTTACAGCAGTCAGGCTTTCGCCAGTTTGCTGAACCGCTAAAGTACTCCAGTCGAAATCAAAAATCTCCTGAAAATAGAACGCCACTGCCTTGTCTCTTATCAATAGGCTGGCGTCCCTGTTGTACATGGCTCCCGTAGTGGTTAAATTATGGCTTCCGAACAAAACCTGAGCATTGGCCTCGTCAGAAGAATCAACAATTATTGCTTTGGTATGGCATCGGCACTGTACTTTTATATTATCAGTATTAAAGCCAAATTTTTTAAGCCTTGTAAGCGTTTTAACCAGACCAGCCTGGCCTTTAGGACCAAATTCCCGCGGATCCCTGAAAATTATCCTCACAGCCACACCACTGTTCTGCTTTTCGACAACCGCCCTGTAAAAGCTTTCATAAACTGGATCGTTGTTCTCCAATAATGAAAAAGATTGGTTTTCAATATCAATGCTAATCTTTGCGCTTTTAACCATTTCTGTCGCATGATAGAGGAACATGCGCTGGCCCTCAGAATTCTTATCCGGAGTCAGTAAAGGCTGCACATCAAGTACACGCCTAACTGTCAACGGATTAAAATATCTTACTACTGGCGGTACAGGAGGACAGAGCCCTTTAGGGATAAAGACATAGGAATTTGCGAGCTTTTCTTTTACATCGAAAGGAACACGCAGCGCTTCCTGATAATCCCAATCTATGTACTTTCTGAAAATGGTAGCCAGTGTGGAATTTTTTATTACCACATTCCACTCCCGGTTATGTTTGGAAAGCGGTCCGGGAATGGTCACGCCCTTGCCTGCCGGATCAATATCTGCCTGGTTCGAATTCTTCCAATTTCCGCTGCTCAGCCAGAACTCCTCATCATCTCGCGCGGCTACTTTTATATGATAGTCGCTCGCAATTAATTTGCCGCTTCCTACAGATGACCAAACATGCTCAAATTTACTCCCTAGACGGCTCTTCATATTATTCACAGCTTTATCAGTGCCATCATTTTGGGTAACCATTCTAAGGGTCCCGTTGCAGTTTTGCACAGCCTCAAAAATTGCCGAAGTAATGTGGTCAGCATCCCACTCGTACATGGTTGCAGTAAGCCTGCTGCTTACTCTTTTAAGAAAATTCTTCAGATTTGGCCATCCGGAATCAGGACTAACATGAAAAACCGCTTCCATATACTCAACAACGCGGGGCAGCGTAACATTTACAGGCTCACGATAATTGCCTGGCTTTGGCGCAGCCCAAAAGCTTACATCCACACCCAGATATTTAAGCTGCTGTTCGAATCCAGCCTCCACCACATCAATTCCGTATCCCTTGAACTCTGCAGGCAGAGGTTTCACTGCCAGTTCAAGCAGCGTCTTTTCATTGATTTTTTCCGCAACTTCCACAGAAATCACCTCTTCGTCCGTAATCCATCCATTTTTAAATCTAAAGCCCTGCTCAATATTTATGACTCCAGGAATACCATAAAGTTCATGTTTAGCCATCTCAACAGCTTTCGCCAGTTCTATTTTATAATTTTCTCCCATAACAAATCAGATTAAAAGACACTTAAAATTTATGATGCAACCAATATTCATCTGTAGGTTAATTCAGGTATCGAATCTCTAGGAATTCAAATCTGCGCCCAATTATTAATAATTCTAAATCAAGAAAAATGGCAAACGCAAAACACACAATAAATATAGAGAAAACAACAAACAGACAACAGGTATAAATACTTGTTTTTCAAAACGATACCATACATAATTTAATTATAAATAGTAAACAGCATTAAATCCCCATTCAACATCCAAACCTCATGGCTTCCCTTCTATTTTTTTTTCAAAAGCCCGTATGCTTCTGTCTTATTTCAAGAGCAAAGGTATCTCCGTGTTCTTAACCCAGAAGCAAGGCCATGTCCAGCGGATTTGATATAAAATCTCCACCCGTGCGGGTCGTATTTTTCATCAAAGCCTTGCTTCTGCTAAACACTAACCTTTTTATGCTCATGAAACAAAACATAGCATACACCGGCTCTTTAAACGAATAAAAAAAATGTCAGCAATGAGAAATAAAATATTGAAAGCGGAAAATGAAACAAAACAGCTCCACCTCGTCATTGCCGAATAAATAAAATTTAAAAAAAATAATCCTTAAAAATTAGAAATCATGAACATCATCGGAAGATTAACAAAAGACGCAGAGGTAAGAACATTGTCAGGAAACAGACAGGTCGTGAATTTTTCAATAGCAACCAACGAGAGCTACAGAAGCAAGGAGGGCGAACGAGTGGAACAGACCACCTACTTCGACTGCGCCTACTGGATTAGCCCGAAGGTAAAGTATATTTTCCTGACCACCTCCCACGATGGAAGCGGAAGCATTACCGCAGCCTTCACGCCTATACGAATCGTATGCCAAAACACCCTTAACGCCTCGCTCCGCAACATGAGCAACGTGGTGCGCATCCGACACACTTCGGGAGCAAAACAGCGCCTTGATGATGCGCACAAGGTCATGGGACTGGCAAACACGCTAAGCATTCAGCTGCAGGACATCTTCAACCATTGGGCTAAAGTAAAAGTTACGGATTCAGAGGTCAAAAAGCTGATTCAGTTGGCATTATGCCCGAACAGGGAAACTCTGGAAATGCTTAAAACTGGCGCAGATGATGCCGTCTCCGCCATTTTCAGAAACACCGTGAAAAATGCTTTTGCCTATGCCATGGCAAGCGACACCCAACAGATGGAAACCGCAAAAGGCACGCTCTACGGTGCTTACAATGCCGTGACGGGATATTATCAGAACGTGCGCACCTACAAGGACGATGAAGCCAAACTGCAGTCCATCATGATGGGCGGAACGGCACAGCTGAAATCGCAGAAAGCCTTCGAACTATGCACCTCTTTTGCCGTGGACGGCGATAAGGCGCTGATGCTGAATTAAAAAAAGATGGGCGACTGCCTGCAAAGCAGTCGCCTTACAGTTTCTCAATATGTGAAGCCGACAAAATACGGACATTAAAAATCTACAGCCATGAACAGCAATTTTTTCAATCAGATAAGACAGATGGACATTGCAGGGGATCTGCACCTGACCATCGCAAAATCGACCGACGGCATCCTTGTCGTATCGGTCATGCTTAAAAACGAAGCCTGCGGGGACAATGCTAAAAACATCATCCCCCCGCTCAACCTGAGGGGAACAGCGGAAGAACTCGACAGCGGTTTCTTTCAGACCATCACCGCCCCGATGCAGAGCGCTTCGGGACTGATGACCGATATGGAATCCTTTATGAAACAATTGGAGCAGGCAAAAAAGCATTCTGCAAAGGAGAAGGAAAAAGCCGATGCGGAGAGAAAACAGCACCAAGCAAAAGACAAAAAGTTCAGCGATGCAATGGCAAAGGCAGAGGAACTCGAGAAGCAGGGAAGATTCCGTGAGGCATGGATGAAAGTTCCCGAAGCGGCGGAGTTTCCCGACAAAGCCGACGAGATACGCAGAAAGAGAACCTCCCTGTCCGACAGGTTCTCAACTCCAAGCCTCTTCGAGGCTGGGCAGGAAAAGCCTGAACCGCCCAAAGAGGCGCTCTATCCAGAACATGCAGAGATTCAGCCCGATGAGGAAATGTCCTTTGAGGAGCAGGAATATGAGGAAGACGAAGAAGACCAAGAGCAATACTAATACTAAAAATACAGCGATATGTTACTAGCAACACACTTACAGCGGGTTTTTATAATCATCGAAAAGGGTCAGCAGATAAGGCTGAGCGACCCCGAACCTAGATGGAGCGTCGAGGCGGTGCTGAATTTCTACGCCCCGACATACCCTATCCTGACAACCTGCAAAATTTCAGCGCCAGTCATCAGGGACGATGCGGTGGAATACAGATTCGAAACCGTAATGGGAACAAAAGGATAACCTAAATTAAAGACAATGAACCATGCAGAAAAAAACGATAGCAGGCACAATAAGCCTTCCACGGCAGAAAAGACAAAGACAGCTGCACGAACAGCTGGGAAATTTCATGGCTTGGATGCACAGACCCAAAGATGCGGGCGAAATTCAGAAAGACAGAGCAAAATCAGTCCCTATCGGAATGCTTCCGATAATTTTCTGAGAGTTACATTCCTGCCCAAACTGGAGCAGACCAAAACTGTACAGCCGCGTACGGAACTCAGCAAAATGCAGCCGCAGTTCTACAAATCCCTTGCGCATCTCACAAGCCATTACGGCATCATTCCCATGCAGACCGAATACTTTGAATACCCTTACAATTTAGCGCTGTCGTTGTGGGATGCAGAGCGAAAGCTGAAAATGCAGTTCACGGACTGCCCCGAAATCAGTCTGATGCAGGAAGGGGCGGAAACCTGCCTTGTCAGCGAGGAGACCCACGATACAGGCACGACCCTGTATTACATACCCGTCGAACCGCTTTATTGGATGAGCCACGATGCGAAGTACAAAAGAAATGCAAAACTGCTTTATAGCGTGTTTTCCTACCTCTACCATATCACGGACGTCCCATACCACAGACAGCAGGACAGCTATCTGTACTGGATGTATGAAATGCACAGGGAATGGACGGAGCAGGACGACGAAGGCGAGCATAACGGGAGTTTTTTGCGTGAATTTGACAGGGCGGAGCTTGTCGGGGATTATATAGAAAAAAAGATATTCAACCCCGTTAACCTGACGTTTTTTGAACACCGTCTGCTCGCCTTCAAATGCCGTTATGCATTCGACGGGGAATGCCTTTCGGCTGCACAAAAAGCGCACAGGCTGTTCAGCGACTATCCAAACGAACGAATTTTCCGAAACGCCCCCGCCTGCTCTGAGGACGGGCAGGACGAAGAAGAAAGCGAAAGCATCCCGATGCACAAATACATTTCCTTTATTTCGCATACCAAAGGATGGCTCTATGAAACCCTTGAACAGAGCATCAACAATGAGTTCAACGAATACAGCCAGATGCACGAGCCGACCATCTTCAAAAGATTCGACGATAATGCCGACACGCACCAAAGCCTGGATTTCGAGCGCAGGTTTTTTTCCCTTTTGGATGACCTGTGCGGACTGCTGTACAACTATAAATTACACGACGATGAATAATCCAAAAGATATTACCAGCCAGTTGGGCGTGCTTTACCATCCCACCTCCGCACTTGTATTCTATCAGAGCCAGTCTGCGGAAAGGACGGTGTATGTGGAGCATTTCGATATGGACGAGGACGGAACGCCAGTCAACGCACACCCGCTGACTGAGCGTGAGGCGCAGGCGCTAGCAAAGGCACTGGTAACCGAAAAACAGAAGCAGACCGCCTTTCTCAAATCCGAAGGCATCCTGCCCGCAAACATACTGCATATTGTGCCAAGCCTTGAAAGGGGCGCTGTGCTTTGGTACACCAAAGCCCAAAAAAGAACCCTGCATTTTATAGAAAGCCTCGGCATTGCGGACGGCAGGGCTAGCCTGCCCGCCATGATATGGCAGGCGACAAGAAACAGTCTCAGGGTCTTTGCGGTTGTCGGAAACAGAAGACCTACAGAGAAGACACCGCTATTTCACGCACCTCTGCTGAACATCTACGAGGACGGAAGGGTTTGCATGGGGTCGGTCAGCATCAGGATTAAGAACTCCGCCTCGCTTGAAGAATTTACAGACGCTTGGGAGGATTATTTCTTCAACAGCTACTTCAGCCACCTTATGGGTAACAACAGTCCCGTAAAAGGCTGCTGCATAAGCCTGTGGAAAGCCCTCATTGAATCAGGACGACCTTTCCCAAACGAAGTACTGAAAAAAAACAGCAGAACACTTAAAAGCCTATTGTCATGAAAACCGTTAAAACCAAAATGCATTTTGCCGACCCCTATCTCATCAGCCCTGCAAACCCGCTGACTGTAAACCTTATAGGCGCAGGCGGTACAGGCTCGAAAGTGCTGACCGCCCTTATGGAAATGAATTACAGCCTTATAGCGCTCGGACATGCGGGACTGTCCGTCCGCCTTTGGGATGACGACCTGATAACCGATGCCAATCTCGGCAGACAGCGCTTCGCACCCTGCGAAACAGGCCTGTACAAATCCGTTGCCCTTATCAACCGTGCCAACCGCTTTATGGGTACGGACTGGAAAGCTGAAAGCGTGAAATTTCAAAAGGATGCGCTTGGAAGACCGCCAAAAAATGCACAGGCAAACCTTTACATCACCTGCACGGACAGCGTGCAGTCCCGATTTGATGTTGCGGAAATCCTCGCCTCAATTCAACGAAACAGCCCGCAGAGGGACACTCCAAAATACTGGATGGATTTCGGCAACAGCCAGTATACGGGTCAGGTCGTACTGTCCACCATTTCGGAAATCAGACAGCCTGATTCCCAAATCTATCAGACTGTCCCTGTCCTGCCCTTTGTGACCGACGAATTCGGGGAACTGCTCAAAGAATCCGAAGCGCTTGACGGCACACCTAGCTGTTCGCTTGCCGAAAGCCTTGAAAAGCAGGATCTGTTCATCAATTCCTCCCTTGCGCAGTTGGGATGCTCGCTCCTTTGGAATCTGTTCCGTTTCGGGATGACCGAAAACAGGGGATTCTTCCTGAACCTCAAAAACTTCCAGTCCAATCCCCTCAAAGTGGGATGACCCGCAGATGCGGGGGGCAAAAAGGACTCCCTTCCTCTGGTCGGGAGCGCCTTTTTGCGTTTTGGGGGTGCATCCCTTATGCCAAAAGGCACAGAGCGCCGTTTTACCCTAAGCGATGCAGGAAGCTTTCATAAGGGATTCCACATCCCTTGAGCTTTCCTGGGGGCTTCTTTTCTTTCCGCTCCGGCGTCCAAAGAAAAGATTCTGTGTTATAATCCAAATTGTTTTAACCATTTTTATTAATTCTTTTAAAAATATAATTGTTTAATTCTTTTTTCTAAATTAATATCGTAATATTGCAATATAAAATAAAGCACTATGGGAATTACTAAAACAGACATGTATACAGATGATCAAAACAAGTTTGCATCACTTCTTAAAGTTTTAGGTCATCCTGCCAGAATTGCAATACTTCAATATATTATAAATCAGGAAAAATGTATCTGTAATGATTTAGTGGAGGAGTTAGGATTAGCACAGGCAACTATTTCGCAACATTTAAAAGAATTAAAAAGTATCGGAATCATTCAAGGTTCAATTGAAGGGAAGTCGGTTTGCTACTGCATTGAAGAGAAGGTATGGAATCAATTTCAAGAGGAATTTAATGCTTTTTTCAATCAAGCTGTTAAAGTAAACCAATGCTGTTAAAGACATTTTTTTACATTTAATTATCGTTATATTGCTATATAACATTATGTATTATCCATTTTATCATATTTAAAAATTAACTATTATGAAATTATCAGAAATCAAAGAAATCCTGCCAACATTAGACAATGTTGAATTTCAATTAGAGAACGGAACATTTGTTCCCGAACACTTCCATGTTACTGAAGTGGGACAGATTATTAAAAACTTTATTGACTGTGGCGGAGTAATCCGAAATGAAAAAGTTGTCAATTTTCAATTATGGAATGCTGACGATTATCAGCACCGTCTAAAACCGGGAAAATTATTGAGCATTATCAAATTGTCTGAGGAAAAACTAGGCATTGAAGATGCTGATATTGAAGTGGAATATCAGGACATTACCATAGGTAAATATGACTTGGAATTTAATGGTGAAAAATTCATTTTATTAAACAAACAGACAGCATGTCTGGCTCAGGATCAATGTGGAATCCCGTCCGATAAATCCACGGCAAACGTATCACAGCTAAATGTTGACAATACCAATTCATGTACACCTGGCGCAGGCTGCTGTTAATTTTTTAATATTAATAAACCATCATACCAATCAAGATAATGTTATATACTGAAATAGAGAATACTATTAAAACATTCGATTTTAAACAAATTTCTGAAGAGCGTAAAAGTGTTCTTCAGCCTCTGGTTGATTTTATTCAAAGTAAGGTAAATATCAGGCAGGAAATCAGATTGAACCTGATCTGCACACATAATTCCAGAAGAAGCCATTTGTCTCAGGTCTGGGCTCAGACTGCAGCAGCATACTATAATATAAAAAATGTTTCATGTTATTCGGGAGGTACTGAAGCTACTGCCTTATTCCCTATGGTAGCCGAAACTTTACAGTACTCTGGATTTAAAGTTAAAGCTATTTCAGAAGGCAAAAACCCCGTATATTCAATTAAGTTTTCTGCAAATGAACTTCCTGTTATCGGGTTTTCTAAAACCTATGATGATGATTTTAATCCTGAAAGTGAGTTTGCAGCTATAATGACCTGTTCTCAGGCGGATGGCGGATGCCCATTTATTGCAGGTGCCGAAAAGCGTATCCCTGTTACTTTTGAAGATCCAAAAGTATCTGATGGAACGCCACAGCAAAAGCAAATATATCAGGAACGCAGCCTGCAAATCGGAACTGAAATGTTTTATGTATTCTCAAAAATCAAACAATAAAAATGGCAGCAAATAACTGTGCACCTGCCTCAGGGCGAAAGAAATTAAGTTTTTTAGACAGATTTTTAACGCTGTGGATTTTTCTGGCGATGGCTCTTGGCGTAGCAATAGGCTATTTTATCCCCTCAAGCGGTAATTTCATCAATTCTTTTTCCAGCGGAACAACTAATATTCCTCTGGCTGTTGGGCTTATTCTAATGATGTATCCGCCTTTGGCAAAAGTGAAATACGAGCAGATGGGACAGGTTTTCAAAAACACTAAGATATTAGGGGCATCGCTATTTTTAAACTGGATTGTTGGGCCAATTTTAATGTTTTCACTGGCCTTACTTCTTTTAAATGGCTATCCGGAATATATGATCGGTGTCATTCTTATCGGCTTGGCACGCTGTATAGCCATGGTAGTAGTCTGGAATGACCTTGCAGATGGAAACAGGGAATATGCTGCCGGGCTTATTGCATTAAATAGTATCTTTCAAGTTCTGCTTTACAGCGTATACGCTTATATCTTTATAACTATTCTTCCTCCGTATTTTGGTTATGACGGATTTGAGGTAAATATCAGCATTGGTCAGATTGCAGAAAGTGTCGGGATATATTTGGGAATTCCTTTTGCACTTGGCATCATTAGCCGATATGCTCTTATTGCATTAAAAGGAACAGAATGGTTTGAAACTAAATATGTACCTTTTATTTCGCCTATTACACTCCTGTCATTACTTTTTACAATCATCGTTATGTTCAGCCTTAAAGGAGAACTGATTGTTCAAATTCCTATGGATGTTGTTCGAATTGCAATTCCTTTAGTGATTTACTTTACTTTAATGTTCATCATTAGTTTTTTTGTCGGCAAATATTTTGGGGCTGATTATTCAAAAGCAACGGCAATAGCCTTTACTGCTACAGGTAACAATTTTGAACTTGCCATTGCGGTAGCGATTGGCGTATTTGGGATCAACAGCGGTCAGGCATTTGCTGGCGTTATTGGTCCATTGGTAGAAGTCCCTGCACTCATTGCCTTAGTCAATGTAGCCTTTTGGTTTAGAAAAAAGTATTATTCAAAAAGTGTTTAACAGCTGATAATTTTCTTAACAGTAAATATGAGAATTGCAATACTTTCGGATATTCACGCTAATTTTCCGGCACTGGAACAAACCTTGAAGAGCATCGATGAACAGAAAATTGACGCTGTTTATTGTTTAGGTGATCTGGTAGGTTACAATATATGGCCAAATGCTGTGATAAATGAAATACGCAAAAGGCATATTCCTACCCTGGCCGGAAACCATGACGTTAAAGCTGTCGATATACATAATGATGGATCGAAAGATTCCGGGAGTTATGCATATCAAATTGTCGGCAAAGAACAAATCAGTTATCTTTCCGCTCTGCCAGCCCATATAAAATTGGAATATCAGACAGCTGATAAAAAAATAAAGATACTCATGGTACATGGCAGCCCGAATAGTAATACGGAGTATTTGCTTGAAGATAAAGACGAAAAGAAATTTACTGCTATTTTTCTTGACGCTGATGCTGATATAATTATATGCGGACATTCGCACAAACCATATCATCGTGTTTTGGAAAATCCCAATAAAAAAGGTCGCTATTTCCATGCTGTTAACGCAGGATCAGTGGGAAAGCCTAAAGATGGAAATCCGAAATGCTGTTATGCAGTAATTACTATTAATAAAAGCGCCGATTTCTCTAAAAAAGAAGGCATCAAGGTCGAGTTTATCAGAGTTCAATACGATATTGAAAAGGCAGCCCAAGCGATTGAACAAAGCGACCTGCCAGACAGTTATGCACACATGTTAAGGGAGGGGTATTAACTTAAAGATTTAAGTTATTTCCTATTGGCACTACAAGGGTAAGTTTATGAATGAAAGAGAGACAAGATAAAAAAAGTATAAGTTAAATTTGTATGTTATAAAGAATTAAAAATAGAAAGCGATGCCATTACAAGATAGAAAAAATCACTGGGAAAATATATACCAGACCAAATCATTGGAAGAGGTAAGCTGGTATCAGCCTACACCTGAAACTTCACTAGCGCTTATCAAAGAATTTGATCTGCCTAAAAGTGCAAAAATTATAGATATTGGTGCAGGAGACAGCTTTCTTGTTGACCATCTGCTTGATTTAGGCTTCGTAAATATTACCATTCTTGATATATCCGCTTTAGCTATTGAAAGAGCGAAACAAAGGCTGGGAAATAAATCTGCAAATATAAAATGGATTGTTGCAGATGCTTCGGATTTTCAACCAAAAGAGCAATACGACTTTTGGCACGACAGGGCTGCGTTTCATTTTCTGACAGCTGATAAAGAGATTGACAATTATATACAAACTGCTGCCAATGCAGTTTCCAAAAATGGAATTATGGTTATCGGTACTTTTTCAGAACAAGGTCCTAAAAAATGCAGTGGTATTGAGATCCAACAATATTCCGAAAGTACACTAGTAAGCCGTTTTCTGAAACACTTTGAAAAAATAGAATGTTTTACAATAGATCACAAGACTCCTTTTGACACAGTTCAGAATTTTGTGTTTTGCAGTTTTAAAAGAAAGAACGATTGAAAAAATCAATACAAATAAAGAATAAAATTGAAATGAAGGAACTGATAAAAGTTTCACCATTCAGAAAAGACATCCGCAAAACTGAACCGCATAAACACAATAGTTATTTTGAAATTATATATCTGTCGCAAGGAAGCGGTACGCATACTATTGATTATACACAATTCCCTATAATACCGCCAACTGTATTTTTTGTACGAAAAGAACAGGTACATCATTGGGATATTGACTCAGTACCTGAAGGTTATGTATTGCTCTTGAAAAAAGGATTTGTTGATAGATCGCTGGATAGATCGCTGAAAAGAATCTTGTCTCAGGTAAGTGCATTGAGCTGCCTTCATCTGGAACAGAACAATTCCATATCAATATTATTTCAGTTGCTTATTGATGAAAAAGATTTCAGCGTGACAGAAGGGATACTAAAAGCATTATTGGCAAAAATCATTAGTATTCCTGCATCTTTTCCGGTCAATAAACATAAGACCAACAACACTATCTTGTTATTTAGGGAGCTTCTCAATGAGACAGATGATTTAAAAAATAATGTTGCTTACTATGCCGGGCAATTAAACACGACGCCCCAAAATCTAAATGCTATCTGTAGAAAAGAGCTTAATCAGCCAGCGGCAGATGTTATAGCAGAATACATGATTAGTGAGGCAAAAAGATTATTGCTGTATACTGATAATAATGTTTCAGAGGTAGCGTATACTTTAAACTTTAATGACACTTCTCACTTTATAAAATATTTCAAACGCCATACAGGTTCTACACCGCAGGTATTTCGCAGTCTTTAAGAGCTACCGTATTATTTTCAAATATACCACCATTATACAATTCATTGTATGAAGTTTGTAAGACAAACTAAAAACAGGGATGTCATGAGGTATTTTTTAATTCTGCTATCGTTAACGCTCTTTCCTGCCTGTAACCAAAAAACAGAAACAGTACAAGGCAAATGGATAAAAGGCACGGAACAGGAGAAACTGGAAATCATAGAAAATCAGTTTCGGGGTTTTGATAACACAATGGTCGAAACTGGCTATCGCTACCAGGAATTGTTTTGGGCGGGACAGGATGAAAATTGGGAATATGCGGATTATCAATTAGAGAAAATACAAAAAGCAATCGAAAATGGATTGGAGCGGAGACCTAAACGTTCGAAATCGGCAAAACATTTTCTGGATGTAACTCTTCCAGAAATGAAAAAAGCTCTTGCAAAAAGAGACACCGCTGTGTTCAACAGGAATTTTCAAGTGCTTACCAATAGCTGCATAAGTTGCCATGCAATGGAAAGAGTTCCATTTTTTACTGTAAAAACTCCAACAGAAAGACAATCACCAATAAGAAGATAATGATAGAGTATATAAAACAATTAGATATAGAAATCCTGCTTTGGCTAAATGGCAGCCATAGTGAGTTTTGGGATAATGTAATGTGGTTTGCCAGTGAAAAATACACATGGCTCCCTTTTTATGGATTTTTGTTATTGCTGTTGATATGGAAATATCGAAAAGATGCGATTTTTATGATATTGCTGATAGTTTTACTGATCACTATAAGTGACCAGTTAGCTTCAGGAATATTCAAGCCAATATTTGAAAGATTACGACCGAGCCACAACCCTGATTTAATAGATAAGCTTCACATAGTTAATAATTACAGAGGTGGAAAGTTTGGTTTCATATCATCCCATGCAGCCAATGTGTTTTCGTTGGCATTCTACCTGACGCTGGTAGCAAGGGACAAACTGAAATGGCTGCCTTTTGTTCTTATCCCCTGGGCAGCATTTGTCAGTCTAAGCAGGGTTTATCTTGGAGTGCATTATCCAGCAGATATTGTTGTTCCGGCCGTTCTGAGTATTCCTATTGCTTTGCTTGTGGCCCGAATTTACAATTTGTATAATCCGATTATAATAAAAAAGTTCGCTTAATATGTTCAAAAAAATCATTACTACCGACAACTCAAAAACCACAATTATAATCCGCTTGATTGTTGGTGCAGTTTTCTTTTCCGAAGGAGTTCAAAAATTTTTATTTCCAGCCATTCGTGGTGCTGGCCGCTTTGAAAAAATCGGTTTTCCATCAGCTGATTTTTTGGGAAGTTTTGTTGGTTTTTTCGAAATCCTATGTGGGATTTTACTTTTAGTGGGTCTGCTGACTCGTTTAGCCAGTATTCCGTTAATCATAATTATGCTTGTTGCTTTCACAACTACCAAAGCCGAAGTATTGGCAAATGATGGCTTCTGGGAATTACTTCACGGGAGCAGGACTGATTGGGCAATGCTTTTAGGAAGTGTATTTCTTTTGATAAAAGGAGCGGGACACTGGAGTATTGACAAAATAATATCGAGTGATAGAAATAGTCACTAATTATACTTTTAACAGAATTCAAATTTATTCGTAAATATATTTTTATGAAAACTACATATATACTTTCGTTGCTTTTTTTGTCAGTTTCCACATTTGCACAACAGACGGAAATCCCAGCTTCCTATTCCAATATTCATTATGATAAGGATAATCATCTGTATTTCGAAGAGAACGAGAAAAAATATTTTGCCACTGATGCAGAGACTCAATATAGCACTCAAAGGCTCTTGGGCAAACCAACTGGTACAAGTTCTGGCGTGATTCTGGACTTCGGAAATTTGAAAGGATCTGTTACCTATGGGTTAATACCTTATGGAAAAGCACCACATCCGCTTCCGGTATACCGTTTTACACAAGCACTCATAGAAGGAAAAGCTGAAATCAATATGGCAGACGCATTCAAATATCCATATGATTTTGTAGGTTGGAAAGAAAATGGATTTTTAACCCTTGGCTATAGGGTAACTGATAATAATGGGATGATTTTATTTGATGGAGTTGTTTCTCTAAGCGGAACAGGTCCTTTTGAAGTGCTGCCGGCAGTTTATGAAGGCCCATTTGTAAGTAACCTTACAGATACCAGTGTTGTGATTTGGTGTAAAACTACATTGCCTGTACAGGCCCAAGTAGAAATTGATGGCAGAATATATAAGGATAATGTTCCTAAAACGCATCATGAATGGCAAATAAATAGTTTAAAATCCAATCAAAAATACCAGTACAAAGTAACCTACGGTCTACTTTCCCAGTCGTACCATGTTACGACAGCACTAAAAAAAGGCAGCAGACAAAGTTTTATTTTCGGATATACCAGCGACAGCCGCCACGCAACGGGTGGTGGTGAAAGAAAAGCATATGGGGCAAATGCTTATATTATGAAAAAAATAGCTGCCCTTGCTTATAAAGAAAATGCCGCTTTTGTTCAGTTTACTGGCGACATGATTAATGGCTATCTTAGCAGTAAAGAAGAACAACACCTGCAATACACAAACTGGAAAAAATCCATTGAACCTTTTTGGCATTATATGCCATTTAATGTTGGTATGGGCAATCACGAAGCACTGGGATATGTCTTTGAAGATGAAAGCGGAAAAAACAAGGGTTTTATTGATAGATTTCCTTTTGAGACAGAGTCAGCAGAGACTGTTTTTGCAGAAGCATTTGTAAATCCTATTAGCGGGCTTATAAGTGAGGATGACAACAAGTATGACCCTGATAAAAAACGGATAGATTTTCCACCTTATGCAGAAAATGTTTTTTATTACACATATGGAAATACAGCCATGGTTGTACTCAATAGTAATTATTGGTACGCTCCTTCTTTAAGCAAAGAAACTGCAACAAGCGGTGGGCTGCACGGTTATATAATGGACAACCAACTTGATTGGTTAAGGGCAACCATTCAAAAGCTTGAAAATGACAAAGACATAGACCATATTTTTATTACTCAGCATACCCCTGCATTTCCTAACGGAGGGCACAGTAAGGACGATATGTGGTACAGTGGTGATAACACAAAGCGTCCGTGGATTGGTGGGAAACCAGTTGAAAAAGGAATTATTGAAAGAAGGGACGAATACTTAGATATTCTAATTAATGAAAGTAAAAAAACTGTTGCGATACTTACCGGTGATGAGCATAATTACAACTGGTTGAAATTAACACAAGAGGTTCCTATTTATCCCGCAGATTATCCTAGTAAAAAATTGAATGTATCTCGTTCAATCTATCAAATTAATAATGGTGCAGCAGGTGCGCCCTATTATGCACAAGAGGTATTGCCATGGAGCAAGTTTACCCAGTCTTTTAGTGTGGAAAATGCTTTGTGCCTTTTTTATGTAAACGGAAAGAGAATTACGATGAAAGTATATAATCCGGATACCTTGAATCTTATAGATGAACTTGAAGTAAAATAGTTGTAATGGAGGGGAAAATACCGATAAAAAAAATTGCTCAACTCTTTCTCAAACTGGGATTCATCGGTTTTGGAGGTCCGGCAGCACATATTGCAATGATGCAGCGGGAAGTTGTCGCCAAAAGAAAATGGTTGAGCGAACAGCATTTTTTAGATTTATTGGGAGCTACCAATCTTATTCCAGGACCCAATAGTACTGAAATGGCGATACACATTGGGTACGACAAAGGGGGTTGGAAAGGGCTGCTCGTTGCAGGCATGTGTTTTATTTTGCCGGCGGTTTTTATTACTGGTATTTTTGCTTGGCTGTACAGGCAATACGGACAATTACCCGAAATACAGCCGTTTATTTACGGTATAAAGCCAGCAATTATAGCCATCATTATCGGGGCAATTTTTCCATTAGCCAAAAAATCGATCAAGTCAATTGTATTAGCATTTATAGGCATCGCTGTATTGTTTCTGTCTTTACTGGGAATCAGCGAAATCTATTTAATGTTTGGCGCAGGCCTGTTCGCATTGGGTTTGTTTTATATTCAAAATTATAAAAACAGTACGCTGCAAAGTTTTGTTCCAGTTCTTTTTTTTCAAATTGCAAACGGGCACTTACTTTCAGAAACAAACGCCAGATTATTTTGGATATTTTTAAAAATAGGTGCTGTTCTCTACGGAAGCGGTTATGTTCTGTTCGCTTTTTTAGATACAGAATTGGTAGCAAACGGCTTACTTACCCGACAGCAATTGATGGATGCTATTGCAGTTGGGCAGTTCACGCCAGGACCTGTTTTTTCATCAGTTACATTTATTGGTTATCAAATCAATGGACTATCTGGTGCTGTTATTTCAACAATTGCTATTTTTCTTCCATCGTTTGTATTGGTGGCATTGCTTAAGCCTCTGATGAAAAAAATGCGAAATTCTAAGAGCCTGTCTGCTTCGCTGGATGCTGTAAATATAGCCTCTGTTGCCATTATTATTGCTGTTTGTTTTACAATGGGCAAAGAAACCATTATCGATTGGAAGACAATCAGCATAGCGCTGATTAGTGTAGTTGTCGTTTTTAAATTCAAAACAATCAACAGTGCATTTATTGTGTTGGGTGGCGCGCTCCTAGGCTATCTCTTATATCAATTTTAATCGTATCATTATGCTTTCAATATTGTTACATAGCAGGCTTTCATAGGTAAAAAAAGGCAATAGTATCTATAGATAATAGTAAATAAACTATTACCCTTTCCTAGTAATTTATGTGGAGTGATGACTTAACTATAAGTATTTCAACTCACATTTTTATATAACTATTTCTACGGTCGGCAAAATTTGATATGCATATTCCGGGTTATAAAAAGAATTGTTTTTCCAGAGGATAAAAGTCAATTCTAATATTTTTCTTTGGATGGCAACGATAGCTTTCATTTTAATGCCATGCCTTGAAACCAATCTTAAAAAGATATCTCTGAACCTTTCATCGGTTCTAATCGCAGCCAGTGCCGGAAAGTGCATGACTTTCCTTAAATTCCGATTACCTCGCTTGGATATACGGGGTTTGGATTTTACGGATGTCCCAGATGTCTTTTCTCTTACATCTAATCCCGCATAACTGACCAGTTGCCTTTTATTCTTTATGAGTTCGAAACCGTTGGTTTCAGCGATAATGGTCACGGCAGTCAAATTTCCAACTCCGGGTATAGAAGATATTATTTTCATCTTTTCTGCTAATACCTCATCTTTTTTGATGAGTTTAGCAATTTCTTCTCGTATCTCCTTTTCCTGCGTATCAATCAAGGCTATTCTTTTGTTTGTTCTTTTAACTGACTTTTCACTTGATGTTGCAGAGGTACGTTCAGCATGCAACTGATTTTTTAACATGGTACGTTCCTGTACCAACTGCTCACGTTCCCGACAAAGCTGCCTTAAATCATTGAATATTTTTAGAGGAGGGTGCCAAACTTCCAATTGCCTTTCCAAACCAAATCTTGCAATTGCTTGTGAAGCACTCTTGTCAGTAATCGTTCTTATATCAAGTGTTCTCACATAATTACTAATCTTGTTTGGTAAAACGATACTGACTTGTTTTTGAACACTGCATAGATAATAGGCTAACGATTCATGGTAAACCCCTGTTGCTTCCATTACGTAACGTACTTCCGTTGTGGTTAATGTTTGCTTATTAACCCACAATACAAGACTCGAAAACCCTTTTTTAGTATTGGGAAATACTTTGTAAGCATAAACTTCAACACTGATCTGCTCATCCATCCGACCAAGTGACACAACTAATTCCCTTTGCGCAACATCAATTCCGACTGTTTGTTTTAATAATACCTTCATTTTATTTGGTTTAGGTAAGTGATAACCTTTTTTCATCTTTTCTCCTGAGTGGATATACTGGCTATACAACCTCAAATAGGGATGTATTCCTTACATTCTGTTCAGATTCTAAAAGGTAAAAGAAGAGGAGGCAGTCTCTTTTCTTGAATATACCGTAAGGCTATTTAAAGCAAAATCTGCTCTCGCCCTTCTTCACTTAAATTATATTATACAAACATAGGAGAAGCAAAAGAAACCTCTTTAGACACCAGTATTTTTATTTCAATGCAGATAAATCATTTTGTATATTTGAAATTATTCCACGGAAAATGAAAATAGATACAAAAGACCTTGTCAGAAAATCGGAGCGGTTTGCCCTTGATTTATCGCAGCAGATATCACAAATTACGTTAAAACCTTTTCTGGAAACCTCATTCCACTGCTCCGAGTTCAGGGACAAAAAAGTGCTTAAAAAACATCTCCACAAAATTGCCAAAAGCGGCTATCCGCTGATCTATGTCTTTGAAATCAAATCTGCAGCCAAGGTAAAAACGCTGCTCAAGGCATTTGAAGCATATCATGCACTGAACCTTCTCAAAAGAAAAAACGAGGACAGGGTAAATCTTTCCAAGTACAATAGGAAATCATCCTCGATCCTTTATGTCGGAAGCTCGACAACGGATTTCAGAAAAAGGGTCAAGGACCATCTCGGAACGCAAAGCTCCCGCACCTATGCCATGCACCTCTGCAAATGGGACGGGGATGCGGATTACGAGCTGGCCATATCGGCCTATCAGGTAATTTCGCAAAGCGACCAGGCCGTCGAGCGCTTCATTGTGGAGATCCTGGAACAGCAGCTCTGGGACGTTCTCCAGCCCGTATTCGGCAAACGCAGCGGTCTGTAGACGCTAGAACAGGCTTAAAGCCGAGCCTAAGACTGAAGCACTTAATACATTGCAAAACAATATCTTAATATTTTACATAAAAATAAAAAACCGACCTATCTGGCCGGTTTTATTTTGTCCGCACGTTAAGGAATTTACGTCGGACATGCACTTCTATCCTGCACGGATTTCCTCTATGGATTATTCAGAAGACAGGCCTTCAGCAGGTCCGAATTTTTAATTTTTAAGGTCAGCTGCCTGCCGCCGTTTTTCTCGTATATCTCGATAAGGAGCAGCTTGCCGTCTGCGAGGGTGAAAAGGTCCAGCACATATATGTTATGCTCTGAGCCTCCAGCCTTCATCTGGTCAACCGGCCTGTAGATTCGTAGAGGCAATATGGCTGTCTGCTGTACCGCAGTTCGTCTGGCCTTCTTCCTGTCGGCTATCTTGAAATTGAGAAAATCAATCCTGTAAGGCACATTATTGCTGTTTCTCAGCTCAGTATGCAGATAGTATTTTCCCTCATGGACGTAGATCCCTTTCAGCCTGAATTCCACTCCGGCATTCCTTGTCCTTATATGCCTAACCGCAAGTTTGTCCCTTTCATAGATGCGCTGCATCAGTGTTTCCACCATCAGCGGAGGACTTTGTCCCAGATTCTCAAAAAGGGCTCCCTCATATCCAATGCTGCCAGACTTTCGTATGCTGTAGTTCAGGCTCTGCGGATTCGGATCATAATGCACATCAAAACTGTAAAAATGTCCGTCGATGGTCATGACCGAAAGATTGGTCTGCTGCTCAAAATCCCTTACGGCTGCCTTTACCCGCAGCACGTTATGGGCATCTTCCGCCTTTCCTGCCATAAGCAGCTCGCTTCCCAGATCCGCATAGCGGATTTCCGATGGGAAAATCAGGTGCGAAGTCTTGTCATAGGTTATGCCTAAACCGCAGGCCTTGATCTCGTCCATAACCGGCAGGTTGCTCTGCGGAAAGCACAGCTGGACCCAGAGAACTGCAAGCAGCGCCGTCCAGTATTTTTCATAATATCTTTTCATCCTTATATTCTTTTGATTGCTATTGTTTTTTCGAAACCAGAAAAAGCTGGTACCCAGCCTTAAGCATAACCTTGGGCGTCTTTACCTTTTTGGAGAAATAGCCGGAAATCCCCTGCAGGACGCCCCTGCTCAGATCGGCGGCAACCTGCTGTCCTGCCGACTGGGTAAGCATCAGGCTCGTTGCGGACTGCTGTCCCATATTGCCCGCCATCTGCCCGGCAGCCGTTCTCTCCTGCGAAAACGGCACCGCAAGCCCCTGCTGCCCGTCCAGGTCGAAAACGTTTATATCCACAGCCGTAATGGTGCCGTTCAGCACCATGGAGCTGATCTTGAGGTGAAGGCGTCCGTTCTGCATCCTGGCCGTGGACGTAAGCACCGTTCCCTTTACGAGAGTGCCATCTGCTAAGCCGGCATCCTCCAAAAGACGAACCTTCACGGCGCTCCCGTCTATTACCGTCTGCGTCTGGTCCACGCAGGCCTTGATGCTGTTCCTGACAGGAACCTCCCGCTCTTTGGCATCCGCCGTGTAAAAAGATCGGGCATTCAGCCGCACGCCATCCGCACCAGCTTCCGAAGTAGGGCGAAGAACTGATACGGTAGTTTTCCTCTGAGGCGCAGCTCCTGCAAAATATGGCGCATCTGCATTGGATGGCCTATTTGCAAGTCCAGACGAGTCAGCTCTCTGCAGCTGCTGGGCAGCAGGTGCCGAAGGCAGGTACTTGGCGGCCATCTGATACGACTTTTCCATAAGCGCCAGCTGTCCGTCGACCGTCACCGACGGCGCAGCATCCCTCTGGGCAAGCTCAGATTTGAGCTCCGCAACCTCCCTGCGGAGCATATCGGCCTCTCCGCCGCTGTCCTTGTAAAAGCTTCCAAGTTCTTTCTGCGCATTTCGGTACGTGCTGAGTCCCGAATTTGATTCTCTGGATTCAAGTCTTCCCGGCAGCACTGGATGTTCAGCTGCGGGTTGTTCATTTCCCGTTACGCTGTCCTGCTTCCAGTAATCGGCCAGCGTGGTAAGCGCATTGCGCTTCTGCTCCTGCTTCTGCTCAAGCAACTCCTGCTCGTACGCTTTCGCCTTGTCGCCCTGCATTTCATTGTCCGCGGCCTGCGGAACGATGCTGTTGAGCCCAATATCCTGCTTTTTTCCGCTGTCGGAAGAAGGCCTGAAAATCAGGTAGAGGCATCCCGCACAGACGATGCCCATCAGACCGAATATCAGAGGTTTCTTCAGCCTCTCCAGCCTGCCGGTTTTCCAATCGTCACGATCCGTTTGATTTTCCGAAGCCGATTCCCTAATCATGACACCCGCTTTTTTTTCCTTTGTTTTCATAAATTTCCTTTCTTTTTTCATTTTGGTTGAACTGCCGGATAGCAGTCTTTTTTGTCCCTATCCATTGGATTATCTATATGTCCGGTAACCATTATGCGGCAGTTCTCTGACCTTTCCCGCCACACCTTGGTTATCACTGCTGCGGTCAGCAGGACATAGCCCCAAAAAAACAGCCTTATGAACCGGTGCTGCTTTTCCAGAGGCATCCTGTCCCATCTCCTGTCAAGAGCCCCCGTCCACCTATCCAGATTTCTTAAGATCTTTTTCATATTGTTTCTTCAGCGATCAATAACTTCGATGTCCTTATTCTCAACCACCGCAAATTTTTCAATATTGAAGCCCTGAGGATTGCTGTCTGAGCGCACCGAGTTTACCAGAAGACAGCTGGTCACAAGGCTTCGCTGGGTCACATTGCTGGATCGGATGATGAATTCCCTCGCATAGGATCTGACCGGGTATGGATAGGATTCGAAACTGCACACGACACTGTCAATCTCGATGCGCTGCTGCACATTGCCCGATATGATGCGGTTGTAATATCCTTTCTCTGACAGGTCTTTGTAATAGTCGAAAGCACTTTTGTCGGCAAGGCTGAAGGCGCGCTTCATATTGCTTTCAATGGCATATTTGTCGGGGGCGAGCGTAAAGAAGAGTTCGTGGAAACGCCTCACATGCTCCCTGGCCTCGACGGGCCTGTTGACCGATGCATCCTGCGAGAGTGCCAGCATCAGGGATTTCCCGTTGTCCAGCACGTAGATCTTCTCTCGCTGCAGGTCGGCAAAACGGTAGGACCACCAAAGGGCGGATCCCGTGATTCCCGTGCAGAGAAGCGCAAAGACAATCGCGTAGAGCCTGATCTGCCTGAAACTGTTTTCTATGTTTCTTAAAGTCTTGAATTCCATTTTTGTAGTTTTATCGGTTATTAAGATTTGCTGACCAGCCTTCCTGCTATATTTCCTGCAGTGGAACCGGCCCCGGCTCCGGCGATGTTGCCGGCTTTCATGGCCGTCTGGCTCACATTGCGCATGAAATTGCCTCCGCCTCCAGCCTGGATGATCCAGCCCGTCACCGTCGGCACCGTGAAATAGCCCACAATGCCTATGATCATGAAAATCACGTAAACGGTGTTGGAAGTGTCGGGTATGAAGGACGGGTCCGAAAGCATCTCGATGTCCCTTTCAATGATCAGCGACTGGAGGCGCGCCAGCATGGAACTGAAAAGATCCGCTACGGGCAGCCAGAGGTAGACGCTCACATATCTGGTGATCCACTGGGTTAGCGTCGACTGGAAACCGTCCCAGACCGATATGGCAAAAGCTATGGGGCCAAGAATGGAAAGCACAATTAGGAAAAAAGTCCGGATGGTATCGATAACCAGAGCCGCCGCCTGGAAAAGAACCTCCAGAAAGTTCCGGAACCACTGCTTTATCATCTTTTCCATCTGATAGGCCTGCCTGTCCATATACATCCCCGCCATGGTTCCGATATCCGTGGGCGACCATCCCAGCTCATCGAGTTTTTTGTCGAACTCCTCGTCGGAGGCCATATACGAAGTTTCCGGATTTCGAACCATTGCCTCATATTCCAGCTGGTCCTTCTGCTGCTGCAGCCTGTTCAGGTCAAGAACCTGTCCCTGCAGCATTCCGTGCGTTCCGCTGACTATCGGGCTCAGCACCGCATTGATGCTTCCCAGAACGATGGTCGGGAAAAACATGATGCACAGGCCGAGTGCGAAGGGACGCAGCATCGGATAGGCATCAATGGGTTCCGCCCTTGCAAGCGCCTGCCAGACATGCAGCGCCACGTAGAACAGGGCTCCGAGTCCCGCCAGCCCCTTGGCCACGGCCGCCATGTCCCCCGCAAGAGGCATCATGTCATCGTAAAGCGAGCGCAGCACCTCATGGAGATTATTGAACTCCATGCCTACCAGTACTTTTGGCTGGAGTTTCCGTACAGATCAAGCACGCTTTTGGCGTCGTTTTTCTTTCTTGCCCTGAGATAGCTCACCGATATGTTCTTGTTGGTATAGTACCTAACCAGACTGTGGTACTCCTTCACCTCCTTGTAGATGCGGCTGATCAGATCCATGCGCTCCTTATCATTGAGCGACAGGCTTGAGGTGCTGACGATCTGCTTAAGCTCTTTCAGCAGTTCGGTGCTCTCACCCAGCAGCGCCGCATAGCCGTTGCCGATGGCTATGAGCTCCTGGGGCGTAAAGTTGGGATCATTGATCATCTTCCCGAAATTCTGCACGTAGATCTGCGATACATCGCCCACCAGAAGAACGGTCTGCTGGACCTTTCTCGCATCCTTCACAAGGTTGTTGACCGCCTGGAGCTTGTCGTAGTATTCCTTTCCCTGATTGTAGACCTTCTGCACTTCCTTGAAGTTTTTGACGACATTGGAAACCGTGGAGGAGGTCTGTATGATTTCATTGGCACTGTTGAGTATGCCAGAAGCCAGATTGGCCGGATCGGTTACCACAAACTGCGCATTTGCGTAGGGTGCTGCGGCAAGCATCAGCGCCGCATAAACCATTGATAGATATTTTTTCATTTTTATCTGATTTTAGATTACTATATATTTTACTTTTCTTTCTCACGCCTAAGCATGGCAATCTTCTTGATGGCGAGCTCCACGTTTCCGTCCAGTTCTGCGGCTGCCTGCATGACCTCCATCTTCTCGATTTCTTCGGTCGTGTAGGCCAGATATTCCTCCAGGCTCACCTCGGTGGCATAGACCGCAGAGTGCGAGCCCCCGAGACCTATCCAAACCTCCTTGTATAGTCTGGTGGCGCTGTTGTCCATATTGATGGAAAGCACCTGCGCTTTTTCCTTGTCGGTAAGGCCAAGCATGGCCTGAATGTCATCAAACTTGTTCATGTATTTGCGCTGGTCCAGCAGGATTTTGCAGTCGGAATTATTGATGATGCTTTCCTTGACAATTGGCGATTTTATGATATCGTCAACTTCCTGGGTCACCACTATTGCTTCTCCGAAGAATTTTCGTACAGTTTTAAAAAGGTACTTGATATAGTCCGCCCGGAAAAGAAGACACTCAGGTGGATCCTTTCCAAAGTATGGAATACTACTTGGCACTCCGCAGGCTGGGCAAGAAATGCATTTTTCTTCAGTATCCCGGAGAAGACCATACCCTTCTGGAACCAGTGAATCAGAAAGATCTATCCATCCGCCTTCTGCAATGGTTTGATTATTATCTGAAGGATCAAAAAGATGCTGAGTGGATTCGTGCAGGGACACTCTAATTTGACTGAATTTAAAAAATGCCGTTCCACTGGAACGGCATCCTTATATGGTTAATAATTCAATTTGATTATTCGGGACGGTAAAGTTTCACCACACAGTCTCCATTGTTGTCTTTTCCCCAGGCCTGTGCTCCTGTTGTCCCATTGATTCGGCAGACAAATTGATTTTCCTCGGTCTCACAGTTAGCAGTGTTATTGCTGCATTCACCAAAAGCATCCAGCTGATAACCTATCTGAAGGGAAGCCGCCGAAGCTTTTTGCATTGAAGTAGTTACAAAGGCTCCTGAAAGCCCAAGTGCTATCACACCAAATGGAATAACGTTTTTTAAAAATTGCGTTTTCATAATAATAAATATTAAATTAAAACTCTGATCTACTTTTTTCTACAGGTGTTCGATCTTTATATCCTGATACCGGCCGGTATATCATAATGGCTGACTTTTATTTTATTCAGCACTTTTAATTTCTTTTTTAAGAATTGTCTTTAAGTCATAAAGCACTAACGAACTGCCTATAATAGCATACAACTGGTTTTTAGTTACCATAATGCTTTTTAGCTTTTCATTTTTGATCTTGTAAATTGGAAAACTCATTAAATAAGACTGTTTATTAACGTCATAAACATCAATTATAAAAGCCTGATCCCAGGTCTTTTCATCCTGAAATCTCCCTTTGATTTTCGAATAAATGAAAACAAGATTATTATGCACGGCTGCACCCGCATTCACTATATAAGGAGGAGCTGACATTTTTCTTTCCGTGCTATTTTTCAGATAAGAAACTTTTAACTTTGCATGGCTTGTGGTATCGATGGTATGAATCCGAGAAATCAGTTCAGCATTTTTTCCCGCAGTGATAAACTGATTGCGGTAAAAATAGACGTACACTATTTTTTGGCTGGTTTCGTCATACAAAAGCCTACCATCCGTATCAAAAACACCGTCGATTTGCTTTTGCAGCAACTTTGGATTATAGTTTGACTTGGACTTTTCATTATCAAAGACCCCAATGATGTTGGCAAGATCCTTTCCCTTGTTTGATCGAAGCACTATTCTGCTGCTGTCCAAAGGTTCTGCCTGATCAAAATAAGGCAGCCCATTGAATTTTTTAGGTACGTTCAAGTCTTTTAAGCTTCCGTTGAAAACTGCTGGAACAGAACCGTCTATCAAATAAAGGCATTGATCCATAACCCTTATTAATGGCCTTTGAAATAGTACATTTTTTTCAGTGAATATGATCCGTTCAACCTTTTTATTTTTCAAGTTTGTATCTGCAGATAAAAGCTGAAGCGGTGCTGTAGAATTGCCCAGATAAATACGTCCATTAGTAATCCCTGCAAAATAATAAGAGTTAAATTTTAAGTCCAATTTGCTATTAAACATTACCGCATGGCGCGGGTAACGCCTAATAAAAGGATTTTCATAATGCATCATCTGTTCTGACCAGATAAATAAAAAAATTACTATTGCGGTTCCTGATGCAATAATGCCAGCAATCCATTTCAAACTACGGCTGTAATCCCGGTTAGAAATTTGCTGATCCAGTTTTTCATGAAGCAGCATCGCCACTATTGCCAATAAAATAAACACTATATTAAAAATCAGATGGACATTCCAGCTCATTTTTTCTAATATCCCTCCGCATGAGCATGGTACAAATGAACTGTAGTGCAGCACTATAAATATATAAGCGGTGAACGTGGTCATAAGCGCCAGTGATAGTCTTAAAGCAGCTTTTCTTAATCGAGATACTGTTAACATCACCACTGCAATTAATTCCACTATTGGAACAGCATAACCTATCCACGATGCATGTGCACTTATCAAAGGCGATTGACCGATTTGAACTTGGAAATTTTCAAAATCCAGCAGCTTGCTCAAGGCCGCATACACAAAAAGAAGTATATAAAGCAGGCAGATCGTTTCAACTATAATACCTTTAAGAGAATCTGATATTTTCATGTCCAATACTTTTGCTGTACAGCATATTCCTTTAAATTCTGAGCAATTTTGCTTCTTGCAGAAAATGGCTGAGTCTGCGGTACATTTTCAAAGTGCCAAATTAGATCAAATGTATTGAGTGATTATTATGAAAATTCATCCATTATTTATAAAAAATGGTCTATTTTTCCTATAAGTATTCTTCTGCCTCCTCACTGCTAGGTCTTAAAGAAATATTCTTAAGGCATTAAAATGGGGCCGACTTTTAGCAAACCGCATGCAATTGGCTATCAAAACGTTGCTGGAAAACCGGATGAATCCGCAGCATATCAAGCGCCATGTTTCTTTTCTGCCCTTGGATGAGCGGGGCTTTTTGCCTAAATTTGCGGCATGAACCACGAAGAAATAAAACGCTATTTTGAAAGCAATCCACCGCCGAAGGAAGTAAGACTGACTGAATGGGCAAATATTACCGATACGCAGGTTTTTCTCAGGAGCTGCTACAGCACCATCAGAAACTTCAGCGGACCTGTGGACCGCTGCCCGGCATGGTGGCATCTCAGGGATTTTTATATTCTAATTAAAAAGACTGCCGCGCTGCAGGCTCCGGCACGGGAAGCAGCTGCGAATAATATTCAGGAAAATGCCTCTGATCAGGCGCTTTCAGAAGAAGCCGCTGTTTAAAATCGGCTTTCATTTATAAAATAACAGCCCTGAAGTGTGAACTGCAGGGCTGTATTTTTTTATGATCGACTCCTTCTCAAACCAGAAGGAATTCTGCTTTGTTTCTTCCCGCAATGCTCCAGTCCATTTCCATTATGCTCTGCAGAAGATCTTTAAGGGCCTTGAATGTGCTAGGCTTCACGGCATAATAATCGGCTCCCAGATCATAGGAGCGGTTTATGTTTTCAGCATTGCTGCTGGTGGAAAGCATAATCACTTTTACGCCGCTGAACGGCAGCGTTCCCCGCCGTATTTCCTCAAGGCATTCGAAACCGTTTTTAACGGGCATGTTGATGTCCAGAAAAATAATTTCAGGAAGACCTTCGACCGCCTGATTAAGGGCACTCAGAAGCTGCTGCCCGTCTTCGGCTGTATTGACAGTCACTGGAAGGCTGAGCTCCTGAACGGCATCGAGGAACAGCAGCCTGTCGTCCTCATCGTCATCTGCCAGATAGATAATCTTTTTGGAATTATATATTTGCGACATGGTTTCATGCTTTATGCTGCTGCAGAAGACAAGAATCTAAGAATCTGCAAAAAATACATATCAGGTACGTAAGAATTGAAAATCGATAAATAATCGAATTATATCCGTTTAGCGGTTAACAGACCTTAAATATACGGAATTTACCTGCATAATTTTCAGCAATTGAAGCAAAAGATTGAAAATTATAGAAGCAATAACACTTTATAACGTTTTTTTTTAAAGTCATTTAATCCTTTTAAAAATAAAAACAGCATTCTTTTCAGAATTCCCTATGCCGTAAATTCTGAATAAAGCCTTTCCGGCCTCTTTTTTCTTTTATGAATACCTGCTGAAAAATAAGGCTTTTTTAAAATTGTTGCTATTTGTAACATGATAACTTTTATAAAATGTTATTATCTGTACTAATTTTGATCTGTATAAAAATGAACAGACCATGAGCAGGGCAATTGTGCATATCGACATGAACACCTTTTTCGTATCGTGCGAAAGGCTTTCCAATTCAGAACTTAACGGCATTCCGCTGATCATAGGCGGCGGGGACAGGGGCGTTGTGGCATCCTGCTCCTACGAAGCCCGTAAATTCGGGGTGCGTTCGGCCATGCCCATACACATGGCCATGAAGCTCTGCCCTCAGGCCAAAATCATGAAGGGCGACATGGAGCTCTACTCGAGGCTCTCCCATGACATTACCGAAATCATCCAGGAAAAGGCGCCCGTGGTGGAAAAGGCCAGCATCGATGAATTCTATCTCGACATCACCGGCATGGACCGTTTCTACGGAAGCTACAAATGGACCGATGAGCTGGCGCAGCGAATCACAAAGGAAACGGGCCTGCCCCTCACCTTTGCCCTTTCGGTCAACAAGACCGTATCGAAAATCGGCACGGGCGAAGGCAAGCAGAAGCAGAACCTTGAAATCCCCGAGCATCTGGTGCAGTCCTTCCTGAACCCGCTCTCCATCCGCAAGATCCCCATGGTGGGGCAGAAAACCTTTGAGCTTCTTTCGCGCATCGGCATCCGCACCATCCGCACGCTCTCCGAAATGCCCGCCGAGTCCCTGCAACAGATGATCGGCAAAAACGGAACAGAACTCTGGAAGAAAGCCAACGGCATCGACAACACCCCTGTGGAGCCCTACACGGAAAGAAAGTCCATTTCCACCGAGCACACCTTCTCCCAGGACACGATTGATATACTGAAACTCAGCAGGATCCTGCAGGGAATGGTCGAAAAGCTGGCCTACCAGCTGCGCGCAGAAGAGTGGCTCGCCTCGACTGTGACCGTCAAAATACGCTATGCCAACTTTGATACCGAAACCA
The DNA here is from genome assembly GCA_029960065.1 of Flavobacteriaceae bacterium PS02336. Taxonomy (GTDB): domain Bacteria; phylum Bacteroidota; class Bacteroidia; order Flavobacteriales; family Flavobacteriaceae; genus Flavobacterium. The sequence goes on along the minus strand of JASCOF010000001.1, from coordinate 1,399,008 downwards.
AACAGTCCCGTGTGCAGTATACCTCGGCCGACCATATCCTGAACCAGACAGTCGCAGATCTCTTTGAGAAGCTCTACCAGCGAAGGATGAGGCTGCGCCTAATCGGTGTGCGCTTCAGCGGCCTTGTCAGGGGAACCTACCAGATCGACCTGTTCAATGACACCGAGGAGATGCTTGCCCTGTATCAGGCAATGGACCGAATGAAGAGCCGCTACGGCTTTGATGCCGTGATGAGATGCGCCGGTGCATCTTTCAAGTCCAATAACAAAGACGAAATTTTAAAACGAAAAAAATAAATCATGTTTCTCAACTGCCACTCATTCCATTCCCTGCGCTACGGCACCATACCGCTGGATGATCTGATCAGGCAGGCAGCGGATTGCGGTGTCACGGCGGCAGCCTTGACCGATATCAATACCGTTACAGGGATTTATGATTTTATAAAAGGCTGCCAGGCTCTAGGCATAAAACCGCTTGTCGGGATAGAATTCCGCTGCTGCCATAAATTGCGCTATATCGGCCTTGCGCAGAATGCCGTGGGGCTCGCCCAGATGAACCGCTTTCTGACCGAACATAACTTTGAAAAGAAGCCGCTCCCCGAAACAGCGCCGTTCTTCTCGGATGTTTTCATCATCTATCCTCTGGAAAATGCGCCCGACGAGCTGCGGCATAATGAATACATAGGCATACGTCCCGACCAGCTGCAGAAGCTCGTCGTATCGCAGTGGAGAAGACGCCGCGCCGAAATGGTGATCCTCCAGCCGGTGGTATTCCGCACCAAAAGGGAATACAACCTGCACAGGATCCTGCGCGCGGTTGACCTCAATGAGCTTCTCTCCAAACTCGAACCTGACCACTGGTGCGGCAAATCGGATGTGATGATTCCGGAAGCGGAACTTATCGCACTGTATGAAGATTATCCCGAAATCATCCAGAATACAAGGCATATCATCGAGCGCTGTAATTTTCAGTACGATTTTGAAAGTCCGAAAAACAAAAGGCATTACACCAAAAGTAAAAAAGGGGATATTGCCCTTCTGACCACCCTTGCCGAAGAAGGCCTGGTACGGAGATATGGGCGCCATAATGCAGAAGCAAAAGCGCGTGTGGAGAAAGAGCTGAAAGTCATCAATGACCTTGAATTCAGCGGCTACTTTCTGATCACCTGGGACATCATACGCTACAGCACCTTCTGCGGCTTCCTTCATATCGGAAGGGGCTCGGGCGCGAACAGCATCATTGCCTACTGTCTGGGAATAACCGACATCTGCCCATTGGAGCTTGACCTGTATTTCGAGCGCTTTTTGAATGAGAACCGCAAAAGCCCTCCCGACTTCGATATCGACTGGTCGTGGAAAGAGCGCGATGTGATCCTGAAATACATCTCAAACCGATACGGAAGCGACTATGTGGCATTCTGCGGGACTAATGTTGAATTCAAATACCGCTCGATTTTCCGCGAGGTCGGAAAGGTCTTCGGCCTGCCTAAAGACGAGCTGGATATGCTGGCGAAAAATCCAATGAAGCTCCACCAGACCAACTCAATTGTAAAGCTGGTTCAGGAATACGGCATGATGCTCGAAAAATACCCCAATATGAGAAGCATGCATTCCTGCGGGATATTGATTTCCGAAGAGCCGCTGACCAATTACACCCCTCTGGAAATGCCCCCGAAAGGATTCCCCATTGTGCTCTTTGATATGCATACGGCAGAGGATATCGGTTTTGACAAGTTTGACATCCTCAGCCAGCGGGGCATCGGGCATATTGACGATACCGTGAAGATTATTGAGAAGAACAGAGGAATCCGGATCAATATCCGCGACACGAGAATCTCAAAAAACGAACCCTCCGCAAACGTCTATCTGGCCGAAGGGAGAACCATAGGATGCTTCTATATCGAGAGCCCTGCGATGCGGGGGCTTTTGCGCCGTCTGAAATGCGATAATTATAAAACCCTTGTTGCTGCCTCTTCGATCATCCGTCCAGGAGTGGCGCAGTCGGGAATGATGAAGGAATACATATTCCGCCATAACAACCCGTCAAAATTTGAATACTTTCACCCGGTCTTTGAAAAGGAGCTCGGAGAAACCTACGGCATTATGGTGTATCAGGAAGACGTGATCAAAATTGCCCTGCATTACGGCGGGCTGTCGGCAGCGGACGGCGATATCCTAAGGCGTGCCATGTCGGGCAAGGGACGCTCTAAAGCGGCGCTCCAGAAAGTGAAGGACGATTTTTTTATTTCGGCGGCCGCAAAAGGGCATCCCGAAGCGCTGAGCCAGGAAATCTACCGCCAGATCGAATCCTTTGCAGGCTATTCCTTCTGTAAGGCCCACTCCGCATCCTATGCCGTGGAGAGCTACCAGAGCCTTTATCTGAAGGTGCACTACCCTATTGAATTTATGGTTGCCGTAATCAATAATCAGGGAGGGTTCTACAGAACTGAAATCTATGTGCACGAAGCCAGAATGGCCGGCGCTGTTATCCATACCCCCTGCGTGAATAAAAGCGGATACGAGACCGCTCTTTACGGCACCGATATCTATCTGGGATTTATGCACCTGCAGGGCCTGGATTCCAAACTATCGCTGTTCATCGCTGCTGAGCGCGAGAGAAACGGCATCTATAAATCGCTGGAAGATTTTATAAACAGGGTGCCGATGGGAATTGAGAATGTAAAGACACTTATTTTTATCGGCGCTTTCCGTTTTACGGGAAAAACCAAAAACCAGCTTCTGGTGCAGGTAAGCCTTTTGATGAATAATTTCAAGCCAGCAAATCGCGGGCTTATGCTCATTGAACAGCCTGCAAAGGAATTTAAGCTGCCTGTTCTGGAGCGCTCGATTTTTGAGGATGCCTTTGATGAAATCGAGCTTTTGAATTTCCCGGTTTCCTGCACCGTTTTTGATCTGCTCAAAACCAGATACCGAGGGGATGTGATGGTTCGGGATTTGTTAAAATACCATAAGAAGGAAGTTCGCATGCTTGCCTATCTCATCTCGACAAAACAGGTGCCTACAAAAAGGGGCAATATGTATTTCGGGACATGGATCGATCATGAGGGAGCCTATTTTGATACGGCGCATTTCCCGGACAGTCTTGTAAATAATCCTTTTCAGGGAGGCGGATGCTACCTGCTTTTGGGCACAGTGGAAGTTGACTATCATTTCCCTACGATCACCATTTCCAGAATGGCGAAAATGCCATTTATACCTGATCCGAGATATTCGGACTCGGAAAAAAGGTATTCCACACAGCACAATATCAAACAGGATGTCAGCAGCACCCACCGCCAGCCTTATCCGCAGGATCACGAAATTAATCTGCCGCGCCACAGAATGAAATTTTGAATATTTAGTTATGCAATGTCCTAAGAATGAACTAAATTTGATAGAAAAGCAGAAACAGAAAGAGGAAAACAAGCATGCCGTACATCAGTTTTCTGCTGTTTCTTTTTCTAAGCTTTTGTTTTCGCTTTTCATTTTCTTTAATAAGCCTTTCGATGCGTTTAATGTCTATTGGGTAAGATTCCATAAGATCGTTTATTCAAACTTAAGCCGTATGAAAAAGACTAAAGCCCTTAAAAGGGCAAATTAGAATCAGGATAAGACATTTTTAAAACAGCCTTTAAAACGGAATATTATGTGTTATTATACCCAGCAGAATGCCTCCATAGAAGATCTCAAAAGACGCTTTAATGCGGAACTCGACAATGAGGAAACCTATCTGCAGTCGGATTTTATAAACGGGTTCTCCCATCCAAATATCCCTGTGATACTAAATTCCTCTCCGCATCTGATCACAACGGATTACACCTGGGGATTGCTGCCTTCCTGGGCAAAGGACATCGAGTTCAGGAAAAACACTCTCAATGCCCGCATTGAATCCATTGACGAGAAAGCATCATTCAAGAATATAACACATAACCGATGCCTGATAATCGCATCTGCCTATTACGAATGGCACTGGAATGATGAGAAGGGAAAAAGCAAGGACAAGTACCAGATCAATTCGCAGGATGATGAAATCTTTACGTTTGCCGGCCTGTATTCCTCCTGGACGGATCCCCTAACAAATGAAATTAAAAACACCTACACCATGGTGACCACAAAAGCAAATGGCCTGATGCAGTACATCCATAACCATAAGCTCAGAATGCCCATTATGCTCAAACGACAGGACGAATCCGCATGGCTGGACCAGTCGGTGAAAATCGAGGATTTCGCCTTTCCCTATCAGGGAAACCTGGTCGGCTTTCAAATCTAACAGATACTGCTATGGAAATCGATAAGTTTAACGGAGTCACAGACTCTGAATTTATAGAATACTTTAAAATTGACCTTCATTCCCGAATGGAGATCATCAATTACACCTATCCCTATGAACTCCTTGACGAAGACGGCGGCTTCGGCGAGCATGTGCAAAGATGTGTCGGGCTGCTGAAAGACTACATCATCGTCTGCCACAGGGAGGCAAAAGCTGCCTTAAGGTGGCAGCAGAAAGAGGCTCTGGAAAATGATGGCGAGCCAGGCACCGAAATGGAATTGGGGCAGATGGTCCAGGAAACTCCCGAGGAAAAAACCAATAGGCTGGAAATGGAAAAGAATCAGGAAAAGGAAGAGTCGGCAGCCAAGTACAGGGAGCTGAGCAATGAGATAAATTGCCTGATCGACGGGCACCGCGAGAAGGTAAAAATTATCTACGTCGACCTGTGAGGTTTGGATAGAATCATTAGAACCTAATTTTGAGTCCCGAGAATGGAAATTGTTTTCTCATCCAAAATGCCGCCATAGTATTTCTGAAGCACTTTTCCGAAGACCGGATCCGCATCGGCAATCCTGCTGAACAGCGTCATGCAGGACCTGAGCTTCCGCTGGTCAGGCTTTCCGAAAATCTCCAGCGCGGTTTTTCCGTTCAGTCCCAGGACCGCCTGTGAAACCTCGACAAGACGTTTGCCCAGCACCGGATCGTTAAGATATTCCCTGGCTTCGTCCAGGTCTTTTAGGCCAAAATATACATTATAGTCCGTAAAACCCAGACCCCTGATCTGCGGGAAGACAAACCACATCCAGTGGCTCTGCTTGCGTCCGCTTCTGATTTCTTCCAATGCCCGGGCGTAGGTGTCCTGCTGCGCGCTGATAAATCTTTCAATGCCGTCTTCTGGATTCATTTCTCCTCTATTTTAAATTTATAATTGGCCTGCTTGATCCTTTTGCGCAAAGAACAGCAGTGAGGAACGATTTTCAGAACACTTCCTGATACAGAAGCTCGATTGTCACCTCTCTTTTTGCGGATCCCTCCTCCACGAAGATCGTGGCCCATCTTGGCTCGAAATTTTCGACCAAGAAATGGAAGGCGCTCATTATTTCATCCGCCGCACTCTCCAGATCGATGCCAAGATTCTTTTCATATCCGATGATACGGTAGAAGATGCCGTTCTCCAGCAGCTCATCCTGACCGTCTGCCGTGTTGTCCGGTGCCGGTCCAAAACAGAAAATTTCTGTGCCTCCGAAACCAAGCACACCGGCTAAATGGCTGCGGACCGATAAAAACAGGGTCTCGTCACTCAGGCCGTAAGGCACGTCCAGCTCTCCGGCTCTAACGGTCAGCGCTAAATCTTCAAAATGCAGTTCCATAAATCGAAAATTAAGAGATTAAAAGGACGGCATATGATCCGAAAATCTCACCAGAAAATCCGAAATCAGTCTAGGATGCCTTTCCCGAAAACCTTCTCAATCTGATAGATATAGCTCTCCAATATCGGGCTGGACAGAAAAAAACGGCTCACTGCTGTGGCCTTTGCATCGGTCTTCTGGCTGTCAAAGGAGCGTTCCAGCAGTGTGGTATAGTCTCTTAGCTGGTCCTTGTCCAATATTTTTCGCAGGTTCCTTTCCGTATTTACGTAGGACTTGAGCATCGGAAAATCATTGTTGTCGTCCGTTTCATAGCGCTCGAGTCCGGACTTTATATCATCATATTCTTCTTTGAAGAGGCTCAGGACATCCTTCATATTATGCGCGTAAAATATGTTGGGAATGAGTCCCGCCTTATACTCTGCATAATGCTGCTGTGATGCGGCGGGGCTTTCCAGGTACTTCTCAAAGGTCTGTATCCTGAAAATATAATCCGTTTCAAAAATATTACGGTCCTGATAATCAATATCCATACTGTACTGTATTAGTTCTTATGCCTAAAGTTAGCTAATTTTTTAATTCCAGCCTTCTAAAAAAACGATCTGCACAGTAATTAAAATTCGGCAGTTTTAAATCCGCTGTTTAGTCCATGCCCGTTTCTGCGGGAAATGAAAAGAAGCTCTGCCGATACTAGCGGATCAAAATCCACCTGCTTTCTTCATTGGGTGATTCACCCAAAAATCCAGAAGATATGAACGAATATTCGTATCTTCAGCCATAAATTTAAAATTGGCGTAATACGGAAAACCGTAACCTCGAGATTATTATAGGGCTATATTTACAGAATAAATCTGCTGTTGTGCTTTAAACAGCAGGCAATAATGCCGAGAAAATTTAATTCCTGATCTTATTTCAAATCGTGTATCAAACTTTAGATCAGAAGGATATATTTTATTAACGTAAAAGAAGGTTAAATGAAAAAAGAAACGCTGCTGCCCATACTGGCGGTTATAATGTCGTGCAGTTCGAAACCGGGCTATGGCAAAATGGTTGAAACCACTTATAATTTAAATGCAGGGGCAGTTAACCGCATCATGAGCTCGGACACCGCTTCTGCAGATTACATTACAGTTGAAAAACAGGGAAATATTTTTATATTTGAAAACACACATAATTCCATATTTAAGGTTTCAAAAAATCCTGCCAAAATTGAAATTATTGATGCTCAGGACAAAACCTCCACCTACATGGAAGAAAGAGGCTATAAGATCACAGCAAAAAAAAACAGCGATACTTTAATTATCCGTTTTTTCCCAACCGGATCTACGCCGGCATCGGTGTTTAAATTTGGAATTGAATATAAATTTTACAAGTAATACCATGAATGAACTAATCTGCCACTTTTTATGTGCGCTTACTGATCAGGAGATTGTAAATCTGTTTAATGGATGCATCTCGGCTCCGAATCCTGATAATGCATATGCCTTAATTTATAATTCAGCAGACCCGCAGTTTTATTTTACGGATACCTTCAATGAAGACGTTAAGCCAAATTCCCATTATATTGTAGTTGGACTGTTTTATCTCCATGAGATTAACGACCTGTCTGCACTAAAGGCAAAGATACAGTCATTAAAGACAAAATGGTGCGGTTCATAAATACCGTGAATCTTTTTTATCTTTTCTGTATTTTTTTCCGAGTTACTGAAAAATGTCACCAATTTTACGGCAGTCCTTTTGAAGATATGAAATCTTCACGGATTATATAAGCTGTGGAAGAAGCGCTCTGATCTATCAGCTTGTCCAGCAGCGCAATAAAATCATTCCTTAATCTGGCAGATGCCGTGATTTCTCTTCTCATGCGGCCGTCGTAATAGGTCTGGATAATAATTTTTTCAAGATAAAAATCCCAGTCTTTATTTCCGGGCCACTCTTTTTTAATGCGTTCAGCCAGCCAGCTGACAGCGTCAGGCATTAATTCCTCAAATCCAATGCCGGCTGTTAATCTTCCGGAAGATTCAAGATCTCCCCCCTGGAGTATAAAAGTTTCAAAAAAATGCTTTTTATTTTTTAGGGGATTCCAATCTAACTGCGTTAAGGAAAGTATGCGATGGTTGAATAGAAAGGCTTTATCAAAAATAAACATCTTAGCCGTTAAAATCTTATGGCTTAAATAACTCCATAAAATCCAGAAATTTGCCGCTTTGGATTCATCATTTAAAAACTGGTTTACCACTTCCTCCAGGCACTTAACGGTAAAATCATATCTTTTATCGGAATAAAAGATTTTTACGCCATCTGCATAAGCCCAGTCAATTAATGCTTTAAAGTTCTCAATTGCAGTATCCTCAGGCTGGCTGAGTAAAAACAGTGCAAATTTTTCTTGAAAAAACTGCTGCAGGGTATGATGGATCGTGTCGTCATATGGATCGGAATCTTTTGCAAAGGTTTCAAAAATGAAACTCAAGACATTCTTGAAATAGTCCCGAAGAATTTTGAGTTCTGTTTCAGCCGGCACCAGTTTTAAAGCTTCGAAAAGCCAGTCGCCTGCATTTGACTGATATTCAGGAATTGCAATCTGCACTGGGGTTTCCTCTTTAGCGACCCTATTCATAATGGCATCAATAGCGGCGCTGTATTGTTTAAGGGCATCGTTGTATTTGATATGCCCAGCAATGCGGCCTTTGGGTTTATAATGGGGATTTATTTTTAACCTTATTCTATAATGTGCTGTTTTTATAATGGAAAATAAATTTCTTTTATAAGATTTATATCCGCTTAAATGCTCCAGCCTGTGCTTAAGGTGCGAGAATTTTGAATACTCCACAATGCAGAAGATGCAGTTTAATACAAAACCGGGATCATGCTTCCATAGGTAGCTGTTAATTGACGCTCTCAGGGAATTGTGCTCGGATCTCTGATGAAAATGCGTTAAGTAATAAAGAATATTCTGCTTGTACATCTTCTTTTGCGTCTCATCCGACTTGAGCATCAAAATTGGAACAACAGAAAAGGCAGCTTCTGTTTCATACACCGTGTATTTGGAATTCGTAAAATCCATTAGCCTATTTTCGAAAAGTTCGTATTTAAAGAGCTCGTTTACTTTTGTTTCACACCATTCTCTTTCTGCTGCGCTTAATGACCTATAGAAATCCCTGATTCCCATTGCAGCCACCAGCACGGGCTGGTTATGCATCTTGGAGATGTTTTTATTATCCTGGGCATCCACAGAGATTTTGTGGAACTCCGACCATTTTTCATAACTGTCCTCTTCCACGGTTTCATGCTTAAATTTCTGCATGCACCAGTATGCTGCATAAGAAACGGTATGGTTCTCTTCCTGCTTCGTCTTATTTTCCTCGACAACCTTTTGCAAGTCATCCTCCAGTTGTGTTTCTAACAGATAGCCGTTTTCAACTTCCTTTACTATTCTTAATTTTCTGCGGTCTATCCGGGCAAGTGCAAAACGCCAGTTTTGGTCTGTCGGGTTTTCCAGATTAAAATTATCTATGATCCCAAAGATTTCGGTTTGAAACTCGCCAAGGCTAAGGTTTATAACCAGATCTTCAATGCTTTTGCTTCTATGCTTTAGTGTTTGGAAATTCTGCAGCTGCAGGTGGCGCAGCTGGCGGTGCTTTTTATAGCTCAGAGGACTGTAGGCTTCTGATTCTTTAAGGCACCTGTGGAAATCCAGATGATAAATCTCCCTTATTTTCAGTAAAGGAAAAATTCTTCTTCCGGCAAGATCCATATGCTCATTAGCGACACTTATAAGCACTGCCGACCCCATGACGCTGTTGCATCTGGTTAAAAAAGCCTCAAAGGTGTAGTCCCAGGAAGCCTTTAAAAATTTAGTGTACTGGTCATGCTTGTTCTCTTTTATATCTCGGCCGATCTGCAGCAGATAGCACTCGGCTGCCATTAGGCAGGATTTCAGAACATCGGGCGAATTAAAATAGGTTCCTCTGAACATCATCCATAATGAAGGGCTGGCATGCTGTTTAATCTCTCTTCCGTCGTCCATTATAACAGTTATCTGCGAACGGTGGTCGGCAGGATGCAGAAATTCATTGTCCCGGCCGAAATCGGACTTGATATAGGAATCGGCAGCGTGATTAAATAGCTTCACTAAAAAATCTACAGTTGCAAAGGGAGAATACAGCAGAAGGTTCAATATAGGCGTTTCATAAGGGCTTCCAGGTGAATAATGCCTTTCTGTGCTCCTTCTGAAGCCGAAATCCTGTTCAGTGTGCATCATCGACCGGTGGTACGGCCCCAGGATGGACTGCCTCTTCATTTCTGCAATCTGCTCAGGAGTCGGCGGATAATAAAACCATTTGCTTTCTGCAATTTCAAGGACAAGTTCAGGATAATTTTTGCATATTTTCTGCCCTTCGTACCCGTCAAGGGCATACTCTAAAATCTTGTCATACAGATTGCCGATTTCAAAATCAGCATCCCTGTTTTTATTTCTAAACGCATCCTCTATTAATGATTTCAATTCATCTTTGACAAAGTCAGACAGACGGAAAAGCATTAATATTCCATTTTCAAGATTCTCAGTTTTAGCCCTTCCCTGGCCAGATGGGACACCTGATGTAAAATTACTGTAAAACCATATTAAAATTTTAGCCGCATGCTCGGCCTCGGCAGGAAACGGTCCGTTTTTTTTCAGGCCTTTCTCCCACTGCAGCAGCATTGATAGTATCAATCTCATCTGTGGCTGCAGCAGATTCAGGTTTAAGAAAATAAATTCAATGAGATTGGCCCATACTTCACCGTAGGGAACCAGATTGATATTGTGATATACCTGAGTCCTTTTGTCCACATCCAATGCGTTCAGGAGGGAAAAATCCGGCTTCTGGCAAGAAACCCGAACTAAAAAAATTATCCTTATGAAATATTTAAACTGATCTAAAAATAGAAAATCCTTGTTTTCCCGCAGAAAATCACTGCTGTAATGCGACTGCATGACAGCAACTAATATTTCATCCTTCCAGTAGTTTTGGATTGCCGAATCGTTGAGGGTTGATTTTACGAGCTGGCCTGCAGATCCGTCCATTGCCTGTATTTTTTCTGATATCCAGATTCTGAAGGCTCGCCGGACTGCCGGAGCGGTTCCTATTGCATCATAAAAAGCGCCGTAATTGTCCTCTTCAGCAATGTACTGCAGATAATTGCTGTCAATATGCCTTGTCAATGCCCAGTCCTCATAGATGTCATGAGCTGCCGCAAAGCTTCTTCTGTATACCGGTTCGGGATCAATAATATGGTCAGCGGTCAGCTCGTGAAGTATGTCAGCACGTGCGTGCTCAACAGTTGCATATGCGCTCATTGCCGATGCCCTCTTCAGGGCAATTTCCATAAATGTCTCACCGCGCAGCTGTCTTTTTCGGGGATCTGATTCCTTTTCGCGCCCTTCAATCACATATTCCCACATGATCTGTTTGAACCTTGCTTCAGTATCAATATCATCTTTTACCGAATTCTGAGGTAAAGACACTGCCTTATCCAGATTAAAGGGAATCTGGAGAACTTTCAAAAGGGATTTATTTTTTGCTAACGTTCTCAGCATCGGATAGCTCTCAGCGATGCATTCCAGCTCCGCTGCATCAAGCGCAGGCACATCAAAATCGGGAAAAGCGGGAAACTGCCTTAAAAAACGGATTTTTAAATGCTCGGCCGCATAGCTCCTGCAGGTAAACACTAATGTAATATTCTCTCTTTTAAAAAGCAGTTCAAAAAAATCCAATATTGTCTCAGCATTATCCGTTTCAAGTATTTTTTCGATGCTATCTATAAGGAAAATTTTCTTTTTACCGAATTGCGGGGAATCAAGAACCTCTGAAAGGGATATGCCAAAGCAGAAGGGCTTATCTGCAAATATCTCCTCGATGCTTTTTTTGTCCAGCTGCTCGCCCTGAAAAGCAAATATTTCAAAATCGCTTTTTAGTCCATCCAAAATCTTCTTAACCATCGCCGATTTTCCGCTTCCCGGCTTTCCTGTAAATATTGCCAGCTTGCCGTTTTTTATAACTTCCAAAGCAGCGGCTGAAATTTCGGTCCTCGGCAGGTTGACTTTTCCAACGCTGTCTCGTATTCTTGAAAGCACCCTGAAAGAATTTTCATTAAGCTTTTCAGCTGCTTCAAGCACAGTAGGGTCTGTCTCTATCTGCAGCAATGATAAAAGGGGCAGCGATCTTGACGCCAGAAGATCATTTACCAGAGAAAGATCGATCCCCAATATTCTTTTATTTTTTGTCTCATAGGCAAGAAATAGGCCGCAGCAGAAATATCTGTCATTCACTTTAACAAATACCGGACTTCCCGAATAGCCTTCCACAAGGTTGTCGTCATTGTACTCCCCGGTCAGGGGATCTGATACTTCAATCTGTATCTGCCTTTCGTAATCTCTATCCTTAAGGGGCATCAAATGGTGCAGCGTTCTTTTTAATTGATTAAGAACCACTTTAGGAAAACCTGTTATCTCAAGCTCATGGACTTTAGCCGGCACCAGGCAGATTTCAGGGCATTTATCATAGTTAAGCGATACGGGAAGGAATTGCTTTTTGACTATCAGTACTCCTATATCTTCACTTGCATTGTTTTCGCCAAATAATATTACATCCCCATCATGCAGCTTATACTCAGACCATCCATTATCAGTAAGAAATCCGACTGACAGCTCATTGCAATCCCATGCAATCCCATTATCCCCAACCAGAGCATGTCTTGCCGTAAAAACATAGGCCTCTTCTGATTGGCCGGCCGGCGAATATATAAGTCCGCTGCTGAATCCCTGGGGATTTTCAATTCTTACTATAAAATCTTTCTCTGCTGTCATCCTATTTCAAAGTGAAGGTGGCTGTTTCCCGGCTGGGGAAATATTAGATTAGTATTAAATTCTGGATCTGCTTTAAAAATGTTCCTTGTAAGTTCATTTTCCTGCGTGATAAAAAAATTGATGTTTTTATCGGGATTGGCGCGAAGCACTTTCACTAAAGTTTCCTTGTTGGGCAGATTTGAACGGTTATATCCATCTGCTGAAATAATGTAATTTTCGCAGTCAACCAGCTCCAGTAGAGCATTGCTTGTATTATACCTGCTTCCGTGATGGGGAATCTGCATATGCTTTAGCTTGATCTTCTGCCCTCCGAATTTTCTCCTGATAGCCGAGACAAGTACATCAGGATGGCTGTCGGCAGTAAACAGAAATGATTCGCCGTTGAACTGCAGCATAAAACTTATGCTTGATCCGTTTTCCACCGAAACATCCTTCACTTCCCTGGAAGTGTCGAAATCTTCAATCCTCCTGCCGTAGTCATTATTTCTAATGCTTTTTAAAGATGAAGGCTCCTTATCCCTCATTTTCACTTCCTCATTTTTCCACAGCTTGAGAAGCGAATTGTATTTTGCATTGTCGGGAGACAGGATAATCAATTTGGCTCCCCATAAATCAATCAGGGGGTGGCTGTCGGTTATGTCCTGTTTTACATGTGAATGGGCTGCAAGGTACTCCCTAAGGGTAATGCCCTGCTTGACATTTTTTAAGTTATTGCTCCGGATGCCGGTGTCATAGTCCCAGTTGGAATAATTGAACCAGAAAGTGGTTCTGGAGAGATCCACGGCTTTCAGAAGGTCAGCATCTTTAAGAAGACGGAGAATTCCGCCTATATGATCATCATCAATGTGGGTGATGATCCATATATCAATTATTTCTTTTCTGACGTTGGCTATTTCATGCAATCTCTTTCTGAGCCCTGACTCATAAAGGCGGCTCTTCTCGCTGCCGCCGTCAATTATGATGTTGTGCGTTTTATCATCAGTGCCTTTAAAATTAATATGGATGGCATCCGCACAGCCTGCATCCAGAAAATCAATGTTCATCAATGCGCCAAAAGTTTTTAGTAAGATTTTTTATAAAATTACAATTATTTGCAGCATGTGCAACCTTAAAACCAAAAAGTGCTTCTGCCTTCACAACCGAAGCAGCTTTTATTTGAAAATTGAACCTATTCGATCGTTACAGTATCCAGGATGTTTTCCTGATTTATAAATGCAGCGATATACTGCTTAACTTCGACTTGCTTTTCAGATGGCGTTTCAAAGGTATTGATATGAAACTCCTCATCCTTGTCCAGGATGTGGATAATCTCGGTATAGCCTTTGGAAATCAGGCTGCCCTTGAGCCTAAGGATGGTATGCTGCTGGCGGGCATCCAAATCTTTTCTCACTTTTAGTCGTATCGCTTTTTCCATTTTGAAAGATCTGACCGTTGGTCTTGGGTGGATTCTAAATCCAAATATACCTATTTACATTCGGCGCATGCAAAATTTCAGTGTTAAAATAATGCGCCGGCGAATGTTAAAACGCATTGGATCGGCAGAAAAAAAACTGCTCGCATTGAGAGACTTGCTGCTCTTCTGAAAATTTTAAAATATTTTTAATAATCTGATATACAAACAAATAAACACTAAAATTATCCAAAATAAAAGTCTGTGAAATGAAAATTCAGGATGATTACAAAATTGGATTGTAAACTTTCGGGAAAAAAGAATCGATATGTTTTGCCCTGGTTAAGCCAGTGTAAAACAATGATTAACAAAGTCCTAGAAAATGCGCCAATTATTCCTCGAAAATGCCGATGGGGGCATCGAAAAAATCACGTCCGAAAAGGCCAATCCCCTTTTGGATCTTTATGTTTCATTCAACTTCTCAAGGCTGCGGCCTACCCTTTTTTTCCTGCCTGCGGTGCTGCTGCTGCTAATCGCCGCGTTCCTTTTCATGCTCGATGCGCTGCGCGCCGAATCGTATATCCTGATCCAGAGGGAATATTTCTTTATGCTGAATGCCACCCTGTCCCAATATCCTGAAATGCAGTACAATCTCACCGAAACCGGAAATACGCTGGTGGTGGCGTCGCTGCTGAGCATTTTTGTGCTGCACGCGCCTAAGATATGGGAGTCTCTTGCCTCTGCCCTTCTGGTTTCCTGCCTGTTTTCCAGCGTGCTGAAAAAGCTCTTTCATGTCCCAAGGCCGGCAGCTTTTTTTGACAACGGCAGCTTTATCATAATCGGAAGAACCCTCTCAGGGCACAACAGCCTGCCCTCAGGGCATTCCATCACCATTTTTACGGCGCTTTCCATCCTTATGTTTGCCTTTATGCCTGCCAGGCTGATAAACAGGATCTTTTGGTGCACACTTTTTGTGTCAGCAGGTCTCGCGCTTGTCCTCACAAGGGTTGCCCTAGGAGCGCATTACCCCATTGATGTTCTTGTCGGGGGCATCATAGGCTACTTCTGCGCCCTTGCCGGCATATTTATCTCAACAAGGTACCGCATCTGGAAATGGATCGGAAACAGGAAATACCACCCCTTTTTCATCATTGCCTTCACGGGATGCTGGCTTGCGCTGGCCTTCAGGATCATGCAGGAGCACCTTTTCATATTCTGCCTGTCTTTATTCGTTTTGACCATATCACTATATAAAATTACCGCCGCATATGTTAAAAGGTAAACTACCGGCAGCCCGCATGGCAGCCTTAATCAGCCTGGCCAACTGCCTGTTCTTCCATATCCCCTTCTTCTCTTTTGTGGTCGGGAACCTGAATTACGCGGGTTTCAGCGGCATTATGACCATCGCCAGCCTCATCGCGCTGATGCTGGTGCTGGATTTCCTGGTCTTTTACCTGCTGCTTTACCTTACCGGAATTTTCGGCAGAATTCTCATTTCGCTCTTTTTTGCCCTCAGCGCGGCAGCCCTGTATTTCATCAATTCCTACAGCGTGATCATAGACGAAAGCATGGTGGGGAATATCCTCAACACCAATTATGCTGAATCAAGCGCCTATTTTTCGATCAGGCTGGCGCTTTATGTGCTCGTGCTCGGGATAGTTCCCTCGGCCGCGCTCTTGAGGATAAAGATCATAAAGGAGCCTCTTAAAAGGTTTGCGGCGCTCTGCTCAGGCAGCCTGCTCATTGCGCTGGCGCTGGTATTTATCAATTCAGCCGGCTGGCTTTGGATCGACAAGAATTCCAAAAAGCTGGGAGGGCTTGCAATGCCATGGTCTTATGCGGTCAACACCTCCCTGTTTTACGTGCACCAGTACAATAAAAACCAGAAGGAAATCCTGCTTCCCGATGCCCGCATCAGGGACAGGAAGAAATCCATTGTGGTGCTGGTCATCGGGGAATCCGCAAGAAGGGCCAATTTCTCGCTGTACGGCTATCCGAAGAACACCAATCCGCTGCTTTCCAAAACTGAAAACCTGCATATCTTCAATGCTGTCTCCTCGGCAACCTATACCACCGGCGGCGTGAAGGCGATACTGGACCATAAAAAGACCGATGAGCTTTATGAGATTCTGCCCAACTACCTGTACCGTAACGATGTCGAGGTCATCTGGAGGACCGCCAACTGGGGAGAGCCGCCGCTTCATATCAAAAATTACCAGGACCGGAAATACCTAGGCGCTGCATGTCCGGGCAGGGAATGCGCATACGACGAGGTCCTGCTTAACCTTTTCCGGGAGCAGATCCTGGCCAGCAGCAGGGACAAGATATTTCTGGTGCTGCATACCAGCACCAGCCACGGCCCCAGCTACAGCAAAAAGTACCCTCCGGCGTTCCAGTATTTCAATCCGGTCTGCACCAGCGTCGAGCTTGCTGACTGCTCAAAGCAGGAACTGATGAACGCCTACGACAATACGATAGTTTATACCGATTACCTGCTCAGCCGCGTGATCCAGAACCTGAAAGAGCTCAAGGAATTTGACAGCACTATGATTTTTGTTTCGGACCACGGAGAGTCGCTCGGCGAAAAAAATCTCTACATGCACGGCCTGCCGATGAGCATTGCTTCAAGGGAGCAGTTTGAGATTCCTTTTATTGTCTGGGTTTCGCCCGGCTCAAAAAAACTGAAAGCCGATAAAACCGCATCCCAGTACCATGTCTTCCACAGTGTGCTGAACTTTCTGAATATAGAAAGTCCCATCTATGATGAAAATATGAACATTTACCAATAGCATTCAAACAACCGGCACAAGCCATAAAAATAATTTCTTATGAATGGAACAGTATTTATAAACCGGCTCAGCAACAGGTCAAGGCTGGCAATTTCCGCTTCGGCGGGACTGCTCACCGCCGTTGTCCTTGAGATCGGAACCAGCAGGCCCTCGGTGCACATCATGGCGGTATGGCTGGCTTTTTCCCTAACCCAGCTGTTCTTCTCCTGGTTCACCATCCTGACCTGCCGCGTGGATGAGCTCAAGAAAAGTGCCAAAGACCAGGACTCGGGACGCGCTGTGCTGTCCCTGTTCATGCTCCTTACAACGGCCGTAAGCCTTCTGGGCATCTTGCTGCTGTATGTTTCAGCCGATCAGAAGACCGGTTCCGAGCTGGCGCTGCATGTGGTGATGACCCTCTCATCGGTGGGAACGGCCTGGGCGGTGGTCCATACCACGTTCGCCTTCAAATACGCCAATCTCCATTATTCGCTCAACGGCCTTGATTTTCCCGGAAAAGGCGAACCTGACTATCTCGACTTTGTCTATTTCTCATTTGTGATCGGCACAACCTTTCAGGTGTCCGATGTCGCCATACTGGACAGGAAGATAAGGAGGACCGCGCTGGTGCACGGGGTGCTTTCCTTTATGTTCAACACCACCATACTGGCATTGAGCATCAATATTATTTCCAGCATGGTGCAGCGCTGAGCAATTAAACCCTATAGGGCATTTATACGCTCCCAGACTCTTTTTTTTGATGTGATTCTCCCGGCATCCAGTTTTCATGGCTGGGGGAATCTTTATCAAAGCCCCGAAATCTTAAGGCAGATTTTGCTAAAAAAACGTGCTGCAGGCAAAAATTCAGAATTAATTCAAAATTGAGCCGTATTATTACAGACTGTAATATAAACGGCACAGCCGTTTTATAAAAATGATGCCCCGCAGCGCATATATTGCCATAAATTCTTAAATTTAGTGGGCATATGCACTGTCATGGGGCGGTAAGAAAATGGCATCATGAAAATTTTAATCATAGAAGACGAACAGGATATCGCTCAAAGCATACAGAGCTATTTCAAGGACAATGGCGTAAAATGCGAAACGGCGCACAATTATGCGCAGGCCGTGCATAAGATCGATAATTACGATTACGACTGCATACTGCTTGACCTTAGCCTTCCCGACGGCAACGGTTTTGACATCCTCAGGGAGCTGAGAAGCAAGGACAAAACCGACGGGGTGATAATCATATCGGCAAAAGAGACCCTGGAAACAAGGCTGGAGGGCTTCAGTCTGGGAGCCGACGACTACCTCACAAAACCCTTCCATCTTGCCGAACTGCTGGTAAGGATGCAGGCACTGGTAAGACGCAGGAACTTCAGGGGAAGCAACAGCGTGGTGTTCCAGGAGATCAGGATCGAGGTGTTCACCAAAACGGTCCTTGTAAATGAACAGAAAATCGAGCTGACCAGAAAGGAGCTCAACCTTCTTCTGTTCCTAATCGGCAACAATGACAAGGTCCTGTCAAAGGCCGCCATCGCCGAACACCTATCGGGCGACATGGCCGATATGCTCGACAGCCACGATTTCATATACGCACACATCAAAAACCTGAAAAAGAAGCTTTCAAAAGCAGGTTCGGGAGATTATATTAAAACCGTTTACGGCGAAGGATACAAATGGGAAAAATGAATACCAAAAAACTGCTCAGCAAAACCACGCGCGATTTTCTTATCCTCGCTGCCGTAATTCTCACAATCTGCGCTCCGATATTCTACTTTGTGAGCCAGTGGCTTTTTATCTACGAAACCGAAGAGGTGCTCGTGCAGCATAAAAATGCATTCATTAACCAATCCAGCCGCAATTTCACTCCCGAAGACATCAAGACCTGGAACAGGTACAACCTGCATTTCACCATTATGCCCGATATGGGCGTAAAAAAAGATTCCATAGTCGGCACCATGATCGAAGACTCCACGGCTGAGGAAAAAGAGCCTTTCCGCATCATTTACGCCCCAGTGGAAATTGCCGGCAGAAAATACACCTACACCGAAAAGATCCACCTGCTGGAAATGGAAAGGATGGTGTTCACCATAGCTGGCATGTTCACCTTTATCCTTCTGGTGCTTTTTATCGGCATAGTCTGGCTGTCCAAGAAAACGGCATCCAAACGATGGAAGCCCTTTTACAATACCCTGGACCAGATCCATGAGTTTGAGATCGACAAAAGCAAGCCCCCGCACTTTATCCAGTCTGGAATCGATGAATTTGAACGCCTGAACAGAAGCCTTGAGGCGCTGATCGAAAAAAATACGGCCATCTACAAAAGCCAGCGCGAGTTTGTGGAAAACGCCGCACATGAGCTCCAGACGCCCCTCGCGCTGTTCCAGAACAAGATCGACACCCTTTTCCAGATGCGGCTCGACAAGGACCAGACTCGGGTGCTGGGCGCCTTGAGTAGGGATGTCGCAAAACTCAACAGGCTCAACAAAAATCTGCTGCTGCTCTCCAAAATAGAGCATGAGATCTATCTGGAAAAAACCTGCATCTCGGTTAATGAGCATATAGAAAAGCATCTGGACTTCTTTACCGAGCAGGCCGGCCAGAAATGGGTCGCCATTAATGTGCAGCTGTCCGAAAAGCTTGAAATAGAAGCCAACCCTGTCCTTGCCGAAATCCTTATCAACAACCTGGTGCTTAACGCCATCCGCCATAACCGCACCGAGGGAAATATCATAATCAGGACCCTGGATCGCGAGCTGATGGTCCTCAACACTGGTACGGCCGAACCGCTTCCCATCGAGAAGCTCTTCGGACGTTTCTTCAGCGGCGGCACCTCGGCAAACGGCAGCGGGCTGGGTCTGGCCATCATCAAAAAGATAACCGAGATAAGCGGATGGAAGATCTCCTACTCCTATTATAATGATTTCCACTGCTTCAGCGTAAAGTTCTAGCGGCGGCACCTGATCGCGCAGGAAGCTTCCGCTCGGATCCAGCATAGCTGCGCCAGGCTGCAATGCGCTTTTTTTTCATAAACAGGGTTAATATTTCTTAATAAAAACCAAAAATTCAGAATGACTACAACATTGCAATGTAAACTTTGCTGAGTTATTATTGAGTTATGGGTAAATTGTCTATCAGAACCGGCAGATACGCACTGCTGGTTCATTTTATTGCATGGTTTCTGCTGTTTTCGCAGCTGCTGCGCATCATCCTTTTTATCTGGCAGCATGGCCAGGTCTCGCAAAGCATTTTTGATGTCATCCGCACGCTCCTTACAGGGCTTTTTTTTGATATCGGAACCATCGCGCTGATTTCTTATCCTGCCGTTCTATACTATACCGTATTTGCGGGAAGATGGACCGGCTCGATGGCCGACAGGATCGTAATCTGGTTCTTTACGGCGCTGAATGTTTTCATACTGGTTTTCACCTTTCTGGCCGAAATCACCTTCTGGGAGGAATTCAGGACCCGCTTCAATTTCATTGCGGTGGACTACCTGATCTACACCTACGAGGTCATTGCCAATATACAGGAGTCCTATCCTCTGCCGCTTCTCGTGTCAGCTGTCGTGATAGTTACCGCACTTGTGCTTTTTGCCTTTTACAGATCAAGAGCCTTTGCCGCCGCATTCGCCCACAACACGGACATAGTGAAGAGGGTTTCCATATTGCTGCTCTTCACGGCCGCGGCATCCTTTTATATCACTTTTATCTCCAGCAGCCTGGCCGAATGGTCGCCCAACCGCTACAATTCCGAAATTTCCAAATCGGGCATCTATTCCTTTTTTGCCGCTTTTCGCAATAACCAGATGAAGTACGAGCAGTTTTACACCTCCATCGGCAATGACCGCGCGTTCAGCATCGTCAAATCAAAACTGGCAGACAGCACGGTATCCTTTGCCACTACAGGCTACTCGATCCACCGCAGCATAAAGGACGTCCAGTCGCCGCTGCAGCGCAGCAACGTGGTCTTTATCCTCATGGAAAGCTTCAGTGCGGATTTTATGGCCCAATTCGGAAACAGGCAGAACCTGACCCCTTTCCTGGACAGCCTTGCCCAGAAAAGCGTCTTTTTCACCGGCATGTACGCCACCGGAACCAGAACCGTGCGCGGCATGGAGGCGCTGACACTGTGCATACCTCCCACCCCGGGACAGTCGATTGTCAAAAGGCCTGAAAACCGGGACCTCTACACCATCAGCAATGTCTTCAGGTCCAAGAACTATGACTGCAGCTTTTTTTACGGCGGCGACGGCTATTTCGACAACATGAACTCCTACTTCGGAGGCAACGGCTTCAGCATTTATGACCGCGGGCGCGGAAGCGTGCTCAGCGACCGCATCAGCACAGTGAGGCATAATATCGCAGACAGCGAGGTCACATTTGAAAATGCATGGGGAATCTGCGATGAGGACATATTCAATAAAATGCTAAGCACTGCCGACCAGAAGCATAAGCAAGGAAAGCCGTTCCTGAATTTCGTGATGACCACCTCCAACCATAGGCCCTACACCTATCCTTCGGGCCGGATAGACATCCCGTCGGGAACGGGACGCGAGGGGGCTGTCAAGTATGCCGACTATGCCCTGAAAAGGCTCTTTGCCCAAGCGTCTAAAAAGCCCTGGTACAAGAATACCGTCTTCATTGTCGTTGCCGACCACTGCGCCAGCAGCGCAGGAAAGGATGAGATAGACATTGCCAACTACCATATCCCCTCCTTTATCGTCAATATGCCCGAAACGGCCAGCCGCAAGGTGGATAAGCAGTGCTCGCAGATCGATCTCTGGCCTACCGTATTTTCGATGTTCAAATGGCACTACGAATCCGATTTCTTCGGCAGGGACATCCTTGACCCGGATTTCGAGCAGCGGGCGTTTCTGGGGACATACCGCAAGCTCGCGCTCATGAAAGGCAGCCGGGTTATGATACTTTCCGACCAGAAGAAGCAGGCCTTCTACAGCTGGAAAAAATCAGACAACAGCCTCACGCCCCTTCCGATGGACAGGCCCTTTCTTGAAGAGACCATCGCATGGTACCAGACCGCTGACTACCTTTTTACAAACAAACTTTTAAAATAAGCAATGACCTATATACATTTCATCATTAACCCTGTCTCCGGCGCAGGGCGCCACAGCCTGCCGGATTTTTACATCAGGCAGTTCTTTCCCGCTGACCGGTATAAGATCAGCACTGATTACACCATGAGCAGAAAGCACGCCCTGATCCTCACCGAAAAAGCGCTGGAGCAGAATCCCGACATCATCGTGGCATGCGGAGGCGACGGAACCATCAATGAGGTGGCTTCGCGTCTGATCGGAACCGATGTGAAGCTTGGAATCATCCCCGTGGGATCGGGAAACGGACTGGCATCGCATCTGAACATTCCGCGCGATATCGGAAAATCTCTTGAAATTATCAGGGAAGGAAGAAAATTGCGGATCGATGCCGGAAGAATCAACCAGCATTACTTTTTCAGCAACACCGGCATCGGAATTGACGCGATGATTGTAAAAAAGTATGAGAATTCGGGAAAAAGGATGCTTTTTGCCTATATCAAGGCTGCAGTTGTGGCAGCCTTTGAGTATAAGGCGAAGCCCGCCATAGTATATTTCGACGACAGGGTCATACCAATAAAGCCATTTATGGTCTTTGTTTCCAATTCAAATGAAATGGGCTACAGCATGAGCCTTACCCCAGGCGCACTGCTGACGGATGGAAAACTGGATCTGGTTCTCATTCCCGAGCTTTCCTTTTTCGAAAAGATAGCCCTTGGATACCATATTCTCACCCGCTCAGTCAGCAGATTCAAGAAGGCCCAGCACCATCTGGTGCAGAGCCTGCAGATCGAAATGCCCACGAATATATTCACCGATGCGCAGATCGACGGGGAGCATTATAAATTAAGGACCAACACCTGCAGAATTTCGGCAGAGCCTGCCGCACTCAGCGTGCTGGTCTGAACGCTTAATTAGGCTTTTCCGGAACTGCCTTCCCTTCGGGGAAGGCTCTCCGGAAATACGGGCTGCCGCGCTTGATCTTATCAGTTCTATTTGGCAAGCCTTGAGCGGTCCGTCTCAAAATCCAGAAGGATCATTTTCTGGTCGTCCAGAAAAATCAGCACATCCAGAACGGCAGCCTGGTTATGCTTCTCCTCTTGTATCGGATCTGTCGGAAAAATTAAGCCCGAAAGCTCCTCCAGAGCAAAATCACGATCAGGATTGTCCCTTAGAATGGTAAGGATTACATTGGAAATATTGGCATACTTTTTCATATTCTGCTAATCATTTGGTTTAAATGCCCGGTTTATTTTTTTATAGAATAAACCGCAGAACCTTAGAAAAAGCCTGCGGTTTTGAATTAACAATCGCCTTTTATATTTTTTTTTATATATTTCATTTCGGGGATTCAGGAAGGCGTCCTGCGCCTTCATTGGTCAATTTCCCATTGGCCTGCTCATGCGGCCTGTCCTGCACGTGGTACAGGATAAAATGTCTTGCCCTTGCAAAAATTCCAAGTACAATCACAATTCCCAGAATTGCCAGTATGATCGTTTTTCCGATATTGACAGCCGAATACCTGTTCTTCTTTCTAACCGGCCTGCCCTTCTGTCCCCTGGAGGTCTTCTGTATGTTGGGATAGTATTTCTTCTTTCGTTTTTTCATTTCGCATAAAATTCGATTCAATGCGCTATACCTGCAGATACGGCATTGCATTACCAGTAACTGCCGGTAAAACTGCACGTTTGATATTTCTGCCTGTGCGGTTGCGGCAGGCATTTCTGATGGATATTACGATTGGATAAGGGCACAAAGAATCCCTGCCGTCTGAGCCAGATGATTATCCGTAAGCGGATATCATCTGGCCGGCAGCTAAACAGCAGCATTAAATCTTTTGGATTTAAGCCTTTAGAATCTTTGAATTATCCAATTTAGAATTTCATTTTCTGGATGCGCACCGCATTCAGAATCGCAATCAGCGATACGCCGACATCGGCAAATACGGCTTCCCACATCGTGGCCAGCCCGCCTGCTCCAAGAACGAGCACTACGCCCTTGACTACGAAAGCCAGGGTGATGTTCTGCCATACGATCTTCTTGGTCTGCCTGCCGATATTGATGGCCATGGGTATTTTTGAAGGCTTGTCGTCCTGTATCACGACATCGGCCGTTTCGATGGTCGCATCGCTTCCCAGCCCGCCCATTGCGATGCCCGCATCGCTGAGCGCTACCACAGGCGCATCGTTCACTCCGTCACCGACAAAGGCAACCGTTCCATACTGCGCCTTGATCTCCTTCACTTTGTTTACTTTGTCTTCCGGCAGAAGATCTCCGTAGGCATTGTCAATCCCCAGTTTGTCTGCTACAAATTTCACTACGCTTCCCTTGTCCCCGCTGAGCATCGTCGCTTTTATATTCATCTTGTGCAGCAGGTCGATGGTCAGCTGCGAGTCTTCCTTGATGCTGTCCGCTATGGTGATATACCCGACATATTTTTTGTCATAGCTTACCGCGATGGTCGTGTATACTATCGAAGCCGGATCGACATCATAAGAAATGCCGAACTTGTCCATCAGCTTGAAGTTCCCCGCAAGCAGCTCCTTTCCGCCGATTAATGCCTTCAGTCCGTGGCCCGCAATTTCTTCGGTGCTTTCCAGTTTTATCGAACTGTCCACCTCACCCACGTATTCATGGATTGCCGTAGCAACAGGATGCGAGCTCTGGCTCTCCACCGCATTGACCATTTTCAGGATCTCATCCTTGTCAAACTCCGGCTTGAAGACAGTCTCCTGCACTTTGAAAACCCCTTCTGTCATCGTTCCGGTCTTGTCCATCACCACGTTCTGGATCGAGGCCATCACGTCAAGGAAATTGCTCCCTTTGAACAGTATCCCGTTGCGGCTGGCCGCACCGATTCCGCCGAAATAGCCCAGCGGTATGGAAATGACAAGCGCACACGGACAGGAAATTACCAGAAAGACAAGAGCCCTGTAAAGCCAGCTGCTGAAATCATAATTGTCCACAAAGAAATAAGGCAGAAGGCAGATTCCGATAGCCAGAAAAACCACAATAGGCGTGTAGATCTTGGCGAACCTGCGTATGAACAGTTCTGTCGGAGCCTTCTGCGAGGTCGCATTCTGTACAAGTTCCAGTATTCTGCTGAGCTTGCTGTCGGTAAAGGCCGCGGTGACTTTCACCTGTGCCGCCACGTTGAGATTTATCATTCCCGCCAGGACCGCCTCGCCTTTGGATTTGGTGTCCGGTTTGCTTTCCCCTGTAAGGGCCGCCGTATTGAATGAGGCGCTGTCGGTTAGAAGCTCCCCGTCAAGCCCAAGCTTTTCTCCTGGTTTCAGCTGGATGATATCCCCAATCTGGGCCTGTTCGGCTTTGATTGTTTTGGTCTTTCCGTCTGCGACGATGGTCACTTCATCGGGCCTCTGGTCCAGAAGGCTTTTGATGTTGCGCTGTGCCCTTGATACGGCAAGGGTCTGGAAAACTTCCCCTACGGCGTAAAAAAGCATTACCGCAACCCCTTCGGGATATTCCTTAATGATGAAGGCGCCGACTGTGGCTATGCTCATCAGAAGGAACTCGGAAAATATCTCCCCTTTGGTGATGCTTTTGAAGGCATCCCTGATAACCGGAAATCCGACGATCAGATAGGCCACCAGGTACCACACGAACCGCAGGGTGCCAGAAAACCACGGCAGCTTGATCCAGTTGTCAAAAGAAATGGCAAGAAGCAGCAGCACCAGTGAAATTATCGAAGGAAGGAACATCTTAAACGCTCCGCCTTCGGCAGTGCTGTGGTTATGGCCGTCATCATCGGTGTGGGCATGGCTGTGCCCGTCGTCGCTGCTGTGCGCATGGTTGTGGCCGTCACCGGGAGTGTGCCCCTTCAGAAGTTCCTTTGCGCCGGCCTGCACATACACCTTCTCGGTCTGCGTGCAGCAGATCTGTTTCCCGTTCTTATCGTATTTATGTTTGTGTTCCATGATATATAATTTATAAGGTTAAAAAATTCGGCACCATTCTCCCTGAAGTGTCCCGGTGCCGATAAAAGGCAGTCCATTGGTTTAGTTAGTCCTTTTTTTTGCTCTTAATTAATCTATCTACCAGTCTTCTGTACCAAGAAAAATGGTTCACGCTGAAAATCAGCAGTATGATGAGTGTCGCCGAAACGGCAATTACAAGCATATCCAGTGCTATGGCCATTCCAACCGCTGATGTGGTCCAAAGGCCCGCGGCGGTTGTGATGCCTTTGGGCAGGTTCCTCTGGTCCCTGAAAATTATTCCCGCCCCTATGAATCCCAGCCCGGTCGCAATGGCGGCAAGCATTCGGGCCACAGCCGAGACATCTTCCGTAAGATGGGCCGCAATGGAAACAAACAGGCAGGAGGCCGCGCAGATGCATGCAAAAGTCCTCACGCCCGTATTCTGCTGTTCCCTTTCCCTTTCAAGCCCGATCAGGCCGCCCAGGGCAGCAGCCAGCAGCAGCTTGGCTGACATATAAAGTTCAACCCCGATATCCATTGGATTCTGATTTTTGGCAGAAAGCCCAATTGCTACATTTCATAATAAAGGCTGTTCTTAGGTTTTACGGGAATATCCTTCGCGCCGGTCATCTCAAGGAGATTGATCTCAATGGTCTGTGCCAGCGAAGTCATCGGCGTATCCACAGGCGTGTTCTCAAAAGGATCCTGCATGATGATGGCAGTTGATTCGATCGCAATGAACAGCAGCGGAATCAGGATGGTAAGCAGCAGTTCAACCGCCAGCTGGGAATCCTCGAGCCCGAAGGGCAGTATGGCCGCAAAAACATAGATCAGCGTGTGCACCAGAAGGCTGTATGACTTTGGAAAGACCGTATTTTTGATCCGTTCGCATTTTCCCATATGGTCGCAGAGCCGTGAAATGGTTTCATTGAGCTGCACGGTCTTGAAATCCGTTATGATCCCTTTCTGCTCCATTTCGGCAGCGCCCTGCGAATGCCTGTCCAGCAGGGCATTGGGGATGTTTGTCCCGGTAATTTTATGGAACTTCAGATAGGCCTCCACCTTCGGGCTGAAGGGCTGGCGGCGCAGCGCTTCTCCAAGGGCATACACCCATATGATCTGCCTTTCGGCAAACTGGTCTGCAATCTGGCTGTTTTCTTTGGATGCGGCCTGCATCACCTGTCTGACAAGGGTGCGCGAATCGTTTACAATCGCACCCCATACCATTCTGGCTTCCCACCACCTCTCGTAGGACTGCGCAGTCCTGAAGGCCAGCAGCAGCGAGACTGCGGTTCCGACAAGAGCCGGAATGCTGAGCGGAAGGGATACTTTCCTGAAAACGGGAAGCATATCCAGCATGCCGATTGCAGCGGCAAAAATGACAATGAGAATAATCTGGGATCTTATTTCCCTCACAAAGTACAGCACTGATATTCTGCGGTTTAACAGCATAGCTTAAAATTAAAATTTTACAATTATCCTTTGTTCACAATTATCTGATTTGAATTATGATGCAGTGAGGCACTTCTCGCAGATTCCTTTGGCCAGAATCTGGATCTCGTCGATCCGAAGGCTGCCTGTCAGGCTTTCGGGAAGAATGATCTCCTCCCTGCAGGTGGTCTGCCCGCACTTCCTGCAGTAGAAATGCAGATGCCTGTCGTTATGCTCTTCCTGCTCGCATGAATCTGCGCATAAGCGGTACCTGGCCTGGTTTTCATCCATGATCTTATGCACGAGGCCTTTTTCCAGAAAAGTCTGGAGCGTCCTGTAGATGGTCACCTTGTCGGCCTTATGGAAATATTTCTCGATATCGGCCAGAGACAGAGCCTCACTCAGCGTCTGCATGTACTCATAGATCAGGATACGCATCGTGGTCAGGCGTATGTTCTTGCTGTTAAAGGCTTCTTCCGTTGTTTTCTTCATATAATTTTTACATTAAAAATAAACCGGCAGCAAGGCCTATCGGCTGGGCAGTTACAGTAAATTTACGAAGCTTATTTTTAAATTCAGCATTCGGATTCACTTTTCAGCAGGCAGATACTTGATAATCGGCCCTGACTGCCGGCATTTTTTAAATTAATGCAGGTTTCCCCGTTCGAGACCATCAATTAAAGACCAAGGGGGAGGGTCTCCAATTATCCGGGTTAATCACAGGCAAACACACGCTGTCGAACAGGAACCTGCATTAAATCCTTCAATTTCTTAATGCTCGTGGCCTCCCGAATTGCTCAGTTTGGCATTTACAAAAAAGGTTCCTTTGGTCACAATCTGCGATCCGGCAGGTATTTCCTTAACCGGCGTAACTGCCGTATAGCCCACTTCTGAAACCCCTTTGGTGACCTCCACTTTTTCAAAATTCATGCTTGCCGCATCGATTTTCTTCTCCTCTTCGGCACTGTGCTTTTCCCCCTCGTCGGCGCCTCCCTCAGCTTCCGACTCCTCATGCTCCTCGGGTTTCTTGTCCGTTTTCACGAAAATGTAGAATTTACCGTCCGCCTCAGCAATGGCATCATTGGGAACTGCTGCTGTAAGTGCAGTGCCCACCCCTACAAGGGCAGTGATATTCATTCCGTCGATAAGCCCGGTCTTGCTGCCCGTAACCGTACAGTGCACTGCAACGCTCTTGCTCTGGTTCTCAAAAGATGACCCTATATTGAACACCTTAGCCGTGTAGGAAACCGCCGGGTTATTGGTCAGGGTGAAGCTTACGCTCTGCCCCACCTTTACCTTGGGAAGATCCTTCTCGAAAACCTGAAGGTCAAGATGGATCAGCTGGTTGTCCACTATCTCCACAACAGGAGATGAAACGTCAACATAGCTTCCGATCTTCGCAAATTCCGCACTTACCGTGCCGGTAACCGGACTTGTAACCGTTAATGCCGCTCTTAAATTCGAAGGGGTGATCGCTGCCGGATTGATCCCCATAAGCTGGATCTGCTTGGCCAGCGAAGCCTTGCGGGCGCGCAGCGCACTTACCTCGGCAGTGGCATTCTGAAGATTTTTTAAGGCTCCGGCATTGCCCGCCTGAAGGTCTTTCTGGCGCTGCAGCTCCTGCTCCGCATTGGTGATGCGGCTGTTGATGGTGATATACTCCTCCTGCTGCTGCACAAACTGCGGGTTCTCGATAGTGGCAATCACCTGGCCCTTGCGCACCTGGTCGCCCAGCTGCACTTTAAGGGTCTTGATCACGCCTCCGTACAGAGAGGTGGCATTGGCCTTGTTATTGTTGGGAACCCTTAACGCGCCGTTGACTTTAATGGCTGCGGTCAGGTTCTTGTTCTCGATAGTGCCCAGCTCAACCCCTACAGAGTTCATCTGCTCCTTGGTCAGCACCGCAATTGTGGCAGCTTCCTCCTCGCCGTGCTCCTCTTCTTTTGCTCCCTCGGCCTTTTCGGTTTTAGCTCCAGTTTCGCTTTCATTGCTTTTTTGTCCGCAGCCTGCAAGCGAGAAGATTGCAGCGGCCGCGATTAATAATTGGATTTTGAGTTTCATCTATGCTCTATATTTAAAATTATCCTGTGGGAAGAATGTACCTGTCCCACAGGCTGTTATATTATTTATTTATTGTTGAAATAGTCAAACTGCACTGCAGAAAGGTTATACTGGTTCAATACATCAAGATAATTCTGGCGGATTCCCACTGCCTGGGTCAGAAACTGACCAAGCTCGGCAAAACTGATCTCCCCCGAGCGGTAGCTCAGTGTCGAAGCTTTGATGATGTCCTCTGCCTGCTTAAGCCCTGAAGTCTCATAGAAATTAAGCAACGACAGGTTTTTTTCAATCTCTGCGGCAGAAGAATTCTTCTGCGTAGCCAGAAGCTGGGTCTGGTAGGCAAGATTCTTTTCCTGCACTTCCTTTTCCGCCTTTGCCGCCTTTACCTTGTTATGGGCAGATACGGCTCCGAAAAGCGGAAATGATGCAGTGGCCGAAAATCCCGTATATGGATCATCCAGCCCATAAAGCCTCTGGCTGAAGACTCTTCCCGACAGCTCAGGCATGTTGCTGTTTCTGATTACCGAAATATTTGACGAGGCAATCTTCACATTCTGCTCCTGAAGGGTAAGCAGAGGATGCAGTCCCCCGCCCTCAGACAAGCTGACTTCCGCTTTGCCCAGCGGAGCTTCCACCGGAAGCAGCCATTCGTTCAGGTTCATGAGCATCATCAGCTGCTGCTGCTGCACGCTCATGTCTTTCCTGTTCTGGTCCGAAAAGGCCTTTAGTTCCAGAAGTTTGGCCTCGGCCGCAATCTTGTCCAGCTGCGCCACATCACCGGCCTTAAGACGCACCTCGGCAGTTTTGGAAAGCTGCGTATAGATGCTGTCCAGACGCTTGTACAGCAGCTGTTTGTCCTGAAGGTACCAGAGCTTGTAATAGGCAGTGCGCACATCCCTTTTGATCGTTGCGTTCAAAAGCGCTGTATTAAGCTGGCTGTACTGCAGCTGGTTCTTGAAATAGCTTTTTCTGGCTGCATATAGGCCCGGCCACGCAAAACTCTGTGAGATTCCGATTTTCAGAATCCCTGTCCTGTCCGACGGCCTCAAATCCTCATTCTCAGCGAAAACGCCTGTTTTAGGGATATCAACGGCCGTTTTTACATTCAGCCCGGCAGCCTGGATTTCAGATTTATTGATGTCCAGCTGCTGGTTGCTCTGCAGTGCGGTTTCGACAGCCCTCTCAATCGGGATTCTCTGCTGCGCATTTGCAGAGCCGAGACCCGCGATAAACAATATAATAATGGCAGTTGTGTTTCTCAATTTAAATTTTCCTTTAAAGTCAAACTTTGTATTAAAAATGATATAAAGAAGGGGAAGGACAAAAAGCGTTAGGAACGTGGCAGTTACCAGACCTCCGATTACAACGGTGGCAAGCGGCTTCTGCACCTCTGCTCCGGCGCTGCTGCTGATAGCCATCGGCAGGAATCCCAGCGATGCCACCATAGCGGTCATAAGCACGGGACGAAGCCTTGTGATGGTGCCCTCTTTTACCCTTTCAAAAATGTTGCTCATACCCTCTTTTTCAAGCTGGTTGAATGTTCCGATAAGCACGATTCCATTCAGAACCGCCACCCCGAACAATGCAATAAACCCGATTCCGGCACTGATGCTGAACGGCATCCCTCTGAGCATTAGGGCAAAAATCCCCCCAATTGCACTCATAGGTATTGCAGTAAAGATCAGCATAGCCTGCTTAAATGAACGGAATGTGAAATAAAGCAGCCCAAAAATCAATAGAAGCGACACCGGCACCGCAATCATAAGCCTTGCGCTGGCCGCCTGAAGGTTCTCGAACTGTCCTCCATAGGTAAAGTAATACCCCGGAGGCAGCTGCACTTTTTCAGAAAGCTTTTTCTGGATGTCCTGCACTACGCTCTGCACATCTCGGCCCTTGACATTGAATCCGATCACAATCCTTCTCTTGCCGGCTTCCCTGCTGATCTGTGCAGGCCCAAGTTTATAGTCGATTTTAGCAACCTGCGACAAAGGCACCTGGACTCCCGTGTTGGTTGGAATCATAAGGTTGCTGACATCGTCTATGCTGCTTCTGTGCACGCTGTCAAGACGCACAACAAGGTCGAAACGTCTTTCGTTTTCATAAACCTGTCCGGTGCTTTTTCCTGCAAATGCGGTGCTGACAACGTCATTTACATCTTCGATGGTAAGCCCGTAATTGGCAATTCTGGTCCTGTCATATTCTATATTGATCTGCGGAAGGCCGCTCACCCTTTCAATCTGCGGCGAGGTTGCTCCCGGGACGCTCTGGATAACCTGTCCGACCTCCTTGGCATACTGTGAAAGCGTATCGAGATTCTCCCCGAATATCTTTACGGCAACATCCTGCCTGATACCGGTCATAAGCTCGTTGAAACGCATCTGGATCGGCTGGTTCTTCTCAAAGAAAACCCCGGGAATCACTTCAAGCTTTTCCATTATCGCATCTGCTAGTTCGGCATAATTCCTGCCCGATTTCCATTCTTTCTGAGGTTTTAGCACAACCATCAGATCGGTAGCCTCAGGTGGCATCGGGTCTGTGGGAACCTCTGCAGCACCGGTTTTTCCGACCACCATTTTGACTTCGTCAAACTGCTTGATGATCCTAGAAGCCTGCATTGAGGTCTCGATGCTCTGGTTCAGCGAACTTCCCTGCGGCAGGATGCAGTGGAATGCATAATCCCCTTCCTGCAGCTGCGGGATGAACTCTCCTCCCATTCTTGTAAAGCAGAATATAGCGGCAAGGAATACAACGCCAGTTGCTCCAACAATAACATATTTAATTTCAATTACTTTGGCAAGCAGCGGCTGGTAGATATTCTGGATTCTGTTCATCATCTTATCGCTGAAGGTCTCCTTGTGCTGCGGCTTTTTAGACAAGAACAGCGCGCACATCATCGGGATGTAGGTCAGAGACAATATCAGGGCTCCAAAGATTGCGAATCCTACGGTCTGTGCCATCGGACGGAACATTTTCCCCTCAACGCCCACAAGGGTAAGAATCGGGATATATACAATTAAAATGATAATTTCTCCAAAGGCCGCGCTTGTACGTATTTTGGATGCCGACTCGAAAACTTCGTCGTCCATCTCCTCCTGCGTCAGGCTGTTCAGCGACTTGCGCATGGCCAGATGATGCAGCGTAGCTTCCACAACGATGACCGCACCGTCGACAATCAGACCAAAATCAATTGCTCCAAGCGACATCAGATTGGCGCTCACCCCGAATACATTCATAAGCCCGAGAGCAAAAAGCATGGCCAGAGGGATGGCAGATGCCACGATAAGCCCGGCACGGAAATTTCCAAGGAATAAAACCAGTACAAAAATTACGATCAGGGCTCCCTCAACAAGGTTCTTCTCAACGGTGCTGATCGCACGGCCCACAAGATCCGTACGGTCAAGATACGGCTCGATTACAATATCGGCAGGAAGCGATTTCTGGATCGTAGGCAGTTTCTCTTTGATGCGTTTCACCACCTCATTGCTGTTTTCTCCCTTCAGCATCATCACAACGCCCCCAACGGCATCAACCTCCCCATTATAGGTCAGGGCACCGTAGCGCACAGCTTTTCCGAATCTCACTTCGGCAACATCGCTCACATAGATCGGAGCGGCTCCTGTATTTTTAACCACGATCTTTTTGACGTCGTCCAACGAAGTCACAAGACCTATGCCTCTGATAAAGTAGGCATTTGGTTTTTTATCGATATATGCTCCTCCGGTATTCTGGTTGTTTTTCTGAAGTGCCGTAAAGATGTCCGGGATGCTTACCCCCATGGCGCGGAGCCTTTCCGGGTTAACGGCAACCTCGTACTGCTTCAGCTCGCCGCCGAAACTGTTTACCTCTGCAATGCCGGGTGTTCCGTAGAGCTGTCTTGCCACAATCCAGTCCTGCATCGTGCGCAGGTCTTTGGCATTATACTTATTCTTGCTTCCTTTTTTAGGATGGATTATATACTGGTACACCTCGCCCAGACCCGTGCTCACGGGAGCCATTTCCGGAGTTCCTATCCCCTGGGGGATTCTGTCGGTTGCCTCCTTTAATCTTTCGCTGATAAGCTGTCTGGCAAAGTAGATATCCGTTTCATCATCGAACACAACGGTAATTACCGAAAGCCCGAATCTTGATATGCTTCTGATTTCCTGGATTTTTGGAACAGTGGCAATGCTCTGCTCAATTGGAAATGTCACCAGCTGCTCAACCTCCTGGCCTGCAAGCGTAGGACAGCTTGTGAAAATCTGAACCTGATTGTTTGTGATGTCAGGAACGGCATCTATGGGCAGTTTGGTTGCGCTCCATGAGCCCCATAATATGAGGACCAAAGTCATTAGGCCAATAATGATTTTGTTTTTAATACTGAATTTAATTATACTATCTAACACTATGCATTTAATTTTAACGTTTAGAAAATAGACTGTTCACCCATAGCTGTATGGGGAAAGTATGAAGTGCGCACGGGCATTCCGAATGGTTACGGAAAAGCACTGTCAATCCCTGCAGGACATTAGATGCCTGCCGGAAATCACTTTACGCGGTATGCGCACTACGAAAAAATCTAAACGGAAAATTTAGGCGGCTGCCAGATGCTGCCGGTATAGCTTGAATTTACCTGGCATTCTTTTAGGAAAGTATTCCTTGAACTGATAGGCTGCTGGGGAAGATTAAAGTCCGGCATCTTAAAGCTGAACTTTATTACCGAAACACTGCAGCACGAACACTGGCAGAATGGCGAGCAGTGGTCGTCATTATCACTGCTGTGATTATGCGACAGCTCCTTCTTCGCAGTTTTAGAGGAAATACAGCTATTGTATACATCACTGCATGGAACTGCAAGCAGCCCTAGAATGTAAAGTAATAATATTGTTGTTTTCCATCTCATGGGACAAATGTATAAAATAGTTTATGCAATCCGATTGCAAAGTGACCCGCTACACTGTAAAATACTCATTGTAAGCAAACTAAAAACTTACCCGCTGCCGTATATATAGATTGCAAGGCAAGGATTAATTCCTTCATAATTTTATGTTACGCAAAGTAACAACCCAATATTGTAGACATTCTGAATTTTCGACAGATTAGGTAAAAAAAAATTGCTTTTCTTCTTTTCTTCCGCTTAATGAAGACATAATTGCCTTCATGCCGGCAATGCAATATTTATATATGAAGCTTCATTCCCTCATGTGTCGGCATAAAGCCCAGGCTCTCGTAAAACTTCAAAGCCTCTGGCCTTTTCTTGTCTGTGGTCAGCTGGACCACATGTGCCCCTTTCTGCTTTGAACGCTTTATGGCCCACTCGAACATAAGCTTTCCGAATCCCTTTCCTCGGTCTTCCCTCCTTATCCTGACCGCCTCTATCTGCGCCCTTACTCCGCCCTGATAGGTAAGATACTGGATATAGCTCAGCTGCATGGTTCCGACCAGATCTCCAGCCTTATTAGTGACGGCGACCAGCTCCTGCGAGGAATCAGCGCATATATTTTCAAACGCGCTTAAGTAAGCTTCAGGTAGGGGGATCTGGTAGTCCTCCCTGTTCTGGCCAAGGGCATCATCCGCCAGTAGCCTGATGATTTCGGGCAGATCGTGCGCTTCTGCTCTTCTAAACTTTAAACTCATACTGCTTAATTGATTTAAAATAAACTTCTTAGGAGATTAAACTGCCTTTTAAGTGCAGTAGTTCCCACAATACGCCTGCAAAGCTAGTAAGCAATGTTATTATATTTTTCAATCAAATACTCCCTGTCAACGGCTCCTTCCATCCATTTCCTGACATCTCTGATGCGCTCTTTAACGTTTTTGATTTGGATCTCCATTATTTCACTGTCATCGAGATCCAGATGAGCGGTGCTCCTGTCTTCTGTAAAAAAAGTCATGTACGGCAGCCAATTCTCCTCCGTCAGCCTTCCGTATGGAGATGACTCCGCGGTCTCGCGAAGTTCGCTAAAGTATAATCCGTTGATTTTTTTTGCCGAATTCTCAACTTCAAGAAAGGCAAAAAGCCTTTGGAGGAAAAAAGATTCCCCAACGCTGAATCCTTTTGTATCTTCAACTGTATATAATACTGGAGAAGAACACTGCTCTGCATCGATCCCGCTGTAATCAATATACGCGCAAACTGCATTGGGAACGCACACCACATCCAGATGATGATGGATAGCAGCGATTTCATTTTTTTTGTAGAAATTGCCTATAGTTACAGCCGCCGATTTATTTGTCAAATCAGTGTTAAATGCAAATATGCCTTTAAAGAAAGGTACGGAGCTCATACCTGAGTCGAATATTTTATCTATTCCCTCCAGCGAATCTGCCAGTGTACCGGAATCAAGGGTCGTCTTAATTTCGATTACGGCAATCACGGCCTCCTTTTTGACCACGACCAGATCATCCTCTCTAAAAACCGGAATATAATTATGCTGGTCGTAAATTATGATATCGATCTGCTTGCTGCTGCCCTCGATGAATCCTGTAGCCACATGAAACTTTTTTGGCACATATTTTCGAAGTACGGAAATAAAAAGCTGCTCTCTATAATTTCCAACAGTCTGTCCGTGGCTTATTACATAATTGATCCTGTCGCTCTGGCTCTTTATTTCATTTGAGATGGAGGAAAGATATCTTTTCTTGTTTTCTAGTTCGATCCTGTCGGGACTCAAAGCAATATACTCATCCCTCTTCAATTTGACATATCTTAATGAATTGAGTGCGATATGCGATTTAATTATTCCCTCTGCATCCGACACGGAAACCCCTAGTTCTTTAACCAATACATTGATGCAGTCAGCGGTCTTTAATCGGTACTGGTCAGAGAAATGCAGCGTATTGATAAATATATGCCAATTTTTTCTGATCTTCTTCTGCAGATCAAGATATGGACCCGAATCGAATGAACGGCGCCTGTCAACAATTAAAAACGGATCGACCTGCTGCTCAAACTCCTCTATTGTATATCTGACCGTTCCTTTTGCCATGGCGTCCGGAGCTATTGAGTGCCACAAAAATTTTACTGCATTTTCCTCTATTTCCGAAATCTGCCCAAGCATGGCAGTGTTATAATGGTCGTTCTTATTTACAATAAGATGTTTCCCTTCCAATAAAAACTTTAAATAATCTTTTGTCGGCAATGTGATGTTTTTTAGGTTAATATTTAAAACTGGACATTACAGTTTTTCTTCAAGTTTATACACTAGTGAATGCTGCAGTGCAAGGCGAATTTACCATTTTTTTTCTTAGCATTTCTCGCCCCAGGCCAGATACTGCCGCTAATTATCGGCTCAGACCGTAAAGCGCACCTGA
The DNA here is from genome assembly GCA_029960065.1 of Flavobacteriaceae bacterium PS02336. Lineage (GTDB taxonomy): Bacteria > Bacteroidota > Bacteroidia > Flavobacteriales > Flavobacteriaceae > Flavobacterium. The sequence continues at coordinate 1,362,591 of JASCOF010000001.1, read as the reverse complement.
GCCTCTTGCATTTGGAGATCACTCAAATTTCGGCACGTTATTTGTTTTTTTTTTATAAAACATTAATTTACCGCTGATTAACTAATCTGAAAATTATGAAAACAACTTTATTTTCTCTTCTGTTCTTCGCAATGGCTATAAGCGCATCCGCCCAGAACCAGCCTTCTTCCGGCACAAATGCATTTCCCTGCATCGATGCTGCATACAGGCTTTACAGCACAAACAATATGTGGACCTATATCAAACTCAACACCCGAAACGGACAGATGTGGCAGGTCCAGTGGGACACTGGAAAAAACAGGTTCGAGTCTCCCCTTTCGCTCAAGGCGCTCGCCGCACCCGATCAGGAAAAAAACAGCAGATTTGTCCTCAGCCCCACCACCAATATATACAATTTCATTCTGCTGGACCAGCTTGACGGCCGTGTCTGGCAGGTGCAGTGGTCAAGCAAACCCGAAGAGCGCGCCATTTTAGCCATAGAATAGAAAAAGGACGAAAAAGCATTTTCCTTTATCGGTCCGCAGCATTATTTTTGCACTCTGCTGCGGACACTGCATTTAAATATTGGATAGGCATTACTGCACAAATGGACGAAGTTAAATCTTTGCTATATTTGTTTTTATGCCGGCTGATTTTCTTTAAAATGCGTTATATTTGGCCGGAACAAACAATTAAATCAGCATTTCCCCTTACGCATGAAGCATTTTAAAGGCATATTGATAATGGCGCTCCTTGCCATGCGAATGCTTTACGGCGTTGAAATCCACAGCGTCTCTTCCGTGCTTGCCGATTGCGCCGAGATGCAGAATATTTCAGGCAGGAAAGCCCACCAGTGCGCCGTAGATGCGCCCCATAGCAAAAAGAAAATCCGCATAAGCGCTTCTTCCCAGGACAAAAAAGAAAAGCATAAAACCCCTGCGCTATTAAAATCGCTATCAGAAAAATTTACTGATGAAGCGCTATCGCTCCCTCACAGCAAAAGCACCGCCTATTTTAAGCTGAACACTGCATTTGCAGACGCTTCAAAAAACTCCCTCTACAGACTCCATTTCTTTTAGACTCAAAATTCAGTTTCAAATTTACCGATTCGCTGGCTTAACTATCGATAGTACGCTCATCACATCGTAAAAGAAGGCCGTTTTTTATGTTCTCTGCTGCCACCTGCGATTGCCAGCCTGTAAAACAGCGACCTATCCAGCTGCAAGACCATATATAAAAAGTGCCGGCTTACGAGAAAAGCCCATTATTTAGCATTCGGCTTCAAGAGTCTGAAATGCCCTGTAAAACTATGGCAGCCCGCACTCCCGCTGCGCTTTCCAATACAGCTGAAAACCTGTTTAAACCAATTAAAACCAGACCCGCCGACGGTCTGCAAATCAGTATGGCTATTCTGTATTCAGCCGGAATAATCATCGATTATTTAATGCAATGAAAAATTTAATTCTTTCTTTTATATCGCTTTTGGCAGTCCATAGCGCCCAGTCACAAAAAAACGCGCTTAAGAGATACCTCGAAAAACAGGATGCTTCCACAACCGATACGGTCATCTGTTTGAAATCCTCGGATTCGGTCTGGGCTGATCTTCCCGTGACCCTAATCAGGGGGCGTGAAAAAGGTCCAACCCTTACCCTAGCCGCCGGAATCCGCGAAGGCGGATTTTCCGCCGCCGCTTCCCTGCTGCAGCTTCGCCGTGAGATAATGCCTGAAAAGCTCAAGGGAAACCTCATTATAATTCCCGACGCTGATGTACAGCGCTACAGCGGCCGCAGCTCCCAATCCGACAACATCCGAATGTCCCATCTTTCCGATGCTTTTCCGGGCAGCGCCAAGAGAACCGCGGCAGAATTGATCGCCGATTTTATTTCGACTGATGTCTTTGATGCAACTGATGTATTTCTGGAGCTGAACGGCTGCTATTCCGGCAGTGATCCGATAGCTTTTATGTGCTACTACGACAATGCGGAATTCATGCAGCAGACAATGCTGGCGTACCGCCTGAGCGAAGCAAGCGGACTCGGCACCATCCTGAGCCATCCGTACCCGCTCTCATCAGGAGAGCCTTCAAAATGCGCCGTGAAGCAGGCGGTCAGGCTGGGAATTCCCTCATTGAGCATGACATTAGGCGGATATGAAAAACAGGGATCCTCCAGCCAGCCATCGGATGAAGAAGCGCTTTACAGGATTATGGCAAAATTGGAAATCTACAATAATGGCACAACAAAGCCTTCCCGCACAAAGAAATCCAGGTATAACAGAAAGGCCTGTATAAAGGTTCCATTTCAGGGCATATTCTGCAGCTCCATTAAGCCAGAGGATAAAATCAAAGAAAGCCAGAAGATAGGCTATCTGACCGATATTTTCGGCAACAGGAAAAAAACTCTCAGAGCGCCCGAGTCGGGCACCGTACTTTACAAAACAGATGCAGATGCTGTAAATGCTGACGAAACTGTAATCTGCATCGGATACAGGATCCAATAGCAGAAATATCTGCTGGATTTCGATTTGGAGCAGTTTCTGCCAAGACAGATAACTACGCTGCGCACTGCATGCATATATCCATTTCTTTAACACAATTAAATCAAAGATCATGAATGAGATTTTAAGCACCCCACTTTGGGGAAACACAATATATAAATGGCTCACAGCACTGATAATTATAATTGTCCTTTTCGCGATTATAAAAATATTCAAAGTGTACATTTTCAAGCGGCTCAAAAAATGGGCAGCTGCAACCGCCACATCCTGGGATGAATTCGCAATGGAAGTCATTGAGAAGAACATTCTTCCCCTGCTGTACATAAGCACCGTTTATTTTGCCCTGCAGACTTTGGCCTTGGGCCTAAGGGCAAAAAATATTCTTCATACGGCATATATGATTGCCATCACTTTTTTTGTAATCAAAATAATAATTGCCGCTTTCAAAAAATTCGTGCTGTCCTTTATCAAACGCGACCAGGACAGCGAAAGCAAAGAAAAGCAGGCAGGCGGGCTTATCGCCATAGTCAATATCATCATCTGGCTATTAGGCGCCGTATTTCTGATTGATAATATGGGCTACAATGTGACAACCATTGTAGCGGGTCTGGGTGTCGGAGGTATCGCTATCGCGCTTGCGGCACAGACCGTGCTTGGAGATCTCTTCAGCTATTTTGTCATCTTCTTTGACCGTCCATTTGAAATCGGAGATTTTGTAACGGTGGGCACAGACAGCGGCGTTATCGAATATATCGGGATTAAGACCACCCGAATCAGAACCCTGAACGGAGAACAGCTTGTCTGTTCCAATACAGACCTGACCAACTCCAGGCTGCGCAACTTCAAGCGGATGGAAAGAAGAAGGATTGTTTTCGCAATCCGTGTCACCTACCAGACCACTAACAGACAGCTTAGGGACATTCCCGGTATTGTTGGAGAAATAATAGCCTCGAAAGATAAACTGAGCTATGACAGGGGGCATTTTTCAGGTTTTGGAGATTTCAGCCTTAACTTTGAATTCGTCTACTACGTCGATGACCCGGATTACAATTTCTATATGGACGCCCAGCAGGCCGTCTATCTTGAAATTTTCAGTGCCTTTACAGAAAAAGGAATTGAGCTTGCATATCCAACGCAGACCATACAGATTGAAAGCCTTCCGGTATTCTCAGTTGCAAGGAACTAAATAACAACATACTAGGCGATATTCTTTCGCTGAAAAATCTAGACATTTATTAAAGAGACAATTAACCAATAATTGTCTCTTTTTCTGCTGACATAAAGCGCAGGCGAATGGTTTTGATGGTCAATAATCGTTTTCCCGTCCATTTTGGCTGCTCCGATATTTAAAATAAGCTCCCAAGGCATCACAAGCGGAATGCTAAAAAGTATCAGGCAATAATGGCAAGTATGATATCATAGACAAGCGCTTTAAGCTCCTTATTACAGAGCGATAAATCCCTGTCGGGCGGATTTCCATGATAAATCAGGTTCCTGACTTTAATAAGCTGGCCAAATTCCACATCATAATCGTCCGGATCCAGATGGAGATATTTTATAAAACCCTCAAACTGATCGATAAGGCCGGTCTTTTTAATAAAGGATACTTTCTCAAAAGCTTTAGAATCAAATTCCTGTTTATCTGCGTCCGCGACTATTTCACCGATTTCTTTTATCTTCTTTTTTATGAACTTATTAATAGAGCTTTCTGATCCTGTAAAAGCATATTCTTCCTTGACAGTGAAAGCACTGCCGTCCAAGGGCTCATTTAAGAAATAGTTTCTGAACTTTTCAACGATGTTGTAAAGGACCATGAAAGCTGAAATATCATCAAGGTGCTTTATCCTTACGAGTCTGGGAACAGCCTCCTGTATAAGCTCCCTGAAAGTTTGGAATTTCTCAAAATTTACCGAATCTGCAAAATCGTAAATATTCTGATATTTGTCCTTCAAATGAAATTCCTGCGAGGAATCAAAGTTTTCGCCGGAAAGCTTAAAGACTTCTCTGGTGCCAAAATTATCCCTATCATTCACCCTGAGCAGGGCATTGAAAAAATCAATGTTCTTCTCCCAGTACAGGGACATCAGCAAGCATAAGTCTTCTCCGAGGGAAAGCAGCTCCAGATCTTTAACTTTTTCGCTGTCATCCCTTAGAGCCAGCTGTGCATCTCTGGTTATTACAAAATCCTTTTTTGGTTCGCCCTGTTTATAGGAATGGCTTAATGAAAGCATAAATTCGACAGGACCAAACCTGGTCCATCTGTTATGGTTCCGTTCAATGAATTTGTCATCTGAATCATAAGTTCCAAGCTGGCCGTACTGGATATATCCTGTGAGATGGGAAATGGCATTGTCTGCCAGGCTGAATCTTGCGTCAGCGGCATACCTTCCATTCTGGAAAAGACAGAAATTTCGAATAACCAGTATGACGGATTTCTTGTCATGATCGAAATAATTAGTTCCATGAAAATCTATCAGAGAGCTTTCAGAAAACTCAAAAAACTCCGGGTTCACCCATTTATATGGCGATAATGCAGGATTTACCAAGTCCAGGATGCTGGTTCCTGCTTCTGCAAGTGCTCTGAATTTCTCGTACAGATGATCAGAGGGCTTATAATAAATAATCAGCTGCGCCTCTTCAGGTCTTCTCTGGTTATATATCAGTCTCGCATCAAACTGCGAATCTCCGCTTTCACCGGGAAAGCCGTCCAGCAGTTCTTTATGCTCTGACAGCTTTAGCAGTATGGGCACATCATTTTGAAAGTAGTCTTTCATTATTATAAATTATAATTAAAGCATTATTTAAGTTTAGACGGCGCAGAATAAAATATGCAGCCAGCCAAATTTATTAAAATAAAACAGAAAAAAACGCAGGTAGAATTACCTGATATCTCAATTTCTCTTATTTCTGGAGAGCCAATCAATCTAAAGATTTTTGCTAAAATCAATATTTTACACCACATTTTAATGTACCCTTACAACCGAAGATTCGGGAAAATCGACGTCAAGATATTTCTTTATGATTCCGGTTATAACATCAATGCGGGTCCCGATAATCACAGATCGGTTTTTGACAGGCCAATCGGTCATTATTGCAGTTAATTTTGGCTTTACAGTTCCCGAAATCAAATGCGAAGGATCCGTATACCACAAGCCGCACCCGCTGATTCCGTGAAGGTCTGGTCCAGTTCCAAAGGTACCATTCCTGCTGTTATACGCAGATTTTTTATTATAGTGGGCAACTACATTAACTGCCGGATTTCGATTTAAATTAGAATACTGGTCGAGTTTCGCCGGCGAAGTAAAATGAAAAAACGTGGTGGCATCAAAAATATCGGTCTTGTACAAAACTTTAGACTTTGTTGCAGGGTAACCAAGAAAAGTGTAGCACTCCCCGTCTTTGAATGTGTGGTTGATTGCAAGATCATCTGCCTGGACAAAACTGTATCTTCTTAAAATATGCTGGACGCAATTATCATTGAGTTTCAAGACCGCCACATCTACTCCATCTCTCTCCCTATTTGCAGGACCAATATAAAAAGTTGTCCCGCCTGGCCTGATCGTTTCATAATCTTCCGATAAGAAAATAAATAAATCCCTGTACCTGTCAAAAACATGAGCGGCTGATACAAGAAAATAATGCTCTTGAATCTGTATAAACACACCTGTCCCATGAACTTTATAGTTGGAGGTATCAGTGAGAAGAATGCATGTGTAGTTCCTCATTGAACCCAGACTCATTAATTGAAGCTCTCTATATAATTCTTCCGGTGTTTTCATATCGCAAAAAATTAACTAAAAAAAAAATTATCATACTAGATCTGATTGATGATTTTTAACTTTCGTTGAAACCCTTATGCTCAAATGCTTTGTGCAGCCAATTCAATAAAAATAATAAAAATAAAAAAAATAAATTGGCTCTCGTTCTTTTTTACGCTGTCAGCTGCGTTAATAAAATTTCCAGAACAAATGAGCGGCATCGGCTGCCTGCAAAGCAGTTCGTCTAACTAAACAGCCTACAGAAATTTCTCTGCTCGAGGTATCGGCAGTGCTTGCTGCATTTAACAGGTTATAATAATTATTCCTTTAGGATGCCCGCAGAATATCCAATACATTATTTTCAAATTTACCATTAAATTTACTGCAATTCTTGCGGTCGAACTCTATTGCCGCCAAATGGCGGAAATTAGAGACAATTAAAGACATCATATCGTTTGAGCCATAAAACAAAATAAGTTTGAATCATCGTCTAATTCATAATTGACAACGAAGTGTTGAAAAAAATGCAGATATGATATACTCTAATTCCGCTGGTAAAAATAATGCCTTACCAAAACAATCAATTGAGGTAAAGTCTTTTCCCTTTTCGTCATCTGAGAAAACCTCTTTTACCTTTATAGACCTATTTGCAGGCATTGGAGGTTTCCGAATGGCAATGCAGTCTGCTGGCGGAAGATGCGTGTATTCCAGCGAATGGGACAAGGCGGCTAAAACAACATATTTTACAAATTTCGGTGAGATGCCTCTAGGTGATATCATGCTGCAGGACGTTAAGGATTCCATTCCAGCTAAATTTGATGTGCTCTGTGCAGGATTTCCCTGCCAGGCTTTTTCAATTGCCGGACTCCAGAAAGGATTCTCAGACAGCAGAGGTCGGCTATTTTTTGAAATAAAAAAAATAATTGAAAAACACAGGCCAAAAGCCGTAGTACTTGAGAATGTAAAAAATTTATTAAAACACGACAAAGGACGGAGCTTCAAAACAATACTCGACATTCTTGAAGGGCATCTGGGTTATAAGGTATTTTATAAAGTCCTCAACACAATGACCCATTCCAATATACCGCAGAATCGGGAACGGATTTTCATCGTCTGTTTCGATCCTTTACAGGTAGCGAATCACTCCAAATTTAAATTTCCAAAGAAAATACCTTTGACAAAAACTGTAGCGGATTTTCTGGAAACAGAGAGACAACCAGAATGCTATTATTACTCCGCCAAGAGTTCTATCTACACCAAGCTTGAAAAAAATGTCACCCAAAATACCGCGGTTTATCAGTGGCGCAGGACTTATGTCCGGGAAAACAAAAACAGTGTCTGTCCCGCACTAACAGCAAACATGGGCACGGGCGGCCATAATGTGCCGATAATAAAAGATTATTACGGCATACGAAAACTGACTCCCCGAGAATGTTTTGCCCTGCAGGGATTTCCCGTTGACCAATTTATTTTTCCCGAAATTTCAAAAAGCAGCCTTTACAAACAGATAGGTAATTCCGTGACGCTAGCTCTTGTGCAGAAAATTGCCGCTGAAACGGCCGCAATATTAAAAAGCAGTTAAACTCCTTTTATAAATGGTTCGAGAAGTGTCTTGTTGCCTCTCATATTTTCGATTATGGCTTGCTACTTTTTTGTCATGTACTAAAAAATGGTTTCAAATTATAATTTGCAACAAATGTACTGGACATTTTCTTTGTCTTGGAAAACTAATCCATTAACTTTCATAAGATTTCTACCTACCGCCTTGCTGATTTACGCTCCTATGTTTTAGTATTAATCAAACCAAAAGATTTTTTTATGAAAAACGTTATCATTTCTCTGACAGCATTCTTTTTTTCGGTTTTCATTTATGCGCAGGAAAAAACGAATAGCATCCCCAAACCCGACCCTGACTTTAAAGGAACTGTTGCTCTGAAAGGGATTACTTTTATGCCACAAAACCTAAATCGCATAAAATAATTCATAGAGCCAAAGAAAGACAATCCTACCCTAACATAAAACATTTTTTTTAATCCTCAATAAAATTTGTAAATTTATATATAAGTTTCATGCTATGAATCAGTTGAGTTTTTATATTTTTTACATCCATCCCCAACGGTACATCTAAACCAAAATTATAAAGCCAATGAAAGACAGACACTACCTGTAGTACGCCAATCTCTTCAAATCTTCCAAAAAATTTATTGTAATTTGTCCCGTAGAGGTCACAAAGCCAAATGGCGCCAATTGAAGACAATTTGGCGCCATTTTTTATTTGTTTGAAATGATTCGCTTTCTTGGCGTTAAAAACCAGCCACTCTTTTTTCTCTTTTTATGTTTCGCTTTCATAATTGCAAAAGCCCCGAGAACAATTAGAAGCATTGGAATTGCAGCTATGTTTACTCCTTTCCATCCCCACCTGCTCAGAAGGACTCCTGCTGAAAGGCTCGAAATGCTCATGATAATGTAAACAAAAAAATCATGAAAAGCCTGGACTTTTTCTTTTTCATCTTCTCGATATACCTTTGACAATAAAGTTGAGCCGCCTACAAACATAAAGTTCCAGCCTATTCCAAGAAAGATAAGACCGGACACAAAATGAAGAAAATCAGTGCCTGTCAGAACCAGATATAAATGCAAAAACAGTATGCCTACACCAGACAGAATTATTCTGCCCGTGCCAAATTTCTCAATCAAAGTGCCGGTAAAAAAAGAAGGCACAAACATTCCAAGCACATGCCACTGTATCACAACAGACGAATCATCGCCGGAATAGCCGTAGTGGTGCATTGCCAAAGGTGTTGCGGTCATAATCATTATCATCACGGAATATCCTACTGCCGAGGATAATAAAGCCAAAATGGTTTTATTCTGTCCCATAATTTCCCCCAGCGGTCTTGATTGCTTAAACTGAAAATCCTTCTGCTGCGCCGTTATACGTTTTTTCTCTTTTAGACCAAAATTAACCAGAAAAGAAATGATACTCAAAAAAGAGATGGATAAAAAGGAATAGGCAAATGAAACCGCGCCAATATTCTGGGTAGATCTGGCTAAGGCCGGTCCCGCAATTGCGGCCACAACTCCGCCTCCGATCACAAATGATATTGCTTTTCCTTTGATCTTCTGAGGAACCGAATCGGCGGCTGCAAAACGATAATATTGTGTAAAAGCCTGGCAGACTCCTATAAGGGTGTTTCCTAAAACAAATAGAACAAATGAGTTTTTTAAAATAGCGTAAAATGAAAGCATTCCCGCAAGCACGCCGATGATTGTCCCAATAAGAAATGCTTTTCTCTGGCCCATCTTTTAATAATAAGAGAAGCGAGAATCATCATAAGAACGGTTCCAACTGAAATCATAGCAATGGGCAGCGTAGCCAGACTTTTCTCTGGCGCAATCTCTAAACCGACAAGACCAGATAAAGCCATAACCAATATAGAGCCCGTCTGAAAAAGAGCTTGGGCAGATGAAAACAATAAAACTGTACTCCATCTTTTCTTTATTTTATTCCTCATACTCTTTTTAAAATTAAATGACAGTTCCGCAAAAAGCGATTCCCCGCGATCATTGTTGTACCAGTTTTGCAGAGCAGCCTTTCCAGTTTCAAAACTGGCATTCTCAGCTTTCATCTTTTCCATAGGTTGGGATATATCTGGCGAAATTGTAGAAAAAACGGAAGGTGCCGATGGTTTTGAAGTAGGCGAAGCGGTTTTTGCACTTTCACCAAATGCCCGTGGCTATGCCGAATATGTAGCGGTGAAAGTTGATTTTTTAGCTAAAAATATTAGGAGAAAGCAAAAATAAGCAAAACGGTTAAGACCGTTCATATACAGTGGTTTATAAAACGTGAGGCAAAATTTGGAAGTAGGTGTCCGACAAGTTTTGGGCTTAAAATGACAAGGTTAGGTTACTAAATCGTTCAGGCAAATCGGTTTCTTACACCAATGCCGCCCCAACAGAGTTTACCGAAAAACTAAAGCAGTTTGGCGTTCCCGAATTTGCCATTTTACTAACCGCCGGTTTTGCCGAAGATCAGAAAAACCACCAGTTTGAAGAGGTAACAAACGATCTGGAAAACCTTTTGGGAAGAAAACCTTTGGCATTGAAAGAAGCATTAAAAGAAATCTATGAGTTGTAACAGCCCATACGACCTCATTAATGGTAAAATCTTACACCACCACACTCAGCATTTGCCGCGTGTGGTGGTGTATTTTAGACTGTTTTTTTTTTGTTAGTTTTGCATATATAATTCATCTGACAGATTGATTAAGAATATCCAATATTTCTTCCCAGGTCAGATGCACATAAAAACGATGCAAGATTTTGAGTACATAAAAATTGTTCCTGACAAACGGCTCTCCGGTTTTGTGGAGAGTTTCCTGCTATGCGCCAATCATACCGATGAAGATAAAGAAGTCATTATTTTTCCCGATGGAAGAGTGGACATTATGTTTAGCTGTACAGATCAGGAACCATTGGTAGCCGAATTATTTAATCTGGATAAAAAAGCAAGGCGGTATATTTTCAAAAAGCAAACAAAGCTTTTTATGGTATGTCTTACCTTGCTCGGTGCCGAATACCGGCTCGGATACAACGGGACAGATTTTGGAAAAGATGAGATTCGGCTTCCCGCAGGTTTTTGGGATATTTCTAAAGAAGACCTTACAAGCTTAGATAGCTTTGCAGAAAAGGTTTCGGAAAAACTTTTGGAAATATTCCCGAAAAAGATGGATGAAAGAAAGCAACAGCTTTTTGAGCTTATCTATTCGTCAGGTGGTAAGGCGTTATCAATTACCCTTCTTACAGCAAGAAAAAACTCAAATGGCTAAAATCGCTTTTGGAACGAATTTTTTAATGACACAACCAAAGAACACTCCGTAAAAAATCAATTTAATTTTGACGATGGACATTACAAACCTTCCCGAAGATCTATGGGAACATAACGAAACTCATACTTCGGATTTGCAAATTTTCAATTACGAAGTGTATAAGAACGGTTCTAGAAACAAGATTGGCCTGAATAAAAATGTATTCAGTTTCTTATTGGATGGTCAAAAAAACATTCACTTTTCTAATGATATCATTTCAATCAATGAAACACAATCGCTACTTATCACATCTAATAATGTTTTGGTTACCGAACTGGTAGGTGTAAGCTCATACCGTTGTTTACTCTTCTTCTTTTCTCACAAAAACATCACCGATTTTTTATTGAAACATTCCCATTCTTTCAGTCAGAATGCCTCAGATAAAAAGATAACGGATATACCTTATTTCCTCTTAGAGAAAGACAATTTTATCATCCATTATATTCATTCGCTCCAACAAATTTTTGGTTTGCAACAATCTATCTCTCAAAAGATTTTGGAACTGAAATTTGAAGAAATAATGCTTTATCTGGCTGATAAATATGGGACGGTATTTTTAGATTACTTACATTATTTACTAATCAATGAAAGAGAATTATCATTTAAAATGGTAATTGAAAAGAACCTTTATACGAACTTGAATATTGACGAAATAGCCTTTCTGTGCAATATGAGTGCCTCTACTTTTAAGAGAAAATTTATAAGTATATACCAGAAATCTCCAGGGAAATGGTTTCAGCAAAAACGGCTTAACAAGGCCAAAGAATTGTTACATAATAACCAAGTCACACCTTCCGAAATTTTTATGGACTTTGGCTATGGCAGCTTGTCAAATTTTAGTGCAGCCTTTAAAAATGAATTTGGGTATAGCCCCAACCACATCCACTCTAATTGACCTCTTTTCATAACTTATTGAACCAAACTAATAAACGAAGCAGCGCTGGTTTTTTCTAATTTTGTCTGATTAAAGAATTGTTTAACTAAAAAATAAAAACAATGAAAAAATTAGGATTGTTAGTTCGGTTGGAAGCAAAGGTCGGCCAAGAAAAAAACGTTGAAGATTTTATTACAGGAGCATTACCGCTTGCTCTTGAAGAAGCCGGTACCGTTACGTGGTATGCATTCCGTATTGATGCTTCTACCTTCGGTATTTACGATACTTTTTCAAACGAAGAAGGCAGAGAGGCACACCTTGGCGGTAAGATCGCAAAAGCATTAATGGAAAATGCACCAGACCTATTGGCAACACCTCCGTCTATTGAAAAATTGGACATTTTAGCTGCCAAATAGCCTAAGATAATACCATTATATTTAAGGGAGGATTTTGCAAAAACTCAGCAAAATCCTCTCTTAATTGTTCAAAAAAATATCTTCTCTTCCTCATTTTTTACATATCTAAAAAATCAACCCAAAAAAGCTTACGTCCTTTGTGGAAAAAGCGGTCAAATTGACCACACTTTTTCAGCATAAAGTGACCATCGATTTCGGGTCAAACTGACCACTCCTTTTCAATTTAAACTGACCACCTTGTTTCGGTTCAAATTGACCACCAAACACTACTTCTTTTCATGCTGTTAAACCATGGATCTGTATAAAAACTACAGACTATGGCAAATAACAAACTAGACATGAACAAAATCAGAAAAGTCATTAAGTTGCACTGCAACGGCAAAAGCAAGCTGTTTATAAGCCGATATTTATCTCTTTCCAGAAATACTGTGAAAAAATATATCTCTTTATTTGAAGTGCTGGGATTAAGCCTGGAAACTGTCAACAAGAAAACTGACACTGAATTGGACGAGCTGTTTTCTCAGGGTCCGACAGAAGTTGTTTCCTCAAGAATCGAAGATCTGTATGCTTATTTTCCTCAGATGGAACGGGAATTAAAAAAGGTGGGCATCACCATACAAACTATGTGGGAAAGGTATATTGAAACCCATCCCGATGGTCTTAGAGTAACGCAGTTCAGGAATCGCTTCAGAGACTGGAGCAACAAGGTAAACCCTGTGATGCATATGAATCACAAGGCTGGCGATAAAATGTATGTGGATTATGCTGGAAAGACACTCTCAATTATAGACAAAAACACGTCCGAGGTTCAGGAAGTGCAATTTTTTGTTGCCATACTCGGTGCCAGCCAGTATACTTACGCAGAAGCTTCAATGAGCCAGCAGAAGGAAGATTTTGTAGCTTCGGTGGAGAATGCAATGCGCTTTTTTCAAGGAACGCCTGCCGCAATTGTGCCCGACAACCTAAAATCTGCCGTAGTCAGAACCAGCCGCTTTGAACCTACCATTAATGAAACTCTTGCAGATTTAGCTGAACATTATGAAACTACTATTCTGCCTGCAAGAGCATACAGGCCCAGAGACAAATCTTTAGTCGAGGGCGCTGTTAAGATACTTTACAGAAGAATTTATGCAAATCTGAAAGACTCTAAATACTTCAGCATAGAAGATCTGAACCAGGAAATATGGAATCTGCTCGATGCGCATAATAACAAGAAACTTACCGGAAGACCATACTCTCGTTTTGAACTCTTCATGGAAGATGAAAGGCATGAACTGCAGCCTCTTCCTCTGGAACGCTTTGAGATTAAATACCAGTCTCTGGCAACAGTAATGCAGAACGGGCACGTCCAGTTAAGCCAGGACAAAAACTACTACAGCGTGCCTTATCAATATTTAAAGAAAAAAGTGAAGCTGCTGTACACCAGCTCTACTGTCGAAATATACTTCAAATACAACCGTATAGCCACACACATGAGAAATCCAAAGCCCTACATCTATACCACAAATCCAGAACATATGGCAAGCACACATCAGTTTGTAGCGCAGTGGAATGCCTTAAGGTTTATTGAATGGGCCAACAGCATTGATCCGGCAGTAGGAGAATATATTATGCAGATAATAGAAAGCAGGAACCACCCCGAGCAGGCCTATAAAAGCTGTCTAGGCATATTGTCTTTTGAAAAGAAAGTAGGTGCAGAAAGATTAGCAAATGCCTGCAAACGTGCTCTGGACTTTAAGATTTATAATTTTAAAACCATACAGAACATCTTAGAAAACAGTCTGGATAAGATACCTATGGAACACGAAAAGGAAGAAGATCAGGATCTTCCCGACCACGGCAATATCAGAGGAAAAAATTATTATAACTAAAATCAATTTACAATGAATGAATCTACTGTAGCAAAAATGAAACAGATGAAGCTTCATGGAATGCATAACGCCTTCATGACAGCTATCGAGAGCGGTAAAACCGATCATTATACCATTGACCAGTTTATGTCAATGATAATAGATGCCGAATGGGATGAACGCCACAACAGGCGTATTGAACGCAGTATTGCCAATGCACGCTTCCATTACAAATCAAATATTGAAAGCATCAATTTTGACCAGTCCCGGAACATTGACAGAAATCTTATACTCCGGCTTGCAGAATGCAGTTTTGTAGAAAAGAATGAAAATATACTAATCACAGGAAGCACAGGTGTCGGCAAAAGTTTTTTAGGAACAGCACTTGGTTATCAGGCCTGTATTGAAGGCTATAAAGTAAGTTATTTTAATACTGCAAAATTGTTTGCAAAGCTGAAAATGGCCAAAGCAGACGGTACATACCTGAGAGAACTGATGAAAATACAAAGGCAGGATGTTATCATACTAGATGACTTTGGACTCCAGGCATTGGACAGCCAGAACAGAATCACACTTTTAGAGATCATCGAAGACAGGCACAACAATGGTTCTATTATTGTAACCTCGCAGATCCCCGTTCAGGGATGGTATGACATAATCGGCGAGAAAACCATAGCAGATGCAATCCTTGATAGATTAATACATCAGGCCCACAGGGTTGAGCTGCATGGGGAATCAATGAGAAAGAAAAAAAGCATAATCAAGGAATAATTATTTATCTATATTTGAAACAATAATTAACACACGAAAAAAAGTAGTTTTTTAGGTGCTCACTTTGCACCGAAATTAGATGGTCACTTTAAACCGAAACGAAGTGGTCACTTTAAATTGGAAAACAGTGGTCAATATCACTGAGTTTTACACACAGCCAGTGAATCAGCCAATATCTCCTTAATGTGTATTTTCTCCAGATTGAGCAGGTCATAATACTTATTTAAAAACACTAATGCCTCTTTTCCTGTAAAGCCAATAGCTGCTCCCAGAGTCTCAAGAGTCTTCTTCTCGGCTATTTCTTCCGATAATGTCTCAATGGTAAATTTGCGGCAGTCTTTCCAGAGCACTTTATTCCAATGCCGCACATCACTTTTAACCGGCACTGAAGAAGGATAAAGCTGAGAAGCCAGTTCCCATAATTTATCTATGACATTATCCGAACCTGCACTTGGAAAAAATACCTGCTTATCTCCGAAATCATCAAGAATCGAAATTCTGCCGCCATCCACAGCATCAACAAGTGATGCATACAGCAGTTTATTTCTGATCGGATGCAGCACATTTGCAGAATACCATTCCGAACTGATCCATGAATGGCTTTTCGGTGAACGTATATTGGCAAGATTATATAAATCCTTCCAGTCACCTTTAGACTCTACGTAGGATAAAAACACAATATAAAGATTCGCTGCCCGAACCATTATATCACCGTTTATTTTTGATACAGGGTTTTCTTCGCCCATCAGACTGATGCCGTCTCTGGGTTCAGTCGGTTCAAACAGACAGCTGTTAATCACAAAAGGCAGATGTAAATCTTCAGTTCCTATCAGCGGAAAATCAAGATGTATTCTTGGAACACCAGAATCTAGTTCAAGAACCGATATCACCCCATTTTTAAGAGAAACAGGTATAATGATCTGAAGCTCCTCATCCTGGACCGCAATAAAATTCTTTGTGGAAGGCTTGCCGTTAATAACAAGATTATACGAAGAAAATGGCCAGCCCTCAAATTCAAATGTTTTACCCCTGCTGATTGTATAGGTATCGGAAGATAAGTCCAAGTCAATGTTTAACGAGCTGATTTCCGGAACATTTATTAAGGTATACGCAATTCCCTTTTCCGCCTCCTCGCAGGCAATTTCAGCAAGTTCCATTTTTTCAGCACTTAACGGATACTTAAATGCAGTCCGAAAAGATTCTTTGCCCATCACAGCGCCTTGTGACCTTTTTATGCTTTCCTCTGCCTGATCAAATGCATTATTAATTCCATTGATGATATCCTTTTCGCCTTTTCCGCTTCTGTCCAGCCAGAAGCTGAATTTATTGAAATTAATATCCTCGTTTTCATTTTTATAAAAACTTTCCACCTCAACAGATTCCGAAAGCAGATGGGTAGTCATAAAACCTGTTCCGAATCGTCCTGTAGTTTTATAAATCTGTCCTGAAAGTTCAGGATCACGTTCTTTATCTCCTGACGAATATTTGCGTATAAGGCCTCTTATGTGTTCATTGGTAAAATAACCTTTGGTATGGGAAAAAATAAACTCATCACCGCTTAGCTGAATCTTAATATCAACTTTTTCCCCATCTTCATTGCACAGTGCAGCATTGTCTTTAGCATTCTGCATCAGCTCCCATACCAGTCTTCTTGCAGTAAATTCTACATTAATTGACTGTCTTATGCTCATTAATTTTTCAAGAATAGATTTTGCTGTTATTTTATTGAGCTCATCTCTTTCAAACTTTGAAAAAATACCGTCTGCCATATCAAATTATAGTATTAAGAAATTGTATTAAACAGAAATTTATTATGAATTTAATTCTGCTTAAAAATATCAAAATTATCAATAGCTGCGGAGGCATTATCAGTTGATGAATAATATTCTGCACGGCAGAAATGTAAGAAATTCAAAAGGCTTTGCTCCTAAAGCCTTAATCAATAAGCAATAGCTGAAAAAGAACTGCCCTATACACTGAAAATTATCCGTTGAAAAACCGTATAAATACGTAGGGCATTCAGCATACGATAAACAAAAACATAATAAGCAGAACCAAAAACCTGTGGCTTCTCTTCACTGAAATCTTCACTAAAATCTTCACCAAAATCTTCACCAAAATCTTCACTTAAATCTTCATATAAATCTTCATATAAATCTTCATATAAATCTTCATATAAATCTTCATATAAATCTTCATATAAATTTTCCATTTAGATTTCCAAAATTCACAGTCTGATTTTATTTTCCATTCGGCATCCCGCTGAATCCAGATCAGCAGCAATAATCATCCGAATATGAAATTGATATGTCTTTTCAGCAGGCTGCCCAAATGCCCGACGGAGACGGTATTTAGTAAAGATCATTTTCATTCGAAACGGCATAAAAAGGCAGCCAAGATAGTGCCCGCCGTATGCTGCATGCGCATAATGGCGCCGCTTTCGCTTGCCACCCTTCGGGACTTATAGCACTCCACATCCTCATAACCGGCCACTTGATTCTTGCTTTCTTTTTTCCCGTTTTTTCTTTTGAAAACAATTTTTGGGAGTGCAGGGAGAAAGAAATTTTAAATAACAGTAACGCTAAAATTTAAAATCATGGAAATCACAGGACGTATTACAAAAGATGCATTAGCCCGTAAAGTGGGAAATAAAAAACAGGTCGTTAACTTCTCCATTGCCATCAATGACAGCTACAAACCCAAAGGAAGCACCGAGTACAAACAGATTACAACTTTTATCGACTGCTCGTATTGGCTCAATGCCAAACTTGCCGAATGGCTTAAAAAAGGGGCGCTAGTTCAGCTCTTCGGGCGTGTGGGGCTGAGTACTTATATCGGTCACGACGGCTCGGCTATGGGGTCTTTAACCTTTCACATCAACAGCCTTAAGATTTTGGCTTTTGCCAAAAAAGAGGACACATCTGCGAGCGCAGTTTCTGCACCTAAAAAACAAAATTCCTCAGACGATCCCGATGACCTGCCTTTCTAAGGCAGATACTAGGATTGTATTTATAAACGCCAAAAAATCACATTATGAAAGCCTTAGACAAAAACGAGTATACGGACTACGATGTAAGCCATGTATTCAACGAAATCATTTTAAGCCATTTGGATAGCTATAACGGAAAGAAAAAACAGCAGTTGAAGTCTTTCCTCGAAGACTTACAGAAAGGGGGCTGTATCAGCGGTATGATAGGGGAATTTATCTACCACAACGACTGCAAAGCTTTTTACATCAAACACCTTGAAGATTTGGAAGGCATCAAAGAGGACTTGGAAGAAGCATTCGGAGAGCCTGTAGCCAACCGCTATAAACTGCCCCACTATACTTTTTTATGCTGGCTCTGCTTTGAGGAGTACTGCTACGGCATTTACAGAGATGTCTTTGAACAATAGCTATTAATCAAACTTTTTCCATCATGAAACCATCTGACGACTTTAAAACTGCTATAGAGAATTATCTCAATACAACTGCGCAGGGCGATTCAGCCTTTGCCCAAAGCCTTGCCAAAGAAACCAAAAACATCGAGAGCTGTTGCAGTTACATTTTTGGCGAGGTCAAAAAAACAGGATTGTGCGCCTTTGACAATCAGGAAATCTTTGATATGGCACTCAAATATTATAACGATGACAGTATTGGTGCGCCTGCACCAATCAACTGTAAAGTGGTGGTAAATCAGCCTGTAAAGGCTGATTTATTCAGCTCTGCTCCTGAAATGACTCCGCAGGTCGCAAGACCTGAAACTGTAGTGTTGCATACAGCGAAACCCGTACAGCAAACCTTAACACTTTTTGACTTATGAAACCGCATACCGCCATAGAAAAACAGATAGTCGCATTAAGCGAATCCCTTGCGCCCATTACCCCCGAAATACACTCATGGGCAGAAAAGACCATTTTTCTGAAATGGGGCGTTTTATCACGTGGAAAATTTCACTGTCTGGACTGTGGAAACGCTTGGAAACCCGAATCCGAAAAACAGTCTGCGAAATTTACGGCTTGCTTAGCCTGTAAAGGAAAACTTAAAATACACGGTTGCAATCAATTGCATTTCAAGGAAATAGAATACAGCGCAGTAGTAACTTGTCTTTCGGATTTTCAAATAGTGCGCATCATTTGTTCGACCAAACAGATGAAGAAGAACTGTCTGTCCTCCTATTCCCATACCGAAGTGATGCAGCATTGGATAAACCCAAAAGGCGAAGTGCGCACCATGTCACGCAGTACAAATGTTTTTTCGCACGCATACGATGCATGGCAGTACTATTCGCCCCTTGAAATCCGCCCAAAGGATTTTCAGAACTCTCCCAAGTACCGAATCAACCCCTACAGGTTTTATCCACGCTTGAAAGTGCTTCCCGTATTGAAACGAAATGGCTTTAAGACAAGTTTTTATGAGGTAGCACCTCAGGTGTTGCTTTCATCATTATTAAAAGACCACTGTGCTGAAACTCTGCTGAAAACTAGGCAGATTTCATGGCTCCGCTATTACCTTGAATCTCCCCATCAGCATGTCCTGCGTAACTGGCAGGCCGTAAAAATATGTCTTAAAAAGAATTATACAGTTTCCGATTTTGGAATTTGGGAGGATTATATCGAACTTTTGCGTTGGTTTAAAAAAGACATAACCTCCGCCCTGCTCGTCTGTCCTGCTGATTTACACTTGGAGCATGACAGATTGGTGGAGAAAAAACAGCAGTTGCTGAGAAAAAAATATCTTGTGAAAATGCGTGCGGAAATAGAAAAAGCGCAAGGTCTGTATGCTGAGGAGAAAAAACAGTTTTTCGGGTTATGCTTTTCAGGGGCAGGAATTACTATTTCAGTATTGGAGAATGTTTCTGAATTTATGACCGAAGGCGACAGCCTGAGACACTGTGTTTTTACCAATGAGTATTTCAAAAAGATAGATTCCCTGCTCTTCTCTGCACGCATTGACAACAAACCAATCGAAACTATAGAGGTTTCTCTTTCTAAAATGGAAATAGCACAGCGCCGTGGTTTGAGGAATCACAATTCAAAACATCATAAAGCTATTTTCAGTTTGATGAAAAAAAACCTTTATCAGATTCGCTCCCGAATGAAAAAGAAGAAAGCAGAACAATGCTAAAAGCGGAAAAACCGAAGAACTTTCGGTTTTTCCGCTTTATAACATTTCAGACACTGAAATTTTCCTTGCTGATTTATAGCAATCTTCCTCTTAGATTGTTCAAATCAAAAAAAAATAATTACTGTTCAATAGCGTACTGCCTTCAATGCAGACTATTAAACAGGGGAAGAAAAATCCATTTCTAAATAAACTATGAAAAAATAACAATTTTAACATTTCATTTATAAACAGAGATATTTTTATAATTATCTTTGTTTACGATTTTACATGTCTTATGAAAAGATTCCACATCATAGTAATTATTACCTTAGGTTTCTTCTTGATGCCAATGGCTACTTTTGCTTGTGGAAAACTTTCTGGAAAGATTTCTTATACTAAAGAAGCTTCCAAAAATCATGACAATGATTGCTGCTCGAAAGATGGCAGTCATTCCAAAAAAAATAATGATGGCTGCTGCGGTCATAAATGTGGGCACAAGTCATGCGGTTGTGTCTCAATCTGTAACGGAGGAATTACTTTCTTTAACCAACTTGACTTTAAAAACATCACTATAAGTGTTTTTTCTAAAAAACAAAAATTCCACAGTTCAGAAACCTCCATTCTCTCTGGTTTCTATACTATCTGGCTTATCCCTAAAATAAGCTAAATACCTTTTTTGACAGCCATACGTGTGTCAAAAAAGGAAGCCTAACTGCTTCATTTTTTTATTTTTCGCTTTTTGTAGAATAATTCTCTATACAGTTCTTGTATGCAATTATTTCTCAAAAGCAATATTCACTTCAAATACATTTTAAAATGAAATCAATTCAAAAAGGATTGATGGCAATCACTCTATTGCTGTCAGTCATAGTGTTTGGCGCACCTATAAAAAATGCAAAAAACATAAATGCAAAAATTTATGGTAATTGTTTAATGTGCAAAACTGCTATTGAAAAAGCAGGAAACATCAAAAATATCGCTTCGGTAAACTGGAATGAAAACACCAAAATAGCGGCTATTACCTATGATGAGAAGAAAACAAATCAGGATGAAGTCCTGAAAAGAATTGCCTTAGCAGGATATGACAGCGACCAGTTCTTAGCTCCTGGTGACGCCTATGCAAAACTTCCACAATGCTGCCAATATGAAAGAACAAATATGGCGGCTCCAATAAAAAAATCCGAAATGGATATGGGTAAAATGGATCATTCACAGCATACAGCCGCAGTTCCTGCAGATGCACAAGAAAACAGTCCTTTTAAAGCAATTTTCGACAGCTACTTTGATGTAAAAGATGCTTTGGTGAAAACAGATGCTAAAACTGCCGCATTGAAATCTAAAGAGCTCCTTACTGCAATCAATGCTATTAAAATGGAGAACCTAAAGCCAAAAGAACATACTGCATGGATGAATGCAATGAAAAGTTTAGCTTCAGATGCCACAAATATTTCTGAAAACCAAGATGTAAAAAAGCAAAGGGAATCCTTTAAAAGCCTTTCCAAAAACACGTACGATCTTATAAAAACTGCTGATCAGCCGCAGCCGGTTTATTATAATCATTGTCCAATGGTTGATGCGAATTGGCTCAGCAAAGAAAGCGGCATCAAGAATCCGTATTACGGTTCACAGATGTTAAGCTGTGGATCAACTATAGAAACAATCAAATAATCCCAAATCAAAAAATGAAAAATATAATAACCGTTAGTTCAATGCTTGGAGTTTTAATTTTAGGGACCGTTTCGCTGTTTTCTTGCAGTAAAATGGATGATATGAATATGTCCGATCCAAAACTGAATATAAACTATCCTGCCGCTTATGTGGTCAATGGTCAGGACGGCACAATTTCAGTAATCAAATTGGAAACTAATGAAGTTACAGAAACCTTAAGCCTAATGGGCAGCGGCAACGATATGATCATGTGGCCGCACCACATTTCTTTACATTCCAATCATCTGGCTATCGGTGTACCCGGAATGGACTTCTCTGCAGGCCATACCGCAGGTATGGGAGGAATGACAGGTAAACTCCTTGTAATTGACCCAGCCAGTGGGGCAACAGTAAAAAATATCAGCCTGCCAATGATGAACCACAACACAATATACAGCCCAAATGGTTCAGAAATCTGGGTGCCGCAAATGGACATCAATGGAAAAGTTCTGGTTTATGACGCCTTAACATACGCATTGAAAAGCACCATTGCAGTTGGCATGATGCCCGCTGAGCTTACCTTTTCTTCTGATGGGACTAAGGCTTATATTGCTAATGGAGATGACAATACTGTGTCAGTTATAAATACCGCAACCAAGCAGGTTACAGCCACAGTTGCTGTGGGAAAAAACCCTGTGGGTGCCTGGACAGGAACTGACGCCAGAATGTATGTTGATAATGAAGACGGGCAATCTATCTCGGTAATCAATGTGGCAACCGATGCCGTAGGCCAAACCATTGATCTAGGATTTATGCCTGGAATAGCGTCTCACAATGGAAATAAGAAAGAACTTTGGGTAAGTGATCCTGTCAATGCAAAAGTCCATTATTGGACCTGGGACCAGACTAAGATGATGTGGGTTCATGGAGGTGTATTCACTACTGGTGCCGGTGCACATGCTATAACATTTACAGCAGATGGAAATACTGCCTATGTGACCAATCAGACCGCCAATACGGTCTCTGTTGTTAATGTATCAAACCATACGGTCTCTAAAACGATTAATGTCGGTAGAAAACCCAACGGATTGGTGCTGAAAATATAAATCTGATATAAAGGCATTTAAAAGGCAAAATAGAGATTGGATTTGCAATCAAAAAAAGAATAATTCTTATAACACTCAAACAAAGGAATGTTAGACAAAAAAACATTCATTAGAGATAAAAACTAAAAAAAATGAAAAAACTAATTTTCTCAACCCTTGTAATGGCAATTGTACTTACAGCTTGTAATTCAAAAAACAAAGAAACTGCAGCTCCTGAAGCGGCTTCCGGGACAGCTCAGAATGACTCGCAATTGTATGCCTGTTCCATGCATCCTGAAATTACAGGAAAAAAAGGAGACAAATGTTCCAAATGCGGAATGGAATTAACCGAGCCAGTAAAGGAAACGGCCGGAAAAAGTGCAGAAGTAGAAACAGCCCAGACTGCTCAAGGAACATTTTCTATAAACGAAATCGTGAGTAATTATCTGTCCCTAAAAAATGCATTAACCAAAGATGATACAAAAGGAGCTGCAGATGCAGGCAAGGCATTATATGCAGTTTTTAACAGTGTAAATCCCAATTCGATAGATGCGAAATTAAAAGCAGAATATCTTGATATTGCTGATGATGCCAAAGAACACGCAGAACATATTGGAGCTAACGGCGGAAATATTGAACACCAGAGAGAGCATTTTGCCGTGTTAAGTAAAGACATGAATGATTTGATAAAATCTTTCAAATCAGAACAAAAATTGTATCAGGACTTTTGTCCTATGTATGATGGCGGAAAAGGAGCTATTTGGATAAGCGAAACCAAGGAGATCAAAAACCCATATCAAGGAAAAAAAATGTTAACCTGTGGTTCTATGAAAAAAGAACTATAGTACAGCTAAGTACTAATAAATTTATCGGGCTGTTTACATAATGACCACTCAATTTTCTCGTGACTAATGATGTTCATAATTTATTGAAATGTATCTAATTTTTTTAGACTACGCCGTGCGATACTCTTTGCTGAATATTCACTTATTTCCCATGTGTTTATTGTGTAGACAGTCCAATAGATATTTAGAAAAAAAATCAATAGCAACCTATTTTTTAAACAATTTAAAATATAATTAAAATGAAAAATACAATTCTTTCAGCCATATTAATGGTATGCGTAATGGTTTCTGGCAATGCGCAAAGCAAAAAAACAGAAGCAAAATTTTCAACTCAGCAAATTGTTGCAGATTATTTAGCGTTAAAAAATGCACTCGCAAAAGATGACAGCAACGGGGCCGCTAAAGCTGGCAAGGCACTGTATTCGGCTTTCAAAACCACAAATGTAAAATCGATAAATCCAAAATCCAAAGCTGAATATCTTGATATAGCTGACGATGCCAAAGAGCATGCAGAACATATTGGGGCCAATGGCGGTAATATTGAGCATCAAAGAGAGCATTTCGCTCTATTGAGTAAAGACATAAATGATTTGATCAAAACTTTTGGAGCTGCAAAAACACTATATCAGGATTCTTGCCCTATGTATGATGGTGGAAAAGGAGCTATCTGGATCAGTGAAACAAAAGAGATAAAAAACCCTTACTATGGTTCTAAAATGCTTACCTGCGGTTCAATGAAAAAACAATTGTAAAATGAAACGGTTCATCAGAAAGATTCTTTTTATTGGGTTAATTATTTTTCTACTGATGCAATTGTATCAGCCTGCCCGCAATTCCGATTACGGGCAGGTTTTACCAATTCACATTTCAAAAGTCTATCCCATTCCCAAAAATATACAAACGATTCTTAAGACTTCTTGTTACGATTGTCACAGCAGCAACACGCAATATCCATGGTACTCCTACATCCAGCCGGCACGTACCTTTATGGAAGGACATATCAAGGAAGGAAAAGAAAATTTGAATTTCAGCCAATGGGGAAGTTATTCGAAACGAAAACAGGAAAATAAATTAGACCGAATTGCCAAGCAGATAAAAGCCAATCAAATGCCTTTGGCTTCCTATACGCTGATCCATAAAGATGCAGTACTGAATACTGTTCAGAAAGAACAGCTACTCAATTGGATTGAAAAAGTAAGTGATAGTCTTTCAAAAATAAATTAAATCTATGGTACACAAATTAATAGAATGGTCCCTGCGCAACCGTTTCATCATATTACTATTATCAGCAGGAATATTTGTTTGGGGTATTATCTCTATTCAAAAAAATCCTATTGATGCTATTCCAGATCTATCTGAAAATCAGGTAATCGTTTTTACAGAATGGATGGGACGTGCTCCACAGCTCGTTGAAGACCAGATCACCTATCCCTTGGTTACCAACCTTCAGGGATTGCCTAAAATTAAATATGTAAGGGCTGCTTCCATGTTTGGAATGAGTTTTATCTATGTCATTTTTGAGGATGATGTTGATGTATACTGGGCAAGATCAAGAGTACTGGAAAGGCTCAGTACAATTAGCAGCACCCTGCCCAAAGGAGTTGCACCGCAATTGGGACCCGATGGAACCGGAGTTGGCCATATACTCTGGTATACTTTGGACGCTCCCGGCATTGACCTTGGCGAACAAAGGGCACTGCAGGACTGGTATGTCAAATTTGCTTTGCAAAATGTCCCCGGAGTAAGTGAAATTGCTTCTTTTGGAGGATTTCAAAAAGAATACCAGGTTACCATTGATCCAAACAAACTGCTATATTATAAGCTGTCTGTCCCTGAGGTTATAAGCGCCGTACGAGCCAATAATAACGAAAGCGGCGGAAGAAAATTCGACATGAGTGATATTGGCTATATCATTAAGACATCCGGTTATCTGAAATCCATAAAAGAAATTGAGGATATTCCACTGAAAAACCAGAATGGTATCCCTATAAAAGTCAGCGATATAGGAACAGTCCAGATGAGCGGAGAAACCCGATTGGGAATCTTTGATCATAATGGTACAGGCGAAGCTGTTGGAGGCATCGTCGTGATGCGTTACGGTGAAAACGCCGATGCCGTTATTGATAATGTGAAAGAAAAGATGAAAGAAGTCGCAAAAGGGCTTCCTAAAGGGGTAAAATTCAATATTGTATATGACCGAGGGCATCGATCAAAGAGTCTATTGATTCGGTTAAGCGCACCTTAATTGAAGAGATGATTGTGGTTTCGCTTATCGTTATTATTTTTCTTTTCCATTGGCGCAGCGCATTAAGTATCATAATCCAGATCCCAATTACAATTGCCGCGAGTTTCATACTTCTAAATGCCTTTGGAATATCCTCCAATATCATGTCCCTTACCGGTATCGCACTTGCCATTGGGGTAATAGTTGACAACGGTATTATTATGAGTGAAAATGCCTACCAGCATCTCTCACAACGGTATGCACAATGGGAATCCGAACAAAAAACTGAAACAAACTCTGATGAAAAGAATTAAAAATATATTTCGCAAAAAAACACAGTGGATATCCGAAGAGGAAAGGCTTAAAGTAATTGAGAAAAGCAGCAAGCAGGTTTCTCGCGGGGTATTCTTTGCCACCATAATTATAATTACTTCTTTCCTGCCTGTATTTATGCTTACCGGACAGGAAGGAAAGCTATTCCATCCCTTGGCTTATACAAAAACTTTCATACTGATTGTGGATGCCTTGTTGGTACTTACATTAGCTCCGGTACTGATCTCTTTTTTTATGAAAGGGAAATTCCGTCCAACTGATGCACATCCCGTAAATCGTTTTTTGGAAAAAGGTTATGAGCCTATCATACGCTGGGTCCTAAAATGGAGAAAAACAACCCTGACAGTTAACATTTTGGCGTTATTGATTTCCATTCCATTATTGATGCGGCTGGGAACAGAGTTCATGCCCCCACTGGATGAGCAGAGCATTTTATTTATGCCTGTTACCCTGCCTGATGTATCCAATGGAGAAATCAAACGCATCTTGCAGGTACAGGATAAAATAATAAAATCAGTTCCCGAAGTAGAAAGTGTTTTAGGCAAAGCCGGACGGGCTAATACAGCTACCGATAATTCCCCAATGAGCATGATTGAGACCATTATCATGCTAAAACCAAAATCAGAATGGCGTAAAGGAATAGACAAAAAAGACATTATTAAGGAACTCGATACCAAACTGCAGATCCCGGGTGTGGTAAACGGTTGGACACAGCCTATCATCAACCGTATCAATATGCTCGCTACAGGAATTCGTACCGACGTGGGTATTAAAGTCTACGGTCAAAATCTCGATACCATTGCGCGAGTATCAGAAAGAGTAAAAATGGCTTTAGAGGGAACCCCTGGAGTGTCTGACTTATTTGTGGATCCTATTACTGGTGGCAAATACCTGGATGTTGATGTCAATCGTTCCGAACTGGCCCGTTATGGACTCACTGTAGATGACGTAAACCAAACCGTGGAATTTGCCTTAGGAGGAGCGTCCATCGGCAATACCGTTGAAGGACGAAGACGATTTTCAATAAGCGTTCGTATGGCACAGGACTATAGAAATAGCGTAGAACGCATTAAACGCATTCCCCTGCAGTCTCCAACCTTTGGAGAGGTGCCCCTATCTTCTGTTGCCGATATTAAATTCGTAGATGGCCCTCCAATGATTAGTTCAGAAAATGCACTCCTTCGCGGGGCAGTCATGTTCAACATACGTGATCGTGATATGGGGGGAACCGTACAGGAAGCTATGAAAAAATTAGAAAGTGCCAAAAATATACTTCCCGAAGGGTACTTTATAGAATGGAGCGGACAATATGAGAACCTGATCAGCGGAGAAAAGACCCTTAAAATCATTGCACCGATAGTATTGCTTATTATTTTCTTCTCCCTCTATTTTGCCTTTAATTCCCTTAGAGAAGCCTTCTTAAGTCTTATAACAGTGCCTTTTGCTTTGATTGGAGGTGCCTATATAATTTTTTTCTGGGATGTCAATCTATCAGTGGCAGTAGCTGTAGGTTTTATAGCCTTGTTTGGTATTGCCGTGGAAACCGGAATTGTGATGGTTATCTATCTCAATGATGCAATGGAGCAGCTTATCAAGGCCAAAGGTAATTCAAGAGAAACCATTACTAAAGACGATCTCAGAGAATATGTGGTACACGGCGCCGCAAAGAGATTACGCCCAAAACTAATGACCGTCTGTGTCTCATTATTTGGATTAGTGCCTGTCCTTTGGTCCAATGGTGTCGGAATGGATGTAATGAAACCAATCGTATTGCCTATGATTGGCGGCGTATTTACCTCTGCCGTACATATCTTATTAGTAACCCCGCTTATTTTCCTAATGTCTAAAGAATATGAATTACGAAAATATGGCAAACTTGAAGTACATGATGTCAAACATTAAAATACTGGCAGTACTATTGCTTTTACTGCCATTACAGCTATTGAGCCAGACCCAACAGGTCTTGTCTCTTGATACAATCCTTCACAGGATTGATAAAAAAAACGTGCTCCTGCAAAGCTATAGCCTAAAGGCTGAAGGGTACAAATATAGTGCTGATGCCGCAACGGCATGGATGGCACCAATGGTGGGTGTTGGGACATTTATGACACCCTATCCTTTTCAGGAAGTTATGGATGACCGCGACAAAGGATCTTTAATGTTCAGAGTTGAACAAGATATCCCCAATATAGGAAAGCTAAACAAGAAGAAAAAATTTATCCAGTCCCAAGGAAATATTGAGAACGCTACGCGGACCGTTACCCTTAACGACTATAAAGCGCAGGCCAAACAGCTCTACTACAGCTGGATGGTAGCCGAAGAGCGAATGAAAGTTTTGGATCAGAACGAAAAGATAATGTTGACCATGAAAAAGATTGAGGAAGTACGCTATCCTTACAATCAGTCGCAATTGGGTAATGTATACAAGATTGACGCAAGGATTGAAGAGAACAAAAATATGATCCGCATGCAGGAAGGTGAAATCGCAAAAGCAAGAGCATGGCTCAACAGCTTGATGAACCAGCCTGGCAATGCTGATTTTTCAATCGACACAAGTATTATTCCTGTCTTCAACCCTGCTTTGCACGACACCACAAGTCTTGCTGCTGTGCGGGGAGATATTAAAAAGATGGATGCGGGAATTGAATCGATGCAGCTCAGTATTCAGGCGATGAAAGCGGAGAAAAATCCCTCTTTTAAAATCCAGTTTGACCACATGAATTCTTTCGATAAAATGATGCCCAAAGCCTATTCGGTAATGGCAATGATGTCTATTCCTATTGCTCCATGGTCATCAAAAATGTATAAATCAGATGTTAAAGCAATGCAATATAATGTACAGGCAATGGAGAAAGAGAAATCCGCCATGCTGCAGGAAACCCAGGGTATGTTATATGGTATGCAATATGAAATACTGACCATGCAAAAAAGAATCCAGGGACTCGAAACAAAAATAATCCCTTCAATGCAAAAATCGCTGGATGTAAACTTTCTGAACTATCAGGAAAACAAACTGCAGATTCCTGTAGTAATTGACTCCTGGGAAGCTTTAAATATGCTGCAGAATAACTTATTAGATGAAAAATTAAAACTATATCAAATGATTGTCGATTATGAAAAAGAACTCTATCGCTAAGTTAGTCGGATTGTTATTCGTTTCGATATTAGTATTGACAGCCTGTAACAAGAAAACAGAGCATAACAGTAAGCCCGCACATCAGCATAGTACAAATCAGGAATATACTTGTCCAATGCATCCCGAAGTTATTCAGGATAAGCCCGGCAGCTGCCCAATATGCGGGATGGAATTGGTTGCAAGACACACTCCTGGAACGGAAACAGCTATAGACAGCAGCCTGAAACACCTTTTAAAACCAGTTAACGAACAAGTTGTTTCAAACATATCTGTCATAAAACCTGACGAGGGTACTAAAATATTCTCTATGCAGGTACAGGGAATTATTACCTACGATACCCGCGAGCAGACCAGTATCTCCAGCAGGGTAAGCGGAAGGATTGAGCGTCTGCTGATTAAGTACAATTATCAGCCCGTAAAAAAAGGACAGTTAATCATGGAAATCTATTCCCCTGATCTGGCTGCCGCGCAAAGAGAGTTGTTATTTATTTATCAATCTGACCCAAACAATCCGATGCTTCAAAAAGCAAAAGACAGACTCTCTCTGCTGGGTATGCAACAGGGGCAAATTCAACAGGTATTAAAAACAGGTAAAATCTCCTATCGCATTCCTGTTTACAGTAATGCCACCGGGTACATCTTAGACAACACGGGAGCGGCAAATGCTTCTGCAACAGCTCCTGCGGCTTCGCCTCAAAGCGCACCGTCAGATGATGGTATGGGCGCAATGGGTTCAAGTAGCAGTGCAGCATCAAATAGCAGCGCATCTGCCCCTGCTTCCTCTGCTATTATGCTAAGAGAAGGACAATATGTTGGTGCAGGACAATCTCTTTTTACAATATATACCAACAAAAACCTTATCGCTGAGTTTGCTTTTGATCCATCGGTATCATCCCAGATTAAAAAAGGACAAAAGTTGGTGTTTTATGAACCCTCAGATAAGCAAACCGTGTATACTGGTACTATCGGACTCATTCAACCCGTCTTTAAAGAGGGAAGCAACTTTACCATAGCCCGAATTTATTTGCAGGATAATAAATTTCAGACCGGAAAATTAGTAACTGCAGCCATTCCTATTGTCAGTAAAGGCTGGTGGCTTCCACAAAGCGCCGTTCTTAATTTAGGAAATAAATCCATCGTTTTCAAAAAAGAGCAGGACGTGTTTGTTCCCAGAGAAGTTAAAACGAAAAATAATGGTGATGGAATGGTGCTAATAGACCAAGACATCAATAATTGGAATATCGCCAGTAATGCGGCTTATATGATAGACAGTGAGAGTTTTATCAAGACAGCTTCAGAAAATAAATTAAAAAATTAAGCCATGAACAATAAACTAATAATTCGTACTATTTTGCTCATTGCAATGGTTTTTCCACTTCTATTTACAGCATGTGCCCAAAAAGAAGA
Organism: Flavobacteriaceae bacterium PS02336; assembly: GCA_029960065.1. Taxonomy (GTDB): domain Bacteria; phylum Bacteroidota; class Bacteroidia; order Flavobacteriales; family Flavobacteriaceae; genus Flavobacterium. The sequence continues at coordinate 1,331,816 of JASCOF010000001.1, read as the reverse complement.
AAAAAAAACCAGTCAGGAAAAAGCTCAAACCTATACCTGCCCCATGCATCCGCAAATTGTAAAAGATGGCCCCGGCTCATGCCCGATCTGTGGAATGGATTTAGTGCCTTTCGAAAAAAACAACGCACAGGACTTTCTAACCTTGGGACCCAGCCAGCAGGCACTAGCTAATCTGACTACAATAACTGCTGGGGAAAATGAATTTTCAAATTCTTCTCATCTTAACGGACGTTTGGTTACTGACCCTGAGCAAACTATTTACATTTCAAGTCGTGTGGCAGGAAGGATTGAAGAGTTGTATGTAAAAGAAACTGGTGTTCCCGTTCGAAAAGGCCAGCCTTTGTACAAAATATATTCAGAGCAGCTTTCAGCCCTGCAGCAGGAGTACCTTCTAGCTACGGCACAGGCTGCAAGCTTTACTGAGGATAAACGATTTGCCCAAATAAAAAATGCTGCAAAACAAAAACTATTATTATATGGACAATCTGAAGCACAGCTTAATGAATTATTAAAAAAACAAAAAGCTTCTCCTTATGTTGTTTATTATGCCCCGGATTCAGGAATAGTTGCAGAACTTTCCATAACAGAAGGCCAATATGTAGCAGAAGGAGGCTCTATTATGAAACTGGAAGATTATACCCGTTTATGGGTCGAAGCTGATGTCTATCCCGCAGATGCTGGTAAAGTTAAAATAGGCCAAAAAGTAAAAGTTATAGTCTCGGGTTATGAAGATCAGCCCCAAACAATGACAGTAGATTTTATAAATCCTGCCCTGCAGACAAGCAAACAGCTCATACAGCTGCGAGGTGCTATTGCCAATCCAAACAAGCAATGGCAGGCAGGTCAACAGGCAATTGTTTTACTGCCTTCATCAGAACAAAAAATGAAATTAACCATACCTGTAGATGCCGTAATAAGAGACGGCAGCGGTACACATGTGTGGATTGAAATTGAAAAAGGCAAATATCAGCCTAGAATGGTGGCTATTGGTTCTGAAACCTTCGATGAAGTCGAAATTACCAGTGGCTTAACAAAAGGTGATATTGTGGTTGCAACTGGCGCCTATCTCTTGTACAGTGAATTTATATTAAAAAAAGGCAAAAACCCAATGTCAGGAATGAAAATGTAATAATTAATCAAGCAAATAATGAAAGAATTAATCAAATCAGGAATCTCCATATTATCAATCTTGTTGCTTATTGCCTGTGGTAATAATGAAAACAAAAAGAAAGAGATTCCACAGAATAAGAAAACGTCAGTCGCAATTACTAAGGAATCCGAAGTAAAGATAAATGATGATCTTTTAAACGCAATTTACAGCCAGTATACTCATTTAACAGTTGCCCTTACTCAAGGTAATATCGCAGAGGCAAAACTGGCAGCTAATGCGATTGAGGCGGGAGCGCAAAAAATCAGCGCCAACAGTAATCTTGTTACAAGTGCTGGGGCAATCGTTTCAGCTCCGGATATTGAAAAGCAGCGAGTAGCTTATTCTCAACTAAGTAATGAAATGGTTGGCTTGCTGAAGAAAGCAGGAATGGCTGACGCTGAGCTGTATGTGCACTATTGTCCAATGGCTTTTGATAATAAAGGGGCAGTATGGATTAGTACTACCAAAGAAGTGCGTAACCCTTACTTTGGAGAAAAAATGCTTAAATGTGGTGAGGTGAAAGAAACAATTAAATAATCAGAATCTAAGATTGAAGACGGTTTGTAATTATTTTTTAGTGTTAAACAATTGGTTGAAACAGCTGATGAGAAACAAGCCATTTGAAACAAGTTTAAAATACATATTAGCTTCAAAAAAAAACACTAACTTTCTATATACTAAACAAATAACACATCGTATCTAAAAAAACAACCTTATGACACATACCTATACAATATCAGGAATGACTTGCGATGGATGCCGCACCAAAGTAGAAAAAACATTAAATGCAGTCGAAGGAATAAAGGCAAATGTCACATTAGATCCACCGATGGCAACCATTACGATGGAAAAACATATTGCCACCGAAGAACTTCAAGCCGCATTAACTGCCGTTGGAAAGTACACCATTGAAATGACTCATGCTACTCATTCCCACGAAAAAACAGCTGAGAAATCATGCTGTAGTACTGCTAATGATCATCAACACAACAAGGATCATAAAAAAATAGCGGTACCTCATAATCATGCCGGTGGAAAATACTATTGCCCAATGCATTGTGAAGGTGATAAAATGTATGATAAAGCCGGAGATTGTCCTGTGTGCGGAATGGATTTGATACAAGAGCCAGCAGCTATTCAAGTACAGCAATATACCTGTCCGATGCATTCGGAAGTTATTACCAATGCGCCTGGTTCATGCCCAATTTGTGGAATGGACTTAGTGCCTATGGAGCCAACGGATACAGAGGAGAACAAAGTATATAAGGAGTTGCTGCAAAAAATGAAAATAGCAATACTCTTTACGGTGCCTATCTTTTTTATTGCTATGATAGAGATGATGCATGACAATCCATTATTGAAAATAATGGACGTTCAAAAATGGAATTGGGTTCAGCTGATTTTCTCACTCCCCGTGATGTTTTATGCCGGTTGGATGTTTTTCGTTCGCGGATGGAAATCAATTGTAACTTGGAATTTAAATATGTTTACCCTTATCGCAATTGGTACTGGGGTAGCATTTTTGTTTAGTATTGTTGGAATGTTTTTTCCGGATGTATTTCCGGAGGAGTTTAAATCGGAACACGGAACAATTCATCTTTATTTTGAAGCGGCAACGGTAATTCTTACACTGGTATTACTAGGACAATTGCTTGAAGCAAGAGCGCACAGTCAAACCAGTGGTGCCATAAAAGAATTATTGAAATTAGCACCTACCGAAGCTACTTTGGTTCTTGAAGGAGTCGATAAAATAATCTCAATCCATGATATCAAAAAAGGTGATTTATTACGGGTAAAACCCGGAGACAAAATTCCTGTGGATGGGAAGATAACCGATGGTGAAAGCACAATAGACGAATCGATGATTACCGGCGAACCAATTCCTGTGGATAAAAAAATGGGAGATGCGGTATCATCAGGAACCATCAATGGAAACAGATCATTTGTTATGATTGCCGAAAAAGTAGGTTCGGAAACTTTGCTTTCGCAAATTATACAAATGGTCAATAATGCAAGCCGTTCCAGAGCACCAATACAGAAACTAGCAGATAGTATCGCCAAATATTTTGTGCCGATTGTTGTTGTTATCTCTGTTCTTACTTTTTTCATTTGGGCAAAATTTGGCCCGGAACCGGCAATGGTTTACGGATTTATCAACGCCATTGCCGTATTGATAATTGCTTGTCCATGTGCACTGGGTTTAGCAACACCGATGTCTGTAATGGTAGGGGTTGGTAAAGGAGCACAATCGGGAATTCTCATAAAAAATGCCGAAGCCTTAGAAAATATGAACAAAGTAAATGTTCTGATTACTGATAAAACGGGGACAATTACCGAAGGAAAACCTTCTGTAGAGAAAATTGTTGCTTTCGAGTATTCAGAAGAGGAACTGTTACAATTTATTGCTTCTTTAAATCAATATAGCGAACACCCTTTGGCACAGGCCGTAGTGAAATTTGCAAAAGCGAAAAATGTCTCTTTGACAAAAGTCAATGATTTTGAAAACATCGCAGGTAAAGGAGTGATTGGAACTGCTATTGGTAAGAAGACGGCATTAGGCAATAAAAAATTAATGGAGCAAGCAGGGGCAATTGTTTCTGCTGTCATAGAAGAGAAAATTATTGCCGAGCAAAAATTAGGAAAGACGGTTTCTTACATCGCTGTAGATAAAAACGTGGTGGGATTTGTAACGATAACCGATGCCATAAAAGAAACCAGTGCTGCTGCTATAAAAGAATTAATGCGTCAAGGAGTTGAAGTAATCATGCTTACGGGAGATAATATAAATACTGCCAAGGCTGTTGCCGACGAATTGCATTTGACTTCTTTTCAAGCAGGCTGTTTACCAGAGGATAAATTAAAAGTAATCGAGAAATTACAAGCTGAAGGAAAAATTGTTGCTATGGCGGGTGACGGTATAAATGATGCGCCGGCTTTGGCACAATCGGATATCGGAATTGCGATGGGAACAGGAACTGATGTTGCAATAGAAAGTGCCAAGATTACATTGGTAAAAGGAGATTTGCAAGGAATTGTAAAAGCTAAAAACCTGAGCCATGCTGTAATGAGCAATATAAAACAAAATCTCTTCTTTGCTTTTATATACAACGTATTAGGGGTTCCTGTTGCAGCTGGAGTTTTATATCCGTTTTTCGGAATATTACTTTCTCCTATGATTGCTGCCCTGGCAATGAGCTTTAGTTCTGTATCTGTTATTGTCAATGCATTGCGATTAAGAAGTTTAAAACTCTAAAGAATAAATAATTTACTATACAAACAAAGATGACCAATCTAGGACAAATTATTCTGCAGTATAAAATTGATAACGAAAGTGTCTACAATACCTGGTTTATATATAACGATCAACGATTAAAGGCATTTCGCACTATAAGACGCGGTGTTCTGCAAGTCATTGAGGATATTAAAAGCAAAACCTTTCCTAATGATTTCAAAGAAAGCAGCCTAGAATTTGTACTGAGCTGCATTGCTGAACAAAAACAAGTCTTTGCCGGAGTTTCACATCCGTTTTACTGGAAACCCAAATTACGCATTCCAGATATCTATGAAAATCAAAACAATAAATTGGCTTTTGGTCAGTTTCTTGAAAATTGTATCAATGCCAAGTCTGAAGAACAGGTTGTAAAAGAAATCATAAGACTCGATGAATTAAAAATTAAAGGCTTAGGGCCAGCGGTTGCCAGTATTCTATATTTCATACACCCAACCTGGTTCCCACCATTCAACACTGCTATTCTAAATGGTTTTAATTTTCTTTTTAAAGACAAAAAAAAATTGGGAAGCTGGACAGAATATCTTAAAATAAGAGAAGTTTTAATGGAAACTAACAGTTTGCATAAATCTCAGCTCTCAAATGATTTGGGTGCCATCGCTGGATTGTGTTTTGAAATTGGAACTCAGAAAATGCTAATAGGCAATGATGAATATTTAAGCGAAGTAGAACGTGCAAGATTCGAAAAAAACGTACACAAACGTCAGAAAGAAATACTTGACGAAAAACTAGAAGAAAATCTGCATAGTGAAATGCAGTACCATTTATTAAAAATTGGAGTTTCATTGGGTTTCGATGTTACTCCGGCAAGCAATGATAAAAGCAAATCGTTTGATGGGCAGAATTTCTCCTTTATTTCACTTGGAAAATTCCCTGAGCTGCCTACTGACAAGGACACTCAAAATACCATCAAGTTAATTGATGTGTTGTGGTTCGAAAAAGGCACAAACAAAATTATAGGAGCCTTTGAAGTAGAAAAGAGCACTAGTATCTATTCGGGCATACTACGGTTGTCTGACCTATACTTTACTATTTCAAACGGACAGGAAGTTTTTTATATTATAATTCCAAATAATCGGGAAAAGGATTTAGTCCTTCAACTCAATAGACCTGTTATAAAAAACTCTAAAATGAATATTAAGTATATCCTGTTTTCTGAACTAAGAGCCAATTGTGATGCTATATGCAAATTTGGCAGCGACCATTCGATAATGGAAAAAATATCAAAATCAATTTAAAATTAAAAACTATGAAAAAAATAATTCTGCTAAGCTTCATTATTATGCAATCGTTATCAATTTCTGCACAAGAAAAAATTCAAATTAAACTTACCCCTGCAAGTCCCTCTGCATCATTTCAACAAGAAATCGGAAGTTCTACAGTCAAAATATCCTATAGCAGACCCTTAGTAAGAGGGCGAAAAATATTTGGCGAATTAGTGCCTTTTGGTAAACTCTGGCGAACAGGCGCCAGCGATTGTACGACCATAAGTACTAATGAAGATATTGCTTTTGGAAACAATATTTTAAGAGAAGGAACTTATTCTGTATTCTCAATTCCTTCAGAAAATGAGTGGACTATAATTATCAATAGTGATATTACTTTACATGGCGAAACTGGTTATGATGAGAAAAAAGATGTTATGCGTTTTACCGTTCCCACAGAAAAAACGATTGGTTTTTATGAAACTTTTACCATTGAATTAAATGACATCAACAGTAAAGGAGAAGGCTTCCTTAAAATAGAATGGGAAAACACAATGGTTAAAATACCTATGAAAAGCAAAGCTGACAAAGAAATTTTAGCCCTAATTGACAAATATATTATTAAAGAAAAAAGTCAAAATGCTACTTTATTGTTTCAGGCAGCAAATTATTATTCAGCCACGTGCAGAGCAAACAACCAAGCAGTATCGTGGTTAGCTGAAGCTGAAAAATTAGATCCTGAAAATTTTTATTATCCGACTTTAAGACAGAAAATCTCAGTAGAACTCAAGGATTATCCCAATGCCATCGAGGCTGCAAAAAAAGCCCTTGCAATTGCAGAACAGAAAAAAATGAAAGGCACGGAAAAATTAAAAAACCAGCTTGAAGAGTTACAATTATTACTTAAAAGCAAATAAATATTAAGCTATTACAATATCACATTGAAAAATACAAGCGCAGAAAAAATCCCCGCCACTTAAGCTAATGCTGTATTATATTATAGTGCCATTAGATTTGTTTTGGAGGAAAATTTATTAATCTAAATAACTTTTAAAGGAAAAAAATCATGAAAATGGAACACACAACACAGCAGCATTCAAAAGAGAAAAACCCAAAAATGTACAAAAAATTAGCATTTATGATCGTATTGTCATTTATTGCTATGTACATCCTAATGTACTCGATGGTAGATGTTTTTGCTAATGTCATTCCCAATGTAAATCAATTTTACATGGCAGGACTAATGACTATGCCGATGCTCATAATTGAGATTATTGTAATGGGCAGTATGTATATGAATAAAAAGTGGAACATGGCATTACTTGCCATAGGCGGCCTTGCTGCAATTATTTTTTTTTCCTGCATCAGACTGCAAGCGGCTGTTGACGATAAAGAGTTCTTAAAATCAATGATTCCACACCATGCAGCGGCAATCCTCATGGCCAAAGAGGCTTCCCTTCAAGATCCAGAAATAAGTCAGCTTGCACAAGACATTATAAAAGCACAAGAAGCTGAAATTGCGCAGATGAAAGCCAAGTTGGGTGAAATGAAAAAAAAATAACAGAACAATATTCTATAAAAATAGCAATATGAAAAATATACTTACAATACTAGTTTTTATCATGCTTCCTGTCCTAATTTATGCTCAGGATATGAAAACAATGGAAATGGATAAAAAGCCTTCGAAAGAAGAGTCAAATCCCACTACGTATACTTGTCCAATGCATCCCGAAATTCATGAAGCCAAACCAGGAAACTGCCCCAAGTGCGGTATGAAACTAGTTCCGGAAAAGTCAGACAAGCAAACAAAAACAGCAGAAAATAAAGCCACCAAGCAAACTGACCAAGGTAATAAGACACTTCAGGACGGCAATAGTAGTTCTATTTCTCAGAAAAGAGCTGAAGAAAATACTTCGCCACCGCGTGTAGTGCGATATGACCTGTATATAAGAGACACAATTGTAAATTTTACAGGAAAAGCAAAAAGGGCCATTGCCGTTAACGGACAAATACCTATGCCTACTTTGACCTTTACAGAAGGAGATACTGCGGAAATCTATGTTCACAATGAGCTGGATGAAGATACTTCCTTGCATTGGCATGGCTTATTCTTACCCAATCAATATGATGGTGTGCCAAATCTAACTCAAATGCCAATTAAACCCCATACGACGCATCTGTATACTTTTCCCATTATTCAGCATGGCACACACTGGTATCATAGCCATACGGAACTTCAGGAACAGATAGGCATGTACGGTTCGTTCATTATGAATAAAAGGACAGATGATCCGACCTTTCGCAAGGGAATCGATGATTTGCCTTCCGTTCCCATAATACTAAGTGAATGGACAGATATGAAACCTGAAAATGTACATCGATTACTGCACAATGCATCAGACTGGTTTGCTATTAAAAAGGGCACTACACAAAGTTATGCAGAAGCTATAAAACAGGGGTATTTCAGCGACAAAATAAAAAATGAATGGAAGCGAATGAATGCCATGGATGTCAGTGATGTTTATTACGACAAATTTTTAATCAATGGGAAAAATGAAAATCAGCTTTCCCAATTTAAAGCAGGTGATAAGGTCCGATTACGGGTTTCCAATGGAGGTGCATCAACCTACTTTTGGTTAACCTATGCCGGTGGGAAAATTACGGTTGTGGCAAATGATGGGAATGACGTAGAACCCGTTGAGGTTGATCGACTAATTATTGCAGTTTCTGAAACCTATGACATAGTTGTTACTATTCCAGCTGATAAAACAGCTTATGAATTTTTAGCAACACCCGAAGACCGAACAAAATCTACGTCCCTTTACATCGGAAGCGGAATTAAGCAATTAGTAGCTCCTTTGCCAAAACTTAAATATTTCGAAGGAATGAAAATGATGAACGGCATGATGAAAATGAATGGCGATCTGGATGACATGGGAATGAGCATGAGCCTTAATAAGATGGATATGAATGTAGTAATGTATCCTGAGATTACAGGTGAAACAAAGCCTAAAACCAGTACAAAGATGGAAGGAATGAAAATGGATGCTGAGCAATATAATGCCAATGCACTTTCGGATATTACAACACTAAATTATGCAATGCTTAAATCACCTACAAAAACTACGCTTCCCGAAAATGCCCCTGTTAAAGAACTAAAATTTGAACTTACGGGGAATATGAATCGATATGTATGGAGTCTGGACAATAAGGTGGTTTCAGAAGCTGATAAAATATTAATTAAAAAAGGTGAAAATGTACGTATAATTTTGCATAATAATTCTATGATGCGCCATCCAATGCACTTGCATGGACATGATTTCAGGGTTCTTAATGGACAAGGAGAATATGCACCATTAAAAAATGTGATTGATATAATGCCTATGGAAACCGATACTTTGGAATTTAATGCCAATGTTGATGGAGACTGGTTTTTTCACTGCCATATTTTATATCATATGATGAGCGGAATGGGCAGGGTTTTTACTTATGAAAATCAGCCGGCCAATCCTGAAATACCAAACCCAAAACTAGCACAGCGAAAACTTTTTGCCGACGACAGAAAATTCCACTTTATGGCAGAAAATGATTTTGCCACCAATGGAAATGACGGTGAAGCAATGTATCAAAGTACACGCTGGAGCATTGGAACCGAATGGAGGTTAGGATACAATGACATGCATGGTTATGAAACAGAAACACATATTGGTCGATATATTGGAAAAATGCAATGGTTAATGCCTTTTATAGGATTTGACTGGAGATATAGAAGAATGGGAGAAGATATACAAGAAAATAATCTTTTTGGACAAACCAATACTAAGGATAAACGTGCAGTGGTAAGTCTAGGGGTTAACTACATCCTACCTATGTTAATAGTAGCACAAGCTGAAGTTTTTACCGATGGTAAAGTCAGATTACAATTTGAACGTAAAGACATTCCCGTTTCTAAACGGCTTAGAATGAATTTGATGTGGAATACAGACAAGGAATATATGGCAGGACTACGCTATATAATTACCAGATGGGGTTCTTTGTCTTCACACTATGACAGTGATATGGGCTTTGGTGCAGGATTTATTTTAAATTACTAGCTTATAAGTACAATAGTAAATTATTGTAAGACCAAATTCTAGAATTAAGATTAATCGGTTAATATTGAAGGATATCAATTTTTTTAAATTGTCTTTCATTTGAACGGTGTGGAAGTCCATTCAAATTAATGATCGAAATTGAACCAGTATGAAAATCTAATAATACCAATTTTAAATTTAAAATTGGTATTATTAATAACAAATAACTGCAAATGCTGAACATCTTTCTAATTATGGGTTGTTCAGTTTGTATTGTATTTATATAATATCAGCTAACGATAAACCATGTAATTATTGCTTTATACATTGGTTTGATAAAACTAGCATTCGGGTAACAAACAATATTATAAAACCATATGCATCGAATCTTTTTCTTAGCCGATGCCTTCATCTTCATAAAAATAAATCTTTATATTTTTTTTTATTTAAATTATTATCGTAATATTGCAATATAAATATAAAACGATGGGAGCAACAAAAACAGATCACTTTACAGAAAGCCAGAACGAGCTGGCTGTTTTAGCAAAAGCATTAGGCCATCCTGCGCGTATTGCTATTATGGAATATTTATTAAAAGTGGATGCTTGCATCTGCGGAGATATTGTAAACGAACTTCCCCTTTCACAGCCGACCGTTTCACAGCATTTGAAAGAATTGAAAAATGCGGGACTGATTAAAGGAAGCATCGAAGGAAATTCTATCTGCTACTGCATCAACGAACCTGGACTTGAAAAGATAAAAGGTTTCTTTGAGCATATATCAGATCATTTGGCAAAAAAGCGAAGTGAATGCTGCTAATCTATAAAAATATGGAAATCAGAAAACTTTCGGATAAACACTGGGATCAGGTAAAAATAATTTACCAAAAAGGGATAGATACCGGCAATGCCACTTTCCAGACCAGCGCCCCTTCATGGGAAGACTGGGACCAGTCACATCTTAAGTCATGCCGGGTTGTGATGCAGGAAGATGGCAAGGTAATTGGCTGGGCTGCCCTTACACCTGTTTCTTCACGCTGCGTTTATGCGGGGGTTGCAGAGGTGAGCGTATATGTGGATCCAGCACATTCAGGAAAAGGAGTCGGGCTTACCCTTTTAAATGAACTTGTCCGACAGAGCGAAACAGAAGGAATCTGGACGCTTCAGGCAGGAATCTTTCCTGAGAATACAGCAAGTCTCCGCATCCATGAAAAAGCAGGCTTCCGAATACTTGGAACAAGAGAAAAAATCGGAAAACAGAACGGTATCTGGAGAGATACTGCGCTTCTTGAAAGAAGAAGCTCCGTTATTATTTAATAAAAAATATAGTTTAACTAAATATAAAAAATTATGAAACTTTCAGAAATTAAAGAAGTGCTTAAAACAGTAGAAGCTGTAAATTTTGAACTGCCGGACGGCACATTTGTACCGGAATATTTTCACGTAACCGAAGTCGGCCTAGTTACCAAAAACTTCATCGACTGCGGAGGAACAGTTAGAAAAGAAACTGTTGTAAATTTCCAGCTTTGGGATGCCAACGACTACGAGCACAGGCTTAAACCTCAGAAGCTGATCCACATCATTGAGCTTTCAGAAAAAGTATTGGGAATTGAAGACAATGAAATTGAAGTGGAATACCAGAACACTACTATCGGCAAATACGATTTGGATTTCAACGGCAAAAACTTCACTCTGCTTAACAAGCAGACAGCATGCCTTGCTCAGGAGCAGTGCGGTATTCCATCTGATAAGCCTAAAGTAAAATTATCTCAGTTAAATACCGACAATGCCAATTCATGCACTCCGGGCGGAGGATGCTGCTAATTATTAAACAGATAATTAATAAACCTTTACAGCCAAAAAACTATGTTATATCCACAAATTGAGAATACCGTTAAATCATTTGATTTTAAGCAGATCTCCGAAGATCGCAAAACAGTCTTGCAGCCATTAATCGACTTCATTCAGACTAAAGTGGACAGTAATCTGGAAACCAGACTAAACCTAATCTGCACACACAATTCCAGAAGAAGCCATCTGTCGCAGGTTTGGGCGCAGACTGCCGCCGCCTATTACGGCATCAAAAACGTTTCATGCTATTCAGGAGGAACCGAGGCTACTGCCCTTTTCCCAATGGCAGTGGAGACTTTAAAGGATTCAGGATTCAACATCAAAACTCTTTCAGAAGGATCAAACCCTGTTTATTCCATAAAATATTCAGCTGACGCGCTTCCTGTCATCGGTTTTTCCAAAACCTATGATGATGATTTCAATCCTGAAAGCGGATTCGCCGCAATAATGACCTGCTCGCAGGCTGACGGCGGATGCCCATTTATAGCAGGCGCTGAGAAACGAATCCCAATCACTTTTGAAGATCCAAAAATTTCTGACGGAACGCCTCAGCAGAAAGAAACTTATCTGGAGCGAAGCCTGCAGATAGGAACTGAAATGTTTTACGTATTCTCACAAATAAAAAAATAAAATGTCAGCAAATAACTGTGCACCAGCCGTCGGACGCAAAAAATTAAGCTTCCTTGACCGCTTCTTGACCCTTTGGATTTTCCTTGCTATGGCAATAGGCGTGGCAATAGGATACTTTATTCCTTCCAGCGGAGATTTCATTAATTCTTTCTCCAGCGGAACAACAAACATTCCATTGGCAATAGGGCTTATCCTGATGATGTATCCGCCTCTGGCAAAAGTAAAATACGAACAGATGGGACAGGTTTTCAAAAATACTAAAGTCTTAGGCGCGTCTTTATTCCTGAATTGGATTGTAGGCCCTGTCTTAATGTTTTTATTGGCACTCCTGTTTTTGAACGGATACCCTGAATACATGATTGGAGTGATCCTGATTGGCCTGGCACGCTGTATCGCAATGGTTGTGGTATGGAACGATCTGGCGGACGGAAACCGAGAATATGCAGCAGGACTAATCGCCCTTAACAGTATTTTTCAGGTGCTGCTTTACAGTGTATACGCGTATATCTTTATAACCATACTTCCTCCCTATTTTGGATATGATGGTTTTGAAGTCAATATCAGCATTGGACAGATTGCCGAGAGCGTCGGTATCTATCTAGGTATTCCATTTGCCTTGGGAATCATAAGCCGTTATGCTTTGATAGCCCTAAAAGGTTCGGAATGGTTTGAGAATAAGTACGTGCCGTTTATCTCGCCGATTACTCTTATTTCACTGCTCTTTACGATCATTGTAATGTTCAGCCTGAAAGGGGAACTTATTGTTCAAATCCCGATGGATGTCGTGCGTATTGCAATACCGCTTGTCATATACTTTACTTTAATGTTTGTCATCAGCTTTTTTACAGGAAAATATTTTGGGGCTGACTATTCAAAGGCTACATCTATTGCGTTTACAGCCACCGGCAATAATTTTGAATTGGCTATTGCCGTGGCAATTGGAGTATTCGGAATAAACAGCGGACAGGCTTTTGCAGGTGTTATAGGTCCATTGGTCGAAGTGCCTGCTCTTATAGCGCTTGTAAACCTTGCATTCTGGTTCAGAAAAAAGTATTTTACAAAACAGCTGCCTGCTGAAACTGCCTAAAGAAATATGAGAATTGCGATAATATCGGATATACATGCGAACTTCCCCGCATTGGAGCAGACTTTAAAAAGTATTGAAGAGCAGAATATTGATGCTGTTTACTGCTTAGGAGATTTGGTTGGCTACAATTTATGCCCCAATGCAGTGATAAATGAGATCCGTAAAAAGCATATCCCTACCCTTGCAGGAAATCATGATGTCAAAGCTGTCGAGATACACAATGACGGTTCAAATGACATCGAAAGCTACGCATATCAGATTGTGGGTAAAGAGCAGATAAAATATCTTTCTGCTCTTCCTGCTCACATTAAACTTGAATACCAGACATCCAGCAAACTCATTAAGATACTGATGGTCCATGGCAGCCCTTACAGCAACAGGGAATATCTGCTTGAGGATAAAAATGAGAAAGATTTCACTGACATCTTTCTTGATTCCAACACAGACATTCTTATCTGCGGACATTCTCATCTGCCGTATCATCGAATACTGGAAAATCCCAATAAAAAAGGCAGTTATTTTCATGCCATTAATGCAGGCTCGGTTGGAAAACCAAAAGATAGAAATCCGGACTGCTGCTATGCAGTAATAACCATTGAAAAAAGCAGCAATCTTTCCAAAAAAGACGGCATTAAAGTAGAATTCATTAGAGTGCCTTATGATATTGAAAAAGCAGCCCGAGCTATTGAAGAAAGTCCTCTTCCAGACGTTTACGCGTTTATGCTTAGAAAAGCATATTAATGCATTGAAATAAAACCTGCTATGGAAAGTTTTAAATTATTTTTAAAGAGCATCGTGCCTCTCAGCGATCAGGAATTTGAAAAGTACAGTCAGTATTTCAAAACAAGGACATTAGCCCGAAACAGTTATTTTGCAGAGATCGGCAAAACCTCTCATGAAGCGGCTTTTATTAAAAAAGGTTTGCTAAGGACATATTACATAAATGAAAAATCCGAAGAAGTGACTTCCTGCTTCTGTGCAGAAAATAATCTGACAGCTTCATATAAAAGCTTTATTTCGCAGCAGCATTCGGAACTTTCCATTCAGGCAGTGGAAGATACGGAACTTATAACAATCAGTTACAATGACCTGCAGAATCTCTATCAAAAGAGCCCTCTCTGGCAGAATATCGGAAGGACAATTGCCGAACGGCAGTATATGGTAATGGAACAGTATGCCAGTGTTTTGTGCAATGAAACTGCAAAGGAAAAATACATGCGCATGCTTAAGGAACAGCCTGCTGTTGTAAACAAGGCTTCAGTAAATGATATTGCAAGCTATCTTGGAATAACACGCAGGACGCTGAGCAGGATCAGAAAAGAAATTAGTCTGTAAATTCGAGGACATTTGTCCTTTTTGCTAATTATACTTTCCAATAGTTTTGCTTTTATAATCAATCAAAAATAAAATGGAAACAGCAATTATCATTTCATCCTTCTTTCTTGTCCTATTTGCGGTCTTGGCCTTATATGACGGCTTTTATCTGCATATTTTCAAATACCAGCTTCACGATCGAGAAGAAAGTAAAACCGAGCACATTACCCATACTTTGAGAGCTGTCTTCTTTCCGGCAATCCATTATTTTCTGTTCTTGAAACAGGATAATCATACTAGTTTTGTAATAGGCTTGACCATTGTCATTCTGGATATACTGGTTCTCGGTTACGATGCTTTTATAGAAAAAGACAGCAGGCAGTTTATGGGAGGGCTTCCCCGCTGGGAATACATTGTCCATTTATTTGTAAATGGTTTTCATTTTGCGTCAATTGCAGTTTATCTCTCCATCAGGTTTACTTTTCAAAATGGGGAAATTATGATTTACAATATAAATCAATCTCCAGGATTCTTTAATCTGTTAATTGTAAATCTTTTGCCGGGAGCTATCCTAATGGCAATTCTTCATCTTTTCTTATGCATTCCAAAAACGGCCAACTTATGGAATAATTTCAGAAGTAAAATCAATTGTTGTTAATCCATCTTATTGCATAAGCAGAAGATAAATTTTATGAATTTGGAAATAAATACTATTCACAATCAGTTTTATATCATCTTGGGCAGATATATAAAGGCTCGTATAAATGATACCGACGATGCATCCGATGTTTTGCAGGAAGTTTTTATAAAGATAAACGAGAATTTAGGATCACTTACCGACGAAGGCAAACTAAAAAGCTGGATTTTCACAATCACAAGAAATTCCATTATTGATTATTACCGAAAAGATTCCAATCATAAGAAATCAGAGCTGACCGAATGTATGATGCAAAAGATTATGCATGAAACAGATTTTGATACTTCGGAAAGTCTGGACTGCTGTTTAATAAAATTCATTGAGCGGCTGCCGGAAGACTATCGGGACATTATCATGGATAGCGAAATACATGGAATTAAACAGAAAGACTTAACAGAAAAATACAGCCTTGCCTACCCTTCCATCCGTTCTAGAGTGCAAAGAGGCAGATCCAAATTAAAGGAAATGCTTCTGGATTGCTGCAGTATTGAATTAGACCGCCGTGGAAATATTATGAACGTTACCTCTAAAAAATCATGCAGCGGAGGAAAATGCTGATAACACCGAATCATTTTTGAAAACTTCATATATAGAAAATTCAGGCTGTTAAAAAAAAAAAAATCAGCAAAGCCTGCATCATTTTTAGATTAGTGCGTCTTAAGTAGTATTAATCATTAAAATTAAAATTATGAAAAACAAAATGTACATTACTCTTGCAGCATTGGTATTGTCTGCTGGAAGTATCTTCGCTTATGCGAACTTATCAAAAACTGATGCAAAGAAAAACTGCACTGAAAAATGTTCTACGCATTGCTGTAGTGACGATTCGGGAACTTGTGCTCCGAAAGATTGCAAAAAGTAATATTTCGCTTTACTGTTTAAAAGACAACTCAAAAAGTTGTCTTTTTTTATGGGCAGGAATCATTCAAAATTTTAATTCAATTATTTTGTATTTTAGCATTTGCTTAAATAAGCAAAAAGTATAAATTTGCATTATGGAAGATATAATTTGTATACGACAGCAAGCAGATATTAAACAAATAATCCGCTGTAAAGACAGAGTATCAGAACTCAATACCTCATTTGACTATTTATCAAGTGGGCTTGAATTGGCTGGCAATAATGTGAGATTAAGAATTCTCTTTTTACTTTATGAAGAAAAACAGCTCTGTGTCTGTGACATAAGTGATATTCTTGAAATGAGTATTTCTGCAATTTCACAGCACTTACGGAAACTAAAAGACAGAAAACTTATTGAAACTAAACGGGAAGCGCAGACCATTTTCTATTCATTGACAAAGGAATATGAAAAAATGCTGAAACCTTTCTTCGAAATTTTAGCACAAAATGAAATTTTAGAAAAAATATGAAAACAGAGAATAAAATGATCGGAGCCGGATTTTTCACAGCATTAGCTGCTTCATTGTGCTGCATTACTCCCATATTAGCATTAGTTGCCGGAACAAGCGGGATTGCTTCTGCTTTTTCATGGCTTGAACCAATGAGGCCTTATTTCATCGGCCTGACTGTTATAATTATTGGTTTATCTTGGTATCAAAAGCTGAAAACTAAAAAGCTGATAGACTGTAACTGCGATAGAGAAGAAAATCCGAAATTCGTTAATTCAAAAATGTTTTTAGGAATAATTACAGTAATTGCAGCCCTCATGCTTTCGTTTCCTTACTACTCAAGCATTTTTTATCCAAATACAGAAAAGAAAGTCTTGGTCGTGAAAAAGACCAGCACTCAAAAAGCTGAGTTTAGAATAAGCGGAATAACTTGTGCCAGCTGTGAAAAACACGTGAATCACGAAGTGAATAAATTGATTGGAATAATAAATTCAAATGTAAATTATACTAATGGTAACGCAATTGTAGAATTTGATAATTCCAAAACTACTATTAATGAAATTGAAAAAGCAATAAATTCAACAGGCTATACAGTAACTAACAAAAAATTAAAATGAAAATCGTTCTACAATCAATAATAACCTGCCCCCTTTGCTCCCACAGTAAAGAAGAAACTATGCCAACTGATGCATGCCAATTTTTTTACGAATGTGAGAACTGCAAACAAACTCTTAAACCAAATCAAGGTGATTGCTGTGTATATTGCAGTTATGGAACTGTGCCATGTCCACCAATTCAGCAAGATAAAAAATGTTGCTAAATTGAATAATTTCTAATGGACAATAGATTATCATATACAAATTTTGATTATAAAATTTTAAGAATAATAATTTAAATTTACTGATGACATTTTTTTTCGCTCTCTTCAACTTAAATCTATAAGTTATTATGACAGAAATCACATCTATTACTGAATTAACGATTTTTAACATTTAACCCTTACGATACATACAAACCGCTTATCAACAAACTTTTAAAATAATTATCTTACAAATTCACTTGAAAATAAGCTAATTTCTTTAAATCGTTCATAAAATGATTTGTAAATTGTGAACTAAACGTCACTTCTTAAAAAAACGTTAATTCCGAGGAATTAGCGTTTTTTTTATGCTTTTAAATTGTATTTAACCAGACTTTTACCTATAAATATATATGGTTTGAATATTTTAAAAGGTGACTTGACAGAATACAAACCACTTTAATCCTTGTTATATAAGACTAGCACAATAATTTTATATTTATATTAACAAAAAAACAGAAAACTTAGCCGAAAGAAAAACAATTACATGAAATTACTAAGTAAAATATTTATAATTTTGACGCGTGAAAATATGGGTAACAATATTATCGTTCATTGTACTGTTTCTTTCGACAGTACCTTGCTCTGCGTTTGCTAAACACTCTGAGTGTAGAGTGGAAAAAAACTGCAAGGGTGAGTCTCATGACTGCGGTGATGAATGCAATGGAAAATGTTCGCCATTTTATTCCTGTGGAACCTGTATTGGTTTTACAATAAACTTTAATTCTTCAATTATTACCGAAAAATTAGAATTCACAATTGAAGAAGCTTCACAGACACTATCATACTATAAATTTGTCGATTCTTCTTTCATCTGCAAAATCTGGCAGCCTCCTAAAATTTCTTAATAAAATACCGCTTTTACCTGCTTAACTTCAATTAAGCGGGCTTATCACCTTTATTAACATTAAGAAATCACAAATGTTTAAATATATTTTATTGATTGTGGCAATAGCATCTATTGGCACTGTACAGGCACAGAATAAAATCACATTCCATATAAAAAATACATCAACCAATGAACCTGTAAAAGGTGCTTCAGCTAAAATTGAAGAAACCAATGAAGTTTTGTCATCAGATAATAATGGTAACATCATTATCGAAAACCTTAAAAATGGAGACTACACATTATCGATCTCAATAGAGGGTTATGCTCCCAATAAAACACTTTTTAAAGTGCCTGCAGCTGTCAATTTTATAGAAATTGCATTGCAAAGTGAAATGGAAGAAGAAGCCGAAGAAATGAAAGAAATAGTGGTAACTTCTACAAGAGGTACAAGAACAATCAGCAATATTCCAACCAGAGTTGAGTTTATAGCAGGAGAAGAACTTGAAGAAAAAGCAAATATGAAACCGGGGGATATCCGTATGATGCTTAATGAAAGTACCGGAATCCAGACCCAGCAGACTTCAGCTACTTCTGGAAATTCTTCAATCAGAATTCAGGGACTAGACGGACGATATACACAAATCTTAAAAGATGGTTTTCCTGTATACTCAGGTGCATCAAGCGGACTGGGATTGCTGCAGACTCCTCCGTTAGATTTAAAACAGGTTGAGATAATTAAAGGTTCTGCCTCTACCCTTTACGGAGGTGGTGCAATTGCAGGTTTGGTTAATCTTGTATCTAAAACCCCTACCGAAGAAAGAGAATTGCGATTTCTAATTAATGGGACTTCCGCTCTTGGTTTGAATATTAATGGTTTTTATTCCCAGCAGTTTGATAAAATTGGATTGACTGTTTTTGCATCTCATGACCGAAACGCTCCTTATGACCCTGCTGATATACAGCTTACTGCGATTCCAAAATTCGAACGCTTTAATTTTAATCCAAAACTTTTTGTCAATTTTAATGAAAACACTAAACTAAATTTTGGCATTAATACAGTTTTTGAAAATCGTATCGGCGGGAATATTGACTATATAAAAGACGAAAATAAATACCCTGACAGTTATTTCGAAAAAAATAAAACGCAGAGAATAAGCACTCAGTTCACCCTTACTCATAAATTTAATGATCAGGAATCTATTACCATTAAAAACAGTTTTAATAATTTCAGCCGCATTATAACTATTCCTGACTATATTTTTGATGGCCTGCAGAACAGTACTTTCTCAGAAATCAGCTATTCTAAAAATGGAGAAATTGCAGAATGGGTTGCTGGTGGAAATTTATATACTGACAAGTTTACTGAAAACAGCCAGACAGCTTTTCCATTAAGAAACTATAATCAGATCACTTATGGTGCTTTTGTTCAGAATACCGTCAAAGCTAAAGAATGGCTGGATATCGAGACTGGTCTTCGAGGTGATTATGTTGTTGATTACGGATTCTCATTATTACCTAGAATCTCAGCTTTATTTAAAATTAATTCCAAACTTACTTCACGACTTGGTGGCGGTTTAGGCTACAAAACACCAACTATTTTTACCGAAGAAAGCGAGCGTATTCAATATCAAAATGTACTCCCTATTAATAGTGATTTCAATAAACTTGAAAAAAGTTACGGACTTAACTTTGATGTGAATTATAAAACTAAAATTACCGAAGATATTTCATTATCATTGAATCAATTATTCTTTTATACAAATGTTGATAATCCACTGATTTTAACTTCGCTTCCTAATGACCTTTACCAATTTGTAAATATTAATGGATATTTAGATACAAAAGGAACAGAAACAAATGTGAAATTAGGCTATAAAGATTTTAAACTATTTGTTGGGTACACTTTTACTGATGCTTCGATAGACAACAATGGCATAAAATCTCAAAATCCTTTAACTGCTAAACACAGATTAAATAATGTTTTGATGTATGAAGTCGAAGATAAATGGAAAGCTGGTTTAGAAGCTTATTATTACAGTCCTCAAAAGTTAAGTGATGGTACAACTGGAAGGGAATATTGGATTTTCGGCTTCATGGTAGAAAAGCTTTGGGAAAATTTTTCAATTTTTGCCAATTTTGAAAATTTTACTGATACCAGACAGACAAAATTTGGAAGTATCTACACAGGACCAATTTCAAATCCTGTTTTCAAAGATATTTATGCACCGTTAGACGGATTTGTTGTAAATGCAGGTATTAAGATTAAAATATAGTCTTATGAAAAAAAGTATATATAATATAAGAAAAATGGATTGTCCCAGTGAGGAACAATTAATACGAATGAAGCTCGCTGGTTTAGAACAAATCAAACAGCTTGATTTTGACATTGCAAACAGAAGATTAAAGATCTATCATACGGACGACGACACTCTTATAACAAATGCAATTGATACTCTTAATCTGGACAGCACTCTGCTGGCATCAGAACATACATCAGAACATGTAGAGACAAACAGTGACTCACAGCAAAGTAAGTTATTATGGCAGGTTCTCATTGTAAACTTTTCATTCTTTCTAATAGAGATAATTACAGGTTTTATATCCAATTCGATGGGATTGGTTGCCGACAGTTTGGATATGTTCGCCGATAGCATTGTATATGGTTTAGCTCTGTTTGCTGTCGGGAGCACAGCTTCAAGAAAAGGAAGTGTAGCAAAAATAAGTGGTTATTTTCAGATTGGTCTTGCAGTTTTGGGACTTATTGAAGTTTTAAGAAGATTTGTAGACTCAGACCATATTCCTGCATACGGAACTATGATAATAGTTTCATTATTTGCACTTGTAGGTAATTCGTTATGCCTTTACCTGCTTCAAAAATCTAAAAGTAAAGAGGCACATATGGAAGCTAGTATGATTTTTACTTCGAATGATATTGTAATTAATATGGGAGTCATAATTGCTGGTATATTAGTATACTTTACTAATTCAATGGTACCCGATCTTATTATTGGTGTTTGTGTGTTTTTCATAGTCGCTAGAGGAGCATTAAAAATATTACAGTTATGATATTTGGTAATTTAAAAGTATAGAATGTTCTTCAAAATTATTTTTTTTATCGCTGCACCAATAGAGAAACCAAAAAAAATCTGTTTCACACAAATTGTGAGACAGATTTTGATCTTCTTTAACAGCGACGGGCAGTATTTTCCAGCTTAACATTGCTGCATGCATGGAGTATTGGTAATAATCATCGTTCAGGCTTTTGCATTTGTCATAGATTCTTTGGTAGAAGTGCCGGCTCTAATCGCATTACTGATTTAACAGAACAAATTATAAATGCGGATTATCAAACGTAATTATAATATTGTAAATATGAATACTATTATTACTTTTATACACTAATTCTATAGGATATTAGAAGTATGATAGTCAAAATACTTGCGAGTAAAAAAATCTTATTACTTTTTATTAATTTATGTGTATTTCAATTATACGCACAGCAAAAAAATAGCTTATCCCAACAGTTTCTAATGAATATTGAAATCAGACCAAGAGTCGAATATACTTCAAATTATTTTCTTCCTCCCAACGATTCAATTGATCCTTATTTTATTATTACCCAGAGAAACAGAATTTCTATGCAGTATGCTAGAGAAAAATGGCTTATTAAATCCGATTTACAGGAAATTCATCTTTGGGATGAAAACAGCAAAGCTTCCAAAGTTGGAAGCATTAATTTTTATCAATTGTATTTTGAGACTAAGATTAAATCTCTAAATGTACGATTGGGAAGGCAAAGTGTTTTATTAGATAATGGCAGATTATTTTCTGATGCTCCTTGGGCACAGCAAGGGAGAGCCCATGAAGGAATACGGATAATGAAATACTCAAAATATTTCTCTAATGATTTTTTCTTTTTGTTTACCAGAAACTACAGCACTGAATTTGAGTCAGCCTACTCTCCTGTTGCATCAAATAGGTATAAATACCTGTTGGTAAATAGTCTCAATTACAATAACAATCATGGATTTTCATTTAATTCATTGAATGCTGTTGATTTTTTAGAAAACTCAAGTTCAGGGAAATTGTATACTCGTGCAACAGCAGGCGGAAGAATAGAATTTAAAACGAAACAATGGTATTATACTTTAAATTCATATTGGCAGTTTGGACGTAATTCAAAAGGTCAAAAATTATTTGCTTACTATTTTCAACCTGAAGTTAAATTATCTCTATTGAAATCTACTTGGCGTTTAGGTGCAGAAATAATTAGTGGCAGCAGTCCTAATCTATCAGATAATAGTTCGGGAGATTTTGATGTCTTATATGGCGTGACATGGAAGTTCAATGGAAATATGAATGTCTTTACCCGTTTTCCCTCCGACGTTAACGGAAAAGGTTTAGTAAATCCTTATCTATTTACCGTAATTCCCTTAAATAGTAAACTATCTCTTCGTTCTGATTTTCACCTTTTTTATACTCGATACCCGCTTTTAAATAATTTGGGTCAAAAAATGACAAAGTTTCTTGGATATGAAAATGATTTTTCTTTGAAGTACTTACCTGTCAAAGAACTGGAAATTAATTATGCCTTTTCTTTTTATAAATCAACAAACGCAATGCAATATCTGCCAAAAATACAAGATGAAAATAAACTTGCTATTTGGAGCTACTTAATGATTTCATATTCTTTTAACGCGATCAATTTAAAGCATTATAAAAATTAAATAAAATAATATCCTGTATTAAATCTTACACAATTAAAAAATCTAAAGTTTGTTTTATCTGAAAGGTTGAATTATATCATCAACAAATTTTGATATTCATTTTCTTAAATAAATATTTTATTTTTAATCACTATATTTTATCTGGATATGCAAGTATCTACCCAACAAATAATTATTACAGCTAAAAGATAAAAGCATAAAGTTATTTAACGTTTTTCAATACATACCCTAACGATACATGCAAACCGCTTCAAAACAAAAAATCAAAAAATTATCTTACAAATTCACTTGAAAATAAGCCAATTTCTTTAAATCGTTCATAAAATGGTTTGTAAATTGTTCAGTAAGGGTCACTACTAAAAAAACGTTAAAACCTATGTTTTAGCGTTTTTTTTATGCTTTTTACTACATTTTAACACGTTTTACCTCACTTAAATAGACGGTTTAGACATCCTGTTGAGGTGACTAGTCAGGATTTAAACCAAACTTAACATACTGATTTACAAATACAAAACATTTAACTTATCTTTATATTAAGAATAATTTAACACTAAAAAACTAAATTATGAATTATAGAGATGAGCAAAACAAGGGAAAAATTTCTCCAGAAAAGGCACAGAAAATACTTAAGAAGGAAGGAATGAGTGTCACACTTGATCAAGCAGAAGAAATATTACACTTTCTCCGACTGATAGCAAATATTCATATTGTAAAATTTATCGAGAAGAACAAGACGACTGAAAAAAAATAAATGAATGTATGTTGCGTGGGAAAAAATGAAGAAATTTTAAGCTTTACAAAATTCATCATCAAGACAATATGTAACATTTAAGAATGTTGTATCATTTCATCGTTGTTAAAATCTTTACCGCATATCTTTAATCATTAATTGTTGCTTAACTGAAACAAAAAATGGCTTATTCCTGTAATTCAGGTTGTAAAAATACTTGCTATTTTCTCAACGGTGCTTGTTTGACCATTAATTCTCTTACTGTGTATGTCTCTATGCATTCTTAAAGGAAAATCAGGTATTAATACGGTGTCAGTGTTTTTATTAAAAGAACTATTTTGCAAATTAATACTGCAGTAGATTATGGAAATCCATAAAATAATAATAAAATGCTTTTATAAGTTTGGAAAGTAAATTAACAAGCGTAGGATGAAAGCAGAATTATGGACACTCATTCAGGCTGATGCATTTTTTTTTAATAAAACTTTATTTAAGAAAACTAGCAGAATATGGCTTTAGAAAAATATACTGATCAACAACTTAGCAGACTTGTAATCCAATTGATTTTAAAATATATGACAATCCGGAAAGAATTCTTGAAACTTTTCGAGGCAACATCAGAAGAGAGTTTCAATATCAAACGAAGAAAAAAGACTATAAATAATACAAAACATTTTTACGGACATGACAGATAGAACAGCAGTCGATACAATAAAAGGTTACTTCTACCAATTTGATTATGCAATTATAAAAATATTGGAATTAAGCAAAGATACGGATGCTATTACTGTAGAAGGAATTGAAGACGTAGATATAAAAACCGCTACAGAAGAAACAGCTGTTCAATGTAAATATCATTCCAAAACCGAATATAATCATTCAGTAATAGCCAAACCAGTAAGGCTAATGCTTAATCACTACCGGGAAGTGGTTAATGGCACAAAAAAAAGAATAAATTACAAGCTTTACGGCCATTTCCTATCAGGCCAGACAAAGCTGATTCTTCCTATCGACTCAACTTTTTTAAAAGACCACTTTTTGACTTATACTGAAAATAAAATTAAACGCTACCATCATACTGAGCTACATCTCTCTGATGCAGAATTGGACGATTTCATTTCTCTGCTGACAATTGACATCAACGCATTAGAATATCAATCCCAGGTTTCAAAAATAGCTGCATTATTAACTAATCATTTTGGATGCACATCTTTTGAAGCGGAGAACTTCTTCTATAACAATGCACTCAAAGCTATAAAAGACATTTCAGTCCAAAATGATATATTAAAACGAAAAATAACGAAGTCTGAATTTCTAAAGAGATTAGATTCCAGAAGCGTTTTATTCAATGAATGGTTTATCGCGTATAAAGGAGAATCAAAATTATTTGCAGAATTAAGAGCAGAATATTTCACGGTTTTTAACATTTCTCCTTTTGAACGATTTTTTATTATTGAAGTGCCGGCTGTGAATTACGTGCGAGCAGAATTAAAAGATTTAATCTTAAATATTTCGAAAAAATGGTCTAAACTCTCAGCAAGGGAACCCCAGCCATTTTGTCCATACATTTATCTTCATGGCATTCTTCCACAGGAATTAATTGAACTAAAAAAAGAGCTTTATTTAGAAAGTTTCATATTTGTGGACGGATTTGATTTCAGTGGTGCAGATTTTAATGCAAAATCAATAACAAAGACCGCCAGCTATAGTAATTCGATTAAACTGAAAATCATCAATTCACTAGAACACTTTGATTTAACTATAAAAGAAATAAGCAAAACTAAAGAGGTTTACCAGTTCTATAATTCAAATCCGTTTTTTACAGTTTCTTACCCAAATGTTAAGCAGGTCCAGATACAATTTTCAAAATTAACAGATATCAAAAAAATCATATAAAATGTCAGAAGAACTTAAAAAAGTAAATGCTGAGGTAATTGCAGTTTATCCAGATAAGATAAAAATTGTCGTTGACAACCTTGAAGATTTTAGAATTGCAGGAGAAGTTCTGCAGGTTGGTTCTTATCTTAAGATTTCAGATAATGACAACGCTGTATTAATGTCAATTATTGAAAATTTTTCAATAATTGTAAATGATTCAGGAAAAAGAGACTATGCAATTGAAGCATTCCCGTTAGGAATGATTAAAAATGGGCAGTTCATAAGGGGCGGGGATTCGCTAGCAATTCCTCCAAAGAAAGTTGAACCAGCATCAGAAGAAGAGATAAAAAAAATATATGAGCAGTCAATCGATGCAAAAGAGAAGTTTACTTTTGCATCCCTCTCCTCCAATCATAAAATCAGGATTCCTGTAAACGGAAATAAATTTTTTAATAAGCATGTTGCAATTGTAGGTTCTACCGGTTCGGGAAAATCGCATACATTATCTACAATCATACAGAAGGCCGTCTCCGAAAAAAGCGGAAGCTTTTCGCTTAATAACTCACATGTCATCATTTTTGATATTCATTCGGAATATAAATCGGCTTTTCCAGCGGCGAATTTTATCGATATTAAAAATCTAGTGCTCCCATACTGGCTTCTAAACAGCGAAGAACTCGAAGAGTTTTTTTTAGATACGGAAGCAAATGATCATAACCAGAAATTTATCTTTAAAGAAGCAATTGTCTCTGATAGAAAAAAACATTTCAAGGGAACTGAGGCAGACAAAAAGAAAATTCATTACGATTCCCCGCTATATTTTGATATCCAATATATATTGGATTATGCAAACATGAAAAATACTGAATTAGTAGATTCAGGCGAAGTCTATGCAGCGAGCAATAAAGAGAAGGCAGGTCAGCCTAAACTTACAAATGGAAGTCTGAACGGAAAACTGACAAACTTTGTCAATAGATTAGAGAATAAGATAAATGACAACAGGCTTGATTTCCTGCTTTCTCAAAAATCTAAGGACATAACCTTCGAACAGACTTTAAATCAGCTGATAGGCTATGAATCAGGAAAACAGTCCAACGTTACTGTAATTGATTTGAGCGGTGTGCCATTCGAGGTTTTGAGCATTACCGTTTCACTAATTTCAAGAATGGTTTTCGAATATGGATATTTCTACAAAAGGCTGAGAAATACAAAAGATCCAAATGAAAAAATTAATAATGACATTCCAATTTTACTTGTTTACGAAGAAGCACATAAATATGTACCTAACAGTGATTTAGTAAAATATCGTTCCTCAAAAAATTCAATAGAACGAATAGCTAAAGAAGGCAGAAAATATGGAATTACTTTATTGCTAGCAAGTCAGAGGCCATCTGAAATTTCAGAAACAATATTTTCGCAGTGCAACAACTTTATTGCTATGCGACTGACAAATCCTGTTGACCAAAGTTATGTAAAAAAACTTCTGCCGGACAGTCTTGGGTCTTTAATTGATACAATGCCGTCCTTGAAGCAAGGCGAAGCTTTACTTGTAGGGGAATCAATTATTTTACCTTCAATTGTTCAAATTGACAGATGCAAAGATCAGCCTTCATCAAACGATATACCCTATTGGGAATTATGGAAAGAAGAATGGAAACACATGAATATTGACGAAATTAAAAATGAGTGGTACAGCTAAAAATATCTAACAGGCTTGACTTATGTATTGAAATAATAAGGGCAGTGTATTTCACATAAGCTGAAATCTTATGCAAGAATTGAAGAATAATATAAAAACAATTTAAAATAACCTTTATGGCTCGCAGAAAAATGCAGAAAGGAATATGCCGTTTATGCAAAAAAAACACTGATCTAAGCTTTGAACATATTCCGCCGAAAGTAGCTTTCAATAAATATACTAAATTTAGAAGTGTGCCGTTTTTAGAGTATGCGCAGAATGCACACAAAACGGACTACCAGCCGAACGCAAAGCTACAGCAAGGGGGGCTCGGAAAGTATTGTCTCTGCCGAAAATGCAACAGCTTCTTAGGAAATAATTACGTACCAGATTATTTTAAAATGAGTCAAACAGCTAAAGCAATTTTTCAAAACAAAGACTTCTCAAAAGCGTTTTTTACTACCCGCGAAATTTCTCCATTAAGATTTCTTAAGCAAATATTATCAATGTTTGTATGTATAAACGATCCAAATTTTACTGATGATGAACCGGAATTATTGAACTTTTTAAAAAATCCAAGCGAAAATAATCTTTCCGATAAATTTAGAATTTTTATGTATCTTAATCATCTTGGACAGATACGCAGTTTAACTTCGATGTATACTAATAAATACGGATTAGTGAACGAATTGACATTTCCTCCTCTAGGCTTTGTACTTAGTATTAATTCTGACAATTCATTTCCCTTAACCGAAATAACCCATTTTAAAAATATTCCGATAGATTACACAGATGAAGTTACTTATGAACTTTTTAATTTGCCGACACATCTGCCCTTTCCTGTTGACTACCGAACTAGAGAAGAAATAGATGAAGCTGTTAGAAAAAGTGAAGAATATCAGGAAGGATAGAAAAAAGTCTTTTAAGAAATCTGTTATCCGATTATAAAAACTGGATTAGATTTAATACTATTTTTATAATTGAAATAAAATTGGACTTCATATCATACTTATTTTTTAAAAAAAATAAAGGGGATTTTAAAAATTGTCTTTTACTTTTAGAGAATTATTTTAATGCTGACAATCCAACATATATTCATTTTTACAGAGTGTAGCAGTTTTTCTAATAGTTTTTAAATTAAAAACAAGTTATAAAAACTAACGTTGTACTTAAACAATAGTTAACATATTGTTAATAAAAATTTCATTACCCTGTACTTTAAAAGTAGTTTTTTTTCTATTTTTCATATTCTGAATAGTTTATTTATGGATATTAAAAAGATTGAAAAGATATATTCTACGTATGGTTTTGAAACAAAAAAAGATCACGATGATTTAGCTGTTTTTTTATACAAAAAAGGCAGGTATTTTGGTGTAGATATAATTCTTTTATCTAATTCAAAAGATACGCTAATTAAATCAGCTAAAATTAAGGACCAATATTCTGAACTTGGTTATGCAGTAAATATAAAATCCAACACCTCTGAAGATGAAGTTGAACTAGAGCTTTTCAAAAGTTTTTTTTCATACGAATCTACCAAAAATAGACTCAGAAAGAAGTATGATGATTTCGTATTTAAGCAGACTCAAAGTTTGCTTGGATCTAAATATGAATATATAGGAAGCCCCTACGAATTATTTGATGGCGATGTTACTGATTCATCAAACGATCTATTAGATAATGTTTTAAAAATTTTACAGCGACCTGAACCACAATTAATCATATTGGAGGCAGCCGCGGGTTATGGTAAAACTTGTGCTGCCTACGAAATTTTAAATATTTTATTAAATCAAGATGATAAAATAATTTCACCTTTGTTTACTGAACTGGCGAAAAATAGAGGAGCAAAAATCTTCAGATACATTCTTCTTGATGAGATCGATATTGAATTTCCTACATTAAATTCTGAGCTTGTTATAAATGAAATTAAGAAAGGTCGAATTCCACTCATAATTGATGGTTTTGATGAGCTATTGGAAAAAGTAAATGTCAGCAATATAGATATTTCATCAGGGTTTGACGAAATTGAAACAATGCTAGATACAATTGGTCAGTTATTAGAATATAATGCAAAAGTTATTTTAACTACGAGAAAAACGGCTATTTTTAATGGTATAGAATTCGAAAAATGGTTCTTGAAATGGGATGACCGCTTTTCTGTGAGTCGTTTTTCAATTAAAGAGCCTAAAATAAAAGATTGGCTAGGACAAATTAGGTTTGATCTTGCAAAGCAACATAATGTACCTATACAATATATAGCAAATCCTGTGCTATTGACTTATCTCAAAAACATAGACGACGAAGAATTTGTGATGCAAATTGAAAATCCTGAATTATTGATTAATGAATACTTCGACAGGATGCTGGAACGTGAGCAGGAAAGACAGCATTTAATTATCACCATTGAAAAACAATATGAAATTTTCAAAAACGTTGCCAAAATGCTTTTGGAATTTGACATTACCGTTGAATCAAAGGAATTTTTTAAAGAAATTATAAAAGATCAAAATTACAAGTTACTGGAATATACTAGGACATTATATTCTGGACAAGATAAACCAACTCTGGATAATCTTGTGGATACTTTAGCTACTCATGCACTCTTAGATCGTAAAGGTCGTGACGATTCACAAATTGGTTTTATCAATGATTTTGTATTTGGAATTTTGATTGGTGAAATTATCTGTGAAGCATCCGTTGAAACAATTGAACGTGATTATTCCTTCTATATGCTTGACTTAGCCTGTACAGCTTATAAAGTTCAAAATAGGCAAAACAAATTTTCCCTTTGGGAGAAAGTAGATAATGTTAAAAACAAATTACAAGCAATTTCGGTCTTTAATTACGATATTATACTTCGCGAAAAACTTGTCCGAAATTATGAAGAACTGACAATCTATGATACAACTTTTTTCAATATCAAATTTGAAGAATTTGAAATAAAAAATACTGTCTTTTTAAACTGTTACTTTAAAAGCTGCCATTTAGATACAACAGTTTTAAAAGGTGTAAGTTTTGTTGACTGTACATTTGACAATTGCACTGTAGCAAATATCCAATACATCGATTCCAGTCCGGAAATTTCGACCGTAAAATGTAAACTAAAAGATTGTCAAATTCTCGAAAATTACACCTACCACAATGATCAAAATTGTTTATTTACGGACTTTGAAAAGGAGGTTTTTCATAAAACGATGGAAATATCTGACTCACGCTCGCAAGATATAATGCACTTACTTCATCTATTTGATAAAAGCAAACATAAGGCCGTAATGCAAACAATAGATATACTGGTACAGCGGGATTTTTTAAAACTACGTGGCAGACAAATAAGTATAAACATTAATAAATTGCCTGTAATTAAGGCTGAAATCGTAAGATAATGGATCAAAGCATAAATTTAAACAGGTTGTCTAGAAATCTTTTAAATAGTATGGAAGATGAGTTTTTGAGAGTTGGAATATTCTTCAGAATTTTTGAAAGAGTAAAGTCTCTTTCATCAATCGAGTCCAAAAAGAAAATGAAAGGTCCTGGATATTACGATGGAAAGACAAAATTAATACGAGATATAATTGGGATTAGAATAGTTCTTTATTTTCCTGATGATATCGCAATTGTTCATTCTAGACTAGCCAAACTTTATAACATAGTTGAGGAAACTATAGATAAAACTACTGAAACAAATTTTGAGCCGATTCGCATCAACTTAGTTTGCCAGCTTCCTACAGAAAGTTTAGCAGAATTCAAAGCCACTACAAATGATCCTGCTTTAGACGGAACATTTGAAATACAATTAAGAACTATACTCTCAGAGGGTTGGCACGAAATTGATCATGATTTACGTTACAAATGCCGTGACGATTGGAAAGACAATAAAGATTTATCCAGAAGTTTTAATGGCATATTAGCAACGTTAGAAACGAGCGAGTACGCAACATTAAGATTATTTGACCAACTAAGTTTTAGACATTTTAAAGCATTCGATGTTGTGGCAATGTTACGAACAAAATTTAGACTTAAATTGGAAAGTTTTTTCTTGTCAGAAAAAATAGCTCAGCTAATTACGCCACCTACGCTAAAAGAATTATACAAAGTTGACAGAAATGATGCTATAAAATTCCTTTTCGAATGTGGTATTATAATTCCACTAACACTAGAAAATTTTTTATTTCTAATCAATTATAAATTCATTAAAGATTCGGAGCTACTTCAAGCTACGCCTGAGCTACTTCTTTCAGAATTAGAAAGTTCTTCAGAAATTACAGCAAAATAATTCGTAGTGCGATTTGTATTTTCTACTTTTTTTACACAAAAAGTTAAGGCAAATTTTAAATATTTCCTTTCATTGAACATTAGATGTAAAAAAATAACGGTGCAAAAATTCACCGTTATTTTTAACTTCATTCTTAGTTAGCACGTCAAGATTTTTTTTAAAATCCAAAAAAGTAGTTAATAGAGCCAAAGAAAGACAATCCTTCCTTAACTTAAAATATTCTTTTCAAATCCTCCATAAATTTTGTAAATTTATATATCAGTTTAATGCGATGAATCAATTGAGTTTTTATAATTTTTGCATCAATCCCCAACAGGACATCTAAACCAAATTTACAAAGCCAATGGAAGACAGACCACTACATATAGAAAGCCAATTTCTTCAAATCATCCAAAAATGATGTTGTAATTTGTCCTGTCGAGGTCACTCAGCCAGATGGCGCCAATTGAAGACAATTGGCGCCATTTTTTTATTTACACTACTAAACACGCTGGCTTTGAATCACTTTTTGCTTTTAATTTCTTTCTTTAAAAAAACAGCTAAATTGCTTGAGTGTATATATTTATATAAAAAACAGCACAGATAGTTGATTTAGCATTCGATAAGCTAACAGGATTCGAACCCTAAAAATATAATAGAAATTGCCCGTATACAATCCCCAAATTGTTTTCAATTGCTATCCAATGACAAATAATGAAATCTGAATTTCAAAATCTATAATTATTTCAGTACAAATTAATTTTTCGCTCTCATATCTTCGATTATACCTTTTTGTTCGACTGAGGAAAAAATTGAGTAATTTCCTTTACAACAAAAACGGTATAGTATTAAAACAAAAAAAGATGAACAATATGCTCATCTTTTTTTGTTCGTCACAACTGATATTAACTACATACAAAATATATTAAATTTAGAAAACTAAAATTTTATTACAATAACTTTGAAACATATAGGAATACTTTTCTTTAAAAAGCTTTCTAGCTATTTTGAAGTATTTGCAAATATAATTGCTCTCTCTAAAATTTCATCCTTTCCTTGTTGAATACCCAAAATAGTTTGTTTCACTTCAATGTCTGGAACTATACCAATACGCTGCGTTTCTTTTTTATTGGGATAAAAAACACCATAAGTTGTAAATGAAGACCAAATACCTTTCATAATCTGAAATCTATAATTTGCACCGTCTGAACCTGCTGTCTGACTTCCAATTATAGTGGTTTTGGGAGCAACTTTTAATGTCATAGCTGTAAATTCCGAATGACTTATCGATTTCTCATTCACTAAAAGAATAACATTTCCCTTGTAATAATCGGGATTAATTTTTCCGCAGGGTTCTTCGTTTCTCCTCCATATAAAACGACCTGGAGAAGTCAAATCAGCATCAATTGATTTTACAAAATCTTTTGGCTCTGGATTTAAATATTCCGCTATAGCAAAATTGGTTCCTTGCGGGTAATTCCGAATATCAAAAATAATAGCTTTAGTATTTTTAAACTTTTCCATCATTCCCGAAACATCTTCCGTTGTTAACACAGCCATGTTAACATAACCTATTTTTTCTTCTAACAACTTATATTTCTCACTATAGTCCTCATAATTAATTTTTAAATCCTGATATGAATATCGATTTATTCTTTTTACATCCCTTTTACCATTTCTTTCAAACTCAATTTCTACAGTATTGGTTTTTCCGTTAAAAATGGTCCAGCTTATATTGTTTAATATTGCGGCATAATTTGAACCTTCTATGTATTTGCAATTTTCTTCTAAAAGGTCCTCTATAGATTTCCCTTCCACTTTTGTTATAACATCTCCAACTTTTATATCATTTATTTCAGACAGC
The DNA here is from genome assembly GCA_029960065.1 of Flavobacteriaceae bacterium PS02336. GTDB lineage: Bacteria > Bacteroidota > Bacteroidia > Flavobacteriales > Flavobacteriaceae > Flavobacterium. The sequence continues at coordinate 1,298,355 of JASCOF010000001.1, read as the reverse complement.
GATTGATTCTCAAAACCAACAACAACTGCTTTGTTATCGATAAATTTAACCTTAAAGGGAACAAAATTGCGTCCAAAATAGTCAAACAGCTTATTCGCACCGAATGAGGCATGTGTATCATTTAACTTAGCGCTTAATTCTTTTAGTGACAAATAATAATCAGTTTCTGAAATAGGATTAACTGTTCTGGGCAGGAATTCGGTTAAAGACAAATCCCAATTTTGATCCATTTGATACTTGTAGGGAAAGAAATATTCAACATAATTCCAGAAACGAAACAAAAGCAGCAGACGGAAATTTTTATTTTTATCATTGAATTCTTCATATTCAACTTCATTTGTAAATGAAATTCCCGGCTCAATGTAATATTGCTTACCTTTAATTTTATTCTGTTCGATAAATCTGAGTTTTTGAGAAAGTTCCTTGGAAAAGAAAATTGTATTCTGTATCCATGAAAGATCAAAGTTCTTATCAAAATAATCAATTTGTTCATTGGGAATTTCAGCTTTATAGGCTTCAACTTTACCTAATGAAACAATCCACTTTTCCATAACTTTTGAGAACTCGATATCGGTCTTTGCCTCTTCCACTTTTGGCAATATTTTGAAAAGTTGCTCATCCCAATTAAAACTTCCACTTGCCACCTTGGGATGATAATACTTAAGAAAACCCCATATCTTGCATGTTGCAAAAAGTTTTTGATTTTCAGTTAATGTATAGTTTGCAAAAGCTATCTGGCCTAGCAATAGAAGGAATGCAATTAAAATGTTCTTTTTCATTATTTATTAGGGGTTATGTAGTTAAGTGTTTCAAATTTATCAAAATTTTAATAAAATTTATAATAAAAAAAATTACAAAAAAAAACAAGAAGCATTGTTGTTTTTTTATGTTATTCCTATTTTTTCTATGTGTTTTTTTTACAGTTTAAAAAAAAATTAAATTGTAGGCTTATAAAAAATCTTCAAAAAAAATTAAAACTTTTAACTAGTTTGGACTAGTTTATTTTAATTATTGATTTGAATTCTATTTTACCTTATAACTGTTCAAATATACTTTTAAACTGATAAAGTACTCGCTCCAACAATCTTAAATCTTCCGTGATAATTTCCGCATCTCCCTTCATTTCCTGCTGAAAAACAATTTGTTTATCGTAAGAAGTTTTTAATCCATTTGGTAGTGATGCATCCAGTAACAAGTTTCCTTCTTTATCCGGAACTAATGAAATGTTTTTGATTTCTCCTTTTAAAACACCAAATTCACGATCAGGAAAGTTCGCCAAACGAATATTTACACGCTGCCCTACCTTTAACTTTCCTGAGTTTAATGCCGGAGCTTTCACCTTTCCAATAAAAATATTTTTTGCGTCAGGAATTATTGAAAACACATTATCTCCCACGTTTATGGTCTGATTTTCATTCCAAACCTGCAAAAAAGTAACCACTCCACTAACCGAAGATTTCAGCGTATAGGCCAGTGAAAGAGATTAACTTTGTGCCACAAAATCTAAATAACAGGCAGTAATTCATAGAGCCAAAGAAAGACAATCCTGCCATAACTTAAAACATTCTTTTAAAATACTCCATTAAATTTGTAAATTTACATAGTAGCTTAATGCCATGAATCATTTGAGTTTTAATAATTCTTACATCAATCCCCGACGGTACATCTAAACCAAAATTATAAAGCCAATGAAAGACAGACACTACCTGTAGTAAGCCAATCTCTTCAAATCTTCCAAAAAATTTATTGTAATTTGTCCCGTAGAGGTCACAAAAAATTAAAATCCCATTTCTAACGAAATGGGATTTTTTTTTGTCTTTGGGTACATTAAGTGTAGACAGGAATTCAGAATAAAAACATCTGCTTTATCAACTTTTCTTTAAATAAGCAATTTTAGTTTTCCCTATTTTCCCATTAAATGAAAATGGAGCCTGATCAAAATAGTCTAAAGAAACAGGAGAATCTAAATCGGTACCAATATCAAATGTCGCATTTGAGGTAAAATGAAGAGACATTGCTGTCGGAACAGTTCCTTGTCCAACTGTCGCTCCATTAACTTTCAATGTTACATTCATTGAACCTCCAATTTTATCCACCAATTTTGACTCAACTTCAATTTTTACTTTTCCTTTTGGCAGTTTATCTTTTGATTTAATTTTAGTACGCTGTATTTCAAATAAGTTAAATTCGTAGTTTAAATAACCGTCTTTTACATAGCAGGTAACGCCTCCCGAAAACCCCGCTAAGGCATACAAAACTCCGTTTGCATTTTCAGGAACTTCAACCTCCATCGTTACGGTGCTGCTTACTTTTCCTAATTTGGGAGCCGCAGATTCCGGCATACCTTTTATGGGCGAATCAAAAGTCCATTCTGTCAAAGGCGAAGCAGGTGCATCTTCAGGGTGATAAAGCGCGGTTGACCATAATCCGCCACCAATTGGAAGATTTCTGTTTTTTGCTGATTCTGTTAAAAATAAGGCTTTCATCTCTTCCAGTTTTTTAGGCTCTTTTGCAGCCAAATCAACTGCCTGTGACCAATCCTGATCGAGATTGTATAACTGCCAGGTATCTGTAAGAGGAGACCATTGTTTAATGCCTTTCGGAATTCCTCCTACCCACGGTTCTCTTGGTCCTCGAGCACTTGCAAACCAACCGTCATTATAAATACCTCTACTTGCCATAATATCAAAAAACTGTGTATGGCGCGTCCCTTTTGCTTTTGGATCTGTGAATGTATAAACCATACTTACTCCATCCAATTCATCTTGCGCAAAACCATTTACTACTTTTGGCACTGGAATTTTATCGATTTCATATATAGTTGCGGCAATATCGATTACATGATGAAACTGTGGTCTTGGCGTTTTATCATGTTTAATTCCTTTAGGCCATGAAACTGCCATAGGCTGACGGGTTCCTCCAAAATAAGCACCCTGCAATTTTGTTCCCTGATAAGGAGTGCTCGTTGCCCACGCCCATCCGGCATTAAACATATTGTCGGTTTTTGGTCCGCCTAAGACATCTAAACCTCCTAATTCATTTAAAGCCGTAATATGCTGTTCTATTTTTGTTGGAATGGCATTTTGAGCCAATTGTTCACTGATTGTTCCATTTAGACCTTCTGAAGAAGAACCATTGTCTCCCCAGATGTAAATAATAATCGTATTATCCAGTTCTCCCAGTTTTTCGATCTCGTCAATAACTCTTCCTGCATTAAAATCGGCATGTTCAGCAAAACCCGCCCATATTTCCATAAGTCGGCGCTGAAAAGGTTTTTCCGTTTCCGGAATATCTGCCCATGCAGTCATAGAAGCTGCTCTTGGCGTAAGAATTGTATTTTGCGGAATCCATCCTATATCTTTCTCCCGTTTAAATACTCTTTCGCGATAAGCATCCCAACCGTCATCAAATTTTCCCTTGTATTTATCAGCCCATTCTTTCATCACATGATGCGGACCGTGAGCGGCACCAGGCGCCCAGTATACAAAAAAGGGCTTTTCCGGCGCATATGCTTTTTGTTCCCTTAGCCAGAGCACTGCATCGTCAGCAAGATCTTCGGATAAATGGTAATAATCATGTCCTCCAGAAGTTTTTGGATGCTCTACATAAGATGTATTTCTTACCAAAGTAGGTTCATACTGTGAAGCTTCTCCCGCCAAAAAACCATAAAAATATTCGAATCCATAACCTGTCGGCCAATAATCGAAAGGGCCTTTTGAAGTAATTTGCTCTTCGGGAGTATTGTGCCATTTACCAAATGCTGCGGTATTGTAACCATAATCTTTTAAAATCTCCGCTATTGTCGCAGAACTCTTTGGAATAGTACCGCTAAAACCATCAAAATCATTCGCAATAGCTGCAATCTGGCCATTGCCCACACGAGTATGATTGCGTCCTGTAAGCAAAGAAGCACGAGTTGGGGAACACATAGCTGTTGAATGAAAACGATTATATGAAATTCCCGTATTGGCAACTCTGGATAATGTTGGCGTGTTTATTTCTCCTCCATAGGTTGAAGGAGCACCTGGTCCTGCATCATCCATTAATATAATTAGAATATTTGGTGCATCTGCCGGCAAATGTTTTGGTTCTGTTCTCTTTTTATAACTCGATGTTTCAATTGTTACTCCAGCCTGAGAAGCAGATGGAGCTGGAGGAAATGGCAATACATCTTGTGCATTTACATAAAGTACCGATAAAACATTTATACTAAAAAAGAAAATGAGTTTTACATACTTTTTAGTTTTCATAACAGAAAGTTTATTGTTTAAATCTTATTTATTAATTACAACAAATTCACTTTTACACTATTTATTTTTCCCTCGAATTTAAAAGGCGCTTTTTTATAATAACGAATAGAAACCGGCCCTCCTAAATCTTCGCCAACATCAAAAGTTTCACTGGCTGTAAAGGCAACAGGAACGGTGCGTTTGACTTCACCTTTAGCATATTCTTTGCCATCGACCGTAATCACAATTTCTGCTGGTGCTCCGGGTTTTGCTATTGTTGTTACAACTTCAATTATATGTTTTCCAGGCGGAATCTTTTCTGAAGACTCCACATTATAGCGTTCTATAATCAACATGTTATATTCATAAACTAATTTTCCGTTGTCCATAAACAAAGTCACACCGCCTCCAGAACCGCCGAGCGCATACAAAACTCCAGAAGCATTTTCTTTAACTTCAACATCGGCAATTACTTTGTTGCTTTTTTTACCTAAACCAGGCGCGCTGAACTCGGGCATTCTCTTTGTAGTTTCATCAAAAACCCAAGAAGTATAAGGCGCTTTAATAACATCTTCTGGATGAATGCGAAGCCAGATTCCAGCTCCAATTGGGTAATCTTTGTTCTTTTTAGCTTCTTCGTTAAATACTTCCTGAAGCTCTTTTAATTTCTGCGGATTTTTAGCTGCTAAATCATAGTACTGAGTATAGTCTTCTTTGATGTTGTATAATTCCCAAACATCTTTGGTAGAATCCCATTCAGCTAAACCTTTTTGTGCAGGAATCCACGGATATAAAGGCCCGAAAGTACAAGCGTACCAGCCATCTTTGTAAACTCCTCGGCTTCCATTATTATCAAAAAACTGAACTTTGGATACTTCTTTTGCTTTCGCATCATTAAAAGTATATTTAAAACTTACTCCGTCTAAAGGCATCTGTTCAAAACCATTTACCACTTTTGGTGCTTTAATATTCAAAATATCGTAAATAGTCGGCACTATATCATTTATATGATGAAACTGACTTCTAGGTGTACTGTCCGGTTTTATCATTTTTGGCCAGCGAATAACCATTGCATTCTGTGTTCCTCCAAAATGAGAAGCCACTAATTTAGTATGTTTGAAAGGTGTATTTCCTGCCCAAGCCCAGGCAGCATGATAGTTATTCTCTAAAAGAGGTCCACCAATTGCATCTAATCCACCAAGTTTGTCTAAGGCTTCCAGTTGCTGTTGAATGGTATTTGAAACGCCGTTTTGTGCCAATAATTCACTTATTGAACCATTCTGTCCTTCGGCACTTGAACCATTATCTCCCCAAATAAAAAATACTATTGTGTTGTCTTTCTGTCCGTTTGCTTCAAGCGCATCCAAAACGCGACCGACCTCATGATCTGCATGTTCTACATATCCCGCAAATACTTCCATCATACGAATCTGAAATGCTCTCTCAGATTTAGGAATACTTTCCCAAGAAGCCATTGTTTTATCTCTTGCAGTAAGCATCGCACTTTTCGGAATCCAACCTAACTCTTTCTGGAGTTTAAATACTTTTTCGCGATAAGCATCCCAGCCGTCATCAAATTTTCCTTTGTATTTATCAGCCCATTCTTTAAAAATATGATGTGGCGCGTGGCCAGCACCTGGAGCAAAATAAAGCAGAAACGGTTTGTCTGCTGCGAATGATTTATGCTGTTTCATCCACTCAATTGCATGATCTGCCAAATCAGTTGTAAGATGATATTTTTCGTCTTTTGGAGGTTCAACTGGCGTAAAATCATTTATAAGTCGAGGTTCATATTGTGAAGTTTCGCCTGCCAGAAAACCATAAAAATGCTGAAATCCATAATTAACAGGCCAATAATCAAATGGTCCTGCAACAGTGGTCTGGTTTGCAGGCGTATTATGCCACTTTCCAAAAGCTGAAGTACTGTATCCGTAATCTTTTAAAACCTCGGCAACTGTAGCAGCTTCTTTTGGAATAATTCCGGTGTAGCCGTCCCAATCTACTGCTCTTTCTGCTATAGTTCCGTTGCCAACATGAGTGTGATTTCTGCCCGTTAATAATGCGGCACGACTTGGGGAACAGATTGATGTAGTATGAAATTCATTATAAGCTATTCCTTCTTTAAATACTTTGGTTAATGTTGGCGTATTTACTCCTCCTCCAAAAGTTGAAGGCGTACCAAAACCTAAATCGTCCATTAAAATAATAATGATGTTTGGCGCGTCTTTTGGCAAATTATTCGGCTGTTCTCTTCGTTTGTGTGTGCTTTCTGCGAGCGTTTCATTAGCAACGCTTGCACTCGGAGCTGGAGGAAATGGCAAAACATCCTGTGCATAAATTTTGCTGCAACTGCCCAAAATCAAAACAAAGCATAAAACTATATTACTAAGAGTATCTTTGAAATATAATGCTGACTTTAAATTATTAAACTTTTTCATAATATATAAATTAACAACATACTTACTATCAAAAACAAAAACTCCTTAACTACTTAGGAGTTTTTGTTTTTAGTAAAAGGTTTTAAAAATTGTTTTTTATTCACAACTCATAAAATTTATTTCAAATCAATATTAACTTTATCAATTTTACCCGTAAACTTAAATGGAAGCTTGTACGAATATGCAACTGGAGATCCAGTATCTTCGCCAATTCCGAAAGTGTCGATTCCGAAACGAGCTGCAACTGTTTTATCAATACGGCCTTCTCCAACTAATTTATCATTGATATAAAGTTTTCCGGTTCCGCCTTTTCCAGTTCCTCCGCCATCATAAGCAAAATCAAATCTTACGGTGCTTTTTCCTGTCGGAAGTGATTCTTTTGAAGTAATGACATAACGGGCATCATCAAAATAATTATAATGATATACCAGTTTTCCGTTCTGTACATATAATGCAAATCCTGCCGAACTTCCGCCAGAAGCCACAATAATTCCACTGTCTGATTTCGATTTCAGCTCGATTTCGGCTGTAATGCTATGCGATTTATTTTTGGTATTTGGAGAAGCCGTTTCTGCCAGTCTTATTGCTCCGGCATAAAAAGTAAAATGTTTTCGTTTAGGATCTGATGGCGTTGGTTTTGGCGAAATTAATCGGCCTGTTCCTCTGTCATCTAATGGATAAACATTATACTTTTTGGCTTCTTCTTTAAAAAGAGCTTTTAATTCTTCTAATTTTTCAGGATTCTTTTTAGCCAAATCCACAGATTCACTGTAATCTTCGTCGATGTTGTAAAGTTCTCATTTGTCTTTATCCCAATTTCCAGGTGCATAATCCTGTCTCCACGGGAAAGTATGCTGTGTGGCTGCAACCCAACCATTATCGTATATGGCTCTATTGCTGAAAACCTCAAAATATTGTCTGGTTCTAACCGGTTTTGCATTTTTATCTGTAAATGTAGACAAGAACGAAACGCCGTCCATAGGTTTCTGTTCAACACCATCAACCGTTTTTGGCGCTGGCAAATGAGATGCATCTAAAACCGTTGGAAGCACATCAATCAAATGCACAAATTGGCTTCGCATACCGCCTTTATCTTTTATCACTTTTGGCCAACTAACCACCATTGGATTTCGGCTTCCGCCAAAGTGAGACGCGACTTGTTTTACCCATTGAAAAGGAGCATTTCCTGCCCAAGCCCAACCTACAGGATAATGAGGTTCTGTATTAGGATTTCCGATTTCATCAAGATGTTTTAAATTGTCAGCCAAAGGAGTTGCTATTCCGCTTAATGCTTTTATTTCGTTGACAGTTCCTTCCATTCCTCCTTCAGAACTTGCTCCATTATCTCCAACAATATAAAATATTAGCGTGTTATCTGCATCCGGAAGTTTGCTTATTGCCTCTAAAAGTCGTCCCGTTTCATGATCAGCAAATGAAAGATATCCAGCATAGTTTTCCATCAAACGCGCAAAAAGCTTTTTCTGATCTGCCGAAAGTTTATCCCAAGGCGTAACCCAATCAGGTCTTGGGGTCAATTTTGTTCCTTTTGGTAAAATTCCCATTTTTAGCTGACGCTCGTAGGTTTCTTGTCTTACAACATCCCAACCTTTATCAAACTGTCCCTTAAATTTATCTATCCATTCTTTTGGTGCATGATGTGGTGCATGTGCAGCACCTGGAGCGAAATACAGCATAACCGGTTTTTGAGGTGCCACCGATTTACTATATTCCAGCCAGTTAATAGCTCTGTCCGTCATATCGGTCATAAAATGATAGCCTTGCTCTGGAGATTTATCTGGCTCAACGGCTTTTGTGTTTTCAAAAAGAACTGGGTAATACTGATGTGTCTCTCCTGCATTAAATCCATAAAAGTAATCGAAACCTAAACCTGTAGGCCAGCGATCAAAAGGGCCAGTAACAGAAGTTTCCCAATCTGGCGTATTATGATTTTTTCCAAACCAGCTGGTGCTGTATCCATTTCCTTTTAAGATTCTACCCGAAGTTGCGGTAGTTTTTGGAATCATACAATTGTAACTCGGATATCCTGTTGCCCATTCGGCTAAGAAACCAGAGCCGGCATTATGATGATTTCTTCCTGTTAATAAAGCAGCTCGAGAAGGACCGCAGATTGCTGTAGTATGAAATCGATTATATTTTAAACCATTTGCAGCTAATTTATCCAATTCAGGTGTTGGAACTGGTCCGCCAAATGTGCTTACCTGTCCAAAACCAACATCATCCAACATAATAATTATAACATTTGGTGCTCCCTGCGGAGGAGTAACCAGTTTAGGCCATTCTTCTTTTGAATCCTTATAGGTTTCTCCTATTTTTCCACCAAAAGGAGGCTCAGGAATTGGAAGTGTGGTTCGGTCTAATTCTCCTGAATCTGTTTTCTCTGCTACAGAGTTAGTTTTTTGTGATTGATTACAGCTGAAAAGAAATACAGCCAAAATTAAGAGCAGTTTTGGGTAAGTAAAGGATTTCATATTTCTAAATTTTGTGACAAACACTAATTTACAAACATGTGTATTACAAAATTTTTTAATGATGTTGCAGATTATAATTTGCAACAAAGTTTTTTTAAAACATTAGACCCTTCCTAAAATAAAATCACAACCCTATATTATCTATTTAGTTTACTCAACCTTAAAAGATTGTTTTTAGAATATTCCTGACTAAATTATGACATTAATAAATTTCTACATTCTACTTATTTTTTGTTAACAGATAATACAGACTCTAAATTCAAACTTGCAATTGTTTAATTGTTTAATTGAAAAAGAAATAAAATTGGATTAACATATTTAAGGTCACTCTTAAAAAAAGCTGAAAAACGAAAGTTTTAGCTTTTTTTATTCCTTTTTTACACAATTTACTCCACTATAACATATAAATATGAGCGGTTTTTAATCCTGTACAGTTATAATAAAGCAGGATATTATTGGATGTATTGGCTTTGCTTGTGCTCTGAATTTTACTTGAAAATTCAGTTAGGAATTTTTATTTGTAATCTTTTATTATAAATTTACCCAACTGTCACAAAGGACAAACCGTTAGTTATAATTCAATAAAAAATCAAAAAAAAAAAATGAAATCAATTCAATCAATAACTTTTATTTTATTATTTATAACACAGTTGGTTTTTGCACAAAGTAAGAGAGAAAAATTAGAACAACTTTTTGATTTTTACAATCAACAAAATCTATTTAACGGTTCTGTTTTTATTTCTGAAAAAGGAGAAACTTTACTAAATAAAGGTTATGGATTATCAAATGTAGATTTAAAAAAAGAAAATAACGCTAACAGCATTTTTCAAATATATTCCATTACAAAAACTTTTACAGCAACGGTAATTTTAAAATTAGTAGAAGAAAAAAAACTTTCATTACAGGATAAACTTTCAAAGTTCTATCCCGATTATCCCGATGCAAGCACTATTTCAATTGAAAGCTTATTAACCCATACTTCTGGAGTTTATGACTATACCAGAGGAAATGATATGAAAGACCAAACGGAAAAATCATTTATTGAATTTCAAAAAACAAAGCCTTTGGATTTTCCAGCTGGAACTGATTGGAGTTATTCTAACTCGGGATATTACTTTCTAGGCTATGTAATTGAAAAAGTTACTGGAATGAGTTACGAAAAAGCAGTTGAAAAATACATTTTTAAACCATTGAAAATGAAGCAAAGTGGTTTTGCTTTTAAAAATCTAAAAAGTGAAAATAAAACCACTGGCTATGAAATTTTTTCTGAAAAAGAACAAAAACCATCGATTGTATATGATCCACCTATGCCTTTTGCAGCTGGTGGAATATACTCAACTGTTGAAGATTTAAACAAATATTATAATGGACTAAAAAATTACAAAATTATTTCCAAAGAAAGTTTAGAAAAAGCATATACCCCTTTCAAAAAAAATTATGGTTATGGTTGGATTACAATGCCAATGTTTAAAAAAATGACAGTTGGTCATAGTGGTTATGGAGCCGGTTTTTGCAGCAATTTTGTTCAAATTCCCGAAGATGATATCTGCATTATACTGCTTACAAATACAGAAAGAGGATTAAACACTGCCACTTATGCTATTATGAAAACTTTATATAATTTATATAATAAAGATTACAAAATTCCAGTTGTAGCCAACGTAAGCTCAGAAACTTTAAAGCAATATGTGGGAACTTATCAAGTAGAAGACAATTTTGTAATTTACCTTACAGTTGAAAACAATAAATTAAAATTGCAAAGTGGAAACGGACCCACAACTATTCTATTTCCTGTAAAAGAAAATTTATTTTTCGCTGAAGAATTAATGGGTGATGTAATTTTTGAAAGAAACAAGACTTCACAAATAGAGTCATTAAATTTTCATGTAGGAAATCAAGTAAAAAAAGCAACAAAAATTTTTCCTTCTTGGGGAATTGTAGGAAGTGCCACAGAAAAAGGCTGGGAAGGTCCTGATGCAAAACTTTTTGAAACTGAAACAAAAGGAATTTGGACAATTAAAAATGTAACTTTAAAAACAGGAGAGCTTAAATTTCGTTTTAATGACGATTGGACTTTAAATTTTGGAAAAGATATGAGCGACGGAATAATTCCAAAAGGAGATAATATAGAAATTTTAACAGGTGTTTATGATATTATTTTGGACATAACAGATTACGAAAAACCAAAATACAAAATTTTTAAGAAAAGTTAAAAAGAAGCCATATGTAAATAATACCAAGTAACTTTAACTTTAATATCCGTTCCATCCATCCTTCGGCTCATTTCTGGTCTATTCTTTCTCTTTAGCATCTGAGATTCGATAATTGGGGAAATTTAAATACGCAACGCTGAATACTAGAATGATCAATTTGTATTCCATTCATTTTCATTATTTTCACAACATCTCTATAATTATGTAAATCGTAATTTGAAATAGAATGCCTGAAGAATAATAACTGTAGGATAACAATGAATGTTAGTATGCATTTAATATTTTTTTAATCTTTAAAGATAAAAAGTTGCTATTAGACGCAATAAAACCTTTTCCATTTAATTGCTACTCAATTGAAGTTAAAAATTGATTTATTTCAAGTATAAAAGGTCTAGTTCTAACATATAATAAGATCTTGTGTAATTAGGTTAATCCTGAAAAGCTGGTTTTAAATTTCACAAACCTTCCATTTTTTATCTAAATAATTAAAAATCAAGTATTTATACTTGTGTTATATTACATACAAACACTTAATTTTATAACATTGAAAATTATTACAAAATAGAGAAAATTAATCTTTTTAATAATTTGCAAAAAGCTAGAGATGCTAGATCTATAGTAGCAATATTAGATTCACAATTATGTATGTACCAACAAACGAAACCTCAATCAATGTAGATACTTGGGTTAAAATAATTGGAGAAATATTACTATTCATTAGTATAATATTCGCAATTATAAAATATTCCCAAGAGAGAAAAAGAGATTTTCAAAAAAGATTTTTTGAAGAACAATTGAAAATATATTCAGAAGCAGTAAGTTCAGCTTCAATAATATCAACACACGATAAAAATCAAGACGAGTACAAAAAAGCTGTGCTTAATTTTAAGTCCCTTTACACAGGTAAAATGTGTATAATTGAAGATAAAGATGTCGAATCACGAATGATACAATTCAATAGGGTTTTAGATGTCTATGAAAAACACACAAGAAATTGAAAAAATGAAAATTGCGCTCCAGCATTTAAATTATTTTACATTAGTATTGGCTCATACTTGTCGTAATTCCAGTATTACTACTTGGGAAATTAAATATAAATTGGAGCGTTTTAATGATTTCACTTCTAATTTTTTAGATGATGAAAAAAGAATAGATAATTTTTTAAAAATGAATTAAATATTATTATTGATAAAAAACGGTTTGACGAAATCTTTAAATGTTTGTATAACATAAATATAAAATTATGGAAACTGGTTGGTACTTATTCTGGATACTACTTTTAGTCATGTTCTCTTTAATTTACATTGCGACTAATAATCCATTAACTAATAAATCAAAAGTAAATACTGAAATGATAACGTTCGAATCTGCAAACCTAGCATTGGACAGGATTGAAAAATTTACAACTTGGCTTACTGGATTACAAACTGCAGCTATAACAGCAATGGGTTTTTTAATAAAAGACCGTTGTGCAGAACCTAATTTAATTATTACTGGTTTTTTTACCATACTTTTTTTTGGTGGCTCAATAATTTTATCAACATGGGTACTCTCATCTTTACCTTCAATTCAACAAAGACTTAATTCTGCCATATCTTCAACAGAAAATGATATTTATGCAATGAAAATATTTCCATTTATACCTTTTCGTTTAGGAAGATTTGCGGGTTTAATACATACATATTTCTTAATTGGTATTATTTTCTTTGCTTTATTCATATTTAAAAGATTGATATAAAGATCAGTAGTCAAAAGCGGTAAATCATATTTTTTTATTTATACTATTAAAAATTAACTTCGAATCATTTTTACTTTTATTTTCTTCTTTAGAGCTTATTATGACAGAGAATGTAATAATACGAAACAAATATTTAATCAATTCAATTACAAAAAAATACGCTTCTCAATTCATCTTTATTAAACAACCAGACTACCCACATAACTATTAAAAAAAGTAGATATAATAAGCCTGTTATCCATTTCGAAAAAGAGACCAATCTCAGCCACAAAATTTTCATTTTACTAGCTTGAGAAATGGCTGAAAAGGTTATTTTATTTTCTGCAATATCAAATAACCAAGTTATAAAAGGTAAAAAACGAATAAAATTCAATCCTGATTTCCATATCTGTGACATATCGGTCTTATGTAAGATATATGTAGCTAAAAGAAACATAAGTGGATATAGAAAAACCATAAAAATATAGTCTAACTTGAGATTTAAACTTACAGCACTTTTTGCTTTTTCTGTCATGTCATCAAGTAACTCTTTAAAAGTCACATATGACTTTGGTACTTCCAATTGCATAATAGAAATACTTTTACCTGATTTATTCAGGATAAATTTATTGGCGCTAAACATGATTCTTCCAATAAATAATGCGCCCAAAAAACATATAAACATTGCCCATAACAATAAATTATCAGGACAATAAATTGTAAAACAATATTGGATTACTTTATTTTCCATATCTAAAACACTTAATGTATTAGTAATTTAATTTCTATTTCTCGTTATCTGTATTTTTTGATTTTTTATCTGGAGACGGTTCAGCCATATCCGATTTTTTATCAGGTATTATACCAAAGCTCGCTTTTCGTTTTAAACGATTCTTAGTTGTAATCGCCTCACCAATAAATAATATTCTATCAAGTTTGAATGTTTCCCAATTGAATGAAACATCCTCAGAACTATAATCTTCTGTTTTAAAATCACATGAACTAATATCTGGATAAATACATAATTTTTTTCCGCGGTAGGTTACAGCTGTTCCGCAGCTTACTAGATATTGCATATCCTTGGCCCGTTGCTGTAAATCATTATTCTTTACCAAAAAAATTGCGGCAGTCAAAGCACCTCTAAAGAACAATTCAATTTTATCTTCATCAGTTAAATTAAAATTGAGCCAGTTAATAGCTCCAGTATCGATACTTCTTACCGTCTTTTTAAAAATATTATGCTTGGAAATGAAATCGCGGTCGTAAAAATAACGCATTGTAGAAATCATTGCCCCTACAAGTTTCCCCATAGAATCTATAGTTCTTGCTGTAGCATCATCCTCAAATTCAAGTTTTACACCTACTGTTGGCTTTACCGGTACAGGTGAAGAAGCATTGTAAAAAATATTGACAGGAAAATTTGATAACATACCGCCATCTACCATTAGAGCAGCAGTATCTTTTTCTTCAAGTCGCTTATTAATGTTCAATAAATTACGCCACTCCTTTTCAATTACTTCTTTTTGAGAACGCATATAATTTACTTGGAAAGGTTTAAAGAAAAAATGAACAGACATTGAAGCTCTTACATAACGGGCAGGTGAAATACTGAAATCTTCTCCCCAGTACATTTTATGCATTGCAGGAAATTCAACCTTTATGCCGTTGGTTATATCCGAACTTACAATAGCTAATTCTTTATCAAATGCATTTTTTGTCTCTTCCTCTGTTGAGGCATTGCTTGAATGATAGTTTTGCATACGTAAATTTTCTTTTAAAAATTCATCTAAAAGAAAATCTTGTGCAATTACCCTTTGAAAGACAGGTAACAAATATGCGGCTAAATGTATTCTATCTTCTTGTTCAGGAACAATTTTCTTTGAAATATTAATTAGTTTATCTATTGTCTCTGCATGAAGTTCTTTCGCCTCTTCTACTTCAACGTACGACATTTCTTTAAGCCGATCTTTATCAATCAGTTTTCCTAAACCACTTTTAATAATATCTATTTTATTAAGCAAGTGTCTGCTTTCTTGAACATATAGTTTTTCATGTTTCTCGTCACTATTATTGATGTCTGGATTTTTATCAACAGTATTAATTGGAGCATATTTTGGTCGAAGACATTCTCTTTCCAATTGTAATTTACTTTTAAGATGTGAAACCGTCTTTATGCCATTTTCTGCCAGTATTATTTCAAGCCAATCTTCAAAATCTTTACCTGGATTTATTCCAAAACGTTCCGCATGTTTATACAACAATCTTCCCAATACGAATTGCCCAATTAAAAAGCTTACAGTTAAAAAAATAATTGCAATAGAAATAGCAGTAGTCCATTGCAATGTAGTTTGTATCCAATTATTACAACATACAAATATTAATCCCGATGCAGCTATTATTAATAGAATTATAGATGTAAGTGCAATTAGGACATAAATTTTCATTCTATTTAAATAGTCAGAAATTGATTTGACATTAACGGTGTTTTGAAATAAGTTCAATAATAGTGTTCGCCAACGTATATGTCCATCTACAAGATCACTCAACTTTTTTTTGGATAAATATTCTAGTAGTTTTTCTGAACGCGTTTCATAATAATCCTCTACTCTAACACTATGGGGACGGAATTGCAATGCCGTATTCCATTTATCCATCTTAGACATATCGTTTACATCTATGCATTTTTGCATCTTAATAATTTCAGCCTGTGTTGATACTGCACTTAACAGCAATGTATTTATTGCTCCTGCACTTGTACCCGCCATTTTCATAAATGCTACTCCCATTTTTTCAAGCACATAGGTATATCCTGCTAAGGCGATACCATGCACGCCTCCACCCTCTTGAACAAGATCTACATATTGACTGCCATTGACATCCACAACATCAGAAATCACCAATGGGGATTTTCTTGAATATTCATTTTTCACTTTATCAGAAGAAATAGTATCGGAGCCTGTAGATTTATTGCTTTGCTGCAGGTATTCTATAAGGGGAGCAACCGCCAGTCTAAAGTCGTCCAAAGAAAGTTCTGAATTATGATTATCTACTTCTTTCATAGTTATGCTTTTTTTGTGTATGGTTATTTCAGGCTAGGACAATTATATGTTTCTATCTCCTTAAAACTTTAATTTGTATAATAAATAAAAAAGAAGATCAATAAAGAACTAATAATAAACACTACAAATAGCCTTATATCATTTTTATTTTTTTTCATCTTTTAATTTTTTTTCGGTACAGTAAATTAGCTTTACTTGTATGAATATTTAATAATGGTAAATCCAAAGCAATAAACACTTGGTATCGTAAACCTGAATGATCAAGATTAAAAAACTCATTTGAAGACTGGTCTCTTTGCAATGTAGGAATATACTGAACACCAGCTCCTACTGATAAAGGCATATTCGGTAATCCCAAAATAATATTGCATCCTGGAGCAAAAATATTAGAAAGATTTACTTTAAACTTATTACTTAGTTCTCCTTCATCAGTAATAAAACGATAGCCTACAATAGCCCCAATGTCGATAAGAGAAACAAAAGCAGATAGTGACCATGGGTTTCTATATCTCCATCCTAGCCCCCAATTTAAACCAATTCCAACAGGTGCAAACACTCCAATTGCTTGTAATTTTTTAATACCAACAATGCTATCTTTGCCGTCTGAAGCTTTTATCGTATAAGTATTTATCGAATCTTTTTCACGAATCCTTCCATAAACAAATCCAGTATAAGCATTTACTGAAATATTGAACTGAGTGTGTTTTTTAATAGACGAGCTTCCAGCTGGCAATGCAAATGATTTTATTGCTTCCTTAACCTCTTCAGGATCTTTCGAAAGAACAACATTAGATGCAAAAGAACCATATTTCAAAAAAGTAGCTGCAAAATCAGGAACACGGGAGTCTGTGTGGGTTGTGTTGTATTTATCAGCCTGATCATGTATCAGTTTTAGGGTCCCCACAACAGCTGCATTATAATTTCTTACCGCTATATCATGTGCTATTTGAAGTGTTTTTGAAGATATGTTAAATGCCTCGTTTAGCTCTTTTGGGCATTGCAATCGTGGATCAATAATATTTGTTGCAGAAACTGCTTGAAAAAGCTTGTTAGTAGTTTCAAAAATATTTGAATAATCCACACTCAGATCTGTTTTGCCTTCTAATTTATGGGTTGACAAATTATTAAATGCTGTCTGCAGATTCTTGCTTTCATTAAATAAATTAGTACAATAATTTATTACACCTGCTACATTGCCTGGCTTAATTACATCTGTAACAGTAACTTCATTTATTTTAATTTGGGCATTTGCAATTTGCTGGTATAATAAACCGAGGTATAGTTGTTGCAAAACAGCATCGTCTTTAAGTAGCTTAAATTCAGCTTCAGTAATGTAATGTCTTCCCGTTTCGTTGCTTTTTAAACTTAAACTGATAATATTTAAGAGTTTCAGACTGTTTTTCAAATCGGATTCTAATGCAGGATTTGCTCTATTAGTATAACCTAATAAAAAATCATTTTGTGTAACAGAATTGATTATATCTGGTATTTTTTGGTTTTGTAAAATGCCACTACCTATTTGTACTCCTGCAAGCAAAAACAATCCACCGTTTGATTTGAAAAAATCGCTGATGCTGTTCATTCGCTCTGCACACTCATCACACAACTTATCTTTATTCCCATTTTCATCTTTTTGGGGACAATCAGCATTTGTCAAATCCTTTAATTTAATAAAATTTGATAAAAGCTCTTTAATATCCTTATCAAAAGCTTCCCTTAGTGTATTTATAAGGTTGGCGTACTCCCAAGAATTAAAACTGTTTACAAACACATTAGTATTGGGGAATAGGGTTTTAAACTCGGGGTAATAGTTTAAGAAGGCGGCAAATTTTCTAAAAAAAGCTTCATTTAGTTCCTCTTTGGTTCTTTCCACTAAAAATTGAGCGAGACCGTCAGCAAAAGCAGTGACATCGAGGCCTCCAATTGATCCAATTAGTCCACTTGTACCTGCCACACCACCAGCATAGTAACCTCCTGGTATGAATGGTTTCAGAAATAAATTATTGTCAAAATCGTGCATTACTGTTGCGACGGTTGATGCTGCATTATTTTTTATGACATTAGAAGAGTAATTTCGTAATATAGCCGCAATTTCATCACGTGAACTAGTTGTATTTTTGAATTTTCCATCTATTGAAGACAAATATGATTTGAGTCTTAATGCATCATAGAATGTCTGTGAATAACTTTGTTTTAATGTTAAAAAAAACAATAAGAAGATATACGTTACTTTTTTCATAACTAATATTTTTATTTTATATGAGAGTGCAGTTCCAAAAAGGTACTTATAAGATTTGGTAAACAAAATGATACTTTCTTATTGTCAATTTCGGATGATATTTCTGTTGAATTATTTTTTAAAATTTCAAGAATACGAGTGTTCGTAAGACCTAGACCATTTATCTTGTTAAAACTTAAACAAAGACATAAAATTCCACTCATAAATGGAGTGGCTGCGCTTGTTGCATCATGAAAACTACGAGTACCAAATTGGTCACATGAGAGCAATTGCTCTCCTGGAATTATCCATTTTGTATTTTGATTAAACAAAGCTTGAAAATATAAATTACTTTTCTTATCTAATGCGGTTATAGAAATAACATTGGGATGATTGGCAGGAAATATATTATTATTTAATTTAGATATTCCATCACCAGCAGCAACAACAATTAATGTTCCTTGATTCGCAATCCGAGTTAGCTCATCAAAAATGCGCTTTGAATTAGTTACAAATTCAGAACTAATGTTAAGAATATCAATATTTTTCCCAACAGCTTTAAGAGACTTGTAATCAAATTCCTCAGACAGTAGTCCATCTACTCCTTCTCTTTTAATTATGGTCAATTGACAATTGGGCGCTATCCCATAAATGGTTAATTTTCCTGTTGCACCGATAATCCCTGCTGTAAGGGTTCCATGTCCAACTTCATCCACTGAACTTCCTCCATCTTGTGGTGCGTAAATCTTATTCTTTACATTATCTAAGTCTAAAACGTTACGTCCTATGCCTGAATCAATTATTGCTACCTCTATGAGTTCCCCTTTTGTTTTGTAATCTCTCCATATCTTCCATATATCAAGAAAAATATTCCCCCAACTCACATTCCACTGGTTTTCGTCTAGGTTGCTATTATGCAGGTGAGAAAAACCCTGATCCTTTACAAACTCAGCTTTTTTATCCTCGTAACCCTTAACCCGTAATCCGTCTTTTGATACAAACGATGTTGTATTATAAACCAACCATCTATTTGTTTCTCCTCCCAGCGGTACTGTTCCAAGAATTTCCTGATCGTCAAGCCACACGTTGCTATTTAACTTTAAATCACCTTTAAAGTCACTTTCTTCTGTAGGTCGGCTACGGATATTCAGTAATTCTTTCGTTACTATATATTCTCTCAACATTACGCAAAAGATTTAGGATCTTGTTTTTGATTTAATGTTACTGTTTTGGAAACAGTAGTTGTAGAAGAGGCTGTTTTATCTTCGGCAGGCTTATTACCTCCCGCTCGTATGTTCACAAATTTGTTTAACAAGTCAAACCAGAAAGGAGCTCCTAGAGTAATGGCTAAGGCGGTGAGAATAAACCCAATAAAATCAATGAATGTAAGATGACGGAAAATATAGACTATCATTTCCCAAAAAGTAGCTTTCCCATTAAGTTTATATTTTGAATCCAAATAAGTTTTAAATTCTTTTAATACCTCGTCCTTGTCTTGAGGGACTTTCAAATAGCAAACATTTTTTTCTCCTTTATAAACTTTAGTAAAATAAATCATCCTTGTTTTTCTATTATTTATATATCCTTGAAAACGTATTGAATCATTTTTCCTTTTTTCTATTATGGAACTCTTATAACCAAAATCACCCCAGCCTAACCCCATCATAGTATTTACTTTTGCAAGGGTGTCATTATAAAAAGTCTTAATATCTTTTAGTCGTTGCTCTGCCTCTTCCTTACTAAACTCTTGATTAACAGAATCATCTTTAACTTTTGACTTAACCGATTCATCTTTAACTTTTGACTTAACTTCTTGCGAATTTTTGCTTTGTACGTACCTTGTAGCAACTTGTGCTGTGGCTTCACGTAAATCTTTATTCACCGATAATTTGTGAACAATTTCGATGGTACTTACATTAAAAGCAAAAGCCAATATAATACCTATCAAAAACAATATTTTGGTCGCCTGTCGTTTATACCATCCGCTTACACGGTTCATGCTGTCGTCGAACCAATCTTCAAGCAGTAGTTTGAATTTTTGTACATCTCCATTTGCTTGTTCAATGTAGATATTCAAAATACTCTTTAAATCATCATTGTTATTAATTTTATCTTTGACAAATTTTTTAATAGTATCCATCAATATTGGTGCAGCATCTAATTTTGACTGCCTGTTACTTAAAACGTCAAATAGAATATCAGAAAAAGCTGAAGCTGTGAGATAGGCTGGTTTATTATATAATAAAGACTGTTCAGATTTTCTACGATAAAGTGGATGATTAATTATCTTAGCAGCGTACAAATTTTCTTTATCACTTAATTTTGATCTTTTATCATAGTAATTATAAGTTTTAGAAATGTCTATTTGATTTGCATCGGTATTGAAAAAAACTATCGGTTCTTTTTTAAATAATTTTATTATTTTTCCATTTTGTTTGGCTGTTTTTCCAGTTGGTTTGCCGCTAAATAAATACAAAATGAAATTATAAACTTTATCCCACCAATAATAACTGTAATTTTTTCCATCCAGCATTTGCTCAATACCTTTTTCAAGCATTCGGTGTCTATAAGCAAAAATCATTGCAATGAACTCATTAATTGCTGTTGCCAATAAACTATACAATAGATAAATAAACACTAACCCTATTGCTACATCGAGGACTACATTATTAAACATATAATTTGTATTTTAATTAATTATACTATGTTTTTTTAAAAGTGTTTAAACTCTTAAAGCCTAGGAAAATCCAAAACATTCGACAGCTATAGGTTTCAGCAAAAAAAAATAAGATGTTATTTAACGTAAAAAATATTGCTAACAGATAAGGGAACTATTACAGTATCTGAATCTTTTGTCTTATAGATCTTTAGTGACAATATTATCAATTCCTGCACAGACATTTTACAAGCAAAAAAACAAAACATAAGTCTTAATAATCATTTCTTCTACGATCTTAATCTTTAAGGTATTGATTTTCAATACAATATTACAAATAAAAAGAAAGCATCGTTATATCTACTTGAAAATCAAGTATTTATACGTAATCTTACAGGTAATAATACTCATATTACATTTTATTTATAATCAAAACTTTAAGTCCTTATAAAGGAAAAAGATATTAATACTTTAAGTGTAGTGATATCCTAATCTAGACTAACTAATTACAAAAAGCATTAACAAGTATTGAATAAAAATTACGACGAGATAATTATTAACATTTTTTCTGTGGCATTAAAATACTGTTAAAATAAATTTTCAGATAAAAAGCTTATAATCATCCACGGCGAACAATCGTCAAATTTTGTAAGAATAAAATTTAACGATAATTATTTTATTTTCTAAGAAAATTTCAAATTGATAAGAATCATCATTAAGTTATTGTTCGTTTATTTTCTAAAATCTATAAGCGTGAAGAAAAAATGGCTCTTTAATACGTGATTGTTGCCACTAGAATCGTAGCGGTACCTTTAATGGACGTGAAGTATTTCAAATAGATAAATCGAATTATTTTGTATTTGGAATTTTGTCTATTAGCTTAGGTTGTCTGGGACTTTACTAATCTTAATAACGCTGTATGGATTATCGTATTTTTTTGAGCCGCTTTTATAATCATAATATTTAACCGATAAAAAAATATTTATAATATTTCCAATGATATCCCTGTAATGGAGTTACTTCCTAAAGTGCCAAAAGAAAGACAATTCTACCTTAAGTATAACAATCTTTTCAAAACCTCCATAATATTTGTAGCATTGTAATCTACCAACCTTCTTTAAGTCCATCCTGAAGAGCAATATTATATTTCTCGACATTAAACCTGTAAATATGCGGTGCTTTATGTGCTTTTCCATCCATTCTTGGTTCATTCATTTTATCCAAAATATCATAACCAATCATTTTTCTGTAAAAATTCCCCCTAATTAGTTTTTTACCAAGAATGATTTCATAAAGTCTCTGCAATTCTGGCATTGTAAATTCGTCGGGAAGAAGATTATAGCCGATAGGTTTATAATTAAGTTCCTTACGAAGATTTAATAGTGCCTGATCTAAAATAATTTGATGATCCATCATCATGTTAGGAAGGGAATTAATATCGATCCATTCGCAGACACTTGAAAAAACATCTATAACAGGATTTACTTTTTCATAATCAGCCAAAGCATAAAAACCTAAAGAAATAAAACGCTGTTTATTCCACAACCCCTCTTCATAATCCTTAAAAAAATCTTCACTTCTATTGGCATCTGCAAAAACACTAAACTGCTGTAAATAAATATCATTTGCGCCAGTTCTGTCTGCCAGAATTCTTTTCGCGGCTTCTTTTATATCTTCCTCTTTTCTAATATATCCGCCCGGCAATGACCAAAGTTCCTGATCTTTTAGTTTTACCAATAATACTTTCATATTAGAAGCATTGTAGCCAAAAACAGCGCAATCAATTGACAGGTGCGGCAAATATTCATTCCAAGCTATTTTAGAAAATTCTAAAACAAGTTCCTTCAATGAGTCTTCCATTTATATAACTATATCTTTTATCTTTTATTTATTATAATCGATATCACTAACTTGTTGCAACCAAATTGTTTCTCCTTTATCTCTTCCTGTAATTGCAACCTGAACAAATTTCATGTCTTTACTTGCTCCGTGCCAATGCGGAATATCAGCGGGACATTTAATAACATCTCCTTTATTTACAATAATTTTTGGACTTCCTTTTTCCTGATAATACCCAACTCCTTCAAGAGCCAATATAATCTGTCCGGCTGGATGAATATGCCATTTAGTTCTTGCACCTGGGTCAAATGTTACGCTACCCACAGCGTTCTGATTAATGCTGTTAGCTTGAGCCAAATTATTCAGCCAGACGTTTCCTGTAAAATTAGTATTAGCAACTTTTTCTCCTTTTGGAAAAATCTCATTTGGAGTTGAAATCTTGTGATCTGAGAGTTGGTCTTTTCTATTATTACAAGACATTAATCCAACAGCTATGCAAAATATAGCAAGTAGATATAAACTCTTTTTAAAATTTATTTTCTTCATTAATTCTTTTTTTTGATTTCTAATGTTTCTGATAACAGTTAACAACAGCCCAATTCGTTATTTTAAAGATTACTTTGGTAAAATCTTTTTAATTTGGTTACAACCTGTGATACATATTCTGGTTTCCAATACGTTTGTATATGAGTTGCTCCGTCAATTACAAATAGCTCTTTACTCTTTGCATTTACTGCTTTAGGAAATGCTTCATCAGTCATATACTTTGTATCAGCTTTACTACCTGCTATCATTAAAAGAGGCTGATTAATCAAATCCATATTAGTAGCTGCATCCCAAGTCATTAAATCCAGTAAACTACTCATTGTATATAAAAAAGTTGAATTTGGATGTGCATAAGTTCTGTAATAGTACTCATATCCTTCACGGTATAAATCGGTTGTTGTTTTAGCAATTTCTTCATCTGTAATACTTGCCACACCCGAATAAATCATTTTCCCACCTGCAGATTCCTGCGCACGGGCTTCTGAAGCTTTTTTAAGGCGCTCCTGAATAGTTGCCAATTGGGAATTTTGAAAACCATTGCGTCTTACTTCCCCAGAATTAAACATGCTCAGCGTTGCAACTGCTTTAAAGCGTTTGTCTGATTGTACGGCTTTCAAAGTATATTCGCCACCGCCACAGATACCTAAAACACCCAAACGGTTTGCATCAACTCCCGTGTATTGTGTAATAAAATCAGCCATACCATGAATATCTTCGATACGGCTAGCAGGTTTATCCGTATGGCGAGGTTCTCCTCCACTTGCGCCCTGATAGGTTGCGTCAGCAGTAATGGTGATGTAACCTGATTCAGCTAAACGCTGCGCATAAAGTCCGGCTGTTTGTTCTTTTATACCTCCATTAGGGTGAGCAACAACAACTGCTGGATATTTTTTTGAAACATCGTAGTCGGCTGGTGTATATACGTTAGCAGCAATATCAATCCCATTAAGTTTATAAGAAACAGGATGAATGTTTACTTTTCCTTTTTCATTTTTGGTGATAGCGTCATCATATACCAAAGTAAATGGATTTTGCTCATACCTCTTTTGAACATCTTGTGCATTTGTCAAGTTTATCATTATTAATGCTAGTATCACAATTATATTTTTCATTTCTATTTCTTAAATTTTGCCTTTAGTATTTAGAACTTCTTCTAATACTTTTTGTGCTAATTTTGCTTGTTTATTACCAATTATTGCTTTAATTACATTTATAAAATCTTTTAACTGAATTGGAGTAAGACCAACATTTAAGCATATATTTAAATGTGACTGTAACATAGGTTCTGCATCTCCAATACTGGCTATTACAGAAATGGTTACCAATTCTCTTTCCGCATAAGTTAAAACATCTCTCTCAAAAATATCTGCAAAGAGATGTTCTTTAAGAAACGTATCTATTTCAGGTGCAAATGCTGAATAACCTGTTTTTGGGCCATCTTGTTTAGCTCTAGTTAGTTTTTCCAAGATTGCTTTGCCTCTTTCATATTTACTGTTTTCTACTTTTATTGGAGATGCTTCAACACCAACAACATCAGTAATACCTTTGGTTTTTCGCTCTTCCAGCACAGTCATAAAAGTCTGTAATCCACGAATACTGCGCGGGAATCCACAATAGGCATAAAGATGAACCGTACTTTCCTTAATTTGATTGATTGTTAAACCAGCATCTAATCCTGAATTTAGTTCTTCTTTAAGTTTTATTAAATCACCTTTTGCAGTCACAGCAGCAATTCTAACAATCGCTTTTTGTTTATTATTTAAA
Source organism: Flavobacteriaceae bacterium PS02336 (assembly GCA_029960065.1). GTDB lineage: Bacteria > Bacteroidota > Bacteroidia > Flavobacteriales > Flavobacteriaceae > Flavobacterium. The sequence goes on along the minus strand of JASCOF010000001.1, from coordinate 1,273,187 downwards.
CTTTTAATTGTATCAGTTTGAGCTTTCATTGTTGTTAAAGTAAATATTGCGATTGTAAATAATATTGTTTTTAAAAGTGCTTTCATTTTCATTGAATAATTAATTAATCATTTTTATTTTCTTCAGCCAATTTTGGATTTCAACCTGAACTTGTTTTTCTTTTTTGCCTTCCATTACAAATAAAATTCCATCTCTTTCAATACCTCCTTTCACTGAGAAACCATCCAAAACAGTGCTTTTTGGACATAACTCTTTGACAGTTTGAAAACTGCTTCCAATTCCATAACCAGCATTGGTATTGAATGGAATAACTGTTTTTCCTTCCAAATCATATTCTTTTAAAAAGCTTTTCATTGGAGGCGGCAACTGCATTCCCCAAGTTGGAAACCCCACAAATACAATATCAAATTTTTCAATATTTGCTATTTTGGTTTTTAGTGGAGGCAGAAAACCTGTTTCATTTTCTTTGGAAACCTGGCTCACAATTGCTTTGTAATCTTTTGGATAAGGTTTTTGCAATTCAAGTTCCACTAATGCACCGCCCACATTTTTATGAATAATTTCACCTACAACCTTGGTGTTTTTAGTACGCGACAAATGCACAATCAATATATTTTTATCTTTTGACAATTGTATTTTATTTTGAGCTGATTCCTGTGCTTTACTACAACTTGAAAATAAGCAGATCAATACAGTTATTACAAACAGGAAGATTGTTGATTTCTTCATCATATTAAGTTTAGCAAAATTATTTATCCAATCTTTTTTCTTTCAGCCATTGAGCCATCAAATCAGCAACCTGAATATTATTTAAATCAGAAAAAGGAAAGTGTGTATTGCCTTTAATTCCGATTTCGGGAAGATGAACCACTGTTACATCACCACCTTTTTTATTTACAGCATCACGCCATAATCTTGCCATTTCTAAGCGCGCTCTCCATCCGTCAGCACCTGAATTTTTTGATGGTTTGTCTGGAATGTTATCTCCATAATAAATTACTATCGGAATTTTGGTCAGTTTCATAAAGTCTTGCAGTGGAACAGCTGTTGCTTCCAGAGTACCTGCTGAACTTGCAATTGACGAAGGAACTTCACCCTCAGGGAATAAGAATCCACTTCCCGGCTCATAAGACACAATGGCTTTTACATTTTCATTTTTAACAGCCGTAATCCAGCCCATTCCTCCAGAGTGAGAATGCGTGATCAGAATGGCAGGACCAATTTTAGTGAAAAGTGCAGAAGCTGCATCTGTAGTAACCTTTATATCAATTGTTCCCAGATTCGGTGTCATGGAGCGGAAATATTGATTAAGTGTTTCCGGATCACGGGAAAATTGAACACCATCAAAATAATTGGGCCAAATCCCAACACGGAAAACACCAAACCATTGCTGTTCATCAGGGACTGGTTTTATCGAAGCTTCTGAAGTACTTCGTCTTGCATTTCCTCTTCTGGGCTGATCTATTAAATAAACAGGAAATTTTCTGCGAAGAAAAATATTCTGAAATCCTTCACGTCCATCTGGTGTAGTTTCCCATGTTTTAGAGAACTGTCCTATGCCGTGCCACATCACCAAAGGATACTTGCGGGCTTCGGCAGGTATTTGATAAAAAACATAAGCGTGATCACCTCTAAATGTCTGTCCTGCGGGAGTACTATTATAAGGATCAAATGTACCAAGATTCTCAATTATGGTTCCTCCTACTGCAAAACTTCCCTGCTCTTCAATAATTAATGGTTTTTGTGTGGCTTTCTTTTGCGCTGTGAGCGAGTTTACTACAAGTAACAAACAGAAAATACTCCATTTTGCACTGATTATGTTTTTCATATTATTTTTCTTTTTCCAAATTTTCAAATTTATTTTTCAGGTGTCATTAGCTTAGTAAAAGACAATGATCCTAATTTCCAGGCATTACTTTCTTTTATATAAACCTCTGTCACAATAAATGGATTAGTAACTTCATTTCCTCCTACTACTGCCAATAATGTAATTTTACTCAAAAGTATTGCTGTATCACCTATAATATTTACCGAAACCTCATGAACTTCCGCTTTCTTATAATGAATTCCTCCACTTTTAATCACATTGATTTCCGGAGTTTTACCCCAACTTCCTCCCATATGAACAAAAACAGATTTATCATCAAACAAAGGCGTGAGTTTATCGACATTCTTATCGGCCATCCACTGCCATTTTTGCTTTGAAAGTTGTATTACTTCTTGTTCACCAGCCGTGTTTTGTGCAAAAGAAATGTTTGCCATTAGAATAAATATAATCAGTCCAAAAAGTGATTTTTTCATATTACTGTTAGTTTTTAATTCGTGTATTTTTTAGAATCATTATCTAGTTAATTTTCTTTCGCTCAGCCATTTCACCATGTTTGGATCTCTGTGATCAAAAAACAGGCTTGCATTCGTATCCAAAGTTTGAATCGAAATCATATCTTCATTTGATAATTCAAAATCGAAAATGTTGAAGTTTTCTGCCATTCTTTCTTTACGAACAGATTTCGGAATAGCAACAACTCCTCTTTGAGTCAGCCATCTCAGAATTACCTGAGCAGTAGATTTGCTATATTTTTGAGCAATTGCTGTTAGAATTTCATTTTGAAAAATATCATTTTTTCCTTCTGCAAATGGCCCCCAAGATTCAATTTGAATATTATTTTCCTCAAGGAATTTTTGCGTTTCATTCTGCTGATGGAAAGGATGTGTTTCAATCTGGTTTACTGCCGGAGTAAAACCTGTATTAGCAACCAAATCTATTACTCTATCAGAATGAAAGTTAGAAACACCGATTGCTTTGACTTTTCCTTCTTCATATAATTCCTGCATAGCGCGCCAAGATCCGTAGATATCACCGTAAGGCTGATGTATCAAATACAAATCGAGATAATCTAATTGCAGAAGTTCTAATGATTTCTGAAAAGCTTTTTTTGTATTTTCATAACCAGCATCACTTACCCAAAGTTTTGTAGTTATAAAAAGTTCTTCTCTTGTAATTCCGCTTCTTTTAATACCTTTTCCCACAGCTTCTTCATTCATATAAGATGCTGCTGTATCAATTAATCTGTAACCTGTTTCAATTGCATCTACCACAGCTTGTTCGCATTCAGCCATGTCCTGCATTTGAAAAACACCAAACCCTAAAATGGGCATTTCAAAACCATTGTTTAATTTTATATTGTACATTGTAGTATGATTTATAATTCTATTATTACAAATTTCCGAACTAAATACGACGGCATTGGTATACGAATTACGGAATCTCCTACCAAGATTACTGATTGAGAACAAACCGCGATTTAAACTGCTGTTAATTGGTTAAATTTGTGTAATAAACAATGAAAAAACATGGAACAGGTATTTAACTTTGAAACAATTAGTGACTACAATGATTTTAATAATCATGAAACCCTGCATCCGTTAGTTAGTATAGTTGATTTTTCTAAAGCAAAAGAAAGAACTGGTTCGAAAATGAATTTTGAACTATATTGTATATTCCTGAAACAGGTAAAATGCGGAGATTTGAAATACGGTCGTAATTATTACGATTATCAGGAAGGAACTTTAGTATTTATTTCTCCAGGGCAGACGATTGATGTGGAAAATAAAGTAGATTATTACCAGCCTGCAGGACACGGATTGGTTTTTCATCCAGATTTAATTCGAGGTACAACACTTGCTAAAAGTATTACTGAATATAGTTTTTTTGGTTACAATACCAGCGAAGCTCTGCATTTATCTGAAAAGGAAAAACAACTTGTTTTTGACTGCTTTAATAAAATTGAAATTGAGTTAAAACAATCTATAGATAAGCACAGTAAAAAGCTTATTGCTTCTAATATTGAGTTGTTTCTGAATTACTGCGAAAGGTTTTACGACCGCCAGTTTATTACCAGAGATACTACCAATAAAGGAATTGTTGAAAAATTTGAAGAACTATTAAACAGTTATTTTTCTTCTGATAAACCGAATACCATCGGACTTCCATCGGTTGCTTATTATGCAGGGGAACTTAATTTGTCTCCAAATTATTTTGGTGATTTAATTAAAAAAGAAACGGGAAAATCTGCTCAGGAATACATTCAAAATAAAATTATTGATACTGCTAAAAACAAAATATTCGATTCTTCAAAAACAATTAATGAAGTGGCTTACGAATTAGGTTTTAAATACCCGCAGCATTTTACACGTTTTTTTAAACAGCATGTTGGCAGTACTCCTAATGAATATAGGATTATGAATTAAAAATTGATTCGTTACTTAAAAAATAAAATCCCATTTCGTTTGAAATGGGATTTTTTGCAATATAAAAAGTTGTCTAAATATCTCACTTCAACAACATCCTTTCCGTAATTGTTTTATTTGAGGAAGCATCAATTCCAGTCACTTCAGCATACTTTACATTTGGCAGCCAAAAAGAACCTCCTTCAATGCGTACAAATATTTTTTCTACTTGTATTCTCTTTTGATTCACACTTACAAAAACATGATATTTTTGATCTGACTCTAGCTTTTTCAATGTTAAGGGCAACTTTTTATAGGATACAAATTGAAGCTCAAACTCCTCATTATTTACCGTTTTACTTTCTAGTCCGTATGCAAATTTGCGCTGCATGTAACTAAAATCTTTTTTTTCACCTTTCTCAGCATATCGAATCCAATATGCTTTTATAGGATTACTTTTATCTATTTTTCCATTTTCCTGATAGTTTATGGCATAAATAGCAGTGTTTATATTGGGGTCCCGCTGAATGTAAAACAACATATCTTCTACATTTTTAGGCGTTGGAAAATGCAAAGGCGATGGATTTTTAGATTGTGCCAATAGATTTTCAGAAAACATATTTACTAAGATCGTTATAACGATTAGTGATTTTTTAAAATATTTAAATGATAATTTATTCATAAATGATTTGATTCGATTGCTTTCTGTTTTTCGTTTACCTTAAAAACCCAATATTTAATGAGAGGATAATTAAATCCGTAAGAAACAAAACTGTCTGTTATTAATCTTCCTATTCTGTAATCGATTTGAAATACTTTCTGAAAGAAAAGTGTACCAAAAGATTTTAAGGAAATACTTCCTAATACAACCAGCGCAAACTTAAAAAGCTGACTATTGATGCGGCTGCTATATCCAGATTGACTTTTAAATACCCAAAATCTATTGATACTGAAATTGATAATGGCGCCAACGGTTCCAGAGATTAAAATAGAAAAGGTAAAATGCAACTTAAATATTTCTGTCAACAAAATCATTAAACCATAATCGGTAATGCCGCCTACAAATGCCGCAACTTGTGCTTGCAGGAAAGTGCAAATGGACTTTTTCTTGAACATGTCAGTCTTGGTTTTTATCTTTCAAATCACCAAGCTTCAAAAGTTTAAAGCTGTCTATGGTATTGATTATAAATAAAACAATAGTGATTAAGCCAGCCAAATACGTAATTGAACCTTGAAATAAAACCTCTATTATTAAAATTAAAGCAATAATAAATCGAAGTTCTGTTGGACCAACAAAGCCTGAATCAATACTATATTCATTTGTAATTTTATAGCGCAACTGACTGATTATGATAGACCAGCCGTACAATGCCACAAAAGCAAAGGCTATTAATTGTGTGCCATTTTTGGCATAAATATAATAGCCAAAACTTATAAGTACAATACCAATCCAGTCGGCAATAATATCGAGTGCAAAACCGTACCAGCGACGCGGAATATTTCTGTAATAAGCCAATCTTCCATCCAAAGAATCGCCTAACCAATTTATACCCAAACCAATAATACCCAAAAGCAAATACCAATTTGTAAAATAAGTTCCTAAAACAAAAGCTAAAAAAACGAATCCCGCGCCAAGCGTGCCAATTAAAGTAAGTACGTTTGGCGAAATGAATTTAGGAACCTTTGGAAGCAAAAAAACAATCGTTAACTGTTCTGCTCTTTTTAAAATATTAGTTCGCTTACGGTCGGAAAATGTTCTTTGTGCAATTGCATTATAATCTTCAAGCTGTGTTTCTTTTCCCATTATTAGCTCAATATTTGTAAGCCTGATACTATAGCCAATTCTAGTTTTGCAATTTTTAATTTTACCTTTCTTTGACTATTTTTCAGAAAATCTGTGGTACTTTTTAGCTTACCTGATCTAACCAGATAACTAAATGCAATAATAAACAGCATACTTATTTAACAATACCAGCAAAACGTTGATAGAAAACCGTTGGGCTGTTCTCATTTTTAGGAGCATATTTTCCTGCTATAATCGGAATATAGATAACCCTTCTTCTGCTTTCTTCGCCACGAATAGATGATTCTGCCACTCTATGCCACAAACGGCCATCGTGAATGGTTAAATCTCCAGCTTCTGGATTGATCGAAACTTCCTGTGGATCAGGTTTGTTATCTAAAAAGTATTTTTTACGGAAAAGCATTTGATAAATACTTTGCTTGTGAGTACCCGGAATGATTTTAAGTCCGCCGTTTTCAGGTTTTAAAGTACTTAAATGGATCCCCACATTTAGCATTGGGTTTAATTTTCCTCCATAAAAAATATCTCTCAAACCATCTGTATGCCAGCCCATTTTAGTAAACTTACTTTCTGGCCCATTGATATAATGATTAAAAACCATTCCGTCTTTTTCTTCTGTACCTAATCTTGCGCCCTCGCCTGCCAATGGTAATAAACCATTAAATCTTGGATCAAGTAAAAGACCGCTTAAAGCTTGATGATGCTGATTGATAAAAGCAAAACGTTGTACAATAGCAGACCCATCTAAATCTTTTCCGTATTTAATTGGAACTCCGTTTACTTTTTGAAGATCGTTTTCAATCCAATTCTGCTCTACTTGTTTAGAAGCATCAATGATGGATGAAACCGTTTCTGGGTTTATAAATTTTTTGAAATGAATGAAACCATGTTCGTTAAAAAAGGCAATTTGCTCATTAGTTAATTGCTCAGTAAGGGTAAATGTTTTATAAGAAGATACCATGATAAATATATTTAATAAATGAAATAATAATGTTTGTGATTTTTTCTAAAAGTTTAGCAACAGCAACAACACATTCGCATGTTGGCGTGCATTCGAGCTTTAGAAAAATTAAACATATTTCGATTATTAGACATACTCTATAGAATTAGTAGACATTTATGCAAATGTAATATAAATTCTTATTTGCCAAAATTTTTTTTATATTTTTTTCGAAAAAAATTAAATTTTGTAAATCCCGGCTGCAGTTTTTTCTATAAAAGCCTTTGGTAATATACGGTTGGCATAAACCGAAATGATATTGGTAAAACCCGGAATAACTTCAGATTTTTTGCTGAACATGGCTTTTACTGCCATTTTCGCCACTTCATCTGGCTGCATATTAAACTTTTCAGCCATTTTGTTTAAAGCGCTTAAACCTGCTCTTGCAGCAAAACCGGTATCAACCGGACCTGGACTAAAGCAAGTTACTGAAATTGAAGTTTGGGCAAGTTCGAAACGCAGGGCGCGTGTGAAAGATAGCACAAAGGCTTTTGTAGCTGAATAAACAGCCAGCGTAGGCACAGCCTGATACGCCGCGGTACTAGATATATTTAAAATATAAGCTTGTTTTTCTTGTGAAAGTATGGGTACTAATAAATGAGAAAGTTCCACCACTACATTCATGTTAAGCTGCATCATACCAAGCTGATCGGTTAGAGCAGACTGACTAAAATCGCCCCATACACCATAACCTGCATTGTTTACTAGAACTCCAACTGAATAGTTATTTACTTTTATCCACTCGGCTACTTTTTGTGATGCGTCATTTGTCGAAAGATCAATTGATAAAATCGAAGCGTTGATGCCGTATTTAGCTTGAAGATCATTAGATAGTACTTTTAATTCTTCTTCACTTCTTGCAACAAGCAATAGCGGATAACCTTGTTTAGCCAATTCATAAGCAATAGATTTTCCAATGCCTTTGCTGGCACCAGTGATTAAAGCATAGGGTTTCGTTTTTTCGCTCATTTTATTCATTTAATTATCAAATATAAAGATTAATTGTAAACCGTTGGCTTTGTAATAGGTATAATGTCTATCCTCTTCCCTCCTATTCTTTAGAGATTATTGCTGGCTATTCCTCTCAAGGTAATTATCCAATCTCAATTACATTTTCAATAACATAGCAATTTATATCGCAGAACGGGACAAAAGATAAATCATCTTTTGTCCCGTTTCTTTAGTTGAATAACCATTTATTAATTAATCTCTAATGATTGAATATGATTTCCATTAAATTCTAAATCATAAGTAAGAACCAGCGGACTCCCCGGAAAATTCCCAGACACTTCTGCCTTCAAACCTGCTTTTTCAGCATTTCCTTCAAATTCAATTGGTTTCATAATTGCATTGTATTCTTTTGAAGCTTTTTCTATCCAGCTTTTTATTTCTTTTTTACCTGTATAATTTTTTCCTTCATCAAATACAGTTGCACTTTCTGAAAAACAATTGGCGAAAGCCGTACTATCAGAATTGTTATGAGCGTCTACTAAATCTTTTACTACTTCTGGTAAGTTCATAATTTATATATTTATAGTTAATATTTTTAAAGCATTCTACAACCGCTAAAATTTAATGTATTAAATAGTTGGAACTGTTCCGCCATCGATTACAAATTCTGTTCCTGTCAAATAGCTTGCTCTTGGTGAAACAAGAAAACCTACTAATTCGGCCACTTCTTCAGGTTGAGCTGGCCTTCCGTAAGGTATTCCGCCCAATGCATTCATGACACCTTGCTGCGCTTCTTCTACAGAAATATTGGAGTTTCTTGCAATCTCACCCAGCCACGCTGTCGATGCTTCTGTATTTATCCAGCCTGGTGAAACAGTCAGCACACGGACACCTTTTGGCGTAACTTCATTTGATAAACTTTTACTGTAATTTCTCAATCCAGCTTTTGCGGCAGCATACGGTAAAGTAGAATCATAAAGAGGCAATTTGCCTTGAATAGAAGCTATGTGAATGATAACACCGCTTTTATGATCTATCATCTGCGGTAAAAATCCTCTGTCCAATCGGATTGGAGCCAGCAAATTTGCCTGTAGAGTCGATTCCCAGTCTTCATCAGATAATACGCTGTAACCTCCAGCGGGTGTTGAAGAAGACCCAAGATTGTTCACCAGAATGTCCAGTCTCCCGTAAGCCGAAAGCACTTCGCTGATTACTTTTTGTGTTCCTTCTGCCTTACTTAAATCCGAAGCAATGAAATGCAGCTTGCTGTTATCTTTCTCGGGTGCATTTCTTGCAGTTATAATAACCGTTGCACCAGCTTGAAGCAGTCTTTCTGCAATTGCTCTTCCCGCTCCTTTTGTTCCTCCTGTTACCAATGCAATTTTGCCTGATAATTCGTTCTGATAATCTAATTTTTGTTCCATGTTTATTTGTTTTGTACAAATTTCAGAACTATGAAACTATCTCACAAGTACGGAGTTACGATTCAGATAGGGATAAATTTTTCCCCTATTGCACAAATCAGAGCATACTAGTACTTTTACATTATGTATGAAAGAAAAACAATACCGAACTTAAACTGCGGACTTGACCTTATAGGTGAAGTATTATACGGCAAATGGAAGATACGTTTACTTTGGTTTATTAATGAAGGACATAAAAGACCAAGTGAATTACAGCGTAAAATACCAGATGCTTCACGCAGGGTTTTGAATATTCAGCTGAATGAATTGGAAGAACATGAACTCATTACAAGAAAAATTTATCCCGTTGTACCGCCAAAAGTAGAATACAGCCTTACCGAATTTGGCGAGAGTCTGATTCCGGTAATTGGCGCGTTAGGTCATTGGGGAGATAAAAATCAAGAAAGACTGAGAACGCTCATTATTAAAAAGTTTCCTTCAATCGATACTGAATAGGATTATTTTTTTCTTAGCCGCTTAAAGAAATTCCTTAATACAACAAAATTGTGTTAATGAATTTCTTTTTATATATAATTAAAAAATCTGGTTACAAACCATTATTCGATAGCAAGATCCAGCTTATTTTAGCCGTCTCTTCTTTATAAAAACAAATGAGACGCCTTTTGGTTTTAAAAATAAATATTTCAGCTCTCAAATTTCAGAAGAAAGTCTTTAATTTCCGTAATTATAAAAACAAAAAAAATGATTCGTAAATACTTCATATGCACCTTTCTAAGCCTATTTTTAATCTCGATAAATATTCAGGCACAGCAAAATAATGCGTCACAAATGAATGAATTGACTGAGCGTACTCAGCATGCTCCTGAAAGTGTCTTCAAAAAATTTCGTGATGCAGGCATGAATCCCGTTACACACGAGCTTACAGAAAATGAAAAAGAAAAACTAAACAATGCATTTTCCATACTTCCTCCTTTGCATCAAAAAATTCTAAAAAAACATTTGCACAGTATCAGTTTTATGGATAATATGCCAAATACAGCCCTTACATCTCCAGTTGAAACTAAAGACTCAATACAAATGTTTAACATAACTTTTCGTGCCGAAATTCTAAATCAGACTATTTCTGAATGGACATCTTGGAAAGAGAATACCTGTTACATAAAATCTACAAATAACGAATATCAGATTGCGATTGACGCAGGCAATCTAGATGCTATTGTATATGTTTTACTTCATGAAAGCACGCATGTAGTAGACGCCGTTCTAAATATCAATCCTCATCTTGACGAAAAAGATCTTTGGGTTGAATCAACAGCTTTTTCGCAAAACGTTTGGGATGAATTTAATAAACCTTCAAAAAATATACTCAACCCACTTTTGGAAACGGTACTCTTTAGAAGTGGTAAACCGATAGATGCTTCATATGCACCAGATGTTTATAAATCGCTTCAAAAAACACCATTTGTTTCGCTCTATAGTACAGCATCTTGGTTTGAAGATCTGGCAGAAACGTTAACCATTTATCACCTAACAAAGAAAATGAACCAGCCCTATAAAGTAAATGTCATGAAAAATGGAGTTCTAATTACCGTTTATGAACCAGCTAAGAATAAGAGAGCGGAAAAAAGAAATAATCAAATGGAAATGTTTTATAAATGACCTTAACATAATCAATATTAAAATATCTCATACATTCACTTGAAAATAAACTGTTTAAATCCTGTATAAAAAGATTTTAAATTTCTATAATAAAAGTAAAAGCTTCGGAGAAATCTGAAGCTTTTACTTTTATTATTTATTGTTTTTTTTTAAAACAATAAATGATTTACAAATAACTAAAAACCAATATTTTAAATAAATAAAAAAAGGGGAAAATGCCCCTTTTTTGATACACTTACATTTATCTAATTTAGTCAAATCTTATAAGCCTTGTTTTTATCACAAGTTTAAAACAGTTAGAAACCCCATTTCTAATTTCAATCTGCATTCTGAAACTATTCTTTCAGTACAATTTCATTTAGTATTTAAAATAATTTTTATCAAAAGATGATTTTTGAAGTAATACAAATAATTGCAGAACAAGTAAACAACTATCTCGAAGAAATTGGGCTGGAAAAATCTGTTGTTCCCGAAAATATTGCGCTTCTAGAATCACAAAATGATGAAGTAGCAAAAGCTTTAAAAAATAATATAGCACTGACCCTAATTAATTTAGATGAAGAAACTACTTTAAAAAACTTTCCAAATCACGTTATTGAAAACAATAAAACAATCTACAAAAACAGCGTAATCAATCTAAATCTGTATTTACTTTTTAGTGCAAATAAAGACTTCTACATTAATTCTCTTAGTTACATTTCACTAATTATTGCCTTTTTTCAGGGGAAAAAACTCTTTACACAAGCCAATACAATCTTTAACAGAAATAATGTTGCAATGGCCAATATTGACAACTTTAGATTTACTGTTGAACTCTACACTCCCACTTTTGAAGAACTGAATTATATCTGGGGAACACTTGGAGGAAAACAGTTTCCATCTGCCCTATATAAAGTGAGTATGATACAAATTGAGCGCAATATTCCGCAAGGAGAAGGACAGCTTATCAGTAAAATCAAAGGAATAACCAAAAGAAAAGAACAGTCATGAGTTTTGCTGTTACATATGGATTGTTATTTGAAGTAACGCTACTTCATAATTATTTTTTGAACAGCGGAGAAGAAACTTTTGCAAGCATGTCAACTTCTGGTAAACAAAAAATGCTGCAGTCCTTTAATACAGATTCGTTTGCAGCAATAACGCCAACTTTAGAAACCAATACTGTGCTTAAAAACTATAAAATGGTATACAAAAAAACCAAGACAGGTTTCAGCGTATACATTAAGGTGAAAGAAACAGATGAATTAGACCCATTTATAAAAGTTCCTAAAGATTTGAACTTAAACTTTTTAATTAAACTTAATGATTATCAATTTGAAAATTATACTAATCTTGATTTTACTTCTACTCAGGTATATCTCTTCAGTAATGTCAAACCATTGACTGAACCCGTTTCATTTGAATATATTCCAAAAATAAATGACAACAAGTTAATTTCAAATACCTATTTAGTATCTGAAGAAACGACTGCTCATTTAATTTCGATACTGCAGCCGTCAGAACAGCAAAATGTTTTTGGACTCATTTCACTAACGCTTCAGGGCGACAACAGTTCTGGAAACATCGTAAACAATTCGGAAAAATTGCTAAGCCCAAATTTTAAAATTCATTTCGATAATCGAAAAACACTTTGGAAATACATCAACCGTAAAGCAGGAACCGAAATTAAAACCAATGCTGCAAAACCCTTAACACAATCTGGTTTTGTTGAAATCGACCCGCTTACCGATTTTACGCCTTCACAGCCCGCAGAAAATCAATACCCAAATCCATCTGTAAAATCAATAACAAAAATCAATAGTGATTACTATTCGGAAATATTTATTTAATAATTAAAAAACAAATCAATTATGGCAACAACTTACAAAACGCCTGGAGTATATGTGGAGGAAATCGTAAAGTTTCCGCCTTCTGTTGCCCAGGTAGAGACAGCGATTCCCTGTTTTATTGGCTATACTGAAAAAGCCACTAACAAGATTAATGGAGATTTGAAATTGAAACCAACAAGAATAACATCTCTTTTAGAATACGAACGCTTTTTTGGCTTTGCAAAACCAGAAACAACAATTAGTGTTACCATTAATGATGTTTCAACAGATAATGGAGACACAAGATCTATTGTTGTCGATCAGCCCACTTCAAAACAACCTTTCCTGATGTATTATTCTTTGCAATTGTTCTTTGCAAATGGCGGTGGTCCTTGCTACATTATTTCGGTTGGGCGTTATGGAAATGATTTAGATGAAACAGACACGCAGATTACAGCAATTAATAACAGCGCTGCATTGAACGACGGATTAGCAGAATTAGAAAAGGTAGACGAACCTACACTAATTCTATTTCCCGATGCAACAAAAGTAAGCGGCATAACGACAACGGATTTCTACGGATTGTACAATAGTGCCTTAATGCAATGCCAAAATCTTCAGGACAGATTTACTTTAATTGATACTTTAAGTTACGATGAATCTAGTCCGACAGATACTAATATAGATGATTTGAGAGCTAAAATTAGTTCTGAAAAAGATACCATTAAATACGGAGCGGTTTATTATCCTCATCTGGAAACCATTTTGGATTATGCTTTTGACAGCAGTAAAATTATATTAAAACATTACTCCTACACTGCAAAAGCATATGATCAAATTGCTGCAGGACTGGTAACTATCGAAAATCCAACTACAGGAATTGATGCGACCGTATCTAAATTGATTGACGTTACGACTGCTCCCGGAGATATTTCGGGTCAATTAAGCGATTTATTTTTACAGATGTACAGTAATGATGCAACCGGTTTTGATCTTGGAGGAACTTTCGTTAGCGATCCCGCTAAAAAAACAGCTTTCATGGAAAAACTGAATACGCTGCTTACTTCTTTAGAAAGTTTATCCCTTTTAAGAAACTCGTTAAACGACGAAGCTAATGCAGCAATCAGCACCATATCTGATGAAGATGCGGTTATTGCTAATAACATCACAGGTGCGTTGACTGCATTTAATTCAAATTTTACTGCTGCAAATAAAATTGACTCTGTATATAAAAATTTAAAAACATTAAAAAAGAAAATACAGGAAGAGAATGCAACGGCTAAATTGCTTAAAATTGTATCAACTGATGCGGTAAGTTTTGATAAAGAATTAAAAAAATTGGTAGACTATACTCCGTTGAATAGTCAGACTGCAATTACAGTAGCCACAAATAATTTTTCTGGTATTCAGGCTGCTCTGCTTTCACTTGTAAATGCAATTAAATCTGTCAGTGGAAAAGATGTCAATAATGGTGCATTAAACGGAAGAAAATTAGACACTTTAGAAAGTATTGACAATGCGACTTTCAACAAGATACTTACTGAAATTTATAACCTGCCCATAACACTTCCTCCAAGTTCTGCTATTGCAGGAGTTTATGCCAGAGTTGACAGAGACAGAGGCGTTTGGAAAGCTCCCGCAAATGTAAGTCTGAATTATGTCATAAAACCAACCGTTCAAATCACAAATACCATTCAGGATAATTTAAATGTTGATACTGTTGCAGGTAAATCTATCAATGCAATCAGAACTTTTACAGGCAAAGGAACTTTGGTTTGGGGATCAAGAACCTTAGCCGGTAACGATAGTGAATGGCGTTATGTACCGGTTCGCCGCTTTTTTAATATGGCCGAAGAATCCATTAAAAAAGCAACCGAGCAGTTTGTTTTTGAACCTAACGATGCTAATACCTGGATAAGAGTAAGAGCTATGATTGAGAATTTCTTAATTCTTCAATGGAGAGCCGGAGCATTGGCTGGAGCCAAACCTGAACAAGCATTTTATGTACGAATCGGATTGGGGCAAACCATGTCTGCTATGGATATTTTAGACGGTAAAATGATCATCGAAATCGGTATGGCAGTAGTTCGTCCGGCTGAGTTCATCATTCTTCGTTTCTCTCACAAAATGCAGGAATCTTAATTAAATCATCATTAAAAAATATAGATCATGAGTTATCCGTTACCAAAGTTTCATTTCTCAGTTGACTGGGGAGGAACAAAAATAGGTTTTACAGAAGTTTCCGGATTAGATGTAGAAACCGAAGTGATTGAGTATCGTCAGGGCGCAAGTCCAGAATACAGCAAAATCAAGATGCCAGGGATGCAGAAGTTTTCTAACATTACCATGAAAAGAGGCACTTTTAAAAGCGATAATGAATATTACGCTTGGTGGAATACGGTAAAATTAAACACCATCGAAAGAAGAGATATTACCATTAAACTGCTTAATGAGGAGCACGAACCAGTGATTACCTGGAAAGTAAAAAATGCATGGCCTACAAAAGTGCAGTCGACTGATTTAAAAGCCGATGGAAACGAAGTAGCGATTGAGTCAATAGAATTGGTTCATGAAGGTTTATCTATTCAAAATGATTAGTCATGGCTAACTATTATCCACCCGTAGGTTTTCATTTTCTAGTTGAATTTGATCAACTGGGCACAAAAGAACAAGACCATCAATTTCAGTCGGTTTCGGGACTCTCTGTAGATCTTGAAACGGAGGAAATTGTAGAGGGTGGAGAAAACAGATTCAAACACAAACTTCCTGTAAAAACCAAATATCCCAATTTGGTTTTAAAAAGAGGAATTTTTATTGATTCTGAAGTAATTGAATGGTGCCGGAAAGCATTAGAAAATTTCGAATTTAAACCCGTCGATTTAACTGTAAAACTTTTGAATCAAAACCACGAACCTTTAATGCACTGGAAAGTTGTTCATGCCTATCCCGTAAAATGGGCAGTGGAAGATTTTAGTGCTCTGGAAAGCAAAATTGTTGTTGAAACCTTTGAGCTTGCTTATAATTATTTCACCCTTCATAAAAAATAATTTTACCATGCCAATTGAAATCAAAGAACTTCACATTAAAATAAACGTGAACGAAAATGCAAATGCAGGTGCAAAACCAGCTTCTTCTTCATCTAACAATGAAAAAGATACTGTGGCTGAGTGTGTCGAGCAAGTAATGAAAATTATTGAACGAAAAAAAGAACGCTGATATGACAACTGGTGAATTAAAAAAACTGAAGATTATTGCTTACAGCGATCCTCAATTCAACAATCCTGTTTCGGATATTGAAGAGTTTGTTACTTTGATGAATCCCGAAAAATATACTTTTCATTATAAGATCGAGCAAGATACAACTCAGGCTGCCGGAACAAGCAGTCCTGCGCCAAGATTTGCAGCAATTGCTCCAGAAGAATTAGAACTGGATTTTGTTTTTGATCGAACAGGTGTGATTGCCGGAAAGGAAACTACCGAAAATGGTGTTATTGAAGACATTGAGCATTTTAGAAAAGTAATTTTAGAATACAATGGTACGGAACATAAGCCAAACTATTTAAAAATTGCTTGGGGAAGTCTGCTGTTTAAAGGATCTCTGACAGAAATGACTATTGAATATAAACTTTTCAGACCTGATGGAACCCCAATTAGAGCCATTGCAAAAGGAAAATTCAAAGGAGTTGTTGAGGATGAGTTAAGAGCAAAGCAGCAAAACAATCAATCTCCTGATTTAACGCATACCAGAATCGTAAAAGCGGGCGATACGCTTCCGTTAATGTCTTTTAGAATCTATGGCGATTCAAAATATTATCTCGAGGTAGCAAAAGCCAACAAGCTGATCAATTTTAGAAAATTAAAAATCGGTCAGAAAATATTTTTCCCTCCATTGCAAAAACAACAATAGATGAACAATAGCGGCGTCATACAAACCAGTAAAAGTGCAGATTTAGTAACGCACAAATTACTCATTGAAGGAAATGAATTATCTGGCATTTATCAGGTAATGAGCATTGTAGTTCATAATGAAGTGAACAGAATACCTATGGCCCAGATAATTTTAACTGATGGAGATGCCGCTTCTCAAGATTTTAAATTAAGTAATGAAGATTTGTTTATTCCGGGAAAAAAAATAGAAATTAAAGCGGGCTATCACAGCGACGAAGAAACTATTTACAAAGGAATTGTTGTAAAACATTCCATAAAGATAAAAGACAATTCATCGCTGTTAGTTGTAGAATGCAAAGACGAAGCAGTAAAACTGACTATCGGCAGAAAAAGCAAATATTTTTATGATGTAAAAGACAGTGATGCTTTTGAAGACATTATAGGTACTTACGGATTACAAAAAGATGTAGAAAGCACTAATTATAGCCACAAAGAGTTAGTGCAGTACAATACTTCCGATTGGGATTTTATGGTCTCTCGTGCACAGGCGAACGGAAAATTATGTTTTGTTGAAAACGGAAAGATTTCGATTAAAAAACCAGATTTAGCTTCTGAACCAGTGGAAACGGTTGCTTTTGGTTCGAGTATGCTCGATTTTGATGCCGAAATTGATGCCCGAAATCAATTTGCCAAAGTGTCATCTTACAGCTGGAATGCATCCAATCAGGAATTATTAGAAATTGAAGCCAAAGATCCCAGCGTGAGCTTAAACGGAAATTTATCTGCTTCGGATTTATCTGACATCGTAAAGCTTGAAAATTTGGAATTGCGACATGGCGGTCACGTGACCGATACCGAATTGCAAGATTGGGCTGATGCTAAATTATTATTTCAGCAGCTTTCAAAAGTTCGCGGAAGGGTTAAATTTCAAGGCATTCCCGCAGTAAAACCCAACACCATTATTAAACTTGAAGGCGTTGGAGACCGCTTTAACGGCAAAGCATACATTACCGGCGTTTTCCATGAAATTGCAAACGGCAATTGGACTGTAAACGTGCAGTTTGGATTGAATCCAGAATGGTTTTCTGAAACGTATGATGTCAATACACCATCCGCTTCAGGAATAATTCCATCCATAAAAGGACTGCATATTGGTATTGTAACGCAACTTGAAGAAGATCCCGACGGCGAAGACAGAATTTTGGTCAAAATTCCTATTATCAATAACGACGAACAAGGAATTTGGTGCAGAGTCGCCGCCTTGGATGCAGGTGACAACAGAGGTACTTTTTTTAGACCCGAAATTGAAGACGAAGTAATTATTGGCTTCATAAACGAAGATCCAAATGATGCCATTGTATTAGGAATGCTCCATAGCAGCGCAAAACCAGCTCCGCTAAAAGCAGCTGACGACAATCATCAAAAAGGGATTTTTACAAGAAGCGAAATGAAAGTGCTTTTTGATGATGAAAAAAAATCGATAGCCATTGAAACTCCGGCAGGTAAAAAAATAACGCTGGATGAAGACAAAGGTTCAATAGTTATTGAAGACGAAAATTCTAACGTGATCACAATTGACAGCGCAGGAATAAAAATGGAAAGTGCGGGCGATATTTCAATAAAAGCAACAGGCGATGTAAAAATTGAAGGTACAAATGTAAATCTAAAAGCAACTGCCCAATTTAAGGCCGAAGGCAGTGCTGGCGCAGAAATTTCATCTGCCGCCGTAGCGATCGTAAAAGGCAGTATTGTACAGATAAACTAGCTCATCCTCTGCTTTTTATTCTTAAACACTTAAACAAAAGGTTAACTATACAAATTAATTATGGGAGCACCAGCCGCAAGAATCAACGATATGCATGTCTGCCCAATGGTAACAGGAACTGTACCTCATGTAGGCGGGCCAATATTGCCACCAGGCACACCTACAGTACTGATAGGCGGTCAGCCCGCAGCATGCCTGGGAGATATGATTGTTTGTACAGGGCCTCCAGATAGTATCATTGCGGGCTCAGCTACAGTGCTGATTGGAGGAAAACCAGCCGCAAGAATGGGAGATTCAACTGCACATGGCGGTACAATCGTAATAGGATGTCCAACGGTTTTAATAGGTTAATTATGGAAAATAAAGAAGCTTTTTTAGGTACCGGATGGAGTTTTCCTCCCGAGTTCAAAAAGAACAATAAAGCAGTCGTAATGACATCTGACGAGACAGATATTAAAAGCAGTCTGGAAATATTGCTTTCTACCAAAATTGGTGAACGCATTATGCTGCCCAGATATGGCTGTAATATGGATGAACTGCTTTTTGAAACATTAGACAGAACATTAAAAACCTATGTTTCAGAACTCATAAAAACAGTGATTTTATATTACGAACCCCGAATTGATGTTGAAAAAATTGACATCACACAAAGTGATGATTTAGAAGGAGAATTATTAATCATAATAGATTACAAAATAAGAAGTACAAACTCAAGAAGCAATCTTGTTTATCCCTTTTACAAAGGAGAAGGCACTAATATTTAAAGTTTATAAGCATGAGTACCAACAGCCAAATAGACAATGTTATTTTTAAAAGAAATGGAGTCAACCAAGAAGAACGCTTTAGTGACACACTAGAGCCGGGCAACTTAAAACTTCATGATTTTACTATTGAAGACTGGCTGTTATTTGCTTATAATTTTGCCAAAGAAGTCAACTTTTTTGACACGAATAACGATAAAAATCCAGAAGGCAATTGGGAGGAATTTTTCAGCTATTTTGGGTTTTCAAAAGATAATCTTCCAGATGGCATTCCGAAAAGAACAGATAAAGAGTATACTGCTTTAAAAGAAAACATTACCAAAACATTATCGAATGCTAATAGCAATCAGGATCTTACTCCTCACTTAACTTTGTTTGTGTGTTTCCTGAAATTATTGGAATTATCTCAAAACAAACTTAATGGTATTACTAAAAAGCATTTAGATTTTTTCTATAAAGACATACTGCAAATCGAAAAACTTCCCGCAGAAGCAGATAAAGTCAATATTATTTTTGAACTGGCAAAAAAAATTGTCGAAGAAAAAATCGCTGTAAATACAGAACTTGACGCAGGAAAAGATCCCGATGGCAAAAAACTGCTATACAAAACCACAGAAGAATTTATTGCCAATAAAGCCCATATCGCTTACCTGAAAAGTGTTTATAATGACGTAGATCGCGGCGAAATAAAATGCAGCGAAATTGCCAATTCCTTAGACGGAAAAGGCGAAGCGTTAAAAGAAGATGCTCCCTATTGGTTTCCTTTTGGCTATACATCCAATGAAGAAAAATACCCCGAATTAAGCGATGCCAAATTAGGTTTTGCAATAGCTTCAGAATTATTTAATCTTAAAGAAGGTGACAGAAACATCGATATCACAATTACTTTTACTGAAGATTTAACTTTCCATAATCCATTTAATACAGATGATCTTTTGGAAAACATCAGTATTTTATACAGTGGAAAAAAAGAATGGATTGGAAATTTAAAACTTAGTAAAGCCATTAATTTCAAGAATGGAACTCAATCTTCCAACATTGGAGGTAACCAATTAAGATTGGTTTTTCAAATCTCAAAAGATGCCCCATCAATTGCTGGCTACGACCAGAAAGTTCTAGGCGAATTTTTCTCTACCGAACTTCCTGTGATTCGATTTTTAATCAATACAGAAAATAATTCAATCAATACGCAAGATAATAAAGGGCATAATCTCTTTAGATCTTTAGTCACAAAAGAAATAAAAAGCATTAATGCAAAAGTTGAGGTTAAGGATGTAAAATCTTTATTATTAGAGAGTGATAATGGTTTACTTAATGCGGCAAAGCCCTTTTTCCCTTTTACAACCCAGCCTGAAAAAAACAGTTCCTTTATCATAAACTATCCTGAAATTTTTTCCAAAAAATGGACAGACGCAGAAATTAATATAAAGTGGAAAAACACTCCGCTATCTTTTGAAACGCATTATGCTGCCTACAAAAAAAGTTTCCTTGAAACCATAAGTAAAGATATTTTCACTTCTGCAATATTCACCAAAATAACGAGTAATGCCAGAATGAATATCAACCAGCCCGAAGATGGAATTGCCAAAAGAACCGTTCCAGAATCGGAAGCTGTAATAGTGGCTAACGATTCAAGAACATTAAACGCCGCTGATCCGATTGTTACAAGTAACTATTTTAAAGCAACATTATCGGTTTTAAACAAAGAAGTTTGGGATGAACAAGATACAGCTGTCAATTTATTTGAAGATGATGATAAGGATCAAGTATTTGAAACTAATATAAATGTAAAAGGCTCCTATGAACTTGGCAAAAGCGGTCCTATCCGATTGACCTTAAACCAATCGTTTTTACATTCGTTATTTCCTAAGATATATACTTTGGCCATAATGAATGTGGCGACAGATCCGTCAACTCCTATTCCAAATGAACCTTATACACCAGTTGTAGAAAGCATAAGCCTGAACTATTCTGCTGAGGAAACTATCGATTTTACGGTTTCTGCCTACGAGTCTAACCGATTAAAATTGTTCCATGAAGCTCCTTTTGGCCAGCGCGAAGAACATTCTTATTTGAAACAACAAGCCATCAATAAAGAAATTTTAGATATTGGAACGCCAATTACTAACTCTTTGGTTCCTGATTATTGCAATGGAGGCGAATTTTATCTAGGTCTTCAAGATGCTGAAATATCACAGCAAATTTCATTATTATTTCAAATATTAGAAGGAAGCGAAAATACCAAAGTAGCCACTTTTACAGAAAAACAAAAAGTTGAATGGTATGTATTATGCGATAATTATTGGAAAAATCTGGATAAGGATATTTTGGCAAATGGTATCGATAATTTTTTAAAATCGGGTATCGTGAAATTTAATATTCCAAAACAGGCAACGAATAACAATACTTTATTTCCAGCCAATACCATTTGGGTAAAAGCAAAAATGCACAAAAACTATGATGCCGTCTGCAAAGTTATCGATGTAAAAACTCAGGTTGTGACCGCTCAGTTTTTTGATAATGATAATAATTTAGCACATTTAGACAGCACATTACCTGCCAAAACAATATCGAAATTAATTACTAGAGTTCCACAGATTAAAAGCATTGAACAGCCCTTTAATTCGTTTGATGGAAAACCACTAGAGTCTGATCCCTCCTATTATCTCCGTGTAAGCGAACGCCTGCGCCACAAAAACAGAGCTATAACACTTTGGGATTATGAGCATCTTATTTTACAGGAATTCCCAAGTGTTTTTAGAGTAAAATGCCTTAACCATACTTTTATTTCGGGCACAGATACTTCGTTTTTATCGCCGGGAAAAGTAACGCTGGTCGTAATTCCAGATATCGTAGACAAAAATGTATTTGATATTTATGAGCCAAGAGTTAGTACAGCCACATTGAACAGCATAGAGCGTTTTATTAATGCTAAAAATTCAATGTTAGTATCTGCAAATGTAATTAATCCTGATTATGAAAAAGTTATCATAAAATTGAATGTGAAGTTTTATCCGCAGTACGATGAGAATTTTTACAAAAAACAGCTGAATGAAGATCTTATAAAATTTTTATCGCCTTGGGCATTTGATACTTCCAAACAAATCATATTTGGAGTTGAACTACAGCGCAGTATTGTTATCGAATATATCGAAAATCTATATTATGTAGATTTTTTATCTACGCTGGAAATGGCAATCTATATTGATAAAAAAACAGATAAGGAACATCCTAAACCATTAGAAGATACAGCAAACAATGATGCCAATGTAGCTCTTTTAGATTTTCAAACCACACTGTCACCATCGAGCCCAAAAAACATTTTAGTCTCTGTTAAAAACCACATTATCAGTACCAACATAATAACTTGTAAACCACAAACTACTGAAGAACCTGAAAAATGCCGCTACTAAACCAACATATCACCATTCCTAAAAAATCAGCAACGGAGGACGATTTGGATTTCTTTTATTTGAGAAAAAAAGGAATCGAATATATCGAGTCTTTTGGCAGTAAGTTTTGGACTGATTTTAACGAGCATGATCCGGGTATTACGATGCTGGAGATGCTTTGTTACGCCATTTCGGATCTTGGCATGAGACTCAATCTTCCGATAGAAAATATATTAGCATCTAATGACAGCGATAAAGGCATTCCAAAACAGTTTTTTAAAGCTTCCGAAGTATTATCTTCAAGTCCTGTTACACAAAATGACTATCGAAAACTATTTATAGATATAAAAGGAGTTCGAAACTGCTGGCTCGCCAAACATGAAAAAACAGTTTATGTAGATTGCAAAAAAGAGCAGCTTTCTTATGATTTAAAGGATTATGAAAACCTGCCAGATAATTTAAGAAAATCTTTTGAGCTTAATGGTTTATATGATCTTTATGTAGATTTTGAAAGCTCAAAACCTTCAGAAATAGAGGCTGTTAAAGCAAAAATAAGAAAGCAGTATCATGCCAACAGAAACCTTTGCGAAGATCTTGTTGATATCAAAAAAGTGGTAGACTACCCTATTAAAATATGTGCCGATATTGAAGTAGATACAGAAGCCGATGAAGAACTCGTTCATGCGAATGTCATTCATGCTCTCGAAAGCTACTTATCGACAACCGTCAATTTTTATTCGCTAAAACAAATGATTGACAAAGGATATTCAACTTTGGAAATTTTTGATGGTCCATCGCTAGAGAATGGTTTTATTGATACTAAAGAATTGCTTAAAGCCGATTTAAGAAACGAAGTGCGCCTTTCAGATATTATGAGAATAATAATGTCGGTACCCGATGTACTTTTGATTAAAGATATTTCTTTGGGAAATTGCGGCGGTGATGACTTGGAAAACAAATGGCTTATCTGCCTTTCTGAATACGAAAAACCTGTTATTTGTGCCAAAAGTGTCTTCAATTACAACAAAGGATTATTGCCTTTAAATATCAATCAGGCTCAGGTAAAAATTTATTTAGACGCCATAAAAGCTGAAAAGGACAAAGCTACAACCAACGCCAGTCAGGATAAAGAATTAGATATTCCAAATGGCGAATATCTGAACACCGATTTTTATACCACCATACAAAATGATTTTCCCGAAACCTATGGCATTGGTCAAGTTGGGCTTCCTTCCAGAGCATCTGTTGAGCGTAAATCTAAAGCAAAACAATTAAAAGGATATCTTTTATTTTTTGATCAGATATTAGGAAGTTATTTTAAACAACTGGGTCAGATAAGCGAATTGCTTTCGGTAAGCGGAAATTTAACCCGAACCCTTTTTACGCAAGTCGTCAAAGACATTGAAGGAGCTGATAACCTTGTAAACGATTATGAAAATTACACTGATGACAGCATTACAGAACTGCTTTT
This sequence comes from Flavobacteriaceae bacterium PS02336, assembly GCA_029960065.1. Lineage (GTDB taxonomy): Bacteria > Bacteroidota > Bacteroidia > Flavobacteriales > Flavobacteriaceae > Flavobacterium. The sequence goes on along the minus strand of JASCOF010000001.1, from coordinate 1,249,034 downwards.
TGACCAGCAGGACAATACTATTGAACGAAGAAATAAAATTTTAGATCACCTTTTATCCCGTTTTGCCGAAAATTTCTCGGAATACGTATTTGTGAACAAAACCATTTATGGCAACACTACAGATCAGGTAGTATTGCGCGACAAAGAAAACTTTTTGAAAGATTATAAAGTCGTAAGCAAAGAGCGCGGGAATGCTTTTGATTATTACAAACAACCCGTTACCAATTTATGGAATACAAATAATGTTTCGGGAGCAGAAAAAAGGATCTCGAGACTCATTGGGATTAGAAATTACAATCGCAGGAATCTTTCTAATTCGTTTGTCGAAATGTACAATTTTATTGATTCAGACAATCAATCCGTTTATAGATGGCGTATTCTGGACACTCATAATGAGATTGTACTTTCTTCAACAGCAGAATATTTCGATACATCTGCAGCAAATAAGGAGCTTTATTTTGCCGTATTGCAAATTATCCAGACTCGCGAATACAAAATAAAAGAGGCTTTTAAAAACGGCACAGTAAAAGATTTATCCATTATTGACAATATTTTGATTCAGCAGTCAGATGCCGGAAAATATTCTTATGATATTATAAATCCGGCAATTAATGACAAGAAAAATCCAGACCGAATTATTGCCCGCAGATTTGAATACTATACAAATCTGCCAGATTTAGAAAAATCGATTCTGGAATTGATTCAGTTCATGAAAGAAGATTTTACCGAAGAAGGAATGTTTTTGGTAGAACACATGATGCTGCGTCCAGATGTGAATCTGACAACCGTAAATCCAGATACTTTCATGCCTATCTGTGCCGATGAATGCGATAATTGCGAACCAATAGATCCCTACTCCTATCGTGTGAGTGTTGTATTACCGGGATATACACTGCGATTTGCCAATACCGATTTTAGAAATTACATAGAAAAAATAATTAAGGAAGAATTACCCGCTCACGTTCTGGCAAAAATATGCTGGATTGGATATCGGGAAAAAGATGTAAAAGACCCCGCAGAAAATCAGCTTATTCAATTTGAAAAAACTTATAAAGACTACTTATTCGCCAAAACGGATTTGAATCAGGAACAGCCGGAACCGCAATTGATCAGCTTTATTAAAGCATTAACCAGTCTCGACAATGTTTACCCAACAGGACGTCTATTTGACTGCAGTGATGAAAACGAGCGATTGTCAGATAAAATTATACTAGGAAAAACGAATTTAGGATCACTATAAAAACTATTGCCATGTCAGCAAAACTTTCAACAATAACAACACAATACCGAAGATTCACAAAGAATCAGGTACTTACAGAAGGAAACCTTAATGAGGTTGTAGATTTTTTTGACGACCAGGACCGCCTGTCCCGCATTTACCTGAGCGGCGTTGGTATAGTTTGCGGACTTTATCCTGCTTTTGATGAGGCTCAAAACATCATTTCAATAACGCAGGGAACTGGTATAACTACAGATGGTGATCTTTTTAAATTATATCAGGCCGATGCATTGGGAAACAAAAAAATCGACTTTGATTCCAAAACCTATACACACTGCAAAATCTACGATAATACAAAAGCGGATTATAAACCATTTTTTTATGATGGATCAAACAAACAACTGCCTCTTTTTGAGCTCTTAACTGAAGAACAGCAAAAAAAAGAAAAAGATCCATATTTTGCTTTAGCAGAATTTCCTGCCAATACAAAATTTGAGTTTAAAGATGCTGTAATCCTTTTATATCTAGAGTCTTATGAAAAAGAATCTGACCTCTGCGTAAGTCTTTCTTGTGACAATCAGGGATTAGAAATCGTAGGCAATTATAAAGTTTTAATTGTCAGTAAAGCCGTTGCCTCACAAATAATGAGTCATGACAGCATGATTGGTAAAACCAATTATGTTAATTTATACTACACATTACCAGACTTAAAATCCAACAGAATTGTACTAAAAACAGATGATTTTGTTCACCTTGAGGCAATAAAACAATCTTTTACCAAAGGGATTTTTAAAAACAATGTTGTAACGAATTTGCAGGATGCCTATAATAAACTGCTGACAGGCTTGAATATGCCGTTAATTTTAGATGCTATCCAAAAAAAGATAACCGAACTATTTAATTTTGAAGGAGACCCCGTTCTTCCTCCGGATTTTCAATATCGATATGATCTCCTTAACGATCTTGTAGATACTTATAATGAAGTCAAAGCACTGCTGCTTACCATAGAAGATAGTTACTGTTCTCCAGATATTAATGCGTTTCCTAAGCATATAATGCTGGGAGAGTTAATAAAGACCGAACCTTGTTTTGAATTTCGTCATGCTTTTTACGAATCGCCTTTGCTTACAGGAGAAAACGGAAGCGCTTGCAATGACTGTCTTGCAGATGAAAAAGACGAAACAACAGATGAAATAAAAATATGCTATGGCGAAAATACTGCCAGACAAAAAATATACAGTCTTATTCTGAGAAGTGCACAATTATTAGAAAACTACAATCCATTATATGATTTTATAAAAATTACACCCTCTTTGCAAATGGGTGAATTGGGCAAAAAAGCCATTCCGTTTTACAACAATGTAAACGATTTGCTTATTAACGCCTGGGATTTTGATAAAACTATTTTAGGATTACAAAAAAACAATATTAGTTACCACGATGATTTATTAAATACTAAAAAACCGCTCGAAATACATCTTGACAGTGACTTTTATAGAATAGAAGGTCATCAGGGACGCAATTACAAAGAAGCACTAAAAGCTATTCAGCAAGTTAGATTAGATAATGGTCTAGGGTTCAATATAATGATTCTTGCTGTAAATGCTAATGAACTGGATAAAACCATTCAAAATTTCACTAAATATTACCTCAACAAAAACCATGGTTACGAGCATAAAGCAGGCGTGGCTCCAGGTGGTACATTTATAATGATCTATCTGGAAGAAAAAGTACCGTATTATTACTATTACAACAGTCGCAGACCATCATTAACAGGTGATTTTGAGAAATTTGCCGAAGGCATCCCAATTTTAAATCCAATTGTTGCTGATTTTTCGCTGCCTTATTTATGCTGTGACGAAAATAATATCGGGCTTACTTTACCCGTAGATAAAATTTGTTTTGACAGCAAAACACCTCCTCTGCCTTTTAAAATATCTCCAGCGGGAGGTTTTGTAAAAGCCAATGTTCGACCGGATCAAAACGGAGGAATAGCGGTAAATGAATTTGGAGTTCTTGTTTTTGATCCGAATTTAGTGAGCAAAGAGTTAATTGGTCAGCCCATAACCTTTACCGTTAATAATTTTGATACTGAGTGTGCCATAACCATTTTCGAAAAACCAAAATTCGATTTTACCGCTGTTCCTTCGGCTCCATCAGGAATCAGCGAAACTGAAGTTACTTTTACCGTAACAGGAGAAAATCTTACGGGAAATAAATATACTTGGAATTTTGGAGACCAAACTGATCCTGTTACAGATGATAAAACAGAGATAAAACACATCTACAAGTATAATGGTGAATCGCAAAAGAAATTCACATTTGATGTTATGCTTAGTGCTGATAATGGCAACTGTGGTTTTCAAATCATTCATCCTGTCAGTTTTGAAATTTCAGATCCAAAAATACTCATAGATGGTAAATTGGTAAATAACGTATCGTTCTGCAGAAACGATAAGACATCTCATCTGCTTACCATTGAACCTAATATAAAAGGAGCCGTTATTTCTGGAGAAGGTGTAATAAACAAAGGAGGACAATTTCTATTTAACCCAGCTAGTGTCGTTTTGGGTACTGCAAGCATAACCATATCTATAGACGGTAAACCATCTAATCTGGTAATTACACTTTTAGATCTTCCTACTGCAAGTTTTACTTTTAATATAGACGTGGCTGGAATTCTAACTTTAATAAACAATTCCGTCAATGCGGCAGCGTATACTTGGGAAATAAATAAGGAAGTAATAAAAACAGATAAAAAAGATCCAATCTCAAGACCAATTTCTTTATTTAATGAATCTTCTATTTCTGTTTCGTTAACTGCCGAAGGAAAATGCGGTTCAGTAACCGATGGTCCAAGATCAATTGAAATTAGAAAAGTGACTGAAGTAAATGCATGTCTTGAGAATGCCGACTTATTTGTAAAGAACTCACTTAAAACGACCTCTTATTTCAAGGAAATTGCTGTTTCAAATAAATTCAATAGAGAAGTTAATCGCTTTATTACTGAAACCGAAAATAGATTTACCGAAATTCAAAAAGACCTTGAGAGTTATATTAACGGTAAGTTAAATGACAAATTACCTGAATTATTTACTCCCGAATATTTCAATTTAATATCCACAGTTGTTGCTACTGCCATCAGAACGCAAAATGCAAATCAGATTACTGCAGTACACGCACTTATCTCTTTGAATACATCATTATTTTATACTATTCTAAGATGTCAGGATGCCAAGACGCTTAAAGCTTTTGAAGAACAAATTACGCGAACAGCATCTCTTTTTACCGTTTTATTTAAAAATTTCGCCGAAATAAAATTCAATACAGATACTGACGGATCATTGAAAAAGTTCTTGTCCGGCATGGCAAAAGTATTTGCAAAAATTGATTTTATACTCTCTAATGTAAACATGCAAATAGAAAACCTTACAGCTAGTGCTTAATTCAAATAGACATATTATCAATAAAGTCTTCCTTGAGATAAATACCAATTCTAAAGAAAAAGGATATTATCTCAAGGACAATATTGATGCGTTTTTACAGAAGGAAATATTCTCGGTTTTAGAAAATTACTTTACTGAATTGAATTCGAAAAACCCTTCACACAGCATACAATTAGACAAACTGAACATTGATATTGCTATCAATCAAAATTTGGATTTTAAAGATTTCAAAGAACAAATTCTAAAAAATATCACCGAACAAGTTGAAGAAGTTTTTGAAAAAGAAGAAAAAAATAGTGAAGGCTATAAACGCATCAAACCACAAGAAAAAGAAATAGAAAGCTTTTTTCACTTCTTAGAAACAGGCACAAACCCTTGGTGGATAACTTTAAATAACAACTTTAAAATAGTTGAAGATAAAACATTTGATGAAATATTAAATGACGATACTTTCTCATTTAAATGGACAAATGCAGTCCAAAATTCAATTGCAAGAACAAGGTTTATAAAACAATTCAGTGACAGCCAAATTGTAACCATTATTAAAAAAACAATAGTATTTAAAAGAAATAGTGCTCAAAGCAATTCCAAAATAATCAGGATTGAAGCGATAAAAAAACAAATTGAAACCAGTATTTCAAAAAATCAATTAATCCCGAATCAAAGATTTTTAATGTGGGAAATAGTTGTTTTAAGTCTTCTAAATACTAGAGATAAAATTTTAAAACAAAAGCTTTCCAGCTTTATATGCAGTTTGTTTGAATTTCATAAAAAGAAAAACTTTTTAGAACACAAAGAACTTTTTCTAAAAGAAATTGAAAAGCAGATCGAAAACCAAAACGAACTCAAATTACTGGCTAATCTTAATGCTTTTATTTTAGCTATCGAAAAAAAACTTAATAAAGTTATTTTAAAAGAAAAGGGAATACAAACTGTCGTAAAAAAACAAGAGCTCGTACAAATTGAGAAAGAAAAAGAAATAGAAAAAAATCCAAATAATAATGAAGAATTAATCGATAAAGAAAAAGACATAATCGATACCAATAACACCGATTTATATCTTGACAATGCGGGTTTAGTATTGATTCATCCCTTTTTGAAATCTCTTTTTGAAAATTGCAAACTACTTGATCAAAACAATACGATCAATAATCCTGAAGTTGCCGCACACCTTTTGCATTATATCGCCACAGGAAAAGAACAAGATTATGAGAACGCTATGGGATTCGAAAAATTCTTATGCGATATTCCGATAAACAGGCCCATTGAAAGAAACATTATGCTTTCTGAAGAAATGAAAAAAGAAGGATTCACGATGCTTCAAGCGGTTTTAAGCAATTGGGATATAATGAAATCATCATCGGCAGAACTACTGCAAAACGAATTTTTGCAGCGTCCAGGAAAACTAAACAGCAACGGAGACGAAAACCCTACAATACTTATAGAGCGAAAAACACAAGATATTTTATTAGACAAATTAAGCTGGAATTTGAACATCATAAAATTGGCTTGGAAAAAACGAATCCTATATGTTAACTGGTAAAAATTAAAAACATGAACGTTGAAAACACCTCTTTTTTAGAATACGATAAAAAAAATATCCGCCAGCTGCAACAAATGGCTTTAGCGTTTCTATTTAATAATGTAAATATGGCTAAAGTAGTCTTTTGCGGAGGCATTGCCGATTATCTGAATCTTCGTGAATATTATGATATTACCATTAATGACATAGATCTGCTTTTTGAAAACGAAATGGATTTATTGCCTATGACAAACAAATTGGAAACAAAGAGATATCTCTCTAAATTCTATAAGACAAAAAACGGCGAAGCATTAGTAAATATATTCAGAGTTGGAGAAAATTCAATTAATATAGACAGCTTTTCAAGAGACTTTTCTAATTCAACCTTTATACAATCGCCTTTATTGGGCAAAATGGTTTGGCATACCTCATTTGAAGAAAGCAAAAAAAATCATAATAATGAAATACACCTAAACACCTCTGAAGCAAAAGGTATCGATTATCAATGGAAACGATTGTACAAACACAGCCGAAAAGCTTCTTTGTACAACAATGTAACTTTTCTGGAAGAGAAAAACTTAATTCATACTATTAAAAAAAATATTTTATGAGGGAAGAACCTAGAATAATTTACAGCTTAGATGCATTTCCTATCAGTAATAATCGATGGAACGAAGGGAATAAATTTAAAGAAACAATTTATTCTACCGCTTTAAGCATTCTATACAGCCATTTGTGGTATCAGGATATTGAACTTTATGCAGATGAAACAGCTTACAAATTTCTGTACATGCTTCCCTGCAGAGTGACGAAAATAAGCAGTAACGAAGACACTGTGATTTGGATGAAATCGAAAATTGATGTAATCGAAAAACAAACTAAACCTTTTATACATCTTGATAATGATGCCTTTATAAAGAAAAAAATAAATTTTGATTTTGAAAAGGTAATTGTTGAACAAAATGATTACGAATTATACAGCATGTACCAATATCGTCTGGATTTTTTTAATCAATATACGCAGGATTTAGACTATTGGAAACCCGATTTAGGATATGCATTTAATTGCGGCGTATTGGGTTTTAGAGACCTCGAACTTCGGGATCAGTTTTTAAAAGCTTTTTATGCTTTAGAAGAAATTTTTATAAAAAATAACAATCCAGAAATAGCAAGAGTAGAACCTTGTATTGTTTTAGAACAATATAATCTAGCATCACTATTACATCACCATAATATTAAACCAACACTATTGCTTTGGAAAAAAAACTTATTCGAAAACAGTCAGCTGGCAGATAGAATTGGTTACACACATATTGCAGGTCAAAAAAAATATAGAATTGAAATTGTTCAAGAAATAGAAAACAGGCTTTCTAAACTGTTTCCGTATTGGTACAAAGAAGTAAAGAACGCTTTAGAGAAAGAAGGCATCGTTTAAAACAAAACTATATGAAACAAAGACACAAGATCATTTATAGCCTTGATGTACTGCCGATAATGAACAATAGATGGAATATGGGAGACAAACTAAAGGAAACCATCTACATGACGGCCCTAAGTATATTGTATAGTCATTTGTGGTACGATGATATTGAACTTTATGTAGATGAAAAAGGTTTTGAGTTTCTATACATGCTTCCTTGCGCTGTTACCAAAGTGCAAAAGGAAAACAGAATTGATCTTTGGATGAAATCTAAAATTAATGCTATGGAATTGCAGACAAAACCCTTTGTCCATATAGACACCGACATATTTATTAAGAAAAAAATAGATTTTAGTTTTGATGATGTTATCGTAGAACGCAAAGAAGATACTTATGAAATCCATTATAAAAAGCAGGTAGAATTATTTACTAAATACGCTAATAATTTGCCGTATTGGCATTCCAATTTAGGCTATTCCTATAATTGCGGCGTATTTGGTTTTAATGATCTCAAGCTTCGTGATGAATTTATAAAAAGCTATTATGATTTGGAGAAAATATATTTAGAAAACCAAAAAAGCTTTGATGTACTGAAACAAGAAGGCTATGAGACTTGTATTTTAATTGAACAATATACTCTTGCGTCCTTATTGGATTATAAAAACAATAATCCGACCATAGTTTTAAAAGGAGAAAACATAAGAGAGCAAGGAAAGTATGCAGACAGTATTGGGTATTCTCATTTTTTTGGAATGAAAAAATATGAAAAATATGTTGTTGAAGAGATTGAACTTCGGCTCTCTAAAATATTTCCGTATTGGTATAAGGAAATAAAAAATGCATTAGAGAAAGAAGGTATTATGGCGAATAATCCGCAGTTTGTTTAATTAAACAAACTATAAACCCAAAATGGTAAGATCATGAGAGAGTTTGAACAAAAAAAAATAGCTGCCCCGTCTCCTACGCCTTTTTTTGGACCAAAAGTTCAAAAAAAGCTTACTACAGGCGCTGTCGGAGACAAATATGAAACTGAAGCCGATAATGTTGCCGATAAAGTAGTTAACAACCGTAAAACGGGAGGACTTTTACAATCAAGAAGCGAAGAAGCGGTACAGCAGAAACCAATTTCAGAAACCATTTCAACCGTTCAAAAACAAGACCTGGCACAAGAACAGCCTTTGCAAAAAATGGGTAAAGAAAAGGAAGAAGACAAAAAGGTACAAAAGAAATCCGATAAAGAAGAAGATAAAAAAGTACAGAAAAAAGGAGAAAAAGAAGAAGACAAGAAAGTGCAGAAAAAATGTGCAGACTGCGAAAGTGAAGACAAAAAGGCTCAGAAAAAAGAAGAAAAAAAAGAAGAGAAACCACTTCAAACAAAATTAAAGGAATCAAACACAGTAAATGATGGTGTCGAAAGTGATCTCAACAGCTCTAAAGGAGGCGGTAATGGAATGGACAAAAATACAAAACAAGAAATGGAATCTGGTTTTGGAGCCGATTTCAGCGATATAAACATCCACACAGACAGCAAAGCCGTTCAAATGAGTGAAGAACTCGGTGCACAAGCTTTTACACATGGCAGCGATGTTTATTTCAATAAAGGAAAATACAATCCAAACTCTAAGGAAGGCAAACATCTGCTTGCTCATGAACTTACTCATACCATACAGCAAACGGGCAGCAAGAAAACAAATAGTATTCAAAAGCGATCTGATCCAGATTGCGGTTCAACTAAACATTTAAGCTTATCCGGTTCGTGCCATGATTATCACAATACATGTTATACAGAAACTTTTGTCCCTTCTAAAAGTGACGCTTTAAAAATAGTTATTGAGGTAGATTATATGGAACCTCCCGCCTCTTGGATTAAAGAAGACTTTAGTGCTCAGGTTATCAAATGTGGTCTTATAGACGACACTAATATCGGCTCAAAAAGACTTTCGCCAGATAATATTCCTTCAACCTTAAAATTTAATATCGCAAGTGTTACTCCCGGAGATAAATATTTCATTAGAATTTATTCCAGATCCAATTCCGCTTTAAAATCAAATTACAGTATAAGTCAATAAAATATGCCAGTCTTAACCAAAAAAGCAAATACAAATCCTTCGCACTCCTCGTCACAACATGACAAGGGGAATGAATCTTTTTTTGGGGTACAGGCAAAATTGAATATAGGAAAATCTAATGATAAATTTGAAGCTGAAGCCGATAGAGTTGCAGACCAAGTAGTTGCTAGTAAACAAACTGCAAAAACAGACGCTTTCTTTTCGCCATCGCCAGTAATGCAAAAGAAACTGGCACGTGATGTACAAAAACAAGAAGCCCAAAACAAAGAAATACAGCAAAAAACGGCATCCGAAATAACGCCAATTACGCAGCTAAAAGACGAATCAATCCAAAATAAACTCGATTCGAGAATAACCGAAAAACGAGAAATCAATCCCGATTTTGCTGCATCAAAAAGGTTAATTCAGAAAAAAGAAGTCAAAAAAACAGAAATTGCTTCAAAAAACATACTTTCACCCAAACCTCTAATCCAAAATAAAAGGGAAGAAGAAAATGTACAGCAGAAAAAAGAAGAAGAGAAACAAGCCAAAGACGAAGACAAACAAATACAAAAGAGTCCAGCTAGTGATGCCAATCCTAGCAATAATTCTAATTTAGAATCTAATTTAAACAGCAGTAAAGGCGGTGGTTCTCCCCTATCTGGAAAAGTAAAATCCGAAATGGAATCAGGTATTGGAGCCGATTTCAGCAATGTCCGTATTCATAATGATGCTAATGCTGTTCAAATGAATAAGCAGTTGGGCGCTCAAGCTTTTGCAACTGGAAACAATATTTATTTTAACGAAGGAAAATACAATCCAAATTCGAAAGACGGGAAACATTTGCTCGCCCACGAATTAACCCATACCGTACAGCAGGGCGCTGCTATTAGAAAAAAAACAGAAGTCTCCCCTGCTCCCGAAATGATTCAGGGATCATTATTGTCCATTGCGATTCCTGATTTTATAAAAAACGACGTCAGACATATTCCAGGTTATACACTACTTACAGTTGTAGCAGGTTACGACCCTTTAAATGACGTAAATGTCGATAGAAATGCCATCAATCTTATTGAAGGATTTATGGGACTTGTTCCTTTTGGTACAGCCATATTTGATAAATTACAGGAATATGGTATTATTGATCGTGTTTTTGAATGGGTCAACAGCCGTTTGAGCGAATTGGGTCTCAGCATGGATGCCTTACTCAAACTCGTGCAAGATGCTTGGGAAGAATCTTCAGGAACTGATTTCATAGATATTGCCAGAACTAAATTTAATGACTTAGTAGGCCGGGTAACTACTTTTGCAGCTTCGCTTGTTGATCAAATTATAACTTGGATAAAAGAAGCGTTGATTGGTGTAGCAGAACCATTATTAGCAGAAAATAAAGCGTATGCACTTATCAAAAAAATAATCAAATACGATCCGCTGCGCGACGAGGCAGTCAATGCTACAACAGTCGAAATTCTAGAAGATTTCTTACTGCTAATTGGCAAGCAGACAGAATTGGAGCAAATGCGTGAAAAAGGCACACTGCAAAAAACGGCTGACTGGCTTGATACTCAGGTTGGCACTTTCAATTCGTTATTAGGCGAACTTCGCGGTCTTATAACCACCGCTTGGGATGCTATTCAACCTGCAAACTTGGCTAATATTAGTGATAATCTTTCGGCTTTGGCAGCTCAGACAGGAGAATTCTTGCAAAGAGTTTGGGATTTTGCCTCGGGCGTGGCTTTAAAAGTATTAGAACTTGTTAAAGATTCATTATTAGGATGGCTCTCTTCTCAAGCCGCAACTGTAAGAGGCTATTCCCTTATCAAAGTAATTATCGGAAAAGATCCATTTACACAAGAAGCTGTACCTCGCACCATTCCAAACATGATCAGAGGTTTTATGAGCCTCATGGATGGCGGAGAAGAACAATATGCTCAAATGGTTGAATCTGGTGCAATAGCTAGAATTACAGGCGAAATTGAAGCCGCAGTCGCGACGCTAAACATGACGCCGCAATATATAATTCAGCTCTTTACAGACATTTGGGATTCTATGACAATCGATGACCTGATTCATCCAATTGATGCTTTCACTAGAATCATTGATAAATTTGGAGAACCAATAGGACGATTGATTGCTTTTGTGGCAGAAATTGTCCGAATCGTCATTGTCGCTATTCTCGAAATTATGAATTTCCCTTTTGATCTCATTGGAAATATCATTACAAGAGCATTAGAAGCTATTGAAGACATTAAAAAGGATCCTATTGGTTTCTTAAAAAATATATTACGAGCGCTTAAACAAGGATTTATACAATTCTTTGATAATATCGTAAACCATTTAATCAATGGTGTAACCGGCTGGCTGATGAGCGAGTTGAAAGATGCTAATATTCCAGTACTTACCGATTTCTCTTTACGCGGTGTTATAACTTGGGTGATGGAAGTACTGAACATCTCGATGGAAAGAATATGGGAAAAACTCGCCGCACACCCCCGAATTGGACCTGCAAGAGTGGCCAGAATTCGCAGCATGATTAATACGCTCGAAGGCATTTGGACATTTATTAAAGATGTTCAAGAAAGAGGTATGGCCGCTATTTGGGATAAAATACAAGAACAGCTTAGTAATTTGTGGAATACCGTTCTCGATGCTGTGAAAAACTTCGTCATGGAACGTATTGTAAATAGAATTACTGCCAGACTTTTAAGCATGTTAGACCCAACGGGAATTATGGCAGTAATAAACGGTGCTATGGCATTCTTTAATGCAATACAAAGTTTTATCAAATACTTGCGTGAAATGCTTGAAGTTGTCAATTCGTTTGTTAACGGCGTAGCCGATTTGGCTCGAGGCAATGTCGCCACTGCTGCAGATTATCTCGAAAGAACTATGGGACAAGCCATGCCTGTCGTGATAGGTTTCTTGGCCAATCAGGTGGGTTTAACCGGCATTGGGGCAAGAATTGGCGAAATGATTATTTCTGTCCGTCAAATGGTTGATGAGGCTTTAACATGGTTAGTCAATCAAGCTGTAGATAGAGGAATGGCTTTATTAGACAGAGTTATGGGAAGAGCCCAGCCTGAAACAGCAACGCCATCTGGTGCAATTGCAGGAGCTTTAGCTGAAATTGATACAGAAAGTGAAAAAGAAAGTGATGGTGGAGAAATTACAGCCGATGAAGCTCAAGCGATTAAAAATAAAGTTAATACAGATCATTCATCGGTTATAAATATTTCTTCTGTCACAGATGCCGGCGAAGATTGGGATTTTGAATATGCTCCTATTGTTCAGATGGCAGGCAAAAAAGTCAAGAAAAATTCAAGCTGCAATGAACCAGGAACAAGTGCTCCAAATATTGGTAATATTGCAAAACACGGTTCCCAAGGTTCAAGCTTGAGATCTGGACCAGAACTTTTCTGGCTTGAATCTGAGCATATTTTGCCTTTTGCGACTGGAAGATCTTTGTGGCAAGCTTTAGCATTATATCTTCCTGAAAGAGGTTGGAGTGAAGATAATCAGCAGACAACTATAATGATTTACCATGATTCTGCACGTGAAAAAACGGTTCAGGATAATCAAGTAAGCAGAAGTTTTACAACAGCTGTTTCAAATATCAATATTTCTGAAATGTTTAACAGAGAAAGAATTAGATATGAATCAGGAGACAGGAATGCCTTATCAAGTGGTCGAGATATTCTTGCAAGAATTCTTCAAGCCTTACAAAATGCTAAACAAGATGCAGTTTCAAGAACTAACACAGCGGTTATTAACGAGAATAATAAAAAAATGCCTGGGTGTACTAAAACCAATGGTGAAAGAAGAGGTGAAGCTGGAGCACCAAAACCAACATTAAGCCAGATTGAAAATGCGGCTACACAGCAGTATGACGATGTTATTCGATTAGTAACAAATGAATTGTTAACCGTTGAAGAAAGACGAAGAAGACTTGACAGCAGAAGGCTTTTACCAAAACTAAATAGTGGTAAATCGCAAGATAAATACGAACTTGAAGCTGATAAAGTTGCAGACCAAGTTACATCTAATGAAAACAACAACAATTCTTTAATAATGGATAGCACTAAAAAACCATCATCAAAATAATAACTTTACAATCTAAAATAAATCATTTCTAAATCGAATTATTAGCACCATAAAATGGAAAACATATTCACATTCTTAAAAAACCAATTCGTATTTCAGCTTGACACTCTTTTTCAGGCGGAAAATCCAATGGAAAAACCTGCTTTTAGTCAAATGGATTCAAATGGTTTTGTTGATGAGTTTATTATCGAAAACAAACTCGACGAAATGGATATTCTTATCTTAGGATTATCTCTTGTTCCGCACATTAAACCCGATTTTTTAAGTTCGATAATTGCTGAATATTTACCGAACGGCGGGGAATTACCGGAGTTTGGCGGCATCAAAACAAAAAATCACCGCGGCATTTTACCAACTGGTGAAACGGCTCAGTTTTTAATTGCTGGAAATGATCTGGAAAACCGAATCTCATTCTATAATTACTTACACAATCAGTCTTATCTGTATCAAAAAGGTATTATAAAAATCGAATCTGTTCCGAATGGCGAACCTAAATTGAGCGGTCGAATAATTTTAGAAGACGAATACATCGAAAAATTCTTAACTGGAAAAATCCTGAAACCACAGCTCAGCAGTATTTTCCCTGCGCAGTTAATAGAAACGCAATTAGATTGGGGCGATTTGGTTTTGAATACTTCTACTTTAAATCAGATAAAAGAAATAGAAACCTGGCTTAAATTCAATGATATTTTACTTCATGAATGGAACATGAAAGCCAAAATAAAACCGGGTTTCAGAGTCATGTTTTACGGCGCACCGGGAACTGGAAAAACACTTACGGCTTCACTATTGGGAAAATATACCAAAAGAGATGTCTACCGAATTGATTTGTCTATGGTGATTTCGAAATACATTGGCGAGACCGAAAAAAACCTTTCTTCTCTTTTTGACAAAGCGATAGATAAAGACTGGATTTTGTTTTTTGATGAAGCTGATGCCGTTTTCGGAAAAAGAACAAATGTTCGCGATGCACATGACAAATATGCCAATCAGGAAGTTTCGTATTTACTGCAGCGTATCGAAAATCATCCGGGATTAGTGATTTTGGCCTCTAATTTTAAAAACAATATTGATAGTGCTTTTACCCGAAGATTTCAATCTATAATTGAGTTTGAAGTGCCTTCTTATGGCGAACGGTTACAGCTTTGGCAAAATAATCTGCCTAAAGGAATTAAGATTGCTGAAGATGTAAATCTTAATGAACTTTCAAAAAAATATGATATTACGGGCGCCAATATTGTAAACATCATTCAATATGCCTGCCTGAGAACTTTGGAAGATCAAAATAAAAGCATCAACTTAAATCATCTGCTTCAGGGAATTAAAAAAGAATATGCAAAAGAAGGGAAAATGATGTAATGGTATAGTATTAAATTCTAATTACTGCTTTTTCGACAGCAAAAAGGAATCACCAAAAGCACCTATTTTCAGTTGAAAATCGGTGCTTTTTTAAACATTAATTGGAATTATTTTATTATTCAAATAAAAATACTGCTTAACGATCTCCAATTTTTTTAATTACTGTTGCAAAATCATCTTTATACAATCTTACTTTCTTAAGGTTGGCATTCCAATCATTTTCCACATCACGATAGCCTAAAGCCAGTAATACGACACTTTTAAGTCCTTTTTCTCTAAGGCCTAATACTGAGTCAAATCTTTCAGAATCAAAACCTTCCATTGGTGTTGAATCAATTTTTAGATTTGCAGCAGCTACTAAAGCAGTTCCAAGTCCTATGTAAGCCTGTTTAGACGACCAAAAAAAGTTCTCTTCGTCTGTCCTTGCCAGAAGGTAGCCGCTAATCATATTTTTAAAATCGGCCAAATCATTTACATCCGAATCTCTTTCACTTGCAACCAAATTAATATAACTGTCTATTGCTTCTTGTGTTATTGAATCAAAAGCGGCAAATACAAGCAGATGCGAACACTCGGCTATTTGTCCGTTAAATGATCCTTCTCCCAATTCTTTTTGTATTTCAGGATTTTCAACTACAAAAATTCTGTAGGGCTGTATTCCTATCGAAGTGGCAGACAAATTAACTGCTTCAATAATTTTCGTAACATTTTCGTCAGAAACTTTTTCAGTACTGAACTTTTTTGTGGCATATCTCCATTTGAGATCCTCTATTAGTTCCATTTTTTATGATTTTAAAATTATGCAGACAAAACTATATTTTTATGGTTACTATTTGTAACTTTGAGACAAAAAGTAATAGTTACATTCGGATAACCACTTGTATATGAATCATATTAATCCTGTAAAAGAATGCAGTCAAAAAATAATAGCAATTCACGATGTAATGGATCTGCTAAACGGCAAATGGAAAGTTGCTATAATTGCCTGTCTTTGTTTTGAAAAAATGCGGTACTCTGAACTGCTGAAAACAGTTAATGGTATTTCGGGAAGAATGCTCAGCAGAGACTTAAAAGAACTGGAAATGAACCATCTTATAAAAAGAAAGGTGCTCGATACCAAACCAATAACGGTAGAATATGAAATAACAGATTATGGAGCAACGCTTAAAAATTTAACTGCTGTAATAGCAGAATGGGGATTAAATCATAGAGATAGAATTAAAGGCACTGTCACATTACCTTGATTCATCAAGGTTTATATTCTAATAAAAAAACCGTCCCAATTAAAAATTGGAACGGTTTTTTAACCAACAAATAACTAACTAAAACTAAGGTTTAAGCTCTGTAAACTTTGAATCCAACTCAAAAGCTTTCTTCACTTTCTCCACTGTAATTTCTTTTGCAACCGTAAACGATGCGGTTTGTTTAATATCTAAAGAAGAAGCGCCCACAAGCACTTTATATTCACCAGCTTCAGCAATCCATGCACTTTTGCTTTCTAAGAAAGAAGCTAGATCTTTTGGCGATAAAGTTAAAGTCAGCGTCTGGCTTTCTCCCGGTTTCAATTCTTTTGTTTTTCCAAAAGCTTTTAATTCTTCTTTCGGTTTATCAATTGATTTTGAAGGTGCTGAAAGATACAATTGCACTACTTCTTTTCCTGCTGCTTTTCCAGTATTTTTTACCGTAACCGAAACAGTCAATTTATCTTTGAAAGCTGGAGAACTTAATTTTATACCAGAATAATCAAACGTAGTATACGAACTTCCGAACCCAAATTCATAAGAAGGTTTAATGTTGAACGTATTGAAATAACGGTATCCAACGTAAACCCCTTCTTCATAAGTCACCTCTTTCGGATTATCAACTGGAAATCCAGGGAAATTTTTAGCCGAAGGCGTATCTGAATATTTCGCTGGGAAAGTCATCGTCAATTTTCCAGATGGATTAATTTTTCCTGAAACCACATCAGCAACAGAATGTCCGCCTTCCTGACCTGGCTGCCAAGCTAATAAAATAGCATCAACTTTATCTTTCCAAGAAGCTGTTTCGATAACACCGCCAATATTTAAAATAACAACTACTTTTTTTCCTTTAGCATGAAAAGCTTTTGAAATTTTATCCAGCATCTGAATTTCTTCATCGGCCATATTGAAATCATTATTGACAACTCTGTCTCCGCCTTCTCCAGAATTTATTCCTAAAGTGACAAAAGCAATTTCAGAACTTGCTGCTTTTTTAGCAATAAAAGCATCGTCCATTTTTAATTCTGGAAGTCTTTCCGGCAAAGCCAAAATTCCTCTTGCTTTTCTGTTTTCTTTTTCAACTGCAACTTCTTTTTCAGCATGCGGTTTGTACAAATCAACTAATTCTTTGTCTAATTTATAACCCGCAGCAGTTAAACCTTCTAAAAGAGAGACTGTGTGTTTATTATTCACACTTCCGCTTCCTGTTCCTCCTGTAATCCAAGCGTAAGAAGTAACTCCAAAAACTGAAACCTCTTTTTGCTTGTCAGCAAAAGGCAAGGCATTGTTAGTGTTTTTAAGTAAAACCATTCCTTCTGCAGCAGCATTTCTGGTTACTTCAGCATTTTTAGTCAGGTTCGGTTTATCGCTGTATTTGTACTTAGCGAAAGTCGGCGTACGGAAAACATATTCTAAAATTCTTTTCACATTTACATTTGCCACTTCCTGAGACAATTTACCCGAATCTAATGCTGCTAACAATGCTTTTTTCTGAACCGGAATTCCTGGCATTAATAAATCATTTCCGGCAATCATTTGTTGCACGACATCAGAATTTGAACCTTTAGAAATAGATTCAAAACCTGGGAAACCACCAAACCAATCCGTCATTACAATTCCTTTAAAACCCCATTCGTCTCTTAAAACCTGAGTCAAAAGATCTTTTCTGTCTGACGTATAAATTCCGTTTAATTTGTTGTATGAAGACATCACTGTCCAAGGCTGCGATTCTTTAACCGTAATTTCAAAACCTTTTAAATACAATTCTCTAATCGCTCTTTCAGAAACGTGCGCGTTGATGGTCAAACGATTTGATTCTTCATTATTTACAGCGAAATGTTTAATTGAAGTTCCAACACCTTGCGACTGAATTCCGTTTACAATTGCTGCAGCGGTTTTTCCAGATATTAATGGATCTTCAGAATAATATTCGAAGTTTCTTCCGTTCAATGGATTTCTGTGGATATTCAAAGCTGGTGCTAATAAAACATCCACACCGTATTCTTTTACTTCGTTACCCATTGCTTTTCCAACTTCTTCCAAAAGCGCTTTATTCCACGTTGAAGCCAAAGCCGTTCCAACCGGAAATGCCGTTGCATAATACGTTTTAGAATCATTTTCTCTCGTTGGCGCGATTCTCAATCCAGCTGGACCATCGGCGACAACTGTTGCAGGAATTCCGAAACGTTCAAAAGCAGCCGTTCCTCCTGCCGCTCCCGGAACCAAACCTTGTTTAGAATCTCCAACGGGACCAGTTAAAACTTCGATTCCTGGCATTCCAGTTCCAATCAATAATTCCACTTTTTCTGCATTCGTCATTTCTTTGATGATCGCATCAATTCTTTGATTAGCAGTAAGACGCGTATCTTCCCAAGGATCTAGTTTTCCATTTCTGTTATAATCAGTAAATGTAAATCCTTTGATAGTTAAAAGAGGCGGATTCGTTTCGTCATTCGGAACAGTATTCCAAGACAAATTAGAAAGCACTAACGCCGTCAAAAGCGTTATTTTTCCTGTTTTTATAATTTTATGTTTCATATATAGATAATTTTAAAGTCCTTATTTTTAGTTTAAAAAACCTTGAAGTTTAAGCCATTCTTCAAAATGGGTTTCCCATGAATCAACTGGCAGATTTTGTTTTCCAGTTCCAAAACCATGTCCGCCTTTTGAGTACATATGAAGCTCAACGGTCTGCCCTGCTTCTAACCATTTGTTATACATTTGAATGCTTCTTGGGGCCAATTTCAACTGATCATCACTCGCCGCACAAACAAACATTGGAATCTTTTTGTCTGGTGCAGGAACGCTCAAAAGTTCAGGTCTTGGTCCGCCGTAAATATTCGCTACAAAATCAGGAAGCTGTTCTGTTTTATTATCCAAAACGGTTTCCATCGCCACCGTACTTCCGGCAGAGAAACCAATAATCCCCACTTTTTTAATGTCGATTCCATATTTAGAAGCATTTGTACGAACATAATTCAAAGCTGTTTTTCCGTCTTGCGCAGCCAGTTGAATAGTTGCCAAAGAGTTTTTTTCAAAAGCCGCTCTGTCTTTCAATTTGTCCATCATTTCTCTTGCTGGATCATTGGTTTCGGTTTTGTTCAAGCGGTATTTTAAAACAAAAGCGGTGATTCCTTTTTTACTTAAAATTTCAGCCAGTTCTTTTCCTTCTCTGTTAATCGATAAACTTTGGAAACCGCCACCCGGAGCAATGACAATGGCTGTTCCTGTATTTTTAACTCCTTTTGGAACTTGATAAACCAATAAACTTGGATCTGTAACATTGTAAACTACTTCGGTCTTAAAAAGATCCGAATACATTTGAGCTTCTTTTTGTGTCCAGTTTTCAGATCCTGGTGCTTTTCCCTGATATAATTTTATAGTTTCCTGCGCTTGAACCGAAGTTCCTAACAACAGAAATCCTGCTGCGAAAAATGTGTATATAATTTTCATAATAGTTTGATTTTTATTTAGTTGTTTTAAACAATTGCAGTTTGGCAAAGAAATCTTCAAACATTAAACGCGTATCTAATTGATTGTAAACCCGAATATTTCTTCCGTTATGATTCATTTCATAAAGTCCCTGCGCATTAATCAAAGGGGAAGGCTTCAAAACATAAGAACTAGAACTCGGATCTGCTTCAAAAGAAGATTGTAAAGCCGTTAACAAAACCAGCGGACTGTCTCCCATGATATAAGTTTCGCCAATATGAAGGTTGAATTGCTGTACTCTTTTCATCAGACTTTCTATTTTTTCTGAAAGATATTCTCCTGTTTTTCCTTGTGTTTTTACTTTTAACAACAATTCAGAATACGACAATAAAGTCTGGCGATACGCATTTCTAGGAATTTGCCAAATTGGAATTTTTGAATCATTAAAAACGACTTGTCCTGCAGTAATATCAATTCCTAAATTGTATTCTAAAGAAGTGTAACCCGGCGGTGGTGTTGCTAAATCTGAATATTCAGGACCGCCAATCCAAACCAGAGTAAGACGATTTGCAATTTTAGGTTCTAGTAAATAAGCACTGGCAATTTCTGTTAACCCTGCACCGCATACTACATAAAGCGGTGTTTTTACATCGTCGCGCATAGCTTCTTTTACAATCGCCTTTGCTCCTTCTGAAATATTTGGTGTTTTAGCATCTTTCAGTTGCAAATTGGAACCTTCATAAACTGGAAAAGCGTTTTGAAGTTTCATGACTTCCAAAAGTTCTTTTACTTTTTTAACCGCATTTGTGGCAGTTTCTGATGAAGAATCAAAACCATCTCCTGGTTTTAAATGCGAACCAATTATTCCTTTAATTTCTGCCGAAGGCGATAAAATCTGATGAACTAATTGAAATAATCCATCCGGATCTCCACTAAAATCATTGTCGACAATAACACGCATTCTAGTCTGTATCAAATCTTTTGAAAATGAATTTTTAGATGTTGATTGGGCTTGTGAACAAATGCTTAAAAGCAAACAGAAAGCAAATAGTATTTTTATATTATTTCTCATTATTTCACGCAGATTTATTATGATTTAAGCAGATTTTGCTGATTTTATAGTTTTCGCTAACATACAGTTTGTCATTTCGACCTAAGGGAGAAATCTCCGTAAGTAGCTCCGATCCTAAGAGAAACCAATCTTTGTCGAGTTTCTTGCGAAGATTTCTCCTTCGTCGAAATGACAAGATTGTGTTTACTTTGTCGAAACCTGACAGGTTTTAAAAACCTGTCAGGTTTAAAATCGTACTAAAAATTATTGCTTCTTATAAACCTCAGTACGAGCATCTTTAATAACCCCTTTCCAGTTCAATCCAAAAGCAAAATCATAGGTATTTCCTTCGCTGTCTTTATGCGGTATCATATCATAAGGAACGTCTTCAAATTGTTTTTCAACCGTTTCCATATTTGCTGGCATTTGCACTGGAAGCAATCCTGAAGGTTCTGCTTTTCCTGAAATAATATCTAAAACAGCCTGAGAAGAAACTCCGAAATTCAACACAATTCCATCAACCTGTTTTTCGAATTCATTAAAAATCATAGGTTTATTAGCTGTAACCGAAACAATTACCGGCTTTCCGTTCATCATATCTTTGGTATCGATAATCGTTCTCAAATCCATAGTATTGGCAGCAGTAACCGTTTTGTTTTTGTATGTTCTGTCTTTTATAGTTGGATCAATAACCTGATCTCCGGCTGCGATACTTTTTGCTCTTGCTTCCGTTGCGGTATAAGTTCCGTATTGAAGTGAAATTGGCACATAACCGTTACTTCCGTTTTGTCTGTCTTTTAAATCATAACCGCCTTCTAAACTCTGCGGACTTGTTACAAAAACAATGGCAAAATCAGCTTTTGAAGGATCTTCGGTAACATTGTAATATTTCTTTACTAACTCTAGATTTACTGGATATTCTAATTTCGGCTGACTTGCAACGCCCCACCAATCTTTGGTTGAAGCCGTATAAATCTTCGGAATAAAAACGGTTTTCTTTTCTTTTAATGGTAAAACAGCAGCTTTGTTTTTCAACAACACAACCGATTTCAGTTGCGCGTCATAACCCGCTTTCATAAACTCAGGATTTCCAACAACTGCTTTTGTTTCTTCCACATTTAAATACGGATTTTCGAAAAGTCCAACTCTAAAAATGTTCTTCAATAAACGAACGGCAGATCTTTCAAAACGGGCTCTCATAAAAGATTCACCAAATTCTTTGATTCCCATTTCATAAGCAGCCAAAACGGGTTTCTTATCATTATTTCCGCCAAACTGATCTACTCCCGCAATAATTGCTTTGTAATGTCTTTGATCGATTGAAAGATTCTCAACTCCCCAAGGTTTTCCAGCAAAAAGATTTGGTGTTTTTCCTTCGTCTCCTGTTACTAACCAATCGGTACAGACTACGCCGTCGTAACCGTATTTATCTCTTAATAAATCGGTAATAATATATTTGCTGTAACCGTTGGCTACATTTTCATTGTATTTTTTATCCTGATCGAAAGTGATCGTGTAATAAGGCATTACCGCCGAAGCTTTACTCGTTTTTCCTTTCAATTTGAAAGCACCATTAATAAACGGATCAATATGCTGTTGTAAATTATTTCCCGGATAAACCGCAAATTTTCCGTAAGCCCAATGTCCATCGCGCCCGCCTTCTTCAGCGCCGCCGCTTGGCCAGTGTTTTACCATGGCGTTTACACTTTTGTAACCCCAGCCGTCTTTGATTTCGTCTTTTCCGTAAGAAGTCTGGAATCCGTCAATATAAGCTCTTCCCATATCTCTGGTTAAAGCTGGGCTTTCGCCGAAAGTCATCGAAATTCTGTACCATCTTGGCTCAGAACCTAAATCGATTTGCGGCGATAAAGCAGTCGCAATTCCAAGTGCACGATATTCTTTTGCAGCAATCTGTCCAAACTGTTCTACAATTTTCGGGTCAAATGTAGAAGCCATTCCCAAACCGTCAGGCCACATTGAGATCGTTCCTCCTGCTCCTGCGTTAAATTCAGAAGTTACATTTGCCGTATGTCGCGGATCTGTACTGGTGTTACTCGGAATCCCAAGTCCGATTCCTTCAACAAAAGCCTGCATATTGTTATTCCATACAGCAGCTGTTTCTGGACTTTGTACACTTGTAATTAAAACGTGACGCAGATTATCTTCCTTTAAAAAGGCTTTCTGCTGATCGGTCAAATCGGATGCTTTTGCATTACTTTCTGGAAATACTTTTCCGTTATACGTTCCTGCATTATAACCTGAAACTCCCGCCGGCAATGCTTGATGACGGCTGTAAAGCATTAATCCTGCAATTTGTTCCACCGACATTTTTGAAGCTAAATCTTTGGCTCTTTCATCTGCCGAAAGACGCCAATCTTCGTATTTGTCCAGTTTTCCGTTTTTATTTAAATCTTTAAATTTCTTTCCGTTAACGGTTAGAATTTTGATGCCAGATTCGGGAGAATATCCCAAATCTGCACCTTTATTATTTTTTACAATTGTAAAGTTTCCTTGCTGCGCCTGCATGGTAACGCTGATAAAAAAAGCGAAACCAACAGTTATAATTATTTTTTTCATCTGAAATAAAATTTAGAATCTGAAATTAAGAGAAGCTTCTAAAGTAAATGGACGAATGTAAGACCCAACCAAAAGCTGATCATAATAAGCCGAAGCGTCTGTAATTAACTCTGCTCCGTTAATTGTTCCTTTTGCTCCTGTTTGATTTAAGAAGTTTACAGCAGTCAAACCAATATCAAAATGGTTATTGATTTTGTAGTTTACACCTCCAAAAGTTTCCCATCTTGGAGCAAAATATAACGCATTGGTCTGATTTGCATATTGCTTGCTGAAATATCTAAAACTTGCCCAGAATTTGAAATCTTTGTACGTATAACTTGGGTCAATTTCCATTAAAACTTTAGAGATTTCCAAAACGTTTTTGTCGTTATAAGAATAACTGTTTCCAAAAGCATTAAAATTGTAATTTTTGTAAACAGGATCTTGAAACGTAATTAAATAATGCAGATTAAATCCTTTGAATGGTGAAGCCACAATATCTGTAGTCCAACCCAAAGTCTGAATATCGTAGAAAACTGTTGCTACTTCTGACTGACTTGCATCTGCTGGATTTACTAAATTCAATCTTGCCTGATAATTATTTCTTGTTAAGTACGTTGCCTGAGATACAACACTGAATTTTTCATGGTTGAAATACAATCCAAAAGCTCCTAAAGGACTTTTAGTTTTTGCCATATTAGGTTCAGCAGCTCCAGAATAACTTTCTAGCTGTCCGTTTTTTTCTGTGTATGTAAAGTCTGCAAGAATTCCAGCTCTTTTGGTTACTTTGTAAACTGCATTAATAGAACCTCCTAAATGAAACCAATTGTTGTCAAAATAGGTTTTCTGACTTGGATCAAATACCAAATCTGGTGTTCTTGGTGTCAAGTAATAATCTCCTTTTAGTTTGTGGTATCTTAAATTAACTCCGTACGCTAAACTCAAACGATCGTTAACCGTCCAATTATCAGAGAAATATCCCGATAATTTATTTTCGAAACCATTGTGATATTCACCACCAACATTGTAATTGTAAAACCCGTCAGCATCTGTGTTTGAAGTTCCGCCTGGAGTATTTCGAACTAATTTATCTGGGTTTGCGCTTACCGTTTGGTTAAAAAATGAACGGCTTGACGTAAAGTCATCTACTTGATAATAGTATTCTGTGATACCAAATCTCCATTTGTGTTTTTCTACATTTTTTGTGATTTCAAATCGAGATAAAGCAGTTTTTGTAGGCGTTCCGTCCGTATATAATCCCAACATTGAGTTTACATTTCCAACGTATGCATTTCCGTTTGATTGGTATGTAAAATTATCTGCTGCAGTTGCTTGAAAAATTCCAAGTGGAATCGCAATTAACTGAGATGCTTCTGCATAACGAAAACGAGTCGAGAAATTTAATTTCCAATCATTAGCCAGATCATAATTTCCTAAGATGTCAAAAGTATGCGAAGTCGATGCTGCATCACTTCCGCCCATATCAGCAAATTTAGTTTCGCCAGTTAAAATGTCTTTAAACTTCATAATTCCGTCATTCACGATATACGAATCACGACCAATTTTAAAGTCATTATATTCCTCTACTTTTCCGCCTTCTTTATATCTAAAAACAGCATAATTTGTCAAAGAAGCCGAATTAGCATATTTATACAAGAAACTAATTTGTCCTTTTCCGTTATTGAATTTCTTGGTTAAACCTGCTCTGTAAATCTGTGTTCGGTCTGAATATTTGGCGAATTTCAAATCAAAAGAATTTGGATCAAAATTGGCATAAGCGCCCATTGTATAGGACCAGCCTTTTGCCAGCGGACCAGAAACATTTAGGTCGCCTTTCATCCATCCGAAACTTGAACCTGAAAAATTCCCCACGACTTCCAGTTTGTCTGTTCCGAGTTTAGTATAAGAATTAACGGCAAAACCTAAATCTCCTGTTGTAATTGCTGCTTCTCCAATTTTTAATAAACCGGTGCGTCCTAAACTTGTACTTTGTCTCCAAGTTCTGTTTGGCAGTTCTGGCCAGAAATAATAAACAACTGGCAGATCATTTTCCTGAATAGTTATTCCTCCAACTGTCGAAGGTAAACCAATATTTACATCTCGCGGTCCAGTATTGTTGGCCGCATTAAGCATAACATTTCTATTTTTTTCTTCTTTGGTGTCTGATTCTACAATCTTGGTAATTTTTTTAATCGAATCTGTGGCTTGCTGTTTTTTATCTTCTTGTGAAAAAGCTTCAGAAGCTGGATAAAATGCCAGACAGATTGTGGCAATAATTAATTTTTTCATGAGTAGTTTAAGTTAGATTTTGATTATGAAATTTTCATTGCTTCATAATGAAGCAATATTAAATACTATTTTTCATATCAACAAATAATTGATGTTATAATTTTTAATATCGCATTAAAACGCAGCTATAAATTGCATAAAAACAACAAATAAGAAGATATGCCTGAATTGTCAAATTCACACTTAAATTTCACTACCTCGTTTGCGTAAAGTCCTGTAATTATTGAAAAAAAGAGGTTCTAAAAAATGGATTTATCAAATTGGAATGAAGTTGGCTAAAAATAAATTATCACCTTTTAAGATTATTTTGTGATGGTGTTTAAAATGTCAGAAAAAAGAGAAACTATTTGACTTGTACCAATTAAAAAGTTTAAATTTGAAACTAATTGTACCCTCATGGAATTTAAAAAACTAATCGAAAAACGTTCTGAAGAGTCTTGGGAAAGATTTATTCCGACGCTTTCTATTGACTGTGTTATATTCAGTTTTCACGAAAATGAACTTCAGGTTTTACTTTTAAAATTAAGAGACCGTGAAGAATGGGGACTTCCTGGAGGTTATGTAGAAAAGGTCGAAAATGTTGACGATGCAGCAATTCGCATCTTGAAAGACAGAACTGGAACAGAAAATATTTACTTGCAGCAGTTTTACACTTTTGGAAACTTGAATCGTTCTGAGTTTGCTTTTGAAGATTATGCCGATAATATGTGGCACAAACAGCGTTTTGTTTCTATTGGATATTATGCTTTAGCAGAACACTCCCATGTAAATCTTTTTGTTGATGAATTTTCGAGTGCAGTTAAATGGCATTCTATAGAAAATCTTCCTGAATTTATGATGGATCACAGAATTATTTTTGATAAAGCTTTAATTACACTTCGCGAACAATTAAATAATCATCCAATTGGTTATAACCTTCTTCCTGAGAAATTTACAATGCCCGAACTTCAAAAATTATACGAAGGTATTTTGGGTAAAAAATTAAATAGAGGTAATTTTTACAGAAAAATTCTGCGTTATGATATCTTGACAAAACTAGATGAATCAAGAAAAGGCGGAGCGCATAAAGCACCAGATTTATACAACTTTGATTTAGAGAAATACAACAGCGCTTTAAAAGAAGGATTACAAGGAAACTGGTAAATAAGATTCCTTACGAATTCATGCAGAAAAAAAAACGCAATAAAATCTCTCCCTTTAACAAAAACCAAGTACAACTACCTGTATATCAATATACAAAATAGTTTACCTTAGCTTATAAATTGAAATAAGCTGTAAACTAATCTTGATTAATCTGATATATGGAAAAAGATACTACTACTGCCTCAAAAATCATAAAGGCATCAGAAGGTTTAAATCAAAACATTTTGGGAGATATCCAAACTGTAAAACTTAGCGGAAGTGATACAAATGGAAAGATTACAATAGTAGAAAACCATAATCCTCCGGGAGTCGGAATTCCGATGCATGTGCATGCCAATGAAGATGAAATATTTAGAATATTAGAAGGTGAAATGGAGTTTACAGTCGAAGGCAGCACAAGCTTATTAAGAGCCGGCGACACTATTTTTTTACCCAGACAAGTTCCTCATTCTTTTAAAGTTGTCGGCGAAAAGCATGCTAGAGCTATTATCACAATTGTTCCTTCTGGAATCGAAGAAATGTTTGTTGCGCTCAGTCAGCTTCCTGCTGGACCACCTGATATGGGGAAAGTATTGGAAATCTGCGGCAGGTTTGGAATTACTTTTTTGTAGAACCAATTGGTTCTCCATAAAAAAACTGATTACAGAAATTTCTAAAACTATTAAAAAAGTACAACATTAACATTCTGTAAGGCTGCACTTTTTTAAATCTGCTTCAGTTGTTTACTATCTTCTTTTGGCCTACTTAACCAGTACGCTTTTATACTTTTCAATGTTTTTCAAAACAGTCCCCGTACCTCTTACCACCGCTCTTAAAGGATCTTCTGCAATGTAAACTGGCAGGTCTGTTTTCTGGGAAATTCTTTTATCTAGACCGCGAAGCATTGCGCCGCCGCCGGCGAGATACAATCCTGTGTTATAAATATCTGCTGCAAGTTCTGGCGGTGTTACTGAGAGCGTAACCATAATAGCGTCTTCAATTCGGAGAATTGATTTATCTAAAGCTCTTGCAATTTCTCGAGACGTAATCTGCACTTCTTTGGGCTTGCCCGTAAGTAAATCTCTTCCTCGAACGAGCATGTCGGCAGGAGCATCTTCTAAAACTTCTATTGCTGCTCCCACTTCTATTTTGATCTGTTCTGCTGTGGCTTCACCAATATACAAATTATGATGTGTTCTCATATAATACAGAATATCTCCAGTAAAAACATCTCCAGCAATTTTGATCGATTTATCACAAATAATACCGCCAAGTGCAACAACAGCAATTTCTGTTGTTCCACCGCCAATATCAACAATAATATTTCCTTTTGGCTGCATAACATCGAGTCCCATTCCAATCGCTGCCGCCATTGGTTCGTGAATCAAGAAAACTTCTTTTCCATTCACTCTTTCGCAAGACTCTTTTACCGCTCTCATTTCAACCTCTGTAATACCGCTCGGAATACAGACCACCATTCGCAGTGCCGGTTTAAAAAGGTTTTTCTTTATATCGGGTATATTATTTATAAACCAGTTAATCATTTTTTCAGAAGCATCAAAATCTGCAATCACACCGTCTTTTAGCGGTCTTATCGTCTTGATGTTCTCGTGTGTTTTACCCTGCATTAAACTGGCTTCTTTGCCTACAGCAATAATTTTTCCATTTCGTATATCTCGTGCTACAATCGAGGGACTGTCTACAACAATCTTTCCTCCATGTATTATCAAAGTGTTAGCAGTTCCTAAATCCATAGCGATTTCCACTATCATAAAATCAAATAAACCCATAATATCGTTTTCTTTAAAAACGGTATTATCGGAGTTTTATTCTATTCAAATTGAAAATACAATTTCAGAATCACTTTAAAAGAAAAATTAAAGAAGTAGTAAATGCTTTGTTGACAGGAAAATAACAAACTGAAAATCAATACATTTAAGAAAGCAACCGTAAAAGCACGAAGTGAGAAGGCTTTTGCACAGCCTTCCAAAAAAAAATTGATGAGTGCGGGATATTTATTCTGTTACACAAACAGCCTGATGTATTTTCTTGATTTTCTCCACTCCTCTTTCTTGTATTAGTGCTGCGGCATCAAGCATTTTAATTAAATGAATATAAGGCGTTGTCAGATCGGTTTCAGGATCTCCGCCGTTTGGAGACAATGAAAACTCTATAATTTGATGTAGAAATAACTCCAATTGTTCCAGTGTTTTTTCTTCGAATGCTTTTTGAAAAACGATAAAAGGATTCTCGTATTCTTCTTTCGTTAAGAAAGAAGACTGAAAAATCGTTTCACAGCTTAAAGACTTTACTTTCCATTTTTTGCTTTTTTTTTGTAGAACATAACAAACTTTGACGAAAGATTTAATAACGCTGTAAAAAACAAAAACATCCGACGGATTGTCTTGTTTATAGACTTTTGTTTTATAACTGTACAATGCCGCTTCACTTAAAATCTGTTTATAATCGTCCAGATGTGCAAAGTCAAAAAAAGCATTGATTGCCTTAAAGGGATTTCCGGTCTCATTTCCCGCCCAAAAGCTGGTTTCGAAGGACATTTTATTCTTTTTCATAGTCTATAAACTTATAATTTTATAGCTAAATTCTGTTGTTTTAAAAGAATAAAGTATTCGGAAACCAGATATTATAGCGATTTCCAAAAGAACTCTTCAAAGAGCGGTTTTTTTTAATTTTTAAAAGAAAAGATTAAAACAATTCGCGATGAAAATTTTCATAATAAATCTCAATCAATAAATCGGCACCATTTGCAGATGCCAAATCGATTAATCCTATTTCGCAAAGTGCATCAATTCTGCACATTTGATCTTTTGTCGATCTAAGTTTTCCTATGCATTTATCAAAAATAGCGATGTTTTCGATAGCATTTTTTACAATTTTAATCAATTGTCTAAAATCATCCGAAGATAATTTATTGTCTTTTACATAATTTTCTAATCTGGCTCCTTCTCTGTACTGCGGATAATTTTCTAAACCCATAAAGGTTAACATCCACATTTTATCATAATTCCATGTTGTTTTAATAATACCAATATAATCGGCTATTAATTCACCGTGCAAATTATTGGCGGCCTGTCCGTATTTTTTAAGTATATACAAATGCGTAAATTCATGTTCTCTTCGAATAGAAACTGAATACGAATTCCATAAATTCTCTGTTAATCCTAACTTATTTCCCAATACATTACTGTAAGGTTTTGTACTTAAAATGATCATTTTATCTTTGTACAAAGATTTATTCGGCATAACATTATCTAAAAATTCTGTATTCCAATCTCCTGATGGATTATTTTGCAACCAGTTTTTTTTGATCATATCTAATCTTTTCGAATTGTTAAGACCATTCAATAATACAGCTCCCATTGACGAAGGAATGGTTACTGGATTATTTTTATACACTAAACACTGTACTATTTTTGCAAAATCTTCTTTGTGAGGTATAATTAAAACCGGGATTTTGCCTGCGATGCTTTCATGAACTTCAAATCTGATATTTTTTGAATCTTCTAATTTTTGATAATTTTTTAATTTTATATCCTTCGTATTTCCTTTTAAAACAACATCGATATAACGTTCTATTTTATCACTTTCTTTTTCAATCAAAAAATTCAATGGTGAGTAACATTCTTTTAATAGGCCAAAAATGTCTTTTCTGCCTGAAAAATTAAATAACGTTTCTTTCCAAAATTGAATTCCTTCGTCTTCGACAATACTAGATACCTCATAGTCATCATTTAACGAGAATTTGTTAAACAAGTAAGCTTTAAGTTCATAAGATAAATCAATTGATACAACCTGATCAATTCGCTCGAGTGTAAGTGTATTATTCATTATTATAACGAAATTTAACGTTAAGGCCTATCTATATATTTTTCACAAAGAATTATACAAACTTTCGTAGTCTGTAATAACAGAGTCACATGAATTCACCCTGTTTAATTTGCCTTTTTTTTTTCGTTTAATTCCTTATCAGTTTGCTTTAGCTGTATCGGAATATTGATGTATAAATATTCCGGATCAGACTGATCTGTTACTTTAATCTTTTTTACGTTTGGCAAACTTCTTCCAAAAAATTTTTCTAACGTTTCTTCGGGATTCGTAATTAATGATTCTTTAAAGTCATCGTTTTCCCAGGCTTCTGTAATTATTTTAAAAAACACATCCTGCCCTTTTTTTTGTTCTTCTGTTAAAATCATTTTATTTATTCTTAAAATTTAACTTTTACCTCGTACTTATCAAGATTATTGACCTATAGCGTAATTACAGCGAATTGATTAATTATCAAACATCATAATGTTTTACGCTGTTAGTAAAGAGTATTTAGACTCCTTATTTTGAAATGTCTTATTAGGCATTTTATCAATGTTATCAGCTGTTATCAAAAATTTATTATCAGCATAAAACTTTTTTAAACCATCATAACTCATTGCAATTGGTATCGTTTCAGAACCCAGATAATGAATAGAACTTCCAATAACTTCGGCTTGTATACCAAGTAAATTCATAATTCGCAACAGTTTGCTGTCGCACTCTGCAAAAGCAATTCCTTTTTTTTGCTCGCATAAAGGAGCAATTGCACACACCATTAGTTTTCTAAATAGTGTTTTATCTTTTGTGTTTCTTTTAGTTGCAAAGCGTCCAATGTGCCAGACAGAGGATAAATTTTCTGAAAGATTTAAAACATTTAAAGGATTAATGTCAAAAATTTTCTGAAGTGGCAATTTCGTCTCATAATCCCATTTGATTACTCTAATCGATCCTTGAATATTTCCGGAGAAATCTTTGGCAACAAAAATTTCTGAATCTTTAAAATAATTTAATTCTTCATTATAGACTTCTTCTGTATCTGTGTCAATTTTTTCGGCACTTACATTGTCGCAATGATGATTAAAGTTTTCTTCTACTACAAACTTGGCTAGTTCTGTTAATTGATCTAGTTCTAATCTTTGAAGGTAATTCTGATTAATAGTCATGATAGTCCATTTGCTTTTGGTTATCATCAAAACTAATTGTAGAAAATCGCACTTTTACTACACTAAATAGTAGTATTGAGCTATCTGAACAAAATTTTATTGTTGTTTTAAACTGTAATTAGAAAGAGATCAAATGATTGGATAAAGAGAAATTGGCCGACCCGCTTTTGTCAAATATTTGCTTTATTCATTTTAAAGGAAAAAACTATAGTGAATGTAAGCCACAAAAACCCTAACAACTAACAATCAATAAGTTACAATAAATATATTTTTTAAAAGATCTGTGTCATAATTATCGCACATAACAAGAAAAAAATTAAATTTGATTAAAATTATCCAAATGAAAGAACAGGATTTAAACTCCTTTTTTGATTCCAGAAATACCATTTATGGTATGACAGATGAAGAAAGGTCTAAAATATTTGATTATTTAGAACCTATTAAGGCATTCGCAAGAGCAACATACACAAGCCTTTATGTTATAGATTATTTAGTACAAGGGTTTGAGTTTGTTTCTGACAACCCATTATTTTTATGCGGTAATACGGCAGAAGAAGTCCTTGAAATGGGCTATTCTTTTTATTTTAAACATGTTCCTGAAGCCGATTTAGAATTATTATTGAAAATTAATATTATTGGATTTGATTTTTACGAAAAAACGGCCTTAGAAGACCGCACTCATTATACCATATCTTATGATTTTCATTTAAGAAATCAGGAAGGAAAATTAATTTTAATCAACCAAAAACTCACGCCTGTTTTTTTGACCTCAAGCGGAAAAATATGGAAAGCCATATGCATTATTTCATTATCGTCTGAACGTAAGGCAGGTAATGTCAAAATACACAAAAACGGAGAAAACAAGGTTCTAAAGTATAATCTTGAACTGAATCATTGGGAAGATTCTAAAAAAATTACTTTATCTAAAAGAGACAAAGAAATTTTACAATTTTCTACCAGAGGATTTACTATAAATGAAATTGCCGAAGCGCTATTTATTTCGCCCGATACGGTAAAATTTCACAGAAGAAAACTTTTTGAAAAATTGGAAGTAACCAATATTTCAGAAGCAATTGCTTATGTAACCAGCAATAAATTAATCTAAAAAAGTAATTCTTTAGATTACTTTTTTAGATTTCATTTTTCTATCTGATTGTCGTTAAATAAAACTCCGGAAATACTTTTATACGCTTATTGGTACAGATATCAAACGCAATATTACTGCATAATCCGGCCACTAACCAAGAAGCAATAGAAAGCTGCGGAGGCGAAAGATTTTTGTTTTCATTTATATATTCGCCCAGAATTTTTTCCAGCCAGTCCTGCGGATTTTCCCAATATCTCATATATTCTAAAACATAATCGACGACATTAATTTCGCTGAATTTTTCGTTCGGTTTTCTTAAAACATCCAATCCTTCATCATCAGAAATGACTAATACCAATGCTCCCCATCCTAAATTATACGGATGCAAAACCGGTATCTTTTTTTTCTGGCAAATAGCGTCAAACAAAAGCGGAACTTCTGAAGTAAAATCTAAAGCGTTTATGGCAATTTTATGATCTTTTATATAATCTTCGACATTTTCAGGTGTTAAAAAACAATTATGAATGGTAATTTTCGCTTCACTATTAATTGCAAGTAATCTTTCTTTAAGCGCTTCTACCTTAGGTTTTGAGATATCTTTTTCGGTATAATTTTGTCTGTTTAAATTTGATAATTCAACAACATCGCCATCGATTATGGTCATAGTTTCGAAACCCAGTCTTAATAAACATTCGGCAATAACACTGCCTATACCCGCCCCGCCTAATAATATGGGAGTGTTTTTTATTAATTCTTGTTCTTCAGGACTAATATAAAGTCTGTTTCTTATATGTCGTTGATTCATGTCTAAATTTTACAATAATTATAATTTATGTTTGAAAGATAAAACAAAAGTAACAATGTGATAGTTGAAAATTGATTTTATTCCAGTTGATCAATTGAATTCATTCTCACATTATTTTTAAAATGGACAGGCAAAATTCTATTCTTTCACAAGGATAATTTATTCTGAAATAACCTATAATATTCTTACAAAATAACTCTTCTTTGAAATATTTTTTTATCTTTGAAATTGAGGGTTTTTAGATTAAATGGCTTTATCTTTGAATCTTTAGAAAACCAATATTCAATATGGAACAGAAAATACATCAGGGAAGAAACGTAAAACGTTTTAGAGAAATGCTTAACATTAAACAAGAAGCATTGGCTTACGATCTGGGTGAAGACTGGAACCAAAAGAAAATTTCTATGCTGGAGCAGAAAGATGTAATTGAAGAAAGCCTGTTGAAACAAATTTCAGCTGTATTTAAAATTCCTGTGGAAGCTTTTCAGAATTTTGATGAAGAACAAGCGATAAATATTATTTCTAATACTTTTGGAGATAATGCTTGTGTTGGAAATCCTAATTCTACATTCAATTTCAATCCTATCGAAGAATTAAAAAAACTTCATGAAGAGAAAATTGTTTTGTTTGAAAGGATGTTGAAGGAGAAAGATGAGATGATGGTTAGGCTTGAGAAATTGATTGGGCAATGATTTTTTATTAAGATATATTGATTTTAGAAAGAGACTTTTGAAGTCTCTTTTTTTGTTTTGGAAGTATTAGCGTGCGAATTCGAGACAAATTCACAAGGGGCTTTGTAATAGCTCTTCTGTGAATGTGACAATCAATTATAAATTAGAAGTATTACTTTCTATGCTTGATAGTTCACTTTTAATATCATTTAGCTTATAGTTTACAGTGCCATAATCGTAATCTCCCCCTATCTTGTCATTTAGGTCCGTAAGTTTGTTGCTAATTTCAACTAGTAAATTAATCATTGTTTGTGCTTGATCTTCATTCATCTTTGAAAATTTTTAAATGAAAATCAAAAGTAAGAAAAATTTTTATAAATTGCAGTAAAACAAAAGGCAATCATATTACTAAAAAGTATTTTGTTAGCTTCTTACCTGTGTAATTTATCCAAATATTATTGAAAAAACATTATGGAATATCAAAATTTAACATCTAAAATTTCAAAACCATTGGGAATTAATGAAGCTATATTCAACCTAGTTTTAATGTATTATTAATTTCTAGAAGAAAAGATCATTACAGAATGGAATTTGCCTAAGTAAGATGAATAAAAATGCCAAGAAATGGTAATAAGAATTTAAAAAAACTAAACTATAATCTAAATGCCTAATGTAATAATAATTCCAGATCCACAAGTACATAAAGTTTGTCAAGATGCTGTAAACTTTGCAAATAATTCTCAAAGCGACTTCATATTTTATTTGATACCTCCACTCAAAGATAATAATTCTCCTCTTTTAAACGAAACTATTGATTTTAGTGTAGCACTATCATATTTGGATAAAATAAAGAAGGAACAAAATTATAATGACGAAGACTTCATTCTCTCTTTTTATAACGGGATTTTAAGTGCCGAAGAAAATGGATACTCCAATTTATTCCTTGCCGGTGCAAGATACGATGAGGATTATCCTTGTACTGGTATCATTTCATTAAAATATCTAGGATGGAGTGTTTTAGAAGAAAAATATAACTACGAACTCCAAAAACACTCCATACTTCATTTAATTGTTTGTGGAATGATTGGCTCATACACGCAACTTGACCCACATAGAGATATAGGCTGTCTACTTGATCAAAATATGATCCTTTCTAACTTCAATCTTAAATTACAAAGAGGCTACTATCTTTGTTCAAAAACTGAATTTAATTGTTACAACAATATAAAGAAAGAAAAATATGGAAATTCCATTCTTCGTCTTTGTGATAGCTTTAAAACAGGAATTAACAATAAACTGGAGTCCTCTATCTCAACTGTTCCAAATCTAACCAAGAAAAAACTAAAACTGGAATTAAGTCATAAATTAACTTTAATTTCAATTGGGCTTGCAATTATCGTTATACTTTTTGGAAACAATATGTGTGAGCGCTTCATTCAATATAAGGAAAAAATAAACAATTCAAAAGCTGATAAAAATTCAAGTGTTACGATAAAACCTAAAACTATTATCAATTTTGAACTACCTTATCTTGAAAATGTTCCCATAATTGACAAAGGGATTTTTATTAAATATTATTATAATGATTTAGTTTTTGGTGGAGCAAACATCAACAGTGTTAGCATTTGTGCAAGAACAAGTAAAGGTGAAAAATTGGATATTAATGGATCAAACTATGAATTGAGTATGGACATTACGGAAGAACCTTATGTTGAATTTGAATACAAAGGAATTACATATTCAATCGAAATTAGTAGACATCCATTCTCAGTCAACTGTATAATTAAGAAAAACATTACTCCGACTTTGGCTCTTAAGGAAGCGAAAACATTTGTTGACTTAAAAGAACTATAAAAATAAATTCCCGATCGCGCGTATTTGCAATCCGTACCTACAAACTATATCTTACCAGATTAAAAAAGAAAATACTTTTTTTAACGAAACACATTTTCATCCAATATAGGAACAGGAACGGATTAAGTTTTTATTTTTTTTAAGTAAAAATACGCTCATTTTTCTTTTATATATTTATTATGTTTACCTAAAAAATATTAAATGGAAACTGTAAAAGATTTTTTTTCAAGCATATTAAATAATTCAAAAGAAAGAATTAAAAGTCCGTTTATTGGATCGTTCATATTATCTTTTATTTTTTTTAATTGGGAAATGTTTGCTATTTTATTCTTTTCAGATTGGCCAGTCCATTGTAAAATAGAATGGATTAGGGAAAGATACTATGAAACTAGCAATTTTCTTATTCCTCTGGGATTTGCTCTTTTTTATATACTTATCTTACCATATTTGAATATTTTTTTCGATTTATTTCTTTCTAGAGCAACAAGAATTGAATCAAAAAAAGCAACGTTAATTCATGAAAATAAATTGCTGATTGAAGAACGTGAAGCACATCAAAGAAGAAAAATTGCTGATGCAGAAGCTGGGACAAGTCAAATCAGTGATTTAAAAGAACGAAATGATGCATTACAATCTGAACTGAATGAATTAAGCACTCAAAATCAAGAGGATTTAAAACGACACAATTTTACTGTTGAAAAATATAAGGACAGAGTCAGTAAATTACTGAATGATCATAAAGCACTACAAATTTTTTCTAAACAGGATTGGGCAGCTGATTTGGATATAGTTGATACTGATTTGGACATTTCTACAATTCGAGATGTAATTAAAATTGTAGATAGCTTTTCTGATGATGAAAGAAAAAAATATTTGAATTTAGTTACCGAATTAACAGAAAAGAAAAATATCTCTCACATATTAGATATGCCTAAATATGAAGAATTAGGATTAATTTCCGTGTATGAAGATAAAAAGGAAAATGAAACTTATTTAACAAGAAAAGGAGTTTTTCTTGCAAATTATTTACATAGAGGTCTAGATTTAATGTAAGTAAAACAACCGTTAGCGCAGATTTGCAATTCGTGCCCGCAAAGTATATCATTACAGATTTAAAGTTTTAATTAATACAGGAACGTGCACGGATTACCGCATTATCGCTGCTTACATTTTTACTTTTCGTTTAATTTTACGTTCAATTTCGGGTAATACTTTATCATTTAAAAGGTTATTCATGCTTTCATCAAAATTGGGAAAATTTGGAGGGCTAAGTATATTTTTCTTTTTTACATTGCTAATATTCCCAACATTAAAATCTGAAACCACTTCGTTCGTTTCTAAATTTATTAAATCGTTATTCAAAAATATATTTGTTCTTTTATCTCCGTTAACGACTCCTGCTTTTTCAAATTCTATTCCAAAATACCCATCAACAATAAACAAATAGTCTAAATTGTATTTCACTTTTGTTTTTTTTAAATCATCGTTTGCGTATTCTCGTTTTGTCCAAACAAAAATTGGATCATTTGCCTTGCTAATTGTATCTTTTATTTGAGTAATTTCTACATTTAATGAATCTAAATTTTTTAAATAGGCATTAATTATTCTTTCAGTTGGGTTTCCTTTTCCTGTTTCTAAAAATTTATAAGCACCAGAAAACATATCCTTTTTTTCTACGTTTGAAATTTCAATCGTATTAGACATTACTTGTCTTGTAATTCTGTAAGGTCCATTTATATTAAAGATTATACCCAGTTTTTTCTTTTCCAAATTTTGCGAATAACTAAGATTAAAAATCACAACTAAACATGCAATAAGAAAGTTTTTTCTTTGTTTCATTTTTTATTAATTAATGTTGAATTTAAGATTAACATGATCGCGCAGTTTTGTAATCCGTACTCGAAAAATAGCTCTTAACAGATAAAAATCAAGTTCTTACATTAGTTTCTATGAGTATAGGAACAGAAAAAGAGTTTCCGCGGTATCGTTTACATATATGCAAGCGATTGGATTAACTAAAAGAAATAAGAATCATTTAAGAATCCAGCGAACGAGATCGCAAATCTGAAAGACTAGAAAGCAATGCTGAAGGCTCTACATATAAAGGATTTTTGCTGATCTTTCCGTTTTTGATCACATAAGGATGTGTCAGCAATACATCTGCAAGTGTACTTTCGCTGAAACTGCTGATATCGTACATGCAGATTAATGAACAAGAATGTTTTGGAGTCAGCAGGTTTAGTTTGGCTTCATACTCTAAAAGTTCATCTGTTCCTGGCAGGTTTTTGAGCGCCCAAACCATATCGCCGCAAGCTCTTACACTTTCATAACCAGCTCTTGAAGAGGACAATAGAGTATTTTCGAGCATATTATACATTTCGTCAGCAGCAAACTTACCGCCATTGATATAAGTATTTTCAGAAGCAAGAACTTCCAATTGACCGCTCAACAGTTTTTCAGTAATAGAGATTCCATTCTCAGCCAGACAACGGCAATGCTCGCCATGACGGCTTCCCTCAAGGATATTAATGACTTTATCATTCGCTTCCAGTCCTTCCAAAATGTAAGGAATAATGACTTCATATTGCTGTTCTCTAGAATCGAAAAAACCGCAAATGTGCATTGGAGCCGACAAAGATTCTCCGCATACCGAAAAAGGTGTCTGTGTGTTCATATATCAAATATACACAATTAGTTTTTTTGGAAAAAACTTACTCTTAAAATTTTCAAGATAAAATTACCTTACTGCTGCTTCATTATTCCAATAATTAAAAAAGTTTCATGTAAATTATATTTTTTCAATTAAAATTTTTGGTGTAAACTTACACTAATCTAAAACTTGTAATTATGACACAACACAGTATATCACTAACGCCTCCTAATGACGAATGGTTAAAAAATCAGATTGATACAAAAGAGTTTAGCAGTAAAAGTGAAGCTTTTAACTATTTGATTAAGCAAGCTCGTTCGCAAGAAGAATACTATGAATTTGTAAGAGCTAAAATAGATAAGGGAGAAAAAAGCGGTTTTGCAAAAAAACAAACTAGAGAAGAAATGTTAGCCGAATTTAAAAAAGATTTACCTGAAGTTTCGCTATTTAACATAAGCTGACACGAAAAGAATATCTACGTAGTCATTGCGCAAATATCCAAACTATCGGACTTCAGCTATCAACAAATCAATAACAACCGATATTCTCCATCATTTTCTATTGGTGCTCTATGAATACAAGGCAAAACTTCTTGTTTGGGATGATCTACAGCGAGACGCCAAAGATGTCCTAATCCTAAATTAACAGGTTGTGCATTGGAATGTAACTGATAATGCAAATCAAAATAATTTTCCTTTAAAAAGTCTTCGAATTCACCATCTTGTCCATCATGGAGTTCTTTTAGCTTTGCTCGAATTTCTGGAATCAGAATCTTTTGTTCGGCCTGCGAATTAGAAACAATATCACTTGCTGCGCCATGATACGTGCATAAAAAAGTATCTGTTGCTATGGGCGAACGATCGACATGAAAAGAATATACATCGGTTGAGATGAAATCAAATTCGTCATCACGTTCGTAACATTTCAGTAAATTGAGAGAGGGCGAAGCGCCAAAATCGGTTAATAATTGTAGATCTTTTAAGATTATTTCTCTTGCTGCACTTCCCTTTTCCGAGAGCTGGAGCGCGATTAGATCTTCGGGAAAAACTTCTGTTATATTTTCTTTTAAAGATAATTTGGTTACAATCTCTTTAAAATCACCATCCAAGTTTCTGTACCAGCATAGCGCATTCATTTCTCCTTTGAAATTAGTCTGTACAAGATCAGAGAAAGCAGTCACTACTCCTATTTGGCTGTTGTCAGAAAATGTATTGCTCATGGCATAATTGTGTTGGGTGCATTGATTTTAAACACAAGCTCTATGTGTAAATGTTTTTCTCCACAAATTTCACAAATTTCCGCGAATTATAAATTGTGCTAATTTGTGAATTCGTGGCTTATTTTTTAAACACATAGAAACATAGATTTTGCTGAAAATACTAAACTTTGTCAAAGTTTTGAACTTTGACAAAGTTAATAAGCTTACCATACAGTAAAAGCTGTTTATTTTTTTGTTTTAAAAACTTTATAAAACACAAAAAGAATACCCAGCCAAATAGGAATTAATTCTACAGATAACTGCATATTCGTCATCCACATGATGGATAAAATACCTAATAAAAAGACGAAACAGATGTAATTGCTTACGGGGTAAAATATAGATGCAAACTTCGTTTTTGTATTTTCCTTGTCTTTTGCACGTCTAAACTGCAGATGTGTATAGGAAATCATAACCCAGTTAATCACCAAGCAAGACACTACTAAAGACATTAAAATACTAAAAGCTTCTTCCGGAATTATTTTATTGATTAAAATACAGATCGCAGCAAAACAGGAAGAAATTAAAATAGCATTAACCGGCACCGATTGTTTGTTGAGCTTCTTTAAAAATCTAGGAGCACTGCCCTGATCTGCTAAACCAAACAACATTCTTGAGTTGCTGTAGACACTGCTATTGTAAACTGATAAAGCAGCAGTCAAAACAATTAAATTAAGCACATTGGCTATAAGACGTGTAAAAAATATCTTGTTGCCAAAAAGCTCAAATTCCATTCCGTTCAAATTTTGAAAAACCATTACAAACGGACTGCTGTCTGTTGTAATTTGTCTCCAAGGTGACAATGCAAATAAAATAACCAATGCCCCAACGTAAAATATAAGAATTCTATAAATAACCTGATTGGTTGCTTTTGGAATATTTTTTTCTGGATTTTCGGCCTCAGCAGCCGTAATTCCGATTAATTCTAAACCTCCAAAAGAAAACATAATCAGCGCCATTGCCGACAATAAACCTTGAAAACTTCCATCTTCAGTTTTTTCAAAGACACCTTTTGGAAAGAAACCTCCATCGTTATATAAATTATGAATTGTTGCCTGCTCTCCTCCTGTTCCGCTTACCAGCAAGTACGTACCAAAAAGGATCATGGCAATAATAGCTGCCACTTTTATAATTGAAAACCAAAATTCGGTTTCTCCGTACACTTTTACAGATGCAAAATTTAAAGCGTTTATAACCAGAAAGAAAAATAAACTGGATGTCCAAAGCGGAATTTCGGGCCACCAGAACTGTACATAAACTCCAATGGCTGTAAGTTCAGCCATGCTGACTAAAATATATAAAATCCAATAATTCCAACCCGATGCAAAACCTGCAAAAGAACCACAATATTTATAGGCAAAATAGCTAAAACTTCCTGATACAGGTTCTTCAACAACCATTTCGCCTAGCTGTCTCATGATAAAAAAAGCGATAATTCCGGCGATAGCATATCCTAAAATCACAGATGGTCCAGCTAATACCGCCGCTGGCCCAATACCAAGGAAAAGACCTGTTCCTATTGAGCCTCCTAAGGCAATTAACTGAATGT
This sequence comes from Flavobacteriaceae bacterium PS02336, assembly GCA_029960065.1. Classification (GTDB taxonomy): domain Bacteria; phylum Bacteroidota; class Bacteroidia; order Flavobacteriales; family Flavobacteriaceae; genus Flavobacterium. The sequence goes on along the minus strand of JASCOF010000001.1, from coordinate 1,207,363 downwards.
GGCGATTAGTCAATCCGCGTTTAAGCTGATTGTCTTGTGGATCTTCATTAGTTTTCTTCACAAATTAAATTTTAAAGGAGTTAAAATGTACTCACAAATGTATAAACAGCGAAGATAAGTTAAAATAGGAATATATCACACTACGCCTTAACTCCATTCTGGAAACTGGGTTTTATTTAAATCCAGCTTTTCAATGGCTTTCATATCGGCATCATCAAGTTTAAAATTAAAAATATCAAGGTTTTCTAGAATGTGTGCTTTTTGAGAAGATCTCGGAATAGCTACAATACCACGCTGATAATGCCATCTTAAACTTACCTGCGCTGTAGTTTTGTTGTACTTCTTGGCAATCTGGGTTAAGACTTCATTTGTAAAAAGACCGTTACGGCCTTCTGCAAAGGGCGCCCATGCTTCCATATGAATATTATGCTTCTTCAGCACCTTATAATCATTGGTCTGCTGAAAATACGCGTGAGTTTCTATTTGATTGACAGCAGGTTTTATCTCAGCATAAGAAAGAAGATCTGCCAATTGCGCTGGATCAAAGTTACTAATGCCGATAGCTTTGATTTTTCCTGCTTTGTAAAGTTCTTCCATTGCCTTCCAAGATCCTTTTACATCGCCTCTCGGACGGTGTATTAAATATAAATCAAGATAGTCAAGTCCTAACTTTCTTAGTGTTTCTTCAAAACCTTTTTTAGCACTTTCATATCCAGCATCATCAACCCATAATTTTGAGGTTACAAAAAACTGTTTTCTATCAATGCCGCTTTGTTTTATTGCTTTTCCAACTTCTACTTCATTTCCGTATATTTTTGCGGTGTCAATTAGTCGGTAACCTGCAGCTATAGCATCGGCAACAGATCGCTGGCACACTTCGCCGCTGAGTCCGTACGTTCCAAATCCGAGTATTGGCATTTTTAAGCCGTTGTTCAGTTTAACATCTGGAATACCTTTCGCATCTGTATCGGGCAAAACATTTCCGAATAATTCGGGCATTCCATACATGCCTAAATAGATTCCAGCCGCCATAAGTTTTGCGCTGTTCTGTAAAAATCGACGTCGGTTTATTTCGTTTTTTGGGTTATCAGAGTTCATCTTCTTTTGGTTATTAGTCAGTAAATTAAGTAATAAAAGTATCTATTTTATTTTAAATAAAATACTCTTTTTTCAATACCGATTAATAATTTATAAGAAGAGATTGAATCTCCTAATCTATTTTACCGTGTCTAGCTTCCTTGTATTTTTTAACGGCGCATTTATCGAATCTCTTTGTCTAGATCTTCTGCGTTCTGTCGGTTTCAAATTTTTAAGTTCACTTTCTTCTGAAAAAGAGGTGTCTTCTTTAAATTTCCCAGTAGAAATCTCAAAATCATCTGCTGTACCTGTAATTTTCATAGGAACATTAATGAGTCCCATTGGCGGAAGACCTAAGCGAAAACCAACATTTATTTTCCCGTCCATCGTAACCTGACCTTCTAATTTTCCTCTAAAACCAGCCATTTTCATTGTTGTCGGCGTAATGGTCAATACATTGTTTTTAATAGTCGAATGAATAGCAATTTTATTAAATGATGCTTTTTCTAAATCGGCCGCATCTGCTTTTTTGGCTACATGGTTCAAAAGTTTAAAGTTTTTGAATTTAATATCTTCTAGAGTCAATGTTCCTTCACCGTCAATAGCTTTAAAATCGATATTCATATTCTGGTCAATACTTCCTCCAAGCTGATAATCAACCGAAACTAAACCATAGGCATCCTTAGCCATTGAAACCAGCTCGGCAAAGATTGGAATCTCTGCGTAAGCACGCTGAATATCAAAATTACTGGCTTTAAAATTAGCATTGTATTTCGCTAACAATCGGTGCTGGGCTTTATAATCTCCAGTCATCTCTATTTTGGTTCCAGCCATATTAAATGCTGCCTGAGTGACCTGGACTTTTCGTTCGTTAACAACCAGATTTCCAACAAAATCATTAATCTTATACGTATCAAACTGAAGATTATTGACTTTTGCCGTTATTTTTAAATCGGCAGTATTTGGAATCCTGATTACGTAGTTTTTGTTTTTAGCGCCGTTATTTTTAGTACTGGTATTGATGACCGCTGTAGAATCTGTTTTTTGTGCGGCTTCTTCTTCCGCTTTCTGATCGGTGTATTTTGCAATCATATCAAAAAACTCATTTGCATTGATGTGATTGCTCGAAAGTTCAATATCCGCTTTAAGTTTTTCGTTTGTTTGATGCATGTATTTTCTGTTAAATAGATATCGCAAAACATTATGAATATAACCATTTAAAACAATATCAGATTTACCATAATTGACATTAAATTCTTCAAAGCGCATTTTATCTTTAAAAAACTTAAAAGTTCCTTTAGAAATCTGAAAAGTCTCTGGAAACATAGTACTCTTAATTACAATGTTTTTGGCTTCCAGTTTACCGCCATTTTTGATATTGTCAAAATTTTTGGCATCCAGATCTTTTTTAGATCCTTTTGCGATCAGATTGGTCTGAATTATTCCTGAAACACTGACATCTTTAATCGGGAATATCTGGGTTAATTTACCAACATCTAAAGTTCCTTGCGTTTTGATATTATACACTAAATCGTAAAGATTAGTGACTTCTCCCTGTACTTTAAAAGGGGATCCCGCTAAAACAAATTCTGCCGGCTGCAGTTTCACATTCAAATCTTCGCCTGTCCCTTTCATACTGGTTACAGCGGCGCTGACATTTATGTTTTCAATAGGAATGTTAGGAAATTTTAATGATTTTAAATAGCCGTTTTTAATATTTATGATTGTTTTGGATGATGGATATTTCTTCTGCTTACGGTTTAAAATCCCGTGCATGCTGACTTTTAAATTCAAATCACCTTTCACTTCTAAACTGTCTAAAGGATAAAATTTATGTACTGTGGCTAAGTTAATCTTAGATTCTAATTCGGTATCTACTGTAAAAGGATATAGTTTATGAAGTTCAAAGCGTCCGCGGACAAAATTGTCCAGAGCCTCTGCATTCAGATTCGTTATTTTGCCCGAAATATTGCGTAAAATACTGTCTTTAGCCGTTAAACTCAGATTTAGATTCACGTTTTTAACAGCCTCATCTTTCTTTGCATTTTTTAAATATCCATTCTTTAAACTAACATTTAACTGAAACTTAGGAATACTTTTTATGATTGTATCCATTTTGTTCAGGCGCTGGCTGAATCCTAAATCTCGTAAAAATATTCCGTCTGCTTTTAAGTCAATGGCAATATCTCCGCGAATATCATTCTGATTCAGATTTAAAGCTTCTTTAAATTTTGCTGCATCTAAATTCGATTTTACAGCAGTTTTAATTTTTAATTTTTTAAAACCTTCTGAATGAAAATTAATTGTTGTTTTCTTTTTATCCAGATTAAACGACAGATTCTCTAAATCAAATTTTAATTTATTAATATCTAAATCTCTAACCAAAGCTTTAGCTGAAATATTGATATCTTTTAGCGGTTCTTTAATTTTTTTATAAGCAATGGTTCCGCTGTTAATCTGCAAATCTGCTGAAACAACCGGTTTTTCTGATTGATCCTGCATGTATTTGCCGCGTGCAAAAATTCCAAAATTAATATTACCCGTAATCGTCATTTGTTCACGCCATTGGTCATAAGTCGGCGGTACAAGTGACAGCATCTCTTCTAGTGTAGAATTTTTAGAATGCATACGCAGATCAAAATCATATCCTCCTTTTATAAAAGCAAAATAACCATTGAAAGAAAACGGGAAATTTTTAATTCGGATAGCATTTCGCTCAAACTTAAATTTAAGGGCTTTTGTATCGATATAAGTTACAATTTCGGCATTTATTGGCTTGCTGCGGACATAATCAATTCCGTCTACACTAAAATCAAACGACTTTATTTTTACATTCGAATTAAGATCAAAAAAATCGGCACTTAAATCTCCCGTTCCTTTGTAGTTAAGATCCTGAACTTTAAACTTCAAATTGGTACTTTTATCGTTGTAAATGATGTTCGTTTTACTTATCACAACCTTTTTAATTTTAAACTCGGTCTGTGTAGTATCTACAGGAGCTTTAGAAGGTTTTACAATATTAAAGTTCGCATGTCCTTTCGGGTCTATTTCGAGGTTTAAATTGGCATCATCCAGATAAACAGCATCTAAGACTATTTTACCTTTTAATAAACTATAAAAATTAACGCCGACAGCCGCAGTTTCGGCCTTAACAACATTCGATGAAGTAAATTGTACTTTTTTGTTAATTATACTGACATTTTTAGCATAAAGGATTATTGCCGGAAAATGTTTAAAAGCAGAAAGTCCGATTTCATCAAAACGTACTTCTGCATCCAGTTTTTCATTGGCAAGACTTTCTATCTTGTCTGTTATTTCATCTTTAAAAAAATAGGGAACAATTGTTAGGACTATTATTAAAAGCAAAAATAGGGTTGCAATACAAATTGCAGCTTTTTTTAAAATCTTTTTAATCATTATTGGAGGCTTGTTTTTAAGATTTTAAAAATAGAGATTTAATAACTATTGATAGTTACTGGAAGTAATATTAACTCAAAAATAACAATTTCGCGTCTTAACAATTTGACTAGCAAAAGTGGACAACAGCTTGCTTAAATTGGTCAAAAGCTTCTTGTTCTTCATGTCGGCGTGTTTTACTCAGCAAAGTCCAAGTCGAGCAGTTAATGACATTTATATTCATAAAACCGAAAGAAAGAATCACGGTAGAAGCAGCCGAATTTGATCTGGATTCATATTTATCTTTCGGGAAAGTATAAGATTTTACATCACTCCAATACTTCTTTTTGTTCTTTTTATTGTTTAAAATAAATCCCTCATGATCTATAGATACGCTGATTCTGCGCAGATTCAACATAAAAAATACTTTGATTATTAGTACCGTAAAAAGCAGCAGACAAAAAATATAAATAATTGCAGAAAGCCATACAGGGAGCTGTCTTTCTAAAATAGGTTCTAAATAAAAAAACAGTTTTGCAAAACCAAAAATGAAAAAGAAAGCCAGCGGAATGGTATAGATCAGGTTTAGATAACGGAAAGAGCTAAAATATAATGTTTTCGGGGCTTTGAGATCATCCTGCATTTATTTCTGGTTTAGAATTATTCTTTACGAAAATACAAAAAAGAAATACTCAGGCAAAAATATGATTTCTTGAAGTAGTTCAAGATTCTCTTATCAAGAAGGGAATTCAACTTAATCTTCCTAATCAATTAATTTAAATCCTTTATTCCTGATATTCAGAATTTCTACAGCTGGATCGGCGCTTAAATATTTTCTGAGACGAGTAATGTAAACATCCATGCTTCTTGCTGTAAACGGATTATTATCGCCCCAAAGCAGTAACAATGCTTTATTGCGATCTAGTAATTGATTTTTGTTTTGAATGAGGAGATCCAATAATTCTGATTCGCGCTGTGAAAGATTTACCGATTTGTTTTCAATGGTTAATTCCAATCTATGGGGATTGAATTGAAAGCCGCCGACTTTAATATTTTTATCGGACGTAGCAGTTTCTTGATCTGAATGCATGGATTTTCGCCTTACTAGTTTTTGTATCCGAAGAATCAGTTCTTCCATGCTAAAAGGCTTTTTCATATAATCATCGGCACCTATTTTTAATCCTTTTAAAACATCTGTGATTTCATTTTTTGCAGTAAGAAAAATGATAGGAGTCAGCTGATCTATGATTCGAATGTCTTCCACTAAAGAATATCCGTCTTTTCTGGGCATCATAATATCAACTACACAAATGTCTGGTTTTTTAGCCTGAAACAGCTCCCAGCCCTCTACTCCATTTTTGGCAATTGTAAAACTAAACCCTCGCAATTCGAGCGTTTCTTTTATGATAGTTGACAATACTTCTTCATCTTCTACCAGCAAAACATGAATTATCTCACTCATAATGGAAATTTAATAACAAAGGTTGTCCCCGATCCTAAACGGCTGTTTACAATTATTTCACCCGAAAGCAAACTAACCAATTCTTTTACATAACTCAATCCTATTCCGTATCCCTTTACATCGTGCAGATCGCCAGATGTAATTCTGTAGAATTTATCAAAAATTAATGGAAGGTTTTCTTCACTAATCCCGCTCCCATTATCCTGAACTTCCAGCTGCCAATATTTTGATGAGCTTATTACTTTTATTTTAATTTCAGCAGCATCAATACTGTATTTCAGCGCATTGTCTATAAGATTGGTCAATATGCCGTCAATCATATCTTTATCGGTAAGAATGATCTCATTTTCTAATTCAGCATGAACTGCGATCTGATTAGTATCGTTTACCTGAAATTTATCTGCAATGCTTCTTACTAATTCATCAATATTTACAGGAGTTAAATTTACGTATTTTACTCCAAGTTCATATCTCGTTATATCCAAAAGACGATCTATATTATAGTCCAGTTTATTTAAAACATCTGCATTAATCTTTAAATATCGATTTGTTTTTTCTGGATTAGAAGCTTCTCCAAATTGCAATAAAGCTTCATTTGTCGACTTAAGAATAGATATCGGAGTTCGCAATTCGTGGGTAATATTGCTAATAAAATTATTCTTTTTATAATCAAGCTGTTTCTGTCTGTAAATTATCAATCCCAAATACCAAAGACTTCCGCCTGTTAGAAGTATCAAGATTATCGATATCGAAAATGGAATGATGTTTTTTGAAAACAGATATTTTCCTGTTTTAGAAAGCTTTGCTTCAATAACCCAGTTTTTCTCATTTGTGCCTAAAGGAATGCTTACCACTTCTTTAGAATCTAAAACTGCTTTTTTTTGTACGGATAATTTATAATCAATAAAAATTCTTTCTTTGTCGAGTTCTTTTCTAAAATCTTTGCTAACCAATGATAAATCAACATTTTGTTTGTTTGATGAAGCTATTAATTTTACCAAAAAAAGACGCACACTTTCTAGATTAGCGGTATCTATTTTTAAGGGCTGCATTCCAATTTTAATTGGTCCAGCCGATTTCGGGAAATCCTTTTTGAAGTTTAGATTTTCTTTCTTCTCATCTGTAACCTCGCTTATTATCGATAAATAAGGATCGTCATTAGATAAACTCATAGGTGTTCTTACCTTTTCTAAAAAGTATAAATCGACACTTCGCTGCAATGCACTTTTTACTTTCAGCTGAAAATTATCCCGACTTTCCTCATAGGTTCTATACACCCAAAAAAGCTGAAAAAGTAAAATACTGCATGCAGTAATAGAAGTGATTAGAATAATTTTAAACTGATTTTTCATTGCAAATTATTATACGCAAATATATCTCATTTTAATGATTAGATTACTGAGTTAACACTAGTTAACATTGGTTAAGAACGCTTTAACCTGCAGGCAAAAGATTGCAGCTACATTTGACTTGTATAACTTAAACATCTGAAATCATGAAAACTAGTAAATTTTTATTGTACGCAGCCGCCTGTTTACTTTTTGTAAATATGAAAGGCCAGACCTCAACTGGAGATGATTCTTCAAAAAAGTCAATTACATTTCTTTTGCCAAATGGAGAAGTGCTGAAAAATCTAGACAGTCTTGAAAATGCTTGGGGAAAAGGTCAAATACTTTTTAAACACAATGAAGAAGATGATAAAAACGGCGTAATGCATCTTGTAAAAAAATCTTCTGATTTTAAAGATAAAGAAACCAAAAGCAAAAAAGCTTTGGCAGATATGCTTCATACTCCAGCGCCGGAATTTGAACTAAAAGATGTTAATGGAAAAGTTTGGTCATTAAAGGAACTTCACGGCAAAACTGTCGTTTTAAATTTTTGGTTTACCTCCTGCGCACCTTGCATTAAGGAAATTCCAGAACTCAATAAATTAGCAGCGGAATATAAAGATAAAGAAGTTGTTTTTCTTGGAATTACTTATAATACACAGGAACATGTAGAAGCCTTTCTAAAAAAACGCGCCTTTAATTATGTACAGCTTACTAATGCTACCGAAACAATCAATAAGTATAACATCTTTTATTTTCCAACTAGTTTTGTAATTAATAAAAACGGTATTATTGAGGGCGTTCTTGAAAAAAGCGAAACAATTTACCACGATTTAAAAACGATCATTGATAAAGAGGGTTAAAAACAGAACTCAAAATTTAATTCAAAGTAAAAAAATTAAAAAAGATTGATTTTACTAGCTGTAATTGAAAAACAAAATAGTAATTATTTTAATTTTAGCTTCAATTACGCATTACTAATAAAAAGGTCGAAAATAATTTTAGTACTTATGAATGAACTGCGAAAACATATTGAAGAAGTTACACCGATTACAAATGAAGAATTTGATTATATCAAAACATTTTTTACCGAAAAAAAGGTAAAAAAACATCAATATCTTCTTCAAGACGGAGACAAAGTTTCTTCTGAATATTGGATTATTAAAGGTATTTTTCGCGCTTTTTATATCGATAAAGAAGGAAAAGAACATATCGTACAGTTTGCTTTGGAAAACTGGTGGCTTTCTGATTACAATGCTTTTTTTAACGAAAAAGAATCTGGTATTAATATCGTCTGTATGGAAGATGCAGAAGTTTTATGTCTTACACTTTCGGATCGTGAACAATTGGCATCAGAACTTCATAAGATGGAGCACTTTTTCAGAATGAAACTGACTAAGGGCTATTCGGCACAGCAGCGCAGGATTATTTCGCTTCTGTCTAATAATCCCAAAAAGAGATATGAAGAGTTTGCCAGTCTTTATCCGAACATTATGCAAAAAATCCCTAAAAAATATATTGCTGAATATCTTGGAGTCAGCAGAGAAACTTTAAGCAGATTATATTCTAATCATTAAAACCGTTTTTTATTCTTTAAAAAAACAAACTATTACTTTCAATATGTTACAATCAAAATCTTGATTTAATATTGAAATTTACCCGCCTTTACTTCAATAAGAAAATTTTTCTTAATCCAATTCAATGATTCTTCAAAGAATCATAACTTGATTATTGTCTTATAAAATCATCTGAATTAATTGCTGTTTAATAAAAAAACAAACAGTTAATGCTCTCCGCCTGCATTCTGATTTCAACCCTAAAATCTTAAAAACCCCTTATATCTAAAGGCCTTCCTTTGAAAATGTGATTCAAATCACACTTTTAAAGTGAGTTCGCGCAACCTGTAGTTTTTAGACTTGACTGAACTTTGTCATGAAGATAAAACGAATTACAGATCACAAATTTTGTTTACAGATTTAACCATTAAAAATAAAAATTATGAAATCAACAGTTTATAAATCAATTACTAAAAAAGTATTAGCAATTGCAGTTTATGCACTTGTAGTTCTAACAGCAAATGTAAATGCGCAAAGCGCTTATAGAATAAAAACAGGAGTTTTGACTGAAACCACTTCTAAACTAACAAAATATGAAGTGAATGAACAAGATGCTGCACAATTTCGCAAAGCATTGACCGATTATGTTACTGCTTCTCTTTCATCAAAAGAAAACATTATGGCTGAAGCTTTTTACGAACAAGACAAAAACAATGTTTTATGGCTGATTGAAAGATGGAACGGGAAAAAGCAATTGGAGAATTTCAGCAAAAAAGCAGCTGCAAAAGCTTTACAGTCTTTAACTGAAAAATTAAAAACAGCTCCTAAAACTTATTATGTAAAAGATCTTGAACCATTAACTAAAGAACAATGGCGCAAAACTTCTAAAAAAGAAGATAATCAGCTTGTCATAATGCTTTTTGTTGATGCTAAAAAAGGAACAGAACAAAACTTTAAAGACACTTATCATATTGCAATGCCTCAGTTTCGCAGCGAACCTGGAGTTGTAACGTACCAGCTTTCTGAAATTGAAGGAGATGAAACGCAGTTTGTAACCTATGAGAAATTTAGAAGCAATAACGCCTTTCAATATCATCTCCATTTTCCTCCTATTAAACCTGTCATCGAATATCTGGAAACAAGTATTAAGAAACCTCCATTTCAAAATGGAATTCACAATCTAATAGAATTTGCACCACTTACAAGAGAATAAATCTAATCGAAAATCAAATTTCAAATAATAATCATTTTAAAAATTAAAAGTCATGAAAAATTTAACACAAATTATCGGTACAAGCTTATTAAGTCTAATTGCATTTTTTAATGCACAAGCACAGGTCAAAGATCATCAGCTTGATGTAATGAACCAATTGGCAACACCATCACATGTTTCTGTCATGCCTGTTTCGCAATTATTAAACGCTCCTGGAAATGAAGCTTTAAGAGCCTTCTTTTTTAATCCTGTAAAAGATAAAACCGTTTTAAAAGGTAAAAGAATCGCCGTGCTTGCCGCAGACGGTTTTGAAGAAATAGAATTAACAGGACCAGTTTGGTACTTTAGAGAACTTGGCGCTCAGGTTGATATTATTGCTCCTAAATACAATCCTGCTCCAGCAAGATACGGTTTAAGCACTCCTGAAATGGCTCAGACACATATTATGGCGATCCAATATTTACAGCCTGTGGGATGGATCAAATTTGACAAAACAGCAGACCAGATTAAAGTAAGCGATTACGATGCTGTATTTATTCCTGGAGGCGCTTGGAATCCTGATAACCTTCGTTACGACAAAGACGTTATAAAATTTATTCAGGATTTTAATAAATCAGGAAAATTGATTGCTGCTATCTGTCACGCACCTGTTGTATTGGCTTCTGCCGATATTTTAAAAGGAAGAAAACTTACGGGATACTGGAACATTCAAAGTGATTTGAAAAATGCAGGCGGAATTGTATCTGATCAGCCGGTTGTAGTAGATGCAAATATTATTACAAGCCGTCACCCAATTGATGTTGCAGATTTTTCAAGAGCAGTTGAAAGCTGGCTGGCTAAAAAATAATTGCCCTAATTGAGATCAAAAAAATAACGGAAGATGAAATACTCTTCCGTTCTACAAAACAAATTATAAAATTGAATTTAGACATTTAAAACAATGAAAACAAATATTTTCGAACCAGTTACTATTGGTTCTTTACAATTAAAAAACCGCATTTCTATGGCTCCAATGACTAGAGCTAGAAATGCAGATGGGATTCCGAACAATGACAATGCAATCTATTATTCACAGCGTGCTGGAGCGGGACTAATTATTACGGAAGGAACAGCAATTTCTGATACCGCAAAAGGCGTTCTGTATATTCCCGGTTTATACACTGCTGCACAAGTCGAAGGCTGGAAAAAAGTAACCCAGGCGGTACACGAAAAAGGAAGTACAATATTCACGCAATTGTGGCATGTGGGCAGGGTTTCTCATACTTCAAACCAGCCAAACGGAATTGCTCCAGTTGGTCCTTCAGATATTCAGGCTTCTACTTCTTTTGCTTGGGGTTATGATGAAAACGGAAAAGAAGGACCAGTGATTTCTTCTAAACCCAGAGCACTTACGACAACTGAAGTTAAAGAGGTCATTAACGATTTCGCGAAAGCGGCCAAAAATGCTATGAAAGCAGGATTTGACGGAGTTGAAATTCATGGTGCTAATGGATATTTGATCGAACAATTCTTAAATCCATTTGTAAATAATCGTAAAGATGAATACGGAGGATCTATTGAAAACCGATCTCGATTTTTGTTAGAAATTGTAGATGCAGTTATTGCAGAGGTGGGTAACAAAAAAACAGCAATTAGACTTACGCCTTATGGAGGTTTGGGAGATTTACCGCATTATGATGAAATTGAAGCAACATATCAATATCTGACAAAAGAATTAACGAAGAGAAATCTTGCTTATCTGCATTTAATGGATCAGCAGTCTAAAGGAAGTCATGCGCTGCCAGATGGTTTTTTGGAACGTTTTAGGAGCTGGTATGATGGTGTAATCATTCTGGCAGGAAGCATGACCAAAGAAAAAGCAGAAAAATTAATTAATGCCGGAACAATTGATGTTGCTGGCTTTGGAGAACCTTTTATCTCAAATCCTGATTTGGTAGAACGTTTAGAAAACAATTGGGAATTGACGCCGCCAGATCGAAATCTGTATTACGGTTTAGGAAATCACGGTTATACAGATTGGAAAACGTATCAAAGTCTTTAATCCTAAAAAAATCAAAATGGAATATAGAAAATTAGGAGATTCTGATCTCCAGTTATCCGCAATTACCTATGGAAGTTTCGCTATTGGCGGTACTATGTGGGCAGGAACAGAAAAAAATGAAGCAAAAGAAGCTATTATGGCTTCTATAGATCACGGTGTTACAAGTATTGACACAGCCCCTTTCTACGGATTAGGACTCAGCGAAGAACTGATTGGCGAAACTATTAAAGGTCTTGATCGTTCTAAAGTACAGCTGTTAACTAAATTTGGAATGGTTTGGGATGGCAGCAACAACGGAAAGGGAGATTTTATGTGGAATCAAGAGCATAAAGGAAAAAGTTATCCGCTTTATAAATATGCTTCGAAAGCAAATGTTATAAAAGAAACCGAAGAAAGTCTTAAACGATTAAAAACCGATTATATTGATTTGCTTCAATTGCATTGGCCAGATTCTACCACTCCAATTGATGAAACTATGGAAGCGCTTCAAACCTTAATAGATCAAGGAAAAATTCGTGCTGCAGGTGTAAGCAATTACAATAAAGACCAATTAGCAGAAGCGCAGAAAAGTATTCATCTTGCCTCTAATCAAATGCCTTACAGTATGCTGAATCGAGGTATCGAAAAGGATATTGTACCATTGGCAATCGAAAATAACATTGGAATAATTGCTTACAGTCCTCTAGAAAGAGGTTTATTAAGCGGTAAATATTTTAAAGGCGAAAAACTAAAATCAGACGATCATCGTCGAGATTATTTCGGTCAGTTTAATCCTGAAAAAGTAGCCGCTTTTCTTAAAAAAATTGAACCTTTGGCGGCAGACAAAAAAGCGAGTCTGGCACAATTAGTTTTAAAATGGACTACGCTTCAGCCAGGAATAACAGTTGTACTAGCGGGTGCAAGAAATAAAGAACAGGCTGTTAGTAATGCGAAAGCAATAGAGGTAAATCTAACGGAAAAAGAAATACAATACATCAATAACGAATTGACACAGCTTTCTTTCTAAGACTAAAAAAGAATGAGCCGTCTCCAAAATGAGATGGCTTTATTTTTTTTCTGATACTTCAGCTTTAATGATATCTTTTAGCAGTTCAATAAGTTTTCTGAAATTGCCATGTTTTTTTAAAAACTGAACTTTTTTAAATTTATCCAAAGCCTCTTTTAACATCTCTCCAGAATGCCCGGAATATAGTACTACGGGAATATTTTTCAGTTCTTTCACATTACGGAGTAATTTTAGAAATTCAGTTCCGTCAAGATATGGCATATGATAATCAAGAAAAATCATATCAGGAGATAACTTTGAATCCTGAAGTTTTTTAAGGGCTTCAAGAGCATTGTTTTCAACTGAATATTTTATCTTATGATTAATTGTGTGTAAGGCTGTTACGAAGATTTCTGCATCATCAGTATCATCGTCGACTAGTAAAATATTTCTGTACTTCATACAACTAAATTAAATGACGATAAAACCATTATTTTATATAATTTCACTCTAAAGTTACACAATTCCCACATTATAAAACACTGTTAATCAATAAAAAAGATCAAACATTTTAAACGTTTGATCTTTTTTATTCATTTTATTAGGTTTTCAAATAGATCGGAATCTTTTATCTTCCATCAAATTCCCTGCGGTTGTAAAAAGAATCGTCATCACTATCAGAATTAAATCCTGACTCATCTACTGGATAGTATGACTTCAGTACACTACGTTCATATTCCCTATCAAAATCATTCTGCCTGTTATATCGGCTTGTTTTTCTAAAGGTCTCGTACCCTATTCCATTTGCCATAACCGTTTTGGTATCTTTATTTATGTTTACAGATCCAATAGGTATAATAATATGACTGTCTCCATCTTTATAAATAAATTCTTTTCCGTTATCATACTCAAGAGCATCATGAACCTCTTTATGTTTATCTTCTATTAATCCTTTATCAAGATTAACATCTAAATATACAACCCGCTGCATATCTTTATTAACCCAAAGATTATCTATCTTCCCAATAGTACGGTTGTCTGAATCTACTATCTTCCATCCTCTTACATCAGAGTAGTTGGAAGCAATTTTATAATCGGAAAGTTCGTCCAATCTATATAAATTTCTTTCTTTATTTCCCATAAGGCTGTTTTTTAATGTAAATTATTATTTACGTATTTCTTAATTTATAGTATCTGTACTTGTCGCGTTTTCGATTTCAACTTCTTTAGTAGTCTGAGTCTCATCGTTTCTTAAAAACATATAATATATAAGTCCTCCTATTAATACTACCGCAACAATCCATGGCCATAAAGGCTTTTTTTTCTCAATTTTAATTTCTGCCATAACTCATTTATTTTTTGATTTTACATAGTTTCAAATGTTATGTTAAAGTTACAAATGAGATAAGAGTAAGAAATATTTAATTCCAACTAGATGTTACACAATTCCCAGTAAATGAGACAAATAAATTCAGGTATTAATTCTTAAACTGAAAATTCTATAACATATCTTTAAAATAATGTAAAGGCAATTTTGATGAAGATTTTACATTCGCATATAAAATATCAATTATAGACAAAAACAGCAAAATTCAGACTGAGCAAAAAATGAAAACTTTTGTATTTTTAATTAACTGTTTATTCGCTATTCATTGCCATTCGCAGCAAAACTATACTCCAAAAGTTATGCTGGCTGTAGAAACTTATGCTTTTTTAAAAGGACAAAGTTCTGCGCTCCAAAAAGTAGCTATTCAGTTTCCTTCACTTAAAAATGATGTCGCATTAGTGCAAAAAAATGCCATTATACATGGAAGAGCACAGCGAAATATCGAAAAGTTTTTAAAAGATGAATTAAAGGATACTCAGTTTAAACTGCTTCAAAAAAATATCGATTCTCTCATCAATCAACAATTGAAGAATCCTATTGAAGACGAAAAATACGCAAAAGATTTTCTTAAAAAAGTTAAAGACAAAATACGCTTCAGCTATGATACGATTAGTGAAAAGGGAATTATGTCTTTTGCCTATCTTGATGCTCCTCATCAGGAATTTGCTGACGGTCATACTATGCATTTTTCAACAGAAGACCATCCTAAAGCAGAAGAATCTATTGTAAAAATTCCGATTCCTAGAAGCTGGAATGCCGAGGAAGCTCAAATGCCCGCAACAATCCAGCAATTTACCAGTCATGACGGCAGAGGCGATGAGAAAATTTTAATCGTAATGCATGAACTGTCGGAAGAAGATCAAAATCTACGTCTTAATGAACAAACTATTTCTGAAATGATAGCTCCAGAAAGCAAAATCATTAGAACTGAAAAAGTCAAGATCGACGGATTGCCTGGAGTAATGGCAGAGATTGAAGAAATAATAGATTTTGATACGGATAAAAAGAAAGTGCGTATGCTTCAGTTTATGTTCATTCATAAACAGAAATTATACTGTCTTCAGGGAAGTGTTGGACCAGCACCTCTTCATCATAATTTAGGTCATCAGCTGCGAAAATACGAACCGCTGTTCCGCCTTGTTGCTGCTGGTACAGATGTAGTTCATTAAAAAACCATTTTTCAGAAACAATTATGATTCGGATAATTCAGCTTCTGTATGCAGTGCACAAACCCAATTGCTATTTTCTTTTACCCATGTCGAAGTACAGGCACATTTCATCGCTTTCTTTTGTTTCACATCTTCCAATTCAATTACGTAAGCAGTTACAACAGTAGATTCTGTTAAGGACTGAGAGGTAACATCTGAAAAGCCTAATACTTTTATTTTATCACCGTTTCCTGACTCAAACATATTTTTAAAAGTAGTTTCATCTACACTATGCACACCATTTTTACCCGCAATTATGCAGGGAAAATGAGTAAGATTTTTTACTGTTTCATATTCATGATTTTCCATTCCCTGCCAATATTTTTTCTCAAGTTCAATTATCTGCGTTTCCATAATTCTCTTTTATTTAACGTTTTACACAAAGTTCTAATTAAAATGAAAAGTAAAAAACACCTTTAACATATATTTATCTGAAAATCAACAAATTGTATAACTTATTACAATCATTTAAATTCATTGCTGCATTTTTATCATTTCCATGAAAAAACTCTGAATTAAGCAATTATCGAATATAATTATATAACTGAAACAGAATAACTTAGATTTAAATTTACACTTCCAAAAAACGAATAATTCTCTAACTATTAATGAATTATAATTATGGAAGATATAGAAAAACATAGTAGCCTCGAAGGAAAAATAGTAGTTATAACAGGTGCCAGCAGCGGCGTTGGTCGTGCAGCGGCAGAAGCTTTCGCTCGTGAAGGCTGTAATTTAGTAATTACTGCAAGAGGAAAGAAAGGAATTGATGAGGTTGTAGATTATTGCCGCACTTTAAATGTTAAAGCTGTTGGTATTCCTGCAGATATGTCAATTGCAGAAGATGTCGAAAAAGTGGCCGCAGGAGCATTGGCAATTGGAGGAAAAATTGATATCTGGGTAAATAATGCCGGAGTTATGGCAAGCGGAAAATTTGAGGAAATTCCGCTAGAAATTCATCAGCAGGTACTTAAAACCAATTTGTTTGGATATATGCATGGAGCGTACAATGCAATCAAAATTTTTAAAGAACAAAATGAAGGTATTTTGATTAATAATATTTCTATCGGCGGATTTATGCCAGCGCCTTACAGTGCTGTATATTCTGCTTCTAAATATGGAATTCGCGGCATGATGGAATGCCTGCAGGGAGAAATATCCAACCGAAAACACATTCACATCTGTAATCTTTATCCTCAATTGCAAAATTCTACAGGTAACCTGCATTCTGCTAAGTACTCTGGATTTAAGATGACTATTCCTTCCATTGCTTCAGATCCAAGAGAAACTGCTGCCAAAATGGTTGAAGTGGCAAAACATCCTAAGAAAGATTCGTTTCCTGATTTCAAGGCTTCTGCAATTACAAAAACCTATAAATTATTTCCGAAAACGATAATGAATACAGCCTCTGCAGTGGTACGAACAAAAATGAAACTCAACAAAGAAAAAGAAGAAACCTCTGGAAATGTTTTGAAATACTCTCAAGAGCCATTACGGGTTTATGGAAAACCGCCTGTAAAAACAACAAATAATTACAGATTGGCATTATTTGCTGGAATAGGAATTACGCTTGGTCTATTGTTAGTCATCAAAAAATAAAAATAGTGCAATAAATACAAGTAAGCCGCATAGAACTTTTTGTTTTATGCGGCTTACTTTTTATTTTACATATCCTTTAAGTTTATTTCTTTTTTCTCACCATCCTTATCGATGCTTACACGTTTCTCGATATTGGCTTTATCAGTGTAAGACTGTCTTGCAGTACCGTAATTTGTGCTAGAGCCGGTATATCCCCAGTAATTGTAATAATTAGTATAACCCGACACATAGGAGTAATTATAGGAATTGGTAAAGTCAAAACTCACCATTACCACATAAGTTCCCGGCATTAAATCGGAGAACTCAAAATGTCCCTGATCGTCATACACTTTTGCTTTTTTGATCGAATATCCGAAATCACTGTGCAGCGGAACTTCAGGCATTTTTTTCTGTTTGCGGATTTTCTTGTTGACTTCTGTCCATTCCTCATAATAAGCGGAACTTGGAAAAAGCGTAATCTCTGTCCCTTTTGGTGCATATTGTTTCTTAGCAGTATTAACCAAACCTCCTAATCTTTTACCAGAATCTGATCTCGCGTAGGCTGTACCAATTATGACACTATTACCATTTGAGATCTGACGCGCAACCTCCTCTTTATTAAATTTGTTTTTAATAGGCTGATAATCTAACTCTTCGTTAACTGTAATTTCCCACATGCCATTAGCCATAGACATTTCACGCTGCCAAAGACGATGGTCTTTTTTGTCTATAATATAATTATAAATCGCTTTGGTGCTTTCTTCTAAAACGGAGACAAGCCAGGTCTCATGTTTTCCAGTTCGAGGCGAATTGTAAACGAAGCTTTTTACCTCTTTAATCGTATAATATTCAACAAGTACATTGGACTCATCATTATAATAAAATTGCGGAAAACGGGCTTTATATCCTACATCTAATGGAAGTGTGCCAATTAAATGATCCGTCCAGTTGAAATCAAAAAATTCTTCCTTAGGTTTCAGTTTAAGCTTTTTATCTTTTTTGGTTTTCTTGGAATAGAAATTACCTGTAATCGTTTCACCAAAGTTAAGATTTAGTTTTGCGTTCTTGGTTTCGTCAGAGTAACTAATCGCTTTAAGTGTTTGTGCGTCTGCTGTACTGATGCGTGAGGTTGGCTTTCCATTATCTTTTGGAGTAAAAGTATTATCCAAAGTTAACTGGTTGTTGGCCGAAGTAATATCATACGACAATAACCCCATATTTTTCCATTCTGTACCTTTGACATAATATACTGTGTAGAGCGACTTTTCGGGTTTAATATACTTGGTATTAATATCTTTATTGCCAGGTACTATTTCTTTTTGGCTGAATGCCATAAATGGAAGCAGCATCACTGTAAAAACAAGTGCATATAATTTCATCTTTCTAATACTATAATTAACGAATAACAAATTGGTTTTTAATATTTTAATTCTTTTTTTTTTACGGATTGATTATGTCTTCATAAGGAAGATTAAATGTTCCCTCTGTAATTTCTATTGCTATCCCTGAGTCTAAATTTCGAACTTTTCCAGAAAATGTGCCTTTTATACCGCTTTTGCTAATAGATTCTATTTTGACAGTAAAAATATCATCTGCTGCACGAGTATTGTAAAGTATAGTTCCGTTTGCCGTTTGAACAGCATAACGCGCTATCATTTCTTGATCTATAGGTGTTGAATATGTACCTGCTTTGATATCTCCTCCTAATTTCCATATTTCAAAATCTAAAGACGGCGGCAATGGCTCGCCAAGTTTAGGATAAGGTGCTTCGAATCCGCCAATAACGATATGTTCAAAACGATTGTCGTTACCGCCGCCTTGAAAGTTTACCGTATAAAAATCTACTTTTCGTCCATCCAAACTTGCTCTAAAATAATAATCTGAATCTGATTGATTTGATCCGCTGTCATCACTTGAACACGCAGAAACCAATAATACCAAAACTAATAAAGGAAAAAATTGTCTTAAGAAACTTGCTGTTTTACTTTTAAAAAAACTTGATTTCATTTCTAAAAAATGATCTATACTATAAACTATCATTGGGATTCTTTTTGATTAAACACAAAATTACTGACGATGTAGCCAGAAAACAATACCTGATTTCATGGTAATTTCTAATCGTAAATAATTTAAAAAATCATACTTAATGAACGTTTAAACAAAGTTTATTAGGACGTTTAAACAAAGTTGCCCTTGCTGCTTCAATCTAACTTTGCTTCATTAAAACATACTAAAAAAATAAAAGATGGGAAAGAATAATTATTACGGGGCCCTACAGCAACCAACTGAATCGGGATTTAATGCCAAATCAACAACAAGCGAAGTGATCAGCGGAATTAATCTTACTGGAAAAACTGCTATTGTAACTGGCGGAAATACAGGAATTGGTCTGGAAACGGTCAAAACACTTGCTGGAGCTGGCGCAACTGTAATTGTACCTGCAAGAGATGTTGAAAAAGCCAAAAGAAATCTAAACGGAATTGCGAATGTTTTGATAGAAGAAATGGATTTGATGCGTCCTGATTCTATTGATGCCTTTGCTCAAAAGTTTTTACACTTAAACAAACCCCTTCATTTACTTATTAATAATGCCGGAATTATGTGGGTGCCGATGCGAAGAGATCAGCGAGGGTATGAATCACAGCTGGCCACAAATTATCTGTCTTTGTTTCAGCTAACAGCGAGATTATGGTCTGCTTTAAAAAAAGCAAACGGTGCGAGAGTTGTAAATGTATCTTCTGGCGGACACCAATTTTCTGATTTTAATTTTGATGATCCTAATTTCTTAAACAGAAAATATGAGACTTTACTAGGATACGGACAATCAAAAACGGCTGTTAACCTTTTTTCAATGGAATTAGATAATCGTGCAAAAGTTCATAACGTACGCAGTTACTCTTTGTGTCCTGGAGCAGTTGGAGAAACAGAATTAGCGAGAGAAGCACCTATTGACCTGTTTCAGAAATTAGGGTATTGCGATGCAGAAGGAAATATACTTCCGGAGGTAGCTGCGTCATTAAAAACAATTCCGCAAGGCGCAGCTACGACAGTTTGGGCCGCCACCAGCAAACTGCTTGATAGTATTGGCGGTGTTTACTGCGAAAATGGAAATATTGCTTCTTTGAGCACCGACATATCTTTAATTGGAGGAATTAAGCTGTATTCGCTTGACGAAAAAAACGCAAAACGATTATGGAAATTAAGTGAAGAGATGACTGGAATCCAATTTGATTTTAACTAATATTTGTATCTTTATTCCACACAAGCAATATGGACTATCAAGTAAATTACATAAATCCTGAAATTAAACTTTCAAATTATACTGGAAAGCTCTTTAAAACAGAAGCAGCCTTTAATGATCATTTGCTTGTGTGGTTAATTTCTGGTGAAACCAAAATTATTCAAGCTGATGAAAGTTTTGTCTTTGGTGCCGGAAGTACTTTTTTAATCCCGCGAAATCAGCTGGCAACCATTATTAATATTCCAAAAGATGGTTTACCGCATAAAGCTGTTGCCATGCATTTATCAGCGGAAAGACTTAGAGGTTTTTACAATCAGGAAAATGTAAAACCAAAAAATCCTGTATCAAAAATTTTCAGTTTTCATAAACATCCTCTCCTAGAAAGCTGTTTAGCGTCTCTTATTCCCTATTTTGAAATGCAGGAGAATTTTCCTGAAAACATCGCTTCCTTAAAAATTACCGAAGCCATTTCAATCCTTACCACAATTGATAAAGATATCGACGCTATTTTAGCCAACTTTGACGAACCTTATAAAATTGATTTAATCAGTTTTATGGAAAAGAATTTTATGTTTAATATGTCGCTTGAAAAATTTGGATACTTAACAGGAAGAAGTCTAACCACTTTTAAAAGGGACTTTTATAAAGCTTTTAATAGTACACCGCAACGCTGGCTGACTAAAAAAAGATTAGAATTAGCGTATTATCAGCTTACCGAAAAAAATAAAAAACCAATTGATGTTTATTATGAAATCGGCTTTGAAAATTTATCACACTTCTCTTTTGCTTTCAAAAAACAGTTTGGTCATTCGCCAACAGAATTGCAAAAAATTAAAACTCTACGTAGCACATTTTAATTCTCATTTTTTAATTTTTGAGGGAAGAAAAGAGGAATAAAAAAAGGTGTCACTTTTCTAAATGACACCTTTCTCTTTTATTTTTAATTCTTTTATGGAACCAATACGGCTCGACCTTTAATTTGTCCGTGGCGCATTTTATCATAAACTTCATTTGCCTGTTCCAGATCAAATTTTTCGATTTCGATATGTATTTTTTTCTGTCTTGCCAGACCTACAACTTCCATAAGTTCTGTACGAGATCCCCAATACGGATTTGTCATTGTTACTCCAAAAGGCAGTCCGTTCATGCTGTACTGATAATAACCGCCGCCAAGACCAACTATGGTAAGATCGCCATCCATTCCAACTACTTTTGTTCCTAAATCAATTGTTGGTGTTGCTCCCACAAAGTCTAAAATGACTTTAGCTTTTTTAAGTCCAGTGATTTTTAGAATCTGCTCTGCCGCATCTGCATCTTTAGAATTGACTGTATAGGCAGCACCTAATTCTTTAGCAAATGCAAGTTTCTCTTCGGTAACATCACAAGCAATTATCGCTGCTCCCGACGTTTCTCTTAAAATCTGGATTGCCACATGGCCCAGCCCTCCCACTCCTATTACAACCACATATTCATCTGGCATTAGTTTAGGAAGTGATCTTTTAATGGCTGAATAAGGAGTTAATGCTGCGTCTGTTAACGGCGCTGCAATTACAGGATCTAAATCAAAAATAGGCACTAATAATCTTGAAGACGGCACCAGCATATAATCTGCCATACCTCCATTAAGACCAAGTCCTCCGCCATAACCCAATTCACTTTGGTGGTCGCAGTAATTTTCTTTAGATTGCTGGCAAGGCTTACAGTGTCCGCATCCCCATGGTCCGTAAACTAGTACAGCATCGCCTTTTTTATAATCTTTTACGGTATCACCAACTGCTTCAATCCAACCTGCATTCTCATGTCCGAGCGTAAATACAAGATTGCCAATAGTTCCTTCATCAATAATATGCAGATCAGAGTGGCAAACTCCTGCGCCGCCAATCTTTAACAAAACCTCATCACCTTTAGGAACAGGTTTTTCTAAATCGTTTACTACTCTTACATCTTTATGTCCAAAATAACGTACTGCTTTCATAATTAATATATTTTAATAACAAACAATTTACGCCAAAATGCTGGATTGGTAAAGGATTGACCTTTTAAACTTATGTTAATAATAGCTTTTTATTGTTTAAGTCTTTCCATTAAAAAAATAGACCCAAAATAGATACGCTGGATTTTTATGTACGTAAAAACGGACTTTATTACTCTTCTTATACATCATTAATAAGCAACTTTACATTGTAAATAATGTAACCACTATTTGTTATTTACTAACTATCAATTTATTAACCTTAAAATTTCAAAAAATGAAAAGAATCTTAAAAGTAACAAGTCTGTTATTTATGACAGCATTTATGTTTAATTCCTGCGAAAAGGAACAAGATTTAAGTGAACCACAGAGCGTTAACAAAGAAACGCTGGAAACAGCTAACAAAGAGACGTCCATAGATGGCACAACATCAAAAGCTGCCGCCGCCTTGGCAGCTGGAACGGCTGGAGCTCGAACAATTACATTGCAGACCAATACGTTATCCTGCCCCGGCGGATTGTGTACATCTTATGGCGTATGGTCAACTGGTGTTTATACCGTTTGGTTTCAAATGAGATTCAATTCTGGGTTTTATTGGAGCAGAGGTGGTAAATGCGGTTACGGAATCTTAATTGGTGATCAAAATACTGGCGGCGACCCAGGATGGGATGGTAACGGCGGCAGTGCGAGATTTATGTGGTATTGTCCAAATGGTTCAAACAGCGCTAAAGGAAGCGGTGCTTATCTGCAGCCTTATGTTTATTATAGAGATCAGCCTGGGCAATATGGCAATGATTTTGGAAAAAAATATTATATCCAAGAAAATGTGACCTACAACTGTCAAATATCTGTTAAGCTGAATACGGGTTCAAATACTGATGGATATGTGAAATATTATGTAAATGGTACCGAAATACTGAACGAAAAAATTCGCTGGGTAACTAATAATTCTAAGCGAAATGTCAATGCTGTGAGTTTACATACTTTCCGAGGCGGCAGTCAAGAATACTGGAAAGCTCCTGTAACAAGTTCTATTTATTATCCAAGTGCTTCTTGGGATGCACTATAGTTTAAAAACGATTTGAATAACAAAAATAAAAGAAAACGCTGAAATTTAGGTTTTAGCGTTTTTTTCATTTATCTCATGAAACAAAATACAAATCAAATATTAAGAAGTATATAAAACTGCAATATATTAGCATTACTATTTTAAAACTAAATTGAGAAAGTAAAATACGCAACAAATAATACTTCGCTCCCAACCTATTTAGATTTTTTAGTCTCTATCATTTAAAAAGACAAAAACGCCAGATATGAAATATATTTCCATAACAACTCTCCTTTTAATATTTATGGTTCAAGTTTGTCTTGGACAAAAAGTTTTCAAAATAAACGAAGGAGATTTACAGTTTATTCATGCTGAAGAAGGTATTTATCTCATGAAAAATGATGTTGTTTATCAATTAAGAATTAAAAATATTGATGATTACGAAACTTTATCGGGCGGAATAAAATATGAATTATCTGCTTCCAATTTGGCTGAAATTGAAAAAATCAGGAAAGATGCTTCAACAGTTTTAGGTTCTGAGATTGTTAAATTTGACTTTAAAAAATTAGACCGCCAAAAGTTCACTACTCAAAATAATGACGATGATAATTATAGGATATATAAATACAATAAAAACTTTTTTTCTATAGCCGAATTAGAAGATTCGATACAAAAACCAGTAAGCCGGCATTTACTTCACTATTGTATTTTAGATTTTGGCAATGATAAAAGAATTCTTTGCTTCCCAAAAGGTTTCATTGTCCCGACAAAAGAAAAATTAAGATTTTTATTTGATGATAGAAATTTAAATGATTCCTATGCCAATGGATATGTAACAACTCCCTTAAGAACGTTAACAGCATCTGAGATTCATTCAACCCAAGATAGCGAATTAGTACTTAACGGGGATTTTTATCGCATTGATACCTTAAAGAACAAACAGTTAAAAATTAGAACTATTTATAATGAAGATGGTATCAAAAGGGCGTTCGATTCTATTTTTTTCAATACTCGTTTTATTGTTGGATATAAAAAAGACAAAATTGAAATCTACAATTACACTTTTCAAAAATTGAAATTAAAAAAAATAACGAGTTTCAGTTTTGGGAAGTTTGAGCCGAGCATGCAGATTATCGAAAACCACGAATTAAAGACAATAAATTTGACAGGAACAGCATACAAACCTTCTGATGCAAGTTATCAAATGAGTTTTAATCATTTCTTTCCAAATAGAGAATGCCACTTCAAAATAGTTAAAAAAGAAGATTACTTTTATTTTGAAACTGATAATATAAGTTCAATTATAACTAATTTTCAAGGTTACGAAAGAAGCTTTAAAATGCAAAATTCAAATGAATTTGAAACCGTCCAATTTTTTGATCAGCCTTTGTCTTTCTACACTCTCGATTCAGAAATGATGGGATTTACGCTAAAAAATCCTATTGTAATTTACACGAAACTCAAAAACGGAAAATTTAATCTTAATTCGCTCGAATATTTACTGACAGAAAATCCGAGTAAAGAAATAGAAACTTACGATAAGCAGCTTCCAAAAAATTGTGATACAATCTCTGAATTAAATCAGCTAACTTTCTTAATAGAAAAAGAGGGTCTATTTACTTATTATCCAATCATGAAAGCAATTAAATATAAAAAAATAGAAGACTTTAAAGGAAATTACGCCCGCTTTGAATTACCAAATGGTCAAAAGGGATGGCTTACTTTAGATGGAAAAGAGTATTTAGACTAATGATGATTTATATATTTACTTTAAAAGGGAGATTATAATTTGATCGTACTGGTTTTCCATTAAGCACAGCCGGCTTCCAATTGGGAATCATTTTTAAAACTCTTATCAATTCCTTTCCAGATCCATATCCAGGATCATTAAGAACTTTTATATCCGATAAACTTCCATCTCTTTCAACTACAAAACTTGCATAAACACGTAAATTCTTAATGTCTTGCTCAATTACAACTTTTGGCACAACATAATTTTTTTTAACAAAAGCGTACAATTTTTCAATACCTCCTGGATATTCCGGCAGATTATCAACAACTGCAGTATTGTATACTTGATTTTCTTCTACTTTTAATTCTTTCTCCTCAGGTTTTAAAGGTAAACTGGCTCTAGCGTTTCCATATTTTTTAGGCAGATCAATTATATCAAAAGCAGGATCCCATTTTCGGTCAAACACTTTTCCAAGAAAACGGTATGAAATAGTGTTTGAAATTTTTACAATCCAGAATCCTTCAAAATTTCTAAACAAATAAAAATCTGACATCGGCACTTGATCAAGTCCGCAGCCTTTTCTATATCCAGCAAAAATAGCTAAAAGCTCAATACCATCACTTTTAATTATTCTAATATTTTGATGATACAGATAGTTTTTATCCATTAGAAAATTATTAAAAATTCCAGCCGAATTTACATCAACTTCATTCAATTTCTGTATTCCCTCCGTGCCGTTGTTAAGATAAAACACAACATCTTTATCTTTATAATAGAAATGGTTTTGACCTATTGGACTAAATGTTTCCGCATCAAAACCTGTTCGTTTATTTCTAAAATAGATATGATTATTCTCTTTATAAAAATTATAATCTATATTGATTCTCTTCGTATGGGCTTCATTTGAAACATTTCGCTGTTTTATTCCCGGATTTTTTGAAAATGAATCGGCTTCTGATTTTTCTAACTCTGTTGTATTTTTAAAAACCTTAGTTTTAGTTTTCCACCAAATGTTTTTATTTTGATCCCTTTCTAAAATTACAAAACCCGTAGTATCAATTTCTAAAAAATTTCCGTTTACAAAGATTCCATTTTTGTCAAATGCAAAACCATCTCTTATTCCTATTGGTTTTATTCCAAAAGAGGCTAAATCGGCATTAATAACTTCATGAGTGTGGCAGTCTTGATAAATAACATAATCTTTATTAATTATATAAACTGGCTCTCCAAGAAAACTGCATCCATAAGATATATCACCTACTTTTAAAGAGGGGTCTATAATTGCGGGTTCAATAGGCTTATTTTGACAGCAAACAATTAAAGTAAAACTAAAAAATAGTAAAAACGTTTTCTTCATTACATTCATTCTTTTTAAATTCCTTCCTAAAAAAGAAGACAGTTTATATTTTTATTGTAATTCGATCTTATAAATATAGATGCATTTAAATTGAAAAAGGTTTGGTAAAAATCAGTATAATTATTTTACTTGAATTAATCAATCAATGCCCTTAAAACTACTCTAAATTTATTCAATCATTCACTATTAATTAAATATTTAAAAGCAAAAATTTTAAATAGTATCGGACTTAGATATTTACAGTAACTGCAATTCACTCTTTGTCAAAAGTAAAAATACAAACTTGTTGATTTGAGATTTTTTTTATCTTTTTATTTATCTTTGTAACACACAAATACTTTCCATGAAACGTTCCGGTACAGCAGATCTTCCATTACATTACGGACAAGTTCCGCTGTGGCTTTCTGAACGAATGTCAAAATTAGGATTTGCAATTGTTGAAACCATAGCTTTAGAATTCTCTACTTCAGAAGTAGTTAGCAAACTTAGTAATCCTTTCTGGTTTCAAAGTTTTGGTGCCGTAATGGGTATGGATTGGCATTCGTCTGGAATTACCACTTCTGTACTTGGAGCGTTAAAAAAATCCGTAAATCCGCATTCAAAAGAGCTGGGAATTTACATCTGCGGAGGCAAAGGCAAAAATTCGCTTTTAACGCCCCAGGAACTTTTATTTGTAGGCGAAAAAACTGGTCTTGAAGGAAATAATCTTGCCAACTGCAGCCGACTTACCGCTAAAGTTGATAACACCGCAATTCAAGACGGATTTCAATTGTATCAGCATAATTTTATTGTGGACAATAAAGGACAATGGGCTGTTATACAGCAGGGAATGAATCCGCACTCTAAAACAGCTAGAAGATATCATTGGCATTCGCCAGATTTAAAATCTTTTATAAACGAACCGCATACGTTTATCTACGGCGAAAATCAAGGAACGATTTTAAACTTGACCGCTCAAGCGGCAGCAAAGTCAAGAGAAGGTATTTTAGAATTGGTAAAAGAATCTCCAACCCAAATCATGAAAGAAATGCAGCATCTTAGCATGCCTGCGCATCATGATGTGCGTATCGAAGATGTTAATATGAAAAGACTTGGCGCAATGCTTTGGACTACACATGAAAATAAGCCGGAAGATTTTGAAGAACTATTGCTTTTAAAAGGAATGGGACCAAGAGCTTTACAGTCTTTAGCATTGGTGAGTGAAATAATCTACGGCACTCCTACCCGTTTTGAAGATCCTGCACGTTTCTCATTTGCCCACGGAGGAAAAGACGGTCATCCTTTTCCTGTTCCGGTAAAAATCTACGATGAAACTATAGAAACACTGCAACGCGCTATTAACCGTGCCAAAATTGGTAACAGCGACAAAATTGATGCAATTAGAAAATTATCTGATATTTCTAGAGAAGCAGAAAAAAGTTTTACTCCCAATACTAATTTTGATGCTTTAGTGCAGCGAGAAAGAAACGAATCTTATAAATATGGCGGAAAAACTGTTTTTGGAGACGCTAAACCTCCTAAAAATAAACCCTCCAATCCAAGTAATCAATTGGAGTTGTTTTAAAAAAGACCTTGAAGAAGATTATTAATATCCTAAAAATAAAAAATGTCCCCAATTTTATCAGAGACATTCTTTATTGTTTATTCTTTATTCTTTTCCTCATTGTCCAATTTATCATCGAAATCAGGTTCTTCTCCTTTGAATTTATGAGTATCTCTATCATAATTTTCATCATTTGTCAAAACTTCATCATGATCTCTATATTGGTGTTTTCTAGTATCGCTTCGATTATCAGAACCGCTTTTTTTAGCGTTATCCGGATTGTTATTATTCGTTTTCATAATCTCGTAGTTTTTAAGTTTTCATAAAATTACTTGAAATCTCAAAATCCATGCTTATAGAATCCCTTCTAAAAGTTATAAAACTAGCACAAGAATTAAACGAAATACAATTATATCGAAATGATCTCATTATTTTTTAAATTTAAAAATCAATTCCTTTTTTATAAATCATAATTCAAATGAACAAAGATTTTTCAAAATATCCATCCAAACTGCCCTTTTCTTATTATCTAAATCCTGATGTCATTTTTCTGGCAAAAGATCTTTTAGGAAAAGTGCTTTGTACTCAGATTGATGGAAAAATAACCAGCGGTATTATTGTAGAAACCGAAGCTTATTTTGGAGTTCAAGACAAAGCTTCTCACGCATATGGAGGAAGACGTACTAACAGAACAGAGATTATGTTCGGTTCTGGCGGCGTTTCTTATGTTTATTTGTGTTACGGAATTCATCATTTGTTCAATATTGTAAGTGCTGCCGAAGGAGAACCGCATGCCGTTTTAATTAGAGCAATTGAACCATTTAAAGGAATAGAAATTATAGAAGAAAGAAGAAATATTCCTGCATCTAAAGCATCGATTTCCTCTGGCCCAGGATCTGCTGCAAAGGCGCTTGGAATAGATGCGTCTTTCAATAAAAAGGAGCTATGTGGAGATGAAGTTTGGATTGAAGATTACGGCACTCGATATTCAGAAGATGAAATTGCCGCTGTCCCTCGTGTTGGCATTGCTTATGCAGAGGAACACGCTCTTTTGCCGTGGCGCTTTTTTATTAAAGGAAATAAATACGTTAGCAAGCCTAATAAATTTTAAATCAAGAAGTTACTCCATTCAAATCTCTTAATTTATTTCTATTGCAAAGCGGTCCAACACGTTTTTTAGTTTAGCAATTCAATATCAGAAACGAAAAATGGGAATTATGAAAGTCTAACAGTAAAATTATGATATTTTAATTCAAAGAGTAAGTCTAATTTTACACTCAAGAAAAAGAATTAATTATTTGAATTTTAATCAATTAGTTAGAAATAAAAAAAATATAACATTGCCATTAACCCTCACAAAATACAATGACCAGATTGTTTTAATTAACTTCTAAATATCTAAGCAATGGAAAATTTAAAAACAGACCGCGACAAAAAATACTGCACCATTTCTCATACAAAAATTTATTCTGTTGATAATGATGAATTAGTATGTTTAAAAATCTATCAGGGAGATTGGGGAGATTGGGATGAAGCACCACAAAGTAATGTAGATTGTAATTCGAAAAATGAAGATCCTATCGAATTATAAACTACTCAGAAAATATTTTTACATTTTTAGAATTAGTAATGCTTTTGGAACACTATTGTAAGAAGGGCCATCTCTAAAGTCGAGATAGCCCTTTTTAATTGTAGATACTTTTAATTAAATTCTAACGCCAGCCTAACTCTGGAGCGATATGTTCTAATATAGCCGACAATATATGCACATTATAATCAACTCCTAAAGTATTCGGAATTGTAAGCAATAATGTGTCTGCTTCCTGAATGGCTTCATCCTCAGCCAGCTGTTTTATCAGTTTTTCTGGTTCAGCAGCATAGCTTCTACCAAAAATGGCACGTTTATCACTTTCGATATAACCAAAACTATCAGCACCTTTACCTTGCTCTCCAAAATAGAATTTATCCTGATCATTCATTAAAGCAAATATAGATCGGCTTACCGAAACTCTTGGTTCACGGTCATGACCAGCTTTTTTCCATGCTTCTTTATAAATTCTGATTTGTTCTGCCTGTTGAATATGGAATGGTTTCCCATTTTCGTCAAACTTTAAAGTAGAACTCTGCAGATGCATTCCGTTTTCGGCTGCCCAAACTGCGGTAGCATTAGATGCGGCTCCCCACCAGATTCTTTCTCTCAATCCTTCAGAATATGGTTCAAGACGCAACAGTCCGGGTGGATTTGGAAACATCGGATACGGATTTGGTTCTGCGAAACCTTCTCCGCTTAATTTATCCAAAAATTCTAAAGCTTTTTTACGTCCCATATCGGCATCGGTTTCACCTGCTTCAGGTTCATAACCAAAAGAACGCCAGCCATCAATAACTTGTTCTGGTGATCCTCTGCTGATTCCTAGTTGCAAACGTCCTTCTGAAATTATATCTGCTGCACCAGCATCTTCCACCATGTAAAGCGGATTTTCGTATCGCATATCGATTACTCCTGTTCCAATCTCTATTTTGTTTGTCTTGGCACCAATAGCCGAAAGCAAAGGAAATGGAGATGCCAACTGCTGGGCAAAATGATGAACACGGAAATAAGCGCCATCTATACCAATTTCTTCTGCGGCAACAGCCAAGTCAATAGATTGAAGCAGTGTATCTGCAGCTGTACGCGCTTTATAGGAAGGATGATTGGCCCAGTGTCCAAACGATAAAAATCCTATTTTTTTCATAGCTTACACTTCTTGTTATTTATAATTCCAAATATACGCATCATAATTGAGAATGAATATTTCTTTAACTTTGGTTTTTCATTAAGATATTTTTTCTCAGAACACGCATACAGGCTAAATGTTTGCTTATGATCTTGAAATCATTTCATTATTTTAAAAACAAACAGCAGAATTAAATTATCTCACAATTAAATAAAATGCAATATACATTTAGAAAAGCAAAAACAGAAGAACATCAGGAAATTTGGGCTATTTTGGAAAGCGCCATTCAAAGAAGAAAAGAAGAAGGCAGTAACCAATGGCAGGATGGTTACCCAAATCCTAACGTAGTTCAAAAAGATATCAGTAACGGAAATGGTTTTGTACTTGTAAATCAAGACGAAACTATTGTGGGCTACGCAGCCGTTTTAATTAACGATGAGCCTGAATATGCCAACATTCAAGGCAAATGGCTTACCAATGATGATTTTATTGTAATGCATCGAGTGGCAATATCCGATAAGTATCTAGGTCAGGGCCTTGCACAAAAAATGCTGCAATACATGGAGGAGTACGCCATTTCAAATTCTATTTTCAGCATTAAAGCAGACACGAACTTTGATAATATTGGCATGCTTAAAATATTTGAAAAACAGGGTTATGTGTATTGCGGTGAAGTAACTTTTAGAGGAACACCTAGAAAGGCTTTTGAAAAAACACTTCATAAATAGGCTTATTATTTGATTTGAAAAATTGAATTCATAAAAACAAAACAATTATTTAATGCAATAATGTTGCGTTAGATTTTAAAATGTTTTTAATTTACATTCCATTAAACAAATCAAAAATGAACAGACGCAGATTTTTAAAAGGTTCAACACTATTAACAGGACTTTTTACACTCAGTCCATCGGTTATTCTTGCTAATGATTTAGAATCGGCAGCCAAAAAAAGTAAAAAAGCAAAAAATATTATTTTCCTGATTAGTGACGGAATGAGTTCTGGGACACTTCAGATGGCTAATCTGTATTCTCAAAATATTTTAGGGAAGAATGGAAACTGGATGAATCTCTATCTGGAAAACAAAGTTTCAAGAGCTTTAATGGATACGGCGTCTGCAAGTTCTGCGGTTACCGATTCTGCAGCCGCAAGTTCCTCTTTTGGAGGCGGTCACCGTGTTAAAAATGGCGTACTGAATATTGGTCCAAATGGAGAAAAATACCTTCCAATCTGGCAGAAATTTAAAAATGCAGGAAAAAAGGCCGGCTGCGTTACAACGGTGACGATAACACATGCAACACCAGCAGGTTTCTGCGTGAATTCAGACAGCCGAAATGCTGAAAATGAAATTGCCGAAATGTATGCCAATCTTGGACTGGACGTTATGATGGGTGGTGGTGACGAATTTTTCAATGCTTCAAAGAGAGCGGATAAAAAAGATATTTATAAGATTTACGAAGAAAAAGGATATCAAATCCTAAAAGGAAAATCAGATTTAGAAAACATCAAAAAAGGACAGAAAACACTCGGCGTCTTTAATACTGGGGCTCTTCCTTACACGATTGACCGAAACAGTATTCCAGAACTACAGCAGACACCTACTCTAGCCCAAATGAGCACTGCTGCAATCAACCAAATGAAAGATCATGAAAATGGCTTTGTACTTATGATTGAAGGCGGAAAAGTAGATTGGGCGGCGCATGCCAATGATATTGCTGCTTTAATTCACGATCAGCTGGCTTTTGATGAAGCGGTAAAAACCGCGATTGATTTTGCCGAAAAAGACAATGAAACACTAGTAATTATTACTACAGACCACGGAAACGCAAATCCTGGACTTATATACGGCGCCGATGCTGTAAAAAACTTCAACAGTATTGCAGATTATAAGTACACTAACGAATACATTTTGAATGCTATTCATGCCGATTTTAATTTACAGCAGATTAAAGACTGGATTAAAGAAACTAATAATATAAGTTTAACGGATGATGAAGCCAAACACTTATTGAATTTTTATTCGGGACTTGAAAAACAGGAAGATGGTTTATACAATTATAAAAAACTTCCTTTCAAAACCTATTCAGAGATTCAGAAAAAGCATAATAATGTTGGATGGATCAGTATGGATCATTCTGGCGATTATGTTGAACTGGCAATGTATGGTCCTGGAAGTGAATTATTAAAACCTTTTGTCAAGAATATAGACCTTCATTATTTAATGCTGAAAGCCTCAATTAATCAAGAAGTTTAAACCTTATCCTTTTTTATCTTTTTTCGGATCATAAAGCATTGCCGTACACAAACAGTTTTTTCGTTCTTTGCTGGCTAATATTGGACAATTGACACAGGTTTTACAATTTTCCCAAAACTGTTCATCATTAGTCAGCTCAGAATAAGTTACGGGTTCAAAGCCCAGTTCATGATTCATTTTCATAACAGCAAGACCAGAGGTTAAACTGAATATTTGTGCATCGGGATATTTTTCACGGCTCAGTTCAAAAATTTTTCTTTTAATTTTTTTAGCCAGTCCCGTATGTCTAAACTCAGGTGCTACAATTAATCCGGAGTTCGATACGAATTTTCCATTTTCCCAAGAAGAAATAAAGGAAAAACCAGCCCATCTTCCATCTGAAGCAAATGCTATAATGGCTTCTCCTTTAATCATTTTTGATTCTAGCATTTCTCGAGAGCGGCCAGAAATACCTGTTCCGCGTGCAATAGCCGATGATGAGGTAACTTCACAGATTTCTTTGATCCAAAATGTGTGGGATGCTCTCGCTTTTTCGATACTAAAATCAAATGATTCCTCCGTTTCCAGATTTACTAAGACAGCGTTTACATCTTTTGCGTACTCTATAGTTTTCATAAACTTCAATTGATTTAAACTATTTGTGAGATCAGTAAAAGAGCAATAAAGAAAACGATTGTAAATACCATTAAATTGACAATTCGGTCTTTATTCTGTGTTGGTTTATTTGATAAATATTGTTTTGTAATCTGCTTGCTTCTTGTTGGATTGCTTTTCATTTTTTCTATTACTTTATGAACATGTTAATTTGTGAAAAGCTCTAAAACAAAGGCTGTACCAAAAACATCTTAAAAGAGTACAAGACACTATCTATCAACAAAATACGCTAGAACACGCTTTTTATTCATATTATAAATACTTATCAAAATGATAAGGCTGGCAGTTCAAAATGATAAGGTTGTGCTATCCTGAAATGCAAAATCGAAACGTAAAGTGAAAATCTTCCTTGGAACATTCCTGCTGAAAAACAGAAATAAAATATTTTATTTAGGAAAAAACAATATATTTGCGCCTCACAATGGAACAAATGAGCAATCAAATTATTTCTCTTATTATTATCAACGCTATTATTATCGACCGATATTAGTAAAGGGAATTTTATATAAAAGTATTACAGTACAAATTTAAAACCTCCCTTCTCGGGAGGTTTTTTCGTTTAGCACTAACATGAAAAACACAGTAATTATTATCAGCATTATTATTATTATCATTATTCATCTCTCGCGATGAGTCAGGATTATATTGTCTAATAGAAACCTTTCTCATACTGCTGAGAAAGGTTTTTTTTTGATCCTAATTGAAAACCATTCCATAAAAACTAAAAACAAATCACTAACAAATAAGCATTAAAATATCTAATGAAAGAGCAATACACCTTAACATTTTACACTGAAGATCAAATGGGATTAGTCAATAAAACCGCTGTTATTTTTTCGAGAAGAAAAATCAGTTTTGAAAGTTTCAATATTTCTCTTTGTGAAATTAACGGTATGTACCGATTTACAATTGTTGTAACAGAAACCTTAGAAACAGTAAGAAACCTAGCCTTACAGATCGAAAAAATCATTGATGTGTATAAATGTTATTTGAATACAAATACCGAAATAGTGCACACACAGACCGCTTTAATTAAACTTCCAACCCATGAAGCAACTCAAGATAATGTTCAAGAATTAATGCAAAAACATAATGCAAAATACAGAGTTCTCGAAAGAGATTATATTGTATTTGAAGTTTCTGCAGAGGAAAAAGAAATTGATCTTCTAATAAGTCTATTGATGAAAAACGGACTGATTGAATTCGTTAAAAGTCCGCGCGTTGCTTTAATTCGAGCCGGAAAAGGCTTTGAAGAAGAATTAAAATACTTTTAATATATTTTTCAAATTTGAAATTTATGCGTATTACTTTTACTTTTATTAAATTGCAGTAATTAATGATCCATTACAAAAGGTATGAAAGCTTTAAGAACAGGCGAGTTTTTTGGTGAAACCAATAGTCTCATTAATCTTGATGGATTAACCATTACAGATACTGTCTATACACATGATAAAGTGGATTGGCACTATCATGAAAAACCTTATTTTACCTTTATTCTTCAAGGTCAGGTAGTAGAGGGAAATAAAAAAGAAACTTACCATTGTTCACAAGGCAGTCTTTTGTTTCACAATTGGGATGATTCTCATTACAATATAAAACCGCCCGGATTCACAAGAGGTTTCCATATCGAAATAGACCAAAATTGGTTTCAGCAGCATGAACTAAATTTAGAGCATTTTCAAGGAAGTATTTCCATTAAAAACCCCACTGTTCAACTGCTTTTTTACAAACTTTTTAAAGAAAGTAAAACAGGCGATTACAGCAGCTCTATCTGCATGAATAGTTTATTGATTGAAGTCTTGGAAAGTATTGACAATAAGAATACGTTTAAGCCACTTTCTGTTCCAAATTGGATTAAACCATTAAAGGAAATTTTACATGAAGATATTCCAGAGAATTTTTCGCTTCTCTCACTTGCTGCAGTTTTAGGAATACATCCTGTTCATCTTTCCCGCTATTTTCCAAAATATTTTGGATGTTCATTGGGAGAATATATTCGAAAAATTAAGGTGCAGAAGTCACTCGGATTACTATCAAATCCTAAAAACTCGCTTGTTGAAATTGCACTTGAAACAGGATTTTCCGATCAAAGTCATTTCAACAGATGTTTCAAGGAAAATATAGGAATTACACCTTCAAGTTATCGAAAACTGATTATTTAAATTCTATATTAAATTTGATTAGCTGGTGTAACTTTTATTAAAAACAAAGTACAAATAAACTGTGATGTTAATTTCATTCTATACCAGTGTTCTGGTTGTTACTAGTTTTACTGCTCAATTAAAAACATAAACATGAGAATATTTGCAACTGGAATTTTATATTTATGGATGGGATTAACTGCTTTGTCTTCGCAAAATATTGTAAAGCCTGATACCGTCACAAACAAACTTCAAGCACAATATGCAAGCAAAATTGTTTTTTTGGAAAAATCAATTCCTGTTGAACAGCTTTCTGAAAAAGATTTTATTACTGCTTTTGAGTTAAAAGAAGGAAACACAATTGATGCCCGTATTTTTCTTGCCAACTCATTAACCAATTATCTGCATCAATTGGATAAAGATTTAACAGCTGAACAATTAATCCAAAACGGTAATTTTCAGTTTACTTTTTATGTAGATGGTAAAGTAATTTATACCGAAAATCTGAATTCTGGAGCAGGAACTCCAACAAGCAAAAACCAATGGATTACTTTTCGACTCCCTTTTATAAGTGTTACTAACGAAGACAATTGGGGACGTTTTTTATGGGGACGTTTCTATTATGCTAAAGGCGGTGAAGATGCCTTATTTGATGGAAAACACCTTTTAAAAATAGAAATACGACCTTTTCTAAAAACTCCCAGCGGCATAAAAACGGGAACGGTAATTGCCGAAGGACAAATCGATTTTACAAACCCTCCTATTGTATTAACTCCAGAACAGACTGCTGTCCAGCCTATAGCGACAGACAGCGGATGGGAAATTTCCACTGACAAACAAGATGAAAAATTAATCAGGGAAATGAATGGTAGAATATTAGAAAAACGTTTCAAGAATATTACAAGCATTGTGGTTATAAAAAACAATAAATTGTTATTGGAAGAATATTTTAACGGCTCCAGCCGAAAAACACTGCATGACACACGTTCGGTTGGAAAATCATTTGCTTCTACAATGACAGGAATAGCTATTCAAGAAGGTTATATTAAAAATGAAAACCAATCGTTAAAAACATTTTACAATCTTAAAAATTATACCAACTACAGCCCTGCAAAAGACAGTGTAACCTTAAAGAATCTGCTTACTATGAGTTCTAGTTTTGAAGGCTCTGATCAGGATGAAAATTCGCCTGGAAACGAAGAAAATATGTATCCGACCGATAACTGGTTAAAATTTGCATTAGATCTTCCAATCGATAAAGCAAAACGAAATGGAAAACAATGGGACTATTTTACTGCCGGCGTTGTGGTAATTGGAGATATCCTGAATCAAAAAGTTCCCGGCGGACTTGAAGCATATGCAGAAAAGAAACTTTTTGAACCGCTGGATATCCAGCATTATAAATGGCAGTACACGCCGCAAAAAGTAGCAAACACTGCCGGAGGTTTAGTATTAGAAACACTTGAACTTGCCAAATACGGCCAGCTTTATCAAAACAAAGGAAAATGGAACGGCAGACAGATTCTACCTCAGAAATGGGTTGAAAAATCGTTCTCCAATTATTTTCCAGATAACCAAAATCACAGCGGATACGGCTATTTATTTTGGAGAGAAGTTTTTGAAATCAATGGTAAAACGTACGAAGCTTATGCCTGCAGCGGAAACGGAGGTAATAAAGTGTATATTTTTAAAAACATTCCGTTTGTGGTAGTCGTTACGGCAACTGCTTATAATCAGCCTTATGCACATCCTCAGGTCAAGAAAATAATGAGCAATTATATTCTCCCTGCGGTATTAGATAAATAGAAAAATCAGTAACTATGAAAATACCCTTTTTATTACTTTTCGCCACTTTAACGGTTTCTCAGGCACAAACAAAAAAAATAATTATTAAAGCAGATTCCCCTTCGGCATTTATTAAAGAAGAAGGAGAACGAAAGCTGTCATGGAATCTTGACCCAAAAACAAAGCCAGATGTTTTTATTACCAATAAAAGTCCGAAAGGAAAAAAGGTTACATTTTTAACGGATAGAGACTCTATTCAAATCAAATTAAAATCGGGAGAAAATTTTGACTTTGTTGTTCTGTTAAACGAAAAAGATAGCTGTTTTACTCGTATAAAATGTCCAGTTATACAAAATTTTTCTAAGCTAAAACCCGAAATACACGATACTATTCCTTTTGTGCTTTCAGAGTATAATAATATCATTTTTAAAGTAACGCTTAACGAAAAAGATACTTTGGATCTTAAATTTGATTCGGGAACTTCTGACTTTCTTTTGACTAATGATATCCTGAAAAAACTAAACCTTTCCAGTCTTAAAGGCCATAGTTTTAAACTCGGAAACCAAACCTATAAAGAACAGGCAATTTATCCCGTCGAACTCTCTGGGCAAGGAACTGTCGGGCGTTTTGGGTGGAATTTATTTGATGGAAAAATTGTAGAAATTGATTATGATAAAAAGTATTTTATCATTCACTCTTCCCTTTCAAAACCAAACAATGAGTATATTAATCTGGATATAGAATATACTCACACTTTATTTTGCATTCAAGGTAGATTACAAATACAAAATAAAGCTTATAAAAGCCGTTTCCTTTTTGATAATGGCTACCAGCGTACGGTAATGCTTGACAAGGAAATTACAGAAGAACAGCATTATCCAAAAGAAAATCTTCCTGTATTAAAAAAAGTGATTTTAAAGAATGGTAAAGGTCAAGAAGTTCCAGTCCTGACAGTAAAAAATGAAAAGCTATTTTTTGATAAACTTTGTCTTAACGATGTTCCTGTACAGCTGCTTTCTGCTGATAATCCTGCTAGATTCAAAACACATATTTTAGGCAATGAAGTCCTAAAAAGATTCAATACCATTTTAGACTTTCAGAAAAACAAAGTATATCTAAAACCCAATTCTTTATGGAATGATCCCTACACCGAAGGTTAGAAACTTAAGATCATTCAAGGAAGTACAGCTGTCATTGGTCTAATTTTTAAGAGTACTAATAAAAAGTAATGTATCTTTAGACTAATCGTATTCATTTCATAAAATAAAAACATATGCATTCTCGCAGAAAATTTATCAAAAATGCTGGAATTTTTTCGGCAGGTTTATTGGCTATTCAAACAGATGCTTTTGGGTTTAATTCTAATATTTTTGAGTTTCCTTTAAAAGATTTTGTATCGCAGAGACCACCGCTGGCCGAGCGTAAATTTACCAGTAAAGCGATTGAAGCCGCTATTGTAAAAGTTAAAAAGCAGATTGCCAATCCAGAACTAGCTTGGATTTTTGAAAACTGTTTTCCAAATACGCTAGATACTACAGTTGAATTTGAAGTTATAGATGGCAAACCAGATACATATGTAATTACAGGAGATATCGACGCGATGTGGCTTCGTGACAGTACTGCGCAGATCTGGCCTTACATTCCGTTTGTAAAACAAGATCCTAAGCTGGCCGAATTGGTCAAAGGAGTTATAAATCGTCAAGCGAAATGCATCATTTTAGATCCTTATGCGAATGCCTTTTACAAAGATTTCAATAAGGAAAGTGAATGGAAAAATGATTTAACGGAAATGAAACCGGGTATTCACGAAAGAAAATGGGAAATTGACAGTTTGTGTTATCCCGTTCGTTTGGCCCACGGCTACTGGAAAGAAACAGGCGATATTTCTATGTTTGACAGCCATTGGAAAGAGGCCATGAAACTAATCCTAAAAACATTCAAAGAACAGCAGCGAATGGACGGCAAAGGAGGACCGTACAGCTTTCAGCGTCAGACGGCTTGGGCTACAGATGGTGTTCCGCTTTCAGGTTATGGCTATCCTGTAAAACCCTGCGGTTTAATCGTTTCTACTTTTAGACCGAGTGACGATTCTACGCTGTTTGGTTATCTGATTCCGAGTAATATGTTTGCAATAGAAATATTGGGATATCTAATTGAAATTTTTTCTCTTCCAGCGTTGAAAGACGATGCTATTGTAAATCAGGCAAAAGAACTTAGAGAACAAGTTCAAAAAGGTCTGAATGAACACGGGATTATTAATCATCCAAAATACGGAAAAATTATAGCTTTTGAAGTCAACGGATACGGGAGTTTTCATATGATGGACGATGCCAATGTTCCCTCTCTTTTATCGCTTCCTTATTTGGGTGCCATTGCTCCAGACGATCCTTTGTATCTCAATACGAGAAAATTGGTATTATCGGAGAATAATCCGTTTTTCTACAAAGGAACTGCGGGAGAAGGAATTGGAGGCCCTCATACCGGAGTTGATACAATCTGGCCAATGAGCATTGTTTTGAGAGCGATTACAAGTATTGATGAAAACGAAATTAAAAACTGTATCAGCACGCTGATTAAAACCAATGCCGACACTGGATTTATGCACGAATCTTTTCATAAAGACGATGTAACCAAATTTACCAGAAAATGGTTTGCGTGGGCGAATACTTTATTTGGTGAAATGATTGTACATACCAGTACTAAATATCCTCAAATTTTAAAAGACAAAAACTTGTAAAATTCTATTTGTCAAGAAAACAGCGAGATTAGATATTTATAGAATTTCAATAAAAACAAAAAAAAAAAGCTTCAAT
Organism: Flavobacteriaceae bacterium PS02336; assembly: GCA_029960065.1. Taxonomy (GTDB): domain Bacteria; phylum Bacteroidota; class Bacteroidia; order Flavobacteriales; family Flavobacteriaceae; genus Flavobacterium. The sequence goes on along the minus strand of JASCOF010000001.1, from coordinate 1,166,878 downwards.
GGGACGGCATATCTTGTAAAAAAATGTGTCGCTCCGCTGGAGCTTTCTGTTGTAGAACTATAATATTTGCTATAAATATTTCGCTTCTCCGAAGTTTGAAAAAAACTGTACTTCTTTTGTTTTCTATTTTTTTTTAAAATTAATCTCCAGTCATAAAATCTAAAAATTGAGCCATGATTTGATTATTCTGCTTTATAAATTCTGTTTGGTTTAAAATAGTTTCAGCTGACTGAATATATTTATTTTCAATTAATTCGTCTTTTCCTTCTAAAACCATATTACGCATAGTTTCCTCGGTAACTTCAAAATGAAACTGAAGTCCCAAAACCTGATTGTTTAATAAAAAACCTTGATTTTCACATCCTTCAGATTGAAACAAACGAACTGCATTTTCGGGGATTGTAAAGGTTTCTCCATGCCAGTGAAAGACATTTAAAACTTCTGGTACATTTTTTAGTATTGGCAATTTTGTATCTGTTGCCTGAATAGGAAACCAACCGATTTCTTTGTCTTTATTATTTGAAATTTCACCTCCCAAAACATTAGAAATAAGCTGTGCACCTAAACAAATTCCGATGACTTTTTTCTGTAAATCAATCGCTTTTTTAATGAATTCTTTTTCTTTTTTCAGCCAATGAAAATCAGCTTCATCGTGAACGCTCATTGGTCCGCCCATTACAATCAAAACATCGATATCGCTTAAATCAGGAAGAGTCTCATTATTATAAAAACGAGTATAAGTCAGGTTATGATTGTTTTTTGAAATCCATTCTTCCATAGCACCTAAACCCTCAAACGAAACGTGCTGCAGACAGTGAATGTTTAATTTTTTACTCATGATTAATCATTTATAGGAATATTATTTAAAACACTAAATTAGTCCAAATAACATCCAATCAACTAGTCCAGTTTTTCTATTTTCTACATTCATTTTTCTATTTTCCATCCATCATCTTTTTCTATATCTTTTTTCTTTCCTCTTTCATCTTTCATCTTTCATCTTTCATCTTTCCTCTTTCCTCTTTATTCTTTCCTCTTTCCTCTATCCTCTTCTATCCAAACAAAAAACTCCAAAATCAACGAAATTGGAGTTTTCCAATTTATATATTGCATCTTACTTGATAAAATCTAAGATATCAGCATTAACTCGATCTGCATCTGTAGTTGGAATTCCGTGGCAGAGACCAGGATACGTAATTAATTTTCCGTTTTTAACCAATTTGGCAGCTCTCAAAGCTGTTACGTTATAGGGAACAATTTGATCATCTTCTCCGTGAAGAATAAGAACAGGAAAATCGACACTTTTTAGATCTTCCGTAAAATCAGTTTCAGAAAATGCTTTAATGCAGTCATAATGCGCTTTTATGCCGCCATTCATTCCCTGACGCCACCAATTGTCCTGAATCCCTTTTTTAATGTTCGCTCCTTCCCTGTTATAGCCGTAAAAGGGAAAAGTAATATCCTGATAAAACTGCTGTCTGTTATTAGCCGTATTAAAACGAATGTCATCAAAAACTTCAATGGGCACACCGTCTGGATTATTAGCATCTTTAATCATATAAGGCGTAACAGCGCTAATTAAAATAACCTTAGATACGCGGCCTTTTCCATATTTTGCAGCATAATGAATCGCTTCGCCGCCTCCTGTAGAATGACCAATATGTATGGCATCTTTTAGATCTAAAAATTCCGTCAACTCTGCAACATCTGCTGCGTAAGTATCCATTTCGTTTCCAGTATAAGTCTGTGTAGATCTTCCATGTCCCCTTCTATCATGCGCAATAACCCTATATCCTTTATCTAGGAAGAAAAACATTTGTGCATCCCAGTCATCTGCTGATAACGGCCAGCCGTGATGAAAAAATATAGGTGTTCCTGTTCCCCAATCTTTGTAATAAATCTCTGTTCCGTCTTTTACTTTAATTTTAGCCATTTTAATTTTCTTTTAGTTGTTATTATAGATTTTCATACCATTCTAAAATATAATCTGCTACTGCTTCCCAGCCTGGTTCTCCACAGATGAAGTGGCTTTTTCCTTGAAAAATTTTCAAGTCAACTTTACTGCTTTGATCTTTGTATTTTCTTGCCAGCGTTGTTGTTAATGAAGCTGGAAAAATAGCATCGTTTGTTCCTCCAATAAATAAAATAGGTTTATGAGGTTTTTTGAAGTCAATATTCGAAAAGGAGTTTAAAACCAATTCACGGCTTACTTTATAACTTTCTGGAACAGCAATGGTATCAAAGGCTTTTGCTCTGTCTCTATGCTGTAAAGTATTAAAGAAACATTTGTCATACCATTCACGGCTTCCCATAAAATATTTGCTAGAAGAGAAAAATCCAAAAGCAGGAAGCACTGATTTTAAGGTAGTAAAAGGCGGAAATACATTTTTTGGAGGCGCTCCATCTATACTTACCGCTGCTGCCACTTTTTCTAATTCTAATAACTTCATTGCCGCCATTCCCGCCATCGAATGCCCAATTACAAGAGGTTTTTCCGGCAGACTGTCTGCTAATTTTGCAATATTATTTACTACATCAATAAAACCGGTTTTGATAAGGTCTGGATGAACCGTTTTTCTTAAATCTGAAGGATTCCCTTCATGACCAGGATTTGGAGGTGTATAAACCGTATAGCCCTTCTGTTCGTATCGTTCTTTCCACTTTGTCCAGCTTAGATCGTTCACAAAGTTTCCGTGTATAAGAATAATGGATTTTGATTTTGTCATAAAATTGATATTTAATTAGTAAACAGCTTTTTATAATGTGGTGTAATTCAGTTTTTTCAAACTGTATCAAAAATCAATTATCAAAGTCGTGCCTTATTCTTTCCGCAAGAAAAACTCACGATTTTTTTTAGCCGATCTGATAGTGGAAAAGAAAGTGCAAGAAGCATGCTAAACAACTAATTTACTAAATATCAATCAAATACACTAAAAATTAATTATCCTATTCACTATATTTCGCAAATTCATTATATATCGCAGATAATTTTTACGATGCACTCAAAAAACATAAGCAGATCAAGAAAAAACGAACTGGCACATTATTAGAATCCATTTTTTAAACCAATTAAATATTTCTACTATGAGCTTATACCAACTTCAAAAAACAGCGATCGTATTAATTGATCCTTTTAATGATTTTCTTTCTGAAGGAGGAAAATTATATCCTGTAACAAAAGAAACCGTTGAGGGAAACCAAGTAGTTCAAAATATCAAAAAACTGCTCACGGCGGCGAGGGAAAAGAAAATTCTAATTGTTTATGCTCCCCACCGACATACGCAGAAAAACGACTATCTAAACTGGAAATTTATGGCGCCATCACATACGGGAAGTAACAGCATAACACTGTTCGAAAAAGGTTCTTGGGGCGCTGCATTTCATCCTGAATTAATGATGCAGGAAGGTGATCTTATGGCTCAAAATCATTGGACTGCCAGCGGATTTGCGAATACCGATCTTGATTTTCTTTTAAGACAGCACAACATTGACCAGATTGTTGTAGCAGGAATGAGAGCGAATACTTGTATTGATTCTACAGCACGTTTTGGTGTCGAACTTGGCTATCACGTTACTTTAATTAAAGACGGAATTGGTGCTTTTAATTGGGAAGAAATCAAGGCGACTGTCGAAACGAATTTCCCTAATTATGGCCATGTGCTTTCTTCTACTGATGAATTTATAAGCAATATCAACCAATAATATAAAAAAGATTTTTCCCGAAGATTTAAACAGATTAAATCGGTCTGGTTTGACTTTTATCTATTTTTCCAAAGGCAGTATAAACTTAAAAGTACTGCCTTTTCCTAGTTTACTTTCTGCCCAGATTTCGCCGTGGTGTTTTTTTATGAATTCATGGCAGAGCAGTAATCCTAATCCGTTTCCGATTTCATTTTCTGTGCCTTTCTGGATTACTTTTTCGTTGATTTTAAAAAGTTTTTCTTGTATGTTGGCTGGAATTCCGATACCATTGTCACGAATGGATACTGTTGCTTTTCTATTTGTTTTATAAAGGCTGACTACGATTTCTCCTTGCTGCTCTGTAAACTTAATTGCATTGGTCAAAAGATTTCTTAAAACGGTATCAATCATATCTTTGTCTAATGATGTCACGACAATTTCTGCTGATTCAAATCTTAAATCGATATTTTTATTTAATGCCGTATTCTTATGGAGTTTTATATTTTCTTCGATTAAACTGTTTAAATCGACCATTTTAGGATTGTATTCTATCATTCCTGTCTGCATTCGCGACCAATTCAAAAGGTTTTCCAAAAGTTTGTAAATATTCTTATTTGAGTCATGAAGCATTTCTGTAATTTCTTTTATTTCTTCTCGGCTGTAGGTGTCGATTTCCTGAGATAAAATTTCAGATAAAGCGAGTGATGATCCTAATGGCCCTTTTAAATCATGGGCAATTATAGAAAAGAATAGGTTTTTATCCTTCAGCAGTTTCTGAATTTTCAAATCCTGCTTTTCTTTTACTAATAATAAAAAACCAACCGTTCCAATAAGCGTCAGTAAAAACAATCCGATGCTGTACAAACTGTCAAAACTGCTTTGTCTAAAAAAGTCTTTCTGCGGACTTACATAGGTATAAACTGCTCTGAGAAAGATTAAAATTTCAAAAGTGACATAACACAATAAGTAAAAAATACGAAACAAATTGGTAGCTTTTTCTCTAAAATAACCAATTGTAGGCGGCAGATAAATAACAAATATGCCGAGAGACATAATGATAATACGGGTGTTCATTGAACCTCCAAATATTGCTGCTATATTAAAAATAATAATTGAAATAATAGCCAAGGTCGTTTGTATCTGATAACGGCTATTGAATTTAGCCTTATTCATGGAAATTATTGCTATGGTTTCGCACCAGCAGCCTAAAAGAATAATAGTATTTCCGAGATTGATAGAAACAAAATCTGGCGCTATATTTCTAAGGAAAATACAAATCCATCCTATTGTCAACAATACTTTTCCAAAACCAAACGTATTTAATTTTTTTCTGTTTTCTGTAGAAGCATACGAAAAGGAATAACTGAAAATGAGAATACAGACAAATAAGTTTCCCCAAAAATAAAGAAGAAAAATCGTTTTAGGATCTAGGGGTAACATTTGGAGCATTTATATACTTAGAATATTTTTTTTCTAATCACAAATATACAAATTAGAAATAAAAAACCCCGCATCGCTAGGGCGATACAGGGCTTTTACTTAAGATTTTTCTTTCTTATAAATCAATTTTGTCTTTTAGCGAAAGAACAAAAAATAGTTTCTATTTGGCATCAAACCATAATTTGGTTGTCAGTAAATCTTTTCCTTGATCGGCGATTGCTGCTTGATAGCTTGCACCGTTCAATGACTGCTCTGTTCCAGGATAGAAAAAACGAGAAGGAATTTTTCCGTCCAAAACTGTAGCTGGACCAGCTGTAAGTACAGGGAAATCTAATCTTCTCCATTCTGTAAAAGCATCCAAACCTTGTCCGAAGAAAGCAATCCATTTTTGAGTACCAATTGACTTAGCATAGTTTGATGCATCATACTTCACAGATGCTTGATTCAAGTAAGTTGAAATAGCAGCAGCGTCTGTAATACCAAACTGGTTGAAAGAGGCTGTAATGGCACTTTTATAAAGTGTTTCTGCATCTCCAGAAATATAACCGCGAGCAGCTGCTTCGGCAAGATTAAACAATACTTCAGAGTAAGAATAAATTACCGCTGGCGATGTTGAAGTCAAGAAATATGTTCCTGGTTTTGAAGTTTTAGCAAAACCTTGGCTGTTTGCATCACTGTTTGACAATCCGTTACCGCCTCCAACGTATGTTCCAACAGTTGCATCTGATGGTAACTGTGCATAAACTGGTAAACGCGGATCTGAGAATTCTTTTAATTTATCTACCATCGTTTTTGAAATACGGTAATCATCACGAGTTTCGAACCAAGCCGAAGCTGGATTCTGCTGTGGTGAACTAATGTATGTAAATTTGAAAGTATCGTTATTACTGCTTAAAACTCCTGCTGCATCAGTTGTTGCATCGATAGCCGCTTGTTTAGCTAAAGCAGGTTCTTTATCAGAAATTCTTAATGCAATTCTTAAACGAAGTGAATTTACAAATCTTTTCCATTTCGCAATATCACCTTTATAAACCAAGTCACCTGTAACAGCACCATTTGCTGTACCTAACAAAGATTGTGCTTGTTTCAAATCTTCAAGTAATCCAGTATACACTTCTTTTTGAGTGTTATAAGCCGGCGTTACTTTCTGCCCTGCTTCTTTGTACGGAATACTTCCGTAAGCATCTGTCAGTAATAAAAAGGTCCAAGAACGAAGCGATAAAGCAATTCCTTTATAATTAGAATTTGCCTGTTCTGCGGGAAAATTAATAATTGTATTCAAATCTGTAATTAAGGTTGCGTAACCTGTATTCCATAAAGAAGTGAATGAAGTGTTCGAAACATCGTATCTGTCTGGTTCAGTATATTGGATTTTAGCCCAATGCTGTACAAATAGCAAAGACGAATCGAAGTTATTGGTTGAACCCCAGTATAAGTCAGCTCCTTGTTTTAAAGTTCCTGTTAACAAGTAAGGTGCCAATGGATTTTCAGTTGCATTTGGATTTTTGTTGATATCATCCAAAGTATCACTGCAAGAAGTCAGTGTCAATCCAAATAAGATTATATATGATAGCTTTTTTAGCATGATTTCGTGTTTTTAGAATTTAAGATTAACATTAAGACTGAAATTTCTGGTTGTTGGCAGAGATAAACTCTCCAAACCTTGTGCATTTCCAGTATTGAAAGCGGTTTCAGGATCAATATTCGGTGCATCTTTGTAGATAAAGAATAAGTTACGTCCAACAGCAGTAATACTTGCTCCTTCTAATCCCAATTTTTTTGCAAATGATTTATTGAAATTGTAAGCCAATTTAATTTCTCTCATTTTTACAAAAGTTGAGCTGTAGATATAAGCTTCGCTGATGTTGTATGAAGCTTTGTAATATTCCTGCGCACTTAATACTGTAGTATTTGGTGCTCCATTTTCATATACACCATTAAAAATCATACCATCATCGTAAACTGTTGCGCCTGCTGGAGCAGTTCCATTTACCAGCGTTTTTGTAGTACCATTTAAATAGTAGCTTAAACCGCCATTTTCAGCACCACGTCCTGGAAGTGTCGATGCCAATACACCTGTATAAGTTCCTGTTCTGTTGGTTCCTGAAAAAATTTCTCCACCTACGCTTGCATCAACAAGAACCGATAATTCAAGGTTTTTATAAGTAAAGGTATTGGTAACACCCGCTAAATAGTCTGGAGTATAATGACCTAAAACTTTTTTCGTCGGATCTGCTTTTGGCAATCCGTTTGCTCCTACTACAATGTTTCCGCTTGCATCACGTAAATACGCTGTTCCGTAAAGTGCTCCATAAGCCTGTCCTACAGAAGCTAATACATCAACACCTCCAGAAGAACCTATTGTATAGTTCTGAATCTGTTTTGCATAATCCAAGATTTCTACTTTACTTCTATTTCTAGAATAATTTGCTCCAATATTCCATTTAAAATTTTCTGTCTGGATCGGGCTTCCGTCCAACTGAATTTCTAAACCTCTGTTGTTTACTTTTCCAGCATTGATTAACTGTGAATTGTACCCGCTTGATGCTGTTGTTTTAATCTCCAAAATCTGATCGAAACTGTTTGTGTTGTAATAAGCAACATCAAAATGCAATCTGTTTTTCCAGAAAGTCGCTTCTAAACCAACCTCAGTAGAGCGTGTTGTTTCTGGTTTTAAATTCTCATTCAATTTTCTTTGTGAAGAAGTTTGAATTGGATTTCCGTCAAATGCTGTCTGGAAATTATAGATAGTTGATAACTGATAAGGATCTGCATCATTACCTACTTCAGACCATCCACCACGTAATTTTAAGAAATCAAGTGTATTGCTTTTTAAGTTTAAAGCTTCAGATAAAACTAAACTACCATTAATAGAAGGATAAAAATAAGAACGGTTACTGCTTGGTAATGTAGATGACCAGTCATTACGCGCTGTTAAGTTTAAATAAGCATAGTTTTTATATCCTAACTGAGCAGAAGCATAAGCACTATATACTCTTAATCTTGATAAAGTGTTTGATGATGTTAACGGATCACGAGAATTCGTTAAAGTGTATAAATCTGGCACGGCTAAACGCGGCGCTTTTTGATAGTTGTTTGCATCGCTGTGATTACGAATATTGAAACCGGCAAGCGCATCTAAACTAAAATCATCATTCAATTTTTTAGTGTACGTAAAGATACCTTCAGTATTCTGTTCGTTTACAGTGTAAGCATCCTCAGCATAAGATCCGAAAGGTGTTCCATTTGTACCGTATTTGATCGTGTATTTTCTTCTGTCATTATAATAATCTACTCCTGTACGGAATCTAAAATTAAGTCCTTCAGCCAATTTAGCGTCTAAGTGAACATCACCAATAAAACGATTACGCTGCTGGCTTGTTGTATTGTAATATGCATTCCAGTACGGATTGCTGTAGTAACTGTTGTTCCAGTTCACATCTCTGTTGTTTTGAAGCTGGTTGATATCAACCTGACGTCCAAACCAAAGGAACTGAAGCATTACTCCCGCCGCACGGTTACCTGATGGTCCACCCGGTAAAGCTGGAGAATTTGTTGTAATATAATTTCCTGTTACTCCTACTTTTATGTTTTTAGAAATTTGGTAATTCGTATTAATTGTAAAGTTTGTTTTATTTACTTCACTATTTGGTACAGTTCCCAATTGTTTTTGATTGTTTACTCCTAAACGGAAATCTGATTTTTCGTCAGATCTAGCAATAGAAACACTGTTATCGTAAGTAATACCAGTATTAAAGAAGTCTTTCACATTGTCAGGATGTGCTACAAAAGGCACTGCTTCTCCGTTCGAGAAAAATTGCGGGATAAGACGTCCGTCCATTCTTGGTCCCCAGCTTTCGTCAACACCATCATTTACGCCTCCTCCTTTTCCGTCAACAAAACTAAATCTTCCGTTAGAACCTTGTCCGTATGAATTTTGGAAACTTGGCAGTGTAGCTACTTGAGAGATTGTGATACCCGAATTTACAGTAATTCCCAATCCTTTCTGGCTTTTTCCTGATTTAGTCGTAATCAAAACAACACCATGTGCAGCACGTGATCCATAAAGTGCAGCCGCGTTAGGTCCTTTTAATACTGTCAAAGTTTCAATATCATTTGGATTCAAATCGGCAATTGCATTTTTAAAATCACGAGTTGCTCCACCAACGCTTCCTAACTGTGAGTTATCTACAGGAACTCCATCCACCACAAACAAAGGCTGATTATTTCCTGCAATCGAAGTTTCTCCACGAATGATAATACGAGAAGATCCCATGTCACCCTGGGAGTTTGTAATACGCACACCAGCCAATTTACCGCTAAGACTGTTTAAGAAGTTCGTTTCTTTGGTTTCTGCAATATCTTTATTTTTAAGAGCCTGAGTGGTGTATCCTAAAGATTTCTTTTCTTTAGAAATTCCAAGCGCTGTAACTACTACTTCAGATAACTGATTCTGTTCTTCGGTAAGTTCAATAACCACAGCATTTTTATCGACTACAACTTCTGCTTTTTTGTAACCTAAGTAACTTACTATTACAGTATATGGAAATTTTTGTCCTGTCTGGAAGAAAAACTTCCCATCAAAATCGGTTTGAACACCGTGTGTAGTTCCTTTAATAACTACTGAAGCACCAATTACAGGGTCTTTTGTAACCGCATCGATAACTGTTCCTTCAAGTTTAGACTGGATCAAAGGTGTAGTTCCTTGTGCAGCCGCACCTATGGAAACCAATAAAATGCATAACCCAATATATCTATTTAATATTTTTTTCATTATTTCATTTTAGTTTAATAAATAAGGATGACATCTAACGCAAATAATCTGTCGCTGTTCTCCTTCTAGTGATGTATAAATTCTTTAAGCTCGACCATTTCTGGGGCAATAGGAATGGTATAATTTCTACCTGCAACACATTCGTTTTTTCATTTTTTTTTCTTTTTTTTTGATTAGTATTATTTCGATTGGCCTATACAAGATCTGCCCTATTTCTAAGGTTCTCTTTAATGAATATTTGTTTGAATTGGGAATTGAAGACTTTTAACAGAAGCTGCGCATGAGATTGAAACAGCTTAGTGGTTTCTGTTTGTTTGAAAGTGAATTGTTTTTACTTGTCTTCATTACTGGAAAATTTTAAACTCTACTAATTTGATAGAACAAAGGTATGTTAAAAATTTTAATATAAAAGTATTAGCGCATTTTTTTACAAAAAAAAATGTTAACGAAATCGATAAAGCATTTTTAAATAATTGATAATAAGTAAATTAAAATTACAAATAAATTTCATCCTTAATAAGAATTTTACTAAATCAAGGGAGAAAAAACAGCTTCTTTAATCCTTTTTTAACAAAAAGACACTTTTATTTAAAATGAAAAAACACCTTTTTAGATACCGTCTTCGAATTGCTTTTATGGTCAACTCAAAAAAAAATGCCAAACCTTTCGGCTTGGCATTTTGATTATTTTGACTGTATTTAATTGATACAGAAAAAAATATGTAGAAACGACAAATACGGCTTCTGCTGGAAGACCGTATTTCTCAAACTAATTCAAATTAAAAAAAAACTACAAACTTGCTTTCACTTCTCCGCAAGTCAGCATATTTTTTGGATAATAAGGATTTTTAATTTCTTTACTATCACTTGTCCATACAGCACCTGTCATTGGGCACACCTGCAGGTATAATGTTGCATCAGCGGCTTTAAACTTTGAAGCAACATCCCAATATTTAACTGAAAGTGATTCAAAAATTTTGCGCTGTTTATTAATATTTTTTGTTGCTGCCATTTCAGATGCAAGATCTGAAATGGTTTTTCTTGTTGTTGTCGCTGCATTCATTTGTTCTAAAGTCAGTTTTTTAAATTTGAAGTTTTTTAAAGAACTCTTTAAAGCTTCTGCATTTTTTACAACAGCTAGACTATCTGAAACTATCAGACTGTTTTTTAAAGCCAGATAATTTTTCGTGATTTCCTTTTTCTGCTCTTCTCTTTTTTGAACCAATTCCGGCACTACTTCTTCTTTTGAAGTTACCTGTGCCTGAGCAAAACTGCTTAAAAAGATTAGAGCGATAAATACTGCATTTTTCATATCGTCGTAGTTGAATTTAATTTTGTTATTATTTTATCTATTTCGATTATTAGTGCTTCATAATGATCTTTACTTAAGCCCGATGCTCCATTCATTAATTTGGTAACATCTTCTCTTACTTTTACAAGATGCTGTTTTCCGTACAATCTTACATCACTTCGCTGTGCTGCATTTGCTGCTTTTCCAGGCTCTAATTCTTTTGGTAATAAAAGCATTCCCAATTTTTCAACGTAAGCGCGCTGTAAACTTCTTCTGTAAAAATCTTGTTTTTCATCACCGCTGAATTTCACCCAAACCGTCTGCCCTAAATCATTTAAAAACTCTGGAACAGTATAAGCTCCATCAAACTGAATGGCTTTCACGCTGATATTATAAAGCATTCCAGAACTTAAAAGCATATTTAAAATCTGATTCTGCTGATCTGAAATTTGGTCTGCTGTTTTTAACGGAATAAGCTGTTCGATTTCTTTTGGATACATCCATAATGGCGCTGTAAACAATTGTCTGCCAACATAATCAATTGATGCTTTTACTTTTGCTTTGGGAATTGGCTGATATACTGCTCCTTTTTCGTCAACCGTTCTTTTGGTTACATAATTATTACCAATATTTTTCAATACATGATACAAATAGCGGCTATATTGCGATACAACTGCTTTATGCATATCTGATAGATTATCGTAAGCATCGTTTGGCTGATACGTCCATTGAACCAGATTTGGAACTACTCTTTTCAGATTTTTAATTCCGTAATCGCTTGCCTTTACTGAATCGTCTCCCAAATCTTCTGACTGGCTGCGCGGATCTTCGTCTTTTCCTTCGCCTCCAAACCATAATTTAGGATTAGCAGTTAAACTGTCTGTCGTTAATTTGGCAAGCGTTTTTTCTTCTTCAAATTCATCTTTAGCATTTGGATAATACGTATAACCCCATTTTACAGCCCATTTATCGTAGGCTCCAATTCTTGGATAAATTCCTTTTGGACTAATATTATCTTCTGGCTGTGCTACATAATTAAAACGAGCATAATCCATAATAGAAACCGTATGACCATTTTCTTCCACCCACTTTTTATCACGAAGTTTTTCAACTGGAGTTGCACTGCTCGCCCCCATATTATGACGCAGACCAATCGTGTGTCCGATTTCATGCGAAGAAACAAAACGGATTAATTGTCCCATTAATTCATCATCCAGATGCATTTTTCTAGCTCTTGCATCTAAAGGTCCAGCTTGAATCATGTACCATCTCTGCACTAATTTCATCACGTTATGATACCATCCTACGTGGCTTTCCATGATTTCACCGCTTCTTGGATCGCTGATTCTCGGTCCGTAAGCATTTGGTGTTTCAGATGCCAGATATCTTACTACAGAATATCTTGCATCTTCCAAACTCATTGTCGGATCATTTTCTGGCCATTCTTTTCCAATAATCGCATTTTTAAAACCTGCGGCTTCAAAAGCTTTCTGCCAATCGTTGATTCCAGCAATTAAATACGGACGCCATTTTTTTGGCGTTGCAGGGTCGATATAATAAACAATCTGTTTCTTTGGTTCGACCAATTCTCCTCTTAGATATTTTTTAATGTCTTTGTCTTTAGGCTCTAAACGATAGCGCTGTACAATAAATTTTTTCTGTGCGCTTTGTTCATCATCATCAAACAAAACATATTTATTGGCAAAATAGCCGACTCTTTCATCAAAGAAACGTTTGCGCATCGGCGTTTTTGGAAGCAAAACAATTGAAGTGTTTAATCGTAATGTTATAGTCCCGCTGCTTGCTGTAGAACTTGTGTAAGTCTTTGTTGTTTTTATTTCAATGTTGATTGGATAAGCATCTATGTTTTCAATAAACGATTTATCATCTGCAAGAGAGGTTAATTTTTTCTCGGTCTTTTCTTTGCTTTCAATAGCGAACATTGCATTGTCTTTCTTAAAAACATCTGTAACGTCAATTACGACATTTCCGTTATCCGGATTGGTTGTTTTGATTGGAAAAGCGGCAACAATTGGATTTTCGTTGCTTCCAGCTAGTGCTTTTGCCAGCATCGAATCGGCAGAACGAACATCTTGTCTGTACTGTAATGATCTTAAAAAAACGGTATTATTTGCCCCTTTTTCAAAATATATAGTTTGCTCGTTGGCTTTTTCTCCGCCAAAAGTCCCCATTCCTTCTGGAGTCGAAAGATAGCGGGTTACTACCAGCATATAGCTGTTGAATAAACTGTCTGGAATTTGAAAATAATATTTTGTATCGACTTGACTAACCGTAAAAAGACCCGTTTTGCTTTTGGCTTTGTCTGTAATTACCTTATTATAAGCCAGCATGCCTTTTGGCTGTGTGCTGGTGCTGTCGGCTTTTTTTTCTGGAGTTTGAGCAAAACCATGCTGTCCGAAAGACAGCATGATCAGCAATATAAATAATTTCTTCATCTAAATTAAAATGGAAGTTTTTCGTCTGTGTTTAAAGTAAGTTTTGGGTTCTTTTGCAAAGCAGACAATGGAAACGGAATAATATACAATCGAGAGTTTGGCTGTAACGTATATGTTTTTTGAGGAACAGTCTTGTTTACCAATGGAAATACTCTTGTGACCGTTTTTGCGTAGTCGGTTTCTGTATTTAATCTCTTCAAATCAAAGAAACGATTAAAGCCTAAAAGCAATTCTTTTCTTCTTTCATTAATAATCAATGCCATTGTTTCTTTTCGAGTCGCTGGAACGGCTAAATTTACAGTTCCAGAAAGAATACGTTTTGCTCGTAAGGTATTTAAAACCGCAACTGCTTCGTTCAATTTATCCTGTCTAGCCAAACATTCTGCTTGCATCAAATACACTTCTGTTGTTTTCATACCAACAGTTGGGTAGAAAAATCGTGTGTATTGCGTTCCCCAATAGGCAGTATTGGAACCTTGATCTAAATTGGTTGTACTGGTAGAATTGAAGAACAAATTAAAACGTGCATCGTTAGTTCCGAATAAAGTTCTCAATTCTGGACTAATGATATAACTCTGCGCGAAGTTCATTTCGTTGTAACCCGTCATGTACATATAACTTAATACTTCGATATTGTTTGCCGCAGGAACCGCAACAGCAGTTGGACCGCCTTGTTTGCTGTAAGCAACCATATCAAAAATTTGATTGTTATAACTTAATGATTTTTCTGCAGCTGCTTGCGCTTGTGCAATTTCACGTTTAAATAAATGAACTTTAGCCTTAAACGCATACGCGAAAGCCAATGACGGATGGTAAACATCTACCGGTTTCTCCACAAGATATGGCAATGCTTCCTCTATATCTTTTTGAATAAAATCATACACTTGCGCCACTGTAGATTTTGAAGGCTGCGCTTCTAAATCAAACTTATCCATAATACAGATTCCGCCATCTGTAGATGCTGTGTTCGGGTCGTACCCTTTTGCGTACGTATTTACTAATAAGAAATGGTCGTAAGCTCTGTAAATTCTGGCTTCGGCTTTTGCTAATCGCTTAATGCTTTCATCTCCTTTGCTATTATCCACTAATGAAATAATCGTATTCCATCGGTTGATGTAACTGTAAGCTTGATTATAAAAACTAGAACCAGTTATTAACGAAACTCTATCTACACTTTCATCAAATGTAAAATTAATGATATCAATGTTTGGAGTTCTTCCTATCACATTGGCTTCTCTCATCCATTGATCGTCAGATAAATATTGAAAGTTATTAATTGGATAACCACGTCCCGGTAGAGATACTAATTCAAGAAATTGCTGCGGAGTTTCGATAACTAAAGCGCCTTTGGGTGTGATTTCTGTGTAATCTTCGCATGATGAAATCGTTAACATCATACAAGACAGTACTGTTATATATAGCTGTTTCATTTTTTAAAGAGTAAGATTAAATCCAAATAAGTATGTTTTTGGCAATGGTAAATTGCGCGTGCCAGAATTTACAGTGTAAACTTCTGGATCTATACGATTTCCGGCAGCACTCCAATACCAAATATTATTCATCTGAAAAGTAAATTTTGCTGATGTGATATTCATTCGATTTGCGAAAGCTTTAGGCAGACTATAACCAAAAGAAATGTTTCTCAATTTAATATAATCACCATCTACAACATTTGCAGTTGAATTTCTCCATTGACTGCTGATTGTTCCTGCGTAATTTCTAACACTTTCGTCGAAATCTACATATAAACGAGTATTTCCGTTTGGATTTGCATCTGTATAACGATCTGTAATACCAGAAAGATTTACAGCATCAGAACTCATGTCGATTGTTTCTTTACGCATAACATTTCCGCCAGAGAAAACAAATAAGAAGTTTAAATCGAATTGTTTATAAGAAAAACGTTGTGATAATGAACCTGTGTAAGTTGGCATTAAAGTTCCCACATTTACTAAAGCATCTGGATTGGTAATCGATTTGATACTTGTTGAAATTGGATTTCCACTGGCATCAAAAGTAATAGATGGATTTCCGTTTTCATCTAAAACATAAGGATAGCCATTTACTGTTCCTCCATATTGGTAAGCATACATACTATTGAAGAAATCATTTTCTACAAAGAAATTAGTTGGTGAAGAAACATATGATACAGCTGTAGTTTGTGCTCTTGTTACTTTTTTAACCGTTGTTTCGTTAAAGGCAAAAACTAAATTTGAATTAATGCGGAAATTACCATTATTATACCATTCAGAACCAACCGTAAATTCTACACCTTTGTTTAAAAGTGCTCCAGCATTAATTCTTCTTGATAAAGCTCCAACTGTAGGATCAAGATCTGTAGTAGCTAATAAATCAGTGCTGTATTTGCGATACAAATCGATAGAACCGTTTAATTTAGCACGGAATAAACTATAGTCAATACCAACATTGGTACTTTGCGTTTTTTCCCATCTCAACATTGGATTTGGCTGTGCCGTGATGTTTGTATATTGCAGCGACTGATATAAGTTATCGTTTCTTCTCGTAGCTGTTATATAAGGCGTTGTGCTTTGATCTACGTTTCCGTTAATTCCGTAAGTAGATCTTAATTTCAACATAGTTACCCATTTAACTTCTTTCATGAAATTTTCGTTGCTGACATTCCATCCTAAACCTGCAGACCATAAAGGACGGTTTTTGTATTTTGGATCAACTCCAAATAAATCGGCTTTATCAATACGATAACTTCCTGTAATGTTATATTTAGATAAATAAGTATAACTCGCAGTACTGAAAATTGAAAAATAACGGTGTAAAATTTCCTGCTGTGTTCTTCCTAAAGCTGACAACGTTCTATTGTTTCCGAAGATATAACTAGGGACTCCTGTCTGGCTTAATGCAAGATTGTTTAATACAGCAGAACTAAGTGTCACTGGATCATAACCATAACGTACCTGTTCGATTGATCTTGGAAGAAAAGTTTCGCGCATTTCTGTACCAACCAAGGCATTAACAGAATGTTTTCCATCTGCAAATTCTTGATTAAAATCTAACTGATTTCTAAAAGAATAATTGCTCGCCTGAGAACTTGACTGCTTATATCGTCCTCCTGTAGAGAAACCTTCAACGTACGTATATGCATTTGTAGTTGGATTATATCCTGTTAATGCATTAATAGCATACCGCATTCTATACGAATTAATATCGTAATACTGTTCCCTGTCATTTTTTCTTACCTCGTATTGAAATTGTGTATTATAACTTAAACCTTTCCACAATTTAGCTTTAATATTAGCGAAAGTTCTTAGGCTCAATGAATTTTGTTCTTCAAGACCTTCTTTAAGAGCGTCTAAAACATTAAAATTCGTCGATTTAAAACCACTCAAACCTGCCAGTTTTTCGACCATAGCTGGATTAAGAGCACCGCTAGAAGTAAAACCATCTTTAACTGATGAAAATGAAGACTGAACTAAATTTCCGTTATCGTCTGTAATACGCTCGTATCGTTTTTGAATATCATAATTGCCAAGATCGTATTCTGTAACATCCTCATTACTATAAGTTCCATTTACTCCAAAAGTAGCATTTAACCAGTTATTTACCTGAAAACTACTTTTTGCATAAAGGTTAAAATTGCGTCCGCTATTGTACTTTATACGACCTTTTGATTCGTCATAATTAAGCGATACATAAGTATTCTGCTTACTTGTACTTCCAGAAAAGGCAACATTATAACGCTGTCTTAATTCATTTTGCCAAACATTATCACGATAATCTTTATTGTAATCGTTTTTTCTCCATTGCGCAAGAGTGCTGTTATAAGCAGCATTGTCAATCTTTCCTTCTTCTAAATTTCTATTTAATTGATAAAGGGGACTGTAATATTTCGGACTGCTGTTTCCAATGTCTCCATAACTGCTAAACATCGTTGCAGTGTCTGCAAATCTGGCTCTTTCTCTATTGTAAACTGCCTGTTCAAAATCAATCATATCGCTTGTTGAGGCATAATTCATATCTCTCAAATTTGGTTTATCTGAAATAAAGAAATCTGAGTTTATCGTTACTTTTAATTTACCATTTCCTTTTTTGGTAGTTAAAACGATAATTCCGTTTGCTGCTCTTGAACCATAAATAGAAGCTGCTGCAGCATCCTTTAGAACGTCTACACTTTCAATATCATATGGATTTATCTCATCCAAAGTTAATTCAGTTGGCAAACCATCAATTACTACAAGCGGGCTGTAACCAACTTGATCTGAAGAAAATGTACCAATTCCTCTTAAAATAGGCTGATCTGAACCAAGTCCGCTTGGATTCTTTTGAAACATCAAACCTGCAACACGTCCTTCAATCGCGCTTGATAAATTAGAGTTGATGTTTTCGTTTAATGTTTTTTCATCAATTTTAGAAATTGCACCCGTAAAATTACTTCTTGCAATAGTCTGGTAACCAGTAACTACTACTTCTTTCATTGCAGCCACTTTGTCTTCAACAACAAGTGTCAAATCGGTGCGTCCTGTAATACCAAAAGATTTATTTTCGATCGTTAATCCAGAACATTCAAGAACAGCGGTAGGTGAAACTTTATCAAAAGAAAAACTTCCATCAAAATCGGTTATACTCGTTCTGTTCGTTCCTGAAATTGTAACAGTTACTCCTGGAAAAGATTCATTTTTACTATTTACTACTTTTCCGCGTATATCGATTAATGCGTTTCCCAAACTCTCGTTTTTTGAAGCCGAAACAACGATAGTTTGATTGGTTAGTGTGTACTTTAAATTTTGACTGCTGAAAATTCTATTTAAAGTCTCTTTTAAAGATGCATTCTTTACATTAATAGTAACATTTTTTGCATCTTTAAGCATTTTCTGGGTGTACAAAACTTCATAATTCGATTGTTTTGCCACTTCTTTCAAAACCGTTTCGAGCGGTGCATCTTTAAAATTAATGGTAACATTTTGTGCCTGCCCAGAAAAACTGCAAAACAGCATAAAAAGCAGAGCCAGAACATTTAAATAAGCAGTAAAATTAAATCTGGGAATTTTTTCTCCAAGATTTTTGTAAGGTTTTTTTGGTTGTAAATTTAATTTCATACATTTACATTGGTTATAGTTAAACAATAGGTGGACAACTTATACTGGCTATACACTTTTATAACAACCAGAAGCATCGCAACTGCCTCTGGTTTTTTAGTTTATAGACCAATATATTCGGGTAAACTTAAAATCAGGGATACACAATAACTGTTTTTCCTTCGACTTTAAATTTTATATTACTAAACTCAAGTACTTTTAATACTTCAGATAAATTTTTATTTCTAAACGTACCTCCATTAAAACGAACATCAGAGACATCGCCGCGGTATTCCACTTTAATTCCGTACCAGCGTTCCAATTGCTTCATTACGGTTTTTAAATCCGCATTATCAAATTTAAAACGGCCGTTTTTCCATGCAACCGCTTCTTCTGTATCTACTTCCCTAACTTTAATTTTAGAAAAATTATCAGAAACATCAGACTGCTGTCCCGGTTTTAAAATTGTTTTTTGATTTTTAAAAGAAACCGCCACACTTCCTTCTAACAATGTAGTTTTAACAACCGATTCATTATTATACGAATGAACATTGAAATGCGTCCCTAATACTTCGATAGACTGATTGTCTGATTTTACGATAAAAGGTTTGTTTTTGTTTTTGGCTACTTCAAAATAAGCTTCACCTTCTAGCTCAACAATTCTCTTGTCTCCATTAAACTGCGTTGGATATTTTATAGAGGAAACAGCATTTAGGAAAACTTTAGTTCCATCTGCCAAAATAATGTTGTACTGTCCGCCAGTTGGAGTCGAGAGTGTATTAAAAGAATTATCATCTTTAGCTCCTTCTGCATTTGGATTGATCACATAGGTAATTTCTCCTTTGGCATTCATTTTAATCGTTACTTCATTTTCTTCTCCTTCTTTTGCAATAGTATCTTTTGCCGAAATATCAGAAAGCACAATTTGTTTCCCATTAGAAAGTGTTAATACTCCCCTATTTCCTCCAGGAGCAATTTCCTGGGGCTTTGCTGCAACCTGAACCACTTGTTCTTTAGATTGGGTGAAATAAAATATTCCTGTACCCAGCAATACAGCGATAGATGCCGCAACAGCTATACGGGGCCAAAGACTAACTACTTTTGGTTCCTGCTGTATTGGTAATGTCGATTTTAGATATTGGTAACTATCTTCCAGCTCATATTCGTTAAGCTGTAATTTACTGTTTGAAGCTTTTTGCAGATACCACGCATCCAGTTTATCTCTATCTTCATCAGATAAAGTTCCTTCTTGATATTTTTTAAGTAATTCTGAGATTTGGGTTTGATTCATAATAACAATACGAAATTTTGTCTTGTATATAAGTAAGACAGTTAAAGAGGACTTTTGTCATAGGCAATGACAAAAAAAAATTAAAAAATTATTACTATATCTTTAAGAAACAGAGCTAAATGTTAGCTTTCTATTTACTAATGAATGAGTTACAAAATAAAATTTATTTCAAAAAAATTAACAAAAAGCATGAAAATAATTCACCAAAGAAAGAGATTCATGACAGATTTAAGTTTTTCTCGAAGAATTTTAAGAGAATTATACACCTGCTGTTTGGCTGTTTTATCGGTGATATTTAATTGAAGTGCAATTTCATCATACGAAAGTTCTTCTACTTTTCTTAAAAGAAAAACTTCACGCATTTTTTCGGGAAGCAAAGCTATTTCTTTGGCAATAATAGCTTCCAATTCCTTTTCACGAAGATTAGAATCGGCAAAAACATAATCGTCTTCTATAAAATTGGAGATAGAATCAGCATAGCGCGAAACCACTTTTTCGTGCGCGATATAATTCAAAACTCTGTTTTTTACGGCTTTGTATAAATAAGAAGAAAGAGAACTGGTTATATTTAATTCTAAGCGTTTAGTCCAGATCGACAAAAAAACTTCTTGAACAACATCATTAGCTTCATCTTGATTTTCAAGAATTTTATACGCGTGATTAATTAAGAGCTTAGAATATCGTTCGAAAATTTCTGTATAGGCTGACTGATCATCTTTTTTGAGAAGATTTAATAAGAATTCATCAGTATATTTACTATAAACAGACATTAAATTGAAAGGTTGATAATCAAAAAGGCAATATTAAACATTTTTTATGTTAAAAGCTAAAAGATGATGCAGTTCAGAAATCAGTTTAAAACAAATCTAAATGGCAAATTGCAAAGATTTTAAGGAATCAATCGTTTTCGACAATCATTCTTTTCATTCAAATTGTATTAAAATAATTTAATTAATTTTGCTGCATTAAAGAATAGTTTCCTGTTCTTCCATTTTTTTAATAAAAATACAGAAATAGAATATGTGGACTATTTGTCTCGAATGTCAGGGACGCGGTAAAAAAAGCCGAAGACTTAGCAAAAAAACTCGGTTGGATTATCAAACTGCATTAGAAGCGTTTGAAAAATCAGATCATAAAGAAAATGCTCCCGAACGCCCAAAAGCTCCTTTGTATACCTGCCCAAAATGTAACGGGTCTGGTTTAACAATCTCTGAATCTTATCCTGAAACAGATCATGAAAATTTCCCTCATGTTGCCATTATTGGCGCAGGAATTGGCGGCGTTGCTCTTGCTGCAGCATGTTTACACCGAGGTATTCCTTTTACGCTTTATGAACGAGATCTTAATTTTGATGCACGTTCTCAAGGTTACGGACTTACTTTACAGCAAGCCAGTAAAGCAATGGAAGGATTTGGAATTACTGAATTGGAAAATGGCGTAGTTTCTACCAAACATATTGTACACAATACAGAAGGAAAAATAGTTGCCGAATGGGGTTTTAGAAAGTGGCTTGAAAATGACATAAACGCATTGCCTAAACGTACCAATATTCACATTGCGAGACAATCCCTGCGTCTTGCTTTATTAAAGCAGCTGGAAAATAATGATGCCGTGCAATGGGGTCATCAATTATTAGATTTTAACCAATCAAATGAAGGCGTCGAATTACGCTTTCAGTTTAACGGAGAAATAAAAAATGTAAAAGCCGGTATTTTAGTTGGTGCCGATGGTATTCGAAGTTCTGTGCGCAAGCTTTTAATTGGCGAAGAAAAAACACCATTACGCTATTTAGGATGTATTGTAATCTTAGGAATCTGCCCTTCAAAATCCTTGGAAAATCTTGATAGTCCGTTGCTGGATTCGGCTACCGTTTTTCAGACTGCCAATGGAAATGAGCGAATTTATATGATGCCTTACACTTCTGATTCTATAATGTGGCAGCTTAGTTTTCCGATGCCCGAAGAAGAAGCCAAAGTATTAAGTGCCAAAGGAACAAAAGCGTTAAAAGAAGAAGCCTGCCGAAGAACACAATGGCATAATCCTATTCCGCAAATACTAGCAGCAACTCAAGAAACGCAGATATCTGGTTATCCTGTATACGACCGAGAATTAATAAACAATGAATTATTAGAAAATGCTGGTGCCGTTACGCTTATTGGAGACGCAGCACACCCTATGAGTCCATTTAAAGGACAAGGAGCGAATCAAGCTTTATTAGATGCACTTTCGCTGGCTCGTGAAATCGCAAAAGGCTGTAAATCTTTAAAACATTGGAAAGAAAAAGGAGTTAGAAAAAGTGCTTTAGAGCAATTTGAATCTGAAATGATTGAACGAAGTGCTTCTAAAGTAAAAGATTCTGCGGCGGCTGCTGAATTTCTGCATTCTGAAATTGCGCTTTACGAAGGCAATGAACCTAGAGGAAAATGTTTGAAGAGAAAATAAAACAATTGATAATTGTTAATTGATAATTGTTAATTGTTAATTAACGATTTACGACTATCAGATTAGCTTAAACAAAAAAAACTCCAAAATCATTGACTTTGGAGTTTTTAATTATTTTGTTGTAAATCTTACATTTCGTTCAAGTCGTTGAATTCGTGTAAAGATTTTAATGTGTTTTCGTAAAATAAAATTGCAGCGATAAGATTTCCTTTATCAGAGTAAGGCATCATCTTTCTTTGGAATTCTACTGTAGTATCTAAGAAAGTAGTTGTACCAGCTGCTTGATTATCTAAAATTTTCTTGTGATCTCCATCGTCTGGAATACCTAAATCAGCCATAGTAACACCTGGTTTAGTAACCAAAGCGATGTAAGGAAGAGTTTTTACTAAAACTTTAATACGCTCAATATACAATTCTAAAAGCTCTCCTTTTTGCATACCACTTAATTCTTTTTGATCATGGTATTTACGGATTAATGCTGTTGTACTAATAATACTTTTTGGAGCATTTTTCGCTTGTGCTGAAACAGCCTCAGTTGCCAATAAGAAAAGGAAACTTAGTAAAATTATCTTTTTCATGTTATGAATTTGATTTGGGTGTTGTTCGACGACAAAAATATGTATTTTAACTTAAATTGCAAGTTTATTGATTTATTTTTTTATATAAAAAGATTAATATAGCACAAAGTGACTAATAAAGAGTAGTTTACAAGAGAGGAAAACTCTATCGGTAACGATTTAGTAATGGTGCTTATTACATTCTTTTTCATTTGATTACCTTGTAAATCAATATTGCAAATATAAAAAATAAAGGGTAGAGTACATTGGCTCTTTACCCTTTATTTCGACTTACAAAGTTATTGCGGAGGTTGCTCATTTGTGTGCTCCTACAATTGCGCATTACCGTAATCCCAATAGTATGAGCCCTGCTTTAGTATAAGACATGGCAAGGTGTATATAGAATATGTACCCAAACAGAGAGATACAGAATGCTTTAGATATATGGCTTAAGCAAAGGCTGGTAGTTTGACCTATCCATGTACCAGGAACACTGAGCATAAAGCTATGGTGCTGTTTTATATCCATAATGACAGCCTTACTGAGTTAGAGTTTTTTTCAAGACATTCAAAACTCAGTCAATCAGGTCGCACAATAATTAAATCGAAACCTATTAAGATCGATTTACCCTACTGTTCAAGATCTGCCCTTAAAGAGGTCTACGTTTTTAATTGCTATGTTTTTAAGCCTAATCCGCCTAAATTCTCTTCTTTTATTTGAGTCGAAATTCGGTAGGAGAAATACCTGAGAGTCTCTTGAAAAATCGGCTGAATACCTGCACGTTTTCAAATCCGAGTTCGTACGCTATTTCAGAAATATCCCGTTTTGTATAATGCAGCAAGTTTTTAGCCTCTAACAGAATACGGTCATGGATAAGCTGAAGTGGTGATTTTTCATCAATCTTCTTAAAGGTATTGGTAATGGTCTTTGGTGATTTGTGTAATAAACCTGCATAGTAAGAGACGCTATGCTGCTCCTTAAAGTTTTGTTCAACCAGAAAATTGAATTCCCTTATTAAATTATGCTGACTATCGTCGATGAAAGACAAGGTACCTTGCATTTTGTATATTCTTGTGCACAGTATCAGGATGCGCTTGAGGACAATTTGCAGCATTTCAAGCTGCAATTCGTCTTTCATTTCTAATTCCATATCGGTTAGGTTCCAGGCATCATTCATTATCGCAAATTGCGGCTCCTGAACCGAAACAACCGGTATTTTTGCAGGTGTATAATACAATACACCTTTACAGCCGACTTCGCTATCATGGTTAATTATGCAATAGAATTCTGAATTGAACCGAAGCATTTTCATAGCGTTAATCTGCTCATATTGCACATGATGGTATTGAGAGAGACTAACAATCTGGTTGTTATTAAAAGTTTGGTGAATGCCATCGATGATCAATTTGTTTCCGTCAGATTGAAACCACAGTAGCTGCAGAGCCCCAGATACAATCGGCCTAAAGCTTCTGAAATTGTCACAATCTACATACTCCAACTCAAAGTATTCGTTCTGCTTTCCTTGATAGATCATATTAATATTCAATTTAAAGTACTTCTATATTATTATCAAAAATACATATAATCTCAAAACACAATTTAATTTAAAGCGAATCTTTAAATCAGATCAATAGTTAAAAGTTGTTTCTTCCTTTGAATCATTCAATTTGATAGCTAACTCAGCGAGTCGGTTGCGTATCTGATCTGACAAAGTAAAGTTTCTATCTGCTCGCACCTTATTCCTAATTTCAATTAGTAATTTGATTGTCCCGTCGAGTTTTTCAGCGTAGCTGTCATACACACCCGATCTCATTTCCAATCCTAGTACGTCAAAAACAAAGGTTGAAATACCTTTATTGAAATGTTCCAGATCGGTTGCTGAAAGTATGGCAGTCTTGTCTTTCAGTTGATTAATATACGTAACGCCTTCAAAAAGGTGTGAGATAAGTATCGGCGTATTAAAATCGTCATCCAACGCCTCATAACATTTGGCTTCCCAACCAGCGATGTCGAGTGTCGATCTATTTCCAGGCTCAAGCTTCGATAAGCTATTTATCGCTTTCATCAGGCGGTCGTATCCTTTTTCAGCAGCCAGGATCGCCTCATTCGAAAAATCCATAATACTTCGATAATGCGTTTGTAACATAAAAAAACGCGTCACCGAAGCTGAAAACGCTTTGCTAAGAACAGGATTGTCGCCAGCCAAAATCTCATCTGGCAGAATATTATTTCCACTAGATTTGGACATTTTCTTTCCATTCAGCGTTAACATATTGGCATGCAGCCAGTAGTTAACCGGTGCATGGCCCGTGGAGGCTTCTCCCTGAGCTATTTCACATTCATGATGTGGAAATTTCAGATCCATACCTCCACCGTGGATGTCAAATCTTTGCCCAAGGTATTTTGTGCTCATTGTGGTACACTCCGTATGCCATCCCGGAAAACCATCGCTCCACGGCGAAGGCCAGCGCATTATATGGTGTGGATCAGCACGCTTCCATAGCGCAAAATCCTGTTCATTCCGTTTGTCAGACTGGCCGTCAAGTGGTCTGGAGTTATCAAGCGTGTGTATCAGGTCCCGATGGCTGAGCACACCATAATCGTAATCCTCACTATACTTTGCCACGTCGAAATATACCGATCCATTCGATTCGTAGGCATAGCCCTTATCTATGATGTTCTGTATGACATTGATTTGCTCAATCATGTGACCGGTCGCCGTTGGTTCAATGCTTGGCGGCAAAAGGTTGAATTTTTGGAGGATATCATGGAAATCAACGGTATAGCGTTGAACAATTTCCATTGGTTCAAGTTGTTCCAAACGCGCTCTTTTTGCAATTTTATCTTCACCGCTATCTGCATCATCAACCAGGTGTCCTACATCAGTGATATTACGCACATAACGGACTTTATAGCCTAAATGCAGAAGATAGCGATAGATGATATCGAACGAGAGGAATGTCCTTACATTACCAAGATGTACATTACTGTACACCGTCGGACCGCAGATATACATCCCAACGTGACCATCTTGAATCGGTGTGAATATTTCTTTTTCGTTCGAAAGTGAGTTATATATTTTCAGTGGATGATCTTTATATATAGTCATATTGAATATTCAAAAGTTGCAATGTTTTGAAGGTAAATTCTAATTCACTTTTCCAACTCTTCAATAATTGCGTAATCTAACCATAATAATGCTCGATTGGGATCCGAACCAAATATGGAACGGACTACCTTACCGTTTTTATCTACCAAAACCCAGTGAGGTGTCCCCCCGGCTTGGTAATCGTGAAAAGTGGTGGCCATACCGGCATCCCTAAAAACCGGAAACCTAACATGCAATGACTTTAAATTTTCAATAATTTCATCATTGGTATATTCGGGACCTTCAAAATTGCTATGAATCCCTAATACGTTCATCTTGTCCCCGTGTTCATACGCCATTTTATTGGCAAATGGGATAGCTCTTCCTACACATCCCGGACAGCCTAAATAGAAAAACAAGATCAATAAGGGTTTTCCTTTGAAGCTATCGTAATGTGGAAGATCTTTCTGTCCGATACTTTCCAAATGCCAGGGTTGGATTTGGTTGTTCAAAATTTCCATAACAATAAATATCAAAATTCCCCTATCCTTTTCAGAAGGGGAATGCAGTTAATCGACGTAAGCATGTGCGCTTAAATCAGTTTATTCAGGTTGCCATATTGATTGAATCTGTCTGATCATCTGATTGGTAAATCCCCATTCATTGTCATACCAAGCCATTATTTTCACTAGGTCTCCATCAACAACCCTTGTCATTTCTAAATCTACGGTAGAAGCGAAAGCACTTCCTATGATATCAGTTGATACAAGGGGTTCATTTGTTACAGCGATCACTTTTTTATACCGTTCTGTGGTCGCTTCTTCTGACAGAATCTGATTGATTTCCTCAACCGTGGTAGGTCTCTCAGCAATAAAAGTAATATCCGAAATGGAGCCAACAGGGACGGGAACTCTAATGGCAACGCCGTCGAACTTTCCGGCGTACTGAGGTAATACTTTAGTAGTCGCTATGGCTGCTCCCGTAGCAGCCGGTGCCAGATTCAAGCCGGCCGCTCTACCCATGCGTGGCTCTTTTTTCGAAGGCGCATCGACAAGGCTTTGTGAAGCAGTATATCCATGTATGGTATTAAGAATTGCTTTTTTTATACCTAACCTTCTTCCCAAAATTTCTATTACAGGGCTGATGTTATTGGTCGTACAACTTGCACAAGAAAAGACCAATGTCTTATCATCTGTAGTGTTTACGCCATAAACAACTGTTGGAGTGTCTTTTGTAGGACCTGAAATTACAGCTGCTTTAGCACCAGCCAGAATATGCCCTTCAGCATCGGCACTGTTGGTAAATATGCCGGTACTTTCAATAACAACGTCTACATTGAGTGCTTTCCATGGTAACTCTAAAATGTTGCGTAGACTGGAATACTTGATTTCTTTATCCCCCACAAATAAGCTGTCTCCTTCAAATTTAACATCTTTAGCATACTTACCATAGTTACTGTCGTATTTAAGCAGATATGCTGCATTTTCTACCGACATCAAATCGTTTATGGCGACGACTTCAAGGTCATCGGTTTCAAAAATCAGTTTTAATGCTGCCCTTCCTATGCGACCAAATCCGTTGATTGCTACTTTTTTCATGATTTTTTATAGTTTTTTGATGATATTATCATTTATTGGTTGCCTTATTAGCTTCCTTCGCCACTTTAAAAAGTGCCGGATTAATATGGCAGTATCCTCCCGGATTCTTATCCAGGTAGTCTTGATGGTAATCCTCGGCTTTATAATATTTCTTTATGGGGGTTACTTCAACTGCTATAGCTCTGATATGTTTTGCCGCCTCTTTATTTATCCGTTGGTTTATAAGTGGTAACTGCTGGCCTGAGGTGTAATAAATGCCCGTACGGTACTGATCACCGATATCATTACCCTGTTTATTTACGCTCGTAGGATCAATAGCAAGGAAATACAAATCAAGTAACAGATTCAAATCCAATTTTTCAGCATCGTATGTAACCTTTACGGTTTCAGCGTAGCCCGTATTTTTCTGTACTACATCCTCATATGTCGGATTGTCGGTACGGCCATTGGCAAAGCCTACTTCGGTAGCGATAACACCATCTACCTGTTTAAAAAAATGCTCTGTTCCCCAGAAACATCCTCCGGCAAAATAGATAACGTCCGTGCTATCGCTATTGCCTGTCATTTCAGTAACGCTTGCTTTTTCTTCCAAGCCCTTATTATGCTCGGCTTTGTTACTCATACTGTTGCTACAACCTGTCATGGCGAAGAAGCCGAGTGCGGTCGATAAGAAAACTACTATATTCATATCTTTATTTTTTTATTTTCCATTTCTTCAACAAGCTTTTTGTATACCGACTTTGTAAACCGAATATATTCTTTGGTTAAGGTATCATAGCCAACCCATTGTTGGACATTTTCATAAGGGCATGTAGGTGCGCCTTCCTCCTGTCCAGAGACCAATATATACCGATCGGGATGCAGCTGGTAAATTTCTGCCGTTACTTTGTTCATTGCTTTACAAAAAAGTTCCAAAGCGCTCAAAGTGGCAGGTGTAGCCATTCGGATTTTTGACCAGATAATCTTGATGGTAGTCTTCGGCAGGCCAAAATTTTGTGAACGGCTCCAATGTCGTTACTACCTTTCCAGGCCAGCGTTGCGAATCATCAACTAATTTGATCATTTCCACGGCATCATTTCCTTCTTCATCGTTCTGAATGAATAGTGCCGAGCGGTAACTTTTGCCCCTGTCATTGCCCTGCCTATCTACCGTGCTGGGATCATGTACCCTGAAAAAATAATCCAATAACTCCCTATAAGTTGTCTTGCTTGGATCATAGGTAATTTCAACACCCTCTGCATGGCCGGGATGATACTCGTAGGTGGGATTATCGTTCTGTCCCCCTAAGTACCCGACTTCGGTATTAATTACGCCAGGACGTGCTCTGAAAAGATCTTCCATGCCCCAGAAACATCCACCCGCCAAATATGCTTTTTTCAAATTTTCCATTACTTATAGCTTTTATTTTATTTAAGTTCTTTAAAATTTTTGATCTGAAATGCTTGAGAGATCTCAGCCCTCTACTTTCTTAAGCGCCACGGCATTGATACAGTATCTAAGACCACTTGGTGCAGGACCATCCGGAAAAACATGGCCCAAATGCGCATCACAGACATTGCAGGTCGTTTCCACTCTTATCATACCATAACCACCATCCTTATGGTAGGCAATATTTTCAACAGCTATGGGCTGAGTGAAAGAAGGCCAGCCAGAAGTGCTGTTAAATTTTTCAGTTGCATCAAACAAAGGTGTTCCACAACTGATACATTCATATTTACCCGGTTCAAATAAGCCGCACATATCCGAACTATGTGCTCGCTCAGTACCCTTCCCCCTGGTAACAAAATACGAATCGGGGCTTAACAGTTCTTTCCATTCCTCGTCTGTTTTTTCCACCCTGCGAGTCGGAACAGGATTACCTTTGTTTACGAACTTGATGATATCATTCCAGTTTAACATAACTATTTATTTTGAATGTTACTATTTATTTCCTATTTCCAACGCGGATATCTTCTTTTGAAGTTCGTCCTTGGTTCGAAGACCTACTATGGTCTCCACAGCTTTTTGGTTCTTGAAAAAGATCAATGTGGGGATGCTACGCACACCAAAACGCTGGGCAAGTTCCTGTTGATTATCAACATTAACTTTAACTATTTTGACCTTCCCCTCAAAGTCTTTGGACAGGTCATCCAATGTGGGTAATAGCGCCTGGCAAGGACCACACCAGTCGGCGTAAAAATCTACAACTACGCTTGCTTCTTTTTGAATTGTTTCTTCAAATTCCTGTTTACTTTCTATTTTTCTCATAACTAAAAACTTTAATTGTTATCTAACTCCACAAAGTTAATATACGGCAATACCCTTTCTCTTACCGTTATCACCCGATATTTTGGCAATTCTTCCCATCTTAAAAATCATTTCGAATATGATGACCGAATGTTTTGCGTATTGCAGCTAGTTTAGGATTTATATTGGTTTGGCAGAAAGGTTTCTGTTTGTCTTTTTTATAATAATTGAGGAAACGCTCCGAATTCAATCTGAAGTCTGCCAAGGGCAGTGTCTGTGTAATATATTTGGTGTCATTTTCCTTTGACAGTTTATTGATTATTATTTCGATAGTGTCTTTATCATTGGGATCAATATAATACACTGCCGAACGATACTTGTAACGCATACTGTGTGCGCTTGCGCTACTATGCGTCAGCAGATGCACTTCAATTAACACATCCAGTGTGATGCCTTCATTAAAATGGACAATAACGGCTTCTGAAAATGTATCATAGGGGTTCAATGAGGAGATCCAGCCCTGCTCCACAGACTCAACGCCATTTAAAGCCTGAAATATGGCTTCTGTACACCAATGACAGCCTCCACCAAAACCTATTTTTTTCATATTTCTTATTAACAAATTATTATCTGAGCTAGCGTCTTTTATATTAAAATAATGAATTGAACTCCTAAAGATTATTCGGAGATGCTGCGCATTCTAAAAATTCTTCGAGTTGTGATATCGTTGGATTCTTAATATAATCGTTGCCCACTATTATGGTAGGGAACTTTAATTTACCTTCGTACAGACCCCGTACTTTAGCTTCGGCTTCAATTTTTGTTTCCACATTAAAATCATCAAATTCCATCCATTTGCTTTGCAGGTAGTCGGTAACATCTCATCCCTTCCTTTTGATATACATCCGTAAATTGGTCAATGTACAGCTACAATACCAGATAAAACCGTTGTAAACGGATCGGAACCAATATCACTACCATCATTAAATGCTGGTTCATCGAGAACCAGTTGTCCTGCTCGCCAGTTAAAAGTAATTTTCCTGGTTGTCTTTAACGATATCACCCATAATATCCTTTACGAAGAGTCGTACGGTTTGTTTTTTGTGTATCATAATTTTTAAATTTGCACGATCTTAGAAGTATTTGGTTCCCTTTGAAAAATCCTTTTGAATTCAGTATTCTTTATCTAACTGATGTCAAAATAACTTGGATGTTCGGCTATAGCCTTTGATAGTTTCCACTAACACATTAAGTTTACTGTCAAACGAAACAGAACCTTTTCGTATTTCAAGAATTTCCTCTTCACTGAAACCCTTCAATTTTGCTATCATGGTGTGCATGCTCAGACAGTACATTGCCTTATTCTGTTGTGATACTGTCAATGCTATTGCCTCTAACTCCTTTTTTGACAGAGAGGTCTTTCTCGTATGAAACGGTAGTAGGCAGATAACGCATCGTTAGAATACATCACCGTCAAAAACAAATTTGGTTTACGCCCCAACTTTCTATTGAAATAAGTTAAATACTTACTATTCTGCTCACTCATTGCATTAAGAAGGTACATGTTGTTATCTATCGTTGACATCTCTATTATATTAAAATGTTTCTATCAGATACTTCTGAACTTCGAAATATTTGTTCCCGTATAGAGCTTAAAAAACTTGCTGAAATGTGCCGGATTTTCAAACCCAAGTTCGTATGCTATTTCTTTAGCTGATTTTTCGGTATAATGTAAATAACGTTTGGCTTCCAACAGAAGCTTTTCACGAATGAGTACCGAAGGTGCCGGTTGTTTTAATCGTGCAAAAACATTGCTCAATGTCTTAGGAGATTTATGGAGGGCACCTGCATAAAAATTAACCTGATGTTGTTCTTTGAAATTTTTTTCGAGAAGCAATGCAAATTTTCTCACAATATCCATTTTTTCATCAGGGAATTTTGAATAGCTTTCACTTTGAAGCTTTGCTATTCGTGTAGTTTTTATAATTACCCTTTTTAATAAGGTACGAAGCATTTCTCCCTGAAAATTATCCCTCACCATCAGTTCAGTAGAAAACACTTTTTCAAGGTCGGACAATTCTTCTGCTTCATCGGCATTTAGTGTGATAAACATTGGATGCTGGATTCCGTAGAAGAGAAAACCGACGCATCCAACTTCAGCATCGTGATCGATGATACAGTAAAATTCACGGTTAAATTGCCAGGCAGTTAGGGTCTCAGGATGCTGAAAGGTGAAATGCTGATTGGAAACGAGCGGAAGAATGCTCCGTGGTGGCATTGTGTAGGCTATCGCATCGATGAGTACTTCTTGCGATTCACCCTTATTGTAAACAAAAGTATTTACGGGATTAGGACTTGAATTGCTAAGTCCTAATCCTGAAAACAGTTGATTATCGCTGTGCATAACAAACCGCGCCAATGTTGCATTTTCGTTATATTCTTTGATCATTCCCGTTCAGATTTCATTTTCTTTCATATAATACATATAAAAAAATAACATCAATTGCACTATTGGGCTATTCTCCGGTTACCATATGCATGGCAATAGCGATTCAGTTCCAGCTACCGATGGTAACTGTAACAAAAATTACTTGAGCTAATTTCTGTTCACCAAGCAGCGCTAGTGCTCGATCGTAAGTTTCATCAGAAACCCCAGCTATATCAAGTTAAGCAATTTCTTCTGCCAGTTTAAGTACAGCTTGTTCTGTTTCTGTAAAAAAGTTGTTTCCCACCATGCGGCCAGGACAAACAGGCGCTACGGAGTTTACCCTAATTCCAACGCCGCTTGGGTATGACTGATTATATAGTAACCGCAAACGTTGATTGGTGAAATCCAAGTCCGGATAAGTTCCTTGGGGGTTTGGTTCCTGATCTAAAGTTGGTAAATATTTGTCCGAAGTCCCCCTCGCTCTGTATAATTTAGGTTCTGCTTTTCCGATGTCCTTTCTTGTTTTTAACTTATATTACTGTCGCTTATAATCTTGCAATCTTGTTTTTAGCATGTTCATGTCTCTTAGAAGATTATTTATCCAACCACATAAAAGTTAGATCGAACCAGCCAGCGGAACAGCGGGATAGTCCTTCTCCGGATCGAACACGTTATTGAAAAAGTTCGTCAGTGAATACATAGCCACCAGAGCGACAATCTCCATGACATTCGCATCTGTATATCCAGCTTGACGAACAGTTTCCAGATCAGACTCACCGACCTGACCGCGGGTCTCGATGATTTTGCGCGCAAACTGGACGGCGGCGTCCTTCTTCGGATCGATAGCATGGCCTTTTCGAGCGAGAATAATTTCATCGGCCGGCAACTTAGCCATACTGGCCGCATAGCTGTGAACCGCCAGGCAGTAGTTGCAGCCATTCACCTCAGAGACGGCGAGGCTGATGATTTCTCGCGTCTTCACGTCAAGCACCTTGTTCAGGGAACTGCGGAAAGTAGCCCATGCATTAAACGCAATTGGACTCTGCGCAAATGTCGCAAGCATATTTGGCGTGAACCCGAGCATCTTGGTGAACGTATCAAGAGTTGGTTTAGAGTCAGCCGGCACCTGTTCCGGCTTTAGAGCTTGTGTTCTTGGCATCATAGTCTATAGATTTAAAGTTATTTTGACGTTAACTGAATAGTAGTTATTACTAGCTAATAGATTTTGCTAATGGAAATTCATTAGGCACTTGGGTTACAGCATGTAATATGTTACTGATAGTTCTGTCGCCTATGTGCACGATCATATCAATAAGGTTCTCTTTCGAATAACCGGCATCAAAAAAGGCTGCTACCAATGTTCCATCACCTGCATTTCTTTTTTCTGAAAGCTGTTTGGCGAGTTTTACCAAAGCATTCAATTTTTTATCAAACCCTGCACTTCCACCTCTGATTTCAAGCGTCTGTTCTTCTGTGAAACCATTCATCTTGGCTACCATAGTATGTGCACTTAAGCAATATAAACAACTATTCACCTCACTAACTACGAGCGTTACCGCCTCAATTTCTTTTTTTGTTAACGAAGTTTTGCTATTTTCAAGATTAATATAAGCTTCTAGCGCATTTTCGGAATAAGCTAACGTAGAGTACAAATTAGGCACAGCACCGAATGCTTTTTTCAGACCATCGAATATCTGTTGATTTTTTGCTGAAACCTCTTCTCTTTTTAGGACGTTGAATGTATTTTCCATTTTTATTAAATTGTTATGTTATAAATTTATTCGTTTGTATAGTACAAAGGTAAGCCGAGGGAAAGCTTTCACAAATGTCCGTACTTCCCTTTAAGTTGTCTATACTTCCCGATATGGAAAATTTCACTTCCGGATATGTTTTAATAAATATTGACGATGTACAAATTGACTAGCTATATTAGAGTACTTACACGTTAGCCATCACCGAAAAAGAAATTGTGGGTGAAATAGTTTATCTGTATGTAAGACCTGCTTATGTATGTTTCTTAAAACGCACGAGTATTCCCTTCCAATAATTTCAAATTTGTTTTTTTGATTTTCCCTAAAGTTCTCTTTTAAACAACTTTATTTGATATTTCCCAGATGCATCGGGCAGTTTATTCTCCCTTCACTTTCCTTATTAAGAAGTAGTTATTTCTACATTGTATTGTAGTACTGTGCGCCATCTTAGGTGTGAATTTTGACAGTAAATTGCCGGCTTTCTTAAACAATATATTGCCATTTTACTCTACTTTAAATCGTAGCAGTTTAGCGGGGGAAGGTCAACTGTTTATAGCATTATTACTTTTTGTAATTATTGATGATCTAAAGAGAAAACTACCGTAAACAATACTTTTCTATTATTATTTCAATGCTAAAATTTCATTGGCGACTTTCAATAGATCATCCTTAACGATATCTGGCCTGATCGCAAGAGGAAATAGCTGTTGACCGGGCCTAGATACAAACGCGGTTTGCCAACCAGCCCACTTTGCTCCACCAACATCCCATCCATGAGCAGCTACTAGCATACAATCAACATTTTTTACATTCATTTTTCTTGCAGCCCACTTATACACTTCGATATGCGGCTTAAATTTTCCATAATCCTCTACACTTAAAATTTGATCAAAGAAAGAGTCAATTCCGGCAAATTCTAGTTGCGACTTGACTGCCTTATTCGAAGAATTGCTAAATGAGACTAGAACATATCCGGCTTTTTTCAACAGCGCTAAAGCCTCCGTGACTTCAGGATGTGGCTTTAAAGACAAAATTGGCTTCACTGCTGCTTTCGCTTCATCCTCGCTTAGATCAATCTTATTGTTCTTTGCAACCATTCTTAATGTTGCGGCTCCAATGCTGCCAAAATCCATGTATTGGTCGCTTACGGTAACCACTAGTGAGTATTGAAGCATTGTTGTAAACCATAATGTACCAAGTTCCTTGTTACCTCCAAGTTTTGCAACAACAGATTTCTTCAGGGGCTCTAAATCCAGTAAGGTTTCATTTACATCGAAGAAAATAACTTTCGGCTTATCTGTTGCAACTTCATGCTTATTGGTTGAAAGCTCAGGCTTATTTGCAAAGCCTTCAATATTCACCAAACTTAATAGTCCTATTGGTGCTACGGTCTGTAAAAAGGTTCTTCTGTTCTTCATTTTTTTTCAATTGATTTTAAAACTTAGCCATTGTTAGTTCTTTGACTGAAAAACATTTTTTGTTTTACCAACCCACGTAATTCGGTGGCTTAATGCCTTTAAGACGCAAGTAAACGATAAGCTGTCCGAGATGGTGAGTTTGGTGGTCATGCATCAAAATTAAAATCTGACTCCTGGTCATTGGTCCGGCAAAAAACTTCACATGCTCTTCCAATTGCATTTTGCTTGTTCTATTGTGGCCCTGCAATCCACGATCGTAGGCCTCCGCTAATACTTTTAATACTTCAGCCTTTGAGAGCTTTATTGCAGGATCTCTTTTAACAGGGGCATTAGTAAAAAGGTAAGTGGACGATAACCAATTCATATTGTCGGCAATATGAAGCAACTGCTCCGTAAAAGTCATTTCCTCATCCGTAGCTCTAAATTCATAATCCTTTTCTGGCATTAAGGCAGCAAGCTTTAGTGCATAAGATTTACTATTAGTCCATTTTCTTGCTAACTGTACCTGTAGACTGTCTGTTGATTGAGCCATTGCTGTACAAAATGTACCAAAAAAGATAATCAGTGTAAAAAATTGTTTCATTTTCTTATGTAATTGAGGTTTTCTATTTATTCAAAGGCAATTTCAAATTAGCGACATAATCCTTTATGCTACTTTCGATAAGTGAGCATGGTATGAGTAGGGGTTTGTCGGTAATTTCGACGTTTACAATGATCAACATTATATTCTTTTCGTAGATTTTTCAATTACTGCGACTACAATAGAGCCATTATTACATGCTTTCCCGCAACATTTACTTGAACATTCCCTTTTACATTTATTATTTTTTGTCTTACCGGATTGATGTGATTTACAATCACTTTTTAAAGGATTGCAATAAGAGATTTCCATATGGGAAGCCTGTTGAGCTTCAATCGTATATCCATACGATTGAAGCTCAACAAAATCAATACAAGGCTACTTAAAAGTAACCTCATACTAACGCCTCCCATTATTTCTAATCTTGTTTTCATTAATTATTTATTCACAATACAATTTTATCGTTGATTCGATTGATTCTTCAGCTACCGAGGCTTCATTTAATACTATCTTTCCATAAGGCCACACCAAATCCCAAAAAGACTAAATCTTTCAAAATAAAAAAGTCCGTAACAGGTACTCCATCTACTGTCTTCCATACTCCAGGAGTAGTAAATAAAAAACTAATTGTAAATCCAAAAGTCAAAATCATTAGCAATCCAGCCCATTTTAGGCTATTTTTTATTTTTATTCCTATCAACAGCATTAATCCCGTGATAATTTCAATTATGCCGATTATATTTGAAACGGTTCTAATTGACCATATTTCATAACTCCATCCCATTAAAGGATGATTTTCTACGAGAGATTTAATTCCTTTAGCTTCCGTTAATGTAAACTTAAAAGCACCGATCCAGAGTAGAACAACTGCTGTACCTAGAACCATGATTAATAGCCCGATACTTGGCGTTTTTATGTTGCTTGATTTTTCCATTTTTTTATTTTTTTATTTGATAAAACAAAGATATTTATAAAACAGCGCGGTTAATAGTCCATATTTCCCTAATACATGACGAAATTTCCTTTTATCGACTAAATTGGAATAGCTTTCTTTCTAATTCTAATTTAAAGCTGTTCCGTATTTTTTATATTCATGAATAAGATGCTTTCTAAAATAATAAAAAGGCCTATCATAGAATTAAAGTGATTTTATCTTTTGTGAAGAATAAACTAAGCAATATAGCCACTACAGGATTACATAAGCATATATACTTACTTGTGTAGATACTCGTACATACCACTAAAAGATATAAGGGAAGCAAATATTATCAGGTAATATAGTGAGAGCCGTGATCCTATGTCAACGGTCCTTATGTTGAAATTTTATATTCGGAATTTAGCAGACTAAATGTAATAAAGACCACTCCACCAATTCGCATTTGCCATGAGGTGCTGACCGTCAAACTGTGTAATAACCTCAAATCACAATTTCATACACGGGCACCTATCTTACAAAATTCGCGTATATTCGATTCTCAGCAGTTAGGTTTAGGTTTTTAGACACACTGCCGTTAATGATGTTTTGGAATCTGCGTATTTTTTTGAATATAAAAAACCACTTACCCAAGCAATTTGTGCAAGTAAGTCATGATACCATTTTTACATAGAACCCGCTAAGACCTCTATCCTGTGAAGGAATAGAATATGATTGATGAATACATGGCTGGATTGTATGTTAACATGGTATTAATTCTCTTTTTTTGATTCTGTCTTCGATTTACTGTTTCAAATTTTCCTTTGAATAGGTGGTTGACATTTTAAGTTAGCTAATTTTGTCAATTTGAATCTCCCAAATCAATAATTTTTTCGAGTTAAACAGATAGATACCGTAAATCGGGAAATTCAGTCATATGATAGGGAAATTTGGACATCAGTATAACTAATATCATCAAATACCTTTGTTTTATAAAATTTTAACAGAATAATTTATGAGACACAAACAATTTGGGTGGTTATCACTTTTGGGACTATCATTAGTTTTAGCATCATGTAGTAAGGACGATGATGGCATGATGGAAATGTCATCATCGTCAACGATTACAATTGAAAATGTATTGGACTCCAGACCTTTAGTTGAATCAGGAACATTTAAAAATAATGGCGGTTCTCCTCTAATTATGCCAGGAGAATCAATTTCAATTCAATTATATGCAGGTAAAGGACAGGCTGTATCATTTGCAACAATGTTAGGTGATCGTACAATAAGCAACTTATTACATGCCGTAACACAAGTACCGGTAGATTTTCCTTTAGCAAAAAACATTTAATCACACTTCATTAACTAAAAATGGAAAGTATAACACAAAAAATAAAACACATTATGAGCATACTTGGTCTGCTTATAATGGTTAGTCAGGCCAATGCCCAAGGACAACAAAAGAACATGATGGACCATAAAGAAAAAAGCCAGATGGAAATGGGGAGGATGGCTATGGGAGAGAATATGTATCCTCAAAAAGCTGAGGATATCAGCCCACTTTTGGCAGGAGAGAAAATACCTATGGTAACGTTGATGAATCAGCAAGGGAAAATTGTCGATTTAAATAAAATGGTAGCTGAGAAACCTACTATCTTAGTTTTTTATCGGGGTGGATGGTGTCCATACTGTTCTAAACAATTATCTGGATTACAAGAAATATCAGGCGATCTGGAAAGAATGGGATATCAGTTAATTGCAATAAGCACCGATAAGCCTGAAGGTTTAAACGCTTCAATGGATAAAGCAAGCTTAGAATACACATTGTTGTCAGATGCAGATCTGGCAGTTTCTAAGCAATTCGGCATCGCGTATAAAGCCCCTAAAGGTTATTGGGATTTTCTCCCTAAGTCTACTGGCGGAAAAGACATTGATTTGTTGATACCTGTTCCATCGGTATTTATATTAAGCAAAAATGGTGAAATAAATTTTGAATACATCAATCCAGATATTACAAAAAGGTTAAAGCCTGAATTATTAAAGGTAGTAGCACAAACAATATTTAAAGACTTATAAAACAGAAACGATGTTAAAAACTAAGAAAAGAGTAATGACTTATACGATGCTAATTTTTGCATTGGTGTCTTTAGTAAGTATGTCATTTGCCCAAAATAATCCAAAAGCCGGTATGAAAAAGGAAAGTCAGGAAATTGACTTTACTAATGGGAAATGGAGCGAAATTGCTGCAAAAGCAAAAAAAAGTAATAAATATATTTTTGTGGATGCTTATACAACTTGGTGCGCGCCTTGTAAATTACTGAAATCTAAAACATTCAAAGAGAAAGAAGCAGCAGTGTATTTTAATAAAAATTTCATTAATGTGACCATTGATATGGAGAGTGGTGAAGGTATTGCATTAGCAGAGAAATGGAAAGTGACAGCATATCCAACATTATTATTCTTCACTCCACAAGGTAAATTAGTGATGACAAAAATAGGATTTGTCAATGGAAAGCAGTTGATAGAATTTGGTGAACAGGCTTCAAAGAAAAAATAACTGAAAATATAAAGACATGAAAAATTGGAATTTAGAAGGGAAAAAAGTAGTAATAACGGGAGGTTCCAAAGGGATTGGGAAAGCAATAGTCACAGAGTTTGCGGAATTAGGAGCCGAAGTATTGTTTACTGCACGCGATAATGAGGAGGTCATTAAAGTAGAGAGTGCTTTGAGAGAGCGAGGATTAAATGTATATGGTATGTCAGCTGACGTAACTAGTACAGATCATCGTTTGAGAATTAAAATGTGGGTAGATAAAAAATGGGGTAAATTAGATGTGCTGGTCAATAATGCTGGAATTAATATTCGTAAACCAAGTAACGAATATGAAGAAAGAGAATACAGATCTGTATTTGAAGTAAATGTGTTAGCCCCATTTGAATTAAGTAGAATTTTATATTCAAGCCTTTTGGACGGGGCAGGAAGTGCGGTGGTCAATATTGCGTCTGTAGCGGGAATATTGGATGCTAGAACTGGTGCTCCTTACGGAATGTCAAAGGCAGGGCTAATTCAATTGGGAAGAAACCTAGCGAATGAATGGGCAGAAGATAAAATTAGAGTAAATACGGTATCGCCATGGTTTACCGAAACACCAGCAACAAAAAATGTATTGGCAGATGAACAAAAATTAAGTGCAATAACAAACAGAACCCCATTGCGACGCGTGGCCCAAGATGTAGAAATAGCAGCGGTAGTTGCTTTTTTAGCAATGGATAAGGCATCGTATGTGAGCGGTCAAAATATTGTAGTGGACGGAGGTGCGACAGCAGCAATTTTGTAAGATATATAAGAACATATAAATGTGAAATGAGAGGGTGTCTTATGATGTAGTGTAAGTATGAGATAATTGGGGAAACGTGATGGATATTATAAGGGAATAAAGAGGGAGAAAAATTAAATTAGTATCCACTTAAAAACGATAAAATAAAGGCAAATCAATATGGTAAGGGAATACGAAGATAAAATAACTTCAGCAAGATTCGTCATGCATGTGAACAGTGATCAGTTAAAAGGAGCAGGACTTCGTAAG
The DNA here is from genome assembly GCA_029960065.1 of Flavobacteriaceae bacterium PS02336. Taxonomy (GTDB): domain Bacteria; phylum Bacteroidota; class Bacteroidia; order Flavobacteriales; family Flavobacteriaceae; genus Flavobacterium. The sequence goes on along the minus strand of JASCOF010000001.1, from coordinate 1,126,303 downwards.
CCAACAGCACCTATCAACACTTTTGTTTATAATAAAGGTTCTAAGCAAAAAGTAAAAATTGATGAAATTGACTATGAAATGCCCGAAAGGTCTTTATTACCATTAGTATCCAATCAAAATTTCACATTTGAAAAACCAGATCAATTAATTGCCTGGCAGTTTAACAGAGAGTTTTATTGCATAGTAGATCATGATGCTGAAGTAGGTTGCGTTGGTTTTCTATTTTATGGTATTGAACATCCTATGTTTATTAAATTAAATGAGGATGAGAAAGAAGAAATGCGATACTTAGAAAAAATGTTTTCTGATGAATGGTTATCGCAAGATAATTTTCAAGGAGAAATGCTTAGGACTTTGCTGAAACATCTAATAATTAAAACGACCCGTACTGCAAAACAGCAAAGTGAATGCTATTCAAAATTTTCAGATGAAAAACTTGATATGATCAGAAAGTTTGCCTTATTACTGGAAGAAAATTTTAAAAAGGAACATGGAGTGAAATTTTATGCAGATGCGTTAAATAAATCACCAAAAACTTTGAGTAATATTTTCGCGATTTTGAGGCAACCTGCTCCATCAAAAATAATACAAAATAGGATTATCCTGGAAGCAAAAAGATATCTGCATTATACCGACAAAACGGCAAAGGAAATTGCATACGAATTAGGTTTTGAAAGTCCGGCACATTTTAGCAGATTTTTTAAAATGTATACCGGTACAAACATCTCCAAATTTAGAGAATAAGAGTCTTAGTTAAAAAAATGAAGATATAACAATGTTAACAATAGAAATACCCGATAATAAGGAAGTTAGTAAAAAAAACAAGGAGTTCTTGAAATACTTCAAAGAGCGTTTAGGGAGTGTCCCTAATCTTTATGCGTCGATGATGCATTCAGAAAATGCATTAAGTAATTACTATCAATTTCATACTAGAAAGGTTTCTTTGTCAAAGCAAGAATGCGAAGCGATTATGTTAGTGGTTTCTCAAAAAAACAATTCTTTATATTGTCTAAGTGTCCATACTATGATCGGAAAGCTAAATGGTTTTGATGAAGATCAAATATTACAGCTTCGTCGGGGGAATGCTGAATTTGATAAAAAATTAGATGCGCTGGTAAAATTCATTAAAAATGTAGTTGAAGAAAAAAATAGGATTAGTGTGCAACTGCTTCAACAATGTTTTAAAATGGGCTATAATCATGAAAATCTGATTGATGCGTTGCATGTCGTAGGTGATAGTTTCATCACAAACTTCACAAGCAAAGTTTTAAATGTGCCAATAGATTTTCCTTTAGCTAAAGAATTAAAAGAACACTAGGAAATAGGGCAATACTTAAAAACTTGGTTATTGGCATTGGTCGAAATACCCTTGGTTTCCTGTGGTCAACAGAAAATCAATAAAAAAATAGGAAAAAAAGAAGTCGAAAGAAAGGGAGTCATGGAAATAGATAGTAAAAATTGTGAAATTGCCACGTTTGCTGCCGGATGTTTTTGGTGTGTAGAAGAACAATTCAAACTACTAGAAGGGGTGGAATCTGTAACCTCTGGATACACTGGTGGTCATCAGAAAAATCCTAGCTATAAAGAAGTAAGTACTGGTATGACCGGGCATGCAGAAGCTTGTAATATAGTCTATGATGCTGAAAGAATATCATATAAAGAATTATTAGGAGGTTTTTTTGTCGCGCATGATCCGACCCAATTAAATAAACAGGGAGACGATATTGGAACACAATACAGGTCCGCTATTTTTTACCATGATGAAAGTCAAAAGAAATTGGCTGAAGCTATCATTGCTGAATTGAATATTGAACAGGTTTATCCAAAGAATATAATAACCGAAGTAACAACTTATGGAGAGTTTTACAAAGCAGAAGATTATCATCAAAATTATTTTGAGAATAATCCAGAGGCCGCGTATTGTCAGAGAGTGATTAAACCTAAGCTAGACAAGTTTAAAAAAGTGTTTAAGAATAAAGTTAAACCGAAATATAAATGAAAAGGATATTGATATTAATTGGATGCATGTTTTTCTTAGGTAGTTGTTATGCGCAGGAAACGAATAAAGGTATAAGTCAGGAACATATGGAAAATCCCTATTATTCCAGAACCGATAAAAAAAAATTAAATATCAGTAATGCAGAATGGAAAAAAGTCTTAAATCCACAGTTGTATCAAGTTGCAAGATTACAGGCTACTGAACAGGCATTTACTGGTAAATATTGGGATAGTGAAACGAAAGGCACCTACTATTGTGCGGTGTGTGGAAATAAACTTTTCCGTTCAGATGCTAAATTTTCAAGCAGTTGTGGGTGGCCTAGTTTTTTCGAACCCGTTAAAAACAGTGTCGTCTATAAAGAAGATAATTCACATGGCATGCATAGAACAGAGGTTGAATGCAATCGTTGTAATTCGCATCTCGGACATATCTTTGATGATGGCCCCGCCCCTACATATAAGCGTTACTGTATGAATTCCATTTCAATGGATTTTGAGCCTGATACGCTTAAAAAAGACAGATAAGCTTCCTCTAACATGGGCCGAAAACAGCCCAACATTATTTTAATAAACTTACAAAAATTATCATGAAAAAATGGTTATGGGTCTTGCTATTGTTCCAAATAACAAACTTACAGGCTCAGATAAAGGAAGTTGTTAAGTGGGATTATAAAATTAATAAAATCGCAGACAATGAATATGAGGCTGTGTTGAAAGCACAGATAGACGAAGGTTGGCATCTTTACTCTAAGGATTTACCAAAGGATAGCGGTATACCAACAAAAATGAAAATTGTTAGTAATAACGTTGAATTAATAGGAGACGTAAAAGAGCTGGGAAAAAAAACAGAAGAGTTCAGTGAAGCATTTGGTGTTCAAATAGTATATTTTGCCGATTCTGTAAGATTTATTCAAAAATTCAGATTAAAAAGTAACGGAATCAATCCCAAGATAGCTACTGAGATTATTTTTCAGGTATGCAACGATAAAATTTGTTTAGCTCCAAATACGATAGAATTTGAGGAAATAGTAAATGCAAAAAATGATTTGGAAACAAAGTCCAAAATCATAGTAAGTGAAATGCAAGATTCTGATTTAGCTCATCTGCAAAGTGACATTAAGGTCAATACATTAGATTTTAAAAATCCCCTGGTAGATTGTGGTAATGAGCAAGTCACAGAAGAATCTGGTAATTGGCTGGTATTGCTATTAGGATTCCTAGGAGGATTAATAGCGTTGTTGACACCATGCGTCTTCCCTATGATTCCACTGACAGTTTCTTTCTTTACAAAAAATGCTACTGATAGATCTAAAGGAAAACGGAATGCACTGATTTATGGCGGGTTTATTTTAGTCATCTTTTTAGTACTAAGTATTCCTTTCCATATTTTAGATGGTATCAGTGGAAATGTTTTCAATGAGATAGCAACAAATATATGGTTGAACTTAGTGTTCTTTGTTGTATTCTTATTCTTTGCATTAAGTTTTTTTGGATATTATAATATAACGTTACCGACTTGGATTGTCAATAGATCCTCCCAAGCAGAAGAAGCTGGGGGAATTGTAGGGATATTTTTTATGGCATTAACACTAGTAATTGTTTCCTTTTCGTGTACCGGCCCTATCTTAGGTAGTCTTTTAGGCGGAGTTGCTTCTAGTTCTAAAGATGTCCCAACGTTACTGTCATTTGCTCTTGGAGGATTTGGACTTGCCTGGGCATTTGTATTTGGATTTTTAGCTTTATTTCCGCAAGTATTATTATCACTTCCAAAATCAGGAAGCTGGATGAATACATTAAAAGTATGTCTGGGCTTTATAGAAATAGCATTAGCATTAAAATTTTTATCAAAAGCGGATTTAGTTTCCAAGACTTTTTTGCTAAAGAGAGAGGTATTTATTGCACTGTGGATTATAGTAACAGTGGGTCTAGTTTTGTACCTGTTTGGTAAAATCCGATTCCCACATGATGATAAAAATGAAAAGATAACAACTGTTAGAAAAAGTTTTGGGATCGCAGGTATTTTGTTTGTATTGTATTTGATACCGGGCTTATTACACTCAGAGAAACCACGTTTATCTTTACTAAGTGGCATTCTGCCTCCTTTAAATGTAAGCTTCTATACTTCCCCAGAGGACGGCATTTTTGGAATACATCCAGAACATGATTATTATGAAGCTATTAAAGTAGCAAAAGAAAAAAATAAACCTGTTCTTATAGATTTTACCGGATACGGGTGCGAGAATTGTCGTAAAATGGAGGAATTTGTTTGGAGTGAACCAGATGTTTTACCTCTAATTCAAAACGAGGTTGTATTGGCTTCCTTATATGTAGATGATCGCGAAGAGTTACCAAAAGAACAACAAAGATCAATTGATATGGGGAATGGACAGAAGAAAAAAATTAAAACAGTTGGAGACCAATGGTCTATGTTTCAACAAATAAACTTTAACAATAATTCGCAACCACATTATGTTATGGTAACACCAGATGGAAAAGTTATTAACTCCCCTATTTCAGGCTATATGTCAAAAGATGATTTTAAAAATTTTCTAGAATGCGGGATACAGTATTATAAAACCAGCAAAAAATAAAATAAAAAACAATCAAATTAAATCAAGCCTAATTGAAAAAATAAAAAAATTCTGTGAGAGACTTTTATTGTAAAATTATTCGAGAACTTGAAGAGGAAATTGGTATACGCTATATTGATAATGGTGACCAAATAAGTTTATGCGAGTCTATGATTGAAATTACCTTACAAAAATTGACGAAACTAAAGCGATTTATTAACGAAAATGAGTTCAAGACAATCGAGGATGAAATTATCTTTTTTAAAGAATTGAAACCCAAGATTGTTTCAAAACTTATTTATTACAATGCGATCTACAAAATAGAGATGAAAAAGCCTCATGGAGGCCAACGAATAATTAAAAAATATCTGAATAATGAATTGGCGAAATTAAAGCGGTTTTTCGATAATAATCTAGAGTTTTATAAATACTATCGAACTAATAGCACGTATCTCGATGAGAAGTATTTTGTGAGAGGAAAATTTGATATTAAATTGAGTTTAGACACATTTTATTTCGAATCAGATCATAGTTTTTCAACTTCTCATGATTATAAGGTAGCTAAAGTTATTGCAAATGATTTAATAGAAGTATATCTAGAAGATCAGATATTAAACATGAATAAATTTTCTAGAGCAAAATCCAAAGAAATACGTAGTTCATTATTAAAATGGACTGCAAGCAAAACATCCCTAATAGAATTAATCTATTCGTTGCATGCTTTCAAAGCTTTTGATGACGGTAGTTCCGAAATAAAGGTTATTGTAAGAATATTTGAAAATACCTTTGGAATTGATTTAGGCGATTTCTATCATACATATTTGGAGCTAAGAAATAGAAAGAATAATCGAACAAAATTTTTAGATCTTTTGAAAGATTCCTTAATAAAAAAAATGGAAGAACAAGAAGGAAAATAAAAAAATATCACCCAAGTTACCCCCAACTGTGGGGAATTTATCGCTAGAATTCATAAGGTTTGTGATTTAATTGAAGAACACTTTCTGGAAAGTCAAACTGTTCTAAAAAATCATGAGCTATGAAAAATTCTCTACAAAACATTCTTTTAGAGATACACAACAAAGAGGATAAGATTTCATCTCAGAGCAAGAGCCTGCTTGATGAAGCTTACGAAATGATCCTGTATCTCCAAGATATTTTATTTTCAGTCAAAAAGTCAATTACCCAAAAGGGATTTAATGATGAAGCTGAAGAAATCAATTTCTTCCGTACCATAAAACCTCAAATACTTGGCAAACTAATTTATTACAATAAGGTTTATCGTATAGAGACTACTTGTCCGGTCAGTAATGGTAAAATGTATTATAGTTATTTTTCTAGCCAATTGGCAAATCTTAAACGGGAGTATATTGAACATATCTGCAATGCCGATTTTTACAGGTATTATCGTTCGGGACGAATTGATCGAGATGACATTTATTTCAAACGTGGCAATATCAATTATCATGATGGACTAAACAGCATTGTATTTGAAATAGATCCAGCATTCTCAACCTTCTTCGATTACAAAGTTGCAAGGATTATCGCTAATGAACTGCTCTACACTTACCTGCTTACCAAAATCAATCCTGATGAAAGTCTAGATACGAATTTACAAAAAACCGAAAGTTCAAAAGATATATTTTGGACAGATAGCAAAAATGCACTCGTCGAATTGATTTATGCCCTATATGCTTCGGGTGTGATCTCTCACGGTAAAATTGGAATCCGAAAAATCAGTCTGATGTTTCAGGTGCTTTTCCGTATTCCGCTTAGCGATTTGCATCATGCGTTTCACCGGATGAAAACCCGTACTGGTTCAAGAACGGCATTTTTAGACCAGCTCAAAATATCCCTCGAAGAATATATGGATAAAGACCTTTAGCTGTTTTAATACAGTAATTTCAAAGCAGTACACAAAATGTACTGCTTTTTTTTGCCCATATCTGCCAATTAGCAAATGTCGGCAATTCCCTGTTACAAAATACTCAAAATGCCTGAACTCCTTATTAAACAAGGGTTTTTCCTAATTGTAAAAAATTTCAAAAAACCGCCAAACCAATTGGCAAGGCTTGGCAGACAAACACTGCCACTCTAAACAATTTTGCATAGTGAACTTTAAAAAGCTGTGCAATGAAAATAATAACCATTGAAGAAGAAGCGTGGCAACAGCTCAACAGCCGTATTAATGCCATTGCCGACTATCTGAAAAGATTGGATGATACGGGGTATGATGACCTGTGGCTCAATAACCACGAGGTATGCCAATACCTGCACATCAGCGAAAAGACCTTGTGGCGTATGCGCACCAAAGGCGAGATTGCTTATTCAAAAATCTACGGTCAATATTTCTACACTATTGGAGCAATTAAGGATATGCTCAATGCCAATGCCATACAGAGCAGTGATCAGTTTGTGCAGGAGCTTATGGCAAAAGGCAAAAGCTATATCGAAAAAGGCAGAAAGCTAAAGACAGACAAAAAATAGGTATGAACCCCTAAAAGTATATCCCTATGAATATTGACAGAATGGAATTTTTAGCGTGGATGGAACGCCTGATGGGTCGTCTTGATATGCTGGGCGACAATATAAATGAGTTGCAAAAGAAACGCAATAGTATAGACGGCGAGGAATTGCTCGATAACCAGGATTTACTTCAAATGCTTAAAATCAGTAACCGTTCCCTGCAACGGTATCGCTCTATTGGGAGGCTGCGCTATTATACCATAAGCGGAAAATTGTATTACAAGCTATCTGATGTACATCAGTTCATTAGAGAGAGCTTTAACCCACTCTCAAAATGAACGACAATGAAAGACAAAGACTGCCTTTGAGTGCCACATTGGGCAATACAGCCAACGCTTAATTTACATTCGGCAGTGAACTTTTAAATTTTCAAAAATATGAGCAAAGAAATCACAAACAACCCGGAAATGCCCGAACAATTATCGGACATACTATTAGTGCTGGATAAAGAAAAAATGAAAATCCAAGCCGTAAAGAGTATTGACGAGAATGGGAAAATGGAAACCGTTGACCCCACGAAGAAAAACCAAAACCAGTTTATGCGTGTGGATAAAAATGGTGACGTTTTTTCCAACTTCTTCTCTAATTTTTTCAGCCAGTTAAAGAACCCTACCAATTTTTCATTCTTCAAAGTGCCTGCACCCGTCGCCGTTGAAAAAGCACAGGAAATGCAAAAGCAGGTAGATAAGCCAACTCCCGAAGGCGAAAAAGTGATGAAGGAACACGAAGTAAAAACAGAACTGCAACAAGATAAGAAACAAGAAAATCAAAATAATATGGCAACAACACAAACAACACCGGAAACCAGCGAGTACCGCTACAAGCCCGAGCAGATTGATTGGGACACAATGAAAAACCTCGGATTAAGCAAGGAATACCTTGAAAAAAGAAACCTGCTTGACCCTTTGTTACGAGGTTACAAAACCAATGAACTCTTGCCGATAGGCATTAATTTCGGAGGTTCTGTTCTTCGCACAGATGCCCGATTGTCTTTACAGCAAGCCGAAGATGGAAATGTTATCGTAGCAATACACGGTATCAAAAAAGAACCAAACCTGCATTTTGAGTTTTTCGGACACAAGTTTACCGATGAAGACAAAAAGAACCTGCTCGAAATGGGTAATATGGGGCGTGTGGTTAACTTGACCAATTCTAAAACTGGCGAACTGATGCCGTCCATTATCAGTATAGATAGGCTAACCAATGACGTAATTGCATTGAGGACGGATTTCATAAAAATTCCCGATGAAATTAAAGGTGTAAAGCTGAACGATGAGCAGAAGCAAACTTTAATGGAGGGTAAACCGCTAAAGCTAGACGGTATGATTTCCACTAAAGGAACGGAGTTCTCGGCAACGGTACAGTTCAATGCAGACAAGCGTTATGTAGAATTCCTGTTTGACCGCAATAATTCCAACAGGCAAACCCAAAGCAACGGACAAAGTAATCAACAAAGCCAGCCGCAGGAAGCTCCAAAAACGTTCAGAGGTAAAGAACTGACCGATGAGCAACATAAGGATTTCAAAGCCGGACAAACCGTTTATATGGCAGGGCTGGTTGATAAGAAAGGACAAACCTACAACGGCTATATCACTTTCGACAAAGATACCGGAAAAACAGGCTTTGAGTTTCCTAATCAATATAAAGAAAGAATGCAGCCCATCGAAGCCCACAAAACGCAAATTGCCGTCAATTCGGAGGGCAAGACTAATGAAGCAACCAAAAATATCAATGAGCCTTTGAAGTCGGGACAGCAAAGACCGAAAAACAAACAGCAGCAGGAGCAACAGGAAAAACCCGAAACACCTGCAAAGTCCAAAGGCAGAAAAATGTAGTAAAGTATGAAAACAATAATCGCAGAAAAACCAAGCGTAGCCCGAGAAATAGCCGGACTTGTGGGAGCATCCGATAAAAAGGACGGCTACCTGACAGGGAACGGCTATTTTGTTACGTGGGCATTCGGTCATTTAATAGGATTGGGAATGCCCGAAGAGTACGGCATTTCGGGGTTTGATAAGGCATCATTACCAATACTCCCAAATACTTTTTTGCTGACCGTCCGGAAAGTGAAAAAAGACAAAGGTTATACAGCCGATACAGGAGCGTTAAAGCAACTGAAAGTCATCGAACAGCTTTTTAACCGTAGCAGCAGTATCATTGTAGCCACCGATGCAGGTCGTGAGGGCGAACTCATTTTCAGGTATATTTATGAATACCTGAAATGCAACAAGCCTTTTGAACGTCTTTGGATAAGCTCACTAACTGAAAAAGCTATAAAACAAGGCTTTGACAATCTAAAAGACGGGGCAGCATTTGACGGACTGTATCAGGCGGCGCAAGGCAGAAGCCGTGCCGATTGGCTCGTGGGCATCAATGCTACACAAGCATTGAGCATAGCCGCAGGAAATGGAATTTATTCGCTCGGAAGAGTACAAACACCTACGCTGGCATTGATATGCAAACGCTATCTGGAAAACAAAAATTTCTCGGTAACGAAATATTGGCATATACAGTTATCGCACAACAAAGAGCTGATAGATTTTAAAAGCATTTCCAAAACCAAATGGGAAGACCAAAAACTTGCCGATGATACGCTGAAAGCCATTCAGCGAAACGAAACAGCAACGGTTACATCCGTAGAAACCAAAAGTGTTACAGAGCAACCTCCTTTATTGTTCGACCTTACCGGATTACAAAAGGAAGCCAACAAAAAGCTGAACCTTTCTGCCGAAGAAACGCTCAATATTGCCCAAAGCCTCTACGAAAAGAAGTTTATCACATACCCACGCACTGGAAGCAAATATATTCCCGAAGATGTTTGGGCTGAAATACCCAACCTCGTAAGGGCTTTGCAGGATAGGGAAACCTACAAGCAAGCCGTATCTAAAATGAAATGGGGACGGTTCAATAAACGTATTGTAAATGACCTGCGTGTTACCGACCACCACGGATTATTGATTACTGATAAAATCCCGTCTGCCCTGAACGCAAAGGAAAATTCCATTTATGATATGATTGCCTTTCGATTGCTCGAAGCCCTTTCACAAGCCTGCATCAAAGCGATAACCGATGTAGGTTTACAGGCATTGCATTATGATTTTACAGCAAAGGGTTGTAAGGTTTTAGAAGCAGGCTGGCGTTCCATCAAAGGCAGTTTCTCCGATGATGATACCGAACCTGTACAGGATTTGCCAGAACTAAAAAAAGGTGATGAACTTAAAATCAAAGAAGCCTCTGTTTTAGAAAAGAAAACCAAACCACCCGTGCTTTATACCGAAGCAGGGCTTTTGTCGGCAATGGAAAGTGCAGGAAAGGAAATTGAAAACGAAGACGAACGGAAAGTGTTGCAAAATATAGGTATAGGTACGCCTGCCACAAGAGCAGCGATTATTGAAACCCTGTTTACCCGTAATTATATCCAAAGGGAAAAGAAATCCTTAATCCCCACCGAAAAGGGATTGCAGGTATACGGGTTTGTCAAAGACCGAAAAATTGCAGACGTGGCAATGACCGCCGAATGGGAACTTGCTTTGCAGAAAATCGAAAATAACGAAGTGGATGCAGAGGCTTTTCAAAAAGAAATGGAAAATTACGCTTCATCTATTACGAATGAATTGTTGCAAACTTCCATTGCTCAAAACAACCTGCCTAAATTGGTTTGCCCGAAATGCAAAAACCAACAACTCATTATCCGTGATAAAATAGTGAAGTGTCCTGATGAGGTTTGTAATTGGGTACAGTTCCGTAATATCTGCGGTGTACAAATTGGTATTGCCGATATTGAAAACCTTGTCAATAAGGGCAAAACTTCCCTTATTAAAGGAATGAAAAGCAAGGCAGGTAAGAAATTCGATGCTTACATCGTCTTGGATGAACAAGCCGAAAGCTCATTTGAGTTTGAGAAAAACAAAAGCTACAAATGCAATGGAAAATAAACCGACTATTGTACCGCAAGAAATCAGAAATCTGATTTATACCATACGTGGCAAACAAGTGATGCTGGATAGCGACCTCGCTACTCTGTATCAGGTGGAAACAAAAAACCTTAATAAAGCCGTAAAACGGAATATCAACAGGTTTCCTGTTTCTTTCTGCTTTCAACTGACCGAAAAGGAAGTTGAAAACTTGAGGTTCCAAATTGGAACCTCAAGTTTGAGCTACGGCGGAAGACGTTATTTGCCCTATGTTTTTACTGAACAAGGGGTTGCGATGGCTTCCGCTATTCTCCGTTCAGATATAGCTGTTAAAATCAGTATTGAAATAATGGAAGCGTTTGTAGAAATGCGGAGAATGCTCATCAGCAACTCTTCGCTGTTTTATCGTTTGGACAATATAGAACTGAAACAATTGGAAGCCGACCAAAAATTTGAAGAGATTTTTAAGGCTCTGGAAAGTGATAAGCTCCGAAGTGAGAAAGGGATTTTCTACAACGGGCAGGTTTTTGATGCCTATGCCTTTGTATCGGATATTATCCGAAATGCAAAAGCCTCCATTATTCTGCTGGATAATTATGTGGATGACACGGTATTGACCTTATTGGGCAAGCGAAGCGACAATGTAACCGCAACAATTCATACCAAAAGCATAAGCAATCAATTACGGTTAGATATGCAACGGTACAACAGCCAATATCCTCGCATTGAAGTTGAATTATTTTCAGATGCTCACGACCGTTTTTTGATTATTGACAATGTGGAACTATATCACATTGGAGCATCACTCAAAGACCTTGGCAAAAAATGGTTTGCCTTTTCGAGAATGGATATTGAGGTTGGCAGGATGCTTCAAATTTTAAACAATCAATAGAACCTCTGAATTTCCAGAGGTTTTTTATTGCCCATTAAGCCAAATCCTACCTCTCAAAGCCAAACCCTGCCACTTCTGCAAAGGGGCTTATCTACTGCTATAATTTTAGGCTACAAGTAAAATTCTAAAACAAATAATAGTATGGATGTACAGCAAAAAGACCTATCGTATTTCAGATTACGACTACAAGAATTATTAAATACCAGCTTCCCCGAAAAAGCAAATGACCAAAAATTTATTGATCAACGTTCTTCGTGGGCTACCAATGCCTACGAGGGGGCTTTTAGTTCGGGAAACGCTATTGAGCAATGCAACGAAATAGCCAATTACATACTTTTTGAGGGCTTGCATTTCTCCAAATTCGATACCGTGTTTCAAGTGGTATGCAATGAGTTTGATACCATAATGGCAGATGAGGAACTGCGACCGTTCTCCCTTAAAATGTTTCCTGTTTGCGAGCCTGTTTTCTCCAGCTATGGACTAACCGATGATTTCGCATACGGTTATGAGTTTGACCTGCTCTATACCGAAATAACCGGAACCATCGCAATATGGATAGAAGAAAATGGGCTTCAGTAAAAAGCAACATCTCCAACAGAACATTGATGCCCTGCGAATTGCTTTTAAACTGGAAAAGGAGAAACGGCAAGCCACCGTAGGCGAAAGACTGCTAATGATGCAATACAGCGGATTTGGCGGTCTTAAATTCGTATTGAACCCCATAGCGAACGAAATAGACATCAATAATTGGAGAAAAACAGAACACGACCTTTTCCCGATTACGCAGGAACTACACCAGCTACTCAAAGAAAATTCCGAAGACGAAAAGCAATACCGCAGGTATGTGGATAGTATGAAAAGCTCTGTACTGACAGCTTTTTATACACCGCCACAGGTCATAGATGCGGTTTCCTCCGTATTGCGTGAAAGCGGTCTGAACATCGATAAATTCCTCGAACCCTCCGCAGGTATCGGCTCATTCATACAATCCTTTTTGGAAAACCAACAAAGTGTTACCGCTTATGAAAAAGACTTGCTGACAGGCAAGATTTTAAAACGGCTTTATCCCGAAAGCAATATCCGTGTAAGTGGTTTTGAAGAAATCCCCGACAAGGAACAAAACAGCTATGATGTAATCGCCAGCAACATACCGTTTGGAGACACTTCCGTTTTTGACCTTTCCTATTCCCGAAGCAAGGACAGTGCAAAAGTACTGGCTGCCCGAAGCATACACAATTACTTTTTCCTGAAAGGTGCTGATATGCTCCGTGAGGGTGGTTTGTTGGCTTACATTACTTCGCAGGGCATTCTGAATAGCCCAAAGAACGAGCCGATACGCAGGGCGTTGATGCAGGATAATAATTTAGTTTCGGTTGTCCGCTTACCCAACAGCCTGTTTACGGAATATGCAGGTACGGAAGTCGGAAGCGACCTGATTATCCTGCAAAAGAATACGGCAAAACAAAATCTGACCGAAAGGGAAGATCTGTTTTGCCAAAGCAGGCAAACAGAATATAATACTCCGGGCAATGCACTCTTTCAGGACAATACAAGAATTGTACATACCGACCGGAAATTAGATACCGACCCTTACGGACAGCCTGCACTCATCTATACGCATAAAGGCGGGGTTGCCGGAATTGCCAAAGACCTCAAACGAATGCTTTCGGATGATTTTGGAAAACATCTGAATTTGAGTTTATATAAAGGCGAACTGAACGATGAGTCAATAACACAAATTCCCGCTACTCCCAAAGTTAGACCTCCAATTGTCGAACCTGTAACCATTCGGCAGGAAATACAACCTATATCAGTTCCGATAATAAATCGGGAAAGTCCGCAGGAATTAAAGCAGCTAAGCATTTTTGACTTGTTTCAAAATATGGACGAACCTGTAATGGTTCTTGCTACGCCCAAAAGAACACCACAAGTTAAAAGACAAAGCACCAACAAGAGAAGAGGTGCAGTAGGTCGCCAACCTGACCTGTTCAGTAGTGCGATGCAGCAACCTTTTACGCCGCCTGTTACTAATAGAGCCACCAATGGAAATACATCTATCAATGGTAAAAAACAGGAAGCTATCGGCGACCTGTTTTCACAAATAAACGGGAATGGCCAAGCTGATAAGCCAGCCGTTCCCGATACCATTCCCGAATCTGCTACTTATAGTGGCGAACTGGAATCGTACCACCGTAACGATTGCCTTGTTGTGGATAATGGTTGGGTCGGTCATCTGCAAGATGTAGATACATCAGACGGTATGGCAGTTTTCCACCCTTTGCAGCTACCACCTTTACAAAGAGCAAGAGCCGAAGCGTACATAGCTGTACGTGATGTTTACCAAGAGCTTTACAATAAAGAGGCAACGTTGCAGACTGAACAAAAAGAAGAAAGGGAAAACCTTAACCTCCTTTATGATGCCTTTGTCAAAAGGTATGGAAACCTCAATAGTGCCAATAATATCAAGCTCATTAAAATGGATAGTTCCGGCAAGGAAATCCCTTATTTGGAGCGTGTCGTTGGTGGCGTGGTACACAAAGCGGATATATTCAGCCGTCCGGTAAGTTTCTCCACCTTAACAATAGCAACGGACAATCCCGAAGAAGCGTTAGCGGCTTCGCTGAACAAATATGGAAATGTGGATTTGGACTATATGTCCGAAATCAGCGGTATGACCGATGATGCTTTGAAAGAAGCATTACACAGTCGTATTTACTACAATCCTTTGCAAAAGGAATATGAAATAGCCGAACGCTGGGTTGCAGGAAACGTAGTAGAGAAAGCTCAAGAGGTACAGAACTACATTGAAAACAATCCCAATGATACCGAAGCCAAAACAAGCCTTACCGTTTTGGAAGAAGCCCGACCAAGACGAATTGAGTTTGAGGAACTCGATTTTAATTTAGGCGAACGCTGGATACCCACTGGTATTTATGCCCGCTTTGCTTCACATCTTTTTGATACGGACGTACTGGTTCATTATTCTGAAAGTTCGGATGACTTTTCAGTAAAGTGCGACCGTAAGAATTTGCATATATGGGAAAAATACGCTGTCAAAGCTGAAAGCCGGACGTTTGACGGGATTGCCTTGCTCAAACACGCCCTTGTCAATACCACCCCCGATATTACCAAAAAAATCACGGTTGGCGACCAAGAGGTCAAAGTACGGGATATGGAAGCCATACAAATGGCGAACACAAAGATTGACGAAATCCGTACCGCCTTTACCGAATGGCTCCACGCCCAAAACGATGGGTTTAAAAACAGGCTGACGGGCCAATACAACGACACTTTTAATTGTTTCGTCCGACCAAACTATGACGGAAGCCATCAGGATTTTCCGGGACTGGACCGCAAAGCATTAGGCATCGAAGACCTGTATTCAAGCCAAAAGGATACCGTTTGGATTATAAAGCTGAACAATGGTGCTATCTGCGACCACGAAGTAGGTGCAGGAAAAACGTTGGTAATGTGTACCGCCGCACAGGAAATGAAGCGTTTAGGATTGGCTCACAAGCCGATGATTATAGGGCTGAAAAGCAATGTTCACGAAATTGCCGAAGCCTACCGCACTGCTTACCCACACGCCAAAATCCTGTTTCCGGGCAAAGAAGATTTTACACCACAAAAACGTCAGCGGATATTTGGCGATATTAAAAATAACGATTGGGATTGTGTGATACTGACACACGACCAATTCGGGATGATACCGCAATCGCCCGAAATTCAAAAGGAAATCCTCGAAATAGAACTGGGCAGCGTGGAACGAAGCCTCGATGCGTTACAATCGCAAGGCAAAGAAGTGACCAGAGGAATGCTTGCCGGAGTAATCAAGCGGAAAGAAAACCTTGAAGTCAAACTCAAAACCCTGCAACACGATATTGAAAACCGCAAAGATGATGTGGTAGATTTTAAAATGATGGGCATTGACCATTTGTTCGTAGATGAAAGTCATCAATTCAAAAACCTGATGTTCAACACACGGCATACGAGGGTTGCCGGATTGGGCAATGTGGACGGAAGCCAAAAGGCGATGAACTTGCTCTTTGCTATCCGTACCATTCAGGAACGCATCAATGCGGATATGGGGGCAACTTTCCTTTCTGGCACAACTATCAGTAATTCGTTGACGGAACTGTACTTACTATTCAAATACCTGCGACCAAGAGCATTGGAAAAACAGGGTATTCACTCTTTTGATGCGTGGGCAGCTATCTACGCAAGAAAAACGACCGATTATGAATTTTCGGTAGCGAACAATATCGTAGCCAAAGAGCGTTTCAGATACTTTATCAAAGTACCAGAGCTTGCCCAATTCTATTCTGAAATTACGGATTACCGAACAGCAAAGGATATCGGCATTGACCGCCCCAACAAGAACGAGGTACTTTACAATATACCGCCTACACCTGACCAGGAAGAATTTATCCAAAACCTGATGCAGTTTGCCAAAACAGGCGATGCGACCTTATTAAGAAGAGAACCTTTATCACAAAGTGAAGAAAAAGCAAAGATGCTCATCGCTACGGATTATGCCCGTAAAATGTCGCTTGATATGCGTATGGTAAGCGGTGCGTATGATGACCACCCCGACAACAAGGCTTCGCATTGTGCGGCAAACATTGCCAAGTACTACAACCAATACAACGCACAAAAAGGGACGCAGTTCGTTTTCTCTGATTTGGGAACATATAAGCCCAGCGAATGGAATGTGTACTCCGAAATCAAACGCAAGCTCGTGGAAGACCACGGCTTGCCTATGCACGAAGTCCGTTTTATACAGGAAGCCAAAAATGATAAACAGCGTAAGGAGCTTATCAAAGGAATGAACGAGGGAAAAATCCGTGTGCTGTTCGGTTCTACAAGTATGTTGGGCACAGGTGTCAATGCACAGAAAAGAGCCGTTGCCGTTCATCATCTGGATACGCCGTGGCGACCAAGCGACCTTGCCCAAAGGGATGGCAGAGCTGTTCGTAAAGGCAATGAGATTGCCAAATTCTTTGCAGACAATAAAGTAGATGTGATTATCTATGCTGTAGAAAAATCTTTGGATAGCTATAAGTTTAACCTGCTGTACAATAAACAGCTATTCATTGACCAATTAAAAAACAATAATCTTGGCAAACGGACTATTGACGAGGGCAGTATGGACGAAAAATCAGGAATGAATTTTTCGGAATATGTGGCTATCCTTTCTGGAAATACCGACCTGTTGGATAAAGCCAAATTAGAAAAACAGATTGCCGGATTGGAAAGCGAAAAACAGGCGTTCAACCGTTCAAAGTATAGTGCGAAGTACAAATTGGAAGACTATAAGGCTGAACTTGATAAAGCCCAATCCCGCTTTGACCGAATGAGCCTTGATTGGAATAATCTGCAAGGGCGAATCAAAAAACGTTCGGACGGTACAATGGCAAATCCTGTACAGTTGGATGGTTTGCCGCCCAATGCGGATATCAAACAAATCGGTGGAAAACTCAATCAGCTTGCGGACAAAGCCCGTACAGGAGGTCAGTATGTAGAAATTGGCAGCTTGTACGGATTTACTTTGTTGGTCAAAACCGAAATGTCTGAAAAAGAAGGCTTGGATATTCGGATAAACCGTTTCTTGGTTGAAGGCGAAGGAAACATAAAATATACTTACAATAATGGTATCATTGCCAAAGATGAAAAATTAGCGTCCTTGAATTTCCTTAATGCGTTGGAAAAGCTACCTGCTTATATCGAACAGGAACAAAAGAAAATTACTGAAACACAAAAAGACCTGCCTGTTCTTCATGAAGTGGTAAACGGTACGTGGTCTAAGGAAAATAGATTAAGTGAACTTAAAACAGAACTCGCTGCTGTCGAAAGAAAAATACAATTGTCCATTGAGCCTGTTAATCAGATTGAAGAACCTGCTGAACAAGTCGAAAAAAAGGAAAATCAGAAGATTTCAGAAAGTATTATCAGAACGAAAAGTGTTCATTTACCAAGAGGTATATTGTGAATGTAAATGGATTAATAAAGAAAACGGGAATCTGTAAGTTTCCGTTTTCTTTTTAATTTCTAATCTTCTTCCTGTTCGTCCATCCGTTTTATTAATGCATCACGCAAGTTGTCAAGGAATTTTGTTCTATTTATCTTTCGGGCTTTCAATTCCATAAATGTATGGTAGAAGTCGCCCAAATCAACATTGAAAATACTTTCAAATGTTTTAGCTATTATTTTAATATCAGTATGATCAAATGCACCTTGAGCATGTAAGGCATATATCAATTCAGTTAATGCCGTTTTACTTCCTCGCCAATTTAAGTTAGGTAACTCTATTGATTTACTTTTATGTACCGGTCTGTGAAGTTGGTCTTCAAGATATACTTGTATCAGATCATTGGCTATAATTTTAGCTGCTTTGTAATCGTGAGATGTAGAAAATCTATGATCGGTTTCAAAATAGATTGTATCCAAACTTAGTTTTAAATCGTGTTTACCACGAACAAATAATTTATCGTCAATAAAAGAATTATTGGTTCTATAGTATTTATAAAATTCAAGGTTATTTTCAAAATACTTTTTAAGTTTTTTTAATTCTTCATTCAAATATTTTTTTAATGCCTTTGTGTCATTAGGTTTTTTCATTTCTATCTTGTAGATAGCATTATGAAAGATAAGTTTTGCAACAATAGCTGGTTTTTGATATTTGAAAAAATGAATTTCGTCGTTAATATTCTTAAATCCATTTTTTAATACAAACTCTTTAATTTTAGATAGAGCATTTACGATAAGTTTTATTACCTCTTCAATACGTTGGATAGGACAATTAGCTTCAATTTCAAGATCCCTAATTTCGTCTTCTAGCTTGTTTAGTGTTTCTTCGTAAAATTTATTCATTAAACTATATTAAGATATTAATATTTTTCTTATATACTTTATAAATGATTTGTTTTAACAATCGTGTGCTTCATTTCTCATCTTATTTAATTTTCTGACAATCAAATAACTGAATTTCAACTAAAATATAACTGTATTAACATTTTATTCATTATGATAAGATTGAATGTAAAAAACGTCGCCTATTCAGTTATTAAGAACTATTTCTAATCACATGCTTCTCTTCAAACATTGTTTCGAAGGAAAGAGCTATAAGGAATTATTAAAAAAAAATAACTCGAATAAGATAAAGCCTTGCGAAAGTGGTGTTTCGAAAGGCTCAATTATTTGTAATAGTTATTTCGGATATATAGCCTATTGTTCTATCAATGTTTCATTTTCATTCCACCAACTTTACCTGTTTTGCTCAGCGCAATTTTTAAAGACTTTATAAGTTCCTCCGCATTTCCAATTGCCCAATAGTGTAAGAAAAATACGTGTGGCTTTTCCTGCACCATGTGATTATGAACAGCAACCACTTCAATTCCATTTTCAATAAGCGCCTTAATCACTGGAGCTACTTCATCCTCTAGCATAGCAAAATCTCCTGCGATTGCAGCCTTTTCCTCTGTTCCTTGAATGGCAATCCAGGTATTATAACCAAAGAAAGTTGAGATTGGTATTCCATGCTCTGTAATGGGCGCATCTGGGCGACCAATGGTATATTTGTAAACGCCATTATTCATCTCTCCTGTGATACCCAAGATAGCGTCCAATTTTTTTGTGTCAATCGTGTTTTCAACCTTTCTCCCTGCAAAAGTACCTTTCAATGGATCTGCACCTCGCATTTCTTTAACTTTATTCAATACTGCTTTTGCCTTCATTGCCATCTGTTCAGCGGGACCACTTCCTCCGATATGCATATACATGACGTTCGGATGATTTCTAACGAAATGGTTATGTATCGCCGTAATGGTAAGTCCCTGCTTTATAACCTCGAACTGTACTTGTTTCAGATCAGTTTCTGTAATTACGATATCACCCATGATCATTGCACCATCGGTACTTGGCGTAAATGCTATCCACGTACCCAAACCCATTGGCGGTATGATTTTAAATCCGTCAACCTCTATATCCAAATCATTCTGAGGCACCGTTATTTTAAACTCTCCATTGTTTTCGACGCCTTTCATTTCCAAAATAGCCTCTATTTTTGCTATATCTAATTTTTTTACTGAGGCGTTATGCATCATTTTAACTTGCCCCTTCTTCTGTGCATAAATAGAATTGCTACAAGCAAGCGTAATAATTGTTGAAAATGCGACCAACTTAATAATACTAATTGTCGGCGGAATATATAAAATATTTATTTAAAACCGTCCGCAAATTCTTCGGAGAGGCGATTGTCGTTACGCAAGAGGTAGATGATATTATCCAGTCGCCCATTGTAAAAGAAAGTATCATCAACAATTCCGACTGTAAAATCCTCTTAGACCAGCGTAAGTATATGAATAAATTCGATGACATACAGGCAATGTTGGGGCTTACAGATAAGGAAAAAGGTCAGGTACTTTCTATCAATATGAACAACGATGCAAGCCGACTGTACAAAGAGGTTTGGATTGGCTTAGGTGGTACGAACTCGGCAGTCTATGCCACCGAAGTTAGTTTGGAGGAATACCTCGCATACACCACCGAAGAAACCGAAAAAATGGAGGTAATGCAATTAGCTTCCGAATTGGACGGTAACGTAGAACTCGCCATTAAGCATATCGCAATGCAAAGGCGTGACAAAGCAAATCAATAGTCATTAACATTTTAAAATTCATAAAAATGAAAAAGTTCCTTTTTATGGTGTGTACGGCACTAATGCTCGCCGTAGCACCGTCCGCAAAAGCACAATGGGTAGTAACCGACCCCACAAATCTGGCATCGGGTATTCTCAACAGTGCGAATGAAATCGTACAGACTTCTTCCACGGTATCCAATGTAATTAAAAATTTCAAGGAAGTGGAAAAGGTGTATAAACAGGGTAAGGAGTATTACGACAAGCTACAAGCTGTAAATAATCTTGTAAAAGATGCACGTAAGGTACAGCAGACTGTATTGCTTGTCGGTGACGTATCCGAAATGTATGTTACCAACTTCGGTAAGATGATGAACGACCCGAATTTTTCTGCACAGGAATTGGCAGCTATCAGCAATGGTTATTCGGCATTGCTGAATGAAAGTACCGAACTGCTGAAAGAACTCAAACAGATTGTAACCTCATCAAGCCTTTCGCTGAACGACAAAGAGCGTATGGATATTATTGATAGAGTGTACAAAGAAGTAAAGGAATACCACAGCTTGGTACGCTACTATACCAATAAGAATATCTCTGTAAGTATTCTAAGAGCAAAAAAGCAGAACAATACCAAAAGAGTGCTTGACCTCTATGGAACTCCTAACCAAAAATACTGGTAGTTATGGAATTTCAAAATCTTCACGAAGTCCTACGCTCATTATATGATGAGATGCTCCCACTGTCCGCCGATATGGCGGCAGTGGCTAAAGGGATAGCCGGATTGGGGGCTTTGTTCTATGTTGCCATAAAAGTATGGCAGGCTTTGAGCAGGGCTGAACCCATTGATATGTACCCTTTGCTTCGTCCTTTCGCTTTGGGGCTTTGCATTATGTTTTTCCCAACTATCGTATTGGGAACAATCAATGCCGTGTTAAGTCCGGTGGTACAGGGTACTCACACAATCCTCGAAAATCAGGTGCTTGACCTCAACAATTTGCAGGCGAAAAAAGACCTGCTCGAACGGGAAGCTATGCTACGAAATCCTGAAACAGCCTATCTCGTATCAAATGAGGAATTTGATAAAAAGCTCGAAGAATTGGGCTGGTCGCCCGGCGATTTGATTACGATGTCGGGAATGTATATGGATAGGTTTGCCTACCAAACCGAACAAGCTATTAAGAATTGGTTTCGCAATCTGTTAGAGGTACTGTTTCAGGCGGCAGCTTTGGTTATTGATACCATAAGGACGTTCTTTCTCATTGTCCTGTCCATACTCGGGCCGATAGCCTTTGCGATAAGCGTGTGGGACGGTTTTCAGTCCACGCTCACGCAATGGCTGACCCGATACGTCAGCGTTTACCTGTGGTTGCCTGTGGCAGACCTGTTCAGCTCTATGCTTGCCAAAATACAATCCCTCATTATCGAAAAGGATATAGCAATGCTTGCCGACCCTACTTACATACCTGATACGAGCAATACCGTGTACATCATTTTTATGATTATCGGCATCATCGGGTACTTCACTATCCCGACAGTAACAGGTTGGGTAATCCAAGCCGGAGGCGCAGGAAACTTTACCCGCAATGTAAACTCCACAGCAATGAAAGCCGGAAACATCGCCGGAGCAGGCGCAGGCTCAACAGTTGGAAACATCGGCGGTAAACTGATGAATAAATAATCATTAATCATTCTAAAAAATGGAATTTAAAACGCTAAGAAATATCGAAAACAGCTTTAGGCAGATAAGATTATATGCCATTGTGTTTGCGGTTCTCTGCATTAGCGTGGTAGGTTACGCCGTATGGCGTTCCTACCGCTTTGCAGAAGAACAACGCCAAAAAATCTATGTGCTGGATAATGGAAAATCGTTGATGCTTGCCTTATCGCAAGATGCAAGTATCAACCGACCTGTGGAAGCAAGGGAACACGTCAGGCGTTTTCACGAACTCTTTTTTACGCTTGCTCCCGACAAGAACGCTATCGAAAGCAATATGAGCAGGGCATTCAACCTTGCCGATAAATCAGCTTTTGATTATTACAAAGACCTGTCGGAAAAGGGCTATTACAGCAGGATTATTTCGGGGAATGTACAGCAACGCATTGAGGTGGATAGTGTCGTGTGCAATTTCGACACCTATCCTTATGCGGTGCGTACCTACGCCAAACAATTCATTATCCGTTCGAGCAACGTGACCAGGCGTAACCTGATTACTTCCTGTTATCTCGTGAACTCTGTCCGTTCGGACAACAACCCGCAAGGCTTCAACATCGAAAAGTTTGCAGTGATAGAAAACAGGGATATAGAAGTTATCGAACGCTAAAAAAACAATCTTATGGAAGCATTATCAGATTTAAGCACGTTTGCAAAAATCCTTACCGATAAAGGATATAACGGCTATTTCCATACGCAGGGAGCGTATGCTGGAAAGTTGAAGGAAAGTATCGGCGAATACCTCGAAAACTGCCAAAAAGGTACAGATAGTTTGCCTAAACAGGACTTGTTGCTGACGGGCTACCTGCAATGGTCGGGCGAAGACAAGCCAAGTGTAGAATGCAGTATGTGGGTAAAATACCTGAACGGCAAATTCTCGCTTAACAGAATGGAGGTTGCAAGGAAAGACCAATTTGGGCAACTGCTGAAAAAATCGGAACTGACAAACCTGTCAGTCATATCCGCACCCAAAGCGGTTGAGGCAGTCGCTTTGGTCAATGAAGAACCGAAGCAAAAGGCAGGTCAAAGTCCTAAGCGTTTCAAGCTATAACAACAGAAATAGTAAGGTTATGAAAAAACTAAGAGCAAATATGGACAGGTACTTTGACAAGCTGGACGAACGCTGGCGGGCATTGCCCTTGCGGAAACAGCACCAATACACACTTTACTTTTTTGTGGGGTATCTACTGCTTACGGCAGGTGTCATTTGCAAAGTATGGTACGATACCTCAAAGTCGGGTAACGATATGGTCATTGAGCATATCGAAAACCCTGTCCTCAAAAAAAGTAAAAGTCCTGCAAGATTGCAGGACACATTATCAACAATTCTAAAAAACAAGATTTATGAAAGAAAATGAGAACAAAAAGTCGGTTGTTCGGGTAACGGAAGGGAACCAGGCAGCAACCACTGATGTACTGCAAGACGGTACACAGAACAAAGCCGAAAAGCTCAAAAAGCCACTCATATTTGGCTTAATGGGAATTGTCTTCGTAGGTTGTATGTACCTCATATTTAAACCATCCGCAGACAAAAAGGAAATTGAGAACATCGGGCTGAACGATGCAGTACCGGAGGCTACCGGAGCAGGAATGCCTGCCGACAAAGGCAAGGCTTACGAGTTGGAAATGCTGGAACGCAAAGAGCAAGAAAAACGCAATGCACTTACCACGCTTTCTGACTATTGGAATACTGAAGACAAAAAAGAGCCTAATGATGAATTTCCCGAAGAAGACGAAAACAGCAGCTATGGCGTTGGCAGAGGTTCGGGAAGAAACGGCAATCCTGCATTGAGCAGTTACCGCAATGCACAAAGCACATTGGGTTCATTTTATCAGGATAACAACTCTGAAACAACAGAACTCCGCAGGCAATTGGACGAACTAAAAGAACAATTAGCCGAGAAAGATGTACCTAAATCTGTAACCGTTGATGACCAGCTTGCCATAATGGAGAAATCCTACCAGATGGCGGCAAAGTATCTGCCAACAGGTACAAATTCGACAGAAGCCCCACCTGCTAAGGATGCAGGTACGGCTACCGCAGGTTCAACTCAAAAGGAGCATTTTGTGGCATTCACACCTACAAGAAAGAACACCGTTTCCGCTTTGTATCGTGAGCCTACGGACAGTGCCTTTTTAGCCGATTGGAGCGAAACAAGAAACCGGGGCTTTTATACCGCAGGTTCTATTGAGCAAACGGCACAACCGAAAAACAGTATCAAAGCCTGTGTACACGATGCGCAAACGGTTATTGGCGAAACAGGGGTACGATTGCGATTGTTAGAGCCAGCCCAAACGCCTCAACGTACCATTCCGAAAGGAACGATTGTAACAGCTAATGCCAAATTTCAGGGAGGTCGATTGCAGCTAAAGATTACCTCCGTAGAATTAGAGGGCAACATCATTCCGGTTGATATTACTATTTACGATTTGGACGGACAGCAAGGCTTGTACGTTCCGTATTCGCCCGAAATGAACGCCCTTACCGAAATGGCGGGCAATATGAGCCAGACTTCGGGAACAAGCATAATGCTCACGCAGAATGCAGGACAACAGGTTGCTGCTGATTTAAGCCGTGGCGTGGTACAGGGTGTTTCGGGCTATTTCGCCAAAAAGGTAAGAACCCCAAAGGTTACGCTAAAAGCAGGGCATCAGGTCTTCCTTGTATCTAAAAAATAATGTTGAACTCAAATAATTTAAACAATGAAAAATCATTTAAAAACCTTTTGGGCATTTGCCCTGATACTCGGCTTTGCCGTACAATCTTACGCACAGGATAGTGCAAAAACTCCGCTTGCATTAGGCAAGATAGAACCGTATAGAATGGAAGTTACCTACGATAAAACTTCACATCTTATTTTTCCGACCGCCATCCGTTATGTGGATTTGGGAAGCGAATACCTGATTGCTGGAAAAGCGGAAGATGCGGAAAATGTATTGCGTGTAAAAGCATCGGTAAGGGAATTTGAAGCGGAAACCAATTTTTCAGTTATCACAAATGACGGGCGTTTTTACAGTTTCAATGTGTATTACAGTCCCTATCCCGAAGCGTTGAGCTATGACCTCTTGACAATGCAAAAGGCGGTTGATAAAGCCAACGGAAACGATGTGCTTTTTGAAGAATTGGGCAACAATTCGCCATCATTGGCAGGCTTGCTTTTGGAAACCATTTACAAAAAGGACAAACGTATTGTAAAGCATATCGGGGCTAAGAGTTTCGGTATTCAGTTTATCCTCAAAGGTATCTACATACACAACGGCAAATACTATTTCCATACGGAATTGAGAAACCGTACCAATGTGCCGTTTCAGATTGATTTTGTGAATTTCAAAGTGGTGGATAAAAAGGTAGCCAAACGTACCGTAGTGCAGGAACGCCCGATGATACCGCTTAGGACTTACAAACCATTGGATGAGATTGGCGGAAAAACGACCGAGCAAAACGTGTTCCTGTTAGACCAATTTACCATTGCCGATGACAAGGTACTACTTATTGAGATTTTCGAGAAAAACGGTGGCAGGCATCAGACACTCCAGATAGAAAATTCCGACTTAATCAAAGCTCGTTTGATTAACGATATGCACCTGAAATTTTAATAACCTTTTAAAGTAAATAATATGAAAAAGTATATCTATACCGTGATGCTCATCTTTATGGCCATCACGGTCACACAGGCACAAAGAATGTTACCTAAACAGAAAGGATTGGAAGTGAGTACGGGTGTGCTGTCCGATGATAAAATCGGTAACGATTATTACATCAATGTAGCAATGACCGTAAACGGCAAAAATGGTAACTACCAGCTTTGGGCGTTGGAATATACACACCAATACCACGATTATAAAGACCTCCGCATACCGCAGGAAACTTATACCGCAGAGGGCGGTTACAGTTTCTTCCTGTTGGGCGATGTTCGTAAGAACATCACGCTGAACTTTGGAATAACAGGCGTAGTCGGTTACGAAAGCATCAACCGTGGCGAAGCAATGTTGTATGACGGAGCGAAGATACTGAGCGAAGACAATTTTGTTTACGGAGCAGGCGGACGGCTCACATTTGAAACGTACCTGTCCGACCGTTTTGTGTTAGTCCTGCAAGGGCGTACAAAGGTTTTGTGGGGTACAGACTTGGAACAATTCCGACCGTCCGCAGGCGTGGGATTAAGGTTTAATTTTTAAAATGTAAAATGATGATAGCAATATTCAATAAATTCAGGATAGGATTAAGCTCAATATATATACTCTTGGCAATCCTCACGGCTTCGGTTACGTTGGTATCTTGTAGCAAAGACGATGAACTCGAAATACAGAACGATTTCCCTTTTGAGGTCAAAGTAATGCCTGTACCCAAAGATATTGCCAGTGGGCAGACCGTAGAGATACGGATTACCATACAGCGAACAGGCAATTACAGCAACACGCAATATTTTCTCCGCTACTTTCAATTTGACGGTCAAGGCACATTGCGGTATTATGACGAACCACCGTATTTGCCAAACGATTTGTATTCGTTGCCAACGGAGCAGTTCCGGTTGTATTACACTTCGGCATCTACCGTATCACAATCCTTTGAGGTTTGGATTTCCGATAACTTCGGTAACGAAAAGCAGTTGAGCTTTCAGTTCAACAGTAGTGATTAATGCTACTTATATAAAAGCAAAACCGACTGTTACAGGTCGGTTTTTTGCTTTTCAGCTTTCGGTGTACGTTGTTTTTTGTTTAAATTTACTTGAATTATAATCTTAACGGGTATGGATACAGTTACGGCTCAATTGGTGTTTGGTATTATTGTTATCGTTATTGCGATAGTGCTTATTTATTGGATAAACCGCAGGAAATTTTATAGGCGTAATGGTATGGGTGCAGAGGGATTTTCGAGTTTTGAAGCATCTGTATTTACCCGTTTTATAGAACGTGTCGGCAAATGGATTGCATACGCTTTGATAATTCTCGGTATTGTCTGTATATGGACTTATAGCCAAATGAAAAAGGACAAAGAGAAGCAACAAGTGGAGATACCTAACTCGAAATAAGTATTTTTATGGAAATTTAGATTATATGATTTAGTATTCATAATAAAGAGGAAAATTATAAAATGACAAAATCCTTTGATGACATAACCCTACGAAATATATCTGATATTATATCAAATATACTGACACATACGAAAATTACAGAACATTTATCAGGTGCTGGTATTTCTCAATCTCAATATGGCACAAATAAAACAGACAGATTGTTTTATGCTTTAAAAGAAAGACAAGCACAAGACAGATGTGGAAATAATGTATTGGCATTTGTTGTTAGATTATTAAATCCTAAAAGATATAATTCCGAAGATGAATTTGAAAAAGATAGAACAACTATCAATGAGAAACTTGTTTATGAAGGGATAGAAATTGATAAAAGTGGACAGCCCCGACAAGTTGATAAGGCGAAAACTATTTCGGAAGCAAAAAGCAGGTCACTAAAAATCAAAGAAAAAGTACACGGAATTGGAGTTCATTCAGAAATTTTGCCTTATTGTGAAGCTGAATGGTTAAAGGAAAATTATTTTCACGCTATACTTGAAATTACGAAAAGTGTAGCAGAGAGGCTTAGGCAAAAAAGTGGCTATACTTCAGACGGAGCAGATTTAGTTGATGATTGTTTTGCGTTGGGAAAGGACAAAAGACCTATGCTTGCTTTCAATACTCTGAAAAATCAAAGCGAAGAAAGTGAACACAAAGGTTTTGGAAA
This sequence comes from Flavobacteriaceae bacterium PS02336, assembly GCA_029960065.1. GTDB lineage: Bacteria > Bacteroidota > Bacteroidia > Flavobacteriales > Flavobacteriaceae > Flavobacterium. The sequence continues at coordinate 1,098,321 of JASCOF010000001.1, read as the reverse complement.
TTTCTGCAAAGGATTTTTTTCTATGTACAGAAATCCAAAAGCACACAACCCCAAAATATTGGAAGATACCCAACTTTCACAAATGACAGAAGTTTTGGTTGTAGCAACAATTATTCACAACAAACTTGATAACACTTATAAAACGGGGCTTAAATAAAAAAAATCGGATAGCTCAAAAGGTTATCCGATTTTTCGTTTATGGCAAAAGTAAAAAGCCAAACACTGCCTTTCAACGCCAATCAATGCAACCTTTCCCAATCCTGCAATAAGCCTTTATAAATTCGACTTCCACAGAAAAAATGAGCAAACAATGGAAGTTATTGCAATACAAAAAACCGCATTGGACGGAATGAAGAATGACCTAAGGGAACTTTTGGAAATGACCGAAAATGCCACACGAAAATATACCCCGATTTTCAAAGAGGAGCAATGGCTCGATAACCAGGAAGTGTGTTTGATGATGAACATTACCAAACGGACTTTGCAGACCTACAAGGACAAAGGCTTATTACCATATTCCAAACTGAACCGCAAGAATTATTATAAACGCTCGGACGTACAGGCTTTACTCGAAGCCGGACAGCCGTACAATACCAACGACAATGGATTTACTGACGAATGAAACGGAAGAAATCATCGCCCATCAGGAAATGATAATGCAGTTGAGAAACCGTATTGAAGAAATATTAAAAAATTACCGTCCTGTAATGAACGGAGAAATATACTTGTCGGGCGAAGATGTGTGTAGGCTGTTACATATCAGTAAACGGACTTTACAGCAATACCGTGACGATAATATCCTGCCGTATATACAAATTGGGGGTAAGATTATTTATAAGGAAACGGATATTCTGACCGTCTTAGAACAGAACTATATAACCAATGACAGACATTGCTTCTAATTAATTTGGTTCTGACTATGTTTCAACGGAAGGACTTTAGTATATTTGCTATGTAAAATATAACAATACTTAAAGTGTTTTTGCTTTAGGTCTTGGTACTGAAAACTGGTAATTTTTTGTATCCCCAAGACAATAAGTAAGAACGCTCACGTCATAGGCGTGGGCGCTCGCTTATTCGGGGATTAAGGCGTACCAGTGCCTCAGTATCGGTAAGTGTGGTTGCCTGCGCTTCTTTTTTTTGTGCAGGGCTACATCAACTCAAAAAAGTAATGATATGGAAACTGGTACAGCACAACAAAAAATTGCCCTCGCCTTTATCAATGATAAAAGCCCGATTTTGGATTTGACCTGCAACGACCTCGTTGCTTCAGGAATTGAAGTATTGTTCCGTTCTGAAAACATTGAAGACGGACTATCTCAATTACCAGCATTAAAAACACTTCCCAACATTTGTATTATTGACCTTGATTTTTACAATAAGAATGTGCTGGCACAGCTTCAAGAATTGAGAACACAATATCCAACCATTAACCTGATTGCACATAATGATATTGATGCAGAAAAAGCCGTAAAACCTCTTTTGGAAATTGGTTTTACAGGTTATTTGCTCATTGGTAGCGATACGGACGATTTTAAAAAAGCTATTGATGTTGTTACCAATGGCGGTAGATATTTTAGTGTGGGAGTAGCGGAAATTGCACAGGAATATTTCAGTAATAAGTAACGTTCCGATTATAATAGTATAAAATATCTGTTCTAATCAAGCGGCGTTCTTTTGCTTCTTTTCTTTGGTCGCTTATGTGAAAAGAAAAGAAGTCATTGCATACCTAATCATTGGGATAATGAATATCCCACACAATAATGTCGCAACCTGTTTGGTAAAAGGTAGAGAAAGGAAATTGTGTAGCGGTGCATTTTGACAAAGGGGTTGCACCGATTTGATGCAAAAAGACTGTCCCGACCATCGGGAGGATCTGTCTTTTTGCCGCCCGACTTTTCGGGTCAGGCGACTTTTATCGGGTGGGTGCGGAAATCTTTCAGATTGTGAAAAAATCCTTTGTATTCAGTCATTCCCCTGCGAAATAAGTTCCACAGCAAAGAACAACCCATTTGGGTTAATGAGGAATTGATAAACAAGTCCTGGTGTTCCAACGCTTCGGCAAGGGAGCAACTTGGCGTGTTATCCTCTTGTTCGGATTGCTTCAGCAATTCGCCAAATTCATCGGTAACAAATGGCAGGCTTGCCACCGTTTGGTATTTCTCTGAATTGGGTTGCTTTATCTCTCCGATAGTAGATAGTAGCACTTGTCCTGTATCTTGGCTGTTGCCAAAATCCAACCAATATTTCGGCTCATCTTGGTAGTGTCTGCGGTAACTTATTTCTTTAAGAATTTCAGCAACGCCAAACCTCGCCTGTACATTGTCCACACAAGTAATAGTAATGATTGCCCTTGCTTTTTCGGGTATTCTACCAAACTTGTCCTTTTCAAATTTTACCGTTTCGGCTTTCCAATTTGTACCGATGCAACGATTGATACGGTTTATCAATGCAACCGATTTGTACAATCCTGTTTCACTTTCAAAAAAACGCTGTCTGCCTAAATTGGCACTCGTGATAACATCATCATCCCAAAGGCGGACTTGCAACCCTGCGTGTCCCAACGCTATCAAGCTCTCGTTTATTTCCATTAAAGCGGTCAATACTTTTGAGCCTGTGCCACCTGCCCCGATAAGGTTTACCGAAATTGGGTTTGTCGGATTGAGCAGATAATTGTCCGTAAAATGGATTGCTGTTTTTGCTGTATTCATCACAATAGATTTTTAAGGGTTTTGTTATTCTTTTTTAATACTTCTTTCGGAAAAGGTTTATCAGTATTGATAAGGTCTTTCCAAAGGTTTACAATGTTTTTTTTCGTGAGGTTCTCGCATAATGAATGGCTGAAATAGGAATTAAAAAAATAATGTTCCCACGCCTGTGTAAATTCCTCAACCGAAGCCGAATTTTTAATATCAATACTAACAGTACCCATACATACATTGCCCTTTTCGTAGATATTGAAGAAAGGTGCGTAATGCAATGGCGTTTTCTCGGTGGGTCTTCTGTCGCTTGCCAAAGCAAATACAGTAAGACTGCTTTTGCTCGCTAACCAAAGCATTGGCGGTACTTGTGCCATTCCGTTGGATATGCCCAAACTATCCACAAAATACAGTTGTCTTTGCTGTGCTTTGGTGTACCATAATACTATACCTTTTTCAGCATTTGGATTGATATGCAGAATGTTTGTAGGCAATATTCCCTTTGACTTTAAAAAGGCTGTGTTCTTTTCTTCATCGGTCTGTAACGCCTTTGCCAATACGTTGGCTTCTTTTACGGTCAATGGGTGGGCATTGATAGGCGTTCCGTTGCTATCCATATCGAAATGCTCCACGTACATTGCTGTATCTGTTCCTTTGGTTTCATAGAAAACCAAAGCGGATTTTGGATAGTATAATGTGCCGAAATCTTTGGTTATGTCGTTTACGGTGTTCATTTTTCTGTTGTTTTATAGTTATATAATAAGTAAGAAAGGTCATCCAACAATTCAAACAGGCGATTTTCAAAATCAAGGTTGCCTTGTGTTATTTTACTGCCGTCAAATGCTTTGCAAATGGTCGGCTCTTCCATTTTTCCGTATTCGTTGAACTCATTGTTGATGCTTTCGGAAAGGCTTTCATATAGCCAACCTTTGGTATCTGCGATAAATGAAATGTACTTTTCCATTCCGATTGCTTCGGTTTCGTAATCATCGTCATAAGGGTCTTCTTCGGGCAATGGTGCGTTTCTAAAAAAAGTTGCTTTCGGATATTCAGTACAAAGGGCAAACGCATTACACGCTACCTGCCAACATTCCCTGTCGAACGTGTCAAGGCTTTTAAATCGGTTCAAACGCTGTTCAAATATCTTTAGATTGCTTCGGTTAAATAACTTTTGTTCTATCCTGTCGCCAATATATTCGGCATTTCTCAACTCACTTCTATATGTTTCTGTTTCGTCCGTTTCCTCGTCCTGTTCTACCCAATCTTTATGCGTTTCATACAACCAATACAAATAGCTGTCTTCCTGCCTGTAATACGGCACATCGGCAATATGGTACAGATAACTGCATACCGATACAAGTAGCTGTGCGGTCTTTTTACGCTTCGGGTCTTTGAGCATTTTAAAGAGTGGTGCAATAGGAATATAATACAAGGTTGTACCTACATTATACCTTTCCTCACTTACAAAAAAGGTTTTCTTACTATCCTGTACCAATTTGAAACTGTCCCAATTTATGTTGGTACGTTTTACTTTGGTTTCCATATCCCACATAGATAATACTACATTGTATGGAAACTCAAAATCTTGGGTTTGCATCGGTTCAATGCTGTAATGCTCGGCAAGTCGGGAAAGGGACTTGTAAAAATCCCTCTCCGTTTTCTGACAAGCCTGTACGGATTGTGCTGTTTTCAGTTTAGGCAGAAACGTACACTTTAGAATACCATTGGTAGCATTGCTATCGGTACGGATTTCTGCTTGTCTTTCTGCACTTGGTTTGCGTCCTTTGGTCTTTGTAGCCAATTTGCGAACTCGCCCAACTGTCGGTGTAACTGCTGTTGTCGTTTCTGTTCGGGTATATTGATTGTTCCCGATATGATGTTGCGTTGCATAATTCATCGTTTTAAAATTTTGGTTTAACCTTTCGTACCCATTACGCTCTCAAATTTGTACTCTACCGCATCGTCTTTTATCTGTGGTGCAGATGCTTTTGCCGTTGTCAAAATCGGGTACATATTGGCGTAAAAATTCATTACGGCTTCCACGCTCCAACGTGGCTCTGGGTCGGTCAGTCTGATGTCCTGTCCTTTGTCTTTGAGTATGAAAACTCGTTCTAATTGCGTTGCTAATAACATAACTTTCTAATTTTGGGGTTAACACTTTTATTCTTCCTCGTCCGCTTCATCAATAGGATAATCGGCAGTAACTTCTTCCACCTTTGGCGGTTCGGGTGTAGCTTCTTCCATTGCTCCGAAAAGGCTCGGTGTTGCGAACTTGTCGGACAATGAAGTTTTGCGTTTGCGTATCTCGTCCGCTTTTTCGGGAAACTCCGTTATATCGGGTACTTTCATCCACGCTTCGCGGAACTTGCCCTCTTTCTCCAACTCGTCAGCCTTTACCATAGCATCTTTAAATTTCTTGTCTTTGGCTTCTTTTTCCTTTTTCTCCTTTTCTGCTTTTTCTTTCTCGATTGCCGATTGCTTTTTAACTTCTTCCAATTGCTTTAAGAATTTTTCCATATCCACCATTAAGCCCGATACCTTTTGTATAGGTGTGGTAATCTGTTCAAAAAATCCCTCGTCAAACTCTTGGGGTGTGGCGTTAAATGTCAATGGGGGAATAAGGTTTTTGGCACTATCTCCGCATTGTTCGTTATTGAGCAATACTGTTACGATTAGGTTGCTTTCTATTCCTTTTGAAATGTTCAGTTGCAATACTCCTGTAAAGTCCAACTGCTGTATCTGATTGAAAAAATTTGTGTTCATCGTTCTTTGATTTTAATTGTTGTTTAACCGTTTTTTGATTGCTTTTAGTTTCTCGTATATGTCCATCCAATAGGCATTTTGCCTTTTATCGAAGTCTGAAAAACTTTTGTCCTCGTGGCTATACCCTGTATTTCGTTTGGCAATACAGATAGCTTCTTTTAGGTCGGTTACTTCAATTTCGTAACCGTTCAAATCCGTTATTTTCATACCTGTTCTAATTCTTATTTAGTGATTTCCGCTATTTGGTCAATCCTGCCGTAAACAATACTTCTAAGGCTTGTTTTGTCGGGGGCGTTGTATTCTGCCCAACTGCCGTACTGCTTCACTACATAGGTTTTCAAAATATCCTCAAACCCGAAGCGATAACCCATAAGGGGTACGGCTCTTTTGAAGTAGGCATTTCGGTTTACTGCTTCCGCAAGCCAATTTTTTTCTGCTCGGCTCAACTTGTCGCTTTTGTTCAGTTTTTCCCTTAGTAGGTAAACCTTTGCATTTTGCAGGGTTTCCAATTCGGGAACATCGTAGCGTACAAACTTTGTGGCTATTGCTGTCGTTTCCATTGTATCTGCTTTAAGTGTTATGAATTAGTTTCAGCATCGGTGTATTTTCCATTTTCATAGTAGCCTATAAGCCGTTCCCAAAGCCGTATTAGGCTGTCGGTATCTACATAGAAATACTCTGTTCTGTTGCAATAGATGATGTATATAGCTTCATCCCTGTATTGCGTTTCAAGGCTTTTTTCTTTAGCCATACTTTTGGCTTCGTCTATGGTTTTTGCTTTCATATTCTGCTGTTTTGTATCGTTATCAATCTTTACTATATCCACAATGGCACATTCGGGACAACCCTCTACGGCTGTTATCTGCTGTATTGCTCTCTGCTTTCCGCTAAGTGATACTACTGTCAGCGTTACTTTGCCTGTGTCGTGTTTCAGCGTTGCTTTATAGGTTTCCATTGTCATAGCTGTTGTTTATAATAGGCTACCACCGATTAAGGCGGTAGCCTGTGGTTATCTAATTAAGGTTTAGGATTTCCGCACCGTCCAGAGCAAATGCAGTACATAGTTCAAATGCTTTCTGCGATTTGAGTTGGGCAGTACCACCCAATACAATGCTCTGCAACTTGGCTTCGTCATTCTTGTAACTCCTTACATTCTGATAGTAGCCTGTCACAGAATTGTACGCTCCGAACAACGTACCTTTGGTAGTGTCCATTTGTTGGGTGTCGCTTATCATAGCATACGCAAAAGCATCCTCAACGACATTTTTGAACACGGTGGAAATTTCATCTTCCGCACCTTTTTTGATTAGGTCAAGCGTTTCCTTATTTGGGCAAAGTGCCAACTGTATTAGCTTTCTTACTTCTCGGTCTGTTACCTTTACTTTTGCCCATTCGTTGAAAATGCCCTCTAATTGGTTGCTCAATGTGTTGGCAAGTCCCATAATCTTGTGAGCGTTCTCGATACGTTGTTTTGCTCCCGAAGTGTGCTTGATACGGACTACATTGGTCATACTGCGTAACGAAGCATTCAGCGTGTTTTGGCATACAATACGGATAGGCGTAAATGCGGCTGTGATACTTCCGCTACCATCGTGCGAAGTGGTTAGGAAAATGTACTTTTCCGTAACATCATCGCCATTGCCTACACGGATATAGTCGGGCAATTTGGCTGTGATAAAAACACGTTCTCCGTTGCCTAACGCTCCTGCGGTTTCGTACAGAATGCCCTCGCCACCGCCTACAATGGCATCAAAGAAATTAAAGGCTTCACGGTTTTGTACGATATGGTAATCCTTACCGACTACGCCCAATACTGCATTGTTATCGGTGCGTATGTTGGCGAAATAGTTAGGTACTTCTAATTCGCTACTGTCTATCTCTATGCCGTTGGTGGTTTCGATAATGCCCGAACCTTTGGTAAATAGTGGGGATTTTACGACTTCGTAATCTAACCCTGCGTATTTGATTGCTTCCTCACTTGTCGGGTATTGTTCTACGATTTGACCTAAACCGTGCCACGCTTTTTGTTGTACGCTAAAAAATGAATAACGTCCTGTTCTCTCGTTGAAATTGATATTATGTGCCATAATGCTTAAAATTTGATGTTTAAAAAATGATTGAATACTCGTTGTTAGAATGGGAGGTCGTCATCTGCTCCCTGTGCAGTAAAGCTGTTGTTCTCGGCTTGTGCAGTAGCCTGTATGGTTTCGGCTCTCTTACTACCTCCGTGCAGTTTGATTTGAGAGGTATGAAAGTTCAGCCCCGAATGTGCTTCGCCGTTTTTGCCTATCCACGCCCTTGTGCTTATTCTGCCTGTGAGTTCTACCAAAGTGCCTTTTGTGAGTAGGCTTGCCACGTTTGCAGAAATCCAATAGGCACAATCGAAATAGGTTGTTTGCTCTATTCGTTCACCTTGCTTGTTTTTGTAGCTTTCATTGGTCGCTACTGAAAAGTTTACTACCTGTTTTTCGTTCGACAATGTGCGTACTTCCGCATTTTTTGTCAGTCTTCCGATAATGTTCATAATCGTCCTGTTTTAAAAGTTTTACATTTTGTTACGTTCGCTTTTCTCGTTTCCTGCTTCCTGTTGTGGTTTGCTCCGCTTCGCTTCGCATAATTTTTTCCAAAAGAAAAACCGGAAAAAAGAAAGCAGATAATCCAAGCGGGCAATAGCGAAAACCAAGAAAAAAAATGATTTAATGGGGGTTCCTTTAGGGGGAAACCGTTCATTCATTTTTTTTATTGGTGGGTGTGTGCGGTGGCTGCCCGCTATAACTTAGCTGCCTTTTTACCGGTTGATTGTGGAAATATTCTGTTCTAATTTTTATGGAATAAATGACCAGGCTATGAGAGCCTGAAATAGAGGTTGGAATAATCGAAAAGTAAGGGCATAAAAAAAGCAGGATAGTTAAATCCTGCTTCAATCTGATAAGTAAAGAATGCACTAATTTTTAAACCATAATTTCTTCGGTATTGTAAATTTTATCTGCGTTTGTATGTTCATTCAATAATGCTATTTCTTCCCGTTCCATTTTAATAATAAACGCATCTTCCATTGCCTTAAATTTAGGCGAAACCAAATCCATATCCTTACTGATTTTTTGGCTGGTAATCTTAGCATAAATCTGTGTAGTGGAAATATTCTTATGACCCATCATTTTGCTAAGGCTTTCAAGCGGAACACCCTCGGTCAAAAACATTGTGGCGAATGTATGACGGGCGGTGTGGAATGTAACTTTCTGTTCTGTAACAATACCCGCTTCCTCAATAAGTTTACCTATATGCGTGTTGCAAGTCGCATTGGATGGCATTGGGAATACAAAATCATTTCTTGTAGCTCCACGATATTTCTCAATGATGCGTTTGGGGATTTCCAAAAGACGGACGTTGGAGGCAACATCTGATTTCTTTCTCCTGCTGATTATCCATTGGTGTCCATCAAAGAAAGACTGGATATTGCTCCATTTCAGTTTCTTAATGTCTATGTAAGAAAGCCCTGTGAAGCAACTGAAAATAAAAAGGTCTTTTACAAGTTCATATCGAGGCTTAGATGGTTTCAGGAGCATTAAGGTTTCTACATCCTCTTTTAAAAGGTAGCTGCGGTCGGTTTCTTCCATACTGATTTCATAATCCTCAAAAGGATTATCCCGTATCAAGCCTTTTTTAATAGCCAATTCTGCCAAAGCAATAACTGGCATTGTGTAAACCCAAACCGTATTATGGGTACATTCCTTATCAATGCGAAGAAAGAAATCAAACTCACGAATAAAATCAGAAGTGAGTTCCCGGAAAGCCATATCGTCCCGATGGTAACGCTCCCTTATAAATTCGCTAAGATGGTTGTAAACAGTGTTGTATTTGCTATACGTGCTTTGAGAGCGTTTTCCCTTAGCGACCATTTTTTCAAAGTCTTCATTTTGGTCTTTAAAGACTTTTAGTACGGCATCGTCCATTACACCAACACCCAAAAACGAGAGCTTTACTTTCTGTGCGGTCGCAAAACCCTCGTGCTTCAGCATATCTTCGTAAATCTTGTCGATACGACCCCGTACGTTATCCAGCTTTTGGTTAATGTTCAAAGCGGTGGCACTCTTGCCCTCAACTCTTCCGTATTTTAAATCCCAATTTTTCGGGTTAATTTCTAACTTTGTTCCCAAAGTTTTAGCTGTTCCATCAATGGTAATACGTGCCATAATCGGTGCATTACCGTTCTTTTTCAGTTCGTTCTTTTTCAGGTAGAAAAGCAGTTTGAACGTGGACTTTTTTGTCTGTTCCATAACTCAAATGTTTAATGTTTAAAATTAAATTACATTGAGTTACAAGGGAATGTAAAAAAGGGTGCAAAAGACTGAAATATAAACAGTTAAGCTATGTAGTTACCTTTATCAATCGGTAACGAATTAGTAACCTAACCTTGTGTTTTCAAGCCCAAAACCTATCAGACACCGAGTTCCAAACTAAGACTACTGTTTTATAAAGCATTGTATAGCAACGGGTTTAATCGTTTTGCTTATTTTTGCTTTTTACTAATCTTTTTTATATAAAATTTAACAATCAACAATATTATGCGAATTTACTTAGTCGATCGTATTTATTTTCTTACTTTAAATAAAATTTCAATTTCCTTTAAGATTTGATGATTCTAAAACGTCCTGGATATTTTATATAAATACTTTTTTTGTTCCCGTAATAATCCATAAATTCTTCACACACAAAAACAGCATGTGCTTTTGACCAAGCTACAACCCCGCAGTATTCGCTTCCAGATTCACGCTTTAATTTTTGAACTTGTTTGCCTACTGAAAAACCTAAGTATTTATAGATTGTTGGTGTATATACAGTACCATCTTCTAAATCCTCCAGCGCTTTGTCAAAAGTAGATTCTCTATCGATAATTTGTTTGTATTTTGCCATTACCGCGTAGGTTAAAACGGCATAATCTGTTATTTTTTCGCTGTCACAATTGTCTTTAATGTACACAAAACCAGCAGAAATCCTAGCTCTGTTCAATTCTTCATTTTTAAGATCAAATGATGCGTTATTTTTTAAAGTGATTTTGAATAGATTATCATTTACAGTATCTGTAACAAATAAATTATCCAATCCGTAAACGTTTAAAGAAGCTTTAATAAAAGCAATTGATGAACAATTGGTCCGTTCTCCCTGCTTAAAACTTTCAAATATTTTTTCCGAACTTAATTGCGAATAAGAATAAGAACAAACAAATAGTAAACAGATAATTAATAACCTAACAGATTTCATTGAATTTGCTTTTTAATTTTTCTCCCAATATTCTTTTTGCTATGAACATTAGAGACGTACAAATCTATAAAAATCAAGCGATAGTTTTTTTACTTCTTCACTTTTAACTTTTATAAAAACATTCTAAATCAATTTTTCTTGCGGTTTTGGGGTTTTTATAAAATCAATACTATCTAAAAGTGAATCTGTTAGCACGTCTTTTTAGTTTTTTTTATCCAATAAATAAAATTAATAAAAATTAAAATCTACCGTAAATAACTGCAAAGGTTTTGCTTTTCCTCTTAATTCTATTTCGCCTTGCTGCATATATTGTATCGTTTCATCATCCAATAATGCATTTTTCATAGATTCTGAAATTACATAATGGTGATTTAATTCGTTGCATTTACATTGAATTCTGGAGGTTGTATTTAAAAGATCTCCGTGATACACAATTTCTTTTTTTACCTTTCCAACCCAAGTCGTCACTGCGGTTCCAATGTGCATTCCTGCTTTAAATTTTGGCACAATATTGTACGTTTTGAGGTAGTATTCCTGTCGATTTTTAATACTTTCCATCAGCATATAAAAGCAATACAAACAACGATTTTCCTGTATTCCTGCCGCCGATTTCCATGTTAATATAATTTCATCACCGGCATATTGATAGACTTCGGCTCGTGAAGCCAGAATAGCATTTGTAAAATCATTAAATAAATCCTGAAGCAAACTGCTGTACAAAATATCTCCCAGCTGTTCTGCCAAAGTTGTGGATGATTTTACATCTACAAACATAAAAATACGCTCTTCCTGAATAGGCTGATGGTATTTTCCTGTAAAATAATTATAAAAAAAGCCCGCACTCAGCAAACTGCTGATTTCTAAGAAAAGAATTAAAAATACCGAAGCGCCGAGCGAAAATATAAAATCTCCAATCAAACGTTCAGAAATGTATTGTTTAAAAGCTTCTTCAAAAGAGCTGCGTTCTAAAATTTTTGTAAATAAAACCACGAAAACCAATAAAAAAATCAGAATACTGATACTGTAAATTACAGCTTTTAAGAACATCGTCTTCACAAAAGAATATTGGTTTAAATAGGTAAAATACCTTTCGAAAGTAATAATGACAAAACCAAAAGAGATTCCTATAAGTAGTCCTAAAAATAATTTCAAATATAAATATTCAGAACTGGCATCTGTAATTGCGGTGTATAATAATCCTAATATGCCACCTGCAGTAACGGCTTTTAAAATCAGGCTGTGCATTTTGTAAAAAGGCGGTTTTGGCAATTCCATTATTGGATCTATTTTTTCTTTATAAAAATAATCAATTTTAATACATAAAGCGTTGTTAATCCATTTGGTATAATCTGTAAAAATGAAATTAAACACATTGAAACACAGACTTTCTCTCGTGCTCAAAGGCGTTTCAGCTGTATAAATGTGTGAATGACGATTCCTTTATTTCACTCTTCTAAAACAACAAATTAAATCTATCCAGACGCTTCGGGACTATGTGTTTAAATTAATTATTCTGATAAAAAAAAGTATTCCCCGAACGCAACGAAGCATTCAGGGAATATCTTTAAAGCCTTTTTTAATTGGAAATTTTATTTTTTAACTAACCAACTTTCAACCGCTCTTGAGAAATCAGCAACATCAATTGGGTGACGGCTTGTAATAATGTTTGCATCGGTTACGACACTTTGTTCTACCACATTTCCTCCCGCATTTTTCAAATCTACTTGAATGTTCCAGTAACCTGTTAATTTTCTTCCTTTCAAAATATCAGCAGAAGCTAATACAACCGGTGCATGACAAATTGCAGCAATCAGTTTTCCCTCTTTATTAAAATCCTGGATGAACTTAATAACATCTTTATCATAACGAAGATTATCTGGATTCCACGCCCCGCCCGGAATAAATACCGCATCGTAATCACTTACTTTGATCTGATCTGCTGTACGATCAAATTTAATCCATCCGACAGGCTGTAAATACTGAATTGCCATAACATGTGTTTTTGACATTTCGGGATAAGCCAAACCATATCTTTCTGGTGCTGGATTGTATTTTGGAGCCACGATATCAACTTGTGCACCTAATTCTTTAAAATACCAAACTGGACCTGTCAATTCAATTTCCTCAAACCCGTCGGCTACAATAACGGCGATTTTCTTTCCTTTCAACGCCGATTTATCTTTTACGGGCGTAAAAAAGAAATCTCTCAAAGCCTCATTACCCGGCGCATTTAATAGTTTCGTTACCGGCATGTTGACTACGGCTGACTGGGTTCCTAATTGGTTTACAATCTCGAATTCTCTTGTTGTTGCTGTTTTCATTTCTTTTGTTTTTACGGTTACTTGTCCTTCTACATTTAATACTGCAAATACAGTTGCTATACCTGCGGCGATCATTTTACTAATTGTTTTCATTTTTTTTGAGATTTAAATATTTGTAATTGATAATGGATAATTGATAATGGATAATGGATAATGGATAATGGTTAATTGTCAACTGTTAACTGTTAACTGTTAATTGTTAATTGTCAACTGTTAATTGTCAACTGTTAATTTTCAATTGATATTATTCTCGAATCAGCGGTGCAAATTCGATCAGATTATGAATTCCGTCTTGAAAAGGCTGTTTTTTAATACTAGAATTGAGATAGTCAATTACGGGCTGAATTGGTGGAAAATTCAAATGATATTGAAAGGCTTCTTTATTTCTAAACTTTTCAAAAGTCACAAACTGCGAAGGGTCTTCTTTTAATTGCGATAATTGATACGTAACAACACCAGGCTCGCTTCTAAATTCCGGCATCGCTTTGTGGTACACTTTCATAAAATTCTCTTCCGTTCCTTTTTTAGCATCCACAAAAAGCATAATGGTTAACTGCTCCTCGCCTTTTTTACTGGTTCTGCGCCATTGCTCTTTTGTTAATGGTTCTAGATCTTTTACTTCAATTATTCTTTCTGGTTTGGCTAATGCTGTTTTTGCTAAATCTTTTAACTGTTTCGAATTCTTTTCGAATTTTTCTAGTTCGTTCTGATTCTTCCATCGTTCAAACAGCCAGATTACATTGTGATCTTCCTGCTCCAAATAGGCTTCTGACATAATATTATTGGCATTCAGAATTGATTTTTGAACATAAGCAGCAACAGCTTTTTGAAATTTCTCCTGTTGTTCTTTTTTCACTTCATAACGTGTGATCTTTGCTGCTATTTCTAGATCTGCGGTTTGTGCCGTTAAGGAGCCGTTCATAAATAGAATTGTAAAAACTCCCAGCATCCCTTTAGAAATTGAGTTTTTGGTTTTCATTCCCATAATTTTAGATTTTTAAATTTGTTTTCCTACTTGAATCAATAAATCTGAAACTGCTTTGGGCTGCGATAAAAAAGGAGAATGACTGCTGTTGATTTCATAAATCGTTTTGATTCCAGCTTTAGAAATCATTTGATCTTGCAGTCTAGGCGAAATAACAATATCTTGAAGTGTTTTGATGTAAACTTTCTCTACACTTCCAAAATTTTGAGTTAGTGTAACGGCATTAGAAAACGGAATTGCAGGTTCAGCGCGATAATTGTCTTTTACTTTTTGTTTGGCAGCATCAGTGCCGTCATTAATAAACAAACGAGTTAATTCATCAGATTTGACATCGAGAGTCAAATGGTCCGCAGCTTCAATCAGGGTAGGTCCTAACTGCGAATCAGGATCGGTTTTGGCAAGATCGGCAATAGCCTGCCCAGATGCAGGTAAAAAAGCACCAATATAAACGAGTCTGCTAATTTTAGAAGGAATACTTTCGGCAACGGCCGTAACAACCATTCCGCCCATACTGTGTCCTACCAAAACAACTTTTCCATTTGCTTTTGAAATGGCTTCAATAACCTTATCACGATATAAATTTAATGATAAATTTTGAGTTGGCGTATTGTCTTTTCCATGTCCCGGAAGTTCTACCACAATTACTTGATTGCCGTTTTTAATTAAATTCGCTTTCACTTCATCCCAAACGTATGGAGCCTGCCAAGCGCCGTGTACCAAAACATACGTCTGCGGTTTATCATTCTGAGTTTCATCAGTGCTGGAACAAGATGCAAAAGACGTAAATGAAGTAAAAGCCAATACTGATGCTAAAATTCTCGGAACCGCTGTTTTATTTTTAAAAACATACACTCCTAAATAGTGAAATAATACCCCTGATGCCCATGCCGCATTCTGCCAAAGCGGCCATAAATAAGTTTGATCTGTAAGTAACCAAGTTAACCAAAGTACTGGAACGGTTAATGCAAATACGAATAAGTGAATTTTAAAACCCTTTTTTGGGTCAATGTGAGCCATTTTTTGCTCTTTTACTGAATTTTTCATGATGTGTGATTTTTATAATTATTTAAGTTGTGTTCCTAATTTTTCGACTTTTTGAAGCCATTTACTGCGTTGTTTATCCGTTGATTTCCTCATAAATCCGAAAGTCGAAAACTTAATCGGATCGAAGCCCACGTAACCAAACACGATGTTTTTAAGAATTTGATATTGAGACGCGCGATAAATGAGATAAAACCACCATTTTGGCGTATCCATTGTAACTAAAAGCCTTAAGCTTTTTCCTTTGAGAAGTTTTTCTGGAAATATTTTTCCTGAGTGATGTTTGAATGCAAAATCAGGAAGCAGAATTCTGTCTATGAATCCTTTGGTAATGGCAGGCATAAATCCCCACCAGTTTGGGAAAGCCAGAACAACGTGATCTGCCCACAAAATAAGTTTTTGAGCATCGATTAAATCATCTTCAAGCTGTAATTTTTCTCCTGTTTTATATCCGTCCGCAAGATTTACATCAAAATCAAGTTCTGATATGTAAATTGTTTTACAGATTGCTCCTGTACGTTCTACACCTTTTTTATAAGCATTAAGCAATGCATTACAAAAAGAATTTTGAGAAGGATGCCCAAGTATAAGTAAGATATTCGTTTTCATTGCAGTATCATTTAATTTGACACTGCAAAGATTTTAAATATCACAAAGGCATTCCTGACACAAATGTGTCAAAAATTATTGATGGGCTATTTTTTGTCTGATTCTAGTAAGTGTTTGTCTTTCAATACCTAAAAAACTGCAAAGATGCGAAATGGAAATTCTGTTAAACATTCCGGAATGGTGTTTTACAAAGTCGAGATAACGTTCTTCGGCTGTTTGAAATATAAAGCTTTCAATGCGTTCCTGCTGGCGCTTTAGAATTTCGCCTGCAATCAGTCGGCCGTATCTTTCTAGATTAGGAATATGATCATAAACCCACTGCATGTTTTCGTGAGAAAGGCAAACCATAACAGTTGGTTCTAAACATTGAATGTAATATTTGCTGGGCTGTTGTTCTACAAAGGCAGAATAATGTGTTGCATAATCGTCTTCGGCATAAAAACCTACTGTAATTTCGTCTCCATCTTTGTCTATAAAATAAGAGCGGACTAAACCATTTACAATAAAACCAATGCTCTTTTGCACTTGGCTGAACTGAAGAAAATAATCCTTTTTTTGAAACTCTTCAATAGTAAGTTTTGAAGCATACAGAGCCAATTCGTCTTCAGTAATATTTGGACAGATCTTTTGGACTGAATTTAGAAATGTTTCTATTGCTGCTTCCATGCTTATTAGGTTTTGTTTTGGTTATTGAAGTATAAATTTAAGGAATTTGCCGTGAAGTTTTTATCTATTAATTTCTATCAAAAAAAATTCTCTCTGGCATGATCATCTTGATTGCGAACTCTATATAAACATAGCCCGTGGTTTCAACCACGGGCTATATTTACAAATAATTGCTAAAATTCATATTTTAAAAGTCTCGTTGATGCAAAATATACCGCTCCTCTGGAGCTTTCTGTTTATTTGTGATTTTACTTTCTATAAATATCTTGCTCCGCTGGAGCAAATTTGCATGCTTCTAATTGCAAAAAAATTCCACTATTTTTCTTGAACGTCCCACTTACGAACTCTATATAAACATATCCCGTGGTTTCAACCACGGGAAACGTATTGATTTTCAATTGTGTCGCGTGTTGAAAAACACGGAAAACGGACGATTCTCTATGTGTCCCCGTGGTTTCAACCACGCGCTATGTTTACAAATAATTGCTAAAATTTTATGCAGTTCCGCTGGAGCCAATTTGAATGCAGCTAGTTTCAAAAAATTTCATTATTTTTAAACTAAACCTTCATTCTTTCATTTATGAACGATAAATCACAACTATTAGGTTCTATTTTCAGGCATCTTGACGGATTAGTTACTGCTCCTGTGGCAATAGCGCTAAAGAAAAAATCTGTTTTAGAATTTATCTTAGCCAAAGAACAAATTCAATTATCAGAACTTGTAAATGAGTTTAACGCCAACGAAGGATATTTGAATGTCGGTTTAAGAGTTTTGGCTTCGCAAGGTTTTTTAAATTATGAAGTCAATAACCAGACTCAGGAAATTACGATTTCGGTTAATGAAAAATCTAAAACTGCTTTTTCATTATTTTATCTTTATGAAGATGTGGTTGATCTGCTTCAGTTATCTACACAATTTCATCCGAGGCAATTTGAAGATGTGCCATTTGAGAAACTCAATCTTATTTTTGAGAAATATAAAAAAGGATACGGAATCGAACTTTCAGAAGATCCTTTTACCAATGATATTCAAAACCAAATTCTAAAACACATTGAAGGTCATTTGATTGGTCCAACGATTGTACGTTTGGCAATGAACGGAATGTTTCATAAATACTTTATGGAGACTTCTTTCCGTCCTGAAGAGTTTCATAAATCGCCTGAGAATTTTAAAAAGATATTAGACTTTTTTGTGCATTTGGGATGGTTTTTAGAAAAAAATGGTAATTATCAGTTTACCGAAGCGGGTTTGTTTTTCGCCAAAAGAGCCAGCGCTTATGGTGTTACGGTTTCTTATCTGCCGACTTTTGCCAAAATGGATGAATTACTTTTTGGCAATCCAGAAATTTTACAAACTGCTGAAGGCGAAAACGAAATTCACGTGGATCGCGAAATGAATGTTTGGGGAAGCGGAGGCGCGCACGATACCTATTTTAAAGTAGTTGACGAAATTCTAATCCAGCTTTTTAACCTACCAATTGAGGAACAGCCCAAAGGAATTTTAGACATGGGTTGTGGAAACGGCGCTTTTTTACAGCATGCTTTTGAAGTAATTGACCGACAGACTTTACGCGGTAAAATGCTCGACGAATATCCGTTATTTTTAGTCGGTGCCGACTATAATCAGACTGCGTTAAAAGTGACCCGAGCCAATCTTATAAAGGCAGATATTTGGGCTAAAGTAATTTGGGGCGATATTGGCCGTCCAGATGTGCTTTCGGCAGATTTAAAAGAAAATTATAATATTGATTTAAAAGATTTACTGAACGTAAGAACTTTTCTAGATCACAACCGAATTTGGCAGGATCCAGAACAAATTCATTCAGATAGAATCAGTACTTCTTCTGGTGCATTTGCATCAAGAGGAAAAAGAATCAGCAATAATTTGGTTGAAGATAATCTGTTGGAACATTTACAGAAATGGTCGCCTTATGTTCGTAAATTTGGACTTCTTTTGATTGAGTTACATACTATAAATCCAAATCTAACCGCTCAAAATTTAGGTAAAACCGCTGCAACAGCTTACGATGCTACTCATGGTTTTTCTGACCAGTATATTGTAGAAATTGATGTTTTTAATAAAGTTGCAGCAGAAGCTGGTTTATTTCCCGATCAGTCTGTTTTTAAACGTTTTCCAGATGCTGATACGGCCACGGTAAGCATTAATTTATTAAAAGGAAAGTGAATTTAATCTAAACACAGCATAAAAAAACCACTCTGATCAAGAGTGGCTTTAAAAAAAATATGAAGTTTGTTACTAACTCTATTTAAAAAAATAACCAATTGTTATCTGAAAATTTCTGTTCTTCATATCGCTGTTGATAACGTAATTTGTATTTGCTGTAACATCTTTAAATACATTTGTATAAGACATATTGTATCTTGCATCTAGATAGAATTTATCTTTAAACTGATAACCCAATCCAAAGTTTGCAGAAGCATCTACTCCATTTGAATAATCTTTTAAATCCATTTTTTCTTGGTTATTATAACCTAAAAAATTGTCTTGATACTCATTGTTTGCTTTAAGCAGAATTCCAACTTGCGGTCCTGCCTGAATGCTGAATCCTTTAACTACATAATATTTCAGCATTATTGGAATATTTAAATAGTTTAAGGCAATGGTACTTTTGTAATGAGAGTTCTCTACTTCTGGATCAGAATAAGATAATTTCATTCCCTGCTGGCTGTACAACAATTCCGGCTGTATCGAAAAGTTTTTTGCCAACGGAATTTCTGTCATTAAGCCTGCTGTAAATCCCGTTTTATTTGTTGAATCCAATTCATTTTCATTCAATGTCAGGCTAGAAATATTTAAACCTGCTTTTACGCCCAGTTTAACTTTTTCGGTTTGAGCCATTACACCTGCACACATTAACAGTGCACAAATTATCAGCTTTGATTTTTTCATCGTATTTATTTGTTTTTAAGATGGGCAGTTCTATTGAAAAGAACTGCCGTTTCTATCTCTAATTTGTTACTTTTTAATAATCTTAGCGGTGTACTTTTTACCTTGTACGGTACAATCTAAAATGTAAACTCCAGTATTCAACTGACTTATATTTACACTTGAAGGAACGGTTGTATAGGTTTTACTCCAAACTGCATTACCTTCCATAGAGTAAATTTTCATTTGAGCTTCGCCTTCCGCTTTATCAGCCAAAAAGATGTTTATATCATCTACAGCTGGATTTGGGAATACTCTGAAAGAATTCGTTAATTTTCCGATAAGCAGACCTTTAGAATCAATTGGAGCCGACATACTAGTACATCCGTTTGCATTAGTGACCTGCAGACTGTAGCTTCCTTCCCAGATTGTAGCCACCATTTTTTCGGTTGCATTTGGTAAAGGTCTTCCGTTTAAAAACCATTGGTAACCTGAAGCGTCACTAGAAGCTGTTATTTTATTGCCTTCTAATGCTTGAATTTCAGGTGCAATATTTTCAAGAACATTGATAGTTGTTGCAAAAATTTTACCTAATCCGTTTTCATTGTATACGGTTACATAATACTCACCGCTTTCTGTTGTTTTAAAAGTTGGATCTGTTGAACCGTCAAACCATTCGTAAGCTGCATAATCTCCTGGATTTAATACTACTTCAGGACCGCAGACATCGCCGCTTTCGAGCTCCGATTGGAAAGTGTCAAAAACTACTGTTACTTTCTCTGTAATTGTACAACCGCTTTCTAACACTGCAGTAACGGCATAATCTCCTGCTTTACTTACATCAATAGCATTGGTAGTTTCGCCAGTATTCCATTTGTATGAAGCTGCTTCAATTTCGTTCGCCAAAAAGTTTCTTTGCGCATCCAGGTATACACTTTTATCTGCGTAAGCATGTACTACTGGACTATTAAATATTTTGAAATTTGAAGATACTCCTTGGTAAACATAATTTTTAATAGTGTTGTTATCTGTTATAACATCACCCTCTAAATTTGCTTTTATAGTAAAGACATGAGAATCTCCGCTATCGTCTAATTTAGGCTGTTTGATAAAAGTATATTCGATGCTTTCTCCAACTGGAATTCCGGCTGCAATAGTTTCTGAAATTTTTTCTGATGTATTAAAATATTCCAGATTTAACTGAATCGAATTTTCTTTAATTGCCTTCTGACCTTCATTTGTCAGTTTCACTTTTACTGTACTGTTACCGCAAACGTCTACTGGTGATAAGATTTTTAATGCAACATCTGAAACTGCTTCAGTAATCACTTTTAAATCGTCCAAAATCATATACGAATATCCATCCGCTTTTGCATGTCTAAAGCGGAATAATACTGATTTACCAGCATATTTTGCAATATTCGCTGTTGCTTTCTGCCATTCTGTATCTTCAAAAGTTCCTTGTCTGGCATTTCTCCAGATTTCAGTCCATTCTCCTCCCGCAGGTTTGATGTCTACAATTAAAGCATCACTAGCATTACTTTGCATGGCATAATAAAACTCTACAGCTGTTGCGCTGCCTGAAAGCTTATACATAGGCGATACTAATTCGCCATAGTAATAAGGTCCTTCTAACTGATTGTACAAAATTTTTCCAGCCGCAGCACCTCCATGATCTTTATTCGGAATTGTTAAATATGTATTATCAGGAGCCAGAACAGTTCTCCATGGATAATTCTCGTCACTTTGATTAGATATAAATCCTTTTGTTCCAAAGATTGAGCCTTGTGTCAAACCATCAAAGTTTTCTGAGCTTAATTCTAAAGCTTTTTCAACCACTTGGAAAGGTGCGGTAAGACTCTTAACATCTGTATTTATCTCTCCTTCAGCAGTTGCCTGCACTTTAATTTCATAATTTCCAGCTGCTAATTTAGGAAGACCGTTTATTTTATAAACAAGAGTTTCACCTAGTCGTATTGTTTTGATTCTTTCTAATGAAACTGGTTCGCCAATAGTGTTTCCATTCTGCAGAATTTGATATTTAAGAGTAACTTTCTCCAATGTTTTATAAGATACATTTCTTGCATCAATATAAAACTCATGCGAAGGTGCATCTTCATAAACAGTTTCGCCAACAACTAAATTCGATATTTGTAAATTACTTTTAGTTGGTGTAATTTCAATATTATCTACTGCGAAACCATTACCAAAAAATCCATTGTCATTTTGCACAAATGCAACCATTACACAAGACTTTCCTGCATATGCACTTAAATCAACGTTATATCCAAACCAAGCGCCGTAATAAGGCATTTTAAATACCTCTTTCCAAGTTGCTCCTGCATCGGTACTAACTTTTACAAAACCATCTGACCATTGCTGCGGATCTCCATAACCATCAAATGATAAATGTGCTTCTTTGTAATTGGTCAAATCAAATACCGGAGAAACTAACATATCGTTTGAAGCGTCGCAATTGCATTTGTCATCATTACTTGCCATAAATTTAGTATGATCTGAAAGAAACCATCCTGGAGAACCTAAATCTGCACGTTCACCATGTTTCCATCCTGCAGAACCTTTATTCTCAGAAGTTCTCCATCCTTTGTATTTAGAAGCGTCTTCAAAGTCCATTTTGTACGGAAGTACGGAAACTTTCATGTCTTCGTTATTCCAATTATCGTAGGTTAATATTACGGCATTGTTTCCTTGTTTCACGTCTTTTGTCATGTCTTCAGGAAAAACCGAAACCGAAATTGTTTGCTCTCCAATATTCTTTAAATTAATATTAGGAACTGAATAACTTATAGTGTCTTTGAACCTAGCGAAGTTTAAAATTGTTTTTTCGGTTTTTGAAAAAATCTCCACTTTTGCTGCATCAAGAACTTTAGTTGTAATCACAACCTCTTGGCTTTTTGTCGCAAAATTGTTAGTAATTTTAGTAATTACCGCAGCGTTATTATTATTGATATCGCATTTACCAGCGTCTAACTGCGCAGATACAACTTCTAAATCATATGGCGCATCGCCTACCAAAATGTTATCTATAAATCCGCCAAGGAATCCGTCATAATAATCATCTGATTTTACATGAAAACGAATTGCAGCTTTCTTTCCAGCCAACTCATTTAAGCGAATTTGATACGGATCTTTTTTAAGCTGGGTATTTACTCCTGTAAACCAAGCACCATCAAATAAATCATTACCATGTTCTATTTCTGGATAATTTACTGTATTTATTTTCTTCCAGCTTTTCCCTTTATCTTCCGAATATTCAACAATTAAACCGTCGTAAGTTCTATGCAATAGATAATATAAATCGAATTCAACATACGGAGAAACTACATTTGTAAAATCAAAGATTGGTGATTCTAAAACGAAATCAGAATTAAGTCCCATTCTGTCATTTTCTTTAAAGTCTACCATTCCCCACATGTACTGTGATTTAACGGTTCTAAAAGTTGCAGGATAATTTTGAAATACAAACTTCTGATTCCCGCTTAACGCTTTTGTGTTCCATCCTCCAGGCGTTCTTTCGAATCCTTCTGTGTAAGGAAATTGTGTTATAACATCACTGTAAGAGGCATTTATGATACTATTATTTGTAGTAATCGGATCTTTGTCATACGTTACATAAGCTTCGTAAGTGTGTAAGCCCGCTGCTGATAAATCGATAGCAGTATCGAAAGCTATTTTCATTTCTGAATTTGCTTTGAAAGCAGTCTGCAATGTCACATCTTTCCAAATTGTTGTGCTTCCTGCTTTTGTATTTGCATATCCAACTTTTAAAACAGTTCCTGCTGGAATATCTTGACAGCCTAAATTAAAAATTGTAATTGCCGGAGTATAACTTGACATTAATAAATCTCCTGTATATATTGGCATATCTAAAGCAGTAGCTTTAATATCAAAATCTTTTTGTGCAGTGGCAACGTATATACCTGTAACAAAAGAATATCCTTCTTTAACACCAAAATCTACAATAGGATCAAGATCTACTTTAACTTCTACGTAGCTCGTCGCATTTATTTGATATGGTATTTTACTTGTTATCGCAATAGTTGTTTCTTCTCCAATTCCTAAATCTTTCGTAAAAGGAACTTTACCATCATTGGTATAAAAAGTAATAAGTCTGCCAAGAGCGCTTGCCATGGCTCTTAATTTGAAATTTAAAGCTTCATCAGCTTTAATGACCTTATTTCCTGTATTTCTTATTGTAATATAAAAAGGCTCTTCTCCTTTTAATGGTCCGCAAGGGGTTGAAGGATTTTCTACAGAAACAACTGTTATTTGTCGATCTGCATAGGCAGTACCTACTCCAATTGCATACCATGCATTTGTAACTTGTTTGTATTCTTCAGATCCTAAACCGTATAAATCTTCTGTTGCTAATAAAGATGCCTGACGCATATCACTAAAATTTGAAGAAGGCGACAAATATTCGGTAAGCGTTAGATAAGCAATTTTCTCAGCTTTAGCCAATCCGATAGGCTTTATATTGTAACTGTTATTAAGGTCATTAACTCCTTCTCCACCTTCAACTAACAAATAGTACCAATAATTAGTAAGTCCGCTGTTAATGTGTACACCACCATTGTCATATTGTAAATTCCCTGGATTTACCCAATTTGTTCCGCCATAAGTATCAGGCTGTCCTTGTGATTTTGGATTGGACATACTTCTTAAACTACCGTGAGAGTACAATTCGTCTCCCAGCATCCAGATATCATTTTTTGTGTCTTTTCCAGTGTAAAACTCAATAGAAACGCCAAAAATATCACTAAAAGATTCATTCATCGCTCCAGATTCTCCCTGATAAATCAATCCAGCAGAAAATTGTGTTACGGCATGAGTCATTTCATGTCCAGTAATTCCTAAACTCACAAAAGGCTGATCTTTTCCATCTCCAAACTGTGCCCATCCTCCTGTCCAAGAAGCATTTTCAACGTTGGTTCCTAAATGCGCAAGTGCAAAAATGGTCATTCCTTTATCATCAACACTATTACGGTTAAATTTCTCTTCGTAGTAGTTTAACGTTTTTTGCATTCCCCAATGAATATCTATTGCTGCTTCATCGTGGTCTTTATTGTACAAATCGTTCCAGTTGTTATCTTCATCGATATATTCTGTCAATACTTCATCTGAGGCGTGCTCTGCATGATTCATATTTAAAGTATACATCTGCACTTTGTACTTCCCTACTAAATCCTCTAATCTATAACCGTCTGCGTATTGAGTTGTACCAAAAGTAACATCTCCTGCAAATCTTGCTTTTCCTTTACCAGTGGCTTTTCTTCCATCAGCAGAAGGCAAAACAGAAGAACGGACATCTCTACTTAAATCAATTTTTAAGATGATTTTTCCAGTATTAGCATCTACGTAAATAGTCTGGCTTGACTGTGGATTTGTTGCGAAAATATCGTATTTCCAAGCCAAATGATATTCTGTCAATTCAGATGAAAAATTAGGTCCAACATAAACCAATTCTCCTTCTGGTTTTGTACTGATTTTTTTATGTACTAAAGCCGATAATTTTTTGCTCTGCCAAACATATTCTTTAGCATTTACACTATTTAACGCATTTTGTAAAGCAGCCGATGCATTTACTTTATAACTACTGTTTGCAGGCAGTTTTTTACTGATGTGTCCAAATGCCTCAATTTTGCTTTTATTTTCTCTAACTTTATAAATCGATCCTTCAACAGGAACTGAATTATGCATTTGCTGATACGTTGCTAAACTTCTGCCATGTTTATCTGAAACCGATTTTAACTGCATTTTGTCTGCGTTCGACAATTCAAAATCTGCTTTTTTAACTTCAAATACATTTCTAATAGTCAAATTAGACGATTTAGCAAAAGATCTCACTTTTGTACTGTCAGCATTTTGCACATTTTTTCCTGTTGAAGTGCTCTGACTTTTATCAAAAAGTTTCTGACTTGCTTTTAATCGCTTATTTACGTCATCACTTTCTGCTTGTGAAAGTGTTGTTCCTTTTACACTTTTTTGAGTTAAAAGAAGATTAGAATCATCGTCTTGATTGCTAATTTGATCGCTAGTTTTCTTAGAAACTTGATCTTTTTTCTGAATAGCAAATGGCGATTGTACAGCCGTCTGCGCATTAGATGTTTTGTTTTTTGGTAAAGGTGACTGAGCCATTCCTGCGGAACAGACTAAGAAACCTAACAAAAGAAACAAATACCTGGGTTTAGAGTAAATCTGGTTCATTTTTTTAAATTTAAAATTAGTATTAAGGCTGCTTTAGTTAATAGTATATTGCCCTACAATGGCCAGCAGAAAGCCACAAAAAAAGCAAGCCCTAAAAATCAATTCGGCGGTTGATTTTTAGAACTTGCTTTCGTTATTTTTTGTAGAATTTTTAAGAGCGCGCTCTTTTTTGTTTTTGTTTCTTCTAAAAGTTCTTCCAGACTTTTAGTTGGTTCTTCCTTTTTCTTCGTGTTCATCAAACTTATTTCTTACAATAGTTTGGTAAAAATAGACTGCCTCTTTAAGGCTCGAAAAAAAAGGACTAATGCAAAAACACTCTCAGGTAAAAAAGTGCTACCAAAAAAACACTCTTTTTATTTTAAACCTAACATAATCAAAACGTTATAATAACATTTATTTTACATATTTTCTGGTTTAAAAGAGTTTAAATAGGTGGAAAGATTTACTTTTTCGTTGGTTAAATCGAATTTTTTACGAAGTCTGGTTCGGGCATTTTCTATCGATTTAAAGGATTGTCCTGTAATTTGAGAGATTTCTTTCGTAGTTAAATCTAAATAAAGCAATGCACAAAGCCGGCGCTCTTTTGGGGTAAGTGTTGGATAATCTATGGTTAATTTATCGAAGAATGATTTATGAACCTGTTCGAAACTAATTTCAAATTCTTTCCATATATCGGTATTCAAATCTTTTTCCAGACGTTTTAAAACAATATCAATCGCTTGCTGCATTTCTTTATTGACTGTTTTAAGTTTAATCTTTTTTAAGTCGGTCAGGATTTCATTGATATTATCGGTACGGTGAATTTCGGACATGGCTTTACCAACCAAAACCATGTTTTTAGCTTCAAGGCTTTGCTTTAGCTCTTGTTCTTTTGCTTTTAGTTTTTCTTTCTCCAGCTGATTGGTGATATTTCGGTTTCGATAACGGATTAACAGAAGAATTAAAACCAATATGCCAACAACCAATATTAATCCAACGACATAATACTTGAATCTGGTTTTCTCTTCAACCAAAGTTCGAATCTGGCTTCGTACTTTATAATCTTGTTCAAGTCTAATTCTTTCCAGATTGACAGCTTTCTGCTCAATATTAATACTGTCGCTGATTGCATTGTATTTCTGAAAGTAATGCACTGCATTTTTATAATCTTCTTTTTCTAAATAGGCTTGATACAATATTTTATTCAATCGTAAACCAGAAAAACCAAACTCATTATCTTTTGATAATTCCAAGGCATTTTTAGCATTTAGAATCGCATCGTCGAGTTTTTTTTCTTGAAAATTATATTCTGAAAGCGACTCATAAGTAAAAGCTTTTAATGAATTATCGATAGAAGAGTCAGTAAATGAGAATGCTTTTTCAAAATAAATATCGGCATTTTTCTTGTCTTTCTTTAAGCCATAAGCTCTCGCTAAGTTGGTATAAACATAAATTTTCAACCTCTTATCTTTTAAAGTTTTAGCAATTGCATCAGCTTTATGGTAATAATAAAGCGAAGAATCTAAACTTTTTCCTAAGTAAGTTGTACCAATATTGTTTAAAATTTTGACTAGTTTATCAGACTCTTTTTTAGATTTCTGATAACGATAGACATGTAAAAAATACTGAAGTGCTTTTTCTTCATTATTGCTTTTAGCGTAAATAATAGCAAGGTTATTTTCTACTCGCGCAGTTTCATCTATAATATTATTGTTTTTGTAAATATCATACGCTTTTAGATAATACTGCAAGGTAATATCGATAACATCCTTTGAGTCGTAAATTTGAGCTGCTGCGACATAGACCTTAGCCAGTGCTAAATTGGTTTTTTCTGTTTTTTTTGCTTCAGTTTCTGCCAGTTCGATATATTTTATGGCTCTTTCCCAATCAGAATCCTTAAGTTTAGAAGCAATTTTAAGAGCTAAATCAACTTTCTTATTATGATCATCAATAGTATTTAAACTATCAATCCATTCTTTTGTAGAAGATTGAGAATGAATAGATAAAGAAAAAAGAAGAAAAAAAAGAGAAAGTAATCGTGGTATCATTGGTAAATTATCTTAAAGATGGTTTCAAAATTAGATAAAAATAGTTTTTGGAAAGAAAAATAAAATCCCATTTCAAACGAGAAACGGGATTTAAAATTGTCATTAACCTTTTTAATTATTCTTTAGGATCAACACTCAAAGGAGGCAGTGCTAATTCTTTACTATTTAATAATTGTTTAGCCTGTTCTATAGTTCTATATTTTCCATTTTCCATTGGTCCATCATAGAACCGCTAAGCTGTGGTCTTGGAGGAGTTGATGCATAATTTTTCATCAATTCCAGAATCACTTGGTCAAAAATTACCATAGTCCAAGTTTTTTTTGCAAATGGAGATTATTTTATGAATTCTAAAAGAAGTCAATAACCTATTTAATTTCTTCAAAATCGCCAGGTTTCCAAGTGCCGTTAAACGCAGCTGTTTCTGGCCCGTAGATACGGATGTACGCAAACCAGCCTTTGTTGGGAAGCGTTTTAATCCATTGTCCTTCTTTACCAGCAGGAGCTTTTGGTCCAAAAAACAAATCAACGCTTTTTCCTCCTATTTTATCTTTTAATTCAAATAACGAACGTAATGCAGCTTTGTTTTGATCTGTAATAACCTGACTTCGGGTTGCTGCATCGTAAATTGTAATCGACCAGAATAATTTGGCAGGAACGGGTGTCGGAATAGTCAATTTATAGTTTTTACCTCCATCAACATATTTGCCTGTATTGTCTTTAAGTCCGAGCCAGTACAAAGAACCTGCGCCCTCTTTTCGCCTAAACATTGATGGTGAAGCTCCAATGGCCTGATAAAACCAAGTTTCACGCCCGTCCAAATCCACGTAATCTGCAGTATTAAAATCGCCGTCTTCAAATCGAAGCGCCACCCATTCCCATTGACGATCTTTCCATACAATACGGTCTGGGCGTCGATCTGCAAACGATTGTACTCTCATTTGCGCATTGGCAATTTTTGCCGCTTTTTCCAAAATAGCTTTCATTCTGGCATCAGGTTTAAAAGCCTGCCCTTTTTTAATTCCTAAAACAGCAAGTTCTCCATAATAATTTCTATACCCTTCAAAAACGGGTTCACGCTGAATGACATCATTTAGATTTTCCCAATACTTGATATTATTTTCCCATGAAACGGGCGTAGTATTTTGGGGTTTATCTGTTAATTCAAGCCAGCTTGGCTCTTTCCAGTCGGCTGGTTTATTTAACGGATATACTTTTACGGTTTTTATGCGATCCATTGCCGCTTTAACATCTCCGCCAACAGGAAGCGAACGAATTCCAACGGTTAGATTATTAGACGATGCTTTCCAGACATGATATCCAGACGCTGGCACAACGCCTTTATAATCTGGTGAAAGCAGTAAATGTTTTCCGCCATTTCCTGCATCAGGTCCCGGAATCCCCATATCTGCAACCCAGCGCTGGTTGACATCCATGGCGACAACAATAAGCGGTCCTTTTGGAATATCTATAACCATTGGACCTTTTGATAAATCAATTGGGATTGGACCGTAAGGCGTATCAGAATTCAATGTAAATCCAATTTGTCCAGGTTTTGTATCCAAAGTACCAAATGCACTGTTAGGTTTAATCTTAATACTGTCATTTCCTTTAACTAAACCTTCGCCAGATACTGTTGGATAGAAAAATTTATAAGCTTGTATGGCACGCGTAAGATCAGCATCATCATACGCTTTTTTAATCGTAGCTTCTGTTGGGTAACCACCAACAAATTCGTATTGTTCCGAATTAGAAACGGATGCCGCACTCGTATCTTCTTTTATTTCAGATTCTTTTTTACAGCCGCTAATTACAAACAATAATAAAACATGATAAAAAAATATTTTTTTCATAAAATTGATTATTAGATGATTACATTAAAAACTAAATCAAATTTAGGACGGATATCAGAATCTAATTACTTTTTAGAAGACATTTAGGTTTCAAATTATAATTTGCAACATGTTTAAGCTCTAAAATGATTGGATAAGGAGTTTTTAGAACAAAAAAAGATGGATCTTATATTGAAAAAGTCAGTTCTTTAGAAACGGTCTTTTTGTCTAATTTAAATTTTTATATTCTGGAAGAGCATAATATTTATAAATTTCAATCAGAAAAAAAGCTCTAGCGGAGCGACATATTTTACAATCTAAATATATGTCGCTCCGCTGGAGCTTTATGTTGTTAATTTTTATTATTTGCTATAAATATTCCGCCTCTCTGAGGCTTCTTACATTACAGAATTATAATCTAAAAAACGTTTACACATCAAAATCAAACGTTCCTATGGAACGTAATTATGATAATATTTTTTTTTCTAACAATGAAATGCTCCGACGGAACAAACCAATTCATGAATTTGACCGGATTATCTCTATTTTTAGAAATCTCTTCTTAATCAGTTTTTTACAAATTCTGTATCACTCAAAGTTTTCATAAAATCGATTAGATTATTCTTTTCATCTTCGGTAAGCGGTATTTTTTTACCCTTTTCTTTAAAAATCGGATCTAGATTATCGGCATCTAAAACACCATTATCAAAATAATCCAAAACAGATTCTAAAGTCGAGAACTGTCCAAAACTACCATACGGAGCTGTATATTCTATATTTCGCAAAGTTGGAACGCGAAAACTCATAAAATCACTTGAAATTCCAGTTACTCTTGCTCGTCCTGCTTCATTTGTATCTGTATTTATCGGAAAACCTATATTTCTAAAACTCTGGTCGGTAAATAATTCCCCAGCATGACAGCTCGCACATTTCTGCTGAAAGGTTTGATATCCTTTTAATTCATTTTCTGAAAAAGCAGTTTCTTTTCGTTTTACTTTATCATACTTGCTATTGGCTGAAATCAAAGTGTATTCAAATTGTGCAATGCTTTTATAGATTTTATCTGGAGTGATATTTTCGTCTCCAAAAGCTTTTCTAAATAAATCTTTATAAGCAGGATCATCTTTAATTTTACCAATAACTTCCAAAATAGAAGAATTCATTTCTTCATGTGTGATAATAGGAACCAAAGGCTGATTTTCTAATTGCAGTTTGCTTCCGTCCCAATTGTAAAACTTCATAAAAGCCAAATTTTGGATAGACGGCGTATTTCGCAATCCAATTCTTCCTTCTATCCCAACTGCCTGAGATTTTTGGTCTGTAAAGGCATGTTCTTGAATATGACAGCTGGAACAAGAAATTGTATTGTCGGCACTGAATCTTTTATCAGAAAACAGTTTCTCGCCCAATTCCACACCATATTTAGTTGGTTTGTTTTGACTCACAAAAGCATTCAGTTCTGGAAATCCAGACGGAATGTTCAACTCGATTTCAGGATTAACAATAGAAATTAAGTCCGAATCATCATTGGTACAAGATGCCAGCAATACTAAAATCGATAGAAAACTAATTATCTTTTTCATTCTAAATGAATTTAAAAACAGAACTGTCTCTTTTTTAAAATTCAGACAGTTCTGTATAAATGAGTTTAGTTTTCTACGCTTGTAACCGAAAACATTCCTGTAACATCGCTAGATCCATTTCCACCCAAATTATCTACAAATTTTACCATTTGAGCAGCTGTGTGAACATTTGGTGTAGCATTATCATTCATTCCTGTTCCTGTTGAAAGTGTAATTGTATTAGTTTTACCGCTCAATAATTTATCAAAATCTGCTTTAATTTTGATTTTAGGCGTTGCGCTTCCCACAACTGCATTTGTTGTCAGATTTAAGGTCACATCTCTGTATGCATTAACGCCTTGTGTATAGTT
This sequence comes from Flavobacteriaceae bacterium PS02336, assembly GCA_029960065.1. Taxonomy (GTDB): domain Bacteria; phylum Bacteroidota; class Bacteroidia; order Flavobacteriales; family Flavobacteriaceae; genus Flavobacterium. The sequence goes on along the minus strand of JASCOF010000001.1, from coordinate 1,067,071 downwards.
TGGAGCAGTTCCTTCAACTGTGCTTCCTGTATGAATAGACATTGCTTTATGGTCTGTATCATAAAAACCTTCAATTTTGGTAAAACGGTAGCCGCTTCCCCATTCCCACATCATTGCAGTGTCATTAGCGCCAGCTGCCGCATAGAAATTTGGAAATCTAACTTGATCTAAAGTGTTTTGTTCCTGTTTAATTCCTAAACCAAATTTAATCTGTTTGTAAGTTGCAGCAGGCACATTGCTTAAAACATAACTTAATGAAGCGGTTTTAGCCTGATCAATTACCGCTGCGCCTTTATCCAAATCGTTTACATTGTACGGAACTTCAACTCCATTGTCCTTTACCAGACGAATGTTGCTGATTACATATTTTAGTTCAGAAAAATGATGTACTTGTCCTGCTGCAGAAGTATTTGCTGTCGCAGAAGTCGATGCCGCATTCCCTAAAACAATTGCCGTATTCTTGAAAGTATTATTAAATTCTAATGTGACGTTATTTGCAACTGGATTATCGCTGTCACTTGAACACGACACAAATGCCAAAGAAGCAATGGATAATAAAAGGTATTTTTTAAAATTTTGCATTTTGTATTAATTTAATTTTTGTATTTCTATTTTTATTAATTATGAGGAATTAATCAGCAAATAGGCGGCGGTACAAAAATTTCGAGAATGGGTTCTATTTGTCCTGTTTCTCTATAAATCAATACTTTTTTTGAATTTAATTCTTTTATTATGTGAAATGTAAATTCCATTTCAGAAATCAAAATAATATCGATGTTTTTACTAATACTTGCTAGTTCTAAATCGCTGTTATTATCTGATTTTTCAAGCTCTTTCTTTAAATGACATTTACCATGACACTGTAATTCTGGTTTGGCTTTATTGACACAAAATTCTTGTTCTATATTCTCCTGATTCAGTTTAAAGTGCACAATAAGCAATGCCTGCTGGAAAGAAACCAGCAGTAACAAGATTGTCATTGTGATACTAAAAACTTTTCTCATTATTTTAGAAGTTGAATTTTAAAGACGTGAAAATATTGCGCCCCATTCTAGGGATATTTCCCCAGTCGGCGTAAGTGCTGTAATATTCATTTAATAAATTCTCTGCTCCAACCTGAACGACCGTTTTCATTTGATTGATTTTGAACGAATAATTAGCTGAAAGATTCCAGATAAAATAAGCACCTGTCAAATCTTCTCCGTATTCCGGACTGTAATTAATCTGCTCGAAATCACCGTTTACAGAAGTCTGGATTCCGAAATTTTTATGCATGAAATGAAGTGAAGTCAAATAACTCAACGGACGAATAAAAGGAAGATTACCGCCGTTATTGTCCATCCCGCGTGCATAAGTCAAAGTGCCGTTCCAATGCAAATGTTCTAATACATCATAACTTGCATTTAGAGACATATTCAAAAGTGTGGCATAATCTAATGATGTATAGCCTTTTACCCCAACAGACTGATAATTCATCGGACTTCCCATACTTAGAATTCTTCCAATAATGTAATTTTCAATATAGAAATAATTGATTTTTCCCTGAATGCTCAATCTTTCATTTTTGAAACCGGCACTTGCATTTCCTTCATACGAAATTTCATTTTTTAAATCAGGATTTCCAATGTAGTCGTAACGGTCAAAACTATTGTAAATATAATAGCCGTAACCTTCAGAAACAGAAGGCGCTCTATGTCCGTAACCCGTTCCAACAGAAAAATTAAACTGATCGATATTTAGGTTATAACCTGCGTGAAAATTGGGTAAAAATCTTGTTTTTTCCTGAGGTGCTCCAGGATGAAAAATCCAGTTAAATTCAACATATTTCGAATAATTATAATTTACGCCCAAAGATCCGCCTAAATTCAGCTGACTTTTCTCTGAAAGATCCCAGGAATTATTCATCGAAAGTCCCGCATAGCGAGTGGTTACCCAAGGCCAGCTGTAAGCAAACATGGTTCTTTGGCTTCTGTCCTGCGGATACATGCGCATCTCTGCAATCGAAAGATTATCGTAAGCATTCAATTGTATTTCAGAGGAATAACTATTCTTTTTCAAATTGGCTTTTGAAACCAAACCATAAGTGGTACTCCAGCCCGGCATATCCATATGAACCAGATTTTCAGGTCGTGTCGTATCGTCCATATAATGTTCAATGGCATTAAAATAGATTTTTGAATCGATTACTTTTACCAATCCATCTTCAAATAATTGTTTGTATGAGGCTGATGTAATTAAGGCGCGGGAAAGCGATAAATCCATTGGAAGTGCCGGATAACCAACATCTTTTGCCATATCAAAAATAGCATCTAGTCTTACTGCCGATAAATCGCTTGTTTTATACGCAAAACCTAATGAAGTATTGAACTTTTTATATTGTGAATGCTTTACTTCATCATTATTTCCGTCGTAATAATCAGCTGCCTTTCGGTATGAAATACTTCCTTCAGCAACAAATTTTTCGCCAGAATATGCTACATTTCCAAGATTGAAAAACTGTTTGTTATTAAATTCAAATCCGGTTTGATAACCTCCGTTCCATTTTTTGGCAAGACCAAAAGGCGTACTTTTTCTTTTTAAATCGATGCTTCCTGCAATGGTCGAACCGTGAAGGCTTCCCTCCTGACCAGATTTTATATCAATTGCCGAGAGGTTATTGCTTTCTACATAAGATGTAATTGGATCCATTTTATCGGTACAGGCACCAAAAATGTGCATGCCGTCAATGGTAACCGTAGAACGTTCTGTGCTCATATTATTTAAAAGAGGTTCCCAAGCATAAGCACCGCGTTTGATAAAACTGATATTATCTGCCGAAGACAAATATTCATCAACAGAAACAGCCATTTTCATTTCGGTTTCGATTTTCTTTTTAGCCGCATTTTTTACTGTTACTTCTTCTAAGTTTTTGATACTGTCGTGATGTGCATGAGGGTTTTGAGCTGTTACAGACACTCCCAAAAAAAGCAACATTATAATATATTTCATGTTCTTAGAATAAAGTATCAATATAAAGTTCACTTTTCACGCCTTCAATTCCGGGCGTAAAATCGGTTGGCACAACAGTTCCTTTTAAAATCAAACCGTTTTGGTTCATCAAAATCAGATTCAAAGTCCAATTTCCTGTCATGGTATAATTGACAACTCCGTGATACAAACCGTCATTCTGTTGTGTTAAATCCTGATTATTTGGCGACGAATGATTTCCCATTGAAGGTTCAGGCATTCTTGGATCTAACTTTAAAGTATAACCTACCGCTTCTGAATAAGAAAACTGAGACGGATCTGGAAAAGTTCCTGCCGCATTCGTTGGTTTATTGTATTTGTAAATACCTGCAACAAGCGGATTTTCTGCCACTTTTGGTTTTTGAGGAGCAACTAACGCAATTACATATTGTTCGTTATCTTTTCCAGTAAAAGTGGTCATATTGAGATTTTTATTGCTTTGTTTTTCAACAGAAATATCTTTATTAATCTCATATTTCTGATTTTCTGCTTTAAAACTTACATATATTTTCCAGTTGTTCGAAGCAGCACTTTCACTGGTAAATACAGCATAACCAGTAAAATATTTATTTGCTGTATCGTAAGCCAGATTATACTCATGCGGACAAGAACTTGTATTTCCGTTAGCACTTAAAATCGGTAAAAAAGTAACTTCAGAGGCATTTACAGCTTGATTGTTCTGGGTATTTACAACTTTCAGATGAAGTTCGTTGTAGCCTTTATAAAAAGTGCCGTTTAAGGCTTCAATACTAATTTTATAGTTACCGCTGGTTAAAGAAGCTGCTTCTTTAAACTCGTAATATTCTGGAACTTGAGAACCGATTTCAGCTTCATAATCTGTTTTATCGATGGTACAGGAAGCAATTACACCCAATAGTGCAATTGCTAAAAATTTTAAAGATTTCATTTGTAATGAATGTTTGAAAAACGTTTTAAAATGCAGCACAAAACCATCCATTTTGGAAGGTTCAAATGCCGTGAAATTTTAATGGGTGTTTTCAATTGAAAATGTATCTAAAATATTTTCAATTGCTGGAGTAAGATCAATTGTTTCTCAAACTTTGAATGTTATATAGAAAGGAAAACAGCTTTTCAATCTGTCATTCCAAAATACATTCACCTCTTATAGATAGAAAATTATCGCATCTATTTTTACATCATTCAAAAAAAGGAACGATGCTGATTGATTTTAAAAACAAAAAAATGATCTCGAATTATACGAGCGGAGGGTGAAATGTAAGATTAGAAGCCCCGATAGGTTTCTTTTCGAATAAAATAGTAGTATTTTCTGTTGAATCGATAACAGAAACTGCACTAATAAAAACTTCTGCAGTATTTTGAACATAGACAAGCTCTAATTTATCTTTTAGGCTGTCCTGCATTTTCTTTTCGTTATCAGAATATTTTTTAATGCTTTTTTGAAGTTCGCATCGGCCGTTACAGTTGTTAAAAACCTGCTTGCGCTGCACACAGATTGTTTGTGCAATTTCTTTCTGATTGATTTTGAATGAAGCATAAACAAACAGGCTCCCAAAGGAAGGTGATAAAATTAAAATAGAAAGTGCTATGATTATTAACCTTTTCAACTGTTTGTTACTTATTACGTGGGCAAAAATACATCATTTTTATATTTGTTTTAACCAAATCTCTTTTTTTGTTTCATTTAATTTAACAAACAGGTATAACAAATATTTCTTTATACACTTACAGCTATTTTATTTTCTGCCAATTGCACATTGAATCCCAAGTCTTTGGCTGTTCGCACGGTTGGATCGTTTGCCATATTATCCATCATACCAACAATTGTTAGATTTTCAATTTGGTTATTCTTCAAGTAGTCGAATAAACCTGTTTTTATAAAACTATTGGGGTTATTTTTAATAATTACAGTTTCTCCTTCGAGAGGTTTAACTTCTTCATATATTTCTGCTCCGTAAGTGTCAGAGACAAAGTGTGAAGCATTTTTATGCACTGCAATATGCTGGATATGTATTATTGTTTTTCTTTTCTTTCTAAAAATATCCAGGATTTTCTTTGCTTGAGAAGCGGCTTCATAACTGCCGCTAAATTCCATTTTGCCTTTGTAGAAATAATCGTTTTGTATGTCTAATAGCAATAATGCCGATTTGGTATATTTTCTTTTCATTACGGTACATTACTTTTTAAAATCTTAAAAAATACTGCTGGTTTCAGCTGTTAAGTTTCAACCAAATTTATGGCATACACTAAAAAACAAATATACTCCGGACCCCTCTAGAGCCTGTGATGAACAGGATTGGTTTAATGTATTAAGGTAATAAATATTGGAAGAAATTGCGCAGCCTTTGTACGAAACCAGCAGCCCAACAAAAAAAAGCTCTAAAACAAAAATTATACTTTCTATTGAAAAACTTGGATGCGAAACTAATCATTTGAGCGAGGAAAAAATGGAGCGTTTCTTTACCAATTACGTAAAAGATAAAATATTTCCATGAAAGAAAATTCATAAACAACTGGCTTAAAACACTTTAAAAATTAGTCAGTTTTTAAATCATAAAATTTCAAATAATAGGTCAAAATTTGTCCATTTGATGCAAATCGCTAAAAACTAAAAAACTTATTACACATAAAAATTTAATGTTGTTAAGAAAACAAATACTCAATGATAATTTGAAAAATTATACTTACTTTCCCATTTTTACTATACTAAAATTATATTATAAAAACAGAATATATATTTTTAATATAAAACTGTTGGATGTAAATTATAACTAAATACCACATGCAATTTAAAAATACAGTACTCCTTACCTTTTTCCTTTCATTTTACATTGGTTATTCGCAAGATTCGTTCGAACGCATTTATACAGAAACATATCAGGTTTTATTGAGTTCAAACCCTAAAAAAGCTTTAAGAAATACGGATTTCTTATATAATACGGCAAAAAATAATTCGGATAAAATAAAAACACGTATGCTGAAAGCGCATATTTTGTATCAATACGGAATCAACAATGAAGCTATTAACGCTCTTAAACAAGCCGATAGTTTAGCAGTTATAGGAAAAGATTTTGCAGTAATGGCTAAAATATATGGTTTCATGGCTTCCCTTTATCGCGAAAGTGAAATTTACGATACTGGAAAAATTTATTTGAATAAAGCGGTTGCAACCAGTAAAAAAATTAAAGACAAAACTGAAATGTACCGATTTCAAGGAAATCTTTCTCAGGAACTTGCCTGCTACGAACTGCATGATTCGAATTATTCTAAAGCGATTTCACATCTTAAAAAAGGAATTCATTTATTCGAAAAAGCGGCTGCTGTAAGCGATAAAAATTATCAAATTGCAATTAACGACGAACTTATTGCCCGAAACTATCTGGAATTAAAAAAGGCTGATTCTGCTTTATATCATTACGAAAAAGCACAAAAGGAACTTCAGGAATCTTTATCTTATGATAATCCGTTAAAGGGTTTTATTTATAATGGCATTGCAAATGTGTATGTCGAATTGAAGGATTATAAAAAGGCATTATTGCATTATAAAAAAGCCGAAGAGATTGCAGAAAAATCAGATTACTCTGCGTTAAAGCAAGAGGTTTATACTTCTTTTATGGAGTTTTATAAAAAAACGGATTCTAAAAAGTACATCATTTATAATGAAAAGAATCTTAAAATAGTAAAGGCCGAAAATGACAATAAAAAAATGATTGCTGATGATATAATTAAATCAATCCGAAAAAGCCATCAGGACAGCCAGACACAATATCAAAAAAACACATTCATTTTCATCGGAATCTGCATTTTTGTTATTCTAATTACAATTTTGCTTTACATCTTTAAGAGAAAACAAGATTATAAAAAAATCAAGGCTTTTATAGACAATGGTAATACTGTTCCAACTATGGAAACTGAAATAGAGTCTAAGAAAGAAGCTTCTAAAGAATATATGTCTGAAGCTACCGAGAATGCAATCTTAGAAAACATAAAAGAATTTGAGAACGCTCATTCTTTCCTTAATAAAACCTTATCGCTTAACTCTGTGGCTTCAGAGCTGAATGTTAATCATCGTTATCTTTCGTATGTTATCAACAAACATAAATCAAAGGATTTTGCGGGATATATCAACGAGCTTCGCATTAATTATATCGTTGACCGATTGAAAAATGATCCCGATTATTTGAAATACAAAATCAGTTATCTGGCCGATCAGGCTGGTTTTGCTTCTCACAGCCGATTTACAATTACATTCAAGAAAATTACTGGTGTTTCTCCGTTAACGTTTATTACTTATCTTCAAAATAATACTAACAAAGAGGAATATATAGCTCCATAATGTCCGAAAATTAAATACTACAAAAAAACCTATCGATTTTTACGTTAGTGGGAGTTTAATTTTACTTTGCTGCAATGTTAAAAAAAAGATCATTTCTGTTTACGAAATCTTTTTCTTTCATTCTAGATATTGACACAAATCATTAAAACTTATTTTAACAAAATTATCGCCATTATTTTGACCAAAATCTTGAAAATGATGCGAAAAATTCGAAAAATTATTTAATCAACTGATAAAAGTTTTAGATTTGCTCAAAAACAAGCGCAATTTTATTCCTTAAATGGAGAATACCACTACAGATATTTTTTTATGGCAGCAGATTAAAAAAGGTGATATTACTGCCTTTGAGAAGCTGTATGATATCTACGCGGATGTTTTACTAACTTTTGCTTTACAATATACTAATGAATCTTCGATTGCTAAAGATGCGATTCATGATGTTTTTCTGGACATTTATAAATACCGAAGCGGTCTTGCCGAAACTGTAAATGTAAAATCGTATTTGTTTAAAATCACACAGCGAAATGTTTTAAAAAAACATAAAGCTGCACAGAAAATTTTTTCTTTAAATACTGATTACGATTCAGTTATATTAAAGGAACTCTCTTTTGAAGATACTCTAATCGAAGAAGAAAATAATACTGCACTCAATTCTAAACTGGCTTTTGCGATGGAAGAACTTACAGAAAAACAGCGCAAGGCATTATTCTACAGATTTAACGAAGACAAACCGTATGAAGAAATTGCTTCTATTTTAGGCATTTCTATTGAGTCTTGCAGAACTCTGATTTACAGGTGTTTGAAAGAACTTCGAAAAAAACTTTAAAAAAAGGTTATTTTTTATGTCTATGTTTTACAAGAGTTGTTCTCTTAGTATTATATACCCCATAAAAACATCGCCTTGCAAATTAATTTTAACAAAATATCGAACGATGAAAAAGATTCTTTAAAGAATCAAATTCGTCATGGACTTATTGAACTGGAACAAAAAGAATCCAGACGCAGGAATAAGAAAAGACTTCTTGCCTTTTCTGCCGCTGCTAGTGTGGCATTATTTACTGCATTATTTTTAAACCAAACCGCAGAAACTAAACCTAAAACAGATTTAGAACTTTTTGCCGAAAAAGGACTAACAATAGAATCTAATGCAGATTTAGAGAATATCTCTCTTGTACTGCAAGATCAAAAAACTATTGCTGTAAAAGACAGTTCAATTATCAGCTATGGTAAAAATGGTGAGAAAGTAACGGTTGGAAATCAGGCAATCAATACTAACTCCAGCAGTGCGTCTTTTAATACCGTTAGAGTTCCTTACGGTAAAAGAACACAGATTGTATTGGTTGACGGCACAACAGTCTGGCTAAACTCTGGTTCATCCTTAATTTATCCAACTCAATTTGACGGATCAATTCGTGAAGTGTATTTAACTGGTGAAGCCGCTTTTGATGTGGCTCATAACAAAGCAAAACCATTTTTTGTAAAAACCAAAGAATGCGACGTACGTGTTCTGGGAACGGTTTTCAATGTGAGTTCTTATCCCGAAGACGAAACAGTTCAAACGGCTTTATTACAAGGAAAAGTTAGAATTACTTACAACAAAAAAGGACTTTTAGCTAGTAAAGAAATTCAGGAAGACTTAACGCCTGGAATGATTGCTACAATCGATAAAGACAAAAAACAAATTAAAGTAGAACGAAAAGATGTTGCTTCTGTATTGTCTTGGAGAGAAGGTTATTTTACTTTCAAAAGTCAGTCTTTGAATAGTATTTTAAGCAAGCTTTCAAAATATTATAAAATTGAATTTATAAAAGGAGACAATTTAAATCTTGATGCCAATTACTCTGGATCATTTGCTTTAAATGAAAACCTTAATTCACTGGCAACTACTTTAGCGAGTATTACCAATAACCACTGTACTGTTAACGCAAACCAAAGAACTATTACAATTAAATAAATAAAAAAATCAATTCTAAAACCACCAAAGCCTATGATATAAGACCAAAAATAAACATATCAACCTTATTTGTAAAAACTAACCAAAAAAAAAACCAAAAGATGTTGGAACCATCTTTTGGCATTGTAGAACTGTAGTCAACGCTAATTGACTATCTCTTAAATTCAAAACAAAATTATGAATAAAAAACATAATTCAGAAAAGTATTTTTCTGGACGATACCACTATTACCTATATCTGCTGCTTATGAGATCTGTTACTGCATTTATTTGGATAAGTATGTGTAGTTTATATGCGAACCCTTCTTTAGGACAAAATAAAATACATGTTCGTTTCAAGAACACGCCGCTGACCGAAGTATTTTCTACCCTAGAAAAACAGACTAACTATGTTTTTTTCTATAACGATGATGTGCTTAAATCTGCCAATACTATTACATTGGACAAAGACGCGACTTTAGAAGAAATCTTAAATAATGCCCTGCGAAGTAACAATCTTACTTTTGATATTATTGATAAACAAGTTGTTGTAAAAAGAAACAAAAAGAAAGCCGAACAGCTGGAATATGAATTAACCGGTAAAGTAACCGATAAAAAAGGCGCACCGCTTATTGGCGTTAACGTAATTTTAAAAGGCAAACAATCTTGGGATATTACTAGAAAAGAAGGCGAATACAGAATGAGAGTTTCTCCTTACGATACTATTGTTTTCAGCTCTTTAGGTTATAAAACCGTTACAGTCCCTGTAAATAACAAAAGAATCATTGATGCAACACTTGTACCAGATGTTATGGAGCTTCATTCTGTTGAAATTACTGTTTCTAATGGATACACAGAAATCCCAAAAGAAAGAGTAACTGGCGCTATTGGTGTAATGACCGCCAAAGAGCTGGCCGAAGTTCCAACAGTTGACATTCAGTCAAGATTGGAAGGAAAACTGGCTGGTGTGAATGTTGATCCAAGAACAGGTTCTATCAGTGTCAGAGGAACTAATAGCTACAGCGGAACAGGACAGCCCTTAATTGTAATCGATGGTTTTCCGCAGTCAAGAGAAGATTTTGCTTTTTCTAAAAGAGGTGTGCCGGGATCTTCAATTTTAAGTTTTCTTAATCCAGATGATGTAGAGAGCATTTCAGTTTTAAAAGATGCTGCTGCAAGTTCAATATGGGGATCTATGGCTGCTAATGGTGTTATTGTCATTACAACCAAAAAAGGTAAAAAAGGTGAGCCAACAATTAATTTCAATACAACTACAAGCATTGGAGAAAAAATAGATTTGGGCAAACTTCGCGTTATGAATACTGCTCAATATATTGATTACGAAAAAGACCTTGTAAATGGCGGATTCGTTGTTGATAATATCTCGAACTGGCAGGCTCTTAATCCAAGTGCCGCACAGGAAATTATGTTTAGACAAAAAAGAGGACAAATTTCTGTTTCTGAAAGAGATCAATTATTAGCGCAGCTTGGACAAAATGATAATTTAGGGCAGATAAACAGATATTTACTAAGAAACTCGATTACAACGCAATATGATTTATCCATCAATGGCGGAAATGAAAAAAGTACTTATTATTTGTCTTTAGGATACAATAAAGATCATGGTGCCATGAGAGGAAATGATTCTCAATCTTATAATATCACATTAAATAACTCTTTTCAGCTTAAAAGCTTCTTAAAGTTAAATACAGGAGTCAACTATGTTCCAACATCGTATCAAACGAATACAGTTGCAAATGAAGCATTATCAAATGTATCGGCAACCGCTTTGCGTCCGTATGATATGATTGCAGATGCAGACGGAAATGGAATTGACCGCTATTTTCTTTTCAGACCAGAAGTTTCAAAAGGATTTGAAGCAAAAGGATATTTGCCTTGGTCTTACAACTATTTAGATGAACTAAATTATTCTAATGTAATAACTAAAGGAGCCAACATCAGATTAAATGCAAGCTTAACGGCAACAGTTACAAATTGGTTAAATTTTGAAGCATCTGGAATGTATACTTCTATTACAAATAAGACCAAATCTTTAAGTGAACTGGATAGTTATTTTACTCGAAACATGATTAACCAGGCAACATCTGTTAATACAGCTGGAAAATTAGTTTATGGTATACCGCTGGGTTCTTATTTATACAACACGAACATTAACAATGATACTCAGAGTATGCGTTTTCAAATGAATATCAATAAGAATTTAAATGAAAACAACAGCTTACATTTCTTAGCTGGTGCAGAAATTAGAGAAGAACGCAGAGAAGGTTCAAGCCAAAGATACTACGGTTATAATATAGACACTAATTCAGGTCAATCTGTAAATCCTACCGTTTATTACAATACGGTTTATGGATGGCAGAGCATTATTGGAACTTCTGATAATAACATCAGTAAATCAAGAAACCGTTATTTGTCCTACTATGGGCTGGGTTCTTATGATTTTATGAACCGATACCATGTTTCAGGAAGTGTCCGCTTTGATGATACTAACTTATTAGGAGCTTCTAAAAAAAATAGAGCATTGCCACTTTGGTCTGTAGGAGGTAAATGGGATATCAATAGAGAATTTTTCTTAAGAGATGTAAACTGGTTAAGCAATTTAGCTTTTAGAATTACTTATGGTAAGGCAGGAGTTTCGCCTAGTGGTGGTTTTGGAAGCCAAAGCCCTGTAATCAGCATTGGATCTGTCGATTTTAATACGCAGTTACCAACAGGATCTATCAGCATACCTCAAAATCCTGAAATTAAATGGGAGACAACATCAACATTCAATTACGCTTTAGATTACGGTTTTTTCAATAATCGTTTAAGAGGAAGTGTTGATTTCTACTATAAAAAAACAAAAGACATTTTAGTAAACCTTCCTTTTAATCCAACTTACGGCTGGTCTTTTGTAAATTATAATACCGCAACTTTAAAAGGACATGGTGTAGATTTATCTCTTTCAGGAACTATTATAAATGCTGCTTTTAAGTGGAATAGTACTTTTAATTTCTCTTATAATACGAATGAAGTAACAGACTCTCGTTTTAAGGCAACTACCACTAACCAATACCTATCTGGTGTAACAACAGAAGGCAGGTCTATTGGATATGTTTACGCTTACAATTGGGCAGGTTTAGATAATACTGGTCAATCTACGGTGTCCAAAAAAGACGGTACAATTGTAAATTCAACTCAAGGAATTGCATCGATTGATAAAGAAGACCTAAAATATATGGGAACTACTTTTGCTCCTTATTTTGGAGGTTTCATGAATGATTTCTCTTTTAAAAATTTCAGATTAGGAGTTCAGATTACTTATTATGCAGGACATGTATTTAGAAATACGGTTTTACAAAATTATCCATCCTATTCTGGAGTACAATATGGAGCTGTCGCAAAAGACGAATTGGTGGCAGACAGATGGAGACAAGCTGGAGACGAAGCTTTTACAAATGTTCCTGGTCTTACAAACATCAGCTTTAACAGTTTAAATCGTTTCCAAATGTCAGATATTAATGTACTGCCTGCAGATAACGTGAGATTACAGCAAGTTTCATTAGGTTATAATGTCCCTTCAGAGTGGCTGCAAAAAACTTTTATAAAGTCGTTAAGCTTCAATTTTGCAGCGAGAAATTTAGGATTGCTATGGGTTAAAAATGATTTAGGAATTGATCCTCAATACCTGTCAAATAATAACTATAATACGCTTCCACCGCAGCGTAATTACTCTTTACAATTTAATTGCAGTTTTTAATTTAAAAAAACAGATCATTATGAAATTTCTAAAATCCACATTATATATATTCCTTCCGCTACTTTTTCTAAACTCATGCCGAGATTATGTTGAAGTGGAACAAGTTGGAAACAACCGAATTTTAAAATATACTTCTGATTACAGAGCCATCGCCAACAATTATAATGATATAACTTCTTCTGGAGGAATTTACCTTATCGCCAATGCTGATGTCGAATTTCCAACAACTTACCAGAACGGAGTAAACACTATTTGGGGAAACAGTTATACTTGGCAGGATAGAATTTACGATCCTTCTCAAGGCGATTCTGACTGGTTAGGATTGTATAAAGCCGTTTATTACAGTAATGTAATTCTTGATGGTGTTATGGGAAGCGAAAAAGGAACTGATGCAGAAAAAAAGGAAATCTACGCTGAAGCTTTCGTGCACAGAGCATTTGCTTATCTGCAGTTGGTTAATACTTACGGACCACAGTTTGATCCCGCTTCTGCCAATTCAGAAAAAGCAGTGCCGCTTTTGTTAAAACCAGAATTGTTCTCTTCATTAGACAGAAGTACGGTTGGACAGGTTTACGATCAAATTATTTCCGATTTAAAAAGTGCTTTGGAAAATGGCATTCAAGATGATCCTCAGTTTAATGTTCTGCCTTCAAAAAGAGCTGTTTATGCATTACTTGCAAGAACTTATCTACTAATGGGTGAATATCAATTGAGCCTTGAAAATGCAGAGAAAGCTTTACAAATGCAAAAAGGTTTAATCGATTTAAAATCATTAGCAACAGGATATGCTTATCCCGTTTTGATTCAGAATCCTGAAGTGATCTTTTCAAAAACGCTGCTTTTAACTTATAACAGAGCACCGCTGTCAAATGATTTATTAAATAGTTTTGGGTCAAGTGATCTGCGATATGATTATTATACAATAGCTGGAAACATTGCAATTTCTCCAACTTATACAGGAAGAGGATTTGGAATTGCTACTTACAGTTACACAAACGGAATTAATGTAGGAGTTTCTGTTCCTGAAATGTATTTAATTGCGGCAGAATGTTACGCAAGATCAGGAAAGATTACAGAAGCAGTTAATTATCTCAATATTCTAAGAGCAAAACGTTTTAAATCGGGAACAGCTTACACTGTTAGTGCAACAACAAACAAAGAAGCTCTAGATTTAGTGTTAACGGAAAGACAAAAAGAATTCATCGGACGCGGATTCCGCTGGTTCGATCAAAGAAGATTAAACCTTGATCCAGTTTATAGAAAAACATATACCAGAGTTTTTAAAGGACAAACTTATACTTTAGAACCAAATAGTGATGGATATGTATTCCCAATCAATCAAAATTATATCGATCTAAACCCTGAATTAGGGAAATAAAAAAACTTACAATGTTTAAAAAAATAAAGAATATCAAATTATTGGTATTGGCGTTCTGCGCCTTTACCCTACAGGTTACCAGTCAAGAAGTTAAATCAAGATTACAAGGAATGGTCGACATTCCAATTCCTGGTGCAAGTTTCAGCATGACTTACGATCCAAAAGGCGGTCCGTTAGAAAACGTCAAAAATATCAACGGTTATGCATATGTTTTTAATAATTACAGATGGGAAATCGAAGACCTTAAAATGAAAAAAAATGGCGCTGTTTACAGCGCCGATTTTACAGTTCCAAAAAACTGTGCTTTTATGGCTTTCAAATTCTATGGCAATACCGAAAATGGTTTAGTAACCGATACCAATCAGGATACTGGATATATACTCGTTGCTTTTAAAGAGCCAAAAGTAAAAATGCCAGGTGCCGATTTGGCTTGGGCAACTTTTAGGAACAAAGATTTTAACGGGCAGTTTGGCGGTTATTTTAAAGATTTTACAATCGATGGCGACGCTACTGAATATTGGTTAAAAAAAGAAGTTGCAGCTAACGGAAATAGATTCCCAGAGTTTTTTGATACCTATTTTAAAGTGTTGAAAGTACAAAAACCGGAAAAATTTCAAGAATTAGGCGGTAAATTTTTAGCCGATTTTACAAAGAAAATGAATGGAATGCCAGAGGAAGTGTATCTTAAAGTTCATAACATTTATTCATATGAATTAAAAAACAAAGCCAAAGCTGATTCTGTTGAAAATGTAATCGTAAAACAATTTCCAAAAGGCGCATTTTTAAGACAAAAAGCATATCAAAAAATTATGCCGATTCCAGATGCAACGGAAAGAAACAAAGTAATTACCCAGTTTTTAGCCGATTTTCCATACACTACAGATGTGCCAGATTCTCAAAAGTATTTCTATGACAATATTGTAAAATTGCAGTTTGGATATTATTTCGAAAACAAAGATTACAAAAGCATTTTGGCAATGATTCCTAATATGAATTTTGCGAATCTAAACGATGCATATCACCAGAATATTTCGAAAGCCTTATACTTAAAAGTAGTTGATCCAGCAGTTATAGAAACTATGGCAGTGCCAATGATTCAGCAGATGCAGCAAAAAGTAAACGACTTGTCTTATATGCAGGGAATTTACTGGTCGCCAAATCAAGCAACAGAAAATGCAAAAACACAGCTTAACAACGAATTAGTGATTCAGATTCGTATGTACGATATCTTGAAAAAGTATAAAGAAGTTTTAGAAGTTTTTGCTTTGCTTCCGTTCGAAAAACGTTACGAAAAAGCAAGTATAAATGATATTCACATCAAAGCTTTAGAATCATTTAATAAGCCAATTATTGAGGTTTTGAAAAACGCTGCAAGAGCCAATACTTTATCTGAAGGAGCAACTGCAAAACTGAAAGAATTGTATTTGAAAGAAGGCAAAAAAGAAGCAGATTTTCCTGCTTATTTAGAGCAATTGAAAAAAGAAAACAAGCCGGAAGAAAAAATCGCTTTAATGGATCCAGTTCCTGCACCAGCTATTAAAGTGCAGTCTGCAGACGGAAAAACAAAAGATTTGGCTTTAAACAGCGGTAAAATTATTGTAATTGATTTTTGGGCAACTTGGTGCGGGCCTTGTAAAAAAGCATTTCCAGCAATGCAGCAATTGGTTACTAACTTTAAAGAAGACAAACAAGTAGAGATTAATTTTATCAGCACGCAGGAAACTAAAGAAGGTTATAAAAAAGAAGCTTTGGCTTATTTAAAAGAAAAAGGTTTAAAAATCAATACGTATTTTGATTTGGTTAAAAAAGGCGGCGGAACCAATAACGAATCGTTTTCTAAATACGCAGCAATCTTTAAATCAAGCGGTATTCCGAGAAAAGTAGTGATCAAAGACGGGAAAATTCGTTTTACATCTGAAGGATATTCTGGAAACCCAGGTCAGTTAGTAGATGAACTTACAGATGTGATTAATGCTTTAAAAAACGAATAATTGCTTTTTGAAAATCAAAAAAATATGAAAAAAATAGTTTTACTATGTGCACTCGCTTTGAGTGCGCATAGTTTATCTGCACAGAAAAAAACGGTAGACGAATCGGCTTACCAAACCTGGCAGAGAATTAACAGCAAAGCTTTGTCTTACAATGGAAAATGGATGTCTTACAGCACCGTTTTTCAGGATGAAGAAAAAGAAAACAAAAAACAGATTATCATTCAGGAAGCTCCAAAAGGAAAACGTTTGGTTTTAGAAAATGTCAGTGATCTAAAATTCATCGGAAAAAAAGACTGGATTCAGTACAGCAGAAAAGACAGTACTCTTTTGCAAAACTTAAAAACGGGTTCAAAAAAACTTTGGAAAAGCAAGCATTACACTAATGCACTTGAAGGAACTGATTTTTTGTATTATACACGTCCGGAATCTCCAAAAGGCAACATCTTTTTACAGCGTTTAATTTGTTATAATTTGGAAAGTAATGACAGTATTTCTGTAAACAATATTAAATCGTCTCGTTTTTTAAAAAACAAATCCATCGTTTATGTTCAAATCGAAAAGGATCAAGTCTTTTTAAAACACGGAACAATTGGTGGAAAACAAGAAACAGTTTTCAGCGGAAAAGCGTCTGATTTTGGAGATTTTCAATTAAATGACAAAGAAAACGGAGGTACTTTTACTTTAAAAGGAAATAATAGTTCCGATTTCAATCTGGTTTATTATTTTAATTTGAATAACAATTCGACGAAACTCTTATTCAGTTATGATGATATTGCTTTAAACGAGCCTAACTTTTCGATTTCAAAAGTCGCTTACGGACTAAATGAAAACAGCAATTTCATTACGTTATTAGTAAATTCTAATAAACGTCAGGAGAATACACAGATTGCAAAATCAAATGCTGAAATCTGGAGATCCAATCAAGGAACTATGGAACGAAGACAGGAATTGTTGAGAAGTTCAAAAACGCTTCCCAGCGAACAGAAATTCATTTACGATATCCAAAACAAAAAAGTAATTAAAGTCGCTTCAACTGGTGAATTTGATCAGGTTTCAATTCCAGAATCTGGTAATTTTAAAGGTGCTTTTGCTATTGATAAAAAACCTTACGCTGTAGAAGTCGATTGGACTTTTAACGAGCGTAACGATTTATATTGGATTGATGCCGAAACAGGAAAATCAACAAAAGTCCTAACTGGCGTTTTTGGAAATCCAACTTGGAATCCGCAAGGAAGTTTTGCTGTTTATTATGATGAAAAAGCAAAAGTTTGGACTGTTTTTGATCCCGCTTCTTTACAATTCAAAAACATTAGTTCGCAAATTCCTTATCCAGTTTCTAACGATAATGTTGATATGAAATCGGCTAATACGGCATATGGAATCGCTGGCTGGTTAAACAATGGAAATACGGTGGTTTTATACGATCAGTTTGATTTGTGGGCTGTTGATCTTACCAACCAGAAAAAGGCTTATTCTATCACCAATGGTTTCGGAAGAAAAAATAATGTTGAATTGCGTTACAGCGAAAGCGGTTTTATTGGCAATTTAGATTCCAAAAAAGCAATTACATTCATTGGTTTTGATGTAATTAATAAATCTAAAGGAGTTTATAAATTAACCAATAATAGTTCTATTACAAAAGTATTTGCAAACTCTGATTATAATGTGCGAATTGAAGCCGTTTCTGGTGATAATTCAAGTGTTTTATTTTCAAAAGAAAGTTATACCCTTTTCCCAGATTTATGGTGGGGAACTTCTAGTTTTGGCTCACAGACAAGAATTACAGATATTAATCCGCAGCAAAAAGAATATGCTTGGGGAACGGCAAAAGTATTGACTTGGAAAAGCTTTAACGGAAAAGAAAATCAAGGAAATCTTTATCTTCCAGACCATTACGACAGCAAAAAAACATATCCGGTAATTGTTCATTTTTATGAAAAACATACTGAAGATTTTAATGCGTATCAATTACCTGAAGTAAGTACTTCTAATATTAATATTCCGACTTATTTGAGCCAAGGTTATATCGTTTTTCAGCCAGACGTACATTATGTTTACGGCGATGTTGGCAACAGCGTTTACAATGATGTAATGAGCGGTGTTGAATATTTAATTTCAAAAGGCATTACCGAAAAAGGTAAAATTGGAATTCAAGGACACAGTTTTGGCGGTTACGAAACTTCCTTCTTAACTACAAAAACAGACCTTTTTACTTGTGCGATTGTAGGTTCTGGAGTAAGTAATTTTACTGCCAACTATCCTGTAATGCGCTCCAATGGAATTTCGACTATGTTTAAATACGAAGCCGATCAATACCGTATGGGAAGTTCTATGCATGACAACTTAGACGGATACATTAAAAATTCTCCTCTTTTTGCAGCAAAAAATATCAAAACACCAATCTTGATTTTCCACAATGACAATGACCGCGCGGTTCCTTATCAAGAAGGACAATCTTTGTTTTTTGCACTTCGCCGTTTAGGAAAACCTGCTTTATTGGTCAACTACAAAAAAGAAGGACATACTTTAGAAGACGCTGCCAACAGAAAAGACTGGACACTCAAAATGCAGCAGTATTTTGATTACTACTTAAAAGGTGCATCAAAACCAGACTGGATGTAAAATATACAAGCCTATAACTTTATTATAAACCTAAGCCTGTTATTTGGAGGTTTCGTGAGAAACCTTCAAAGCAACAGCAGGGGCTACTTATACCCTATTCAAACTAAAATTCAATCAAAAAAAAGAACAATAACGATCAACAATGAAAGCAAAATTAATTTTAGCGCATCTTTTATTCTTGGGTTTAACGCAAGTTTCAGCGCAGTTTAAAACCACTTTTCCGCTGCCCAAAGAAGTGGCGCACGGAACATTGCCAAACGGAATGCAGTATTTTATTATGCATAATGAATGGCCGAAAGACAGAGCCGATTTCTATTTCGTTCAGAATGTTGGAGCTATTTTAGAAAATGACGATCAAGACGGATTAGCGCATTTTCTGGAGCACATGGCTTTTAACGGAACGGAACATTTTAAAGGAAAGGGCATCATCAACATGCTCGAAAAACAAGGGGTTTCTTTTGGAAAAGACATTAATGCCTATACCGCTTATGACGAAACGGTTTACAATATCAGCAATGTTCCAGCCGATAACAAAACATTATTGGATTCCTGCATGTATGTATTGCACGATTGGTCTGGTTCTCTGCTTTTGGCTGATAACGAAATTGATGCCGAAAGAGGTGTAATTCGTGAAGAATGGCGCACAAGAAGAAATGCAGATTACAGAGCAGGAGAAAAAATAGATAAAGTAGTTTTTCAAGGTTCAAAATATGCAAAGCGAAATGTAATTGGTGATTTGAATGTCATCAATAATTTCAAATATCAGGTTTTAAGAGATTATTATAAAAAATGGTACCAACCGCAAAATCAAGCTGTTGTTATTGTGGGAGATATCGACGTAGCATTAATCGAAAAACGTGTTAAACAGATTTTCGGTTCAATACCAACTCCAAAGAAAATCAACAAAAGAGAATACGAAAAAATTCCGGTGCAGAAAGAAAACCGCTATGTATTAGCTACCGACAAAGAATTACAGCGTTCTGGAATTTCACTTTCGTATACTCAGCCAAAACCTTTGGTTCAGGATGAAGCAGAAATGACCAAAAGCATGCAGGAAAGTCTTGCGATGCAGTTGATGAATATTCGCTTTGGAGAATATATCATTAATAATGAAACGGCTGGATTGTCTTTTGGAATTTCAAATAACAATCTTTCTAGATTAGACAGTAAATTTTCGCTGAATATTACTCCTAAAAAAGGCAAATTTTTAGAAGCTTTTTCAGAAGCCTACAGAGAATACGAAAGAGCGATTCAAAACGGATTTACGCAGCAGGAATTAGACCGTTTAAAAACCAAAATGCGAAGCAGTTATGATAATCGTTTGGCGAATAAAGACAAAATAAGCAATGGATCTTGGGCAGAACAGCTGCAAATGTATTTCTTAGAAGCCAATCCAGTAATGACAATGGATGAGGAATACAAATGGATGAACAGCTTTTTGGATAAAGTGACTTTACAACAGGTAAATACTGTTTTTAAAGCTTTAGAACCAAAACAAAACTTAATCTTATCGATTTCTGCTCCAGAAGATGCAACGACTAAATTTCCTGAAGCAAACGAGTATTGGAATGCCATGAAAAGCATTTCAAACAGCAAATTGGAACCTTACAAAGAAGAAGAATTGACGGCTTCATTAGTTAAAGAACAATTGACAGAAAAACCAATTGTAAAAACGAATGACATTAAAGCATTCGCGAATGCGAAACAATATACTTTGGCAAATGGCGCAAAAGTGATTATTTATCCAACCACTTTAAGCAAAGACCAAATTTTATTCTCGGCTTACAGCGCGGGGGGAAGTTCGCTTGTGGACTGGCAGGAAATTCCGTCGGCACAAATTGCAACGGCTGTTGCGGGTTATTCAGGTTTAGGCGATTATAAATTTACCGATTTAAAAAAGAAATTGACAGGAAAAACGGCTAACGTTAGTCCGTATATTGGAGGTTTATACGAAGGTTTTAACGGAAGTAGCAACAAAGAATCATTAACAACTTTACTGCAGTTGACGTATTTGTATTTCCAGCATCCAAGATTTGACACAACTACTTTTGACAAAATCAAAGAACAATATCAAAATAAATTAGCAAACGCTTCAAACAGCAATGAAAAAGCATTAGGCGATACGATTTCGGTTTTAAACAGCAATTATAATAAACGTAATTGGTTATTAAATCAGGATTTTATCAATGCTTTTGATTTGAATAAGGCGAAGAAATTCTACACAGAGCGTTTTTCTAATGCAGGAGATTTTACTTTTCTTTTCGTTGGAAACATTTCTGAGAAAGACATTGCTGTAATTAATACCTATTTAGGAAATATTCCTTCAGCTCCAAAAACAGAAAAATATGTTGATCATAAGATTTTCATGAAAGACGGAAAAACAGAGAAAACGATCTTAAGAACAATGGATACGCCAAAAACAACGGTTTATCTTCATTTAGAAAATAAAGACGTTACATATTCTAAAAAGAATAAAATCCTGAGTTATATGGTTTCTGAGTGGCTGACAAAACGTTATCTAGAAACCATTCGCGAAGAAGAAGGCGGCAGTTACGGCGTTCAAGTTGGAGCCAATTTATCGCAGTCTCCTGCTCCATTATTTTCGTTAGAAATCAATTTTGACTGTAATCCAGATAAAGCAGATGCATTGGTAAAAATTGTTCATGCAGAATTGGCAAGAGTACAAACCGAAAATATTCCTGCAAACATGCTGGAAGATATCAAACAATCTATCATCAAGAATTATCAGGAACAGATTAAAGAGAATAGTTATTGGCTGAATCTGCTGACATCTTATGTACGTAACGATGAAACGCCTCTTGACATGGAACTTCTTAAAACTACTTTAAGCACTATTACGGCCAAAGATTTAAAGGAATTTACAACAAATGCCTTTAAAAAATCCAACAGCGTACAAGTGCTGATGAAAGCAAAATAAGAATCAATTTTAAACCCAATTGTAGTTTCAGGTTTAAAATATTCTTATCGATTTTTTTATTTTTTTTATTTTAATTAGTTTTTAAAGGCTGTCCGTAAGACAGCCTTTATTAATTTAATACCAAACCAATTTTACTTATATTTGAGAAATTAACTTCCAAAAAAGCTCCATAGAAAATGAGCAAAATCAGTACCTATACGCTCGAGCATCATAAAAGTTTGTTTACAGACGAAAACGACAAAAAAGACTATTTTTATGTTCAAATCGAAGATCATCCGTACATTGATATTCCATATCGAGCTGAAAGTTATGCTATTGAATTTCTAAAAAAAGGAAGCATTGTAATGCAGACTCGATTGGACAAAATTGTGATTAAAGCACCGGCAATATTGGCTCTTGGCCCCAATGTTATTAGAAGTTTCAGCAAAGACAGCGAGAAAATTTTAATGGATATTATCTTTTTTAAACCGAAGTTTTTTCTCGAAACTCAAACCAATGTCTTTTTTCTTTCTCAATATGATTTTTTCGAAAACAGTAAAATGCATGTATTTTCTTTGGAAAAAAATATAAAACCAAAATTCGAACAGCTTTTTAACTTGATTCAAGAAAATCTTCGAATAGATCATTTTCATCAGGCTTCAATTCTCAGAAGTTATTTATATGTCTTGATATTTGAACTGGATTCGATGAAACAAAATCTTCCGCAAAAAGAAATTCAAAATCCCTTATTTGAAAAATTTAAAGAACTTTTAGTCAAAGATTTTATAAAATACCGTTCTCCATCTTATTATGCGGAAAGTCTAAACGTGACGCGAAAATATCTTTCGGAAGTGATTAAAAACAACAGCGGTAAAACAACCCGCGAATGGATTGATGAAATGGTAATTCTAGAAGCTAAAGTACTGCTTCAGAATAAATCTTTAACCATTAATCAAATTAGCGATGCGCTGCATTTTTCAAATCAATCCGTGTTTGGAAAATTCTTTAAAAACTGCACAAAGCTTTCTCCTTTAGAATATCGAAACACTATTTGATAAAACGACTTTGTGACCAACATTTCAGACTTCTTTCCCTTTTCTTGTCCAAAAAATAACTAGAGTTTTGCTATTGAAATTCAATACCAAAAAACATGTCTAAAAAAGCACAATTTGTCGTTATAATTATAAATACAGCAACCGATATGGAAGCTAAAGCGAAAAGATTCTATTCTAATTTATTTTCATCTGAAACAATTGGAGAACAATATGTTAGTAACTATCTTTCTGTTTCCGAACTTTTTAAAGTACAAAATGATTTTAATATTGAAGTTTTGATGATTCATGAAAATGAAATTCCATCTTCTTTTCTTCAATTGAATTCTTCCCGAATTTTTAATGAAAAAATAGAGGCTTCGAAACCAATCTGTATCGAACATATTGTACACTTGAACGTTGAAGAAATTCAGCTGCTTTTTAATCGTGCTGAAGAAATAGCAAAACAAAGAAAACACGATTTTATTTGGGTAAAGCTTTTTGAATCTGATTTGATTTTAAAAGATACTTTAATTGAAATGGGCTACGAAACATTTAATTATTCTCGCGATACAGCTGACAATCTTCTGGCAAAACAGCTTTTCTTAAAAAAGGAAATCAATTAAACAAAAAACCTGCTGAATACAGATAATTTCACCAGGTTATCAATTATTCTTCGACCGCCATTAATTCCAATTTAGCAACAATTAACGCAAGATTATCCTCTAACAGAATACGTCCGTCGCGCCATTCTTTTTTATTGGAATCTCTGGAAATTCTAAAAATAAAATCGCCTGTAAAAATGTATTCAGAAGTTTCTCTTAATCCGTTTCTTGTCATTCGTTTTAAAGCTTCTCTAAGATCCACTTTAATTTCAATTCCGTTATTACAAGTAACTATATCAAAACCGCTTTCGCTTTTTCCAAATTTATGACCTCGATATACTATCAGTTTAATAAAAGCATCCATAAACAGCAGCGCCCGATTAACATTTTCGGCTGCGATATTTAGGTTCAAAATCTGAGATTTTGGTTCTTGAATTCCATCGTTCAAAAATTTGTTGATCCAGTGTTTTTCGGTCGCTGAAACTATTTCAGAAGGGTTTTCCAGTTTTTTAAGAACAATCAAAGGCGCATTTGGATCTTCATTTATACTTTTCGCCAAATCTTGTAAAGGTGTAGGTTTTGAAGTTGCTCTAAGCTGCATTTCGTACCTTTTTTTCAAAATTCCAATTTCATTATTTCCTTTATAATCTAAATTCAGTTTTGGAATGTCTGCCCGCTTGTATTCAGGTCTTGTCCAATACTTACTCTTTGGAAGCGGAATCTTCAGTTTATCGCAGGCATTTTTAATTCCCATTGTAGAAATTTCGTAATGCTTTGCAATTTGTACGATTGGAAATTTCCAAACTAAAGTATAAAGTTCTGAACGGGTAAAAGTAATTTTGTCCATCTCCGTAATTCAAAATCAATTAAAACAGAAATTCACCATCTAGAAGTTTCCTTACAGAGATGGTGAATTGTAGTAAATTATAAGCTTTTACTCTACTCCGCCTCCTAAGGCACGGTAAAGATTAATTGCTGCATTTAGTTTTTCCAGTTTGATGGTCACAACATCCAGATCATTTTGCAATGAACTGTTCTGAGCTGTAATAACTTCTAAATAATTGGCCATACCACTTTTGTAAAGCAATGAAGCATCAGAAGTTGCTTGGTCTAAAGACGCTGCTTTTTCTTTGGCTAAAACAATTCTTTCATCAGCATATTTTAGTCTCGACATGGCATCGTTTACTTCTCCGACAGCGGTTATAAAAGACTGTTTGAATTGAATCGCCGCTTTTTCCTGCTCTAAAACTGCTACTTCATAAGCGGTTCTTAAAGCCTTTTTTCTAAAAATGGGTTGTGCCAGATTTGCTGCAATAGTTTTAGTAATCGATCCTGGGAAATCAAACCATTTTTCAAATTCAAATGAATTCACCCCAATTGACGGACTCAAACTTAAGGCTGGATACATGGTCGCTTTTGCCAATCCTGTTTTTGCCGTCGCAGACATTACAGCATATTCACTTGCTTTTACGTCTGGTCTTCTGCTTAAAAGCGAAACTGGAATTCCCGTTGGAAAAACAACAGCAATCTCTGCAGCATCAATATTTCCGGCACGTTCAATTTTATCTGGATATTCACCGCATAAAATCTGCAGGGCATTTTCCTGAACTGCAATATTCGCTTTCGCTAAAGGCACTAATAATTCGGCTGTTTTTTTCTGAGCTTCGGTCTGATTTACTGCCAAAGAACTAATCGAACCCGAATTGTACTGCAATTTCATCATATCCAAAGTACTGGTACTCAATTCGATGTTTTTCTCAGCAATTTTCAGCTGTTCGTCCAAACCTAAAAGATTATAATAAGCCTGTGCAACCTGAACAATAATTCGCGTTTTTAATGCCGAAAGATTTTCTTTTTGGGCAAAATAAGCCGCTTTTGCATCACGTTTCTGCATGGCTGCTTTTCCCCAAATATCAACTTCCCAAGACATACGAAGATTCGCGCTATAATCATCCATATAATCTTTACCAATAAACTGCTGGCTCAGCGATCCGTTTAGGGAATTTTTAGACGGATACGCTCGGCTTGCGCCTGCATCAAAATCAAGTGTTGGAAGTAAGGACAGCTTGGCTTGTTTGTAATTAAGGTCAAGCTGTTCCATACTTTTCACTGCAACAAGCACCTCGTTGTTTTTAACGAGGGCTTTTTCAATCAAATTAACCAACAAAGGATCTTTGTAATAACTTTTCCACGGCAGTAAAACCGTGTCGCCAGTAACCGCAATTTCTTCACGGAATTTTTCTGGCGCTTTTAAATCTTCGCGGGAATATTTTTTTCCTACCACACACGACGTCATAATCGTTCCGGTAAGTAAAACCATTCCAATCTTATATAGTGTTTTCATTATTATTCTTTTATCGTTTGAACTTCAACTGCGATTTTCTTTCCTGATACTTTTTCTTGTAAATATTGAAATACAATGAAAAGTAACGGAATCACGAAAATCCCCAAAATTACACCGCTCAACATCCCAATCGAAGCGCTGACACTAATCGATCTATTACCAACCGCAGTTCCTCCAGAAGCAAACATCAGCGGAATCATACCTACAATAAAGGCCAATGAAGTCATGATAATTGGTCGTAACCTTGATCTTGCACCTTCAATTGCTGCTTCGACAATACTTAATCCAGAAAGACGTCTTTGAAGCGCAAACTCTACAATCAAAATGGCATTTTTGGCGAGTAATCCGACGAGCATAATTAATCCGACTTGAACGTAAATGTTGTTATCTAAACCAACTGCTTTTACTCCTGCAAAAGCGCCTAAAATTCCTGTTGGAATCGAAAGTAAAACGGCCAGTGGCAACAAATAACTTTCATACTGCGCAGCTAATAAAAAGAATACAAATAGCAGACATAATCCGAAAATGGCGATTGTTTGATTTCCTCCTGCTTTTTCTTCCAAACTTAAACCTGTCCATTCGTAACTGTAATCAGAAGGAAGTTTATCTAAAACTTGTTCTAAATTCCCCATAATCTGACCGTTACTGTAACCAGGCAATGCCATTGCAGTAATATTTACCGAATTATAAAGGTTATATCGGTTTACCGATTCTGGTCCGTACACTTTATGGAATTTCACAATCGATTTTACTGGAACCATCTGCATGTCAGCATTTCTAACAAAAATTTCATTAAACGCATCTTGATCCATTCTGAAAATTCCATCGGCTTTTACATTCACTCTGTAAAACTTCCCAAATCTTGTAAAATCTGATGATTGGTCTCCCGCAAAATACGTCTGGATATTACCTAAAAGATCTTTAACATTTACTCCCATCTGGCGGGCTTTATCTTCATCCACTTCCAATTCCAACTGCGGATAATCGGCTCTAAAAGTCGTGTACGCATATTGAACGCCCGGCTGCTGCATAATCTGTCCGATTACTTTATCTGACATTGCTTTTAAAGCTTCTGGACTTCTTGCCATTCTGTCTTGCAATACAATTTCAGCACCGCTTGTTACACCAAATCCTTCAACAGGCGGCATTCTGAAAACCATGATCGAACCTTCTTTAATTTTTGATAATTTTCCTGTAACGCTATTCAAAATTTCATCAATATCCTTAACCGCGCCTCTTTCTTTTTTAGGTTTTAATTTAATAAATCCTAATCCGTAAGCGGTACTCGCACTGTTACTCAAAATATTAAATCCTGTAATACTGGTATTGACATCAATTGCTTCTTCTGTTTCTAATATTTTCTCCATTCTCTGCACTACTTCAGTCGTACGATCAAGAGCCGTTCCCGGAGGCATTGATAAACTGTATACCATAAATCCGTCATCTTCTAATGGGACAAAACTCTTTGGCGTTGACATCATCATATAAATTGCAAGAGCCGTTATTCCAGTAACTAATCCTGCCGCAATCCATTTTCTTCCGATAAGGAAACGAACGCCTTTAATATATCTACCCGTAAAATTGTTGAAGCTTGTGTTGAATCCAACGAAAAAACGGTCTTTAAAACTGGTTTTATGCTCGTGATTTCCATGTTTATCTCCATGATTCTTTAGTAATAATGCACATAATGCAGGAGTCAAAGTCAAGGCATTTACAGCCGAGATAATAATCGCAATTGCCAATGTATAAGCAAATTGTTTATAGAAAATCCCCGAAGATCCTGTCATAAATCCAATCGGAATAAACACCGCCGACATGACCAAAGTAATCGAAACTACAGCTCCAGTAATCTCTGCCATCGCGCCGTGAGTCGCTTCTTTGGCTGAAATTCCTGCATCTTCTTCCATTTTACTGTGAACGGCTTCGACGACAACAATTGCATCATCGACCACAATTCCAATTGCCAGTACCAAAGCGAAAAGCGTTAGAATATTAATGGTAAATCCAAAAACCAATAAGAAGAAAAATGTTCCTACAATCGCCACAGGTACTGCAATTGCTGGAATTATAGTCGAGCGAATGTCTTGCAGGAATATAAATACGACGATGAAAACCAGAATAAAAGCTTCAAACAAAGTCGATTTTACTTGTCCTGTTGCTTCGTCCAAACGTTCTTTGGTACTCATTACGTTGACGTACTTAATTCCAGGAGGGAAAGATTTTGACAGTCTTTCTACTTCTTTATTAATCCCGATTTCAATGTCGTTTGCATTAGAACCCGAAGTCTGTAAAATTGCCATCGTAACAGCATTTTTACTGTTCGATTTGTTGTCTCCGCTGTACGAAATAGAACCAAATTCTACTCGTGCAACGTCTTTTAATCTTAAAACATTACTTCCGTTATTTTTAACAACGATATTTTCATACTGCTCTGGTTTATTCTTTTTTCCTTTGTAACGAATTACATATTCTAAAGCCGCTTTCGACTCTTCTCCCAATTTCCCTGGAGCCGATTCTAAACTCTGTTCTGCAATTGCCTGTGTCACATCCGAAGGAACCAAACCTGCATTTGCCATCTTACGTGGATCAAGCCAGATTCGCATCGAATAATCTTTCTGTCCAAAAATTTGAACTTGTCCAACTCCGGGAACACGTTTCATTTGAGGCACTAAGTTGATATTAGCATAATTCTGCAAAAACAACTCATCGTATTTAGCATTATCTTCGGTATATAAGTTGAAGATAACAATCATACTATTTTGCTGTTTTGAAGTTGTAAGTCCCATACGGACCACTTCCTGCGGTAATTTCGGCGTAGCTTGCTGTACTCTATTCTGCACATTTACTGCAGCCTGATCGGGATCAACACCTTGCTTAAAAATAACGCTGATCGAAAAAGATCCGTCGTTACTGGCAGTCGATTTAATGTACTGCATATTTTCAACTCCGTTAATCTGTTCCTCTAATGGCGTTACCACCGAACGAATAACGGTTTCACTATTTCCTCCTGGATACGAACCGCTTACCATTACAGTTGGCGGCGAAATATCTGGGAATCTCGTTACAGATAATCTCGTAAGACCTATAATCCCCAAGATTACCAATACAATAGAGATCACTGTGGCCAATACCGGCCTGTCTATTATTTTCTTTAACATGGAAAATGTTATTATATGTTTAAATCAAAAATTATTTGTTGCTTACGGCTTTACCAGCGGTTTTAGGAACCACTTCCATACTGTCATAAAGAACATCGATAGAATTTAAAGCCACTTTGTCGCCCGCTTGCAACCCAGATTTCACGAAGTAATCAGCACCGGCGCTTCCTGCAATTTCAATAGGAACCATCGCTACTTTATTTCCTTCTTTCAATACAAAAACAAAGAATTTATCCTGAATGTCTTTTACACTTGCCATTGGAACTGTAATAACAGATGACAAACTTTTGTTCAATACAATTCTCGCTGAACCTCCTGCACGCAATATCTTTTTCGGATTCGGGAAAATGGCTTTTAAAGCAATTGTTCCTGTTGCGCGGTCGATATTTCCGCTGGCTACTTCCAGTTTTCCTTTTTGATCGTATTCGCTGTCATCGGCCATAATTAAACTTACGGTTTGATTGGCTTTTGAATCTTTCGAAAAAGCTAAGTAATCTGCTTCTGTTAAAGAGAAATACACAAATACGCTGTTAATCTCTGAAAGTGTCGTTAACGGAACAGCATCATTTGGCGTAACTAAATTTCCAATTCGGTTTGGAATACGGCTAATATAGCCGCTTACAGGAGCTTTAATCAAAGAGAAATCGGCATTTAACTGAGATGATCCTAAAGCGGCTTTAGCCTGTGCTACTTGCGCTGTTGCAGCTTCGTAATTAGCCTGCGCTGTTTTTAACTGCATGTCTGAGAAAACTCTTCCCTCCACAAGCGGTTTGATTTTTTCTACTTCCAGTTTGGCATTGGCTTGGTTTGCCAAAGCACTTTTGTAAGCCGCGCGACTGTTGTTTACCTGCTCGGCATAAACGTCTCCTTTTATTTTAAAAAGAGATTGTCCTTTGTTTACATAATCTCCTTCTTTTACATAAATGGCTTCAAGATACCCTGATACCTGAGCTTTTATATCAACGTTTACAGTACCTTCGACTGTTCCGGGATATTTTTTTTCTACGTCTCCTGTGACTGAAGTCGTCTGTAGAAAGTCAACTTCTGGCTTTGGAGGCGCCATCTGCGCATCTGCACTTTTTCCGCATGAAGAAAAAGAAATTATTATCAATAAAACTGCAATCCTGCCAATTGCTTTGTTATTTTGAAAAAATTGTTTTGTCATTTTACTTTTCATTTTATAATGAATTACCTCGAATTTGGCAGCAAAATAACGGATGAAAAGAGCTTTTTTAGGAGAGAAATTTACCCAAACGGCATTTTTCGAGACTGAAACGTAATGCCGCGAAGGCGCTAAGACGCTAAGTTTTTTTTTAAGCTTGTTGGGAGTTTTAATCTCGCGAAGTCGCAGAGTCGCAAAGCTTTTTTTTGCCACAGATTAAAGGATTAAAAAGGATTTTTTACGCATTGTTTTGTCATCCTAACGGAGGAAGGATCTTCGCAAGTATCTCTACAAAGTTTTTTTGCCACAGATTAAAGGATTAAAAAGGATTTTTTACGCATTGTTTTGTCATCCTAACGGAGGAAGGATCTCCGCAAGTAGCTCTACAAAGTTTTTCACGCAGATTTTACAGATTTTAGCAGATTTTTTTACGCACGGTTTTGTCATCCTGAGGAACGAAGGATCACACTAGAAACTCGACAAAGATTGTACGCCACACTTTGCGGAATTGCGAGTGTGATCCTTCGTTCCTCTGGATGACAAAAAAACGTAAACATACTTTTCACCGGAAAAGAAAAAAACCTATGAACCTTTGTCCCTTTGTAACTTTGAAACTAAATCCTTAGCGTCTTAGCGCCTTCGTGGCAAAAAAAACCTCAGCAACTTAGCATCTCAGAACCTTAGCATCTTTCTCATCGATCCATCCACTGCTTAAAAAACGGTGTCTTCTCGCGACTGATAATCACTTCGCGTTCGGGATCGAGTTTGAGTTGGATTTTAAGTTTTGCATTGAAGTAGTTTGCAATGGACTTAATACTTTCGGCGCGGATAAAGAACTGACGATTTGCCCTAAAAAAGAGGTTAGGATCTAATTCGTGTTCTAGTTCTTCCATGGTTTGTGGAATGGAAATAATTACGCCAGATTTTAGGAATAAATTACTGGTTTTGAATTCTGAATATATAAAATCAATATCCGCAACGTCTACACTTTTGTAACCATCACGGTAAGTGACTAAAAAACGCAATCTGTAACTTGGTTTTTGAATGAGTTCTTTTAAAATTCCAGCGATATTGGTAACATTGTTTTCAGATTTACTTAAAGATTTGAATTTCATTAAAGCAAATTCCAATTCGCCTTTATCAATAGGTTTCATCAAATAATCGATGCTATTGACTTTAAAAGCGCGAATCGCATATTCGTCATAAGCTGTAGTAAAAATAACGGGACAATTGATGTTGATTTCATCAAAAATAGAAAAACTCAATCCGTCGGCTAGGCGGATATCTAATGTAATTAAATCGGGTGCGGGATTAGATTTTAACCATGCAACTGTATCGACTACAGTGTCGATAATCCCTAAAATTTCACAATTGGGTTCGAGTTCTTCCAGCAGTCGTTTTAAGCGACTGGCATTAATACTTTCATCTTCTACAATTAAAATTTTCATAGTAATTAAATTAATGGCAGACGTACCTCATAATAACCGTTAGATTCTTTAAAAACGGGCATTCTTTCTGATAATATTTTATAACGAAACTCAATGTTTTTATTTCCAATTCCAGTAGAAACTAGACTTTTTCCCGCTGTTCGCTGCAGATTATTTTTCACAATAATATCTTTCGCATCACAAAAAACAGAAATAGACAACGGATTGGCTATAGTTGCCATGTTGTGTTTTACAGCATTCTCTACCAATAATTGTAACGTTAAAGGCGGTAAATGCAAGGATAAACAAGAGGGTTCAAGATCAATTTTTAGATCGATTTTATCCCCTAATCTTTTCTTTAGCAGATAAAAATAAGCGTTCAAGAATTCAATTTCTTCCTTTACTGTAATCGTATCTTTATTCGAATTGGAAATCATATAACGATACACTCTTGTAATGTTTTCTAAAAACGAAGCCGCTTCCTTTTGATCTTCATAAATCAATTCTGTCAATGTGCTGAAATTGTTGAAGATAAAATGCGGATCTAACTGCATTTTCAAAGATTCCAGTTTAGACCGTGTTACTGCTTCTTGAAGTTCTGAAGCTTTAATTTTTAATTCGGCTGTTTCAATAGCATTTACACGCCAGCGGTTTAATAGAAAAATACCAGTATGAATGGCGCTGATAAAAAGGGAAATAATGGCAGCCATAATTTTTGACTGCCAAATGGTAACTAAATCATTTTCTTCTAAGGCTGTGCAGGGATATAAATAATCCCATAAACAAGAAAAAAAGTAATTTAAAAGTATGTTTCCGGCAATCAAACAGATAAACTGCGCTATTGCTCTAAAAAAGGGATTTTGTTCCCAGCGTATATAATTGTTTAACTTTCTGCCGACAAAAAGCGTCAGTTCTGTAAGGATGGCGCAGTACAATAAAATGATAAAATATCAAAAGTCTGATCCAGATCCAGCAGACTTTCTTCTTCAAAGTTCCTGTACGGATTTAAGAAGTAATAAGAAGACAAATACACTAAAAAAACCGCAGGAATTACTATAACTCTATAATATTTATAGAAAAAGTTTTTCCCTGATTTTTTATTTTGTTTCTGTCTTCCCATTAAATCATCTCTATTTTGAATCGAAAATCTGCGCGGCCAGATTAGTGTGCCACCAGAATTTCGTCTGCTTTAGTGTCTTTAGTCTTTTGAACCGTTTTTTTTTCACGCATAACTCCCCATTTCAAACAAGTTGCTCCCCATGAAAATCCTGCTCCAAAAGTGGTAATTAATAAATTTTGCCCTTCTTTAAAATCTGCTGCGAAATCCCATAAACACAAAGGAACTGTTGCAGAAGTGGTATTTCCGTAACGCTCGATGTTTACTTTTACCTTTTCAGCATCGATATTTAAACTTTCTCCAACGGCATTGATGATTCTTAAGTTTGCCTGATGCGGAATTACCCAGTCAATTTCTTCAGACTCTAATCCGTTTTTAACCAAAGCATCTTGTGAAACCTGACTCATTGAAGCAACCGCTCTTTTAAATACAAAAGCGCCATCTTGTTTCAAATAATGTGTTCTGTGCAGTAAACTCTGCATAGAAGTCGGATTTCTAGAACCTCCAGCAGGCACTGCCAAAGAAGAAGTACCGCTTCCGTCTGTTTTCAAGATGGTTTTCATCAAACCGTTTTCAGATTCTGTTCTTTCTAGTAAAACCGCCCCTGCTCCATCTCCGAAAAGGATGCATGTATTACGGTCTTCATAATCTACAATAGAACTCATTTTGTCTGCTCCAACAATAATTAATTTGTTGTAACGGCCGCTTTCGATCATATTTGCTCCCATTTCAAGTGCGTACAAGAAACCGCTGCAGGCTGCATTCATGTCAATTCCAAAAGCATTTGTAAGACCGCTTTTCTCGCAAACAATACTTGCTGTTGGTGCCAAAATGTGGTCGGGAGTTGCTGTTGCTACAAGCAAAGCTTCAATTTCACCGCGATCTACATTATAATTTTCAATTAGGTTTTCAATCGCAGCAGCGGCAAGATCAGAAGTTGCCGTATCGTCGTCTGCGATTCTTCGTTCTTTAATTCCAGTTCTTTTTACAATCCATTCGTCAGATGTATCAACAGTCTCCGAAATCATTTTATTGGTGAGGATTGATGAAGGCACAAAGCCACCTATAGCTGTTATTACTGCATTCATGTTTTTAGTTTTTTTAACGGATACAAAAATAACACTAATAATTTGGAAACGACAACAATGGGATGTCTAATCCTGCTGCCAGTATTCTAGTTTTGCTTTTATGTACCAAAGAATCCCAAAAACCATACTTTTGAGGCACCATAATTAAGATATCTGCTTCATAATTCGTAATTTCTTTCTTAATTTCATTAATAACCGCATTTGACCTTACTGTCTTATAAAGGTATTTTACGTCTTCAAACTCTTTTTCGATATTTGAATGCATTAAAACTCTGTGCTGCTCCTCTTTTAAATCATCTAACTTATCATCAACACTGAAAAACTCGATCTCTGCACCCAAATCTCCCAAAGTACTTTTGATCCAGCTGAATTTTTTAATTGCCGAAAAACTTAAACTATCGCAGGCATAAAGCACTTTTTTAACATTTTGAAAACGCGCTTTTTCTGGCACGGCTAATACTGGAATGTGCAGGTTTTTTATAGCCGAAGTTGTTGAATTCCCCAATAACTCCTGCTCAAATGAACGTTCAGCCATTCCCATAACTACTACATCAGCATTGGTTTGATCAATAATTCTAGGCAGTTCATCTTCTAAAAAGGAATAGGTACAAATCGATTCTGTTTGTATTTGGAATGAGTCAGCTAATTGCTTTGCTAAAGTTTCCAATCTTGAAATTGCTTTCTCAATCTGCTTCTGCATTGCATCTGCTGTAATATGTGAATTTGCGCTGTGAACGCTCAAAGAGAACGAATTAAATAAAACTAATTTAGCTCCCGTAGTTTTGGCAAGTCCTGCGGCATAATTTACTGCATTGTTAGCAATTGCAGAAAAATTGGTTGCAGCGATTATAGTTAGTGGTGAAATCATATAATAATAATTAAGCTTTTCTTGCAAAATTGCCTAATTATAGGCTTTTATAGATTTTTAAATCACTGAAGAATCATTTTTTATGACTCAAACGTAAAAATTCGTTTCTGAAAAAATAAGGTTTATAATATTGTTTATTACTTTAAAAACAATGAAAAGAATAACTGATCATCGCTTTAGTTTTTTGTAATTTTAGCATATAACAACAAACATTAAATTATTTATGTGGAATTCAACCAAGATAACACAATTACTAGGTATTGAGTATCCAATTTTACAAGGTCCGATGGGAGGCGGTTTTTCAACTGCCGCTTTATTGGCTGCCGTAAGTAACTCAGGCGGACTAGGAAGTTATGGTGCTTATACCTTAACGCCAGACGAAATTCGCGCAGCTGGAAAAGAAATCAAATTGGCGACATCTAAATCCTACAATATCAATTTATGGGTGAATGATGTTGATCAAAGTCTTCAAAATTATGATCCCGAAAAACTGGAAAAAATCAAACTGCTTTTTAAACCTTATTTTGATGAATTAGGGATTCCGCTTCCTGCTCTTTCTTCGGATATTCCTTCGAAATTTGAAAAACAAGTAGAAGTTTTATTCGAAATTAAACCTGCTGTTTTTAGTTTTATTTTCGGGATTCCTTCCAAAGAAATTCTTCTGGAAAGCCGAAAACTCGGAATTAAAACCATAGGTGCAGCAACGACTCTAGAAGAAGCTCTTGCACTAGAAGATGCTGAAGTTGATGCTATTATCGCGGCAGGATTTGAAGCCGGCGGTCACAGACCATCATTCTTAAAACCGGCGCAAGATTCTTTTACAGGATTGTTTACGCTGGTGCAGCAGTTAAAAGCCAAAACCAAAACACCCATTATTGCCGCTGGCGGCATTATCGATGCAAAAGGTATTAAAGCAGCCATGACTCTGGGTGCAGATGCTGTACAATTGGGAACGGCTTTTATGGTAACCGACGAATCGGCTGCTTTACCCATTCATAAAGAAATACTTTTTCAAAATCCTAATATTCTAACAACGGTCTCCAAATCACTTACGGGAAGAATGGGCAGAATGATCTGCAACAAAATATCGGATACTGCTACTTTTGAAACCGAAGTTCTGCCATTTCCGCTTCAAACCAAATTAATGGCTCCTTTAAAAGTTGCTGCTCTCGCTCAAGGAAGAACCGATTTAATTAATCTTTGGTCAGGCCAAAACACCAGTTCTTTAAAACATCATAAAGCTGATGAACTTATGCAGGCATTAATTACGGAAACAGTTGCTTTATTTTAGTTGTTTTTTAAACCGCAAAGGGTGCAAAGATATTTTTATAGCTATACTTATTATTGACGAAAAGAACGCAAAGCTTTGTGTTTTTTTTGCCACAGATTATAAGGATTAAAGGGATTTTTTTCTCTCGCAGATTTGGCAGATCCAGCAGATTTTTTTCTTAATTAAAAAAAATATAATCTCCTAAATCTGCCAAATCTGCGAGAGTTAAAACCTTAGCGAACTTTGCGTAAAATCTTAGCGCCCTTTGCGGTTAAAAAAACAGTACGCATATAAAAAAAATCAGGATTAGTATTTGACTACCATCCTGATTCTTTGAATTATAAACAACCTTTCCTCTTTCCTCTTTCCTCTTTCCTCTTTCCTCTTTCCTCTTTCCTCTTTATTCTTTATTCTTTATTCTTTATTCTTTATTCTTTCTACCTTCTACCTCTAAAGCCTCCGCCTCCTCTAAAACCGCCGCCGCCGAAACCGCCGCCATTAAGACCGCCTCCGCTTCTTTGGATATTTTGAAAATTTCGGGTTTGCATTTCTCCGCGGTCTCTAGAAAGCGCCGAGCGATCCAGATCATTTGTAATATCAGGACGACCCGCTTCGCCAAGCGGTTTGTTCGGCTGACCGAGCGTTTGATCAGCTTTAGGGAAATTATCTCTTTGCAATCCTTCCCCAATTCGGGTTTCGCCTCCAAGATTTTGGCTGACTTTTGGCAGGTTATCACGCTGCATTCGTTCTCCTGAGCCATTTGCGCCAAGTCCCTGATTCGGTTTATCACGCTGTATTCGTTCTCCCGCACCATTTGCACCAAGACCTTGATTCGGTTTGTTGCGCTGCATCGCGTCACCAGATTTTTTCGACGAACCTAAAGTTCCCGCTTGCGTCCAGCCGCCGTTTCCGTTGTTGTAATGACTCCAGTTTCCGTTAGCATCTTTTTTATAAATATGTCCATCGTGGCCAGCGTAAACATTATTATTCGTATGAATCGTTGTGCCGCCGCCTCTTCTGTGTGTAATTACTCCTTTATTGCCTCCCGAAGTTTCATAACCAATTGCTGTTCCGCGTCGGGTTGTGATATGACCTGTCTGCGCCCATTGATTTCCGTTTGTCGCTGCCGAATGTCCCCATTGCGCATATGCATTATGTCCTTGATTCGTTCTAGCATAATTTCCAGTCCACGGATTGTATGTGCTTGCAGCAGTGCGTCCGCCATACCAGCCTTGCACACTTGCAGAACGCCCATATCTTCCCGTTGCCGGATTGTACCATGCCGAAGTTCCTGCGGCGCCATAAGGTCCGTAAACGCGTCTTCCAACGGCGTAACCTCCCGTCCACGGATTGTAAACTGCTCCTCCTCCATACGCATAAGGCCACGGACGGTAAATTGGATACAAACCGCCGTAATACATATAAGGCGGATAATACCATCCAGTGCCATATGTCAATATAGCGCCTACCGTTGCACCAATTATAAACGCACCAAAATAACCAGCTGTTGTACTGCTTTCAACCGTCGTGTCGGTTGTGGTCTGCGTTACATACGTCACATTGTATATGGGTGAGCTTGGCGGAATCGTATAAATTTCTTTTGGAACAGAATCGCATGTTTTCCAAGGTCCGTTCGGACTTGTCGACATAAACCAAACGGCTTGAAAACACAAATAATACAAATCACCCA
The DNA here is from genome assembly GCA_029960065.1 of Flavobacteriaceae bacterium PS02336. Taxonomy (GTDB): domain Bacteria; phylum Bacteroidota; class Bacteroidia; order Flavobacteriales; family Flavobacteriaceae; genus Flavobacterium. The sequence goes on along the minus strand of JASCOF010000001.1, from coordinate 1,029,390 downwards.
CTTTTACAATCTTCTCCTGCGTATTGCTTGCATACTGCATTTTCGTGCCTTCAATAGGTTTAAACTGAGGCGTTCCGTCATAGGTTACTTTTACTTTGGCTTCAGCCTCCGATTTCTTTAAAATAGCCGTTGTCGGAACCTGCGATAACATTACCGCATCATTGGCCTCCTGTGTTCCTGGCACAGATGACAATACATTGGCGCGCGGTGAATCTTTCGGAATTTTAGCAAAATCAGCAGGAAGATTATTTCCAGCATACGCCCACGGTCCAGTTAATCCTTTAGATTTAAACCATCTTCCCGATAATAATACATAATACTGACCATCGGCTTCATTGGCAAAAACATCATTTTCGGTATTATCAATGTATAACAATTTGGTTCCTTCAATTTTAACAAACTTCGGATTTCCGTTTACCGCAATCAACTCAGCTGGTTTATTGCTGTAAAAAACCTCTGGAGCGTTTCCAGAAGACGGAGGCGGAATCATTTTTTTGACATCATCAAAATTCTGTCCCGAAGGCAGATTACTTAAACCCGAAGGCAGTTTGGTCGTTTTAGTCCATTTTCCCTCGATACTTTTTGAAGTCAGCCAGATATTCTCTGCTAATAAATAATACTCTTTGGCTGTTTTATCCAAAAACAAATCCCAATTGGTATTCACCACATATTGAATATCCGATTTCTCAATAGGCACCAAAACTGGTTCGCCTTGCACAATAAGCAAAATCGCAGGATTCGTGCTGTAAAAAATCGCAGGAGGATCGTTTTTAGCCACAATCCCTTTTGGCGGACTTTTGGTCTGACCTAAATCGGCCAAAATACGATCTACCGAAATTGGATCTCCGCTCTGAGGCAGTGTTGCTTTAAACAGTTTTTCCATTTCGGGAACTTTCTTTTCGTCCAAAGCCGGAAACCGCACATCGGTAACCTGAATATTTTTAATAAAAGCGCTTCGATTGTCTTTGTCTACCAACGTTTCTGCTTTTAAAGAAGCCACACCCAAAACCTGTTTTCCGTCTTTTGGAGTCAGCGAAAAAGCCACGCGGGCAGTAATTTCTTTATAATCTTTCCAGTCATCCACCTGAGGCTGATAATACACCAGTTTTGTACCGTTATTTTCAGCTTCACGAGGCCATCCGCGATCTGCAATTAATGTAGTGTCGGCGACATCAGACTTTACCGTTTCTGGACTTGATGGCGCTGTATCTTTATCTTTTTTGCAGGAGAACAAAAATGCACTCAAACAAACTCCAATTAGTAGAAAAGCATTTCTCATAAATTTAAAAGTTAGATTATTCATAGAAAATTTATTTTACAGATCGTCTCATAAAATTGATTCCATAAAATTAAATGCACCGCATAAATAAAACTACAAATCAGCCGCTTACTTTGTTTCACATTATAATTTGAAACCAAATAAGTCCCTAAATGATTATTTCTTATCGAAGTAAAATTTTATTCTGTTCCTTAATAAAGATGATAAAGTGAAGCATTGAAATTGAAATTGAAATTGTTTAGGAGCTATTTCCTGCTATCCGCTGTATCTTTTCCTTGCTAAAGGAGCAAGCAAAAGGATGCCGCTACTATCAGGGCTAGGGCACTCGTTTTCAAAAGGAACTTTTTTTAAAAATAGACTTTTACAAAAACGTATTATTTTTCTTATTTAAAACCGCTGTTTTTTTTGATATATTTGCAGTCCTTAAAGTAAAGTTATGATCTCAGAAAAAAAGTTTGCCCATGTGGTATGGTGGCGGTATTGGAAACAACCGCAACGCTCACTTTACAGCGTAGGACACCTTTAGCTACATGGGTTTTATATTTCCTTAAAGTAAAGTTATGAGTACCAAAACCCTTTCAAAAGAAGCCGAAATCAGGCTGATGAATTTCTTCAACAACAGAATTGACCCAATCGATATGGCGAGAGCCATAAGACAGGTAAATCTAACCCTCGCTCTAGGCGCGATGAACGAACAAGAAAATGTTCCATCTAAATTAGGCGACAGTTTCTATTGGCTGAATGAATTAGCTGAAATTTTAAATCCTTATTTGGATTTGGAGTAAAGGTTTATTTCTCTCTGAAAAAATTAAAAACCCTTGGTCTTTAAAAAGATTGAGGGTTTTGTTTTTTTTGATAGTTAGTTTATTAGAAAATGTGTTTTCTATCTTATTATCTTTCAAATTTTTGTAAATAAATTTACATATTACGGATTTCCATAAAATTCTTCCATATGAAGTAATAATCTTTGTTGAACATATTTTTTTTTATAAAACCTTTAATAATTTACTAACTAATTTTTTCTTAAATGGCACTTATCACAAAATCTGACTTACATTACAAAGATTATTCTTGGACTGCAGTAAAAGGAGATGATCCTAGAGTATCAGGTGAACCCGATAGCACTTTGCTTAGTCGCAAAGAAGGTTATGAAATATTATATTTCATAAATAAGTTTTCTGAAATGCACGGCTTCAAAAATAAAAACTCCGCAATTAAGGTTGAAAAAATGATTCGAAATGAAGTTCCTAGTGACAAGAGAAGTCAATCAAATATTAAAATTTGGATTGAACAAAATTGGGACAAAAGTAAATTTTAAATCAAAAATTGGTAATGCATATAATAAATGTATTACCAATTAAAAATCCTCTTTTAAATACTTGTTAATAGCAGAATATGCAATATGCCTACTCTTCTTAATTTGTTTTTGAAAGGAATTTGTTTGAAACTCAGTACAACAACGCCTAATGTAACTATGATAATTTGCTTGTTTTTTATTTTTTCGTTCACTAAACTTAAATTCATAAAACCCTCGATCATTTAAAACAAGATTATATCTCATCTTTTTCTTTACTCTTTTTTCCATAAGATCCCCGTCTTTAAATTTTACAGGAAGATTATAAATTTTCTTAACCTGATTTTTAAAAATTGCTTTTTTAGTATGAGGTGTCTTTTCGATTAGCCTTAGTGTTCTTTTACTCTTTCTTTTTACTGTAGAAATAATTTTTCTATAATATTTAGCAAGATTGGTAGATTTTATTCCAGTATGATAACCTCTAAATTCAAATCCTAAATATGTCATCGCAGAAGAAACTTCTTTGCCATCTTTTAAAATTCTAAAACATTCTAATCTGTTATTATTTTTATGGGCTATATTTCTGAATACAAATTTTTCAGTTTTATCAGTACTTATTTTTATCTCATACTGTTTTATTAAAGAATAAATATAACTTTCAATATCATCACAAAGCTTCTTGTCACAAATAATAAATATATCATCTGAATATCTTCTATAGTAAACATTATGAGTTTTCACCCACCCATTTACAATATCTAAATCAAAATCAAAGAGATAAAGATTCGCCAAGACCGCACTGATAGGTAAACCTTGAGGAATACCGTAGTTTACTCTTTTTCCACTATCTAATTTTTTCGAAAAAGGATTTGAATAAATTGGTAATTTTCCTTCCTTTATATGTTCTCTAAAATCTTCATTCGATTCAAAAAAACACCTAAAACCTTTTCCTTTTCGAATATCAGCTAATTTAGATTCATCAAAAGGGGATTTTCTACCATTTTTATTTTTCCTTATGCGTAAATCATCTAGAAGTACATACTTAAATTTTGTACAGGCTTTAAATACGCTGTAATGATCTTTAGGGATATGATCGCATTCATTTAAAACTTTTGCCCATTGCTTCTTTAAAATTTTATGGTCTAAAGTTGAAAAAAAACTTTTCAAATCAATCGCCAAAACAGCTGTTTCTACATCCTTTTGGGTTCTATTTTTAATTTCATCAAAGCACTCTCTCGCAAAATGAATATTAGATTTACCAATTCCTGAATTTTCAAAGGTTTCTATTTTTCGATATGCAATGACAGCCTCATCTTGTAAAGGTTCTTTTTTAAGAAGTTCCTCATATCTTTTTTTTAAGATATCAGCATAATATCCATACACCAGAGCATCCATATGACTTGCATAATGCAATGGTCTTTCTTTTGAATTCCTAACTGGATGCAGAGTATTTTTGCGATAGTGAGTATGTTTTCTTTTTTCAGTAGTAAATTTTTCTTGATTTCCTTTTTTGAATTTTCTGTCGGAAAGAATTGTATGTATTAAAGGATAAAAAGCATAATTTTCAATATACTTTTTATTGGTAATTTTTCTTTCAATGGTTTTCCAATTACTTCCTAACTCCAATGATGGAGATAAATGCAAATATCCTTTTTCTTTGAGCCAATTAGGTCTATCCATTATAACAAATTAAAAAAGAATCTGCGATCAGCAATAGCGTTAAAAATTACATACCTCATTTTATGAGTTGGATCGGTACCCAATTACTGAGTCATTGGTTATACGATTAAACGCAAAAGAACAAATATTATGATGCTAATTAAATTATTACTAACTTTACTGTCTTCCTGGTTTGCAGGAGACCCTTCGGGAATATTTACTAACTCACTTATTCTTCTACTAAAGGTAGGTTATATTATATACCTCCTCAGATTTGATAAATCTTCTCTCCTCAAATATCTTAATATAGATGAGTAAAACAAAATATAATTTTGTTTTATGATCCACACAGTTGTAATTTACTCATCACGCAGATTCTTTTTCAAATTTAACATTAAAATTCATATATTGTCATCTTAACCAAAAATAAAATTAACCAATGTCTGAATTTAAAATTGGAGACCTTGTAGTTTTCAAAACACACCCATTTGTTAGAGAATTTACAAACATTAAACTTTCTGCTTACTCTGACTATACCTCGCCTATAATGGTAATTAAGGAAACAAAAGAAAAGTCTCATGACAAGGAAACCGGTCGAGATATAGGACAGCAACTTCATTGTACATACTATAACTCGCGAGATGGAAAATTTACTGATAAGTGGATCAACGGTAATTTAGCAAACAAGCTATCTTTTTCCGCACTAAATCACAAGATTCTTGATGATTTTGATTTAAAAAAAGAATTAATTGATTTAAAAAAAGAACTTACGAGTAAAAATTACGAAAAATTAATTAATGAAAATCATTTAAACAAAAAGGTAATTTTAAAAAGTGTAGATTTAGAATTATTTAAAACCAAAATCAATCGTACAAAAGAAAATGGAGAATTAGCTGAAACAAATCACTTAGAATTTCTTCCTCCTTTAATGACTATTATTGGTTTCAAATTCCAAGATGATAAAAATAAATTTTGCGAAAAAACAGGAATTCCACTTATAGAATTAAAATGTAAATGGTATAATTCAAATACAAAATCATTTTCAGAAAATTTTCTTTCAATTGAAACTTTGTATCGTGTTAATGACACGCAAGATATATTATTGAATGCAGATTTATTATCAGATATAGTAAATTCAATAGAGGACAACTCTTTCCTCAATTTGCCTATAATTCCAACAAATAAATGTTTTAATTTAGAAGGACGAGATATTAGAATATCTCATACACTTGGACGTTCCGAAGCTGTACTATACAAGCATTACTTTTATCAAGTGAATTATTTTGACTATATAAACCAAAACAAGTCTGCAATTACGATAGATGATTCATTCACTAAAAAAAATGAAAAGGATGTTTTTGGAAAGAAATATCCCGATTATAATTCAAGAGGATTTAGATTAAAGACAACTGATTGTAGATTTATTCTTGATTCTTATTATTATATAAGATATAAAGATGCTTATAATAACATAACAAAAAGAATTATAAAAATTTCAGATCTTTTTATTTACATAAAAGATTTTAAAAAATTTAAAGAGACATATACAAATTTAAATTCATGGACTGTTGATGATGTTGCTTTTGTTAAATATAATTACGAAGATGATGGCAGTATATATATTTATTTAGAAGGAGAAATAATTCCTGATAATAGATTACCGAAAAAAATTTTTGCAGATGATAATGTTGAAATAATATTAAAAACAAATTGTTTATTAAGGAAAGGAAAAATTCGAAATTTTAAAATTAATAGTATATTGGAGATTCAAGAAATAATTGATGGACAATTTCTTTTTGAAGATTTATTATAAATATCATTTAGAATTTAAAGTACGGCGCAATCTATGGAGATTGCGCTTTTTTTTATTTTCATCCCAAACAAAACTCCCAATCTCTTCAAACTAAACAATTATAAAAATTATTAATAACTACAAAAAATTATTAATTTGATTTATAAACAGCTTCCCTATACCTTTGCTTCATCAAAATCAAAGAAATGATTTGATCATCTAAAAAATAACCTTAAAAAATAGAAATCATGAAATTTACAAGAAGAGCAAACGCAAACTGGAAAGGTACAGGAATGGAAGGAAAAGGTACTATTAGTACACAAAGCACCACTTTAGATAACGCACAATTGTCTTTTAAAACTCGTTTTGAGCAAGGTGTCGGAACCAATCCTGAAGAATTAATCGCAGCGGCACATTCTGGCTGTTTTACCATGCAATTAAGCTTTTTATTATCTGAAGCTGGTTTTGTACCAGAAGATTTAGACACCACTGCAAAAGTAACTTTTGAAGACGGAACCATCACTTTAATTCAGTTAGAATTGACTGGAAAAGTACCTGGAATTTCTGAAGAAGTTTTTCAGCAAACAGCTCAAAAAGCAAAAGAAATTTGTCCTATTTCGAAATTGCTGAATACTGAAATTACTTTGCAAGTAACTTTACTATAAATAAATTCAAAAATTCTCTCAGATTGGTGACATTCATGATGGAGCTACTTACGAAGATTTCTCCTTCGTCGAAATGACAAAATTGTGGAAAATTGAAACCTTAATCATAAAAAATCTATAATCTAAAATTTTTAAAATCATGAAAACAATATATAAAAGCTTTTTAGCATTCGCAGTATTAATTTTTAGTTTAGCCTTTACAAACGTAAACGCACAAACAACTCCTAAAATTAAAAACGTTGTATTAGTTCACGGTGCTTTCGCAGACGGTTCTGGATGGCAGGGTTTATACCAAATTTTGACTAAAAAAGGGTATAATGTAACCATCGTTCAAAATCCGTTGAGTTCTTTGGAAGATGATGTAAAAGCAACCAATTTGGCTTTAGACAAACAAGACGGACCAACAATTTTGGTCGGACATTCTTGGGGCGGAACTGTAATTACTGAAGCTGGAAATCACCCAAAAGTGGCGGCTTTGGTTTACGTAGCGGCTTTACAGCCTGATAATGGTGAAAATTCTATTCAGTGGCTGCAAACTGCGCCTCCTGCTCCAGAAAATGGTGTATTGCCTCCAGATGATAAAGGAATTGCGTATTATGACAAAGCTAAATTTCACGCTGGTTTTGCAGGAGATTTAAGCAAAGAACAAGCCGATTTTATGTATGCTTCTCAAGGTGCTTTCCATGCACAGGGTTTTGGAACTCCAATTACAAAAGCGGCTTGGAGAACTAAACCTTCTTACGGAATCGTTGCGACTGAAGATAAAAGTATCGTGCCAAGTATTCAGCACGCTATGTACAAACGTTCTAACACAAAAATTACAGAGATAAAAGGTAGTCACGTGGTGTTTATTTCTCAACCACAGAAAGTTGCGAATGTGATTATTGAAGCGAGTAAATAATGGTTAATTGTATATTATAAATTATAAATTCACATAATCTTGTCATTTCGAGGAACGAGACCCAAGCGATAGCGAACTGGCGAAGCAAATCTTCTCGAGAAACTCTACAAAGATTGGCGACATTCTATACGGAGCTACTTGCGAAGATTTCTCGTTCCTCGAAATGACAAAACTGTGAGTAAAAATTCCAATTTCCAAACGTTATTGACAGTTGGAATTTGGAATTTATATTTTGGAATTTCATGTATACGAGGTTTCAATTTACAAATTCTAAACGTTACTGAGTTGGAATTTGGAATTTATATTTTGGAATTTATATTTTGAAATTTTATGAATATTTACTCACTGCTTTTATAAAATAAGGCGAATCGTTCCAGCGGATTTTCTTATACGAGAAATCTTTTTTAAGCGATTCGGGAAGACAGTTCCAAATGGCTTCGTTCATTTTTTCTAGTAATAATTTCTTTGAAAACGAATCGGAAACGACAAGACTTATTTCTCTTACGGGAACGGGTTCTTTGAAAGGTTTAAAAAGTCCGCCTGATTCATTCAGCGTAGAAAGCTTCGGAATAATCGCAAATCCCAAATGGGCGCGAACGAGATTTTTTAAGGTTTCTATGGAATTAATATCGTACGTAAATTGTTCTTTTATTTTATCTGAGGTTTTTAATCCGCAAATGTCAAGTAATTGTGCGTTGTAGCAATATTCATGATGCAGCAATAATAATTCGGTTTTATCGCCTGGCTGCATTTCATAAAATTCATTGTTTGCCATTGGATGTGTCTGATTTAAATAGGCTACGAAAGGTTCTTTAAAAACAACATGTTCTATTAAATTGGGATTTCCGGTTGGCGTTGCCATAATCGCCACATCAATTGCACCCGTTTCTAAATCCCTCATTAAGTGTCCCGTGTAACCTTCCTTAATAATAAAATGTACTTTGGGCGCTGCTTCTTTCATAGCTTGAATAAATAACGGAATCAAATACGGCGATAAAGTCGAAATAATACCAAGCTTTAACTCCCCTTCCAGCAGATTTTTTTCATTCACCACAAAATCACGAATTTCATCCACTTCACGTAGAATTTTTTTCGCTTTATTGATAATTTCGATTCCCAAAACGGTCGGTGTCAGCGGGACTTTATTTCGGTCAAAAATCTTAATTCCGATTTCTTCTTCGAGATTTTTCAATTGAATGGTAAGTCCGGGCTGTGTTACCATACAAACTTCGGCAGCTCTTGCAAAGTGGCGTTCTTCGTCTAAAGCGACAATGTATTTTAATTGCTGAATGGTCATACTTTTGAGGTGCTAAGGTACTAAGATGCTAAGGTACTAAGTTTTTAGTTTTAGTTTCAAATGAAAACTTTGTCAAAGTTTAGAACTTAGACAAAGGTGCTTTACAAGATAGAATATTATTTAGAATCAAAATAATTATCGTCTTTTTCGTAGAAAATAAAATCCGTAACATCCAATTTATCGTACATTAACAAAACGGATTAAAGGAATGCAGTAAATTCAAATGGAAGTAGTTTTTGGAGCATGTTGCGTTTATCATTCCCGAATGAAGTTTTTTTCAAAATAAACTAATTTGAAATAAAAAAAGCGATCCCTAACCGATCGCTTTTTGTTTTTTATGACTCTAAATAAATCTTTATCAAATTAAATATATTAAGCCAAAACCATTCCTCCATCCATAATAACATCAGCCCCAGTCATAAACACGGCAGCTTCACTACTCAAATACGAAACCATTTGTGCCACATCTTCTGCCCTACCCATTTGTTTTAACGGCACTTTTTCTACTACAACATCCATAATGCTTTTTACGGTAGTTTCGTCCAGACCTACTTTATTCATCACTTCGGTTTGAGTTGGTCCCGGGCTTACCGAATTTACGCGAATCTTTCTTGGCGCTAATTCTAAAGCCGCCGATTTCATAAACGAATTCAAAGCCGTTTTACTTGCCGAATAAACTGAAGCTCCCGGACCCGGCATACTTGCTGTATTCGAAGAAAGAAATACTACGGAAGCACCATCTTTCAAAATCGGGATAAATTTACTTAAAGTAAAAAAAGCACCTTTTAGATTTACATTCATAATATTGTCGTACAATTCTTCTGAAGTTTGTTCAATTGTTCCTAAGCCTGCAATTCCTGCATTGATAAACAAAATATCAACCGAACCAAAATCTGCTTTTACCTTTTCTGCGAGTTTTTCGATATCCGAAACACTAGATTGATCTGCTGTAATGGCTGTAACGCCCAATTCTAAAGCGGCTTTTTCTATAGCTTCTTTTCTTCTTCCCGTAATAATTACTGCTGCACCCTGATCTTTTAATAATTGAGCTGCAGCATATCCTATTCCGCTGTTACCGCCTGTTATGACTGCCACTTTATTTCTTAAATTGTTCATTTTGTATGTGTTTAAAATTAATGATACAAAGGTAAATTCAAAATGGTATCACTTTGTAACCAGTATCATAGAGTATACCAGAAGTACATTTTAACATTAAAACGGTACTGAAAAATTAATTTTATAAGAAAGTACTATTTTTATGTTAAATATTGAGTTCTTCTTCTTTACGTTTTTGGTTAAAATTCTTCGATTTATTCATATTTTTAAATCATTTCTCTTAATTTATTTTTAAAACTTCATTAAACAGCTGTTAAAACTTAATAAGAATTCGTTGAAAATCTTCGAAGAAAACGTATATTTGAGTTAATACAGAAAATTATTATCGTGCAAGAAAAAACAAAATCACATAGTTTTATATTTCCAAAAACTCCTACTGGAGTCGACGGACTAGACGAGATTACGGATGGGGGATTTCCGCAGGGACGTCCAACTTTAATCTGCGGTGGTGCCGGGTGCGGCAAAACATTATTGTCAATGCAGTTCCTTATTAAAGGAATAACAGAATATGACGAACCTGGAGTTTTCATGTCTTTTGAAGAACCTTCGGATGATCTTACCCTGAATGTCAAATCATTAGGCTTTGACCTTGAACAACTTAAAAAAGATAAAAAACTCGTAGTAGATCATGTCCGTGTTGAAAGATCGGAAATTGAAGAAGCAGGCGAATACGATCTTGACGGTTTGTTTATTCGTTTAGGTCATGCCATCGATTCTATAAAAGCGACTCGTGTTGTACTCGATACAATCGAATCCCTTTTTGCAGGTTTGGACAATCAAGCCATTTTAAGAGCGGAATTACGAAGGTTATTTCATTGGTTAAAAACCAAAGGCGTAACGGCTGTTATCACTGGAGAACGCGGCGAAGCGACATTAACCCGTCAAGGTCTGGAAGAATACGTTTCGGACTGTGTAATTGTTCTCGATCATAGAGTAATTGAACAGGTTTCGACCAGAAGGCTTCGAATTGTAAAATACAGAGGTTCAACACACGGCACAAACGAATACCCGTTTTTAATTGACGAAGAAGGAATTTCGGTACTTCCAATTACTTCTTTAAAACTAGACAACGAAGTTTCCTCAGATATCATTTCTACAGGCGTTCCTGGATTAAATGATATGTTTCAAAGTGGCGGCTTTTATCGTGGCAGTAATATTTTGGTTTCGGGAACAGCTGGAACAGCAAAAACTACAATTGCCTGTTATTTTGCCAATCAGCAATGCGAAAATAAAGAGAGAACAATCTATTTTGCTTTCGAAGAATCACCACATCAATTGGTTCGTAATATGAAATCGATTGGAATTGATCTCGAAAAACACATTAAAGACGGTTTACTGCAAATTCATTCGTCACGTCCATCGTTAAATGGTTTGGAATTGCATTTGCTTACGCTGAGAAAACTTATTAAAGAATTTAATCCAACAACAATTGTTATTGATCCAATCAGTAATCTCATTTCGGTGGGAAGCGAACATGAAGTTCGTTCCATGCTGGTTCGATTAATTGATATGCTGAAAGCCAATAATATTACAGCTTTGTTTACTTCCTTAAACAAACAAACCGAAAATTTCAGACCAGATTTAGCAGAAGAATCCGTATCTTCATTAGTAGATACTTGGGTAACGGTGCGTGATATGGAAGGCATTGGCGAAAGAAACCGCGGTATTTTTATCGTTAAAGCAAGAGGAATGGGACATTCTAACCAGGTAAGAGAGTTTGTAATCACAAGTAACGGAATCGAATTACTGGATGTTGAATTAGGTCCGCAGGGAATTTTGACAGGTGCAGCGAGACAGTCTTATCAATTCAAAAAAACAATGTCGGATATTAAACTTCAAAATGAAATCAGCCGAAAAGACAGAGAAATTGAGCGTAAACGCAAAGTGCTGGAAGCTAATATTGAAGCATTGAGAACTGAATTTGAATCGGCAGAAGAAGAACTAAGTATCCTTAAAGCAACAGAAGAATTGCAGGAAAAACTATCTTCTAAGAAAAAATAAACAAAATGAAAAAAGAAGCAGCCGAATGGCAATTATTGCTTTATATAGCAGGGCAAACGCCAAAATCGATCAAGGCGCTTGAGAACATAAAAAAGTATGCCGAGGAACACTTAAAAGGAAAATACAGCATCGAAATTATCGATTTGCTGAAGAATCCGCAATTGGCAGAAGGCGATCAGATTTTGGCCGTACCTACTTTGGTGCGTAAATTTCCTGAGCCAATTCGTAAAATTATAGGTGACCTTTCTAATGAAGAAAGAGTTCTTGTGGGTCTTAATATCAAACCTATAAACTCTTAATCATGGAAGATTCATCTGATGGCACAAGTACAACCAGACATAAGTTTAAGCTTTTTGTTTCAGGTATGTCTGTTAAATCAGGACATGCAATCGAAAATATACGCAAAATCTGCGATACCTATTTAACCGATAATTATGATTTAGAAATAATCGATATAAGCCGTGATAAAGAACAGGCTGTAATTCATCAAATTGTAGCAATTCCTACTTTGATCAAAACAGAACCCGCGCCTAGAAGAATTATTTTAGGCGATTTATCAGATAAACAAAAGGTATTATACATACTTAATATAAGCGAATAAATTTGGAGGATAACAAAAGAAATATAGCCGCTTTATTAGCCGAAATTGAGTCATTAAAAGAAGAACTTTATGAGTCAAACAGTATTGTTGAAGCTATAAAACAAGGAGATGTTGATGCGCTGGTGGTAAGCAGTAATGGAGTTCCAGAACTTTATTCTCTGGAAACTGCCGATTATACCTATCGTCTTCTTATTGAAAAATTCGGACAGGGCGCATTGAGTATTTCAAGAAATGGATTAATACTCTATTGCAATGAGTATTTTTCGAAATTGGTTGGAATTCCTTCAGAAAAAGTAATTGGAAATTATCTTGGTGAATATTTTGCCAATCCGGAACAATTTGTTCCCATAATTGAAGCGCTCCGATACGGCATTACTACGCATGAAATCGTGTTTAAGTCGGAGAATGAAAAAAAGACTTTTCCTGCCTATATCGCTTTAACCGATCTAGAACCTGCCGTAGAAGCAATTGGAATTGTAATTACCGATTTGACAGAGAAGAAAAAGCATGAAGAAGCTTTATTTCGCCATCAGAAAGAATTGGAAGAAAAAATTCACGAATTGAATAAAACCAATCGAAATCTCGAGGAGTTTATTCATGTGATATCGCACGATTTGAAAGAACCGCTGCGGAAAATCGTTATGAATACCAGCAGAATTGACGGAAGTTATTTTAATGATTCAGATACAAAAGCCATCAACGTGATGAAATTATCTGCGCTTCGATTGAATTCGCTGGTAGATGATTTGGTCCAATACTCTTCCCACACCGCGCAGGAAGAACGGACAGAAATAGATTTAAGAACCATAATTACGGAAGTTATTGAGGATTTTGAAGTTATAATTTCTGATAAAAAAGCCCTTATAAAAACAGGAAAACTTCCTATTATTAAAGCTTCTCGAGTACAGATGAGACAGCTTTTCTCTAATCTTATTTCAAATGCTATTAAATACAGTAAAACAAATACTGCCCCAATAATAGAAATTTATCAGGAAGAAAATTTAGATGCTGAAATACCAAATCAAAATGCTAAATTTGTAAAAGTGCAGATTAAAGATAATGGTATTGGAATGGAAGAAAACCATTTGCTGAAAATCTTTATCATTTTTCAGCGTCTGCATGCCCGAAATGAATATTCAGGAAACGGTATTGGTCTTGCAATCTGTAAAAAGATTATGGAAAACCATTCTGGAAACATTACCGTTGAAAGTACATTGAACGAAGGCACAACATTTAACCTTTACTTCCCAATCCTATAAAATGCCACAAAAATATAATTTACATATCGTAATTGCAGAAGATGACATGGATGACGCAGATGTTATCACTGAAACTTTTACCAATAATCCAAGTTTTAGCAAAGTGAGCCTTGTGGCGAATGGCGAAGAATTACTGAATTATCTAAAAGCAAACGAAAATCCTGATGTTATTTTAACCGATATCAATATGCCTATTATTGATGGTATTGAAGCTTTACAGCAGATCCTGAATACCAATGAATTAAAAGATATTCCGTGTTTTGTATATTCCACAAGCATTAATCCATCGTATAAAGAAAAATGCGACCATCTTGGTGTAAAAGCGTATTTGATCAAACCGTATTCTTTTGAAGCTTTCGCTGAAATTCCTAAAACTATCTTGAGCATTATCGAAGCTTAAATCTTTTAATTTTGAGCTCTTTTTGTCATTATTTTAGAATTATGGTATAACTTTGTAACCAGAAAAATTTCTAAACTAATGCGCTTTTTGTTATGGAAAGAAATCAGAAAGAAGAGGTACAAGCACTTCAGGACACACTCCATGTTTTGGGAGGAAAATGGCGGTTACCAATAATTAATTCAATCTGCAACGGAAATAATCGTTTCAGGGAAATTGAACGCAGTATTCCCGGAATTACAACCCGAATGCTTTCCAGAGAACTCAAAGAAATGGAATTGAACATGCTGATTAAAAGAACGGAGGACCGCGATGCCGAAATTCAAGTCAAATACGAATCTACACCGTATTGCAAATCTTTTGCTCCCGTAATCGAAGAAATGATTAAATGGGGAAAATCACACCGAAAGGAAATTATCCGAAATTCTTAACTTTATATTAGAAACTGTAAAGTTTTTAAAGATATAGAAACATAGATTTTTTTAATCTTTAGAAAGAATTAAAAAAAATCTAGTTTCTACTACACGAAGGTAACTTTGTCAAAGTTTCAGCTTAAAAAGTCCTTAAAAATGTAGTTTTTCATCATTTTTAGCCATAAAAGCCTTATCTTACAGAAAAGAAAAAAAGCCGATTCTGTTGGCCCTATCGGCATTATTGCTATCAATTTTAAAAAATTATAAAAATGAAACAATTATTACAGTGGACCATCATTATTCCGATTTTATCGTGGGTTCTTTTTTTTAGCGGACTTGTAGATAACAGCAGTATTTTTCAGATTGCTGCTAGTATATTACTTATTCTCAGCGTAATGTCGGCCGTTCATCATTCTGAAATTATTGCAGAACGTGTGGGAGAACCTTACGGAACCATAATCCTGGCTATTTCCATAACTGTAATTGAAGTTTCTATTATTGTCTCTTTAATGCTTTCTGAAGGTTCCGAAGCGGCATCCTTGGCTAGAGACACCGTTTACGCCGCCACGATGCTGATTCTGAACGGTATTATTGGATTGTGTCTTCTTATTGGAAGCATCAAACATTACGAACAAAATTTCTCGACTTCTTCTGTAACTATTGGTTTGGTTTCGCTGATTTCGATTATCGTATTCACTTTGGTATTTCCAACTTTTACAGAAAGTGTTCACGGTTCTTATTATTCAACGCCTCAGCTGATCTTTGCTTCTATAGCCTGTCTGGTTATTTACGGTTCATTTTTATTCGCGCAAACCAAAGGTTACCGTCAATATTTTTTGACGAATGGAACGAGTGAAGACGAATCCAAAACTCATCCTATAGAAATTAATAATAAAACGTTCTATACCAGTTTAATTTTTCTTTTGGTCAGTTTAGGAATTGTGGTTTTATTAGCGAAAACCCTCTCGCCTACTATTGAAACTATTATTATAGGATATAACCTTCCGAAATCTTTAGTCGGAGTTATCATCGCTATTATCATTTTACTGCCTGAAGCCATTGCGGCCATTATTGCGGCGAGAAAAAACAGATTACAAACCAGTTTAAACCTAGCTTTAGGTTCTGCCCTTGCCAGTATCGGATTAACGATTCCGAGTGTGGCAGCGGTTTGTATTGCAATGGATATGCCTATTGTTCTTGGACTGGATATAAAATCTATTGTACTTTTAGCTTTATCTGTATTTACTGTAATGCTTTCGCTGAGCAAAGGAAAATCGAATATTGTTTATGGTGTTGTGCTTTTGGTTAATCTATTTGCTTTTATGTTTTTGATGATTTATCCTTAAATTTTGTTTTAAACACATAGCTTTATGATACGAGTCAACTTTGTCAAAGTTCGAAACTTTGACAAAGTTTGAAAGCTATCAGAATTTCAAAAAAAAAATATTCAATACAACGATTGAGTTCAAAAACAGCACTATAAGTGTATTTTTAACACCTATAAAAGTATCACAATAAAGACCAAAAGTGAACTATTTTACCCCTTCTTTTTCATCATTTTTCTCTAACTTAGCGCTCTACATTTTGAAATGTAAGATTAAAATAAACTTTGTTTTGCTGCAAAATATTGAATGAAAAAGAATTACCATACTTTCTCTTACTTTTTGCTGCAAAAACATTCTTCTAATAATTTAGTTAATTGAAAACTATGAGCAAATTTGATTTTGGAATTGTAGGACTCGGCGTAATGGGTCGTAACTTACTTTTAAATATCGCCAGCCATAACTTTGCGGCTGCAGGTTTAGACTTAGACACCGAAAAAGTCAACTCTCTTCAACAAGAAGCCGATGCCGACCAAACTATTGAAGCTACAACAGATGTAAAACATTTTGTGGAGCTTATTCAGCAGCCAAGAGCTATTATGTTATTGGTTCCTGCCGGAAAACCAGTTGACAGCGCCATCGCTAGTTTACTGCCTCATTTAGATAAAGGCGACATTATAATTGACGGTGGAAACACTTATTTTACTGATACTGACAGAAGATTTCTTGAATTATCTGAAAAAGGAATCCACTTCTTCGGGATGGGAATTTCGGGCGGTGAAAAAGGAGCTCGTTTCGGTCCTGCTATGATGCCGGGCGGTGATCAAAAAGCATACGAAAGACTGCGTCCTATTTTTGAAGCAATTGCAGCAAAAGTAGATGGCGAACCTTGTGTAGAATATCTAGGAAATGGTTCTGCTGGAAACTATGTAAAAATGGTTCATAACGGAATCGAATATGGTATCATGCAGTTGATTTCTGAAATTTATGACTTAATGAAAAGAGGTTATAATCTAGATGATACTACAATTCAGAAAACTTTTGAAGAATGGAATCAAACCGATGATTTAAGATCATATCTGATTGAAATCACTGGAAAAATCCTAAAACAAGAAGATAAAGACGGAAGTCTTTTAATTCATAAAATTTCGGATTGGGCAAAATCAAAAGGAACAGGAAAATGGACTTCGCAAAACGCAATGGACCTGCAGGTTCCGGTTCCAACTATCGACGCAGCGGTTAATATGCGTGATATGTCAAAAACCAAACCAGAAAGAATTGAAGCTGCTCAAAAATTAGTTTGGAACTCTAACCCAAGCGATGTAAATGCAGATGAAGCAATTACGGTTTTAAAATCGGCTTTGTACTTTTCAATTGTGGTCACTTATGCACAGGGATTAGCACAGCTTCACACCGCTTCTAAAGAATACAATTACGGATTGAACCTTGAAACTGTTGCCAAAATATGGCGCGGCGGATGCATTATTCGTGCAACCATTTTAGAAGATTTCAGAAAAGCATATGTAGCAAAATCAGATTTACCAAACTTGCTTTTAGATGCTGGAATTGCTTCTAAACTAACCGAAAACCAAGCTGGAATGCGTGCTGTGATTCAATTTGCTGCTGCAAAAGGAATTCCTGCTTCAGGCTTAATGAATTCGCTGGCTTATTTTGATGCTTACAGATCTGCAAATCTGCCAACGAACCTAATTCAGGCACAGCGTGATTTCTTCGGAGCTCATACCTACGAACGTATTGACGCTGAAGGCGTTTTCCACACGCAATGGGCTGAATAACAAAAACTAAAACAACACAACCACACACAATGACTAAGAATAAAAAAATAAATCCAACGATTATCGTAATTTTTGGAGGAACCGGAGATCTGGCAAAGAGAAAGCTCTTTCCGGCATTTCAAAATCTGTACCTTGACGGACGTATGTCTCAGAAGTTTCAGATCATTGCTTTGGGTAGAGCTCAAAAAAGTGATGAAGAATTTCGCACCTATGTTTTAGAAAATCTAAATAATTTCTCTAGAAAAAAAGGGCTTTCAGACAAAGAAACTGAAAAATTTCTTTCTCATATAACCTATCACAGCCTTGATATTGACAAAGAAGAATCTTATATCGGATTAAACGAAAAAATAAACAACATTGATCTGGCTTTTGGCGAACGTGCCAATCGTCTTTTCTATCTTTCGATTACGCCTTCGTTTATCTCAACAATTTCCAGCAATATCAAAAAAATCGGCCTTGCTGCGAATGCGAAACAAGACCGTATTATTATCGAAAAACCTTTTGGTTACGATAAAGCTTCTGCAATTGAATTGAATGAAATGCTTTCGCAGACTTTCAAAGAAGAACAGATTTATAGAATTGACCATTATTTAGGAAAAGAAACCGTTCAAAATATTTTGGCTTTCCGTTTTGGAAATTCAATGTTTGAGCCTTTATGGAGCCGTAATTTTATTGATTTTGTACAGATTACCGTAGCAGAGGAAGTGGGCGTTGAAGAACGAGGCGGTTTCTATGAAGGTGTCGGTGCTTTAAAAGATATGATTCAGAATCACCTGCTACAGATTTTATGCATGACGGCTATGGAAGCACCTGCTTCATTGGCGGCAGATGATATCAGAAACCGTAAAGCAGATGTATTAAAATCAATTCGCCGTATCAAACCAGAAGAAGTGGACCATTACATTGTAAGAGGTCAATACGATGCGGGAGAAATCAACGGAAAAGCAGTTCCTGGTTACCGTGAGGATAAAGGAATTGCACCAGATTCTAATACAGAAACCTATGTGGCAATGAAAATCTATTTGGACAACTGGAGATGGCAGGGAATTCCGTTTTACCTGCGTTCTGGAAAAAGAATGGAAGAAAAACAATCTTCTATCATTATCCAATTTAAACCAGTACCGCATTCTGCATTCTCTTATGGAAAAGAAGGAATGACTCCAAACCGATTGATTATCAATATTCAGCCGGCAATGGACATCAAATTGCAGTTCATGACTAAAAAACCTGGTTTATCAATGTCTTTACGACCAGCCGAAATGGTTTTTGATTATTTCGCCTGCTCAACCATGTCACCAGAAGCATACGAAACGTTACTTGCCGATGCTTTATTAGGCGATCCTACCCTATTTATGCGCTGGGATCAGGTAGAAGAAGCTTGGGATGCAATTGATACAATCCAGCAGGTATGGAAAACTACTCCTCCAGCCAATTTTCCAAATTATAAAGCAGGAAGCTGGGGACCAGAAGAAGCAGATGAATTATTGGCACGCCAAGGACACGCTTGGATTCCGAACACACAAAAAGTTAAAGAAGAAAAACAAGAAGTTTTAAATGGTACAGATATACAATAACACAGACGAAATTAATACCAAAGCTGCCGATCTATTTGTAGAATCAGCTCAGAAGGCTATTGCTGCAAAAGGCAAATTTACAGCTGTTCTTACAGGCGGTTCATCTCCAGCAGGAATTTATAAATTATTAGCTTCTGATGTTTATAAAAATAAAATCGACTGGAGCAACGTTTTTATCTTTTGGGGCGATGAAAGATGGGTTCCGTTAAATGATGATTTAAGCAATGCTAAAATGTCTTACTCCACCTTGTTAAGCCACGTTCCTATTCCGCAGGAAAACATTTTTGAAATGTATAAAGACGGTGTAACGCCTGAAGATTATGCAGCTGAATATGAAAAATCGATCAGAACTGTTTTGGGCGAAGAAGGAAAATTCGATCTTATCCTTTTAGGTATGGGCGATGACGGGCATACGGCTTCTCTTTTTCCAGGTGAAGCAGTTTTGGAAGAACAAACCAAATGGGTTGACGCTTATTATTTAGCACCTCAAAAAATGTATCGCATTACGCTTACCTCTCCTTTAATCAATAAAGCAGAAAAAATTGTAGTAGTTGCTTTTGGTGAGAAGAAAATCAACGCTTTGAAAGAAGTTACAACCGGAGCTTACAATCCAACGTTATATCCAATGCAATTGATAAAACCTGTTTCGGGCGAATTATTGTTTTTGGTTGATAAAGTTGCTGCTGGAAAGAATTAAGTCAAAAATCATATCAAAAAAAACGGTTTATATTTTCTACATTGAAAATATAAACCGTTTTTTTATAGTAACCGACAGAACTATTTGCCATTGAATTCTATAGTAAAATTATTCTCTTTTAATTCTTTTAGCTTTAAATCTAATCTTTTTATTATTAGTGTATCACGTACCACTTCGCTCCATTCTTTTTTTGCAATTTGAAGAGAATCAAACAGAAATAGATACATCGTTTCTTCTTTATTATCAAATAAACTTTCAATACAAGATGGCCTGCCGCCGCCAATAAAATGAATTTCACCAATTTTAGTATTATTATTTCCTGCAAATGCTTTTATTGGTTTGTAATAAGGATCTGTTCTAATATCTCCAGGAGTAATTTTGGGTTCCGATGCGTCGTACCAAAATAAAACGGTATTGGTGTTATTTTTGATTTTAAGAGTATAATGGCAGTTTTCACTATCTCGTGGTTCACAAGAAATTAGTAAAAACAGAATTGCAATAAGAAAAAACGGTGTTTTCATGAAACTAATTTAGATATTTATTTTCAATACCCAATACAAAAAACGGTTTCTTGTCTATTAACCAATTGATTAATTAATCTTTATTATAATTAAGTGAATAAATAGAAATAAACCAGTATAAGTATCAGGTTTATAAATGCTAAAAAGTAGCTAACTGTAGGAAGATATTTGACTTTTTCTATTTTATATGCAAGTTTATATGCAAGAAATAACAGCGCAGGTATAATTAAAACAACATAGTAATAAATATAAGTATTTAGCTTATCATGTATTTTAAAACTCTGAGAATCAAAGTGTCTAAAATAAGACCTTACTGCAAAAAGAGAGATAATACTGAGAATTAATATCTTCAAAGATAATTTAGTTCGACTACTGAGCATCTTCCAAAAGTTTTAATGTATAGTTTTCAAATATTTTATAAAAAAGCTGCGATCTCAAATTTAGTATATTTCATAAAAATTACTCAGCAAAAATTATTGGAATCTTTTTTGATTCAAATGTTCCTATAAATATGTTGTAATTCTCCTTTTTCAGAGACTCAATTCTCTTTTTTACGTAGCCCATATCCACAAACGTCTCTGATAAATTATATTTTAATGATGCGAAATACTTTTTCTTTCTATCAATTAAAAAATAGTTTGTTTGTTTAGAACTAATATTCCTCTCTATTCTAAATTGCAATTTGAAATGGAGATTTTCCTTTGCTTTTATTTCTAACAAAGTAAAACTTTCATTGATGTTTTTTATGTCAACTATGTTGCTGCTCTCTAATATATCGGAAATTTTAGGAACCTCATTATTTTTTTCATCTACTACTACAAAATAGGGATTTAAAAAATAATTGTTATCAAATTTTGCATCAGCTAAGAAAAGTGTATCAATCAAAATATAATAGTTTTCTTTTGAATTATTTTTTAATACAAAATCAACATTTTGATTTTCAAAAATTTTCTTATTCAAAATTTTCATTGTTAAATCGCTATTTTTTTGCGCATTTAGAAAGAACACATAAAACAAACAAAATATAGTGAAATTTCTTTTCATTTTTTAATAATTAGCATCAAAACTATCAATAAAAGTTTTTATTTTTTATGCGTTTATAAATTTAATTTATTGAAGAAAGCAGCTAAAATAATAATGAAAATTAAAGGAGAAATTATAAAAAAAAACACCATAATGCCTTTTTTTATTTTCAATGCTTTTGATTCATTAATCCATCTTTCTCGAAAAATCAAATAAATATTATTGTATCTTTTTTTATTGTAAAGAAATATTAGAAACATTAATAATAGAATTACTACTTTTTCCCATATCGGGACATAATCCCTGTTAGGAACTTCAAACACACTAAATAAAATGGTAAGAAATAAAAGCAAAACGTATAAACTCATTATTAGAGTAACAACCAGTACAGCTGTAAACGCCTCTAAACCATCTCTTTTAAAATATTTTTTTTTGCGACTCGATAATATGTATAGTCAAATATATTATACATTAAAATCATTATTTAATCTCTTTTTCACGTAGCCCATATCCACAAACATCTCCGATTTTAACAACTTTAAAAATACTAAATTATTTTAAAATTGATTTCCAATATTCACCAAAAACACCCCTATTATCAAAATTAGTATGATCAAGTTTTGATTGAACATTTGAATAAAAATTTATTTGTTTTAAACCAAGAGAATCGAAATACCAATCAGTAATACTGTAATAATGTTTTAAAAGAAAAATAAACTCCTCGTCAATCAATTCATTTTTTATTAATTGATTAACCTTAATTATATTTTGTTTTTCAATTAATACATTCATTTCTCCAATTCCTGAGTTTTTAATTGGTTCTGCAACCGAGTACCATTGCAAAAAAATTGCTCTTTTTAATGATTCAATATTTTCTACAGAGCTATATTTTATAAATAAATCTCGATATAAGATAGGAATTGGTGAGTCTTTTAATTCTTTATTTTCTTTCAGTAACTGATTTATTTTTTCCAAAATAACATTATCCAATAATGTCAACTCAATTAATGTATCCATATTATGATAAATTTATTCTGCGCTATGCAAATTTTACAGACTTTTTGCCTTTCAAACAAATGTAATTAAAAACATTTACGTCATAAATTCCCCGCTGCGTTCTAAGACAAAAAAAATTGCGCAAAGTCAGAGACATTTGCGCAGCTTTTTCAATTAAGTTTAGAACTCTTTGCAGAGTCACGCACTATCCGGCTCAGGAAAAGGAATTTATTAATCATCTTTGATACTAGGAAAAAATCTTTTAATTTTTACAATTTTAATTTCTTTAAAATGATATTCTACAATCTTATCAACTTTACTGGAATGCAAGCTAGTAATTATAAGCTCTTTACCGTTTGTTAATTCTAATTTTATGTAGTAGTAATTTTCAAAAGGCAAACTTCTAACGGCACTATCTTTTAATTTGTTTGGAGTCATAAAAATTATAACTCTATTGATATCTTTAATGCTGTATTTTATAATCTTATTGTTTTCAAATACTATTAGACCTTCTTCGTTAATTTCATAACCAATGTGAGCAGTGATTAAATAATAATTTAAGTGTATAATGAGAACAGGTATAACAAAAATCAGGATAAAAGGTAATCCTATGCAAATGAAAAACTTAAGATTAAAATTTTCTAAGTTATAAAACCAAAATCCAAAATATAAACATGAAATAAATATTAAATCAAATAAAGCCTTAATTTGATTCCAAAAAGTAATTTTTATTTTCATTTCTTAATTTATTATCCCAATCTGCAAAGTGTTGCTAAATCATGGGCGCTGCACAAATTTCACAAACTTTTTGCCTTTCAAACAAATGTAATTAAAAACATTTACGTCATAAATTCTTTGACTTTCAAATAGAATTTCTTAATCAATATCCAATACAAAAAACAGTTTCTCCCTTATTAACCGGTGGAGTTCCAATCTTGTATAAAACAACTCCTGAAGCAGGCGCTTTAATTTCAGTTAGAACTTTTCCGAATTCATCTGAAATAAATCCGATTTTTTCGCCTGTTTTAATATAATCGCCGCTTTTTAAAGTACTGTGAAAAATGCCACTAAAATCTGCCTTAGCATATTCCTGATTGTCTAAATAAACCGCTGAAGGATTTTTTACAGCAGATTTTCCACTAGAATACATATTCATATAATCAAGCATATTATAAACTGCCTTTTTAATTAAATGAACAGATTCTGTCTGAACATTTCCCAGCTTTCCTGCTTCGATACTTAAAGCCGTTTTGCCATCTTGAGAAGCTTGTTTAAAAGCATATTTTGCAGGTTCTGTTTTGGTAATCCTGTAAGGATACGAAACAATATGATTGATTCCTGAAATTTCTGAAAGTTTACTGCTCAAAAGTGTTTTCTTTTCTTCTGATGTATTGTTGTAATAACAAACAAATGGCAGTAAATCTTCATTGGCATCTCCGCCGTGGATATCCAGAAAAACATCTGAATACGGAATGATCTGCTTTGTGATGTAATAGGCAATCTGCTCTGTAATTGTTCCAGATGCAGAACCTGGAAAAGCATTATTTAGATTTTTTCCGTCAAGCGGATTTATAAATGGTGTTCTTTTATAAAACGAAGCTGCATTCGCAATTGGAACAACAATTAGAGTTCCTTTTAATTTCTTAGGATCGATTTCTTTAACAAGCTCTTGAACGGCGGATATAGGCGGATATTCATACCCGTGTATTCCTGCAATAATAGTAAAAACAGGACCTTTTTCTTGTCCCGAAATAATGGTTAAAGGAATATAATTATAAGGCGGATCTGCTTTTAAATGAATTACTGTATCCGTTCTTTTTTCGATGTTGTCTTTTAGTAATTTTTCAAGATTTTGTGCAGAACCAATTATAGGCATAATTAGTATTAATTTTAGCAAAGTAAACTTTAAGTAATTCACGTTTTTATTCTTTTTTCAGAAAACATAATAGTTTCCTTTAATCTATTTTTAAAAACGTAAAGATAAGGCATTAGCTAAAAACTATTTCTAAAATCAAAATTACAATCAACATCGCAATACCAAAAAAAAATAAAAATATGGAATTCCAATATGACTTCAAATTACTGTAATCTTTCAAATAGTCTGAAAAATTATCTCTTTTTATTCCAGCTTTTGGTTTTCCATTATCTTTATATTTTGTAATATAAGTGAAAGCCCCAATAGCTATCATCAGCAATAAGATTATAATTATTTGTGTCATTAAATTTAGTTTACAAATTCTAAAGACTATCTCTTTACTAATTAATTTTCGACCAATTCAATATCCATCGTTTTTATCAATCCGTCTTCAAAAGTGTAAACATGTTTTACTAATCCATCAAAGATTAAATTTCCCTGCAAATCTTTTACATTTTGCTGGACTAAAACTTCAAGACTTCCGTTATCTCTTTCGACAAAACCAATTGGTTCAACTTTCGGATTAATTTCTGCCCATTGTCTTGTCCAATATTGTCTGATTTCTTGGTGGCCGCTTATGTAACCGCCTTCCCAAGCTTTAGACCATTGTACATCTTCCTGCATGGTAGACAAACAGTTTTCAATATTTCTTTCGTTGAAAGCGTTGTAGGCTTTTGCTATGACTTCTTTATCGTGATTTAACATTTTTGTTGCTTTTTATTTTCTATTCAACTAAAGTAGAAATATTTCTTTTCAAAATAAGCAGCCTTTAAAAATTAAAACCTTAAAAATCAACTTCGATAATTAAAAAACCTTTAATTTTAAACGGTTTTTAGAAAATTTTAAGAAACCTTACTTTTCAAAACTGTATATTTGGCGCACGATCCAAAAACGTAAAGCCCATCTTTTGGGCAGCAAAAAATTAATTATCTGAATGTAATGAAACCTGGTAAGTTCCTATATGTCGTTTTACTTTCGCTGCTTTGTTTTTTCAGAGGCACCGAAAAGTATGCGCTTCCTGTTGAACTGAATCCTTGTATTACTTTAGACAATGTTGAAGCAGATGATGCACTGCATTTTTCTTCCGATTTTTCTACATCAAAAACCATTGATCTTCATTGTATAGTCAAAAAGAAGATTAAAGGCAGAGCGACTACTTTAGAACAAAGTACCATCAGAGTTCCTTATTTTAGCAACTTAGTCAATTTCAAACTTTACAAAAAGAGCTTAATTTATGGTATAGCCAAAATATACCAAGTTCAAAGACATACCTATCTTCATTTGTATCAGTTATTCTAGGCTTCTACGATTTCCCCGTTTTTTGGTTTCTATTAACTCATTTACTACTGTAATTGAGCAATAATTGCTATAAAAACACCTCCAAAACGGTACTTTTCTAAAAAGAGAAGATTCCGAACACACCTATATTTTATTCCGATTGGTTTCGGAAACAAATCCAAATTCATTACTCCTTATAAAATCAATTATAAGGGAGAACATCTATTATTCAAAAATTTAAAACCTAATGATGAGCATTTATAAAAATAACTTTCTTTTATACACCTTAGCTTTATTTGTTTTAGTCTCGTGCGGCGATAAGTCAAAAAAGAATTCCGACAATATAAAAACACTCCCTGTTTACAAAGTCACCTTAAAAGATACCATAGTTTCGAGCAAGTTTGTTGCCGATGTACATGCTAAAAATAATGTAGAAATACATGTTAGAATCCCCGGTTTACTAGACAAAGTTTATGTAAGCGAAGGACAAAAAGTAAAAAAAGGACAAATCTTATTTAAAATAAGCGATGTTGAACTTCAAATACAACTGCTTAAAGCCGAAGCCGTTTTTAAAAGTGCCAAAGCCGATTTGAGAATCGCTACTGTAGAATTAGAGCAGGCACAAACCCTTTTTAATAAAAAAGTAATTGCCGACAAAGAATTAGAATTGTCTAAAGCAAAACATGAAGCGGCTTCTGCAAAATTGGCTCACGCTGCTGCAGAAAGAAAAGCAATCGATCAGCAAATCAGTTTTACCACAATCCGTGCGCCATTTGATGGAACAGTTGACAGAATTCCGTTTAAAGAAGGAAGTTTGGTAGAGAATGGTTCGCTTTTGACAACTGTTTCTCAGTTAGATGATGTTTACGCTTATTTCTCCATTCCTGAAAATACTTATTTCCAAATGATGGAAGATAAAAGTCTGAACCAGCATGGCGAAATCAAACTCGTATTACCAAACGGACTAGTTTACGATCAAAAAGGAGAACTTAAAACTGCCGATGGAGAAATCGACAGACAAACGGGTTCTATTCAATACAAAGCAAAATTTCACAATCCGCAAGGATTTATCAAGCACGGAACATCAGGTAAACTGATCATTTCAGAACCTAAGAAAAATGTCGTGTTGATTCCGCAGAAAGCAGTTTTTTCTATTCAGGACAAACAATATGTATTTCTGGTAAAAAAAGATGGAGTAGTTAAAATGACCAACGTTACAATTGGAAGCACTCTTGATGATGTCTATATCTTAAACGATGGACTAAAAAGCGATGACCTTATTGTTCAAGAAGGCACGCAGTCATTAAGAGACGGCGATAAAATCAACATTAAACAAATGTAGTTTATCGCGTTGTAAAACAGTTATTTAATTATTTATCTAAAAAAAATCAAATGATAGAGTTATTTATCAAAAGAAAAATATTGTCATTAATCATCTCGGTTATGATAGTACTTTTGGGATTACTGGCGTTGTTCCAGCTTCCCATTACACAATTCCCAGATATTGTACCGCCGTCTGTTACCGTAACAGCAAAATATACCGGAGCCAACGCAGAGGTTTCTGCCAATGCCGTCGCACTTCCTTTAGAAAGAGCCATAAATGGAGTTCCTGGAATGACGTATATGTCAACCGTAACTTCTAATGATGGTTTAACTTTAATTCAGGTTTTCTTTGAAGTAGGAACCGATCCCGATCTTGCTGCAGTAAACGTTCAGAACCGTGTAACCACAATTCTTGACGAACTTCCAGAAGAAGTAATTCGTGCCGGAGTTACAACCGAAAAAGAGGTAAACAGTATGTTAATGTACTTAAATATTACGAGTACAGACAAAACGCAGGACGAACAGTTTATCTTCAACTTTACAGATATTAATATCCTGCAGGAATTAAAACGTATTGATGGTGTCGGTCGAGCCGAAATTATGGGACAAAAAGAATATTCTATGCGTGTCTGGCTGGATCCGCAGAAAATGCTTTCGTATAATATTTCGGCAAACGAAGTCATTAGTTCGCTTCAAAAACAAAATATTTCTGCTGCGCCGGGTAAAGTCGGTGAAGGTTCGGGACAATTAGACAATCAGTTACAATATGTAATCAAATACGGAGGAAAATTCTTTGAACCCAAACAATATGAAGAAATTCCGTTAAGAGCCAATTCAGACGGAACAATTTTAAGATTAAAAGATATTTCGAACATCGAATTTGGAGCAATGAGCTACGGAATGGTTTCTAAAACCGACGGAAAACCTTCTGCTTCAATTATGCTGAAACAACGTCCGGGTTCTAACGCTTCTGAAGTAATTGCAAGCGTAAAGGAAAAAATGGCAGAATTGAAAGTCTCTTCTTTTCCTCCGGGAATGGAATTTAATATTGCTTACGACGTTTCTCGTTTCCTTGATGCTTCTATTCATGAAGTTATTCGAACGTTAATCGAAGCCTTTATTCTGGTAGCTTTTGTGGTTTTCATCTTCCTGCAAGATTGGCGATCAACATTGATTCCCGTATTAGCAGTTCCCGTCGCCCTTATTGGTTCATTTACTTTCATGTCGATGATGGGATTCTCGATCAACTTATTAACGCTTTTTGCTTTGGTACTTTCCATCGGAATTGTGGTCGATAATGCCATTGTCGTCGTCGAAGCCGTTCACGTAAAAATATCCGAAGAACATATGTCTCCAATGGAAGCGACGATAAGCGCCATGAAAGAAATTACAGGAGCTGTAATCGCGATTACCATTGTAATGGCTGCTGTATTTATTCCCGTTGCTTTTTTGAGCGGTCCAGTCGGGGTTTTCTACAGGCAGTTCTCTTTAACAATGGCGATAAGTATTGTCATTTCAGGAATTAACGCCCTTACCCTTACTCCTGCCCTTTGTGCTATTATGCTTAAAGCGCATGATCCAAACAAAGAAAAGAAATCGTTAATCGATCGTTTTTTCAGTCGATTCAATCATTGGTTTGATAATGTTACTTCAAAATACATTAAAGTATTAGTAAAATTTGCTGATCGCTCTTCTGTAACTATCGGACTATTAGTCTTGTTTTGTCTTTTAACTTGGGGAACCAGCAAGTTTTTACCTTCAGGATTTATTCCGTCAGAAGATCAGGGAATGGTTTACGTCAGCGTTACCACGCCTCAGGGAGCGACTGTTGAACGTACCGAAAAAGTATTAGACGAAGTAACCAAAATCGCAAAAGGAATTAACGGTGTCGATAACGTAACCACTCTTGCTGGATACAGTATTGTAACTGAAATTGCTGGTGCTACATACGGAATGGGAATGATTAACCTGAAAGACTGGAGCGACCGTGATATTTCTGTAAACGATTTTATAGCGCAGCTCAGCGAAAAAACAAAAGGTATATCTGATGCCCAAATCGAAATTTTTGCTCCGCCGACCGTTCCCGGATTCGGTAATACAAGTGGTTTTGAGCTTCGATTACTAGATAAATCTGGAGGAACGATTACCAATACCGACGAAGTGACTAAAAACTTTATTAAAGAATTAAATGCTTCGCCAGAAATCCAAAACTCCTTTACCAGTTTTGATGCCACTTTTCCGCAGTATTTAATCCATATTGATTATGATCTGGCAGCCAAAAAAGGAATCTCCGTAGACAATGCAATGTCTACTTTGCAGACCATGTTAGGATCTTTTTATGCCACCAATTTTATCCGTTTCTCGCAGATGTATAAAGTAATGGTACAGGCTAGTCCGCAGTTCCGTAAAAATCCAGAAAGTATTTTGGATATGTATTTGAAAAATGATGCAGGCGAAATGGTGCCATTCTCTACTTTCATCAAATTAGAAAGAGTATACGGTCCCGAAGTTTTAACACGTTACAATATGTACATGTCTGCTATGATTAATGGTGAACCAGCCGAAGGTTTCAGTTCTGGAGAAGCCATTGCTGCAGTAGAAAAAATTGCTGCCGAAAAACTGCCAAGCCGATTTGAAATAGAATGGTCTGGTATGACGCGTGAGGAAATTTTGTCTGGAAACCAAACAATTTACATTTTTGCGCTTTGTATACTATTTGTATACTTATTACTTGCCGCGCAGTACGAAAGTTTACTCCTTCCGTTCCCCGTATTATTAAGTCTTCCTGTTGGTGTTTTCGGATCTTATCTGGCGCTTGTTTTAGTTGGGTTAGACAATAATATTTACGCTCAGGTGGCTCTCGTCATGCTAATTGGTCTGCTCGCCAAAAATGCCATTTTGATTGTAGAATTTGCTATGGCGCAAAATAAAATCGGACGGGATATTGTCGAAGCCGCTATTGAAGGTGCAAGACTTCGTTTCCGACCTATTTTGATGACTTCTTTTGCTTTTATTTCAGGATTGATTCCGTTGTGTATCGCGTCTGGCGCGGGTGCTGTGGGTAACCGCTCTATTGGTACGGCAGCCGCAGGCGGCATGTTAATTGGAACTGTGTTTGGTCTGATAATTATTCCAGGTCTTTACATTTTGTTTGCCAAACTTGAAAAAGCAATGAATAAAAATTAAACAATGAAAGAGATATTAAATCCATATAAAATTTTGAATCAGAACCGTATTTTAGTTCTAACAGGCATACTGCTTTTAACGGCATGTTCTGCGCCTAAAGTAAGTGATAAACTGACTGCAGCAAAACTTCCTGAACAATTTGATGCAAAGCGAACTTCTGATACTTCAAAACCATTTATTCCGCTGAAAACGGAAACTTATTTTAAAGATCCGAAACTAGAACAATTATTGCAAAAGGCCGTTGCTCAAAATCCTGATTATTTAATCATGCAGGAAAGAATTTTGATTGCCAATTCGCATTTAAAAGTTGCAAAAATGGCACTTCTTCCTTCTTTAGATCTTGCGGTTGATGCTTCGGGAACTCATTACGGAAAATATACAATGGACGGTGTTGGAAATTTTGATACCAACTTTTCGCAGAATATTACCGATAAACAAAGAATCAATGAAGATGTGACCCCTAACCTATTTTTAGGTGGCAAAGTTTCTTGGGAAGCTGATATCTGGGGAAAACTCAGCAATCGTAAAAAAGCGGCGCAGCAACGTTTCTTTGCTTCTCAGCAAGGAATGAGGCTTTTGCAGACAAGGCTTTTAGGTGATATTGCCGAATTGTATTTCAAACTGATTGCACTAGACAAACAAGCCGCGATTTATGACAATAATCTTAAGACTCAGGAAAGAGCTTTAGATATTGTGTCAGCTCAAAGATCGGTTGGAAAAGCTACTGAATTAGCTGTACAGCAGTTTAATGCACAAAATAATAATATTCATGCCCAAGCTTCGGAACTTAAATTAAGCATTGATCAGACCGAAAAAGCTTTATTGACACTTTTGGGGGAATACGGCGGTAAAATTACTCGAAGCAGTGATTTCTTGGCGGGTCATTTAGATGTTTTAAATCAGAAAATAAGTGTCGATTCGATTATTCATAAAAGACCGGATGTTTCTGAAGCTTATTTCGAATTATTAGCCAGTAATGCCGATGCTAAATCTGCTCGCGCTGCTTTCTTCCCTACCGTAAATCTGGGTGGTTATGCAGGTTTCAATTCGTTTTCTTTCAACACTATTTTTGATGCGGGTTCTTTTGCGTGGCAGATTCTTGGTGGCTTAACAGCTCCTGTTTTTAACAAAGGACAGATCAAACAAGAATTTTATGTTTCGAACAGAAGACAGGAAATCTCTTTTCTTCAATATCAAAATGCGGTTACCACTGCTTTTAACGAATTGAGCGCTTTACTGCATAGAAATGAAGCTTTTGAAGATGTTTTGAAATATAAAACAAAAGAAATTGATCATTTAGAGATTGCTGTAAATGTTTCAAATGATTTGTATTTGAGCGGTTATGCTAATTATTTAGAAATCATTAATGCACAGAAAAACAAACTGCAGGCAGAACTTGATTTTGTTGATATTCAACTCAAAAATGCAAACTCACAAGTTTTGTTATACAAGGCTTTAGGAGGCGGAATTAATTAGGTTTATATATTGGTCAAAAAATTGCCTCTTTCATTTAGCTCATCAGGAATGCAATTTTTATATCCCATTTGTTTCGGCGGATGGGATTTTTTTTGGGCTAAATTTTCTGTTGGCAGAGACAAGCCTTATCTTTATTCTAAATTTTAAAATATCAAAGATGGATATTTCCACTATTCTTGACCATATATATAAACTTCCGGAGCAGTCTAAACTCGCTCTGCAAAACAACAGCAGCGAAATTAATTTCCCGAAAGGGCATATTCTATTTAAAGCGAATAAAGTAGAATCTAATATTTATTTTATTAAAAAAGGATTAGTCCGAGCCTTCGTGGATCGCGATAACGAAGTGACTTTTTGGTTTGGGAAAGAAGGCGAAACGGTTCTCTCCATGAAAAGTTATGTCGAAGAAGAACCTGGATATGAAACCATCGAACTTTTGGAAGACTGCGAATTGTATGAACTGAAAACAGAAAATCTGAAAAAACTATTCGAACAAGACGTTCATATTGCCAACTGGGGACGAAAATTTGCAGAAAAAGAATTAATTAAAACGGAAGAAAGATTGATTTCAAGACAATTTAAAAACGCATCAGAACGTTACCTTGAACTTATGAAAGATCATCCGGAACTATTGCAGAGAGTACAGTTAGGACATATTGCCTCTTATCTTGGCATAACGCAGGTGAGTCTGAGCAGAATACGTGCCGAATTAAAATAATTTCATTTTTTAACATTTGTTAAATTTTTTCTGATTTCCATAAAAGAACTTTGCACCACAAAATTTAAATATATGAACTGGATTATTTTAATCATCGCCGGCTTATTTGAAGTGGCTTTCGCCTCATGTCTTGGAAAAGCAAAAACAACTACAGGAACAGAAATGTATTATTGGTATATTGGTTTCGTTATTTCATTAACCGTAAGTATGCTTTTATTAATGAAAGCTACCGAAACACTTCCTTTAGGAACTGCATATGCCGTTTGGACAGGAATTGGTGCCGTGGGAACCGTTTTGGTCGGTATTTTTGTTTTTAAAGAACCCGCTGCATTTTGGAGGTTGTTCTTTTTATGCACTTTGGTGGGTTCTATTGTCGGTTTAAAAGCGGTTTCTCATTAAAAATAAATTTACGATTATCCTCAACTTTGTCAAAGTTTCGAACTTTGACAAAGTTTTTTTGTTTTTAAACACAGCGAAACATTGATTTTTTCTGGAAAAGAGAATTGAAAGAAACTAGTTTCTAACGCATAGAATATTCACGCAATCTTGTCATTCCTAATAACTGTACGCAGAACTTTGTCAAAGTTTAAAACTTTGACAAAGCTTTTCTATTTACACACTAATGCGTTTTCAGCATCACATGATAAAAAAATAGCATTTTTAATCATTATTCTCTCTTTTATCTTTGTCAAAAATTAAAGCCAAAAAATTAAAAATGACATTCAGCCATACCATTAAATCTTTTGATGAATTAACCAATCACGAATTGTATAATATGCTTCGTTTGAGAAGCGATGTTTTTGTAGTCGAACAAAACTGTCCTTATCTTGATCTGGATAATAAAGACCA
This sequence comes from Flavobacteriaceae bacterium PS02336, assembly GCA_029960065.1. GTDB lineage: Bacteria > Bacteroidota > Bacteroidia > Flavobacteriales > Flavobacteriaceae > Flavobacterium. The sequence continues at coordinate 996,042 of JASCOF010000001.1, read as the reverse complement.
GAAAAGCTATCACTTATTATATTATGCTGATAATGAATTGGCTGGATGTACGCGTTTAGTTCCTGCTGGTATTTCATACAATGAAATTTCAATTGGAAGAGTCGTTATCGCAAAAACACATCGCGGACTTGGTTTAGGAGTTAAACTAATGGAAGCTTCTATTATGGGCTGTGAGGAAAAACTGGGAAAAGCTCCGATTCGGATTAGTGCGCAATATCATTTATCCAAATTCTATCAGTCTTTAGGATTTATCGAACAAGGCGAAGTGTACGATGAAGACGGAATTCCGCATATTCAAATGCTTCGAAATTAAAAAATTAAGGAGTAATCAGCTTTAAAACATTCGCTAAAACTGGATTATGATCTTCGGTTCTCCAATTGATATACAAGTCGGTTTCTAACGGCAGTTTTATAAATCGGATACCTGAAATTTCATGAAAGACATAAGAATCGGGCAGAATTGCAATTCCGAGTCCTTTTCGAACCAAAGCAATAATAGCTGATCCAAATTCAGAATGAAGATAGACCTCTGGAGCATTCTCAAAAGAATTGAACAGGCGCTGAATCAAATCACTGTAACTGCTGCCTTCATCATTAGTTGGCAATATAAATTTCTGAGAAGCAAGAGTTTCTTTGGTAAGATCTTCAGGAGTTCGGTACGGATGGTTTTCAGGAACAACAATAGCAAGATGATCGGTGTGAATCTTTTCAGAATGAATGTCTTTCGCTGTATTAATATCTCTGGTAATTGCCAGATCTATTTTATAATTTCGAAGGTATTCCTGCTGATTTTCATATAAAACCTGAACCAATTTGATTTTAAGTTTCGGAAAAGCATCGGAAATTCGGGATAAAATATCGGGCATCAGCGAAGCCGAAATAGAATCAGGATGCGCAATGGTGATGGTGCCGCTCTCACCTAACTGAATCTGGCGAGCGGATTGATGAATAAATTCGAGTTTATTCATTTCGACTTCCCATTTTTCTTTAAGAAACTGACCTGCGGCAGTAAGTTTGACATTGCGTTTATTTCGTTCAAACAGCTGAACACCAAGCTGATTTTCGAGAGACTGAATCTGGCGGCTCAAAGCAGATTGTGTGATATTCATTTTTCCAGCAGTATTCCAGAAATGAAGTTCACGAGATAGGGCTAAAAAATATTTTATTTGCTGTAAATCCATTGATGCAATTTACGCATTTATTAGAGACAAAAACATAATTTAATGCATTAAAGAATAAGAAATGAATTCGTTAGAAATAAAAAAAGCAACGGTAAAAAATTTAACCGCTCTTCAATTAATTGGAAGACAAACCTTTTCAGAGACATTCGCAGCAGTTAACAGTGAAGAAAATATGCTGAAATATCTGGAAGAAAGTTTTGCTGACAAAAAATTGACCGCAGAATTAAATAATCCTAATTCGCATTTTTATTTAGCCGAACTTGATAATAAAGTTATTGGTTATTTAAAACTAAATACAGGAAATGCACAAACGGAAAAACAAGCCAATAATGCACTTGAAATAGAACGCATTTACGTTGCCAAAGAATTTCATGGTCAAAAAGTTGCGCAGGCATTATACGCACAGGCTTTGGAAACAGCTGAAAAGCTTAACGCAACCTATATCTGGCTTGGCGTTTGGGAAAAGAATTTCAGAGCCGTCAATTTTTATACAAAAAATGGTTTTGTTCAATTTGACACTCATATTTTCAGATTGGGAGATGATGAACAAACCGATTTATTGATGAAAAAAGTTTTGTAAAACATTACAACTAAGTTTTTTTTCGTCTAGTTTGTCATCCTGACGAAGGAAGGATCTCCGCAAGTAGCTCTACAAAGATTGTCGATTCTGATTGCGGAGTTTCTTGCGAAGATTTCTCATTCCTCGAAATGACAAGATTGGGTAGATTTTTTTAAAATCATAACAAAAATAAAAAGCCACATAAATTCAAATGGAAAAACAAAAACTTTTACTAATCTTATTAATCATCGGAACCGCTTTTTGGGGAATTTCTTATTCGGTAACCAAAATGGCGATTGGCGATTATTCTCTAAACATTTTTCTATTCTATAGATTCTTATTAGCTGTCATTGTGCTTTCCATTATTTTTTGGAAATATGTTAGAGAAATCAATTTAGGCGCCATAAAAACGGGCTTTATTTTAGCTGTTCCGATGTTTTTAGGAATTCAGCTTCAAACTGTTGGACTTAAGTATACGGATGCTTCTCAATGCTCTTTTATTGCTGGATTGACAGTTATAATTATTCCGTTATTAAAACTGGGGATTTATAAAACAAATGCCTCATTAAAAATCTGGATTGCTGCTTTGACGGCGCTAACGGGTTTATTTATTATCGCGATACAAGATCAATTTACCATAAACATTGGAGATTTGTTTACAATTGCCGGCGCATTTGCTTTTGCAGTTTATTTGATGGCGGTTGAAAAACATTCGGCTTCTAAGAACCTTTTGTATTCAATCGTTCCAATGTTTGCTTTTTGTGCTTTATTTACTTTTTGTCTAGCTATTACAGATTCTAAAGCCGTTTGGTTACCGCAAAATAATACTTTTTGGATGGGTGTCGTTTATTGCGCTTTATTTTCTACGGCTTATATGTACACGGTTTCGAACATTTCACAGCGATTTTTATCTGCCGAACGTGTAGCTGTGATTTATTTGTTTGAACCTGTATTTGGCGCAATTGGAGCGTTTTTTATTCTTGGAGAAGATTTATCATGGCGTCTGCTTTTGGGCGGAAGCTTAATTTTTGCAGGAACAATTATATCTGAAGTCAATTTTAAAAGCGCTAAACTCAAAGTTTTGACTAAAAAGAGCTGAATAATTTTAAAAAGTTTCACGCAGATTTAGCCAGATTAAGCTGATATTTTTAAACTAAATCTGCGTGAAAAAATCTTTATTTAAATTGGCGAAAGAGCGTCTTCAGCATCACAAGGAAAATAAATAATGATATCTGTACCTACATTTGGTTTTCCTTCTGCACGGATATCTCCTCCAACAGCCTGCATGATTTTTTTACATAAAGCCAAACCTACACCAGAACCTGTATATTGCTCTTGCGTATGAAGTCTGGTAAAAACTTTAAAAATTGATTCAGAGTATTTTTGTTCAAAACCAATTCCGTTGTCCGAAAAACGAACCCAATGGCAATATACTTTATACCTGTCATGCATTAAAACAGGTTCCTGAGAAGCGGTTATTTTAATTTTCAGCTGTCTTTCTGCAGCAGCATATTTTAATGAATTCTGAAGGATATTAATAAACAACTGACGCATTAAAAAACCAATAGCGTGAACTTCTGGCAGGTTTTCATGCTCAATTACAGCAGTACTTTCTGCAATACTTTCGTGCATTTCCTTTATAGTAGACTTTAAAATTTTATTTAAATCTACTTCCTGCAATTTATCTCTTGTATTTTTTATACGAGTATATTTCAGAATATCTTCTAACAAACCACTCATTCTGTTTGCCGATTTAGAAACCCGATGTAAGGAATTAGAAATTGATTCAATTGAAATTACATCCAATTCAGAAAGCATTTTCGAAGTAATCAGCTGAATTTTACGAAGCGGTTCCTGTAAATCATGTGTACTGATCCAGTTAATATTTTCGAGTTCAGAATTCGTTTCTTTTAAAATCTCACTTTGGTTACGGTATTTTTCTTCTTCTTCACTCAGCATAATCAAAATCAGCTGATTGTGTAAAGTATGCGCGTATTGAATAGCCGCATTAATTTCATATTGCCTCCAAATACTGCTTTGATTTTTAACTATTTGTTTCCAGATATTAAAAGAATTCCTCGGATGAAGTCCGTTACTGTCTTTTATAATGCTTTTTTCAGGATCGCCACCCCAATTAATTTCAGTAATAGATTCTGGTCTGTACCAAATGATATGATCGTTGTTTCCTAAAGAATGATAAATAATTCCTGCAAAATTAGAATCCTGTGCTATTTCTGGAAATTCATCGCTGATTTTATTCGTAGTAAAAATTTCATTCTTCCCTTTAGCGTAAATTTCTTCAATTAACTTGGTAATCTTCTCATCACAGGGTGTTAATCCGTTCTTGTAAATTTTTCCACGCGATACGATAGAGACACCTGCTGCATTACAAAGTTCTAGTAATTGCGGTGCTGCAGTAATTGTTTCTAGTGAATCTTGGATTATGGGAAGATCAAGACTTGTTAATTGTTCTAATGCCAGATTGGTTTTCTGCGCATTTATATTCTCATCATTCGACTGGCGAATATCTATTTGCGAGGTAATAAACTGTCCCTGCAATTTTGCAGCAAGCCTAATTTCTGGCGAAATATTTTTCTCTGAATAGTGATGGCAGGCAATTAATCCCCACAATCTTCCGTGATGAATGGGCGAAATGGTTAAAGTCGCTCCAACACCCATATTCTTCAAATATTCAACATGAATCGGCGATGTGCTTCTCAAAATTGAAAGGCTTAAATCTAGATTTTTATGCTCTTGATCGTCAACTGTAAAAATAGGAACAGGCTGATAATCAATATCAACAATTAATCTCAGTTCATTACGAATGTACAACTCTCTTGCCTGAGCAGGAATATCAGTATGCGGATAATGCAAGCCTAAAAATGGTTCTAGATCTTCTCTGCAATTTTCAGCAAAAACTTCACCATTATACTGTTCATCAAAACGGTAAATCATGACACGGTCATAACCTGTAATTTCCCGTGTTCCGTGTGCCACAAGTGCACACAAATCTTTAAGCGATTTGGTGTTGTTCATTTGGGTTACAAACTGAATCGTCTGTGTGTAAACATCAACAAGTTTCTCTTTATCAGGAAACTGTGGTTCTGCTTCTAAAACATAAATATCGTGGCTTTTATGAATGCTGATCTGAAATAGTTTTCCAAAAAGTTCTGTTTCAAGCGGAAAAACATCTTGGATCTTATCTTCATTACTATATTCTAAGATCTGTTTTTGTGTTTCTGAACCAAAAACAGCTGTAAAATCTTTCCCTAAAACCTGGGTGTGAAGTATATTTAAATATACGGCAATATTCTCTGTACAAAAATCTATTTTCCAATTGGAGGTAACACCAATTAAAAAACCGTGAGGCTGAATCTTACCTGGTATATGTATAGGTTCATGCTCACAGTTGGTTAACGTAACGATATCGCGATTAACTATATCTCTAATCTTCATTCTTTTTACTTGCTCTCAAAATGATTATAAATACTATCAAAAGCAAATACAGCACCTTCTACAATTGTATCTCCGCAATTGTGTTCTTGTTCATATTCTGATAGGAAACCTAAAAACGATTTCCAGAAACTTCCTGTTCTTTCTCCGTAACCATTAAAATAAGAAACACCTTGATCTCCTGAAAGTTCTGGTACTTTTGAAACATTCTTTAAAATAAATCTGCCACCTAAAGTTGAACCTTCTACAACGTATAAAATTCCAAGTGCAAAAGGAACCGAAAGTTCTTTAGTATTAAAAACCTTTTCAAAAGGAGTTAAATCAAAATTCAAAAAAGAAAGATCGGCTTCTATAAGCTGTTTTTTTCTTCTTTGTTCTAAATCTTCGATTAGGTCAGCAAATAAAGGAAAAACAGTTTGCTCAGTATCCTGATGAACATCATGCATCAAATTAAGATATTTGGCATACTGCTCAATTTTCATGTCTGGTGACATAATTGACATTGAAACGGGAAGTTCTTCTAATTTTTTATGAGAATCAGCTGTCTTTGTTTTTAAATCATTAAGAAAGCTTGAAGCTATCGCAGGAGTTGAATTTGTACTCATTATTTTATTATTACTTATTTATTAGAGTCAATTTGGAAACTCCTTTCACAAATTTAACAAAAAAACGTTACTGGCAATTCAAAAAAAGCGCTTTTATAGCTGATTATCCTTAATCTTCAATCAAACAAATTTCAAAAGACGTTTTCCCTTTTTCATTTTTGTTAAGAATATAACCGCCGTGCGCTTCTACAATATTTTTAGATAAGGTTAAACCAATTCCTGCGCCTTCGTTTCGAGTGGTAAAAAAAGGCAGGAAGATCTTATCTTCTATTTCTTTTTCGATACCTTTTCCGTTATCTGCGATTTTTATAAAAATTCTGTTTTCTTTGGCTTCAGCCGAAATAAAAATCTTTTTTTGATCTGTTTTTTCTAAAGCATTAATAGCATTCGTTACTAAATTAATCAGCACTTGTTCGAACTGCTGCTGATCCACATTAATCTGATAATTTTGAGTAATTGTATTTACCACTTCAATATTTTCCTTTCGCAACAATGGATTCATAGTTTGAAGGCAGTCTGCTATTAAATGCTGTAATTCTATTTTATCTTTTTTTGGAGATGGCAGCATTGCCAGTTTTCGATAACCTTCAATAAACTTCTGCAAATGATCGCTTCGTCTCAGCATGGTTTCGACGCTGGTTTTTATATCTTCCAGATCTTCTGCAGAAAGAGAATCCTGCTCTACCAAGTCCTGCAAATTCTGGCAGATGGAACGAATTGGCGTAATCGAATTTAAAAGTTCATGCGAAATTACTTTCATCAAATTAATCCATGCATCTTTCTCTTTTTTCTCGACTACATTCTGAATCGAATCTAATAAAACAATAAAATAATCCTGTTCAAAAATTTCAGTTCGAGAAGCCTGCAAAACAAAAGTCTGTTTACTTTGTTCCTTTATACTAATATCTATTGAAGTTTTAACTTCATGAAAATCATCTTCTTCTATGATTTCGCATAAAGCGGGCAATTGATTTTTAAGATATTTCCATTTTGAAACTTTTGGCACATTAAAATGATTCGAAAAATAATCGTTCATTAAAAAAATACTCCAATCTTGATCCTGTTTTTGTAAAATAACCACTCCTGTTTCAATATTATTTAAAATCGAACGATAAATAATATCTTTAGAAACCTGCTCATTTTCCTTGCTTTTTAAAGTTTCATATAAATGGAATAAATCATTGTAACTTCGATTGAATTTATGTTTAGAAAAATCTGAAGAAAAATCATGCTGCAAAATTGAAGCTATGGTTTTATCGTAAATCTGTACAAAATTTCGAACATAAAAATACATTTCGCGTACAATCAAAAAGACGATGCAGAGTCCGAAGATGCCTGTAAAAAGCAATCCAATTTTGAAGAAATAAATAGAAAGTTCAATTCCTGCAACAATCAAAATCAATCGCAGGAAAAGCAGTTTATAAGTTTGTAATGTCTTAAACATATCAGTCGATATTGATATTATATTTATCTAAACGACGGTATAATGAACCTCTCGAAAGTCCCAATTCTTCGGCCGTTTTACTAATATTATTATTGTTTTTAAGAAGCGCTTTTTCTACTGTTGCTTTTTCTACAGCCGACAGCTGATTGTCTTCTGTATGATCATCATAAGGCGTTATGATATCTAAGTCCAAATCGGAAACCGTGATTTTATTGTTTTCGCAGAGAATCACAGCACGTTCAATCTTATTTTCCATTTCTCGGATATTTCCGTTCCAAGCGTGTTTTTCGATTTGTTCTAGGACTTTTTGATCAAAAACGATTTCGTCTCTTCCGTATTTTTCAATCATTTTGTCTAAAAGATATTCTGCAAGCGGTATTTTATCTTCGTCTCTTTCTCGCAAAGGCGGTAAAACAATTTCCATTGTATTAATGCGATAGTACAAGTCTTCACGAAAGGTTTTTTCGGCCACTTCTTCTTTCAAATTTAAATTAGTTGCCGTAATAATCCGCACGTTTAAAGGTCTTGCTTTGGTTTCGCCCAATCTCGTCACGGTTTTGGTCTGGATAACCTGCAAAAGTTTAGACTGCAGCAGCAACGGTACATTTCCTATTTCATCTAGAAAAATAGTTCCGTTCTGTGCCATTTCAAAACGTCCGGGAGTATCGGTTTTGGCATCTGTAAAGGCACCTTTTGCGTAACCGAATAATTCACTTTCAAAAATATTTGAATTTAACGAACCTAAATCGACAGCAATAAAAGGTTTTTCCTTTCTTTCGGACTGCGTATAAATATGATGTGCGAGAACAAATTTTCCAGTTCCGTTTTCGCCTAGAATTAAAACATTTGCATCGGTTTTGGCTACTTTATCTGCAAGAGAATAGGCTTTTTTAATTGTTTCAGAATTTCCGATAAAAAACTCCTTTTTGATTTCAATGTCTTTTACTTTTTTCTGGTCTTTTCGAGCTTTGTCAACAGCTTGTTTTACTGATTCTAAAAGCTTTTTATTTTCCCATGGTTTCAAAATATAATCAAAAGCACCCGATTTTAAGCCTTCTACAGCCGTTTCTACTTTACCAAAAGCCGTCATTAAAATCACAACTGTTTTTGGCGAAAGCGTTTTAATTTCTTTTAATAAATACAAACCTTCCCTTCCATCTTCAAAACCAATTCTGTAATTCATGTCCAATAAAACAACATCGATGGTGTTTTTTGCCAATAATTCGACAATATTTTTCGGATTATTGAGCGTATAAATGTTCTCAAAATACTTTTTTAGATACACTTTTGACGCAAAAAGAATGTCTTCTTGGTCGTCTATGATTAAAATTGATGCGTTCGTTTTTTTCATTGTTGTTCGGTTTTGGACAAAAGGTGTCCATTAATGGACAGTTCGTTATTTTTTCAATCAATAATCCCTTAAAAACAAAGCATTTACATTGTTTAAATTATTGGCATGAAAATCACATTAGAACTGATAAATCATTAATTATTAATGGCTTTCGGAAGTAAAAATAACAAAATAAATAAGTACAATTTACATTGAAATTATCTTAATTTTCAGACTTGTTTCTTTCATTCCGAAGGCATAAAAATTTTAAAAGAAAATCAATCAAAAACAAAACAGTCCAATTATGATTACAATTAAAAAACTTTCAAAAGTATTTAGAACAGAGGAATTAGAAACAAGAGCTTTAAGCGAAATTTCATTAAACATCAATCAAGGTGATTTTGTGTCGATTATGGGACCTTCGGGAAGCGGGAAATCTACTTTGCTGAATATTATCGGACTTTTGGACAGCGCTTCAGATGGAAGTTATACACTTCTGGATCAGGAAATGGTCGGTTTAAAAGAGAAAGCAAAATCAAAAGCCAGAAAAGAAAACATCGGATTCATTTTTCAAAACTTCAATTTAATTGACGAATTATCTGTTTTTGATAATATCGAACTTCCTTTAATTTATAATGATGTTTCAACTGCCGAAAGAAAATCCAGAGTAAACGAGATTGCAAAAACATTAGGAATTTCTCATCGTTTGAAACATTTTCCGCAGCAACTTTCAGGCGGACAGCAGCAACGTGTGGCTGTGGCGAGAGCATTAATCAATAATCCGAAAATTATCTTAGCCGATGAGCCTACAGGAAATCTAGACAGTAAAAACGGAAACGAAGTAATGGAATTACTAACAGATCTTCATGCCAGCGGTTCGACAATTTTGATGGTTACGCATTCTGATTATGATGCTTCTTTTTCGCAGAAAACCATTTTAATGAAAGACGGAATGATTTTGTCTGAAAAAGTGAATCATAGAAATGTGGATGTTTTAGTAAATGCTAAAAACTAGTTTATGCTGAAGAACTGGACTAATATATTTATATATCAATTAAAGCATAATAAGCTTTTTACAATACTGAACATTCTCGGTTTGAGTATTGGAATTGCAGGATTGATTTTTGCGATTCTGTACTGGAATGACGAATATTCGTATGATAAATGGAATTCTTCTAAGGATAGAACATTTATTGTGATGAACAACGTTGGAAAAGGGACAATTTTTGCTACGAACTCTGCTATTACTGCACCGCTTTTAAAATCATCTACTCCTTATGTAGAAAATTATTGTTATTTCAATGATTTTTACACCAAAGAAACGGTACAATTTAATGGAAAAACAGAAATAATTGATAAAATATTCTCGGCACAAAAAAGCTTTTTTTCTTTCTTTCCTTTTGAATTCAAATATGGTAATGCCAAAAATGTTTTTCAAGATCCGCAAAGTATTGTTTTCTCTGAAGAAACCGCTTTTCGTTTATTTAAAAATGAAAATCCTGTTGGCAGACAAGTAAAGTATGCCGATAAAATGTTTGTGGTGCGAGGCATATATAGAATACCTGGGAAATCTGTAGTAATGCCCAACGCGATAACCAACAGCATAGAAGAAGATATCGAAGCGGGCAAAGATCATTGGGGTTTTCGTTTTGGTTTAATCGTAAAATTGAGAAAAAACAGCGACGCTCCTCTCGTGGCCAAAAGTCTAGATGAGATATTTATCGAAAACAACTATAAAAAACAGGCAAAAAATGAAGGCATGACGCTTAAAATGTTTATCAAAACATACGGAGAGCCCATGAAATCACAATTACTTCCTTTTGAAAATTCAAGACTTCACAAGGGCAGTTATCCATTTCCAGAAGGAACAGGAAATCTTCAGTTTTTGCAAATTTTAATGGGATTATCTATTCTAATTTTACTGCTGTCCATTGTCAACTACATTAATTTGGCTACTGCCAATGCTGTAAAAAGAGCTAAAGAAGTTGGTGTGAGAAAAATAATTGGCGCTACAAAAGAACAGATTATACTTCAATTTATATTTGAAACCGTCTTAACCATGCTGTTTGCCGTATTGTTAGCACTTGTAATTGTTGAAATTTCTCTGCCATTTTACAATCAATTTTTAGATAAGGAATTAATTCTGGCTGGTTCGCAGTTTTATGTACAGCTCATTTTAATCTTTATTCTTGTAGTCGTCGTAAGCGGTGTTTTTCCAGCGGTTTATATCTCAAATTTTGAGCTTTCGAATGTTCTAAAAGGGAATTTTTCGCACAGAAAAAGCGGTTTATGGCTCAGAAACAGTATGCTTATTTTACAATTTTCGATAGCTGTTTTCTTCATAATTGGCTCTTTTATAGTGTACCAGCAGGTTCAATTTATGTCTGAAAAAGATTTAGGTTTTAATGGCACTCAATTAATGAATATTTCTTTTAGAGCACAAAACGATAAGGGTCAATTTGAAAGATACGAAAGTATAAAACAAGAACTTAAGAAAATTCAAGGTGTAGAAGCTGTTTCTGTTGGAGCATTTTCTATTGGTGATAATTGGTTTTCAAAAGGCGGCCTGCATTATAAAGACACTCCAGAAGTTGTGGTACAGCAATTAGGCTCTGATTTTGGAATGCTGGAAATGTTAGATATCAAATTAGCCAAAGGAAGGTTTCTTAGCGAAAAACTGGTTGCTGATACCATTTCTAATGTTTTACTGAACGAAGTCGCAGCCAAAACAATGAACGAAAAAGATCCGCTGGATAAAATGATTGACTGGCAGGGCGAAAAACACAAGGTTGTCGGAATCGTTAAGAACTTTCATTATTCTGGTCTTGATACAGATATTACTCCCATGATTTTCTTTCACATTAATGCGCAGAAATGGACACAAGGTAACATAGAATATATTACAGTGAAAGTATCTCCCAAAAATATGCAGCAGACTATTGCTTCTCTTAAAAGTTTTTGGGGCAAAAAAGTAGATGCTGAATATCCTTTTGAATACAGTTTTATCGATAAAAACTTTGCGAAAACATATAAAAAATTCGAAGATCAAAGAAATCTATTTGCTTTACTGAATGTGGTTGTAATTCTAATTGCTATTTTCGGGCTGTTTGCGTTAGCTTCTTTTTCTATGGAAAGAAGATTAAAAGAAATCGCAATCAGAAAAACACTTGGCGCTGAAACCAATATTTTACTGAAAGAATTGTCTAAACAATATGTAATCTTCTTCATAATTGGGTTTTTAATCGGAATCGTTCCTGCTTATGTATTACTGCATAAATGGCTTGAAAGTTTTGCATTTCGAATAAACATTACGCTTCTGCCCTTTTTCATTGCTTTTGTGTCTTTACTTATTCTCACATTGACAATCGTTTTAGTAAAAGCATATCAAGTAACAAAGGTGGATGTTTTACAATATTTAAAATACGAATAAGATGCTGAAAAATTATACCAACATATTTATATATCACATCAAAAACAACAAAATCTTTATGGCTTTGAATGTTTTGAGTTTGAGTATTGGAATTGCAGGATTGATTTTTGCCATTTTATATTTAAACGACGAAAAAAGCTATAATTCATGGAATCCAAACAAAGATGTAGTTTTTCAATCCATAAGTCAGGTCAGTGCAGATAATTTTTGGTCGACCAATGTCTCTTCATTCGAAGATTACTTTAAAACTGATTTTAAAGAAATTGAAAGTTACTGTTATCTCGACCTTTGGTATGCTGAAAAAATCCTATTATCTGGGAATAAAAAAGGAATTTTTAAAGTGATTGATGCTCAAAAAACTTTTTTTGAAATGTTTCCTTTTCATTTTATAAAAGGAAGTCAGAAAACGGCATTAAGAGATAAAACTTGTATTGTCATCTCAAAAAAAACAGCTTTAAATCTATTTGGAACTGTTGATGTTCTAGACAAAACAATAACGTTTTTAGATAAAAAACTAATTGTTACAGGAGTATATACCGTTCCAGGGAAATCTTCATTGGCTCCAGAGGCTGTTGTAAATCTTATAGACGAACGCACTCCCACCGAAAAAGATAATTGGGGTAATTTTAATTACGGATTATTGCTAAAGTTAAAAAATCCTGCTGACGCTCCTAAAGTGAAGGCTAAAATGGAAAATCTGCTTTATCAAAATAGAACCGTAAAATGGGCTAAGCAAGAAGGTTTAACCATTAAAGAATGGCAGAAAAAAAATGGAGTTGAGAAAATGAAGATATTCTTAGAACCTCTGAGAGATGCCAGATTACATTCAATTGTTGATGGTTATGCCGAAGGTAAAGGAAATTATCAGTCCTTAATGATTATGATGAGTTTATCTGTTTTAATTTTAATCTTATCCTTATTCAACTACATCAATTTAGCCACTGCAAATGCTATAAAAAGAGCGAAAGAAGTTGGAGTCCGAAAAATTGTCGGCGCTAGTAAAAGAGATATTGTTTTACAATTTCTTTTCGAAACCACTATCATCACTTCATTTGCTATTCTTTTGTCTTTAGTAATAGTAGAATTATCACTGCCTTTTTACAATAATTTTCTAGAAAAAGATTTGAGTATGTCTGGTCAGTATTTCTTTTATGAGTTAATCATCATTTTTGTTATTACGGTTGTTATTGCAGGAATATTTCCTGCGGTTTACATTTCGAATTTTGAAACTTTAAAAGTATTAAAAGGAAACTTTGGCAGAAGTAAAAATGGAATCTGGCTTCGAAACGGAATACTGGTTTTACAATTCTCGATTGCTTTTTTCTTCATTATAGGATCGTATATTGTGTATGAACAAGTGCAGTTTTTGAATCAAAGAGACATAGGTTTCAAAGGTGAACAGGTTTTAGAAATACGATACAAGAAACCTTTTTTTGATAATAATGATAAAACGGCAGACCAAAAACTGTACAAAAGATACGAAACGTTAAGACAAGAAATTTTAAAAATTAATGGCGTTGCGCAAGTAAGTACGGGTGCATTTTCACTTTCTGGAGGAGGAAGTACTTCATCTACTTTTAATTATAAAGACAAGGTTATTCAGGGACAGAACATGGCAGTTGATTATGGCATGTTAGAAATGATTAAAATCAAACTGATTGACGGGCGCTATTTTAGTAATCAAATTGCTTCAGACAGTATAGATGCAATGCTGATCAACGAAACGGCCTTGAAATTAATGAATGAGAAAAACCCGATTGGTAAAATGGTGAAATGGAATGAACATCAACTCAAAATTGTTGGAGTTGTAAAAGATTTTAATCTCTGGGGACCAAAAGCAAACATTCCGCCAATGGTGTTTTTTCATCTCAAAACTATCGATTGGATGAATTATAATGTCAATCATATTTATGTAAAAGTAAAACCAGACAACATCCCAAATACGATTGCTGCTCTTGAAAAATTCTGGCAGAAAAACATCGATTCAGATTATCCTTTTCATTATGATTTTGTAGATAAAGCTTATGCTAGACATTACAAAGAATATGTAAATCAGAAAAACCTTTTTTCATTGTTGAATGTGATTGTTATTTTGATTGCTTTGTTCGGGTTGTTCGCTTTAGCTTCTTACTCTATTCAAAGTCGAATGAAAGAAATTGCTATTAGAAAAACGCTTGGTGCAGAAACTCATATCCTATTGAAAGAACTTTCTAAGCAATATATAATTTTATGTCTTACAGGCTTTTTAATTGCGCTATTTCCTGTTTATTATTTATTGAATAAATGGCTTGAAGATTTTGTATTTAGAATAACCATTTCTATTTATCCTTTCGTTATTGGTTTCGTCGTTTTATTGTCTTTAACCTTAATTGTGGTATTATCAAGAGCTTTTCAAGCTACAAAAGTTGATGTATTACAATACTTAAAATACGAATAACATGCTGAAAAATTATATCAACATATTTATATACCATATCAAAAACAACAAGCTTTTTACTGCTTTGAATGTTTTGGGTTTGAGTATCGGAATCGCAGGTTTAATTTTTGCGATTTTATATTGGAATGACGAGCATTCTTATGACAAATGGAATCCAGAAAAAGACAACATTTATTCTGTACTAAATGATATTGGGCAAAATAATATTTGGACTTCAAACGCTGCAACTTCGGGTCCTTTACTAAAGTCTGTTTCTTCCGACTTAGAGAGTTATTGCTATTTCTATCCTGATTATGTTAAAGATGTTATTTCATATAATGGCAAAAAAGAAATGATCAGTAAAATATTTACAGCACAAGGTAATTTTTTCTCTTTTTTTCCTTTTCATTTTATTCATGGAAATGCAAAAACGGCGCTTTTAGATCGAAATAGTATTGCTTTATCCGAAGAAACTGCCTTGCGTTTATTTGGAAATGAAAATCCGTTAGAAAAACTCGTAAAATATGACGGCCAGATTTTTACCGTTCGAGGTGTCTATAAAATAGCTGAAAAATCATCGGTAATGCCAAATGCCGTTACTACAATAATTGAAGACGATTTAAAAAGAACAAAAGACCAATGGACTTATCATTACGGACTTGTACTTAAATTTAAAAATAAGAACGCAGCTCCAAGAATAGTACAAACTTTAAACCAGCTCTTTTTTGATAATTGTACAAAAGTGTATGCTAAACAGGAAGGTTTAACCGTTTCTGAATTTATAAAAAAATATGGAGATCCTGTAAAATCAAGTTTACTTCCTTTGCCTGAAGCACGGTTATATACCGGAAATTTTCCTTTTCCTGAAGAAGGAGGAAAATTGCAATATATCAGGATTCTTATGGGTTTATCAATCTTGATTTTAGTACTTTCTATTGTAAACTACGTAAATCTAGCTACTGCAAATGCAATAAAGAGAGCAAAAGAAATTGGCGTTAGAAAAATTGCGGGAGCAGAAAAAGGTCAAATTGTACTGCAATTCATATTTGAAACTGCTTTAACCACTATTTTTTCCGTTTTATTGGCTTTGGTGATTGTAGAAATTTCACTGCCTTTTTATAATTCATTCTTAGAAAAAGATTTGATTTTAATTGGTTCTCAATTTTATATTCAACTCATTTTAATCACTTTACTGGTCATTGTCGTTTCCGGCATTTTACCAGCAGTTTATGTTTCTAATTTTGAGACATTAAGAGTTTTAAAGGGCAATTTTTCGCGAAGTAAAAAAGGAATCTGGCTGCGAAACGGAATGCTGGTTTTACAATTTTCTATCGCTTCTTTTTTTATCATTGGATCTTTCATTGTCTATAAACAGGTGAATTTTATGGCAGAAAAAGATTTAGGTTTTAAAGGAGCTCAAGTTTTGGATATTACTTTTAAAGCCAAAAAAGATAAAAGCCAATATGAACGGTATAAAATAATCAAACAAGAAGCAGGTAAAATAAAAGGTGTTGAAGCTGTTTCTACAGCATTATTTGCAATGGGATCAATGGAAAATTCTTGGTCAAGTGCCAGTTATAAAAGCAATAAGCCCTTTTTAGTACAAGAAATGGGAATGGATTTTGAAATGCTGGATATGCTGGACATTAAAATTCTGAAAGGCCGAAAATTAAGCGCCGCTTTTTCTTCTGATACCATTTCATCTGTTCTGTTAAATCAGGAAGCGGCGAAATTACTTCCAGAAAAAGATCCACTAAACAAAATACTTTATTGGAGAGATCAAAAAGTAAAAGTTGTGGGTATCGTAAATGATTTTAATTATTTCGGATTGGAAAGCAGAATTGCTCCTATGATCTTTTTTTATGTCACAAAGATTGATGGTGTTAGAGATGACATTCGACATGTTTTTATAAAAATTTCACCAGACAATGCGCAGGAAACTATTGCCGCTATAAACAAATTCTGGCTTCAAAAAGTTGATTCTGAATATCCTTTCGAATATAGTTTTGTCGATAAAAACTACGCTAGAACGTATAAGAAATATGAAAACCAAAGAGATTTGTTTGCTTTGTTAAACATCATTGTAATCTTAATTGCTGTTTTTGGATTGTTTTCTTTGGCCTCTTTTTCTATGGAAAGAAGAATCCGCGAAATTGCCATTAGAAAAACCCTTGGCGCAGAAACAAATATTTTATTAAAAGAATTATCGAAGCAATATGTAGTTTTCTGCATTATCGGTTTTCTAATCGGAATTCTTCCCGCTTATATTTTATTACAGAAATGGCTTGAGAATTTTGCCTTTAGAATCGATATTCCAATACTGCCTTTTATTCTTGCCTTTGTGTCTTTGTTATTCTTAACATTGACAATTGTACTGGCAAAAGCTTACCAAGTTACCAAAGTTGATGTTTTACGATACTTAAAATACGAATAAGATTGATAGTCTTAAAACTAAAAAAAGCGTTCGAAGTGCCGAACGCTTTTTTTATATTTTCAAATGTAAATATCAATATCAATGTCAAATAACTAACAATTAAATCTCCCCCTTCTTCGTAAATCCTTTTCTAGTCATTTCGCCCCAGCCTTTTGTTCCTTTTATCTTTTCTTTGTAACCGACTAAAGCTGCATAAACCGTCATTGGATGAAAATAAATTGGTTCTATAAAAGCAGCCATCAAAAGCTTGAAGAAATCGGCTTGTTTTGGGTATTTATGATAGGTTTTCTCTTCACTAAACAAAGCAATAACGGAGAAGAAAACAGCAAAAGAATATACAAAAAGTAAAAGCAGCATAAAAAAATGCCAATTCAGTAAACCGAATATTATAAATAAAAGCGTAATAACCAAACCTATAAACTCAATTCCAGGCGCTAAGAATTCAAACAAAGTCCAATAAGGAACACTCAGCATTCCGAGCAGTTTGTATTTCGGATTTAGGAACATTTTTTTATGAAAACTCAGGGTTTCAATAGTTCCTCTCATCCAGCGGCTGCGCTGTTTTTTAAAGATCGAAAAATCCTCTGGAGCTTCTGTCCAGCAAAGCGGATCCGGAATATAACTTACTGCGTATGGAAGCTTATTTTCGAGCATATAACGGCGCATTCTTACAATCAGTTCCATATCTTCGCCGACCGTTTTGGTACTGTAACCGCCTGCCATTATTGCTACTTCTTTATCAAATGCCCCAAAAGCGCCGCTGATTAATAATAAACCATCCAATCTTCCCCATGCCATTCTTCCTAAAAGAAAAGCCCTTAGATATTCTAAAACCTGAATTCGTGGAAGCATGCGATCCGGAATATTAACTTCGACTAAACGTCCGTTTTTGATCACACACTGATTCGCAATTCTAACCACACCGCCTGTGGCAATAATACGTTTTCCATGAGATTCTAAAAACGGTTTAGCCAATTTTAAAAGTGAATCTTTATCGAGAATACAATCCACGTCAATACATACTACATAAGGATTTTCGGCAATGTTAAGTCCAACATTAAGTGCATCGGCTTTGCCTCCATTTTCCTTGTCTACTACAATCAATTTTTTGTAGGCCGCGTTTCTGGATTTATAAATTCCTTTAATCTTTTTGGTTTCAAGCTGCGGATGAATATCCAATTCTGTTAAAACCAAATCGTAAGTTTTGATCAGGATTTCCATCGAATTGTCTTTACTTCCGTCATTCACCACAATGGCCTGATAATTATTATAATTAAGCGAAAGCAGGGATTTTACATTTTCTTCAATAGTCAGTCCTTCGTTGTAAGCAGGCGCAATCAGTGAAAGTTTTGGCGCAAATTCGCTGGTTAAAAGCACATCATAATCCACAAAACTATTTTTCTTTAAATAACTTCTAAGCTCTTTTGTAGAAAGATACGCCAAGATTAAATACGAAGACATGATGAGTATCGCATAACCCAATATTAGGAGTATATACACATCCAGAAATCCTATTAATTCGTCTGTAAAAAAACTCATTTCTTATTCGTTAAACTGTTAATGTGTGTAAAAGACTTTCTGCTTCGTACTTAATTGTAGTATTTGGAGCTTTAGCAGCTAACTGCGCTACAAAAGGAACTTTTTGTGTTAGTTTTAATTCTTTTATGAGTTTTAAACCAAGCGTGATTACCGTTGTATTTTGTGATTCTAATAAAAGTTCAATTCCTTCACTATCACCAATATCATGTTTTTTAAAAGCACCAATAATATTCAGCTGTGTCCAATCATCTATTGGATCTGAATGTTCTACCAGATAAACTATACTTTGTGTTCCTGCCAATTTAATACAGGCATTTATAGCTGTAATTTTTAAAGTTTTGTTTCGTGCTTTAGAATGCGCTATTATACTATCAAAAGCATCAGAAATATTAAACTCGGCAAGTTCTGTAATTCCTTTGCATTTTACTTCCCATTTTAGGCTTTTTAGTTTTCTAAATGAGTCTTTTATAAGTCCGGATTCTTTGTAGAACTGTTCTAATTTTTCGGCATAAATACCTTCATAATTTTTATGCAGATTGATGAGAGATTCTGTCAGGACTTCCCTAAAAAAAGAAGTATCAAAAAGCACTAGAAAATTTTTGTTTCCTTTAAGCGATGCAAACGAAACATCTTCAAAAATAACCGAAGCCATGAGCTTTTCAATTTCTGTATTGTATTCTATTCTAAGTCTTTCTCTTTTAATTTTCCTGTTTCGGCTTGCTACTATGTACAAGTATAAAATAAAAGAAAACGCTACGAAAAAGTAGATGGAGAAAGTGAGAAAAGAAACTACCCACCTGCCGTTTTTATATAGTTCCCAAATTTCTTCCATATTAAAAACGTTTGGTCACAATTAACTGTACATTGAATCGGTTTCTGTATTCTCCCGGCATATATTCTTCTCTTTCGTAAAGAAATATCGGACGCACAAAAAATGATTCTCCAAATCGATGCTGGTACTGAATTCCGGCTCTATACGCTTTTAAAGGTGTTGTAAAATTGTTGTAGAGATACAAATAAGGTACGTTTCCATACTGTAGTTCAAAACGGATCAAGCTTTCTTTTTCTTCATTTACTTTCTGCAGACTTAAAACATGCGAAAACAATTCATTTGACGTATCGTAATAAGGCCTGTATGCAACCGTATAAGTTCCAGATGTATAAGCAAGCTGTCCTGTAAGAAGTGTAATATCATCGCTCTCAAAATGCATAAATCGCGCTCCAAGAGAATAATCGAATTTTTTATGCGGTTTAAAATAATATTCTAAACCTGCTTTTGCGACAGGAAAAATAGTTTCACCGGTAGAAACCCCTCCATTTGCGTACAAATAGCTTTTATTGGAGAATGTCTGATAAAAATCTGCTTCAAACAGCATCTGGGTTTCATTGCTTACATTTCCAACATTGGCACGGCCGACAATGGCAGATTTACTGAATTTATGTGAATATTCTACATATCCATAATGAAACGGCGACTGTCCTGGTTCTGAAGTCGAAACATTTAAATAGGAGACAGAAACTGCATTTTTGGCTTTATGTCCAATAAGTGTTCGTATTCCTTTGAAAGCCTGCGTGCTATTATCTATATACGCTGCTTTTTCAATTAATTCTAAAGCCTCTTGATCACGGTTTAACTTTTCGAGGCAAGTTGCTTTTATTTTTAAAATATCAAGGGAATTTGGATCTAAGACCAGATATTTATCGCAGTAAACAATACATTTTTCATATTGTTCTGTCCAAAAATAAACATTGACAATAGCTTGTAAAGCCTCAGGATTTGGATTAACTCTGTCTGTCAATGGAGACAAAATCTTTATGGCTGTTTTGTACTCTTTTTTCCAGCTATAGATACGGGCAGTGTACGTTTGAATGTCTTCATCTTGCGGAAATTTGGCGCGCAAAGGCTCAATCAGCGATAATGCTTTATCGTAGTTTGCTTTATCAACTTCACGTTTAACACTGGCTAAAGTTTCATCAATAGTAATTTCCTGCCCAATAACAGCAGAAGAAACAAACAGCAGGATGAAAGAATAAAAGATGTATTTCATTAGAAACGCGTTTTTAGTAATTTATTAATTCGCACTAAAAGCACGGCCGGACTTACTGGTTTTGCAATAAATTCGTTTGCGCCAATATCAAAAGAGTCTAGTTCTGTTTGTTCTACTCCTGAAGAAGTAAGTATAATTATGGGAGTTTCAGAATTAATGCTTTGTCTTACATGCTGTGTAATTTCCATTCCGCTTTTACCTGGCATATTTATATCCGTTAAGATTAAATCGTAATTATTGGTTTCGATTGCATCTAAGGCATCTTTTCCATCAGAAAATTGGTCAACAGTAAATCCTTTTGATTCTAAGAAAAAAGATAATGATTTGCGTAGGATATCATTATCTTCGGCTAAAATAATTCTCATTTTTTTTCAAATTTTAACTTGGGGCAAAGTATAATTATTGCATCATATATGTAAAGCTAGGGCTAATTTCTCTTTTATCATAGCTCTTTTAGAATTTTTACGACCTCAATAACACCGCAATGCAGTATATTCACCTTATCTAAAGTTTCGGTTGTAAAATCTCCAGCTGAGGCTTCTTCTTCAATAACAGCGACACAATTACTCAAATCTTCCAGCATAAAAATATCCAGACTGGATTTCATATTATGTGCCAGTTTTTTCACAGTATCGTGATCTCCTTCATGAAATGCTTCTTCTAACTGGGCAGTCTGATTTGGAATTTTTTCTATGAAAAGATGTATCATTTCTTTTTTAAACTCGTCGTCACCGCAGGCCATTTCATCCAAAAATGTCATGTCAACAGTTCTTTTCTGTGTAAGCTCAAAATCAGGGTTCATAACTGTTTTTATGGCTTTTAAAAGAACGGCTTGTTTAAAAGGTTTCGGCACATAAGCATTCATGCCGACCTTATAACAACGTTCCTGCTCTCCTACTAAAGAATGTGCTGTCATAGCAATAATAGGAATGCTTGAATTCATTTCGCTGCGAATATATTCTGTTGTTTGATAACCATCTTTAACAGGCATTTGAAGATCCATCAAAACCAAATCATATTTGTTTTTTGATAAAAGCTCAATTCCCTCTTCTCCATTTGATGCAATATCCAGATCAAAACCAAAATTAGTAATCACACTTTTTGCCAGTTTTTGATTTAAGACATTGTCTTCGCAAAGCAATATTTTAAGATGTCCTAAACTGTTCTTAGTGACAGGTTTTGGAGCAGTTTCGGTTTGATTTGTCTTTCTATAAGATAAGGTAAAAACGAATTCCGAACCACGGTTTGGGGTACTTTTTACCTGAATTTCACCATTTTGAAGCTCGATTAATTGTTTTACAATATTCAACCCTAATCCTGTGCCTCCATAAGTTCTCGTCGTACTTTCTTCACCTTGGGTAAATCTTTCGAAAATAGTAGTCAGTTTATCTTTCTGAATTCCAATTCCAGTATCTTTCACAGAAAATTTTAGTGTGTAATTATCTTCTGTTTCTTCTATTTTTTTTACAGAAACCGTTACTTCGCCTTCATTTGTAAATTTTAGCGAATTCCCGATCAAGTTAACCAAAATCTGATTTAGTCTGCCTTGATCACCAATAACATTGTCTGGCATTTCGGCATCTAAAAACAAGTTGAATTCAACCTCTTTCTGGACTTTTACTTTAAGTAAATTATAAACGTGTTTTAAAGTCTTTTTTAAATTAAAAGGCTCTGCATCAATTGCTAAATTGCCTGATTCTATTTTAGAAAGATCGAGAATATCATTCACTATCAGCAGCAGATTTTCTCCTGCAATTTGAACACTTTCAATATAATCGCGCTGTATTTCATCTAGCTTCGTTTGTGCCAAAAGATCTGTAAAACCAATAATAGAATTTAATGGTGTCCTGATTTCGTGGCTCATGTTGGCCAAAAAACTGTCTCTTGCCAAAACTGCTTTTTCTGCAATTTTTTTCTGAGCGGCCAACTGAACGTTTTTTGTTCCAATTTCTAATTGTGCCATAACGTGTTTGGCTACAATAGAAAGTGCATTACGCTGGTTTTCATTCAATTCTTTTACAACATGATCTACGGCACATAAAGTCCCAATATTATAACCATCAGGCGTTGTCAGCGGAACTCCGGCATAAAATCTAACGTTGAATCCGCCCGTAACATTTGGATCGTCTTTAAATCTCTCGCTTAAATGAGTATCATTGATTTCTACAATTTTAGTGTCTAAAATTGTGTAATTACAGAATGAAATCTCGCGAGGTACTTCTGGAACTCCTACTCCAATTTCGGATTTAAACCATTGTCTGTTTTCGTCTATAAATGAAATATGTGCAATGGGAACACCGCAGATGTAAGAAACCAATTTTGTTGCATCATCAAAAGCGTAATCAGGAAGTGTATCAAGTATATTATAACGTTTTAAAGCGGCTAAACGTTGTAATTCATTATCTGGAATAGGGAAATTATTATTCATTATATTACCGTAGGAAAAGCAGGCAAAGGTAAATCAATTTAAGCTAAAACCGTTGTTTTGCAGTGAGTTTATTGCAGAATTATGACAAATGTGACTTAAGTATTACAGTTTGGATTGTTAAATTTCCTATCAAGGTTTACTCAAAAGATGAATACCTCAATTTAATATCGTAAAAGAAATACAACCTTCTGATTTTTATAGCGGTACTTTTTGATTTCCAATATCATTTACAAAATCATTAAATAAAATATGCAGATTGTTTTTATATTAGCTGTAATTTAAAAAAAATCTATAACGACGGCTGTTTATATCAGAAATAAACCTTAGAAAATGAACAATTACTTCCTATTAAATCTCTTACTCTTATGCTTTCAATTATCGTTTGCGCAAGAAAGAATTATACATGGAAAAGTTACAGACTCTGCTGGATCACCAATTCCGTACGCTAATATTTTTATTGAAAAAACCAAAACTCAGTCAGCAACGGATCTTGACGGCAATTATGCTATAAAAATTAATTCGAGCAGTTATTTAATATTCAGTTATCTTGGTTTCAAAAGTCAAAAAATCGCAGCCGATAAAGAGAAAATAAACGTTGTTCTAGAAATGGATCATTCTAAGCTTCTCGAAGAATTGCCTTATATACCTCATATCAGGAAAAAGAAAACACAAAAAATCAAAGTTCAATAATCTGCTTTAATTCCAGTGTTGAAGTTCCTGACGGAATTAATTTTGGCGCTTTCGCTAATTTCCCAGCTAAAAATTCAGTTGAAATTGGCTTCAAATTCTTAAAAAGTCCAATTGCGTTGAATGCTTTGATAATTGTAATGGAGATTTTTTCGCCCCATCGATCTGTATTTTCACGAATTAATGGTCCCGGTCTAAAAATGATATACTGAGTAAAATGAAGTTTGTTGATGTATTCTTCGAGTTCTCCTTTCATTTTAGAGTAAAAAACACTGCTTTTAGCTGAAGCGCCATAAGAAGAAACCAAAACCATAGCTTTCACGTGATTTTTACTAGCAATTTCTGAAAAATCGGCAGGAATATCGTAATCGATTTTCCATTGTTTTTCTTTAGAACCTGCATCTTTCAAAGTCGTTCCAATGCAGGAAAATAGAACCTCTCCCGTGACTAAATCTTGAAACGAATTTACATCTGAAAAATCTACAATATGTTCTGTAAGCTTTGGATGGGATTTTCCGAAAGGACGTCTCACAAAAACAGAAACCGAAGTATAATCTTGATCTTCTAATAGTTTATCCACCAACTCTTTTCCTGTAGAACCAGTTGCTCCAATTACCAGTGCTCTCATAATTCAATTGTTTTACAAGTAAATATACTCATTTAATCAAAAACCCCTTTACAAAATTTGCAGAGGGGTTTCTTTAAAACTTAGTTTCTATTTTTATTTAATACACTCGTTTAACCGAAAGTTTGTCTAAGCAGAAATAAGCTGCCGTATTCATTCCGTAAGTTGGATCTGAATCTGTTGAAGCCATTTGAAAAATCAGATACTGCACATCTCCTAAAGCAAGAAGTTTACTTGCTGCTACATTTACCCATCCAGTCGGCATAACCAAAGACGATCCTGTATAATCTGCCAGAGACTGTGTTATTGGATTTGAAATAGTTCCATTTTCATCAACACCATAAATCAATAATTCAAAATGATCTCCAGAAGTAAAAGCTCTCGCAAATCCGTCTCCATTCAAACAGCCATAATACGGCCAAGGATGCATGTTTATTTTTAAACCAAGCACTTCATAAATTCCAGTATTTCCAACTTTAATCCAGTTCGAAAAACTAGACTCACTAAAAGTTGTTCCTTGCGGAGAAACGGGATCTAAATAACTAGACCAATACGCCACAATATAAGGATCTCCAGATGTCCCTGGTGTTCCCGGCGCAGTTGTAGTTGAAGTTCCAAAACCGCTGCCGGCCATAGTTCCCCACTGGTGAGGCACCCATCCGTCTGATCCTCCTGTTCCTGCGCCAGAGCCATAATCTGTAATATCATTTACATTAGAAACAATAAATCCGTCCCAATAATTATAACCAGCGGCTGTACCGGTATGAGAAAATGTAAAAATATCTACATTTAGATTAGTGTTAGCCACATAAGTGTTTTCCCAGTACTTTCCTCCTGTTGTTGTGATACCGCTGCTCAATAAAGAACTGGTAAGATTAAGTGTCGTCGTAGTTCCAATGGAAGGATCTGTAACCGCTGTTTTTGCTGTTTTCGATGTAGAGCTTACAACTGAATTAGCGTTTTCGCTGCTTAAAACATCCTCATCACTGCTGCAGGAAGAAAATCCGAGCATTAGACCTAAGGTCAAAAAATAAACTGCTTTTTTCATTATTTATAAAATTTAGGGTTAATATTCTATTTTATTTCTTCGGAAAATTTAAATCTGAAACTTCTTGAAAGGCACTTATTAACAAGTCGCTGGAACCTAAAGCTGTAAATGTTGGCACATATACTTTAACGAAATCAATTCCTGGCAAATGCACTTTTTTTCCGTCTTTATCCACTGCCCAAGAAATGTCTATTGAAGGATCTTTAATTCCGCCGTAACCCCAGTCAAAAGTGCCAACGTTATAACTTGTTCCAGCTCCATCGCTCACATCTTTTGTTGGGATATCTATTTTTGTTCCTTTCAAAGTATAAGAATCGCCAGCCCATGCTGGATAATAATTATTTCTTCTGCGGGTGTTGGTTTTTGTAATGCTTCCTGAACCATTTTTGTTGTCTGTCCATGGAAGATAAGCTGTATCATACTGCCAAGCCAACGTTCCTGTTACAGGAGTTGCAACAGCATTAGGTTTCTTGTACGTTAGTTCATAATTTTTAACTGTTGTCGATTTATAGTATTCGCTTCCTGCAATTTCAAACCATTCATTTTCATCTGCAATTCCGTTTTTATTGGCATCATAAGCTACTGCAACACTTACTGGAGAAAATTTAACTGAAGCAGTTCCCTCTGTCATTTGAACTGTAAAATCACGTTTTCCATAAGTATTTACAACTGTATGGTCAAAAGCAGTAATAATATATCCTCCAAATGTTCCCAAATTAATAGAGCCGCCTTCGCTTAAACTTGTTTGTGCTGCTAATAAAGATTCTTCTTTTGTAGCGTAACTCTCCATTGTGTAGCTTGGTGCAGGCAGATAATCGATAAGTTTTAAGGCTTTTGCTGTGTACGTTTTTCCAGTTTCAGAAACCGTAACTTTGGCAGAAGCTTCTTTTACAGTTTTATCTACAGTTACTTTAAAATCTACCACATAAGCAGCCGTTTTTGGTGTAATAAACAATAAGTTTTTGCTGTCGCCGATGATTGAATCTTTAACAGCACCATCTTTAGCCGTCACTTTCACAGACCATTGATAAACTGGTGTTTTTCCTTCTGCATTTTCTATAGTAACTTCTGGCGCTATTTCTACCACATTATATTGCTGCACAGTAAAATCTGAAGCTAATTTTATAGTAATTGCAGGATCTTTAATGGGTTCTACTATTTCTTCCTGTTTAGAATCGTCATTACTGCAGGAATAAAAGCTAACAAGAGTGATTAGCAATAAACTATACTTTAAATACTTTTTCATGTTCTTATTTATTAGCTTGTTTTAAATTGTATTTTTTTAAGATATGAAGATCGCCGGCGCCTGCAAATACAGCTGCCATAGAAGATTGCTGCTGGCAAAGTCCCATTGGCTCGCTCACGCAGTTGACTACTTTTATAAAATCGATTCCTGGAAGATTGGCTTTATTCCCATTTTTATCTACCGCCCAGTCAATATCGATATCAGGATTTATGGCATTTACATAACCCCATTCCGGCGGTGTCGAATACCACAATGTTGTTTGACCAGCGCGTGCTGTTTTAAAATCTACATCTAGTTTTAAGCCTTCATAACTCACTGAAGTCTGCGCTGCCCACAATGGATAAAATTCTTTTTTACCTCTTGGTCTTGCTAAATAATATTTATCTCCTTTATTATTTTCACAATAAACATGTTCATAATCTGTCCAAAGAGCACTTGAAGTTACCAAAGGTTCTCCTGCTGCTTTTTTGTTATAAGTAGCCTTGAAGTTTTTAACTGTAGTTGCTTTAGCGTGCTGGCTTCCTGCAATTTCATACCACTCGTCTGCATCTGGCTTTCCATTCTTATTTTTGTCGTAAGCCACATAAATCAATCCCGGTGCGGGCGGATTTGCTTTGGCAGCGGTCGGATTTGTAACATCTCCTCCATACACTTTAAAATCACTTACTCCCGGAACATTCACTACTGTATGGTCAAACCCAACAACGATAGAACCACCAAAACCGCCTAAGTCTAATAAATAACCTACATTGGTTTCGTTGATTCTGCCTAAAGCTGTTTTCATTACCTCTTCCTTCGTGTTGCCCTCTTTATAAATATCATTGGCAAACATTCCCGGTGCAGGATCAAAATCAAAAATTCGAGTGATGTACGGATTGAAATTTGAAGCTTCATTTACAACCGTAACAACAGTGCTTTTACTTCCTTTTTTAGCAGCATCTGTTACGTTTAAGGTAAATTCATAAGAACCTGCATAAATAGCCGTAAATCGAAGATCTTTAGTACTTCCAACAACCGAATCTGTTACTTGATTTACTGGATTTTTAGTCATTATCCACTCGTATTTAGCAGTTGCTCCAGCATCTGAAGCTGTGATATCTAAAACCGTAAAGGTTGGTGTTTCGTATTTTTCCTGAAGCGTAATGTCGATCACATTCTCGTTTTCATCTTTGTCATCACTGCTGCATCCAACAAAGGCGAATGCAAATGCCAGCAATAAAAATTGGGTAACTTTTTTTTTCATAAAATGATTATAATAAATTGATTTGATACTAGTTAAAATTATCTCGTTGGAATATTTTCTCCCAAAAGATGCAGGTCTGAAGCCCCCATAATTTCGGTTGAAGTTTCGCCGAGCCAGCCCGCCTGCTGATTAAGTCCGTTGTATACTTTTACAAAATCTATTGCCGGAAGCTGTACTTTTTTTCCGCTGCTGTCAATTGCCCAATCAATGTCGATTGCCGAATCGTCATCAGTATTTGGAGCATTATCCGCGTAACCGTATAAAAAAGCATATTGAACATAATAACTTCCGTTGCCGCTTTCGTCAACAGCATTGTCTGGCAGTCTTGTTCCTTTGAAAGTAATAGAAGATTGGTCTTTCAGCCATTTCGGCCAATATTCTAAGGAATGGTTGTAAGCATTATTCTGCGCCAGATAACCGTCTTTTCCCTGATTATCTTTCCAGTAGATGTATTCTAAATCGGTAAAAGTAACCGTTCCCGTTCCGCCGCCGGGAACGGGAATTTTATTAGGATCTGGTCTGTAATACGTTATTTCGTAGTTGCGGATGGTTTTTTCCATTTTGTGGCCTGCACCTTCAATTTCATACCATTCGTCATCCGGAAGTCCGTTTTTATTTTTGTCATAAGAAACCATTATAATTCCCGCTTCACTGCTTCCGCCGCGCAATTCCGCATTCTGATTCGGATTGGCTTCTGCCCAGAAAGCATTTCCTAAAACTCTAAAATCACGTTTCCCTTTTAGGTTCACAATACTGTGGTCAAAACCAAAAACCACATAACCACCAAAAGCACCAAGTGAAATAAGATCACCGTTTTTCTTCGCCAAATACGAATTGGCTCTTGTTAAAATACGATCAGCCGAGTCGCCGTCATTTGCGACAGGAAGGTCGTTTACAAACTGTCCTGGCGCTGGTTTAAATTCGAAAACTTTAGAAATAAAAGTTTTTAATTCTTTAGTTTCAGCAGTTACAACAACTGTAACTTTTTGATTCTGCGTTGTTCCTTTATCTGTAATCACAACTTTAAACTCAAATGTTCCTTCCGCCGTTGCTGCAAATAATGCTTCTTTTGAAGTGGTGTTTACCAAAGCATAATTTTCTGAAGAAACATTTTCAACTGTCCAATTGTAAAGGGCATCTGCGCTGACATTTGTTTTAGCGCTCAAAATAATAATCGAAAATCGCTGCGTTTTAAATTCGTTCGTTATAGGTTCTCCACCAGAATCTGGATTGTCATTATCACCGCCCGAACAGTTTATCAATAGCATTGCGAAAAGAGCCAATACTATAATTCGATAAAACTTTAAAAATCTCTGATTCATATTTTTTATTTTTTGGTTATAAAAGCAATATGCGCCGGAATATTTCCCGCTGTAGTTTTCCATTTTAATCTGCCGTCTGGCGTAAAACAGTAGATATAACCTGTTACAACATAATTCTGAGCATCGGTTATATAAATTTCTTTGGTTTCTGGATTGACCTGAAGTCCGTACGGAATCATGATTTTTTTGTCTGTTCCGTCGGTAATGATTTTATCGCTGATTATTTTTTTGGTTTTAGTATCCAAAATTCCGTACGTAATCTTGTTGCTGTTCGTGAGATAACTCCAAGAAACACTGTAATAATAAAGCAGATCATCGACCAGACACATTCCTAAAGCCGGAATATCGAGCTGCATTTTCTTCTCGTCTGTTTTGGTATCAATTACAAAAAGATTCGGAGAGGTGTTGTAATAATCGCCTCGTGAACTCACATAAATATCGCCTCGGCTGTCAATCTCCATGCTGTAGAGATTAATACCAACATCTATTTTTTTGATTTCTGTAAAAGTCTCTAAATCAATTACCGAAACCGTTCGGTCGTAATTTGGAACACGATAACCGCCTGAGTTCGCTACATACAGTTTTCCGTTATGCACAATCATTTGTTCCGGCTGATAACCAACGGTTACTTTTCTTTTTATTTCTAATGAAGTCGTATCAATTTCGGCAACAAAACCAATTTCGGCATTCGGATTAATCGCAACTGGTCCAGAATAGGAACTTACATAAGCTTTATCTTTGTAAAAAGTCACATAACGGCAGTTTGGAATGTCAATTTTCTTAATTCGTTTGGCGGTCCATTTTTCTAAAACTTCTACTTTATTGGAAACATTTATAACGGCATAAACCTTATTGCCATAGATTTGAATATCGTTTCCAACATCGCCCAGTTCTTTTACAACTGACGGATTTCGTTCTGAATAAACATCGGTCGTATAATTTCCTGTTCTGGAATTGAAAACGTCAATACTGGCGCGGTTCATTCCCATGTTTCCTTCGTTCAGCAGATAAAAACCTTCAATATTTCCCTCACTTGTCGGCACGGCAACATTGGTATCTGAAGACAGAAATATGGTTTCATCTTCTCGACAGGAAACCAATATAACAGCTGTAAATAAGCCGATTATTATTTTTGTAAATCCCTTTTTCATAACTCAAAACCAATTATAAATTTGAATGTTCTGCCCGGCATCGGATAATTGTAAATCACTTCGTAGTGCTGATTGAATGCATTGTTTACTTCTATCGTTGCATTTAATTTGTATTTGTTAAAAATGAAAGATTTTTGAACCGCCAGATCGTGCGTGTACCACGGCTGTACTTCATTCACTTTGATATTGTTGACGTTTCCGTTGTAGCGTTTTCCAACGTATATAAAACTGTAATTGAAATTCCACGTTTCGTAACCCGCGTTTAAAATTCCAGAACCGCTGTGCCAAGGCGTGTACGGAATCTGATCGCCATAAGAAGACATTTGTAAACCAGAAACTTTGGTAAAATCCTGGCTTTGCGAATAGGTATAAGTCAAATTCGCATCCAGATTTACTTTATGAATATGAGTTCCTAAATTCACTACAGTTTCAATCCCTTTTCCTTTTACCTGCCCAATATTGGTCATCATCCAACGGAATAAGTTCCCTGTCGGCGCGGCTACAATTTTGTCTTTTGTATAGGTATAATAACCATCTGCCTGAATGGAGAATTTATCCAGAAAGCTTTCTTGTACAGGAAAATTATAGGTAAAACCAACATCATATTGGTTCATATATTCTGGACGCAAAGTGCTTGAACCGACCATTGTATAATACAAATCGTTGAAAGTGGGCATTCTAAAAATACGTTTGGCAAACGCTCTCAGATTGAAATCGTATTTCTTAAACGGCGTATAACCGAGAAATAATGCAGGCGTAAATTCGGTTTTGTTGGGCGCTTTGGCGTTGTATTTTACTTCTTCGATAACTCTTGTTCCTAATACGTTTCCTAAAACTTTAAAACCTTCATATCGAAAAGAAGTTGCCAAAGAAACCAATGCCGTATAACGCTGCGGAAAAGAAAACTGTGTCTGGATTCCTCTTCTTGTGGCGTTTAATTTATTGTATTGAAAATCGGTCGAAAGTGAAACATCCCAAGCAGGTAAAATGCTGTACATATTCACTGCCGAAAAATACGTTTCCTGCTGATAATAACTATCATCAGACTGAACGCCTTCGGTTACTGTTTCGCCTAAAACATTTGTTGTATCACGGGCAATGTAATGTGTATAATCGTAGGCAAATTTTCCTTTTAATTGAAATTTATATTTCTCTGAAACGTCTTTCGTTAAAAAAGCCTGTCCGAAAAAATTCTTATCAAACTGTCGGAAACCGTCTCTAAATTTGTTTTCTACAATGGCACCTGGCGCACCTCTTTCAGAATCATAATAATAAACTTTGGCATCCCAAGAACCTTTGTTTATTTTTCCGTACAAACCAGATTCAAATCGGAGTGCTTCAATATCGCTGTTCCATCTTGTGGCTGTTGTGTCGTAAGCAGTAGTTCCGTCTAGATTTTTTCTTTTGTATCTAAATTTATATTGTCCGTTAGATTTAATGTATTCTGAACTGACACTCATGCTGACTTTATCGCTCAGTTTTTGTTCCCATCTAAAACTCGGATCATGATAATTGATGGACATGGTTTTGTAGCGAACCAATAAATTTGTCTTTTTATCACCAACAAAAACAGGACGTTTTGTTTTTAAGTAAATGGCTGAAGCCGAAGCAAAATCTTTAGCCGACTGGAAAATTTCACTTTTCTGACCATTGTACATCGTAAGTGATTCCATATCGTCAAGCGAATATTTCCCGAGATCTGTCACTCCGTTCTGGGCATTTCCAAGCTGGATTCCGTCATAAAAAACACCAACATGATGCGTTCCCATATTGCGGACATCAACGGTTTTTAAACCACCGACTCCTCCATAATCTTTAATTTGAGTTCCAGCAAAATAACGAAGCGCATCTGCGACATTATGACTCGCCATTTTTTCGAGCAGAACGCCAGAGAGACTTTGTACAGGAATAACCTCCTGATACGGTTTTCCTTTTAAAACAACTTCTTTTAAAACACGCGAGCTGTCTTTCTCAGTTTGTGCATGAAGCCAAAAAGGAAAACCTAAAATAAAAACGGTAAGTAAAGTTTTTTTCAAATTATACATCACAATTGAATTAAATCAACTTTCTGTGATGCTTATACAAACGTAGAATTGACCCCGCTGCAAAACAGCTGGTCATTATCTTTGTCATCAACTTCATACCACGAAAGTTTTAAACTATGTGATCGTGGCAGGTCTCCTGACTTGTTCCATCTTTAAACGGCCTTCTCATCCCGTAAATCGGAACAATGGCATTAGTAATGTTTAAAGATTTTGTGTAGAACTTACAGTAGCGGGTCTGTTCAGGATTTGCACCTGATTCCCTTTTAACTATTTTTTCTGACGAAAAAACAGACCAAAATCAGCCGCAAATATAGGATGCTTATAATGGGTCTGCAAGTTCGAAAGAACTTTTTTACAAAATAAAAAATGAAGTGAGATGAATATAATAGACTTTATAGCATCATAAATACTTCTCTATCAACGTTTCAATTTCAGGTGTAGAAGGTCTTGGCGTATCTTTATGAATGATTTTCCCATCTTTCCCCAGCAATACATAACGTGGAATTGTAGTTACATTTATCTGCTTTAATAACTCATCTTTATCAGATTTAGCAATAAGAAGACTGTTTTCTTTATTCAAAATATCTTGGTGCTGCGACATTGCTTTTTGCCATGAGGCTGCACTTTTATCAATAGAAATAAAGATAAAAGCTACGTCTTTATATTTTTCCATCAGTTTCTTTTCACTCGGAAGTTCTTCTCGGCAAGGCATACACCAAGAAGCCCAGAAATCGATCAAAACCAGTTTTCCTTCGTGTTTTTTGACTATATCTTTTAGAACTAAAGGCGTTGCTGCTGGTTTTAACTCCTCTTCAATATTGGAAACAAAAACTTGATTTTTACAGTTGTTTCTAAATATTTCCAGCGCTTTTGCATCAAATGGAACTTTTTGATCTCTGTTATTTACAGGATAATATATATTGATGTACAATAGATAATCAATAATAGCTTGATTTTTAAAATTTGAAGAAATAAAATTTAGTACATTAGGAAGAGTTTTTGTTAAACCTAAAAAGTTCATTCGTTTTTTGACATAATTCTCAACAAGCTCTCTGTAAGCCTGTATATCAAGTAAAATAGCAGCCTGATCGAAACTCTCTTCTATTGCGGCAAATGTGGCTGGATTTAAAGGTTTAACTTCTAAAGCATTGTATAAAGTCAAACTCCAATACGTAGCAGTAAAATATTCGTAAAACTCCTTAGAAAGTTTGTTTTCTTTATAATACGTCTCCAATAACTCTTGCTCTTTAAGGTAATCTTTGTCAAAATAAGAGTTGAGTTTGGCAGATGCCATAATCACTTTCAGCTGATTGTAACTCGGAAGATTTTTAGTTGAACCGTATTTAGTAAAAGACTCATTTAAAAATTCCGATTCCGACTTACGAATTGGATTTTCTGTACAAGAATAATGGATTAAGCCTTTTTCGTCAATATCAAATTCTAGAGTTTCATTTGGAGATGCATAAATAGAAGTACCTCTATTTATATCATTACAAAATATAGCAGAATTATTATCGACTTTTAATTCTCGATTATTTAAACTGAGAACTGCTCTATCGTAAATATTTTCTCTTGACTGCGAGGTTAGATTTATAACAATTTCTTTATTTCCGACATATTTAATGGTAATCTGCTGTGCAAATGAAGCTGTCGAAATCAGTAAAAACAAAAGAACTTTTTTGAGTTTAGGCATCTTGTTTCTGGTTGGTTTGGTTAGTTAGTTTTGCTTTTTAAACCATTTAAAATTAATGATTTAAAAGTCTAGGTAAATATAATTACTTTGCCTTAATTGACAAGAATATTCTTAATTAATTTGACGTAAAAAAAGAAACTTACTATAAATTCTTCAGTATTTTTCATCACATTTAAATTTATTATCGTAATATTGCAATATTAAATTAATTAAAAAATGGGAGCCACTAAAACCGAACATTTTACAGCTGCACAAAACCAGATTGCAACTATTGCAAAAGCATTGGGACATCCTGCTAGAATTGCCATTTTAGAATACTTACTAAAAGTAAATGAATGTATTTGCGGTGATATCGTAAATGAGCTTCCGCTGGCACAGCCCACCGTTTCTCAGCATTTAAAAGAACTTAAAAATGCCGGAATCATTAAAGGAAACATCTCAGGAAACTCCATTTGTTATTGTATCGATGAAAAAGCTATAGAAATTCTAAATGCTTACTTTTTAAATATCACTCAAAACCTGTCAAAATCAAAATGCTGTTAAGACATTTTTTTGAAAACCTATATCGTAATATTGCATTTAACCAATAAAAAAACAACATGAAATTAGCAGAAATAAAACAAATTTTACCAACATTAGAGAATGTTGAATTTCAATTGGAAAACGGAACTTTTGTTCCGGAACATTTCCATGTAACGGAAGTCGGAATGATTACTAAAAACTTTATTGATTGCGGCGGTGTGATTAGAAATGAAGAAGTAGTAAACTTTCAGCTTTGGAATGCAGATGATTTCGAGCATCGTTTAAAACCAAATAAATTACTCCATATCATTCAGCTTTCTGAAGATAAACTGGGTATTAAAAATCTTGAAATCGAAGTGGAATACCAAAACCAAACCATTGGAAAATATGATTTGGATTTTAATGGAAAAAACTTTGTTCTTAAAAACAAAACAACAGCTTGTTTAGCTCAGGATTCGTGCGGAATTCCAACTCAAAAGCAAAAAATAGTTTTGAAAGGATTGCAGGACAATGCTTCTTGCTGTACACCAGATTCAGGATGCTGTTAAGCAATGAAAACCAAAATTATTCAATATAAAAAACCAATTATTATTACCAGCTCTGTTATTGTGTTACAGCTTATTTTTGGATTCGATCCTAAATTCTGCATCATCAATATCATTTGGCTGTTCGTTTAAATTATGGAAAACAAGATACTAATATTGTGCACAGGCAATAGCTGCAGAAGCCAGATTGCAGAAGGTTATATGAGACATTTTTCAGGTGATAAAGCGTTCGTTTACAGTGCCGGCGTTGAAACACATGGCGTAAATCCGAAAGCCATTTCGATTATGAAAGAAGATGGAATTGACATTTCGAATCATACTTCAAATATTATTGACGAATACTATAATATTGATTTTGATTTTGTCATTACCGTTTGCGATAATGCTAAAGAAAGATGTCCGTTTTTTCCAACTAAGGCACAAAAATTTCACTATAATTTCCCAGATCCTGCCAAAGCAACAGGAACAGATTCTGAAATAGAAGAACAATTTAGAAACGTGAGAAACCTTATAAAAGAATATTGCAAGACTTTTGTTGACAGCAATTTAAAGTAAAGAACCTACAGAAGAAAGTTTCCCTCTAAAGAATAGCTTTTTTCAAGCTTCAGAGAAGCGATATATTTATAGCAAAGAATAGTACGTGCAGTGTAAAGCTCCAGCGGAGCGATATGTTTTTGCATAATATGTATCGCTCCGCTGGAGCTTTTTAATGCGCCTTAATTGAAATTCTATAAATATATTACCCCGATGGGGCTTTTATTCGTTTTTAATATTCCGTTTATTAAAAAAAATATCTATTTAAAAAAAAGACTGTCCTAAATAGATTGTTGTTTTTTATGCCAGCTTCAGAGAAGCGATATATTTATAGCAAAGAATAGTACGTGCAGTACAAAGCTCCAGCGGAGCGATATGTTTTTGTATAACATGTGTCGCTCCGCTGGTCCTTTTATTTATAAAATATTTCAATTAATCATGATTTACCATTTGTCTAAAAAGCAGTAATTCTCCGTTATCATTTTTTTGCCAGACATTCACACTTTTTCCTTTCACATTTCCTTTGCTGTCACCATCTTTCCAATCTACGCTGTAAAAACCAAATTCTATAATTGCTTTTTGTGCAAAAATAATTCCCGAAGTTTTAATTGAAATCTGTCCAATGACCAAAGTTCCAGGCTTTTCATGTTCTGTAAAATAAGGGGTTATCTCCTTTTCTCCCGAAAGAATTGGAGTGTAATACGTTAAATACATCGCATCTGGCAGGAACATTTTGGCATGCTCTTCTCCTAACCTTTTCTGAACCAGCTCTTTTATTTTATTATTTCGTTCTTTCACTTCTAATGTAAGTTTATCCGAAGCTGTATCTTCCTGAGTTGGAGAAACTGTACTATCATCAATTTGTGGAATTAATTTATCTTCAAAATAAGCATTGGATCCCCATATTTCAGATGCAATCGTCATGGAAGATTTCTTCCACAAAACCATATATTTTCCAGAATACTTATAAGCTTTTTGTTCCTTAACATTCAGATCTTCACTAAAAGTTCCAATTTCAAGAATGTAATTTCCAAAATCCTGTAAATCGACAATTGCTTTTTGATAGGAAGAAATAACAGCCTGAGTCTTCCATTGCTTATAAAAATCGACAATATCATTTTTGCCGATTCTCTGCCTGCTGTGTTCCGGCATCAGAATTGATTGATCGGTATATGATTTAATCAGATCTTCTGTTTTTCCATTAATGAAAGAAGAGGCGAAAGAAGTATTGTATTCTTCAATCTGTTTGCGAAGATTAGCATTGATTCTGCTTTCCTGAGCAAAAACACCAATTGCTAAAAGAAAAAAGGTAAAACTCAATTTCATAACAACTTGTTTTATTTATTCAAATATAAACATAAAACACTAAAAATCAGAATATTAAAAACGTTATTTCCATCAATAAAAAACAATCAGATACGTTAATTTTTAAACAAATAATTCATAATAAGACAATAATTGCTTTTATAAAATGTTTATATATAAAGATCTAATTAGTCTAATCTTTTAACAATCAATATCCCCAAGATTAATATTATAAAAACATGAAAAAAATACTTTTGATAACTGCCATTGCTTCTTTCTCAGCACAGATTTACGCGCAGGAACTAAACAATAAATTCAAAGCGATTCCAGCAAAAGATGCTGATAAAAAGGAAGTTGTTCCGCCTAAAGAAGTTTCACCCAAAGAAAACCCGCCCGCTCCTATAGAGAAACCGGCTCCATTACAGGTAAATCCAGACGAACTTTTTAAAGATACCAATCGATATAAGCAAGAATCAAATGTAGAGGGTATTTTTTACAGAAGAAATCAGTTTTTAGGAAACTTTACAACTACTGCTGTCACTTCTACCATTATGTATCGTGATGCTGCTTTTGTGGACGGCGATAAAGTAAAGGTTTATCTTAACGATAAAGTAATCGAACCTGAAGTGCTTTTAAATGGTGATTTTAAGAGCGTGAAAATAAATCTCGAAAAAGGAATCAACAAAATTGATATTGAAGCTTTAAACGAAGGATTTGCTTCTCCAAACACAGCCGAATTTAAAGTTTATGACGATAAAGGTCAGGTAATTTCGTCAAGCGAATGGAATGTTGGAACCGGTTACAAGGCTGTTATTGTTTTGGTTAAAGAATAGGTTTCTTTTTTTAAACCTATAGAAGTATAGATTTAACAGCTTTTTAGAATGCGTTTCACTTTCAATAAAACATATAGCTGCTTGTCTTTTCAACTTAATCAATCATTTTAAAAATCATAAAAAACACTTAAAACTGCTGTTCTCAGCAGTTTTTTATTTGTATATATGTAGTTAACTACGTAGTTTTGTACTTATATTTAATTATTAGAAATAAAATGCAGATTCAGCCTATACAAAACGAGTACGAAAAAGAAATCGTAGATTTAATATTAAACATTCAGCAAAACGAGTTTAACGTTCCAGTTACTTTAGAAGATCAGCCGGATTTACTGGACATTGAAAACTTTTATTTTAAGCCTGGCGGTATTTTTCTTGGTGCTTTTATAGACAAAAAATTAGTAGGAACGATTGCTTTGGTAAAATTCAACTCCGAGGCAGGCGCTATCAGAAAAATGTTTGTAAAGAAAGAATTTAGAGGAAAAGAATTTAATATTGCGCAGCAGTTATTGGAACAATTAATTACTTACAGCAAAGAAAATGGTATTAAAAATTTATATTTAGGAACTGTAAGTATACTGCAGGCTGCTTTGCGTTTTTACGAAAAAAATGATTTTATTACGATTCCAAAAGAAGCGCTTCCAAATGATTTTCCTTTAATGAAACCCGATAATGTATTTTGCCAATTGACTTTAAAACCAACAAAATGAATATAATTGACGAAATCGGCATACTTGCCCTATCTACCCGATTGCAGCGCTTGAGCGAACAGCTGCGCAAAGACGGTGCTCAGATTTATGCTTATAATAATATTGATTTTGAACCTAAATGGTTTCCTGTAATTTATACGCTGCATATAAAAGAAATGCTGAGTGTGGTTGAAATTGCTAATGAAATTGGTTACAGCCATCCTTCAACTATTAGCTTACTTAAAGAATTGGAGAAACAAAATATCATTAGTTCCAAAAAAGACAAATTGGACGAACGAAAAAGACTGATTGTTTTGACTGCAAAAGGAAAAGAACTGGTTTCTAAAATGCAGCCAGTTTGGGAAATTATGACCAAAGCTTTGAACGAAATCACTAATACTCAGAACAATCTTTTAAAAGCTATAGAAGAAGCAGAAGAAAATCTGAAGCGTCAGGGATTTTTTCAAAGGGCTTTAGGGCTGAAAGACTGATTTAAAACTATTAAAAAATATTTAAAATATAACGCAACAGCTATTAAATTAGATATTAAAAAAATCTGCTTAATCTGTTAAATCTGCGAGCTAAAAATTTTCACGCAGATTTAGCAGATCAGCAGATAAAATAAAAATTCTTTACTCTTTTCCGATAATTTTCTTTCTATGATTTGTTCCCCATTTTGCCAGCGAATCAATTACTTCTTTCAACGTATGACCATATTCTGTAAGTTCATATTCTACAGTAATAGGTTGTGTGTTTAAAACAGTTCTCGTAACTAATTGGTTTTCTTCCAGATTCTTTAATTCCCTGCTCAGCATTTTGCCCGAGATTCCTTCAACTTCGCGTAAGAGATCCGTAAATCTTAAAGTATTGAAACATAACGATGCGATGATGGCAATTTTCCATCTTCCGTTCAGCACGTCCATTGCATCCTGAACTGCCAATAATCTTTGATTGCATGATGTTTTATCGTGTAAAGCCTCTTTTATCATACTGTGTCTGTTAGTTACCTCGATGTTACAGTTACTTTTGGTAATGGGATGACAAAAATACACTTAAAGTTTTTACATTTGAATTATAATTTTAATTACTAGATAAAAAATGGCCTTAATAGAAGCACTAAAGTGGCGTTACGCTACAAAAAAAATGAACGGACAAGTAGTTCCGCAGGAAAAAGTAGATTACATTTTAGAAGCAGCAAAATTAGCTCCTTCTTCATCTGGACTACAGCCTTATAAAATTTTTGTGATTACAAATCAGGACTTAAAAGAAAAAATTAGAGCGGTAAGTTTTGACCAAAGCCAGGTTACCGATGCTTCTCACGTTTTAATTTGGGCTGCTTGGGACGGTTACAGCTTAGAGAGAATCTCTACTGTATTTGACAGAACAATTGCGGAAAGAGGAATTCCAGCAAACGCAATGGACGATTATAAAAAGACACTTTGGGGAATGTACGAACCTCTTGGTCAGGAATGGCATGCTAACCACGCAGCAAGACAAGCTTATATTTCGCTTGGAACAGCTGTTGCGGCTGCAGCAGAACAAAAAGTAGATGCAACACCAATGGAAGGTTTTATTCCGGCTGAAGTTGATAAACTTTTAGGTTTAAGCGAACAAGGACTTAAAAGCGTTTTAATTCTTCCTCTTGGTTACAGAGACGAGGCAAACGACTGGCTGGTAAACCTTAAAAAGGTAAGAACACCGCAAGACGAATTTATCACAGAAATCAAGTAAAAAATTATATTTTTTCACTTTGTTAAAAATGCTTCTGAAATTGCTGAATATGCTTTTTCAGAAGCATTTTTTCTATAAATATTTCATTCTGAACTTCTAATAAAACCAAATTCAAAAAATCTTGAAATAAGATTAAAATCGGAGTTTGTTAATTTTAGTCCTTAATTAAAAAAAGGTACGCAAAACGGATAATTAAATAATATTGTATAGCTAATTTTGTCTGGTCCAAAACAATTCAATACTATTTACAACACATTAAAATTCTAACACTATGTCTGATTTTTTAACTCAATTTGGTGAAGACCTAAAAAAGAACGTCCCTGGGTTCATCGCAGTTTCGGTAGCCGAAATCGCAAGCGGTATGTCATACTATTCACAGTCTGTTCTTGCAGATTTTGACCCTGAATTAGCATCAGCTTATAATCTAGAAGTAGTAAAAGCTAAAATGAATGCCATTAAAGCGTTAAAATTAGACGGGCAGGTTATTGATAATATCATGATTACTTTAAGTTCTCAAATTCATATTATCGATGTCTCAGACAACCAAGAGTACTTTATTTATTTAGCAGTAGATTCAACTAAAGCAAATTTAGGCATGACAAAATCTATTTTAAATAAATACAAAAAAGAAATTGCCGCAAAATTATAATACATTTTTTGCCCCTTATAAAGAGGAATATTCAATTTGAATATTCCTCTTTATTTTTTTATGCAAACAGGTTTCATTTCTATAAAAAAATTTTATATTTCGAAAAGTAAATGACCCCAATCACATAAATGGAATTACGCGCGTATTTTGAAAAATATCACGATGAAGCTACCTGTATTGAAGAGCTGAAAAACCAGCGTTTACAAAATGGAATAATTTGTAAAAAGTGCGGTCACAACGAGCACTCATTCAGGCAGAATGATTTAAAATTTCAATGCCGAAAATGTCACAGCCGAATTAGTCTGCGATCTGGAACGGTAATGGAAAATTCAAATTTACCGATTCGTTACTGGATGATCTGCATCGAATTGATGACTTTGTCACATCGAAAAATGTCTATTCTTAAAATTCAATATTTATTAGGGCACAAAAGATATGAACCAATCTGGCTGATGGTGCAAAAAATACGACTGGTTATGAAGATGAGAGACGAAAAATACAGATTAAGAGCCTATTCGGAGTTTGATCCAGAATTCCTTCAAAAAATTGACCGACTGGCAATAGCTAATAAAAAACAAAAAAGTGCCCTAGATTAAGGCACTTTATGGTTTATAATAGTTATGCTATCCAACTATTAACTAAAAAAACAATCAATTAATTATTTTTTCTTATTCTTTTTCGCTTTAGTTCTTTTTGCTTTCTTTTTAGCAATTTTCTTAGCTTTAGCTTTATCTTTTGCTTTTTTAGCTTTGTCTTTCTTTTTAGCTTTTGCTTTAAGTTTTGCTTTTTTAGCTTTTTCTTTCTTTTTATCTTTCTCTTTTTCTTTTCTTTTAGCTACAGCAGCTTTTTTCTTTTTCAATTTTTCTTTTTTCTCAGCTACCTCTTTTTTCTCTTTTTCTTTCATCTTTTTACTTTTCTTTTTAGATTTATCTTCATTCTTTTCTGCTGTTTCTTCTTCGATTTCAGACGAAACAGTTTCTTCAACCTCTTCTGTTTTTTCTTGCTCTTCTACAACAGCAGTATCTTTTTCTACTGTTTTTCTTGGAGCTCTTTTTACTTTCGTTTTAGATTCTGGAGCATCAGTTACAGCTGATTCTGTTTCTTGAACTGGAGTATCTTTCTGCTCGTTTTCTTCAGTAGAGATAACTGGAACAGCTTCTATTTCCTGCTCGATTTCATTAGTAAGCACTTCTTTTGCCATTATTCTGTTAATTTTAAGAAATTGATTAAATTTATTTTGGAATAAACTAATTTTTAATGTTATTAAATCATTAAATTAACATCAAAAAATAATAAACAAAGATAGATTGAAAAAGACATTCGCCAATGTTAAGTTTTTCATGTCGTTAGAAAAACCAATTCAAACAACTAAAAATCAATACATTACCCAATGTTAAGTTTTTCATCCTCATTTTTATTACATTCGAAATACCGATATACGCTTTATAAGAGTGGTCAAACTTTAAATTAATGAATACTAATTTGTTTAATTTCGCTTTAAAACTTAAAGCATGCATCGTGATTTAGCATACAAATCCAAACAACCTACTAAAGATCTTTCGGCATTTGTCGATAGTTATTGGTGTATGCACAATAAATTGGATCAAGATATTGAAACAATTGGTCTTCCAGACGGCAGAATTGATTTGTCTTTCTCTCAATCTCCCGAACAGCCTTTTAGCATTCGGCTCTTAGGTTTGGGAACTCAACAATATGAAAAGGGAAAAATTCCTGCCAACAGCAAGACTTTTGTTATAAGTTTCAAACTTCCTGCTGTCGAATATATTCTTCATGAATCTATTGCTGCACTTGTAAACGAAGCAAAAATACTCGAAGATAATTTTTGGAATTTTAAAGCATCCGATTTAGAAGATTTTGAATTGTTCTGTGAAAAAGCTTCAATAAAAATAGCATCTTTATTAGTTAAAGAAATGGATGTCCGAAAACAAAAACTATTCGACCTCATCTATGAAACCAATGGCGCTATGAAGGTAAAAGAATTAGCAGAGCAGTCGAACTGGAGCAGCCGTCAGATCAATCGCTATTTCAATGAGTATTTTGGAATTTCATTAAAAGGATTTTGCTCCATTCTTCGTTTTCGGGTTTCATTAGAACATATCGCAAAGGGAAAATTGTTTCCAGAAGAAAATTTTTCAGACCAGACTCATTTTATAAAAGAAATTAAAAAGATTTCCGGTTCGCTTCCAAAAGAATTGTTCCAAAACAAAAATGACCGATTTATACTATTATCGGCTCTTTCATCCCAATAATTTTGCTGCATAGATTTAAAACAAAACACTATGCTTTTACAAAATAAACAAGTCGCTGTTATTGGCGGCGGAATGGGCGGTTTGACTTTAGCCCGACTTTTACAGATGAAGAACATTACTGTAAAGGTTTACGAAAGAGATAGCAGCAGAGAAATACGCGTACAGGGTTCTCCGCTCGATCTACATGAGGATTCAGGTTTGAAAGCCATAATCGAAGCCGATTTATTAAATGAATTTTATGCAAATGTTCGTCCTAACGCTAGCAAAGCACGTATAGTAACTAAAGATTTTGAACTGAGATTTGATGAACATGCTTATCAAAAAAAGGAGCATCAGAAATTAAGTACTGTAATAAATTCGCTTGACGAT
This sequence comes from Flavobacteriaceae bacterium PS02336, assembly GCA_029960065.1. Classification (GTDB taxonomy): domain Bacteria; phylum Bacteroidota; class Bacteroidia; order Flavobacteriales; family Flavobacteriaceae; genus Flavobacterium. The sequence continues at coordinate 952,671 of JASCOF010000001.1, read as the reverse complement.
ATCTCAAAAACGAAACCAGAAATCGACCGCTTTGAACTTAGAAATATTCTCTTAGATTCACTTTTACCACAAACAATGGTTTGGGACAGTCAGTTTGATTTTATGGAAAAAGAAAAAGAAGGCTGGAAACTGCATTTCAAAAACGGTTCAACCGCTTATGCCGATTTAGTGATTGCGGCAGATGGAGCAAATTCTAAAATCCGCACCTATATAAGTAATGAAAAAGCTATTTATTCTGGTATTACTTTAATGGAAGGAACCATTTATAATGCTAAAGAAAATGCGCCAAATCTTTTCGAATTTTCGAAAGGCGGTAAAGTACTAGCTTTTGGCAACGAACAAACCTTAATGTACGGCACAAAGGGAGATGGTTCTTTAATGTTTCTATTAAGCAGTAAATTATCTGAAAACTGGATTTTGGAAGGGAGTTTAGATTTTAAAAACAATGAAGCTGTTTATGAATGGTTTAAAAAAATATATAAAGATTGGAGTGTAGAATGGCATGAACTTTTACAAGCTAAAGAATTGTTTTTTACACCACGTCCGCAATATTATTTCCCTTTAAATCAAACTTGGGAAACCCAAAATAATGTAACTATGATTGGCGATGCTGCACACAGAATGCCTCCATTTGCGGGTAAAGGTGCTAATCTGGCTATGCTTGACGCACTCGAATTGGCTGAATTTCTAACAAATGACCACTTTACAGATCGTAAAGCCGCAATTTCTCATTTTGAAAAAAGAATGATTGAAAGAGCTTCACTAGCGACAAAAGATACTTTGGAAAACAGTGATCAGCTGCATTCTAAAGAAGCGTTAGAAAAATTAGTGGCTATTTTTAAAAGAAGACACAAAGATTAAAAACCTTTATTACAATAACTTACATTAATTTTAATTAAATTTACAAGTATCTCAAAAACAGATTTTTAAAGATTTACAGGCCGATAATAAAAGTTTAACTCAAAAAACATACAATGAGGCATTTTCTACTTCTACTCTTTTTTTTAGGTTTTGTATCTTTTTCTTTTGGACAGAAAACTAACGATTCGATTGCGAAGAAAACAAAAGAAAAGAAAATCGAATTAAGGGTAATGCCTTATTTGAGCTACAATAGAAATCTAGATTTTATGTTTGGAGCGATTCCAATGATGATGTACAAAGTCAATCAAAATGACAGTATTTCTCCTAAATCATTATCAGGAATGTCTGCTATTTACACTACAAATAAATCATACTTTTTGGCTTTTTTCAACAAATGGTATTTGAATAAAGATAAATGGCGCTTAAAATTATTCTTTTTTAATGGTAATCAGAATTCTCAGTTTTTCGTTGATGATATTGATCAGCCTGATTTCTATGATTATGGAACTAAAACCACTATTTTAAGTATTGGCGGACAACGTAAAATCTTTGGTAAATTCTATGGTGGTTTGTCTTATACTTATGCCCATTATAATACAATTTATCAAGATGACATCTCTCCTTCATCAGTATCTCACAGTAATGCTTTGGTCGTAAATTTATTGTATGATACAAGAGATGCTGTTTATTACCCAACGAAAGGATACAAAATCAAATTAGACTGGTCGACTTATCCGAGTTTTTTAGATAATGAACTGGCTTCTAACCGAATTGCTTTTCAGGCCAACACATATTTCCCTGCCCGAAATGGAAAAGATGTTATTGCTGCTCGTTTTTATGGCAAGTTTGGACTCGGGAATGTGGCTTTTGAACAGCAAAGCACCATTGGAGGTGTGGATATCCGCGGTTATTCTGAAGGAAAATACAGAGGTGCCGGTTTAATGGATATTCAGGGAGAATATCGTTATAACTTTGGTAAAATGGGTCTCGTTGGTTTTGCTGGCCTTGCCACTATATACGGTTCTGATACCTCAAGTTTTGATTGGAAAATGTATCCCGGCGCAGGAGTTGGATATCGCTATAATCCTTTTAAAAAATCAAAATTTAATGTAGGTTTAGACGGTGCTGTTGGTAAAGGTGACTGGGGAATTTATTTTAGAATTGGAGAAGCTTTTTGACCCAGAGCTTATTATAAAAATATTTCAATTGAAAACAAAAAAGCTCTAAACCTATTGATTTAGAGCTTTTCTTATTTGAAAGGAATCTTGAAATTAATCCCATTTATTACTATAAGAAACGGCATATTTTCCTGCACCTGTAAAAAACAATGCAACAGCACCCAAAAGATAAAGTGTTATTAATTCGTTTGCATAACCGCCTTGTTCTCCAATCGAAAAGATATCTTTTGAATGTGCTACAGCAATTGCGACAATACAATTAATTGCTAAAATTACCGAAGCAATTCTGGTTCGCCAACCCAACAAAATTGCTAATGGAGCTAAAACTTCTCCAATATAGACAGCATATGCAAACGGTCCCATATTCTCTACAAGAAATGATATACCGTTCAAAATTTTTGACACACCGTGAAAAAGCATTAAGCCTCCAATACTAATACGCAATACTAATAATCCAAAATCTGTGTTTTTTGAAATCATAACAATCTAGTTTTAAAATTAATATACTAATTAGGTTTTGTAATGATACTAATCTACAAAATAATATATTGCTGTAACTATTTAATTTTAAGATGGTCTAAACAAATTTTCAATAAAAGTCGACGAATTGCTTCATTCAAAATAAATAATAAGACATTTCTTTCTTTCGAGTTGTTTCAATCTCGGTTTTCTTGTTCCATTTTATAATATGCAACATCGAAACAGTTAACCCTATAGCCTACATTGATTAATTTTGAAGGATCTCATATTCTTTCTTAACCTCACTTCGTATTAATACATAACTCAATTTATTAATTTAAGATGGCTTTCAAATTAATGGTGTCCGTCTTTTTTATTCTGATTGCTTATGGCTCAATTTTACGTTTCTTCGACTTTTCGTAATTTTTCCAAAAAACTATTTTTAGCATTTATTTTATTGGTTTTACATATTAGTAAAATAAGTGCTCAAAATTGTACTGTAAATGCTGGAGTACTTAATGTCACTATTTGCGAAACCGATGCTTTGGTTTTAACTGGAAATAATCCCTCTCCTATAATAGGCAATGTATTATGGACACAAATCTCAGGTCCAGCTGTTGTTATTGATACTCCAAATAATCCCAGCACAACAATTACAGGTTATACAGGAGGAAATACCTATATATTTAGATATAGTGCAACCTGCGGTGATGGAATTTTGGCCTATCAAGATAAAGTCGTAAATGTTCAGCCCATAACAATTGCTAATGCCGGTGGTAATATTGCCAGCTGTCCAAACAGTACTGGAAATTTATCAATTACCGCAAATACTCCTCAAAATACAGGAGAAACAGGTTATTGGGAAATAGTGGGCGCTAACAATGCAGGAGTTGTAATTAACTTTCCAAATTTACCAACCTCAACCATAAGTCTTCCTGCGACAAGCTGTGGTGTCACAACTCTTCAATGGGTCATAGAAGGTCCTGAATATGCTCCCGGGCAACGCTGCAGAACTACATCTCAAATTACTGTCACAAATTATGGAGGTGTTACTCCAGTTTCGGCAGGTCCAGATCAAACGCTTAGTAATTGTTATACTACTACTCAAAGCACCAATCTTAACGGCACCTATGGAGGATGTGGTCTAAACGGGCAAAATGGGCAATGGACATTTGTCAGTGGTCCCAATACGCCAACTATAAGCAGTCCAGGTTCTAATAGTACACAAGTATCTAATCTTGTACAAGGGACTTATACTTTTAGATGGACGGTTACAGGTCCTTGTGCTTCGGGTAATGATTTAGTAACTATTACTGTTCCTGCAGCGACCCAAGATGTAACAACACTTCCTGGCGGTAATGAAGATATTTTCTTTTGTGACAGCACCATTACTCAAGTTACTCTGGTAGCACAAACTCCTCTATATGCTGGCGAAACTGTGCAGTGGACACAAATTTCAGGAGATTCTGGCGCCGTGATTGTTTCGCCAACTAATCCGACTACTTTGGTTACTAATATTTCAGATTCTGGGGATCCATATACCTTTAGATATACACTTACCAATAGCAATACAGGGTGTGTTTTTACAAAAGATTACAACGTTCAATACAATGGCCCTACGAGAACTATTGTTGCCAATAATGGTAATGATATTGTTGGAAGCTGTGATGCAACGGTATTTACGATTCCGCTTACTGTAACAGGAACCGGAGTAAATCAATACAGGATTGTCAAAGGCCCTTCTACTTCTCCTCTAGCCCCTTTTCCAACGGCTTTGCAAGATGTAGGAAATTCATTAACTCTAACACTTACAGCTCCCGGAGATTATACGGTTGAATTTATCCGAAGCCAGAATGGTACACCTGTTGGATGTAATAAAGGTTTTGACACTCTGAATATTTTAGTTTCCGGTGACCCAACTCCTTCCAACGCTGGATCAGATATAAGTCTGCCTTGCGGAGACACGAGCACATTGCTTTCTGGTGTTATTACCGGTGATGGCATGCATTTTTGGAGTCAGCTCAGCGGTCCTAATACGGCTGTAATTGCAGATAATTTTGCTGTAGATACACAAGTAACAGGACTTATACCTGGAACTTATGTTTTTCAATACATTACAAAAGGCGGTGGTGCAACCTGCGGTTTTTCGGTTTCTACTGTAACAATTAATGTCTCTGGAAGTTCATTAGCCACGCCAGATGCCGGAGCAAATCAGATTGTTTGTGCCAATGCTCAAGTAGTCCTTGGCGCGACACCTGTACAAAGTGGTGAAATTGGTACTTGGAGTCAAGTATCGGGACCAAGTACAATTACTTTTTCCGATGTCAATAATCCAAATGCCGTAGCCACAGGTTTTACATCCAACTCATCCCTATATGAATTGCAGTGGACTGTTTCTTACTTACATCCCGGTCCTTCCTGCAGTGCTGCCGTTTCTGATAATGTAAATATTGCTACCAATAATGCTACAGCAGCCTCAACGTCAGATGCTGGACCTGATGCTTGTTATCCAGCTGGGACAACATCCTTTAATCTAAGTGGGAATACTCCAGGAATATTCGAAGTGGGACTTTGGTCCGTTACTCCAACTGCGGGAGTTGTTTTTACTGATACTAGTGATCCCAATACTTTAGTAACTGTTCCCGGAAACGGAACTTATGTTTTTACTTGGTCTATAGAAACTATTACAAGGCTGTGTGCACCAAATTCGAGTCAGGTATCAGTAACTATCGCCAATACTCCGCCAGCGGCAAATGCAGGACCCGATCAGGAAATCTGCGGCAGTACGGTCACAATGGCCGCAACAGCTAGCAGTGGTGCCGTTGGAACCTGGACCAGAATTTCTGGTGTTGGAGGCTATACCATAAGTGATATGCACGATCCCAATGCTGTTTTTACTTTTACTTACAGCGGTTATTATATTTTTAGATGGACAGTAGATGCCGAAGTCTGTGGTGATGCTTTTGATGATGTTAACTTAACTATCGGAATTCCACCTCATCAAGCTGTTGCTGGTCCAGATCAAAATATATGCAACAATACAAGCGTAACAATGGCAGGCAGTACTTATGACAGCTTTTTTGAAACAGGACAATGGTCTGTTTTAACAGGAGCTCCAAATCAGCCTACAATTGTTGATGCATCCAATCCAAATACAGTAATAAACGGACTAGTAGCAGGTACGTATACTTTTAGATGGACAATTACCGCAAAAAGTATTTTCTTGTGCCAAGGTACATTTGATGATATGATAGTTGTGGTTAGTCCAACAGCAAATGCCGGAACAGATCAAACGTATTGTGATGTCACAAGTATTCAGTTAAAAGGAAATGAAAATTCAACAGGAACGTGGACACTTACCAGTACTTCTGGAAACCCTGCAGCCGTTACCATTACACAATCACCTCCAAACAGCTATATTGCAAATGCCACTGTAGTTCCGGGAACGAGTTATGTTTTTACTTACACTACAACTTCAACTACTTTTCCTGACAGCTCTACTTGCCCAGGATCATCTGATTCTGTTAATGTTGAAATTTTCAGCGGTGCAAGTGTTCCGCCAAATGCTGGTCCAGACCAAACTCTTTGTATCTCTGATGTTGGAGGAACTGCTTCCTTATCAGGAAACGCGCCACCATCTGATGTTTCTGTTTTTGAATGGCGTTTTGCCTTTCAACCGCCGGGAAGTGTAGCTGTCATCACAACTCCTAGTGCTCCATTGACTACCGTTACGGGATTAACGGTGCCGGGATTATATATTTTAGAATGGGTTTTTGAAAGTCCGTCATGCAGAACATTGTCAGATATTGTCAGAATAGAAATGAATGCTGCACCTAGTACCGCAAATGCAGGACCTGATGATGCTGTAGCTTGTCAAACTACTTATCAGACTGCTGCCGTGCCTCCAACTGTCGGCATTGGAACTTGGTCCATTACCAGTCAGCCTTCAGGAGCTGCGGCGGTAATAGACAGCCCTAACAGCCCAACGACAACTCTTTCAAATGTTACGGTTTTGGGAACATACACATTAACGTGGACAGTTACAAATGGACCTTTTACCAGCCCATCATTGTGTCAGCCTTCATCAGATACTGTCGATATTACTTTTAACGATAATCCTCCAACTGTAGCAAATGCTGGGCCTGATCAAGAATTATGTGATGTAACTTCAGTAACTATGGCTGGTAACGCTCCAATCATTGGCACAGGAACATGGACTCAAATTTCCGGACCAACAGCTACAATAGCATCTCCAAATAATCCTAATTCACTAATTTTAGGATTAGTAGCTGGCACTTATGAATTTAGCTGGACAATTGCAACAACAGGATGTACCTCGGAAGACAACGTAATCATTACGATTTACGAATTACCATCAAATGCAAATGCAGGTCCGAATCAGATCATTCCGCAATTTTCTCCCGTAAACATGAATGCAACAGCTCCTACGGTTGGCACAGGAGTTTGGACTCAGGTTTCTGGACCAAGTATCGTGGGCTTTACCAATGCCTCTTCGCCTAACACAGCTGTAACTGGTACAGTCGCTGGAGTATATGTATTAGAATGGACAGTAAGCAACGGAAATTGTGCAGTTTCATCAGATACCATGACATTAACTATATTATCTGTAGCCGATCTAGAATTGACCAAATCAGTAACTCCAGTTACAGGAAGCGCTGGAGATACCGTTACTTTTAATATTCAAGTATTTAATAATAATTCTTTAGGCGGCACTGTAAATGCAACTGGTGTTTCAGTACGAGATTATATTCCGTCTGGATACACCATATTGCCCGGTACAGTTAATCTTGCAGGTATATATAATTTAGGAGATAATACCATAACATGGAATAATCTCACTGTTCCTGTTGGAGGAAGAGTTAATCTTACTTTTCAAGCCGTGATAAAAGCCACAGGCTCTTATGTCAATAATGCTGAAATTATAGCTTCAGATCAATTTGACCCTGATAGTACACCAAATAACAATATTGCCGCAGAAGATGATCAAGATGATGCATCTATAATTTTGGACATTGCCGATTTATCCTTACAAAAAACAGTATCACCTGCAACAGTAAGTATAAATGACAATGTTATATTTACTATTAGAGTCACTAACAGCGGTCCTAATAATGCAACAGGAATTACAGTTTCAGACCATCTTCCTCCGGGATATACTTACGTTAGTGATAATGGTGCTGGAAAATATAATAATACCACAGGAATTTGGAATGTCGGCAATCTGAACAACGGAAACTCACTTGCTTTACAGATTACTGCAAAAGTGAATGTAGTTTCAACAGGAAACAATTATATTAATGCAGCAGAAATACAAACTGCACACCAGCTTGATCCTGACAGCACACCTGGAAACGGATTACCTGAAGATGATATGGCAAGTGTTGCAGTTTCATTAAAACCTGCCGATTTAGAACTTACTAAATCTGTAACTCCAACTGCAGCCGCCGCAGGACAGCAAGTCGATTTTACTATAAATGTTCTTAACAGAGGTCCTGGAAATGCTACTGGAGTTGATGTTCAGGATGTAATTCCAGTTGGTTATACACTAATTCCAGGATCGGCATCAACAGGCGGTACTTATCAAGTTGCTACAGCTACTTTAGAATGGAAAGACTTATATCTTGCGGCAAATTCTAATTTAAATCTGACTTTTAGCGCACTTGTAAATCCGTTAGGAAATTATCTTAATATCGCACAAATAACAGCAAGTGACTTACCTGATCCAGATTCTACACCAAACAATAATGTGGCTTCAGAAGATGATCAGGATAATGCAGAAATTACCTTTATTGGTCCATCTGCTGATTTATCTTTAGCTAAAAACATTGTTGCAGGCAATACAAGTCCAGTCGTTGGAAGTCAGATTTCTTTTGAACTTGTTATTTCTAATGCTGGTCCAAATAATGCCACAGGAGTTCAGATAACCGATTTACTGCCTTCAGGCTTTCAGTATGTAAATTACAGTTCATCTGCTGGTTTATATGATAGTGCTACGGGAATTTGGAACGTAGGAACCGTTGATGTCGGCGTTTCAGAATCACTCATATTAGATGTTAAAGTACTCCCAGCCGGAAATTATTTAAATGTCGCTCAAGTAACTGCAAGTAATCTTCCTGACCCTGACAGTACACCAAACAATGATGACGGAGATCAAAGCGAAGACGATGAGGATAACGCTGTTGTAGTGCCTGTTCTCCCGTCAGCAGATTTATCTTTAACTAAAACTGTGAATAATGCCACTCCTATAGTGGGCTCAACCGTAACTTTTACCATTATCACAACTAATAGTGGTCCACAAGATGCTGCACAAGTTCAAGTAACAGATTTACTGCCTACTGGTTATACTTTCAGCAGTTTTAATGCTACAAGCGGGACTTATGACAGTACCACAGGATTATGGACTTTGGATATATTGGAAAGCAGTGAGTCTGAAACCTTACAGATTAATGCGATCGTAAATCCAACAGGAGATTATAATAATACTGCGGAAGTTACAAATAGCGATACTCCTGATCCCGATTCGACTCCAAATAACGGAATCACAACTGAAGACGATTATGGAACTGCTGCCACTACTCCAATTCTTCAGTCATCTGATTTATCATTAACTAAAACTGTTAATAATTCGACACCTTTAGTGGGATCACTTGCTACTTTCGAAATTGTCATTACCAATAATGGTCCACAGGATAACTTTGGTGTACAAGTAACAGATTTACTTCCATCAGGATATACATTTGCGGGATTTACGGCTTCAACTGGAACTTATAATGCGGGAACTGGTTTATGGAATGTAGGCAATTTAGTAAATGGAGATTCGGAAACGCTTCAGCTTATAGCAACGGTAAATCCGACAGGTAATTACACCAATATTACTGAAGTCACAGCAGCCAATCTGCCGGATCCTGATTCGACTCCAAATAACGGAATTACAACAGAAGATGATTACGCAGCAGCAGCTACAATTCCTGTTGCAACTTCAGCAGATTTATCTCTCACTAAAACCGTAAATAATGCCACTCCGCTTGTAGGCTCACAGGTAACTTTCAGTATTCAGGTCACGAATTCTGGACCGCAAGAAGCTAATAGTGTTGCTGTTACCGATTTATTACCTTCTGGTTATACATACGTTTCTTATAGTGCAACAACAGGGAGCTATAATCCAGCGAATGGTCTTTGGACAGTTGGAAATATGCCTATATCTGATTCTTATACCTTACAAATAACGGCTTTAGTGAATGCCGCTGGAAATTATACCAACAGTGCAGAAGTTACAGCAAGCAGTCAGCCGGATCCAGATTCGACTCCAAATAACGGAATTACAACTGAAGACGATTATGCAGAAGCTGTAACAGTTCCCATTGCAACAGCTGCAGATTTATCTTTAACTAAAACTGTAAATAATACGACACCTCTTGTGGGTTCGCAGGTAACTTTCAGTATTCAGCTAACGAATTCTGGACCACAAACAGCAGAGGGCGTTACGGTTACCGATTTACTTCCTAGTGGATTTACATATGTATCTTACAGTGCGACAGCTGGAAATTACAATGCTGCAACAGGACTTTGGACAGTTGGAAGTATCGCGACAGGTAATTCCTATACTTTACAGATAACTGCCACAGTGAATGCCGCAGGAAATTATACTAACAGTACTGAGGTTACAGCAAGCAGTCAGCCTGATCCTGATTCAAATCCAAACAACGGAATTACAACTGAAGACGATTATGCAGAAGTAACTCTTACTCCGACAGCTCAATCTTCTGATTTATCTTTAACCAAAACAGTAAGTGATTCATCACCAATTATCAATACCGAAATTACATTTGAATTAATTGTTACCAATAACGGTCCGCAAGATAATACAGGTGTACAGGTAACCGATTTACTGCCTGCCGCATTTACTTTTACCCGATATACTGTTTCAACAGGAACTTATAATCCGGTAACTGGTTTATGGAATATTGGAAACTTAAAAACGAATCAATCTGAAACACTGCAAATTACAGCAGTAGCAAATTCCATCGGAACTTTTGTGAATGTTGCTGAAGTAACGGCAGCCGATCTTCCTGATCCCGATTCAACTCCAAATAATGGTGTAATACTGGAAGATGATTATGCAACGGCAATAGTAGGAATCAGAACGGAAACACCTCCTCCACCTCCAGTTTCTGACTTATCATTGACTAAAACCGTAAGTAATCCTGCACCGCTCGCAGGTTCTCAGGTTACTTTTGAAGTTAAAATTACAAACAGCGGAAAGGATGATAATACTGGAGTCCAAGTTACAGATTTACTTCCATCAGGATATACTTTCAATGGATACACAATTTCTACAGGAACTTATAGCCCGGCTACAGGTTTATGGAACATTGGTAATTTAATCAATGGTGAATCTGAAACTTTACAGATTACAGCAATCGTAAATGCTTCTGGAAATTATATAAACATTGCAGAAATAACTGCTGCCGACATTGAAGACCCAGATTCCACTCCAAATAACGGAGTTACTACAGAAGATGATTATGCAACGGCAACAGTAACACCAACGGCGCAATCTGCCGATTTATCTTTAACCAAAACGGTTAATAATGCCAATCCGCTTGTGGGTTCTTTGGTTACTTTCGAAGTAATTGTAACCAACAATGGTCCGCAAGACACATCTGGCGTAACAGTGACGGATTTACTGCCGAGCGGTTATACGTATTCTAATTTTACCATTTCTACTGGAACATATAATCCGGCAACAGGATTATGGACAGTTGGTAATTTAATTAGCGGAAAATCCGAAACACTGCAAATTCTGGCATTAGTCAATCCAACAGGAAATTACGTGAATATTGCGGAAGTTACTGCCAGCAGTCTGCCGGATCCTGATTCGACTCCAAATAATGGCGTTGCAACAGAAGACGATTATGCAACAGCTACAGTTAATCCAAATGCACAGGCTGCCGATTTAGCTTTAACAAAAACCGTTAACAATACAACTCCGCTTGTGGGTTCTCCAGTTATTTTTGAGATAATTGCAACCAACAACGGCCCTCAAAATACAACTGGAGTTGAAGTAACGGATTTACTGCCTTCTGGATATACTTTTGCTAACTACAGCACCACAAAAGGAACTTACAATGCTCTAACAGGAAAATGGACAATTGGCTCGTTTGTTAATGGAGATTCTCAAGTATTGAGAATAACAGCCATTGTAAATCCAACTGGAAATTATCAAAACATTACAGAAGTTACCGCCAGCAGTCTGCCAGATCCTAATTCCACTCCTGCCAACGGCGTCTCTACTGAAAATGATTATGGAACGGCGACTACTTCTCCTTTAGGTCAGTCAGCAGATTTATCTTTAACCAAAACAGTTAACAATGCTGCTCCACTAATTGGTTCTCCTGTAACTTTTGAAGTCATTATTACCAATAACGGTCCACAAAATACCACTGGAGTCGAAGTTACAGACTTACTTCCTTCTGGATATACGTTTAGTAATTTTACAGCCACAAAAGGGACTTACATTAGTACTACCGGAAAATGGAACATCGGTTCTTTAGCAATCGGCGATTCTCAGACACTTCAATTAACAGCGATTGTAAATGCTGCTGGTAATTATACCAATAAAGCCGAAGTTACCGCAAGCAGTCTTCCAGATCCTGATTCTACTCCAAATAACGGAGTTACGACAGAAGACGATTATGCAGCCGCTTCCACGACACCAACTGTTCCTATGGCAGATTTATCTCTAGTTAAAACAGTTGTTGGAGGTAATTTCAGTCCGATATTAGGAGCAACTGTTACATTCGAAATAACTGTTAATAACAGTGGACCGCAAAATGCAACCGGTGTACAGGTAAAAGACCTGCTGCCAAGCGGTTATGAATATGTCGTTTATAGTTCAACAGCTGGACAATATTTCAACACAACCGGAATCTGGAATATTGGAACGATACCAAGCGGAGGTTCAGAATCATTATTAATTGGCGCGAAAGTAAATACAACAGGCAATTATCAAAATATTGCAGAAATATACGCGGTAAATGAATTAGATCCAGATTCTACTCCAAATAACAATACCAGCGGTGAAGATGATATCAGTTCTGTGTTATTGAGTCCAGTTCCTGCTGTAGCCGATCTTTCTATTGAGAAAAGAGTAATTAACAATATTCTAACCCCTGCAGTAGGATCACAAATTACATTCTCGATTACAGTGACCAACTCAGGACCTAGTATCGCTACTGGAGTAACCATAAAAGATATACTTCCTGCTGGATATGATTATATCTTTTACAATTCAACATCTGGAGCCTACGATCGTACAACTGGCGAATGGAATCCAGGAATTATTCTGCCAGGAAACAGCCACACGCTATTACTAAATGTTTATGTAAAAAGCCCGACTGGTGCTGTAAATGAATACTTAAATATTGCAGAAGTAATGACTTCAAGTCAGTTTGACCCAGACAGTACACCTGGCAACGGCGTTACAACCGAAGATGATTATGACAGTATTTCTGTTACGCCTGTAATTGTAATGGCAGATTTATCTATCAGTAAGACAGCATTAAACCAAAATGCAGTTTATGATGTCGATGCAACAGTTATTTTCACCGTTACAGTAACCAATAGTGGTCCTGCGGATGCAAGCGGTGTAATGGTAAAAGATTTACTGCCACCTGGATTTACCTATTTAACCAGTAGTCCAACAAGTGGTTTATACAATTATATTACGGGAATTTGGAATGCAGGTGACATTCCTAATGGAACCGATCAATCGCTGGATATTTATACCCGCGTAAATCCTCCTTCAGGAACGGCTAATGAATATACCAATACAACTGAGATTATCGCTAGTAATCTGCCCGATCCAGATTCAACTCCAAATAATGGAGTTACAACAGAAGACGATTATGACAGCCTGCAAATTAATGTTGCTGTAGCCGATTTAAGTTTGGAAAAAACAGTCAGCAATAAAAATGCAAACGTAAACGAGACAGTGACTTTCACCTTACAGCTGAACAATGCTGGACCAAGTGTCGCGACTGGAGTTGCCGTTGAAGATCTTATACCGCTGGGCTACAAAACTATTTCTAACATTAACAATGGCGGCATTTTCAGTAATAATCGAATCCGATGGGTAAATTTAACGGTTCCAGTAGGCGGTATTTCGCTAACATATCAAGCAACGGTTGTAAATCCGCTTGGACTTGAAAGCGATGATTATGTAAATATTGCACAAGTCACTGCAAGCAATCAATTTGACCCGGATTCAACTCCAAACAATGATAACGGAGATCAAAGTGAAGACGACGAAGATTCTGAATTTATCAATATTCCTTCCACAGATATTGCGATCAATAAAGAAGTCGACCAGACTGACGTTCCAATGGGCAGTCAGGTAATCTTTACCATTACAGCTGAAAATCTAGGAAATATAACAGCTACTAATGTAGAAGTACAGGACTTACTGCCAAAAGGATATTCATTTGTGAGCTCAACTGTATCTTCTGGAACATATGATCCTAAAACGGGTATGTGGGACATTCCGTCCATTATTTCAGGCACTTTGCAAACACTGACCATTACTGTTAAAGTGGTTGATTTTAATGATTATTTAAACAATGCTCATTTAATAAAACTGGATCAGATTGATAGCAACTCATCAAATAATCAGGACAGCACAACGGTTTCGCCAAACTGTCTGAAGATTTACAATGAATTCTCTCCAAATGACGACGGACAGAATGATTTCTTCTACATTGATTGTATTGACAGATATCCAAACAATCAGCTGGAAATATTTAATCGCTGGGGAAATCTGGTTTACTATAAAAAAGGCTATAACAACACTTGGGATGGAAAAGCAGACGATTCTGCCAAAACACTTCCTGAAGGCACCTATTTCTATATTCTCGATTTAGGAGATGGATCTAAAAAAACCTCTGGATGGCTTTATCTGAAATAAAATCACCCAGAAAAATAAAAATTAAGAATTAGGATTAACCAAAATAAAATTGGCTATGATTAAAAATATAAAAAAGGTTTTCGCGATAATAACTCTATTCTCGGTATATGGAGCCTTTGCACAGCAGGACCCGCAATACACGCAGTATATGTACAATACACTCACAGTAAATTCAGCTTATGCCGGTTCACTGGGACATTTAGCTATAACCGGAATTTACAGAACACAATGGGTAGGAATTGAAGGCGCTCCAGACACACAAAGTTTTTCATTAGACACTCCAATCGCAAAAAATCTGGGACTCGGAATTTCAATTGTGAACGAAGAAATTGGTCCAACAGAAGAACAATATTTAGATGCAAATTTTTCTTATACAATTCAGTCTGGCGAAACCCACAAACTCTCTTTCGGAATAAAAGGCGGCGGACGCGTTATCAATATCGATTGGTCTAAAGGAAGTCATAAAGATCCCGATGTGCAATTCCGTGAAAACATAACAAATAAATTTCTTCCCGTTGTGGGTGCTGGATTATACTGGCACGGCGAAAGAGATTATATCGGACTTTCTATTCCCAATTTTATGACCCGAGAGCGCTACACCTACGACGATATTGCCGATGATCTTGTTAACGAAAGGATGCACTTGTATCTTATTGGAGGTATTGTATTTGACCTTTCGGCACATACTAAATTCAAACCTGCAGCTTTGGTGAAATATGTTGCCGGAGCGCCTTTGATTGCCGATATCTCAGCCAATTTTATGTTTAATAATGCGCTGACATTGGGTGTATCGTATCGTACATCAGATTCTGTAAGCGGCCTTATTGGAATCCAGATTACTCCAATGATCATGGCAGGTTACGCCTATGATTATACCACCACAGCACTGCAGAATTACAACAGCGGCACGCACGAAATTATGCTGCGTTTTGAACTAGTTTCGCGCAAAAAAGGATTAAAATCACCAAGATTCTTTTAATACGGATAGTCTATGAAAAGAACAATTACTATACTCGCATTATTGGTTGCACAGCTGATTTATTCACAAACCAAAAACAAAACTGCCGATGCTCTTTTTGATAAGATGTATTATGTAGAAGCTGCAAAATCATATGAGATTTCTATAAATAATGGAGATGCCTCTAAAGAAACGCTGCAACGCCTTGGAGATGCATATTATTTTAATACCAAAATGTCTAGTGCTTCAAAATGGTATGGAAAGTTAATTGCTGCATATCCAAATGAGGTTTCTGCCGAATATTTATTCCGATATGCTCAATCTTTACAAGGGATTCAGAATTACGAACTGGCTAAAAAATGGATGAAAGTTTTTGCCGAAAAACAAAAAACCACAGATCCAAGAGCCAAAAATTTTTCACTTAAAAATATAACTTTAGAAGATATTGAAAATATTAAACCTTCATTTCTACTCGAAAACCTCGAAATAAATTCTGCCTATTCCGATTTTGGTCCAATGTATTACAAAGGCGATTTGGTTTACTCCACTACAATTGACTCTTCTTTTGTTAAAACAGATAAATACGGTTGGAACGATCAGCCTTATCTCAACATGCAGCTGGGGAAAATCAGCGAAACACAGTCGAATGTAACATTTAAAGAGCGTTTCGGAAAAGATATCACCACAAAATATCATGAAGCCTGTATTGCCTTTTCTCCTGATGAAAAAACCATTTATTTTACAAGAAATAATTATAACGGAAAACTAAAACGAGACAGTAAAGGCATTAATAACCTTAAAATATATTTGGCAACTGCTGTAGAAAACCAAAATGGAAGCACGCAATGGACTAACATCCAAGAACTGCCTTTTAACAGTGATGATTATTCCGTTGGACATCCTTCGGTAAGCAAAGACGGTAAAAAACTCTATTTTGTTTCTGATATGCCGGGAACAATTGGTTCTACAGATATTTTTGTAGTTGATATTTTAGGCAATAATCAATTTTCTAATCCAAAAAATTTAGGCGAAAAAATAAATACAACGGGGCGTGAAATGTTTCCTTTTATTACAGATCAGGCACTTTATTTTTCTTCTGATGGTTTTCTTGGATTAGGAGGATTGGACGTATTTGAAAGCCGTTTAACAGATGGGATTTTTGATACTCCAGCAAATCTAGGCGCGCCTTTAAACAGTAATCGGGATGATTTTGGTTATATCGTTAACGAAGCAACCAATAAAGGTTTTGTATGTTCTAACCGAAAAACTGGAAAAGGCGATGACGATATTTATTCCTTTGAGCGTTCCTGCAATCAAGCTATAAGCGGTTATGTTTTTGATGCTATTTCAAACAATAGAATTGCAGGCGCGATGATAACACTTAAAAATGCAAATGGAATAAAAGTCGCTGAAACCGTTTCTCAGCTTGACGGAAAATATGATTTTAATAACAATATAGATTGCAGCACCGCTTACACGATTGAAGTATCCAAAGAAAATTACAACAACAATAATAAAGCCGTAATTACTGCAGACAGCTCTGGTAAAACCGAAGCTTTAATTGGTTTAGATCCCGCATTAATAGCCCGTGAAAATGGTCTTTTAAAAATTAAAATCGGAATTATTTTCTTTGATTTAGACAAATCTGACATTCGTTATGATGCTGCTATAGAATTAAATAAAGTGGTTCTCTTAATGCATCAGTACAATAACATTGTAATCAAAATAGAATCTCATACCGATTCTCGTGCCAATGATCAATACAACCTTGAACTGTCTGATAAAAGAGCAAAAGCGACAAGAGATTATTTGATTTCACAAGGAGTTGCTCCCGAAAGAATTGAGAGCGCAATTGGTTACGGAGAAACTCAATTGATCAATAACTGCTCAAACGGCGTTCCTTGCACAGACGCACAGCATCAAATGAACCGAAGAAGCGAATTCATAATCACGAAGATGTGATTTTAGATTTTAGATTCTAAATAATGAGTTGGAATTTGGAATTTATCCCAAAGCTTCAGGATTGGAATTTCTAAACTTAACCTTTTCTATTTTTAAGCCAGTTATCAATAGGCTCGATAACGGTATTAATCGCAATTACCAAAAACGTACAGATTAGAGCTTCTAAAAAATAACCCGATGCAGCAGTACTTCCTATTGCTGCACTGCACCAAATTGTAGCAGCCGAATTTAATCCGTGAACATTATCGCCTTCGCGGAAGATTACACCGGCGCCTAAAAAACCAACTCCCATAACTACCTGCGCAGTAATACGGGTAACATCAATATTGGGTTCGGTTTCTCCTACTTTGATAGAAAGCAGTACAAAAGTCGCAGCTCCAATAGCCACAAGCGTATTGGTTTTTAATCCAGTTTCCTTGTGATGCCATTGTCTTTCAAAACCAATAATCAATCCTGCGATTGCTGCAACTACAAGACGCGTCAAGAATTCTGTTGTACTCAAATCAATAAATTTAAAATTATTGCAACTTAACACACATCCACTCTCCTTTTAAAATCAATTTATCATCAGAGAAAGCTTCTCCAGATTGCTTAATGATTTTCTCGCTTACGCGGATGTTCTTCACTACAAATTTTACCAATTTTTCAAATTCAACACCAGCAAAAAATTCTACTTTATCCAGACTTACCAAACCAAAAACACCATCTGCAATACCTAGTAATTTGATTCCAGCGCCGCCGCATTGCGCCATCGCTTCTATTAAAATAGTTCCTGGAACGTAATTAAAATCTGGAAAACTTCCCTGCAGCCATGCGTCTTTTTGTGTAAAAGTATTTAAGCCAATAATAGTTTCTGCTGTATAAGAGATAATTTCATCGACAAATAAAAATGGGGCTCTGTGTGGAATTAAATCTTCTATCCTCTGATTCATGATCTGTAATTTTGAACAATGTACGAATCTGAAGTGAAATAGGCAATACTTTAGATTATATCTCTGTTAAATACGTGCTGTATTGAGTTCCCGAAAATAAAAAAGAGATGCATAAAACATCTCTTTTCCCGTTATTAACTCTAAAATCACAAAGCTGTTATTCTTGCAGTAAAACAAAACTTTTAGCATTTGCTTTGATTTTATTTCCTTCAAAATCAATATCAATAATTCCTGCTTTTCGAGGCGAAACACCACTATTGCTGAAATGAGTATGCAAAACATATTTCATCTTTCCGTTTTTGTCATAAAAAACGTCTCCGTGTCCAACTCCGTTTATTCCAACATCTTTTTTACTGATAATCGGACTGTCTGCTGCTTTTTCCCAAGGTCCGTAAGGCGTTTTTGCTGTTGCATATCCAACAGCATAATCTGGGTTTCTAAAATCATTTGCAGAATAAATCATATAATACAAATCGTTGTGTTTTAAGACCGTTGGACCTTCTGTTACAGGCCATGAAACATTCTGGGTGTTTTCCCAAGGAAGAGTGCCGGAAATACACTCTTTTAACGTTTCTGCTTTAATTCCAGAGAAATCATCATTCAATTCTGCCACAAAAATTCGGTTCCCGTTAGTCAAACGCACGTGATAAAGGTATTTTCTGCCGTCCTGATCAACAAAAAAGAACGGATCGATCTGATTACCCGAATTAAACATTGAAGCCTTAGAATCGTTCTTAAATGGTCCAATAGGACTATCACTGCTTGCAATCGCAATATTTTCATCAGCAGTGTAAATCATATGGAATTTATTGTTGTATTTAAAAACCTGAGGAGCCCAAAAACCTTTTGTTCCATAAGCATCTCCTTTTTTAAGCGCCAAACCATTTTGTGCGCCAACCGGACCATTCCATTTTTTAAGATCGCTCGAAGTATAAACCATAAAACCTTCTCCATTTAGCGACGTTTCTCCAGTTGTCGTTCCATACAAATAATAAACTCCATTATCGTAAAAAATAGTAGGATCGGCCAGCAGGATTGGAGTCTCTTTTGAAACTGTTTTTTTAGCGGTTTCTTTCTCCTGAGAACAGCATACAAAGACACATAACAGCGCCAACAAGCTAAAATATTTCTTTATTTTCATTATTAAACTTTTTATTTAATTAATTTCATTTAAAAACTAAAAATCAAATAGTTAAACATCAACTATAGAAAACCTCTATCGCAATAAACTGACTAAAAATCAGTCATTTTACTTCAAATATGATATTTCTATTTTTCCGAAAAAACTATTTTGAACAACGTAATTTAACTTCTAACTTTTAACCTTTGAATTCTCATTTTTCAGCAGAAAATTTATACAAAGAAACTGTCTGATACTTCTCTCCTGCTTTTAAGGTAATTGGAGCGAATTTTGGCTGATTTGGAGCGTCTGGAAAGTGCTGGGTTTCAAGAGCAAATGCAGTTCTAAAATCATCTTTTGCACCCGATTTAAAGGTATTTTTACTTTGCATAAAATTTCCGCTATAAAATTGTAATCCAGGTTCTTCCGTATAAATATCTAAAGCAATACCTGAAACATCTCCCTTAATCGTTGCAGCGTGAATAAATCCATCTTTTTTATTGGAATTAAGAACATAATTATGATCGTAACCTTTTCCAAATTTCAATTGTTCGTCCTTAGTTTCAATTCTCTCGCCAATTTTATGTTTTGATGTAAAATCGAATGGTGTATTTTTCACTGATTTTAATTCACCGCTCGGAATCAAACCTTCGTCAACTGGCGTAAATTTATCTCCGTAAATCTGTAATTCGTGATTCAAAATTGTACCGCTTCCTTCTCCGTTTAAGTTAAAAAAAGCGTGATTGGTTAGATTTACAATGGTTGTTTTATCTGTAGCGGCTTCATATTCCATTTTTACAGCATTATCATCTGTAAGTGTATAAGTTACTTTTACATTTAGATTTCCAGGAAAACCTTGCTCGCCGTCTGGAGAAACGTAGGTAAATACTAAAGTGTTCTCATTGGTTTTTTCAGCATGCCAAACTACATCTTGAAATCCTTTTACACCGCCGTGCAATGCATTTTTTCCATTATTCAGCGGAATTTGATATTGCTTTCCTTCCAGTGTAAATTTCCCTAATGCAACTCTGTTGCCTACCCTTCCGATTGTCGCGCCAAAATAGGGTTCAGTTGAAGTTTTAAATCCTTTTACACTGCTCATTCCAACTACAACATCTGTCGGTTTTCCGTTTTTATCATTTACCCACAGCCCTACTAAACGTCCTCCATAATTAGTAAAAGCAGCTTTAATTCCTTTGTTTTCTATCCAATACAAACTAACTTTTTTACCGTCGATAATCGTATCGAAATTTTTAGTTTCTAAAACCGTTTTTACTGAATCTGCAGTAATTTTAGAAGTTTCCTTTGAAGTCTGAGTTTCTTTCTTACTGTCTTTACAGTTAAATTGAAAAAGTGCCAGTACTAAAACTGCTGCAATTTGAATATTTTTCATTTTTATGTCATTGTGAGAACGAAGCAAATCTCATCCTCCGATTATTTTTTTTTAATTTGAAGGAATAGCTAACGGAGTTCCTTCGCTAACTGGCTCACCCAAAACCGGATATCCGTTTGCATCCCAGTCAATTCTCTGCATTCTTGGTGATCTTTTGTTTCCGCAGCCTTCTCCAGGATTTGAATTGGCATGGTATAAAATCCAGTCTTCTTTCCCATCAGGAGATTTAAAAAATGAATTATGTCCCGGTGCGTAAACTTTGTTCTTTTCTGATTGTTTGAAAATCGGTTCAGGTGATTTCTTCCAAGCATTCGCATCTAAAAGGTTATCTGTACCGTTAAAGGTTAACAATCCTAAAGCATAGAAATCCGTCCAGCAGCCGCTTGCAGAAAAAACAATAAAGATTTTACCGTTTCTTTCTAAAAATTGGGGTCCTTCGTTCACATTGACCTGAGGCGGATTTACATCATCGTGTAATGCTCCGTGTGTTTCCCAATCGTTTGTTGGAGCAGAAATCATAACGCGGTCGCCTTCGATTTCCAGCGGATTTTTCATTTTAGCAATGTAAATATTCTGCTGTCCGTTTTTATCTCCTTCCCAGCCTGCCCAAATCATGTAAAGCTGTTTTTTATACTCGAAAACATTTCCATCAATTGCCCATTTATCTGTTTTAGCGGCTATTTTTCCTTTAAAATCAAAATTTCCTTTAAACGGATCTGAAGATTTATTTTCTAAAACATACATCCTGTGATTGTTGTTATCGCCATTATCTGCAGCAAAATAACAATACCATTTCCCGTTGATAATATGAAACTCCGGCGCCCAGATTTCAGCTGAATAATTCGTGTTTTTAGGCGGTGTCCAAATCACTTTGCTTTCGGCATTTTTAATATCTGAAAGGTCTTTTGTTTTCCATAAAACCAATTTGTTTCCGAGCGTATTGGTATAGTAGTAATATCCTTTGTAATACGTACTGTACGGATCTGCTCCAGATGAAAGGATTGGGTTTGTGAATGTTTTCTGCTGTGCAAAACTTATGGTTGTGAAAAGCAGAAGAAATAGGTGTTTTTTCATTTTTGTTGTTTTAGTATTGGGTATCTTTTACATCGAAAACTTTGTCAAAGTTTGAAACTTTGACAAAGTTGCTACATACCACTTTATTTGGTATTCAAAGCATTGATAACTTCTGTATTGATCTTATTTACCGCTTTAAAATCCATTTTGTCCACTTTTCGATCGTAGGTCATAAAACCATTTACTTCTCCTTCAACATCGGTTGTCTGCGTGTAGACCGCTGCCGAGAATCCCGTTTTAACGTATTTTCGAAGGATTTCAGCGTACTTTTTATATTCGGCGGTAACTTCTATCTCGTTTTTAAATTTAACATACCCCCAGTTGTCATTTACTCGCCATAAATGTCCTTCCAGCGGAAGTCCGATTCCACCATATTCTCCTAACACTGTAACTCTTCTTGCATCGTACAGATACATATCTGGACCAGGATAATTGTGTAAATCCAAAATATCACCAGTTTGAAAGTGATTACCTCCACTTGCCGAATTGATCAAACGGGTTGCATCATGATTTTTCGTCCATTCGGTAATTTCAACAGTTTTAAATTGTCCCCAAGCTTCGTTAAACGGAACCCAAACTACAATACTTGGATAAGAATATAAATGATCCATAATCTCTCTCCACTCTTTTTTATAGATTTCTTCCGATTTTGCTGAACGTTGTAATTCCGTTCCCTCAAAATACTTTTTATTCTGCCAAACCGGCTGATCGTCTCCGCTTGGCATATCCTGCCAAACCAAAATTCCCAACTCATCACAATGTGTATACCAGCGCTCCGGTTCTACTTTTACGTGTTTACGAATCATATTAAATCCTAACTCTTTGGTTTTGATGATATCGTATTTTAAAGCTTCATCTGTTGGCGCTGTATATAATCCGTCAGGCCACCAGCCTTGGTCTAAAGGTCCGAATTGGAAATAATCCTTGTTATTCAGCTGCATTCTCATGATTCCGTTTTCATCTCGTCTGGATGAAATTTTTCGCATCGCAAAATAACTTTTCACCTCATCAATGACTTTATTTTTGCTGATTAAACGAATTTTCATCTGATATAAAAACGGACTTTCAGGCGACCATAATTTTGGTGCATTCAAAACAATATCATTGCTTTCTCCCACAACCGCTTTTTCTTTAGCGATTTCTTTTCCGCTATCGAAAACTGAAATTTCTACTAAATCTCCTTTTTCTGCTCCATTAACCTCAGCTTTAATACTGATGGTGTTTTGATCAATATTTGGAGTTGTTTTTAATCTTGTGATGTTTTTAGCACCTACAGGCTCAATCCAAACCGTCTGCCAGATTCCGGTAACCGGCGTGTACCAAATTCCTTCTGGATTTTTAACTTGTTTTCCTCTTGGCTGAGGCCCGTCATTCGAAGGATCCCAAACTTTAACAACCAATTTTTGCGTTTTCCCTTTTTGGATGAATGGTGTAATATCAAATGAAAACGGTGTATAGCCGCCTGTGTGCGAACCTACTTTTATGTCATTAATATAAACTTCTGTTTTCCAGTCAACAGCACCGAAATGTAAAAGAATATTTTTTCCGTTCCAGCCCGATTCAATTGAAAAATTGGTTTGATACCAAAGTTCATTTTTAGCACCTACTTCTTTCATCACGCCAGACAAGCTCGATTCTGCCGCAAACGGAACCAGAATCTGCCCATCATATTTTGAAGGCGCTGCTTTTCCAAATTCTTGAATGCTGTAATTCCATAAACCATTCAGATTTTTCCATTGGCTTCGCTCCATAATCGGACGGGGATATTCAGGTAAAGTTTTACTAGGATCAACCTGCTCTGCCCATTTTGTTTTGATTTTATCTCCTTGCGGTTTCCATTGTGCATTTACCGCAAATAGGGATAACAAGGCTAAAAAAAGGATACTATTTCTTTTCATGTTCTATATTTTAAACATTTAATAAATGCCATGATTTTTCTTCTAAATAAAAATGAATTACCGGGCTCATCTCCACATAAGCCCGATAATTACTGAACTAAACTAACTTAACTAACCATATTTTTAATTCGTAAGATGTCAGATGTTAAATGTAAAATGTTAGACTGCGTTTTCTTCTTCTAAACTTTTCACTTTTTACATTTAACATTTCACTTTTTACTTTTAACATCTTTCACAATTCCAAATTTCTTCACCAAACTGTCGTATTCTTTTTTAGAGATTGTAATCATACAGCCGTGGCGTACTTTTTCTGGAAAACTGTATTTATCCCAATCAGAGAAAAAAGTGTAACCTGAGGCTTGAAACCAAGGTCCGTTTAGGTTATCTGCAATCGATAATCCGTATGAAACACCTGGATATTGTTCGTAATACATGTACCATATTTTGTCATCTGGAGAAGGAATCAGCATTGGTGCTTCTCTAAAGTTTGGACTGATAGATTGCTGGGGCAAAGAATAAGGTCCTAAAAGGGATTTTGATTTTGCAATCCTTATAGTTTTTCCGGTTGTCCAATACAAAGTTGGATAGGTTTCATCTTTAATCACGGCGTAGTAGGAATCGCCGACTTTACGAATAAAAACATCAATGGTTCCCATATCCCAATCAAATAAACGTTTTGGCGTTCCTTCGAAAGTTTTTAAATCTTTAGACAAAACATATAAGGTTCGCTGACTTGCCCAATAACGTTCTCCATCTTCTTTAGTTCCTTCCAAATGTGGTGTATGCCAAGTCATGATAAACTTTTCAGAGTCTTTATCATAGTATAATTTTGGCGCACCAATTCGCTGTAAAGCATTTGAATAATCAGGCGTACTTTTTAAATCGGGTGTATAATCAGAATGTTTTTTCCAAGTAATTAAATCATCCGAAACCCAAATATTGATACTTTTAGCATCGTCGCCTGTATTTCCTGCAATGTAATATTTCCCGTCTGGACCTTTGCAGATATCAGGATGCCCTTTATAATCTTCAAAAACTCGTTTCCCATCGTTTAGGTTTTCCCAATGTAAACCATCCAAACTTACAGAATAATATAATCTGCCATAGTCGTTGTGCGTCATGTGGGCAAAAAGATAAGCTTCATTTTTAGGTTTTTCGTTTCCTTTAACTTGTCCCGGCGGATCTGGTTGCTGCGCTTTCGCGGAAAATCCAATCAGAATTACTATTAAGAGAAGAAATTGTTTTGCTGTTTTCATAAGTTGTTGTTTAATGTGTCAATTAGTCAATTTGATAATTAGATAATTTTTGAAATGGCTTAATTGACTAATTTTCTAATTGTCACATTTTTCATTATCTAATTATCAAATTGACACATTATCTAATTCTTCTTATTCGCCTCAGAAGTCATCTTTTTGATTAAATCTGTTTCAGCTTTTATGTACGGAGTTCCGTCTGTGTGTAATACATCGTGAAACCATAATTTTGGTTCTGCCGTGTACGTTTTAGTCCAGCTGTCCCAAGCGTATTTGGTTTGTGTTTTTCCGTCAACAAATCCCCAGTTGATCATACCAACATTGTATTTTCTCGCAAGAGGTAAAAATCCTTCAAAAGTACTTCCGTTTGGTCTTGCCATATATTCTGTACAGATTAATGGTTTTCCGTAACGTTGTAATTGTTTTACCACTCTTTCAAAATCTGCTGGTTTATCATAATTATGAAAAGAAACGATATCAGATTGTTCTATTTGCAATTTGTGCATTGGTTTCATTTTCGCTTCATCGCTCCAGTCTCCTACCCAAACTCCAGAAGTTAATGGCTGCGACGGATTGCTTTCTCTTGCCCAAAGAAAAACATCTTTTAAAAGCGGCAGAATCAAATCGACTTTGTTTTTGATTTCAACTTTTTCATAAGAAGGTCCTGTCATATTATCTGGTTCATTCCAAACATCCCATCCTAAAATACGGTTATCATCTTTAAAATGAGCAACCGTTTCTTTTACATATTTCTCTAAGCGAGGATATTGTGTTTTATCCTGAAGTACTTTTTGCCCTGGAGACTGTACCCATCCCGAATTGTGAGTATGCGGTTTTGGAGCACGTTGTTTTCCTAAAGCAGGAAACGGATCCCAGCAAGAATCAAACAAAACAAAAAGCGTTTTTATATGATGTTTATCTGCGATTTCTAAAAATTGATCCATACGTTTGTAAAGTCCTTCTGAGTCTTGCTCGTGCAATAAATCGTGCAGATAGACACGCATAACGTTCATGCCTAAATTTTCTGCCCAGCCCAACTCCTGATCAATTCTTTTTGGGTCAAAAGTATCTTCCTGCCACATCTCTAATTGATTTATAGCTGTGCTAGGAGAATAATTTGCCCCAACCAACCAAGGTTGTCCTGCATACCATTTATTGGCCTGATCTTTTGTCCAGATTTCTCTTTTTTCAACCGCAGCGGTTTCTTTTTTATTTTCTTCAGAATTACTTTTTTTGTTGTTGCAGCTAAGCAATACTAGCCCTGCCAACATAAATGTCAGACACAATTTTACTTTCTTCATTTCAATATTGTTATTATGAACAATTGTTCTTTATGATAAGGGAATCAGATTTATTGATCTGATTCCCTCAAAAAATTAGTTTTAATACCCTGAGTTTTGTTCTAGATTTGGATTATTGTCTACATCACTTTGTGGAATAGGCATTCTATGATTTTTACCCACTGTGAAGTTTTTAAAATCAGGATCTCGAAGTGCGATTTTATCAACAGAGGCTTGAGTATCTAAATCTCCCCAACGTTTTAAATCTTCCCAGCGAACACTTTCTCCAGCCAATTCTAAAACTCTTTCTGTTTTTAAATGCTCTAAGAATTTAGCTTTATCATTTGCTATTTCAGGATGTGCAACGGCTAGTGTGTTCATATTGACACGAGCTCTTACCATGTCTACATATTGATAAGCAGCAGCAGTATCTCCTAATTCGTTTAAAACTTCGGCGTAACGCAGTAAAATATCTCCGTAACGAACTAATCTATAATTTACTTGGTTGTAATAATCTTCATTATTTCTGTAATAATCACGGCTTCCTTTTCTAAACCAAGCTTCATCATTGTTCCATTCCCAGTTTTTACCGTAGGTTTTATCTCCAAAATCGGCCAATAATTGCGGATAATACAGCGTCCATCTTAAACGAATATCAAGATTACCGTCTTTATTTTTTTCTTGTTTGAATGCATTTACTAACCAAAGACGAGCTTGTCCATCAGACCATCCAATTCCTCTAGGTGCAAAAAACTGAGAACGGTTACTTGAAACTGCAGCATTTTGTGCTTCATCAGTTCCTCCTTTTCTTTGATCTCCGAATTGGATTTCAAAAACAGATTCACTATTGTTTTCATTTGTATCTGTAAAGTTGTCTCTATAGTTTGAAACTAAACTATATCTTGCTCCTGCTCCATTAATTAAATATTCTAATGCCGTTTTTGCTTCAGACCATTTGTGCTGCTGCATATAAGTTTTTGCAAGAAAAGCTTTTACAGCGCCTTTATCTGGTCTTCCTGTTTCGGTATCATTCCATTTAACAGGCAAATCTTCGAAAGCTTCATTTAAATCTTTTTCGATTTGTGCCCAAACTTCTGTTACCTTTTTTTGCTGTGGTAAATCCTGTGGTGTAGAAGGATCTAAAACTAAAGGAATATCCTCCCAGATTACTGCTGCATAATAGTAATGTAACGCTCTAAAAAACTTAGCCTGAGCTATGATTTTCTTTTTATCATCTTCGTTTTGAAATGTGATATTCGGAACATTTGCCAATACCTGATTACATCTAAAAATAGCTTTATAAGTATCTCTCCAGGTTACGGCATTTCCTTCCCAAAAATTATAGTTGATGTAGTTAAATCTTGTCCAATCTGCTAATTCTGTCCACGGACTTGCACTATATCCTTCATCAGAAGTTAAATCCAATCTAAAATAGATCCATCTTGCCCAAAGGCCATCTTTGTAAAACATGGCATAAATTGAGTTAACACCAGCTTGTGCATCAGTTTCGGTTTTCCAATATTGATCTACTGTAATATCATTTGGGCTGTTCAGGTCCAATTCGTTTTCACAAGCTGTAAAAACAAGACCTAGAAAAGCTGCTGTTATTATAATTATTTTTTTCATTACGCTGTTTTTTTAAATTAAAAGCTAAATTCAACACCAAAAGAATACGTTTTAAGATTCGGGAAAGCACCGTTATCAAAACCTCTTTCAAAAATATTACCGTTTGTAAATTCAGGATCTAAACCTTTATATTTAGTAATCGTAATAATATTTTGTGCCGAAAGTGTTAATCTCGCTCTCGAAATACCTGAATTTTTCAAAACACTTTCTGGTAAGTTATAACCAAATCCTATGTATTTAAGTCTGATAAAATCGCCGCTTTCTAAGAAACGGTCGCTGTCTCCTCTTGAATTTAAAGTTGAACCTTTCGTAATTCTAG
Source organism: Flavobacteriaceae bacterium PS02336 (assembly GCA_029960065.1). Classification (GTDB taxonomy): domain Bacteria; phylum Bacteroidota; class Bacteroidia; order Flavobacteriales; family Flavobacteriaceae; genus Flavobacterium. Next base: position 924,375 of record JASCOF010000001.1, on the reverse strand, counting down.
GAAAATCTGTATTTGGATTTTCTGGTGTCCAAGGCTGAATTCCAGCTCTGTAATTACTATTGTCATCAAAACGATCTACAACGCTTCTGAATCCGTTATAAACAGTGGCTCCGTGAGAAGCAATCCAGTTCATAGAAAAATCGAAACCTTTGTATTCTGCTCCAGCATTTAAACCCATTTCAAATTCTGGCCAAGGACTTCCAACAATATCTTTATCATCGCTGGTAATTTGTCCGTCACCGTTAACATCTTTAAAACGAATATCTCCAGGTACAGCATTTGGCATAATTACTTTTCCATCTGCATTTCTATAGTTATTAATTTCATCCTGATTTTGGAATAATCCGTCTGTTTGTAAAACATACCACATTCCTACTGGTAAACCTGCTCTTGTTACTGTGTTTCCAGAAATGTTTTGATTTTGCCCATTTCCTAATGAAACCAGTTTGTTGTTAATTTTTGTAAAGTTTACAGAAGCATTGAAAGAGAATTCATTGATTTTTTTACTGTAAGCTAATTCCAATTCGAAACCTTTATTTTCAACAGTTGCAGCATTAGAAATTGGATTTCCGCCATCGTTTCCTGTAGTTAATAAAATTGGAAAACCAAATAATACATCTTCTGTACGAGCAATAAAATAATCTGCCGTAAGACGTAAATCATTATTTAAAACTCCAAGATCTAATCCAATGTTGGTTTGTTTTAATTTTTCCCAGCGTAATTCAGAATTCGATAATTTTACCTGAGCTGCAGAAGGATATAGCGTTTGCCCATTTCCTAATACAATTTGACCAAAATTATTTACAAAGCTTTTATATTCATAGTTTCCAATATTTCCAGAACCTAATTCTCCATAACTTGCTCTTAATTTTAAATCTTTAATAAATTCAGATTTAAAGAAAGACTCATTACTTAATCTCCACCCTGCAGAAACAGAAGGGAAATTACCCCATTTGTTTGCATCGCTAAATCTTGATGAACCATCACGTCTTAAAACAGCATTAAACAAATAACGATTATCATAATTGTATTCAATTCTTCCTAAATAAGATGCTAGTGCTGCTTCGTTAAGATACCCTCCAACAACTGGTGAATTTCCTTGATTTAAAACTTCATAATATTGTCCGTTACCTGAGTTAATTGGTAAATTTCTTTTCTCTCCATAAATCATATCGTATTTATCTTTTTGAAAAGTCTGTCCAACTAAAACAGTTATATCATGTTTACCAAATTCTTTTTTGAAAGTCAATGTATTTTCAAATAACATGGTTTCCGATCTTGCTTTGTTTTGATTTGCAATCGATGGATCTATTGGCTGATTTAATGTCCAGTTACCTACTTTTCTCAAGAATTTATAAGAATCAAAACTAGTCTCGTATCCAAAATTAAAACGATACTTTAACCATGGAGCAAATTTTAACTCTGACCAAATGTTTCCTCTAATTCTAAAATTTTGATTTATTACGTTAGAAAAATCAGCTAAAGCTAAAGGGTTTGTACCAAAAGTATCTGCAACACCTTGTTTCCCGTAACCATAACCTCCAGGATTAGAAGGATCATAAAGCGGAATTGTTGGTGTCATTCTATACACATCGATAATTGGCGCACCAGACATTTCATCTGTTTTTGCATTACTAATCGCTATATTTTCTCCAATACTAAAAATCCCTTTTGTACCGCTTGAATTTACACGGAATGAAATTCTGTCAAAGTCCGTTCCTACAACCGTTCCTTCATTTCCAAAATAATTTGCAGACATAAAAAAGGTCGAATTCTCGCTTCCTCCAGAAAAACTTGCATTATAATCCTGCATCATTCCCGTTTTAAAAACTGCATCCTGCCAATCTGTATCAACAGCCATATTAAGGTTTTGTCTAGGCAACCCAGCATTATCATAAGCCATGTTGTTCAATTTAGCAAACTCTTCAGTTCCCATTAAGTCGTAACGAGGCATAGCTGTAAAACTGCTTTTTGCCGAAACTTCAACTTTAAGCGGTCCTTTTTTTCCTTTTTTAGTGGTAATAATAATTACACCATTTGCAGCTCTTGAACCGTAGATCGCCGCTGCAGAAGCATCTTTTAAAACTTGAATCGATTCGATATCGTTCGGGTTAAAATCTCTGTTTCCACTAGTTACTAAACCATCAATTACATACAAAGGATTTGTATTTTGAAGGTTTTTAAGACCACGAATCTCCACATTAGCTTCTTGTCCAGGACGCCCGCCACCGCGAACCTTAACGCCTGTTACTAAACCTTGAAGTCCGTCTGCAACTGTAGTTACCTGACGTTTTTGGATTTCTTCAGCTTTTACTAAAGAAACTGCACCAGTAAGATCTTTTTTCTGTTGAGAGCCATAACCTACAACAACTATCTCTTCAAGTTTCATAGCATCTTCTTCTAATGTTATGTTGATAGAGGTTCTACTGTTAATGACTGCTTCTGTTGTTTTATAGCCCTGCGAGCTAAAAACTAATGTTTGGTTTGCTGCGGCGCTGATTTTGAAACTTCCGTCAAAATCGGTAGCAGTACCATTTTGTGTTCCTTTTATTAAAACATTTGCAAAAGGAATCGATTCCCCCGAGGCGGCTGTAACTTTTCCCGTAATGGTTATTTGCTGGGCAAAAGCGGGCTGCAGTAATAAACTAAAGAAAACTAAGAGGTAATATCTCTTCGTTAAAAAGTGAGTGAGCTTTGTTTTCATTGATTTTTGCATTTTAGATAGTTTTATTTCTTTTTGTGGTTTGGTTGATGAAATATTTGACTTTTTAATCGTCCGGAAGCCGAACAAAAAAAGAATTAATATCTTCTTCTAATAATAAATTGTTCATTTTGTTTCAAAATTATTAATGGTTAGGTTTTTCAAACTGTATTTTATTGATAGTGTATTTTTACCCTTAAAAAATTATCAATATCATTTATTTGAAAATTCAAAGTAGACGCTTTTTATTCAAAATAAAATGCTTCTTTTGTGTCAATATCTCTCTCAAATGATTCAAATTGTGCAAAAAAGTTCAATTAAATCAGGTCTTGCAACATTTTGTAGAATATTGAGACGATTTGCAGAAACATTGATTTTAGCCTAAAAAAACACCTTATGCGTAAATTCTTTCTTTTTTTATCTTTAAGTATTTTTTCAACACAATTTTTGAATGCACAAGAATATTATTTTAAACATTTTCAGGTCGAAGAAGGACTTTCTAATAATACTGTATTAACCTCATTACAAGACAATGACGGTTTTATGTGGTTTGGAACTAAAGATGGTTTAAACCGTTTTGATGGTTATCGTTTTAAAACCTACAGAAGCAGCGGAGATCCTATTCATAGTCTTGGAAGCAATTATATTCAGTCTCTTCATGAAAATAATGGTACAATCTGGGTTGGAACCGACAAAGGTTTGTATCACTACGATAAAAAACTAGATCGTTTTTCTATTTTAAATGAAGCCATTAATGATCGTATTAATGACATCAATCACGACCAAAAAGGCAACATTTGGTTTATTTCTGGCAACATTTTGTATAGATATGCACCAAATAAAAAGGAAACAACCACTTTTAACCCAAACAAATATTTTGTTTCTACCTCAATTACGCGAGATTATAAAGGTGAAATCTGGGCTTCTTCTTTAAACAAAATTTATCATTATTCGGAGGAAAATCATTCGTTTGAAAATATTGCATTGAATCCGCCGGCTAATAAAGCGAATTTTAGAATTACCGTGATTTATGCTGTTGATCCAGAAAATATTGTAATTGGAACACAAGATCACGGCGTGCTGATCTACAATCGAAAAAACAAAACAACAAACGAACTGAAATTTGGTATTAAAGAACCTGTTTTTGTACGTCAGTTCAAGAAAAGAGGAAATGATGAACTTTGGATTGCAAGTGAATCTGGTGTTTATATTTATAATTTGAAAACCAAAACGGCGATAAATCTTAAAAAGAATTACAACGATCCGTATGCCATTTCAGATAATGCATCCTACTCTATTTTAATCGATAAAGAAAATGGTGTTTGGATTGGGACTTATTTTGGCGGCGTTAATTACCATCAAAAACAATATACACAGTTTAAGAAATACTTTCCGCAGGAAGGCCAGAATTCCATCAGCGGCAGTGCAGTTAGAGAAATACACAAAGACGATCACGGCGATTTATGGATTGGTACTGAAGATGCAGGCATAAATCGTTTTAATCCGAAAACACAGAAATTTACTTCTTATCCTGTTTCTTATTACAATATTCACGCTTTAATGCCCCGAAAAGATAAAATCTGGGTGGGAACTTTTGAGCATGGTTTAGATGTTTTAGATAGAAATTCTGGTGCTGTTTTAAAACATTACAGCACAAACGACGGCAGAAGCGGATTGCACAGTAACTTTATTTTTTCTTTCTATGAAATGAAAAATGATGACTTGATTATTGTAACGACTTCTGGACTTTACCGTTACAATGAACAAGCTGATAATTTCGAAATCTTAAAATTCTTTCCTGAAACCTTTCATTACACCAATTTTAAAGAAGACAGCGATGGAAATCTCTGGGCCGGAAGTTATCGTGACGGTTTGTTATTTTATAATCCGAAAACCAAGAAAAAGGAAGTTTTTACGTATGATTATAAAAATCCTAATGGAATCAGCAATAATACCATTAATGCCATTTTTGAAGACAGCTCCAGGAATTTATGGATCGCTACAGAAAATGGTTTGAATCTCGTTGACCGAAAAAACCACACTTTTACCAAATTCACTACAAAAAATGGAATGCCAAGCAACGTTTTCTATTCGATCTTGGAAGATGATGCCAAAAATTTATGGCTGACAACTTCTAAAGGTCTCGTGAAATTTGGTCCAGACCATAAAACCATTAAAATTTTTACCACTGCAAATGGCTTGCTAAGTGATCAGTTTAACTATAATTCGGCCTTTAAAGATACAAATGGTGATATGTATTTTGGAAACCTAAACGGAATGATCAGCTTTAATCCGAAACATTTTACCAAAAACAAATACAGTCCATTTATTTATATTACAAATCTGCAGATTAGTAATAAAGATATTGAAGTAAACAGCCCAGACTCACCAATCGAACAGTCTATTTCGTTTATTGATGAATTGAAACTGAATAACAGCCAGTCGTCTTTTAATCTCGAGTTTGCTGCTTTAAATTATACTGCGCCAGAACTGACAGAATATTGGTATCAATTGGAAAACGTCAATAATGACTGGGTTTATTTAGGAAGAAACAATAAAATTTTCTTTACCGAATTGGCTCCCGGCGATTATGTTTTTAAAGTAAAATCATTAAATAGTTTTGGAGTCTGGAGCAAAGAAGTAAAACTTAAAATCACTATCCTGCCTCCTTTTTACGCTAGTACTTTAGCTTATATTCTTTACTTCGTTTTGATGTGCGCTGGGTTTTATTATGTGATTCGTTATTCGCAGAATCTGACTCAGATCAAGAATAACCGTAAAATAAAGCATTTGAACGACGAAAAAGAAAAAGAAATTTATCAGGCAAAAATTGATTTTTTTACCAATGTTGCACACGAAATCAGAACGCCTTTGACTTTGATAAAAGGTCCATTGGAAAAACTTTTAGGAATGGAATATGAATCGAAAGAAGTACCGCAGCATCTTTCGATCATGAAGAAAAACACTTCCCGCTTATTAAAATTGGTAAACGAATTATTAGATTTTAGAAAATCGGAAATCGGAGGTCTGAAATTGACTTTCGTCGAAGCGAATATCTCTTCGATGGTTCGAAATTTCCAACTGCGTTTCAGTCAGCTAATTGAAGAACGTGAATTGGAATTTGAAATGCAATTGGGCGAAAAAGACATTCATGCCTTTGTCGACAAGGAGGCTTTTAAAAAGATTCTAAGCAACTTAATTAATAATGCCATTAAATATTCTAACAAAAAAGTCGTAATATCTTTATTTAGAGACGAAAAGAAACTGACTTTAACTGTAAAAAATGATGGAAATGTGATTCCGATTCATTTAAAAGATAAAATTTTCGAACCTTTCTTTAGAGTTGACAATAGCAGTACGGCTTCTGGAACTGGAATTGGACTTTCGCTGGCACATTCGCTGGCACAATTGCATAATGGAAGTTTGGCATTGGTTGAAGATGTGAATTATAATATTTTTGAATTGACTGTTCCATTACATCAGGAACAAGAATTTATGTTTTATGCTGATTCCAAAAAAGAGGAAGATGAAAGCGAAACTCCAAAAGAAACTATTGAAATCAAAAATGAAAAAGCACAGATTTTAGTCGTTGAAGACAACGAAGATCTTTTGAGTTTTATCACCACTGAATTGGCTGGAACGTATGCTATTTTAAAGGCTGAAAATGGCGAAGAAGCGCTGAAAATTATTCATAACGAAAACATTCAATTGGTGATTTCAGATGTTTCTATGCCGATTATGGACGGAATTACAATGTGTAAAACCATTAAAACCAATTTGGAAACCAGTCATATTCCAGTTATTTTATTGACCGCCAAAAACTCGCTGAAATCCCAGATTGACGGACTTGAAGTGGGTGCAGATGCGTATATCGCAAAACCATTTTCGATGGATTATTTAAAAGTGCAGGCCAATAATCTAATCGAAAACCGAAGACAGATTATGAATTATTACGCAAGTTCACCGCTTTCGCACATTAAAAGCATTGCTCATAATAAAACGGATGAAAAATTCTTGAAAAAACTCGACGACGAAATCCTAAAAAACATTACTGATCAAGATTTAAGCGTAGAATCGCTTGCTGAAATAATGAACATGAGCCGTTCTACTTTATACCGAAAAATAAAGGATATTACAAATTTAAGTCCGAACGAACTCATCAATATTGTGCGTCTTAAAAGAGCAGCAGAATTGTTATTGAACGAAAATTATAAAATGTACGAAATAGCAGAAATGGTTGGTTATAAGTCACAAACCAGTTTCGGGAGGAATTTTCAAAAGCATTTCAGTATGTCGCCGTCAGATTATATTCAAACCAATCGTTAATGAGAAAATGTGTTAATTAGAAAATGAGATAATTAGAAAATAAGATAATTAGATAATGTGAGTAATTGTCTAATTGACACATTTTCTAATTATCTAATTCCTAATAGCTGATAGAACTCATCCTTTTTATTTAAAGCCACAGAAATATTTTTTCCATCAATCAATTCGATACTGTTTCCGCTCAGGCTTCTCACAGCTTCGAGATTTAAAATAAAAGAACGCTGGACGCGAAAGAACATTGGGAGTTTCAAAACCTCTTCCATAGCTTTCAACGTTCCTAAAGTTGTGTAAGACCCGCCATTGATGACAAATTTCAAATAATCTCCCTGCGCTTCTACATAAAGGATTTCATTTAATAAAATCTTGATCAATTTCCCTTCTGATTTAATAAAAATGCGATCCGAATTGATTTGATGCACCGAAGCCGTTTTCTTTAACAAAAGATATTCTTTTGCCCGATTTACTGCTTTTAAAAAACGGTCAAAACGAACTGGTTTAACGAGATAATCTGAAGCTCCGGTTTCAAATCCATCCAAAGCAAAGTTGCGGTGCGCTGTTATAAAAATAATGACCGGAGGATTTGTGAGCGATTGCGCTAGCTCTAAACCTGTAAATTTTGGCATTTCGATATCACTGAAAACAATATCAATTATATTTTCCTGCAGATGTATTAAAGCTTTTGCAGGTTCTCCAAACGAAGCTTCTAGCTGCAGAAAATGAATTTCGCCGATAAAAGATGCTATGATATCTCTAGCAATTGGTTCGTCATCAACGATAATGCATTTCAACTTTTCCATTACTTTCTCAAAACTATTTTTAAATCGACTTTAAAAGAAGATTTCTGATTTTTAATTTCCAATTCGTATAGATTCGGATACAATAATTCCAAACGTTTACGAGCATTCTCTACTCCTATTCCTCCAAAATTATCAGTAGTAAAACTTTCATCAACATCATTCTTTAAACAGAACCAAAATGTGCTGTTTTCAATCTTAATATCAAGTTTTACAAAGGCATTTTGAGTGCTTTTTAATCCGTACTTAAAAGCATTTTCAATGAATGTAAAAGTCAAAAGTGGTGCAATAAAAAGTCCTGCGGTTCGATTTTCGCCTTCAATATTTATTTGAATATCGGCATCTTCAGCATAACGCATTTTTTCTAAAGCAATATAATTTTTTATAAAGTCTAATTCTTTCTCCAAACGAACAATTTCGGTATTCGATTCATACAAAGTATAACTCATAATATCAGACAGATTCAGGATGATTTCAGGTGCCAGATTATCTTTCCTTACTGTTAATCCGTACAAATTATTCAAAGTATTAAATAAAAAATGCGGATTCAATTGTGCTTTCAGGAAATCCTTTTCAATCTTGATATTCTGAATTTCCAGCGCGTTTTTTTCTTGTTGTATTTGAAACTTCTTGCTGTAAAGTCTTGTAATTTCTACCAGAATTTTAGCAAAACAAAATGGCGAAAGCAAAGAGATAATAATGATAGTCTGCGAAAGCATTCTTTTTAAGGAAACTGCCTCAAGAAAAGTCTGCTCAGCACTCTTTTTAATAACGCCTTTTAATTCTCCAAAATTAATTTCAAGACCTAAAGCATAATAGAATAGGGAAACAAAGTATGTTGAAGCCATCCAAACAAAGATTGAGATCGGGAAAACCAATAGTAAAAGCATTATAATTTTGGTTTTACTTTCTGAAAAAATTTTTGGCAGCACTAAATAAAACAGCATATAAAAGACAATAATATTCACCAAAGCCATTCTTATGGTAAGCAGAACGGCATCAAAATAAACCAAATGATAGCCAATGACATAACTCAGAAATAATAAAACAGAAAATGTGAACCACATTAAAACATGCAGTAAAATTCGATTTCTTCTCGTAAAAAAATGATCAAAATCTAAAGAAGCAATTTTTTCTAAAAAATAGCCCGAAGCAGCTGTGGTATTTGGCATTTAGTTTAATTATAAAGCAGTTTCAAATATAATTTATTTTTTACATAGTCATGTGTTTAGAGCTTTGTCAAAATTTAAAACTTTGACAAAGCTTCTTCATCTTTAAGATCTACAGATGAGAAACTAGTCTCTTTCTCTATTTTTTTCAAATAAAAAATCTATAGTCCTGAAGCTTCGGGATGTGTTTAAAATTAATTATGACCCCTATTTTTATAAAATTCTAATTAAAGCATTCATCAAATTAATCGTGTTATGTCCTAAAATCGAATAAATTAAATTTCCAGAAAAGCATCTTAAAACACCAACGCTTAGAGACGAAATCAGGGTAAGGTATACGATTGTAATAAGATCCAATTTTAAATGTAAATCCTGATCTAAAACCATTCCGTGAACAACTCCAAATAAAATTGTTACAATAATAAACGACCAGCCAAATTTGATGCCTCGATAGTTCCATTTTGGTGCAAAAGCTTTATTTAAAAGCCATAACCAAATCCCTCTAACAGCAATTTCTTCTGTTAATCCTGGCATTGTACCTTGAAAAAGGAAGGTTTCTAAATCGAATGTACCTCCTTTTGGAAATAAGATCATTTTAAAAACAAAATCAAATAAGGTAAAACCGAGAAAAAAAAGTAATCCAAATTTTAAATGTGCTTTTGAATTGGTTTGTGATGTAAATCCGATTTGGATTCTTTCTTCTTTAGAAACAGAGAAAATGATAATAAGACCTAAAATCAGGCTCAGGATTTTTCCTGACCAATTGAATTTTAAACCCAGAAAATCAAGCGGTAATAATATTTTTCCGTACTGCTGCAAAAATGTATCAGCCAAAAAATAAAGAATAAAAAAAGCAACGTATTTAAGATTTGATTTTTCAGTTTTAAAATGTGCCAAAAATAAAAGTGGCGAAATAACTAAGATCCAGATAAACGGCGATAATGGTGACATATTTTTGATTTTAAAGTTTTAATTGAATCAAAAGTATATCTAGAGTATATAAATTAAAATTGTGATCGGTAGAACATAGAATCTGATCGGTGAAAATGTTCTTTTAGAGGTTTAGAGAATGTGCTAATTAGAGAATGTGTCAATTAGAGAATGTGTCAATTAGAGAATGTGCCAATTTGGAAATGTGTCAATTAGAGAATGTGCCAATGAGAGAATGTGCCAATTTGGAAATGTGTTAATTAGAAAATGTGCTAATTGGAAAATGTGTCAATTAGATAATTACTAATATTATCTAATTATCTAATTGCCACATTAACTAATTTACTACCACATGTATTTTAGTATCAATCTGGCATTAAAAGGTGTTCCTGCGGTGAAGTGAATTTCTTCAACAGGATCAGTTTCATTGGCTAAGCGGGATTCGGTTAAGAATTGGGTTTCTTTCCATTTTGCATTAAAAATGTTATCGATATTTACACCAATCGTCACTTTTTTGATCTGATAATTTACAGAGAAATCGGTAATACAATACCCTTTTGCTAATACCGAATTGTCTTCGTTTGCTGGTCGGTCGCCTAAGAAGCGGGTTCTTATGCTTCCTGAAAAACCTTTTAAATCTTTTACTGAAAGTCCGCTTGTTAAAGTATTTACCGGAGCAAGAGGCAGATAATCATTCCCTTTTGGTTCATCAATTGCTCTTGCATGTGTGTACGTATAATCGGTATTCCAGAACAGCCAGTTTGTTAATTGGTATCTAAAACCAAAATCGAACCCTTTTCTTTGTGTTTTACCACTTGGTTCTACTACCGCTTCATCTCCTACATACACAAATTCCTGAGCTAAATATAAATACCAAAGAGCAGAGTTAATAATCATTCTCGGAAATGGTTTCCAGTTCAAACCTAAATCAGCGCCGTAGGTTTCACGCAGGATTTTTTCTCCCATTTGAGCTACAACAACTCGAGTATCATTGCTGTGAAACCCTTTTCCTAATTTCAGGAAATAATTTAGTTTTTCATTCTGTGTGTATAAAAAGTTCAATTTCGGGCTTACAATTGCCTTTGTCTGTGTCTGATTAGTATATGTTGAAGCCAGCTGATCTTCGTAACCAAATTTAAAATAATCTAAACGCAGGCCTCCATTTATCAGCCAATTTCCTGAAACAAAATCAAGACTAGAATACATAAAGAGATTAGTTTGGTTTACATTTCCTAAACTCAAATAATCCAGCACTGTTTTTCGGTTTAAAGTATGTGACAATTCAACATCTTTATTATTGTCATTTCGCAGACCTGCTCCCAATTTAAAACGCCATTTTTCAGTTAGTTTTTGATCATATTCAGACTGAAAACCTACTATCGTTCTATTTTCCTTCTGTTTAATTTGATCACCGTTTACTGGGTCATTGAGGAAAAAAGTAAAATTAGAATACAGTTCAAAATCGTATTTGCTTATAAAAGCACTGCTTTTAATATGTGTATTTTCATCAATTTTGGCATCATACTGCAAATTGAAATTGGTTCTGCCGGTATTTCCTCCTTCATTAGAATCTATTGCTCCATAGTGCGAAATTGTCCCATCTTTAACAGCACGGTCCGGAATCTGTCCGCTGGCATCCCACTGACTTTTAAAATGAGAAATCGAAAGTGCCAGTTTATCTCCATTATTCATTTTAGCTGCATATTTTCCAAACAAATTAATTCGGTTAAAATTCTGCGGCGCATCAAAATAACCATCGGTCATCATATATTCACCTGCAAAATAAGCCGACTGGTTTTCTTTATTCAATAAATTAAACAGGGCAACAGTGCGAAAGGTATCAAATTGTCCGCCTTCAAAGGAAATTGAACTATTCTGTAATCCATTTTTAGTATTAAATCCCACATATCCCGCTGTAGTAAAATCGCCTTTATCGACAAAATAAGCACCTTTATCAAAATCGATGTTATCCACTGTTTCGGGAATTACAAAATGCAGATCAGAATAACCCTGCCCGTGCGCATGCGAAACCATATTAACCGGCATTCCGTCAACAGTAATATTAATATCTGTCCCGTGATCACAGTCAAAACCTCTTAAAAAAATCTGTTCTGCTTTTCCCCCGCCTGCATGCTGGCCGATAAAAAGCCCAGGAACTTTTCGCAGTAAATCCTGTGAGTTTGAAATGGGCTGAATTTCAAAATCTATTTTAGAGATTGTATTGAGATATTTTAAGTTGTTTGTAATGGTAACTTCTTCCAGCAGAAAAGGTTTTTCTTCCATTTGAATAGAAAGAAAATCAGTTGATGAAAGCTTTAACTTTTGAGTACTAAATCCCTGCTTAGAAATCTGAAGACTATCACCTGCTTTAGTTTCTTCCAAAGTAAACTTTCCGTTAATGTCTGTATGTGCATGTGATTTTGAGGCTAAATTCCTTATCAAGACATCTGAAAGAGGTTTTCTATTTGCATTATTTACAAGTCCGCTAATAGACTGTGCTTTTGCCGAAAAAGACAAAATTAAAATTCCGAGTACAACTAATAATCTCACGTAATAAAATTTGGTAATTCGCGGGCAAAAATAACATAATAAAACAAAAAAGCCCTAAATCAACAGATTTAGGGCTTCCTTATAATTTACGAGAAATTAATCCCATTTATTTGTTTTAGAAACAGCATATTTTCCTGCCCCTGTAAAGAATAATCCAATCGAACCTAAAAGATACAGCATCAAGAGTTCATTAGCGTATCCTCCGTGTTCGCTGATCGAGAAAATATCTTGAGCATGTGCCACAGCAATCGCTACAATACAAGTTACGGCAAGAAGAACTGCTGCAATTCTAGTACGGAATCCTAGCAAAATAGCAATTGGAGCTAAAACTTCGCCAATATAAACCGCATATCCAAATGCGCCCATATTGTCTACAAGAAAAGAAATTCCGTGAAGCAGTTTTGCAATACCGTGAAAAAGCATTAAGCCTCCAACGCTGATTCTGATTAGTAATAATCCAAGGTCTGTGTTTTTTGAAATCATAACAATTTAGTTTTGGGTTTTAAAAAATGAAATACAAATTTGGCTTGTAATTCGGCTAAAATACAAAAATTGTTGAGATCAAATCAATACTATTTAAAATTATTCTAAATAATATCTATTACTAAACACAAACTATTATGATACAATTACTTAGAATTTTATGGCAATTTTACCGATAGTTTTTCCCGATTCTAAACGCTGATGTGCTTTCTTTAAATTTTCGGCTGTAAGTCCGTTATAGGTTTCTTTTAAAGTCGTTTTCAATATACCATCGTCCAGCAAATCAGCAACCATATTGAGAATATTATGCTGTTCTACCATGTCTTCTGTTTGATACATAGAGCGTGTGTACATCAGTTCCCATGAAAAAGAAACACTTTTGCTTTTTAGTTTATTCAAAACCACAGGTTCGGCACTTCCTGTAATTGAAGCGATATGTCCCTGCGGTTTAATTAATTCTACCATTGTATCCCAATAAGCATTGGTATCTACAAAGTCAAGAATAAAATCTACGTTTTCAAAACCTGCTTCTTTTACTGCATAAACCAAATCTTTATGATCTACCACGAAATCGGCACCTTGCTGTTTGCACCAATCAATAGTTTCTGGACGTGATGCCGTTGCAATAACCGTTAATCCTGCTATTTTTTTCGCCAGCTGAATGGCAATCGAACCTACTCCACCAGCTCCTCCAATAATTAGAATTGACTTTCCTTTGTCTTTCTCGGCACTAATTCTAATTCGGTCAAACAAAATCTCCCAAGCGGTTAAGGCCGTTAACGGAATCACAGCTGCTTCTTCGGCACTTAAGGTTTTTGGTTTTCTGCCTGTAATTCTTTCATCAATAATTTGAAATTCGGCGTTGCTGCCTTGTTTGGTAATATCTCCGGCATAATACACTAGATCGCCTACTTCAAATAAAGTTACTTTTTCTCCAACTGCCTGCACAATACCGACAGCATCCCAGCCAATGATTTTTGGATTTTCTAGAACGGTGTCTTTTGCGGCGCTCTGGCGAATTTTAAAATCAACTGGATTTACTGAAATGGCATCAATTTTTACTAATAAATCGTGTGCTCCAGGTATTGGTTTTGCAGTTTCAAATTCAATAAAACTGTCTTTTTCTTCTATAGATAATGAGCTTTTAAATCCTATTGCTTTCATTGTTTTTAAATTTTTGGTTTAAAATATAGTAACAAAGATACTAGGTCTTTGGACGCTAATTATGGTATAAGTTGGGGCTAAATTTGTACATTTTTTTCAAAGAGACTAAGGCAATAAGTTGCTGAGAGGCTAAGATTTTTTTGTTTCACGCAGATTTTGCAGATTTAAGCAGATTAAAAAAATATCTGCTAAGATCCTTTTAATCCCGATAGCTATTGGGAGCGTGAAAAATATATTAACTCAATTAGAAAAAATTTGTTCTCCCGCAGATTTAGCGGATGATGCAGATATTTTTAGTAGTAATCTGTTTAAATCTACAGAATCTGCAAGAGAAAAATATTTAAATAAAGTAAATTTGTTTGTACTAAAATCTTTCATATGAATATCAGAAAAGCCAAAATATCCGATTCAAAATATATTGCACCTATATTATTATTAGCAATGGAAGATATTGTCTATAAATTTTTGGCTAAAAAAGATTACGCTTCCGCGAAAGACTTTCTGCACTATTTCATCGAAAGAGAAAACAATCAATACTCTTATCAAAATTGTTTTGTGGCTGAAGAAAACAACGAAATCATTGGTGCGGTAAATGTTTACAATGGCTCAGATATTGAAGTGTTACGAAATCCAATTATAAAATACGTTAGAGAACATTATAATCCAGAATTTGATCCAGAATTTGAAACACGAGCGGGAGAATTTTATATTGATTCTTTGGGCGTAAATCCGAATCATCAGGGAAAAGGAATTGGTTCTAAATTGCTTCGATTTTTAATTGAGGAATACGTTTCTAAAAATAAACAGACTTTAGGTTTATTGGTCGAAGAAGGTAATCCGCTGGCAAAAAACCTGTATTTAAAACTCGGATTCAAAATTGCGGGTGAAAAAACTTTAGTGGGTAAAAAATTGGAGCATCTTCAAATAACTCCCAATTAATATTCGGCTCTGCCAAAGAAAATCAGAATTTTTAATCCAAAACCAATCGCAATGAACCTTAGTAACGTATTTGAATCGAATTATAAAAAACTGGGATTTCTGATTCTGAATCAGGAAACAGTCGAAGAAATTAATAGCGACGAATACAAAGCTTATATTAAGGTATTGTATCTGCCCGAAGATTATCAGGTCACGATTGATTTTAAACACTACCAAACCAAAAGTCCTTCCTTGTTTTTTATCAACAGCAATCAATATCTGCAGATTAATAAGGAAGGAAAAAAGCAGGGTTGTTTTATGTACTACAATCGTGATTTTTATTGTGTACAGATTCATGATGCCGAAGTAGCCTGCGACGGATTGTTATTCAATAATATATTCGAAATGCCAATGACGACTCTTCCAGAAAAAGAGGTTTTGTTTATTGAAGGTATTTTTAAGCAGATTCAGGAAGAATTTATCTCGCCCGATTCTTCGCAGGAAGAAATGATTCGTACCTATTTGAAACAGCTTATCATTAAAGCAACCCGAATCTGGAAAATACAGCAATTAGGCGCTTTAAATGATGAGCCTTCAAAAGAAATGGATTTCTTCAGGGATTTCAGCCGTTTGGTCGAAATTCATTTCAGAACCAAACATACTGTTGCCGATTATGCCGATATTTTGGGAGTTGCACCTAAAACGCTTTCCAATAAATTCAATCGCTTGGAGCTTACACAGCCTAATGATATTATTAAGGATAGAATTATTCTGGAAGCTAAAAGACTTCTAGGCTATTCTACATTAAGCGTAAAAGAGATTGCTTATCAGCTCGGATATGAAGATCCAGCTTATTTTAACCGTCTTTTCACGAACAAAGTTGGCGATACTCCATCGAATTTCAAGAAAAAATACCTTCAAGGGAAAAATGTACAATTAGAATAGACTATTATCCATTTTCAGAGCTTTATTACCGCCATATCTTTGTCCTATCAAATTATAAATGATTAAAACATAAAAGATATGAAAACTATTAAAGTATTACAGCAAAGTTTATTTATTGCAGCATTGTTCATCGTAAATGCAATTGCTTCAGCACAAGAAAGACCTTATAAAGGACAAAATGACCCAGAAATTTTTACAGAAGTCCGCAGCTTTTTAAATGCATTAAATTCAGGTGACGGAAAACCTTTGGAACAATTATCTGTTACCGATGCCAGAAACGTTTTAGTGGGCGCTCAAAAATCGGTAGAAGTAGATTATTCTGGAATTGAAGAAACTGAAAAAGTAATTTCACAAAACGGTTTAAAAGTAAAAATTCATATTACAAAACCTAAAGGAGCAAAAGCGAATGCACCGGTATTTATCTTTATTCACGGCGGCGGATGGGTTTTAGGAGATTATCCTACGCACAGAAGATTAGTGAGAGATTTGGTTGTAGAAAGCGGTGCAGTTGCAGTTTTTCCAGATTATACTCCTTCTCCAGAAGCTAAATATCCTGTAGCAATCAACGAAATTTATGCTGCAACACAATGGGTGGCTGCAAACGGAAAACAAATTGGTGTTGACGGTAAAAACCTTGCAGTTGTTGGAAACAGTGTTGGCGGAAACATGACCGCGGCAATCACATTGATGGCCAAAGACAAAAAAGGACCTCATATTAAATTACAGGTTTTATTATGGCCGGTAACAGATGCCAATTTTGAAACTGAATCTTATAATTTATATGCCAACGGACGTTTCTTAACTAAAAACATGATGAAATGGTTCTGGGACAATTATTTACCTGATACTGCCAAAAGAACAGAAAAATATGCTTCTCCATTACAAGCAAGTTTAGCAGAATTAAAAGATTTACCTCCTGCTCTAGTTCAAACTGCTGAAAATGATGTTTTAAGAGACGAAGGTGAAGCTTATGCCAGAAAGCTTAATGAAGCTGGAGTTCCTGTAACTTTAACAAGATACAACGGTTTGATTCACGATTACGGACTTTTAAACCCGATTGCAAATGTACCTGCTATTCAAACTGCTGTACAACAAGCTGCTATTGTGATCAAAACGACATTGAAATAAGAATTTCAAAACAAATTGGAAAAAGGATAGATTGACTTCTGTCCTTTTTTTATGCTTTTTATCGGGTATTTTAAACAATTTGACGATGATTCTGCCGTTATTACAAATAACCAACTGATTTTTATTTAACTTTTGAAGAAAATCTGTTGAATGACATTGAATCAAAAAAGTACTAATTAGAATGAAAAACATAACCATATTAGAAGCAGGTTTAATTTTAAGAATAGTTTTAGCCATCACAATGCTTTCAGCAGTAGCTGATCGATTTGGAATCTGGGGCGCACCAGGCTCTAACGGCGTTGCGTGGGGAAATTGGGAAAACTTCGTTATTTATACTCAAACTCTAAATCCTTATGCAAACAAAAGCACTGCCGAAATTTTAGGAGCTGCAGCTACTTTCTTCGAAGTTGTACTTAGTCTTTTATTACTGTTCGGATTTAAAACTAGAATTGCTGCTTTGGGAACTGCTTTTTTATTATTCTTTTTCGGTTTTGCAATGGCCGTTTCTGTTTCCGTAAAAGCGCCTTTTGATTATTCAGTTTGGACAAGCGTTGCCGCAGCACTTTTATTGGCTAATATTGGTAAAACTGCTTTTGCTGTTGATAATAGGATATGATAATTGATAATTGATAATTGATAATTGATGATTGATAATTGATGATTGATAATTGATAATTGATGATTGATGATTGATGATTGATAATTGATAATTGATAATTGATGATTGTTAATTGATAATTGTTAATTGATAATTGTTAATCGTTACAATGGTGTATAAAAAAACAGAAGCAACTTTTAGGTCACTTCTGTTTAAAAAAATAGTATTATTTAGGGCTATATTTCTAAGGAAAAATAGAATTAGTCTTTGATAATATCAAATCCTTGGATTCTTCCGCTTTCTTTTAGACGGAAAGTTTCTTTCACTACTTTTGTTACAGGATTGTATTGGTTAACTCCTGAGAATCCATCTGAAGTACTGTTTGATAAGAAATAGATATCTCCGTTGTGGTAAAATGGATTTTGAGTTGTATAGAAATTATCTGGCGGGATGTTCAAACGAGTTGCTTTTTTAGTCGTTGCATCAATCTCATTCCAAAACCAAACATCATCTCTATATCTCACACCGTGCTGTCCGCCTCCGTAATAAGAAACCGCTCTTGATGGAATTGTAGTGTAAATTTTGTTGTTGTAAGCGAAAAGTCTGTTGAATTCAGCAGGGAATTGGTAAGACTTCATGTCAATTGCAAATGTTGTATCAAAATTAACTTCTCCTTTTTTAATTCTAAGAATTTTTGAAGAATAATCGCTTGGCTGCGTTTTCATATCACCAACAGAAGCAAAATATAAATCTCCTGTAACTTCGTCTAAACTCCATAAAACGTGGTCAATGAATACACCTAAATTAGTTGTATTCCCCATTTTAGTAACATTTTCGATTTTGTTTGTAGTTAAATCATACACTGCAATTGCAACTTCTTTTACAACTGGAGTTACCTGCCAGTTTCCTGCAGCTTTACTTCCTAATAATAAATCCAAGTATAATTTATTGTCTCTTTTTGCAATAATTAACTGTCCGATTGACTCTAAAGGCTGTCCTTCTGAAAGTGAAGAAAAATCAATTTCGCCCGTTCTCTCCATAGTCGTTGGGTTGAATTTCTGTAATTTCAATCCTCCTCTTACTTTATCCCAGTAGTAACCTTCTGTTGCGCTTGCTACTAAAAAGTTCGTTTCGTAAGCATTAGAAAGAGATGGTAAAAATCCTTGATCTACTACTTTACCAGTTGCGTCAAGTCCCATTTTATTGATTCCCTGCTTTGCATTTGAAACGTCGTTTACCTTGTAAAGCGTTTTACCAAATATTCTTCCTCCTAAAGAAGAAGTCACTTGTAAAAATGGCAATCCAGAAAGATTGATTTCTCTCGATTTATTATCTTTTAAGGCATAAACACCACCGCTCCAGTTAGCAGCACCGTTGTAAATAATCCAAGTTTCATTTTTTGGTAAAGTATCATCTGTGTTTCCGTTGTCCGGAGTATTATTATCATCATTGCTGCTGCAAGAAAATAAAAGCATACAAGCAGCGATTCCTGCCAGTACTGAACGAAGTGAGTTGCTTCTTTTCATAGTTGATCTGATTTATTGGTTTTATTTAAAAAAAATTATAAACTAGTTTAAGGTGAAATGATCGTCCTGGTCGCTGCACATTAAAATTGTCGTACAGTCGCACATCTCCAATATTTCGGCATTCGGCTGAAACGGTTGTTTTTTTATCTGCAAAATGATAATAAACACCCACGTCATTAGAAAACTGCCCTATTCTGCCATCTCTAGGAATAATCAATGAAGTTTGAAAATCTTTTACAGAACCAAATAAAGGCGGTTCCTGATTCTTCGGAATATCAACCAAAAAGAATCTGTGTGTATAATTGGCATTCCAAGTAAAGTTTAAACTGTCGCCCTTTTCGAATAAACTGCCGAAGAAAGTATTTGCCCAAAAGTTTCCAAACAAAAACGGAATATTGGGTACTCTTGAATCATTTAAATATTTAAAAGCCGCTTCTTGAATTCCAACTCTTCGAATGTCTTGATACGTTACATTAAATCCTGTATTAAGCCATTTTGCAGGTGCATAATTAGTTTCAAACTCAAAACCTTTTATTTCTGAGTTCTCATAATTAATGTATCTGTTGAACGGAATATCAAGCTCTAGAAAAATGATATCCTCTACTTTTCTGTAGAATAAATTAGCAGAAAAGGTTAAACTACTGTTTCCTTTTATTATAGAATACTGACCGTTTAAATTCAGGTTATGGCTTTTTTCAGGATTAAGATCTAAATTTTCTTTAACCAATCTGGCATCTCCAAAAATTTCAAATTCATCAGGAAGTCTTGTAGCATATTCATAAGAGAACTTCAATAAGTAATTGTTCTCTTCCCATTTTAATCCTCCCAAATATCCAAACTGACTGTCATCTTTTGAAGATTTCCATGCAAAACCGTAATTATCAGTGGTATATCCATCCGTATAATAATGGTAATATTTGGCAGCAACGATACTTTCTAATTTTTTATCCATCCATAAAGAACGCCAGGCAAATGCCATATTATCTTTTCGATAAGTTGCTGGAACAGTCAACACATCAACTCCATCAATTACAGAAACAGCTCCAAGAGGGTCGCTTCCTTTTCTTCGCTGAGAATAATACAATTGACTGAATTCTAAAAAATTACGATCAGAAAGTTCATATTCTAAATTCAATCTAGAAGAAACAAAATTGTATTTCATTCGCTGATTGTTTCCCGTTCTAATCTCTCCCGGCTGCATATTTTCGGCTATAATTTCTCCTAACCAATTGTAACGAACTGTAGTAGTATCAATAAATTTGGTATTAAAATGACTGTAATTCGTTAAGAAATTTACTTTAAGCTTATCATCAAAGAATTTCTTGCGGTAATTGATCATTCCTGTATAATTCTGTTCTTTAGAAAATGCCTGCCCGTAAACGCTTACCATTCCTGCATCGTTTTGAATCTGTTTGTAGAAATCAGAGTAAATTAAAGTCAGACGAAAATCATCTGCCCATGATTTTTCTTTTAATCCTACGAAAGCCTCTCCATAATTGGATCTGGTCATGTCGTGAAAACGTTTTACATTTCTAAATTCTTCATTGGTCGCATTTTGAATGGGAACATTTACTTTATAATTATTATCCGAATAATTAAAAGAACCATTAAAACCTCCGTAGAAATTGTTTTTATTCTGAAGATAAAGATTAGCTGTCGCACGATGTGTATTGAAAGAAGCAGCTTCATAGGATACTTCGGCAAAATTTTTATTAGAAGTTCTGGTAACCAGATTAACGCCTCCGCCCAATGCATCTGAAGCCAGATAAACCGGCATTACACCTTTATAAATTTCAACACGGTCCAGCATATTTACAGGAATTGTTCCAAGACTGAAACCATGTCCGAACAACTCAATTGGAATTCCGTCTTTAAAAATACGAACTGCTTTTCCCTGAAGACCGCCTAAATTAATCTGAACCTGAGATCCGATATTTCCGTTAGTTCTTATTTTGACTCCTGAAGCTCTATTTAAAAAATCGCCAACATCGCCTGCTTTATCATACTGCTTTTTAAAATCGATAACCTGAACCGAAAAAGGAGATTCTTCAAGCTGTTTTTTTACGCTTTTGTTTTGTATCGTAACCTCTTTTAAGTTTGCTGAATCACTATTAGGAGCATCTAATTGAAATTTAAAATGATTGTCCTGACCGCAGACAACAGAAACGGTTTTTCTAGATTTTACA
Source organism: Flavobacteriaceae bacterium PS02336 (assembly GCA_029960065.1). Classification (GTDB taxonomy): domain Bacteria; phylum Bacteroidota; class Bacteroidia; order Flavobacteriales; family Flavobacteriaceae; genus Flavobacterium. The sequence continues at coordinate 902,957 of JASCOF010000001.1, read as the reverse complement.
ATATCGTTTTTTACAATTTCAATAGTATAATTTCCATCGTTAAGCGAAAGTTCTAGAATTCCCGAGCTATTGCTTATTCCCACTGATTTATTATTAACCAAAATGGTCAAACCCGAAGCAGGATTTCCGAGATTATCTTCAATATGAATATATACTGGACAGGCATTTGCAGAGAAAAAGCCAACCAGAAAGATAAACATAAGGTGTAATTTAAATGTCAAAGCTGTTTTTATTTAAACTTATTATAAATTATATTTGCAGTGCAAAAGTATTTGATTACCGATCGCTGCATTTATGAAAGTGGAAGTTTTAATTATGAATTTAGAAGTATAAAGGATGGCATTTAAAATTGACTCAAATGACTTTGCGGATTTTCTAGAAGCAGATCAAAAACCTGAACTGCAACTATCTGAAATAGCACTTCAGCAAGAAAAAGACATAAAATTTGTCACACCAAAAGGTGATATTTTATTCCATGAACATACTATCACAGATGAATTGTCAATTCTTCAGGGAAGCTATCAATTGCATGATGATGTAGCTATCTCTGGACATGGAGATTCATCATTGCTGGAAATGCATTTTAATCTTACCGATCAGAAAATCGGATATATAAATCCAGGCTCTTCTAAAGGTTATGCTTCGCCAATGTCTGGCAATATTACTTTTCTTTCTGCTGAAGATAATCATGCTAAAATTGACTTTAAAAAAGACATTATTTACAATACTTTTGATATTCATCTTCCTTTAAATGTATTGACCAAATACGAAGGAGAATCTAAAGTAATGGATCATTTCCTTAATAATATCCAGAAAAATAGCAGCACGGCATTAGCTAAAAATGAAATCAAAATAAGTGCTAAAATTTTTGGAGTAATTGAAGACATAAAAAACTGTTTCTATCGTGGTCTAACCCGAAAAATCTACATGGAATCTAAAATTTATGAACTTATTGCTTTGAGCCATCATAATTTAGATATCGAAAAACAATCCAAAAACTTAGCTGGCGATGATATTGATAAAATAAAATTTGCTGCGCAGTTAATTCGTGAAAATATAGATAATCCGTTTACAATTGTAGAGTTGGCACGAAAAGTCGGCGTGAATCAAACCAAACTAAAAGAAGGTTTTAAAACTGTTTTTGGCGATACTGTTTTTGGTTATCTGCAGGAAATCAGAATGAATAAAGCTAGGCATTATTTGGCTGACACTTCACTTTCTATTCAGGAAATAAGCCATCTTTCAGGCTATCAAAATGTTTCTAATTTTAGTATTGCTTTTAAAAGAATATTTGGTTATCCTCCTACTAAATTAAGACTTAGGATTTAGTGCTTAATTTTGTGTTGGAACGAAAATTTAACCGCAAAGCACGCAAAGATTTTTTATGGAAGTTATACAAACGCAAAGTTCGCAAAGCTTTATCACCATATCGCTTTGCGAACTTTGCGTTTGTATTTATAATCCTGAGTAAAAATCTTTGCGTGCTTTGCGGTTAAAAAAACATAAGTATTTTTAAGGCATATTTAAGGTCATGAACAAATATGTATTCGTAAATTAGCAGATACAAAAAATACATCTTAAATGACAATACTTACCTTTACACTGATTATGATTCTGGGTGCTTTTCTAGCAGGTTTTATCGGTTCATTATCAGGCTTGGGCGGGGGAATTATCATTATTCCGCTGCTTACTATTATTCTTGGAGTCGATATTCATTATGCAATTGGAGCCGCTTTGGTTTCTGTTATCGCAACCTCTTCAGGCTCTGCTGCCGCTTATGTAAAAGAAGGAATTACCAATATGAGAATGGGAATTTTTCTCGAAATCGCCACTACGATTGGCGCTGTCTGCGGTGCACTTCTTTCTACTGTTGCTCCTACTTCTTTTATCGCCGTTTTATTCGGTTTAACACTGATTTTTTCGGCAATTAATTCGCTTCGTAAAAAAGAAGAACATATTGTTTTAGAATCCAGTCCATTGGCTAAAAAACTAAAATTAGAGGGAACTTATCCAACACACGACGGTCAAGTAGTAGGCTACGGAACTAAAAACGTAATTGGCGGTTTTAGTATGATGGGCGTTGCCGGAATGATGTCTGGCTTACTCGGAATTGGTTCTGGCGCTTTTAAAGTTATTGCGATGGATAATATTATGCGAGTTCCTTTTAAAGTTTCTACTACAACCAGTAATTTTATGATGGGCGTTACAGCAATGGCGAGTTCTGTAATTTATATTCAGAAAGGATATATCGAACCTGGAATCTGTATGCCGGTCGTAATTGGCGTTTTGTTTGGCGCTATGGCTGGTGCAAAAATTTTAGTAAAAACAAACCCGAAAAAATTGAGAATCTTTTTTGCCTGCTTGATTTTTGTTTTGGCAGTTAATATGATTTATAACGGACTAAATGGAAAAATCTAATATGGTACAAGAAGAAAAATTTGGAGAAAAAGATTTTCAAACTATCATCGGAAACTTACTCCGTTATGGTGTTTGGATTTCATTATCAGTTGCTTTCATTGGCGGAATCGTTTATTTAATGAACCACGGAAGCCAGATTGAAGATTATTCTGTTTTTAAAGAAAATGACCGAAATATATTTGAAGTAATTGCAGCCATTTACGACGGAGCCATTCAGGGAGATGGTGCTTCGTTAATCTTTACGGGGATTATTTTACTTTTTCTAACTCCGGTATTACGTGTTTTACTTTCGTTATTTTCATTTTTATTGGAGAAAGATTATTTATATGTAGGCATTACTTTAATTGTAATTTTAATTATCATTATAAGCATTTCATTCGGTTTCTCACATTAATATTGCTTTAGGCTATAAGCTTTAGGCTTTCAAAAAAGCTTATAGCTTACAGCTTATAGCAAAAAGCAAAAAATAAAAAATAAAAAAACATGGAAATAGGAATAGATAGTTTTGCTTCGGCAATGTATGGCGACAACAACACGCTGAGCAGTGTTGACGCAATGGAACAGTTACTGCAAAGAATTGAATTTGCAGATCAAGTTGGTCTTGACGTTTTCGGAATTGGAGAACATCATAAAAAAGAATTTCTAGATTCTGCAACTGCCGTTATTTTAAGTGCTGCTGCTGCAAGAACAAAAAATATTCGTCTGGCAAGTGCTGTAACCGTTTTGAGTGCTGCAGATCCTGTTCGTGTTTATCAAAGTTTTGCAACTTTAGATCTGATTTCAAAAGGAAGAACCGAAATTGTTGTTGGAAGAGGATCAGCAATTGAAGCTTATCCCCTTTTTGGATATGATCTAAGAGATTATGACGCTCTTTTTAAAGAAAAATTAGAACTGCTGCTGCAAATTAGAGATAATGAGTTTGTTTCCTGGGAAGGAAAATTCCGCCCCGCTTTAAATAATTTACCTGTTTATCCAAGAGCATTACAGGAAAAATTACCGATTTGGCTTGGCGTTGGCGGGACTCCAGAATCTTTTATAAGAGCTGGATCTTTGGGACTTCCATTAATGGTCGCTGTTATCGGTGGGCAGACACATCGATTTAAACCTTTAATTGATTTATATAGAGAAGCTGGAAAAGCTGCGGGATATAAACCTGAAGAACTTAAAGTTGGTTTGCATTCGCCAGGATATATCGGAACAACGACAGAAAAAGCAGTCGAAGAATACTATCCCGGTTATGCTGAATTGTGGACGAAATTAGGATATGAAAGAGGCTGGCCTCCCGTAACCAAAGGCAAGTTTGACGGCTTAATAGATGATTTGGGCGTTTTGATTGTTGGAGGTCCAGAAAGAGCCGCAGAGAAAATCCTGCGTCATAGTGAAGCGCTTGGAGGAATTGACCGTTTTACTTTTCAAATGGACAATGCTGGACTAACACATAAACAATTGATGAGTGCCATAGAATTAATTGGAACAAAAATGATTCCGTTGATTAGAAAAGGATAGTTTTTTGCCACAGTTTATACCGATTAAAAGAATTTTTATACCAAATTGAATAGCATCCAGCTTTTGCTGGATCAAAAAAGAGAAGAAAATAGAAAAGGCTTTAGCCAAACTTTATTAGTTCGGCTAAAGCCTTTTTCACTCTGAATCTCTTACCTCCAGTTAAAACTGGAGGCAATTCAAAAAACTATAGATATCAACACTTTATCCTTTTGTTCCTTTGAACCTTGAAAACTTAGAATTTTAGCTTCTCAGAACCTTAGCACCTTTAAAATTTATAAGTAACTCCCACTCTAAAGTTTCTTGGTGCTTCTGTCTGCCAGTAGTAAGCGTTTAACCAGCTGTAATATGAACCACTGTAAAGGTATTTATCTAAGATATTGAATACGTTTGCAGTAACTTTAAATTTACCTGTTTCATAAGATAAACCTCCATCCAGTTTAAAATAAGATGGTAATCTTTGAAGACCTACACTCCATGTATCTGTCTGGCGTCCGTCAAGGAAAGTTCCTCCAATAGAAGCTCCAATTCCTTTTAATTTACCATACTGAACTGTATAATTTAACCATGCGTTTGCTGTATGTTTTGCATACCCTGGAACGATGTCCCCTTTATTAATTCCTGTAGCTGCAGAAACCGCTGGATCAACTTCGTTTACAATAGATTCTGTGAACGCATAATTTGCAATAAGATTAAGACCATCAAAGATTTTACCTCTTAAATCAAACTCAACACCTTGAGCTCTTTTCTCTCCCAATACAACACTAAACTGTTGCCCTGGAGTATTTGCAGGGTCTCCTGTAAGTTCGTTTTTCTTTAAGATACTGTAAGCAGAAAACGATGTACTCCATGAACCGTCAAACCAATCTTTTTTGATACCAAACTCCAAATTGTTTCCTGTAAGCGGTTTTACTTTATCGCCATTTCTAATAATTCCTGACTGAGGCGTAAAAGCTTGGTCATACAATCCGTAAACAGCAAGTCCTTCTGTTACCGTAAAACTTAATCCTGCACGAGGTGTAATATGGCTGTCTTCAATTGGCGCACCGCCCCAGCTTGCCTGACTAATCCAAGTATATCTTGCTGCAAGCGTTAATCTCAATCTATTTTGGAAAAATCCTAGTTCATCTTGAATATAACCTGCTGCATAATCTGTACTCATTAAACCTCCTGCTGCTTTCGCTCTAACTGAAAGAGGCGTTGTATGATCAAAACTTGGAAAACCATTCGATGGCGTACCATAATTTGGATTGTAAACATTAAACGGATTATCAACAGTATCTAAATCATGAGATTGTCCCCAATCTGCCATATAATCTTTGCTTCCTAAATCTAGTCCTCCTAATACTTTATGAGAAACAGAACCTGTATTAAACTTTCCATTTACAAAAATCTGTCCTAAGTACATATTGCTTTCCGCATCCCAGATCCCGACGTTTCTGATGATTTCTCCATAAGCAAGATTACCTTCTGGAACACCGTCAAAATCTCTATCAGCCGGTCCAGGTCCAACAACACCAGGCCATGAACTGTATCCTTGCTGAATGTATTTAAAGTATGAAGTTTGTGCAGTCAATTTCCAATTGTCATCAAACTTATGTTCGAATTGTAAATAACCGCTGTGATCCTGAATATTAGTATCTGGAAGTCCAGGAGCTGTCATTGTAAAACCAACTGGTAAAGTCGCATAACCTCCTGCTTCTGGTCCAAAAACATAGTAAGAACCAACCTCTGTCATATTAGCAAACTGAAAATTATACTCAGCTGTAATTTTAGTTTTATCATCAATTTGATACGAAAGTACTGGAGCAATTACATAACGGTTATTGCGCTCGAAAGGGCGGTGAGAACCTTTGTTTTGTGCAGATCCATTGAATCTGTACAATAATTTTCCTTTTTTGTCCAATTTACCATCAAGATCAATACTAGCTCTGTAGAAATCATAGCTTCCTCCAATAATACTAGCTTCTCCTTTTGTAATTCCGGTTGGTTTTTTAGTAACCACATTATAAAGTCCGCTTGGATCACCGCTAGAAAGCATAAATCCTGCCGGTCCTTTTACAAATTCGATATGATCTACAAAACTCATATCTTCTGTCAATGGTCCCCAGAAAGAAGAAACTACGTTAAAACCATTTCTAAAAGCCTGAATTTGAGAACCTCTCATTGTAATATTAGTATATAAATCTCCCCAGTGCTCCAAACGAACCGCACCACTCACGTTACGGATTACTCCGTCGCTCATGCTTGTAATCTGCTGATCTTTTAAGGTTTGACCGCTTACAATTTGTACGTTTTGAGGAATCTCTAAAACTGGAGTCTGAAGACGTAAAGACATCGAAGGCTTGTCCTGTTTGTATTTATTTTTTGTGATAACTACTTCATTAAGATCTTCCTGACTTTCAGAAAGTAAAAAGTTTTTAGTTGTCGTTTTTTGGGAAGTAACAACGATTTTATCTTCTATTGCCTGAATACCAACACCACTGATAACAATTGTGTAAGTACCCGGTTTAACTCTTGTAATTTCATATTGACCAGAAACTGTCGTAACATCTGAATATTTTGTTCCTTTTAAAGCAACAGCAATATTTTCTGCAGGTTTATTACCGCTTAAAGTAATTTTTCCTGCCACTTTTCCAAACTCCTGTGCCATCATGTTTAATGAAGTCAAAAGCAATGCAAAAAAATAAACTTTTTTATTAAAAATTATTTTCATTTTGGTTTGATTAAAATTAAAGCCCAAAAGTATATTCAAATCTTAACTTTTCCAAATTATTTTTAACCATTCTAAATAAATATAACAATTTGTAATTAATTAGCAAGAAAATAAGGGAGATAAATTATTTTTAAAGTTATTTCCTGATAATATTAATCTACATTAAGTCTTTTTAATGAATTCTCTTTCTATCTTTATAATCCAAAAATCTAAAAACAGATTTAACTAATACTTTACTGATATGAAATCTGATACGATAAGAAAAGTAGCCATTGTAGGCTATAATAGAATCCCATTTGCAAGAGCCAATACTGCTTACGCTAATGTTGGAAACGAAGAAATGATGACGGCCACCCTTAACGGACTAATCGATAAATACAATTTAAAAGGAAAATTATTAGGTGAAGTTGCCGGCGGTGCTGTTATAAAACACACTTACGACAATAATTTGATCCGCGAATGCGTAATGAAAACAAGCCTTGATCCCGCAACTCCTGCCTGTGACTTACAGCAGGCATGCGATACCGGAATTGAAAGTGCTGTTTATATTGCCAATAAAATTGCCTTAGGACAAATTGATTCTGGAATTGCCGGCGGTGTAGATTCCATCAGCGATATGCCGATCGCTGTCAGCGAAAAACTGAGAAAAATTTTATTAGAAGCCAGACAAGCAAAATCACTGGGCAGTAAGATTAAAACCTTTTTAAAACTTCGTCCAAAAGATTTAAGTCCGCTGGTTCCTAAAAATGAGGAATCTCAAACTGGTCTTTCTATGGGAGGTCACACTGAAATTACTGCAAAACATTATAAAATTTCAAGAGAAGAACAAGACGAACTTGCTTTAAAAAGTCATTTGAATATGGCTAAAGCTTATGACGAAGGTTTCTTTAATGATATGATTACTCCTTTTAACGGATTAGAAAAAGATAATAATCTAAGAAGAGATTCTACAATTGAAAAATTAGCCAAACTAAAACCTGCCTTCGATAAAGTTAACGGCACTCTGACAGCAGGAAACTCTACTCCTCTTACAGATGGCGCATCTTGCATTCTTTTAGCCAGCGAAGAATGGGCAAAGGAACAAGGACTTCCAATTTTAGCTTACATCACATTTGCAGAAATTGCAGCTATCGAATACGTTAAAAATCAGCAAAATTTGTTGTTAGCGCCTTTATTTGCTGTTTCCAGAATGCTGGAAAAAGCAGGCTTAAATCTTCAGGATTTTGATTATTATGAAATTCATGAAGCTTTCGCAGCACAAGTTTTAGCTACTTTAAAAATATGGGAAAGCCCAGAACTCAGTGAATCTATTGGATTAAAGAAACCTTTAGGTGCTATTGACAGAGAAAAACTGAATGTTAAAGGAAGTAGTTTGGCTGCTGCGCACCCTTTTGCCGCAACTGGCGGAAGAATTATTGGCGTAATGGCAAAATTACTTAACGAAAAAGGTTCTGGAAAAGGTTTAGTTTCTATTTGTGCTGCTGGAGGCCAGGGAGTAACTATGATAATTGAGAAGTAATATCTTTTTTATTTAAAAACCATTTGCTTTTATAAAAAATCTGCTGAATCTGCTAAATCTGCGAGCTAAAAAAGAACTCCCGCAGATTCAGCGGATTTTTTTTCACAACAAACCCGACAGGTTTTAAAAACTTGTCGGGTTTATTATTGGTAATTAAACTTTTAAAAAGCAAATTCCTCAACCGAAGACAGTGCTTTTGGCAATGCATTTGATGCGAAATCCGGAATTGCTGTTCCTTCAACTCGGAATGTTGTAACATCTGTCATTCCTAAAAATCCTAAAACAGCTCTTAAATAAGATTCTGAAAAATCGTAGCTTTTATAAGGTCCTTCAGAAAATATTGCTCCAGATGCAATTGAAAGATACACTTTCTTATTGGTTACCAAACCTTTCGGACTTCCGTCTGCATAACTAAAGGTCTTTCCTGCTCTTGCTACCTGATCAATCCATCCTTTTAAAACTGCTGGAATACCAAAGTTGTACAAAGGAACACCAATTACAATACTATCAGCTTCTAATAAATTCTTAATAGCATCATCTGAATATTTTAGCACTGCCGTTTGTTCTGGTGTATGTGCCTCTAAAGGAGTATAAACCGCGCTGATATGAGAATTTGTTAAATATGGTAATGGTGTTTTAGTTAAATCAAGTGTCTTTACCTCAGTATCAGAATGACTTGCAGATAACTTTTCAATAATTGCATTTGATAATTGATTGCTGAAAGAGTTCTCTCCGTTGGTACTGGTAATTATTTGCAGAATTTTTTGGCTCATAATTTATATTATTTGTTTTACGATACAAACTTATATACATTTGCTATCTATTTTATAGTACTATCCTCGAGGATAGCGCTATACTTGAGGATAGTAACATCATAACATGAAAACAAAGAGTGAACTAACAAAAGAAATGGACTGTCAGCCAGAAGAATGTCTTGCTGCATTATTACCCGTAAGAGATGCTTTGGAAGTTTTAAGCGGCAGATGGAAACTGCCAATTTTAATTGCTTTATCAAACAGACCCAAACGATTTAAAGAAATCTCTAAAGACATAAACGGAATTACAGATAAAATGCTTTCTAAAGAACTTAAAGATCTGGAGATAAACAAATTGGTCACAAGAACTGTTTATGATACATTCCCTCCAACTGTTGAATATGCAAGGACAGAGCACAGCCACACTTTGTATAAAGTCATTGGGGCTTTAAATGAATGGGGCAGTTTACATCGTAAAGAAATTATAGGAAAATAAAAAAACTCCAAGTATTATAAACTTGGAGTTTTTAGGTTTTTAAAAATGCTGCAACTTAATCTTTCTTATAAACTCTTTCCTGCCCGTCGCGATAAATCCTCTTAATCGCAGTAACCGATTGATTTTCGAAAATTATTTTTATGCGATATTCGTCTGTTCCATCCACCAGGAACAAATCAGATTCTAATGGTGTCAGCAAAAGCGTAATAATATTATTCCATCTGAAATACAGATTATTACCTTCAAAAATCAATTCAGATTTTCCAAATTTACCTTGATAGGATTTCAAAATTTCTTTGTCAGCAATAAATGGTTGCTGTCGGTTTTTGACAACTGGAGTAAACCAATTAAGATTGCTTACAGCGTCTGTATCTTTCTGTGATAATTGTTCCAATGCCAATAAATGAGCCCTATTTACAGCTTCTTCACTTTTACACAGCACTTCAGGCATGACACCTTTTCCTTCAAAATCCATATTCGTAATTGGGTCTTTAACTTCCCCAAAAGGAATATTTACTGAAAAACCATTTGATACTACTACTCTGGTAATAGGATGCGCACCACCAGCGGTTTTTTCACCAACAATTGTGGCACGTTTTAAATTTTGAAGAGAATAACTCATCCATTCAGCAGCAGAAAAAGTACCTCCGCTTGTTAAGATGTAAATAGGAATTTGATCCAAACGTTTTCCAGGAACTGATGGCAGCAACCACATTTCTCGATCTACTTTTTTTCTATTTTCTTCAAAATAATAGTACTTATAAAGAGGCAGTTCTTTGTTCGAGAAAAAATAACTGCTGATAAATTGCCCCATTTCCATTACACCGCCGTTATTTTTACGCAAATCAATTATTAAAGCATCCGTATTATTTAGAAATTGCATTGTTGATGCCGCAGTTTCGCTTGCAATTGCAGGATCTTCAAAATAATTAAATTCTAAATAACCTATATTTCCTTCAAGAATTTTTGCCTGTATAAAGCCGAAGTTTTTCTTTTTAGCTTCGATTAATTCTGCAGCTTTAATCTTTTCCTGCGTACCTTTTTCTTTTATTTTTTGTTGGTCTTCTGCCCAAGCTGGATCATACATGACTCTAAAATGCAGATCTTTGCTAGCGTCTATTAAATCAGTACTAAGCTTTGAAGCAAATTCATTTGGAACTAAAATGTCTTTATACTTTCCCTTTTTAAAATTTTCGTTAAGTTTTTTACTAATCTCTCCAATAGATTTTGGCCTTATATAATATTCCTCAAGCTTTTTATTTAAAGAATCTATAATCTGTTTTTTATTTAAGTCTGAAAAATTAATTTCCTTCTTCTGAGCTGTTTCATTCTGCGAATACAGACTAATCGAAAATCCAAGAAATACCAGTGCAATATATTTTTTCATTTTTATACCGTTTTACAATTTGAAATTATTTTATGAAGAATTCGGTCAAGCTGTTCAATTTCTTCAGCCGACAAACCATCTAGTGCCGTTTTACGATTTAAATTAAAAACAGGAGTCAGCAAGCCAATTGTATCCAAACCTTTTTTTGTAATAACAAGCTTTGATTTCCTTTTATCTAATTCATTTTCTTCTCTAATGAGATAATCTTTTTTAACCATTAATTCAATAATTCTCGTAACCGAAGCATTATCCTTAAAAATTAATCGGGCTATCTCTATTTGAGAAATATCCGAATTATCATTAAGAATAATTAATAGTAAACACTGATCAACCGTAATATCACTAACTATCTTTTGAATGTTTTTCTGGCAGATTTTCCTGTACTCTTTTATCGTTTGCTCAATAGTATAAAGTACTGTTCCAGTAGGTGTCTTTTTCTTCATTTGAATTAAAATATTTGATATATCAAATATAATTATTTAATTGATATATCAAACAAATAACGAAAAAAGTTAACTAAATTAAAAAAGAGATTTCAAAACTGCTTTTAACTTACTGAGGCTTTTTATGTTTTTTTAAATTAAATCAAAACACTACAAAAACTTTACAAAATAATAGCAAGTCCCAAGTATTCCCTGATTTCAACGTTACAATCATTCTACTCTACTGAAAACATAACATTTCAACCTCGATTAATTATATAGAAAAGGATTAAATTTGAGTACCCAAATCAATAAAAATTTCAGAATAATTATGAGAAAAAATCTACTATTTAAAGTCCAAAAACGATTTAGGCATTTACTGCTTATTGCCGTTTTATTTGTATGCTCGGTATCCTACTCTCAATATATTACCCAAAACCTTGCTCCTACAGCGGTAATAAAAGAAGGACTGGCTTTGGAACAATCTTCTGACGGAAGAATTTTTATAGCCGAAAGAGGCGGTATCGTAAAAGTATTTCAAAATAATGTGGTTTCTACAGTTTTTACCGTAACAACCGTGACAGACAATGAACAAGGTTTGCTCGGACTTACCTTACACCCTAATTTTGCTTCAAACGGTTATATTTATGTATTTTATTCTATAAATGAAGCCAATGTAATTCGACATAGAATTGAAAGAATTAAAATAGATAACAGCAATCAGGTTGTCAGCAGACAGGAAATCTTGCTTTTGGAACCAATTGGAGGCGGATTTCATAATGGCGGCGACTTAAAATTCTTTAACGGTTTTCTGTATGTAACTGTCGGCGATAGTCAGCTGAATACTAATTCTCAGAATTTAGATACTTATAAAGGAAAAATTCTTCGTCTAACAGAAGACGGACAGCCAGCGCCTGGAAATCCTTATTATGGAAGCGGTTCTGTACAAAGACAGAGTATTTGGGTTTATGGTTTTAGAAATCCGTGGAGATTAGTTGCGAATGAAACTGCCAATAAACTTTTTGTTTTAGATGTTGGAACTTCATGGGAAGAAGTAAACGAAATCAGTAATCCCGCTATTCGCAATTATGCTTGGGGACATCCGCAGGGAGGCGACGGCAAACAAACCGAAACCAACTTATTTACCAATCCGATATTTACTTACGGAACAGGAACTATTGGAAATGCCTTAACCAATGGTCTTCTTTATAATCCAGCAATATCTCGTTATCCAAATCTTCAGGGAAAATTTATTATTAAAGATTTTGTTCGAACAGAAATAAGGTCATTTGATCCAAATGTTGCTGATCCCGTTTCGACAGTATTTTTTACAGCCCCTCAACAGCAGGCACTCGGAATGATGTTAGGAAATGATGGCTTCATTTATTATTGCGCTTATGGAAACAACGGTTCATTAATCAAACTGGATTATATTGAAACTGCTGCTCCAACGATCGTAAATCATCCGCTTTCTCAATCTATAATGGAAACAAAGCCAGTAACTTTTACGGTTTCTGCAAGTGGAACTGGACTAACGTATCAATGGCAGTTTAACAATGCTAATATCAATGGAGCAACTGCAGCAACTTATACTATTCCAAACGTAACAACAGCCAATGCTGGAAATTATAGAGTTATTGTTACCAATACCGCAGGAAATGTAACTAGTAATCAGGCAGTATTAACCGTAACACCTTTTAGCAACGCTCCTACTGTTTCGATAGTTTCTCCATTACCAGCATTAAAATGGAATGCAGACGATGTTATTTATTTTGAAGCGACAGCAACAGATGTTGAAGACGGAACACTGCCTGCAAGCGCTTTTTCATGGAATATGGATCTTTTTCATGAGGACATTCCGGGTGCAGGACATTCGCATCCAGGAGCAAGTCCGCAGGGCGTAAAATCAGGAAATTTTACAGCATCCAATCAAGGCGAAAAAACACCGAATGTCTGGTATCGTTTTACTGTAAAAGTAACCGACAGTAACGGCTTGACCGCAACAAGTTTTGTTGATGTAAAACCAAATCTAGTTGATGTTACAGCTGCAAGTTCGCCGGTTCCGCTTAATCTAGAATTCAATCAAAAACCAGTAACTGCACCTGCTACAAAACAAGTGGTAGCCAACGCTGCATTACAAACTCTAAACGCGCCAACGCCACAGTATGTTGGAAACATCCGCTATGACTTTGATCATTGGAGCCAAGGAGGAACCGCCAATCAAACTTTTAAAGCTCCAGCAACTGGAACTATTTCTTACACTGCATTTTATACTCCAACCACACTTCAAAATGCTCCGTATCAGGGAATAATTGCTCAAATACCCGGGACAATCGAAGCAGAGAATTATGATATTGGTCCCGATGCCATTTTTGATATAAACGCCGGCGGAGATACCGCATACAGACCAGGCGACCGTGTGGGTACTGAAGTCTGCAACGAAGGCGGATTCAATTTGTCTTACGTTGTTAAAGACGAATGGTTGAAATATACTGCCAAAGTAAATACAACTGGAAATTACACGATAAATCTTAGAATTGCGACTCCTTATAACACTAGAAAACTACATCTAAAAGTTGATGGCGTAAATGTAACAGGAACTGTAAATATACCTAATACTGGAGGGTTTCAGAACTGGCAGACTGTTGCAGTTCCAAACATTCCTTTGCCACAAGGAACGCACGTAATTACCTTGCAATTTGAGGAAAACGATATTAATGTCAATAAAATGGAGTTTGTGCTTTCAGGAAGTACGGCTGCTCCTATTGCCGATTTTGAATTCAGTCCACAAATGGGATGTTTAAATGCTGCCGTGACTTTTACCTCTGTTTCTGTCGGAACTGTTGACTCTTATTTATGGAATTTTGGTACTGGAGCACAGCCTGCAACAGCAACTGGAATTGGTCCGCATTCTGTCATTTTTTCTACAGAAGGAACAAGAGAAGTTTCATTAACAGTAACCAACACAAATGGAAACAACACCAAAAAGGTTGCTTATATGGTAGAAAACTGCAATTTGGGCGTTGAAAATCCGAATGAAGAATCCAATAAAATTATCGTTTATCCAAATCCATCAAAAGGAATATTTCATTTGTCAAAAGAATTAGAATGGACTATTTATTCTGTTACAGGAAGCAAAATTAAGCAGGGAGCAGGAAATATTATTTCAATTTCAGAATATCCATCCGGAATTTATTTCATAAAATCGGATGTAAGTAATAAAGCCATGATAATCAGTAAACAATAATTTCATTTTATAAGATTTTTATAGTACATTAGAGTCCCTAAAGTATATTTTTTTTAGTTCTGTATCAATTCATTTTAAAATACTAAAAATGATGGAATCAAAAATACCCGAAGGACCACTTTCAGAAAAATGGAGTACTTATAAAGCGAAAGCCAAACTGGTTAATCCGGCAAATCGAAAAAAGCTTAATATTATAGTCGTTGGTACAGGTCTTGCAGGCGCTTCATGCGCGGCATCTCTGGCAGAACAAGGCTATAATATTAAGTCTTTTTGTTTTCAGGACTCTCCTAGACGCGCACATTCTGTTGCTGCACAAGGCGGTGTAAATGCTGCCAAAAACTACAAAAATGATGGCGACAGCACTTTTAGAATGTTTTATGATACCATTAAAGGCGGTGATTTTAGATCTCGAGAAGCCAATGTCTATCGCTTAGCCGAATGTTCTGCTGCTTTAATCGACCATGCTGTAGCGCAAGGTGTTCCTTTTGCACGAGAATATGCGGGTTATCTAAATAATCGATCTTTTGGAGGTGTACAGGTTTCGAGAACTTTCTATGCTAGAGGACAAACAGGACAACAGCTTTTATTAGGGGCTTATCAAGCTTTGGAACGTCAAAACGCTTTAGGAAAAGTAGCATTGTACACCCGTCACGAAATGCTGGAATTGGTTGTTATTGATGGCAAAGCCAAAGGAATAATAGCACGTAATCTAGAAACAGGAAAACTAGAACGTCATGCAGCCGATGCCGTTGTACTGGCTTCCGGCGGTTACGGAAAAGTATATTATTTATCTACTCTTGCAATGGGCTGTAATAGTTCTGCAGTCTGGAGAGCGCACAAAAAAGGCGCTTTTATGGCTGGCGTGAGCTGGATTCAGTTTCATCCTACTTCACTTCCCCAGCATGGTGAAAATCAGTCGAAATTGACTTTAATGTCAGAATCGCTTCGAAATGATGGACGAATCTGGGTTCCCAAAACAACGAATGACCCTAGAAATGCCAATTCAATTCCCGAAGAAGAACGAGATTATTATCTCGAACGACGTTATCCTTCTTTTGGAAATCTCGCACCAAGGGATATTTCCTCTCGTGCTGCGAAAGAAAGAATTGATGCCGGACATGGCGTTGGACCAATGAAAAATGCTATTTATTTAGATTTTTCTGATGCTATAAAAGCGCAGGGAAAAGGTAAAATTGAAGCCAAATACAGTAACCTTTTTACCATGTATGAAAAGATTACTGGAATAAATGCCTACAAAGAACCGATGTTAATCTCTCCTTCAGCACATTTTACAATGGGCGGACTTTGGGTTGATTATGAATTAATGACCACAATTCCAGGTTTATTTGCTTTAGGCGAAGCCAATTTTGCAGATCATGGCGCTAATCGCCTTGGTGCCAACTCCTTGCTTCAGGCTTGTGTTGACGGCTATTTTATCGCACCATATACCATTCCGAATTATTTATCGGGAGAATTAAATGCTCCAAAATTCGATACCTCTCATCCCGCTTTTGAAGAGGCTGAAAATGCTGTAAGAAGGCAGTTAGATCGTTTTTTACATACCAATGGAACGCTTTCTGCTGATTATTTTCATAAAAAAATCGGACGTTTATTATATGAAAAATGCGGTCTTTCCAGAAGCCGAGAAAAACTGGAAGAAGCTATTATAGAAATTAGAGAATTGAAAGCTTCATTCGAAAAAGACCTCAGAATTACAGGTGATACTACCATAAACAGCGAACTGGAAAAAGCTGGAAGAATTGCCGATTATATAGAATTAGCCGAATTAATGTGTTATGATGCTCTACAACGGGAAGAATCCTGCGGCGCCCATTTTAGAGAAGAATACCAAACTCCCGATGGAGAAGCTGTACGAAACGACGAAGACTTTTGCTACGTTTCAGCTTGGGAATGGAAAGGAAATCAAAACGAACCAGAACTTCACAAAGAACCTTTAGTCTTTGAATCCGTAGAACTTGCTGTTAGAAGCTATAAATAATTGTGAATTGTGAATTGTAAATGATTAATGGGCAAATATCAATTCAATCCAGAAATTCACAATTCACAATTCACAATTCACAATTCATAATTCATAATTACCATGAAACTTTATCTAAAAATTTGGCGGCAGTTTGATGCATCATCAAAAGGAGAAATGACAGATTATGAAATTGACGGGGTTTCAGAGCATATGTCTTTTCTTGAAATGCTGGATCTTTTAAACGAAAATTTAATTCAGCAGGGAGAACGTGTGATTGAATTTGATCACGATTGTCGTGAGGGAATCTGCGGACAATGCGGTGTAATGATTAACGGACGTGCGCATGGACCTTTACGAAATACTACAACCTGCCAGCTGCATATGAGAAGTTTTAAAGATGGTGACACTATTTATATTGAACCATTTCGCGCTAAAGCTTTTCCCGTTTTAAGAGATTTAAAAATAGACCGAAAAGCGTTTGATTCAATTATTGCCGCCGGTGGATTTATTGGTGCTTCAATCGGACAAGCACCTGAAGCGAACAGTATTCCGATTTCATACGAAACAGCAGAAGAAGCCTTTGACGCTGCAGCCTGCATTGGATGCGGCGCCTGCGTAGCTTCTTGTAAAAATGCCAGCGCTGCTTTGTTTGTAGGAGCCAAAATAACACATTTAGCCATCCTCCCACAAGGAAAAGTTGAAGCATCTAAACGTGCCATAACAATGGTTAAGCAAATGGATCAAGAAGGTTTTGGAGCCTGTTCCGACACTCGAGCCTGCGAAATCGAATGCCCTCAGGGGATTTCCGTGCTCTCAATCGCCAGAATGAATTTAGAATATATGAAAGCTTTGGCTTTTAGGAAGTAAAATGCTTTAAAATAGTAAAGAGAATTTCTCGCAAAAACGCAGAGTAGCAAAGTTTGAAGAGCTTAAAATTCAAAAATGAAAAACTTTCCGACTCTGCGTCTTTGCGAGATTATATTTTGCGCCTTAGCGTTCTTTGGGCAAAAATAAATATCTAAACCGTAAAATAAGGCGTCAGGATATCCTCAAAATTATATAATCCTTTTTCTTTCTCTTTTATATTTTCGGCTACAAAAATAACCCCGTTTCCAAAGGCTTCTCTGGAGATCGATTCGTGTATGATTCGGACGGTTTGAAAAGGAAAACCAAAAATTACTTCATGTTTCCCAACAATTCCTCCTGCTCTAACCGAATTGATATTTTCTTTATCAACATCTAAAGCTTCTGCAATTTTTATGGCTGTTCCAGAAGTTCCTTCTTTAGCTTTAAAATGTTCTTCATTAACTTCAATATCAACCCAAGGAGCGATTTTCTTTAGAAATTTAGCAGCAAATAGTAAATAGTTAACTCCTAAAGTAATGTTAGGTGACCAAAAAACAGTTGTTTTCTGTCCTAATTTTTTTAGAAACTGCAGCTCTTTGTCTTTATAATGCGAAATAGCCGAAATGATTTTTACGTTATTCTTTGCAGCAACTTCTCCATAAGTATATATTCCTTCGCTTGATGAAAAATCAATTATCACATCTACAGGATGTTTTTCTAATAATTCATCAATAGAAGTTTTAGAGCTGGAATAGATTAAGCCGGGTTCGTCTGACTGCACTCCAAAAAATTCTGGAACTGATCTGTGTTCTAAAACCGTACTTTGTCTTAAAACCCATTCTAAGCAGAATTTCTTATTTTCTAATAATATTGAAGCTACTGATTTTCCAGTTTTTCCGAATCCGATTAATCCTATTTTCATAAGCATTTGTTTTTAAAGTGAGCGAAATTGCCCGTTAGAATAGTTGCTGTCTAAGTGGTGAATAGCAACTGAAATTTTAATTCATTAAAACAGTTTGTAAACTGCCTGTTTAGTAAAAATAGGAAAATCATAACAGAATTACCAAATAAAACTGACTTTTATAACAATTAAACACGCTCTTAATACGATTTTTTCTGTTAAACAATAAATAAAAATGGATAATTGTAACTTATTATAAAAACGAAAAATGGACAAAAATTCACTTTTAATTTTAATCTGTATTTTTAATTTATTTCATTGAAAAAAAAGAATTTCATAATATACAGCTAAACATATTTTTATTAGATTTATCACCTGATAGCCCCCAAAAATATCAGTAAGTAATGGCCTACAACAACAATGAACTGCTTCGTTTTCTAGACGCACAGAATAAACTATATCTAACTGCGCTGGACGAAATTAAGAATGGTAAAAAGGAATCTCCTTGGATGTGGTTTGTATTTCCTCAGATAAAAGGAATGGGTTCCAGCGATACTTCCAAATTTTACGAAATCAAAAATGCAGATGAAGCAATTGCTTTCTTAGAACATCCTATTTTAGGTAAACATCTGGTTGAAATTACTTCCGAATTAATAAAAAAAGAGGAAACTGTTGATGCAATATTTGCTAATGCTGACATCGAAAAATTAAAATCTTCGATGACTTTATTTGCAAGTGTTCAAAACAGTGAACCTATTTTTCAGGAAGTTCTGCACAAATATTTTGATGGCTCTTCGGATTTTCACACCTTGCAATTATTGTACAGTAACCTGTAAATCGGGCGTAAAATAAGGGTTTATCAAGAGCATTTTATAAAAAATAAAATTCGTTTTAGCATATTTAAAAATTAGATAGCTATCTTTGCAACACTGTTGCGTTTTTATACCGCTAAAAAAACCAGCCGTTTATTTGAATGAAAAAGAAAATTTTAATTGTCAATTTCTTGATGTCTCTTATGGTATTGTCCGCAATGCTGTTTCAGACCATTCATTCTTATGAACATGTTTTTAAACAGCTTTCCGAAAAGCAGTGCGAACATCATTCAAGCAATAATCAAAAAGAAATAACACACAGTCACGATGTAGACACTAAGTGCCATATCTGTCACTTTGCATTTAGTACATTCATTCCGAACTCGCTGCAAACTGTTGTTTTTCAAAAAATACAAATCGAATCTAAGCCGATATTTATTTTTACTCAATCGGTTTCAACATTCTTCAAAGGCAGTTTATTTGCTTTAAGAGCTCCTCCTGCTCTATTCTAGTTTACTTTGTTTTTTAAAATTTGTTAATCTCTATTCATTCCAATTGTTTGAAATAGAGCTAATATCTTATTTACGCTTTCGCGAATAAACCGCAGTAAACCTTCATTGAGACTTTAAAATCTTTTCTGATGCCTTTGAAAATGTGTCACGAAATCCTTTTACTAAAAAACTAAATCCAAATACAAAAATATGCTGACAGCTGAAAATCTCACCAAAAAATATGGTGATTATACTGCTTTAAATGCCCTAAATTTAACTATAAAAGAAGGCGAAATATTTGCCCTTTTAGGACAGAATGGCGCTGGTAAAACAACAACTATTAATTTATTTCTAGGTTTCATCGAACCTTCAGAAGGAACCTTAACCATTAATAATATTCCGGTTACTTTAAACGCAGATACTACCAAAGAATTTGTGGCTTACATTCCGGAAACCGTAATGCTTTATCCAAATTTAACAGGATTAGAAAATCTTAAATTTTTCTCTTCGCTTGCTGGTTTTAAATATTCTAAAGGAGAACTGACATATTTCCTGAACAAAGCAGGATTGCAAGTCAAAGCGCATGACCAAAATTTGGGCGGTTATTCTAAAGGAATGCGTCAGAAAGTTGGAATTGCTATCGCAATCGCCAAAAAAGCAAAAGTGCTTTTGTTAGACGAACCTACAAGCGGTTTAGATCCAAAAGCTTCCAATGAATTTTCTCAGATTTTAAAAGAACTTTCAGCAGATGGAACAGCGATTTTAATGGCAACACACGATATTTTTAGAGCTCGTGAAGTCGCTTCGCATATCGGAATTATGAAACAGGGAAATCTTGTTACAGTTATAGAAGCAGATAAGATTTCTGCTAACGAACTGGAAGATTTGTATTTACAAACCGTTTAGATTCAAATGAAACATACACTTTCTTTACTGTTTATAGTAAGTACAATTTCTGTTTTAAAAGCACAAAACGGCGGAAAAGTCAGAGACAGCATTGCTAAAGATTCTTTGGAATTAGAATCTAAGCGAAATGAATTGCAGACTGTTGAAATTATTGGGCGCTCAACGCGAAAGTACAACAGCGATTACTCTTTTTCGGCAACTAAAACTGCGGCTTTAAACAAAGATATTCCGCAGTCTATTTCCAGCATTACCAAAGAATTAATTGCTGATAAAGGGGCAATTTATCTAGCAGATGTTGTAAAAATGGCAAGTGGCGTAATTCCAGCTAGTTATTACAATCAATACACCATTCGAGGCATCAGCCAAAACGAAGAAGGACAGATTATTAACGGAATGCGAACAAGGCAATATTATTTTCTACAGCCCTTAACGAGTAATATTGAACGTGTTGAAGTAATCAAAGGTCCGTCGAGTGCCACATTTTCGTCTGTTGATCCAGGCGGAAGCATTAATATGGTTACCAAAAAACCTTTGGCTGTTGACCGAAAAGAGGTCAGTCTTTCTGTTGGAAGTTTCAGCACTTTACGCGGAACTTTAGATTTTACAGGTCCTTTAAATGATTCTAAAACGCTTTTATATCGTGTAAACGGAGCGTACCAAGAAGCAAAATCCTATCGTGATTTGGTGAACAATAAATCATTCCTGATTTCGCCATCTTTCAGTTATATTCCAAATGAAAAAACAGCAATTAATACCGAACTGATTCTAAGCGACATGACGGGAGTTTTGGATCGCGGACAGCCTATTTTTGGTGCTGTTGCAGGTAAAACTGACTTAAACAAAACGCCAATCAGTTTAAATTTAGGAGCTTCGGGCGATTTTTTCAAATCAAAAGAAATGATTTTGATGACCAATTTTTCTCATAAATTCTCTTCAAAAGTTGGTTTTAATGCTTCTTACATGAAACAGACTTGGACAGAAAATCTTCAGGAACACCGCACAAACAATGCTTTTGCAGTAGATATGAACAATCAGCCCGTTACGAGCCTTGCCATGATGCAGTACGTTCAGCGCCAGCAATATTGGGATATTGATAATTTGAGTGCCTATTTCAATTTTGATTTTAAAACAGGAAAACTGAATCATAAATTATTAACGGGTTACGATTTGAGCAGCTGGAATAAAAACAAAGGCGGCGGACAAAATGCTGCGCGAGGTTATTTATTAAATGACGGAACGGTTGCCAATACTTTTGTTCCTGCCAACGCTTCTAATTACCAGACTGTAACCGTAAATGGTGTTGTTTTGCCCAAACCAAATGTCAATTTCTTCGATTTAAACAATCCGTCGTATGCTTTAAGAAATACGCAGGATTATGTTTTAAATGTTCGTACGGCGCTTCCATCGGCATTAACAACTACGAATGCTATTTATATTCAGGATCAGATTCAGTGGGAAAAATTTACTTTTTTATTGGGACTGCGAAACGAATGGTTTGAAGATATTACCAATTACGAAACCAATAACGAGTTAACGGTTAAAAAAAACGCTTTGCTTCCTAGAATTGGAATTACATATGCCGTAAACGATGCGATTAATGTTTACACAACTTATCTTGAAGGTTATCAACCGCAGTCTAACACGACTACTTTAATGCCTCAAACAGGAAGTTTACCTGGCGGAAGTCTTTTTAAACCTTTGGAAAGTGATTTGAAAGAGTTTGGGATGAAAGCCGTTTTCTTTAATAATACGGTAAGTTTTAATGCAGCCGTTTACGAAATCAATCAGCGTAATATTTTGATGAATGCAAATGATCCTCTAAACCCAGATTTGCTGGTTACAAGAGGTTCTGAAAGAAGCCGTGGTTTCGAATGTGATCTCGCAGGATACATTACTACAGACTGGCAGATTAATGCTTCTTACAGTTATATTGATGCTGAAATTACCAACGATGCCAACGTTTCATTAATTGGACAAAGAAAACAGAACACGCCAAAAAACAGCGCGAATCTTTGGACACGCTACAATTTTGCTTCTGATTCTGCTTTAGACGATTTCGGAATTGGATTGGGAATGCAGTATCAAAGCAGTAAAGTGCCTTGGTTTACAAGAGATTTCATACTTCCAGATTTTACCATTTTTGACGCTGCTATTTATTACAAACCTAACGGAGGAAATATGCAGATCGCTTTAAACGCGGGTAATCTTCTAAATAAAACATACTGGCTGGGCGCGCAAAATTATTTGAGATTGTTTCCGGGAAGTCCGCGAAACGTAAATCTTACCGTAACTTATAGATTTTAATTTATATGAAAATATTACAATCAGAAATTCTTATTGCCAGGCATTTTAAAAAATCTGTTTTTAAAAATCCTGCTGTATACATCATAACCATTTTTATTGGTATTTTGCTTTTGTACGCCGCATTTACAGGCTGGGACAATTATAGAAGCCAAAATGAAACCAGCGAGAAATACCAGCATGAATCTCGAGAAGACTGGTTAAAAAATCCAGATAAAAATCCGCATAGAATGGCACATTACGGCAATTTTGCTTTTAGAAAAAGTACGCCATTAAGTGTTTTTGAATTCGGTATGGAACCTTTTTTCGGAAATGCCATCTTCCTGGAAGCACACAAACAAAATACTGCCAATTTCTCTGAAGCTGGATTTTCAAATAGTATGCTTCGTTTTGGAGAAATCAGCATTGCAATGGTTTTACAGGTTTTATTACCGCTTCTCATTTTCTTCTTAGGTTTTAATGCCATTGCCTACGAACGCGAAAATGGAACTTTAAAAATTCTTTTAACGCAGGGAATCAATTGGAAACAGCTTTTAGTGGGAAAAACATTAGGTATTGCCAGTGTGATTATGCTGCTTTTTATTCCAACAATTATTGTTTTAGTCTTAGTCTGGCTGTTTTTGCAAAATTTTTCTATAACAGCAGACGAAACTTTAAAAATGCTTTTGTTTATCTTTTTTCATCTGGCTTATCTCCTATTCTTCTGCGTAATTGCCGTTTTGATTTCAGCGATAAGTAAGACGTCCAAAAAAGCATTGATCACTCTTATCGGCATCTGGCTGCTTTTTACCATTATTCTGCCAAGAACGACGCAGGCAATTGGGGCTTATATTTACGAAGCGCCTTCCAAAATCCAGTTTAACAGCGATATTGAGAAAGATATTTTAAAGCAGGGAGACAGTCATAATCCGAACGATCCGCATTATAAAAAAATCAAGGATTCTTTGCTTACGGCTTATAAAGTCGATTCGGTTCAGAAACTTCCGTTCAATTATTCGGGATTTATAATGACCGAAGGCGAAAAAATAAGTTCCAGAATTTACAACGAACATTTAGCCGAGCTTTTAAAGATTTACAAAAAACAAAACAGCTTTTCTAAGACTGTTTCTTTCTTAAATCCTTATATCGCTATTAAAAATCTGTCGATGGGATTGTCAAACACCGATTACGAATCGTACATCGATTTTCAGAAACAAGCCGAAGACTATCGTTATACAATGGCTCAGAAAATGAATGCTTTGCAGATTAAATACATCAGCAATAAAAAACCTGGGCCAAATGATAAACCTTTAATTATCGGCAAAGAACATTGGGCTGACTTAGAAGAATTTCATTATGAACCTGAAAAAATTGGAACGGTTCTTAAAAACGAAATCGTCTCTATTATTTCAATTCTTCTCTGGATTGCGGTGCTTTTTATCTTAATCAGAATCGCGTCTCATAAACTTAAAGCTATATAATTATGCTGTCATTATTATTCAAAAACTTCATTCGGTCAAAAGGAACTAAAATTGGGTTGCTTTTCCTGTTATGCATCGGTTTTATCAGTCTTTTAATTGGAAAACAGTTTCAAGATAAGCAAGAAAAAAGCATTCAAGAAACGGCGATTTATCAAAAAGAACATATTGCCAGAAATGCTGCTTTTCATAAAGACGAAATCGGTCTTTTATTATATTACATCAAGTTTTCTTTGGTCAATACTACTTTGCCTCTAAACAGTTTAGCCATTGGCCAGCGCGATGTAAATCCTTCTATTCAAAATGTTACCATTCGCGGTTTAGAAGGTCAGAAATACGATGCAGAACTAAATAATCCGAACAATCTTTTGTCTGGAAATATCGATTTTAGTTTTGTGCTGGTTTATTTGTTTCCGCTCCTAATTATTGCTTTTTCTTATAATGTAATTTCAGAAGAAAAAGAAAGTGGTACGTGGAAAATCGTGGCAACGCAGAGTCAGAATACTTTCAAATATATCCTGCAGTTATTTTATGTAAGGATTTTGAGTTTGATCGCTTTGTTTACGATTTTACTTTTTGCTGCTGTTTTGTTCTTAAATATTCCGTTAGATCAATCCTTTTTTATTTTCTTCGGAATCGGAATTCTGTATCTATTATTTTGGTTTGCAGTTTGTTTTTTCATTGTTTCCCTGCAAATGCATTCTAACGTTAATGCTGTTTCTTTATTAACAATCTGGCTGTTTTTAATCATTATTGTTCCTGCCGGAATTAATGCTTTTTTTGTAAATAAATACAAAATTCCTGAAGCATTAGAACTCACTATACAACAGCGAAATGCCTATCATGAAAAATGGGATATGGATAAAAATGAAACGATGGAAAAGTTTTATAAACATTATCCGCAGTTTCGAGAATATAAGATTCCAGCAGATCAAGAATTTAGCTGGCTTTGGTATTTTGCCATGCAGCAAATGGGCGATGACGAATCTGCAGTCCAGTCTAAGGAATTGTACGCCAAATTAGAACAGCGAAACCGTGCGAGTGAATTGATTGCCCAATTTATTCCAACACTTCATACTCAGATTCAATTAAACGATATTGCAAAATCGGATTTACGAAACCAGCTTTTGTTTTTGAAAGAAACGACACAGTTTCATGAAAAACTTCGTTTGCATTTTTATCCCAAAATCTTTAAAAATGAAGCGGTTGATGTACAAAATTGGGATAGTTATAAAGTGGAAACTTTTAAAGATTCAACAGAAATCAGCTTTTTAAAAGCGTTCTTGCCTTTATTGCTTTTCATTTTAGTATTAATTGGTTTTGGATGGCGGAATTTTAAGAACAGAGCTTTTTTTTAAACGCAAAGAGCGCAAAGGTTTACGCAAAGGACGCAAAGCTTTTTTTTAAGCTTTGTGTTGAACTTTCTAGTAGAAGTTCGCAAACATGGTAAACATAGCCAATGGTTTCAACCATTGGAACGAAACGATTTTCAATCTGAATATTAATTTCAGCCACAGATTTTACGGATTAACACAGGTTTAAATCATCTTTAATCCTTTTAATCTGTGGCTAAAAAATAAGTTCGCAAAGTTTTTCACACAAAGCTTTGCGAACTTTTGCGTTTTTTATAAAACCCAGCATATCAAAAAACCTTGCGTCCTTTGCGTTAAAATCGCCCCAATACATTAAGCCATTATTGGAAACTAAACCTATTCTGAATAAAATTTCTTCAAACATTTATTAATTTTATTTTATTTAGAATTAATATAAATAAACTTTTATATTTGCCGCTTCCTTAGCAGATACAAGTAGTTTTTAAAATTTACTTAATATTGCTTTTCCAAAGTAAATTTCGTTTAATGAACCAAAATAACAGTTTCGAATCCAATCTTTTCAATTCCTTTAAAGAAGGCGACGAGACTGCATATACCTTTTTTTACGATAAATACTTTAGGAGAATCCAATCTTTCAGCGTTCAGTTTATTTACGATAACGACGAAGCTGAAAATCTTGCTCAAGAAGCACTGCTGCACTTATGGCAAAATAAAGAAAATGTTGAATCCCTAGGCGGAATTCAGGCTTTCTTGTTTACCTACGCCAAATCTAAATGCTTGAATTTAATTCGTCACAATAAAGTGAAAGATAAATTCAAGAATGACCTCCTTAACCACAAAGAAAGAGAATTGGATATTGAAGTTTTAAATTCAATTCAATTTGACACCTTAGAATTAACAGAATTAGAACGTATTATTCAGGAATCCATCAGCGATTTGCCTCCAAAAACCCGCGAAGTTTTTATCAAAAAACGTTTCGAGAATAAAAAAAATGCAGAAATCGCCGAAGAAATGGAAGTGACTTTAAAAGCCGTAGAAGCCCATATGACAAAGGCTTTGAAGATTTTAAAAACTAAACTATCCGATTATTTATTTTTAATTTTTATCCTTATTTATAATAATTACGAATAAAAGGTAGGGTATTTTAATTCTGAAGTGTACTTACAGTAGCGAGAAGTTTAAAAACGCATTTATGACATCGGAAATAATTTATAAATACTTATCTAATGAAGCTTCAGAACAAGAAGTTGAACAACTTTTTCAGCGGATTGACGCCTCAGAAGAAAATAAAAAGCAATTTATAACTTTAAAAAAGACTTGGACCTTAACAGCAATTTCAGGAACTATTTCACGTGAAGTTCCAGTTGCCGCATTACAACCAAAAAATAAAATAAGAACGTATTTTAAATACGCGGCCATTCTTGTTGTATTATTTGGTTTAGGAAAACTTGCTTTTTATTTTAATGAAAGAACAGCGGTTTCAAAAGAAATTGTTTTGGAATTAGGCGATGGTCGTTTAGAATTTTTTACCGAAAAGAATCTGAATACATTGGTGAATGATAAAGGCGAACTGGTTGCCAGAAAATTCCCTGATCAGATTGTTTATTTCGGAAAAGTTCAGGATAAAGACGTTTTATACAATACCTTAAAAATTCCGTTTGGGAAAACATTTAAACTTAAACTATCAGACGGTACGCTTGTGAGTTTAAATTCTGGCACTACTTTACGATATCCAGAGCAATTTGGCATAAACGGTAATAGAAATGTTTATTTAAACGGTGAAGCATTTTTTGAAGTTGCTAAAGACAAACAGCATCCGTTTATTGTACACTCAGACCAAGTTGAAATTGAAGTGCTTGGAACTCGTTTTAATGTTAGCGCATATCCAGAAGACAAAACCGTGAGCAGTGTTTTGGTTGAAGGAAGCATTAAAATGTCTGAGAAAAATAATGTTTCCAATTCAGTTATGCTCCAACCTAACCAAATGGCAGTATGGCAGAATCAGTCTAAGAAAATTACAACAAAAAGAGTTGATACTTCTTTTTATGAAGCTTGGACACAAGGTGAACTTGCCTTTAATAACACCCCATTTTCTACAATTACAAAAATAATTGAGCGTACCTACGACGTTGAAATTATCAACGAAAATGCTGTTTTGGCCAAACAGAGTTTTAGCGGCTCAATTAAAATCAGTGAGTCTAGTGTTGAGAATATTTTAGATCTTCTAAAACGCGACACGCCTTTTAATTATTCTATTGAACAAAAAACAATTACCATTACACCTATTTTCCATAACTAAATAAAACATGACTTTAATGATACCCAATAACTTAAGAAAAATTCTGTTTTTCTTAGCCCTCCTTATATCCAGTTTTAAAGGTTTTTCGCAGAATAAAACCATTACATTACATGTAAAAAACAAACCTATCAGCCAAATTATTAAATCGATTGAAGCGCAGACTGATTTTAGAATCATTTACAATGCCAAAAAAATAGATGCAGAACAATTAGCCGATATTGATGTTGAGAATGCGTCTTTAGAAACTACTTTAAAGAAGCTATTAAAAGGTACCAATATCTCTTATTATATTCAGAAAAAGCAAGTTTTGCTGACAGATGCAACTCCTGTTGAAAAATCTAACTCCGATGTTCAGGAAACAGAACGCATTATAAAAGGAACCGTTTACAGCGCAAAAGACAGACAGCCTCTACCTGGAGCAACAATTCGCATAAAAGGAACCGGAATGGGCGCTATAACCGACTTTAACGGAAAATTTGCGTATGAACTAAAAGGAAATAACATTAAAGACCAGATTCTCGAAGTTGGCTTTTTAGGAATGGAAACCCAAACACAAACAGCTGGTTACAAAAAGGATTTTGTTTTTTATCTTCAAGAAATAACCGATGAATTAAATCCTGTTATAATTACTTCTTCATATGGAACTAAGAAACTAAAAGAAGAAATTGTAGGGAGCATTTCTACTTTACAAGCTAAAGATATTGCTGTTGAACAAGCTTCTGAATCTATTGACAAAATGATTACGGGTCAAATTGCAGGTGTTATGGTAGAAAATACTTCTGGAGTTGGTGGTCCTGTCAAAATTAACATCCGCGGACAGGGAACTTTGCCTTCTTTATCTGGAGCACGTATTGGTACCTCTAGTCAGCCCCTTATCATTATTGATGGAGTGATTATGGGTGAAGAATATGGTATTGATAGCGCTTATTTTAGTGGAAATGGAGATTTTACTGAAAATTTTGGAAACCCTTTAATGAAAATTGCGCCAGAAACTATTGAAACAATATCGGTTCTTAAAGATGCAGCTGCAGTTGGTATTTATGGTGCTGACGGAGCAAATGGAGTCATTTTAATTACAACTAAAAAAGGAAAAAAAGGGAAAACTCAATTTGGTTTCTCTAATCAGCTTGGGGTTTCTTCTGCCATTAATCAGATTAAATATCTTAATGGTGAGCAGTACACAGAGCTTCGAAATGAGTTTTTAAAAAACACCTCTCCAGGAACTGCTCCACTTACTTATAATGGTGTAAATACTGATTGGTTTGGGCTTTTAAATAAGTCAGGAATCTTTAATAAATATAATTTTAATGTTTCTGGATCTACATCAAAAATTTCATACCGAACTAACATTAGCTATACAAAAATTGATGAACCGCAAATGGGCAACAGTACCAAACAATTGAATGCGGGAATTAATCTAGGATATACCTCTGGAAAATTAGACATCAGTTTAATGCTGAACCCAAGTTACATACAGAAAGATGCTCCAAACATCTTTTATTCTTTTGCTTACCTTCCTACTCTATCTCCATACAATCCTGATGGTTCTTATTCTTATTTAGGAGTTAGTGGTATGACTAGAGGAAATCCATTAGCAGCAATCGAACAGAATAAAAATGTAGCCAATACCTATGGTATTTTAGGAAGCCTTGCTCTTTCCTATAAATTAAATAATTTCCTAAAGTTCTCTACTCTTTTTGGAATGGACTATGTTGATAAAGACCAAGATCGTTATTTTTCTGCTGAAAATGAAAGCGGCCAATTAACAGGAACTTTTGTTTTAGATAACATCACTTATCCTAGATGGGGACGACGTCTTACAAATCAAAGAAATGCAACGAAATGGAACTGGCAGGGCCAAGCTTTATTTGATAAACAGCTTAATGAAAATCATGCTATTGACGGTGTTGTTGGTTTTGAACTTTCTGAAGATAAGACTGATTTTCACTATCAATCTGGAATAGGTTTCGTAAATCCAAATGTTATAAACCCTGTTTCTAATGCAATCCGAGATGACAATCCGTTAACTCCTAACGTGGATGAATCTACTAGCAACCAGACTTATGGAAATGAAATTAGTTACAATTCAAGAGTTTCTTTATTTTCTCAAGTCAATTACAATTATAAAAAGCGTTACTATTTATTGGCTAATTTCCGTCGTGATCAAAGTTCTGTTTTTGGAGATGATAATGATGTGGCTAATAATGGTGGTGCGGGGGCAAGCTGGATTATCAGTAATGAAAGTTTTTTTAATAATAATTCATGGGTAAATCTCTTAAAATTAAAAACAAGTTACGGTACAACAGGAAATTCTAGAATTGGTTCATATCGTTCAAAAGGATTATACAACTATGCACAAAACAACTACAATGGCGGAACAGGTGCAACACCTGGCTACGCACCAAATGGAGAACTAGGATGGGAAAAGAATACAAAATTTAATGCTGGAATTGACTTCAATATTTTTAACAGAATTGAATTTACACTTGAATATTATCGCGACAACAAAAGTGATATGATTACTACGAGAGACATTCCTACTGAAACCGGTTACAGTTCAATGCAAATAAATGCGGCAAGTATGTATAATCAAGGATTAGAATTTCAGACCCGAATTAAATGGATAAAAAATGATAATTTCAAATGGACTACAGCATTTAATATTTCAACTGTAGATAGCAAAGTGACTGCATTAAAAGGTTTAGGAAGCGATTTTTCTACAGCCGAACTTGCTTTAGCTCAAAAAGTAGGTTACAGCTCAACTACAGTTTGGGGAATAAACTGGGTTGGTGTCGATCCTGCAACAGGAAGAGATTTAGTAACAAAAAATGGACAAATTTATGATCTTGCAACTTACAAATCTTTATTTACCATAGCAGATTGGGAACCAATTGGAGACACACAAGCAAAAGCTTACGGTGGATTCTATAATAATTTTACTTTCTACAAAAATCTTGTTTTAACTTTTAGAGGAGATTTTCAATTAGGTGGTGATTTCTTTGCATCAGATGCTGTAATTGATAAATATTCGAATACTTCAAACCGAAATCTTTCAGTTAACGCCTATAATCACTGGCGAAACCCAGGAGATGTTGTTCCTTATGCTGCTGTAACAATTGTACCAGTTACTGCAAACTTGAGTAAGTATGTTTATGATGCTACTTATGTAAGATTGAGCAATGTTAATCTTAGTTATAATGTTCCAATCAAAAATATATTTCTGGATTCACTTGCTGTTTTTGCAGATGCCACAAATGTATTGTATTGGTACAAAGAAAAAAGTCCAAAAGGAATGAACGGAATTCGAGAGTTTAGTTATATCTATCCGCAGGCAAGAACAATTTCACTTGGTGTAAATGCAAAATTTTAAGACGATGAAATATTTAAAATACATTACAATAATAATCCTGACCTTTTCATTACAGAGCTGCAGTGATTTTCTAGAACAAGAACCAGGAACACAAACATCCATAGATGAACTTCTAAAAAATAAAGAAGGGGTTTTAATTGCTTTAAAAGGACTTTATCGTGATATAGAAGCTAATGTAAGAGGCGAACGTTTTGCTGTTTATTCCGATTTACAAGGTGGAAATATTAAATTTACACCTGCCTCTTCTGGAAATAGTACTGGACAGATTACATCAGGAGTAAATATCAGAGAAGTATACTCTTTTGAAGATACTGCAGAGACTAGTAATTTTGTTAGTTTTTATACTGGAAGTTACAGTATAATTAATCAGGCTAATTTACTTTTAGAATATACACCTAAATTAACTGATGCTACCGATGCCGAAAAAAAACAGATAATAGCTGAAGCTTTAACGATTAGAGCTTATACTCATTTTTTATTATCACAAGTCTATTGTCAAAACTATTCTTATACTTCAGATGCATCTCATTTTGGGATTGTGTACAACAAAGAATCCATAAAAGCGGGACTTAAATATCCTAAGAGAGAAACACTTGCTGCTACTTATTCGTTGATTATTGACGACCTAAAATCGGCTGTAGACAATTACTCCGATAATGCGTCAATGGCTGGACCGACATATTCTTATTTTAACCGAAACAATACAAAAGCACTGCTAGCAAGAGTATATTTTTACAAAAGAGACTGGACGAATGCTTATGAAACTGCAAATGATGTAATTACAAATTCTGGATTTCAATTAATGAGTTCTGAAAATTATATTGCACAATGGGCTCAGCCAGATCTTCCTGTTTCTGAGGCTTTATTAGAGTTTTCAATTCCAAAAGATGCAGAAAACGCGGCAACGTCTTCAATGGCAAGTTATTTTGGATACAATGCAAACACATATGCAAAGTATGTTGCTTCAGATGATCTTGTAAATCTTTATGAGAACAATGACATAAGAAAACAATTATTTCTTACTGTTAATCTTCAAACTTTGGTAAATGGGCTATTAACTCCGCGTCCGTACAATTTTACAAGAAAGTTTCAAGATAATGCTGGTTATGTAGCATTTAGACTTAGTGAAATGTATTTAATTCGTGCAGAAGCAGCGCTTGAAAACAATCAGGCAGCAATTGCCATGCAAGACATCAATACAATTCGTGCGCGTGCTAATGCCACTTTACTAACAAACACATCAAACTTAAAAGAAGAAATACTTTTAGAGAGAAGAAAAGAGCTTTGTTTTGAAGGACATTTGTTCTTTGATCTAATGCGTAACCACAAAGATATTTCAAGAAATGACGGGTGTATTTCAACAAACTGCGGTATGACATATCCATCTCTAAAATTCGTACTGCCAATACCACAATCTAATATTAATCTTAATGAAAACTTACAGCAAAATGAATCCTATTAAGATACTCAGCATATTATTAGCAGCATTACTTTTGACTTCTTGCTCAAAAGATGACTACAAACTAGGTTCTGAAATTGATCCTTACTTACGATTTAACTTCTTGGTAAACAGCAATAATGTTCCATTAGAATATCCTACAATAAATTCTCTTCTTGTTCCGCAATCCACTTATGTAAATAGTTCAGTTAAAACATTAAAAGTTCCTGTTGCTTTAACAACTCGTTCACTAAAAAGTGCAGTAACCGCAAATTTCAGTGCCGTTTCTTCAACTGGCGATAACGAAAGTTTTACTGTAAATCCAGTAAATCAATTAGTATTTGAAGGAAGTAAATTAACAGACACTATTTATGTTTCTTTTGATAAAAGATGGGCTGCTAGTCAAAGTATTACTTTAAAATTGGAAACCGTGTCAGATCCAGATATTCATATTGGAAATCAGAATTCAACATATCCAAACGAGACTTTTAAAATTGATTTGGGGGCAATTACAACAAATTACACCTTTCCTGTAAACCAACTTATTGTCAAAGGAGAAGTGGGCGAAACGATTGATTTTAAAGTGAATTTCCCTAACGGATTTTTCCCTGAAGAAATTGAAAAACTTTCGATATTCAAATTTCAAAATGGTTTTGAATATTCTTTAACTCATGATGATTATGGAGATAATAGAAATTCAATAAACTATCATTTAACCCTTTTGGAAGATTTACAGAATGATGATGCACGTTATGAATCGAAAATTACCTTAGTAAATGCCGGGAATTACAACGCAACTGGAAGTATTAATTTAACGATTGTAAAACCAATTAAATCACCAAGAGATATTCAGGCATATCCGGCATCAAAGTTTACAGATCCAACAAATGCTTTTTATTTGACTTATGGAGAACATTGGTTTAATAATAATGGAAATTGTACATGGCAGACTTTTAACGCTCTTACTTTCCCTGTTGTCGTAACAAAAGATGATCCAAATGCGATTCTTTATAGCGACAAAGGAACAGCAAACCCGAATGATGATGTGTATCATGATGCCTTCAAAATAGGATTTAATGTTGCTACTGGAACAAATACCATAAACTCTTTTGGTTTAAAAAGATGGTTTTCTAACGAAAGTAATGCAGCAGCAGTATCTCCAGGATTTAACATTACATCTGCTTTGGAGTTTTTCCCTGCAAATGGAACAAGCAAAACTGAAGGAACAGTTTTGGTTATTCCGCAGGATATTACAATTGGATCAAGCGCAACTAACACACACGTAATTGCTATTTCTGGTGAAGGAACTTATAAAGAAATCAGCAATGGCTTATATGAAATCTCATTCGAATTAAAACTGACAAATGATAAACTGTTTGGAGGAACAGTTTCAACACAATACAGAATGTACAATAACAGGACTTATCCAAAGCCAGCTGCTTTGAGCATTCCATGTCCGAAAGAGGTTACGCTTTAGTGATTAGTCGTCAGTGATTAGTATTTAGTATTCAGTCGCAGTTGGCAGTCTGGAACTTTCGAGCTTTGTCAAAGTTTAAAACTTTGACAAAGCTTTTGAGATATAAGACAAAACTGAGACTGAGACTTGAGACTTAAAACAAATCAAAAAACAAAAAAATAAAAAGAATTGAAAAAACTAATCTTACCCATCTTATTCCTGCTTGGATTATCTGCTTATAAGGCATCTGAAGGACCTGATTACACCGACATTCAGGAATTACGAAAATTATATTCCAGCAGCGATTCTTCAAAATGGCCTGCCGCGGAACTGCATGAAAGTATCGATAAATCTAAATTTCAGGATATTGGCGTACTTCCTGCTGTGCCGTATCCTGCTTATAATCCGTACTCTAAGGAAAAAGAGAGTTTGGGGAAGATCTTGTTTTTTGATCCGAGATTATCCCGAAGCGGACAAATTGCCTGCGCTTCCTGTCATAATCCAGAATTGGGCTGGACAGATAATTTGACACGTTCGTTTGGACACGATCGCCAGACAGGAAAACGAAATTCGATGACGATTTTAAATTCGGCGTATGCTACTTCCCTATTTTGGGATGGACGCGCTTCAAGTCTTGAAGATCAAGCGCAGTTTCCTGTTTCGGATCCGTTAGAAATGAATGAAAAACTGACGATTGCTGTCGATAAAATTGCTAAAATTAAAGGGTATAATGCTTTATTTAGTGCTGCCTTTGGAGACAAAAAAGTGACTTTAGAACGCATTCAGTATGCGATTGCCACTTTTGAGAGATCGATCAATAGTCCGAAAAGTAAATTTGACCAATTTGTAAGCGGAAAATCAGATATTTATACCGATCAGCAGGTAAAAGGTCTTCATTTGTTTAGAACCAAGGCACAATGCATCAATTGTCACAATACGCCATACTTCAGCGATAATCAGTTCCATAATGACGGACAAACTTTATTCGGTACAAAAAACGAAGATTTTGGACGTTATAATGTGACTAAAGATGTCAAAGATATTGGCAAATTCAGAACACCGACACTTCGCGAAGTCGTAAATACGAAACCTTGGATGCATCATGGACATTTTCCAAGTTTACTCGATGTTGTGGAATTGTACAATTTAGGAAACCCTTCACCTGTCCAAAAAAAATATTTGGGAACAGCAAGAGATTCTTTAATTCCAAAATCTGATCCAATGCTGCGAAAATTAGATTTAAGTAAAGAAGAAATCAGTGATTTGTTGGCTTTTATTGAAACTTTAAGCACGCCAACACGAAGAATAATAGTTCCAGAAATGCCAAAATAAATTTAGTTAAATTGATTTGTATTTTGCCCCAAGTATTTGCAAATCTATTCAGCCCATTTCGAATAGAAATGGGCTTTTTTTTATCCCAAAAAATACAGAAATAATCGTACTAAGAATTTCAATATTTTTTTTTTAATACACTACATTATTTTGCTTACATTTACTATGTATTTAATTAAAATACAGCCTCTTAAAAAGTTATCACTTTTTTTCTATAAATAATAATACCATTAAATTTTATGAAAAATAACTTTTTGCTCACCGTATTAATTTCATTGCTTTCCTTTAGCGCAACACACGCTCAAAATTGGCCTGACAGAACCGTTTTACCTATTGAACCCTATCAAAAAGTTGGTAAAGTGGCTCCTACAATCAAAGCTTCTGATCCGATTGACTGGCCTAAGGAAATCAGCGCACCAGAAGGCGCTCCTAATGTTTTATTAATTATGATTGATGATGTGGGTTTTGGCGCAACCTCAACTTTTGGAGGACCAATACCAACACCCAATTTTGATGCTCTAGCCAAAAACGGATTGCGTTACAACCGCTTTCATACAACTGCTGTTTGTTCTCCGTCCAGAGCAGCGTTGATTACAGGTAGAAATCACCATACTGCGGCTACAGGAATTATTATGGAATTCTCTACTCCTTATCCCGGTTACAACAGTCTAGTGCCGCGGAGCGTTGCTACAATTGGTAAAATTTTAACTGATAACGGTTATGGAACTTCATGGTTTGGAAAAAATCATAATGTGCCAGACTGGCAATCTACTCCAGCCGGACCATTTAATTTATGGCCTACTGGATTAGGTTTTGAATATTTCTACGGTTTTTTAGGTGCCGATGCGCACCAATTCAGACCTGCATTGTTTGAAGGGACAAAACCAGTTGATCCTTATTTTAAAGATGAAAAAGTCGATCCTGACTATATTTTAGACCGTGATCTGGCAGATCATGCGATCCATTGGATACAAACTCAAAAAAACGTTTCGCCGAACAAACCATTCTTTGCCTATTATACACCAGGAACAGCACATGCTCCTCATCAAGCACCTAAAGAATGGATTGCTAAATTTAAAGGTAAATTCGATCAGGGATTTGATAAACAGCGTATTGCAACATATGAAAATCAAAAAAAATTAGGTATCATTCCATCAGACGCACTTTTGGCAGCAACTCCTCCAGAATATCAAAAATGGGATGCACTTTCTCCAGGAATGAAAAAAGTAGCTGCCAGAGAAATGGAATTCTATGCCGCAATGCTCGCTTATTGCGATGATCAAATTGGACGAATTTTGCAGTCTATTAAAGATTTAGGGGAATATAACAACACAATGGTCATCTTTATAATGGGTGATAATGGTGCTAGCGCAGAAGATCCAACTGGTCAGGGATTGACTAGCGAAATTGGAATTATGGTTAATGGCGAAGTGGATACAGAAGAATTTATGCTGAAAAATTTAGATGAATTCGGCGGTCCCTGGATGGCAGAACATTATTCGCAAAGCTGGGCACATGCTATGAATACACCTTTTCAATGGGATAAAAAAATAGCATCGCATTTAGGAGGAAGCCGCACTGGAATGGTAATTTCATGGCCTGCTAGAATTAAACAAGTGGGTCAAGTAAGAAGTCAGTTTACTCATATTACCGATATTGTTCCAACAATTCTTGAAGCAGCCAATATTCCAGAACCTAAAAAAGTGGATGGCTTTGATCAGACACCAATTGCAGGAAAAAGCCTTGTCTATTCTTTTGATAATGCTACTGCATCTGAAACACATAAATCACAGTATTTTGAAGTTATTGCAAATAGAGCATATTATAAAGATGGATGGATGGCAAGCACAACTCCTAAAAACCTTCCGTGGCAAGGACATCCTGTACCTTCAGAAGATCCCGTAAAAGATTATAAATGGGAGTTATACGATTTGAAAAAAGATTTTAGCCAAGCCAAAGATATTGCAGCACAGAATCCCGAAAAGCTGAAAGAAATGCAAAAAGATTTTATGGAAGAAGCTGAAAAATACAAGGTTTTTCCTTTTGATGATCGTTACATTGACAGGGTAAATCCTGAAAACCGTCCTAATTTGAATAAAGGCAGAAATCAATTTACTTTTCATCAAGGCACATCTCGTATAACTGAAGGTATGGCTCCTAATATGAAAAATACTTCTTTTAGTATAACAGCAGATGTTGACGTAAAAGCAGGTCAGGAAGGGATGATTATTACCCAAGGAGGCTATTTTGCCGGATTAGCTTTAATGCTTCAAAAAGGTAAACCGACATTTGCTTATGCTTTTTCACATTATCCTAATCATAAATGGAGCATACAATCGCCGACAGCTTTAACAACAGGTAAACATAAAATTGTCGTTAATTTTGATTATGCTGGCGGCGGTGTAGGAAAAGCTGCTAAAGCTACTTTACTTGTTGATGGTAAAAAAGTGGCAGATGGGGATATTCCTAAAACCGTTCCAAGCCGTTTTTCTGCTGATGAAACTTTGGATGTGGGCGAAGATTTTGGTACTCCTGTGAACAGAACATACGATGCGCCTTTTTCTTTTCAAGGCAAAATTGAAAAAGTTGTGGTGGATTTAAAACCATAACCTTTTAAGTGCACATAAAAATTTAAAGGTCAATTTGATTATGAAGTGCCCCAAAAAAGTTTATACCTTTTTTGGGGCACTTCATTTTAATTTGGCTTTTTTATGTTTCATATTATAAAATGAAACATAAAAATTTAAAAATCAAATATTTAAACCCATAGCTTTGTGTAATAATTTTCTTAAGGTTTTAATTATACCTCATTACAAACTTATTTTATAACCTAAAAAAAAATCTCATGAGCATACTTAAAAAATTAAATCAGGATCAAAAACAAATTCAGGCAGTATTACTTTTTCTATTATGCATAGGATTTACGACAAATGTTGCCTCGCAAAAAAACAAATCAAAACCTAATATTCTAGTCATTTTTGGAGACGATGTTGGAGTTTCTAATGTAAGTCTTTACAGCCGTGGATTAATGGGATTTACAACTCCTAATATTGATAAGATTGGTAATGAAGGAGCTGTTTTTATTCAATATTACGCGCAGCAAAGCTGTACTGCAGGACGTGCTGCTTTTATCACAGGACAATCACCTTATCGTACTGGCCTAACAAAAGTAGGATTGCCAGGGTCTCCTGTAGGATTACAAAAAGAAGATCCTACAATAGCAGAATTTCTTAAGCCACTAGGTTATGCGTGCGGTCAATTTGGTAAAAATCATCTTGGTGATCAGGACAAATATTTACCCACTGCTCATGGATTCGATGAGTTTTTTGGAAATCTTTATCACCTAAATGCTGAAGAAGAACCCGAAAATGCAGATTATCCAAAAGGAGAAGAATTTAAAAAAGCATTTGGTCCTCGTGGCGTATTAAGATCAACCGCTGGAGGAAAAATTGAAGATACAGGGCCACTTACTAAGAAGAGAATGGAAACAGTAGATGAAGAATTTTTAGCAGCAGCTAAAGATTTTATCACAAAATCTGCCAAAGCCGGCAAGCCTTCTTTTACATGGTTTAACAGTACCAGAATGCATGTTTTTACGCATTTAAAACCTTCTTCATTAGGAAAAACAGGGCTTGGTACCCAAGCAGATGGAATGGTTGAACATGATGCAATGGTTGGAGAACTTTTAAAACTACTAGATGATCTAAAAATCGCTGATAACACTATTGTAATCTGGACAACAGATAATGGTGCAATGAAAAATCAGTGGCCTGATGGAGGTTCGTCTCCATTTCGTTCTGAAAAAGACACTAATTGGGAAGGTGCATATCGTGCTCCAGCTGTTATAAGATGGCCTGGTGTGATTAAACCTGGAAGCAATTTAACCGGATTATTTTCTGCGGAAGATTGGCTGCCTACTCTAGTCGCTGCTGCTGGAGGAGATCAAAATATAGCTCAAAGTGCTCAAAATGGAGTTCAGGAAGGAAGTAATAATTTTAAAGTACATTTGGATGGTTACAATCAGTTACCATATCTTAAAGGACAAAGTGGAAGCGTTCGACATGATTTTATTTATTTTGATGATGATGGCAATCTTGTTGCATATCGCGACGATCGTTTTAAATATACTTTTTCTGCGCAATATGCAAAAGGAATGGAAATATGGCGAAACCCAATGGTAAAGCTAAGAGGACCTTTTATAATTGATTTGTTAGCAGATCCCTATGAATATTCAGTTGATGGTTCAATAGGATACGAGAGATGGATGATGGACCGCGCTTTTTTAATTTTACCTGCTGTATCTAAAGTAGCAAACTATCTAGAAACCTACAGAAAATTTCCGCCTCGTCAAGCTCCAGCAACATTTTCAATTGATGAAGTAATTGCAAAATTACCTAAACCTCAAATCGAACGATAAAATTATTGAAAATATATTGGCGTTAAATATATACTTAAAAACAAAACCCTACTTCAAAACATGAAATAGGGCTTTGTTTTTTTACTAAAACCGCATCTTCTGAATTCGGACTGCATTCAAAATTGCCAATAAAGCTACTCCAACATCAGCAAAAACGGCTTCCCACATTGTTGCTAGTCCGCCCGCGCCTAGAATTAATACAAAAGCTTTTACGACAAAAGCCAGCGTAATATTCTGCCAGACAATCTTTTTAGTTTGTTTACCAATATTAATTGCCATTGCAATTTTACTCGGTTTATCATCCTGAATCACAACATCAGCAGTTTCTATTGCGACATCGCTTCCTAAACCTCCCATCGCAATTCCTACTGTACTTAAGGCGATTACAGGTGCGTCGTTTACACCATCACCAACAAAAGCAATAGTTTCGTTTTTGACCTTTATTTCATTTACTTTATTTACTTTATCTTCCGGAAGTAAATCTCCAAAAGCTTTTGTTATTCCAAGTTTATCTGCTACAAATTGAACGACGTTTGTCTTATCACCGCTCAACATGGTTAGTTTTACGCCTAAAGATTTTAGTTTCGAAACGGTTTCTTTTGCATCTTCTTTAATTTCATCGGCAATGGTCAAATAACCCGCAAATTTTCCGTCGTAAGCGATGGCAATTGTAGTGTAAACGATTGAAGAAGGATCAATATCATACGAAATATTGAATTTATCCAGCAATTTAAAATTCCCAACATGTAGTTCTTTTTCATTGAAAACAGCTTTTAATCCATGTCCCGAAATTTCTTGAACGCCTTTTAACTCAATCGAAGAATCAATTTGTCCCGCATAATTATGAATTGCCGTTGCAACTGGATGTGTGCTTCGGCTTTCTAGAGCATTCACTAATTTCAGGATTTCATCTTTATCAAATTCGGGTTTTATAATGACTTCCTGAACTTTAAAAACACCTTCTGTCATTGTTCCGGTTTTATCAACCACAACATTCTGAATGTTCGAAATACTATCTAGAAAATTACTGCCTTTAAACAGAATTCCATTTTTACTTGCAGCGCCAATTCCGCCAAAATAACCCAGCGGAATACTGATAACCAAAGCACACGGACAAGAAATTACAAGAAAAACCAAAGCCCTGTACAACCAATCGCTAAAAACGTAATTGTCTACAAAAAGCATTGGCAAAAGACAAATTGCAATTGCCAGATAAACCACAATTGGTGTATAGATTTTAGCAAATTTTCGAATAAATAATTCGGCAGGCGCTTTTTTTGTTGTGGCATTTTGCACCAATTCTAGGATTTTAGACAATTTACTATCGCTGTAAGCCGTTGTTACTTTCACTTCTGCAATGGTATTTCCGTTTATCATTCCTGCCAGAACAACTTCGCCTTTCTTTTTAGTGTCAGGTTTGCTTTCTCCAGTTAAAGCCGCTGTATTGAAAGAAGCCGAATCTGATAACAATTCACCATCCAAACCCAGTTTTTCTCCCGCTTTAAGCTGAATTATAGATCCAATCGCAACGTCTTTTGCTTTTACTTTTACCGCAATATTATTTTCTAAAACATGAACCTCATCTGGCCGCTGATCCAGTAAACTTTTAATACTAGATTTTGCTCTGCTTACAGCCATTCCTTGAAAAGTTTCGCCAATGGTATAAAAAAGCATAACCGCAACGCCCTCAGGATATTCACCAATCGCAAACGCTCCAATCGTAGCAATACACATCAAGAAAAATTCAGAAAAAACGTCGCCTTTTACAATGCTTTCATAGGCTTCTTTCAAAACTGGAAGCCCAACAGGAAGATACGCTATCACATACCATGCAATTCTAACAATTCCAGTAAACCAATTTTGCGGAAAATAATTATCAATTGCAATTCCGATTATCAGCAAAACAAACGATATAATTGAAGGCAGAAACATTTGAAACAAACTGCCTTTTACATTATGTTCATGATCGTGTCCGTCATGTCCGTGATTATGTCCATCATTATCGGAATGCACA
The DNA here is from genome assembly GCA_029960065.1 of Flavobacteriaceae bacterium PS02336. Classification (GTDB taxonomy): domain Bacteria; phylum Bacteroidota; class Bacteroidia; order Flavobacteriales; family Flavobacteriaceae; genus Flavobacterium. The sequence goes on along the minus strand of JASCOF010000001.1, from coordinate 861,139 downwards.
GGCTCATCGTGTGAACAGCAGCAGGTAGGTTTGGGTTTATTTTTTATATTTTTTACTTCTTTATCTTGATGTATCATTTTTGGAGTTTCAAGTTTAAAGTTTCAGGTTTATTCTCTATGAAACTTTGTTTAAAATAATGTTCTAAATTTAAGCATTTTGTAGTAAAGTTTTATGCCACAAAGGCACTAAGGCACAAAGTTTTTTTTCAATTCAAAGAATGAAACGTTTTGTTTGTTATTCTGAGGAACGAAGAATCACACAAGTAATTCCAAATAGTATTTCTCCAATCTTTGTCGAGCTTCTCGTGTGATTCTTCCTCCGTCAGGATGACATAAAATGAGAAAGTCTTAGCAACTTAGTGTCTTAGAACCTTAGAATCTTAAAAAATTAATGCTCATGCTCTCCTCCGCCTTTCATTGCAGACAGCAGATAAAAAGCCCCTTTTGTAACGATTTTTGCTTGAGGATCTATCTTATCTACAAACTTAACTTCGGTAAAACCTAAATCTGTAGTGCCCGGAATCACTTCAATTGCTTTAAAATGAATTTCCTTTTCATGAGATTCCTCTTTTTCCCCTTCTTTATGTTCGTGTTTTTCCTCGACATGTTCTTCTTCTTGAACAAAAACAAAGAATTTATCGGCGTTTTTGACTACTGCATCCTTTGGAAGTGCTGGAACTGTAGCGTTCGTAATATTGATATTGGCCGAAACATACATTCCAGGAATAAGTCCTTTGGCATCGGCAGGATCAATTTTTGCATGAACGGCAACCGTTTTACTTTGGTTAGAGAATGATTTATTGATTCCGAAAATCTTTCCTTTAATCGATTTATTGGACTGATTCGTTAGTACAAAATCAATTACTTGACCAATAGAAATCGAACCTAAATCTTTTTCATAAACATTCAAATCCAAATGCATCTGACTGTTATCTACTACTTCAAACAAAGAAACTCCTGTATTTGCAAAAGCACCTTTCGCAATATTAATTTGTCCTACATAACCATTTATGGGCGCTAAAATGGGCACTAACGAAGAGCTTCCTTTTGTCGAAACATTCAGAGCATCCAATTTATTTTTCGCTGCCTGTGCGCGAGCTCTTTCTGCGGCTAGTTTGGCTTTTACTTCCTGAAATATCTTTCTCGGATTTACATTTTCGTCGCTCAATGTTTTCTGGCGGTTGTATTCTAACTGCAAATATTCAATATTGGCTACGGCCGAATGATATTCTTCCTGCATTTCAATTACTTCAAGATTTTGGATCGTTGCCAAAACTTTCCCTTTATTGACAAATGTTCCTTCTAAAACATAAATATCTTTTACTGTTCCGCCGATTAATGTTGAAACCTCAGCTGAGTTTTGAGGCGGAACTGTAGTGTAACCATTGGCTTTAATAATTTTATTGAGATTTCTGTCTTCTACAAATCCTGTTTCAATGTCTACGGTTTTGTACTGTGATTCGGTTAACGCAAGTTCTGTACTTGATTTTTCTTCTTCGTGGCTTTCTTCTGTTTTCTTTTTATTGCAGGAAATAAATATTCCGCAGTAAGCTATAAGCAGTAAGCAATAAGCTAATTTCCTTTGCGAACTTTGCGTTAAAGTCTTTGCGCTCTTTGCGGTTAAATCTACGCTACTAAATATATCTTTCATGATTAATTGTTTTTGATGGTTGGGAATTGCATTTCAATAGCACTCTGATTATAGCTGTGTGTTGCTTCGGCATATTGTTTTTTAATGTCGATTGCCTGATTCAAGAAACTGATATACGACCAATAACTCATATCGCCATTAGCATAACTTTTTTGTGCTGTATCGATAATCTGATTAGCATATTGCAATCCTTCGTTTTGATAATACTCTAGATTTTTCTGCTGTTTTTGGAAGTTGTGCTGCAGCTCGTCTTTTTGCAGATTTAAAATCATTTTGTTTTTGTCTAATGCCAATTGCGACTGCGAAATACCTATTTCAGATGCTTTTGCTTTAGCTGTATTAACGCCTCCAAACAGTGGAATTTGTAAACCTGCCGTAAAACCCTGAAACAGAGATTCCGTATTTATCGTTTGGGCAAAATACCCTAAACCCACTTTTGGAGTTCTCAAAGCTTTAAAAGTTCCTGCTTCTTTTTGATAAACGGAAATTTGCTGCTGATAGAATTCTGTGATTAAACTCTCGGCTTTTGAGTTTTTCTCATTTTCAATAAAAACATATTGCAATGCTGTATTTTGATCGGGAATAATATTCTCATTGGTTTGAATAAAAAACTGAAGCTGTTTTTGATAAATTGCCAAATCGTACTCTAATTGTGTTTTTTGGGTTTCTATTTCTTTGACTTTCGCTTTAGCGCTTATCACTTCGATATTACCACTTTCTCCTGTTTTGAATCGGAGTTCGGCATTTCTTAAGAATTTGGTATAAATCTCATTCAATTCTGAATTTAATTTCTGAATCGAAACGCCGTACAAATATTGGTAATACGCCAAAGTCACCGCTTTTTCGAGTTCATAAGATGATAAAGCTTTTCGTTTCTCTGCCAATTTTGCCAATTCTTCCTGTAATTGTCTGTTGGCTTTTGTGATATTCCCTAACGGAAAAAATTGCTGTACGGAAACATTATGATCAAAATCGGCACTATTAAATTGACCGCCTTGATACTGCACCTGAAGCGGATCGGGCTGAAAAGCGGTTTTCTTTAGAATATTTTGCTTCTCGATTTCTTTATCGGCTATTTTTAAGTCGATGTTGTTTGATTTGGCCAGCTCTATTGCTTTTTCTAAAGATATTTTGGTTTGTGCTTGTGAAGCAACTGTGATCAATAGGAACGTAATTAACCGCAAAGTTCGCAAAGGAAGCGAGAAGTTCGCAAAGGTTATTTTTCTTAAATTATATAGTAACTTTTTCATTTTCTTTAAATATTTCTTTGTGTCCTTTGCGTAAACCTTAGCGCTCTTTGCGGTTAAACCCACGCTCCAGCATTAAATACAAAATCGGTAAAACGATTAAGGTCAATAAAGTGGCTGAGACTAATCCACCAATAACTACAGTTGCTAAAGGTTTCTGTACTTCTGCCCCGCCGCTTGTGGATAATGCCATTGGCAGAAATCCTAAAGAAGCCACGGCTGCTGTCATTAAAACGGGACGTAATCTGGTTTTGGTTCCTATAAGAATTCGTTGAAATGGATCTGAAATTCCTTCGGCTTTCAATTGATTGAAGTACGAAATCAATACAATTCCGTTTAAAACGGCAATTCCAAACAAAGCAATAAAACCAATTTCTGCAGAAATACTAAACGGCATTCCTCTCAGCGAAAGCGCAAAAACACCTCCAATTGCCGATAACGGAATTGCTGTAAAAATCAACAATGCTTGTTTGACGCTTTTGAAAGTAAAATAAAGCAGTACCAAAATCAATCCTAAAGCAATGGGCAAAGCCACTAAAAGTCTTTCCGAAGCTTTAATTAAATTTTCAAACTGACCGCCATACGTCACATAATAACCTGCTGGAAGTTTAAAGTTTTTATCCAGCTTTTGCTGTATTTCTTCTACCACGCTTTTAATATCTCGTCCGCGAACATTCAAACCAACAGTAATTCTTCTTTTTCCGTCTTCGCGGATGACCTGCACCGGACCTTGTTCATATTCTACCGAAGCTACTTGCGAAAGCGGTACCTGCTGTCCGCTTGGAAGCGGGATAAATAAATTACTGACATCGGTAATATCAGCACGGTTGTTTTCATCCATTCGTACCACAACATCAAATCGTTTGCTTTCATCATAGATCTTACCGGCACTTTCGCCAGCAAATGAAGAACGAATGATTTGGTTGATATCTGAAATATTCAATCCGTAAAGAGCGATTTTATCATAATCGTATTTCACAGTAATCTGTGGTAAGCCTGTTACTTTGTCGGCTTTTAAATCTCCTATTCCGTCGATTCCTTTTATTTTTGAAATTAGTTCCGATGCTTTAGCGTCTAGAATCTCCAAGTCATCACCAAAAATTTTAATAGCGATATCAGATCGGCTTCCTGTCATTAATTCGTTAAAACGCATTTGAATAGGCTGAGAAATCTCAATGTTCGCCCCTGGAATCACTTCCATTTCTTCTTTCATGGCATTGGCGAGTTCTTCCCAATTATGGTACTTGCCTTTCCATTCTTTTTTATCTTTTAAAACAATAATCAAATCTCCGCTTTCAATCGGCATTGGATCGGTCGGAATTTCACCACTTCCAATTTTGGTTACAATGGTCTTAATTTCAGGAAATTTGGCTTTTAGAATCTGTTCGTATTTTGTGGTTGTTTCTACCATCTGCGTTAGCGAACTTCCCGTCATAATGGTGGCATTTATAGCCAAATCCCCTTCTTCGATAGTCGGAATAAATTCACCGCCCATATTTTGGAAAATTATAAATGCCAAAGCAAATAATCCGACAGCAATAGAAAGAACCCCTTTTTTAAACTCCAAAGCTTTATTCAACAAAGGCGTGTATCGGTTTTCTAACCAAGTAATCATTCGATCACTAAAGTTTTCTTTATGTTCTGTTTTTTTAGAAAGAAACAAAGCGCTCATCATCGGAATGTAAGTAAGTGAAAGGATAAAAGCCCCAATAATGGCAAAACCAACCGTCATCGCCATTGGTTTAAACATTTTTCCTTCTGTTCCAATCAAAGCCAGAATCGGCAGATATACAATTAAAATGATGATTTCACCAAAAGCCGCACTGTTTCTGATTTTGGAGGCAGAATTATAAACCTCAACATCCATTTCATCCTGCGTCAATTCTTTTTTGTTTTTGATTTTCTGAAGATGATGCATTGTGGCTTCAACAATAATTACAGCACCATCGACAATGATTCCGAAATCTATTGCACCAAGGCTCATTAAGTTGCCGCTTACGCCAAAAGCATTCATCAAAATAACGGCAAACAGCATTGCCAACGGAATTACTGAAGCTACAATTAATCCAGCACGGAGATTTCCTAAAAATAAAATCAGAACAAAAATGACAATCAGAGCTCCTTCTAAAAGGTTTTTAGCGACCGTTTTAATAGAATTATCAACGAGTTTTCCTCGATCAATAAAGGCTTCAGCAACAACACCTTCTGGCAAACTTTTATTGATCTGCGCCATTTTTTCGTGGATTCGGTCTACAACTGCGCTTGAATTCTCTCCTTTCAGCATTAAAACCAAACCAGAAACAATTTCGCCTTTTCCGTCTTTCGTTGATGCGCCGTAACGAAGTGCAATGCCTTCACGAACCTGTGCTACATTTCGAACCAAAACAGGCGAACCATTACGGTTTTTTACTACTACATTTTCGAGATCTTTTACTCCTTTTGCCATTCCGACACCGCGGATAAAATACGTATATTGATCTTTTTCAATGTAAGCGCCACCCGTATTTTGATTGTTTTTTTCTAGGGCTTCAAAAATTTCAGTAATCGTAACGCCGAGGCTGTTCAGCATATTTGGGTTTACTGCAATTTCGTATTGTTTTAGTTTTCCGCCCCAAGTACTTACATCGGCAACTCCTCTAATTCCTTGTAACTGCGGAATAATAATCCAATCCTGAATAGTTCTTAATTCTACGGCACTGTATTTATTTTCGTATCCTTTTTTGGCATAAACATCGTATTGATAAATTTCGCCTAGACCAGTTGTAATAGGCGCTAATTCGGGAGAGTTTACATAATCTGGAATGTTTTCTTCTGCTTGTTTTAAACGCTGGAAAATTTGTTCGCGCGCCCAGTAAATATCAACGTCATCTTCAAAAACAACAGTAACAACCGATAGTCCGAAACGGGAAATACTGCGGAGTTCTATAATATCTGGAACCGTTTTTACAGCACGTTCCAATGGATAAGTAATTAACTGCTCAACTTCCTGACTTGCCAAGGTTGGTGCGGTAGTAATAATCTGGACTTGATTATTAGTAACATCTGGTAATGCATCGAGCGGCAAGTTTTTAAGTGAATAGCTTCCCCAAGCTATCAAAACAAGGGTAAATAATAGTATAACGAATTTATTTCGTATACTAAATTGAATGATTTTATCTAGCATTTGAAAAATATAATGATATGAGAAATTAGACATAAATATGTCTGATAAATCTGCGGTAAGTCCACAAGTTTCTATCCCGAGCTATCGGGAGGTAATCATTATATTATTTGAGGGGGCTGCCAAATAATTCCGCAGAAATCGGAAATAAAAACAGAGCGGTAACTTGGTAAAGGAATTGAAATGAGATTGTTTGGTGCAGGAAACTCAAAATTTATTGGAGTTTGGTAACTTAAAACCTGAGCGCCGCAACAGTTGCAAGCACAAAATGGAGAACATAAATCATTATCCTTATCGTGAGAATGATTGTCCTCTGATGCAAATTGAGCTGTTTTATGCATAGCACTGTTCACTTCCATATCTGCGCAGGGCATATTTGAAAGTGCCATCAAATAAATTGACATTACAATTGCTATCCATTTCATGAGTGTAAAAATAATAATTTATTGTTTTGCTTTTGAAATAAAACATAATCAACTGATAATTAAATACATTTCTTAAATTTTTAGACATAATAAAAGATTTTTTAGTTAACTTTAACACTAATTAACATATATTCTATACTCCAAATAAGCAAAAGATAAGCCGAAATTCCTCAGAATGCGTTAGTCCATATTTATTTCAAGCAGTTTTATTTTAATCAATCTAAACACTCAAGTCAATGAAATGTAAAAAACTAATATCAGCCTTTTTTTTATTATTTAGTGTTCAATTTTTCGGTCAAGTATATACTGACAAAATCGTAGGAGAAAAAAATCAGCAGCTAAAAGACAGCCTAAAAGTAGAAGAATATCCATATGCACTGCCGATCTGGGGCGAAAAAGTGGCCCAAAAAGGGTATAAACTTCCCTATTCTGCTGGATTATCAATAAATTATTTCTGGCAGGATTCTCAAATTAAAATCAGTGATCTAAATGTTGGTTTTAATAATGGCCCGCAGTTTAATCTGGATGAAATAGTCCGTTTTGACAAATCTTCTGTAGAAGCCGGCGCGCTAACCATTAGACCAGATATATGGCTGCTTCCTTTTTTAAACATTTATGGAATTTTTGGAAAAGCCAATACCGCAACAAAAATCAATGCTGGAATATGGGTTCCCGATGCCGATAATAATTGGTCTCAGGTAGCCTCATTCAATACAAAAGCTAATTTTAATGCTACCACTTTTGGTTTCGGTATGACACCAACTATTGGAATTGGCGGAGGATGGCTGGCTTTGGATATGAATATGGCATGGACTGATATTAGTTCGCTTGACAAGCCTGCCTTCTCTTATGTTTTTGGACCAAGGTTAGGAAAAACTTTTAAATTTAATAAACCGGAACAAAACATCGCAGTTTGGGTTGGTGGTTTCAGGGTTCATATTTCTGGAGATACAAACGGAAACATTCCTCTATCTGACATTTTTGACCTTAGCAACGCACAGCAAAAAGTAAATGAGGGTTTGGCAAAAGTAGACGAAAATCAGACTAAAGTTGATGATTGGTGGAATGGATTAACACCCGCACAACAAGCAAATCCAGTAAACAAAGCGAAACACGAAACTGCAGATCGCGCATTAGACCGAGCGGGAACTTTTCTAACGCATTTAGATGGCGCTTTAAGTACTGCAGGATCTTCATCTGTACAATATTCCCTTCAAAAAGCTCCAAAAGATATGTGGAACTTTATTATGGGAACACAGTATCAATACAACAAACATATCATGTTTAGATTCGAAGCAGGTTTCTTAGGCAGTCGTACACAATTTCTGGGCGGTCTTCAATATCGTTTTGGACTTTAAAACCAATTTTATGAAAAAAGGTTTATTTATTCTTCTTGCTCTTCTTTGTATGAGTGAGGCGAAATCTCAAGTTTTAATATCACTCATTTTTGGAGATAAACTGAATTCGCCTTTTTTAGAATTTGGTCTTGAAGGAGGTATCAATCTTTCTGATATTTCTAATCTGGAAAGTTCTGGAATGAATCCTGGGTTTAATCTTGGATTTTATTTTGATGTTCGTTCTAAAAAAAATCCTTCTTGGATGATCAATACAGGTGTTATTGTTAAATCGCCAATGGGAGCCAGACATATTCCTGTTTATTCTTTAGAAGATGAAAATCTTGATAATACTTTTGAAGGCGGGACTGTGAATCGGGAAATTAGATATTTTAATGTTCCTATTTTAATTAAATACCAATTCAAAAATAGAATTTATGTTAAAACTGGACCACAGCTTGGATTGCTGGCTTCTGCTTTTGATGAATTTTCGAATGAAATCAATAAAAATGATGTTACTTATAAAAGAAAAATCAGGGATCAGATTCGTGTAATTGATGCCGGAATAGCTCTTGGAACAGGTTATCATATGAATGTAGGCAACGGATTAAACATTACCATTCAATATTACTACGGATTAGTTCCCGTTATGAAAGGAGACGGCCCAAATGTCTACAACAGATCTTTATACTTAACAGCTGGAATTCCGATTGGAAAAGGAAAAGCAACTCAGAGAAGAGCCGAAAAAAATGCCGAAATGAATAAGGTTATTCTGCCTGAAGATGAGAAATAAAATAGTTTTTGTAGAAACAAATAATATATTTCGCTCCTCTGGAGCTTTTTACTGTGTCTATATTTATTTGCTATAAATATTTCGTCTCTGTGGGACTATTTAAATGTTATAAATCAATTTAAAAAAGCTTCGGAGAAGCTAAATATAGCATAGTTTGTAATCATTAAAAAATGCCCCAGAGGGGCGACATATTAATTTTTTGAAGATTCTTCAAATTCGAATATCTTACATTTTCTTTACGCTGTTTTTTCCTGATTTATTCCTTTTATAAACTCCAAGATTTCTTCTGTCTTTAAAATAAAATCTGGTGAAGCGTGCAGAATTGCATTGTTAGGCATGAAAGACATTTCTGCCGAAAGCGGATTTTGTACTACAGTTGTCCCGCCTGCTGCTTTAACTGCTTTTATACCAACTGTTCCATCAGAATTAGAACCAGACAATAAAATTCCAATTAATTCTGGTCCATAAATTTCGGCAGCCGATTCAAAAGAAACATCTATACTGGGTCTGCTGTAATTTATTTTCTCTGAAGTGTCCAACGAAAGCGTTTCCTCCTTTTCAAACAGCAAATGATAATTGGAAGGTGCAATATAGATAAAACCAGTCTTCAACTTTACTTTATCTTCAACTTCTTTTACATCAACTTTTGATCTTAAAGCAATTAAATCTTCCAGAGTTTGTTCGTCTGAATTTTTTCTATGAACCACAATTACAATGGCAAAGGAAATTGGATTTTCTACAAAAGGCAGAATATTTAATAATGCCTGTAAACTTCCTGCTGAGCCACCAATGATAACTACTTTACAATGTTTTATTATTTTACTTTCCTCCATATTTTCTCTTTATCAAACTGTTTGTATTTGGTTGGAGAGATAGAATATTTAATTGTCTCTTTTGTTCCAAGTGCTATAAAACCAAGCATTGCCAAACTATCATCAAAAAGATTTATAACTCTTTTCTGCAGATTATTATCAAAATAAATCAAGACATTCCGACACATAATGAGATCAAACTCATTAAATGAAGTATCTGAAACTAGATTATGCTGTGAGAAAACCATTTTTTCAGAAAGATTTTCATTGAACTTTGCAAAACCGTAATTGGCGATGTAATAATCCGAGAAATCTTCCTGTCCGCCAGAATCGCGGTAATTGTCGGCATAATCCTTTATCATTCTTAATGGAAAAATACCGCTTTTTGCCGTCTCTAAAACAGATGCATTAATATCTGTGGCATATAATATAGATTTGTGCAGTAATCCCGCTTCTTTGAGCATAATAGCCATCGAATATACTTCTTCTCCGGTCGAACATCCTGCATGCCAAATTCTGATAAAAGGCTTGGTTCCCAGTAAAGGCAAAATTTCTTTGCGGAGTGTCATATAAAATGACGGATCACGAAACATCTCTGTCACATTCACCGTTATTTCGTCAATCATTCTTTTGCAATACTCTTCGTCTGTACGAACTTTTGATAAAAACTCATGAAAATGTTTAAAGCCATCTAAATAAAAAACTCGATTTACGCGCCTTTTCAGTGAAGCTCTGGAATAACTTCCAAAATCAAAACCATAATATTCGTAAACTTCATTTATAAGAGTTTCTAATTCTATATCTTCAATCATAATTCATTTAAATTTCTCCCAAGATTTGAAGTAATTTATCAACATCTACGGGTTTTGAGATGTATGCATCTGCTCCAGCTTCTAAACATTTTTCTCTATCTCCTGTCATTGCCTGCGCGGTTACAGCAACAACATAGGTATTTACCTGTGACGGAATAGCCTTTATAAGCGGAATAGCTTCATAGCCATCCATTTCCGGCATCATCATATCCATTAAAACAGCATCAATTGAACTGTCATTTTTTAATATTTTTAAGGCTTCTTCTGCACTTAAACAAGATAAACACTCAAAAGATCTTGCTTTTAAAGTGTTTACTAATGCAAAGATATTTCTAGAATCATCATCTACAATCAATACCTTTTTCTTTTCCATTTACAGTATTTTTAAAGATTAGATTTTATCGTATAACCAAACTCGAAGCAATGATAACAACTGATCGACATCTACAGGTTTTGTAATGTAATCTGAAGCTCCCGCCTTTATACATTTTTCCCTGTCGCCTGTCATTGCTTTGGCTGTCACGGCAATTACTGCTAAGTTAAGAAATTTAGGATTAGCTCTTATCTTTTCAGCTGTTTCGTAACCATCCATATTTGGCATCATCATATCTAATAAAACAACATCTGTATCTGGGTTTTCGTCCAAAATTTTAATGGCCTCTTTACCATCAAATGCAGTAATAACATTCATTTTAAACGCCTCTAAAGCTTTAGAAAGAGAATAAATATTACGAACGTCATCATCCACAATTAATACTTTCTTTTCAAATAAAATATTGTTTAGTGAATTGAGCTTTTTACTGCTTTCTTTAATCGCATTTCCTTCTTTCTTTTTTTCTACTAAATGAAGGAAAAGCGAAACCTCATCGAGCATTCTTTGGTACGAATGTGCTGTTTTTACAATAATAGAATCGGCATACTTTTTAATCTTCAATTCTTCTTTTATAGACAAACTCTTTCCTGTAAAAACAATTACCGGAAGATTTTCTAATCCCGGGCTTTTCTTTACGCCATCCAGAATTTCGTAAGCTTGTTTGTCTGGAATTCCCATATCTAAAATTACGCAGTCTACATCCTTATCAGTCAAAACAGATAATCCTTCTGAAACATCACTTTTTATTTCTGAATTGATATTATAGGTTTCCAAGAAAAAAGCCAATGCTTTAGCGTGCTGCGGGTTATCTTCAATAATTAAAACCTTTTGAGATTCTTTGTTGATAATATGTTCTATGCGTTTAAAAACATCTGGAATACGATCAAAAGCAACAGGTTTGTCTAAGAAATCTACTGCTCCTTTTAACAGACTTTCCTGTTTCAATTTATGCGAAGACATAATATGAACCGAAATATGTTTGGTATGAGAATGATTTTTCAATTCTTCTAAAACCTGCCAGCCGCTCTTAATTGGTAATTCGATATCCAATAAAATGCCGACTGGTCTGTAAATTAAGGCAAAATTAAGAGCATAATCTCCTCTTACGGCAACAACTCCTTTGTATCCTTTTTTCTGTGTGAAAGCCAATAATGATTTTGCAAAATTGATATCGTCTTCTACAATTAAAATCACCTTATCACCTTCTACAATCGAATCACGGTCGTCTTCAATTTCTGCAGGAATAACTTCACTGATGTATTTTGGTCTTGCTTCCTCCTTTTCAGATTCTTCTGTGATTAGTTCTGTCTGTGGAATTTTATTTACCGAAACTTTATTAATTGCAAATCCTAATACAGGAAGACATAATGTAAAAGTACTTCCTTCGTTTACCTTACTGTGCAGGATGATTTCTCCTCGTAATAATTTAGCTAATTCTCGGCTGATTGATAGTCCTAAACCAGTTCCTCCATATTTACGTTTGGTTGAACCATCGGCTTGCTGGAAAGCTTCAAAAATTAATGGCTGTTTTTCAACTGGAATTCCAATTCCGGTATCTTTTACAATAAAACAGATAATTTTATCATCGTCTGTATCGACTTTAATTTCAAGAGAAACTGTTCCTTTTTCCGTAAATTTAATCGCATTTGAGATCAGGTTTTTCAGAATCTGTTCCAAACGCATTTTATCGGTTTTGATAACAATTGGTGCGTCTTTAGTAATAATTTCGAAATTAATTCCTTTTTCTTTTGCTACTAAATTAAACAAGTTATGAAGATTATCTGTAATTTCTTTGGTTGAAACATCTAGAAATTCTAACTCCATTTTACCCGCTTCAATTTTAGATAAATCAAGAATTTCATCAATTAATCCTAACAAGCTGTTACCTGAACTCTGAATCACTTTTGCAAATTCAATTTCTTCATTATTCATGCTTTTGTTGTTATTTTCAGACAACAAACGGCTCAACAATAAAATGGAATTTAAAGGTGTTCTTAATTCATGAGACATATTTGCCAAGAACTCCGATTTGTAACGTGTCGTTAATTCTAAAGCTTCTGATTTTTTCTGGATTTCGGTATTTTTTTCCTCCAATAAAACACTTCTTTCTGAAAGTTCTTCGTTGGTTTGCTCCAATTCTTCCTGCTGTACACGAAGTTCTTCTTCTGAAGCTTGTAATTTCTCGGTTTGTGCTTCCAATTCGGCATTGATAGCTTCCAATTCGCTGTGCTGAATTTGAAGTTCTTCAGACTGCGTTTTGGTTTCTTCCAAGAGTTCCATAACTTTTTTACGGTTTTGAGTCGCTTTTAAAGCAATTCCGATGTTATTGGCAACCAAATTTAAGAATTCTAACTGCAAGACAGAGAAACCATAAATACTTGCTAATTCTACCGCACCTTCGATTTTAAAATCCATTAACGGAAGTGCCACAATATGAGTTGGCTTTATTTCTCCCAAAGCATAATTGATCTGAATATCATCTGGAGATAATGACTTTAATTCCAGCATTTTTCCTGAAACAATCGCCTGACCAATAAGTCCTTCTCCCTTTTTAATTCTTTCTCTATTTTTACTAGGAATATAACTGTAACCTCCTGTAACTGTCAACTCTTCACCATCGATAACATATAAAACACCCGCACTGCTGTTAGTGTACTGACATAAAAATTCGATAACATCTTTTGCCAGTTTTTGAATTGTTTTTTCGCCCAGCATTTTATCGTTCAAACTAGCGACACCGGTTTGAAGCCATTCTTTTTGAGATAAAAGTTCAAAAGAGCTCTTCAGTGAATCTTTCATTTCATGAATCGAAGAACCAAGCGAACCTAAAGTATCAGCTTTCCTGTCGTCGATCTGAACGTCGTAATTTCCATTAGAAATTTGTGTTGCTATACCGCTTATAACTTCTAGTCTTTCGGCAATTTCAATATCTTTTTGCTCTAATTCTTTTTGCAGTAACGCTCTCTCGTTATGGTCTTTTAGAATTCTGGCAAAAAATACAACGGTAATAATCAATGCAATAACAAATGCAACGATAATTAAAATAAAGCTATAATTTCCGTAACGCTCAGAATTTTCAATTCTTTCTTTTAAAAGGATTTGCTCGCTGTTTTCAATACTTTTGAATTTACTGCGAAGTTCATCCATCATTTTTTTGCCTTCCTCTAGATCAAAAGTAGCTTTATTGCCCATTAATTGTTTCTTTACTACCTGATTGTGCAGATATTTAAAGAAATTAGAACGAAGCGGTTTTAATTCATTCAGTCTTTTTTGCTGCGAAGGATTATCTATCGTCAATTCATCAAGTTTTTCAAAATAAGCACTTGATTCTTTTTCGGCATTATAATGTTCTTGTAAAAATTCTTTGTTTCCTGTAATCAAGTAACCGCGCATGCTCGTTTGAGCATCTGTTAAAACTGAGGATGCATTGTTTAGATTGTAAATAACTTCTTGTGTGTGATTGACCCAGGCATTACTGTCGAGAAGACTTTTTATGCTTAAAAAAGATGCAGTGGAACTAATCATTAAAATCACTAGGGAAATTGATGAACTGACTAGTAAATTTCTTTTAAAATTGCTCTCCATAAAGGTTCTATGCTATTGTTTATTTATTGGTTAATGGAAGTACAATTATAAAACTTGCACCTTCATCTGGTTTACTTTTGGCGGTAATTAATCCGTTGTGTTTTTCGATAATTTTCTTGGCAATTGCCAATCCTATTCCGGTTCCTTCGTACGTTTGACGGTCGTTTAAGCTCTGAAAGATAATAAAAATTCTATCGAGATAAATCTCATCAAAACCAATTCCGTTATCTTTTACTGTAATTCTGCAAAATTTTCCTTCTGGCGATGTCGGACTTTCAAAGGATTTTTCCAGAATTATTTCAGAAGTAACTTCAATTAGCGGTTTTTCTTCGCTTCCCGAAAATTTCAGTGCATTTCCAATCAGATTCTGAAAAACCTGACGCATCTGACTCGGAATACTATCTACCGTTGGTAATTCGTTGGTTTTGATCGTCGCATTTTTATTCTCTATCAAATAATCAAAATCGGATAATACTTCTTGTAAAACCTCATTTAAATCTGTTTTTTCTGGTTTTACCTGAGCCGAAAGTCTGGAATAAGCCAAAAGATCGGTAATTAAAGTCTGCATTCTCTCAGCCGATTTTATCGTTCGATTGACATAATCGATTGCCTTATCGTCGGTTTTTAAATAAAGGTCTTTTATAATTTTAATGAAAATCTGAATCTTTCGTATCGGTTCATTCAAATCATGTGATACTACCCAGGAAAACTGTTGTAATTCGTGATTTCGGAGTTCCAATTCTTCATTTTTTTGAACCAGTTCTTTAGTTCTTTCAGCAATTTTAATTTCAAGATTGTCCTGTGCTTCTTTTCTAATTTTAATTTCTTTAGAAAGCAGGTCTTTCATCACTTTAAGTTCGTGCTGCTGTTCGTAGATTTTTATGAAAGTTTTGACTTTCAAAATCAATAAATCAGAATCTACCGGTTTTGTAATATATTCTACTGCCCCAGTTTCATATCCTTTAAAGATATATTTCTTCTCGGTATTAAGAGCCGAAAGAAAAATAACCGGAATATCTTTGGTACGCTGATTACCAGAAAGAATTTTTACAACTTCAAATCCGTCAAGTCCCGGCATTTGAACATCCATAATAATCAGACAGTAATCTGTTTTTAGAATTTTTTTCAAAGCTTCTTCTCCAGATTCGGCACTATCGACATCGATATTATGCAGCTCTAATGTTTTCTTTAAGGCAATAATATTGGCCCGTATATCGTCTACAATTAATACCATGCCTTGTTATTGCTAAATCGGTTGTAAGTCAAAACTGTTGAATTTAAATTGAATTTAAAAATTTTCTTATTTTTTTATGGAATTACATAAGTAGTTCTTAAAAATTGCGTGGAAATTCTCAAATGTATAAAAAAAATAACGAGCTGGTTTTTTATCTAAATCGGAAATAGTTACAAAATTCCCACTTTTGAGTTCAAATTTCCAGCTTTAACATGATACTTAATTCGTTAGAAAATTTTCTATTATTTGAACACGCTCTTATATTGATCTTATTTTCTTACAAAATAAGCTGTTTTGTTTTTATTGAGGCAAACAAAAGTTCATTTAAGACAACTAAAGGCGCTTTTATAATTTAATTTTAAATATCAAAAAGGTGATTAAAAAGAGAAAATCATGAAGAAGATAAAAACATTCCCCGAACAAAAACAAAATCTTCCAGGTAACGAACATATGATGACACCCGAACCGGAAATTATTAGAGAAAATTATGTTGGAAGCGGAAAACTATTAGGAAAAACAGCTTTTATTACAGGCGGTGACAGCGGAATAGGTCGAAGTGTTGCGGTTCATTTTGCTAGAGAAGGCGCCAATATTGCAATTGTTTATTTAAAAGAAGACAAAGATGCCCGCGAGACTAAAGAAATGGTAGAAAAAGAAGGACAGCAATGCCTTTTAATAAGCGGTGATCTAAAAGATGAAAAATTCTGTAAAGATGCCATAAAAAAATGTCAGACAACTTTTAAAAGCATTAATATAATTGTAAATAACGCGGCAGTGCAATTTCCTGAAAAAGAGTTTGAAAAAATTACTACTGCAAATCTTCATAAAACTTTTGAAACCAACATTTATCCGTATTTCTATATCACAAAAGCGGCACTTGGTTTTTTAAAAGAGGGCGACACGATCATTAATACTACTTCGGTTACTGCTTTTCGAGGCAGCGAACATTTAGCAGATTATGCCAGTACTAAAGGTGCAATTGTAAGCTTTACAAGATCGCTGTCGAGTATGCTGGCTAAAAAGAAAATACGCGTAAATGGTATTGCTCCAGGACCAATCTGGACTCCGCTGATTGTAGCTACTTTTGACAAATTAGCTGATTTTGGAAAAGATAATCCGATGGAAAGAGCTGGACAGCCTTCTGAAGTTGCACCTGCATATGTATTTTTAGCCTCTGAAGACAGCAGTTATATTACGGGGCAGTTTATTCATATTAATGGCGGTGAATTAGTTGGCGGATAAGTTTTTTTTATGGCAGCTTTTAATTTTCGCTAATTGATCTATTTCATACACAATCTTGTCATCCTGAGGAACGAAGGATCATACAAGAAACTCCGCAAAACATGGCGGACAATCTTTATCGATATCCGAGTGTGATCCTTCGTTCCTCAGGATGACAAAAATATGCTCTCTACTAATAAAAAAATAAGCATCTCAAGATCTCAGAACCCTAAAACCTCAAAAAATGAACTACATAGATATCATAGGACTTTTTGCAGGTGCCTGCATTACCATCTCAACGGTTCCGCAGATTTTAAAAGTTTGGAAGAACAAAAAAGTAAAAGAAATTTCGCTAAAGATGTTTTCAATACTAACTTTTGGAATTGCGGTATGGATTGTCTACGGCATTCTCAAATCGGATTGGCCAATTATAATTACAAATGGGATTTCGCTTTTCTTAAATCTCATTATGGTTTATTTCATTATTCGTTATGAAAAAGAGTAAGTTTTATAAATAAAAAAACAGCTCGTTTAAGCTGTTTTTTTGAAGTATATGTCAGGCTTTCTAGCTAGCTAATTTCTGATTGTAAGTTTTTAAAGTTCTAGTCTGCAAACTTCTTTTGATAAATTGCAATGGCGCAGTGATCGTTGAAGTGTTTAAAGCGGACAATTTTTTGATTTCATTTAATTGCTTAGAAGCAAAATTTAAAATCGGATCAAATGTGCTTAGATAATTGTAACTATGCTGTGCAATTTCCAATTCTAAAATTTCTCGCAAAATGCTTTTCATCAATAAATAGCGAACTGTTCCTTGTTGCGGAATTGTAGTTAGTTCTTGAAACTTCTCCTCTATTTTCTGATTTTCATCTCCAATGTAAATGTAATTTCCAGATTCATTTGTAAATATTTTTTTCACATCAGAAATAAAATCAACTTCTGTATCACTAACACTTGTTGGAATTCCGATTAATGAAAACTGAATGTGTTTGTGGCTTTCAAAGTACAGAACACTATTTATAGAAGAGGAATTACTCATAATCCCTGACTGTTGTTTCTTTAACGATTTAATAGTTCCATTTGCACCAAAACTATGCAATACAGTTCCTTTTTCGCAGTAAGCAAAAAAGACAGGTGTAAAAGGATTAGATTCAATACTTAAATTAACATCTTCATTAAAAGTCAGATCAAAATTGAGATAAGTCATTTCTTTTTCAAAACGAACTCCAGAAATACTTCCGTTTGCCCATCTCGATTTAAAAGTTAACTTATATTCGTTAGCAGAAATAACTAAATCGCCGCCAAAACTATCTTTAAGATTATTAAAAACAGCGTCAAATCCTCCTGTATTTATGTAAAGTTTTTTCATAACTTGGTTTTGGTTTAATAGAAATGTTAGTGATTATTTATGTACAAAAACTAACCTTGGTTTTATTTAAATTTCTATAATCCAAATTTCGTATATATTGTCACTCAATTCTTTATACAATTTCGGAGAGATATTTCATAATTTCATTTTTTGGAAGATATGGAGGTTTTAAGGTATAACTATCCACTTTAATAAATTAAAAACGCCTTTTCAAGGCGTTAGAAATATGTTTCTAGATGTTTTAAAAAAAGGATAAGCTTTTAAACCTCTAGTTTTTTGATCTTTTTTAAACAACCAGAACAAACCTTCGGACCTCTGCCTTTCTAAACCTTAGAACCTTTAAAAAAAAAGCAGCTGCCTCAAATAAATTTGAAACAACTGCTCATCAGCAAAATAAAAATACCAATCTATCTTTACTTTAAGTTAATTCGTTTATATCAGCATTTTTAGAATAATTAGCTTTTGGAATCTCTTTAAAAAATTCTGCTTCTTCTAGATCTGCTGTTGGTCCGTAACCCAATAAATGAGTTCCTTTTCTATTATCTTTAGTTTCGATTACATATAAAATTGACATATCATCTGGATCGCTCATCCCTTCATAACGATGATGTGCTACAATAAAAATATCTTCTGGCTGATATACTACTTTAGTTTCTGCATCAGTCAAATGATCATCTTTAAACAAATAAGTTACTGTATAACCTTGCTCTTGATATTTTTTTATATAGTCGATTTCGTGTTTTGAATCTTCTCGTTTCATGGCCTTTATTTTAATGGTTAATCAAATTTCCGTATTGAAGCTAGATAAAATTAACTCTAACGATTTTAATCTTAGCTCATTCAAAAATCATAATTAAATGAAATTTATTTTTTATTAATTTTAACTATGTCTACCTTTAAGTGATATTTTTTTTACATGAACATTGCAATTATTACACTACCATAATACCCACTTTTAATGAACAACAATTATGATTTTTTGGCAAATGGAGGAGAAATGGGTAAACTTACCCGTGCCAAAGATTGGAGCAAAACACCCGTTGGACCAGTAGAAAACTGGCCTCAAAGCCTGCGTACAACTTTAGGAATTCTATTGAATTCTAAATTTCCAATGTTTTTATTTTGGGGTTCAGATCATATTTGTTTCTATAATGATGCTTATCGTCCTAGTCTTGGTAATGATGGCAAACATCCTGCTATTCTTGGTGAAAAAGGAGCCAATTTCTGGGCTGAAATATGGGAATTTATTAAACCTTTAATCGATCAGGTACTTACTAAAGGAGAAGCCACCTGGCATGAAGACCAATTGCTGCCAATTTTTAGAAATGGTAAAATGGAAGATGTATATTGGACCTTCAGCTACAGTCCAGTAAATAATGAAGAAGGAAAACCTGCCGGTGTATTAGTAATTTGTAATGAAACCACAGATGCCGTATTTGTAAGGAAGAAACTTGAAGAAACAAATGAGCGCCACTTAAATAATATTATGCAGGCTCCAAATGCCATGTGTATTTTTAGGGGAAAAGATTACAATATCGAGATTGCCAATAAATTAATGCTCGAAATTTGGGAACGTACAGAAGAACAAGTACTTAACAAACCTATTTTTGAAGCGCTGCCGGAGGTTAAAAATCAAGGCTTAGAAGAAATTCTAAAAAATGTTTTTACTACCGGTGAAAAATTCACAGCGCCGGAACTTCCTGTAAAACTATCTCGACAAGGAAAAATTACAACGCATTTTATCAATGTAACGTATGAAGCTTTAAAAGAATCTAATGGAAAAATTTCTGGAATTTTAGCTATTGCTGATGATGTTACGGTTCAGGTTCTTTCTCGCAATGCCATTGAAGAAAGTGAAAAACGCTTTAGAAACACCGTGAAACAATTGCCGCTGGGAATTGGAATTTTAAGAGGTTCTAATCTTATTTTGGAAATGGCCAATACAACTTACCTTCATATTATTGATAAAAAGGAAAGTGATGTCATAAACAAACCTATTTTTGATACGGTTCCTGAAGCGAAAGAAACCGTTTTTCCATTATTAAAAAATGTATTTGAGTCTGGAGTGCCTTATTATACAGATGAACTTCCTGTGACCTTAAACCGTTACAACAAAGAAGAATTAGGCTATTTTAATCTTGTTTTTTATCCGTTAAAAGAAGATAGCGATACCATTGAGGGTGTTATTGTTGTGGCGTATGAAGTAACGGAAGAAGTAAAAGCCAGACACCTATTGACCGAAAGTGAAAAAGCTTTTCGAAATATTGTAATGGAATCTCCTATTGCAATGGCAATCTTTAGAGGAAAAGAGCATATTATTGAAATGGCCAATACAACCATGATGCATATAATCTGGCAGAAAGAAGAAAAAGATACCATTGGAAAACCTTTATTGGAAGTTTTTCCTGAATTAGCCAATCAAAAATATCCTGAATTGTTGAATGAAGTTCTCGACAATGGAAAAACAATTCGGGAAAATGAATCTATTGCCTATGTTGATATTAAAGGAAAACTGAAAAAATTCTACCTTGATTACGAATATACACCGCTTTATGAAAAAAACGGAAAGGCGTCTGGAATTATGGTAACCGTAAATGATGTTACTGCCAAAGTTAAAGCCCGTAAAAAAGTAGAGACCGCTGAAGAAAGAGCCAGATTAGCAGCTGAAATTGGTGAAATTGCAATGTGGGATTTAGATCTCAAAAACAAAAAACTAATTTACAGCGATAATTTATTAGATATATTCGGATTTGAAAAAAACACAAAAATACTACACCCAGATATTAGAAGCCGTATAATTCCCGAAGATGACAATATTGTTTCAGAAGCTTTTCAAAAAGCTCTGGAAACAAGTATTTATAAATATGAAGCCCGTATTTTAAAACTAGATAATACTATAAGCTGGATAAAAGTTCACGGCCGAATATTTTTTGACGAAAATAAAGAGCCTGCAAAAATGATAGGAACTGTCATGGATATTACTGATGAAAGAGAAAGTCAAGAAATTTTGCTGAAAAGCGAGAAAAAATTCAGACTCCTTGCCGACTCTATTCCACAGCTCATTTGGACCAGTGATTCGATCGGAAACTTAAATTATTTTAATGAGACCTTCTATAATTACTGCGGATTTTCTAAAAAAGAAATTGAGAAAAATGGATGGCTTCAAGTTGTGCATCCTGACGATCGTGAAGAAAATGTAAAACTCTGGATGGAATCTGTTAAAACGGGACATGATTTTCTTTTTGTGCATCGCTTTAAACGTTATGACGGTGAATACCGCTGGCAGTTAAGCCGAGCTATTGCACAAACAGATGAATTTGGAAAAATACAAATGTGGGTAGGAACTAGTACCGATATTGAAGAACAAAAAAACTTTACCAATCAGCTCGAAGAGCAGATTATCGATCGTACGACACAATTAGAACTTACTAATAGAGATTTGGTAAACATGAATATTGAACTTCAGTCATTTGCTTATATTTCAAGTCATGATCTTCAGGAACCTCTGCGCAAAATACAAACATTTGCAAGCCGATTGTCTGATTTAGATGAAAAGAATATTTCTGATAATGCTCGTGCTTACTTAACCAGAATTGAAGTTTCTGCAAGAAAAATGCAAAATCTAATACAGGATTTATTAGCTTATTCTAGAGCAAATTCTGCCGATCGCGTTTTTACAGTTGTTAATATTGATGAAATTGCCGAAGAAGTGGTAAGTGAGTTTTCGGAGCGAATTGAGGAAAAAACGGCTGTCATTGAATACCATAATTTAGGAGAAGCAACCCTTATTCAGTTTCAATTCAGACAGCTGCTTCACAATTTAGTTGAAAACGCGCTAAAGTTTTCACGTAAAGATGTACCGCCGCATGTAGAAATTTCATCGGAAACGGTTAAGGGAAGTTCACTGCCAAATGCTGAATTTAAAGACAAATTGTACCATCATATCAAAGTTTCGGACAATGGAATTGGTTTTGATCTTGTTTATAAAGACCGAATTTTTGAAGTTTTTCAGCGATTAAATACAGAAAGTGAGTTTAAAGGTACTGGAATTGGTCTGGCTATTGTGAAAAAAATCGTTGAAAACCATAAAGGTTTTATTACGGTTTCCAGCGAAAAGGATAAAGGCTCTATTTTTAGTGTTTACATCCCTGATTTATCGTAAAAATCAAAATTTAAACACAAAATTAGATTTGGTTGGAACAAATTTATCCCACTCAATCTGTAAAGCATGTTCTATTGATTTAATAATATCACTCATTAAAACTGGTTTTGTTATAAAGGCATTGGCGCCAAGGCTTCGGCATTTCTCAATAATACCTGGTTCGCTCGAAGTAGAATAGATTACAACCGGAATATCTTTCTTATAATCTGAATTGCGAAGTTCTTCCAAAACATCAAAACCGTTTTTTCCCGGCATATTCAAATCTAAAAACACAACATAAGGCTTTGGAGGCGGATTAAAAATAGCATTCAACAATTTATCACCGCCGCTATATGTCTGAAGTTTAATATTTTGCGGTATAGATTCTACCGCATCGGCAAAGATGCTTAAATCATCTTCATCATCATCAGTATAAAATATAGTATAATCTGTCATGGTATTTTTCGAGTGTAAATTTTAATCATTCAAATATAATGATTTTTCTTCAACACTTAATATTCCTTTAAATTCTTACAAAATCCTCTAAATTGAAATCTCATAATTTATAACCCTAATTATATAAGATAAAAAAAGATAAAAATGCCAACTTTACTTTTATCAAATATCTATTTGTTTTTCAAATAAATACAAACTTAAAAACACACTATCATGGGAGATCATAAAGACTTAACGGACGAATTTGCTGTAGATAAAATAAAAGATCTGGCAGAAAATATAAAAACATGTATGTTTTGCACTTACAACGAATACAGATTACAATCGAGACCAATGTCTGTACAAAAAATTGATGATTTGGGGCAGCTTTGGTTTTTATCTGATCGAAACAGCGGCCAAAATGCCGAAATATCCTTAAACCCAACGGTTGAAATCTTCTTTTCTGAACCGCACGATAAATTCCTGACACTGCACGGAACTGCAAGTATTTCTTATGACCGCGAAACGATTAAAGAATTATGGAATCCAATAGTAAAAGTCTGGATGCCTGGCGGCGAAGACGATCCGAATTTGAGTGTCATAAAAGTAGTTCCAGAAGATGGTTATTACTGGAATAATAAAAACGGAAAAATGGTGGCTATTGCCAAAATGACTGCCGCTTTTGTTACAGGTAAAACTATGGATGACGGAATTGAAGGTTCTTTGAAGCTTTAATTCTTTTTATACTAAATTAGTTTAACCGCAAAGAACGCTAAGATTTACGCAAAGTTTGCAGCGTTATTTTTAGCCACAGATTATTAGGATTATTAGGATTTTTAATCTGTATAATTCTTTAAATCTGTGGCTAAATATTTAAACGCAAAGTCCTCAAAGTTTTTAATAAAAACTTTGAGGACTTTGCGCTTTTATAAAACAATCTAATCCTATAAAACTTAGCGCTCTTTGCGAATTCTTTGCGGACTTTGCGTTTAAATTTCACACTAAATACTCATTTCCCGCTAAACATTCATACGCTTTAATTCTAAAGCATTTAATATACCTGCTTCACTGGCAGTATTATTGAAATAGATAAATCCTTGTTTTTTAGAATCAATTTCCAAGTGTACATCTGTTAAATCTTCTGTAGAATAACCGGAATGAAACATTCTCGGAATTCCGTGAAATCTAATATATAGTAAAGGAAAATC
This sequence comes from Flavobacteriaceae bacterium PS02336, assembly GCA_029960065.1. Classification (GTDB taxonomy): domain Bacteria; phylum Bacteroidota; class Bacteroidia; order Flavobacteriales; family Flavobacteriaceae; genus Flavobacterium. The sequence continues at coordinate 837,343 of JASCOF010000001.1, read as the reverse complement.
TTTAAAAATAGTTTGTGGTAAATCAGGATGACTTACACTGCAAAAGGTGATTTTATTTTCTTTAAAAGTACTCCAAACCTCATCATTCCACCAGCTTTCATGTCGAAATTCAATTACATTCTGAAAATTATAATTCAAGAGACCGATAATACTGTGTAATTTTTCTCTGCTAAAAGTATAACTTGGCGGAAACTGAAATAAAATGGCACCAAGCTTATCTTGCATTCCGTTTTGACAGACCGTATAAAAGTCATCTAAAAGACTTTCGCAGTCATGCAGTTTTTTAATATGCGTAATTTCTTTTGGGACTTTAATTGAAAACAAAAAGGCGTCTGGTGATTTGCTGTACCAGTTCTGAAAAATCTTAAGTGTCGGAAATTTATAAAAACTACCATTAAATTCGTATGTATTAAAATGATGGCAGTAAAATTCGAACCATTGTTTGGATGGCAGATGCTGTGGATAAAAAACTTTTTTCCAAAAGCTGTTGTAAAAACTCGAACATCCAATTAAAACTTGATTTTTCATATATATAATTCTTGACAATTGGTACAGAAAAAACTTCTGCGTTTTTTTTCTCCTGTCTGTTCTTTATAAAACGGAAGATTACATCTCAGACAGACACTTTGTGCATAAGCTTCCCAATGTTCTTTGAGTTCAAATTTCTTTTTCCAATACAAAAATTCGAAACTGTAAGTCGAGCATTCAGCAATAATCTGGCTGATTTCATTTGATGGAATTTTTCCAACAATCGATTCCGGGTGAACGTAGCAGCGGTATAAAACTTCATTTTTTATGATATTCCCTACTCCCGAAAAAATATTTTGATCCAGAATGGCATCGCAGATCATTTTGTCCGACAGTTTTTCTAAACTCATCTGGGCTTTCTTCGGATTCCAATCTTCATTCATTACATCAACACTCCAATCGTAATAAGAATTGATATCGCCTTCCAAAAGTTTAATTGAACACGTATAAAAATTAAGTTCACCTTCATCAAAAACCAAACTTAATCGTGCTTGAGAATCCTTTCGTTCATTAATTCTGTAAGTGCCAAACATGAGCATATGAATTTTTACCGTGAAAGAATCAAAACAAATTAGAAAGTGCTTTCCCCAGGTTTTAAAAGCATTAATAGTTTTATTTTTTAGTCGGGAAATATCAATACCAGTACTTCCAGAAACAGAAATAACTTTCTTTCCGGTAAAATGCTGGACTTCTTCTTTTAAAATTACTATGGAAGGACCTTCTGGCATATACTTGTTATTAGGTTTATAGAAAAAAGTGCAGTCCGAAAACCGCACTTTGAGTATATTTTATTTTTATTCGATTTCTGCAGCTTCAAGATTTACTGCATTTACGGCCACCTCTGTTAATATTTTATCGGCACCTTTTTCTTCGTCAAGCGTTTGTTCCAGCAATGTTGCCGCCTCTGGCAATCCAAGCGTTTCTGCAAATTGTCTTAAAGTACCATAAGTAGCAATTTCGTAATGCTCTATTTTCTGGCTTGCAGCAATAATAGCGGCATCACGAACAACGCCAATTTCGGTTTCTTCCAGCATCCCTTTCGCTTCCTCAATCAAACCTTCCATCGCATCGCATTTTTTGGCTGTGGCTTTTTTACCAATAATTTTAAAAACTTGTTCCAAACGATTGATTTGTTCTTCAGTTTCAGTTAAATGGTTATCAATTGCATCTTTCAATTCAACCGAAGAAGCATTCTTAACCATTGTTGGTAATGCTTTAGTCAAAGCTTTTTCAGCCCAGTAAATATCTTTTAAGCCGTCTTCAAATAATTCAGTAAGACCAGTTGCTGCATTCGACTTTGGTTTGGTAACACCTTTAGGCGTTGTTTCTTTTACAGCTGTTTTTTTACTATTCGTAGTTTTCTCTGTAGTTTTCATGGTAATAATTTTTACAATTAATTAAGGTGATAAAATTACAGCCTGAAAAATCAGACTGGTTATATGATTCTATCTTTAAATTGTATTCTAAACATCTGTTAATTATACAATTACAACAAACAATCCTATAAAGACTTCTATACTTTTTGAAGTTAAATTTGAAAATATAAATTACTAAAATTCAATATCATGAATACTACAGATAAAACAAATAGACCATTTCCTAAAGATCCGGGAAATCCAAATACTTCAGACAGAAATACTGTGATGAATGAGGAACTTTATGACTTAAATACAAACAGAACCCAGAATAATCGAGCAGAAGATGCAGAACGTGGTTATACCGTTAGAAACGGACATAATCCGAACAAACCAAATCCTGATGAAAGACTGAATGGTTATGATGACGACTTGGACGATTTAAATGACGATTTTCATACTGACAGAGATCTTGAAGACAACAATGACGATGTTTACGAAGTTGTTTTAGAAGACGAAGATGAATTGGAAGACGAAGACGAATATGTTGAGGAAGATCTTGATGAAGATGGAGAGGTTGAAAATGATGAATTTGACAATCCTGCCGATACCTTCGCAAATGATTTTAATGAAACCGAAGAAGATCTCGAAGATATTGACGATGAAGAAGATGATGATGATGAAGACGACAACGTTTATAAAGAAGATGATGTTCAGGAAGAAAATGATGATGACGAATATCCTGAAGATGAACCGCGCCGTTTTTAGAACGAAATGTTATTCTACAAAGTAAAAAGCCGTCTCATTTAAATAATGAGACGGCTTTTTGAGTTTAAAATTCAACTACTTAATCTCCAATAATTTTCAGTACTGGAATATCGTCCATTCGCTCCAGACGTTCTGCTAATCCCGCTCGGGCTTCAATTAATTCTTGTTCGGCTTTGCCCAATTCTTTATACCATTCTTCTTTTCCAGCTGGTGAACTTTCCATTTTGCGGATAATTTCATAGATTTCCCCTTCTGCTTCCATCACTTTCAATCTTTTGTAATAGGTCAAACTTTCTGTCATATGGGCAAGTGCAATCATTGCTGTTAAAAACGGATGATTATTGGTAACATTGACATCTTTTACTTTTCCGTGTTCCAATTCTACTTTCAATGCAAAAGCAAATTCTTCCATATTAAAAGCTTCATGTTTACTCTTTGGATCTAAATACGCTTTTATAGCATGTACATTATTCATTGTCGAAAGATCAACGTCTGTTTTTTTACTAGTTAAATCTCTAAAAACCACATTTGCAATTGCTCTGGCTTCGGCAGTTGTAGGATCGTTTTTAGGATTATCAAAATCACGAACTGACCAATCCCAATTCTTAGAATGAACAGGCTTTATGTATTTTTCGCAAAAATCTGTTACATCATTTTTTAAGCTTACCATTGCATCATCTCTTTTGATGTAAACATCTTGATAAGCACCGCTTTTTGTTCCCATGACTTTATTAATTTTTATTGAAACCACAAACGACACAATATCGAAATAAAGTGTCGTTTGTGGTTCTTCTATTTACTGATATTCTTAAACTCTTGTTCTTCCGCTTATTAACGAAATAATAAATAATACTAAGAATATGAAGAATAAAATTTTTGCTATACTAGCGGCTCCAGCGGCAATACCACCAAAACCAAATATTCCCGCCACTATGGCTAGAATAATAAATGTGACTGTCCAACGTAACATAATAATAGTTTTTTAGTTAATAATGATTTTGTTTGTAATTCAAACTTTAGGCTTTTAAAAGATGCCTTAACTCTATATTATTGACACGATGATTCTAAATTGATTTGATAATTTTGGATCAATTCAGAAAAAGCGGTTTCTGTTTTAGTAAAATATTTCTTTGTGCTTCGGCTTTTCTTGACTTTATCAAAATAGGTCTGAATAGATCCGTCTTCATAAGTCGAAATCAAAAGCGGATGAACGTAATAATCTTTGCAAACTTTTCTGGTATTTCCGAGTGCTTCGGCAGTTAAATCAAAAGCATCTATAATATTTTTCTTTATTTCTTTTTCATCAGTTGTAACTCCCATTTCCATTAAACTTTCAAAGAAAATAATTGATGCCGCCCAAGTCCGAAAATCTTTTGCACTGAAATATTCTCCAGAAATAGCATGAAGATATTCATTAACAGCATGGCTGTCCAATACTTTTCTTTCGCCATTTTTGTCGTAATATTTAAAAACCTCATAGCCAGGAATTTCTTCACATCGGCTCACTAGTTTTATCAATTTTTTATTTCGGGTTGTAATGGTATGCTGCTTTCCTTTTTTACCGATGAATTCAAATCGTAGCGAATTTCGGTTGATATTGATATGTCGTTTTCTTAATGTCGAAAGTCCGTATGATTTATTGTCTTTAGCATATTTCTCGTTTCCGATTCGAATGTGCGTTTCTTCCATTAATGTGATAACCAATGCTGTGACTTTTTCTTTTGACCATTCTTTCTTTTCCAAATCAGCATCGACTTGTTTTCGTATTGCTGGAAGCTTAGATCCAAACTCAGCTATTTTATAAAACTTAGTCTGGTTTCTAATCAAGTTCCATTTCGGATGATAGCGATATTGTTTTCTATTTTTGAGATCCGTTCCAACTGCTTGTAAATGTCCGTTTGTAACATCTGTAATCCTTACGTTTTCCCACGCAGGCGGTAACACTAAACTGTTGATTCGCTTTATTTCCTGTTTATTTTTTAGACTTCTTCCATTCTTTTTATAAACAAAATTTTCTCCTTCACGGCAACGAACAATTGTTAATTGATTATCATTTATATATTCTAAATCCAGTTTTTCAATTACTAAATGCGGCGCTTTAATCAACTGATTCATTAAGACTTCTTTTCGGGCTGCTGCATTCATGGTATTTATTTTTTTATAACTGAAATGGTTTCGATCAATTTTTAGTTATTTCTTAAAGAATCTATTAGACTTTGTTTATTCATATAAGATCTTCCTTTTATGCCCACTTTAGTGGCTTGTTTTTGAAGTTCTTCTTTTGTCCATTCTTCATAAGGTTTTGCTTTTCCACCTTTTTCTCCTGCATCTGGCGTATTTGCGATACGAGCAGATTTTTCTTTACTGTATCCCTTTTTAACTAATGCCTCATATTGTGCTTCATTCTTAATTCTTGGATCTGGCATGATTTTAATTTTTAAGGTTTATTTCTAAAAATCTGATATTCAAAGTTCCGAAATAAGTAAGGCGATTCTGTTATAGAATTTTTTGCAGAATTTTCATATTTGTGGGATGTGAATTGTGAAAGTCGGAATGTAAAAGTAGGATTTTGGTAAAATGTGAAATGTTAGATGCAAAAAAAATCCCGACTCTAAAGAGTCGGGATTAAATATTGTATTTAATAATGATATCATTTATTCCCATAAACTATAGAAATAATTTTCATGACCACTTGTTCTAAAATCAAAAAAATCGAACAACGAAAAATACAGATTTGTAATATTAGGATGTATGGCAAACTTTCCTTTAAGTACGTTTACACTATTTCTAAATAAATAACCAATTTCAACATTCGTAAATTCTTTTTTACAATCTTCAGCAAATTGGAATATTAATTCTTCTAAATTACCTTCGAAGGATGGCATTTCTGTTACATTTTCTCGGGCTAAAACATAAAATTTATTTTGTTTTATATCAATCGATTTATCATTCTCCTGAATGAAATTCATAAGCAGTAAAATAGTTTTAAAATACAATTCGGTACTTTTTACATTTGGAACATAATTCTCGTACGTAATTGTAATTCTTTCCTCTGTAATTAACTTATTCCCTAACATTGTAGTATTAACGGTACGTGTTCTATTAACACCAAATTCAGGATGTTTAGGCGAACTATTAAAAATATCTAATTCTTCCGAGATTATTCTAGTTTCGAATTTTGCTTTTAACTCTTTAGCTGGTAACATCCTTGTTAATTCAATAGCTCCAATTGCATAGCCTGCTTCGATTGAAATTTTATCTTCTCCTATATAAAGTTCATTATTGAAGCATTTAACTTCAGGATTTACAATCGAAAAGAATAGCTCACTTTCATAATATCCCAAATCATTAATCCCAACAGTTGTTAAATCTTCAATTTTAAAATATTCGACCAAACCTCTTTTTACCAATTCATTTATCGGAATATTATTGTTTTCTATTTCGAAATGATACTTGTTTATTATCCCGTTCAGCTTTTCTATTTTTACCTTCTGTAAGCTGCTATTATCTTTAAACCTAAATGGTAACTGCTTATAAGTTTTAAATTTTTCAGGCAATAATGTATTATAAAATGGTTCATCTATTTTCCAGAAACATCTCGAAATATTTAGCCATTCTTCATCACTCTCACTTTCATAAATTAAGTTATCACTCCAAAAATGCTTATAAATCTGACCTTCTTTTATTTCTAAATTCAGATATTCAAAATATAATATCTCCTCCTGATCCAATTTTCTGACGATTTCAAACTTTCTGCCTCCTTTAAGAAAAACAAACTCTGTTGCGTTTTCCTCATCATCAATAAGCTGTAATGCACCTTCCTTTTTTTTACTAAATACAATTAAAAAAACGCCCAGAAATAACAAAATTCCACAACTAGCATATTTGCCTAATATACTGTAAATAGTAATAAAAACAGGGTATAATTTTGTACTGTCTCCGTTTATTTGAAACTCACTTAATGAATGAAATAAAAGAGCTGCACCACAAACAGCTAGTATTCCTATTGTCATTAAAAACTTATTCTTTTCCTTCTTTTCTTCCATAATTAAGTCATTTGTGATCACCTTATATTTTTTCAAATATTATATTTAAATATTAAAATTCCTTACGGAAAACCACAATTAAGCATCAAAACAAATGATCCTAAATATTTTTTACTTCCATTGGAAAAAAAATTGAATCGAACTACTTTAAATCCTATAACAATCTTTAAAAATCCTGTAAAATTTTCTTACATCTTCTCAATAATTTTACATTATAACATTTAAACCATACAATCATGAAAAAGTTACTATTAGCCGGAAAAGCAATTTTAGGAGCAGGATTAATTATTTTATTTCTTCAATCTTGTAAAAACGAAACGAAACAAGAAGACCCAAAAGAAGTTGCTGAAGATGCAAACGAGGCTAAATTTGATACAATTGAAAATAAAGAAGATGATTCTGAATTTTTAGTAGATCAAGCTGAAATTAATTTAGCTGAAATCGAAATAGGAAAATTGGCGCAAAGTAAAAGTACCAATCCAGAAGTGAAAAAATTTGGTAAAATGCTTGTTGACGAGCATACTAAATCGGCTTCAGAAGTTAGCGCTTTAGCGAAAGCAAAAAACTTTACACTGCCAACTTCTTTAACTGAAGAAGGTCAGGAAGAATACAACAAACTGAATGAAAAGTCAGGTGTTGATTTTGACAAAAAATTCGCTGACATGATGATCGATGGTCACGAAAAAGCAATCAAAAAATTAGAAAAAGCTTCTAAAGATGCTACAGATACAGAGGTTAAAACTTGGGCATCTAACAATATTGCGCCTTTAACAGCACATCTAGAACATGCAAAGCTTTTGAAGCAAAATCTAGATAAAAAGTAAAATAAATTTAATTGGTTATTTATTTTTAAACGGCAGAGATTCTGAGATTCTGAGTAAGTATTTTTTTAAACAATTTAGTATTTTAGACCCTCAAATCTTTGCTAAAAAACCCTTCAAGAGTTGAATTGCTTGGAGGGTTTGTTTTTTTTTAAGATACTAAGGTTCTAAGTCACTCAAAATTCTAAGTTTTTTTTTAAAAACTTAGCAACTTAGAACCTTAGTGACTTAGTATCTTAACCCAAAGAAGCCATATCAATTACAAAACGATATTTAATATCTCCTTTTAGTAATCTTTCGTAAGCATCATTTACCTCATTTACACCAATAATTTCGATGTCTGCAGTAATGTTGTGTTCTGCGCAGAAATCAAGCATTTCCTGAGTTTCTGCAATTCCTCCAATAAGAGATCCTGAGAAACTTCTTCTTCCTAAAATCAAGCTAAAAGAAGTTACAGGAAGCGGATCCATAGGTGCTCCAACTAGAGTTAAAGTTCCGTCTACTTTTAGTAAATTCAAGTACGCATCGATATTGTGTTCAGCAGAAACACAGTCTAAAATAAAGTTTAAACTTCTAGCATGTTCTGCCATTTGTGCTTCGTCGGTAGACAATACAACCTCATCAGCTCCAAGGCGTTTTGCATCTTCTGTTTTAGATAAATTAGTTGTAAAAACTACAACATGAGCGCCCATAGCTTTCGCAATTTTGATTCCCATGTGACCTAAACCTCCAATTCCTACGATTCCAACCTTTTGACCAGGACCAACTTTCCAGTGTTTTAATGGCGAATAAGTTGTAATTCCTGCGCATAATAATGGAGCAACTCCCGCAAGATCTAATTTATCTGAAATATGCAATACGAAGCTTTCATCCACTACAATACTTTGAGAGTATCCTCCATAAGTTTGTCCTCCTAAGTGTTTATCAGGCGAATTAAAGGTCTGAATATTTCCTTCATCACAAAACTGCTCTAAATCATTTTTGCAATGATCACATTCTCTGCAAGAATCAACCAGACAGCCTACTCCAGCTAATTGCCCTACTTTAAAATTCTTAACATGATCGCCAATCTTCACAATACGTCCAACAATTTCATGCCCAGGAACTATCGGATAAATAGTTCCGTGCCATTCGTTTCTAGCCGAATGCAAGTCTGAATGACAGATGCCGCAGTACAAGATTTCAATTTCTACATCATGCGCTTGTACAGCTCTTCTTTTAATCTCTAAGGTTTGCAATGGTGCTTCGGCCGCTTCTGTACCAAAGGCTTTTATGCTTTTTGTTTCCATTTTTATAGTTTGTTTTTTGTTTCAGGTTTAAGTTTCATTTTGAATTATTTAATTATCTAATTGCCATATTATCTAATTTACTTTCCTGCCTGTTTCTCTAAATGTACCGGATAACGAGATCCTTCTATTTTAATTTGTTCTGTTGCGGTTTGAATTGCTGCAATTTCTTGTGCTGAAAGTTCTAAATCTACAGCTCTCAGATTTTCCTCTAAACGATGTAATTTTGTAGTTCCAGGAATTGGTGCAATCCATGGTTTTTGGGCTAAATTCCATGCCAGTGCAATTTGTGCGTTCGTTGCACCTTTTTCAGAAGCTATTTTTCCTAATAAATCAACAAAAGCTTGATTTGCTTTTCTTGCTTCAGGAGCAAAACGGGGCAAAGAATTTCTAAAATCTGAACTATCAAATTGTGTATTTTCATCAATTTTAGACGTCAGGAAACCTCTTCCCAGCGGACTGAAAGGCACAAACCCAATTCCTAATTCTTCCAAAACTGGAAAAATTTCTTCTTCTGGAGTTCTCCACCAAAGTGAATACTCGCTTTGAAGTGCCGTAACAGGCTGAACTGCATGCGCCAAACGAATGCTTTCTACTCCTGCTTCTGATAGACCAAAATGTTTTACTTTTCCTTCCTTAATTAAATCTTTAATTGTTCCTGCAACATCTTCAATTGGAACATTTGGATCAACACGATGCTGATAATACAAATCGATCGCATCTGCTTTTAATCTCTTTAATGAACCTTCAATACTTTTTCTAATCCATTCAGGACGACTATCCAGTCCTTTTTTAGAATCACCTTCTAAAAAACCAAATTTCGTTGCAACTACAACTTTATCACGAAATGGAGCTAAAGCTTCTCCTAAAAGTTCCTCATTTAAAAATGGACCATAACATTCCGCAGTGTCAAAAAAAGTTATTCCTTTTTCAAATGCAGAACGGATTAAGGCAATCATTTCTGCTTTGTCATGAGCCGGACCATAGCCAAAACTCATTCCCATACAGCCAAGTCCTAATGCAGAGACTTCAAGACCGCTATTTCCTAAAAGACGTTTTTTCATTTTTTTATTTTGTTTTCAGGGTTGTTTTTTTGTTTCAAGTTTCTCCCGAGGCTTCGGGATCAAGTTTAACCGCAAAGACGCTAAGATTTGTGCAAAGAATTTACAAGCAACTTAAAAAAACTTAGAATCTTAGAACCTCAGTATCTAAGCATCTTTCTATTAATGACTGCTTAAAAGAAAATATTCTCCGTCGGTTACTTTTTCTAACCAGACTCCATGGCCTTTATCTACTTCTGTGATAATCGCCACATAAGAGAATGTACCAAACGGAGTGGCACCATACCAATGTTCTACTCCTGGTAAAATGGTCACAACATCATCTTTTTCAAGCATTCTAACTGCACACCCTCTTTCCTGATAATATCCCGCTCCTTCTTTTGCAATAAGCATGTGCAAACCTGCATTACTATGCCAATTACTTCTAGCGCAAGCTTCAAAAGTAACTTCTTTAATAACAGTGTTTTCTGGATGAATATCACTGGTTTGTTTTTTATAAGAAACGTCGCCTGTCATAAATGTATTCGGGACTTTTCCTTCTTCAATAACTGCTGAATAATTTGTTGACATAAATTTACTTATTTTTTGAGTTTGATTTTATTTAAAACTGATATATTACTCATTATCAAAAATTTACCAATCCATTTAAGATTAGAACTAATTGAAAACAAGAATAAATTTGCCCTCCTGTTTTCCCGTAAAAACAATTGAAGGTTTTAAATTTCCTTTAGAAGAAAATTGCTTGATTAATTGGTTTAACTGCTGTTTTCATAATTTTAGTGTTTAGGAATTATCAGAATCAGGAAACTAAATTTTGAGAAAGCTAGAAGTCGCTTTATGAAGTATTATTTAGTTGTTAAAAACTGACAAATGATTAATACTGTAATTTCAGAGGCAAAATTAGAGCAGCAATGCTTCTTGAAAATAACAATATTCAAACAAAAAATTATGAAATTGAAACAATTTACATTCGAAGTGATTTCGGAACTGTTCCTGTAAGTCTTTTAAAATAATTATTAAAATAGCTCGGGTATTCAAATCCAAGTGAATAACCAATATCCGAAATACTCCAGTCTGTATGCTGCAATAAAGCTTTTGCTTCGTTGATAATTCGTTCCGTGATATGTGCGGTTGTTGGTTTTCCTGTCACTTCTTTTACCGAACGGTTTAAATGGTTTACATGCACAGCAAGACTTTGTGCGTAATCTTGCGGTGTTTTTAATGCTAAAGGTTCGTTTTTAGTTTCTATCGGAAATTGTCTTTCTAATAATTCTAAAAATAAAGAGGTAATTCTAGAAGAAGCATTTTTATGTTTGAAAAAATTATCTGAAGGCTGCATTTTCATTGATTCATGAATAATCAAGTTGACATAACTGCGCATTAAATCGTCTTTAAAAACATAATCGGTTTCATATTCTTTGATCATTTTTTGAAACAAAGAATCTATAAAAACCTTTTGTTCAGCATTTAAAGAAAATATCGGTGTTCCTCCTATTTTAAACAAAGGTGATTCGTGAAGTGTTTCCGAACGGTCTTTTGCTCTTAGAAATTCTTCCGTAAAAACGCAGGCATAACCTTCATAATTCTCAGAAACGGTTTCCCATGAATATGGAATAATCGGATTACCAAAAAACAAAATTGTTCCGTCGGTTTCTATTCCTCGGTCAGCATATTGTATAATACTCTTACTGGTATTGATGCAGATTTTATAAAAATCTCTCCTACTGTAAACGGGAACTTTACTAAAATCTCCATTTATGGGATAAACTTTAAATCCCTTCATTTTTAAATCTGAAGTAAAATCGCAATTCTGAGTTTCTCTCTGATTATTCATTTTGCAAAGTTATGAAAATCAAACAATATTATTTTGGTTTATTTTGTTTTGATTTTAACCGCAAAGAGCGCAAAGAATTACGCAAAGGTTCGCAAAGTTTTTTTTAAGGTGGACGAAATAATCTCGCAAAGTCGCTGAGACGCAAAGTTTTTATTTTTCTCGCAGATTTTGCAGATAACGCAGATTTTTTATTTTTGATTGGATTAATCTAATAATCAGCTTTATCTGCAAAATCTGCGGGAGGCTATTTTAAATTTAAACTTCCAGCTCCTAATCCTTTCGCGGAAGCAGACAAAACAACTTCTTTAGCATTTTCATCTTTTTGAATGATAATTTGAGCATAGCCATTAAAAAGCTTTCTTTTCCAAGGTTCAGCTGGTGTTATTACTTGAATAATTCCGGGATCTGTATTCATTACGTCCCAGTCTTTTATCTTTTGCAAAGGTGTTGCCGCAATGTGAATTTCATTTTTTCCTTGTTTTAAAATCGCTGTATTCAAAATATATTTTTGAGAATCTTCTGCACTCGGTTCTACTTTATTTCCGTTGATAAAAACTACTGTTTCAACTCCAATTTTCTTGTAAAAGAAAATCACTTTATTTGTTACAGCATTATTTTTCAATTCAAATTCTCCTTTATAAATATAAGATGGAGCCTGTTTTTTATAATCGCGGTCTTTAAATGCTTCATTCCATTGGTTTTCTGGAAAACTCGGTAATTGCTTAGGCAGAGAAGCAGTCGTTCCTTTTTGCTCCATAAAATTAATTATAGGTAACAACGTAATGTCATCAATAAACTGATCCTTTTCTAACGAAGTTGGATCACCATTTCCTACTCCTAAAATTTTCCCGCCTTTAATTGAAAATTCAATTTCATTGTTTGCAGTTGGAACATGAAACCCCTTTTTATCTGTTACTTCGACAGTTATCACAGAAACATTTCCTTTCAAAACATTTTCTTTATCTAATGATAATTTTATGTTTTCTGCGTTTTCAGTCGTTTTTTGAGTTTCAGTCAAAACTTTTTTACCGTTTTTATATCCAATTGCTTCCAGCGTTCCTGGCGTATAATTTACTTTCCATTCTAAATGTCCGTTTTGCTCCATTTTCTTTTTTCCTAGACTTTTTTTGTTCACGAAAAGCTCTACTTCATCGCAGTTAGAATACGCCCAGACATCAATTTCTTTGCCTTCCATTCCACTCCAATTCCAATGCGGAAGCAAGTGCAAAACCGGTTCTTTTCCCCACCAAGATTTTAAATAAAAAACATTGTCTTTCGGGAAACCGCAGACATCCATCATTCCGAAATACGAAGTAACAGACGGCCAGCCATAAGGTGTTGGCTCGCCGCGATAATCAAAACCTGTCCAAATGAACATTCCTGCTAAATAAGGACGTTCAGCGTAGAATTTCCAGCCTTCTTCGATACTGTAAAAAGTGGGACGCGGTTTTTTATCATAAGCACTTTGATAATGTTTAGCATCATCTGTAAAATAAATACCTCGAGTTGCAAAAGTAGAACCTTCCTCCGTTCCCATTCCGGGCTGTTGTTTAAACTGATTTCTGTGCGCATCGATATCTCCGTTTCCAAGATAATTGTAACCCATAATTTCAACCACAGAAGAAATCCCGCTTTTAAATCCGCTGCTGATTCCTACTGTTACAGGTCTGGTTGGATCGATACTTTTGGTAAAATCCTGCATTACATTTGTTATGCGTTCTCCCACAATGCCGCCTTCAATATTCCATTCTTCATTTCCAACCGACCAGCAGAAAATACTTGGATGATTGCGGTCACGCTCGATCATTCGTTTTAGGTCATTTAAATGATAATCGTTGATTCCCATTAAACGCGTTTCATCAATAACCAACATTCCTAATTCATCACACGCTTTCAATAATTCTGGCGTTGGCGGATGATGCGAACAACGATAAGCATTTGAACCCATTTCTTTCAGTTTTTTGATCCTATAATACTGAATTTCATCTGGCAAAGCTGTTCCAATTCCTGCATGATCTTGATGATTGTTTGTTCCTTTTAATTTTAAAGATTTTCCGTTAAGAAAAAAACCATTTTCTGGATCAAATGCAATAGTTCGAATTCCGAACGGGGTTTCATAAGTATCAATTGTTTTTCCGTTTTGTTTGATTTGAGTTACCAAACGATATAAATTTGGCGAATCAATATCCCATAATTTCGGATTCTCCACATATAATTTTGAACTATGCGTAATGGTTTTATAAAATTCTGGAGCTAATAGACTTTCAGAAGAAGTGGCAATCTGTTTCTTCTCCTTATCAAAAATCGTGTGAACAATTTCTATCGAACCTTTATAATTTCCTTTGTTTTCAATGGTAACATCGGCATTAACATCAGCATCATTATTTTTAAGTTCAGAAGTCACATAAGTTCCATTCGTCTTAACATGAATCGGATTTGTTTTCTGTAAATAAACATGTCTGTAAATTCCAGCGCCTTCGTAAAACCAGCCTTCTTCCATCGAAGCGTCGGCACGAACCACGATTGTATTTTCTCCGCCGTAATTGACATAAGCTGTAACATCATATTCAAAACCGTTATAACCGCTTTGTTCTGTTCCTAAATAAAATCCGTTAAAAAACACTTTTGAATTCCTAAAAACACCATCAAATTTGAGTGAAATAATTTTTCCTAAATCATCATTTGAGATTGTTATTTTTTTTCGGTACCAGCCAATGCTTTTTTCAGGAAAGTTTTTGCCAGCGGCTTTAAATCCGTGGCTAAAACTAGCGCTTTCGCTAAAAGACTGTTCAACCGCCCAATCGTGCGGTAAATCAAGCTTTCTCCAAGCGCGGTCATCAAAATCTTTTGCGGCAGGGCCGTCTCCAAATCCTGTCTTTGTCAAATAGGAAAAATAACCTTCTGCGTGCCCAAAATCTTTTTTGGTATCATACAAATGTCCAAACGAAAAACGCCAGTCTTTATCCATTAAAAGTAATTCTCGATCCGATTTTTGAGCCGAAACTAGAAGAGAGAATAACAGAAAAAAGAAAGGTAAAGTTTTTGAAACAAAAGTGGTTTTCATAAGTGTGGTTGTTAGTAAATCAAATAGCGATAAAAATAAGGTTTTTAGCCAAAAGAGATTAATAGTATTTTATCAAAATATAATAACTCATTCATACTAACGACTGTAAAAAGAGATTCAAAATTTAGAATGAATCTAATGGCATAAGATTTAATAATAATTTTCTTTTGATGTAACTTTATCTTTAAATCACTAAAAGCGACATATATTATGAGTACTATTATAAACGAAAATAGACTCCACAGTAAATTTAAAACCCTAGATCATAAGATTAACGAACTTAATGATCAGAAAATCGTTGCTTTTTTTGAATCTTTAGGATTAACAGAAAGAAATGATGTGGCAAAGGATTTCCTGAAATGGGAAAACATTCTAATAGTCGTTCCAAACAGACATGTATCTCATGAATTGAAATACTATAAATATGCAATATCTCGAATTTCATTTCTGACAAATCCTTACGCAGATCAAATTCATATTTTTGATTTGAAAGATTGGAAAAATGCATCGCAGAACAAAACTCAATTTCAGATTAGAGAAATGTTGAGAACAAGTTTTGGCGGGGTTAGAAGAAATACAAATCCGAGAGAATAATTTGTTTTTCTTTAAAAAATGAAGTGGATCACTAGAGAAAGACCTAAAATTGATAGAATTGCCTGTCCGTGGCTGATTAAAAAATTTGTTGACTCAGAAGCTGAATTTATTTATGTTCCTTTTAATGAGGTTTTAGCAAAAGCGAAACAATTAGATGCGATTCCGTTTGACATTCCAGATGTTGAATTTACGCATTATAACGAAGAATGTACTTTTGATTATATCGTTAAAAAGTATCAAATAAGCGATCCAGCTGTTTTAATTATGGCAAAAATTGTTCGTGGCGCCGACACCGACCGCCACGATCTTGCCAAAGAAGCGGCAGGACTTTGGGCAATTTCTGCCGGACTTTCTCACAATATTACAAACGACACCGAACTACTGGAAACGGGTCTAAAATTGTATGATGCGCTGTACAGTTGGGCAAAACATTTGTACCAGCAAAATCATCTTCAAAATAGTCCGTTTGAAAATTTACTTCACGAGGTTTATAACAAGTTTTTGATTGAGAAAAAATCAAATCAGAAAACGCCTGTGTGGGTTAAAGAATTGAAAAATATTATTCAGGATCAAATAGATGCGCAGTTTACTTTTGATTTGAAGAAAATCTCCAATGACTTAGAATTAAATCCGTCTTATTTATCCAGAGAGTTTTCTAAATATTTTGAAGATTTAAATTTTGGCGAATATGTCCGAAAACTGCGAATTGAAAAAGCCATCAATCTCATTCAGAATACCACTTATACTCTAACTGAAATAGCTTATATGACAGGCTTTTCAGACCAAAGTCACTTTACAAGAATCTTCAAACTTCAAACTGGGAAAAATCCATCTTCTTATAGAAAAAATGCATTAAAAAGTAATCCAGATACAAAAGGTAAATAGTGTTCTATTTCTAAACTTTCATTGTCGATAATTTTGTTTTATTAATTAACAAAAACAACAATGAAATCATTCATATGCTTTTACGCAATTGCTTTGTTCACTTTAGGTTTCAACGCATTTTCGCAAACTACTTATCCGAAAATTACAGGTTATTTCGGAATTCTTCATCCTATTGCCACTTTTAGCAGTGAGCAAACGACTGTTAATTTCAGAGATTATTATGCCGTTGGATTTCCGACTGGAATCAATATTTGGAAAAATCAAAAAATAGGTTTTTCTTTTGAAATTGTTCCGAATATTAGAGTGCAGGGAAACAGCGATAAAGTAACCAATTTACTCTTTCATCCCGGCGTTTTAGTCGCTTTAGGAAAAGGTTATACTTTTGCAGGAAGAGCCGCTTTTGAAAGCAGCGGAAGATACGGTTTAACGCCAGTCATTAACAAAACAGTGATAAAAAGCGATAATTGCAGTTATTTTGTGGCTGTTCCGCTTCCTATTCGTTTTGGGAATGATCATCCTGCCTCTTTTACAGTTGGATTTCAATTTGGAATTGCTTTTTAGGGATATTGTTTCAAGTTTTGCTTAGCGTGATTAATCTTGTCAAAGTTTGAAACTTTGACAAAAATCTAATTTGGAATGTTTTTATTTGTAATTTTTTATCTCATGTAATTTCAAAAATCCTGATAAATATTCCCTCTAATTTTTTCCTCTTTCTCTCTTCTTTCCATCTTGAATAGAAAATAACAATAAGAAGAAACAAACTCACAATGGTAGTTGCACGTCTGAGGCCTCTTCCAAAAAAAAGAAAAAATATATTAATAAATATGAGAAAAACTACTGGGGAGAATTTCGTCCAAAGCATCTGAAATTTGCTGTTTTCTTCAACAACGTAATTCACATTAACCCGATTATTAATATTCTTATAATTCCCTCTCACAATAAAAATTGTGGGAGATGTTGGTGAATTTATAGTAAAGCGAAAACTTTCATCATCAAAAAGTCCATAAAAAGGTTTTAAACCGCCAAAAATGGGAAATAATCTAAAGCGGCTTAAATTTACTTTTAAAGAACCAATTTCTATATTGTGCTGTAATCTTGATCGGAAATCTGCCAATGAAAGGTTTGATTCCATTTTGTGAAGTATCATGGCGCTAATAAGCTTTTAATTTTTTCTTCTAAAGCTTGTCCGTGAATGTTTTTAGCTAGAATAATTCCGTTTTTATCGATTAAAAAATTCAAAGGAACGGATTGTAACTTGTAGTCTAAAACGGCAGGAGACTGCCAGTATTTTAGGTCACTTACATTCGTCCATGGCAATTTTCGTTTTGCAATTGCAGCAATCCACAATGGCTTTTTGGTATCCATAGAAACTCCGTAAATGGATAATTTGTCTGGATATGCGTTGTGTAATTTTAATAATAAAGACTGTTCTTTAATACAAGGTCCACACCACGAAGCCCAAAAATCAATTATTACTAAAGATCCTCTTAAAGAAGAAAGCGCTTCGTTTTCTCCCTTTGTGTTTGGAAGATCAATTTCTGGAGCAATATCTCCAACATCAACACCAACAACCTGTGCTTTTGAATTGGTAATTACACAACATAAAAATGCTAGAATAAGTAAAGTTTTTTTCATAGTGGATTAAGTTTAATTTGGATTTGGGGTTATTTTTTAATCATGTTATTGCCTCAACATTTGTCATTTCGACGAAGGAGACTCGAGCGATAGCGAACAGGCGAAGCAAATCTCCACAAGTAACTCCGCAACGAGAATCCAATCTTTGTCGAGCTTCTCGCGGAGATTTCTCCTTCGTCGAAATGACATAAAATGAGAGTAAAAATATTGTGTATTCCTAAGAAACATTAAACAGCAAATATAATTTTTCTTTACTAAATTCTTCATCATTCCTTCTCCTCCATCATAAAATTATCCTAAATAAATTTTACTTAATTGGTATATCGGGAAAAGTCGATATATTTGCATCATGGAAAAGATAGAAATATTTAAAGCCTTGTCAAATAAATCCAGATTGCAAATGCTGGAATGGCTAAAAGAGCCTGAAATTAACTTTCCTGATCAATTGCAGCACGCTGGATTTGAACATGGAGTTTGTGTTGGTCAGATTCAAGCGAAAGCTGGTTTGACACAATCAACAGTATCTGAATATTTGTCTATTTTACAGCGCGCCGGTTTTATCGAAGCGAAACGCGTTGGACAATGGACTTATTATAAACGTAACGAAGGTGCCTTTGAAGCACTCAGTAAATTAATTCAATCTAATTTGTAAAATTACTATGAGTACAAACAACCTTTTTTCTCCGTTTAACTTAAAAACGTTAAACCTGAAAAACAGAATCGTAATGGCGCCAATGACGCGCTCTTTTTCTCCAAACGGAGTTCCAACTGACGAAGTAGCGGCTTATTACCAAAAAAGAGCCGAAGGTCAAGTTGGTTTAATATTATCTGAAGGAACTGTTATTGACAGACCTTCATCATCAAATGATGCTAATGTTCCACATTTTTACGGCGATTTAGCCTTAAACGGATGGAAAAAAGTGATTGACGAAGTTCACGCAGCGGGCGGAAAAATGGGACCGCAGATCTGGCATATGGGAATTATGGATAATCATCATTCTGGATGGGTTCCGCCAGTTCCTTTTGAAGGTCCATCTGGATTAAACCGTCCTGATTTTAGAAATGGTGTTGCCATGACCGAAAAAGATATTGAAGAAACTATTCTTGCTTTTGGTAAAGCTGCCGCTGATGCTAAAAGATTAGGCTTTGATACTATCGAAATTCACGGTGCACACGGTTATTTAATCGACCAGTTTTTTAGAGCTGAGACAAACTTGCGTGAAGATATTTACGGAGGTAAAACATTGCCAGAACGTAATCGTTTTGCAATTGAAGTGGTAAAAGAAATTAGAAAGCAAGTTGGAAATGACTTCGCCGTTATCATGCGTTTTTCTCAATTTAAACCTTCTGATTATAATTATAAATTAGCAAAAAATCCACAGGAATTAGAAGCTTGGCTTACGCCGCTTGTTGATGCAGGTGTTGATATTATCCACGCTTCACAGCGTCGTTTCTGGGAACCAGAATTTGAAGAATCTGATTTAAACTTCGCGGGCTGGGCTAAAAAAGTAACGGGAGCGCCAACAATTACAGTTGGTTCTGTTGGTCTTTCTGGTGATTTCTTTGGTGCTTTTGCTGGAGAAAGTTCACAGCCTACTTCTTTAGATGAATTAAACAGACGTTTCGACAGAGGTGATTTTGATCTGGTTGCTGTTGGTAGACCTCTTTTATCAGATCCGAATTGGGTTGCTAAAATTGAAGCAGGAAAAACAGATCAATTGAAAGGTTTCAGTAAAGAAGCTTTAGGGGAATTGGTTTTAGAATAAGTTTTTTTTACAAAGGTTCAAAGAGGCAAAGGTAAAGAGGAACAGAGGTTTTCCTTTTGATTGTCTTATATTCTATATTAAAAAAAGTGGTTGTCTCAAATGAGACAACCACTTTTTTTATATCTATTATTTGTTCCATCGGAACATTTCGTCGGTAGAAAATAATGTTGTTGCCGGTTTTCACGTTCCATAGGAACGTTTGAAATTCACGAGTATTTGAAACGATATCAAACGTTCCTACGGAACGTAAATACCTATGCTCATTCTTTTTTTCTACCGATGAAACATTCCTACGGAATGATAACATAATGTAATAAGTTAAAGATTTATTTTTTAATGAAGATGATCTAAAAAAAGAAAGGGACAAACAATTATGTTCATCCCTTTAATGAATATCTATAACTAACAAAATTTAGAAATTCAATATTTTTATTTAAGGTTCAAAGAGGCAGAGATTCAGAATAACAAAGCTTTTACCTTTGAACCTTTGCTACTCTTAACCTTTGTCCTTCTAAAGAGAAACTTTTTTCTTTTGGAATTTATTTACAAGCCAATTTCTAACAGGTTCATCATATAATTTCAAGCATACAAATGCTAATACAATACTGACGATTAAAACTCCGATACCTTCTAAATACCCATTTTCCATGGAAACTTTATTGTCTACAACCCAAGCTGTAAACCAATAAATTAAAGGATAATGTGTAATGTAAATTGGGTATGAAATGTCTCCTAATAGTTTACATATTTTTAATGAAAATTCGTTTTTAATTTCTCCTCCCGCGCCAATTGCAACAATAATTGGAAACATTACAATGATGCAGAAAGATTCATACAAACCATTGATCCAAAGGCTGTTTTCGTCTCCAAATCTGGGTAAAGCCAAAACAATTGTGATTAAAATACTGCAGATCCAAAATGCGTTTTTTACGTGAATTAATTTTCCTAAACGGCAAAGCAAAACACCCGCAAAAAAGGGATACAGCAAACGCGTAAATCCAACATTCAGTTGTTCTAGATTTAACGACCAACCGCCAATTACGTCGCCTTTTGGTCCAAAAACAGTATAATTAATTAACAGTCCGGCAAATATCAAAACAAAAACAGACATCACTTTGTTCGAAAATTTACGAAAGATTAAGGCGTACAGAATGTTTGCAATATATTCGAAAAATAGTGACCATGCCGGACCATTTAAAGGATGCATTTCTCCCCAGCCTCTAATTTCTAACGAAGGCGGAATTGGCAATAAAGTAAAACCGATTACCATAGTTACAATGACTTTCCAAACTTCCATTCCTTTAATCATCGGAAATAATATATCTGAGGCTTGAAAATAATAAAAGATCGCACCAATGATCATTCCCATAATTACCATTGGCTGTAAGCGGATTAATCGGCGTTTGTAAAATTCCCATTGTCCCATTTTCCCCCAGCGGTCGTCATACGCGTAAGCAACAACAAATCCTGATAAAAGAAAAAAGAAATCTACGGCAAGATAGCCATGATTGATAATTTGCTTGAAACGGTTTCCTCCGGCAAAAGCCTCAAATATGTGAAAAGCAACTACCAAAATAGCAGCAACTCCACGCAAACCGTCTAGAATTTCGTAGTGCTTTTTGGGTTTAATATCAGATGAAATTGAACTCATTTTATTTGGTTTTGGTTAAGTGTATTAAAAATCCAATATTTTTGGAATTTGGATTTTTAAATTTGGTATTTAATTACTTATTGATGGTTTTTAAGCCATTCTGCTCTTCTCTGATCTGGTAAATGTTTTACAGAGAAGTTTTCGAATTTAGCTTCAAATCCTTTTCCGTCAGGCGAAGCAGCCATTAAACCAACCATAACAGGCGTATTGTCTTGTAAAGGAGCATTTCTGGTCATGATATAATTTTTATCATCAAAAGAATAAAATACCTCTACAGCATCTAATCGTCGTACGGCTTTAATCCAGATAAAAGGCGGTGCTTTTTCCAGCGTTGTCACACTCCAATCACTTTTATCGTGCGTTACAACTGTACTGACATTGAATTTCCCGTCAACAAACTCCACTCCAGTTTTAATGTAGTTTTTTTCATCAATGCGGATCATCAAACCCATTTGGTCAAAACGCGCAATGTAGTTTCCTGTCAGTTTTACTTTGGCTTCAAATTCACCACCGTAAGTTGTGTAATAAAAAGGCGCATCATCAACTGTAAATCCGTAATGTGAAATTCGCCAATAATCGCTGTTCGCAGTAACATTCATGATTAAAGCATTGTTTTTAATTTCCCATTTTTCAGGTTCATTAAACCATTGCATTTTACTAAGAGTTTGTGCTGAAAGGTTTTGGAACATAAAAAGTCCCATTGTAAATAATAATATTCTTTTCATTTTTTTTGATTCTTATATTTATTAAAAGCAAAACTTCTAACATTTTACTTTTAACATCTAACTTTTAAAGACAAAAGCAAAGCTGCAAATTTTGACACTTGCAGCTTTACAAACCAACCAATTTTAGAAATAAAAAACTTATTTAAGTGAGAATCCCACTTTAGATTTTATGTCTGTTGATGAAGCTCCAATAACAGCTTCGAAATCACCAGGTTCTGCAACCCAGTCATGTTTTTTATCATCAAAGAAACTTAGAGCCGTTTTATCGATTGTAAATGTTACTACTTTTCCTTCGCCAGCTTTAAGCGATATTTTTTCAAATCCTTTTAATTCTTTTACAGGACGAGGTAAAGAAGATTTAGAATCTGTAATATACAATTGTACTACTTCTGCACCTTCTCTGCTTCCCGTATTTTTAACGTTTACAGAAAACGTAATTTGATCACCAGCATTGATTTGTTTTTTGTCTGCTGTTACTTTTCCGTAAGCAAAAGTCGTGTAGCTTAAACCGTGTCCAAAAGAAAATAAAGGTTTAATTTTATGTTTGTCTGCCCAACGATAACCTACAAAAATTCCTTCGTTGTACTTTACTTCATCTCCTCCAGGAAATTCTCCTAAAGCATGCGCACCGTTGTCAGCTAATTTTACTGGGAAAGTGAAAGATAATTTTCCTGATGGATTTACATCTCCAACCAAAACATTTGCCAAAGCATTTCCTGCTTCTGTACCTAAAAACCATCCTTGTACAATTCCCGGAACTTCGTTAACCCACGGCATTGCAACAGCATTTCCTGAAATATTCACAAAAACGATGTTTTTGTTCACTTTTGCTAAATCAGAAATCAATTTATCTTGACCATAAGAAAGATTCAATTCCTTACGATCATGCCCTTCAGCATCTTGATTGTCACTTTTGTTTAATCCACCAATAAAAAGAACAATGTCTGCATCTTTAGCTACTTTTAAAGCCTCTGCAGTTAATTCTGCTGGAGAACGTTTATCTTCTAAACTTACTTTAGCTACAACTCCGTTATAGTTACTTGTCGGATCACCAACATAACCTCTTGCGTACACAATCTCTGCCTGATTTCCGATTCTTTTCTTCAAACCTTCAAGCGGTGTAATTTCATATCTTGCTTTTAATGAAGAACTTCCTCCTCCAACAGTCATCATTTTGATCGCGTTTTCACCAATTACAGCAATCTTTTTAGTTTTAGAAAGATTAATTGGCAGTATATTATTTTTGTTTTGAAGCAATACAATTCCTTCTTCTGCAATTTTACGACCAGCTAATGCATGTTCTTCTGTTCCAAAAGAACCAAAAGGTCGGTTTCTATCCATAGTAGTTAAGAAAGACAAACGCAGGATACGACGTACTTTTTCGTCTAATTCTTTTGTTCCCACTTCTCCTTTTCTAATCATTTCTGAATAGGGTTTTGCTAAATAATAGTTATCATAAGCATTACTAGTTCCCCAAGAAAGTCCGTTTGTCCAAGAACCAAATTCCATATCCAAACCGTTATGAATAGCCTGTTTTGTATCGTGAACGCCACCCCAGTCAGAAACTACAACTCCTTTGAAGCCCCATTCTCCGCGAAGAATATCATTTAATAAATATTCATTGTGGCAGCATTGCTGTCCTTTATACTTATTGTAAGATCCCATAATTGCCCAAGCATCTCCATCTTGAACAGCTGCTTTAAAGGCAGGAAGATAAATTTCGTACAAAGCACGATCATCAACTACTACATTTACTGAGTTACGATTGGTTTCTTGATTATTTAAAGCGAAGTGTTTTACACAAGCTGCTACTCCATTTGCTTGAACACCTTTTATATACGGAACTACCATTTTAGAAGTTAAAAATGGATCTTCTCCCATATATTCGAAGTTACGTCCGTTTAGTGGACTTCTATAAATATTAACACCAGGTCCTAATAATACATTTTTGTTACGGTAACGCGCCTCTTCTCCTATTGATTTTCCATATAAAGAAGCTAAGTCTTTGTTCCAAGTTGCAGAAAGTGCTGTTAAGGCAGGAAAAGCGATACAAGAATCGTTTGTCCATCCTGCTTGATCCCATTCGTCCCATTTTACTTCAGTACGAATTCCGTGCGGTCCGTCTGTCATCCAGTTTTCTGGAATTCCCAAACGTGGTACTCCTGGCGAACTAAATTTAGACTGTGCGTGAATCATCGCGATTTTTTCCGCAGTTGTCATTTTCGAAAGTGCATCTTCCACTCTTTCTTCAATTGGCTTTTTATCGTCAAGATAAACTGGAACTTTGTTTTGGGCATTCATTCCCAAAGAACTTAATAAAAGTAAAACAACAACTGTTTTAACGTTTTTAAACATAATAAATAATTTATTAAAGCATTAGGTTATATAGTATAATAGTGGTTTCTTTTAAAAAAACTTTTTTATCATAATGTAAAACTAAAACGTTATCGTACACGTTAGATTTTTAGATAGAAAAAAGTAGTGAATTAAAAAATTAAAGTACTGATTTACAAAGTACTAACAAAAATAAAACACTAAAAAAAGTAGTGAATCTGCAATAAATATTTAAACTTTCAAAGCAATTGAACCTATTTTCATGACCATTTCTTCGAAATCATTTCGAGAAACTACGGCCTTATTTCTTGCTCGCGTTCTATAGTTGTAAATTGTGCTTAAAGAGTAACGCAAAAATGCGGCGATTTTGACACTGTCTGTAATTCCGAGTCTGATTAATGCGAAGATTCGAAGTTCTGTATTTAATAATTCGTTTTGTTTGAGAACAATCTGCTCCTCTGGAATTAGTAAAGCATTAAAATCTTTAACGAATGTTGGATACAAATTCAAAAAGATAATATCGAAATTTTTGTATAATTCTTCTAATTCATTATCCACTAAACTCGTTGATTTCAATATTTTATAAATTTCATCAAACTGCTTTGCGGTCGCTTTTTTGTTTAGAATTATACGATAGTTTTCTAATTTATTGATGTAAGTTGAACATAAATTGAAAAAATGCGCAATATATTCTTCTTTAACCAAATTGGATTCTGACAATTGCAGATTGCTTTCTTGCAGCTGCCCGTTGGTTTCGGTAATATCTTTGTTTAATTCTGCTAATTTCTGACTAGTTTCATACAATTCTGTTCGAATTCTTGAAACTTTTTTCATCTGTTTATAAACGTAAATAATGGCAACCAATAAAAATAACGACAATAAACTGATGCAAAGCAGGTAGATTTGTAATTCACTTTTTCGCTGTGCTTCTCGTTCTAAATAAACGGTATTAATGATCGAATAGACTTCTGACATTAACAAAGTTCGGAACTGAACATTACAGTACAATGCATCTTCAATTGCAGACTGCGTTAATTTATATGCCATATCTACATCGCCTATTTCATAAAAAACTAATGCTAATTCTTGAAGTGAGGCATTGTCTTTATTGGCATTTTTTATATCTGATGTTGCCGAAAGGGCGTAGTATTTTTTTCTTGCTTCTAACTGATGTGTTGCTTCAGCAATTTTTCCTAATAAATAGGTAATCATTGCATATTTCGGACTTTCTTCTTTGGTTTTACGCAACAAAATCAATAATTGTTTTTCGGGACCTTTGTATTTTTTATATGCAAAAATATCCTGCTGAATCCTATTAAGCTGATAATCCAGCGTATTTGGATTTAAAACGCCTAATAGTGAATCTCTATATTTTCCAATCTGTTTTCTGTACTCTCGATTATCACTATTAGCTGCATAGTGTTCAAAAAACTCACGATATGAAATATAATAGTTTGGGAGCAGTGAAACTGCTAGATTTTTTTTATTGATACTTTTTAAAATAGCTTCAGATTCACGATATTTTCCTGATGAAGAATAAAGCGTAACCAATTGCAGCTGTGCTAAATTTAAAAGTTCTTTATTTTGAAGTTCTTCAGCAATTTTAATATTCCTTTTTACATATTGAATGGCTGAATCTGAATTTAACTTTTGATATTCGAGATACAAGGCTTTATTATAATTGTATTCCTGCTCTTTAGTAAGATTATCCGATTTTATTTTCTTGAAATTCAGAATCCTTTCTTCCTTTATTTTTACATAATGCTGTTTGTTTTTTATTGCTTCATTTAATTGTTTTAAAATAACATCGGTGGTTTCCAGTGCAAAGACTGGAAAGTTTACAATTAAAAGAAACAGGATAAAGTAGTATTTTTTCAAGCTGATTAAATATAAAGGAATTACAAATATAACAAAGCGAAAATATAAAAACTGATTTTTTTACTAAGGGTGAAAATGTACTAAAAAAGGAGTGTTATTTAATTTATGATATCAAAAATATAATAACAAAAATCCATATTTATAAATAAATCTATACAAAGAAAGCTTTATCAAAGCTTAAAACTTTGACAAAGCTTCTTTTAAAAATTTCTAATTTACACCGCAATCGGCGCCGCTAAGCAACTTTCCGGAATATCAAATGCATTAACCAAAGCCACTGCATCAGGACGAATATCCCAACAAAGCTGATTTACTAGTTTGCGGACCGCTTTGGTTTTTACCGCCTCCATATAACCATCTTCTAAATACCAAGCTTTGTTTTTTTCGATCTGCGAAAGCGCATATAACTGATTCAATCTCGTTAAAATTGTTTTCGATTCTGGATCTTCTACTTCTTTTATTGCAATTTGAAATTGCTCCAAAACGACTCGCTCCAAATAAGCCTGAGCCACATCTATCATTTGATGCTGTACAACATTAAAGGCATCATAAGCTTCTAAACCGCCGTCAACCAATTTTTTAATACGTCTTGCTGCCGATGCCAGAATCGTTTTCTCTCTGTGAACAAACGCTTGTAAATGAAATTCACTGTCTAGTAAATGCTCGTCGTCTGTTCTTCGGGTTGCAATTGGATTTTTTTCTGTAATCGCCGTTTTAGCATTTTCATACACATAATTGATTATACCCAGCGATCCCATTTCTCCAAATGATTTTCTAAATTCAGATAAACGATTTTTAGCGACCAACTGCATTAAAACGGTATTATCTCCTTCAAAAGTGGTGTAAATTTCAGTATCATTTTTTAAGGCATCAATTCTGTTTTCAGACAAATATCCTTTTCCGCCGCAAGCTTCACGACATTCCTGAAGAATATCTCTTGTACTCCAGGTTGAATAGGATTTCATTCCTGCAGCAAGAGCTTCAATTTCCTGCATTTCTGCTTCGGTTCTGTTTAAAAATCTATTGGTTAAATACTGAAGTGCAAAATGTACTGCATAAGTTTTAGCTAAATGCGGTAAAAGTCGACGCTGATGCATTCTGTAATTCAAAATAGGAACTTCAGATCCGCCTTCCGGGCCAAATTGTCTTCTTTGATCGCTGTAGCGGATTGCAATTGTCAATCCAGATTTAGCTGCTGCTAAAGCCGAACGCGGAATTCCAATTCGTCCTCCAACCAAAGTTCCTAACATGGTAAAAAATCTTCTATTATCACTCGGAATTGGACTTTCGAATTCTCCTTTTTCATTTACAGATGCGAAACGATCCAGCATATCCACTTTTGGAATCACCACATTATCAAAACTGATCGTTCCGTTATCAACACCGTTTAATCCCATTTTATGACCACAGTCGCCAATTGTTACGCCTTTTACCACATTTCCATTTGGATCGCGCAATGGAACTACAAAAGCATTTACACCATAATCATGTCCATCAATAATTAATTTTGCAAAAACAGTTGCTTTTTGACCATGAACAGCCGCGTTTCCGATATATTCTTTTTGAGCATTTTTATATGGCGTGTGAATTGTAAAAGTTTTGTCGTCGTGATTGTACGTTGCTGTAGTTTCCAGTCCTTTTACGTTAGATCCGTGATGTGTCTCAGTCATGGCAAAACATCCAGGAAGTTTAAGCGAACCAATATCTTGTAAATATTTAGCATAATGTTTTTCGGTTCCTAAAGACTGAACGCTCATTCCCCAAAGCCCGAACTGTACACCAAATTTTATCACGAGACTTAAGTCGTGATAACTCAGCGTTTCCATGATCGCAAAATAATCAGCTATATTTTCTCCGCCACCGTATTGTTTTGGATATGCCATATTTCCTAGATTTTCATCGGCTAAGATTTTACACCATTTGAAAACTGTTTCTCTAAAGACATTAATATCTGTAGAAGTTTCATAAGCAAATTCTGGTCTTGAAATAACCGATTTTACTCTTTCGATTATAGCTGCTTCTTTACCGTCTAAAATTTTGGTTATTTTCTGAATATCAAAACTTGCATTGGTTTGTGAATCTGCTGTAAACGAACCTGCTTTGGTTTTGAAGTTTTGAAGTGCTTCTTCGCCTAAAATTCCTAAATCATTTTCCAGTTTTTTAAAATCAGTTTCAATTGGAGTTAAATCCAATTCGTTTGCTGAAAGCGCTTTAGCAATGTCAAAAATCGATTTGATGGAAGATTTATCCTGAATGCTTTTTTCAATGTCCAATTTCCATTGTGTGAGTTCATTTCGCGAAGGCGGATTTGAAATATCGACTTTAGAAAGCAAATATTCTTTTTCTTCTTCTGATAAAACATTCAAAGAATTTATAAACTCTTTTAAAGTTGCAAATTCTTTCTGTGTCAGTAAATCATCTGACCACACTAAATAAAATAATGGCGTAAAGGCTTGAAGTTTGGATATTTTCATATTGATTGTATTCGGTTTTTAATAGTTTTTTTTGCCACAGATTACACAGATTAAAAGGATTTTTTTTATTCACCACGAATTCCACGAATTTTCATTTTAGATTGAAAAAAATAATTCGTGTAAATTCGTGTAATTCGTGGCTGTTTTTTTTGCACAAAGAAATAATCCTTTTAATCTGTATAATCTGTGGCTTTATTCATTTAACTGCATAAAAAAACAGGAATGAAAAATAATCATTCCTGTTTAAACATCCTGTTAAGATTCTGGTAATTTTCGATTTTAAACCAATAAAAAATATGAAAACTAAAAGTTATGAACCTTTGGATATTGCGGTCATTTTTTGCTTTATGGCAAAAATATGATGTGAATTAAAAACTAACACTGCCGTAAAAATGATTCCATAAGCCGTGATCTGAAAAGCGGTAATATTTTCTTTGAAAACGAAAGCTGCTAGTCCAAATGCGATCATTGGATTAATGTTTAAAAGCATTCCAACTGTTGATGAATTGATGCCAGAAAGTGCATATAAATTTAAAAACAACGGAATTATCGTAAACATAATTGCAATGGTCTCAATACAGAGATAAAACTTAAATTCCGTTGGTACCGGTCCCCCAAAAACCGGATAAAAAGGTAATAATACTAAGGCTGCCAAAGTAATATGAAAAGTCAAAACTACAAATTTGTCAAAACCTTTGTTGGCGCGCTGGCTTACTAAATAAGCCGCATAAGTTAATCCGATTATAATACTGAAAACCATATCCATTATAGCGGCGTACGACAATAAAACACAGCCAGAAATACTTAATCCTACAGAAATCCATTGTGTTCTGGATAGTTTTTCTTTTAATATAAAATAGGCTAATAATGTGGTCAGAATCGGGCATACTAAATATGCCAGAGAAGTCGCTTTAACGCTTACATGATTCATTACATAAATATAAGTAAACCAGTTTCCCATTAAAAAAGCACTTCCGCCAATATTCAATAAAACCGATTTCCTTTTTTCTGATTTTGGTAGGGTTTTAAAGATTCCTATGGTTTCTTTTATTTTTTTTCTTTTGAATAAAACAGCAATCAAAAGCATCAAAATACTACAGCTGAAAACACGGAAAAACAAAATATCCAATGACGGATATTCATGAATTGGTCTTAAAACCAAACTGAAAAGTCCCCACGTTGTAAAGGCAATAATAGCTGCGATATAATACTTTGTTGTTTTCACAAAAACGTTGTTTTGAATTTATTTCTTTTGATGAAGCAAATTTCTAAAAAATAAAACAGCAATACAGATACAGTTTTTGTAAATTGCACCATAACAGTTTATTTTTTCAATGAAAAATTCCAATTACTTATACCTTCAATTTGCTGACCTCATCGAAAAACAGATTAAATCTGGCTTACTAAATGTTGGTGATAAACTACCGTCTATACGAGAAGTCTGTGCCGAAACTGGTTATAGTATGAGTACAGTCAGTAAAGCATATTATGAAGTCGAAAGCCGTTCTTTCATTGAATCTCGTCCTCAATCAGGTTATTATGTAAGTAATATTTCGGCGCGAACAATTTCTGAACCATCAGCAAGCACACCCGTTTTAACACTTGAAAATATTGAACGGGAAGATTTAGTGGACTTGGTTTACGGTGATATGCGTAAAAAAGATTTGACAATGCTTTCGCTAGGTTTTCCGTCAAATGAATTACTGCCGATTGCAAAATTAAATAAAGGAATGGTTCAAGCAATGAGACAACTTCCAAACAGTGGAACCAGTTATGAAGAAATTCAGGGAAACAGTAATTTACGTAAAGAAATTGCCCGCTGGTCTTTTACTTGGGGCGGTTCTTTGACCGAAGATGATATTATAACTACTCCGGGCTGTATTTCTGCAATTTCTGATTGTTTATTGACTTTGACTAAACCGGGAGATACTTTTGTTACTGAAAGTCCGGTTTATTTTGGAATTCTTCAATTGGCCAGATCTTTGGGTTTGTATGTAATGGAACTTCCTACGAACATGACAACGGGAATAGAATTAGAAGCCGTAAAAAAAACATTGGCTACCAATAAAGTAAAAGCCTGTGTTTTAATGAGTAATTTCAGTAATCCTTCGGGAAGCATGATGCCAAATGAACATAAAATAGAAATTGTTCGCTTAATGGATTTTTATAATGTTCCTCTAATTGAAGATGACATTCACGGCGACTTGTACTTTGGCGCAAGCCGACCGACAAATTGTAAAACATACGACGAAAGCGGGATTGTCCTCTGCTGTAGTTCGGTTTCTAAATCTTTAGCACCAG
The DNA here is from genome assembly GCA_029960065.1 of Flavobacteriaceae bacterium PS02336. GTDB lineage: Bacteria > Bacteroidota > Bacteroidia > Flavobacteriales > Flavobacteriaceae > Flavobacterium. The sequence continues at coordinate 806,337 of JASCOF010000001.1, read as the reverse complement.
GTTACCGTGTAGGCTGGGTTTCTCCCGGGAAATTCAAAAAAGAAATTTTACGAACAAAATTGTATCATACTATTTCCAATACAACGATTACTCATGAAGTGGTGGGAGATTTTTTGAAAAACGGCCGTTATGAAAATCATCTTCGTAAAATTCGCCAGATTTTAAATCGAAACTGTACTAATTATATCAATACTGTTTTAGAATCTTTTCCTGCGGGAACAAAAGTAAGCCAGCCTCAAGGCGGTTTTTTTCTGTGGGTAGAAATGGATAAAAAGATCGATACGGCGGCTTTTTATCATTTGGCGTTAAAACACAACATTAGTATTGCGCCGGGAAGGATTTTTTCACTTCAGGATCAATTTTCGAATTGCATGCGATTGAGTTTTGGTTTACCATGGACAAATGAATTAAGACAATCTATACAAACATTAGGGAAATTAGCAAAAACTCAGTTGTAAATCGTTTAAGGTTTTGATCTTGATTGTGTTCCAGTGGTTGAAACCACGGGGACGCGTGTCATAGAAGGTTTTTATATAGATCGCATTCCAATGTTTGAAACCATTGGCTATGTTAAGTAGAAATTGTCCAATCTTTGTCGAGTTTCTCGCGAAGATTTCTCCCTTCAGTCGAAATGACAAAACGGTCTGATTATTTTTATTTATAAAAAAAAAGCTGGACAGCGCAACTACACACTGTCCAGCCAACAATTAAAAGAAGACCAAAATTAAATAGTTATAAGACAAAATAAGCGTCCTTCTCGACTTTCTTAGTTTCGTCTTTTAAGTGAAATTCGTTTAGAATATCAAATTCGCTTTGATATTCGTTCAGCATCTGCTTGATATTTTTTTCTATTGTATTTGCAATAGCGGTAACCGGGGTATCTGTTGGTCTGTTTTCAAACGGATCCTGCAAATGAATCGCCATTCTTTCAATTAAAAAGAAAGCTCCTCCGATTGCAGTAATTAGCGGAATGGCAAACCAGCTTAAAACACTAGTTAATCCAAATGGCAATAACAAAATAAACAAACACAATGTCAATCTGATATACATGCTGTAAGTCGTTGGAAAAATGGTGTTTTTAATTCTTTCACATTTTCCCATTTCATCGCATAATCTGGATAATGTATTATCTATTTCAACCTGTTGATACACGTTGATTTTCTTGTCATTTTTTGCATTTCTTAAATCTCTTGCATGCAGCATCAAAATAGCATTTGGAACGTTTTGATGATTTTTAATGTATTTAATTTCTTCTTCGCTCATCAAACCTGCAAGCGGTTTTATGGCATCTCTGTTTCTAAGAGATTCTCCTAAACTATAACACCACGCAACTTGTCTTTTGGCAAAATTCTCTTTGAATTCACTGGCTTCAACAGAAAAATCAGGATCTTTGTAAAACGTCAAAACCTGACGGATTAATGTTCTAGAGTCGTTTACAACAGCTCCCCAGACAATTCGTGCTTCCCACCATCTGTCATAAGCCTGATTGGACTTAAATGCTAATAATAGAGAAATAATAGTTCCAATCATTGTTGGAATCGCAATCGGGATATCTACGGGAAGATTGATGAAATAGTGATGAAATATTTCAAATAGTACGGTGTAAGCCAATACTAAAGCAATTTCTACTTTAATTTTCCCGAGAACGTACTTCATTGGTATTCTTTTTCTTAATAACATATTTTCGGTTTTAAATTAATAGTGAATAGTGAACAGTGATTCGTAATTAGTGATTAGATCTTAAATTCAACGAATTAGTTTTATTAGTACTAATTACTAATCCCTAAGGACTAAAAAAACTAAACTATTTCTTCGTACAATGACAAAACTGGAAGACCTAATTTCTCATTGACATTTTCTTTTTTTACTTTTTTAAATTTGATTTTCTCGCCTTTTCGTGTTTCTACCAGCATGTCTATATTATGCTTTGAAATGGCTTCTGATAAAAATGGCGCAACATTCTCGTAATTATCTTCAAAATTGGCCGTCTGGCTTACGATCTCAAACGAGAAGTTTTCGCTTAGATATTGCTGTACATCTTTTACATGAATGTTTGTGGCAGAATTTTCTACATAAAGTGCTTTGCTAAACACTTCTTTATTAACTTCTGTACTCAAATGAAGAATCGGACATTTTTGATTTCCGGCCAACTGCACAAAATATTGGTGGATTTTTTTGGTTTCCTGTTTATAAGAATGTGTTAAAATAACGAGTTTTACAGCAAACACATCTATAAGACGCTTTAAAATAGGTGCCGAAAGTCCGTACTGGTTGTGAACTTTCAGTTTTGCGTTTGGAGTGTGATCGATAATATATCTACAGGTTTCCAGAACTTCTTCCTGACTTTTAGTAAGTCCCGATCTCATTTCTCGCAAAAAACTAGATGATGAAAAAGTGTCTGGCGCTTCTGAAACTAATACTAAAATAATTTCTGATTCAGTATCTTTCGACTGATTCACCGCAGATTTAACAGCCGAGATTGTATCATCTTTTAAAGTCGTAGGTATAAGAAAATTTTTCATAAGTATAATCGTTTAGTTTATACTTACAAATTAACAATCAACGAATTAGACTCTTATTAATCTAAAATTAGAATTTCCTAAAATTAAACATTAGATTTTTTAATGTTTCGTTTTTTAAAGATAATCGTTACGATTGTACCTTTATCTTGTTCAGATTGAACTTGCAATTCCCCTTCGTGCATTCTGATTATTTTGGAAGCTAAAGGCAGTCCTAAACCGTAACCAATATATTTGGTTGCGATTTTTCCTCTAAAGAAAGGTTCATACAAATGAGGAATATCCTCAGGCGGAATTCCGATACCAATATCATTAATGGTAATTTTAATCTTATCATCATCTGCTGAAAGATTCACGAATACTTCGTTATTATCAGAATACTTTACACCATTGGTAATGATATTATTAATTGCCAATTCCAACAAAGGTTTATTGCATGGAAGCAAAAGAAGATTAGAATCTTTTGGGGCGATATTGATTATGATGCTGACTCTATTATCTGGAAAAATTTTGTCCAGATCCGATTTCACATCCAACAATAATTCATCTATTCTCGCAATATCCGAAACTTGTTTTTGTCCGTCATATCCTGTCTGCGTTAACTTTAACAAACTTTCTGTTAAGTTGCCTAAACGAGAAGCTTGACTGTATATATTTTCTAATGATTCTACATATTCGTTTACTTGACGCTCTTTTAAAAGCATAATTTCAGCTTCGGCAATAATTGTCGTTATTGGTGTTTTTAGTTCGTGAGAAGCATTATTAATAAAATTAGCCTGAATTTCGAAAGACGTTTCCAATCGATCCAGCATATTATTAAAGGTATTCGTAAGATCTGATATTTCATCAGAATTTTTAACCTCAGGCAGACGATTATGCAAGTTAGAAGCGCTGATTCTTTTCACTTCTTTTGTAATTCTTGCAACAGGATTAATAACCCTTTTAGCAAGAAAACGTCCTAAAAGGAAAGCCAGAATCACAAAACCGATTCCGCCAAAAAGCATAATTTTGACAATGTAAACAGTTGTATCTTTTCCTTTACGGTCTCTAGCTCCAACAATTACAATATATTTTTGTCCGTTTTCCTGAAAAATCTGGCCTAAGTAATATTTATTATCTCTTTCAAATGAATCTTTTCCAGTACTTAAAATATTGGTATAAAAAGTATTAGGAAGATTAAGATTTGTATTGTAATCAAAACTGTTATGACTGTTGATTTTTAGAACATATTCTTCCTCTTCAATCAATTCTTCTAAACCATTTTTTTGAAGATTTTTATAGTATTTTATTTTTTCAGGATCTTTTTGAAAATGAATAGATGCAACAATTTTTGACCTGTCATCTAAACGCTTTAAGAAATGGTATCTATTGTTTTCTCTAAACAAAAAGAACACAATAATACACAATAGCGAAGTACTAAAGGTAGAAAGGGCAACGTAATTAAAAGTAATTTTTTTTCTAATATCCATTTTATGGCTTTATAACATACCCCAATCCTTTCATCGTATGGATTAGTTTGGTATTAAAAGGCTTATCAATTTTTCTTCTTAAATAAGTGATATATACATCGACAACATTGGTATTCATATCAAAATTAATATCCCATACATTATCTAAAATCTGATCACGGGAAACAATACGTCCTGTATTTTTAGCCAGATAATATAACAGTTTAAACTCTTTTGCTGTTAAAATAATGTTTTCATCTCCTCTTTTAACAGATTTTGCGCGTCCGTTTATCTCCAAATCACCAATTACAATAGTATCGATTTTTTCTGTTTCCTGATGTGATCTTCTGTAAAGTGCATTCACTCGCGCATCTAATTCACCAAATTTAAAAGGCTTAACTAAATAATCATCTGCACCTGCATTAAGACCAGTTACAATATTTTCTGATGTTCCCAGAGCTGTAAGCAATAAAATCGGAACAAAATTCTTGCTTGCGCGAAGTCTTCTGCAGATTTCAATTCCATTAAGATCGGGAAGCATTACGTCTAAAACTACAACGTCAAAAGTATAATTATGAATCATCTCAAGAGCGGTTTTACCGTCAAGAGCTACACTTACTTCATTATTATTTTCGGCAAATCCTTTACGTAAAATTGACAATAGATTTGGCTCATCTTCGACTATTAGTAACTTCATAGTAATTTGTATATACAACAAAAATAAGGATTGAGTTTCAAAAATAGTACTTATTACGGATAGAAATTATGATTTAATTATGAACAATTACGTCAAAACATAAAAAAAGCAGACCAAACAGCCTGCTTATTCTTATTTATTTATGTTTTAAACTTCTAATTTTTAATTTTTAAAATTGAAACTTAAAACAGCTCCAAGCCCAAACTGAAAAGTAGAAATATAATCATTAACAGCAACTGGACCAACCCAATACGACCAATAATAACTTTCGCCTACTGCAGCCGACATTGATTGTAAATAGGCATTAATATTTACGGAGACTGACGACGCCGTTTTAATCTTTACGCCGCCTTTTACGTCCCAAGCAAAATAAGTCCCGCTTCCGCCTTGAGGCGATTCTACAATACCGACTCCGGCACCAGCACCCAAATAAGGCAGAAGATTTGATCCTGTATCAAAATAATAGGTGAAATCTGCTAGGATAAAATTAAATGCTCCTTTATCATTTGTATTTAATTGATTTCCAGCGGGACCATATAATGGTATTTTAACATCTGATCTTAAATACTTTAACTCAACTGAGTTATTTGTCGTAAAGAAATATTCAAATCCTGCTCCATATTGAAAGCCATCTTCAATTGTTGCAGAATAACCGTCATAATCGAGCTTATCTGAAAAATTATAACCACCATACAAATTAAGAGAAAATGACCTGGCATCTTGAGCCTGTATTCCTATCGCCGACAGAAATACAACTAATAATAAACTGTACTTTTTCATAATTTTGGATTTTTGTTTGTTAAATGGATTATCAAATTTAAGTTTTTTCTTGTAAATAATAACACAAAACACATAAAATCAAATACTTAACAAACAAAATACAGTCGCAATTTCAAAATGTTTCGCCCGCATTTAAGTAAAAAGCCTCAGAATTGTTGCCCCAGGCATAATCTAAAATCAAATTGGTTTTGGTCGCTTTATCTATTAAAAGCCTTAGTCCAATTCCTGCAGCGGGCTGAATTGATTTAAAAAGAGAGACATTAGTATCCGAATTACTAGCCGTGACAAAATTGGTAAAAACAGTACCGCTCAATAACTGATTGCAGGTAATTGGAAATCTAAATTCTGTAGATAAATAAATTAAACCGTTCCCTCTAAATAATCCCTGAGTATAGCCCTCTCCACTCCTGCTTCGCTGATCCCAGCCAATTGCAGGCAAATTTAAATACGGTACTTTTCCTCGAGTTACAAATTGCCCGTAGGTCCAAATTCCTAAAATGTAACGCGGATTTTTATGCGAAAGCGGGATAAAGTGCCTGTATTCTGCAAACAAGACATTGCTGTAATCCTGCTTGTTAAACAAAACAGGATTGAATCTATAATTAATATTGGCAAACCAGCCACGAGAAGCATTTACCTGATTGTCTCTGGAATCATAAACTAAATTCAGACTTATTCCGTTGAGGAAATATTCTAAATTATCAAATCCGTATTTTTGGCTGTAATTATAATGGTAAGTAAGTTTTCCACTATCAACATCTAATTCTTTATCATTAATACTTGAATACCAATCGATATTAACTCCTCCGCCCACATAAAAATTCTTTCGAACTTCAAAAGAAACCGTTTGATGAAATTTGAAATAATTGTAATCCATATCTTGAGCGATAGAATCGATACTAAAGTTTTCACTTCTACTATGATGTGGAATAATGTCAGTTCCTAAACCATAATTGGGCTGCGAAAAAAGATAAAGGCGATAATCGCCGCTTAAAAAGATTTTATTGTTTTTTAGCAGAATATTGTTTTTGATATTCACAAGCCATTGATCTTTCAAAGTGTAGGTAATTCCAACATTTGCAATCGAATACTTCGCTTTTTCTTCTTTTCCTTTGAAAGTATATTGTGCCACAGCACCAAAAAAAAATCCAGTTGCGGGCTGAGATCCAATGGCTGGAATTACTAAAAAGAAATTGTTTTTTGTTGGTTTAACAACTAAAGCATCGTCGTCTTTTTTAAAAATATCAAAAATAGTTTTAGGAGGACAAATTGCTGCGTTTGTAATTTCTTCTTGAGAAAAAATATTCAATGAAATAAAAAACAATAACCCTAAGATTTTAAATTTATACAGAAAGGCATTATTTTTTAAAAAATTCACCATTTAAAAAGAGTTTATTTTATTAAAAACCAGCAACCTAACGTAAATATAACTCTAATTTTCAACATCTTAAACAAGAAACATCAATTATTATAAAACAAAAAGCCGTTAAGTATTTAACGGCTTTTGATCGGATTTGAAGATAAATCTATTTTGTGATAAACTTTGGATGAATTAAATTCTCTAAAGAATAAATTTCGTCCCATTTTTCCTGAGTAATTAATTTTCGCTCTAAAACGGCAATTTGATGTACACTTTTATTTGTTTTTAAAGCCTCACCGGCAATACTTGCACTTTCTTCGTAACCAATAATTGGGTTTAACTGCGTTACGATTCCGATGCTGTTCATTACCATATTGTAGCAGTGATCAACGTTTGCTGTAATTCCGTTGATACATTTATCGATAAGAGTTTGAATAGCGTTTGAAAGATAATCTAAAGACGTAAACATCGCGAAAGCAATAACGGGTTCCATTACATTCAATTGCAATTGTCCCGCTTCTGCCGCCATTGTAACGGTTAAATCTTGACCAATTACATAAAAACAAGTCTGATTAACCACTTCTGGAATTACTGGATTTACTTTTCCCGGCATAATCGAAGATCCTGGCTGACGCGCTGGAAGATTGATTTCGTTTAAACCTGTTCTTGGACCCGAACTCAGCAAACGTAAATCGTTGCAGATTTTAGAAATCTTAACTGCTGATCGTTTTAATGTTCCCATGATCTGTACGTAAGCACCTGTGTCAACTGTTGCTTCAATTAAATCTGGCGAAAGCGTTAACGGAATTCCAACTTCATCTGCTAAATATTTTACACAAATTTCAGGATAACCTTCTGGTGCATTTACTTTTGTTCCAATTGCAGTTGCGCCCATATTAATCTCTAACAATAGTTCCTGAGCATTTTTTAAGCGCTGAATATCTTCGCCAATTGTTGTGGCATAAGCTTTAAATTCTTGCCCTAAAGTCATCGGAACAGCATCTTGAAGCTGTGTTCTTCCCATTTTAAGGACTTCTTTAAACTCCTCTCCTTTTTTGGCAAAAGCAATTTCTAAACCTGCTAAAGTTTTAATAAAACTTTCCATTTTTAAATACAAAGCAATTCTAAATGCCGATGGATAAGCATCGTTTGTAGATTGCGAACAGTTTACGTGATTGTTTGGATGCAGAAAATTGTATTCTCCTTTTTTATGACCAAGATATTCTAGGCCAATATTAGCAATTACTTCATTGGCATTCATGTTCACCGAAGTTCCCGCGCCGCCTTGAATTAAATCGCTTACAAATTCTTTATCAAATTTACCCGCAATAACCTGATCGCTTCCGTAACAAATCGCTTCGGCAATTTTAGAATCAATTGCGTTACAGTCTTTGTTTGCCAAAGCTGCCGCTTTTTTTACATATCCTAAAGCTTTGATAAATAAAGGTTCTTTTGAAATTGGAATTCCAGTAATATTGAAATTCTCTACAGCTCTAAAAGTCTGGATTCCGTAGTATAAATGATTCGGGATTTCTAATTCACCCAAAAAATCATGTTCCTTTCTTGTTGGTTCCATATAATAAAATTGATATGTTTTAACTTAAAAATAAGTGTAAAGCTACATCAAATTATGAATTAAAAATAGGATTGAAATCAAAATCATTCATGATTTATTCAGAATAATTTATGGTAAATTATTACCTTTTCACCCTCAAATAATTATAGAAAAGAGTTGAAAAAAGAAAGCGAATATTTTCTTGATAAAGAATACAATACGATTATTTACGGCAAAGATGATCTTAATTTTAAAGATTTCGAATGCTGTATTTTTAATGATTGTAACTTTTCAGCCTGTACTTTTTTAGCGGTTACTTTCATTGATTGTGTTTTCAACAACTGTATTTTTAGTGAAGCTAAGATTAATTATGTTGCTTTTAGAACGGTAACATTCAATAATTGCGAAATTAAAGAAGTAAATTTCGCTATGTGCGATAAACTGATTTTTGAAGTTCGCTTTAATGACTGTATTTTGGATTTCTCTAAATTTTATACTTTAAAAATCAAAGGAACTCCGTTTACCAACTGCAGTTTAATCGCTGTAGATTTTATGGCAGCTGATTTAACCAGTGTTTTATTTGACAACTGCGATTTATATCGTTCTGAGTTCAACAAAGCCATTGCCAACAAAGCCGATTTTAAAACTAGTTATAATTATACTATTGATCCGTCTAAAACTAAACTGAAGAAGGCAGTTTTTTCTTTGAAAGAAGTAAAAGGGTTATTGTTTACACATGATATTGTTGTGAGTTGACACACAGTTTGTCATTCCGAGGAACGAGGAATCACACTAGAAACTCTACAAAGATTGGCAACCTTTCTTTGAGGAGCTACTTGCGAAGATTTCTCCTTCGTCGAAATGACAAGATTATGGTAAAATTAGCAAAGAAATGTTCATTTCAAAAACTGAAAATTATTTCTAAATATTTTTTCCCATCACATAATCCTCCATTAAATACCCATTTCCAATTTCTATATCAACCGTATCTTTGATTTCGAAACCTAATTTTTTATAGAAGTTTAAAGCTGTATTAAAGCGGTTTACGTTCAATAAAAGTTCTTTTGAATTATTTTCTAAAGCTAGTTTTTCAATAGAATTAAAAACTACTTTACCATAACCTTTTCCTTGTGTTTCTGGCAGAAGGTAGATTTTATGAATTTTAGTTATTGCTTCATTTTTGTAATTATGCTCAATTCCTATAAAACCAATTACGGATTCTGAATCTGAAATCAAATAAAACAATTGTTCTTTATTCTGAATTTGTCTCTTTAAAGCTTCATCAGAATAAATAAGATCTAACATATAATCTAATTGTTCTGAAGTCAAAATTTCGCCATAAGTAATTGGCCAAGTTATATTTGCGATTTCTTGAATTTTAGTAATATCTTCAACAAATGCATCGGTAATTGTAATCATATTTATTTTGTAAAAACTTGATTTTCCTGTTCGCTTACGCGGATGAAAGTCGTTCGTTTAGTCAATTCTTTTAATCTTGAAGCTCCAACATAAGTACAAGTGCTTCTAATTCCGCCTAAAATATCTAAAACAGTCTGAATCACGTCTCCTTTAAACGGAACTTGAACTGTTTTGCCTTCACTTGCTCTGTATTCTGCAACACCGCCAGCATGTTTGTCCATAGCAGTTTTCGAACTCATTCCGTAAAACTGTTTGAATTTTTCGCCATTTATTTCGATTAATTCTCCTCCACTTTCAGCGTGACCTGCAAGCATGCCGCCTAACATTACAAAATCAGCTCCGGCGCCAAAAGCTTTGGCAACATCACCCGGAGTTGTACAACCTCCATCGCTAATAATATGTCCGCCTAAACCATGAGCAGCATCGGCACATTCGATAATAGCAGACAATTGCGGATAACCAACACCTGTTTTTATACGCGTTGTACAAACAGAACCAGGTCCAATTCCGACTTTTACAATATCAGCACCAGCCAATAATAGTTCTTCGGTCATTTCTCCTGTAACCACATTTCCAGCAATAATTATTTTATCGGGATATTGTTTACGAGTTTGTTTTAAAAACTGAACAAAATGCTCCGAATAACCATTGGCAACATCAATACAAATAAATTTCAGTAAGGGATTTGCAGTGATTATTTTTTCAATTTTCTCAAAATCTTCTTTTCCTGTTCCGGTGCTTACGGCAATATAATCGTAGAAGTCTGGAGAAACATTTTTTAAGAAATTATTCCATTCTTCTAAAGTGTAGTGTTTATGAATGGCTGTAAAAAGCTTTTCTTTTGCCAAAACCTGAGCCATTTCAAAAGTTCCAACCGTATCCATATTCGCACCCATTATCGGAATTCCTTCCCAAGATGCCGTGCTGTGCAAAAATTTAAAGTTTTGTTCTAAAGAAACTTCAGACCTGCTTTTTAGTGTTGATCTTTTGGGTCTAAACATCACATCTTTAAACCCTAATTTTAGGTCCATTTCTATTCTCATAGTTCGAGATTTTGGTTACTCTCAAATATAGGGAATTTTAGATTGTAGACTTTAGATTTTAGATTAACAAAAACTTGAACTTGTGAACAATTGTACTTATTTGTTATCGCGAAAGCAATTTTTAATTTCGCAAAGATCCGCAAAGCTTTCACAAAGATTCACTAAAGTAAAAACTGAAAACTGCCACTGAGACTGAAAACTAAAAAACTATCCGTGAATCGTCTCTCCTTTTCCGTAATTGGTAATGATAGATTCTTCAAATTCTAACCATTCTCTCCAACGCTTTTCAACGTCGATTCCTTTTCCGTATTTACGAGCGTAAGTGATGAAAGTGGTATAATGTCCTGCTTCGCTTTCCATTAATTCTCTGTAAAAAATAGCTAATTCTTCGTCTTTAATATTTTCAGAAAGCACTTTAAAACGTTCACAGCTTCTGGCTTCGATCATAGCAGAAAATAACAATCTTTCTACAAGTCCAGAAACACGGCTTCCGTCGCCGCTTTTTTTCATGTATTGATAAAGTTCGTTTACATAATCATCTTTACGTTCGCGTCCTAATTTTAATCCGCGTTTAATGATGATATTGTGAACCTGCTCAAAATGATCAATTTCTTCTTTGGCTAAAGCCAATAAATCTTTCACCAAATCCTGATGTTCAGAATTATTAGTAATAATTGTAATTGCGTTTGTTGCTGCTTTTTGCTCGCACCAAGCGTGATCGGTTAGAATTTCTTCAATATTTTTCTCAACAATATTTACCCATCTTGGGTCGGTTGGCAATTGTAATCTTAATACGCCCATTTTTTTTTAAGTCTTAAAGTTTGAAAGTCGAAAGTCATAAAGTCATTGTAAAACCTAAAAAGAAAAATCGAAGATCAAAAACTAAACATAGAAATTCACATTCCATTTTAGACTTTCGACCTTCGACTTTATGACTTTTGACTAATTTTTAATATGCAAAAATCGGTCTTTCGCTCATTAATTCGTTTACTTCTTCAGCAACTTCTTCGATAAGATCTTCGTTTGTGTGATCTGTAAGAACTTTGTCGATTAAAGCTACGATAGTTTCCATATCTTTTTCAACTAAACCACGAGTGGTGATTGCAGCTGTTCCAACACGAATTCCAGAAGTGATAAATGGTGATTTATCGTCAAAAGGAACCATATTTTTGTTTACTGTGATTTCAGCTTTTACTAATGCATTCTCAGCTTCTTTACCAGAAATATTTTTATTTCTCAAGTCAATAAGCATCATGTGGTTATCTGTTCCGCCAGAGATAATGTTGTAACCTCTTTTTACGAAAGCATCTGCCATTGCATTTGCATTTTTTTGTAATTGCATTGCGTAAGTAAAGAACTCATCTTTAAGCGCTTCACCAAAAGCAACCGCTTTAGCAGCAATAATGTGCATTAAAGGTCCACCTTGATTTCCTGGAAAAACAGCTAAATCTAATAATGAAGACATCATTCTGATTTCTCCTTTTGGAGTTTTTAATCCTTGTGGGTTTTCGAAATCTTTCCCCATTAAAATCAAACCTCCACGAGGTCCTCTTAATGTTTTGTGAGTTGTTGTAGAAACAATATGACAATGTGGAATTGGATCGCTTAATAATCCTTTTGCAATAAGACCTGCTGGGTGAGAAATATCAGCAAATAAGATTGCCCCTACGCTGTCAGCAATTTGTCTGAAACGAGCAAAATCCATATCACGAGAATAAGCCGAAGCTCCAGCGATAATTAATTTTGGCTGTTCTTTAGTTGCAATTTCTTGAATTTTATCATAATCTAAACGACCAGTCTCAGCATCCACTCCGTAAAAAACTGGTTTGTATAAACGACCAGAAAAGTTTACAGGAGAACCGTGCGTTAAGTGACCACCGTGAGATAAATCGAAACCTAAAATAGTATCACCAGGATTTAAACAAGCGTGATAAACTGCTGTGTTTGCTTGAGAACCTGAGTGAGGCTGTACGTTTGCATATTCAGCGCCAAATAATTCTTTAGCTCTGTCAATTGCAATTTGCTCAACAACGTCAACTACTTCACAACCGCCGTAGTATCTTTTGCCAGGATAACCCTCAGCATATTTGTTAGTTAAAACAGAACCAGCTGCTTCCATTACTTCATCACTTACAAAATTCTCTGAAGCGATAAGCTCTAGTCCGTGAATTTGTCTTTCTTTTTCCTCTTGGATAAGATCAAAAATTTGTTCGTCGCGTTGCATTTCTATGTTTTTCGTTAATTTCACGCAAAAATACAAAAAAACGTTTGTCAAACTGCTAGATTATGATATATTTGACATACAATTTTTCAACAAATAATTAACATTAAACATGCCTATAACCGCCAACGATACCAGTAGAAAATCATGGTTAGAAGTGCCAGACAATAGCGACTTCCCTATTCAGAATATTCCTTTTGGCGTGTTTCTTACCAAAGAAAATGTCGTTACAGTGGGAACAAGAATTGGCGATTATGCTATAGATTTAGGGGCTTTACAACAATTAAACTATTTTGAAGGAATAGATTTAACCGATGATATGTTTATGCAGGATACGCTGAATGATTTTATTTCTGACGGAAAAAAAACATGGCGTCTGGTTCGAAATCGTATCGCTGATATTTTTGACGAGAACAATCCGCAGCTTAGAGATTCAGCAAAACACCGAGATATTGTTATATTTAAAATCGAAGATGTAGAGATGCAATTACCCGTTTTAATTGGTGATTACACCGATTTTTATTCGAGTAAGGAACATGCTACAAATGTAGGTAAAATGTTTCGTGATCCAGAAAATGCTTTATTGCCAAACTGGCTTCATATTCCAGTTGGATATCATGGAAGAAGTTCTACAATTGTTCCGTCTGGAATTCCGGTTCACAGACCTATGGGACAAACTCTGCCTGCTGGACATGAAACACCCGTTTTTGGTGCGTCACGTTTGGTAGATTTTGAATTAGAAACTGCTTTCATCACAACTGATGTGAATGTAATGGGAGAAAACATCCCAACTTACGAAGCGGAAGATTATATTTTCGGAATGGTTTTATTAAATGATTGGAGCGCGCGTGATATCCAGAAATGGGAATATGTGCCGCTTGGACCATTTTTAGCTAAAAACTTTGCGACTTCTATTTCTCCATGGATTGTAACGATGGATGCTTTGGAACCTTTTAGAACTAAAGGACCAAAACAAGATCCAACGCCTCTTCCTTACTTGCAAACCAAAGGAAAAAAAGCTTTTGATATTCATTTAGAAGTTTCATTAAAACCTGAAGATCAAGAAGAAACCGTTATTTCGAAATCTAATTTCAAATATTTATACTGGTCAATGAGTCAGCAACTGGCGCATCATACTTCAAACGGTTGCCGCGTAAATTCTGGTGATATGATGGGATCTGGAACTATTTCTGGTCCAACTCCTGACAGCTTCGGTTCTATGCTGGAATTAACTTGGGGCGGTAAAAATCCGTTGAAATTAAATGACGGAAGTGAACGTAAATTTATTGAAGATAACGATACAGTAATCATTAGAGGTTTTTGCGAAAATGCAGAAGTAAGAATTGGTTTTGGAGAAGTTGCTAGCCAGCTTTTACCTCCTTTTATTAGAGCATGAAGAGCAGATCCAGAATCTGAATAATTATAGAAATAAAAAAACCTTAGTGAGAGCTAAGGTTTTTTTATGTTTTTTTGCCACAGATTAAAAGGATTAAAATGATTTTTTTTTGAATGTCTTTAATCTCGCAAAGTCGCTAAGGCGCAAAGTTTCCCCCATTTTTGTCATTTCGACGAGGGAGAAATCTCCACGAGAAGCTCGACAAAGATTAGTTTATTGTTGTGGAGTTACTTGCGGAGATTTCTCCTTCGTCGAAATGACAAATATTACTTTTAACTTTTTCTACACTTTACGAGGCTTCGACTTTGCTCAGCCTGACAAACGCATAAAAACTTTGCGCCTTCGCAACTTTGCGAGATTAAATCTGTATACAATATTTTGACGAAAATCTTTGAGTGGGCTTCTCCCGAAGCCTCGGGATCGCTCAGCCTAACAAACAATTCAAAAAAACTTAGTGTCTTTGTGCCTTCGTGGCAAAAAACTAAGCTGGAATCTGTTGACTCAAACAATGCAATGTTCCGAATCCCCAAATAAAATCAATACAGCTTATTCCGATTACTTCTCTATCTGGGAAGCATTCTGATAAAATATTTAAAGCTACACGATCGTTGCTATCATTGAATGTCGGCACTAAAACACAATTATTCAAAATCAAGAAATTAGCATAACTTGCAGGCAAACGTAAATCTTCAAAATCAACGCGTTTTGGCATTGGAAGCGCTACAATAACAGGCGATTTTCCGTTTTCTAATTTTGCATTTTGCAAACGTTTCAAATTATCCTGTAGAGGTTTGTAATTCGAATCGTTTTTATCTGTTTCTACAATTGTAACAATCGTATCTTCATTTACAAATCGGCATAAATCGTCAATATGACCGTGCGTATCATCTCCTTCAATTCCATCACCAAGCCAGATTACATTGGTAACTCCAAGATATTCTTTAAAAACAGCTTCGTAATCTTCTTTTGTAAAGCCAGGATTTCTAACTTGAATTGTAGGATGCATTAAACACTCTTCAGAAGTCAACAAAGTTCCTTTTCCGTTAACATCAATTGCACCACCTTCTACAATTACCGGCTTTCCTTTATACATAACCTGAGTAAGAGGCACGGCAATAAAATCGGCCACTTTACCTGGAACAAATTTATCTAATTGATAGTTTTTATATTTTGCCCAGCCATTAAAGTTAAAGTTTAATGCTTCTCTTTTTGAACCATTTTTTACAATAATAGGTCCAGAATCACGCATCCAGCTTCTGTTAGTTTTATGAATAATAAAAGAAACATTGCTAAGGTTTACACGAGCTCTTTCAAGCATATCAGCAACTTTTTCTTTTAACTTTTCATCGGCTACAACCAAAAAAACAGTTTCAAAAGTTGCTACTTTTTTAATAAACTCCACAAAAGCCCATTGAACAGCTTCATATTTTCCTGGCCAGTCGTTACCATTATGCGGAAAACACAATACAATTCCTTGCTGTTTTTCCCACTCTGCTGGAAATCTTCTATTATTTGTTGACATAAATACGTTCTAATTTAGAAAGTGCAAAGATAAGCATTCGTTAGGATTATAAAACAATTGATCAAAAATCATCTGTTATTTCACAAAAAATATCCTGCAAAATTTAAGTTAAAGATTATATAATACATTCTTAATATTTGACACAAACCCTCTAATTACTTTTGCCAAAACTAAAAACTAACACATGAAAAAATTATCTATCTCTTTATTAGCTGCTCTTTCTATTATGGCAAGCTGTAATAACGATGAAAATTCAAGCAACGAACCTGAAGTTACAGTAAATGAGAATCCTGCAACTTTTAAAGAAATTGGCTCTATCACTATTGGTGGTGAAGCCGCTGCAGAAATCTCGGCTTACTGCGAAAAAACAAGAAGATTATTTACAGTAAATAACAGCGGTGTAAATCAAATCGATGTTATTGATATCACAGATCCAACAAAACCACTAAAAATTGGAAAAATTGATTTAGCTTCATATGAAGGTGCCGCAAACAGTGTTTCTGTTTTTGACGGAAAATTAGCTGTAGCCTTAGAATCTACCGCAAACAAGCAAGCAAATGGAAAAGTAGTTGTTTTCAACACTTCAGATTACAGCTTAATTAAGCAAGTAACTGTAGGTGCTTTACCAGATATGGTTACATTTTCTCCTGACGGAAAATATATCATGACGGCTAATGAAGGTGAGCCAAATACAGATTATTCACAAGATCCAAACGGAACAATTTCTATTATTGAAACAAGCAATTATACAATAACAACTTTAGATTTTGCTTCTTTTGCAAGTCAGGCAGCAACGTTGATAAAAGACGGATTTAGAGTTTCTAAATTTGCTAAGAGTTTCGCACAGGATATTGAACCAGAATATATCACGATTTCTGATGATTCTAAAACGGCTTGGGTAACTTTACAAGAAAATAATGGTGTAGCAAAAGTTGATTTAACTTCTAAAACCATTACTGCTATTTATCCGTTAGGTTTAAAAGATTACAACTCTGCTGAAAACGCAATTGATGTAAGTGACAGCGACGACAAAATTGCTTTTAATCCTTGGAAAGTAAAAGGTTTATTTATGCCAGATGCAATTAGTCATTTTTCTGCTAACAATGTTCCTTATTTTGTTACTGCTAATGAAGGAGACGCTAGAGAATACAATGCTTATACAGATATCAAAAGAATGAAAAGTTTAAAACTTGATGCAACTGTTTTTGCTGATGCTAATTTAAAACTAGATGCTAATTTAGGAAGATTAAATCTTGTTACTGATATGGGAGATACTGACGGTGACGGAGATTTAGACGAATTAGTTAGTTTTGGCGCAAGATCTTTTTCTATCTGGAATGGAAATACAGGAAAAATCGTTTATGACAGTAAAAATGATCTTGACAAAAAAGCTAATGAACTAGGACTTTATGACGATAAAAGAAGTGACGACAAAGGTTCTGAGCCAGAAGCAGTTTATGTAACCAAAATGGGAAATCAAAACATTTTGTTTGTTGGTCTTGAAAGAGCTGATGCATTTTTAACTTATGATGTGACAAATCCAAGTTCCCCACAATATTTACAAACCGTAAAAACAGGCGATGCTCCAGAAGGATTGTTATTTATTCCAGCTTCTAAAAGTCCAACAAAAAGAAGCTTATTAGTTGTGAGCAGCGAAGGTGACGGAACTGTAAAAATTTATCAGCCAGATTTGAAATAATCCTCTTTTAACAAATACTTAAAAGTACAAAATGTGAATTTTGTACTTTTTTTTTGCTTTCTATTAGGCTTATTTTAACGGATTTACATAATTAAAAGCCAAAAGATGGGAATTATGTAAGTGTATATACAACACATTCTGGAATTCGACCTCTAATTTTGTTCATGAGTTTAAAATAAAAACAATTTAATTTTTGTATCATGAAAAAGAAATTAGTATCAGCCTCTTTATTATTACTATCCTTTGCGGCAGGCGCACAAAATATGGCTACCACATCTACCAAACCAAGCGTAGATCAAGAATACAACAAATGGTCTATCGAACTTAACGGTGGTGTTAACAAACCTACAAGAACAATGACTCCAGGTTACACTACAGAATCTGCAAACTTCTTTCACGGAGATTTAGGAGTAAGATATATGTTTAATCCAAAGTTTGGTTTAAAATTAGACGTTGGATACGATCAATTTAAAGAGAAAAAGGACACTCCTGATTTTGAAAGCCGTTACGTTAGAGCGAGTTTACAAGGAGTTGTGAATATTGGACGTGCTTTAAACTTTGAAACTTGGACCAATACTATCGGACTTTTAGCTCATGGTGGTTTTGGAGTTTCACAAATTAGTACTGAAACAGGATTTGGCGGACAAGACTACATGGCACACGGAATCGCTGGTTTAACAGGTCAGCTTAGATTAAGTAACAGAGTAGCATTGACTGGAGATCTTACCGGAATTGTAAACGGAAGACAAAACTGGAACTTTGACGGAATGGGTAATACAACTACTGGTTCTTTTGACGGTGTTTTATTGAATGCTTCTGTTGGTTTGACTTTCTACCTAGGTAAAAACGAAAAACATGCTGACTGGGTTGGCGAAGAAGACAGAATTGGTGAATTGGAAAAAAGAGTGGACTTAATTGAAACTGGTCTTATCGACAGCGATAAAGATGGTGTTGCTGATTTATACGATTTAGAACCAAATACTATCGCTGGAGTTGCTGTTAACACTAAAGGACAATCTATTGATACAAATCAAAATGGTGTGCCGGATGAGTTAGAAAGCTATTTAGATAAGACTTACGAGAAAAAAGGAGCTGGAACTGCTACAAACAATACTGTTGAAGAATTAATTAACGGTGGTTATGTAAATGTTTATTTCGATTTTAATTCTTCTAAACCAACAAATGCTTCTTTATCTGGTGTTGATTTCTTAGTGAAGTACTTGAAAAATAATCCAGGAAAATCTGCTGACATTATTGGTTATGCTGATGAAATTGGAAACACAAGCTACAACACAGAATTATCTAGAAAAAGAGCTGAAGCAGTGAAAAAAGTAGCTGTAAATGCTGGAATCGACGCTTCAAGATTGAATGTAATTGCTAACGGAGAAGATACTTCTGTTAACAAAAATTCTAAAGAAGCACGTCAAATCGTGAGAAGAGTTACTTTCCAAGTGAAGTAATCTACATATAAAGCTAAAAACTAGAAAAGGAGCTGTTTCATTTTTGAGACAGCTCTTTTTTGTTACAAAAAAGATAGGTACAATTAGTTTTTTTTGAAAACTTTCTTGGATATTGAATAGCTTTTAAAGCTTTGGAGAAGCGAAATATTTATAGCAAAGAATAAATATTTACAATAAAAAGCTCCAGCGGAGCGACATATATAGATTGTGAAAAAAATATGTCGCTCCGCTGGAGCTTTTTCATTTGTATTGTTGAAATGCTATAAATATTTCGCTTCTCCGAAGCTTATAAAAAAAGGGCAAAATATTGTTTTTTGCCCTTTTTTATATTTTAGATAAATCTACTATTTATCGATTGCTCTTTTTGTAATATCTCCAAAAGCGTCAATTCTTCTATCTCTAAAGAAAGGCCAGTTTTGGCGAACATTTTCTTGAAGATCTAAATCAACCTCAGCAATTAAGATTTCTTCTTTATCGTGTGAAGCCTGCGCTAAAATTTCTCCTTGTGGTCCAGCAATAAATGATGCTCCCCAAAATTGAATTCCTTCTGTTCCTTCAATGTATTTTTCAAGTCCAATTCGGTTTGCAGCAGCTACGAAAACTCCGTTTGCAACAGCGTGACCTTTCATTACGTTCATCCAGGCGCCGTACTGATTTTCTCCGTATTGTTCTTTTTCTTTTGGATGCCATCCAATTGCTGTTGGATAAAATAAAACTTCAGCACCTTTTAAAGCCGTAATACGTGCTGCTTCTGGATACCATTGATCCCAGCAAATTAGAGTTCCAACAGTTCCTTTTTTTGTTTCAATTGCCTGAAAACCTAAATCACCTGGCGTAAAATAGAATTTTTCATAGAAATGCGGATCATCTGGAATGTGCATCTTACGGTATAAACCTGCTTCAGTTCCATCAGTATCAATAATATAAGCGCTGTTATGATAAATTCCAGCCATTCTTTTTTCGAAGAAAGGAACAATAATTACAACTCCTAATTCTTTTGCCAATTCGCTGAAAGCAACAAAAGAAGTACTATATAATGGTTCTGCTAATGCAAAATTATCTACATCTTCGCTTTGGCAGAAATAGTGACTGCTATATAATTCTGGAAGCAATATTACCTCTGCACCTTGACTTGCAGCATCTCTTACCCAGCTGATACATTTCTTAAGATTATTTTCAGCAACATCATTCAGATTTAACTGAATTACTGATATTTTATATTTTCTTTTCGGCATGACATAAAATTTAGAGTGCAAAAATAATACTTTTTAAAGGAATGGCAAAGTCTATAACTTTTATATAACACGAAGAAAGGAATGAATCAAAACAAAAAACCATTTCGCATCTGTTTAAAATAAAACTTCTGCAAAATGGCTTATCAACCTAAAAAAATATCAACTAAAAAAGTTGTTATTCGATCACTACTTTCTGAGTCAAGAATTCAGTTTCCGATTTTTTGAATTTAATTTCGAAAGTTCCTTTTACAGACGATTTAAATTTGTAAACAGTCTTTTTAGGATCTGGTACTTGCTGTGTACAAACTCCAGATGGGTATTTTGCAATTACTTGCAATCCTTTTACTTCACCAATTGTTACTTCTGAGATTTTGTCGAATTCTCCACAAGCATTATCTACAACATAAGTTACGTCGTAGCTTAGTTCGTCATTTACTTTTCCTGTCGCTGGTCCTTTAATTTCTGTTACTAAAGCAGTTTTTGTAGTTGACGCTGGTGTTGTTTCGTCATCGTCATTATTGCATGAAACAAATGCAATTGATAAAAATAATACTACCAAAACTGATTTTAATCTAAAACTTTTCATATAAAATAATAATTAATTGTTAATTACTATGAAGACGGAGCTTGGTTGCAAAGGTTGCTTCTAAAAAATGTTAAAAAATTTAGATTAGACATTAAGCAATTATAAATCAACTACTTATTTAATAAAAAAATATTTAAAAAATACCGTTATTTCTTATGAAAATAAAAATTTCTTGCATAGCCCCGATCGAAGTGATATCCTTTTTATCCGCCTTTTTGCGGATGAAAAGATTTAACGGAGAGCGGGACTAAATGTACTTTTGAAAATGATTTGATATGCTTCTAAAACAAAAAAAAACACCAGCGTTAACTGATGTTTTTTGAAGTATCTTTTTTTTTTATCTTAAGCTGTCTTCTTTTTAAAAATCTTTTTGAAGAGATTTACAAATACTAAAACTAAAAGCCCAAGAGTTAATCCAACTGTAAACTCTTTGATGATAGAAGGAATTTTAATTTCTTCTGACAGATGGTGAAAAAATGGAATGTAATGTACAAATATTCCTCCAGCAACTAAAAGCAGGGCAATTGTACCCACGACTGTCAGACCTTTAATGACAAGCGGAAGTGCTTTTACTAATAAATTTCCAATAAATCGTGATGGACTTTTTTCGCTTTTGCTATATTTTATAAGTTTATAACCTGCTTCATCCATACGAACAATAAGCGCTACAATTCCGTACACTCCTATTGTTGCAACTAATGCAATTATTGAGGTTACGATTATCTGCTGCGTTAAAGGCTCTTCGATTACGGTTCCTAATGCAATAATTACGATTTCTACTGATAGAATAAAATCGGTTACGATTGCAGATTTTATTTTGCCTTTTTCAATTACTAGAATTTGTTCTTCTGTTAAATCCTCATTGGTAATTCCTTCTGATTCATCATGCTTGTGCGGAAAGACAAATTCATAAATTTTTTCGGCTCCTTCGTAAGCTAAAAACAATCCTCCAAGTACCAGAATTATTATGATTGCAATTGGTAAAAAAGCACTTAGTAAAAATGCAATGGGAAGAATAATAATTTTATTTAATAAGGAACCTTTACTGATTGCCCATAAAACCGGCAATTCTCTTGAAGATGCAAATCCAGAAGCTTTTTCAGCATTTACTGCTAAGTCATCGCCAAGAATTCCAGCAGTTTTTTTTGCAGCAATTTTACTCATTACTGCAACATCATCCATAATTGCTGCGATATCATCTAATAGAACAAAAAAACCTGAAGCCATTTTTTAAATTTATTTTAGTGATGCGAATCTAGACATTTTGCCTTAATCTGCCCAATAATCGGGCATCAAAATTTCGGTTTTTTATTCCTATTTTTCTGTATAGAACCTTTTAACTGCATTGTCCTAACAGAACCCATAAAATAATGAAAACGATAATGGTTCCAAAGCATCCGCCTCCTAGTTTTTTAGCACCGTAACCTGCCAGTAATCCTCTAAAGATATTGTTCATGATTTTTGTTTTTTAAATTAATATTTTGCTGATTTTTATAAGTTTAAAATTCAATATATTTTAAAAATTAATTGTTATATGAATTAGCTTAAAAGTTTCAGAATTAACGTGTAAAAAAAAGCACCAGTCTTTCGACTGATGCTTTTTTGAGATTAACATAAAAAAATTATTTAGCGTTCTGGTTTCTAAAAACCAATTGACCGTCGAATGCATCTAATAAAATAATGCTGTCTGTTGTGATGTTTCCAGCGAGAATTTCTTTAGAAAGCTGATTTAAAACTTCTCTCTGAACGACACGTTTTACTGGTCTTGCCCCAAAATGCGGATCGTAACCTTTGTCTGCCAGATAGGCAATTGCTTCTGGTGTTGCATCCATTGTAATGCCTTGCAATGCCAGCATTTTTGTAACACTCTTTAATTGCAGACTTACAATTCTTGAGATGTTCTCTACCGTAAGCGGTGTAAACATTACAATTTCGTCAATACGGTTGATAAATTCAGGACGAACGGTTTGTTTTAATAATCCTAAAACTTCGTTTTTAGCCGCTTCTGTTGCTGCTTCAACACTTCCTTTTAGGTTTTCAAATTTCTCCTGAATAATATTACTTCCCATATTTGAGGTCATAATAATAATTGTATTTCTGAAATCGGCTAAACGACCTTTGTTGTCTGTTAAACGGCCTTCATCTAAAACCTGCAATAAAATATTGAATGTATCTGGATGTGCTTTTTCGATCTCATCTAATAATACAACAGAATATGGTTTTCTACGAACCGCTTCTGTTAACTGACCTCCTTCATCATAACCTACATATCCTGGAGGCGCACCAACCAAACGGCTCACACTGTGGCGTTCTTGATACTCACTCATGTCAATACGAGTCATGGCATTTTCATCATCAAAAAGATATTCGGCTAAAGCTTTTGCCAGCTCTGTTTTACCGACTCCGGTTGTTCCTAAGAATAGGAACGATCCCACAGGTTTTTTCATATCCTGTAAACCGGCACGGCTTCTACGCACAGCATCACTTACTGCTTCTATCGCTTCTTCCTGCCCTACTACACGTTTGTGTAATTCATCTTCAAGATGCAATAGTTTTTCTCTTTCTGTCTGAAGCATTTTTGTAACCGGAATTCCTGTCCATTTTGCAACCACTTCGGCAATATCTTCTCTAGTAACTTCTTCCTTAATTAAAGAATTTCCAGATTGAAACTCTAGCAATTGTTTTTGTAAATTTTCTTGGCGTTCCTGTGCTTCTTTTATTTTTCCGTAACGAATTTCGGCTACTTTTCCGTAATCACCGTCACGTTCTGCGCGTTCTGCTTCGTATTTAAAGTCTTCGATTTCGTGTTTAACAGCTTGAATTCCGTCAACGATATCTTTTTCCTGTTTCCACTTTGCGTAGATTTCGTTTCGCTCTTCTTTTAGGTTTGCTAATTCCATACCTAAAATTTTCAGCTTACTTTCTTCTTTTTCGCGTTTAATCGCTTCGATTTCAATCTCTAACTGCATAATTTTTCGATCCAAAACATCTAATTCTTCAGGTTTTGAATTGATTTCCATGCGCAGTTTAGAAGCAGCTTCGTCCATTAAGTCGATTGCTTTATCGGGTAAAAAACGATTCGTAATATAGCGCTGCGAAAGTTCTACAGCCGCAATAATAGCCTCATCTTTAATCTGAACTTTATGATGTGTTTCGTATTTCTCTTTAATTCCACGAAGAATTGAAATCGCACTTTCTGTATCTGGTTCGTCGATTAGTACTTTTTGGAAACGTCTTTCAAGCGCTTTATCTTTTTCAAAATATTTTTGATATTCATCTAAAGTCGTTGCACCAATTGCTCTCAATTCACCACGAGCCAAAGCTGGTTTCAAGATATTAGCGGCATCCATTGCGCCTTCGCCTCCACCCGCACCTACAAGGGTATGAATCTCGTCAATAAATAAAACGATATCTCCGTCTGCAGCGGTAACTTCTTTTACAACCGATTTTAAACGTTCCTCAAATTCTCCTTTGTATTTCGCTCCAGCAATCAATGCTCCCATATCCAGCGAGAAAACGATTTTGTCTTTTAGGTTTTCTGGAACATCTCCGTCCACAATTCTGTGTGCTAAACCCTCTGCTATTGCAGTTTTACCAACTCCAGGTTCACCAATTAACATTGGATTGTTCTTAGTTCTACGAGTCAAAATCTGCAATACACGACGAATTTCCTCGTCACGCCCAATAACTGGATCTAGTTTTCCTGTTCTTGCTAATTCGTTTAAATTTTTAGCGTATTTATTTAATGAATTATAGGTCTCTTCAGCTGAAGCCGATGTAACTCTTTCTCCTTTACGTAATTCTTCAATAACTGCTTTAAGTCCTTTTCCAGTAACTCCTTGGTCTTTTAAGATTTGTGAAACTTTACTTTTTGAGTCAAAAATAGCTAGAATTAAATGCTCGATCGAAACGTATTCATCATTCATTTTTTGTGCAATAATCTCAGCTTCGTTCAAAGCTTTATTTGCATCTCTGGAAAGCATTACATCACCTCCAGAAACTTTTGGAAAACTCTGAATTGTACTGTCTAAAATTTGCAAAAATAGAGGCACATTTACATTTAATTTCTTTAAAATAAATGGCGCTACGTTTTCATCAACTTCAAAAATGGCTTTGAAAATGTGTTCATTTTCAATTTGCTGCTGACCATTTCGCTGCGCTAATTGCTGCGACAATTGAATGGCTTCCTGCGATTTAATAGTAAACTTGTTAATATTCATATTTTTTCGATTTGATTGATTTTTTTTGTTTGATATTCAATATGATTAAAGTTACGATTTATAGAGCTACATTTTTAACTCAAATAATCTAACTTTGTATTCAATTAGTCAAATTATATTCCACATAGAAAAAACAGACAAAATGACGTTAAAAGTCGTTAAAAATGAAATTTAACACGTCAAAAAGTCATAAAACAAGCCAAATATGAGTTTTTTTAATTCGATCTTCGGAAGTTCAGAGAACTCAGAAGCTCCAAAAAGTAAAGTAAACTGGACGGAATTAACAGATATTCTTCAATTAATGGAAATTGAAGCAATATCTAAAGAAAAACCAGTTGTTATTTTTAAACACAGCACAAGATGCAGTATCAGCCGTATGGCTTTAAAACAATTTGAAAGAGATTTTGATCTTGAAGAAGTTGTTGATGCTTATTTTTTAGATTTAATTGCACACAGAGATATTTCAAACGAAATTGCCAGCCGATTTGGTGTTTATCACGAATCTCCTCAATTAATCTTAATTAAAGATGGAAAAGCAGTTTACAATGTTTCGCATAGCGATATTGATGCCGAAGCTTTGAAAAGTAAAGTATAGTTTTTTTGCCATAGATTAAAGGGATTAAAACAGATTTTTTTTGCCACGAATTTCACGAATTTCCACTAATTATTTTATTTATTTTATTTTATTTATTGCAATTTTCGAAGAGAAAATTTTAAACCATATAATTCGTGGAAATTCGTGAAATTCGTGGCGAAATAATTTAAAAACTTTCTCCTGAGCCGCCTCCACTGAAACCTCCTCCACCAAATTCCATTGGAGAACCCTGCGGTTTTACTTCTGGTTTCATTCCGAAAGTTGAAGCTACAACCAAAGCTTCAGCATTTAAAAGCGTATCTGAATGATTAATTCTATCTGGTTTAAAAGTTAAACCACTTTCTTTTTCTTTTAATTTTCTAATGGAGAAATACGCAATTGCGAATAAAACAAGTCCTCCTAAAGTTAATGCTACTTCTATCGGCAGAACTGCATAGTAAAATCGAATGGTATAAATTGAGAAACCAATCGCTAAAAAACTGATCCAAAGCATAATTCTATCTTTTGATCTCAAAGCTTGAACTAAATACGCAACAGGAACAATAAAAGTAAAAGCATAAAAAAAGAATGCAAACGGAATATCAGTTCCTGGTTTTACTTCTGTTCCTAAAAGTTCTTCTGAAAGTTCCCTAACAACTAAGTAATTACAAGAAAGATAAAACAATATTAAACAAAAACTATTGGCCAATAAAAGTCCATTATAGTAGTAACTTTTTTTGAGTTTACTGATTAATTTCGTAGTCAATAAATAGAAAACAGCAGCAAATATCATAGCTGTAAATGGCAGAACAGCTCTTCCAATATCTCCAAATTCAAACATTTGGAAAAATAAAAACGTCGTAATAGCTAAACAAAAAACAAGCATGGAAAGCAGATGAAGATATCTTATAAACATAAATATCGCCGCTGCTGCCATAAAAAAAGCGATCACAGACTCGTAACCTTCTGTAGTTATTCCAATAGCAAATCCGACATTTAAAATAGCTCCCAAGATAAAAGCATCATTTAATCCGTGATTGTAAAAATTTTGTTTTGCTAAAAATTCTGAGCCTGCAAAACCAACCACGGCAAAAATATAACAGCAGATTTGAAAATAAGCATTCTCTGCATTCATTCCGACAATAGAAATTGCACCGCAAATTGAACTGTATAACATACTCCCCAGTACAAAGAATCCAATTCTAACTAGAATATTATCCTGGCCTTTAAAAACAGGCAATTCTTTTTTTATAAACTTCTTCTGTTCGTTATTTATAAAACCACCTTTATACAAAGTATCCGCTTCGTCAACCAAAATTTGATCGTCCAATCTTTTTTTATCGTACGCTATCATTCTGCAATTTCTTTATGAAAGTTTTTAATCAATTTAATAAACATTACAATTGAACCTATAAAATAAGCCGGAAGTAAGAAAATAAGCAATTCCCAAAAATCAGAGAAATCAATGTTCTCAAAAAGCCTAAATAAAAATATATTTGCTCCAATGTAGCCGTAAACAATCATAAAGACATATAAAGACATTGCTTTGAATTCGTAACTAACTTTATAAAAATAAAAAGTTGAACCTGCCAAAATACAAGCAAAAATCAACCAGATCAAAGTATTTTCATTCAAGAGATTACTGATTGCCGCAATACTAATAATATGCAGCGCAAAAGTCAGGAAAATTAAACAGAAATGCGTTTTTAATGAAATACGGTTGCTGTAAATCGTCCATAGAATTAATAAAACTCCTAACATAACAGCAGAATAACTCAAACTCTCACTAGCGTAAAAATCATTATTATTAAATAAATCCTGAGGTGTTACAGAAAGCCCAACATACGCTGCTAAACCTGTAACGGCAATCGTTAAAACACTTCTATTATCAAAATAATAAGCACAAAAGAAACTTACTATTGTGGGTATTAAGGTTGCTAATCCGTAATGCTCGCCAAAAGGTTTGTATTGAAACTGCAGATAACCAATAAATATACAAGTTAAAATATTAGCCAGTAAAACCAAATATTCTAGAACGGGATGATCAAACACCGTTTCTGTTTTCTGAAAACCTTTTGAATTTTTAAAACAATAGAAAAAGCATACAGCAATTACGACTAGAAGAAGTGAAAGAATCGCGATATGACCTATTGAATCGATGTTCTCATAAATCAAAATACCAATTCCCGATGTAAACGATATAACTGATAAATACAAAAACAGCTTCAACTCAGCGTTTATCGAAAAAATATTCAAATTTCGATATGCCTTAACTTCTTCAAACTGATTTTCTGTAATCAAACCTTTTTTAAATAGTTCTAAAGTTGACTGCTCATTAAATTTTTTCATTCTATAAATTTAAACTGAAATTCAAATATATGATATTTAGTATGAATTTTCTCTTTTAATTGAGTAGATTAAACTGATTATGTCTGGTTGCTTCTCTAACTTTAAAAAAAATGTTTTTATTTAGTGTAAAAACAACACTTTATAATTCTTATAATCAAAACTTTAAAATATAAAAAACTGATAAATTAATTTGAAATTAATCTGAAACTTTTACATTTGTGCAATCGATTACATTTACTATTTAGCCACACAAAAAACCACAAATGAAAACAAAACTTATTTTATTGGCACTTCTTGTTCCTTGCTCTTTTCTTTTTGCTCAAAACTATTCTATGAGTTCTCCAGAAGGATTTGGAGCAGCTGCAACAGGCGGAGGCAATACTACTCCTGTTACAGTTTCTACTCTTGCTGATCTGACTTCAAATCTTAAACTTAAAACGCCACAGGTAATTTTAGTTTCTGGAACTATAAACTGTACATATACTAGTTTAGCCGTTAATGATAAAACAATTATTGGACTACCTGGCGCCAGACTAATTAATCTTGATCAAACTGCTGCTAATTCAGGAATTTTGAATCTAAAATCCGGCTCGAATAATATCATCATTCGAAATCTCATTTTTGAAGGACCTGGTTCTTATGACGTTGATGGACATGATAATTTAACTTCTGAAGCAACTAATATTTGGGTAGATCACTGCGAATTTCAAGATGGAATGGACGGCAATTTTGATAATAAAGGCGATGCCGATAATGTTACGATTTCTTGGTGTAAGTTTACTTATTTGAAAACTCCAAAAACTGGAGGAACTGGCGGAGCTGACGATCATAGGTTTTCAAATTTAATTGGTTCTTCTAAAACTGATGCACCTGCAGATGGTCATTACAGTATAACCTTTAAAAATTGTTATTGGGCAGAAGGGTGTAAACAAAGAATGCCACGTGCTAGAAATGCAGAAATTCATATTCTTAACTGTCTTTACCATACATCAGAATCAGGTTCTTTGGCAATAGGCTTAGGCGGAGGAACTAAAAACTCAACTTGCTATGTAGAGGGGTCTGATTTTGCGAAAGTCGATAAAGCTTTTAAAGAATATACCAGCACTGATGGCGGTGAGATAGGAATTGCATTTGATCACTGCCGTCAAGGACCTATGAATTTTGGCAAAACTGTAAATAAACCTTCTTATACCTACACTATAATTCCTTTAGGAAAGGTGGAGGAATATATTTCGAATAAATCTTGTGGTGCCGGAGCAACCCTTCAAGTTAATTCTAATGGTTTGGTATCTACTAGTTGCGGCAGTAAAAGTTAATTAGAACTAAAAACACATAAAAAAAACCGATTTGTTTAAAGAAACAAATCGGTTTTTTAATTTTAGGAAACAAATTAAAAAGCTGCTTTCATTTTATCCTTAATCGCATCCAGACATAAATTATTGATACTGCCTTCGTGCGTGTGTTTTGTTTCTTTTGGAGATTTGTACGTTCCTGCTTCTAATTGTTCTGCAACAGCTTTGTAAGCATCTCTAAACGGCATTCCTGCAACCACCATTTCATTTAAAGTATCCACCGTAAATAAATAATCGTATTTTTTATCTTCTAAAATATGATCTTTTACTGTAATGTCCTTTATTGAAAAAATAGCAATATCCAAACAAGCTCTTAAGTTTTGAATCGCTGGAAACAAACCTTCTTTTAAAAGCTGTAAATCTCTGTGATAACCGCTTGGCAAGTTATTTGTGATTAAAGTGATTTCGTATGGAAGCGCCTGAATCTTATTGCATTTTCCTCTGATTAATTCGAAAACGTCTGGATTCTTTTTATGAGGCATTATACTTGAGCCTGTTGTAAGATGCGCCGGAAGACCAATAAAATCAAAATTCTGGCTCATATACAGACAAACATCCATTGCAAATTTTGATAACGTTCCTGCAACACTTGTCATGGCAAAAGCAACTGTTTTTTCTGCTTTTCCACGGCTCATTTGTGCAGCAACTGCATTGTATTTTAAAGTTTCAAAACCTAATTCTTTTGTTGTAAAAGTTCTGTTGATTGGAAATGAACTTCCGTAACCTGCGGCAGAACCTAACGGATTCTGGTCTACAATTTTTGAAGCGGCGTTCAGCATAGTAATATCGTCAATCAAACTTTCAGCGTAAGCAGAAAACCACATTCCGAATGACGATGGCATTGCGATTTGTAAATGCGTATAACCTGGCAGTAAAACGTTTTGATGTTTTTCTGCCGATTCCATCAACAAGTCAAACAATGTTTTTACCTGTTCTTTTATCGCTTTTAATTCGTCTTTTAAATACAAATGAACATCAACCAAAACCTGATCGTTACGAGAACGTGCGGTGTGGATTTTCTTTCCTGCGTCACCTAATTTTGCCGTTAAAAGATATTCTATTTTTGAATGTACGTCTTCGAAACTGTCTTCGATTTCGAAATTTCCAACTACAATATCTGCAATGATTTCGTTTAAGGCATCAACTAAAGAAGTGGTTTCTTCCTGAGTTAATAAACCAATCTGTCCCAACATTTTGGCGTGAGCAATTGAACCTAAAGCATCGTATTTTGCTAAAACCAAATCAAGTTCACGATCGTTCCCAACTGTGAATTGTTCGATTTGTTTATCTGTTGGTATTCCTTTTTCCCAAAGTTTCATAGGTACTATTTTTAGAAACCCGACAGGTTTTGAAAACCTGTCGGGTTTAATTTCGTTTATTTATAATTTAAAGAAATCGGTTAGTATTTTGATATACAAATCGACTCCTTCTTCAATTTCATTTATAAAAATAAATTCGTCTGCCGAATGCGAACGCAACGTTTCTCCAGGTCCTAATTTTAAAGATTGACAGCTTAAAACCGATTGATCTGAAAGTGTTGGCGAACCATACGTTGTTCTTCCTAAAGCAATTCCAGCCTGAACTAAACCGTGTGCTACTGGAATAGACGATGCATTTAAATGCATAGATCTTGGCGTTACTTCGGCATTTACATTTGCTTTTACAACTTCCAAAATTTCAGCATTTGTGTAACGATCTGTTACGCGAATATCTACAACCAAATCACATTCTGATGGTACAACGTTATGCTGTTTTCCTGCACTGATTTGCGTTACCGTCATTTTTACAGGACCTAAAACGTCTGAGATTTTGTCGAATTTATAGTTTTTAAACCATTCCATTACTGGAATTGATTTGTATAATGCGTTATCATCGTTTTGATGTGCAGCATGACTTGCGGTTCCTTTTACTTTTACATCAAGAACTAACAATCCTTTTTCGGCAACTGCTAATTGCATTAATGTTGGTTCACCCACAATTGCACAATCTAATTCTGGTAAGTGTTTTAAAACACTGTTTAATCCATTTTTTCCGCTGCTTTCTTCCTCGGCAGAAGCCACAATAACAATATTATGTGAAAGGTTTTGATTTTCGTAAAAGTGAACAAATGTTGCTAATAATGAAACTAGACATCCACCAGCGTCATTACTTCCTAATCCGAATAATTTCCCTTCTTTTTCAATTGCTTTAAACGGATCATTGGTATACGCTTGATTTGGACGTACTGTATCGTGATGTGAGTTTAATAAAAGTGTTGGTTTGTTTTCGTCGAAATATTTGTTGAAAGCCCAAACATTGTTATTTTCTCTCTTGAAAGGAATCTCGTTTTGATTGAACCAATTTTCGATTAAAAGAGCTGTTTGGTCTTCTTCACTAGAAAATGAAGGGGTTTCGATTAGTCTTTTTAATAAACTAATTGCTTCCTGAGTAAGCGTATTTATACTTTTCATAGGTTTGGTTTCTTTGCCGCAAAGGCGCAAAGTCACAAAGTTTTTTAATTAAATCGTGACATTTTTTATTGGCGCAAATTTCTTAAATTAAAATTTAAAAGTACTGTACCGCCCTGTTTTTTTGCCACTAATTGCACGAATTTTCACAAATTATTTTTTTTTCGCACATTTAAAATCAAAATAAACTTTTTAATATAAGTCTAAAATTATTTTCTCTTTTAACAGCAAAAATTAGTGTCAATTCTTGGCAAGATTTTTTATAATGTAATCGTTGTATGCGGAATATCTGAATTTTGAAGCATTTTATGATGCCCAATTTTGATTTTCTGCACGCCTCTTGATAAACTATTGAAACAGTTATCCAGTTTTGGAATCATTCCGGAATGGATTACTTTTTCTTCTTTTAGCTTATTGTATAATGTTTCGTTGATTTCAGTAATTACTGATGAATCATCTTCTGAATCTTGCAAAACACCTTGTTTTTCAAAACAATACGTTAGTGTAACATCAAAAACTTCAGATAATGCGATTGATAATTCACTTGCGATTGTATCTGCATTTGTGTTTAATAATTGTCCATTTTTATCGTGTGTAATTGCACAGAAAACAGGTACAACTCCGGCTTCAAGCAAAGTTGCCAGTAATTTGGTATTGACTTGTTTTACATCGCCTACAAATCCGTAATCAATTGTTGGGTGATTTCTTTTTGTGGACTGAATTAAATTGCCATCAGCTCCTGAAAAACCAATTGCGTTATTGTCTTTTGCCTGCAATTGCGCTACAATATGTTTATTGATTTGTCCGGCATAAATCATTACTACAACGTCAAGCATTGGAGCATCTGTAATTCGGCGTCCGTCAATCATTTGCGGAACCAGACCAATACTTTGCGCCATTTTTGTAGCCGATTTTCCACCGCCGTGAACTAAAACTTTATAACCTTCAATTTTAGAAAAATCGGTTAAAAATTGTTCTAATTCTGCTGGATTGTCAATGATGTTCCCACCTATTTTTATTACTGATACGTTCATTTCTTTCAAGGTTCAAAGAGGCAGAGGTTCAAAGGTTCAAAGGTTTTTCTCAAGGCTGTAAAACCTCTGAACCTTTGTTACTTTGAGCCTTTGCACCTAAATTTACAATTTCTTCAAAATCTTTTGTAAAACTAATTGTGCCGAATACGTTCTGTTATTCGCTTGCTCGATTACGATTGAATTTTCTCCATCTAAAACTTCGTCGCTTACAATTACGTTACGACGAACTGGAAGACAGTGCATAAATTTTCCGTTATTGGTTAAAGCCATTTTTTCGGCTGTAACGGTCCAGTTTGGATCGCTATTGGTTACTTTTCCGTAATCATTGAAGTTGCTCCAGTTTTTAACGTAAACAAAATCAGCATTTTCAAAAGCTTTATCTTGGTTGTATTCGATTGTGCAGTCTTTTGTGATTTCTGGGCTAAGTTCATAACCTTCTGGATGCGTAATTACAAAATCCATATCTTTCTGCATCTGCATCATTTCTACAAATGAATTTGCAACTGCTTGAGGCAAAGCTTTTGGATGCGGCGCCCAAGAGAGCACTACTTTTGGTTTGTGCTTTGTTTTGAATTCTTCCATTGTAATGGCATCTGCTAAAGATTGTAGCGGGTGACGCACAGCACTTTCCATATTTACAATCGGCACTGTAGCATATTTCAAAAATCCTGAAATTACAGTTTCCTGATAATCTTTTTCTTTGTCAACTAAACCTGCAAAAGCACGAATTGCGATAATATCACAATATTGAGAAACTACTTCTGCCGCTTCTTTAATATGTTCTGAAGCTCCTGAATTCATTACTGCTCCGTCTTCAAATTCTAAAGTCCATCCTTCATTGGTAAAGTTCATTACCATAACGTTCATTCCTAAGTTTAAAGCCGCTTTTTGAGTACTTAAACGTGTTCTTAAACTCGGATTGAAGAATAACATTCCAAGAGTTTTATTCTTTCCTAAACTTTGATTTTTAAGCGGATTCTTCTTTATTTTTATCGCTTGCTTTACCCATTTTGATAATGAGTTGATGTCTTTTATTGAGATATAGTTCATTGTCTTTCTGTTTAATCGGTTAATCGTTGATTTGTTTAATCGTTTTACTGCTTAAACAAATCTAACTTTTATCCATTTTTGTTTTTAATGTTCTTTTTTTAATCGATTAACCGAATTAACGATTAAACCTTTTTACACGATTTTAGTAAATGGAATTTCGTCTTTTAATGCTTTTAAAATAAAATTATCATTCAGTCCATTCACGATCCAGGTTTCTATGTTCGCTGCTTTTGAAATTCCAGCAGCTTCTATTTTAGATTGCATTCCTCCTGTTCCATGTGATGATTTTGATTCGCCGATTTCTTTTTCTAGC
This sequence comes from Flavobacteriaceae bacterium PS02336, assembly GCA_029960065.1. GTDB lineage: Bacteria > Bacteroidota > Bacteroidia > Flavobacteriales > Flavobacteriaceae > Flavobacterium. The sequence goes on along the minus strand of JASCOF010000001.1, from coordinate 772,058 downwards.
GACTTCAAATCATTAACCAATTTGATTGTTTCTGGAATTTCATCATGAATCGAATCTTTCGTATAAATTCCGTTTGTATTGGTGGCAATTATCAGAATATCAACATTTAAAAGAACTGCTGTTAACGCCGCTAATTTGTCGTTATCTCCAAACCGAATCTCATCTGTGGCAACGGTATCATTTTCATTAATAATCGGAATGTAATTGTTCTTAACCAATACATTAATCGTATTTACAATGTTCTTTTTAGTCTGTTCTTTTTCGAAATCAGAATAAGAAAGCAAACACTGCGAAGTATTCAAGCCTAAATCCTTAAAATTTTCATTGTAAATCCGCATTAAATGGGGCTGTCCTATCGAAGCTAAAGCTTGCTTTACGAAAACATCTTTATCTTGATTATCCAGCTTTACAAACTGCTTTGCTGCCGCAATTGCTCCTGAACTCACTATGATAAATTCATATTTGTCGTTTAAAGCTGCAATCTGTATTCCTAGGTCTTCAATCTTTCCCCGCGAAATATGATTGGTTTCTTTGGTTAAAGTATTACTTCCTATTTTTAATAAAATCCGTTTTTTTGCCATGTCTTTTGTTTTTGCCACGAAGGCGCTAAGGCACTAAGTTATTTTTAACGCAAAGGGCGCAAGGTTTTTTATATTCTTTGTGTTTACAAACGCTAAGTTCGCAAAGCTTTATCTATATTTAAATTCCAAAAAATAAATTCCAAATTCCAATAATCTGAAATCAAAAATCATTAATCATCAATCTAAAATTCTAAGAAGCCTAACTATCTAATTTGTCCTTCTCCGTACACGTACCATTTATTGGTTACAAGATGTTGCAAACCGATTGGACCACGTTGATGCAATTTATCAGTGCTTATCGCTAATTCTCCGCCAAGACCAAATTGTCCACCATCTGTAAAACGAGTTGAGGCATTTTGGTAAACAGCTGCCGCATCTATCGATTCCATAAACTGTTGTGCAACTTCGTTATCTCTTGTGATAATAGCTGCAGAATGTCCGCCGCAGTATTTATTGATCATTTCGATTGCATTTTGCTGAGAATCGATTGTTCCAATAACAATTTTATAATCTAGAAACTCCTCGTACCAAATGTCTTCGTTTTCTATTGTTTTCGTGTTTTCAAAATTCTCTAAAGACTTATCAACAATAATTTCCACTTTTGCTTCAATTAAGGCTTCAATTAACATTGCTGTAAAACCTTCAAAGTTGGGAAGTTTAGAATCTATCAAAACTTTATCCAAAGCATTACAAGCCGAAATTTTAGCAGTTTTAGCATTCAAAATTACTTTTAAAGCCAAATCTGTATCAGCTTTTTCATGAACGTAAACAAAATTATTTCCTCGACCGCTTACGATTACGGGACAAGTGGCGTGTGCTTTTACAAACTCAATTAATTTTTCTCCGCCCCTTGGAACTATTAAATCGACTTTTTGAGTTGGCTTTTCTAAAAATGCCTGAGTTTCTTTCCTATTATAATTCAGATATTCCACCCAGTATTTTGAAACTCCGTTTTCTTCTAAAGCTTTGTGCCAAAGACTTACGATTTTCAAATTTGATTTTAGAGATTCTTTCCCTCCTTTTAATAAAATCTTATTTCCTGATTTAAAGGCAATTCCACCAGCTTCAATTGTAACATCAGGACGAGATTCGTAAATAATTAAAATCGTTCCGAAAGCGGCTGTTTTATTGATGACTTTTATTCCATTATCATGAGTAAAATGAAAACGCTCCACGCCAACGGGATCTTCCTGTGAAGCTAGTTGGTTTAATGATAAAATCATCTCATCGACTTTTTTATCGTCTACTTTCAAGCGTTCTTCCATTGCTAAATCAGAACCGTCGTAATCGGTAAGATCTTCCTGATTGGTCAAGATAATCTGACTCCGCTCCTGCTCGACCAGCTTTGCCATGGACCGCAAAACCAGATTGCGTTTTTCAATTGATAATGGATTCATAATTTGTAGTTGGTTGGTTGTTTTTTGGTTTAGTTTCTTTTTAGAAACTTATATTTTAAACCTGACGGGTTTTTAAAACCCGTCAGGTTTAACGTAACGAGAATTAGTTTTTTAATTCTTCTAAACTTTCTTTTAATGCTTTTACAAACGTATCTATATCTGCTTTTTTTACCGTTAACGGCGGCAAAATTCTTAATAGATTTTTATTGTTGGCGCTTCCAGTAAAAATGTGTTTTTCGATAATCAGTTTTTTTCTTAAAGCTGCAACATCAAAATCAAACTCAACTCCAAGCATTAAGCCTTTTCCTTTTACTTGTTTGATACCTTCCACTTCTTTGATTTTTTCTAAGAAATATTCATAAACTTCATTTACGTTTTTCTGTAAATCAAGTTTTTCGATTACATCTAAAACTGCAATTCCAGCAGCACAAGATAAGTGGCTTCCGCCGAAAGTTGTGCCTAATAATCCGAAGCTTGCTTCGAATTTTGGAGAAATTAAAATAGCTCCGACTGGAAATCCGTTCCCCATTCCTTTTGCAACGGAGATAATATCCGCATTTATTCCGTGATGTTGGAAAGCGAAAAATTTACCGCTTCTTCCGTATCCTGATTGTACTTCATCTAAAATCAATACAACATCGTATTTTTTACATACTTTTTCTAAAGCCTGAAAAAACTCAGTTGTTCCTTGGTCTAAACCTCCAACCCCCTGAATTCCTTCGATAATTACTGCTGTAACATCGCCTTTAGCCAATTCAGCTTCAACTAATTCGATTTGGTTTAAAGGTAAAAACGTAACTTCTTGCTGTGCATTTAATGGCGCAACAATTTTTTTATTATCTGTAACGGCAACTGCTGCAGAAGTTCTTCCGTGAAAAGAATTATCAAAAGCTACAACTCTTGATTTTCCGTTATGGAAAGAAGCTAATTTTAAAGCATTTTCATTGGCTTCGGCACCAGAACTGCATAAAAACAATTCGTAATCTTCTAATCCAGAAAGTTTTCCTAATTTCTGAGCCAATTCAACCTGTAACGGATTCTGAATCGCATTCGAATAAAATCCTAAATTATCTAATTGATTCTTCAATTTTGCTACATAATCCGGTTGCGTGTGTCCGATAGAAATCACACCATGTCCGCTGTATAAATCTAAATATTCTACTCCTTTGTCGTCAATAATGGTACAATCTACTGCTTTTACTGGAGTTATGTCGTATAATGGGTAAACGTTGAATAAGTTCATTTTTTGAAAAGTTAAATGTTATTTGTAAAATGTGAGAAGTTTAAATACAGACGTTTAACATCTAACTTCTAACATTTTACTTTTATTAAAATCCGCTTGGTTTCAAATGTAAACCTGTGGTTTCTTCTAATCCGAACATTAAATTCATGTTTTGAATTGCTTGTCCTGAAGCACCTTTGGTTAAGTTATCGATAATTGATGTTATGAGAACCCGGTTTCCTTTTTTCAATAAACTAATGATACATTTATTCGTTTGCACCACTTGTTTCATGTTGATATTTGTTGTGGTAATGGTTACAAAAGGCTCATCTTTATAGAAGTCTTCGTATTTCGCAACTAATTGTTCCAAACTATCGTCACATAATGTATAAAGCGTGGCAAAAATTCCTCTTGGGAAATCTCCTCTGTTAGGAATAAAAAGCAATTCACTGTCAAAATCATCCTGCAACTGAACTAAACTTTCTCCAATTTCTCCTAAATGCTGGTGTTCAAAAGCTTTATAATGCGACATATTGTTGTTTCTCCAGCTGAAATGAGAAGTTTCTGAAAGACTTACTCCTGCTCCTGTACTTCCGGTTGTGGCATTAATATGAACATCATTATTTAGCAGATTGTTTTTTGCTAAAGGCAACAAAGCCAACTGAATAGCCGTTGCAAAACAACCTGGATTTGCGATATAATTTGCTTTTTTGATTTCGGCTTTATTGATTTCAGGTAATCCATAAATAAAATCTTTTCCTTCGAAATGAGCGTCTTTATTCAATCTGAAATCATTTCCTAAATCAATGATTTTAGTGTGACTTGCAAACTGATTTTCTTTCAAAAATGAAATTGATTTTCCGTGACCTAAACACAAGAAAACAACGTTCACATTTGGATTGATTTCAGCTGTGAAATTCATTTCAATATCACCCATCAAATCTTGGTGTGCTACAGAAAGCGGTTTTCCGGCATTTGTAGTACTGTAAACAAAATCGATGTTTACTTTTGGGTGATACATTAAAATTCTGATAAGTTCTCCGGCCGTGTAGCCCGAACCACCAATAATTCCGACATTAATCATGATCTAATTGATTTACAGATGAAAATATGTTTTGTGCATTTCCAAGAATTTTGATAAATCCTTTTGCATCATCAGACGTCCATGCATTGTTCATTTCTCCGTATTGACCAAAACCTGTGTTCATCAAATCGTTTTTAGATTCAATTCCGTCAAGTGAGAAATGATATGGTTTTAATGAAACAGTTACGGTTCCATTTACTGTTTTTTGTGTGTCTTGCAAGAAAGTTTCAATGTTTCTCATCACTGGATCTAAGAATTGGCCTTCGTGAAATAACATTCCGTACCAGTTTCCTAATTGTTCTTTCCAGTATTGCTGCCATTTTCCTAGCGTATGTTTCTCTAATAAATGGTGTGCTTTAATGATAATTAACGGCGCTGCAGCTTCAAAACCAACTCTTCCTTTAATTCCGATAATCGTATCTCCAACGTGAATATCTCTACCAATTGCATAAGAACTTGCCAGCTTTTCAAGAGCTACAATATTGTTCGATGGTTTATCTGTTTTTCCATTTAAACCAACTAATTCTCCTTGTTCAAAATGAAGTGTTACTTTTTCTTCACCTTCTCTTTGCAATTGTGACGGATAAGCTTCACTTGGCAATGGCTGTCCTGATGTTAAAGTTTCTTTTCCTCCAACACTTGTGCCCCAAAGTCCTTTATTGATAGAATATTGTGCTTTTTCCCAAGAATAGTGAACTCCGTTTTGAGCTAGATAATCTACTTCTTCTTGTCTAGATAATTTTAAATCTCTAATTGGCGTAATGATTTCAATTTCTGGAGCAATAGTCTGGAAAATCAAATCGAAACGGATTTGGTCGTTTCCTGCACCAGTACTTCCGTGAGCGATTGCAGTTGCTCCTACTTTTTTAGCATATTTTATAGCTTCAATTGCTTGAAAAACTCGTTCAGCACTTACAGATAATGGGTATGTATTGTTTTTTAATACATTTCCAAAAATCAAGTATTTTATAGCTTTATCGTAATATTTATCTAAAATGGTTAAGTTAGCATGTTGTGCACTTCCTAATTCGTAAGCTCTTTTTTCAATAGCTGTTAATTCTTCTGCGCTAAATCCTCCTGTATCAACAAGAACGGTATGAACTTCATAACCTTTTTCATTTTTTAAATATTTCAAACAATACGAGGTATCTAATCCTCCGCTATAAGCTAATACTACTTTTTTCATTTTTTATAATTTTGGCTAATACTTTCGTATTTAGCAGTTTGAGATTTCTTTTTGATTAAATTTTGAATAAAAAAATAAATGACAATATTTTATTTAAGAATAAAGCTTGTTTTATTTTTTTAAGTCTGCTTAAAACAGCCTCATTAAAAGGATGTCTCGGCGGTGTTTTTTGTTTTTCTTTTGGATCGTACAACATTCCCGTACAAAGGCACATTTTGTTTTCTTTGCTTTGTAAAATTGGGAAGTTAGTACAGGTTTTACAGCCCGCCCAGAAACTTGGATCGGTTGTTAATTCTGAAAACGGAACTGGTTTATAGCCTAAATCAGAGTTAATTTTCATTACAGCCAGACCAGTTGTAATTCCAAAGATTTTAGCATCTGGATATCTCTCCAAAGAATAATCAAAAACTTTTGATTTTATCTTTTTCGCCAAACCTAAACTTCTGTAGTCCGGGTGCACAATTAATCCCGAATGTGCTACGAATTTACCATGTTCCCAGCTTTCGATATAACAAAAACCTGCAAATTTTCCATCGGCCAGAGCAATCATCGCATCACCATTCGACATTTTTTTCTGAATGTACTCAGGAGTTCTTTTAGCAATCCCCGTACCTCTTAGTAAGGCAGATGATTCTATCGTATCGCAGATTTCTTGTGCGAATTTGAAGTGTTCTTCCTGGGTAACAACAATAGAGATCTTCATTTCAATTATTGAAGTTTAGCGTTAAAAATTAAAGAATGTTGTTTCGTTTGAAATCCAGAATTGAATCCAATAAAATTAAGGAAAATAGAAGTAATAATCTCAAAATCAAAAAGTTGATCAAGAAACATTACAAAATAATAAATACTGTTAGGATATGTTTGTCCAATGGACAAATTATGTGATTTCAAAATGAAAAATGGATATGAATAAATATACGGCTATAAAACTCAGTGAACACTATAGAGATAGTGTCCGTACTTCGGGAGAAGTAATCGGTGAGTTTGTCCGTGACAAAGAAGTTATATGTAAACTTATTTTATTCATCGGTGCAAAAGTACATTATTTTTTTATTTACAAAACAAAAAATTAAAATTCTAACATTTTTTTTGCTTTTTGTTAATACTTCAAAAAAGAAAACCCGATAATTATCTCTAATTATCGGGTTTTAAATATTTTACAAAACAAATTTACTTTTTCGTAAACTGCATAACTTGACCGTTTCCTAAAATTGTCATATCGAAACCAGTTTTAGCTTCATTAAATTTAAATCTTAGTCCAGCTCTCTGCGACTCAAAAGTATCTTTTTCATTTGGAACAGGATCCAAAGAAAAATTTGGATAGTTTGGAAGCTCAGCTGTCAAAACACTGTTTCTATCAACCAAATTAATCGTTAGAGGAGATTTAGTTGTAACATAATTCCCTAAATAACCATCTATAATAATAGCTTTCTCTACTTTACCTTTTCCTGCAACCCAAACATTATTTGACTCATTATTATCTGGGAAGGCGTGGTCTGGATCAAGCGTTATGGTTTCAATTTCTTCTGTCGAATTATGTTTAAAAGACCAGCTGTTATTGCGCTGCCAAATTTCTACTGGAAGATTTACTCTCGAAACTTTTCCGCTTTTTGTTTTAACATCTAAGACAATCGGCATTGGCATTTTATCGAAATTTTCAACTGTAATAATTACTCCTTTTGAAGGATCATTTTTTACATATTTTATTGAGTTGATTCCTTGATCGAATCTCCAGTTATTTACGTACCAGCTTCTCCAAAACCAGCTAAGATCTTCTCCAGCTACATTTTCCATAGATCTAAAGAAATCGTCTGGCTGCGGATGTTTGTATGCCCAACGTTCAATATAAGTTCTAAAAGCGGTATCAAAACGTTCTTTTCCTAAAACTTGTTCTCTTAAAAGAATCAAACCTGCACTTGGTTTAAAATAACAAAGCATACCAATGTTCTTTTCCTTCATGTTATCAGGAGAACTCATGATAGTTTCTAAATCAGGACGTGTAAAAGACTCTGCTTCTTCATGCAAATCTGTTACCGGCTCTTTGTATTCACCATTATTAAACGCAGCAGTACTTAATGAATTGATAAAAGTATTAAAACCTTCATCCATCCAGCCGAATAATCTTTCGTTCGAACCTACAATCATTGGGAACCAGATATGCCCAAATTCGTGATCTGTAACTCCCCATAAATCTTGGCCTTTCGATTTCCATCCACAGAAAACTATCCCAGGGTATTCCATTCCTCCCTCATTTCCTGCAACATTTGTAGCCGCTGGATAAGGATATTCAAACCATTGTTTAGAATAATGCTCAATCGATGCTTTTACGTATTCTGTAGAACGTCCGTATGCTCCTTGTCCTGCACTTTCAACCGGATAAGCAGATAATGCCAAAGATTTTTTACCGCTAGGAAGATTAATTTTAGCTCCGTCTAAGATGAAAGCCGGAGAAGATGCCCAAGAAAAATCACGCGCACTTTTAATTTTATAATGCCAAGTTTTCTCTGTTCCAGCATTTGTATTTGCAGTTGCAGCAACATCTTCTGCAGAACGAATTGTTACGGTTTTATCACTATTTGATGCATCTTTATATTTCTTAAATTGATCAGCAGAAAATACATCCTGACCATTAATCAATTCTCCAGAAGCTACTACATAATGATTTCCTGGAACCGTTAATTTCACATCAAAATCTCCATATTCTAAGTAAAACTCAGATGCTCCTAAATAGGGAGCAGTATTCCATCCTCTTACATCATCATACACACACATACGCGGATACCATTGTGCAATTGTAAAGATTTTTCCGTTTTTAGTTTCTAGAACTCCCATTCTGTCAGAACCTTCAAATGGTGCAATGAAAGAAAATTCGATTTTAACTTTTACAGTTCCTCCTTTTGCAGCCAATTCTTCTGGAAGGAAAATCTGCATTCTAGTATCTGTAACAACATATTTTGCTTCAACTTCTGTCTTCTTTTTTCCAACAGAAATTACTTTTACGGATTTAATTTTATTCCCGCCGTCAAAAACCTGACCCTGCGCTCCATTACGGCTTCCTGTTAATGGCACAACAGCATTTCCTCTAGAATCATCTTTAAATAAATTCTGATCTAAATTCAGCCATAAAAAACCTAATTTATCTGGACTATTATTAGTGTAGGTAATTTCATCTGTACCTACAATCTCATTTGTAGTTCCGTTTAATTTTGCCGTGATTTGGTAATCAGCTCTATTCTGCCAGTATTCTATTCCTGGCTGACCACTTGCTGTACGCGTTGATGTTCCGTTTTTTGTATAAAAATGCGGACCAAAGGCATCATGATAATTGTAATTATTTACCGGATTTGCTGTTGTCGCTGACGGAGTTTGCTGCGCCCATACTGCTGAAATCCCAAAAAATAAAGCCGCGGTTAAAATGGCTTTTGCACATTGCTTTTTCATATTTTTTAGCTGTTTATGTAGCAAATTAATGAAAAAAAAAGCTATTGACAGAGAAATTTCCAAACATATATTCAATTTTAGCATAATTTTATCAATAAAATAATTTACCTCGTTTTATAAAGAAACTAAAATTTATAAAATATATTTACATCTCTTTAAAAAACAATCTTTTTACACTTGATACTTTGACTACAACGATCTCAAATTCAAAACTAAGTGCTTCTATCAAACATGCTGGAGCTGAGCTATTTTCTATAAAAGACAACCAAAACAATGAATATATCTGGGAAGGAAATCCAGATTTTTGGGGCAAACACTCGCCTGTTCTTTTTCCAATTGTCGGTACTTTAAAAAACAACACTTACACCGTTGCAGGAAAAGAGTATCAATTACCACGACACGGTTTTGCCCGTGATATGGAATTTGAATTAATCGAAAAAAGCGAAAATAGTGCTGTTTTTTCTCTAAAATCTTCTGATGAAACTTTAAAAAAATATCCTTTTGAATTCGAATTACAGCTTATTTATACTTTAAAAGAAAATGTTTTGTCTTTAGAATATAATATTATTAATAAAGGAAGAGAAAAAATGCCTTTTTCAATTGGTGCACATCCAGCGATTGCAGTGCCTGGTAATTTTGAAGATTATGCTCTTCAATTTGAAAAAGAAGAACAGCTTAAATATTATCTGCTGGAAAACGATTTAATTTCTTCTAAAACTAAAATTTTAGAAAAAGAAAATAATGCAGTTCCTTTAAATTACGAGTTATTTAAAAATGACGCATTGATTTTTAAAACATTAGACTCCAAATCATTAACCATTCTAAAAGACTCAAAACCTTACATAAAAGTCGATTTCCCTGATTTTCCAAGTTTAGGAATCTGGACCAAAGAAAATGCTCCTTTTATTTGTATTGAACCTTGGTTAGGTTATTCTGATACTGATGAAAATACAGGAGATTTATATAAAAAAGAAGGGATTTTGATTTTGGATGAAACCAAAAATTTCACCGCAAAATTTAATATTGCAATATTATAAAAAACCTAAATGTTAGAATTTAATTTTACTCCATTCCCTATAATAGAGACAGAGCGTCTAATTTTAGACAGACTCGCAGAAACTGATGTAAAAGAAGTTTTTGAACTTCGATCTGATCCTGAGACAATGAAATACATTCCACGACCTTTGGTTACGAATTATGAAGAAGCATTGGAACATATCAGAATGATTGATGAAAAAATCGAAAATAATACTGGCATCAATTGGGCCATTCGTTTTAAAGACAATCCTAAATTACTAGGAATTATAGGTTTTTACAGAATGCAGCCCGAAAACTATCGAGCAGAAATTGGCTATATGCTTTCTCCCCATTTTCATGGAAAAGGAATTGTTCCTGAAGCAGTGAAAAGTCTGCTTCAATATGGTTTTGAAGATCTAAAATTCCATTCTATTGAAGCTGTTATTGATCCAGAAAATTACGCTTCAGAAAAGGTTTTACAAAAATGCGGTTTTGTTAAAGAAGCACATTTGAAAGAATCGGAATTTTGGGAAGGAAAATTTCTTGATAAAGTAATCTACTCACTTTTAAACAATTAGACTTACAGATTAATTCTGACAAAAAATAATCTTGTTAAAAGAAGGTTAATCGGCAATACTAACGTTTAAGTTCCGTTATATTTGTGCCGAAAAAAATTATTCCCCGCGATTACAAAGTACCATGAAAAAAATACTTGCCTTTACCGTTCTTCTTTTATCAGTTCAATTACAAAGTCAGACTTTTGTAAAATTTAACGGAGCGACTGCCCTACTTGCAGTTCCAAATGTTGGTATTGAAACCAGTATAGGCGAGAAAATGACATTTAGCGCAGATGTAATGGCTTCTTTTTGGGAATCCTTCGATGGGAAACATCCCATGAAATTTATTACTGTAACCCCAGAAATACGTTATCACTTTAAAGAAAAATACAATGGTTTTTATGTTGGTGGTCACATAGGCGCAGATAAATACGAATTGCAAAAATGGAATTACTGGCAAAGTAATCATTATGAAGATGGATTTGGCTACAGACTTGGAGCTACAGTAGGCTACAATTTAAAACTAAACGATAAGTTTTTACTTGATTTTTTTGTGGGCGGTGGATGGCACCAGGGATTTTATCACGGTTATTACAATGATGGAACTCCTGGCAGATATGAAAAAACTGTTAATTGGAATAAAAGCGGCGAATGGCTTCCATATCGTGGAGGAGTTATGATATCCTATAAATTATAACTTAGGAAGCGTTTTAATATAAAGTTCTTCTACTTTCTTGCGAGCCCAATCTGTTTTTCTTAAAAAAGTAAGACTCGATTTTACGCTTGGATTTGAACTAAAACATTTAACAGGAACCAATTCTGCTAAAGTATCAAAACCATAATAATCAACTAAGGTTTCGACAATTTTTTGAAGTGTTATTCCGTGTAAAGGATCTTTAGATTGATTTTGCATTTTATACTTTTTAAATTATATCAAAAAGACCGTACTAAAAAAGTACGGTCTTTCTTTTTGCAAAATTACTAAAATGAATTTTACGGTAATTAAATAAAGAATAAATTAGAATATAAATTTAAAACCTACAGAAACTGGAGAAGTTAAATTAGGGTTACTTCCTGCTAGAGCAGTATTATAAAACGGATCAACATTAGCTACGTGAGCTAAACCGAAATTAGTAACTGTTGTTTTGTCCCCCGTTTTGGGATCTATGGTTGTTGATGTAAAGTTTGCTAAGTCATAAGAAAACTCAACAGAGAAATTTTTAGTCACAAAATAGTCAAATCCTCCTGACATTGATACACCAATTTGACTCACTTTTAGTTCACTTTCTTTTTCCTTACCAGTAATAATAGGCACTGCCAATTGTCCGAAAAAGTAAAGAGAACCTGCTACATTCCAATATTTTCTAACTAAAGGCTGCGCAACAAATAGATTTGTTTTTGCTGCAGTTCCAGCATCAGAATCTGCTTTAATATTAATAAAACCTACTCCTGCACCTACAGCAACAGATGGCGTTACAAAGGTTCCAACAATTGGCAATACAGATAATGTGGTGTTTTTAGCATCTCCAGTTTTAGTCTGCTGATAACCAAACTGAGAAGTTGCAAACCAAGCTCCTTTTAATCCTTGAGATGAATCCTGAGCTTTAGCAGTTAAACCAAATAACACAATACTCACTAATGTTACAATTTTTTTCATTTTAAAGTTTATTTTAAATTATGAAACAAACTTAGCCGTAAGCTTTTCTCTCGGAAATGATTAAAATCATAGATTAAAATAAAACTTTAATTATCTTAGCCCGCATAAAGTTTTTCAATTTGTCTTACATTTGCACTCATGTTAAAATCAGTCAATATATTAAATAAGAGAGCCCGATTTGATTACGAAATAATCGATACCTATACTGCAGGAATTGTTTTGGCAGGTACCGAAATCAAATCAATTCGTTTAGGAAAAGCCAATATCACAGAAAGCTTTTGCGAATTCAGCGGTATGGAACTTTTTGCCATTAATACTTATATCGAAGAATATTCTTTTGGAAACCAGTTCAACCATAAATCTAGAAGTGAACGAAAACTGCTTTTGAATAAAAAAGAATTAAAAACGCTTCATAAAAATGTACAGGCAAAAGGACTTACCATTGTTCCGTTGAAATTATTTACCAACGAAAAAGGTCTAGCCAAATTACAAATTGGTCTTTGCAGAGGAAAGAAAAACTATGACAAACGTGAATCTTTAAAAGAACAAGATACCAAACGAGATTTAGATCGTATTAAAAAAGCTTTTAATTAAAAAGCTTTTTTAATTTTACTTAAACTCCTATTTATTAATATTTTATCGTTATTTTTACTTATAACCAATTTAACTGTAAAATATGAAAAAGTCTTTATTTTTACTTTTCGTTGTAGTATTACTTTCTAGCTGTGGCAGCAACACTTCTATTGTAAACAGCTGGAGAGATCCAAAAATTACTGTTGCCCAGGAAAATTTCAAAAAAGTTTTAGTCGTTGCTTTAGTAAAAGATGAAGCATCAAGAAGAGTTACAGAAAACAGGATAGCAGCTGGAAATCCAATTTTTAAAACTTCTTATCAATACTTAAACGAAACTACCAAAGACCTTACAAAAGAACAGAAGTTAAAAATTCTTCAGGATGAAAATTTTGACGGAGTAATAACCATGAGACTTGTAAGCAAAGAAAAAGAAACGACTTATGTTCCTGGAACTTATACCGGAATGTATTATGGCGGTTTTGATGGCATGTATACAGGAATGTACGGTTATGGTTTTGGAAATTGGTACGGAATGTACTCTCCTAACTTCTACGATCCCGGCTATTATCAAGAAACAACTTCTTATATGGTTGAAACCAATATATTTTCATTAAAAGAAAATAAACTAATCTGGACAGGAACCACAGAATCACAATATGTTACAGATTTAGGACAAACGGTTGATGCTATTATGCTGGCTGTAGTGAAAGAAATGAGAAAAGACGGTTCTTTACCTCCTAAATAATTCAAACAAAAAGCAACTTTCAAAATGTTGCTTTTTTTTATTATTAAATAAATGACTAATTTTGTCAAGACTTTAATTTTCATCAAAAATGAAATCACTTTTAAAAAATGCAAGAGAACAAAAAGGTTTAAAAACTCGTGAATTGGCCCAACTTGCAAATATTGATCAGGCATTGATAAGCAAATTTGAATCGGGAACAAGAAAACCGACTAAAGATCAAATCATTAAATTGTCTCAACTTTTAGAAATTGATTATGAAACTTTAATGATTGCATGGCTTAAAGAAAAAATTCTTTATGAAATTGGCGATGAAGAATTTGCTTTAAAAGCTATTAAAATTGCAGAAGATGAAATTAAATACAATAAAACGGTTTCTAATTTTAAATTATCTACATCATTAGAAAAGATTTTAAAAGAAATTGATTCTTTAAAAGACAAACTTGATTCTTATCGCCAGAACGATAGCTTTAAAATTAAACAAGCTTTAGAACTTGAATATACTTTTGAAAGTAATAGAATTGAAGGAAACACCTTGACTTTGCGCGAAACAGATATGGTCATTAATGAAGGTTTGACGATTTCAGGAAAAAGTATGCGAGAACATCTTGAAGCAATAAATCATCAGGAAGCAATTGGTTTTATAAAAGAATTAATGAATAAAAACAATTCGTTGAACGAACGTGATCTATTATCTATTCATAATTTAATTCTTCGAGGCATAATTCCAGAAGATGCTGGACGTTACAGAAAAGTTCAGGTTATGCTACAAGGAAGTACGCATATGCCACCACAACCTTTAATAGTTCCGCAGGAAATGGAAGAATATTTTACTTGGTATGAGATCAATAAAAATAAATTGCATCCTATTATTTTGGCTGCAGAAATGCATGAACGATTAGTTACAATCCATCCCTTCATTGATGGAAACGGAAGAACTTCAAGGTTGATCATGAATTTGATTCTAATGCAAAAAGGCTATCCAATTGCCAATATTAAAGGCGATTATGAAACCCGGATGCAATACTATCACTCTTTAGAAATTGCACAGACCAAAAAAGATAAAGACGATTTTTTCTTATTTATAGCTCAAAAAGAAAAAGAAAGTCTGGAAAGGTATATTGCAATTCTTACTCAATAAAAAAGGCCCAGTGTAAGCTGAGCCTTTATATTAATTTTTATCTTCTAATAAGGGAACAAATCTAAATTCTCCAAACTCATGTTTTTCAAATTGCGTTTCATTCTTTCTAATTAATAAAGTCATAATCTGAACATCTTCGCCAAGCGGAATAACAAGTCTTCCTCCTATTTTTAATTGTGCCATCAATGGCTGTGGAATAAAAGGTGCACCTGCTGTAACTATTATGCTGTCAAAAGGCGCAAAATTAGGAAGACCTTTGTAGCCGTCTCCAAAAGAAACATGTTTTGGACGAATATTTAATTTAGGAAATAAAATAGAAGTTTGTTTAAACAATTCTTTTTGTCGTTCTACTGTATAAACTTTTGCTCCGAGATTAAACAAAACAGCTGTTTGATATCCAGAACCTGTTCCTATTTCCAAAACTTTATGCTCTTTCTGCACTTCTAACAGCTGAGATTGGAAAGCAACAGTGTAAGGCTGCGAGATAGTCTGTCCAGCACCAATAGGAAAAGCCTTATCTTGATAAGCGTAATCTTCAAAACTTGAATTCAAAAAAAGGTGTCTCGGGATTTTTTTTATCGCATCTAGAACCGCTTTATCAGTAATTCCTTTTTGCTCTAAAGTGGTTACTAATTGATTACGAAGTCCTTGATGTTTGGCAGTGTCTTTCAAAATGGGTAGGTTTTATTTTCGCAAAAATAAGAAACAAAACAGGATTTCAAATATTGATTTTTAAATAATAAATTAATACAGTCGAAAGTTAAAAGTCAAAAGTAGAAAATCGTACTTTTTCAGGCTGAGCGAAGTCGAGGCAATTCGTGCCTTAAAGGCATGCTTTTCGACTTCGATGAGAAAGACAAGTGTGAAACTAATGATATAATTTTCGACCAACAACCAGCAAATAACGACCAGCAACAAATAACTGACAATTTACAATTCACAACTCACAGCTCACAATTAGCTAAATTCATTTTTACATTCAACAAATAAATTCTATTTTTGTTTAAAATACATTCTCATGTTAAAAGTAGGAGTTTTAGGTGCTGGTCATCTTGGTAAAATACATTTACGCTTATTACAACAATCTGACAAATACGAATTAGTTGGATTTTACGACGAAAATCAAGAAAATGCCGAAAGAATCTCAAAAGAATTTGGCTATAAAAATTTCAGCACAATTGCAAAACTCATTCACGCTGTCGATGTAATCGACATTGTAACTCCAACGCTTTCTCACTACAAATGTGCTAAAGTAGCCATCAAATCAGGAAAACACATCTTTATTGAAAAACCAATTGCCAATACAGTTGAAGAAGCGGAAGAAATTATCGCTTTAGCAAAAGAGTACAATGTAAAAGGTCAAGTTGGTCACGTAGAACGTTTTAATCCCGCTTTTATCGCAACAAAAAACATGATCGAAAATCCGATGTTTATAGAAACACATCGTTTGGCCGAATTTAATCCGCGTGGTACAGACGTTCCTGTCGTTTTAGATTTAATGATTCATGATATTGATGCTATTTTAAGTGTTGTAAATTCAAAAGTAAAAGATATTCATGCCAGCGGTGTATCTGTAATTAGTGATACTCCAGATATTGCAAATGCTAGGATCGAATTCGAAAATGGTTGTGTTGCCAATTTAACGGCAAGCAGAATCTCTTTGAAAAACATGCGTAAATCACGTTTCTTTCAAAAAGACGCTTACATCTCTGTTGACTTTTTAGAGAAAAAATGCGAAGTCGTTCGTATGAAAGATGCCCCTGAAGTTCCTGGAGATTTTGATATGATTTTACAGAATGCCGAAGGTGTAAAAAAACAAATCTATTTTACTAATCCAGATGTGGAGCAAAACAATGCTATCTTAGACGAATTAGAGTCTTTTGCAAATGCCATAAATACAGATACAACTCCAGTTGTAACTCTTGAACAAGCTACAGATGCTTTACGTGTAGCATATCAGATTATTGATTGCTTCGATAAAAAATAAAGTAATATTCAAAAATAAGTTAGCCACGAATTCACGAATTATTTGGTGAATTCGTGGCTAAATCATAAAAAAATATCTAGCCTAAAATGAAAACAATAGCTGTAATTGGTGCGGGAACAATGGGTAACGGAATTGCTCATACTTTTGCACAAAGCGGATTTACCGTTAAATTAATTGATGTTTCTGAAAAATCATTAGATAAAGGAATGGCAACAATCGCCGCTAACTTGGATCGTATGCTTTCAAAGGGAACCATTACGCAGGAAGACGTTGCCAAAACTATAACTAACATTATTACTTATACTGACATTAAAGATGGTGTTGTCGGTGCTGATTTAGTTGTAGAAGCTGCAACTGAAAACGTTGAATTAAAACTGAATATCTTCAAACAATTAAACGAATATTGCTCACACAATACCATTTTAGCAACTAATACTTCTTCTATTTCAATTACACAAATTGGAGCAGTTGTAGCGCATCCTGAACGCGTTATTGGAATGCATTTTATGAATCCGGTGCCTATTATGAAATTGGTTGAAATTATTCGCGGTTACAACACTAGCGATGAAGTAACCAAAATCATCATGGCTTTATCTGAAAAATTAGGTAAAGTTCCTGTTGAAGTAAACGATTATCCAGGCTTCGTAGCAAACAGAATTTTAATGCCGATGCTAAACGAGGCAATCGAAACGTTATACAATAAAGTAGCTGGAGTTTACGAAATTGATACGGTAATGAAATTAGGAATGGGACATCCAATGGGACCGCTTCAACTAGCTGATTTTATTGGCCTTGATGTTTGTCTTGCTATTTTAAATGTAATGTACGACGGATTCAAAAATCCAAAATATGCTCCTTGCCCACTTCTAGTAAACATGGTTAGAGCCGGAAAATTGGGTGTAAAATCTGGCGAAGGTTTTTACGATTACAGCGAAAGTAAGAAAGCAGAGAAAATCTCGAAGCAGTTTGTATAGACTTAAAATAGTTGTGTGAAAAGAGTATTTTCTTTAGTCATTTTGATTGTTTTTAGCTTAATTGCTCTTTATTGGTACAAACCAATGACTATTAAATATTTCTTTGGAACAACCCGAATCTTAAAACAAGAGAATAACTATCAATTAGATATTAACAACAAGAAATACGAAAATTGTGTCTTTAAAAGTACTCAAAGTTTTGACAAAAAAAGAAAACACAATTTTTTAATTCTATATTTAAGGGACTTAAACCTAAAAGCAAATTTTGAAGTAATAGTTGTTAATCTTGATGATAAAATAGTAGGTTATTTTTGTGGTTCTGTTAACTGCTATGATAAGATTTTTGGAAATCTGTATCAAAGTGATATGGGGTCTTTTTACACATATTTAGAAAATGAGGCAAAAGGACCTGGATTTGATTCTAAATTAAAAATGGAAGATAAAAAGATAGATTTTTACATTCCGTCAGAAAGAAATGAAAGATTACATATTCAGCTTTCAAAAAAATAAATTAAAATGTCAATAACATCGAATTTAAATACAATTAAAGAAACTTTACCTGAACACGTAACTCTAGTTGCCGTTTCAAAAACAAAACCTGTTTCAGACTTGATGCAGGCTTATGAAGCTGGCCAGCGTATTTTTGGAGAAAACAAAATTCAGGAAATGACAGAGAAATGGGAACAAATGCCAAAAGATATACAATGGCATATGATTGGTCATGTCCAGTCCAATAAAGTCAAATTTATGACTCCGTATGTTACATTGATTCATGGTGTTGACAGTTTAAAATTATTACAGGAAATCAATAAACAAGCTTTAAAAAACAACAGAACAATAGATTGTCTTCTTCAAATATATATTGCTGAAGAAGAATCTAAATTTGGTTTGGATGAAAATGAATTAAATGAACTTTTAACTTCTGTTGAGTTTAAAGAGTTGAAAAATATTCGTATCTTAGGTTTGATGGGAATGGCCACTTTCACGGAAGATCAAAACCAGATTAAAAAAGAATTTACCAATTTAAAATCAATTTTTGATTCGATAAAAGATCTAAAAACGGAAAACTGCAGTCTGAACACTATATCAATGGGAATGTCTGGAGATTATCAATTAGCGATTGAATGCGGAAGCACAATGGTACGCATTGGAAGCAGCATTTTTGGAGGAAGATAATTTTTCAATATCAATTGCAATGGCAAAAATCAATATCAATTTTTAAAATGAGAAAATTTTAAATGGAAAAAATATTCAATTTTGAAGATCGATTAGTTCGGTTTGCTGGAGAATGTATTTTCTTTACGCGACAATTAGAAAGATTATTTGAAAATGAATATTATAAAAATCAATTAATTAGATCATCTGGAAGCGCCTCTTTAAATTTTGGAGAAGCACAGGGAACAATAACTGATAAAGATTTTGTTTTTAAAGTTTCTTTAGTAGTAAAAGAGTTAAAAGAATCGAGAAACTCATTAAAAATTCTAGATTACATTAAGGAAGGAGATGATGGCAAAAGAAGCAAACTTTTAATTGAAGTAGAGCAATTAATCGCAATTTCATCTAAAATGATAATAAATAAAAGATAACTTTTCAATGACAATTACAATAACAATTACAAATTTCAATTTTCACTATTGATTTTTGAAATTGACATTGATTTTTGAAATTGACATTGACATTGAATATGTACGCAATACTAGACATAGAAACCACTGGGGGACAATTTAATGAAGAGGGAATTACAGAAATTGCTATCTACAAATTTGATGGGCATGAAGTAGTTGATCAATTCATTAGCCTTGTCAATCCTGAAATTCCGATCCAGCCTTTCGTTGTAAAACTGACTGGAATTAATAATGCTATGTTACAATCAGCTCCTAAATTTTACGAAGTTGCAAAGCGCATTATTGAAATTACGACAGATTGCGTAATTGTAGCACATAACGCTTCTTTCGATTATAGAATCCTAAGAACTGAATTTCGTCGTTTAGGTTACGATTTCGAAGCTAAAACACTTTGTACAGTTGAATTAGCCAAAAAACTAATTCCAGAACAGCCTTCATACAGTTTAGGAAAACTAGTTCGTGCGCTTGGAATTCCAATGGCCGACAGACATCGTGCCAGCGGTGACGCAATGGCGACTACAAAGCTTTTCAAAATGCTTTTAGAAAAAGACGTCGAGAAAACAATCGTAAAAGATTTTATAAAGCTAGAAGTTGAAAAAGGAATTTCTCCAAAATTTTTGGATCTAATCAATCAAATGCCAGCTAAAACTGGTGTGTATTACATCTATAACGAAGCAGGCACTTTAATTTACATCGGCAAGAGCCAAAATATCAAAAAAAGAGTAAATCAGCATTTTACAGGCATTACAACCAAAAGTAAAAGGATTCAGGCAGAAGTTTTCACTATAACTTATGATGAAACCGGCAGCGAATTAATTGCGCTTTTAAAAGAAAGCCAAGAAGTAAAAGTGAATCGCCCAAGACACAATCGTTCGCAGAAAAAATCAGTTTTTCCATTTGCTTTATATGCCGAAAAGGATGCTAACGGATACATCAATTTAAAATTAGAAAAAGCTGACGGACGTAAAAAAGAAATCACATCGTACGCTTCCTTGCAGGAAGGCAAAAATGCACTTTTCAAAATCACAGCAAAATATTTTTTGTGTCAAAAACTAACCGGACTATATCAAAGCAAAAAAGAATGTTTTCAATATAAAATAAAAGAATGTGACGGCTCCTGCATTGGCGAAGTCAGCCCTGAAACATACAATTTGCGCGTGCAGCAGTTTATTTCCGAAAACAGCTTCGAAAACAAAAGCATGATTCTGATTGATAGAGGTCGAAATGTAAACGAAAGAAGCGCTATTTTAATTGAAGACGGAACGTACAAAGGCTATGCATATTACGACCTTAATTATCAGATTACCAATATAGATATCTTAAAAAATATACTAATCCCAATGCAGCACAATCGCGATGTAAAAAACATAATTCAAAGTTACATCCGTAAAAGCAAGTCACTAAAAATACTTCATTTTTAACAAATCGAAACTTTCATTATCTTTAATGATATGAAAAATAAAAAAACACAATACGAAATCTTCAGAGAAAAAGTCAAAATCATTCTATATGGCACCAATACCATATTAGGCAGAATGTTCGATTTAGTATTGCTGGGTTTAATCTTATTGAGCGTTCTTTTGATAATGCTGGATACAGTTCAAGGAGTCAGTTCTAAATATCATGAACAATTATTGATATGCGAATGGGTAATTACAGTATTTTTCACCATCGAATATATTCTCAGAATTATTTCTATACAAAAACCAGTTAAATACATCTTCAGCTTTTACGGAATCATCGATTTACTTGCCGTTTTACCAATGTATTTGTCGATTTTTTTTCCTGGTGCTAGCATTTTATCAATCGTAAGGGCATTGCGTTTTCTTCGATTATTCAAAATTTTGCATATTCCGCAAATCAACCATCAATCGCTTCAATTAAAAGAAGCTATAGAAGCCAGCAAAGAAAAAATCCTAGTATTCATTTATTTTGTCTTAATCAGTACCGTAATTATTGGCACAATAATGTATCTGGTTGAAGGCAGAGAATCAGGATTTACCAGCATACCAATGGGAATTTATTGGACAATAGTAACCTTGACAACCGTTGGTTACGGAGATATTTCACCGCAAACACCTCTTGGACAGTTTATAGCGGCACTCGTAATGATTTTAGGTTATGGAATCATTGCCGTTCCAACCGGAATTGTTACTGCAGAATTTGCCAAAAGCAGTTTAAGAAACAATTCTGTAAGCGGAAAAAAAACATGCAGAAAATGTCAATCACAAGTTCATTTCGATAACGCAAAATATTGTTACGAATGCGGAACTGAATTGCCAAATAATTAAATTTAGAAGCCAATCCAGCTGTACATTCCAACTCCTCCTTATATTTGTAATTTTTTAAGGCATAAAAGGAGCTTCCGCCGGTCGCTCTTTTACGCCAAAAAAATTCAACAAATATAAGTCCGGGGTTTCCATTTCCATCTGGGCTAAAAAATATGAAATACCTAATTACCATTGTCGGACCAACAGCTATAGGCAAAACAGCCTTAAGTATTGCTTTGGCACAACATTTTAAATGCGAGATTGTTTCTTGCGACAGCCGTCAATTTTTCAAAGAAATGACAATTGGAACCGCAGTTCCCAATCAACAAGAATTAAACTCTGCCAAGCATCATTTCATTCAAAATAAATCAATCTTCGAAAATTACACCGTTGGTGACTACGAAAAAGAAGCATTAGCCAAAATCGAAGAATTATTTCAAAACAACGATTTTGTCATTCTAATTGGCGGGTCGGGACTATATGTTGATGCCATTTTAAAAGGTTTTGATGAGTTTCCAGAAATCGATCCAAAAGTTCGTTTAGAAGTAAATTCAAACTACGAAAAACTCGGAATTGAATATCTTCAGGAACAGCTAAAAAATTTAGATCCAGATTATTACCAAAAAATAACTTTAGAAAATCCACAGACTTTACAAAACCCGCAGAGAATGATGCGTTTTGTAGAAGTTTGCATTGGAGCGCAAAAACCTTATTCATCCTTTCTTAATCAAAAGAAAAACAATAGAGACTTCACTCCTATTTTAATAGGTCTAGATGCCGACAGAGAAATCATTTACAACCGAATCAATCAGCGTGTTGACATTATGATGAAAGAAGGCTTACTCGAAGAAGCAAAAGCTTTGTATCCTAATAAAGCGTTAAATGCGCTTCAAACCGTGGGTTATAGAGAATTATTTAGTTATTTTGACGAAGAATTCACCTTGCCTTTTGCAATCGAAGAAATCAAAAAAAACACGCGAAGATTTTCGAAAAGACAATTAACATGGTTCAAACGAAATGAAAACACAAAATGGTTTGATTATGCCACAGATAGAAAAAACATTATAGATTACATAGAAAATCTTATAAAGTAAAACTAAAAATCTTTTTTCTATACTCTTTCTTCTATTCTCTAACAGAATAAATCTAAACTCAACAATCTAAAATCTAAAATTCAAAAATGCCAATATCTCCAAATTTCACATCAGTTTTAAGTAAAGACTGGGAAATCAATTTCACACAGTGCACACCAACAGGTTTCTTAAAATATACCGATTTGTGTAATATTTTGCAATTAACCGCAGCGGCGCATTCTGAAATTGGAGGAATTAGTTTTTATGATATGCAGGAATTTCATCAAGCATGGGTTTTAAGCCGTATGCGCGTTGAAGTTCATGCCTTACCAAAATGGCAAGACGTTGTAACCGTAAAAACATGGATTAACAGTCTGGAAAATTCACGCTCGGTCCGTGCGTTGGAAATGTATGTAAACGGAAAAAAAATCGTAGGCTGCGAAACGTATTGGGCTGTTTTCAATACACAAGCACGTCGTCCCGAAGCTTTAGCACTTCCGTACGAACATTTCGAATTATTCCCAGAAAACAGAGCTACAGAAGAAGGTTTTTCTAAAATAAACATCAATCACGAAAAAGAAGCTGTTTTTGAAAAAACCGTTTATTTATCTGATTTAGATATTGTAAATCACGTAAATAACGTGAAATATCTGGAATGGTGCCTTGATCATGTTGACCCAAAAAGAATCATGAAACAAGAAGTTAAAAGCTTCGAAATGAATTTCATGAAAGAGCTTTCGCTAAAAGATAATGTTGTAATTCACGAAAGCGAAGATGACGATCATACAACGGCGACATTCAGCATTACAAAAGGCGAAAAAACTTGTTTTGCTTTAGAATTGCATTGGAAGTAAATTTTCTTTAATCTTAATACCAACGATATTGTCATTTCGACGTAAGGAGACCCGAGCGATAGCGAACAGGCGAAGCAAATCTTCACGAGTAACTCCGTAACGAATGTCCAATCTTTGTTGAGCTTCATGCGAAGATTTCTCCTTCGTCGAAATGACAAACTTTATCTAAATATTCTTTATAGAACAAACAAAAAAACGATGCAATTTGCATCGTTTTTTCATCAAAATCATTTCGACCTCTTTTTAGAATCTTTTTTAGGTTTCTTTTTCTTCTTTTTCAATAAATCTATTTTACCTTCAATTCTTTTCTCCACATCTGTAATATCAGATTCATAATTAAATTGCAATGAATGAAGTTTCGCATTTTTAATTTCTTTCAATGCCTTTTTTAAATCATTTTGTGCTTCTAATAGAATTGCTTTTTTAATGTAAATTTCAGATTTGTTGATTCCTTTCACTGTTAAGGCAAAATCAATTAATTTTTGTGCTTCTTCATAATCTTCATTTAAAATCAATGTTTTTAAGTAATAAGGATAGACTTCAAGAGCATGAATATTAATGGCTAAAGCTTGTTGAAAATACGATTTAGCTTCTTCATAATTTAATAATTGTTCTGCCTGAATTCTTCCGTATAAACACAAAACCATTGTGTTTTTATCATCATAAGAAAAAGCGTAATCTAAAGATTCTATCGTTCCTTCAAGCCAAAATGGATAATTATCCAAAGCCTGAAAAAGGTATTTATCTGTTGTTTTCATTTCTTAAATCATTTTTTAATTTCTGACGAGTTCCCTTGTAACTCTTCTCAGTTTTGTTCTTTTTAAAGTCACTTCCTGTAAACACTCTGACTGGATTTCCACGCTCAATATTCAGCTGATTTTCCCATTGCTTTCCTACGTGGTTTTTAAGCTGGATAAGTTTTTCGTCTTCTAATTTTTTTAATAATCTTTCTGTTGCCAGTTTTTTGTTTTGGTGCTGAGAACGGCTGTCCATTGCTACAACTGCAATTCCTGTTGGAATATGCGTCGCCCGAATTGCCGAACTTACTTTGTTCACGTGTTGACCACCAGCACCAGAACTTCGCATGGCTTGATATTGAATATCGTTTTCTGAAACTAATTTATTTTTCTGAGGTTCAACTTCAAAAATTCCGATAAACCAGTTTTTGCGTTTGTGCATTTTCCTAAACTGACTCTGGCCAATCCACTGAATTGTTCCAATCCAGGATTTTATAAACTGATCTGCATTTTTTCCTTTTAAAGCAATAGATGCTGTTTCAACTGTACCGTTTTCCTGACCTGCTTCTCTTTGCAGTAAAACAATATCCAAATTTTGGTCCTGAGCTTCTTCTAAAACTTTTTTAAGCACTTGGGCAACAACCCAAGTGCATTCTGCAGGTCCGCGACCCGCTGTTATTTGAATTATTTTTTCCATTTTAAATCTCTTTTTAACGGTCCATTCTAACAATCTTTGGAGTAAAAGTTCCTAAGACTTCCACCAAATCAGTTTGGTTTGCCATTACTTTTGTAATGTCTTTGTATGCCATTGGAGCTTCATCAATGTTGCCACCAATCAAGGTTACATCATTGGCTTTCAAAACCTTTTTAATTTCGCTTTGCGTAAAAGTACTTTTGCATTTTGCTCTCGAAAACAAACGTCCCGCACCATGCGAAGCCGAATTTAAACTTTCAGCATTTCCTTTTCCTTTTACAATGTAACCAGGCGCCGTCATAGAACCTGGAATAATTCCCAATTGCCCTTCTCCTGCAGGAGTTGCTCCTTTTCTATGCACAATGCATTCCTGGCCATTTACCATTTCTTTCCATGCAAAATTGTGATGGTTTTCAATTGTAACTACTACTCTTTTCCCTATTGCTTTGGCAATTCGTCTATGAATATCATCATGACACGCTTTTGCATATTCTCCGGCTAAATTCATTGCCAGCCAATATTCTTGTCCGTCGTGTGTATTCAAATCCAACCAAGCTAAATGCTGTACATTTTTAGGTAACGGACATTGCTTTGTTGCCAAATACGTATAATGTTTTGCAATGTTTGCACCCAAACCCCGAGAACCGCTATGGGAAAGAACAGCAAAATATTCTCCTTTTTCTAATTTCCATTCGTTCTCCGGATTTTCGATTTTTGCAATTCCAAATTCTACAAAATGGTTTCCTCCGCCTGAACTTCCTAATTGTTTATACGCTTTTGGTAAAAGGTTTTTAAGCAATGGAATATCCTGAAATTCACTTTTATAAAATACTTCGTGATCTACTCTCGAAGCATGCATTTCATACATTCCAAACTTTGTATTGTCTTTTAAAATAGCTTCCAATTGATGTTCTTTTCCTTTAAAATGCGAAGCAGGCAAATCGAAAATTGAGAGACTCATTCTGCACCCAGTATCAACTCCAACTCCATACGGAATCACAGCATTATCTGTTGCTAGAACTCCGCCAATTGGCAATCCGTAACCCGAATGTGCGTCCGGCATTAAAGCCCCCGCAACAGAAATAGGCAGTTTCAACGAATCATACAATTGAAATTTTGCCTGCTGATCAATTTCATTTTCACCAAAAATGGTAAAAGGTGCTCTGGTTGCTTTAAGCTGATGCATTCTTACCTGAACTGGTTTTATCAAACCTTCAGCTACTTTGCCCCAAGTTCCGTTTCCTTCGTATTTTTCTGGATTTAGCAAAACATCTTTTGCCTCTGTTAGAATAGATTCCTTTTTTTCTCTTTTTCTATATCTGTTTATCTGCCCTAAGGCGATGTTTATTGAATTGTTTTTTGGAAAACCTAATTTAATCAGGTCTTTTCCAGTTAATTTATTTCCCATAAATTTTTTAAATAATTTCATTTGGTCGCATTAATAAATTCTAAACTGAAAAGTTTAAAGTGAAATATTAATACACAAAATTTTTATCCATTTGGATAAATTGTTCTACTCTTTTTCGGGAAAATTTGAAGTGTCTAGAATAAAAAAAGCCCGAAACTAAATGTCTTCGGGCTTTTTTATATAGCTAAAAAATGTATTTCTAAGATTGAAATAAGCCACGAAGAAGCGCTGCACCAAATCCGTTTGGTGTGAAGCTTTGTGATGTCGATGTAAATACAAACATTTTTCTTCGTTTTTAAAGGGTTATTATTTTTTTCGTGTGCAAATATTCAGAATTGTTTTTTGATTTTCCAAATTTATTTTTAAGAAAAGTTGTGTGAAAAATATTTTTGGCTTTAAATTCTTCAATAAACAAGAAGCTATTATTTTGAAAATGAGAACAATATACTCTGTAGGAATAAAATTAAAAATTCTAGTATTTTATGCCTTTTATGTCATTTCGACTGAAAGGAGAAATCGCACATGTATATCGACAAAGATTGGCGATTCACTTTGCGTAGACGCACTGCTGTGCGTCTCTACGATATACGTTATCTATAAATCGATCAGAATTTTAATGCAGAGATACACTGCCGTGTGTCTAACCAAAGACTGAAGACAAATGCTGAATACTTATTTCTAAACATAAAAAAAGCCCTGATTACTCAGAGCTTTGTATTATTTAGTGTGAATTTGTTATTCAGTAACTTTGCTTTTTACAACTAATCTAAATCCTTCACCGTGGATGTTTAAGATTTCTACATCTTCATCTGCTTTTAGGTATTTTCTAAGTTTAGCGATGTAAACATCCATACTTCTTGAAGTAAAATAGTTATCATCTCTCCATATTTTTGTTAAAGCTAATTCTCTTGGCATTAAGTCATTTTCATGAAGAATAAGCATTTTAAGCAATTCGTTCTCTTTTGGAGATAATTTAATTGGTTCTTCATCTTGATAAGTCAAGAATCTTAATTTTGAATTTAAATGGAATTTACCAATATTAAATTCAAACTGCACTTGTTCCGCTTTTGTATCTGCAGATTTTCTTTGAATGATAGCTTTAATTTTCATCAAAAGAACTTCTGAATCAAAAGGTTTATTTAGATAATCATCAGCACCAGCTTTATAACCTTTCAGCACATCTTCTTTCATTGATTTTGCTGTTAAGAATATAATTGGCACTTCACTGTTCTTTTCTCTAATTTCTTTGGCTAAAGTGTAACCATCTTTATAAGGCATCATTACATCAAGAATACATAAATCATATACATCTTTCTTGAATTTCTCGAAACCTTCCATACCGTTTTTAGCTAAAGTAACTTCAAAGTCATTTAACATTAGATAATCTTTAAGAACCGCCCCAAAATTTAGGTCATCTTCTACTAAAAGTATTCTTTTGTTAGTATTTTCCATATTTTAATTTATTAATGGTATTTTTATTATAAAGGTGCTACCTTTTCCTTTTTCGCTTTCTACATATACTTGACCGTTATGGTCTTCTACAATTCTTTTTACATAAGCCAGACCTAAACCGTGACCTTTTACATTGTGCAAATCTCCTGTGTGTTCTCTATAGAACTTTTCAAAAACCCGCTTTTGAGCTATCTTACTCATTCCTAATCCGTGGTCTTTAACTTTTATAAGAATCATGTCTTTTACATTTTCTGTAAAGATTTCAATCTTAGGAACATCTGGAGAATATTTTATTGCGTTCTCCAAAATATTAACCAATACATTGGTAAAATGAACTTCGTTAATCAAAACTGTTGTTCTTGCCGCGTCATAATGTTTTTCAACAGAACCTTGCCTGTCTTCTAATATTAGATTTACATGTTCGATTGCATCATCAATAATATCAGTAACTATAGTAGGTTCCTTTGTAATATCAAGCTCTCTTTTTTCCAATTTTGAGATACGCAGTACATTTTCAACCTGAGCATGCATTCTTTTATTTTCATCTCTAATCATTTGAAGATATCGATAAACCTTTTCTTTATCTTCAATAACTTTAGGACTTTTAATAGCATCTAATGCTAAATTTATTGTTGCAATTGGAGTTTTAAACTCATGCGTCATATTATTAATAAAATCTGTTTTGATTTCAGAAATGTGTTTCTGACGCAATAATTGATTCAATGCACTTGTATAAGCAACAATTATAATCAAAGTAAAAACTATTGATAAAATAGTAATACTTAATAATTCGGATAATAAGAACTTCTTTTTATGCGGAAAAGTAACTGATAATTCATATTTACTGTTTCCTTCATTATCTGTAAAAACCGGAATACTGTAAGTTGCTTCCTTATCTAAAGAATGAAATCCTTCTGATTTAATCTTAGTTGGAACTCCATTACTAAATATCGCAAATTCAAACTTGGTTTTAACCTCATATTCTCCAAGTTCTTTCTTCAATAACTTAAAAAGTTTGTCTTTCGTTATTCTACCTTCAATTGGAGTTAAAGATGCAATATCTTTATACTGAATCTGCTGTTGAACTTTATTTAAAATATCTAAGCTTCCCGATTTTTCACTTCTAAGATCAGGAATTATACTTTGACCTAAATTGTTATTATCAATACCGTTGTTGTTATTATAAACCTCTGTTACTCTTTTGGCACTGAAATTTTTAAAACGCTCACTACTGAATTTTTTATTAAAAACAGATCCATTGATATCATAATCTTCAGATGTCAATGTACTGGAATAAACGATCGTTTTATTCGTTTTTGGGTTTCTCTGTACATAAAGCACTTCTAGTAAATCTTCTTTTTTCGGAATTTTACCCGTACTGTCTTTTATACGGTTGTATTTGTCGTAGAAACTGTACTCTTCTTGTTGTTCCAGTTTATCTGCAACATTTCCAATTACTTGAGTAACGTGGTATTTAAATTGCTCTTCATTATTTTTGAACGAAGAATTGAACCAAAATACTTGAACTAGGATTATCCCGATTAAGGACAAACTCATTAATAAAACAAGTATTCTAAAAAATAATTTATTCATCGAAACAAAATTAATATTTTAACAATATACTAAATAATACATTAACCAAATATTAACATTTAAGACTGATTTTGTTTTATATTTAAAATTTTAAGAATTTTAACAACTTCTTCCTTAGCGATTTTAAGATTATTGTTATTAATCACGAAATTGCTCATAGAAATTCGTTTTTCATCATTCCACTGCATTTTCATTCTGCTTAAAACTTGCTCTTTTGTAGTTTTATCACGTTTAATAACTCGTTCGATTCTCACTTCTTCTGGAGCAGTAACTGTTATAATTACATCACATTCCTTGTAACGGCCGCTTTCGAATAAAATAGCTGCTTCATAAACAACATAATCGAAATTTTTATATTCCTGCATCCACAATTCGAAATCTCTTTTTACGGCTGGATGCACAATTGCATTTAATTTTGCTAACTGTTCCTTATCATTAAAAACTATCTGAGCTAACTTTGCTCTATTTAAAACATCTCCGTCAAAAATATTTTGGCCAAATGCAGTTTTTACTTCTTTTACGATTTCCTCTGACTGCATTACTCTTTTGGCACCATTATCTGCTATATAAACAGGAACACCCATTTCTTCGAAATAGTTTGCAATGGTTGTTTTGCCACTTCCAATTCCTCCGGTAAGACCAATAACTTTTGTCATTCTTACACTTTAAAAAACATACGTGGAAAAGCTTCCTCAGGTTTCTTTTTCAATAAAATTATTTTTACATAAGATTCTAAAAATCCTGTTCCGTAACCAAAGAATTGTTTCCAGACTGCAATTATCGAAAGATATCCAATCTTAATACTTTTATTCTGAACACTTGATGTAAGAAAAATTATAACGAAATATACGAAATATAATTGTAATAAAATATCGATATTGAAAATTAACAATAAAAAAGCTAATAATAAACCCAATATAAATGCGGTTGGAAAGAAAAAAGTCACCTTATTATGCTCTGGATACCAGCTATTTAAAATTGGCCTTGCAATACCGAATTTTTTTACCTGAATCGAGAATTTTTCCCAATCTATTCTTCTTTTATGATACACATAAGCCTCAGAAAACAGTCTAGTTTCAAATCCTAAGTTCCACAAACGGATAGATAAATCAGGATCCTCTCCTGGATGAATATTTCCAAAACCTTGTGATGCTTCAAAAGCTTTTTTTGAAATCCCCATATTAAAGCTTCGCGGCTGAAATTTAGTTATCTTTTCAGAACCACCTCTAATTCCGCCTGTAGTAAGAAAAGAAGTCATTGCAAAATTAATTGCCTTTTGAATGTTCGAAAAGCTGTCTAATGCTCGGTCTGGACCTCCAAAACAATCTACATATTCTCTATCTAATTCTTTACGAACTTCTATCAAATATTGTGAAGGTATAATGCAATCAGAGTCAAAAATGATAAAATAATCACCTCTAGCTCTTTGCATTCCATAATTTCTAGAATCTCCAGGACCAGAATTTTCTTTAAAATAATAGGATATATTTAATTTTCCTTGATAATTCATCACCACATCTCGGCATGGAATTGAAGATC
The DNA here is from genome assembly GCA_029960065.1 of Flavobacteriaceae bacterium PS02336. Taxonomy (GTDB): domain Bacteria; phylum Bacteroidota; class Bacteroidia; order Flavobacteriales; family Flavobacteriaceae; genus Flavobacterium. The sequence goes on along the minus strand of JASCOF010000001.1, from coordinate 741,254 downwards.
CATCTTCGACAAGAACAATTTCAAAAGCTTCATTATAATCAGATTTTGAGAGACTTTCTAAAAGTTCATCAACTTCATCTGGACGATTATACACGGGTATAATTAAAGAAAAAATCATAGCAGAATGTGCGGTTATTAAAGGGTAATTTTTTATTGTTTAAAATTTTAACAAAGATAGGGTATATTAACAAAAAAACCATCAACTTTTGATTGATGGTTTTTCCTTTATATGGAGTAAATTACTCTTATTTGATACTTTCGATTTGAACAACTTCGTTTGTTTCTGCATTGTAATCAACACCCGCAAATTCAAAACCAAATAAGTTCAAGAAATCGCTTCTATATCCAGCTAAATCTCCTATTTCTGGCAATGTTTCTGTTGTAGCTTCCAACCAAAGCTTAGCCACTTTTTCTTGAACATCTTCACGCATTTCCCAGTCATCAATTCTGATTCTTCCTTTTTCGTCTACAGGAACTTCAGAACCATTGTATAATCTATCTTGGAATAAACGCTGAATCTGCTCGATACAACCTTCATGAATTCCTTCTTCTTTCATGATTTTATATAAAAGAGAAATGTATAATGGAATTACCGGAATTGCAGAACTTGCCTGTGTTACCAAAGCTTTGTTTACAGAAACATAAGCTTTTCCACCAATAGCCTTCAAAGAATCCGCAATAGTAAATGCAGTAGCTTCTAAGTGATCTTTTGCACGACCAATTGTTCCTTTACGGTAAACTGCTTCTGTCAATGAAGGGCCGATATAAGAATAAGCAACTGTTGTAGCACCCTCTGCTAATAAATTTTCATTTTTTAAAGCATCAATCCACATTGCCCAGTCTTCACCCCCCATTACAGCCACTGTGTTTTCAATATCTTCTTCGTTTGCTGGTGCGATAGAAACTTCAGACACTTTTCCTGTATGAAAATCAACTGTTTTGTTTGTAAAAGTTTGTCCAATTGGTTTTAAAACTGAACGATGTGTAACTCCTGTATTAGGATTTGTACGAACTGGCGACGCTAAACTATAAATTATAAGATCAACTTGTCCTAAATCAGCTTTTATTAAATCTAGAGTTTCTCTTTTTATTTCGTTTGAGAACGCATCTCCGTTTATACTTTTTGCATATAAACCTGCTTTGTGAGCTTCTTTTTCAAATGCTGCAGAATTGTACCATCCTGGAGAAGCCGTTTTTCCTTCAACTGGTGGTTTTTCAAAAAACACCCCAATTGTAGCAGCATCAGAACCAAAAGCACTAGTAATTCTTGAAGCCAACCCAAAACCTGTAGAAGCGCCAATTACCAAAACTTTTTTAGGTCCAGCTATTTCTCCTTTTGATTTTACGTATTCGATTTGATTTTTTACATTTTGCTCAGCTCCCTCTGGATGGGCAGTCAAACAAATAAATCCTCTCATTCTAGGTTCTATAATCATCTTGCAATTATTTTTTTTGTATTATTTCAATTTCAGTTTTAATTTTTCAAAAATAGACATTTTATCCTTAACCCTTTTCATATTGGCCTTCATATTGTCAATAAAATTTGGGTTTAAGGCATTTTTATTAGCCTCTTTGTAGTAATTATAAGCTTCTCTATATTTCCCTTCATACTCTGCCATTCTTCCTAATTCACTGTTATAAGAAGAGTTATCGGCATTTTCTAAATGAGTTAAAGTATAATTAATATGTTCTTTTGCTTCAGCATATCTACCAATATCAATTAACAAATAGGTGTAATTTAAATAAGGAGCAGCGTATTTAGAATCAAATTTAATTGCCAGCTTATAATGATAAATTCCTTTTTCATAATCACTCAATTTATTGTAATAAATCCACCCCAAATGATTGTGTGCTTTTCCAAAATCAGGATACTGTGATAAAATTTCTTCTAAAAGTTCTTTTGCATCTGCCGAATTTCCTTCAGAAATTAATGAATCTGCTTTTATAAACTGATTCTCGTAAAAACTTAAACTTTCCATTGCGGTATTTTAATTCAATAATTGTTTTGCATGATTTAGTGCTGAATCAGTTACATTCGTACCTGATAACATTTGGGCAATTTCTAAAATACGATCTTCCTGTGATAAAAGCTTTAATTCAGACAGTGTATCATCTCCGACTGTTGATTTAGAAACCTTGAAATGAGAATCTCCTTTTGCTGCAATTTGGGGTAAATGGGTAATTGCAAAAATTTGCATTGTATTACTCATTTCTTTCATGATTTCTCCCATTCTAATTGCAATCTCACCAGAAACTCCAGTATCAATTTCATCAAAAATTAAAGTCGGAAGTTTTGAATATTTAGCTAAAATAGCTTTAACTGCCAGCATTATACGAGACATTTCTCCTCCAGAAGCTACTTTTTTCAGCAAACCAAAATCAGTTCCTTTATTTGCTGAAAACAAAAATTGTAATTCATCTTTTCCGTTTTGGAAATAAGTTTCAGAAGGAATTAATTCCATTTTAAAACGGACATTCGGCATGCCTAAAGTTTCCAGAATAGCGATTAACTGTTTTGAAAGCTTCGGAATGGCATTTATTCTATTTTGATGAATTTGATCTGCATGATTATCTAATTCAATAGCTTTTTGTTCTATGATTTTAGACAGAGCTTCAATTTCTTCTTCCATATTATCGAGCTCTAGCAAAGTATTTCCTAGATCGGCTTGAATCTGCAACAAATCATCAACAGAATTTGCCTGATGCTTTTTCTGTAAATTATAAATTAATTGCAGTTTCTGATTTACTAATTCCAATTGTACAGGATCATTCAATAATTTTTCTGAACAATTTTCCAACTCTTTGGAAACATCATCAAATTCAATTGCTAAACTGCTGATTCTTTCGAATAAATTTTGATATTCTGGCGAAAATGCCGCTACCTTTTGCAACGAATTTTTAATTTCATTTAAATTATGAAAAACGCCAAATTGCTCTTCATTTGCAATTGCAAGTGATTTATCCAGAGATTCTTTGATTATTTCAACATTATTCAGCTTTTCATAATCCGTCTCTAATTCTTCCTGCTCACCAGATTTTAATTGCGCAGCAACCAATTCATTTAGTAAAAACGTATTGTATTCCTGCTCTTTTCCAGAATCGCTTTGTCTTTTCAACAAAGCATTCCATTTTGATTTATCCGATTTATATGATTTTAAAAGCTTTTGATATTCTGCAATTATCTCTGAATTATCAGCAATTGCATCAATTATCTTAAATTGAACATTTTCATCTGACAATTCCTGAGTTTGCTGCTGCGAATGAATATCTATTAAAAACAAACTCAAATCCTGAAGCTCTTGAAGATTTACAGGACTATCATTTATAAAAGCACGTGACTTTCCAGATGGAAGTATTTCACGTCTAATAATTGTTTCGTCTTCATAATCCAAATCATTAGCTTCAAAAAACTCTTTTAGGTTATATTTAGAAATTTCAAACTGCGCCTCAATAATACATTTTTCTTCTTTGTTTTTCAGAGAAGTAAGATCTGCTCTTTTACCCAAAACAAGACCAATAGCACCTAAAATAATAGATTTCCCTGCTCCTGTCTCACCTGTAATTATAGAAAAACCTTTAGAAAAATCTATCGTTAGTTTTTCAATAAGCGCATAATTTTTAATTGACAGTGACGTGATCATAGGGCAATTTTGTAAAAATAAAAGTTAAAGAAGATTTTAAAAATGATAACAGCATTAATATTTAATCTGTGACCATTTAGTAGAATTTAAAGGCGACACTCTATTCAGTACATCTGTTAAATCGGTAATGGTGATGCTTGGTCCGCCAGAAAAAATAGACACAATTTCATCCGATTTAGCATCAAAGAAAACCCGTGTTATAAAAGCATTTGGTTTAACTGAATTTAACTTCCCAATAAGCAATAGTGATGATTTTATTTTTTCTTTAGAGGCTTTTAAATCTAAACTCATTCCATCTAAACCGGTATGATACGCATACATTGTCTGGCGTAAATCACTGTAGGTCGGTGCAATCATATCGTTTATTAAATAGTAACGATTCTGAAGTCCGTCCGACTGGCTCCAGCCTTTAAATCCGCCCTGCTGAGCCACATTGGCAATATTCTGCGCTGTTTGAAGGTATTGATTTCCTGCCCCCATTTGAAAAGTATCGGCATCCATTCCTAAAATCAAATAACAATAAAATGAGATTACAGAAACTAAATTCGAATCATAAGTTGTTGGATTAAACAATAATGGTTCGTATTCTGTATATCTAAAATTAAAATCTTTATCGTTATAATTTAAGACTGGCGAAGAATAGGTAGAATTAAAAATCAATCTTGAAGACTGAACTTGAATAGTTCCCGTAAATTGATCTGAACTGTTTGATGATAAAGTAATGTACATCGAACAATTAATTCGTTCGTTTTGTTTTAGTACAGATCCTGTCCAATCTGTTTTATTTACAAACTCAGATAAAGAAGTCTGAAGTGTTTTAAAAACCTGATTATTGGGGTTCGTAAGTCGTTCTGTATTAATAGTTACTGTACAATTTAGCTGTTGTGCTTGTACAAAACCAAAGCTTAAAAATACTAATAGTGTAACTATCTTATTCATACTCGTTTAAATATTTAATTTAGAAACACAAACAGTTACCTGTTTGTGCTTTCGGCGTGTATTCAAATTATTATTTTGAAAAATGCAGCATAACTTTATTCAAAATATCAGCCGCTACCGATTCTTTTGATTTTAATTCCATTGGTTCGATTTCAAAATTTTTATCAATAAAAGTTACTTTATTGGTTTCTTTTTTAAAACCTGCCCCTTTATCTTGTAAGGAATTTAAAACAATCAAATCTAAGTTTTTTTTCTGAATTTTCAACTTAGCATTTTCAATTTCATTTTCAGTCTCAAGTGCAAATCCAATTAAAAACTGATTTTTTTTGATAGCACCTAACGAAGACAAGATATCTTTTGTCTTTTCAAGTTCTATCGAAAACTCAGCATCCGTTTTCTTAATCTTTTGATCTGCCACAACTTTCGGCCTGTAATCTGCAACAGCAGCCGCTGCAATTGCAGCATCGACTTCATTAAAATACAAATGACAAGCATCGTACATTTCCTGAGCCGAAATAACATCTACAACTTTTACTAGACTATTTTTAGCTTTATAATGTGTTGGTCCAGCAATCAAAAATACTTCTGCGCCTAAATTTGCTGCTTCATTCGCGATATCAAATCCCATTTTTCCAGAAGAGTGATTTCCTATAAAACGTACAGGATCTATTGCTTCGTATGTTGGTCCGGCTGTTACTAGTATTTTTTTTCCTTTTAAAGGCAGTTTGCTTTCTAAATCAGCTTCTAGAAACGCAATAATATTTTCTGGCTCAGCCATTCTGCCTTCTCCAGATAAACCACTTGCTAATTCTCCTGTTTCAGCAGGAATCATAACATTTCCAAACTGTTTTAGAGCGGCAAAACTAGATAAAGTAGAAGGATGTTTATACATATCCAAATCCATTGCAGGTGCAAAATAAACTGGACATTTAGCAGATAAATAGGCCGCGATTAAAAGATTATCGCAGTTTCCTGTTGTCATTTTAGATAACGTATTTGCAGTGGCAGGTGCAATCAGCATGATATCGGCCCATAAAGCCAATTCTACGTGATTGTTCCAAACTGCCTCTTCGTCATCTTGATTAAAGAAACTTGAATGTACTGGATTTTTTGATAAGGTAGATAATGTAAGCGGAGTTACAAAATCCTTAGAAGCAGGTGTCATTATCACTTGGACATGTGCACCTGCTTTTATAAAAAGTCGTACTAATGAAGCCGTTTTATACGCTGCGATTCCACCGGAAACTCCCAGTAAAACCTTTTTACCGTTTAAAACTGACATTGTACTATTATTTGTTTGAACTTCTGTGGTAAGTTTTACCGTCTAACCATTCTTGAACAGCTAAAGCGTGTGGTTTTGGTAATTTTTCGTAAAATTTAGAAACTTCAATTTGCTCTTTATTTTCAAAAACTTCCTCTAGACTATCATTGTAAGTAGCAAACTCTTCTAATTTTTCAGTCAATTCTTTTTTAATCTCAGAATTAATTTGATTTGCTCTTTTAGCCATAATGGTAATTGCCTCATACACATTTCCTGTTGGCTCTTCAATAACTGTTTTGTTGTAAGTTACTGTATTAACAGGAGCATTCGTCTTTTTTAAATCCATGACTTTTATTTATTTAGTAAATTTTTGTAAATCTGTTTCAACTCTAGCGTTCATTTCGTCCGCTTTAACTTTGTATTTTGTATCGCTTTTAAACTTCATTAAGTTACTGTAAGCTACTTTAGCAACATTTAAACGTTCTTCCATTTTAGAAGAAACACTATTGATTGCTAATTGATAGGCTGAATCATACTTATAAAACAACGCATCTTCTTTAAAAGGAGTTCCAGGAAAATCAGCAATAAAATTATCAAACGCGACTAAAGCTGATTTATAATCTGAAATTGTATTGTATCCTTTAGCATTTTCATATGCTTTTTTCTCCAATTTACCATTCAATACCTGTACCGTTTCATTGGCCTGTGCAAGATATTCTGAATTAGGATAATTATCGATAAAAGCCTGTAATTTCTCCAATGCTTTTACTGTATCTGTCTGATCTAAACTATAAACAGGTGCCAATTTTGAATAACTATAAGCTCCTAAAAAGGCTGCTTCCTGTACTTTTTCACTTCTTGGGTAACCTGAAACAAAACTTTCAAACTGATAACCAGCCAAATAGTATTGTTTTGTTTTGTAATACGATTGAGAAAACATATAAAACAACTTCTCTGCTTGAGGTTTTCCTCTGTAAGAAGGAGCTAACTGTTCAAAAAGACGAATTGCCTTATTGTATTTACCAGCATCATACATTTTTGTCGCTACCTCAAATTTAGCTGCAACATCTTCATTTTTTAAAGCTTTTTGATATTCTCCACAAGAAGCAAAAAGGGCAACAACAATTAATAGTGATACTATTTTTTTCATTTATTTACTTTTATTATGATCTCTCAGACAATTTTTGCCAAAACAAAATCACACCGAAGTTTCGGTGGCAAATTTAGTTATTAATTTAGCGACTGCAAAATAATTTTTTAGTATCTTAAAATACTAACACTTTAACAATTATTTAATGCTGTTTTTTACAAACTCATTCAATCTCTCTGCTAAAGAATCATCAACAGAAACCAACGGAAGACGAACAGTATTATCAGCAATTCCAAGGGCTTGGAAGATTTGTTTGATTCCTGCTGGATTTCCCTGCTCAAAAATCATATCAATACTGTCTGATAAAAAGTAATGTGTTTTAAAAGCATCTGCTGCTTTTTTATTCAATCCTAAACGAATCATTTCTGAAAATTCTTTAGGAAAACCTTGACCAATTACCGAAATTACTCCTGCTCCACCCGCTAAAACGATTGGTAATGCAAGCATATCATCTCCAGAAATTACTAGAAAATCTTTTGGCGCATTTTTAATAATCTGCATGGCTTGAGCCATATCTCCTGCTGCTTCTTTAATAGCAACTACATTTTCAAAATCATTTGCCAAACGCACCACTGTTGCCGGAAGCATATTGCTGGATGTTCTTCCTGGCACATTGTATAGAATAACAGGAACCGGCGAAGCTTCTGCAATCGCTTTAAAATGCTGATAAATTCCTTCTTGGGTTGGTTTATTGTAATATGGTGAAACAGATAAAATGGCTTCAAAAGGAGCAAAATCTCTTGTTTTTAATTCTTCAACAATCTGCATAGTGTTGTTTCCTCCAACTCCTAAAACTAGAGGCAGTCTTCCTTTATTTACATCGATCACTGTCTTTATAACCAATTCTTTCTCTTCTGATGTAAGGGTAGCATTTTCTGCTGTTGTTCCCATAACAACAAGATACTCAACTCCTCCATCTATAGAAAAGTTTACAATTCGTTGTAAAGCTTCGATGTCAACTGAAAAATCTTTTTTAAATGGTGTTACCAGTGCAACTCCAGTTCCTATTAATGATTGCATATTTTTATTGTAATTTATTTTATATTTTTTAAATACCTAAACAGTTCTGAAACGAAGAGTTTATAGTTTTCTAGTTCTGTATTAATCATCAAACGGTTCAAATTATTTTCTACAGCAGTAAATCCTATTTTAAATTTAGCTTTTGATTTACTTGTTAGGAGCATTAAGAATATATTTTCTACATCATAATAACTCAGCAAAAGATCAAAATTGGAATTTACAAATTCAACTAAAAAACCTTCTGTAATTTCTCCTTTCCAATCAATATGATTTTTACCAAAAGTAGGGCGTAAATACGTTTCATTTTTCTTGAATTTTCCGTTATATGCGACAACTTTTATGTTTTCTAAAGCAATTCCGTGGAGTGCTAATTCTTTTATCAGCGTCTCAGAATGGCTAAAGTTGCTTTCATCTACCAATAAGCCAACCGTTTGAACGTTCTTTGAAAAGTTCCCGTTTTTTTGATTACTCAAGTTATTTTTTAATGATTTTTTTACAAAAAATTCCTTTATATAATTCAAAAACATAGTACTTTTACCAGATTACAAAATTAATTATTTAAGTTGCATTTAAAATGGTAAAACTAAAAAAGTATAACGGATTTTTAAAACTTTTTGTTATATTCTTAACACTTTTTATTATCTCCTCCTGTAGTCCTAAGAACTACAACCTAAACAAAATAGAAGGAAAACAGATTCCTGTTACCGAAAAAACTGGTGAAACTCCAGCAATTGAAGACTTTATAAAGCCTTATCGCGACCATATTAACCAAGACTTAGACAATGTTCTTGCTTATTGCCCGGAAACACTTGATAAAAGTACTGGAAAATGGCAGACCAGTATTGGAAGTTTATTAGCTGATGTTTGTCTCCAAAGAGGAAATACTGTTTTTAAGGCTCGTGAAAAGAAAGATATTGATTTATGTCTTTTAAATCATGGAGGTATCCGTGCTATTCTTCCTAAAGGAAATGTAACTACAAGAACCGCTTTTGAAATTATGCCTTTTGAAAACAATCTGGTAGTATTAGCACTTAAAGGTGAGCAAATCCAAGATATTGCTGCTTATATCATAAAGGAGAAAAAGCCACAGCCTTTATCTGGAATGACTTTTACAATCACAAAAGAAAATACTGCTAAAAATATTCAGGTGCAAGGAAAACCCCTTGACTTAAATAAAACCTATTATGTTGCGACAAATGATTATTTGGCAAATGGCGGAGACAGTATGACTTTCTTTGCAAAAAGCACCGAGAAATTTGATCTAAACTACAAGCTTAGAAATGTTCTGATTGATTACTTTAAAGAAGTAGATACTGTTACTGCTCCAAAAAATATCAGAATCACAGAAGAATAAAATCACAAAAAAGAATATTAGCGTTCCTGCAAAAAATATACAAAATGAAAAGAAGAGAGTTTATCGAAAAAACAGCAGCAAGTACTGCCCTATTAAGTTTAGGATTGTCTTTGAGCAGTTTTGGAACTAACGACATTAAACATTTAACTATTCTGCACACTAATGATGTGCACAGCCATATTGATCCTTTTCCAGCTGACGATCCGCGTAATCCTAATAAAGGAGGCGTTTCTCGTCGTGCTGCATTAATTGAAAGTATTCGTAAAGAAAATCCAAATGTTCTTTTATTAGATGCTGGTGATATTTTTCAGGGCACTCCTTACTTTAACTATTATGGAGGAGAATTGGAATTTAAATTAATGAGCATGATGAAGTATGATGCTTCGACAATTGGAAATCATGATTTTGATAATGGGCTTGACGGTTTGTATACACAGCTTCCCCACGCTACTTTTGATTTTATAAACTCTAACTATGATTTCAAAAATACCGTTATGGATGGCCATGTTAAACCTTACAAAATATTCAATAAAAACGGAATTAAAATTGGCGTTTTTGGTGTTGGAATAGAATTACAAGGTCTGGTGGATAAACAATTGTATCTAGAAACAGTTTACAATAATCCAGTTGAGATTGCTCAGGATATGACAAGACTTTTAAAACAGGAGCAAAAATGTGATTTGGTAATTTGTCTTTCACATCTAGGTTATAAATACAAAGATGATGCAGAGAAAATCAGTGATTTGAAATTTGCTGAACAAACTCAGGATATTGATTTAATTATTGGTGGCCATACGCACACATTTTTAGACAAACCAACAGTTGTAAAAAATAAAGCCAACAAAGATGTTCTAGTAAATCAGGTTGGATGTTACGGAATCAACTTGGGTCGTATTGATTTTTATTTTGATAAAGATAAAGCACATACTAATCAAGGAACCACTATTGTTGTATAGATTTCTTCTGAATTCTGGCTTTTTCTAAAAAGTATTCTACCATAAAGTAATAAGCCAGAATTTGTGTTACATCTCGTATCAAAACCAAAACAATAGAAAACGAAAAGTATTCATTGAAAATATAGAAGATATCTGAAAAAATATAACTTATCGCCATTAGCGACATAAGTAAAGTAATATGTGTTCCTTTTGTAATATAACTTACAAAGCAGAAATAACTCATTATACTTAAAACAATTCCGTAGAAAGTATAAAGAAGATTGAATTTCCTCATGTTATCAAGCTGTAAACTCAAAACAGAAATCAACAGATATACAATAAAAACTACTACGATAGAAATTGGCAGAATGTCTCGTTTTGTCAATTTTATTCTATCGTGTTCTCTAATAAATATCTTTACAATTAAAAGATAGACAATTAGAAAACTTACAACTCCTCCCAGTTCAGAACTTTCGATATCCATTAAATCGTAAACCTGCCCCACAAAACAAAAGAAAAAAATTACGCCTTCGGTTTTGCCTATTTGAAATTCACTGCTAATTAAAAAGTAAATAAAAATGGCTGGAAGAACAATTGCTTTGGCATAAGTCGCTAGAAAATCCTGCTGTGTCCAGTCAAAAATGATGGTACACAACAAGGCGAAAAAAAATAAAATTAGCGACGGTTTATTCGGCTTCATTCAATTTGGTTATAAAATCTTCTTCCGACAATATGGCAATATTTAATTTGGTTGCTTTTTCTAATTTAGCCGGCCCCATATTATCTCCCGCTACGACGAAGTCGGTTTTTGCGGAAATAGAACTTCCTACTTTCCCACCGTTATCTTCTATCGCTTTCTTTAATTCATCTCTTGAAAATTGGCTGAAAACTCCTGAAACTACAAAAGTTTTTCCAATAAATTTCTCGGTAGCATTTGGGTTGACTCTTTCTACAATTTCAAATTGTATTCCGTATTTTTTTAGGCGTTCTATAATGATTTTATTTTCTTCGTTTTCAAAGAACTCAATAACACTTTTTGCAATTCTTTCTCCAATTTCATCAACCAAAATTAAATCCATTAAAGAAGCCTGACTTAAAGCATCTATATTTTTATAATGTTTTGCTAATTTTTTGGCAACAGTTTCGCCGACAAAACGAATTCCCAGCGCAAATAATACACTTTCAAAAGGAATTTCTTTAGATTTTTGAACTCCATTTACAAGATTTTCAGCCGATTTTTGAGCCATTCTTTCCAAATGCAGAATGTCTTCTACTTTCAGTTCGTACAAATCTGCATAATTATGAACTAAATCATTCTTGAATAATAGGGCAACAGTTTCTCCTCCAAGGCCTTCAATATCCATTGCTTTTCTCGAAATGTAATGCTGCACTCTGCCGATAATCTGGGGAGGACATCCGTAAAAATTTGGGCAGTAATGATTGGCTTCTCCAACATTTCTAACCAATTCGGTATGACATTCCGGACAATACGAAATATAATGTGTGGGTTCTGAATTTTCTGGTCGTTTCTCTAAATCTACCGCAATGATTTTTGGAATAATTTCGCCCCCTTTTTCTACAAAAACAGTATCATTAATTCTGATGTCTAATTTCTCAATTTGATCTGCATTGTGTAGAGAAGCTCTTTTTACAATGGTTCCTGCAAGTTGCACAGGCTCTAGATTGGCAACTGGCGTAATCGCTCCTGTTCTTCCAACTTGATACGAAATTGATTTTAATTTGGTAGAAACCTGCTCTGATTTGAATTTATAAGCAATTGCCCAACGAGGAGACTTTGCAGTATATCCTAATTCTTCTTGATGCTGAATGCTGTTTACTTTTATAACAACTCCATCTGTTTCGTAAGGTAAATTATGACGATGAACATCCCAATAATCAATGAAGTCGAAAACTTCTTGCATATTATTGACTAGTTTAGCTTCTTTAGGTACTTTGAATCCCCAATTTCTAGCCGATTCTAATCCTTCGAATTGAGATTTAAAAGGAAGATTATTTCCTGTAACGAAATACAATAGACATTCTAAAGGACGTTTTGCTACCTCAGCACTGTCTTGTAATTTCAAACTACCTGAAGCTGTATTTCTTGGGTTTGAGTAAGGTGTTTCTCCAATTTCGATTAATTCCTGATTCATTTTTTCGAAACCTTTAAAAGGCAGAATGATTTCTCCTCGAATATCAAATTTATCAGGATAATTGCCTTTTAAATGAAGCGGAATTGATTTTATCGTTTTAATGTTATTCGTTACCTCATCACCTTGAAAACCATCACCGCGCGTTAACGCCTGAACCAATTTTCCGTTTTCATAAGTAATACTGATTGAAGCACCATCGTATTTTAATTCGCAGGTGTATTGCAAATTAACGTTTCCGAGAACTCGTTGAATTCGATTTTCCCAATCTAGAAGATCTTCTTTAGAATAAGAATTATCTAAAGAATACATTCTATATTGATGTCCGATTGTTTTAAAATTCTTGGTAATAGCGCCGCCTACTCTTTGTGTTGGCGAATTTTCATCGAAAAACTCTGGATGTTTGTTTTCCAGATCTTGAAGTTCTTTCAGTTTTATATCAAAATCATAATCAGAAATTGTGGCATTATCTAACACATAGTAATTGTAATTGTGTTGATTAAGTTCATTTCGTAATGTTTGAATGGTTTCTTGAATGCTCATAAAATTCTGCTAATTATAATTGTGATAAACTGATTATCAAAATTAGAATATTTTTTGTTCAAAAGCATAAAAAGAGAAACTTTTAAAAAATCAAAAATCAGACTGCAAATTCATGCAGTCTGATTTTCTCCTTGTCCATTATTCTTAAAAAAGAATTAAAAAAACCAACTTCCAAATGGTTTCGACGTTTTATATTTCACACTGATAATCAATTATTTACAATGCAAATATAGAACTATTTTTGAATAATGATAAAATCAGAACGTCTATTTAATACATGTTCTTCTTCTGTACATTTTACACCATTTTTACATTTATTAATTAATCGGCTTTCGCCATAACCAATTGCGCTTTCGATTCTAGAAGGATCAATGCCTTGCGACAAAATATAATCGCGAGTTGATTTCGCTCTATTATCTGATAATTTTAAGTTATATGAATCTTTTCCGCGAGAATCGGTGTGCGATTCAATTTTAATTCTGATGTTTGGAAATTTCTGCATCACAAAAACAACTTTAGATAATTCTTCTACTGCTTTAGGAGTGATATCGTATTTGTCATAATCAAAATAAATTGGGTTTACATCAACTTTTTCTACACCTTGTTTCTTAACAACTAAGTCATCATAATTACTTAATTCAAAATTTACGTTTGTAATTTCTCCTCCATTATTTCCAGTTGTTTCGACAGTTTTATCGTCACTGCTGTAATTTGGTTTGGCTGCAATCATTTTAACTACTTTATTACAAGGAACTTCTATGGCATATTTACCTTCATAATTTGTTTTAGTTTCTCCCAAAACTTCACTGAAAGAATTGTAGGCCATGATTGTAACATCTGTCAAAGGTTTTTTGGTTTTACGATCTACAGCAATTCCAGAAATACTTTGGTTACAAACTGGTTTTCCTTTTACAAAAGAGTAAATATCATCATCTCCTTTGCCTCCTGCTCTGTTAGAAGAAAAATAACCGTAAGTTTCTCCTTTATTAATTATAAAAGAAAAATCGTCTTTGTTACTATTGACCGGCGATCCTAAATTTTTTGGAACTGTAAAGTTTCCGTCGGCAAGAAATTTACTTTCATAAACATCTAAATCTCCCATTCCGTAATGTCCATCAGATGAGAAGTATAAAACTCCATTTTGATAGAATGGAAACACTTCATTACCCATCGTATTAATTGTTGGTCCTAAATTTAATGGAGAACTCATTGTTCCGTCACCAGCAATTTTTACTACGTACAAGTCTGTCTCACCAAATCCGCCCGGCATATCTGAAGCAAAGAAAAGCCATTGTCCGTCTTCACTAATAGAAGGATGTCCCACTGAATAATCATCACTGTCAAAAAACACTTTCTGCGGATTTTCTAATTTATTATCAACAATAGCTCCCTTTATAATCTGAAAGTTGTTGATTTTAGCATCATCTACCACCAATTTATTTTTCTTTACAATATTGGTTGAATAATAAATTGTTTTTCCCTGACTGTCAAAACTCGCTGTTGCTTCATGATATTTGGTCATTACATTCGGCATAAAAACAGTTTCGTTAAATAAGCTTCCGTCTGCTGGATTTCTTTCTGCCAAATACAAATTTAAAAAAGGCTGATTGTTCCAAGTATACAATTTTTCGCTAAACTTGGTTGTATCACGAGCCGATGTAAACACCACATTATCTTTAAAAAAAGTTGCTCCAAAATCTGATTTACTGGTGTTAATATCAAGATTTTTAATACTGTAAAGAGGTTTTGCTTTCGCTAAACTATCCATATATTGTTTTTGAGCAACATATCGATTGATCTCTTTTTTATCTCCTTTTTTATTCAAATACTCTTTAGTAACTCTATCGGCTTCATCATAATCCATAACTGCTTTCATGGATTGAATGTAACGCAGATAGTAAATATCAGTCAAATTGTTTCCTTGTACTTCATAGAGTTTTCGATACCATTTTAATGCATTTCTGGAATCTGAAATAAAGTAATAAGAATCGGCAGCATTTTTCAAAGTCTGGGCTGATGGATTTTTTATGTTTTGCAAACATTCTTCATAAGCTTTAGAAGCGTCCAGATAAGCAAAATTCTTGAATAGAGCATCAGCTTGCTTTAAATTAGTTTTTTGAGCGAAACTAAACGTAACGCTCAAAATTAAACTCAGGATATATAGTTTTCTCATAGGTTTTATTTTTAGAAGAATCGAGGAGATTTGATTTTGCTTTGATTTTTAACAAATTGATAACGCAAGATGATCTCATGAGAACCATCATTGTATTTATTCAATTGGCTTACAGTGTAATCAAAAGCATATCCGAGATAAAAACTTGGAGAAATCTGAAAACCTGCCAATATACTAACAGAATCATCTGTTCGATACGCTCCTCCTATAACAAACTTTTCTTGAATCATGAAATTTGCGGATATATCTGCTGTAATGGGTGCTCCGCTCACTGCTTTTACTAAAAATGCAGGTTTAAATTTCAAATTTGGATTCAAATCAAAAACATAACCTCCCATTAAAAAGAAATGCATACGATCGTAATCAATAGATTCCTGAACATCGTCATAGTAATCATTTCTAATAAAATTTGGAACAGAGGCTCCTACATACCATTTATCAGTATAATAATAAATTCCGGCTCCAACTGCTAATTTCATTTGATTGTTAATGTTTTGATTTAACAAAACATCGTCATTATCGTAATACCTTCCTTTTGACCAATCGATGCTTAACATTCTAGCTCCTGCTTTTAAACCAAAAGCTAATCTTTTTTCATAACCTAATGGCAATGAATAAGAGAAGTTTCCATCAAAATATAACTCATCAGAAGGACCAATTTTATCATTAACAACACTCAATCCTAATCCGATTTTTTCATTTCGAAGAGGTGAATGAATGGAAAATGACTGCGTTTCTGGAGCGCCATCAATTCCAATCCATTGCGAACGATATAATAGTGCTGCTTCTATGGTTCCGGTAGATCCAGCATAAGCTGGATTTACCGCCATAGTATTGTACATATACTGTGTATATTGAGGATCCTGTTGCGCTGTTGCGCAAACCGTGATAAAAGAACATATTAAAATGAAATATGTTTCTAGTGATTTTATATATAGTTTCATAACGATACTTATTTAGTTTAGTTAATTAGATGATTAATAGAGTGGCTTATCTCATAATAGACAACCAGCCTTTTTTAACCGTTCCATCTCCAATGGTTATCACATAAAAATAAGTACCTGTTGGCAGCATATCTCCTCTATTAACAACTCCGGATACATTTGCAGTTCCGTTCCAATCATTCTCATAGTGTGTTTTACTGTACACTAATGCTCCGTATCTGTTAAATACTTTCAACTCGTTGTTTGGGTAAGATTCGATACAGTCAATTCTGAACAGGTCATTTTTACCATCGTTGTTTGGCGTAAACTCATTGTAAACTGTTAAACAAATTGGTTCTAATGTAACTGAAGCTGAATTATTTGATGCATCAACATCTAAAGGAGTTGAAATTTCAACCGTAGCAACGCTTGTGTAATTTCCATTAGGCAATACTTCTGCAACGATTGTCAATACTACACTTTCGCCGGCATTTAATCTTGGTATTGTCCAAAGCTGTGTATTTGGATCATACGTTCCTGAAGTTGCTGATGAACTAACTAATTCTAAACCACTTGGAAGTAAATTACTCACAATTGTATTAATGAAATCCCCTTCTCCAACATTATTAACCGTAATCGTAAAAGTTACTTGATCACCAAAATTTGGAGTTGGATTATCTACTGTATGAGTAATCGTTATATCTGAACAGCTTGTCACACTAACATTTAATGTTTTAGTTGTTCTTTCATCACAAGTATTGATGTAAGAAACGGTAACTGTTCCAGGACCTATATCAGACCAAGAAACTGTAACAGATCCATCTGCTGCACCTCCACCGCTAACAATTGTTCCTCCGTTAATCGTCCATACATAATCAGATTTTCCATTTGCAATTGAATATGTCACTCCTTTAAATACACAAGGCGTATCATCTGTTGTTGCAATTTGATAAGCTGCATCATTTTCAAATGAAACTGTTATCGCTAATCTTGGTCCGTTATCACATCCATTAGTTGTATTAGCTAAAGCTCCAGCATAATATGTTGCTGCTGTAAGAGGCGTATTAGCCGCTAATGGTGTTCCTCCTGTTGCTGTAGTATACCAAACCACATTTGCTTCATTTACTAGAATATTAGCTAATGTTGGTAAAGCAGATAGACAGAATTTTTGCGCTGTATTAGGACTTGTAATTATACTTGGCGTATTTACATTTACTGTAACAGCAAGTCTAACAGGATTTTCACAGCCAATTGCACTAGAAATGGCACCATAATAAATACCTGTTGTTAGTGCTGTTGTAGCTGGAAGTGCTGTTCCTCCTGTTGCTGTTGTGTACCAAACTACATTTGCTTCGTTTACTTGAATATTGGCAACCGTTGGTGTATTTAAAGTACAGAAGTTTTGAGTTGCGTTATTCGTTGTTGGTGTCGCACTTGGATCAACAACTGTAACTGTTACCTGTAAACGAGTTGTACTTTCGCAACCTGTGGCAGCATCAACTATATTTCCGAAATAAACTCCAGAAGTAAGTAATGTTCCTGCTGGAAGTGATGTTCCTCCTGTTGCTGCTGTGTACCAAGTTACATTGGTTTCATTCACTTGAATATTAGCTATTGTAGGTGAAGAAGTTGAACAAAAAGTTTGCGCTGCATTGTTAGTTGTTGGATTAATTGTGTTTCCAACTGTAACTGCTACCTGTAATCTTACACTACTTTCACAACCCGTTGCAGGATCTAAAATTGCTCCATAATAAGTGGCTGTTGTTAATACGGCCGTTGAAGCTAAAGCAGTTCCGCCAGTTTGTGTGGTGTACCAAACCACATTGCTTTCATTTACCTGAATATTAGCAACTGTTGGATTGGTACCTGAACAGAAAGTTTGCGTTGCTGCATTTGTTGTAGGTGTAACTGGATCTGTTACACTTACTGCAACTTGCAATCTAGAAGTACTTTCACAACCTGTTGCAGGATCTGAAATTGCAGCATAATATGTTCCACTTGTCAAAGCCGTTGCTGAAGGAATTGCTGTTCCGCCTGTTAAAGCAGTGTACCAAACAATATTTGCCTGATTGAATTGAACACTAGCAAAAGTTGGTGCATTTACTAAACAGAAATTCTGAGTTCCAGCTGTTACCAATGTCGGCGTTCCCGGATCATTAACAATTACGTCAACTGTTAATCTTACAGCACTTTCACAGCCTGTTGCAGTATCTGAAATTGCAGCATAATATGTTCCGCTTGTTAGTACTGATGTCGATGCAATTGCTGTTCCGCCTGTTAAAGCCGTATACCATACAATATTAGCTTGATTGAATTGAATACTTGCAAATGTCGGAGCGTTTACTAAACAGAAGTTTTGTGTGCCCGCTGTTACCAATGTCGGTGTGCCCGGGTCATTTACAATAACATCTACTGTTAATCTAGCAGCACTTTCACATCCTGTTGCTGGATCTGAAATTGCAGCGTAATATGTTCCGCTTGTTAATGCTGTTGCCGATGCAATTGGTGTTCCGCCTGTTAAAGCTGTGTGCCAAACAATATTGCTTTGAGTAAACTGAATACTTGCAAATGTCGGTGTATCTTCCTGACAAAAACTTTGAGTTCCTGCTGTTACCAATGTCGGTGTGCCCGGATCGCTTACAATTACATCAACTGTTAATCTTACATTACTTTCACAGCCTGTTGCTGGATCTGAAATTGCTGCATAATATGTTCCGCTTGTCAAAACCGTTGCTGAAGGAATTGCTGTTCCGCCTGTTAAAGCAGTGTACCAAACAATCTCTGCTTCATTGAACTGAACGCTTGCAAATGTCGGAGCATTTACTAAACAGAAGTTTTGAGTTCCGGCTGTTACCAATGTCGGCGTGCCTGGATCATTTACGTTAACAGTTACTTCTAGTCTTACTGAGCTTTCGCAGCCCGTAGCTAAATCGCCTGATGCTGCGTAATAAATACCACTTGTAAGGGCTGTTGTTACTGGAATTACTGTGCCACCTATATTTGCAGTATACCAAACAATATTGGCTCCATTAACTTGGATACTTGCAAAAGTTGGCGCATCTTCTAAACAGAAGTTCTGAGGCCCAGGTGTTACTAAAGTTGGCGTATCTGGGTCGCTAATTATAATTACTGCATCTTGTAGGGCTCCTGCAAGGTTTTCACAGGTATTAGTACTGGAAACAGCTACATAATAAGTAATTGGACTCATTGCTTTTGTTAATCCTGTCGCAGTCAAAACACCTGAGGCATCTACTGCATAGGTTACATTATTTATTACGGCACCGTTTGTAATTGGCTGTGTTTTATTTGCATCCAAATACCAAGTAAAGACTGGCGCAGTTAATGTTGGTGCGGTTGGCGTTAATGACGCTGGCACACTATGACAGCTAACTAAATCATCAACTAAAATATCATTTGCTGTTGAAGGAGGTAAGATAGTAAACGTAATTTGTTTTCTATCTGCTGCTCCAGTTTCACAAAATTGATCTGCACTAACTCCTACATAATAAGTGTAAGTTCCAGGTGCTAATCCATTTACAATTAATTGCGAAGTTGTTTCACCAGGAATTAATTGACTTGTAGTTCCATTAAAACTATACCAGTAATAAATTGGATTAGTTAAAAGTGGAGTTCCACTTAAAGAAGTTGCCAATGTTACATTACCTGAAGCTGAACAGATAGAAGTGGTTGTTCCTCCATTTAAAGTAATATTAGTTAAAGCATTTTCTGGAGAAGAAGCTTTAACTTCAACTGTCACTTCACCTCTTGCAAAAACTTCGCATCCGTAACGAACTGGCTGTACATAATATTTATAGATGCCGGCAGCTAAATTTGCAGGCACTGTATAACTTATACCAGTTGTCAGTGCTGTTCCTCCTGTTGGCGAATCATACCAAATATAGGTTGAACACCCATCTTCAGGTATTTGAAGTGTGATATCCGTTCCGGGACAAACCGTTATTTTATTTGTCGGATCTGCTCCAACAATGGTAGTATTAGCTGTACGTTCGACAGTATGAACTCTCAAGAAATCAAGCACACTGGCAACTCCTCCAAAACGAATTCTTACTTTATCGTAAACTTCTGTTGGTGAAGAAACTAATACCATTGCCATTGTATTTCCTGGTAACAATCTTAAACTCAATAACGTACTTGTATTTTGAATAGGAGCTCCTACTGCAACATTCCCTAAATAACGCTGCACAGTGAACCCTGTGAGAAGGTTAAGATCTAAAAGCGTTCCTGGTTTAGAAATAACGATACGTAACGTATCACTAACTACAGAAGGCGTTTTAAATTCAACCGTTAAATCTGCCGCAGCCAAAACCCCCGCTCCGCTGTACATTGTTGCAAAAGTTGTTATATCATTATCCGCAATATTCCAAGCATCGCTAACGCCTACTAAAGCAGTTGCTGCTCCAATACCTAAATCTGTTGCTCCATAAAACACATCCTGAATATCTCCGCCTGGGCAAGATACTACTGTAGTTGGCTGTTTGTAATAAGCATCAAATACTTTTGTATTTTGAGCAACACTTAAAATCGAAGCTGATTGAATTCTAATTCCATCATAGTCTTGTGGACCTGCTGCATTAGAAGGAACAAAAGTAAACTCGTAAGTATTATCACCTGAGATTAAATTTAACAATGATCCCGAAACAGATTGCATCGTTCCAATATCAACTCCTGCTTTTGTTCCTATTACTGATAAATTTTGTCCTACAGCCAATAAACTATATTCTGAACCTAATTTTACAGTTACCGGAGTTCCTTTTACAATATTACCTGGCCAAGTTAAATTCTGCCATGTTGTTCCAACTCCTAAAAGTCCTAATCCAGTAGTTATAGTTGAATATGTTTGTGTATTTCCATCAATTGCATTTCCAGCATCAGAGACTGTACCTGTAATAATAGAACCAGATGATTGTCCATTAGCATATACTCTTTGAGTCAAAGATTGACAATTACTCAAATCAATAACGTTAATAACTTTTGTGGCTGTAGCCGTACAACCTCCAAGGCTTGCAACCGCTGTATAAGTATACGTTCCCGGCGTGCTAAGTGGACCTGTTGAAAAAGCTGGTCCTGCCAAAGCATTTCCTTGAGGATCAAACCATGTAATGGTTCCATTAGAAGTTGCTGTTAAGGTAACATTCGTACCAACATTTACAGATTCTTGAGGATTAGTTACTGTCAAAGTCGGTAAAGGATTAACTGTAACCGTAACCGATTGTCGAACAGAAGGACAAGTTACCCCAGTACCTTGTGCTTCAATTGAATAAACTCCTCCAACTGTTATATTAGCAGCCTCAGCTGCTGTAATTTGAGCATTTAAAGCATTAAAAAAAGTATAAGTTGTATTTCCTGTATTATCGAAATTGGTAATTGCATTTGTCAAGTTAGCGTTTCCACAACCTGACAATGTTGAATTAACATTTAAAACTGTAGTCGTTGGAAAATTAACAGTAACCTCTTTTAAACTACCACTTGCATTTTCGCACGTTGCCGTTCCTGAAACTGATATGTAGTAAGTAAATGGTGTGTTTGCAGCGCTTAAGCCTGATATTGAAAGTGCGCCAGTTGTAGCATTTTTTGAAAAAACGGCATTAGGCTGACCAGCAACTGAACTTCCGGTAATCTCTACTGTTTTATCTGCAATTGTGTAGTATCTATACTGCGCACCAACAATTGTAGAAGATGGCGCTAAAACTGTTGTACCATCACAAGCCGCTTCTATTGGACTAGCAATTACAATATCAGCACTTGTAGCTAAAGGATTTACTGTAACGGTAACAGGCTGACGAGCACTGTTTTGACAAGCACCTCTAGCTGTTTCTAAATAATAAATAGTAGTAGCTGCCAAAGTTCCAGTAGATAAAACCGCTGTAGAAGATATTGCTGTACCACCACTAGGTACATCATACCATGCAAATGTTTCACCAGGTGCAGTAGAGCTCGCTGTCAAAGTTGTTGACTGTCCAGCACAAAGCGCTGTGGCATTTCCGGTGATTGCAGCATCCTTAAATCTAAATGATGCTCCATAAATATTTAATTGTCTCAAAGCCGAAACGATTCCTCCCAATCTTACCTGAACTCCTGTAAAATTAGCTCCCGCAACAAAACTAGCTCGGAAACGATTTCCTCCTAAAAGCTGAACATTAGCAAGTGAATTAATCGAAACACCATCCGCATTATCAGAACCTCCATTATAACTCTGTAAAGTAATATAAGAAAGTGCACTAATATCTAGTAAACCTGTTGGAAGTCCTAATTCAACTTCGATCACATCTCCTGCCAAACCTGCTGTTGCAAAATCAAGCTTTTGCTGTACATATCCGCCTAAACCAATTGGCACTGCAAGAGTTGTTGCAGTATTATTATCTGCATCTACAGATAATGTTTCTGTCCCTGCAACGGCTCCACATAAAGCACATAATAATCCATCATTTGATATGGTTTGATTATTAGCTTGCAGACAAGTCGTAATAGGCTTATTTACAATTACTGTAATTGAAGTTCTTGCAGCACTAACACAGCCTGAACCATTTCTCGCCTCAATATAATAAGTCGTATTAGTAGTTAAAGCTGGCGTTGTATAATTTGTAGCTGAAGTAAGTAAAGTGCCTCCTGTTGCTGCATTATACCAATCATAGGTAATTCCTGCAACTGGATTAGAAACCTGCAATACAACAGTTTGACCAGATTGAATACTAACTGTAGGTGAGGTAACTGTTGGAGCTGCCGGAAGCGGACTCACATTTAAATTTATTGGAGTACGTGCACTAACACAACTTCCTATAGCAGCTTCTACATAATAACTAGTATTGGCTGATAAAGCTGGAGTTGTAAATGATGTTCCAGTAAAAATAAGATTCCCTCCTGAAGCGGCATCATACCAATTATAATCCGTTCCTGTCACGGGTGTCTGAACTGTTATAACAGAAGTTTGTCCGCTGCATAAATTTAATGAAGGAGCAGATAAAACAGGATTAACTGGTGTAACAATTGAAACCAAAACAGGCTGTCTTTCACTGTTCACGCAACCATTTCTGGTTATTTCAAGATAATAAGTAGCAGCTGTTGTAAGCGATGGAGTTGTGTAAGCTGCTGAACTTGTCAAAAGATTTCCACCGGTAGGTGCATCATACCATGCAGCAGTTTCGCCTACAGCAAGTCCTGCTGTTAAAGTAGTTCCTGTTCCGCTGCAAATACTAGTGTTACCAGAAATTGCAGCTACTTTATATCTATAAGAAGCTTGATAAATATCTAAACTTGTTAATACTGTCGCAAGTCCTCCTAATCGTACTTCAACACGATCAAAATTTGAACCTGCAACAACACTAGCTCTAAAACGATTTCCTCCTAATAACTGAACATTCAGCAAATTATTAATAGAAGTACGATCATTGTTAAAAGTTGCTCCATTGTAAGTAGCAAGACTTATATAACTTAGTGCCGAAACATTTAAAACACCTGCTGGTAATTCTAACTCAACATCAACAATATCTCCTGCTTTTCCAGGATTATTGAACTGTAAAGTCTGCTGAACCCATCCATTAATCAACCCAACTGGAACTGTTAATCTTGCCGCAGTAGCAAGATTTCCATCTACAGATAAGTCTGCATTACTAGAACTACACAAAAGACAAAGTCCGTTAAGTAACGTCTGTTGACTGTTAGCCTGCAAACATCCTCCTAATGGAGCAGCTATAACATTTACTAAAACTGGAACTCTAGCCGTGCTTGTACAAGCGCCTGAAGGACTTTGAGTCTCTACATAATAAGTTTTAGATGCTGTTAATATTGGTGTTGTAAAAGTTGGTGTATTAGTTGCGACAGCTGTACCACCTGTTGCAGTTTCATACCAATTTATTGTTGCTCCAACCTCAGAAGTAGAAGCACTTAAAGTAGCATTTTGCCCAGATTGAATAGTAACACTCTGTGTTAAAACAGTTGGCGCCGCAGGAACTTGATTAGAAACAACATTTACCTGCGTTCTTGGATTTAAACTGATACAGCTTCCAATCGAAGCTTCTACATAAAAACTTGTTGTTCCAATTGGAACAGTTGGAGAATAGGTATTTCCCGTTGCTATTGAAGTTCCTCCTGTTGGCGTAGAATACCAATTGTATGTAGTACCCGGTATAGGATTTATCAAAGACAAAGTGGTTTGCTGTGTTGGAGTACTAGAACATATTGCTGTTCCAGTATTACTTACAGCAGGCGATACCGGATTTGAAATGTTTAATACGACAGGAACCCTTTCATTACTTTCACAGCCTGAGGCTCGTGTAACACCAATATAATAAGTAGTATTAGCAGTTAAAGAAGGAGTTGTGTAAGTATTCCCATTTGCTAAAGCTGTTGTAGAAGTTGGCGAACTATACCAAGCTAATGAAGTTCCAGCAGAAGGGACAGCTGTTAAAGTTGCTGTGCTCCCAGAGCAAACTGTTTGACTTAAACCTCCTGTAACTGTAGGTTTTGCAAACTCAAGTCTAACATCATAAATTCTAAATTCGGTAAGTGCAGTAACAACACCACCAAGATTAAATTGAATCTGATTGGCTGGTCCGTCCAGTGTTAATCGTATTACCCCAATAGTATTACCTGGAAGTAATGATAAATTAAGCAACGGACTATTGACCGCCACGCTAGAGCCTACATTGGCTCCGTTGAGTTTTGCCTGTAGATTTGCTGTTGACAATAAAGACAAACTAAGCAAGCCTGAACCACTACCAATGTACATTACTACCTGATCACCGGCCTGTGCCGTTTGTCCAAAAGTCATAGTTTCTTCTACCGTACACAATACCCCTACAGCGGTATTCAACGATGCATAAGTAGTTAAACTAGAATCATTGTCATAAGCAGATGCTGGGCCAGTTACGCTGGCATTTATACATGCCAAGCCACTAACACTATTTGTGTTAGATATTGGTCGGCAAAAGGTTTGAGCAAAATTTTTATTACATAGAAGTAATAAAAACAAAAGCACTAATGATCTCTTATAACGTATGAGATCATAAAAAGTAAAGTTTTTTTTCATAATTTGGAAGATTAGAAAATGGACAATAAAACACCTCTCGCAGTAAGTGCAAGCACCTACGCAATTAAACAATCAGTTAAAAATCAAACAGTTAAAACAAAACCATTAGACCTAAAAAGTAAGTCTTCAAATTAAGTTTCGATAAAAAAATTATGTTGAATTCGGCATATCGAAATATGCCAGAGAACAAAATTTACCTCTCTGAGATAAAAAATATTCCGTCTTTTTTGAGAAATAATGATTGTAGTCAATTTTCTCAGAGGAGTGATTTGCTGCAGGTCTAATTTTCATAATGAAAATTTTTAGTTGACGTAGAATCGGGGAAATTCTCTTTATATATTTTACCTCATTTTTTTTTTGAAAAGTTGATTAGTCCTTCTCAAAAAACTCAAGACTAAATCTTAAGATTTGAATCTATTTATATCAGTACAAATAATTTTTCTGTTCTTCACAAATCCGCCGAGCAGGATTTATAAAAAATATAATTTTAGAATATAAAACTTTGAGTAAAAAAAAAGATTTAGAAATTGAAAAACGGTTATGTTCATCAGAAAGATGAATACAGCTTAATAGAATAAAAAATAAAGCTAAAATAAAATAAACAACTAAAGTAAGATTGCTAAAAAAAGTAATTGTCAATTCCATACGCCAGATTTATTAAATTAAAATTTGTTTTTGAAAATCCGAAAGAAAAACTTTGTTTAACTTTTGTATTCTAAAATTAGAAAAAACAAAAAAACAAAACAAGGATAAAATTCTTATAATTTTAATGCAAATCAAAATTAACACTTTTTAAAACCCCTCAAAATATCAGAAAAACCTACTATTTTAACAAAATTATGTTCTAAAATTTTTCTTAAATAAAAGTTGAACAAAAAATGTTAAATATTAAAAAAAGAAGTATAATCTTACAATAATAAGAATTTTATCGACAAAACTATCCGTTATTTAGACCAAATACATCAAAAAAAAACTTAGTGAAGCAAAATAATCAAAACAATTAGCAATTGTCAAAAAACACGTAGAAATACCTAGTCTAAAACTTAAAAAAGTTTAAACAAAAGTTAAAAAAATAAAAAAAAGACAAACAATTAAAATGAAATTGTTTGTCTTTTAAAAATGCAGAAATCTTATTTATGACTCTATAATTGTATTAATTTGATTAAATAACTGTCCATCGCTTAAAAATGCACCTTGTTTAATCAATTCGAAAATAGAAATATTCTTTTCTTCAGTGAATACTTTCTTGCCTACTTTCATTTCAATATTATCAGTAAACATATTATCACTTAACCACTGCAGACCTTCCTTAGTTAAAAAATCCGTTTCTGGTGAAATTGATTTTAAAACAATAGATTGAATGTAAGTGTCGAAACAATGAAACAAGAAGATGTGATTTTTAGAAAAATGCTCTAAATATTCTGCTCTAGACAATACCCCTTCCCAAATCAAATCAGAAAAAACATCTAACTCCTGTTCTGCTACTTCTGGTTTATTGATCTTAAGTTCATCCCATTCTTTCTTATCAATTGTCTGAGTCGCTAAAAAGCTTGCAAATTCAGCGTGTAATTCGTCAAATTGTTCTTTTGTTAATCTTGCGTATTTCATTTTTTTTAGGCTTTATGCTTTACGCTGTAAGCTTTATGCCATATGTCATAAGCGAACAACCATAAGTCTAATTATTACTATTAATCATATATTATTAAACAAAAAAAATCCCGATTTGCATCGGGATTTTTATATAGTATTTAAAACTATTACTTTTCAGCAACAATTTCGTATGGTAATTCAACGATAACATCTCTGTGTAAACGGATGCTTGCATTGTATTTTCCTGTACGTTTAACGATTCCGCTTGTGATGAATTTTCTATCGATAGCGTTACCTGATTTCTCTAATGCCTCAGCAATATCGATGTTAGTAACAGAACCAAAAAGTTTCTCTCCACCAGCTTTAGCACTGATTTTAATTTCAAGAGCTTTTAAAGTTTCAGCAGTTGCTTTTGCATCAGCAACAATCTTAGCTTCTTTGTGAGCTCTTTGTTTTAAGTTTTCAGCTAAAACTTTTTTAGCAGAAGGAGTTGCTAAAGTAGCAAAACCTTGAGGAATCAAAAAGTTACGACCGTAACCAGGTTTTACAGATACTACATCATCTTTAAATCCTAAGTTTTGTACGTCTTGTTTTAAAATAAGTTCCATGTTGTTGTCCTTATATTTTAGAAGTTAGGTTCTGCTTTATACAGAAACCAGCGACTAGAGTTTTTAATTATTTTAATAAATCGGCCACGTATGGCATTAAAGCTAAGTGACGAGCTCTTTTTACAGCTACAGAAACTTTTCTTTGGTATTTTAATGAAGTTCCAGTTAAACGACGAGGAAGAATTTTTCCTTGCTCATTTACGAATTTCAATAAGAAATCAGCATCTTTATAATCGATGTATTTGATTCCTGATTTTTTGAAACGACAATACTTTTTAGTTTTGTTAGTTTCAATGTTTAAAGGCGTTAAATATCTGATATCTCCGTCTTTTTTTCCTTTTGCAGATTGCTCAATTGTAGACATAATAATTACGCTTTAGTAGATTTTAATTTAGCTCTTCTTCTTTCCGCCCATGAAATAGCATGTTTGTCTAAACTTACAGTTAAGAAACGCATAACTCTTTCGTCACGTCTGAATTCAGTTTCAAAAGCAATTAGAACTTCTCCAGCTACTTTGAATTCGAATAAATGGTAAAAACCACTTTTTTTGTTTTGGATTTCGTAAGCCATTTTTTTAAGACCCCAATCCTCTTTCGATACCATTTCAGCTCCTCTACTAGTAAGAAATTCTTCAAATTTCGTTACTGTTTCCTTCACCTGAACCTCAGATAAAACGGGATTTAAAATGAAAACAGTTTCATAATGATTCATAAATACAATATTTATTTGTTAAAATTGGGTGCAAAAGTAATCATTAAATTTAAATAACCAACACTTTTTTTCTTTTATTCGTCATAATGCAAAAAATATGCGTTCATTTTAGTTTTTTTTCCAAAAAAAACAATACATTTACTACTGCTATCCTGAATTTATTTTAAATTGACATGTTATGAAACTAAATTGTGTTGTTGTAGATGATAGTTCTATACAGAGGACAATTATTGCCAAATTGGTTAATAATCACCCAGGCTTGCACTTAATTGGTGAC
Organism: Flavobacteriaceae bacterium PS02336; assembly: GCA_029960065.1. GTDB lineage: Bacteria > Bacteroidota > Bacteroidia > Flavobacteriales > Flavobacteriaceae > Flavobacterium. Next base: position 712,933 of record JASCOF010000001.1, on the reverse strand, counting down.
TTTTCTAATGCAATTGAAGCAAAAAGTTGTATCTCGCTGAATAATATTGATTTAATATTTCTTGATATAGAAATGCCTGTTATCAATGGTTTTGATTTTCTTGATGGATTAAAATCGAAACCACAGATTATATTTATCACTTCTAAAGCAGAATATGCTTTAAAAGCCTTTGATTACGATGCTACAGATTACCTTCAGAAACCAATTGCTGTTGACCGCTTTAATGCTTCGGTTAAAAGAGCAATTGACATGCATTTGCTTAAAAAAGATGTCAAAGAAGAAGAAGGCGAACATATTTTTATTAAAAGCAATCTAAAAAAGCTTAAAATCTTCACATCCAAAATAAAATGGATCGAAGCTTTTGGCGATTATGTTAGAGTAGTAACTGAAGATGACAGTAACTTAGTACTTTCTACAATGAAATCTTTTGAAAATGATTTATCAAAAGACAAATTTATTCGTGTTCACAAATCATATATTATTAATATTGATAAGGTCGAACGCTTTAACAGTAAATTTGCAGAAATTGGCATTACCAAAATACCGCTTAGCCGTAACAAAAAAGAAGACTTAGTAAAAGCACTTTCTACTCCTTCTTAATTACGGTTAATAAAAATCTACATTCACAATAACTTTTATAGCTCTGTATTGAGCCACAGCTTCAAAACTATTCAGCATTTTCTGAATAGTTTTTTTTGTATTCCCTAAATGCTGGTTGTGCGGAATCTTAATCAAAATTGTTCTAATATATTCATTTCGTATTCTGCTTATCGCTGGTTCTTCTGGTCCTAAAACAGGAATACCCAAGTTCTGACTCAAAACCTGATACAGCCAAATTGCGCCTTCTTTAAGTTTATCATAATCACGATGCTTTAAAGTCAGCTTTATAATTCTGAAATAAGGAGGATATTTATAAATCTGGCGATCATACAACTGCTCTTTATACATACCTATATAATTATGGTTTGTAACCTGCTGAATTGTATTATGATTTGGATTATAAGTCTGAATTACAACTTTTCCTTGTTTCTCAGATCTTCCAGCTCTTCCGGCAACTTGCGTCATCATTTGAAAACTACGTTCAAAAGCCCTGAAATCGGGATGATGCAGCATATTATCTGCGTTCATGATTCCAACCAGACTCACATTATCAAAATCCAAACCTTTGGCAAGCATTTGAGTTCCTACCAAAATATCAATTTCCCTATTTTTAAAGGTATCGATAATCTTCTCAAAACCAAATTTACCTCGAGTTGTATCCTGATCCATTCTTCCGATTTTTGCTTTTGGAAAAATGGATGATAGTTCCTGTTCTATCTGCTCTGTTCCAAAACCTTTTGTGGTTAAATCAACACTTGAACAGTTATGACAATTAGTAGGTTTAGCAATCGAATAACCGCAATAATGGCATCGAAGCTGATTTTTATGTTTATGATATGTCAAACTTACATCACACTGCTGGCAATGCGGCACATGACCACAAGTGAGACATTCTATAACAGGAGAATATCCTCTTCTGTTTTGAAATAAAATCACCTGTTCATCTAAAGATAAAGCCTCAGCTATTTCTTCTATTAAAAGATCACTAAAATGACCTGTCATCCTTTTCCTGAAATACTTGTCTTTTAAATCAACCAAAACAATTTCAGGAAGACGAACATTTTTATAACGCTCTGAAAGGGTAACCAAACCATATTTATCATTCTGGGTATTAAAATAAGTCTCAATACTCGGAGTTGCAGAGCCTAATAATACTTTAGCTTTATGAAAATTAGCTAGAACAATAGCCGCATCTCTCGCATGATATCTAGGTGCAGGATCGGTTTGCTTAAAAGTCTGTTCGTGTTCTTCATCTACAACCAACAATCCTAAATCATTAAAAGGTAAAAACAAAGCAGATCTTGCCCCTATTACAATCTGGGCTTTTGGCGAATTTTCAAGTGTTTGTTTCCAAACCTCAACTCTTTCATTATTGCTGTATTTAGAATGAAAAACAGCTACTTTATCGCCAAAGTGAAGTCGTAAACGAGAAACCAATTGAGTTGTGAGCGCAATTTCTGGAAGCAGATACAAAACTTGCTTTCCTGTTTCCAGATATTCTTCAATTAATTTAATGTAGATTTCGGTTTTCCCGCTTGAAGTAACCCCATGAAGCAGACAAACTTCTTTATCAATAAAATTCTCTTTAATCCCAATAAAGGCATTATGCTGCGCTTCACTTAATTGAAGTTCTTTTTCTGACTTTTCTCCGTTAAATGAAATACGGTCATGCTGTAAATAATATTCCTCGAAGATTTCTTTCTCTACCAGAGCTTTTACAACTGCAGATGTTGCCCCAGAAACTTCAGTCAATTTCTTTACCGTAATTGGCTTTTTTTCAGAAGCACTAAGCTGAAAATAAACCAAAACAATCTCTCTTTGTTTATTGGCATTTTTTAAAGTTTCCAGCAATTCTGCCAAACCATTATCAGAATCGTATTTCGAATGTAGTTTTACATATCGAACAAGTTTAGGCTTATACGTTTCTTTTATTTCTTCCTCTAAGAAAATAATATCTCTAGCTATTAATTTCTGTAAAATCGGAAGTATATTTTTTTTATTTAAAATCGAAGCGATTTCCTGAACTGTAAGTGAGCTTTGATGCTGGAGCGCTTCGTAAATCAAGAATTCATCATCTGAAAGTTCAGAATCATTTACCAACACATCTGGTTTATGCGAAACCACTGTTTCACTTTCCAATAATAATCCGGTTGGAAAAGCACCGCGATACACGTCACCAATACCACACATATAATAATTTGCCACCCAGAGCCAGTGTTTAATCTGAGTTTCGGTTGCAATTGGTTTTTCGTCTAAAATTTGATGAATTTCTTTGGCTTCGTATAATGTTGGCGCATTTTCATGCACGTCTAATACAAGTGCCGTGTAGATTTTGCTTTTACCAAAAGGCACCGCCACGCGCATTCCTTTTTTTATAAAATGGAATTCAGCCTCAGAAACACGATATGTAAAGGTTTTTGCTAAGGAAAGCGGTAAAATAACTTCGATAAAAAACATGTAATACTATATAGGTGTAGAAAACTACTATTTTTTTGATGATTTAGCCAAATATTCATCAACTAATTTCAAAGTATGATTTAAAGATTCCATATTTTTCCAATCATCATGACCCGGAATAATAAACTTTGGATTCTTGAATTTGGTTTTGACTTTTCCAATAGAGATATTCCATTCTTTAACATTAGAATCTCCCAAATAACCTAAATCATCTGCATCTGCACTTTTGACAAAACAACCTCCATAAAGCACTTTTTCTTTAGCAAACCACACTACAACATTATCTGGTGCATGTCCTTTTCCTGGATAATAAACTTCAAACTTATGCTGACCAACGGCAAATATGGTGTCATTCGGAATTATAAATGCTGCTCTTCCCTCTTTCTTCTTTTTCAGAATATCATCGGTTAATTTAATGGAATAAGTCTTCACTCCTTTTTTGCTGTAAAAATCAAATCCTCCTGCTCGATCATCATGAGAATGGGTTGCAAAGAGCATTACAACTTCTTTATTATGTTTTGCTTTTATAGAATCTAATAATGGCTGAAACTGAGTTTTATCCCAAGGTGCATCAAAAAGTACAACGCCTTTATCTGTTACCAGATATAAGGCATTGGCAGAAATTTTGTTCCCTTTATATTCATTAAAGGTTCTATAAACATAAAAGTCACCCGTAAGATGACTTATTTGTAAAGGCGAATTCTTAGACTGTCCAAAGCTGTTTGAAGCTATAACTAAGAATAAAATTACCGAAGCTAATTTTCGCATTTAGTTTTTTAAAAATTTAATTTTTTACTCTAGTCCAGTATTGTGTTCTTCCCATTATGGAAACTCCTACATAACCACGAACTTTTAATTTATCAGCAGATTCTAAGGTAATGTAGCATTTATACTTTTTACCGCTGGTTGGATCCAAGATTGTTCCTCCGTTAAATTCTGAACCATCTTTTTTTAGACCGTTTATAATAACCATTCCTAAAATTGGTTTGTTTTTTTCTGCACCTTCACATTTTACGCAGACATCTTTTTTATGATTCTCGCGAAGTATCTCTGAAACCTTCCCGTAGATTTTTCCAGATTTTTCGAAAATCTCTACTACAGATTTTGCTTCGCCAGTTTCATCGTCAATAGTTTTCCATTTTCCAATTACATTTTGACTTTGCATGGTCAGCGCAAAGAACAACACTCCGATAGTTAGCATCAATTTTTTCATGTTATTTGTTTTTTTTTTGTTTTAATTTTCTGATAGAAGCGTTCAATTCGAACCCTAAAAGCAGAATCATACAGTTTATCCAAATATAAAACATTAGAATTAATAATGTCCCAATAGAGCCATAAAGTTCGTTGTATTTTGAAAATTTTATAACCCAAATCCCAAAAAAGAATGAAGATATAACAATTAATACGGTTGTAAAAACAGAACCAATACTAATAAATGGCACTTTATTATACTGTTTTGTACCATAACGCAATAATATTGAAGATGTTATCAAAATCATTAAAACAACAAACAAATATCGTCCTAAAATAATCAACGGAATACGATCACTCAAAACATCTTGAATAATTGTTTTTTGAATAAAAACCTCAAAAACAACTATCGTTGCTACAGTAACAAACAGTATAACAGTCATTACCAAGGAAATAGCAAGAGCCACTACATATTGTCTAAAGAAACCTCTTTTATCAAAAACATGTTTTGAGGATTCAAAACCACTTAAAATTCCGTTGATACCATTGGCCATCAAAAAAATAGAAAGCAAAAAACCGGATGATAATAAGCCTGAGTGGCTATTATTCAAGATATCGCTGATAATTTTATTAATCGCATCATAGGTATTCGGAGGAACACTCTGCTGTACAAACTGCAAAAAATCTTCCTGAAAATTATCGATCGGAATAAAGGGAATCAAATTTAAAATAAATAGTGCAAAAGGAAACAAGGCCATAAAAAAGCTAAATGAAACTGCACTGGCATGATACGAAAAGGCACCTTCAAGAATTCCCAAAGTGTACATTTCGAGCAAATCATACAATGAAAACCCCTCTAGCCAAGGTAGTTTTATTCTTTTTAAAAATCGAGCCAGATTGCGTATCACAGGCAGTTTCTCAATCCGAGCTTCTATCTCTTGCGACATATTTTTTGATTTTAGATTTTTGAGTTTAGATTATCAAAAACCAACTCATAACTTATAACTCAAAACTCCTAACTTTTCTAAAAAGCTTTCAAACTCAAATCCATATTGTAAACAGAATGTGTTAAAGCTCCGGATGAAATATAATTTACGCCGCATAAAGCATATTCGCGGATGGTTTTCTCGTTGATATTCCCTGAAGATTCTGTCTGGCATTTTGATCCAATCAGTTTTACAGCTTCTTTGGTATCTTCGTAATTAAAATTATCAATCAAAATTCTATGAACTCCGTCACTCTGCAAAATCTCTCTAATTTCATCTAAATTACGAGCTTCTACAATAATCTTTAAATCGAGATTGTTCGTTTTTAAATACTCTTTTGTTTTGGCAATAGCACGAGTAATTCCGCCGGCAAAATCAATATGATTATCCTTTAACATTACCATATCATACAAAGCAAAACGGTGATTTTCGCCTCCGCCAATTTTTACAGCCCATTTTTCAGCCACTCTAAAATTTGGTGTTGTTTTTCTAGTATCTAATATTTTAGCTCCCGTTCCTTCTAAAAGCTGTGCATATTGATTGGTTTTTGTAGCAATTGCAGACATTCTCTGCATGGTATTCAAAACTACCCTTTCGGCTTTTAAAATCGATTGTGAACTTCCAGAGACTTCAAAAACTACTTCGCCGTATTCTACATGCGTTCCATCTTCAATATATGTTTTTACTTTTAGTTTTGGATCTACGTATTCAAATATCATTTTCGCAAGTTCAACACCAGCAATAATTCCTTGATCTTTTACTAATAATTTTGCCTGACCATGAGCTGTATCAGGAATACAGGCCAGCGAACTGTAATCTCCTGTACCAACATCTTCTCTAATGGCATTACTTATCAAAAGTTGTAATTCTGATTGAAACTGAACTTTACTTATCATTTTCTTATTTTTAATAATACGCTAAATTAGGACTTATTTTATGGATTTGAAAGTTTACTTCCAGCGAAAAATTACTTAAAACATTAAATATCTCTTTTTTAACCATTAAGATATTAAGAAAAATAAAGTTACAATTCTTAACAAAACTTACTCTCTTAATAAGAGATCAATTAAATATCTTTGAGGTTCATTCAAATAAAAATCATGGGATTAATTAAAGATATTTACTCCGTTTCTTTTTACGAAAAATTTAGTCAGGCTGTCGCCGAAGTGCACCCAGCATTCAACAAACAAAAATTTATTGAAGCCATTTACGAAGGAGATTTTGTCCAAAAAGAATGGAAAGAAAGAATGAAGCACACAACAGTTGTGCTGCACCGATTTATGCCTGAAAATTTCCCAGAAGCTGTTTCGCTAATTGATAAAATCATCAAAAATTTAAAGAAAAATAGTTTTACTGACGGAAATCTAGCTTTCATTTTCTTTGCAGATTATATCGAAATATACGGTTTAGACGATTTTAAAACTTCGGCGAAAGCCTTTGTTTCCATTACTCAATTTATAAGCTGTGAATTTGCCGTTCGTCCTTTTATTTTAAAATATAAAGAACAAATGATTGACGAAATGGTAAATTGGTCTTTACATGAAAATCATCACGTTCGTCGTTTAGCGAGCGAAGGTTCACGGCCAAGATTACCTTGGGCAATGGCGATTCCGTTCTTAAAAAAAGATCCTTCTTCTATTCTGCCTATTTTGGAGAATTTAAAAAATGATTCTTCAGAATATGTCCGCAGAAGCGTTGCCAATAATTTAAATGATATTGCCAAAGATAATCCGCAGATTGTATTAGAAATTGCTTCCAAATGGAAAAACCACAGCAAAGAAACAGACGGAATTATCAAACACGGCTGTCGAACATTATTAAAACAAGGTCATCCTGAAATTTTAAGCCATTATGGCTTAGAAAGCACTAATATTGAACTTTCTTCATTTGAAATAAAAACGCCTGTTGTGAAAATTGGAGATTATCTGCAGTTTCATTTTCACTTAAATAATAAAAATGAAGATCCGAAAACAATTCGTTTAGAATATGCCGTTCATTACAAAAAAGCAAAAGGGCATCTGGCAAAAAAAGTTTTTAAAATCAGTGAAAAGATTTATAATCCAAATCAATTGACTAAAATTGAAAGAAACCAGTCTTTTAAATTGATTACCACTCGTGTTTTCCATACCGGAATTCATCAATTATCAATTATTATAAATGGGACTGAAAGTGACGTTTTAGAGTTTGAGTTGATTGATTAATCAAAAAAGGAGTTTTCATCAAGATTGTCAGACTGAGCGGAGTCCAAGTCCCGCAAAGTGATTCAGCATGTGGGACTTCGACTTCGCTCAGTCTGACAAAACCACATTTCACTTAACAATAATAAAATGAATTATTCTAGATTTTCCTTACTTTTATAATTCAAAAAAACTAAAAACAAGTTTCTTAATCTAAATTAAGTTACAGATTTCTATCACAACTGTAATTTTGTTTTCAAATCAAATCAAAATACCGCATGTCAAATATCAGTTTAATTATCGAAGAACGTGCTGCCAATATTGGCAACTTTATGGTAGGCCGTTTATTACCTTTCCGTGAAAAAAGAGCTGTCGGACCATTTGTCTTTATAGATCATATGGGACCTGCGCATTTAAGCGATCATGAAAATATGGATGTTCCGCCGCATCCGCACATTGGACTTTCAACTCTTACTTTTTTGTTTGAAGGAAGCATTATGCACCGTGACAGTTTAGGAACAGAATTAGAAATAAAACCAGGTGCCGTTAACTGGATGACCGCTGGAAAAGGAATAGTTCACTCTGAAAGAACTCCTGAATATTTAAGACATTCAGACAAAATGCTTCACGGATTACAGATTTGGGTGGCGCTTCCAAAAGAATTGGAGCAAATGGATCCGAATTTCACACACGTTGAAGCTGATGATATTCCGGCTTGGGAAGAAGACGGCGTTTCATATAAATTAATTGCCGGTGAAGCTTTTGGCAAAAAATCTCCGGTTCCAGTTTACAGTCCGCTTTATTTTATTGAAATAAAAAGTACAGCAGCGAAGAAAATCAATATCGGAAAAGATTTATTTGGCGAGAGCGGTTTGTATATTTTAGAAGGAAGTATTAAAAATGGCGAACATGTTTATGATCCGAGACAAATTTTAATTACGACTGAAGCTTCTCTTTGCGAATTTGAAATTTCCGAAAATTCAACTGTTTATATCTTTGGCGGACAACCATTTCCTGAAGAACATTTTATCTTTTGGAATTTTGTTTCTTCGGATAAAAACCTCATCGAAAAAGCAAAAAAAGACTGGACAGAACAGACTTTCCCAAAAGTTCCAGGCGAAACCGAATTTGTGCCATTACCTGAACCAAGAATTAAATAATATATGGATACAATATCAGCAAAAATAGATACACGTTTGTATCGAACAGAAATAAAATCAGCCAGCGATAATATTTTAATTTCGGATGAACCGCAGGCATTAGGCGGAAAAAATTTGGGTTTAAATCCGACTGAGCTTTTGGCAGCTTCATTGGCTTCCTGCACCGTGATTACTTTGCGAATGTACATTAATCGTAAACAATGGAACGTCGAGGAAATCAATGTAAAAATTGATTTTGACAGAGATTCTGAACGAAGTGTATCGGTATTTACGCGAAAAATCGAAGTAATTGGTGAAGTTGACGAAACACAAAGGCAAAGATTAGAAACGATTGCCAACAGCTGTCCGATTCATAAAACATTGACACATTCAATAGAAATTAAAACCACATTAATATAATTACAATGGAAATTCAACAAATTAACGATACCAAAAAAGGCTATTTTGAAGCAATCGAAGATGGCAGAGAAGCAGGAAAAATGACCTACACTTGGGCTGGAGATTCAAAATTTATTATCGATCACACAGAAGTAAGTCCAGATTTTAACGGAAAAGGTGTTGGTAAAAAACTGGTTCTGGCAGCTGTAGAATATGCCAGAAAAAACAATGTAAAAATTATTCCGCTTTGTCCTTTTGCAAAAAGTGTTTTTGATAAGGTGGAGGAAATTCGTGATGTGCTTTCTTAAAAGAGATGCTAAGATGAGGTGCTAAGGTTCTAAGTTTTTTTAACCGCAAAGCTCGCAAAGAATTACGCAAAGTTCGCAAAGTTTTTTAGACAAAGCTTTGCGAACTTTGCGTTTATATTACGTTCCGCATATAATAAAACCTTGCGTTCTTTGCGTTAAAAATCACGGAATCAAAAAACAAAATTAACCGCAAAGCACACAAAGAATTACGCAAAGTTCACAAAGTTTTTTTATACAAAGCTTTGCGAACTTTGCGTTTATATTACGTTCCGCATATAATAGAACCTTGCGTTCTTTGCGTTAAAACCAACCACACCAAAAACAAAAATTTTAAAATCTCCTCAGAAACTCGTATATTTGCGCGTAATTTAATCTTAGAGTATGACAAGGATAATTACGCTTTTCTGTATTTTTATAGCACAAATCAGCTTTTCTCAAACGGCTGAGAGTTATTTAGAAAAAAACAGAAACAATGAAGCTCTCTTAACAGCTTTTTTTCAACAAATGCCTAAAGGAGGCGATTTACACCACCATTTTTCAGGATCCGTTTATGCAGAACCGCTTTTAGAAAGAGCAATTGCAGAAGATTTTTATTTGAATCTGGAAACTATGGCAGTTTCGAAAACCAAACCTGAAAACGGAAACTGGGAAAACTTTTCATCACTTACAAAAAAAGGAAAATTAGATTATTACCAACAGCAGATTATGCAGACTTGGTCTGTTAAAGATTATAATGGTTCTGTACCTTCTGACGATCAGTTTTTTGATTCTTTTATGAAATTTGAGCCTACGATTAAAGGTCATTTTGCCGAAGGAATGCTTGAATTAAAAAAACGCGCTATTGCGGAAAATGTTTCTTATATCGAAACACAATTATCAACTATTCCATGCGATATGAATGTTTCAGATTTAAATGATTTCAACACAAAATTGCGTCAGGCTTCTGCTCAAAAAGATGAAAGTGCCGTTTTAAAACTTTTAGATGAATTGTATAAATCACTTCAGAAAAAAGACGCGAAAAAATATGCTGCTGATTTCAATACTAATTTCCTAGCCAAACTTCATAAAGATTTAAAAATTGATGACGACAAATTTACAATGCGCTATCAAAACTTTGTACTGCGTTTTATGGAACCTGTAGATTTATTCAAAAATTTGACTATCGCTTTTATATCTTCTAACGAAAGTAAACTTACAGCAGGTGTTAATATCGTTTCTCCAGAACATGGTGAAAATTCAATGAAAGATTACTGGCTTCATATGGTGATGTTTAAATATTGCCACTCTAAATTTCCTGACGTTAAATACACGCTTCACGCTGGCGAATTGACTTTAGGCTTAGTGCAACCTGAAGAATTGACTTGGCATATTAACGATGCGATTTATATTGCTGGTGCAAATAGAATTGGTCATGGTGTTGATATTGCTTACGAAGCTAATTCATACGATTTATTGAAATATATGTCTAAAAACAATATTCCGATTGAGATCAATTTGGTGAGTAACGAATTCATTTTAAAAGTAAAAGAAAACAGACATCCGTTTACGCTCTACAAAGAATTTAATGTTCCAATTGTAATCAGTACAGACGACGCGGGAATTTTGAGAAGTAATATGACTGAACAATATGTTTTATTAGCAAAAAGATATCCGGATGTGAATTACGAAACAATTAAAAAGTACGTTTACAACAGCATCAATTACAGTTTTATTCAAGATGAATCGGTTAAAAGACAATTGATTAAAGATTTAGATAATCGTTTTAAAGCTTTTGAAGCAAAGTTCTCAAAAAACTAGTAAAAAATAAAATCTGTCAGATCTGCTTAATCTGCGGGAAAAATATACTCTCGCAGATTTGGCAGATTAAGCAGATAAAATTCATTTAAATATGATACTTGAAACCGCATTTCTTTTTGTAAAATCAGAATTAACAAATCAATTTGAAGCTGATTTTGCCAAAGCAAGTCAATATATTTCATCAATTGATGGTTATTTAGGACATCGTTTAGAAAAATGTCTTGAAGTAGAAAACAAATATCTTTTATTAGTCGACTGGAATACGCTTGAAGATCATACAATAGGTTTCAGAACTTCCGAAGCGTATTTAGAATGGAAGAAAATTTTACATCATTATTATGAACCGTTTCCTGTTGTAGAGCATTTTGAAACGGTTTTTGAAAATAAAAAATAGTGTTTTGTTTTGCCACAAATTAAAAGGGTTAAAAAGGATTTTCTATTTGCTGTTTTTGTCAGGTTGAGCGAAGTCGAAGCCTACGTCCAATTGGAAAGCCCTTCGACTTCGCTCAGGGTGACAATCTAAAGAAATCATTCTAATCCTTTTATCCCGATAGCTATCGGGAGTGGCAAAAAAATAAAATTCGTGCTAATTAGTGTAATTAGTGGCAAATAAAACTTACCTAAATGAATATCAAACTTATCGCCATTGGCAAAACAGATAACAAATCGCTTCAAACTTTGATTGACGATTATACCAAACGTTTGTCGTTTTACATCAAATTTGATTTGGAGATTATTCCCGACATCAAAAACGTAAAAAACTTATCTGAAAGTCAGCAAAAAGAAAAAGAAGGCGAATTGATTCTTTCCAAACTTTCAGCAACCGATCAGTTGATTTTATTGGATGAAAACGGAAAAAACTTCTCCAGCGTAGGTTTTTCTGAAGAATTGCAAAAAAAAATGAACTCAGGAGTAAAAACTTTAGTTTTTGTGATTGGCGGTCCTTATGGATTTTCTGAAACTGTTTACAAAAAAGCTCAGGGAAAAGTTTCACTTTCGCTAATGACGTTTTCGCATCAAATGGTTCGTTTATTTTTTATCGAACAATTGTATCGCGGTTTCACAATATTACGAAATGAACCTTATCATCATCAATAAAACAGTTTTTAGTCCCAGTTTACAGTATTCAGTTTAGAAAATGAATTCTACAGGAAGTACGTCAAGATTATGGGTCACGTGTCTTTGCAGTACTATTTTATACTGAATATACTCTTCATAACTCATGTTCTTATCGAATAAAAAAACCATATTTGGCACTCTTTCAAATTTTATGCTGTAAAATTGTTGCAGTATTTCTGTTATTTTAATTTCCTTATTTCCCATTAAAACCTGTTTTTTCCCTTTTCTAAAGTAAACTGCAAAACTTCCTTTAGAAGGTCTTTCCATTTTGTAAAACACTTTCGTGAAAGGCAGAAAGGCTAAATTCTTTCCTATAGAATCGGCATAAGAATAATAATTTTCGGCATTTTCATTTTTGTGCGCACTGTCTGCTCGCTTTTTTTCCTGCAATTTAATCACTTCAGGAATAACTAATTTTAAAGGCAGACGTTTGTCAATATTTAAAATCCAATTGGTCGAAATGATACTGCTTTTTCGATTTACATCTGCAATTGTATCTTTTCCTTCCACTTTAAAGAAGATATAAATTGGCGAAAGATCTTGTACGTCTTTTACAATTGTAAGATTAGATTTTGGAAGTAAAACATCTTCTTTTTTCCCGCAGGAGAAAAGAACCAAACAAACAAGTAAAACAAAATATTTCATTCTTAATTAATTTATCTTCTTAATTTAATTCAATTTTATAATCGCCTTCTTTCAGCATCGGAAACCAATGCGTCAAATTTGCAAAGCGCATAATATGATAACTGTCATAACCTCCTAAAAGTACTTTTTCTTTCGTTAGAATTAGTCTCGTCTTTTGTGGAAACAATCCAAATTTGGCTTCATAAATAGATATACCTTCAAAAAAATTATTCAAAATATAAGGTGATTCACGACTTCCTTCTCCATACTTAAATACCGATTCAATAATCTTAACCATCATTAAAAAATGAATATTAGCTAATTCTGTATTTCCAAGTTTTTTGTAAGCGAAAGCTAATTCTTTATGACCAGTAATATTGTTTGGACTTTGATTTAAAATTTCTTTAGCCACTACAATTGCTTCGTCATATTTTTTGGCTTCATTCAGTTTATATACTTTACTTGCTAAACTATCCAGATTACTTGGATTTATTGTATTAGTATAAATTTTATATTTAGTCAAACTTATTATTTGCGCAGCGGTTATAGCCGTTGTATCTCCTTTTTGAATTAGAGCTTCTATATTTTTGCAGTAATAAACAGAATTTGGATTTGTTGATTCAGTAATCGCAATATTAAATTTTTGAGCACTTTTTTGAGAGCCATTTTCACTAGCTTTTGTGCTAGTTTTTACTTTAGATACCTGAACTCCTGATTTTTGATTTTTATCTTTTCCATGAGGATCTCCGTAAATCAAATCTTTTGCATTTTGTTTTGGTGGCGGTGGTGGTAAAGGCGCCTGTGAGTAACTTAAATTAACCACAAAACAAATAAAGTAAATTAGGTAATATTTATTTTTCATTTCAACATCAAAGCTTTAAAGGTAATTTAAAAATTCATTTTATTAAACAAAGTAACACATTCCACTGCTTCTTTCACATCATGCACTCTAAGAATTTTTGCACCTTTTGTTAAAGCAATAGTGTTCAGAAACGTTGTTCCATTTAGGGCTTCCTGCGGTGTAATATCAAGCGCTTTATAAATCATTGATTTTCGAGAAATTCCTGCTAAAACAGGTAAATCTAAAAGATTAAAAAGTTCCATTTTCTGCATGACTTCATAATTCTGATCGGTTGTTTTGGCAAAACCGAAACCTGGATCCAAAATCAAATCGTTGATTCCTAACGCTCTCGCCTGTTTCACTTTTTCAGAAAAATAGAACAATATTTCTTTTATAATATCTTCATAATGCGTTAAACTCTGCATCGTTTGCGGATTACCGCGCATGTGCATCATAATGTACGGCACATTGTATTTTGCAATTACTTCAAACATTTTACCATCTAACTCTCCCGCTGCAATATCGTTGATAATCGCTGCACCGCTTTCTATGCTTGCTTTTGCAACTTCAGCTCTAAATGTATCGATTGACAATAAAGCTTTCGGAAAATGTTTTAAGATTAATTCTATTGCAGGAACAATTCGGTCGATTTCTTCTTGTTCTGTAACAAACTCAGCGCTTGGTTTGCTAGAATAGGCTCCAATATCAATAAATGACGCACCTTCAGAAAGCATTTTATCAACTTGCGAAATAATTTCGTCTTCGTTTTTATATTTTCCTCCGTCAAAGAAAGAATTTGGCGTGACATTCAAAATTCCCATTACTTTAGGAATCGATAAATCTATAAGTCCGCCTTTGCAGTTAATCAACATTTTGTTTCAAGTTTTTATTTTGTTTCAAGTTTCAAGTTCGCGCCGTTAACACTTTGTTTAGAAAAAACTTGAAACAAAGAAAACCTGAAACTTGAAACTCTTTAATTTAATCCTTATTTTTGAAGAAATTTTAGCAAATATACAGCATATAGATGAAGAATACTTCCCAAGAGTTTGATAATGTTATCACGGTTTGCCGTACGTTGTTTATCAATAAAATGACAGATTACGGCAGTGCGTGGCGAATTTTAAGATTGCCATCGCTTACAGACCAAATTTTCATAAAAGCACAAAGAATCAGAAGTTTACAGGAAAATGATGTCCGTAAAGTGGATGAAGACGAAAAAGGAGAATTTATCGGAATTATCAATTATTCGATCATGGCGTTAATTCAGTTAGAATTAGGCGTTGTAGATCAGCCGGATCTTGACGTTGAAAAAGCAACAGAATTATACGATGCTAAAGTAAAGTTAACCAAAGACTTAATGGAAGCAAAAAATCATGATTACGGCGAAGCTTGGCGTGATATGCGTGTAAGTTCTTTAACTGATTTGATTTTGCAGAAATTACTTCGCGTTAAGCAAATTGAAGATAATAAAGGAAAAACAATCGTATCTGAAGGAATCGATGCAAATTATCAAGACATGATTAATTATTCTGTTTTTGCTTTAATTCTTGAACCAATTAAATAAATAAAATTTCAATTTTAAAAATCTAGAATTGAACCCCTAAATATTTCCCCATGAAAAACATTATTACTCAATTCTCCCGATTATTTGTCGGTGTACTATTTATTATTTCTGGATTAATTAAATTAAATGATCCTGTTGGTTTCTCTTATAAACTGGCAGAATATTTTAGCGAACCAGTTTTTAATATGCCTTTTCTGGAGCCATTGGCTTTAGGTTTAGCAATCTTTTTAGTGATTTTAGAAGTAGTTTTAGGCGTAATGCTTTTAGTGGGTTACAAATCGAAATTAACAATTTGGGCTTTATTACTTTTAATTGTTTTCTTCACATTCCTTACCTTCTATTCTGCTTATTTCGATGTAGTAAAAGATTGCGGTTGTTTTGGTGACGCTTTACACTTAACACCTTGGCAATCCTTTACAAAAGATGTTGTTTTACTTTTCTTTATCTTGATTTTATTTATCAATAAAAAATTAGTTAAACCTTTATTTTCAAAATTAGTTACAAACATCATTACATTAATCAGCATTATTTTATGCGTTTTTATGGCCGTTTGGGTTTTAAATCATAATCCGATAAAAGATTTCCGTCCTTACAAAGTGGGAACAAACATCGAGAAAGGAATGGAAATTCCAGAAGGCGCTCCAAAATCGGTTGTAGAAATGATCTTTATTTATAAAGTAAATGGCGTTGATAAAGAATTTACAGAAAAAGATTTAATGAATATTCCTGAAGGCGCAACATTTGTGGATAGAAAAGACAAAATAATTTCTGAAGGTTATGTACCTCCAATTCACGACTTTACAATGACTAAAGACGATTCTGATTATAAAGACGAATTCTTAAAAGAACCTAAATTATTAATTTTTGTAACTTACGATTTAACTTTATCGAATCCAGAAGGAATGAAAAAATTAGCAAAAGTAAGCACTGATGCAAAATCAAAAGGTTACAAAGTAATTTCCATGACAGCTTCTGGAGCTGATGAAATTGCAAAGGCTAAAAAACAATACAACTTAGATACAGAATTTTATTTCTGCGATGCAACGGCTTTAAAAACAGTTGAAAGAGCTAATCCAAGTATTGTTGTGGTACAAAATGGAACTATTGTTCAGAAAGTACATTATAATGATGTTGATGATTTGAAATTATAAGATAACCATAACGCTAAACTAAAAAGCTATAAATTTATTTGTAGCTTTTTTTTATGCTTTTTTATAAGAACCCTGACGTTTTTTAGCTCTAAAAATTATCTGTCAAATCAAAAAAACATTCTTTTTTTCTAATCCCAAAAAACAGGATTGAAAAATTACGAGATTTTCTGCTCTACTATTACGTTTTCATTCTTGGTTTTCTAACCAAAAATCATTGTTTTGTTACAAAATCAATGACTCTTCAAATTTTGTTAATCTCCATTTGGCTTTCAAATTGTTTGTTTAACTTTGTGAATTCAGTACTTAATTTTAAAATAATTTATTTTACATATGAAACAAATTGCTCTTGCTGTAATTGCATTTATTACTTTTTCTTGTTCTCAGGCTCAGAAAACAAGTTTTTCTAAAGAAGCTTTATCTGAAAAATTATTAGGAACAGACGATAGTCAAACCACATTTAAAAACATCTTAAAAAAATATAAAGGAAAAACTTTAGTGATTGAAGTTTGGGCTTCTTGGTGTGGAGACTGCGTAAAAGCAATGCCAAAATTAAAAGAATTACAAGCGAACAATCCTGATGTTTCTTACTTATTCATTTCGGCTGATAAAACTGCAGAAAAATGGAAAGCAGGAATCGAAAAACACGAATTAAATAAAGGTGATCATTACATGATGAATGACGGAATGAAAGGTCTTTTTGGAAAAGCGATTGACTTAGACTGGATTCCGAGATACATCGTTGTCGACAAAACAGGTAAAATCGTGTTGTACCGCGCTATCGAAACTGATTTTGCTAAAATCGAGGAAACATTAAAAGGATTGAAATAATCTTTCAATATAAATAGCAGTGTCAATTTCAAAATCAATTTTGACTTTGGCTTTACTTCAAAAACAAAAAACAAAAAAATAATATAAAACTCTACCAAAATGAGAAAATCAATTGTTGCAGGAAACTGGAAAATGCATAAAAATGCTGCACAGACTGAAGAATTATTAAATGAATTAGTGGCTAAAATTCCAGCTAAAACAAATGCACAAGTAATTGTAGCTCCAACTTTTGTAAACTTACAAGCTGCTGCTGCAAAATTAAAAAATACAACTATCGGCGTTTCTGCTCAAAACGTTCACCAAGCTGAAGGTGGTGCTTTTACAGGAGAAATTTCTGCAGATATGTTAACAAGCATTGGAGTTAACACCGTAATCTTAGGACACTCTGAGCGTAGAGCTATTTTCAACGAAACTGATGCTTTGATTGCTAATAAAGTGGATACAGCTTTAAAACATGATATGACAGTTATTTTCTGTTTTGGAGAAGAATTAAAAGACCGTCAATCTGATAATCATTTTAATATTGTTGAAAATCAATTGCGTGATGGTGTTTTCCATATTGCAAAAGAATCTTGGTCAAAAGTTGTTTTAGCTTACGAGCCAGTTTGGGCTATTGGAACTGGAGAAACTGCTTCGCCAGAACAAGCACAGGAAATGCACGAATTTATTAGAGAAACTATCCGTAAAGCTTTTGGAGCTGATATCGCTGATGAAGTTTCTATTCTATATGGTGGTTCTGTTAAGCCAGAAAACGCTAAAGAAATCTTCTCTAAACCAGACGTTGACGGTGGTTTAATTGGAGGCGCTGCTTTAAAAGCTGATGATTTCTTAGCTATTGTTACAGCTATCTAATTTTAGATTTTAGATTTTAGATTTTAGATTTTAGATTTTAGATTTTAGATTTTAGATTTTAGATTTTAGATTTTAGATTTTAGATTTTAGATTTTAGATTTTACAAAAAACCATTCGCACAGCGAATGGTTTTTTCGTATTGGAATTTGGAATTTTTAAATTGGATTTTCTACTTTAACAATTACCTTTGCAAAAAATTTATTTATGTCAAACATCTATTTAGGATATCATTTTACAATTGAACCAAAAGAACTGGGTTCTGAAATTTTAGTGGCTGAACTGGGCGAAAAAGCATTTGAAAGTTTTACAGAAACGGAGAACGGAATTTCGGCTTTTGTGAAGAAGGATTTATGGGATGAGAATATCTTGGATGATATTTATATTTTACAATCGGAAGAATTTAAAATTGAATATACAATTGAAGAAATCGATCAGGTTAACTGGAACGAAGAATGGGAAAAGAATTTTGAACCTATCGATGTTGATGGAAAATGCCACGTAAGAGCTCCTTTTCATGCAAAAACCAATGCGGAATTCGATATTGTAATTGAACCTAAAATGAGTTTTGGAACTGGACATCATGAAACTACTCACATGATGATTCAGCATTTATTAGAAATGGATGTAAAAGGTCTTAAAACTCTAGATATGGGATGCGGAACTGCTATTTTGGCAATCCTAGCTGAAATGAAGGGCGCAGAACCAATCGACGCTATTGATATTGACAATTGGTGTTACTTGAATTCTATCGAAAATGCGGAACGCAATAATTGCAAACATATCAGCGTTTATGAGGGCGACGCCGCTTTATTAGCCGGTAAAAAATATGATTTAATTATTGCTAATATCAACAGAAATATTTTACTGAACGATATGCAGGCTTACGTTGATTCTTTAAACCCAAAAGGTATTATTTTATTCAGCGGTTTTTACGAAGAAGATATCCCTTTTATAGATGCTTCATGTGTTGAAAAAGGTTTAACGTATGTTAAAAAGCTTCAGAGAAACAACTGGGTATCATTAAAATACGTAAATTAGATATTGATAATCAAATCAGTACAAAAACTTAAACAAAATGAGTACTAAAGAAAAAGTTAGAGAAAGAATTCGCGAGAAAGAAGCAACGGGTTTCAATAACGAAATTATCGTTTACAACGACGATGTAAACACTTTTGATCACGTAATTGATACTCTTATGCGTGTTTGCAGCCATACAGCCGAACAAGCTGAGCAGTGTTCTTTAATTGTTCATTACAACGGAAAATGTACCGTAAAAACAGGACCTATTGACAAATTGAAACCACAGTGTACACAGCTTCTAGAAGCCGGACTAAGTGCTGAAATTGTCTAATTGAAAATATTTTAAAAAGCATTCTATTTTATTCTATATTTGAATCAAATAGAATGCTTTTTTTATGGAGGAATATGGAAAGATATTGATTATCGCAATGCCTATTTTTTTGACCTTAATTATCATCGAAAAAATATACGGCATTTATGTAAAGAACGATACAGCACCTCTTATTGACAGTGTATCGAGTATTAGTTCTGGAATCACCAATTCTGTTAAAGATGTTCTGGGCTTAAGCATTACTTTTCTTTCTTATGAATGGCTGGTTTCTAAAATCGCTTTACAGCATCTAGAAGCAAACGTCTTCTCCTACTTCATTGCTTTTTTTGTTATTGATTTCTATGGTTACTGGAGCCATCGACTGGCGCATCAAATTAATTTTCTTTGGAACAAACATGCCATTCATCACAGCAGTGAAGAATTTAATCTGGCCTGTGCACTCCGCCAGCCCATTGCCAGTTTAGTTAACCTATTTACTTTTTTATTGATTCCAGCTGCTCTATTAGGCGTTCCAGCATCTGTAATTGCGATTACGCTTCCACTTCATTTGTTTTTACAATTTTGGTACCATACCAAACATATCAAAAAAATGGGCTTTTTGGAGCAAATTTTGGTCACCCCTTCTCATCATCGTGTGCATCACGCTATTAATCCTGAATATTTAGATAAGAATCATTCGCAGATTTTTATTTTCTGGGACAAACTTTTTGGTACTTTTCAAGAAGAATTAGACGATGTACCTCCTGTATTTGGAATTACAAGGCCAGCCAATACATGGAATCCTATTAAAATTAATTTTCAGCATTTAAGTTTATTGATAAAAGATGCCTGGCGCGCTCCAAAATGGAAAGATAAATTGACCATTTGGTTTAAACCAACTGGCTGGCGTCCAGAGAATTTTGAAGAGAAATATCCGGTAAACAAAATCGAAAATGTTTTTGATTTTGAAAAATATGGAACACAAAACCCCAAAAAACTAGTATATTGGTCTGTTGCGCAAATGCTGATAACTTTACTGTTTGTAAGTTTCTTATTTGATAACATTGCTAAAATTGGACTTCCAAATATCTTCATTTACGGCTTTTTTATTTTTATTACGATTTATAGTTATTCGGAGTTAATGGACAAAAGCAGGTTTGCTGTTTTATGGGAAGGTTTAAGACTCGGAATCGTAATCTGTATTATAAATTATTATGGCGACTGGTTTGGTTTAAATAATGTAATTCCAATTGGTAATTATATTATTTTTACATATTTATTACTATCATTTATAGCGACAGTATATTTTGTTCGTTATGAATTTAAAAACCAACCAGAACCCATATATAATTCATAATCCCCTATTATGAGAAATTCTTCTTTTTTTAAACTTTTTATAGCATTCAGCGTCATATACTTAGTCTTTCTTGGACTCGGTTATGAGCGTTTCGACTTGTTTTTAAAACCCATTTTAATTCCAATTCTCGGTTTTGCAGCTTATTTTTATAGGAAATTCCCAATGCAGAATACTTTGCTGGCTGCGCTTTTGTTTTCCTGGATTGGAGACGTAATTTTGCTTTTTACTGATCTTGGAGAAATTTATTTTATAATTGGTTTAGTATCGTTTTTAACAGCACATATTATTTATGGTATTGTATTTAATAAACAGAAAAGAGTTAGAAAAAAACAAAACAAAACTTTTTTCGTAATTGGAAGCATTTTAATTGCAACTTATTTAATAGGAATGGTGTCTGTTTTAATGCCGCATTTAGGTGATCTTGAAATTCCAGTTTCTATTTATGCCACCGTTATTTCTATTATGCTTTTATTTGCTTTCAACGGTCTCTTTGTTTGGGAAAAACCAGGTAATCTCTTAGTTTGCTTAGGTGCTTTTTTCTTTGTCGTTTCAGATAGTATTTTGGCTGTAAATAAGTTTTATGCTCCAATTCCTAAAAGTTCCTTTTTTATAATGCTGACGTATCTTCTGGCACAATATCTGATTGTACTTGGTGTTTTAAAACTAAACCCGAAAAAAATAAAAGAATCATAGTTTATAGAATTACCCATGAAAAAAATAACTCTTTTTATTGTTTTATTAATTACAGCTACTTCTTGTATAAGCACCAAATCAACTTTAAAAAACGTCGATGATAATGCTCCTGATTTAGTGCTAAAAAGAGACAATACTTTTGTCATTACCCAATTTGCAAAGGATAAAAAATACGGATATGACCCAGATTATCCCGTTAATATCTTCTTTCAAAATACGAATAATGAAACTTTAAACGAAACTCGTTTTTTGAATGCTCTTGCCGGGCCAAACGGCGAAAAAATTACGTATACAAAATTAGAAACCTGCTGTCCGTTTCCGACCAAAAGAAGCAACATGGGAGCTGGATTTTTAAATGTGTATGAACTAAAATGGGATGGACAAAAAAAACCGATTAAACTGTATTTGAACGTTTATGAAAAAGGGATTTTAATGGTTCCGATGGGATTGAGGTTGAAGTAATAATTATGTTTAAACGAATAATTATTTACGCAGCATTTCTATTAATTTTTAGTTTGGGATTTATTGCTTGGAATTTGCATTTAATGGAAATTGAAGATCATTACGGTGATTTACAAAAAGTTTATTTTGAGTCCCAAAATGGAGATCTGATCTTAAATAAGAAAACCTCTAAATTCGGCACAATTTCTAAAAACTGGCAAAGAGCAAATGTCATTACAAAACAAAATGATACTGTTGATTTGTATGAGTTTGTTAATGAAGATAAATATGAAGTTTTTAGAATTGAAAAAAAGTTCAGTTTAAATGAATTGACTTTTGAAAAAATTATTGAACTAAAAAACGAAAAGTCAATAAAATCTATCGTAAATAATTGATTCTAAAGAGATTTCCCATGAAATCCAAAAGATATTCTGATCTTAAATTTAACTTAATTTCTCATAATTCCACTAAACTCTAGCCCTGATAGCAGTGGAAATCATTTTTCTCGAAAACTTATTTTTTCCTGGCTGGGCAGAGCGACCGAAGGAAGCTCCTGAACAGACTTTGGAAAAAAAGTTTTCGAGAAAAATATTGGAGCGAATAGCAGGAATAGCTTCATAAAATAATCTTAAATCTTCATCTGAAACTCATAAATCATGACTACCTTTGCACTGTCAAAAAATCATATTATGAATTTACAACATATTCCACAAATTAAGCATACTGACAGCGGAAATTTCTTTTTATTAGCGGGGCCTTGTGCCATCGAAGGTGAAGAAATGGCTCTTAGAATTGCTGAAAAATTAGTTGGTATTACCGACAATCTTCAGATTCCTTATGTTTTTAAAGGATCTTTTAAAAAAGCAAACCGTTCTCGAATTGACAGTTTCTCTGGAATTGGTGATGAAAAAGCTTTAAAAATCTTAAGAAAAGTTTCAGAAACTTTTCATGTTCCAACTGTTACCGATATTCATACTAACGAAGATGCCGATATGGCCGCACAATATGTAGATGTGCTGCAGATTCCTGCTTTCTTAGTTCGTCAGACTGATCTTGTTGTTGCCGCTGCAAATACGGGAAAAGTGGTAAACTTGAAAAAGGGACAATTTATGAGTCCAGAAAGCATGAAACATGCC
Source organism: Flavobacteriaceae bacterium PS02336 (assembly GCA_029960065.1). Classification (GTDB taxonomy): domain Bacteria; phylum Bacteroidota; class Bacteroidia; order Flavobacteriales; family Flavobacteriaceae; genus Flavobacterium. The sequence continues at coordinate 689,943 of JASCOF010000001.1, read as the reverse complement.
GTGCAGAAAGTTTTAGACTGTAATAACGAAAATGTTATGGTTACTGATCGCGGTACTATGTTTGGCTACCAAGATATGATTGTTGATTTTAGAGGTATTCCTACTATGCAGCAATATGCTTCTACGGTTTTGGATGTAACGCATTCTTTACAGCAGCCAAATCAAACTGCTGGTGTTACAGGCGGAAGACCCGATATGATTGAAACCGTTGCTAAAGCTGGTATCGCAGTTGGCGTAGACGGAATCTTTATTGAAACGCATTTTGATCCTGCAAATGCAAAAAGCGATGGCGCTAATATGCTTCATTTAGACTATTTTGAAGGTTTAATGAATAAGTTAGTCGCTATTAGAAAAACTGTAAATGCCTTTTAATTTATAATACTTAAGTTCTTTGAAAACAAAAATTTTATTTTTCTTACTGGCTTGTGTTTCTTTAAACACATTCGCTCAGGAAGAAATTCCAGTTCAAAAATATACTGCTCACAATAAAGGGAAATTCTTTGTAATGTGGGGCGGTAATAGAGAAAGCTATTCTAAGTCTGATGTAAACTTTAGAGGTAAGGATTACAATTTTACAGTCGAAAATATGGCTGCTCATGATAAACCAAAAGGATGGCATGTTGATTATATCAATCCGGCGAACATGACTATTCCTCAAACAAATTTGAGATTAGGTTACTTTTTTAGTGATCATTATAGTGTTACAATTGGTGTTGACCATATGAAATATGTAATGTCACAAAATCAGATTGCAAATGTTAATGGAAATATCAATTTACCTGCTGATGATCCTGGATCAATTTACAATGGTGAATACAATAACAGACCTGTAGATATGTCTCAAGGAGGCGCTAAAGAAGGCGGTTATGACAATGGTACTGTACCTGCAAATGGTCCCGCTTTTTTAATGTACGAGCATACTGATGGTTTGAACTATGTTCATACTGAGGTGGCAAGATTTGATGATATTTCAAAATGGTTTGGATTGCCAAATATTGATAAAGTTCAGATTAACTTAACCGAAGGATTAGGAGCGGGTCTTTTGTACCCAAAAACAAATACTACTCTTTTGGGAAAAGAACGTCATGATGATTTTCACGTTTCAGGTTATGGTGTTTCTGCAAAAGCGGGTTTAAACATTACCTTTTTTAAGCATTTCTATATTCAAGGAGAGCTAAAAGGTGGCTACATCAACATGCAGGATATTAAAACTACAACAAGTAATGAAGATAAAGCTTCACAACACTTTACTTATTTTCAAAGAATTATTGCTGTTGGAGGTATTTTTAGAATCTAATACTTCAAAATAATATTTAGAAAATAGCTGTCATTTTATTTGGCAGCTATTTTTTTTATTATTTACTTTGTAACTCAAAGTACTTTAAATTATACTTTATGAAAATCAAAAAATACTTGTTCCCCATTATCACATTCATCATCAGTTTTGGATGTGCTTTATTTATTTCCATAAAAGTTTTTCCGAACAATCCTTTTACAGGAAATAAAGTAGAAAAAACAGTATTGAGTAAATACAAAGATGGTGATGTTATTTTTCAAACTTCCGAATCTAAACAATGTGAAGCAGTTCGTATAGCCACTAATTCTAAATTTTCGCACTGCGGTATTATCTATGATATAAACGGAAAATGGTTTGTTTTTGAAGCTGTTCAACCAGTGAAATTAACGCCGCTTGAAGATTGGATTAAACATGGAAAAGAAAGTAAATATGTGGTTAAAAGATTGAAAAACGAGGGTATTTTGAAACCTGATATTCTCCAAAAAATGAAAGACTACAGCCAGCAATTTGATGGTAAAGAATACGATGCCTATTTTGAATGGACTGATAATAGAATTTATTGTTCTGAATTGGTCTGGAAGATTTACAAAAATGCTGCTGGAATCGAGTTATCAAAACTTAGAGAATTGAAAGAGTTTAATCTGGAAGATCCAAGAGTTCAAAAAATATTAAAAGAACGTTATGGAAATGATATTCCTTTAGAAGAGAAAGTGGTTGCTCCTTCCGATCTTGCTGATTCCGATGTATTAAAAACTGTTATCGACACTTACTAAATAATAAAAAGCTAGTTAAGTTACTATTCTAGCTTTTTTATTTACCATTTAACTTTGAATTTCAAAGAACTTTTAAAAAAACTTTTATGAGAGATTATCTAATTGAGAAATTGTATGAATGTTCTAAAAAACCGTATCAAAAATATTTCAAAAAAAATGAGCCTTGGAACATTGATAAAACCAAATTATTAAGCTATCCCGAAGACAGTTTAGGTTTTGGCTTGGGAAATTTCCTTTTCAAAAATCATTTTGATATTCAGGAAAAACTGGAGGATCATGATATTATTCATGTGCTTACGAATACCGGGGTTTCTGTTTATGAAGAAATCGGAATGCAGTATTATCTGTTCGGAAACGGGAAGAGAAGTTTGTATTTGTACATGGTAATTTTAACGGTAACTGTATTTTATCCTAAGCGAATAAAATACTTCTTGGAGCAATTTAAAAACGGAAAAAATGCGCTTGCTTTTCATTATTTAGATTTTTCAAAAATGCTTTTAACGCCAATTATAGCTATTCAACAAACTTTCAAAATTTAAGATCATGAAAACTATTGATAATAAACCATTCAAAGAAAAACAATCAATTGAGCTGGCAGTTGGCTCTTTCATAATTACAACTATATTATTTGTTCTCTACATTATTTCAAATGAAAATCCGAATGTTTTGGTTATTGCATGGCCGTTTGCTTTGTTTGCAATAATTGTAAACCTCATTATGTTTATTCATTTGGCTGACAGATTCATTCATTTACCACAGCAACGTAAAGAAATTGGTATAAAGATTCTATTATTACTTTCTAATATTCCAATCACGTCTTTTTATTATTTGATTGTGATGAAGCTTTAAGCACAAATTTTGAATTGTTCATTTAATTATTCTAAAACATATCTCGCCCCTCTGGGGCTTTATTAAAAACACGATTATTAAATCCTATAAATATTTTATACCTCTGGGATTATTTTTATTACAAAAAAATAGGCTGTCAAAAAATGACAGCCTATTTTATATTTAATTTTAAAAATCTTAGTTCGCTTTTGGCAATTCAATTCCTGTTTGGTCAATTAAATAAACCAAAGAAGTCATTGTTGCTGCACCCAGCTCTAATTCTCTTTTATTAATAGCGTCAAATTTATCATTTGCTGCATGGTGATAATCAAAGTAACGTTGTGAATCTGGTTTTAAACCTGCTTTTACAATTGCTTTAGAGGTTAAATGGCTAATGTCTGAACCTGCGTGTCCAATTGTAAAACTATGCACTAAATATGGCTCAAAAAAGTCTTTAAAACCTTGTATCTTTTTCAAATTAGCATCATCAGCTTCAATTGAAAATCCGCGTGGAGTAAATCCACCAGAATCGCTTTCTAAAGCAAAAATGTGGTTTTCATTCTTTTGTTTAGAAACTTCTTCATATTTCGCACCGCCTTTTCCACCATTTTCTTCGTTCATAAATAAAACAACACGAATAGTGTTTTTAGGTTTGTAATTTAAATTTTTAAGAATTCTAATTACTTCCATACTCTGTACTACTCCTGCTCCATCATCATGAGAACCATCTGCTAAATCCCAAGAATCTAAATGACCACCCACAACCATAATATTATCAGGGTTAACCGTTCCTGTTAATTCTCCAATAACATTATAAGACAATGCATCTGGCAAAGTCTCACATGATTGTTTGAAATAGAACTTTAAAGCTGGATTTACTTTTAAAGATTTACTCAACAATTCAGCTCCGTTTGTACTAATTGCTGCTGTTGGAATGTATTGTGATTTTGGTAAATCCCCATAACTTTGAGCTCCTGTATGCGGGAAATCGTCTAAGCGAAGGTTCATAGAACGAACAATTGTTCCTACTGCTCCTAATTTTGCAGCTTCTTTTGCACCAGCATATCTTTGGTCAACACAAGCTCCGTAAGAAGTAAAAGTTTCAATGTTTTCAGGGTTCATTGGTCTATTGTAAAAAACAATTTTACCTTTTACTTTATCAGCTCCTAATTCGGCTAATTCTTTAATTCCTTTTACTTCGATTATTTCTGCAGCAAGTCCTGTTTTTGGCGTTGCAACAGATCCGCCTAGTGCGCAGATTGGAACAGTCGTTTTTACTTTTCCGTCTAAAATATAAGCTGTTTCTTTTTCACCTCGAACCCAATGCGGCACCATTACTTCTTGAAGATATACTTTATCAAGTCCTAATGATTCTAATTGTCTTTTTGTATATTCTACAGCTTCAGCAGCACCTTTAGAGCCAGACAAACGAGCTCCAATGTCGTTGGATAAATATTCTAACCAAGAATAACATTTTGCTTCAGTAAGGGCTTTTTTATAAAATAATTTGATGTTTTTTTCGTCATTTGTTTGAGCAGACGACAGCAATCCGTTTAAAACCAGGGCAGTTAAAAGAATCGTTTTTTTCATAGTTTGTATAGTAATTTTGGAGTTTATTCTGCTATTCAGCATATTCACAAAGGAACAAAATTTCAGACAGTTGGAACGCTTTTTCTTCAACCTTTTCTCAAAAAAAAGCTCCAATTGCAAATTCTTTAATTTGCAATCGGAGCTTTTTAATATTCATAAAATAAAATCTATTTTACTTCGATAATCTTATTTTTTGAACCTATACCGTTTTCATTAAAAGGCTCGATAGTGAAATAATATTTCGTTCCTTTATCTAAACCTCTAAAATCATATGTATTATCGCCGTAAACCATAATGCTGTTATATAATTTGTCTGGCTCAATTCCGTAATAAATATTATAACCGACAGCATCATTTTGTTTTTTCCACGAAATCATGGCATTTCTTGAATCGGTTTTATTTCGATCAACTTTGAAAGAACCAACTGCTTTTGGTTTTGCTGCCAATCCGTTTCCAAAAACCCTAAAATCTGAAATCGCAAACAATCCAGAAGCGTTGTGGATATTTTCCATTTTAATGTAACGCGCTTTGATTGATTTTGTAAGCTCAACATAATCATGCGGAACATCTTTATCATTTTTAGATTTGTCTACAACCAAAGTCCAATTTACAGCATCATCAGACATGAATATTTTGTATTGATAATAAATATCCATTGCTTTATTATACTGAGTAGCTTTATGATCGGCATAGTTAATCTGTAAAGCATTTATTTCCATTTGTCTTCCTAAATCCATTTGAAGCCATTCTCCTGGATTACTCGTTTTTGCCGACCAATAGGTTTGAATATTTTCATCTGTAAGATTTTCAGAACCGTAACAGAATTTCTCATATACTTTTTTACCTCCATTATCCATTCTGTGTGTTTCTACTTCCATACATTCTTCAGAGGAAGAAACGGTTACCGGTTTTTTATAAGAAAGTAACATCCATCCCGATGAAGCGCCTTTTGTCTGATCACGATTACTCGTTGGCAATACGATCGGAAAATCGCCATAAGAAGTGATCGAATACATAATATCATCTTTATCAAAACCTGCCGGAAACATATCAATACGGCGCTCAAAACGATCTTTTATAGAGATTTTGCACGTTCCCGTATTCCAATAATTTCCGTAATTATCTGCAAAAGTATTTCCGTGTCCAGCTCCAATTACGAATCCGCCTGGTTTATAAGACATCGGATTGTGTTTTTGGTACGTAAATGGTCCTAACGGATTATTCCCTACATGAACACCATTTGCATAACCTTTAAACTCAGTTGCTGGCGCTCCATATTGCATATAATACTTTCCGTTGTGTTTGGTCATCCAAGCTCCTTCAATGAAATTCCCCCAAGGCGCAGGTTCCATATCGTTGTTTGGTCCAAAACGTTCCCATCCGTGAGCAGATGGATCAAGAATTGCTACTTCTTTAACTTGTCCGTATACTTTTTGAATATCCTCAACCTCTGTTGCTTTATACAATTCTGCATAATCAGCTTGATTTCCTTTTGGAAGCCAAGTATTATAATCTACTTCTACTCCAACCAATGGCAATTTTCCGCTTGAACCGTAGTACATATATACTTTTTTGTCATCGTCTTGAAAAATAGCTGGATCCCAAGTTGGCAACATTGCTTTGTCTACGTGACGCGTCCATCTTCCCGATTTTGGATCTGCAGTTTTCCAAATTGGATGATCTCTTTTCCAAGTTGATCCTACGTAAAATAAAGTGTCATTTACCACCCATGCTGCTGGCGCACATTGGTCGTCATCACCTGGCTCTCTTTGAAAACTTCCATACACAAAATTCCAGTCTGACATGTCTTTACTCCAAAAGAAACCTGCTTGATTCGTCGCAAATAAATAATATTCGCCTTTGTATGTAATAATTACAGGATCGGCACTAGAACGGCGTGATTCTGGAATTCTATTATGATTGTGAGTCGTATAATTGTATCCAATATTAATTGGATTACAAAAAGTTGTTGCGGGTCTATTAGGATCAAACCATTCCGTTTTACCTAATTTTTGTGCCAAAAGATTGTGACTAAAAAAGACCACAAATAAAATGGGCAATGCAAACAGTTTATATCTTTTTTTCATTGTTTGTAGGTGTTAGTAAGTTTTCTGATTATTTTTTAATTTTTAATCTTTCACTTAAAAGTTCTGGTTCGTTTGTGGTAATGTAATTGAATTTGTGGTCTATAATCCAATCCATATCTGAAGCTTCATTTACAGTCCAAGCATTTAAGATAATTCTATTGTCTTTTGCTTCTTGAATCCATTCTGGATGTTTTTTAAAGACTGAATAATGATAATCAACACCGTTAATTTTATCTGCTTTTACCTCTTTTGGAGATTTATTTCCTTCCAAATATTGTAAAGACGTTTTTGAATCTGCTTTTCTAATTGCTTTAAGAATGTCGTAATCAAAACTGATGTAACAAGTATTTTTGTCTGCCTTTAGTTTTTTGATAACTTCTACAGACATTAAAGCTGTTTTTTGTCCTCTTTCTTTACTTATTTCTGAAGGTTTTATTTCGCAAACTAAAAGCGTGTGTTTGTTATTTCTTTTTCCTTCCGAAATATATTCGTGCAGCGTCGGCAGTTTTTCTCCGTTAGAAAGTTTAAATGCAATTAAATCGGCATAATTTGTTTTTTCAATCAGCAGTTTATTATAGTGAGCGTCATGATTAATTACAAGTGAATCGTCTGCTGTTCTCCAAACATCAAATTCTGAACCTGGCAATTTTAAGTCGATCGCATGTCGTAATGATGCAATAGAATTTTCTGGGAGATTGTTTTTTTTCCACGCACCGCGATGTGCTACAATTGAATTTTTCTGAGCATTACACAAAGAAAAAACAAGCAAAAAAACTAATGAACATACTATTCTAAAATTTTTCATCTCATTCCGTTTTAAAATTGATTTTTTGTCTAAAAAAAAGCCCTTCGCTAACCAAACACACGAAGGGCTAATTACTAATCAATAAACCAACTATTTAGTTAACTCAAAACTAACTTTCTTATCGGCATTTGAATTACCTCCAATAAAGATATCAAACTGCCCTGGCTCTGCTACGAATTGTAAATCAGAGTTATAAAATTTTAAATTCTCTACAGTAATGTCAAAACTTACTGTTTGTTTCTCTCCTTTTTTAAGAGCTATTTTTTGGAAACCTTTTAGTTCTCTAACTGGTCTTGTTACAGAACCAACTACATCTCTAATGTATAATTGAACGGTTTCTTTTCCATCAAAATTTCCAGTATTTGCTACATCAACCGTTACTTTCAATTTTCCTGATGCATTCATTTTATCAGAAGAAATTTTCAAGTTTGAATAATCAAAAGTCGTGTAGCTCAAACCAAATCCGAATGGGAATAATGGCTCGTTTCTTTCGTCAATATAATTTGATCTGAATTTTTCGAATTTTCCCTCTGTGTTAGAAAGTGGTCTTCCTGTATTTTTGTGTGCATAGTAAATTGGTAATTGTCCAACGCTTCTTGGAAAAGTTGAAGTCAATTTTCCAGAAGGATTTACATCTCCAAATAAAACATCCGCAATTGCATAACCTGCTTCTGTACCCGCAAACCAAGCATTTAAAATTGCAGGAACTGTTTTTTCTTCGTCAGTAATTACTAATGGACGTCCATCAAATAAAACCAAAACAACTGGTTTTCCTGTCTTTAATAAAGCGTTTAATAAATCTTTCTGCGCTTGTGGAATTTCTAAATTCGTACGGCTGCTAGATTCACCGCTCATTTCTGCAGATTCTCCTAAAGCCGCAACAATTACATCTGACTGTTCAGCAACTTTTAAAGCTTCAGCTAACATTTCTTCTTTTGAACGTGCATCACGGTGTAATGTTTTCCCGAACATTGTTGCGTTAGTTTCAAAAGTTTCATCGTAATCTAAGTTACTTCCTTTAGCATATAAAACTTTTGTTCCTGTTCCGGCAACTTCTTTGATTCCTCTTAATAGAGAAACTGCATTTTCCATTTTTGTAGCCACACTCCAAGTTCCTGGCATATTTTCTTTAGCATCTGCCAATGGTCCGATCAAACCAATTGTACCTGATTTTTTAAGAGGCAATAATTGATTTTGGTTTTTTAATAATACCAATGATTGTGCTGCAATTTGACGCGCTTCTTTTCTGCTATCTGTTGTGAAGATTTCAGTTTTAGCTCTTTTCTCATCACAATATTTGTAAGGATCTTGGAATAATCCTAAATCGTATTTTGCTTCTAAAATAAGTTTTACAGCATTGTCAATTGTTTCGATAGAAACTCTTTTTTCATCTAATGATTTTTTCAAAGTTCCTAAGAAACCTTCTCCAACCATATCCATTTCAACACCAGCATTTAATGCTAAAGCAGAAACGTCTTGAAGATTACCCATTCCGTGCTCAATCATTTCAGGAATTCCAGTAAAATCTGTTACTACAAAACCTTTGAATCCCCATTGTTTTCTTAAAACATCTGTCATTAACCATTTGTTTCCTGTTGCTGGAATTCCATCAACTTCGTTGAAAGATGCCATAACCGAACCTACACCAGCATCAACTGCTGCTTTATAAGGAGGGAAATAATCGTTAAACATTCTGATGTGGCTCATATCAACTGTGTTGTAATCACGTCCGCCTTCTGGAGCTCCATATAATGCGAAGTGTTTAACACAAGCTAATATTGAATTGTTTTTTGAAAGATCATTTTGCTGGTAACCATTTACCATTGCTTTTGCAATCTGGCTTCCTAAATAAGGATCTTCTCCAGAACCTTCAGAAACTCTTCCCCAACGCGGGTCACGCGAAATATCTACCATTGGAGAAAATGTCCAGTTGATACCATCTGCACTTGCTTCTTTTGCCGCAATTTGCGCACTTCTTTCAATTAAAGCCATATCCCAAGTACAAGATAATCCTAACGGAATTGGGAATGTTGTTTCGTAACCGTGTATAACGTCCATACCAAAAAGCAACGGAATTTTTAAACGGCTTTTTTCAACCGCAATTTTCTGTACTTCTTTAATTTTTTGAACTGATTTAATGTTGAACAAACCGCCCACTTTACCTTCAGCAATATTTTTTGCCACATTTGAGCTGTTTGCCTGCCCTGTGGTAATATCTCCAGATGTTGGTAAATTTAACTGTCCTAATTTCTCATCTAATGTCATTTTTGACATTAACTCTGCCACAAACTCCGACTTAGGTTTAATTTTTACTGTGCTCTTTGTGCTCTTTTTTTGAGCATACCCCAAAACAGCACATCCTAAAAAAAGTAAGACTAATTTGTTTTTCATTATAATTTATTTATTTGTTTGTATTTGTTTTTTCTGCTGAAACATCCAGTCGTAGATGGTTTGATTATCATAAACTCTTGTCCAGCTGTCATGATTTGCATCATCAAAAATGGTCAGCTTAACGTCTTTCGCATTACATTTTTTCAATTCCTTGTAAATCGTGATCGCATAATTCACGTTTACCACATCATCTAATAATCCGTGGTAAATTCTGGTTGGAATATTGGCTATTTCACAAGCGTGTTGTAACTGAATTAAATCTACAAAACCAGCGACAGGTACGTTTGCTGCAAATAGATCCGGATGTGCAAAAGCCAAATTCCAAGAAGCCCAACCTCCTGAGCTCAAACCAGTAACATATATTCTTTCTGAATCGATTTTGTTTTCTTTCTGAATTTTTAAAATCAGCTGATAAATAGATTCTATATCCCAATTTTCATCCTCTTTGCACTGCGGAGCCAGAACGTAAGCCTCTAATTGATGTGTTTTTAAATACTGCAAAGGACCATGAACTTTTACTTTTTCAAGATCAGTTCCTTTTTCTCCATCTCCAGAAATAAAAACTATTAATGGCTTTTTCTCTTTTGTATTTGTTGGTTTATGCAGCACATAACCTAACTCATATTTGGACATTACAACTGTATTAATTTTTCCAGTTGTTTCACTTTGGCTAAAGCCAAAAATTGAAAATATCAGAAATAAGAAAACTAATTTGTATTTCATACTGATGCTTAAATACCGTATTTTCCTGATTTAAAACCTAGTTTGGTTAAACCTTGTTTTACTTCGGGTGCATTCATGAATAATTTCCATAATAAACCAGTTCTGTAGTTTTCTATCATTACAACTTCTGGTCCTTGATCGATTGCTAAATAGCGTTTTGCTACCCATTTATTGCCTAAACTAAGAGCATCATAAAAACCTGCATCTCCCCAAGTTTCTTCTTTATGATTTTCATATAAATTGCGGATAAAAGCCATCGATTCTTTAGGTGTGTAAACAATTGAACTAATTGCAGCAGTAGGAGAAATAACACCTTGATCATTACTTGGCATGTGTGCATTATATCCAATTGAACCATCTGGATTTCTAGAATATGAAGCCGTTAAACCCCAATATTCAGGACCGTATCCTGGAATTTTATTTGGATTTTCTACGCAATATTGATAATTGATTTTGGTCTGATTTACATTTAAATCCCAATAATTAGCATATTTATCAGTCAACTGATTTGGATCTAAACCTACATAAGAATAATGTGCCCAGAATAATGGCCCACCAAATTCTTCTGCACCATTGTGCTTTAAAATAAGCGGAAGATTATATTTTGTTTTTGAAGATACTATGCCTCCGCTTCTCGCCCATCCTTCATGATACGCTTTTGCATCAATTGTATGAGTTGGTGAAGATGCCGCCATTACATAAGTAATCAGACATTCGTTATATCCTTTAAGAGGAAAATTCATTTCCCAGGCATAACTTGGAGACCAGTGCCAATATAACACATTTTTTTGATTTGTGTACCATTGCCAGTCAACACCTTTCCAAAGTGCATCAAATTTTTGAGCAACCGCTTTTTCTTTTTCAGAGCCATCTTTAAGATATTCTCGAACCGTAATCATTCCTGCAACCAAAAATGAGGTTTCAACTAAATCGCCGCCGTTATCTTTGGTTCCAAAAGGTTTTACTTTCCCAGTATTTCCGTCAATCCAATGTGACCAAGCTCCGTGAAAACGATCTGCTTTGCCTAAAAAGTCTGCAATTTTGTTAAGACGTTCTACACCTTGTTCTTTACTAACATAACCTTGAGACATTCCTGAAACAAGAGCCATTAAACCAAAACCAGAACCTCCAGTTGTAACGATATTGGAATCGTTCTCAGGATAATTTCCGTCTGGATGATAACGTTCTCGAGCCAACCCAGAATTTGGTTCCGCATAGTCCCAGAAATATTTAAAAGTCTGTTTTTGAACAGCATCCAAAAGCTGTTCGTCTGTTAATGCAGCAACGCCAGAAGTATTTTCTTCCGCATTTTCTTTTGACTTATCGGCATTAGATCCACAACTAAAAAAAGTAAAAGCTAAAAATAAAACTGAAATTCTAATCATTATAAAAGTTTAAATTTTGAAAATAATCACTTCCTTCAGTTTTCCTGAAGGAAGTGATTTTAAAGATTTTGATTAATAACCACCAGGGTTTTGAGAAGAATATCCAACCGATTCTCTAATAAAAAATGTTGGAATTGGCCATAATTCGTGTTTACCTACAACAAATGTTTTTCCATCTGCTGCCATTGCCGCTTGAGCTTGTCCAGTTCTAACAAGATCAAACCATCTGTCGTGTTCAAAAGCTAATTCTACTCTTCTTTCTTTCCAGATTGCAGTTCTAACATCAGCTTGAGAAACCGCCGGTGTATCTCCCAAATTAGCTCTGTGTCTAACTTGATTTAATAAAGGAATTGCTGCGCTAGTTTGTCCTAATTCATTTAATGCTTCAGCTTTCATTAATAAAACTTCTGCATATCGTAAATATCTAAGATTAGTATCCGTAAATTCTACATTATAAAAATCAGATGAATAAGCTTTATAATTATACATCGGATTTGTTACTGTTGAAGCAACAACACGTCCATCGTATAAAACGGAACCTCTAAAAATAATGGTTGCAGCTCTTCTAACATCACCAGCTTCATAAGCATTTGCTAAACCTTGGCTTGGTGTATTAAAACCCCAACCCCATCCACCGTTACCACGGGGTGCTTGAGAAACTGTATAATTACCGATTCCAAGTTTTTGGTCAGATGTTGGTGATCCAACACCGTTGATTTCGAAAATTGATTCAGAACCAAATTCTCCTTCTTTTTTAAATTGTAATGAATAATCTGAAACTAAAGAGTAACCTGTAACTTTATCACAATTATCAATTACATTTTGCCAGTTCTTTTCGTATAAATTTACTTTTGCTAGTAATGCATAAGCAGAACCTTTAGATACTCTTTGTTTATCATTTCCAGAATAAGTAGATTTTTCAGGAAGTAATTCTGATGCTTCAGTTAAATCTTTAACAATTAAGGCATAAACGTCTGCAACTGGTTTACGCGTTAACTGCATTTCTTTATCTTCTTCAGTTAAAGGTGTGTTTGTTAAACGATCAACAATAGGAACAGCTCCGTAACCTTTAACTAAAGTAAAGTACATAAATGCTCTCATGAATTTTGCTTCACCAATTAATCTATTTCTCAAAGCAGGAGTAACTTTATCTAATTGAGGTAAGTAAGTTAATGCTTGATTACATCTGTTAATTCCTGCATAATTTGCTTTCCAAACACTTTCAAATGATGGAGTCGAAGCATTGTAAGTCAATGCATCCATAACATCTTTATCAGTTCCAGTATCTCCAGGATCAGAACCTTTATCAGCATCATCAGAAATTATACTTGTTACGGCATTCCATCCAAAAGAGGACATATCCCATGATAAAAACTGATTATAAATTGACGTAACCAATCCAGTAGCATTACTGTCTGTATTTAGATAGTCAATATCAACTGGAATTTTATCCGTTTGATCCACATCTAAAAAGTCATCTGAACATCCTGCGAAGAAAAATCCAGAAAGTAAAAACAATGATATATATATTTTTTTCATAATATTAAAATTTTAAATTAGCTCCAATAACAAATGATCTTAATGATGGGTAAGCGTCAAGCTCAACCCCCTGAGTACCTGTCACTAATTCATTATCGCCTAATGCTTCTGGTGATAATCCTGAGAATTTTTGTGTAATAAATGGATTAATAGCATTTACATAAATTCTACAATAGTTAATAAAGCTATTTTCTCTAATAGGAAGCTTATAACCTACAGTAATGTTATTGATTCTAAAAAAATCAGCCGATTCTAAATAATATGTTGAAGCAACTGGAACTTGATTAAACGGTGCAGGATTTGAAGCTGTTGTATTTGTTGGAGTCCAAAAATCTCTTGTTAGAGATGCTTCTACATTTTCTCCTGAAAAACGTTGTGCTTTTTTACCATTGTAAACTTTTGCTCCTCCAGTACCATAACCATCAACAGAAAAATCAATGTCTTTGTAAGTTAAACCTAAAGTAACACCGTAGTTAGTAGTTGGTAAAACTGAACCTACATATTTTTTATCGTTAACTTCGTTTAAAGCTCCTTGAGCAACTTTATCTCCATTAGCATTGTAGTATAACATTTGTCCATTTGCTGGATCTACTCCCGCATATTCGTACATATAGAAACTACCAATCGGACGTCCAACAGACGTAAAGTCAAGCAATTTTGTATTTTGTCCATTTCCTAAGCTTCCTGAAACAATTGGAGCAATAGATGGATTATTTAAACTTGCTAACTTGTTTTGATTGTGAGAGAAGTTACCTCCAACCCAATAGCTTAAATTATCGTTTATTTTATCATCCCAACGTAAAGCAATTTCATAACCTTTGTTAGATACCTCTCCTACGTGTGTAGCTGTTCTTTGAGTAAGTCCAGAAGTTGAATATGGTAAAACATATAAAATTGCATTTTTTGTATTCTTGTCATACAAATCAAAAGATCCTTTTAATCTATTGTCAAACATTTCAATATCAAAACCTCCAGAAAGTTCTTCAACGATCTCCCATGATAAATTTGGATCCACAGATGAATCTACAGTAATTCCTGAATCAGAATTTGGTCCATAATTTAAACCAGATGTAAAAGTTTGATTGTTTAATGGCACTTTTTGGTTACCTAATCTACCCCAAGAACCTCTAATTTTTAATAAATTAAGTTCTTTAACGTTACTTAAGAAGTTTTCTTTTGTAACAATCCATCCAGCACCAAATGATGGGAAAGTTCCCCAACGATTACCTTCAGAAAATTGTGATGATCCGTCACGTCTCACAGTACCTGTGAATAAGTATTTATCCATTAACTTATATTGGAAACGTGCAAAGTAAGATGACAACTTAGATTGATTTAACGCTACGTCATTATATCCAACAACATTATTTGCATAAGGAACACCATCTAAGGCCCAGTAATTAGAATTAGACTCAACATTTTTTCTAGTAACTGTTAGCTTTTCTCTAGTACCAATAACGTTTGCTTCGATACCCGCTGTAACTTCAACATCGTGAATTTCTGCAAAAACCTTATTGTAAGTAAAATAATTTGATAAGTTCCAATTGAAATATTGATCTCTATTTCTTGTCAAAGTATTAGTATTCAAACTATTTGTATCATAAGTTGACGCAACACGGTTTGGATCTGCTGCTAACCATAAAGCTAAATTATCAACATAATTATACTGCTTATATGTATAGAATTCTCCATTAAATTGCGATGTAAATTTTAATGATTTTGAAATATCATAATCCAATTTTAAACCTCCCTGTAAAATAACAGTTTGTTGTTTTTCATTATTGTAATCTAAAGCTACTACAGGATTTCCAACTGAATTAAATTGAGATCCAGTTTGAGCTGCAACTCCATTATTAACAAATGGTACTCCGTATTTTCCATTTGAATAACGAACTGGAATTATTGGAGACTGTCTATATGCTGATGTAAATGCAGATAGCGGTTGTGGTGTATTTTTAATAGAACTTACACTGAAGTTTTGGCTCAATTTAAGTTTTTCAGAAATTTTATACTCATTATTACTTCTAATAGTAGTACGAGAATAATCTGTTCCATTCAAAATACCTTTTTCCTGATAATTTGCAGCACTTAAAAAGTACTTAACATTATCTGACGAACCAGAGATTGCGATGTTATTTTCTGAAAAAGTACCTGTTCTTGTAATTTCATCATACCAATTTGTATTAATTGGCTGATTTAAAGAAAATTTTGTTGGATCATTAAAAGCGGCATTGCTATAACGGGCATATTCTTCGCTGTTTGCCATTTTTACTTTCTTTAAGGCAGTTTTAAATCCGCTGTAGCTGTCAACATCTACAGTCATTTTACCTTTACCTGTCTTAGTTGTAATCATGATAACCCCATTTGCACCTCTAGTACCATAAATAGCAAGTGCAGATGCATCTTTTAAAACCTCATAAGAAGTAATATCATTTGTATTAATATTATTGATGTTATCCGTTGGCATTCCATCAACAACATATAGAGGATTTCTACCTCCTAAAGCAGTACCAACCCCTCTAATAATTACTGAAGGTGTTCCTCCAGGAGTATTAGATGCAGTAACCTGAACCCCAGCTGCCTTTCCTTGAATAGCTTGAGTGGCATTCGATACTTTCATTTTTGTAATTTCTTCTGATTTTAATGAGCTTACAGCAGAAGTATTATCAATTTTCTTTCTGGTACCGTAACCAATTACAACTACCTCTTTTAAAGCAGTGTCGCCTGCTTCTTTTAGTGTAATAGTCATTGGTGCGGCAGTTGCCGGTACAGAAACTGCATCAAAACCTAACATCGAAACTTTAAGAATGTCTCCAGGTTTTGCATTAATAGTAAAGTTTCCGTCGAAATCTGCATCTGCAGTGGCCTTAGCGTCAGACGAAGCAATAATTGCTCCCGGAATTCCCATTCCATTACTGTCTACTACTTTCCCTTTAATTGCTTGCGCCTGCCCCATCATATATGTAGGCAGCAACAAGAGTGCTAAAAAGCTAAAAATAAAATTTTTCATACAGTACGTAATCGTTTAAGTTAGTAGAGCCAAATTAAACAATTACAACGTTGTAGTACATCAAATACCACTACAACACAGCTACATCATTATGTTAAATTTTAAGATTATAAAACTGATTATCAATATAATAAACATCAAGCAATATCCTTTAACATAACGTTATGATGTAGTAATGATGTATTAGAATTATATAAAAATAGGTGTATAAAAATATAAATTCTGTAAAAATCAAAATCAAATCTTACAGACTTAATAAAAACTTTGACAGATTTTCGTCTTGAGTAAGATTTAGTTTCTTTCTCAGACGGTATCTATGCAGTTCCACTCCCCTAAACGAGATATTCATCATAGGAGCAATTTCCTTAGATGAAAGGTTCATTTTAAGATAAACACAAAGCTTAATATCCTTTGGAGTTAAGTGTGGATATTTTTTAGACAGATTAATGATAAATTCATTATGGATTTGATTCAAATTGGTTTCAAATATTTCCCATTCATGCTTATTTACTTCATTAATCTTAATTGCTTTTTTTATTTCATTTTTAAGTTTTGCAAAATCTTTTTCTGTTTCTAAAATTCCCTGAATTTTATCAATCATTTCTGTTTGTTTAGCAATAGACAAAGATTTACCAGCAACTTCGGAAGATTTTGACTGCAGTTCCAGTTCTAAAATGTGTTTTTCGTATTCTTGCAGATTCAGTTCGTTTTCTTTTTTCAGTTCCATCTCAAGAATTTCGCGCTGATGCTTTAATTCTTCTGCCTGCAATTTTAATTTTTGCATGTAACGCAACTTATTCCATTTGTAATAGAAAAATAAAACTGCTGCAATTACAAAGAGATAAAGAAGAATCATCCAAAAGGAGAAATACCAAGGTTCTGCCACTTTAAATTTGTAAAAAGAAACTTTTTCATAAGTTGCCCCATCATGTTTGAATATTTCGACAGAATGATTACCACTGCTTAAATTATTCAATATGATAAGTCCGTCCGAAATGGGAATAAAATCTTTTCCTTTATCTAGTTTATAAAACAAATTAGGTTTACTAGCACCATAAACTCCAGAAATGATATTAATTCTTAATTCGGTGTTGAATTTAATTTTTGCACCTTCAGGAATTAAAACGTCATTGCTAAATGCTTCTATTTCTGCTTTTGAATTTTGTTTATTTTCATATTCCAGCTTTAGCGAAATAAATCCATCATCAAGGTTAAATAAATAATAATTATCGCTTTTAAAAATTCTTAAATTTTCATTTATTAGTTTTCCTTTATAATATTTCTCTTGAATGATATTCCAGATAAATTTATTTCCTTCTGCATAAATGTGATATAAAATCCCGTTTTGTAAAACCATAAAATGATCTTCATCAATGGAGACAACATCGGTTACATTTTTAAAACTAGCATTAAATGGTTCGTTTTCTTCTAATTTATTTGTGATTGAATTATAGGTAAACCAAGTATTATTTATCAGAAAAAGTATTTCTTTTCTGAATTCAAAAATTTTAATCCCAAAATCATTTATTATTTTACTCTGCTGTGTGACATTTTCTACCTTTAAAGTATTATAATGATCATCTAATAGAACACGGTATAAGCCGCGATAATTATCTGCTGCCCAAATTTCATTCTTTTTATTCTGCGCTACATATTTTATAGGTTTTGCAAGATCTTTAATAATTTTATAATGTGAAAGATCCGAAGGATCGTCATAAGCTAATATACCGCTGTAAGTAGATTGAAAGTAAGTATCATTAATACTGCTTTTTGACATATTCCAGCCTCCGCTTACGCCGTTTATTTTGGTTAACACATTATTTTCATATGAAAAGGTGCCGTCATTATGGCCTATAATATATTTTCCGTCTATTAACGAAATATTCCAGCCCTGTCCTTGTGTGTTGGGCATCATATTAAATTTTCCTGCACTGTATTCGAAAATTCCGTGATTAGAAGCAATTAAATACCCTTTATTAATTGTCGCAACCGCATATACCGAACCTAAAAGACCCGAATTGTCATAAAAGAAAGAAATGGGCGAGTTTACCTCAACATGTGCAATACCATTATCCAAACCAACCCAAAGATCATTTTCTTTATCAAACCCTATACTTAGAACCGAATTATTCATTAAAACATTATCGCGCTCTATATTTTTATAGGAGTTGGTCTTTAAATCCAGAATGATAATTCCTCTATTTCCTGTTCCGATAACTAATTTTTCTCCTTTAATAAATTTTGCGACATTTATAGTAGCCGATTTTAGCGTTTCATTTATGGGATTGTTCCAACTTTTTAACCCCTCTTTATCTACTACAAAAACACCTTTTTTCTGAGTAAATATGTATGTTTTATTTTGATATTTTTCAATGGCATGAACAACGGTCTTTTTTAATACGTCCCATCCTTTTGGATTGGAAATATATTTATCATTCATTCTAAAGATTCCGTCCTGTACTGAAGCTACATATAAATTTTTATCTACAGCAAAACAATATGAAATAAGAAAAGGAAATTTAATTTTCTTAATTGTTTTGCCATTATAAATAAAAACGTCGTTGAAGGATTGAAAATAAAGCGAACCATTAAACCTGAAAATCTTCCAGATCTCCTCATTGTCTTTTTCGTCAAATAATCTCAGGTTTTTGGTAATTGAAACATAATGCATTGTTCCATCTTTTCTGTACCAATAACCAAATTCTTTATAAGATCCCGAATATATTTTATCGCCTTCAATCAAAATAGATCGAATTATAGTTTTGTTTGGCAGTGTATATTTTTCCCATTTTACGCCGTCGTAACGAAGCAAATAATGATTATTTGCAAAATACATCGCGTCATCATTTCCCTGAGCTACATTCCAGATTTGATTATCGCCCTGATAATCTGATTTACTGTAATTTTCGACAAATGGAAGTAATTCTTGTGCTTGAAGTTGTAAAGCGGTAAAAAAGAAGAAAACGGATTTTAAAAGTATCGATTTCAAGATATTCGGATTTATATTCAAAGATACTCACAAAAATTTAATTACCGAAAAACAAAAAGCTCCCATAATTGGAAGCTTTTTGTTTTATTACCTACAAATAAAATAGTTACAAAATCTTTACAATATTAAACCTATTCTAAAATCTATATTCTCTTTTTCAAGTTTCAAAACTAAGGATGAGTTTGCTGCTTGCTCGACATAGAATTCATCGCCTTCATTTACATCATTCCAAAATTCTTTTTTAAACGATTTTTCTCCAATTCTCCATTCATCAAAAGTAACCTGATGTAGCTCTGAATTATTTTCTCGATCATAGAAATAGTCCTTTTTCTTTATCTTTACAGTTCCAACGTATTTTTGTTTTTCTTTTAAATCATTATACAAATTAGCATCTCGAAGCGAACCCAAAATAAGAAAAGCATTTATTATAATTATTGCAATTCGGAAATGATAAAAGGTTGAATTTGAGGCATCAAAATTCACAGCTAAATAAACAATTAAAAGAACCAGAAGCGAAAATCCTGAAATTAAAAGTCTAATTGTAGAATTAGCTTTTATTTTATTCTTCACTAATTGAGTATCTTCTTTTGTAAACGCAATTTTTATTATAGCCATCTAATAGAATGCTCTTTTATAAATATCTATATTATGATTTGGTCCAAGTTTTATTAGTTTTCTAGCAATTTAAAAACCTGATTAGCAATTTCATACTCTTCATCTGTTGGTACAACCAGAACTTTCACAACTGAGTTTTGGGTATTGATTTCTCTTAATTCTTTAGAACGGATTTGATTTTTTTCTTTGTCAATCTGAATTCCGAAATAATCCATATCAGTACAGATTAAATTACGCATGAATGAAGAATTTTCTCCAATTCCTGCTGTAAAAATAATAGCATCTAATCCATTTAAAGCTGCTGCATAAGAACCAATTGTTTTTCTGATTCTATAAGCATTCATTAACAAAGCAAGTTTACAGTCTTTATCTCCTTCTTCTGCTTTAGATTCAATATCTCGTAAGTCACTATATCCTGTTAACCCCAACATTCCGCTTTGTTTCAACAAAATAGAATTTACTTCATCCGGCGTATAACCTAGATTTTTTACCAAATAAAATATAACCGACTGATCGATATCTCCAGCACGAGTTCCCATAATTAAACCGTTTGCAGGCGAAAACCCCATTGTAGTGTCTATACTTTTTCCATCTTTTACAGCAGACATACTGCAGCCGTTTCCTAAGTGAATCGTAATGATTTTAGAATTCTTTTCTAGATAACTAATAGCTTTTTCTGAAACATATTTATGACTTGTACCATGAAAACCATAAACACGAACTTTATGTTCTGTTAAAAGGAAATTCGGAATAGCATATTTATAGGCTTCAACTGGAATTGTCTGATGAAAAGCAGTATCAAAAACCGCTACTTGTTTGGCATCAGAAAAAATTTCCTCTGCAACGTTTATTCCAACTAAATGCGCTGGATTATGCAAAGGTGCTAATTCCGAAAGTTCTTTTATTTTCTCTTTAACTTCTTCGGTAATTATTGTGGTATCAGAAAAATAACTTCCTCCATGAACAACTCTATGTCCAACAGCTTTTATCTCTGATGTTGTTTTTATTACTCCTTTTTCAGCGTCTAAAAGCATATCGGCAACTTTTTGCAATCCAACTTTATGAGTCGGAATTGGCAGTATTTCTTCCAATGAATTTGAAGCTGTTTTAAAAGTGATATTTGAAGTTTCCAGACCAATTCTGTCAATCATACCACTGCAAACTACTTCGTTTGTAGGCATAATCATTAATTGATATTTTATTGAGGAACTTCCTGAGTTTATGATTAGTATTTTCATTCTTTTTAAGTTGCTAAGTTCTAAGAAGCTAAGATTCTAAGGTTTTTAGTTTAGTATTTAATTTTTAATTGAATTTACATTCCCTGTGCTTGAATTGCTGTAATTACTACTGTATTGATAATATCATCTACCGTACAGCCACGGCTTAAGTCGTTTACAGGTTTGTTTAAGCCTTGTAACATTGGACCAATGGCTAAAGCTCCAGTTTCTCTCTGAACGGCTTTGTAAGTATTATTTCCTGTATTTAAATCAGGAAAAATAAGCACACTTGCCTGTCCCGCCACTTCAGAATCTGGCATTTTGCTTTTTCCAACACTCAAATCTACTGCCGCATCGTACTGAATTGGACCTTCAATTTTTAAATCAGGTCTTTTCTCTTTTACAATTGCTGTTGCGGTTCTCACTTTATCAACCTCATCTCCTTTTCCTGATGATCCAGAAGAATAAGAAAGCATGGCGATTTTAGGTTCAATTCCAAAAGCCGCGCTCGATTCTGCTGACGAAATAGCGATTTCTGCCAATTGCTCTGCTGTTGGGTTTGGATTGATGGCACAATCTCCAAAAACAGAAACTCGATCTTCTAAACACATAAAAAAAACAGATGAAACTACAGAAGAATTTGGTTTAGTTTTAATAAATTGAAGTGCTGGTAAAATCGTGTGCTGCGTGGTATGAGCGGCTCCAGAAACCATGCCGTCAGCATGTCCTTTATAAACCATCATCGTTCCAAAATACGAAACATCTTCCATTAAATCCCTTGCCATTGTAATACTCACGTTTTTGGCTTTTCTCAGCTCGTAGTACGTATTGGCATAATCCTCATAAAACTCAGATTCTATCGGATTTATAATATTTACTTTAGAAAAATCAAATGTAATTCCAAGTTCTACCACTTTATTTTCAATCTGTTTTTTATCTCCAATAATAGAAATATCAACCACATCCATATCCAGCAATCTTGATGCCGCCGTTATAATTCGATCATCGTTTCCCTCTGGCAGCACAATATGTTTTCGATGCTGTTTCGCTCTTTTAACCATATTGTATTGAAACATTTTGGGCGTCATTCCTTCTGCCTGGAAAGTAATTAATCTTTCGGATAAAGCATCGTTATCAACGTATTTCTCAAAAGTGGTTATTGAGGTTTCGATCTTATGCGTATTGTTTGCATAAATCTCTGATTTTATAGATCCAATTTTGTTTGTAATATGATAAGTACCGCCATCAACAGCAATAATTGGGACAATAGCCGAAAGTCCTTCAATAAGTTTTAAAATACTTTCTTCTGGCACAATATTTCCAGTTAGGATAATTCCAGAAATCGTTGGGTAATTTGCAGATTCGTTTGCTTGTAAAGCTCCTAAGATAATATCTGAACGATCTCCAGGAGTAATAACTAAAGCATTGTTGTGCAGATGCACCAAATAATTATGCAGCTGCATTGCTCCAACGCTGTAATGACCAATTTCGTTATTCAGATAATTTTCTCCAAATAATACTTTTGCATCTAATTCGTTTACAATTTCCTGCATAGTCGGATTATTCAAACTTGCTATAAGCGGAATTGTATTAATTAAAACATTTGGAGGCAGACTTTTTTGCAGACTTTTAGTAACTAATTCTATATTCTCCGGCTGTACTTTATTAGCAAAAACCGATAAGACCTCAACCTCTTTTACTTTAAAAGAGTCGTAAACCAAATATAAGCTGTCTACTAATTCTTCTAAGGTTTTTCCAACTCCAGAACCTATAATGATTGTTGGAATTCCGAGATTTTTAGCAATCAAAACATTCAAATCTAATTCAATTGAAGTTCCTTCTCCTGTGAAACTTGTTCCTTCAACCAAAACAAAATCAAAACGTTCTTCAAGTTTTTTATATTTTTCTATAATAATATCTAAAACCTCTCCTATTTTTCCTTTATTCTTTTTTTTGATCAATCTGCTTTTCGTAATTGCGTAGGCATCTTCAAATTTAATATCAAGGTTAAAATACGACAAAACGGTTTCAATATGATTATCTACTTCGCCATCAATAAAGTCCTCGATTATAGGTCTAAAATACCCCACTTTGGCCGTTTTACCAATTAAGATACTCATTAAACCGAGCGTAATAATTGACTTACCACTATTGTGATCACTAGTGGCTATATATATTGCTTTACTCATAATTATTTATATTTATTCTAAATAACAAATTTAATAGAAATCATTTCTTTTCATTCAGAAACAAAAGTTAAAACCAGCGTCTTTTTTTGAAATAAACGATCAAGCCTATGACCAATAAAAACATGATACCCATCACCATGAAATATCCATTTTTCATTTTGAGTTCCGGCATATTCTCAAAGTTCATTCCGTACACCCCAACAATAAAAGTAAGCGGAATAAATATTGCAGATATAATGGTCAGCGTTTTCATGATTTCGTTCATTTTTCGACTTTGTTCTGAAAAATAGAAGTTCGATGCGCTTTCCAAAGAGCTCATATCTGATTCTATTTGTTCTAAAAGCTCTAAACTTTTTTGATGAAGTCTCACAAAGAAATTAAACGTTTCTTTCTGTATGAGACCATTATTTTCATCATCGTCCTTTAGCGTTTTGAGATAATATAAAGAATCTCTTAATGGCACAATAGAACGTTTTAAAAAGTTCAGATTGTCACGATGATTTTCAATTTTTTCTAAAATAACTGGTTTAGCTTCCTTCTTAGTCAAATTGATTAATTCTTCTATTTTATCCTCTTCATCTTCTAGTGTAATGTAAAAGTTTTCCATAACGGCATCCAAAAGCAAATACAAGAGATAATCTACTTTTTTAGTTCTCACAATTCCCGCATGCGTACGAAGGCGCTCACGGATATGAGTGAAGAAATCACTTCGTTTTTCTTGAAACGAAATTAGAATTCCCTCTTTCAAAATAAAACTAATTTGCTCAACGCTGATATTATCTGAATATTCAGAAGGTAAGAGTGATTTTATATTAAAAAACAATACATTTTGCTGTTCTTCTAATTTGGTTCTCTTGGTAGTATTTAAAATATCGGCAAGTAAAAAATCGTCTAGTTTAAAATGTGTACCGATTGTTTTAAGTAAACTAATATCATTTAAACCATGAACATTAAGCCAATTGTTTTTTGTATAATCAAAACAAGAATTTAAAGCTAAAACCGTAAACTTATCATATTCAACAACATCATTATCATCATATACAAAAAGCTGCATCTCTGTTTCGTGCTCTTTGTGTGTTCCTGTATACTCTAATGTAATGTGCTGGAGTTTTCTTCCTTTCTTGTATTTAATCTTTCTCATTCAAAAAAATTTACAATAGTAATATTACGAAAAAGAATTCGAACGGGAAATGACAATTATCATTTTATCGCCATTCATTGCAGAGACACATCGCAGTGCGTCTAAGTTTTAAAGAGAGAATAATTTATAAACAAAAAGACGCACTGCGATGCGTCTCTACAAAAATAAAACCCACAAAAAAACCGAGTCATTTCTGACTCGGTTTTCTATTTTAATACTTTGTACTAATAACTTAGTACTAAAGAATTATTTCACTTCTTCAAAAATAACAATCCAAGTATATCAGTACTTCACAACGTCGTGGTACAAATATGGTACAAACCTGTTATTTTATTTTACAAAACAACATATTTCCATTCTGAAAGTTAATCATTTTAAACTTCATTATAGCAGGAATAGTTTCTTAATAAAACTAAGTTTTTTAATAAGAAAGTAATTCTCCCTGATCATTAAAAAGGAAACTGTAACTCCCATATTTTTTATCTCTTCTTAAATCTTACCGTTATATTCATTATGCTCTATCAGCGCCGAAAATATTGATGAAATAGAAAGAATGCATCATTCCAAGCAAGGCCATAATAATATTTTTAATAGGTTAAATTGATCCTCGTAGGTTTCAATACTGCTCTCCCCACGGAAAGGCCAAAAAGGCGGAAAACTTAAAGTTTTCAATCTTTTCAAAAAGCCACAAAAAATGTCTGAAGACCTGCAAATTCAATGATTTGCAGGTTTTTTTATTTTAGGCCTGTTTTCAATATTTATAAATCCTCACAAAATTAAAGGTGCAGAATCGGTGCACTTTTCAATAGCACTAAAAAGTGCACCAGAAAAGGCAATAATCCCAGCAATGGCAAGGGGTAAAAGAGGTTAACGACTTGATTTGACAGTAATATTATTCTACATTTATTAACCTAAAAAGTGGAATTATGTTAGAGAGCAGTTTCGGTTTGGGATATTTTTTAAAGAGGCCCAAAATAGAAAGCAAAAATTGGCTGGTATACCTGAGAATAACTGTCGACGGTATAAGGAAGGAAAGTTCAACCAAAAGAAAATGGGACTACACCAGATGGGACCAGAAAAGCGAACGAGCAGTAGGAAACAAGGAAGATGCTAAATCTTTAAACTTCTTTTTGGATTCATTGACTTTAAAAATTAATGAAATCAAAACTGAAATGATGTACAGCGGTAAACTGATAACTGCAGAAAAAGTGATGGATCATGTTATGGGACGCACCACACCTCGCATTAAAGTGCTGGAAGAATTTCAAAAACACAATGATGAAATGCAGGCGCTTCTTGGAAAAGGATATGCAAAAGGAACTCTTGACCGTTTTACCATAACCAAAAATCACTTAACAGCTTTTATCAAGTTCAAATTCAAAAAAGATGATATTGAATTTACTGATTTAAATCTGGAGTTTGTTAAAGACTTTGAATTTTATCTGAGAACAGTTCGAGACTGCAGTAATAATACAACACTTAAGTACATTGCTAATTTTAAAAAAATTGTAATCCGTGCAATTGATAAAGAAATAATCCAGAAAGATCCTTTTAAAAACTTTAAGGGACGAAAAACTAAATTGGTAAAGAAACCTCTTACCACACAGGAACTATACGAACTGGAAAGGCATTATTTCACTACGGACAGACTAAATGTTGTCAGGGATGTCTTTGTATTCCAGTGCTACACAGGTCTCGCATACATCGATGCATACCAGCTAAAAAAGTCTGATATTAAAAAGGGAATTGACGGCAATCTCTGGATAATGACTGAGAGACAGAAAACAAATTCAACAACAAATGTTCCCCTGCTTCCACAAGCATTAAATATTATCGAAAGATACAAAGAACATAAGCTCTGCATTCAGCGTGGGACAGTACTCCCGGTTTCCTCCAATCAAAAAATGAACGAATACCTAAAAGAGGTTGCTGTTCTGTGCGGATTCCCATTTACCTTAAATACCCACATGGCGAGACGTACTTTTGGAAGCACAGTAACATTAAACAACAATGTTCCCATAAATGTTGTAAAAGAGCTTCTTGGCCATGCTTCAGTAAAACAGACTGAAGCCTATGCCATAACCGAACAGGCTACAATAGGGCGCGAAATGTCTATTCTCAACAAAAAACTGAACAAAACTGAACCGAAAATATCCAAACCAGATTTAGCGGTTCTCAGTAGACTGGAAAAAGAAATCCAAGCAATTAAGAAGAAATACAATATTACTTCTTGACAATGTTTTTGATAATTACTAAACTTAAAAGAGGTTATCTCAAAATGATTGAGACAACCTCTTTTTACATAGTTTCACTTCACTTTTGCAGCCAGGATGATAGGATGGTTTATACTTTATATATCCTAAATCCTGAAGCTGTTTAAAATACTTATGATAAGTTGGCAGTGTGTTCACATGCGATAACTCCATAATCTTGCTCCGGCTTACCGTTATCCTCCTCCTCTGCCCCTGCCTATACCCTAACCCTAGAATTGCGGTTAAAATGGCAAGATGCCAAATGCTCAGCTTTGGATCATTCATATAATTTGACAAACATTCCATTATGCTTTTTTCGTCAGAACTATTTCTGTGGCTCATCTCTAAAAAGCTTTTCTAGATCTTCTCTATTATAGTAATAAGAACCAAGCACTTTCTTAAAGCGAACTTTTTGAGTTGCTCTGAGATTTTGTACTGAACCAGCAGAAATATCAAGCAACTTTCTCACTGACTTGCTTTTTATCCATTCAGGTTTTATTGATTCTTTTTTTTCAAGATTATTCTCTTGAATAATAGTTCTTAAATTATCCAATAATAATATACCGAACTGCCTTAAATCTTCTTTACTTACAATTTCCTCCATAGTATAATTTTATTTCTATTTAATATCATCAGAATTATAAAACGAAAGTAATACATCAACAAGGAAGAAATCATTATAATACTTCGAATGGCGTTTTTTGGCTTCAATTGGCTTTCACTTTTTAAACTAATGGCTCACCTTTGGGCTTATCCAGTATTTTTTTATAGAACTAGTTTATTTTTAAAAATGTACTCGAAATTTATAAGGTTTCGAACCTAATTTTAAGCATCACGGGTTCGAATGAGGCCACCCCGACTAAAGAGCCTTTCAAGGGCAGTCAAAACCCCTTAAATCATATGATTTAAGGGGTTTTTCTTTTTATGCAACTCCAAAATATTCAAGTTATATCAAAGAAAATGGGACCTATTCGGCTACCCCTTTTCTTTTTTTATCTTTAGGTTCCAAAATTCATTTTAATGTTTTAATAGTCAGTCATAAAAGTTTTCACAGAATAACGGAAAGTTGAAGTTTTTTAAGTTACTTGAAATAATTTCTTTCAAAACCATTTTTATTACACAATATCTTAAAAGACTATAAGGTCATTTTAAAATTATTTATCATTCAAAATCTTTTCGATATCCGAATATTTATAATACATAAGTCCTCCAATCTTTGTATATGCCAGTGTACCATTTATTCGGAGGTTCTGCAAAGTTCCTGCGGAAATATTTAATAATTTTCGGACTTCAGAAGATTTTAGCCATTCATTTTTCTGCTGGGACTGAGGCTGAATGAATTGCTTTAAATCATTCAAAAGAAGATTTCTGAATTCATTTAAGTCTTCACGGGTGATAAGATCGATTAACATAATTATATAATTTTTAGATTGTTACAATACAAAATTATACAGTTTTGAGAATTTTGATTCATAATCAGCAGCAAGTTTCTACGCCACTTACTTTAATTCCCTCCTTTTGACCTTAAAATTATTACATAAATACGATTTTAAGTTTCGCATCCCAATTACCTCAAAAGCTACTTCAAGTAATTACCATTTGACCATTTATAAATTCAAGCCAATTTAGTTCTTAATGTTTATTAAAACTTTTTCTAGGAAGATAAAATATCGAATTAGTTATAATTTCAATTTAGGTGCAGAATCGGTGCAACTAGTTTCATAAATATTATAAAAAACTGTTAAACAACCACTTGAAGCCTTAAGTTCGAAACATTACTACATCAAAAACTGTTATAACAATAAGCAATAAGAGATTTGTGGAAGAATCGTGGCACATGGCATTTTTGAAAACTAGAAATCCAGCAAAAACAAGGTTACAGAGTTTAGGTTCAAAGCTCTACTATAAACAAAAAAGGCACCTGATTAGAGGCGCCTTTATAAAGTTAACTGTGAAGAGTATATTATACTATAACTACGTTTACTGCGTTTGGACCTTTACGGCCTTCTTCCACGTCGTATCTTACTGCATCGTTTTGAGCGATGTTCTCTGACAGACCTGAAGCATGAACAAAAACTTCGGCCCCTCCGTTATTAGGAGTTATGAATCCGAACCCTTTTTCTTCATTGAAAAATTTTACTGTACCTTCTTGCATTTTAATGTATTTAAGGGTATAAAGGTAGCTTTATTAAATGAGAACCCGCTGAATTTGAGTTTTTTATTTTATTTAATTTAAATTCAGATATTCAAAAACAAAAAGGCTCCGGATTTGCCTGAAGCTTCTGCTGTCTCAGCAGCAGCCCTAGCCCCGATAAAAGTGGAAATCCTTTTGTGCCGGTGTTCGGCACAAAAGATTGCAGCGCATAGCGGGAAAAAGCTCCAATAAAAATCATTATATACAATTAACGATGCTGACCACTCAAAGTTAAATTCCAGCAGCAATTAATTCCCAATACCCGATTAATTCAGCGCCTGCTAAACTCTGCCTGCTTTTGTAAATAAAAAAGAAAAAGCATTATTTTCACCACAGAAGAACCAAGATCCCCAAATGACACAAAACAGCTGTCGGGTGCATTCTGGCCGTCATAAGTACAATGATCCTGCCGGCAGACCTCGCTGATCTATACCCCATAAAAAAATACAGCCCGGCTGTAAATTATATAACAAAACAAGGGCAATAATCCTCTACTTTTGTGGTTTACAATGCAGGATTAAAACAGCATAAAACAACAATAACAATTAAGTACCTGCAGCTGCTCTGCAGAGTAAGAAAAATGAAGAAGTTTGAAATTAAAAGTACAGACGGGGACAAATGGCTGGTGATCCACAACGAGGTGCCAAAATTCACCTGCCGCTTTGAGGATAAAAAGTTTTATTTCCAAAGGACCATCACTGGGCTTTCCAATCCGCAGGGCGACCCTAAAGAAGTACAGCTCTTGCAGCGAATGGAAAAATGGCTAAAAGAGCACCACAAGGATAAAATAAACGAATAACCCTGGAGAATTAAAAATCTCAGTGCTATTGTGTAATCAGCCCTTTTTATATCCGCATTTCAAATCGGATATCAGGGAAAACATTTAAAATCATTTAAATAATTATCAGATCTTCGTATCTTTATTCAAAGCTATTGTGTTATTATTTAAACTAGTACATCTTGGAAACATCATCCCATTATTCTGATAGCATACTCAATAAACTTGCCGCAAGCTATCCCAAAACCTTCACGCTGGAAGAGCTCACAGCAGTTGTAATCCCCCCTTACAATGTCCTGAGAACCTTTAAAGAAAATATTGCTGCCCAAAGGCAAAACCAGGCAAAAATACTCGATGCGCTGATCGCGCTGGAGGATCAGAGATATATTGTCCTTAATCCGGCGACAGATGAAAGCTGTATCACCCTAAAGGGCCTGATCAAAATAAATCATACGGTATTGCGTAATTAACCTATTGCTCAAAACTCGGGATAAACTGCAGCTTTACAACGAGTAATTTGAAATCTGCGGCACACCGGTAAAAACTGCAGCCATAGTCCCTCTATCACCGCCCCAGAAAACTTCCAAAAAAATTAAGTTTTTTTTTATGTCTTTGCTGTCCTTCAAAAAAATTACCTCTTTGGTGTATTTTTATTTTTAATAGTATTTTAGCTTAGCTAAAATACCTGAGTTTGATAAGCTGTAAACTATTTACCCTTACAAAACTTTATATATCATTTTTTAACACAACACGATAATGGACCCATACAAGGAAACATTTGAAACCTGGAACAAGATCGCTTCACTGTATCAGGACAGGTTTATGGACCTGGACCTGTACAATGAAAATTATGACTTTGTATGCAGTTCAATGGATAAAACAGACCCGAAAATTCTGGAAATTGGCTGCGGCCCTGGAAATATTACAAAGTACCTGTTATCAAAACGGCCCGACTTTGCTGTTTTTGGCATCGACATTGCCCCCAACATGATAGAGCTTGCAAAAGCGAATAATCCCACAGCCCGTTTCCAAGTAATGGACAGCAGGGAGATTGACCAGATCAAAACCAAATATGACGCCATAGTCTGCGGGTTCTGCCTGCCGTATTTATCGCCTGCGGACAGCCGAAAACTCATCGGCGACTGTTATGATCTGCTGAGTGAAAACGGACTGATTTATATGAGTTTTGTGGAAGGGGACCCGGACAGGTCCGGTTTTCAGTCTGGAAGCAGCGGGGAAAGGATTTACTTCTATTATTATAATTTAGAGGACTTAAAAACAAAATTTTTGCAGAATAAATTTCAGGAACTTCAAATATTCAAAACAGAATATAAAATATCAAAGACCCAAATGGACATCCATACCATACTAACAGCCAGAAAAAAGACATAGCATAAGGGTGTTAAAAGACCAAACGTTTTGCAATATTTTTTTTTAATGATACCATGGCAAACTTACGGTACAGTTTCAAAAAATGTCAATATAGGGAATAAGTGTTGGGTTGTAAACCCTGACCCTGCAAAAAGAAACTCCACCGGCAGCGTTTTTTATGTCTATTTCCCTGCCAGCTTTTAAAATTAATACGTCAATTGTCCTTGCATCACAGCAGGGATCAATTCAAAACAGCACCGTAATTCTCAAATAACAGGCAAAGGGGTCAGGCTCACCAGCCAGTATTGAATGATCCTGTCTATCATTTCCCTGTACTGGGAAAAATTTTCCTGTTTTTTAAAATACCCCTGCACTGAAAGACTGTAGGCCTGTGCTATATTTTGGGGATTCTGCGAGGTGGATAAAAAGATGTAAGGCAGGCATTTTTTATTGACCTGCTCATCCTGAAGTATTTTACCGCGAAGCTCAAAACCATTGAGTTTGGGCATATTGATATCCGAGATAACCATAAAGGGGTTTACCCTTACATCTGAGAGGTAGTCCAGTACCTTGGAAGAATCTTCAAAAAACACAATTTTGTTTGGATAACCCAGACTGTCGAAAATATCCTTAAGAAAATCCCTGTCATCCTGATCATCTTCTATCACTATTATTTCTCCGCTTATTTTCATCAGGCAAAAGTACTAATTTATATGCTGCCAGGCAGTAAAAAATCAAATCTGCATCCCATTTTACACTTTGCTTTACATCTGCCCGGGACGGCTTTAAATTAAATACCAATAGTGCCGCCCCCGCCTCCCGCGGCAGGACTGACCCAAATTAATAACAATCCCTTTTGGGCAGGGCATTATTTGTCTAAAAATATTATACTAGTTTTCCGTTTCCACCACCCCTGTTGTACTGCCAGAGACAAGGTATTTTCTATGGGTTGGAATTTTAAAACAATGAAAAAGAATACTATAACAGTGTAAGTACAGATAAGGTATAGCTTCGCAAAAACAAAAACCACCCACCGATGTATGACAATCTATTGCTTTTGAAAGACATTGTTGATAATACCCCTCTGCCTACCGCTGTTTATACAGGGGAAGAACTAAAAATAGAACTCGCCAACCCCGCTATGATACAGGCGTGGGGTAAAGGAGATGATGTAATTGGAAAAAAATATCTTGAAGTACTTCCCGAAATTCAAAACCAGGCTTTTGCGGGCCAGGCCCTGGCCGTGCTGAAAACCGGAACGCCCTTCCACGCCAAGGACAAACAGGTCGATTTAATGGTGGACGGTTCCCTTAGGACCTTTTATTTCAATTACAGCTTTATCCCCCTTTTTAATAAGGCAGGCGGGATCTATGCGGTGATGAATACAGGCTCGGATGTAACCGAGCTTCATCTGGCAAAACAGCAGACCCAGAGTGCCGAGCAAAGGCTCAGAATGGCTATTGAATCCTCAGGCATGGGCACCTATGAAATTGACCTTGCCACTAAAAAAGTGACAGCCTGCGGGAATTTTAATGCCATTTTAGGAATTGACGGGGAGATATCAGACCAGGAGCTGTTTGCAAAACTGCATCCAGAGGATTTAACAGCGCGCGCAGAAGCGCACCAAGAGGCCAGCCTTACAGGAAAAATAAGTTATCAGAGCAGGATTGTAAGCCCCGAGGGGACCGCACGATGGATTAAAATTAGCGGCAGGGTCATCAGAGACCAGAACGGCGATGATACCGCCATTATCGGGATCATACAGGATATCCACGAGCAGAAAGCCTTTGAAGAAGAGCTCAAAAGGCAGGTCGCACAAAATACCGAGGAACTCAGAAGGTCCAATGATGATCTTTTGCATTTCGCGGGTGTGGTGAGCCATGATTTGAAAGAGCCTATTCGAAAAATTAAAACTTTCAATAGTATTTTAAAAAATGAGTACAAAGCTGATTTTAGTGAGAACGCTAAAAAATTCCTGCAAAAGGTAGACCAGTCCGCACAAAGGATGCAGAATATCGTGGAAGGCATCCTTGCCTACTCGACCCTGGATAAAAGATCGCAGCCTGTTGAGGAAATAAACCTTGACCTGGTCATTGAAAATATCAAAACCGATCTGGAACTGATCATAAATGAAAAAGGAGCCATTCTGGTCATAAGTGAGCTTCCCCAGATAGAAGGGGCGCCGATACTGATCCACCAGCTTTTTTATAACCTGCTGCACAATGCCCTTAAGTTCTCAAAAGCCGATGAGCCGCCGCGT
This sequence comes from Flavobacteriaceae bacterium PS02336, assembly GCA_029960065.1. GTDB lineage: Bacteria > Bacteroidota > Bacteroidia > Flavobacteriales > Flavobacteriaceae > Flavobacterium. Next base: position 656,509 of record JASCOF010000001.1, on the reverse strand, counting down.
GTGATCATCACTTCGGATATTATAAAGAATCAAGAAGGCATTGAGGTGCTGGAAATAAAAATCAAGGACAATGGCATTGGACTGGACATTGTTGATACAGAGAAAATATTCACGGCCTTTGAAAGGCTGCACTCCAAAGACCAGTTCGAAGGAAACGGGCTTGGCCTTGCCCTTTGCAGAAAAATAGCCAAAAGGCATAATGGCTCTATTACTGCTGTGGGAGAGAAAGACAACGGCGCTGAATTTACAGTGACCCTTCCTTTAAAACAGTCCGATTCTTATCTTTAGCACCTTGTAAACAAATAGGTAAACTGAAAGATTCTTATCTCAAATGTGTTATTGCAAATTGTGAAGTTCAATTTCGCAGATAATTCAATATATACAATCAAAAGTTTTTAAGTAGACATAAAATGGAAGATTATGTTTATGGACAGCCCGCCCTGTACTTAATTGTATGAGGCGGGTTTATCATTTTGATTTTCAAAAAATTAAACAAATTAATATCTCAATTATCGAAATTATAGGCTTGTGGCAAAATCTTGGAACACATAATTTAGAGTAGATTCCTTTTTTGCCATAAAAATTAACGCGGTAACAGATAAAAAAGAGGTTGTACTAAATTTACATCAGTATACCTAATATACTTTATGCTCTAATTATTACTATATTAAAAAAAACGTTATACATTTAGATACTCTTAAAAATAATACAATGATAAAAAACGGTAATATCCTAATAATAGAAGATGATGCAGATGACAAGGAGATTTTAGAAGATGTAATTGTATCTCTGGGTACCACTAACAAAATCGTCTGGAAAATTAATGGCGCAGAAGCACTTGAATATCTATGTAACAGTAATGAAAAAATGCTGATTATTTTTTGCGATGTGAACATGCCAATTATGAATGGACTGGAGCTAAAGAGACTTATAGATGCTGACCCGGTCCTTAGAAAAAAAAGCATACCTTTTGTTTTTTACTCAACCGCAGCAACGGAAAATGCCATTGAAGAAGCTTACACTACACTTAGTATTCAAGGCTTTTTTAAAAAAGAAAATGACTTCCATAAAACAAAAGCAATTATCAATACAGTACTTGAGTACTGGAAAAATTGCGTTCACCCAAATACATAATTTTATTCTAAATGTGGAAAAATTAGGACAATTAACAAACAGTTGTCAACTAAATGGGCACACCAATTTTCGGAATAAGACCACTGAAAATTAGAATCTGGTTAACTTTGCTCTCCTTTCAGTTTCTGAAGAATTTCGAGACACCGTTTTCGTTTATCGATAATAGACCGGGAGATTTTGATGCTTTGTATGATGTAACATAAAAATATTCGATAATTTAAACCGTAAATTGATTTTTTTTGATTTAATTTATTTTCTATTCTTTCACCTGTTTGTAAACTTCAATTTTACCTATTACGTCAAAATCCAAAGTATAATTAATAGTGAATTGATAATTTTCATTCATCAAGATTATCATTTCAGCCTGATAAATCGAATTGCCCAAATTTAACTTTGGATTTTTGGATAAAATGAGATAATAGGGCAATGCACTTTGGGATAATTCATTATTGATCAACATATCAAATCCTTCTTTTCTGGTTTGCTCAACAAAACAAGAACCGGGAAAGTTAGGTTTATTTTTAGCTATAAAACTCTTAAATAGTTCAAGATCTGATTTGTTAAAAGAAAGCGCTTGCAAATTTAAATTGCTAAACTTATCAAGTTTAAACCATTTAATATTTACAATTAACTTTTTAGAATCTAAGTTGTATTTAAAGTAGGCCAGCTGCGTATTTATAGTATACATGGATAATATTTCTAATTAAATTACTACAGGATAAGTTTATTGGTAATGCTATGTAATCTTGTAACAGCTGATAAATAAAAAATAAGGCGTTTTTTTAACAGTGGCTTTTATGCAATGGCTAATTTAGTGTGAATTCAAGAAAAAAAACAATCAAATTTAACATTTAGAACCATTCTAGTGAGTAAGAATAAACTTCCAGTAATAGCTTTATCGCCCTTTGTTTTTAAACAGACTTTTATCTTTTTGGAGGTAAAACTTAAAAGTATTTTGGCAAGACTTAACTATTTACAACATTTCTAAACAAGTAGTTACCTAAAAATATTACAGGATTATTAGCTATATTTGAATTGTGAAAAAACACCTTTCCATATTATTTTTATCGGTCTACCTTTTGTCTGTAACGCAGTTGGTAGAGCTTATAAAGCTGCCTGTAATGGTAGAACATTATGTGGAACATAAAGAGCAAAATCCTAATTTAACTGTTCTTCAATTTTTGTGCATTCATTATCAGGGACCAGATGTATTTGATGCCGATTATGCTAAGGATATGAAACTGCCTTTTAAATCACACACCAATATCAGCTCTGTTGTATTTTATCCTTTAATACAAGAATACGAAACCATACAAAAAGTAAATTTTACGTATAAAAAACAAAATTTATATACGTATTGTTTTGCCTATTCTTCCATTTCCCTTTCCTCTATCTGGCAGCCGCCCAGAGACTGTTAATCGTTTTTTATCGGCTTAAAAATTTCACGTCTACTGACGCGTGTTTTGCTATTGCTTATTTTTTACAACGACGATTAACAAAACAAACTTATGCTTTCTAAAATAATTCAGTTTTCCGTAAACAATAAACTCATCGCAGGGCTTTTTACAATTGCCCCGATTGGTCGATGAAAAGCAATGCCGAGAGGAACAAAATCTGGCTTAGCCAATGCATTGCCTGGATGAAAATGGAGAACAAAGAAGAATAGAAAATTAATACTTTAAAACAAAACATTATGAACGGAGCGCATTATCACTTAGTATTGAACCACTTGCCTATTATTATACCCATTGTAGGTTTATTGATACTCATAGGCGGATTTGCAGTAAAATCTGAAATTGTAAAAAGAACAGCTTACTGTATTTTTATACTGGGAGCAATTACGGCATTTGCAGCAATAGCAACAGGCGAAGGCGCCGAGCACGTGGTAAAACAAATTGAGGGAATCTCTAAAAGTTTAATCCATGAACATGAAGAAAAAGCAGAGATATTTGCTTTACTATCCTATTCATTGGGCATAGGTTCAATAGTCGCTTTATGGAGCAATTGGAAAAAGAAATTGTATGCTAATTATATTGCATTGGCTATACTGGTGTTCTCCCTGACAGTTTTATACTTTGGTCAGCAAACAGGCACTACAGGCGGAGAAATCAGACATTCTGAAATTAGATAACTGCTAACTGATTATTTCATAAAATATTTACGAACCTAAAATAGTATTATAAAATTCAGAATCATTCTACAAGTCTTAATCCATTATTTTACAATGTGTTGATGTAATTTTTATGATATAAAACAAAAAAATTTAATATGAATACAATTCAGGATGAGGCAAAACTTCATACCTTCTTAAAATCAGTTGATTCAAATATAGAGAAGCTTAATGACAAAAAAATAATAGCCTTTTTCGAATTTTTAGGATTAAAAGACCGTGAGGATATCCCTAAGGATTTTCTTGATTGGGAAAATATTCTTGTTGTGCTGCCAAATCGCGAGATGTTAAATGAAATAAAAAAATATAAGGATTCAATATCCCGAATTTCATTTGTTACAAACGCAAATGCAAAGCAGATTCATATTTATGATATGAATGACTGGAAAAGTGCTACACAAAAAAAAACAGCATTACAAATAAGACAGTTTCTAAAAACTAATTTTGGAGGTGCTGAAAAAATCTCTAAAAGTCCGGACTGGGTTAAACTAAAATAAATTAGAATTATGGAGACTGAAGTTCATTATATTAACAGAAGCGGATGGCTCAGGGCAGCTGTCCTAGGTGCAAACGACGGTATTTTATCGACCACCAGTTTAGCGATTGGTGTTGCGGCGGCGAGTGTAACCAGAGAACCTATTTTGCTTGCGGCAGTAGCCGGTTTAGTGGCCGGTGCTCTTTCCATGGCGGCAGGCGAATATGTATCGGTAAGTTCTCAATCTGACATTGAAACAGCTGATTTAAAAAGAGAAAAAAATGCACTCGATACCTTGCCCGAAGAAGAACTGGAAGAACTCACCGATATTTACATTCAAAGAGGTTTAAATAAAGAACTGGCCAGACAGGTTGCCATCGAATTAACGGCTCATGATGCCCTTGAAGCCCATGCGCGCGATGAACTCGGAATTAATGAAATCACACAAGCAAATCCTTTAACTGCAGCTTTTGCATCGGCAGTATCATTTATCATTGGAGGTTTATTGCCTCTTTTGGTCGCAATTTTTGCCCCTATCAAAGAAATGGTATTTTATCAATATGGCTTCTCTATACTCTTTTTGGCATTATCGGGAATACTTGCCGCTAAAGCAGGAGGTTCACATACTTTTAAAGCAGTATTGCGTATCTGTATCTGGGGCACCTTTGCCATGGCAGCCTCGGCATTGGTGGGCTATATTTTTGGTGTCCAGACTGCTTAGAAAATAGTTTTTTTGATTTAAAATTTAATCGAATCTTAAGCAAGCAAAAAAAATAAGATCCCCGACAATTCGTTATTTCGTATATACCTAAAAACAAACTGCTTAATGAAACTAATTACAATGTTCCTTTTAATGACAGTGCTTCCCATCAACTGGGAACCTGACTTTACTAATGCCAAAAAAGTGGCAAAGGAAAAGCACGAATTAATTCTACTCAACTTCTCCGGTTCAGACTGGTGTGGGCCTTGTATCGTGACGCGCAGAGACTATCTGGAAAATCAGGCTTTCACAGATATGGCCAACGAGAATCTGGTACTGGTTAATGCTGATTTTCCAAGAAAGAAGAAAAACATTGGAACTCCCCAGCAGGTAAAGCGAAATGAAGATTTAGCCGAAATTTACAATAAAGAAGGAAGTTTCCCTTTAACCCTTCTTCTTGATGCTGATGGAAAAGTTCTTAAAACCTGGCACGGAAAACCAGAAACTACACCTGAGCAGTGGACTGCCGAAATAAAAGCAATCTGTGATAGCAAAAAGTAACATACTGAAAAAACAGAAGTATTCCGAGTCCCTAAAACTCATGGGAAACAACTTTACTATCACTGTTGTGGCCGAAAATGAGTATATTGGAAATAAGAATATTAATCTTGCCATTGAAGAAATCAGGCGGATTGAAAGACTTTTGACTACTTATAAAGAGGACAGCCAGACCAATCTCATTAATGAAAATGCAGGAATTAAGGCGGTAAAAGTAGATCTGGAAGTTTTTAATCTTATCGAAAGATGTATTGGTATTTCCAGAATTACACAAGGTGCTTTTGATATTTCTTATGGAAGTATCGACAAAAGTCTATGGAATTTTGATAAGGCAATGACCCAATTACCAGATGCCGAAACGGCTTTAAAGATGGTACACCTTATTGATTACAGAAATATCATTTTAGACCCGGAACACACAACCGTATTTTTAAAAGAAAAAGGAATGCGGATTGGTTTTGGCGGCATTGGAAAAGGATATGCCGCTGAAATGGCAAAACAGATACTTTTAAATCATAATGTGCAGAGCGGCATTATTAATGCCAGCGGCGATCTTTCGGCCTGGGGATTACAGCCAGACGGTAGAAAATGGACAATTGGCGTAGCCGATCCTAATTTGCCAAATGCAGCATTCTCTTATATGGAAATTTCCAATAAAGCAGTGGCGACCTCTGGAAATTATGAAAAGTTTGTAACCATTAACGGCAAAAAATATTCGCATACCATTGACCCAAAAACAGGACTTCCGATAACCGGAATAAAAAGCGTGACCATTATTAGCGGAAACGCAGAATTTGCAGATGCAATGGCCACTCCAATAGCGGTTATGGGTATTAAAGCAGGCTTGTTTTTAATAGATCAGATAGCAGATCTATATTGTATTATCATCGACGACAACAATAAAATTTACACTTCTAAAAACATTAACCTGAAATGAAAAAGCCAAAACAAAAAGTGCTAGTACTGTTATGCAGCATTGCTTTTACGGGCATTCTGTTCACCTCCTGCACATCGGTAAAAGAATACCAGAAAGGAAAAATCAACGATTCTGAAATGGTCCTTTCCAACAGGAAAATAGAAAAGACAGAACTCAGTTTCCAATCCTACCGTGAAGGAGCTTCCGGGGCAAATTCAGGAAAAAGCGGCGGCGGCTGCGGTTGTAACTAATTTTCATACTATAAAAAATGAAAAGAATATTCATTACAGGATTTGCCTTACTGGCATTATTTCAGACAAGAGCACAAAATGTTCCTACAGATTCCACAGCTTACAAAAGCAAAAAATTAAAACTAGAGGAGGTAAATCTGGTTTCCAGCTATTACAAGCAGGACGGAAACAATTCAGCCGTTACCGGGGGAATTGGTTCTGAACATTTAACCGACATTGCCAACACGATCGATGTTAAACTGGTAAAATACGGAGAAACCGGAATCAAGCATACTTTTGATATTGAAGCCGGTATTGACCACTATACCTCTGCCTCATCAGATATGATTGATTTAAGTGCCAATTCATCTGCATCTTCTTCAGACAACCGCTTCTACCCTTCTCTAACTTATCTAAGAGAAAATGAAGAGAAAGGAAGAACATTGGGTATTGGCGTTTCATCATCGACCGAATTTGATTATCAGTCGTTTGGAGGCAATATCAGCTTCTCCCAAAAAACAAAAGACAGAAATGGTGAATTCACGGCCAAATTTCAAACCTTTCTCGATCAGTTAAAACTGATTGAACCTGTTGAGCTTCGCACTTCGGGAGGCGAAGGCTACGGAAGCGCGAACCGAAATACTTTTGCAGGAACTTTGAGTTATTCTCAGGTAGTAAACAAAAATCTGCAGGTCATGCTTGTAGGTGACGTTATCAGCCAAAACGGATATTTAAGCCTTCCGTTTCACAGGGTTTATTTTGCAGACGGTTCTGTTCATCAGGAAAAAATGCCCGATACCAGACTTAAAATTCCACTGGGGATCAGGGCCAGTTATTTCTTAGGAGACAATGTAATTATTCGCGCCTATTACAGATATTATACCGATGACTGGAGTCTCAGAGCACATACTGCCGATCTTGAAATTCCGGTGAAATTAACCCAGGCATTTTCAATGAGCCCGTTTTACAGATATTATACCCAAACTGGCACGAAGTATTTTAAACCGTATGGCGAACATACGGCAGCTGATGAATATTACACCAGCAACTATGATTTGTCTAAGTTTGACAGCAGTTTCTTTGGGATGGGAATGAAATTCACTCCATTAAACGGAATCTTCGGCCTCAAACACTGGAATACTTTAGAGATTCGTTATGGTCATTATACAAGAACTACCAATATGACTTCGGACATTATCAGTATTAACATCAAATACAAATAGAATTAATTATTTAAAAACACAAAGCCCAATCCAATTGGACTTTGTGTTTGAATAACATCACAGCAGCAAAATGAAATTGTCCTGGTACAAAAAGAACAGATAAGAATCTCTGATAAAAAACCGTTACCTTTAAATCAGCGAACAGCAATAGAAAATGAATAGAATTTTTGAAAAATTAACCCGTCATCTGGCAAAGAATCCAAGAAGACTTTTCTTAATTGACTCTGTGGGGGCTCTGCTAACCGCTGTACTGCTTTGTGGAGTGCTTTCAAATCTAAGCCCCTATATTGGCATGCCCAAGACAACACTCAATTTACTCTTCTCAATCGCAGCTTGTTTCTGCTTTTACTCGGCTGCCTGCTTTTTATTTTTAAAAGCAAAATGGGCGCTTTACATCAGACTAATAAGTTTTGCCAATTTACTGTACTGCGCGCTGACCATTGCCTTTTTATTTATTCATTACAACAAGCTTACAATTCTTGATCTGATGTACTTTTTAGCTGAAACAGCAATCATCTGCCTGCTTCTTTACATAGAGCTTACCGTATCGGGAAAAATTTTAAACAAGCGGTAATGGCAGTCAAATTATCTCGCGCCGTAAACCCTGCCTTTAAAAATTAGCATTACATTAACGTTTGGTTTTTCCCATTAACCCCTTTGTAGAGGTAACTTTGTGATTCTACAATACAATTTAGTAAAATGTTCAAAAAACAATTCGTAAAGGCAAAGAACCTGCTGATCTGGGGACAGGAAAAATTAACCAAAAAACAATTTATTTTTCTCTCCAGTGTCCTTATCGGAATTATTTCCGCCTTTGCCGTGATTTTCTTAAAAGCCTTTGCGCACTGGGTCTATTCTTTTGCAACCTATATCAACGGCACCTTAAAGCTGAGTTTTATTAATAGTATCCTGCCAGTTATAGGTATCCTTTTAACTGTTTTTGTGGTAAAAAGAGTACTGGGAGGCACCTTGGAGAAAGGGACTTCGCAGATTTTATATATTGTGGCCAGAAAAGCCAGTATTATTCCCAAAAAGCAGATGTATGCCCAGATTATCACCAGCTCGCTCACCGTAGGGCTTGGAGGATCTGCAGGACTGGAAAGCCCCATTGTGATCACAGGCGCCGCTTTTGGCTCCAATTTTGCCCAGCAGTTCAAGTTAAGCTATCAGGAACGCACACTGCTCATTGGCTGCGGGGTTGCCGCCGGTATAGCGGCCGCCTTTAATGCGCCGATTGCCGGGGTGCTCTTTGCCATCGAGGTGCTGCTGGTGGATGTCACCATTTCGGCCTTTACCCCTATTATGATTGCAGCGGCCACCGGAACACTAGTTTCCACCATAGTGCTTAATGAGAATATACTGCTGACCTTCAGGGAAAAACAGACTTTCGATTACCATAATATTCCCTTTTACGTTTTAATGGGACTTTTCACGGGTTTTATTGCCGTTTTTTATGCCCGGAAATTTTTAAAAACCGAGCACTATTTTGCCCATTTAAAATTTGGCATCTATAAAAAAGCGCTAATCGGGGCCTGCATTTTAGGACTGATGATCTTTATTTTCCCTACGCTTTTTGGCGAAGGATACGAAAGCATTAAAACCCTTGCCGACAAAGAGCCCGGAAAATTGCTTGAAAATACGCTATTTGGGGATTATGCCGACAACAGCTGGGTACTGCTGGCCTTTGTAGGGTTTTCTATGATGCTCAAGGCATTTGCTTCGGGAATTACCTTGGGAAGCGGCGGTAACGGCGGTAATTTTGCCCCTTCGCTTTTTTTGGGCTCTTATGCCGGATATTTCTTTTCCAAATTTTTAAATCTCACGGGACTTACTGATCTTCCCGTCAGCAATTTGACGCTCGTGGGCATGGCAGGGATCCTCAGCGGCCTGTTTCATGCGCCGCTAACGGCTATTTTTCTTATTGCAGAGATAACAGGAGGATATGATCTGATGATTCCCCTTATGATTGTAGCCTCTGTGAGTTTTGCTGTTTCCAAGCGTTTTGAAAAGCACTCCCTGGATGTAAAGAACCTCGCTAAAAAAGGAAATGTTTTTACCGGCAACAAGGATACTAATATTCTGTGCACACTGGAAATTGAAGATCTTGTCAAAAAAGATTACCTTACTGTAGAGAGCAGTCAAAACCTTGAAAATGTTGCCGATCTTCTGGCGCACTGCGATCAGGTTATTTTTGGGGTTGTAAGTGATGAAAATGACCTTCAGGGACTGGTGTATTTTAATAATATACGCGAAGTCATCTTTGATAATCTCAAAGCGGGCAATATCCTTGTAAAAGACATAATGGTACAGCCAGTCCAGACTGCGGATCTCTTTGACAGCATGCAAACTGTTATGAATAAATTTGAAAAAAGCAATAAAGTATTCCTGCCGGTGCTTAAAAACGGTAAGTACTATGGTTTTATAACCAAATCAGATGTGCTGGAATCGTATCGAAACAGGCTAAAATCGATGATCTTTGAATAAAACCTTCCCTTATATAAAAATGAATTCAATCAGCTTTGAGTTCTCATTTGCCCGATTTCAGTAAATAATTATTAAAATTAGTCTTATCTTAGTCCTACATGCCAAAATAGCGTATTAAATCGCTTGCTAATTATATAGATTATGAGAAAAATTACAGACCTGCTCAACCTTCGCGATGGAGAAGATGACAGGGTAAAAACCCTGGAGGCGGTAAAGAACAATATAACGTTCAAAGGAGCAAACCTTTGGATTTTAGCCTGCGCTATTATTGTCGCCTCGGTTGGGTTAAATGTAAACTCAACAGCTGTGATTATCGGGGCAATGCTCATATCCCCTCTCATGGGGCCGATTGTGGGGGCCGGATTCGCATTGGGTATTTATGATTTTTCATTGCTTAAAAGGTCACTCAAAAATTTACTGACTGCAACAGTAGTAAGCCTGGTGGTTTCGACCTTGTATTTTTACCTTAGTCCCTTCAAGGATGTACAGTCCGAACTGCTGGCCAGGACTTCCCCAAATATCTATGATATCCTTATCGCCTTTTTTGGAGGTGTTGTGGGAGTGATTGCCGTTACCAGATCGGAAAAAGGGAACCCCATTCCCGGAGTTGCCATTGCAACGGCCCTTATGCCGCCCCTGTGTACGGCCGGTTATGGTATTGCCACCGCGCAGTGGACGTTTTTTTTAGGGGCATTTTATCTCTACTGCATCAACTGCGTCTTTATAGGGATCGCTACCTTTTTAATCATTAAATACCTTAACTACCCGGCCGTTAAACAGGTAGATGAAAAACACCAAAAACGGGTAAAGTATACCATTGCTTTTTTAATAACAGTTATGCTGGTGCCCAGCAGTTATCTGGCCTACTCGCTGTACAGGGAGCAGCAGTTTAAAAAAAATGCAGATCTTTTCATTGAGAGTGAATTCACCAATAAAGGATATACCATAGTGTATAAAAAAACTGATTTTACGCCTAAAGCTAAAAAACTCGAGCTGGCTTTCCTCTCCAGACGGTTTTCCGCATTAGAAATAAAAGAGCTTAAAGATAAACTGAACCAAAATAAATACCTGGCCGGCACACAATTGCAGATCCGTCAGGACAGCACTGACCGCTTCAATGCTCTAAAGGGCGATATCCTGAGCCAGATTAAAAGCAGTGAGAATGAGATGAATGTAAAAGACGTTAAGATCATGCAGCTGGAAAAGCAGCTGACCAGGAACAAATTTGACAACCTTCAGATTTTAAAAGAAACCCGGGTTTTATTTCCAGCTGTAAGTTCACTCTCTATCAATAAAAGCAGCCTTGTTAATCAAAAAGACAGCATTACAACGATAACGGCCGTTATCTATGACGGCGCTAAAACTCTAAGTCCGGCCGAGAGCGACAAACTCAAGCTGTGGCTCAATGAGCGCCTGCTGGTAAAAGATGTGGAACTTTTCAAGAAACATTAATTGTCCCCAAGCGCTTTTTTCTGCTTTTTATTGTACAGGCTCAAAATACAAAATCCTGAAATACCGGCAATTGCAGAGGCAATGAGTATCGCGAATTTTGCCTCATTTTGATGCAGTGCATCTCCAAAGGAAAGAAGTGCTATAAAAATCGACATTGTAAATCCGATCCCGCCCAACAGGCCAAGCCCCAATACATGCGTCCAGGTAACAGACTGGGGAAGCTCGGCAATTTTCAGCTTTACTGATAACCATGACATGATAAAAATCCCAATGGGTTTGCCTAAAAACAGTCCAAGGATAATACCCAGTCCCAGATTACTGAAAAGCCCTGCTATCATTTCAGATTCAAAAGTGATATTGGTATTGGCAAGGGCAAAAATGGGCATGATAATAAAATTCACCGGACGAGTGAGGGCATGTTCCAGTTTTTCAAGAGCAGACTCCGTATCATCCTCAGTAGTGGGCAGCGTTATGGCTACCAGAACACCGGCAATAGTGGCATGAATACCCGAGTGATGAATAAAATACCAGATAACTGCTCCGGGGATCAGGTAAAAAAACAGGTTTTTGACACCCATTCGATTAAAGATAACCAGTAAGACAAACAATGCCCCTGCATATCCTAAATAGAGAAAATTAAGTTCCGAGGAGTAAAATATGGCTATTACTAAAATTGCAATAAGGTCATCCACAATAGCCAGCGCGGCCAGAAATATTTTAAGCCCCGAAGGCACCTTACTGCCTAAAAGGGATAAAATCCCCAGTGCAAAAGCAATATCGGTAGCCATTGGAATCCCCCAGCCTTTGGCCGTATGCGGATCGCCATTATTAAAAAAGAAATAAATTAAGGCCGGAACCGCTACACCGCCCACTGCGGCAAGCACCGGAAGGGAAGCCTGGGCAAATGAAGAAAGCTCCCCTTCCACTATCTCCCTTTTTATTTCCAGTCCTACAAGAAGAAAAAAAACAGCCATAAGCCCGTCATTGATCCAGAGTAAAACCGGATATTTTAAATGCAGCAAAGAAGTATTGAATCCCAGTTCAAAATTAAGCAGTTCCTTAAAACCACCCGACCATCCCGAGTTGGCAATCAAAAGTGATATAAGTACACAGATTAATAATATAATTCCACCTGCAGAGGAGGATCGGAAAAAATGAGAAAAGACCTTAAGATTTATGAGTTTTGCCATAAATACAAATTTAACTCATTATAACTGTACCTCCAATTAAATATACCAAAAACCAATAGACTGTATTTTAAACAGGGCTGCATGGAAATATTTTTCGTGTGATTTAAAGAATAATATTCAGACTGTAATTTATCATTTCAGCAGGTAAAATTCAGGTTTGCTGCAAAGAATTGCGTTTGAATGTGCAGTCCTCCACGACAAAACAGGGCTCTGTGGCAGCCCTACCCTCGATGGCAGTGAAATCCTTTTGTGCCGGGGCCTGGCACAAAAGATTGCTTCGCCAGTACGCTGGCACTCGGGTGGAACCGATAGCGGGAAAAGCTCCTGAAAAATTATTAATTAATAGTCTCCACTAAAAATCACCTGCAAATCATAATAAATTTTACCCTTTTAAAATTCTAATACACACTGAAATATTTCTTATATACTTTAAACAATTGAATACCTGCTAAAGCAATAAAAAAAAGCGGAATAAAAACAGGCAGTATGCCCTTTGCGAATTGATTTGTGTCTTGTAAAACAGACTGCAATATTATTATTACGCTAAGCATTCCTGTAAAAATACCCATTAAGGTTCCTGCGATATAATAATATTTTAGCTTCCTTTGAATGGTAATATATTTTTCATTGAGCAGATATAAATTCCAGCTGGTCCAAAAAGGCAATTGTAAAAAATTAAATCCATTTAAAATTACCCCAATTATAAATGGAGAATAAATCAAATATCTCCCTAAATAATAGTTAGACTCTGCCGGGTGATTGAAATTCAAATAAAAAACAAACGCCAGAGTAAGCATGAACCCAACTGAAAACAGATCTATGATCTTCATGAGTTTTCTGTTTTTGATAAGCTCTCTGGCGAAAAGCAGCGTAAAATAAATCACAAAGGTTTCAATAAATATGACTCCAAACAAAAAGTAAACCAAATTATGAAATCCTGATTTTGCATAGATTTCCAGTCCAACTAAGTTTAAGTATCCCAGCGGAACTGATCCGAGAAAACTTACCAGAAATCCAACTGAAATATTTTTTAACTTTTTCATTTCTAGAAATTCATTATTTTATTGTTTTGTGCCAGATGCAATCTGTACTCACGCATACCTGCTTTGTGCTCTAAATAGGGAATGCCTTTTTTATGGTTTTCAACACTTATTTCATACATATAAGTAATATGTCGTGCCAGTTCTTTCCAGGCAAACCAAACCGAATGTTTGGGGTCATAGATATGTGTAGGTTCGCTTGCCGCGCCGTTTAATTCTACAATCTGGAAGTTTTCTCCTTGTTCTAATTCTTCAAAAGTGTTGTACATGATATCGAAACGCCCGAAATAAAATTCAGGGATTTGAGCAGCGAGCTCATTGATCATCTTGGTTAATTTTGGCGTAACCCAATGGCTGCCATCCAAAAATTTTGCGCCCCGGGCGTGATTGCCAAATGGAACTAAATTTATGGTTTCGCCTCTGGGTAATATCAGGTCCAATTGATCACCATATTCTTCTTTTAAAACATTAAACTGCAACTGAAATCTTGGCGTTTGTTTGATCAGATTTTCAATTGTTGATTTGCCATCACCTGTTACAATCAAAAACTCTTTAGAGACAATTCCGGTAATTTTTCCGTATTTTTCCAGCGGATGACGAACATAAAAAACACCCACTTCATTCTTGAATGGGATTAAATCCTGCAAAAGAAAATCAAAATTTGCTTTTTGGGCATAGTCTTTCAGCTCCGATATTGTTTTAATTTTTTTCACGCCCGAACCACGCAGGCCAATATCCGGCTTTGCAATTAACGGGAAATAGATTTCCCTTTCTAATACCTTATCTGCTATGGTTTTAAAATCCGTATTTTCTTTAATTAAAATGGTTTTCGGGTAGCATTTTTCAGGAAGCAGATCATAAATCTGTTTTTTGCTTTCCATCATAAACCCGCCGTTTTTAATTTTCGGATTAGAGGCATTAAAGAAAAAAATCGATCTTGCTCTGATGGCATAATAGGCCCAAAGAAAATAGATAGGAACATACAGAACCTGAAATGGCCAATATTCCCAATTGGTAATTTTATGAAAAAATAGTTTCATCTGAATGTTTTTAAATTCGAATAAATGAGGTTGAAAAATCTTCTGCTTTGACTAAATCATAATATTTCATTACCCCCCTATTTTGCTCTATTACGCTTTGGGTTACGCTCAGGGTTTTCATCCTATTTTCTCTATTGATAATTAAACCATTTTGAGTGTCTTCGCTGCTTGTGTTTCGATGAAAATCCAGCATTTCCAATGGTGATATTTCATTTTTATCTTTCAAAAAATCAAAAAACCAGTCTGATCTTTTCTTTCTTACCGGATCTGTATATAAAGTAACTGATGACCAAATATAATTTCGGGATTCATCTAATATTGTGCTCTTTTTTTCAATGCCATCCCAAATCAATTCGTACAATTCTTTTTCCTGATACAAAACCAGCGTAAAAGGCTCAATATTATCCAGATCAATTTGTTTCCAAAAGTCCTTTGGAGAATCATCCGAAATAATGTCCAAAACAATTAGTCCGCGGCTTTTTCGATAAGGCAGTATCACATTGTGTTTTGCGATTCCGCCATTTAGCAAAACCAGAACTGTTCCGTTTTCATCCATGACAAACCAGGTTCCCCCCGCTTTTGAATCTTTTGGGTACATCATATTTTTTCCCTTATGCTTATAATTCCTGGGCACAATAGCACTGGGACGAATTACTTTTTCATCCCTGTTTGAAGTGATCATTACAACTCCGTTATTATTTACAAAACTTACTGTACACATTGTTTTCTGTATGCTATGGTCGAGCGCGCTACACCAAAATTTTCATCAATGATAATATTTTCGAATTGCAAAACGGCCACTTTTATGAGCGCCTGATGATGCACACAATGCTCTAAATTATAGAGCAATTCTCTATAATAATTGCTTTGAATCCTCATGCTAAGACCATCAATAAACTGTTCGAGATAGATTATTTTGTTCTCGCTTTTCAATTCTTTTTTAATTTGAATAATGCATTTTTTAGCAAATTCTGTTTCGGTTTGAATTTGCTTATTTCTCTGGCGGTTGTCATAATTTAAAATTCCCGAATCATAACTTTGTTCCAGACATTGAAACATCTCCAGAATATGTCTTGTATGTTCGCCAATTGTGGCATTACTTAAAGCCTGGCAAGATTTTGAATAATCCTGATCTGACAATTGATCTAATAGATAAATTAACTCATCTAAACTCTGGCGTATTGATTCTAGTAACATGATCTTTTAATTTAGAAGATTAGACAATTTGTTTTTGTTGAAATAAAGCAAACCCAGGCAGCATAATAAGGTAATAATAGCCAGACTAAAAAGTAATCCGCCGTCATCTTTTACCACGAGTCCCAAAACAAATACATGTGATAAAATAGCTCCGGTCATTACCCCAATTCCACTCAAAGCACCAATCCAGGTGGTTTTTGGAATGAGGATTAAAATTACCACTATCAATTCGGCTATTGCTGAACCAATTCTTCCGTAAGGTTCTACTCCTAGGGCAGTGAAAATATAGATGCTTTCTTCTGCTCCGCTGAACTTGAAATATAAGGTCTGCAATAAAATTACCGAGGCGGCAATTCTGAGAATCCATATTAAAATTTCCCTTTTCATGACCGTGTTATTTATAGATTTTTTTCCAGTTGTCATCTGCCTGTGTTTTTAAATTTACCTCGTCTTTATTCCAGCTTTTTAAGGTGTTGTTGAAAAAGGCATTGTAAAACAGAAAAAGTTTGCCATCAGTAATTTTAAACGTTTCGGGGTTTATTTCGACTTTTTCGCCAGCGCTTCCCATCGCATAAGCACACCAGCCACCGTATTGAGGTTCGTATTTTGATGGATTTTTCAGAAAAGCATTTTTATTTTCACCTGACGAAAAATTATAAATCACGCCCTGGTAAGAAGCTGAGATCCCTTTTTTCCCTTTAACTGCTTTTCCCTGACTAAAATATCCTACCGGATCATAACCCTGAATGGCAGTTTTGTTTTCTAAATTATACTGGCTAGCTCTTTTGGCATCATTTTGAGCAGAAGAAACTCCAAAAACCAAAATCAATACAAGTAATACTAACTTTTTCATTTTTTTTATTTTAAATTTTTTAATACTGAAACAAGTAATTCGGTCGTGATACGATGCTTAAAATCAGGAGAGACATATTCAAAAAGGATATCACTCTGGGGATTCACAACAAAAACGGACGGAACAGGTAAAAAACTAGTATTCATTCCTTTAGAATTTACGTTAATTACACTTTTATAGTTTTCAGGAGCCTCAAAAGCAATTCCCATGGCTTTTATTAATTCTCCTTTTGAGTCAGAAAGTAAGGTATATTTTACTTTATCTTTTTCTGCTGTCATTTTTAAATTTTCAGCAGAATCAGGACTTACCGCAATAATTTGATATCCCAAATCCAGAACTTGCTTTTCGGCTTCAGCCAATGCCTGCAGATGCATATTGCAATACGGGCACCAGCCTCCACGATAAAAAACAAGAACTGTCTTTTTCTTTTTTAGCAGGTCTGAAATTTGTACATCTGTATTATCCGATGATTTTAAAGTAAGGTTTGGAATCTTCTCTCCTATTAGCAAAGGAGCGATATCAGTGGCAGATTTAGCAATCATGTTCTGCGCGTTAGCAGCCCAAGTAAGGGTCGCTAAAAAAATAAAAAGTAATTTTTTCATAGTGTATGTTTTTACATCTTTTTAATAATGTAAAATTATCATACTATAAAAAAGCAAAATGTCGGCTAATTTACACTTAGCCCAAAATAATTATAATTTGGTAATATCTCGAATAATAATTTCTTTTCTGTTGTAGTTTAAAAGCTGATTGGTTTCCATCTCATTGAGTAATTGTGTAGCGGTTTGTCTGGAAGTACAGATAATCTGGGCAATATCATTTTGGGTTAGATAATTTTCAATGGCTACTGAATTTCCTTCTCTAACGCCTTCCTGTTCTGCCCAGTCTTTCAGGAATTGATACAATCTGGTTTTGGCATCCTTAGAAATTAGATTGGCATAATTGTTTTTAATACGTTTCATTTTCAGTCCTACAAACTTGGTGTATGAAAGTGCTAAAGTCGGATTACGAAGCAATAAATCTTCAAAATCAGACATTAAAAAGCTGCAGATGGCAACATCGTCTGAAAGGACTTTTGCATATTCTTCGTTTTTATTATCTGTTTCCAAAGTCAGTTCACCAAACAAATCTCCTTTCTGGATAATGTCCTTTATAGTTTCGTTGCCATTACTATCCAGGGCAACAATCTTGATATTCCCCTTTTTAAGTAAAAAAATCCGGGGCACATCTGAAGATGAAAAATAAATAATTTCCCCTTTTGAGGCTTTTTTAAAACCTGTGATTATGCAAAGTTGCTTGATTTGAGAAAAACTCAAAGTCCTAAACAATTTATGATCACGCAAATACCAATATTTTAATTCTTCGTACATAAGAGATACATTATTTGGTAAATGTAAACAATTTGAAAAATAATTCGCTTCCATGTTTAAATCGCATATTCAAGCCCTATAAGTATATAGTAGCCTGATGCATAATTTACGATTAATAAAGTTACATTAAAAGTATAGTATCTAAACTGCTTTTCTGATCTAAACATATCACAACTAAAGAAAAAGAAATTTTCGCCTCTCCGTTTCATCTTTTCAGGCTGCTTTGATTGTGAAGATAACAGCGAAATTATTTTGACCATAGTAAGTTATCAAAAAATATTCCCTTAAAATACTCATCCATAAAACCTTTTAGTTAGTCCGGTTTTCTTTTAGTTTATTTCTTGGCTTATTTTAAAACCAAAAAGAATATTAAAGCGTAAATGACTTTATAACTTAAAAAAAGTAATTATGAAAACTGGAAAATTTTTAGCAGCAGCAATCCTGGCATTAGGATTTGGATTTACATCATTTGCACAAAAAACAGTAATGGTTGGTGGAGCGGCTATGTATCCTAATAAAAATATTATAGAAAATGCGGTAAACTCAAAGGATCATACCACCTTGGTAGCAGCAGTAAAAGCAGCAGGATTAGTTGAAACCCTGCAAGGTAAAGGTCCATTTACTGTTTTTGCACCGACAAATGAAGCTTTTAGTAAATTACCGGCCGGAACTGTTGAAACATTATTGAAACCTGAGAATATTAAAACATTGCAAACTATATTGACCTATCATGTAGTATCCGGTAAAATGAATAGTTCTGATATTGCAAAAGCAATAAAAGCCGGTAAAGGAAAAGCCACTTTAAAAACAGTGAGCGGCGGAACTTTAACTGCCTGGATGGATGGAAAAGATTTGTACATCAGTGACGAGAGCGGCAATAAGGCTAAAGTTACAATCTCAGATGTAAATCAATCCAATGGTGTTATACATGTAGTGGATACAGTACTGCTTCCGAAAATGTAATTTTCCGAGAATAAAATACAATTATAGAAAAAGCCCTGAAATTTCAGGGCTTTTTCTGTAATTACTATCCTGAACAATAGTAATAGCAGATTATATATGAGATACTGCTTACATTTTATTGGCAGCTCAATACTTTAAATATAGGGAGCTGATGTCTTTTTTGATACAGAACCATAACCTGCAACGACTATCGGATCAGGTGCAAAAGTTGGGGGATTTAACCAAAAGATTAGATAATCTAACTAGAAATAGTAAATGTAATATTCT
The DNA here is from genome assembly GCA_029960065.1 of Flavobacteriaceae bacterium PS02336. GTDB lineage: Bacteria > Bacteroidota > Bacteroidia > Flavobacteriales > Flavobacteriaceae > Flavobacterium. The sequence goes on along the minus strand of JASCOF010000001.1, from coordinate 637,247 downwards.
ATGCTCTTATTTTAGATTTATCTAGCCCAGTCATTAATCCAATTACTCACGGTCTGACACCATTCATCATCATCATTCAAACACGGAATCGCTAAGAAATTCTCTCCTCCTTTTGCTTCAAAATCTTCTTTGGCTCGCATTGCGATTTCTTCCAACGTTTCTAAACAATCTGAAACGAAAGCCGGAGTTACAACTGCCAATTTCTTGATCCCTTTTGCTGGCATTTTATCAACTTCAACATCGGTATAAGGTTCTAACCATTTGTCTCCCGCTAAACGCGATTGAAAAGTTAAACTGTATTTATCAGCTGGAAGTCCTAATAATTTCACCACTTGTTTTGTGGTTTCATAACATTGATGACGATAGCAGAAATCGTGTGCCGGCGAAGGTGTGTTACAGCAAGAGCCGTCAATTTTACAATGTGATTTGGTTACATCTGTTTTGCGAATGTGACGCTCCGGAATTCCGTGATACGAGAATAACAGATGATCGTAGTCGAATCCAACTAGATGTTTCTGGATAGAATCAGCCAGATTCTTGATGTAATCCGGTTTGTTATAAAACGCAGGAACATCGGTAAAAGTCATTTGTGGAAATTTCTTTTTACGAATTTCTTCCGCTTTAACCAAAATTGTCAATGTTGAAGCCATTGCATATTGCGGATATAACGGAAAAAGTAATACTTCTGTGACTCCTTTATCATGTAATTCCTGTAGCCCTTTTTCAATTGTCATGCTTCCATAGCGCATTGCTAACGAAACCGGAACATTTACTAAAGACTGTACTTTTTTCTGCATTCTTTCAGATAGCACCACTAACGGAGAACCTTCTTCCCACCAAATTTTAGTATAAGCATGTGCAGATTCTTCCGGTCTTTTTCTCAGGATAATGCCACGAACTAAAAAAGCTCGCAACAAATACGGAACATCGATCACGTGTTTGTCCATTAAAAACTCGTCTAAATATGGTTTTACATCTTTTGTAGTTGGACTTTCCGGAGATCCTAAGTTTACTAATAATACGCCTTTCATTTACTTTTTGCTTTGTTCTATAGAATAGATGTTAAAATTGTCGCGCAGATTTTGCAGATTGAGTAGATTAAAATTCGTGGATTGCTTCGCCCGTTCATTATCACCAGGCTCATAGCCAACAAAACTTAAAAATTCGTATTAATCGACATCAGATATTTTTTTGGAGTTGTTGCAAACTTTTTCTTGAATCCTGCAATGAAATGGCTTCCTGTACTGTAACCTATTTTCAACCCCACTTCGTTTACATTGTAAGAACCGCTGTCAAGCAATTTTCTGGCGAAATCCATTTTATAGTCAAAAAGAAAACCGTAAACCGTATCGCCATAAATTTGTTTGAAACCCATTTTCAGTTTCTTCAGATTCAGACCAATTTCATCGGCTAATTCTTGTAAACCAGGCGGTTCAGCCATATTGGCGATGATAATTTCTTTGGCTTTTTTTATTTTCAATACATTACCTTCATCAATTAAAAACGGACAATGATGCGCATTTGGATCTTCGCTCCTGTTAAAAGATAAACTAAGTAATTCGTATCCTTTACCTTTACAATAAAGATTTTTTATGGATGGATGAAGGTTATAATGGAACAACTGGCTTAAAACAACTGCCATTGAAGGACTTATACAACCTTCATTATAATAATTTTTATACTTGTTATCAGGACTTAAAAAAGTAATATAATCTGCTTCAACAGAAAACAATGCATGAAATTTCCTAATTGAAATAATAACAGAAATCATCCACGAATTTGGTGAAAGCTCTAAATGAAATGGTAGCTCCTTTTGTGGATTGTATAAAAGAAAGGATTTTTCTTCTTGTAGTGCTAAATCATAATTACCATTATTAAATGAAAATTTGGCGTTACCTTTAAGTACGAAATGAAACTGTATGAAATCAGTGGTTAGTTGACGGTGTGTAAAAAAAGGTTCTGGACCGTCATTCTGAAAACGGATAAGTGCAAAGTCGTTTTCAACTTTTATTTCTTCCTCCATTTTTGAAATAGCGAATAATTGGTTTTTCAAAATTAAATCTTTTTAATGGTTTAGTATACTTCTCTTAAAGTTATAAATCTTACTTTTTTGATCTGTCATTTCAAAACCGCAACAACTAGAATATTTATTTTATTAGAAACTTTGCTTTTCACGAGAGTTGGTATGACGATGTTAAAATCACTGGCATTTACGGCAAAATTAGATACAATACTAATTCCAGATCCGGACATCATTATCCTTGCTTTGGTTATTATATCCTTTGATTTTCCATGAAGCTCTAACTTCCCTTTTATAGTAAAATCTTTAGCGGAATTGGTAAGACTGTTTAAATCAAAATCTTCTATTTTCCCTTTAAATATAGCTTTAGGGTATTGATCGCTCTCCATATAATTTTCATTGAAATGCTCTTCCATTAACGCAACTTTAAATTGAAATCCTTTCATCAATGCTAAACTTGCAATTTCTCCTGTTGTAGTATTCAATACAAAGGTTACATTGTTATTTGTAGCTTTAACCTCTTCAAAAGAAGCAACAGATGCTTCAAAAGTTATTTTACCTGTTTTACTGATCATTTTTTCTTGCGCCAGACCAATAGCGCAAGCATAAAGCATGGAAACGAGTATAATTTTTTTCATGGTTTTCTTTATATTATTATGTTAGTTTAAAAATCAATTTTTTGCTTATTTTAAAACAGCAATAATTTGAACCTTTACTCTATCATCAAGTTTATACTTGATAAGCGATGGAATTAGAATGCCAAAATCACTGGCATTAACAGCAAAATCTGAAATGATGGTAATTCTGGAACCTGTCCTGGTGATCTTTGCGCTCGCATTTATATCTCTTGATTTCCCATGAAGTTCTAAATTTCCTTTTATTAGGTAATCTTTATAATCTTCAGTTAAATTATTCGAATCAAACTTTTCTATTTTTCCTCTAAAAATAGCTTTTGGATATTTATCGCTCTCCATGTAATTTTCATTGAAATGTTCTTCCATCAAAGGCATTTCAAACTGAAATCCTTTTATCAGGGCTAAGGATGCAATTTCACCTGTTGCCGGATTTAAAACAAAAGTTACATTGGTATTGGTTCCTAAAACCGGCTGAAAAGACGGGACCGAAGCTTCAAAAGTGATTGTTGATGATTTAGTTAATATTTTTTCCTGCGAAAAAACAAGGAACGAAGCCAATATCATTGGCATTACTATGATTTTTTTCATGTTTTTTACTATGGATTATTGCTCTAATAATCCATCTTGTTCCCATTTTTTAATAACATCAATTGTGGTTTGAGGCAATCTTGGCCCTCCCTGTGGCATTAATGAACTATTTCCATTTTCTAAAGAAATCCGGTTGAGCAGCCCGCGATTTAAGACCGCATTTTTAACCTGGTCATAAGTAACCAGGGACATAGGTGCCCCATTTTTGGGAACAGCTGCATGGCAGACAACACAATTATTATCAATGATGGATTTCACATTCTGATTGTATGTGGCAACGCCGGTAATTGGTGGAGTGTCAATTAAAGTACTGGGATTATCATCTGTACAACTTACTAGTAGTAAAGCAAATGATGGAATAAGCAAACGAGTTTTTAAATTCATGGGATTGGTTTTTAGTTTTAGAAAGGCTAAATGATTTTAATATTTAAAGCATTTTGAAATCATATACGGTGAAATGGATCATACAGATTTAATAACAGTCATATTTGATCATTTAAATCCAATAGGTATTTTTTAACGTAGATAATCCAAATACTAAAAACCAGCCATGAGAAAAAAAATACTTATTATTATTCCCCTCTTCCTGATAACCGGGATCTCAATTTACCTCTACAGTTACAAAGGTCATAGGAATATCGAATCAGAAACTGCAGATTATACTGTAACGGTTAAAGGACTCGAAAAAGAATTTACTTTCAATGACAGCCTTGCTACTGTCAAATACCAGGACAAAACAATTGAAGTAACTGCAATTGTAACAGCTGTTGAACCTGCGAGTAAGGGAATCGTTATTGACGAAAAGATATTTGCAACCTTCAAAGACAGTTTGCCCAAAGACATTGCAATTGGCAGAATGCTAAAAATTAAAGGACGGTTTTTAGGATATGATGAGCTCTTACAAGAATTTAAAATAGATCAATCCTCCCTTGTACACCAAAACAAATAACAATTAAAATTAACCACATGAAAAAGCTCATTCTATTATTGTTTTTATTTCCATTACTAACCTATTCGCAAGATGACCTATTATCCGGAGTTGAAGCGCCAATCACAAAAGAAAAGGTGGCATCTGCATTTAAAGCCCTGAAGATTGTCAATCTCGAATCGACCAAACTCGCGGCAAAAGGAGATTTGTATTTTGTTGTAGCACACCGATTTGGTTCTATAAAAGACGGCTTTGAGGGATTCTATGGACTGGATAACGCCAACACACAAATAAAATTTATATACGGATTGACCCCGGGGATTAATATAAGTGCCGCCAGAAGTGAATTTGCTTATGACTTTGCAACAAAATATATGTTATTGCCGCAAATAAAAGACGGATTTCCGGTGACTATTGCAGGATTTAATAGTTTGTCTATCAACAACACGCTAAAGGAAAGTCTATATCCTAAACTTGAATTTAAAAATAGGCTCACCTATGTAGCCCAGCTTTTAATTTCCAGAAAATTCTCTGAAAAATTATCTTTAGAAATAGTTCCATCATTTTTCCATGAAAATTTTGTGCTCGACCCTGAACAGAGCAATTCACAATATGCCATTGGCTTTGGTGGTAGATACAAGTTTGCAAAACGCTGGTCATTGAATATGGATTATGCGGCACACTTAAACAGGGCGTCAAATTCTATTTATAAAAATCCATTATCCATTGGTTTTGACCTGGAAACCGGCGGACACGTTTTTCAAATGCATTTTACCAGTTCTCAAGCCATTGATGAAGCCGGATATCTTGGAAGAACTACGGGAGACTGGATCAAGGGCGATATTTTCTTTGGGTTTAATTTGGCGAGAGTTTTCTAAAATACTCTGTAATTCAGTGTGTTGTTATTTAAAATAAATCTAAACTACTATTTTATCGATTTAAATAAAACCAAGCCAAAAAAGGGTTCGTATATGATCTAGAAAACCTAAAATCATTTTAAAAATCAGCTTTATGAAAATTAACAAATTTATTAAAAAAGGCCTTTGGACGGGATTGATCATTTTGGTACTATTTTTTGCCATTTTTCTATTCCACATTATTACCGCTAAGCCTGCTGTTTATGAAAGCCCAAATCTGCAGGTAAGCCGAATTGATTTTAAAACAAATATAGATTCGGTGCAAGCCAAACAAATATGTTCAGATTTGAGATCTATCAAGGGATTAACCTCTGATTCTATAATCGTAAAAAGAAATGTGGTTGTTTACTTCCATAACAACAAGATCACTAATTCTAAAAAAGTATTTGACCAGTTGATAGCCATAGGACATTATGATGCTCAGCGTTATATTTTACCGGAAAATTTGGCTGGCAAAGAAGTTTGTCCAGTGAATCAAAATAGTTTGAGCTACAGATTGTCTCAAAAACTAAACCGTTTTTTTAATTAACCTTTAATATTTTTATTATGAAAATTTATTCCAAAATTACACTTAGTGTATTACTCGCAGCTTCTGCAACCCTAGCTTCGTGCAGTAGTAATGATGATGACGCCCCGGTAACTCCTCCTGTAAAGGCATCTATTTACGAAAGATTAGGCGGAACTAAAATGGTTTCAGATCCAGATAACGCTGGCCAAATGATCGAGCAGGGGCGTTTGAGTTTCCGCAAGGTGGTAAATTCAACTATAGGATTAATTGTTGCCGATGTTCAGTCGAATGCAGCGGGGAATCTACAAGCGCATTTTGCCCCGGTATTAGCCGAAACAGGAACTACCCAGTCTACAAATATTGCTAAACTATCAGACAATCTGACTGATTTCTTTTCGTTTAACACTGGTGGTACAAATGCCGTAAATACCTATTCTGGTTTGAATATGGTAGCTGCGCACGATCCTGCGAAAAATCCTCGTATGGGGACAAAATCAAGTACTGCGGATTATACAAAATTTGAAGGATATGTAGGAGCAGCTGCAAATGCAAATGGTGTGGCTTCAAATACAGAGCTTTATACAGATATTGTTGCGGTCTTAGAATCACTTAGAACTCCAATAGTTCAAAAATAATTTCTCTTAAACGCTACCTGTTTTTCAGGTAGCGTTTTATATTAAAATCCTGCTGGCAACTTATATACAATTATGTCTGAATCCATTATTCTTTAGCATTAAAGGAAGTTTCATCGTGTTTTACAATAACCTACTAATATTTTTTTGAACTTTAAGAAAAGCATAATATGGAAAAATATAACATGTCCAAAAATACCACCTTTTATGCTTTAGGCTTAAGTTATAAAAAAGCAGATGCAGCAATTAGAGGGAAGTTTAGTTTGGATACTAAAGCACAATCTGATCTTTTGTTGCAGGCAAAGGCAGAAGGGATCGAATCATTAATTGTCACTTCTACTTGTAATAGAACCGAAATATATGGTTTTGCCAATCATCCATATGAATTAATCAAATTACTTTGCCAAAACAGCAAGGGCTCGGTAGAAGAATTTCAACAAGTCGCTTATATATACAAGAATCAGGAAGCTGTGAACCATATGTTTCGAGTTGGAACAGGGTTGGATAGTCAGATTTTAGGTGATTTTGAAATCATTAGTCAAATTAAAATCGCTTTTAATAATAGCAAACGCGAGGACTTAATCAATACATTCCTGGATCGTTTAATAAACGCGGTTATACAGGCTAGCAAAAAAGTCAAAACAGATACTGAAATTTCATCGGGTGCCACATCTGTTTCATTTGCAGCGGTTCAATATATTATCAGAAATGTAGAAGATATTAGAAATAAAAATATCTTACTATTCGGAACAGGGAAAATTGGCAGGAATACGTGCGAAAATTTAGTAAAACATACAAAGAATACCCATATTACCCTTATAAACAGAACAAAGAACAAGGCCATAGAATTAGCTGGTAAACTAAACGTTATTGTAAAGGATTTTCTGAATTTACAAGAAGAAATAAAACAGACAGATGTGCTCATAGTCGCAACAGGTGCACAAAATCCAACTATAGACAAAGCACTACTTAACAGAAAGAAACCCTTACTGATTTTAGACTTATCGATTCCACGAAATGTAAATCCAGATGTAGCGCAAATTCCAGGAATAACTTTAATACATCTAGATTATTTGTCTCAGGTTACAGATGATACGCTTGAGAGAAGAAAACAACATATTCCAGCCGCAGAAGCTATTATTGAGGATATGAAATTAGAATTCAATACATGGATGAATACTCGAAAATATGCGCCAACTATCCATGCGTTAAAAGCTAAACTAAATGATATTGCGGCAAGCGAATTGGCTATTCAGAGAAAGAAAACAAGCAATTTTGATGTCGCTCAGGTTGATTTAATCAGCGCCAGGATCATTCAAAAAATAACAAACCACTTTGCAAGCCACTTGAAAAATGAAAATACTTGCGTGGATGAAAGTATTGACTTTATTGAAAAAGTATTTCAAATTGGACAGCTCGCGCCAAAACACGCTTCTTCTCAAATTGAAAAAACATATAAGATCAATCTTTCATAGACGTTATTAGGTTTTGCAAACAATTTTCGATCTGTATTAGAAATACCCAAATAAGTTAGCAAATTTGATCCTGAAACTTGCTGTAAATAACTATTGATGTATAAAAGTTCAATCCCAACAGGACATCCAAACCAAATTAGTAATAGCCAATCTTTTCAAATCTTCCGTAAAAATTTATAGAAATTTGTACAGTAGAGATCACTATAAAAAGTAAAATCCTGAAAAATTTAGATTTTTCAGGATTTTTTTGTTCAAATTCATTTACAGATAACATATCGCTTTGTATTAAATGCTTTTTGATGATCTACCAGAGTGACATAAGTATTTTTGCGGTCTGTTATTCCCCCTATTTTTTTTGATTATCATTATACTTCAATACTTCTGATTCAATTTCCTGTATTGTTTTCTTTTTCCCTTTAGAAATCCATTCTAAAAGTTCTTCTTCAAAAAAATACAGCTTTTTACCATATTTATAGCACGGAATTTTTCTCTGCCTTACAAGAGCGTAAATTGTAGGCTTTGCTTTGCCTATTAGCCGGCTTGCTTGTTCAATACCAATAGGAATACTTTTTTCTTTCGATTCATACACCTGTACATTCTGAATCAGAAGTTTAATCTCGGCAATTTCTTTCACTAAGTGTGCTACTGCTTTGGGCAGGTTTTCAAAAGAGATTTCATTTGTATCCATAGCTATCGTTTTTAACAGTTATGATGCAAATGAAAAAAGTGTTTCTGCTGTGTCCTTCTTCACAGCAAAAATACTTGAAAAACACAGTGCTTTATACCTATTGGCATTTAAAAATCTGTAAAATCATCTATTATCTTTATAAGACCTTTATGTTCATCATCTTTGAGATGCGTTTTAATGCTTTTCTCTTCAACATCTTTTAAAGCATCAGCAAAAGTCAGCTTTAAAAATTGTGCGGCTCTGTCCTGTCTGCTGGCTTTAAAGCAATTCCAGATATTCCAGCCAAAATGATACAGATCCAGATTGGACAGATCTTTTACTTTGATCGGTTTAATCTTTTCAAAATTTAGGACTTCAGCATATATGATTATATTGCTGCCCAATTGTTCCAGATCATCATCCGACACGTACAGCGCAAACTCCTGCTGCGCATAACGGAGGGCAGTATCAATCCTGGCCTGTTTTTGATTTTTAATTGCATTTTGCTGCTGCTCCCTTAACTGCTGAATATCAATGACAGCATTTTTATTTTCAGGCATTTCGCGCTTAATTAAAGCATCCTGTGGCTCCTCTTCTATTTTTTCAAGGTTTTCAACTGGAATGCGACTTTCAGGCGATTCATTTTTTTTTGCCTTCAAAAAACAATTCACCAATCTCTCAGCCAAATCGTTTAGAAATAAACTTAGAATTGCAAACATTAAAACTCCAAATCCAGTGCTGATCCAAAAGAAAACGCCGGCCGTATATTCATCGGCGCCTTTTTCCAGCAGCACCAGTCTTCCAATTACACCGACAAAGACACAGACTAAAAAAACAGACAGGTAAACTGTGATATATTCAAAGTACTTTATTTTCATTGCGCTCTTTTCTTTAAAGATTCCAATTGTATTGCCTTCGAAGCTCTGTTTTTCTTCTCATCTATTACTTTAGCGTAGATTTGAGTAGTTTTTACGTTGGTATGCCCCAGCATTTTACTGACCGTATAAATGTCTGTCCCGCTGGACAGCTGCAGTGTTGCAAATGTATGGCGGAAGCAGTGGAAGGTAATGTTCTTTTTAATGCCGGCAGATTCAACCCATTTTTTCAGAGGCCTTGAAATCCACGACGGGTCCATCAGATCCTCAAACACAAGCTGCCCGGGAAGCCTTGGCTCTCCGCAGAGATCTAAAGCCTGCTCAGAAATAGGCAAATATTCGACACCCCTTGTCTTTTTCTGCGTAAAATGCAGTTTGGCCATGCCGTCTTCCATGCTTATCTCTTTCCAGCGGAGCTTCTGAATGTCGGAATGCCGCAGGCCGGTAAGCGCTGAGAAAAGCGCGGCTCTTTTAAGGACATCTTTTTCGCAGGGCGTTTGGGCCAATCCGTTCAATTCTTTAATGGTAAGATATTCGCGTCTTGATTCCTGCTCAGATATGCCTCTTACTTTTGAAGATAAATCAACGGTTAGATATCCATCAATAAAAGCCTGTTTCAAAGCGGCTTTAAATATGGAAAAATACCTTGCTGCAGTGTTACGGGAAAGTATTCCTTTTTTGCCTCCTCCGAGCGGCGCAGCCAGCAGAAACAGCTTAAAATCTTCCGCCATTCGGCCGTCAATCTGGGAAAACATCAGCCTGCCTTTGGAATAGATTTTTAAAAACTCTCTGGTCCGCTCCCAATTGATCATAATGGATTTTGAGCTTCGGGCATGCCTTTTTGCTGCCACAGAGGCAATGTATTTGATAAAATCCTCTTTTGCTTTTTCTTTCTGCTGAACCAATAGGTTCTCAGCATCACTGTACAGATCTGTATTATCATATTCTTTCTGCCTGATTTTACGCACTCCGTCGGCATAGAGCATTATCTCGCGGTCGGTTTCGCTTCTGGTGATTATTATTCCGTTATCGCTGCGTCTGGGCTTATAGGATTTTATGCCCTGCGCATCCGTACGAGCGGTTCTCTGCTTATCCCACTCCACGGTTTTTACGGTTCTGTTTAAGTATTCACGGATTCTCTGTGGCGTTTTCTTTCCGGAAACCTCAACAGGATAGCTTTCTATGTAGACATACCATTCCTCTCGGTCTTCTGCTTTTCGAAGACGCACAGTTACCTTGGTTTTTGCTAATTGTTTCATATAAAATCATTTCCGTTATACAAGTTATCAATTTCGCTTTTTGGAGCATATACATGCTTTCCGATCTGCCTGGTAGGTATTGAATATTTCCTTATATGGCTGTAGACAGAACCTTCAGATATCTGAAATCTCTGAGCAATTTCACCAATCGAATAGCAGTCTTCTTTTTCAAGGCTGTATAATTTTTTCTTCGGTGGGCTTTCAGCCTGCTGCAGGATGCTTGCAGGGCCGAACATCTCTTCCATAACTCTGCGGTCTATTCTTATAAGGCGAGTCCCCAGATTAACTGAAGGAATTTTTCCCTTTTCGACAAGCCTATAGAGTGTCTTTTTGGCAATCCCAAAAAGCATGCCAGCTTCAGGGACAGAAATAAATGCCCTGTTCTGGGGTATTTTATCTACCAGCGCTTTGATCCCCACTTCCTTTTTAAGCCGTATCATCTTCTGTTTGTATGCTTTTTTACTGCATACATGCGAGCAGTAAACAGAAGTCACGGTTTTAGGCAGGAATTCTTTCCCACAATTAAGACATTGTTTATCAGATCTTTTCATAGTCTTTGTCTCCCATTAAGGTACCATAAGGGTACATAAGGGACACTTTGTCCCCCTTTAAGTGCCGGTACAAATATGGTACAAATATATGATAAAAAACGATTAAAAAACGGCAGAAACAAAAATGCATAAAAAAGAAAAACCGCTGTAAACTTTACGTTTACAGCGGTTTAGCACTTATTGTTAACTGATATTAATCAGTACTTATTTGACTTCTTCGAATTCAACGTCTTCAACGTTATCTCCAGAAGACTGCTCTTGTTGTGGAGCAGCTTGTTGTCCTTCACCACCTTGAGCGTACATTGCTTCTGTAGCTGTTTTCCAAGCTGCATTTACATTGTCTAATCCTTTTTGGATTGCATCAAGATCTTGAGATTGGTGAGCCATTCTCAATTCAGTTAAAGCATATTCGATAGCTGTTTTTTGATCGTCTGTCAATTTATCTCCCAATTCTTTCAATTGACTTTCAGTTTGGAAAATAGTGCTGTCAGCTTCGTTCAATTTCTCAGCTCTTTCTTTTGCAATTCTGTCAGCATCAGCATTAGCTTCAGCGTCTTTTTTCATTTTTTCGATTTCTTCAGCTGTTAATCCAGAAGAAGCTTCGATACGGATATCGTGAGATTTTCCAGTTCCTTTATCAGTTGCAGAAACTTTGATGATACCATTAGCATCGATATCGAAAGTTACTTCGATTTGAGGAACTCCTCTAGGTGCTGGTGGAATACCATCTAAGTGGAAACGACCGATAGTTTTGTTATCAGCTGCCATAGCTCTTTCTCCTTGTAATACGTGGATTTCAACAGATGGTTGAGAATCAGCAGCAGTAGAGAATACTTGAGATTTTTTAGTTGGGATAGTTGTGTTAGACTCGATTAATTTAGTCAATACACCACCCATAGTTTCGATACCTAAAGAAAGAGGTGTTACGTCAAGTAACAATACATCTTTTACATCTCCAGATAAAACTCCACCTTGAATAGCAGCTCCAATAGCAACAACCTCATCAGGGTTAACACCTTTAGATGCTTTTTTACCGAAGAATTTTTCCACTTCGTCAGCGATTCTTGGCATACGAGTAGAACCTCCAACAAGGATTACTTCGTCGATATCAGATGTAGATAAACCTGCATCTTTTAATGCTTTAGCAACTGGCTCCATAGAACGTTTTACTAAAGTATCAGATAATTGCTCAAATTTAGCTCTAGATAATTTTTTAACTAAGTGTTTTGGTCCAGAAGCAGTAGCAGTTACGTATGGTAAGTTGATTTCTGTTTCAGCAGAAGATGATAATTCAATCTTAGCTTTCTCAGCAGCTTCTTTTAAACGCTGTAATGACATTGGATCTAAACGTAAATCAATTCCTTCTTCAGTTTTGAATTCGTCAGCTAACCAGTCAATAATAACTTGGTCAAAATCATCACCCCCTAAGTGAGTATCACCATTTGTAGATAATACTTCAAATACACCGTCTCCTAATTCAAGAACAGAGATATCAAAAGTACCTCCACCTAAATCGTAAACAGCAATTTTTTGATCAGTTCCTTTTTTATCTAATCCGTAAGCAAGTGCAGCAGCAGTTGGCTCGTTGATGATACGCATAACTTTAAGACCAGCGATTTCACCAGCTTCTTTAGTAGCTTGACGTTGCGCATCGTTAAAGTAAGCAGGAACAGTGATAACTGCCTCAGTTACTGTTTGACCTAAATAGTCTTCAGCAGTTTTTTTCATTTTTTGAAGTGTCATTGCAGACAATTCTTGAGCAGTGTATAAACGACCATCAATATCCACACGTGGCGTATTGTTGTCCCCTTTTACTACACTGTAAGGAACTCTTTTTGCCTCATCTTGAGTTTCAGCAAAAGTGTGTCCCATAAAACGTTTAATAGAAGCAATCGTTTTTGTAGGATTCGTTACTGCTTGTCTTTTTGCAGGATCACCTACTTTAATTTCTCCACCTTCAACAAAAGCGATGATAGATGGTGTAGTTCTTTTTCCTTCTGCGTTAGGGATAACAACTGCTTCGTTACCTTCCATTACAGAAACACAAGAGTTCGTCGTACCTAAGTCAATTCCGATTATTTTACCCATTTTTTATATATTTAATTTTTGATTTAATTTTATAACTCAGGTGGCATAAGTCAATCTTTGTGCCAATATAAAAAACCAAATAAAATTGTCAGTTATACTATTGGCACGACAATAATCATCTGACAACATGACATTTTAAATACCTGACAACTGTCGCATTTGACTTATAAATATGTCATAAATAGGGAGCTATTCCCGCTATCCGCTATATCTTTTATGCCGATCCCCGGCACAAAAGGATGCCGCTTCTATCGGGGCTAGTGCATTTATTTCATCAGAACATTTACTCTTCCCAAATCAGAATAATTTTTAATTAAATATTGAATTAAGTACATTAGCTTTTTTTAGTAATAAACTAGAGGTAATAGCGGAACTTTGGCAGTTTTAATACCAGAACAAAAAACATAGGATAGAAAATGGATTGGCGATTTAACACTATATGGCTTGAACAATTAGAGCAAAACAAAATCTTTAGTAAAGACTTTAAGGAAAATTCTATTCATACTGAAAACAAGAATTTTGACGACTCTGAATATGCAATTATATGGCATTTAAAAGAAAAACTACGCTCATTTGACAATCTATCTGAAAACGACAAACTTTTATATCTTGAACTAAATTCTGCAAACGTTAAAAATTTTACAGGAATAGAAAAATTTAATAATCTCAAAAGACTTGAACTTCATTACTGTACAAAACTGCAGGACGACAAAGGGCTAAGCCAAGTTAATAAAAATTTGGAATTTTTACATATTAACCAATCTAAAAAGTTCAAATTTACTAACGAGCTTTTGAAGCTGAAAAAGCTTAAAGTTTTATGTTTAAATGTATGTGCTCCTATTGAAAACCTTAATTTTTTAAGTGATTTTCCAAATCTCATTGACTTCCGTTTTGTAAATACGAACATTTTAGACGGGAATCTTAAACCGATTCTTGAACATCCTACAATTCGAACAGTTGGTTTTTTAAACAAGAAACATTATAACTACAAGTCAGAGAAAATCAAACAAGAGCTTGAAAGCAAGTTTGATAAAGAATATAGAACGGTTATTCAAAAAGATCAATATTCAACTTATAGATACGATTACTAAAAAAATGCAATAGTCACTAATTTGTACAATTTACTTAATACAAATTATCAACACGAAACGGTAAGTCTTTTGCCCCAAAAACAACTGAATAAAATTAATCCAAAAAATGGAAAATTACAGCATCATTATATTTATACTCGCCATCGTTATCGGATTGTCTGCCTTTGCCGATAAAGCCAAACTTCCCTATCCTATTCTTCTTGTAATTGTTGGAATCGCCATTGGTTTTATTCCAACCATGACTGAAATCGAGATCAATCCAGAAATTATTTTTCTATTGTTTCTTCCTCCATTATTATACGATGCTTCTTTTAATATCTCACCAAAGGATTTTAAAACCAACATCAATACAATAAGCACACTTGCCATAACATTAGTCTTTCTAACTACATTTTGGATTGCTGTTGTGGCTCATTATATGATTCCAAACATAACCTGGCCACTCGCCTTTGTTCTTGGAGCCATTCTTTCTGCTACCGATGCCGTTGCCGCGGTAAGTATCACAAAAGGACTCGGAATATCGCATAAAACAATTACCATTCTTGAAGGCGAAAGTTTAATAAATGATGCTTCAGCTTTAGTAGCATACCGATTTGCTGTTGCTGCCGTTATGGGATCTGCTTTTATAATCTGGCAGGCAACCTTGCAATTTATTCTTTTATTAGGCGGAGGTTTTCTAGTTGGTTTTGTAATGTCAAAAATATTGTCCGTGATCTTAAAAAAAGTACATAAAAATGCTAATGTTACTATCAGCTTTATGCTGTTAATGCCTTTTGTAACCTATCTGATTGCAGAACATTTACATGTTTCTGGAGTTATTGCTGTCGTTATTTCGGGATTAGCCATTGCACGTTTTAGCAAAAAAATATTTCCCGAAAGCTTAAAAAATAGTTCTCGAAGTCTGTGGGATATTATCATCTTTTTATTAAACGGATTAATCTTTATCCTTATCGGACTTAATTTTAGATATGTATTAAAAGATATTGATGACGATATGATTCTTCCCTATATTGGTTATGCTTTTATCATTACTATCGTTGCATTATTGATACGATTTGTTAGAATTTTTCTTCAAAAAATAAATCTCCAAAAAGCGTTTCAAAAAAACCGCGGTGGAAGACGAAAAATCAGCGAAGATGCACTACTCGACTTTAACAACAGTATAATTCTCGGCTGGTCTGGAATGCGCGGTATTGTATCTCTTGCCATTGCCATTGGACTTCCTAGATTTCTTGAAGATGGAACTCCATTTCCCGAAAGAAATGCTATCATATTTATTTCTGTGGCCGTTGTACTTTTTACGCTTATCGGACAGGGACTATCACTGCCTTGGATTGTCAAAAAATTAAATTCTAAAACAGAACAACACCAATCTATTAACAAAATTTAATTTCATAACTTTATCATCTTTCATTTTTTGTTTATTTTAAAACTTCAGAAAAATGACTTCAGAAATTCTTTCCACAACGCCCAATTCAGAAATTGTTACGACGAGAATTTTAAATTTCCCACAGGAACTTGTTTTTAAAGCCTGGAGTGATCCTGAACATTTAAAAAACTGGTGGGGACCAAAAGGTTTTACCAACACTTTTCATGATTTTAATTTTTGCGAAGGCGGTAAATGGAGTTTTATTATGCACGGTCCTGAAGTGGGAAATTATGCCAATGAATGCGAATTCATAAAAATAGAGAAACCTAATCTTATTGCTTGGAAACGTCATTCGAAACCGCTTTTTCAGATTCTTACAACTTTTGAAACTATTGCAGAAAATCAAACCAAAGTGGTTTTTAAAATGCTTTTTGAAACCGAGGAAGAATGCCAAAAGCTAAAACCTTATGTGGTCGACAAGAATGAAGAGAATTTTGATAAATTGGAAGTTGAATTATCGAAAATGAAATTATAATTTGGCATTCTATCATTGAGAAAATTTTTCATTTAAGCTGATGATCAAAAGTATACATTTTTATAAATATACTTTAAATACAATGTAGCCTACACTTTTTCACAAAAAAAACCTACATTTATCAAATCATCATAAATCAAAAAAAATGAAAAAATCAATCTGTTTTACACTTTTATTATTTACGCTCTCTTTTTACGCGCAAACCCAATCAGTAAAAAAACCGGAGTATGTTATTCTAATCAACGATGAAATTGCTTCAATGGAGCAAGTAGAGAAATACGGTCAGGAAGGCTATATTAAATCGATGAGCAAAGGAATTTCTGAAGAAAAAAGAAATGAATTAGCTAAGAAATTCGGAGATAAAATTGGAGACAGAGAATTTGTCACGGTAATCGAAATTTTTTCGGAACAAGAAAAAATTGAAAATGACAAAAAAAGAACTGTAGCAGCAAATGAGACAGTAATCCAAACAGAACCAAAAGAATATATTCTAAATATAAACGACAAAGCAAGTGATTTTACTTTAAAATTAATCGACGGTAAAGAAGTAAAACTTTCTAATTTAAAAGGCAAAGTTGTTCTGGTTAATTTTTGGGCTACTTGGTGCGCTCCATGCTTAATGGAATTTTATGATATTCCAGAAAAAATTCTTGAGCCATTTAAAAATGATAATTTCGTATTCTTAGCTATTTCAAGTGGAGAAACCGAAAATCTGGTTGCGAAAAAAGTCGCAAAATTAAAAAAAGACGGACTTCATTTTAATTACGGAATCGATCCTGACAAAAAAATATGGGATCAATATGCGACAAGTTCAATTCCTAAAAATTTTCTAATCGATCAAAACGGAATTATCAAATTCGTATCTACAGGAAATGCAAAAGAGAATCTGGATAATATTGCAGCTGAAATTAAAAAACTGCTTTCAAAATAAATAATTTGAAGTAACAATTTGGAGAAATTTAAGCCCCGTGGAAATTCCATTTATTTTTATTCGTAATTTCGGATTCAAATTAAATTACAATTATAAAATGGCTTCATTTACAAAAGAAATATCTTTTCGCTGGTCAGATCTTGACCCAAACTTTCATGTTCGTCACAGTGCTTATTACGATTTTGGCGCACAACATCGTATTGAAATTCTGGAAGAATTAGGTTTAACTTTACGCGTGATGCAGACACAAGGCTTTGGTCCTGTTTTGTTTAGAGAAGAATGTGTTTTTAGAAAAGAATTAAAACTTTCAGACAAAATATTCATTCATACCAAAACATCAAAAATGAGAGCCGATGCTTCTCGCTGGTCCATTATTCACGAATTTAGAAGAGAAGACGATACGCTTTGCGCAACAATTACGGTTGATGGCGCCTGGATGGATACTAAACTTAGAAAATTAGCTTCTCCAACTCCAGAAATTGCGATTCAAGCTTTGAGTATTTTCCCTAAAAGTGATGATTTTGTTGATCTTTAAAAACAAAGATTTTTTGTCTTAACTTTATAAAATCCAAAAAGCAATTTTAAACATTACTTTTTGGATTTTTTTTCTCAAAATCACAAATCATGATTGACTTTATAAAAGATTTTAGAATAGGTATTTTTATTACCATAATTGCGATTACAACTATTATTTTGGGTGCAATTACAGAAAGGGCGCTTCGTTATTTTTTGTATAAAAAGCAAACAGATAAGGATTATGACGTGACTGGTTTTAAATTCTTAAAACACTTAATAATAACCATAATTTATATTTTAGGATTTGCTTTTGCGTTGATTCAAATTCCTGAATTCAAAATTATTGGACATTCCTTTTTGGCTGGTGCAGGCGTTATTTCTTTGGTCGCTGGTTTGGCATCGCAGCAAGCACTGAGTAATATTGTAAGCGGTATCTTTTTAGTGATTTTTAAGCCTTTTAAAATCAATGATAAAATCACCATCAATAATTTTATTGGAACCGTTGAAGATATTAATCTGAGACAAGTTGTTTTGAAAGATGCTGAAAACAATAGAATTATTATTCCAAATTCGGTAATCAGCAATCAAATTATTGTCAATACCAATATGCATGACACTAAGTGCTGTAAAATAATAGAAATTGGCGTTGGTTACGATTCTGATATCGAAAAAGCACTGGAAATAATAAAGGATGAAATTTCCAAACATCCTCTTTTTATTGATACGAGAACTGAAGAAGCTAAAGAACAAAAAACACCTTTGGCAGTAGCAAGAGTTGTTGCTCTAGCCGATTCGAGCGTTAATTTAAAAGCGTGGGCTTGGGCAAAAAACTCTACTGACGGATTTGTAATGTACTGCGATTTACTGCAAAGCATTAAAAAAAGATTTGATGAAAACAATATTGATATTCCGTATCCACAGCGCGTAATAACTCTTAAAAACAACGATTTAAAAATTCCAGATCAAAAATAAACGGTAATGAAATCTTCGCAAATAATTCCAATTCAGACTGTACACCTCTTTCCTATTTTAGATGGCTTACTGATAGAACTTCTAAAATCATTAACCGAAGAAGAATGGAATGCCAGAACCGTGGCTAGAAAATGGACTGTTAAAGATATTGCTTCTCATTTGCTGGACGGAAATCTACGAGCATTGTCTATTTCTAGAGATCATTATTTTGGAGAAAAACCAGAAAATATTAACTCGTATCAAGATTTGGTTGATTTTTTAAATCAGCTTAACATGACTTGGACCAATGCTACAAAACGACTAAGTCCAAATGTTCTCACTCAATTGTTAGAAAGTACAGGAAAAGAGTATTCCGAACATTTAGAAACCTTAAATCCTTTTGATAACGCTATATTTTCAGTTGCTTGGGCAGGAGAAGAAACTTCTCAAAACTGGTTTCATATTGCACGAGAATACACCGAAAAATTTCTGCATCAACAGCAGATTAGAGATGCCGTAGGAAAACCGGCTTTAATGACCAAAGAATTGTTTTACCCATTTATTGAAACTTTTATTCAAGCTTTACCACATACTTACAGGAATACTGAAGCGCCAAAAGATACTGTTGTGAGTCTAAATATTACCACAGAAATTGGCGGACAATGGAATATCATTAAAAAAGAAAACAATTGGGAATTTATCGATTCTTTTAAAGGTGATCCAACTTCAATTGTAAAAATCAATCCACAGGATGCATGGCTTTTATTCTCGAAGGGAATGCCACCAATTGATGCGTTGGAAAAAGTGGAAATTGTCGGAGATAAAAACCTTGGCCGAATTGCGCTTACTATTATTGCTGTAATGGCTTAATTTTTAACTCAATCGCTTTTTTGTAATAACTTTAAGAGTAGATTTTTTGGTTTTAAAAATGCATAGCGGTAATTTTATAATTCTTAATAAAAAAATCGTTTTTAAATGAAAACCTTAAAATTCATTATACTATTACTTCCTGTTTTTTGTTTGGCACAAGAACAGAAAATCAAGCAATTAGACATTAATTTAACGAATTACGAATACCCTTTTCCTGTCCATTTTTTAGATTTAAGCAATCAGCGTCAAGCAATCAAAATGGCTTATATGGATATTAAACCCGATAATTACAATAACAAAAACATTGTATTGCTCCACGGAAAAAACTTCAACGGCGCGTATTGGGAAACTACTATAAAAGCACTTACAAAAGAAGGTTTCCGGGTTATTGTCCCAGATCAGATTGGTTTTGGTAAATCGACAAAACCTGATAATTTCCAATATACTTTTCAACAGTTAGCTCAAAATACCAAAAAACTTTTAGATCATTTAGGAATTCAAAAAACAACTATTTTAGGGCATTCTATGGGCGGAATGCTCGCAACACGTTTTGCATTACTATATCCGGAAACTACAGAAAAACTAGTTTTAGAAAATCCAATTGGTTTGGAAGACTGGAAATTAATTGTGCCTTACAAACCTGTTGACTGGTGGTACGAGTCAGAATTGAAACAAAATTACGAAGGCATAAAAAAATACCAAATGGCAAATTATTATGACGGAAAATGGAATGCCGATTACCAAAAATGGGCAGAACTAGGTGCAGGCTGGACAACGGCACCAGATTATAATAAGGTGGCTTGGAATTCTGCACTTTTGTATGATATGATTTTTACACAACCCGTTTTATATGAATTTAAAAATATCAAAAGCCAAACACTTTTAATAATTGGGACAAGAGACAAAACTGCTTTAGGAAAGCCTTTAGTTTCCGAAGCAATTCAGAAAACAATGGGCAACTATGCTGAATTGGGTAAAAAGACACAGAAAGAGATTCCGAATTCGAAATTAGTCGAAATTCCAAACACCGGACATTTACCGCACATTGAATCTTTTGATCCATTTATAAAAGCATTAATCGTATTTTTGAAATAATTTTTTTTCGTCACGACTCGAGCGATAGCGAACATGCGAAGCAATTCACAAATTTGCGCTAATTATTTTTTTTTATTTTGCAACAGATTAAAAAGATTAGCACAGATTAAATCATTTAAATCCTTTAATCTGTGGCAAAAAGTTTAATTCGTAGAAAATTCGTGTAATTCGTGGCAAAATCTAAAATCTAAAATCAACAATCTAAAATTAAAAATATGTTTACAATCGACCAAATTAAAGAAGCTCACGCAAAAGTGAAAACAGGCGCAGATTTTCCAAATTATATTCAGGATTTAATCATTTTAGGCGTAAAAGGATACGATACTTACGTTCATGACGGAAGCGTAGTTTACTTTGGATTAAACAATTACACTGCCGAAGCAGAAGAAAAATATCCTGAAATTAAAGTAGCTGATTTTCCTAACAAAGAACTTTTTATCGAATTTTTAGTAAAACATCAGCATGGCGAAACCGATTATATGACTTTTTGCAAACATTGCGCTCAATGCGGTATTGCAAAATGGCGTGTTGATATTGTAGAAATGACCTGCACCTATTTTGACAAAGCTGAAAATGAGATTTTGATCGAAAAAATTCCGAGTTAATATTCATGTATTTTTTCAATCAAAATCCGGTGAATCTTTTTAAAAGAATTGTTTTATTATTTGCTGTAATGCTTTCATGCTTTGGCTTTTCTCAAAGCAAAAAAGAGCATTCAAAATTTAAAGTAATTGCTTTTTACACTGCAAAAAATGATCAGGCGCATATTAGTTTTGTGCATGAAGCCAATAAATACTTTCCAAAATTAGCGGCAGAAAATCATTTTCAATACGATTCAACCAGCAATTGGGATAATTTAAACGCTAAATTTTTAGCTAAATATCAAGTCGTTTTGTTTTTAGATACAAGACCTGAAAAAAAAGAACAACGCGAAGCTTTTCAAAAATATATGGAAAACGGCGGCGGTTTTATAGGATTTCATTTTTCAGCATTTGCCTTAAATGATTCGAGTTATAATCAAGATTGGAATTGGTATCACAATACTTTTTTAGGATCTGGCGAATATGGCAGTAATACTTGGAGACCGACGTCAGCTGTTTTACGAGTCGAAAAGCAGCAACCAGTAACCAAAAATCTGCCAAAGACTTTTAGTTCAGCTCCAAACGAATGGTATCGCTGGTCTAATGACTTGACAAAAAATCTAGACATCGAGATTTTATTGGCAATTGACGAATCTAGTTTTCCGTTAGGAACTGGTCCAAAAGCGCATGAAATTTGGCATAACGGTTATTATCCTGTAGTTTGGACAAACAAAAAATACAAAATGCTGTACGTCAATATGGGACATAATGATATTGATTATGAAGGCGGAACAAACAAAACCCTGTCGTACACTTTTGAAAATAAAACACAAAGTCAATTAATTTTAAATGCCCTTCTTTGGATGGGAAATTCAAAGAAAAAATAAAAGATGTCTACTAAAATTTCTCCAATAATTACAGTTGAAGAATTAATTCAATTAAGTTCTTCAGAAATCATTTTGATTGATGCACGAGCAGGTGCAGATGCTTTTGAAGGATATAAAATGGAACACTTAAAAGGTGCCCGTTTTGTCGACTTAAATCGTGATTTAGCGTCAATTCCAGAAAACCCAGCAAACGGCGGAAGACATCCTCTGCCTTCTGTAAATGACTTTTGTAAAACGCTTTCTTCACTTGGAATTTCTCCATCAAGTCATGTTGTGGTTTACGATGATAAAAATGGTTCGAACTTCGCCGCAAGATTTTGGTGGATGATGCGTGCCATTGGACATGAAAAAATTCAGGTTCTAAATGGCGGTTTCCAGACAGCAGTACAAATTAATTTTCCAACTAATTCTGGAATAGAAACTTTTCAAGAAACAAATTATCCAGTTCAAGAATGGAACTTACCATTAGCAGACATTGAAGAAGTCGAAAAAGCTCGAAAAAGCGATCAAAATATCGTAATTGATGTTCGTGACAAAAACAGATTTGACGGACTCACTGAACCATTAGATTTAATTGCAGGACATATTCCTGGAGCTGTAAATGTTCCATTAACTGAAAACTTAGATGAAAATGGATTATTCAAGTCTCCTGATCAATTAACTCAAAAATACAAAGCAGTAATTGGAAACAAAAAAGAAGAGAATATAATCGTACATTGCGGATCAGGAGTTACAGCGTGTCATACCTTATTAGCTATGGATTACGCAGGACTTCCAATTCCGAAATTATATGTTGGTTCTTGGAGTGAATGGTCCAGAAATGACCGCGACATGGCAACTCGACAAACCGAATAATTTTTAGCCACAGATTAAAAGGAAATTCGTGAAATTCGTGGATAAAAAATCACTTTAATCTGTCGCTGAAAAAATAATACAAATAAAAAACACAATGCAGCATTGGGATATACTTTTATCAAATCAAGTAGATAAAAAGAAATTAATACAAAACATATTAAATGGCGAGGCAACAGGAGAATTAGCCGTTTTTAACAATCAAAAAGGAATCCTGTTTTCTGATATTTCGATCGAAAAATTCATAGAAAAAGAGTTTCAATATGATAGTGTCGAAGCCTCTCCAGAATCGCACAGACAACTGCGCACTTTTTCATCTGGTGAACGTAAAAAAGAATTTTTAAAATACTGCATCAATCAAAAACCTGATTTTATCATTTTTGATAATCCTTTTGATCACTTAGATCAGGCTTCAAGAGTAATTTTAGCAGATTCTTTAAAAGACCTGACCAATGATATTGCGATCATCCAGCTCTTAAACCGTACCGTTGACGTTCTTGAATTTGTTCCTAACAAAGCGCATATTAAAGACAATACATTCGAATTACTTCCTCTTGTAAAAAACGAGACCCACTTTAAAACATTAAATACAACAGCAATTCCTAAAGCAACGGAGATTCATACTTTTCCAGAAGATGAATTAATTAGACTGGAAAATGTCTCGGTAAGTTATGAAGAAAGAAAGATTCTAGACAACATTTCATGGACAATCAAACAAGGTGAATTCTGGCAGTTAATTGGTCCAAATGGTTCTGGAAAGAGCACTATTTTATCTCTAATTACAGGAGACAATCCGAAAGGTTTTGGACAGAATTTATTTTTGTTTGGAAGAAAAAAAGGAACCGGAGAAAGTGTTTGGGATATCAAAAAACAAATCGGTATTTATACCACTGCTATGATGGATTTGTTTCAAAAAGGACATACACTGGAACAAATGATATTATCGGGATTCTTTGACCAAATTGGACTTTACACTGAACCCACAACACATCAAAAAAACATAGTTACGCAATGGCTTGAAGTGATCGAAATGTCTCATTTACGTAAAAAACGTTTTATCGATCTTTCTATCGGGCAGCAAAGAGTTGCATTGATAGTCCGCGCTGTTTTAAAACATCCGCCATTATTAATTTTAGACGAACCTGTTGAAGGCTTAGACGATGAAAATGTCGATTTAGTAATTCAGCTGATCAATACAATTAAACAAGAAACAAATGTCAGTATTCTTTACGTTTCCCACCGCATTGAACAAGGCCTCGCTCCTACTTCTGTTTTCGAACTTTTGCCATCACCAACCGGATCGACAGGGCAAATAAAATACCATTCAGAATTGAATTAAAATTAATTAGAAAATGAGATAATTTACCAATTAGAAAATTACTTGAAATATCATAGTTAAAACAAAAAGCTCCCAAAAGGAGCTTTTTGTTTGTTTCCGTTAAAAAAATTATCTAATTTTCTAATTGACAAATTATATTACTATTCCTCATCTTCAACATTATGCGATTTTACATAATTGCGCCATTTCTCAATACAATCTTGAAAATCCTGAGGCAGTTCTGTATCAAAACGCATTAATTCGCCCGTATTAGGATGAACAAAACCAAGCGTTTTTGCATGCAACGCCTGACGTGGCAGCGCTTTAAAACAATTCTCTATAAACTGTTTGTATTTTGTAAAAGTCGTTCCTTTCAAAATCAAATGACCGCCATAACGCTCATCGTTAAATAATGGATGACCAATATGTTTCATATGTGCACGAATCTGGTGTGTTCTTCCCGTCTCCAATTTACAAGAAATCAAAGTCACATAACCAAAGCGTTCCAAAACTTTATAATGCGTAATGGCAGGTTTACCAATTTCTGGATCCGCAAAGACAGCCATTTGCATACGGTCTTTCAAATGTCTGGCAAGATTTCCTTCAATAGTACCGCTTTCTGCCGCAACATTTCCCCAAACCAAAGCAATATACTCACGTTCTGTAGTTTTCGCTTCGAATTGTTTAGCTAAATGTGTCATTGCTGCTTCGGTTTTAGCCACAACCAAAAGACCAGAAGTATCTTTATCAATTCGGTGAACCAAACCAGGGCGTTCA
This sequence comes from Flavobacteriaceae bacterium PS02336, assembly GCA_029960065.1. Taxonomy (GTDB): domain Bacteria; phylum Bacteroidota; class Bacteroidia; order Flavobacteriales; family Flavobacteriaceae; genus Flavobacterium. Next base: position 612,331 of record JASCOF010000001.1, on the reverse strand, counting down.
CTGCTGTTCATTGGCAGATTATCAAAATGATGTGCCAATGCGTTTACCAAAGTTCCAGTATAATTTCCGTGGCCCGGATGCACAACCATTCCCGGCTCTTTATTTATAAGTAAAAGAGCATCATCTTCATAAACAATATTCAAAGGAATATCCTCAGGAAGAATATGGTTTTCAAACGGAGGATGCGACAACATAATCGTTATCACATCAAAAGGTTTTACTTTATAATTTGATTTTACTGGAATATCATTCACAAAAATATTTCCCTCCGTTGCTGCATTCTGGATTTTATTTCGTGTAGCATTCGGAATCAAATACATCAAATATTTGTCAATACGTAAAAACGCCTGACCTTTAGGTACTTCAAATCTGTAATGTTCAAATAATTCGTCTTCCAGATCTAAATTTTCTTCAATATTATTGTTCATCGCTTGGGGTTTCTACAGGCGCTGCAGTACTATCTGTTGCCTGGCTTTCATCTACATAACTTGCTTTTCCGTCTCCTAAAACCAAATCGATTTTAGACGCTTTCAAAACGCGGTCTCCTACTTTTAAGTTTCTTCCTTTTAAACGCATTTCCAAAACCATATCTTTCCCAAGATTTGGAATATACGTAATCGTTCCTAACTCAAGTCCTAACGCTTTTAAGGTTGGTACTGCCTCACGATACGTTTTTTCGATTAGATCCGGAATTTTAACAGATGAAAATCCAGATGCATTAATCTTAATATAAATTTTTCTGCCAACTTTAACTTTTGTTCCCGGCAGTGGATCCTGCTCCACAACGCTATATTTTGGGTATTCACTTCTATAATCAACGCTGTCCAATAAGACATAATCCAAATCCAGCTCATCCAATTTATTTTCTACTTGCTCCTCAGTCAATTTAGACAAATTCGGAACAGCAATTTCATGTCCGTGATCAGTTGTAAAGGTCAACCAATGCATAAATAAATAACCAATAACAGCGATAATAGCTGCGGCCGCAAGCAATTGCAAGAAAAAAACTCGGCTTGTTAAATACTGACGTAAACTCATAAATTTATTTTTAATAGCGACAAAGATAAAGTATTTCATTTCAAAAAAAATGATAATTTTGTTTAAAACAAAGGAACTTTGGAATTTGGAATTTTAAAATTCAACATTTCGAATTTTAGGAGCTATTTCCTGCTATCCGCTGTATTCCCGATAAACAAAAACTACGGCTAAAAAGCCTTGTTTTTCTAAATCGGGAGATGCCGCTTCTATCAGGGCTAGAACTCTCGGTTTCATAAGAACGTTATTTATTTAAAAATTATATACTCAATAAAAAGATTCAATAATCAGTTTTCACAATCGTAACAAAACCTGAAACTTGAAACAAATTAAAACCTGAAACAAAACATGAAAAACATTGCCATCATCATGGGCGGATATTCAAGCGAATACAAAATTTCGCTGATCAGCGGAAACGTTGTATACCAATATCTTGATAAAACAAAATACAACGGATTCCGAATTCACATTTTTAAAGAAAAATGGGTTTATGTGGACCAAAATGATGCCGAATTCCCAATCGATAGAAATGACTTTTCTGTAACCGTAAACGGAGAAAAAATCACATTTGACTGTGTTTTCAATGCTATTCATGGAACTCCAGGCGAAGACGGATTAATGCAGGCTTATTTTGAATTAATCGGATTACCGCAGTCTTCTTGCGATTATTACCAATCGGCATTAACTTTTAATAAAAGAGATTTATTATCGGTTTTAAAACCATACGGAATCAAAACAGCTGTTTCTTATTACTTGAATAAAGGAGACGCAATTAATACAGCTGAAATCGTTAAAAAAGTGGGACTTCCATGTTTTGTTAAACCAAACAAAGCAGGTTCAAGTTTCGGAATTTCTAAAGTTAAAACTGAAGCAGAACTTCCAATCGCAATTGAAGTGGCCTACAAAGAAGACAACGAAATCATCATCGAAAGTTTTCTTGACGGAACAGAAGTTTCTGTCGGCGTAATTAACTACCAAGGCGAAATTAAAGTCCTGCCAATTACTGAAATTGTATCCGACAATGATTTCTTTGATTATGAAGCAAAATACGAAGGAAAATCGCAGGAAATCACCCCAGCGAGAATCTCTGACGAACTGACTCAAAAAGTAGGTGAAACTGCCAAACGTGCTTACGAAGTTTTAAAAATGAAAGGTTTCTCGAGAAGTGAGTTTATCATTGTAGACAACGAACCGTACATGCTGGAAATGAACACTATTCCAGGATTAACAACAGAAAGCTTAATTCCGCAGCAAGCAAAAGCAGCCGGAATTTCACTTGAAGATTTATTTACAAATGCAATTGAGTTAGCTTTAAAATAGATGCTAAGATACCAAGGTGCTAAGATTCTAAGATTTTAGCACCTTTCTTTTTTTAAGACAGAAAACTTACTACCTTAGAATCTCACAACCTTAGAAACTTTAAAAGAATGAAAGAAATATTTGAATGGGATAGACTTTTTTTTAACAGCTTGCCAGAAACTTTTATTCTAGAAGTAATATTTCGTTCTACGGTAATGTTTACCATTTTGTTGTTAACTTTAAAATTAGCTGGTAAACGAGGCGTAAAACAATTATCTATTTTCGAAACCGTAATTATTATCGCGTTAGGCTCTGCGGCCGGTGATCCGATGTTTTATGAAGATGTCGGAATAGTTCCAGCAGCGATAGTTTTTACTACGATAATCATTTTATACCGATCGGTTACCCGGCTTACAGGAAAAAGTAAAAAATTTGAAGAATTCATAGAGGGAAAAACCGAATGTTTAATCAATGACGGGAAATTTTCGATCTCTACTTTCAAAAAAGAAAGTCTGGCACAAGACGAATTTTTTGCAGAATTGCGTATAAGATCAATTGAACATTTAGGTCAAGTGCAGCATGCTTTTATAGAAACCAGCGGTGAAATAAGCGTTTTCTTTTATCCAGACGAAAAAGTAAAACATGGTCTTCCAATTTTACCCTCTTTATTTAATGCAAAAAGCAAATTTATTCCAACTGACGGAATCTACGCCTGTTCTTTCTGCGGACATACGCAAGAAGTTAAAAAAGGAACCGCAAAATGTGATGTCTGTAAAAGAGAAGAATGGGTCGAAGCGATAAATACTCTTAGAATAACGTGAAAATTTAAATTCCAAAAAAGAAAATTCCAAATTCCAAAACAAACAAATCTTAGTATTTAAGAACTTTAGAAACTCCTAAAACTTATGCTTTTTCTAATTGGAACAAAAGATTCGAATATAAAAAACGGTTTTATCAGAAATGAAAAATGTCCGAAGTGTCAAATTGAAAACACTTTAATTTTCAGTATTTTTAGACGATATGTTTACATAACATTAATTCCGCTTTTTCCTGTTGGAAAAACTGTAAATATCGAATGTACGACCTGTAAAAACAGGTTTAATTATGACGATTTATCAATAGAAGGACAAGAAAAACTAAGAAATGAAAAGCTTACAAGTTCAATATGGATGTTTTTGGGAACTATAATTTTATTTTTATTTCTGGTGTATTGTATAAATAATTATATTCAAAATAAAAATAGCCTCAAAGTTTTAATTAATGAACCAGCTATTGGAGATGTTTATAATTTAAAATTTTCAAACGGTTATTATTCTACATTTAAGATTGATAAAATAACAAATGACAGTATTTATACAACATACAATAATTTTGATGCTTACATGCCATATGATGTTGATGATTTAGATCAAACTGAAAATTATTCCAACAAAAAAGTTTCTTATTCGAAAAGGCAATTATTAGAACTTTATCAAAATGGAGAAATCATAAAAATCAGGCATAAAAATTATTCGTTAGATTTAGAATCAGAATATAAAATTCCAATTACAAAATAAAAAACTTAGAATCTTAGTATCTCAGAACCTTAGAAACTTAAAAAAATGCGAAAAGCCATATTTCCAGGATCATTTGACCCAATTACTTTAGGACACGAAGATATCATCAAAAGAGGAATTCCTTTGTTTGATGAAATCATAATTGCCATTGGTGTAAATGCCGAAAAAAAATACATGTTTTCATTAGAAGAAAGAAAACGCTTTATCGAGGAAACTTTCAAAAACGAACCAAAAGTTTCCGTTATTACTTATGAAGGATTAACGATTGATTTGGCAAAAAAATTAAAAGCTAATTTCATTTTAAGAGGTCTGCGCAACCCAGCCGATTTCGAATTCGAAAAAGCCATTGCACACACCAACAGAAAACTTTCGAAAATAGAAACGGTATTTTTATTAACCGCAGCGAGTACTTCGTTTATCAGCTCAAGTATTGTACGTGATGTATTGCGCCACGGAGGCGAATACGAAATGCTGGTTCCAGATGCTGTCAGAATAAAAAAATAAACAAATACAAGGCACAAATAACTTTATTTGTGCCGTTCAATTAAATCGTTACTTTTGTTTTATTAACCAATAAAAACTTAATAATGATTTTTTACGGAACCAAATCGAAACACATCAAAAATGACCGTATCAGCAATGTGGATTGTCCAAATTGCAACACCGCGGTTTCAATGAATTACAGCGTATACGAAAAGTATGCACATATCTACTGGATACCATTTTTTCCCATTAAAAAATTAACTTTTGCCGAATGCAATTCTTGCAAAAAAACATTTGAACAAAAAGAATTTTCAGAGCCTATTAAACAAAAAATACATTATTCTATTGGAAGAATCAGCAGTCCGATCTGGATGTACTCTGGAGTTTTTATTATAGGTGCTCTTTTTCTTTATGCTATATACAGTTCAGCACAAAGAGGAAAAGACAATATTGCCTTTATTGACAGTCCAAAAATTGGAGACATCTACAAAACAGATAATTCAAATGGTTTTTACTCTACTATGAAATTAACTGAAATCTCAAAAGACAGTCTGACATTACTGCTGAATAATATGGAAGTGGATAAGAAAACTGGAACGGACAAAATCGATCTCGAAAAAAATTATACAGAAAAACAGACGATCGCTAAAAAAGAGCTGCAAAAACTTTTCAAAGAAAATAAAATTTATGAAGTTGTTAGGCATTAATATACTTTAAACATAAATTTGCAGAAAATTACTATTTATAAGTAATTTCCCATTTTTAAAATAAACACCAAATAATGAGCATCGAAAGAGAATTAAGTAAACGAAGCGGATCTAAATGTGAGCTTTGTGGCGCTGAAGAAAATTTAAAAGTTTATCAAGTACTTCCAACTAAAAAAGGAGGAATTGATGAAGCTGTATTTGCCTGTAACACCTGTATTGACCAAATTGAAAATCCAGACAACGTTGATTTAAACCACTGGAGATGCCTTAACGACAGTATGTGGAACGAAAATATTCCTGTACAAGTTGTAGCGTGGAGAATGTTAAGCCGTTTACGCAGTGCTGGCTGGCCTCAAGAATTGCTGGATATGATGTATCTGGAAGAAGATATTCTTGAATGGGCAAAAGCAACTGGAGAAGGTGAAGATGATGAAAACAAACTCGTTCATCGTGACAGCAACGGCGTAGTACTACAACATGGAGATTCGGTTGTTTTAATTAAAGATCTTAAAGTAAAAGGTTCGAGTATGGTTGCGAAACAAGGAACCGCTGTGAGAAACATTCGCCTAGACCACGAAAATGCTGAATACATTGAAGGAAAAGTAGATGGACAGCAGATCGTGATTATTACACAATACGTTAAGAAGATTTAAAAGCTGCTAAGGTTCTGAGATACTGAGATACTGAGATACTGAGGTATTGAGGTATTGAGAAACTAAGTTTATTTAGATTGTCAGTAATTAACCGCAAAGCACACAAGGATTACGCAAAGTTCGCAAAGTTTTATTCACACATAGCTTTGCGGACTTTGCGCTTTTAAAAAGCAGTATAAAAAATACTCTGCGTTCTTTGCGTTAAAATGAAACACAAAGTTTATCGACTTGAAAACTGAGACTGAGACTGAGACTAAAAAAAAAGCTGTTCGAATTAGAACAGCTTTCTTTTATATAAATATCAGGACTTAAAAACTTTGTCCCTTTTGAACCTCAAAGAAAATTATTTCTGGAATAATTTATTGATTTGATCTTTTACGAATGGCTCAGAAACGTTATTTGTATCGGCATCTCTTTCTTTACTAGAAACCATAAATTGTACAGTTGCTTTGTCTGGAACTACATTTGAAGTATAGTGCAGCCAAATGTAATTGTTTGGTAATTCTAATTTGATATCGTACAAAGGCGTCGCAGTAAATCCTCCAACGATAATGCTGTAAAGATTATTGTAAGCATTATCAATGTTTTTGAATGAAAATTTTCTTAGGTTTGAAGAATCCTCATCATTTTGGACAATAGTATAATACACCGTGTACTCATCTCCAATTTTTTGGATGTAATTGTTATTTACTTTTCCTAATTTCTCAACAGGAACTGTCTCTAGAACCTTAACTTGTCCAAAAGATACAAAGCTAACGAACAGAATTGCAATGGTAATAATGTTTTTCATAATGAATTTGGGGTTTACAATTTTACTGTAGCAAAAAAACATAGAAATATTGAAAAAACACCTATCAAATCATTATTTTTTTAACATAAAATTGTAAAACTTAGTTAAACGATTTTAAAACACTGAAATACAACGAAATAAATCTTAAAAATCAATTCCAAATTCCAATCCGATATCTAAAATCTTGTCTCTTGCGTCTTTCCTATAGTTATCCAAAATCAATATTTCCCTTTCTTTTCCTCTTCCTCTTTCTTGATTACGTTTCTGGCAACTTCGATTTTAAACTTCTTGCCTTTCATCTTTTCATCCTTGATATTTTTCAACAGCTCTTTTACTTTATTGAATTTTACCGCAGCAAACGAAACAAAATCTTTTACTTCAATTAATCCCAAATCGTCTTTTTCTAGTTTTCCTTTTTGAGAAAAGAAACCCACAATATCAAATTTATTGAGCTTGGTTTTCTTTCCGCCGCTTATATAAATAGTTTGAAATTGAGGCGGATTTGGAAGCGAAACTTTTCCTTCTACATCCAAAACCTTCATTTCATAATCAATGTAATCTAATTTTTTTTCACTTTCGTGAATGATAATATACGCCGTTCCTGTTGCCTGCATACGTGCGGTACGACCGTTACGATGCGTAAATTCATCTTCTTTTAAAGGCAGATGATAATGAATAACATGTTTCATTTCTGGAATATCCAAACCTCTGGCCGCCAAATCTGTTGTAACCAAATACGTAACACTTCCGTTTCTAAACTGAATCAAAGCACGCTCACGTTCTTCCTGATCCATTCCACCGTGATAATAAACCGAATAGATGCCTTTTTCGTTTAATGTGTCGCTGATACGTTCTGCAGCATCGCGATGGTTACAAAAAATAATAGCCGATTCTGATTTCAGCGAACAAATCAAATGAAACAAACTTGGCAGTTTATCTTTCGCTGGCGAAATCACCATTTTCATAGAAAGATTTGCTTTTTCTTCTTCCTCTGGAATAAAATCTAAAATTGTCGGATTTACAACTCGTGTATATTTCGGAATTTCGATATCTGAAGTCGCCGAAACCAAAACTCTTTTATTGACTTTCGCTAATCTTCCGATAATAAAAGACATCTGTTCGTGAAACCCTAATTGAAGCGATTTATCAAACTCATCTAAAATTAAAGTCTGGATTTTATCGGTTCTAAAAGTGTCTCTGTCAATATGATCAGCAATTCTTCCAGGCGTTCCAATTAAAACCGCCGGCGGATTGCTTAAGTTTTTAATTTCGGTATCAATTGAATGTCCACCGTAGCAGATATTAACTTTGTACTGCGTTCCCATTTTCTTCCAAACTTGCTCAATCTGCAATCCCAACTCGCGAGATGGAACCAAAATTAAACATTGAACAGAAAGAATTTCAGGCTGTAACAATTCTAAAACTGGAAGCAAAAACGCTAATGTTTTTCCAGATCCTGTTGGAGAAAGTAATAAAACGTTGTTTTCGTTCAAAATGGCATCTTGTGCCATTTCTTGCATTTCGTTTAGGCTTTCAATTCCTAAATTGGAAAGTATATTGTTGGAATGGTGTTTTTTATTCATTTTGCAAAAGTAGGGAAAGTTTTTTAACCGCAAAGCACGCAAAGATTTACGCAAAGTTCGCAAAGTTTATGTTCAAAGCTTTGCGAACTTTGCGTTTTTATAAAACCTAGTATATATAAATCCTTGCGCTCTTTGCGTTAAAAAAAACACAACGCTCATCAAACTTGAAGCCTGAAACTTGAAACAAAAAAACTATATTTGATTCATAATAAACCCAAAATCATGAAACTTTTTACATTTCTCTTTTCACTTTTTACCATCACTATTTCCGCTCAAAACAATAAAAAATACGACACGTTTTTTGAGAAAGGAAATGGAAATCAATCGGCAACTTATCAGGAAACTATTGCTTATTTTAAGCTTTTAGCGAATGATTTTCCGACGATTCAAATTAAAGAAATGGGATTGACAGATTCTGGAGAACCCTTACATATGGTAACTTTTAATCCTGACAAGGAATTTGATTTTGATAAAATCCAGAAAACCAAAGCCGTTCTTTTTGTCAATAACGGAATCCACGCTGGAGAACCTGACGGAATCGATGCAACCATGCAATTCTACAGAGATTTAGCGATTGGAAAACTAAAAGCGCCTAAAAACACCGTTTTGGTTACCATTCCAGTTTATAATATTGGTGGGGCTTTAAATAGAAATTCTACAACACGCGCCAATCAAGACGGACCAGAAATTTACGGTTTTAGAGGAAATGCGAGAAACTACGATTTGAATCGTGATTTGATGAAATCGGATACGAGAAACACAAAAAGTTTTGTAGAGATTTTCCAAAAAATAAATGCCGATGTTTTTATTGACAATCACGTAAGCAACGGTTCTGATTATCAATACAAACTGACGTATATTATGACACAGCATAATAAACTCGGAACGGTTTTGGGTGATTTTATGAACAATGAAATGATGCCCGCTTTGGTAAAAGATCTTCAGAAAAAGAAAATCGAAACTACGCCTTATGTCGATTCGTTTAAAGACACACCAGACAAAGGTTTTGGGCAGTTTGTTGATAGTCCGCGATACACAACGGGTTACACTTCCCTATTTAATACGATTGGTTTTGTGGTCGAAACGCACATGCTGAAAAAATATGCAGAACGCGTAAAAATGACGTACGAATACATGAAATCGACTTTGGATTTTACTGATGCGAATTATCAGAAAATAAAAGATTTAAGAGTAAAGAATTTAGAGCAATATCAACCTAAAAAATCTTATACTTTAAAATGGGAATTGGACAGTACAAAAGCCACTACTTTTTCGTTTTTAGGTTATGAAGCAGGTTACAAAAAAAGCAACGCCACAACCGGAAATCGTTTGTATTATGACCGAAACAAACCGTACAAAAAAGACGTTCCGTATATCAAAGAATTTAAATCGGTTAAAGAAGTCGTGATTCCTACGGCGTATATTTTTCCAAGAGGATATTGGAATATTATTGATCTTTTGAAAAACAATAACATTTCGTTCAAACAAATTAAAAATGACACGATTATAGAAGTCGAAAGTTATAGAATTGCCGATTTTAAAACCGTTCCGTCTGCTTACGAAGGACATTATTTACATAGAAATACAACCGTAACTTCTAAAATTGTTAAAATGGCTTTCGCTAAAGGAGATTACATTGTGCCAACAAATCAAAAAGGTGTAAAATATCTTGTTGAAGCTTTTGAACCAGAAGGTGTTGATTCGTTTTTTAACTGGAATTTCTTCGATCCAATTTTACAGCAAAAAGAACATTATTCTGAATATATTTTTGAAGATACTGCTGGACAGCTTTTAAAAGAAAATCCTACTCTAAAAGCAGAATTAGAAACTAAAAAACAATCTGATCCAGCTTTTGCTAAAAATGCCGAAGCGCAATTGGATTGGATTTACAAGCATTCTGTTCATTACGAAAAGGCACATATGCAATATCCTGTTTATCGTTTGCTTTAGTTTTTTTACCGCAAAGTGCGCTAAGATTTTTTTATTTTGATTGGGTTTTGCTTGCGATAAGAACGCAAAGCTAGAAGTGCAGACTTTGTCAAAATTCTTGCTCAAAGTTTTGTTGCACAATGTGAGTCATTTCTCTCCCAAAGCCTCGGGAAAGAAATGACAAATATTCTATATATTACAGCTTTATTTGTATTTTATTTAAAAATTATTCAATTTCAAAACTTGCTTCAACTTGTATATAACTTTTTTTACCATCTTCAGTTTTGACTAAAAAGATAACGTAATCTTCAAGGTAATCAGAAAGTTCATAATCTCTTAATTTTAATCTTCTGTTTTCGTCATAGAATTTAGACGACCTAATAAATTCTTTAAGACCAATTTCTCTTTTTTTAGTCTTATAATTCTTTATCTTTTGAACTTCAGTAAAGTAAAAGCCACCAATACGAGCACCACTCCCATCTTTTATATAATAATAATTTGGATTTTCAGGATATTTACTAATATAATTACTATCATAAGCAAAAAAAAGTGTGTCTTTTACTTTTTCCTGAGCGCCTACAAAGCAAGGAAATAATGACAAAATAACAAGTATAGCAATTTTCATATCGTTTATTTTTTATTATTAATTACTGCAAGGGTTTGTTTTGGAGAATTTTTCCACTCTACTAGCAAGAGCTTCTATAGATGCTTTTTTTTCAGCTGATAATTCATTCCAAGCTTTTACATGCTCATCCCTCAATCCTCCCCACGCAAGAGCCTCGTAAAATGCATCACTTGGTGGTTCATTATAATAATCAGTATAGGCTTTAATATCACCAGGAAAAAGACTTTGATGAAAATTTTTCAATGCTTCCTTCATACTCTGAACGTACAATGTAGCCATTACACTGTGCTGTTCCCCTTCATATTTTTCATATGTCGTTTTAAAATCTAAATTCTCTACATTCGTAGCAAGTACTGTACCAAGTTTTCTATAAATATCGGCATGTATATACTCGTGCAATATAATTCTAGCAACTTCAAGCGGAGCTCTTTTATTTGCCTCAGTAGTACTAATTTCGATTTGTATCAACTTACCTTTTGGCTTTAACGTCCTTCCATTAAGATATGTTACAACGCCATCTACAGTTTTAGGTAAAGCATCAACAGAGGTAATTTCAATATCGAATTTTGATGTTCCCTCAAACTTTGAAAATAGATTTTGGATAAAAGAATTACCGTTTTTATTTAATAAATCATTAAGACACTTTGCTTTTCCTGTTAGCTTGTTTGTAATATTTATTGCCGAAACACCAGTTCCACTTCCTCCGCCTCCAGCACTTCCGTGTGAGTAATTAAAATAACTACCTGCATAATCTCCTGTAAAGCCGTAGGAGTTTATAGAATATACGTAACCAGTACTGTAAAAACTTCCTCCTTCATCTTTAAAATCATTACAAAGAATTAGCTCACCTAAGCAATAACTTGCTGCTGGAGGATCTATAGCCATTTTTCCAGACGCATCAAGAGAAACAGTCCTAGGAATTTCTTCACCTGTAAAAGTCGCTTTTGCTACAGAATTTTCAAATTTTGTACTTTCAACAAAACCTTTTTCTAAATTCCAAACATTAATATAACCATTAAAATAACTTAAAGCTTCTGCCATGCCTTGACCTTCCAACGATTCTTTTGAAGATTTTAGCTCGTAAAGTGTAGTCTGAAATGTTGCATTTTCTACTGGGTAAAAGTATAAAAATTTCTTAACAGCATAATTTTCATCTTCATTTGGACTGAAAACAGGCACAACTACTGCTTGTGAATTATTTTCAAGATTTTCCACTTTAGAATTTTGCCAATCAAAATTTAAATCATTGAATTCAGGCTTAAATTGCGTCGTCGATTTATACTTTTCAAACCAATTTTTAGCATCAGTTATACCGTTACTATCTTGCCCTTTACTTTTATTTCCTATTTCCTCAACAGCACAATTTGTCATTGAGAAAGTAATAAGAATAATAAATAAATACTTAAAAAATTTGCTGATTTTTTCTTTCATTAATATTATTTTTGATTAACTACAAAATTATAGTTTTCAAAAGTAGTAATATAAGTCGTACTAATTTCACGTAAAACCGTAAGAAAAAACATTTAACATTTGTTTAGTTTTTATTTAATTCTTGCTCTAATTTATCACTTTTATTGGCTTAGCGCATTTAAATGCCACGCTGAAATTTTATTTATAAAAAGCAAATTTATCTATAGATCGCTCAGCTAAACAATCTAATTAAAAACAACAAAGATAGACACGACCGAACACTTGAGATAGCAATTCAAAAACAAAAGCCTAATAAAAAATGTTTTTATTAGGCTTTTGTTAAATTCCTGAAAGAACAAAAAAACTTATTTATCCTTCAATATTTTTTCTAAATACTCCACTTTATCTTTTTCAGCTTGAACCAAACGTTCGTAAAGCTTTTTATTTTCTTCGTAAGACTCAATTAATTTATCTAATGGATTGAAAGTACAATGGTTGTTAAATGTTCCTGCACTACTATCCGTGAAATTATTGAAATAATTAATTGCAGCTTCTTCTGAAGAGTTTTTCAGCGCTTCAACATTTACGCCCAAAGCTTTTGCAATCTGTTTTAGCTTTTCATCATCTATCGTTTCGCTGTTTTCTAAAGCAGAAATCGCTTGTTGGTTTGTTCCTAAAGCCTGAGCCAAAGCTTCTTGCTTCATGTCACGAAGTTCACGAATTCGGCTAATTTTTCGTCCAATATGGCTTGGTTTTGCAAATGTGGTCATAATTCAAAAATATTGCTTATGAAACAAAAGTACGATTTTTGAGACATAAAATTAAAATAAGTTTCTAAGATTCAAAGGTACTGAGATTCTAAGTTTTCTATCTTACTATTTAATCCTACCGTTAGCGCGGATTTGCAATCCGTGCCCGCAAAGAGAAGAAATATTAAAATACAAAAAAGGATATACTTTGCGGGCACGGATTGCAAATCCGCGCTATCGTTATGTTGATTTTTACTTAGGTTATTTAAATTGTAAAATCAAACTAAAAAAATCTGCAAGTAAAACGTAAGATTCAAAATAACAACATGAACTTCAAACCTGAAACGAATCTAACCTCAAAGTGCAGCTCCGCGTGAGGGATAGAGCCAAGCTACCGAAGTAGCGGCGAAAGCCCGACAGCAATAAAAAAAAGACCCAATGAACGCAAAGTTGATTGGGTCTTTTTTTTTGTTGGTGGCACGCCCTAATTTTAATTATTAGAATCTGGACCTGATCGATAAGGAACTGGCGGAGCAGTTTTTTCTGTTGAGACTTCTTCCTCTTCAAATAATAATTTGATATTCTCGTAAGAGTTTGTAAGTGCTTCTTTGATTTGTTCTGGATTTAACCAGGCTACTTTTTCGATACCTTCTTCGATTTGTCCGTGTGGAGTTCCTTCAAAATCAGATTGCATTTCGAACCAATGCGTGATTTTGAGTTTGTATTTTCCGTTACGTTTGAAGATATGATAGGTTTTCTGCAGTTTATTGATAATACGAAGCTGGTTTACGCCTGTTTCTTCTTCTACTTCGCGCATGGCAGTGGCTTCAATGTCTTCACCTTTCTCGATTCCGCCTTTTGGTAAGTCCCATTTTCCGTTTCTAAAGATAAATAAAACCTCGCCTTTCTTATTATACACAAAGCCTCCGCCCGCTTTATTTACGGGAATTTTGGCTTTAAGGGTTTTCATCATTTCACTTTCGTCGGGATGATATAGAATGGCTTTTTGAATTTTATTTTGAAAAATTTTTATGATAAGCTGTTCGATATCAATACTCTCCAACAAGAACAATTGGAAATCTGTTTCTTTCGAGATTTCATTTGTCAAAAAAAGTGGTTTGTCGTTTACAAAAACTTTATACATTTGTACTATGATTTTTAATAAAGATACTGCCGAAAAAACAGCCGAATTGCTTTTGCAAATAAATGCAATTAAATTGAATCCCGAAAATCCTTTTACATGGGCTTCTGGTTGGAAATCTCCTATTTACTGTGATAATAGGTTAATTCTTTCATTTCCGAGCATCAGAAACTATGTTCGTGATGAATTTGCTAAAAACATCGAAAAACAATTTGGAAAACCTGATGTGATCGCTGGTGTCGCTACTGGAGCCATTGGAGTTGGAATTTTGGTTGCCGAAAGTTTAGGTCTTCCGTTCGTATACGTGCGTCCAGAACCTAAAAAACACGGTAGACAAAACCAAGTGGAAGGTTTTTTACAAAAAGGACAAAATGTTGTGGTTGTAGAAGATTTAATTAGTACCGGAAAAAGCAGTTTGATGGCTGTGGAAGCTTTAAGAAGCGAAGGCGCAAACATTAAAGGTATGGCTGCGATTTTTACATATGGCTTTGGTGTTGCTGAGGAAAATTTTAAAGAAGCGAATCTTGATTTATTCACTTTAAGCAATTACGAAAACTTATTGGATTTAGCGGTTCAAAAACAATATATCACCGAAGATCAGCAGTCTACTTTGTTAGAATGGAATGAAAGTCCATCTACTTGGGGACAAGAGTAAGATTTTAGATTTTAGATTTTAGATTTTAGATTTTAGATTTTAGATTTTCTAAAAGTCGCTTTGCTCCTTTTTTGGAATTTTATTTAAAGTTTCAGCTTTGCGAACTTAAATAAAGTCAAAGTAATATAAAAAAAACCTTGCGTTCTTTGCGTTAAAAAAAAACATTTACGTTAAAAAAACAAGAAACAAAAACAAAAAACAATATGAACTTAGAAAGTCCAAAAGTTACTGTTCAGAAATCAGCTCAAGATTTATTTGATCAATTGACTGATGTTAAGAATTTTGAAAAATTAATGCCGGATAACATCGCTAAATTTGAAGTGACTGGCGAAGACGCTTTTATTTTTGGATTGAAAGGGATGCCTGAAATCAAATTGAAAATGAAAGAAAAAACAGCTCCAAACAAAATCGTTTTGGGTGCTGCAAGTGATAAACTTCCGTTTACTTTGACTTCAAATATTGACACTATTTCTGATTCAGAAAGTGCTGTTCAATTGTTCTTTGAAGGCGAATTCAACGCGATGATGGCGATGATGGTTAAAGGCCCAATCAGTAAGTTTATTGAAACCTTAGCAAACAACATGAACAAATTATAATTGTGAATTGTAAATTGTGAATTATAAATGAAAAGTCCAATCTAACGATTGGACTTTTTTATTTTTCGTAATTTATCATTCTTGAAGGTGATCAACTATGTGGTAACTTTGCGTTAGACGCACTGCAGTGCGTCTCTACGGATAAACTCTTTATCAAAAATCTTAGAATCTTAGTAACTCAGAACCTTAGCGCCTTATTTAGACTCACTGTTATGCATCTCTACAGAAAAACTTTGCCCCTTTGAACCTCTGTCCCTTTACACCTCTCAATAAAGCATTTTAACCTCTTTAATCTCAAATTCTGCCAGAGAATCATCTTCTAATAAAACCTGCAGTTTTCCGATCGGAGAAACACCTTGAATGATTCCCATAAAATTTTGATCATTTAAATTTTTAAAAGGCATTGGAACTCCTTTTTTAAACAACGAATTAAAATAGTTTTTCCATAAAATTGAAGCAGAAGTCTGCCATAATTGAATATTTTCCTTTATTTTTTCGACGATTAAAAAGGATATTTCTTCTTTATCAAAAGATTTTCCTGAAATTACTGCAAGAGAAGATGCATTTGGAAATTCGCTGTAATTGGTTTGATTGACATTCATTCCGATTCCGACAACTGACACGATCCTGCCATCGCTTTTTATGGTGTTTTCGATTAATATGCCAACTAATTTCTTGTTGTATGACAGAATGTCGTTTGGCCATTTTATGCAGATATTAGGAATATTTAAAGATTTTAGGACTTCACTGACCGCTAATGAAACTACTACGCTTAAATTGAATACCTGTTCGTTATCAAAAATGAAATCCTTTACCAATACACTCATAATTAAGTTTTTACCGATTTCAGACTCCCACTTTCCACCCATTTGCCCTTTGCCTTTTGTCTGATTTTCAGCTGTTACCGTGGTAAAATTCTCTAGTTCATCCTGACTGGACAAGGCTTTCAGGAAATCATTTGTAGAATCTATGGCATCGAGTTTGATTAGTTTCATTAAAATAATTTAAATAACTTAATTTAATATTTTGTTAAGGTTCAAAAATAATCACAAAATTTGGTAACTTTACAAATTCACATATAAAATAATTCATGGCGAAAAAGACGATTAATAATGATGTTCTACTGGCGAACATAATCAAAGGGATTGAAGAAGTAAAAGGAAATGATATCGATATTCTTGACTTAAGAGAAATAGATACAGCTGTATGCGATTATTTTGTAATCTGCAACGGTAGCTCAAACACCCAAGTTAACGCCATCGTAAACTCAATTCAAAAAATAGTATCAAAAGACTTAAAAGATAAACCTTGGCACGTAGAAGGAACGGATAATGCAGAATGGGTTTTAATGGACTATGTACACATTGTGGTACACGTTTTCCAGAAACATATTCGCGAATATTACAACATCGAAAGCCTTTGGGGCGACGCCAAGATAACTACAATCGAGAACAAATACTAAAGAAACTTTCACTAAATGGCTAAAGATAATAATCCAAATCCGAATAAATTTAAAATAAGTCCTTGGTTAATATATACCGCAATACTTTTAGTTTTTTTATTCATAAGTTTTGCCACAGGAGGATCAAGCTTAAGCGAACCTGCTCAATTAACTTCTTCTAAATTCAATACGCTTTTAGAAAAAGGACAAATTGAAAAAGTAATTGTTTACAACAAAGCTGAAGCTGAAGTATACTTAAATGCTGCTGCTCTTAAAGATCCAGCAAATAAAAAAGTAGCTGAAGATATTTTCAAACAGCCAAACAAAGGTCCACATTACACTTTGGAAATTGGTAATGATCAAATTTTTCAGACTAAACTAGAGAAAGCTGTTAGCGAAGGCAAACTGAAAGATTTTAATTTCCTTCAAAAAAACAACTGGAGCGATATTTTAATCAGCTTACTTCCTATCATCATCATTGTAGGGGTATGGATTTTCATTATGCGTAAAATGTCTGGCGGAGGCGCTGGCGGTGGCGGACAGATTTTCAATATCGGAAAATCTAAAGCGAAACTTTTTGATGAAAAAACAGATATCAAAACTACGTTTAAAGATGTTGCTGGTTTAGAAGGTGCAAAAGAAGAAATTCAGGAAATTGTTGAATTCCTTAAAAATCCAGAAAAATACACCAATCTTGGAGGTAAAATTCCAAAAGGAGCTTTGCTTGTAGGACCTCCGGGAACTGGTAAAACTTTATTAGCAAAAGCTGTTGCTGGTGAAGCTCAAGTACCCTTCTTCTCTTTATCAGGTTCTGATTTCGTAGAGATGTTCGTAGGAGTTGGTGCTTCACGTGTACGTGACTTATTTAAACAAGCAAAAGAAAAATCTCCTGCTATTATCTTCATCGATGAGATTGATGCTGTTGGTAGAGCGAGAGGAAAAAGTAATATGTCTGGCGGAAACGACGAAAGAGAAAACACTTTGAACCAATTACTTACAGAAATGGATGGTTTTGGTACAAACTCTAACGTAATTGTTTTGGCTGCTACAAATAGAGCTGACGTTTTGGACAAAGCTTTAATGCGTGCAGGACGATTTGACAGACAAATTTTTGTTGACTTACCAGACATTCGCGAAAGAGCTGAAATTTTTAAAGTTCACTTAGCTCCTATCAAAAAAGTAGAAGGTCTTGACTTAGATTTCTTAGCAAAACAAACTCCAGGTTTCTCTGGTGCTGATATTGCTAACGTTTGTAACGAAGCTGCTTTAATTGCTGCACGTAATAATAAACCAGCAGTTGACAGACAAGATTTCCTTGATGCTGTTGATAGAATTATCGGTGGTTTAGAAAAGAAAAACAAAATCATTACTCCAGAAGAGAAAAGAGCTATTGCAATTCACGAAGCTGGTCACGCGACTGTAAGCTGGATGTTAGAGCACGCTGCGCCGCTTATCAAAGTAACCATTGTTCCTCGTGGACAAAGTTTAGGTGCTGCTTGGTATTTACCAGAAGAGAGACAAATCGTTAGAACAGATCAAATGTTAGACGAAATGTGTGCTACTATGGGTGGTAGAGCTGCTGAAAAAGTAACTTTCGACAGAATTTCGACTGGTGCTTTGAGCGATTTAGAAAAAGTAACACGTCAAGCTCGTGCAATGGTAACGATTTACGGATTGAACGATAAAATTGGAAACGTTACTTATTACGATTCAACAGGACAAAGCGAATATAATTTCTCTAAACCTTATTCTGATGAAACTGCAAAAATCATCGATGCTGAAATTTCAGAATTAATCGAAGGCCAATACCAAAGAGCGATTCAGATATTAGAGGAAAACAAAGACAAACTAAATCAACTTGCTGATATTCTGATTGAAAAAGAAGTAATCTTTAAAGACGACTTAGAAAACATATTTGGAAAACGAACTTTTGATAAAAATCTTGAGGAAGTAGTTTCATAAAAAATTACGAAAAACGTAATAAATTTTCAAAATCTTAATTCAAAACACCCTTTTGAATTAAGATTTTTTTATCTTTGAACGTTTTCAATTAACATGTAAAGCATTTCATATAAAAAATGAATTTTTTCAAAAAAATATTTGGCTCGAGTGAAGCCCCTTCTGACGAAGAGAACGAAAGCGAATATGCAGGAACCTCTGCGCAGAACAGTCATTTATCTTTAGATGAACAATTTATTTTCAATTTTAAAAAAAATGGAGGTAAATTCCTGTACTGTGAAAACAAAAGTGAGGTTACTGAACAATTTGAAAACATCTTAGAAGAAAATGACTGGTTTGAAAGTGAAGTTTTATGTTATGAACCTGCACTTTTTGGCTTATTAGAAGAGAATAAACTTTTTTACATTGCTCCTTCTAAACCAAAATTTTTATTAGCCAGCTGCGAAAACCTAATAGCAGATGAAGGTTCTATTTTATTTTCATCTAAACAAATTCGACAAAATAAACCAAACGAATTACCGGCAAATATTGTTATTATAGCAACAACAAGTCAGATCCTGCCAATGAAAAGCGACGGATTAAGCGCTATAAAACGTAAATACGAAAGAGACTATCCTACCAATATCACTACAATAAAATATTTCGAGAAAGCAAAAGAAGAAGACTTTACCCAATACGGAAGTGTTGCCAAAAATCTTTATTTATTGCTTTTAGAAGACCTTTAAGATGAATGAAACACTGAAGAGAACCATTTCTGGTGCTGTTTATATCGCTCTACTATTAACCTCAATATTGTTTTCTACCGAAAGCTTTATTATCCTTTTTGGTGTTTTCCTAACCATCACGATTTATGAATTTTCTAATATCGTAAATTTAAATAAAGTCTTTTCTATACTTTTTGGTATACTAATATACAGCGTTGTAGTTCTTGTAAGTCATTACAACAAACAAACGAGTAAGTTTATAAATGACTCTCTTAACTCCAATATAAGCTTAGAAACGAATATAAAACAGCTGGATTTAATTCTGCTGGCGATAACTCTTGTTGTTTCAATAAAATGTATCATTTTCTTGTTTTACGACTCTGTTCAAAAAATAAGCACTTCTTCTAAATATTTGTATTTACTAGGTTATATTACCCTTCCCTTTTTATTTATAGTAAAAATCTCTTTTGGAACACACGACTATAATCCAAAAATTATTATTGGCTTATTTGTTTTAATATGGACGAATGATACTTTTGCTTATTTGGTTGGAAAATCAATAGGAAAACATAAATTATTCGAACGTGTTTCTCCTAAAAAAACGATTGAAGGCTTTCTTGGCGGAGTAGTTTTTGCTGCTTTAGCAGGATTTTTAATTTCCAAGTTTTATATCCAGCCTAAATCTGAATTCAGTAATATGTCTATTTTGATCTGGACAATAATCGCTGTTATAGTAAGTATTTTTGGCACAATTGGAGATTTAATTGAATCCAAATTTAAAAGAATTGCCGGCATAAAAGATAGTGGTTCCATAATGCCCGGACATGGAGGTATTCTAGATCGATTAGATAGTGTTATATTTGTAGCACCAATTATATTTTTATTTTATCAAATTTTATATTATGTTTCATAAAGAAGGTGGCCCGTCTATTTTATTAGGTACTGTTTTTACAGTAGCTGTACTTTTAATTGCTGATAAATTCATTGATATTAGCTGGCTGAGAATGCTTGTACAATTTGCAGCTCTAGTAATTTTGATTATTATTCTACAATTCTTCAGAAATCCGAAGAGAATTGCAGTGAGAAACAGTGATCACATCCTAGCTCCTGTTGATGGAAAAGTGGTGGTTATCGAAGAAGTTTATGAAGGAGAATATTTTAAAGACAAACGTTTACAGGTTTCAATCTTTATGTCGCCAATAAATGTGCACGTAACGCGCTATGCTATGGATGGAATCATTAAATTCACTAAATATCATCCTGGAAAGTTCCTTGTTGCTTGGCATCCAAAAGCAAGTGAGGAAAACGAAAGAACTACAGTAGTTATTGAAAATGAAACTTTTGGCGCTATTTTGTACAGACAAATCGCTGGAGCTTTGGCCCGCAGAATTGTAAACTACGCTAAAGAAGGAATGCAGGTTGTACAAGGAACAGATGCCGGTTTTATTAAATTTGGATCAAGAGTAGATTTATTTTTACCTTTAGGTACACCAATCAATGTTGAGTTAAATCAAAAAGCGATTGGAGGAAAAACAATTATTGCTACGAAAGCATAAATGACTGAAAAAGATTTAGATATTCGCTTTGCGGAAGCTGTAGAAATTGCGATGACAATGACTCAGGCTTCACTGCCGCAAGATGTGCAGCTAAGACTTTACGCTTTTTACAAACAAGCAACTTTTGGCACAGCAGTTTACAATCAATCTGAAAACTTTGATTTAAGAGATGCTTTTAAAACCAATGCTTGGATGCAGATCAGTCATATGTCTGTTGAAGAAGCAAAGGAAAATTACATTGAGATCATTAATTCATTAACATCAAAATAAAAACATTATGAAGACAAATGTTGTTCTTTTTACTGCTTTAGCTTCATTTTTACTATTATTTTCCTGTAAAGAAGATAAGCTGACTGAAGTCGTAGAGGTTCCTCTTCCAACAAAAGAAGAAAAAATCACTATCGGTTCGCCTAATGATATTAAAGCAGATCCTGGTTCTTTTGAAATGACAAAACTACCCTTTGCTTATGACGCTCTTTCGCCAGATATAAGATCTTTAACGATGGAAACGCACTATTCTAAGCATTACCTATCGTACACTAACAATTTCAATAAAGAGATTTTGTCTACAGAGTTTGAAAATATGCCTATTGAGGATATTTTGAAAAAGATGGATTTAAACAATGCTAAACTTCGTCAAAATGCTGGTGGATATTACAATCATACGCTCTATTTTAATGTTTTAACCCCGAAAGAACAGACTCCAAAAGATACTCTATCAGGTTCTATTAATAAAGAATTTGGTTCTTTTAGTAATTTAACGAATCAGTTTAAAGCACAGTCAGAAAAGCAATTCGGTTCTGGATGGGTTTGGTTAGTTGTAGATCGATACGGTAAACTTCAAATTACAACAACTCAGGACCAAGACAATCCATTAATGAAAAATGCTTTAATCCCGGGAACTCCTATTTTAGGAATTGATCTTTGGGAACACGCTTATTATCTGGATTATCAAAATAGAAAAGGAAGTTATATTGATGCTTTTTATCAGCATATAAACTGGGAAAAAGTGAACGAATATTACGTTGAGGCACTCAAAAAAGTCAAAAAAGTATAGAAAAGAAGCTGGTACGAATTTAAGTATCAGCTTTTTTTTATACCTTAAGGGTAACGCTAGACACGAAGAACATGAAAGATATTGCTAATCGTTTTATAGAAAACCCCTTATTATCACCATCGGATTTACCACCGAGTACGGCTGGACTGGAAATTACCTGTCTTTTGAATCCGGGTGTATTTCAATTTCAAAACAAAATATGGCTTGCTGTAAGAGTCGCCGAAAGACCTAAACAAACAGAAGACCTTATTTCATTCCCAATACTGACAGAAACTGGTTTAATTGAGATTGTCGAAATCCTGAAAGATCATCCTGAATTAATCGCAACAGATGCACGGGTAATCAATTACCAAGGAAATGATTATTTAACCACTTTATCACATATACGCCTGCTTTGCAGTGAAGACGGAAAACATTTTTATGAACCTGAAGACTATCATTATTTGGTTGGAGAAGGAATATTAGAAACTTTTGGTATTGAAGACTGCCGCGTTTCTTTCATTGAAGGAAAATATTATTTAACTTTTACTTCCGTATCTAATAATGGCGTTGGTGTGGGATTACGAACTACAAGTGATTGGAAAAATTTCGAAAAACACGGTATGATATTTCCGCCTCATAATAAAGACTGTGCTATTTTTGAGGAGAAAATAAATGGTTTATTTTATGCATTGCACCGTCCGAGCAGTGTAGATATTGGTGGAAATTATATTTGGATTGCCTCTTCTCCTGACGGCATTCATTGGGGAAATCACCATTGCATTATTAAAACAAGAAAAGGAAATTGGGACAGCAAAAGAGTTGGTGCCGGCGCTGCGCCGATAAAAACACAAAAAGGCTGGCTCGAAATCTATCATGGCGCAAATGAATCGCATCAATATTGTTTAGGTGCTTTTTTAATGGATCTGGAAAATCCTGCAAAAGTAATTTCTAGAACAGAAAGTCCTATTATGTTTCCAAAAACAGATTATGAATTGAGTGGCTTTTTTGGAAATGTGGTATTTACAAATGGTCATATTATAGAACCAGATGGCGATACACTTACCGTTTACTATGGTGCATCAGACGAATTTGTCTGTGGAGCACAATTTTCAATTAAAGAAATCCTTTCACTTCTAAAAGAATTTTAAAAATAATAAACCTGCTTAGAATTTATTAGATCTAAGCAGGTTTAATTCTAAACTCTATATTCTAACTTCTTAGTTTACCTCATAAATAAATGATTCTGAAGGCTTTATTTTAACTCGTGCCGAACCTTCTCCATTTTTAACAGTAAGATACGTTTTGCTTTGTGAATACAATTTATCTACAAGTACATAAGAACCATCTTTTAGATTCCACTTTGAAATAACAGATGAAGGAATTTTTAACTCAAATTCGCTTTCTTTTTCCGAAGAAAAATTAGCAATTACAATCAATTTTTGCTTTTCAGACCAACGAACATAAGAATACAATAATGCATCATAATTTGAATTATTTTGACGGTTAGCCGATTGAATTTCTTCAAATTCTCCCATCAATGCACTGCTGTTAATTGTAAAATTTAGCAATCGCTTGTAAAAATCGCGAAGCTGTTTTTCGGAATCAGAAAGCTGTCCTCCGTCAAATTTGCCTTCATTCATCCAGCGCTGATGATTCGGCACTCCGACATAATCAAAAATTGAAGTTCTTGTTGGTTTTCCAAAACCGGCATCTTCCTTTCCAGCCTCGCCTACTTCCTGACCAAAATAAATCATAGTCGGCGAAGTGCTTAATGTTGCCGAAACTACCATTAAAGGTTTTCCTCTTTCTGGAGTTCCTGCAAAATCTGAACTTGCTAAACGCTGTTCGTCGTGATTATCCAAAAAATGAAGCATATGATGTTCAATATCTTTCATTCTATTTTGAATATCATTCAGTTCATCTGGTGAAGATTTTCCACGAATAATATCTTTTAGTTTATCATACGTTTCAACTTTGTCGTATAAATAATCCATTTTTCCTAAACGAATATAATTGCGGTATTCGTTCGGATTATAAACTTCTGCCAATAAAAAGGCATTGGGATTTTTCATTTTAATTGAAGAGTTCATATAACTCCAAAATTCATACGGAACCATTTCTGCCATATCGTAGCGGAATCCATCGACTCCTTTTGCAATCCAATACAAAGCAATATCTCGGAATTTTTTCCAAGAATCCGGCACATCTTTATCCTGCCAGAAAGCAAAATGTTCTTTGTATGACTTTTGGTCAAAACCATCAGGAAGTTCAGGAAAATCTTTGCTTCCATCGGGACGTATTCCATAATTCACCTTTACAGTTTCGTACCAATCGTTTTGATCGGGTTTTACTTTTCGCGAACCATTTCCTGTCCATTTTGCAGGATTTTCATCAAATTTACCATCAATAAGCGGATTTTTTTCTCCGTTTAATGGAATATCTCCATCAGGAATTTCAAAATGCTGGTTTGGAATATAGTAGAAATTATTATCTCGCTTATACTCTACTGAAACATCATCAGTTGCACCAAAATCTTTTACTCCAACTGGGTTTGTTTTTCCCTCATATTTTCTAGCAATATGATTTGGGACAATATCAATTAAAACTTTTAAACCTGCATCATGAGTACGTTTAATTAAAGCTTCAAATTCTTCTAATCTTTTCGATGGATCAACAGCCAAATCTGGATTTACATTGTAATAATCTTTTACAGCATAAGGAGAACCTGCTCGACCTTTTACCACCTCTGGATCATCATTTGAAATTCCGTAAGCCGTATAATCGTGAACCAGTGCATGATGAGGTACTCCAGTATACCAAATGTAATTAACTCCTAAATCTTTAATTTCATGAAGTGCTTTGTCTGTAAAATCATTAAATTTTCCAACTCCATTTTCTTCAATGGTTCCCCACGGTTTATTGGTTCTATTTTTATTTCCGAATAGGCGCGTAAAAACTTGATAAACCACAACTTTCTTTTCTGCCGTGGTTTCTTCTTTTGCTGTATTCATTTTTAACTCTTGTGTTTTACATGCTGAAAACAGTACAGTTAACATAATTCCAGCTGCAATTAATCTTTTACTAATCATATTTTTGGGTTACTCTAATATAGTTTTTAAAATTCTCAATACCTCTACAGGCTTTAAAAACAATTTTCTAAATGTAGCTCATTTTTTAAAACTCAGCACATCTTATTCCTAATTTACATCATTTCTATGATGAAACAACACAACTACAACGTGAGAGTTCACTGTTTTGTTGAAAAAATAAATTGGGCTGAAATTCCTGATCGAAGTGTTAATGACTTATTATAAATTAATCCTAATAGCAGCAACAGGTTCTATCCTTTTTTATAAATTTGACAAAAATTTAATCAGTTGAAGAAATCACTCTTTTTCATATTTATTTGTCTGTCTTTTCTAAGTGTTCAGTTCACTTTCGCGCAAGCAAAAAAGAAAGCTCAAACTCCTAAAACCATCGTCATTGAAAATGCGGATTTTTCTGATGTAGATCAGGTCAATGTTCCAGATGCACTTTTACTAACCGGAAACGTAAAAGTTAATCATGACGGCGTTGTGCTAACTTGTAATAAAGCTTATTTTTTTCAAAAAGAGAACTATCTGAAAGCTTTTGGAAATGTACAATTAGTTCAGGGTGATACTTTATTTTTGAATAGTAAATATGCAGAATACAGCGGTAATGCTAGAAAAGCTTTTGCAACAGGAAATGCTGTTTTGACTTCACCAGATGCTACTTTACAAACTGACACCATTAACTTTGATAGAAATGTTCAGGAAGTATTTTACAATACTAAAGGTACAATTGTAAACAAAGACAATACTCTAGTCAGTAAATCTGGAAGATATTATGTAGAACAAAAGAAATTTCAGTTCCTGACTGAAGTTACGATTACAAATCCAAAATACATAATCAAATCTAATCATTTGGATTATTACAGTAATTCTGGACACACCTATTTATTGGGACCTTCAACCATTACAAGTAAAGCTAATTACATTTACACCGAGAAAGGATTTTACGACACAAAGAAAAACTTAGCTCATTTTCTGAGGAAATCGTATATCAAGTATGACGACCGGCTTATAGAAGGCGACAGTTTATTTTACAATCGAAACACCGAATTTGCTTCTGCAACACGAAATGTAAAAATTACAGATTCTATTAACAAAGGTGTTGTAAAAGGTCATTATGCAGAGCTTTATAAACTAAAAGATTCGATGTTTGTGACCAAAAGAGCTGTTGCAATTAATTTAGTTGAAAATGATTCTGTTTATATTCACGGCCAGAAATTAATGGTTACCGGAAAAGAAGGCGAAAGAATTTTGAGAGCTTATAAAAATGTACGTTTCTATAAAATTGATATGAGCGGAAAATGTGACTCGATACATTCTGATTCTAAAAGTGCTTTAACAAAATTGATTGGAAATCCGATTCTCTGGAATGGAGAAAACCAGATTACAGGAGATTTAATGCATTTAATTGGAGACAATACTACTCGAAAAATAGATTCGCTGAAAGTTTTAAATAATACTTTCCTTATTTCAAAAGATACGCTCGGAACGGGTTACAATCAAGTAAAGGGACTCAATTTGTTTGGAAAATTTCGGGATGGAAAACTACATGACGTGGATGTCATCAAAAATACGGAAGTGGTGTATTTTATGCGGAATGATGCCAATGAATTGATTGGAATTAACAAAAATGTCAGCAGTAAAATCAATATGATTCTAGAAAATAATGCTGTTGAAACCATTACATTTTTTAATAAAGTTGACGGAGATATATATCCCGAAGATGAACTTCCTGAAAATGCACGAAAACTAAGAGGAATGGTTTGGCGAGGCGATGAACGAATAAAGTCGAAAGACGATATTTTTACCGCGGAAGACAACGAAATGAATGAAAAACTGATTAAACAAGGTAAAGACGAGGAAGAAAAAGGCAAAAATGTCCCAATGAAAGTCAGGAAGGAAACTTTAGATTACGACAAAAAGAAACCAGCTGAAAAACCAGCAAAAATACCGAAGAAAAAATAGTCTTCAGTCACAGTCGCAGTTTTCACTTTTCAGTTTTCACGCAACCTAAAACGCGACTAAACTGAAAAACCTCAGAACGTTAGTATCTTTACCACTTTGAACCTTAAAAAAAAATGAATCCAGATTTTATAAAATACCAGGCACAAACTTCTCCGTACCCTTTAGGAATGGAAGTTTCACATGCGATTGGTTCTTACATATACGACACAAACGATAAAAAATATTTAGATTTTGTTGCTGGAGTTTCTGCCTGCACACTTGGACATCAACATCCACGTGTAAATCAGGCCATAAAAGATCAACTGGACAAATATTCTCACGTAATGGTTTATGGTGAATATTCGCAGAGTCCAGCGGTTCAATACTGCAAAATGATGGCTTCACTCCTGCCAGAATCCTTAAATAAAACCTATTTAGTTAATTCGGGTACAGAAGCTATCGAAGGTGCATTAAAATTAGCTAAAAGAACCACAGGGCGCAGTCAGCTGATTTCCTGCCACAATGCTTATCATGGAAATACAATGGGTTCTATGAGCGTTATGGGATTTGAAGAACGCAAACAAGCTTTTAGACCTTTGCTTCCTGATGTCGATTTTATCACTTTTAATAATGAAGCTGATTTACAAAAAATAACCACTCGAACTGCAGCGATTCTTTTAGAAACTATTCAAGGAGGCGCAGGATTTATTCAGCCAGAAAATAATTTTCTTCAAAAAGTTAAAAAACGCTGTGAAGAAGTTGGAGCATTAATGATTGTTGATGAAATTCAGCCTGGTTTTGGAAGAACCGGAAAACTATTTGGCTTTCAAAATTATGATGTGGTGCCCGATATTGTGGTAATGGGTAAAGGAATGGGCGGCGGAATGCCTGTTGGTGCTTTTACAGCTTCTGCAGAAAGAATGGATTTGTTGACCGAAAACCCAAAACTCGGTCATATCACTACTTTTGGCGGTCATCCTGTCATTGCGTCAGCTTGTTTAGCTACTTTGCAGGAATTAACTGAAACAAATTTAATTGCAGAAACACTCGAAAAGGAAAAACTATTCAGATCGCTTTTGGTACATCCTTTGATAACAGAAGTTAGAGGAAAAGGATTAATGCTGGCTGCTATGACAGAATCGTCTGAAATTACCAACGAAGTCATTTTAAGTTGTCAAGACAAAGGGCTGATTTTATTCTGGCTTTTATTTGAAGGTTGCGCTATTAGAATCACACCTCCTTTAACCATTTCAGAAGATGAAATCCGTGAAGGCTGTTCTATTATTTTAGAAGTTATGGACGAAATATTGAAAAAGAGTTCTAAATAAAATATTACCCTGATTTTCTATCATTAAGAAGATCTACAGTTAACATTAGTCAGTTCCAATTTGATTCTAAGTTTAATTAAACCTTTCTGCATTAACAGAAAAACAACAAAACCGAAGTTAATCCCTTGATATTAAGAGAGATTTCTTCCCAAAACAGAATAAAAAACGCCATATTTTGTTAATTAAATTGTTCAAAACAATTAATTTCTTATCCTTACAGCAATTATATGGTTGCCTAAATTTATATCAGGCTAATTTCAAAAATACGAAGTATGCAATTAAGCAACGAAGAAGAAGATTATAACCTATCCCTATCTAAATTTGAGTCGATGTTAAAAACTAACAAAGTACTCTTTTTTGATTCTGAAGAATTCGAAGAAATCATTCTTCATTATTTAGACATAGGTAAGGCTAATTTAGCAAAAAAGGCCTTAAAACTCGCATTAGACCAACATCCAAAATCTACAGGTTTAAAATTAGTACAAGTAGAAATGCTGGTTTATGATGACAAACTCGACATCGCTGAAAAGCTTTTGAATGAGTTATACGCAATTGAACCTAACAACGAGGAAATCTATATCCAAAAAGCCAATATCTGTTCGAAAAGAGACCAGCACGAAAAAGCAGTTGAACTGCTAAAAATCGCGCTTCAGTACACTGATGATTATGCAGATGTGTACAACTTGATCGGAATGGAATATCTTTTTATGGATAATCTCGAACTGGCAAAAGAGAATTTTATCAAATGTCTTGAGGAAGACTTAGAAGATCAATCTGCTCTTTATAATGTAGTGTATTGTTTTGAATTTTTAGATCAAAATCAAGAAGCTATTGTATATCTTAACGAATACATCAACAGAAATCCGTACAGCGAAATTGCATGGCATCAGCTTGGACGTCTTCATTATGGCGTTAAAGAATACGAAAATGCGATTCGCGCATTTGATTATGCAACGCTTATTGATGATGAATTTTTAGGCGCTTTTATGGAAAAAGCAAAAGCTTACGAACGTCTAAAAAAATACAACGAAGCAATCGAAAGTTACAACAGAACCATTGAACTAGACGATGCTACATCTTATGCCTTGCTTCGAATTGGTAAATGTTACGAAAAACTGGGAAATTTAGCGAAAGCAATTCAATACTATAACCAGACTGTTCACGAAGATCCGCTTTTAGACAAAGGATGGATTGCGATAACAGATTTTCACCTTCGCCAGAAAAACTATCAAAAAGCATTGTTTTTTGTCAACAAAGCTTTGGCAATTGACAATCAAAATCGTTTGTACTGGAAAAGATATGCTACAATCAACAAACAAATGAACTTCTTTGAAGAAGCCGAATTCGGTTTTAGAAAAGCAGTTGAATTTGGAGATTATGCACTTGATACTTGGTTATACTGGGTTGACATTTTGCAGTTTTTAGGAGAATTTGAAAGCGCTATTCAGACTTTATTGCAAGCTTCTGAATATTTCCCAGAAGAAAATGAAATTGAATATCGTTTAGCAGGATTGTACTTTATGATTCAGGACAATACAAAAGCCAAATTTCATTTAAGCAATGGCTTACGTCTTAATTTTGATAACTATATCTTAATTGAAGACTTATTTCCTGTAGTATGGTCAAAAAAAACAGTAAAAAATTATATAGAAAAACATCGTAAATAAGAATGGTTGATATTTTATTAAGAAGACGTTTTGGATTATTGGGCCGTAATATCAGCTACTCTTTTTCAAAAGGTTATTTTACAGAAAAATTTAATAATGAAGTTTTTGCTGGTAACAGCTATGAGAATTTTGACATTTCGGAAATTAATTATTTTACTGAATTAATTAAAAATAACCCTGATTTAAAAGGGCTGAATGTTACTATTCCGTACAAAGAACAAATTATTCCTTTTTTAGATAAACTATCAAAAAAAGCATCTTTAATTGGTGCTGTCAATACGATAAAATTTACCAAAAGCGGTAAGTTAAAAGGATACAATACTGATTATTACGGATTTAAAAAATCTTTAAAACCATTATTGGAACCGCATCATAAAAAAGCCCTTATTTTAGGAACTGGAGGAGCATCTAAAGGCGTTGCTTTTGCTCTTGACGAATTGGGTATTCCGTATACTTTTGTTTCCAGAGAAGCAAAAGAAAATATTATTGATTACGATTTAATCAATGCCACAACTTTTGATAATTTTCAAATCATAATTAACTGCACTCCGGTTGGAACAAGTCCAAATATTGATGCTTGCCCAAACTTGCCATATGAGTTTTTTACCGAAAAACATATTGCTTACGATTTGATTTATAATCCTGCAGAAACCACTTTTCTAAAAAAAGCAAAAGAAAAAGGTGCTGTTATAAAAAATGGTCATGACATGCTTATTTTTCAAGCTGAAAAAGCCTGGAAAATCTGGAACAAATAAAAACCGAATAAAAATAAAATGTTAAAGTAATTTTTGTAATTTTAAACCACTTACTAACAGGTGGTTATGAGAAAAATACAACTACTTAGCATTTTATTTTTTTTGTTTAACAATCTACTTTCAGCTCAAGAAAATGATACACTGCAAAGTCCTTTCTCTGAGCCGCGTTACCACTATTTTCTAAAGACAATTATTCTCTTTGATGAATATTTAGATACCGACAATGGATCATTTAATACAACTCAAGTTCGTGTTCTGTTACCCATAGGAAATAAAGCATGGAACTTACGTTTTGATCTTCCTCTAATTTCTGCCAATACCAATTCTATAAATAAAACTGCAATAGGAGACGTTGGCATGGGAGTCAGTTACATTCCTTACATGAAAAATAGTAATGGTATTGCTTTAAGAACCAGAGTTTATGGAAATACCGCAGCAGACCCAAATTTTGGAACAGGAAAATGGGTTATTATGCCTGCCGTTGTTTATGGGAAATATATAAATGATAAAAAATTCCTCTGGCTGTCAACTTTAGAATATCAAACTAGTTTTGCAGGCGAAGAGGATCGAAATGACATCAGCGTAACTCTGTTCGAAAATGTAATTTTACACTTTTTTGGAAAAAACTGGGTTGCGGCCGATGTTGCTTTTAGATATAATGACATAATCGACGGTTTTCAAAATAATGCTTTTGTCGAATTTGGACGAAAAATTACGCCAAATAATCTAATTTACATTCATCCCAGCGCGGGATTTGGGGCAAATAGAACCTACAATTTTGGAATCGAAATGGGCGTTTTGATTCTTTTCTAGCAGCAAAGAAAAATAAATAGAACCTTACTAATTTATATTTTTAAAGAAATAATCGAAAAAAGAATGCAGATTTTGAATTTATAGATACTTCAGATATTCAACAAAAAGAGATTCAACATAGTAGCGGATAAGGTTAAAGAATAAGAATTTGATCTTAAAATACAGTATAATCAAGTGATTTATTTTGTATTTAGGAACACCTTTACTATCTTTCGCACTGTTTAAAATAAAAACCTTATACATTTAAAGATGTTAGAAGAAAAGAATGATAACCTGCATGAAGCAGACGGAAAATCAGGAATCGAGATAAATGATTCTACAGCAGACGATGGAATTGAAACATCTAGTCCTGAAACTTTAGTTGAAGATTCAACTTTAGAAAATGAAAATAACTCAGATAACACTGAAGATGCTCATCAAGAAGCATTAGATGCTATCACAAATTCAAATGCTGCCGAGAGTGAAGACGAAACTTTAAAAGAACGTCATGAGATTCCGATGCAGGATTATAACACATTTTCTTTAGATGCACTTGTAGATGAATTAAAAAAGCTGGTCAATACAGATAAAGTTATGTCTGTAAAAGATCATATTGAAGAAATTAAAAAAGCTTTTTTACTTCAATATCATCACCTTTTAGAAGAAAAGAAAGAAGAATTTCTTGCTTCTAATCCAGATCCAAGCGAAGAATTTGAATATCATCTGCCTTTAAAATTAAAATTTGACGAATATTATAATGTTTTTAGAGATAAAAGAAACGCTCATTTTAAACATTTACAAACTAATCTAAAAACGAATTTAGAAAATCGCCTAGCAATTGTTGAGGAACTAAAAGAACTAATCAATCCGCAGGAAAATATAAAAGACACTCTTAAACATTTTAATGAGTTAAGAGAAAGATGGAAAAATGCCGGCGCAATTCCAAAAGACAAATACAATCACGTTTGGAATAACTACCATTTTCATGTAGAAAATTTCTATGATTATCTTCATTTAGATCGTGAAGCTAGAGATTTGGACTTTAAGCACAATTTAGAGTTAAAACAAAAAATAATTCTACGTGTTGAAGAATTAGTAAACGATACCGATGTAAATAAAGCTTTCCGTGAACTGCAGGATTTACATAGAATTTGGAAAGAAGATATCGGACCCGTTTCAAAAGAACATCGTGATACTATTTGGAATAAATTCAGCGAATTAACTAAAAAAATACACGATAAAAGAGAAGTACTGTTCGAAAGTCAAAGAGCTAACGAACAGCAGAATCTTGAAGTTAAAAAAGAAATCATCTCTAAAATCGAAGTTTTAGGTACCGAAAAAGTAAATTCTCACTCTCAATGGCTGGTACAAATCCAAAAAGTTGAAGACTTAAGAAATGAGTTTTTTGCTGCAGGAAAAGTTCCTTCTGAAGTTAATGAAGAAACTTGGGCCGCATTTAAGACCGCTGTTAGAAACTTCAACGCTTTTAAAAATTCTTTTTATAAGGATATCAAAAAAGATCAAAATGATAATCTAAATAAAAAACTGGCTCTTGTTGCCAAAGCAAAAGAATTACAAGAAAGCACCGATTTTCAAGCTACAACTCCTGTGATGAAACAAATCCAGGAAGAATGGAAACAAATTGGTCATGTTCCTAAAAAATATTCAGATAA
This sequence comes from Flavobacteriaceae bacterium PS02336, assembly GCA_029960065.1. Classification (GTDB taxonomy): domain Bacteria; phylum Bacteroidota; class Bacteroidia; order Flavobacteriales; family Flavobacteriaceae; genus Flavobacterium. The sequence goes on along the minus strand of JASCOF010000001.1, from coordinate 579,170 downwards.
AATCTGGAAAGAATTCAAGGATGCCTGCAATCATTATTTTGACAAGTTAAAAGAACATAAATCAGAAGAAAACGGCGAAGAAGTTGCTGCTTTCGATAACAAAAAAGCTTATTTAGATGTTTTAAGGGCTTTTCAGTTAACAGGAGATCACAAGACAGATTTAGACGGCATAAAAGCACATATTGAAGCATGGAAAGGATTTGGGAAAGTACCATTTTCTAGACGCCACATAGAAGGAAAATTCAACAAAATTCTGGATGCGCTTTTTGAAAAACTAAGCTTAAGCAAAAAAGAATCTGAAATGATGCGTTTTGCAAATCGTATCGACTCTCTTTCTGACAGCAATGATACACGCAAATTAGATAATGAAAAAATCTTCATAATGCGTAAAATTGAAGAAGTTCAAAACGAAATTTTTCAATTAGAAAACAATATTCAGTTTTTTGCAAATACAAAAAATGCAAAAAAAGAGAATTCTATTGTGACTGAGGTTCGTAAAAATATCGCCATTCACAAAGAAAGCCTTGAAGTTTGGAAAGACAAATTGAAGCAATTAAGAAACTTAGGTCAAGAATAAAAATTGCTCTTATTTTACCGCAAAGAGCGCCAAGATTTACGCAAAGTTCGCAAAGTTTATAAAAAAGCTTTGCGAACTTTGTGTTTTTACTTTGTGCTCTTTGCGTTAAAACCCAATCCAACCTTCAACGAAAAAACTAAAACTTAACATTCACATTAAATTTCATAAAACAATTCTGCAAAATATTGATTATATTTGAGTTACCCCTAATAGCTAACAAGCAAATAACATTTAATATTAATTTTTAAATAAGTAGACAATGAAATTTACAAGAAAAGCACATGCCAACTGGAAAGGAACTGGCATGGAAGGAACAGGAACAATTAGTACACAAAGTACAACTTTAGATAATGCACAACTATCTTTTAAGACAAGATTTGCAGATGGTGTTGGTACAAACCCTGAAGAACTAGTCGCAGCGGCCCATTCAGGCTGTTTTACAATGCAGTTAAGCTTTTTACTTAATGAGGGAGGATTTACTGCTGATGATTTAACTACAGAAGCAACAGTAACTTTTGAAGATGGATCTATTACTTTAATTCATTTAGACTTAAAAGGAAAAGTTCCTTCAATTTCTTCTGAAGAATTTACTGCAACAGCTAATAAGGCGAAAGAGATCTGTCCAATTTCAAAATTACTAAATACAACAATCACGTTATCTGCTGCATTAATAAGCTAGAAAAAAAATGATATAAAAAAACCATTCACTTAAGGTGAATGGTTTTTTTATTAATAAGGAAAACGTATTACATTTTAGCTTTTAAAGCTTTAGCTTCAGCTGTCATTTCAAGAGCACTATAAACTCCTAATAATGTTTTAGCTACATCTTCGTTTTTAGGATCTAACTCATTTGCTTTTTTAAGGTACGGAATTACTCCTTTAAAAACACCTTCTCTTTGTGCTTTTAAAACATCGTAACGCTTCATATCTTTAGCAGAAGTACCCAATTTATTCATTTCATCAATGATTGGCTTTTCAGCTTCTAATTTTAATGCTGCAAGATTCAAGTAAGCATTTGTGTAACTTGGATTAATTTCGATTGCTCTTAGGTAATATTTCTCAGCATCTGCATTGTTTTTTGCACCTGCGCTAATTACTCCTAAGTTAAATACTAAATCAGCATTGTTCGGATCTTTCTCTAAAGCCTCACCAACTAATTTTTTGTACATGTCAAAATCTTTAGTATCTAGATATAAATTAGCTTCTGTCAAAAGTAGTGAAGTATCATCTGGATTAGCTTTTCTAGCATCAGCGATAGCTTTTTTAGCATCTTCTGTACGTCCTTTTTGAACTAAGATTAAAGCTAAATTTTTGTAGATTTCACCTCTTTTTGAAGGAATTGCTTCTGTTCTTGGCTTTTCGTGTGTTCCTAATTTTACAGCTAAATCTCTATCTTTAGCATTTGCGAAGTTATCTTCATTACTATTCGCTTTATTTGTAGCTAAATATAAAGTTCCTTTACCAGAAAAGTTTAATTGTTTTAACTCCTCATACATTGGCAAAGCAAGATCAAAATCCTGTGCATTCACAGCAGTCGAAGCTGCGTAGTACAAGTTTATTGTATCTTTTTTATCTAATGCATACACATCATATAATTTTTTAGCTCCTTCAACATTTTTATTTGCCTGAGTATCTGCAATAGCAGAGTTAATCAACAAACCTTTAATGTTTGCAATTGATGTCACAGCTTGAGTTGAATATTTTTGTTTTCCTGAAGTTTTTTCAATCTCAATTAGTTTTTTATAGCTCTCCGCTGCTAAAGTTAAGTTTTTACTTTCTTCAACTTTTTTATTAGCAAGATCTAAATAAGCATTTCCTTGAACGAAATAAAATTGTGCCTGTTCAGTATCTTTAGCATTTGCTACTAAGTTTTCAGCATCTTTTAAAATCGTAACAGCACCTTGAGCGTCGCCACTTTTTAATGCCTTTTCAGCGTTTTTAATTTGATCTTTTTGAGCAAACGTGGCTACAGAGATCAGTAATGCTGATGCAAGTATTACATATTTACTTTTCATAGTGATTTATTTGTATTTAATTTTCTTATATAGTTTAGCTTATTCTTCTGATTCTTCTTCAGAATCTTCGCCATCTTCGTCATCAATTACTTCATCATCAGAATCATCGTCGTCTTCAACAACACCATCATCTTCTAGAACTTCTAAATCTGGTTTAATTCTTTCGATTCCAGACTCAATTACATTTCCATTCTCATCCACGACTACTTCTTCTGCATCATCTTTCATAACTTTAGTAACAGCAGCGATAGAATCTTTTCCTTTAAGGTTAATCAATCTAACACCTTGAGTAGCACGTCCCATGACGCGTAAATCCTCAATTGCCATTCTGATCGTTAATCCAGATTTATTGATAATCATCAAATCATCTGCATCTGTAACAGCATTAATAGAGATCAATTTACCCGTTTTTTCGGTAATATTAAGTGTTTTAACCCCTTTACCTCCACGGTTTGTGATTCTATACACATCTTCTCCGTCTTCATCAACCAATTTGGTACGTTTTCCGTATCCGTTTTCAGTTACAACTAAGATTTGAGATTCTGTAATATCTTCTTTATCAACCGTAACCATTCCGATTACTTCATCAGTTTCATCTTTTAAAGTAATTCCACGAACTCCAGAAGCTGTTCTTCCCATCGGACGTGTTTTAGTTTCTTCAAAACGAACTAATTTACCAGATTTAACCGCTAAGATAATTTGGCTTTCACCATTTGTTAACTGAGCACCAATCAATTCATCACCTTCTTTAATTGTAATAGCCGCAACTCCATTCGCTCTAGGTTTAGAATATTTCTCTAATGAAGTTTTCTTAACCTGACCTTGTTTAGTAACCATTACAAGATTATGTGTATTGATATAATCTTTGTCTTTTAAGTCTTGTGTACAAATGAAAGCTTTTACTTTATCATCGCTCTCGATATTTACAAGATTCTGAATCGCTCTACCTTTCGCCGTTTTACTTCCTTCTGGAATTTCATAAACGCGCATCCAGAAGCATTTTCCTTTCTGTGTAAAGAACATCATATATTGGTGGTTGGTTGCCACGAACATATGCTCTAAGAAATCCTGATCTCTTGTTCCAGCACTTTTCTGTCCAACTCCTCCTCTATTCTGCGTTTTGTATTCTGTAAGGTTTGTACGTTTAATGTAACCTGCATGCGAAATTGTAATCACTACATTCTCATCAGCAATTAAATCTTCGATACTTACATCTCCACCAGAATATTCAATTTGAGAACGACGATCATCACCATATTTATCGCGAATTTCAGTCAGCTCTTCTTTAATCAAATCTGTTCTTAAATTAACGTCTGCTAATAAAGCTTTCAAATGCTCGATCAATTTCATTAATTCTTCATACTCAGCTCTTAATTTATCTTGCTCCAGACCTGTTAACTGACGTAAACGCATCTCAACAATAGCACGAGCTTGAATATCAGACAATTTAAATCTTTCGATTAATTTATCTCTTGCTTCATCTGTGTTTTTAGAACCTCTAATTAACGCAATAACTTCATCAATATTATCTGAAGCGATGATTAATCCCTCTAAAATATGAGCTCTTTCTTCTGCTTTACGCAATTCAAACTGCGTTCTTCTAACTACTACTTCGTGACGGTGCTCAATAAAATAATGAATCATATCTTTCAGATTCAACATTTGCGGGCGGCCTTTTACTAAAGCAATATTATTTACACTAAAAGAAGATTGTAATGAAGTATACTTATATAAGGTATTTAAAACTACGTTTGGAGTAGCATCACGTTTTAAGATATAAACGATACGCATACCGTTTCTGTCCGATTCATCACGAATATTCGCAATACCTTCAATTTTTTTCTCGTTAACCAAATCAGCCGTACGTTTGATCATTTCGGCTTTGTTAACCTGATATGGAATTTCAGTAACAATGATACACTCTCTTCCATCAACTTCTTCAAAACCAACTTTAGCACGCATTACAATACGCCCTCTACCCGTTTTAAAAGCTTCGCGAACGCCTTCATAACCATATATTACACCACCAGTTGGAAAATCTGGTGCTTTAATATGCGTCATTAATTCGTCAACTTCAATATCATTATTATCTAGGTACGCTAAAGTACCATTGATCACTTCAGTTAAATTGTGGGGTGGCATATTGGTTGCCATACCAACTGCAATACCTGTTGCTCCGTTTACTAATAAAGTAGGAACTTTTGTAGGCATTACTTTTGGTTCATATAATGTATCGTCAAAGTTTAATTGAAAATCAACAGTCTCTTTTTCGATATCTGCCATAATTTCTTCAGAAATTTTGCGCATTCTCGCCTCAGTATAACGCATTGCCGCCGGACTATCTCCATCGACAGAACCAAAGTTACCCTGACCATCAACTAATAAATATCGCATACTCCACTCTTGAGCCATACGAACCATCGCGTCATAAACAGAGGTATCTCCGTGCGGGTGATATTTACCCAGAACCTCTCCCACGATTCTTGCAGATTTTTTATGGGCAGATCTTGAAGTTACACCTAAATCATACATTCCGTAAAGAACTCTTCGATGCACTGGTTTCAAGCCATCTCTAACATCAGGAAGTGCTCTTGATACGATTACTGACATCGAATAATCGATGTAAGCTGATTTCATTTCATCTTCAATGTTAATAGGAATTAACTTTTCTCCTTCAGACATAAGTTGTTATATTAAATAATTATAATAGTTTCAAAGCGTGCCAAGATACGTTTTTTTAAAATTTTTTCAGCTATTTCCTTACACTTATTTAAATGATTTATTAACAACTTTATTTTGCCTTTTAGTTAATAAATTAAGCGTTTTTTAACGCTTTTATTCTCTTTTTTTTCGTCTATTAGCTGTCAGGAGATCTTGAAGGGTACGGTTTTTGTTTTTAAAACTGTAATTCACTAAATTTACAATACCAATTATATATTATGGATGATAATTTTTCACCAAGAGTAAAAGATGTTATTACATACAGCAAAGAAGAGGCTTTACGTTTAGGCCACGACTTTATTGGTACAGAACATCTAATGCTGGGCATTTTAAGAGATGGTAACGGAAAAGCTATTCATATACTTAATAACCTAGCAGTCGATTTAGATCATTTACGCAGAAAAGTAGAAATACTAAGCCCTGCCAACCTGAGCGTTGAAGTAAATGCAGAAAAGAAAAACCTTCATCTTACCCGACAGGCCGAAAGAGCCCTGAAGACCACTTTTCTAGAAGCAAAAGTATTTCAAAGTTCATCAATAAGCACGGCACACCTGCTATTATGTATCTTACGCAACGAAAACGATCCAACAACCAAGTTACTGAATAAACTTAAAATAGATTATGACGTAGCTAAAGAACAGTATTTAAATATGACTCCAAACGAAGAAGAATTCTTAGAAAACTTGCCAAGAAACGAATCGTATAATGACGATTCAGGACAAGATGACAGTCTAAAAGAAAGTAGTTTTAATAATCCCGCCAATAAGTCAAATAAAAAATCTAAGACTCCAGTTTTAGATAATTTTGGGAGAGATTTAACAGAAATGGCTGAAGAAGGGAAATTAGACCCCGTTGTAGGACGCGAAAAAGAAATTGAGCGTGTTTCGCAAATTCTAAGCCGTAGAAAAAAGAACAATCCGCTTCTTATTGGAGAACCTGGGGTTGGTAAATCTGCTATCGCAGAAGGACTGGCTTTACGTATTATTCAAAAGAAAGTATCACGTATTCTTTTTCACAAACGTGTTGTTACTTTAGATTTAGCAAGTTTAGTTGCTGGCACTAAGTACAGAGGACAATTTGAGGAAAGAATGAAAGCCGTAATGAACGAGCTGGAAAAAAACGATGACATTATTCTTTTTATTGATGAAATCCACACTATTGTAGGAGCTGGAGGAGCAACAGGTTCACTTGATGCTTCAAACATGTTCAAACCTGCATTAGCAAGAGGCGAAATACAATGTATTGGTGCTACTACTCTTGATGAGTACAGACAATATATTGAGAAAGACGGTGCTTTAGAAAGACGTTTCCAAAAAGTAATTGTAGAACCAACTTCTGTTGAAGAAACAATTGCTATTTTGAATAACGTAAAAGACAAATACGAAGATCACCACAACGTAACTTATACCCAAGAAGCTATCGAAGCCTGCGTTAAATTAACGAACAGATATATGTCTGAGCGTTTCTTACCAGACAAAGCGATAGATGCTATGGATGAGGCCGGATCACGTGTTCACATTACTAATATTGATGTTCCAAAACAAATTTTGGATTTAGAGCGTCAATTAGAAGAAGTTCGCGAGCTTAAAAATATGGTTGTTAAAAAACAAAAATATGAAGAAGCTGCTAAACTTCGCGATGACGAAAAACGTATTGAAAAAGATTTAGCTGTTGCACAAGAACAATGGGAAGAAGATTCTAAAAACAACAGAATTGAAGTTACAGAAGATAATGTTGCTGACGTTGTTTCTATGATGACTGGAATTCCTGTAAACAGAATTGCACAGACAGAAAGCAACAAATTGGCTCAATTACCTGAATTAATTCAGAACAAAGTAATTGGACAAAATGAAGCGGTTCTTAAAATTGCACGTTCTATCCAACGTAACAGAGCTGGACTTAAAGATCCTAATAAACCAATTGGTTCATTCATTTTCTTAGGTCAAACTGGGGTTGGTAAAACGCAGTTAGCAAAAGTGTTAGCAAAAGAATTATTCGACTCAGAAGATGCGTTAGTTCGTATTGACATGAGCGAATACATGGAGAAATTTGCGATCTCTCGTTTAGTTGGAGCGCCTCCAGGATACGTAGGTTACGAAGAAGGTGGACAATTAACTGAAAAAGTTCGTAGAAAACCATATTGTGTTGTTCTTTTAGACGAGATCGAAAAAGCACACCCAGATGTTTTCAATATGATGCTTCAAGTTTTAGATGACGGATATTTGACAGATAGTTTAGGTCGTAAAATTGACTTTAAAAATACTATCATTATCATGACATCTAACGTTGGTGCTCGCCAGTTGAAAGATTTCGGACAAGGTGTTGGATTCGGTACTGCTGCAAGAACAGCTCAGGCTGATGAAAATTCAAAAAGCATTATTGAAAATGCATTGAAGAAAACTTTTGCTCCTGAGTTCTTAAACAGAATTGACGACGTAATTGTATTCAATAGTTTAGAGAAATCTGATATCGATTTGATTATCGAAATCGAATTGAAAAAACTATATTCTCGTATTGCAGAGTTAGGTTACAAATTAAGCTTAACAGACAAAGCAAAAGCATTTATTGCTGAAAAAGGTTTTGATAAGCAGTTTGGAGCTAGACCATTAAAAAGAGCAATCCAGAAATATGTTGAAGATTTATTAGCAGAAGAAATTATTACTTCTAAAATTCATTCAGGCGATGAAATCTTAATGGACTTAAAAGATGACTCACAAGAATTATCAGTAGAAATCCACAAAGCCGAAGAGCCAACGAATCAATAAATTAGTTAAATTTTATAACACAAATAACTTACCCGTTACGTTTTCATAACATAACGGGTATTTTTTTTGGATAATTTAGTATCTTTAGTAAAAGCAAATAGCTATTTTTGAATTTAAATTCTATAACAAAAAAACAACATATGCTTCAAAACAAAGTCATTTTAGGCAGCGAAGAATGGTGCTCATTTCCAGAACTTGGAATACCGACAATCAAGGCTCGCGTTGATTCTGGTGCTAAAACTTCGGCGATGCACGCTTTAAACATTGCTCCTTTTATAAAAAATGATGCTAATTGGGTTAAATTCGATATTAATCCAATTCAGAATAATATCAAAACCATTATTCATTGCGAAGCACCTTTGGTTGATAAGCGAATTGTTAAAAGTTCAAGTGGTTTTAGAGAGCACCGTTATGTAATTCAGACAAGCTTAAAAATTGGTGATGCCAAATGGCCAATCGAAATGACTTTGACCAATCGTGATTCTATGGGTTTTAGAATGCTTTTAGGACGCGAAGCCATGAGCGGAAGGGTTTTGGTTGATCCAGAGCAAAAATACCTATTAGGACAGCCTACTCCAGAATCTTTAAAAGAGTTATATCAAAACTCAGAAAAAGCAAGTTCTGGTTTACGAATAGGACTTTTAGCAAGTAATCCTGAATTGTACAGCAACAAAAGAATTATGGAGGCCGGCGAAATGCGCGGTCACGAAATGCATTTTTTGAATATCAAAGAATGCTACATGAAATTGGACGCGAAAACTCCAGAAATTCACTACAGAGGCGGAAAAATCTTAAATCAGTTTGACGCTATTATTCCTAGAATTCGACCAAGTATTACATTTTACGGCTGTGCACTGACGCGTCAGTTCGAAGCTTTAAAGGTTTTTGTTTTAAACTCAGCGACAGCAATTACGCAGTCTAGAGATAAATTATACTCATTGCAATTGCTTTTAAACAGCGGAATTGATATTCCAACGACTGGTTTTGCCAATTCTCCGCTGGATACAGACAATTTGATTAAAATGGTAGGCGGTTCACCTTTAATTGTAAAATTACTAGAAGGAACACAAGGAAAAGGCGTTGTTTTAGCCGAAACCAAAAAAGCTGCAGAAAGTGTAATTAATGCTTTTAAAAGCTTAAATGCTAATATCTTAGTACAAGAATTTATTAAGGAAGCAAACGGAAAAGATATTCGCTGCTTTGTTATTGATGGGAAAGTAGTAGCTGCTATTCAGCGCGAAGCTATGCCAGGCGAGTTTAGAGCAAATATTCACTTAGGAGGAACTGCATCTGTAATCAAAGTAACCGCAGAAGAGAAAAAAATCGCTATTAAAGCCGCAAAAGCAATGGACTTAAAAGTTGCTGGAGTTGATATTATTCGTTCTTCTAAAGGTCCGTTATTATTAGAAGTTAATTCTTCTCCTGGCCTTGAAGGAATTGAGGGAGCTACCAATAAAGATGTTGCGGGAGAAATGATTAAAGCGATTGAAAAGAATTTCAAATTATAGTTAAGTTCATTTCAACTTAATATCACATAAATAATTTAGCAGCTTTGTCAAAGTTTGAAACTTTGACAAAGCTTTTTTTATTTAACTTTAAGTTATACAAAAGAATTACAAATGATACAATTCGCATATTTTGATATTATTCTTAGAAGTGTTTCCGTTTATTTTTTCATGACGATTGCGCTGAGAATCTTTGGCAAAAAAGAACTGTCACAATTAAATACGGCCGATATTATTTTGATTTTACTAATCAGTAATTCGGTTCAAAATGCAATGGTTGGACCAGACACTAGTCTTTTAGGAGGTTTAGTCGCCGCTTTAGTGTTATTTGTTATTAATTTTATCATTAAGAAGCTGACACGCAGATATAAACTTTTTGGAGATTTATTACTTGACAAACCCGAAGTATTAATTCATGATGGAAAACTCGATTTTAAAGCTTTAAGCCGGCTTGATATTTCTGATGAAGAATTAAAAGAAGCTATGAGAGAACATGGAATTGAATTTTTCAAAAACGTAAAACTCGCCATGCTTGAAATTGATGGAACAATCAGTATTATTTCTGAAGATCAGAAAAAACTAAAACAGACACATTACAAACGAAAACACAATCATAAAAATCTTCAAAAATTTTAGTTTGATAAAAACAAAAAAGCCGATTTCAAATTTGAAATCGGCTTTTGAATATTTAAGAAAATGCAATTTTCATCTCACATTTTCGATAATCATTTTATTAAATAAATACACTTAGAATAAAATAAACTAAACCTGCTAAAATAGCTGAAATCGGAATAGTTAAGATCCAAGCCCAGATTAAACTTACTGTAACTCCCCAGCGAACTGCAGAAACACGTTTTGTTAATCCAACACCAATAATAGATCCTGTAATTGTATGCGTTGTACTTACTGGTATTTTTAAGTGTTCTGTAAAGTAAAGTGTCAAAGCACCAGCTGTTTCAGCAGCAACTCCTTCAAATGAACTTACTTTTGTGATTTTAGAACCCATTGTTTTTACAATTTTCCATCCACCACTTAATGTTCCTGCTGCAATGGCAGAATAACATGCTAACGGAATCCAGCTTGGCATTACACCTTTAATACCGGCATCATCATTTGGCAGAACAACATCTAACCAAGCATCCATGTGAACACCAGGATTTGTATTGATATACACCGCAACTGCAGCTGCAATAATACCCATAACTTTTTGAGAATCATTTCCTCCGTGACCTAAACTAAAGGCAGCAGAAGATAATAACTGCATTTTCTTTAAAGCAGCATCTGCCTGATGAAGATTTAAACTACTAAATATTAAACAAAATGCACTTACTGTTAAAATAATAAAAGCAACTAAAAACCATTTAATATTATGAGAATCAAATACTACGCTCCAAAAATGAGAATCAAAACGAGGTTTTCCATGCTCAATAATTTCTTCATAAGAAACCATTTGAACATACACAAACCAAATAGTTGCAAGCATTAAAGCTATAGTAAAGATTTTAGGTCCAATACTTTTACGTGAAGCATTAAGCAGCCAAATTGAAATTAAATAAGATGCTAAAGCTCCTAAAAGCGGTGCTAAGACGATAAAAGCAATAATGATAAGAACTCCCGAAGGCATTCCTCCATCCTTACCTGCCTTGTACCAGCTTACAATTTCATACCAATAATGTGTTGCTCCATCTTCTCCAACATAACCAGAAAAACCATGAACTGCAATAGCATGCGCAACGGCCGCTCCAGCAAAACCACCAATCAAAGTATGTGAAGAACTTGAAGGAATTCCTAACCACCAAGTCAATAAATTCCAGCAAATTGCTGCAATTACACCGGCAAGGATTACAACTAGGTTAATTTCCATTGTGTGCGCTGTTTTAGCAACAGTATCTGCAACACCAAATCCAAAAACCCAATAAGCCAGAAAGTTAAAAAATGCTGCCCAGACAACCGCCTGAAAAGGTGTTAGAACCTTTGTTGCAACAACAGTCGCTATAGCATTTGCCGCATCATGAAAACCATTGATGTAATCAAAAATTAAGGCTAGTACTATAATTAATATAAGTAGCGTCATAAAATTATAACTTCAGAATGAAAAATTGAATTAAGAATGTTTTACAGAAATAGATTCTAGTATGTTCGCAACACTCTTACATTTGTCTGTTGCTGATTCTAAAACAGATAACACCTCTTTATATTTAATGATATTTTTAGCGTCTGTTTCGTTTTCAAAAATTTCAAAAACTGCTTTGTTATAAACGTTATCCGATTTGTTTTCTAGTTTGTTAATTCTAGCACACGCATCTTTAATAACTTTAAAATTCTGTAAGTTTCTCAACTCTTTTACTGCACTGTCAATATTTTGACAAGCTTCAAGGTTGATTTCTGTCATCTTTCTGATAGATTTTGTAATCTTATCAACTTGATACAATCTCATACGGCTTGATGCACCGTGAAGGTAATCCGCAACGTTGTCAATTGAAGTAATTAACGTGTGAATATCCTCTCTATCAAATGGAGTAATAAAGTTTCTGCTTAACTCAAGGTTAGTCTGACGTGTAATGTCTTCTCCTTTTTGTTCTAATTCGTCAATCTTTTGAAAAAGAATCTCTCTTTCTTTTAATGGTAAATTTACAGCTTCGTGTAAGTTAGAAGCTAATTCAATTAAATTGCTTGAAGCTTCTTCAAAAAGTGGAAAGAATTTTTTGTCTTTCGGCACTAAAAATTGGAAAATACTGTTTATTGACATTGTTTTATTTTTGATAGTGCAAAATTACTTCAATAATATTTTGCAATGTTAAGCCATTGTTAACAAATCGTTTTCTATTTGGAAACTCTCAAGGAATAAAACCGTGTTTTCTATGTCATTATGTAAGATTCTGTCTTCTTTTACCAAAGGCACTACTTCTCTATAACTGCTTAAGAACATTTCTATAAAATCACTCGATTTTAAAGGCTCTCTATACGCAATTGCCTGAGATGCATTCAACAATTCAATCGCTAAAATACGCTCTAAATTGTCTAAAATTCGTAAGGCTTTTGTTGCTCCGTTCGCTCCCATACTCACATGATCTTCTTGTCCGTTACTAGAAACAATACTATCGATGCTGGCAGGAGTTGCCAACTGTTTGTTCTGACTTGCAATACTTGCTGCTGTATATTGAGGAATCATAAGACCCGAATTCAATCCCGGATTATCAACTAAAAATGCTGGCAGGTTACGTAATCCAGAAATTAACTGATATGTTCTTCTTTCAGAAATACTTCCTAATTCGGCCAAAGCAATTGCCATAAAATCTAAAGCTAAAGCTAAAGGCTGACCGTGGAAATTGCCGCCCGAAATAATCTGATCGGCTTCAATAAATATATTAGGATTATCGGTAACCGAGTTAATTTCGGTTTTGAATACTTTTCTAACATAATCAATTGCATCTTTTGAAGCGCCGTGAACCTGAGGCATACAACGGAAAGAGTATGGATCCTGAACATGTTTCTTTTCTTGAGCGATAATTTCGCTTCCGTCTAAGAATTCAGTAATTCTTTGCGCCGTTACAATTTGTCCTTTGTGCGGACGTATATAATGTATCAATTCGTTAAAAGGTTCGATTCTTCCATCAAAACCTTCTAAAGAAATAGTTCCTATTAAATCTGCCAAATAAGAATATTTATACGCTTTAATTAAAATATGAGCTCCATAAGCACTCATAAATTGTGTTCCGTTCAACAAAGCCAAACCTTCTTTGGACTGTAAAATGATTGGTTCCCAGTTAAAATGTTTTAAAACTTCTGCTGCATCTGTTTTCTTTCCTTCAAAAAACACCACACCTTCTCCAATTAATGGCAGTGATATATGAGCCAAAGGCGCTAAATCTCCCGAAGCCCCAAGTGAGCCTTGAGTGTAAATTATCGGCAGGATATCATTATTGTAAAAATCGACTAAACGCTCTAAAGTTTTTAATTGAACTCCAGAATGTCCGTAGCTTAAAGATTGAATTTTTAGCAATAGCATCATCTTCACAATTTCTGCCGGAACTTCCTCTCCAGTTCCGCAGGCATGAGATTTAACTAAATTCTCCTGAAGTTTAGATAAATTTTCATTTGAGATTTTCACACTATAAAGTGAACCAAAACCAGTATTGATACCATAAATTGGTGCCGTATGCGATTCCATTTTTTTATCTAAATAATCACGGCATTTCTGCACATTTACTTTCGCTTCTTCAGAAAGTTCAAGCATTTTGTTATTGGATAAAATCTCGTGCAGAGTTTCTAAAGTGATTGTTTCAGTACTTATATAATGGATCTCTCTCATGATGTTTTTCAATTTAAGACGTCAAAATTCAACAAATCAATATTAAAAAGCAACATTTTATCACAATAATTAAAATTTCAATGAAACTCATTACATGCTTTTAATTTATTGTTAATAGATTATTAACCGCTTTTGAAAGCCTTTTAACTGATTTTTAATTAAAATTCAACTCTTTAGAAAAATCGTAATGACAAAAAATAGGTCTTGAAATATATCAAAACCTCAATTTAGCTTGTTGAATTTTAACAATTACTCAATATTGAATTATGGTGATTTGAATTATTAAAATATTCGTAAAAAGCCTTTTTAAGTTTTCAGCTTGTATAAAAAACTGTACTTTTGAAAAATCAAAAATGAAAAGTAACAGCACAAAATATCAATCTACAATGACAGCTCCTTCTAGAGTTGCAATTGCTGCTACAACAATTTCTACTACAACAACTACTACCCCTTAGGGGTATACATTTTTACATATAATTCTAGGTTACCTATACTTTTTTCTTAAAAGAAGAGAGTTATTGGATACATAAAAAACATTTACAAAAAAATTGTCGCAGTTTTCAGTTTCAGTTCACAGTTGATAAGCTTTGAACCTTTGTTACTCAAAATCTTTGCACCTTATTAAAAAATATCACAAAATGAAAGTATTAAAATTTGGCGGAACTTCGGTTGCCAATGCTCAAAATATAAAACTCGTTCTTGACATTGTTAATCAAAAAGCAAAACAAGATCAATTAGTTGTTGTCGTTTCCGCTTTAAGTAAAGTCACAGATTTATTACAATCTGCAGCAGCAAAAGCGGCCGCAAACGATGAAAGCTTTAGAGAAGTCGTTGCTGAAATCGAGAAAAAACACCTTGACACATTAAAAGAATTAATTCCTGTAAGCGAGCAAAGCAGTTTACTGAGCCACGTAAAAAGAATCATTAATCATTTAGAAACTTTATTAGACGGTTGTTTCCTTTTGGGCGAATTATCTCCAAGAACTGCTGATACTATTTTAAGTTTTGGAGAATTGCTTTCTTCTTTCATCATCGCTCAGGCGTATCAGCAAATTAACAAAGACGCTGTTTACAAAGACAGTCGTGAAGTAATCAAAACAGATAATAACTTCGGAAAAGCTGCTGTTAATTTCGAAGTTTCAAATAAATTAATTCAAGAATATCTTGCTGAAAACAAATCTAGAATCAATATTCTGCCTGGATTTATCGCGCAGACTTTAGACGGAATCACTTCGACTTTAGGACGCGGCGGATCTGATTATACTGCTGCAATTATTGCAGGAGCTTTAGACGCAGAACAATTGGAAATCTGGACTGACGTAAACGGAATGTTTACTGCAAACCCAAAAATCGTAAAACAAGCACAGCCAATTGCAAATATCTCGTATCAAGAAGCAATGGAATTGTCGCATTTTGGAGCTAAAGTTTTATATCCGCCAACAATTCAGCCTGTTTTAAGAAAAAATATTCCAATTTTAATCAAAAATACTTTCGAACCGGAAGCAGAAGGAACTTTAATTTCTGATACCGTTTTATCAAAAGATACTGTTGTAAAAGGAATCAGCCATATTGATCATATTTCGCTTTTAACACTTGAAGGTCCGGGAATGATTGGTGTTGCAGGTTCTTCAAGACGTTTATTTGAAGTATTGTCTCAGGAAAAAATAAACGTGATTTTTATTACTCAGGCTTCTTCTGAGCATTCAATTTGTATCGGAATTTTAAATTCTGATGCTGATAATGCCGAAGCTGCGATCAATAGAGCATTCGAAATCGAAATTTCTCAGAACAAAATCGATCCTTGCTACGTAGAAAAAGATCTTTGCATTATTGCTTTGGTAGGTGAAAACATGAAAAACCACCAAGGTTTAAGCGGAAGAATGTTTTCTACTTTAGGAAAAAACAACGTAAACATTCGTGCCATTGCGCAAGGTGCTTCTGAAAGAAATATCTCGACTGTAATTAACGAAAGAGACGTTAAAAAAGCGTTGAATACTTTACACGAAAATTTCTTTGAAGAAAACACCAAACAGTTGAACCTATTTGTAATGGGAGTTGGAAATGTGGGAGAAAAATTCATCGAACAGATTCACAGCCAAAAGAAATTTTTAAAAGAGGTTTTAAAAATAAATGTTCGCGTTATTGCTTTATCCAATTCAAGAAAAATGATTTTTGATGAAGATGGAATTTCTTTAAAAAGTTGGGATGCCGCTTTAAGCGAAGGCGAACCAGCTAATATTGAAGAATTCATTAAAAAAGCAAAAGACCTGAATTTAAGAAACAGCATCTTTGTGGATATTACAGCAAATGCAACAGTTTCTGAAGCATACGAGAAATTCTTAAAAGAAAGTATTGCGGTTGTAACTTGTAATAAAATTGCTTGTTCATCTGCTTATGACAATTATAAAAAATTAAAGAGTTTGTCTCGTCAATATAACGCTCCGTTTTTGTTTGAAACGAATGTTGGTGCGGGATTACCAATTATAGATACTGTAAAAAACTTAATTGCTTCTGGCGATAAAGTGCATAAAATTCAGGCGGTTTTATCGGGAAGTTTGAACTTCATTTTCAACAATTTCGATAAAGACAATTCTTTTCACGATGTGGTAAAAGAAGCGGGAGTTCAAGGTTTCACAGAACCTGATCCAAAAATCGACTTAAGTGGCATCGACGTGGCTCGTAAAATTCTAATCTTAATTCGCGAAAGCGGTTACGAAATGGATATTGACGCGATTGCAAACGAATCGTTTTTACCTGCTGACTGTTTAGCAACAACAAACAACGAAGACTTTTTTGCTTCGTTAATCAAACATGCCGCTCATTTTGAAGGCATTTACAACGAAGCTTTAGCTAAAGATTCAAGATTGAAATACGTAGCGCAATTCGAAAACGGAAAAGCAAGCGTAGGTCTGCAATTCATACCAAAAGATCATCCTTTCTATAATTTAGAAGGAAAAGACAATATCGTGCTTTTCTACACAGATCGTTACGTAGATCAGCCTTTATTGATCAAAGGAGCTGGTGCGGGCGCAGCTGTTACAGCATCAGGAATTTTTGCGGATGTCATTAGAATAGGTAATATATAAATTTTTGTTTCAGGCTTAAAGTTTAACCGCAAAGCACGCAGAAGATTACGCAAGGTTCGCAAAGCTTTGTTTCTTCTTGTGAACTTTGCGAAAAAACCTTGCGAACTTTGCGGTTAAGCTCGCAAAGTTTGGCAACTTGAAACTTTAAACCTGAAACCTGAAACAACCAAAAATGAAAGAAATTAAACTATTTTGCCCGGCAACTATCGCAAACCTCTCATGCGGATTTGACGTATTGGGACTTTGCTTAGACAATGCGGGCGATGAAATGATTGTTCGAAAAGTCGATCAAAAAGGAATTCGAATCACTAAAATTGTGGGTGCCGATTTACCTTTGGAAACCGAGAAAAACGTTTCTGGAGTTGCGGCTTTGGCTATGCTGGAAACTTTGGACGAATTGGATTTTGGATTCGAAATCGAAATTTATAAAAACATAAAAGCCGGAAGCGGAATTGGTAGCAGTGCGGCAAGTTCTGCCGGAGCGGTTTTCGGAATTAATGAATTATTAGGAAGACCTTATTCTCGTAAAGATTTGGTTCAGTTTGCGATGCAGGGCGAGAAATTAGCCAGCGGAAACGCGCATGCTGACAACGTTGCTCCTGCCCTTTTAGGCGGATTTACTTTGGTAAGAAGTTATGCGCCGCTTGATATTATTAGAATTGACAGTCCAGAAGAATTATTTGCAACGGTGGTTCACCCGCAAATTGAATTGAAAACATCTGATGCACGTTCGGTTTTAAAACAAAACGTTTCCCTAAAAAGTGCCATTATGCAATGGGGAAATGTGGGCGGATTAATCGCAGGTCTTTACACTAAAGATTATGAATTAATTGGACGTTCGCTTCATGACGAAATCGTAGAACCTTTAAGAAGTGTTTTAATTCCAGGATTCGATCAAATCAAGCAAACGGCTTATGAAAACGGTGCTTTAGGTTCTGGAATTTCAGGTTCTGGTCCGTCGATTTTTGCTTTAAGCAGAGGAAAAGAAACCGCAGACCAAATCGCAAAAGCCATGAGCGACGTTTACGAAAAAATGAATTTACCATATGAAATTCACGTTTCGAAAATAAACCCGGATGGTGTTAGAATTTTGTAAAATGTGAGATGTATTAAGTAAAACGAATTAAAACAAAGTTTTGTCAGGCTGAGCGAAGTCGAAGCCCACGCAAAGTAAGTCACACCCAATTTGTCATAACCATGCAGTTTGTCATCCTGAGGAACGAAGGATCACACGAGAAGCTCGGCAAAGTACAGACACAAAGTACAAACACAAAACATACACATGCAGTTTGTCATTTCGACGGAGGAGAAATCTCCACGAGAAGCTCGACAAAGTATAGACACAAAGCATAACCATGCAGTTTGTCATCCTGAGGAACGAAGGATCACACGAGAAGCTCCACAAAGATTGGATTAAAGTTGCGGAGTTACTTGCGAAGATTTCTCCTCCGTCGAAATGACAAACGTTGAGGATTTAACTTTATATCCATACTTTGTGTGGGCTTCGACTCCGCTCAGCCTGACAGAACTAATACATAATTGAAAATATAAATTGTTTAAATAAAAAATATTACCACAAAGCTTTGCGAACATTGCGTTTTAAAAAGAAACCAATTCCTTGCGCTCTTTGCGGTTAAATAAAAAACAACCAATGAAATACTACAGTTTAAACCATAATGCCCCAAAAGTTTCTTTTCAAGAAGCTGTTATACAAGGATTAGCAACTGACAAAGGATTATATTTCCCAGAAAGTATTACACCGCTTGATCCTTCGTTTTTTGATAAAATCGAAAGTTTAAGCCACGAAGAAATCGCTTTTGAAGCGATTAAACAATTCGTTGGAGACGAAATCCCTGCAGAAAAACTAAAAGAAATCATTGCTGATACTTTAGTTTTTGATTTTCCGGTGGTGAAAGTCGAAGACGGAATCTATTCATTAGAATTATTTCACGGACCAACAATGGCGTTTAAAGACGTTGGAGCGCGATTTATGTCACGTTGTTTGGGCTATTTCAATAAAGATAAAAAAGACGCTAAAAACACGGTTTTAGTAGCTACTTCTGGAGATACGGGCGGAGCCGTTGCCAGCGGATTTTTAGGCGTTGACGGCGTTGATGTTGTCATTTTATATCCGTCAGGAAAAGTGAGCGATATTCAGGAAAAACAATTGACTACTTTAGGGCAGAACATTAAAGCGCTTGAAGTTGACGGTGTTTTTGATGATTGTCAGGATATGGTAAAAAAAGCTTTTTTAGATGAAACTTTAGCGCATAAAAACCTAACCTCAGCGAATTCAATTAATATTGCGCGCTGGTTACCGCAAATGTTTTATTTCTTCTTCGCTTACAAAGCGTTGAAAAGCCAAAACAAACCTTTAGTTTTCTCTTGTCCAAGTGGCAACTTCGGAAATATCTGCGCCGGAATTATGGCAAAGAAATTAGGTTTGCCAATTGAGCATTTTGTAGCGTCTACAAACGTAAACGACACCGTACCAAGATTCTTAGAAAATGGAAAATACGACCCAAAACCTTCTAAAGCAACAATCTCTAACGCAATGGACGTTGGAAATCCAAGTAACTTTATTAGAATTCAGGAATTGTACAATAATGACTTAAAAGCGTTCGAAAAAGACTTTTCTTCTTATAGTTATACTGACGAAGAAACTCTTGAAGCGCTAAAGAAAATTTATAACACAGACGGTTATATCGCAGAACCACACGGCGCTGTTGGTTATTTAGGTTTGAAAAAAGAATTGGAGAAACACCCGAACGCAATTGGTATTTTCTTAGAAACAGCACATCCTATTAAATTCTTAGATGTTGTTGAACCTGCTTTAGGAATTACACTTCCTATTCCTGCTCAAATTGAGAGTGTTATTAATGAGGAGAAAGTTAGTGTGAAGATTGGGAGTTATGAGGAGTTGAAAGATTTCTTGGGGTAAAACTTAACATTTATAAAATTTTAAGTCACAGATTATATAGATTTAATTCTAATAATTTGTGGCTTTTTATTTTCAAGCAATTTACTTAAATAAAAAATAAATTTTCCATAATCTTTGTTACTTTAGTAAAAGCAATATAGAAATTAAAAACAAACAGAAGTAAGAATGAATATTCCTTTATCTTTTAAGACAATAATAGAAAAAAATCAAAAATTAAATGGAATTGTATATTATACTGTCTCCCAATATGATCAAATTTTAAAAGAAAATAATCTGTATTTTTTTGAAGAATATACAGATCATGGAATCAATCATATTGAATCTATTTTAAATTCATCAATTAAAATTATACCAAATGAAACGATTGAACAATTTCTAAATAATGATTCTGAATCTATTGCTATTTATATACTAGCTACAATATTACATGACATTGGAATGCATCTAACTTATGATGGTTTTTGCGCTCTAATTTCTGGGCGAAATGACGATATACGAATTAATGAAATTGACACAAAAACTTGGACTGAATTATGGAATGATTTTTTAGATGAAGCTCGAAGATTTGGAGACACAGAAAAGAAAAATATTATAGGAAATGAAACATGGAATTTTAGAATTCCACAACTTGAGAATAAAGATAAACTTAATGGAGAAGACAAAAAGTTAATTGGTGAATTCATAAGACGAAATCATCCTCGAATTGCACACGAAATAGCTTTAAAAGGATTTCCTATCAAAAATGGCTATGTACCATTTGCTTCAGATTTGGATTATGATTTAAAAAACATATGTGGACTTATTGCAAGAAGTCATGGAATCAATATAAGAAGTCTTTTCAGCTATTTAGAATTAAAATTTCAAGATACATGGGTTAAACCGTACAACATTGAGATTATTTACCTAATGGTTCTTTTAAGAATTGCTGATTATTTTCAGATTGATTCATCAAGAACTCCAGATGTAACAGTAAAATTAAAAACATTTAATTCCCCTATTTCCGAAATTGAACATTACAAACATTTAGATGTAAAATATGTTCAGACTTTTAATAAGGACCCTGAAACATTAATCTTGCAATGTGAGCCAAGAAACAGTTATATATTTATCAAACTACAAGAATTATTTGAAGATATTCAAAAAGAGTTAGATACTAGTTGGGCTATTTTAGGTGAAATTTATGGCAAAGATGTAAAAGAAAAACAGCCTAAAATATCTTATAGACGTGTTAAGTCAAATATAGATAATGTGCAAAATTTTGCAAAAAAAATAAATTATATACCTGAAAAAATTACTTTTAAAGTTTCAAATGAGTTACCAAAACTATTAATTGGTCCTTTATATGGAAATGACCCAACATTTGGAGTAAGGGAATTACTACAAAATGCTGTAGATTCTTGTAGAGAAAGGGAGTTTATTGAAAAAACAGAGTACAAAGGAGAAGTTAATATTACACTCTACTCTGAAAATGATAATTATTTTTTTAAAATTGAGGACAATGGAATAGGAATGAGTTTGAATATCGTAAAAAATTATTTTTTAGAAGTTGGATCATCTTTGAGAAAAAGTTCTCTTTGGAAAAAAACTTTTTCAAATGAAGAAGGAGAATCCAAAATTCAAAGAAGTGGGAAATTCGGCATAGGTGTTTTAGCGTCATTTCTCATTGGTAATAAACTTATTTTAGAAACTCGAGATTCTAATTCTGAATTTGGCTTAACATTTTCAACTGATTTAAATACAGAACAAATAGAAATAACAAAAACAAATAAACCAAGTATAGGAACCATTATAACTATTCCAATAGATAAAGAAATTTTAAACAAATTAAAAAATAGTAATTATTCGTTTGACAAGTGGTATCTACAAAATACTCCTCAAGTTAATTATATAGACAAAACCGGAACTTTTAATAAAATAGGTGAAGTAGCTAAATCCCCAGGATATAGTGATGAATTAAATAACTCATGGAAAATACTAAATATTGAAAATTATAATAAAATTATTTGGACATTTGATAAAGTTTTTTTTGATGGATCTGGAAAAATGATTTCCAATGGTATTTTAATCCCTGAAGTAAGAGATTTTAAAAAGGATTATTGGGAAGGAAAAATTAATCGTTGGATTAAAGAATTAAAACTTCCTTTCGTTTCTATTTTTGATTTTAATGGTAACCTACCTCTTAATTTGAGTAGAAACAATTTAGATGGAGGAGTTATACCTTTTAGAAAAGAATTGCAAACAGAAATTTACAAAGATGTTCTTGCAAAGATTTTAACTACAGAGATCAAATTCCCTCCAAATATTAAAGATTTTAAGATTCAAAAAATTAATCATCCTGCAATTGGTGATTTTGAATTACTTTTTTCAAAAAGAGGATTTATTCTAAAGCATAATTTTTTTATCAAAAAAAATCCCGATAAAACTTTACTCATTTTTCTTCGGAAAAAAGAATTTGAATTTCTTTCAGAATTCGATATAAAAGATTCTTTTATTTTTCTTTCAAATGAAAAAAGAGATTTTTCAATGACAGATTATCAATATCAAGCAAATGTATATAGCTATTATGGAGCTAAACTTTATACAAACAAATTGATGTATGATAAATTGTTTGATGATTATTATAATAGATACCCCGTCACGGTAAAAAAAAATCATCAAATAAAAAATTCATCATCAGAAAATATTGAGCTTTCGTATAATTATTTCAATGATGAGTTCATCTTAAATGAATTGGAAACAAATTTATCATCATGTAATGCAATAATAGAAACTAAACTTAATAGAATTAATGGTTCTTTAAATATCGATTCTTCAGACATATTTGAAAAATTGATGCTTGAATTATTAAATAATTTTGATGTTATTCCGTATGATATGAAAGAAAGAAAAGAGAAATACAAAAGTGCATTTCTAGAGCTGGATTATTATATTAAAAAATACGAATAATTATTTATTTTCTTCGACACGAGTGTCTCGCTCAGAACACAAGAATAAAAAAGAGACCTCATCAAAGGTCTCTTTTCAATATTATATTTTTAAAAACAATTATTTCCCATTCAATAACTTCTCCAAATACTCCACTTTATCTTTTTCAGCTTGAACCAAACGTTCGTAAAGTTCAACAACTTTATCTAAAGGATTAAAAGTACAATTATAATCACCTGTTGTAATAATAGGAATAGCACCGTGGTCTTGAATGGTATTTCCAATAATATTAAAAACCGCTTCTTCCGAAAAGTTTTTAATTGCTTCAACAGAAACATCAAGAGCTTTTGCAATCTCAATTAGTCTTTGTTCGTCAACCGTTTCGCTGTTTTCAATATTCGAAATGGTCTGCTGGGTTATGCCTAAAGCCAGTGCCAATGCATCCTGTTTCATATCTTTAAGCTCTCTGATACGGCTTATATTTCTGCCGATATGTTTTGGTTTTATTGCTGTACTCATAATTCAAAGATATTTAAAATTCTTAAGGAAAAATAGATTTTTGTAAAAAACTAAGTCCATTTGTGATATACAAACGTAAATATTTTTTTAACTCAAAATCTCTGGCTTACTTGCCGCTAATTACACAAAAGTAAGATTTTTACATCAATTAAAACTATAAGCCTTGACAGAATCAAGTAAATTATCAATAGCCGATTTTTTAGAATTTGCAGCCAGAGTTAACTATTTTACACAATTAAAACCCAGTAAAAAGAACAGAAACTCTTTTAAAACCAAAATGATCATATCGTGTTACAACGAATTAATGCAAACCATTATTTCGCTATTAAGAACAAGTATTAACACGCTTCAACAGGAAGAATCTCAAACTGCCATTGATGCTATGCTTATTCTTGAAATTGCGATACAGCTTTTGCCTTCTGATGAAATGGAATTGTTGGATGAGTTGTATAAAGTGATTCATGACTAACACTAGCAGACAATTTTGCAAGATCGATCACGGAACACCGTTATTAATAAAAGTCGCTCTGATAGCGCGGATTATAAGGATTTTTTAATTTAATCAGTGTAAACCCGCTCTACGAAGTATTACAATCGCATTGCGAAGTCTCCCGACTTCGCACCCGTTCAATTAGCCACAACGCAAATTACAATATATTGGAACGGAATATAGAAGCGTGTACGAAGTCAGGAGACTTCGCACAGCATGAGTTTCGGTAAAAAGAAAGCTGTTTTTGTAAGATACTATTTTCATAATTTCTATATTAGCCAGCTCTAGAATAATTAGCAATTATTAATCTTATCCTAAAATGGCAATTTGGCAATATCTTTTAATCGTAGTTCCTGAAGATTCAATTGACACTACTTACGAATGTATATTTAAAAATAACAAAACAAAATTTTTACCAGAGACTGATTCTTTTTGGGAAAATTTTGATGGCGACATTCTTTCCATTATTTCTGAACTTGATCAGATTCTTCCAAAAGCAAATTGGGGAAATGATATTTTTCTAAATTGGAAAGGGAATGCAAATAACGATGAAGATAATGATGCCTGTATTTGTTTAAGCGATGATAAAACTAAAATTAAAGATTTTCAATTCCGAATTGATCTTCGAAAATCTTCCAATATTACTCACATTTTGCAATCCATTTTAAATCTCTGCGAAAAAAACAAATTGGTTTTAATTGATTTAAAGGGAGAAATTTTTCAACCGAATTTAGAGGATATTTTTAAAAGTATTAAAGCCTCAAATGCAACAAAGTTTTTAAGTGATCCTATACAATTTTTTGAAGATTTAAGTAAAAATGATTCAGATGAAACAAGAACATAAACTTATCCTTGAGTTATTCGATTTGTAATTCAACTTTACTTCTACAGCTAAAGCTGTAGACAATTCATTTTTTAGTTCCCAACAAATACAAAATCTTCGCAGGTCCAGATTTTACTTTCCCAACTTCCCAATTAAAACTTTCTTTGTTATCTAATTTAGAAATCAATTCGTTCATTTCTGCAACAGAATACGTTCTTAAAGAAGAAACCACGCCATCCCACAAAACCAAAATGGGTACAATTGGAATTAGATACGTAAAAATAATTCTGCCTATTTTAAAAGGTCTGATAAAAGGCGTTGTCAGTAAAACGGAAATCGGCGAGAGAATCATGGCAATAATACTCGGAACACTTCTCTCCTGCCCTTCAAAAATCGCGATGGAACTATTGGTATCAATCGCATTTTGCAGAATCTGCTGTGCATCTTTCGGTTTAAAATGATGAAAAGACAAAAATTGTGTTCGAAGTCCTTTTAAGTTTTCAGGAACATTTCTAGCATCAACAGAAGTTTTTACAAAATCGAAATTGTCGGCTTGTTTTTGAGTATGTTCGAATGCAGGAATATTTGGAAAATAATCGGTCAGCAGGATTTTTAAATCGGGATTATTTTTTCGTAATTCGCTATTCAGCCAGATCAATCCTCCTCCACCGCCCGAAGCGAGATCAATAATTTGATTGGTTTGGCTTTCTTTTAAAGCTTTCTCAATTACGGGAACAATGCCTTTGTACATGGCAGTTTTATTCGAAAGAAACTGCAAAAAATCGGTCATATAATTTCTTATAAATTCCGGAAGCCATCGTTGATCTTCAAACTCAAATAAATGTATTCTGCTCATACTTTTTGATTTTGTGTTCAATACAAATTTCAAAATTTTTATTTGAATATTTACTTACATAAATCAAAAAAACTTCTTTTCATTCCACACCAAATTGTAATTTTACAGCTCTCATTTCACATTTTACATTTTACATCTTTCAACAATATATGATTACAAAAGCAAGACTCGAAGATATTCCAGCATTAACAATCTTAATCAACTCCGCTTACAGAGGCGAAACTTCTAAAAAAGGCTGGACAACAGAAGCGCATTTACTAGAAGGAAAAAGAACCGACGAACAGGAAATGACCCAAATTTTTCTTGATCCAAAAAATACGATTCTGAAATTTACAGAGAACGATAAAATTATTGGTTCGGTTTTATTGGTTGAAAAAGGGCTTCAATTGTATTTAGGAATGCTGACTGTTTCGCCTGAACTTCAAAACAGCGGCATTGGGAAAAAACTTTTGGCTGAAGCAGAAAATCACGCTAAAAATTTGGGTTTGTCAAGTATAATTATGACAGTTATTTCGGTTCGTGAAGAACTTATTGCGTGGTACAAACGTCACGGTTATGTGGATACAGGTAAGCGTGAAGCTTTTCCTGAGAGTGAAATTCATGTTACGATTTCTCAAGAACCACTAGAGTTTATATATTTAGAGAAAAAAGTTTAAAAAGGTTAAGATTTTTTTGTGCAGAGACGCACCGCAGTGCGTCTTTTTTATGCCACAGATTAGAAGGATTAAAATGATTTTATCCAATATTGTCATTTCGAGGAACGAGAAATCTCGGGATTCTACAAAGATTGGTGATATGCTTTGTGGAGTTTCTAGTGTGATTTCTCGTTCCTCGAAATGACAAAATGAACGCAACACAATGTAAAACTACTGTTATACCGCAAAGATTCACAAAGAATTGCACAGAGATTCCCTAAGTTTATTAATCTCGCAAAGTCGCAGAGACGCAAAGAATATAAAAACTTTGCGTCTCTGCGACTTTGCGAGATTTTCATATAATGTGAGACGCACTACGGTGCGTCTCTACAGAAAAACCTTTGAATCTCTAAAATCAAGAAACCGTTCTTTTTATCTTCGAAAGAAATTCATGCGAAACTCCCAAATATGATGACAGATTCTTATTATTTATTGAACTTACTTTTTGCGGATAACGCTCTTTAAAATCAAGATAACGCTGTTTTGAAGTTTTGTTGAGAACATCTAAAAGCCTTTGCTGAATGGCAACATTAGCACGTTCAATCATAAGAACGTGAAACTGCATAATTTTTGGAATTTCTTCGAATAGCTGTGCTTTTTTAATTTTACTGATAACCAGAATTTCGCTGTCTTCAATGGCTTTAATGTTGTAGGTTGTTGGCTTTTGATGGTAAAAGCTTTCTAAATCACACATCCATTCGTTTTCAAAAGAGAAGAAAATAACACTTTCCGTTCCGTTTTCGTTTACGATGTAGGTTTTAAAAGATCCTTTTAAAATGAATCCTTCATAACTGTTATGAGAATCCTGAATCTGCAGAAACTGATTTTTCTTTAATTTTACAAGTTCTGCTTTTGAAATAATAATGTTCCATTCTTCATCAGTGAGCGGAACTTTCCTTTCAATGTTTTTTCGTAGTAGGTTGTACATTTTGTGGTTTTTGTTTAAGGAATAAGTTTGTTATGCAATCCATTATTAATTAGGGGCTTAAATAATGTAATCGATTACGTAAAAATACACTATTTATGCATTTTTGTAAATTTACAATTGTTAAAAAAACACATTTGCCAGATTTTTTTATAAAAGTTTGAACTTGTTCAATTTTTTTTCTACAGATAATTCTGAGTTTTGCGTTGTTAAACTTTTATAAATAACCAAACTTATTATGAACTTAAAATTAAAACTTTCAATGTTTTTACTAACATTGACTTTCGGATTTACGGCATGTAACTCTGAAGAAATTGCTTCGAACACAGAAGCTAAAATTGAAACTACAAATGAAGCAATTGCTGAAACCACTTCAAGCAATTCAACTGCTAAAATCGGAAACTGCGCCGAAGTGCCAGGATGGGCTTCTCAAAACGGAGGCACAACCGGAGGAGGCTCTTCTGCAGAAACGACTGTTACTACTTATGCTCAATTGAAATCGGCTATTGAGAACACTTCTGTAAAAGTGATCAAAGTTTCTGGAACTATTACAATTACAACTAGATTGTCTTTCCAAGACCAGACTGGAAAAACGATTTATGGTGCAAACGGAGCAAAACTG
Source organism: Flavobacteriaceae bacterium PS02336 (assembly GCA_029960065.1). Lineage (GTDB taxonomy): Bacteria > Bacteroidota > Bacteroidia > Flavobacteriales > Flavobacteriaceae > Flavobacterium. Next base: position 551,393 of record JASCOF010000001.1, on the reverse strand, counting down.
GTTTCAACAAATCAGACAAAAGATGCTTCTGGAATCATCAACATTAAAAGATGTAAAAATATCATTATCAGAAATCTAATTTTTGAAGGTCCTGGCGCTTATGATACTGACGGATGGGATAACGCAATCTTAGACGAATGTACCAATGTGTGGGTGGACCACTGTGAATTTAGAGATGGTGTTGACGGAAACTTCGACATTAAAAACAAATCAGATTATATTTCGGTTACCTATTCTAAGTTCCATTATTTAAAACCACCAAAAGCTGGAGGTTCTGGAGGATCAGATGATCATAGATATTCTAACTTAATTGGTTCTAGCGACGGCGCAACGGGTGACCGTGGTAAATTAAGAATCACTTTTGCAAGATGTTGGTGGGCACCAGGTTGTAAAGAAAGAATGCCGAGAGTTCGTTTTGGAAAAGTGCACATTGTAAACAGTTTCTTTAACAGTACAGTAAGCAATAAATGTGTTGCAGCAGGTTTTGAAGCTAATATTCGTGTAGAAAGCAATGTTTTTGAAGGTGTAAAAACACCGATCGATTTAATGACAGGCTTTACTGCTGTTACAGCAAGTGACAACGTTTTTACAAATACAACTGGAAATCAAGCTGGAAGCGGTACTGCTTTTACTCCTCCTTATACAATTGTAAAACTGAATAAAACTGCTGTAAAAGCGGATATTTCTGCTAACGCAGGACCTACTTTAGGCGGAAATGTTTGCGGTTCTTTTTAATTGACTCTGGATAGCAAAAAATATGAGTTAGTTTAGTTTCTAAAGCCATACATTATTTTATATAATGTGTGGTTTTTTATTTTTTACCGCAAAGTTTATCCGTAGAGACGCATTTCAATGCGTCTAACACACAGTGTGGACAATCGCAGCGTAGTAGACGCATTGAAATGCGTCTCTACAGAAAAAACTTTGTCACTTTGAACCTTCCCTAAAGAACCAATTCTTCAAACAATCTCTGAATCGTTTTCTCCAAATCCTTACACAATCCCGGATGTGGTCTTGAGGTTTGGATGGCAGAACTTCGGATTGCCGTTAACCATCTAAAACGTTCCGGAATTTCAAATTCAGCAATTGGACCGCCGTCTTTTGCTCCATTGGCGATTTTTTCTAATGACGTTAAATTGCATTCTAATTGCTCGATATCAAAATCGGCAGAAAGTGCTTGTATTTTTTCTTTATTTAAATGAAAAAGAACCTTTATAAATTTGGCTTTTTTGCAGAATAAAATGATTCCGATATTCAGGAATTCTTCGCGTTCTACCCTTGGCACAACACGAATCACAGCATATTCGTATAAGTGGTTATCTTGCATTTTGAGCCTGATTTACAAATATTTCTGAATTCTCTAATCTTGTTTTTAAAAACTGCAGATAAACATTTCGCAATGCTTCTGGTGTTTCATCTGCATCTTCCCACTGCAGCCAGTCTAACGGAATTGTATTTACGATATCTTCTAAAATTTCTGGCGTTAAAATCGCTTTAAACTCGGCATCGACTTCTTTTAAAAGTGAAGCTTGAGGCAGTAAAACGTGATCTTTTATCAAAGCAAACGGACTTTTAGCATGCTGTTCCCAATTGTTCCAAGAATGATGAAAATACAAACAAGCACCGTGATCAATCAGCCATAATTCTTTATGCCAGATTAACATATTGGTGTTCTTGAAAGTTCTGTCAACATTTGTAATATAAGCATCTAACCAAACAATCTGAGACGCTAGTTTGGCATCGACAGTTGTTACCGCAGGATCAAAAGTAATCGCTCCTGATAGAAAATGAAGCGCTAGATTTAATCCCTGACTTCCTTGCAGTAAATCCTGAATTTCTTCATCGGCTTCTGTTCTACCGAAAGCTTCGTCTAGATTTGCGAATACTAATTCTGGTAATTGGAGTTTTAAGGCTTTTGCAATTTGTCCACCTACTAATTCGGCTATAAGGGCTTTTACGCCGTGTCCGGCTCCTCTAAATTTTAATACGTATTTAAAATCGTCATCTGCTTCTGCTAAAGCGGGTAAAGATCCGCCTTCGCGCAGCGGTGTGATATAACGCATGACGTTTACCGTTCTGAGATCGAAGTTGTTTTTCATAGTTACAAACTTAATAATTTAACCGCAAAGAGCGCAAAGGTTTACGCAAGGTTCGCAGAGTTTTTTTAATCTCACAAAGTCGCAGAGTCGCAAGGAATATAAAAACTTTGCGACTCTGCGACTTTGCGAGCAAATTAAGCAAAACATAAAACACTTGTGTGCTTTGCGTAAACCTTTGCGCTCTTTGCGGTTAATCTAAACTCAAAAAAGCTTTTCCTAAATACTTAATAATTGTAGAAGCTGTAAAAGATTCGTAACCCGTTTTTGGCAAAGCCAGATCTGCCGTTAAACCGTGGAGATAGACTCCAAATTTTGAAGCATATTTGGGTTCATAACCTTGCGCGAGCAAACTAGTTAAGATTCCTGTTAAGGTATCACCGCTTCCTGCAGTTGCGAGTGCTGCATTGCCGGTTGTGTTTTCGTAGACTGAAGTTCTATTTATGATGAATGTCGGTGCGCCTTTCATGACGATGATGACTTTATATTTTTCTGAAAAAGCGATTGTTTTTTGGAACTTTTCGGACTCAGAGTTCCATTTACCGATTAAACGTTCTAATTCTTTTGGGTGAGGTGTCAGGATTGTTTCTTCTGGAACTAACTCGAGCCATGATAAATTTTCTGAAATAATATTTAATGCATCTGCATCGAGAACTAAAGGTGCTTTGTTGATTCTTAAAAATTCAAATAAGGCTTTTTGTGTTCCCAGTTCTTTTCCGATTCCTGGACCAATTCCGATTGCCTGCGGAATTAAGGGTAAATGAATACTGGTTATAAAATTGGTGTTTTCATCTGTAACCGTCATTACTTCCGGAATGGAGATTTGAAGGATTTGATAACCGCATTTTGGTATAAAAGTCGTTACGAGTCCGCATCCCGATTTTATACAGGATTTTGAAGCTAAAACTGCTGCGCCAACTTTTCCGTAGCTTCCAGCAATAATTACTGCATGTCCTTGTGTCCCTTTGTGTGCGTGCGGATTTACGGGTTTGTAAATCTTTAAAATTTCTTCTTTGTTAATTAAAAACGGAGACTTCATTTTGTTTCTTTACTTGTTGCGTTTAGTTTTTTAAACAGATAGAATCATAGCTTTTCTTTGCGGATAAAAGCGTTTCACTTGTTTTAACAACTTAAAAAGTTTGATTTTATAAATTAGATTCATTTCTTCAAAAATGTCTATTTTATATATTTAAAGTTACATAAAAAATTGAAAGCATAAACGTTTCTTTTGAACGATCAGCCCTAGCCCTGATAGTAGCGGTATCCTTTTGCTTTTTTCTTTAAAAAGCAAAAGATATAGCGGAAAGCAGGAAATAGCTCCTAATTATTGCGAAATTTATAATTTAAGGTATTTAAATTAGATATTTTTTGAATAGATTTGCAGAACAATTTTATAAAACAACACAATGAAAAATACTGCGCTTACGCACATACATGAAGGTTTAGGAGCAAAAATCCTTCCTTTTGCCGGTTATAACATGCCTATTACTTATGAAGGAGTTAATGCTGAACACGAAACTGTTCGTAATGGTGTGGGCGTTTTTGACGTTTCGCATATGGGTGAATTTTTGTTAACAGGTCCAAATGCTTTGGCTTTGATTCAAAAAGTAACTTCAAACGATGCTTCGACTTTGACAATTGGAAGAGCGCAATATTCTTGTCTTCCTAACAATGAAGGCGGAATTGTTGATGATTTGATTATTTATAAAATGAAAGAAGAACAGTATTTACTAGTTGTAAATGCTTCGAATATTGAAAAAGACTGGAACTGGATTTCGTCTCACAATGACTTGGGAGTTGAAATGAGAAATCTTTCTGATGATTATTCACTATTGGCAATTCAAGGTCCAAAAGCGGTTGAGGCTATGCAAGCTTTAACTTCTGTTGATTTGTCTGCGATTGCTTACTACCATTTTGTAGTAGGTGATTTTGCCGGAATCGAAAATGTTATTATTTCTGCTACTGGTTATACTGGTTCTGGCGGATTTGAAATTTACTGCAAAAACGACGAAGTAGAACAAGTTTGGAATAAAGTTTTTGAGGCGGGAGCTTCTTACGGAATTAAGCCTATTGGTCTTGCTGCTCGTGATACTTTACGTCTGGAAATGGGATTCTGTTTGTACGGAAATGATATTAACGATACTACTTCTCCTCTTGAAGCTGGTTTAGGATGGATTACTAAATTTACTAAAGATTTTACTAATTCTGAAGCGCTTAAAAAACAAAAAGAAGCTGGTGTTACTAGAAAGTTAATTGCTTTTGAAATGCAGGAACGTGCCGTGCCAAGACACGATTACGAAATTGTAGATGCTTCTGGAGAGGTGATCGGAATTGTAACTTCTGGAACTATGTCGCCTTCTATGAATAAAGGAATTGGTTTAGGATATGTAACAGTGGCTAACAGCGCTGTTGACAGCGACGTTTTTATTAGAATCAGAAAAAATGATGTTCCTGCTAAAGTGGTGAAACTGCCTTTTTACAAGAAATAATTTTTTAAAATAGATAAAAAAATGCATCACAAACGTGATGCATTTTTTTTTGATGTATATCCAAAACATATTGATAAAACGGCTGGTATATGTATTTCAAAGAGAAAAACTTTTCGTCGTCGATATTTCAATAAAATACTGTTAATTCTAAAAAAATTAGTGTAACTTTAATCATGAACACTGAATTTCCGTTTATGAAAAAGATTTCACTACTCCTTTTTTTGCTGACATCAACTATATTTTTTGGACAGAACAGTGCAGAAACTTGTGAAATAGTAAACAAAATAAATGCGCTTATTCAAACGGAACATCTTAGACCTAAACCTGTTGATGACAGCCTTTCTGTTTTTGTTTTTGATAACCTCATTAACGAATTAGATCCTTCTCGCAATATTTTTTATAAAAGCGAATATGATGAACTGGCTAAAAAATACCGTTATAATTTGGATGACCTTATCCTTAAAAATGACTGTAGTTTTTTGACTGATATTAAAGCCGTATATGTTAATGGGCTTTTACGAACTAAAAAAGTACTAGAAAAAATCCAGACTCTCCCAATTGATTACGTAAAAAAGGATACGATTCGTTTCTATAAAAAATCTTTTGCTTTTTATTTGAAAAAAGAAGATTTAGAAAAAGTCTGGATCAAAAAACTACGTTATCAAATTTTAGATGAAATTGCCGAAACCAGCGATAACCTAGATTCTATTAAAGCAAATTTTAAATCGATTGAACAGCTTTCTAAAAATAAAATTCTAACTAACGAAATCTGCCGTTTTACGACCTTACTGGATACTGACACCAAACAAGAAGAGAAACTGTATAATTTCTTTTGTACTTATTTTGATCCTCATACGGCTTATTTTAGTGATGATGGTAAAAACAGTTTTATGGCTTCTTTATCGAAAGAGCATTTATCGCTTGGCATGACCGTGAATCTAAATGAAAAAAATGAAATCATTATTGATGAAGTAGATCCAAAAGGTCCTGCTTATCAAACAGGACAAGTGAAAAAGGGCGACCAGATTATTTCTATTTCCAATCAAAAAGAGACGCTACAGGTTTCCTGTGCTTCACTGGAATCGATTTCCTCTATGATTTTATCTGAAGCTAATAAACACATTACACTAACTCTTAAACGTAATTCAGGTAAAAGTTTTGATGTTTATATTGAAAAACAAGTCATGAAGGACGAAGACAACTCGGTTTTTAGTTTTATTATTGGGAAAGACAGCAAAATTGGGTATATCAAGATTCCAAGTTTTTATGCCGATTTAGATGGCAACAGCCGTAAAGGATGTGCTGATGATGTTGCAAGAGAAGTAATAAAACTGGAAAGAGATAATATAAAAGGTCTCGTGATTGACTTGATTGATAATGGCGGCGGTTCTATGGAGGAAGCGATTAAACTTGCAGGTATGTTTGTAGATTATGGTCCGCTTTCTATTGTAGTAGATAATCGTCAGGAAAAATCGGTTATTACAGATCCTTTTAAAGGTGTTATTTACCGAGGACCAATTGTGGTTTTAATTAATAGCAATACAGCATCGGCAAGCGAATTTTTTGCTTCGATTATGCAGGATTATAATCGCGCTTTATTATTAGGAAGCAGTACGCTTGGAAAAGCAACAATGCAGACAATTCTACCGCTTGATGAACAAAAAAACACCGATTTCTTAAAAATAACGATTAATAAATTCTACAGAATTACTGGAAAAAGTCATCAGTATATTGGTGTAACACCAGATGTTGTGCTTCCTGAATTTTATGAAGATATTTATCAGAAAGAAAGTGATTTTCCGACTGCGATTAAAAATGACAGTCTTCAGCCGTTTTTAAAATATAAAACCTATGTTAAACGAAATCTGATCGACAAAATCGCCAAAAACAGTTCTGCCAGACTTACTGATAATTATTTCTTTAGCAACATTAAAAAAATAAACCTTAAAATTGATCAACTTGTAAATACGCCAAAAGCAGAAATCCCTATGACCTTAGATGCTGTTTTTAAACAGAAAAAAACATTAAACGCACTATGGACAGAGATTAATACTTTTAACGATGAAAACAATCCGCTGGATGTTTACAATTCGAGTGTCAATCAGTTTTTACTTGGAGCTTATCCAACCGATAAAACCATTAACCAAGATCAGATGGACAATCTAAAAACAAATCCATATCTAAACGAAGCCGTAAATATTATTAATGAATTTAATGGAATGAGTAAATAAAGAGAAGTTTTGGTTTCAGGTTTCAGGTTTACGCAAAGTTCGCTAAGTTTTATTCCTATTGCTTTGTGAACTTTTTTTATTTTACAACTTAACTTAAAAATCTCTTTGCGCGCTTTGCGTAAACCTTAGCGAACTTTGCGGTTAAAATTAACACAAGCCATTCAACTTTAAACCTGAAACTTGAAACAAAAAAAAGAGCAATTTTGTTTTTGGAAAAATAAGGAATAACCGTATTTTTGCATCTCAAACTAAAAATTAGAAATGGGAAGAGCATTCGAATTTAGAAAAGGAAGAAAAATGAAACGCTGGTCAGCAATGGCCAAAACATTTACCAGAATTGGTAAAGATATCGTAATGGCTGTTAAAGAAGGCGGTCCTAACCCAGACGCTAATTCTAGATTAAGAGCTGTTATACAAAATGCGAAGGCTGCCAACATGCCAAAAGACAATGTGGAGCGCGCTATCAAAAATGCAAGTAATAAAGATACTGCCAACTATAAAGAAATTTTGTTCGAAGGATATGCTCCTCACGGAATTGCAATCTTAATTGAAACGGCTTCTGATAACAATAACAGAACGGTAGCAAATATTAGAAGTTACTTTAATAAATGCAACGGAACTATGGGAACTCAAGGTTCTGTTGAGTTTATGTTTGATCATACTTGTAATTTCAGAATTGCAAATAACGGTCTTGATGCTGAAGAATTAGAATTAGAATTAATTGATTTTGGTGCTGAAGAGGTTTTTGAAGACGAAGACGGAATCTTAATCTACGCTCCTTTTGGAAGTTTTGGTGCTTTGCAGAAAGAATTAGAAAACAGAGGGCTTGAAATTTTATCTTCTGGTTTTGAACGTATTCCGCAAATCACAAAAGAATTAACTGAAGCGCAAATCGCAGACGTTGAAAAATTAATCGAGAAAATTGAAGAAGATGATGACGTTATGAACGTTTATCATACTATGAAGGAAGAATAATTTCTATACAATATACTTAAAAGCTCTGGATTTTTCTGGAGCTTTTTTCGTTTTAACTCGTTTTAACTTTCTAAATTCAAATAAAAATTTATATTTGCTGGTATCTGAAACTAATTCAAATCTTCAATTATGCAATCATCAAAATTTATGAAATTTGCTGTAATAGCACTTGTAATCTTATTTATTGTGATTAGTGTTATTAGCTAAAAAACAAAAGCCTTCTGAAATTAGGAAGGCTTTATTTTAAAACTTAATAATCTTTTCAGTACAAGCGAAATTATAGTCAAATTAACTATGTCCAGAATTTCAATTATAAAAAAAATACAATTAGGAAAAAGATCATTTCCTATTGACCATCCTGATTTTGAATTGCATTTTAGTTTTTACTGCGGAAACGGCGGAATAAAACATGAAGCTGTAATTTCATTTAAAAGCGCTAATTTCTTACGTTCATTAATAGAAACAGAACAAATCACGAATGAAGATTTAGCTCAATATAACATTGCTAAACTAGAAGATTTAGAAGATAAAAACAGAGAATTTCCATACAGATATCAAATTTGTAATTTTAAAAACTGCCCAAATACTTATCTTTTAGTTTATGATTTTAATGAATATAGAGATTATCATGGCTGTTTTATTCATGGGGTTTTACAAATAGAGAATAATTCTTTTTAAAGAATTTCTTTTTATAAGAGATTCGAAAAATTATTATTAGCGTAATAATAGTTTTTAAAAAACTGAAGTAAATCTTCTGCTTTAAGTGAAGATTTATCTTTGTTTAATGCAATGCTGATACTATCATTATCTTCTATTTTTTCGATTTTCCAAATCCCATTTTCATTCACTAGTAAAAGAAAAATTTCTTCATTTAGATATTTAGAAGAATAAGTTATTCTTTCTTTTCCATCTCTCTTTTTCTTATCTAAATGGACAAAATCTGTAAATCCAATCATTAGAAACTTTTCTTTCATTTTTGCATTACACTTTAAATATTCAGGAATCTAAAGCTAAAATAAAAAAAAATGTTAGTTTTAAACTGTTTTATAAGGGCTCTTGAGAAATATAATTATGAATTGGATTATAACAGAAGATATAACATCGGTTAATAAATTAAGGATTAATTTCAATCCGCCAAATAATGTATTAACGATGTTTTTTGCTAGTTTGAAAACTATTGATTTTTCAAATTATTTATCACAGACAATTCATTCAGAAGGAGGATTTGGTTTAGAAAATGCAAGTATTTTATTTTACAATCAAATGGATTGGGAAGACAAAGAAAATCTAAATATAAACGAGGATGAAATCTGTGTTTACTTCTATGACGGATCTTCAAATACAACAATTTTAAAAGAAATAGAATTTGACAATATTATTTATGATTTTACCTATTCTATTTTAAAAACTAATTACGCAAAGCATTCTCTTTCTGAGAGCTCGTTGGAGAAAGTAAAGCGTTTATTAGACGAACTAAAAATTAAGTTATCAAAAAAAGAACTAAAATCATTCACGAAAATTAATAAAAATGTCTTCTATAATTTTTTTGACGGTTCGAAATTATATAAAGAAATTAACCAGTATTTCGATTGGTTAAACTCCGATGATTATGCTGTCTGGAGTAATTCGTATATAGAATTGAATAACAAACGAATTTATATTATTAAAGAAAACGTAAAAGTATTATACACATTTAGATTTTATAACAAAGAAGAACTCGCATCATTATGTTCTAAATACAATCTTCAAATAAAAGAAGAAAATGGAATTTATTATGCTTGTACAGAAATTCACAATACAAGAGAATTTGAAATTTCAGAAAACGATGAACTAATCGTTATTTATTGTATTCATGGAAGTTATGGACCAGAAAGTATTTTTATTTATGGTGTTTATGAAAAATAGAGGATATATTGCTTTGTGTGTGTCTTGTTCACAAGCGAGACGCTCGCGTTAGCTGGGACAAAACGTTGATTAAAAAATTAAGAATTAATCATGAAATATAAATTTGAAAAATATAATTATTTCGATGAAAGAGATAAAACCAACAAATCAACATCACTTATATTTATTGAGAATGAAGATAAATATGGGGTGTACTTTTCTACGGAAATTAAAAACTTAAATATTAACTATTTAAACGATATAGTTAACTCTCTAGAACAAATCCTACAGGGAGAATTACAATACTACGAATTTGGATATGAAGCTTATAGTATAGAATGCAAAAATGACATTTCATCTATAAAAGATATTTATAACAATTATGAATCAATTACGGAAATTTCAACACAGGAAATCTATGAATTTATTAGAGATTGGAGAGATTATCTATTATAAAACCAAAAATAATAAGAGGGATTTAATACAACACATAACTATAAAAAAGCCTTCTAAAATTTCAGAAGGCTTTGTTTTTATATAAACGTTGAAGGTTATTTTTTAGGAGTACCATTTGTCACTTTAATCAAATAAGTTCCTTCTGGCAGATCGCCTATATTAGAAGCATCTGTTCCTATTAGCTTTTTGCCTTGAGAAAAGACTTCAATATTTTTTCCTGCTTTATTGTTTTCAACTGAAGCAGCAACAACAGGCGCGACAGCTTTTGAAGGCGCTGGAACCGTTTTCTTAACCGTATTAACTGGAGCTGATGCCGATGAAGCAGTACCAGCCGGTTTAGAGCTATTATAAGCCTCCATCACCTGTTCATCTGTCATGGCAACACTATAAAGCCTAAGATCATCTATATCAGCGTTGATACTTGTCGAGTTATTCAATTTCCCGATATTTAAGATATAACCTTTCGCAGAACGCTGGATTCCTTCTACCGATTTTAATAACTCTCCGTTACGGTAAATTTTGGAGACATTTCCGTCATAAGTTACGCTATAAAAATACCAAGTTTCTTTTGCAAGCGGTACCGAAACTACAACATTGTTTGCATCTCCCCAACCCACCAAACTTAAATCTGAACTGCCTGAAACTGCTGGCTGCTGTATTAGTCCAAAATACTGTCCGTTTACCGCGGTTCCATAACCAAAAATATAGTTGGCTGCATTTACTGCATTAAATTTTACCCAAACAGAAAAGGTTTTGGGCTTATTGTCCTGCGGAAGATCACCTACTACTGCCTGATAGGCTTTACTTGTAAGACGCAAAGCAGTTTTTGGGCTTCCCATTCTGTCATTTACAAAAACAGGAGCTCCTAAGAATGATATTGTATTGTCTGCACTATTTAAGTTCCCGTTAAAAGAAAATTCCTGTACCGGATTTTGCGCATTCGTATTCAAAAAACTTACAAACATTAAAGAAAGTAATAATTTTTTCATATTTAAAAGATATTAAAAGTATATTTTTAATGTATTATAATGAAATTCTTCTGTTTTAAAGATTTTTAAACCACAATACTTCAGCTCATTAAAATCCTAATTGTATTTTTATATATTTTGTTAAAACTATAATTTTAATTCAGCATCACCAAGCAATTCCTACATATAAATACAGAATTCTCACAAAATTTAAAAATCAGACTTTTTGGATTATTATTCATTAATCTTGCATTAAAAAATTATATTTGCTAAACACATATTTAAACATTAACAGACCCCAAATGCAGACATCAAAATTCACCAAAATTGCAGTTATAGCTCTTGTACTTTTATTTTTAGTATTAAGCGTAATCAGCTGCAGCACACACACTCATACTACGACACAAACAACTACAGGTAAAAAAATACCGCCGGGACAAGCAAAAAAAGCCTCTGGAAGCAAAAGCGCAAAAGCATATGCGCCGGGACAACAGAAAAAAAGATAATCAATAAAAAACCTTCTGAACTCCAGAAGGCTTTTTTTTTACTATTTCAAAAAATTTCATTGCTTACGCAACATGCAAACTAACTAATATTAAAAACTAAGTAAATGCTATTTATTTTGAAGTAATTTTTTTTGCTGGAGAACTTGTAACTTTCAATAAGTAAGTTCCTTCTGGCAGATCATTAAGATTCAAGGAATTACTTCCTTCTATTTTTTGACCTTGTGAATACACTTCGATATTTTTTGTCGAACCGTTAACATCGCTTGAAGTTATAATTGTTCCAGATTTAACAGCACTTTTACCTTTAACAGTCGTCGTCTTAGAAGTTTTTAATTCCATAGAAGGCGCTGCTGCAACTGCAACGGCTGGTTTTCCGCTTTCGTAAAGTGCATTTACCTGCTCTGGTGTTAAAGCCACATTATAGATTTTTAAATCATCTATATCTGCATTAATTCCGATAGTTGTATTAATCTCTCCTAATCTAAAAATATTTCCGTTTGTAGCTCTCGTCATACCTTCTAGAAATTTCAATAATTTTCCGTCGCGGTAAATTCTAGAAGTAGCTCCTTCGTAAGTAATAGTATAATTATACCAAACATATTTTTCAAGCGGAGTAGAGACTATTACATCATTAGAAGCACCCCAAGCAGCTAAACTTAAGTCAGAGTTAGAAGTTGAGGTTCCCTGCTGTAATAAACCGCAGTATTGCGCATTATAAGCATTTCCATAACCCCAGATATAATTAGCGTTTGAGATATCATTAAATTTGACCCAGATACTCACAGTTCTTGCATTCTTACCTTGCGGCAGATTGTCGATTACAGCTTCTAAAGCTTTATTATTTAATCGTTGAGCTCCTCTAAGTTCCCCTGCCCTATCGGCAACGAAATTATCGATTCCCATAAATGAAGTAGTGTTGGAGGTATTATTTAAAGTACCATTAAAGTTAAATTCCTGAATTGGTGTTTGAGCAGTAACATTCAAATAACTTACAAACAAAAATGTGAGTAGTAATTTTTTCATAATAATAGATTTTAGGGATTAAACAACTAAGGTTATTTTAACACTGCTAAACTAGATTATTAGGAACGCGGGCGAAAATATTTCCGACGACTTACAGAAATACTCGTTAAAATAAACAATTTCGCACATTTTGTATCGTCAAAATACATTTTCATGCTTTTAACGATATTACTAAAATACTATCGAAATTTTAATTGACTTAATAATTTCTTACGTATAAATACGCTGTTTTAATAAAAAACATAATATACAATTAAGTCATAAAAAAACTCCATTCGCAATTACGAATGGAGTTTAATATTTTAAAAAGTAATTATTTTACTTTACGAATTCAATTTTTTGAACTTCTTCTTCGTTGACACTGTCAAAGAAACCTTGTTCATTCATCCAGTCATCGCTAAATACTTTACTCATGTATCTTGAACCGTGATCTGGAAAAATAGCAATAATATTGCTTTCTTTTGTAAATTCTCCTTCTTCTGCATATTGCTTAATGGCCTGCATTACTGCTCCAGAAGTATATCCAACAAATAAACCTTCTTTACGAGTGATTTCTCTGGCAGAGTGTGCACTTTCTTCGTCGGTTACTTTCATGAATTTATCAATAATATCAAAATCTGTAGCCGATGGAATTAAGTTTTTACCTAAACCTTCTATACGATATGGGTAAATTTCTTTGCTGTCGAATTCTCTAGTTTCGTGATATTTTTTCAATACAGATCCAAAAGCATCAACTCCCAGTATTCTAATATTTGGATTTTTTTCTTTAAGGAATTTTGCAGTTCCAGAGATAGTTCCTCCTGTTCCGCTGCAAGCGATTAAGTGTGTAATTTGTCCTTTTGTCTGTTCCCAAATCTCCGGACCTGTAGTGTTGTAGTGAGCATCAATATTCAATTGGTTAAAATATTGATTAATGTAAACTGATCCTTTTGTTTCTTCATGTAAACGTTTTGCTACATTGTAGTATGATCTTTCATCATCTGCAGAAACGTGGGCAGGACAGACATAAACTTTAGCTCCTAAACTTCTCAGCATGTCAATTTTATCTTTCGATGATTTTGAGCTTACTGCTAAAATACAATTGTAACCTTTAATAATGCTTACCATTGCTAAACTAAATCCTGTATTTCCAGATGTGGTTTCGATAATGGTATCTCCTGGGGATAGAATTCCTCTTTTCTCGGCTTCTTCAATAATATATAATGCGATTCTATCTTTTGAGGAATGACCTGGATTGAAAGCTTCTACCTTTGCGTAGAAATTTCCTTCTAACTCTTCGGTGATTTTATTTAGTTTAATAAGCGGGGTGTTACCTATTAACTCTAAAACATTATTATAAGCGGTTATTTCTTCTTTCATAAAAAAATAGTTAATCAAGGGCATTTTTAATTAACCTTGATAGGTTGCAAATTTAACAAAAAAAATCTAATTAGCTTTTAATTTTTTCTAAATCTAACAAAAAACTAAATTCTTTTGCTAAGTCTTTCAAAGCCTCAAAACGTCCCGAAGCCCCACCATGACCTGCATCCATATTCGTATCTAAAAATAAAAGTTTATCATTTGTTTTTAGATTTCTCAATTTCGCAACCCATTTAGCTGGCTCCCAATATTGTACCTGAGAATCGTGCAATCCTGTAGATACATACATATTAGGATATTCTTGTGCTTTTACATTATCGTAAGGTGAATACGACAACATATAATCGTAATATTCTTTTTTGTTTGGGTTTCCCCATTCATCATATTCTCCAGTTGTCAGCGGAATGCTGTCATCCAGCATCGTGGTGATTACATCGACAAAAGGCACCTGAGCTATGACTCCATTATATAATTCAGGAGCTTCATTTACAATAACTCCCATTAAAAGACCCCCTGCCGATCCTCCCTCTGCATACAAATGTTCTGGCGAGGTGTACTTTTGGTCTATTACAAATTTAGAGCAATCGATGAAATCTGTAAAGGTATTTTTCTTTTTTAACAGTTTTCCATCTTCATACCATTGTCTTCCTAAATCTTCTCCTCCACGAATATGTGCAATAGCATAAACAAATCCGCGGTCTAATAATGATAATCTTGTTGAAGAAAAATATGTATCCATTGTGATTCCGTAAGAGCCATAAGCATAAAGCAGCAATGGATTTTTACCCGTTTTCTCTAATCCTTTTTTATAAACCATCGAAATAGGTACTTTTACACCATCTCTGGCAATTGCCCATATTCTTTCTTCGATATAATTCTCTTTATCAAATTTTCCGCCTAAAACCTCTTGCTCTTTCAAAATTTCTTTGGTTTTAGTTTTCATGTTAAAATCAATTACAGAAGACGGTGTCGCCAATGATTGGTAGCTGTAACGCAAGATATCTGTATCAAAATCAACATTGGTTGTAGTGTACGCATTGTATGTTTCACTTCCAAAAGGAAGATAATAATCTGGTTCACCATTCCAAGGCATAATACGAATATGATTCAATCCGTTTGAACGCTCCTCGACAACTAAATAGTTTTTAAAAATTTCAATGTCCTCCAATAAAACATCTTCTCTGTGCGGAATAAGATCTACCCAGTTTTTCTTACCTGTTTTATCTTCCGGCGTTTTCATTAACTTAAAATTCGTCGCCTTATCCTTATTAGTCAAAACATAAAACGAATCTTCATAGTGCGAAATACTATATTCTAAGCCACGCACACGAGGCTGAAAAACAACGAATTCTCCATCAGGATTATTTGAGTTTAGAATTCTATATTCGGTTGTCAAAGTACTTCCAGAACCGATCACGATATATTTTCTCGACTTTTCTTTGCTTATCGATACATTAAAAGTATCATCAACCTCATCATAAACCAAAACATCTTTTTCTGAGTTAGTGTTTAATTTATGCTTGAAAACTTTATCTGCTCTAAGAGTTACCTGATCTTGTCTTACATAAAAAATGGTATTATTATCATTTGCCCAAACTGAAGCTCCTGTCACATTTTCTATTTTATCGGCTAGAATCTCACCTGTTTCCAAATTTTTAACTTGAATGCTATAAATTCTTCTTCCAACAATATCTACTCCAAAACTGGCAAATTTATTATCTGGACTGATGCTTAATCCTCCGAGTTTAAAATAAGCGTGTCCTTTTGCCATTTCATTGCAGTTAAAAAGAATTTCTTCCGGAGCAGAAAGACTTCCCTTTTTTCTTGCGAAAATTGGATAATCCTGGCCTGTTTCAAAACGGGTAATGTAGAAATATCCATTATAGAAGTAAGGAACTGAAGAATCATCCTCTTTAATTCTTCCTTTCATTTCTTCGAACAGATTATCTTTTAAAGTCTTAGTATGAGAAGTCATATTCTCATAATAACTATTTTCCTGATTTAGATAATCAATCACTTCAGAATTTTCTCGGTCATTCAGCCAAAAGTAGTTGTCAATCCTAGATTCTTTGTGTTTTTTTAATGTTTTTGGAATTATTTTGGCCTTTGGAGCCGATATATCATTTTGCATTGATTGAGCATTAATTTTTAAATATGAAGACGCAAAAATAGCATAAAGCCAACAGAACAAAATTAATTTTTTCATAAAATATTCTATTGAATTAACACAGCAATATACTAATTTTGTCTGAAATAATTTAAAAAATCGACAAAAATGGATTTAATGGGAATGATGGGCAAACTTAAAGAAACCCAGCAAAAAATTGAAGATACAAAAAAACGTTTAGATACTGTTTTGATTGATGAACAAAGTGCTGACGGATTATTAAAAGTTACTATTACAGCAAGCAGAAAAATAAAATCTCTTTCCATTGATGATTCTTTATTAGAAGATAAAGAACAATTGGAAGATTATTTAATTGTGACTTTAAACAAAGCAATTGAAAAAGCTACAAATGTTAACGAAAGAGAATTGGACGCTGTTGCAAGAATGGACATGCCTTCTATTCCTGGAATGGATAATTTGTTTAAATAAGCTTCTAAGATACTGAGGTTCTAAGAGACAAAGATTCTAAGGTTTTATTTCTTTGACACAAAAAAAGAGGATGTATTAACATCCTCTTTTTTTAGCCTTCATTTCTTTCTTACTTAGAACCTCAGTACCTTAGAAACTTAGATCCTTTCTTCTAAAACTTCGAAAGCGTATCAATTACATAAGTATGCATTACTTCTTTATAATCTAAATGCGTTACAATTCTGAGTTTGTTATGTCCGAGCGAACTTATTAATATATTTTTCTGTTTTAATTTTTCAATCAATAATTGATCGCTGTATCCTTCAGCCAGTGAAAAAATAAGAATGTTAGTTTCTACAGGCTCAATAGATGCAATCCAAGGCTTTGTACTCAATACTTTAGCAATTTCTTTTGCTCGACGATGATCTTCTGCCAATCTTTCTATATTATGAGCTAAAGCATATAATCCAGCTGCTGCTAAATACCCGACTTGACGCATTCCTCCACCTAATATCTTCCTGATTCTCAACGCCCTGCGAATATCATCTTTACTCCCAAGAAGAACAGAACCAATTGGAGCTCCAAGACCTTTAGATAAACAAACCGAAATAGTATCGAAAATAGCTCCAAACTCTCTCGGATTTTGTCTTTTTGCTACCAGCGCATTCCAGATTCTGGCACCATCCAAATGAAATTTCAAATTATTGGCATCGCAGACTTTTTTTATTTCTCTAAGATCTTCTAACTCATAACACGCACCGCCCCCTTTGTTAGTTGTGTTTTCAACACAAACCAAACTCGTCAGCGGACTATGATAAAATTCTGGATCGTTTATCGCTGCTGCCACCTGAGCCGCGTTTATCATACCGCGATTTCCATCTAGTAAACAACAGGAAACACCGCTGTTAAAGGAAACTCCTCCTCCTTCATAATGATAAACATGTGCATATTTATCAGCAATCAATTGCTCACCTGGCTGCGTGTGCAGTTTTATCGCTGTTTGATTTGCCATAGTTCCAGACGGAAAAAAAAGTCCAGCTTCCATACCAAAAAACTCTGCTGTTCTGTTTTCCAATTCAATCACCGTAGGATCCTGTTTGTATACATCATCGCCGACATGAGCGTTAAACATATACTGCAGCATTTCATAAGTAGGCTTTGTTATGGTATCGCTGATTAAATTTATTTCCATATTCTAAAAACTATATCTTATTTTTGTATGCAAAATTACGTATTACTTATAGTTATTCTCAGCAAGTTTTAGTAAAATTTAACTCGCAGGTTTCTATAGACCAAATTAACGTAATTTTGATAAAAAACATATAAAACCTATTAATTAATTTATGACAACAGCCGAACAAGTAAAAGGTATTGTGGAGCGCCTTGGTGCGTTGAGGAGGTATCTTTGACGTTGATGCCAAGCTAATCGAAATCGCAAACGAAGAAGAAAAAACTTTTGCACCTGACTTTTGGAACAACCCAAAAGAAGCCGAAAACATTGTAAAAAACCTTCGAAACAAGAAAAAATGGATCGAAGATTATGACAAAGCTGTCTCGCTTACAGAGGAATTACAGCTGGCTTATGATTTTTATAAAGAAGGCGAACTTTCTGTAGAAGAATTAGATGAACAATATAATGCGGCACAGTCGCATATTGAAAACATCGAATTTAAAAACATGCTTTCTGATGAAGGCGACAGTTTAAGTGCTGTGGTTCAAATTACTGCCGGAGCTGGAGGAACTGAAAGCTGCGACTGGGCCGGAATGCTTATGCGTATGTACATGATGTGGGGCGAAAGTTACGGCTACAAAATAAAAGAGCTTAACTTTCAAGAAGGTGATGTTGCCGGAATAAAAACCGTAACTTTAGAATTCGAAGGAGACTATTCTTTTGGATATTTAAAAGGTGAAAACGGGGTTCATCGTCTAGTAAGAATTTCTCCTTTTGACAGTAACGCCAAACGTCATACATCATTCGTATCAGTTTACGTTTATCCGTTAGTTGATGACAGTATCGAAATTGACATTAATCCTGCCGATATCGAAATTACAACTTCTCGTTCGAGTGGAGCTGGAGGACAGAACGTAAATAAGGTAGAAACAAAGGTGCAATTGGTTCACAAACCAACTGGAATCCAAATTCAGTGTTCTGAAACAAGATCACAGCAGGATAACAGACAGCGTGCTATGCAAATGCTTCGTTCTCAATTGTATGAAATTGAGTTAAAGAAACAGCAAGCGCAGCGTGCTGATATTGAAGCTGGAAAAATGAAAATCGAATGGGGTTCGCAGATTCGTAATTACGTAATGCAGCCTTATAAATTAGTAAAAGATGTTCGTACAGGTTACGAAACCAGCGATGTTGACGGTGTAATGAATGGAAATATAGATGCATTCCTGAAGGCCTATTTAATGATGATGGGACAGAAAGAGGAAGAATAGTAATCAGTGCTCAGTCGCAGTCTCAGTTTTCAGTTAACCGAGACTGATTACTGGGACTGAAAACTGAAAACTGAGACTGAAAACTGAGACTGAAAACTAAAAAAAAGAGTTATGATAAAATGGGCAGATGTAATTCATTTTACAAATAAAGGAAATCCAGCTCCAGATAAAAGAGTGGAGAAAACGGAGGAAGAATGGAAACAAATCTTAACTCCAGAAGAATTTCAGGTGACTCGTTTAAAAGGAACTGAACGATCTTTCAGCTCTGAATTATGCAGTTTATTTGATCCTGGAATTTATGAATGTAAGTGCTGCGGAACAGTTCTTTTTGATGCAAGCGAAAAATTTGAATCAGGTACAGGCTGGCCCTCTTTTACACAGCCAATCAAAGAAAATGCTATCGGTTATCACGCAGATAGATCATACGGAATGGTTCGTGTGGAGGTTGTGTGTAATGTTTGTGATGCGCATTTGGGACACATTTTCCCAGATGGACCTCCGCCAAGCGGATTACGTTATTGCATCAACGCGGTTTCATTATCAAAAATCAAAGAATAATTCATTAAAAGCGATTCCTTAAAAAAGTGAATCGCTTTTTTTTTAACTATCACTAAATAAATGATTTAACAAAACAAATGTAAGCGATCACTTAACAATTAAATTATTTATTTTGCAGTTCTCAATTTTTAGCTTTTTTCATTCAAAATCTAAGCAACAGCTATTCATAACGTTGAAAAAGTGACATTTAATTAATATTTTTAATGTTAATTTTATAAAAATCACATCTTTATTTTAAATAATTATTAAGAAAGGCGAAAAATTAATTAGGTAATTAAAATGTAATTCATTTTATTTGACGAAAAATAACCCAAGTCGATAAAATTTGTCAATGAAATCCTATTCAATTCAAGAAATTAATGAAGTTATTAATGGCGTAATTTATGGCAGTACTTCACAAAGCATTACAGCAACAGAACAATTAGAGAAAGCGACAACTTCTGAAATTTCATTTATTGGAAACAAAAAGTATGAAAAATATTGGTCGGAATCAAATGCTTCAATTGCTATTGTAAACGAAGATATTTCAATTGAACCTGGAGAAAATCGTGCTTTTATAAAAGTAAAAAATGCCGATTTGGCCATGTCTCAAATTCTTGCCCTTTTTGCTCCGCCAGCTCCAATCTTTCGAAATAACATTCATAAAACTGCCACTATAGATGAAACTGCTATTATTGGTGAAGGCGCTAAAATTGGTGCCGGTTGCTATATTGGTCCAAAAGCCGAAATTGGCGCTTATGCAGTAATTTATCCTAACGTAACTATTTTAGATGAATCAACAGTTGGTATCAATACTATTATTTGGTCCGGGACAGTTATTCGTGAACGTTGTCATATTGGAAATGACTGCATCATTCATCCAAATGCAACAATCGGGGCAGATGGTTTCGGATTTCGTCCTTGTACAGAAAAAGGGTTAGTGAAAATTCCGCAAATTGGAAATGTTATCATTGGAAACGGAGTTGAAATTGGAGCAAATTCATGTGTAGACCGTGGAAAATTCAGTTCTACAATTCTGGGAGATGGCTGTAAAATTGATAATTTGGTTCAAATTGGACATAACAGCAAACTTGGAAAGTTCTGTATTATGGCTGGAAACAGTGGTTTAGCAGGTTCTGTAACATTAGGAAATGGCGTTATTGTTGGCGGAAGTGCCTCAATAAAAGACCATACCACAATTGGAGACGGAGCCGTAATTGGCGCAGGATCTGGTGTAACCGGAGATGTTCCTGCTGGAAAAACAATGCTGGGTTATCCTGCCGTTGAAGCTCGTGACGCTCTAAAACAATGGGCGATTCTAAAACGAATGGTTTGCGCTACAAAAAAATAATTCAATATGATTTATATAAAAAACATCCGCCTGTGCGGATGTTTTTTGTTTTATAAAGCTTCACATTCAAAGCCAATTACTTTCATTAAGAAAATAACCTTTTCCATAATATCTTCTCTAGATTCAAATCTTAGAATATTATCGCAATCTTCGAGATCAAAATTCCATTTTGAATTTGGAAATAACTGATTCAGCTTAGGACTTACTTTCTTCACTTTCGAAATGCTGTCAACATTTGTTTTGAATATAAAAATCATGTCTTCCTTAATTTTGAATTTTACTTAGGATTTTAGCATCAATATAAAAAGTACCAAACGGAACTACGCAGGCCAAAAGCACTTTCCAAGTTGTAGCTGCAAATTTCCAATTCTGCTCTACTCCAACACTCAGCGTATTAAATATAAAAAGCAGAAATAAAGCACCGTGAATGGTTCCTACTGGTCTTGTAAGGAATGGCATTTCAAAAATATATTTCATTGGCATTGCTATAAAAAGTAAAATTAAAAGAGATATTCCTTCTAAGAATCCAATAATTCGTAAACGTCCAGTATTTGTTAGCAATAAATTTTTCATAATTATCTAAAATAAGGTCGGTTGGCAAGAGGTGAAAACGGCCACGGAATGGCAATAAAAATGATGATTAAAGCAATAGAAAACCAAACCAGCATCGTTTTGAATTTCTGTTCATCAGAAAATTTTCTTTTTGCTAAAGCAGAACCAATCGTGATAACAATTATGGCAGCTAACATTAAGACGATGTGAATTATTCCGAAGAAAGAAGCATCCAAATTTTGAAATTCTTCTTTATAGTTTCTCCAAAAATATTTCACGATCGGACTCTGCAGATAAACCAATATTCCAAAAAGAAGCTGAATATGAGCAATTGTAGCCGTCCAATGCCGAAATAAATTATCCTTCTTAGTAAAAGGAAGTTTTTTAGAATAACCTTTGTAAGCAATAAAAATAGAATATAATAAGCTTACCAATACGAGCCATCGCATAAATGAATGGCCTGCTAAAAGTGTTTGATACATTGTTTTTTGATTTAGACAATGCAAATATATTCAAAAACATACTAATTGGTATGTTTTTGAAAAATAATTTTATTTCAAACCATTTAAATAACTCTTAAGTTCTTTTAAATAAACGAGATAAGACGAATTATCATTTTGAAGTTTTCCGAAATTTCTTATTCCCCAATAACCTGACAAGATAAAAAAGGCCACCTGTTCGCCGATAACATCTTTACGAATCAATCCAGATTCTTTTCCTTTTTCAATTGAATTTATAATGGTTCCTTTCCATAAATCAACCAATTCAGCTAAAGCATCACTAAATCGGGTATTCCAAGGCGTCATTTCCTGTGTAAGATTTCCAACTGGGCAACCATATTTTACCTGAAGGAAAGGATCTTCAAGCAATAAATAAGAAATCATATTATAAAAATCTTCAATTGGATTCTGAGAAGCTTCTGTTGGTTTTATGAAATGTTCCTGCATAGTTGGCTTTAGAATTTCTTCAATAATAGCAACACCCATTTCATCTTTAGTTTTAAAATGGTAATAAAATGCACCTTTTGTAACTTGAGTTGTCGCAATAATTTCATCAATACTTGTGGTCTGATAGCCTTTGGTATAAATCAATTCAAATGCTTTATGAAGAATGTTTAGTCGTGTATTAGCTGCTTTTGACATAAAAAATACTAATTAGTATGAAACAACAAAATAAAGAAAAATAATCGAGTAATCCTTGTCTAGATACTTTTGAAAAACACATTAAAAAAAACTTTTGCAAACTATTTCTTAATTCGCGAAGCGACTCATTTATTTCAATTGATTTTGTAAATTAGCCAACACTATTTTGTAAAATCAATACTATATCATGGATTTAAACTTCAATAAAAACGAAGATCACAATAAACTGCTCCTTTCTGACTTAAAACAAAGATTTGCTAAAGTAAAATTAGGCGGCGGAGAAAAACGTATTCAAAAACTGCACTCCGAAGGTAAAATGACGGCACGTGAAAGAATTGCATATTTATTGGATGAAAATTCTAAAAGTATTGAAATTGGAGGTTTTGCTGGAGAGGGAATGTATCCAGAACACGGCGGATGTCCTTCCGGTGGCGTAGTTGTAAAAATTGGCTACATCAAAGGAAAACAATGCATTGTTGTTGCGAATGATGCAACCGTAAAAGCCGGTGCATGGTTTCCGATTACTGGAAAGAAAAACCTTCGAGCTCAGGAAATCGCTATGGAAAATAGACTTCCTATTATTTATCTTGTTGACAGTGCAGGAGTTTATCTCCCAATGCAGGATGAAATTTTTCCAGACAAAGAACATTTCGGCCGTATCTTTAGAAACAACGCTCAAATGAGCAGTATGGGAATAACGCAGATCGCTGCCGTTATGGGAAGCTGTGTTGCCGGAGGTGCTTATCTGCCGATTATGAGTGATGAAGCTTTAATTGTGGATAAAACAGGCAGTATTTTCCTTGCTGGAAGTTATTTGGTTAAAGCCGCAATTGGCGAAACTATTGATAACGAAACTTTAGGCGGTGCAACAACACACTGTGAAATTTCAGGCGTTACCGATTATAAAGCGAAAGATGATAAAGATGCTTTGGACAAAATTAAAAATATAGTGGATAAAATTGGTGATTTTGATAAAGCGGGATACAGCCGAATCAAAGCTGAAAAACCTGCTTTAGAACCAAATGATATTTACGGAATTCTTCCAAAAGCCAGAACGGAACAATATGATATGATGGAAATCATCAATCGTTTGGTCGATAATTCGGAATTTGAGGCTTATAAAGAAGGTTACGGGCAATCTCTCATTACGGGTTACGCTAGAATTGACGGCTGGGCCGTTGGAATAGTTGCCAATCAACGTAAAGTGGTCAAAACCAAAAAAGGAGAAATGCAGTTTGGCGGTGTAATTTATTCTGACAGTGCAGATAAAGCAACACGTTTTATTGCCAATTGCAATCAAAAGAAAATTCCGCTGGTTTTTCTTCAAGACGTAACTGGTTTTATGGTGGGTTCCAAATCGGAACATGGCGGTATTATTAAAGATGGTGCCAAAATGGTAAATGCGGTAAGCAATTCGGTAGTTCCTAAATTCACTGTAATTGTTGGAAATTCATACGGAGCTGGAAACTATGCCATGTGCGGAAAAGCGTACGATCCAAGATTAATTTTTGCTTGGCCAAGCGCAGAACTTGCTGTTATGGGCGGCACACAAGCCGCAAAAGTTTTGGCACAAATTGAAGCTTCTTCGCTTAAAGCAAAAGGAGAAGTAATAGATGAAGAAAAAGAAACCGAATTATTTAATAAAATAAAAGCACGTTACGACGAGCAGACTTCTCCGTATTATGCAGCATCAAGACTTTGGACAGATGCTATAATCGATCCTTTAGATACACGAACTTGGATCTCTATGGGAATTGAAGCCGCTAATCACGCTCCTATTCAAAAACCATTTAATTTGGGAGTGATTCAGGTTTAACGATTTAAGAATTGGCAGCAATACGTTAAATAAAAAGCAAAAACCTTATTTTCAGGCTATTAAAAATACATATATGATTAAAAATTAGTAACTTAGTATATAATTTTTAATCACACAATATCATGGAAAATGTAAAAAGTTTGAATAAATGGGCGAACTCGCACACTTATTTACCGGTGGATCTTGTACGTATTGTTTTGGGTGGATTTTTATTTATGAAAGGTGTTTCGTTTGTCACCAATGTTCAGTACCTGCATGATTTAATTTCCCCTATTGATCAATTTGGAGGAGGAATGTTTATGCTGCATTACATTGCTCCTGCCCATATGATTGGTGGTATAATGATTATTTTTGGATTATTAACTCGTTGGGCAGTTGCTGCTCAATTACCCATTTTATTTGGTGCAGTCCTTATCAACTTTATGGGAAAAATGCACTCCGAAAGCTTACTTCTGGCTGTAATTGTTTTGTTAGTCTGCATATTCTTCTTGTTTTATGGCAGCGGCAAACATTCTGCAGATTATTACTTCAAAATGCAACAATAACTTGATAAATCCTCCATTTTTCAATCAAAAAAACGGAGGATTATTTTTGTTTGTTAATTAATTCTATAAAATTTCATTAATTGTGTTTTATGACTTAAATTCGCCGACATGAATTGGATTCGTAAAACCGTTATTTTTATTGCACTTTTGCTTGCAGGTTTGTTTGCTTATCAAGCAGACACGGCTTCTGTGCACATAATTGAAACACAAAAAACGGATTCAAATTTTTGCAAAGAGACAGGAGATTCTTCTGCATTTATTCAGCCGCAAGGGAGTTATCAATTTGCAGCAAACATCAAAACCAATTCATCTGGAATATTAAAATGTCTCGATTCATTCTTACCTCTTATTCCACAGTATCAAACCGTTACATCTACTTTAGCATATACTAAACTATTTACTACTCAAAGTAAAAAGGTTTTGGTCATACTTTATGCATTCCATTTTTTTTGGTAAATAAAACTTGATTTCAGCCGAAGATTTATTCTTCAAACTACAACCATTTTCTAACAGAGAATGGTGTACATCATTTTATTTATTTCATTAAAACATTATGGAAACTACTACAACAATAATGGGTATTGTGATTTTAATTATTGTCGCAATTCCAGTATATTTTTCTGCACGTTCAAGCGCTGCAAGCAAATCAAGAATTTTAAATATAAAAAAACGATTCAATCCGTCTCATCCGGAAAGTTTTGATTTGACTGAATCAATCAACAATAAAACTTTAACGATTGATCAGAAAAATAATAAATTCATTTTAATGAATTTCAATCCAAATCAACAGGAATCTATTTATGTCGATTTAAACACTGTTAGTTCATGCAAACTAATTCCGACGACAGATGCAAATTCGGATACATTTATTAAAATTGATTTCGAATTTCAGGACAAAGAAACATCCAAAAAGATAATAATTCCATTCTATGATTTTGACGATGACCGAATCAAACAGATTAGTGTCTATCAAGATCATCAGTTTGCAAAAAAATGGCTTAAAATCATCCAAGATTCTATTTCACGTTAGTTATTTAATTCAGTTAAAGAGGCTCAATTTTGAGTCTCTTTTTTTTTTGCCTTTTACATGATATTTGTCATTTTATGTCCGTCAGCGAAGTTTTAATTTTGATGAAAACTAAATCCGTCTTTATGAAAATCTTTTTGACACAAAAGTACAATGTCCCAGGTCCAAGATATACAAGCTATCCGACAGTTCCGTATTGGAATGAAGCTGATTTTACAGCTGAAAAATGGATTACTTCTTTGCAAAAATCATTCTCGGAAAGCAACTCAAAAAACGGAATTAGTTTATACATTCATCTTCCTTTCTGCGAAAGCATGTGCACTTTCTGCGGATGCAATAAACGCATTACAAAAAATCATTCTGTTGAGGAGACTTATATTAAAGCACTTTTAAAAGAATGGTATTTATACTGCAAAATACTTCCAGAAAAACCCGTTATAAAAGAAATCCATTTAGGAGGCGGAACTCCTACTTTCTTTTCTAAAGAAAATTTGGAAAATCTTATTAACGGAATTTTTAGTTATGCAGTAAAAGCAGAAAATCATGAATTCAGTTTTGAAGGGCATCCAAATAATACTACTCACGAACAATTAAAAAAATTATATGATTTAGGCTTTCGCCGAGTAAGTTTTGGTGTTCAAGATTATTCTGCGACGGTTCAGAAAGCTATTAATAGAATACAGCCGTTTCATAACGTGGCAAAAGTTACTTTTTGGGCAAAAGAAATTGGTTATACTTCTATTGGGCATGACATTATTTTTGGTCTTCCTTTTCAAAAAATCGAAGATGTTATTGATACTGTTGAAAAAACAAATTCTTTAAAACCAGATCGTCTGGCTTTTTACAGCTATGCTCACGTTCCTTGGATCAAAGGAAACGGGCAACGCGGTTTTAATGATGAAAATCTTCCAAAAGATGCTGAAAAAAGAAAACTTTACGAAATTGGAAAACAACTTCTTACTAAAAATGGTTATCACGAAATTGGGATGGATCATTTTGCATTAGAAAGTGACAGTTTATTTAAAGCGGCTCATAACGGCAATCTACATCGAAACTTTATGGGGTACGGCGCTTCTAGAACGCAAGTTATGATTGGATTAGGAGTTTCATCCATTAGCGACAGCTGGTATAGTTTTGCCCAAAACACAAAGAATCTAGAAGATTACTACCAATTATTAGAATGGGACAAACTGCCGGTTGTAAAAGGACATATTCTAAATGATGAAGATTTAATTATCAGAAAACACATCTTGAATTTAACCTGCGAACTTCAGACTTCATGGACAAAAGAATACTTAAATTTTAAAGAACTTCCTGAGGTTTTATTTGCTTTACAAGAAATAGAAAATGACGGTTTAATTGTTATTGAAGATGATAAAATAAAAATCACAGAAGAAGGAAGACCTTTTGTTCGCAACATCTGCATGGCATTTGATTTACATCTAAAAAGAAAGTCACCGGAAACTAATTTGTTTTCGATGACTGTATAATGCGTAATTAAAATATTTTTTAATGGCAATTTGGAGTCTGCTGTACGAACAAACTCATATTTGAAGGAGAAATATAAGGAATTCCTAATCCTAATCCTCTAAGGATAAATAAAACTCCGATGATAACTGCAACATAAGGAATTGCCTTTTGGATCTTATTTCTGAAAGGCAATTTTAGTAATGAATTGACATAAACTACAATCGTCATCAGCGGAATCGTTCCAATTCCAAACAAAATCATATAAAGAATACCTAAACCAGCACTCTGCATAGCAATTGCTCCAAACAACGCTACGTAAACCATGCCACATGGTAAAAATCCATTTAGTAATCCAATTGTAAAAAGAGATTTATAACTCTTATTTTTAAACTGGCTTCCCAAGTTTGACTTTATTTTAGAAATAATCTTATAAACTGGTTTTGAAAAATTATAATTAGCAAATTTCTTTTCTGGAATCAAAACCACAACAATCATAATTACACCGATTATTATAGACATTTTCTGCTGTAATCCTGCAAGGAAAAAACCTCGGCCTAATAATCCGAAAATCAATCCAATTGAAGCATAAGCGGTTAAGCGACCAAAATGATAGGTCATGATCTGAGTTACTTTTTTTGCTTCGTTTTGTCTGTCTACAGGAAGCATCATAGCAATTGGTCCGCACATTCCCACACAATGCAGACTGCTGATAAGACCTAAAAAGAAAGCTGAAAATAACATTTTGAAATTAGTTTACGTAAATCACTTCTTTAGTTAAATATTTTTTCCCTTCATACTGCCATTCCATATTGACATCCCAGCGCCCTTTAATTAATTTTTTGTGCGGAATAAGTAATGAAGAATTGGTTAAGGCAATCTGCGTATTAAAATCGAATTTTTTATTTGATGGTCTATATAAAAGAATGTTTCCTTTTATTTTATCACTTTCAAAACCTGTTGGAAAAGTTACAGCCACTCCGCTGTCTGTAAATTTGATAGACGGTTTATGCTGTAAATCATGTGCATTTTGAATTCTCGCCATTTCTTCTTGAAAATGCGTGTCGTGTTTGTAATATTCTTCGACAACCAAATCGTTATCATATTTTGAATTTGATTGTACTTCAAAAACAAAATATAAAATAAACGTCATAAATAATGCAAATGCAATGACGATTCCTGTACCCCAATTAATTTTCATAATAGTATATTTTTAATTAAAACTACGTGGTCCTAAGAAATTTGTTGTTGTTGTTTCTATGAGTTCAGAACCATTGTAAACTCCTATTTTTACTTTTGTTTTATCACTTTCTAGCAAAACTTCTTTAATTTCTATAAATAATGTTCCTTGAGAAATTCCTTCTTTAGCAACTTTAAAATGCTGTTTCCCAACATTTTTAATTGTTCCTTTTTGATCGATCAATCCAAAATGAATATCGTTGTAATCCTTCATGGTTTTGTTTACAATTTTATAAGTGTAAACATTACTGATTTTATCTCCGTTATGCTGAAACAATTGTCCTGGCAGACGTAAAATAACTGCCTCAACATTGGTTCTTAAAAAGAGCATTCCAACAAAAACACTCAATAAAATAAAAAGAACTGCTGTATAACCTTTCATTCTTGCAGTAAACTTGAAAGGTTCTTTTTTTACAATTTCGTCTTCAGAAGCGTATCGAATAAGACCTTTTGGCAATCCAACAGATTCCATTATATGGTCACATTCATCG
This sequence comes from Flavobacteriaceae bacterium PS02336, assembly GCA_029960065.1. Lineage (GTDB taxonomy): Bacteria > Bacteroidota > Bacteroidia > Flavobacteriales > Flavobacteriaceae > Flavobacterium. Next base: position 522,222 of record JASCOF010000001.1, on the reverse strand, counting down.
ATACAGGCTGTACAGTTTGTACATTCTAATTGTGTCCCGTTTCGAATATCGATTCCCATCGGACATACATGAACACACTGAAGGCAATCTATGCAGTCTCCTTTTCCTGTTAAAGCTCTATCCTCTTTTTTATTAAATTTGGCACGTCCTTCTTCCTTTTCTCCACGAACAAAATCGTAAGCAACATTAATAGATTTATTATCTAAAAGAACACCTTGCAATCTTCCGTATGGACAGGCAATGATACAAACCTGTTCACGAAACCAAACAAAAACAAAGTAAAAAACACCCGTAAAAATAAGAAGTGCGATAAAATTACTTGCCTGTGCAATTGGACCTTGCTCTATCATTAAAAACAAAGTATCACTTCCGACTAAATATGCTAAAAAGACATTTGCAATAAGAAAAGAAATTAGGAAAAAGATAGTCCACTTAAGAAGTCTTTTTCTAATTTTCTCACCGTTCCATTCTTGTCTTGCTAAGCGGGATTGTGAACCGCGGTCTCCATCTATCCAATATTCTATTCGGCGGAAAACCAATTCTAAAAAAATAGTCTGCGGACAAATCCATCCGCAAAATATTCTACCAAAAACTACTGTAAATAAGAGTATAAAAACAACACCAATAAGCATTGAAATTACAAACAGGTAAAAATCCTGAGGCCAGAAAGGAAAGCCAAAAATATTAAAACGACGTTCTAGAATATTGAACATCATAAACTGGTTTCCATTTACCTTAATAAATGGATTTATAAATAATATTGCCAATAAAACATAACTGACAATTTTTCTGTAATTATAAAATTTACCAGACGGTTTTTTAGGGAAAATAAATTTCCGTTTACCACCTTCATCTATAGTTCCAATGGTATCTCTAAACGCTTCGTCTGGTAAATTTGACATGATATATGTATTCTAATTATTTTTTAACTTGTGTGGTATCTGTTTTTGGTGCAGCATCTGTTGCATCATTTATCGGGGCGCTTTCATCTACCCAAACTTCACCTTCTGCTTCTTTTGGATCTTTAGGATTACTTCCTTGTAAAGACAAAATGTAGCTGGCAACTTTCTGGATTTCTTTGGGTTTAAGAGTTCCTTTCCAAGAAATCATTCCTTTACCATCTCTACCTCCATTTGTAATGGTATGGAATAAGTTTTTGATTCCTCCACCCAAAATCCAGCGATTATCTGTTAAGTTTGGTCCAATCTGTCCTCCAGCATCTGCTCGGTGACAAGCTGCGCAATTTGTAGTAAAGATTTCTTTTCCGGCGGCAAGACTTGCATCATCTGTAAGTAAGACCACTGTTTTTTCATCCATTAAATCTGGCGCAGTTTTTAGATATTCTTCAACATCAATTTTTGCCTGAGCCATTTCTTTTTTCAACTCCATTTCTTGATTATCAGCTCCAAGAACATCATAACGAACGACGTAGATTACACCAAAAATGATACAGATGTAGAATAAATACACCCACCATGGCGGTAAATTATTATCAAGTTCTTTAATTCCATCATAATCATGATCCATTAAAAGTTCACCTTCTTTTTCAATTGGTGATGTTTTCGTCAATTTCTGCATCAGGTCTTTAAACCAAGTACTCTCTTGGAAACTCAGACTTTCTTCGTATTCTTTTTTTGCTTTTTCTTCTGGGGTCATTAATTGATACATGACACGATTTACAGCACTAAGTGTAATCTCAATAGCAATTAAAATGAACAAGAAGACAAACAAGAAAACGGAAACCATTGGATATTTTATAAAAGCAGGTTTATCTCCTGAGTCTATACAATATTCCATCAAAGCAAATACGATGAAAAAAATCAACGGTACTCTAACATATACTGGGAAAAACTTTTTCATTTTTTATCTATCTTTTGTAATTACAACAAGTCCTTCATCTAAAGGGATACTACTCATTTCCTGAATTTTATCTTTTCTGTAAGAGAACACCCAAAAGCCTAATCCTACGAAAAAGAAGAAGAATATCAAGAGGGAAATAATCGGGTATAATTCTACACCCGATATTGTTTCCATATTGTGTTTTATTTGTTCGAACATAATGCTGTTATTTAGTTTCTTTTACTTTAATATCAGTACCAAGTCTTTGAATGTAAGCAATCAAAGCAACGATTTCTCTCTCATTCATCGGAATGAATTTTTCTCCTTTTTCAGCTGCATTCTTTTTGCTCTGCTCATAACTTTTTACAAAGTCAGGATCACTTTCTAGGCTCTTTTCTATTTTAACTGCCTGTTCTCTTAAAGTGCGCTGTGCATTTGCAACGTCTTCTGGAGAATATGGAACACCTAACGAAATCATAGCCTGCATTTTCTTCTGCGTTAATGAAATATCCATCGGTTCATTATCAAACAGCCATTTATATCCTGGCATTATAGATCCAGCAGATGTACTTTGCGGATTCCACATATGGTTAAAGTGCCAGTTGTCATTGTATTTACCACCAACTCTTAACAAATCCGGACCTGTACGTTTTGATCCCCATAAGAATGGATGATCATAAACAAACTCTCCAGCTTTAGACTGTACTCCGTAACGTTCTACTTCACTTCTAAACGGACGAACTGACTGAGAATGACATCCAACACAACCTTCTCTGATGTATAAATCACGCCCTTCTAATTCTAAAGGAGTATAAGGTTTTACACTCGAAATTGTCGGAATATTTGATTTTACCATAATAGTCGGCACAATTTGAATAATACCTCCAATTAAAATAGCAATGGTAGCTAGAATTGTTAATTGGATTGGTTTTCTTTCTAACCAAGAGTGGAATCTCTCTCCTCTTACTCTTCCGCTGCTGATTCTTTGCAGTGCTGGAGCTTGAGCTAATTCGTCTTCAACTGGCGAACCTTGTCTTACTGTCATGATAATATTGTAAACCAATGTCAGCATCCCAATTAAGTACAAACTACCACCAATAGCTCTCATCCAATACATTGGCATAATAGCCGTTACGGTTTCAAGGAAGTTTCCGTAAGTTAAAGTTCCGTCTGGATTAAATTGTTTCCACATAGAGGCTTGTTGAAAACCTGCTACATATAAAGGAATGGTATAAACAATAATACCTAAAGTTCCAATCCAGAAATGGAAGTTTGCCAATTTTTTAGAGAATAAATCTGTTTTTGTCATTCGAGGAATTAACCAATAAATAATAGCAAATGACATAAATCCATTCCAAGCTAGCGCTCCAACGTGCACGTGAGCAACGATCCAGTCCGTATAGTGCGCAATAGCATTTACATTTTTAAGAGAAAGCATCGGTCCTTCAAACGTTGCCATTCCGTAACCTGTAATCGCTACTACAAAGAATTTCAAAACTGGTTCTTCACGAACTTTATCCCATGCTCCTCTTAGCGTTAAAAGTCCATTAATCATACCTCCCCAAGATGGCGCAATTAACATTACTGAAAATGCAACACCTAAATTCTGAGCCCAGTTTGGCAACGCAGAATACAATAAGTGGTGAGGTCCAGCCCAGATATAAATAAAGATTAAAGACCAAAAGTGAATGATAGATAATCTATAAGAATAAACGGGTCTGTTTGCGATCTTAGGAACGAAGTAATACATTAAGCCTAAGAACGGAGTTGTAAGGAAAAATGCTACTGCATTATGTCCGTACCACCATTGCACAAGAGCATCTTGGACACCCGCATAAACGGAGTAACTTTTTAAAGCTGAAACAGGAATTTCAATATTATTAAAAATGTGCAGTACCGCTACTGTTACAAATGTTGCCAAGTAAAACCAGATTGCTACATATAGGTGACGTTCTCTACGTCTCAGCATGGTACCAATCATATTAATACCCATTACAACCCAAATTAAAGCGATTGCAATATCAATTGGCCACTCCAGTTCAGCATATTCCTTAGAAGAAGTATAACCTAAAGGAAGTGTAATTGCTGCTGCAACAATAATTAACTGCCAGCCCCAGAAATGAAGGTTACTTAAAAAATCACTAAACATTCTGGCTTTTAGTAATCGCTGCATAGAATAGTACATTCCAGCAAAGAAGGCATTACCCACAAAAGCGAAAATAACAGCGTTGGTGTGTAATGGTCTTAAACGGCCGTAACTAAGCCACGAGATCCCATCTGTGATGTTGGGAAAAAGGTACATTACCGCAAGGGTAAGCCCCACTAACATACCCACAACTCCAAAGAGTATTGTGGCGTAAATGAATTTTTTTACAATTTTGTTGTCGTAATAAAACTGTTCCATTTCCATAATTATACTTGTTTTTCTTCGATTGGTGAATTATTATTTTGGGAAATAATTTTGGTCTCATCGTCAAAAAGAATTCTGACTGAAGGTGTATAATCGTCGTCGTACTGGCCAGATTTGACAGCAATAATGAAAGCAATGAAGAAACAAATTGCTACGAAAATACTTACTGAAATTAATAGATAAATAACACTCATACCGTAAATTTATGTTAACAAAATTACTAGGTGATTGGCGTTTAAAATATGATAATTATCATGATAGAAGAATATTATAAAATTAACTAAAATATTCTTTAAATTATTTAAAATTATTCTAAACTATTGTTGCTGAAATAGTTAGATGCAAGCGTAACAAAACTAACAATCGTAATTGTGCTCAACGGCATAATGATAGCCGCTACTATTGGAAGCAAGTTTCCAGTAACTGCAAAAGCAAGTCCGACTACATTATAAAGCAGGGATAAAGTAAAGCTCATTTTTATAACCAAAATTGCTTTATGAGAAAGTTTGAGAAAGTAATGTAATCGTGAAAATTCGGATGCATCCAAAATTGCATCGCAAGCAGGTGAAAAGACATTTACATTTTCAGAAATTGAAACACCAACGTTACTTTGTGCAAGCGCACCAGCATCATTCAAGCCGTCACCAACCATCATGACATTTCGCCCTTTTTCTTGGAGTTTCTTGATATATTCGAGTTTTTGTTCCGGTTTTTGATTGAATATTAATTCCGTATTTTTAGGTAAAATAGCTTCTAAATTTTCCCTTTCACCATCATTGTCTCCTGAAAGAACCTTTATTTCATATTCTTTGTTTAAAGATGAAAAAAGTGCTTCCAAGCCTTCTCGATACTGATTTTGAAAAACATATTTTCCTAAATAAATTCCATCAATTTGAATATGTAAAGCCGTTTTTTCAATTTCTAAACTATCTTCAACTATAACATCAACAAATTGACCAGAACCAATCTTAATTTTTTTGTTACCAGCAACTGCCAAAATTCCTTTTCCTGTAATTTCTTGAAAATCATCTGTATGTATACGTTTTGTTTCTGGTAGAAAATCATAAAGCATTCGGCTTAAAGGATGATTAGAAGCTCGAAGAACATTCTTAATTAGTACAATATCCGAATCAGAAATTGGATTTCCCTCATATACAATATTCGATTTTTTATTGGTTGTAATTGTTCCTGTTTTATCAAAAACAATAGTATTGACCTTGGCTAGCTGTTCAATTACAATGGCATTTTTTAGATAGAATTTTTTCTTTCCTAATATTCTCAAAATATTACCAAAAGTAAATGGAGCTGTAAGTGCCAGTGCGCAAGGACAGGCTACAATTAATACCGCCGTAAAAACGTTAAAAGCAATATTAGCATCTATAGAAATCCAATAACCAAAACCAGCAAATGCAATCAATAATAAAATTGGAGTAAAATAGCGACTTATTGCATCTGTGATGGTTTTGTGCTTTTGATCTACTTTTTTCTGAAAAATTTCGTTACTCCACAACTGCGTCAAATAACTTTGAGAAACAGAATGCAATACTTCCATTTCGATTACTTTTCCAATTTGTTTTCCTCCAGCAAAAATTTTATCTCCAGACTTTTTAGTCACAGGAACAGCTTCTCCTGTAACAAAACTATAATCTATTTCGGCGCTTTCGCTGATTAAAATTCCATCAACTGGAATAAGTTCTTGATTTCTAATTAATAATCTATCCCCTTTTAAAACATCGTAAATAGCCACATTATCTTCTGAGGCATCTTTATTAATTCTTGTTACTGCAATAGGAAAATAAGATTTAAAATCTCTTTCGAAACTTAAAAAACTGTATGTCTTAATTTGAAACATTTTACCAAGAAGCATGAAAAACACTAAACTAGCTAGACTGTCAAAAAAGCCAGGTCCGTGATCCATGACCATATCGTAAGTGCTTCTAACAAACATTACGATAATTCCCAAAGCAATTGGAATATCGATATTGAGCATTCTGGTTCTAATACTATGATAAGCAGAAACATAATAGCTACTTGCTGAATATAAGAAACTTGGCAGTGCTAAAAGAAAAATCAATAATCTGAAAAACGGTTTGTAACTATCTAACCAAAACTCTTTCATTTCGAAATATTCTGGAAATGAAAGCAGCATGATATTTCCGAAACAGAAAAAAGCTACACCAAGTTTATAGGTCAAGCTTCTGTCAACTTTAGATTTTGTGCTTCCGTAATTTTCCAAACTAATATAAGGTTCATACCCAATTGAACTCAATAGGTAAACTATTTCTTTTAGAGAAACAGTATCTGAATTAAAGGTAATTCGAACTTTCTTTTCATTAAAATTAACTTGAGAAGTACTAATTCCAGGCTGCAGTCGGTTTAAATTTTCGAGAATCCAAATACAAGAACTGCAATGGATATGCGGAATACTTAAAGAGACAATAGCAGTGTTTCCTTCCTGAAATTCCAACACCTTTGAAAGTATGGCTTCGTTATCTAAAAAATCGTATTTCCCTGCAATGTCCTGTGGTGTGGTACCAGGCGATTTTTCAAAATCATAATAAGAGGTTAAATTGTTACTGCTGAAAATTTCATATACTGTTTTACAGCCGGCACAACAAAACTTTTTATCATCAAAATCAATTTCTTCATTTTGTTCAATAGTCAAACCACAATGAAAACAACTTTGCTCCCTCATAAACTTGTTTTTATATGCCGCAAATTTCCAATTAAAGCCCAATTATTAAGATGATAATTGTCATGTTATATTGAAATTGAATTCTAATTTAATAAAATAAAAGAGTCCAAATTAAGATGTACCCTATTTTATTATATTTTTACCATGTAATGCTGGTTCAGAACCTTAAATATCCTTATTTTTGCAGCAAATAACTATTGTCATGAACAAATGTGATCAATGCATTGTACGCCAGTTAAGCTCATTAAAAGCTCTTAACAAAGAAGAAGTTATAAAATTAGCCAGCAGTAAAACAACTTACAAAATTAAAAAAGGGGAAGCCATTTTTGAAGAAGGTGAAGTAACCAATGGTGTTTTTTGTGTGAAAGATGGTGTTGGTAAACTTTCGAAATTAAGTGCAAATGGAAAAGACCAAATCGTAAAATTGGTAAAATCTGGAGAACTTCTTGGACAGCGTTCAATGATTAGCAATGAGCCGGCAAACTTAACAGCCAAAGCTATCGCAGACATGGAAGTTTGTTTTATTCCTAAAACTGAAATCATAAATTTCTTTAACAGCAATAACCAGTTTTCTTTGAATATGATGCAGTCTGTCTGCGAAGATTTAAAAGAATCTGAAAACGAAAAAATTGCTCTGGTTCAAAAAACGGTTAAACAGCGATTGGCAGAAACCTTACTTCAACTGCATGAAGCTTTTGGAGAAGACACTGACAAAACGCTTAAAGTGCAATTAACTAGAGAAGAACTTGCCGGGATTATTGGTACTGCAACTGAAAGCTGTATTCGCTTATTATCTGATTTTAATAAATTAGAATTGATTGAATTGGTTGGTAAAAAAATCATGCTTAAAAATGTACGTGCTTTAAAAAAATTAGCCGACAATTAGAGCTTTTTGGCTTCATTCCAAAAAACATCCATTTCTGTAAGCGTCATATCCATTAAAGGTTTTCCTAATTCAGATGCTTTGCTTTCCAAGTATTGAAATCGTTTAATGAATTTTTTATTGGTTCTTTCCAAAGCATCTTCTGGATTTACATTTAAAAAGCGGGCATAATTGATCATTGAGAACAAAACATCTCCAAATTCATCTTCGATTTTGTCTTGATTTCCAGATTGTACTTCGTCTTGCAGTTCTTGTAACTCTTCTTGTACTTTATCCCAAACCTGATGCGGTTCTTCCCAATCAAAACCTACACCTTTTACTTTATCTTGAATTCTGCTTGCTTTAACTAAAGCTGGAAGACTTCTTGGAACTCCTTCTAAAACTGATTTTTTACCTTCTTTGAGTTTAAGTTTTTCCCAGTTTTGTTTTACTTCTTCTTCATTCTCCACTTTTACATCTCCATAAATGTGGGGATGTCGGTGAATAAGTTTCTCACAGATTTCATTGCACACATCTGCAATATCAAAATCGTTTGTTTCGCTTCCAATTTTCGCATAAAAAACAATATGCAAAAGCAAATCGCCTAACTCTTTTTTAACTTCATTCAAATCATTATCCAAAATAGCATCACCTAATTCGTAGGTTTCTTCGATTGTTAAATGTCTCAATGTCTGCAGGGTTTGTTTTTTATCCCACGGACATTGTTCACGAAGTTCATCCATGATAATTAATAATCTTTCGAAGGCTTTAAGTTGAAGTTCTTTGCTCATTTTTTTTATTTTCAGATATCAAAATTAAACTAATTTACCAATTAGGGTTCTTTTTATAAACAAAAAAAGAAGGCAAATAACCTTCTTATCAGTTTATATAGATTCTTTAATCTTCCTGCCGTTTAATTCCTGAACGCTTCTATAATTATTTATTGGCATTAGTTTTTTCAAGTCTGTTATCATTTTAATAGAAACATCTATCTGTTTTTTAAAGATAAACCATTGTACATCTTCCGTACAAGGCGGTGTAGTCAATGAACCTGTATAAGTGTAAAATGATTTATTTTGAGGAAGAACTTTATTTATGTTAAAATCATTATTAACCTTTATAGTATCATTAACTTTTTTGGGCAGATATTTGTCAAGAAATTCAAAGGTTTCGTTGCTTTTTTTATCCTCTTGTGCCATAATAGAAATGACAGCAAATCTTCCATCTTTATTTTTATGAACCATATGAATTTCCAGCGGATATCTAACTCCTTTTATAGTATGCTCTGCTGATTCATGAAAGTGAAATTGCTTTAGTTCATATTGCTGTCCGTTGATTACAATAAAATCTCCAGGTTCAAAATCAAACTGAATAGTATGTCCATTATTGATAACGTCATGAATTTTTGTTTTTTGACTGTAATGAAATTCAATTGGTTTTAAAGTATTATCATTTTCAGCCCCAACAATATCAATTGGTGATTGTAATTTACCACTGCAATCATTTTGGTCTATTTCTGACCAGTGATCAGGCCCTGTCTCGCCTTCATAATTCCAATGTTTATGATGTGAAGTCTTTATCGTATCAGTTGAGGTAACTGAATTATCTAGTTCCTTTGATTTGTTATTGCAAGCTGTGAACACTATTACTCCCAATATGACTGCAAAAATTTTCATTTTTATTTCTGCTGTTTCCTTTTCCATTTTTCCATCATTTAAAATTTAGCTTAGCCGCATATCAAGCATTTTAAATATTTATAAAGAGCAAAATACATATTTACAAATACTTAACAACAGCAAAAAACAATAGACATTGTTTTTGAAAAAAATAATACTTATTTTTCCTACAAAACTAAACATTAAATATTTAAATCTCAAATAATTTCCAAAAAAAAAAATCCTGTCAAGAAAACATCTTAACAGGATCATATATATTCAAAAAGAAACGTTTTTATTCTTCTTCTTTTTTAGCTTTTGCTTTTTTAGCTGCTGGAGCTTTTTTAGGTTTTTCTGCCGCAACTGGAGCTTCTTCTTTAGTTTCTTCAACCGCAGGAGCTAAATCTGTTACTAAACCTTTAGACTGAAGCGTATTGTACCAGTTTAATACTTTTTTAATATCTGAAGGATATACTCTTTCCTCGTCGTAAGTTGGAAGAATTTCTTTAAAATAAGCTGCCAAAGTAGCATTATCTTCTTTATGAGAAATTGCTTGTCCTTTGTTCTCTTTAACGGCAATTTGCTGCATTACTTCAGTTAACGGCTTTTCACCTTCATAAGTATAAATCGAAATTTCAGACAATAAACTTACATTGCTTTTTAGATTTACAGTAATCTTCTTCCCATCAATTAATGATTCCGCCACAAAACCTGTACGAGTTTGAACTTTCAATTCATATAAACCTGGTTTTCCTGAAATGGCTAAAATTTTCGTTAAATTCATTTTATTAAAATTTGTATTAAGAATTTGATTTATTTTTTGTTTCTAAATCTTTTTAGAAAACTTATCTCCCTTTTTTGGCCGCAAAAAACTTCATTCTATATTCCTGAAACGTTTTTCCTTCGGTAATATTTTTCAGTTTCTTTTGGATCAAACGTTTTTTAAGTGACGAAATTTTATCTGTAAACAAAATCCCTTCGATGTGATCGTATTCGTGCTGAATAACTCTCGCAATTAAACCATCAAATACTTCGGTTTTCATTACAAAATCTTCTTCACAATATTCTATTGTTACAGTTGGTTTTCTGTAAACATCTTCACGCACATCTGGAATACTTAAACATCCTTCATTAAATCCCCACTCTTCTCCTTCTTCTTTCACGATTTTAGCATTGATAAAAGTCTTTTTAAACCCCTTCAAATCTTTTTGTTCTTCTGAAGGAAGATCCTCATCATCACTAAAAGGTGTTGTATCAATAACAAACAAACGAATTGGCAGTCCAACCTGCGGTGCCGCAAGTCCAACTCCGTATGCATTGTACATTGTCTCGTACATATTTGCGATCGTTTCTTTTAAGTTTGGATATTCTGGCGTAATGTCCTGCCCTACTTTTCTTAAAACAGGATCACCGTATCCTACAATTGGTAAAATCATTTGTTTTTATTTTTGTTTTAATGTGCTGCAAAAACAGAATTAAAGTTCTGATATTTCAGCTGGCAAAAATAGTAAAAAATAGTCAATGAATAATTCGAATACTATTTTATCTCATATTTTTTCCTAGACGTTAAAAATCTCAGCTATAATTATGCCAAAATCACTGGTACAATTCTTACCTTTGCTAGTAAACGGCTCTTTATGATTGATAAAATTTCAAAATTTACAAACAGCACATCCTTTTTGAATGCTTCTAAAGTAACTATTGCTTCTGTTGTACCTGTTTTAGTTTTAAATTTTTTAGGTCATTTTGAAATTGGTTTCACAATCGCATTAGGTGCTTTTTATACGTATCCCAGTGATATTCCCAGTTCGTTAATTCATAAAATTAAAGGATTAATTGCAGCCTCATTTATTGTATCTGGCGTAAACCTCTTAGTTAATCTCGCCTATCCTTATCCCATATTGTTTTATCCTTTTTTGGGATTTTTACTTTTCGCCTGTTCCATGATTTCAGTTTACGGACAGCGAGCTACTTTAATTTCCTTTTCTGCTTTATTATCTATTTCGCTTTCATTTGGACATTTACACGAAGGATTAGAAGCTTTCGAATATTCCGGTTTTATATTCATTGGAGGAATTTTATACTTAATTGTATCACTGGTATTTCACATTGTACAACCTTATAAGTATGTTGAATTACAGATTGCAGAGGGAATAAAACTTACTGCTAAATATTTAAAGTTAAGAGGCGATTTGTGGAGTCCAGAAGCGAACAGAAGAGCTATTATTGAAAAACAACTGGCTGTTCAAGTAGAATTAAACCTTATTCACGAGGATTTAAGAAAAATGCTGATTGGAAATCAAAATGCTTCTGGAATCACTAGTCAGAACAGAAAAATGCTTTTGGTTTTTATAACTTTAGTCGAAATCCAGGAACTAGCCCTTTATACTTCTTTTGACCATAGTAAACTTCATGAAAAATTTGCAAAACATCCGGATGTTTTAAGAACCTATCAAAATGTTGCCTACAAACTGGCTTCTACATTAAAAAAGCTTTCAAAAAATGTGAACCACATTAGTGTTTATGTAGACAAACAAGATTTAAAAAACGAATTGGATGCTTTAGAATTTGCCATTTTTGATTATGAAAAAACATTAGGAAAAGAAGCTGCAGCAGAAGGTGTTTTGATGTTGACAAACATGCTGAAGTATGCTAAAAATCAAGTTGGAAAAATTAAAATTATCCAGCGTGCACTTTCCCTAGCCATGCAATCTTATAAGTTAAAAGACAAAGACAAGGAACTGGAAAAGTTTTTAACACCGCAATATTATCCGATTCGAACTTTAATAGAAAACCTAACTTATTCTTCTTCTATTTTTAGACATTCGATACGATTAACGATCACGATTTTGATTGGTTTTTTTCTCGGACAGATGCTGCCTTTTCAGAATGTTTATTGGATTTTATTGACCATTGTTGTAATCATGCGTCCCGGTTATGGCTTAACAAAAGAAAGGTCGTATAATAGAATGTTTGGAACTGTTTTAGGAGGTATTTTGGCCTTCGGAATTGTGTCGATTATTCAAAATCACGTTGCGCTCAGTATTTTTTCTATAATCTGTATGCTTTTAGGAATTTCTTTTACACAGATCAACTACAAAATCAGTGCGACTTTTGTTACGATGTATGTTGTTTTTATTTACGGAATCCTGACTCCAGATATCAATGAAGTTATTCAATACAGAATATTAGATTCGTTCGCTGGCGCGGTATTGGCTTTTATCGCCAATCAGTTTTTATGGCCGGCTTGGGAGTTTATCAATACGCCTATTCATATCGAAAACTCTATTCGTGCCAATCGAAATTACCTCAAAGAAATTGCTGATTTTTACAATAAAAAAGGAGAAGTTCCAACTTCTTATAGATTGGCAAGAAAAAATGCTTTTGTGGAAATTGGCAATTTAATGACTTCTTTTCAGCGTATGATGCAGGAACCAAAATCGAAACAAAAAACAATGCCTTTGGTAAACAAATTGGTGGTTTTAAACCATTCTTTATTATCGGCTTTGGCATCGCTTTCAACTTATATCCAGTCACACCAGACCACCTCTGCATCTGACTCTTTTAATTATATTATAAAAACAATATTGGCCAATCTTGATCACTCTATTTCAGTTTTAAGAAATGAAACGATCTTAACCGACACATTTTTTGAAAAAGAAGATGTAACCCTTCAGTTTGAAGAATTAAAGAGAAAAAACTTCACACGTTTAGCAGAAGACGATGATTTGGACAAAGAAACTCGTCAAGCAAAAATGCAGGAAGCTTCAATGGTAATTGAGCAATTAATATGGATGAGCAATCTTGCAGAGAAAATCCTAAAAAACACAACCGATCTAAAAGCAACAAATCCAGATTAATTCATCTGGATTTGTTTTTTATTTAAAATTTGGAAGAAGTTTATTTTATTTTTAAAACTTCAGCTGTATGTTTTCTAAGAGCTGTTAAAAGCTCTGGTTTATCATTTAAAGTTTGACCGTAAGAAGGAATCATTGTTTTCAATTTTGTTTCCCATTCAGGTGTTTTGATTTGATTGGCAAAACATCTGCTGATCAAATCTACCATAATTCCTACTGCTGTTGAAGCTCCTGGCGAAGCACCCAACAAAACTGCTAAAGTTCCGTCGTGCGTATTGATTACTTCTGTACCAAATTCCAGAACACCACCTTCTTTTTCATCTTTTTTAATCACCTGAACACGTTGTCCTGCTTTCTCTAACTTCCAATCTTTAGAACGTGCTGTTGGCAGATATTCGCGTAAAGCTTTCATTCTGTCTTTTGGCGACTGACGAACCTGTTCGATCAAGTATTTAGTTAATGGAATATTATGATACCCAGCTGCCAGCATCGGAATTAAATTGTTACGTTTAATTGACAATGGTAAATCTAGGTAAGAACCATTTTTTAAGAAACGTGTAGAAAATCCAGCGAAAGGACCAAAAAGAAGTGCTTTTTCACCATCAATTACACGGGTATCAATATGAGGAACAGACATTGGAGGTGCTCCAACACTAGCCTTTCCGTATACTTTTGCCTGATGTTTTGCAATTACTTCTGGATTGGTACATTTCAGCCATTGTCCGCTTACAGGGAAGCCTCCGTAACCATTTCCTTCTGGTACATTTGCTTTTTCTAATAAAGGTAATGAACCTCCGCCAGCACCAATGAATACAAATTTAGTATATGCTTTGCGAGTTTTTCCAGTCGATAAATCTTTAATTTTAATTCTCCAAGATTTATCTTCACGCTGTCTCAGTTTTTTAACTTCATGATTGAAGAATAAAGAAACTCCATCTAATTTTTCTAAGTAAGTGAACATACTTCTGGTTAAAGCACCAAAATTTACATCGGTACCAATTTCCATGTGAGTTGCTGCCAATTTCTCTTCAGCATTTCGACCTTCCATTACTAATGGCATCCATTTTTGAAGCTGCTCAAAATCGGTGCTGAAAGTCATGTCTGAAAAGATTGGATTACTTTGAAGTGCTTCAAATCTCTTTTTTAAATAATCTACATTTTTATCTCCCCACACAAAACTCATATGAGGAACACTTTTGATAAAATTTTCTGGAGAAGGCACTTTGTTCTGCTGTACTAAGTACGACCAGAACTGGCGGGAAATCTCAAATGATTCTGCAATACTTATTGCTTTTTTAGGATCTATACTGCCATCTGCCTTTTCTGGAGTATAATTGAGTTCACAAAAAGCAGAGTGTCCTGTTCCTGCATTATTCCAAGCATCTGAGCTTTCGGCAGCAGCAACATCTAGTCTTTCGTAAATTTCAATTTTTATATCAGGTTGTAATTCTTTCAAAATTACTCCTAGAGTGGCACTCATAATTCCAGCTCCAATGAGTACTACATCACTATTTGAACGTATAGTTTCGTCAGGCATAACAGTATTTTTATTTAAAGTGCAAAGGTACTTTTTTAATTGCAAAAAAAAACTAATTTTTACAACATAAAAGTTAGGATTTTCTAAAAACCATTAAATTATAAATAAAAATTCCGTCGAAGAGCACTATTTTTTTGAGGAAAGATAATCTTGAAGCATAATTGTAGCAGAAATTTCGTCTATCAATCCTTTATTTTGACGCTGTTTCTTACTTAAACCACTGTCGATCATAGTTTGGAATGCCATTTTTGAAGTAAATCGCTCATCAACACGAATTACTTTCATGTCTGGAAAAATGTTCGAAAAGTGCTTTGCAAAGCCATTAATCACAGAAGCACTTTCAGATGGCTGTCCGTTCATTTGTTTAGGCTCTCCGATTAAAACCGCTTCGACTTTTTCTTTTGCAAAATAATCTTTTAGAAAGTCAGTCAAAGTATGAGTTGGAATCGTGGTTAACCCCGAAGCAATAATCTGCATTTCGTCTGTAACTGCAATTCCTGTACGTTTTTGTCCGTAATCTATAGAGAGGATTCTTGGCATGTTTTGAAATTTTTATAAAAAGAATAGAAAGAAAAATTATAATCCTTTAAAGAGTGTTTTTATATTTTATAAAACTAAAAACGAAAACAATATTTTTATCGGTATCAACCTCATAAACAGAAACGTAACCTTTAAAAATATACTCTCTAATATTTTCATTATCAAAGTATCTTGATTTTTTAAAGAGAAAAGGATGTTTTAAATCTTTTTTAATATTTCTAAGCAAATCCTTCCTAAACTTTAGCGCTGCTCCGGGTTTATCTTTGTAAATATAATGAACTTGTTCTTTTAATAATTGTAAAAATTCATTCGAAATTTTAATTGTCATATTCCGAAAATGTATTATCTAAAATCGAATCAACTTCATCTATTGAATACAACTTTTCATTACCACTTTTTAATTTAGCATAAGCTGCTTGGACTACTTTTTTATCATTTTCAAAATCAGAATCTTCTTCAATAATTGTCAATTCACTGGGAGAAAACTCACTTAACAACTTAAGTACTTTCTCTCTAATCTCTGGCTGAAATTCTAATCTGATCGCTTCCATAATACTTTCATTTTACAATACAAATATAAACCTTTTTAAATTCATGTTTTTTAAATTAAACCTAAAACAAAAAATCCGCCTCGAAAAACTCAAGACGGACTTTTATCCAAATATTCAAACCTAAAAAATAACTCAAATTTATCTTCCGAACAATCGGCTGAAAAAACCTTTATGCTCTTCCTCTTCTCCATCCTCTTCCTCATTATAATTAGCAAATTTAGACTGCGCTTTTTCGTGTTCGTAAATCAACTCCTTAATATATTCTACATAACTTCTCTTCTTTTCTTCTAAAAATCCGATTAAGTACTTTTCACTGAATTCAACTCCGCTTGCCGCTTCAATCTGCAATAGTTTTTTGTACAATGGTTCAATATGCATTGCAATTACTTCTTGAGGTACGGCTTGTCTTCTTCCGAAATAATTTACAATTACGTCATTTTCGTCACGCGCAATTTCAAAATCAGTAATAACCCAATAGTATCTTCCTGATTTAGCTAAATTTTTCACGATAGCATGAAAATTTTTTCCTTGTTTTAAATTCTCCCAAAGCACTTTAAAAATAACTTTTGGCATATCTGGGTGACGTATAATATTATGCGGTTGCCCCATTAATTCGTAATCTTCATAACCACAAACGTCCACAAATACTTCGTTGGCATATTCGATAATACCAAATGCATTTGTTTTACTCATAATAACTTGTGTTTTATCCCAAGTTACTTCTTTGTCAATTATGACTCTGTTTTGAAGTTGATTTTCTTGATTCATATTTTACTGCTTATATGATTAATGTATTGAATGGAATGTTTTTCAATGATGCGAAAGTAGCGAGAAGAAAAAACAGAAAATCTGACTTTTGTCATATTTTGACATAAAAAAAACTTCTAGGGGTTATTAAAAAACAAAAAGAATAATTTGCAAATACAAAATACGAAGCTCTTAATTCCAACTTCAAAAGACTTTACAAATAAGAA
Organism: Flavobacteriaceae bacterium PS02336; assembly: GCA_029960065.1. GTDB lineage: Bacteria > Bacteroidota > Bacteroidia > Flavobacteriales > Flavobacteriaceae > Flavobacterium. The sequence continues at coordinate 505,302 of JASCOF010000001.1, read as the reverse complement.
ACAAAAAGTTAAATATGTAACATTTTCAAGTCGTTTTGCTTTTCTGCATTTCTACAAATACGTTATCTTTGCCAAAAATTTAAACGTATGAATTCTTTACAGACTATAATCGAACAAGCTTGGGAAAACAGAGCTTTATTACAAGAAACAACAACAACTAATGCTATTAGAGAAGTTATCGAATTAGTAGACGCAGGAAAATTGCGTGTTGCTGAGCCAGTTGGTGACAAATGGCAGGTAAACGAATGGGTTAAAAAAGCTGTTGTTATGTATTTCCCAATTCAAAAAATGGAAACATGGGAATCTGGTATTTTTGAATATCACGATAAAATGTTACTTAAGAGAGATTATGCTGCAAAAGGAATTCGTGTTGTGCCAAATGCTGTTGCTCGTTACGGTGCCTATATTTCTAGCGGTGTTATCTTAATGCCAAGCTACGTAAATATTGGTGCTTATGTAGATGAGGGAACTATGGTTGACACTTGGGCAACTGTTGGAAGCTGTGCACAAATTGGTAAAAATGTTCACTTAAGCGGTGGTGTTGGTATCGGTGGTGTTCTTGAGCCATTACAAGCCGCTCCAGTAATTATCGAAAACGGTGCTTTTATTGGTTCTCGCTGTATTGTTGTTGAAGGTGTTCACGTTGGTAAAGAGGCTGTTCTTGGTGCTAACGTATGTTTAACTGCATCAACAAAAATCATTGATGTTACAGGAGATGAGCCGGTTGAAATGAAAGGTTTTGTTCCTGCTCGTTCTGTAGTTATTCCTGGAAGCTACACTAAAAAATTCGCTGCTGGAGAATACCAAGTTCCTTGTGCATTAATCATTGGTACTCGTAAACCTTCTACAGATTTAAAAACTTCTTTAAATAATGCACTTCGCGAATACGATGTTGCTGTTTAATTCTTATAAGTAATAGAAATTTTCAATTTTTAAAAATCCAAATTCCTTTCTTTAAAATGATTGGAATTTGGATTTTTTTTGCTTCAATTTGTAATCCGTTAACGCAACACAATTTTAAATGAAGATACTTGTAATCCAACAAAAAATGATTGGCGATGTTTTAATCAGCAGTATTATTTGCAACAACCTTAGAACTGCCTATCCAGATGCTCAAATAGATTATCTGGTTTATGCCTCTACAACTCCAGTTTTGGAAGGAAATTCAAGTATTGACAATATTATTTTGTTTGAAGAGAAACATCGAAACAGCAAAAAAGAACTTATAAAATTAGGACTTCAGCTTAGAAAAGAAAATTACGATGTACTAATTGACGCTTATTCAAAATTGGAAAGCTGGATTTTGGTTTTATTAAGTAATGCCAAAAGAAAGATTTCATATAAAAAACCTGGTAGAACGTTTTTATACCATGATAATGTTCCCTTTGAACCTTTTCCTAAAACAAACCTAGGACTTGCAATTGAAAGAAGGCTTTCTTTACTGGAACCTTTAAAGCTGAAAACAGAAATTAATCCGATTCCAAAATTATTTGTCTCTGAAAAAGAGAATCAGGACGCTGCCGCCCTTTTTGAAAAACATCAAGTTCAAAAAGACCGAAAAACTATTATGATTAGTCTTTTGGGAAGTGAAAAACTTAAAACTTATCCGTTGGATTTCATGGCAAAAGTGGTTGATTATATTGCTGATAATGCCGATGTAAACATTCTTTTTAATTACTTTCCAAAACAATTAGAAGAAGCTAAAACCGTTTTTAATTCCTGTAAATCTTCTACTCAAAGTAAGATTTATTTTGATTTACTAGGAGGCGATTTGAGATCGTTTATTGGTTTGGTAAATCAATGCGACGCAATTATTGGAAATGACGGCGGTGCTATAAATATGGCAAAAGCACTTGATAAACCTTCTTTTATTATATTTTCTCCTTGGATTGAAAAGAAAATCTGGGCCACTTTTGAAGATGGAATTCATCATCTTTCTGTACATTTAAAAGATTATCGTCCGGCGTTGTTTGAAAATAAAACGGAAAAAATGCTTAAAAAAGAGTCTCTTGCTCTATATGATAAATTTCTACCTGAATTTTTTGAAGACAGGATCAAATTGTTTTTAAAACAAAACGGCTTTAATTAATCGAAATGATTACTTCAAAAAAACAACTTTTATCAGCTTTAATCATTACGCACAATGAGGATCAAAACATTCATTCGGTTTTGGAAAACCTTTCATTTGCTGACGAAATTATTCTTGTAGATTCTTTTAGTTCCGATCAGACATTTGAAATCGCTTCTTCTTTTAAGAATGTTAAAACGTTTCAGAACAAGTTTGAAAATTTTGCTGCACAACGAAATTATGCATTAAGCCTAGCTTCAAATCCTTGGATTCTTTTTATAGATGCTGACGAAAGACTTACAGCTGATTTAAAAAAAGAAATTGAACTTGTTATTACACAAGAAAATAATGTTGCTGCTTATTATATGTATCGCACTTTTATGTTCAATACTAAAAAATTACATTTCAGTGGCTGGCAGACCGATAAAATTATTCGTTTGTTTAAAAAGGAAAATGCTTTTTACAATCACGAAAAAATCGTACATGAAAAACTGATCATAAATGGAGAAACCGAAAAATTAAAAAATAAATTAATCCATTTTTCCTATTCCTCTTTTCAAGATTATAAACAAAAAATGATTTTTTACGGAAAATTAAAAGCTCAAGAAGAACTGGCTAAAAATACGAAACCGAATTTCTTTCATTTTTATATTCGTCCCGCCTATCAATTTTTGCATCAATATTTTGTTCGTTTAGGTTTTCTTGACGGAAAATCAGGCTTAACAATTTGTTATTTAAATGCTTTGAGTGTTCATGTTCGTTTTCAGGAACTAAAAAAATTACGATCTAAGAATGAGATTTCCAGAATTTAAGTTTCTTTTTTAATCTTTTCTTTTTAGCAAAACTTTCTTGAAAGTTTTCAGTTGCCTGCCACATTTTTTCAAAGATTTCAGCTTCACTCTTTTCATTGTAAAACTTAGCGTATTCATTACTCATTACAGCCACCATTTCTTTTTTTGGAGTTAAACGGCTGAAATTATTCATCCTTTGTTCAAAACTCATTTGAGCATGAAAGTTCATTCTATTTAAATCAACTAAATAAAACGCATATTTACTTTGATCTACTTTCTTTATCAAAGTATTTCCAGGCGAATGATCTAAGAATTCTACTCCTTTTTCATGCAGATCAAAACAAAATTTAGTAAACTGTCTTAAAATAGCATCATGATCTGGATAATCAGGAATCTCAACAAGCTCTCTATACGTTAATTCTGTTATCAAATGCTCACTTGCATAATAACTATCTCTTAGTCCTATAAAATTAAAGTTTTCAAGAAAAGCCACAGGTTCTGGTGTCCCAATTCCTTTTTCGAGCAAAATAGTAGCGTATTCAAAAGAACGTCTGGCTTTTGATTTTCTAAAATATTTGTAAGCAATTTTGTTTACGATATTAGGAATCTTAAATGACTTTATATTAATTGTCTTCTCGTTGAGTTCAAACAATTTTATAACGTTTCGATCACCATTTCCAAAAAGAATTCCTGCATTATTAAAACTTTTAATACAGTCCAATATGGCGTTTGTATTATTCTTGAAAATTGGATTTACTTTAAAATTCATCAGTATATTTTTATTAACTACAAAAATACATATACAATCTAAGACTTCAAATTAATATTGTACTTTCGTAAAAAAAATCAAAAAATGCCGCTACAGAAGACCGTTTTTTTAGAAACTCACAATATAAACAATAGAGCTACAGGTTTAGGAACTTTTAATTATGAACTAATCAAAGGTTTATCTGAACTAGAATTCGGCAACTTAAAACTAACATTAAATGCTAAAGATATAAAACTTCTTGAAAGTGAATTTGGTAAAAAATTCTGCTACAACAAATACAGCAATTTATCAAGAATGAAGCTCTTTAGAATTAATAAAAAATACGATTTATGGCATTCTGTAAATCAAAACATAAAAGTTGAGCCTAGTAAGGTTACTCAATATCTGCTTACAATTCACGATGTCAATTTTGCTGAAGAAGTATCAGCTGACTTGAACCATAAAAGAAATAAGCGTTTCTTAGAAAAACTGAATAAAGCGACCGCTATTACTTACATATCAGAGTTTGCGAAAAAACAAACGCATCAATATTTCAATGTTCCTAACGTTCCAGAATATGTTATACACAATGGTAATCCTATTACCGAAATATTAGACACGTCATCTTATGTAGCAAATGTTCCTGTTGATAAACCTTTTTTTTATACCATTGGTGATTTTATTGAAAGAAAAAATTTTGAGTCTATTATTAATATGATGAAATTAATAAAAGATTATAATTTAATTATTTCTGGCAATAACAATAAAAAATATGGCGAAAAAATTAAACAGCTGATAATCGATAATGGATTAACCAATCAAGTTTTTTTAACTGGAAAAGTAAGCGATGAAGGAAAGCAGTTTTTTATGCAAAACTGTACTGCTTTCCTTTTTCCTTCGATAAGAGAAGGCTTTGGACTTCCACCTATTGAATCGATGAGCTTTGGAAAGCCGACATTTTTATCCGACAAAACTTCGCTGCCAGAAATTGGAGGAAGCGCGGCAAAATACTGGTCTGATTTTGATCCTGAATATATGAAAACTATTTTATTTGAGGGATTAAACAGCTTTGAAAACAATAAAACTGAAAATGAATTGTTTTTTAAAGAGAGAGCGGCAAGTTTTAATTGGAAAACCGCTGCATCTGAATATTTAAAAGTCTATAACGAGATTTTATTTTAATAATTAGGAATATAAAAAACGAATCAACTTTATAAATGAATATAACCCTAATAAGTTTAGATAATTTAGGCATGAACGAATGCATTTCGTCAGCTTTAAAAAAACAAGGTCATAATGTACAACATATTAATTTCAGAGATTTTAAGTACAAATATCCTTCTATATTTCATAGAGTTTACAATTTCATTTTAAAAGCCTTCTTTAAAAAAAATCTAAAAACCCAGCATCACGGTAAAGAGATACTAAAGGAATTACAAAAAAACAATCAAATTCAAGATGTAATTCTTACCATTAAGGGCGATTTTATTGATCCAGACAGTATTTTAAAATTTAAAAATTATACTAAAAAATCCATCGGTTTTTTTAACGACAATATTTACCGCTGTCCCAAAATCAAACAAGTTATACCAAGTTTTGATGAAGCCTATTCATTTGAAAAGGAAGATTGTGCCAAATTTAATTTAGGGTTTGCTACGAACTGGATTTATACGGATAATAATGCAGTAACTAACAAAACCACTTTAGAATATGGTGTTTTCAACATCAGTTCAATCGACAAAAGACTATCTACATTAATTCGAATTGCAAACGAATTAAATTCAAAAAAGATAAACTTTAAGTTTATTGTGTACGATAAAAGCAACAAACACAAAACGGGAGATCATGGCATTACTTATATCAACAAACATATGCCATTATCAGAAGTTAATACCTATACTGACCGCTCAAAAGTATTATTGGACATTCATAGAAGCGGACAGATTGGTCTAACTTTTAGAATATTTGAAAGTATTGGTTTAGAAAAAAAACTTATTACTACTAATGCTGATATCAAAAATTACGACTTTTATAACCCAAATAATATTCTGATTATCGATGAAAACAACCCTGTTATACCAGCTTCTTTCTTCGAAAATGAATACGAGAAAATTCCAGAATCAATTTATAAAAAATATACTCCAGAGGGCTGGGCTGAAAATGTAATTTTTAAGATAATTCAGTAAAAATTTCATTTATTTCATTAAAACAAAGACAGGAATCTCCTGTCTTTGTTTGTTTATGGAGTTTATTAGTATCTTTGCCGAAATCAAAGTTTTTTATGGAAAATATCAATCAGGAAGTTATCAACGCATACGAAGTCATCAAAGAAGGTGGAATAATTTTATACCCTACAGACACCGTTTGGGGAATTGGCTGCGATGCAACAAACCCTGATGCCGTTGCTAAAATTTATCAATTGAAACAACGCGCAGAAACACAGAGTATGATTGTTTTGATGAATGGAGAAAAAATGATGTATAATGTTTTTAAAAACATCCCTGAAGTAGCATGGCAGATTATTGATTTATCTGAAAAACCAACTACCTTAATTCTTGATGATGCTAGAAATGTTGCTCCAAATATTATTGCCGCAGACAAATCTCTTGGAGTACGATTGGTTAAAGAACCTTTTTGCTACAAATTGATGGAAAGAATGAAAAAACCGTTAGTTTCAACTTCAGCAAATATTTCCGGACAGCCTACTCCGCTTAGTTTTAAAGACATCAGCCCAGAAATTATCAACGGTGTTGATTATGTTGTTAAACTAAACCAAGATAAAATCAACGGAAAATCTTCTACGATTATCAAATTAACAAACGATTCGCAGGTAAAAGTAATACGCAAGTAGTTTTTTTGTTTCAAGTTTCAGGTTTCAAGTTTGAAACGCAACTTGAAACTTGAAACTTTTTTTTTAAACACTTTTCAAACTCTCAATCAGCCAATCGATGTCTTCTTTGGTATTATAATGACTAAATGAAATTCGGAGATTAGGCAGTTTTAAATCAGACTCTGACAGCATTTCATTAAGAACATGCGAAGGTTTAATACTTCCAGACTGGCATGCGCTTCCTCTAGAGACCGCAATTCCTTTCATATCCAAACTAAACAAAAGCATTGCAGTTTTATCTGATGAAAATGGCAGAATAATATTGATGATATTATAGAAATCATCCTTTTTTCCGTTAATTCTAAAATCTGGAAAATGAATTTCTAACTGCTCGATTAAATAGTTTTTTATACCTGAGATATAAGCTCTTTCTTCGTCCAATTTTTCATAAGAAATAGACAAAGCTTTTGCCATTCCGGCGATTTGATGCACCGCTTCGGTTCCTGCACGAAGTCCTTTTTCCTGTTCTCCGCCAAAAAATAATGGCTGTAAACCAGCATTTTTTCTAACAAAAGCAAATCCTATTCCTTTTGGTCCGTGAAATTTGTGTGCGCTAGCCAAAATAAAGTCCACAGGAGTTTTTTGCAGGTCAATTTCGGTTTTCCCGACAGACTGAACTGTATCAGAATGAAACAAGGCATTGTATTGCTTGCAGATAAGACCAACTCGATCTAAATCTAAAATTGTTCCTGTTTCATTATTAACATGCATCAGACTTACTAATGTCTTTTTCTCATCAGAAAGCAAATTAGATAGATGTGTCAAATCTAAACTTCCATCTGGATTTACATTTACATATTCAACCTGAACATTATATTCTTCTTGAAGTGCCCAAACGGTATGCAGAACGGCATGATGTTCTATTTTTGAAGCAATAATTCTTTCTATTTTTAAATCTTCAACAGCAGAACGAAGAATCCAGTTATCGGCTTCGGTTCCTCCAGAAGTAAAAATGATTTCCTGTGCGGTACAATTTAAATGCTTTGCGATACTTTTTCTCGAAAGCTCTAAAATAGTTTTGCCATTGCGTCCAAAACTATGCGTAGACGACGGATTACCAAAATCCTCAAGCATCACTTTGGTCATTTCCTGAATTACTTCGGGACGTATTGCAGTTGTTGAGGCATTATCTAGATATACTTTTTTCATTGGTACAAAGTTAAGAAATATCAATTGTCAAATCTTAAATATCATTTGCCATTTTTTTCACTATTTTTGACCCAAATAAATTTTACAATGAAAAAATACGCTTCTCTTATATTATTTGCTTTTTTACTGAATGGATGTGATGATGGAGATCTAACTGTTCAAGAAATAGATTTTGACAGTGTAGTTCCTACAAACTGCACCACTACTACAGACAACACGCTACTTTATAAATTGAAAAGCCAAGAAGCTTTTTTACTTCAAATGCCTAAAGACGCCCTAAAAAGCGAACCTGGAACTTATGAATATGATATTCCTACTGGAGGAAATGGAGCTTATCGTGCTATTTACAGAGCATACGATGGGACGCTGGTTGCAGACAATATATGTGGACTTATTCCGCCAAGCACACCTAAAGTAACAGACGAATGGATTGCTACTTCAGGAACAATTAAGATTACTACCGACGCAAATATATCAAAACCAGCTGTTGATGGAAGTACAAAACTTGAAGGTTACAACCATAACATTAGTTTTACAAACATTACTTTCAATATTTCAAATTCAAAGCCGCAGGTTTATCCTACTTACCCGTTTGGCACGTTTAGTACTAAAACGAGTGTTCCTGCTACTTTGACATTTTCGAGCGAGCTTGCCAGCAGATGCACAGTAAGCAATCAACTTCGAGTTTATAATTATAATACTTCATTTTTTATTATGATTGACAATATGCAAGCTGATTTATTAAAAGATGAAGAAACTCCTGCTGGACAGCCTAGAAAAGGGTATATCGGCACAACAACAAATAAACTTTACTACAAGAGTGTAGCAAGCGGAACAGGATCTTTTGCCAGCGACTACTTTTGCAGTGCTACATTTCCAACTAGTCCATCTATTGCAGAAGATTGGACAGGCCAAGCTGGTGTAGAAAATACAAGCGGTATTATAGAAGTAACTACAACATTAACTGGAGGTATTTATTTTCATACTATTACACTGAAAGGTGTAACAATGACAAAAGGTAAAAACAGTTTTCAACTTCCAACTACTTTCCTTCTTGGAAGATTAGAACCTACATCATAACAAGTTTTTCCTAAAGAACATCTTTTAAAAATTCTTACAAAAAAACGTCTGTTTTCCTATCTGATTTAATCTAAAATCAGCTTCGAAAACAGACGTTTTTTTATGCTTAAAACTGACCGATTTATAGCGGTCAATTTTTATATTATTTGTTGTTCTGCCTAAAATAAACTTCAGTCGCACCAAGACCATATTTTTGATAATTGGCATCCTGAAAATCTAATCCATCATATCGGCCTAATAAAAAGTCCAGTTCTGCTTTTAAAATTCCTTCACCGACACCGTGGATAAAAACGATTTTTGGAATGCGGTTTCTAATAGCAAATTCAATATGCCTTTTTGCCGTTTCAGTCTGTAACGTTAAAATATCATAATTCGACATTCCGCGTTTATTCGGCACTAATTTTTCAATATGTAAATCAAATTCTGGAACTCCAACATCACGCTTTTCTTTCTTTTCTTTGACAAAACTTCTTGGTTTTGGTTCGATTTTATCCCGTGAAGCTTCATTTAAATCAATTCTTTTAATAGAATTCATCAAATCACTGGTTTCTTGAATCTTAAGCAATTCATTGACAAAAAATGTCATCATAAATCCGTCTTCAGTTTCAATCAAAACTTCCTTATTTTTAACAGAAACTACCGTTCCGTTTATTGCTTCATCCAGTACAGAAACTTTATCTCCTTTTACCAGCATCCTACTCTTCTTTATCGTTATGTTTACTCGGTGTTTTAGCACTCAGCTGCATCATTCCAAACATGAAAACTACAATTGCAGCAATCATGATATAGATATTTTTTTCTTCAGAAACTTGCTCATAAAGTGCTACCGAAATCGCAAGAATCATTATTATAATTTTAAAAGCTTTCATCAATTCAAAGTTTAAGATTTCAAAAGTATAAAACTTTCAAGTACTACTTCTATTCTACTTTAAACGTTTGTCGTATTTTTTTAGTAAAATTGCAAAAAGATCTGCTATGACTTTAGAAAAATATATGATCCCATGTCTCTTCAAAACCATCTTCGGATTTGAATGTTTAGGCTGTGGTTTCCAGCGGTCTCTTTTCTTACTTTTTCAAGGACAGTTTTTAGCGGCTTTCAAAATGTATCCAGCAATATATTCCTGCCTTTTATTATTCCTTTTTGCAGGATATCATCTATTAGATAAATCAAAAAAACATAAAAAATTAGTCTGGAGAATGGCACTCATAAATCTTATTTTTATGATTGGAGGTTATTACTTTAAACACTTTTAGATTTTAGATTTTAGATTTTAGATTTTCTAAAAGTCGCTTTGCTCCTTTTTTGGAATTTGGCCCGGACGCTTCGGGATAAAAAAATGGAATTTTACTCCCTTTTACTTCTTAATCTGATTCAAAATATCATTCATCATCTCGATTTGCACTTTCTGAATTTCTATTAATTCTTGCTGCTGATGCATAATCAAATGATCGATTTTATCGTGAATCATTCTAATCTCCAATTCCGATTTTAAATTGATCATATAATCTTTTTTAGCACGATTTCGGTCTTTTTCCTCCTGACGGTTCTGGCTCATCATAATTACTGGCGCCTGCAACGCTGCCACGCACGAAAGGATTAAATTCAAGAGAATAAACGGATAGGGATCAAAACCTTTATTTAGAAAAACGAAAACATTTGAACCAATCCAAATCGTAATAAAAAAAAGAAAAGAGATAATAAAAGTCCAGCTTCCGCCAAAATCGGCTACTCTATCAGCAACCCTCTGTCCTAGATTACGCGTTTCTTCTTCGTCTTCAACAATACTCACAATCGACTTATCTTCTTTTAAGGAGGTAATGACATTTTTCTCCATAGCCGAAAGTGCACCAATTTCTGTTGAAAGATAATTTGAAATATATTTCTGGCGGTACACATTTAATTCGTTAACAGCGATACAGTCGTCATCATTAAAACTTGGAAATTCTTTCTTAATTAAGCCTAAAATTGGATCGTGAATCGATTTACCGTAAACCTTCTCACCTTCTGCAAAAGAAAGTCCTGAAATTGCGCTTTTAAATGTCTGGCTATTTTTCATTTTTATTTGTTTTGAAAGCTAATTTACGCAATTAACTTCTTAAGAACTGCATAAAAAAGAAGTGTTTATAATTCGGTTTTTATCACAAATGAGCCTTTCTAGAGAAAATTTCTTTAGTTAAATCGTGACTTTATTTCCAAAAAACGCCTTACTTTTAACGTTCCAAAATTATTCATTCATTTTTACCATTGTGACAAAAGACACTATCATACAAAATATAAAGGCTTTAAAAAGTCATTCACACATCAATTACGGCATTAAAACCAAAACAGAAGACTTTACAGAAAAGCTTTTTTATACTCTTTTTGATTCCAATGCAGCGTTAGATGATAGCATTGATGAACTTGAATTTCGTTTTAAAGAAATTGCTGTTTTGGCATGCAAAAAGCCAGAAAATCTATGCGAATCTATTTGGGATAGATTTCTTGAAAAACTTCCAGGAGTTTTAGAAAAATTAAATGAAGACGCTGCCTATATTTTAGAAAACGATCCTGCATCAAACAGTATTGATGAAGTTTATTTAGCCTATCCCGGTTTCTATGCCATCGCTATTTATAGGTTAAGCCACGAATTGTATCATCTAGATTTACTTCTTTTTTCTCGTTTAATGAGCGAATACGCACACAGAATTACAGGAACAGATATTCATGCCGGCGCAGATATTGCCTCTCCATTCTTTATTGATCATGCTACAGGAATTGTAATTGGAGAAACGACTGTAATTAAAAAACATGTAAAAATTTATCAGGGTGTAACACTGGGTGCTTTGAGCGTAAGTAAAGAAATGAAAAATGCAAAAAGACATCCAACAGTGGAAGCGAATGTCTGCATTTATGCAAATGCTACAATTTTAGGAGGACAAACTGTTATTGGAAAAAACAGTGTTATTGGAGGAAATTCATGGGTAACTAAATCTATTCCTGCAGATTCTATCGTTTTAAACACCACTACAACTGAAGTTAAAATAAAAGAAAAAAAATAAAATGGGTCCACAGAAATTATTAAACCTGATTGGAAATACTCCTTTGATGGAAACCGTCAATTTGGTTCAAAATAAAAATGTAAAACTTTTGCTTAAGCTCGAAGGCAATAATCCGGGAGGAAGCGTAAAAGATAGAGCTGCGTATAATATGATTGCAGCCGCTTTAGAAAGAGGTGAAATCAAAAAAGGGGATAAATTAATTGAAGCAACTAGCGGAAACACGGGAATCGCTCTGGCAATGATTGCACAATTGTTTGGTATTGAAATCGAACTGATTTTACCCGAAGATTCAACCAAAGAACGTACACAGACTATGCGTGCTTACGGCGCTACAGTCATTCTAACGCCTGCCAGCGAGGGTATTATAGGTTCTCGAGATTATGCTGATAAAAAAGTGGCAGAAGGTGGTTATTTGATGCTGAACCAGTTTGCAAATGATGACAACTGGAAAGCACATTACAAAACAACAGGCCCAGAGATATGGAATGACACCGAGGGAACTGTTACTCACTTTGTTTCTGCAATGGGAACAACTGGAACTATTATCGGTACTTCGACTTATTTAAAAGAAAAAAATCCAAATGTTCAGATTATAGGTGCACAGCCAAGCGATGGTTCTCAAATTCCAGGAATTCGTAAATGGCCTCAAGAATATCTTCCTAAAATTTTTGATGCTTCTAAGGTTGATACCGTTGTAGATGTTAGTGAAGAAGAAGCCAGAGAAATGACCAAAAGACTGGCATTAGAAGAAGGCGTATTTGCTGGAATGAGCAGCGGCGGTTCTGTTGCTGTAGCTTTAAAAATTGCCGAACAATTAGAATCTGGAGTTATAGTGGCCGTTATCTGTGATAGAGGCGATCGTTACTTGTCTTCGGATTTATTTGATTGAAAAAAGGGACAAAGTGACAAAGGCTCAAAAGGTAGAAAGGTTATACTTTACCTACAAAAAAACCTTTGTCACTATGCACCTTTGAACCTTTGCACCTAAAAAGAAAAAAAAATGAACTACAGAAAACTAGGAAAAACAAACTTTAATATCTCTGAAATCTCGCTTGGCACTTGGCAGGTTGGTGGAAAATGGGGATCGGGTTTTGATGATAAAACTGCGGATGAACTTCTAAATACTGCTATAGATAATGGCGTAAACTTTATTGATACTGCCGATGTTTACGAAAATGGATTAAGCGAAACTGCTGTTGGCCGTGTGGTTCGTTCCCGATCTGAACGTATTTTTGTGGCTACAAAATGCGGACGCCAGATCAATCCTCATGTAAATGAAGGTTACACTCCAAAAGTGCTTCAAAAATTTGTAGAAGACAGTTTAAAAAGAACAGGCTTAGAAACGCTGGATTTAATTCAACTGCACTGTCCGCCGACAGAAGTATATTATCGTCCCGAAATTTTTGAACTTTTTGATCGATTAAAAGAACAAGGTAAAATACTTAATCTAGGAGTCAGCGTTGAAAAAGTAGAAGAAGCCTTAAAAGCAATTGAATATGATAATGTAACTACGGTTCAGATCATTTTTAATTTATTCCGTCAGCGTCCTTCTGAATTGTTTTTCTCAGAAGCTAAAAAGAAAGACATCGGTATTATTGCAAGAGTTCCATTAGCGAGCGGACTTTTAACAGGTACTTTCAGCGAGAAAACTACTTTTGACCCTCAGGATCATCGTAATTTTAATCGTAACGGAGAAGCTTTTGATAAAGGTGAAACTTTTTCAGGAATTGATTATGATTTAGGCCTAAAAGCTGTTGATGCGTTGAAAGCATTATTTCCAGAATCAGAAAACCTTGCTCCCATTGCATTACAGTGGATTTTGAGTTTTAATGAAGTAAGCTGCATTATTCCAGGCGCTTCAAAAGTAAGTCATGTTTTATCGAATTTATCGGTTTATGATTCTCCCAAATTAACAAACGAACAGATTTTAGGCATGAATAAAATTTATAACGATTTAATTAAACCTTCTGTTCATCAGCTTTGGTAATAGCTTTGCGAAATTTATTAAGTTTTTTCTCGTATAGACGCAACCATCCAACGTTTTGGTTATCTTAAGATTATGAATACTAATCATATAACTTAACTACCAAAACCATGAAACAAAAAATCTTTATACTGCTCGCTATTTGTTTATCACTTGGCTCGTGCAGTAACGATGATTCGACTACAAGAGAGGAAGATTTAGCCAAACTAGCCACTTTATACAGTGATGTACTTGATTATTCGCAGATGTTTGCTAAATCGTGTACAAATCCTGAAGAATGGGGATTTACAAAACTAATTGAATCGGCTTGCCCAAATGATGGCTATATTTTATATCATAAAAGCATAAATTTTAAAACTTTACAAGACAAAATCAGAAAATACAACAGACAACTGAAATATGTAAAGAAAAAATGGAACCTTGACGGAAGTATAGCTAGTAAAACAAGCGATATATGTACGGGATCAGTGCCTCCAAAAAGTGTAAAATGTTTTGAAAACAGACCTCAATTATCTTATGAGCCTTAAAAAAATAAGGTTATCAGTTCAAATCCTGATAACCTTATTTTTTTATATATCAAACTCGATTCTAAATTCAGCACCTCTATTTTTACCATTGCTTGAAGCACTTAATCGACCTTTGTTACGCTCTATGATTTTTTTGCACAAATACAAACCAATTCCTGTTGAACCTTCATTTGCAGTTCCAAGTCGGCTCATTTTGGTGAATTTTTTGAATAATTCTTCTATCTGATGTTTATCAAAGCCAATTCCGTTGTCTTTTACTGTCAAGATCAATTTAGAATCTTCAGAATAAATTCTCACTTTAATTTCACTGTCAAAATAAGAGAACTTAACGGCATTACTGATCAAGTTAACCAAAACCTGAATCAAAAGTCCTTCGTCAATTTTAACTTTGGCTTCAACACATTCTAATACCAAATTGAGTTTGATATTTTTTTCAAACAAACGTTGTTCGACCTGTTCATTAATAAATGGAAGTATGTTAGGAAACAAAACTGTTTTTATCTCTGGATTTATTTTAACTACTTCATCTTGTTCTTTGAGAAGTTTAATGAAATTTTCAATATATCTAAACTGAAGATCAGTCGATTCGCAGATTAATTCTGCTAGATTTGTGACTGAATCGGAAGGATTTTCGCTGATAATCAATTTGGCAAGTCCCTGCGGATTTCCTGCAAAGTTCTTCAAATCATGCGAAAGCATATAAACCAAATCCTGCTTTTCATTTATAAAACTTTCCGCTTCATAAATAGATTCCTGAATGTTACATAAAAGCAAACCTGCTTCATCGGAGTATTCCGTTGGCAGAACAGATAATTTTCTTGAGCTTCGATAATCATCCAATGCTTTTGAAGCTTTTTTAATTGGTGTTATCAATCGATTTAAAACCAAAAGTGTAATAGCCGTTGCCAGCAATGTCATGATTAGCGAAAAAACTAAAATTGAGGTAGGAGAAATACTGTGTTTAAAATATAAGACAAAAAACAAAATTCCGATTAAAGGGATATGAATACCAATAAAAGCAACAAAAAGGAATTTAAAAGCATAACTTTTTTTAAGAAAGCTGATTTGTGAGAGTTTGTGGTACAACTTCATAAAAAGGAGGCAGTAATAGTA
Source organism: Flavobacteriaceae bacterium PS02336 (assembly GCA_029960065.1). Taxonomy (GTDB): domain Bacteria; phylum Bacteroidota; class Bacteroidia; order Flavobacteriales; family Flavobacteriaceae; genus Flavobacterium. Next base: position 489,913 of record JASCOF010000001.1, on the reverse strand, counting down.
GGTTAAACTTGTAATTTTAATGGGGATTCTTACAAAACAAATTTAGCTTTTATACTCGATTAAACTAATTTTTTGATGAATTTCTAAAAATTTTTTAAAATTAAATTTGTAAAAGTTTTCAAAGGCTTATTTTTGCGCTATGGGAAGAAAAAATACAGACAAAGTTGTCTTTCATCAAATTCAAGTTCTTGATGCTGGTGCGAAAGGAGTTTCAGTAGCCAAAGCGCCAGACGGTAAAGTAATCTTTATTCCGAATGTAGTGCCTGGAGATGTGGTTGACGTGCAAACATTTAAAAAAAGAAAAGCATATTACGAAGGTAAAGCCGTGAAATTTCACGAATTATCAGAATACAGAGTAGATCCAATTTGCGAACATTTTGGAGTATGCGGCGGATGCAAATGGCAGAATATGAAATACAGCCAGCAGTTAGCATTCAAACAGAATGAAGTAAAAAATCACTTACAGAGAATTGGAAAAATAGAACTTCCAGAATTCGAAGATATTTTGGGTTCTGAAAAACAGTTTTTCTACAGAAATAAAATGGAGTTTTCTTTTTCAAACAGCCGCTGGTTAACAGAAAAAGAAATTGGAAGTACTGAAGATTTAGGAAATAGAAATGCTTTAGGTTTTCATATTCCAAAAATGTGGGATAAAATTCTTGACATCAACAAATGTCATCTGCAAGAAGATCCTTCAAATGCTATCCGCAATGAAATCAGAGCTTTTGCAAACGAGAAAAATATGGCATTTTTTAATCCGAGAGAACACTCTGGATTATTAAGAACCGTAATGATTCGTACTGTTTCTACAGGAGAAATTATGGTTTTAATTCAGTTTTTTGAAGATGACAAAGAAAACAGAGAGTTAATCTTAGACCATTTATACGAAAAATTTCCGCAAATTACTTCCTTGCAATATGTGGTAAACGGAAAACAAAACGATACCATTTACGATCAAGATGTTGTTCTTTATAAAGGAAGAGATTATATCTTGGAAGAAATGGAAGGTTTAAAATTCAGCATCAATGCAAAATCTTTTTACCAGACCAATTCTGACCAAGCTTACGAATTATACAAAATAACAAGAGACTTCGCTGGACTTACAGGAAACGAAACTGTATACGATTTATATACTGGAACGGGAACAATTGCACAGTTTGTTTCTAAAAAAGCAAAAAAAGTAATTGGTGTAGAAAGTGTTCCAGAAGCAATTCTTGATGCTAAAGCCAATGCACAACGCAATAATATTACCAATTGCGAGTTCTTTGTTGGAGACATGAAAGTAGTCTTTAATGAAGCTTTTATTGCGCAGCACGGTAAACCGGATGTAATTATCACAGACCCGCCTCGTGACGGAATGCATAAAGATGTAGTAGAACAAATCTTAAAGATTGCTCCAAAAAGAGTCGTTTATGTAAGTTGTAACTCTGCAACTCAGGCTCGCGATTTGGCTTTAATGGATGAAAAATACAAAGTAACACGCGTGCGACCTGTAGATATGTTTCCGCAGACACATCATGTTGAAAATGTTGTACTTTTAGAACTTCGATAGAAAAAATACATGAAAAAACTCGTTTCAATTTTACTGCTTTTTACTTTTGGTTTATCCAGCTGTGAAAAAGACGACATATGCGATGCTAATACGCCAACTACACCCAGATTGGTTATTACATTTTATGACGATATAGACCCAACAACTCCTGCTTCTGTACTTAATATGACAGTAAAAGGAGAAGGAGAAGAAAATCCGATCATTTTTAATGAAAACGGAACAGACGGAACTCAATATCAAATCAGTGCAAATACCGTTTCAATTCCGTTAAGAACAGATTCTGACACGACAACCTACGAGTTTACCTATAATGCTTCTAGTACAAATAGAAACACTGATATTCTAACATTTAGATATACTCGCGAAAACATCTATGTTTCGAGAGCATGTGGTTTCAAAACGAACTTTACTTTAGACCCCGCAGCTTCAGTGGTACGCACTGACCCTGATGGCAACAACTGGATGTTAAACATTACTGTATTAAATCGAAACATTGTATCTGAAAATGAAAATGACCCACACATTAACATCGTTTTTTAGTATTTGCTTTTTGCTGTCAATGTTTCTGGTACAAGCTCAAGAAACAACAGCTCCTAAACCAAAAACTGAAACTGTAAAACCAGAAATCCAAGAAGTTAAAAAAGACAGCGTTATCAAAACAGACCGTTATGGTCTTCGTGTTGGTGTTGACTTATATAAACTCACACGTGGTCTTTATGATAAAGATTATAAAGGAGTAGAATTTGTAGGTGACTGGAGACTTACTAAAAAATATTATTTAGCTACTGAATTAGGCTACGAAAATAAGACAACAGATGACGACAGATTAAATTCATCTGCCTCAGGAACTTATATAAAAGCGGGATTTGATTATAATTTTTATGAAAACTGGCTTGACATGGAAAACCAAATCACAATTGGTTTACGAGGTGGTTTTAGTGCTTTTAGCCAGGATTTGAATAGTTATAAAATCTACAACCCGAATCCGTATTGGGGTGAACAGCCTTCTGTAATTGTAAACCAAAAATACAACGGTCTTACGGCAAGCTGGCTGGAAGTCGCTATGGGATTAAAAGCGGAAGTTTTTAATAACGTATTTGTTGGTTTTGGCGTACAGCTAAAACTACTGGCAACAAACAAAAAACCAAGCGGATTTGATAATCTTTATATTCCAGGTTTCAATAGAACTTATGATGGTAGTTTTGGTGTAGGCTTTAACTATACCGTTTCCTATTTTATCCCTATTTATAAGAAAAAAATAATGGCTCCTCAAAAGAAAGAAGCTCCTAAGAAATAGTTTTTTAAAAGATACTGAGATACTGAGATACTGAGATTAAAAAAAGCGTCAGATTTAAAAATTTAAATCTGACGCTTTTTTTTTATGACAATTGAAAATTAATTGCTGCTTGTGTGTGTATTAAGGCAGTATCAAAAATTGGAATTTTCAAATCTCCTTCTTTTATTACTAAAGGAATTTCGGTACAGCCCAAAATTATTCCTTCTGCTCCATCTTGAATCAATTTATTGGCAATTTCGAGATAACGTTTTTTGGTTTCTTCAGTAACAATTCCACGGCCTAATTCTTCAAAAATAGTCCAGTGAATAAAGTCTTTATCTTCTTCAGAAACTGGAATTAAGGTTTCAATTCCTTTTTGAACCAGCTTATCTTTAAAGAAATCCAGTTCCATTGTAAATTTTGTACCTAATAAACCAACTTTACTAATTTCTTTTTTCTGAATTTCTAAAGCCGTTTCTTCAGCAATATGAATAACAGGAAGTCCAATGGCATCCTGAAGTTTATCAGCAATTAAATGCATGGTATTAGCGCACAAAACAATGGCTTCTGCCCCACCCGATTTTAAAAATTCACAACCTTTAAAAAGCATTTTAAAAGTAGAATCCCAATCGTTTGCATCGTTATTCTTTTTAATATCAGCATAATTAAAAGAATAGATTAAACATTCGGAGAAATTCAAGCCGCCGAGTTTTTCATTTATTCCTTTATTTATTAAAGTGTAATAATCTGATGTCGAAACCCAGCTGATGCCTCCGATAAGTCCAATTTTCCTCATAAATTAAAAACTGATTTTTAACTGATTTCTTTAATTCCTTTTATAAAAAGCCATTTCATAAAAAGTTTTTCGCCATCTTTTGTTCGAACAGCCTGAAATTTAGGCCCAACAATTGTTCCTATTACAAAAGCTGTAAACGGAATCCAAATTCCTGTAAGTCCCGTATAAGCTGCAATTAAAAATCGAAACGCAATAAAAAGGATTGCAAAACATCCTAATTGATATAAAAAAGCTCTTACTTGTAGTTTTGACATTTTTTTTAAAGTTGCTAAGGTTCTGAGATACTAAGATGCTAAGTTTTTCTCCTGGCAGCTTACATTCTTAGAAACTTAATATTTATTTTAAATAATTCTTTTTCTCATTTTACTAAAACTCTTAGTATCTCAGTACCTTAGAAACTTAGATCTGAAATTTCGTTCTCTTGCTTCCTTCGTACATTTCGTATTTTACGAGGCGCGCTTCTAGACTTCCGTTAAAAAGTTTAATTTTTCTAGAAGGTTTTAATCCAACAAATTTCAAGGCTTCAAGATTTGCAGTAATAAACCACGCATCTGTGCCAGGATAATTCTTTTTTAGCGTATCACCAATACTCGCGTAAAATTTTTCCATATGAATATCTAAACGCTCATCATACGGCGGGTTGAAAACGATATGAAGTTTTCCTTCTGATTCTTTTTCGCTATCAAAAAAGTTATCTTCATACACTTTTACATAATCTTCCAAATTGGCATTTTTGATATTCTCTTTCGCCTTATTTACAGCACTTGGAGCTTTATCAAAACCTTTTATCGTGTAATGAAACTCTTTTGTTTTCTTCATTAAACTGTCAATAATTCTATCAAACAAATCATTGTCCCAGTCTTTCCATTTTTCAAAAGCAAACTCTTTTCTATTAATATTTGCCGGAATATTGCAGGCAATCATTGCAGCTTCTGCCAAAATAGTTCCAGAACCACACATTGGATCTAAAAAATGACCTTGCCCGTCCCAGCCTGACAACAAAAGAATTCCAGCTGCCAAAACCTCATTAATAGGCGCAATATTCGTTGCCGTTCTATAACCACGATGATGCAGCGAACTTCCAGAAGTATCCAAAGAAACCGAAACTTGGTCTCTATCAATGTGAATGTTAATTCGTAAATCTGGATATTGCTTATCAATACTTGGGCGTTGTTCCGTTCTTTCTCTAAATTGATCTACAATTGCATCTTTACATTTTTGAGAAACAAACTCCGAATGATTGAAATAAGTAGAATGAACCGTTGTATCTATTACAAAAGTCTGATTTGCATTTAAATACTTTGACCAGTTTAAACCAGAAATTCCTTTGTATAATGCCTGTTCATTATTTGCTCTAAAAGAATAAATTGGTTTTAAGATTTTAAGAGCCGTACGCAGAGACAAATTGGCTTTGTACATAAAACCTTTATCGCCTTTAAAACTCACCATTCTCACTCCTTTTTCAACATCTTGAGCTCCAAGTGCACGCAGTTCTTTCTCTAATATTTCTTCAAAGCCAAAAAAACATTTGGCAATCATTTTAAAATTTTCTTCCATCTTTTCTTTTAAATTAAAAAAAACTAAAATTTAAAAGATGCCGTAAATAATGCATCTTAGATAATGCAACAATGTATCGTTGCTAAATAGTTATTTTTCGGCAAAAATACACTAAATTTGCCGGACTTTAAATTAATTTGAAATAGAATAAATGTCTGTAACGCATAACGAATCAATTCCGAATCAGGATGGTGATAATCAAAACTGGTATTCTTCATGGTTTGATACACCTTATTACCACATTCTTTACAAGGATCGTAATTATCGTGAAGCTCAGGTTTTCATGGACAATTTAACGCATTATCTTAACCTGCCAGAAAAAGCAAAAGTTTTGGATTTGGCCTGCGGTAAAGGACGCCATTCTATTTATTTAAATCAGTTAGGTTATGATGTTTTAGGCGCCGATTTGTCTGAAAACAGCATTGCCGAAGCCAGTACAAACAGCAACGAAACACTGCATTTTAAAGTGCACGACATGCGCGAGCCCTTTGAAGAAAAGTTCGATGCCATTTTCAATTTATTTACCAGCTTTGGTTATTTTGAAAACGACGATGATAACCTGACGACTTTAAAAGCAATTAAAGAAAGTCTTTCAGAATATGGTTTTGCCGTTATCGATTTTATGAACGTAACAAACGTGATCGAAAACCTTGTTCCAGAAGAAGTAAAAACAGTTGATGAAATTGACTTTCACATCAAAAGATATCTTGAAGACGGTCACATTTTTAAACAAATTGATTTTGAAGACAAAGGCAGGAAATATCACTTTACAGAAAAAGTAAAAGCCTTAACTTTAAAAGATTTTCAGGAACTTATGGACGAAGCAGGGATTTATCTCCTAGACATTTTTGGAGACTACAAACTCAAAAAATTCCATAAAACTGAAAGCGAAAGATTAATCATGATTTTTAAATAAGGTCTAATCGTTAAATCGTCAATTTGTTTAATCGTTTAGACAAGTTGACCAAAAAATGATTATCCAATTAAACAAAAAAACGATTAAACAAAAAGATGAATTATCTACTACCCTTATTTTCTGTACTTTTGGGATATAGCGTGGCTTTGTTTATAAAACCAAACAACAAAACCAATTTAAAATTACTGCTGGCATTCAGCGGTTCTTTTTTATTGTCTTTAACTGTGATGCATTTGCTTCCAGAAGTTTATGCGACTCACAATCATAAAATAGGAATCTTCATCATGATCGGAATTTTGTTTCAGATCATTTTAGAGTTTTTCTCCAAAGGAGCTGAACACGGACACGTTCACGGACACGCAAAAATGTCACAGATTCCTTGGCTTCTATTTATTAGTTTATGCATTCATGCCTTTTTAGAAGGTTTTCCCGTAAGTCATCATCACGATTTGGCAATTGGAATTGCGATTCATCATTTACCAATTGCTGTAATTCTAACTACATTTTTCATTAATGCCGATTTAAATAAAAAAGCCATTTTTGCCTTCATGCTGGTTTTCGCCATTATGACACCACTTGGTACAATTGCTTCGGAATATTTGTCTTTTTTAAACGATTATTACACTGAAATTACAGCGATTGTAATTGGAATTCTATTTCATATATCATCTACAATTATCTTTGAAAGCAGTGAAGGACACAAATTCAACATTGCCAAAGTTTCTATGATCGTTCTCGGAATTCTATTGGCATTCTTTTTATAATAAATAAATTAGATAATGTGTCAATGAGATAATCAGATAATTTTCTAATTGACATATTATCTAATTATCTAATTCGCCCTCTTCTTCTCATCCTGATTTCCAAAAGCACGTTCTTTCACGTTGATTTTACTATTTCCGAAATTGTAAACAACAGATAAACGGACAAATCGATTGCTTTCTTTTTGACTATAAACTTGTTTTACGCCATTTACAATTGAAACATCATTTTTTAAATAAGAAGTATAGAAAATATCATTTGCCAGCAACGAAATCTGCATTGCTTTATTTAACAAATCTTGTTTAAAACCAATGTTTAAACTGGACGTATATCCTGTATCATACAATCCGCTTTTATAAGGTGACGTATAGCTGAAATCAATTTGCAGTTTGGTCGATTTACCCAGTGAAAAAGTATTATTGGTTGAAAAATCAAGCTGAAGACCATTTACAGGCGCTGCATTAATATCTTTTATAAATTTAATATCTGACCCCAAAAGATATAACGAATTCTCACTCTCCCACCATTCTGTGAAACTAGCAGAATACGTTTCTCCAATTCCATAGTTAAGACCCTTAAAATAATTATCTCTCGATACAATTTGTGTCAATGTCTCTGGATTTGAAGTAAATATTACGCCATAACCATCTGTAATTGCATTCAAGAAAATACTCGTTCTTAATATCTTTTTATAGGAATGCGCAAATTCAAAATTATCGCTGAAAGAAGGTTTCAAGAACGGATTCCCTTCAGAATAACTATTACTGCTGATGTAAACTCGAAACGGATTCAACATTGAAAAACCAGGTCTGCGAATTCTTTTACCATAATTAAAGCTAAAACTATTGTTTTCATTTTTCTGATAAGACGTGTAAACAGTTGGAAACAATTTAAAATAATTGTTTACCGTTTCTTGATTTAAAGTTTCCGAAAATCCGTTTGTCTGTGTATTTTCTAAACGTAATCCCAATTGAAAATGCCACTTTTCATTGATCTTTTTATCTCCGCTAATATAAAGCGCCTGATTGTTTTCAGTGTACTTAAATTGATTGGTTTGATTGGGATCTAATTCTGGAGTTCCTGTAATAGTGTTATAAAAAACGACATTACTATTGCTTTTTGTAAAACTCACTTTTGCTCCATAGGATAAATTCAATGCTTTAAGCGGATGTTCCATATCTGCCTTAAAACTTACATTATCAATATCCTGATTAGAAAGGTTTCGTCCTGACTGATTAACATCAACAAAAGTTCCGTCTGAATTGTAATTATTCGCAATAAAATCTCTATCAAATTTTGAGTTATAATTAAAGTAATCAGCATCAAATGATAATTTTCGGTTTAGAGAATCCAGTTTTGTAATCAAATGCAAATTATAGGTTTCATTACCCGATTTTCTGTCTAAAAAACTTTCATTTAAAATATAATTCTTTAATTCATTCTGAGTATTATAATTATTGATTCTAATATCTGTATCAAAATCTGGATTACTTTTATCTTTTAGAATTTGAAATCCAACGGTTGTTTTTTCAGAAAGATCATAATCCAAAGCAACTTTACCAGAGAGGTTTTCTTCATTTAGTTTTGTTGCCGCTTTCATTTTCGAAGGACCTTCATCAAAATACATATCAAGAGTTTCTTCCAGATTTCTATATCCTGCTTTTCCGTTAATGCTGGCCGAAAATCTAAACTTATCTTTATTGTAAAAGAAATTATTTCTTAGAGTATAAATTCCAAACTTATTTTGATCGTATGAAGCTGTAGCGGTATTTTTCCAAGAATTACGCGCCCCTTTTTTCAGTACCACGTTAATTAATCCGCCATCTCCTTCAGCTTCATATTTTGAAGAAGGATTACTTATAATTTCAATATTTTTAATATCACCTGCCGAAATAGATTTCAAGAAGTTATTCAGTTCTTCACCTGTTAGTTCAATCATTCTTCCGTCAATCATAACTCTAGATGTTCCTTTTCCAAGTATATTGATGGCATTATTTTTTACTACAACTCCAGGTGCTGTATTTATGGCACTCAAAGCATCGCCGCCAACAGTTGTAGCGTTATTTTCTGGATTATAAACTAAACGGTCTATTTTCTGTTCGATTGTATTTTTTTTCGACTGAATTACAACTTCTCCTAAATTTGTTGCACTTTCAGCCATAAGAATCGTTCCTAAATCAAGGTCTTTTTCAACGGCAATTTCTTTTTTGTAATCGGTAAATCCTAAAAGTGCTATTTCTATAGTATAAAAACCTTTTTTAAGATCCATTTCGAAAACACCCTCTTTTTGGGTTGTGGTTCCGTGAATAATTTTTCCTTCCGAATTTAAGATTGAAACATCTGCCCATTCTAATGCCGTAGTTTGGTTTGCAACTTTTCCTTTTATTTTTACAGTTGACTGCGCTAGACAAAATAATGGCATTACTAAAAAAATAAGAAGATTTAACTTTTTCATGATTTCTAATTTTACTTGTTCGATTAATTTGAAGCAAAGTTGCCTTAGAAATTCTTCACACGCGACCGACAAAAAAAGTCGAACCATTTTCTAGTAAAGAAATTGGTTCGACTTTATTATTCTCGACGTACGACTTTTTACAAATTACTTATTATCAAGTATTTCTATAAGCTGTAGGAGTTAAATTAGTGTACTTTTTAAAATAAGTATTAAAGGATGATTTGGAATTAAACCCCACTTCATATAAAATTTCTAAAACTGTTAAATCACTTTTTAAAGGATTTTTTAAAATACTCATGGCTTTTTGAATGCGGTATTCGTTTACAAAATCAAAAAAATGCTGATCAATATGGTGATTAATTAAAATGGATAAATCTCGAACTGGAATATTTATTTGGTTTGCAAGTTCCTGAATGGTAAGCGACGGATCAAGAAAAGGCTCTTTTTCGCTCATATATTGTTTCAATAATACAATTTGACCTTTAACGGATTCACTTTGATTGTTTTTTGTTTCCACACTATTTTCATCCTCATGAACAATATCTCGCGTTAATTTCAGTTTTGAATCGATTCCTCTAAAAAGCTCCGGATGGTTCAGCGCTTTTAAAACAAACCAGCAGGTTATTGTTAAAACAAAAAACTGCATGATTACATTTGCCCAAATCCATAATATCTCCAGGTCAATATATCTTAAAGCATTTTTTGCTATTGATAAATAATACAAAGTAAAGAGGACAATCGATATCTGAAATAACCATTTGTAAATTGAAGTTTTAGGGTTAGCATAATTTTCCTGATAAAGTGCTCTATATCTTTTTAAAACCAAAAATACGGCAATGCTGTAAAATACAATTTGAATTCCTAACATCAAATGAAAACCATACAATTCAGGCAATTGACTACGGTGGTCATAAAATTGTATTTTTTCTGCTTCATTTAAAAAATACAATCTGATTAAAAAAACTGCATTTGTGGCTAAAAATGGAATAACGTGAAGTAAATGTTTGGCTTGTAATCGAAAATCAGTAAAACAAACTGATAGAATATATAGATAAAAAACAGGAATTATCAAAGCGCAGGTACTCCATCTGAAAAATTCAAAGTTGAAATGGCTTCTGATGAAACTTTCATTAATAAAAATCCCAATATTATCGATTGCAAAAAATAACAAATAGAAAGCAAATAGACGGTTTGCTAATTTATTTTCGGTTTTTACTGTTAATAGAAAAAATGCCAGCAATAAGGAAACAAAAACTGACATCCCGCTTAAAACACTTAAAAGACTATCTATATCCATTATTTTTTCGATTATTTAACAAATATAATATTTTAGTTCTTTAGTATTATGAAGCGTTTCGGTACGCTGTCGGCGTTAAATTGGTGTATTTTTTAAAAGAAGTATTAAACGAAGATTTAGAATTAAAACCAACTTCATATAAGATTTCTAAAACCGTTAATTCATTTTTAGACGAATCTTTCAAAATTGCCATAGCTTTTTCAATACGGTATTCGTTTATGAAATCAAAAAAATGCTGTTTCATATGATGATTGATTAAAACAGACAAATCCCGAACCGGAATAGCAATTTGATTGGCCAATTCTTGAATGGTTAATGACGGATCGAGAAAAGGCTCTTTTTCGCTCATATATTGTTTCAGCAAAATAATCTGATTATTTATTAATTCGTTTTGTGCGTTTACAAATTCTGGTTTTTCTTCAGCTTTGGGCAGAATATCCTTTGTCAGTTTCAACTTTGAATTAACACCTCTAAAAAGTTCCGGATGATTTAAGGCTTTCATGATTAACCAGCACGTTACAAACAGAGCAATAGTTCCAACCAATACATTTGTCCAAAGGAATATTTCTCTAAAACCGCTATAACGAATGAGGTTTTTTAATGCTGCTACTGCATGTGCTGCAAGAAATACGCACGTCATTTGAAAAAGCCATTTATAGGTTGAAACAGTAGGATTGGCATAATTTTCTAAATATATTTTTTTATATTTTTTCAAAATCAAAAATGCACTAATAATATAGAATACATATTGGAATTCAATTAAAACCTGAATGAAATAGATCTCAGACATTTGGTTAAGAGGTTCAAGGAAGCTTCCATCGCCAATACTTAAATAAATTCTCGTGGTAAAAAGTAAATTAGCAACTATAAAAGGAAGAATATGAATTAAATGTTTCCACTGCAGTTTAAAATCCGAATAACATACCGCAAGCACAAACAAATAAAACAGAGGCATCTGCAGTAAACAGACCGTCGATCTAAAAATCTCCAGATTCTGATGTTCTCCAATATATACGTGTATAAAAAAACCGCTTAGATCAATTGCCGAAAAAATAAAAAAGAAAGCAAACAGCCGATTTGCCAGCTTATTTTCGGTTTTAACTGTGAGTAAAAAAAAGGCGAGTAACAAAGAAACGAAAACCGAAATTCGAGCTATTCCGTCTAATAAATCTAATTTGTCCATTTATCTAGTAAAAATATTAAACAAATATAATATTTTAGTCGGTGTAACGATGACGATTAAAAACCGTCTTTAATAACAAAAAAACAAATAAAATAAAGATTATAAATCTTTGAACTTTGCGAGATTGAGATAAAATATATTAATTTTGGCGAGTCTAAATAACGATAAAATGACATTTACGAAAACCACGGAACAATCTTCAAAGTATGAACATTTAGAGAAAATGTCTGTTCATGAATTGTTATCAAATATTAATCAAGAAGACAAAAGCGTTCCTTATGCGGTAGAAAAAGCGCTGCCGCAAATAGAAGCTTTGATTCCGCATATTGTCTCTAAATTAAAACTAGGAGGCCGATTATTTTATATTGGAGCAGGAACTTCAGGACGTCTTGGCGTTGTCGATGCTTCAGAATGTCCTCCAACTTTTGGTGTTCCTTTTGATTTGGTAAATGGAATAATTGCCGGCGGTGATACAGCCATAAGACGTGCTGTAGAAAACGCTGAAGACAGCACTACAAATGCTTGGATTGATCTTCAAAATCACAAGATTAATTCAAATGATGTGGTAATTGGAATTGCTGCCTCAGGAACAACTCCTTATGTTATAAGCGGTTTAGAAGCCTGCAATGCAAATGATATTATAACAGGATGCATTACTTGCAACGCTGGAAGTCCTCTTGCATTGACTGCTCAATTTCCAATTGAAGTTGTGGTTGGACCTGAATTTGTTACAGGAAGCTCTAGAATGAAAGCTGGAACGGCACAAAAATTAGTTTTGAATATGATTTCGACCGCATCAATGATTCAGCTTGGAAAAGTTAGAGGAAACAAAATGGTTGATATGCAGTTGAGCAATATTAAGCTGATTGATCGCGGTGTAAAAATGATCATGGAAGAGATTCCCGTTTCTTACGAAGAAGCTTCAGATTTATTAAAAAAATATGGCAGCGTTAGAAATGCTGTCGATAATTATAAAAAATAAAAGGTTTTATTTTAACCGCAAAGTCCGCAAAGTTTAAATTATAAATCTTTGTCAAAGTTTAAAACTTTGACAAAGATAAGACCGCAAAGTTTTAAACTTGAAACTTAAAATCTTAAACCTGAAACAAAATTCAAAATGGCAACAAATAAAGAATTACTTAGAAAAGGAGTTAAATATTTAACAGGAGCACTGCCTTTGATGTTTATTGGGCCATCGCTAATTTATAATGCATTTATGAATCAGCATACAAATTGGCACTATCTTGTTTTAGGAATCGGAATTGCGGCTTGTCTTGCTTCTATGTTTTTGATCTTTTTAGGATTGAAAATCATTATGAAAGGTATTTTTAATGACTAAATAAGTCTTCTAAATAAACCCGACAGGTTTTAAAAACCTGTCGGGTTTAATTCAAACTCTTAAGCTAAAATAAAAATGGAAAGTCTAATTCACATTCAGAAAACATTCGACAAAGTTGTTTACATCGACAAAAAAATAAACAATCGAGAGTTTGAAGATTGTGTTTTTAAAAACTGTGACTTTTCGAACAGCAACTTTGCTTATAATACTTTTTTGGACTGCGAATTTATTGACTGCAATCTTTCGATGACTAGTTTAGCGGGAACGAGTTTAAAGAATGTCACTTTTAAAAACTGTAAACTTCTCGGAATTGCTTTTAACGAATGTGACGATTTCTTATTTCAGGTTTATTTTGAAGAGTGTACTTTGGATTATGCTTTATTTTCGAATAAAAAAATGCCCAAAACCAAATTTATTAATTCTTCTGTTCGCGAAGTAACTTTTATCGGCACCAATTTAACAAGCTCTGTTTTTGATAATTGCGATCTTGACGGTGCTATTTTTAACGAAACGCAATTGGCCTCAGTCGATTTTAGAACAGCTTATAATTATAAAATTGATCCTGAATTCAACCCGATGAAAAAAGCACAGTTTTCTACAGATGGAATTGTTGGTCTATTAGATAAATATGATATTAAAATCGTCTAAAAAAATGCCACAAATTACACCAATTTTCGCGAATTAAAATTTCAATCATTTTGTATTAAAATAAATTGATCATGAATATAGCTGAATCTTATTTAGAAAGCGCTAAAAAGCAATTTTTATATTATAAAATGCTCGGAGAAAAGGCAATCGATCAACTCGAACCAGATCAGCTTTTTATTACTGTAAATGAAGATACTAACAGTATTGCAACTATTGTAAAACACATTTCTGGCAATATGCTTTCGCGCTGGACTGATTTTCTGACTTCTGACGGTGAAAAAGAATGGAGAAACCGCGATGCCGAATTTGAAAACGATTTACAGTCTAAAGAAGAAGTTCTAGAACTCTGGAATAAAGGCTGGAATTGTCTCGAAAATACTTTGGAAAGTTTACAGCCAGAACAGCTTTCTGAGATTATTTATATTCGAAATGAAGGTCATACGGTTATTGAAGCTATCAATCGGCAATTGGCGCATTATCCTTATCATGTAGGACAGATCGTTTTTTATGCCAAACAATTGAAAAACAGTGAGTGGAATAGTTTATCGATTCCGAACAATAAATCGGGAAATTATAATGCTGAAAAGTTTGCCAAAGAAAAAGAAATCAAGAACTTTACAGATGATGAATTAAAGAGATTGAAATGATAAAAAGCTATAAGCTTTAGGCTATATGCAATAAGCAAAAATGTTTATTCCCCAAAGCTTAAAGCCTATTGCCTAAAGCTTAAAGCATAAAAAAAATGAAAAAAATACTATTCTTATTCCCTTTACTTACTTTAGTGTCTTGCTATAATAGCGAACACAATTGTAAAGATTTTAAAACAGGAAAATTCAAATTTGAAACAGAGGTAAACGGCGTAAAAAAAACGACGTATTTTGAACGTAAAGACGATATTGAAATCGAAACTTTTGAAGGAAAAATAGATACCGCAACTATTCGCTGGGTAAGTGACTGCGAATATGTTCTTCAGAAAATGCATCCAAAAAATATGGCTGAAGAAAAAGCAATCAGCATGAAAATATTAACGACTTCTAAAGATTCTTATACTTTTGAGTTTGGTTTAGTCGGTTCTGAAGAAAAGCAGCGCGGTAAAGTTTACAAAGTGGATTAAATAATTAATCTTTTTTCTGCCACAAAGGCACAAAGACACCAAGGATTTATTTCTTTGGAACTTTGTGCCTTTGTGGCAAATTATTGTAACGTGTTTCTTTTACATTTCTATTTTAAATAGTACTTTAGAACTTTAATCTAACCACATGAAAAATACCATTTCGCAGAGAGTTGCCGACTTTTTAAAAGGTTATCCGCCGTTTAATTTTTTGCATCAAAGAGATTTAGAAAAACTGTCTGAACAGATTTCGATTATATATAAGGAAAAAGATGCTGTAATTTTTGCCGAAAACGATAAAACACATGATTCTTTTTATGTTGTTCATAAAGGTGCGGTGGCATTGAAAAAAAGCACTAAAAATACTGTTTTAGACATGTGTGACGAGGGCGATATTTTTGGATTACGTCCGCTTTTGGCGCAGGAAAATTATATTATGGAAGCTGTAGCGCATGAAGAAAGTATTCTTTATGCCATTCCGATTGCCGTTTTTAAACCTTATGCACTCGAGAACAGAAACGTTGGTAATTTCTTGATTGAAAGTTACGCTTCGAACACCCGAAATCCTTACTCCGATATTCATAAAGACAAATTGTATGGCGATGATCAGCTAAACGAAAATCTTAATTCCAGCAATCATTCTTTTGACCTGGCGCCAATAAAATATTCTAAAAAGATTGTAACCTGCAGTCCTTCAACCACAGTTAAGGAAATTGCTAAGATTATGAGTAAAAAGAAAGTTGGAGCGATTTTAATTGTTGATGAAATGCTTCCAATTGGTATTTTGACCGATAAAGATCTGAGAAATAAGATTGTTTCGGGCGATTTTCCTATCACAACAACAGCCGAAACGATAATGACAAAACCTGTTATTACTTATTCTAAGAAAATGACGGTTACAGAAGCACAAATGGCAATGATGAAAAGCAACATTAGCCATTTATGCCTAACTAAAGATGGAACAGTAAATACTAAAGCGGTCGGAATTTTATCGAAACATGACGTTATGGTGGCGCTGGGAAATAATCCTGCCGTTTTGATTAAAGCGTTGAAACGAACCAAAAAAATAAAGGAAATTAAACCTATCCGCAACCAAATAATGCAGCTGCTTCAAGGTTATCTGGATCAAAATATTCCTATGACATTGATTACCAAAATCATTACAGAATTAAATGAAGCCTGCACTACGCGCGTTATCGAAATTTGTCTGGAAAAAATGAGCAGTCCGCCGCCGGTGAAATTTGCGTGGCTGGCACTTGGAAGTCAGGGACGCGGCGAGCAAATGCTTCACACGGATCAGGATAATGCGATTGTGTATGAAAATGTAAATGAAGTTTTTAGAGACGAAACAAAAATCTATTTCTTAAAACTGGCGGGACATGTTAATAAAGGACTTTTTGAAATTGGTTACGATTACTGCCCTGCAGATATGATGGCTTCGAGTCCGAAATGGTGTATGAGTTTGGATGAATGGAAAGCTCATGTACATCATTGGATCACAAATCCTGGCAAAAATGAGGTTTTACTTTCGTTTATTTTCTTTGATTACAGTATGACGTATGGCGATGCTGATATTGTTAATCAATTGTCGGATTCTATTTTCGAAAATGTAAAAGCCAATCCGATTTTTTATATGCATTTGGTAAGCGGTGCTTTGCAAAGCCCATCTCCTACTGGTTTCTTTAGGCAATTTTTAGTAGAACAAGACGGCGCAAACAAAGATAATTTTGATATTAAACGAAGAGCTTTAATGCCTTTAACAGATGCTGCACGTGTTTTAATTCTATCTCATTCGGTAAAAGGAATTAGTAATACGGCGGAACGTTTTGAAAAATTAGCGGAATTAGAACCTAACAACAGGGAATTGTATTTATCTTGTTCTTATTCGTTTAAGGCGTTATTGAAATTCAGAACCAAACAAGGATTATTACACCACGATTCTGGCCAGTTTATTGAATTAGAATCTTTAACTAAAATGGAAAAAATTAAGCTGAAACGTACTTTTAAAACTATAAAAGAACTTCAAGAATTAATTTCGGTACGCTTTAACATCTCTAATCTGGTTTAATCATGAGTTTATTTAATTTTTGGAAAAAAGAAGAAAATAATCTGTTTGATGAAAATATTAAAATCGAAGAAACTCGTTTTGTAGTTTTGGATACAGAAACGACAGGTTTTGATTATGATAATGACCGCATTTTATGTATTGGCGCTTTAATTCTTCAAAACGGAATTATAAATGTTCAGGAAAGCTTTGAAGTGTATCTTGAACAGGATCATTATGATAAATCGACGGCTCAAATACATGGCATTTTAAAAGATCTTCTTATTAAACGTCCAACGGAAGCAGAAGCTTTACAGCAATTTTTAGAATTTTTAGGAGATTCCATAATCATTGCACACCACACTATTTTTGACGTGACAATGATCAATAAAGCTTTAGAACGAAATGGGCTTCCGCAGTTAACGAATAAAACTTTGGATACGGCTTATTTGTATAAAAAGACTTTGATTCAATCCCATTTGTTTGAACGAAAAGATCATTACACATTAGATGATCTGGCTGATAAATTTGATATCTCAAAAAAGGACAGACATACCGCTTTGGGAGATGCCTATATCACAGCAATCGCATTTTTAAAAATCATTAAAAAGCTGAAAGAAAAGAAAGCAGTCAATCTAAATCAGCTGTTTAAACCTCTTTAAGATTTTTTTAAGAGTCTTAAATTTACATTCAAAACATTCAATTTACCATTTCATAATATAAGACTTACAATTATTAGCATTAAGAAAAAATTAACATAACCTGTATTTTGTTTTAGAAAGATAGCTTTGTTCTATCAAAAAAAACAGAAAACAATTATGAAAACTAACCTTTTAAAAACTATTGCTTTATTTGGAGTAGCCGGTCTATCCTTTGTAAGCTGTCAAGATGACGACAAAGATTCGAAAAACGATGTAAATACCAGCATCGATTTTACTTCACAATCAAAAGTCCCTGCGTTTGTTTACGCAATGAGCGGATTTGAAAACCTAAAAATCAGCACTTTAATTGCTAGTTCTGACGTTTTAGCACAATCGCCTTCATTTGTTTACGGCGCACAGCCAGATGGAGCTGGATTAATGAAAGATCCAAATAGCGATGGTTATATTATGATTACAAATCACGAAATCCTTCAATCGGTTTCAAGAGTATATTTAGATAAAACTTTCAAACCTGTAAAAGGTGATTATATCGTTGATGGTGTTGGAGGTTTGACTCGTTTGTGTTCTGCAACTTTGGCAACTCCGGAAATCCATGGTTTTGGTCCAATCTTTTTAACAGCAGGCGAAAGCGGACAGGAAAGCATGGTTCACGGAATTAATCCGTTAGGATTATCTACAGATAAAGCAAGAACTGATAGAGTTTTACCTGCTTTAGGAAAAGCAAGTATGGAAAACGCTGTTCCGCTTCCAAAAGAGGCTTATCCAGGAAAAACAGTTATTTTAATTGGAGAAGATCAATCTTACGCCACTTCTCACGTAAGTGCTGGTCAGCTGATTATGTATGTAAGTACAGTTGGCGACTTATCTAACGGAAAATTATATGCTTTAAAAAGAACTGATGGAAATCAGGTTGAAACAACTATAACTTTGAACAATTCATATCCAGTAGAATTTGTTGAAATTCCGAATGCTAAAAACTTAACTGGAGCTGTAATCAATACAACGGTTAATGATTTAAAAGCAATCCGTTTTTCTAGAGTTGAAGACGTAGATTACAGAAAAGGAAGCGCAAATAACAACAGAGAAATCTACTTTACTGCAACAGGTCAAGCAACAAACAATGCTCCAGTTGATGGATATACAATGTGGGGAAGAGTTTACAAACTAAAATTGGATGCTTCAAACCCTTTAAAAGGAACCTTAGAATTGGCTGTTGAAGGTGACAGCACTCCCGGAACAGGAATCATCAATCCAGATAACTTATGTGTAACTGAAAACTATGTTTATATTCAGGAAGATGGTGATAGTTATTATGCTGATGCAAAACATGATTCATACATCTGGCAGTACAGCATTGCTTCAAAACAAAATAAAGCATGGTTAAACATGAACCACAAAAGAACAGATACGGCTTGGAATACACTTTATAACCAAAGCGGTGAAATGAGATTCGGAAGCTGGGAATATGGTGCGATGGAAGACATTTCAGATATTATTGGAGTTCCAGATACTTTTACAGTAAACATTCACCCGCACACTTGGCAGAGCGATGCTTTCAAAAATGCTGATGGTTCAGGAACTCAAACAAATAAAGAGGGCGGACAAACTGTAATTATTAGAAACGTACAACGATAATAATTTCTACCAAAATCTATTGACAACCCTTATTTTACGATAAGGGTTGTTCTATTACAATAATATTATGAAATTAAAGCACTTTATTTCTCTGATCTTACTAGTTTGTTTTTTCTTTTCATGTAAAAAAAGTGAAGTACCACAACCTACAGTTAAACAAGAATTACTTGTTTCTTTAAGTAAACTGAGTAATGAAATTACAGAATTCCAAAAGCTTGTAACCAGTAATTCTTCATCAAAAGAAATTGTAGAACAATTTAAAAAGTCACGTCTGGTTTACAAAAAGGTAGAATGGGCTGTTGAATACTTTATTCCGGAAACGGGTAGATTTATGAATGGTCCTGCTCTTGATGAAATGGAATTGGAAGAAAACAGGTCTTTTGAACCGCATGGTTTTCAGGTTATGGAAGAAATGATTTATCCTGAATATAATCCTGAAAGCAAAGAAGATTTAACGAGAGAATTGAATATTTTTCAATCGAATATAAAACAGCTGAAAAGTACTTTTGAAGTTATAACCATTAGTGATGATTATGTGTTAGATGCTCTTCAGCAAAATATATTCAGAGTTATTGCTCTCGGAATTACAGGTTTTGACAGCCCGATTTTGCAATCATCTATTTTGGAAGCTGGAGAAAGTTTAATCTCAATTCCTGAAACTCTTCAAAAAATTAATTCAGACAATAAATCCTTGAGCGAACTAAAAAATCTGACAAAGAAGGCGCAAAATTATTGTAAAGAAAACGACAACTTTAATGCGTTCAACCGTGCTGTTTTTATAAGTGACTATCTGAATCCGATTTCAAAAAAACTGAAGGCTTTTCAAAAAGAACAAAATATAAAAAATGTAAAGAGGGGCAGTCCATTAAAACCAACTATCGAAACTTTATTTGATCAAGATGCTTTTGATGTAAATGCCTTTGTACTTTCTAAAGAATATAATTTTACTAAAGATAAAGCCATTTTAGGAGAGAAATTGTTTTATGACAAAAGTCTTTCAAAAAACAACGATCGAAGCTGTGCAACTTGCCATAATCCTGAAAAAGCTTTTACAGACGGTCTAAAAACAAATGTTTCGTTAACGGGAATAAATTTACCTCGAAACACTCCTACTCTAACCTACGCTTCTTTACAAAATGCGCAGTTTTGGGATATGCGTCAGTTAGATCTAGAAAAACAAAGTGTGGATGTGATTCAGAATAAAGATGAAATGCATGGTTCAATGGAAAATATTCATGCTAAAATTCTTTTAGACAAAGATTATATCAATCTTTTCAAAAAGGCTTATCCAAAAACTTCAAAACCTGAACCTTGGCAGATTCAAAATGCTATTGCGAGTTATGTCCGCTCATTAAACTCTTTTGATTCTAGATTTGATTCATATATGAGAGGAAACAAAAATGCTCTTAACAATCAGGAAATTGAAGGAATGAACCTTTTTATGGGAAAAGCAAAATGTGCCACCTGCCATTTTACGCCTTTGTTTAACGGAACAGTTCCTCCAAGTTATTTTAAAACGGAACATGAAGTTATTGGAACTCCAAATGAAGCTTCGGGAAAAAAATTAAGTCCTGATAAAGGACGCTATTTATACAATCAAATGCCTCAATTGGTTGGTGCTTTCAAAACTCCAACAGTAAGAAATTCAGCCGTTACAGCTCCTTACATGCATAACGGAGTTTTTAAAACCCTTGAAGAGGTAGTTTCTTTTTACAATAAAGGCGGTGGACAAGGTTTAGGTTATAAAGTCGAAAATCAAACGCTTCCTTTCGACAAACTAAATTTAACTGTAAAAGAAGAACAGTCTCTTGTTGCTTTTATGAAAACACTTACCGATAAGAAATACCAGTAAAACCAAAATAAAACCTCAATTAAACAAAAACGCCGAAAAGTAATTTTTCGGCGTTTTTTAATTTAATCAACAAACATACGATACGGGAACACATTTGAAGACCTGCTTTTCAGATTCTTCATGAAGCTTTCACATAAATAGCTCCATTCTGAATCTGACAAATGTTGTTTTTCTTCAGCGTTTGTCTTGATGTAGATATCAACCGTTCGGCTAAAACCTGCTTTTACTGAGATTTCTTTTCGGGTGCCTTTTTCGATTTTAATATCTTCTACTGAACTTTTAAAATGACTAAATCCAAAAGCTTTAATATCGGCAAAAGTTACAATTCTGCCTCTTGTTAATAATGCATTTCTGTAGGCAAGAATTCGGTCTTTATTATTTTGTTTGTTTAAACCGCCAACTGTATTAGTCATTAATGTAACCATTTTGCCAATAAAAAATAAATCATCTTTAGATTCTAGTACAGTTCCAGCTTTAATATCATTTCCTTCTTCGGCACAAGTTGACCAATAACTAATAGTAAATGATTTTGCAGCCGAATCTTCTGCCGTCGGTTTAATCATTAAGTAAGGATCATTATTTTTAGTAAAACTGCTTTCCTTTGCCTGCTGTTCTACTGAAGCTAATAATTGGTTAATTTCTACCAGAGAGCTATTCATAAAATCCTTACCTAAACCTGCAAAAGAGGAACTTTCGTCTTTCAATAAATCCAGTACATTCTGTAATAATTCAGAAGCACTTCGGGAATCAAATCTAGAAACTCCTCCACGGTGCGCCTCCTGGATATGTTGGTTACGAAGAAGGCGGTTTGCTAGTAAATAAGATAAGGCAAAAGCCCTATTCTATAGTTCTGTTTGATGAAATTGAAAAAGCGCATCCATCTGTTTTTGATGTTTTTCTGCAGATTATGGACGAAGGAAAATTACATGACCGTTTAGGAAAAGAAGGTGATTTTTCTAATGCAATTATACTTTTTACGTCTAATATTGGATCTGACCATATTGTTGAGAGTTTTAATAATGGACAAATTCCTGCTTCAAGTTCTTTAATGGAAATTATGGCAAATTATTTCAGGCCTGAATTTTTGGGACGTTTAACAGAGATTGTACCTTTTGCACCTATCAGCAAAGAAAATGCATTGAAAATATTTGAAATCCATCTTAAAAAAGAGTTCATGGATTTATTGAAAAACATCAATATTCAAGTCGAAATTCCGATCGAAACGAAACTTTATCTTGCCGAAAATGGTTACAATGCGAAATATGGTGCAAGACCTATTAAAAATATAATTAGAACGCATTTAAGAAGACCTCTAGCAAAAAAAATAATTTCTGGAGAAGTTAAAGATGGAGACAGTATTTCTGTCCATATTCAGAATAACGATGTAAAATGGATTAAAACAAATGTTCCCACATTACTTGAAAATTTAAATTTATAATATCATAAAAAAACGCTAAGAAATAATTCTTAGCGTTTTTCAATTTTCTATTCTAAAACTAACCCAATCTGCCCATCATCGTCTAATTCTGTTTCAACAGGATCATCTTCTGATATTTCTGGTTTCTCTGGAACTTCTTCAACCGGTTCTTCATACGGAAGTGGTTCTAATAAGTTTACCTGTTTTAGTTTATCTGTTGTCAATTGATTTCCTAAAGCTTTGAAACCTTTTACGGCTATAAAGTCTTCAACATCTATATGCAAATCGTCTTTTTGAACTCCTTTTATTTTAGCAAAAACCAATTGTGCAACCGGGCGATAATCTGTCGAGACAATTTCTAACTGCGAATTTGGGTGATCTGTAATAAAGCTTTCCTCTTTACCTTCATTTTCAACAAGGAAACGTTTTAAGAAATAACGCTCTTTTTCGCCATCATAATAAATTGCAGATATCGGTTTCTTAGGTTTCCATTTTTCCAACACTATCATATCTTCCTCAAAATGAGTGGACAATTCTGGAATAATTACTTTTAATTTTCCTGACTGACTAATTATTAAAATTTTATCAGTTGGTTTAAACTCTCCTAATAATTCTCCTCTTGCATCAACATTCAAGCGTTTTACAGTATCATCAAACCAAACTTTTCTTGGAAGCAAAGTCGAAATTCCTTTTTCTTTTAATTCGATCTTCTTGATTGGATATTTGGTTACCAAATTTCCTTTAGAACCACGTCCTTTAATCGCTAGTTTAGCAAAATCAATATCGAATTTTAGTTTCTTAATTGTTCCAACCTGACGCAATAATATGGTAACAACCTCAGCTTCTCCATTTGGATTGTGTGAAAAATAAACCACCTGAGAACCGTTTGTACCATTTGTTAAATCATAAGCTTTATCACGGGTTACTCCTGTAACATTGAAACGTTTTATATAAGACGGTCCTGATTTACCATCACGGTACATCATGTTATAAATGGTACGTTTATCGTTTTTATCAAAAACTGCAACGTGTATAATGTCTTTTCCAATAAAGGTTTTGGCGTCGACTTTGGTTATCATCAATGTCCCATCTCGTAAAAACACGATAACATCATCAATATCAGAACAATCACCAACGTATTCATCTTTCTTTAAACTCGTTCCTACAAAACCTTCTTCACGGTTTACGTAAAGCTTTGTGTTACGTAAAACTACTTTTGTAGCTTCAACGTTATCAAAAACACGAAGTTCTGTCTGACGCTCGCGTCCTTTTCCGTATTTCTCTTTTAATTTGGTAAAATAAGCAATTGCAAAATCTGTTAAATGCTCCAAATTATGCTCTACTTCTTTCATCTCATCTTCTAACTTAGCGATTAAATCATCGGCCTTATCAGAATCGAAACGTGTGATACGAATCATCGGAATTTGAGTCAAACGCTGTAAATCGTCGTCGTTGATTTCTCTGACGAATGACTTTTTGAAAGGCTCAAAACGATCGTATAAATATTTGTAAAGTGATTCTCTGTCTCCGTATAATTTGAAGTCAATATACATTTCTTCACGAATGAAGATTTTTTCTAAAGTAGAGAAATGCCACTTATTTTTTAATTCTTCTAACTGAATCTCTAATTCCTGACGAAGTAAATCAACCGTTCTGTGTGTGGAGATTTTCAACATTTCAGAAACTCCGATAAACAGCGGTTTGTTATCTTCAATAACACATCCTAAAGGTGCAACAGAAGTTTCGCAGGCCGTAAAAGCAAATAAAGCATCGATTGTTTTATCTGGAGAAACGCCCGGGAAAAGATGAATTAAAATCTCAACATCGGCCGCAGTGTTGTCTTCAATTTTTTTGATTTTGATTTTACCTTTTTCATTGGCTTTCAAAATACTGTCAATTAAACTCGAAGTATTAGTCGAAAACGGAATCTGGGTAATCACTAATGTATTTTTGTCTAACTGCGAAATTTTAGCGCGTACACGTACACGTCCGCCACGCATACCGTCGTTATAATTCGAAACGTCGGCAATACCTGCTGTCATAAAGTCTGGATAAAGCGTAAAAGCTTTTCCTTTTAAAATCTTAATCGAAGCATCAATTAATTCATTGAAGTTGTGAGGCAAAACTTTTGTAGAAAGTCCAACCGCAATCCCTTCTGCTCCCTGTGCTAAAAGCAACGGAAATTTCACTGGAAGGTTATTTGGTTCTGCACGACGACCGTCATAAGAAACTCCCCAGTCTGTAATCTTTGGAGAATATAATACCTCCAAGGCAAATTTAGATAAACGTGCTTCTATATAACGCGAAGCTGCTGCTCCATCACCTGTTAAGATATTTCCCCAGTTTCCCTGGCAGTCAATCAATAAATCTTTTTGACCAATTTGTACCATTGCATCACCAATACTCGCATCTCCGTGTGGGTGATACTGCATGGTGTGACCCACAACATTGGCAACTTTATTATAACGACCATCATCCAGCTCTTTTAAAGAGTGCATAATACGACGCTGAACCGGTTTAAATCCGTCCTCGATTGCAGGAACTGCACGTTCCAGAATAACGTAAGAAGCATAATCCAAAAACCAGTCCTTGTACATTCCCGTTACTTTGGTAATAACGTCCTCTCCTTCTTCTTCTTGATTTTCGTAAAAATGCTGTCCTTCAAAATTCTTTGCATCTACGCTGATAATATCATCGTCATCTCCATCCTGATTGTCATCCATCAGGTTTTCATCTTGATTATTCTCGTCGTCGTTTGGAATTATGTTATCGTCTTCTTCGTCTTTCATTTATTTTGATTCCGATATTATTTTATTTATCCTTAATTTTCTCAATTGTTTCGGTTTCGTTTCTTTGCCTATTTTTATACATTTTTATTAAAGTATAAGTTAAAGCAAAACTGAAAATAAAAACAATTGCTGCATATATCAATTTTTTCTTTTCCATCTCTTAAACCTCTTCAAGCTCGTCAATCTCTACTTTCAAGTTCTTAATAATAAACTCTTGTCTGTCCGGAGTATTTTTCCCCATATAGAAAGACAACAATTGCTCGATAGAAGTATTTTTATCCATCATAACTGGATCAAGGCGGATTGTATCTCCAATAAAGTTTTTAAACTCATCTGGCGAAATCTCCCCTAAACCTTTAAATCGGGTGATTTCTGGTTTGGGTTTTAGCTTTTCGATCGCGTCTTTTCTTTCTTCTTCGGAATAACAGTAAATAGTTTCTTTTTTATTTCGAACCCTGAAAAGCGGTGTCTGTAAAATATACAAATGCCCTTCTTTGATTAATTCTGGGAAAAACTGTAAAAAGAAAGTAATTAAAAGCAAACGAATGTGCATTCCGTCGACATCGGCATCGGTTGCGATTACGATATTATTGTAGCGTAATTTTTCTAAACCGTCTTCGATATCCAATGCCGCTTGCAGTAAATTGAATTCTTCATTTTCATACACGATTTTTTTAGTCATTCCGTATGAATTCAAAGGTTTACCACGCAAACTGAAAACGGCTTGCGTATTTACGTCGCGTGACTTTGTAATCGATCCAGAAGCCGAATCTCCCTCGGTAATAAAAAGTGTACTTTCTAAGTTTCTAGGATTTTTTGTATCTGGAAGATGCGCACGGCAGTCTCTCAATTTTTTATTGTGAAGATTCGCTTTTTTAGCACGATCTGTCGCCAGTTTTCTAATTCCTGATAATTCTTTACGCTCACGCTCTGCCTGAAGAATTTTGCGTAATAAAGCTTCAGCAGTTGTTGGATTTTTATGCAGGTAATTATCTAACTTAGTTTTGATAAAATCGTTTACGAAAGTACGAACAGAAACTGCTGGTGTTCCATCATCAGATCCCATATCGGTAGAACCTAATTTTGTTTTGGTCTGAGACTCAAAAACAGGTTCCATTACTTTAATACTAATCGCACTCACAATCGATTTACGAACATCTGATGCTTCAAAATTTTTATTGTAAAACTCACGAATTGTTTTTACAACCGCTTCACGATAGGCCGCTAAGTGTGTTCCTCCCTGCGTTGTGTTCTGACCGTTTACAAAAGAGTGATACTCCTCGCTGTACTGCGTTTTACTGTGTGTAAGCGCAACTTCGATATCATGCTCTTTTAAGTGGATAATTGGATATTCTAAATCTTCTTCACTGATTGTTTCTTCTAATAAATCACGAAGTCCATTTTCTGAATAATATTTTTCTCCATTAAAAATAATAGTTAAACCATTGTTCAAGTAACAATAGTTTTTGACCATTTTGATCACATATTCTAAACGGAATTTATAGTTTTTAAAGATCGTTTCATCTGGCGTAAAAGTTACTTTAGTTCCTTTACGTTTGGTGGTTTCCACTACATCTTCTTCTAAAACCAGATTTCCAGCAGAAAACTCCGCTGCTTTTTGTTTATCATCACGAACAGATTCTACACGGAAATAGTTGGAAAGTGCATTTACCGCTTTTGTTCCGACACCATTCAAACCAACTGATTTTTGGAAAGCCTTAGAATCGTACTTTCCACCTGTATTCATTTTTGAAACTACATCAACTACTTTCCCTAACGGAATTCCACGTCCGTAATCACGAACTGAAACCGTTTTATCTTTGATAGTCACTTCAATAGTTTTTCCAGAGCCCATTACGAACTCATCAATACAGTTGTCTAAAACCTCTTTTAATAGAATGTAAATACCATCATCCGGAGAAGAACCGTCTCCAAGTTTTCCGATATACATTCCCGGACGCATACGGATATGTTCTTTCCAATCAAGCGAACGAATATTATCTTCGGTATATTGATTTTGCTCTAGCATATATGAATTTAGGATTTTTTGCTAATGTACCATTTCTTAACAAAAAATGAAAGCGTATTTTCTTTTTGTTATGAATAATAACAGTTTAAAATCTATTTAAATTGATTTTAAAATAAAACAGGCGCCAAAATTATAAAAAAACTGCTTTTTCAGCAAAAAAATACTATTTGATCCCGAGTACTTCCTTCGCCAAAGCAATCATTTCAGGCATTCCCGTATTTTTGTTTTTTTCATCAGAAAGTTTTACGACACCCTGCCAATGCAAATTATCTGGCTTGGTATCGGTTAATTTGATTACCATATTCATGGCCTGAAGACCAACATCATTGGTGAAATTCGTTCCTATTCCGAATGACATTTTTATTTTGTCCTGACAAAAGTCGACGATCTTTTTTACTTTATCGTAATTTAAGGAATCTGAAAAAACAATGGCTTTCGATTTTGGATCGATTCCCATTTTAGTATAATGTGAAATTACTTTTTGGGCAAACTCAATTGGGTCACCGCTATCGTGTCGTACGCCGTCAAAAAGTTTGGAATATTTTTTATCAAATTGATTGAAGAAAATTTCTGTAGTATAAGTATCCGTTAAAGCAATTCCGAGATCACCGCCATAAACTTGTGTCCAATGTTCAAGGCTTATCGAATTGGCCATTTTAAAACCATATTGAGCTGCATGAAACATAAACCATTCATGTGCATGTGTCCCCAAAGGTCTTCGGTTATTAACCATCGCAAAATGCACGTTGCTGGTACCGATAAAACTATGCCCGCCATATGTTCGTAAAGTTTCATTTACTAAATCATGAACATCATAAGAATGGCGTCTTCTAGTTCCAAATTCTAAGATAGAAACTCCTAATTTATTGTAATTATCGATTTTTTCTTTCGTAAGGCTTTTTACAGCTTCATCGTTTAAACGAATTAAATGATTTGATTTGTAAAACAGTTCCGAAATCAAAGCCATTAAAGGGACTTCCCATAAAATGGTTCTATACCAAAATCCTTCAACAGTAACTTTAATTTCTGAACCTTCCTGAACAATCTGTACTTCTGACGGATCAAAACTATATCCTTGAAGAAAATCTAAATAAGTTGGATCAAGATAGGGACAATAATGAGACAGATAATTTTTTTCTTCTTTTGTTAAACGAAGATCTGCCAAAGCATCTACAGAATTTCTAAGTAAAGCAGCAAATCCTTCTGGAAAAACATGTTTCCCTCTATTTATAAATCCGTAGCGAACTTTTGCTTTTGGAAAAAGTTTAATTACAGCATGCTGCATCGTAAATTTATAGAAATCATTATCTAAGATTGAT
Organism: Flavobacteriaceae bacterium PS02336; assembly: GCA_029960065.1. GTDB lineage: Bacteria > Bacteroidota > Bacteroidia > Flavobacteriales > Flavobacteriaceae > Flavobacterium. The sequence goes on along the minus strand of JASCOF010000001.1, from coordinate 461,274 downwards.
TTCAGAAAAGTTGTTTCCATAGTGTTCAAATTCGGATCATTCTTGCTAAGATACGGCAATTTCAGAAAAGATGAAAATGACTTGTTTCCTAATCAATTATTTCGAAACAATTTTAAAAGAAACAATACTATTACCGTCAACAAAAACGGTAACGTAATCTCCTATATTAGCATCAACACTTATTTGAAATTCCAATCCGCCTCTTTTCTCTTTTGGATTTTGAACTTTAACAGGCTGATTTCTTTTATTTAGATAAAAAACCTGATTGGATTTTGAAAGATTTTTGATTTCAACTGTGATTTTATCACCATTTTTCGCTTCAATTATACCTGAATCTGGCGATTTAATTTTATAATCTTTTTCGATCGTTGTAGTGTAAATCAAAGGACCATTTAAAAAATCTTCTTTATTTAATCTTTCGCCTAAGAAAGATCCTGAATCTGGAAAATGTTTCGCAAAAAAATAATCTGGATCTGTATCAAAATAAACGGGATTAAAATCGTTTACCATTCTTCCTTTACTGCTGTCATAATAACCTTGTCCCCAAGTTACATCAATTAAGCGCCATTTTTTATCAATCAAAACCATATTCCAGGCATGATTGGATGAAGTGGATTTTCTGCCAATATCTCTTACTGAAATTTTAGAATCACCACGTATTATTTCGCATTTAATTCCCATTGTAACAGCCAAATGCTGATACAAAGCCGTAAAACCTTCACAAACCGCTTTTTTAGATTTAAAAGCTTTCTGGATCAGGTTGTCATTCAACTGTTTTATTTTTCGCTGTTTTTCTGCTTCTGTAGAATAAGAAAATCCCTGAACTCTCGGCGGATTCAAATACGCATTATAATCGTATCTGATATTGAAAGCTATCCAGCTGTAAATAGCGCGTGCACGCTCGGCATCCGAATCAAAATCTTTTTCGATTCTGTCAGCTAATTTTTCTGTGCTTTCAAAACTTTTAGGGTATTTTGCAACAATTTTATCGACTTCATTAATCTTTTGAGAAAAAGTAAAATTGATAAAAATACTATTTAATACAAGGAAAATAAGGGCAATCTTTTTTTGTGGCATTTAAAAATTTGATTTAATAATGTTTTTCAGTTCATTATCTAACTCAACGTTAGAAATTTTATTTTCCTGTAAATCAAAATTCGAGCCAAACGCTGGTAATGAGAAACTTCCTTTAATTTCTGCGCCGTAACGCGGGAAAAGAGTTTGAGCAATTCCTAAAACAGAACTTCCGCCTCTTCCTCCTGGCGAAGTCGCCAATAACAACATTGGTTTATGCTGAAAAACATCTTTCTCAATTCGGGAACTCCAATCGAAAACATTTTTGAAAGCAACAGAATAATTTCCATTATTTTCTGCCATTGAAACAACGATAATAGCAGCTTCTTTAAGTTTATTTAAAAATGCTTGAGCGACTTGATGCTGTCCTACTTCTTTTTCAAGATCAACACTAAATACTGGCATTGCAAAATCATTAAGATCTAAAACTTCAACTTCAGCATTTTCAAACAAACTAGATGCATAAGTTGCCAGACGTTTGTTGATTGATTGTGTACTGTTACTTCCTCCAAAGGCTATAATTTTCATGGTTTCTCTTTTATTAATGATTCTTCTATTGGTTCTTTTTTGGGTTCGTCAATTTCATAAATTTCTTTTGCTATTTCTACAGAATATTCGTTTGGATAGATTTTTCCTCCATAAGATTTAGCATAGACTTTAGTAAATTCAGCTCCAAAATACAGAATTATTGCCGAATAATAAACCCAAACCAAAATTATTATCACAGAACCTGCCGCGCCGTAAACCGAAGCAACGGTCGAACTTCCTAAATAAAAACCGATGGCAAATTTACCAATCATAAACAAGACAGCGGTAACTCCTGATCCTATAAAAGCATCTTTCCATCTTATTTTTCCATCTGGTAAAGTTCTGAAAATTATAGTAAAAAGAAGTGTAATACTCGCGAGCACGATTACGACATTAACGACGTAGAACAAATAAACGGTACTTTCTGGAAAGTAAACTTTTAAACGTGAACTGACTAAGTCTAACGTTGTATTGACAAGCAGACTCACAAGCATTAAAAAACCGACAGATGCAATCATTGAAAACGACATTAATCGATTTTGAATAAATTTCTTAATCCCTTTGTCTGGTTTGGCACGTAAACCCCAAATAAAATTTATTGAACTTTGTATTTCGGCAAAAACTCCGGAGGCTCCAATTAACAACATTACGATTCCGAATACAGTTGCAAACATATTATCTCCAGACAATTGCACGTTTTTTATAGCTTCTTGAATCTGCGTAGCCGCACTATTACCTACCATTCCGTTAATCTGACCATACAGCTGTCCAGTAACTGCTTCTTCTCCAAAAAAGAAACCACAAATAGTAATGATAATAATTAACAATGGAGGCAATGCAAATATGGTATAATATGATAATGCAGCACTAAGCTTAATAGCGTTATCATCATTAAATTCTAAAAAGGTATTTTTTAATAGAAACCATGTTTTGGAGAATATATTTTTGATTTTCATCTGCTGATTTTTTTTGATATTCTCTCAAATTTACGCAATAATGAAAACTCTTGACTTGTCGATTTTAACACGAATTTTATATTTTTTCCACGTTTATTTTGAAAATTTTCGATATTCGTTTGTGTAGCCTAAATCTTTAACTTTCAAAATTTTCTTCAATTCACTTCTTGTTGGCTTTATTAAATATGATATTGAATCTACCTTCTTCCCTTTTATTTTAGTTACAGAATCAAGTTTTATTAAATCTTTTCCCTCATAAAGATTCTTAAACTTAATTATATCTTTTTCAAGCGAAACAAATTGAACATTCCATAATATAGAATCTCTCGTGCTTAATATCAATTGACCATCGATACGTTTTGCCTTTTGGTTTAATGAAAATCTAAATATTGTATCAATATTTTTTTTGATCAATTCTATTGAATCACCGATCATTTTCATTTCATATTTTTCTTTTGTATCATTGATTATTAATTTTCCATCAATAATCTTATACTCAGTTTTTGTTGAGTCTAATTTTAGTTTATGGATTTTGAATTTAAAAAAGTGTTCTTTCATAATTCTATCATCGTCAATCCTAATAAAAGTGGAATCACTGTTCATGTATAATCCTCTAAACTTATTTGGAAAACGATCTAACTCTGAGTCTTTTTCAGGTTGTGGATTTTCAAAGTAAAAATCCATACAATCTTCACAAGCGGGTGCATCAGACTTTTTACAAGAAATAATTAATGATACTACTGCCAAAATTAAAATCAGCCTTTTCATCTCTCAATTATTTATAATGGCAAAAAATCCCCTTATCATAAACAGTCCACAAACTTGCTTTTTGATTTGCTGCTTTCAAGGCATTGTTTGCCCAGGTATTACACGTATAAAAAAGGCTATAACTTCCTTTTGCTTCATAAAAAGCGTCTTTCTTACCGTAACTGTGACCTTCAATCCATTCCGGATGAATTGGATCGCTGAAACTATTTGAAATATAATTGACTAAATTTTGATAATTTTCTTTTGAAATTAAAATGCGTTTGCAGTCATCACCTTCTCTCAATTGTTTGAAAAATGTCGTGTGCATGGCAGATGAACTAACTCCGAATGCGGCTTTTAAAGCTGTACTTGCTTTTAAGTCTGACCATTCTGGCGTGTCTAGATAGAACCCTTTATCGCCCCAGCCAAAACCGATATAATTCATTAAAGAATCTTTCGATTGCGTTTGATTAAACTGAATCTGGTTTCTCCAGTCTTTGATTTCATTTTTTACAGGAACGACAATATCAGTATGAACACCGTTTGAAAGAATGTAAATTGGAATCGCATTTTGTTCTTCGACTTTTGCAACATCTGAATTGACCGTAATCTTAGAAATAATTAAAACAGAAGAAATATACAAAGCAAGGAAACTGAAGATTCCGAAAAGTGTCCAGCCCAGAAATTTGAATGATTTTTTTAGCATTTTGATTGGTTAATTTTTAGATTAGTAATTGGTTATTTTTCTGTAACCAATTTTTAAGCCAAAAATTTTTGATGCTAAAAATTATCTCTCGCAGATTTTGCAGATTTCTCATTTTTTTTGTCATCCTGAGCGAAGTCGAAGGACACGTTAGAAGCTCCATAAAGTATTGCTAATCTTTGCGCGGGCTTCGACTTCGCTCAGCCTGACAATTGAAAACTTAAGTTTTATTCATAAAAAAACTGCTGAATCTCTCCAGCAGTTTAGTCTTTATTCTTTACTCTTTCTTCTATTATCTTAAAAGAAAAAAAAATTAAACGTTGAAACGGAAATGCATTACATCACCATCTTTTACGACATATTCTTTTCCTTCTACTTTGAATTTTCCAGCTTCTTTTGCTTTTGCCTCAGAACCGTATTGAACGTAATCCTCGTATGAAATAACCTCAGCACGGATAAATCCTTTTTCAAAATCAGTGTGGATAACTCCAGCTGCTTGCGGTGCAGTTGCTCCAATATTGATTGTCCAAGCACGAACTTCTTTTACACCTGCTGTAAAGTAAGTTTGCTGTTTTAATAATTTGTAAGCTGCACGAATTAAAACAGAAGCTCCTGGCTCAGTTAATCCCATGTCTTCAAGAAAAACTTGGCGCTCTTCGTAGCTTTCTAATTCTGTAATATCAGCTTCTGCTCCTACTGAAAGAATAATAACTTCAGCATCTTCATCTTTTACTAATTCACGAACTTGGTCTACATATTTATTTCCGTTTACAGCAGAACTTTCGTCAACGTTACAAACGTATAAAACTGGTTTAGCTGTAATCAATTGAAAAGCTTCCATCAAAACTTCTTCGTCGTTGCTTTGAGGAATAATTGTTCTTGCAGATTTAGCTTGCAAAAGAGCTTCTCTAATTCTATTTAATAAAGCTTCTTCTGTCTGCGCTTCTTTATTTCCAGTTTTTGCAGCACGTTTTACTTTTTCTAAACGTTTTTCGATTGTTTCTAAATCTTTTAACTGCAATTCGATATCAATAGTTTCTTTATCACGAATTGGATTAACATTTCCGTCAACGTGTACAATATTATCATTGTCAAAACAACGTAAAACGTGAATAATAGCATTACACTCTCTAATGTTTCCTAAAAACTGGTTTCCAAGACCTTCACCTTTACTTGCTCCTTTTACTAAACCTGCAATATCTACGATATCTACAGTTGCCATTTGAACGCGTTCTGGTTTTACCAATTCTTCCAATTTATTGATTCTTGGATCTGGAACGTTTACAACACCAATATTAGGTTCGATTGTACAAAACGGAAAGTTAGCACTTTGCGCTTTTGCATTAGATAAACAATTAAATAATGTTGATTTTCCAACATTTGGTAATCCTACAATTCCTGCTTTCATCTGTTTGTTTCTATTTATTTTATTTGGCTTCTTTATTTAAGCCTAAAACATTAAACGTTCTATTTTAATGTATTATGATTTTACGCGTTTTTTCTAGTTTCTGCCAAAATGATATTTTTTGGCTTTAAAATTTTGCAAATATAAGATTTAATAGCTCTTCCACGAACTAAAAATGTTCATTAATATAATTTTAAGGCTGTTCTTGAAAATTTTTAAACATTTTATTAAATTTTTGTTAAAAAACACTACTTTTATAAAACTAATCAACAAAAAACAAACCAAAAAACCAATTACCATGAAAAAGATTGCATTATTTTTATTTCTGCTGAATTCAGCATTCCTCTTTGCGCAAAAAGAGGTCTCGGGTGTTGTAAAAGACAAAACTGGCGCACCGCTTCCTGGTGTAAATATTGTTGAGAAAGGAACGTCGAACGGGGTATCTACTGATTTTGAAGGTAGTTTTAGAATAAAAGTAAAAGAGGGCGCAACTTTAGTTTTTAGTTATGTCGGATTTTCAACGGTTGAAAAAACAGCTTCTGGCGATAAAATAGATGTAGTTTTAAGCGAAAGCGACGGACAGATTTTAAATGATGTTGTTGTAGTTGGATCAAGAAATGCGAAGAGAACGGTTGTAAATTCTGCCGTTCCTATCGATGTAATTAATGTAAAAGATGTTACTACACAAAGCGGTAAACTCGAAATTAATGAACTTTTGCAATATGTTGCACCATCTTTCAATGCCAATAAACAATCAGGATCTGATGGCGCCGACCACGTTGATCCAGCTTCTTTAAGAGGTATGGGACCAGACCAGACTTTGGTTTTAATTAATGGAAAAAGAAGACACCAATCCTCTTTAATCAATTTATTTGGAACACGAGGCCGAGGTAATACTGGAACAGATTTAAATGCAATTCCCGCAGCATCTATCAAAAGAATTGAAATTTTAAGAGATGGCGCTGCCGCTCAATACGGCTCTGATGCAATTGCTGGGGTTATTAATATTGTTACAAATGATAATGTAAAAGAATTTACTGGAGCCATAACCTATGGCGCTTTTAATACAGATGCTAAAGGAGATTTCCCAGAAGGAACTGCCAATACTAAAGGATATCGATTAGACCAAAAAGGCTATGGAAATTCATTTGGTAAAAATCAGAATTTTGATGGAGGTTCGCTTAAAGTATCCGCAAATTATGGAACTCCTATTGGAACAAAAGGAGGTTATGTGAATGTAACAGGAGAATTTTTAAACAAAAACAAAACATTACGACCAGGTTTTGATTTTAGAAAAGGATTTGGAGAAGCAGAAATTCAGGGAGTTAATTTATTTGTAAATCTCGCTGTTCCAATTTCTGAAAGAACGCAGTTTTATGCATTTGGAGGAAGCAATTTTAGAGATACAGATGCGTATGCTTTTACCAGAAATGATGGCGAAAGAGTTGTAGAAGCCATTTATCCTGGCGGATATACTCCTCGAATTACTTCTAAGATAAATGACAATTCAATTGCGGCAGGAATTAGAACAGAGACTTCTGGTGGCTGGAAATGGGATTTTAGCAATACTTTAGGGAAAAACAAATTTCACTACGATATAAAAGGCACGCTGAACGCTTCACTTGAAGAAAGATCTCCAACAGAATTTGATGCTGGAGGTCACAGCTTACTGCAAAACACAACGAATCTCGATCTCTCAAAAAATTATGGAGATGTTCTCAGCGGTTTAAATTTAGCTTTTGGAGCCGAATTCAGAGTTGAACAATTTGAGATTTTCGCTGGAGAAATAGGCTCTTATGCCACTTATGATACAAATGGCGTTCCAATTACAGATCCAGCTAACCAAAGTGCTCCTATTGATCCTGTTTCTGGCGAACCAAGACCTGGCGGTTCTCAAGGTTTTCCTGGCTACAGCCCAGCAAACGAAGTAAATAAAAGCCGTACCAACTTTTCTTTGTATACAGATGCAGAATTAGACGTTACAGAAGCTTGGATGGTCAGTGGAGCGGTACGTTACGAAAACTACAGCGATTTTGGAAGCACTGTAAATGGTAAATTAGCTTCTAGACTTAAAATAACAGACAAAATCAATTTAAGAGGTTCTGTAAGCACTGGATTTCGTGCGCCTTCTTTAGCACAGATTTACTATAACTTACGTTTTACAAACTTTAGTTCAGGAGGTGCATCAGAAGTTTTACTGGCTCCAAATGACAGCGAAATAACAAGAGCATTTGGAATTCAGAAATTAAATGAAGAAAAAGCTGTTAATGCCTCTTTAGGATTTACTGCCAATTTTGGTGACTTTACAGCAACTGTTGACGGTTATTTAATTAATGTAAAAGACAGAATTGTATTAACAGGTTATTTTGATGCAACAGCTTTGGGAATGAATGTAGATAAAGCACAATTTTTCGTAAATGGCGTGGATACAAAAACAACAGGATTGGATATTGTTTTAGCCTGGAAAAAAACAATTAATGAAAATAGATTCGGTGCTACTTTAGTCGGCAACATCAACGATATGAAAATCGACAAAATAAAAAATGGCAATTTAGATGAAAAGACATTTTTTGGAGAACGTGACAGAGCTTTCTTATTAGCTTCTGCTCCGCCAAACAAATTTGGTTTAAACCTAAATTATGGCAGAAAATGGTTTGATGCAGGATTAGCTTTTACAAGATTCAGTGAAGTAAAATTACTGGATTATCAAATGAGTGATTTAACTCCGGAAGATTTCAGAACTTCTCCTGATCAAACAGAAGACCAATTGTATGCAATTCAAAAGAAAGCGGCTACAGATACTTACGGAGCCAAAATCGTAACAGACTTAACTCTAGGATTTAAAGTTTCTAAATCGACTAAAATAAGTATTGGCGCGAATAACTTACTGAACATTTATCCTGACCAGCAAGATGACTGGGTTGAAGCCGGAGGTTATTGGGATGCCGTTCAAATGGGATTTAATGGTGCTTACTACTATGCAAGACTTGGATTTAATTTTTAATACACAAAGGCTTAGACTTCGCTCGGCCTGACATAACTTTATAAAACAAAAAATCCTGAACTTTAGATCGTTCAGGATTTTTTTTCTATTTATTTAATTACAATTTAAACTCTAAAGAAGCAATAATTGCTTTTTCTTCATCGGTAGCAGTAAAACCGGAAATGTCCCAATAATTGGTCAGGATTTTATTCTTTTTATTGAAAAGCGATTTCTCTTTAAAAACATCACTTTCACTATAAGTGAAATTTTGTTTATTAAAACCTGTCGTCACAAAACTATTTCTAACCTGAATATTTTTTGATTTCTCCTTCTGGATCATTGTATATCCAATTTCTTCATTGGAACTTAACAAATAATAATCATCTCCATCTAAACGATAGGCAACATTTATAAAAGATTTGGTAATATTTTTATCTCCATTTCCCGTCTTTTCCTCTATTTTATCCAAACTTGAGGGCGGTACTGAAATTGTAAATTCTAAGATGATTTTTTTGACTGGATCGTAAATAATTTCAAAATTATCAACCGCCTCTTTTACTTTGTCTAAAGGATTAACTGACATGACATAATAATCTTTATTTTTTGCATGTCCTTTAACCGTAAAATCATATTCCTTCTTTGCTTTAGAATCAAGCAGCGGCTCAAAATATTTAAAATTGGAATAATTTTCCATGATGTTATTCAAATTATAGCCCATCAAGTCGGCGCTTATATCTGTTTCCAGTAAACCGTATGAGCGATTTTGCTCTACCAATAAAGTGGTGGTATTGTTTTTATTGAATTGAAAATTGACTAATCCGTCGTTATAATACGAATACTGATTATCCAGCATAAAAAACTCTCGCACATACACTTTCAATCGATGGGGAATACTTATTTTTTGTTTAGAATTGGAAACTATTCTCTGCAGTGTTTTTTGAAGATTTTCTTTTGAAACCACAACTTCCTCTAAGTTTTCTTTTTTATTTTTAAGATAAACTACAAACTCGCTTTCTTTTAATGAAGCCCAGCGAATTGTCAAATTCTCATAATTCATTTCTGAAACCTGTACATTAGAACCACCGCTTAAAACAAAAGTAGCTTTTCCATCTTCATTCGTCATTAAAACCTGCTTGGTTTTTAAAATTACGACAGTAGCATTTTCTATCGGCTGCAGTGTTTCGATATCTTTTACAAGTACAGAATACGCTTCGCTTTGTGCAAAAACGCTTACATTACTGAATAAAACGACAAATAAAAGTAGCAATCTCTTCATAGGCATTGTTAAATTTTTAACTAAAGTATTAAATTTTTAACAATAAAGCAACAGCCTAAAAATAAAACATTAGTTATCAACAAACTAACTTTTACAAATACCTGATATCAGGGTAAAAAAAATCCTGAGTAAAACTCAGGATTCTATTGTAATTTGCAAGAAATTATTACTCTCCGTGTAGGAAAGCTTGTCTTTCCAGCAAAGTTTCTTCGTCTTCAACGTGATTATCATCGGGCACACAGCAGTCAACTGGACAAACTGCCGCACATTGAGGCTCATCATGGAAACCTTTACATTCCGTACATTTTCCTGGAACAATATAATAGATTTCATCAGAAATTGGAGTTTGAGCATCTTCAGCATCAACCTCAGTTCCGTCAGGTAAAACTATCTTTCCAGAAAGACTTGTTCCGTCTTTATATCTCCAATCATCTGCTCCTTCATATATTGCTGTATTTGGGCACTCTGGTTCACAAGCCCCACAGTTGATGCATTCGTCAGTTATAATAATTGCCATCGTTTTCTTAGTCTTAAAGTTACAAGTCTTAAAGTTCTAAAGTAAAAATAAAGACAAGTATAGCTTTTGACTTTACGACTTTTGACTTTCGACTTAATTATGCTTATTTTTGTGCAAAATTACAATCAAAACAATTCATAAACAAACATTATGACATTAGAAACAAAAAAAAGTGTTTTTGTTGAATTAGGAAAATTTTTAAGTCAGTTTTCCGAAACAGGATCCATACAAAGATCTAGCGTTTTATATAACGATATCTTTTTTGACGATTTTGAAAAACTAATTCATCTATCACAATCTCATAATGGATGGTATACGCCGGATCAAGTTTATTTTTCTATACAATCATGGGCAGAAGCTTTGACGGAAGAAAACCTAGAAAAATGGCTTTCTCCATATGAATCTGAATTTGCAAAATCTGATAAAAACGAAAAAACAGTCGCTTTAATATTGGCTGGAAATATTCCTCTTGTTGGTTTTCATGACTTTTTATCGGTCTTAATAACAGGAAACAAGGCTTTAATCAAAACTTCATCAAACGATCAGCACTTGCTGCCATTTTTAGCAAAATATTTAATTGCTGTTGATGAAAATTTAAAAGACAAAATTACTTTCGTAGAAGGAAAATTAGAAAATTTTGATGCTGTAATTGCTACAGGAAGCAATAATACAGCTCGTTATTTTGAATATTATTTTAAAGACAAACCTTCCATCATTCGTAAAAACAGAAATTCTGCCGCGGTTTTAACTGGAAAAGAAAGTCATGAAGAATTAGAAAATCTAGGTGAAGATATTTTTAGATATTTTGGTTTAGGATGCCGAAATGTCTCTAAACTTTTTGTTCCTAAAGACTATTCGTTTGATGCCTTTTTTCAGGCTATTTTTAAATACCAGGATGTTATTCACTATGAAAAATATGCTAACAACTACGATTATAACAAAGCGGTATTTTTGATGAGTAATTTTAAATTATTAGATAACGGATTCTTGACCATAAAGCAAGATTCAAGTTACGCCTCTCCTATCTCAAGTATTTTTTATGAATATTATGAAAACTTAGAGGAACTTGAAAACCGTCTTAAAAACGATTCAGAACAAATTCAGTGCATCGTAAGCAGTAATTTGACTCCAAACAGCATTCAATTTGGAGAAACGCAAAAACCGCAATTGTGGGATTACGCAGATAATGTCGATACTATAACGTTTTTGTTAACAACAAAGTAATAAAATGTTTAATTATTTCGAATATTTTAACGCTTTTTCGGCTCTTATTGACGAAATTTGCGTCTTTAAAATTTTCGACTATTAACAACAACCATGAAAAAACACAACTACAGCGCAGGACCAAGTATTTTACCTCAGGAAGTTTTTGAGAAGGCATCAAAAGCGGTTTTAAATTTTAATGATTCAGGATTATCTATTCTTGAAATCTCGCACAGAAGTAAAGATTTTGTTGCGGTAATGGAAGAAGCTCGCTCCCTTGCTTTAGAATTATTAGGACTTCAGGGAAAAGGTTATCAGGCTTTATTTTTACAAGGTGGTGCAAGTACAGCATTCTTAATGGCACCTTACAATTTATTAAAAGAAAACGGAAAAGCTGCTTATTTAGATTCAGGAACGTGGGCAACTGCAGCCATCAAAGAAGCTAAACTTTTCGGTGAAACAGTTATCGTTGGTTCTTCAAAAGACGACAATTATACACATATTCCAAAAGGTTACGAAATTCCAGCAGATGCTGATTATTTTCACTGCACGAGCAACAATACTATTTTTGGAACACAAATGAAAGAATTCCCAGCAACTAACATTCCAGTTGTCTGCGATATGAGTTCTGATATTTTTTCACGTGATTTAGATTTCTCTAAGTTTGACTTAATCTACGCTGGAGCTCAAAAAAATATGGGTCCTGCCGGAACAACTCTTGTTGTGGTTAAAGAAGAAATCTTAGGCAAAAACGGAAGAACAATTCCAAGCATGTTAGATTATGCTAAACACATTAAAGCTGAGAGTATGTACAATACTCCATCTGTATTTGCTGTTTATGTTTCTCTTTTAACTTTACAATGGATTAAAGGGAAAGGCGGAATTGCTGCTGTTGAAAAATTAAACAACGCTAAAGCAGAATTACTTTACGGCGAAATTGACAGAAACCCATTATTCAAAGGTGCTGCTGCAGTAGAAGATCGTTCTAACATGAACGTAACTTTCTTACTAACAAATCCAGATCATACTGCAACTTTTGATGCTTTATGGAAAGAAGCTGGAATTTCAGGATTACCTGGACACCGTTCTGTTGGCGGTTACAGAGCTTCAATCTACAATGCAATGCCAATCGAAAGCGTTCAGGTATTGGTTGATGTAATGAAAGCGCTTGAGTCTAAAGTTTAGTTCTCAGTCTCAGTCTCAGTTTTCAGCTGAAAAATATCAAAAAAGAAAAAATAAAATAGCTGGTTTATCGATTAACAAATAAACGATTCACCAAATAAACAATAAACACACAATGAAAGTATTAGCAAATGACGGAATTTCTAAAAGCGGAATTCTAGCCTTAGAAAAAGGCGGTTTTGAAGTTATCACTACAAAAGTAGCTCAAGAACAAGTAGCTAACTATATCAACGAAAACAATATTGACGTAATTTTAGTTCGAAGCGCAACTAAAGTTCGTAAAGATATCATCGATGCTTGTCCTGGAATTAAAATCATCGGACGTGGTGGTGTTGGTATGGATAATATCGATGTGGATTATGCTAAAAGCAAAGGAATCCATGTAATCAATACTCCTGCTTCATCTTCAGAATCTGTTGCAGAATTGGTATTCGGACATTTATTTAACGGTGTTCGTTTCTTACATGATTCTAATAGAAATATGCCTCTAGAAGGAGATACTAATTTTGACGGTTTGAAAAAAGCTTATGCTAACGGAACTGAATTAAGAGGTAAAACTTTAGGTATTGTTGGTATCGGCCGTATTGGTCAAGCTACAGCAAAAATGGCTCTTGGCTTAGGAATGAAAGTGATCGCTGCAGACAGCTTTATTCCTGAAGTTGATATTAAAGTTGAATTTTTCGATGGACAATCAATTACAACTAAAATCGTTTCTCAATCTTTAGAATCTTTATTTAAAGAAGCTGATTTCATTACACTTCACGTTCCTGCTCAAAATGGTTACATCATTGGAGAGAAAGAATTTGAAATCTTAAAAGACGGTGTTGGAATCGTAAACTGTGCTCGCGGAGGTGTTATTGACGAAGTAGCTTTAGTAAAAGCTTTAGACTCAGGAAAAGTCGCGTTTGCTGGATTAGACGTTTTTGAAAACGAACCAAAACCAGAAATGGCAATTTTAATGCACTCTAAAATCTCTTTGACGCCGCATATTGGAGCTGCAACGGGAGAAGCACAAGATAGAATTGGTACTGAATTAGCATCACAAATTATCACATTGTTAAGCTAATTAACTATAATTAAATTACTTAAGAGGGATTTATTAACATTGTTTAATAAATCCCTTTCTTTTTTTGTTTAAATTTGAGTTCTAATCTAAATCCTAAAAATCATGTTTGAACAATTAACCCAATTAGTACAACAATATGGAGGCGATGCAGTGGTAAACAATAACGCTGTTCCAAATGAACATAATGAAGCCGTAATCAGTGAAACAAGTAACTCTATCTTCGAAGGATTAAAGAAAATTGTTTCTGAAGGCGGAACTGATCAAATTGCTGGATTATTTAACGGAACCTCGTCTATCGATAGTTCAAATCCAGTTGTACAGCAAATCCAACAACAGTTAAGCGGCAATCTAGGTCAAAAATTTGGTCTTAGCAGTGCAGATTCAAGCGGAGTAGCATCTAATTTAATTCCGCAGATTTTAGGTTCTTTGGTTAATAAAGCAAAAGATCCAAATGATAACAGTTTTCAAATCTCAGATATCATAAATTCAATTTCAGGAAACAGCGGACAAGCATCTGGAATAATGGACACCATTTCTAAATACGGAATGCAATTTGGCCTGGACCAAAACAACGATGGAAAAGTTGATGTTGCCGATGTTTTAGTGGTCACAAAAAGCAAAGGAGGAATCGCTGGATTTATAGGGAAGCTGTTTGGAAGTAAGTAAAAAAGATTCTAAGATACTAAGAGGCTAAGGTGCTAAGATTTTCTTACGATACGCTTTTTAGAATACACAAAAGCTGTTTATTTTATAAACAGCTTTTTTAGTTAAAAGAAAACCTAGAAAATAGAGTCTAAAATATCAGTATATTAGAACCTTACAAAAAGTTAAATAGTAACTTTTTATCGCCATTTCTTCGTAAATTTAAAACATGAAAAAATGCATTTCCATATTAATCATTCTAGGAGCAATAATTGCTTGTTCGACGGCTTCGCAAAATATTGCTAGCAATGATAGTGCATCAAACAAACAAGAGAGCGATACTGTTAGAATTGCAAATGATTCATTGGAATATGAAGTTATTATTATTGATAACGGATTCAGTACTTGGCTTGCATCTCGCGCTTTTGCCCGTAATTATTACTCTTTAGCTTATCTGGAAAACAAAAACTACTTGTATGTAACCGAATGGAATAATCGTGTTTTACAGCCGCTTCGTTACAACTCCAATTTATATGAAATGACAATTGATTATCGTCCAGATATTCATTACGGATATGAGGTAAATTACTTAATTTATAATTACATGATTTATTTTCAAAATACTTACAAACAAAAGCTTTGGGGTAATGTTCCTTCAAGATAATATGTTATATTTGTAATCATTACAAATAGCAATGAATAAATTAAAAAAACGCTGGGGAATTACTTCCAATTTACAAGCCATAATTATACTTATTGTTTTTGCCATCACCGGATCGGCATCTGCATGGATTTCTAGACCTTTTTGTGACTGGGTAGGAATTCATAAAGAAGATTTAGGAGTAGTTTGGTTTACTCTTATTCGTTTATTAATTATACTTCCTGTTTATCAAGTTTTGCTAGTAGCCATTGGTACCATTTTTGGACAATTCCGTTTCTTTTGGAATTTCGAAAAGAAAATGCTAAAAAGAATGGGACTTGGATTCTTATTTAAAGATAAATCACTCTAATCTCTTTTTATATAATAGTCAAAACAATCCGTTCTGGTCAAGATTCTGATTGTGCTACTTTTTGATTTTTTTTTATTTCAGAAATTATTTTTTTTCCAAAATTACTTTTCTGAATATAAAAATTCCGCAATGCCTTTATTTCTCAGATAAAAACATTTTAAAAAATTAGCATTAAAAAAATACATATCACTTTTTTTATGTTATTTTTTTAATAAAACAACATACAGAACAGGATGGTGCAGGATAGTTTTTATTAGTGTAATAATAAACTTTACAATAGTTTTAGACACTTTTAAATACTGATATTCAGATATTTAAAAGATAACTAAGATTATTACTTACTAACCAAACCACCATTGAAATGCTGAAAAATTACTTCAAACTCTCCGTAATGGCGACGATTGTCTGTCTCATTGCGCCGAACATCAAGATTTTTGCCCAAAATCCTATTGTTAAAATTGACTTTGATCAGTCAGGAAGACCTAAAACCGAGGTAAATGACCCAGATTATACTGCATGGGTAATTGCTTCCGGAAATACCAGCACTTATACTGAAAACGGAATTACCTTTACCGTAACCAGAGCCGGAGACAAAGGTGACGCTTTAGGAACAAATTGGTACAAAGCCGGAATCCAAGCTCCTTATTATGCCAGATTAATTTCCGACGGAGTAACCGTGAAAGGAACAACTGCAAACTTGGGTGCGCAGATCGAACTTAAAATTAGTGGACTTTCAACTGGAGAACATACATTATTAGCTTTTTTTAATAACGTAGATAGTCCAACAGGAAATACCTTCAGCCCAATTGATATTTCTGTTAATGGAAATTTAGTCGTAGACAATTTAATCCCGACCGTAAGAGCACTTAAAACTGCAGATGCAAAATCTACCTATTTAAAATTTCAGGCAACAGCAGGAAATGATGTCGTGATTCTTATAGCCGCAGAAACATCTGGCACAGAAAATATCAAAAATTTTATATTGAATGGTTTTGAACTTAATACACCGAATATTTTCTATCAGGCAACAAATCCAAATCCGAAACAAAATAATGAACATGTCGAATTGGATTCGGGAGGAAAATTATTGCAGTGGACGGCAGCAGCAAATGCAGTTTCACACAATATTTATTTTGGAACAGACCAAACTGCAGTTGCTAATGCAACAACATCCTCACCAGAATATAAAGGAAACCAAGCTTTAGCAAGTAATTCTTATCAAGTTAACGGCTTATATACAGGAGCAACTTACTACTGGCGTATAGACGAAGTTTTAGCAAACGGAGTTGAAAAAGGAAACGTTTGGCGTTTTCGACCAGCACAGCTTGCATTTCCAGACGCTGAAGGCTACGGACGTTTTGCAAGAGGCGGCCGTGGCGGAAAAGTAGTTGCTGTAACCAATTTGAACGACAGTGGTCCGGGCAGTTTTCGCGAGGCAGTAACGAATGATATTGGTCCCAGAACTATTGTTTTTAATACATCTGGAATTATCCAGTTACAATCCCGACTTGTCTTAAGCCAGCCTTATGTAACTGTTGCTGGACAAACAGCTCCCGGAAAAGGAATTTGTATTCGCTCTGCTCCTTTTGGAGTTACAGGAAACGATGCTGTAGTTCAAAATCTACGTATCCGTGTTGGTGCTGGACCAACTTACGACGGAATGGGACTTACTGGCGCAGACAATAGCATTATTGACCACTGCTCTATCAGCTGGACTATTGACGAATCTTTCAGTTCTAGATCTGGAAAAAATATAACACTGCAGAGAACACTCATTTCTGAAGCTTTAAATGCTGCAAATCATCAAAATTATCCTGCCGGAACAGAGCATGGATATGCTGCAACAATTGGAGGGGATATCGGAAGTTTCCACCATAATTTATTAGCGCATTGCTACGGGCGTAATTGGAGTCTTGGCGGAGGATTAGATGGAAGCGGTGCTTACGCAGGAAAAATGGATATTACGAATAATGTGGTTTACAACTGGGGAGGAAGAACTACCGACGGCGGAACCAAAGAAGTAAACTTTGTAAATAACTATTACAAACCGGGAGCAGGCTCCAAAATATTTACGGCATTCAATCAGCAAAATGAAGGTGCGGGAACTGGAACACAGCAATGTTATTTTAACGGAAACGTAATGCCGGGTTACTTTGACGAAAATAATCAGACAGCTGGACGAAAAGCTTCTGGAGTTGCCATAACATTTGAAAATTTTGTGAACACACCTTTTTTCCCTTCTTATGTAACTACACAGTCTGCAAAAAATGCCTATAAAATTGTACTTTCTGATGTTGGATGTACACAGCCAGAATTTGACGATCACGATCAGAGAATTATAACAGAAACTTTAAACGGAACTTATTCTGCCGTTGGAAGCGTAACAAAAAAACCTGGATTTCCTGATAACGAATCAGATGTGGGCGGATTTGAAAACTATCCGGCTGTAGTTAGAGATGCTAACTGGGATACCGATCAAGACGGACTGCCAAATTGGTGGGAAACTATTATTGGAACAAATCCAAACTCTGCAATTGGTGATTTTTCAGATGCAAACGCTGATACAGATCAAGATGGATATACTAATTTGGATCAATATCTTCAATGGCTGTCATTACCGCATTACGAATCACCGCAAGGAGCTAAAATTGACATTAATATCCAGAAGTTATCGAGAGGATTTACAAGTGGCATTTCTTATTCTATCTCGAATATAGTAAACGGAAATGCAACACTAAACTCTGATATCGTAGCTTTTACACCTGCATCAAACGGTTTATGTTCTTTCGAATTTACCGTAACAGATTCTGAAGGAGGTTCTATGAAACGTAAAGTGAACATTGTAAGCGGACAAACGATACATTTAGGCATTGAAGATATTATTAAAGCAAATAACAACTCATTCAATGTATGGCCAATTCCAAGTAATGGCACATTTTCGGTCTATATTGATAATGAAGAAACAGAAATTGCAGATCTTAAAATTTATGATCTTTCTGGGAAAGAATTAGTAAAACAAAAAATAAGGGGAAATACGCAGGAAACGGTCCAATTACATTCTAAAGGTGTTTTCATAATCAAAGTAATCCATCCGCAGACTAAGAAAACACAATACATAAAAAAAATAGTAATTCAATAAATTAGTAATTCGAAAAGACGGTTTAAAAAACCGTCTTTTTTATTTTCGTTGAAAGAAATAGGTATATATCCATGTAAGGGTAAAAGAAGGAATTACATCTGTAAAAGGCAGTATTTCTTCTAAAAAAGTCAAAAATCCAGCTACCTTACCTACCCTTCCTCTGTACATTCTTGTCATAATAACACCCGCAATTGGCGCCCAGACAACATCTGAGAATTCGCCCAAAAACGGAATCGAAAATGAAATCATACCAATTGCGTCAAAAAGTAAACCTAAAATCAATTTTGACATTCTGTTATCTTCAACAACATTTAAATCTTGCATTTTGATCGATTTTTAAAGTTTATTCGAAGTTAGAAATAATTCCGAAAAATTATTTTATTACTTTATTCTATTTAATTCCTAAATTTCCATATCAATAAACGTGCCTTTTGAATTTTAGCTTTTATACTTCTTAAAGTAGATTTACTTCTTTTGGAATTTAGCGATTGGAATTTAATTTGATATTGACTATAAACTTCGTTTCTTTGTAAAAACAGTTTCATTAAATGATACACGCAAAAAACATACATAAATTCTACGATAAACTTGAAGTTTTAAAAGGAGTTGATTTACATATTAAGAAAGGCGAAATTGTTTCTATTGTTGGCGCATCCGGCGCTGGTAAAACTACTCTATTGCAAATTCTGGGAACTTTAGACAAACCAGATTATGCTCCAGATTCTTCTTTATCCATAAATGGCAAAGATGTGCTTGAACTGCAAGACATTAAAAATGATAATTCGAAAGAAGAAAAAATATTCAAAATTATTACCTGGTCAGGTTCTTTATATATTATTGTCCTTGCGGTTTATTTATTATTTTTTAGAACTAAAGTTTTTGACGATACACTTAGAATAGTAGTAAGCGTAGTTTTATTTCTGCCTATTGTTTCAATGCTGGGATATTATAACCGATATTTCAAAAAGAAAAGTAAACAAGACAGAATATTATCCGATTTCCGAAATTTAAACTTAGGCTTTATTTTTCAGTTTCATCAGCTTTTGCCTGAATTTACAGCTTTAGAAAATGTTTGCATTCCAGCTTATATTGCAGGTAAAAAAACTTCAGAAACTGAAGCCGAAGCTAAAAAACTGCTTACTTTTCTAGGTCTTTCGCACCGGATCAATCATAAACCAAGTGAACTTTCGGGCGGAGAACAACAACGTGTCGCAGTAGCAAGAGCTTTGATAAACAAGCCTGATGTTATTTTTGCAGATGAACCTTCTGGAAACCTAGACACTCATTCTGCCGAAAATCTGCATCAATTATTCTTTCAGCTTCGTGATGAATTTGGGCAGACTTTTGTTATCGTTACCCACAATGAAGAATTAGCCAATATGGCCGACAGAAAATTAGTAATGTCAGACGGGCAAATTATTTCCTAATATGGTTCTAATCGTAATCAGCTGGATATACATTCTTTTTACGACAATAAATTTAGGTTTTCTAACCGATAAGATTCTTCGGTTAAAAAATAAAAATTTTGTCATTACCTCTATTCTAGGATTATTCTCGGTTACAATTTTAGCTAGTATTTGGGCTGTTTTTAACAGAATAAACATAGAATTTCATGCTTTCTTATTAGCTGTAAATATTCTATTGTTTCTAAAATTCCGCAAGCCAATAACCGAGATTTATAGATTATTTTGTTTTGAATTTCTTCAATTACAAAAAATACTAAAAGCTGTTTTAGTTATTATCGTTTTTTTGATTTTGGCTCAATGTGCTTCAATTCCTTTTGTAATTGACAATGAATCTTATTACATCCAAACTATAAAATGGATTAATGAATATGGTTTTGTAAAAGGTCTTGTCAATCTTCATCTTTTTTTTGGGCAAACCAGCGGATGGCACATTACTCAAAGTGTTTTTAACTTCTCTTTTTTATATAAAAATTTTAACGATTTAAGCGGATTTTGTCTTTTGCTTGGAAACTTATTTTCTATCCTGAAATTAAATGAATATTATAAAAACAATAATAAAAACTATTTGTTTGCTGGCTTGATGCCTTTGTTTAATATTTTCTTTTTTCAATTTATAAGTGCGCCTTCTCCAGATATTCCAGTTTATATTTTTTCATTTATTCTGTTCTTTTATTTCCTAGAAAATTTTAAAAACACCACTTCGGAGATTTTTAATCTTATTGTAATACTTGTTCTATTTCTTATTTATATAAAAAATACAAGTTTAACTTTTGCAGTAATTCCAATTATTCTGTTAGGATTTCATTTTAGTTCTCTTTCTAAAAAACTTTTAAAACCTGCAGTATTGGCGGCTTTGCTAGCAGGACTTTTTATCATAAAAAATATGATTATCTGCGGATCGCTAATATTTCCTTCAAAGATTAATTCTTTTACAACAGATTACGCAATCCCGAATATAATCGAAAGCTTTTATTACGACCAGGTTAAATATTACGGTTTTTTTCTAAGCGCAGAACAATATAACAGAATGAATCCTTCAGACTTATTTTTACACTGGCTTTCAATGTCCAAATTAAATGGATTATTCAATAAAATTAGCGTTTTTCTAATATTGATTGTTCCTTTTTTCATTTCTAAATACCAAAATAAAAAAGCCCTTTGGATTCTTTATTTTGTAATGATTTTACAACTGCTCTTATTAGGATTGACATCGCCTCAATATCGATTTTTTATGAATTTTATATTATTCTTTTCGCTCTTTTGCTTTGCATGTCTTTTTAACAGCAAAAAAACAATCGAATATTTTCTAATTGCATCCTTATTTCCAACTTGTATTGTGTTGTTTTTTCCTGTAAATCTTAACGCTTTTTCTAATCATAAATTCATGTTGGAAATCAGTAATTTTTCAGTAAAAAATACTATTTTTCCTTATCAAAATTCAAAAAGCAATACCGCCTTTGAATCCATTCAATTAGGAAATTTAAAATACAATTCTCCAATAAAAAATGACTTTTTCTGGGCAAATGGCGATGGCGATCTGCCTTGTGTTGATAAACAGCAATTGGATTATTTTGAAAAATATTACCAAATTATTCCGCAAATGCGGACCAATAATTTAAAAGACGGATTTTATTCCAAAGACCTTACTAAAAAATGAATAGTACAGAACTAAAAGAATTTCTAGACGAAAAAGTCATTCAATATAATAATCAGGATTTTATAGAAAGTGATCCTGTTCAAATTCCGCATCTTTTTACTCAAAAAGAAGATATCGAAATTGCTGGTTTTTTAAGCGCTTCTATCGCTTGGGGAAACCGTAAAATGATTATCAAGAATTCACATAAAATGATGGAATTGATGGGTAATGCACCTTTCGATTTTGTGATGTCTCATTCTGATGAAGATTTGGCAAGACTTGAAAGTTTTGTACACAGAACTTTTAACGGACATGATTTTGCTGGTTTTATCAAAGGTTTGCAACACATCTACCAAAATCACAACGGATTAGAGAATGTATTTGCTAAAAATCAGGAAAAAGACAGTTTACAGAAAAGCATCAGCGAATTCAAAAAAATATTCTTCGAAACAGATCATCTGGCAAGAACTCAAAAACACATTTCAGATCCTTTAAACAATTCTGCGGCAAAAAGAATCAACATGTATCTGCGTTGGATGGTACGTCAAGACGCAAAAGGAGTCGATTTAGGAATTTGGAAAACTATTTCACCCTCTGTATTATCTTGTCCGCTAGATGTTCACTCTGGAAATGTAGCCCGCAAACTTGGCATTCTTTCGCGAAAGCAAAATGATGCAAAAGCTTTACTGGAATTAGATACTAAACTAAGAGAAATGGATGCACAAGATCCTGTAAAATACGATTTTGCTTTATTTGGATTAGGTGTTTTTGAAGGATTTTAAAATTACTCCAATCCAAATTAAAATTTGTCAGGCTGAGCGAAGTCGAAGACCGGGATCCAATTGAAACGTCCCTTCGACTACGCTCAGTGTGACAATACGACATCTAAAACTAGAAATTCAACAAAAAACCATGAATTTAACGTACATTTGCACAAAATTTAAAGCAAATGAGCACTTTCGAAAAATTTAATCTTCCAAAATCAGTACAAAAAGCAATAGACGATTTAGGGTTTGTTACGCCAACTCCTATTCAGGAAAAATCTTTTTCAGTGATTACTTCTGGACGAGATATGATGGGAATTGCACAAACTGGAACAGGTAAAACTTTTGCTTATTTACTGCCGCTTTTAAAGCTTTATAAATTTACAAATACCAATACTCCAAAAATTGTAATTCTGGTTCCAACCCGCGAATTAGTTGTTCAGGTTGTAGATGAAGTGGAGAAACTGACGAAATACATGTCGGTTAAAACTTTAGGAATTTATGGTGGCGTAAACATTAATACTCAGAAAAAAGCCGTTTACGAAGGTGTTGACATTTTAGTGGGAACTCCGGGAAGAACAATGGACTTAGCCCTAGACGCTGTTGTTCGTTTTGATGAAACTCAAAAACTGGTTATTGACGAATTTGACGAAATGCTGAATTTAGGTTTCCGTGCACAATTGACAGCACTTTTAGCAATGATGAAAACTAAACGTCAAAATATTCTTTTCTCTGCAACAATGACGGATGAAGTTGATGCTATTTTGAATGATTATTTTGATTTTCCTGAAGAAGTGACTTTGGCTGCTTCTGGAACTCCATTAGAAAAAATCTCGCAGGTAACTTATAATGTTCCCAATTTTAATACTAAAGTAAATCTTCTTAAGCATTTATTGGAAACAGATGAAAGTATGGAACGCGTTCTGATTTTTGTTAACAACAAAAAGATTTCAGATATGCTTCATACTCGCATTGAAGATATGTTTGAAGGTCAGTTTGGAGTAATTCACTCCAATAAATCACAGAACTATCGTTTGAGTACGATGGCAGAATTTCAAGAAGGAAATCTGCGCGGACTTATAACTACAGATATTATGGCGAGAGGTTTAGATATTTCTAATATTTCTCACGTTATCAATTTTGAACTTCCAGAAGAACCTGAATTATATATGCACAGAATTGGTCGTACAGGTCGTGCAGATGCGACTGGAACTGCAATTAGTTTTGTAACGCCTCGTGAAGAGGAATTTAAAATTGAAGCTGAAGTTTTAATGAATCACGAACTGCCAATTGCTGATTTTCCTGAAGAAGTTGAAATTTCATCTAAATTAATCGAACCTGAAAAAGACAGACAGCCAATTAAATTTTTAATGAAAAAACCAAAACTGGAAGGTGACGGTGCTTTTCATGAAAAAGCTAAAAAGAACAAAAAAATCAATCTTGGAGGTCCTTCAAAAACAAAAAAGAAAACGCATGGTTCTGTTAACAGAAATATGCTGAAAACCAGAGCTGCTAAGAAGAAAAAAGATAATAAATAATATTTTCTAGATACTCAGATTCTGAGACACTAAGGTTCTGAGATTTTTTTCTTAGTTTTAAATAATAAAAGACTCAAAGATTAAGTGTTATTCACTTCTAATCTTTGAGTCTTTTCTCTTAGTAACTTAGCATCTTAGAACCTTAGCAACTTCTTTCTAAATCTTAGTAAACACAAGACCTACCGGCGAACACAATTCAATTCTTTTACCAGTATCTGTGATTTTTCCTGTCGTTTTATCCCTTTTAAAAATTACAATATCATTTGTATATTGATGACCCACTAAAAGATAATTTCCTGTTGGATCAATTGCAAAATCTCTTGGCCCTTTTCCTAAAGTGCTTTGCTGCTCTACCAATTCTAAAGCACCGCTTTTTTGAATTTTATAAACCGAAATTGAATTCGCATCTACACGATCAGAAACATATAAAAAGTTTCCGTCTGGCGAAGTTTTAATCGCTGCCGCTCCTGTTCCGCCAGTGAATCCTTTAGGAAGAATACTGGTTTCTGCAACTACTTTTAGGTTCCCTGTTTTATCGTAGCTTAATGTTGTCAAAGTTCCGTCTAATTCCTGAACTAAATAAACAAACTTACCGTCTTTACTAAAAGTTAAATGTCTCGGTCCGCTTCCTTGTTTCACATCGACACTTCCTTTTAAAGTCAGCATTTCGTTTTTAGAATTTGGATTGTATTTATAAATAAACACTTTATCCAATCCTAAATCATTTGAAAGGACAAACTTTTTATCTGGAGAAAATGCAACCATATGCACATGCGCTTTTTCCTGACGTGCTGCATTTGGTCCTTTTCCTTCATGTTGAATTAATTGCTGCACTTCGGTAATACTTCCGTCAGCGTTTTTCTTGAACACTACAATGTTTCCGCCAGAATAATTGGCAACAATTACATTTTTATCGTCATTAATTAAATGACAAGGATCTGCTCCTAAAGAAGCATTTGTATTTAAAAATTTTAATTTCCCAGAAGCCGAATCATAACCAAATGCACTTACAGCACTTTGGGTTCCGTTTTCATTTACGGCATACACAAATTTATTATCAGAAGAAACCGATAGATAACTTGGACTGATTATATTTTCAGAGGAATTCTTTACTTTAAAAGAACCAGTTGCTGCATCAAATTCATAAACATAAATTCCGTTACTCTGGCAGGTATTTGTGTATGTTCCAACTAATAAGTTGAATTTATTTTGAGCTTTAACCGTGGTCAATGATAAAGCTGAAAATAAAACTAAATATATTTTTTTCATAGTTTGTTTTTTTGAATCAGCTAAAATAAGGAATAATATTGTTTTGAAACAGCTTCTTTGTTACAAAACAAATTACAAAAGTTACATTTTTTTACTAATCACATAAGGCTTATAAATTCATTTTAGACTTAAAGTCCAACTTAAATCTTCTTATACTAACTTTTATCCTATTCATTTTAATAAGTGCAGCATTAACTTATAATCTCTTACATGAACTTATATGGTTAAAATAATTTTTAATTCGTATTTTTGACCAGCATCTTCGCGAAAAACAAAACGTAGTGAAGTAAATCGAAGCCAGAATGCATTTTAAACATCCCGAAATTTTATACTTTCTGTTTTTATTGATCGTTCCAATTTTGGTTCATTTATTTCAATTAAGACGTTTTAAAACCTCCTATTTTACAAATGTTCGATTCTTAAAAGAACTTGCCATTCAGACTCGTAAAAGTTCGAAAATCAAAAAAAGACTTTTACTAGCGACACGTTTATTATTGTTAACCTGTGTTATATTAGCTTTTGCTCAGCCCTTTTTTGAAGCGGTTGACAGCAAAAATGCCTCAAACGAAATGTATATTGTTTTAGATAATTCATTCAGTATGCAGGCTAAAGGAAAAAAAGGTGAATTACTTAAAAGAGCTGTTCAGGAATTATTGGAGAATACTCCGGAAAACACTTCATTTTCACTTTTAACCAACACCGAAAATTTTTGGAACACCGATATAAAATCATCAAAAAGCGCTTTACAGAATTTAAAATACAGCGCATCTCCGTTCGATCTTTCGGCAATTACAGCTAAAATAAAAGCGCATAAATCGGCACATAAAAAAGACATTGTCGTTATTACAGATGCGGTAGGTTTAAAAGAAAAAGACATTGCAGCTTTAAATTTTGAAGAAAAGCCCTATTTCATAGTTCCTAAAGCAGAACAAAAAAATAACGTTTCTATCGACAGCGTTTACATTAATCAAACATTAGAAAATTTTTATGAAATTGGAATTAACTTATCAGCTTATGGTGATGATTTTAAACCAGTTTCAACCGCTTTATACAATCAAAATAAACTCATTGCTAAAACAATCATTAATTTTGATACAAAGAAAAAGAAAGTCAATTTCACAATTCCAAAAGAAGCGTTTCATGGTTATGTAACTATTGAAGACAATGGTTTGACTTACGATAATAAATTGTTTTTCAGCATTTCTAAAAACAAAAAAACAAACGTTATCAGTATCGGCGAACCTGAAAAAAGTAATTTCTTATCTCGAATTTATACTTCAGCAGAATTTAATTACAACAATTATTCTATAAGTTCTTTAGATTACAACAGTTTAGAGAAACAAAACACTATAATTTTAAATGAATTAATTGAAATTCCGCAGGCTTTGCAGACTACTTTAAAATCTTTTGTATCTAAAGGCGGAAATTTGGTTGTAATCCCTTCTGAAAAAAGTTCTATTTCTAATTTGAACACATTTCTTGGTAGTTTTGGAAAAATTTCATTCGGAAATTTAGAAAACAACAGCAAATTAATCACTAAAATTAATTTTGATCATCCACTATTCTCTGGAGTTTTTGAGAATAAAATAACGAATTTCCAGTATCCAAAAGTAAACAGTTCATTTGCTTTTTCAAGTCAATATCCAGCCGTGCTTTCGTTTGAAGATAAAACTGCTTTTGTAACTGGGGTTCAAAATCAAGTTTCTGGAATTACCGTTTTTACAGCTCCGATTAACAATTCCAATTCTAATTTTCAGCAGTCTCCATTAATTGTTCCGTTGTTTTATAAAATCGCTCAGAACAATCAAAAAACAGGCGTAAATGCTTTAACAATTGGAAATAATCAGCCTTATTTTGTGGATGTTCTATTGACGAAAGATGCTATTTTGGAAGTAAAAGGAAATGAAGATTCTTTTATCCCAATTCAGCAGATTTTAAACAATAAAGTCAAATTAACATTCAATGATTTTCCTGAAACTGCTGGAAACTATGGGATTTTTGACAAAAAAGAATGGGTTGAAAATATTAGTTTTAATTACAAAAGAACCGAAAGCGATTTGAGTCAGGTAAACACTAGTATTGTTTCAGATTTCAAAACTGCCGATACAATTTCAACTATTTTTAATACACTACAAACTGAGCGAACTGACAGCCAAATTTGGAAATGGTTTGTTATCTTTGCACTGTTATTTTTAGCATTAGAAATGGCAATTATAAAATTTGTAAAATAGGTTTTACTTTTATTTCTAAAGCGTTTTACATTTTACAAAAATCATTTTACGACAATAAAATATCTACATATGAAAATAATCATCAAAAGCGCCAAAATTATCGACTCAAAAAGTCCGTTTCACAATCAGACCGTTGATCTTTTAATTGCAGATGGTTTAATAGAAAAAATAGGCGTTTCACTTCCGAATGACGATGCGGAAGTTGTTCGTTTAGAAGATCTTCACGTTTCTCAAGGATGGTTTGACAGCAGCGTTTCGCTTGGTGAGCCAGGTTACGAAGACAGAGAAACCATTGCAAACGGATTGACTGTTGCTGCTAAAAGCGGTTTTACAGCAATTGGTTTACAGCCTAACTCTTTACCCATTATTGACAATCAGTCTCAGGTAAGTTTTGTAAAAAGTAAAGCAAATGGCTTTGCTACAGAAATTTACCCAATCGGTGCTTTAACAAAAGCCAGCGAAGGAAAAGATATGGCAGAGCTTTTTGATATGAAAAATGCTGGCGCAATCGCTTTTGGAGATTATAATAAAAGTATTGACAATGCCAATATTCTGAAAATTGCTTTACAATATGTACAGGATTTTGATGGTTTGGTAATTGCTTATTCACAAGATCCGAATATTAAAGGAAATGGAGTTGCCAATGAAGGAATTGTTTCTACAAGATTAGGTTTGAAAGGAATTCCAAATTTGGCAGAAGAACTACAGATTTCAAGAAACTTATTTCTATTGGAATATACTGGCGGAAAACTTCATATTCCAACCATCTCTACAGCAAAATCGGTTGAATTGATTAGAGAGGCTAAAGCAAAAGGTTTACATGTAACTGCAAGTGCATCTGTACATCATTTGGTTTTGACAGATGAAAAATTGGACGGATTTGATACTCGTTTTAAAGTAACTCCGCCATTAAGAACAGAAGTTGACAGACAAGCTTTATTAAACGGAATTGCTGACGGAACTATAGACACCATTACATCAGATCATAATCCGATTGATATTGAGTTCAAAAAAATGGAATTTGATACCGCTAAAAATGGAACTATTGGTTTAGAAAGTGCTTTTGGAGCTTTATTAACTGTTTTACCATTAGAAACTGTAATTGCAAAACTAACTTCGGGAAGAGCCATTTTTGGACTAGAAAGCAGCACAATCGAAGAAGGTGCAAAAGCCAATTTGACACTTTTTACTCCGGAACACAAATCAACTTTTACAAAAGAAAACATACTTTCAAAATCTAAAAATTCTGCCTTTTTAGGAACTGAACTTAAAGGTTCTGTTTACGGAATTTTAAATCAAAATCAACTTGTTACCAAATAATACAATGAATAATTCAGTCGAAGAAGGAAAACCAATCGCAATTACCAGTTACATCTTAATCGTTGGTGTTTTAATTGCCATGAGCATGAATTCTGAAAACAAAAATAGTTTTGCTTCTTTTCATATTCGTCAGGCTTTAGGGCTATCACTTACTTTTATTTCATTTGGAGCAATTGTGAGTAATTTTGATAGTTTTTTCATCACTTTCCCAATGTGGATCTGCATTTCAATTCTGTGGACTTTTGGTATTTTTAATGCTATTCAAGGACAAATGAAACCTATTCCATTAGTTGGAGAATTATTTCAGAAATGGTTTAAAAGCATTGGGTAAATTTTAAAATCCAATTTTAAAAATTGCTTCGCCTTTTCACTAACGCTCGAGTCCAAATTCCAAGCTTGAAAATTTACAATTCACAACTTACAATTCACAATTAAAAATATGAGTCTATCTTTAGAATATAAAATAAGAGAACCAAAAGTAATTTTAGATAAAAATCCATTGTTGCTTTTACTGCACGGATATGGAAGTAATGATGATGATTTGTTTTCATTTGCTTCTGAACTTCCAGATAATTATTACATCATTTCTGCGAGAGCGCCGTATGATTTGCAATATGGTTCTTACGCTTGGTACGCGATTAATTTTGATGCAGACCAAAATAAATTCTCAGATAACGAACAAGCTAAAACTTCAAGAGATTTAATCGCTTCTTTTATCGATGAATTAGTTTCAAAATATCCTATCGATGCTAATAACGTAACTTTAATTGGATTTAGCCAAGGATCGATTTTAAGTTATGCAACAGCACTTTCTTACCCAGAAAAAATTCAGCGAGTTGTGGCAATGAGCGGTTATTTTAATGAAGAAATCATTAAAGAAGGTTTTGAGAAAAATGACTTTAAAAACCTAAAAATATTCACCTCACACGGAACTGTAGACCAAGTTATTCCGATTGAATGGGCAAGAAAAACGCCTGCAATCTTAGAAAAACTAAATATTCCAGTTACTTACAAAGAATATCCTGTTGGGCACGGGGTTGCACCGCAGAATTTCTTTGATTTTAAGAATTGGCTTTCTCTTTAGTTTTCAGTCTTAACAAAAAAAACTTTGTCAAAATGAAATTTTGACAAAGTTCTAAACTGAGACTGAAAACTGAGACTGAAAACTATTGCCCAGTATAAAGAATCTTCTCTCCTTTTTTCAAAACATATCCTTTCCACGGAATTAACTGCCAATCGCCATTAATCCAAGAATCACCTTCTGATTTTCTTTCTAAAATGATAGATTCTTTTTGAGTATCTAAGAAAAGCTCTGCTTTGTGTCCATCAAAAATCACATACGAAGCGGTAGAATACGTTTTTCCGTCTTCGGCATGATTTAGCCTGGTGCTATTTTCAAAAATTCTAACACACTCATTTTTAAGTATTGACCAAGTGTATCCTGCTGAAGCTTTACAGCCGTGGGAATCAGAATCTCCGCCTGCAACAGTCTCTTTTTTAGACTCTTTTGGAGTAACATTGGTACTTTCTTGGGAAACTTTTTTTGCACAAGAAAACGTCGCAGAAGCGATAATCAAAAACAAAAACATCTTTTTCATAATCCTATTAAATTTAAAGGTCAAAAAAAATAGGATTAAAAAATCCTATTTTTGATATAACCAAGTTTGATTTACTTCAAAGGTAATGTTATCGTCGTTATCAACAAAGTATTTTAACAAGACTTCTCCCCATAATTCACCATTACTGTAATCTGCAATAATCCAGCGGTGATTTAAAATTTTTACTTTATTAATAATAAATTTAGTCGGTCCAATCTGGTCCTGCCCTGTATATGGATTCCCTTTTGGATCTGAATTGTAGTCTAATAACTTTTCAGTTACAACTGGAATTAGTTTTTCATACAAAATCACTTTTCCGCCAGAAGCACTGTTATCAAAATAGTTTTGAGCATTTTCATTATGTTCTAACGAAAAATAATCTGCTTCTGCCAATTGTGTCTTCACCAGGTTAATACTGTCTCTCAGTTTCTTAGTTGTTTTATCGTATCTATTCTGCGCAAATTTTACTTCACCGCTGTAAAACGCATAAGTAAACACATTCATTAGAATGGCAAGAATAAAAAGATAAAGCATTAAGGATTTTTTCATTTTGTGGTATAATTAAATTGTAATTTCTAAATTATCGTAAGCCAGAAAAATATTTTCCGGAAGTGTTTGCTGCACTTCTTCATGGAAACCTAAAACATGGCTGATGTGTGTTAAATAAGCTTTTTCAGGTTTTACAAGATTTATAAAATCTAGTGCTTCCTGCAGATTAAAATGCGTGTCATGAGGTTCAACACGTAAAGCATTTACAACCAAAACTTTTAAACCTTTCAGTTTATCTATCTCAGTCTGTTCGATTGTTTTTACATCTGTTAAGTATGCAAAATCATCAATTCGATATCCAAAAACCTGTAATTCGCCATGCATCGCATTTATTGGAATAGCAGTTTTATCTCCAACAGCAAAGGGAGCATCATTATGTACTTCGATAGTTTTTACACTTGGAGCCCCTGGATATTTGTTCACGGTTTCAAAAACATAATCGAAACGCTTTCTTAAATTATCCAAAACACGATGATGTCCATAAATCGGAATTTCTCCCTGTTTAAAATTAAAAGGGCGAATATCATCTAAACCAGCTGTGTGATCTGCATGTTCGTGCGTAAATAAAATTGCGTCGAGTTTTCGGCATCCGCAGGAAAGCATCTGCTGTCTAAAATCGGGTCCGCAATCGATAACGTAAGAATGCTCATCCCATGTAATCCAAATGGATACACGAAGCCTTTTATCCTTAGCATCAGTGCTTTTACAAACTGGATGATCGATCCCGATAATCGGAATGCCTTGAGAAGTACCTGTACCTAAAAAATAAACCTTCAATTGAACTTAATTTTTTTACAAAAATAGATTATTTCTCTTTCATTAGACTCCTAATTTACTAACTTTGTAACAAATCTATTTAAAACAAAATGGGTACAGAAATAAAACTCAAAGGTGACAAGGTCATCGAACAGATTCCTTCTATAAAAGACAAAGCTTTACGCATTAATTTAAACGAGAATATTTACGGAACATTTGCTGAAATTGGCGCTGGACAAGAGACAGTTAGACATTTTTTCAGATCCGGAGGTTCTTCAGGGACTATAGCAAAAGCAATGTCTGCCTATGATAAAGATTTTAGTGATGCCGTTTATGGTTCAGAAAATGACGGGAGATATGTTACGGAAGAACGTTTGAAAAAAATGCTTACTCATGAAGGGCAAATTATTGAAGAACGTTTGAGCAGAGAAAAACACCCTACAAAACTTTTCTTTAGTTATGCCAATACGGTAGCCACAATAGATTTTGCTAAACAATTTAAAGGTCACGGCTGGGTTGGAATTCGATACCAAATTGAACCAGACGAAGCTTATAACGAAATTATTCTGCACATTCGTTTTAAAGAGACCGACGCAAGACTACAACAAGAAACACTAGGAATTTTAGGTGTAAACTTAATTTACGGTGCTTTTTACAAATATAACGATCCAAAAAGATTACTTCGTTATTTATACGATCACTTAGACAAAGACCAATTAGAGATTGACACTATTAACTTTTCGGGACCTCGTTTTGCCGATGTCGACAATCGTTTAATGAGTTTGCAATTGGTTAAAAACGGAATGACAGATGCCGTAATGTTTAATCCAGAAGGGAAAAACATTCTGCCTGCCGCTATTTTATACAAAAAAAATCTTTTAGCTTTAAGAGGAAGTTTTCGTCCGGTTACTAAGGTAAATATGGACATGTATGAGAAATCATTAAAAATGTTTCTTGAAGAAAATAAAGTGGAGAAAAACAATACTTTGGTTGTTTTTGAAATCACGCTTTCGAACTTACGTTCTGATGGTGAAATTGACGAGCGTGACTTTATGGACAGAGCAGAATTACTTTGTTCACTTGGTCAAACCGTTATGATTTCGAACTTCCAAGAATATTATAAAGTTGTTGAATACTTTGCTAATTATACAAAAGCCCGAATGGGATTGGCAATGGGCGTAAACAATCTTGTTGATATTTTTGACGAGAAATATTACCGTCATTTAAGTGGTGGAATTCTGGAGGCTTTCGGAAAATTATTCTACCGCGATATGAAAGTTTTCTTATATCCAATGTTAGATGACGACGGAACTTTAATGAATTCTAACAACTTAAAAGTTCATCCTAGAATGAAAGAATTATACAAATTCTTTAAATTCAACGGAAAAGTAGTTGATATTATAGATTATGATCCTAATATTTTGGAAGTTTTCTCAAGAGAAGTTCTAAAAATGATTAATCAAGGTAAAAAAGGCTGGGAACCAATGCTTCCTCCTGGAATTCCAGAAATTATTAAAGAACATCATCTTTTTGGATATCATCCACAGAAAGAATTAGAACAAAATATATAATAAAAAAGTCCCTTTTGGGACTTTTTTTATTAGTGTTCGGTCTCAGTTTACAGTCTCAGTTTTTAGCTGCGTCTTTAAACTGAAAACTGAGACTGAGACTGAAAACTACTTCAAAATCTGCGAAGCGTGTTCCTTTGTTTTTACTTTTTCAATCACTTCTTCTATAATTCCTTTTTCGTCGATTACGAAAGTTGTTCTGTGAATTCCGTCGTATTCTTTTCCCATGAATTTCTTTGGGCCCCAAACTCCGAACGCATTGATAACTGATTTATCTTCGTCTGCAATTAATGGAAAAGGAAACTCGTATTTGTCTTTAAATTTCAACTGCGCTTTCTGACTGTCGGCACTTACTCCTAAAAGCTCGTAATTATTGGCTTTGAAACGTTCGAAATTATCTCTCAAATCACAAGCTTCTGCAGTACAGCCTGGTGTACTTGCTTTTGGATAAAAGAAAACTACTAATTTCTTACCTGTATAATCTGCCAGTTTATGAGTTTTTCCGTCCTGATCTGTTCCTGAAAAATTTGGCGCTTTATCTCCCGCTTTTAATGTTGTCATGTCCTTTTTATTTTAGATTTTAGATTGTTGATTTGAGATTAATTACAAAGATAACTTATAACTCACAACTCATAACTTGTAATTCGTAAGTTCTTTTTGCCCCAGATTGCAGTGAAAACCCCGGAATTGTGGTAGTTTACATTTTTTGCATTAAGAAAGCGACCAACGGAAGCTCTTGTTAATGCTTAAAAATGTTACTAACGCAATGAGGAGTTGAAACGGAAAGCTGGATTAGGCACATGATCAAAATTATACTATTTTTACGGGATTAAAAAAACGAAAATGAATAAAGAAGCTCGTGTACAATTTGTTATCGATAAATTAAAAGAACTTTACCCTACTATACCTGTTCCGCTTGACCACAAAGACCCTTACACTTTATTGATTGCGGTTTTACTTTCTGCTCAATGTACCGATGTTCGTGTAAATCAGATTACGCCATTATTATTTGCAAAAGCAGATAATCCGTATGATATGGTTAAAATGTCCATCGAGGAAATTAAAGAAATTATTCGTCCTTGTGGTTTATCGCCTATGAAATCAAAGGGAATTCATGGCTTGTCTGAGATTTTGATTGAGAAACATAACGGAGAGGTTCCGCAGAGTTTTGAAGCGCTTGAAGCTTTACCTGCAGTTGGCCATAAAACGGCAAGTGTGGTAATGTCCCAAGCTTTTGGAGTTCCTGCATTTCCAGTTGACACACACATTCATAGATTAATGCACCGATGGAATTTATCTAACGGAAAAAATGTAGCGCAGACAGAAAAAGATGCCAAAAGATTGTTTCCTAGAGATTTATGGAATGACCTTCATCTTCAGATTATTTGGTACGGACGTGAATATTCTCCTGCGCGTGGATGGAATCTGGAAAAAGATATTATTACTAAAACCGTTGGAAAAAAATCCCTTATTGAAGAAATGGAAAAAACGGCTTCAAAAAAATAAGGCACAAAGAAAAACTTTGTGCCTTTAATCTCTACCATATTTCTAATGTGGTAATTAGACAATGTCTAAAACAACTTTTGATCGTTAATTATCACATTCTCCTATTACCTAATTATCTTTGGGTTTTACATTCCTGCTTTCAAAGCATTGTATTCGGCTGTCATATCAAGAGATCTGTAAACTCCTAACAAAACTTTGGTAGCATCTGGATTTTTGGGTTCTATAGCCAGTACTTTTTTCAAATAAGGAATGGCACTTCTTGTAATATCATCTTTTTTAGCGTTTAGCTTATCGTATTTCTGCATTTCTGCTTTAGATGTCCCTAAAGCCGCTATTTCATCAGCTAAATCTTTTTTTAACTGCAATTTCAAATAGGCAAGATTAATATAAGCATCAATATTATTAGGATTTAATTCTAAAACATAATTGTAAATCGCTTCTGCTTTAGGATAATCTTTATTTTCAAGATAAGAATACGCTAGATTGCTGCTAACTTCTATCTTCTTAGAAGGAATAGACTCTGTTCTTGGTTTTTCATAAAGACCTTGTTGAATCGCATAGTCTCTCGCTTTTGGCGAAATAAACGCATCTTCTTCTTTAGTTTTTTTATTGGTTGCCAAATACAAAACGCCTTTTCCTGTATAATTTATCTTTTTTAATAATTCATAATAAGTAACCGCTGCATTGTAATCTTTTCCATTCAGTGCTGAAGATGCGGCATTAAATAAGTTTAAAGTATCTTTTTTATCAAACAAGTACACTTTGTAACTTTTCTCGGAACTTTCCTTGAATTTACCGGCTTTAAAATCTGCCATCGCACCATTAACAAGTCCGGCTTTCATATCTTTTAAAGCTATATTTGCCTTAACGGTTGATTTGAATTTACCTGACTCATTCTCATATAAAAATACATCTTGATAGGATTGGGCAGCAAGTGTAAAATTATTAGCGGCATCAATATTTTTTAAGGCTAAATCTTTTAAAACATTTCCTTTTAAGAAGTAATAATCGGATTTGTCTTCATCTGGGGCATTAAGGATGAGATATTCTGTTTTGGTTAAAATAGCTAAAGATTCTTCGCTTTTTCCTTTATCAAACAAAGATTGCGCTTCTTTAATTCGGTCTTTTTGGGCAAATGCACCAAGGCTTATCATGAGCAGGCATGACAGCATCATAATGTTCTCTTTCATTTTGCGGTTAAGTTTTGGTTGGTTAAAGATTTTTCATTCTTAAATTTTCTAATTGTAAGGGATAATTAAACTGGTTTAAAAATTACCTCCAACAGCTAGACGATCAGCAAATATTATTTTCTAGCACAAATAATTGCTGCTTAAATCAAATCAACTAACTTAACAAAATAATGCAGGGTAGTTTTTCTTCATAAATAATCTGATTTTGGGTTAAGTATTTAATTTTTAGTTTATTATTATTTTCAACTGAAACTTTCAGTAGAAACTTTAAAATTAAAAACACTTAATAGAAGCGTTTTTAATGCATAAAAAATTAGTTTTTAACTAAAATATAATTAAAAATTAAATAAACATACAAAATTAGATCAAAATATTAAATTTTAACAAAACTCCGAAAAACTGACATAAAATACTTATAAAAAAGTAGAGTAGCGAAAAGTTCTCAATCTTGATGGCGAATAAATAAATTAAGGAAATTTTTTACATAAAAAAACTCACTGTTTGATGTGCATACAAAACAGTGAGCCTTTTAACCAAAACGACCATTTGGTTTTTATTTTAATAAACATCCGACAGGAGCAGTGGGCTGTTTAATTAGCTATAATCTCGAAATTTTTATCCTCAATTTTGACTACTGTCAACGCTTGAGAATAATTTAAAATAAAAGAAACTACTTCTTTATTTGGTTTAAGATTTTTAGAAGCTAATGCTTTTTTTGAGTAAATTTTTGCCATACTATTAAACTGTTTTATAATAGTATAACGAGCTTATTACCAAAATAGTATTAGTTGGTTAAAATAATTTGATGCTTATCTATTATTTTTCTCAAATTCATTAATGCATAACGCATTCTTCCTAACGCTGTATTGATGCTAACACCTGTAATTTCTGAGATTTCTTTAAAACTCATATCTTGATACATGCGCATAACTAATACTTCTTTTTGATCTTCGGGAAGTTCTTCTATCAACTTTTTCAAATCAAGTTCTACTTGATCTACTATCATTTTGCCTTCTATAGTTAATGCATCATCAGACATGATAGAGAAAATCGAAAACTCTTCTGTTTCTCTATACATTGGCATTTTTTTAGTCTTGCGAAAATGATCTACGATCAAGTTATGCGAAATACGCATTACCCAAGGAAGGAATTTACCTTCTTCGTTATAAGAATTGCTTTTTAAAGTTTTGATTACTTTAATAAATGTATCTTGGAAAATATCATTTGAAATATCTCTATCAGCAATCTTAGAATATATGAAACCATATATCTTAGATTCGTGCCTCTTTATTAGTGTTGCAAGAGCAGCTTCACTGCCTTCAACATAATTTTTTACTAATAGAGCATCTGGAGTATGCAGATCAGCCATAATTCTACCTTTTTAGTTTTAATTTTAAAATTTGGAGTAATTTTCTAAAAAGTAGTTTTTTTATATAGGCGAATCTTTTTTTTGAGTTGTGTTAATATTGCGACCAAATTTAACAAATAAATGTTTTAAAAAGCAAATAAAATTGCTAATAATTATAAGAAAAACATTTATTAAAATAAACTAAACTTAAATTTTACATAGAAAAGGCTAAAAATCCACAAAATAAAAATTAGCTAAATCCCTTTAAAAATGAGCTCTCAAACGTTAAATTTAATCGATGAACGGTTCATTATATTCTTAAAATCTAGATTTAAATTACAATTTTTTATTCATTAATCTGCTTTTTTAATTATTTTCTTTTTTAGGTAATTTACCAAAAGTGACATTCTCTTCTTAAAAAAGGAACATTTATTTACTAAGGACTTATTTTTAGAGGATCTTTTTAACTTGCTGTAATTATGATAAAATAGTTAAAATTTGGAACTATATCCTTAACAGAATCCAATTCAAAATTGATTACTTTTGTAAAAATTGACTTTTTTATGCAAATTGACCTTTCTAAAATAGACCCAAAATCAAATATTATAATAAAAGGAGCACAAGTACATAACTTAAAAAATGTAGATGTTGTTATACCTAGAAATAAATTGGTTGTTATTACAGGGCTTTCTGGTTCTGGAAAATCGAGTTTGGCTTTTGATACTTTATATGCCGAAGGACAAAGACGTTATGTAGAAAGTTTATCTTCTTATGCCCGTCAGTTTTTGGGTCGATTGGACAAACCAAAAGTAGAATATATAAAAGGAATTGCTCCTGCAATTGCAATTGAGCAAAAGGTAAATACGACCAATGCGCGTTCTACTGTTGGAACATCTACAGAAATTTACGATTATATCAAACTATTGTTTGCCAGAATTGGCCGCACTTATTCTCCCGTTTCCGGGCAGGAAGTCAAAAAAAATACGGTAACAGATGTTATTACAGACGTTAAAACACTTCCTATTGACAGCAGGTGGCTTCTACTTGCTCCTATTCATCTTGAAGAAGGAAGACAATTAGAAGACAAACTTAAAATATTGCTGCAGCAAGGTTTTGCCCGTATTTTAGTTGATAACGAAATGGTTCGTCTTGATGAGTTTTCTGCTTCAGATTTGCACCAATTTGATAATAAAGACATCTTATTAGTTATAGACCGTATTGTTGTAAAAGAGGAAGAAGAATTCTTTAACCGTCTTGCCGATGCTGTCCAAACTGCTTTTTTTGAAGGAAAAGGAATTTGCTATCTGCAGGAATTAAATGGTGAAAAAAGATTCTCTTATTCAAATAATTTTGAATTGGACGGAATCACTTTTTTAGAGCCAAACGTACATTTGTTTAGTTTCAACAATCCTTACGGCGCTTGTCCTGCTTGTGAAGGTTATGGAAATATCATTGGAATTGATACTGATCTGGTTGTTCCAAATACTTCATTATCGGTTTTTGAAAGTGCTATTTATCCTTGGCGCGGCGAAAGTATGAGCTGGTATAAAGATGAATTTGTAAAACATGCTTACAAATTTGATTTCCCAATTCACAAACCTTATTTCCAATTAACTGAAGAACAAAAAGATTTAATCTGGACAGGAAATCAATATTTTCAAGGATTAAATGATTTCTTTAGAGAATTAGAAGAAAAAAATTATAAGATTCAAAACCGTGTCATGTTATCGCGTTACCGAGGTAAAACGAAATGTCATGTTTGTAAAGGCAAACGTTTACGCGAAGAGGCATCTTATGTAAAAATCAACGGAAAAACGGTTTCTGATTTAGTTGATTTACCAATTAAACATTTGGTTACTTTTTTTAAGAATATTGAATTGAACGTTTACGAACAACAAATCGCAAAACGTTTAATGGTTGAAATTAATAATCGTTTGTCTTTCTTGACAGAAGTTGGATTAGACTATCTTACTTTAAATAGAAATTCGGCAACACTTTCTGGAGGTGAATCGCAGCGTATTAACCTTGCCACTTCTCTTGGAAGCAGTTTGGTTGGATCGATGTATATTTTGGATGAACCAAGTATTGGCCTACATCCAAAAGATTCTGAAAGATTGATTAAAGTACTGCTTTCTCTTCGAGATTTAGGAAACACTGTTATTGTCGTGGAGCACGACGAAGACATTATGAAAGCGGCTGATATGATTATTGATATTGGTCCAGAAGCTGGAACTTTTGGAGGAAAACTAGTTGCCCAGGGAACTTATGATGAAATCTTGAAATCAGATTCATTAACCGCAAAATATCTTAATGGAGATTTAGAAATTTCTGTTCCGAAAAAAAGAAGAAAGTTTAAAAATCATATTGACATTGTTGGCGCGCGCGAAAACAACTTAAAAAACATTGACGTTACTTTTCCTCTGGATGTTTTAACCGTTGTTACAGGTGTATCTGGAAGTGGAAAAAGTACCTTGATTAAAAAAATTTTATTTCCTGCCATGCAGAAAAAACTGGAAAGCGCCGCCGAAAAAGCAGGGCAATTCAGTGAACTAAAAGGTTCTTTTTCTCAGATCAAACATATCGAATATGTTGATCAGAATCCGATAGGAAGAAGTTCAAGATCCAATCCTGTAACTTACATTAAAGCATATGATGATATTAGGGATTTGTATGCAAAAGAAAAATTATCGAAAATAAGAGGTTATCAGGCTAAACATTTTTCTTTTAATGTTGATGGAGGCCGATGTGAAACTTGTAAAGGAGAAGGCTCTATAAACGTCGAGATGGTGTTTATGGCAGATGTTTCGCTTCCTTGTGAAACTTGTAGCGGAAAACGATTTAAAAAAGAGATTTTAGAGGTTACTTTCGATAATCAAAACATCAATGACGTTCTTACTATGACTATTGATGATGCGATTGCTTTCTTCGAAAAAAACAAACAAACTAAAATCACTCAGAAATTACAGCCTTTAAAGGATGTTGGTTTAGGATATGTACAGTTAGGCCAATCCTCTTCTACTCTTTCGGGTGGTGAAGCACAGCGTATTAAACTAGCTTCGTTTCTAGTAAAAGGAGCAACAAAAGACAAAGCGCTTTTTGTATTTGATGAACCTACAACTGGACTTCATTTTCATGACATTAAAAAACTGCTGGCTTCTTTCGATGCTTTAATAGAAAAAGGACATTCTATAATCGTAATCGAACATAATCTGGATTTAATAAAATGTGCCGACTGGATTTTGGATCTGGGTCCAGAAGGAGGTGAAAACGGCGGACATTTACTAGCTTCGGGAACCCCAGAAGATATTGTTAAAGTTAAAGAATCCGTAACGGGTGTTTACTTAAAAGACAAATTATAAGAAACATTATAAAAAAAATTAAGCCATAAATACAATTGATTAGTTTGTATTTATGGCTTTTCTTATTTTATTTCTCTTTTTAATCTTTACGCTACCAAGCATCTTTCCTCAAAAGGAAAACCATCTTCATCGATAGCTACTAAAATCTTTTTTTGTTTTGATGCTTCAAAGGTTAAATACAGCCAAGCAAATGACCATAACCCGAGCGTTAAACAAAAAATCATGAAATTTAAACTGTGATTAACTACCTTTCCTCCTTTTGATAAAACTGCGAAAAGGAATTCATCATTTCTTTCTTCCAAAGTAAATCCATTATGAACTTTGTTTGATATCATATTTGAAAATACTTGCATGCTTTGTTCCTGGCTGAGATGATTGTCTTTCATAATTATTCTGTACTACATTAATCCATAAACTTTTTCTTGCACAATTTATTGTAAAAGTATTCAATAATAAAAAACAAAACAATACCTAAAATTAAGGATTTTGTTAGAAATAATTCTGTAAATTATTCTAAGTACTGTCAAATTTTCAGCATAAAGTTAATTTTTATCTAATTAATTACAAAATATATATGTGTTAAAATTTATTATTTAATGAGTGTTTTTCAATTTCTTAACTTTTATTCTTAAAAATAAAAGCTGGAGCTTCATAATCTTCTTTTAAATAATTAGGAGGAATTGTCGTTACATTTCCTTCTCTTAACGCACTATAATGGGGCGACATTATTTCGATTCCAGCCGCATTGAAAGAGTCTTGAATATTTTGATGCAGAGAGGAGTAAATTCTAGGCTGTTTTGTAGGTTCTTTAGTATAGACATTAATTTGATAAGATACATAAAAGTCATCTAAACTGGTTTGGAGCACGAATGGTTTTGGCTCTTTTTCTGTCATTTCAGTATTTAAAGCCGCCTCTATCAGAGCCGAATGAATTTCTGCCCAAGGCACATCATAACCAATTGTAACTGTGGTATGAATTAATAAACCGCTCGTAGATTGTTTTGTATTTGCTGAATAATTTGTAGATGTGCTAGATAATACCGTAGAATTAGGAATAGTAATATCTTCAAATTTTGGAGTTCTAATTCTAGTAACCAACGCCGTTTTTTCGATAACTTCGCCACTTACATCGCCAATTTTTATGTAATCACCAATTTTAAAAGGACGCATATAAGTAATTACCAATCCTGCAACCATATTAGCAATTGCATTAGAAGATCCAAGAGAAAATAAAACCCCGACAAATACGGAAACTCCTTTGAAAATAGGAGAATCTGAACCTGGTAAATAAGGAAAAATAATTACCAGCATAAATGCATACATTAACAATCTTATGACATTGAATGTTGGAAGCGCCCAATCACTGTAAAATCCATCAATTTTTATGTTTTCTGATTTTATTTCATAGAAAAAAAACTTTATAACTTTTAAAGAATACTTAAAAATAATCACGATCACAATAATAGTAAATAGACTAGGCAGAAAACCAACAAATCCCATTAAAGCGGATTTTGCCGGCGTTAAAATCCATTTAAGGAGCGTCGTGGTATAATCTTTTGTTGCGGGAAAAATGCTGAACAAAAGTGGAAGCGACAAATAAACGATCAGGATAAGTGTTATAATTTTTATAATACCGTACAACCTAAGAAATAGAAACAGCTGTTTATCTGGTGATAAAATTTTAACCTTATTATAATTTACTCCTTTAAAGTATTTTGCTTTGTTCTTAACAATGTATCTTTTGATTAGATTGAAGACTTTTCCAGCCAGAAATAATATTAAACCAATAATGAGAACAAGTAAAGCAGTATATCCAAACCTTTTAGGAAGCTGTGAATAATTTTCGTTTTGATAAATTATTGCATTTTTAATCAGCTTTAAATTACGTGCAGCAATATAAGATCTTGTTTGATTTTCTACCTTCCCATCTGATTCTAAAACGGACATGATTACCAAATCTTCTTTATAAACAATGTCCGTAGAAACTTCAGAAGGAACCACTTTTATGGAGTCCTTTTCAAAAAAAGATTCGTTGTAAAGCCTTTTTATTTTATTTGAGATGTATTCTGCGCGCTCTTTAGCAGGAAATGATCCTACATTATTGTAGACATAAAAAAGCGTGTCTTTAAAAGGACTTACAGGATAACCTTTTAGGTTCGTTTTTACAATTGTGGTATCTGAAGTTTTCAGTTTATTGGTTTGTCCCAATATCGAAAGTGAAAACAAAACAGGAAAGAAAGCTAATAACCTAAGTATTTTTATTCTCATATTCTATTAGAAATAAATTAGTTATCCTTTCTAACAAATATAAAAACAAAAAACTTACGATTTTAAATTACTTGCTTTTTTCCTACAACTTCTAATTAAATTTTGATTCCGACCTTCTTTAAAATAGAATCAATAACACTGTTAATGTCTGGTGAAATTTTAAATTTATAATTTAAATACAGATATAAAATTGTTACTAAAACCGACTTTAAAGCGATACTGATTAACTGGAAAAATGGAAATTCCCAGAAATAA
Source organism: Flavobacteriaceae bacterium PS02336 (assembly GCA_029960065.1). GTDB lineage: Bacteria > Bacteroidota > Bacteroidia > Flavobacteriales > Flavobacteriaceae > Flavobacterium. The sequence continues at coordinate 418,222 of JASCOF010000001.1, read as the reverse complement.
AACACTAAAAACAAAGCAAATGTTAATAGCATTGAATAAATAGTTTGCTTGGTAAACGGATACAAATGAAGTTTTTTAACTACAAAAAGCAATTTAGCTAAACTGTACAAAGTAATAGATAAAAGTGTTGCAAAAGCAGAACCGAAAATTCCAAAAATTGGAATAAATATCATATTTAAAATTACGGTTAAAACAACCAGCATTAGACCTAAGTACAACACCATTCTGTAATATTTTGTATTAAAGATAATTGCATTGTTATTTCCCAAAATCAAATCAAAATACTTAGACAAACCAATCATAAAAACCACAGGAATTCCACCGCTGTATTCTTTTGGAACCAACTCATATAACTGGCTAATATTTACGAAAATACAAAGCATCACAAATCCGCCAACGATTTGCAGATTGATGGACGTTTTTTTATACAATTGATTCAGCTCATCATGTTTGTTTTCGTGCATCAATTTGGCTGTAATTGGATAAACAATTTGATGCATGGCACGGCTTGGAACCGAAATTACTAATGCAATATAAGTTGCAACTGAATAATAAGCGATATTTTCAATTTTCATATATTGATTCAGCATCAACTTATCACCATCTAAAAGTAAATTAGCAACACTTCCTGATAAAATAATATAAAAAGTATATTCCATTACACTTTTTACATTTTCAGGAATAGTAATCTGGAAATTTGGCTTTTTAATGTAGAAAGCGTAAAACATTGTTACTAAAAAAGCTACGAAATAAATTACTGCAGTCACATACACAAACTGAACTAGTGTAATCCAGTTAAAATACAATCCGATTAAAGCAAATGTTGACAGCAGTCTTAAACCCACTTCTTTAATAAAATTCCCAAAAACCGAATGCATATGTACTCTTGCCCAAGCATAAAAAATCTCAAAATAAGCCATACAGATTCCTATAAAAGGAATTAAAAGCATGAATTCTCGAACGACAGGATTTTCTTTAGAAACAAAATCTGTAATATCATCATAGAAAAAGATTCCGATGAGTCCTAAAGGAATAGACATCAAAACAGGAAACAAGGCAGTAAAAGAGAGAAATTGCTCCCTTTCTTCCTCGGTTTTGTACTGAGAATAAAATTTCACCAAGGTATTCTGCATTCCGATTGCAAATAAAGGCATAATCACGTTCGCAGCAGAAGTAATATAATTAGTTAATGCATAATAAGTTGCACCAAGAAAAACAGGATAAAGATATAATGTATTGATGGCTCCAATACCAAAACCAATGTATGTAATTATAGTGTTTTTAAAAGACTGATTTAAGACAATACCCATTTCTTGAGTTTAGATTGTAGTCCCGAAGCCTCGGGATTGATTTTTAATTGATTATTTTTTAATCAGATCCGCTAACTGTTTGGTAAGGTTTTTTCTGGAATATTGCTGTAAACCAATTCCGTGCGATTGCAATTTCCCTTCCAAATACTGATTAAAAAAGTCCAAAATTACACTTTTTAACTTCGCTTTTTCAGAATAATCAAAAAATACTCCAGTATTGGTTTGTGTCACGATATCTGCAAAGTCAGAACCTTGCGGACCGATTGCGATTATTGGACGATTTGAAACCATGTATTCAAATAATTTTCCAGGAATAATACTTTTAGTATCTTCAGAATTAATTTCTATTAAAAGTAAAGCCTGAGATTTTCTTTGGTGAGCAACTGCTTCTTGATGAGAAACATATCCCAATAAATTCAAATAATCATTTAATTGGTATTCTTTTATAGCATCTAATACTTCTTGGCTTACTGCTCCAATCAATTTAATTTCTAAATGCTTTTTAAACTCTGGAACTTCGTTCAGTAATTCAACTAAAACTTCCCAAAGAAAAGGCGGATTTCTATCTGACAAGAAAGAACCAATATGAGCCAAAGTAAACTTATCGTCTAAAGTCTGCTTTTCAACCGTTTCTACATCATAACCATTTGTAATTACAGTAATTGGTCTTTTAGTGATAACTTCAAATTCTGTTTTTGTTGTTTTACTGGTTACAATAATTTCATCTGCAGAATTTAAAACCTTATGCTCTAAACTTTTATGTTTCTTTTCGGCGTAAGAAGACAAACGAAGTGCTTTATGATACCCAATAGTTGTCCAAGGATCACGGAAATCAGCAAACCATTTTACGTTTAATTTCTTTTGTAATTCCAACCCAATTAAGTGCAGACTGTGCGGCGGGCCAGAAGTTACAATCGTATCAATATTGTTTTCCTGAATATATTTTTCTAAATAAGTGACTGATGGTTTTACCCAAAAAACACGAGCATCGGGAATAAAAAGATTGCCGCGAACCCAAAGAAAAGTTTTATCTAAAAAAGTCTGTTTTTTCTTCTGTGGAAAAATTCCAGAACTGATTTTTTTGGTTTTATTCTTTGAAAAAATAGAAGCCAATTGATAAGGCTCCCAAATTTTATTCTTCAAAACAATTACTTTATCTGATATTTGACTTACCAAACCTTCATCTACAATTGGATAAGTCGGATTTTCTGGAACATAAACGATGGGTTGCACATCAAATTCCGGCAGATATTTTACAAATTTCAGCCAACGCTGTACGCCCGGTCCACCAGCAGGCGGAAAGTAATAGGTAATTATTAAGAGTTTTTTTTGTTCCAATTTATTATTTATTCAGTTTCACAGAGATTCGCAAAGCATTCGCTAAGTGTCACAAAGATTTTTAAATTATTTTTGAGTTTCTCCGTGATTACTTTGTGAATCTTTGCGGAAGAATTTCTCAAAATAAATTCCACCAATTAAAAGAACCAGCATTCCAATTGAGCTAATCAAAGTAATTGTTCCTCCAGTTTTAATAACCTGAGGTTCAAATTTAAACTCAATCGTATGTTTTCCGCCAGGAATTTCCATTCCTCTTAAAACATAATCAACCGGGAAATGATCTGTCAATTTACCATCAATGTATGCGTTCCAGCCATTTTTATAATACATTTCAGAAAAAACAGCTAAACCATCTTTTTCATTTTCCGATTTATATTTGATGTAATTTGGTTTGTATTCCACAACATTAATAGTTCCCGTTGCATCCCAAGGTTTCTTTAAACGTGCATTTGGAAATTTACCCTCGTGTTCGTGAACGTTAAAAACAGCTACTTTTTTAGTATCCAAAGTATTCAGCGCTTTCATAACATCATCTGCCTTGTTTACCAATTTCACAGAGCTTACAAACCAAGCATTTCCATTAGCATCTGGATTGATAGTTGGAATTTGGTTTCCTTCTTTATCCACTTGAATTACATACTTAACATTTAGCATATTAAGTATTTCCAGGTTGTTTCTAGAAATTTGATAATCGTATAATTGCTGCATTCTTCTAGGTCTTACAGCACTATATCCTCCAATTGTTTTATGAAAATAAGAAGATCTTCCTTGTAATTGTCCTTGAAGATCAAAAACGCGGTAAACTGAAGTATCTTTTAATATCTGAGAATCGGCAGGTGTTTCTTGAAAAGGAGCTGCTATCTGAACAGGGCTTACGAAATCTTTTGCTGACACGTATTTCTTGTCCACGAAAAACAAATCAAAAATCATTACAATTCCAACTACGACTAGCGTTGTTGTTTGCGAAAATTTATTTTTAATGAACAACCAAAGAATTACAAAAGTGACTATAATTAAGAAACCAGATCGTAATAAATCTGCATAATACATTGTAACCCTATCTTCTTTTAACGCGTCCACAAAATCAGGACCATAACTTTCTAAGAAATATTGATCGTTTGTTCCCGTAAAATGGAAAAAACTTTTAGCAATAAGTAAAATTACAAGCACTCCTAAACCAAAAACTCCTGTCTGTACTAAAGCTTTCTGCTGTAATTTCGGTTCATCTTTTGCCTTGAAGAAAGACTGTAAACCCATAACAGCTAAAACAGGAAAGCATAATTCTAAAATAACCTGAATTGAAGAAACAGCTCTAAACTTATCATACATTGGAACATACTCTATAAAAAAGTTTGTCAGCAAAGAAAAGTTTTTACCCCAAGAAAGTACCAATGTAAAAAGTGCACCGGTTAAGAATACGTATTTAATTTTTCTTTCGTCAATAAATAATGCCAGCACTGCTAAAAAGAATACAACAGCACCAATATATGCCGGCGCAGAAACAATTGGCTGATCGCCCCAATAAGTAGGCATACCCGAAACAAAATCTTGTGCCTGACTTGGTGAAGCTCCTTTTTCTAACATGAAATTATACATACGGCTATCTGTACCTACATTTTCATGACTTGAGCCTCCAAAAATTCTTGGAGCAATTAAATTCAAACTTTCTGCAATACCATAGCTATATTCAGTAATATATTCTGTCGTCATAGACGCAGTGGTTTCATTTTTAGATCCATCTGGATTAAAAGTCAATTCACTTTTATCTCTAATACTGTATTTTGCATATTCACTTGTCGCTAATAAATTTCCAGCATTTGCTCCAATAGCAAAAGCACCAGCAATAACTAGAGTTACAACTGAAATTAAAAGCGGCTTATATTCTTTGTTTTTAATAAACTCAAAAGCATAATAACCTGAAAGAATCAATAAGAAAATTAATAAATAATAGGTCATTTGGAAGTGATTAGCATTTACTTCCAATGCAACTGCAAACATAGTGAGCAGACCTCCCCATATATACTTTTTCTGAAAGACGAGTATAAATCCGGCTATAACCAAAGGCATATAAGCAATAGCATGTGCTTTTGCATTATGACCTACTCCTAAAATAATGATCATGTAAGTTGAAAAACCAAAGGCAATAGCTCCAATAAAAGCTTTTAACGGATCTGTTTTTAAAACTAAAAGCAAACCATAGAAACCAAGGAAATATAAAAATAAGTAATCTGCAGGACGAGGCAGAAAACGCAGTACATCATCAATTTTCCCTACAAAATCATATGGATAATTAGCTCCAAGCTGATAAGTCGGCATACCGCCAAAAGCAGAATTTGTCCAATAAGGTTCTGCATTTTCGGCAGCTCTAAAATCATTCTGCTCTTTTGCCATTCCGGTATATTGAGCAATATCTGACTGGAAAATCTGTTTTCCCTGTAGAACTGGATAAAAATAAATTAATGAAACAAGGATAAAGCCCAGTACAACAAGGGCGTGCGGATAGAACTTATTTACTATTTTCAATTTTGGCTGGTTTGGGTTAAAATGAATCCTAATTTTTCAGGACACAAATCTAATCTATTTCTTCGTAATCAACATACTCTCCCACTTTTTTGGTTTCGCGTGGGTGTTTGGCATTAGCCGTATCAATGATTATTTCATCATTATTGTTCTTGCTGGTATTCTGCCATGAATTACTTTGATTAAACTGCTGACCATATTGTTGTTGTCTCTGAAAATTTGCACTTGCGTTTTCAACAGCCTTTTTTACCAGAACCGGTAAAAAGATTCTAGCTAAAAATTTAAAAATATAATAAAAGGCAATAATCCCAATAATCCATCTTAAACCTGAAAATGATGCTTCTTGCATAACTATAAATTTTTTCCAAAATTAATAAATCCGTTGTTTAAAAATAAAATATGAATCTTAAATAAATAATAAAATATGTACATTTGATATGCGTTATTATATTTTAATCCAAAAAAAATTATATGTTTAAAATTAAAAACTTACTTGCCCCGGTACTTTTTTTTATTCCACAACTGTTTTTTGCGCAATATACCGATGTCATTAATTCCAATCGTCCTGGCGAAACAATGTCAGCCTATAGTGTTGGAAAATCAGTAATTCAAGCCGAACTTGGTTTTTACGGCATAAAAGAAAAACACGACTTATTAGATTACGACGCCAGCGGTTTAGGCACTGATTTTACACTTCGATACGGTGCTTTTTTAGAACAACTAGAATTTATATTTGATGTACAATATCAAATGGCAAATTTTGACAGTCCATATACCAGCTACAAAAAAAACAACTTTAGACAAACTGTTTTAGGAGCAAAATATCTTATTTATGACCCTTATAAAAACTATAAAAAAGAAGTTAACATTTACAGCTACAAAGCCAATCGTAATTTTCAATGGCGCGAATTAATTCCAGCTGTTTCTGTTTTTGCAGGAGCTAATTTTGTAGGAGCAGATAATCCGTATTATTTTTCACCAGACGGCGCTATTTCTCCTAAAGTTTCCTTGATTACGCAAAACATTTTAGGAGGCGGCTCTTGGGTTTTTGTAACTAATATTATCGCAGATTATATTGGTACAGATTATCCAAGTTATGGATATGTATTAACTTTGACCCACGGATTTAATGATAAATGGTCTGGTTTTGTTGAAAATCAAGGTTATAAAAGTGATTTTTACAGCGATTCTATTATTCGCGGCGGCGCTGCTTATCTTCTGTCTTCCAATATGCAGGTGGATGCCTCTATAAGCACGAACTTTAAAAACACGCCTTCTATTTTATATGGAGGAGTTGGAGTATCTTGGCGTTACGACGGATGGTACAAAGAAAAAGTAATTGAAGCTAAAAATGACGCCAGAGCCAAAAAGAACCTTGACAACGAAAAAAGCGTTGATTATCAAGAAAAAGAAAGAAGACGTAAATCTAAATATGAATAAAATTAATAATCCAAAACTCTTCTAATAGAGACACTCAATACCATATTAATGATCACAATTAAAGAAGCCAAAAGCAAAAAAGAATTAACTGAATACATCAAATTTCCTTTTTCTTTATACAAGGACAATCCGTATTGGGTTCCTCCAATTATTGCAGACGAATTAGAGTCTTTTGATAAAACCAAAAATCCTGCTTTTGACAATGCCGAAGCTTACTTTTATTTAGCTTACAAAGACAACAAAATTGTGGGCCGCATAACAGCTATCATTAATTGGTCAGAAGTTAATAATCAGCATAAAAGAAAAGTACGTTTTGGCTGGTTTGATGTTATTGATGATATTGAAGTGACAAAAGCTTTATTGGATAAAGTTTTTGAATTAGGAAGAAAGCACAATCTAGAACACGCTGAAGGCCCAATGGGTTTTTCTAATCTAGACAAAGTTGGTCTTCTAACAGAAGGTTACGATCAAGTCGGAACTATGATTACTTGGTACAATCATCCTTATTATGTAACACATCTCGAGCAATTAGGATTTCAAGTAGAAAAACAATATATCGAAAGTATATTTCCTTTTTCGAATGTTAAACCAGAATTTTTTCAAAAAGCACAGGAATTAATCAAAAAACGTTACGGCTTAAAAGCGCTGAATTTCACCAAAACAAAGGACATTATGCCTCATGTAGACAAGATGTTCGATTTGTTTAATGAATCTTATGAAAAACTAGCTTCATTTGTAGCTATTTCTGATGTGCAGAAAGAATATTTTAAAAAGAAGTACATCAGTTTTATCAATCCAGAGTATATTAAATTCGTAGTTGATAAAGAGGATAATTTAGTCGCTTTCAGTATTGTAATGCCAAGTTTTACAGAAGCTTTACAAAAGATAAAAGGTAAATTATTTCCATTTGGATTTTTACAATTATTAAAAGCAAGAAAACACAGTAAAGATGTTGTTTTCTATCTTATTGGAGTTCATCCAGACTATCAAAACAAAGGGGTAACGGCTATTATTTTTGATGAATATTACAAAACCTTTTCTGCAAAAGGAATTCAAAATTGCATCAGAACTCCAGAATTATTAGAAAATAACGCGATTCATTTACTTTGGAAAAACTTTGACCCAACGATTCACTGCCAGAGAAAAACGTATTTGAAGAATCTTTAGTTTTCAGTCGCGGTCTGAGCTTTCAGTCCTATAAAACCATAAAAAAACCATTCGCCCCCAACGAATGGTTTTTTACTTCATAAATCACTTTCATTATTCTACTTTACAATCGACTTTTGTCAACGTATTTTTTGCATCAAATTTCAATTTGCTTTTATCTTTAAAGGTAAATTTACCATTTGCTTCCACTACATCCCCGTAACCTTCAATAAAAGCACCGTCTTTTTGCAGAAAAGCAACTTCTCTAACAGAAGAAACTCCTTCAGAACTAAACGTATAATCGGCAATTAAAGTATCTCCTTTCATGTTTCCAATTAAACTTCCTTCATTTTTATCTTTTCCAACTAAATTATAGCTTAATTTTCCGTTTACTTCTTGATGAGAATTTACATTAAAACTCATTTCTATAACGCTTCCATTTGATCTCCAAGCATAACATTGATCACCAGCTGGTTCTACAATTTCTGCCTCTTTGGGCGGACTTGGTGTAATTTGTACCGGCTCTGTTGTAGTTGTTTCTTTTTTACAGGAAGCAAAAACTATCAAAATCAGAGTCGTTATTGTTATTACTTTTTTCATACTTGTCTTTTTTTATTTTGTTGATTATAAAAATAAAGTTACTTTAAATAAAAAAAAATCCATTCGCATAACGAATGGATTTTTTTACATAATTCCCATGTGGGAAAATTTATTTTTCAAATAATTACGAAACGTCTACAGTTGTACGTTCTGCAATTTCTTTATAAGTTCCGTTAACTAATTTCTCACGTATTGCTTCGAAAGCTGTTAAAGTCTCTTCGATATCCGCTAAAGTGTGAGAAGCCGTTGGGATCATTCTTAACAAAATAATTCCTTTTGGAATAACTGGATACACAACAATAGAAAGGAAAATACCATAGTTTTCTCTTAAATCGTTTACCATTACCATTGCTTCAGGAATACTTCCTTCTAAGTAAACTGGTGTAATACAAGTATTTGTATCTCCAATATTAAATCCTTTTTCTTTAAGACCGCTTTGCAATGCATTTACGTTCTCCCAAAGTTTATCTTTAATTGCAGAAGATTTACGCAATAATTCTAAACGTTTCAAAGAACCAATTGTTTGGATCATTGGCAGCGCTTTAGCAAACATCTGCGAACGTAAGTTGTATTTCAAATAATCAATAACCGTTTTATCAGCTGCTACGAAAGCTCCAATATTAGCCATAGATTTTGCAAAAGTAGAGAAATAAACATCGATTTGATCTTGAACTCCCTGCTCCTCGCCCGCTCCAGCTCCTGTTTTACCAAGTGTACCAAAACCGTGCGCATCATCAACTAATAAACGGAAGTTGTATTTTTCTTTAAATGCAACAATTTCCTTTAATTTTCCCTGCTGTCCGCGCATTCCGAAAACACCTTCAGTAATAAATAAAATACCACCGCCTGTTTCTTCCGCCATTTTAGTAGCACGCTGCAAGTTTTTCTCCATACTTTCCAAATCATTGTGTTTGTATGTAAAACGTTTACCCATGTGCAAACGAACACCATCAATGATACAAGCATGTGAATCTACATCGTAAACAATAATATCATTTTTAGTAACCAAAGCGTCAATAATAGACACCATTCCTTGGTAACCAAAATTCAACAAATAAGCAGATTCTTTCATTACGAAATCAGCCAATTCATTTTCTAATTGTTCGTGGTACGTAGTGTGTCCAGACATCATACGAGCTCCCATTGGATAAGCTGCTCCAAACTGAATTGCTGCATCTGTATCTGCCTGACGAACTTCTGGATGATTTGCTAGACCTAAATAATCATTTAAACTCCAGTTTAAAATATTTTTTCCGTGAAATTGCATTCTAGGACCCAACTCTCCTTCTAACTTTGGGAAAACATAATAACCTTCTGCCTGAGAAGCCCATTTTCCTAAAGGTCCCTTATTGTCCTGAATTCTTTCGAATAAATCTTTTACCATAATATAGTGTAGTAATTTTTTTAACTTAATCAGCGAGCAAAAATAATCATTATTATTCTAAAATTCAGAGTGTCATTTATTTTTATTTAAAAATATTCAACGTCTTAAATTTAACAAGATTTAACTTTAAATATACTTTTAGTAGATTTTACATTCAAGCCTCGTAATTCTCTTCAAACATGATTTTTATCATAATAAAAGATAAACTGGTCTTTTATTTTTGATTCATATTTAAATAAAAAACAAAACCAAAGTATTATGAAAAGGAATTACCGTATTTGGATCAAAATGAACATGCTTATTTGTTCGTTTTTTATGCTTCTGTTATTAGGAAGCTGTAAGAAAGAGGAAGCGCATAATTATACCGATATTATGACCGAAGGAGAAATGGATGCTGAACTTACCTCTCCTCCTCACGTTCCAAAACCAGTTGGAAACAGAACAGCCATGAAATTGAAGTTGAACATGGAAATCAAAGAGCAAGAAGGCACGATGACCGATGGTGTTAAATATACGTATTGGACATTTGGAGGTTCTGTTCCCGGAAGTTTCATTAGAACCCGAGTTGGTGATGAAGTTGAATTTCACTTAAAAAATCATCCGGATAATAAACTGCCTCACAACATCGATTTGCATGCCGTAACAGGACCTGGCGGAGGTGCAACTTCTTCTCTTGTAGCACCGGGGCACGAAAAAGTTTTTAGTTTTAAAGTGATCAATCCTGGATTATATGTCTATCACTGTGCGACGGCTCCTGTGGGTATGCACATTGCAAATGGTATGTACGGTTTGATTTTGGTTGAACCAGAAGGCGGACTTCCTCCTGTGGATAAAGAATACTATGTGATGCAGGGTGATTTTTACACTCAAGGTGAATATGGAGCAAAAGGGCTTCAGGCATTCGACATGAACAAAGCGGTTAAAGAAACACCTGATTATGTCGTATTTAATGGAAAAGTGGGATCTCTTACTAACGGAAATGAATTGACTGCAAAAGTTGGAGAAACGGTTCGTTTATTTGTTGGAAACGGAGGGCCAAACTTGGTTTCTTCTTTCCATGTTATTGGTGAAATATTTGATCATGTTCATGTTGAAGGCGGAACTGTGATCAACAAAAATGTTCAAACTACTTTGATTCCAGCGGGCGGTGCCGCAATTGTCGATTTTAAAGTAGAAACTCCCGGAACTTTTATTCTGGTGGATCATTCTATTTTTAGAGCATTTAATAAAGGGGCTTTGGGAATGTTGAAAGTTGAAGGAAAAGAAAACAAAAACATTTATTCTGGAACAATTCAAGAAGGCATTTATCTGCCTGAAGGCGGAACAATTCAGAAAATGCCAGGAAGTAATGCAGTTAAAACTGAAATTCCAAAACGAACTGCAGCTGAAAAAGTTAAAATTGGTAAAGAAATCTTCGGAACAACTTGCTTTGCTTGTCATCAATCTGAAGGTCAGGGAATTCCGAACACTTTCCCTCCGTTGGCAAAATCAGATTATTTAAATGCTGATTCTAAACGTGCAATCAAAACAATCTTACATGGTTTAACCGGAGAAGTGTCTGTAAATGGCAAAAAATACAATAACGTAATGCCTGCTCAAAATTTATCCGATGATGAAATCGCCAATGTGCTAACCTACATTTATAACAGCTGGGGCAATAATAAAACGGAAGTTACGCCAGAAATGGTAAAAGCATTAAGATAAACAGCAAACAACCAGCATGAAAAAATACATTTTCATACTAACTCTCTTTTTCTCTGTGTCTAGTGTCATGAAAGCGCAGGAAAAAGGAATGGCTTTCATTAAAGAGGGATCTTTTGTCCCTCTTTATGGAGCTGTTTCTAAAAATCCTGTAGTGGTGAAATCATTTTACATAGATATTTATCCAGTTACAAATAGTCAGTTTTTAGAATTTGTGAAAAAGAATTCTGCTTATCGAAAATCAAAAATCAAAGGAATTTTTGCAGATAAAAGTTATCTCTCTTATTGGAACACTGATTTTGATTTTGGAAATGCAAAACCAAATTCGCCTGTTACAGGAATTTCCTGGTTTGCGGCTAAAAAATACTGCGAATGTGAAGGGAAACGCTTGGCTACAATGGATGAATGGGAATATGTAGCAATGGCTGACACCAAAAAAATTGATGCTAGAACCAAAAAAGAATTCAACGAATTTATTCTTTCCTGGTATGAGAAATCGAGAACGTACGAAAATGAAATTGGCAAAACGTTTAAAAACTATTGGGGCGTTTACGACATGCACGGTTTAGTCTGGGAATGGACTTCTGACTTTAACAGTATTTTCTTATCGGGCGAATCGAGGAAAGACAAAAGCAGCGACAAAAATCTTTTCTGCGGAAGCGGATCAGTAAATGCATCAGATTTAATGGATTATGCCGCTTTTATGCGTTACGCCTTTAGAGGAAGTTTGAAAGCACAATATTCTACACGAAATCTTGGCTTTCGATGTGCCAGCACCACAAAACCAAAAATCTAATTTAAATTAGTTCATAATGAAAAAAATAGCATTTGCTTTTCTTCTTCTATTCACTATTTGCAGCTGCAAAGAAGCTGCTAAAAAAGATGTTAAAGCAGAACCAAAAAAAGAAATCAGTGATTTATCGATCTACAATCTGCCTTCTAAATGGACGAATCAAAACGGAAAAGACATAGAATTAAAAAGTCTTAGAGGAAATGTATTAGTAATGGTAATGATCTATACAAGTTGTAAAGCGGCGTGCCCGAGATTGGTTGCTGATATGCGGGATATTGAATCGAAACTGGATAAAAAATACAAGCAAAATGTAAAACTTATTTTGGTAAGTATCGATCCGAAAACAGATACACCAGAAAAATTAAAATCTTTTGCAATTGAAAATAAAATGAACCAAGATCCTTGGATTTTCCTTCGTTCAACAGAAGAAAACACAAGAGAATTTGCAGCAGTTTTGGCTGTCAATTATAAACAAATCTCTCCAATTGATTTTTCACATTCGAATATTATCAGCGTTTTTAATCCTGAAGGAGAATTGATTTTTCAGCAGGAAGGTTTGGGTGTGAATAACGAAAAAACAATCGAAACCATAAATCAGGAAGCAGCGAAAATATAGATGTTTAAATAGGTGGATTAGTAAGAAGCAAGAGTAAGATTTCAAACAGAAATTTGCTCTTGTTTTTTTATTTACATAAAAAGTTAAGTTAAGCTTCGGAGAAGCGAAATATTTATAGATAATATTATATTTCCTATTTAGTTTTAAAGCTCCAGCGGAGCGCGAAATCATCAGGTTAACAAATTATGATTCTATAAATATGTCGATCAGCTGGAGCTTTTTATCGTCGCCAAACGTTTTCTATAAATATTTCGCTTCTCCGAAGCTTTACAATATGTCATTCCTCTGCTATAAATATATTGTCCCGCTGGGACTTTTTACTTAACCTGTTTTTGTGAATTTTCAAATTTCAAATTTATCATTGACAACATAATTAAAACCAATCCCAAAACCAAAAAAATACTCAATATCAAAATACCTTGATAATAAAACACAATAGTTCCTTTTCCGAAAAAGAAAAGCCCACCTTGAAGAAACAACAAAACTTCTGTAGCAATATATCCAAAAATAAAACACTTCACTCCTATTTGTAATGTTTTACAATGGGTAGAAAGCACTTTATTCTGCAATAATATTCCAAACAAAAATCCGGTTATAATTCCTAAAGTCGTTAAATGAATAAATCCGATTACAAAGTTTCTAATTTGATGGGATACTTCAGCAAAATTTGGAAAAACTGTTAATATTTGAATTCCAGCTTTCAAAAACAAAGAACACAAAGCCAAACCGTAAACTAGTTTTGTTGTTTTATTTAAAGTCGAATTAAAATACTCACTTTGAGTCTTTAACATTTTATAAAAACAAATAAAAGCCCAGAATTGAATAAAAACTCCCAATCCATTCATATAATTTAAAACATTACTTTCAACAAACCATCGAATAGGAAAAGCAACAGTTAATAATATTGAAACAATCATTAAAAAATAAAACTGCTTAAATTTCACCTCATCTATTTTATCTTGAAATTGTCTTAAAAACAAAGCTAAAACTGCAAATATAAACCAGCCATTAAATTGAAAATGAAGAAAAAACTGAATCGCGATTTGATAAAAAGCACTTTGTTTCCCTAATGTACTTACTGCTGGACCTAAACACCAAACACCGCAAGTCGATAAAATCATAAACAGAATCGAAACCAATAAAATTCTCTGTGAAGGTGATTTATCTCTAGAACTATCTTTCCAAACCAAACGGCAAAAAACGTAGCTCAGCAAAATATGCATTGTAGAAAAAATTATTGAAAACAACGCATATCCTTGAATAGGAAAAGCGATCATCATTCCGATTACTGAAAACTCAGTCAGCCAAAACAAACGGTTATAAATTGGTTTCTCACTCTTTTCTTTCGGAATAAAAAAACGAATAATCAAAACAAAAACAATCATGTAAATCCACCCTAACATAGCAACATGCGAGTGCGCGTGAAGCAGAAAACTATAGTTTAAAAAACCTACAGGAAAGAGATACATCAATCGCAATAATAGTCCGAAAACGCAGGCAATCAGAAAATTAAAAAAACAGCAGATTAGCCAAGTTTTTTGAGAATTCATATTGTAATCTTTTTTAAACACATAAAAAAATAGATTTTATATTTTTTACACAATCTTATCATTTCGAATAACGAGAAATCTTCAGGAGAAGCTCTACAAAGATTGACTTTTCGAAGCGGAGTTACTTTCGAAGATTTCTCGTTCCTCGAAATGACAAACGTTACTGCAAAGCTAAATAAAGAGGAAACTAACTTCTTTTTAAACCCTTCTTCAAATCAAAAATCAAGTTTCTATTTAAAACTATTTTTAAGTCAAACTCAATCTATTAAAAATAACATTTATTAAAAAACAAAAACACCGATAATTATCATGTTTAGATATTTTACCGGTGCATTTTCGAACTATTAAATTAACCTTTATTCTACTTCAACAAAGTCTTTTTCTAAAACAACCGCTTTTGGGAATAAGATATTATTCTCCAAATGAATGTGTTTGTGCAAATCGGCTTCAAATTCTTTCAACATCGCAAAAGTCACTCTGTACGTTGTACAAGCATCTGCTGGAGACGTATAATTATTGGTCAATTCTGCAATTGCTCTAAAACGCTCGCCTTCATTATCGTGTTCGTGCATCATCATCGCAATCGGATTTGAAACGGTTCCGAAAGAAGGCTGATGTAAAATCCCATCTGAATCTTTAGTTTTTACCATTCGTTTTACAAAAGGAAACAAAATTAATTCTTCCTTTTTCATATGCTGTGACAATTCACCAGCACAGCCAATAAATAGCTCATTTATTTTGAATAATTCTGGATGATTATCTCCGTGAACTTTGCACAACTTATCTAAAAACGGAAGTAATACATTTGTTTTTTCTTCGACATAACGATGATGCGTTTTCTCGATATAATCTGCCAATAAATCTAAAGGCCAGGAATTAAAATCGATAATTCCGCTGTTTTCTGATTGCGCAACCTGCAGTACATTTTCTAATAAAGCATCAGCATCAATATTTTGTTTTTCGCAGACTTCATTTACTGTTCGGTTTCCTTTGCAGCAAAAATCTATTTTGTATTTTGAAAAAACTGCAGCTGTTCTAAAATCATCAGCTACAAAAGATCCAATTGTTTTGTTTTTTAAATTTTCCATTTTTAAAGAAATTAATTTTAAATATTTACTATTTTAATAAAAGACAAAATAGTCTTTTATTAGTATTTAAAAAAACTCCAAATCTCTTTTCAGTATTTGGAGTCTCTATTATTTATTCAACAATTAGTACACCTTTCATCATAGCCACGTGACCAGGAAAAGAGCAAATAAATGGATAAGATCCTTTTTTATCAATTGTAAATTCGATTGTATCTTCTTCTCCGCCTCCTAATAATTTAGTGTGCGCAATAATCGAAGCTTTTTCAGATTCTGGAATATAATCTGTTGCTTTGGCGTCATTCGCCTTTAAAGCAAAAGCAGCTTGATCTGTTCCTTCTTGCAAGATCACTAAATTATGTCCCATTGCTTCTTTCGGAATTTTACCAATGTGTTTTAAAGTCAATTTGATTGGTTTTCCAGCAACCGCTTTCAATTCATTTGTATTAAACTGCATTTGATCGTTTCCTTCAATAACTAATACATTTTCTTCAGTTGAAGTTACGGGCGCTGCTTCTCCTTCTGTAGACGGTTCAGTTGTTTCTACTTGATCAGCTGGAGCTGTTTCTTTTTTACCGCAAGAAGTAACTGCTAAAAATCCCATCAGGATTAGTACTGAAATTTTGGTTTTTGCATTCATTTTAAAAATAATTTATTAAATATTAATCGTTTATGTTTAATGTTTTCAGGAAGAAATCGCCCGATTTTACATCTGAAGCCAATTGCTCCAAAGTAGTTTTGGTAAGCATTTCTAAGAGCAAACCTCTTATTTTTTTAAATTCATTATGTACAGGGCAAGGATATTCTTCAGAACATTCTTTTAGTCCGATACCACAGCCGCTGTAAATTTTATTACCATCGATAGCGTCAACAATCTGAATTAATTTAATCGATTTTACTGCTTCATTCGAAACCTCAAAACCGCCTCCTACTCCTTTTGCCGAATGTATGATTCCGTTTTTAGTCAAAATCTGCATAATCTTGGCCGTAAATGGTTCTGGCGAATCAATTTCTTTGGCGACATCTTTTATCCCAACCCTAATTCCTTTAGAAGATTTGGTTGCAATAAAAATAGAAGCTCTAATACCGTACTCACACGCTTTTGAAAACATACATTCATCAATTAATTCCTTACAAAGATATAGAGGTTTTGCATAAAAGACAAATTTATCTTTAATTAATTTTAGAGCTAATTAGTATTATTTATAATGAAACTAATTAGTGATGATAAAAGTACTTATTCATCATTGAATTCTTATAAAAACCAATTTTAATTTTAACTTTGAGTATACTTAATTTCTAACATTGTAATAATGCCTTTAAGCAACTCAAAAGATTTAAAACTGGCTGTCCTTATTGATGCCGACAACGTGCCGTACAGCAATGTAAAAGGTATGATGGAAGAGATCGCAAAGTTTGGAACACCAACTACCAAACGTATTTATGGCGATTGGACAAAACCAAATGCAAATGGCTGGAAAGGCGTTTTATTAGAACATGCTATCACTCCTATTCAACAGTATAGTTACACAGTTGGAAAAAATTCATCAGATTCAGCCTTGATTATTGATGCAATGGATTTGCTGTATTCAGGGAAATTGGACGGATTCTGTATTGTTTCGAGCGACAGCGATTTCACTCGTCTTGCCATAAGACTTCGTGAATCGGGCATGAAAGTAATTGGTATTGGAGAAAAGAAAACTCCAAGTTCCTTTATTGTGGCGTGTGATAGGTTTATTTATATTGAGGTTTTGGATGGTGCAATACAAAAGAAAAAACCTAAAACAACTGCTGCTGATACTAAAAAACCAGTCGAAAAACCTGCCGAAAAAGCACTTCATAAAATCGACAAACAAACTATTGAATTGATTGAAGCTACGATTGAAGATATCGAAGATGATGATGGCTGGGCATTTTTAGGCGATGTTGGGAATTTGATTGTAAAGAAAAAACCCGAATTTGACCCAAGAAATTATGGTTTTTCTAAACTGACACCAATGTTAAAATCTTTGACTGATATTCTGGAGATTGACGAAAGAGAATCGGACAAAAAAGGAATCAAACACGTTTATGTACGTTTACGATTCAACTAAATTATCGCATTTATTACCTATTTAATTTTTTAAAAACATGAGAAAGAAATTCTTTATTTACGGATTCTTATTGTTTCTAATTGTTCTTGCAATTTATTACTATACCGGACGAGGTTATTTACTCGTTTTTATTATTCCATTTTTGCTAATTGTGGGAATTTATAATGCCTCTCAGGAAAAACACGCTATTTTAAGAAATTTCCCTGTTCTAGGCTATTTCAGATATTTATTTGAAATGATTTCTCCCGAAATTCAGCAATATTTTATCGAAAGATCTACAGATGGTAAGCCTTTTTCTAGAAATCAGCGTTCCTTAGTTTATCAAAGAGCAAAGAACATTGATTCGAGCACTCCATTTGGAACACAATTAAACTTAAATACAGAAAATTACGAAGGAATAAAACATTCTATTTTTCCAGCAAAAGTAAACGAAGAATTACCTCGCGTATTAGTTGGAGGAAAGGACTGTAAACAGCCTTATTCGGCTTCTTTATTTAATGTTTCTGCAATGAGTTTTGGTTCATTGAGCGAGCACGCCGTTCGTGCCATAAATATTGGTGCAAAAAAGGGAAATTTCTACCAAAACACAGGAGAAGGTGGATTGACGGAATTTCATCTTGCCGGCGGCGGTGATATTACTTGGCAGATTGGTACAGGTTATTTTGGATGCCGTGATGCAGAAGGAAATTTTAGTCCTGAAAACTTTGCCCAAAAAGCCAATCTTCCTAACGTAAAAATGATCGAAATTAAGCTTTCGCAAGGTGCAAAACCTGGTCATGGCGGTGTCTTACCAGCTGCAAAAAATACCGAGCAGATTGCTAAAATTAGAGGTGTACAGCCACATACGATGATTCTTTCTCCTCCCGGCCACCATGCTTTTTCTGATGCTAAGGGATTAATTCATTTTATTAAACAATTGCGAGATTTATCCAATGGAAAACCTATCGGATTTAAATTGTGTATTGGGAACACAGCGGAATTTGAAAACATCTGCCAAGAAATGATTGCTGAAGATATTTATCCTGATTTTATAACCGTTGATGGTGCAGAAGGCGGAACTGGTGCTGCTCCGCTGGAATTTGCAGATGGCGTTGGAATGCCTTTTGAACCTGCTCTAATCTTTGTAAATAAAACTTTGGTTCGTTTAGGAATACGCGACAAAATGCGCATTATCGGAAGTGGTAAAATTATCTCGGGATATTCTATTTTACACGCAGTAGCTCTTGGTGCTGATATGTGTAACAGCGCTAGAGGATTTATGTTTTCTCTTGGATGCATACAAGCTTTACGCTGTCATAATAACGAATGCCCGACTGGAGTTGCAACCCAAAATAAAATGCTGATGAAAGGTTTAGTTGTGACAGACAAATCTGAGCGTGTGTATCATTTTCATAAAAACACACTTCATTCAGCAAATGAACTTTTGGCAGCTGCAGGCAAAAGCAGTTTTGCAGATGTTGACATAAACATTTTCATGCGCGGTGATGAATTTGCAAACTTATCGGATATGTATTTCCCTGATAATCTTAAAAATGTTACCCAATTCTCATAAAAAAAAGCCTCTTTAATTAAAGAGGCTTTTTCTTTTAAATCTATTTTTTAATTACAATTTTGCTGTTTCTTTATTTGGTTCTGCTGTTCCTTCTAAAACTGCTAATTCTTCTTTATTTACTAATTCCTGCGCTAAAATAGCATTATTATACGCTAAAAAGTAAACATCAAAAGATACGCCTTCATTAATTAATTCAGCAGAGATCTGGTCATTTTTAATCATTTCTTTTAACAAATCAGGAAATGATTCTTTGTAGGCTGCTCTATTTTCATCTGTTTCCTCCAAATTTGTTTCAATTCTAATCTCGATTTTATTATCGTTTAGAAAAGCTTTTGCTGCTGTACTTGTAATTCCATGTCCTTTTATCGACGATGAATTATTATAAGTACTTACATGTTCTTGAATTTTCTGTTTGGTATTTTTACAGCTTGTTAAAAGTAATGCGAAGGTTAGCACGAATACGATTTGGGTAATTTTTTTCATAAATTATTGGTTTTATAGTTATTTTTTAACTCAAACATAATTAATTTATTAATAAAAAACAACATCAATTCAATAAAAAATCAACATAAACATTTGAACACAAACCAATTACAACAAACCACTATAAAGAAATTGTAAGAATATAACAATGTATTCATTCTACACAGCAAACTATACCCGCAAAAAAGTCTCCCTAAATTTACTTTAAAGAGACTTTCGTTATGTAAGAATTAAATAGATTAAAAATGTTGTATTATTTCAAAAAATCTTTAAGATTTTCTCCTTTTAAAATTTCTTTATCCAGAACTGTATTATCATCCGCTAGAAAATAAACATCAAATTGAACTCCTTCTTCAATTAATTGTCTCGGAATTTGATCTTTATCTATCATCAATTTTATCAATTTAGGAAAAGAAACTAAAGAAGCTGCTTTGTTCGTTTCATTTTGCTCTAAATTGGTTTCAAATCGTAACTCAATTTTATCATCATTAATATACCCTCTAGCAGTTGTTAGCGTAACATCGTCTGCCCTAAAACTTGGAGCAATTGTTTTGTTATAGGTCACAACATATTCCTGCAGTTTTTGTTTGGTATTTTTACAGCTTATAATTGTAAATACCATCATTATTGCACATGCAATCTGGCTTATTTTCTTTATCATAATTTTCTATTTTAATTTTTGAAGTCTTAATAAAGCTTCAAGATAGTAATAATCTGCGTAATTTATAGAACAATCTATCTCACTTCCTGCAGGTTTATGTCCAGTTGAATGCAATAAAAATGCCGAATTAACATCATGACTTTGATAATGACTTGAAAGTGAGACGATCATCTTTTTAGCTTTTGTTAAATATTCAGCTTTCAAATTCTTATCTTTTGTATAAGAGCTTAATTCCAAAAGTGCTGAAGAAACAATTGCAGCTGCCGAAGCATCTCTTGGTTCATTTGGAATATTTGGAGCATTAAAATCCCAATACGGAATTAAATCTTCTGTAGTTAATTTATCTAAATATACTCTCGCCAATTTATGTGCAAAATCTAAAAACTTAGCATCTTTAGTTTCTCGGTAAGTCATTGTAAAACCATAAATAGCCCACGCCTGTCCACGTGCCCACATACTATCATCGCTATAACCTTGAGCCGTTCTTCCTTTTATTTTTCTCCCAGTTTCAAAATCATAAATAATAACGTGATATGACGTATTATCTGGTCTAAAATGATTTGCCATTGTCGTTTCGGCATGTTTTACAGCAATATCATAGAGCTTTTTATTTCCTCCGTTTTTAGATGCCCAAAACAAAAGTTCCAAATTCATCATATTATCAATAATCGTATTATGACCACCCATTTTATTATGAGGCCAAGATTGAATTGTTCCCACTTTCGGATTAAAAAGTGTTGCCAGAGTATCGGCCGTTTTTAGAATAATATCTTTGTATTCTGGATTTTTAGTCAATCGATAACCATTTCCGAAGCTGTTAAAAACCTGAAATCCTAAATCGTGATCTCCTGCTTTGCTGACAGATAAAGGCGTTAAAAAACGGCTGAATTTATCGGCTTCTTTTTCCCATTTTTTATCTTTTGTCGCTTCGTATAAAAACCATAATTCTCCCGGCCAGAATCCGCTAGTCCAGTCTTTATACCCAACAAATTTCCATTCTTTGCTTCCGTTTGGAACTGTTCGAGGCGAAGTCCCGTCATTTGGAATTACTTGTAAAGTTTTAGAAGCCTGCGCCGCGCAGTAATCCAATTGTTTTTTAACATTAAACGAATTGTCTTTTTGAGAATAACCTTGATTTCCCAAAAGAAATAAAGCGGTAATCAGGGTGAAAAATTTTGTATTCATGTGGTTATTTTTGATAGATAGTTGTTTGAACCGATAAATTTATGAAATAAAGTAAATGTATTTTGGTTTTGTATTATTGACTGCCTAAAATGGGATAATTGATCTACTTATTGCCTGTTTTTGTGTTCTCTTTGTCAAAGTTTTGAACTTTGACAAAGAGCGGTTACCAATATTTTAATATAAATTTGCTTTTAAATAAACCTTTTCTAAACTTGAAAAAACCAAGAATCTACTACACCATAATTTTCCTTTCCATCATTTTCCTTGGAATTCTTTCTAGAAAAATATCTTTTATGCCTTTATGGATTGGAGATTTTCTATACGCTGTAATGATTTATTTTTTAGTTCGAATATTTCTCCCATTCAAAAAAGCATTTTTAATATTTTTAATTTCCCTACTAATTTGTTACGGAATTGAATTTCTACAATTGTACCAAGCTGATTGGATTACAGAGCTTAGAAAAACACTTTTTGGACGATATGTTTTAGGACAGGGATTTTTATGGTCGGATATCCTTGCTTACACTTTTGGAATTTTGACCGTTCTTATTACAGAGAAAATAACTTTGAGCTATTTCAATCAAAAGTCTGTGTGATTTTTTCAATATTCAGACTATTTGCCATTGCCATAAATATTTGATAATAGGTTCCTTTATTATCATACAATTCATCGTGAGTCCCTTTTTCAACACATCTTCCTTTTTCTAGAACGATAATATTTGAAGCATCTATAATCTGAGAAATACTGTGGGAAATGATAATCACGGTTCGATCTTTTTTGATAGCATCCAGAGATTTTTTAATTTGTTCTGTTGCAATTGCATCTAAACTTGCTGTTGGTTCATCAAGGAAAATGATTGGCGGATTTTTTAGAAACAATCTCGCAATTGCAATTCGTTGCTGCTGACCGCCAGAAAGTAAATGTGCATCAGAATCGTAACCTTTTGGCAATTGTATCACCTGCTCATGAATATAAGCTTGTTTTGCTGCTTCAATCACTTCTTCATGCGAAGCTTCAGGATTTCCGTATAAAATATTTTCGGCAACTGTTCCTTTAAAAATGTGGTTTTTCTGAAGTACCAAACCAATATTTTTTCGGAGGAAATCGGTATTGTAATCTATCAAATCAACTCCGTCTAAAAAAATCTGCCCTGATGACGGCAGATAAAATTTATCCAGTAAATTAATAATTGTACTTTTTCCAGCACCGCTTAATCCCACCAAAGCAGATGTTTCGTTGGGTTTTACTGTAAAATTAATATCAAAAAGTGCCTGCGTTCCATTGGGATATACAAAATCTACATTTTTAACTTCAATTAATCCCACAATTTTTTCCGGAATATAATTACCGCTCGTTTCTGTTTCATGCTCCGCTTCTAAAATATCAAAGAAACCCTCGGAATAAATTAAAGCGTCATTTACTTCATCATAAATACGGTGCAATTGTCTAATTGGGGACGAAACATTATTAAACAACATAATATGAAACATAATCGCGCCAATTGTCATTTGATTATTCAAAACAAAATAAGCAGTCAAAATAATTATGATTACTACTCCAATCTGTTCCACAAAACTTTTAATGCTTTCAAAAATAAAACTGGTTTTTCTGGTTTCCAGCTGATTTTCGGTCATTTCGTATTGAATTTTTTGATGACGATCTGCTTCAGAAGGTTCACGCACAAAAGATTTAATTAGAGTTATGGATTCAATTAAACTAATAATTCCGTTGTTTTTAGTTTCACGGTAATTACGCATTCTTCGTCTGAATCCGCTAAGTTTTGTTGCCTGTAATTGACTGATATAAAAGTAAATTGGAATAATACATAAGCTTACCAAACCAACATACACATTAGCATAAAACATAATTACTAAAGCAACAAAGGCATTTGCAAATAAAGGAAGAATGTCAATAAAAAAGTTTTGAACCAATCGCGTTAAACTGCTGATTCCGGCATCAATTCTGGTCTGAAGTTTTCCGCTTTCATTTTCATCAGAAGTATAAAACTCCATTCTATAACTTAGAATTTTTTCGACTATAGTTTGAGAAATATCTCGAGTGATAAAAATACGGAGTTTTTCACCATAAAATTTTTGTCCAAATTGAACCACCGAATTAACCAATTCTTTAGTTAGTAATACAATACTAATTATTCCCAGCAAATGAAATCCTTTTGATAAAGGTTCATGAGCAACCATTAAATTATTAATCGTATCTACAGTATATTTTAAAATTATTGCATTTACCTGCGCCGCAAACGACCCTAAAAAAGTAAGGAGTAAAGTTGCAATTACCATTTTTCTGTACGGCTTTACAAAAGGCAGGATTTTTTTATAAAGTACTGATAATTGCATTTATTTAAATTTTAGCTTACATATCAAATATAAGAATTCTAAATTTGTGTTGAAAATCATTTAAACACTTAATTCTATGAAACTCGTTTTCGCTTCAAACAATAAAAATAAAATTGCCGAAATACAAAGCATGCTTCCTGAAAGTATTAAAATATTAAGTTTAGAAGATATTAATTGTTTGGAAGATATTCCTGAAACAGCAGATACAATTGAAGGAAATGCCATTTTGAAAGCGGATTACGTAACACAAAAGTATGGTTATAATTGTTTTGCAGATGATACAGGTTTAGAAGTAAATGCTTTAAACGGCGAACCAGGAGTGTATTCTGCACGTTACGCCGGCGAGCAAAAAAATGCAGATGACAATATGAATAAACTTTTGAAGGCGTTAGAGAATAACAAAAATCGAAGCGCTCAGTTTAAAACTGTTATCACTTTAAATCTTGAAGGAAAGCAATATTTATTTACTGGAATTGCAAAAGGTGAAATTACAGAAAGAAAAACTGGGACAAATGGTTTTGGATACGACCCAGTTTTTAAACCTGAAAATTTTGACAAAACCTTTGCAGAACTGCCGTTGGAAGTAAAAAACACCATTGGACATCGGGGAAAAGCAGTTCAGCAACTAATTGATTTCCTGACTACCACAAAATAATTGTTTCAAATACAACATTTTAAAGCTCAAATTTTACATTTTCAGACGTGTTTTTGGGGCAAATTCTGGATTTTTTGCAAAAAATCATTTTAGCAAAATCGTAACTTTTTGATAATCAAATCATAACAAATACATAATTCTTGAAATTGCATTAGTTTATCTGAATAATTAACAGTAATTTTGCACCCTATTTTAAATACATATATGAATAAATTTGAACAATTAGGATTGAATGAATCGTTACTGAAGGCGATTTTAGATCTAGGATTTGAAAATCCGTCAGAGGTACAGGAAAAGGCGATTCCCCTATTATTGGAAAAAGACACAGATATGGTTGCGTTGGCTCAGACAGGGACAGGGAAAACGGCAGCTTTCGGTTTTCCGCTAATTCAAAAAATTGATGCTGACAATAGAAACACACAAGCATTAGTTTTATCGCCAACACGAGAACTTTGTTTACAGATTACCAACGAACTTAAAAACTACTCAAAATACGAAAAAGGTATTAATGTGGTAGCAGTTTACGGCGGGGCTAGTATTACAGAGCAAGCTAGAGAGATTAAAAGAGGCGCACAAATTATTGTGGCTACTCCAGGAAGAATGCAAGACATGATTAACAGAGGTTTAGTTAACATTAAAAATATAGATTACTGTATTCTTGATGAAGCGGATGAGATGTTGAACATGGGATTCTATGAAGACATCGTATCTATCTTATCAGATACACCAGATCAAAAAAACACATGGTTGTTCTCTGCAACTATGCCACAAGAGGTTGCTAGAATTGCAAAACAATTCATGAGCGAACCGGTTGAAATTACTGTTGGTGCTAAGAACTCAGGTTCTGCAACAGTTTCTCACGAATTTTACTTAGTAAATGCTCGTGATCGTTACGAAGCTCTAAAACGTTTAGCAGATGCAAATCCAGATATTTTTTCTGTAGTTTTCTGTCGTACGAAAAGAGATACACAAGCTGTAGCTGAAAAATTAATTGAAGATGGATATAGCGCCGCTGCGTTACACGGAGATTTATCTCAGGCACAACGTGATGGTGTAATGAAATCGTTCCGTGGAAGACAAATTCAGATGCTTGTTGCTACTGACGTTGCTGCACGTGGTATTGACGTTGATAACGTAACACACGTTGTAAACTACCAATTACCTGACGAAATCGAAACGTACAACCACCGTTCTGGTCGTACTGGTAGAGCTGGAAAATTAGGTACTTCTATTGTAATTGTTACAAAAAGTGAATTACGTAAAATTTCTTCTATCGAGAGAATCATCAAACAAAAATTCGAAGAAAAAACAATTCCTTCTGGAATCGAAATCTGCGAAATTCAGTTATTACACTTAGCTAATAAAATTAAAGATACTGAGGTTGATCACGAAATTGACAACTATTTGCCAGCAATCAACAATGTTCTTGAAGATTTATCTAAAGAAGAATTGATTAAGAAAATGGTTTCAGTAGAATTCAACCGTTTCATTGCTTACTACAAAAAGAATAGAGATATTTCTACTCAATCTTCTGGAGAAAGACGTGAAAGAGGTGATTCTGAGCCAAGAGAATTCAATAATAACGGCGCAGTTCGTTATTTCGTGAATATTGGTTCTAGAGACAACTTTGATTGGATGTCATTGAAAGATTACTTAAAAGAAACATTAGATTTAGGTCGTGATGATATCTTTAAAGTTGATGTAAAAGAAGGTTTCTCTTTCTTTAATACTGATCCACAGCATACAGACAAAGTAATGGATGTTTTAAATAGCGTTCAATTAGAAGGTCGTCGTATCAATGTTGAGATTTCTAAAAATGACGGTGGCGGAAGACGTGATCACAATAATCGTGGAGGCGGACGCAGTTCAGGACCAAGAAGAGAAGGAAACTTTGCTCCAAGACGTGAAGGCGGATTCAGAAGCGATAGAAATTCTTCAAGAGATGGAGGTTCACGCGAAGGCGGTTTCAGAAGTGACAGAAATTCATCTGCTCCAAGAAGAGAAGGCGGTTTTAGAAGTTCTGCTCCAAGAAACGAAAATGGAGGTTCGGACAGAGCTCCAAGACGTTCAGAAAACTTTGGCGACAGCTCAAGACCAAGAAGAACTAGAAGAGATTAATAATTCAATTTCTTAAATATAAAATCCCAAATTCCAAATATACTTGGAACTTGGGATTTTTTTTACCCCGAATTTAATTCTCCATAAATAGTTTTTGTAATCCAAACAATACAATTTAATCTTTGCTATCTTTTTTACTTAACACAAAAAAGTAATACTAGAGCCTTTGTTAATTTTCTTATAATTAAATTCCAAGACTGCGAGATATTTAATCCCGATTTACTACTTTTAGTGCTTTAAATCAGGATATGAAATATTTCGCAGTTTTCTTTTTTACACTATTAGCCAACTTTGGTTTTGCTCAAGATACGCAGCCAACAGTTCCACAAAGAGTTTCAGGTTACATTATTAACGACAACAGCAAACAGCCACTTGCTGGTGTAAATGTCATCAACACCAATAAGGTACGCGGTGCAAAATCTGACGAAAAAGGGTATTTTGAAATTGACGTTCAAGTCAATGATACACTGCATTTTTCTATTCTTGGTTTTCAATCTCTAAGAATTAGAGTTACGAATGACTGGATTAAAAATAAAGTAACCCGTATCCAGCTTACTGAAAAAGCAATTGCTTTAGAAGAAGTTATTATTGCTCCGTTTACTTTAACTGGATATCTTGAAATTGACTCTAAATTAATTCCGACAAAAGAAAATTATCGTTACAGTATTTCAGGTCTTACTCAGGGTTATGAGGCTGGAGAATATGCTCCAAACGCATTTGGTAAAGTTTTAGGATCCATCTTTAACCCCGCCGATATGCTTTATAATTTCTTTGGAAAAAATGGTAAAGAGCTCAAGAAATTGAAAGAAATGAAGAAAGACGACACCGTTCGTACACTTTTAGAATCTAAATATGATCGTGAAACCGTTGCCGTTTTATTAGGCATCAGCAAAGACGAAATTCCTGAAATTATGCACAGATGCAACTATTCCGATTCTTTCATCCAGACCGCAAACGATCTTCAGATTATGGATGCGATCAGCGCTTGTTATGAACAGTATAAAGTACTGAAACGTAATTAAGAATCTCTCTCATAATAAAAATCTAAATCCTCAATTTTTATAAATTGGGGATTTTTTTTGATACTCAGGATATTAATTTTCCTATATTTACTTACAAACAAAGCAAAATAATTAAAAATTATGGCTAAAGGTCAAGATGCTAAAAAAAATGCAAAAAAAGAGCCATTAAAAACGGCTAAAGAAAAAAAAGAAGAAAAAAGAGAAAAGAAAAATTCTCCTAAAAGAGATTAATTAGTTTTTCAGTCGCAGTTTTCAGTCTCAAAAGAAACTGAAAACCGTGACTGAATACTGAAACTATTTTACTGGTATATTAGAAAGAATTTCTAATACAAATTTCCAATATTTTTGAGCAGAAGAAATACTGGCTCTTTCGTCTGGCGAGTGTGCTCCATGAATAGTTGGTCCAAAAGAAATCATATCCATATCTGGATAATTTGTTCCTAAAATTCCGCATTCAAGGCCTGCGTGGCAAGCTACAACTTTTGGCTGTTCTCCATTTTGTTTTTTGTAAATATCTTTCAACACTTCTAAGATTTCAGAATTCACATTTGGAGTCCATCCTGGATAAGAACCAGAAAGTTCTACTTCACATCCAACTAATTCAAAAGCCGAACGTAATGAATTAGCCAAATCAAATTTTGAAGATTCTACAGAAGAACGCGTTAAACATCCTACCAAAATTTCTCCGTCTTTGATAACAACTCGTGCGATGTTATTTGAAGTTTCAACCAAATCTGCCATATCGGCGCTCATTTTATAAACTCCGTTTTGCGCAGCATAAATAGCTCTGATGATCCCTTCTTGAACACCAAGATCCATTACTTTTTCAGCTAACTCACCTTTTACAATCTCAATCGACAAGTTTGGCTCAGTTGTTTTGTATTCTGCTTTGATATCAGAAATGATTTCCTGCATATCGTACACATAAGCTTCATCAAACATTTGAGAAATGATTACTTTCGCAACGCTTTCTCTTGGAATTGCATTTCGAAGACTTCCACCATTCACTTCAACAATCTGCAAACCAAAGTTTTCAAATGCGTCAAATAACAAACGGTTCATTATTTTATTAGCGTTTCCTAATCCTTTATGGATATCCATTCCTGAATGTCCTCCGTTTAGTCCTTTTACCGTAATCGTATAACCAACAGATCCTTCTGGAACTTCTTCTTCATGATAGGTTCTTGTAGCTGTTACATCGATTCCTCCAGCACATCCAATATCAATTTCATCGTCTTCTTCAGTATCTAAATTCAACAAAATCTGGCCTTGTAAAATACCGCCCTTAAGATTTAACGCACCCGTCATCCCAGTTTCTTCATCGATCGTAAACAACGCTTCAATTGCTGGATGCGGGATATCTTTGCTTTCTAAAATAGCCATTATTGTTGCAACACCAAGTCCATTATCTGCACCTAAAGTTGTACCACGTGCACGAACCCAGTCACCATCTACATACATATCGATTCCTTGTGTATCGAAATCAAAAACAGTATCTGCATTTTTTTGATGCACCATATCCAAATGCCCCTGCATTACAATAGCTTTTCGGTTTTCCATTCCTGGAGTTGCCGGTTTTCTAATGATTACATTTCGGATTTCATCTTCAAAAGTTTCTAAACCTAAGCTGTTTCCAAAGTTTTTCATAAACTCAATTACACGCTCTTCCTTTTTAGAAGGACGCGGTACAGCATTTAAATCTGCGAATTTGTTCCAAAGTGCTTTTGGCTCCAGATTTCTTACTTCTTGACTCATTATATCTTGTTTGATGTTTAACAATTAAGAGCTTCAAAGTTACAAAGTTTCAACTCGATTTTTGCCACAAATTTCACAAATTAGGACTAATTCCAATTCTTAAAATCTAATCCAATAAATACAATCTTTTTTAATAATAATATTGTATTTATATTTACGTATCCAAAATTTTAATTGTGAAACAAAAATATATACTTCCATTATTTCTTTTAGTTCAAATCCTCTTTTTAAGAATCTTAAGATATTTCCCTGATTACGTTGAAGGTTTTTACAGTAATAATATTTTTCTCAGAATTTCTCACTTTTTAAGAACTGGTCTGGGCAAAATTCCTTTTTCACTTGGCGATTGTATTTATGCGTTTCTAATTCTAGCTATTATAGGCTGGTTTTGGAAAATAAGAAAAACATGGAGAACAGAATGGAAAGATCATATTCTAACCATTTTAGGTAAAATTTCTGTTTTTTACTTTTTCTTTCATTTTCTCTGGGCTTTTAATTATTACCGCAAACCTCTTTTTGAAAAAATGGAAATCAAAAGAGAATATTCTGATGCTGATCTTTATGCTTTTACAAAAAAATTAATTGTAAAAACAAATGAAATTCAGTTTGCAATTACAAAAAACAAAAATGAAAAAATCAAATTTCCATACACACAAAAAGAATCTTTTGAAATGATTTTGAATGGCTACAATAACTTAGCCCAAGAATATCCTTATTTTAAATACGAAACTTTAAGCGTAAAAAAATCATTATTCAGCACACCTTTGGCCTATATGGGATTTGGCGGATATCTGAACCCTTTTACCAATGAAGCTCAAATTAATGATCTGCTGCCAATGTATAATTTCCCGCTTACAACTTCACACGAAATGGCACATCAAATTGGATATGCAAGTGAAAGTGAATGCAACTTTATTGGTGTACTGGCTTCTGTTAAAAATGAAAACCTATATTACCAATATTCTGGATACAGCTTTGTTTTACGCTATTGCTTAGGAATCTGGAAATATAAAAATGAGAAAGTTTTTAATCACTTGAAAAAAACAGTCCACGTTGGAATTTTAAAAAACTATCAGGAGAGTGAAGATTTTTGGAGAAAATATGACACTTTTATCGATAAAGGATTTCATTTTCTTTACGATAATTTCTTAAAATCAAATAATCAAAAAGACGGTATGGACAGTTACAGTAAGTTTATTGATTTGATGATTAATTATTATAAAACCAGAAAACTTTGATTCAACTGTAACAAAAATGATTTCATAACTACTAATACCTTTATGAGCGAAAATCTAGAACAGTCATTTGTTGCGCAATTGCAGGCAAATCAGAATATAATCCACAAGATTTGTAGATTATATACTGACAGCGAGGACGCTCATAAAGATTTGTTTCAAGAAATCACTATTCAGCTTTGGAAAGCTTATCCAAAATTTAGAGGAGACAGTAAATTTTCTACTTGGACGTATCGTGTGGCTTTAAACACTGCGATTACGCTGTACCGTAAAACCAAAAGAACAATATCTACCGTAGATTATGAAAGTCATCAGCATTTTGTCAGAGATGTTGACTACAACTACGAAGAAGAAGAACAGATAAAACTGATGTATAAAGCCGTTTATCAGCTTAATGACATCGAAAAAGCACTAGTTTTTATGTATTTAGAAGACAAAGATTATCAAGAAATAGCTGAGACCTTAGGGATCAGTGAAGTGAATGCGCGCGTGAAAATGAACAGAATTAAAGGGAAACTTAAAAAAATACTAAATCCTTAAAAATTATTATGAAAGAACTGGATTTACTAAAAAAAGACTGGCAAAAGAACTCAGGTTCTTTTCAACAAATTTCTGAAAATGAAATCTACAAGATGATTCACAGAAAATCATCTTCTATTGTAAAATGGATTTTGATTATCAGTATTTTGGAAATTTCGTTTTGGACTTTTTCTAACTTATTTATTAATACAGATGATGTTTTACGCAAAATAAATCATCCTGAAATTGTAACGGCCTTAGAATTCCTAACTTACTTTAATTATGTAGTAGTTTTAATATTCGTTTACATTTTCTACAAAAACTACAGAACTATTTCTACAACGGTAGCCACAAAATCTTTAATGAGCGCTATTTTAAGAACTCGAAAAACAGTGCAATACTATGTTTGGTACAACTTGGGAATGATTGTTATAACCGCTATTCTAAGCTTCTTCATTGCCTTTGTTTACAATCCGGACATGGAATTCCTTAGAGACAAATTGGCTATGAATGGTAAAGCTATGTTTGTTACAATAGGTATTTTATTCTTAGTTATTCTAGGCTTCTTCGGACTATTCTGGTGTTTTTATAGAATAATCTACGGAACTCTTTTAAGAAGATTGTATGTGAATTACAAAGAGTTAAAAAAGATAGATTTTTAATCTAAGATTCTGAGGTTCTGAGATGCTAAGATTCTAAGATTTTTAGCTGACGCTTATACTTTAAGAAATAAGAAAATCTATATACCAATAAGCTTCGACTTCGCTCAGCTTGACAATTGAAACAAAACTCTAAAATCTAAAATCTGAAATCTAAAATTTCTAATAATCCCAGCGTCTCAATTGATTCAGTTCTTCTTGTACTTTGATTTCTTCAGCAGGAATAACTTTTAAAAATGATGGATGTTGTTCGATAGCGTATTCTACTTTCTCTACGATTTGCTCGATGGTATCGTTTTCATAATCAATATCAAGAGGCTCTTTGATTATGAATGACTGCAGAATTCCTTTCTTTTTCATTCGAAGTCCCTTTTTATCGAATGATCTTCTGAAACCATCAATAACAATAGGAATAACGATTGGTTTGTGCTGTTTAATAATATGTGCTGTTCCCTTACGAACCGGTTTAAAAGACTTTGTAGTTCCCTGCGGAAAAGTGATAACCCATCCGTCAGCAAGAGCAATTTTAATATTTTCTGTATCGTTTGGATTTACTTCTCTCTTTTCGGTAACATCAACCCCTTTTGCACGCCAAGTACGTTCTACTGTAATCGCTCCTACATATGCTAAAATTCTTGGCAGTAAACCCGCCTGCATCGTTTCTTTGGCCGCAACATAATAAATATTCATTTTAGGCTGCCATAAATAACCAATATTCTTAATGGTATCCTGACGTCCGCTTAAACTCGCGTTAAATACATGAAACATTGCTACAACGTCTGCAAAATAGGTCTGGTGATTTGATATAAATAAGACATTATTATCTGGAAGCGATTTAATAATTTCAGAACCTTCAATCTGCAATTCGTTAAAACCTCTATATCTTCTATGCGTCATAGCACCCAAGATTCGGATTAACCATTTCTTGATGAATAATATATGTCCAAAAGGATTTCGTTTAAACAATCCCATAACTAATTTTATCTTATTTTTTGTTAGGTGGCAAACATACAAAAATTATTCTTTTAGCAATACTTTTAAACATTTTCTCGGATTTAAAGTTATCCAAATGAATATCAAATTGTTAAATAAATATTTCTACGCATCTTTTTCAAACGTTGCGTTGAGCACATCTCTTAGTTCGCTCAAAATCATTGCTGTTGCTCCCCACACCACATGATTTTGAATATTAAATGCCGGAACTAGAATATTAGCACCGTAAGAAGTTGATAGTCTGGCTTCGATAATAATTTCATCATTTAAAAAAACCGACAAAGGCAGCTCGATAATTCCTGCAACTTCTCTAATATCAGGATAAAATGAAAGTTCTTCTCTCGCAATTCCCAAAAATGGATGCACCAAAAAATTACTTGGAGGAATATACATCGGAGAAAAGTTCTTAATAATTTCTATTTTTTCCCTTTCAATTCCAACTTCTTCATGAGTTTCTCTAAGAGCGGTATTTTCAAAATTAAAATCGTCTTTCTCAAACTTTCCTCCTGGAAAAGCAATCTGTGCAGAATGAACTCCTTCATATGTATTTCGAACAATCAAAATGAGATGTGTTTTTTCCTCTTTTGGATAAAACAACATCATCACTCCCGCCATTCTTGCATTTAATGCTTCAATATCAAGATTTTTCAAACCTTCAATACGTTCTTTTGGAGCCATTTTTAAATGCGACTCTACTGCTGGAAGTTTAACGGGAATTATATTGGGAACATATTTCAAAAAATCTTGAAAATTCATAATCAAAGCTTATTTTTGTATTTTCAAATAAAACATAAATATACTCCAGAAAACGCAGTACCGCAAGTTTTCTGAAATTAAAGCCTTAAAAAAATGTATAGCAGAGAAGAATCACAGAGAATTAAAAGAGAATTTTGGGTAGCTTTTGCCGAAAAGTATCCAAGAAAGTGGGTTCTTTATGATACCAAAATTAAAGACTTTTCTTTTAAGTTTTTTGTTGACAATAAAAAGGCTCAGGTTTTAATTGATATTGAACCTCGCAGTGACGAAAAACGTAATGCTTACTTTGAAAAATTAGAAGCTTTAAAAAGTATTCTTGAGGAAGAGTTTATCAAAGATTTAGTTTTTGAAAAAAATCATACATTGGAAAGCGGTAAAACCATCAGCAGAATCTGGGTTGAAAAAACAGGTGTTGGCTTCAGTAATAGAAACAATTGGGATGCTATTTTCGATTTCTTCAACGAAAAGATGCACGCTCTTGAAATGTTTTATTTGGAGTATGATGAATTTATTAAGGATATTGATTTTTTATAGTTGCTAAGGTTCTGAGATACTAAGATAGTAAGGTTTTTATATAGCAAACCCTACACGTTTTTAAAAACTGTAGGGTTTATTATTTTAAAAAGCCCAAAAGACTTAGCTACTTAGAATCTTAGTATCTCAGAAACTTTAGACTGTAAAAATATTATAAACAATTATATGATCATCGTAATTGATATATAGCTGTTTACGAAAGTCTTGCTTTTTACGCGTAATAATGGAAAGCTTACATTCTCGGCCATCATTATCTTTACACATAAAAGAATACACAATATCAGTATCATTTTCTTCTCTTTCGATATAATCTAAAATATTAAAAAGCTGAATTTCCTGAGAATAAACAACAATTCTATGTTTATTGGTATCTAAAACAACCGAAAGGTTTACTAGTTCCAGATTGGACCATTCTCCCCATTTACCTCTTTCGTTTTTCTGCAAGACACTAACTCCAGAAGTTTTAAAATGATAAGCCTGACTTTGAAGCTCTTGAAGACCAAAAACTGTAAAAAGCAGTACAATAAAAGTGCGAATAGAATTCATAAATATTTCTTGCAGATAATTAAAACTCAAATGTAGCCTTTTCTTCGCACGCAGCTTTAAAATCAGACACCATTTCTTGAACAATTTGTTCGACTGGTAAAATTTCGTGAATAAGTCCAGAGACTTGTCCAATCTCTAATTCTCCTTCTTCCAAATCTCCCTCAAACATCCCTTTTTTTGCTCTTGCTCTTCCTAAAAGCTGTATTAAATCTTCTTTTGAAGGACATTTTTGATATAAAGCCTGAACATCATTATAGAATTTATTTTTAACCAATCGAACAGGAGCCAACTCTTTCAATGTCAATTGAGTACCTCCTTCTTGAGTATTAACTATCGTTTCTTTAAAATTATTGTGTGCAGACGATTCTACAGATGCTGCAAAACGGCTTCCGACTTGAACTCCGTCAGCACCTAAAACCATTACCGCCAGCATTGCCTTTCCAGTTGCAATTCCTCCCGCCGCAATTAGCGGAATTTTAATTTTTTCCTTAACCATCGGAATCAATGTCAGCGTAGTGGTTTCCTCACGACCATTATGTCCGCCTGCTTCAAAACCTTCTGCTACAACGGCATCAACACCAGCTTCCTGTGCTTTTAAAGCAAAAACACTACTGCTTACAACATGTACAACTGTAATTCCCTTTTCTTTTAAAAAGGAAGTCCATGTTTTAGGATTTCCTGCCGAAGTAAAAACGATTTTCACACCTTCTTCTACTATGATATTCATAATTTCTTCAATGTTAGGATATAACATCGGAATATTAACACCAAAAGGTTTATCGGTCGCTTTTTTACATTTTTGAATGTGTTCTCTTAAAACTTCTGGATACATAGAACCTGCACCGATAAGTCCAAGACCACCAGCATTGCTTACCGCTGATGCTAATTTGTAACCGCTGTTCCAAATCATTCCGCCTTGAATGATTGGGTATTTTATATTAAAAAGCTGCGTGATTTTATTCATTGAAAAAAAAAAAAATTATTGCTTGATTATCTTTCCTGTTTTATGCAGATTATCGGCATCAAAACTATAAAAGTAAAGGCCGCTTTGCAAAGATTGTATCGAAAGAACTGGATTTGTATTATTAATTTTTTCTTCCATTACTTTCTGTCCTAAAACTGAATAAATTTTTACTGATGCAGTATTGCTTTCGTTTAAAAAAGAAAAAGTAACCGTATTTTTTGCTGGATTAGGATAAACTGAAAAAGCGTTTTCAGTTATAAAATTGTCCACACTTAAAGCAGCTCCAAAATTCGGAATTCCGTAGCCGTAATTATTATCTGGATTGGAATATCTGTCAGCAGAGGTTAAAATCATCTGCCTTATTTCTTTGTTTGTTTTATTTGGAAATGCCTGCCATAATGAAGCTGCCATTCCTGCCATAATCGGACAAGAAAAAGAAGTTCCGCTTGCCGTTCCAATAGTACCATTTTGATCAGAAACTACAGCTGCAACTCCCTGGGCCATAACATCTGGTTTTATTCTCCCGTCATAACTTGGTCCAATGGAACTCGATCCCGCTTTTATTTTAGAAAAATTAACAGAACCAATTGCTAATACTGAAACTGCATCAGCAGGAGAACCAATATGTTTTTCTGTTTTAGCACCATCATTTCCCGCAGATGCTAAGACTAAAATTCCTTTGCTAAAAGCCACTTCTGCTCCGCGCGAAATAAAAGTGGTAATTCCGTTCATATCACTGTAAGTATGATTGTATCTCATCTCATCACGTTCATAGAAATATCCTAATGAAGTTGTAATTATATCAACTCCCAAAGCATCTGCTTTCTCTGCTGCTTCTACCCAAAGCGATTCTTCCAGCGGATTCTCTAAAGCATCAATTTCTGTTATAAAAAGATAATAAGAAGCATTTGGAGCTGTTCCAACCAAAGCATTTTCTTTATAACCTCCCATTGTAGAAAGGACTAAAGTTCCGTGATTGCCTCCTGCGTAGAAATTAGAATTTCGTGTAGTATAATCATAGCCTCCTAGAATTTTATTATTATTTCTAAGATTTTCAAACGGCTGAGCAGTATTTACTCCTGGAAATCCATTGTCTAAAACTGCTATAATTTTTCCTTCTCCAGTAAAATTCTGCTGATGCAGAACCTGTCCGTTTAACATCTGAATTTGATTCGCAGAATTTCCGTAAGAATAATCAATCGTCGTTTTTAACTCTTTATTCGTTTGGCCAGCTGAAGTTTCAGAAACTCTTTTTCCAGTTGCATTTAGGGTCTTATCTGCAAATTCTACCTTCTGCACAAAAGACAAAGTCTTCAAAGCATTTATATTTGCCTGAGTACCTCGAATATGAAGCGCATTCAGCCATTTAGACTGCGCCATAACCATAATTCCTGTACTCATTTGTATCTGATTTACATATGAAGTTTCTAAAGGAGCATCCGTAATATTCAAAGCAATATTCTGAGCGGCTCTTCTATCTAAAGCGCGCTGCGAAAGTTCTGCAAGCGGATTATCAAAAAAAGCCTGCGAATTTGGTTTTGCATTAAAATAAACCCACGCCTCTTCTTGCCCAAAAACTGTAAAGGAAAGAAGTATTAAAAGAAAAGTAAAGTTATATCTCATATCATACTTTTACGGAATCTCTTCCAAAGAAAGTATAAAGCTAAGAAATTACTCCCGAACCAGCTAATTCATTTCCTAAATACCAAGCAACAAATTGTCCTTCAGTAATGGCAGATTGAGGTTCTTCAAACTCTACGTACATTCCGTCTTCAAATTGATGTAAAACTGCTTTTTGCAAAGGCTGACGG
The DNA here is from genome assembly GCA_029960065.1 of Flavobacteriaceae bacterium PS02336. Taxonomy (GTDB): domain Bacteria; phylum Bacteroidota; class Bacteroidia; order Flavobacteriales; family Flavobacteriaceae; genus Flavobacterium. Next base: position 380,843 of record JASCOF010000001.1, on the reverse strand, counting down.
TAACGAATTCTCGCCATTATATCCATTTTCTCTCCAGCTTTTAATGCTAAATCTTCTCTAATCCAATGTACTTCAGATTCTCCAACAAATAAGGCTTTTTTGAACAATCCAGGATGCTGGCTTGATAAACCAGTATAAATCGTATTAGTTTCAACATCAGTAGCAATTACAAATAAAGGATCTGTTGTACCGCCTACATTTAAACCTTTTCTTTGACCAACTGTAAAATAGTGTGCACCTTGGTGTTTGCCAACCACTTTTCCCATTGTTGGAAGATAATCTAACTTTTGAGATTCTAATTTTAGTTCTTCTTCTAAAGAAATTCCAGCTGGTTTTTCTGTCACATAAATAGGATCGTTTTTATCCACCTGTACAATTTTACCTTCTTTTGGCTGTAATTTCTGCTGTAAGAATTCAGGAAGACGCACTTTTCCAATAAAACATAAACCTTGAGAATCTTTCTTTTCAGCAGTTACCAATTCCATTTCAGCAGCAATTTCTCGCACTTCTGGTTTGGTTAAAGCACCAATTGGAAACAAAGCTTTAGACAATTGTTCCTGCGACAATTGACATAAAAAATACGATTGATCTTTGTTGACATCATTTCCAGCAATCAATTGATAAACTGTTTTTCCGTCCACTTCAATTTCGCTTTTTTGACAATAATGTCCTGTTGCTACATAATCTGCACCAAGACTTAAAGCGATTTTCATGAAAACATCAAATTTTATTTCGCGGTTACAAAGTACATCAGGATTTGGAGTTCTTCCTTTTTCGTATTCGTTAAACATGTAGTCTACGATTTTTTCTTTGTATTCTTCGCTCAAATCAACAGTTTGAAACGGTATGCCCAATTTTTCGGCAACAAGTAAAGCATCGTTACTGTCTTCCAGCCAAGGACATTCGTTCGAAATAGTAACCGAATCATCATGCCAGTTCTTCATAAAAAGGCCAATAACTTCGTACCCTTGCTGCTGCAATAAATATGCGGCAACACTAGAATCTACTCCACCTGAAAGTCCAACAACTACTCGTTTCATTTTAAAATGTTTGATTTTTTAAGGTTGCAAAGGTACGCCAAATAATAGAAAATTTCACAATGGTTTGCATTACTTTAAGCAATCCCGCAGTAGATAAAACCTATTGCTTTTTTAATTACATTTAATCATCAATTTCAATAGCATGAAAAAATACATTTACAGCATATTTTTCTTGTTCATCTTAACCACTTTAAGTGCACAGCGTTTTGTCTCTTCTCTTCCAAACTATGAGGCTTACAAAGCGTTTAAAGGAAAACCTTTGTCTGATAAATTCTCCAATATCGAATCGGTTAAAGTTATTTACGATTTGAGAAAACAAAAAATGTATTATTTCAACAGCAGTCTTATTTTACTGCATTATGATTTTGCAACCGAGTATTTAGGATACACACCCGATTTGGAATATTTTAATACCCGAAATTATAGTGAAACCGAAAAGGACAGAGATTTTCTTTTAGGCAATCTAAACCACATTAAAGGAACGGACAAATGGATTTTCGAACTCGCCGCTTCCGATCATATGCCGATTGTATTAATCGAACGATTTTTCACTCTGGTTAAAAACTCCACATTTATTGGTGAAAAATTAAAATTCTATTTGAATAATCCAGAAATGATGGAATGGTTTCAGCAGCATAAATTTAAAATCCCTTGCATAAAATCAGATTATATTTTTGGTGAAATTAAATATCAGGAAGTGGTTCGAGGAACTAATATCGGAATTCTAAAAAAATACAGTCTGAAAGATTTAGAAACCACAAAACCTAATTCTGATGAAATCATAATTTTGAACGGAACGCCAGATATACTTCCTAATGTACGAGGAATTATTGTAAACGAGCTTCAAACGCCTTTGAGTCATTTGGTTCTTTTAGGAAAAAATAGAAAGATTCCGATTATGGCATATACGGATATTGAAAAAGATAATAATATCAAAAAAATGCTTTCTAAAAAAGTAGAATTAAAAATTACAATTGATACTTTTTACATCAAAGAAACAACTAAAAAAATCACTTTAAAATCGGTTGGCAAAAGGAAAAAACTAATAATCGATTCATCTGTAACCGAATTAGTTGACTTATCTGTAATTCCGAAAAAAGGTGTAAATTTTATTGGTTCGAAAGCACAGAATATGGCGTATTTAATTGCGATTTCAAAAGAAATTCCGTTTAAAGTTCCTGAAAACGCGCACGCCATTCCGTTTTACTTCTATTTAAAACATATTCAAAAGGCTTCGATTTCACCTTTGATTGCTGAACTTTTAGCTTTCCCGCAAAAAGATTCTGCGGTTTGGATTAACAATCAGCTGAAAAAGATTAGAGATGCGATTAAAAAAGAACCGATTAATCCTGAACTAATCTCAAAGCTAAATCTGGCTTTTAAAGATGCTAAATTTAAGAATTTTAGATTCCGATCTTCAACTAATGCAGAAGATCTGGACGATTTTAACGGAGCTGGATTATATGATTCTAAAACAGGAATTATAGGTGATTCTATTAAAACTTTTGAAAAAGCGATTAAACAAGTTTGGGCAAGCGTCTGGAATGAGGCCTCGTATAACGAAAGAGAACTTTTTGGAATCGATCAGCAAAATATTGCAATGGGCGTTTTAGTACATCGATCTTTTCCTGATGAATTGGCTAATGGTGTTATTATCACTAAAAATCTATTTAGAGAAAACTTTCCTGGAATTACGGTTAATGTCCAGAAAGGAGAAAACTCCGTTGTAAAACCAGAAAAAGGCGAAATCTGCGAGCAGTTTGTGGCTTATCATTTTAACGATGGAAAAGATGAAACCGATTTTGAGATTGATTATACTTCTAATTCCAATTTAAATAATAACGAACCTTTATTAAGCAGAAAAGAAATGAGCAACATTTTTAATGTCAGCAGAAAAATTGAAGAAAAAATGTATCGCTACTGGCGCAAAAACCAATTTCATCCTGTAGATATTGAGTTTAAAATTGTCGGCGAAAAAAGGGATTTGTATGTAAAACAAGTCCGTCCTTTTAACGATTAATAGAAAACCAATAAATCTATTTCGTTTGCTGCTGTATTAATTAGGACAATTCTAAAATCAAATTCTTCAATTTTAATTTTCTCTTGAATTGATTTTCTAATGAATTCCTGATTTAAAGAAAAGTCAGCATCAAGCGGTATTTTCACATCGACAGAATTCAGATATTTGGAAGCTTTTTTATTGACAATAATAGAAGCTACAATATAAAATCCGATTATAATTATTTGAAAAAAGAGCAATAATTCAATTTTTTCGAACGGATACATAATATCTAAAATTGACAAGGTAATTGTTGCAAAAAGAAATATTATGGCATTTACTGTAAAAGACTGTGTTCTAAATCTAAGTATAGAAAAAATCGCAAATAGACCGAAACCAATTCCCACTCCAATTTCAATTTTTGTAAAAAGATAACAGAGAGAAAAAGTACAAAGTCCAACAATTACCATCAACGGATTTATGGTTGCGTTATCTTTTCTGTTAGAGAAAAAATATAAAACCAAAATCGAAAAAAACAAAAGTAAAAACCTGCCTAAAAGTTCGCTTAAATCCATTGATTAGAATAATTGGTTACTCAAATGTAAGCAATTTATTCTTTTCTTATTTTATTCTTATTAAAGTAAATACGAAGCTTTTCTAACATTATTTTTTAGGAACTGGACCTTTTTCTGAAGCTTTATTGGTGTTTTTAGGATCACTCATATTCACTTCTTTTATCAGTTTTCCTTTTTGATAAAACTGCCAGATTCCTGCTTTTTTACCATTTACAAATTTTCCCTTAGAAGCAACCAATTTGTCTGAATCATAAAAAACAGCATTGCCATTGTATTCGTTATTTTGAAAATTAGATTCTTCCAGAACTGTTCCGTCCTGCCCTATTTTTTTATAAGCACCTTCTTTTAAACCATTTTTGTACATCATTTCTTCTGCAACCTTTGCATTTGGATAATAAATGGTTCGCAAACCTTCCAGTTTTCCGTTTTTGTAATTTTCAGAAGTCATTAAAACTTTAGAAGCTTTGTGGTAGTACTTCCATTCTCCTTCGCGAGATTTCCCAAGTTCTTTTCCTTCGCTAACTATATTCTTATTCTGATCGTAGAAAATAGTATACGAACTTCCGTCATTGGCACTAAAATCTCTTGTTGCAATTACGTCACCTTTTTTGGTATCATCAAAAAATTTAAATAAGCCAGTCTCTTTTCCGTGATTAAAAGTTCCTTCATAGCGAGGTCGTTTAGATTCCGGGTAAGTACCTTTCCAAAGTCCGTCTTTTTTACCGCTGGCGTCAACTCTGTTGGCTTCTTGAGAAAAAGCTGCTGTACTGATTAGAAGTAAAATCCAAATTTTTTTCATAAACTGTTTTTCTTTATAACATTAAAAAGCGTGTTTTATTATTGCAAAAATATAACCAATTTTTACTTTTTTACTGATTTTTTAAAGTCTTAAATACTATTTAAATTTTTCTTAAAAAAAGATTAGAACTAAAAATAAAAAAATCAGAGTTAAACCAACATAAACAACTAAAAATCAACATCATAAAAACGATAAAAGAACATGTAATAAACATAACTTTTGTTTAATATTATGTAATAAACCTTAAACAAAAGTTCATAATTTAGCATGACTAACAAAAAAAAAACAATATCATGAAAACAATCAAAATTAAATTAATCGCTTTATTAGCATTAATTGCTTTCACCGGAATTTCATGCAACAATGACGATGATGATGACGATGCTCAACAATCGCAGACAATCGTAACTATTGCAAAGGCGAATCCAAATCTTAGCTCGCTGGTTGCTGCTCTAGAAAAAGCAGATTTAGCCACTACATTGAATTCTTCAGGTTCTTATACCGTATTTGCCCCCGACAATACAGCTTTTAGCGCTTTTCTCTCTGCAAACGGATACGCCAATCTTAATGCTGTTCCCGTTGCTGCTCTAAAAGAATTATTACTTAATCATGTTTTAAGTACAAAAGTAAAATCTACTGATATTGCTACAGGATATGTAAAAACTTTAGCTAAAGGAAGCGCTTCAGCTTCAAATACTTTAAGTATGTACCTTGAGAAAGGATCTGGAGTTGCTATTAATGGCGGAAAAACAAACGGTGGTGCAACTGTAACCACTGCAGACATTGAAGCTTCGAATGGTATTATTCATGTTGTTGATGGCGTTATCGGATTACCGACAATTGTTAATCACGCTGTGGCCAACAAAAATTTCGCAACACTTGTAGCTGCATTAAGTTACAATTCTGCCTCTGGTTTTGTTGGAGTTTTATCAGGAACAACAAATTCACCTTTTACTGTTTTTGCACCCACAAATACAGCATTTACAAGCTTTTTAACCGAAACTGGATTTTCTGGTCTTCCAGTAATTCCAGCTAATGTTTTAGAAACTACTTTAAAATATCATGTGGTTACTGGTGCGAATGTACAATCGACTGCTTTAACAAACGGGCAGGTAGTTAATACTTTTGCGAGTCAAAATTTCACAATTGGGCTTACTGGAGGAGCAAAAATTACTGATACAAATAATAGAATAAGCAATATTATCGCAACAGACGTACAATGTTCAAACGGTATAATCCATGTAATTGATAAGGTTTTATTGCCGAAATTTTAACTAAAACTCAATTGTAAACAAAAAAAACCGTCTCGCTTTTTAAACGAGACGGTTTTTTTTTATCAATTTCTATTATTTCTTTTTATTCTGAGCTTTTGCTGCTTCCTGCTGTTCCATTACTTCTTGAAGACGCTGCTGAAACTTGCTTGGTTTCTTAGGTTCTCTCAATTTGTTTTCTTGGATCTTCGCATGAATTTTATCACTGTCAACAATATAGTTTTTAATTACAAACATAATTCCGATAGTAATTAAGTTTGAAATAAAGTTATACAAACTCAATCCTGCACCGTAGCTGTTGAAGAAAATTAACATCATTAATGGCGAAACATAAATCATGATTTTCATCATTTTTGCCATATCCGGCATACCTTCCTGCTGTGGAGCAGCCATCTGCTGATCTCCAGAAGTCATTTTCATGTAGAAGAAAATCGCAATTGCTGCCAAAATTGGGAACAAACTGATATGATCTCCATACAATGGAATATTAAAAGGTAATTTTACAACAGAGTCAAAAGATGATAAATCGTCTGCCCAAAGAAAACTTTTTTGTCTTAATTCAAAAGCCGCTGGGAAAAACTGGAATGACGCATACATAAAAGGAAGCTGAATCAATGCTGGAATACATCCCGCCATTGGGTTTACGCCCGCTTTATTGTACAATTTCATTGTTTCCTGCTGTTTTTTCATTGGGTCTTTTTTGAATTTTTCTCCCAACTCTGCAATATCAGGTCTTAAAACTTTCATTTTAGCCTGAGACAAGAATGATTTATACGTAATTGGCGACATAGCCAATTTGATGATAATTGTAAAAATAATGATTGCAATTCCTAAAGACAATCCTACTGTAGAGCTTAAAAATCCGAATAAAGGAATAAAGATAAATTTGTTAATCCATCCAAAAATTCCCCAACCCAATGGGATTATCTTGTCAAAATTTTTATCGTAAGCTTTTAATGTTTTGTAATCTACAGGACCCATATACAAATTCATTTTGTAATCGATCTCTCCATTTGTAAATGCTAAAGGTAAATTTGCTCTAAACTGTTTCGTAAAAACAGTATCGATCTTTTCGTCTTTAACTAAATCATCAGATTGTAATTTTGAAGTCTCAAACGGTTTTTCTGTAGACAAAATCGTAGCAAAGAAATGCTGCTTGAATGCAACGTAACTTACTTTTTCAGGAGTTTCTTCTTTCCCCTGTCCATGCTGGCTTACATTATTGTATTTTGATTCATTGTATTTAAAATCGATTTGAGCAAAACGGTTTTCATAAGAAACACTTTTTTCGTTTCTATATGTTTTTAAATCCCATTGCAAATCAACTGGTTTAGCAGAATTTAAAACTCTGTTTAAACCTTGAGAACGGATATCAAAACCAACTAGATAATCATTTGGCTTTAGAATATATTTATACTCTAAAAATTCATTTGCACCTGCTTTTAAACGCATAGATAAAACTTGGTCTGCACCAATTTTCTCTAATGTTGGTTCAAAATACAAATCTTTAGAATTTAGTGTTCTGTTATCTGTAGTAAGAAGCTGTAGATTTAAATTTGAGTTGTTGTTTTTAATTAATTCAACTAACTGACCCGAACCTTTTTTAAACTTTTCAAATTCTTTTAAAGTTGCTTCCACTATGTAACCACCTTTATTTGCGATTTTAAGTTTAAGCTTTTCGTTTTCGATTGTAGTAAAAGCCTCTTTTGCAGAAGGAAGCGTTGCAGAATAAGCAAATCCTCCTAAAGTTTTTTGCAACTGAGCCAATTGTAATGTATCTCCAGGAGTTACAGCTACAGCTGGTGCTGTTGCAGTTTTAGCTTTATCGGCTTTTGATTGTGCTTCTTGTTTAGCTACTAATTCTTTCTTGGCTTTTTCAGCAGCAATTTCTTTCTCAGAAGGTTGATTTTGATAAAAAATCCAAATCAAAATTCCGAATATCAATACAAAACCAATGATCGAATTGAGGTCTAATTTTTTTTCTTCCATTATTTTTAAAAAAAGTTATTCGTTTGAGGTTATTAGTTGTTCGTTTAATTTAAAAGTTACACCTCTTAGAATGAATTATTATTTTTTATGTGCATTTACTGCAGCTGCCACAAAGTTTACGAAAATAGGGTGCGGATTTGCAACTGTACTTTTGTATTCCGGGTGGTATTGTACACCAATAAAAAACGGGTGGTTTTCAAGCTCAACGATCTCCACTAAACCTGTATCAGGATTTACTCCAGAAGCTTTTAAGCCAGCTTTCTGCAATTCATCTGCATATTTATTATTGTACTCATAACGGTGGCGGTGACGCTCCGAAATAGTTTTTTCTCCGTAAATTCTGTGTGCTAAAGTGTTTGGTTTAATATCACATTTCCAAGCACCTAAACGCATTGTTCCTCCTTTATCGGTTACATTTTTCTGTTCTTCCATTAAATTCACAACCGGATGAGGCGTTTTCTCATTCATCTCTGTAGAATTGGCATCAGCATAACCTAAAATATTTCTAGAATATTCGATAACAGACATCTGCATTCCTAAACAAATTCCGAAAAACGGAATATTATTTTCACGTGCAAAACGAACCGCTTCGATTTTTCCTTCTATACCTCTTTCTCCAAATCCTGGAGCTACTAAAACTCCGTCAAGCGGCCCTAATTTCTCTTCAACATTATCAATATTAATGTGTTCTGAGTGAATAGAAATTACATTTACTTTAGTTTCGTTTGCAGCACCTGCATGAATAAACGCCTCTAAAATAGATTTGTAACAATCCTGCATTTCTACATATTTACCAATCAAACCGATGTTTACAGTTTGTTTTGGATTTTTTAATCTTTTCAAGAAAGTATTCCAAGTTTTTAAATCTGGAGATGCTTTTTTAGGTAAATCTAATTTCTTTAAAGCCACAACATCTAATCCTTCTTCAAGCATTAAATTTGGAACTTCATATATAGTAGAAGCATCAATTGATTGAATTACTGCTTCTTTCTTCACATTACAGAATAAAGCTAATTTCTGGCGTAATTCCTGAGACAATTCGTGCTCTGTTCTACAAACTAAAATATCTGCTTTAATACCACTTTCCATTAATGTTTTAACAGAGTGCTGTGTAGGTTTTGTTTTTAATTCACCCGCTGCAGCCAAATATGGAACTAAAGTTAAATGAATCACGATTCCGTTATTTTCACCTAATTCCCAAACCAACTGACGAACAGATTCAATATAAGGTAAAGATTCGATATCACCAACAGTTCCACCAATTTCAGTAATAACAATATCATAATCGCCAGATTTACCTAGCAACTGCATTCTGTCTTTGATTTCGTTTGTGATATGAGGAACAACCTGAACTGTTTTTCCTAAAAATTCTCCTCTTCTTTCTTTTTCAATAACCGAAAGATAAACTCTTCCTGTAGTAACGTTATTAGCCTGAGAAGTAGGAACGTTCAAAAAACGTTCGTAGTGTCCTAAGTCTAAGTCCGTTTCAGCTCCGTCATCTGTCACATAGCATTCCCCGTGCTCATAAGGATTCAAAGTTCCTGGGTCAACGTTAATGTATGGATCAAATTTCTGAATAGTTGTACGGTATCCTCTTCCTTGTAACAATTTTGCCAAAGATGCCGCGATAATCCCTTTTCCTAATGAAGAGGTCACACCTCCTGTAACAAAAATATATTTTGTTTGATTCATTCTGTTGTTGTTTGTAAGTAGTTGTGTAAAAAACTTGGCAAAAGTACAAATTTAATTAGACAATTTATACAATAGACTTCTTAGATTTTTAGAATTTTAGATTGCAAGATTTTTGGCTTTTTCAAATCAAAAGAAAACCATTCATTCTATTAATCTATATTTATATTTTATCATTTTTTCAAACAATAAAACCAAAATTTTATCTAATTATATAAAAATCCAACAATAGGTATTATGGTTTCGAATATTGCTTCTTTATATTTCGAATTAATTCTTCCAATCCGTTCAATTTCAATTCGTAGATTAATTGTAATTGCTGTCCTAATTCTCCTTTTGGAAACCCTTTATTATAATACCAAACCACATAATATTCGGGAAGATCAATTAAGTATCGTCCTTCATATTTGCCGAAAGGCATTTTGGTGTGCGCTAATTTGATGAGCTGTTTTTTGTCTTGTTCCATAGTTTTTAAGAAGAAAGAAGCAAGAGGAAAGACTTCTACTTTCTTCTTGCTTCAATTCTATGCAAAGCTATTATTATTTTTCTTTTTTCCTGCCACAGATTAAAAGGATTAAAAAGATTTTTTTTATATAATCGGCGTAAATCCTTTTAATCTGTGGCAGTAACATACAACCTCAGAATCTTAGTCCCGAAGCCTCGGGATAGCATCTTTAAAAAAAAAAAAGAAGCAAGAAAAAAGAAACTTTTCAATCCTCTCTTCCTGCTTCAAAAATATCTTTTATCAAGTTTCGCAAAGATTAAAAACTCAGAATCTTAGAATCTCAGAACCTTAGCATCTTAATAGTGCCATCTCACGAAAGCTTCCATCGCTGCATAAGTTGCTAAACCTAATTGGTGATATAGAGCTGCTGTTTCGCGGTTTCTGTCTTCTGCTCTCTGCCAGAACTCTCTTGCATCTGTTCCTTGGAAAACAACTCCGTCTTTTTGAGACTGGTGTTTGAAAATTCCATGACGTTTTGCCAAAACTTGATCTGGACTCATTGGAACTGCCATTTCAACTTCGTCAATTCCCCATTCCTGCCAAGCACCGCGGTACAACCATAACCAGCAGTCATTCATGAATTCTTTTGGTTTTAAAACTTTAACTGCTTCAAAAATAGCATCCAAACAAACTTTATGTGTTCCGTGCGGATCTGCTAAATCTCCAGCAGCGTAAATTTGGTGCGGTTTGATTTTTTCAATTAAATCAACTGTCAACTGAATATCTTCTGGTCCAATTGGTTTTTTCTCAATTGTTCCTGTTTCGTAGAAAGGCAATTCCATAAAGTGGATCTGCTCGTCTGGAAGACCAACAAAATAACTTGTAGCTCTAGCCTCTCCTTTTCTGATCAATCCTTTGATGTAACGAACTTCAGGGATATCAATTTCACTGTTCTTTTTGTTCTGTAAAAACGCTTCTGCCTTTTTATAAATATTATCAGCTTCCTCGCTTTTGATTCCGAATTTCTCATTGTAATCAATTACGAATCTGGCAAAACGAAGCGCTTCATCATCAGCAACAGCAATATTTCCAGATGTTTGGTATGCTACGTGCACTTCATGTCCTTGTTCTTGCAAACGCATAAAAGTTCCTCCCATACTAATAATATCATCATCTGGATGCGGACTGAAAAGCAATACACGTTTTTTAGCCGGCTCAGCTCTTTCAGGACGATTTGCATCATCTGCATTTGGTTTTCCACCTGGCCAGCCTGTGATTGTATTTTGTAATTTATTAAAAATCTTAATATTAGTATCGTAAGCTGGACCTGAATCTGCTAATAAATCGCTCATACCGTTTTCGATATAATCAGCATCTGTAAGCATTAAAATTGGTTTTTTAAGATCTAATGCTAATCCTAAAACTGCTTTACGAGTTAATTTGTCTGTCCAAACGATTTTTTCAACCAGCCAAGGTTTATTGATTCTCGTTAATTTTGAAGAAGCTTCTTTATCTAAAATAAAAACGGCATTGTTATGCTCTTGTAAGAACGAAGCCGGAACTCTATTTGTAACCTCATCTTCAACAGATTTTTTTACAACATTTGCTTTCCCTTCACCCCAAGCCAATAAGATTACTCTTTTTGCTTCCATGATTTTTTTTACTCCAAGAGTAATTGCTGTTCTTGGCGTATTATTTAAACCGTAGAAATCTTTACTTGCTGCAACTCTTGTAATATGATCTAATGCCACCAAACGCGTTTTAGAGTTTTGAAGCGAACCCGATTCATTAAAACCAATATGCCCGTTTCCTCCAATTCCAAGAATCTGCAAATCGATTCCTCCTAAAGCCTCTATTTTAGCTTCGTATTCGTGACAGTAATCAGCAATTTGTTCTTTTGTTAAAAGTCCATCTGGAACGTGAGCATTTTCAGGTAAAATGTCGACATGATCAAACAAAAGTTCTTTCATAAAACGAACATAACTGTTGATTGAGTTTGGTTCCATTGGATAATATTCATCCAAGTTAAAACTAATTACATTTTTAAAACTCAAACCTTCTTCTTTATGCAGACGCACTAATTCAGCATACAAACCTTTTGGAGAAGAACCTGTTGCCAAACCTAAAATACAAGGCTTGCCCTCTTTTTGTTTTTCTTTGATTAAAGCTGCAATTTCCTGCGCTACTTCTTTTGAAGCTTCTGTTGAGTTTTCAAAAACAACTGTGTTGATATTTTCGAATCGTTTTTCGAAACCTGTTGCTTTGTCGATTTTACTTTTTAACATGATATATTAATTTTTATTTTTTGTTCAACTTTTCCATTTCCTGTATTTATGCCCTTTTACAGCATAAAACAAAATCATCATATAAGACGGCAATAACATTAAATAAGCTACCTGATTACCGCTTCTTGAAACGTCTTGCATATTTTTTGCAACGATTGACGAATTGATACTTTCTGTGATCATTCCATAAAATAATGGAAAAACAGCGCCACCAATAATTCCCATAATCAAAATCGCACTTCCAATCTTGGTATAACCTCCCAAATCCTGCAAGGCCATTGGCCAAATCGCCGGCCAGCACAAAGCATTTGCTAATCCTAAAAGTGCTACTAAAAGAATTACCAAGGGAATATTTGGAAACCCAGGCAAGGCAATCATTATTTTAGGCGAAATCAAAACAATTGCCAAAACCAATATTAAACCAAGCATTCCTGAAACCTTTAGAGCCGTAACCTGCGAAACATATTTTGGTATTAAAATGATTCCTAATACATAACCAACAACCATTGCCGACATAGTAAACGAGGTCAATTTCAAATAAAAATTCCCTTCTTCTCCATACACTCCCAATTGTTTTCCAAAACCTCCAATCGAATCTCCAGCAAGCACTTCGGCAGACAAATACAGCATTAAAGTGATTACACCCAAAACCAGCTGCGGATGTCTAAATGCATTTTTTATTTGCTTAAAAACATTCAGATTAGATACATTTCCTTCCTCGTCTAAATCAATTTCTGGCAAAGGAGAAAACTTAACCAATAGAGCTAAAACCGTAATAATCAAACCCATATAAAGGTACGGTCTTTGTAATTGCAATGCAAGAGAATTTAGAGCATTTGTTTTCGAAACCTCATCCATCAAAGCAATTTTATCTGCGGTAAAGTCCTTCATATTAGACAAAACCAAAACAGTAAGTACAATGGGCGCTACAAATCCTGCCAATTTATTTGCGATACCCAAAACGCTGATTCGCGCCGCAGCACTTTCTCTTGGTCCAATTACTACCACATATGGATTTGAAGCGGTCTGCAAAACGGCAAGACCAGTTCCCATTACAAATAAAGCCAATAAAAACAACAGAAATGTTCGACTTGCAGCTGCAGGATAAAACATAAAAGCACCGGCAGCAATAATCAATAATCCTAAAGAAATTCCGTTCTTATACCCCACTTTTTCAATAATATAAGAAGATGGAATTGCCATTACAAAATAGGCAATATAAAATGCAAAAGTTACAAAATAGGCTTGAGAAGAAGTTAATTCACAAGCCAATTCAAAAAACGGAATAAGCGGTCCGTTCAGCCAGGTTACAAATCCTAGAATAAAAAACAATAAAGTCAAAATCACCATTGGAACAAGGGTGTTTTTTCTTTCTAATTGTAATGCACTTTGAATGTTTGTCATAATTTTTGGGTTGATTAGTTATAGATTTAGTTTTTTCAAAATCTAAATTAGAATCAACGCTTTAATTACCTAATGCGTAATTTATGCAAATATCTGCATTTTTTTTGCAAAACAAAAGTAGTACATTAAATTTCCTTAATTTCTAATTTAGATATGAAAGTTTTGTTAATTTTTATTATTCCAGTTTAAATCAGGGTAATATTTTGCTAAATATGTTTTTACATCAGCAATATCTTCTTTAGCAGTTAGATCTGGAACATGCTCTGAAAATGGAATTCCGGTCGTAGTATTCGGATTTTCCTTAACGGAGTTTAAAAGTACTGTCGGCAATTCTTTTTCATCACGTTCTGGATGCACAGGACAATTCTTTAAATGAGTGTATAATGTTTTACCATTAAATTTAAAAGCATTCATACTTACCCGTATTTTTCCCTCTGAGTCTTTATATTCTTCCAAAACATTTTCTGAAGGTTTTTCTAAAATATCCAAAAGCTGATTATCAGCATCTAATTTTGCAATCGCAAAACGTGAAATACGTTCTAAAGGAAAATCCATTGCATCGCGGTCGTAACTAATAAAAGCATTTGGACTTTCTGTTTCTCTCAATGCACGCAAAGCTTCAGCAGAATACAAATTATCGCTGTTACAAACAGAGTAAAACTGTGAATTTAATTCTGGATATTGCTCTACAGCCTGAAACAAGGCATCGGCAGTTCCAAAAGGCTTCACTCTCCCTTCTGGAATATATTGAACCGCAAACGAAATGTTAAGACCATGAAAATCATTATTTCTCATCTGGCTTCCGTAAAACTCTTTAAACAACTCCCCTTGTTCTCCAATAATAATATAAATGTTTTTATAAGCTGCTTTTTTGGCATTCCACAAAAGATAATCCAAAAGAGGTCTTCCGCTTGCACCGACACCAATTAAACCTTTACTTCTTTCATTGGCCTGCGCTATTTCTTCTGGAGATAAATTATCTAAAACCGCTTCTTTTTTCATTCGCGAAGAAGCTCCGCCGGCTAAAATTACTAAATTGTCGTGCATTGTATTTTAAATTTCAATATTATCTATAATTCGTACTCCTGGATCCACATTTACTGCGTACGCCTCTTCCGCTCCTGCTTTTAAAATCGCTTCAATTACTGTGTTTTCATTTTTAGGATCAGCAATAACCACAATACTTCCTCCTCCGCCAGAACCGACAATTTTTGCGCCATATGCTCCCGCTTTCAAAGCTGCATTTATCATAGCATCGATTCTTGGAACTGTTATTTTGAGAAGATCACGCAGTACTTCATGATGACCATTCATTAAAGCGCCAATTTTTTTAAGATCCAAAACTGGTTTTTCAAATTCGATCAATGCCTCTTTCGTGTAGTGGTAATTTTTGATCGCCGCTTCAAAATAAGGAATTAATCGGTCTGGAAGGCAATTGCGATATTGATCCAAATCTTTAATTTCAGACGTGTTTAAATCGAAATCAGGATAGTTTTGCTTTACAATATCAATTGCCATTAAAGCATTTCCTTTTAGTTCGCCAATTAAACCAATTGTTTCTTTTGGAACTCCCGAAACTCCTGTAATCAATCCTTTTAATTCTGTTCCGATTACATCAAAAGAAAACGGCTTTTTAGTATTAATGTAAACGATATTTCCAACGCCGATACTAAAATGATCCATCATGCCACCAGGTTCTCCATGTTCTAAAACTTCCGATTCGTATCCTAATTTGGAAAGGAAATCTGGCGTCACTTCATGATCAATTCCAAAAGCCTCTATTAAAAAGCGAATCCACGCCATTAATAAAGCGGAAGAACTTGATGTACCAGAATTTATCGGAATATCACCGGTAATCGTTACGGTATAACCTGTGGTTGGTTTACAGCCATATCTTCGCAAAACACGCAATGCTGAAGCAAAATAATCTCGAGGCTCTAATTTTTCGAATGCAGCATGAATGTCTATGATCCGAATTTCGTCAATATCAATCATATTGAGAACAAATGTATCGGTCTGATTTTCCTTTGCAATTAATTTAATATTTCTATCTATGGCGCAGGCTATGACAGGCAGCCCTAAGTAATCTTGATGATCTCCAAAAAGGCAGGTTCTGCCTGGCGCTGAGGCTGTAATTTTTCTCATTTAAAAACAAGATATTATAATACTAAAAAACAGGGTTTTAAAGTATATTTTGATTAGTAAATTTACTTTGATTTTGGGTTTTGATTGTACGAAACTATAGATTATATTTTGATAAAACAAATAAATTCAAAAAAAATGTGCTCGAACACACTAAGAAATGTTCTCGAGCACATTTTTAAAATTCATCGAAAGTATATTCCGAAAAATTAAATGTAATTTATATATTTGCTTATATGGATAAAAAATATACTATTAAAGACATTGCGCAAATGGCCGGCGTTTCTAAAGGAACTGTCGACAGAGTTTTGCATAATAGAGGAAAGGTTTCTCCTGCTGCACTGGAAAAAATTAATGAGGTCTTAAATGTTATTGATTATGAACCGAATTTAATTGCTAGGAATTTAAAAAACACTAAGATCTATAAGATTTGTGTTTTGCTTCCTGATCCAGAAATAGACTCTTATTGGCTTCCTTGTGTTAATGGTATCCAAGATGCTGTGAAGGAATTTAAGCCTTACAGTGTCAATATTACGATTCAATATTTTAATCCAGAAAGCAAAAAATCATTTGTACACGCCAATGATACCGTTTTAAATCTTGAGCCTGATGCAGTTTTAATTGCACCAGTCTTTCATAAAGAAACCATTGAAGCTGTTAAAGTCTACGAGGAGTCAAATGTTATTGTCAATACTTTTAATAATCAGATCGAATCCAATGCTGTAAAATGTTTTGTTGGTCAGGATCTTTATAAAAGCGGTCGAGTTGCAGCTAGTTTAATGAACTTAATTTTATCTGAAGGACAGATTGCCATTGTGCATATTGACGAAAGCTTGAAGAATGCTGTTCACATGCAGGAAAAAGAAAAAGGTTTTAAAAGTTATTTTGAAGAAAAAAAACTGGATGCTTTTTCGCTGACCACTTTAAAACTAAAACATCCAAATGTTGAAAGTAAATTTTTAAACTTCTTAGAAGAAAATCCGGATTTAAAAGGTATTTTCATTACGACTTCAAAAGCATATCAAATTGCCACTACTCTTTCTAGTTTAAAAGACAAAAAAATAGCGCTGATTGGTTACGACTTAATTGAAAAAAATGTCAATTACTTAAACGAAGGATTACTGCATTTTTTAATTCATCAAAATCAAAAAAGACAAGCTTATTTAGGCGTTAGTACCTTGGCAGAACATTTCTTGTACAGCAAAGAAATTCCTGAAACCATTTTACTGCCAATAGATATTATTAATGTTGAAAATGCCGATTTTTACATTTACTAGTTTTTCTATTTTATTCTTCTAAAATAAATTTTCCAAATGAAGAAGCAATATGAAAATTTGGTTCTTCGGTTTCAGGATTAACCCAGGAGATCCATGTTGGTTCGTACTCCAGATTTTCATTTTTTGAGAATTTAGCGCGATATACGCCCGCTTCAAGAATATTATTTTGAATTAAATCCAGTTCCTTAAGCGAAGTCATACTTATTTTTCCTTGAACGGTAAATGAATTCGGGTTTTTAAAAGAATAAATTTCTAAATGCCCTTTTGGCCACTTCCAATCGTAATCAAAATTCCATTTCGGATAAGCCTCAAAATCTAAAATACGTGTATCTACATCCATTTCCAGACAATAATACGGACTTAGTTTTTCATCTTTTCTAAAAAAAAGTTCCACTCGATCTGAATTGCAAATACTGTCGGTAGAATTGTCTTTTCGATCAATATAAATTTCAGAATCAAAAACCTGAAAATTGAAATACAAATAATCAGCATTCCATCTCGCTCTAAATTCAATTTTTGAAAACGGTTCGGTTTTCCAAGGCGAACAAAAATCGGTCAGACAATTTGCCTTTTCCCAAAAATTATAGTCCAATTTTTCAATATTTACTTCTTCATTTTGTTTAACGAAATTGACTTTGTAGGCTTTTAAATCTGAACTCATTTTTTAGATGTTTTTTTATTTTATTAGGGATAGAAAATACTGCTGTTTGAAGTGTGTTTTTTAATGTTCAAAAAATTAGAGTAATTATCTCTTTTAAAACGCTAATATAAGATAAACTTTTTCAGTAAATCTAATCGTAATTTTTAAAATTCAAGTGTAGAAAAAATAGAGAAAGAAAAAACTTACCCAATTCAATTTTAAAAATACTTGATTAATTCTTAGCATTAGAAATAAACAATTGCAGAATTATTAGTAAAAATTAAAAGTACTTTTTATTCCACAAAAAAGAAAACTTCCCGCTAAGAATCCGATTAAATCGCACAACTGTCTTTTTTACATTTTATTTTAGAATATCATCAACTTTTTGTCCCAAAAAAAATCAGTAACACAATTTTATGTGCTCGAGAACATAAATTTTGTGTGTTCGAGCACATTTTTTGTGTTTTTTCTTGTTTTATAATTTTTTAATCTCTAGTTTCGTCAAACAATTAGAATTTTAAAGATGATTTTCACATCTTTTTCTGATCATTTTCAGGTAAAAAAAGGGATTCAAAAACGTCAACAAAACCTAAATTTTAATTTGTAAAAAAGAAAAAAAATCGACTAAACAAAAACTCAATTATTAACCAAAACCTAACCAGAGTATGAAAAAAGTATTCGCTAAAAAGTCTAGTACTTTTAGAATGCATTCAGTACTTGAAAAAAGCTTAAAAACGGCGTTATTTTCATTGTTGTCTTTAAGTATTCAAGCAGCGACTGCAGCACCAATTAGTGAAATCGATTCAAACAAAACCAGTTTATTGGCATTTCAAAAAATTGCAAAAGGGAAAGTTGTAGACGAAAAAGGAACTCCAATCCCTGGAGTTAATGTTGTGATTAAAGGAAGTAAAACGGGAGTACAAACCGATATGGACGGAAGTTTTTCGATAGAAGTCCCAAATGCTTCAACGATTTTAGTCTTTTCTTTCCTTGGAATGCAGGAACAAGAAGTTCCAGCAGGTAATTCTTCATTGAAAATCACAATGAAAGAAGCTGGACAACAAATGGATGAAGTAGTTGTTGTTGGATACAGCAAAGTTAAAAAGGAAAGTTTAACAGGATCTCTTCAAACTTTAGACAATAAAAAAATTGTTGATATTACAACTCCTGCTGTAGAAAATATGCTGGCTGGAAAAGCTACCGGTGTTTTTGTAAATACAGGCGGAGGCCAGCCTGGATCTGTCGGGAAAATTATTATCCGCGGTAGAACCACTGTAAACGGAAGCACAGATCCTTTATGGGTTATTGATGGAGTAATTGTTGGAAACAGTTCTGGAAATATGAATCCAGCAGATATTGAAACACTTACTGTACTTAAAGATGCTGCTTCTACAGCTGTGTACGGTTCTCAAGGTGCAAACGGGGTTATTGTTGTAACTACAAAAAGCGGTAAAAAAGGAAAACCTGCCATTAGTTTTTCTGCAAGAACGGCAATGACTACAATTAATAACGGAAACTTTGATATTATGAATGGTGCCGAATTATATGATTTATATGATTCTTTTGCCAACAAAGAAGATTTTCAAAATGTTTGGTGGTGGACTCCGGAACTAAGAAACAAAAACTACGACTGGTGGGATAACGGCAGCAAAACAGGAATTGCAAACGACTACAATTTATCTATAAGCGGTGGCGGTGATAATTTCAAAAGTTATGTTTCTCTTGGATATTATGACGAAACTGGCGCTATAAAAGGTTATGAATATAAAAAATACAATGGTTTAATGAAGTTTGAGTACAAACCAAACACTTGGTTTACTTTACGTCCTCAAATCAACTTAACTAAAGAAACGACATTTGACCAACAGCATTCTGTAGGCGCTTTGTACGGAAACATGCCGTGGGACAGTCCGTATTTAGAAGATGGAACTCTAGTTGGAAATGCTCCAAATCCAACCTGGGTAAACACAACTGGTTCTAATTATTTGTACGATTTACAATGGAATTACGGCGAATCTGAAAGTTATACTGTTCGTGCTAACATGGATTTTGATATTAAATTCACAAGCTGGCTGACTTTTGCTTCTGTAAATAATTATATTTTTGGAAGTTATACTTCGACCTATTATTCTGATCCGAGATCTTCATCTGGAGAAGCTGTTAAAGGAAGAATTGAGGACTATTTCAGCAATTATAATAGAGTCTACAGCAATCAGCTTTTAAGGTTCAATACTTCTTTTGACAAACACAGCATCAATGCTGTTGCTGGTTACGAATGGAATGAATACAATTCTAAATACAGCAACGGAATCGCGACTGGAATTCCGCCCGGAATTATCGTTGCAGATGCAGCTGCTGTTCCAGAAAAAGTAGGCGGAGGAAGATCGCAATGGGCCGTGCAGTCTTTATTGTCAAATGTAAATTATTCTTATGATGACCGCTATTTGGCACAAGTTTCTTTCCGTCGTGACGGAGCATCAAACTTTGGAAAAAATGCGCAATATGGAAACTTCTTTTCTGTAAGCGGCGGATGGAACATTCATAAAGAAAGCTTTTTCCATGCCGATTTCATTAATAATCTAAAACTTAAAGCAAGTTATGGTTCGGTAGGAAATAGACCTAACAGCTTATACCCTCACCTTCCATTATATTCTTTTTCACAAAGTTATAATGAAAATCCAGGAGCTTTAATTTCACAATTAGGAAATCCTGATTTAAGCTGGGAAAAAACATACACGGGCGATATTGGTTTAGATATTGGATTATTCAAGCGCGTAAACATTACTTTAGATTATTACAATAAAAATACTTCTGATCTTTTATATCAAGTACCGCTTCCAGGGGTAATTGGGGTAACTAGTATTTGGAGAAACGTTGGAGCGGTAAACAATAAAGGTTTTGAAGCTTCGATCAATGTAGACATCATTAAAAATGACAATTTAAAATGGTCGGTTGATGCAAACATCGGAACTAATAAAAACAAAGTAACAAGCCTTTACGGTGGTAAAACCCAGATTATTGTTGGAGATGGAAGCGGTATCGCTGGTTCTGCTAGTAAATTACTTACTCCGGGAAGAGATGTTGACAGCTGGTATTTAACAGAATGGGCTGGTGTGGATCCAGAAAATGGAAAACCACAATGGATGACAACAGATGCAAGCGGAGCACGTGTTAAAACTTATGATTATGCAGCAGCTTCTAAAAACCAAAAAGTAATTGGAGCTTATACACCTGACTTTTTTGGAGGCTTTTCTACCAACTTAAATTATAAGAAATTCGATTTCGCAGCTATTTTCAGTTATTCTGTAGGTGGTGAAATTTATAACTATGCTAGAGCAGAATTTGATTCGGATGGTGCTTACACAGATCGTAATCAAATGAATCTGCATAGCGGCTGGAGCCGTTGGGAAAAACCTGGAGATATTGCAACACATCCACAGGCTATTTACAACAACCCGAGCAACTCGAACAAAGCTTCTTCTCGTTTCTTAGAAACTGGAACTTACCTTAAAATGAGAAGTGTGACTTTAGGTTACAACATGCCAATTGAAAGTCTTTATATTTCAAATTTAAGATTGTACATCGCTGGAGAAAATTTATTTACGATTACACATTATTCTGGAGTTGATCCTGAAATCCCACCAATTAACGGTTCTATTTCAGGTGTTGCTACTCAGGTTTATCCTTCAACAAGAAAAGTGGTATTAGGACTTAACTTAACTCTTTAAAAACAAAATCATGAAAAAGATATTTCTATTATTTACAGCAATTAGTTTCCTGTCTTCATGTGAGTTAGACAGAGAACCATTTAATTCCTACACGCAAGATAAAATTCAGGAAGATAAAGAAGCTTCTATTGAAGTTTTATTAAACGGATGTTATGCACAGCTGAAAGGTTGGTCTGACGTTATGCACAGAGTTGGTGAATATCCTGGTGATAACATTATGATTAGAGGAACATCTACTGATGCTTTTTATTCTTTTATTTCCTATCAGCACGTTACTAATAATGGACGCTTATCTGTTTTTTGGAATAATAGTTACAAAATTATTTCACAATCAAGTGATTTAATTAAAATTATCAAAGAAGGCGAAAGTGATGCTGTAGACCAGCAGTTAGGAGAAGCATATTACTTAAGAGGTATGATTTATTTTTACTTAGGTAAAACATACGGAAGACCTTACGCACAATCTCCTGAAACTAATTTGGGTGTTCCAATTGTAAATGGTCTTCCAGACGACTTAAACAATTTGACTTTACCAGATCGATCCTCTGTAAAAGATACGTATGCACAAGCAATAAACGATTTGAAAAAAGCAGAAGCTTTAATGAATGCTGATAAAACTGCAGCTTATGCAACAAAAGAAGCAGCTCAGGCTATGCTTTCTAGAATCTATTTATATATGAGCGGGACTTACGAAACGCCAAATCAAGAGTTTGCAACACAGTCTATTGAATATTCAAATAAAGTAATTGCAAGCGGCCGTTACAATTTATTGAGCCGTGCAAGCTTTATGAAATACAATACGTATGCACCCGATGCTCCTGAACAAACAGAAACTATCTTTGCAGTTAAACAAGTTGCATCTGAATTTTCTGGTTTTGACCATTATTACGGAATTGGCGGCATGTATGCCAACATTCAAGGGCAAGGCTGGGGAGAAATGTATGCCAGCGCTAAATACCTAGACTTACTTCGAAAAGCTGGAGGAAAAAATGATGCTCGCTGGGCATTTATTGATCCGCAATATGCTACAGATGCAGCAGGAAACAAAACAGAAGCTTTCCGTTTTATTTATGATGTTTTTAATGCTGGAGGAACTCAAACAGGATACAACTACATGCAGCAACCTTTAAAACGTAATCCTGATGGTTCCTTTTTCATAACTATAGGAACTACAAACTACAATTTGACAACT
Organism: Flavobacteriaceae bacterium PS02336; assembly: GCA_029960065.1. GTDB lineage: Bacteria > Bacteroidota > Bacteroidia > Flavobacteriales > Flavobacteriaceae > Flavobacterium. The sequence continues at coordinate 358,368 of JASCOF010000001.1, read as the reverse complement.
GTAAATGCTGCAGAAAATCAATATTCAATTGTGTATGAAGGAAAAACATATACTGGCGAAAAAGATTATATGATGCTTTTAAACCGTGTATATCCAATGTATTACATTACAAAATGTTCTCTTCAGGATAATGATTCTCATTTGCACTCTCCTATCATTTCAAGATTGGCCGAGATGTATTTGAATTTAGCTGAAGCGTATGCCAAAAAAGGTGATTACAGCAATGCTTTAACCAACTTAAATATTGTTCGTGAAAGAGCAATTTTAGGCGGCGGTTATACTTCTTTAAACAGTACAAATGCTGTACAAAGAATTGATGAAGAGCGTCAATTGGAACTTGCTTTTGAAGCACACCGTGGTTATGATGTTTACAGAAACGGACAAACTATGACACGCCGTTATCCTGGTCCCCATTTACCAATGAATGACGTTCCAGCAACAAGTTTAAGAGTGGTGCAATACATTCCGCAGTCAGAAATTAATGCTTATCCGGGTACATTAACCCAAAACCCATAATCGTTTTAGATTTGTTTATTGTTTTTAACAGCCTCTCTAATTGTAAAGATTAGAGAGGTTTAAAAAAAGTTAATCATTCAATACTTACTAATGAAAAATTTACTTCATCTAATTTTAGCTTTTTCACTTGTATCATTCTCCTGTACTGACCACAGCGAAAGTGGTTCAGAAAACGGCGAAATAGAAAATCCTAAAACATCCATTTCTTTACCATTGGCAGGAAATGCATACAGCTCTAAACATCTAGAAGATAACAACACCATTACAGACAACGGAATCGAGAATTGGAAAAATGCTGACGAAACCTTTACCGTTTATTTCAGAATTTTTAAACCCGGAACTTTCCAGATTACGGTTGAAGAATCTGTTGAAGTTTATGGGAAATCAGAAGTTGAATTTTCGATTAATAATGAAGCCAAAAAAGTAACTTTTAATACTTCCAAAAAAGCAGTTGTAATTGGAAATTGGAAAATTAATCAGGAAGGTTATGTTGCACTGAAAATAAAAGGAATTAGTAAAAGCGGTGATCGTTTTCCATCCATCAATAGATTAAAAATTTCCAGCGCTGATTACGACGGAAAAATTTCTTATGTTCCAAATAACGAAGGTAATTTTTATCATTGGGGACGACGCGGTCCATCTGTGCACTTAAACTATCCTGTTCCAGAAAACATAAATGCAGAATGGTTTTACAACGAGATTACTGTTCCTGAGAATGAAGACAAAATTGGTTCTTATTTTATGGCGAATGGTTTTGGCGAAGGTTATTTTGGAATTCAGGTTAACTCAGCAACCGAAAGAAGAGTTTTGTTTTCAGTTTGGAGTCCGTTTAATACCGATGATCCAAACAGTATTCCAGAATCACACAAAATCAAAATGCTTAAAAAAGGCGAAAATGTTCATACGGGAGAATTTGGTAATGAAGGTTCTGGCGGACAAAGCTATTTAAAGTACAATTGGAAAGCGGGTACAACCTATAAATTCTTACTTAGAGGTTTTCCAAACGGAGATAATACCACAACTTATACCGCTTATTTTTTCGCGCCAGAATTAAATAAATGGATGCTGATTGCCAGTTTTAAACGTCCAGAAACAAATACATATTTAAAAAGATTTCACTCGTTCTTAGAAAATTTTATTCCGGAACAAGGCGATTTATCTCGTAAAGTTTTATTCAACAATCAATGGATCTGCGATAAAAAAGGAAATTGGACAGAAATTAATACTGCTCGATTTACCAATGACAATACAGGAGCTAAAGAATATCGTATGGATTTTGCAGGCGGATCTGCAGATGGCTCTTTCTATTTAAAAAATGGAGGCTTTTTTAATAATTATACAACACCAAAAACTAACTTTACAAGACCGATGGCCAATAAAAAGCCCGAAATAAATTTTAATAATTTACCGTAATACATTTTAAGATTAAGCTTAATTTTCTTTTCAACATTAAGAAAGACTCAAAAAATAAAAATTTCAGTATTTCCGATAGTATAAAAGCTATCACTACATTTAAAACAAATTAACTATGAAAACCAGTAATTTAAAATTCATTTTGGCCGCATGCATTATGTTGTGGGGAACATTTGCATCGGCTCAAATGATAAAAACAAAAACTCCAGCACGTACCAAAGGTCAAACCGATGTTTTGCGTTTGGCAGCACCTGCGATTCCAACTGTTCGTGTTGCTTTTATCGGACTTGGTATGCGAGGTCCAGGAGCTGTAGAACGTATGACACATATTCCAGGTGTTGAAATTGTTGCATTATGCGATATGACACAAGAAAATACTTCAAAGTCAAATGAAATTTTAACTAAAGCGGGATTTCCAAAAGCACAGGAATTTTACGGAGACGAAAATGCTTGGAGAAAAGTAACTGCTTTACCAAACGTAGATTTAGTTTACGTGGCAACAGACTGGCTTCATCATGCTTCAATTGGTGTTCAAGCCATGAAAGACGGAAAACACGTTGCTATTGAAGTGCCAGGTGCTTTGACTATGAAAGAAATCTGGGAGCTTATCGATACTTCTGAAAAAACTCGTAAACATTGCATGCAGTTAGAAAATTGCGTTTACGATTTCTTCGAATTAACGACTTTAAATATGGCGCAGCAAGGCGTTTTTGGAGAAATTCTTCACGCTGAAGGTTCTTACATTCACGGCTTACAGCCTTTTTGGGGAGAATATTGGAATAACTGGAGAATGGATTACAACATTAAACACCGTGGTGATGTTTATGCCACTCACGGAATGGGACCAGCTTGTCAGGCTTTAAATATTCACCGTGGAGACAAAATGAATTTCTTGGTTTCTATGGATACAAAAGCGGTTGGAAATCCTGCTTACATCAAAGAAAAATCTGGAAAAGAAATTAAAGATTTTAGAAACGGAGATCATACAATGACCATGATTCGTACTGAAAACGGAAAAACAATTCACATTCAGCACGACGTAACTTCTCCTCGTCCGTACAGCAGAATGTACCAGTTGAGCGGTACAAAAGGTTTTGCTAATAAATATCCATTAGAAGGTTATGCCTTAAATGGAAAAGAATTAAGTGATGATGTAAAACCAAATCACGAAAAATTAAATGCACATTCTTTTGTTCCAGAAGAAGTTAAAAAAGCTTTGATGGAAAAATACAAACATCCAATTGCAAAAGGTATTGAAGAGCAGGCTAAAAAAGTCGGCGGTCACGGTGGTATGGATTTCATTATGGATTACCGATTAATTTACTGTCTTCAAAAAGGACTTCCATTAGATATGGATGTTTACGATTTGGCAGAATGGTCTTGCTTGGGTCCGTTAACCGAAATTTCATTAGACAACAATTCGGCTCCAGTTGAAATACCAGATTTCACTAGAGGCGGCTGGAATAAATTGAAAAAATTAGAATTTTCAGAATAAATATTGGTTAGTTAAAGAAGACAAGAGGGCGACGTTAAAATTGCTCTCTTGTCTGTTTTTAAACCATTTGTAAAATCAAAAGACCAGCATAAAAGACATATTTTTTGAAAATATGTCTTTTTTTTACAAAGCTCTGGAGTTTATAGATTTTAAATAAGACAAATGAGAAAAAGCTCCAGCGGAGCGACATAAATTTTGATTAAAAATATGTCGCTCCGATGGAGCTTTAAATTGTATTCATCTATTCTTTGCTATAAATATTTTGCTCCTCCGGAGCTTACAAAAAAAGCTGTCTTTTTGAGACAGCTTTTTTTAATATTCATCCAAAAAAAATTAACTCCAGTTAAAAGTAATTTTCTTTTCAATTTCACTGCTCAAACTTAAAAAAACTGGGCAAGTCATTGCTGCACGCTCTAAAATTGTTCTACTTTTTTCATCAGCATTACTTTTCATTTCAAACACAATTTCGATTGCGCCGATTCTTCTTGGTTCTGCATTCATAATTTTTGTTACTTCTGCTGTAGAGCCAACAAAATCAACTTCTAAATCACGTGCTTTAATTCCCATAATTGTCATCATGCAGCTCGCTAAAGCATTTGCCACTGTATCTGTTGGAGAAAAAGCCTCTCCTTTTCCGTTATTATCTAATGGTGCATCAGAAATGATTTCACTTCCTGACTGCACATGGATTGAACTTGTTCTTAAATCGCCTAAATAGGTTACTTTTGATGTCATTAATTTGCTACTTTTAAAGTTAAGTCACTATCATAATATAAGATGTAAACACCTTTGTTAGCGTGTCCACCGTCTTCTTTTCTGTAATATTGAAATTTATTATCAACCTGCTGAGTGGTCATCAAATCAGCTGTTTCTTGAAACGTTTTTCCTTGCACCAAACGCATCATCGTATCAAACGTTACGTCAAATCCTCTTGTTGCATAAGTGGTCGGATTCGCTTTGTTTTTCAGACGATACTGTTTTTCATAAATTAAAACCGATTGTTCATCGCTTTCACGAGCTACAGACGGATACATTAATTTTAGTTTTATTAAATTATCAAAATTAATTTCATCTGTATCTAATGTACTGTTTGGTTCCAAAATTACAAGCTGTACCTGACACGTTTTTTGAGAATCAAGTAATGCTTTTATCGTCGCTTTAACCATTGCAGTATTTCCTGTTTCCATTACAACATAATTCAGTCGGTTTGGAATCAATAAGCTTTTTAAATTCGCCACATCCAGTCCGCCCGTTTCAGTCAGAGATGCAAATGCAACACCCTTTTGATTTTGTTTAATATAATTGATAACCGATTCTTTTTTCTTATCTACTACTGCTACAATATTTCCGTTTTTAGAACGCATATAATCAAAAACTGAATTTCTGACCACATCATTTGAAGGTACTGACTGGTATAAATTATCAATAGGATTTGCTACATCTTTGGACAATGGCGAAATTACTGGAATATTGTATAAACGAAGTGAATTTGCCGTTGCTTCAGCGTTATTCTGATAAAATGGTCCAATCACAGCATCTGCATCTTGAAGTTTAGAAATCAAACCAGAAACATTAGAGGTCGTTTTAGTTTCCTGTGAATCATATATTGAAACATCAATTGGCAATTTCAACGTTTTAGCAGAATCAATTGCCATCATAGCACCAGAGTAAAAATCTAAAGTCATGTTTAAGAACTTATCATTTTTAATTCTGTTTGCTGTTCCAGAAGTATCGCTTTGTACTTTTGCCATATTAAAAGGAAGCAGTAAAACTACTTTTTTACGCTCATTTGTTCCTCTTTTTTTAGTTAATTCTACAACTTCTACATTACTATTTTCAGTTGATTTCACTTTATCAATAATCTTAATTCCGCCGCCAGTACTTTCAACTGGTTTATTAATTGAAGATTCTGCTGTCTTTTCAGTTGGTATCTGCGCTGTAATAATTGGAGCTGGAGCAATGTATCCTGCAGGAACTTTTAAAACCATTCCTTCTTTCACACCTTCAGAAAGAGATGGGTTTAATGCCACCAATTCTTCTTGAGACAAATGAAAAACTCTTCCTAAACTATAAAAAGTCTCTTTTGGTTTTACCTGATAATCCATGTAAGTAACTGCCTTTTTAGAAGTTTCAGCAGGCTTTTTGCTTTCTACAGCTTTAGCAGTTTCTGCTGGAGCACTTTCAGTTTTTGGAGCAGTACCTTTAATCGTTAATCTATAACCAACCGGCAGATTAGCAACGATATCTGGATTTCGTTTTTCCAATTCAGCAACCGACATATTGTATTGTTTTGCAATACCAAATTTTGTTTCTTTTGGCTGTACATCGTGATAAACATATTTTTCGGCACCTTTTTCTTTTGAAGCCGGTTTAGAAGCTGTTTTCACCGCTGATCCTTTTGCAGGAATAACCAATTTCTGTCCAATCTGAACACCATTTTTTTCTAGAAAAGGATTTGCCGCTTTTAAGGCTTCATCTGAAATTCCGTATTTTTTTTCAATACTGTAAAATGTTTCTTTTGCCTGCACTTCATGAATAATCTCTTTTCCTGATGCTGCAGCAGTTTTAGTCTCAGAAACTTCTTTTTTTGCTTCTCCTGTTACTGTTGGAATCAACAATACAGTGTTTGGACTTAAACCCGTTCTAGCATCTGGATTCAGCTTATAAATATCGTAAGGCGTAACCTTAAATTTTTGGGCAATCTGATTAATCGTTTCACCGCTTGACACTTTATATTTCACCACTTTTTCCTGAGAAAAAGCGCTTGAACTGATAAAGAATACAAAGGATAATAATGTTAAATAGTATTTCATAATATGGCTTAAAACAATTTAATTTCTAATTCAAAAATATCTCACAGATTTATCCAAAAGCAAAATTCGAGCCGTTTGTAACTTCATTTATAAAATCATCTCAAATCGATTTCTACTTTGGCAATTATGATTTCTTTATATAACTCATCTTCTTCTTTTTTCTTGCATTGATAAAGCACTTCTTCCATGTTTTCGAATTTATCACTGTAAACATAGTACGAAAGGCTGTTAATATTGAAAAAGAAACTGGCGTTAAAATCTCCAGAATCAATGAGTTTCATAATAAGCTTATCTCGCTCAACTGCGTCTGTAAATATACCCAAAACTAAGTAATACCCATTCGAAACTTCTCTAAGATTATCATAAACTTCTACTTTTACTGTTTTATCTGTTCTTAAAGGATTGTCTTTCAATTCTTGTTTCATTTCCTCCAATGAAATTATTTTTGAATTTTCTGCAGCAGTATTTCCTTTTTGTTTTTTAACTGCGGCGTCTTGATATTTTTTCAGTTTAACTAAGGCCAGTTTATCATCAAACTTTCGAGCCTCCATACTATAATAAGAAGCTTTGCTGATGTGTCTTTTTACTTCAATTTTTTTCTGATTATCAAGAGAATCAATCTTAGCAATCAAAAGCTGGTTTTGTGCATCGCCTTTCTCCTGCTCGATTTTATATCGTTTAATTTCTTCTAATGATAAACGCTGCTGTAAAGTTTCAGTATTCGTTTTTTTCTCGCTCTCGCGGATTTTCTTTTTATATTCCTGATTTTCTTCAACGGCAATTTTCTCCACTTTATTCATTAAACCGGCATACACTTTTCTGTTTTCTGCCAATTCTTTTTTCAGCTGAGAAGACAATTCATTTGTTTTATTGATTCCTTCCGAAGATTGTTTTTCTAATCTTCTTGATTCTTCAACATTCAAAATATCCATTCGTTTTAATTCTTTCAAATCATTATTCATAGAATTGACTAACGAATCTAGTTTTGCCATTAAAATATCCTGAACATTTTTATTGGCTTCTAAAACCAAACGGAGTTTTTCGACCGAATTTTCTTTAGAACCATTCATATCATTCAGATTCACTTTCAAATCATTAATTTTTATAATTTTCTGATTCATTTCTTTCTGAACTACCAAACGATCTTTTAAATCATCAATTTCAATAGTCTTGGCTTTTGTTTTTTCCACCACAACTTGCTTTTCTGCCAAAGCCAGCATCAATTCTTCACTTTCGTTTGCGGGCTTTATTGCTGCAGTATTGACAGCCAATTTATTCCCGACAATTAATCCGTTTACAATTTCAGGATTTTGAGATTCTAATTGATCAATCGAAATTCCGTATTTCTTTGCAATCGAAAACTTGGTTTCCTTTGGTTCAACCACATGAAAAATTGTTTCTTGATTGATAACGCGGACTCTCCCATCCAACGTTTTTCTTTTATTTGGGATTGAAATGGTTTGTCCGATCTGCAAACCGTTAATCAAAATGTCTTTATTTAGATTTTCTAAATCCTGAACCGAAACATTGTATTGTCTCGCAATACTAAAAAGTGATTCTTTCGCCAAAACCTGATGAGTAGTTTTTGATGAAATAACATTTTCCCGTTTTGAAGAATTATCTGAATTTTGAGGAATTATTAATTCCTGACCAATTTGAAGTCCGTTGGCCAAAATTTCCTGATTGGCATTCTGAATGGCTTCAACCGAAACATGATATTGTTTTGATAAACCGAATAAGGTTTCTTTTGGTGCAACAATATGAGTTTGCTGCTTTGAAGTTGTATTTTCTAAATGATGAACCGGAATCTTTATGATCTGATTATCCTTGATTCCGCTTTGTGATTCGGGGTTGAGTTTATAAATCTCATCTAAAGAAACCTTATACTTTTGGGCAATAAAATAAGCAGTTTCTCCTTTTTGAATCTGGTGCTCAATAATTGAATCTTGTGCAGTTATTTTGTTAAAAGACAAAATAAACACAAGAGAAATTGTTAAAAGTTCTCTCATAAATAGTAGGTTATAAAAAATTAAGGCCTTACAAATGTAAGACCTTAATTTTAAAATATGCTACTATTCCCACTCAATTGTTGCAGGTGGTTTTGAACTAATATCGTAAACAACACGATTCACACCTTTTACTTTATTGATAATATCGTTTGATACTTTCATCAAGAAATCGTAAGGTAAATGAACCCAGTCAGCAGTCATACCATCTGTTGATTCTACGGCTCTAAGCGCTACTACTTTTTCATAAGTACGCTCATCACCCATAACTCCAACACTGTTTACTGGAAGCAAAATTGCTCCAGCCTGCCAAACTTTATCGTATAATCCCCAAGATTTTAATCCTTCGATAAACACAGAATCAACATCTTGCAAAATTTGTACTTTCTCTGGAGTAATATCTCCTAAAATTCTAATTGATAATCCAGGTCCTGGGAAAGGGTGTCTTCCTAATAATTCAGGATCTATTCCTAAAGTAGCTCCAACTCTACGAACTTCGTCTTTAAACAACATTCTAAGTGGTTCTACAATTTTTAATTTCATATAATCTGGCAATCCACCAACGTTGTGGTGCGATTTAATAGTTGCAGATGGTCCTTTTACCGAAACAGATTCGATTACGTCTGGGTAAATTGTTCCCTGAGCTAACCATTTTACGTCTTCTAATAAGTGTGATTCATCATCAAAAACTTCGATAAATACACGACCAATTGTTTTACGTTTCGTTTCTGGATCACTGATTCCTGCTAATTCACCAAGAAAACGATCTCCCGCGTCAACGCCTTTAACATTTAATCCCATTCCTTTGTATTGATCCAATACATTTTGGAATTCATTTTTACGTAAAAGTCCGTTGTTAACGAAAATACAGTATAAATTTTGCCCGATTGCTTTGTGTAATAAAACTGCTGCTACCGTAGAATCTACTCCTCCAGATAAACCAAGAACTACTTTATCGTTTCCTAATTTCTCTTTCAATTCTGCTACCATTTCATCAACGAAAGCATTTGGAGTAAAGTTTTGAGGAACTTCAGCAATTTTTACTAAGAAGTTTTCCAACATCTGTTTTCCATCTGTTGAATGGTAAACTTCTGGATGGTATTGAATTGCATAAGTAGTTTCGCCTTCAATTTTGTAAGCGGCATATTCTACGTCATGCGTGCTCGCTAATTTTACTGCATTTGTTGGAAGCGCTTTGATACTATCACTATGAGACATCCAAACCTGGCTGTTTTCTGAAACTCCTTCAAAGAAAGTTTCTCCTTCTTTAATATAAGACAAGTTTGCTCTTCCGTATTCTCTTGTATTTGAAGCTGCCACTTCTCCACCGCTGAAATGAGCTAAATATTGTGCTCCGTAACAAACAGCAAGCAAAGGCATTTTACCTCTAATTTGCGATAAATCAGGATGTGGTGCATCTTCTCCTCTAACAGAGAAAGGGCTTCCTCCTAAAATTACGGCTTTATAACTTGATAAATCACTTGGAATGTGATTGTAAGGAAAAATTTCGCAGAATATATTTAATTCGCGAACTCTACGCGCAATAAGCTGAGTATATTGCGATCCGAAATCTAAAATAAGTACGTTGTGTTGCATGCGCAAAAATACTTTTTATATTTCAATCTTAAAAATCGGAACGTTGAAAAAATAAATATTTTTTTTATCGTTCCGATTTTTAGGTTCAAAGGTGCAGAGTTACAAAGGTGCAGAGGTTTATATTTTGCTTTGAACCTTTGGTTCTTATTTTTTTAAAACATGATTTGCTTTGTTTCTTTGAACCTTTGCATCTTTGAACCTTAAAAAGAAAAATCCAAAAACCCAATTATTTCGTATTTAACGGAAAACCCAATTTAATTTAACTATGAAATCAAAATTTATTGCCTTGACAGTTTTCATGTCAATTTTCTTAACTTCATGTAATGCGGTTGATGATTTGTTAAGCTTCAACATTTCTAATTCGACTTCGATTAAAATTCAAAGCACTTCACCAATCAATCTGCCTTCGGAAATAATTACTCCAGAAGTTACAACCAATTCTTCGGCTGAATTCGAAAACAACAAAACAAAAGCAAGTTTGGTAAAAGATGTCAAAATCAGATCGCTGAAATTATCTATTTCTGATCCTTCTGATAAAACTTTTACGTTTTTAAAATCAGCTCATTTATATATTTCAACAACTAATTCGGATGAAATTGAACTGGCTTATCAAGACAATATTAATGTATCAACTAATGCAATTGATTTAATCTGTACCGATAAAAAACTGGATCAATATATTAAAGCAGACAGTTATAAAATCAGAACTAAAGTTACCTTGAAAGAAACTTTAACCAAAGATGTTACGGTAAAAGCAGATATGAAGTTTAGAGTCACTGCAGATCCATTTTAATCTAAGATGCTAAGACACTAAGGTTCTAAGATTTTTAAATTTAAGGGTTCAGAGGAATAGGATTTATTCTTCTGAACCTTTTTTATTTTCAGATTGAAATAAAAAAACTAAGAATCTCAGAATCTTAGCATCTTAGAAACTTTAAAAACAAATCTTTTCCTTAAATTTATAAAACCATACTATATAGTTGCCTTTTACATCATACCCAAATGTATCTTAAAATATATTATTAAGAGAGTAACCTAAACCATAACCAATGTTTGGACTGTCAAAATATTAATTTTAAAAATATAATAAATGAGTAAAATAGTTGCAGAACAATTAGTTGACATGCTGATAGAAGCTGGAGTAAAACGGGTTTATGCGGTTACCGGTGATAGTTTAAATCATTTTAATGATGCCGTCAGAAGAAGCGGAAAGATCAAATGGATTCATGTTCGGCATGAAGAGGTTGGTGCTTATGCAGCAGCGGCCGAAGCAGAACTAGACGGTTTTGCGGTTTGTGCTGGAAGCTGCGGTCCTGGTCACGTTCATTTAATCAATGGATTGTACGATGCGCATCGCTCTCACGTTCCTTTATTAGCTATCGCTTCGACTATTAATACAAGCGAAATGGGAATGGATTATTTTCAGGAAACCAATACCATTAAACTTTTCGACGATTGCAGCCATTATAATCAAATGATTATGACAGCAGAACAAGCGCCGAGAATAATACAAACAGCCATACAACATGCTTTAGGTAAAAAAGGCGTTGCCGTTATTGGTCTGCCAGGAGATGTTTCAGAATTAAAAGCGGTTGAAAGCAATATCTCTACACAGTATTTTCATTGTAATCCTGTTATTAGACCTTCTAATACTGAATTACAGCAGCTAGCAAAAGTAATTAATGAAAGTACTAAAATAACTTTATTCTGTGGTATTGGAGCTGAGAAAGCACACGATCAGGTGGTGCAATTATCACATCATATAAAAGCTCCTGTCGGTTATTCTTTTAGAGGAAAAATGAGCATTCAGCCCGACAATCCTAATGAAATTGGAATGACTGGTTTGCTGGGTCAGCCTTCTGCTTATCACAGTATGCACGAGTCTCATTTGGTTTTGTTATTAGGAACTGATTTTCCTTATGATAAATTCATTCCTTCAGATAATAAAATTATCCAGATCGATACGAGTACTGAACGTTTAGGAAGAAGAGCTAATCTGCATATGGGATTGTGCGGTGATGTTGCCTACACGATCGAAGCTCTGATGCCTCTTTTAGAATCTAAAACAGATGATAGTTTTTTACAAGCGCAGCTTAAATTGTATGCAAGTGTAAAAGAAAACATGAATACTTATATTAATGACAATGGCGGAGAAGATACTATTCAGCCGGAATATGTGGCACATATCATCGATAAATTAGCTTCTCAAGATGCTGTATTCACAGTAGATACTGGAATGACCTGTGTTTGGGGAGCTCGATTTATTAAAGGAACCGGAAAACGAAAAATGTTAGGTTCTTTTAATCACGGATCTATGGCCAATGCTATGCCAATGGCAATTGGAGCCGCTCTAGCACATCCAGAAAGACAAGTTATCGCAATGTGCGGCGATGGCGGTTTATCTATGTTATTGGGAGATTTAGCAACCATTCATCAATACAATATCCCTATTAAAATTATTGTTTTTAACAACCGTGCTTTGGGAATGGTAAAACTTGAAATGGAAGTTAGCGGTTTACCCGATAATGAAACAGATATGGTTAATCCTGATTTTGGTTTAATTGCTCAGGCAATGGGATTTCAAGGAATAAATGTGCACAAACCGGAGGAGGTTCAAGGAGCAATTGAAAATGCTTTTCGTCATAACGGTCCCGTTCTGTTAAATATCTTTACCAATCCAAATGCCCTCGCAATGCCTCCAAAAGTAGAATGGGAACAAGTTATTGGCATGGCAAAATCAATGACCAGATTAATGCTTGGCGGTAAAATGGAAGAAGTTTTAGAAACCATAAAATCCAATTATAAGCATCTAAAAGAAGGATTATAAAAAGTTTCCAAGTTACAAAGAGACAAAGGTTCAGAGGTAAACGAAAGTGTAAAAACTTTGTCCCTCTGAACCTTTGTCTCTTTGTAAATTGCGCTAAAGTGCTTATTCTTTTGTAACCACAATAGAAGCTTTAAAACCTGCCGCAAGATTATCCCAGTAATCACTTGTGACCATATTTCCTTTATCATCATACACTTGTATTTCGGCAGTATTACCTCCAAGTGTACCTATATTTAGAGCTTCAAAATCAAGTTTATTAAAACCTTGAGCCAGATTTATACGAACCGACTGGAAACTTGCATCTAATAAAAGTCGGTCTCGAATAACATAATCATTCGAAGATACTTTAACCAAATCCCCATCGATTGCTCCAAAATCACGAAATTTCACAATAAAATATTCCGATTTAGTTTTAAAATCTCCAAGCGAAATATTTTTCTTTACTAATACTCCTCTACCCTCTTTTAAACCAGCATCTTTTAATGCTTTATCTAAATCCTTTTCCATTTTTGCCACATAGCGATCGCCGGGATTAGCAAAATCGGTTTCGGTAGACATCGTAAATTTGCTTTTTTCTTCTCCAATCTGAAATTTAGATTTAGGAGTTATAGTTGTATTTTCAAAAACATTTGGAGTTTTAATTGCCGGCATATCATTAAAATCTGCCTGCGGATCTTTGACTTCAGGAGTCGGAATCTTTTTAGGCTTTGCAGTAAACTTTGCCCCTGGAATAGTTTTGAATTTAGTACTAGACTCGATTTGGGCTGATACAGACATCGCAGTAAAAAATAATATGAAAAATAAAATGTGCTTCATTGAAAAAAGTATTATCGAATCGCCTTTTATAATTAATATAAATCAAAAGTCCAGCTTCACAAAAATAGTATAATTTACACACTTGCTGCAACTTTAGGACTTTTATAACATTAAATTAAGCTAATTTTTGGAATCAAAAAACCTGCCAAGATTTTTAATCTTAGTAAAAATAAATTGGAAAACTGGAAAATTCCAACTTCGAAAAATGGACTTTCAAAACAGCTTCATAATTTTGATAATTAGCAACTTATTCTTAACTTCAAGACTTTATTTACCATTTATAAAATCTTACGAAAATGGATTATATTGATTATTATAAAGTATTGGATGTTACAAAATCTGCAACGGAGGCTGACATTAAAAAAGCATATCGAAAACTAGCCAGAAAATATCATCCCGATTTAAATCCGAATGATAAAGAGGCTGAAAAAAAGTTCAAAGAAATCAATGAAGCCAATGAAGTCTTAAGCAATCCTGAAAATCGAAAAAAATACGACAAATACGGAAAAGACTGGAAACATGCCGACGAATTTGAAAAAGCAGGTTACGATCCTAATCAACAGCAGAACAGACAACAAAGCCGATCTCAATATTCTGGAGGCGACTTCTCTGGCTTTGAGGGAGGAGATTTTTCTGGAAGTGATTTTTCGGATTTCTTCAATTCAATGTATGGAGACGGAAGAAGCAGATCACAATCAAAATATAGAGGACAGGATTTTAATGCAGAATTAGAATTAGATCTTAAAGCGGCTTATACTACACACAAACAAAATTTAACTGTAAACGGAAAAAACATACGAATTACGATTCCTGCTGGTGTTGAAAATGGTCAGATTATTAAAATTCCAAACCATGGCGGACCTGGTGTAAATGGCGGTCCAAATGGCGATTTGTATATCACATTTATTATTTCTAACAATTCAGACTTTAAACGAGAAGGTCATAATCTCTATGCAGACGCGCCAATTGATCTTTATACTGCAATTTTAGGAGGAGAAACACACATCAATACTTTTGATGGAAAAGTAAAAATAAAAGTTCCAGCAGAAACACAGCCGGGAACGAAAGTAAAATTGAAAGGAAAAGGTTTTCCCGTTTATAAGAAAGAAAATCAGTTTGGTGATTTATACATTACTTATACCATAAAACTTCCAACAAAACTGTCTGATAAAGAGAAAGAATTATTTGAAGAATTAGCAAAATTAAGAAGTCATGAAAAATAAAAATTTAATCCAGATAAAACAGTTTTGTATTTACCACGAAATTGAAAATACATTTATAACCGAACTTAATAATTACGGACTCATCGAAATTATCACCGAAGAAAATGATGAATTTTTTGAACCAGAACAGCTTCCAACAGTAGAAAAAATGATCCGCATGCATTATGACCTTAAAATAAATCTGGAAGGAATTGATGCAATTGCTCATTTATTAAACAAAATAGAAGCTTTGCAGCAAAATTTAAATACGGTACAAAATAAGCTTAGACTTTACGAAGAAAAAGAAAGCGATAACTATTGAAATATCACAAAAAAGCTTGAATTCCGATTTGATTTCAAGCTTTTTTTAATTCCTTTCAAAACCATAATTCTTAAATTGCGGCTACTTTAATTAATCGGAATTTGCTTTTTGAGACAAATTCACAAAATAAGAAAAATGAAAAGAGAAAATATCTTAACTGGATCTCCGTGGGAAGACAAAATGGGTTATTGCCGCGCAGTAAGAATTGGAAATATTATCGAAGTTTCTGGAACTGTTGCTATTGTGGATGGCGAAAAAGTAAAAACTGACGATGCTTACGCCCAAACTTATAACATTTTAGAGCGAGTTGAAAAAGTTTTAGAAGATTTAAACGTGAGTATGAAAGATGTAATTAGAACACGAATTTTCACGACAGATGTTTCTACTTTCGAAGAAGTTGCCAGAGCGCATTCGGCTTTTTTTAAAGATGTAAAACCAACAACAGGTTTTTATGGAATCAATCAATTGGTTGCACCAGAATATTTGGTTGAAATCGAATTTACTGCTGTTGTTCAGTAATTATTTGTTGCCACGAATTACACAATTTTCACGAATTATTTTCTTTTGCCGCAGATTAAAAGATTAAAAATGATTATTTTTTACTTGTAACTCGTGAAAATTTGTGAAATTCGTGGCAAACTTTTAGAATTCATTAATGACTTCCCAAAATCCAAAACAATTTCTTCTTTCTCTTCCAAAATGGATTCTTATCTGTGTTTTAATCGGCATACTTTCAGGATCTGCATCTGCTTTGTTTTTGGTTTCTTTAGAATGGGTAACACAATTTAGAATTCACCATAGCTGGATTATCTGGCTTTTGCCTTTCGGCGGATTTCTAGTTGGAGCGATTTACTATTATTGGGGAGAATCTGTTGTAAAAGGGAATAATTTATTACTGGAAGAATACGAAAATCCCAAGAAAGTTATTCCGTTTAGAATGGTTCCTTTGGTGCTTCTAGGCACTTTGCTTACGCATTTATTTGGTGGTTCTGCCGGTCGTGAAGGAACTGCGGTGCAAATGGGCGGTGCAATTGCCGATCAATTCACTAAAATTTTTAAACTCGATAATTCTGAACGTAAGATTTTAATCATTCTTGGAATAAGTGCTGGTTTTGCTTCTGTTTTTGGAACGCCTCTGGCAGGCGCTGTTTTTGCTTTAGAAGTTTTATATTTCAGTAAAATTAATTTCAAAAGCATTTTACTTTCTTTTCTAGTCGCTTACGCTGCATATTTTACAGTTGAATTATGGGAAATAAAACATACCCATTACAGCATTCCAATTGTTCCTGAACTTAGTTTAAACAATATTATCTTTACGCTGCTTATTGGAATTTTATCTGGGTTTGCCGCTTTATTATTCTCTAGAAGTACTCATTTCTGGGGTTCTCTTTTTTCAAAAAACATTAAATATCCACCGCTTCGTCCTGTTATTGGAGGTGTTTTTTTAGCCATTGCAATTGCAGGGTTTGGGTTTACAAAATTCTCTGGATTAGGAGTTCCTGTAATTGTTGACTCGTTTTCAAATCCAAGTGAATGGTATGATTTTCTGCTTAAAATCTTATTTACAGGCTTTACTTTAGGAGCTGGTTTTAAAGGTGGAGAAGTAACTCCGTTATTTTTTGTTGGTGCCACTTTAGGAAGTGCATTATCGCTTGTAATTCCGATGCCGATTGCTCTTTTAGCCGGAATCGGATTTGTTGCTGTTTTCTCTGGCGCAACCCATACTCCTATAGCCTGCACGATTATGGGAATGGAATTATTCGGAATTGCTCCTGGAATATTTATAGCCGTTGCCTGTATAGTGGCTTATTTTTCTTCTGGCTCTATCGGAATCTATAAATCGCAGATTGTTAAGGGACCGAAATATAAGCTGTACCAAAGATTTCTTTAAAAGTTGCAGTTTTGTTTTCAGTCGCAGTATTCAGTCTCTGTACAAATCTACGTTTTTGCGATAGCGAATCCGTAACATCAGCGTGCAAACTCCATAAATCATAGTAAATCCAAAATAAAACAAAATTAGAATATCGTATTACAATCAACCGAAAACTGAAACTGAGACTGAAACTGAATACTGCAACTGAATTCTGAATACTAAAAATATTTTCAGCATTACATTAAAAAAATGTAAATTCGCACACTATGAAAATACAAGACATTCAAGCGATTCAATTATTACTCGCAGCCCCAAAGAAAATTGTCATCATTCCGCACAGAGGACCAGATGGCGACGCAATGGGTTCTACATTAGGATTATACCATTTTTTAATAAAAAACAATCATCAAGCAACTGTTATTGCTCCAAATGATTTTCCTAATTTTCTAGCTTGGCTTCCTGGATCGGAAACCGTTAAAATATTTGAAAAAGATACTGAAAACTGTACTAAGATTTTAGAAGAAGCAGAGTTGATTTTTACACTCGACTTTAATGCTTTTCACCGCACAGGTGAAATGGAGCATACACTAAAAAAGCTAACAGCTCCGTTTATAATGATTGATCATCATCAAAAACCTGATGATTATGCTGCTTATACTTATTCTGACACATCGTACGGCTCTACTTGTGAAATGGTTTACAACTTTATCAGCTTCTTAAATAAAAAAGAAGATATAGACAAAACCATCGCAACTTGTATTTACACTGGAATTCTAACAGATTCGGGCTCATTCCGTTTCCCAGGAACTACAGGAAATACGCATAGAATTATAGCCGAGTTAATTGATCTTGGAGTCGAAAACACACAGATTCCAGTATTATTATTCGACAACAGCTCTTTCAGCAGATTACAGTTATTAGGCCGAGCTTTGCAGAATATGAAGATTTTTGAAGCACATAAAACTTCATACACCACCCTTACACAGGAGGAACTAGATTCTTTTAATTATGTTAAAGGAGATACAGAAGGAATTGTTAATTATGGTTTAAGTATAAAAGATATTGTTTTTACTGCTATTTTTATCGAAAATAAAGAGGAAGGAATTATCAAGATTTCATTCCGTTCGCAGGGAGGTTTTGATGTAAATCAGTTTTCAAGAGATCATTTCAATGGAGGCGGACACAGCAATGCAGCAGGCGGAAGATCTGAAACTTCGATGGAAGAAACGGTAAAGAAATTTGAAGATTTAGTAACAAAACTAAAATTATAGCCCAATCATGAACAACCTAAAACTTACTATTTACAGCTTACTATTTGCTGTTTTGCTTATCAGCTGTAAGCATCCTGAGGAAGCCAGAAGACCTATTTCTAGGACATCGGGAACATTCATGAAAAAATCTGCTGACCGCAATAAAAAATTAGTGGCTAACGAAGAAGAGGCCATTAAAAAAATCATCAAAAGCAATCCGAAAGTAAAATATTATGCTACTCCAAAAGGCTATTGGTTTTACTATTCTGAAAGAAATGAAGCTGAAACTGCAGCACCTAGAAAAGGTGATATTGCTTACTTTAATATGGAAGTAAAAGATATAAAAGGCAATATTATTTATTCAGAGTCAGATCTTGGTCCACAGACTTATTATGTAGATAAACAAGATATTATGATGGGATTACGCGACGGAATTAAAAGAATGCACAAAAATGAAACCGTAACCTTTTTATTCCCATCTCATAGTGCTTACGGATATCATGGAGACAACAAAAAGATTGGAACGAACGAATCTCTAATTGTTACCATTACACTGAGAAATTTTGTTCCAGATCCAGCAGCACCAGCAGCTGCGCCAGCAACTCAAACGCCAAAAGCCGTAACACCAAAACCTGCAGCTCCGAAACCAGCAGCAACAGCAAAAAAAGACACATTAACTCAATAAAAAACAATATCTTAAAATGAAAAAGAGTATTTTATTATTACTAATAGCCGTTAGCTCATTTTATTCTTGTAAAGACGATCACAGCAATCTGCCAGATGGATTATATGCCGATATAGAAACAAATAAAGGTCATATTATTGTAGAATTAGATTATAAAAAAGCGCCAATCACTGTTGCAAACTTCGTTACTTTAGCAGAAGGCAAAAACGAATTTGTAACACACGAAAACCTTAAAAAGAAACCTTTTTTTGATGGTTTAAAATTTCATAGAGTTATTGAAAATTTCATGATCCAAACTGGTGATCCGCTTGGAACAGGTTCAGGAGATACAGGTTATAAATTTAAAGATGAATTTTCAGATTTAAAGTTTGATAAAGCAGGTGTTTTAGCAATGGCAAATAATGGCCCTGGAACAAACAGCAGCCAATTTTTTATTACACATGTTGAAACTCCTTGGTTAGATAACAAACATACTATTTTTGGTCATGTAGTAGATCAAAAAACGCAAGACGTAGTAAACAAAGTAATTCAAGGTGATAATATTGTGGCTGTAACTATTATTAGAAATGGTGAAGCTGCTAAAAAGTTTGATGCTGTAAAAACATTTCACGATTACTTTGCTGCTATTGCAAAAGAGCAAAGTAAATCTGCTGCGGTTCAAAAAGAGAAAGCGGCCTATTACGCAGCTGCTAAAGCAAAAGCTACTAAAACAGCAAGCGGTTTAGAATATGTAATCACAGAAAAAGGTTCTGGAAAAAAACCTGCTGTTGGAAAACAGGTATATGTTGCTTATGCGGGTTTCCTTGAAGACGGAACTTTATTCGATACAAGCATTGAAGATGTAGCAAAGCAATTTGGCAAATTTGATCCTGCAAGAGCAGAAGCAAAAGCCTACAATCCAATTCCGTTTACAGCGGGAAGTAAAACGGGTCTAATTCCTGGATTTATTGAAGGTCTTGAGCAGCTTTCATTTGGAGACAAAGCAATCTTATTTATTCCAAGTCATTTAGCTTACGGAGAAACTGGAGCTGGTGGAGGTGTAATTCCGCCAAATGCAAACATTATTTTCGAAGTTCAATTATTGGAGAAACCATAAAAAAGTTAATAATCATATACTTAAATCTAAAAAGTAATGAAGTTTAAATTCTTATTATTATTCTGCTTAGCAGTAGTAAATATTCAGGCTCAAACAAAAAAGCCCGCTGCTAAACCAGCTTCAAAAGCTAAAACGGCTACAACTGCAAAACCTGCAGCGAAACCAACTACAAATCCTGGTGATGGAATTTTTGCAACGATCTCAACTTCAAAGGGAGATATTGTAGTTTCTTTAGAATACACAAAAGCACCAGTTACGGTTGCAAACTTTATTAGTTTAGCAGAAGGGAAAAACCCATATGTTAAAGTAGAACGTTTAAAAGGAAAACCATTTTTTGATGGTTTAAAATTTCACAGAGTAATAAATGATTTCATGATTCAGGGTGGTGATCCGCAAGGAACTGGAGCCGGAGATCCTGGATATTCTTTTAAAGATGAATTTGTTGACGAATTACGCTTTGAAAAAGGAGGTGTTTTAGCAATGGCAAATTCTGGCCCTGCAACAAACGGAAGCCAGTTTTTTATCACACACAAAGATACTCCTTGGTTAAACGGAAAACATACTATTTTTGGACATGTAGTTTCTGGAATGGATAATGTAAATAAAATTGTTCAGGACGATATCATGACTAAAATTACCATTACACGCAAAGGCGCTGCAGCGAAGAAATTTGACGCTGTAAAAGTTTTTAGCGATGAAATGAAACAAGGTGAATTGAAAAAAGAAGAAGCAAAAAAAGTAGTTGCTGCCAAAGAAGCTTATTTTACGGCAACAAAAGCAAAAGCAACAACAACTGCATCTGGTTTGAAATATGTAATTACTAAAAAAGGAACCGGAGTAAAAGGTGCCGAAGGATCTACAATCTATTTTCACTATGCTGGATACTTTGAAAATGGAACTCTTTTTGACAGCAGCATGGCCGAAGTTACAAAAGCTTACGGAAAATATGATGCAAATAGAGATGCAGCAGGCGGCTACAAAGCTTTTCCTTTTACAGTGGGCAAAAAAGATGGAATGATTCCTGGTTTTATTGAAGCTCTTGACATGATGACAGATGGTGATAAAGCTATTTTCTTCCTGCCTTCAAACTTGGCTTATGGAGAAAAAGGTGCAGGAGGTGTAATTCCACCAAATTCTACTTTGGTTTTTGAAATTGAAACTTATCAAAATCAGCCATCTAAATAATTTTAGAAAAATACAGATAGTAAAAAGCACCAAATAGTATTGGTGCTTTTTTATTTGCAATTAATTTTAAATTTTAAACAATTATTATTTTAAGTCCTCATAATTAGGGTTCATTTTCATTAAAATCACATTTTAGACCGTATTTCTATTAAATCCTAAACAAAATAACTTACCTTTGCCGGCTTGAATTTTTTAAAATAAATAATATGATGACGTCGCAAAATAATGTATTAAAAGGTGTTTTTCTGGTTGCTTTAGGTGCAACAACATACGGAATGCTGGCTACTTTTGTAAAAATGGCTTATTCTGAAGGATACACCACTGCAGAAGTAACTACCTCTCAATTTATTTACGGAATTGCAGGTATTCTTTTAATTAATCTTTTTCAGAGAATAAAGAACAAAAATCAAACTGTAAAAGCGACTCCAAAAAATATTTTCAGTTTAATGCTTGCTGGAACTTCATTAGGAATGACAAGTTTATTTTACTACTTGGCTGTAAAATACATACCTGTTTCTATCGGAATCGTTTTATTAATGCAGACCGTTTGGATGGGAGTTTTACTTGAAATGATTTTAGAAAAAAAACTGCCTTCTAAACAAAAAGTGATTGCTGTTTTTATTGTTCTTTTTGGAACTGTTTTAGCAACAAACATCATTAATAATGACATTACATTAGATTGGCGCGGTTTAGTCTGGGGAATTTTAGCTGCAGCTTCCTTTACTACAACTATGTTTACTGCCAATAGTGTAGCGACTGAAATCTCATCAGCTCAAAGAAGTCTTTATATGCTATTGGGAGGTTCTATAATCGTCTTTTCATTTGCCTTAGCGACACAGCAAACACCTTTCAATCTTGAAATTTTTCTAAAATGGGGAATTGTAGTGTCTTTGTTTGGAACCATCATTCCGCCTATGCTGATGAACCTGGGTTTTCCTCTAACTGGTATTGGACTGGGAAGTATTGTTTCTGCCCTTGAATTACCCGTTTCAGTTATGATGGCATTTGTTCTCTTACACGAAAAAGTAATCTTTTCTCAATGGGTTGGAATTGTCCTAATCATTCTTGCAATTATTATTATGAATGTTAATTTCAATCGAAAAAAATAAGTTAAAATACACATTATTAAAAAAACATTCCTTGTAATGCAATAATTGTTAATTTTTTTATAAATTCGTGATAAACAATCACATATCATGATTTTATCCTGGCATTTATATTTAATGGCTTTGCTTTATATTTTGGCAGGAATTAATCATTTTAGAAAACCCGGAATGTATATTAAAATCATTCCGCCCGCATTTAAAAACCCCAAATTAATAAATATTTTAAGTGGTGCTGCCGAAATAATTTTAGGCATCCTCCTAACCCTGCCTTTTACTACTACTATCGCCGCCTGGGGAATTATAGTGCTTTTAATTGCTGTATTTCCTGCAAATTTATACATGTTTCAAAATAAAAAAGCAGGTTTTGGTTTACCAAGATGGATTTTATTTGTACGTTTGCCCTTACAAATTGTTTTGATTTATTGGGCTTACCAATATATATTCTAACATTCATTAACCATTAAATTATTTTATTATGAAAAAATTATTTGCAGAGTTTTTCGGAACTTATTGGCTCGTTTTTGGAGGTTGCGGAAGTGCCCTATTTGCTGCTGGATACCCGGAATTAGGCATTGGATTTGCTGGTGTTGCACTTGCTTTTGGTCTGACAGTAGTGGCAATGGCTTATGCTGTTGGACATATTTCGGGAGGACATTTTAATCCCGCAGTTTCTTTTGGATTATGGGCAGGGGGGAAATTTCCAGTTAAAGATCTTGTTCCGTATATAATAGCTCAATGTATTGGAGCTATTGCAGCCGCCGGTACATTATATACCATTGCGTCTGGAAAAGCTGGTTTTGCAATCGACAATACTAAAGCTGGAGCATTTGCTTCAAATGGTTTTGGAGCATTTTCTCCCGACGGTTATTCTTTACAGGCCGCTTTTATTGCAGAATTTGTTCTCACTTTGTTCTTTATTTTAATTATCCTTGGTGCAACAGACAAATTTGCTAATAGTAACTTTTGCGGTATTGCGATTGGTTTAACACTGACTGTCATTCATTTAGTTAGTATTCCAATTACAAATACTTCTGTAAATCCTGCAAGATCTTTGTCTCAGGCAGTTTTTACAGGTGGCGAACCATTATCGCAGGTCTGGCTTTTTTGGGCAGCTCCAATTCTGGGTGCAATCGTAGCAGGATTTATCTATAAAAATCTATTAAAGCAAGAGGGTGAACCCGAAAAAATAGTTTTATAAAATCAGTTCATAATAATTATAAATTACGCTATAATTTATTTCAAAAGAGAAAATCCGATATATTTATATCTGATTTTCTCTTTTTCTTTGGATAGAATCAACAAGAAAACCATATTTCAACTCAAATATTTATATTATGAACGAAATTATTTCTTACTTCAGTACAATCCCCTCTTCTCACAGAAGCTTGATTCTAGTTGGAGGTATTACCATTTTTTGGCTTATCGAAAATTCTTTCCCGCTTTTTCGAATGCCATACAAAAAGTGGCCGCATGCGGGAATAAATTTCTTTTTTACTTTCACAACGATTGTGGTAAATTTTATTTTGGCCTTCATTCTAATCAAAACTGCCAATTGGACAATCGAAAATCATTTTGGCCTTTTACAATGGATTTCTCCGATTCCAATTTGGCTTTATACGATACTTGGTTTACTGCTTTTGGATCTAATTGGAGCTTATTTGGCACATTTTGTACAGCATAAATTTAAATATTTATGGCAGTTTCATATCGTACATCACACCGACACATGGATTGATACTACAACGGCCAACAGACATCATCCAGGCGAAAGTATTATCCGTTTTGTATTTACTACTTTGGGCGTTTTAATTGTGGGCGCACCAATGTGGATGGTGTTTCTTTATCAGTCATTATCTGTAGTCGCCTCACAGTTTAACCATGCTAATATTTCGCTTCCTGAAAAACTAGATACCTTTCTAAGTTATTTTATTGTTTCGCCAAATATGCATAAAGTGCACCACCATTATGTATTGCCTTACACCGACAGTAATTATGGAAATATATTTTCAATTTGGGACAGAATTTTTGGAACTTTTACCTCATTGCCAAAAGAAGAGCTTATTTATGGCGTAGATACTCACATGAAATCTGAGGAAAACAACACGTTAAAGAATCTGCTAAAAATACCATTTCAAAAATCACGATCTTTTAAAAACAGTTAAAATCAGTAAAAAAATTGGACCTGACTGAACCAACATATTATTTTTTTTTTTAATATTGATACAGAAATTGAAAATCAATCTATTAATAATTAACACCCTATTTTGAATTAATTTTCACGAGATGAAAAAGAGTAGCCGCAAAGAATTGACTCAGGAACAAACTGAAAAACTTGTTTCGTTAGCTTTAGAAGAAAGAAATCCCTTTGAAATTATAAAAAAGGAATTTGGATTAGCAGAAAAAGAAGTCTTGGAAATCATGAAGAAGAAAATGCCTCTTGAAAAATTTGAGATGTGGAAGAAGAAGGCAGTTGCAAACAAACCAAAACCAAAACCAATAAAAATAGATGATTTTGACGAAGATTTGGATGGAAAATATTATATAAAGAATAAATTTGACTAAGATTTAAAGCTCTTGTTTTTCAGGAGCTTTTTTTTATTTTTTAATTTAATGTAATTTTTTAGTAACTTTTCGATACTTTTTGCGTCAAATACAATTAACTAAACATATACAAATGAAGAAAATACTTTACACCTTAGCTCTAGCGGTAACTTTTTGGAGCTGTAAAACTGGTAGCACTGGAACCGCAAAAAGCAATACGGTAGAAGTGAACATTAATTTAACTGACGTTAAAGACGATAAAGTTTTAGTAACTGTTACTCCGCCAGCCATAAAAACAGACGAAATTATTTACAGTATTCCTAAAACTGTTCCTGGTACTTACTCTACAGATAATTACGGAAAATATTCAGAAGATTTTAAAGCATTTGATGCCAAAGGAAATGCGCTTACTGTAAAAAGACTTGACGATAACTCTTGGTCTATCGCAAATGCTAAAACATTAAAAAAGATCACTTATTTAGTAAACGATACTTTTGATACTGAAAAAGGAACTGGATTTGGAAATGACGATGTTTTTTCTCCAGCAGGAACAAACATTGACGCTGGCAAAAACTTCATGGTAAATACTCATGGATTTGTAGGTTATTTTCAAGATAAATTAGATGTTCCATATAAGGTTACTATTACACATCCTGAAACACTTTGGGGCGCAACTTCAATGACAGATGAAGATGCAAGCAATACATCTGATGTATTCAAAACTTCTCGTTACGCGATTTTAGTAGAAAATCCAATTATGTATGCTAAACCAGATTACACTACATTTAATGTAAACGGAATGGATATTTTAATTGCTGTTTACTCTCCTACTGGAAAATTTACTGCTGAAAGCATCACGCCAGAAATGAAAACGATGATGACTGCCCAGAAAAACTTTTTAGGAAAAGTAAATTCTACTAAAAAATACAGTGTTTTAGTGTATTTATCTAGTATGGCGAAAGATGATGCTCATGGTTTTGGAGCTTTAGAACATCCAACTGCAACAACTGTAGTTTTACCAGAATCTATGCCGAAAGAGAAATTAGTAGAAACAATGAAAGATGTTGTTTCTCACGAGTTTTTCCACATTGTTACGCCATTAACTATCCACTCAAAAGAAATTCAGTATTTTGATTATAACGCACCGAAAATGTCTGAGCATTTATGGATGTACGAAGGTGTTACGGAATATTTTGCAAATCTTTTCCAAATCAACCAAGGTTTGATTGACGAAACTGAATTCTATACTCGTATCGCAGATAAAATCGATCAGGCTAAAAACTTAAATGATACGATGTCATTTACTGTAATGAGTAAGAATGTATTAGAACAGCCTTACAAAGATCAATATTTAAATGTATACCAAAAAGGAGCTTTGATTGGAATGTGTATTGATATCATTATAAGAGAAAAAAGCAATGGAGAAAGAGGTATTTTGGATCTAATGCATAAATTGTCTGATGAATATGGTGTTGAAAAACCATTTAATGATGATGAACTTTTTGCAAAAATCACTTCTTTAACTTATCCAGAAGTGGGTGAATTTTTAAACAAATATGTAGCTGGAACAACTCCAATTCCTTACGATTTTTATTTAGCAAAAGTTGGTGTTACAAAATCAACTACGAAAAAAACTGGAAATCCGTTTATTAAAGGACAAGTTCCAAATATAACTATCGACAAAGCGACAAAAGAAATTGCCGTTCGTCCGGAATCAGAATCAATTGATTTTTTCAAAAGCTTAAACTTAAAAGGAGGCGATAAAATTTTAGCTGTAAACAACAAATCATACAATTTAGATAACATTTATGATTTGATTACTGAAAGTGAAAACTGGAAAGAAAATGATCCAATCACTTTGAAAATTAAACGTGGTACTAAAGAAGAAACTATTAAAGGAACTGTAAAATTACCATTCGAAGAAGCGGAAACTTTTACAGCAACTGATGCTTCAAAAGAGAAACTTAAAAATGCATGGTTAAAAGGATAATTTCTTTTAATGACAGAATAAAAAAAAACCGACAATCACTTGTCGGTTTTTTTATTTTGTCATCCTGAGGGACGAAGGATCACACATGTAAATCGACAAAGATTGTCAGACATAGTTTGCGGAGCTTCTTGTGTGATCCTTCGGTTCCTCAGGATGACAAAAAAATATACTATTTCTTCACTGGAAATTTCCAGTCAAACTCATCTTTGTCATTGATGATTGCTCCAATTTCGAATTTTACAACTTCTTCAAATTCTGTTTGAAGGATAAACCAATTGTCTTCGTTAAAGTAGTTTTCAAAAGTATCAAAAGTTTCCTGATTGTATTTTGTAATTCCTTTGGTTGCCAAATCTTTCTTTACATCTGCGATTTTTCTGCCGATTAATTGGAATCCGAAAACTTCTAGATCATTGCTTGAAGCTACAAGATAACCTAATTTCAAATCTTCTTCTTCATAAAAAGTCAGTCTGATTTTATGTGCATTGTACACAAAAATTACGTTATCGTCTTCATCTTTATAGTTTTTATCAGGTTTTCCTAAAACAGCTGTTACATCATTCTGCTTCATTCCAAAAAGCAGTTTATCAATTCCTGATTTTAAATTTATTTTCATATTTGATTGTCTTTATTTGAATGCAAATTTCGTGAAGTTTTTTGTTGTTCTGCCACGAATTACACAAATTTTCTCGAATTTTAATTTATAATGTATACTCCATTCATTTGTCAGGCTGAGCGAAGTCGAATCCCAAATGCAGATTTGACTTCGCTCAGCCTGACAATTAATATAGAGACCATAAAGGTTTTAATTAAAAACGTGTTAGATTCATCTCGAATAAAATGGTAAAAAACTTAGTATTTTAAAACCTCAGCACTTCTAATACTTCTTTTTATTTGGTTTCGAACTCATGTAAAACGTAATTTTTCCGCCATTCATAACATCTGCATGTTTTAAAAATGGTCTATCTAATTGTTTTCCATTCAATAAAACCTTGCTTACAAAAACATTTTTATCCGATTGGTTTACGGTTTCGACTTCAAAACTTTTTCCGTTTTCTAAATTAAAAACACCTTTTTTTACCAGTGGACTTCCTAACGCATATTCATCAGAACCCGGCGCAACTGGATAAAAGCCTAAACTGCTGAAAATATACCAAGCACTCATTTGTCCGAAATCATCATTTCCTCCTAAACCATCGGCTCCATTTCGATACATTTTTTTCAAAATCATTCTAATTTTATCCTGTGCTTTCCATGGCGAATCTGTCCAATTGTATAAGTAAACAACATGATGAGAAGGTTCGTTTCCGTGCACATAATTTCCAATGATTCCGTCTCTCGTAATATCTTCGGTATTTTCAAAATATTTATCTGGAAGATGCATATTGAATAATGAATCTAAACGAACTTTAAACTGATCGTTTCCTCCCATCATTTTAATCATTTGTACTGGATCGTGAGGAACATATAAACTGTAATTCCATGAATTTCCTTCAATAAAACCTTGTCCATGTGTATCTAGCGGATCAAATTCTTTTTTGAAAGTTCCATCAGCCAATTTTGGACGCATAAAACCTGTTTTCTCATCATAAACATTTTTATAGTTTTCAGATCTTTTTATGAATTCATCATAAATAGCTGTTTTTCCCAATTTCTTTGCTGCTTGTGCAATTGCCCAATCGTCATAAGCATATTCTAGCGTTTTAGAAACCGAAGCTCCATTTTTATCTTCTGGAACGTAACCTTGTTTCATGTAATATTCTAATCCATCGTAATAAGATACTTTCGCTGTATTCACACATGCTTGAAGCGCTTTTTCTGCATCAAAACTGATATTCCCTTTTACAATGGCATCTGCAACAACTGAAACCGAATGATATCCAATCATACACCAGTTTTCATTGGCATAATGAGACCAGATTGGAAGCATTTTATGAACACTTTGATCAGAATGCGCGAGCATCGAACTTACCATATCGGCATTTCTTTTGGGCTGTACAATATTAAAAAAGGGATGCAAAGCTCGATACGTATCCCAAAGTGAATAACTGGTATAATTGGTGAAGTTTTCGGCTTTATGAACATTCATATCCAAACCTTTATAATTACGATCTAAATCCATGTATTCTGTCGGTCCAAGAAATGCATGATACATTGCCGTGTAGAAATTAACCAAATCCTCTTTCTGAATGGTTTCAACCTGAATTTTATTCAATTCATTGTTCCAGATTTCCTGGCTTTGTTTTTTGACTTTTTCAAAATCCCAATTTGGGGTTTCTTTTTTCATGTTTTCTAATGCTCCCGCAGAACTAACAGGAGATAAAGCCATTTTTATTTTGATTTTTTCACCTTCATTCGTATCAAAATCAAAGAACAATTTTAGGTTTTGTCCTGCCATTTCAGGAAAGTTTTTCGTTTGATCAAATCTTCCCCAAAAACCCCTGTAAACACTTTTTTCAAGTGGAGCTTGTCCGTAACTTTTAATTGGTTTACTAAAAGACATGGCGAAATATACCGTTCTGGTTCTTGCCCAGCCATTGGTCTGACGGTAACCCGTTATTAAAGTATCATTTTCTATACGAACAAATGTCCAAACATTCTTTTTATCGTAATTGTAAATTCCAGAAGTTAAATCGAGAATAATATGTGCTTCGTCAGACTTTGGAAAAGTATATTGATGCATTCCAACACGAGTTGTTGCCGTTAATTCTGCTTTGATTTTATGATCTTCTAGAAAAACACTGTAATACGCTGGCTCTGCTTTTTCTGTCGAATGCGAAAATGCAGATCTATAACCTGATAATGGTTTTGAGGCAACACCTGGATTTAACTGTAATTTTCCAGTTGTTGGCATGATTAAAAAATCACCTAAATCAGAATGACCTGTTCCGCTGAAATGCGTATGGCTGAAACCTACAATCGTTTTATCTTCATATTGATATCCGGCGCAATATTTATAAACCTCTCCATTATATTTCCCGTTTAAACTGTACGCAATTGTATCGGTTTCAGGACTTAATTGTACACTTCCAAAAGGTACTGTCGCACCAGGATAAGTGTGTCCCATTTTTGCCGTTCCAATCATTGGATCGACATATTGAATCAGATTTTTCAGGTTAGCTGTTTTCTTTTGAGCATGAGTTTCATTAAAACAGTAAATCATTAAAAACAATGATAAGATGCTTTTAAAAAACTTTAGATGGCTACTTTTATTCATATTGAGGTTTAATTTATTTTGTTTTAGAAAGCGAAAATGGAGCTGTTTTTGGCTTTCCGTTTTTATATTCAGAGTTACTCATTTCAAAATCGATCACTGCACCATTCATTAAATCCTGATGTGTGAAACAGCTTTTATCATATTCAGCTCCATTAAGGGAAGTCTTTTGAATATATTTATTATCAGCATTATTATTCGGCGAATTGATTACAATCTGCTTTCCGTTTTCTAGATTGATTGTTACCTTCTTAAATAGGGGGGTACCAATAACATACTCGTTACAAGTTGGGCAGACTGGATAAAATCCTAACGCCGAAAAAACATACCAAGCAGAAGTCTGTCCATTATCTTCGTCGCCGCAATAACCATCTGGAGTTGATTTGTACATTCTGTTCATGGTTTCTCGAACCCAATATTGCGTTTTCCAAGGCGCATCAGCGTAAGCGTATAAATAAATCATATGCTGAATTGGCTGATTTCCATGCGCATATTGTCCCATATTGGCAATCTGCATTTCGCGGATTTCATGAATTACTTCTTTATAATAATCTTCGTTAAAAATAGGTTCTAGTGAAAAAACTTCATCCAATTTTTCTACAAATTTTGTTTTGCCTCCCATTAAATCGATCAAACCATCAACATCATGAAAAACTGACCAAGTGTAATGCCAGCTGTTTCCTTCTGTAAAAGCATCTCCCCATTTAAAAGGATTAAACGGACTCATAAATTTTCCGTTTGCCAGTTTGCCTCGCATTAATTTCGTTTCAGGATCAAAAAGGTTTTTATAGTTTAAACTTCTCTTTTTATAGAGTTCAATTTCTTTTTTAGGTTTACCCAATGCTTTCCCAAGCTGATAAATAGAAAAATCATCATACGCATATTCTAAAGTTCGAGCTGCACTTTCGTTAATAGAAACATCATAAGGAACATAACCTAATTTATTATAATAATCGACTCCAAATCGTCCGACAGCTTTTAGAGGCCCTTCATTATTGGCACCGTGAATCAAAGCCTGATACAATGTTTCAATATCGTATTTGTATTTTTCTTTATTTTTCAGATAAGCTTCTGCCACTACTGAAGCTGAATTATTTCCGATCATCACATTTCTCAAACCAGGACTTCCCCATTCTGGAAGCCAGCCGCTTTCTTTATAAGCATTTAACAAACCTTCCTGAATATTAGAATTCAATTCTGGCTGCAATACGTTAAGAAGCGGGAATAATGCTCTAAAAGTATCCCAAAACCCAGTATCTGTGAACATATAACCTGGAACTACTTCGCCGTTGTACGGACTGTAATGTACTATTTTTCCATCCTTATCATATTCATAAAATTTTCTTGGAAAAAGCATTGTTCGGTATAAACAAGAATAGAAAACTTTATTTTGTTCTAATGATCCGCCTTCAGTTATAATGGTCCCTAGTTTTTTGTTCCAAATTTCTCTTCCTTTTTGCTTAACTGTTTCAAAACTATCAGAACCAATTTCTTTCAAGTTTAATTCTGCCTGTTCAAAACTGATGAAAGACGAGGCCACTTTTGCATTAACAATTTGACCTCTTTTAGTTTTAAAACGAACTACAGCGCCAGTATGATCTGCAGTTACTTCTAGCTCTTTTTTTAATGTTTTATCACTGAAAGTATTTACTTCTTCAAAAGCTTCGTCAAATTGTATTACAAAGTAGTTCTTGAAATTAGACGGAACTCCGCGGCTGTTTCTGGTAGAATATCCAATTATTTTTTTCTCACTTGGAATAACCTTTACATAAGATCCTTTATCAAACGCATCGATTACAACATATGATTTATCATTTTCTGGAAAAGTAAATTTAAAATAAGCTGCTCTTTCTGTTGGTGTAATTTCTGTAGTCACATCATAATCTGCCAGATAAACGCTGTAATAATAAGGTTTTACAATTTCTGCTTTATGAGAAAACCAACTTGCCCTTTCGTCCTGATCAAAAACAGGTTTTCCTGTAACAGGCATGATCGAAAACTGTCCGTAATCATTCATCCAAGGTGATGGTGCGTGGGTTTGTTTAAAACCACGGATTTTATCTGCAGCATAAGTGTAAATCCAGCCATCGCCCATTTTACCAGTTTGCGGTGTCCAAAAATTCATTCCCCAAGGCAATGCAATCGCTGGATACGTATTTCCGTTTGAGAGATCTGGTTTAGAATCGCTTCCCATTAATGGATTGACGAAATCTACGGGTTCATTTATTTCTGTTGTGACAATTTTCTGTGCACTAACAAACTGGCTGTAAATGAATAAACAACAAAGTACAAATAATCTCATAATGATTAAGTTGGTTCTTTAAATTTAGAAATGTAACTTTTGGTTAGAAAATTACAATAAAATCGCGTTTTTTAAAAATTTTAACTTAAAATCTATTTGAATAACTTAGCTTCATCAAAATTAACTGCCAAATGAAAAATGCTTTTCTGTTTCTATTTCTGATATCTTCAATTATTTGCTTTTCTCAAAAAATAGAAAGCTCTAAATTAAACAAACAAGAAATTTTAGAAAGAGAACTTGGAAATGTAACTGAATTTCCAATCTATAAAGCATTTGAATACCAAGATAAAGGTGGGGTTTACGAATTGGTTTTAGGCGAAAATCAAAAAACAGTTTCTAAAAAAGATACTTTAAATACCAAAATACAAGCCGTTTTTGTCATTAATGATCACGGTGGGTTTTTAGAAAAATGGCGAATTAATGATTTACTGGAAGATTATGTTCCTAAAGAAACGAATATTTGGTTTTGGACTAAATATTGCTCAACTAAAGATCTTGATGGTGACGGATATATTGATCCTGTTATTGTTTACGGAACGAGAACTGAATATGGCGATATCAGGCGAGTAAAAATTATAACCGTTTACAAAAACAAAAAATACGTTATTCGTGCCGTTGAATGTGATTTAGATGATTGCAGAAGTTTTAAAAAAGATCAAAATTGGAATACGCTTCCGCAGAAAATCAAAACTTATCTTGATCAATTGGTTGTTAAATTGAGAAAAGAGCAGAATTTGCTTTTGAAAGACGGGTAGATTTAATTATGAATTGTGAATTGTGAATTGTGAATTGTTAATCACTAAGAACTAATCACTAAGAACTAAGCACTAAGGACTAAGCACTAAGGACTAATTACTAAGGACTAATTACTAAGGACTAAGCACTACTCGTTCATTTCATCGTAACGTTCCGGAACCTGCGGATCGTAAAGCGGACACTTGAATTCTTCCATGACATCGACTAGTTTGTTCATGGTTTTCCCTTCTGTTCCGTAGCAGTCAATTTTTATGCTTTGTGGAGTTGTAATCACTTGAAAAGCGCCTTTTCCTTTTGGATTTTTCCAGCTGTTTTCATCGACTCTTTCCCAATCTGAAAATACAGAATTGATTCTATTTACGATTACGTCAATTTGAAGAACAGCCAGACCTTCTACTTCTTCTTTTTCAAGCAGCGCTTCGTAAACTTCTTGATTGTTTAAGTAGATTTCGTCTAGATATTTCCAAAAAAGTAATTCGTACATAATATAATGTGTTTAAAAAACATAGAGATGCACAATTGCGCATCTCTAAATATAATAATTATTTTAAAAGCTACAAAACCTTTGCAACTCTGAGTCTTTGAATCTTTGCAACTAGATTAATAATTGAAAGTTCCATATTCGCTTGTAATAGTAAGTTTTTTAGAATCTGAAGCTTCTACTCTACCAACGATTTGAGCATCAACATTGAACGATTTTGAAATCTCTATAATGTCTTGTGCAATATTTTCTGGAACATAAATTTCCATTCTATGACCGCAGTTGAAAACCTGATACATTTCTTTCCAATCTGTTTTTGATTGTTCTTGAATTAACTTGAACAATGGCGGCACTGGAAATAAATTGTCTTTTATAACATGTAAATCTTTTACGAAATGTAAAATTTTTGTTTGTGCGCCTCCGCTGCAATGCACCATTCCGTGAATTTCGTTTGGAGTATATTTATCTAATATTTTTTTGATAATTGGTGCATACGTTCTTGTTGGAGAAAGTACTAATTGTCCAGCGTTTATTGGACTGTTTTCAACTTCATCTGTTAAATTTACTTGTCCAGAATAAATCAATTCTTCTGGAACTAATGCATCGTAACTTTCTGGGTATTTTTTAGCCAAATACTTTCCGAAAACATCGTGACGTGCAGAAGTAAGTCCGTTACTTCCCATTCCACCATTATACCCTTTTTCGTAAGTTGCCTGACCAAAAGAAGCCAAACCAACAATTACGTCGCCAGCTTTGATATTTGCATTGTCTACAACATCAGAACGTTTCATTCTTGCTGTAACAGTTGAGTCTACAATAATAGTACGAACCACATCTCCAACATCGGCAGTTTCGCCTCCTGTCGAATGAATCGTTACACCAAAAGATTTTAATTCGTTGATTAATTCTTCAGTTCCATTGATGATTGCCGAAATAACATCAGCCGGAATTAAGTTTTTATTTCTTCCAATAGTTGAAGAAAGTAAAATATTATCTGTTGCACCAACACATAATAAGTCATCAATATTCATAATTAAGGCATCCTGAGCAATTCCTTTCCAAACTGAAAGATCTCCAGTTTCTTTCCAATACATGTAGGCCAAAGATGATTTTGTTCCTGCTCCATCTGCATGCATGATAAGACAGTGCTCATCATCTTGAGTTAAATAATCGGGAACAATTTTACAGAAAGCCTGTGGAAATAAACCTTTGTCAATATTTTTGATGGCGTTGTGCACGTCTTCTTTTGATGCCGAAACACCTCTTTGCGCGTACCTTTTGCTAGAATCTGAACTCATGAAAATTAGTTTGTGTTGATGTGGTGCAAAGATAATCCCTTTTTTTAATTCTTTGACTTATTCGATTATTTGATTCATAAAAAAAATCGGCAGAACGAATTCTTCTGCCGATTTTCCTAAATAAAATTGGTTATGAAGCTTTTGGCTTGCTATTTTTATTAGTTCAAAATCATATTAAAATAATTGATCTAAGTCTCAAATCTTAGCCAAAATTAGAAAACTTATTCCAACCTCCACCAAGCAAAAACACTTATTTTCAACAACTTACTATATTCCCGATAAACTGTAAGACTATCCCGACGAACTTCTAAATTCCTAAAAATAAAAACAGGAAATTACTTCTGTTCTTTTTAATTTACCGAACATCTGAAACAAAAAAGCCTGTCTTTGGAGACAGGCTTCAATAAATAGTAATAGAGTTTATTTTGTAAACAATAACTCTCTGTATTTTGTCAATGTCCAACTTTCGTCATCCACCAATAATTCTAATTTATCACAATGATTACGAATTTCATCAAAATAAGGCTTCACTTTATTGCAATATGCTTCAGCCATTTTTTGAGCATCTGTCAAATTGTTGGCTGTTTTTCTTTCATTTGTCATAGCCAAAACTTTAGAATTAATTCCTTCTATATGACCTGAAATTTCTTTGATTAAAACAATTTGCTCTTTTGCAATCGTTTCAAATTCTTTTCCAAAGATTTCTTTTAATCCTTTTACATTTTCAATTAATGTATTTTGGTAACGAATTGCTGTCGGGATCACATGATTTCTGGCGATATCTCCTAAAACTCTTCCTTCAATCTGAATTTTTTTCGTGTATTCTTCCAATTCAATTTCGTAACGTGCTTCGGCTTCAACATGATTAAAAATTCCAAGTTCTTCAAATAAGTCTAAAGCTTGTTTTGAAACTTTAGCTTTAATAGCTGCAGGAGTTGTTTTAAAGTTGCTTAAACCTCTTTTTGCTGCTTCTTTTTCCCAAGCTTCGCTGTAACCGTCGCCTTCAAAAAGAATTTTTTTGGATTGTTTAATATACTCTCTTAAAACATTAAAAATAGCATCATCCTTTTTCATGTCTTTAGTCTCAATCAGTTTTTCTACTTCATTTTTAAAGTCGATTAACTGTTTGGCTACAATGGCATTCAAAGTGGTCATTGCATTAGAACAGTTTGAATTAGATCCAACAGCTCTAAACTCAAATTTATTTCCTGTAAAGGCAAAAGGCGAAGTTCTGTTACGATCTGTATTATCCAATAATACGTCTGGAATTTTTCCAACAACGTTTAATTTTAGATCTGTTTTTTCTTCTGGCGAAAGTTTTCCTGTTGTTACACTTTCTAACTCTGATAATACTTTTGAAAGCTGCGCTCCAATAAAAACCGAAATAATAGCCGGTGGCGCCTCATTTGCTCCTAACCTGTGATCGTTACTTGCTGTTGCAATAGATGCTCTCAGTAAAGTTTCGTAATCATTTACCGCTTTTATGGTATTAATAAAGAAAGTCAAAAATTGTAAATTACTCATTGGCGTTTTACTCGGACTTAACAAGTTTACTCCTGTATCTGTTGCCAACGACCAGTTGTTGTGTTTACCAGATCCGTTTACACCTTTAAATGGTTTTTCGTGAAATAATACTTTAAAATCATGACGTTCTGCCACTCTCTGCATCACATCCATTAATAAAGAGTTATGATCTACAGCAAGATTAGTTTCTTCAAAAATTGGTGCCAATTCAAACTGATTTGGCGCAACTTCGTTATGACGTGTTTTTACAGGAATTCCCAATAACATGCATTCTTGCTCCAAATCTCTCATATAAGTAAGAGCGCGAGTTGGGATTGATCCGAAATAGTGATCGTCTAACTGCTGTCCTTTTGCAGAAGTATGTCCTAATAAAGTTCTTCCAGTCATCATTAAATCAGGACGAGAATTTGCCAAAGCTTTATCAATTAAGAAATACTCTTGTTCCCATCCTAAAGTTGCTGTTACTTTTTTTACATTTTTATCAAAATAACGGCAAACTTCTGTAGCTGCTTCGTCAATTGCAGATAGCGCTCTTAATAAAGGTATTTTATTATCTAAAGCCTCACCTGTATAAGCAATAAAAACTGTCGGAATACATAAAGTTGTACCATATATAAAGGCCGGCGAAGTTGGATCCCAAGCTGTATAACCTCTAGCTTCAAAAGTATTTCTGATACCGCCGTTAGGAAAACTGGACGCATCTGGTTCCTGCTGTACTAATTGTGCGCCTCCAAATTTTTCTACAGGATCACTTCCGTCATAAGACGTTTCAAAAAAAGCATCATGCTTTTCTGCCGTTGTTCCTGTTAATGGCTGAAACCAGTGTGTATAATGTGTAACTCCTTTTGCAAGAGCCCATTCTTTCATTCCCATGGCGATATAATCTGCCATCTTTCTGTCTATTTTCGTTCCGTGTTGAATAGCATCTCGTACTCCTTTAAAAGCATCGGGAGTTAAGTACTGTTTCATTGCTTTTTCATTAAAAACATTTGAACCAAAAAGACTAGATTTTCTGTCGATTTCTTCAAAATGTATCGGCTTTCTGTTTGAAGCTTCTTTTAGAGCTTGGAAACGTAATGTTGACATGATTATAATTTTAAAAATTCGTACTAATTTTCATTAAAAAAAGATCAGCAAATATAAACAAATAAAACAGCTGTTTCGAATATAAAGTATAGATTTTTGAACTAGAATTTCTCAACATAAAGTGCTTTTTTCAAAGAATAATGAATTCAAACCGCAGAAATATAACAAAACTGTGCGGTAATATTGATTAAATAAACATTTTTTCATAATTACTTAACGCAGAAACTCAAAAATGTGCCGTAATTATTACGAATTTATATTTTTAAGGTTAATAAAATTATCTTTTATTAAATATACCCCTGTCAAAATTGCGCTTATCTAAAAAATAGTAGTTCATAAAACAAAATAGCCCCCTAATTTTTAGGACTAAAAAAATAAATCTATATTTGACCCAGCGAAAA
The DNA here is from genome assembly GCA_029960065.1 of Flavobacteriaceae bacterium PS02336. GTDB lineage: Bacteria > Bacteroidota > Bacteroidia > Flavobacteriales > Flavobacteriaceae > Flavobacterium. The sequence continues at coordinate 320,577 of JASCOF010000001.1, read as the reverse complement.
AACAAAAAAAATAAATTTATATTATTATGGCTAAAATTAAGTTAGAGTACATTTGGTTAGACGGATATGAACCAACTCAAAATCTTAGAAGTAAAACTAAAGTTGAAGAGCACGAAAATTTCAAAGGAACATTAGAAGAACTTGGAAATTGGTCATTTGACGGTTCGTCAACAAAACAAGCTGAAGGTGGATCTTCTGACTGTTTATTAGTTCCTGTTGCAATCTATCCAGATCCAACACGTATTAATGGATGGTTAGTAATGTCTGAAGTTATGTATGCTGACGGAACACCACACCCATCTAACGGTAGAGCCACAATTGATGATGATAATGATGATTTCTGGTTCGGATTCGAGCAAGAGTATTTCATCATGGATACTAAAACACAACTTCCACTTGGTTTCCCAGTTGGAGGATACCCTGCTCCACAAGGGATGTACTACTGTTCAGTAGGTGGAAAAAACACTCACGGTAGAAAATTAGTTGAAGAGCACGCTGATTTATGTATCGCTGCCGGAATCAACTTTGAAGGAATCAACCAAGAGGTTGCTTGCGGACAATGGGAGTTCCAATTATTCGCTAAAGGTGCTAAAAAAGCTGGAGATGAAATCTGGGTTGCTCGTTACCTATTAGACCGTTTAACTGAGAAATATGGTTACTATATCGAATATCACCCAAAACCTCTAGGAGATACTGACTGGAATGGTTCTGGAATGCACGCTAACTTCTCTAACACTGTATTAAGAACATGTGGAGATCAAGCAACTTACGAAAGAATTTGTGAAGCTTTCCGTCCTGTTACTGCTGAGCACATCGCAGTTTACGGAGCTTACAACGATCAACGTTTAACTGGTAAACACGAAACTGCTTCTATCCACGATTTCTCTTATGGAGTTTCAGACAGAGGATGTTCTATCAGAATTCCTTTAATGACTGTTCAAAAAGGATGGAAAGGATGGTTGGAAGACAGAAGACCAGCTTCAAACGGAGATCCATACAAAATTGCTGCTAGAATTATCAAAACTGTTAAGTCAGCTATCTAATTTTAAGCTTAAGTTATATTCTAAAAAGTGCCATTATTTGTTTAATGGCACTTTTTTTATGCAACCTATGTATTAAAACCCGACAGGTTTTAAAAACCTGTCGGGTTTCCCACTTGTCAACTTTTACAAAGTTTTTTATCTAACCTCTTTTTAAAACAAGAAGATTCTCTCTCAAAATTTGCTCTTTTCAGCTCTAAAACCTTATAACTATATAACAACTAACCTTTTACAATTAACAAATATTACTTAATTTTAGAAGCAAATTTAATTTTTAAGTTAAAGTTCAAAACTTATCTTTGTATATCATTAAAAAAAATCAATTATGATAGTCTGGTCCCTCTTTTTACTTGCTGTAGTTTTTATTCTCGCTTTAGACCTTGGTGTCTTTAACAAAACACCACATATTATTAGTACTAAAGAAGCCAGCAAATGGACTTTGGTTTGGGTTACCTTATCTTTCCTATTTTCAGGAGTAATTTACTGGCTTTATACCACAGATTTTATTGACAATCCAGATAATTTAAAGCCTGCAGTAGCTTCTATGAAGTTCATAACGGGTTATTTGATCGAACTTTCTTTAAGCGTTGACAATATTTTTGTGATTGCCATTATTTTTGCTTCATTTAAAATTCCGCAGAAATACCAGCACCGTGTTTTATTCTGGGGAATCTTAGGCGCTATCGTTTTTCGCGGTTTAATGATTTTCTTCGGAGTAATGCTGATCAATAAATTTACATGGACCACTTATCTTTTTGGAGCTTTCTTAATATTCACGGCTGTAAAAATGCTTTTTTCTGGTGAGGAAGAAGATTTTCACCCAAAGGATTCTTTTGTCTATAAGACATTAGGAAAAGTTATGCCGATTACATCAGAAATGGACGGGGAGAAATTTTTCATTTCAACCAAAACGGCAAGAAAAGCAGCAACGCCATTATTTGTAGCTTTAATTGTTATTGAAGTTATGGATGTTTTGTTTGCTGTAGATAGTGTTCCAGCAATTCTTGCTATTACCAAAGATCCTTTTTTAGTATTTAGCTCTAACATTTTTGCGATTCTTGGATTGCGTTCTATGTATTTCTTCTTAGCAAATATGCTGGCAAAATTCAGTTATCTAGAATATAGTTTGGTAGCTATTTTAGCTTTTGTTGGATTAAAAATGCTACTTCACGATTGGATTCACGTTCCAGAATGGGCTTCTCTAGGATTTATCGCTCTTTCTCTTTTAGTTGGAATTTTGGTTTCTCTAAAATTTGGGGAAGAAAAAGTTTTAAACGATTCGTCAAGCGAAGAATAATTATTCTTAAACATATATGCATAAAAAAAGGAAATCTTTCGATTTCCTTTTTTTATGTAATAATTAAAAACTTCTTACAATATTATTTTTTTGATATTACCGCCATTAATATTGTATCTTTTGATTACTTCATTATAATCTGAGAAATCAGCTTTATTGACAGATTTTGCGGTACCAGTTGTTACAAATCCTGGAATAATTACAATTCTAAATATTTGATTCAATCTAAAAGAGTTAACAACCCCTCCTAAATCTCTACCAACCATATAAATACTTACATCACTTATTGTAAAGTCATAATCAAATCCGAAATCTAATGTTCCATCAGCTAAGTAATAATTTTCCGGAATTAACTTCCAAACATCTCTTCCTCCATCTGTGCCTGCCAATCTATACACCAAAACCATATCTGATTCAAAAATTGCAGGATTCAACGGAATTACAGGATTATATTGATTCGTACTTGTAAAGTTAACATTACTTACTTCGTAAACTTCACTAATAGTATCATTATCAACATCATCATCATTATTCGAACAACTCGAAAACGCCATTAAACCAATAACAGCGAATAAGGTAACTATCTTTCTCATAAATTTGTTTTTTAGGTATTATACTATAAAGATATTCCAAAAATCAAACCAAAAAAAGTAAATCAGCTTATTTTAAAGTGAAAAAGACTTTATTTTTTCGTAGCTACCTGATTTTTAAGCAATATTTTATTGAAAAACAAAACGTGATACGGAAGTGAATTTTCCCAATAATCCCAAGTATGCGCTCCTGGTCGTTCTGTATAATCGTGATCCACTCTATTATAAACCAATCTTCTGTGTAATTCTCTGTTGGGCTCAATTAAAAAATCATCTACACCGCAATCTATAATCAGCGGCAGTTTATTCGTCTTTAATTTATCTGCCATTCTTAAAACAGAATTTTGTTCGTACAATTCGGTGTTACCGCTTTTATCCCCAAAAACAGGCTGCATTAATTTTACAATTTGAGCAGAAGAATCTCTATTCAACATTGTACTCATATCTACCGCGCCGCTCATACTTCCTGCCGCACAAAATAAATCGGGATGTCTGGCCGACAAGTACAAAGCACCATGTCCGCCCATCGAAAGACCTGTAATTACTCGTCCGTTTCTATTACTGATTGTTTTATACGTTTTATCTACTTTTTGAATTACTTCCTGTGTAATAAAAGTCTCAAACTGACTTTCCTTATTCACCGGACTATCTATATAAAAACTAAAAGTTTCTCCTTCAGGCATTACAATAATCAAATTGTATTGATCTGCCAGATTTTGAACTAGTTTTTTGTTAGGAGTATTTTTAAGCCAATCACTAAAATGCCCGTAAGCTCCATGCAGTAAATACAGTACTGGAAATGCGGTTTTACTTTTAGCATAAGAATTTGGCAGCACTACCGCAGCTTTATAGGTTTTTCCCATTGCGGTACTGGCAACTTGTAAAGTGTCTACTTTTGCCGCGTATGTCATGGTGGTAAGACAAAGCAAAAATACAGACAACAGCATTTTAAATTTCTTCATTTTGATATATTTTTTTCTGATTAGGGTTTGTAAATATACCTTTTTTTCAGAATAGAATATATGAAAAATCCCACTTGATTTTTATGCCCCGAATTATACCAATTTCCACTAATTAAAAATACTCTTATAGCAAAATATAAGATATCAGCTAAGCAGAAGAAATAAAAAAATCCGATCAGCTTTTGACTGATCGGATTTTAGTTTCTTTTAAAAATTATAAAATTTAATTCGTGTTAATTCGTGTAATTCGTGGCAAAACAAAAACTAACTTATTATAATCTTATGCTCGTGTCGATATTGCGATGCGCTTTTACCTGTATATTGTTTAAATGATTTACTAAAGTGGCTAAAATTATTAAAACCGCTTTCATAACAAACTTCATTAATACTTATTGGCTGTTCTGCCAAAAGCTTAGAAGCATGCACCAAACGATATTCATTAACAAACTCCGTAAATGTTTTATTGGATATCTTTTTAAAATAGCGGCAGAAAGAAGGCGTAGTCATACTGACCAGACTCGAAACTTCATCTATCGAAATAGATTCCTGAAAATGATCTTTTACAAAATTAAAAACCACATTCATTCGATCGTTATCCTGAGTCTGTAATTCTAATGAAAACCCATCGGCATTTAATATTGTCGATTCTGTAGAAGAGTCTAACTCATCTAAAATCCCTAAAAGAGTAAGCAGTCTCTGAAATGGCGGTTCATTTTCCATCATTTCTATTTTCTTTCCGATTCTTTTTTTGGTTTCGCCGCCAAAAGCGATGCCGCCTTTAGCCTGCTTTAAAATATTCTGAACCTTTTTCATTTCTGGAGCGACGAAAAAGTCGTTTCCTAAAAATTCAGGTTTAATATGAATAACGGTTTCATTTGTATTTCCCGTATTTTCATTCGTAAATCCGCAATGGGGCAAATTGGCTCCTATTAAAAGTAAACTACCATTGGTATAATAAGAAACATGGCTTCCTATTTGTCTTTTCCCTGCCCCGCCATTTACATAAACCAACTCAATCTCTGGATGATAATGCCATAAATGAGCTTTGCTATTGGTCTTTTCGGCGTGTTTAGTATAGGTAAAAGAACTTCCGTATGAGTTAGTTATCACTTCAAGAGCTGGGGCAATTGTCTTCATGATAATTTCTTTAAAAAATAATAGCAAATTTAACAAAAATACCTAAAATAATTTAAATTTTAACCTACAACGGTTTCGTAAATGCGAATTTTACATTAAAATCACAATCTTAACACTGAGAATTTTACACAAAAACCGACTTTTTTTTGGGGTCTCATTTTTTTTCTCCACATTTTTTTCAATAATCCTATTTAAAACGTCAATAACTATCAATATGTTAATTTTTGTAAGAAAGATGGAAATTTTAAGAAGTATTCGTTTTTTATAAAACTTTGAAGAATAACAACCAAATTAACAAAAACATAAGATTAAAATCAAATTTTAACCTATAACGGTTTCGTAAATGAGAATATAGCATATAAATTGGAAAATATAGTTGTTAAAATAACACAACTGCTGCCCTAACTTTGCCTCAGAGAAATGAACTAAGAATTTAAATACTACAGAATATGAAAAAGATTATGAAATTAAGTTTAGTATGTGCAGTACTTTTAACTGGAATGAGTACTTATGCAATTGATGGAAATGAAGCATTAAATCTTCATGTTTTAAAAGGAAATGGCAAGGTAATTGCTTTTGGTATTAACCAACTTCAAAAAGCAGTTATCAGTATATATGATACAGATGGCAACATACTTTACACTGAAAATGCTTCTGGTAAAGAAGGAATTTTAAGAACTTTCAGTTTAGAAGAATTTCCACAAGGAAAATATGTTTTAGAAGTTGCTGATAATTACAAAAAAGTAAAATACGATATTACTGTAGATGCGAAAAGTTCTGTTTTGTCTTCAAAAGGAACAACTTCTCTTTACTAAGAAAATATTAAGGTTAAGTGCAATTCTTCACGGCACTTAAAATTTTATACTCTAATACAGTATAAAAAGTGAGGTTAGATAGTTAGTAAGTTAAAAACTTTCAAAAGTTTTAAAAACAGCTCTTTGTGGTTACTGAGCTGTTTTTTTTTGCTCCGAAGTTTTTTAACGCAAAGACGCTAAGGTTTCCGCAAAGTTCGCAAAGTTTTTTTTTCAAAGCTTTGCGAACTTTGCGTTTTTAACAATCCTCGCATAGCAAAAAAACTTTGCGTGCTTTGCGGTTAAACAATACACAAAGTAAAAAACTTTGAAACTCAGTCCCGAAGCCTCGGGATAGCATCTTAGGATCTTTTCAAATTTCCTACATTTTTAAACAAATCTTTAATTCAATGTAAATTTAAAATCAAGAAAAACGTTGAAAAAAAATAACCGAATTAGCCAAAACGATAAAAAATAACTCAAATTTTAACATATAACGGTTTCGTAAATGAGAATATAGCATAGAAATAGGAAAATATAGTTGTGTAATAGTACTTACATCTGAAGTAATTTAGCATCAGAGAATTAGAACTATTAATTTAAAAACTAAGTATTATGAAAAAGATTGCAAAAATAAGTTTACTAGCTGCGTTGCTTTTTTCAGGAATAAGCACTTACGCAATTGATGGAACTGAAGATTTTAATCTTCACGTTATTAAAGCGAATGGAAAATTAATCAGTTTTGGTCTTAATCAGACTCAAAAAGCCAGCTTGTCTATTTATGATAAAGATGGATCTCTTATTTATTCTGAAAGTGCTTCTGGCAAAGATGGAATCTTGAGAACTTTTAGTCTAGAAGAATTTCCAGAAGGAATTTATTTCTTAGAAATCGAAGACAATACAAAAAAAGCAAAATACGAAATCTCTGTTACAGATACAGTTACTGTTTTATCTCAAAAAGCAGTTGCTTCTGTTTACAAATCAGATTTTAAAAATACTAGCGTAGCAGTACGCTAAAAAAGTTTTTATACTCTCATACAGTATAAAAAGTGAGGTTAGATAGTTAGTAAGTTAAAAAACTTTCAAAAGTTTTAAAAACAGCTCTTTGTGGTTACTGAGCTGTTTTTTTTTGCTTTTTACTTTTAGAATTATTGCACAGAGATTCACAGAGAAAAAACGCAGAGATTCACAAAGCTTAAAAAAATTCTTTGCGAATCTTTGCGAAAAACTTTGTGAATCTTTGCGGAATAAACCATAACCTATATGTAAATAAATTCTTAACTCAAAGTAAATTCAAAATCAAACAAAACCTTGAATAATAATAACTGAATTAACAAAAACGTTAAAAATAATTCAAGTTTTAACCTATAACGGTTTCGTAAATGAGAATATAGCATAGAAATCAGCAAATACAGTTGCGCTTTTTCAGGGATATCATAAGTAATTTAGCATCAGAGAATTAGAACTAATAATTTAAAAACTAAGTACCATGAAAAAGATTGCAAAATTGAGTTTAGTGGCGGCGTTGCTTTTCACAGGAATTAGCACATACGCAATTGATGGGAATGGAGAATTTAATCTTCATGTATTAAAAGCTAATGGAAAATTAATCACTTTCGCACTTAATAAAACACAGAAAGCGAATTTAGCTATTTATGACAAAGACGGAACTTTAATTTATTCTGAAAGTGCATCTGGCAAAGACGGAATTTTAAGAACTTTTAGTCTAGAAGAATTTCCAGAAGGAACTTATTTCTTAGAAATTGAAGACAGCATTAAAAGAGCAAAATACGAAATTACAATCGATGATAATGCTTCATTATCTAGAACTGCAATTTCTTCTGTTTACAAATCAGGTTTTGCTAAAAATTCAAACGTGGCTGCACGTTAATTTTATACTTTCAAAAGGTATAGAAAAGAGGTTAAAAAATTAAAATATTTTATTGTTTGAAGAAAAGAAAACAGCTCATTGTTGGTTATGGAGCTGTTTTTTTTTGCTCTAAAGAAAATGTGTTTTTCACACTAATTCGTTTTCTGAAAAAATATTCTTATTAATTCAATCGATTGATTTCTAGAGGTTAAAAAAAAGTAAAAAAAAATCAAAAATTACAAAACCATAATCCCAGTATTCACGTACATAGTTCAAACAAAGTGCAAAAAAGATTAAAATTCAGCAACTTAAGTGTTTGAAAACGCTTTTTTATTGCTAATAATTGAATTTGTATTTGTAGTTTTACGCGTTCCACATTTAGTAATTAACAATTTAAAAAAACATGACAAAATTTACCAAAGCCGGTTTAGTTGCTGCCTTTTTTTTAGCGACTGTTTTTACCTATGCCCTTGATGGAAAAGGTGATTATATTCTAAACATTAAAACAGGAAACGGAAAAGTAATGAGCTTTACTTTAGACACTGTTGAAAATTCATCTTTCTCTATCTTTGATGAGAATCACAATTTACTTTATGCAGGAAACGCTGCAGCAGACAATTTGGAAGTTTCTAAAACAATTAGTTTAGAAAGTTTTCCTGCTGGAACTTACGTTCTAGAAGTAAAAGCAAACGACAAAGTTTCGACACACGAAATTAAAGTTGCTGCAAAAAAAGTAAAGGCAGTGAAGTTAGACGAAACTGTTAACCAGAGTCCGTCTTTCCGTCGCTAAGCCTTTTTTGTCCCCAAATAAAAAGTCAGAAAGCAGTTCTTTTACCAGGAGAACTGCTTTTTTTTTATGGTATTTAGTAAGAAACTAAAAAAAGCCTGAAAGGCTAACAGCTCCAAAATAGGGCAACGCCCTATCAGACAAAACCCAATAAAACTCAAAGCCCTGAAAGGGCGATAGTCATTCTCATTATACAATTGCTTACGCCCTTTCAGGGCTTTCTTATTGGACGAAATTACAGAACATTGGGCGTTGCCCAATTCTAAAATGCTTTTAGGCCTTTAGCCTTATTGGAAGATTCTCAAATTGAAAAACATATATAATCTTTTTTTAATAAAAAACCTCTCATTACTGAGAGGTTTTCCTATATATTAAAATATTTACTACTTTTCTTTTAACAACTTTTCTAAATATTCTATTTTCTCTTTTTCAGCCTGAAGCAAACGCTCGTAAAGCTTTTTATTTTCTTCTACAGATTCCATTAATTTATCTAATGGATTGAAAGTACAATGATTATTATTTCCAAAATGACTATTATGAACCGCTTCATGAAAACTATTGAAATAATTAATTGCCGCTTCGTCTGAAAAATTCTTAATCGCTTCAACTGTTACGCCAAGCGCTCTTGCAACCTCAACAAGTTTTTCGTCATCAATGGTTTCGCTATTTTCCATAGCCGAAATTGCTTGCTGATTTGTTCCTAAAGCTTGTGCCAAAGCTTCCTGTTTCATATCACGAAGTTCACGAATACGGCTTATTTTTCGCCCTATATGATTTGGTTTTGTTAGTGTGCTCATAATTCAAAGATAATAATAAAGTCTCAAAATCGGTAAAATGTAAAAAATAGATTTTTCGCCGTGCGATACGGCAAAAAATGATTTCGTACAGCAAAATCTATTTCTTTCTTCGCCGAATCAAACAAAAGTACAATTTTTCTTATAATAATTTTATAAAAGCCAAATTGTAAACCATTTAAAAATATACGCCTTATGGAAACAAACGAAACAGAAAAACTACAAAAACTGCAAAAATTAACCGCACAGTATTTTACAACGCTAAAACCAACCAATGAAGCCAATTCTTATACCGCACAATTTAAAGTGGTCAATTATTTAGAACTCGGCTGCCTTATTACCGATCTGCTAAAATTATGCATTCTTGCGCTTGATAACGACATGCATAATTTTTCTAAAAAAGATAAAAGTGCAACTATTAATGTGAGTCTTATTTTGGAAACGATTCTGCATTTGTTTCCTATGGATGAAATGGAGTTTTTGGGGCTTGTTGGGGAGATTGTTGAATGATTTCTATTTGCAGATGCGAAGGCGAAAGTTCTAATGCTAAAAAATCTCGCAAAGACGCTAAGTCGCAAAGTTTTACACAATTTTGTCATTTCTACCGAAGGGAGAAATCACACAAGTAATTCCGCAAAGATTGGCGACTATGTTTGTCGAGTTTCGAATGTGATTTCTCCCTTCGGTCGAAATGACAAACTTTATGGAATTTTACTTTGCTGGCGCGAGCGTCTCGCTCGTGCATTTCTTTGTGTTCATGAGCGAGACGCTCGCGCTAGCGGCGGAACTGCTTTTTTTTATGGTATTTAGTAAGAAACAAAAAAAAGCCTGAAAGGCTAACAGCTCCAAAATAGGGCAACGCCCTATCAGACAAAACCCAATAAAACTCAAAGCCCTGAAAGGGCGATAGACATTCTTGTTATCTAATTGCTTACGCCCTTTCAGGGCTTTCTTATTGGATTTTATTACAGACATTGGGCTTTGCCCAATGCTGGATGATTAAAGACCTTCGGCCTTATTTATAATTTCATTCAAATAAAAAACCTCTCATTTCTGAGAGGCTTTACATATTGAGCAAACGTCCAATAATTTCGGACATTTAAAAAAATGTATTCTACATATTCCTTCTATACTGCCCACCAACCTCAAACAACGCCGAAGTAATCTGACCTAAAGAACAAACCTTTGTAGCTTCCATTAAATGATCGAATAAGTTTTCGTTTTTAATAGCCGCTTGCTGTAAATTATTTAAATGCTCATTAACTTTTGCTTCGTGAAATTGATGCAAGTTATCCAACATCGTAATTTGATATTGTTTTTCTTCTTCGGTAGCACGAATAACTTCTGCCGGAATTACCGTTGGCGAGCCTTTTGAACTTAGGAAAGTATTTACACCCACAATTGGGAAATCGCCATTGTGTTTTAAAGTTTCGTAATACAAACTTTCTTCTTGAATTTTAGATCTTTGGTACATCGTTTCCATTGCACCTAGAACTCCACCTCTTTCTGTAATTCTGTCGAATTCTTGAAGAACCGCAGCTTCAACTAAATCGGTTAATTCTTCGATGATGAACGAACCTTGAATTGGATTTTCGTTTTTCGCTAAACCTAATTCTTTATTAATAATCAGCTGAATCGCCATGGCACGACGAACAGACTCTTCTGTTGGCGTTGTAATTGCTTCGTCGTAAGCGTTTGTGTGCAATGAATTACAGTTGTCATAAATCGCATACAAAGCCTGTAAAGTCGTTCTAATATCGTTAAAATCAATTTCCTGCGCGTGCAACGAACGTCCAGAAGTTTGAATATGATATTTCAGCATTTGCGCTCTTTCGTTGGCTCCATATTTATTTTTCATGGCTTTTGCCCAAATTTTACGCGCCACACGACCAATAACCGAATATTCAGGATCTACTCCGTTCGAAAAGAAGAATGATAAATTCGGACCAAAATCATTAATATTCATACCGCGACTCAAATAATATTCCACGTAAGTGAAACCATTTGAAAGCGTGAATGCCAATTGCGTAATTGGGTTCGCTCCCGCCTCGGCAATATGATATCCAGAAATCGAAACTGAATAGAAATTACGAACGTTTTTAGTAATAAAATATTCCTGAACGTCGCCCATTAAACGCAAAGCAAATTCGGTTGAGAAAATACAAGTATTCTGCGCCTGATCTTCTTTTAAAATATCGGCCTGAACCGTTCCACGAACTTGAGCTAAGGTTTTTACTTTTATTTCGTTATACACTTCCAGAGGTAAAACCTGATCGCCAGTAACTCCCAAAAGCATTAATCCTAAACCGTTGTTTCCTGCTGGAAGTTCGCCTTGGTATTTTGGTCTTTCGATTCCTTTTTCTTTATATAATTTGTTGATTTTTGCTTCAACTTCTTTTTCTAATTCGTTGGTTTTGATGTAAATCTCACATTGCTGATCGATTGCCGCATTCATAAAGAAACCTAAAAGCATTGGTGCAGGCCCATTAATAGTCATACTTACCGAAGTTAAAGCATGAACTAAATCGAAACCTGAATACAGTTTTTTAGCATCGTCTAAACAGCAGATTGAAACTCCTGCATTTCCAATTTTTCCGTAAATATCCGGGCGTAAATCTGGATCGTTTCCGTATAACGTAACACTATCAAAAGCTGTCGAAAGACGTTTTGCCGGCATTCCTGCACTTACGTAATGAAAACGTTTGTTGGTTCTTTCTGGCCCACCCTCGCCCGCAAACATTCTCGACGGATCTTCTCCTTCGCGTTTAAACGGATATAATCCCGAAGTAAAAGGAAACTCGCCAGGAACATTTTCCTGTAAATTCCAACGCAGAATATCGCCCCATCCTTCATATTTAGGTAAAGCAATTTTCGGAATCTGTAAGTGTGATAAACTTTCAGAATGCGTGGCAATCTTGATTTCTTTATCACGAACTTTAAAAGAGTAAACTGGATTTTTATATTTCGCTACTTTTTCATCCCAATTCAGAATAATTTCCCAATTGTACGGATCTAAATCCATTTTTACTTTATCAAATTGATTCAGTAAAAGATTTAAAAAGATTCTGTTTTCATCGTGTTCTGCAATTCCGCTTGGTAAAACAGTCGAATCGTCAATTCCTGCTTTTGTAATTTGAGGCACTTTTCCAGAAACCGATTCTATGGTTTTAAAAATTCCGTATAATTTCTGCGCCACTTTTTGCTGCGAAAGCGCGATTTCATCATAAGATCTGTTATTCTCTGCAATTTCAGATAAATAACGTGTTCTTCCTGGCGGAATCACAAAGATTTTTTCGCTCATTTCTTTGGTGATTTCAAAAGTCGATTTCAAATCAGAATCGGTTTTTTCAACCACTTTATCCATAATCGCTTTATAAAGCGTGTTCATTCCCGGATCATTAAACTGTGAAGCAATTGTTCCGAAAACGGGCATTTCATCTGGATTCTTTTCCCAAAGATTATGGTTTCTTTGGTATTGTTTTTTTACATCGCGCAAAGCATCAAGCGCGCCTCTTTTATCAAATTTGTTTAAAGCTACTAAATCGGCAAAATCAAGCATGTCAATTTTTTCCAATTGTGTTGCCGCTCCAAACTCGGGTGTCATTACATATAAAGATACATCAGAATGATCCATAATCTCCGTATCAGACTGACCGATTCCTGAAGTTTCGAGAATAATCAAATCGTATTTTGCGGCTTTTAAAACCTGAATCGCTTCGGCTACATATTTAGACAAAGCCAAATTCGACTGACGTGTCGCCAGCGAACGCATATATACACGAGGATTATTTATGGCATTCATACGGATTCTGTCTCCTAAAAGTGCTCCTCCGGTTTTTCTCTTAGAAGGATCGACAGAAATTAATCCGATTGTTTTTTCAGGAAAATCAATTAAAAAACGGCGGACCAATTCATCAACCAAAGAAGATTTTCCGGCTCCTCCCGTTCCCGTAATTCCTAAAACTGGAATTTTAGAACTTTTATTAGTATCGTGAATTTTATCAAAAACAGGTTTTGCAATTTCTGGGAAATTTTCTGCAGACGAAATCAAACGCGCAATTGCAGTTGGCGTTTTATTTTCGATATGATCTATTTCTCCATTTAATTGATCTCCAATAGGAAAATCAGATTGTTGTACCAAATCATTAATCATTCCTTGAAGTCCTAGAGAACGACCGTCGTCTGGAGAATAAATTCTGGTAATACCATATTCATGCAATTCTGAAATCTCGCTTGGCAGAATTACACCGCCTCCGCCTCCGAAGATTTTAATATGCCCCGCTCCTTTTTCGCGAAGCAAATCATACATATATTTAAAGTATTCGTTGTGTCCGCCTTGGTAAGAAGTCATAGCAATGGCATTGGCATCTTCTTGAATTGCGGTATTGACCACTTCTTCAACGCTTCTGTCATGACCAAGGTGAATTACTTCAACTCCTGTCGACTGGATAATACGGCGCATAATATTAATGGCAGCATCATGTCCGTCAAAAAGTGAAGCGGCAGTAACAATTCTTACTTTATTTTTAGGAATATATGGTATTTGTTGTTCCATTTTATGAATATGATAATTTTATGAGGGCAATTTACAAAATATTTTAATATTCGATCATCACTATAAGCTTATCTTAACAAAAATAAATCGATTTCGTAAACCCAAGGGGTAACATTTTACGTAACTAATTGATATAGTTAAAGAAAGCTTAAAGACATGGCAATTTCGCAACATTTAATTAAAATCTGGAAACATGTTTTAAGGCCCTCTAAAGTAATTTAGCAATGTAGAAAAGCCCCCAAATTTTTACCAAAGCTTACCATCAAAAAAAGTAGTAACGTAAAAATTTAAAAAAATGAAAACATTTTATTCATTCACCGTAATTTTGGGTTTGAGTTTCTTTATATCTTCTTTCAATACGATTGAAAACAGCAATTTTTCCCATAAAAAAACTTCAAACCATACTATTGTTTTAAACGATACAGATCTTGCAAACGCCGAAAAAGCTAATGACTTCTTCAAAAGATATTCTGATTTAAAAAAATACAAATCGGATGTGATGTCTTTATACAAAAATAGAACTTTAGGAAGCATTTGGTTTGATGAAGACGAAATCAACGAATTTGGTTCTGTATTGTATGAAAAAGCAAAAAAAACAAACGACTTGGTTGTTCCTTATCAAAAAGAAATAGACCAATTGTTTGATGCTTCTTCAGAAACAAAACTTTCTAAAACAGATGCTGATATGCTTTTAAGCTCTTTGTACGTTTTATACACTAAAAAGAATAATGCAGACAAGAAAAAATTATCTTATGATGCAATGCTTAAAGATTTCTTGAATTACAGCACTATTGAAGAGACTTCTGCTACTGCAGATCTTGATGCTAAAGTAGAATATGACCAATATTATAAATTGGAAGATGTATTAAAAAAATACAAAAAACTAGATCGTTCGCACAAATGGAAACCAATTGTTCCAGAAGAAGCGCCTTATAAAGATCTACGTCCAGATGCAGTTTCTAGTACTATTGCGCAGGTTAGAACCCGCCTTTACTTATTAGGCGATCTAAAACACGATTCTAAAAGTGATGTTTACGATCGTGAATTAATGGATGCTGTAATGAAATACAAAGTTCGTAACGGATTTAAACCTAACTACATCTTAGCTGAAGAACATATTAAAGAAATGAATGTTCCGCTTACCGAAAAAATGGAAACTTTAAAACTTAATATGGAAAGATGCCGTGCCATTGCTGCTCAAATTGCTGCAAGCGATGAATATGTTTTGGTAAATGTTCCTTCTTATGAAATGGTATATGTTAAAAATGGAAAAGTACAGTTGACTTCACCTGTATTTGTTGGTGCGCCTTTAACTAAAACCACCATTTTTAATGGCGAAATCGACAGAATCGTTTTCAGCCCTTATTGGACAGTTCCACAGAGTATTGTTCAAAATGAGCTGCGATCTAAAATCGCTTCAGATCCAAATTATCTGGCAGAGAAAAATATGGAAATGGTAAACGGTCAGGTAAGACAAAAACCAGGTCCAGATAACTCTTTAGGTTTGGTAAAATTTATGTTTCCAAATCCAGATGATATTTATATGCACGATACACCGTCTAAAACATTGTTTGATTTCGAAAAAAGAACATTCAGCCACGGTTGTATTAATGTAAAACTAGCAAAAGAATTAGCTGTTGCAATGCTTAAAGATTATCCAGAATGGACTCAGGCAAAAATTGATAAAGCTATGGATGGTAAAGCTGAAAACAGTTTTAAATTGTCTAAAAAAGTTCCTATTTACATTACCTATTTTACTTCATTAGTAAATGAAAATGGCGAAATAGGCTTCTTTCAAGATGTTTATGAAAAAGATAACGTGTTAACTGAGGAAAATCCAGTTGCCGCTCAATAATATAATTCTATTCAATTTTAGTGAGAATTTATCTTTTTTAGATAAGTTCTCACTTTTTTACTCTTGTTTACAAACAAAACAAAAAAAAACATAACTTGTTATTTTTAAAACATTTACGAGTATTTTTTCTTTCAAAATATTATGATTTTTGCACTCAAATCATACCTCTATTTGTACTATTTAAAACCTGCATTATTATGAAGACAAATAATATCGAAGGCCTAACAATGTTTGAAATCAACGTCTTAATTCAGCAAGGAGCAAAGTTTATTGTTTTTCCATTTATATTTTCTAAAATGGTAAAAAGAATTAAGGAATCTAATATTTATTTTGTGCGTCCAAACGAAAGCACTTTCAAATATGCTTTAAAACACTTTTATCTTAATTTATCCACAGGCTGGAGAATTTTCCCCTACGGACCAATCTATGTTATAAAATCTCTTTTTTACTTAATTAAAGGAGGTAAGGATTATACCGAAACTATTCTAAATGATTTAAATACGAATAAACCCGTTTACAATCCGCAGTCCAAATTATCGTATAAATAAAAACAACTTTTGCGTTTTTTTCCTTTTTAAATAAATTGGTATTATTTAGGATAAATTGTCCTAAAAAATACGAGGCTTACTATGGCTTATCTTCTTAATTTTGAGATGGAGGAAATTTTGTTATTTCTAAAACAAAATGTTACCGGCAATCAAATAAAATTGTGGCTTTATTTTTGAATAAGTAGTATTTTTGAAACTTAAATAAACCCCAATAATGAAAAAAATTTTTCTATTAGCCGTTACATTTTCTCTAACGTCTTGCGCACAGGTACAACAGACTTTAAATCAATTGCCTCAAATAGCATCGCAGATCCCAAGTACAGGAACTGTTGATATTGCTTCTGGATTAAAAGAAGCTCTTAATAAAGGAATTACAGAACAAGTAAGCAAACTTACTGCTGTTGATGGGTTTTATAAAAATGAAGCCGTAAAAATATTAATGCCAGAAGAATTACAAAAAGTAGATGCAACTTTACGAAAAGTAGGTTTAAGTTCTCTAGCCGATGAAGGAATTAAAATGCTGAACCGCGCTGCAGAAGATGCTGTAAAAGAAGCTACTCCAATATTTGTTACAGCTGTTAAAAACATGACTTTTACAGACGCTAAAAATATTCTTTTAGGAAATGACAGTGCTGCAACAAGCTATCTTCAAAACAGTACAACAACGGCATTATACGGAAAATTCAGCCCAGTAATCAAAAGTTCTTTCGAAAAAGTCGGTGCAGATGCTGTCTGGACCAAAATTATAAACAAATACAATACTATTCCATTAGTAAAAAAGGTAAATCCAGATTTGACTGATTATACAACTAATCAAGCTTTATCTGGCGTTTTTAAAATGATTGCTGTGGAAGAAAAAGAAATAAGAAACGACATTTCTGCAAGAACAACTCCTTTATTACAAAAGGTTTTTGCAATGCAGGATGGGAAATAATTTTTCCGAAGGTTCAGAGAAACAAAGGGACAAAGGTTCAAAGCAACCTTTGCGGCTTTGTCCCGAGGCCTCGGGATTGCAACTTTGTCACTAACCAAAATAACCAATTATTAAGAATGCAAAAAATAACCATTTTAATTCACTGTAAAGATCAAAAAAACATTATTGCTTCTGTTACTACTTTTATTGCTAAAGTTGGCGGAAACATTACCTATATTGACCAGCACGTTGATGTAGAGCAAAATGTATTTTTTATGAGATTGGAATGTGAATTTGCCAATTCTGAAATTACAATTGAAAGTTTTAAGGAAGATTTTGACCAAACTCTGGCTTCTAAATTTGACATGTCATGGAATTTATACAGTCAGGAACAGAAACCTAAAATGGCATTATTTGTTTCCAAATACGATCATTGTCTTTTTGATATTTTGGGACGTTACAGCGCTGGCGAATTGAATATCGAAATTCCGTTGATAATCAGCAATCACAACGATTTAAGATCTATTGCTGAACGTTTTGATATTCCGTTTCATCTTGTGCCTTTTACAAAAGACAATAAAGAAGAAGGTGAAGCGAAACAAATTGAGTTATTAAAAAAATACGATATTGATTTTATTGTTTTAGCGCGCTACATGCAGATTATTACACCAAAATTGATTTCCATCTACGAAAATAGAATCATCAATATTCATCATTCATTTTTACCTGCTTTTCCAGGTGCCAAACCGTATCATTCGGCTTTTAAGCGAGGAGTTAAAATTATTGGCGCAACCAGTCATTATGTAACGGAAGAATTAGACGAAGGCCCAATTATCGAACAGGATATTGCAAGAGTTTCGCACATTCACTCTGTAGAAGACTTTATTATGAAAGGAAGAGACTTAGAAAGAATAGTTTTAGCAAGAGCCATAAAATTACATTCGGAACGTAAAACGATGGTTTACAGCAATAAGACGGTGGTTTTTTCTTAAAGATTCTAAAGGTTCTGAGAGGCTAAGATGCTAAGTTTTCTTGATCTGAGAGACTTAGGCTTTGCTCAGTCTGACAACAATAATCTCAAAATAAGAAACCCGACAGGTTTTAAAAACCTGTCGGGTTTGCTTTATAATAACTCTAGAGCTTAATACTGAGAAACTTAGAATCTCAGCATCTTAGAAACTTAGAATCTTATCTAACTACAATTTCCAATCTCGGATCGTCAAAAGCATTTACTTCATCCATAGTCATTCCCAAGGCATTTGCTACGCCTTCTCCGTATGCAGGATCAGCTTTAAAGCAGTTTCTGATATGACGCACCTGAATAAATTGCTGCGCTCCGCCAACTTGTGCAGCAGTATTTTTAAATAACAATTGTTTTTTCTCAGGAGTCAATAAATTGAATAATAGTCCCGGCTGCGTGAAGTAATCATTATCATCATCTCTAAAATTATGCGCCCAAGCATCACCATGAAGTTTTAAAGGCGGTTCTTTAAATTCTGGCTGTTCCTGCATTTCTCCAAAACTATTTGGCTCATAATGTTTTTTAGATCCATTATTTCCATCTACACGCATTGCTCCGTCTCTATGAAAGGTATTATACGGACATCGAGATGAGTTTACAGGAATCTGGAAATTATTGACTCCTAAACGATATCTGTGTGCATCTCCGTAAGAGAATAAACGGGCTTGAAGCATTTTATCTGGAGAGAAACTAATTCCTGGAACCACGTGCGCGGGATTAAAAGCGGCTTGTTCCACTTCTGCAAAATAATTTTCTGGATTTTGGTTTAGTTCAAATTCCCCAACTGGAATCAATGGAAAATCTTTTTTTAACCAAACTTTCGTCAAATCAAAAGGATGAAAACGATAGGTTTCAGCTTGTTCTTCTGTCATAATTTGAACAAACATTTTCCATTTCGGGAAATTTCCTTCTTCAATAGCATCAAATAAATCTCTTTGGTGGCTTTCGCGGTCGCCGCCAACTAGTTTTGCTGCTTCTTCATCAGAAAGGTTATCAATTCCTTGTTGTGTTACGAAATGAAATTTCACATAATGTCGCTCATTTTGTCTATTGATAAAACTAAATGTGTGACTTCCAAACCCATGCATGTGTCTGTAAGAGCTCGGAATCCCTCTATCGCTCATTACAATGGTCACTTGATGTAAAGCTTCTGGTAATAATGTCCAAAAATCCCAATTGTTATCAGCACTTCTTAAATTGGTTTTTGGATCACGTTTTACAGCATGGTTCAGATCTGGAAATTTCATTGGATCACGAAAAAAGAAAACTGGAGTATTATTTCCTACCAAATCCCAGTTACCTTCGTTGGTATAGAATTTTAAAGCAAATCCCCTAATATCTCTTTCCGCGTCTGCAGCACCTCTTTCTCCCGCTACTGTCGAAAAGCGGGCAAACATTTCTGTCTTCTTTCCTATTTCAGAAAAGATATCGGCTCTGGTATATTTTGTAATATCGTGCGTTACGGTAAAAGTACCGTAAGCACCAGATCCTTTGGCGTGCATTCTTCTTTCCGGAATTACTTCTCGGTCAAAATGCGCCATCTTTTCTAAGAACCAAAAATCTTGTAATAAAACAGGTCCGCGCGGTCCTGCAGTTTGGATGTTTTGATTGTCTGGAACGGGAGTTCCTGTGGCAGTTGTTAATTTTTTGTTTGATTCCATAATGCTGATTTTTAATGTTTTATCAAATATACAAACTTATCTTTAGCATATTCATAAACAAAATTGATTGACATTATAATTTAATAATCAAAAGTTATTTATTGTTACAAAATACTCAAAATCGGTCATTTAGAAATCTTAACGTATGTCCAACAAAGTAATAACAAAACCTTAACAGCACAACATCGATTTATGTCTGACCTTTGTAATGTAATAAACTGGTTATTTATTATTTTGGTTTTGGTTAGTTAAATGATGCCGGCGTCTTCGAGATGCCGGCATTCTTTTTTGGTAAAAAGTGTAGTTTTAGGTTTGAAGTTTTCTTGGTTTCAAGTTGCTTTACTATGCGTTTGATTTTAACGCAAAGAGCGCAAAGTTTTTTTTATTTGAGAATGTTGTACAAACGCAAAGTTCGCAAAGCTTTGTGAAAAAACTTTGCGAACTTTTCGTGAATTTAGCGCTCTTTTGCGGTAAAACCAACATATTTTAAAACCAACCTGCAACTTGAAACTTGAAACAAATGCTTTAACTGCAATTTTTAAACATTAACTTATATTCAACAAAGTAATAACAAGATCTTAACAGCATTACATTGATTTATATCTGACCTTTGTAATGTAATAAACTGGTTATTTATTATTTTGGTTTTGGTTAGTTAAATAATGCCGGCGTCTTCTAGATGTCGGCATTCTTTTTTTTTAGAAATTTTTACTTTGAACATAATTTAAACGCAAAGAACGCAAGGTTTTTTTTATCTGAGATTGTGTGTACAAACGCAAAGTTCGCAAAGCTTGGTGTAAAAAACTTTGCGAACTTTGCGTAAATCTTAGCGCTCTTTGCGGTTAAGCCAGCAACAACTTGAAACAAAAAACTAATTGCTAAGTCTTGCGGGCAGTAATTTAAATTAACCGCAAAGAACGCAAGGTTTTTTTATCTCCGAGACTCATTTAAAACGCAAAGTTCGCAAAGCTTGGTGTAAAAACTTTGCGAACTTTGCGTAAATCTTAGTGCTCTTTGCGTTTAAGCCACCAACAACTTGAAACAAAAAAACTAATTTCTAAGTCTTTCGTGCAGTAATTTAAATTAAACGCAAAGAACGCAAGTTTTTTTTTTATCTGCGAGACTCATTAAAAACGCAAAGTTCGCAAAGCTTTGTGTAAAAAACTTTGCGAACTTTGCGTAAATCTTAGCGCTCTTTGCGTTTAAGCCACCAACAACTTGAAAAAAAAACTAATTTCTAAGTCTTTCCTGCAGTAATTTAAAATAAGCGAAAGCCTTTAATAATCTGCTTCCGTGCCAAGAGAACATTTCGCCGTCTACGAAGATGGTTTTGGCGTGGTGTGTAAATCTTCCTATTTCGAAAGCATCTTCTTCTTTAAAAGGATACGGTTCTGAAGAAAGGAAAACAATATCGGGATCCCCTTCCAAACGCATCTTCTTTAATTCAATTTCTGGATAACGCCCTTTGTCTTCGTAGATATTCTTAAAATGATTTAGTTTTAATAATTCATTGATATAAGTATCATTTCCTGCAACCATATACGGATCTTTCCAAATAAAATAAGCGGCTTTCTTTTCCTTTATATCTTTTATATAATTTTTGAAATCGCTTAAAGCGAATGTCAACTTGTTGTTCCACTTTTGTGATTCAGTTCTACAATTAAATAATTGTCCAAAATCTGAAATCATTTGGAAATTATCCTCTATGGAAACGATATTCGTAACCCAAACTGGACAGATTTCCTGCAATTGTTTTACAATCTCTTCTGTGTTTTCTTCTTTATTGCAAATGATAATATCTGGTTCGAGCAGTTTTATTTTTTCGAAATGAATTTTCTTTGTCCCGCCAACAATCTTTTTAGTTGATTTAAAATGAAACGGATGAACACAAAACTTCGTAATTCCGATAATTTTATCTTCTAAACCTAAATCATATAATAACTCGGTTTGAGAAGGAACCAATGAAATTATGCGTTTTGGAGTGGTTTCAAAAGAATGAATAGTTCCTATTTGATCTTTTAATTGTTTCATTTATTATGATTGTCTTTTTAATCGCAAAGTCCGCAAAGCTTTATCTAAAAACTTTGCGAACCTTGCGAAAAATCTTCGCGGACTTTGCGGTTAAATTATGTTCAAAGTAAAACTTTAAACTTGAAAATTCAAACCTATAATCTCTTCCATTTCCTGTTGTACCTTCAAAGCTTCTTCCCTAGCCTTTTCAGCAAAGTCAGTTCCCTTTGATGCATAGATAATCGCTCTTGCCGAGTTTACTAAAAGTCCCACTTTATCATTCATTCCGTATTTACAAACTTCAGATAAGCTTCCGCCTTGAGCGCCAATTCCTGGAACTAATAAAAAACTGTCTGGAACAATTTTTCTGATTTCTGTAAAATACTCTGCTTTTGTTGCACCTACAACATACATTAAGTTTTCGCTGTTTTTCCAAGTTTTAGAAGTTTCTAATACTTGTTTGTACAATTCTTGACCGTTCGTGTTTAAAGTCTGAAAATCAAAAGCGCCTTCGTTTGAAGTCAAGGCCAGCATAATTGTATGTTTATTTTCGAAAGCCAAAAATGGCTCGACAGAATCTTTCCCCATGTAAGGAGCAACCGTTACACTATCAAAATTCAAATCTTCAAAAAATGCTTTGGCATACATGCTTGAAGTATTTCCTATATCACCTCTTTTTGCATCGGCAATCGTAAAAATATCAGGATAATTTTCGTTGATGTAATTAATTGTTTTCTGCAAAGACATCCATCCTTTTATTCCGTAGGCTTCAAAAAATGCTGTATTAGGCTTGTACCCAACCGTTAAATCATGTGTTGCATCGATTATTGCTTTATTAAATTCAAAAATCGGATCTTCTGTTTCCAATAAGTGCTGTGGTATTTTAGCTAGATCTGGATCTAAACCAACGCATAAAAATGATTTTTTTTGAAGAATTTGTTCGTGTAGCTGCTGTGTTGTCATATTGTATTTTCCTAGTGCGGCAAAATTACAAATTATAATGATTAATGGTTAATGGTTGGGGTTAATTGTTAGTGGTTGGCGGTTGATGGTGGTAGTTTAGGGCTGAAGACTGAGGTTTGTCAGGCTGAGCGAAGTCGAAGCCCCCGCGCGCACTATACTCAATTCAAATTTGACTAGTTTAATATTAATAAAATTTTATCCTCGCACACTACTTAACATTGAATTTCTGTAACATCTGTCAAAAATTGTATAAGAAAAAAATAAATCTGTAAGGTATCTTTGAGAAAAACCTTAAATACAGACAATTATGAGCCCAAATATCGGAATTACACCAAAAAATCTAAAAAAGAGCGCCTCTATATTAGCCACGATTTTATCTAACGAAATGACATTGTATGTAAAAACCAGAAAATTTCACTGGAATATTTCTGGAAATAGTTTTATGGAACTTCATAAATTATTTGAAGACCAATATAGAATCCTTGAAGCCAATATCGACGAAGTAGCGGAAAGAATCAATCAGCTGGGAGAAAAAACAATTGGCACAATGAAAGAGTTTATTGATAATTCTACACTGAAAGAATCACCTAAAGAATACGCTTCACAAAAACATATGTTATCTGAACTTTTAGAAAACCATGAACAATTGGTTACCGAATTTAGAGATTACATTCCTGTTTTTGAAAATGAAACCAATGATGTTGGATCTGCCGATTTTGTAACTGGACTATTGCAAGAACACGAAAAAATGGCTTGGATTCTAAGAAGATATCAGGTTTAATTGATAATTGATAATTGATAATTATTAATTGATAATTATTAATTTGATAGGATTAGGATTTAAGACCAATCATCATCACGGGATGAAAATTATACAACAGTCTTAAAAAGTAATGTAACATAAACGAGCTTGATAATTTGCAATTTTACATTATTAATAACAACAAACAAAAAGATCATGAATACTACCGAAATAAAAGGAAACTGGAACGAGTTAAAAGGAAAATTGAAGCAAAAATATGCTGAATTAACAGATGACGATTTGATGTTCGCTGAAGGAAAAGAAGACGAAATGTACGGAAAACTACAGCAAAAATTAGGTAAAACTAAAGAAGAATTTCATCAGATCCTGTCAGATTTGTAAATCCTTACAACTCAACCGGGAAAATACCGTCTAGTAAAAATATTAGGCGGTATTTTTTTGAGAATTTTATTTTAAAATACATTTAACTTGTAATTCTAAGCTATTTTTAAGCAAAAACACCAAATAATTTAAGTATCTTTAACCAAATTTCTATAAAATGAAACTATTTATAAAGTTTGACATTAACACCATTTGTTCTCTTTATTTAAAACAAAACCTAGAACAAAATAATATAAATTTTACGACTCTGGGTTTTGGAGAAATCGAAATTGAAGATAATCTTGATGCCGAAGCACTGGAGAATTTGAAAACAAAATTAACTCCGTGTGGCTTTGAAGTAGTTGAAAATCAAAAAAGTGTGTTAGTTCAAAAAATTAAAGATGCGATTATCGAACTTGTTTTTATGGACGACAGCAATAACTATAAAAGTTCTGTGTTCCTGGCTGAAAAGCTAAACCACAGTTATGGTTATTTATCTAATGTTTTTTCAGAAGTAACATATTCTTCTATTGAAAATTTTATTATTTTACAGAAAATTGAAAGAGCAAAACAATTGATTATTATCAATGAAATGAGTTTGACCGAAATTGCTTTTTTACTAAATTACTCCAGTGTTGCACATTTGAGTACACAGTTTAAAAACACAACCGGAATTACTCCGTCTGCTTTTCAGAGAATTATTAAGAAACGAAGAGAAAATTTAAAATAAAAACCCAAATACCTCATACAAATGCAAAAAAACGCATTACACATTTTATTAGCCGATGATGATGAAGATGACCGTCTTTTCTTTAAAGATGCTTTTGAAGAAATCAAAATTCAGACAAACGTAAATTTCGTTCATGATGGAATGCAGTTGATGGATCATCTATTGAACACAGACAATAAGCTTCCAGATATTTTGTTTCTAGATTTGAACATGCCTAAAAAAACAGGTAAAGAATGTTTGATTGAAATCAAAAAAACGGATCATTTAAAAGATATAATCATTGCAATCTATTCTACTTCTTCTTCTGAAGAAGATATCGAAGACACTTTTATTCAAGGTGCCAATATCTATATCAAAAAGCCGAGCGATTTCAATACGCTTAAAAAAATAATTAATGAAGTCGTGACCGTAAACTGGCATTATCATACTTCTGGACTTAACCGTGATAATTTCCTGCTGCGACTAAAATAAGAGCCATATAAATGAAGTGGATCCCAAATTTTAATTCTTCAAACTCTTTGAGAGTTATTTTTGTAATCGCAGTTTTCATTCTGTTATTTCTTTCTTCAATTGCCTACAAACATAATCAGGACTTGAATGAATCGAGTAAACTGGTTATGCATACTTACGAAATCAACATCCAGCTCGAACGATTAATGTCGGCTATAAAAGATGCAGAAACGGGCCAGCGAGGTTATATAATTACTCGCAATGCCCGTTTTCTAACGCCTTATATTTATTCGCGAGATAAAGTAAATACTTCTTTTATTACTTTAAAAAAACTAACAGCCGATAATCCGCAGCAGCAAAAAAATCTTCAAAAATTATTTAAACTTATTACCCAGCGATTTGTTTCTTTTGAAAATTGCTTAAAATACAGCGATCCTAAAACTTACGACAAAAGAAAACTGGATAATCACATGTTTGGAGGCCGAATTTTGATGGAAAATATCCGTTTTAAGGTTGATGAAATGAATGATATTGAAAAGACTTTTCTAAAAAAAAGACTTAAAATCTATGATTCTGAAATCTCTTTAAGTCCTCTTTTTTCTATTTCATTATTCTTGGTTGCATTATGCTTTATTTTATTGGCATACCGACAAATCAGCCGTGATTTCCAACGTCTTAAAATATTCAATAAAAGACTTTTAATTTCTACAGGTTTAATTGCCGAATCGGAAAGCATCGGTAATTTTAGTACTTGGCAGTGGGATCTTGATGCCGATAAAATTGATTATTCAGATAATCAATACCGTCTGCTTGGGTATGAACCAAATTCGTTTGTACCAAATAAAGCGACACTTTTAAAATTTGTCCATCCTGAGGACAAAGAAACTTTTGCCCATTATATGGACGGAATTATAGAGAAAAAAAAACTTCCATTTGTTTATTATAAAATAATCCGTCCGGATCATGAAGTCCGTTATTTTAAGACAACCGGTAAAATTGTAACTGACCAGCAAGGAAGTAAAATTTTACTTGGAATTAATTTTGACATTACTGATGAACATTTATTAAATATCGAACTTCAGGAACGTAATAAAGAACTCGAGAAAAGCAATAAAGAACTAGCCTCTTTCAATCACGTTGCAAGCCACGATTTACAAGAACCGCTTAGAAAAATCCAGACTTTTATTTCCCGCGTATCAGATGCTGATAAAAAAGTAATGTCTGACAGCGCTAAAAATTACATCAGTAAAATTGAAAGTTCTGCCAAAAGAATGCGTGTTTTAATTGACGATCTTCTTTTATTTTCGAGAACGAATACGACAAAGAAGGAATTCATTAAAATAAATCTAAACGAACTTTTAGACAATGCAGAATCAGAGCTGGCAGAAATTATAGAAGAAAAGAGAGCTGTTATCACGACCAATAAACTTCCAAAACTTGCAGTAATTCCGTATCAGATCGAACAGCTGTTTATCAATTTAATTGGAAATTCATTAAAATACAGCCGTCCTGACATAAATCCTGAAATTTCTATTACAAGCGAAAAAATAAATTCATCTGACTATCCTGAAATACTGGAACAATCTGTAAAGAAATTCCATAAAATAACTTTTAGAGATAACGGAATGGGATTTGACCCGCAGTTTAAGGAAACTATTTTTATTTTGTTTCAAAGGCTTCATTCCAAAACTGATTATCCTGGAACTGGAATCGGATTGGCGATTTGTAAAAAAATTGTAGAAAATCACAAAGGACATATTACAGCAGACAGCAACATTGGAAAAGGTTCAGAATTTACTGTTTTTCTACCTGATTAATCCTTTAAGATTAATCCTAAAAACTCCTTAGCCAAAAAAAGCAGTAAAGAATCTTATAATTGTAAGAAAAAAAAATCCTCCGTTTATATAACATCAGAAAAAGAAATTATAGAAAAAACTATAATTTCTTTTTTTTTCGCCTTTACCCAAAACCTCTTAATACATTGATTTTAAAAGGATAATACTCAAAAACAATAGCGTTATGGGAATTATATAACGTTTCTTTTTTATGCTGTAAAGCAAAATCTTTCATTCGTTAGCATCTTTGTAATGTAATACTTGAGGAAACAATAAATGAAAGCAATACCCCTATTCAAAGCTTCACTTTTTAAAGTTTTTTTCTTATTCGTTTTGATACTATGCATTACTACATGCAGAAAAATTAATCCAATAGAAAGCTCTTTGAAGAACCAAGCTTTTGTAATAACCGAAAAAGAAGAAACAGAAGCTTATTTCTTTATTTCGACGGCAAATGCGAGTAAGTCGATTATTTCTAAAAGTCAAATTGCACAACAAAAAAGTTCAGATGCCATTGTTCAGGAATTAGGAAAAAGAATTGAGTTCCAAGAGAATCAAGTTTTGAACGAAATATCAAATATGGCCGCTTTAAAGCTCATTGTCATTACTGAAATAAACGCCACACACAAACGAGACCTGTACAATCTCATAGATGCAAACGGCACCGAATTTAACGATGTCTATTTAAACGCCATGAAAGATGCTTTAAACGACCAGATTGAACTATTTGAAACCATTTCAAGAGAAACAAATGATAAAAAGATTTTGGAATTAGTTTTAAGATTTCTACCCGAACAATACAAACTCTTACGAGAGACAGAACGAATAAGAAAGCAATATGTATAAAAGCCTATTATCAATTAACTAAATTTTTAATTATGAAATTACAAGCCAATTTTTTAAGCGCCTTAACACTATTTTTAGCAGCCACATTTGGAACAATCAACGCTCAGGATAATAATGTAAATACCGAGTTTGGTGTAAAAGGAGGATTCAACATGTCTAACTTATATGGTAGTGGAGACGATGTAGATGATAACAATATTCTATACGGTTTTAATGCCGGACTTTACGCTACTTTACCTATTTCAGATATGGTAGCCATTCAGCCAGAGGTTTTGTTTACTACAAAAGGTGCTGAATTTGAATACAACAATGCTTTTGCAAGCGGGAGTACAAAATTCAAATTAAACTATATCGAAGTTCCTTTATTAGTGAGAGTGAATGTTACTAAAAACTTTAATATTCATGCCGGTGGATACGCATCTTATCTAGTAAGTTCTAAAGTAACTGGTGACGGAAGCTTTGATTTTGATCAAGAAATTGACAGAGACGATTTAGCCAAATTTGACGCAGGTATCGCTGCAGGTGTGGGTGTTGATTTTGATCCAATTAGCATTGGAGTTCGTTACAATTACGGTTTAACTACTGTTGGTAAAGAAAGAACTGTAGCTGGAACAACTTACACAGTTCCAGATGCTAAAAACAGCAACTTGACTTTATACCTTTCGTATAAGCTAAACTAAAAAAGAGAATTAATTATTAACCACTAAAATAAAAACCATGTCTAACTTACTATATACAATCGCGGTGATTCTGGTTATACTTTGGGCTTTAGGGTTCTTTGTTTACAGTTTTGGAAGCATTATCCACATCCTATTAGTAATTGCCATTATCGCAGTACTTCTTAGACTTATTAAAGGTCGAGAAATTTAAATTATTAAATCAACAAATTATCAATATTAATCCAATTTAAAAATTAATCATTATGAAAACTAGCACAACAATTTTAGGAATTTTAGGAGCCGCAGCGGCGGGAGCAGCAATAGGTGTTTTATTTGCACCAGACAAAGGGTCAAACACAAGAAAAAAAATCAAAGATAAATCGAAAGATTACGGAGATAACCTTAAAACAAAATTTGATGACGTTGTAAGTAAAATTTCTTCAAATGGTAAAGATATTATCGAAGAAGGAAAATCTAAACTTAGCCAAGTTAAAGATGATTTCAATGCAATCAAAGATGAAGCTAAAGCTGTAAAAACAAACTATTAATAGCTATTAATAAGTGAATTTTTCAAACCATAAAACCCTATATCATGGAACCAAATGCAACAACAAACGAGGATCTTAATCTTTATGAAAAAGCTGAAAATTATGCTAAAACAAGTTTAGAATTATTAAAACTGAAAACAGTATGTTCAGTTGCTGACGGTGTTTCATCGCTGGCATCAAAGATTGCAATCGGGATTGTTGTTGCATTTTTTACTTTGTTTCTAAATATAGGGATTAGCTTATGGATTGGGAAAGAACTTGGAGAATACTATTATGGTTTTTTCATAATGGCATTGTTTTATTTAATCGTGGTTATTGTTGTGGTCAAATCACATCATAAAATCATAAAAACACCAATTGGCAATACCATTATTTCTAGTATTCTGAAAGAAACTAAAAACCAAGATTTAATTATTAATACTAAAAACTAACCTATGGAGGCTATTGTCAATATTGATCAATTAAATCAAAAAATTAAAGAATTAGAAGTTCGTCAAGATACCGAATGGTGCGATATTAAAGATCACATCGATGATCTTAAAGAAAATTTAAAACCAATCAATTTAATTCGAAATACTGTTGAAGAAATCAATGAAACAGTAGGTTTTAAAAGTCATTTAGCGCAATCTGCCATTAGTATCGGAATTGGTTATATAGCCAAAAGATTTATAGTCGGAAAAGGTGACTCTATGTTTAAAGGCATCTTAGGCTCAATCGTTCAGCTGATTGTAACCAATCTGGTTTCTAAACCACAAACCGAAACTTCAAATGAAACTTCTGAAGAAGAAGATTCATCACAATATTAAACATCGCAGAGTAATTTGTCCAACTAAATTTATGTATTATGGAAAAGTTAAACAATATAATAGTAAAAAATGGTGTCTACGTTTACTCTAATCTATATAAATGTTTTGAATACACAAGAGTATTTCTAGGTATCTAACATTCATTATACGCTTCTTGGGGAAAGCGGTTAATGAAGATAAGACCATCAATATATTTTTTAGAGGTTCTGACATGCTAAGATTCTAAGATGCTGAGTTTTTCATTTCGATAAATCGAAATTTATTAAAGTAAGGCATAAATCAATTAGAATGTAATCTCATCCTTTAAATAAAACGGTCTGTTTCACATGTGAAACAGACCGTTTTTTATTATAAAAGTTCGAAGAACTAAAAAACTCAGCATCTTAGAATCTTAGTATCTCAGAATCTTAGTGTCTCAGCACCTTAGAACCTTAGTTATAATTTTGATAAATCGGTAATTTCAAACCAACAAACACATTTGCTGCTTTAGAATTGTTAGAGAAAAGGTTCGAAACCAAAGAACCGGAACCAATAAAAATTGGACCCGCTCTAAAACCAGTTCCTATCTGCGTACCGCTGTATTCCATGTAGGTCACCGGAAGATAAAAACTGAATTGTCTTGTTTCGTATCTTGGGGTAAAAGTAACCGAATTAGCAATTGTAGTTCCGTTGATTTTATCAGCATTAACCAAACTGAAATCACCGCTTAAATTAAGGTAAAATTTGTTGTTGATATTCCAGTCAAAAGAAGTGTGTAAAGCAGTTGGCAAATTGGCTTTAACCGCTTTTCTAGAAGACGTTTTGGTATAATTAGCATCAAAAAACTCGAAAATATCTTCCGCATCTTCAATATCTTCCTGCGTTACTCTTCCGTTTAAGTTATACGTATTCTCTGTTATGTTTTTATAATTCAAGCTTCCAATATCCGTTACCGAAGCCGCGGCTTTAAATTTATAACGGTTTCCCATACAAGTATGACAGTTCGTACGGTATTCATAAGTAAAACCTAAATCTACTCCCACTCCAGCCGAGTTTGGATCAAACTTCATTTTTTCTCCGTTTTCGTAATCGTAGCTTGCCGCAGTTCTTAAAGTTCCTGTCGAATAATATTCGCTCAATGCTGGATTAGCCACATTTCTATTGAAAGCAACACTTATATCGCTTCCGTTGATATAACCATTTGCTCCTGCCATTAAGTATTTCAGCGTGATTCCGCCTTTTACAAAATGATCGTCGCGGTCTAATAAAACAGTTCCGTAAGAAGCGCCAATTTCTGCCCAGGAATTCGTAACACCATTAGGATTTCCGCCTGTAATTAAAAAGCTATTCGTTACATCAATATCTTTATTAACCTCGTCTACCAGTTCTCCATTTACGCCTACCATATTTGTAACGCTGCGCACGCGCGAAAAAAGAGCAATACTGTGCGTGGGAGTAATATTAAGCGTAAACGAAGGTCCCATAATATCCAGGTTTAGATTTCCTCGGTTATTACTTTTGAAGTTTTTGCTTGCATCAAGATCTAAATCATAATCGCCGTCTAATGCGTCTAAAACGTTTATTCCGTATAAATCGTTCTGACCAGTTGCGCTGGCAGAGAAAATCGTAACATCAGATCTGTATTTAGAATCTACAACTGCCGACGGATTAAAAAGCACGCTCTGAATTCCAGCATAATTGTCGTCCCGAAATCCAAAATACGATTGCGACCGCGCATAAAAAAAGCTCCCAAAGAAGCAGCATAATAGTAAAGTTTTCTTCATAAATAAATTTTAATAGATTGGTTGGTACGGCAAATATGAAACAAAAAATGTTAAAAAAAAACTTCATGAATCTACCGATTCGTGAAGTTTTTTTTGAGATGCTAAGATACTAAGTGACTAAGATTCTAAGTTTTACTTAAAAGTTCTTATAAATCTTACCTCTTAACAGTATGCTGTAGTATTGTCCTTAATTTAAACTGAGAAAAAACTATTAAAACTGTTTTTCAATACTCTGAAACTTTACATTAATTTTTTGAAAAAATAACTTTTTTTTTAGGAAGGGACAAAGGTGCAAAGGTACAAAAGGTGGGAGAGTTAAAAAGGTTCAAAGGTGCAAAGGTTTCTCCCTTAGTTTGTCATCTTGACTAAGGAAAGATCACAGGCGAAACTCCGCATCGATTATCTATTTTGTTTCTTGCAGATTTGGTAGATTTTCTAAATACACGATCAAAACGTTCCAGCGGCTGAAACCGCTGGCTATGTTTTTTTTTTCAGATGCTATCCTGAGGCTTCACTACTGAGATACTAAGGTTCTCAGCAAAAAAAAGCCGAACGCAAGTTCGGCTTAAAATTATGCTCAAAGAGAAAAAACTTAGTCTCTTAGTATCTCAGAACCTAAGAAAGTTTACGATTAGTAAACTTCTGACGCTTCTTTCAATTTCTCCATATTGTTCACCAATTGAAGCTCGGCAACAATTTTCTGAATATCACCATTCATGATGTTTCCTAAATCGTAAAGCGTTAAACCAACACGGTGATCCGTTACACGGCCTTGTGCATAGTTATATGTACGAATCTTAGCAGAACGGTCACCAGAACTTACCTGAGAACTACGTTTTGTAGCATCTTCTTCTTGTTTTTTCGCCAATTCCATTTCGTACAAACGCGAACGTAATACGATTAAAGCTTTATCTTTATTTTTATGCTGCGATTTCTGATCCTGACATTGTGCCACCAATCCAGTTGGAGTGTGCGTTAAACGTACAGCCGATTTCGTAGTATTTACCGATTGTCCTCCAGGTCCAGACGAACAGAAGAAATCTACACGAACATCGTTCATATCGATCTGAACATCAAACTCTTCCGCTTCTGGTAAAACCATAACAGTTGCTGCAGATGTATGCACACGACCTTGCGTTTCTGTCTGAGGAACACGCTGAACACGGTGAACACCCGCTTCAAACTTCAAAGTACCGTAAACATCCTCTCCCGAAACCTCAAAAATAACCTCTTTGAAACCTCCAGAAGTCCCTTCGTTCATATCCACCACAGATGTTCTCCATCCTTGTGACTCACAGTATTTGGTATACATTCTAAATAAATCCCCAGCAAAAATACTCGCTTCGTCTCCACCCGTTCCCGCGCGAATCTCCACCATTACATTTTTAGCATCTTCAGGATCTTTAGGAATCAACATAAATTTGATTTCCTCCTCCAGCTGCGGCAAGCGGTCTTTTGCTTCGTCTAGCTGCATTTTGGCCATTTCTACCATATCTGCATCGCTACCGTCAGCAATAATTTCGTTTGCTTCGTCAATATTGGCTAAAACAAGAATGTATTCTTCTCTCTTTTCAACTAAAGCTTTTATGCTTTTATATTCTTGGTTGAGTTGCACATAACGTTTTTGATCAGCAATAACATCCGGCTGAATAATCAAATCCGAAATCTCATCAAAACGCTGCTTTACATATTGAAGTCTATCTAACATTTTCTAATTCCTTTTATTGGACTGCAAAATTACAAAATATTTATTGATTATTCTAGTGTTGATTTTTTGTGTTTTTTGAGGAGAATATTTAGTGGAATTATAATGGTTTTTAGGAGCTGTTTCCTGCTATCCGCTATATCTTTTTAGGCATAACGTTTACGGTTTTAATAATATCTTTTTGGTTTGCCTAAAAAGGATGCCGCTGCTATCAGGGCTAGGGCTTTGTTTTTTTTTGAGACGCTTACGGATTTCCGTAAGGAAACTGGATTAAAAGCAATTAGTTTTGAAAAAAAATGTTATGATGAATGCATTAGCTCTTATTATTGGCAACAATGAATATTCTTTAGAAAAAGACAGATTAATTAATGCAGTAAATGACTCAAATGATTTCAGTTCTAAACTACATAGCCTAGGTTTTATAACAAAAACTATAAATAACTGTGATCAGGAAACATTTGCAAGAAGTATTCAAGAATTTGGAGAAGAATTAAATAAGTTTGATGTTGGATTATTTTATTTTTCTGGACATGGGTTACAAATCGACGGAAAAAATTACTTAACAGCAGTAAATACAAATTTTGCAGATGATGTCTCAGCAAAATATACATCAATTCCTCTTGATCTAATCATAGAATATATGCAAAAAGCAAATCCAATAGTCAAAATTTTAATTTTAGATGCTTGTAGAGACAATCCACTTCCTTCTCAATATAGAAGTTTAAATACTAATGGATTAGCGCCAATATATGCTCCAAAAGGTTCTTTAATTGCTTTTTCCACTTCACCAGGAGAAAAAGCTTTGGATTATGGAATGGGACGAAATAGTATATATACAGGTTCTTTATTAAATCATATTGATGATACAAATATTCCAATAGAAGATTTTTTTAAAAGAGTAAGAACTTCAGTTTACACACTCTCTAACGGAAAACAAACAAGCTGGGAACATACTTCTTTAATTGGAGACTTTTATTTTAACTCTGGACAGTTAATACATTCCATTGAATTACCTTATAATCATGATTTCATTGCAGATGAGAACTTTATGACAAATGGTTCAGATATTCAAAACATCATCCACGATCTAAAATCATATGATTATTATATACAAAAACCAGCATTAAATCGCTTAAACAGATTGAATCCTGAGCAATTAACTGATAGTGAATTATTTATTATAGGGAGAAATATTCTTCAAGTTGCTATTGGAGGAGAATTTACTGCACAGTCAATTGTACGAAACCTATCTCAATGGCTACAAAAATATCAAGTAGGAGAGAGAAATCATGTATTAAATGGTTTACTGTTTGAAATTTATTTTAATTCAAAAGGTCAATTTAGACAAGGAAACTTAAAAAATGAATTCATATCAGAAATTTTTTCATTACAAAACGACAGTAGATATAAAGCATCATTTGATTTTATATGTCTTCAATTAACACCATTTAAAGATCATATATTCTATTTCCCAACAGCTCCTTCCACAGCTTTTCCTATTGAAATTCAATTTGAAAAAACAAAACGAACATCTTGGGATAATCAAGAATTTGATGTTTTTAAACTTCAATCTGTAAAACACGCTGAAAAAAATTTGATTCTAGAAGATGAAATAAGATTACCTCATTACATCAATATTAGTTTTGAACAGTTTTTAGATATGTTGCATAAAGAGTTAAGTGTTCCAAAAAACATGTTGAGATTAAGTATCAATCATCAAGAAAAGGAAATAACAGAAATTGTACTTCCTTGGGGATTAAAATTAAAAAAATAAACATTAATTTATTATATTATTTTCACGAACTCAATTATACTTTAAATAACACAGAAAAAATAATATGCGCAAACATCATTATACTGGTACGGATTATTATACAGCATCATTAACAAGATATGCTGATTTGTCACATTTAAAAACAAATAAAAATTCTGCAATTTTTTCAGTATACACTGCTGGTGTTTCAATTGAATGTATGTTTAGAGCATATATTACAAAATATACTAAAGAATTTGACTCGAAACACGACTTGGAAAAATTATATAGTAAATCATTACTTGGATCCGAATTTGAGATTAAAGAAAGAGAACTATTAACAATTGCTGTAAAAAGAGCTAATGAAATTTGGTCAAATGATTTGAGATATGCATCTGAAAAAAGAATGAAAAGAATTATAGCACACAAAAATATTAAAGCTAATCTTACAGATGTAAATAAATACATTGAAAGAGAATTTATTGCTATTTTTGAGTCAACTGAATTAATAATTAATAAAGGCAAAGAGAAATGGATTTAATAGATAAAATAGAGGAAATACTACATAAGATTGAGGAATTAAAACCTATTATTGATTTACACTATGACAATCAAAAAAATGTAGTTGGATACATTACAGATGAAAAGTTTAATGAACTTTCAGATGAAGACAGCCAAAAATTGATTTGGGGAGCTTTAAAAAAAAATTTAGAATCGAGTGATTTAATTAAAATAGTAGCACTTTTTCACGAAACTCCGTTAGAAAGAGTTGAAAGACTAAATGGATACAAATCGAAAAATTCCCAAACTTCTAATTTTTGGTTTCATCAAACTCCAGAGCTTGCAAAATATTGGTTATTTATTGACATCGCAAAGTTTCAAGATGATTACAAATCATTTTTTCTTGTTATTAGTGAAAAAAATAATATCAATAAAGCTTTAACATTTGTTTACAACAAAGAAGTTTTAGAATTTATGGAACTTGAGCAGGATGAAATTTATAACGAACTTTATTCAAATACTTTTGAAAATGCAGAAGCAGAAATAAAATTAGATTTAATGAATAAATATGAAGAGTTATTATCTCAGCAATTATATGGTAAAGCAAATATGTATTGGTATATATATGAAAACTTCAAATTAACACCAAAATCTAAAAATCAACTTTTTTTTACTAATAATGAAATTTCTATGATTGAAAATAGCTTGAAAAAAATTGACAATTTTAGTATAAAAAATGACATTGAATTAGCAATTAAAAAATCTTTAGTATTTAATACAACGAAAATAGAGGTGATAAATCCGATAGCGCGGAATTGAAATCCGTGCCCGCAATAACAAGACACAACACAAGTCATTCAAAATGAAAGCTACAAATTATCATGTAGCTTTTTTTATATTTACAAAGTATAAACCAATTTTTGCGGGCACGGATTGCAAATCCGTGCTATCCTGATTTCAAATTCGCGCTAACGGACATATACGAACCTTTACGAGAAAAAATTACTCCATACTCCATAAAATTTAATTACAATTCATGCGAAATTCAACAAAAATTTTACTTGCTATTCTCCTTTTTATTATAGGAATCGGAACAAATATTGTTACCTCAAGAATGAACAATACAGTAATTTCATTAATAAGCTTTATGACTTATGTTTTAAGTTTCAGTTATATCATTTATATAGTAACAAAAAAAAACAAACAATAACCCCGATCATGCAGATATATCGCTACAGTTCGTTAGCGCAGATTACAAATCCACGCCATCATGATATTGTTTTTAGAAAATCTATATAAAATAAATAGCTCTCGATAATAAAAGGCAAACCTTAAGAAAATGAATATAAAAAATCATCCGTTCTTTACAAAATATAGAAATTTCAAGTATCTATTATTATTTCATTTGTTTGTTTCTCTCTTTATTTTTATTTCAGGATTAGTTGGTGGTTATAACAATGGGGATCCTTTATTAGGTTTGAAAAAACCTTTTGAAAATTATACCGCATTGTCTAATCCCGAAAAATATTTAAAAAGTGATTTTTTTGTAGTCGATACTGCTTTTATTGAAGAAACTTCAGGCAGAAAACCCTCTGACACAAAATCAAAATACACCGTAATTAGAGGTAATTTATTGCATTCGAACATCAAAAAAGAAATAATTTGGCAGGGCAATAATATTTATACATTTTATAAAGAAAGACTTGCCCTTAACAACGATAATTTCAATTACGTCTATACTCGAAAAGCAAAATCTATCAAAGTATGGAGAAACAAACTGAATGATGCACTTTTTGTAGACAACAAAAAGCATATGGAAGATCAAAAGTTTAATGCTGTTAGTCATTTATACATTCAATTTTCACTGCTCTTATTACCTTTAGTTTTGCTCATTTTAAAAAA
Source organism: Flavobacteriaceae bacterium PS02336 (assembly GCA_029960065.1). Taxonomy (GTDB): domain Bacteria; phylum Bacteroidota; class Bacteroidia; order Flavobacteriales; family Flavobacteriaceae; genus Flavobacterium. Next base: position 283,162 of record JASCOF010000001.1, on the reverse strand, counting down.
GAAATCAGAAGTTTAACCCCCGCTGGCGCGAGCGTCCCGCTCGTGCACACAATCCAAATAAACCAAATTAGAATTAGTCACGAGCGGGACGCTCGCGCTAGCGCCAACAAGATAAATTGTATCAAACTTTCAAACTTAATTGATGCAAATCATCCAACAATTCCATTTCTTCTTCTGGTAATAATTGCAGGGCGATTTCAAGCAAAGTCATTACATTAACTTGATTGTCTTTTGTAAAACTCGACAAACCTCTTGCATCAGGATTAAGCAGAATAATACTTGCTTTAAGCAAATCTGAAACCATTAGATTTAATTCGTTATAACAAAAACTATTAGAGGTATTGCAAACGAGAAGCAGGACTAAAATATAGTTGTAAATCTATTTTTAGTATTAAGTGTAAATATGTAAACTTCTTTGGAGCGAGACACCACAACAATAATCAGGAGCAGACGCGCTCGTTAAGGGGATTTACTTTTAGTAAAAATTATTTAAATAATTGATAAATAATTTTTTACTCATCTATACTAAACTTATTCTACACTAAAATATTCTCATTCACATACATTCTTTTGAAAATCAGGTATTTATACTTATACACTAATACAAATTAAATACGATTTTTGCTATAACTAATATCGTACTAACGAAAAATAAAAAATATTAATAAACCCCATGACATTTATAAAATTTACTTCAGACAATTAAAAAACATCAATCTAAATGATTCATCTTTTTCCGTTAGCTAGGTAAAGTCAGAGATATTTACACAATGGAACTAATTTAATAGTTAAATAAATAATCATGAAGCCAGAATCACAATTCTCATTTGAAATTTCAGGTGAAATCTTCAGAACCGAAAGCAAGCTAGACAATTATTATGATGACAAATATTATGATGACAAATATTATGATGATAAATATTATGATGACAAAGAATTACTTTCGATTCTAAGTGATAAGGAGAATTACATTCGGAAAGAGATTGAGGATAAACTTTATTATTACGCTAGTGAATTTGGAAAGGTAGAAAGGATTGATGTTCAACTCCGATTCGAAAGAGGCAGTATTCTTGCGACTGGTTGGGTTATAATACAATTTCTTGGAGGCGTCTCAGGAGCAATCTCATTCTTTGAATATTTTAATGGTTTAATCAATTTTATCAGGAGAACAATTCAACGCGCAATCAGCAATAATCTGCCTGGCAACAGAAACAGTTACAGGGTTTCAATTAATATTATACCGGAAAATTATCCTTCACCTGCTTCAAACAACTCTTATGATAACAATGCTCTTGATTTATTTAAAATATCACCTTCAAAATTACTACTATCAATCACTTTAATCAATATAATGTTATTTATAGGCGGTACATTATTCACTACTATTGAAGTTCCATCAATCTTGGAAAAGTATGACGAAGCAGAAGCAAAAGTTAAAGCAGCGAAAGATCAATATCAATCTAACCAGCAAGAAATAGAGAATATAAAAAAGGTAGTTCTGCAAAAAAAGGAAGCTGTTCTTAATTCTTTGTCAACAGATACCATACAAATCAAAACTGACATTACAAATATTGATAAGAAGTTAACGATGCTTTCAAGTCAAATTAAGGAATTAAATCAGAACAAAGACAGGTATGAAGAATCATTGAAGGAGTTGAATGAATCGATTGCAAAACTGCAAGAGAATAAAGCGACATTTAATTTTCTTGAGGTTTGGCAATACATGAATTTGTGGCTAAAAACTATTGTTGTCATTGTTCTACTGGTAACGACATTGACAATAGTTTATTCACTGATATACATAACCCGCAACAATAAGACACGATAAAAATAATCAAAAATACAAACCAATCTTTGCGGGCACGGATTGCAAATCCGCGCTATCGTATGTAATATGCTATCATAATATTACTTCAAACTTAACTTACACAAATCATCCAGCAATTCCATTTCATCTTCTGGTAATAATTGCAGTGCTATTTCAAGCAAAGTCATGACATTGACATTATTACCTTTTGTAAAACTCGACAAACCATTTGCATCAGGATTAAGCAGAATAATACTTGCTTTTAGCAAATCTGAAACCATCATATTCATTTCGTTATAAGAAGATACTTGTAACGGTATTGTAAAAGAATTTCCTATTTTATTCTGTGGTTTTAGTTTGTTGAAATAGTTTGTTTTAGTCATTAATTCTAATAATTCTTCTACTCTTTCTTTATTTTGCACTTCCATAATTTTCTATTTTTATTTCAAAACGAAATTAGAAAGAATAGATTATTTTTACGTGATTGTATACAATCGGTCGTTTACAACCGTCAGAGCTCCTAAACACAAAAACTATGGACTATTATTTAGCAAACCTTATTGAAAGAATGTCTGATACCAGCGACAAAACTAATGAACCTGGTTATGATTCTTCTAAAACAATAAGCTGGCAGGCATTACGAGAAGCTGAGAAAGTTGATAACATAGATTTCATACCACAACTTATTGCATTTATTGACAAGGAAAAAGACAAGAAAAAAAGAGATCGCTCCTATTTTCTACTAGGACATATTGCTAAAAATACTTCAGATGCAGCGGCGTTAGCATTTTTGATTCATCGAATTGACAAAGAAACCGACAAGTACATTATTTCTTCTTTACTGGAAAGAATTGCCGCAATCAAAAAACCAATAGGAACAGATTTTCAGCCTTTAATTAAAATGACACAAAGTGACAAATGGCAAATCAGACTTAGTGCGATTAAGTCTTTAAATTATTGTTTTGATCCATTGGTGGAAAATGTGTTAATTGATATTATTGAAAATTCGGAAGATGTTTTTGATATAATTTATGCCAACGCAACACTAAATAAAATTGGAACTCCAAAAGCTATTCCGTACTTAGAAAAACATTTAAAAAGCCGTAAAAGAGATGTAAAACATTCTGCTCAATATGCAATCGAACAAATAAAGAAAAGACATCAATAAAACACAATTAAAAATGAAGACTTATTTTGTTGACTCATTTACGAATGAAAAATTTAAAGGAAATCCAGCTGCAGTTTGTCTTCCAGAAAAAGATTTAGACTCAGAAACGATGCAAAGCATTGCCGCCGAAATTGGGTTTTCGGAAACTGCCTTTGTAAAACAAATAAAAGAGAATATATATAGTATTCGTTTTTTTAGTCCAAAAACTGAAATTCCGTTATGCGGACACGCGACTTTGGCTTCTTCTAAAATCATTTTCAGCACAACTTCATTTGAGAATATAACGTTTATAAACTGCAATAATGTGGAGTTATTTATTGAAAAAGAAGCGTATAAAATCAAAATGCAATTTCCTGTTTATGAAACCGAAGCAATAGAAGTTCCTCAAAAACTGCTCGATGCATTAGGCATTGCTGCAACTAAAGCAAAAAGATACAGCCCGAACAATAAAATAATTTTACTCGAAATTGAAAGTGCGCGTGAATTGGCAAATTTAAAACCCGATTTCACCGCTTTAATCAATTCGCATAACGGAATAAGCGGCGTTTTGGTAACTGCTCTTTCCGACAACAATAATTTTGATTTTCATTATCGTTATTTCTGGCCTTGGGCGGGAACAAATGAAGATCCCGTAACGGGCGGAGTTCAAACTTTTTTGACAAAATATTGGGCAACAAAACTCAATAAAACAAAGTTTGACGCTTATCAATCTTCATTGAGAACCGGAACTATGAGCACAGAACTTGTAGACAACAAGGTTTACATTTTTGGAGAAGCGGTAATTGTTTTAGAAGGTAATTTTATTTTATAAAGACAACTTACGATTGTTAGAAAACAAACATATCGAAAGTAAGAATTCTTACAGGTTAATTTATATATTTGAAAAAAACAAAAGAGATAATACCTTTAATGCAAAATAAATTAATTCGTTTTTACAAATTAAGTAACTGGAACATTATCACTATTAGTTCCTATCTACTGCTTTCTATTTTCTTGTTAACATATGGTTTTGCAAACAAAAGTAGTCTGCAGAAAATAATTTTCTTCTACGGTTTCGGAACACAATTTTTTATTTATATTTTCCAATATAAAGCGCTTCGTAATTTTAATTACTTTTTAATTTGGACAGCAATTGGAGTAATTCATCTATGCCTTTTTCTAACTATTAAAGATTTACCCGAATTATCAATGACTAATTATAATGCAGGTCAAGGTTTAAGAAATACATTAATTACATTAGTACTTTTTCAATTTCTAAGATTTATAAGTTTAAGAACTCAAAATAAAGAATTGGTTGCACCTGCAAAAGGAAGCAAATATGATATTTTAGACGAGCGAAATGTTACAATAATCGACATCCTGTGTTTTGTTGTATTTTTAATCGTTACATTTTTTTTCTTGTAACATAATACTAATCAAACAAATGAAAAAAATTACACAAAATCAAAACTGGAATTATCGGGACAAAACTTGGCTAAGCAGGATTTTAAAGTTTGGAGTTGTTTGTTGCACAGCAGCAGTTTTAAGTCATTTATTTAACACTGGAAATCCTGAAAAAAGCAATATTATTTTTTCAATCCTTTTTGGAATTGCAGTATGGCTTCTTTTGATAATTCAAAGAAAAATTTGAAGCCTTGTTTCTAAATTTAAAAGACAATTTTAAACCAAAACAAAATTAGCATAAAAATGGATTTTAATAAAAAGTATGGGATATTATATGTTGTCTTTTTTGTTTTCTTTATGTTTTACAAACCTGTAATTTGTTTCTTAATTTTCGGTATAATTGCATTAGTTTATACAGTTAATAGCATTTTACACCTAAATAATATTAGCAAAAATGGAATAGAAATTACTGGAAGAATTATCTCTTACGAATCAGATGCAGAAGGATACAAGACACCAATTGTTGAGTTTCAAACCATTGAAGAAAAAATAATTACGGGAAAACCTTCGTTCCACACCTCATCAGATTTGGATAAAGTTCGGTCGTTTCAAGCAAATATCCATAAAAGCGTAAAAATAATTTACAATTCAGAGAGTCCAGAAAAATTTATTTTAAAAGATAACTCCAATGGCTTTGGTTTAATAATGTTAGCCATTGTGGGTTTGGTGTTTACCTATATTTCTGTTGGAAATCTGCTTGGTTATAACAATATATTCTAAAAACATCTGTATTTCATTTAAATCAAAACAAAAAACTAATGAAAATAACTACCAGTATTTTAATTCTACTACTTACAAGCCAAATTACTTTTGGACAATCTTCTGCAAAAAAAATTGATTCTATTTTTCGTTCCATTTCTGCTAAAAATCCAGAAATAGCAATGAGCATAGGATTTGTAGAAAATGGAAACGCTTCTTTTTTTAATTACGGAAAAATCAGCAAAGAAAGTCCACAAGCCGTAAACGAGAATACTATTTATGAAATTGGTTCGATTACCAAACTTCTTACTGGAAATTTAATCGCACAAGCCCATAACGAAGGCAAACTTAAAATTGATGATTTTATAGACGATTATTTGCCAAAAGAGTACATTTTGTCAAATGAAATTAAAGGCAAGATTAAAATCTCAGATCTGGCTTCGCACCAATCTGGTCTGCCTAATTTTGATTTTAAAAAACTAATGGAAATAAATCCAAAACAGCCATTAGACATTACGAAAGAGAGCGTTCATGACCTTATAAACGCAAATACTAAACTAATAGACTACGGAAGTTATCGTTATTCTAATATCAGTTATACGCTGATGGGAATGATTTTAGAGAAAGTCTACGCAAAGAGTTTTGAAGAGGTGCTGAAAGAAAAAATGCTTTTGCCTCTTAAAATGGAAAACACGCTGACAAGCAATTTTAACGTAAAAAATAAAGTTACGGGTTATGAATTTAATGGAAGTCCGCAGGATTTTTTTAACTGGAATTCTTTGATCGCTCCCGCTGGTCTTGTAAAATCAAATACTTCAGATTTGACAAAACTGCTCAAAACTATTTTGTCAAATAAAGGCGAAATCTCGAAAGCAACAGCAATTACCGAAATGACTTTTTTTAAAAATACAGAAAGAGAAATAGGTTTTGGCCAGCAGATGGAACGAATGGCTGATGATGTTTATTTTTATAAAACAGGAAACACAATGGGATGCGCTACTATTCTTGCCTATGATAAAAAATCAAACTGGGGAATGGTAATTTTACTGAACCACAACAATTCTCGCTTAATAGGAGAATTAATGGATACTAATTATGAATATGTGTTGAAGAAAAAGGCTGTTTTGAGTACAACTAAAAAAATGTAAATTTGATTGTGTGAATACTAAAATTTAAACCATGAAAAATTTCGACTGGACCTCTTTCACCAAAAAAATAGCGGTTAAAGCTAAAATCGAAGACATTTACAAAGCTTGGACAATTGCAGGTGAATTAGAAAAATGGTTTCTAGAAAAAGTATCTTTTTTTGATTCTAATGCAGCATTAATCAGCAAAGATCAAAACGTTTCTGAAGGCAATAGTTATGAATGGCTTTGGTATTTATACGATGATTCCATGAAAGGAAAAATTACTGCTGCTAACGGAAAAAATTATTTACAGTTTACGTTTGAAGGAGATTGCCTGGTAGATATCAAACTAAGCGAAACAAATGGTTATACGATTGTAGAACTTCGTCATCATAACATTCCGACAGATGATTCCTCGAAACAATACATTAGATTGGGCTGTTCTAACGGCTGGCATTTTTATTTGACCAACCTCAAATCAGTTTACGAAGGTGGACTGGATTTGCGTAATAAAGATTTGGATTTGAACCCTATGATTAATAATTAAACCCGATTTCTCAAAATGGATTTTTTAGACATACTATCAGGCCGCAATATTCTGGAGTTTTTAGGAGCTTCGGTACGATTTGTTTTTTTTAATTTATCAACCTTGTCAAATGACAATGATTTTAGAACATTTTCAAGTTTCCGTTCACCAAACGGCAGTGCTCAGAAAAGAGATGATAATAGTGACCGAAATCATATGATTGGCGGCATTTTTCTTGGAGCGTTTGTATTTCTTTTAGTATTTTTTAATACTTAATTCATTAGAATTGTTTACTGAAAATTCTAATGAATTAAGCATTTTAAACTTCATCTATTGTGGAGCAAATCGGTTATGATCGTAGAGTTTTTTCTCTGTTATATGATGTAAAATAAGATTCTTTTTCTGCTCGTCGGTTAAATTCTGTGTATATTTTTTTGAAACTACATTTTCTAGTCTGCTTTTTTCATCGTTTGAAAGATTCTCAAAATAAGAAAGAATTGTTTCTTTATTTTCCAATTGATTAATGTCAAAATCTGGAATTATTTCCTGCTCAGCAATTTCCTTCTTTCTGTTTGCAACGTTTATTTTTTCTACTTTTTCTGTTTTATTTTGCGAGATTTTTTTAGCTGGAGAAGGTTCTGGCTCAGATGGCAGATCAGCTGGATTCATTTTCGAAACTTCTTTAAAAATATATCCTAAGACCGCAACCACAACTATTTTTGGTAAAAACGCAATGATATCGCTATTAAAGACTTTTACCATTTGAAGTGCCGAAACAATTGCATAAACCATAAATGAAAAACCTAAGATTTTAAAGTAATCATTTAAAACAACATCAATTTTTCTAATACGGTTTCCTAAAATAATATATACTACAATCATTGCTACACTCGATAAGCCTAGTAATATGGCACTCGAAATAGAGCTTGCGCCAAAAGAAAGTAACGCATTAACATCGTCTGAAGAGAAATACACTTTTAGCAGCTTAAACAAAACTACTGCAACGGAATAAACTCCTATTCCTAAAAAAATCAGGGACGCATTGATCAACGAATTTGCTTTATTGTATTGAAGTGTTTTATTCAAAAGAATTTTAAACACAATAAGAACTCCTATCCAGATTAAATTACTGAAAACAGAAAATCCATTTGCCGTTAATCCATGCAGCCAAGTTTGGTCCACATAAAAGAAATCTTTGTAAACTGAAAAAATAAGCATTAATCCGGCATAAATAAATGCAATTAATCCGAAGGTATTATAAATTTTAGGTAAACTTGTTTTTGATGTAATGATGTTCATAAAATGGTTAGTTTATTAATTGGGGATTTGGTGGTTGTTGGTTCAAAAATATAAAATATAATTACAAAATTACTTGAACATTTCATGTATTTAAATGTGACGCGGCTAAAGAACAATTCGGAAAAAAAACAGCATAGATTTCTAATCTGTTTGTACAGCAATGATGCAAAATAAAAATCATTAAAAAACAAAAAAGCTGCAAAATCATGCAGCTCCTTTTTATTATTTTTTAAATAGAAAGTTTTCTTTGCGGTTTATCGAATATCTGGATTATTTTTCCAAAATTATGCCGCAATACATTCCATATTTTTTTCTTCCATAATCTGCATATCGATTATTTTTTGAGCGATAGTTCCTCTTTCAAATAAGCGGATGAATTTGAAAACGGCACTTACAAAATATCCCGGATTTGAAACCAATCGGGCGATTTCTGTTATTCTCTGGTCTCTTAATTGAATGCAGGCTTCTCTATCATTTTCTGGAACTGCTACAAATTCATTGGCAAATTTCCATGCACCGTTTCTTGCCGTTTCCATGCTAAAATCTATAAAGAAATTATCTATTTTGCCTGTAAATTTTAATATCCACGTAAGTGTCGGCCAAATTTTGATTAAACATTTTTCGACACCGCCAACCAAACTGCTAAGAATGAAGTTTATTTTATCAAAATCAGATTTTAAATCTTCAATATCTTCAACTGTACTAACTTGTGCTGAAGCAATGCCTAAATCTAGGTTTATGTGTGCATTAATTCCGAGAAGTAAATGCTGCAGCACTATCGGCCAAAAATTTTCGGCTTGTTCAAAAGCAAATCCCCAGCATTCAGATGGTTTTTCTTTGGCTTGATATTCATAATACGCTTTGAGATACCTATTGGCAAAACAAACATCCAATTTTTCCATTCGCTCGCCATTTTGAAAAGAACCAGCCAGAATACCTTCTTTTACTCTTACCGTAACTTCACGGTACAAAATGGCAAATAACCCCAGATTGCTCTGGTCTATTTTTGATTTTTCTATTATTTCATCCAATAACAGAATTACTTCATTGATATCTTCAGCTTGTTTCATACTCATTTATAATTGGTTACGGTTAAATTAAGAAGAACGAATTTAATTATTTTAATCTTTCAATGAGCATTATTTGAAGTAATTATCTTATCATTTTGCTTTCCTCTAAAAAAATATCCCAAAAGAGAAACCTCTTTTGGGATGTTACTAATTTTAAACGAAAACAAAAAGTATTAAGACTCTGCTTCTACTTTTAAAATTTCTAGTTTTAAATTTCCTTTTTTGGCTGGCCATTCGATAAGATCACCCGTTTTGTATCCTACCATCGCAATACCTTCATCTGAGAGAACGGAAATTTTATTCTTGCTTACCTTTACATTTTCTGGACCAACCAAAACAATTGTTTTTTCTTCATTTTTAATATGGTCTTTGTAAGTAACTTTTCGGTTTATCGAAACAATATCTTCAGGAAGATTTTTTCTTAATACCTGACTTGCATTTTTTAACTGCCCCAATAAAAGCTCTTCTTCCTGAGGTGTTACTTTTTTTCTTCTAATGTGATCTTTGATTAAATCGTATGTTCCTGTAGTTAAAATAATATTTTGTGACATGACTTTCTTGTTTGTCCCATTTCAATCTGTAACGACATTTAACTCTTCACTGAATATCTGACAGCCCAATAGGATTCAGCGGCGCGTTATCCGGAATGAAAATGGAAAATTAATAAATGAGCTGAAAATGGATTACCCCCTGTCTAGAGTTGTGACAGGGCAAAAGGAATAAACTCTTTGGAACTTTTTAAGAAAGTATCGTCATGCAGATACAATAAGGTGTACATCAAGCACATCAAACAGCTGTTTACTAAATATAAATTGGCAGTTTCCATTATTGTAATAATCTATTTCGGCAAGATACGTACTAAATTTCATCAAAAAAAATAATTAGCAATTAAGGTGTTTTTCTTATAAAAAAATGTAGTTTTCGATTTTAATTTAAAACCTATGGAACTCAACAAAATCACACAAATATTAGATGAAAATAATTTTAAATATGCAGTAAAAAAAGAAGCCGTAATTGTCTTTTTTGAATTCTCGCAAAACGTTGTGATTGATCTATCAAATCCGTCAAAAATTATAATTTCTGATTATCTCTCCAATTGGAATTTTCTAACAGGCTGTTTAAAAATGAGTTTGAAAAATGCTTTTCTGTATAATTTCATTCTGCTTTTGTTTTTTGGCTTTTTTTGTCAATATACAGCATTTGTAAGCTATGATTTTACCAACTTACTTCTAACACTTATTGCCTGGATTCTGTTGTTTTCTACTTTCTATTTAATTAAACTGGAAAGCTTTAAATTGCAGTTTACGGCAATGAGAAAATAAATTTTATTCTTTATACAAAGCAAAAGATGAATCAATTGGGCATTATTCCAAGACAGTAAATAAAAGCAAGAATAAATTATAAAGACCTCGAATTGTTTCGAGGTTTTTGTTTTACTGAAATAGTGATTTTATTTGAGTACCTTTTTAAATAGTTTGTAAAAAAAGTAAATTATTAGTACTAAAAGCACCAGTAGAAACAATTGCCACAATAATAACCCTATCTGAAAATCATTAATCAGTTTTTCCATTATTTTAATTTTCAACGAAAATAATCAAACAGAATTAAAAAAGAAAAAACTCACAAAATATTTTGATCAAAAATGAGTTTTCAAATTAAAATTTCAAGAATACGGTTTCCCGTAAGGAAATGAATTTTAAACCCATTAATTTTGAAAAAGCTCCTTAATCAGCTAACTAAAAAACAGCCAAAACAAAACCAATGAAACTAATCCTAACGACTTTAATTCTAATTTTCAACTTCGTAATTTCATTTGCCCAATCCAATGATTTTTCTGGTGATTATGCACGTTCACTTTCCGAAAAAGGAAAACATGAAATTGAATATAAACTGACTTTAAACCCAGATGGAACGTTTCTATTTCATTCTTATTCTAAAATGGACAAAGGAACTCCTTCTGAAGTCAACAAATATGGAAAAGGAAAATGGAGCTCAAAAAATAATGTAATTACATTTTCTTCGGACAAAAAAGAAGATTTGGACGAAAAACATACTTTAGATTTCAATAATTCTGTTGCCAGATTTGTAACTAAAAACCCGAGAGACAAAAGTGATAAAATAGTACAGACAAAACTTAAGTTTTTAGAATCGGGAATTTTCTGGATCAAAGGAATTGATGTTTTTAAGATTTAAAAAAGCCTTTCATAAAATAATATGAAACGAAAAAAACATCCCTTTTTTCAAAAAAACAAAGCTATGAAATACTTTTTGCTGGTTCATCTGGCAATTAGTTTAGTTCTTGTTATTACGCAATTGGTTCATGGCTGCATAGAAAAAGATCCTATTAAAAGTATCGCAAAGCCATTTGAAAATTTAAAAGCATTAAACAATCCGGAAAAATATCTAAAAAGTGATTTATTCATAGTTGAAACTGCTTTTACAGAACAAAGAAAATCTTCTGGAGTTTCTACTTCCCATTTTACTTATACTACAATCAAAGGACATTTGGCAGATTCTAAAATTCAAAGACAAGAGACTTTTCAGAACAATCACTTAAGCAATGTTTACCCAATAAAATCTGCTTTGACAAGTAACACAACGCAAATTTATAAACCGATAAAAGTATTCGTAAATAAGCTTAATGATGAAATTTACTTGGAAGATAAAAAGCTTTTACAAGACGAAAAACTGAATGCCGGATTGGGTTTTTACTTTCAGGTTTCCCTGATTGTTTTATCCATACAATTACTAATTTTAAAAAAGAGATCCGAAATAAAATAAACCGCCCTCCCCATCTACCTATTTGATCTGATAAGTTATTAAACAAAATATTTGAAAATTTAGTTTGTATTCCTAATCATGAAAAAATTCATTTTTATAGTTTTAATATCAATTGTATTAACATCCTGTTTCGGTTTGTATGATTATGGAAGCGATGCCATTGTAGATGATTATGAAACGCTGTGGATTGATATATTTGAATCTCGATCTTTGAGAAAAGGGGAAACATTGGTTCCTGCCTATGTTTTTGCTGTTGGCTATGATGCAAAATACATTTACTCGAAACAGCATCCGTTTGAAGAAAATTCTACAGAAAAAATAAACCGAAAAATAATCAATTACTACATTATCGAAAGAACTGAAAGCGGTTTTCAGGATAAACCAATATTTGGTCCGTTTAATGAAATAGGATTTGAAAAAAAATGTCGGGAACTTGCTATTAAGGAACCCAAATTTGATTTAATTTTTCCAACTAAATGGTAATTTGATTGAGGATTTAATTTTGATTATTTAAAGAATGGTTCTCAAGAAATGAATCCTGTTCCATTTGATTCAAATGGTAATTATACGGTTTTTTTATTAAAAGAAAATAATTATGAAAAACAGTAAAGCTAAAAAGCAGGTAAAATTTGGTAAAAATCGATCAAAAATTAGATAAACTAAAAGACATAAAATTAAAATCTAATAAGTTTGATGAAATTAACAAACACAACTTTAAGTTGGATTTTTAATTAATCTTTCAAAGCTGGAAATAATTTATTGACTAATAAAAAACCGCTGAAGAATTGCTATCAGCGGTTTTTTATTTTTTAAAAAGTCATAACAAAAAAACTTAGCGTCTTAGTGCCTTTGCGGCAAAAACAAAAAAAACTAACTTCGCTCCTCAATAAGAAAAGGAAAAATGAAGGTCTGTATTGCTGAGAAACCAAGTGTAGCACGTGAAATTGCATCCGTTTTGGGAGCCAACACCAAACATGACGGATATTATGAAGGCAACGGTTATGCCGTAACCTACACTTTTGGGCATTTATGTACCTTGAAAGAACCTAACGATTACAAACCGCACTGGAAAAGCTGGGATTTGAACAATCTGCCAATGCTTCCTGAAAAGTTTGAAACCAAAGTTGTTCAGAATTCAGGAATCCAAAAACAGTTTAAAATTATAAAAACGCTTTTCGAAAAAGCTGAATTGGTTATCAACTGCGGGGATGCCGGGCAGGAAGGAGAATTGATCCAGCGATGGGTAATGAACGAAGCACATTATAAAGGCGAAATAAAACGCTTATGGATTTCATCATTAACTACTGAAGCTATAAAAGAAGGTTTTGATAATCTTAAACCTTCTGAAAACTACGATAATTTATTCTACGCTGGATTTTCTAGAGCGATTGGTGATTGGCTTCTCGGAATGAACGCAACACGTTTATATACCGTAAAACACGGCGGTTACAAACAAGTTTTGTCGATTGGACGCGTGCAGACACCAACTCTTGCAATGGTTGTGGAAAGGTTTAAAGAAATAGAAAACTTTAAACCACAGCCGTATTGGGAATTGCAGACTTTATATAGAGAAACACTTTTCAGTTATGAAGAAGGGCGTTTTTTGAAAAAAGAAGACGGAGAAATTCTAGCCGAAAAAGTAAAAGAAAGTGATTTCGAAATTGTTTCTGTCGATAAAAAAAACGGAAACGAATACGCTCCCAAACTGTTTGATTTAACAGGTCTGCAGGTTTACTGCAACCAGAAATTCGGTTTTTCGGCAGAGGAAACGCTTAAAATTGCACAGACTTTGTACGAGCAGAAAGCGATTACATATCCAAGAGTTGACACCACTTTTCTTCCTGGAGATATTTATCCGAAAGTGCCTGGGATTCTTCAGAAACTAACGAATTATTCTCATTTGACAGAACCGCTTTTAGGGAAGAAAATCAAAAAATCGCCAAAGGTTTTCAACGATAAAAAAGTAACCGATCACCATGCTATTATTCCAACAGGAATTGAGATCAATCTGCCTTATAATCAGCAGCAGGTTTACGATATTATTGTAAAACGTTTTATTGCTGTTTTTTACGATGACTGTCTCGTTGCCAACACTACAGTAATTGGAAAAGCAGCCGACGTAACTTTTAAAGCAACAGGAAAGGAAATCCTTAAAAAAGGTTTCAGAGTAGTTTTTGAAGATCCCAATGCGAAGGAAAAAGAACCTGATTTACTGCCGAGTTTTAGTGTTGGTGAAAAAGGTCCTCATGAACCTTCTTTTCTCCAAAAGGAAACCAAACCGCCTAATTATTATACCGAAGCAACTTTACTGCGTGCAATGGAAACAGCCGGCAAACAAGTCGATGACGAAGATTTACGGGAACTAATGAAAGAAAACGGAATCGGTCGTCCGTCAACGCGTGCGAATATTATTGAAACGCTTTTTAAACGCCAGTATATTGTACGTAATAAAAAACAGATTTTACCAACTATAGCCGGAATTCAGTTAATTGATACCATTCAAAATGAATTAATTAAATCAGCCGAACTTACTGGTTCTTGGGAAAAACAGCTGAAGGATATTGAAAAAGGCACTTTTACAGCTGCTGCTTTTATCCGAAACATGAAAAAAATGGTTGAATCTTTGGTTTATGAAGTCCGAAGCGAAACTACACGAGCAAATATTTCTTATGCGGCTTCGGTACAGAAACCAGTTGTTAAAGCGGAGAAAAAGAAAGCTGCAGGAATTTTAGCAGAAACCTGTCCAAAATGCCAAAAAGGAAATTTCATAAAAGGGAAATCGGCTTTTGGATGCAGCGAATACAAATCGGGTTGTGATTTTGTACTGCCTTATGTTTTCTGTGATAAAAAAATCACGGAAAGTCAATATTTAAGATTAATTCAAAAAGGTTCAACAGTAAATATAAAAGGCTTTAAAACTGATGCTGGAACTGTTGAAGGTTTGATTCGTTTTGAGGAAAATTATAAACTCAAATTAGAACCGAAGAAAACCGAAGTTAAAAAAGCAGTAAAAGAAACATCAGATTCTTTAACGTGTCCGAAATGTAAAAAAGGAACAATTTTAAAAGGCAAAACGGCATACGGCTGTGCTGAATATAAATCGGGTTGTGATTTTAAAGTGACTTTTGATGAAGTTCGAGCTAAACTTCAAGATCAAAAACCTACGAAAGAATTGGTTTACGCTATTTTAAGTTCGAGCGTTTAAGTTTTTTTTGCCACAGATTAAAAGGATTAAAATAATTCTTTTAATCTGTTTGTTTTTGCTACTAATTACACTAATCTACACAAATTTTTCTCCCGCAGATTCGGCAGATTCAGCTGATTTTTTATCTTAAATTCCAAACTAAATCTGATAAATCTGCCGAATCTGCGGGAAACAAAATCATTTTAATCCTTTTAATCTGTGGCAAACATTTACACTACAATTTTCAAAATTAATTCGTAAAAATTCATGGAATTGCTTCGCCTGTTCCCTTCGGTCGAGTTGTGGCAAACTTTTTTTTTCATACATTAGTACAATCAAAACCTTATAAAATATGTTTCAGAAAATTACTCTTATTGCACTTATAATCGCTTTCGTTTCATGCCAGAAAAAAGAATCTGTAGAAAAAGATAAAATCAAAGTAGCAGATTGGCTTATTGGTAACTGGGAAAATACTTCTCCAGAAGGGATTCTTTCTGAAAACTGGCAAAAACTGAACGACAGTACCTTCAGTGCTTCTTCTTATTTTATTAAAGGAAAAGATACTTTGCATTTTGAAACTATTGTACTAGCTCAATTAGGAGAAACATTAACCTACAAAGCTACTGTAAAAGGGCAAAATGAGGACAAACCTGTTTTCTTCCCTTCTACTTCTGAATCAGATAAACAATTGGTTTTTGAAAATGCCAAACACGATTATCCTCAAAAAATCACTTATACAAAAGGGGCAAATAATACTTTGACAGCGGAGATTTCTGGGAATTTAAATGGTAAACCGAGTTCGGAGAAGTTTGTAATGACGAAGAAGTAGATTGCAAAATTTACCATTCCTAAGGAACTTTTTATTCACCTTACGTTTGTCCTTCAACGGATTAAAATCCGTTGCTACAAAATAATTCATTCCTACGGAATTTCAAATCTAGAAAAAAGAACCATAGGTTCGAGCAATTTTGTAGAGCCGGATTTTAATCCGGTTAATTTTAGAAGTTGTTTTTAAAGAGCCATAGGTTAGACCAATTTTTGGAATAAAATAATAAAATCCGTTGCTACAGAATTATTTATTTCTAAAGGAATTTTAAATCACTAAAAAAGAATTTTCGTTAACGTCTTCGCAGCAAAACCTCAGAATCTCAGAACCTCAGAATCTTAGCAACTTAAAAAAAAACTACTCATTCTCCCCGATTTTATTCACCATAAAAATCATCATAATTCCTAGAAGTGCCATAATCAAAAATGCCCATTTCATGCTTAGATATTCAGAGATAAAACCAACCATTGGCGGCACTAATAAAAATCCAAGATAACCAATTGTAGAAATCGAAGTTAAGGCAGAACCACTGCTTAATTTTGAAGATCTTCCAGCAATACTAAAGACTAATGGAACCACGCAGGAAACCCCAAATCCGATTAAAACGTAACCGAAAATAGTTGGATAAGCATACGGCAGTATAAAACAAATTCCGAAACCTAATGTGATTAAAATACCGCTGTAAAGCAGGATTTTTTTGGTTCCAAATTTCATTACACCATAATCACCAAAAATACGTCCCAAAGTCACCGCCGAAGCAAAAAATACAAATGCTGCACTGGTTAATTTTGGAGAAGCTTTTAGAATATTTTCGAAGTAAATACCGCTCCAATCGTACATCGTATTTTCGCAGGCCATCGAAACAAAACAAATCAAGGCAAACTTTACCAAGTTTTTTTCTGGCATCGAAAAGAATTTCTTTTTAACCGGAACAGGCTCGTTATGAATACTCATTGGGTAAAAACAAGCCGTAAGCGCGAGCATAAAAACACTCACTCCTAATAAGTGATGCGATGGCGCAATTTTCTGCGTTACCATTACATAACCTAAACCAGCTCCTGAAAAAACGGCAATACTCCAAACTGCATGAAATCGGGTAATAATAGACTTTGGATATAATTTCTGCACTTCAAGAGACTGCGCGTTAATCGATAAATTGAAAATATTACGAGAAGCACCAAAAATTAAAAGTACAATAACCAGCTGCCATACAAAAGCCACTAATCCGGGAAGAGACAGTACAATGTTGAACATAATTGCACCCAAAAGCATAATATAACGACTGCTATATTTGTTTAATAATTTTCCTGTAAACGGCATTGTAAGCATCAAACCAATTGGAAAAGCAAATAAAACAGCTCCAAACTGAGCTTCAGTTAAATGCAATTGAGCTTGTATGTGTGGAATTCTAGAAACCCAAGAAGAATATCCAAAACCGGAAAGAAAGAAAAAAACTGTATTTGCAATACGATATCCTCTAGGCGTATTCTGAATTTTTTTAAAAAAAGGTAAAATCATGAAGTTGTTTTTCAGACTGCAAAATTAAGGCTTTTTTCAGGGGAAGCATTCTACTTTCTTCTTTTTTCACAAAAACTCCAATTTCTTTACCAATTAAAATTAAAAGTCCCTCTTTCTTTCCTTAAAAAATTCTTAACAAACGCTTATAAAATCCTTAAAAATAATGTTTGTTCAAGAAAATATAATATTTACATTTGCATTGTTTTTATTTATTCTAAATAAATTTTATTCATAAACCAATTTTAAAACCAATGAAATATTTTAATCCGAAGACGTTACGTTTTCTACTGACAACTTGCTTTGTCTTTTCGTTCTTAATCGTATCTGCCCAACAAAATGGAAAAATTAAAGGAACTATAACCACTTCAGATGGCGAACTGGCGGCGGGAGTTAATGTTATTCTTAAAAACTCAAAATACTGGGCTGTTTCTGATGAAAATGGAAACTTTGAATTCAACAGAGTAAAACCAAACACTTATATTTTACAAGTTTCTTTAACGGGTTACGAGACTTCAGAAAGCGAAGTAATTGTGGCAGAAAGCGAAACTTCAACTATTAATTTACAATTAAAAGTTTCCAATAAAGAGCTAAAAGAAGTTGTGGTAAACGGCAAAAAAAGCATCTTATCTAAAAAAACAGATTATGTGGCGAGAATGCCATTAACCAATCTTGAAAATCCGCAGGTTTACAGTGTAATACAAAAAGAGCTTTTATTGCAGCAAGTTGCCGTAGATATTAGAGGTGCTGTTATGAATGCGCCGGGAGTTGTCTCTATCAGTTATCCTTCTGGTGGAGTTGGAATGATTTTCAGAGGATTTTCTGTTGGGGTTAATGCCCGAAACGGAATGGAAACGGTTTCTGGACGTTCTTCTGTTGATCTTGGAAATGTAGAACGCATCGAAATCATGAAAGGTCCTTCTGGAACTTTATTTGGTTCATCTGTATCTTCATTTGGAGGAGTTGTTAACTTGGTTACCAAAAAGCCTTTTGAAACTACTGCTGCAGAAGTATCTTATACAACAGGAAGTTTCAGCTTAAACCGATTGACAGTGGATGTTAATACTCCACTAAATCAGGAAAAAACAGTTTTATTCAGAATCAATATGGGAGTTCACAGAGAAAAAAGTTTCCTTGACTATGGTTTTAACAACACCCTTCTTTTCGCTCCAAGCTTAACTTATAAAGCTTCTGATAAGCTTACTTTTAACTTTGATGCCGAGCTTTATAATGTGAACAATACCAGACGTACCTATAATACTTATAACGCAGATTCTGGAATTACAAATCCGAGCCAGTTACAAATAGATTATAAAAAATCTATGTTCCATGATGATAACGATGCTAAATCTACAGCAACAAAATTCTTTGGTCAGGCAGAATATCAAATAGCTGACAACTGGAAATCGACAACTGTATTCTCTTTTGTTGGCGAAGATGTAGAACGCAGCTACCAGAGTTATGCTGTTTGGGCTTCACCAACACAAGTCGCTAGAAGAGTTGGACTTTGGGGACCAATTTTTAATAATTACACCAATATTCAGGAAAACATAAATGGCCAATTTTCTACAGGAAGCATTAAACATAAATTACTTGCTGGTGTAAACTATAGACTTTACAGCTCAAATTTTTCAGGAGGATCTACTTTTACACTTGATAATATTGATGTTACGACTCCTTTTACTCCTATCCGAAGAAAAGCAGTTGATGCTGGACTTAACCTGACCACATCTCCTGTCGCAGATCAAAAAACGATAAGTGCTTATGCCTGCGATGTGGTAAATTTTACAGATAAATTTTCGGCAATGTTGAGTTTACGTCTGGATAATTTTGAAAGAGCGAAAGTAGGAACTGTAGAAGGCTACAGTCAAACGGCACTTTCTCCTAAATTTGGATTAGTATATGAAATTGTTAAAAGTCAGGTTTCTGTATTTGCAAATTACATGAATGGTTTCCAAAACGTGCAGCCTGCAACACAGCCAGATCAAACTATTTTGGTTTTAGATCCTATTTACGCTGTTCAATATGAAGGAGGTTTAAAAGCAGAAACATCTAATAAAAAATTAAGCGGTTCTTTCAGTTATTACAACATTACGATCGATAATGCAACAAGAGTCGATGCAGGATATACGATTCAAGACGGAAGACAAGTTAGTAAAGGTGTAGATTTTGAATTAATGGCAACTCCTATTAACGGATTAAGTCTTGTGACTGGATATGCTTACAACGACAACCGTATTGTAAGAGCTTCTGATCCTACTATCGAAGGAAAAAAAGCAGCTAGTTCTCCTGAAAATGTGGTAAACTTCTGGGCTTCTTATACTTTTCAAAATAAATTAAAAGGATTAGGTATTGGCGCAGGTGCAAACTATATCGACAAAAACTACTTTACTGCAAATAACTTAATTTATATGCCGTCTTATACTGTTTACAATGCAACTGTATATTACGAAAAACCAACATGGAGATTAGGTTTAAAGTTCAATAACTTGACAAACGAAAAATACTGGGATTTCTGGGGTTCATCGATGGCACCAGCCAGTGTATTAGCAAACTTAACTGTCAAATTTTAAGACTTAAGAAACAATTAAACTGACGCCTCAATTTTTAAAATTGAGGCGCTTTTAATTATAACAATCACAATTATTTTATGACTTTTAAAAAACTCATTCTTAAAATTCACTTATGGCTGGGACTGGCATCTGGCTTAATTGTAGTTATTTTAGGGATTACAGGATGTCTGTATTCTTTTGAAGAAGAACTGCGTCCTGTGGTTCATAATTATTATCATGTAGATCAAGTTAAGGAAACAAAACTGCCTCTCAGCCAGATCATAGAAATTGCCAAAAAAGCCAATAAAAACCCGAAAGAATCTCTTTCTGGATGCCGAATAGTTAGTGAAGATGACCGCACTGTAATTGTGTGGTTTTATGAAGAATTAAACCCCGATGCTTTTTGGTATTGGAATCAATATCAAAGTACTTATCTCTACGTAGATCCATACAATGGTGTCGTTAAAAAACACGAAGATGTTAATTTTGAGTTTTTTGTTTTCGTCAGAATGCTGCATCAGACATTATGTCTCAACAGCAAATACGGAGATCCTATTACAGGAACAGCCACTATTGTATTTATAATTTCATTAATTACGGGTCTTATTCTTTGGTGGCCAAAAAATAAACAGGCAGCTAAACAACGTTTTTGGTTTCAATGGAAAGATAGTACTAAATGGAAACGTAAAAACTACGATTTACACAATATTTTAGGGTTTTATTCTATGATTTTTGCTTTACTAATTGCTTTAACAGGATTGGTTTGGGCATTTGAATCATACGATAAAGGAGTGCAATGGTTATTTAATGGAGGGAAAACATTCAAAAAAGAAAAAGTGGTTTCGGATACTACTCAATACACCAAAAACAATCCGCTCGATAAAATTTATGCTTCGGTACAAAAAATACATCCGAAAGCAAAAAGTTATTATTTCTTTATTCCAAAAGAGAATGATTCGCTTGCGACTTACAATACCTTCATTAGATACAAAAGCCGTTTTGATGATACTGCTGCAGATTATGATCAATATACCGCCAAACTCCTTAGAACCATAAAATATAAAGACAAAAGCAATGGCGAAAAGTTTCGTTTTATCAATTACGATCTTCATGTAGGCAGTATTCTCGGATTTCCAGGAAAAGTATTGGCTTTTTTCGCGAGTTTAATTTGTGCGAGTTTGCCTATTACAGGTTTCCTGATTTGGTGGGGTAGAAATAATAAAAAAAAGAAACCTATCAACAGTAAATAATTTATAATTATGATGTAAAGGAAGTTAGAATTTTTATTTTTGCGTTGTTTTTATTTGTTCTAAATAACAAATTTTAAATTAATCCAAAAAAAGAAGTAATTACCATGAATTATTCAATTGTCAGCTTTAAGCAGATCCTTACCAAAATCTGTTTATTGCTATTCTTCAGCACCAGTATTTTTGCTCAGCAAAATTTAGGCAAAATTAAAGGAGTTATAACTACATCTGACCAAGAATTTGCTGTAGGAGTTACCATTATTCTTAAAAATTCAAAGCACGGAACCATTAGCAACGAAGATGGCGCTTTCGAGTTTAATCGAGTAAAACCTAATACTTATACTTTACAGGTTTCATTAGCCGGCTATGAAACAGTAGAACAGCAGGTAAATGTTTCAGCTAATGAAACTACAACCGTAAACGTACAGCTAACGGTTTCCAACAAACAATTAAAGGAAGTTATCATTACCAATAATAGAGGAAAAGCTTTTCCTAAACAGAGCACATTTGTTTCAAAAATGCCTCTTAAAAACGTAGAAAATCCTCAGGTTTACAATATTGTTTCTGCTGAATTGATGAAAGAACAAGTCATCACCAATTATGATGATGCGCTAAAAAATGTTCCCGGAATTCAGAAATTATGGGAATCTACAGGACGCGGCGGTGACGGCGGTTCTTACTACTCCTTACGCGGTTTTGAAATTCAGGCCAATGTAGTAAACGGATTGCCTGGCTTAACGACCGGAAGTTTAGATCCTTCAAATATCGAGCGTATCGAAGTAATCAAAGGACCTTCCGGCACTTTATTCGGAAGCAGTCTGGTAAGTTACGGCGGTCTTATCAATACTGTTACTAAAAAACCTTACAGCGGTTTTGGCGGAGAAGTTTCATACATTACAGGAAGCTTTGGTTTAAATAGAGTTACAGCAGACGTAAATACGGCTCTTGATGATAATGACAATGTTGCTTTTAGAATTAATGCTGCATACCAGACAGAAAACAGTTTTCAGGATGCAGGATTTAGAACGTCAATTTTTGTTGCTCCTTCCCTTTCTTATAAAGTAAATGATAAATTGTCTTTCTTAATTAACACAGAATTTATGTCTGAAGAAAAAACAACTCCATCTATGTTGTTTTTAGGCAGAGAATCACAGCTTCAGTACGCTAACTTAGAGGAACTGAATTACAAAACGGATTTATCTCTTTACAGCAACGATTTACCAATGAAAAATCCGAGATTCAATTTGCAGGGACAAATGAATTATAAGATTTCAGATCAATGGACATCCCAGACCATTCTTTCTCGAACCTCAACAAAATCAAGAGGATATTACTCTTATATTTACGACAATCAGGACGGAAATAAAGATTTTGCTTTCTGGATTACAAAAGAAAATTCACAAACTGCAACAACCGATATCCAGCAGAATTTTATTGGTGATTTCAAAATAGGAAGCATGAGAAATCGTCTTGTAGTCGGTTTGGATTATTATGAAAGAAACAGCATGTTTGCAGGTTCTGGTTATGGACAGCTTTACAATGTTACCGCTCAAGGCGAAGTAAGGCAGCTGGATCCTGACAATCCGTACAACTTATCTCAGACTTCAGTAGATAAATTATTAGCGAATGAAGCTGGGCCAAATTACAATTCTAAAGATGCAACGTACAGTGCTTATGCTTCTGATGTATTAAACATTACACCGTCTTTATTAGTAATGGCAAGTTTAAGAGTCGATTATTTTGATACAGAAGGAAACATCAAAGTAAATACCGATGATTATACGCAGACAGCACTTTCACCAAAATTTGGAGTAGTTTACCAGCCAATCCAAGATCAGTTATCTGTTTTTGCAAATTATATGAACGGATTTAGAAATATTGCTCCATCAGCAATATATGATAATGATGGAAATTTTATCGGTTCACAAACTTTTAAACCAGAACATGCCAATCAGTTTGAAACTGGAGTAAAAGCAGATTTATTTTCGGATAAATTAACCGCTACTGTAAGTTATTACGATATTAATGTTGCCAATTTAGTAACGAGCAACCCAATGTATAGCTCACAAGGCGGTGAAGCAAGAAGCCAGGGATTTGAATTTGACTTGAATGCATCGCCATTAAAAAACTTAAGTATTATTGCTGGATATAGCTATAACCAGAGTAAAATTACAAAAGGAGACGAAGATAACGTTTGGTTAGATCAAGGGAAAAGACCTTTTTGGGCAGGTCCAAAAAACTTGGTTAATCTTTGGGCCACTTATAAATTTGCTGAGGGAACTTTAGAAAATTTCGGACTTGGTTTTGGAGGAAATTATGCCAGCGACAATGCGATCTTAGACAGCAATGTTACGGGGAAATTTATTTTACCTGCCTATACGGTTATCAATGGTTCTATATTTTATAACTCAGACAAATTCCGCGTAAGCTTGAATGTAAATAATATTACCAATAAAGATTATTTTAACGGAGGCTGGTCTACAGTAAATCCGCAGAAACCTAGAAATGTTGTTGCAAGTTTTACTTATAAATTTTAGGTAAACTTTCAAATTATAAAAAAGCTTCGAAATCCATTACTATTACATGATTTCGGAGCTTTTTTATGCTTTTAATTTTTAATTATTCTAAATAAGAGTTATGTTTGTAAAAAATATCATTCTACTAATTTAAACTTGATCGTATGAAATCAAATACTCTAAAAACATTAACTTTTTTATTTTTAATGCTTTTTGCTGCACCACAAATTTTTGCCCACGCGCTTTGGATTGAAACTAAAGCAACCGGAACAAAAGGAAAAGCTCAGGAAATCTCTGTTTACTTTGGAGAATTCTCTGATAATGACATTACAAAAGCCGATAAATGGTTTTCGGATTTAAAAGATTTTTCTTTAGTAGTTATTTCTCCTTCGAAAAAAGAAACGCAACTTACTTCAAAAGCATTAGATAATAAATATCAAGCATTCTTTACTCCTACTGAAGATGGAGTTTATACCATTGTAATGCACCATAAAGTAAAAGATGTTTACGGAACTATGGTTTTAGATTACAACTCAAGCGCAACTGTTGTGGTTGGAAACAAAACTGCTGGAAACACAATTGCATCAAACACTAACAAAATTGCCGTTTTCTCAGAAAATGCAGATGTTGCGAAAAAAGATTCAAAAATCACTGGAGTAGCATCTTACGATGGAGCTATCGCTAAAGAAGCAAAAATTAAAGTTATCGCTCCAAACGGATGGGAAAAAGAATTATGGACAAATGATAAAGGAGAATTTTCTTTTACTCCAATCTGGTCTGGAAACTATATGGTAGAATATGCTCATACAGATAAAGCTTCTGGAGAACATAACGGTAAAAAATTCGACGAAATCTGGAAAATGGCTACTTATCAAATTGTTGTAAAGTAATACTATAACCTATATTCTTAGATTTAATTTCAATTAAAAAAAACCTTGCCGTTAAGCAAGGTTTTTTTGTCTCGAATATTAATACAAAATTAAAATAACATTATAAAAAACTTAAGCAAATCTTAAGAAAAGACTAAGCAAGATTTAAGTAAGAAAACCACTTCATAATTTCCTGTTAAAGATGCTGTGTATTTATATTTGCATTCAATAATTTTTATTGAATCTAAATAAATACCATGAAATATAATTTACTATTAGCACTAGCATTATTGAGCTTTGCCTCTTACGGTCAAGATTATTCAAGTAATGAAACTACTTCCACAGTTACTGATACCGTAAAAAATAAAAAAGGAGAAATTTTAAATGAGGTTTTAATCACAGCTAACAAACCTAAAAAACCAATTGAAGCCGCTCGTTCTGGAATTAAAGTAATGGACTTACCGCAAAGTGTTCAAATCGTTGGAAGCGAAATAATAGAACAACAGCAAGCTATCAGATTAAGCGAGGTCGTAAAAAACCTAAATGGTGTTTACGTAGGATCTGCTCGTGGTGGCGCGCAGGAATCTTTCTTTTCAAGAGGCTATGATATGAGTGCCAATAATATGTTTAAAAACGGTTTCCGTTATAATGCGGGTTCTATACCTGAAGTCTCTTCTTTAGAAAAAGTAGAGTTCTTAAAAGGAGGTTCGGCTTTATTGTATGGAAATGTTGCTCCTGGCGGTATTATGAATTTAGTTACCAAAACACCTAAATTTACACAAGGAGGCGAAGTATCTATGCAAATTGGAAGTTATTCTTATTATAAGCCAGCGATAGATTTTTATGGCCCTTTGAATAAATCTATTGCTTATCGTTTTACAGGATCTTATGAAAATGCTGAAAGCTTTAGAGATTTTGTTAAAAACGAACGCATCTATGTTAATCCTTCCTTTTTATTTCACCTGTCAGATAAAACGCAAATTACATTACAAGGAGATTATTTAAGTGCTGATTGGACTCCTGATTTCGGTACTGGAATTTACGGAAAAACAATTTTAGACCTTCCTCGCAACGAATTCTTCGGCGCGCTCTGGTCAACTGCAAATACTAAGTCTTCCAGTGCTTCTATGTTATTTAATCATGACTTCAATAAAAACTGGAAATTAAATTTCAATTCTTCTTATCAATATTACAGAAGAACACAAACCTCTACCGCACAATTAAGTACAATTGACGCTAATGGAAACTGGAAACGCGGCTTGACAAAATCTGATGGCGCTGAAAACATTTTTGGCGACCAGTTAAGTTTACAGGGAACTTTCAATACAGGCAAGATTAAACACCAATTATTTACTGGAGTGGATTATGAGAAATCTATAGCTCCAAGTTATACTTATGGTTTTTATGCAACTCCAAATGGTACGACTGCTATTACTACAGAAGCAACTGCTATAAATCTTTACACATATGATTACAGCACGCAGAGCAATGATATTCCATATCCAACCAGAGCAACACAATTAGCTACTACAAACACACAGCGTTTTGGCGCTTATGCTCAGGATTTAATTTCGGTTACAAAACATATTAAAGTTTTAGCAGGATTACGATGGTCATGGCAGGATAGTTATGTTGCGACTTCTAAAGAAGTAGTAACAAAAGGTGCTATCACAACTTCTCTTAAAGATGCAGAAGCAGTAGAGGGAGCTAAAACGGTAAATAAGGCTTTTTCTCCTAAAGCTGGATTGGTTGTGCAACCTACCAAAGATTTATCATTGTTTGCTAGTTATTCCAACTCTTTTACACCTAATACTGGAACAACAGCAGATTTAAAACCTTTAGATCCATCTATTATTGACCAGTATGAAGTGGGTGTAAAAAAAGATTTCTGGAGAGGTCTTTTAAGTACAAACGTAACTGTATATCAAATTACAAATAACAATTTAGCACAAACAGCTCCTTATTTGGCTGATGGCGTGACGCAAAACACTAATACTTCTATCAAAGAATTAGTTGGAGCAACAAAAGGTAAAGGAGTTGAAATTGATATTACTGCAAACCCTGTTGAAGGACTGAATATTATGGCTGGTTATAGCTTTAACGAAACCAAAGTATCAAAATCATCAGGAACAAACGGAAGTCTTGTTGTTGGAGATGTTTTAGCCAGAACACCAAGAAATACTGCCAATTTGAGCTTTTTCTACAAATTACCTAGCGGTTTGTTTAAAGGAGTAACTTTTGGAGCTATTGGAAACTATATCGGTGATCGTACAGGAGGATGGAATGATGATTATTTATGGACGCCTGTTACGCCTGCCACCACTCCGCCAACATATGTAATTACGATTAGAGATCGCGATATTCCGTTGGAAGGATATGTTACTGTTGATGCATCTCTTGGTTACGAATGGAAAAAATTCTCCATCTTATGCAGATTATCCAATATTACAAATGAACTTAATTACACAGTTCATGAAAACTACAGTGTAAACCCAATCGCACCTCGTCAAGTCATGACAAGCTTACGATACAAATTCTAAAATATTGAATTAGTTTTTCTTTGAAGTGTTTCAGAAAAATGGAAACCTCATCTTGTAAAAGGTGAGGTTTTTTATTTTGTTAAATTTACATCATTATAAGTACTTTTGTTTTCGAATATCACTTTAACTTTAAATTCCAAACATGTCAGATTCCAAGCAAAACCAATTAAAGAAGACTTTAGGACTTAGTTTTAACATTGCAGTACTAATTGGCGGCACAATTGGAGTGGGAATTCTGAGAACTCCAGGCACAATTGCCGAACTGCTTAATAATTACTGGCTTATTCTTGCTTCTTGGCTTTTCGGAGGAATATATGTTTTATTGGGTGCTAACTCCTATTCTGAATTAGCTACTATGTTACCAAAAGCTGGTGGATCTTATAACTATATTAAAAGAGCCTTAGGAGAATATGCGGGATTTTTATCGGGTTGGTTTGACTATATTATCAATGCTATTCCGCCTGCTTTTTATTGCATCGTAATTAGTGAATATACTATTATTCTATTTCCAAAATTAGCCCATTATTCAACCGTCATATCAATTTCTTTACTAGTTGCATTTGTTTTGTTGCACTTAAGTGGAGTAAAAAACGGAAGCGTAATTCAGCAGATTACCAGTTTTTTAAAAGTAATTTGTTTTGTCGCGCTGGTTGTTGCCTGTTTTATGTATTCAGGAGTTGAAATGCCTCCCATTAAAACTGATAATTCAATCTTTCAAATTGGACTTATATTTGGATTTTTTAAATCTTTACAGCTTATCATCGGAACTTATAATGGATGGAATGCTGTTTGTTTTTTTGCCGAGGAAAATGATGATCCAAGCAAGAATATTCCGAAATCATTATACAGCGGTGTTTTGCTTGTTGTAGCCATTTATATTTTGGTAAATGCAGCGTTTTTTCATGTATTGCCAATTGAAACATTAGCCAAATCGAATCTTGCTGCTGCGGATGTTGCCAAAATTCTTTTTGGAGACAGCGGCGCAAAAATCGTAACTGTAATTTCGATTTTCTCTTTAATCAGTATTTTGAATGCTTTTATGATGATTCCTCCAAGAATTCTTTACGGATTAAGCCGAGATGGATTTTTTATTGATAAAGGAACTCAGGTAAATAAAGGTGGAACACCAATTATAGCACTTCTGGTTTCGTCGCTTTTTAGCTTATTTTTAATCTGCATTGGTTCTTTTGAAGTGTTGTTTTCCTTCGCCGCTTTTATCTCTATAATTGTTTGGGGACTGGCATATTATTCACTTATAAAATTAAGAACCACAGAACCTGACTTACCAAGACCTTATCATTCGTTCTGGTATCCATGGACAACTATAATAGCGATTATATTTTCTATCGCATTACTTGCAGGTTTCATTTACAGCGATCCTAAAAGCTTTATTATTATTGTTGGAATTACAATAGTTTCTTATCCTTTGTTTTTGGTTTTGAAGAAGAAGAGAATCTAAATTTCATAAACAACAAACCCGACAGGTTTTTGAAACCTGTCGGGTTTAATTT
Organism: Flavobacteriaceae bacterium PS02336; assembly: GCA_029960065.1. Taxonomy (GTDB): domain Bacteria; phylum Bacteroidota; class Bacteroidia; order Flavobacteriales; family Flavobacteriaceae; genus Flavobacterium. Next base: position 254,482 of record JASCOF010000001.1, on the reverse strand, counting down.
TATAAATTAATGAAATTCTGATTCTTATTTCAATCCAGCTAAACTCTGCTCGATTGTAGCAATTTTTGCCAAAGCATCTGCTTGTTTTTGTTTTTCTATATTTAAAACTTTTTCTGGAGCTCCGTTTACGAATTTTTCGTTCGAAAGTTTTGCTTCAACAGATTTCAGGAATCCTTTAGTATAATTCAATTCTTCTGTCAGTTTTTTAATTTCTGCTTCAACATCAATATTTCCTGTAATTGGAATAAAATATTCATTTGATTTCACACGGAAAGACAATGCTCCATCAACTTTCTCAGAAACATATTCAAAAGCCGAAACGTTTCCTAATTTTGTTATAATTGAATCAAAATAAGTAGAAACATTTTCGCTATTGATTCCTTTTAATTCGATTGCATCTTTAAACGGAATGTTTTTATCTTTTCTGATCGTTCTAATTCCAGAAATTACTTCAATTGAGTTTTCAAAATCAGCAATTAATTTAGCATCAAACGGTTTTAATTCTGGCCAAGTCGAAACGATTAAAGCTTCTTCTGGTGTTCTTTCTGCAATTAACTGCCAGATTTCTTCCGTTAAGAAAGGCATGAAAGGATGTAATAATTTCAAGTTACTTTCTAACATTTCGATCGCTTTCGCGAAAGTTACACTGTCAATTGGCTGTTGGTACGCTGGTTTAATCATTTCTAAGAACCAAGAACAGAAATCATCCCAAACCAATTTATAGATTGCCATAAGTGAATCAGATATTCTGTATTTCTCAAAATTATCTTCAATGTCAACTAAAGTCTGCTGTAATTTTGCTTCGTACCATTCGATTGCCACTTTTGATGATTCTGGCTGAGGAATAGTTTCAGAAACCTCCCAACCTTTAATCAATTTGAAAGCATTCCAAATTTTGTTTGAAAATGCTTTTCCTTGATTACATAATTCTTCATCAAACATAATATCGTTTCCTGCAGAAGCACTTAAAAGCAATCCTACACGAACTCCATCGGCTCCAAAAGCATCGATCAAATCTAAAGGATCAGGAGAGTTTCCTAATGATTTAGACATTTTACGACGTTGTTTGTCGCGAACTAAACCGGTTAAATATACATTTGTAAATGGTTTTTCTCCTGCATATTCGTAACCTGCAATAATCATTCTCGCAACCCAGAAAAATAAAATATCTGGACCAGTTACCAAGTCGTTTGTTGGATAGTAATATTTAAAGTCAGCACTTTCAGGATCCATAATTCCGCCAAAAACTGACATTGGCCATAACCAAGAAGAAAACCATGTATCTAAGGCATCAACATCCTGTTTAAGGTTATCGGTTGTTAGTTGTTGGTTGTTAGTTTTTTCTTTTGCTAAAGCTAAAGCGTCTTCGATGTTTTCAGCAACTACGAAATCTTCTTTTCCGTCTCCGTAATAGTATGCAGGAATCTGCTGTCCCCACCATAATTGACGAGAAATATTCCAATCGCGAATGTTGTTTAACCAGTGCGCATACGTATTTTCGAAACGTTTTGGATGTAATTTAATTTCTCCCGTTTCTAAAACTGATTTAATGGCTGGTTTTACCAATTCTTCCATCTTCAAAAACCATTGATCCGATAATCTTGGTTCGATTACCGCTTTAGTTCTTTCAGAAGTTCCCACTTTATTTAAATGGATTTCAGTCTTCGCCAAAGCGCCGATTTCTTCCAGTTCTTTTGCAATTTCAGTACGAACTACAAAACGATCTTTGCCTTGATAATGTAATCCGAAGCTGTTTAAAGTTGCATCTTCATTAAAAATATCAACGATTTCAAGATTGTGTTTTTCACCCAAAGTTTTATCGTTCATATCGTGTGCAGGCGTTACTTTCAAACATCCTGTACCGAATTCAACATCAACATATTCGTCTTCAATAATCGGAATTATTCTTCCGCAAATAGGAACGATCGCTTTTTTACCTTTTAAATGCGTAAAACGCTCATCATTCGGATTGATACAGATTGCAGTATCTCCAAAGATAGTCTCAGGACGTGTCGTTGCAATAGTCAAGAAATCTTCTGAACCTTCAATTTTATATTTTAAGAAAAATAATTTTCCTTGTTGTTCTTCGTAAATAACTTCTTCGTCAGATAAAGTTGTTTTTGCTTCCGGATCCCAGTTTACCATTCGGTATCCTCTATAAATCAAACCTTTGTTGTATAAATCAACAAAAGAACGAATTACAGAAGCAGACATATCTGGATCCATTGTAAATTTGGTACGTTCCCAATCGCATGAAGCACCTAATTTTTTAAGCTGCTCTAAGATTGTTCCACCGTATTTATCTGTCCATTCCCAAGCATGTTTTAGGAATTCTTCGCGAGTTAAATCATTTTTGTTGATTCCTTCTGCTTTTAATTTCGCTACCACTTTTGCTTCAGTAGCAATAGAAGCGTGATCTGTTCCTGGCACCCAGCATGCGTTGAATCCTTTTAAACGTGCTCTACGAATTAAAACATCCTGAATGGTATTGTTCAACATATGCCCCATGTGAAGGACTCCAGTGACGTTTGGCGGCGGGATTACAATTGTATAAGGTGTTCTATGATCAGGTTCTGAATGAAAATAATTGTTTTTCATCCAGTAATCATACCATTTGTTCTCAATCGCTTTAGCGTCAAATTGTGCTGGAATTGTCATTTACTAGGGTTGTTTAATCGTTAATTTGTTTAATCGTCAATTTGTTTTATTGCTTAATCGTTTAGAACATTTTAGTTAAACGATTAAACGGTTAAACAAATAAACCAAAAATTTGGTTCAATTTTTGTAATTATAATTGACAGCAAAAGTAAATAATTAAGTAGACTATAAAAAGAGAAATAATAATTTGTGTGTTAATTAAAAGAATGTATATTTACTTACAATTAAAAACTGATTTCATATGAAAAATGCAGCCTCTTTTATTGCAGTCTTATTGTTCAGCGCGATAAGTTATGCACAAAACGGCCCAAAAATTGAATTTGCAGCCCCAGACAATACAATTGATTATGGAAAAATTTCTAAAACAGATAACGGACTGCGTTCCTTTGAATTTACTAACACTGGAGATGCTCCTTTATTAATTACAGGCGCAGAATCAACAGTAAGTTCTATAGTAGTAACAAAACCTGCGGCAGCAATTTTGCCAGGCAAAAAAGGAAAAATCGATGTTAAGTATAACATGGTTTCAGGGCCAATTCGTAAAACTATAACTGTTGAAACAAATGCAGTAAATTATCCTGACGGGCGAGTAGCTCTTAAAATTAAGGGTGAAGTTTTGTAAAAAAATAAAAACTAAAAATAATAAAAGCCGTTTCTTTAATTAGAAACGGCTTTTTTTCATTCTAAGTTAAACCCAACAAGTTTTAAAAACCTGTCAGGTTTACTAAATTGTTTGTTGTTCTATTATTTAGCTGCACATTCAACAGCATCAAATTTATATTTTACTTTTTCGAAATCAATTGGTACATCTTTTACAATGTATGTAACGCCCATTGTAGTCTGCATGGTTCCGTTTCCTAGAATCAGCTGCTTGTCACGTTTTAAAAGCGCCATTGGATTTTTAAATGTAGTATTTTTATTTGCTGAGTCTTTAAAAGTATAATCTACAAATAAAGTGTCACCATGAAATTCTCCCGCTACTTCTCCAGTTTTAACTGTTGAAGGCGCAACTTTCATAATCATTTCACCTGATAATTTCCCGTTTTTCAAAGTATTCAGCTTCAAATCAACTGTGTCTTTTTCGTATATCGCTTTGTAGCATTCTGTACTTACAACTGTTTCTCCTTCAGCTTTTGCAGCTGCAGCTTCTTTTTGTTTTTCTTCATTTTTACAACTTTGAAATCCGATGCAGATTACAAGCAGACAAGGTAAAACTAAATTTTTCATATTTTTATTATTTATGTTTCAGGGTTATTCCATAAAATTAAATAAAAAAGAAATCAACAGAAAGATTTTGGCAAAATTTTCTGTAAAAATAAAGCCTGAGTGCTTTTAAAACTTCTCAGGCTTATTTGACTTCTTAAAAAAGTATTTTATAGATTCTTAATTACAAATTCAGATCTTCTATTTAACTCATGATCCTCTTCAGAACAAGATTCGTCTGTTTTACATTTTATAATTGGCACCGATTCTCCATAACCTTTTGCAGTAACTCTTTTGGCATCTATTCCGGATTGAATGATGAATTCTCGAGTTGAATTAGCACGCTTTTGCGATAAATCTTCATTGAATTTGGCGTTTCCTCTAGAATCGGTATGTGATCCTATCTCGATTACCATTCCTGGATATTTCTTCATTAAATCGACAACTCTACCTAAAACGACTTTCGACTCTTTACGAATATACCACATATTATAGTCAAAGTAAATTGGATCTGTTTTAATGATCAAGCGGTCTTTATCTCTTACCACATCTTTTTCCTGCGCTAAAATCTCTTTTACTTTCTCTTGTTTTTTAACCTCTGCAGCTACAATTTCTTGTTCTTTGGCTTTTTTCTCTTTCTGTTTTAATTCAATTACAGCAAGTTCTGCTTTTTTCTTATTTTCTTCCTCAATAATAATTTCCTGCTGTCTTTTCTTTTCTGCTTTTTCTTTTTCTTCTTGTTTAATGACTTCTAAAGATTTCAGTGCCAAAGAAGCATCATTAACAGCATCCCTAGTTTTTCCTAAAGTCAAAGTTTTTGATTCATTTGTATACTTCTCTTTAAAAGCAGAAACTTTATAAGAAGCTTCACAGGGAACTGTAAAACTAAACTTTCCATCTGCAGAAGTTGTTATTGTGTTAAGTGTTTTATTCTCTGAATCCTGCAGTATTACAGTTGCATTTTCTAATGGAAGTTTCGTATCTACATCTGTGATAATCCCAGCTATAAATTGCTTACAGTCTTCAACAATCAAATCTTTGATTTCTTTGAATTGATAAATATCATCACTTCCTTTTCCTCCTTCTCTATTTGAAGCAAAATAACCCTGTTTGGTATTTGAATTTACATTGAAAGCAAAATCATCTGAATTTGAGTTTAATGGCAGCCCAATATTTACCGGTTTTGAATAATCGTTCCCGTTTATTTCAGAAACAAAAACATCTAAAGAGCCATAACCTAAATGTCCATCTGAAGAAAAATAAAGTTTGTTATCTGCAGAAGCAAACGGAAACTGCTCTCTTTTATCTGTATTTACTATGGATCCAAGATTTTTTGGAGTATCAAATGCGCCTTTATTAACATTCACGGAATAAATATCAAAAGAGCCTAAAGAACCTGGCATGTCCGAAGCAAAATATAAGACTTTTTCGTCTGCACTTAATGCTGGATGTTCGGTTGAATAGTTTGGACTGTTGAATGGAAGTGATGTTACGTTTGTCCATTTTCCATTAACTAATTCTGCTTTAAAAATTTGAAGATTTGATATTTTCTTTTCGTCTCTCTTCTTGCTTCCGTTTTTAGAATTATTTCGGGTAAAATACATCGTTTTTCCATCTTTAGTAAAAATGGCATTAGACTCGTGCATTCCTGTCTTTAATTCTTTAGCAAAATAATGCACAATTGAATCTGATGCATTAATATTTTGCAGCGGAATCGTAGCTAAATTTAAATAAGTCGCATTGTCCCATTTGTATTTTTTATCAAATAAATTAGGTTTTAATTTGACTCCGGCAAAAACTAGATTTCCATTGTATTCAACCGCGCCAAATTCTGAATTTGGCGTATTTATCGGAAGGTTTTTTATCTCAAATCTTTTTCCGATTGCTGATACATTTTCTAATGTTTTAACCTCTTTTTCGAAGTTTGCAAGATCTTCTGTATTTGCAGATTTTGAGTAATATTCTTTTAAAGCAGCGTTTGCGTCATCATAACTATTCGTTGCTTTTAAAGTCTGTGCGTATCTAAAATAATACTGTCTATCAAGGTTATTACTATAACTATTGACCAAAAGGCGGTAATAACGTTGCGCTTTAACCAAATTGTTAGTATAGAAATAAGAGTCGGCTAAGTTTTTTATAACTTCTTGCGAAGGTTTTTCTTCTGCAAGTCTTTCGTACAAAACAATTGCTTCAGTATAATAAGTTCTATCAAAGAATTTCTTTGCTCTGATTAATTCCTGATCTTGTGCATTTATAAACTGTATTGAAAATACGAATATAATAACGAGTAGTTTTTTCATATTTTTCATCTTAGAAGAATCTTGGTGATTTATCGAATCCTTTTCCTAATAGATCTAAATCGAATAACAGCATGATTTCATGTGTTCCCGAATTAAACTGACCAAAATTTGTCAATGTATAATCGTAAGCATAACCCACTCTAAGTGTAGGTGTAACATTGATATTAAATAATGCACTTACAGAATCATCGATTCTATACGCAGCACCAAATTCAAATTTTTCGTTATACAAAACATTAGCAGTAACATCTAAAGTTATTGGAGCACCTTTTACAAATTTGGACATAAATGCTGGTTTTAGTTTCAGCGCATCATTCAGCTGAAAAACATAACCTGCCGTTAAAAAAGTATGTATTTCTTCAGAACCAAACGCATTGATTCCTGATTTTTCCTGAATATATTTTGATTTCAGTAAATTAGGAACAGATAAACCAACATAAAGATTATCTCTAAAATAATAAGCCCCGACTCCAATATTAGGTTTTGTAGCATTTATATTTTCTGCAAAAGCAAAATCGGTCTGCGGATCTGTAAAACGAAAACCATTAAAATTGCTTTGTATAGAGGAGAATCCTGCTTTTAAACCAAGTGAAAGTTTATTTTGTCCGCCAAGTTTTAAGATATAAGCAAAATCGGCATTTACATTATTTTCCTTTTTAGCGCCATCTCCAATATCATCTGATATAAATGAAAGTCCCGCTTCGATTCTTTCTGTAATCGCACTATGTGCAAAAAAGGTAAATGTTTTTGGAGCTCCTACTGCTCCTACCCATTGTGTTCTGTATAGTCCTCCAAAATTCATCATTGCAGGCACACCCGTCGCATATGCCGGATTAACAACACTCATATTATACATATAATGAGTATATTCTGGATCTTGCTGTGCAGCAACGGATAAATAGAAAAGAAAATTTATAAAGAGTAGTATTTTTTTCATTTGAAATTATATTAAAATATAAAAAGAGATTTATCGATTTAAATAAAGACGGCCTTGTTTAGGAGGCTTACTGTCTTTATTGAAATGCAATACATAAAAATAAACTCCGTTTGGTGCAACTCCGCCAGCGATACCGCTCTTCTCGTAATTCATACCATCCCAGGCTGGTTTATTTTTATCCCCTTTGTACATTCCGTTTCCGTATCTATTATAAATTTCAAGCGTATAATTCGGGTATAAAAATTCAATATCTTTTATCACAAACGAATCGTTTATTCCATCACCATTTGGAGAAAACCCATCTGGAATAAAGAAATCATTGGGCACACTATCACATTCTGTCAAAGTAACCGTAACTTCAATATATTCTGAAGAAAAACAATCTGCGCTTGGAAAATTAAATCCATAATATTTTCCCTGTTCAATCAAAGGTGTTGCCGATGTTAATAAATTTCCATTAGGAGCATCGTACCAAACGACAGTTGCCGGCACATTTGTATTGTTGGATAAGTCTGCAATAGTTGGATTGTTAAGTCCGCAGAAATTTTGTCCATCTGAGAGTAAAACTGGAACTGGAGAATCGTTTATTGTAACCACCGCTACTGCTGCTGCAGAAGTACATCCTGCCGCAGAAGTTTCTCTCACATAATAATTGCCCGATTGCAATAATGCAGTACCTGCTAAAGGAGTCACAGCTGTTTCAGAATTATACCATTTATATTGATTTCCGTTTGGAACTAAATTGGCTACCGTTGCTTCGTCTACTTTACAAAATGACTGCGCATTTACTGTTGGCGGAACTGGTATTGGATGTATAATAAAGCTGTCTAAAACATTACTCAAATTAACCTCACATCCCGTAATATTATTCTTTAAATTGGTGATAGAGATAATTGTTGATCCAGTATTTAATAGTAAACCTGCCGGAATCTGAAATTCAGCTTTTCCTGCTGCAGCTGTGAGTGTTTGTATTTCGGAAGCTAAATTATCACCCAAAAGCATATAGGAAATTGTTATGTCCGTAAGACTACCTAAGCCAGAAATTGTTGCAGTTACTGAATCATTAAGACAACGATCATTTACAGCAACAGTGACTGCCGCAGCGTTTGGAAGCGGATTTATAATTAAATTCCCTCTTACATTTGCCGTATTTGTACAGCCGGTAGCAGTATTTGTGATATTTGTAATTGTAATAGATGATGCTCCGCTATTTGCATTTAAATTAGCTGGAATTTGAAAATCTGACACACCTGCTGTAATTGTAATATTTTGCCTCTGTCCTAATGCAAAATTGTCTCCAGTGACATTGTAGACAATATTATAGTTTCCATCTGGCAGTAAAACTGCATTCGTTAAGTGAGCTTGTGCAGTTTTATTCTGGCAAGTGGGATCTAGATTTAAAACAGCTCCATCAAGTTTCGGAATGGCATGTACTTCAAGAACATCAAATAAATTATTAATGATATTGGTACAGGCTTTTTTACTGGAAGTTGCCGAAATTCTAGTAATTGTTAAAGTAAATCTTCCAACTTGTCTAAAATAAGACGAAGAAACTGGGAAATTAAAAACTCCGTTTACAAAACTAGAAACAACACTTTCTGTTCCGCCATTTGGACCAGACACGCTGAATGTTACTTCGTATTCTCCATTAGGAATTGGCTGAACGCCTTGTGTTAAAACTGCAGAATAGTTTGCCGTTGGTATTTCTGGTTCGCAAATATCTTTAAGAATCTCAATTTTTGCTCCAGTAAAATCAAGCTGCTTTTCTATTGTAATAGTAACAACTGCCGTTTTATCTGGACAAACTTGATTATTGGGTTCGGCATAAACCGTATAGGAATACTTATATTCTCCTGGTCCATAAGTATCATAAATTTCTTTTAAGTTTACAACGTGATCTGCTGGACCTGTAAGCCCTAAACCATTCCAATCACCGCCAATGTCCTGACCGGTAAGTCTTGTATTCAAATCTAAATCTGTATACTGATCGATTTGTGTTTCGGCGCAGATTAATAAATCGTTTGGCGAACCTTCTTCTGGTGCTTCAATCACTGTAATAATAACTTTTGAAGTAGGTGAAGCAGCAGAACATGCTAGCACAGGAGGTACTGTATAAGTAAATTCATAAACTCCTTCTTTATCTTTTACATAGAAAGAAGGATTATCTAAAGGAGCTCCATCGCTGTCACGCCAAATTCCATTTGTATGAGGCGCCATAACGGTCCCGTTAAAAGCTGTAAAAAGGTTGAAATAATTTTCATCACTACATACCGTTGCATAGGGAGCTGGAATACCTGCATACGGACCAATTTTCACAGTAACTGTGGCAGTATTATTTGTACAGCCAGCGGTAGGTGGAGCAGTATATGTATATACATAAGTACCTCCGCTGCTAATCAGCTGAGCATTTAATCTTCCATTTACGGGATCTAATCCGCGAGAAGTCGTTCCTCGCCAAGTTCCTCCAGGCACAGGTGATCCGCCCAATAAAGAAAATAGTGAAATAGATTGATTTACTGGATCTGAAATAGTGGTACACAAATCCAATTGTCCATTAGTTCCCGCACATTGGGCAGTAACTTTTGAGGGTAAAACCAATAAGAAAGTAAAAACAAATAAAAATTGTAAGAAATTAATGTAGTTTTTTACCATAGATTAAATTTTTGTTAAACATAATAAATTATCTAGGCAAAAAACTAATTTTAACAAACATATTTTCACAAAAAATCATAACATAGTCAAAATAATAATATAAAAGCAATTTTACTTTTATCTCTTAAAGCTCATCCTCTAACTTAAATCTAAACTTCAGTACTACACTATTTCTCTCAACTTCTAAATTGATCCAAATGTCTTCTTCTGACTTTAAAAGGTTATTTATTTCCTGTAAACTATACCGATAAGGCTGTACTTTATTAATACTTACAATAATATCTCCTTTGCGCAGACCACATTTTTCTGCTGCAGAATTCTTTCTTACATTAACAATTTCATAAACAGGTTTAAGAGCAAATTTGTATTTAAAATTATTGTTCGTTTTATCTCTATCCTGCAAGTCATCAATTGAAGTGCCGACTCTGACCATTTCTAGACGCACAGTTTCCTGAACCCACTGCAGTCCGTTATGCTGAATTGTTATACCACTTTTATTATACGTAAAAGGCTCGCTGAACTTATTGTTTTTCTTTAAATAAAGTTCTCTGTCTTGATAATCTAAAACTAATGTAAATCGTTTTAAAACTTCTCCTCCAACCGAACCAATACGTCCTGGAACCATCTTTACATTTCGAATAGAAATGGAATCGGGAAAAGAGACAATTGGTTTTTTGAACTCAAATTCATCAATAGCAAATTCATCAATTTTTGCACGATGACCTTCAATATCACCGCTAAATCCTTTTCCTAAAAAATCTGGAAAATTTTTATCTGGAAGTTTAATTTTATTATTTTCAAAAACCCAAAAAGCATCACTATTTCCAATATCAATAAGAAGTTTTGCTGGAATTTGAACATTATTAACCGTTGCTGTTGTTACTAAATATGGTTTTGATCTTTCTACGGTTATTGGGATTTTTACAAATTTTTTATCGAGTTTTTCTTGAAATTTACGATTCCTAGAATGTACGACAATTTTCTTTTTCTGATAATTGATTTCTACCAAATTATTTTTAAAGAACTTATGACCGATAATTCCATTCACCGGAATTCCAATATGAGAAGACAAATTAAAACTCTGATCTAAAATGATAAAGACCATATGATCGTTAGATTTTAAACCATGCGTTTCCAAACTATTTTTTGTTGACTTCAAACCCTCAATTTCCTCTTCACTTCCTAAGCCGCGGAGTTTAATCTTTTCAACATTATTAAAACTAATTTCCTGCCTTTCCTCCATACTAAACAAAATTGTCTCTTCGACACCAGAATCTAATAAGAAATTAAGCTCTACTCCGTTTACTTTAATAGGAATAAAAATGAGGTTGTTTATCAGTTTAAAAGGTATTGTGGCCTTTGATGCATTGTTTTGTAATAAAAAATCGCCTTGTCCAAAAAGCAAAAAAGGTAAGAATAACCCAAAAAACAATACTTTATATTTTTTCATTGACAATATTTTATTATAAAATTAGCAAATATATTTATTATTGTTACATTTTTGGAAGTACCCTTATTGTTTACGTTAAATTGGAAAAAAAAATGCAAATTTGCACTTCAATAATTTATACTCATGCCAACAATTTCACACAAAGGCAGAAACATGCCTGAATCTCCGATACGCAAGCTGGCTCCCTTTGCAGATTTAGCAAAGAAAAAAGGACACAAAGTGTATCACTTAAACATTGGTCAACCGGATATCAAGACACCGGAAGTGGCCATCGAGGCGGTAAAAAATATTGATTTGACTCTTATAGAATACAGTCCGTCTGCCGGATATGAAAGCTATAGAAAAAAATTAGCACAATTTTACCAGCGCCAAAATGTAAACGTTAACACAGAAGACATCATTGTAACTACTGGTGGCTCTGAAGCCTTACTATTTGCGCTGGCCACAATTACAGATCCTGGAGATGAAATTATCATTCCAGAACCTTTTTATGCTAATTATCATGCATTTGCATCTTCAACTAGTGCAACTGTTGTTCCATTAGTTTCTACAATCGAAACTGCTTTTGCATTGCCAAGCATCGAAGAAGTGGAAAAACTAATTACACCAAAAACAAAAGCCATTCTGATTTGCAACCCTGGAAATCCGACTGGATATTTATATTCTGAAGCAGAAATTAAACAGTTAGCAAGCTTAATCAAAAAACATGACTTGTATTTAATTGCTGATGAAGTTTATCGTGAATTTTTATACGATGGAGATGATGTCCATTTTTCTGTAATGAATTTAGAAGATGTACAGCAAAATGTAATCATGGTAGATTCTGTTTCTAAACGTTACAGTATGTGCGGCGCAAGAATTGGCTGTCTGGTTACGAAAAACAAAGAGGTTTTAGCAACAGTAATGAAATTTGCTCAAGCACGTTTGAGTCCGCCAACAATCGAACAGATTGCTTGCGAAGCTGCAATAGATACACCGCAAAGTTACTTTGACGAAGTAATTGCAGAATACAAAGAACGACGCAACACTTTGATTGCAGAATTAAATAAAATTGACGGAGTTATTGTTACCAAACCAAAAGGTGCTTTTTATTGTATTGCAGAATTACCAATAGAAAACTCAGATGATTTTGCGCAATGGCTTTTAGAAAGTTATAATTTAAATGGCGAAACAGTAATGATTGCTCCTGCTAAAGGTTTTTATTCGACTCCCGGAATGGGATTAAATCAGGTTCGTATTGCTTATGTTTTAAACAAACAGGATTTAATTACCGCTGTAAACATCTTAAAAGAAGCGTTATTAGTTTATAAAAACAGATAAAAAATAATAAACCTTAAACATCAAAAGACAATAACCATTTTCGTTATTGTCTTTTGTTTTTGGGATCAATTTTAAATTATATCCAAAAAGGAACAATTAAATCGTAAAAACCATAGAAAAGGTTTCCCATTTATTAATTATCTTTACCGCCTTAAAAAGATATACCCATTATAATAGTAGTTTTTAATGATAAATAACGAAGATTTTTTAGAGGAAATTGGTGACAGTCACTTCAGCAGTAATGCAAAAAACCCGTTAAGAGCAGATGCTTTTGACATTACTGACGAAGAAAAAATAGAAAAAATAAAAAAAGATGTCGAAAACATTCTGCAAACTCTTGGAATGGATTTGACTGACGATAGTATTAAAGGAACTCCAAACAGAGTTGCTAAGATGTTTGTAAAAGAGATTTTTGGAGGTTTAAACCCAGCAAAACAACCAAAAGCTTCTACTTTTGACAACAATTACAAATACGGTGAAATGTTGGTAGAGAAAAACATTACGGTTTATTCTACCTGCGAACACCATTTATTACCAATTATTGGCCGCGCGCACGTAGCTTACATTTCAAGCGGAAGAGTTATTGGTTTATCTAAAATGAACCGTATTGTTGAATATTATGCAAAAAGACCTCAGGTTCAAGAGCGTTTAACAATGCAGATTGTTCAAGAACTTCAAAAAGCTTTAGGAACAGAAGATGTTGCCTGCGTTATTGATGCTAAACATCTTTGCGTAAATTCACGCGGAATTAAAGACATCGAAAGCAGTACAGTAACTTCTGAATTTGGTGGAAAATTCAAAGATCCTCAAACAAAAAGAGAATTTCTTGATTACATCAAACTAGACACTCAATTTTAAATATTTGGTTAATCGTTTATTTGTTAAATCGTTTAATCGAAAACACTAAACAAATAAACGGTTAAACGATTAAACCCAAAAAAATGTACTTTTTTTCCTTTGAAAAACTTGAAGTTTGGCAAAATGCAAGAATGTTTATTTTGGATATTTATAAATTAACTAGTAAATTTCCTTCGAATGAATTATTCGGAATAACTTCTCAAATAAAAAGGAGCTCGTCGTCAATTGCTACTAATATTGCAGAAGGAACTTCAAGAAATACAAATAAAGATAAAGCTCATTTTTTAACGATATCTTATTCATCTGCAATGGAAACTTTGAATCATTTAATTATTTCAAAAGATTTAAATTATGTTTCTGAAACAGAATATGTAGAATCTCGTGAAAAAATCGAAAAGATCTGCAATCAGATAAATAGTTTAAAAAAATACTATCTTTCTAAAGAATAAGACAAACTAAGTTAAAAACGATCAAACGTTGGCACGATTAAATAAATCAACAATTAAACGATTAAACATTAAAAAACAATATGCCACTATATAACAGTCAACCTCTAAAAATATACAATTCACTTTCGGGTGAAAAAGAAGATTTCAAACCCATCCATGATGGAAATGTTGGAATGTATGTTTGTGGACCTACCGTATATAGTAATGTTCACTTAGGAAACGTAAGGACTTTTATGTCTTTTGATGTGATTTTTAGATACTTTTTACATCTAGATTATAAAGTTCGTTACGTCCGTAATATTACAGATGTCGGACATATTGTTGATGATGTGGATGAAGGAGAAGATAAAATTGCCAAGAAAGCTCGTTTGGAACAATTAGAACCTATGGAAGTAGTACAGCGATATACTGTAGACTTTCATAATATCCTAAAAGCATTCAACTTCTTACCTCCAAGCATCGAGCCGACTGCAACTGGACATATTATTGAACAGATTGAAATTATCAAAAAAATAATTGATAAAGGCATCGGATATGTTGCCAATGGATCGGTTTATTTTGATGTTGTAAAATATAACGAAACTAACAATTACGGCATTCTAAGCGGTAGAAATATCGATGATATGCTGGCGAATACTCGTGATCTTGACGGACAATCTGATAAAAGAAATCCGCAGGATTTTGCACTTTGGAAAAAAGCCGAACCAGAACATATTATGAGATGGCCTTCTCCTTGGAGTGATGGTTTCCCTGGCTGGCACCTTGAATGTACTGCAATGAGCACTAAATATCTTGGAAATCATTTTGATATTCACGGCGGTGGAATGGATTTAAAATTCCCTCACCATGAATGTGAAATTGCACAAAATGAAGCCTGCACAGGTCAATCGCCTGTAAATTACTGGATGCATGCCAACATGCTTACTTTAAACGGAAAGAAAATGGCAAAATCGACTGGGAACAATATTCTTCCAGGAGAAATCCTTAGCGGCGATAATAATATCTTAAGCAAACCATTTTCAGCTTCCGTAACTCGTTTCTTTATGCTTCAGGCACATTACAGAAGTATTTTAGATTTTTCTGATGATGCCATTGTTGCTGCTGAAAAAGGGTATAAAAGATTAATGGAAGCTGTTGACGCTTTACCAAATATTACAGCAGGAAATTCAAGTTCTATTGATTTTGCAGGATGGAAACAGCTTTGCTACGATGCTATGAACGACGACTTTAATACGCCAATTTTAATTGCCCAATTGTTTGAAGCTGTTAGATATATCAACTTACTCAAAGACGGCAAAGAAACTATCTCTACAACGGATTTAACAGATTTCACAACAGCTGTAAATGCATTTGTATTTGATGTTTTAGGTCTGAGTGATGAGAAAAATGCTGATGGAGACAACGACAAATTAGAAGGCGTTGTTAATATGCTTATTGGAATGAGAAATCAAGCAAGAGCAGATAAAAACTTCGCTCTTTCTGATCAGATTCGAGATCAGTTAATTGCATTAGGAATTCAGCTTAAAGACGGAAAAGAGGGAACTTCTTTTAGTATTCAGTAACAGTTTTAATGTTCCGTTTTTACTAAAACATTGTATCTTTAGTACAAACAGTAAAAGTGATTTTTGATTTTTAAACTATGAAATTTCTAATCTATCCTTTTGTACTTTTAGTACGGTTTTATCAAACTGCAATTTCGCCTTTTACACCGGCATCTTGCAGATTTGAACCAACTTGTTCTACCTATATGATTCAGGCTTTACAAACTCATGGATTATTTTATGGAGGATTTCTAGGAATAAAACGAATTTTAAGCTGTCATCCTTGGGGAAGAAGCGGCTATGATCCTGTTCCCGAAAAAAAATGCGGTCATAAACATTAACCTTTTACAAAAGGGTACTTTACATTAAATATTTATTTTTACAATATATAAAACATTTTACATGACACACGCCTTAAATTTTGTTTGGAATCCTTCTGAGGGAATCAATTTAGGATTTTTTATGATTCGCTTTTACAGCTTAATGTTTGTAATTGCTTTTCTTTTAGGATGGTTTTTAATGAAAAAGATTTTCGAAAGAGAAAACGAATCACTTGAAAAACTAGATTCTTTATTTGTTTGGACAGTTCTTGCAACTTTAATCGGCGCACGTTTGGGTCATGTTTTCTTTTACGATTGGGAATATTTCAGGAATCATTTATTGGAGATTTTTCTGCCTTTTAGATTTGAACCTAAATTCGAATTTACAGGTTTCCAAGGATTAGCAAGTCACGGAGCAGCAATATCTATTATTGTTGCCATGTATTATTACAGCAAAAAAATCTTAAAACGTCCCCTTTTATGGATTCTTGACCGTATTGTAATTCCTGTTGCGAGCGGTGCTATTTTTGTTCGTTTAGGAAATTTTTTCAATTCAGAAATCATTGGTAACGAAACAACATCTTCATTCGGAATTCGTTTTTTACACGATACTTTCAGTAAAAATGAAGCAATGCAAAAAACTGGAATTGCCGATCCAAAAGAAGCTTATAATGCTATTGCTACCAACCCTAAATTTGCTAATTTACTAGCCGAAGTTCCTGCAAGACATCCTGCTCAATTATACGAGGCTTTCTCTTATATTTTTGTATTTGCTATTTTATATTTCTTATACTGGAAAACAAACACAAGACTTAAATCTGGTTATTTATTCGGATTGTTTTTAGTTCTTTTATTTGTAGTTCGCTTTATTGTCGAATTTGTAAAACAAAGCCAAGGCGGTATAGAAGAAAACTTAGGCTATTTCTCTACAGGACAATGGTTAAGTATTCCGTTTATCATCATCGGATTATTCTTTATCATCAGAGCACAAAGAAATCCGCTTGCCGAATCTTAAAAATTATTTTTAAAAATAAAAAATGCCCAATATAACTTGATATTGGGCATTTTCTTTTATAATTGACAAGAAACACCTAATTCAATATTTCTTGTGTTATAGCCGGCATTTGTGCTTCCTAATCCCGCATTAGAAACATGTCGCAAACTTGGACGAATATCAAACTGTAATTTCTTATAATCAGCAGTAAAACCAACCGCAAAAACATCTGCGAAGGCAAAACCTTTAGACATTCGCTCTGTTGCTGTATCCGTAATCATTGGACCTACACTCCCTAATAGGTAGCAAGAAAATATCTTTCCAATTGGCTTCTTAACAAGAAAACCGATATTAAGAACATATTCATGAACATTTTTCAATTTCATATATTCAATTCGCTTCTGTTCAAAATCTGGAGTTTCTGGTTTTACAAAATACAAATTCAATAGTTGATGCTTTCCGAAATTAACCTCAGGCTGTATTAAAATTTCGTATTGAAAATTTCTCGATTCCTTAATCTTATAATACAATTGTACTTTATAAAACTCATTTGTAAATGTATAATTCCGATTATTAAATTCACTTCCAATACCAGAGCTAATACCTATTCTATAATTACTATTCACCTGCTGTGCTTTAAGCTGTACTACAGCAAATAATAAAGCTATAAAGAATATTTGTTTCTGAATCATAAATCGTTTTTGGAAGACAATTACAAACATAAAAAAAAGATCCAGTTTTCACTGGATCTTTTCTATTATTTAAAATAAGGTATTTAATTATGAAACCTTATTGTGTTTGTCTTCAATTGTATGTTTCTCATCATTTGAAATCGTATCAACCAATACTGGAGTTGCGATAAATAATGAAGAGTAAGTACCAACGATAATACCAATTAACATTGCAAAGATAAATCCTCTGATAGATTCTCCACCGAAGATAAACATTGTTAACAATACAATGATCATCATTAATGAAGTATTCAATGTTCTTGATAATGTAGTATTAATAGAAGCGTTTACGATATCTTCGAAACTACCTTTACGGTTTCCGATGATAAACTCTCTAACCCTGTCAAATACAATTACTGTATCGTTCATAGAATAACCAATTACAGTCAAGATCGCTGCGATAAAATGCTGATCCATTTCCATGTGGAAAGGCATGAATTTATAGCATAATGAATAAATCCCTAATACAAACACAACGTCGTGCGCAACAGCTGCAATAGCACCTAATGAATACTGCCATTTACGGAAAGATACCATTAAGTATAAGAAAATAACTGCCATTGCTCCAAGAACTGCCCAGTATGAGTTTGTCTTAATATCTTCAGAAATAGAAGCTCCAACTTTAGAAGCTTGTAATACCCCTACCGTTTTACCGTTGTACGAGTTAATGAATTTATCATAAGAAGTATTTGGGAAATATTTCTGTAAAGCAGCATATAATTTCTGGTTCACTTCCTCATCAATAGCTACGCCATCTTCTTTAATTTTATATTTAGTAGTGATTTTTAATTGATCATCATCACCTAAAATTTTAGCTTCAACCGGAGTACCAAAAGCAGCAGATAACTCATCTGAAACCGCAGTAGCGTCAATAGCTTTTTCGAATTTAACTTGGAAAGTTCTACCTCCAACAAAATCCACACCTTCATCTAATCCGTTAATGAAAAAGATAGACACTAAACTTACTACTGTTACAATAGAAGAGAAGATATAAGTAAATTTTTTAACTTTAATAAAGTCAAAGTGGAAATTAGTAAACCAGTTTTTAGTAATGTTTGTAGAGAAAGTCAAATCTGCTTTTCCTAAAATATTTCTGTCAATAAAAATTCTAGCAATAAAGATAGATGTAAACAATGAAGTTACAATACCGATTAATAACGTTAATGCGAAACCTTTGATTGGACCAGTACCAAAGATAAACAAGATTGCTCCAGTTAAAACGTGAGTAACGTTAGCATCAATAATAGAACGCATTGCACCATGCCATCCGTAAGAAGCCTGAACTGCTTCAGAAAGAGATTTTCCTTCACGTAATTCCTCTTTTGCTCTTTCGTAAATAATAATATTAGCATCTACTGCCGTACCTAATGTTAATACGATACCTGCAATACCTGGTAACGTTAATACGAAACCAAAACTTGCCATAATTCCGAATAAGAATAGTAAGTTTAATAATAAAGCAAGATTTGCATACCAACCAGCTTTACCATAGTAGAATACCATCCAAACACAAACTAATAAGAATCCTAATACAGAAGAAATTGTACCTGCATCAATAGCTGCCTGACCTAAAGACGGACCAACAACAGTTGACTGGATAATATCTGCAGAAGCTGGTAATTTACCTGCGTTTAATACGTTAGCTAAATCTTTAGTTTCAGCAACATCAAAAGAACCTGTAATCTCAGATCTTCCTCCAGCGATAGGACCGCTTGTTACACCTGGAGCAGAATATACGATATCATCAAGAACAATAGCGATATAACTTTTTTGAGCAAAAGCTCTTCCTGTTAATTCTTCCCAAACTTTAGCACCTTGGCTGTTCATCTGCATAGAAACTGCAGGTTTACCCATTTGGTCAAAAGTATCTTTTGCATCAGTCACAACACCACCGCTCATTGCTGGGTTATTGTCTCTATTTCCTTTTAAAGCATATAATTCAACAACTTCAATATCTTTAGCACTTGCTAAATCTTTTGCTTTTTGATCTTTTATAGTAGTTGGCTTACTCCAAACAAATTTTGCATAATGCTGGTCAGCTGCCAATAAAACTCTAATTTCTGGTCTTTTAAAATAAGCATTGATTGCTGCTGTATCTTTCGGTGCAAAATAACCTAAAACTGGTCCGCCACCTTGACCGATAATTTTATCAAATAAAGGATTGTTTCCTTTTTTAGCTTCAGTAGAATCTTTAGCATCTGTTAATAAAGCATTCAATGAATCTTTAGCTACAGTTTTAGTTTCTACTTTTGCAACTTCAGTTTTCTTTAAAGCTTCATTAGCTGCTACTAAGAAGTTTCCAATTTCTTCAATTTTATAAGTTTCCCAGAACTCTAATTGCGCTTTTCCACCTAATAATTTTTTAATTCTATCTACATCCTTAGCACCTGGAAGCTCCACTAAGATTCTTCCTGTTTCTCCTAATTTTTGGATGTTTGGCTGTGTAACACCAAATTTGTCGATACGCTCTCTTAATACTTTAAAAGCACTTTCTACAGACTCATCAACTTTTCTTTTGATTACTTTTTGAACTTGTGCATCAGACATTTGAAAATCTACTCCACCTTCTCCTTGAAGACTTCTGTTAGCGAAAATATCTGGAGATGCAAGTTTTACAGTTCCTTTTGAATTAGCTTCAAAAGCTTCAAAAAACTTATTTAAATACGTTTTGTTTCCTTCTAAATTTGCAGATGCATCAGCTAATGATTTATTAAAAACTGGATTTTTAGAATTATTAGCCAAACCTTTTAATACATCTTTAATAGAAATTTGAAGAATAACGTTGATTCCTCCTTCTAAGTCAAGACCTTTATTAAGCTGTTTGTTTTTTACTTCATTATAAGTGAAGTCAGTAAAACCAAGATTTAACACTTTTTCTTTACCAATAGAATCTAAATATTTCAGCTCTTTATCAGGATTATCTCCTGCAACAGCTTTAGCATCATTTTTGACGCCATTTGCCACAAAAGTGAATGATAGTTGGTAAATACTCACCAATGCAAATAGAATTGCGAAAAATTTAATAAGTCCTTTATTCTGCATTATTACTAAAAATTAATTATGTTTTATTTTTGTTTTTGTTTTAAAGTCCCATAAAATAAGCCCTGACATGATTTTTTAAAACAAAAATACGAGATCACGAATTACCAATTTTTTTTTAAACCGAGCAAATATATAATTAACGAAAATATTAACCAATTTATTTATTAATTAATCTCAAAAAAAAAGCTGCAAAAGTGCAGCCTTTTCTCTTTTTTGCCGTTTTTATTATACTAAAATCGTTTTTAGAGCATCATTCATACTGCGAACTGCATCTGCACTTTTCGCAAATAATGCTTTTTCCTGATCGTTTAGGCTAATATCTAAAATTTCTTCTACACCGTTTTTACCAATTATACATGGTACTCCTATACAGATATCATTTTGCCCATATTCTCCTTCTACAAAAACAGAACATGCTATCATTTTCTTTTGATCGTTCAAAATACTATCTACTAAATAAGCTACTGAAGCTCCTGGCGCATACCAAGCTGAAGTTCCAAGCAAACCTGTTAAAGTTGCTCCTCCAACCATAGTATCTGCAGCTACTTTTTGAAGCACTTCTTCTGAAAGAAATTCTGAAACTGGAATTCCATTATAAGATGCTAAACGTGTTAAAGGAATCATAGTTGTATCACCGTGACCTCCTATTACCATTGCCGAAATGTCATTTGCAGGTTTGTCCAAAGCCAAAGAAAGATAAGTTCTAAAACGTGAGCTGTCTAAAGCCCCACCCATACCTATAATTCTATTTTTTGGAAGACCAGTCGCTTTTAAAGCCAAATATGTCATAGTATCCATAGGATTAGAAACTACTACAATAATTGTATTTGGAGAGTATTTCAATACATTTTCAGCAACTGTTTTTACAATTCCTGCATTTATACCAATTAACTCTTCCCTTGTCATTCCGGGTTTTCTTGGAATTCCTGATGTAATTACGACCACATCACTTCCAGCAGTTTTAGAATAATCGTTAGTAACGCCAGATACTTTTGTATTAAAACCAGTATTTGTCGCGCATTGTGTAATATCCAATGCTTTACCTTCGGCAAAACCTTCTTTAATATCCAACAATACTACTTCGCTTGCAATTCCTCTATAAGAAATAACATCTGCACATGTAGCTCCAACATTTCCTGCTCCTACAATGGTAACTTTCATATTTTATACTTTATCGGTTATTAATATTGCCTATTCTTTAAAAAGACAATTCGTTTAATTGTCTAGTAAATTTAAACAATTAAACGAATTGAAATTATTAATTTTTCATTTTATGCATCAATATTTGCATAAACTGCATTTTTCTCGATAAATTCTCTACGAGGTGGTACTTCATCACCCATCAGCATAGAAAAAACCTGATCAGCTTCTGCAAGACTATCAATATTCACTTGACGTAAAGTCCTGAAATTCGGATCCATTGTAGTTTCCCATAATTGCTCCGCGTTCATCTCTCCAAGACCTTTATAACGCTGAATATTAGCACTTCCTCCCATTCTTTCGTTAGCCTGATCACGCTGAACATCATTCCAAGCGTATTCTTTTTTGTTTCCTTTTTTAACTAAGTACAAAGGTGGCGCAGCAATATAAACGTGACCTTCCTCAATTAACTCTTTCATAAAACGGAAAAAGAACGTTAATATTAAGGTAGAGATGTGGCTACCATCGACATCGGCATCACACATGATGATTACCTTATGATATCTTAATTTTTCAAGATTTAATGCCTTACTATCTTCTGCGGTTCCTACTGTTACCCCTAAGGCAGTAAAGATATTTCTAATCTCTTCGTTTTCGAATACTTTATGATGCATCGCTTTTTCTACGTTCAAGATTTTACCACGTAATGGCAGAATTGCTTGAAAGTTACGATCACGACCTTGTTTTGCTGTTCCACCAGCCGAATCTCCCTCGACAAGGTAAACCTCACATCTTGCTGGATCTTGTTCTGAACAGTCAGATAATTTACCTGGTAATCCACCGCCACCCATAACGGTTTTACGCTGTACCATTTCACGCGCTTTTTTTGCTGCGTGACGTGCCTGAGCTGCTAAAATTACTTTTTGGATAATCAATTTTGCATCATTTGGATTTTCTTCCAAATAATTCTCTAACATTTCTCCAACCGCTTGAGAAACTGGAGAAACTACTTCTCTATTTCCAAGTTTAGTTTTGGTTTGTCCTTCGAATTGCGGTTCAGATACTTTTACTGAAATAATTGCTGTCAATCCTTCACGGAAATCATCTCCGGCAATTTCGAATTTTAATTTATCCAATAAACCTGAAGCATCTGCATATTTTTTAAGCGTTCTTGTCAAACCACTTCTAAAACCTTGTAAATGCGTTCCTCCTTCGTGAGTATTAATATTATTTACGTAAGAAAAAATATTCTCTGTATAACTTGTATTGTAAATTAAGGCAACTTCAACTGGAATTTCGCCTTTATCATTATCCATGCTGATAACGTGAGAAACAATTGGCTCACGATTACCATCTAAATAACGAATGTATTCTTTAAGTCCTTCATCAGAATGAAAGACTTCGCTTTTAAACTCCCCTTTTTCATCAACTTCTCTTTTGTCTGTAAACGTGATTGTAATTCCTTTATTCAAGAAAGAAAGTTCACGCATACGCGCTGAAAGTGTGTCGTATGAAAACTCCGTTGTCTGCTGAAAAATCGTATCATCTGGATAAAAAGTCTGACGTGTACCTCTTTTATCTGTCTCTCCAATTTGTTTTACAGGATATAAAGATTTTCCTCTTTCGTATTCCTGCTCATAAATCTTACCTTCTCTAAACACAGTAGATTTCATATGAACAGAAAGGGCATTTACTACAGAAACCCCAACACCGTGAAGACCTCCAGACACTTTATAAGAATCTTTATCAAATTTACCTCCCGCACCAATCTTAGTCATTACAACCTCAAGCGCAGAAACACCTTCTTTTTTATGTAAATCAACAGGAATACCACGACCGTTATCTTCAACTGTAACAGAACCATCTTCGTTTATTGAGACACCAATTGTATCACAATGCCCTCCCATGGCCTCATCAATAGAGTTATCAACAACCTCATAAACTAAATGATGCAGTCCTCGAACCCCTACATCTCCAATATACATTGATGGACGCATTCTTACGTGCTCCATTCCTTCTAATGCCTGAATACTATCTGCTGAATAATTGTTCTTCTTGATTTCTTCGCTCATATAATTTATTCTAAAAATGTATTTACTGTCTAACACGCAAATATATAAAAACGCAAGCTATATACCCATTAAAATACTACTTAAAGCACTTAAGTTATTAACACAATTGTCTGAAAAACCCAAAAAAACTTCTAAAAATGAATTTAAATTCCAATTTTTGAAATTCCAAATTCCAAAACTTCAGAATAACTTAAAAATTAAAATTCCAAATTTTTAAAATCTCAAAGCTCAAAGCTTGAAATAACGGAAAAATCAAATTCTAATATTCGAAATTGCTTCGCCTTTTCGCTAGCGCTCGAGTCTAAATTCCAATACAGAGAAATATATAATACTGAAAAAGCCGAAACTACATTTAAATGTATCTCGGCTTTTCTATATTTACTCCAATTTTGGAATTTGGAATTTTAGAAATTGGGAATTTGTTTTTCTAAACTGGAACACCAGATTTTGCATTTTCAAAATTTCCCTGCAAGTGTGCGGCATTTGCCCTTCCACTTGGATCAAGGTTTTCCTGCCATTTCGGTATCCATTTACGTACTGTTTGCGCTGCGCTTAACTGCGGGTAATATTTATGAAAAATAGAACGATATAAGTACGCTTCTTTTGTTGTTGGTGAATTATACGGAAATTCAACACTTGCACCTGCTAATTGCTCATCGGTTACTTGAGAAGAACAATATTCAATAAGTTCATCTACCCAATTATATCCAACTCCGTCTGAAAACTGTTCTTTCTGGCGCCATAAAACTTCTGACGGCAGATAAGGATCTTCTGGTGTATCAAAAGCTTTTCTTAAAATGTATTTTTCGATTCCGTCGTATGTTTTAGGCTGCTTTTCTTCTGTTTTAATGCGAATATTGGTATCTAAAAACTTTGTATCTAAAAACGGAAACCTTACTTCCAATCCGTGCGCCATGGTCGTTTTATCTGCACGAAGCAAATCTGCCGTGAACAGCTTCTGGACTCTTTCTATGGTTTCGTCTTGAAATTCTTCTGCCGAAGGCGCATTTCTAAAATACAAATGTCCTCCAAAAACTTCGTCTGCACCTTCTCCTGATAAAATTACTTTAACACCTTGTTCAGCAATAGCTTTAGAAAGCAAATACATTGGCACACCCGATCTTACCGAAATAATATCATAAGTTTCAATATGGTAAATTACTTTTTCTAAAATCTGAACTCCTTCTTCTACAGAAAAATGTATTTCATGATGATCTGTACCTAAAAATTCTGCCGCTTTCCTAGCTACTATGTTATCTGGCGAATCAGCACCTAAACCAATTGAAAAAGAGTGCAGTTTTTGCCCATTTTCTTTCAATACACGAGAAGTAATAGAAGACGTTAAAGACGAATCTAATCCTCCTGAAAGTATTACGCCAACAGGAACATTAGCCAATAAACGTTTACTGGTTGCGTCAATTAAACTCTGGCGGATCACATCTAAATCTAAAGATTGATCTGCATTTTTATGATCTTCGTATTCTGGGTGGTAATATTTTACAAAACCAGTTTTTGCCGTATAATAATGTCCCGGAGGAAAAGTCGAAAATGATTTACATTGGTCTGCAATAGATTTCATTTCTGAAGAAAAATAAATTCTTCCTCTTTCATCTAAACCATAATACAATGGTTTTACTCCAATTGGATCACGACCCGCAATATATTTATCGCCGTCAATTACCACAAAAGCAAAGTCCCCATCCAGTTTATTGCAGAAATCATAACCGAACTCTTCATAAAGATGTACAATTACTTCAGAATCAGAAGCGGTTCTAAAAGTATGATGTTTTAAAACTGTATCTTTAAGCTCTTTATAATTATAGATTTCTCCGTCATGAACCATCCAGGCCTTATTAGTTCCTTGAATGGGCTGTTTTCCCGAATTGAGATCAATAATAGATAGACTTTCATGGCAGAGTATGCTGCCATTTTCCATAATATGAATATCGCTTTCATCAGGACCTCGATATGACATTCTTTCTGAAAGTTCTTTTACAAGCTTGGGGTCTTTTCCTTTACCAATTACGGCTAACAATCCAGACATACTATTCTATTTATTATTTATTGTATTTGTGCAATCTTAAAATGAACTGCACATTAAAAAATCATTAAAAATTTTCACTGAAAGCAAAACTAAATATTATTTTTTGCTTTCCTATATTTTTTGATATTAAAATCTAAGTGATTTAACTTTATTTGGGAGAATGCCAAATATAAAAAAAGTAAACTTATTAATTACCAAAAACTTTTTATAAAGAACTGAAAAATAGAATTTAACAATTTTAGACAAGAAAGACGTTCTTTTTCAAGAACGTCTTTCGGCAATATATATACTAATTCTAAAAATTAAACTCGTATTATGCTTTAGCGTAGGCATCATCGTGAACACTTGCAACCGCTCTTCCAGATGGATCGTTAATGTTTTTGAATGCTTCATCCCATTCTAAAGCGATTTTTGTACTACAAGCCACACTAGCTTCCTGAGGCACACATAACGCCGCCGCATCACTTGGGAAATGTTCTGTAAAAATCGAACGATAGTAATATTCTTCTTTAGAAGTTGGTGTCTGCAATGGGAATTTAAATCTTGCGTTTGCCAATTGCTCGTCTGAAACTTCTCTTGCTACCACTTCTTTCAAAGTATCGATCCAGCTGTATCCTACTCCATCAGAAAACTGCTCTTTTTGTCTCCACGCAACACTTTCCGGAAGCATGTCTTCAAATGCTTTACGAACAACCCATTTTTCCATCGGATGTTCTTTGTTGATCATTTTATCTTGTGGGTTGATGCGCATGGCAACATCCATAAATTCTTTGTCTAAGAAAGGGACACGTCCTTCAATTCCCCAAGCTGCCAAACTTTTGTTGGCACGTAAACAATCGTACATGTGTAGTTTACCTAATTTACGAACGTTTTCCTCGTGGAATTCTCTAGCGTTTGGCGCTTTGTGAAAATATAAATATCCTCCAAATAACTCATCTGCACCTTCTCCAGAAAGGACCATTTTGATTCCCATTGATTTGATAACTCTCGCCATTAACCACATTGGAGTCGAAGCTCTTACTGTAGTTACATCGTAAGTTTCAAGGTTGTAAATTACATCACGAACAGCATCTAAACCTTCTTGAATTGTAAATTTAATTTCGTGGTGAATCGTTCCAATATGATCTGCCACTTTTCTCGCTGCCGCTAAATCTGGTGAACCTTCTAAACCAACAGAGAAAGAGTGCAATTGCGGATACCAAGCATCTGTTGTATCATCTGACTCAATACGTTTTTGCGCAAATTTTTTGGCTACAGCCGAAGTAATAGACGAATCTAAACCTCCTGAAAGTAAAACTCCGTAAGGAACATCACTCATTAATTGTCTGTGAACCGCTGCTTCTAATGCTTTTTTGATTTCAGGAATACTTGTTTCGTTATCTTTTACTGCATCATAATCAACCCAGTCTCTTTTGTACCATTGTACAAATTCACCGTCTTTACTTGATAAATAATGTCCTGGAGGAAATAATTCAATTTTTGTACAATATCCTTCAAGAGCTTTTAACTCAGAAGCAACATAAAAAGTTCCGTGCTGATCCCATCCAATGTATAATGGAATAATTCCCATGTGGTCACGAGCAACAAAATACTCATCTTTATCAACATCATAAATGGCAAAACCGAAGATTCCGTTTAATTCATCAACAAAACTTACTCCTTTTTCTTTGTATAAAGCTAAAATAACTTCACAGTCACTTTCAGTCTGAAAGTTATATTTTCCTTCAAATTGTTTGCGCAGTTCTCTGTGATTGTAAATTTCACCATTTGCAGCCAAAACCAATTTTTTATCTTCTGTAAATAAAGGTTGTTTTCCTGAAGCTGGATCTACAATTGCCAAACGCTCATGAGAAAGAATTGCTTTATCATTGCTGTAAATTCCGCTCCAGTCTGGTCCACGGTGACGAATGATTTTAGACATTTCTAATACTTGAGGTCTTAACGCTTCGGCTTTTTGTTTAAGATCAAAGGCACATACAATTCCACACATAATTTTATATTTTTATTTTTTAAATTTTAATTTGATAAGGCAAAGATGAAATATTAGTTACAATTGAAAAACACAAACAATTATTTCAGTTACAATTTATAACCATAATTTTGTTTTTACATGTAAAATGTAAAATTTAGAAGTAAAAATAAGCTCGAAACTTGAAAATTTTAATTTGGAACCAAAAAACGCTTTAAAATTTAAAGTTTAATATGATTCTTTGAATTAAATTTTGAGTTAATTAATAATTTTTAAAAGATTCACAAAGAGACAGGGAAATCCGTTCCTAAAATTACGCTTTGATCAATCTTATCATTTTGAGGAACAAGAAATTTTATTATTTAACTTTGTCCAAGTTTTTTCTAAACATTAAATTAATCCTCAAGATTAATTTTCGAAGAAATATAAATAGGCATTTTAGCTACTGCCAGTTGTAATTTGGATTGATTTAGTTTTTTAGCATTCTCGTCTTTCAAGTTATAATTATAATTTTCAAACAAATAATACATTAAAACTCTATTGTAATCATCTAGATCATTATCACCAATCATATCCAACAAACTGTTTTCAATCAGTTGAGGATTTTCTGTTTCTGAAAGAGCCCGACCTACTCTGTTAATGCTTGAATAATAATGATTTTTTGATGGATTCTCTATTCTGAGTGAAATTCCTAAAATTAAATCCAGAACGTTTATATCTAAAACTTCTATCTCTTTAATATAAGTGCTCCTTGCTGCCTGAGCATAACTTCCATCGCTTACTCTATCAAAACGATCGTTCATAATGTTTAAATGAGATCTAAGAAAAATTTCCCATTTTATAGTTTCTGCAGAAAGAATTGCAATATTTAGGGCATGAACTCGAGGGCTGTCATCCATACTACATCCTCCAATTACTCTTCTATTTCTTTTTAATTCAAGTTCTTCTCCCTTGTTAACATAACGACCCACATACTCTTCAAATTGATCATCGGAAGACTTAGTTATTTTTGCTTCTGCTAATGCTTCATTTAGCATAAGATCAAAATTTTTATCTGCTTTTCTCAAAGAATCTACTCTTACAAGTCTTAATGTTTCCCATTTATTCAGATTTTTATGAAAAATTTCAAAATCTTTTTCTATCAACTCTTTTTTAACAATATCTTCTTTATTCTTTTTCTTTGATTTTTTATCAAAAGCCATTTCATCAAAACCATACAAAAGTGAGAACTTTTCGTCGTCAAAAGTTGGTTTCTTTAAAACTTGCTCAATATAAATTTCAAATTTTTGTGCTTTAGTTTGAATAGTGTCTAAATATCTAACGCCTGAATCTTTCGCGTTATCATAAAAAATCTGTGCTGTTGTATCTACCAAACAATCTGAATACTGAATTAATCTTGCATATTTATCAGAAATAGGTTTTGACTTAAATTCTTCAATAAAATAATATGCCTCTAAAGATTCTTTCGAATATTCTGTTTTATCTTCAAATACAAAAATCCACTTACCTTTGAAACCATCTTTATAAGAATCGATATCTTTTTTTTCTGCGGTAACTATTTCCTGTTCACCTCTTTTCCCTAAAGGCAAACTTGAAAAATCGACACGTTCTTCATTATTGTAATTAGTATAATTAGATTTTAAAACAACTAAATCCTCCTTGTAAACACCTTTTGGATACTTTGCTTTTAATTCTGAATATGAAATCCCGTTTTTAAGATCTTTTTCAGCTTTTACAGCATCTGATTTTGATAATTTCACAAAATTAGCTTTAGCTTGACCTATAGGAAAAAATGTTTTATTGAATTCACATATTTTAAATTTAAGATTTAATGAATCAACAATATGTTTGAGTTTATTCACAGAACTTTCAGAATAAATCAAGC
Organism: Flavobacteriaceae bacterium PS02336; assembly: GCA_029960065.1. GTDB lineage: Bacteria > Bacteroidota > Bacteroidia > Flavobacteriales > Flavobacteriaceae > Flavobacterium. The sequence continues at coordinate 224,917 of JASCOF010000001.1, read as the reverse complement.
CATTATCATAAACCTTAAATTCACTATTTTGAGCACTTAAATGCATGCTCATTAAAATCATAAAAGCAAAAAAAAATCTCATAACTGTTCTTTTTAAAATTAATTATTCAACATTTTCAATAGTATAATGCGTCTTATTTATCTCAAACTGAAATCCAGCTTTATTTCCGATTAAATGATTTCCTAAAGGTGACTGAGGAGAAAGTGCAATAACATTAATTCCGTCAATTGTAATTTTAGGCAAAGCAACACTAACATATAAGTAGATGCCGTTTGCTTTGACCAAACTTCCTAAAACTATATTTTCAGTAGTTTTAAGTGGGTCAATTTTATCTAAAATCGATTTTTGTTCGATTGCTTCTTTAAGCTTATTCGTTAATTTTTCCTGCTCGATATGCATCATAGACAAAGCAGTTTCATGTTTATCGCCGGCAGAACCTTTGGCATCGTTTTTAGAATCTTCGGTCAAGTTTGAAATCATGTCTCTAAAAACATCCATTCTGTCTTGAACCATTTGTGTATAATGAGAATATATTTTTTCTTTAAAAGTCATTTATTTTGAGGTACTGAGGTTCTGAGATGCAAAGATGCAAAGGTTTTTTCTTTATTAAAAAAAACAGCCAAGAATTCACGAATCTACTCCAAAAAATTCATGAGTTCATGGCTGAAAAAAAAAGGCACTTTAATATTACATACTCTTTGTGCCTTAGTATCTTTTTGGCAAAAGCCTAAAAATCAAACTTATAATTTGCTCCTCCTAAAATCTGGAATCCTTGAACTGGGTAATTCAACCATTTTTGATAGGCTTGATTTCCAATATTATTAGCTTTTAAGAAAAACGTTAAACGATCACTAAACTTATAACCAACGTGCGCATTGGCATCAAAATAACTTTTTAAAGTTATAACCTGAGGATCTGTTACAATTGTTGTGTTTGACTGCATATCTTTTCTTTCTCCCACATAAAACACATTCAATCCTGCATACCATTGCTTCGTAATATTAACGTCTAAAGTTGAACTTAATTTCATTGTAGGCAAATTCCATGCTTCGATTACGTTGTCTGTATTGTAACTATTGAAAGTTCCGTTGATGCCGAATGTTACATTTTGAGAGAAATCTGCTTTTAATTCTGCATAAAATCGTAAAGTTCTAATATCTTCATAAACTACTCCAAATGAATTTCCAAAAGCGTAGTCTTCATTTATGATTACTTCCGTGTAATCATTTGCTTTAAATAATGCTTTATCCTTTTCATTCATATAAGAACCCGTCAAATTATAATTGACATTATTTGCCAGCTTTCCTTTCAAACCAGCAAAAACATTATATTGAGTACTCGACGGACGCATATTTAAAGTTGGAGACAAAAACGGATTTTCGGTCACAAAATCAGCATACGAATTCTGTTTTAAACCGCCATCTACTCCTGTATAGAAGATCATTAAATCGCCAACCAATTTATAAGAAGCGTTTACTTTTGGATACAAATAAAATTTATTACCACTGTTTTCTGTATCTCCGCTGTAGAAAACTCCTGCTCCCAATTCTAATGTCCAATCGTTTTCATGAATTACAAAACTTGGCTCAATTCCAACATTTGTAAAACCATATTTTACGGCTTCTGTATTATCCTGTAAATAATTATTTTTAAAAGAACCGCTTACGTGATCTATAATAACATTGGTTTTTATAGCCTGATCCATTACATCAACAGTAAAAGTTGGCTTTACATAAAATCTATTTTCTGATGAAGAATAACTGTCTGAAAAATGCGTGAATTTGGCAGCAAGATTACTAAAAATACTCTCTGTAAATTCAGCATTTCCACCAAGCCAAATGGTGTTAAAAGAATGATCTGGATTGATACTATTTACTAAATCATAACGCTGATCTGGAATTGTTGAGCCAAAATCTGCTGGAAGTCCATACCAATTATAAATTTGATTTTGATATCCTAAATCGACATTCCAAGAATTATCTCTATTGTTTTGACCGTAGCCTACATTAATTGCAGTATCGTAAAATTCATCATTTAGTTCCACATCTTTAATACCGCCTTGTGAAGAGTGGTGACGAAACATTCCTGCCAAATAATCGTTGTTTCCTAAATCCTGATTTACGAATAATTCTGCATTTAAAGTACTGTAATTTCCAAGTCCTAAAGTAGCGTAATTATTAAATAATCTTTCTTTTTTGGCTTTTTCCACACCTTCAGCTTTTCCTTTAGACGGTGTAAAAGTCGAGGCCACAGGAACAGATAGAATACTGTATTTAATTACTTCTTTCGGCTGATTCCCGCTGTCGTCAAGCGAAGGATTTTCTTTTACTTTAAAAGCATCTGAAATAGTCGGCGAATAAGGTTTTACCACATTTACAGTTTCAGTACCGATGCTTTCATTCTTCTTTTGCGCAATCGAAAACTGACCTACAAATAACACTAGTAAAACGATAATTTTATACTGGCAATTTAATTTCATATTTCTTTTTTTTAAGAGTATAGAGTAAAGATTACCGAAAATAGACTTATACTACTTCTTAATTCTTATGCTAAAACTCTTTGTTCTCTATCTATATTCTAAAATCTATTTTCTTTATTCTATTCTCTTTGTTCTTTATTAATCTTCCCATTCTCCTTTAGCAACAAATTGAGCTTTTCCTCCAATTTTAATATCGAAATCATTTTCAGCTAATTTACCTTTAAAATAAATTTGAGACGGACGTCCTATATAATCTCCCTGATAATTAATCAATTCAAATTCAGGTTTATGATATTTTAAAAGAAAAGCCTGTAAACAGGTACTAGCACTTCCAGTCGCTGCATCTTCAACCAATTGATTATGTTCAATACATAACATTCTGCTGAACAGTTTTTCTCCTTCTAAATAATAAAAATAAAGTCCTCTATGGTCTGTTTTACAATGCTGTTTCAGCCATTGATCTGTTTTGTCTTTTTCTAAAATCAGATTTTCAAGAGCTCTTTTACTGCTTAATCCAACCATTACAAAAGCACTTCCTGTGGTAACTTCTTGAACAGGAAATTGATTTTCAAAATCACTCACTTTCAGATTACTGAATTGTGTGAAATCTTCTTTTGAAAAAACATCCCAAAACTTTGGCTGCGCTGCTTTTAACCAAATCAAGTCATCAGATTTATGAATTGCAATTGGTCCAATCGGAACTTCAAGTTTTATTTCTGCTGGAGCATTTTCAAATATTTTGTTCATTAAAACCCACGAAGTTCCAATTATAGGATGTCCTGCAAACTGCATTTCGTGCGCTGGCGTAAAAATTCTTATTTCAGCTTTATTATTTTCTTTGTCTAGTTTTGTAACAAATGTGCTTTCGGCAAAATTAATTTCTCGTGCAATCTGTTGCATTTCCTGAGAACTCAATTTTTCTGCATCCATAAAAACCGCCAATTGGTTTCCAGCATATTTTTTATCAGCAAAAACATCAACTATATAAAAAGGTAAACTCATTTTTTTCTTCTTTTTTAGAAAATAGAACAAAGAATATAGAGAATAGACTTTCCAATCTTTGCTTTAATATCTATAGTTCTATACTCACTATTTTTTTAGAAAATGGAACATAGAATAAAACGAATAGATTTTCCAATCTTTGACTCAATCTATATTCTCTATTCTTTTTTCTATTCTCTTTTTTCTATCTATTAATCGACGAATTTGTTTTAGACTCTTCCGATTTAATAGCACTCAATTCTTTTTTCGCTTCTTCTACAACATCTGGATAATCGGTAAAATTGTTAATTACGTTATCCAAAATAAAAGTTGCCTGATAGCTGTCTTTTAATCCGTAGAAGTTTTTTGCCATTAAAACCAAACCTTTTGCTCCATAATATTTATAAGACGAATAGTTTTTTGCCAGTTTTTGAACCGCTGTATTTGAAGCTTCAAATTTTCCTTCCTTCGTTTTAAAATAAGCATCATAATACAATGCTTCTGCGGCTAATTCTCCCTTAGAAGTTGTGAGCAACTTAGCGTAAGCTGTTTTCGCTTTATCTTCGTTTCCTGTTTGAATTGCAGCACGAGCTACAATGATTTGAGCATCGGCTTTTACTCCAGCGTCAGATTTTGCATTTTCCAGCACTTTTTCAGCAGCAATAACCGAGTTATCATAATCCTTTTTATCATAATAACATTTCATTAAGTTGGCCTGTGCAAAGGTTTTATTCTGTGGATAATCTGCTTCATTTTCTAGACGTTTTAAAACTGGAATCGCTTTATCACAGTCTTTTGCTTTCAAATAAATCTGAGCCAATCTGTTTAAAGCCTGCTCTGTGAATTCACTTCTTGGCTGCTCTGCCACATATTGATAATTAGATGTTGATTTTGTTTCAGAACCTTCCGCATAATAAAGCTGTCCTAAATAGAAATTAGCTTCTAATGCATGTAAACCAGCTGGGAATTTGCTCACATAACCTGCGAATCCAGTTATAGCAACTTTACTGTTGTTTTGACTGTATTGTTTAAAAGCGGCATCGTAAGTATCGTTGTCTAATTCAGCATCCGAAACTTCAACAAAATCTAAAGTACGAACCCATGTTGCATATTCATCTACTTTTCCAGAATCAACATAAATTAATCTTGCCGTAGAAACTGCTTCTAAAGCCTCTGGTGTTTTTGGAAACTCTGCCGCAACTTTTTTAAACTTCGTTAAAGCCTGCTGATCACGATCAGAATTATAATAAATCAAACCTTGTTTTAAGACTGCTTTCGAAGTAAATGAGCCGTTTGGAAATTCAGAAATTAACTGATCATACGTTTTTAAAGCCTGATCGTTTTTCTTTTCTGCAACATAGGTATTTCCTAACTCATACAGCGCATCATCACGGTAAGATGATTTTTTGTACATCTGAATAAAGTTATTCAGTTCATCAACTTTCTTAGCATTATTTGACATAAATCCGTACGAAAGTGCTTTTTGAAATTGAGCATAATCTGCATCAACGCCTTTTGCCGCAATTGCTTTTCCGTAAGCTTCATTTGCAGCACTGTATTTTGAAGTCACAAAACGACAATCTCCCAAACGTAAATAAGAATCATTTAAACGAACTTTATCTGAAGGAGAATTATCAATCTGAGCTTGAAAAGAGTTTGCCGCTTGATCGTATTCTTTCAATTTAAAATACGTGTATCCAATATTATAATTGATGTTTTTATACTCATCTGTAGCTTTTGCACCTGCCATTCCTGCAAACTGCTTATACGTCAACAAAGCATTCTGCATATCATCATTTAAATATTCTGTTTCTGCTTTCCAAAACGTGGCGCGCGCTGTAAATTCAGGTGTCTTTTGCTCGCTGATAGCGCTTTTAAACATTTTGCCCGCTTCCTGATAATTAGATTCATTGTACAATTCTACACCCCGGTAAAACAGTACTTTTTGGTAAGCTGCTTTATTTTCTGCAGTTCTATTTTTCTCTAATAAAGCTAAAGCTTCTTTGTAGTTTTTAGAAGAAATATAAGAATCAACCAATAGTTTTTCTACTTCTGAACGACTTGAATTATTTGGATATTTTTTTAAGAAATCTAATAAAATCCCTGGAACAGCCTGATACGCATTTCCAATATCGTAACTTAATTTAGCATAATTTAAAGCTGCATCTTCTTGGATCTGCGCATTGAAATCCATTTCTGAAGCATTCTTAAAAGCATTCAAAGCTTCCTGCTTTTTACCAATATTTAAATAACTTAAACCTAAATGATAATAAGCATTTTGCGCTACGAAATCTTTTCCTTCAATAATTTTATTGAACTGCGAAATCGCTTTTTCGTAGTTTTTCTGTTCATAATACGCATAGCCTAATTGATAAAAATCGGTATTGTTCCATTTCCCTTTTTTACCCTGGTATTTTTCTAAAAACGGAATCGCTTTGTCGTATTGTTTTAAATTGAAATAACTTTCTCCAATAATTTTATTTAATTCTGATTGTTCCAAAGCATTCGATTTCGCCATTGCAGTCTGCCCTAAATCAATTGCTTTTTGGAAATTTCCTAATTTGAAGTTCATGTCGGCTTGGTAATACGAAAGCTTTTCTTTGTATTTTTCTTCGCCCGAAACTTCATCAAAATATTTGGTTGCTTCTTTATAATCGTCGCCTTCATAAGCCATAAATCCTAAATAATATTTGGCTTGAGAACCATATTCTTTAGAATTAACTACTTTATTAAAATAGTTTGTCGCTTCTTTTTTCTTTTTAGCATTAAAATAACTGTAGCCTTTCATGAAGTTGAATTTGTCCGATTCAGCTTTACTCATATAACTTTCGTCAACTTTATCAAACCATTGCAATGCTTTTGGATAATTTCCTTGTTCGAAAAAAAACTGCGCAGCTTCTATGTAAGCCTGATTTTGCTTGGTGCTTGTTGGATAATCGCTTACAAACTTTTCTACCAAAGCATCGGCATTTGCTTTGTTGGTTCTTATAGCACAATTGGCAATATAAAACGCACAGTCTGATTTTACTTCTTCAGTAACTTCAGTATTTTTGACATGCTCGAAAATAAGCTGTGCTGAGGCATATTGTTTATCATTATATAAAGCCAGTGCTTTGTCAAAATCCTTTAAGTCGTAAGTATAAATAGCTGATTTTTGTGCCGAAACTGTGGTCGAAATAAGGATAATTTGGAATAAAAAGAACCAGGAAAGTTTACGCATTTTAGTAATATTTAGTATTCAAATGTATCAATTTTATACGGTTTATAACGAAACGTTTTAAGGTTTTATTATGAACAAAAGATTAATCAGACGTGATTTTTTGTTTATTTAAACTTCAAAATATTGGTTCTCAAACTTTCTAAAATGATTTTTTTCTTGACACAAGTATTATTCCATTTTTTCTTTCTGCTTTAATCTATTTTCATTTTTTTATATTTCTTACAGAAATGATTCAAATTTATTTTGAATACAAACGTTATCTTATTACTTTTACCATTCAAATCAATTTTATTATGTCACAAAACGTACTGTCTCTTAAAGAAGTCACTATATATCAAGAAGGAAGAAAAATTATCTCTCACATTAATTTAGATGTTAACCACGGTGAATTTATCTACATCATCGGGAAAACAGGTTCTGGAAAGAGTAGTTTCTTAAAAACTTTATACGCTGATTTACCATTAGTTGAAGGAGAAGGACATATTGTAGAATTTGATTTGGCTGCACTGAAAGAAAACGACATTCCGTTTTTGAGACGTAAGATCGGAATTGTATTTCAAGACTTTAAACTGCTTCCAGATCGTTCTATTAAAGACAATATGCTTTTTGTACTTAGAGCAACCGGATGGCACGAAAAAGATGCCATGCTGCACAAAATTGATGAAGTTTTGGACAAAGTAGGCATGAAAGATTTTGTAAATAAAATGCCTCACCAGCTTTCTGGAGGAGAACAACAGCGTGTTGCAATTGCAAGAGCACTGCTTAACGATCCAGAATTTATCTTGGCAGACGAACCAACTGGAAACTTGGATCCGCAAACCAGTTCTGAAGTTTTAGAAGTATTAAAAGCAATCAACGCTGCTGGTAAAACCGTTATCATGGCAACTCACGATTATGCTTTATTAATGAAATTCCCTTCTAAAACATTGAAATGTGAAGATGAAAGAATCTTCGAAGTAGTGCAAAGAAGCGTGTAATGCTTTCGATTTTAATTCCGGTTTACAATTATAACATTTTTAAGCTTGTAGAAACAATACATAAACAAGCTTTGGAATGCAATATTCCTTTTGAAATTATTTGTTTAGATGATGCTTCGCAAGAATTCCTAATTGAAAACCAAAGAATTAATCAATTCGAAAATTCCTCTTTTATTATTTTAGAAGAAAATATTGGTCGAAGTGCGATTCGAAATGTATTGGCCCAAAAAGCAATCTACCAAAACCTGCTTTTTTTGGATGCCGATGTAATTCCAGTTCATAATCAATTTATTGCGAACTATATATCAGAGATCAATAAAAATAGAAAAGTCGTTTTTGGAGGTCTTTTGTATGAAGATCAAAAACCTGCAAAAGAACTGCTCTTACGCTGGATTTACGGCAGAGAAAGAGAAGCTTTGCCTTTATCTCAAAGAAATCAAAATCCGTCTGAAACGGCTTTGGTTTCCAATTTAATGATTAAAAAAGAAATTGTTATTCGTTTTCCTTTTGATGAAAATCTAAAAAAATACGGCTACGAAGATCTACTTTTTTTTACCGTTTTAAAATCAAATTCGATAGAAGTCTCACATATTGAAAATCCAGTTTTTCATTTAAATTTAGAGCCTTCTTCCCTATTTTTAAGCAAAACAAAAACAGCAATCGAAAATTTGGTTTTTCTAAATTATTCAAATAAAATTTCATTGAACGAAAGCAGAATTATTGCTTCTTTTGAACTTTTAAAAACATTAAAATTACTTTCTGTTTTTCGCTTTATTTTTCGAAAATTAGAATCAAAAATCGAACGAAATCTAGTTTCACAAAACCCGTCGCTTTTTCTCTTTGACATCTATAAATTAGGTTATTATAGTTTTTTAAAATCAAAATAAATGGCTTTTTTTTCTGTAATAATTCCGCTTTACAATAAAGAAAACTTTATCGAAAATACGATACAGAGTATTTTAGATCAAACTTTTCAGGATTTTGAAATTATCATTGTTAATGATGGATCTACTGATAAAAGTGAAGAAAAATTACTAAAATTTAAAGACAATAGAATTCATTATTTCAGCAAAAAAAATGAAGGCGCTTCGACTGCGAGAAATTACGGAATCGAAAAAGCAAATTCTGATTTTATTACTTTTTTAGACGCAGACGATTTTTGGTATCCGACATTTTTAGAAACAATTTTTACTATTATTTCGAAAGTTCCAAATCAAAAAGTTTTCTCGGCCGCAATTGAATTTGATACTTCCAAAAAAATAATTCCCGCACAATATTCAATTTCAAAAACAGATAACGAATTTGAAATTGTAAACTATTTTAAAGCCAGTTTAAAAGAAACCGTTTTGTGTACTTCGTGCGCTGTTTTTCACCAATCTGTTTTTACAGAAATTGGAAATTTTGATACGAAAATAAAAAGCGGTCAAGACACTGATCTATGGATTAGAATTGGACTAATTTATCCTGTGGTTTTTTCGTGGAAAATATTAGCGCGTTATGTTTACGATCCTAAAAGTCTTTCAAAAAATACTAAATTTATTAAAGAGAAAATGGATTTTTCAAAATTTGAAGAAGCCGAAAAAGCAAATTTAGACTTAAAAAAGTTCTTAGATTTAAACCGATTTTCGCTTGCTGTAAAAAGCAAATTGGCTGGAGAAACAGCGCTTTTCTACAAATATTATAATCCGATTGATTTGAAGAATTTAAGCTGGAAAAAAAGAATTTTATTACGCCTTCCAGCATTTATTTTGCTTAGTTTAATTGCTGTAAAAACCTTTTTAGCCAATTTAGGACTTGGTTCCACCGTCTTTAAATGACTTGAATTTTTTATATTCCCGAATATAATCTTCTTCCTCAAATTCACCCGAAGACAAAACCAAACATACACTTCCAGAAGAAAAATTTTTAAGTTCGCGCCAAATTCCCGAAACAATAAGAAGTCCGTTATTGGGTTTATTCAACGTTACTGTTTTTATATTTTTTCCGTCTTTTAAAACAACATCAAAACTGCCGCTTAAAGCAATCAAAAATTCCTGCTGCTCAATGTGCGCGTGTCCGCCTTTTTTGCTTCCACTTGGCACATCGTACAAATAATACACTCTTTTGGAAACAAACGGAATAACATCTCTTTCTATAACCGAAAGATTACCTCTTCTGTCTTCAATTTTAGGAATTTCAATTAATTGAATATCTGAAATATTGGTCATTTTTGATTGATTAAAAGATTCTTCCATTGTTCAGTTATATTTTTTAATGACAAATGTTGTACACTTTCAGAAGCATTCTTTTTACAGAAATGATATAATTCGTTATCATCGACAAGCCGGTTCATGGCTTCGGCAAAAGCTTTTGTATTATGATTTTCTACCAATAAACCATTAAATTCATTCTGAATAATTTCTCTCGGTCCAGAATTACAATCTACGGCAATAACCGGCGTTCCTAAAGCTAATGATTCAATTACCGAAAGCGGAAAACCTTCATAATTACTAGTCAATATAGTAAATTTAGCTTGACGAACTTCATCGAATGGATTTTCCTTAAATGGAAATATTTGAACATAATTGCCTAATTCTAAACTTTCAATTTTCTGTTTTATAAAATCCAAATCTTTACCAGAACCTAAAAGATGCAATTGATAGCCTTTTAGAAAAATTTGAGATTCTGAAAAAGCTTCCAGCATTAAAGTAAAATTCTTCACTTTTTCATCGAATCTTCCAAAAAACAAAATCACTTTTTGGGTTTCTGAAACCTCTTTTTTTAATTCTTCTTCAGCAATAAAAAAAGGATTGTAAATCGTAATTGTATTTTTAAAATCATACAAGAGATTTACTTTTTCTTCAATTGCTTTTGAAACACAAATTAAAGATGCTACATTTTTATAAAGTAATCTTGACCAAAATTTTGAATTGGGGAAATAATTTTGAAAATTGTAACTGTGTACAATGTAATAGATTTTGCTGTTTCGATAAATAAATCTCGTGATTAATTCTCTCAACAAAACATTTCTCGTTCTGCTGTCTATGAGAATTTCGATATCATTTTCAACTAAATAACGTCGTAATAAAATTCCTTTTTTTAACTTTCTAAAATACGAAGAAGAACTTGAACTTTCTTTTTCTAAATTAAACAAAGTTCCTGTATACGAATAATCTACAACATCATTTACAATAATCGAATGCACTTGGAAACCAGAATCTTCCAACATAAAAGTCAATAAAGTTGCAAAACGTTCTGCTCCTCCTTTTCCTAAAGAATTTGAAACTATTGCAACTTTCTTTTTATTCATGTTTTTGACCAAAAAAGTAAATATATTTGTCAAATATACACATAAATGAAAGTTTTACTGGTAGGAGAATATAGTCATTTGCACAATTCTTTGAAAGATGGTTTGCAGCAATTAGGACATGATGTTTTTATTATTGGTCAGAAAGACGGTTTTAAAAATTTTCCAGTCGACTATCCTATTCAGAAAAAATGGGAAACGGGTTTATTGAAAAAGATAAAAATTGCGGTTTATAAAATCTCTGGTTTTGATATCAGTTCTTATTTAACGTATCGGCAGTTTTTAAAATTCGAAAAGCAATGTTCGGGTTTTGATGTCGTGCAATTAATTAACGAAAACAGTTTCCATTGTACTTGTTATTTCGAAAAAAAAATCATTTCAAGTCTTTTAAAAAACAACAAAAAACTCTTTTTATTGAGTTCTGGATATGATTATTTGAATGTAAAATACTGCTTCGAAAATCCTGATTTTAAATCTGTAATTCCGTTATATCAAAACCGTAAAATTGATAAAAAGTCATTTGGAAATGTTTTAAAATTCCGCAGAAAATCGTTTTTCAAACTGCACCAATTTATATATAAAAATATCCAAGGAATTATTGCTTCCGATTTAGATTATCATCTTCCATTACAAGGAAATCCTAAATATTTAGGAATGATTCCGAATCCGATTAATATTGACAAACTTCAATTTGAACCAATCGTCATAACTGATAAAATCATTATTTTTCACGGTATTAATACTGATAATTATTTTAAAAAAGGAAATGATTATTTTGAAAAAGCTTTGGAAATAATCGAGAAAAAATACGGTTCTAAAGTGGAAATAATTACGGTTCGAAGTGTTCCGTATTCAGAATATATTAATCTTTATAATCGTTCTCATATTCTTTTGGATCAAATTTATGGATACGATCAAGGTTACAATGCGCTGGAATCGATGGCAAAAGGAAAAGTAGTTTTTACAAATGCCGAAACTGAATTTACTAAATATTATAATCTATCTGAAAAAGTCTGTATTAATGCCATTCCAGATGTTGATTATTTGATAAATGAATTGTCTTTTTTAATTGAAAATCCTGAAGAAATTATCGCAATAGGAAAACGTGCCAGAACATTTATTGAGAAAGAACACAACTACGCAAAAATTGCACAAGATTATATACAGAAATGGAGCGAAAATTAAAACAAACTTTTCCTGAAATAAATCGCGAGCAATATAAAATAGGTTAAATTCTGAAAAGCATAAGCTAACACAACGCCTTCAATTTGAAATATTTTCATGTAATACGAACTAGCCGAATAAAACACGAATAAAGAATATAATTCTGCGGCAATAAAAGCCCAAGTTAATTTTTTAGCAAAAAACTGATAGCCTAAAATCAGTGCACAAACTTTAAAAATATCTCCTAAAAACTGCCAGAAAAACAAATTGGTTACGGGAAGAAATTCTTTTGTAAAAAGCAATTCCACAACAAAAAATCTTGCAAAATAAAGCACCATTAAGCCTAGAATAAAAACAGGCAGAATGAATTTATAAAACTGATAAAATATGCTTTTGGTTTCTTCGTTTGTTGAAGCTTTTGCTAATTTGGGCAGAAAATAAACGGTTAAAATAGTGCTGACAAATAGAAGATAATAAGACGAAATTCTCGTCATGGTTTCCCAATATCCAGCCTGCTCTATTCCTAAATTTTGAATAATTTCATTTCGGACAGCCAAGAAAACAATTGGTCCAAGAACTGAGGAAACTAAAGCCATTAAAGAATAAGACGAGAGATTTTTTAAAATTTTAAAATCAAACCATTTTAATTTTACGATTTGAAAAAAGTGAATCTCTTTTTGAACCAAATAAAACGTTACAAAAAACAATAAAGCGGGTGCAATCACAATTGCCAATAAAGCTCCAATGGTTTTAAATTGTAAAATCAAAAAAACAGAACTCAATAAACCAACGATATTCCCGATAATATTGATCCAGATTACTTTTTTAAATTTTCCTAAACCGTTTATCAAAGCGACGAAAAAAATGGAAACAGCGTAACAAGGCAAGACGAAAGACAAAACCTTTATAATTAGCAAATATTCGGTATTGTCTCCGAAAATTCTAGTGTTCCAATAATCAGCAGTAAAAAATAAAACAAGGCTTAAAAGAAGCGCTACAATTACTAAACTTAGAAAAACGGTCGTTATTATTTTTTGAAGTTCTACTTTATTTTTCTCGTTTTCGGCGGTATATTTTACGATTCCGTTTTGAAATCCTAAAGTCGAAATATTTTCTAATGACGTTAAAAAATTACGCAGATTCCCAACCAAAGCCATTCCGCTTGGACCAACAAAAACCGCTAGTATTTTTGAGGTAATTAAACCTATTCCGATTTTTAAAACAACGCTGAAACTGTTTAAAGAAGTAATCTTAAACAAACTGGTTTGAATTATTTTTTTATAGAAATTCAAATTAGTATGTAAAATCAAGTTTGTAAAAATCCTGAGCGTAAACCGAGCAACCTAATTCTTCCTTTTGTTTTAAGAGTCCTTCATTATAGCCAGATGCATTATTCTCATCTACAATTCCCATATCAAAAAAAAGCTTTCCGTTTCCTCTGTAAGTCTGAATTAAATTAATGAATAAAAAGTCTAAAGCTCTAAATTTCTCTCCTTTCTTTGAAGTGGCTCCATATTGAGATTTAACGACATTTTTGGTTTCGAAAATGGTAATTCCAGCAATGATTTCGCCATTTGTATAAGCAGAAAATTGTTTGATATTTTGAGGAAATTTAGATTTTAAAAGTCTAATTTCTTCTTTGGAATGAACTGGTTTTGTATGGAATTTTTCTAATAATCTTGGTTCTAGAATATTTTCCCAAAAAGGGTAAAAATCCTCTTCCTCGACTATATCTAAATCCAGATTTTCAATTCGTCTAAAGTGTTTTAATTTGCTTTTCGAAATCTGTAAAGGCACAGACAAATTAACCGCCAAATTCATTTCTTTTCGTTCTAAAACAGCATTTCTTTTCAATAAAAAAAACTGCATTGCTGCATTTCCTTCCGAAAGATAAAAATCTGGAATTGGTTTATAATAGAAGGTTTCTATTTTATTTTCTTTCAAAAAAAGTAAAATTTCGTCTAAAACCATTTCTATATTTTCTGCTTTTAGTTTAGGTAAATATACCAAACCGCCGTAAGTAAGTCCTTGATGAGAATAAACTGTATTTCCTTTTTTATTAGCTGGAAGAATTGCTTTTAGTTTTTCTTCTTCAAAAACTAGAAGCGAAAAATCTTCAAAACGATCTTTATGATATTCCATGAAATCGCGATGAAATAAAAATGTGGCGTTTTTTGCCTGAGCGACAAAATCGTTCCAAATTTCAAAATCGTTCTGATCGTATTTTTTTACAGTATATTTTATCATGCTAAATTACTTATGATCAAAAGCTTTTAAATGCCATTTGTATTTTACCGCCATAAGCCTAATGACTATAATTACAAGCGAAGTAACTAAATACAATATGTCATCATTTAGGTTTAGCTTTCTTAAACCAAAAAACACGATTCCTCCAAAAATACAGATTGTTGCATAAATTTCTTCTCTAAAAACGTTCGGAATTTCGTTGCATAAAATATCACGAATTACACCTCCAAAGCAGGCTGTCATTGTGCCTAATGCAATACAAATTGCTGGATGAAGACCTGTTAAAAGTCCTCTTTCTAAACCAATTAAAGTAAAAACACCAAGACCAATAGTGTCAAATAGAAATAGAGAAGTTCGTAATTTATCAAAGCTTTTTCTGAAAATAATTGCTAGAAAAAATCCTAAAATAATTACATAAACATACTGCATATCGCGCATCCAGCCAACAGGAGTTCTTCCAATAAGCACATCACGAAGTGTTCCACCTCCTACTGCTGTGACAAATGCAATTATAAAAACCCCAAATGGATCTAATTTTTTGTGCATTGCCGTTAAAGCTCCTGACATAGCAAACGCCATTGTCCCAATAATATCTAGTAAGTGAAACATTTTTTCTTAAGTTACAAAGATGCAAAGGGCCAAAGTTACAAAGTTGTAAGGAATAATCTGAACAAATTAAATTCTTAAATACAAGCTTATTTTTTAACGTAAATCGGACTTCTTTTTAATAAATAAGTAACCGAATCCATCCAGCTGTCTTTTACTGCTAAAAAGGGTTTGCGGGTCTGTGAGTAGATTTTGTCTTTGTTTTTATACATATCAAAATAAACAGTGTAATAATAGTAAGCTTGATTATTTGCTGTAGTTGTAGTGACATCATTGGTTTTTAGCTTTTTATCATTGTCACTTACTTTTGCATTGCCGCTGCTGTAGGTTGTTGCTGTTGTTGCTGTACCAATTGTAAACGATATTTTAGCCGCAACAATGTTATCTACTCCTAATATTTTTTCTAGATCTTCAATTGGTGTCTCATCAATATTATTATGATCTATTCCGGCTTTGTGCAATAAACTATTGGTGGTTCTTAAATCTTGAACTGTTAACGGAAAAATATTAGACGATTTATCCAGCAGTTTATTGTAAAGATCGTTCTGCGCAAATTTAGCCATGTCTTCGGAGCTTTCCTGCGTATCTGAATTTACATAAGGAACTGGGAGCACAGCAATGGTATTGGGCTTCATTTCAGATGCTGTAATTGTTGAAGAACTTGATGAAGGCGAACTATTTCCTGCACTTACATCAAAAGTCTGTGATCTTCCGCTGGCAAAGTCAATTCTGGCAATCTTCGATACGTCTAATGAAATTTGAACCGTTTCTCCCGGAAGTGAATATTCTACACTTGTATCCGACATTTTTGAAATGGTACATTCAATAATCTGATAATCTCTTTTGATGATTTTGTCTAATTTTTTTCCGCCTTGAGCGAAGCCAAAAATAAAGACAAGGAACATTAATACAACAAGGAAGGACTTTTTACTTTTCATAGCATCAGATTTAATTTCACACTTACTAATTAATAATCAGTTAAATATAAAAAATTATAGCTTCATTTTAGAAAAACTATTCCAATTCCTTCTAGAAAAATTACATATTTTGTGTATAGAAATTATAATCTTTTAAAATGACTCTGATAAAATCACTGTTATTTCCAGATTGGTTTTTAATTCCGGTTACACTTTCAATTTTTGCTACCAATTTGTATATGATTTCATGATCATTTTTCGCAGCTGCTTTTTGATAGGTTTCTTTAATAATTCGCATATCATTATCAGAAAGTTTAATTACCAAAGGATAAGTGGGTACATATGCCTCTCCTATGTCTTCTAAAATGGTATGACTAATATTGATTTTATTCTTTAAAGTGATAACCGCTGTTCCTGCCGCCATATCGCCCAATCGCTGTGATTTCTCGCTGGTAATTACAGTTATCAATCCCGGAAGTCCAAAAAGGCTGAAAAAATCGATTACTCGAAAAAACCATCGTATTAAATAATCGCCAAATCCGGCTTGATAACCATCAATTTTTACGACTTTAATTTTGACCAGTTTCTTTCCAAACGACTGTCCTTCAAAAACACTTTCGAGTACTAAAGAATAAACAATAATGGGTGAATATATTAGTAAATAAATGGCTCCTTTAGACCATCCATCCAAATTGAACATTAAACGATCTACCTGAAGCAAGTCAAAAACCACAATAGAAATAGTATATGAATACGATATTATAATCAATAAATCTATAAAGAAAGCGCCCAATCGCTCGCCTACAGTTGCAGCGATAAAATTTATTTTGACATTTTGCGTCGTGTTAATAGATAATTCTGACATATTTTATATTTTAGCCTACAATGAGAGAAATCGCTTTTATAAAACAAAACAAAGAAAAATGGCTCGAATTCGAGCTGGCAATTTTCGGTAAAGCTAAAAAAAATCCTGATGAATTAGCTAATTTGTACATTCAAATGATGAATGACTTAGCTTATGCCCAAACGTATTATCCTAAAAGTAAAACGGTTGTTTATCTAAATCATCTCGCCTCTCAGATTTACCAAAAGATTTATAAAACCAAACGTACAGACAGTAACCAGTTTATTGATTTCTTTAAAATTGATGTACCTCTTTTAGTTTATGAGTATAGAAGATATCTGGTTTATGCTTTTGCTTTATTTTTTATCACAGTTTCTATTGGAGTAATTTCCGCGCGTTATGATGCTGATTTTGTACGCTTGATTTTGGGAGACCAATATGTCAATATGACTTTGGAGAATATAAAAAAAGGCAATCCGATGGCCGTTTATGGATCGGGAAGTAATTGGGGAAGTTTCATTGGCATTACGGTAAACAATCTTTTTGTAGGAGCAAAATGTTATTTCTATGGCATTTTTGCGGGAGTTGGTACTTTTATTGTTTTTCTTCAAAATTGTATTATGCTGGGTTCTTTCCAATATTTCTTTTACGAACAAGGAGTTTTCTGGAAGAGTGTTCGAGGAATTTGGATTCACGGTTCTATGGAAATTTTTGCCATAGTGATAGAAACTACTGCCGGATTTATTTTAGGTGCTTCTATTCTTTTTCCTAAAACTTTCTCCAGATTAAATTCCTTTAAAATTGGATTTAAAAACAGTTTTAAAATTTTCCTAAGTACTTTTCCTTTCACAATAAGTGCTGGATTTTTAGAAGGTTTCATTACCCGTTATTCTATCGACATGCCTAATTGGTTAAGCAGTCTTATTATTTTAGCTACGCTTACTCTTATTTCATTTTATTATATAGTTTATCCTTTTATAGTGCACAAAAAATTACATTCTTTAACCGCCGAAAACCTTTAAAAACCTAGAATGACGAGATTATTATTTCTTTTATCTTTTCTTTTTTGCTGCAGTGTTTCTAAGGCTCAGGATTCTGTTGTCGTGCCTGTAGATCCGCCAAAAATTAGTACTGTAAAATATACTGAAAAAGATATTCAGGTTGATTCCGGACCTGTCACAGCCAAACATTTCGATAAAAATTTCAAAAAAAAATATACTGATCCCGAATTTACCTACGAAGTCAAAGCTCCTGAAAAAAGCTGGTGGGATCATTTTATGCATTGGCTTGCAAGATTATTTGCCAATTTATTCAATTTTAAAAGCGTTAAAACTTCACTGAACTTTGTTGTTATTTTGTTCAGGATTATAATGGTTTTGATTGTTGTTTTATTGATCTATTTTATAGCAAGAGCGTTGACTAAACAGGAAGGAAGCTGGATTTTTGGAAAAAATGCTAAAAAAGCTATCTTTTATTCTGATGCAGAAAAAAACATTCACCTTTTAGATTTCGAAAAATTAATAAAAGAAAGTATTGAAGCAGGAGAAAAAAGAATCGCTGTCAGATACTATTATCTCTGGCTTTTAAAAGTCATGGCACAGCGTAATTATATCGAATGGGATATCGAAAAAACAAATTCAGACTATTTGTACGAATTGCAGCAACCTGCACATAAAGAAGAATTCATGTATCTTTCTTATTTGTACAATTACATCTGGTATGGTGAATTTGAAATTGATGAAACTATATTTAGAAAGACTGAAAATAGATTTAAGAATGCTTTAAAAATGTTTGGCAATGGATAAACACGTTAAAATATACATTGCTATTCTGGTATTAATAATCGGTTTAATAGTAATAACAGACAAAGGAAAGCCAAAACCAATTGACTGGACTCCTACCTATTCTGTAAATGATAAAATTCCGTTTGGGTTATACATTTTAGATCACGAGATTAAAGGCTTCTTTAAAAATCAGAAAGTAGAGAAAATTTCTACTCAAACGCCTTATGAATATTTAGATTCACAATACGACGAAAGAAAAAATATTGAGACTTATAAAATTAAAGGAACTTTTATCAATATTTCTGAAGCCAATAACATAGATGAACAATCTATGAAAGAGATCTTATATTTTGTTTCGCACGGAAATAAAGCATTTTTAAGCATGAGAGCATTTCCAAAAATATTGCTTGATTCTTTAAAATTGGAATTAAAAACAGACTTCATGCCTTCAGAGAATGTTTCGATTTGGATGGCTAATAAAAAAGTAAGCTCTAAAAAATATACTTTCAATACCGGATTAAGTGATTATTTTTCTAAAATAGACACTTTAAATACAAAAGTTTTAGGGTATCAAAACAGCAATAAAAACAAAAGACAAATCAATTTTATTGAAGTTCCTTATAAAAATGGTTATGTGTACTTACATACACAGCCAGTGGCTTTTACCAACTATAACCTGCTCAAAAAAGAGCATTATCAATATGCAGAAAATGTCCTTTCGTATTTTACAGAGGGAAATATTTTTTGGTACAATAAAAGTTTGAATGATAAACGAATATCGAGTTCTCCCCTGCGTTATATTTTTAGCCAGCCCGCATTAAAATCGGCTTGGCTGTTGGGACTTTTGGGACTTTTTATTTTTATTATTTTTAATGCGAAACGCAAACAGCGCATCGTGCCGATTATAAAACCGCTTCAAAACCTAACAGTCGATTTTACCAAAACCATTGGGAATTTATATTATCAGGAAGGCGATCACACTAATATAATCAACAAAAAGATTATCTATTTTTTAGAAAAAGTCAGAACAGATTATTTGATTGATACTTCGAAACTGGATGAAGAGTTTATTACAAAACTGCATTACAAAACTGGAAAAGACAAAATAGATATTGAAGAGCTGGTCAGACTAATTAATGATCACCGAAATAGCTATCATGGAAGTCTTGAAGAAGATTTAGTTAAAATAAATACAGCAATAGAAAAGATTTTACATTAATTTATTTAGCAACACATTAATAAGGATTAACACAGATTAATTTTTTATAAAATCATTTTAATCTTTCTAATCTGTGACAAAAAACATAATACATTATGGACGATATCAATACAACATCAAACGAAATCACAAATGAAAATGTGAATTTTGAAACGCGAATCAATTTAGGACCTCTTTTAGAGCATGTAAACACGATTAAAAAAGAAATCGAAACTGTAATTGTTGGACAGCACAAAATGGTAGATCAGCTTTTGGTTGCTATTTTGTCAAACGGACATGTTCTTTTAGAAGGTGTTCCTGGTGTTGCGAAAACAATCACAGCAAAACTATTGTCTAAAACTTTGAATATTGGTTTTAGCAGAATTCAGTTTACGCCAGATTTAATGCCTTCGGATATTTTAGGAACTTCCATTTTTAATTTGAAAACCTCTGAATTTGAATTCAAAAAAGGGCCAATTTTCTCTAATTTAATTTTAATTGACGAGATCAACCGTGCGCCTGCCAAAACACAAGCGGCACTTTTTGAAGTTATGGAAGAACGTCAAATCACAATTGACGGATCTGGTTATCAATTAGAAACACCTTTTTTGGTAATTGCAACTCAAAACCCAATTGAGCAGGAAGGAACTTATCGTTTGCCTGAAGCGCAATTAGACCGTTTTCTTTTCAAAATCACTATCGATTATCCAAAATTAAATGAAGAAATTTTAATCATTCAAAGAGAACATTCTCTGCAAGATCATGGAAAATTGGATGCTATAAAAACAATTCTTTCTTCAGACGAAATCAAAGAATATCAGGCTTTAGTTAAACAAATTAGAGTGGAACAAAATTTATTGGAATATATCGCGCGAATTGTGGTGAATACACGTGAAAATGCCTTTTTATATTTAGGTGCTTCTCCTCGCGCTTCAATTGCTATTTTGAATGCGTCGAAAGGTTTTGCCGCTATCCGCGGACGTGATTTTGTTACGCCTGAAGATATTAAAGAAGCTGCAATTCCGGTTTTACAACATCGTGTAATTGTAACACCAGAACGCGAAATGGAAGGCATTACAAGCTCAGAAATCATTAAACAGATTATTGAAACAGTTGAAATTCCACGATAGTTTTAGTTTTCAGTCGCAGTCTCAGTTTACAGATATTCTGAGACCCGAAAACTGAGACTGCGACTACAACCTTAAACTTGAAACCTCAAACTTGAAACCTGAAACAAAAAAAATGAAGTTCATAAAAAGTTTATACTTAAATAATTTCTTTTTCTACGTGCTCATAGGCATAATAGGAATGTTTATCTGTGCTTTTATTTTTCCGAATCTTTACAATGCCGTTTGGCTTATTGTTTTGGGTTTAGGTACTTTTTTAGGTATTGATGTTTTAATTTTATATATCGCTAGAACCGGACTTGAAGCAGAAAGAATTACGCCCGAAAAATTATCAAACGGAGATTTAAATCCAATCAAAATCAACTTGAAGAATCATTATAATTTTCCTGTTTCAGTTAAGATTATTGATGAAATTCCGTTTCAGTTTCAAGTTCGTGATTTCAAAATTATAAAATCAATTAAAGCTTCAACGCAAAAAGAAATCAGCTATGAACTTCGTCCAACGGAACGAGGCGAATATCATTTTGGAGCTTTAAATGTATATGTTTCTTCTCCATTAAAATTAATTTCGAGAAGATTTTCATTTGATAAAGATCAAATGGTTCCGACTTATCCGTCTTATATTCAATTAAGAAAATACGATTTGATCGCTTTCTCCAATAATTTATTTCAATACGGAATCAAAAAAATCCGCCGAATTGGTCATACAATGGAATTCGAGCAGATTAAAGAATATGTGCAAGGCGACGATTTAAGAACGTTAAACTGGAAAGCGACCGCAAAAAGAAATTCTTTGATGGTCAATCAGTTTCAAGACGAAAAATCCCAGTCGGTTTATATGGCAATTGACAAAGGCCGTGTCATGCAAATGCCTTTTGACGGATTGAGTTTGTTGGATTATGCGATTAATTCTGCTTTAGTTCTATCGAATGTTATTCTGAAAAAACAAGATAAAGCGGGACTTTTTGCTTTTTCTAAAAAGGTAGAAAACAGGGTTTTTGCTGAAAGAAGAGGTTCGCAGATGCAGAAAATTTTAGAAACTTTATACAACGTAAAAACTGATTTCTTCGAAAGTGATTACAGCCGACTGTATGTTGATATTAAGAAAAACATCAATCAAAGAAGTTTAATTATTCTCTACACAAACTTCGAAACCATGGACGGTTTAAATCGTCAATTACCTTATTTAAAAGGAATTGCAAAGAGTCATTTGTTGGTTGTGGTTTTCTTTCAAAACACAGAATTAAACTCCATCATCAATAAAAAAACAACTACCATTCAGGAAGTTTACGATAAAGTAATTGCCGAAAAATTCATGTTCGAAAAACGTTTAATCGTAAACGAATTAAAAAAATACGGAATTCATTCTGTTTTAACGCAGCCAGAAAATCTTACGCTTGACGCCATTAATAAATATTTGGAGATTAAGTCGAGAGGGATTTTGTAAAGCCGTTAAATAGTTTCTATTTATTTTCGGATATTAATTTATAGTTACATTACGTTATCCCGTAAAAATTGCTTTATTAAATTACTTAGTTTTGAAATCTATTTCAAATTAAGAGGCAATGAAAAAAGCAATTCTAATTCTGTTCATATTATTGAGCTGTAAATCTTTAGCTCAAAAAACAGAAAACATAATCATTATAACTACAGATGGTTTTAGATGGCAGGAAGTTTTTAAAGGAATTGATCCTGCAATTGCCAACGATAAAAATTTCAATCAAGGAGACAGCGCTTACATTTATAAAAAATATGCTGATGCAGATATCAAAGAAGCGCGTAAAAAACTGATGCCTTTTTTCTGGTCTGAAATCGCTTCTAAAGGACAGATTTATGGCAACAGAGATTTAGGAAATAAAGTTGATGTTGCCAATCCGTATTGGTTTAGTTATCCCGGCTACAGCGAGATCATGACGGGAAATGTTGATTTAAAAGTCAATTCAAACGGTTATAAAGCTAATCCGAATGTCAATGTTTTGGAGTTTTTAAATCAGCAGTCTAAATTAAAAGGAAAAGTAGCAGCTTTTGGCGCTTGGGATGCTTTTGATAGAATCTTAAACGAAGAAAGAAGCGGTTTTCCAGTCATTTCTGCATTTGATAAAGTGGGCGGAAACAAACCGACATCTGCTCAGAAATTATTAAATGAAATGCGCGATAATTCGTTTAAGCCTTTTCATATGGATGAATGTCTGGATGTTTTTACACATTATCAGGCAATGGATGAACTCAAAAACAAAAAGCCAAAAGTCTTATATATCGCATACGGCGAAACTGATGAATGGGCACATCATGCACAATATCGTTCGTATCTAGACGCTGCAAATCAAGTCGATAAATGGATTCAGGAAATTTGGAATTTTATTCAAAACGATCCGCAATACAAAAATAAAACAACCTTATTTATAACGGTCGATCACGGTCGCGGCAATAAAGTAAAAGCACAATGGACAGACCACGGTTCTGATGTTCCAGGTGCATCTGAAATTTGGTTTGCTGCAATGGGACCAGAAATTGCTCCAAAAGGTGAGATTAAAACCGAATCTCAATACTATCAAAAGCAATTTGCACAGACTTTAGCAAAAATAATGGGTTACGATTTTAAAACATCGCATCCTGTCGAGAAAGAAATTTCAGAGTTATTCTAACGAAACCAAAACCCTAAATAATTTTTAACCAATTAAACCCAAATGAAAAAAACGTTATTATTCTTATTGTTATGGACGATTTCAATTACCAAATTGTCTGCTAGTGAACCTGATACGCTTAAAGCATATTACGACAAAATTGACAAATCTTTTCATTACGAATCTGGAAAGATTACGCTTCCAGAAGGTGAAGGAACATTGAATGTACCAAAAGGATTTAAATTTCTAAATGCCGAACAAACCCAAAATGTCTTAACCAATTTATGGGGAAATCCTGAAGACAAATCGATTCTTGGTTCGCTTGTTCCTGACGGAAAAGGAGTTACACACTCAGACAGCTGGATGTTTGTAATCAGTTATCAAGGAGATGGTTATGTAAAAGATAATGATGCAGATGATATCGATTACGATGATCTTCTTAAGACCATGAAAGAAGATGTTGCTGCTGCAAATGTGGAAAGAAAAAATGCAGGGTATCCTGAAGTTCAATTAATCGGATGGGCATCTAAACCATTTTATGACAATACTTTAAAGGTATTGCACTGGGCTAAAGAATTGCAGTTTGGTGCAGATAAAAATCATACTTTGAATTACGATTTAAGAGTTTTAGGAAGAAAAGGAATGTACAACATTTCGGCTGTTGCAGGTGTAGACCAGTTAGAAGAAGTAAAAGCAAGCATTCCTGGAATTATCAAAAGTGTGGAATTTAATGACGGACATAAATATCTTGATTTCGATGCTGACACAGATACCGTTGCCGCTTGGACAATTGGCGGTCTAGTGGCTGGAAAAGTATTGGCTAAAGTTGGATTTTTCGCGGTTTTAGCCAAATTCGGAAAGTTTATTGTAATCGGAATTATAGCCGCTTTTGCCGCAATAAAGAAATTCCTTTTTGGCGATAAAGACCAAGTAGTTACAAAACCCGCTGAAGAAACAGCTCTTTTAGAAGAAAACAATTCTACGGAAGAGTAAAGGTTTTATTTGCCACAAATTTCACCAATTTACACAAATTATTTTTTGCTTTATTGTAAGTAAAAAATCGTGTGAATTCGTGAAATTCGTGGCATTTTTATAAAACCTTGCAGGAAGAAAAAAACTCTGTACCTTTGCCTCTCTGCAACTTTGAGCCTTTAAAAAAATGAAACAAATTACTTCAATTCAAAATCCGTTTATAAAATCTTTGGTTTTACTTCAAGAAAAATCCAAAGCCAGAAAACAAACCGGAACATTTTTGATTGAAGGACAACGCGAAATTTCATTAGCCATAAAAGGCGGTTACGAAATTGAAACGGTTTTGTTTTTACCCGAATTAGTTACTGAAAATGAAATCAATAAACTGGTTCAAAATCCTTTTCAACTAATAGAAATCAATAAAGAAGTTTACCAAAAACTTGCTTACCGCGATACTACTGAGGGAATTTTGGCAGTAGCCAAAACCAAATCCTTAAAGTTATCTGATTTAAAATTATCTGATAATCCATTAATTCTGGTAGTCGAATCTCTAGAAAAACCAGGAAATATCGGTGCTGTTTTGCGAACTGCCGATGCTGCCAATCTGGATGCTGTTTTAATTGCTAATCCAAAAAGTGATTTATACAATCCGAATATTGTCCGTTCAAGCGTCGGATGCCTTTTTACCAACCAAATTGCAGCGGGAACATCAGAAGAAATTATAGCTTTTTTAAAAGAAAAAAAGATCAATTTTTATAGTGCCACTTTACAGAATTCAACTTCGTATCACACCCAAAATTTTACCACTCCAACTGCTTTAGTTGTAGGCACAGAAGCTACGGGTTTAACTCAGCAATGGCGAGATGCCGCAACCCAAAACATTATTATCCCGATGCAAGGCGAAATCGACAGTATGAATGTTTCTGTTGCCGCAGCAATTTTAATTTTTGAAGCGAAACGTCAGAGAGGGTTTTGATTTTAGATTTTAGATTTTAGATTTTAGATTTTAGATTTTTGATTTTTGATTTTTGATTTTTGATTTTTGATTTTTGATTTTTGATTTATAAAAATAGCTCCGCTCTTTTTTATTGGAATTTGGAGTTTAAAAAATTGGAATTTATTTTGTCAGGCTGAGCGAAGTCGAAGCCCATTTCTACAAGCAAAAAATCTAAAATCTGCACTCTAAAATCTACAATAGTAAAGCCTTGTGTATATTGAAACTAATTCTTATTTTTAGTACTTGAACTATGCCGTTATGACAGAAATAGATATTGAAAAAGAAAACAAAGCTATTGCGCAGGAATACAAGGAATTACTTCGAATAAGTTACCAAACTTTAAGCCCAACAGATAAAAAATTAATTCGAAAAGCTTTTGATGTTGCCGTTGATGCTCACAAAGAGCAGAGACGTAAATCAGGAGAGGCTTATATATTTCATCCTATTGCAGTTGCCAAAATTGTTGCCTCAGAAATTGGTCTGGGAGCGACCTCAATTGCTGCGGCCTTATTGCACGATGTTGTTGAAGACACTCCAATTACGGTTGAAGATATTGAGCGTTTATTTAATCCAAAAGTAGCGCAGTTGGTTGAAGGCCTTACGAAGATTTCATTAGTTCAAAAAGATTTAAATGCTTCAATGCAAGCGGAGAATTTCAGAAAAATGATTCTGACATTAAATGATGACGTTCGCGTAATTTTGATCAAACTCGCCGATCGCCTTCACAACATGCAGACGATGGATTCGATGGCGGAATATAAACAGACCAAAATTGCCTCTGAAACCTTATACATTTACGCCCCTCTTGCCCACCGTTTGGGACTTTACAACATTAAAACTAAACTAGAAGATCTAGGTTTAAAATATACAGAACCTGCTATTTACAATGATATTGTAAGCAAAATTCGTGAAACAAAAGAAGAACAAGATGCTTATATCAAAGATATTTCTGATGTCTTAAAGAAATCTCTAGATAATGAAGGCGTTGATTACATCATTAAGGGCCGACCAAAATCTATTTATTCAATCCGCAGAAAAATGCGTGCGCAAAATGTAACCTTCGATGAAGTTTACGACAAATTTGCGCTTAGAATTGTTTACAAAGCAGATCCTCACGATGAAAAATTTGTGGCATGGAAAATTTATTCCATCGTAACAGATCATTACAGACCGAGTCCGAGCCGTCTTCGTGATTGGATTTCTTCTCCAAAATCAACAGGTTATGAAGCACTCCATATTACAGTTATGGGACCAAAAGGACGCTGGGTTGAAGTTCAGGTTCGAAGCGAACGTATGGATGAAATTGCCGAAAAAGGCTACGCTGCTCACTATAAATACAAAAACGGAGCAACCGAAGAAAGTGGTTTAGATACGTGGCTGAATCTTCTGCGAGAAGCTTTGGAAAATCCTGAAACCAATGCAGTTGATTTTGTTGAAGATTTTAAAATGAATTTATATTCAAAAGAAATCTTTGTCTTTACACCAAAAGGAGAAATTAAATCATTGCCAAAAGGCGCGACTTCTCTAGATTTTGCTTTCAGCATTCACTCAGAAATCGGTATCAAAACCCGAGGAACTCGTGTAAACGGACGCTTAGTTCCTTTAAATTACGAATTAAAAAGCGGTGATCAGGTAGAAATTATTACTTCTGCAAACCAAAAACCAACAGTAAACTGGCTGGAATATGTAACTACTTCTCGTGCAAAAAACAAAATAAAAAACGTTCTTAATGAGAACACTAAAAAGATTGCAGAAGAAGGAAAAGAATTACTTGTTAGAAAATTAAAACACTTGAAAGTTACTTTTAACGAACAAGTAACCAACGAGTTAGTTAACTTCTTTAAATTAAAAACAAGTTTAGATTTATTTTATAGAGTTGGAATTGGTGCAATCGAAAATCAGCAGTTAAAAGATTACGCAGCACAGAAAAGCAATTCGTTTATCAATTTTTTCAAGAATAAAATTAAACGAAACAAAGATACAACTGCAGCAGAAGATATTCATAAACCCGTTATCAGCAGTAATTACGACATGCTGGTTTTTGGAACAGAACATGATAAACTGGATTATAAATTATCACAATGCTGTAACCCAATTCCAGGTGACGATGTTTTTGGTTTTGTAACGATTAACGAAGGAATTAAAGTGCATAAAAAAGATTGTCCGAATGCGATCGGGATGCAGTCTAATTATGCTTACCGAATTATGAGCGCCAAATGGATTGATTCCTCACAGGAAGAATTCAAAGCCATTATCAATATTACAGGAATGGACGTTTTAGGACTTACAAATCAATTGACAAGGGTAATTTCGAACAATATGAGCGTAAATATTCAGAGTATTTCTTTGAGTACTGATGCCGGAATTTTCCACGGTCAGATTGCTGTAATTGTAAAAAATAATACCATTCTAAAGAAAATGATTAATGCAATTAAGAAAATTGATGGTGTTGATAAAGTTACACGAGAATACAGAACATAAATTAAGTCGAAAGTTTAAAGTCGTAAAGTCAAAAAGAATACTATATAAATATTTTTTATGAAAACAGATTCTTTGGAAATTCCTAAAATTAATTTTGATGAAAACGGAGAACTTTTAATTGTTGCTTCGGAATCTTCATCCAAAGATGATTTTGATTTTTTTCAAGGAAAGTCTACTATTCTAAACAAAAAATTAAAAAAGAGATTTGCAAACTGTACAGAATGGATTGAATTTCCGTCAACGCAGGAAATGTATAAAATTTTGAACGGAATTGGAAATATAGATAATTTCCTCGCCACTTTTGACGGAGAACCTTTTGAAGGCATGACCGTAAGGCTTTTTAATCCTGCAACAAGATTATGGAGTATTTACTGGTCAGATTCAAATACTGGAGTGTTAGACAAACCTGTGGTTGGTTCTTTTAAAAACAAAATTGGGCATTTTTTCTCTAAAGATATTTTTGAAGGCAAAAATGTTTTGCAAGTATTTCGATGGGATGCTAGAGATGAAAAAAATCCAGTTTGGAGTCAGGCAATGTCTGATGATAATGGAAAAACATGGGAATGGAATTGGTACATGTACATGTCAAAAACAAAATAAAGCTTTGTTAGTTTTATCATAAATAAAAAAAAATATGTTAATTAAGTTTATTTGCAGTTTTTAAAATTTATCGTTGCAAAAGCCTGTATTTAATAGATTATTGCAGATCAAACACAGGTTAGAACGTTAAACTTTAAACCCGAAACTTTTATTGATTAAAAATAAAAATTTATCTTTGCCGGATATGACACTCATTTCAACTGACAACACTAGAAATCAAGAAATTGTAAAAAACGTTTTTACAATGTATCTTGAACAAAAAGGGCATCGCAAAACTCCTGAGCGTTATGCTATTCTTCAGGAAATTTACGACAGCGAGGAACATTTTGACATCGAAAATTTGTATATCAAAATGAAAAACAAAAACTATCGTGTGAGTAGAGCTACTTTATACAACACGATTGAGTTATTGTTAGACTGCGCTTTGGTTAGAAAACATCAATTTGGACAAAATCAGGCTTACTACGAAAAATCGTATTTCGACAAACAGCACGATCACATTATCATGACTGATTCTGGAGAAGTAATTGAATTTTGTGACCCAAGAATTCAGACCATCAAAAAAACAATCGAAGAAATATTTGATATCGAAATAACGAATCACTCACTTTATTTCTACGGAAACAAAAAACAAAAACAATAATCCGTAGAAAGGATTTATTCAAAAAAATAAAAAAAGAAAATTAACTACATAATCAGTAGGACAGCTTAGATTGTCCCAACGCAAATTAAAACAGAATGACCGTAGATTTATTACTAGGATTACAATGGGGAGATGAAGGTAAAGGAAAAATTGTTGACGTTCTTACCTCAAATTATGATATTATTGCACGTTTCCAAGGAGGACCAAATGCAGGACATACATTAGAATTTGACGGAATTAAACACGTACTAAGAACAATTCCTTCTGGAATTTTTCATAAAAATTCAGTAAATATCATCGGAAATGGTGTTGTAATTGATCCTGTAGTTTTTCAAAAAGAAATCGAAGGTTTGGAGAAATTCAACCTTGATATTAAAAGTAAATTAATCATTTCTAGAAAAGCGCATTTAATTTTACCAACGCACCGTCTATTAGATGCCGCTTCTGAAGCTTCTAAAGGAAAAGCAAAAATTGGTTCTACTCTTAAAGGAATTGGACCAACTTACATGGATAAAACGGGAAGAAACGGCTTACGTGTTGGTGATATTGAATTAGAAGATTTTAAAGAGCGTTACAGAGCATTGGCAGACAAGCACGAAGCTATGATTGCTTTTTACGATGTTAATATTCAATACAATTTAGCTGAACTAGAAAAAGAATTCTTCGAAGCTATTGAAGAATTGAAAAAATTAGATTTCATTGACAGCGAAGAATACATGCACCAAGCTCAAAAAGCTGGTAAATCTATTCTTTGTGAAGGTGCTCAAGGATCTTTATTAGATGTTGACTTCGGAACTTATCCTTTCGTAACTTCATCAAATACTACTGCTGCTGGAGCTTGTACAGGTTTAGGAATTGCTCCTAACAAAATCAAAGAAGTTTACGGAATTTTCAAAGCTTACGTTACACGTGTAGGTAGCGGACCCTTCCCTACTGAACTTTTTGACGAAGTTGGTGCCACAATGGCTAGAGTCGGTAACGAATTTGGATCTGTTACAGGAAGACAAAGACGTTGTGGATGGTTAGATCTTGTAGCTTTAAAATATGCTGTTCAAGTTAACGGAGTTACACAATTAATGATGATGAAAGGTGACGTTCTTTCTGGTTTTGAAACTTTGAAAGTTTGTACTGAATACAACTACAAAGGACAAAACATTTCTCACTTCCCTTATAACATTGAACCGGAAAACGTTACTCCAGTTTACAAAGAATTTAAAGGATGGAAACAAGATTTAACGGGATTGACAACTTATGATCAATTACCAATTGAGCTTAAAGAATATATTGAATTTATTGAGAAAGAAATCGAAGTGCCAATCAAAATTGTATCGGTTGGACCAGATAGAAAGCAAACAATAACAAAATAAAACTTTTAAACGCTCTGATAATCAGAGCGTTTTTTTTATACAAATTATTTCATTTATGAAAAATCCTAAAGTTGAAATTAAAGAAACCAAATTATTATCCGACAATTGGTATATCTTAAACAGAGTTACTTTTGATTACCAAAAACAAAACGGTGAATCTGAAATTCATACACGCGAAGTTTATGATCGTGGGAATGGTGCTGGGATTTTGTTATATAATTCAACTAAAAAAACGGTTATTTTAACACGACAGTTTCGTTTGCCTACTTTCCTGAACGGAAATAAAGATGGAATGATGATTGAAGTTTGTGCAGGACTTTTAGACAAAGACAATCCTGAAACAGCAATTATTCGCGAAACTGAAGAAGAAACAGGTTATCGCATTTCTAAAGTGGAAAAAGTTTTTGAAACTTACATGTCTCCCGGTGCAGTAACCGAAATTCTGTATCTCTTTGTTGGAGAATATGACGAAAGCATGAAAGTAAGCGAAGGCGGCGGACTGGATGCTGAACAGGAAAATATTGAAGTTTTGGAGTTTACTTTTGATCAAGCTTATGCCATGATCGAATCTAGAGAAATTACAGATGCTAAAACAATTATGCTGTTACAGCATGCTAAAATTAAAGGTTTGATTTAGTTTTTTTTAGTACTTTGAATGGTAAATAATTTAAAATAAATTTAATATCTCCAAAAAACAAATGGCATTATCTAGTAAGCAACAATGTATTAGACTAATTATCATAATTTTTGTTGCAATTAATAGTATTGCATTTTTTCATGCTTACAAATTCACTCATTTTACAAATAGTAATTCCGAAAAAACAAAAACCCCTGCCAGATTATCCAAAATAGAAAAGGCAAAGACATTATTATTTGGAGTAAATAATCCAAAACCGAAGAATAAAAAAGTTCCCACGCAAAAATATCAAACTTTAAAACTAAAAAGCAATAAAGAAATAGAATGCTGGCTCATTAAAAATAATGATTGCAAAGGAACAATTATTATATTTCATGGTTATGGAAGTGAGAAATCTTCCATGATTGATAAATCCAATGAGTTTTTAAAATTAGGTTTTAGCACTATGCTTGTTGATTTTATGGGAAGTGGTAATTCTGAAGGAAATCAAACCACAATTGGCTATAAAGAAGCCGAAGAAGTAAAAAAATGCTTCGATTATATTTCATCAAAAGGAGAAAAAAACATTTACTTATTTGGAACTTCAATGGGAGCTGCGGCTATAATGAAATGCATCAGTGACAATAAAATAACTCCAAAAGGTATAATTCTTGAATGCCCTTTTGGTTCAATGTACCAAACTGTTTGTGCAAGATTTAAGAAAATGAATGCACCAACTTTTCCTATGGCTGGAATTTTACTTTTTTGGGGAGGAATCCAAAATGGCTTTTGGGGGTTCAGCCATAATCCTTCAGAATATGCAGAAAAAATAAACTGCCCCACATTATTACTTTATGGCGAAAAAGATAAAAGTGTCAGCAGATCAGAAACAGATGAGATTTATAAAAATCTAAAAGGCTTTAAAAAACTCCGCATTTATAAAAATACTGGGCACGAGAATTATCTATTGAAAAATAAATTGCAATGGAGTCAAGATGTAAATTCTTTTTTATCATCACTTTGAAAATGTAAATCACGAAACCAATTCAAAAAATTATGTAACCCTTTTCAGCTATCATAATCATAACTTTATCTTCATAAAAATACGACCTATGAAAAAGTTATATTACACAGCAAACGTCTTACTTATTTTAGTATTGGTTCTAATGGCATCCTGCAAAAAAACAGATACTATTGAATTAACAGAAAATAAAACCACTAAAAAAGTAATTGAATATAAAGAACCTAAATCGGCAGTTTCTTATCAGTTTCAAAAAACGAAAGACTGGCTTAAAGCGAATGAAGCCGACAGCACAAAAATGGATATTGTTTATGCTTTAAATAGAACCGATAAAGCGAATTTAAAAAAACAAGATTCAGTTGTTGTCCCTGCTGATTTCAGCGGTGATTTGGTGTATTACCTTCCGTTTCCACTGCATGTAGCTTCTTTAGAGGAAGTTTCGAAAATCATATTATTTTCTTATCCAACGCAGACTTTTGCTGCGTATGAAAACGGTGAATTAGTTCGTACAGGACCAACAAATATGGGAAGAAAAAAAGATCCGACTCCAACGGGACTATTTTTCACCAATTGGAAAGCAGAAAAAACAACCAGTACCTTTAATGACGAATGGGAATTAAAATGGAATTTTAATATTGAAAATAAACTTGGAGTTGGTTTTCACCAGTATGAATTACCCGGTTATCCAGCTTCACATTCTTGCCTAAGATTATTAGAAAAAGATGCCAAATATCTTTACAAATTCGCTGACGAATGGATTCTAAAAGATAAGGAAAATGTAAAAGTGAAAGGAACTCCAGTAATTGTTTTTGGAAGTTATGACTTTGACGGTCCAAAACCTTGGTTGCAACTCGCATCAGATCCTAAAGCTCTAAACATTCCAGAATCTGAAATTGAAACACAGACCAAACCTTTTCTAAAAGAGATTCTAGAAAATCAAAACTTAAGAGAAGCCGAGCCAACAAAAACTTTGTAAAAATATACTATCACTATAAAATCAGCTGAAGCAATTGCAATTGATTCAGCTGATTTTTTTTGTTTCAATATCTAAAATAAAAAATTTGGCTTAAACCTTTTTCACCATTTACAATTTACAATTAATAATTATCACCAACAATCAAGCACCAACAATCAAACACCAACAATCAAACACCAACCATCAACAATCAACAATCAACCATCAACCACCAACAATAAAAAAAAAAAACCTTTGCCCCTCTGTACCTCAGAAACTTTGAACCTTAAAAACAATAAATAAGCGATCATTCATTTATTATTTATTTATATCTTTGCATTATAATTAAATAAAATTATGAGAACAAGAGATGTCAATAAAGAAGAAATTGTAAAGAAAAAAGCAATTGAAATGATCGTGACGCAAGGTGTAGAAGGATTTGGGATGAATCGTTTGGCAAAAGAATGCGGTGTTTCTGTTGCAACACTTTATATCTATTATTCGGATAAAGAAGATTTGATTCGCAAAATTGGAATCGAAATTGGCCGCAATTTCTTTTCTAAAATGCTTGATGGATTTTCTCCAAAAATGTCTTTTAAAGACGGATTGAGAAATCAATGGGAAAACCGAATTGACTTCATGCTCAATTTTACTTTAGAGGCAACTTGTTTCGAACTTTTGAAACACTCCACTTACGGTGATGCAATTGTAGAAGAAATTACAGGCGATTTTAAACAAACCATGTCGCAGTTCATGATTTCATCTATTGAGAAACAAGAACTGATTCCTGTGACATTCGAAGTGTTTTGGAGTATTGCTTACGGATCGCTCTACTCTCTTCTCGAACTGCATAGAGAAGGAAAATCAATGTCTGGAAAACCTTTTGTTTTCAATGACGACCTTAAAAATGAAGCCTTTAATTTGGTTCTAAAAGCGCTTACACCTTAAATAAAAATCAATCTCAATTTCAATCTCAATTTCAATTTCAATAAAATGAAAACTTCAATTATAGAAAATAAAAAAATTGCCATTATTGGTGGCGGGCCAGTTGGATTAACGACTGCTCGAATTTTACAAATAAATGGTGCCGATGTTACGGTTTACGAAAGAGATATCAATGCTCAAGCTAGAACTTCTGGCGGTACTTTGGATATACATTCAGATTCTGGTCAGTACGCGATTCAAAAAGCAGGTTTAATGGCGGAATTCCGCAAATATGCAAGGCCAACTGGAGAAAAAATGGCTGATATAGATGGTAATATCACTTCTGACGAAATGCCTGATGAAAAAAATGCTTTTTCCCGCCCAGAAATTGATCGTAATGATCTTAGAAAAATTATGCTCGATAATCTTGACCAAAATACTGTTGTTTGGGATAGTCAATTAGTAAATATTGAAAAATCTGAAAACCAATATATTTTAGAATTCAAAAACGGTAAAACCTCAACTGCCGATTTTGTAATTGTGGCAAACGGCGGCAGATCAAATGCAAGAAAATTTGTGAGCGATCAGGAGCCTAAACTTTCTGAAACTTATATTATTCAAGGAGAAATTGTAAATCCAGACGAAGATTACCCTGAATTTAAACCTAAATATGGAGACGGAAATGTGATGGCAATGGGCGAACACAAAATGTTTTATACTCATACTATGCGAGACGGTTCTGTACATTTTGGGGTTTCTTTTAAAGCTGATGAAGATTGGGTTTTAAATAATGAAATTGACTTTCAAAATGATCAATCTGTGATTTCTTTTTTAGATGAAACTTTTAAAAACTGGGGAGATGATTATAAAAAATTCTTCGCTGCTTCTACTGAATTCTCTGGTTTGCCATTGCGATTATTTTCTTTGGAACAACCATGGAAAGAACATTCAAATATTACACTGGTTGGTGATGCGGCACATTTAATGCCTCCATTTGCGGGAGAAGGCGTAAACATGGGCTTATTTGATGCTTTTCATTTAACTAAAAACTTAACAGAAGGAAATTTTGAAACAATTGATGAAGCGATTGCTGATTACGAACAAAAAATGTTTGGTTATGCATTAGAAGCACAACGTATGACAAAGAAAATGGAGGATTTATTGCATTCTGATATTGTTGCGGAAGATATTTTGAATAGCCGGTTTTAATAAAATTCAAAGGTTAGTTAAAATTAAAATGGCTTTAACCTCTAAAACAATAGAGTATCTGTAAAGCAGAATAAAAGAAGAATAACCTCGATTTTAAATAACAGATGAAAATTCGTAAAGGCATTTTAATTTTTCTATTTTCGTTTTCTGAAAAACTAAAAAAAACCTTTACTTATATGAAAAATTTATACTCTCTAATCTTTTCTATTTTTCCAATCTTATTTTTTGGACAATCAGTAGATTTTAAAATTCTATATAATCCTCAGACAAATTATTTTCAAAAATTAGAGCAAAGCATTGATAATGAAATACATTACACTGCGTCAGATGCTATTTTGGAGAAATTGAAAGAAAACGGAATACAAAATCCTACGATTGCAAAAACAATAAGCAATTCTGAGTCGGTTTTTAAAGCAGGTAAATTAAAATCTGATGGCACTTTTCCAATCACTATTGAATTTTTAAAATCTGCAAATGCAGAAAATAAACCAATAATTCCTAACGGCACTTTAATATATGGCACAGGTACAGTTTCTAAAATGCCACAATTGGACTCAATCGTTTCAAAGGACATGGACAATGCATTCAAAGAAAGTTTACTAAATACTGTCCAAAGTACCTTTTCTCAACTTGATTTACCACAAAAAAAATTAAAAATAGGAGAATCATTCTCTCAGGAAACGCCTTTTACAATTCCTATCGCAACTGCATCTTTAGAAATGATTTTGACCACTACCTACAAATTAATTGATATCGTAAATAAAAAAGCATTTTTTGATATTTCGGTTGTCTATACAATGAAAGTTTCTGTCGAAAAATACAACATAAAAGGATCTGGTACAGGACAAGGAAAAATGGATTACGATACAGTAAATCATTTTCCAACGAAATATGACTTAAATACTGAAATGGCATTTGACATGACACAGGATGCTTTCAGTCTTCAAGTAAAAACAAAAAGTGGTTTTTACCAAACAGTTAAAATTGTTAAAAACTAAAAAAGGCGTAAGAGTTAAATCTTACGCCTTTTGTTTTATAATGAGAAACTAAAAATTATCTAGAATAATTTGGAGCTTCTTTTGTAATAGTTACGTTATGCGGGTGACTTTCAGTGATTCCGCTAGAAGTAATTCTAACAAAACGCCCAGTTTCTTGTAAAGTTGGGATATCTTTTGAACCACAGTATCCCATACCTGCACGAAGACCTCCAATGAACTGAAGCATACTTTCGTTTAATTCTCCTTTGTAAGGAACACGTCCAACGATTCCTTCTGGAACTAATTTTTTAACGTCATCTTCAACATCTTGGAAATAACGGTCTTTTGAACCTGTCTGCATTGCTTCAACAGATCCCATTCCGCGGTAAGATTTGAATTTTCTTCCTTCGAAAATAATAGTTTCTCCTGGAGATTCTTTTGTTCCGGCTAATAATGAACCTAACATTACACAGTCGGCACCTGCTGCGATTGCTTTAGGAATATCTCCTGTATAACGAATTCCACCATCTGCAATTACTGGAACTCCAGTTCCTTTAATTGCTGCAGCAACTTCTAAAACTGCTGAAAATTGAGGGAAACCAACACCTGCAACAATACGAGTAGTACAGATAGAACCAGGTCCAATTCCAACTTTTACACCGTCAGCACCGTTTTCTACTAAATATTTAGCAGCTTCTGGCGTTGCAATGTTTCCAACGATTACGTCTATTTGAGGGAATTTAGATTTTACTTCTTTTAATGTGTTAACCACACCTTCTGTATGTCCGTGAGCTGTATCGATAATGATTGCATCTACACCTGCATTTACTAAAGCTTCAGCTCTTTGAACTGCATCTCCAGTAACTCCAATTGCAGCCGCAACTCTTAAACGTCCAAAAGAATCTTTGTTTGCGATTGGTTTTTGAGTCAGTTTTGTAATATCTCTAAAAGTAATTAAACCAACTAATTCGTTTTTTTCGTTTACAACTGGTAATTTTTCGATTTTATGACCTTGTAAAACTACTTCTGCCTGTTCTAAAGATGTTCCTTCAGAAACAGTTACTAAGTTTTGGCTTGTCATTACTTCAGCAATTGGTCTCGCACCGTTTTTTTCGAAACGTAAGTCACGATTGGTAACAATTCCTTTAAGGATTTTATTTTCGTCAACGATTGGAATACCACCGATTCCGAATTCTTTCATAGCGTTTTTAGCGTCAGCAATAGTAGAGTTCATTGGTAAAGTTACCGGATCGATAATCATTCCTGCTTCTGCACGTTTTACTTTTCGAACTTTTCCTGCTTGTTGTTCGATAGTCATATTTTTATGTAAAACACCTATTCCTCCTTCTTGTGCCATAGCAATTGCCATTGCACTTTCGGTTACTGTATCCATAGCAGCAGATACAATTGGAACGTTTAATGTTATGTTTCTTGAAAATTTTGATTTGATACTCACTTCGCGGGGAAGCACATTCGAGTAGTTAGGTACTAATAATACATCGTCGTAAGTTAAACCTTCGCCGATAATCTTGGAGTTGTGTGCTATCATGGTGCAATTTCTAGTTGAATTGCGTGCAAATATAGTGAATAAATTGCTAACTTGAATGCTAACTTATTCATAAATTTATCCTTACACGAATCGTCTTACAAAATTACAATGGCTAGCCCAGATGGAAATGGAAAGCCACGAAAAGCCAAAAAACATTTTTTTTTCTGATTTTAAAAAGCGGCCAACGGAAGCTCTTTTAAAATCTTGAAAAAAAGTTTTTTGGGTCGAGTGCTTGAAATGTACAGCTGGAAATTGCTCCTAATTAATCAGCTTGATCTGGAAGGACGAAATTTATACCGAGCTGAAATGCTGCACTATTGGCTTTGGATAAATCTTTGTATTCTAAAATATTATTGACTAAAGCATAGAGATTAACTTTACCAATGGTTCCGGCAATTCCAAGACCAATATTCTTGTTTGAAAAGGTATCAAAAGTATAAGTTGCTTTTACATCTAGTTTTCTAAAAATATTTCTTCTATAAAATGCTGTTAAAGCTACAATGGGTTCGCGAGGTGTAGTCATTGCAAAAAGCTGTGCTCCTACTGCATTTTTATAGTATTTATTGACCTGACCTCTACAGTTGCATTCGTCATCGGGACGTGCTTCTCCAAATGAATATTGAATGGATGAATAGAATTTAGTTGGTCTCCAAGTAGTGTATTTATTATAAAGTGTATCTCTTGGAATGGCTTTTTCAAACTCGTCAAAAACATCTTCTGGATCATCATTGCCCATAAAATCAGGATTGACGCCATTGTACTGGTACGTTCCTTTATAAGTAAGTGTTTCAATATCTTTAGATTGCCTTATAAAACCTAAATCAATTATGCTTGCAGTTAGCTGCAGATTATCTTTTATATAATAGGTAATTCCTAAATCTACTCCAAGTCCTAAACTCCCATTCAAGAAAGTATTATTTGCGATGTCACGCGCTACATTTCCGTCATATTCGTCTTTTGTAAACTTGGAAATCCCAGAAGTTTTTAATTCTAAATTGGAAGAAATAATTTGGTTATAAACATTTGGCTCTCCTGCATTTTCTCCTGTATAAATGTATCCGGAATTTTTTGTTGAAGTTGCATTTGCCCCGCTGGAATAGATCTTCGCGCGTCCGCCGTAAACAAATTTATCATTTACTTTTTTATGATATCCGATATGCCAAACAGAAAGCACCTCAGCTTTTGCTGTCAAATCTCCCAAATTAAAAGATTTTCCAATGTAATCTCTATTTCCATTTAAAGCCAGCAGAGCGGGATCTTTGGGAACATACATGAAAAAATCAAATTCTTGATACAATCCAAAAGAAACATAAGAACGGCTTTCTCTGCCTCCTATCCTAAAACCGCCTGAAAAGATTTCTAACTGCTGGTTGGTCATCACTTTATCATTTCTGGACGATTTGTTCAATACTTCTCTAACTTTTTGATTAAAATCTACACCATTATCTGCAAATAAATCATAGGCCGAAAAGCTATTTGACCCCACATTCGCCGAAATTCCAGATAAAAATGGAATGCCGAAATAATATTTATACGAAACATCGGCTCCCGGATTTACAAGAGACGACTGCGGAATTTGGGTGAAATTATACAGCACTTCTTTATTTTGTGAAAAACAAGAAAGCTGAAAAACAATACAGAAAATCAGATATATTTTTCTCATTCTATCACTAAATAAGCTGTTGCACTTGATCTCAATTTCAGATTACCTAAACTTTGATTATTTAAGGGTGCGCCGGCCGCAATGACAACGACAAAACCTATTCTAGTGGTTTGTTTGAGAAGATTTAAGCGCTCATTTTCAAAAACTTCTGTTGGATATTTTATAACATTTGAAGTGCCTGTATAGGCAGGAACCGTATAAGATATTGTCTCCAAAATTTCGTTTTGATCATTCATCAAAAGCATATTCAGAGCAAAAGTACGTTCAATTGTATTTTCGATTTCAAAATTGAATTCAGCTTTTTTTAGTCGTTCATTAAAAAACTTTTCCTTAAAAACATCAAAATTTCTAACATCATAAGCAATATTGGTACTGCCGTTGTCTATAAGCTGATTTGCGGGAATATCGAAATAAGCAAGGTTTGCCACCACAACAGGCTCTAACTTTAAATCTTTTATCTGATCAAAGTCTAATTCACTTGAACAAGAAAAAAATAGAAAAGCACAAAGAATTGTACTTAATAGACTGCTTTTAAAATATGGTATCATGGCAAATAGTATTTTCAACACTAAACATAACGATTAATGTTTATAATCATTATCTAAGGTAGGAAAATATAACTATAAATTAATGAAACTTCCCAAACAATTTAGAAGCCTCATTATAGGCACTTTCAAAGCTTAAAGAATTTAAACCCGTATATTTTTTGTTTGCGGTGAAATAAGAAATCAATTTTTCAGTCGGCATATTTCCTGTTAGCTTATCCGTTGCCATCGGACAGCCTCCAAATCCTTGAATTGCTCCATCGAAACGGGTACAGCCTGCTTTTGCTGCTGCATCAATTTTCTCAAACCAAGTGTCTGGTGTAGTATGTAAATGGGCTCCAAATTCTATTTTTGGATATTTCGGAATCAAATGAGAAAACAAATAGGTAATAACTTCTGGCGTAGAAGTTCCAACAGTGTCGGAAAGCGATAAAATTTTTACGCCCATTCCGGCAAGTTTTTCTGTCCATTCTGCTACAATTTCAATATTCCATGGATCTCCGTAAGGATTTCCAAACCCCATAGAAAGATACGTTACCACTTCTTTCTTTTTCTTATCTGCAACTTCCAGAATTTCTTCTAATGTGATCAAAGATTCGGCAATAGTTTTATGAGTATTACGCATCTGGAAATTCTCTGAAATAGAAAACGGAAATCCTAAATATTGAATCTGCTCATATGATGCTGCGGTTACAGCTCCTTGTGTATTGGCTATAATAGAAAGCAGTTTGCTTGTGGTTTGGGATAAATCCAGCTGTTCTAAAACCGACGCCGTGTCCTGCATCTGCGGAATGGCCTTTGGAGAAACAAAACTTCCAAAATCAATAGTATCAAAACCTACCCTAAGCAGTGCCTGTATATACGAAACTTTATTTTGAGTTGGAATAAAATCTCTTATGCCTTGCATGGCATCTCTGGGACATTCAATGATTTTGATTTCTTTATTCAAAGCTTGTTCGTTTGTAAAGGCTAAGTTAGTTTCTTTTTTAAATAAATAAAACATAATTTTAATTGAAACTGATTATTACTTAATATCGGAATATTTCAATTTATTACTTAAAAACGTAATAATTTAAAATATTACCAAAAAGTGTAATAATTAAATTTATTACTTATATTTGTAATAGAAAGTTTATAATATTTTATTTATATTTGATTATGACTAGTATAATTACAGGTGACATAATTGGTTCGAGACAGCAAGAATCAGAACATTGGGTTGAGGATCTAAAAAAGATTTTAGCCCCGTTTGGATCCACGCCGGAACAATGGGAAGTATATCGAGGTGATGAATTTCAAATTGAAGTTTCAGATCCTGAACAAGCATTACTGACAGCTGTTTTAATCAAAG
Source organism: Flavobacteriaceae bacterium PS02336 (assembly GCA_029960065.1). Classification (GTDB taxonomy): domain Bacteria; phylum Bacteroidota; class Bacteroidia; order Flavobacteriales; family Flavobacteriaceae; genus Flavobacterium. The sequence continues at coordinate 183,592 of JASCOF010000001.1, read as the reverse complement.
CCCGATTAAGAGCGATAAAATCGGATGCGAGAATGAGTATTGGTTTTGGAAATAAAACGCATAATGCAGCTAAAATATCCGAAAGCAATGGTTCTGCTTTTATACATTCTGGAGAGCTTTTTGAAACTTTAAAAAAACAAAAAGTTAATTTGGCTTTACGTACAGGAGATATAAATTTTGACGAAAAGCTCAATTTAATGCTGCAATTGGCGTTAACATTTATGGACAGCTGGCTGGTACAATCGGCAGAATTTGTAGCGCTTGCAATAGAAAATCCAACTTTGTCCCAAGAAGAATTAGGACAAAAATTAGGTATCAATCAAGCCGCTGTAAGCCGAAGACAAAAACGCGCACAATTTGACTTGGTGATAAATTTGGACCGCTATTTTAGAACACAAATAAAACAACTTACAGCCTCATGATTTTATTTATAAAACTGCTTCTCGCTCATTTATTAGGTGATTTTATCTGGCAGCCTAATTCTTGGGTTGCCGATAAAGAAAGTAAAAAACACAAAAGCATCTATTTGTATATTCACATTTTGCTTCATGGCACATTAGCGGCAATTCTGGCAGGTGAAATTAGTTTTATCCCTTATGCAGTTTTGATTGCTGTTACGCACGGTATCATCGATTTAATCAAATTAAATTTTCAGAAAAAGAAAAACAAACGCACTTGGTTTGTAGCAGACCAAATTGCACATATTTTAATTTTAATTGGCGTTGTTGTTTTATACGAGAATAAAACAGTTCCAGATTTCTGGAAAAACGATGAATTTTGGATTTTCTTAACTGGAATTCTACTCCTTACTAAACCAACATCTATTTTTATCAAAACAATAATTTCGATCTGGGCGCCTGAGAGTAAAATAGATAATCAGGACAATTCATTAATTGCGGCTGGAAACTACATTGGTATTCTGGAGCGCTTATTTGTTTTCGGATTTATCCTGACCAATCATTTTGAAGCAATCGGATTTCTTTTGGCCGCTAAATCTATTTTTAGATTCGGAGACTTAAAGGAAGCCAAAGACCGAAAATTGACCGAATATGTTTTAATAGGAACCTTAATCAGTTTCGGAATCGCAATACTCGCTGGATTAATTGTTCAGGCTCTTCTTTTACAATTGCCCTAACACTTTTTTATTGATTGCTTTTATCAAGGCTGGACCTTCATAAATAAATCCTGTGTATAATTGTACTAAACTTGCTCCCGCATTTAGTTTTTCAATTGCATCGTCTGCAGAATGAATTCCTCCTACTCCAATAATTGGGAATGCTTTATTGCTTTTTTCCGAAAGAAAACGAATTACTTCTGTAGAGCGTTTTGTTAATGGCTTTCCAGACAAACCTCCCATTTCAGATTGGTTTGAAGATTGCAATCCATCTCTAGAAATTGTTGTATTCGTTGCAATTACTCCCGCAATTTGAGTTGTTTTTACAATATCAATAATATCTAACAATTGCTCGTCTGTTAAATCTGGAGCAATTTTTAAAAGAATTGGTTTTACTTTTTGAGTGCTTGTTTTTTGCTTCTCCACATTTCTGTCTTGTAAAGTCTGCAATAAAGCTGTTAAAGGTTCTTTATCTTGTAATGCTCTTAAATTTGGTGTATTTGGCGAACTTACATTCACTACAAAATAATCAACATGATTAAAAAGTGCATCAAAACAAATAATATAATCTTTAACGGCGTCTTCATTATCGGTCACTTTATTTTTTCCGATATTTCCTCCAATTAAAACTCCTGAATTTTTCTTCAAACGCTCAACAGCTTCTAGAACACCGCCATTATTAAATCCCATTCGGTTAATAATTGCCTGATCTTCTTTTAAGCGGAATAATCTTTTTTTCGGATTTCCTTCTTGTCCAACAGGCGTTACAGTTCCGATTTCGATAAATCCAAAACCAAAATCACCTAATTCTTTGTAAAGCTTTGCATCTTTATCAAATCCTGCTGCAAGTCCAACTGGGTTTTTGAACTTGATTCCGAAAACTTCTCTTTCTAATCGAGTGTCTTTTACTTCGTAAACTGCTCTTATAATTGATGAAACTCCTGGGATTTTTGAAATGAATTTAACGAATGAAAAAGTAAAGTAGTGCACTTCTTCAGGATCAAACCAAAAAAGTATCGGACGAATTATCAATTTATACATAAGAATTGTGTTGTTGTTATTTTGGCTGCAAATTTAAATATTATAGTTTAAAAAGGTGCTTTTTTACCAAAACAAATCATTTCTATTTTGTTCAATTCTTTAAACAGCTTAAAAGTGGTCAAACAGCTTTTTTGATGTTGCAAATTATAAAATGAAACCATTTCAAGGCTTCATAAAACCTTTATAGGTGTATTTATTAATTAATTTTGAGACAATTAATAAAAAATCTTGTTACAATTTTTTCGTTTCAAAATCTGGAAGTTATGCAAAATGAAACAAAAGCAAGAATTAAAAACCTGTCTGAAAAAATACTGTTGCTCATTCTATTTTTCTATTTAATGGGTTATACCAAAATCACAGCGCAGGAAAACGAAGAAAAAACATTTAATCCGCATCATCAAATCGGACTTTCGATTAACCATGTACATGTTTTTGAAGGTCGTGATGACGAGGGAAATCGTGAAGTTTTGAGTCTTCCTGCTTGGGGAATTGATTATACTTTTCAATTTCACAAACAATGGGCAATTGGACTTCATACTGACTTTATTATTGAAAAATTTAAAGTCGAAAAAAATCTTGCCAGCGGAGAAGATAAAGAAACCGTAGAGAGAAGTTATCCAATAGCTCCTGCCCTTATGGGAATCTATAAGCCAAACGAACACTGGAGCTTTCTTTTAGGCTTTGGAGGTGAGTTTGCAAAAGAAGAAGATTTTTTCCTGACTCGTGCCGGAGTTGAATATGGCTATGAATTGCCTAAAGGCTGGGAAATTTTCGGTACTGCCAGTTACGATTTTAAATGGAATGCGTATGACAGCTGGGGAATTGGATTAGGAATTGCCAAAAACTTTGGAGGAAAATAAATTTATAAATCAGTTAGGAATTATACAATCCGATAAATCTATGTTCGACACAAAAAAAATAATTCATACTAAAATGCTTCTTCTGCTTGTACTGTTTCTTACCAGTTCGAGAGGAATATCCCAACAAGAAAAAGATACAACAAAGCTGATGAATGTTCGATATGGAAGTAAAGGAATTGAATTACAAACTAGAGACAATAAATTTTTATTCCAGCTTCAAAGCCGTTTACAATTTCGTTTTTCTACTCCTTATGATACTGATCCTCTCACATATGATGATTACAGCCAAGATGCTAAAACCACTTTTAAAATAAATCGCGCCAGATTAAAAATTGGCGGTCATGCTTTTGAACCGTGGCTTAAATATTATTGGGAATACGAATTAAGCCAATCCAATTTACTTGATTTTAGAATCATGATTGAAAAATGGGATTATCTGAGCTTTAAAGTCGGACAATGGAAAACAGAATTTACCCGCGAACGTTTTATAAGCAGCGGTGAACAGCAAATGGTAGAACGATCGCTTATCAACAGACCATTTACGGTTGATAGACAATTAGGAGCAGAAGTTTACGGTCATTTAAAAGGAAGTGGTATTGCCGACTTTAATTATTGGTTTGCAGCTTTAACAGGAACAGGACGAGGAAGCACTTCTAATGATGATAATAATTTAATGTATTTTGGAAGAGCACAATGGAATTTTCTCGGAAGATTTCTTGATTTTGAAGGATGTGACTTAGAATTTCATGAAAAACCAACTCCTATTATTGCTTTTTCAGCGATAACTAACCGAAGTCCGTATACAAGGTTTTCACAGGCGGGAGGCGGTTCTTTAGACGGATTTGAAAATGGTTTGCCTGGGCAATACCGCGTAAACCAATGGAATTTGGAAACAGCATTTATGTACCGTGGCTTTTCATGGCAGAGTGAATGGCACACCAAAGAAATTATAGATAAGTTCAACAACAACGACATAACCGTTATGAAAGGCTATTATGCTCAGGCTGGCTATTTCTTTCATAATGTTTTTCATTGGTGGCCAAAACATCTTGAAATGGCAGTACGGCATGCAGCCTACAGACCAGACTATTCCATCAGACAAAATCGGCAAGATGAATCAACCTTAGCTTTTAACTGGTTTTTTAAAGGACACAAAAACAAACTCACATCAGAATTCAGCTATTTTAGTTTTCAAGATAAAACACTGCCGCTCGAGCAGGGATGGCGTTTTAGAATACAGTGGGATATTTCACTTTAATTAAAAAAACCGTTCAAACTTTTAGCTTATTTCAATAATCGATACAATTTTTTTCATAACTTTATTTTTACTTAAATCACTGAAAATGAAAAACATATCCAAAACAGCAAGAAAATCAGCATTAGTATGTTTGATTGGAACTTTTTTCCTTATTTCAATAGATAGTTTTGCACAACGTTTCGGAGGAGGAGGTGCTGCTCATCGCGGAGGCGGAGGTGGTGGAGCACATAGAAGCGGTAACATTGGAGGAGCATCACAGACAAGACCTGCGCATACAGCAAGACCTGCACAAACCACAAGACCCGGCTCTAATGGAGGAGGTATACAACGTCCATCTAATTCTGGTAATAAAATAACAAGACCTGCTAATTCTAACAATAAAATTACCAGACCAAATAATTCCAATAACAAAACAGCAAGACCAGCAACATCCAGCAATAGAAATAACAACAATAGAACAGGTAATCGAAATACTAACATAAGCGGTAATACAAGAAATGTAGACCGAAGCAGAGATATTACTATAAACAATAATAGAAATACAGTTGTTAGAAGAAATACAGTTGTTTACACACGTCCTCCGTACGTATATGGCGGTTATAGATATTATGGTTATCACCCATATTATTATCATCCGTACAGACCTTATTATTGGGGACCCGTTTGGCATCCTTGGGGATTTTTTGTTGCAACTTTAGCTGTTACGGCAATTGTAGTTAGTGTGGAAAGCACGCAATATCATTACGATCAAGGGGTTTGGTATGCACCGTCAAATGGAGGATATACCGCTGTGCCTGCTCCTGTGGGAGGAACAGTTAATAATATTCCAAGTGGAGCACAAACGGTCAATACAGGAACTGTCAATAATTATTACTATGGCGGTACTTACTATGAAAAAGATGGAAGCAATTACAAGGTTGTTGCCCCTACTGCAGGTACAATTGTGGAAAGTTTACCAGAAGGCGGCGAAGAAGTTACCATAGGAGATATTAAGTATATCAAATTTGGAGAAACATATTATCAGCCCGTACAAGTAGATGGAAAAAACAAATATGAAGTTGTTTTAGTTGAAGAAGATAAATAAAACTATTAGTCCTATATATTTACTATAGTTTAGTTTTTTTTCATAATTTTATCCCATCTATTTGACAACCATAATATCAGATCAAAATCATTTACCATGAAAAATAAAACTTTTTGGCTTTTCGCTATTCTCACGATTTCTATTATTTCACTTGCTTACGGTTACACTAAATTAGTCGTACCTAAAAAAGAAATTGCTGAAGCTGCAGAATGTCATGAAACTCCAGATATTGCAGCATCTTCTGCATTTAAACCAACCATCGAAAACAAAAACAAACCAACAGAAAAAGCGCCAAAAGGAATGGTTTGGATTCCTGGAGGAGAATTTTCTATGGGAAGCAATGTTGAAGACGAAAGTTTATGCAGTATAAAAGGTGTTACAAAAGATGCCGCTCCAATCCATCGTGTTTATGTTGATGGTTATTACATGGATGAAACGGAAGTAACTAACGAAGAATTCGAAAAATTTGTTAAAGCAACTGGTTATGTAACGGTTGCAGAACAAAAACCAACTAAAGAAGAGTTTCCTACTGCAAGCGAAGAAGATTTAATTACGGGTTCTGTGGTATTTACTCCTACTCCATCTGCAGTTAATTTGAATAATTTTCTGCAATGGTGGCGCTATGAACCTGGGGCTGACTGGAGACATCCTGAAGGACCTCAAAGCACTATTAAAGGAAAAGAAAAATATCCTGTAGTTCATGTTGTTTACGAAGATGCTGCCGCCTATGCAAAATGGGCTGGAAAAAGACTTCCAACAGAAGCAGAATGGGAATTTGCTGCACGAGGAGGAAAAACAGGAAATTTATACGCTTGGGGAAATGATTTAAAACCTAAAGGGAAATTTCAAGCCAATATTTATCAAGGCCATTTTCCTATAAAAGATGGCGATACAGGAGAAGATGGATTTAAAGGAATTGCACCAACCAAACAATATGCTCCAAATGCTTATGGTCTATATGATATAGCTGGAAACGTATGGGAATGGGTAAATGATTGGTACAGCGTAGATTATTACAAAACATTGGCAGAAAGCGGCAAAACAGTCAAAAATCCGCAGGGACCAGACGCTTATTATGATCCAAATGATCCGTCAGAAGTAAAACGAGTGCACCGAGGCGGTTCATTTTTATGTACGGATCAATATTGTACCAGATATATGGTTGGAACAAGAGGAAAAGGCGAAATCAGATCAGCTGCAAATCATGTCGGTTTTAGATGTGTAAAAAGCATATAACAACTTAAAAATAGTCGAAAGGGATTCTGCATAGAATCCCTTTTTTTATTAAATCAGATAATTAAAGCTAAATTTCACAGCAGATTTTTTTTTCTATATTTGCTAAAAATCCAAAAAAATGCAACATATCATAGATCGTTTTATCAGTTATGTAACAATTGATACTGAATCAGATCCAAATTCACAAACAACACCAAGTACTCAAAAACAATGGAATCTTGCCGATAAATTAGTTGAAGAACTAAAGGCAATAGGACTTGAAGAGGTAACTATTGATGATAAAGCGTACATCATGGCGACCCTTCCAAGCAATGTAGATCATGATGTTCCAACAATTGGTTTTGTTTCTCACTTTGATACTTCTCCAGATTTTAGCGGAGCTAATGTTAAACCGCAGATCATTGAAAATTATGACGGAAAAGATATTGTTCTGAATGCTGAAAAGAACATTATTTTATCTCCTAATTACTTTAAAGATTTATTATTATATAAAGGTCAAACCATTATTACAACTGACGGAACAACGTTGTTAGGTGCCGATGATAAAGCTGGAATTACAGAAATTGTTTCGGCAATGGAATATTTAATTCAGCATCCAGAAATTAAACACGGAAAAATCAGAATTGGTTTTACGCCAGACGAAGAAATCGGACGCGGTGCACATCATTTTGATGTTGAAAAATTTGGAGCGCAATGGGCTTACACAATGGACGGAAGCCAGATTGGCGAATTAGAATATGAAAATTTTAATGCTGCCGGCGCTAAAATTACTTTCAAAGGAAAAAGCGTTCATCCTGGTTATGCAAAAGGAAAAATGATCAATTCTATGCTTTTGGCTAATGATTTTATTAATGAACTTCCGAAAGGAGAAACTCCTGAAGAAACAAAAGGTTATGAAGGTTTCTTTCATGTTCATCATATAAAAGGAAATATTGAAGAAACCGTTTTAGAATTGATTATCCGCGATCACAACAAAAAGAAATTCGAAAAGCGAAAAGAACTAATTCATAAAATTGCAAAACAATTCAACAAAAAATTCGCGAAAAAATTTGGCGAAGATATTGTAATTGCCGTTGTAAAAGATCAATACTACAATATGAAAGAAAAAGTTCTTCCAGTAAAACATATTGTTGATATTGCAGAAAAAGCAATGCGAGAATTAAACATTAAGCCGATCATTAAACCTATTCGAGGCGGAACTGATGGTTCTCAATTATCTTTTATGGGATTACCTTGTCCAAACATTTTTGCAGGCGGGCATAACTTTCATGGAAAATACGAATATGTTCCTGCCGAAAGTATTCAGAAAGCAACGGACGTTATTGTAAAAATTGCTGAATTAACAGCAGTTCCGGGAATTTTTGATAAGCCTGAAAAATCTAAAACACGAAAATAATTGGAAAATCAATCCGAAAATAAAGGCATTTGGAAATATAGCGAGAAATGGGAAGAGGAATTACTTCTTCTTAAATCCATTTTAGACAAAACTGAACTGATTGAAACCACAAAATGGGGCGGTCCAGTTTATGTATACGGCAAGAAGAATGTAGTCGGAATTGGTGGTTTTAAAGATTATTTTACCATTTGGTTTTTCAATGGTGTTTTTTTAAAAGACACCAAAAAGAAACTCGTAAATGCACAAGAAGATATTACAAAATCTTTAAGACAATGGCGTTTTACTTCGAAGGATGAAGTAAATGAGGCAGCAGTTTTAGAATATATTCATGAAGCTATTGAAAATGAAAAACAGGGAAAAGTAATAAAACCTTCTAAAAAGGAAACGATTATTTCTGAACTTCTAAACAAAGAAATGGAGCAAAATCCAGCTCTAAAGGATGCTTTTGAAAACTTCAAACCGTACAAACAGTACGAATTTTTAGAATATATTGAATCGGCTAAACAGGAGAAAACAAAACTGGCAAGAATCGAAAAAGTTGTTCCGATGATTTTAGAGAATAAAGGATTAAATGATAAATATCGATAAATAAATTTCAATTTAGAAAATTCCAAATTCCAAACTATACAGACTAAACCTTTTTCAAAGTTTAAAACTTTGAAAAAGGTTTAGTCTTTTTTTTTGTCATCCTGACGAAGGAAGGATCACACACGTGAATCGACAAAGATTGTCCTCCATGCTTTGCGGAGTTTCTAGTGTGATCCTTCATCAGGATGACAAAAATCACTGCAACAGAAGATTGCTCTCTTCGTTCGAAATGATAATACAAGACATAAAAAAATCCCAAACTCCTATTGGAATTTGGGATTTTAAATATTTAAATTTTAAAAAAATTATGCTTTCTTATTCAAAGCAGCGCTCAATTCAAGAGAAATAGCAGAACGCTCTAATTTTAGTTTTCCAGACATAGTTTCGATTACAACAGTAGTTTCTGCTAATTCAGCAATTTTACCGTGAAAACCGCTTTTTGTAACTATTCTATCACCTACTTTTAGACCGCTTTCAAATTCTTTTTCGTTTTTAGCTCTTTTTTGCTGTGGTCTAATCATAAAGAAATAAAGCACTACAAACATTAATAGAAATGGCGCAAACTGTGTTAATTGTTCCATAATTTAAATTCTGTTTTTGATTTATAATTAATTTTTTTTAACTCTTCTACCGAAGCCTCGGGACGTTCAGAGTAAGATTGCTATTTTAAATTCAATTTCGTTGTTCCTGATCCAGATTGGAATTTGGATTTTAAAAATTGATTATTTTAAATTTTACATTAACCCTCTTCCTACTTTTACCATCTTTTTATTAGCGGTAAGTTCTTTTACAAGATTATCTAAAATTCCGTTGATAAAAATACTGCTTTTTGGAGTAGAATACTCTTTTGCAATTTCTAAATATTCGTTAAGAGTTACTTTTACAGGAATCGATGGAAATTTAATAAACTCGCAAATTGCCATTTTTAAGATAATAGTATCAATTTCTGCAATACGATCGCTGTCCCAATTTGGTGTTTTATCTTCGTACTCTTTTGCAAAAGCAGTTTCATTTAAAATTGTTCTTCTAAACAAATCTTTAGCAAAATCTTTATCCTCAACATCTTTATACAATTTTGGCACTCTAAAATCGTCTGGATCTTCCGTTTTAATGGCTTTCAATTGTTTAATGATATGTGTATTTACAACCGGAATATCATCAACCCAAGTTAATTTATCATCCTCTAAATATTCATATAATTTTTCATTTGGAACAATTACATTTTCAAACAAATCAATAATAAATTGTCTGTCTTCTTCAAATGTATTGACATTGCTGCTCATGTATTTTTTGTAAATATCACTTGCCTTTACATCATTTAAAAGCAAAATGATATAATCATCGTTTAATGACCAATTGTTGATTTTACGGTTTTCTAAAGCGATACTAAGAGAATTGCTTTCGGCAAGAAGCTGGAAAATTTTGTTCTTTACAAATTTTTCATTTGGGTTACGTTCTGCAGCAGTAGCAAGATGTTTTTTACTTGACAGATGTAAAAAGACAGCTTCTTTTTTACAAATTTCTATCAATGAAGAAAGCATTATAAGATATAGATCCTGAATATTATCAATACTGTAAAAAAGAAATTTTTCTTCTCTTTCCATATTATCAGAACCGCTTTGATGCATTGCATAAATGGACTGCATTACTTTAACGCGTATGTGTCTTCTATTTACCACCTCGTAAGAACATTTAAAAATTAGTCTGCAAAAGTATAACTTTTGATGCGTATTTTAAAATTAAATCGTAAAAAAAGTGTTCAGTTGCAGTCGTAGTATTCAGTCGCAGTCTCAGTATTCAGTCTCAGTATTCAGTGCAGTCTGGTTTTCAGCTAAACTATGAACAGTCTCAGAAAAACTGAATACTGCGACCGCGACTGAAAACTAAAAAAAAATCCCAGTCTCCAGATAAAACTGAAAACTGGGACTGAGACTGAATACTGAGAATAAGACTGTAAACTTAAAAAATTACTTAGCAGCGTTCTCGATTCTTCTTTGATCGATACGATTTTGAGCAATTGTCAAAGCTGCTTTATGCGTTGTAATATTATTTTTAGCAGCGAAATCTATAATTTCTAAAGTTGTGTTATAGATATTTTCTGTTTTCGTCATGATTTCAGCTTTACCGTAGTTCGCTAATTCAGCATAAACATTGATAATTCCACCCGCGTTGATTAAGAAATCTGGGGCATATAAAATCCCTCTTTCCTGTAATCTCGCACCGTGAACATTTTCATCTGCTAATTGATTATTAGCTGCACCAGCAATAACTTTAGCTTTAATTTTATCTACTGTATTATCATTGATTGTTGCTCCCATTGCACAAGGCGCGTAGATATCAACATCTGCTGTATACAAATCTTCGCCAGTGTAAATTGTTGCGTTGTATTTTGAAGCAACTTGGTATAATTTTTCTTCATTAATATCAGAAATAGTTACCTGCGCGCCTTCCTTCGTTAAATATTCAACTAAAGTTTCACCCACGTGTCCAATTCCTTGAACTAGAACTTTTTTACCATCTAATACATCAGAACCAAACTGACTTTTAGCTGCTGCTTTCATTCCTAAATAAACCCCGTAAGCTGTTATAGGAGAAGGATTTCCAGAACCACCTCTTTCTTCAGAAATACCCGTAACATAAGGCGTTACATCTCTTACCGTATCCATGTCTTTCGTTTCCATTCCGACATCTTCCGCTGTGATATATCTTCCGCTTAAAGAGTGAACGAATTCACCAAACTTACGCATTAATTCAGGTGTTTTTTGAGTTTTAGCATCGCCAATAATTACAGCTTTACCTCCACCAATATTAAGTCCAGTAATGGCAGATTTAAACGTCATACCTCTTGAAAGACGTAAAACATCGTTTAAAGCTTCCCATTCTGTGTTATAATTCCACATTCTGGTTCCTCCCAAAGCTGGCCCCATAACCGAATTATGAATACCAATAATTGCTTTTAAACCTGTATCTTTGTCATTGCAAAATACAATTTGTTCGTGATCGTCAAAAGATAATTGACCAAAAACAGGATCCATTTTTTGAAGTTCCTTTCCAGTTGCGAAAGTTGCATCCATAGCGCTAGTATTAATTAGGTTAAAATTATGAATTCGTCAAAAAGACAACTCAAACATAATTAAAAAATACACATGTGCTAATTTTTTATCTTTAAAATAACAATATTACAATACAATTGTTTTGATTAAATCGCAAATTATTATAATTTTAATTAACAATAATTCTTAAATACAAATCAATTCAATATCAGATTTCTTAAAAAAATGAAAGAACTAAGCTATTTAAATAAATATTTCATCAAATATAAATACAGTTTTTCGCTCGGAATTTTAACAACTATAATCGCACAAATATTTTCTCTTTATACGCCAAAACTAATCAGTAAGTCTTTAAACGCTATTGAGAATTTTGACAAATTACCAATTGCAGATCAAAAATCTGAAATTGTGATTGCTGCTTTTCGTCAGGATTTAATTCAAAATGTGTTACTTATCATTGGAACAACCATTGTCGCAGGTTTTTTAACTTTCTTAATGCGCCAGACTTTAATTGTTATGTCACGCCATATTGAATTTGACTTGAAAAATGAAGTTTTCAGACAGTACGAAAATCTTTCGCAGACTTTTTATAAACAAAACCGAACTGGGGATTTAATGAATCGAATCAGCGAAGACGTTTCAAAAGTCCGCATGTATGTTGGACCAGCAGTTATGTACACCATAAATACGGCTATCCGTTTTGCTATCGTTATCTTATATATGTATAATGTATCACCGCGTCTTACCTTATATACTATACTCCCTTTACCGATTCTTTCTTACTGTATTTTCAAACTAAGTTCTGAAATCAATAAACGAAGCACCACTTTCCAGCAATATCTTTCTAAAGTTTCAAGTTTTACACAGGAAATTTTTTCGGGAATTCGCGTCATAAAAGCGTATTCTTTAGAAAACCAGCACCAAAATAACATGGTTGATCTTGCAGAAGAAAGCAAACGCAAAAGTTTAAGTCTTGCAAGAGTTCAATCTTTATTTGGCCCTTTAATGATTGCCCTTATCGGAATTAGTAATTTGGTTGTAATTTATTTTGGAGGTGTAATGTACATTAACGGAACTATTCCAAATATTGGTACAATTGCTGAGTTTATTTTATATGTAAACATGCTGACTTGGCCGGTTGCTTCTTTAGGCTGGGTTTCATCAATGGTTCAGGAGGCCGAAGCGTCTCAAAAACGTTTGAATGAATTTTTAAAAATTGAACCCGAAATTAAAAACAACAACGAAAACTCATCAGACATTCAGGGAAATATTAGTTTCGAAAATGTTTCTTTTACTTATCAAGACACGAATATTGAAGCTTTAAAAAATGTTTCTTTTACGGTTAAAAAAGGAGAAACCTTAGCTATTTTAGGAAAAACAGGTTCTGGAAAATCAACGATTCTTTCTCTAATTTCAAGATTATATGATGTGAGCGGAGGAGAACTAAAAATTGATGAAAAAGAAATCAGCACTTTAAATCTTAATAATCTTCGAAATAATATCGGAATTGTTCCTCAGGACGCTTTCTTATTTTCGGACACCATTAAAAACAACATCAAATTCGGAAATCAAAACGCAACTGATGAAGAAGTATTCACAGCCGCTAAAAACGCTGTTGTTCATGACAATATTATTGCTTTTAACAAACAGTACGATACTATTTTAGGTGAAAGAGGAATTACACTTTCGGGCGGGCAAAAACAACGTGTTTCTATTGCAAGAGCAATTATTAAGAATCCTGCTATTTTACTTTTTGACGATTGTTTGTCTGCTGTTGATACCGAAACCGAAGAAATGATCTTGAATAATTTATTTGAAATTTCTAAAGATAAAACAACCATAATTGTGAGTCATCGTGTATCATCTGCCAAGAATGCAGACAAAATTATCATATTAGAAGATGGTAAGATAATTCAACAAGGTTCTCATAATCAATTAATAAATCAGGAAGGTTATTATGCATCGTTATATTTAAAACAACTTTCGGAAAAAGAATTACTTTAATTGTTGCGTAATAGATAATTTTTTATGATTTTTGAGTACTATTAATTCCAAAAATGATAGAACGTATTATGAGAGAAAATGACATGTTAGAAAAAGAAGAGATTTTTTCTAAAGTATTACGAGCAGGAAGAAGAACTTATTTCTTTGATGTGAGAGCTACCAAAGCCGATGATTACTATATCACCATTACCGAAAGCAAAAAATTTACTGAGGAAGATGGTTCTTTTCACTTCAAAAAACACAAAATTTACTTATACAAAGAAGATTTTAGTGCTTTCGCAGAAATTTTAGAAGAAATGACTTCTTATGTTTTGAACCACAAAGGCGAAGAAGTAATTTCTGAAAGACACCAAAAAGATTTCAAAAAAGAATATAGTTCAGATAAATCTGAAAGCTCAAGATCTAGCTTTACAGATATTGATTTTGATGATATTTAATTCAAAATAAACTTTTCATAAAGTAAGAGTCCAAATTGTTCTGCATTTTGGACTTTTTTTATACATTTATATATGAGGCGTGAATTGTAAAATGTGAGACGTGCAATTCGCTTATTTTTCTCAAATGATATTTCACTTCTAACATTTCACATCTAACAACAAAAAATGAAAAAATTAATTCTTCTTTTCAGTTTCATCTTCTTTGGAATTTCTCTTTCTGCACAGAATGTAGAATATGAAACGAAAAACAACATTCAATATTATAGCACTGCCGTAAATAAGTCTGATAAATATATTAACGAAAGATGTGTTTTAGATATTTACTATCCAAAAAACAAAACTGGTTTTGCAACAATCGTTTGGTTTCATGGCGGCGGACTAACAGGCGGCAATAAAGAAATTCCTGAAGCTTTAAAAAATAAAGGCTTTGCTATTATTGGAGTTAATTACAGATTATCGCCAAAAGCAAAAGCTGAAAAAGCCATTGAAGATGCAGCTGCAGCAGTTGCATGGGCTTTTAACAATATTGCTAATTATGGAGGCGACAAAACAAAGATTTTTGTCTCTGGACATTCTGCTGGAGCTTATCTAGGTTTAATGATTGGCTTAGATAAAAAATGGCTTGAAAAGGAAAAAATTGATGCAAATCTAATCGCCGGTCTTATTCCGTTTAGTAGCCAATGCATTACTCATTTCGAAATAAGAAGAGAAAAAGGAATTCCAGAAAAACAACCAACAATTGATGAATTTGCTCCTTTATATCATGTTCGTGCAGATGCGCCGCCATTGTTATTAATTACGGGAGATCGTGAATTAGAAATGCTTGGCCGCTATGAAGAAAACGCCTACTTAGCAAGAATGATGAAATTGGTCGGACATACACAAACTAAACTTTATGAATTAGACGGTTACAACCACGGCATGACAGAACCTGCTTTTCCTCTTTTGGTAAATGAAGTAAACCGAATTTTGAAGGAAACTAAAAAATAATCACTAAATAAAATTCCACGGCAATGGAGACACAACTATTAATTATACCAGGACTTGGAGATTCTGGAGAAAAACACTGGCAGACCTTTTGGCATCAAAAATTCGAAAACTCAATTCGTGTTATACAAGACAATTGGGACGAACCGATTCGCGAAGAATGGCTTTCAAGATTAAATGAGAATATTTTAAAACTTAATAAACCAACAATTTTAGTTGCTCATAGTCTGGCTGTTTCATTGGTTTTGCATTGGGCAGAAAAAAATAATAATCCAAATATAGTTGGTGCTTTTTTGGTCGCTCCAGCAGATGTAGATTCACCTGAGCACACACCAGAATGTACTAGAAATTTTTCGCCGATTCCACTTTACAAATTGCCTTTTCCATCAGTTGTGGTTGCCAGCGAAAATGATCCCTATGCTTCTTTCGAAAGAAAAAAATATCTTGCAGAAAAATGGGGAAGCGATTTTGTAAACGTCGGACAGCAAGGACACATCAATTCTGATTCTGATTTAAAATATTGGGAAGAAGGACAGTTGATCCTTAGACAACTTATTAAAAAAGTAAACATTTAATTTAACCGCAAAGATCACAAAGGTTTACGCAAAGACCGCGAGGCTTTATGGGATTTTTTTTGTCGGTTAAAGTTCACAAAGCTTTGCAAACTTTAACCTTTTCTAAAAAGGTCATTTGAAAAAAAACTTTGCGTGCTTTGCGGTAAAATTTATTGATTAGAAATTATCCTATTCGCAGTCCGTTCGGGATCTTAAAATCAGGAGCCAATAAAATTACATCTCCCTCCTCGCCTACAGCGCCAAGAACCAAACATTCGCTCATAAATTTTCCAATTTGTTTTCTTGGAAAATTGACAACTGCCACAATCTGACGATTGATCAAATCTTCTTTTCCGTATCTTTTGGTAATTTGTGCCGATGACTTTCTAATTCCAATTTCCGAACCAAAATCGATCGTTAATTGATACGCTGGTTTTCTCGCTTCAGGAAAATCATTTACTTCCAAAATAGTTCCTACACGCATATCGGTGCGTTCAAATTCATTCCAGGTTAAATCCATTTTATACTTTTTTACAAACCTATAAATTTTGTAATTAATCACCTTAATTCTATAACCTATTTCTTTTGCTTAGCATCTAATTTTACTAAAGAAAATAATTACACGAACGTAAAAAACATATAACATGGAACATACTGAACCAAATGCATGCATGTCAATTAAAGATTTTGAATCCAATTTAAAACAGGTTCATACCGATAAATATGTAGAAACTGCTCAAAATGTGCGCCTTTATGTTAAAGATTACGGTAAAGGAAAACCAGTAATTTTGATACATGGCTGGCCTCTTTCTAATGAAATGTGGGAATATCAGATAGATCATTTAGTACAAAATAATTACAGAGTTATTGCATACGATAGACGAGGATTCGGAAAATCTTCACAACCTTGGGATGGATATGATTATGATACTTTAACAGATGATTTAAAAGAAATTATAGAGCAATTAGAATTAGAAAATGTAACACTTGTTGGTTTTTCTATGGGTGGCGGTGAAGTTGTTCGTTATTTTAGCCGTCATGGCGGAAAAGGCGTTATTAAAGCTGCTCTGATTTCATCAATTATTCCTTTCCTTTTAAAAACAGACGATAATCCAGACGGGCATCCTAAAGAGAAAAGCGAAAATACAGCCGCAGCAATCAAAGAAGATCGAATTGCATTTGTGGACAATTTCGGAAAAACTTTTTTCGGAATTAACATCATCAACAAGCCAATCAGCACGCCATTGCTGGAATATTACAGAACATTATGTTCGCTTGCTTCTCCGCGTGCCACTTTAAAATGTGCCGAATCCTTTTCATTTACAGATTTTAGAGACGAGCTGGATTTTATAAAAGTTCCGACTTTAATCATTCATGGAGATGATGATAAAATTGTACCAATTGATCTTACTTCAAGAAAAGCGGCAAAAGCAATTGCAAACAATACTTATATTGAATATGAAGGCGCTCCTCACGGGTTATTCTACACCGACAGAGAGAAATTAAACGAAGATTTGCTGCATTTTTTAAATTCATAAAAACATAAAAAGTATCCAAAGAGCAAGCTTATTAAAGCTAACTGCTTCTTTGGATATTTTTTTATTCTTGTGCTCTTTTTTTTACAGATTTTTAAACCTATTTTTGAAAATATAATTTCTTGTAAAATGGCACGAACTGAATCAACAATGCTTCCACTTGGAACAATTGCAGCTGATTTTTATTTAAAAGATACTAATTCTAATGATACCTTTACTTTTCAAGATTTGAAAGGATCAAAAGGAACATTGGTTATGTTTATCTGCAACCATTGTCCGTTTGTGCATCACGTTATACAGGAAGTGGTTATGATTGCAAATGATTATCGCGTACAAGGAATTGGCATAATTGCTATTTCAAGTAATGACATTGTAAAGTACCCGCAAGATGCTCCAGAAAACATGACAGAGTTTGCTATGGAAAACAAAATTGATTTTCCATATCTCTATGATGAAAGCCAGGAAACTGCAAAAGCATATCAAGCAGCCTGCACTCCAGACTTTTATTTATTTGATAATCAAGACAAATTATTCTATCGTGGTCAATTGGATGATTCCAGACCAGGAAATGGAATTACCCTTAGCGGCAGTGACCTGAGAGGCGCAATTGATGCCTTAATTTACAACCGAAGTCTGAAAGATCCTCAGAAACCAAGTTTAGGCTGTGGCATAAAATGGAAGTAAATACGCACTAAATTCAAAAAGATTACCTATCTTTGCCAATCAATTTAATCATCCTGATGGGAAATAATATACCATTTACAGCCTTGAAAAATTCGTTTTGCTTTGCAAAACCACTTGGTGCTGTAATTATTTCACATAATAAGGCCTTTATCAATTAGGCCTCCGTCTATTTCAGTTTCTTCTTTCTGACGGAGGATTTACATCAACTTAAACATTTACCTATTTGACAAAATGCAATTTTGATCAGATATTTTTTTGTTTTTTCTAAATTAAGTTTTCCCAATGCTTTTCTTTTTATGGGCAAAGAATCGTTCATTACAAATTTCTAAAGAAGAAAAATTATTTCAATTTTTAATAACAATAAATTCAATATAGATATGAAACCAACACCCACTTTCTGTAAATCAGATTATCAATTTTTAAGAGAATTGATTTTAAAAAGTAAAAATTCAACAAATACTAAAGAAGCAAATCAGCTTTCACAAGAATTAGATCGCGCAGTAATCAGCAAAGAAAGCGAACTTGATGGTTCAGTTATAAGAATCAATTCTTTTGTAACGATTGAAGATGTAAAAGCCAAGAAACAAATGAAAATTCAAATTGTACTGCCTTCTGCAGCAGATGTTAAACAATCTAAAATCTCAATCTTAGCTCCTTTAAGCGTTGCCATAATTGGTTTTAAAGAAAATGACGAAGTAGATTGGGAAATGCCTGCTGGTATCAAAACTTTAAAAGTCGTTGCAGTAGACAATTCGGCTGTACATCATTCTTAACTTTTTAAACACCTCATTTTGTGACGGTGTTTTTTTTATATCTATTTAAAAATAAAAAAACTGTTCGATTGAACAGTTTTTTTATGCTTTTTTCGAATTACAACTATAATTGTGAATGAATGTAATCTGTAACAGAAGCTAATTGAGCTTCATCTAATTTCGCTTTTTTACCCATTCTTACCAAAATCGGAGCCCATTCTTCCTTTGTGAATTTTTTAGGATCATACAATTTGTGGCATTTTGCGCAATTGTTCTCATACATGCTTTTACCTGCTTCTAATTCAGGCGTTAATGCAACCGTTTTTGAAGCTTCTGCAGGAGTTGCAGCAACAGTTGTTGTTTTTTGAGTTCCGCAAGAAACTGCAAATAAGGCTAGTCCAGCTAATATTAAAAAGTTTTTCATCTTCCTTGGTTTTTTTAGTAAATATAAAAAAATCCCATATGCTATGGCATATGGGATTACTATTTAAAACAATACTAAATTGCTTGTAAACTCTTATTTTACGTCCATTAATTCAACGTCAAAAATCAAAGTTGCGTTTGGCGGAATAACTCCTCCTGCACCAGATGGTCCGTATCCTAAATCAGATGGAATTACAAAACGAGCTTTGTCTCCAACTTGTAATAGAGCAATACCTTCGTCCCATCCTTCGATAACTTGTCCAATTCCTAATTTAAATTCGATTGGTTTTTTACGTGGGTAAGATGAATCAAAAACTTTTCCATTTTCTAAAGATCCTTCGTAGTGAACAGAAACTGTTTTTCCTGCTTCAGCTCTTTTACCTTCACCTTTTTGGATCATTTTATAACGTAAACCACTTTCAGTTTTATCAAAACCAGCAGCTAATTGTTCCATTTTTGCTTCAGATTCTGCTTTTAAAGCTGCTTCTCTTTTTAGACGAGCACCTTTTAAACCAATAAAAGCTTCAATCGCATTAAACTTTTGAGCTTCTTCTCCAACTCTAATGATTTCTACAGACTCTAAATTATCACCTTGAGCAACAGCGTCAACGATATCCTGTCCTTCAACAACATATCCAAAAACACTATGTTTCCCGTCTAACCAAGGAGTTGGAACGTGAGTGATAAAAAATTGAGAACCGTTACTTCCAGGACCAGAGTTTGCCATAGACAAAACTCCTGGACGATCGTGTTTTAAAGTTGGGTGAAATTCATCATCAAATTTATAACCTGGATCTCCAGTTCCTGTACCTTTTGGGCAACCACCTTGAATCATGAAATCTGCAATTACTCTGTGGAAAGTTAATCCGTCATAGAATTTTTGTCCTTGAGGTTTCACTTTATTTTCCATATTCCCTTCTGCAAGAGCCACAAAGTTCCCTACAGTTCCAGGCGTCAAATCGTGTGTCAATTTTACTAAAATCGAACCTTTGCTAGTGTTGAATTTAGCGTATATTCCGTTTTCCATGTTGTTATTTTTAATTTTGAACGCAAATTTACAAATTAATTTTTTAATCAATTTGCGCTTTTTGTTTTTTAGTCCCGACGTTTCGGGATTGATTTATAAGTCAGTCCATAAACTGTTAATGATAGTAAAGACAATACCATACAGCCAATTGTTACTGCATGCCATCCGCCCAACTTCCATAATAACAACCCGTACGCAGAACCCGCAGCAGTTCCTAAAAAGGTAAACGACATAAATACGGTATTTAATCTATTTCTCGCTTCTGGCATTAAAGAATATACACGCGTTTGGTTAGAAATGTGAACACCTTGAATTCCAATATCAATAAACACAATTCCAATTGCAATTCCGATTACACTTTCAATTGAAAAATAGAAAATCAAAAAGCTGATTAAAACCAATAAAATACCGTAACCAACTGCTATTCTTGAATTTCCTTTATCTCCCAATTTTCCAACTAAAGGCGCTGCCAAAGCTCCAGAAGCACCAACAATACCAAACAAACCAATTGTAGCACTATTAAAATTAAAAGGTTCGCCAGAAAGCAGCAAAACCATCGTAGTCCAGAAAGCTCCAAACTGAGCAAAACTGAAAACGTTGATTGCTGTTGCTTCGCGCAAAATCGGCTGTGTTTTTATAAGCGTAAATAAAGACTTAATTAACTGCCCGTAAGTTCCTTGAAACTGTGGTTTATTAACTGGAAATTTGCTTTGAATAACAAAAAAGATCAAAAGACAAATTCCGGCAGCAATATAAAACATCGATCTCCAGCCTAAAACCTGACCAATAAAACCGCTTAAAGTTCGAGACAATAAAATTCCGACCAAAAGTCCGCTCATGATTGTTCCAACAACTTTTCCCCGCTGTTCGGGCGCGCTTAAGGAAGCTGCCAGAGGCAAAATAAGCTGCGGCACAATTGAAGTGATTCCGATTAACAAGGAAGCAATCTGCAAGACTAGAAAACTTTTAGCTGTTGCAGCAATAAGCAAAGCAATTACTGTAGCTAAAGTGGTCATTAAAATCTGCCTTTTTCGTTCTAATTTATCGCCAAGCGGTACCATAAAAAATAGACCAATCGCGTAACCTGCCTGAGTAAGATATGTTATGGTTCCAGCGCTGGCTTCGGGAATTTTAAATTCGTTGGCAATTAGAACAATCAGAGGCTGGCAGTAATAAAGATTTGCAACTATAAGACCAGTGCAAACTGCCATAAAAAGTACATTTGTTTTAGATAAATTCATGCTGCAAAAATACCGATCTAATCTTAATTGAAACTTTAAAAAAGTTATAAAATTTTTAAGTCTAAGATTAGATCAGGATTTTTAACCTTAAAATCAATTGATTTTAAGGATTTTATGATTTCAAAAAATCTTCTCTTGCAGGACCAAAAACATCCGTCAGCATTCCCGTTTCCAAACAAACAACTCCATGAACTGCATGAGGCGGAATGTAAAAACTATCGCCTTCTTTTAACGTTTCTGTCACACCGTTTATCGTAACATCGAATTTTCCACTTGCTATATAAGTAACCTGTGTATGATAATGTTCGTGTAAAACACCAATTCCCCCTTTTTCAAAATGAACATTTACAAGCATCACTCTGTCATCAAAAGCCAAAATCTTGCGTTTGATTCCTTCGCCAACTACTTCCCATTCGATATCATCTCCTTTTATAAATTCTTTACTTGTTCCAATATTCATAACTATTACTTTTTATTTATTGAATGCTTTTAAGATCTTTCTGCATTAACTGAAATCCTTCAGTTAAATTGTTTTCCTTAAAATATTTTTCTAATTCTACTAACCTTTTTTTATTATCGTATTTAAATCCCGAATTTAATTTCCTTTGACAAAGTGAGCACAATCTAATAGAATGAGAATCTGTTTCTGACATACTATTGGTTCCGTTCATAACGCAGTTGGCTTCAATACAATGGCGAAGACCAAACATATGTCCTATTTCATGAGAGCAAATTTTAAGCAATCGTTCTAAACTCAAATTAAAATCGGCTTCTTTTTGCATTCTGTACATAGAACTTACTGCAATTTTATCTCTATAAGAGGCCAATCCAAAAACATAATTCCATTCGGGTTTTGGATACAAATCCTTTTCAGTTACTGCCATTAATGCGATTCTTTTATTAGGACTTTCTTCTTTTAAAACATCGGTCAAAATATATCCTGCCAAAAACTGTTCTTGTCCAACATCTCCAATTCGTCTCGCATGATTTGGAATAATATCGTTTGAAACATTTTCTAAAACCTTGGTTTCAAGCTGAAAAAATATTTGCAAATACTGACGAACCAATTCAATCTGTTTTAATTGTAAAGAATTAAAATTCCCAATAGGTTTCAAATAGACAATATTCTCTTCTATTGTGGAAACAATATGCTTAGTACGAACAAATTGTTCAAAACTTTGTCCTTTCTCTTTATGAGAAAACAGCCAATCACCAAAAACTGGTTCTTCAAGCTTAACATCATTCCCTTTAATATCCAAGAAATAAGGTTGAGGCGGTAAAATTTGCTGTGAGTGTAACTTTGGCTTTAAATTGGTTTCTTCTTTCTTATTCGAGTGACAGGAACAAAAAAGTACAAAAACCAACAAAATAAGTTTCTTCATAAATTAGTTTTACTACATTAATTTTTTAGAAATAAAATCACAACTAGATTTAATCGAGTCAAAAGAATTGACTGCAAAATTATTCTCCTGCTCTACAAAAAAATGAATCATTCCTGATTCTTTTGCTGCAGCAAATAAAGGTTTAAAATCGATTGTTCCCGAACCCACTTCCGTATTCAAATCATTATTGTTTTTATCTTTATCTTTTACATGCCACATTTTAAAACGTCCTGGATTTGCTGCAAATAATTTTAAAGGGTCATTTCCAGAGTGAATTACCCAATACAAATCCAATTCAAAATAAACCAAATCTTTATCTGTCTCTTTTAGTAAGATCTCGTAACCTGTAATACCATCATATTTTTGAAATTCAAAATCATGATTGTGATAAGCCAGTTTTAAACCTGCTTTTTTACACATTATTGCAGCTTCATTTACACGAGAAGCAATCTTTTTATAATCCTCAATGTTTCTTCTAAAAGGTTCATCGACCCAGGGAACTGTTAAAAACTCACTTTTGAGAATTTTAGCCGCTTCAATTGACGCAATTAATTCTGACGTATTTCCATCATACAAAAAGCTACCTAAATTGTAATGTCCGCTTACTGCTTTTAGATTATTATCGTCTAAAATCTTTTTAAGCTCTTTTGGAGTTAAACCCCAGAATTGTTCTTTAGTCGAAAACCCATACGTTTCAACTGTTGTATATCCTGCCTTTGCGACTTTCTCTAAAGTTGTTTTTACATCTTTTGGAAGTTCTCCGCGAAGCGTATATAATTGGAGTCCTATTTCTTTTTTTTCCATAGAAAATGCTAATGATGGACGAGCCAAAACTGCTGTTGTGGCAAGCCCTGTGGTTACTATAAAATTTCTTCTTGTGATCATGTGGTTAGATAAGTTTCAGGAAGTAAATTTATTATAAAAAATGCTTCTCGAAACTTTTTATGAATGTTTGAAGTGCTTGTGTTGTTTCTTCGCCTATGATTTCGCCTTCAGCATTGACTTTTCCCCTAACACCTTGAATTAAAAGCTGTGTAGCGTCATCAAATTTTGAATCAAGAGTTTTCATCACTAACAGAAGTTGTTCATGTCCCTTTTCACCAGAAGCAGAAGCCGTAATTAAACCCATTTTCTTGTTCGTAAAAACAGTTGTCGAAACGCACCATTCCAAAGCATTTTTAAGACTTCCCGGCAGACTAAACACGTATTCGGGTGTACAAATCAAAATACCATCTGACTTTTCAATTTTATTTCTAAGTGAAATTATCTCTTTTGGAGGATTTTCGGTATCCAAATCGGGATTAAAATGAGGAAGTTCTGCTAAATTCTCTAAAATTTCTACATCAAATACTGTATTTAAATGATTTGAAATGTATTTCAGAATTTTATAATTACTGGAGTTTTCCCTTGTGCTGCCGCTTATAGCAAGCACTTTTATTTTTGATAAAGGCATTTTTATAAAATATAAATAGTATTTCTAAAGTAATACTTTAAAAATACTATTTATTTGTCAATGTATTCCAAACGAAATATAAAATGATTTATCTGCCTGTCTTCGAGCTCACACCAACCAAATTCTTTGAATCTACTGATTGCGGAGGAAATTTTTGTTTTTCATTATGCCATAAGTAAATTTTTCCTTCTTTATTTATGTACATATAATTGTATTTCCAATAAGACGGACCCGCGATTCCGGAATCATCGTATTTTTCTTTTGTAAAAACCTGATCTGCATAAAGAAGTATCTCATTATCCTGATCATCGTGAAGCACCCTAACCGGCGGTCCCCAGGTTTTCATTAATTTCTGTTTCGATTCTCCAATCCATTTATCGTGCGCTTTATTGGTATTGGAGCACGAAGTCTGCAAGATTGCAATAACGAATAAAAGTAAAGTTTTTTTCATAAGCAAGTCTGATAGTTTTAGTTTTAGCGGTGATTAAGTAGTATATTCTTATAAATTTAACACTATTTTATCAAATAAACACGCTACAATTTTACTATAATATTAAATTCGATAAAGTGCATGATTTTTACGATGAAATACATCAGAAGATGTATAATCTTATATTTGACTGAAAAAAAGCTACTTACAAATCTTTGAAAATTGACAACTATTAACTTTGTATCTTTGCGATCAAGAAAACTATTGAATAGAAATGCGAATTGACATTATTACACTTTTGCCTGAATTATTAAAAAGTCCTTTTGAGGCTTCGATTATGAAACGTGCCATTGACAAAGGCTTGGTTGAAGTTCATTTTCACAACCTGCGTGACTATAGCACCAATCGTCAAAAAAGTGTTGATGATTATCCTTTTGGCGGAGGAGCCGGAATGGTGATGACTATTCAGCCTATTGATGACTGCATTACACATTTAAAAAGCCAGCGTGAATATGACGAAATAATCTACATGTCACCTGACGGCGAAACCCTAAATCAAAAAATGGCAAATAAAATGTCGATGTATGAAAACATCATTATTTTATGCGGGCACTATAAAGGTGTCGACCAGCGAGTTAGAGATCATTTTATTACAAAAGAAATCTCTATTGGCGATTACGTTTTATCTGGAGGAGAATTGGGAGCTATTGTACTGTCAGATGCTTTAATACGTCTAATTCCTGGAGTATTAAGTGACGAAACCTCAGCTTTGACGGATAGCTTTCAAGATAATTTATTATCTGGACCAATATATACAAGACCCGCAGATTACAAAGGATGGAAAGTTCCCGAAGTTTTAACCAGCGGACATGCAGCCAAAATTGATAAATGGCGTGAAGATATGGCGTTTGAACATACAAAAAATAGAAGACCAGATTTACTGGAATAAATTTCAAATATTCAAAATCCCAAATTCCAATTAATCAAATAGTTAACAAATTGGAATTTGAAATTTATTTTTATTGGAATTTTAAATTTTTTACTTACATTTGCACCCGAATTTGATCAACCTCTGGCGAGATCCGTGAATGTTGCTCTTAATATAACCATAATTTAAATTATCATGGCAGATTTATTAAAATTCGTTCAAGACGAATTCGTTGCTAAAAAAGATTTCCCAGTTTTCGGAGCTGGAGACACAATCACTGTTTTCTACGAAATTAAAGAGGGTGAAAAAACAAGAACTCAGTTTTTTAAAGGAGTTGTAATTCAAAGAAGAGGTTCTGGTGTTACAGAAACTTTTACTATTCGTAAAATGTCTGGTTCTGTTGGTGTTGAGCGTATCTTCCCAGTAAACTTACCTGCTTTACAAAAAATTGAAATCAACAAGAAAGGTGCTGTACGTAGAGCTAGAATTTTCTACTTCAGACAACTTACTGGTAAAAAAGCTAAGATTAAAGATAAAAGAAGATAATCATTTATCTAATTGTTATAAAAAACTCGTTTCAGATTATTTGAAACGAGTTTTTTTTTGCCATACAATTTCGTCACTATCAAAACCGTAATTTTTTAATAGCAAAATCATCGAATTAGCAATTTAATGAGCTCGAATTAATAATCTGTTAATTTCGCCTTTTCTCTGGAAAACTCAACCGTTTTCGTTGTGATTTTATTATATTTGCTCCGCTCATTTTGAGCCGAATATATCTTTTACATCGTTAACTCCTGACGATACGATTATAAAAAAAAAAGAAAATGAATAAATCAAAAATTTTTTACACCTTAACTGATGAGGCGCCTTTATTGGCAACTTACTCTTTGTTACCAATTGTTCAAGCTTTTACAGCAACAGCTGGAATTGAAATCGAAACCAGAGATATTTCGCTGGCAGGAAGAATTTTATCAAACTTCCCAGATTCTTTGACTGATGCGCAAAAAACTGGAGATGCGTTGGCAGAATTAGGTCAATTAGCAACTCAGCCAGAAGCAAACATTATCAAATTACCAAACATTTCAGCATCTGTACCGCAGTTAAAAGCGGCTATTGCTGAATTACAATCGCACGGATACAATGTACCAAATTTCCCAGAAGATCCTCAAAATGATGCTGAAAAGGAAATTAAAGCAAAATATGCTAAAGTTTTAGGTTCTGCTGTAAACCCAGTTTTACGTGAAGGAAACTCTGATCGTAGAGCTCCAAGAGCAGTTAAAAACTTTGCAAAAGCAAATCCGCACTCAATGGGTGCTTGGTCTGCTGACTCAAAAACTAAAGTGGCTTCTATGTCAGGCGGTGATTTTTACGGAAGTGAAAAATCATTAACTGTAAACGAAACTAATGATGTAAAAATCGAATTTGTTGCTAAAGACGGAACTACAACAGTTCTTAAAGCAAGTACTCCATTAAAAGCCGGAGAAATTATTGACAGTTCTGTTTTAAGTGTAAATAAATTAAAAGCTTTTGCTGCTGATGTAATCGCTGAAGCTAAAGCTGCAGGAGTTCTACTTTCTGTGCACTTAAAAGCTACAATGATGAAAGTTTCTGATCCAATTATCTTTGGCGCTATCGTTGAAGTATATTTTGCAGATGTTTTCAAAAAATACGAAGCTTTATTTGCTGAATTAAACGTTGATACTAGAAATGGTTTAGGCGATATCTACGCTAAAATTGCTGGAAGACCTGAGCAGGCAGAAGTTGAAGCTGCTATCGATCAAGCAATCGCTAACGGACCAGCTTTAGCTATGGTTAATTCTGATAAAGGAATTACAAACTTACACGTTCCTTCAGACGTAATTGTTGATGCTTCTATGCCGGCAATGATTCGTACTTCTGGACAAATGTGGAACAAAGAAGGTAAAGCACAAGATACATTTGCTGTTATTCCAGACAGATCTTACGCTGGAGTTTATACTGCAACTATCGATTTCTGTAAAAAACATGGTGCATTTGATCCTAAAACAATGGGAAGCGTTCCTAACGTTGGATTAATGGCTCAAAAAGCAGAAGAATATGGTTCTCATGACAAAACTTTCCAAATTAAAGGTGATGGTGTTGTACGTGTTGTGGATGCAAACGGAACTGTTTTAATGGAACAAAACGTTGAAGCAAACGATATCTTCAGAATGTGCCAGGCAAAAGATGCTCCAATTCAGGACTGGGTAAAACTAGCTGTAAACAGAGCTCGTTTATCTGATACTCCTGCTGTTTTCTGGTTAGACGAAAACAGAGCACACGATAGAGAATTGATCGTAAAAGTTCAAAAATATCTTAAAGACTACGATACTACAAACTTAGATATCCGTATTTTAAACCCAATTGCAGCTACTGAATTTACTTTAGACAGAATCATCAAAGGTTTAGATACTATCTCTGTAACTGGAAACGTTTTACGTGACTACTTAACAGATTTATTCCCAATTTTAGAATTAGGAACTTCTGCAAAAATGTTATCTATCGTTCCGTTAATGAATGGTGGTGGATTGTTCGAAACTGGTGCTGGAGGTTCTGCTCCTAAACACGTTGAGCAATTTACAGAAGAAGGATACTTACGTTGGGATTCATTAGGAGAATTTTTAGCTCTTGGTGCTTCTCTAGAGCATTTAGGACAAACTTTAGACAATTCTAAAGCGATTGTTTTATCTGAAACTTTAGATCAAGCAAATGATAAATTCTTAGCGAATGATAAATCTCCTGCTCGTAAAGTGGGTCAGATTGATAACCGCGGATCTCACTTCTATTTAGCATTCTATTGGGCTCAGGCTTTAGCAGCGCAAACCAAAGATGCTGAATTACAAGCAATCTTCGCTCCTATTGCTGCTGAATTTGAAGCTAATGAAGCTAAAATCGATGCTGAATTAATTAGCGCGCAAGGAAAAGCTCAAAGTATTGGCGGTTACTACCAGCCAACTCCTGAGTTAGTAAGCAAAGCAATGCGTCCTAGCGAAACATTCAACGCTATAATTGCTAAAATTAAATAATTAGACGCACATTGTGCATCTACATGAATATTAAAAGGACAACTCAAAAAGTTGTCCTTTTTTTATCTTAACTTATGTTTAACAGTAGTTTCGAAAAAATATTTAGTGAGAAATGATTATCTATGTAAATCAAAATCAATGCAATGATTACAAAAAATACCTGCACATTTTTTATTTTTATTTTAACGATTTTCAGTTCTTTCTCTCAGGAAAATTTTACTTTAAGCGGTACAATCATTGACAGCAAAAACAATGAAACTCTTATCGGAGTTAACATCTACATTCCGCAGCTAAAAATTGGAACGACTACAAACGAATACGGATTTTATTCCCTTTCTGCACCAAAAGGGGATTATGAAATTGAAATAAGTTATGTTGGCTATCAAACCATCCTAAAAACAATCTCTTTAAATCAAAATACAAAAAACAACTTTTCTATCAGCTCAGGCGAAGAACTTCAAGAAGTAGTCATTACAGATAATAAAGGCAAGATAAATGTAAAATCACCAGAAATGAGTGTTAACAAACTCTCTATTTCAACCATAAAAAAAATGCCTGTGGTTTTAGGCGAAGTTGATGTTTTAAAATCCATTTTATTGCTTCCAGGTGTAACCAATGCTGGTGAAGGCGCTTCTGGATTTAATGTCCGAGGCGGCGGTGCAGATCAAAATTTAATTCTTTTAGATGAAGCGACGATTTTTAATTCTTCTCACGTTTTTGGATTCTTTTCTGTTTTTAATCCAGATGCAATTAAAGATTTGAAATTATATAAAGGAGGAATTCCGGCACGATACGGCGGCAGAGCTTCTTCTGTTTTAGATATTTACCAAAAAGATGGAAGCAGTAAAGATTTTCACATGAATGGCGGAATTGGATTAATTTCCAGCCGACTGCTTGCCGAAGGTCCAATTGTAAAAGACAAAGGCTCGTTTTTAATTGGCGGAAGAGCCTCTTATGCCCATTTATTCCTGAAATTTTCAGAAGAAGATAAAAATAACTCTGCTTATTTTTATGATCTGAATACCAAATTAAGCTACAAACTTAACGATAATAACAGCTTATACTTATCAGGTTATTTCGGGCGTGATGTTTTTAGCTTAAATAAAAGTTTTACCAATACTTACGGAAACTCAATCCTAAATCTGCGATGGAATCATTTATACTCTGACAAGCTGTTTTCGAATTTATCCTTAATTTACAGCGATTACTATTATGGTTTAGACCTTGATTTTGTTGGTTTTAATTGGGATTCTGGTATTAAAAATTACAATATCAAATACGATTTCAAACATTATCTTTCAGACAAACTAAAACTGAATTACGGTCTAAACGGAACTTACTACGAATTTAATCCCGGAACCATAAAACCAACTGGAGAAGATTCTGGAATCAATCCTGATCAATTAGATAAAAAATATGCTTTTGAACCTTCTGTTTATCTTGATGCCGAAAGTCAGCTTTCTCCTAAAATTAATGTTTCTTACGGGCTACGTTACAGCGTTTTCTATAGATTAGGCTCATCAACAATCAATTATTATGAAAACAATCAAGCAGTAACTTTTAATACTGACATGCAGATTTACGAGAAAGGCACACCGATTTCTACAGAATATTTTAAAAAAAATAAAGTCATTAAAAGTTATGATAATTTCGAACCCCGCTTTTCTATTTCTTATCAGTTAAACGAAGATCAAGCCTTAAAAGCAAGCTATAATCGAATGGCGCAATATTTACAATTAATTTCAAATACTTCCTCTCCGACTCCATTAGATGTTTGGATGCCGAGTGATCAGTATATAAAACCTCAGCTTGCAGATCAGATCGCATTTGGTTATTTTAGAAATATCAGTAATGGTGCTTATTCAATGGAAGTCGAAACCTATTATAAAGAAATCCAAAACAGACTGGATTATATTGATGGAGCCGATTTAATTGCCAATAATGCAATTGAACAGGTTATTTTAAATGGACAAATGAGAGCCTACGGTTTGGAAATTATGGTCAAAAAAAACAAAGGTAAATTTAACGGCTGGATCGCTTACACCATTTCTAAATCTGAACAGCAGACTCCAGGCAGAACGCCTGAAGAAACAGGAATTAATAATGGCCAATGGTACGCCTCTGCTTATGATAAAACGCATAATCTTGCCATTACTTCAGCTTATAATTTAAATGAGAAATGGTCGTTTGGAGCTAACTTTGCTTTACAGTCTGGACAGCCCGTTTCTTACCCGAATGGACAATATGAATATCTCGGAATTAATGTTCCCAGTTATGGATTACGAAATGAAAACAGGCTTCCTGCTTACCATCATTTAGATATTTCTGCGACTTTGACACCGCGAAAAAATAAAGACCGAAATTGGAAAGGCGAATGGGTTTTCAGCATTTATAATTTGTACAATCGCATGAATGCTGCTTCGATTAACTTTCGTCAAAATGTAGATACTGGTGCCAACGAAGCGGTACAATTGTCTATTTTTGGAATTGTTCCTGCGGTTAGTTACAATTTTAAATTCTAAAAAATCAATTCAGAAACTAAATATACTGTTATGAAAAAATTAGTTTTTTTAATCGCATTTTTTGCTTCTATCCTCACAAGCTGTGAAGATGTCGTTGATGTGGACTTAGATACAGCTCCTCCAAAATTAGTAATTGAAGCGTCTATAAATTGGGAAAAAGGTTCTGCTGGGAGACAACAGGTTGTAAAATTAACTACTACAACGGGTTATTTTGATGATTTGATTCCCATAGTTTCAGGAGCTGAAGTTTATATCAGAAATAGTAGAAACCAAAGATTTAACTTTATAGAACTCAACAACTCAGGCCGATATATCTGCAATAATTTTAGACCTGTACTTAACGAACAATATACTTTGACCGTTATAAATGAAGGCAATACTTATACTGCGACAGAAACTTTAAAATCGGTTGCTCCAATTACAAGAATAGAACAAAAAAATGATGGAGGTTTTACTGGAAAAGATATCGAAGTAAGATCATATTTTACAGATCCTGGCGATGAAGAAAATTATTATTTATTTAAATACGTATATTCCAGCAAAATAACTTCCACTTTTTATGTTTCTGAAGATAAATTTTATCAAGGAAATGAAATATACAGTAATGTTGACGACGATGATTTAAAAGCTGGGGATGAAATTGAAGTAACACATTTCGGAATCTCTAAACAATATTACAATTACATGAATATTTTAGTTAGTATTGCAGGATCAAATACCGGCGGACCATTTCAGTCACCACCTGCAACCGTTAGAGGAAATATCATTAACACTACTAATCAAAGTAATTATCCACTCGGTTATTTTTCTCTAAGTGAAACTAATTCAAAAAAATATACTATAAAATAATGATGCTGCCTCTTATCCAAAACTTAACTGAAAAAAAACTCATAGGACATTCTATCGAAATGTCTTTTATAGAAAATAAAACTTTTCAACTCTGGAGCGGTTTTATGCCGAATCGAAAACAAATCAAAAATATCGTAAACGCTAATCTCTATTCTTTAGAAGTTTATAATGAAAATCATTTTGATAATTTTGAACCGAGCAAAAATTTTGAAAAATGGGCTGCAGTAGAAGTTTCGGACTTCAACAATGTTCCAGAAGAAATGAAAACTTTGATTATTCCAAATGGTTTATATGCAGTTTTTCTTCATATTGGTCCAGCAACAGAAGCTCATAAAACTTATCACTATATTTTTGCACAATGGCTTCCGAATTCAGAATATCTGGTAGATGAAAGACCTCATTTTGCCGTGATGAATGAAAAGTATAAAAAAGAAGATCCTGATTCTGAAGAAGAAATCTGGATTCCGATAAAAAATAGAAATTAATTATGCTGATTCAAACTCTAAAAATACTTTTTAATCGAGATTTAGATAAATTGAAATTCGAAATAGAATCTTATGAAAACGAAAATTCCATTTGGATTATTGATAAAAACATCTCGAATTCAGCCGGAAATCTCTGTCTGCATTTGATAGGAAATCTGAATACTTATATTGGCGCAGAAATTGGAAAAACAGGGTACATCAGAAATCGACCTTTAGAATTTTCTTTAAAAGATATTCCAAAAACAGAATTAATAGCGAAAATTGAAAACACAATTACAGTCGTAAATGATGCGCTGGATTCTTTAATCGAAGCAGATTTGGAAAAAATTTATCCGCAGATTGTTTTTGAAAAAGAAATGACCACTGGATTTTTTCTTGTACATCTTTCCACACATTTGGCTTATCACGTAGGGCAGATCAATTACCACAGAAGACTTTTGGATTTCTGATTTTAAAGATTCAAAAAAATCTAAAATCTGAAATCTGAAATCTAAAATTGTAAACCTTACCTTTGCACCACATTCAAAAATACTTTTATGTCATCACATCATATAGTCCGAGACGATCAGGAACCTGCTTTAATCATTGCAAATGGAGCTGCATGCGATCCAGAATTATTAGGGCAATTATTAGAATGGTCTCCTTTGGTTGTTGTTTTAGATTCGGCTATTGAAAGAGTGATTGAATTGGGCATAAAAGTCGATGTACTTCTAGGCGATTTTGATCGCGGTTTTGATCCTGAAATTTATAAAACTTCTCAATTTCCAATCGAAATCATTCATACACCAGATCAAGACAAAACTGATTTAGAAAAAGCTTTTGATTATTTAATTGAAAGAAAAATTCCTGCCGTAAATGTAGTCTGGGCAACGGGAAAACGTGCCGATCATACTATAACAAACCTAACCAACATTGTTCGATACCGTAATTTATTAAAGATTGTAATTCTCGACGATCATTCTAAAATATTTCTTTTACCAGAAAAATTCGAAAAATGGTATACGGCCAAAACACCAATTTCTTTAATTCCAATTGGTATCGTAAACGGAATTTATTCCAACAATTTAAAATACGAATTAAAAGATGACACGCTTACAATGGGTTATAGAACCGGAAGCAGTAATTCTGTTGAGAAAGACGGTATCGTGACCATCACACATCGTAATGGCGATTTACTATTAATGGAATGTTTTGATTAGAACCATTAAAAAATAAAAAGTCCCAGCGGTTCGAAATATTTATAGATTAAAATGTCATCATCTAATAAAAGCTCCAGCGGAGCGATATATTTTTATGTCGCTCCGCTGGAGCTTTTATTTTAATCATAAATTAATTGGCTGTAAATATTACGCTCCTCCAGAGCTTTCTTTAAAAAAAGGAATACCTATCTTTGCCCAGAAATCAATAAAAATGAAAGCAGAAAACAGTTCACAAAAAGACAATTTACACCCAAGAAATCTTCATCGCTCGCGTTATGATTTCGAATTACTCATTTCTAATTGTCCTGAACTGAAAGCTTTTGTATCCATCAATAAACACGGAATCGAAACGGTTGATTTCAGTAATCCCACCGCAGTTAAAACTTTGAATAAAGCTTTACTTCAAACGTATTATGATATTCAAAACTGGGATATTCCTAAAAATTATCTTTGTCCGCCAATTCCGGGTCGAGCAGATTATATTCATTACATCGCCGATTTATTAGCAGAAAGCAACAATAGTGAAATTCCGAAAACACCAACCGTATTAGGATTAGATATCGGAACAGGTGCAAACTTAATCTATCCGATATTAGGAAATTCTATTTACAACTGGAGTTTTGTTGGCACTGATATTGATCAAAAAGCTATCGAAAACTGCAGTAAAATTATTGAAGCAAATCCAAAACTTATAGATTCAATCAGCTTACAGCAGCAAACGGAATCCAGATTTATTTTCAAAAATATTATTACACCCGAAGATCGTTTTACTTTCACGATGTGTAATCCTCCTTTTCATGCTTCAGCGGAAGAAGCTAATAAAAGTACTTCTAGAAAAGTTTCCAATCTAAATCCGAAGGAAAAAAGAAATACAAATCCAGTTTTAAATTTCGGAGGTCAAAATGCAGAATTATGGTGCAACGGCGGAGAAATTGGTTTTATTACACAAATGATTTACGAAAGTGTAAAATACACTTCACAGGTTTTATGGTTTACCACTTTAGTTTCTAAAAAGGAGAACCTTCCATCGATTTACAAAATCTTAGAAAAAGTAAATGCTGTTTCAGTAAAAACAATCGAAATGTCGCAAGGACAAAAAACGAGTCGCATTGTGGCGTGGAGTTTTGTAAACAGTCCTGAACAAAAGTCTTGGAAATTTTAAGATCTCCACAAGTAATGATATGATTTTGTTTTGTAACTTCGATAAAATTATTCAATTATGAACACTCTTGAACTTAAAACCATTTTAATTTCTGAAATTGAAAAAATAGATGATGATCAATTTTTATCAGCATTAAAAACAATTTTAGATAGTCGCAAAATTCCTGTAAATTATTCTGAAAAATATAATGAAGATTTAAAAGTTGCCGAAGAAGATATTCAAAGTGGTAATTTCTATTCTCATAATGAAATTAAGGATCAAATTGAGCAATGGAAAAAGAAATAATTTGGTCTAAAGCAGCCCAAAATCAACTTGAAAAAATCTATTTTCATATATTCAAAGAATCAAAAAGCAAAAATATTTCTAACAAAGTAATTGAGACTATTTACAACTCCGTAACAATTTTAAAGACAAACTGGGAAATTTATGAGTTGGATGAAATGAAGATCCCAAACAATGTAAATTACCGTGCATATGAAATTTACAGTTATAGAATATCATATAAAATAACTTTAAAAGAAATTCATATCCTAAGAATTCGACATACAAGTCGCAATCCCAAAAAGTTGTAGCCATCCAAAAAAATCTCTTAAAAATGTACTATTTTGATTTTTAAAACAAAACCTTGATTTTATAATTCGCTTTTGCTACATTTATTGTAAACTATTTAAAATCAAGATCATGGCAGAATATATTGGTTATCTCGCATCTGTTTTTATTGTTGGTGGATTTTTACTCAAAAATCTCAGAACAATTCGGTTTATTAATATGTTTGGCTGTATCTGCTTTGTCATTTATGGCATCTTTTTAAACGATTATCGAGATTTCAATCAATGGCTTTGGCCGGTTATTATTCCTAACGCCATTTTAGCTTTTGTACAAATTTATTATTTGACTTCTAAAAATGAAAAATCTTAAAATTATGATATTTTAAAATATAATTCTGATACGTTTTGTGCTTACGATAATCGTAACTTTAGGGTTAAAACAGAATTTTATTAAAATGCTAAAACCTTATTACCGACTAATTATCGTACTATTTTTAATCTCAAGTTGCGCTTCGAAGAAAGTAAAATTTGAAGATTATGTCTTTAAAACCAAAAGCGAAGAACAAAAATATGAAGCGGCCTACGACAAGGCTCTAAAGCTTTGGAACATTCCTTATAAAGAAGAAGATGTTAAAACGAGTTTTGGGACAGCCCATGTTATTATAGCTGGTCCAAAAAACGGAAAAGATCTAGTTTTACTCCACGGAATGGATGCCAGTTCTACCATGTGGTATCCAAATATTAAAGCTATGACCAAAAATCATCATGTTTATGCTATTGATTTTATAATGGAACCTAGTAAATCCCATCTAACTGCTAAACCCCTTTCATCAAAAGATATTCTTGCTTTTTATAATGAAGTTTTTGATCATTATAAACTAAAGAAATTTGACCTCATTGGTGCTTCACGCGGTGGCTGGATTGCTACTTTACTGGCCACTCAAAAACAAAATTCTATTGATAAAATAGTCTTGTTAAGTCCTGCACAGACTTTTAAATTCATTGATAAAGTCGGAAAGACGAGTTCGGCTTTAATGCTGAAACTTTTTCCGAGTGAAAAGAAATTCGGAAAAACATTAAAGACTTTTTCTACTCATCCAGAAAACATCAGTGTGATTTATAAAAGACAATTTTACCTGGCCAATAAATATTCGAAATCTAATTCGAGTATGCTTAAAATGATGCCTTTTTCTCAAAAAGAATTAGAATCCATTACAAATCCAGTTTTAGTTTTAATTGGCGATAAAGACGTGATTAATTCGGAAGAAAGTTTAGAAAGAGCTCAAAAATATCTTAGTAATTGCAAAACCAAAACGATAAAAGATGCCGGTCATTTTTTAACCATCGATCAGCCTAAAATCATTAATGATGCTATTATTAATTTTTTAGATTAGCATACAATCTTCGTATCTTTACAAACCTAATTTTCATCAATACCAAATGAATTTCCACGTAACTTCAGAATATAGTCCAAAAGGAGATCAGCCGCAAGCCATTCAAAAACTGGCGCAGGGCGTAGTCGACGGAGAAAAATATCAAACTTTATTAGGAGTTACAGGATCCGGAAAAACATTTACTGTTGCCAATGTTATACAAGAAGTACAGCGTCCAACTTTGGTTTTAGCCCACAATAAAACTTTGGCAGCGCAATTGTATTCAGAATTCAAACAGTTCTTTCCGAATAATGCAGTGGAATATTTCGTTTCGTACTACGACTATTATCAGCCAGAAGCTTTTATGCCTGTAACCGGTGTTTTTATTGAGAAAGATTTATCTATCAATGAAGAATTGGAGAAAATGCGTTTAAGCACTACTTCTTCCCTACTCTCAGGACGTCGCGATGTTTTAGTTGTCGCCTCTGTTTCGTGTTTGTATGGTATTGGAAACCCAGTTGAATTTCAGAAAAATGTAATCGAAATTACTCGAGATCAGGTGATTTCGAGAACCAAATTACTCCATAGTCTTGTACAAAGTTTATACGCAAGAACTGAAGCCGATTTTAATCCTGGAACTTTCAGAATAAAAGGCGACACAGTAGAAGTTTACCCAAGTTATGCCGATGATGCATACAGAATTCACTTTTTTGGAGATGAAATCGAAGAAATAGAATCTTTTGACGCAAAGACTTCTCAGGTTATTGAAAAATTTAAAAGACTGACTATTTATCCTGCCAATATGTTTGTGACTTCTCCTGATGTTTTACAAGGTGCTATTTGGCAGATTCAGCAGGATTTGGT
Organism: Flavobacteriaceae bacterium PS02336; assembly: GCA_029960065.1. Lineage (GTDB taxonomy): Bacteria > Bacteroidota > Bacteroidia > Flavobacteriales > Flavobacteriaceae > Flavobacterium. The sequence goes on along the minus strand of JASCOF010000001.1, from coordinate 146,076 downwards.
TAAACAGGTCGATTATTTTAAAGAAATTGGAAAACATTTGGAAGCCAAACGTCTGGAAGAAAGAACCAATTTTGACTTAGAAATGATTCGAGAACTTGGATATTGTTCTGGAATTGAAAATTACTCTAGATATCTAGATGGACGTGAAGCAGGAACAAGACCTTTCTGCCTTCTGGATTATTTTCCAAGTGATTATTTAATGATTATTGACGAAAGCCACGTAACAGTTTCTCAAGTTCATGCTATGTATGGAGGTGACAGAAGCCGTAAAGAAAACTTAGTGGAATACGGATTTAGACTGCCTGCTGCAATGGACAACCGACCTTTGAAATTTGAAGAATTCGAAGCTCTGCAAAATCAGGTTATATATGTTTCTGCAACGCCGGCAGATTATGAGTTACAAAAATCGGACGGAATTTATGTAGAACAGATTATTCGTCCAACAGGTTTGTTGGATCCAATTATTGAAGTAAGACCAAGTTTAAATCAGATTGATGATTTGATTGAGGAAATTCAGGTTCGATGCGAATTAGACGAAAGAGTTTTAGTTACAACTTTAACCAAAAGGATGGCCGAAGAACTGGCTAAATACCTCACAAAAGTAAGTATTCGTTGTCGTTACATACATTCTGAAGTTGATACTTTAGAGCGTATTGAAATTATGCAGGATTTACGAAAAGGTCTTTTTGATGTTTTAATTGGGGTTAATTTACTTCGTGAAGGTTTAGATTTACCAGAAGTTTCGCTTGTTGCAATTTTGGATGCTGATAAAGAAGGTTTCTTAAGAAATCACAGATCTCTAACACAGACTATTGGACGTGCTGCAAGAAACCTAAATGGTAAAGCGATTTTGTATGCCGATAAAATTACAGCAAGCATGCAGCGTACCATTGATGAAACCGACTATAGAAGAACAAAACAGATTAATTTTAACGTACAAAACAATATTGTTCCGCAGGCTCTAAACAAAAAAATCGAAAGTGCTTTTACTAAAAACCCGTTGGTTGAATATGAATTAGGACATCCAATTCCTGTCGCTGCAGAGCCAGAAACAGCTTATATGTCTAAAGCTGAATTGGAAAAAATGATTCGCGAAAAGCGTAAAACGATGGAAAAAGCAGCTAAAGAATTAGACTTTTTACAAGCAGCGAAACTTAGAGATGAAATTAAAAAACTGCAGGAACAGCTTGCCTAATTGTGCTGTTCCTGAAAAATTTCTAGTAGAACAATTGGATTTATAATTGTATTTGGTGCCTTTTTCATCATTTCTAAAACACGTTTTACAGCAGACATATTTAATCCCATTTGTAAAGCAATCTGCTGAATGGTTTGAAATTCTCTTTCGTGCAAAATCCCATCGCAATGCATTAGCAGAGCCAGTCTATAAAATTGATTGATCCGCTGTATCTCAGAAGGTATTGGAAGTGATTTTGTCTCTTGATGAAATAAATCTTTAAATTCTTCTTCGGTAATATTCAATTCAACAGCTACAATTCTTAAAAATTCAAGCTCGCGTTTATGCAAATGTCCATCTACAGTGGCAAGCGTAATCATTTCTAAAAGTAAACTTCTTTTTTCTGCTTCGGTATTCATCAATTTATTATTTTTAGCTAAAATATTGCTTTTAAATAAAAATACAAAACACGGATAATGAAGAGGATTTTCTTGGCAGTTTTACTTCTATTTACTCTTATTGGCAAAGCACAAAGCACCGCTTCAAAAAACGTGTCTACTTTTACAATTGAAGCGCCTCAGCTTAATTCTTCAAAAAAAATCTGGATTTACCTTCCTGAAAATTATTCAAATGATATAAAAAAAGCATACAGCGTCATTTATATGCACGACGCCCAGAATCTGTTCGATGCTAAAACTTCTTATTCTGGCGAATGGAATGTCGATGAAAAATTAGATAGCTTAAAAGCTCCCGTAATTGTGGTTGGAATTGAGCACGGAAACGAAAAACGAATCGATGAACTGACTCCTTTTAAAAATGAAAAATATGGCGGAGGAAATGCCGATACTTACTTAGAATTTATCGTAAAAACATTAAAACCCTATATCGACAAAAACTACAGAACCAAAACAAAAGCCAAAAACACCATTCTTTTTGGAAGTTCTCTCGGCGGACTGGTTTCGTATTATGGAGCTTTAAAATACCCCGAAGTTTTTGGAAAAGCGGGTGTTTTTTCGCCTTCATTCTGGTTCTCACCTGAGATTTATACTTTTACAGAAAAACAGCCAAAAATTAAAACTAAAATCTATTTTCTGTGTGGCGATAAAGAAAGTGACGACATGGTAAAAGATTTGACCAAAATGAAACGTTTACTAGATACCAAACGCTGTTATTGCCTTCATCTAGATAAAATCAAAGTTGTAAAAGGCGGAGAACATAATGAGAAACTTTGGCGGGATCATTTTACAGAAGCAATACTTTGGCTCGGCTATTAATTGAAAAAAAATAAAAACATCGCATACCAATGAAACTAATTTTAAGAGAATATAATCTCAAACTAAAACACACTTTTACCATTTCGAGAGAATCTATAGATTTTCAGCCTTCGTTAATTGTTGAATTGCAAAGCGATGGTTTTTCGGGGTTTGGAGAAGCAACTTCAAATCCGTATTACAACATTACAGTTCCTATGATGATGCTGGATTTAGAAAAAATCAGAAGCATTATTGAAAACACTGATAATGAAACTCCAGAAGTATTCTGGGCAAAAATTCATCCCTATTTAAAAGATGACATGTTTGCTTTGTGCGCCTTAGATTTAGCTTATAACGATTGGTATGCCCGCAAAAAAGGTAAAAAACTATACGAATTATGGAACTACACAACCGAGAGAAATCCAATGACGGATTATACTATCGGAATTGCTTCTATTGACAAAATGGTTTCTAAAATGCAGGAACTTCCTTGGCCGATTTATAAAATTAAACTGGGAACCAAAGAAGATATCGAAATTGTAAAAGAGCTTCGAAAACACACCAATGCTGTTTTTAGAATTGATGCGAATTGCGGATGGACGGTTGAAGAAACCATAAACAATGCTGTCGAATTAAAAAAACTAGGCGTTGAATTTCTAGAACAACCCATGAAAGCGGATAATTGGGAAGGTCATAAAGAAGTTTACAAACATTCTGTTCTTCCAGTAATTGCAGACGAAAGCTGTATTATTGAAGAAGATGTTCAAAAATGCTTTAATCATTTTCATGGTGTGAATGTGAAATTGGTAAAATGCGGCGGACTTACACCTGGAAAAAGAATGATTGAAGAAGCTAAAAAATTAGGATTAAAAACAATGGTTGGCTGTATGACTGAATCAACTGTTGGGATTTCTGCCATTGCACATCTGCTTCCCCAACTAGATTATGTAGATATGGACGGCGCACTTCTTTTAGCAGAAGATATTGCCACAGGCGTTACTATTAAAGACGGCGTTGTAAGTTATTCTGATTTAAACGGAACGGGAGTTACACTTTTATAAAATGAAAATCGAAAAATTTCCCGATCGCGTTATTGAAATTGGCCAAGAGCACTATTTGTATTTTGGCGGGACTGCTTATTTAGGTCTTCCAACAAACGCCGCATTTCAAAATTTAGTGATTCAGAATATTTTACGATGGGGAACTACTTATGGCAGTTCGAGAACAGCAAATATCCAATTAACCGCTTATGATTCGGGTGAAAGCTTTTTAGCCTCTCATATTGGTTCAGAAAGTACCGTAACGGTTTCTTCCGGAATGCTGGCTGGAAAACTGGTTTTAGAAAAATTGAAAAAACAAACCGATTGTTTTTATCATTTAAATGAAATTCATTCGGCAATTCAAATTGAAAACAGTCTTTCTGTATTTGTAAATGAAAAATTAAATGACCGTTTGTTAGATTCAAAATCCGAAAAAATAACGATTTTGACGGATGGAGTTCCTTCCTTTCAAACGAAATCTGTTGATTTGTCTTTCATAAACGAAATTTCACATTGTAAAGAAATTACTTTAGTAATTGACGAATCTCATTCGCTAGGAATTGTAAACAAAAATGGTTCTGGAATTTATGCAACAATTCAAATTCCTGTTAAAAGAAAAATCTTGGTTTCGTCTCTGGGAAAAGCTTTTGGATTAACCGGCGGAGTTATTGCCTCAGATTCTGAATTCATTAGAGAAATAAAAGAAATCGAAACTTTTACAAGTGCCGCCGGAATGAATCCCGCTTTTGTGCAAACGCTTTCTGATGCTTCTGAAATTTATAAAACACAGCATCAAAAGTTGAAAGAGAATCTAAATTATATCGATACGATCTTAGTTAAAAACAGCAATATTCTATTTGATAAAAACTATCCTTTAATTTATCTTTTATCGAATGAATTAGTTGAAAAATTAAAACAGGAAAAAATCATTATAGCTAGTTTTAGATACACCAAAGAAGCCGAACCGCTAAATCGAATTGTAGTTACAGCAAATCATTTAAAAGAAGATTTAGATAAGTTAATTCAGATCTTAAATCATAAATAAAATATTCGCCACGAATTGCACTAATTTTCACGAATAAAAATTTTTAAATAAATTCGTGAAAATTCGTGAAATTCGTGGCAAAAAAATAAAACGTACATTTGTAAAAAATAAACGATGACAAATAACGATATACTTAAAAAACTTCGCGTGGCTTTGATGCTCCGTGATGACCAAATAGTTGAAATTTTAGAATTAGTAAATTTTAGAATTTCAAAATCAGAACTAGGTGCTTTTTTTAGAGCCGAAGATCATCCAAATTATATGGAATGCGGCGATCAGGTTTTACGTAATTTCTTAAACGGATTGGTAATTCATTTAAGAGGAACTAAAGAAAATCCTAAAAATCCAACAGATGTTTTAGCAAAACATAAAGCAGAAATTCCGAAGAAAGAAACTTCTAAAGATAGACCAGAGTTTAAAGCTGCACCAAAAGATTCTGAAAAATATAGAGGCGATCAAAATCGATCAAAATCAAATTCAGCAACTGGAAAACCTAAAAAGAAGGCATTCCCGAAAGGAAACGGAAAACCAGATGTTGTAGAAAAAGTGGTTTTTAAAAACGGAAAAAAATAAGAAATAATTTAACTGCAAAGAGCGCAAGGTTTTTTTCTTAGCTGTACGCTCAAAAACGCAAAGTTCGCAAAGCTAAATTGATAAAGCTTTGCGAACTTTGCGTTTGTAAGCGAATCAATAAGCAAAAAACCTTGCGTGCTTTGCGGTTAAAAAACTACATCTTATTCTCTTCAATCTTATCAAAAAAAGCATCTTTAAATGTCGCTCCAATTGGCAGTTCTTTTGCATTAATAAAAACAGAAAAATTATCTGTTGATTCAATGTGTTTTAAAGAAACAACAAATGACTTATGAATCTGAATAAAATTATTTTCAGGAAGAGATTCAATTACATTTTTTAAGGAAGAATGCGTAATAATCTGCTGTTTAGAAGTATGAATACAGACATAATTCTGGAGACTTTCAACATATAAAATATCGCTTAAAAAAATCTTCTGAAATTTATTTTTCCCATCCGTTTTAACGAAAAGAAAATCAGGCAGATTAGTCTGATTTGAAACTTCTATTTTAGGCTCTGAATTCAGTTTTGAAACAGCCTGATAGAAACGCTCGAACGAAATAGGTTTTAACAAATAATCAACTGCATTCAACTCAAAACCTTCTAAAGCAAAATCAGGATAGGCTGTGGTAAAAATGACTTTTATATTTTTCGAAATAATCCTGGAAAGCTGTAAACCTGTTAATTGTGGCATTTGAATATCTAGGAAAATCACATCAACAGATTGCGTATTCAGAAATTCCAACGCTTTTAATGAATCATTAAAAACTCCAGCTTTTTCAAGAAAATTTACTTTTCCTATATAATTCTCGAGTATTCTAGTTGCAGGCGGTTCATCATCAACAATAATGCATTTAAAAGCCATAGATTTATTTTTTTAGTGGTATTTTCAAGTACGTTTTAAAGGTATTATTTTCTTCTGTTTTTTCAAGTATAAATTGATCTTTATACATATATTCAAGTCTTTTGGTCAGATTTTCAAAACCAATTCCTGTTGAAGAATAATTTTCTCCATTTACATTATAATTGAAAGTTGAAATCTCTAGAGACTTCTCTTTTATTTTGATCGAAATAACCGCTTTTTCATTTTCATTATTCAGTTTTCCATGTTTAAAAACATTCTCTACAAAATGAATTAAAGCCGATGAAATTATTTTTTCAGTTGAATATTCTCCTTCAACAGAAAAATCCAAATACAGCTGATCTTCAAAACGTTTTTTCTGCAGATGAATGTAGTTCTGAATAAACTGAATTTCTTTGGATAAAACCGCTTCATCTTTATCTGTTTCAGTAATAACATATCGAAGCAAATCTGACAGAACCAAAATATCATCGGCCATTTCATCTTCTTTTAAAACTAACTGACTGTAAAAAGAATTCAATGTATTAAATAAAAAATGCGGGCTAACCTGTGCTTTCAGCATTTGAAATTCGGCTTTTTTATTCTCCAAAAGCAATTCCTGATTTTGATGTTGTGTAGTATGAAACTGCCAAAACAAAAAAGTCAATGCGCTTAAAATTACAGCTGGCAATCCGAAGAAAAAATTATCTTTTATATAATAAACTATTTCTCTGGCTTCTTCATAGTAGTTGTGCATTCCAGTAATATTAAACATAACAACTTCTTGCAAAAAATAGCGGACAGCAGCAAAAAGCAATAGCGAAACTGGAATTGTCAAAATATAAAAAAGTAATTTCTTCCTATTTAAAAACCATTCACAGAAGTAATAAAAATTGAGAATGTAGATGCAAAATATTGCTAACAGATGAGTTGGCGTAATTCCATAACATATTGCTTTGATTACAATTTCTATTTTTTGATCATTAAGTCCAATATCCCAGAAAATGTACGTTAGAAATAATAATAAGAAAAAGACAATGTGATAGTAAAAAGGGATTCTTGATTTCATAGTTTTTGATAATTAATTCAAAAATACAACTAAGCCTTAAATAGAAAATTAGATTTATTTAAAACATGCTTTTTTAAGGATGAACTATCAAAAACGTTACACCAAATTATTAATTTATAAATTTCATGTGTTTATAAAATGAAATCCTAAGTTCATCAAAAACAAAAAATAGAGGTCAAAAGACGGAATACATTTGCTCTGAATTTAAAACAAAAAATCATGCAAAAAATCATTCTACTATTAAGCCTTATTACATTTAACATCGCGTCTGCTCAACAAGTTAAGAAAAAACAAATTTTATTAATTGGAACTTTTCATTACGCTAATCCAGCAAGTGATATTGCTAAAATAAATACTTTTAATGTAATGTCTGAAAAAAGCCAAAAAGAACTTGAAATAATGAGCGACAAAATCAAAAAATTTGGTCCGGATAAAATATTTGTAGAATGGAAATTTAGCAAGCAGGCGGAGTTAGACAAACTTTACAATAAAAACACCGACAGTTTACTTAAAAAAGATCCAAATGAAATTACTCAGTTAGCATTACGTACTGCTAAAAAACTGAATCATAAAAAAATATATGGAATTGATTATCGTACTCGTTTTCCTTATGACAGTTTAATGATATCAATGGAAAAAGCAAATCAGAAGGATTTAATGAAAAGAAACATTGAGATTACAAAAAGCTTTGAGAAAGAGGATAACGAACAAATTAGTATAAACTCTTTAATCAATCTTATGCTTTACAACAATAAAAAAGAAACCTTTGATAAAAATATACAATGGTATTTGGAAGTAGCAAACAGAGCTGGAAATCCAGACGATTTTACAGGGGCTTCTTTGGTTTCAAATTGGTATAAAAGAAACTTATATATGTACTCTTTAGTTCAAAAATTGACAGAAAGCACAGATAATAAAATAATGGTTTTAGTAGGTGGTGGCCATGCTGCAATCATTAGAGACTTTCTGGCACATGATCCTACATTCGAAATTGTAGAATTATCAACTGTTTTGAAATAATATTTTTTAACCGCAAAGAATTAAGCAAAGTTCGCAAAGTTATTTTATACAAATAGCTTTGCGAACTTTGCGTTTTTATAAACCTTAAAGAAAACCCTAGCGGACTTTGCGGTTACATTTTATTTTTTTCTACTTTATCAAAAAAGCATATTTAAAAGCTATTTTTTCAGGGATGAACTATCAAAAACTTTACACGAAATTATTACGCCACAAATTTCATGAGTTTATAAAATGAAATCCTATGTTCATCAAAAACAAAAAATAGAGGTCAAAAGACAGCATACATTTGTCATGAATTTAAAAACAAATAATCATGCAAAAAATCATTCTATTATTAGCCCTTATTACATTTAACATGACATCTGCTCAAACTAAGAAAAAGCAGATTTTATTGGTTGGGACTTTTCATTACGCCAATCCTGGACTTGACGTTGCTAAACTAAACAGTTTTGATATCTTGTCTGAGAAAAGCCAAAAGGAACTCGAAATAATGAGTGACAAAATCAAAAAATTTGGCCCAGATAAAATATTTGTAGAATGGGAATTTAATGAACAAGCCGATTTAGATAAGTTTTACAATAAAAACACCGACAGTCTTTTTAAAACTAATAAAAACGAAATAACACAACTGGCACTTCGCACAGCTAAAAAACTAAATCATAAAAAATTATACGGAATGAATCTTTATACTTCTTTTCCCTATGACAGTTTAATGATGGCAATGGAAAAAGCAAACCAGCAGGATTTATTGAAAAGAAATAAGGAGTGGAAAAAAATAAATGAAAAAGATCATAATGAAAGAATAACAAAAAGCTCGCTGCAAGAACTCATGCTACATTACAATAAAAAACAAACCGAAAATAAAAATATCCAATGGTATTTGGAAGTAGCTAACAGAGCTGGAAATCCAGATGATTTTACAGGACCGTCTTTAGTTTCAAATTGGTACAAGAGAAACTTATACATGTATTCTTTAATTCAGAAATTAACGGAAAGTACAGATAATAAAATAATGATTTTAGTCGGTGCCGGCCATGCTGCTCTGATTAGAGAATTTATAGAACATGACCCTACATTTGAACTTGTAGAATTATCGACTGTTTTGAAATAGTGTTTTTTTAACCGCAAAGCACGCAAGGATTTTTAAATATAAGAATCTACATAAACGCAAAGTTCGCAAAGCTTTATCCATGTAGCTTTGCGAACTTTGCGTTTGTACTCACAATCCTTGACAAAAAAACTTAGCGCCCTTTGCGGTTAAATTGACTACAAAAAAAATCCCTCCGAAGTACGGAGGGATTTTCTATATTCAGAAAGATGCACTGCAGTGCATCTCTACAATTTTAATTAAGAAAGAGCAGCTTTAACTTGGTCAGCAGCTTCTTGGAATTGAACTGCAGATAAGATTGGCATACCAGAGTTGTCAATTAATTCTTTTGCAATTTCAGCATTTGTTCCTTGCAAACGAACAATGATTGGCACTTTAATAGCGTCTCCCATGTTTTTGTAAGCATCAACAACACCTTGAGCAACACGGTCACAACGAACGATACCTCCGAAGATGTTAATTAAGATCGCTTTTACGTTTGGATCTTTCAAGATAATTCTGAAAGCTGTTTCAACACGTTTAGCATCAGCAGTTCCACCAACGTCTAGGAAGTTAGCAGGCTCAAAACCAGCATATTTAATTAAATCCATAGTTGCCATTGCAAGACCAGCTCCGTTTACCATACATCCTACAGTACCGTCAAGATCCACATAGTTAAGACCAACTTCTTTAGCTTCAACTTCGATTGGATTCTCCTCACGGATATCTCTCATTTCAGCATATTTTGGTTGTCTGTATAAAGCGTTATCGTCAATGTTAACTTTAGCATCAACAGCTAAGATTTTGTTATCAGAAGTTTTTAAAACTGGGTTGATTTCAAACATAGAAGCATCAGAACCAATGTAAGCATTGTAAAGTGCATCGATGAATTTAACCATTTCTTTGAAAGCATTTCCAGAAAGACCTAAATTGAAGGCAACTCTTCTAGCTTGGAAACCTTGTAATCCAACAGATGGATCGATTTCTTCAGTAAAGATTAAGTGTGGCGTATGCTCAGCAACTTCTTCGATATCCATTCCACCTTCAGTAGAATACATAATCATGTTGCGTCCTGTACCTCTATTCAATAAAACAGAAACATAGAATTCAGAAGTTTCGCTTTCACCTGGATAGTAAACATCTTCTGCAACTAATATTTTGTTTACTTTTTTACCTTCAGGCGGAGTCTGAGGCGTGATCAATTGCATTCCGATGATTTGTTCTGCTAACTCTTCAACTTGTTGTAAGTTTTTTGCCAGCTTAACTCCACCACCTTTTCCACGACCACCTGCGTGAATTTGTGCTTTTATTACGTGCCATCCTGTACCAGTTTCGGCAGTTAATTGTTTTGCAGCAGCTACAGCTTCAACCGCATTGTTAGCCACAATTCCGCGTTGTACGCGTACTCCGTAACTCGCTAAAATTTCTTTTCCTTGATATTCGTGTATGTTCATAATATAGAATTTGTCTGGTTCTGAATTTATTTCAGAATAAAAGTGCGACAAAAGTAACAAAATACAACTTAATAGTAAAATCTTTTTCAATTAAATAAACGTTACCTATAGGTATTAAGCGTTGAAAAATTTTCAATGCAAACAAATCGTTAGCGAATCACATTGTTAATGTTAACACAAAACTGCTAAAACGTTTGATATTTAACAAAAACTTCACTGGATTCAATACCTAAGAGACGATTTTTCTTAATATATTTTATTCTCAATTATGATTTTGATAATTCGCAATCGTTTATATAATAATATTATCATTTAAGAACCCTTTTTCTAATATTACAACAAAAATGAAAGCGAATACATTATTTCACTACATTATGTTTAACGAAATCTTTATTTTTGTAGAAAAAATATCAAGAATGAGAGTTAAAGAACAAGGGCTTTATCTGCCTGAATTTGAACACGACAATTGTGGTGCAGGATTTATTTGTAATTTGAATGGTATTAAGTCAAATGATATTATTCACAAAGCATTAGACATCTTAATTAAATTGGAACATCGTGGTGCCGTTAGTTCTGATGGAAGAACTGGTGACGGAGCCGGAATTTTATTCGACATTCCTCATGATTTTTTTAAGAAAGTTTGTGACTTTGAAATCCCAGAAGCGCGTGAGTATGCAGTAGGAATGGTTTTTTTACCAAAAAGCAAAAACCAGGTTTCTTTTTGTATCAATGCATTTGAAGCAACTATTAAAGATCAAAATTTAAAGATCTTAGGTTGGAGAGATGTACCTGTTGACGTTGAAAATTTAGGGCAAATCGCCGCAGAAAAAGAACCAACAGTTAAACAAGTTTTCGTTTCTAAAAACGGACAAAATTTAACTGAACAAGAATTTAATGCAAAACTTTTTGCAGCTAGAAAAATTGCTGAACATGCCGTAAGAGGATCTAAAACTTCTGAAAGCCACATGTTTTATTTTACTAGTTTATCGACAACTACTATAATATATAAAGGTCTATTGATGCCGGAAGACATCAGCCGTTATTATATAGATTTGAAAGATCCAGACTTGGTGACTCGTTTAGCACTTGTACACCAGCGTTTCTCTACAAATACATTCCCATCTTGGGACTTAGCGCAGCCGTTTAGATACATGTGTCATAATGGTGAGATCAACACACTTCGTGGAAACGTAAGCCGTATGCGTGCTCGTGAAGAGCTTATGCAAAGCAAAGTTTTTGGCGATGATATCAAAAAATTATTCCCAATTATCTTAGAAGGAAAATCAGATTCTGCTTCTATGGATATGGTGGTTGAACTTTTATTAATGACTGGTCGTTCATTGCCAGAGGCTATGATGATGGTTGTTCCTGAAGCTTGGGAAAAACATCAGACAATGTCTCCTGAGAAAAGAGCTTTCTACGAGTTTAACGCTTGTATTATGGAGCCTTGGGATGGTCCTGCTTCTATTCCGTTTACAGATGGAAACGTAATTGGTGCTTTACTAGATAGAAACGGATTGCGTCCTTCTCGTTATACTTTAACGAAAAGCGGATTCGTAATTATGTCCTCTGAAATTGGTGTATTAGACATCGATCCAGAAGATGTAATTCAGCACGGTCGTTTAGAGCCAGGAAAAATGTTCCTGGTTGATATGAATGAAGGTCGTATCATCGAAGACGAAGAAGTTAAGAAAGCGATAGTTACAAAACGTCCGTACCAAGAATGGATCGACGCAAACTTATTACCACTTGCTAAAGTTCCTTACACGAACAACCCTACTCCTGTTGAAAAATTAGATTTCGTAACAAGACAAAAATTATTTGGCTATACTATTGAAGATTTAAAAACAATCATCAATCCAATGGGTAGCGACGGAGCTGAAGCAATCAGTTCTATGGGTAATGATACGCCTTTGGCAGTTCTTTCAGATCAGCCACAGTTGTTGTATAATTACTTCAAACAATTATTTGCTCAGGTTACCAACCCGCCGTTAGATGGTATTCGTGAAGAAATTATCACTGATATCAGCTTAGCAATTGGTGGAGATTTCAATATTTTCGAAATTGAATCTAAGCAATGTAAAAAACTAAAAATTCAAAATCCAGTTATTTCTAACGAGGATTTGGATAAAATTAGAAATATTGATCACGTAGATTTCAAATCGGCTACTATTTCTACATTATATAAAATAGAAAAAGGAGTTAACGGTTTAGAACGTGCACTTGAAAAATGTGTTCAAGCGACTTTTAAAGCAGTTGAAGAAGGATGCAACATCATTATCTTATCAGATAGAGGTGTGAGCGAAGAATTTGCTCCAATTCCAATGTTATTGGCTTGTTCTTATATTCATCACTCTTTGAACATTTTACAAGTTCGTTCTAAATTCGGAATCATCATTGAATCTGCTGAACCTAGAGAACCTCATCATTTTGCTTTATTGTTCGGATACGGTGCAAGTGCGATAAATCCTTACATGGTAAATGAAATCATTCACGATCAGGTTGAAAAAGGTTTCATTACAAAAGTAAAAGCAGATTATGCTGTAGTTAACTACAATAAAGCGATTGCAAAAGGAATCGTTAAAATCATGAACAAAATTGGTATCTCTACATTACATTCTTATAGAGCTGCTCAAATTTTCGAGATTTTAGGTTTAAACAAAACATTTACTTCTAAATATTTCCCTTACACTCCATCAAGAATTGAAGGAATTGGTTTAATGGAGGTTGAAAAAGAGGTTAAAAAACGTTTCCAAAAAGCTTTCCCAAATTCAAAGGTAGCAAGTTTGCTTTCTCTTGAAATTGGAGGTATTTACAGATGGAGACGTGGCGGTGAAAAACACATGTTTAACCCAACCACTATTTCTAAATTACAACAAGCGGTTCGTTTAAACAGCCCAGAAAGTTATAAAGAATACTCAAATGCCGTTAACGAGCAAAGCTCAAACTTAATGACTATTAGAGGTTTATTTGAATTCAACAATTTAGATCCAATTTCTATTGATGAAGTAGAACCTTGGACAGAAATTGTAAAGAAATTCAAAACGGGTGCAATGTCTTACGGATCTATTTCTAGAGAAGCACACGAGAATTTAGCGATTGCAATGAACAGAATTGGTGGAAAAAGTAATTCTGGAGAAGGCGGAGAAGATCCAAAACGTTTCCAGAAAGAAATTAACGGAGATTCTAGAAACTCTGCTATCAAGCAAGTTGCTTCGGGACGTTTTGGTGTTTCGATCAACTATTTGACAAACGCTAAAGAAATTCAGATTAAAATGGCTCAAGGTGCGAAACCTGGTGAAGGTGGACAGTTACCTGGAGAAAAAGTAGTGCCTTGGATTGCTGAAACCAGAAACTCTACGCCTTATGTAGGTTTGATTTCGCCTCCTCCTCACCACGATATTTACTCAATTGAGGATTTATCTCAGTTGATTTACGATTTGAAAAATGCAAACCGTGAAGCTCGTATTAACGTAAAATTAGTTTCTGAAGTTGGAGTCGGCACCATCGCTGCCGGTGTTGCCAAAGCAAAAGCTGACGTTATCTTAATTTCTGGTTATGACGGAGGAACGGGAGCTGCACCTTTAACATCTTTACAGCACACAGGTATTCCATGGGAACTTGGTTTAGCTGAAGCACAGCAAACTTTGATCTTAAACGATTTAAGAAGCCGTGTAGTTTTAGAGTGTGACGGACAGCTGAAAACAGGTCGTGACGTTGCTATTGCAGCTTTATTAGGAGCTGAAGAATTCGGTTTTGCAACGGCTCCGCTTGTAGCTTCTGGATGTATCATGATGAGAGCTTGTCACTTAAATACCTGCCCAGTTGGTATTGCAACTCAGGATCCTGAATTGAGAAAAAATTTCAAAGGAACGCCAGAGCACGTAATCAACTTCATGTATTTTATTGCTGAAGAGTTAAGAGAAATCATGGCGCAGTTAGGTTTCAGAACTTTAAAAGAAATGGTAGGCCAGTCACAAAAATTAAATGTGAACAAAGCCATCAAACATTATAAAGCAAATGGTTTAGACTTGTCATCAATTCTATACAAACCGGAAAAAGCGAAAACAGAGCCAAATCATAATACAACTACTCAAGATCACCAACTTGAAAATGTATTGGATTTTGACATCATCAAAGAAGCAATTCCGTCTATCTATAGAAAAGAGAAAACAAGAGTAACCTTTAAAATTAAAAATACAGACCGTTCTGTAGGTGCGATTTTGAGTAACGAAATCTCAAAAATCTACGGCGCACAAGGATTACCTGATGACACTATTTTAGTTGATTTTGAAGGTTCTGCTGGACAAAGTTTTGGTGCTTTTGCAACAAACGGATTGTCATTTAAAATTCACGGAAACTGTAATGATTATTTAGGAAAAGGGCTGTCTGGAGGAAAATTAATTGTAAAAGTACCTCCTACTGCAACTTTCAACCCTGAAGACAATATCATTATCGGGAACGTTGCCCTTTACGGAGCTATTACCGGAGAGGCTTATATTAATGGAATGGCCGGAGAGCGTTTCTGTGTGAGAAATTCTGGAGCAACAGCAGTTGTTGAAGGAATTGGAGATCACGGTTGCGAGTACATGACCGGTGGTACAGTGGTAGTTTTAGGAAAAACAGGAAGAAACTTCGCAGCTGGTATGAGCGGTGGTGTAGCTTACGTTTACGATCCAAATAAGAAATTCGATTCTACAGTTTGTAACATGGAAATGGTTGCATTCGATACAATGGAAGAAGAAGATCTTACGAAACTAAGAAAACTGATCAAAAATCATTCATTGTACACAAGCAGTCCATTAGCAAAAAGAATTTTAGCAGACTGGGAAAACCAACAACAGCACTTCGTAAAAGTAATGCCAACTGATTACAAAAAAGCATTAAAACGAATTGCAGAAGAAAAACAAATAGAAGAATTAATAGCGGGATAAATGATTTTAGAATTCAGATTTTAGATTTTAGATTGAATTCACTTTGTCTTCCTGAGCGAAGTCGAAGGATGAAATTGGAATTTGGAATTTAAGAATTGGAATTTTTAAACATTTATATTTAATTAAAATGTCATGGGTAAAATAGGCGGATTTAAAGAATATAACAGAGCCGACGAAAGTAATTTAGCAGTAGCAGAACGTGTTTCTAACTACAACGAATTTACTATTCCGGTACCAAAAGATAAATTAAAAGAACAAGGATCAAGATGTATGGACTGTGGAATTCCTTTTTGCCACAGTGGTTGTCCGTTAGGAAATTTAATTCCTGACTTCAACGACATGGTACATCAGGAAGAATGGCAGAGTGCATTAGAGATTTTACAATCTACTAATAACTTCCCTGAATTTACAGGACGTTTATGCCCTGCTCCATGTGAGAAATCATGTGTATTAGGAATCATCAAAGATCCAGTTTCTATCGAAAACATCGAAAAAAGCATTGTAGAAAGAGGTTTCGCTGAAGGATGGATTAAACCACAAGCACCAAAAACAAGAACTGGAAAAACAGTTGCGGTTATTGGTTCAGGACCTGCAGGTCTTGCAGCAGCTCAACAATTAAACAGAGCTGGTCATACGGTTACTGTTTTTGAAAGAGATAACGCTATTGGAGGTTTATTACGTTACGGAATTCCGAATTTCAAATTAGAAAAAGGAATCATCGATCGTCGTGTAGCTATTCTAGAAGCAGAAGGAATCACTTTTAAAACTAATGTAAACGTTGGTGTTAACTTCAGTGTTGAAGAATTAAACCAATTCGATTCTATCGTTTTATGCGGAGGAGCAACAGAAAGAAGAAGCTTGCCAACTAAAGGAATCGAAAGCAAAGGCGTTGTTCAGGCAATGGATTTCTTAACACAGCAAACTAAAGTTTTATTTGGAGAATCAATTCCAGATCAGGTTAAAGCAACTGGTAAAGATGTAATCGTTATTGGTGGTGGAGATACTGGTTCTGACTGTATTGGAACTTCTAACAGACACGGAGCAAAATCAGTAACTAACTTTGAGATTTTACCAAAACCTCCAGTTGGAAGAAGTGAGTCAACTCCTTGGCCTTTCTGGCCGTTGCAGTTAAAAACATCTTCTTCTCACGAAGAAGGTTGCGACAGAAACTGGTTAATCAATACTAAAGAATTCATTTCTAACGATAAAGGTGAATTAACGGGATTAAAAACGGTTGAAGTAGCTTGGAAAATGACTCCAGGTCAACGTCCAGAATTAATCGAAAAAGAAGGTTCAGAAAAAATCTGGCCTTGCGATTTAGCTTTATTAGCTTTAGGATTTACTGGTCCAGAAAAAACGTTAAGCGAGCAATTAGGAATCGAAACTGATTTTAGAAGCAACTATAAAGCGCATAATTATCAAACAAACGTTCCTCACATCTTCACTGCAGGTGATATGAGAAGAGGACAATCATTAATCGTGTGGGCTATTTCAGAAGGTCGCGAAGCAGCAAGAGAGGTAGATTTATTCCTTATGGGATCTACAAACTTGCCTACTAAAGGAAAAGGAGATTTACCGAGCTTATAATTTTTAAGGTTCTAAGGTTCTGAGATGCTAAGGTTCTAAGTTTTTTCCTTGCATTTTATTTAATCTTTATTCCGATAAACAACATAACTACTAACAAACCCTTGAATTTACATTCAGGGGTTTTGTTTTTTTAGCCACAGATTATATGGATTAAATGGATTTTTTTGTTTGCCACGACCCAAGCGCTAGCGAACTGGCGAAGCAATTACACAAATTTTCACGAATTTCTTTTTTTGGGGGCGATTTCTATTTCAAACATAGCCCGTGGTTTCAACCACGGGACACAATATATGACTACGCCCAATCCGTAACGTTTCCCGTGGTTGAAACCACGGGCTATATTTTAAAATTTGTGAAAATTCATGTAATTGCTTCGCCAGTTCGCTAGCGCTTGGGTCGTGGCAAACAAAAATAATCTGTGCAAATCATTTTAATCTGTGGCAAAAAAATAATTTCAACAGCATTTAAGAATAAGTTAATTCGTGAATTCGTGACTAAAAAACTTAGTATCTTAGCATCTTAGAACCTTAGCCCTTCAAAAAAGGTTACAAAATTTCAAAAACAGCAACTTTTTGTTTAAAAACAAACAATTTGTTACAATTTGTTATTTTTCTACAATTTATTTGCTGATACACAAAAGAGTAATAACTTTGCCCAAAATGATTTAAAAATGCAAGCAAAAGATTTACTGCAGTTAGCAGACCAATTTGGAAGTCCATTGTATGTTTACGATGCCGAAAAAATCCAATCTCAGTACAACAGATTAACTAAAGCTTTCTCTAAGGTAGAAAACTTAAGAGTTAATTACGCCATGAAGGCATTGTCAAACGTTGCGATTCTTCAGTTATTAAAGAACATGGGGTCTGGTTTAGATACTGTATCAATTCAGGAAGTTCAGTTAGGACTTCACGCTGGCTATGAACCCGAAAGAATTTTCTTCACACCAAACGGCGTTTCTCTAGAAGAAATCGAAGAAGTTGCCGCAATGGGTGTACAAATCAATATCGACAATTTATCTATATTAGAGCAATTCGGAACAAAACATCCACATATTCCAGTATGTATTCGTATCAATCCACACGTAATGGCGGGCGGAAATGCTAATATTTCTGTTGGACATATCGATAGTAAATTCGGAATTTCTGTTCACCAGATTCCACATATCTTAAGAATTGTTGAAAATACAAAAATGAGCATTGTCGGAATTCACATGCACACAGGATCTGATATTTTAGATATCGAAGTATTCTTGTATGCTGCTGAAATCTTGTTTGATACTGCAAAACATTTCAAAGATTTACAATTCTTAGATTTTGGAAGCGGCTTCAAAGTTCCTTACAAAAAAGATGATATCGAAACAGACATCGAAGAATTAGGTAAAAAATTATCTAAAAGATTCAACGCTTTCTGTACAGAATACGGAAGAGATTTAACGCTGATTTTCGAACCAGGAAAATTCTTGGTGAGCGAAGCAGGTCATTTCTTAGTAAAAGTAAACGTAGTAAAACAAACAACATCTACAGTTTTTGCTGGAGTTGACAGTGGTTTCAACCATTTAATTCGTCCAATGTTGTACGGATCTTCACATCATATTGAAAACATCTCAAACCCAAAAGGAAAAGAGCGTTTTTACTCCGTTGTAGGATACATTTGCGAAACGGATACTTTTGCAAACAACCGTAGAATTCAAGAAATTACTGAAGGAGATATTTTATCTTTCAGAAATGCAGGAGCATATTGTTTCTCAATGTCTTCAAACTACAATTCAAGATACAAACCAGCCGAAGTTCTTTGGATGAACGGTCAAGGAATATTAATTCGTCAAGCCGAAACATTTGAAGATTTACTTAAAAATCAAATTCCGTTGCCAGAAGAAGTTGCTGCTACGGTTTAAAAATAAAAAAAAAGAGAATATCACTTTAATCCCGTTTCTTAATTGAGGCGGGATTTTTTATTTTAGATATTTTAGATTTCTTAGACTTTAGACTTCTTAGATTTTGCTGAAACCGTTTGTCAGGCTGAGCGAAGTCGAAGCCCACGTAAAGTAACCACCAAGTTTGTCATTTCGACGTGAGGAGAAATCTTCGTAAGAAACTCCACAAAGCATATCAAATTCCTAAAAAAAAGAAAGAAAAATCTTAAAATAATTTTATCTTTAGACCAAAAAAAATGCTACATCAAGAAGGCTATCATACCTATTACATATACATACTAACCAATAAACACAAAACCGTTTTCTATACAGGAGTTACAAACAATTTAAAAATCCGTTTAAGTCAGCACAAAGAAAACAACGAAACTGGAAACAAAACCTTTACATCAAAGTACAATGCCACATTCTTGCTATATTATGAAAAATTCACTTGGATTCAGGAAGCAATTGCTCGTGAAAAAGAAATAAAAGACTGGCGCAGAGAAAAGAAAATTGAATTGATAAAAACTCTTAATCCTGATTTAGATTTTTTGAATTATTTATTTGAATAACGTTTCTAATCTTTGTAGAGTTACTTGCGAAGATTTCTCCTTACGTCGAAATGACAAACTGTGGGGAATTTTAAATTGACATACTTTATGGAGTTTCTTACGAAGATTTCTCCTTTCGTCGAAATGACAAGATTGGGTAAAATTGGAAATTGAAACTAAAATTTACAATAATAAATTACCTCAGAAAAATCATATATTTATTCTTTAAAAAAAATCAAAAAAATTAAATACCTTTGAAATTATGAGCACAACAGCAAAACCAAAACATATCGGCAGAAACATAAGCCGAATCAGAGAGCTTAAAGGTATGAAGCAAGAAGCGCTTGCAATTGCAATTGGTACAAATCAGCAGGCTATTTCTGGTATTGAGAACAGCGAAACTGTTGATCAAGAAAAACTTGCAAAAATTGCAAAAGCACTTGGCGTTACTGTAGATGCGATTGAAAATTTTTCAGAAGAAGCAGTTTTTAATTTTTTTAATAATTTTTACGATAATAGCTCAATTAGTGGTGCACAAGGAATTAATAATTCTTGCACATTCAATCCACTTGATAAAGTTGTAGAACTTTACGAACGTTTGGTTCAGGCTGAAAAAGACAAAGTGGAGTATTTAGAAAAATTACTGAAAGGGAAATAATTTTCTCAAAAAATAAAATTCTAAAAAAGCACAAATAACATTTTATTTTGTGCTTTTTTTGTAAACTAAAAAGACCAAAATGACCAAAATGACCCCAGAACAAATAGCCACAAAACCAAATCTTAGAAAGAGAATATTCGCAGGATTAATTGATTATACTTTATTGATTGGAGTTACAATTGTTTTATTTATTTATTTTGGTGAAAAAATTGAAAATGGATATCAATTAAATGGTTTTCCAGCATTGGTAAATGCACTGATATGGTTTAGTTATCTAATTGGTTTTGAAGTCAAATTTGGCGGAACTCTTGGCAATCTGATGTTTGATTTACAAGTTTTATCTATAAAAGACAACAAAACAACAAATCTAACTTTGTGGCAATCTTTTAAAAGACATATGTTTGATATTCTTGATTTATGGTTCTTTGGATTGTTGGGAATTATACTGATAAAAAACACTCAATATAATCAAAGACTTGGAGATTTACTGGCAAAAACAATTGTAATTGACACAAAAGACAGCGAACAATTTTACAAACGATTTACCTAATAAACAGATACAAATAAAACTTCTATTATAGCTTTATAATCCCAATCCCAAAACTTATGAAACCTACAATTCTTTTATCAACACTATTCCTACTATTCACAAACAATTTATTCAGCCAAACTGTCGCCGATTTAAAACTAAAACCAAAAGAAATCCCAAAAGGTTACACACCCATCGATGGTCAGATTTGTGTAACTCCCCAGGCTTGCAACTTTTATACTGACATTGAAACCTACAGCAATATTGTTGGAACGGTAAAAAGTAAAGCCATACAGAGTTTTAAAAACAAAGGAGACAAAGGCTCTATTATGTATTTTGAATTTGATCACGTTTTTAAAGGCGACCGATTCCTGCAAGGTTTGCTTTGGGGAAAAGCAGGCGAACCAACAGATGAGCATCCGGAGGAATATATTGCTAAAGGTAAATTTTTAGTGATTTGGAGTTTGAAAGCAGATAGTCCATTAAAGGAAAAATCTGAAACTAAAGTGGAGACAATTTTAGAATAACAATTAATTTGATTTTACCCTTTCAGGGTAATCTTAATTGAGTTTTGAATTCGCAGTGCCATGCACTTCGTTTTAGCTTTTGGACTTTCAGTCCATCTAAAAAGATTACTAAATAAGTGCATAAATATAAAACATTCTAAATAAGTTCTGAAAAGCCAAAGCAAAAAAATAATGCAGCACCTTATGCCTAAAAATAGTAACTCCTACAGCTCTGAAAGAGCCAAAGAAAAAACATAATGCAACGCATTATGCATAAAACTGATACAACTAAAGCCCTGAAAGGGCGAAAGCCTTAGTTTATCCAGAAAGACTGTCGAATCATCATTAAAAAACATTCAACATTTAGTATTATCTTCGTGTAAAAAAAATTTCATCATAAAAAATATCCAAATGAAACCACAAATACGAATCTTACTTTACTCGATCTTGTTCTTTTTATACCTTACAGCGACTTCATTTTTCCTTTCTGTAGGGCAAAAATTAAAGACAGATCCGTATGTTACTTTAGGGTGTGGTTTTGCTATTTTTAATCTTATCTATGCTTTTTTAGCTTTAAAATGGAAACCTGTTTTAAATATTGTTTTCGCTGTCGGAATTGCTGCTTTGTCGTTGTTCTTAGCTTTGCAATTTACTAATTTACATCTGCTTATCGATTACGATCCCTATCAGGTTAAGACTGCGATATTTGCTAATGCTGTTTTTTCAATAATTTTTTGGGAGATTGTGTATCAGGTGAAAATTAGGAAATCATGAAGTTAAAATTAACTGTTCTATTTCTAATTTTACTTCAAATTTCTTGTAATAAAAAGGAAGAAAAGCAAGTTTTACCTATAACCAAAAACCAGAAAACCGAATTTAAAAAATCTGATCTTTCTCAACAAAACAAAACAAAATTTGATTTCGAAAAATTCAAAATATCAAAAGGACAGGTTGGAGAAATTAAAATTGGAATGAAGCTTAGAGATGCTGAAAAATTCCTAAATCAATTAAACAAAACACAAACCGACGCATACGATTTTGGTTTTGACGGAGGCGGTTCTGCCTATATTTATTCGTTAGAAAATGAACCTATTATAGCATTAATTCCTAAAAGGGATTTTGATGAAATATTAGCGATTGCAGCAATAAGCAAAAATATCAAAACTTTTAATAATCTAAATTCTAAATCTACTGTTGCAGAAATAATTGCAAAATATCCAGACATTAAAGTTAATCAGGATGTAATGATGAACTGGGAATTTATGCAAGATGAAAAAAACAATCTGCAATTTATATTTATGACCAATGAAAACAATTTAATTGGAGAATATATCGAAATGGAAGTTCCTGCCATACCGAAAAGAACAAATATAAAAGCTGATTGGATAGAAATTAGATAAATTCATTCTATCATAAATACTTAAAAATAATTTATTAGTTTTACTCCTAAGTATTTAAAAATCAAATTCATGAAACGACAACCATCAATAGACATTGTTCGCGGCATTGTAATGATTATTATGGCTCTCGATCATGTCCGGGATTTGATGCATGTCGATTCGATTACACAAAGTCCAACCGATTTAGCGACTACTTCGCCTTTGTTGTTTTTTACGCGTTTTATCACGCATTTGTGCGCCCCCACTTTTGTTTTCTTGGCAGGAACTTCGGTTTATCTTTCGCTTCAAAACAAAAATAATATTTCAGAAACCAGAACGTTTTTACTCAAAAGAGGACTTTGGCTACTTCTAGCTGAATTTACACTTGTAAATTTTGGATTGTTCTTCGATATTGGTTTTCACTCGCTTTTGTTCGAAGTAATTGCTGCAATTGGTTTTGGGTTTATCGCTTTGAGTTTATTATTAAAAATTCGTTCCCAAACACTCGGAATAATCGGATTGGTAATTCTCTTTTTTCACAATCTTTTACCGCTAATTCCATTTGCAGAAAATTCGGCTGTAAAAACTGTTTTAACACCATTTTTCAGTCCAGTTGTATTTCCGTTTTCGGGAAGAGCCTTTATCATGGGATATCCGCCAATTCCTTGGCTTGGAATTATGCTGGTTGGTTTTGCTACTGGAAAATTCTTTGATTTGGCAGAAGAGAAAAGAAAAAAACTATTCACCAAAATTGGTTTAAGTGCTTTAGTCTTATTTACCATAATCCGTTTTATAAATATTTATGGCGATCCAGCTTTATGGACAACGCAGAAAGACTCGGTTTTTACCTTTTTGTCTTTTATGAATGTGACCAAATATCCGCCTTCACTCTTATTCTGTTTGGTTACTTTAGGAGTTATGTTTATACTGCTTGCCTTTGCTGAACGATTTCATAATGCAGTCAAAAAAGTGACTTTGGTTTACGGAAAAGTGCCTTTGTTTTATTTTGTCGTTCATTTTTATGTTATTCATATTCTGACACTTTTTATGCTTTACCTACAAGGTTTCAGTTTTTCTCAGTTTGAATTTGCAACAGGAACTTTTGGAAGACCTAAAGGTGTTGAAAGCGGCCTTTCTCTCGGGATAATTTATTTAATCTGGATTTTTGTTGTTGCCATACTTTATAAACCTTGCCAATATTTTGGAAAATACAAGGCTGAAAATCAACATTGGTGGCTGAAGTACATTTAAAAAAATAGAAACGCCTTTTATTTCTATTAAAGGAGAAAAAACAAGCCCGTTTTGTACGTATTTTTTTATATTAGCAATTTGAATTTTTCTAAGCCAAAATAACCTACTATGAAAAACCCAAAACTAATTGTTATGGTCGCTTTCCTTACTGCTTTGAACACTTGTTTTTCGCAGGCAAAACCAAAACAAGTTATTCCTTCAAGAGAAGTTGTCGAAGAATTTTATGATGCCATTTTTGCTAATAATACACAAAAAGCACTTAAAATGATTGGCACAAAATTCCCTGCTAATTACGAACCAAATAATAAAATTGCACCTATACAGGCTGCAATCTGGCAAAACAACCTAATACTTGTTAAAGCGCTGGTTGAAGGCGGAGCAGTTATCAATAAACCCAAAAGTGATGAATCGTATATTGAAACTGCCGCTGAAAAAGGCACTTTGGAAATAGTGCAGTATTTAATTCAGAAAGGCGGTAATATAACGAACTCAAAAGCTTTTAACACCGCTGGTTTCAGTCATTTTTATGACTGCGCAAAATTGCTGCTTCTAAAAGGCGCAAATCAAGACAAAGGAGATATCAGAGGAAAATTATGGGTATTTGAACAAGCTGTCAGAAAATCTGATTATGAGGTTTTGAATGCCTTAAAGTTAGATAAAGCGACTTTAGATTCTAATAATTACGACGGAGAAACTGCACTCATAATTGCTGTAAAAAAGAATAATATTGAAATGGTAAAATACCTTCTAAAAAAAGGTGCAGATAAAAACAAACCGGAAACATTTGATGCCGGCGATGATATTTCGTATGGAAAAAAACCTGTTCAAATTGCAGCAAAAATGAAGCTTAACGAAATAGCAAAACTGCTGAAATAAAAGAATAGTTCCCATCTTCAATACTAAATTTGCCAGCCAGAAAACAAATTATGAAAATTAAAATTTTACTCCTATCTGCCTTAATTCTTATTTCTTGTAAAAAAGAAATCAAAACCGAAACTTCACAAGTCATAAAAAAAGATACTACAGAAATTACTCCAAAACAGGAACAAAAAATAGAAGAAAAAGACACTATTGTAATTTCTAAAAAACATAAAATCAATCAAATTGTATGTGATTTGGACGGAGACGGAAAAAATGAAACTGTAGAAATTGTGCGAAGCACAAAAAGTGATAAAAGCGGTTTGAGAATTCTTTACGGAAATGGAAAAAAAATCGATTATCTTGGTTTAGGAAATACTGTTTTAGAACAAGGTTTTGATGAAATTGACTGGGCAGGAATATTCGAAAAAGTACCAAAAGGAGAAATTGTCTGGAACAATGTAAATGATGATGGCGAAATTATGGGCGAAGAAGAAATTAAAGAAGAAGACAAAATAAAACTCCCAAACGACGGAATCTTTATTCATGCTGAAGAAAGCTGCGGCGGAGGGATTATTTACTTGAAAAACGGAAAATACGAATGGATTCAGCAGGAATAAATTTACAGTAAATTAAATTATTTGATTATGAAATGTGGACTAGAAATTGCCAATCGTTTTAGAGAAATTATTCTTAACGGAACTTGGGTTGCCAATACTAATTATAAAGACCAGCTCGAAAACCTGGACTGGAAAATTGCAGTTGCTCCTCTTCAAAATGTAAATTCTATTGCTCTTTTAGCGCAGCACATTCATTATTATATTGACGGAATGAATTCTGTTTTTAAAGGAGGAACATTGGATATAAAAGATAAATTCAGCTTTGACTTTCCTCCTATTTCTTCGCAGGAAGATTGGGAAAAGTTTCTAAACAGATTTTGGAATGATACAGAAAAATTTGCCTCTTTTGCCGAACAAATGTCTGACGAGAAATTAGATCAGTTTTTTGCAGATGAAAAGTATGGAACCTATCGAAGAAATATTGATGCCATGATTGAGCATAGTTATTACCATTTAGGACAGATTGTTTTAATTAAAAAATTAGTAATAAAATAAAATGATGAAAACAAAAATTATATTTTTAATAAGCCTTCTTTGCCTAATAAGCTGCAAAGAATCAAATAAAATTGAAAGAGAAAACGAGCCTACAATTTATGGTGTGGAAAGTGAAGATAAAGAAATGAACGCAGCAATATTAAAGGCAAATGAAACCTTAGATGATTTTAATGCTGGTTTATTAAATCCTAAAACGGAAAGCCACGCTTTAAAAGTGAAGTTTACAAATTCAAGTGGTATTGAACATATGTGGGTTGGAAATATTGTTTTTAAAGATGGCAAATATTCTGGTATTTTAAACAATGATCCTGAATATGTTAAAGAGTATAAATCTGGTGACAGTATAGATGTTGATCCTTCCAAAATCAGCGATTGGATGTATATCGAAAACGGAAAATTATTTGGCGGCTATACTATAAAAGCTTTACGAAACAGATTGAGTGAAGAAGAACGCAAACAATTTGATGCCGAAAGCGGTATGCAGATAGATTAATTTATATTATGAAATTACTTATGAAAAACATTTTATCTTTATTCGTTTTTATTATTCTTTTTTCCAATTGTAAACCAGACAAAAAAGAAGCGAATCAAGTTGTTTTAAAAGAGACTCCAACCAAAGAAGAACCATTTGTTCTAACAGTAGAAAAAATCGATTCTACGCAGTTTCCGTCTTCCATTAAATACGAAGGATTTGTCAAAAATGCTGTTCGCTGGAAAGACAAACTCGGTGATAACATTGTAATTACAACGGAAACAGGTTATCACATCAATAAAAAATTTGATCATGAATCTAATGGTTCTGATGCTGAACTATTTGCCTATCATTTTATAGTTTCGGGAAACGAGGTCAAACAAACGTGGAGAGTTTACGATTTTATTTCGGATTGCCCTGTAGATATTGTGGCTTCGTTTGTCAAAAATACTTTTCAGATTACTGATTTAAACAACAACGGAATTGCCGAGACATGGGTTATGTACAAAACAACCTGTCATGGAGATGTGAGTCCGTGCGACATGAAAATTATTATGTACGAAGGAAATCAAAAGTATGCAATGCGCGGAGAAAGCAGAGTTCAGGTTGGTCTTCTTGATAACGGCGAAAAACAATTTATTGGTGGTGAATACAAATTAGATGAAAAGTTTAAAAAAGGTCCGAAAGTGTTTAAAGAATTTGCCCAAAAATTATGGAAAGATAATTTGATTGAAAATTGGGAGAATTAAAAGAACTCTTCACTATTTCTTTTTAAAAATTAAATGAACTAATCTAGCCCCGATAAAGCCGATATCCTCGTAATGAAATGGAGAGATAAAGGCGAAAGCGGGACTGCACGTTATTTTGAAAACAAGGATTACTGCTCCTTAAAATAAATCTCTAAAAAGGCATAGTTGTTGAAAGTTAAATGAAATATATTTACACCTTCAAAAGAGATACTATGCAAAAAACTACTTTACTCGTTTCTATATTCTTTTTGGTTCTTTCCTCGTGCGGCGTTAAAACGACACAAGCTTTAATAAGCGATGGAAATTATGACGGCGCTATTGACCGCGCGGTAGAAGCTTTGAGAACCAATAAAGACTCTAAAGGAAAACAAGATTATGTTTACTTACTCGAAGAGGCTTTTGCGAAAGCGAAAGACCGAGATCTGCGTAATCTGGAAATGTTGTCTAAAGATGCTAATCCTGCCAATGCCGAACGTATTTACAATACGTATTTGCAACTGAACAACCGTCAGGAAAAAATTAATCCTATTTTACCTTTGAAGCTGATAAAGCTGGGAAAAAATGCTTATTTCCCTTTTGATAATTATTCGAATGAAATTGTAAACAGCAAAAATGCGCTTTCGAAATATTTGTATGAAAATGCTTCTGCTCTTTTGAAATCTACTAACAAAATGGATTTTAGAAAAGCTTACGATGATTTTGCTTATTTAGAAAGCATTAATCCTGGTTATAAAAACACCAAAAAATTAATGGCGGATGCCCTTTTTAAGGGAACTGATTTTGTGGATGTTTATGCAAAAAATGAAACCAATATGGTGATTCCGAAAATGCTTCAGGAAGATTTACTGGATTTTAAAACCTATGGCTTAAATGATAAATGGACCGTTTACCACAGTGTAAGACAGAAAAACACCAATTACGATTACAGTCTGATCATCAATTTTAGAGATATTTATATTTCGCCTGAGCAAATTAAAGAGAAAGAATTTAGTAAAGAAAGACAGGTAAAAGATGGCGTGAAAACACTTTTGGACAGTCGCGGAAGGCCTGTAAAAGATAGTTTAGGGAAAGAAATTAAAGTGGATAATTTTAAAATCCTGCGTGCAACGGTTTATGAATTCAGACAATTTAAATCTTGTCAGGTTACGGCAAAAGTGGATTATGTGGATTTGAAAACGAATCAGCTGGTGCAGACGTTTCCAATTAGCAGTGAATTTGTTTTTGAGAATGTGTATTCGAAATATAAAGGAGACCGAAATGCCTGCGAAGATACCTATCAAAACTATTTTTCTAAACGTCCTGTTCCGTTTCCGAATAATGAACAAATGGTGTTTGATACCGGCGAAGATTTAAAAGGCAAACTTAAAGATATCATCGTAAGAAATAAATTTAGACGATAATTATGTAACACAATTATAGAAAAAAAGGCGCAACTTTATGCGCCTTTTTTGTTTATGTTCTTTTACTAAATGAAAAATAATTCACTTTTTTTAATTATGCAATCAAAAAGTTGCATATATTTGCAACTGATTAGTTGCTTAATTTTGATTAAAAATGAAACGAGATATATTTCAGGCAATTGCCGATCCGACACGCAGAGCAATTTTAGTTTTGATTTCTTCGACTGCATTGACACCAAATGCAATTGCAGAACAATTTCAAACTACAAGACAAGCCGTTTCTAAACACATTAAAATATTAAATGAATGTGATTTATTGGAAGAAAAAAAATTGGGCAGAGAGATTTATTATCAGCTCAAAATCGATAAAATGAAAGAAATAGATCAATGGCTGGAACAATTCAAGAAGCTTTGGGAACAACGTTTTGACCAATTGGATCAAGTATTACTAAATTTAAAATCTAACGAAAATGAAATCTGATCTTTTAATGAGTTTTGCTGTTGACAAGGAAAATAAAACAGTAAATATTAAACGCGAATTCAATGCATCATTGCAAAACGTTTGGTCTGCCTGGACAGATGCCTCTATTCTAGATAAATGGTGGGCACCCGCTCCTTTTAAATCCAAAACAAAATTTATGGATTTTAGAGAAGGCGGTAAAAGATTGTATGCTATGGTAAGTGAAGAAGGAGAAGAACGCTGGGCAATTTTTGAATATACTTCGATTTCTCCGAAAACAAATTTTAAGCATTCTTCTACTTTTTGCGATTCTGAAGGAAATCCCAATACAGAGATAGGAAGTTCCTATTGGGATTTAACGTTTTCTGAAAAAGGTGATTTGACAGTGGTTGATATTGCAATAAAACGCGACAGTTTAGCCGAACTAGAGAAAATAATCGAAATGGGTTTCAAAGAAGGTTTTACAAGTACACTGCAGACTTTGGACAAAATTTTGGAAGCAAAACAATAAAACGATTTAATAACACAATTCTTCGTGAATTAAAAAATCTAAAGAAAATGAAATCAAATCTGTTAATGAATTTTACTGTAGACAAAGAAAATAATACTGTAAATGTGAAACGTGAATTCAGTGCATCTTTACCAAATGTTTGGTCTGCTTGGACAGAAGCTGCAATTCTAGATCAATGGTGGGCTCCTGCTCCTTGGAAATCCAGAACAAAAAGTATGGATTTTAAAGAAGGAGGACGCAGACTATATGCGATGGTTGGTCCTGAAGGAGAAGAACATTGGGCAATTGCCGATTTTACATCGATAAGCCCAAAGACTAATTTTAAGTATCTGGATGCTTTTTGTGACAGCGAAGGAAACCTCAACAACGATTTTCCCCGTTCGAATTGGGATGTGTCTTTCTCTGAAGAAGGAAATAGTACTTTTGTAGATATCGTAATTAAACACGATAAACTTTCAGATTTGGAAGCAATTATACAAATGGGCTTTAAAGAGGGCTTTACCATTGCAATGGAAGGTTTAGACGAGATTTTTGCTGGGAAAGCTTAAAAAAATAATAAATTATACAATTTGTTAAATCCTGCCTAAATGCAGGATTTTTTTGTATTTTCGATGCAAATCAGTTTTTTTAACCTGAATAAGAATAAGCCCTGAAAACATACCGCAACATATCGAAAAATAATGACCAAATTTATTTCCCTTTTTTTCTTACTTCTTTCTTCAAGTTTAATATTCAGTCAAAAAAACAAAACTAAAACTGCAGAAACTTCTAAACCGTTCGTTTTAGGTGTAATTGATGAAATTCAATCAAAAGAATTAAATGAAAAAAGGATTTTAAACATCTATCTTCCCGAAGGATATAATCCATCAGAAGACACAAAGTATCCCGTTATTTATTTACTTGATGGTTCTGCTGATGAGGATTTTATACATATCTCAGGATTAGTTCAATTTAATAGTTTTGAATGGATCAATCAGGTTCCGAAATCAATTGTAGTAGGCATTGCAACCGTAGATCGAAGAAGAGATTTTACATTTCCAACAACCATTGAAAATGATAAAACCCGTTTTCCAACAACAGGTCATTCAGATCAATTTATTGCTTTTATCGAAAAAGAATTACAACCTTTTATTGCAAAAAAATACAAAACAAACGACTCTAAAACTATTATTGGCCAGTCTTTAGGTGGATTACTAGAAACCGAAATCCTGCTTAAAAAACCATTTCTTTTTAATAAATATGTTATAGTAAGTCCGAGTTTATGGTGGAATAATGGTTCTTTATTGGATTTAGATTCTCAAATATTGAACGAAAATTTTAAACAACAAACTGATATTTATATTGCAGTCGGCAAAGAAGGGTTAACTCCAACGGCAATTCCACGAGTTATGGAAGTTGACGCCAATTTATTAGCAGAAAAGATAAAAGCATCTAAAAGCAAAAACATAAAGGTTTATTTCGATTATTTTCCAGAAGAAAACCACGGAACTATTCTGCATCCAGCGGTTGCAAACTCATTCAAATTCTTTTATCCTCAAACCCAACAATAGAAAAAATTATGATGTAAAATGTAAAAACGATACCTTTTTATACATTTACATTTATTATCCCAGCCATCCTTCTCGATCCAAACTTCTATATTGAATCGCCTCTGAAATATGCTGTGAAATTATATTTTCTGAATTATCTAAATCGGCAATAGTTCTGGAAACTTTCAAAATTCTATCGTAGGCTCTTGCAGACAAATTGAGTCTTTCCATTGCCGTTTTGAGTAATTCTTTTGAAGCTTGGTCTAAAACGCAATACTCTCTAATTAGCTTACTGCTCATTTGTGCATTGTAATGCACATTTTCTATTGCTTCAAATCGTTTGGTTTGTATTTCTCTTGCCGCAGTTACTCTTTTACGAATCTCGACACTGCTTTCTGCTTTTCTGTCATCGGCTAGTTTTTCGAATGGAACTGGAGTAACTTCTATGTGAATATCAATTCTATCCAGCAACGGTCCTGAAATCTTGCTCATGTAACGTTGCATTTCATGTGGTGAAGAAGTATTTGGCATACTTGGATCATTAAAAAAACCGCTCGGACTCGGATTCATACTTGCTACCAGCATAAAAGACGATGGGTAAGTTATAGTAAATTTAGCTCTAGAAATAGTCACTTCTCGATCTTCTAAAGGCTGACGCATCACTTCTAAAACATCTCGTTTAAATTCTGGCAGTTCATCTAAAAATAAAACACCATTGTGTGCCATCGAAATTTCTCCCGGTTGCGGGTAACTGCCACCTCCAACAAGAGCCACATTCGAAATAGTATGATGCGGACTTCTAAATGGCCTTTGATTCATTAAACCAACTTCTTTTAATTTTCCTGCAACACTATGAATTTTTGTAGTTTCCAGCGCTTCTCGCAAAGTCATTGGAGGCAGAATACTTGGTACCCGTTTGGCTAGCATGGTTTTTCCCGCGCCGGGCGGTCCAATTAAAATAATATTATGACCTCCTGAAGCTGCAATTTCCATACAGCGTTTGATGCTTTCCTGTCCTCGTACATCAGAGAAATCGAATTCTGGAAAATCCAGCGTTTTGTAAAATTCTTCTCTTGTATCGATAACGGTTGGTTCTAGTGTACCTTTTCCTGAAAAGAAATCGATTATTTCTTTCAAGTTCGTTACGCCATAAACTTCAAGACCTGCTACAATAGCTGCTTCTTTTACATTTTGAACGGGAAGAAAAAAACCTTTGTAACCTTCTTCTTTTGCTTTAATTGCAATAGGAAGCGCTCCGCGAATAGGCTGTAAACTTCCGTCAAGCGAAAGCTCTCCCATTATAATGTATCGTTCAATTTCTGGAGCTTTTATTTGATCTGAACCGACCAAAATTCCCATTGCTAAAGTTAAATCGTATGATGAGCCTTCTTTGCGAAGATCGGCAGGAGCCATATTGATTGTAATTCTCTTTCCCGGCATACTATAACCGTTGTTTTTAAGCGCGGCCGCAATTCGGAAACTGCTTTCTTTTATGGCATTATCTGGTAATCCAACTAAATGATAACCAATACCTTTATCCATATGAACCTCAACCGTGATAGTGGTAGCCTCTACTCCAAAAACAGCACTTCCGTAAACTTTTACTAGCATAAATAAATTCTTATAAAACTGTAAAAGTATTTAATTAAATACGAGCAAAAAATATTTTTTGTAAATATTTTACTACTTCATATTAATTATTAATCTAGAGACCTTTTTCTTTATCTAACCATTTTTGATCCTCTAAATCTTTTTCATATTCGGCTGTTCCTATAAAACCATATTCGTCGAGTTTTTTAAAATAAGGTGTATAGTCAAAAAATGGCTCATTCCATCCTTCTGTTTCCCAAATACTGTCAACTACTGATGCTAACCATCTTGGCGGTGGATTATATTTCTTAAAATAAGCAATTCTTTCTTCAGTTGTTTTACAATTTTCTTCAAACCAAATACAGAAACAGTCACAATATTCGTCACCACTTCCGTATCTCCAAATAATACTATATGGGTGAGAATCTGGTCTAAAAACCCATTGCGGAGGAACCTCTCCATATTGAGCAATAAACTCATTTATTTTGTTTACAAGAAATTCTGTTTTCTCAATCATATAATAATACTTAGAATGAAATTTTTAAAATTACAACTTAATCTGTGTTTTAATCTCCTCTACAATCAAACTCAAATCCAAACAATTTTGGTGTGACCAAAGCTGGCTTTCAATTTTATTATTCCTAATACAGTTCTGACATTCAATAGCTTCATGCGAATATCCTTTTCCTAATGTTGGTAAAGTAAAAACAGCTTCTTGTTCTCCCTCTCTAAACAAAGAATATCCATCGGCTACAAACCAAGGAGCATTTAATTCTATTCGTCCTTTTGATCCGCTGATAGTTGCTTTCATTTCAGAATCTGAAACAATCGAAGCATGCAAAACCGATTGAGCAGTTTCGTATTGCAAAATCATTGAAGTCTGCAGATCAACATCACTTTTATGCTTAAGCGCTTTTGCGATAATTTCTTTCGGATTTCCTAATAGTATATACGATAAAAATAAAGGATAAACACCAATATCAAACAAAGCACCGCCTCCCAATTCTTTATCAAAAAGTCTTTTGTTTTCGGTTTCACTTCCATAAAAAGCAAAATCAGCATTTATATAGTTTACGTTTCCAATTACTCCACCATTTACTTTTTCTAAAACATCTTGAATAGAAGGAATAAAACGTGTCCAAAATGCTTCCATAAAAAATTTATTGTGTTTTCTTGAAGCTTCGACCATTCTTTTCGAATCTTGATAAGACAGAGCCATTGGTTTCTCACATAAAACATGCTTTCCATTTTCTAAGGCTTTAATAGATAATTCGGCATGTGAATTATGAGGAGTTGCGATATAAATAATTTCAACATCTTTGTCTTTTAGAATCAAATCGTACGAATTATATATTCGTGAGGCATTAAATTTTTCTCCAAACTGTTCTGCTTTTGTAAGATCTCTAGAAGCTACAGCTGTAAGTTCGGCATCTTCCAACAACAATAAATCTGCTGCAAACTGGCTTGCAATATTCCCCAGACCAATAATTCCCCACTTTACACGACTTACTTTTCCCATTTAATCAGATTCAGTTTTTATAAAAAATATGCTTTCAATTAATTATCTAAAATAAGCGAAAAACCATTTTTAAAAAAATAAAACTGATATAACATTTATTTCATATTTTTAGCAGCAAAATTGTATATACTATATGAAAAAAGCCCTACTTCTACTCTTTTTGAGTGTTTTTTTAACAAAAACGTACGCTCAAGACTATTTCCCTATTAATGAAAGTGTGCATAATAAAAGTAAAAATTACACTGTTTTTACTAATGCCACAATTTATGTTACTCCAACTCAAAAAATCGAAAAAGGAACTTTACTGATTCAGGATGGAAAAGTAATTTCTGTTGGAACCAATATTACAATTCCTAAAAACAGTATCACTATTGATCTTACAGGAAAAACAATTTATCCTTCATTTATAGACATTTATACCACTTTTGGAATTGAAAATCCTAAAAACAACCTGTCTCCAGGAAGAAACCGCAATCAGATTTACGATACCAAAAAAACGGGGTATTACTGGAATGAAAGTATCAGACCTGAAGTAAATGGTTTTGAATCTTTTAAATACGATCAGCCAAAAGCAGATGAATTATTAAAAGCTGGTTTTGGAGTTGTCGGCACTCACGTTCCTGACGGGGTTGCGCAAGGAAGTGGTGCTTTGATTGCATTGAACAATCAAGATAACAGCAAACAAATAATTGCTAACAAGCTTACGAATCATTTTGCATTCACAAAAAGTGCTTTAACGAATCAGGCATATCCTAGTTCTTTAATGGGAATGATGGCTTTGCTTCGTCAAATGTATTTAGATCTGGATTGGTATAAAAAAGGGAACTCTGAAACTAAAGATTTGTCATTGGAAGCATTATCTGCCAACGAAAAACTGGTTCAGATATTTGCAACAGAAGACAAATTGAACAGTTTAAGAGCTTCAAAAATTGCAAAAGAGTTTGGCTTAAATTATATTTTAAAAGGAAGCGGAAACGAGTTTGAAAGAATAGAAGAAATAAAAAACACGAATGCAAAATTTATTATTCCTGTAAATTTTCCCGAAGCTTATGATGTTTCAAATCCTTATTTATCCAATCAAATTGAATTGGCAGACATGCGATTCTGGAATCAGGCTCCAACAAACTTAAAAGTTCTTTCTGAAAATGGAGTTGTTTTTGCTCTGACTACTGATAAATTGAAAAAAATTGAGGATTTTAAGCCTAATTTATTAAAAGCTATTAAATATGGTTTCGATAAAACAAAAGCCTTAGAAGCTTTAACAACTGTTCCGGCTGCTCTATTAGGAAAAAGCAACGAAGTGGGAAGCTTAAAAACAGGAAGTTTTGCCAACTTTATTATTACTTCTGGAGAAATCTTTGACGAAAAAACAGTTTTATATGAAAACTGGGTTCAAGGTTCTAAATTTATCGTAAATGATTTGAATGCCAAAGATATCCGAGGTAACTACGATTTAACAGTTGGCAAAGATATTTATAAATGGAAAATTGACGGAACAGCTGAAGCTCAGAAATCTGAAATTACCACTGCGGATGCTAAAAAAATTAAAAGCACTTTCTCTATCGCTAAAAACTGGATTACTTTGGTCATTAAACCGGAAGATACAATCAAATCTAGCTTTACACGCCTAACTGGATTAATTGATAATTCGCAGAACTTATCTGGTAAAGCTACTTTATCGAACGGAGAAGAATTAGTTTGGAATGCTATAAAAACAAGTGCTTTTACAGCTGTAAAAGATTCTACAAAAGCAGAAAAACTAAATCCTGTAGTACCTGTAACCTATCCGAATGTTGCTTTTGGAGATATAAAAAAACAAACTGCTCAAACTTTATTGTTTAAAAATGCTACCGTTTGGACAAACGAAAAAGAAGGTATTTTGACAGAAAGCGATGTATTAATAAAGAATGGAAAAATCGCTGCCGTTGGTAAAAATCTTTCAGATGCAGGTGCAACTGTGATTGATGCCAAAGGAAAACACATTACAAGCGGTATTATTGACGAGCATTCGCATATTGCAATCTCAAAAGGAGTGAATGAAAGCGGCCACAATTCTACTGCCGAAGTAACGATTCAAGATGTTGTAAACTCTGAAGACATTAATATTTATAGAGATTTAGCCGGAGGTGTTACGATTTCTCAATTATTACACGGTTCGGCAAACCCAATTGGAGGCCGTTCTGCAATTGTTAAATGGAAATGGGGTTCATCGGCAGAAGAGATGTTATATAAAAACCAGCCTAAATTTATCAAATTTGCTCTAGGTGAAAACGTGAAACAGTCCAATTGGGGAATTGACAATCCTACTCGTTTTCCACAGACCAGAATGGGTGTTGAACAAGTTTTTACAGATTATTTCCAATTAGCAAAAGAATATGATGAAAATTGGAAAAAATTCAATTCAGGAAATAAAAAAGGAAAAGCACCAAGAGTAGATTTAGAACTGCAAACTTTGGCTGAAATCTTAAATAAAGAACGTTTTATTACCTGCCACTCTTATGTAGAATCTGAAATTTTAATGCTGATGAATGTTGCTGAAAAATTCAATTTCAGAGTAAATACTTTTACTCATATTCTTGAAGGATATAAAGTAGCTGATAAAATGAAAGAACATGGCGTAGGTGCTTCTACTTTCTCAGACTGGTGGGCTTACAAATTTGAAGTAAACGATGCAATTCCGTTTAACGGACCAATTATGCATAATGAAGGATTAGTTGTAGCGTACAACTCTGATGATGCTGAAATGTCGAGACGTTTAAACCAAGAAGCGGCAAAAGCAGTGAAATATGGAAATATTTCTGAAGAAGATGCCTGGAAATTTGTGACACTGAATCCTGCTAAACTATTACATATCGATGATAAAGTGGGTAGTTTAAAAGTAGGTAAAGACGCTGATGTTGTTTTATGGAGCGAAAACCCTTTATCTATTTATGCTAAAGCTGAAAAAACGATTATTGAAGGTGTAGTTTATTTTGACAGTGCAAAAGATGCTGAAAAACAAACAGCTATAAACAAAGAAAGAAATGAATTGATTGGACAAATGCTGCAGGAAAAAAACAAAGGAAACAGCACGCAGCAACCAACCAGAAAAGAGAAAAAAGAATACCACTGCGACACTTTAGAACAATGGTAAGAACTTTAGAAAATTCATAATGATTAATAGAGAAAAGATGACACATAAAAATATATTTAAGCTGTTTTTACTATTTTGTGCTTCCACACAGCTGAGCGCACAGCAGATACCAGCTCCAAAACAATCCAAATCGGTTTTAATCTTAAATGCTACTGCGCACTTAGGAAATGGAACTGTCATTGAAAACAGCGCAATCGGATTTAAAGATGGTAAACTGACGTTAGTTGCAGATGCTTCAACGATACGATTAGCAGACAACGCTTATGATACTACAATTAATGCTGCAGGAAAACATGTTTATCCCGGCTTTATTTCGCCTAACTCTACTCTTGGCTTAGTAGAAATTGATGCCGTAAAAGCATCTGACGATGAGGAAGAAATTGGGAGTTTTAATCCAAACGTAAGAAGTATTGTGGCTTATAATTCTGAATCAAAAGTAGTAGAAACCGCTCGTCCAAATGGTATTTTGATAGCGCAGGTTACTCCAAGAGGAGGCAGAATTTCAGGAACTTCTTCTGTTGTACAATTGGATGCCTGGAGCTGGAAAGATGCTATTTTAAAAGAAAATGACGGAATCCATCTTAACTTTCCATCAAGCTTTAGAAGATCGGGAAACTGGTTTGAGCCGGGAATGATCGAAGCAAATAAA
Organism: Flavobacteriaceae bacterium PS02336; assembly: GCA_029960065.1. Classification (GTDB taxonomy): domain Bacteria; phylum Bacteroidota; class Bacteroidia; order Flavobacteriales; family Flavobacteriaceae; genus Flavobacterium. Next base: position 108,231 of record JASCOF010000001.1, on the reverse strand, counting down.
GATTATCCAAAACAATCGGAAGAAATCAATGCCTTTTTAATAAATGCTAAAGCATACAACCAAGATGTTTCTAAAGAAAGAAATATTGTGCTTGAAGCCACAAAAGGATTGTTTGATGGGACACTGACATTATACATTCATGCAGATGAAGAAAAACAGATTGTAGACGCCATTCAATTGGCAGCAGATAACGGTATTAAGAAAATTGTAATTGTAGGCGGTTTTGAAGCTTATAAAGCAGCATCAACTTTACAGAAATACAATGTTGGAGTATTGCTAAGACGTGTACACGACATGCCGACAAGCGCAGATCAAGATGTTAACTTACCTTATAAAATGGCAAAAATATTAACCGAAAAAGGCATTCTTGTAGGATTAGAAAACAGCGGTGATAACGAACGTATGAATGCTAGAAACCTTCCGTTTTTAGCTGGAACTTGCGCTGCCTTTGGTTTAGATAAAGAAAAAGCATTGCAGCTAATTACCTCAAATACAGCAAAGTTATTAGGTATTGATACTATCTGTGGTACATTAGAGACAGGGAAAGATGCTACCCTGTTTATTTCAGAAGGTGATGCGCTTGATATGAGAACAAACAAACTTACTACAGCATTCATTCAAGGAAGAAATATCAATTTAGAAACTTTTCAAGTTAAGCTCAGTGATAAATTTAAAGCAAAATACAATCAGAAATAGTTAAAAATTTCCTTTAAAAAATGGCATCAGGCGAGTAGTTCGTTTGATGCCATTTTCTTTTAAAAAAATAATTGTTTTTAGAAAATCATAATCAATATTTCAACAAACAACTAAAAACACCTCATTATTATCTAGTTTTTACCCGAAAAACCAGCTAAAAACACAAACACTTCCATTTTTTGATTAAGAAATTGTAAAATTTAAGTCATTTTTAACAGATACACTCAAAACAGAGGGGGTTAAAATGAAAAATTAACAAAAATTAAACACTACCCCATATTTTTTTAGGGGGTATTAAATCATTTTATACTTTTATCAAAAATTTTAAAACTAAATAACTATGCGAAAAATTATTTTAAGTGTGATTCTTATCACTATTTTGGTACTAACCTTTATATCAAATTTTATCATCGCTGATAACCCAATTCCAGCTGAAGCTGTAAAGTTTGACACAGGAGATACGGCTTGGATGATCGTTGCAACTGCATTTGTATTGTTGATGACTCCTGGTTTAGGATTTTTCTACGGAGGAATGGTAGGTAAGAAAAACGTAATTAGTACTATGCTTCAAAGTTTCATGGCAATGGTAATTGTTACTATTCTATGGACAGTTGTTGCTTTTGGATTAGCTTTTGGACCAACTATTGGAGGAATTATTGGAAATCCATCTTATAATTTATTCTTTGAAGGGGTTGGAACTAATACAGCATGGAGCTTAGCACCAACAATTCCTTTTATATTATTCGCATTATTTCAGGCTAAATTTGCCATCATTACACCTGCCTTAATTACAGGTGCTTTTGCAGAACGTGTACGTTTCTGGGCTTATTTACTATTCATGGTTTTATTTATCTTATTCATCTATACGCCGCTTGCTCACATGACATGGCATCCTGATGGAGTTTTCTTCAAAATGGGAGTTCTTGACTTCGCTGGAGGAACTGTAGTACACATGAGTGCAGGATGGGCTGCATTAGCTGGAGCTATTTTCTTAGGAAAAAGAAAAGTTCAAAAAGCAAATCCTGCTAGAATTACTTATGTACTATTAGGAACAGGATTACTTTGGTTTGGATGGTTTGGTTTCAACGCTGGATCTGCTTTAGGAGCAAATGGTCTTGCTGCTCAAGCTTTAGGAACAACTACTGTTGCAGCTGCTGCGGCTGCAATGGCTTGGGTTTTCCTTGACAAAATATTAGGACACAAATTATCAGCTCTTGGAGCTTGTATCGGAGCTGTTGTAGGTCTTGTTGCTATTACTCCTGCTGCTGGTTTCGTTAGTATTTCTCACGCAATCTTCATCGGTTTATTCTCTGCAATTGTAAGTAACATTGTAGTTAGTAAATTCCCTAAAGGAAAAATCGATGATGCTTTAGATGTATTTGCTTGTCACGGTGTTGGTGGAATGGTAGGTATGTTATTAACTGGAGTTTTTGCTTCAAAAGCGATCAACCCAGCTGTTGGTGACAACCAAGGTTTAATCTTCGGAACTCCAACTTTATTCATTAACCAATTAATTGCTCTAGTTGTCGTATCAATCTTTGCTTTTGTTGCTTCTTATATTTTATTCTTTGTTGTAAATAAAATTACTCCTCTAAGAGTTACAGAAGAAAAAGAAGAATTAGGATTAGACATCTCTCAACACGGAGAATTCTTGTAAGATATTAATTTTCAACTTTCATATTGATATTAAAGCGCTCTAAGAAATTAGGGCGCTTTTTTTATATAACTTCTTATTATTAGTTTCTTGAGACAAGTATTCAAAATCAATCTCCTTAAACAAAATAATATACGACAGGAATATTAGTTTAACAATAAAAAAAGCGCTCTAAATAATCTAGAGCGCCTTTAGCTTGAATTAATTCAACCCCAACAAAATCTTTAAAATTAGAATCCAGCCTTTAAGCTCAAATTCTATATTCTATATTCTATATTCTTCTTTCTTCTTTCTTCTTTCTTCTTTATTCCCGAAATCTATTTAAAATTAGAAATTCCTTCTTTCAGCCATTGCAGGTATTCATTTGTACTAACGTAACTGATGGTTGGTTTAGTATTATTTAGATTATTTCCTTCTAAATCTGTAATCACATATAAAGGCTGTGTATTAGTTTTATATTTAGAAATCATAAAATCAGTCCATTTATCACCAACTGTAATGATTTTATCTCCAGAAGCTGTCGTAAACTGTTCTTCTTTTGGAAGTTCGCGTTTATCATCAACATAAAGAGAAATCAAAACCACTTCATTTTTTAGAATTGGCAAAACTGTTGGATCCGACCAAACATTGTTTTCCATTTTTCTACAATTTACACAAGCATAACCTGTAAAATCAAGCATTATTGGTTTTTTAATTTCTTTTGCATAAGCTAAACCATCTTCGTAATCATGGAATACCATAATCCCATGCGGACCTAATTCTGCTCCTTCTGGCAATCCTTTAATTGACTCTGAAGAAACCCCATTTCCTGATCCTCCAACTCCAAACGGACTTTCACTGTATTGCGGCGGCGGCGGGAATGCGCTGATTAATTTTAATGGTGCTCCCCAAAGTCCTGGAATTAAATACATTGTAAACACAAGAGTAAGTAAGCCTAAATACAATCTTCCAACAGAAATATGATTTGTCGGACTATCATGTGGCAATGTAATTTTTCCGAATAAGTATAAAGTCAAAGCTCCAAAAATAGCAATCCAGATCGCGATAAAAACTTCTCTTTCTAAGAAATGCAATTGCAGTACCAAATCGGCATTTGATAAAAATTTGAATGCTAAAGCCAATTCCAAGAATCCTAAAACCACTTTTACAGTATTCAGCCATCCTCCAGATTTTGGCAGCGAATTTAACCAGCCAGGGAACATCGCAAATAACATAAATGGAAGCGCTAATGCAGATGAGAATCCTAACATCCCAACAACAGGAGCAATTCCACCATTTGATGCAGCTTCAACCAATAAAGTTCCAACAATTGGTCCTGTACAAGAAAACGATACAATTGCTAAAGCCAAAGCCATAAACAATATTCCAATTAGTCCGCCTTTATCCGCCTGTTGATCGGCTTTGTTTGCCCATGAATTTGGAAGCATAATTTCAAAAGCCCCTAAAAATGAAGTAGCAAAAATGATAAGAATTACAAAGAAAATCAAGTTAAACCAAACATCAGTAGAAAGAGCATTTAAAGCATCTGCACCAAATATTTTAGTCACGATTAAACCTAAAACTACATAAATAGCAATAATTGAAAGTCCGTAAATAATAGCATTTCTAATTCCTTTTGCCCTGCTTTTACTTTGTTTGGTAAAGAAACTTACTGTCATTGGAATCATTGGAAAAACACAAGGTGTCAACAATGCCGCAAATCCTGATAAAAATGCAATAAAAAATATCGACCACAAACTTCTTGCTGGAGCTTGTTCTGGAACTTCTTTTGCAGCAGCAACATCATTTTTAACTTCTTTTACATCTATTTTTGCCGCATCTGCAACAACTGGTTTTACAGTATCAACCGCAATTCCAACAGTTTTTGTTTCATCCAATTTCGCTTCTGCGATAACAGGAACCTGATCCATTTTAAAAGTGGATGGGATTGCAATCGAGAATTTCTTGCTCGAATTGATACAAACTTCTTTACAAACCTGAAAATCAAAATCTACATCAACAGTTTTCAAGTTTGGGTTAATGATTTTTATTTCTTGTTCAATATGGGCTTTCCCTTCAAAAAAAGTTTCATTTACTTCAAAAACATCGTTGTAAGCCGTTCTGGTTTTTCCTTCTTTGGCTTTGCCCACTAATTCATAATTTCCTTTTTGATTTTTAAAAGAAATTTCCAAAGCAAGCGGTCCTCCTTCTGGAGTAAACTGCGAGTACATATGCCAGTCTTTTTCGATAACAGCATCGAAAATCAACACCGCATTATTTCCTTTTTTTTCAATTTTAGAAGTCCATTTTACCGGCTCAAGTATTTGAGCATTACCTTTTGCAAAAGCAAAGAAAAACAACAGCAGTAAAACAGTTTTAGTCCAAACATTTCTTAACAAGCTGTTCTGATGATTTTGAGTAAAGTTCATTATTGCAATTCTATTTTTAGTATATTATTTGTGGTTTTTTCTATTTTAAAACGTTCGTCCTGTCTCAACCCAACAACCCAGATAATTTGGTCATTTGAACATAAAAGCCACGTTTTCTCTTTTTCAATCAATGATAATTTTTCATCCTTAAAAAGTTTACTAACTTTCTTTGACTTCCCGCCCATTCCAAAAGGCTGAAAAACATCACCTTCTCTCCACTTACGTAACGTCAGAGGAAAACGGATTTTATCAGCATCGACAAATATAGCTCTATTTGAATCGAATGTTGTGTGACCTACGTTACAAAGACTCATTTTTAAGGGAAAATTAACTTCTGTATCGTTTTCATTGATTTCATATTCATCCTTTTCTGATATTTCAGAATACGGACTTAAAATGAGCATTTCCCTGTTTTTTAACAACCTGAAGTCTTCTGAAAAAATTTGTTTTCCCGATTGCCCTTCTACTAGATCGTAAATATCTTTCCATGCAGAAAATCCAAATTCATTAAGCCATTGATAGAGATACGATTTATAATTTGGAAGCTTTTTTAATTGGTTTAAATCGAAATGAATATCTTCGCCCGCTTCTTTTGCGACCTGCTGATAAACCATAATCGAAGCATCTTCAACCATTTCTTTTGACTCTTGTAGAAAAGATTGTGTTTTTTTAAAAGCATCTAGAAAACCCGGATTTATCTCTTTTAAAACAGGAACTAAATTATGACGGATCTTATTTCTTAGATATTTGGTCGAAGCATTACTGCTGTCTTCGCGCCATTCTATTTTATTTTCTTCTGCATATTTCAAAATTTCTTCTCTTGAAAACGGCAGCAGCGGACGGATAATTTTATCGTTTTGTTCTGGAATTCCAGTTAATCCTTCTAGACCAGTTCCGCGTGTTAGATTGATAATAAAAGTTTCCAAATTATCATCGGCATGATGTGCTGTCAGAATATAATCGAAGTTTTTCTCTTCCAATAATTCATAAAACCAGCTGTATCGAAGTTCCCTTGCCGCAACTTGTGTTGACAACTTATAATCTTTAGCGAAAGCTTCAGTATCAAAATGAGTCAAGAAAATTGGAATATTATGCTGCTCACAATATTTTTGAATAAATTCCTGATCTCCAAAACTTTCCATTCCGCGAAGCTGAAAGTTGCAATGCAAAACTGCAATTTCAAAAGGCAATTTAGCTAGCAGATGCAGTAAAACCATACTATCTAAGCCACCGCTGACTGCAAGAAATAGCTTTTTTTCTGCTAAAAAAGGAAAACTCGAAACAATATGATTTTGAAATTTTGAAAACATTGGATAAATGTAAAAAATTAAATTCGATCTATTTTTAAATGAAATGTTAAGCGTATTATTTATTTTGCCACGAATTACACTAATTTACGCTAATTTTTTTCTATTAAATTGTGGTAAAAAAATATTGCCACAGATTAAAGGATTAAAATGATTAAAAAAAATCTGTGCAAATCCTCTTAATCTGTGGCAAAAAAAATAATTCGTGAAAATTCGTGCAATTCGTGGCAACTTTTTTATTGCAAAACTTCGTGCATTGCCTTCGCTTTCAGCAAACATTCTTCATATTCTTTTTCAGGAATTGACAATGATGTAATCGCGCTTCCTACTGAAAATGAAACATATTGATTCTCCTGATTGTATAAAATACTTCTGATAACCACATTAAAATCAAAATCTCCTTCAGGTGAAAAATAACCTATTGCTCCACTGTACAATCCTCTTTTTGTTTCTTCTAGATTTTCAATAATTTCCATTACAGAAATTTTTGGAGCTCCCGTCATGCTTCCCATTGGAAAAGTGGTTTTTAAAACATCTACAACCGAATACTGCGAATCTAATTTTGAAGTTACTGTAGAAATCATCTGATGCACTTGCAGAAACGAATAAATACCGCAAAGTTCTTCCACTTCAACCGAACCTTTTTGTGCGGTATGCGATAAATCATTTCGTACCAAATCGGTAATCATGATGTTTTCTGCACGTTCTTTTTCATCTGAAACCAAAATTGCTTTTGATTTTTCGTCTTCAATTGGATCTTCAAAACGTTTTGATGTTCCTTTGATAGGCTGTGAAATAATTTTATCACCTTCCTTTTTAATATAACGTTCTGGCGATGCAGAAAGTAAATAATGCTTATAATTTTTAAAGAAAACTGAAAAAGGTGCTTGTGAAATTTCGTTTAACTTCTGAAACTTTTCCAACGGATTTATAACCGCATTTTCCGCATAAAATTCCATGCAAAAATTAGCCTCGTACATATCGCCAATATGAATATGTTCGAGCATTTTGTTTACTTTTTGAACGTACAAATCTTTAGAAATTCGTTGTTTAATTTCTAAAGACTCCAGATTTTGGACTTTGGACTTAGGACTTAGGACTATTTCATTAAAGTCTTCTTCAGCTTCATCATCGCAAAACCTTAAATATTGAATTTCAAGTTCATTCCCTTTCAATATAAAAAGCTTTTTGGGCTGAAAGAAAAACAAATCTGGAAAATTTAATCCATCGAAATTATTAGATTGAAGATTTTCTGTATCATTTTTAAGATCATAAGACAGATATCCAAAAAGCCAGTCTTTTGTATTTTGCTGATACTGTTTTAAATCTTCGAAAGCATTGAAATAATCAGTCTTTAAAGAAGTAAAAGCATCGACAGCCAATATACAATCGAAATTAGAATATTGCTGCGGATACGAATTACTGTCTAAAAAAATGACTTCTCTAAACTGCTGCGCCCAACTCAAAAGCTGTTCTTTAAACAGTTTGGGATTGGTAATATTTTTATGAATGGAAACTCTCAAAAATGGGAAAATTTAAGTTTCAAAATTACGACAAAAATCTTTGATTAAAAGACGACAGAAAAAATATTGAAATAAGCAAAACGGATTGTAAAACTGTTAAAAAGACATTTAATTTATAAGAAAAAATTCGTTATATTTGATATACAATTAGATTAATCCCAAAATTGAATTAATTTGATTATATAATTCTTAAAAATCTATCGTAAAAAAAATAATATACGATTCTTATTTGAGACTTAAAACTGCATCTTTTCCAATAACTTAATTATATTTTTTAACCATAAAAAATCCTAAGTATTATGAAAATTGCCACCATTATTGTCCGTGTTTTAATTGGTCTTTTATTGCTTTTTGCATCGATCAGTTATTTTTTCCATCTAATGCCCGAACCGGAAACTACCGGAAATTTCAAAGCCTTTAATGTTGGTTTAATGGCTGCGACATATTTAATGCCTCTAGCAAAATCAGTAGAATTGCTTTGTGGACTTGCTTTCGTTAGCGGTCGTTTTGTAACACTAGCTAATATCTTGATTTTACCTATCACAATCAATATCCTTTTTATCAATTATTTTTTAGCTCCAGAAGGTCTTCCCATTGCGGTCTTACTCTTCATAGGAAATGTATTTTTAATATATAGATACTGGGATAATTATAAAAGTGTTTTTACACCTTGAGAATTTTTTAAAACTAAAAATAAAAATCCGATAGCTTTTAAAAGCTATCGGATTTTTATTTTAATTCGTTTTATCGTGTTTAACCCAGACTAAATCGGTTACTTTATAACCAATTTCCTGTGCTTTAATCAAAAAATCTGCTTTTACACTTTCAGGAATTGTGTTTTCTCTAGAAAGTATCCACATGTATTTCAAACTTTCTCCAGCCACCAATGCATATTTGTAATCAGGATCGATTGCTACTACATTGTAACCAGAATAAAAAGGACCAAAAAATGAGACTTTCAGCATACCAATATTGTCTTTTTTGACAAATCTAGCTTTCCCGACACTTTGTTCCCATTTGTCTTTTTTGACATTATAGCCCTTATTATCGACTTTTATAGTTTTATCTTCGTTTAAAGAATACTCGGCAGTTACATTGTTCAGATCCCTTTCCCATTTGTAATCCAATCTGGCGATTTCATACCATTTTCCGAGATATTTAGCGCTGTCAAAGTTTGTAACAGCTTGTGCGTTTTTAGGAATTCCACCACCGCAAGAATACAATGCGAGGCCAATTCCTGCTCCAATTAAAACTGGAACTATATATTTACTTTTCATAATGTTATCTTTTTAATTATCATAAAGATAACACCTGAAATGCTCATCTAATTTACAAAATTAATTTGAATTATTATATTATATATAGCATAAAAATAAAGCATAAAAAAACCGTCTCGTTAAAAAACGAGACGGTTTCAATATGATTTAACGTAAAAATTTATACGTGTAAAGCTCTATTTTCAGTCGCTGCCAATGCTGCTTCTTTTACCGCTTCCGCGAAAGTTGGGTGCGCATGGCTCATTCTTGAAATATCTTCAGCAGAAGCTTTGAATTCCATTGCTGTAACCGCTTCAGCAATTAAATCTGCTGTACGCGCTCCAATCATGTGAACTCCTAAAACCTCATCAGTTTTTTCGTCAGCAAGGATTTTTACGAATCCGTCTAAGTCAGCACTTGCTCTTGCACGTCCTAATGCTTTGAAAGGGAAACTTCCAGATTTATACGCCACTCCTGCCGCTTTCAATTGCTCTTCCGTTTGTCCAACTGCAGCAACTTCTGGCCAAGTGTAAACTACACCAGGAATTAAGTTATAATCGATATGTGGTTTCTGACCTGCTAAAATTTCAGCAACCATTACTCCTTCTTCCTCTGCTTTGTGTGCTAACATTGCTCCACGAACAACATCACCAATTGCATAGATATTAGGAACATTAGTTTGTAAATGGTCGTTTACTTCAACTTGTCCTCTGTCTGAAATTTTTACTCCAGCTTTGTCTGCGTTTAATCCGTCTGTGTAAGGACGACGACCAACAGAAACTAATGAATAATCTCCTTCAAGAGTAATAGTTTCTCCTTTTGCATTTTCAGCCTGAACTGTAACAGCATCGCCGTTTCTTTCAACTGATTTTACTTTGTGAGAAACGTAGAATTTCATTCCTTGTTTTTTCAATACTTTAGTTAATTCTTTAGAAAGAGAACCGTCCATTCCAGGAATGATTCTGTCCATGAATTCAACTACAGAAACCTGAGCTCCTAAACGAAGGTAAACTTGTCCAAGCTCGATTCCGATAACTCCACCACCAATGATTACTAAGTGTTTTGGAACTTCTTTTAAAGCTAAAGCTTCAGTAGAAGTGATGATTCTTTCTTTATCAATTTTAATGAATGGTAAAGAAGATGGTTTTGATCCTGTAGCAATTACAGTATATTTTGCTTCGATAGTTTCTGATGTTCCGTCAGCTTTTGCAACTGCAATGTGAGTTGCATCTACGAAAGAACCTAAACCATTGAAAACAGTGATTTTATTTTTATCCATTAAGTAGTTGATTCCACCTACGGTTTGATCTACAACAGCTTGCTTGCGCGCGATCATTTTCTCTAAATTGATTTTTACATCTCCAGAAACTTCGATTCCGTGATCTGCAAAATGAGCAATTTCAGCATAATGATGAGAAGAAGATAATAATGCTTTTGAAGGAATACAACCTACGTTAAGGCAAGTTCCGCCCAATGAATTATATTTTTCTACAATTGCAGTTTTGAAACCTAATTGTGCGCAACGAATTGCTGATACATATCCTCCAGGACCTGAACCTATAATGACTACGTCAAATGAACTCATAGTATTTTGTTTTTATTTTAGCGGTTACAAAATTAAGGAATAAAGTTTTGTTTGAAGTTTAATTTTCAATGTTTTTTGTGTGAAATTTTGGGTTGAAGGTTTTCTGCCACGAAGGCTCGAAGGCACAAAGTTTTTTGCTTTTTAATCTCGCAAAGACGCAGCGTCGCAAAGTTTTTATTTACTTTTTTATTGCAGACTTTCTTGAGTACCTCGAAATCTGTTCATTAAATACTCAGCCGATTTAATCATTTCATATAGTTTAGTAATTGAACAAACAAGTTCATCCTGATTACACCAATATTTTTCGATTTCTCCAAATATTTTATATGTAGAAATATTAAAGCCTTCTTCAATATCATTATACCATATTACTTGAGAACCACAAATAGCCACAACCCAGAACCCTCCTCCCATTTCTCCGAATTCTTTTTCTTTCCATTTTATTGGATCGATTTTAATTAAATTCCAGAAATTTTTCAATTCTCCGCTCAAATCTTTTTCTGTTTTTAAAATCTCTACATAAAGTTCATCTAAAGATATTGGTTCCCATTCCTGCATGACCATTTTACATTAAAAATTATAATATATTCGAATTAAAATCAAGGTTTCTTTTCTGGATTTCTAGAAGTGTGAAATACAGAATAAATTACTATTTCATTTCCGATGATCTCATAAATAATAACAAATGGAAATTTAACCAAAGTCATTTCACGATAACCCGGCTGCTTTTTAATTTCAAATAATTCTGGATTTGTTTTTAAAACTTTGAGATAAGATTTTAAATAAGTTAGAAATTGTTTTCCTAAACCTTTACTTCTACTTTCGTAAAATTCAATAGATTCATCAATTTCTTTTTCTGCTAATGGTAAAATTATAATTTTAAAAACCATATTTTAAATTCAAACGTTTTTCTGCTTCTTCCCAAGAACTTGCTTCATGATTGCCAGAAAGATACTTTTCTCTTTCCTCTGCAACCAAATTGTAATGCGAATCAGGAACAATTGAATCTTTTTCATCGTGATTTATTGCATCAAAAACGCTTTCTAAAATCTCTAATTTTGAATCGTCGTCTATGAATTTCCCAAAATCTTTGATAAGCTTGCGTCTTAATTCTTTCGTTTCCATTTTGTTTGTATTTAAACTCAAATTTAAGATTTATAATGATTCAATTATGTTAATTTTTTTTTCTGCCACAAAGGCTCAAATACACAAAATTTATTTGTTTTTTTATCTCGCAATCCCAATAGCTAGCGGGAGTACAGTTGCAAAGTGTGTACGCAAGCTAGTCATCCTGAGGAACGAAGGATCACACTAGAAGCTCCTCATGCAAAATCGCCAATTTTTGTAGAGTTCCGCGTGTGATCCTTCGTTCCTCAGGATGAAAAACTGGACGTTAGACGCACTGCTGTGCGTCTCTACAGAAAAAACCTTAGAACCTCAGCAACTTAGAATCTTAGTTCCTCTAAAAAGAAATCACCGTCGAATTCTTCACTTCGCTAATCATAAACATGCTTTGCGTGCTTCCAATATGTTGTAAACTCGTAAGTTTTGTGACTAAAAATTCCCTGTAAGCTTCCATATCTTTTACTAAGACTTTCAGAATATAATCGTAATCGCCACTTACGTGATGGCATTCTAAAACTTCGTTTAGTTTAATGACTTCGCTTTCGAATTTGGTTAGGAATTCTTTTGTATGCTGAATCAATTTTAAATGGCAGAAAACCACAAAACCTTTTTCAATTTTAGATTTATCTACTAACGCTGCGTAGCTTTTTATGATTCCTTCGCGCTCGAGTTTTTTGATTCTTTCATAAACTGCAGTTACCGAAAGATTGAGTTTTAAAGACAATTCTTTGTTTGTTTTTTTACTATCGGTTTGCAGTAAAACCAAGAGTTTTTTATCGATTTCGTCTAGAGTCATTTTTAGTTGACGGTTTTAGGTTGATGGTTGATAGTTTATCACAGAAGAAAGAAAATCTATTAAACTGTGTTTCTCAGATCAAATTTAGATTAAAAATCATAATAAAAACATATTAATAGTTTTAAAATCTAATTTTTCATTTTATAGTTGATTAATTTTCTAATTACAATTTACTTTGAATAGAATTTCTTTTGAAAATAGCCCCTAGCCCTGATAGAAGTGGAAATCCTTTTGTGTCTCGTTTCTTTAACGAGACACAAAAGATTGAAACGGATAGCAGGAAATAGCTCCTAAAAAAATGTTTCAGGTTTCAAGTTTCAGGTTGTTGAAACTTAAAACATAAAACTTAAAACTTGAAACAAAACAAACAAAAACTAACTATATGAAAAACTTTAACCCAGCAGATAAAATTCAGGATTTGCAATACTTTGGTGAATTTGGCGGTGTGAATCCGTCGATTTCTGATTCTTCGACTTATACTTTTCTTTCGGCGAAAACTATGTTTGATACTTTCGAGGGAAATATGGAAGGCTGTTATTTGTATTCGCGCCATTCGTCGCCAAGTAATTTGTATTTGGATCAGGCTTTGGCAGCGATGGAAGGAACGGAAACAGCAAATGTTTCGGCTTCTGGAATGGGAGCGATTACACCTACTCTATTACAGCTTTGCGGTGCGGGCGATCACATTGTTTCGAGCCGAACTATTTATGGTGGCACTTATGCTTTTCTAAAAAACTTTACTCCAAGATTTGGGATTGAAACGAGCTTTGTAGACATTACAAAACTCGATGTTGTTGAAGCGGCAATTACGCCAAATACGAAAGTTTTGTATTGTGAAACGGTTAGTAATCCGTTATTGGAAGTTGCCGATATTGCGGGTTTGGCTAAAATTGCAAAAAAACATAATTTGAAATTGGTTGTCGATAATACGTTTTCACCTTTATCCGTTTCTCCTGCAAAATTGGGCGCTGATATCGTGATTCATAGTTTGACAAAATACATTAACGGAAGCAGTGATACTGTTGGCGGTGTGACTTGTGCATCAAAAGAGTTTATTAATGCTTTGAAAAATGTAAATTCTGGTGCAAGTATGCTTTTGGGTCCAACAATGGACAGTTTACGTTCGGCAAGTGTGATGAAAAACCTTAGAACGCTTCATATCCGAATTAAACAGCATAGTCATAACGCACATTTTCTGGCGGACCAATTTGAAAAAGACGGTTTGAAAACGGTTTATCCCGGTTTAAAAAGTCATCCGAGTCATGAATTGTACAAAACGATGATTAATCCTGAATATGGTTTTGGCGGAATGTTGACGATTGACGTTGGAACTTTAGAGAAAGCTAATGAATTAATGGAATTAATGCAGGAACGCAACCTTGGATATCTGGCTGTAAGTTTGGGTTTTTATAAAACGCTGTTTAGCGCACCGGGAACCTCAACTTCAAGTGAAATTCCGTTGGAAGAACAAAAGGAAATGGGATTAACCGATGGCTTGATTCGTTTTTCTATTGGTTTGGATAATGATATTGATCGTACTTATGAAATGATGAAAAAATGTATGGTTGAGCTTGGGATTTTAAATTCCGCAGCGGTTCGCAAAGAGGTTTTCGCAGAGATTCGCTAAAGTTTTTTTTAAATTCTAAACGTTCTGTTTGTCATCCTGACGGAGGAAGGATCACATAAGAAAATCCGCAAACTAAATCGCCAATCTTTGTCGAGTCACGAGTGTGATCCTTCGTTCCTCAGGATGACAAAAATGAAATAAAAAAGCCATTCTGATGAATTTCAGAACGGCTTTTCATTTATAATTTTTAGGCTCTTAACTTATAACTTCACAACATTAAGTTTACTGTTTTTTCTGCTGTAAGTAAAGTAAATAAATAGTCCAATCAATAACCAAATTGTAAAATAAATCCAGTTCCAAACGCTTAATTCTGCCATCATGTAAAGACAGCAGATTAATCCTAAAAGCGGAATTAAAGATAGATTTCTTCTAAACGCCCAAACTGCCAATCCAACCAAAACGAATAAGAATATCCACATTGGAATTTTGTGTTTGAATAAACTGAAACCTGATTCGTATTTTGCAGAATCAGAAAGTGGTAAGCCTTTTACAACTTCCGCATATTTTGCTTCGTCGTCTTGATATTGTCCTAATAAATGTTCTAAATCTGATGTTTCAGCAGTTTTATTGTTTACTTCGATACTTTCTAAGTATTTAAAAACCTGCTCTGATTCTGATTTATCTAAAGAGGTTACAATCGAAGTTGCATCATAAATCTGCGGTTCGTTATTGATAAACGCCTTTGTCGCTTTATTATTGAACGCAAATGCATAATACAATCCAGCAATCATTAAAACTGGTAAAATATATTTTGAATTGACATAAGGTGTTTTGAATTTTCCTCTTGGAATCTCAGGTTTGTTCTGCAGAACTAAAACTCCAGCACAAACTAGCACAAAAGCAAATAAAGTTCCGATGCTGCACAAATCGGTTACCATTGTCAAATTCAAAAACAAAGCTGGAACTGCAACCACAAAACCGGTCACAATTGTAGCAAAAGATGGTGTTTTAAATTTTGGGTGAACTGTAGAAAATTTCTTTGGCAATAAACCATCACGGCTCATGCTCATCCAAATACGAGGCTGTCCCATTTGAAAAACCAATAAAACGCTCGCCATTGCCACAACTGCACTCACGGCAATAATTCCTGACATCCATTTTAAATCTAATTTATCGAATACAAACGCCAGAGGATCTCCAACATTTAATTCGTGATATTTTACCATTCCGGTTAAAACCAAAGCAATAGCAATATAAAGTATTGTACAAATGATAATCGCCCACATCATTCCGCGTGGTAAATCACGCTGCGGATTTTTACACTCTTCGGCAGTTGTCGAAATGGCATCAAAACCAATGTAAGCAAAGAAAACGGCTGAAACTCCTTTTAAAACTCCTCCAACTCCATTTGGCGCAAAAGGATCCCAGTTTGCTGTATCTACATAAAACACACCTACTGCAATTACTAAAAGTACTACGCAAAGTTTCACCACAACCATTAAGTTACTTGCATTACGAGATTCCTTCATTCCTCGATAAACCAAGGCTGTAATTAAGATGATGATAAATAAAGCTGGTAAATCAGTCACAAAATGAAATGATCCTAAAGTTGGTGCTGTTGTCCAGGCTGTGTGTGCTTGCTGCAAAGCTGTACTTAAATTTTCGAATGATTTTCCGCCTCGCATAAGAGCTTCGGCATCTCTAAATCCGTTTGAAGCAGTTAGATAATCCATCTGAATCCATTCCGGGAGATGAATTCCGCCACTCTGGAGCAGTCCTGTAAAATAATCACTCCAAGATATGGCGACCGTTATATTTCCGACGGCATATTCCATAATTAATGCCCAACCGATAATCCAAGCAATTAATTCTCCAAAAGCAACATACGAATACGTGTAAGCACTTCCTGAAACCGGTACCATCGAAGCAAACTCGGCATAAGCGAAAGCTGCGAAACTACACGCTAAAGCGGTAAATAAGAATAAGAAAATTACTGCTGGTCCACCGTCTGCGCTGGCTTTTCCAATTGTGCTAAAAATTCCTGCTCCAACAATAGCTGCTATTCCAAAAGCCGTTAAATCTCTAGTTGTCAAATGTTTTCCTAAGGCATTATGACCGTCTGTTTCGTTCTGCGCAACCTGCTTCAGAATATCCTGTACTGTTTTCTTTCGGAATAAACTTGAAAATGCCATATATTGTTTTGCTGTTATAAATTAATTTAATTCAGTCGTTTCTGTTTTATTTTGCAAATAATGCAAATTTTATCGTTAAATCAAATTTATGAAACGTGATTTTTTTTTGCCACGATTTCACGAATTATTTTTTCTGCTGTAAAGACACTAATAATGGAAGTTTTTTAGCCACAAATTCACGAATTCTCTCTAATTTATTTTTGCCTCTGATTTCACAGATTACGGTCGTGTTTTTTTCTTTAATCTGTAACTATATTTTTTCTCACGCAGACTTAGCAGATAATGCAGATTTTGATTACGCCAAAAAAAATTTACGCCGCTTTTGTAAAATTAAATCTGCTCAATTTATGTGAACAAAAATCTTTTTTAATCCTTTAATCTGTGGCAGAAGAATCTTTGCGGAACTCTTTACAATTGCTTAAATCATCATTACAAATGTAACATTTCTTAAAACGAGGGTACTAATTAAGAGTATTTAATTTTTTAAGAATCATTGTATGGAAAAAATTTCAAGACGCTCTTTTGTAAATAAATTTGGACTTGGCGTTGGCGCTTCGGTTGTTATGACTACGCTGCCTTCTTTTTTAAGCGAAACCGAAAAAACTCATATCCCTTATACCGGAAAAAAATTAAATATTGCTTTGTGCCGTTTAGGAAACTACGCTTCTTTATTAGCGGAAGCACTTCAGGTTTCTGAGTATTGCCAGCTTGCTGGAATTGTTACTGGAACACCGTCTAAAGCCGAAACTTGGAAAAAGAAATATAACATTCCTGAAAAGAACATTTACAATTATGAAAATTTTGATTCTATAGTAAAAAACAAAGATATTGATTTAGTGTATGTTGTGACTCCAAACGCACTTCATAAAGAATTTACTGTCCGCGCCGCAAAGGCAGGAAAACATGTTATTGTCGAAAAACCAATGGCAATAACTATTGAGGATTGTGAAGAAATGATCAAAACCTGCAACGATAATAACGTACAACTGGCAATGGGATATCGTTTGCATTATGAACCGAATCATTTAGAGGTAAAAAGATTAGGACAAGAAAAAGTTCTTGGACAGGTTCGCTATATCGAAGCTTCACTAGGTTATAGTACTTATGATTTTAAAGATCTTAATAAAGCTGTCAATTTGAATGACCGTAATGAATGGAGAATTACTAAAAAACTAGCAGGAGGCGGTCCATTAATCAATTTAGGTGTTTATTGCATTCAGGTTTCGCGCTATGTTTTAGGCGAAGAACCAATTGCTGTTACAGCACAGTTTGGAACCGTAAATAATAAAAAACGATTTACGCAAGTCGAAGAAAATATTACCTGGCAGATGGAATTTCCAAGCGGCGCTGTTGCCAATTGCAGCAGTTCTTATGGTTTTGGAATTGATAGATTTCACGCCGCTGCAGATGAAGGTTTCTTTGAAATGAGTCCTGCTGTAAGCTACGGTCCTTTTGTAGGTAAAAGATCTGATGGAAAAGCATTTAATTTTCCGGTCATAAACCAACAGCAAACTCAAATGGATGAGATTTGTAAAGTGATTTTAGCAAACAAAAAACTTCCAAATCATATTACAGGCGAAGAAGGAATTAAAGATGTTAAAATCATTAATGCGATCTATAAAGCTGCAGAAACTGGGAAGAAAGTTAGTTTGAAATAGTTTTTTTGCCACAGATTAAAAGGATTAAAATGATTTTTTTTTCTCATTTTATGTCATTTGGACGAAGGAGACTCGAGCGATAGCGAACTGGCGAAGCAAATCTTCAAAAGTAGCTCCGCAACTAGAATCCCATCTTTGTAGATTTACTGGTGAAGATTTCTCCTTCGTCGAAATGACAAACTTTAAGGATTAAGTTTGTTTAAAATATTCTTTAAAAATCCTTTTAATCCTTTTAATCTGTGGCAAAAAAATCTTAGCGCTCTTTGCGTAATTCTTTGCGACCTTTGCGGTTAATTTACTTCAAGCAGCTTCTCAAAATACTAACTGGATGTTGTGCTTCTCTTTTTGTACCATCATAAATTTGATGACGGCAGCTTGTTCCTGCAGCAGCAATTTTTACGTTTTCGGCAGTGTTACGCACTTTTGGGAATAATGTATCTTCTCCCATTTGCATACTTACTTTATAATGTTCTTTCTCATAACCAAAAGAACCCGCCATTCCGCAGCAGCCTGAATTGTAAATTGTAACGGTATTATTTTTTGGAAGATTTAGCATTGCAAAAGTAGCTTCAACAGAACTCAATGACTTTTGATGACAATGTCCGTGAATTTTAATTTCTTTCGTTTCCTCTGAAAATGAATCTGGCGTAATTTTTCCGTCAATAATTTCTTTTTTAAAGAATTCTTCTATAGTGAAAGCATTTCTCGATAATTTTTCTGCTGCTTCTTTATCATCAGCTAAACGAAGATATTCGTCTCTAAAAGTCAAAATTGCCGAAGGTTCGATTCCAATTAAAGGTGCATTCGCCAAAACCAAATCTTTAAATACATTTACGTTATGATTGGCAATCTTCTTCGCTTCTTCTAAAAATCCTTTCGAAAGATAGGTTCTACCGCTTTCTTCATGATCTATTACCAAAACCTGATAACCTAATTTTGTCAATAATTCAAAAGCATCAATTCCAATATTGACATCATAATAATTCGTAAATTCATCTACAAACAAATACAATCTTCCATTCGGAAAATCTGTCGTTTCTGTTTTATGATTTTGATACCATTTTCTAAATGTCTTTTTCGCCAAAAGCGGCACTTGTCTTTCAGGGGCAATTCCCATTGATTTTTTAACAAGCGACTGATTCGAAATAAAATTCGTAATCGACGGAAACAAACTTCCCATTTTGTTCAATTTTGCATTGTTGGCAAAAATCTTACTACGGGTTGAGAATCCGTTTGCTTTTTGATATTGGTATAAAAATTCTGCTTTAAGAGTCGCAACGTCAACATTACTCGGACATTCGCTCGCGCAGGCTTTACAGCTTACACACAACTCAAAAACTTCGTATAATTCTTTCTGGTCAAATTTGTTTTCTTTTTCAGAATACGTCAAATATTCACGCAAAGCATTTGCTCTTGCACGAGTCGTTTCTTTCTCATTTCGTGTCGCACGATAACTTGGACACATTGCTCCTCCAGCAGACGGCATTTTTCGGCAATCGCCAGAACCATTGCATTTTTCGGCAGCACGTAAAATCCCTAAACTGTCCGAGAAATCCTGAAATGTTTTAATATCTGGTTCTACTCTTCCAGAAATCACACGATGGTTTTCATCCATTTTCAGCGCATTGACAATCTTACCAATATTTAAAACCGAATTTGGATCAAAGGCTAACTTAAGTCGTTTAAGGAGTTCGTAATTCTTGTCTCCAATCATAAACGGAATAAATTCTCCGCGCACGATTCCGTCGCCGTGTTCACCACTTAACGAACCTCTATATTTTTTAACCAAATGCGCTACATCGGTCGCAATGGTTCTGAATAATTTTAAATCTGATGTTTTCTTTAAGTTCAAAACCGGACGCAGGTGCAATTCGCCCGCTCCAGCATGCGCGTAATAAATCGCTTCTTGTCCGTGGCTTAACATCATCGCCGAAAATTCTGCGATGTAAGCTGGTAAATCACTTAATTCTACTGCTGTATCTTCAATCGAATCAGCTGCTTTATTGTCGCCCACAATACTTCCTAAAAGCCCAAGACCTGCTTTTCTCAATTCGTTCGCCTTATCAATATCAGGACCGTAAATTTTTACGCTGGCATAACCAAAATTGTGTTTTTCTAAATCTGCAATTAAAGCATTTGCTTGATTTTCTGCATCTTCTAAAGTGTGTGAAGCGACTTCAAACAACATAATCGCTTTCGGTTCGCCCACCAAAAAGAAACGGTTTTTTATGTGTTCCCGATTCGTTTTGGTACAATCTAAAATCGTGTCATCGATCATTTCGCACGTATACAAATGATGTTTCATTGCCACAACAACAGATTCCAGCGATTCTTGAATCGTATGATAATGTGCAACGACCATAATGTTATGTACGGGCGGTAAATCGTCAACTTTTAATGTAATTTCGGTTGTAAAAGCCAAAGTTCCTTCACTTCCGCAAAGTAATTTCCCGATGTTTATTGTTGGTTCTGTTCCTCCAAAAAGCTCTGATTTTAAAAGAATATCAACAGCATATCCCGTATTTCTTCTATGAATTTCTGGTTTTGGAAATTCCTTTATAATTTCTTCCTGATTTTCTTTATTGGAAAGTTCGTCGTAAACGCTTTTGTAGATTTTATTTTCTAATGAATCTCCTTTGGTTTTTTCTATAAATTCTGCCGAAGTCAATTCGCCAAAAGCGACCTCAGTTCCATCACTTAAAATTGTTTTTACCTCAACAATTTTATCACGAGTTACACCATAACGAATCGAAGTAGTTCCCGAAGAATTATTTCCCACCATTCCGCCAATCATAGCTCGGTTTGAAGTTGAAGTAATTGGTGCAAAGAAAACATTGTAAGGTTTCAGAAATAAATTCAATTCATCGCGAATAACTCCCGGCTGCACTGTTACTGTTTTTTTATCAGCATTATACCCCAGTATTTTAGTAAAATGTTTCGAAACATCTATTACCAATCCGTCCCCAACTGCCTGACCTGCTAATGAAGTTCCTGCAGTTCTTGGTGTAACCGAAATATTATGTTTTGCCGCGAAACGAATTAACTTACTTATGTCTGCCGTTGTTTTAGGAATCGCTACGGCATTGGGTTTAATTCTGTATACCGAAGCATCGGTAGAATAAAGTGTTTTATGAAGATCATCATATAAAAGTGTTCCTTCTAAAGATTCGGATAACTGCTGTAACTCTTGGTTTGACATTATATTCTAATTTGTTGTCTAAAACTGATTTTATTTCTTTTTGATGAGATTACAAAATTACTGTAATTTCAATAGTTATATTCGATTATATTCGATTAAAATAAAGTGATTAAATACCTTTCTTAAAACTTTTTAGGCATTTTTGTAAATCAAATATTCCTTTCGCATTTTTTTGAAAGTTTGTAAATCCTTTTCCCAGCTTTTTCTAATTTCTTCTTCAGAAACTCCAGCTTCAATCTGCTGCTGTAATTTTTCATTTCCTGCTCTGATAGAAAACTTTCTTTTGTCGAAAAATTTGGATTTATCCGCAGTGGTTTGATAGGCTTTGATTAGCCATTTTATTTCCAATCGATTGATTCTCGGAATGGAAGACAAATCTTCTCCATTGCATTCCACGCCATTATACAAAGGATCTTTGTCTCCAAAATTAGGTTTTGGAGTAAAAGCAAAATTGCTTTTTGGCAGATAAGGCGAACCATAAATCTGGAATTGTTTTTCTGTTCCTCTTCCCATGCTTACATTCGTTCCTTCAAAAAGACATAAACTCACATATAAATTAACCGATTGGTCGTTTGGTAAATTTGGCGAAGGACGAACAGGCAGACTATAATTCATTTTTCGGTTATAATTCAAACACGGAATAACCGTCAGCTTGCATTGTATCCCATTTTTTAACCATTTTTGACCATTTATCATTTTCGCTTCTTCACCCAAAGTCATTCCGTGAAGCAAAGGCGTTCGATGCATTCCAATACCGCTTTGAAAAGCAATATCCAAAACTGGACCGTCGACAATTGCAATATTTGGATTTGGGCGATCTAGTACAATCAGCGGAACATTATTCTCTGCACAAGCTTCCATAATTCTGTGCATGGTAGAAACGTAAGTATATAATCTTGTTCCAACATCCTGCAGATCAAAAATCATGACATCAATGTTTTTCAATTGTTCTGGAGTTGGTTTGTTGTTTTTACCATAAAGCGAAGTAATCGACAAACCTGTTTTTGCGTCGATTTCATCAGATACATGTTCACCGGCATCAGCAGTTCCTCTAAAACCGTGTTCCGGAGCGAAAATCGTTTTGATTTTGATATTTTTTGATGCTAAAAAATCAACCAAATGCGTTTTCTCATCTATAATTCCGGTTTGATTGGTTACAACACCAACACTTTTACCTTCTATTAAAGGCAAATACGCTGTGTAATTTTCAGCTCCTGTTTTTATTTGCTGCGCAAAAGATATTGTTGTGATTAATATGCAAATAATTAGTTTTTTCATACGGTTTGTTTTTTTCTTGCCACAGATTGACAGGATTAAAAATGATTTTTGCCTCTCGCAGATTTAGGAGATTTTATTTTTAAAAATTATCTGCTGAATCTGCGAGAAAAAATTTTAGATTTTATGTCAAACCAAAAAAATCCTTTTAATCTGTGGCTATCGTTTAATTATTGATTTGCTTCCAAATTTTGGCGCTAAAATCATCTTTATACATTAATCTGTTTGTTCTTGTTGGATTTACTCGATTGGTCAGAATAATTAAAAATCGATTTGTATCCCTATTCATAAAGAAAAATGTTCCCGTAAAACCCGTATGTCCAAAATCATCTTTTGTAAAAAACTCATCTGGTTTTCTTTTATCAAAACCTAAACCTCTATAAATACCTTCTTTTGCAAGCGGAGATTCTGTAAACTCTTTCACCACTTTTGCTTTCAGAATTTGTTTTCCTTTATAATTTCCGTTGTTCATTAGCATTTTACAGATTACGGCAATCGATTCTGCGTTGGCAAACAAACCAGCATTTCCAGAAACGCCACCAAAAATCGCCGCCGCTTCATCGTGAACATATCCTTTAATGGTATCTTTTCTAAAAAAATTATCTACTTCGGTTGGCATTACATTATCAATAGAAGTCCATTTTAGCGGATTATATCCAATTTTTGAAATGCCTAATTCGGTATAAATTTCATTTGTCAGCTGATCTAATTTCTTTCCTGTTTTGGTTTCAATCATTTGCTTCACCAAAAGTAAATTCAAATCGCTGTACAAATATTTTCCTCTCGGATTTTTATTCGCCTTCGCAATTCTTTCATAAACTGATGCGTAAAATTCTGGATTCAGCCACATGTTTTTATAAATCTGAACCCAATTTTGTTTTGGCTCAAAAATGAGATATTTAGAATCGTAAACAATGTTTTTATTCACGTACATATTATCAAACTGCTCAGGATATTGTTCCGATTTTTGATTGCTCAACAAAGGCGAATTATCTGGTGTAGAAAGCAGTGCCTGATAAAAAGTGATACTCGGTGTTAATCCAGAAGTATGCGTTAACAGTTCAAAAAGCGTTAAATTGGAAATAGCTGTGTTTTTATAAAACGGAACAATTTCACCCACTTGATCTGTAAGTTTGATTTTTCCATCTCCAACCAAACGCATTGTTACAAGCGTTGCTCCTAAAACTTTAGACATCGAAGCCAGATCAAAAACATCTTCTGTTTTTACTAATTGCTTTTTAGTATAATCATGATAACCATAGTTTTTAGATATCAGATTAAAATCTCCTGTGCCAACGATAATTTGTGCTCCTGGAAAAAAACCTTTTTCCAGCGCATTTGTCATCATCGAATCGATGAAAACTTCATTCTGTTTTAAATCAGGAAATTGTTTTGAGTTTTTCTGCGAATAGCAATTTGCTCCGAAAAAAATCAAAGAAGCAATGATAATTTTAGCACCAATATTTTTCATATTCTTATGGATTAATTCTTAAGTCCTGCGCTGCCATAAGAGGCTCGTTATTTGTTCCAGTAATACTAATTCTTACTGCTTTTACCGGTTGTTTTGGATAGATTGATGCATTTCCGTAATCAAAAGCATCTCCTTTTACGAAATCAATTCCGTTATACGAATATTCTACATAACCATTATTCACAATGAATCTCGGGTGATGCGGAATTCCGGTTAACACATCAATTTTAGAAGTTGTTACAGGATTTGTGAAAGTGTATAAAATCCAATCACCACTTGCACATGCAACATCTGTACGCAGATAGGTTTCGGCATTATAGTCTTCTAAAGTTGAAATTGGAAATTTAGGATTTTCAGCCATCGAAGAAGTCACTTTTACTTCTGGCTCTAAATACGGCGAACAATTGAAATTTACTTTTGCAGAGGATTCTTTTGCTTCTTTATTTTCAACCGTAAAATCTAAACGATAGGTGTTTTTTTCGTTATAATTTTCAATTACAAATCGCAAACGAGGTTTTGATTTCAATGTTCTTTCTTCAGGAAAACGTTGAATTAATTTGTCATTCTCAAAAAGTGAAACCGTTCTAATAACACCGTTTGCACTTCCGTCTGTTGTTGGATTAAAAGTTAAGTACCAAATACCGTTTTTCTCTACATGTTCTGAAATATTTTCTGAAATATTTAAAATTTCCACTTTTGAAGTATTCCAATTGGCAACAGGCAATTTTTCTGCTTTTACTGCTGGGCTCGCCACATCTTCATTAAAAAATGTACGGAAAGTATATTGTTCGTAATCTTTTGTTTGAATTGGTTTTGTATACAAAAGCGATTGCCTTGTTGGTTCGTTTCCTTGCGCATCATAACGTACAACTGCACCTTCATAAGGGGGCGTTACGGTAATTATTCCTTTTTGATAAATTGCTGTTGGCGGAAAATCTCTAAAAGCAATTCCCATATTAGCCAAACGTTGTAAATGGCTGTGCGTTAATCTTCCGTAGAAATCATCCCAGTTTTTATCTTCTTTTTGAGACCATCCAATTTCAGACAAAGCGCTGATTCTTGGATAACTTTGATATTCCATAATTCGTGCCGGACGATCTAAATATTCACTCCATAAAGCACCTTGAACTCCTTTTATCAATTTTTGCTGTTCTGGCGTCAAATCATCATTGGGAATTGGCTCAAACGAATACGCTCTTTTGGTATCTGTAATAGCCGCCCAGCGATGCCCTCTTTCAGTATCAGATTGTGCCATATCAAAATATAGATATTGTCCTGGCATCATTATGGTTTCATATCCTTTTTTAGCCGATTCAATTCCGTAACTAATGCCCTGCCATGCAGAAATTAAAGTGTTTGGGTTTATTTCTCCACCTTTCAAAATTTCATTCCAACCGTTCGTCTTTTTATGGTATTTATCTACGATTTTTTGAACTCTTTTAAAGAAATAATTCTGAAGCTGAAAACTATCTGTAAAACCTTCTTTCGCCATCAAAGCCTGACATTTTGGGCAATGCTCCCAGTTGGCACGATTAACTTCGTCTCCTGCAACATGAATATATTCAAACGGAAATATTTCTGAAAATTCCCTGATAATCGAATCTAAAATTTGGTAGTTTTCTTCACGTCCCACACACCAAACATTTTTTACTTCTCCCTGAACACTTTTGAGTTCCTGTGTTATCGCACAGCCAACTTCTGGATACGAAGCCGTTACCGCGCGTGAGTGTCCTGGAATTTCAATTTCAGGCATAACAGAGATACCACGAGCCGATGCATATGCCACTACTTCTTTCATATCGGCCTGCGTATAAAATCCGCCGTAACGTTTATCTCCAGATCCGTAAGATGGTAATAAAACTTCTCCAGGTCCTCTCCAAGCTCCTTTTGAAGTTAAATCTGGCATTGATTTGATTTCGGCTCTCCAGCCATTATCATCGGTTAAATGCCAATGAAAAACATTCATTTTATGCGCTGCAAGCCAGTCGATATAATTCAGAACAGTTTGTTTATCAAAAAACTGTCTGGAGCAATCGAGCATCATACCGCGCCATTCAAAGCGCGGATAATCTTCTATTTTTACAAACGGAACTTTTCCTTTTTTAACCTCTTTTGCTGAAGAAATCTGTAATAAAGTCTGCAAACCGTTTAAAACACCATTTGAAGATTTTCCTTTTATGAGAATTCCTTTTTTGTTGATGATCAATTTATAACCATCATTTGGAACGTTCATTTTTTCATCTACTAAAAAGGCAATGGTGTTTTTTTTATGTTTATTTCCGATAGAAACAACTGGACTAATTCCTGTATATTTTGAAAAAGAAGTCTTTATATAATCAGTACTTTTTGCAACTTTTTTGTCTACAATAATTTGTACCGATGACGGAATACTAAATGTTCCCTCTTTTTGCTCAATCTTAACTGGTTTCGGAATTATATCTAGTTGCTGTGCCTGTAGACAACTTAAAGAACTTAGAAAAATGGCAATTAGTAAAATAATTTTTCTCATGGCTTTTATCTTTTTATTTTGTTGCAAATTCTACGGGAGCGCTTTCTGTCTGGGTCTGACTTAAAGCAGAAATGGCGTAAATATAATTATCCAAATCAGCGTTTGGAACTTCTAATTTTGTTGCTGTTGTCACGTAATAAATATTCGCTGAATTAGAGAAATCAGTTATTTTTCCTTTCGGAAATTTATAAATGACATATTTCTTATCGTATAATTCAGCTTTCCAGCTCAAAACAGCTTTATCTCCTTTTTTAGCAATTACAGCATTTGTCGGAGCATTTGGTTTTATTCTTGTAATTCTGTTTGCTTCAGGCGTTAAAGCAATGTATTTATATGGTTTTTGAATAAGCGGATTTCGTAAAGTATCGCCTTTTTTAAAGAATGAATTTGCTGTAAAATGCATCGAACCGTCTATTTGAGGTATTTTACGAATCATTTCGATTTGTTTTACAATTTGATCTGGACTTCTCCACTCTGGTTCTTTGGCAGTATTTGAAATCTTATAATCGCCGTGGCCAACATAAACATTTGCTCCGTATTTGTGCGCTGCCCACCATTTTGCCAAAACTTCAAAATTGGCTCTGTCAAAACCTATATGCCAATACAATTGCGGTGTTACATAATCGATCCAGTTTTCCTTTTGCCATTTTAAAATATTAGCATACAAATCGTCATAATTGGTTGCACCTGCCACGGTATTAGAACCTTCTGAATCTTTAGCAATATTTCGCCAAACACCAAAAGGTGAAATTCCGAACTCGACTTCTGGTTTATTAGCAATAATAGTATCTCTGATTTGTTTGATGATTAAATCAACATTATCTCTTCTCCAATCGTCTTTGTCTTTAAACTGACGCGGTTCTTTAGCGAAAGCTTTTTCATCTGGAAATTCTTGTCCAGCGATTTTATACGGATAAAAATAATCATCCATATGAACGGCTTGAATATCATAATTTCGAACTATTTCTCCTACTACAGATGAAACGAAATCTCTGGTTTCTTTATAACCTGGATTAAAATATCTTGATTTTCCGTACGTTAAAAACAATTCTGGTTTCTTAAAATACAAATGCGATTTAGTCAATACATCTTTTACGGTATCTTTTTGTACTCTATACGGATTTAACCACACATGGACATTCATTCCTTTTTTTCCAGCTTCGTCAATCATCATTTGCAGCGGATCAAATCCCGGAGCTACACCTTGAGTTCCTGTAATCCAATGTGATGCCGGTTCTTTTGTCGATTTGTAATACGCATCGGCAGTCGGGCGAATTTGGAAAATTACGGTGTTCAAATTATTAGATCGTAAATTATCCAAAATAGAAATCATTTCAGCTTTCATCTGTTTATCTGACAATCCTGGTTTTGATGGCCAGTCGATATTGTCTACAGTCGAAATCCACGCTGCACGCATTTCTCTTTTTGGTGATTCCTGACTGAAAAGTTTCGTTTGAAAGAGCACTATTAGGATTATGATTTTTAGGATTTTCATAGTTAGTATGTTTTTTATTTATGGATAAAATAACTGCACAAGCGTAAGATGGTTTACGCAAGTTTCGCAAAGCTTTTTTATAATCTTTATTTTTTAATCTCGTAATCCCGATAGCTATCGGGAGCAGAACCGCAAAGTTTTCTAATCTTTCTAATGTCTTTATCTGTAGCTATTTTTTACTTCATGCAAATTCTACACATTAATTCGTGCGATTGCTTCGCCAATTCCTTATAACTCGGGTCTTGACTAAAAAAAGTTAATCTTTTACTCGACACCTATTCTAATTTACTGAAAAAAATACCTAACAGGTTTTAAAAACCTGTTAGGAATAGGTAACCAACCAAAATTTATGCATTACTTTTTTATGGGTAAAATCGCAACACACAATTACTTATCTAATTTTTTATTTTGTCGTTAAAAAAGTTATTAAAAAACAACAGCTGAAATTTTAAAGAATTCTCCCAGTATTTAAGATCATGTTTTCCTGGGCGTTCTATATAGTCGTGATTTATTTTCAAGGCTAACATTTTGGTATGAAGCTGTCGGTTTACTTCCATAAAAAAATCATCAAAGCCACAGTCTATAATCAACTTTAAATTATTGTCTTTTACCAGATCCAGCATATTGGTAACGGTATTTTTCTCCCAATTTTCGGGGAATTCTGTTATAGTACCAAGACGTTTTTTAATATCCCAATTATCAGGAAATGGTCTAAAATCTACGCCGCCGCTCATGCTTCCTGCTGCACCAAATACATCCTGATGTTTAAAAGATAAGTATAAAGCGCCGTGCCCCCCCATACTTAAACCAGAAATGGCTCTGTTTTCGCGGTTTGCAATAGTATTGTATTTTTTATCTATGTAAGGAACGAGCTCTTTTACAACATATGTTTCATATTTAAAATTAGGATCTATTGGACTATCAAAATACCAGCTTGAATAATTTCCGTCTACGCCGACAACAATAAAGTTGTATTGATCGACCTGATTTTTAAGCTCTTTAAAATCTTTTGCCCAAGAACCGTAATTACCGCTGTATCCATGAAGAAGATACACAACCGGGAATTTTTTACTGCTTTTTTTATAACTTTCTGGAACTATTATACAGCTTTTGATATTCTTATTCATTGAAGGACTGAAAACCTGAATGGTATCAACTGTAGCTGCTTTTGCAGAAAAAAAGAAGAGAATTAAATATAAGGAATAGAGTATGTTTATTTTATGCTTTTCTCTAAATAAAGTTTTTTCATTTTTTCGAAATCTATTCTTAGAGGAAATATAGCTTTTCATATAATTTGGTTTTGTTAGAAAATAGTTTTAACAAATATATACAAAAAACAAATCAAATACATTATTTTGCGTTATTTAACAAAATAAAACGCAAATAACGCAAAAACATGCAAAAAAAAACTAAAAGGCTTTTATTATTTTAAAGTATAATTACGCCAGATTTTCTATAGTCCTCAAGACTAGAATCCTCTGGATCTAAATTAGTAACAATAGTATCCAATTGTTTTAAATCGCAAACTACATGAGGCATTTTTGTGTTCAATTTATCCGAAGAAAACATTGAAACCACTCTATCAGAAGCTTCTATCATTGCTTTTTTAACAATTGAAATTTCGTATCCAATCTCTGTCAGCCCTTGTTTTACGTTTATACTGCTGGCACCTATAAAACAGATATCGGCTTTGATTTTAGAAACCACCTGAATTACATCCATACCTATTGTTACCATTGCATTTTTCTGCATTTTACCTCCAATAAAGATTAAATCAATATTAGGATGCTGTGACAACTGCATTGCTATAGGAAGACTGTAAGTGTAGATTGTAGCTTTTAAATTAGCTGGAATTAATTTTGCAAAAACTAGATTAGTGCTTCCTCCACTCATTATAATGACCTGATCATCATGAAGCAGAGACAATGCTTTTGCAACTATCTTTTTCTTCTCGTCTTCATCTGATATGCTGATATTAAAAACATCGGCAGCATTTTCTGAAACTTGAACTGCGCCTCCGTAAACCTTCTCTAAGAGCTTTTTACTATCCAATTCGTTTAAATCTCTCCTAATTGTATCTTCAGACAAATCTAGAGCCAAAGCCAAATCAGTTGTAACAACTTTCTGTTCTTCAACAAGTTTACTCATGATGTATTTATGTCTTTCGGCTTTCAGCATTGTATTAAAAGTTTAAGTTTCCGACAAATATATCAAATAATTTTATTGAAATCGAAAAGCACTTTTAATATATGCATTAGTTTGCATGTTTTAACTAAAAAAATAAAAACAGAAAAATAACAGACTTAAAAAATGCGTTATTTTGCGTTATTTAGAAGATTTTTTAAAAATATTAACAAATAAAATGCATTTGTATGCAATAAATAAATATATTTGCTCAACAACCATTAAAAAAAACCAAGTAATCATGAAAAAACTATTTCTTATTTCATTGTTGGTTTTGTTCGTTCAAGCATCTTTTGGACAAACAAAAACGATCACTGGAACGGTAAAAAACAAAGCAGACGGAATTCCTATCCCTGGAGTTAGTGTCCTAATTCAGGGGACTTCAAATGGTACAACCACCGATTTTGATGGAAACTACAGCATTAGTATTTCGTCAGGTCAAAGTCTAGCTTTTAGCTACATGGGTTATGAAACTACTGTGATAAAAGTAGATGGACAGCAAAAAATTAATGTCAGTCTTACAGAAAGTACTTCAAAACTAGATGAAGTTGTTGTAGTAGGATTCTCTTCTCAGAAAAAAACAAATTTAACTGGTGCGGTTGCCTCAATTGATGTCGCTAAAACAATAGGAAGCAGACCATTAACAGATGTTAGTAAAGCATTGCAGGGAACCACACCTGGAGTAAATGTTTCTTTTAACTCAGGGAATATAAACCGTGCAGCAAACATTAATATACGTGGATCTGGTACTATCAATGGTTCTGATGCTCCTTTAATATTAGTAGACGGGGTTCCAACAGATTTAGCTTTAATCAATCCAAATGATATTGCTACAATGTCAGTTCTTAAAGATGCCGCTTCTGCTTCTATATATGGAGCTCGTGCTGCTTTTGGTGTAGTTCTTATTACCACTAAAGGAGGTAAAACAGGCGAAGGAAAAGTAAGATTCTCTTACAGTGCCAATACCGCTTTTGTAAATCCAATTTCTACGTTAAAATTCTTAGATCCAACAGATGAAATTCCTGGTTTAATTGCTGCAGGAACACGTACAGATGGTTCTACTCCGGAGATTTTTGGTCAAAACTACAGTATATTACTTGAAGGAATTAAAAACTGGAAAGCAAAATATGCAAATAATCGTACTAGTCATGAAATGGTTTATGGTGAAGACTGGGAAATTAGAAATGGTACGCCTTATTTCTACAGAGTGTGGGATGCTAATAAGGAATTATATGCAAAAGATGCTCTTCAAACTACACATAACATTTCTGCTCAAGGTAATTTAGGGGAAAAGAGTTCTTTCTTCGCTTCTTTTGCTTATACCAACCAAGAAGGTATGCTGCGAGTAAATCAAGAAGAAAGACAAAGAACCAACATTAATTTAGGATTTACCACAAAATTAGCTGACTGGCTTACAGGAGATTTTAAAGTAATGACGATCAACAATACCTATGATCAGCCATTTAACTATTATGGCGGTTCCGGTACAGATGATACTGGTTACGGAGGTTACTTTGGTTATGCGCTTCGTTGGGGACAGTATTTTCCAAACTTTGGAACTTATAGAGGATATAATTTCCGTACAGCTGGAGGATATATTTCAAATGCTTCGAGAAATGAAAACGTAAAACGTAATAATAGGCTAAGTGCAAAACTTACTGCAGATATTGCTAAAGACTTAAATCTTATTGTTGAAGTCAGCAATGTAAATGAAACTTACAACAGAAAACAAAATGGTGGTAAATTCTTAGCATGGGACAGCTGGTCTGCCATGCCATACAATGCTACTACAATTCAAACTGCTACCCCTGCAACTCTTGAAGCAGGTAATGACTATGTAGCACAATCTAAATCAGAATCGGTTACTAATGTTGTCAACATCTATGGTAACTATAAAAAACAATTCGGAAATCATAATTTCAAATTCTTAGGTGGTTTCAACTCAGAATGGCAGAATTTCTCACGTAATTATGCAAGAAGAAATACCCTTTTAGACAAATCAAAACCTGAATTTAACCTTGCAGTAGGAGAACAATTTGTTTCTGGATCTGCTAACAGTACTCTTAATCCTGCAGAAACTGAATATTCTATTGCTGGTTTCTTTGGCCGTATCAATTATGATTACAACGGAATTTATCTTTTAGAATTGAATGCTCGTTATGATGGTTCTTCAAGATTTCCAACAAACGAACAATGGGGATTCTTCCCTTCTGCTTCTTTTGGATATAAAATTGTAAACGAAAAGTTTATGGAAAACACGCGCAGCTGGTTAACCGATCTTAAACTGCGTGGCTCTATTGGAGCTATTGGAAACCAAAACGTTGGTAACAATGCTTTCTTATCAATTTTAAACTCTGCAAATCCTTCATGGGTAAATAGCGGAAGTACTTTACCTCCTTCTACTGGATTACCAACTAATGTTGATCCAGCCTTAACTTGGGAAAAAGTATATACTAAAGATGTTGGTATTGACATTAGAATATTTGATATGCTGGGCGCTTCATTTGACTGGTACCAGCGAGATACTAAAGGAATGCTTGCTCCTGGTATTACACTTCCTGGATCATTTGGCCAATCTGCTGCTCAAACCAACTCAGGAAACATGAGAACAAGAGGATGGGAACTTGCTTTAAACTTTAATAAGCAGTTAAGCGAAAATGCTTCGGTTTTTGTTGATTTAGCTTTATCAGATTACAAATCTGTAGTTACTAAATGGAATAACTCTTCAAAATTGCTGACTACTTATTATGATGGATATGAAATTGGCCAAATTTGGGGATTAACGAGTGATCGACTTCTTCAAGCTGATGATATTATAACTAATAATGGAAAAACAGTTAATGGTATTGATTATTCAAAAACAATTGGAGGAAACTTTAGATATGGAGCTGGTGATGTTCATTATATAGATGTTGATGGTGATGGTGCTATAACTCGAGGCGCTGGAACTGCTGACGACCATGGTGATTTACAAAAAATTGGTAACTCTACACCACGTTATAAATACGGAATCACACTAGGAGGAAAATATCGCGGTTTTGATATTTCGGCGTTCTTCCAAGGAGTTGGGAAACGTGATTACTGGGCATCATCAGATGCTGTACTACCTTTTTTCCGTGCACCGCAGCAAATGTATGAAAACCAAGCTGATTACTGGACACCAGAGAATACAGGAGCCTATTGGCCAAACCCATATTATGGAAATGAAGCCAATACTTTTGGAGCTAGTACAACCGGTCAAAACAACTTTGTAACTCAAACAAGATATTTATTAGACATGTCTTATTTCCGTCTTAAAAACTTTAGTCTTGGATATTCACTTCCAAAAGACTTAGTAAGCAAAGCTGGATTAGAAAAAGTAAGATTATATACCTCAGGTGAAAACTTATTGACTTGGAAAGATAAACGCCTTCCTGTTGATCCTGAAATTGATGAGACAGAAGTTTTCTGGGGAAGAGCTTATCCTTATACCAAAACATGGTCTTTTGGTGTTGAGCTTTCTTTCTAATACTAACGATACAAAACTTTTAAAATGAAAAAATCAAATATAAAATCGAAATTTCTGCTGTTTTTTGCTGCCACAGTAGCTTCAATAAGTGCAGTTAGCTGTTCAGATTATCTAACAGATGATCCCGCAGATAAATTTACAAACGATAACTTCTGGCAGTCAGAAGACAACGTAAAGACATTTTCATGGTTAAACTATGACACTTTTTACGGATATGGAAACGGAACAACCATTGGACTTTCCTTTTTCTATTATCATGGAAGTGATTATAAAGTAGACGACAACTTAGCCGCTTTTACATTTTATCAAATGCCAATTACTGCAGCAACTACAAATGTTTATTCGTGGAATGAATATTACACCCTTATTCGCCGCTGCAATTTAATGTTGGAAAAAGTTCCAAATGTAAACATGCCGCAAGAAAAAAAGAACCATTACATTGGAGTTGCTAAATTTTTCAGAGCTTATACTTACTTTCGTTTGGTTCAAAAATTCGGAGATGTTCCGTACACTGATAAATTTTTAGCGCAAGGAGATACTGATGTTTATGCTCCTGCAAAACCAAGAGCTGAAATCATGGACAAAGTAATTGCTGAATTGAATGAAGCTGCCGACTTAATGCTTACTGCTGATGATAAAAATGTTACAGTAAATAAATACACTGCTTATGCCGCTTTAAGTAATGCTTGTCTTTACGAAGGAACTTACAGAAAATATCATTTAAATCAAGATGGAAGTTCTTATTTAAATAAAGCTAAAGCAGCTTCATTATTAATCATGAACAATCCAAGCTACAAATTAAATGCAGATTGGAAATCGCTTTACAACTCAGTTGAGTTACTAGGAAACACTGAAGTTATTCTTGCGAAACGTTATTTAACAAACGTATTAATGCACTCTCTTCAAAACTATACAAACACTTCAACTATTCAATATGGTTTAACAAAATGGGCTGCTGACAGTTATGTTACTACAAACGGCTTACCTATTCAGCAAGCAGGAAACGCTCAATACCTTGGTGACAATACTGTTACAAGTACTTTTACGAACAGAGATCCTCGTTTCAGCAAAACTGTAAACCCTGCCAATTACGGCTACAAAGGAAAACCTTTCGGTACAGCAGCTTTGGTTTCTATGTCAGGATATGTATTTGAATTATACAATAATCCTGCAACAACAGGTCCTGATGTTACAACCGGAGGACGTAACTACACTGACGCACCTTTATTTACCTTAAGTGAAGTATATTTAAATTATGCTGAAGCTTGTGCTGAACTTGGAAATGCAACAAATGCTGATCTTGATCTTTCAATTAACAAAGTACGTGCTCGTGCAGGAATTGCTCCCTTAACTACAGATGGTGTAAATGCTTCGGCAAACGGTGTTCAAATTAATGATCCAAGAAGAACATCTTCTTTAGAGCAGCTTACAGGAATTGTAAGTCCTATTATTTGGGAAGTGCGTCGTGAGCGTCAGATCGAATTTATGAGCTGGACTACTTTAAGACAAGCAGATATTTACCGTTGGAAAAAAGGCGATTACTTAGATACTTCTAAAAATCTTGATGTAAATCTTGGAGCCAGAATTGGAACTCCAGTTGGTTCACAAACACAAGTTGATGCGAATGGATACGTGAAAATTTATCCAGCAAGTACTAGAAATTTTGAACCAAAACATTATTTAATGAATATCCCTACCAACGATATTGATTTGTACAAAGCGCAAGGAGTTGAATTAAAACAAAACCCTGGCTGGTAATCAATTATAAAATAAACTTTGCCCTAAAATAATAAACTGCCTCTGGAAATAATCAAAACAGAGGCAGTTATTAAAAATCTCTTTTCTCTCTTTATAGCACAGACAAAAAACTGACGAAAATTAAAGCCCAAATCTGAAATTTTCAGATAATTGTTTCTCATCATCAATCACAAACAACAACCAATCAAATAATAATTTAATTTTACTAGTCCATTTTTTGCCTTTAACTATTAACTGTACTTAAAATGATAAAATTCATCTCAAAAATTGTTTTTCTTGTAGCCTCTCTGTTCATTACGCCAACGTATTCGAATTCGTTATCAACAGACACAAACTGCGGCACTTCAAAAATTAATCCTCCGGCAATAAAAACTGGAGCAGATAATTACGAGAAATATTTACCACTTTTAAAAGACAAAAAAATAGGAATAGTAACCAATCAAACGGGAATTCTATCTGACAAAACCCATTTAGTTGATTTTTTACTGGAGAAAAAAGTTGCCGTTCAAACCATCTTTGCACCAGAACATGGTTTTAGAGGAACTGCTGATGCTGGAGAACATATCGTTGACGGAAAAGATCCAAAAACAGGGTTATCCATCATTTCTCTTTATGGAGATAATAAAAAACCAAAACCTGCACAATTAAACGGAATCGATATTATGATTTTCGATTTACAAGATGTGGGAGCACGTTTTTACACTTATATTTCTTCTTTGCATTATGTAATGGAGGCTTGCGCCGAAAATAATGTCCCGCTTATCATTTTAGACAGACCAAATCCGAATGGAAGTATTGTTGACGGTCCGCTTTTAGAAAAAGAATTTACCAGCTTTGTCGGCATGCACCCTATTCCGCTCCTTCACGGAATGACAATTGGAGAATATGCTCAAATGATTAACGGACAAAAATGGCTTAAAGATGGAGCTCAGTGCAAACTAACTGTTATTCCGTGTTTGAATTATAACCGAAATATGGCATACAGTTTATTGGTTAAACCGTCTCCCAATTTACCAAACGATCAAGCTATAAATCTGTACGCCAGTTTATGTCTTTTTGAAGGAACAAATGTAAGTATGGGACGCGGAACGGAGAAGCAATTTCAAATTTATGGTTCTCCTTTTTTAACCAAAACCAATTTCAGTTTTACGCCGAAACCTAATTTTGGAGCCAAAGATCCGCTATATAACGAAAAAGAATGTTTTGGAGAAGATTTAACGTCATATCCAAAACTCAAACAATTAGAATTAAAATGGCTCTTAAAAGCCTATCAAAATACCAGCGACAAATCTAAATTTTTTAATGCCTTTTTTACCAAACTGGCAGGAACAAAAAAATTACAGCAGCAAATTGAAACAGGTGTTTCTGAAAAAGAAATTCGCCAAAGCTGGAAAAAAGATTTAAAAGCTTTTCAAATCATGAGAAAACCTTATTTATTGTATTAAATAAAACTTTTCATTCCCCGCCAAAAACCCCAAAACTTTCTATTTTTTAACAAATAGAGATTTCCTATATAAATTATCGAAATGAAAGATTCCAAGAAAATCTGCCATTTCTCAACCAAAAAAAGAAAAAAATGAAGAATAAAAATCCTGAAACTGAACAAGAATCTTTATACAAAGACTTGGATCAAATGACCGTGAAAGAACTATTGACCAACATCAATACAGAAGATCAAAAAGTACCGCAGATTATCGAAGGACAGATTCCTAAAATTGAAAAATTGGTTAAAGCAATAGTTAAAAAAATGCAATTGGGCGGCCGATTATTTTATATTGGAGCTGGAACTTCTGGGCGTATCGGAATTTTAGATGCCTCTGAATGTCCGCCAACATTTGGTGTGCCGCATGATATGATTATTGGAATAATTGCCGGCGGAGATACTGCGATTCGTAAAGCTGTTGAAAATGCCGAAGACGATACCGAACAAGCTTGGAAAGATTTAGCTAAATTTGAGATTTCAAGTTTAGATTTTATTATCGGAATTGCGGCTTCTGGAAATACGCCTTATGTTTTGGGTGCTTTGAAAAAAGCGAAAGAACATAATATCAAAACAGGAAGTATTTCGTGCATCAGCAACGGACTTATAGCACAAGAAGCTGATTATCCTATTGAAGTAATTGTTGGACCCGAGTTCTTAACTGGAAGTACAAGAATGAAAGCTGGAACAGCTCAAAAACTGACTTTGAACATGATTTCAACTTCAGTGATGATTAAACTTGGAAAAGTAAAAGGCAACAAAATGGTCGACATGCAGTTGTCTAACGAAAAACTAGTAAAACGAGGCATAAAAATGATTATGGAAGAATTGGGAATTGAATATGATTTAGCCGAAGAATTACTGCAAAAACATAAAAGTGTACGCGCTGTTTTGTTAGATCACAACAGCAAAAAATAACCTAATTTCTAAATTCAAACCAAAATGTCTTCTACTACAATTCTCATTTTTATCTTTGTTTATTTTGGACTTTTACTTTTTATTTCAAACGTAATCAGCAAAAAAGGACAGGACAATGATTCTTTTTTCAAAGCAAATAAAAATTCCAAATGGTATTTAGTTGCTTTTGGTATGATTGGAACAGCCCTTTCCGGCGTTACATTTATCTCTGTTCCGGGTGAAGTAGGTTCGCCAAACGGAGAACAATTTAAATATTTTCAATTTGTTTTAGGAAATGCAATTGGGTTTATTATCATTGCTAAAGTCTTGCTTCCACTCTATTACAGAATGAATCTGACTTCGATTTATAGTTATATCGAACAAAGAATGGGAATTAGAAGTTACAAAACAGCAGCTTCTATATTTTTAGTAAGCAGAACCATCAGCTCAGCTTTTAGATTGTATTTGGTGGTTATTGTTTTACAGCGATATGTCTTCAACGATTTTCATATCCCATTTCCGGTAACGGTCCTTTTAGCTTTAGCGCTTATCTTTTTATACACTTTTAGAAGCGGTTTAAAAACGATTATTATTACCGATACCTTACAGACGTTTTTTTTAGTTAGTTCAGTGTTTATAACCATTTATTTTGTTTGTGACAGTCTTAATCTGACTGTTCTTGAGTCGGTTTCAACCATTCAGAAAAGTAATTATTCTAAAATATTTTTCTTCGATGATTTCTTTACAAGCAAGTACCACTTTGTAAAACAAATTTTAGGAGGAATGTTTGTTACTATCGCAATGGTTGGGCTCGATCAAGATTTAATGCAGAAAAATCTAAGCTGTAAAAACATTGGCGAAGCACAAAAAAACATGTTCACTTTTACAGGAATTTTTGTTTTAATCAATATTATTTTCTTGAGTTTAGGCGCTTTATTGTACATCTATGCTGCAAAAAATAATGTTCAAATTCCGCTGGATTTAGCGACAGGAAAACCAAGAACCGATTTACTTTTTCCAGAAATTGCTTTAAATCATTTGTCAATTGTTCCCGCTTTTGTTTTCCTTTTAGGAATTATTGCCGCCACTTTTGCCACAACTGATTCAGCTTTAACAGCGCTGACAACTTCTTTCTGCGTTGATTTTCTTGGAATGGATAAATCTGAAAATCTTGGTAATAGTAAAAATGTAAAAATTAGGCATTGGGTGCATTTCGCCTTTTCAATCTTACTTTTTCTGGTAATCATTGTTTTGAATTCCTTTAATGACGCTTCTGTTGTAGCATTAATTTTTAGAGCTGCATCGTATACTTACGGACCTTTATTAGGATTATATGCTTTTGGATTATTACAAAAATCAAGATTAGTAAACGACAAATTGATTCCGATTATCTGTATCATTTCGCCAATATTCACGTATTTCTTAAGCGAAAATTCAGCACAATTATTCGGGTATACTTTTGATAACGAATTAATTATTATAAACGGATTATTTACCTATATCGGAATTTATTTCACCAGTAAACGCACAGAAGAAAAAATCTCTTTCTAAAAGCCTAAATAAAGCAGTTCAGAATTTTTGTCTGAATGCTTAAAAAAATGATTTCATGAAAAATGCTATTATAAAAATAGGTTTATTTACAGCTGTTCTTTTTTTAATTGTCAATTGCGGCGTATCAAAAAAGACTAAAACAACTGTCGTAACAAATGAACCTATTTCGACAGAAAACAAAGAAGTTTACGTTCCTAAAAACAAATCAGAAAAAAAACCTTTTGTTCCAGATTGTGATGCCGAAAATCGCTGGGCAGACAGCATTTACAGTCAGATGACGCTGGACGAAAAACTGGGCCAATTGTTTTTTGCAAATGCTTATTCTAATAAAGACTCTGTACATGTTAACAAGGTAAAAGAACTAGTTTCAAAATATAAGATAGGAGGTATTATTTTCTTTCAAGGCGGACCAGTTCGTCAAGCGAAATTAACCAACATCTATCAGTCAAAAGCCAAAGTTCCATTATTTATTGGTCTTGATGCCGAATGGGGATTAAGCATGCGTTTAGACTCCACTTATGCATATCCTTGGAACATGACTTTGGGCGCAATTCAGGATTTAAATCTTATTGAAAAAGTCGGAAGACAAATGGGAAGCGAATGCAAAAGAATGGGCATTCATTTCAACTTTGCTCCCGTTTTAGATATTAATACCAATCCGCTGAATCCCATTATTGGAAATCGTTCTTTTGGCGAAAGCAAAACAAATGTTGCCAATCGTGCATCGGCAATTATGAAAGGCATTCAGAGCCAAGGCGTTTTGTGTACAGGAAAACATTTTCCGGGTCACGGCGATACGGCTGTCGATTCTCATAAAGCACTTCCAACCGTTTCTTTTACTAAAGAACATTTAGATGAAGTCGAAATATACCCTTATAAACAGCTTTTTGACGAAGGTCTGGCTTCTGTAATGGTTGCCCACCTTAATATTCCGAGTTTAGAACCTGGCGAAAACATTCCTTCTTCTGCTTCTTATAACGTTGTGACTGAATTACTTCAAAAACAATTAGGTTTTGAAGGCTTGATTTTTACAGACGGTTTAGGCATGAAAGGCGCTAGCAATTTTAAACCTGTTGGTGATCTTGAATTAGCAGTTTTACAAGCAGGAAATGATATTTTTCTTTGTCCCGACGACGTTCCAGCAGCTTTAGAAAAATTAAAAATATTTTATGCAAATGGTCAAATTACGGAAGAACGTTTGGCACATTCTATTAAAAAAATCCTTCATTATAAATTCAAAGCTGGTTTAAATAAATACAAACCGGTTGACTTAAAAAATCTACAGAAAGATTTAACAAGCCCTGATAAAGATGCACTTCAATATTCTTTATTCGAAAATGCGGCTACGGTTTTAAAAAACAAAAAAGACATTCTTCCGATCAAAAATCTGGATCAGAAAATTGCTTACGTAAAACTGGGAGAAGATGTAAACAGTGCTTTTGTTTCTACTTTAAAAAAATACACTGAAATAACAGAGGTTTCCAACACAAACGTGGATTCTTTAAACAAAGAATTAAAGAAATACGATTTGGTTATTGTAAGTTATCACAAAGTAAACAAAGCTTGGGAAAAACAAGATTTCTCATCAAATGAATTGTTTTTCCTGAATAAAATTGCCGAGAACAATAAAGTGATTTTAGATGTTTTTGCAAAACCTTATTCGCTCCTATCCATCCAAAATTTTGATGCTATCGAAGGATTGATGGTTTCGTACCAAAACTCAACCATTTCTCAGATTGTTTCTGCCGAAATATTATTCGGAGCAAAAAGTGCGAAAGGAAAATTACCGGTTTCAATCAACGATAATTTTCATGTTAACGATGGAATTGACACCGAAAAAATCGATCGTTTGGGTTTTGAAACACCAGAAAGTGTTGGAATGAGTTCTGCAATTCTTTCTAAAATTGATGCCATTGCCCAAAAAGCAATTAATGGAAAAATGGCTCCCGGAATGCAAGTTTTAGTGGCAAGAAGAGGCAATGTTGTTTTTCAGAAATCATACGGATATCAGACTTACGATAAAACTGTAAAAGTTACCAATACCGATTTATACGATGTTGCTTCGATTTCAAAAATGATTTCTACGCTTCCAAACGTAATGCAGCAATACGATAAAAACAAAGTTACGCTGGAAACAAAACTAGGAACAATGCTTCCGCTGTTTGCTAA
The DNA here is from genome assembly GCA_029960065.1 of Flavobacteriaceae bacterium PS02336. Taxonomy (GTDB): domain Bacteria; phylum Bacteroidota; class Bacteroidia; order Flavobacteriales; family Flavobacteriaceae; genus Flavobacterium. Next base: position 66,968 of record JASCOF010000001.1, on the reverse strand, counting down.
ATCAAACAAAAAAGATATTTCGTTTAAAGATCTTTTAAATCATTATGCGGGATTAATTGCGTGGAGTCCGTTTTACAAATCAACATTAGATGCCAAAGGTTTTCCTTCTGATAAATATTATCGAAAAGTTGCAGAAAATAATTTTACAACTAAAGTAGCTGATAGTCTTTATATTCGAAATGATTATCATGACACGATCATGAAATTTATTGCCGACTCTCCTATTTCACTTAAAAAAGAATACAAATACAGCGATTTTACTTTTATCATTTTAAAAGATTATCTAGAAAGAGCAACACATCAAAAATTAGAAGATTTAAGTCCGAAAAACTTTTTCAATTCACTTGGAATGAATTATACCACTTATAATCCTTTGTTGAAATTTGATAAAAAAAACATTGCCCCAACAGAAATTGATAATTATTTCAGACATCAATTGATACAAGGTTATGTTCACGACATGGCTGCAGCAATGGAAGGCGGAGTTGCTGGACATGCAGGAATTTTTTCGAACGCTATGGACGTTGCCAAAATGATGCAGTTGTTTCTTCAAAAAGGAAGTTACGGCGGCCAACGCTATTTTTCTGAAGCTACTTTTGATACTTTTAACACCTGTTTTTATTGTGATCAAGGCGTTGAAAGAGGTTTAGGTTTCGACAAAAGATTAGGAAAAGACGGTCCGACTTGTCAATGTGCTTCAAAATCAAGTTTTGGTCATACTGGTTTTACTGGAAATATGGCTTGGGTTGATCCAGAAAACGAAACGGTTTATGTCTTTTTATCAAACAGAACGTATCCAGAAGTTGGCGAAGAGGGAAATAAACTGGCGAAAGAAAAGATCCGTGAAGATATTCAGAAAATAATTTATGAATCTATAATGAAGTAAAGTTAACTTTATCGCACAAAAACATATATTTATTTGTCAAAGAGAATTGCTCGCAAAGACGCGAAGTCGCGAAGTTTTATTAAAAGATTTTAGAAAAAAGAAAACAGCTTTGCGCCTCCGCGCCTTTGCGAGATTAAAAAAATAGTCTTTGCTTATATCTGTAAAATAATCGCTAATTAATCAATTGTTTTTTCATGAACAAAAATATTGAAGCACTTTATCAAATTGCTCAAAAAGAGACGAAACGTATTATTGGGCTAATGTCGGGAACTTCTCTCGACGGACTTGATATTGCCTTATGCGAAATTTCAGAATCTGGTGTTAACACAAAGGTAAAACTGGCTGAATTTGAAACCATTAGTTACTCCGAAGAAATCAAAACTGAAATTCGTAAAGTTTTTGCTCAAAAAAGTATCGATTTCCAGCATTTGGCTTTACTTAACGAATGGATTGGTTTACTTCATGCTGGGATGATAAATGATACTTTAAAAAAATGGAATATTCCAGCATCAGATATTGACCTAATTGCTTCTCACGGACAAACCGTTTTACATGCGCCGAAATTTTTACATCAGCAGGAAAAATTTCCAAATGCCACTTTACAAATTGGAGACGGCGATCATATTGCAGTAAAAACTGGAATTATCACATTATCCGATTTCAGACAGAAACATGTTGCTGCTGGCGGCGAAGGTGCTCCGTTAGCAGTTTACGGTGATTATTTTTTGTTTGGAAAAGAAGGCGAAAACAGAATTATGCTCAATATTGGCGGGATTGCCAACTTTACCTATCTGCCCGCTGCTTTAAAAACCCAAGAAACTTTTGTTACCGATACGGGAACAGGAAACACATTAATTGATCTTTTTGTCAAGAAATACTTCTTAGATAAAAGTTACGATAAAGATGCCGAAATAGCCAAACAAGGAACTGTAAATCAAATTTTATTGGAGAATCTGAAAGACAATGCTTTTTTCAAAAAAGGATTCCCAAAAACAATAGGTCAGGAATTATTTAATGCTGAATATGTCGAATTAGCACTTTCTAAAAGCAATCTCACCGATATTTTAGCACCCGATTTATTGGCTACTTTAACTCGTTTTACTGCTGAAACCATTGCAGAAGCGATTCAATTTACCATTCAAAATACCGAATATAAAATTGAAGATTTTAAAATTTATCTTTCTGGCGGAGGAGCAAATAATCCGTTGTTAGTACAATGGCTAAAAGAATTACTGCCTTGTTCTTTCTTCAAAAGCAATGATTTAGGAATAAACAGCGATGCCAAAGAAGCGATTCTTTTTGCTGTTTTAGCCAACGAAACCGTTGCTGGAGGCGATTTTAAATTTAATTCTGTAAAAATTCCATCAGTAACTATGGGAAAAATTTCATTCCCTGATTAATTTTTAAAACCAACAAAAAACAATAAACCACAAACTATTAATAACCAAAACCATGACAAAAGAACGTTTAACCTCACTGGACGTATTTAGAGGATTTACTATTTTTTTAATGACAATAGTAAATAATCCCGGAAGCTGGTCTTCTATTTATCCGCCATTAGAACATGCAGAATGGCACGGCTGTACACCAACTGATTTAGTTTTCCCGTTTTTTATTTTTATAATGGGAACAGCAATACCTTTTGCCATGCCGGTTAAACATCTTGATGGTGCTGTTTTTAATAAAATTTTAGTGAGATCGCTTAGGATTTTCTGCTTAGGATTTTCTTTAAGTTTTTTCGGCAGAATACATTTATTTGGTCTGGAAGGATTGCCGCTTTTAGCAATAAGACTCGTTATTTTCTTTGGAATCGCTTATGCCCTTTTGGGAAATTTTAGCCTAAAAGTCAAAACATATCTTGTTTTCGGAATCTTAGCTTTATTATTATTTTTGGCCTACAGCGGTTTAGAACATTTTGAAGATACTAGAATTCCAGGTGTTTTACAGCGAATTGCTATTGTTTATTTCTTTACATCTCTTCTATATCTAAAAACCAATTTAAAAACACAAATCATAACTGCAGTTTCAATTCTAGTTGGGTATTATCTTTTGATGGCTTTTGTCCCTGTTCCTGGAATTGGAGAAGCCAATTTTGAAAAAGGTACTAATTTGGCAGCTTGGCTCGATAATTTACTTTTAAACGGACACCTTTGGAGCGTTTCTAAAACTTGGGATCCGGAAGGAATTTTAAGCACTTTACCAGCCATTGCAACTGGAATCACTGGAATGTTCATTGGACAAATTTTAAATTTATCTGCTACCAAAATCGAAATTGTAAAAAAACTGGCAATCGCAGGAATTGTCCTATTGATCTCTGGATTACTTTGGAATATTATTTTCCCAATTAACAAATCACTTTGGACAAGCTCTTATGTTCTGTACACTGGTGGTATTGCTACTTTATGCTTGACCTTTCTGTATTATGTTATTGATGTGGCAAATTATAAAAAGTGGGCCAAATTGTTTTTAATCTGGGGTGTAAATCCAATGATTGTATTTTACTTTTCTGGAATAATTCCGAGAGTGATGAGTTCTATAAAAATGCAAAATCCAGAAATTGGCGGTGAAGAAATTGGTTTTCAAGCCTATGTATACCAATTTGGGATTGTTCCTAATTTTGAAAATCCATTAAATGCATCTTTGGCTTATGCACTGGCTTATGCGCTTTTCTGGTCAATTATCTTATGGATTTTATATAAAAGGAAACTGATATTCAAAGTTTAGCATTTCAGAAAGTATGGTATTATTATTGCGAAATTTAAATTTCCTTTAATCATCTAAAAAAACTATTTTTGGTTTTTGTTAAAAAACATTGAAATGCATAAAAGTCAGTATTTAATATTCTCTATTCTATCTCTATTTTTCTTTTCGACTCTTTCTCAAGCGCAGGAAAAAACAATGCATCCTAAAAATGAATTTAGAGGTGTCTGGATTGCAACCGTAGTAAATATTGACTGGCCAAAAACAGCAACAGATAACGTAGAGAAAGAAAAAGCGGATTATCTTGAAATTTTAGAAGCCTATAAAAAACTGAATTACAATGCCGTAATTGTTCAGGTTCGAAGTGTTGGCGATGCCATTTATCCTTCTGAATTTGCGCCTTGGTCTCGTTTTTTAACAGGGAAAGAAGGTATTGCACCAAATCCGTATTATGATACATTGGCATGGATGATTGAGCAGGCGCATGCTAGAGGATTTGAATTTCATGCTTGGCTGAATCCGTATCGTGCTACTTTCGATTTAAATAAAAACCTTTTAAGTCCAGGACATGACGTTTTCAAACATCCGGAATGGATGATCGAATACGGCGGGAAATTATACTATGATCCTGCTTTACCAGAAGTTCAGGCGCATTTAACTAAAGTGGTTAAAGAAGTGGTAGACAAATATGATATTGATGCCATTCATTTTGATGATTATTTTTATCCATATGCTGTACCTGGAAAAGTTTTTAATGATACCGCTTCTTTTAGAAAATATGGCGCAGGTTTAAGTCTTGCCGATTGGCGACGAGCGAATGTGAGCAACTTTGTACACGCTATTTCAACAACTATAAAAGAAAGCAAACCTTGGGTGCAGTTCGGAATTAGTCCGTTTGGGGTTTGGCGTAATAAATCGCAAGATCCGAGAGGTTCCGAAACGCAGTCGACTTCAAATTACGATGATTTATACGCAGATCCAATGTTATGGATGGATCAAAAATGGATCGATTATATTCTGCCTCAATTGTATTGGAGTATGAACAATACAAGAGCATCTTATTCGAAATTGGTAAAATGGTGGTCTGAAAACTCAAATAATACTGCCGTTTATATTGGTCATGCTTCTTATAAAATTAGAGGCGACTCAGATAAAAACTGGAATTATATGACCGAAATTCCAACGCAGATTGACTTTGCAAGAAGTTTCAAAAACGTTTCCGGAAGTGCTTATTTCAGTTCAAAATGGTTCATGGGCAAAAACTTTGATGTGGTTCGCCATTTAGAAGAAAATCAATATAAATATCCTGCGCTTCCTGCAGCAGTTCCTAATTTAAGACATGTAATTATTGATACGCCAAAAGCGATTGAGTACAATAAAGACAGCATTCGCTACAATTTTACATTTAAAAGTCCGCTGAATACCAAAGTTCGTTATATGGTTGTTTACGGAGGAGAACATATTTCAAAAATCGACGTTAACGATGCTACAAAAATTGTAGAAAAAGTAACCATTAAAGAAGTTGATGGAAAAATCACTTTCTCCATTGCAGCAGGAAAACTGAATCTTTACAAAGCTTGCGCTGTAACTTTTATTGATTATTATGCCAATGAAAGTTCACCTACAGCGATTGATCTAAAAAAACCATTTAAAAATTATATACCTGCACAGCCAAATGAAAATAGATAATAAACCTTGGTTCTGGATTCCACTTCTGAACTTTGCTTCTGGATTGCCATATGCCATAATTATTTCGGTTTCGGTAATTATGTACAAAAATCTGGGAATTTCAAATGAAGACATTGGAGTCTATACCAGTTTATTATACCTTCCTTGGGTAGTCAAGCCACTTTGGAGTCCACTTATTGAATTAGTTGGAACCAAAAGAAAATGGTTTTTATCCATGCAGTTATTAATTTCAATTGCCTTTTTACTGGTCGGATTAGCGATTCCAACAAATGGATTTTTCATGATGTCATTAGCCATATTCTGGGTTGCCGCTTTTGCTTCTGCTTCAAATGATATTGCGACCGACGGTTTCTATTTATTGGTTTTACCCGAAGATAAACAATCTTTCTTTATCGGAATCAGAAGTACTTTCTATAGACTTTCCATGCTTGCTGGAAACGGATTGGTGGTACTTTTTGCGGGATATTTAGAACATAAATATGGAGACAATACAAAAGCTTGGTCTTATACTATGATTTGTGTTGGTTTACTAATGACTTTCATTACGATTTACAATTTCATCTTTACGCCAAAAAATGAAATTAATGCCGCTGAAAATAAAGAAGCGCATCAAAATCAAAACTTTGGAACTATTTTCATCAGTTTCTTCAAGAAAAAACAAATCGGATTAATTCTAACTTTTGTTTTGGTATTTAGATTAGGAGAATCGCAATTGCTTAAAATGCTAAGTCCGTTTTTATTGGATGGAAAAGAATTAGGAGGAATGGGATTAGATACCGAAGCCGTTGGAATCATTTATGGAACTTTTGGTGTAGCTGCATTGACCTTAGGCGGGATTTTAGGCGGAATTGCCATTTCCAGACATGGTCTAACCAAATGGATGTTTCCGATGTTTCTAGCAATGCATTTACCCATTATCGGATTCATTTTACTGGCATTTTTTCACCCAGCGTCAATTTATTATATTTATATCGTAGTAATTTTAGAACAATTTGGTTACGGTTTTGGTTTTACTGCTTTTATGATGTATCTAATTCATGTTGCAGAAGGAGAATCAAAAACAGCGCATTATGCACTTGCAACTGGTTTCATGGCATTAGGAATGATGCTTCCGGGAATGTTAAGCGGATTTATACAACAATATTTAGGCTATCAAAACTTCTTTGTTTGGGTTTTATTAGCTACAATTCCAGGTCTTATTTTATCACGTTTTTTAGTTTTCCCAAAAGATTTTGGGAAAAAATCATAAGAAGTTTCACCCCAAATCAAACTCTTACATATGGAAATCAATGAAAATTTGCAGGCCGAAAGAAATCTGAAAGGAGCTGAGTTCGAGAAAAATGGAAATCTTGAAAAAGCAATTGAATTGTATGAAGAAAATGTCGCAGAAAGCTTTAAAGGAAATCATCCGTACGATCGACTCGCTACGATTTACAAAAACCAAAACGATCTTGAAAACGAAATTAGGGTTTTAGAAAAAGCCATTTTAGTTTACGAAGAAATTACAATTGAAGACAGACTGGAAGGACTTCCAAAACTTTTCAGATTCAAAAACCGACTAGAAAAAGCCATTGAAACCCAAAAACAATTAGCAAAACAAAAGAAAGCAAAATTGAAATAAAAGTACTTTTAAGTATCTAGAAATCATGATTAACCTAAAAAGAACCAACTCAGACGATATTGATTTTGTAAACTTGGTTGTTTTATTAGATCAAGAATTAGCAGTTAGAGATGGCGCAGATCATGCTTTTTACAATCAGTATAATAAAACAGATAAAATAAAGCATGTTTTGGTTTATTATGAAAACGACATTCCCGTAGGCTGTGGTGCTTTTAGAGAGAAAGAAAGCGGCACAACTGAAATAAAAAGAATGTTTTGTTCATCCTGACCAACGCAAAAAAGGAATCGCTTCTGCCATTCTAAAAGAGTTAGAAATCTGGGCAAAAGAAGTCGGTTACATTTACACTATTTTAGAAACTGGAAAAAATCAGCCAGAGGCTATTAACTTATATCAAAAATTAAATTACATCATCATTCCAAATTATCCTCCTTACGAAAAAATGGATAATAGTGTCTGCATGAAAAAGACTTTATAATAATGAAAATTACTGCCGAAGCATTACGACAAAGAATAGGACAATTTTTCTTCCCTGCCGTTTTTATCAACGATACAGAAGAAAATATTCAAGAAACCGAACGTTTGATCAAAGAACATAATATTGGCGGACTGACGTTTTTTCACAGTCGTGCGAGCGCTGCAACCAATTATGAAAGCAAGAAAAAAGTTGTTTTTAATGACGACAGCTACGAAAAAATTAAAGCTCTAATTGTTCGTTATCAAAAAGCCGCTTCAACTCCACTTTTAATCAGTATTGATGCCGAATGGGGATTAGCAATGCGAATCGAAAAAACACCGCAATATCCGTATGCGATCACACTTGGCGCTTTGCCAAAAGACAAATCAAATTTAGTTTACGAAGTTGGAAAACAAATTGGTTTAGATTTAAAAGCTGCCGGAATTCAATATAATTTATCGCCTTTGGCAGATATTAACAACAATCCCAATAATCCCGTTATTGGCTATCGTTCTTTTGGTGAAAACAAAGAAAAAGTAGCCGATTTTTCAATTGAATATTTAAAAGGAATGTCTGAAGTTGGTGTTTTAGGCTGTCTTAAACATTTTCCCGGACACGGAAATACAAACGTCGATTCGCATTTAGGGCTTCCGGTTTTAAAAGAAACTTTAGAAGAATTGATGGAAAACGAATTATATCCATTTATAAAAGGAATTGAAAATAATGTCGATTCGATTATGATCGGGCATTTGGCTGTTCCGAGTTTAAATGACGGAAAAGATACCTCGGCAACTTTATCAAAAGCCGTAATTCAAGATCTTTTGCGTGACAAATTAGGTTATGACGGTTTGGTAATTTCAGATGCTTTAAACATGCACAGCGTTTCTAAATTGTACGAAACAAAAGGACAATTAGAATGGGAAGCTTTCAACGCAGGAAATGATGTTTTATGCTTCGCCGAAAATGTCCCTGAAGGAATTGAAGCGATCTATAAAAATGCTTCTCCAGACCGTATTTTCGAAAGCTATAACCGAATTATGAAAGCGAAAGAAAAAGCAGGAATTCTATCTGGAAATACCGCTGTTTCTGGCGAATTAAATTTTGAAAAAACATCAGAAATAAACTTAGAAATTGCTCAAAATGCAATTACTAAAATTATAGACAACTCAAGCCAAGAATTAGCTTTTGAAGCTCATAAAAACAACAAATTAGCTAAGCTGAGTTTATATAAAAATACCGAAAATACATTTTTCAAAACATTAAATTCAAAACTGGATTCCCCAGAATTTGCTTTTGAAAATCTAGAAGTTTCAGATATTTCCTTAATCAAAAAACAATTAGAAAATTTCGAAACCTTAATCCTTTCATTATTTGTTCCAAAAGCAAAACCTCTGAATAATTTCGAAGTGAACAATGAAGTTTTTGAACTGCTTTCAAGTTTGCTCCAAACCAAAAAATGTATCGTTTACGTTTTCGGAAATCCGTATGTTTTACCCATTATTCCAAATTTACAAAAGGCTTCAGGATTAGTTGAGGCGTATCAGGATTTTGAAGAATTTCAAAAAATAGCAGGAATTCAATTTTTAGACAAAATTAGTTCAAACGGCATTCTCCCAGTAAACATTGAAATTCAATAAGTTAAAACGCTTAATAGTCAAAATTTATCAACTTATAAATATTAATAATCACATCTTATTGTAAGTGCCTGTACTTATACCCTACTTTTGCACCAGAAATAAATATTTAACGTAAAACGAAAATTATGTCTTTAGTAGGAAAAAAATTCCCAAGTATTGCAGTAGATGCTATCTCAGAAATGGGTGACAATTTAAAAATCAACATTTTTGAAGAAGCAGTAAACAACAATAAAAAAGTACTTTTATTTTGGTACCCAAAAGATTTTACTTTTGTATGTCCAACAGAATTACACGCCTTTCAAGCTGCATTACCAGAATTTGAGCAAAGAAATACTATCGTAATTGGTGCTTCTTGTGATACAAACGAAGTTCACTTTGCTTGGTTAAATACTCCAAAAAACAATGGTGGAATCGAAGGTGTTACTTACCCAATCTTAGCAGATACAAACCGTAACTTAGCTAACATTTTAGGTATTCTTGATATCGAATCTACAAGCTATAGTGAAGATACTGATTCAGTTATCATCGAAGGTTCAAACGTAACTTACAGAGCTACTTACCTTATTGACGAAACTGGAAAAATCTTCCACGAAAGTGTAAACGATATGCCATTAGGACGTAACGTAAACGAATACTTAAGAATGGTTGATGCTTACACACACATCCAAACTAAAGGTGAAGTTTGTCCTGCAAACTGGGAAGCTGGTAAAGAAGCTATGTCTGCAGACAGAATCAGTACAGCTGAATACTTAAGCGCTAATTAAGCTGCTAAGATACTAAGGTTCTAAGATGCTAAGTTTTTTAACTTAACTTTTGAATCTTAAATACAATTCTACAATAAAAGTCAAGAGATTCTAAGATTAAACTTAGATCTTAGAATCTCAACGACTTAAAAAAAACATCAAATAAATCCACACAAAGTTATTCGGTTCGAGAGCAAACTTAGCATCTTAGAACCTTAGCAACTTAGTGTCTTAAAAATAAAAACTATGTTAATCGACTTAAACGAAGATACGTTAGCAGATTTAGTTGCTAAAAACGAAAAAGTAGTAGTACAATATTCAGCATCATGGTGTGGAAACTGCCGTATTATGAAACCAAAATTCAAAAAATTAGCAACAGAAAATGAAGCTATCACTTTTGTTTTGGTTGATGCAGAAAATTCTCCTGAATCAAGAAAATTAGCTAATGTGAGCAACCTGCCAACATTTGCAACTTTCGTAAACGGACAATTAGTTGGAGAAACTCAGACTAATAAACAAGAAGTTTTAATCGATCTTGTAAACGCAATTGCTTAAATGTAGACGAATTAGACTAACTTAGATTTTTAGACTTCTTAGATGTTGTCTATAATTTAAAAAAAAGTCTAAGAAGTCTAAGAATGTCTAAAAATCTAAGAAATCTAAACTATGAAATTACCAGTAATAAAGCATTTAACGCAATTCATCGAAGAAAACGATCAGGATTATATCATTGAAACGATTGAAGTACTAGAAGCGATGACAGAAATTCCTTCTCTAAAAGACGAAGAATTAGACGTAATCGGCGAATTGATTTCAAATATGTACGGCGCACTTGAAGTTCAAAAATTAGTTGCGCAGGGAACAGATAAAAAAGAAGCTTTAAACACATTTATGAAACGTGTTTTAGGTTCAATCGATAAATAATATCGACCTCTTTTTCAAATAAAAAACAAAAAACAAGCCTGAGAAAGCGTTTCTATTTTAGAGACGCTTTTTTAGTTTACAGTCTCAGCAGCCTTTTTCAGTTTTCACGTAATCTTTGTCAAGCCGAGCGAAGTCGAAGCCCGCACAAAGTAAATCTCAAATCTATCCTCTAAAATCTAAAATAATAAGGGCGAGACAGTATTTGAAAAAATGGGCAAACATACTTTGTCTCTATTCGCCCATTTTCCCAAATACTGTCGGGCTATCCGCGCTACTTCGGTAGCCAGCTCCTATCCCTCTCGCGGATAAACGGTTTCAATTGACGTTTATATTTATTGACAGCGAATTGTCAGGCTGAGCGAAGTCGAAGCCCCACAAAGTATTTTAAAAAAGATTGCGGATCCAGATTGCGGAGCCGCATACGCAGGCTTCGACTTTGCTCAGCCTGACAAAAAATGAGATTAAACCCCATACAATCTATAAAATCTGCGTAAAACAAAAGCCCAACAATAATCTCTCAAAATAAAAGTTATCAATAGAAATAATTTTGCAAAATAAATTGCAAATTCCTGAATTCGAGGGCATCCAAAAACCATCCTTAATCTCTCCTTAAACCCATAACAAATACTTTTAGATTCAAATATTAATCCTTACTTTTGAACCTCATTAATTTTAAACAAAAATCATGGCATCTATCACATTAGGAGGAAATCCAGTTCATACATCAGGCGAATTACCAGCAGTTGGTACACAATTGGCTGACTTCAAATTAGTTCAAAACGATTTATCAGTTGCGTCTTTAAGTACATTCGCTGGTAAAAAATTAGTTTTAAATATCTTTCCAAGTGTTGATACAGGAACTTGTGCTGCCTCTGTTAGAAAATTCAATCAAAGTGCTAGCGGATTAGAGAACACTACCGTTTTATGTATTTCTAGAGATTTACCTTTCGCTCAAAAACGTTTTTGCGGTGCAGAAGGTTTAGAAAATGTAGTTAACTTGTCTGATTTTCAAGAAGGTGATTTCGGAAAAGCAAACGGTTTAGAAATTGTTGATGGTCCATTAAAAGGTTTACACTCTAGAGCAATCATTGTTGTAAATGCTGACGGAAAAATTGTTCACACAGAACAAGTAGCAGAAATTGCAAACGAACCAAATTACGAAGCTGCTTTAGCTGCACTTTAATACACTCTAAATGGAGTTTCAAAAAGACAATACTTTTGTTACAGGTCGCTTAAAAAGCATGACATATGCTTTTAAAGGAGCTGTAAAATTGATCAAAACAGAACATAGCGTTATGGTTCAATTCTCATTAGGAATTCTAATGACCATCGCTGGGTTCTATTTTCATATTTCACAAACCGAATGGCTGTGCCAGACATTTGCCATCGGTTTGGTTTTAAGCATTGAAGGATTGAATACGGCAGTTGAAAAAATTGCCGATTTTATCCATCCTGATTACAGCAAACGAATCGGATTTATTAAAGATATTGCTGCCGGAGCGGTATTTTTTGCCGCAATGACTGCAATTGCAATAGGCTTGATTATTTATATTCCAAAATTTACTTAGGCAAAGGAAAACGCAAGAATGGCAAAAAATAAAAAAGAAACTGTAGATAAAAAAAACGACAAACAAGAAGGAACAAAAAGATCCTTTAAGATATCTAAACAACAAAAGTTTGTTTTAGGATGTCTTTTAGTTCTTTTTTCCATTGCATTATTAGTTGCATTTATTTCTTTTTACGTAAATGGACAATGGCAGAACGACCAAAGCGTTGTAAACCAGCTTGGCGACCGTACTGAAGCTGCAGAAAATTGGCTTGGAAAATTCGGAGCCTATTTAGCAGATTTAATCATCTACAGAGGTTTTGGACTTGCTTCGTTTATTTTTGTACGTTTATTTTTCCTTACCGGAATGTTTTTAGCACTGGAGCTTTCCACCCAAAAACTAAAGAATACTTGGTTTTGGGATATTTTTGCAATCATTATTGTTTCTATTTTATTTGGCTTCTTTGCCACTTCTGCTCCAGAATTAGGTGGCACAATTGGGTACGAATTAAACTTATTCCTTCAGGATTATATTGGAAAAACAGGTACTCTTCTTACTTTACTTTTCGGTTTAATTGTATATCTGATTTTCAAAATCAAATTATCGCCAGAAAAAATCCAATCTTATTTTGATTCTACTAAAAAAGAATTGAAATCAGAATTAGACACTTTAAAACCAGCTGTAAACCAGCCCGAAAGTGCTTATAATCTAGAAGAATTTGCTATAAAAGAAGAAATCGAAAGTGATCCAGAAATAGATGACATCCACATTAAAACGGTTGATACACAATTCGAGCTTAACAAAGAGGCATTAAAACCAACTATTTCTCATTCTTCAGAAATTGAGTTAAATCCGATTTTAAAACCAATTCAGCCAAAACAAGAATTGCCATTAGTTTCTCCTGATGATGCATTTGTAATTGAAAAAGCCGAAGAAGAAGATATTATCGAAGAAAACTTGGCTTCACGACTAGTTGCCGATTTCGGATTATTTGACCCAACTTTGGATTTATCCAATTACAAATTCCCAACCATCGATTTATTAAAAGAATATTCGACTGGTGGCATCACAATTAATCAGGAAGAATTAGAAGAAAATAAAAACAAGATTGTAGATACACTTCGTAACTACAAAATCGAAATTGCACAAATTAAAGCAACTGTTGGACCATCGGTTACTTTATATGAAATTGTTCCTGAAGCTGGAATTAGAATTTCAAAAATTAAGAGTTTAGAAGATGATATTGCGTTGTCATTATCTGCATTAGGAATTCGTATTATTGCGCCAATTCCCGGAAAAGGCACTATCGGTATTGAGGTTCCGAACAAAAACCCAACTATGGTTTCTATGAAAAGTGTTATTGGAGCGGCAAAGTTCCAAGAAGCCGAAATGGAACTTCCAATTGCTTTAGGTAAAACTATTTCGAACGAAACATTTGTTGTCGATCTGGCAAAAATGCCTCACTTATTAATGGCTGGAGCAACTGGACAAGGAAAATCTGTTGGATTAAATGCGGTTTTAACTTCATTATTATACAAAAAACATCCTGCAGAAGTAAAATTCGTTTTAGTCGATCCGAAAAAAGTGGAGCTTACACTTTTTAATAAAATTGAAAGACATTATTTAGCTAAACTTCCTGATACTGAAGATGCTATTATAACGGATAATGCAAAGGTTGTCAATACTTTAAATTCACTTTGTACAGAAATGGATAACCGCTATTCTTTATTAAAAGATGCGATGGTTCGTAACATCAAAGAATACAACGATAAATTTAAAGCAAGAAAATTAAATCCAGAAGCTGGCCACCGATTTTTACCCTACATCGTTTTGGTTGTCGATGAGTTTGCTGATTTAATTATGACCGCTGGAAAAGAAGTGGAGATTCCTATTGCTCGTTTAGCACAGTTAGCCCGTGCAATCGGAATTCACTTAATTATTGCAACACAAAGACCATCTGTTAACGTTATTACAGGTTTGATTAAAGCCAATTTCCCTGCCAGAATTGCTTTTAGAGTAACTTCAAAAATTGACTCGAGAACAATTTTGGACACTCAAGGAGCAGATCAATTAATTGGACGAGGAGATTTATTATATACAAACGGAAACGATGTTGTGCGTGTACAGTGCGCATTTATTGACACTCCAGAAGTGGAAAAAATTACAGATTTCATTGGCGGACAAAAAGCATATGCTACAGCTTATTTACTTCCAGAGTTTGTTGGAGAAGAAACTGGCATTAATCTTGATATAGACATTTCCGAAAGAGATACTTTATTTAGAGAAGCGGCAGAGATAATTGTCAATGCACAGCAAGGTTCTGCTTCTTTATTGCAGCGAAAATTAAAATTAGGATACAACAGAGCAGGTCGTTTGATCGATCAGCTGGAAGCAGCTGGAATTGTTGGTCCGTTCGAAGGTAGTAAAGCCAGAAGCGTAAATATTTTAGACTTAAGTGCTCTTGATCAATTTTTTAATAATGAACAAAATTAATCCAATCATGAAAGCAAAAATTCAAGAAATCAACAACAATTCTATCTTTAACATGACTAAAAAGTGTTTACAAATGGCAGTTATTTTGCTTTTGAGCTTCACTTCTATTCAGGCTCAAGATAAAAAAGCAAAAGATTTATTGAACGAAGTAACTTCAAAAATAAAAAGCTACGACAATATTGTTATTGACTTTAAATATTCTTTGAATAACACTAAAGAAAACATCAATCAAGACAGTAAAGGGAATGTTACAATGAAAGGAAATCAATATGTTTTGAATTTCATGGGCGTAACTAAAATTTTTGACGGTCAAAAAACATACACAATCGTTCCTGAAGACGAAGAAGTTACTATTTCTAAAGTAAACGAGAAAGATGATAATGCTATCACTCCTTCAAAAATGCTTACTTTCTTTAATTCTGGTTACAAATACACGATGGATATTGTGCAAAATGTAAAAGGAAGAAAAATTCAATACATCAAATTAGTTCCTACAAGCGGTAAAGACCAAAGAAAAGAAATTCTTTTAGGTGTTGATGTTCAGACAAAACACATCTACAATTTGATTGAAACTGGAAAAAACGGAACAAAAACAACTTTAACCGTTAATTCTTTTAAAACCAATCAGCCATTATCAAAAAATCAATTTACCTTTGTAGCGAGTAAATACCCGAAATACTACATCAATAAATTAGATTAATCAGAAGGTTGAAAATTCTAGACAAATACTTATTAAAAACATTCTTATTTACATTTACTACGGTATTTGTAATTCTATTTTTCATATTCATACTGCAAACAGTATGGCTATTTATATCAGAACTAGCAGGTAAAGATCTCGACTTAATATTGGTCGTGAAATTCCTGCTTTTTTCTATGCCTCGTATTATACCGCTGGTTTTACCACTTTCGGTTTTACTGGCCTCGATTATGACTTTCGGAAACTTAGCCGAAAACTACGAGTTTGCTGCAATGAAATCTTCTGGAATCTCCCTTCAGCGTGCCATGCGTGTCTTAATTGTCTTTATTTTCGTTTTAAGTATTGTGGCATTTTGGTTTGCCAACAATGTTATTCCGTATGCAGAGTACAAATTCGTAAACTTTAGAAAAAATATCGCACAGGCCAAACCCGCAATGGCGATTGTAGAAGGACAATTTAACGATCTTGGTTTTTATAATATCAAAGTTGTAAAAAAATCTGGAGAGAATGGAAACAAACTGACAGAAGTTACCATTCATGAAAAGCCTAGTAATATGGGAGAAAATAAAACGGTTATTAAATCTAAAACTGGTGAATTAATAAGCAGCGAAAAATCGAGTATCTTAAAACTCGTTTTAAATGATGGCTATTACTACCAAGATGTTACTCCTAAAAAATACGAAGACCGTGCAAAAATGCCTTTCATAAAAGGAAAATTTAAAAAGCAGATTATCAATATTGACTTATCTGAATTAAATAAAGTTGATGAAAGCAAAGAAAGCATTGCGGGTACAAACGCAATGTTAAACGTAAATGAACTAACGTATACTTTAGATTCTTTAAATAAAAATCTGGACAACGAAATTGTCTCTTTTTCAGAAAATATTAATCAACGTGTTGGAATTAGAAGATATCCTACTCCTGCAAAAAGTGATTTAAAGAAAAAACAGCTGCCCAATAATCTTATGTCTTTGTATTCCAACAAAGATCAAGTTGATATTTTGAAAATGGCAGGAAGTAATATTACCAGCAACATTTACTCGATAGAAACAACGCAAAAAGACTTAAAAGACAAACAGCGCGATATCAATAAACATTTAACTGCCTTATACGAAAAGTTCGTGATTGCATTTGCCTGTTTTTTAATGTTCTTTATTGGAGCTCCTCTTGGTGCTATTATTAGAAAAGGCGGACTTGGACTTCCAATTGTATTTGCAGTCTTGATCTTTATTACCTTTCACTTTATTAACACTTTTGGAAAAAGATTATCGCAAGAAGGCGGCATGACTCCATTTATGGGATCATGGATGTCGTCGTTTATCTTACTGCCATTGGCTATTCTTTTAACTTATCGCGCAACAAACGATAACGGTTTAATCAATTTTGATGCGATTACAACCCCGATTTCACAACTATTTCAGAAAATTTCCGAGCGGTTCTCACCTGCTCAAAAGCAACAATAATTATGTCAACAACAAAAATACAACTGAATACCATTGAGGAAGCTATAGAAGATATTCGTCAAGGTAAAGTAATCATTGTAGTCGATGATGAAGATCGTGAAAACGAAGGTGATTTTTTAGCTGCAGCTGAAAAAATAACTCCGGAAATGATCAACTTTATGGCCACACACGGACGCGGATTGATCTGTACACCGCTAACAGAAAGCCGTTGTAAAGAACTAGATCTTCGTGCAATGGTTACCAATAACACTGATCATATGGAAACTGCTTTTACTGTTTCTGTTGATTTAAAAGGAAATGGCGTTACAACTGGAATTTCAGCAGCAGATCGCGCTAAAACAGTTGAAGCCTTGGTTGACCCTAATACAAAACCACACGATTTAGCTCGACCAGGACATATTTTCCCTTTAATTGCTAAACAAGGAGGTGTTTTGAGAAGAACTGGACATACAGAAGCAGCAATTGATTTTGCACGTTTAGCTGGATTTAAACCAGCGGGTGTAATCTGTGAAATTCTTAATGAAGACGGAACGATGTCTCGTTTACCTGAATTGATAAAAGTGGCTAAAAAATTCGATTTGAAACTAGTTTCTATTGAAGATTTAGTTGCTTACAGAATGCAGCACGACAGCTTAATCGTTAAGAAAGAAGATTTTGATATTGAAACTCGTTTTGGAACTTTCAGATTAAGAGCTTACGAACAAACCACAAACAAACAAATTCATATCGCTTTAACTAAAGGAACATGGAATCTTGGAGAGCCTATTTTGACTAGAATTCACTCTTCTCAGGTTAATAATGACTTATTAGGCACTTTGACTAATAATGCGGAACAGCAATTAGATGATATGTTTAAAGTAATCAATGAGAACGGAAAGGGCGCTGTTATTTTTATCAATCAAGATATGACAGCTGTCAACCTTTTAAATCGAATTTCGGAGCTTAAAACACTTCAATCACAAGGAACACTAAAAGCTCCAAAAGTGATTATTGACAGCAAAGACTACGGAATTGGAGCACAGATTCTTCACGATATTGATATTTCTAAAATCAGACTAGTTTCAAACACGGAACAAACAAAACGTGTCGGTATGATTGGGTATGGACTTGAAATTACAGAATACGTTAATTACTAATATGGGAACGGTAGAAGAAAGAATTTTAAAATCGGAAACAAGAATTTTTAAAGCTGTTTTCCCTAGCACAACAAATCATTATGACACTTTATTTGGAGGAACAGCACTGCATCTAATGGATGAAGTTGCCTTTATTTGTGCGACGCGTTTCAGCCGAAAAAAAGTAGTGACGATCTCAACGGGGCAAATAGACTTTAAAAAAGCAATTCCTGCTGGAACATTAATCGAATTAGTTGCAAAAGTAGACAGCGTTGGAAGAACCAGCTGTAAAATTCATGTTGATATTTTTATGGAACAAATGTATTCGGAGCTTCGTGAAACGGTAGTTTCTGGAACTTTTTCGTTTGTTGCGGTAGATGAAAATAAAAAACCGACGCCAATTTTAGACGATTTAGACTAATTTTTCAAAAAATCTCATTTTCGGAAATACTGATAATTAGACACTTGAAAATTATTATAAAAAACTTAAAAAAAAAGTCGATAAAAAGTTTTTATAACCAAAAAACCGTCTTATATTTGCACCCGCAATCAGGCAATGAGAGCAACATACTGGAGAAATGGCAGAGCGGTCGAATGCGGCAGTCTTGAAAACTGTTGACTGTAACAGGTCCGGGGGTTCGAATCCCTCTTTCTCCGCTGAGAGCTTAAAAGAAGCTCATAGAAATTCAACAAACCCTGCAGATCAGAAGATTTGCAGGGTTTTCTTTTTTTTCTATGAATTTTCAACATTTAGAAACCAATCAAAATCTCAGTATTTCTATTTGACAGCATTGGCCATTGAACTGAAGTAATTACAAGAAGCCCAGAGTTTTTTATTTCCTATTACATAAAAACGCTTTTTAGCTCTAGTAACTGCTACATTTAACATGTTTGGTCTTTGAGAAGCCCAGTTTCTAGCTCCAGAAGAACTGGGATTACTACCCAAAACTAGAAATACAATATCAGCTTCTTTTCCTTGAAACCTATGTATAGTACCACAAGAAACTTTCTTGTCATACTTAAAAACATCTTCACAGTACAAGGCAACCGATTTAAAAGGAGAAATAACATAAATATCTTCTTTGAATCCAACATTTCTCAAATCTTGAATTTTCTGTTGCAAAAGTGTTATTTCTTCAACAACAACGTGCTTGTTTTTAATAGTTCCTCCTATCTTAACATCGAACCAACTTGAAGCTCCAATAAATTCCTCTTCTGAATTTTCATGTACTGCCTTTACCATCTGATTATTGTAAGCTATCTCATTTGCAATTGAAAACATAGGTTCATCACAACGTCTGTGTGTTCGCAAAGGAAAACCTGTCCATATTTTTTCATCAGTACCATCCACTTTCATATATGTACCAGTTTCCGAAACTCTATCTGATAATTGCTGTACAGACACTTTGTACGGAGACCAATCTACTGATACGTTATGTTCGTTTCTTAACTTAGTCATTAGTTTTTTCGGCATAGTAACAACTGGCTCTACTTGTAAAGGATCTCCAACTATAACACAACGCTTAGCTCGATGGATTAACCCAGCAGCAGATTGAGGTGTCGCCTGTCCTGCTTCGTCAATTAATAACCAGCCAATTTGTTCTTTGTCTTTATTAGGAAACAATCTACTTGCAGAGGCTAATGTAGTTGAAACTACTGGCACACACAGGAAAAATGTATCCCATAAATTTTGTGTTATTTTCGCATCCACTTTCACCCAGCCCGCGGTCATTTCAAAATATGCATTCAAATTATTTCTAATTTTCTTTGCATTAGCTAAAATCACATCATGATGCAGTTGTAATGCCGAAAGAAAAATTTCGCTTCTTAGCTTTGCTATTTTTGGAGAATGATATGGATACAGAAGATGAATATCTAATATCTCTTTTTGTTCAAATTCTAAATCAAAAATATTTTTTGTGTCAATCTCATACTTTTGATTTAACTCGTTTTTAAGTTTATCATATTTTTCAAAAAATGCATTCAACTTTTTCAATAAAACACTAATATCATTTTGCTTAGAGACTAGATCTTGTGTTTTTTTATTATTGATTTTTAGTTCTTTACTTAATGCATCTAATTCAGAATTTATTTTATTTAATTGTGCTAAAACATCTCCAGCTTCTAAGTTCCATTTTTGAAAACTATAGCTATTAAATAACTTTTGAAAAAAGAAAAATGAAGGTTTTCTTTGAAGATGTAATTGAAGTGCTGACTCTATTCTCCCAGAATCTTTTCTGAGATCAATTTCCTTTTCATGAATTATTTGCTTTTCTTTGGAAAGTTGCAATAGATTCTTTTCTATTTGTTTTTGCTGTACATTACCGCTTTTTTGTTGCTTTTTATTTTCGATGAATTCAGGTAATAATTCATGAAATTGGCTTGCTTTCTTTTTGAAAGTTTCGAATTTGTCTAATAAACTTTTAAATTTTTTATTTTCAAGATTGAATGCGTCAAAATGCAAATGTGTCTTGTCATTGTTCTCATCTTTATAAATTTCATATAACAAATCATTAAAACCGATAATACCCTCTTCTTTATTTGTTACCCAAAAAGACTTTTTAAAGTTACTTCGATTTTTAGCATTTCCAAGAGCTGCTGCCAAGACCCCCCAGCTTTCTTCTTTTATCAATTTTGTAGAACATTGAGAAAAATAATCCGCATCTTGAAATACAGATGTATCGATTTTCGATTTTGCTGGCAATTCTTTACTTATATTTTCTACCGCAGCATTGTTATTACTAGCTATTACAATGCCATAGTCATTTTGAATTTTTGAATTTAGATTATACGTATACAAATCATAGCCCGTTTCTTTATCAATTTTGACATAACTTGATTGAAATAATTTGTCATATCCTAATTCTGAAATAACCTTAGCTCTATTTACAATAATTTCAGCTATAACATCTAACAAAAGTGTTGTTTTACCTGTTCCTGGAGGACCATTGACTCCTTGAATTCCTTTTGATTTTAAAAGTTTAGAAAAAATAGTATTAATTGCTCCAGATTGCGCAGTATACAACCCATATTCTATTTTAGAAGGCCATCTACCAGAACTCAGCTGATCTGGATTAATAGCATCGAATAAAAATTTCTTGTACTGTATTAAATCTTTTCTATTATTTTCACTTGGCTCTAAGGTTAGATATTACTGAAGAGCGGTGCTCTGATTCTTTTTTTCTAAACAAGTCAAAAAGTTTAAATCATCAAGATAAAAACTATTCAAAAAACCACTATTTGGTTCACTATCTTTAGGAACTTCTTCTGTTAAAAGAAAAACTTTAATTTCTTCATTCTTCCACTTACTAAGCTCATTAAGATAAACAATTTCCCTTTTAATATGTTCCCAATATACTACATCTCCCTTTGGAGATTCTTCATCTTTTTCAAGAATTATTTCCGGTATGTTAAAACGTTCTAAAAAATCTTCTCTAGCATCTTCCAAATTTAAAGATACAGTGGAAAGTTTTTCCTTATTCTCTAAAAGAGAAATTCCGAAAATATAACTTGCTATAAAATAGTTATCCTGCTCCGGACGTCCTTCTTCATTCAATATTAGAGCTGAAAGACAGCTAAAACCCTGCACAGATTCTTCCCAATCATTTTTACTATCAGTTTCAAGTAAAGCATTCAAATGATCAAGAATCTGCTTCTTTTCTATTTTTCCAAAAACCAATGTATATCTCCACTTATAATTTTTCTTAGCAGGGACCGCTTCATTCAACCAAGGCAACGTTTCATTAAATTCAATAAGTGATGCGTCATTATTTAAATCAGGCAGATCAAATATCTCTATATCTCTCCAAAATTTTAATATATCTTGCTGTTTCAAAATTTAAATGATTTGAATTATATTTTCTCTTTTACAATAGATTTTGCATTAGTTGCTACCATATTTTTTGAATAAATTCTTAATCTCCGCAAATGTTGGTTTCGAAAAATACAGATAAAATCAATAGGACAGGTTGCTTGAAGACTCATGCGCCCAAATACTTATTTAACTGTAAGATAGTCTTTTATTTCATATTTGTTAATTAAATCCTACAAAAAATTATTTACTACATACAATTTTAATACAATAACGAATCATATGCGTAAACATTATGAATCACCAAAACAAAAAAAACTACTTAAACATAACAATTTCAGAAGGATAGGCTTCTAATTTTCAAAATGCTTAAGAAACAGAAAAAGAAGTTTTTTCTCTGCTAATTTTAAAGTCTTTGACATTATTAAGGTTTTCTTTGTAAATAGTTTCAAAAAAGTTTTTACAATCCAAAAAACGCCCTATATTTGCACCCGCAATCAGCTTATGAAAGCGACATACTGGAGAAATGGCAGAGCGGTCGAATGCGGCAGTCTTGAAAACTGTTGACTGTAACAGGTCCGGGGGTTCGAATCCCTCTTTCTCCGCTGATTTTTAAAAAAACCTTTAACTTTCGTTGAAGGTTTTTTTATTTTGATTGCATCCCATCCCTACAAGTATTTTAGCCCTTTTTATCTCCACTTTTTTTTTAAGAGTAACCAACTAATCTCAAACTTATATAATCTCTTAAGCTAATAAATAAAATAGCTGCCACAAAAAGAAAGAAAAATCTTAATTTTTATTATATTTGAACTAAGAGTTCTAGAGTTTAGAATATTATGAATTTAAGAAGTCATAAATCTATGAAATTGACGTATAAAGTAGTTGATGAAAAAGATTATTACAATGTCAGCAATTCTAGAGAATTTGCAGGTCTTCCTGTATGCGAAAATGACATTCAAAAAAATATAGATTTTACTTATGAAATATGTTTCGGTAAAGGATATCATCGAAACCGTCGAACAGGCGGACAGTATGAAAGAAAAAATGGCGAGAAATTCTGTAATACCTTTCAAGGAAAATTAGCTGAAATTGTCCTTTATAACTATTTTAAAGCTAAAAATCTTGAATCTAAAGAACCCGATTTTCAAATTTATGGCGCAGGTATTTGGGATGATGCAGATTTAGAAATTAAAGGCAAAAAAATCAATGTAAAATCTGCCAGCTCTCAGTCCAATTTATTATTACTCGAAAAAAAAGACTGGAATAAACAAGGACAATATCGTCCAAATCTTTTACTACACAATGGCTCTACTACACAATATGATTACTTCATTTTGGTTCGGATTCAACCCGACCTAAAAAAGCTTTTTGCCGCTAAAAGATGGCTATATTCTAATGAAATTACAAAAATTGAGATTGAAGAATTAATTTTCAATTCACAATGGAAATTTGATTTAGCAGGATATTGCTCCCATCAAGATTTTTTAGATGCAATTGAAAACGAGAATATTATTCCGCAAAATTCAATATTAAATCACTATACCAAAATGGATGCCTGTAATTACATTCAAAGCGGCGATTTAAATCAAATAAGCAGTTTGGTCGAAATATTAAATAAATAAATAACTCATTTCTGAAGATTTGGAAGCACCGTAACATTTTCTAAAACTTCCAATATTTTTTTAGATAATGCTTCAATTACCGGAACGCTTACAGAATTCCCTGCCTGTTTATACAAACTAGAATTAGCTAGTTTTGTCGGGATTTTAAAAGAATCTGGAAAACCTTGAAATCGCAAACATTCTCTAGGTGTTAACTTTCTAAATCCAAAGTCAGTTTTTATTAAAGGAACATTGTGGCCGCCCGTTCCCATATTTGCAGTTAAGGTAGGACAAACATTCGATTTGTTTTCCCTAACATATTGTCTTCTAAATTGATATACTGTATCTTTTGACTTCATAGTCTCTTTCAGCATATTAAACATGTATTTATCTTCATTATAATAGAAATTCTCTTCTACTTTTTCTTTTATAATTACATCTTCAATTGTTCGGGTTAACTCTTCCTTTTTCGGAAATTTAAAAGTCTTTTCTGCATCAGGATATTCTAATGTATCAAATGCAACCATAAATATTCTCTCTCTATTGTGCGGAATATTACCATAATCTTTGGTATTTAAAACTTGCGATTGAAATGAATATTGTCTTTCCCTCAGTGAAGATTCAATCACTTTCATTGTTTTTCCGTTATCATGGTTTACAAGGTTTTTTACATTCTCTAGAAATAGTACTTTAGGCCTCATAGTATCTACGAAATCTAAAATTCTAAAAAAATGATTTCCCCTATTATCATCAAAACCCTTTCTGTAACCAGCAACTGAAAATGGCTGACAAGGAAATCCTCCTGTTAAAATATCAACCTTTGGAATATCATTCAGATCTAATTCTAAAACATCTCCTTCAATAAGTTTATGTTTAAAATTTTCGCGATAAGTAACACAAGCATTTTTATCAAATTCATTCGCCCAAAGTAAGTCGAATCCTGATTTTTTGAACCCCAGACAAATTCCGCCGATACCTGCATATAAACTCCCTACCTTAAACTTTTCACTCATTGCTGTTATTCTTTTTTATGCCGAGCATGACATTCTACTTTGTACTTAAAGCACAAATATACAAGTTATCCTAGTTATAATATGAGACAAATAACAGCAACAATAAATTTTTTAAAAATATTTTTTATTAAACTATTTAAGCATTCACAAATCTTTCAGGATTAAAAAAAACTTCCCTTTACTGTTGCAAAGAGAAGTTTTTTATCAAATTTACTATAGATAAAGGAACTACAATCTTCTAACCGTTACGAACGATATAAAAAAGTATTTCTTCTTCTAGCTCTTTAGATAAAATCTCACATTCCTGCTCCTTAAGAAAATTTTTTTCCTTTTTCTTTCTAAAGCCTTCACCATTTACAATATTTTCACAGTAACTATCACAAATCACTTTAAATTTTTCATCAATTAAATACATCTTACGTATTGACTCAAAATACTCCGCAAACTTCATATTATATAATTGATCAGGTAAAGACATAATGTTGAAATTTAAATATTAGTAAAATCAATAAATCAGACAGGAATTAAGCACTTAATTACTTCTGAAAACATGCATTTCCAGTTTTGGCTTTCCGCTCTTCTATAAAAGAATCCTCAATCAGAAGATCTTTATTTTTTTCACATAGAAATACATTCCATTTCTAAACAATATCAAAGTTATAACGGCAATTAATTTAAAGCTGTACCAAGTTTCTAAATTCGGTTTCAAATTATAATTTGAAACAAAGTTTTTTGATTAATTTAAATTCTTTCTTCCAAAAAAATGCTTTGTTTAATCAAAATAATAAACGAATCTAAGCAAATGATCAATTCAAAAAATGTACTGATTTCAGTTTTTTTTTTAAAACTATATTGGTTTTAAATCACATACAAGTTTTAACGGTTACAATTCAAATAAAGAAAAAGCTAATAAAAATGACTTTACGTGTCAAAGTAAAAGCAAAAAAAAAGAGCCCGTAGGCTCTTAATATTTAAATTTTAAAAAACTTTAATTAATAATACACAGAAAGCATGATTTTAGAATCTGCGCCTTCTATAAATTTATCAAGTCTTTTGAAAAATGCTTCGCTAACCATTGGACAGCCGTGACTATTAATGATGTAGTATTCTTTTTCATCATCTGGAACTTCTTTATAACAGTGAAGTACTATAGCTCTTTTATGAGCATTGCTATTCGTCTGATCCATTCCGCTCAATCTGTATGCTTTTCCAAAAACACCTTTGTAAGCCTTCTCTACTCCATAACGCCCCAATGAAGTACAATTAGAATTTGGCATATTGCTAAACTGTAAAATATCTCCTTTTATACCAGTTTCTGATCCAGAACCATGCGCTACAAGTCCCTGATCGATAATTCTCTCATTTACAAGATCATAAACAAAAAAGCGATTTTTACCAGATTTGATTTTCATGTCAACAAGAAAAGCAATTTTCTTGCTGTAGCCATTATTTGTAGAAACATAAGACTTAATCTCACTTACGTGTTCAGTAAGTCTTGCTAATTCAATTTCATTTAATAGTTCCTTTTTATTCGTTATGTTGTAGGTTGTAAACGAACTTAAAGAAAAAAGCAGTGCTACAAAAAATATTCTCATAAGCAGGCTGTAAATTAAAGTTAAAAACAGATTTGGGTGCTATGTCAAAAACAAAATTATCGTCTCATCTTTGACTTTGCAAAATTATGTACAAATTTTACACAATTCCCATATTTGAGATGTTAAATATATTATAAATATTTGATTGTATGAACTTTATAGCCATATTTTTTTATCTGCATACCATATTTTAACAAAAACACGGCAATACAAACGCTTCTGAACGTATATAGTGTCTCACTTCTTTTTATATCTAACTTACCTATATTACATCATTGTGTTAATTCTAATACTCGCTTTTATCAGCGCTAAAGCAGAAATTTTTGAAATATGAATATCTTTAGGTTGATGATGGGAATTCTGGCTCACCAATTTAACATATTCGTGCCCTTGCTCAGATTTTTGAACATATTTTACCGTAATATATTCTTCCCATTCATTTAGCTTTACACTTAGAAGATACATTTCACCAAAAAAAATATTTTCAAACTCCGTTTCTTTATACAAAATAATATCTCCCGATTTCAATAAGGGATACATACTATCTCCTGTTACAGATATTGCTCCATCACATTTGGGCAGATTAGGGATTTTTATGGTATCCAAAATTCGTTGCGGCTCACCACTACTAAAAAGTTCTCTTAAACCCGCAACAGCTTCCAAATCGTACAAAGGTATTTCCTGACTTACATGAAGAGAATCCACTGTTTTTCTATCATTATTAATGATTACAAGGCTGGTATTTTCTTCTTTAATCATTGGTCCATTTCCCGTTAAAAGCCACTCTGAATTTAGGTCTGGATAGTGATGTAATATTTTACACGCTTTATCTGTTCCCATATTACTGCTATTATCTAAAAACTTATTAGAAAACCCTAAATCATTACAAAATTTATACTTAGTAATCCCTTTATAATCAATATATTCTCGCACTCTCTCCGTTGACCCCATAAAAAGATGTATTATTTTACGTTAAAAATTTGCTTTAATGTATTATTTTACATTATATTTGCAAAGTAAAGAAAAATAAATTTTAAAAACAATAGAAATGTTAACAAATTTATAGGGAACACAAATAACACAAAATTCAAAGACAGCATACAATTTACTGATTTAAAACACTTTGAACAATTAATTAAGTTACAGAAAAACAAAAAAAGTGTACTACGTGCAATAGGAATAAAACTACGAATTAAACGTAATATTAATCATTAAATAGAAAAAGCAAATATTAATCCTTATTTAAATCGTTAAAAATGGAAGCAAATCAAATCAAAGAAAAAATTCGGGAACTAGAAAACTGGCTGATCGAAAATCCAAATAGTCCTGAAAGAAGTTTAATCGAATCTGACATTATTAAATTAAAAAAATCAAATAGAGAAAAAATATGAATAAAAAACAAATCGAAGAACGCATTGCCTTGTTATATCTGGCTCTTCAGTATTGTTCAGAAAGAACTAAATCTTTTACCGCTGGAGAAAGAATCTGTATTAATCAGGAACGTTTTCAGTGGATGCACATTCTGGATGATGAAACTGCCTCTCCCCGTCCTGTTCCATCAAATATTGAAAGTAAAATAAAAGAGGTTTCAAAACTTGCATTACATCATAATTTCAAACCGTATTATGCAGATCCGTTTAAAGAAGAAATATTAATTTACTAAAAGCCAACTATTATGAATACTACAACTGTAAACAATTTTAAACCTGTTATGGACTTAACTCAATTTTCTGCTCAGCAGCTAAAAGAAGCTCTTCAACGAGTTGAAAATAAGAAAAATGAAGAACGAGATGCGTATAAAAAACTGGTTGCCGAAACGATTCCAAAAGCACTTTCTCGATTACAAGAAACTTCTGAAATGATGCAAAATGCCAAAACGGAAACTTTTCAATTATTTGAGACGATTCTGGATTTAAAAAATCAGGTTTATGGTTTTAAGGAAAAACAAATGTCTCACACTTTTTCTAATGACAAAGAAGAAATTACAATTGGATATCGCATTAATGAAGGCTGGGACGATACGGTAACAATTGGAATTGAAAAAGTACAGCATTATATTTCGTCACTTTCTACCAGTAAAGAAACTGCTTCTTTAGTCAAAATTGTTTTCAATCTTCTAAAAAAAGATGCCAAAGGAAACTTGAAAGGTTCAAGAGTTTTGGAATTGCAAAAACTGACTAAGGAGTTTAATAATGAAGAATTTACAGATGGTGTCGAAATTATTGCATCTGCTTTTAAACCTGTCCGTTCAAGCTGGTTTATTGAGGCCTGCCGAATTGATGAAAATGGTGTACGTAACAATATTCCGCTATCGATGTCTTCCGTAGATTTTTTACAAGGCTATGCTTTTGATTTCTTTAACCAAAACAAACGAAATCATGCAGCTTAATCACGACATTTATTTATCATTATTATTAACTATACTGTTAATAATAACCAATTTAAAGCCCATATTTTTATTTAGAGAATGGTTTTATTTCAAATTAAAAACAACTTTTAAACAATACCTGAATGAGCGTAAAAATAAAGCCAATTACAGATCACGAAAGCTACAAAGTAAATGAACATACTATTTTTAAAGACAGGCTCGGAAACTGGAATTGCAGTAACGACTTATCTAAAAAAGAACGTCTTGCTTTTACTCGGTACGAAAGTCTTGTGATTAAAAACCCAAGATTCAAAAAACACACATCAGCCACTTACAAAGGCTAAAACGACCTTCTAACCTGCAACCGGAAAAAGCAGGTAAAAAAATGGTTCCTGTTTCGTCTTCTTTTCGAAGAGAATCAGGAACCGACAAACGGGCGATTTCTGCCCTTATAATAAACAGCCAAAACCCATTCTTTCTATTGGAATCCAAACCTAAAAAGTTTTGGAAACAGGATTGTCATGCTAAGTTTGCTGACCTAATTGTTAAATAAAAATCTTTAACAAATAACCTCAGAACGAGGTTCAATATAATAATGGCATCGAGAAGTAAAAACCACTTATTGAATAGAATCAAATGGTTTGGCTGTCTTAAATATGATGTTGTTTATAATTTAAACTATTAACTTTTTTTCAAACTTCGTTCTTCTCACAATTTTTCGTTTTTCTATCATTCAAAATATTATCTCTCATGCCTATATCTTCAAACAGAAGTCTCGGAATTCAAAAAAATAAATTAATGCGTTACAAACTCATTAAAGAACTGTATCAAAAACACAAAACGGAAGACATTCCAACAACTGTTGTGTGGCGTAAATACGTCTATCCAGTTTACCCGATTTCCAGAACTACTTTGTATGAAATTCTCTGTACACCTATCACTTCTGAACTCAAAAAAATAGAAGAACTTATGAGCAATCAAAAGAGACCTTCTTAATTCCTATAAAAGAAAAAATCCTTCTTTTTTTATCTTCAAAAGCATCCTTTTTGTGATGCAAAGATGAAGCATTTACTTCATCTAAAACGACTTCTGTTCGCTTTCCTTACAACTCTGTAAAGCCCTAGAATACAAATGTTCGCAGACCTTGCATGCATTTTTTTTAGGGCTTTTTTCACCCAATCTTTGCAATCTCAAAAGGAAACAGCTATACCTCAAAACTGGAAAAAAATCTGGTTTCGCTTTTTTCAAAAAAAACAACATTCAGGTTGTCTTTTCAAAAACAATTTTAAACCAACATTCAACTTTAAACACATTCAATGGAACAGTTTTTATACCCCACTCTCACCGCATTTTTTGCCGCTTTTATTACCTGGTTTTTCTCTATGCGAAAATCATTGGCAGAAGACCGCGCAGCCGAACTCGACAATGCCGTAAGCGCCGTAAAATATTACCGTGATCTTCTGGATGACATTACCGCAAGACTTACCGCCGCTACAGAAACCATTAAAAAAATGGAGATACAGCACAAAGAACTCATGTTAATCAACCAGCAATTGGTTGACGAATTGCAAAAATTTAAACAATTAAACGGAAAAAGCTCATGACGCTAGCTCAAAAAACTATAGAAATCGCCACGGCACAGATTGGTGTAGAAGAAATGCCTAGAAACAGCAACTCAGGCCCCGAAGTAGAAATTTATTTAAGAAGTGTCGGACTTGGCAAAGGATATGCTTGGTGCATGGCTTTTATTTATTGGTGTACTCAAAACGCTTCACTTCAGATGAATGCTAAAAATCCTTTAAAGAAAACTGGAGGTGTTTTGGATCAATACAATTCGAGACCGCTACTTGTTAAGAAAACACCTCAGCCCGGAGATATTTTTATCATGGATTTTAAAAACGGCACCGGCCACGCAGGATTTATTGAAAAAATAGCTGGAAACACCATTTATACCATTGAAGGAAACACCAACGATTCTGGCGGACGCGAAGGCTATAAAGTAGCCAGAAGAAAACGTGATATCAAAACCATTAAAGGCTTTTTGCGTCTTTAAAACCAAAACTTATAAATCAATTTAATTATGACTAAAAAACTAAACTGTCTTGTTTTTTCTCTTTTCATTATCCTAATCGTGATTTCATGTCGAAGTCCGAAACCAGTGCAAAATGAAAGTAAAATTCAAACTATGACTATTACCGAAACTTTACACGATACAATCTTTAAAATTGCAAAAGACAGCAGTTCTTACAACGCATTATTGGAATGCCTTAACGGAAAAGTAATTCTTAAAAATGTTATTCAGGCCGAACCAGGGCGTACATTAAAAAGCCCAAGGGTTCGACTTGATAACAATAAACTTCAAGTCGACTGCGACCTTAAAGAACAGGAACTCTATGCGCATTGGAAATCGAAACAGGTTAAAGATATCCAAGAAAAAACGATCACGATTACCAAGTTTGTCAACTATCTCACTTTTTGGCAAAAAGTACAAATCTGGTTAGGAAGATTGCTGCTTCTTATTCTTCTTTTTTTGATTGGAAGATTCATCTACAAAACCTATAAACCTGAATGGTTTAAATAAAAAATTTATTAATACTACTTAAAATATGTCCGCAAAATCCCATTTTTTTATAGAGTCGGGAGGTTTTCCCGCGCAGTTGTCAGGTCAGGGCTTTGGACCTCAATCTGAAACTGTTTTTAACCTGACTTCTAGATTCTCTTTAGATGCACCCAAAAAAGCCTTTTCGATCTGCAAAGGAGTTGTTTTAGTGCAGCCTCAAACCGGCAATCCCGATAAAGTGAATCTAATTCTTCGCCCTTACAACCAGCCTTTTCCTGGACTTAATATTAAATATTTTGTTTACAGAGGTTTACAGAAAAGTGATTTTTTTACAACGAATTCCGAGCCATTAATTATTACAAAAAGCAGTTCAACTTCTGACTTTATTAATAAGATAAACGACGATTTTAGTGCTTTTCATGAAGGGCGTGTGAAAATAGAGAATAATACAACCACATCCATTCCTGTTCCTCCTTTCACGGCCAAATTTATTGGCTATGAGAAAGAAAAAGAGGATGATGCCACTAATGGAACTTTATTAATCCCTCTTTCTGACTTCTTCTTTAAAGAATCCAAATTTGTCGCAGCTGGTGAGACTTTTGATGAGAAAGACGATTTCGAACTGCCATTAATCGATATTGGAAAATCATTAGGAAACTTTGCTGAAGGTCTATGCGGAATTGATGTTGTTCTAAATTACGGCGACTACAAACATGATTTTGACAATGCTGATTTTGCTTTTAATTTAGAATATGCCCGCAAACCTTTCGCAGAAATTACAATAAATGGAGATACTCCTTTTAAACAAAAATTACAGCGCGAGCAAAGCACTCAATTTATTGATATTGTTGCTTTTTATGGATTATTCGTCAAAGAGAACAGAATAGAAACAACTACTTCTTCAAACGAAATTATTGCAAAAGCTGGAACAGCAATTTATACTGATTTGCTTTTTAATTTCTTTAATAAAAATAAAGTTTATCTATACATTCAAAGCAACAGACATCGCTCTTATAACTTTTACAATAATTACACATTATCGGAAACAAATGATAAAGACATAAAAATAGGGACATCCGATAATTTAATTGAAACAAATTATGGAAATCTAAACTGGCCTGTTTTAGTTTTTGACAACAATCAGTTAAACTCAAATGATTATAACGACATATCTATAGCATTAAACGCCTCTTTAAGTTATGAAGAAATTGCGTTATATATTTCAACTGGTTCTATTAGCACTGAATCCGAAAGAGACTTTGTAATTAAAGAAAATCTTTTAGATTTAGAAAATAATAGTTTAGATTCAACTTTTACTAAAACAATATCTTTTAAAATTCCCAATATTAATGAAAGCGGGCAAAGAAAGAATATTAGTTGCTTAATCAGATTTACATATATTGGAAAAGAACTGGATTTTTCTTCAGCAAATAATTATACTATTTGGAGCGATAAAAAAAGACATTCTTTATACAATAATATTTTCCCAAACTTAACTATTACACCTGTTTTTAATAATAGTCAAAACTTCTTAACAGCTTCTTTTAATAGGGAATCTTTAATCAACTATAAGGGATTCTCTAATTATATGAATGAATCTGTTTTAAATGGTCTCGTAGTTTTTCAAGAGGGAAAAAAAGATGTTGTAAATCCTGACTCTAGCACAGAAACTTTTAGTAAAGAAAAAGTATTATTTATAGCAAAGAAAATTGAAACTTTGGATGAATTCTCTATACATAAAACTGAAGTATTTGCACAAGGAGTATTTGCTAAAAAAGCAAATATAGCCCCTAATTTAATGGATTACTCAAATTACTTTTCTTCATTGTATGGTTCTAAAGATTATAATTTAAAACATTACATTATTAATGATTTGAACACAGATATTAAAATATTGTCCTTAAATCTTAAAAATAATTTTGACTTTGACTTCTATAATTTGGGAATAACTAGAGAAGAATTAGATACTTTAAAAAAAATTATTCCTCTTAACTCAACGAATGTTAATTTCTATTTTAATGAGGAATTAGAAAACTTAACTAATGAAGGAGACAAAGTATATCTAAAATATTCACTAGGGATTGCTTTTGAAGATTATAATGGCGTACTATCTGTTAAAATGCCTGCTACAACTATATCTGTATTTGGCATTAGTCATAAATTCTTAACAACAAAAGAATATAGTGATTATGAAGAAAAATCAATATTACAAACAATTAGTAACGAAACTGAAGTCATATAAATTATGAAAGAAACAACAAGACTTTTAGAACTTATAAAATATTTTACATTAATAAAACGTTCAATAAGATTTACTGCAAATGCAGATGCTACAATCCGTGAAATTAGTAATTCAAAATATACAAAGAAATCAGGTTACTTTAATATTGAAAGTATTATATTAGATTATGGTTCAGATTATTTTTCTTCATTACAAGAAAAAGAACAGCACATTTTTTTTGGAAAATGTCCTGTAAATATTTCTGGAAGTTATGAAATTCCGAAAGATGCTAGCGAATTAATTACACCTGCCATCACACATGATTATGTCCAACTAGGAAAATCTTTTAAAAGATATATTTTCCCATCAACTACAGATAGCACATATACTCAAAAATATAAATCTTATAATGATTGGCATGATAAAACTGTCGTAAATCTTCATCAAAACTATTATCGTACACGTTCTTTTAATATTCTAATTGAGCAAAATAGCGTGGATTCTTTTAATAGTTTTTTAAATGAATCTTACTCTCAATGGAAAACCAGATTTGATCAAGCTAAAGAAGATGCTAAATCGGGTAATTTTTATTATTTCAGTTTATTTGACCCCAGAATTTACAAATACGAATTGACTTTTACAGATAGAATAAGAATATTGGAATACATGATTTATTTGATGGATTGGCCTTTGTTTGGAGACAGAGATGATGTTGATGTATCTGAGTTATTTATTTCTTTAATCAGTAACATTAATTCTACAGATGAAACTATGTTATTTAACTATATGTTTCAAATTAATCCATTAACAGGACAAATAAATTTAGACGACTATAAAATTAAATTGACAGGAACACTTTATGATTCATTAATGATTACACTAATGAAGCACTTTTATTCAACAAAAACAATAAAGGAATTTAGTGATGGATTTGATGAAAATTTATTCTATCCCGTTGGTCTTCTTACACAATATATCACTCCTGATGGGGGGCCTTCTTTTCCTACACATTTAAACCTTGATACTAACGATTCAAGTGGTACTGGTTTATTTACAGTAGGTATTAAATACGATATTCCTGACATTAATCAAAATAATTTTAAAGTAAAAATTAATTCCGCAATCCAATATAGATATAATACATACTTAAAACAAGTAGAATACAAAAAAAATTGGCTTATTGAAAATCGTAACGATTTGAATCTTACTGATATTATTTATATTTCACCATATTTAAGCACCGAAAAATTTAATGGCCTAAATATTCCATATGGTTGCGTTATTCCAATACCTGCGTTTGCGTTAAAATGGTTTGTTGATCAAAATGAATATTCTGAAAGCGGAAACGATTACATTAGTGCGTTAGCTCTTGCAGCAGCTATAGTATTTCCTGTATTTCAAATTTTTGAAATAGTTGATGGAATTTACACCCTATATGATAAGATCTATCGCTTATACAATATTATAGGGGTTGGTTTCACAATAATAGGAAATACTTTGAATGCAAATTTCCAAGATCAAATAAAACGATACGATGAATCTAAATCAACTCCTGGCCATCCATACAATAAAGGAAGTTATTTCCTAGGCATATATTATTTAGTTTCATCTATGTATGGAACAGCTGGTCTTATAAATGCAATCTCAAGCGCTGAAAATAAAATTAAAGCTCTTTATGAAATTGGGAATTTATTGGGGGCGTATGGTGCAATTTCTGATTTCAAATCTTACATGTCGATTAATTTTCCAGAGGAGCGCTTAG
Source organism: Flavobacteriaceae bacterium PS02336 (assembly GCA_029960065.1). Classification (GTDB taxonomy): domain Bacteria; phylum Bacteroidota; class Bacteroidia; order Flavobacteriales; family Flavobacteriaceae; genus Flavobacterium. The sequence goes on along the minus strand of JASCOF010000001.1, from coordinate 32,064 downwards.
ACGCATTTAATTCTATTCAAAAACAAATGAATCATGCTAAAATAGAATACGATAAATATAAATATTTAATAATTGTAAAATAATTTTCTGCAATAAATCTTCGAGTTAAATTAAAATGGAGCTTATTAAAATAAAATGAGAGTTTTTTATTACACAAAAAAACATCTGGTTTACAAAAACAAACTATATTTGGGATTCATATTCACTTAAAATAACAACATTTAAAATGCAATTAAAACAATTCGGTAATCTATTTTTCAAACTTTCCGGCCTTTTTATAATCTACAGTCTGCTTTTCAAATATACGATAGGAGCTGTATTTGGCATTAACGAAAGTAATATAAGTCATGGATATTCTGGGTTTTCTCTAAATTGGAATATTTTTTTCATTATTGTATTATGCTTTGTAATTTTAATTAAAAACTCAAGTTTTCTGACTTATCTTTTTTATAGAAAAAATTATATCGTTGAACTAAATGAGAAAAATCAATATAGAATTTTAAAAGTCATTTTTACAACATTTAGTGTTTTTCGATTGCTTATGCTTTTTTTCACTCATAACGAAGTTAGCTTTTGGAATAAGTTATTCTCTACGATTTCAATTACATTCTTCTTTTTGATCTTATTTCATAAGATCATTATAACATTTATGATTAACCGAATTAATTCTTATTCTAAAAATCAATCAAATTATATTTTTATTTTTTCGTTGATTCCAATTCTTATATATTTTTATTTTTTTTGGGAATATAAGATCGGTGCTGGTTCATTAAATATTTTTGAATTCATCTTTCGCGTAATCATCTTACTCATTACTTTAAGCTCTCCATTATTTTTTAGATTGTTATTAGAAAGAGATAAGCCCATTAAAAGTTCCCATTTCACTTTCATTTTATTTTTTTGGATTTTATTTCTTTATAATTTACAAGAATTTTTATTCAAGTTACCCAATTATGAAAGAGATAATATGTATCTCGTCAAAGATTTAACATTCCATGTGGTAATGCCTTTATTTTTTTTAAGTTGTCATTCAATCTTTGCTAAAATCAAAAGCATTTCAATCTTACAATTTGCATTTATTACATTCGGAATGTTATCAATTTTCTGTTCAATTTTAAAATATTTAGACGGAACCTTATATGCACGTAGATTGTATTTGGTTACTGGTATTTTATCACTTTTTTTATCTACAAGAACTTCTCTAATTTATAATAAAGTTGAAAATATAAAGTTGAAAATTAAAATAAGATCCGTTGATTCATCTTTACAAAATAGTTCTTCATTTTTATATATATCATTATTATTTCTTACAATTTCAAAATACTTTATTATACTTTTTGATTATAGACCAAGTTTTACTGATTTAATATCTTTTGCTGTTGCCATAATGCAATTAGTAATTATCGGATTAATAGTATCGAAAAAGAATTTAAAACTAGATAATGCAGATGATTACATAAATATTACAATGACGTTCTTTTTAGTATTAATATTTTGTAACAATTATTTATGGTATTTAAATGTTCCTATTTTTAGTAATCATTCATTTTTCAGTTTTGATACTGTGTGTTTTATAGTTTTGTTACTCGCAATACTATTGTCTTCTTATTTAACAAAATTGATAAAAGTATTATTACCGAAAAGTTATTTTAAAGATTTCCAGAGCTAGAAAAAACCCGATCGCGCAGATTTAGCTCCGCAACGATAGCGCGGATTTGCAATCCGTGCCCGCAAAGTAATTCCGTCAAAACCCCACAAATAAAAAGTAAAATTTTCCGCTATACTTTTTATTTTTGTAGGAAAAAAGAACGTGTCGACAAAATACAAAGCAACAACAACTGAGGAAGCATATTTTATAACTGTAACTGCTGTAGGATGGATAGATATATTTACAAGACTAAATCAGAAAAACATCTTAATAAGTGCTTTAAAGTATTGTCAGGAAAATAAAGGTTTAGAAATTTATGCTTATTGTATTATGAGCAGCCATATTCATTTGCTCTGCAAAGGAACGAATGGTTTTGTATTATCTGATATTATTAGAGATTTTAAAAAATTTACATCAAAAAAAATAATACAGACTATAATAGATGAACCTGAAAGCAGAAGAGAATGGATGCTGGAATATTTTCAAAAGTCATGTGAACATTTAAAAAAGAACCAGACTTATAAAGTATGGCAAAATGGCTATCATGCAGAACATATTTACAGCAATAAATTTATTAAACAAAAAATTGATTACATCCATAACAATCCCGTAAAAGATAAAACTGTTAATTCTGCTGAAGATTATTATTTTAGTTCGGCAAGGAATTATTCAAGCTTAGAAAATGATTTAGATGTTGTTTTGTTAGATCTGTTTTGAAAAAAAACCTATTGCCTTCTAGAAAACATCAACAACAATTGTTTTTTTTGATTTGCATTGCGTTCAATCTTTGCGAGCACGGATTGCAAATCCGCGCTAACGATTGAGAGTAAATCTGCGCGATCGGGTTGGTCAAACACATTACAATACTATTTCTTATTTAAATTTAATATTAAATTAATTATAAAAATATGTCAAGAAGAAAAGATTTTAATTTAACATTTAGCAGAACAAAAACTCCAGGAGGCAGTCTTATTTATTATTGTGATTCAATGTCATCTACAAATAATCAATCTTTATGTATAGCTACAATACTATCCGGATATTATGAAAAAGATGATATAAATTATTTAATTGAAAACATTACATTAGCACAAAACGGTGAACAATATGAAGATTTTCATCAACCTGATAGTTTGACTGGCAGTTTTGAATTGATTATTTCATCTCCAAATATTGTTATATCGCCTAACAATCATGAAATACCTTTACAAACTTTTAAGGAATTATTGAATGAATGGCTTGATTTTATATTGGTTTAAAGATATGCCCGATCTCCCACTGGCGCGAGCGTCTCGCTCGTGAACGCAAGTATTTCTTATATTAGCTCAAAAATAATAAACCCGATCGCGCAGATTTAGCTCCGCAACGATAGCGCGGATTTGCAATCCGTGCCCGCAAAGATTGGTCAGTTCTATTTGTAAATATAAAAAAGCATATTATTTTGTGTAATTTTTGTTTGAATGATTTGTTTTGTGTCTTACTATTGCGGGCACAGATTGCAAATCTGCGCTAACAAACGGTAAATATAAAAAAACGTAAATTTTGTTTTAATGATTTACTTTGTGTCTTACTGTTGCAGGCACGGATTGCAAATCCGCGCGATCGGGTCAACAACCCACTTATTTGAAAAATCAGATAGATCAATTTGTTATTCAAAATTTCAATCAATATACAAATCAATTAATCAAATTAAATTACTAATTATGCCAGATACCAAAATTACAAATGGAAACAACCTAGGCTTTTGGGTTCATGAAATATATATGCAATTAGCTTATTGTTATATTTATGATGAATTAATCAAACCGCAATACAGTATAACGAATAAAGATGATATGCTTTATTCAATAAAATTTCATATCAATGGTTATTCAACGGGGATTATGTCTTTAGGTTGGGAAAATTATACAAATAGTCAATCAGATAAGCAAATGATAATTTCAGTATTACAAGCTGTAAAAACCAATTTACAAAATAAAGGTGCATTTATACCTATTACAGAATTACAAGCTATTCCAACTGAGGATGATGATTTTAAAATCTATTATACAGATCCTTTTCCTACTTATCAATTAATCAAGATAGTTGATGCTTTAATTGAGATTATTCAGGGCGCTTGGTCATCAACAAATTACAGTATGGATATTGCATACAAATAATGGCATAATACCCGATCCCCTCGCTGGCGCGAGCGTCCCGCTCGTGAATACAAAGTTGTCTTGTCCTAAAATAGATTTACAAAAAACAGAAAAACAACTCAAAGACAAAAAAAACCGATCGCGCAGATATATCTCCACAACAATAGCACGGATTTGTAATCGATGCCCCCAAAGATTGGCTTGATCTCTATCTTGTCCTAAAAATAGATTTACAAAAAATAATAACAACTCAAAGACCAAAAATCCTTGAGTTGTTATTTAAATCAAAGGAGAAAACCAAATTTCTTAAACTCCAAAAATTACATTTTAAAAACTCAGGAAACTTAAAATCATAAGTTTCCCTACTCTATTATTGGCCATATCTAAGCCAATAACCAAACTTTATTTCTTTGTTTTATAACTCTGTAAAATAAAACCCTATTGTGACGCCACTAACACAATTTTTAAACATTTAGATTACTTGCAATCATCCAAAATTAACAACTGTTTGTAAGTACCAAATATATCTGAATGAATTACGGTAATCCCCTATAAGCCCGATTAAAAGCCTATAAATTATTTAAAAACCCGTAAAAATTAATTAAAAATGAGTACAAATCACAACAGAATCAGAGTGGCAGACTTAGAAAAAAATCAGCCAAACAAAATTTTAAAAACGAACCAGAATGGTGAATTAGAGTTTAGCGATGCAAACAATCTTCAAGCCGAAAGTTATAATGCTCTTGACTGTACTGTCGAAGGCCAAACACTCGATGCCAGACAAGGAAAAGTCTTAAAGGAGATGATCGATAATAAAACCGTAAATCTTGCCTCTGATGCAGAAACGCAGATTAACACTGCCATTTCTGAAGACAATAAAGTAGTTAGTCGTTCGAAGCTTTTCAATTGGTGGGAATGGGTTAAAACCCAAGCACAGACAGTTTCCCGAATGTGGAATTTTACTAATAAAGTAACGTTTGCTCCTAGTACAGAAACAATGCCTTCGTTAATTATACCGAATGGAAACTTTTCACCACGTCCTCAAAGTGGAGCGCTTGAACGTGATCAAAATGGAAATCTTTTCCATGCTGTTTCAAATTTTTATCGCTATAAACTTTTAGATACTAGAGATTATAACAAATTTTTGATCACTACATGGAGATCGCGCGGAATGGGAATGGCTTTTTACTATGGATCTACTTCAGGAAACAGCTCTGGATTTAAATCTATCCCAGTGGAAGCATTGGGCAGCTATGGTGAAGGTCATTTTTTGTTTAAAACTTTTGATCATTATATTATTAATGGCACTTATTATAACCCTGATTATAAAGCTCCGAAGACAATTATTTTTGAGATTTTTCTAAATGGAACCAACTGTACTTTCTCAGGAAGTCAATCTGTGAAAATATATAATGTAACTTACGATACTAGCTCTACTGGCAGTGTAAGAAACTACGAAACGCCAATACTGGTAAGCTCTGTTATGAATGGTTCAGTTATTAGATTTCCTCAAAGATCTTATGACAATGTAGGTAATATTATTTCAGAAAATTTTGCTGAATATAACTTGAAGTCAATTGGAAGTACTGATTACTATCCAGATATGAAGATTACTTCTGCCGAACTTTCAATCGAATATAAAGTTAGTGTTTTGTTTGAAGATGATTTAAATCAAAATTATGAGAACGCAACAGCATCAATTTCTTTTTACAATTATTCATCACAATTTATTGATCTTAATAATTTTCTATAGCATTTAAAACCATTCTTGATTTTTATACAAGGAACTTGCTTTACAAGCTCCTTGTATAATTATTATCCTCATTTTAGTTCTTCTATTCCACTCTCTTTACAACTCTGTAAAGCCCCAGAACATCCATGTTAAACGGCTAAGCAGCTCTTTTTTAAGCTCCAATTTTAGACTCATCTTTACACTGTCAAAAGAAAAAAAGAGATTAAAATCTCTTAAAAATAAAGTCTTTTGAAAACATCACTAGGCAGCCAAATTGCTGAAATCTGCTCAAAAAAATCATTAAAAAACCATGCATTTATACCTCAACGATTGGTTTGCTCTAACTACAATTTAATCATTCAGAATACGAACAAAAATTAAAGTCAAAAACAAAATTAGAATATGCCAACTAATCCAATTCCTGCGGTTCCAATTCCTACAGCAAGATATTATCCGAAATTATCCGAGGTAATTACTGTAGACGATTTACCAGAATTCTTATCGTTTGTCGAAGATGGTTTGAATTCCATTTTTGATAAAATTCACTACAAAAATTTACAATATTCAAAAGGATATCGTGGTGATTCTGCCTTTTACAGTCTTGATATTGTATCAAGTACAAAACTGGCTTTACCGCTGCCTTTTGGTCTGGGTCTGGTACTAAATCCAGATCTAAAAGAAAATGACTCTTCTATATCATCATTTCCCATTACGTTAGAATATCAGTGGGAAATTCTGGCTTTCCTAAAAACATTCAGCTCCAGCAGTTTCTCTTTTTCTATGGAGGATTTTTATGCTGTGGGACTTCAGGTTTTCCGCATCAGCGAAGAACAGGTTATTGCTCACATGATGAATATTTTTGTTGAAGCCGAAGAAGGAAAAACAAAATACGAACAGCTTTTAGAAGATATTAATGCGCTTCAAAATACTGATTTGGAATTTCAAACAGATGCAGAACAATCCATTGGCGGTATTATTGACCTCATCAACAATAATACTGTAATTACAAAATCGATTCCAGCCCTTTTATTTGCTGTTTATATTTTAAAAAATGATTTAGCAGACACTAAAAGTAAGCTTCAGGAGTTCTACAACATTGTCGCTCCAGACGGCATTGAAGCTCACATTAAAAGAATTATTACTCCAAAAGCAAAAGCGACTTTAGCCTTAAGCGCTGGTATCGAGTTTCCAAGAAACATTTTAAAACCTGTCAAATTTGATGGTTCTGATTATGGTACTGGAACTGAAAAGTCGATGTTTTTATTCGGTCAAGCACAATTGTATGCTGATACTGAAGAAGGTGTCGGTTATCAACTTGAATTGGGCGGATCATTAAAACCTGATTATGCCATGATTGGCAATACAGGTTTACTCCTTCAGTTAGATACTTTAAAAGTCGATTTAAGTAAGAAAACCAATATTCCTGAAGCTGATGCTGACGGACGTCCGAATGATTTTGTTGGAGTTTATGCTCGTGCCGTTTCGGTTACTCTTCCTTCAAAATGGTTTATTAATGTTCCTGAAATTCCAGGAAGTACTACTCCAACATTAAAAATTGGTGCATCTGATTTATTAATTGGTACAGGCGGACTTTCTGGAAATATTTATCTGGAAACAGTTCCTAGTAAAAATGGTGCTTTTAGTTATTTCAATGACAAATTCAATTTTAATTATCCAATCACCATGTTCGAAAAGGACGAAAATGGTGTTGCAAATAAAAAAGAAATCGCTGATTACCAATCTTTGCTTGTTTTTCTGCAAGAATTAAACAGCAAAAATTTACCGTACGCATTTGATTATCCTTTATCGTTGACCACTATTAATGATTCGACAACTTATGTTTTTACTGAAGCAAAAGATTATCAAAGCTTTCTAGCAGCGCTTTACGACAATACACTCTGGAAAACTATTGGGTCTGAGAAAAAAGGATTTAAAGTAGGCTTCAATAAATTTGATATTACTTTCAAACAAAATAAAGTTACCAGCTCTAACATCAAAGGTGCATTAGAAATTCCTAAACTTAAAGAGAAAAATGGACTTCCTCTAAAAGTTGATCTTGAAGGTCACTTATATGATGATGGAGATTTTAACCTTACAGCTTCATTCCCAAAAGATAATAAACCGCAGGCAAATCTTTTTGACCTTGTAAATATTGATTTCCACAGTTTCGAACTTGGAAAACAAGACGACGACTACTATTTAGGAACGTCTTGTTATGTTTCATTTCCGAAGGAAACTTTAATTGGAACTTTACTAAAAGGAAAAGGTTTTGAGGTTGAAAAACTGCGTGTTTACAGCGATGGAAATATTGAAGTAGAAGGAGGATCAATTCCTATTCCAATCAGTCTTTCTGTCAATTTAGGCCCTGTTCAAATGGCGGTTACGAACATCAACTTTGGTTCAACCCAAATTAACGGCCGTAAATATAATTTCTGGGGATTTGACGGCGCAATCAGTATTAATCCGCTTGGGGTTGATGCCCGTGGTGAAGGTGTAAAATACTATTATTCTACAGATGGAGGTCCAAAAGATTCATTCATTAGAATTCAGACTATCGAAGTCGATTTAATTATTCCGGGAACTGCTACCGAATCTTCTGCTATGGCAGTTATTCACGGTATGATTTCGCTTCCTGAACCAGGAAAATCTAAAGAATTTATAGGTGAGGTTGGTTTAAAACTGCCTAAAGCAAAAATTTCAGGAAGTGTTGGTATGCGTTTTATGCCTAAATATCCTGCCTTTTTGATTGATGCAAGTATTGAACTGCCTGTTCCTATTCCGCTTGGATTTTTGGCTATTAATGCCTTTAGAGGTTTATTAGGATTTAGATATGTTGCCACAAAGCAAGCTGTTGGATTAACTAAAGACGATTCATGGTATGAGTATTACAAACACCCTAAACCAGGTATCAACATTAAAAAATTCAGCGGACCGCCAGACTCTATGCAATATAATACTCCCTTTTCTATTGGAGCAGGAGCTACTTTTGGAACGGTTGCAGATGGCGGACATATATTGTCATTAAGAGCCATGCTTTTATTGTCTCTGCCTACTTTATTTTATATTGAAGCCGGGTTGAATGTTATTTCAGGCAGATTAGGTCTTATTGAAGATGATCCGAGTAATCCTCCATTCTTTGCCATGGTCGCCTTTGGTGATGATTCGTTAGAATTAGCAGCCGGAGCAGATTTCAGCATTCCGAAAGACAGCGGACAAATTATTAAGCTTCATGCATTATTAGAAGCTGGATTTTTCTTCAAGAATCAAAAACCTTGGTATGTCAATCTTGGTTCTAAAAAAGATCCAATCACGGCAGAAGTTTTAACCCTATTTACAGCTAAATCTTTTATTATGATTTCTGCTCAAGGTATTGAAGCCGGAGCAAGATTAGATTTCAAATTACAGCAAAGTTTTGGCCCTGCCAAAGTAAAATTGTGGGCTTACTTAGAAATGGGCGGAAAAATCTCGTTTAAACGTCCTCAAATGGGCGGTTACATTAGTGCCGGTGGAGGAATTCAGATTAAACTCTTAATTATTAATGTTGAAATCGCTTTAAATACTATTTTCTCTGTCGAGTCATTTAAACCTTTCTTGATTTATGCCAGACTAGACTTAAGTGTAAAAATAAGACTTGGTTTTGTCAGAGTTCGTAAAAATTTCTCCGTTGAACTGCAATGGGACATTAACCGAGTTATTGATCGTACACCATACAGTCCGCTTCCAAAAGGAACAGTCGGAGATGGTGAAGATGACAGAACATTAGAGAATGTCAAAGGAGTTCATATGTTGACCAATCAGGCATTTGCTTTGGATTATTTCAAATCTGTTGGTGAAAAAAACTATGATAAAGACAAACTTTATCCAGACGGTATGCCAAGGCCTGAGTTTATTACCACAGTAATTCCTTTAGATACTTATATCGATATTAAAATGGCTAAAGGATTAGTGCCTAGCACTGAATTATCTAAAAAAGTAGGCGGATATACTGGTGAAGCTAAAAACTATACTGATTTGATGCCTCCTGAAGCAACATCAAAAGCAGGTAGAAAACTGCGTCAGGTTAAACATGAATACGGAATCAAATCGATCAATTTAAAATCCTGGAATGGCTCTGCCTGGGTAGATTATCATCCTTTTGAAGCAGTTGTAAAAGACACGGAAAGAACTCCTGAATTAAATAAATTACCTTGGGCGCATTGGCAGAAAGCTATTGACCAATATGATTCTATTCGAGTATTAGCAACAAATCCGTTCTCATTTTTAAGTGCGGCAGAACCTGGCTGGCATGTTCCTGAACAGTTAGGAATTACGTCTACAAAATTGTTCTGTGCCACAACAGAAATCGAAAAACAGCATATGGATTTCCTTAATAAACAAATTGGAGAACGTTACTATGTGCCAATGCAGCACGAAGCTGACAAAATTAATGGATTGTTTTTCAGGCTTATTGGAGAACTTCCTTTAATTGTAGGCAACTACACTATGGAAGGCGGTGATTTTATGAGCATTACTGCTGATTCAAATAATTTTGGATACCGTAGATCATTATCATTTAAAAATGAAAACGAATTAGAAATTATTTTCCCTGAATCTGCTATTGATCCTGAATTAAGGCTTACCACTCAGGCAAAAGAGGTAAAAATTACAGCTTATACTGCCACATTTAATGATGGCGATAAATTAGTATCATATATGCCTGTAAGCTTTAGCAAAACTAAGACTGACGAATTTTCTCCAGAACAAACTTATACGAAAGCCGAATTTGCAAATGCTATAACCTTATTTACTCAAGAAGTTGATGGTCAGAAGAAAAAGGTAGATAAAATTGTAATTAGTCCAGTTGCTGCAAAAGCAAAACGTATTAGAGAAATTAGAAATGACATTGCTGCTTTATTTGATGATACTTACGATGAGCAAACAGGAGAAACTGAAATTACATTAATAGATCCAATAAAAATTGCCAAATACAATTCGTTAATGACTGAATTGGCAAACCTAAAAATGGACGCAGGAAATGAAAATCCTAATGCCGAAAGCAATCCAAATGCATTGACTTTTACTCATTATTATGGTTATAATGGAAAAGCTTTATACGATTTTGATCAGGTAATTAAATTCAATGATTCATACGTGATCACGTTTCATCCAAAAGAGAATCCTAAAACTACAATTCTATTACATGTCAATTCTGATGGTAATATTATTAGAGAACGTTTAATTAATGGAATTGTAACTTCTCTTCAGGTTGTAAATGGTAATCTAATCGTAACTCAAGCTCTGAATGCAGAACAATGCAAAGGAATTGGAGAAGCAACAATCGATCTTGATTTTATTGTAGGATGCCTATCTCCTATTGCAGCAACGGCAATTGTTGAAATGGATGAAGAACTAAATCCGGTTATAGGAACGCAATATTTGAATACTTACTCTTTGGGCTTTAACAAAATACTGCCATTAGCTAATAATGATCTTCTTTGGATTAATACATTATACAATGAGACTCAAATTAGTTGGATAAAAGGAAGCAACCGAACTGTCATTTATCGTTCGAAAATTAACGGAGAAGCAGTTAAAGTTCTTCAGCATAATGAGAATGAATTTAGTTTGATTACTAAGGATAAAAAAGTTATCCGTTTAAGTGTCAACAATGTATCGAAAGTAATTACAGTAACAGATACAAAAGCAATTTCTACAAATGAAGTAGTTGAGATTGTCGATGCCGTAATTGCGAATAATAAAACATTGCTTTCGGTTAAATTATCAAATGGCAAATTTGCCTTGGCACAAATTGATGGAAACACTCTTTCGCTTGTAAAAAATGACAACATTTTTGATTCGGCAATTTATTTATCTAATCAAATATTAAGTGATCATTCCGTTTTGGCTTACAATACGCATTATTTGTTTGTCTTGAATGAGGCTTTAACCCAAGTAAGATTAATTAAAAGAGAAACAAATGTTACAGATGCTTCAATTATTCATATTCAAAATGAACCGTCTGTAAATGAAATTATGATGCTTTCGAGCAAACCAAAAGAAAAAGGCGTTTATTTTTCATTGTTTAGCGATGCATTCAGCAACTGTTCTTTACATCCTGCTGAACAAGTTTCTGTAACTGTTTCGACTGCTGTTTTATCAAGCGGAAGTGTCAATTATTCTGCACTAGATTTAATTAGCGGATTAGATTTTAGAAGAAGCTTTAAAAAATCAAATATAATTACAACTGATGCAATTATATGTTCAAGTAAAGTAAGTGCTGAAGATCCAGAACTTGATTACACCACTTATATTCAGAGAGTAGATTGGTTTAGCAAAGAAGAGTATTATCATAATAAAACGATTTTGGATATTCCTGCCGTAGCTGAGCAGTTACAAGCGATGAAAAATGCTGTAGAAACAACAGTACAGCCAATTTGGAGACCAAATACGACATACTGTTTAGATTTTACTTTGACAGATACGGTTGATGATAATAAAAGGAACCCTGTAGAATTTAAATATTATTATGGCTTTAAAACCCTTGGGCCAATTGGACATTTTCCTGTTAAGGATCCTGAAACGCCAGCCGGCCAAGATCCGCCAGCGAAAAATGAATTGACAGCATTGTCTAAATCTCCACTGACTTCATTAAGAAGTTATCTGGATTATAATCGTTCTTATCCAAATGCAGACGGAAGTTTATTACAGTCTAAACCTTCATTCTACGGCAACGAGCAGTGTGACATTTCTTTGTTCTTTACGAGTACTTATACTTCACACATGTTTAAAGATTGGACTCCATACGAAACTGGAAGACCTGAGATTCAGGGAAAATTAAATCTTTTTATCAAAGATCCTCTGACTGATCTTCTTATAAAATACCCAATAGAACCATTGGAAGAAGGTGAAGAAGAAATCGCTTATCCACAACCGATAGAAAAAGATAATAGCGAAGAATGGACTGATGATAATGATCCTAGAATTCCATTGGGTGTTAGAATGTTAAACAATTTTATTGAAGATCCTTCTAAGACGCGATGCACTCTTGAGTTAGGAGATCCTTTAAAACCAAAATCATTAAAATACAAAACAACTTTAACCAATTTAAAACCTTCTAAACTGTATACTGTTTTAGTCAATAACTTTTTTGATGGTGCGCAAATAGGAATTTCTAGCGAAAGCAAAAATATCTTGGTTCATCAATTTGGATTCCAGACTTCTCGCTACAAAGATTTTGAAGAACAAGTTCAAAGCTATTTTGTTGATGAAGAAAAAACTAAAGAAGCTTTATATGATGTGAATGTTAATCTGGATCAGGAACGTATTGATGCTCTGCATTATTTAATCGCTCCTAAAACTGATACTGCTACAAATGCATTGAGCGATTCAATGGCAACAAAATATCAGCATTTGTTTGATCGTGCGACTGAAGGAATTTTAAAACTTTCTCCTCTTGATCCTGCACAAGGTACTGAGGTAAATAGAATTGTTGACACGAATACTGGAGCAACGATAGCCCTTTTAGTTCGAAACCCAGAGCCTTTTAATATTCCAAAAATGCCTTTAGAAGAAATTCAAGATACTATTTCTGTTTTAGATGAATTAGAAAATCCAATATCTGGATACAGTGTTCTGCATTCAAAAGATTACTCTCAAGCTTTGATTATGCATAGCAGCAAAATCATTTCTGGAATAGAAAACTTGAAAATCAGGTTTAAATACAAAATGTGGAATAACGAAGGAAATAGTCCTCTAACAAACACTATTGATACGCAGATACTGCCATTATACAATACAAATCTTTAAAAAAATAAGCAAAAAAATGAGTTCTATAAATCTTCAGGAAAGCCAGCTCTCAGGCTGTGCAACTTATGTAGCAATTGTAGTCGACGAATCTGGTTCGATCAATGGAAACGAAGCACAGCAGATCCGTGACGGGCTAACTTCATTTATCAATTCTCAGGCACAAAGTAATATCACACTTTCGTTAATCGGAATGTCTAACAGCGATACTGCTGTTAGACTCGATAACGTTATCCAGAAAAAAATTTCGAGTAATCGTCAGGATTTTATTGATTGGATTGATTTATACGGTCGTGGAAATGAAAGCATACAATCAGATTATTGGGCTTCTGGTTTAAATGCTGCTAAAAATTTATCGGTTACTCCAGATATCGTTTTTGTAGTTACTGATGGTATGCAAGTCAATAATTCTGAGTTTTTAAAAAATCTGTTTACCGATTTAAATCTTAGCTCGAAAGTTTTTGTTTACGGAGTGACAAGTTCTTTTGATACTATTGAAGAACTAACTACGCCGCTGACAAACTTTTTAGAAAGAACACCAATTTTAAAAAATGATCAGACATCTGCTTTAGATTCGGATTATATCAGAGTTCCCGATTTCAATACTCTTGGAATTGAATTAAACAAACTTGCAAAGAATTTATCCGATTTACAAATTGGCTGTTTTCCTAGCGTAAGCATAATTGACGATAATTTAGTTTATCCATCTTTAAAGAAAGGCGTTAGAATTAGTAAACCATGCGGAACTTTGGTTCTAAAAAACAAAAGCCGAGTTCCGTTGACTTTAAGTGGCGGAACAAAAATTCATAGAGAAAAAAATCTAAACGGGTTAATTTTTAAACTTGACAATTCGGTAGTAGTTCCAGGAAAATCTGAAATAGAAGTTCCAATTCGAATTGAAGGGAAAGCTCTAGCTCTTGGGCATTTTTCGGCTCTTGCAGACCTAAACAGTGTTTCTAATCCTTTAGGAATTAAGATTGATTTTAATGTTGGCAGAGAGTCATCAATCATTGATATTTCTTCAGAAAAAACAAATCTGCAGTCAGCCTATTTACAAATTGCTACTGCTGGTTCAAGAGGAATTGACAGTACAAAAGGGATTCATCTTCGCTGGATACTGAATGGCAGATTAGGAGAAAATCACCTTCCAAAAGGCGAATTGTACGATGGAGAAAATTCTAATTCTAGTTTTAACAAACCTGATGACTTTGTAAAAGTCTACAGAGCACCTTATACAAAAATCAGCCAAACAGTAGATTTAACCCAAAATCCAAATGTTGTTGACAATAAAAAAGCACTTTGGATTTACAAAACAGAAAATCCACAAAGATCTGTTTATGTCAATTTTAAAGACGACAAGAAGTATAAAACAATTAAACTTGCCATAGATCCATTAACGAATCCTGTTGCTTTTATGCAGGTTTATGGAAATAGTTTGATTGAGATTGAAACCAAAACAGATTTATTCTTTGCTGCCGAATTAGATTTTTCATCTTCAAATGTTTCAAAAAGTGTAAAACTAGAAACTCTATCTGTTGCCGAAAACAAAATCACAGCTTCTAAAAATGTTAGCAGTCGTAAAACATATAACTCAGAGCAATTAAACAATAAGATTCGTGTAGTTGCTGAAAATGGAAGAAGTATACAATTTAAAGCCAATTATTGCCTTTTAAATACTATTCAATTTGAGTTTTATTCTGATTTCATCACTAATGCTAATACTAACGGAGACTGGATTTTAAAAGGAAAATATGGTCTTGCCACAGATGATTTTAAAGTTTTTGAACAGCTTGAACCAAAATTGAATGCTGTTCACGGAAAATGGTTAAAATTTAATGATGGTGAATATGTAAACATTAAAAACTATAAAGCAAAATGGAACAGACCAACTGATGAAGATGATATTACTGACGAAAACATCAAAGATATTGTACTGAAATATATTGATTTAAGTAAATCAGATAATCCAAGGGCAGAAAAAGATATTCATTTTGGCGATCTTATACCTGTCAATGATCCAAAAGATGGAGAAGAACAGCAATATGCTGAAAATTTAACCGAAATATCGTATCTGGATATCTTAAACATTGCTGCAAACGATTATCACGTTGCACGTATGCTAGGTTTAGGTTGTTTAGATCTTGATGATGAAGTATATACTGGAGAATATGTTTATTTAACAGAATATACCACTTTTGGAAGTTTAGAAGATGGCATAGAAGGAAAAGAAATACAGCATCTTTCGATGAGTATTCCAACTTCTATCAATACTGAGCGTATGCCTCTTCCTGTTCAGTTAACCAAAATTGTTCCTGGATTAAATGCTGGTTCAGATGAAAACTCAAATGCCCAAATCACAGATCCTGAAGGTTACAGTTTTGATGGAAAAAAAAGGTATGTGAGTTTGTTTATGGATGACGTAATGGATTATGATACTGTCAATCCTAATTCAAAAAATGACTTTTTCAAATCTTCTTTAGAATATGATGGAAGTACTTTTACTTTCCCTGTTTATTTAGGAATTGACCACAAAATTGCTTCTGAAACAACATGGAAAAATCCAGAATTGTCACATGATGTTGAGTATAAAAGTGTCAATCAAAATCTAAAGGAATCAGAATTTGAAACTGTTCCAATTAATATACCTGAGTCTGGAAAATCCGTTTTAAATGCTATTCAGGAACAAACTGGAGAAAACACTTATATCTATCAAGGATATGGAATTAATATTTTCTCGAGAGCAGCATCTGGTCGTCAAATCAGTATCAAATCTGATATTAAACCTGCCAATACTCTAATGCCTCCGAGCAATATTAATGCTCTTTTGGTTACAGAAGAAAATCCGTTATTGTTTACTTCTCAATCAGAACAACAACTATTAGGCAAAATTACCGGAACAGATAAAACATTAATCAGAATTATGTTTGATTATTATTCTGCTCAGGAATTGCTAAGTTATCCAGTTCCAGAAGGAATGTCGGTTGATACCGCAGAGAAAGATACTACAGCAATTTTTCCTGATGTTGACGAAATATTGGCAGATCATTTTAAACTGTATTATAAAGACGGGCTTCCTGAAGTTGAATATGGTGAAATTGAAATTATTGACAACGATACTGCCAATATCCTTACTGCAATTGTAAAAATAAGAGAGTATAAAATTATCAGCAGTGGCCAAGAGGTTAAAATTGGATTAGATAATACAAATAAAGCAAGATTTGCTGGAGGAATTTTAACTATTGGAGATCAAAATTATATCATTCAAAATATCGAAGTTAAGCTGAAAAAGGATAAAAATGGAAACGATGTTTTTGATTATGCTCTAATTGAAGTACTTAGAAAAGAAGTAACCGACAAGCTTCATGCTGATGGAGATGCTACAATAGATTCTGAACAGATTCAAAAGATTGAACTTCCAGAAAGCAGATTGTGTACACTGGTGCAAAATATGCAGACAGCTTCTAACTGGCATCAGCCTCAAATTGGATTCACAGTTCAATATCCTGAAAATTTAAATGCTATTCATCGTGAAGTTATTGATCATAGCAATGAAAATGGAGAAAATCTTCAAGTCGAAAAAACAAGAGGAGTTTGGAATAACGCTGTAATTGAAAGAGTTTTTGAAGATTCGTACGAAATGCACGAAAATGGAGAGTACAAAGTAAATGAAGAAGGCGATCTAATCCCATTACCACTAAAGGAGAAAAAACATTTAGGATTGTATAAAATTATTTTCAGAAACTTTAGTTTACCTCAACATTCTCAATTTAAATCGGAGAGAGAAAACTCAGTGGAATGGGCAAATGGTATTGTAAGATTGTTTACAAAAAGCGCTTTTAAAGCAGGAAATCCTGTTCCTGTAAAATCGAGAAAAGAGTTTAAAGTTTATAAAACAGAGAACATTGGTACAACTGGTGATTTGGTCTTATACATTGACGATCCAGATTTTAAGCTTGGTAATTATATTGCGCAAACCATGGCAAGTGACTATGATGAAATTTTAGGAGCAGAAGATGGTCCTCGTGAAGAAAATGAGTTGCCAAGTTACCCTAACGAGTATGTTTCTCAATGTGTAAACTACTATCCGAGCTACAAGGTTTATTTGTATGCAGATCCAGTTTCAGGAATTATAAGAGAAAATATTCAGCCAAGAGAAAATGAAAGTACTCACTACTCTAGTTTTGGAATCAGCACATATTCAAAGCCAGCTATCGGTTACAAATCAAAAATTAGTATTCCTTGTCCGATGTATGCTGTCAAGGTTGAGAAAAATGAGAAACCAGAAGAGATTATCGGCGGTAGTTTGTATGCAACACGTCCGGATTTTTATAATCGTTCGACTTTTACTTTCACAACGAAGTATAACGAAGACCGAAAACCTTATGGGCTATTGCATTACAGAGCCAATGACGAAGATTTACTCAACGTTTTATACAAACCGACAACCGTAAGTACAATTCGTGAAGAATTGAACAAACTAGGCGGAAATGATGAAATTGAGTTTAACGACAGATGGGCAGACTTTTTAGATTTTAATGAACTTGCCACAAAAGGTGAATATGACATTTTCCCAAAAAATGAATCTGAAGAAAATTACCAATTTCCATTGCCTGACAATGATGAATTTATAGCACTAATTAATGACTTTATCAAATGGCATAACAGCACTTTAGATATAAATGCAAAAAAAGCAGAAGAAATTATTTCAATAGAATCACTTAATCAGGTTCTTATTTCTGAAGATGAAGGAGTTCAGGAACCAATGTTAGCGGTTTATTTTATTGAACAAGCTATTTACAATGCTTTTGTTCCATTAACCGAAGTGCCTGTAATTTACGAGTACATCAAGGGTAATGAGTATGTGCCGGTTAATAAAAAACAAACTATTAAAGACAAAAATGGAAATGCTTTAAAACCAACTGACGATGATTTTGACATTGCTCCAATGATGAAAATGGTGAATGAAACTGAAAACAGAGTACAATTTACCGATTTTAATCTGGATGGAAATTCTCAAAACATCTATTTCTACGCTGTTCGCGAAATGGACATTAAAATGAATTTTGGAGAGTTTAGTGATGTTTTAGGACCAGTAAAATTAGTGGCTTCTACTCCACCTAAAACTCCAGAAATCAAAAGAATTATGCCAATTCTAGAAAATCAGGTATTAGGAATTAAACCTGCTGTTCAGATTGAATTAAATGCGTATCAGCCAGAATATAAAATCAGAAAGATTAATATTTATCGTACGACAACAATGCTCGAAGCCCAGTCAATAAGAACAATGAAATTGGCTAAAGAAATTGTTATCAATGAAGATACTCTATCTGCTGATTTTGAAAATGTATGGACTGTTTACGACGATTTTGAAGAATTAGAAGAAGTCCCTTTTGGAGATGGTCTTTTCTACAGAATTACGGTTTCCAAACAAATTGAATATGCAGATCCAGAATCAATAACAGAAAATCCAAATATAAATATTGATTATACTCCGTCACAGCCTTCAAAAATTACAGCAACAGTTATTGTTGATAATGTTTCGCCTGAATCTCCAATTTTAGAAATAAATGGAGCATCAACTGAAGCAAATGGAGAAGTCTTAAAACCTATAGTTTTCAGCTGGGAGAAAACAGTTTATAATGGTAAATATCATTTATACAAAATGAACAATCAAGGCAATTGGGAGAAGGTTCATGAAATTTCAACAAATCTCAAAAATGTTGCTTTACCGCTTCAGCAGACAAAATTAAAAACGGATGAATTGATTATCAAAAATGAAGATGGCGAGAGAATCTACCATCATTTTAAAGTAATCTCAGAAAATTCGTCAGGCATGTTAAGCAGCGATGAAAAAATCCTAACTCTTTAAAATCAATAAATACCAATGATTTGATTCATTGGTATTTATTTCAGGTCTCATTAAAACATTTAAAAGCAAAGCAATAAAACTAAATAAAATGGCAACACTTAGAAACGACTTTTACAACAAATTCAAAGATGGAGATATTCCGTCGCACCTTGACTTCGTAGAAATTTTTGACAATTTTGTTCACAGAATTGATGACAAGGCCGATTTTCAAATGATCGAAACAGGAACAGATAATCAGCATTACATAACTCCAGCACTTTTAAAAGCAGCTTTTCAGAATGCAGGAATTGTGGCTGGTAATTGTTATGTTCCTTACAAAGAATTTCAAGATAACTTTTCAGGGTCCTCTATCCAGTTAGATCCTTCTCCTATTGAAGACAGCGCTAAAGTCTATAAAAACGGACAATTATTAAAGGAAATTGAAGATTATAATGTAAACTACGATAGTGGCGTACTTACTTTTTCGGCTCCAATAAACGGTCGAAATATTGAAATAAATTACTGGTCTAAAAATATTGATTCTGACTCTGAAGGATCTGGTTCGAATCCGATTCTTGGAAGTTTGTCTATTCCTTACAAAGAAAATTTTGACGAGGAAACTTTTCATAATGATAAAATTACTTTAAAAGAAATTCCAGTAAATGACAGTGTTAGAATATATAAAAACGGCCAGCTGCTTCGCGAAGGTGCAGGCAAAGATTATGCTGTAGATTATAATAATGGCAGTATTACATTTTCTGCTGTGATAAGCGATCGTAACATCGAAGTTGATTACTGGTATAAAAGCACTGTCACTTTATCTGATTTAGAACTTAATACTAAATACGTCGATTTAACAACAGCTCAATCCATTGGAGGAAATAAAACTTTTACTGAAGCAGTTGAAGGTAAAAGCTTTATTAAAACCGGAGGAACCTCTAGTCAATTTTTAATGGCAGACGGTTCAGTATCAACCTCTCCTGGTTCTGATTATGATGCAGGACATGCGGGTTTTGGCGTTCTCGCATTTGGAAATGGAGGTTATCAAAAATTCAGTAATGGATTAATTCTTCAGTGGGCTTATTTAACCAACAATACAAATACTTACAGTTTTCCTCTAACCTGGCCAAATAGAGCTTTGAGCGTTACAGTCTCCACTGTAAGAACATCGTCTGGAAGCAGGGGAACTAATCACGTTGCTAATATTACGAGTACTAATTATTATGCCGTAATTGATGGAAGCAATGGATATATGTTCGCAATTGGATATTAACTATAAACTGAAAAATTAAAATTATGTATAAAGCAACATATAACGAAAACGGAGAATACACTGGTTTTTATGTAGAAGAAATTCACAACATTATTCCCAAGCCAAATATTGAACTGACAGAGGAAGAATGGCAGCAAGCATTGTCAAAAAATTATAAAGTAATTGAAGGCAAACATACTTTTTCTCCTTTTGCTCAAAACAAAGAAGAACTTCTAGAAAATTTGAGAACTAAAAGAAATACACTATTAGTTGAAAGCGATTGGACACAAACAGTAGATTCTCCTCTCTCTGAAGAGAAAAAAAGCGCTTGGAAAAACTACAGACAAGAACTTAGAGATTTAACTGATTATGAAGATATGGCTGTTATCGTTTGGCCAACATCACCATTATAAATTCACTATTCTTTTTATGGTTTTTGAAAACTTAAAAAATCAATGTTCTTACTAAAATAAATATGGAAGAAAATATAACATACAAGCCTTTTGCTTATATAGATCAATACACCCCAGCAGAAGGAACAACGGTTTATTATAATACCGAAAAAACCTTGGCCGTAAAAAAGAATGACTGCTCATACGGCACATCTGGAAATTTAGTCACTTTAACCGCTCCTGCCAACAAATTTGTTTCAACTAAGAGTGTGGCAGATGCAGACCAGCAAGCACAGGCTTGGTTAGATGCAAATGCACACGCTTATGCGAACAATACCGGAATTTGCAGTATCAGAACTACTGCATGGAGAGGAGAAAACCCGTCTTGTGTATTAGAACCATCAACAACTCTGCAACCTTTTGATTATATGATTGTTAAATACAAATGGGCATTTGGCGCAGGTCGTGACCTCGATACTTTTACAGGCTTTGTAAACACTGGTATTCCCATTTTAGACAATCAATGGGTAGGTTATGGTCTTAAAAATGAAGTTCCTGTAAATACTTCTGCTCAAGATTCTTATATAATGTGGGGTGGAGATGTAACAGATTTAACAGGTGTTGAAACCTGTTTTATAAATTTCAAAAAGATAAAAGAAGATTATTCTAATTTAAATAATGTTCTAATAAGAATGGCTGGCGTTTGGTGGAATTCAAAAAATACTGGAAATATCGATGTAGAAATAACAACCTACCTTGGCGGAATTATAACAAAAGTAGATAAAGACATTATTAATAATAATGGACAGCAAGTCCAACAACTAAATTTTTCAAAAAATATTTCAATTCAAGGAAATCGTTTGAATATAGATCAAGTTACCAATATTGGCTACATTAATTATTCGAAAAACCTCTCAACCGCAAATGTTGTAATAAATTATTAAAAAATATGGGAAATACAGGATATAAATTTTATGATATATTAGAACAATATTATACTGATGATGGCACTTCAACAGGAGAAACAAAAGCAAATATAAAAACAGATCCAGATTATATTGCTCCTTTTAAAGATGAGACAGATTGCCCACCAAGTATACGATTCTACAATACAACACAAACTAAAACTGTTACCAAAAATGATTGCAATTCAGGATATTCCGGAAATGAAGTCACTCTTACAGCCTATCCTAATCAGTTTGTTTCGTATGAAAGTGTATTAGAGGCAAATAACCAAGCAATTGCCTGGTTAGATGCTAATGCACAAATTTATGCTAACAATGCAGGAGTCTGCACAATTGCCCCTGCAACAAATCCAACGGTACCAACATTACAGCACGCTTATTATGGAGGCGAGAATATGACACTTCAATGGCCGAATTATACTGATCCAGGGCCTATAACTTATGAATTATATCGAAGTATAAATGGCGGAACTCCAATGCTTTTACAAACATCAACAGATACCTTTTATTATGATAAATTATCAAATGGTGTAACATATTCATATCAAATTAGAATTAATTCTAATGGATACACATCTCCTTACAGTAATACTGTAACTGTAACAGGCAGATCTTCCTAAATATAATTTATAATCTTTTGAGGTTTTGTCTCCAAAAGACTATTCATCTCTTCAAAAAAATAGTAACAAAATACCACAAAAATGAGCATCGATCACAACAGAATAAAAGTGGCTGATTTGGAAACAAATCAGCCAAATCAAACTTTAATTACAAACTCCAGTGGCGAACTGGAATTTAAAGATATCAATTCCATAAAAGCGGATAGTTATAATGGACTAGATTATACACAAGAAGGAAAAGCTTTGGATGCTAGACAGGGGAAAGTTTTAAAGGATTCTATAGAAAATTTAGAGTCTTCTCTTTCTGAAAAAGAAAATACATCCAATAAAGTTCAAGACATTGAAATAAATAAAAATTCAACATCAGCTTT
The DNA here is from genome assembly GCA_029960065.1 of Flavobacteriaceae bacterium PS02336. GTDB lineage: Bacteria > Bacteroidota > Bacteroidia > Flavobacteriales > Flavobacteriaceae > Flavobacterium. Next base: position 9,316 of record JASCOF010000001.1, on the reverse strand, counting down.
TCCAAGTATTAAATCAATTTACGATTGGAGTAAAAGTAATTTTAAAACTTGGATATTAGGCATTGAGAATTTTTCTTCTACTCTCTATACATTGAATATTGAAAATATTAATAAAAAAACTGTTCTTTCTTCGGCAAGTCCTGTGACAATTACCATTCCTAGTGATTCTGAAGTTTCATTACCAGTAGGAACAAAAAAAGAATTCATACAAAAGGGATCTGGTCTAGTCACTATTAATGGTTCTGGGATCTCTTTCGTTGCAAATATTCCATTAACTATGATAAATGGAGAAACTAGGACATTAACAAAAATTGACAACAACACTTGGAGTGTAGCTGGAAATCGACAGTCTTCGCAAATTGTAAAAGGAGTATACTTTGTTTCTTCAACTGGAAATAATTTAACTGCCGAACCTGGAAACCCAGACAAACCATATCTAACACTAGATGCAGCAATAACGCCCTTTTTTGCAGATCCCAATTCCAAATACATCGAGATTCTCTCAGGATCTGTATTTTACATTGATGCTGCCATGAATAATGGGACTACAAAAAAATTCGATTTAAGAAGTGAATTTGCCTGCACAGTAAATGTGACAACAACTAATAGTTATACTGTAAACAATCAATATTTCAATGTAGAAATGCCGCTAGGCGGTATTAATTTCAATCCCAATACTGCGGCAGGAAATGGTTTTAATAATTCATTTGTAAACATTAAATCTTCTTGGATAGAATTTTCCAGCACTTACCAAGCTGGTTGGGGAAATTCTTCCGAGGCTAACTTAGATTGTAAAATTTTAAATGTTAAGATAACTGATTCTGGAGGAATCTTTCAAGGTACTGGAGGAGGCAGAAAAATAAACATTAAAGCTAATACTATAAATTTTAGAGGTGCAACCTATTTAGTCAGCTATTTTATGAATCTAACTTTAGATTTTGATAACTTAACTCATGACAATTCTTTCCTACTTATGAACAGTGCTTTTACAAGTGGAGACATTAATCATGGTAATATCTCATCTGTAGCACCTTACAATAATTCCAATTTTAATTATTTACATGGTAATAATGTTAGTATTAATTTTAAAGGAAAATCAACTATATCCTCGAATATTAGTATAAATAGACATAATTGCAATGGAACTTGTATAATTACAGGAATCGCTAGTTATCCAAATTCTGATCAACTTATATCAGTTAGTAATAATTTTCCTGGTCTAATGTTTATAAATGCAAATATTACAACTAAAACTCTCATAGGAGGATATGATTTAAGCAAATCAATATTATTTTCAAATTCTACATTTACTCTATTAGGCGGTTATTTTATTTCATATTTAGAAACAGGATCTTTAAGAACTTACGATAATGTAACAGCTGAATTTGTAGGCAATAATTATATTATTGTTCAAAATGACAATCAAAACATTACGTATGATGAACCATTTTGGCAATCAACCAATCAACCAACATGGAATATAAAAAATGGAATCATTTTTACTAATGGAGTTATTTCCCCAGGAATAAATATACAGCGAAGAATTTTAAATCAATATAACTCAGCAACAATTGTTGCGTAATATAATTAAGAACAATAATTACTAATCTTGAAGTACAATAAAACTAAAATACTACTAAATGAACACAAACCACAACAGAATAAAGGTCTCTGATTTAGAGACAAGTGATCAAGATAAAATTTTAATAACTAATGAAAATGGTGAATTAGAGTTTAGTGATATTAACAGCATTAAAGTTAATAGCTATAATGGATTAGATTACACTCAGGAAGGAAAAGCTTTGGATGCGAGGCAGGGGAAGGTTTTAAAGGATTTAGTTGATAATCTAAATACAACAATTACTTCCGATCCAAAAATTTGGAATACTATTTTTGTAAATAATTATACTGGAAATGATTCTACTGCTCAATTTGAAAACCCTAATAGACCATTTGCTACAATGCAAAAAGCCTTAGAATTTCAATCTAGCTTAGAGGGATGGATTCCATTAGGAATTAAAATTGTAATTACTAACGATGGTACTTATAATATGGGAACTAAAATGCTGTCAAACAGTCACAACAACGATACAAATATTTTACTCTTTAATTTGCATATTACTGGTATAAAGGGTACTCCAACACTTGTTTTTAATAATGGTGCAGATATTGGAAAAACTACTCTTGATAACGTAAATATTATACATCAGGCATTGACAAATAGTCCAATATCTGGCGGGCTTAGATTTCAAGCTGGTAATCCAAATAGCTTTTTAAACATACAGGTTCTTAGATTTAGTAATATTACATATCTCGGAAATTTGTTTACTCCAGATGGCTTATTTAATTATGTACAAATAAATAGCATAATTATCGATAACACATGTACTAATCTTCAATTACAATTATCCCGCATCAGAACAGTATCTTTTGCTAAAATTGACTATGTAACAAATAATGCAAATTCATTTTCAGGAAGTAGCGAAAATAGTATTTTTGTACCGCCTGTTCAGGATTTTGAATTTGGATCTATTATCAATAATTCCACATTACCTATAAATTTATGGACAGGCTGGTCATCAACTAAAGCTACTATTAAAATTGGAAATATAGACAGCGTAAATACTTTAATGAAAATTCCTCTGGGACAAGCAGGTGGGGATTTTGGTTTAAATACAAGACTTAAAGTTCAGTTTAGAGACTCTACAATTAATAATTGCTGGATTTCGGGAAATACATTAAATAGTCAGTGTTATGTATCAGGAAGAGCTACATTTAACTATTCTCTTCAAAGTCCATTCATGATCATCACAAGAAGCCGACTTAACACAGATTTTTCAAATAAGGATACTTGTGTACTTAAAGATTTAGAATTAAGTATTAATTATTCTATTACTCCAACAAATCCAATTATATTAATTCCAAATGTCCTTAACAATGGTTCTGCTGGAATGACAAACGGAGAAGCCCAAATTATTCTGGAAAATGTTAAGATTATGACAAACGCACCTGCAGAGATATTTAGGATTCCAGCCTCAAGCAAATTGGACACACCAAGATTGATTGTTTTTAGAGGTTTTAATGCTTTTGACAATTCTAAAGAACTGATTAATATAGCCGTGACACCTACAGAACCAAAATTTATAACATCTCAAAAAGCAGTTATTTATCACCCATTCAATGTTTTAAGTAATAATCCTTCCTTACTTATCACACAGGAACAATCTTATTAGTCATTAAAATATTAACAATTAAAAAATGAGTACAAACCATAACAGAATAAAAGTTTCTGATTTAGAAACAAATGGTCCAGATAAAATTTTAATTACTAATGAAAAGGGAGAATTGGAATTTGAAGATATTAACAGCATTAAAACCAATAGTTATAATGGATTAGATTACATTCAAGAAGGAAAATCTTTGGATGCTAGACAGGGAAAAGTTTTAAAGGAATTGATTTACAATAGTGCTTATGCACCTCATTTAGAAGAATTAATACCAAATCATTTTTTGCCAAATGAGACAAATAATATAATTGTAAAGGGTTCTTTTTTTACACCAAGTACTACTATTACAATAGAAGGACAAATTATAAATTATATTAAATTTAAAAGTGATAATGAAATTATTGTAAATGTGACAACTGGAAATGCAGAAGGAAATTTTGACATCACTTTAAACAATGGAAAATCAACAACTTATATAGATGCATTAACAATTATATTAGGTACTATTTTTACCCCTCTTTCAACAGATTGGAACTCTCAAACAGGAGCTATTACCGCTACTGACGGAAAGGTTGAAACTCTTTCTTACATGTCTACAGGCAGTGTTATATGGAATAGTCAACTGGACTGGACTAAAAATTTCGAGATTAGATGCAAACCTCGTAAGTCATCTTTAGGCATACCGATTGGTTATCAATATTCATTTCTCCAATTATTAAATGCATCTGATAATAGTAATAAACTTAATCTTGCTTGGAATTATCCTTCGAATTATGTACAATGCAGAGCCTTTTTTAATAATGAGGCATATTCTGATGTGATTGGAGTTGGATCAAACTCATCTTTAGAATCCTGGAATACCTATATTGAAAATATCGAAATTAAGGTTAGATGGCTTGATGGCATACTAACATTTTGGCATAATGGACAGTTAAAAAAAACTTTTTCAGGTGGCTTAACTCAAAATGTAAAATTAAAAGCTAGTGTATATTCAACTGATCTGTATGATATAAAATATATTGAATTAGCAACTTAAAATAAAAATCTAAAAAAGTTAGCTTATATTCTTTCTATTTTTTTATATCAACATCATATTGACAATAATTCATATCCTTTTACAACATAAAAAAATCCATTTCACAAAAGTCCAAAACTTCAACCGGACTATCCACAATCTAAAAAGCGGTTCATTTTCAATAAAAAACAAGAGATTACTTTTGATCATCAACAAAAAAAATCTCAAAATTAAAAAATAGAAAAATGAACGAAATAAGACACGATTGGAGTAAAGAAGAAATTCAAGCCATCTACGATCGACCTTTATTAGACTTAGTTTATAGTGCTGCCACAGTTCACAGAAAATGGCATAAACCTTCAGAGATACAAGTATGTACGTTACTTTCTGTAAAAACAGGTGGCTGTCCTGAAGACTGCTCTTATTGCGGGCAAGCGGCAAGATACCATACGGATATTAAAGTACAATCTTTATTGCCTACAGAAACAGTAATTGAGCACGCCCAAAAAGCAAAAGAAAATGGTTCTTCACGCTTTTGTATGGCCGCAGCTTGGCGTGAAGTAAGAAATAATAAAGATTTTGATCGTGTTATTGAAATGGTAAAAGGAGTTAACAATCTCGGATTAGAAGTCTGCTGCACCTTAGGAATGCTTACTAAAGAACAAGCTATTCGTCTTCAAGAAGCTGGACTGCACGCTTACAATCACAATCTGGACACTTCAGAAAGCTATTACGACGAAATAATTAGTACACGTAAATTTGATCAGCGTCTTGACACTATACATAATGTTAGAAAAGCAGGAATTACGGTCTGTTCGGGCGGAATTATTGGCCTTGGCGAAACAGCCACCGATCGAGTTTCTATGCTTACGACTTTAGCTACTATGCCTATTCACCCAGAATCTGTACCTGTAAATGCCTTAGCTAGAGTAAAAGGAACTCCATTAGAAAACAACCCAAAAGTACCTATTTGGGACATGGTAAGGATGATTGCAACGGCACGAATTATAATGCCCTCTTCTATAGTTCGTCTAAGTGCGGGACGAATTGAAATGACTGAAGAAGAACAAGCATGGTGTTTCATGGCGGGTGCTAATTCTATTTTTACGGGAGAACGCGAAACGTTACTGGTAACACCAAATCCTGGAATATCTGAGGATATGCAAATGTTTCAAAATTTAGGTCTAAAACCTTTAAAGAAAGAAAACACAGAAGTCTATAGTTAGAATATTAATTCACAAACTCAATAATTTTAAAAAGAGTAAACTTCCACTTTTTGGAGGTTTACTCTTTTTTTTATCTATTTATAATACAAACCATTCCTTTACATCCTCTTCAATAGTTTCTCTAACCAAAAGATTATCAAACTCGTTGGTTACAGGATTATATTGATACGCTTTCTGCCAGTTTTCAATATTTAGAACAATTTCTTTAACGGCATTACAAATAAATAAAAGTTCCTCATTTTTCAGTGTCGGATGGAGTGAAACTCTAACCCAGCCTGGTTTTTCAGTTAAATTTTTCTGAAGGATTCCCTTTGTGATGGCAGCTGATTTTTCTTCATCAATATTCAACAAAAAGTGAGCATAAGTACTGGCGCAAGACCAGCCACCACGAACCTGAATTCCGAAACGATCATTTAAAAGCCTTACAATCAAATTGTAATGAATATTTTCTATTGTAAAAGAAACACAACCAATTCTTTCGGTTTGTAAATCTCCTAAAATTGTTAATCCTTTTATTTTCTGTAATTCAGAAAAACAAAGCTGAAGCAGTTCCGTTTCTCTTTCTTTCATTTTTTCAACGCTCATCTTATCTTTCAACTCCAAACATAAAGCCGTTCGCATTACTTGCAGAAATCCCGGTGTTCCGCCATCTTCTTTTACCTCAATAGCATCGCTGTAATGATAACCTCCCCACGGATTCGTACATTTTACATTCCCTCCGCCAGGATTATCTGGAAAATTAGATTGATATAAATTTTCATTGAAAACTAAAATACCGCAAGTTCCAGGTCCTCCCAAAAATTTATGAGGCGAAAAGAAAATCGCATCCAATCTTTCTTCTGGATCTTCTGGATGCATATCGATTTTGACATACGGAGCCGAAGCTGCGAAATCAACAAAACAATAACCACCGTTCTGATGCATTATCTTCGCTAATTCATGATAAGGAGTAATAATTCCTGTTACATTAGAACAGGCTGTAAACGAACCTATTTTGAGCCTTCTATTCTTATATTTTTTAAGTTCTTCTGAAAGTATCTTTGGATCGATTAAATTATTTTCTCCGCAAGGCAAAACCACAACATCGGCAATAGTTTCATACCACGGAACCTGATTGGAATGATGCTCCATATGTGTGATAAAAACAACTGGTCTCTCGTCATCAAAATTGATTTTTACGCTGTAAATATTATCCTCAGAACGTAATCCCATAATGCGCTGTAATTTGTTTAACGCTGCCGTCATTCCTGTTCCTGTTGCCACTAAACAATCTGATTCTGATGCATTGACATGTTTTTTAATTAACTGTCTTGCATATTGATATGCATAAGTTGATGCTTTTCCTGTCTGGCTGGAAAACGAATGTGTGTTGGCAATCATCGGTCCGATTTTTCGCAGCATGATATCTTCAATCGGATAATACAATCTCCCGCTGGCAATCCAATCGGCGTAAAGCAGATTCTGATTTCCATAAATTGATTCGAAAGCATGATTTATACCGATTGTATTTTCCCTAAATTCAGAAAAATAGTGCTCCAACTCACTTTTCTGTGTTTTCAAAATAGTATCCATTTTCTCCATCATTCTAAAATGGTTTATTTCTTAAAATTCTTAATTCCAGATTGAAGCCAGTTGTAATATTCCTCAATATCTGGATTATAAGCTGATGTCTCTGTCAAAGAATTATTTTTATGATCTACAATGACATAAAATGGCTGTGCATTGGCTTTATAGGTTTTAATCTGTAAATCGCTCCATTTATTACCGATTGTTTTGATCTTTTTACCCGTTGTTTCAGAAACAAATTGCTCCCTTTCCGGTAATTCTTTTTTATCATCAACATACAATGAAATCAAAACCACATCATTATTTAAAACACCTAAAACTTTAGGATCTGACCAAACCAATTCTTCCATTTTTCTACAGTTTACGCAGGCATATCCTGTAAAATCTAATAAAACCGGTTTTCCTTCTTTTTTAGCATATTCCATTCCTTTATCATAATCATGAAAAGTGATAATATTCTGCGGGCCATGCTCTGCTCCTTCCGGAAGTGAACCTGTTATTTTTAACTCCGAATTACTTGAAACACCCAATCCGTTTGGAGATTCACTGTACTGCATTGGCGGCGGGAATCCGCTGATTAGTTTCAAAGGTGCTCCCCAAAGTCCAGGAATCAAATAAATCGTAAAACTCAAAACAATCAATCCGAAACCTAATCTTCCAACCGAAATATGATTTAAAGGCGAATCATGCGGCAGCGTAATTTTTCCAAATAAATAAAAAGCCAGCATTCCAAAAACGGCAATCCAAATCGCAAGGAAAGTTTCTCTTTCTAACCAATGCAGCTGCAAGACCAAATCGGCATTCGATAAAAATTTAAACGCTAAAGCTAATTCCAAAAATCCCAAAACTACTTTTACGGTATTGAGCCATCCGCCCGATTTTGGCAATGCATTCAGCCAGCCGGGAAAAGCGGCGAATAATGAAAATGGCAATGCAATGGCAATCGAAAATCCTAACATGCCGACAATTGGAGCGATTCCGCCTTTTGATGCCGCTTCAACCAATAAAGTACCAACTATTGGTCCTGTACAAGAAAAAGACACAATAGCCAAAGCTAAAGCCATAAAGAAAATCCCGATTAATCCTCCTCTATCTGCCTGCGAATCTACTTTGTTTGCCAATGCATTTGGAAGCATAATTTCGAAAGCGCCCAAAAAAGAGCAGGCAAAAACAACCAATAAAATAAAGAAAATCAAGTTGAACCAGACATTGGTCGAAAGCGCATTCAACGAATCTGCACCAAAAACAGCTGTTACAATTGAACCCAGCAAAACATAAATAATTACAATTGAAAAACCATAAATCATCGCGTTGCGAATTCCCGCAGCTTTGGTTTTACTCTGTTTGGTAAAATAACTCACCGTCATTGGAATCATAGGAAAAACACATGGTGTCAATAAAGCAGCGAAACCGGATAAAAAAGCTAAAATAAATATCCCCAATAAACCTCTTGATTCATTTTTACTCGACTTATTTTCTATTTCTTGAATTGTTTTTTCTGATGTTCTAGCAACTGTTTTTTCTGATGTAATTACTGAATCTTTTTCTACCGCAGGGCTTTCTTCAATAGCTACTGTTTTCTTTTCTGCCTGAATTTTAAATACTAATTCTTCTGAAGTTGGCGGTAAACAATTGCTGTCATCACAGACCATAAACTCAACTTCTCCCTCAATTTTCGAAACACCTTCTGATGTCACTTTTATTTTCTGTGTAAAAAGCGCTTTATCTTCAAAATATTTAATTTTCATATCGAAGATTTTATCCACAACTTCATGCCCTTTTTCTTCCGTTGTTTTTCCGATAAACTCAAACTTTTTACTGGTATTTTTGAAAGTAAAAGTAGTTCTCGAAGGTCCGCCTTCTTCAATATATTGTCCGTATAAATGCCAGCCCGATTGTATTACGGCTTTGGCTTTTAAAATATATTCTTTATCTGATATTTTTTCTACTGATGTCGACCATTTTACAGGATTGTACATTTGGGCAAACATACTCCCCGAGAGAAGTAACAGTACTATAATAATGCTATTTTTCATTTTTTTGAGTTTGATTTAAAAAAAAGAGCTGCTTGCCGACAGCTCTTGAAAGTCTTTCGCATAAAATTTGGCTTACTAATTCAGATTTTAAAATGAAGTGAAAGACTGTTTTTTTTTGTGTTTAGTCGCAGTCGCAGTCGCAGTCGCAGTCGCAGTCGCAGTCGCAGTCGCAGTCGCAGTCGCAGTCGCAGTCGCAGTCGCAGTCGCAGTCGCAGTCGCAGTCGCAGTCGCAGTCGCAGTCGCAGG
>JASCOF010000019.1 GCA_029960065.1 Flavobacteriaceae bacterium PS02336 | reverse complement strand
AGAAAAAGTTTTAAAAAAGATTGAAATTATATAAAGAAAAGGCTTGTAAATGTAAATAAAGGTGGTACTTTTGCACCCGCAACAGCGAAAGACGTTCACTGAAATACTGGCAGGCACACTGATTAAATGAGAAGAAATTTTCAAAAAAAAGATTAGAAAAAGCTTGCGAGATTTGAAAATGCTTTTTACATTTGCACCCCGCAAAACAGGGAAAGTTCATTGAGATACTGGAGAGAAAATTAGGAAAAGGAAACGAAAAAAAGTTTCAAATTTTTTTTAAATTTTTCTTGCAGGAAACAAAAAGAATTTTTAGTTTTGCACCCGCTTTGAGATACAGGCGGAACAAAAAGAAATACACGTTCGTAGACATATTGAATTGACAGCCGTCTCGTCACAAGACGA
>JASCOF010000018.1 GCA_029960065.1 Flavobacteriaceae bacterium PS02336 | reverse complement strand
GTTCCTAATTTGAGATTTCCTGAATTTACTGAGGAATGGCAGTCAAGTAGATTAGCTGATACATGTGAGATAAATCCTAAAAATGAAGGGTTACCTAGTTCATTTGTCTATATTGATTTAGAAAGTGTTGAAAATGGACGATTATTGAAAGAAGATTTTATTTCAAAAGACGGAGCTCCAAGCAGAGCTCAAAGAGTGTTGTCGAAAAATGATGTCCTTTTTCAAATGGTTAGACCGTATCAAAAAAATAATCTATTTTTTGATAAAGAAGGAAAATATGTAGCATCAACAGGATATGCACAGATTAGAACAAAACAAAATTCTCGGTTTATTTTTCAATATTTACATAATCAAAAATTCGTTGATAATGTTATTGAAAGATGTACAGGTACTAGTTATCCTGCTATCAATTCAACAGATTTAGGAAATATTAGAATAGGTTACCCAAGTCTTGAAGAACAAACTAAAATTGCATCATTTCTATCTCTGATAGACGAAAGAATTCAAACCCAAAACAAAATAATTGA
>JASCOF010000017.1 GCA_029960065.1 Flavobacteriaceae bacterium PS02336 | reverse complement strand
TGTATGTCTTCAAACTAAATTGGACTTTTCCTAAGAGAGTATTTAGTTAATAATTCAAAGATAATTGTTTTATTTGATTCGTTGTTAATTTTGTTTTTTGGTACTCACTTCTGCGGTTAATTATCGCAATTTCCTTTAATCGTTCTCGTTCTTTTAAAATCAATTCACCTCTTCCAAAATAGACATCAGCTGGGGTTAAGTTGTTTAATGATTCATGATACCTTTCATTATTATAACGATAAACAAATTTTTCTAAAGCAGCTTCTAATTCCTCTGGAGCGAAGTAATTATCAAGTTTTACTACGTTTTTCATTGTCCTGTGATAGCGTTCAATTTTCCCTTGTGTTTGTGGATGATTGGGTCTGCCATGCACTTGTTGCATTTGATAATTGTCTTTTAAATATGATTTTAATTCGCTTGCAATGTAACACGAACCATTGTCGGACAATAGTTTTGGCTTCTGTTTGGTTACCAATTTTGCTTTTTTAATAGCAACATCAACCGTTCTTTTTACATCATCTGCTTTCATATTAGAACAAAGTTCCCAGTGTACAATATACCTGCTGTAATCATCTAAAACTGTGCTTAAATAATACCAACCCCATCCCAGGATTTTAAAGTAGGTAAAATCGGTTTGCCACATTTGATGAACAAAGCTTGTTTTATCTTTAAACTCATCAGCTGCACTGAGGAAAATATGAGCTGGAGCTGTAATTAATCCCCTTGCTTTTAAAATTCGATAAACGCTTGATTCCGATAGAAAAATTTGTTGCTCATCGGTCATTTTATAGGCTAATTCACGAGAAGATAAATCAGGATAATCTAGAGCTAATTTTACAACCAGATTCTTCTGTTCTTGTGGTATACTGTTCCACTGCCTGTTTGACGTTCTTTTGTTTGGAAGTAATCCTTCAACACCATTTTCGCTATAAGCGTGATACCAATTATAAAAAGTACTTTTATTGATTCCAATCTCCCGAAGCGTTCTATTTATACCAATTTCAGAACGAGTAACCATATGAATGATTTCTTGTTTTTCGGATACTGTAAGTCGCATATATTTTTTGAACTTTTCAGTTAATCCAGCATGTCCAAGCTTTTTTTTACGATATCATAGCGTAAAACTAAATCGGCAATCATGACTTTTAATTGTTGATTTTCTTTCTTGAGCTCTGCTACTTCATCACTGGTAGCTTCTCTTGTGGTATCACCTGCTAAACGTTTTTTACCAGCTTCTAAAAACTCTTTATTCCATTTGTAAAACTGTGATTCGTTGATGGAATACTTTCTGCATAATTCAGCTACAGACATTTCTGCTCGCAAGGCTTCCATAACAATCTGTATTTTCTGTTCGGAACTAAAGATTCTTCGTGTGTTTCTGCGAATGTCTTTAATGAAATTCTCTGCTGTTTTTTTCTTGGGTGTTCTCATAATTCAAATTTAAGGATTTTGAAAACACTCTCTTAGTTTTGACTTAAATCAGTCCACTTTTTGCTGACGATTTACA
>JASCOF010000016.1 GCA_029960065.1 Flavobacteriaceae bacterium PS02336 | reverse complement strand
GACAATTGATTTTCTGCTTTTTCTAAACGAAGTTTTTCGTTTTCGTCTTTTTCTTTTTTCGAATCGTATTTAATTTTGGCAAATTTATTTTTAAAGTTGTTTCTAACTTTGATAATGCTGTCGTTTAGCGTAAAGTATTGTTTTACATATTTGCTGGTTTGCCCGCTGTGATCATTAGAAATTAAAATTTGCAGTGCTTCTAATCTTTCGTCAACACTATTGAGTTTTGTGGCTGTATTGTATGCTAGTAGAGCATTTTTATCTGATTTTAGTAGGTCTTTTTTAGAATAATAATCAGCAAGATGAAGATAACTTTCAATACTGCTGTATAGGTCATTGCTTTTATTTCTTATCTTAAGCGCTTTAAGCATTAAATCAAAACCTTTTTGATCCATTCCATTCTTAAAATAAGCAAAGCCTAAGTTGTCTAAAACCAAAGATTTTGTATAGGTAAATTTTTCTTCTTCCAATAAATTTTTAGTTAAAAGTGACTCTAGAAGAGTGATTGCATCATTATATTTTTTTTGGTGTATATAGACAGCAGCAATATTGTTTAGTGGAATTTGCTTATCCTCAAAACTCTCAGAATCTTTAACCGATTCTTCGTAATAAGAAATTGCATCATCAAAAAGAGAAAGCTCTTTGTCAGCAATCCCTAATGTATTATTTATGCAGCTCATGTGATCTTTGTTATTTACTGCATAAGGTATTGCTTCGGTAACTGTTTCCTTACTGCCATAGTAGTCTCCATTTCTTTGTTGGATAGCTGCCATTTGGAGAAGAGCGTAGCTAATTTTGGAACTGTCTTTTAAAGTTTCGAAAAGTATTTTTGATTTATTAAACTCGTAAAAAGCAGTATTGAAGTTTTGTTTTTCGTAATTTTTATCAGCTTTAGCTTTTAAGTTAAAAGCTTCTTTTCTTATAGATTCGATGTTAGGAGAAGTCACCTTTTTTTCTTTACAAGAAAGAAGAGAAAGAAAAATAATAAAATAAAAAAACGGGGACCGTAACATAAAATTTACTTTCCTCGAAAATAGTAATTAATTAGAAATTAAAAGTATTTTTAGTTTACTATTTAGGAGGTTTTGTACCATCACCTGGACCATCTGGGTTTAAAACAAAGATAGAAAATATTATTTGTGGTTGAATTGCTCTCTAACTTTGATAATGGAATCCATATTTTCTCGATATCGCACATTTGTAACTTTAAAAGCAATTCGTATTGATGCGAATAAATTAAAAGCACTTTTAGATTAGAATAATATTTGGAAAGGTTTTTTTAATTTAGAAGTTTGTGCACTTTGTTTTAAACTTTAATTTGTGTTTGTTCCGGCACAATTATTTTTACTCTAAATCCCTTTTCAGGTTCCGTATCGATATCAATTGTTCCGTTAACAGCCAAAATACGGTTTACCATGTTTTGAAGTCCATTTTTTACAATGGTACTTTTTTCGCACCCAACGCCATTGTCCATATAATTTATTTGAACTGATTTTAGGTCACTTTCAAATTTGATTACGACAAGGTTTGCCTTACTGTGTTTCTTCATATTCACCATCAATTCCTGCAGAATACGGCTGATGGTTATCTTCTTCATATCATCAATCGTTTCCCAATTTATTTCTTCTAAATTGGTTACGATAATGTTTCTTTCACTGGAATTATAAACTGAAAGCATTTCTTTGATACTTCGCGTAAAATTTATACCAGTGTCGATACTATTATTTTCTCTCGAAATTCCTCTCACACGGCCATAAATATCATCCAGTTTTTGCAGCAGGTTTTCTTTGGTATTTTCGGTAGATAGGGATTGAGATTCTGCAAAAGCAATTACTTGAAATACATCGTTTGCCAATTCATCGTGGATTTTTTTGGCTATTCTGGTTT
>JASCOF010000015.1 GCA_029960065.1 Flavobacteriaceae bacterium PS02336 | reverse complement strand
TAGAGACCGGCGCACGGGTGCGTAACGCGTATGCAATCTGCCTTTCACAGAGGGATAGCCCAGAGAAATTTGGATTAATACCTCATAGTATTATAGGATGGCATCATTTTATAATTAAAGTCACAACGGTGAAAGATGAGCATGCGTCCCATTAGCTAGTTGGTAAGGTAACGGCTTACCAAGGCAACGATGGGTAGGGGTCCTGAGAGGGAGATCCCCCACACTGGTACTGAGACACGGACCAGACTCCTACGGGAGGCAGCAGTGAGGAATATTGGTCAATGGGCGCAAGCCTGAACCAGCCATGCCGCGTGCAGGATGACGGTCCTATGGATTGTAAACTGCTTTTGTACGAGAAGAAACACTCCTATGTATAGGAGCTTGACGGTATCGTAAGAATAAGGATCGGCTAACTCCGTGCCAGCAGCCGCGGTAATACGGAGGATCCAAGCGTTATCCGGAATCATTGGGTTTAAAGGGTCCGTAGGCGGTCTTGTAAGTCAGTGGTGAAAGCCCATCGCTCAACGGTGGAACGGCCATTGATACTGCTGGACTTGAATTATTAGGAAGTAACTAGAATATGTAGTGTAGCGGTGAAATGCTTAGAGATTACATGGAATACCAATTGCGAAGGCAGGTTACTACTAATTGATTGACGCTGATGGACGAAAGCGTGGGGAGCGAACAGGATTAGATACCCTGGTAGTCCACGCCGTAAACGATGGATACTAGCTGTTGGGAGCAATTTCAGTGGCTAAGCGAAAGTGATAAGTATCCCACCTGGGGAGTACGAACGCAAGTTTGAAACTCAAAGGAATTGACGGGGGCCCGCACAAGCGGTGGAGCATGTGGTTTAATTCGATGATACGCGAGGAACCTTACCAAGGCTTAAATGCAGACTGACCGATTTGGAAACAGATCTTTCGCAAGACAGTTTACAAGGTGCTGCATGGTTGTCGTCAGCTCGTGCCGTGAGGTGTCAGGTTAAGTCCTATAACGAGCGCAACCCCTGTTGTTAGTTGCCAGCGAGTCATGTCGGGAACTCTAACAAGACTGCCAGTGCAAACTGTGAGGAAGGTGGGGATGACGTCAAATCATCACGGCCCTTACGCCTTGGGCTACACACGTGCTACAATGGCCGGTACAGAGAGCAGCCACTGGGTGACCAGGAGCGAATCTATAAAGCCGGTCACAGTTCGGATCGGAGTCTGCAACTCGACTCCGTGAAGCTGGAATCGCTAGTAATCGGATATCAGCCATGATCCGGTGAATACGTTCCCGGGCCTTGTACACACCGCCCGTCAAGCCATGGAAGCTGGGGGTGCCTGAAGTCGGTGACCGCAAGGAGCTGCCTAGGGTAAAACTGGTAACTAGGGCTAAGTCGTAACAAGGTAGCCGTACCGGAAGGTGCGGCTGGAACACCTCCTTTCTAGAGCCCATTTAGTTAGCCTTCTGGCACGAATGGGAAATAAGATGACTGTTATAGAGGTTTGAAGCCTTAAGATTGTATTACTCTTGCTGTTAATTTAAAAAAATGATAAAACTTAAGTAAAACAGAGTCTCGTAGCTCAGCTGGTTAGAGTACTACACTGATAATGTAGGGGTCGGCAGTTCGAGTCTGCCCGGGACTACTATTTAACTTAAAAAAAGGAAATTCTGGAAGCTGGGATTCACCAAAGAAATTAGAGAAGAATTAGAAATCTAAAATCTGAATTCAAGAATCTAAAATTGAAACGGGGGATTAGCTCAGCTGGCTAGAGCGCCTGCCTTGCACGCAGGAGGTCAACGGTTCGACTCCGTTATTCTCCACAGAAGCGAAAGCTTTAAAGTTCATTGACATATTGAGATAAGAAAATAATAAGAAAGTAGAAAGCGTTTTTTACAATTTATTGTAAAAAACAAAATAACGGTCTTGTTTTAGGACAAGATTGGGTACAATAAGCAAAATAAGGGCGCATGGGGGATGCCTAGGCTCTCAGAGGCGATGAAGGACGTGATAAGCTGCGAAAAGCTGCGGGGACGGGCACACACCGACTGATCCGCAGATATCCGAATGGGGCAACCCGCTATATTGAAGATATAGCACACCGATAGGTGGGCAAACCCGCTGAACTGAAACATCTAAGTAGGCGGAGGAGAAGAAAACAAAAGTGATTCCGTAAGTAGTGGCGAGCGAACGCGGATTAGCCCAAACCATTTATGTTACGGCATAGGTGGGGTTGTAGGACCGCGACATTTCATGCACAAGGAACCGGAAGTTTCTGGAAAGGAACGCCAAAGAGGGTGACAGCCCCGTATGGGTAACAAGTGTAATGGATAGCGGTATCCTGAGTAGGGCGGGGCACGTGAAACCCTGTCTGAATTCGGCGGGACCATCCGCTAAGGCTAAATACTCCTGAGAGACCGATAGTGAACCAGTACCGTGAGGGAAAGGTGAAAAGAACCGTGAATAACGGAGTGAAATAGATCCTGAAACCATGCGCTTACAAGCGGTCGGAGCCCTTAAGTGGGGTGACGGCGTGCCTTTTGCATAATGAGCCTACGAGTTAACGTTGCCGGCAAGGATAAGCGGTTAAGCCGCGGATCCGCAGCGAAAGCGAGTCTGAATAGGGCGCTTTAGTCGGCAGTGTTAGACGCGAAACCGTGTGATCTACCCATGGGCAGGTTGAAGCTGTGGTAACACACAGTGGAGGACCGAACCGGTTGACGTTGAAAAGTCTTCGGATGACCTGTGGGTAGGGGTGAAAGGCCAATCAAACTCGGAAATAGCTCGTACTCCCCGAAATGCATTTAGGTGCAGCGTTATTTCAGTTATACAGAGGTAGAGCTACTGATTGGATGCGGGGGCTTCACCGCCTACCAATTCCTGACAAACTCCGAATGCTGTATAATGATTGATAACAGTGAGGGCTTGGGTGCTAAGGTCCAAGTCCGAGAGGGAAAGAACCCAGACCATCAGCTAAGGTCCCCAAATATATGCTAAGTTGAAAGAACGAGGTTTGTCTGCCCAGACAGCTAGGATGTTGGCTTGGAAGCAGCCATTCATTTAAAGAGTGCGTAACAGCTCACTAGTCGAGCGGACGAGCATGGATAATAATCGGGCATAAGCATATTACCGAAGCTATGGATTTACAGTTTACTGTAAGTGGTAGGGGAGCATTCTGACAGGGCAGAAGGTGTATCGTAAGGTATGCTGGACCGGTCAGAAAAGAAAATGTAGGCATAAGTAACGATAATGCGGGCGAGAAACCCGCACACCGAAAAACTAAGGTTTCCACAGCTATGCTAATCAGCTGTGGGTTAGTCTGGACCTAAGGCGAACCCGAAAGGGACAGTCGATGGCCAACGGGTTAATATTCCCGTACTTCTTATTGCTGTGATGGGGTGACGGAGTGATGAAAGCGCCGCGAACTGACGGAATAGTTCGTTAAAGTACCTAGCTATAAGCTCTATAGGCAAATCCGTAGAGTTTGGTGAAATACGATAGTACTCGGAGTCTTCGGACAAAGAGATAGTGCGCCTAAGGGCTTCCAAGAAAAACCTCTAAACTTCAGGCAGTAAGAACCAGTACCGTAAACCGACACAGGTAGTTGAGGAGAGAATCCTAAGGTGCTCGAGAGATTCATGGCTAAGGAATTAGGCAAAATAGACCTGTAACTTCGGGAGAAAGGTCGCCCCGAGCAATCGGGGCCGCAGTGAAGAGGTCCAGGCGACTGTTTATCAAAAACACAGGGCTCTGCAAAATCGTAAGATGAAGTATAGGGCCTGACACCTGCCCGGTGCTGGAAGGTTAAGAGGAGATGTTATCTTCGGAGAAGCATTGAATTGAAGCCCCAGTAAACGGCGGCCGTAACTATAACGGTCCTAAGGTAGCGAAATTCCTTGTCGGGTAAGTTCCGACCTGCACGAATGGTGTAACGATCTGGACACTGTCTCAGCCATGAGCTCGGTGAAATTGTAGTAACGGTGAAGATGCCGTTTACCCGCAGTGGGACGAAAAGACCCTGTGCACCTTTACTATAGCTTAGTATTGACCTTGGATAAATGATGTGTAGGATAGGTTGGAGACTATGAAGCGGCGTCGCCAGGCGCTGTGGAGTCATTGTTGAAATACAACCCTTTGTTTATCTGAGGCCTAACCCCGCAAAAGCGGGGGACATTGCTTGGTGGGTAGTTTGACTGGGGTGGTCGCCTCCAAAAGAGTAACGGAGGCTTCTAAAGGTTCCCTCAGTACGCTTGGTAACCGTGCGTAGAGTGCAATGGCATAAGGGAGCTTGACTGAGAGACATACAGGTCGATCAGGTACGAAAGTAGAGCATAGTGATCCGGTGGTTCCGCATGGAAGGGCCATCGCTCAAAGGATAAAAGGTACGCCGGGGATAACAGGCTGATCTCCCCCAAGAGCTCATATCGACGGGGGGGTTTGGCACCTCGATGTCGGCTCGTCACATCCTGGGGCTGGAGAAGGTCCCAAGGGTTGGGCTGTTCGCCCATTAAAGTGGCACGCGAGCTGGGTTCAGAACGTCGTGAGACAGTTCGGTCTCTATCTACTGCGGGCGTTAGAAATTTGAGTGGATCTGATTCTAGTACGAGAGGACCGAATTGGACAAACCGCTGGTGTATCTGTTGTCCCGCCAGGGGCACCGCAGAGTAGCTACGTTTGGAAGGGATAAGCGCTGAAAGCATATAAGCGCGAAACCCACCACAAGATGAGATTTCTTTTAAGGATCGTGGAAGATGACCACGTTGATAGGCTATAGATGTAAAGGCAGTAATGTCATAGTCGAGTAGTACTAATAATCCGTAAGCTTATGTACATCCTTTTCCTCCCGTCCAAAAGACGGGAGGAGAGAACTTTCTAAAATAAAACTTACTTTTCTTTATCTCAGTATGTTAAAATATTTGCCCGTCGCGGGCAGTAATTAGTGAAAAATAACCGGTAAAGAGTCTAAGGACTAATTACTGTGCACTAAGAACTAATTACTAAAAACCTTAAGGTGGTTATTGCGGCGGGGCTCACCTCTTCCCATCCCGAACAGAGAAGTTAAGCCCGCCTGCGCAGATGGTACTGCAGTTTTGTGGGAGAGTATGTCGTCGCCTTTCTTT
>JASCOF010000014.1 GCA_029960065.1 Flavobacteriaceae bacterium PS02336 | reverse complement strand
CGATACGGCTTCTGGGCATGGAAGTATAAAACTGATCCCGCCCCAATTCTTTCGGGAATAAGTACCTGCCGGACTCAAAAGATTTGGTATAAGCTGCTTTAAATTGTGATGAACCATTTTTGTATTTCAGCATACTGCTGACTACCTGTCCGTTTTCATCCGGCTGTATATACCTATTTGCGTAATCAAGCTCCTTTTGATAAGAATGCGGTATCTGATAAGAATAAATAATGCCAAGCTCCCAATTTTTTTTTGCATACTCCAATTGCAACCAGGAGGTGTTAATGAATTTATCCAAATGAAAATTCCAAAAATTGACTTTCAAATTTTTAAATTCCTTTCCCAAATGCACAATCGCTAATCCTTGTGAATGCGTTGTTTCTTTGTAATCGGCTTTTTCTCCGTTTGGTAAATAGCCGTTATCGGTAAGTCCTATAACCTCATCCATTGAAAACCATTCTGTCATTGATCTCGGGGAAACTCTATGAATCCAGGCTATATCAGCATGAAATTTTTCATCTTTTAGATGCAGCCAAGCTCCCTGAAAGGCAAAAGGCTTCATTCTTCCATCGCTTTTATTCAATAAGGGCGTATATTCTACCGGAATTTTCCCATAGGTTACGTACGAATTTTTCCAATGATATTTGATATACAGTTCCTCCAATCTGTCCAAATCTTTAAAATTGTCCTTATGATTTACATCGAATAGTTCCTGTTCCCACCGTGATGATTTATTGGTCTGATCGTAAGGTTTATTCAAATCTGATGAAAACACCTTGTAGGTAAATATCCCTGAAACACCTAACTGAAAACCCTTGTACGATTTGGTTTCATAACTTAATACACCTCCAATGGCATTGGCATGATAATCATTCCCATGATTGTTTTCTGTTGTCAGAAAATAGTTTCGGATATGACCGCTGATTTCGCCTTCTTTCAGATATGAAACCAATGATTTATTTTCAACGGTATCTTTTGTGTGGTTTTCCTGTGCTTTTATTGGTTGAGAAAGTATAACTACAACCAGCATTACCACCAGCCTTTTCATCGGTATTAAAAAATTAAAGGAAAAATAAGATGTACCATAATTAATCCTCCAATGAAAAATCCAATAGTAGCAATCAATGACGGTAACTGTAAATTACTGATACCTGATATGGCATGACCTGAAGTACAACCACCTGCGTAACGTGCTCCAAAACCAACCAATATACCTCCTATCAATAGTATAGCCAATGTCTTAGGATCTGAAAAAGCTTCCGGCCCAAAAAGTTCAGTTGGTACATATGCTTTCCCGGCACTTTCAAAACCTATTTCCTTTAAATGTTCAACCGTTTTTGGATTTAAGTCAGGTATTTGATTATCCGACAGATAATTTGAAGCTACAAAACCACCGATAACAGCTCCGCTCATTACCAATAAATTCCAGCGTTGTGCTTTCCAGTCAAAACAGAAAAAATCACAGGTTTTATCTGCACCGCACATGGTGCACAGTGTTCTTAAATTAGACGACATTCCAAAATTCTTTCCTATATAAAGGAGGATAAACATCGTCATTGCAATCAATGGTCCGCTCACATACCACGGCCACGGTTCTAAAATCCATTCCATAAATTAAATTGTCATTCTTTTTTATTGTCGCAAATTTCGGCTTATAAAAAGAGATAGTTTGTTACATAGGTTACACAAGACTAAACATCTTCGCCTTTCATCATTTTATGCCAATACAAATAAGGAAGCATATATTTTTTTAACAGCCACAAACGCCAGTGTTCTTTGGAACTGTCGCCAATCAGCATCATTTTGAGTTTTGGGTCGGGCGTGAATTCATTTTTGTAATTAAACTCTGCCAATACCATTTTTCCGTAACCTGTTACTAAGGGACAAGATGAATACCCTTGGTACGATTTGTTGTCGGCAGTTTTTCCTTTTATTAGTTTAAGGATATTATCAACCACTACAGGAGCCTGTTTGCGTACGGCTGCTCCGGTTTTTGCGGTTGGTAATGCGGCTATGTCTCCAATCCCGAAAATATTCGGATATTTTTTGTGTTGAAGACTATTGATATCCACATCTAACCAACCTGCTTCATTCACCAATACAGATTCTTTTACAAACTTTGGAGCTGTTTGAGGTGGAGCTAAGTGCAACAAATCAAAAGGCATTTCAATCAATGAATCACCTTGTTGCTTTTCTCCCAAAACATTACCTTCGTTTACAATACAGTTGTTGTCATCGGGAGCTACACTTTTGAAATAGACTATTTTTTTGTTTGCATCTATTTTAACGGGAGCATAAAAAGGTTTAAAATGTACATTGTATCGATGGATGACTTTCATCAATGTATCCGCAATCCGCTTTACGCCAAAGATGACCGTACCGGGAGTTGCAAACACTACATTTGACTTTTTGTCTAATCCATTCCTGCGAAAATAGTCTGCCGCCAGGTACATGATTTTCTGAGGAGCTCCGCCACATTTTATAGGGGTTGTAGGTTGGGTAAAAACCGCATTTCCACCCTTAAAGCTCTTTAGGCATTCCCATGTATATTTTGGATCTATATAGTTACTGCATACAATGCCTTTTTTTACGGCTTCTTCCAGTCCCTCTATTAGGGAAAGGTTATTTACTAATCCGGGAGCAACAATGAGATAACTGTAACTAATTACCTGCCCTTGTTGTGTTTTTATTTTGGCTTGCTCGGGAAAGAATTCGATCACAGAATCCCGGATCCATTCTACACCTCGCGGAATTAAATCTCTAATAGGTTTTGCCGTTTTGTCGAAATCATAAGTTCCTGCTCCGACCAATGTCCAGGCTGGTTGATAATAGTGCATCTCTGCCGGATCAATGATGACAATGTCAAGTGACTTATCCTTTTTTAAAAGCTGAGCTGCTGTCATAATACCGGCTGTACCAGCTCCAATTATGACTATTTGATAATGTGCTTTCATTTCCTCATTATTTAAATTATCCGTAAAAGTATATTTTGAATAAAAAAAAGTCTGTAACAAATGTTACTGAAAAGCATATTTATGAAGAATAATATTAGGCTAAGTAGCTGTAGTAGTTATAATAAAGCATTTATTCATTAAAAATTGAAGTATTATGAAGTACATTAAAAACATCCTTTGCATTCTTATCGAGACCGGCAGCTAATCCTACAGGATTTTTGAATGTCAAACCAAAAACTTCACGTTCGAGGCGTTTGTTTTTAATAGGTTTAGGAAATAAAACTCGTGCAAGTGTAAGCGGCAGATTTTTAAGAAGAAAAAAAGTAAAATTGTGAACCATCTCGGGATCAAATCTGAACAAAATTGGTCGGATTAATTTCTTATAAATCATTGAAAAAATATAAAACGATATTGTTAGCGAAATCAGAATAAATAACTATTGTCATAACAGTCTTAGAAAGTTTTGCTCAAAATTAATAAAGTACACTGAAATAATACTACTGATTATTATGACTTTGACTACTTTACCCTATTGTACCAAATGCTGTAAATCCGGATCGTTCTTGATACGTTCCATTTCGCTTTCAACAATTTGCAGAATATCTGCTTTTATCTGTCGGTAATTGTTTTCGATATTTAGCTTCATGTTATCTTTTCCAGATTCATCCACAAAAGACAGAATTTGTGGTATCTTTTGATAGGCTTTGGTCTCTGAGGCTACTTTTTCATTATCTACTACAATTTCTGCATGGAAAATCTTCTGGTCTATACGCTCGTCGAAGTTGTCCGATACAGAACCTACAAACATCCCTTGTGTAAGTGTTGAAATTTTAGAAGCAGGAATAAGGCTGTCTAATTGTGTGGATATGGACGTGGATTTATCATTACGGTTAATCGTCATACTTTGGCGTTTCTGTAATACTTTCCCGAATCGTTCTGAAAGACTTTTTGCTGTTTCGCCAACTACCTGACCGGAAAAAATATTACCCACTGTGTTCTGAATAACTTTGCTTTCCTTATCGCCATAATCCCTCGTTAATTGTGAAAAATCCTGAAAGCCAAGGCATACTGCCACTTTGTTACTTCTCGCCGTTGCGATAAGATTATCCAGCCCTCTGAAATAAATGGTTGGCAGCTCATCTATGATAACTGAGCTCTTTAACTGACCTTTTTTATTAATCAGCTTTACAATTCTTGAATTATACAAACCCAATGCTGCGGAATAGATATTTTGACGGTCGGGGTTGTTGCCCACACATAAAATTTTAGGTTCTTTCGGATTGTTTATGTCCAATGAAAAATCATCTCCTGTCATCACCCAATACAAACTTGGCGAAATCATTCTTGACAAAGGAATTTTAGCAGAAGCGATCTGTCCCTGTAACTGGTCTTGGGCTCCGCCTTGCCAAGCATCCATAAATGGAGATAAGTAGTTTTCCAAATCGGGATAAGAAGTTAAAATAGTGAAAACATCCGAGTACTTTTTGTTCAGCAATTCAATGGCATGTGGAAACGTACAATACTTACCGTTATCATAGATTTTCAGATACCAAATAATAGCGGCCAGCAGGATAATTGGTGACTCGACGAAAAAATCCCCCTGCTTCTGGATCCACGACCTGTTAAGGTTTAACATGATAGTATAAGCTGCCTCATAAGCATCGGATATGTCCGTCATAAAATCGGGATTAAGCGGATTGCAACGGTGGCTCTTGCGTGGGTCATCAAAGTTAATAACGTAAAATTGTGGCTGAACTTTGTACTTATCCCTGTGCTTCAGCAAATGGTTATATGCAATGGTAGAAAGGTCGTCAAATTTAAAATCGTAGATGTACATGGAGAAACCTTTCTCTATCTGCTGTTTGATGTAGTTGTTTACAATAGCATAGGACTTTCCGGAACCGGGTGTTCCTAAAACTATGGTTGCTCTAAATGGATTGACGATGTTTATCCATCCGTTGTTCCATTTGTTTTTGTAGTAGAACTTGGTAGGTAAGTTGACGGAATACTCGTTTTCCATTAGTTTGGTTTCCTGCTGAAAGCTTTCGTTTTCGTTATTGAAAACGTCATCCATCAGGTTGTTGTTCAGTAAACGATGCATCCAGACACCTGCCATCAGCAAAGCAATGTAGCCCAGACCAAGTGTAAGAATGTAAAAGAATGTGCCAACAATTGGCGAAAGTTTTAATAGTGGTGTATTCAGAAAAAATAGTAAAAAACCAACTCCTAAAGCCACATATATTTTAGACCAGGTTATCTTTTCATTCTTTACGCCTTTGGTTCCCAAGCAGCTTAAAGCAAGCAGTACTATTGCAAAAACTTTGGTGTAAAGTGTGTGCGAAAACAGTCCTGCTGTTCTGTCGAAATTGCCTAATATCTTATTAATGATTTCCAGTGTCCATCCACGTTCTAAAAAGAAACCGTAACAATACCAATAGAGGTGCACCAGTACAATTAAAATACTTACCGCACGCATAAAAGCCATAATCTTGGCTAAACCTCTTAAATCGTCTTCTCCCTGCATTTTATAAAAATTTATGTTCGGGCGTGAATTTAAGAGCTTTGAAGAGTGGCTATAGAAAAGTGGCTGTCAATGGCCGTAGGAGGCAGTGTTTGGCGTTAACGGAAATAATGGAGTTATTATAAAAGCTGATTTTCATGAATTACAAAATTGCTAAAGTTGCCGAAGCTTTTGCTACAAGTTCTCTTTCACAAAAAACTTCAGCCTCACAAAAATGTAATAATTTGCCAGATTTAATTACCCGTCCTTTTCCATATAATATTTTCCCTCTCGCAGTTCTTAGAAAAGACATTTTAAGTTCGACTGTCAAGACATTCTTTTCTGAATCTGTGACTGATACACCTGCATAGCCGGCAACAGAATCTGCTAAAGTGGTCAGTAGACCTCCATGTGCAACTCCATGATGTTGAGTATATTCTTCTTTTAATTCAAGTGAAGCTTCAACATATCCCTCTTCAATTTTTATTAGCTTAATCCCCAGATGGTTCCAAAAACCGCATTCTGCTATTTTCTTTTCGAGAGATTGCTTTGTTTCTATACTTGACATTATTTAATACTTTTTAAAATCACAATTTATTTATCAATTTCAAACCGCTGGTAAGTCTATTAATTTGTTTTTTAGTGCCATAAAGTGCAATACCTAAATACTTAATATCTTCATCAGATGCGGATTCTATCAACGAAATGTATTCGTCGTATGTTCTGGCTTGTTTTGAATAATTATTAAAATCAAAAACTAAAATCCCTGCTAGGGGATCTGTTTTTATTGTGTCTATAATCTCTGTAATTCGATTATTACTAGTTCCAAGTACCGGTATGGGTAGTTGAGTAAGTCCTTGATGCAAAAAACCATTCTTATCTTGAATATCAACACCTACTAAACCTTTAATCTTTGAACCGACTGATACAGACAATACTGCTGATACATTAGCAATTTCACCCACAGACAACTGTTCATCTATTATTAATACGCATTTTTCCATAGTATTCTATTTTCTTCGATTATTTTGTATAAACACAAGCAATTATTTCCTTGCAAATTTATAAAAATGAGTAATTATTATTATTTTCAAACAATAAATAGGTAAACAGTTTTAAATATTCTTACATTTATAGGAATAATTTTTAATAAAGACGTATATCATGCAAAATACAGGAAAAAATCCTCTGAATAAACTTACTGATGTAGACAAAAGAATCTTGTCGGAACTTCAAAATGATGCAAATCCGAATATCAAAAAACTTGCAGATGAGCTCAATTTATCGAAGACACCGATTTACAATCGTATTAAACAATTTGAATCAGAAGGGTATGTAAAAAAGTATGTGGCTTTGCTGGATAACAAAAAAATGGACGTGTCTTTGGTGGTATTCTGTGCTGTATCACTTAATATTCAAAACGCTGAACATATCTCAGTATTTAAGCAGGAAATTCGCAAAATAGAAGAAATTGTAGAATGCTATTTAACTGGTGGTGTCTTTGATTTTATACTAAAGGTAATGGTGAAAGATCTTGAAGCTTATAATAATTTTGCCTCTCATAAACTTGCAAAGATTAAAAATGTAGGTAAAATACAAAGTTCATTTGTTTTGGATGAAGTAAAAAATTCTACCGCCGTACCAATACTATAAATTCGTCTTTGCACATATTTTAATATCGGAGAATTAATTAGGAGAAATTAAAATAGAGTGTATTTCTGATTTTATCGGGAAACTTTCAGTCCCAAAGCATAACTCCAACGTAAAATTTTGGGAGCGGAAGGCGTTTTAAATTGGTAAATACTATAAATATAAAATGAAGAAAAAAGAAATGCACTCCAACTAACTATAATACACAAGATATCCTGACGTTTTGTGATTGGAAACATACCCGCAACTATGGATTTAATAATAAATGCAGGAAAAGCACAGCACAGTAATATGCAGATAATCCAAGGTAAAATCCATAGCTTATTATCCTCCGCTCGCAATCCGATAATGATACCTTTGAGAAAATAGACAATACAAAATAAAAAATAAGCAAACAAAAAAGACAGAATCCAAGTATTCAGTTGACCTGTATCTTCTGATAATATCTTTTGAGCTAATAAATAGCCGGCATAAATAAATATGCCAAATACGGCTGCAATCTTTAAAAAGAAAGTGAGAAAGCCCACAAGCATAGACATTACACCCGTGGCAGCCAGTGATTCTCCATCTTTTCGAATTCTGTATTCTTCTTCCGTTTCGTTAGGGTCGTTCCAGTCCATGCTATTTAGTTTTTAATTATTATTTCAAAAAGATATAAAATTATATCAGGAAGAACACTCTGGGCAAATTCCGGACACCGTAAAATTTACTTCCTTGACTTGATATCTTTTAGGTAATTCAAAAGATGGTTTTACATCTTCCAAACAGGTAACAGTATGGCATTCCTCACAGCTAAAATGAATATGATTGTGGCTGTGATGAACTGCTTCTTTATGATTGCAGCTTGCATATTTAACTCCGCCATCAATATTCACAACCTTGTGTACCAAGTCTTCTTCTACTAATCTATCTAACACCCGATAAATTGTAACCCGATCACACAGGCCATCTAAGTTATTTTGTATTTCTGAATGAGATAATGCTACTGTTGATTGACTAATCAGTTTTAGTATCTCTGTTTTTGCTGTTGTATTTCTAGTCTGTTTCATCCTATCATAAAATAAAATGCAACAATGTTGCAATAACAAATATAATCCTTATTTTTGTAACAATGTTGCAATAACGAATTCTGATTTAAACTACCAAATATAAAAAATTTTTAAGCGATGATAGCAATCGAAAACACAAGCAAGTCACTCAAGGGAAAGCAAGATATAAATGGTCTTACTCTTTCCGTAGCTGAAGGCCAAATATATGGTCAGTTGGTGCCTAACGGAGCTGGAAAGCAAACTACATTAATTAATCTTGAAAAAATAAAATGATCCCACAAACATTTGAAGAATGGAAAAACTGCATTATAAACGATTGTGAAATCAACCTTACCAAAGATTTCGCAAAAAAGCGTTTGGCAGTTTACGAAAATCCAACAGATAAGGAAACAGTAAGGTTTGTCAAACTTTATGGCAAAACACATTTAGAGAATATTATTTATTGGTTTAAGAAGGTATGATATTAAAAATTAACGCTGATACATTCGGCATTATTTCCGGAAGTCTATGTCTGGTGCATTGTGTAGCTACACCGTTTTTATTTATAGCAAGAGCGTGTACTGATACCTGTTGTTCCAGTACGCCTGTATGGTGGCAGCTTGTTGACTATTTATTTATTGTCATATCCTTTGCGGCCATTTACTATGCCTCAAAAAACACCAATAAAAAATGGATGCAAATTGCATTGTGGTCTAGTTGGGCGGTATTACTATTTACTATACTGAATGAAACGTTTGAAACCGGACTATTACCTGAAATGTTTATCTACTTTCCTGCATCGGCTATTGTAGGACTCCATTTTTATAACCGCAGGTACTGCAAATGTGCCAAAGATAAATGCTGTGCATCCTAATACGATAGAATATGCAAAACGACATTAAAGAACAAATAGAGATTGTAGGCGACAGCCATTTCTCAGCGAGCGTAGAAACGCCTTTACGAAAAGATGCTTTCGACAAATCCGATGAAGAAAAGATTGAAAACATTCAAGCTCTTTTCCATAAAATTATGGAAGAAATGGGACTGGATTTAACTGATGACAGTTTATCGGGAACCCCATACCGGGTAGCAAAAATGTACGTAAAAGAGCTTTTCTACGGATTGAACCCGAAGAACAAACCTAAACTGTCCACATTTGAGAATAAATATGGTTATGCAAAAATGTTGGTAGAACAAAATATTTTGATAGACTCTGCCTGTGAACATCATTTTCTACCAATTACCGGTTATGCTCATGTAGCTTACATCCCTTCAGACAGGGTGGTTGGTTTATCAAAAATCAACAGGTTGGTTAACTATTATGCCCATAGACCGCAAGTTCAGGAAAGACTTTGCCTA
Source organism: Flavobacteriaceae bacterium PS02336 (assembly GCA_029960065.1). Lineage (GTDB taxonomy): Bacteria > Bacteroidota > Bacteroidia > Flavobacteriales > Flavobacteriaceae > Flavobacterium. Next base: position 9,011 of record JASCOF010000014.1, on the reverse strand, counting down.
CAGATAATGAAAGATTTACAACAAGCTCTGGATACGGAAAGTGTAATAGTAATGATTTCCGCAAAACACTTATGTGTTTCATCCAGAGGGATAAAAGACAAATCTAGCTTTACGACCACTATGGAATATGGGGGCGAATTTAATAACGCAGAAACAAGAGAAGAATTCTTTAAATGCCTGAAAGCAGAGATAGATTAATCTCCGCGTTTAGAGCAACATCGAATAAAATAATAGATTTAATTAATATGGTCTTAGAAAATAAGCTACCCGTTACCGTTTTAAGTGGTTTTTTGGGAGCAGGAAAAACAACGCTTCTCAATCACGTTTTGCACAATAAAGACGGACTGAAGGTAGCAGTAATTGTTAACGATATGAGCGAGGTTAACGTAGATGCCCGCTTAGTGGAAAATGAGAATACACTTTCCAGAACTGAAGAGAAATTAGTGGAAATGAGTAATGGTTGTATCTGTTGCACACTTCGGGAAGACTTAATGGTTGAAGTAGAAAAGCTGGCAAAAGAAGGACGTTTTGATTATCTGCTGATTGAGAGTACCGGTATCAGCGAACCTGTTCCCGTAGCTCAAACATTTTCTTTTGTCGACGAAGAAAACGGCATAGATCTTTCCCGTTTCAGCTATATTGATACTATGGTAACCGTGGTAGATTGTTTTAATTTCTTTAAAGATTTTGGAACTAACGAGTTATTACAAGATCGTGAACTAACGGATATGGAGGGGGATTACCGTACAATTGTAAATCTGCTGACCGATCAGATCGAATTTGCAAATGTTATCATACTCAATAAAACAGATTTAGTAGACACAGATACAGTAGGACTTCTAAAAGCTGCTATTCACAAGCTGAATCCGGAAGCAAAAATTCTTACTTCTGAATTTGGGAAGGTTTCGCCAAAGGAGATTTTAAATACTAAACTTTTCGATTTTGAAGAGGCGGAAAACTCAGCAGGTTGGCAGAAAGAACTACAAGCTGAAACGCATACCCCCGAAACGGAAGAATACGGTATTGGTTCATTTGTATTTCGCAATCATAAACCTTTTCATCCACATCGTTTCTGGAAATATCTGAATACAGATTATCCAATTGGGATTATTCGGGCAAAAGGCCTGTTTTGGTTGGCTTCAAGACCTAATGATGCGATTAATTTCTCACAGGCTGGCGGTTCTTCCAGGTTGGAAAGAGCCGGTGCTTGGTGGTGCAGCATGCCTTTCAACGAAAGAATGAGATATTCTTCCTTTGTCCATAATCAGGATGTGATAGAAGATCGCTGGAGTAAACAATGGGGCGACCGCATGAATGAGCTTGTTTTCATCGGACAGGATATTGATAAGGAAAAGATGATTGATGATTTAGAGAAATGTCTGCTACAGGATAGTGAGCAGTATATGTTTGATAAAAAAATCCTGTTTGAAGACCCTTTTCCAAAAGATATATGAGTAATAAAATAACACGTAGAAAAATCATTAAACAAGGCGGGCTTGCGTTGACCGCATTAGCTTTGCCGTTTCCCTTAATCGCATTTACAAAATTTAATCGTATGACAGATATAAAAAACTTTGACGTAATCATCATAGGCGGAAGCTATGCAGGGCTTTCTGCTGCAATGGCATTAGGACGTTCCCTAAGAAATGTTTTGATCATTGATAGCGGCTTGCCTTGCAATCGGCAAACACCCCATTCACAAAATTTCATTACACAAGACGGAGAAAAGCCATTTGAAATTGCAGAAAAGGCGAAAAAACAGGTGTTAAAATATGAAACCGTAAAATTCCATAATGATATTGCGGTTAATGCTAAAAAAACGACGAACGGGTTTATAATAACTACTCAAAAAGCTGAAGAGTTCCTAACAAAGAAAATTGTTTTCGCAACAGGAGTTAAAGATTTGAAGCCTGAAATTAACGGCTTTGCAGCTTGTTGGGGGATTTCAGTAATTCATTGCCCTTATTGCCACGGGTATGAGGTGAAAAATGAAAAGACGGGTATTTTAGCTAATGGAAATTTTGCTTATCATTATGCACAATTGGTGCATAATCTTACAAAGGATCTCACTATTTTCACAAATGGAAAAGCTGATTTTACCGGAGAACAATCAGCCAAGTTCAAACAACGAAATATAGCAGTAATAGAAAAAGAGATTTCTTTGCTGAAACATCAAAATGGAAAGTTGCAACAAATTGTTTTTAAAGATCATTCAACCTTTGATATTACAGCAATCTATTCACGACCAGCATTTGAGCAACATTGTAAAATACCTGAGGCATTGGGTTGCGAATTAACAGAACAAGGATTGCTTCAAGTGGATATGTTTCAGAAAACAACCGTAGAAAATATTTTTGCCTGTGGTGATAATGCAAGCCCCATGCGTTCGGTAGCTAATGCTGTAGCATCTGGGAACATTGCTGGAGCAATGATAAATAACATGATGACAGAAGAAGAGTTTTAACTATCTTGACATTATTGATTTCTTTTCCGTTTCTTTTTCTTCTTCATCTTATTGGCAAAATCCTGCTCTTCGTAATCTTCTCCTTGTGTTTCCGGAATAAATAATCCTCCTAAGCTCTCAATCAAACCGTCTTCGTGTTTGATTGTATTCATAAAATCAAATAAATGATGAGGTTCTTCATTTGAGAGAACCTCATTTTTTGATAGAGAAACATTCGACTGAAACTCTTCAGCACTTTTTATCTCCGGTTTGATGTTATTGTTCCAGTAATCATTAAATGTGTTAGCAGAAAGTTCTTTACTTAGACGTGAGCCATTCCAAACCGTTTTGGAATTATGGTCAATAAAGGTCATTCCATAAATACGACCTGCATCATTTCTACGAACCACTACATTAATACCCTGTTCCCCTAATTGTCTTTTAAAACCCAACTCATCTCTTGTGGATTGCAGGGCAATAGTAACGGCAGATTGTAAAGTCTTTTGGGTTGGATGGTCTTTCAAATCTGTTTTGCATTTCGCAAAATGCAATTCTAACGCAGGAAGTCCTGCATCTTTACCAAATAACGAAGCCTTAAACGGATGTCCGGCTCGGTCGCCTTTTTCATTCAAGGGAATGTATAACAAGCCCTGTTGAGGTTTTCCCCTTAATTCCCCTTCTATTTTTTCCGTAGTGATATTAAATAGTGAAAGCAAAGCGTTGTACTCTCCCAAAGTTTGAAATTTATAGTAGTTAGGTAAGTGTCGTACTACTGAAGCGATCTGGCTTTTTACGTCGCCTGCTTTATAATCTACCGGACGAAAAATCTTATCATTCTGATTACGCTCTTTCTCCGTTGCGGGTATCAATCCGTGTTGCTTTTCAAGTTCACGACACAGCTTCATTGACCGCATTTTTTCGAATTTGTCCGAAATCTTTTTACCTTCTTCATCCACACAGACCGATACGATATGAATATGTGTACGGTCAATATCCGTATGCTTGAATACGACAAAAGGCTGTTCACCATAACCCATTTCCCTCATGTATTGTTCTGCTATTTGCCGAAATTTATCATCACTGACTGTATCTTTCGGGTCAGGATTTAAGGAAATGTGTATAGTATGCTTTTCTGTCTGGCGGTTAGCAATGAGGTAAGTAGCAAAAGATTGGGCCAATTGTGCAACGGAATATTGCCCGTTTGCGGTTTCAATGATCTTATTGGCAAGCAAAATCTGTCCGTTTTCATGCTCAACTTTAAGATTATTGTATGCCAATGCACCGTATAAATTTGCACTTCTTCCAATCTTTGCTATCATTATTACCTCTATTTTTTCAGGTTTTTCACTTCAAATTCATCAATCAGTTCAATGATCTGTCGGCATAACATCGCCATTTCAGTCGTCTGTTTTTCCAGTTTAAAGAGGTAGGCAGATGCCTTTTTCTCCGAAAAGTTCTTGTACAATAGCTTTACAATCTGGTTATAATTAACCCCTACATTTCGGAACTGGGTGTGAAACGATGTCAGCCGCATATAAAAATCAACCGTTCCTTTGTCAATCTGAATAGTTTTTACCGTCTTATCAAAGAGGCAGGACTTGATAAAATGTGCCTTAACCTGCATATCTGATTTGTCAAAAAGGGCTAGGAAACGGGCGTTTTCTTCCTCGTTTAAGGAAAGGGAATACCGGAATATTGCCGGATCTGTTTTAAGTGGACGACCTATGGTCTTCTTCACTTGTCTTCTGTTGTTTTCGTTCATAATTAATCCATTTTTAATCTATACAAAACCTCGACTTCGGAGAGTGTTTTTCAGCCCCCGGCAGGGCAAGTTGTTCTGCATCGGAAAATACTTTTGAGATGCTGAGAACACAACTTGCCGTGTTCTGTTGAACACAATAATCCGCCCTGCGGGACGGATTAAAAGTAGCGGGGAAAAACGGCTTGATGCCGTTCCCGATTTCTTCCAATTTGTCAAAAGATGCTCGCATAAATCTGTTAGTAAAATTCATTTTACAAAGTAAAAGCCTATTTAACAGAGTATTGCTATAACGTATTTGGACAAACACTGCCTTTGAAAGCCAAACAGTGCCACATTGAGAAAGGCAGATAAATACTAGCTTTTCTTTGTACCTACAAACAGGCATAACGACATAGTTAGCTATGCAGGTAACAACATAAGTACGTAATCTGCTATGCAGAAAAGTACCGGTGTATAGATGAAAAAAAGTACCTATTCAGATACCTGATTATGTAGTGAGCTATTGACAAAGGCAAGTAGATATGTCAGTAGGTGAACCTGTGAGAACCTACTTATCTAAATAGCTATATAGATGAGTGTTCAGATACATAAACAGTTTGGTACAGAGGTAATCAAGTACCTGCTTAGCTAATTGCAGATAAACATACACAGGTACAAGAATACACAGGTAGCTACCTTTAGATGCATAGAAATAAGTAGATGAGTATATAAGTAATTAAAAACAGTTAAAATATGAACGCAAAACACAAAACAGTATTTGTCGCCTTTTCTTCCCAAAAAGGCGGTGTAGGCAAAAGCACTTTCACAACGCTTGTTGCCAGTACGATGCATTATCGTTTGGGATATAATGTAGCTGTATTCGATGCGGACTTTCCACAGCACAGCCTGATGAAAATGAAAGACCGTGATCTGAAAATGGTAATGGATAATGAGGCTTTGAAAAAGCTGGCTTACAAACAATTTACTACTATCAACAAGAAAGCCTATTCCATTATGCAGCACAAGGCAGATAGTGTCCTGGATGCAGCTCGTGAATTTATAAATGATTCTTCCGTTCCGGTGGATGTAATATTCTTCGATCTGCCCGGTACCGTAAACACACCCGGCATACTAAAAGCACTGGCAGGAATGCACCACATTTTTACACCCATTACGGCTGACCGTGTGGTCATGGAAAGTACACTTGTTTTCTCACAGCTATTGCAGAATATAATTATGAAACAAGGAGAAACTTCCATAGAAAGCATTAACCTGTTCTGGAATCAGGTGGATGGCAGGGAAAGCACGCCTTTATACAATGTATATAACAACCTTATCGACGAATTAGGATTGAGCCTGATGCGGAGCCGGATTAAGAACAGCACCCGTTTTCGTAAAGAAAGTGAAGTGAACAGTAAAACTATTTTTCGCTCGACTTTAATGCCTCCTGACGAACGCCTGATGAAAGCCAGCCAGCTGGATCTGTTCATCAACGAATTTTTAAAAATCATCAAATTATAACCTATGGAAAAAGATAATAAAAGAAAAGCGACACCCGACATCGATGAGGAATTGATGATGAACCTAATGGTTGATGGCGTAAAAAAAGAGGGCCTGAAGCTTCCGCCCGAACCGCCTGCCAAAGCAGTCGAAAAAGAAGAGGATAAAATTGAAGAACCGACAAAGGAGAAGCCTGTAGTTAGGGAGAAGAGCAAAACTAAACGGACTAATGAAACTGATTATGAATACACATTTTTCAAAAAGTCGGAAACGAATGCCCGTGACGGAAAAACGGTTTATATCCGACCGGAGTTTCACGAAAAGCTGACACGTATTATACAAGTAATCGGTGAAGACAAAATCAGTATCTACGCCTATCTAGACAATCTGCTGGATTACCATTTCAGGAATTTGCTGAGCAGATTACCAAAAGCTATAACGATAAATATAAACCCATTTAATCATAATAATTATGGAAATTGTAATAGTTATATGCCTCTTTATAGTCATCATTCTTTTAGTGAGTGAGAAAGTCGTCATTAATAAGATTAGCTATAAAAAAGAAGATAAAGTCTCTTCTGCACCCGATTTGCCCGAAATCATGGGTAAACCAAAGCCTGTAAAAAGCCTTTCGCAGTCAAACACCGCCAATGAAAGCCAAATACAGGACGCTGAGATAAATCCTGATAATTTAGACATTGAATACGACGAGAACGAAGAAGTCAATATTCAAATTCCGCAGGAAGAGCTGGACGATGTTTTCAGTAATATGCCTGATTTGGAGGAAGAGGAAGAAGAATGGAATAGGTACGGAATATCCAGCAGTGATAACGGTTATGCCCAAGGGGTTACCTTTGAAGAACTAAGCTCCGTGGGGGTGTTGCTGCAAAAAGAGAATTTGGAACCAGCCCAAAAGGAAACAGCGGTAGACATAGTTCAAAGATTACAGGGAACCGAATTATTCAGCTTGTTGGAAAGTTCAATGGAGGGTGCTTCCCGAAGAATTGCCGAGCTTTTGGACAGTACTCTTTCATCTGAAACGGAAACCAGCTCTTCCACTTTGCGGAAAAGTGATTTGAATGATTTTGATATTGGGGAGTTTGTGTGAAGCAAGCTCCTTTTTTGTGATATAAAAACATATTTTGAACCTTTTCAATTGTAATTAAAAAAATCAATATCTTTACACCATATGCAATTTTTATGAGTAAAAAGGCAATTAATAGACTTAAGGTAGTATTGGCAGAGAAGAATATGAGTAGCAAGTGGCTAGCTGAACAGTTAGGTAAAAATGAAGCCACTATATCAAGATGGTGTACAAATGAGGTCCAACCTCCTATTAAAACCTTTGTAAAAGTTGCTGAATTGTTAGATGTTAAGCTTACTAACCTTTTTAATGATTGAGAATGGAAGACAACAATACTGATATAATTCCATTTAAAGTTTCAGCTAGAACTGCAAGGCTAATTGGACGTGAAAATGTTGCGAGTTCAAAAGGAGCGATTATTGAACTTGTCAAAAATAGTTATGATGCAGATAGTAAAGTTTGTATTGTCTATTTTGATAACAAGTATTCTACCTTTTTGAATGAAATAGAGGAAGAACACTTTCAGGGATTAATGAACTTTGGTGTCTCTAAAGAAATTCTTGAAGCAATTTATATTTTTAATAGCGATGAAGGTTACTATACTCTAAACCAAGAAATTGATATAACTAATTTTACAGGTCTTATAGAACTGGGTATATCAAAAGAAACTCTTTCGACAAAGTGTGAAAGTGATGAAGATCAAAATTCTTTAAAAATTGAAATTGAAGAAAAAAAAATACAGCTATTTAAAAATCTGATATCAAAATTTGCAGCTCTCTATGTTATTGATTTTGGAGAAGGTATGACTCAGAATATTATTAGGGATCACTGGATGACTATAGGTACTGATAATAAAGCAAATAACATTTTCACTAGACAAGGAAGAGTAAAATCAGGAGCTAAAGGCATCGGTAGGTTTGCATTAGATAAATTAGGGAGTAAATGTGAAATGACCACAATTTTCAATCCTGATCCTGAAATTCACAAACCTGACACAGATATAGAGGGTAAATTAACAAATTTCACAGGATACAATTGGGTAGTTAATTGGGAGGACTTCGAAGGTGATTTTAAAACTATAGATAAAGAGGGAATTGTATTCCTTCTCTAATGCTTTGATATATAAGGATTATATATTTTTTTCCTATTTTAGGGTCTCGCTTTTGCTCCTCAATTTTGAGTTGCAAATTTTGAAATCTTACAGAACAAATATAATGAAATAAAATTTACAGCCAAAAAAGGTTGAAAATTAGATGTTCAATGGTTGAACTTAATAGACATTATATTAGGTTTTAATTTTCAATACGCTGTTGTTCCTTCAGCATATGTTTTTTAAAATAGTATCGATTATTATTTTTTGCTTCCTCAACTATTTCTCTAGTTAATTCTCCGGATTCATATAAATCTATAACAGAGGTTAAAACCTTAATTATTCTTAATTGCAGTTGCTTACTTTTAATTGTCGCTGGAACACCAAAAATGTAGTTGTTACTTTCCCTATTGGTTCTCGTCATAGAACCATCTGAGCCAACATTAGTTAGTATTTCTTTAATGCCCTCAGATTTAAACACCAAGTAATTACTAAACACACTTAAAGTAAATTGCTTGACAAATTCTTCGGTTGATATTTTTTCCCTACTTTGAGAAAGAAAAATTTGATTATCCTTTCCAGTTGAAATTTTCAAACCATCGAACGGATTTTTATTCTGTTTAAATTTTAATGTGATGTAAGTAAATTGAACGTTTTTAAGAAGTTCCGATAATTTATTTACTTTATTTGGTTTAAAAATTATTTCACTAGATTTTATTTCTGACCTTAAAAATAATTCATCATTTAATATATAGTATTCAATCACTACTTTTTTAGAATTAGTATATTCCGATAGATTACATAAAAATTGAGATGAATGAATTGCTCGCTTTTGAAAATCAGGATAGTCCTGCATATCTTTTAATTTTAAAAGCGCTATCTCATCAGTTACCACCATATCAATAACTTTAAATCCTTGAGAAGTGATTGGTGAATAAAAATCTATTAATTTACTTTCCTCTCTTACATTAAATTTACTCCCTAATTTTTTTGTTGCTTTTTGGATTTCATTCAAATTATCAAAACTGTAAATCGTCAGCAAAAAGTGGACTGATTTAAGTCAAAACTAAGAGAGTGTTTTCAAAATCCTTAAATTTGAATTATGAGAACACCCAAGAAAAAAACAGCAGAGAATTTCATTAAAGACATTCGC
>JASCOF010000013.1 GCA_029960065.1 Flavobacteriaceae bacterium PS02336 | reverse complement strand
CCTCTTCCCATCCCGAACAGAGAAGTTAAGCCCGCCTGCGCAGATGGTACTGCAGTTTTGTGGGAGAGTATGTCGTCGCCTTTCTTTTAAGAATCCTCATCATTTTTATGATGAGGATTTTTTTTTGTTTTAATTGTTTGGTGTATTTTTCTAAAAATGAAGATATAGCGACGCTCTGAGTTTATATATAATAACATTTAGTGTTTTGATTATTAGTTATTTATGGATTTACATTTTTTGATTGTCAACATCATTTATGAACTGAATTACCCCATTCATATATGTTTTCTGATCATCCCACATAGCTAAATGACTTCCGTTTGGGCAATATAAATAACGTCCTTTTTTGACTAACTTGCTTTGTTCTTCCATTGCTTTTGGATCCATAGTGTCATATTTGGCTCCTATCATTAGGGTTGGAACTGTGATTTCATGCAGTCGGTTTTTAATGTCCCATTTGGCTAATCTTCCTCCTATTCCAAATTCGCTAGGACCCTGCATTAGAGTGTATACTTCCATATTTGCATGTTTGCTGGCACGATTTAAGCCATCTGGCCAGTCTTTTAATCGGCACACATGTTCTTTGTAAAAATTAGGGATCAATAATTCCATATATCTTGGATTGCCGAAATCTTTTTTAGCTTCTAAATTTCTTATTTCTGAAAGAATTTCAGGTTTCATTTGCTTTGCTAAAACTTCATCGGCGTATTTTCCATATTCTGGTGCACTTGCCATCATGTTTGAGACTAATAGTCCTTTTAGGTTTTGCTGATATTTTAAGGCATATTCCATCGCTAATATTCCTCCCCAAGAGTTTCCGAGCACATAAAAATTATCTTTATCTGCTTTAATGGCTTTTCTAACTTGTTCTACTTCTTCTACAAATCTATCTATAGTCCATAAACTGCTATCTTTTGGCTGGTCGCTGTAATACGAGCCTAATTGGTCGTATTCGTAAAATTCAAATCCTTCACGTTGAAAAAATGTTTCAAAGCACTCCATATATTCATGGGTCATTGCTGGTCCTCCATGCAATAGAAGTATTTTTATTTTTGGATTGTTTCCAAATCGTTTTGTCCAAACTTTAAATTCTCCTGCTGTTGTTTTTATAGGTATCATTTTTATCCCGGCCACTTCGGGATTACTTTGGTCGTATGTAAAATAGGTGGAAAGCGTATTAGTACTTTCCTTTCTGCAAGATGTACTAAGAAGAATAATAGTGAAAGCTAGAATATAACGCATGTGCTTAAAATTTAATGTTTTAGACTAAGTTACAAATTAATGATTATGCATTTTTAAAACTTTAAAAATTTCTTAAATAGATTTGAAGTCGAAATTTCTTGTAGTAAATTAGTAATACTATACTTAAAATAATTGAATTATGAAGATGAAAATATTTTTAGCCATAGGATTGTTAGTGCTGACAATCTCGGCAAGTGCGCAAAAGAAAATTGAAGTATCTGAACTGCCAAAACCAGCTCAGGAATTTTTGAAGAAACATTTTAGCAATACGACAATTGAAAGTGCTAAAAAAGATGCTGAACATGGAGAAAAAGGCTTTGAAGTAAAGTTGAAAGACGGTACAGAAGTAGAGTTCTGGAAAGACGGATCGTACCGTGAGGTTGACGGAGGTGAAAATCCAATTCCAACAGCTTTTATTCCTGATAATATCAAGGCTTACGTTGCCAAAAATCATCCAAATGAAAAAATAACACATATTGATTACGGACATAAAGATCTTGATGTAGATTTGACCAATAAGATTGATTTGGAATTTACTAAAGACGGTAAAATTCTAAAAGACAAAAAGAATGATGTCAAAAAATAGATAAATTTGAAATGCTCTTTATTTAAAGCCTTTTTTACGGAAGAACATCTTGAGAGAAAATAGTTTATATTTACATTTCTATTTTTTATTTCATGGAAGAAAATAAACATGTAACGATTTATGATATTGCTGAACGTCTAAATTTGGCAACATCAACTATTTCAAGAGCTTTAAAAGATCATCATACTATAAGTGACAAAACGATTAAGAAAGTAAAAAAAACGGCTGAAGAAATGGGCTTTGTTCCTAATACTTTAGCTGCAGGTCTGCGTGGAAATAAAACCAGAACGATAGGTGTTTTAATCCCTACTGTTACACAGCCTTTTTTATCCTCTTTAATCAGCGGAATTGAAATTACTGCTCAAAAATCGGATTATACCGTTATTATTATGCAGTCGCATGATTCTTACGAAGAAGAGGTGAATATGGCTAAATCTTTATACAGTAATCGTGTAAGTGGCGTCATCTGCTCGCTGGCTATGGAAACTAGGGATACAGCACATTTTCACCAGTTTTCAAACAATAATATTCCTTTAGTTTTCGTAGACAGGGTACCAAAAGATTACAACACTTTCAGGGTTGTAATTGATAATTATACGGCAGGTTATAAAGCAACTAAGCATCTAATCGAACAAGGCTGTATTCGTATTGCGCATTTAACAGCCGGCTCAGAATTAGGGAATCTATACAATGAGAGGAAAAGAGGTTATATAGAAGCCTTAAAGGATCATAATATAGAAGTAGAAGAAGAACTGATTATTAATCTAAATTCTGTTACTTACGAAGATGGTGTAAAAGCTAGCAACGCATTATTTGATTTAAAACCAATTCCAGATGGTTTGTTTGCGCCTGGAGATATCCTTGCGGTAAGTGCCGTACAGACGGCTAAAAAACGGGGAATTAAAGTGCCTGAAGAATTTAAAGTGATTGGATTTAACAATGACCCTATTTCGCAGATTATAGATCCTAATTTATCTACAATTACACATCCAGCCGAAAAAATGGGAAAAGCGGCCGCGGATATTATTATCAAAAATCTGAAATCATCTAAAAATGATGATGCCAAAGAAATTACATTCTTAAACACAGAAGTATTAGCAAGGGAATCTTCGCAAAAATAAATTCATAAAACAGGATTTTAAACACAGAATCAAACCCCGTTAAAGCAGGATAGTTTTTATAATTATCCTGCTTTTATTTGTTATAGAAATTATTTTTTCGAAAAAAAGGGATCTAAAATTTTTTTCTTAAACAACAATCGTATATTTTTACGCAACCGATTGCAATTATTGTTTTATTTAGGATAATGTATTTTTTAAATTAAATTTTTGTCAAATATTTCTTTAAGTAAATGAAACTTTGATTCTTTCAAATGAAATTGTAAAGAATAAATTAAAACTATGACTTCATTAAGATTTGTTTTCCTATTTCTTCTGATTTCTTTTTGGGCTTCGGCGCAAAAGGATTATAAATTGTGGCTTCAGTATAATACTGTTGCTAATTCTGTAATTGCTTCAGAATACAAAAGCGATCTTAAAGGAATTGTTGTTTTGGGAAATTCTGAAACTATTAAAATTGCTGCGAAAGAGCTCAAAATAGGATTTTTGGATATGTTGGGAAATATTCCTGAAATAAAACAAAATATAAAAGGAGAGAACAATTTAATAGTGGCTTCGCAATCGAATTTAAATGCTGAAATCAAAAGCGAATTAAAGTCTGATTTTGATAAAATAAATGACGAAGGGTTTATAATCAAAACCATTTCGCTTAAAAACAAAAACCAAATCATTATTACAGGAAAAAATGATATTGCCGTTTTATACGGGGTTTTTAATTTTCTTAGAATACTACAGACCAATAAATCGATTAAAAATTTGAAGATTGTCGATTCTCCTAAAACCAATATCAGAATTCTGAATCATTGGGATAATCTTGATCGAACTGTAGAACGTGGTTATGCTGGATTTTCACTTTGGAACTGGCAAAAACTTCCTGATTTTATTGATCAGCGTTATATTGATTACGCCAGAGCGAATGCTTCAATTGGGATTAACGGAACGGTTTTGACCAATGTAAATGCAAACGCTTTAATCCTGACGCCGCAATATTTAGAAAAAGTCCAAGCTTTAGCCAATGTCTTTAGACCATACGGAATAAAAGTGTATTTAACGGCAAGATTTTCAGCACCAATCGAAATAGGAAATCTGAAAACTGCTGATCCAAAAGATCCTGAAGTCATCAATTGGTGGAAAAACAAATCAGCTGAAATCTATAAACTGATCCCTGATTTTGGAGGGTTTTTGGTAAAAGCCAATTCAGAAGGGCAGCCGGGACCTCAAAATTATGGCAGAGATCATGTAGATGGAGCGAATATGCTGGCTGATGCAGTTGCGCCTTTCGGCGGCCTAATTATGTGGAGAGCTTTTGTGTATTCTGAGCATGATACAAACGATCGTGCCAAACAGGCTTACGCCGAATTCCAGCCTTACGACGGGAAATTCAAAGAAAATGTAATCGTTCAGGTCAAAAATGGAGCAATCGATTTTCAGCCGAGAGAGCCTTTTCATCCATTATTTGGAGCAATGCCGAAAACGCCTTTAATGATGGAATTTCAAATTACACAGGAATATTTAGGTTTTAGCACACACTTGGTTTTTCTGCCTAAATTATTTCAAGAAGTTTTGGAATCAGATACCTATCAAAAAGGAAAAGGTTCAACCGTTGCCAAAGTTGTTGACGGCACTTTGTATCAAAATAAATTAACCGGAATTGCCGGTGTTGCAAATATCGGGAACGATTTAAATTGGACAGGACATCCTTTTGCACAGGCGAATTGGTATGGTTTCGGAAGATTGGCTTGGAATCCGTATTTAGATTCGGAAACGATTGCTGATGAATGGTTAAGATGTACTTTTTCAAACGATGAAAATTTCATTAAACCGGTAAAAAATATCATGATCGAATCGCGTGAAGCGGTTGTAAATTATATGACACCGCTTGGTTTGCATCATATTATGGATACAGGGCATCATTACGGGCCAGGACCTTGGGTTTCGAATTTGTCAAGACCAGAATGGAATCCAACTTATTATCATAAAGCGGACAAAAACGGAATTGGTTTCGATCGATCGAAATCGGGAACCAATGCCACTTCACAATATGCATCAGAAGTCATAAATCTTTTTGATAATTTAGAAAACTGTCCTGAAAAAGATCTTTTATGGTTTCATCACGTTTCATGGAACTATAAACTGAAAAACGGACAAACGCTTTGGAATGGATTGGCATTAAAATATCAAGAAGGCGTAAACCAAGTAAAAGAAATGCAGAATGTCTGGAATAAAACCGAAAAATATATCGACAGTGAACGTTTTCACGAAGTTCAAATGCTATTAGAAATTCAGTACAAAGAAGCAAAATGGTGGCGAGATGCTTGTTTGTTGTATTTCCAGCAGTTTTCAGGAAAAGAACTTCCATCAGGAGTAGAAAAACCAACACAGACTTTAGATTATTTTAAATCATTAAAATTCCCATTTGCACCAGGAAATGGATAAATATATTTTATAAAAATTATGAGCAAAAAAACAGCAATTGTAACCGGAGGAAATTCGGGGTTAGGATTTGCAACAGCAAAGAAATTATGTGACAACGGAATCACAACTTACATCATTGGGAGATCAAAAGAAAAGACAGAAGACGCCTGCAGAGAAATTGGAGAAAATGCTATTCCAGTAATTTTTGATTTGAATGATTTGACAGGAATCCCGGCCATGATTCAAAACATCACAAAAAATGGCTCAATAGATATTTTGGTCAACAATGCTGGAATCAATATGAAAAAAGAATTCGCAGATGTCACTGACGAAGACTTCTTATCGATTATTCATACCAATCTTTTGAGTGTTTTTGCTGTGAGCCGAGAGGTGGTAAAAAACATGAAAGCAAATGGAGGTGGAAGTATTATCAATATTAGTTCGATGGCATCTCAGTATGGAATTCCAAAGGTAATTGCGTATTCATCAAGTAAAGGCGCAATCGAAGCTATGACACGTGCTATGGCAGTTGAGCTGGCTCAGTTTGGTATTCGAGCCAATTGTATTGCTCCAGGATTTATTAAAACTAAAATGTCATCGACGGCTTTGGATAACGATCCAGAAAGAAAGAATAAAGTGTTAGGAAGAACGCCAATGGGTTATTTAGGAGAACCGTCAGACATTGCAGATGCCGTTTACTATTTCGCTTTAAGCGAGTCAAAATATACTACCGGTACAGTGTTGCCAGTTGATGGAGGAAACAGTATTGGGTTTTAATTGTGAAAATGCAACAAAGACCCTAAGTCAAAAAGTCTTTCTCTTAAGTATTTTAAACTAAAAATTTGTGCCTTTGCGCCTTCGTGGCATAAAAAAAAGAAGTATGATAAAAATGCAGCAAACCATGCGATGGTTCGGACCAAATGATAATGTCAAGCTTATTGATATTCGGCAAGCTGGCGCGACGGGAATTGTAACCGCATTGCATCAAATTCCGGTTGGCGATGTCTGGACGATTGAAGCCATAAAAGAAAGACAAGAAATCATTCGTAATTATGGTTTGGAATGGACTGTTGTTGAAAGTCTTCCCGTTCATGAAGAAATCAAACGAGCTTCGGGAAATTATCGACAATACATTGAGAATTATAAAATCAGTTTACAGAATCTAGCGGAGTGCGGAATTAAAATTATAACCTACAATTTCATGCCGATTTTGGATTGGGTTAGAACGAATCATAATTTTGTAAATGAAGACGGAAGTAAAGCTCTTTTGTATAATCAGGATGCTTTTACCTATTTTGATTTGTTTCTTTTAAAAAGACCAAATTCAGAAAACGATTATCCAGATAGTGAAAAAGAAAAAGCATTACAATTTGGAAATCAGTTGTCTGAAGACGAAAAGGCACTTTTGTTTAAAAACGTTTTATTAGGACTTCCAGGCAGTACAATTCATTTTACAGCTGAACAGATTTTGTCGCTTTTAGAAAATTATGCTAAAATCGACAATCAAAAACTAAGAGAAAATCTGGTTTATTTTTTATCAGAAGTAACTCAGATTGCGGAGAAAAATGATCAAAAATTAGCTATTCACCCAGATGATCCGCCGTTTTCGGTTTTAGGTCTTCCAAGAATAGTTTCTACTGAAGCCGATTTGAAAGCCATTTTCAGCGCCGTTCCGTCAAAAGCAAATGGATTGTGTTATTGCACAGGTTCTTTAAGTGCTGATCCTAAAAATAATCTCGAAAAAATAATAGACGATTTCGGAGATCGAATTCATTTTTTGCATTTGAGAAATACCATCCGCGAAAGCGAAACTATTTTCAGGGAATCAGAACATTTATACGGTGATGTGAAAATGGAAATAATTGTTGAGAAATTATTGTTGTTAATGAATGAAAGAAAAACAAGTCTCCCAATGCGACCAGATCACGGTTTTCTTCATAGAGTTGATGAAGAAACAGAAACGTATCCAGGTTATTCTTTGACAGGAAGACTAAAAGGTTTAGCTGAGTTAAGAGGTTTGGAAATGGGTATTGCTTATAAATTGAATTTCTAATATTCTTTTGCATTAGACCCGACAGGTTTTAAAAACCGGTCTACGATGAGAGAAATAAAACGTTGTGTTTGTCATTCCGAGGAACGAGGAATCAAACTCGGGTTTCTATAAAGATTGGCGAAATTCTGTTTGGAGTTTCTAGTGTGATTCCTCGTTCCTCGGAATGACAAAACATAACGAAAAATTGAAATATATTTCTATGTGTATAAAAATAAAAATATCGCATTTGATTTTATCGCTTTTCCTAATCGGATTAAGCACAAAATTGTATGCCATAAATCCAGAGAAATATGTAGTCAATCAGGCTTCCGCTGAAAAATTTCCTTTAGTTTCAAAAGGAAAAACAGCTTCGATTTTTGTAGACGATAAAGATTATGCGGGAGTTTTAAAAGTAACAGGACATTTAGAAAACGATCTTTTTAAAGTTTCAGATTTGCATCCGAAAAGAATTAAAAAGATTTCTGAAGCAGAAGGTTTTGTTGTCATTATTGGGACATTAGGAAAAAGCAAAATAATAGATCAATTAGTTAAAGAAGGAAAAATTGATCCAAAAGAACTTCAAGGAAAATGGGAAAAATTTACGACGCAGATTATCGAAAATCCGTTTAAAGGAATTAAAAAAGCATTGGTAATTGCAGGTTCAGATAAGCGGGGAACGATTTACGGAATCTATGATTTATCCAGTCAAATTGGAATTTCACCTTGGTATTACTGGGCAGATGTTCCGGTTAAAAAGCAATCAGAACTGCATGTTCTGCCGGGAATTCATTCGCAGGGTGAACCAAAAGTAAAATATAGAGGCATTTTTATAAATGATGAAGCTCCAGCGTTATCTGGCTGGGCATTTGAGAAATTTGGCGGATTCAATTCGAAATTCTACGATAAAGTTTTTGAATTGATTCTCCGAATGAAAGGCAATTATTTATGGCCGGCGATGTGGGGCAGAATGTTTTATGTTGAAGATCCGCAGAATGCTGTTTTGGCAGAAGAATATGGAATTGTCATGGGAACTTCGCATCATGAACCGTTGACGAGAGCACATGCAGAATGGGGAAAAGACAATGGGAAATGGGATTTTAATTCTAATTCAGAAGCTTTAATTCAATTTTGGAAAGATGGAATTAAACGTATGGGAAATAAAGAAACCATTGTGACGGTTGGAATGCGTGGCGACGGTGACGAACCCATGACCGAAGGAACTGCGATTGAATTATTAGAAAATATCGTAAAAACACAAAGAGATATTATTGCAGAAGTTACAAAGAGACCAATTGAAGAAACTCCGCAAATATGGGCGCTTTACAAAGAAGTTCAGGATTATTATGACAAAGGAATGACTGTTCCTGATGATATTACGCTTTTATTATGCGATGATAATTGGGGAAATATCCGAAAACTTCCTGAACTCAATGAAAAACCAAGAAAAGGCGGTTATGGCATTTATTATCATTACGATTATGTTGGCGGACCAAGAAACTATAAATGGATCAATACCAATCAAATTGAAAGAGTTTGGGAACAAATGGATTTGGCCTATCAATACGGAGTTAATAAAATCTGGATTGTGAATGTGGGTGATATCAAACCAATGGAATTTCCTATTGAGTTTTTCTTAGATATGGCGTGGAATCCTGAAAAGTTTAATGCAGGAAATCTACAAGATTATTATGTGAATTGGGCTAAAGAGAATTTCGGAAATCAGTTTACAGAAGAAATCGCCGAGATTTTAAAATTATACACCAAATACAACGCGCGAAGAAAACCAGAATTATTAGATGCTAAAACGTACAGCATTACTAATTATAACGAAGCTGATCGCATTGTGGCAGATTATCAAAAATTGGCAGAAAAAGCCAATTTGATAAACAAAAAATTACAGCCAGAATATAGAGATGCTTTTTATCAGCTGGTTTTGTTTCCCGTTTTGGCAAGTGCCAATTTAAATGAATTGTATGCTGCAACGGCTAAGAATAATTTGTATGCTGAGCAGGGAAGAGCTTCAGCAAATGATTATGCTAAAAAAGTAAAAGAGTTATTTGAAAAAGATGCTGAGCTTACTAATTATTATCATACCCAATTAGCAAATGGTAAATGGAATCATATGATGTCACAAACGCATATTGGTTATGATAATTGGCAGCAGCCCGATAAAAATGTGATTCCGAGAACAAAAACAATCGAAATTTCAAACAAAGTTCAAGCGGGAGTTTCTACAGAAGATTCTTCAAAGACTGAAACTTCGATTAATAAAAATAGAAATTTAGATCATGTTAGAGGTTTTATTGAGGACAACGGATATATTTCAATAGAAAGTAAAAATTATTCTAAAGCAATCAATTCAGATGCAGTAAAATGGACTATAATTCCAGATCTTGGTAAAACAGATTCAGGAATAACGATAAAACCTTCGAATATCAAATCAATTGAAATTTCAGAAAGATCTCCAAGATTAGAATACAATGTTCATTTTTTCAGTAAAGGAACGGTAAAAGTAAATGCCTATTTTTCGCCAACAATCAATTTTAAAATCGGTAACGGTCTGAAATACGGAATTGGCTTTGATAATGAAAAACCGCAAGTAAAAAACCTCAACGGAGATTCTTCAGAAAAATCTTGGGCAGAATCTGTAGCGAACAATATTAAAATAGTAACCTCAACGCATGAAATTGAAAATTCAGGAAATCATGTTTTGAAAATTTATGCGGTTGATCCAGCTTTGGTACTTCAAAAAATTGTAATTGAAACCGAAGAAGGAAAAGTTTTGGAGTCGTATTTGGGACCTCCAGAGAGTTTTAGGAAGGAATGATACCGTAAAGTAACACGTACTGTTTGTCATTCCGAGGAATGAGGAATCACACTCGGGATTCTATAAAGATTGGCGAAATTCAGTGTGGAGTTTCTAGTGTGATTCCTCGTTCCTCGGAATGACAAAAATAAACGAATAAACAACGATTAACTATTTAAACCAAAAGATATGAGATTTATTAAACCGTACTTAGTTGCCTTCACGGCTTTGCTGGCTGTCAACTGTACTTCGCAAAAAAAAACTGCCTCATTAAAAGACGCTTATAAAAACGATTTTTATATTGGAACCGCTTTAAGTGCAGACCAAATTGAGGTTAAAAACGTTAAAGAAGATTCATTGATTCGCAAAGAATTCAATGCTATTACGGCAGAGAATATCATGAAATCGATGTACACGCATCCGCAGAAAGACAAATACGATTTTACTTTGTCTGATAAATTTGTGACGTATGGCGAGAAAAACAAAATGTTTATTCATGGGCATACTTTAATCTGGCACAGCCAATTAGCGCCTTGGATGGAAAAGATTGCCGACAGTACACAAATGAAAGCTTTTATGAAAGATCATATCACTACAATAGTTTCAAAATACAAAGGCAGAATCAATTCTTGGGACGTGGTAAACGAAGCTTTAAACGATGACGGAACTTTGAGACAATCTGTTTTTTTGAAAACACTTGGAGATAAATATCTGGTTGATGCTTTCAAATTAGCTGAAAAAGCCGATCCAAAAGCGGCGTTATATTACAACGATTATAATATTGAAGAACCTGCAAAAAGAGCAGGAGCTATTGCTTTAATCAAAAAAATAAAAGCGGAAGGAGGAAAAGTAGACGGAGTTGGTATTCAAGGACATTGGAGATTACAGAGTCCATCAATAGAAGAAATTGAGAAAAGTATTCTAGAATATGCAGCGCTAGGAATTAAAGTTGCTTTTACAGAATTGGATATTACGGTTTTGCCAAATCCATGGGATTTGAAAGGAGCAGATGTAAATCAGAAATTTGAAGGAAGTGAAAAAATGAATCCATATCCAAAAGCATTGCCAGATTCGATCCAAAACAAACTCGCAGAACGTTACGAATCGATTTTTAAACTATTTTTAAAACATAAAGACAAAATCAGCCGTGTAACCTTTTGGGGTGTTCATGATGGGCAATCTTGGCTTAACGACTGGCCGATAAAAGGAAGAACGAATTATCCGTTGCCATTTGATGCCGCTTTAAGACATAAAAAAGCATACGATAGTATTCTAAAGCTAAAAGAAACTAAAGAATAAATACTAAAAAAGCAAAAGTTTTGATAAAACAATCAGCAATCGGTTGTGAAATGAAAAATAACTTAAATAAAGTAAACTAAATTTGCATAATATGTTTTTTTGTCTAATTTTACACAACCGATTGTTTTGATTATAATTATCACAATCTTGTCATTTCGAGGAACGAGAAATCACACTAGAAACTCCACAACAGAATGTCGGTATTCTTTGTCGAATCCCTCTTTTGATTTCTCTTTCGTCGATGACAAAAAAAGAACTAACTAACCACAAAACCACCAATGACTAACATTTCACAAAAATTATCCATCAAAGAAAAAATTGGATACAGCTTAGGAGATCTTGCTGCTAATCTTGTTTTTCAGACTTTGATGACCTATTTGGCGTATTTCTACACCGATATTTACGGACTATCACCAACTGATTCTTCCATCATCATGCTGATCGTTGGATTAATTGCGGCTTTTATTTTTAATCCGATTATCGGGGTTTTGGCAGACAGAACCAGTACAAAATGGGGAAAATTCAGACCTTGGATTTTAATAACTGCAATTCCACTTGGAGTAGTAGCGTTATTGGCATTTTCAACTCCTGATTTCTCGTATAAAGGAAAAGTAATTTACGCCGTTATAACCTATACTTTATTACTGCTTTTTTATGCTGGAAATAATCTGCCGTATTCCGCTTTAAGCGGTGTAATTACAGGTGATATGAAAGAAAGAAACAGTATGTCTTCCTATCGTTTTGTTGCGGTGATGTTTGCCCAGTTTTTTGTGCAGGTCTTTATGTTAGGTATTATAAAAAGTGCGGGAAATGGAGATAAAGCTGTCGGAATCGAAAAAGTAATGACTGCTTTGGCGATTATTGGAACGATCATGCTTTTAATTACTTTTTTAACCACGAAAGAAAGAATTATTCCAAAACCAGAACAAAAGTCAAGTGTAAAAGAAGATTTAAGCGATTTAATCAAAAACAGACCTTGGGTAATTATGCTTTCGCTCACGACTTTGGTTTTTGTGACTTTGGCGATGAAAGGCGGTTCGTATGTATATTATTTTGAGAATTATGTTGATAAGAATCAATTGGCGATTTTTATTCAGCCTATTTTAGATACTTTGTCCAATATTGGATTGAATCATTTTGGGAATGATCCTGTTTCAGCAGGTTTTGGTTTATTCAATGCGGGCGGCATTATTTTTATGATTGTCGGAATTACGCTTTCCAAAAATTTGGCAGATAAATACGGAAAACGAAATGTCTTTAGCGTGTTTTTATTCATCTCTACTTTATTCATTATCGCTTTTTACTTTTTTCTGCCAGCGTCAATCGGATTGATGTTTTTCTCCCAGATCTTACACGGATTTTTCTACGGAATCACTATCCCAATTCTTTGGGCAATGATTGCCGATGTTGCGGATTATTCAGAATGGCTCAATAACCGTCGTGCTACTGCAATTATATTTTCTGCAATGATGGTAGGACTAAAAACGGGTTTAAGCGTTGGAGGTGCTTTAACGACTTTATTTTTAGGTTATTTCCATTACGTTCCAAACGCGCCAGAACAGTCTCAAACAGCCATAAACGGAATCAAATTACTGGTTAGTATTTTCCCTGCAATCCCATTTTTAATTGGAGCTGGATTGCTGTTTTTCTATAAAATCAATAAAGAAATGGAAGTGCAGATCGAAACGGAGTTAAAAGAAAGAAGAGCTTAATTATTTAAACAAAATAGTACTATGCCTGAAGATAGCATTGAACACATTAATTTTGAGGAAATTAATGACCTGGCGATTTCAAAGCCTTTAGTATCCCATATGTACACAGCTGATCCTTCGGCACATGTATTCAACGGGAAAATTTATATTTACCCATCGCACGATATTGATGCCGGAATTCCGTTTAACGATAACGGTGATCATTTTGGGATGGAAGATTATCACGTTTTTTCTATGGAAGACATTTCCTCAGAAGTAGTTGATAATGGTGTTGCATTGCATGTAGATGATGTTGCCTGGGCCGAAAAACAAATGTGGGCACCAGATGCAGCTCATAAAAACGGAAAATACTATTTGTATTTCCCTGCCAAACGTGCCAACGGAATTTTCCAAATTGGTGTTGCCATTGCTGATTCACCGGTTGGACCTTTTGTTCCTGAAAAAGATGCTATAAAAGGAAGCTACAGTATAGACCCTGCTGTTTTTGAAGACGAAGACGGTAAACATTATATTTATTTTGGAGGAATTTGGGGCGGACAGCTTCAAAAATACCGCAACAATACATACGATGAAAATAACGAAGAACCTTTGTCTAAAGAAAAAGCTTTGGGACCAATCGTAGCTTTGTTAAGAGACGATATGCTTGAATTTGCCGAAGAACCAAAAGAGATTAAAATTCTGGATGAAAACGGAAATGAGATTCTTGCAGGCGATAATGACCGTCGTTTTTTTGAAGCTTCTTGGGTTCATAAATACAACGGAAAATATTATTTCTCTTATTCAACAGGCGATACGCATTTTATCTGTTATGGCATTGGTGACAATCCGTATGGTCCATTTACATATCAAGGAAGAATTTTGAATCCTGTTTTAGGCTGGACGTCACATCATTCTATTTGTGAAGTAGAAGGCGAGTGGTATTTGTTTTATCATGATTCGAGTTTGTCAAAAGGAGTAACGCATCTGCGAAGTATGAAAGTAACCAAAATCGATTATTTAGAAGATGGTTCGATTATCACGATTGATCCATACGGAATAAGAAGGTTATTTGATTAAAATATGAAAAGAAGAAAAACAGGTTTTAAAATTGTTACAGCAGTCATTTTGATGAGTGCGTTTTTTTCATGTAAAAAAATTTCGCAAAAATCACAATCGGTTGTTTATGCTGATTATGCTTCTTTTGATTGGTTTGATTACAGAGGAAATGACGATGCATATCAAAATCTAACAAAGTGTGATGCCAATTATTTAAATCCTGTTTTGGCTGGTTTTTGTCCTGATCCTACAATCTGCAGAGTTGAGGATAAGTTTTATCTCGTCAATTCTTCTTTTTGCTATTTTCCGGGATTACCCATTTTTCAAAGTACTGATTTAGTGAATTGGAAACAAATCGGAAATATTATAGATCGCGCTGAACAAGCCGATTTTGGAAATTCCCGTTTGTCTGGCGGAATGTATGCACCAACTATTCGCTATAATAAAGGAACATTTTATGTGATTTGTACCAACGTAAGCGGAGTGGGTAATTTTATTGTCACAGCAAAAAATCCGGCTGGACCTTGGTCAAATCCGATTGCGCTTCCTGATGTTAATGGAATCGATCCAGATATTTTTTTTGATGAAGACGGAAAAGTTTACATAACGCATAACGGACCTCCGCCTAATAATATTTCACTTCATGATGGTCATCGCGCCATTTATATGCTGGAATATGATTTGGAAAAACAAAAAACCACGACAAGCCCCAAATTGGTTATTAACGGCGGAACCGATATGTCTAAAAAGCCTGTTTGGATTGAAGGTCCGCATGTGATTAAAAAGAACGGTTTTTATTATATGATTTGCGCTCAAGGCGGAACCGGTTTCAATCATTCTGAAGTTGTTTTTAGAAGCAAAAACATTTACGGACCTTATGAGAGTTATGCCAATAATCCCATTTTAACGCAATCCCATTTAGATCCAAATCGTAAAAATTTGGTTTCGACAACAGGTCATGCCGATTTTGTTGAACTGCCAAACGGCGATTGGTGGGCTGTATTTTTAGGATGCCGACCTTATGAAGGCGATTTGTACAATACAGGAAGAGAAACTTTTATGATGCCTGTAGAATGGAAAAATGATTGGCCAGAAATTGTTGGTGGAAATGAACCGATTCCAATGATTCATAAACGACCGAATCTTCCGCTTTCTAAAGAAAAAACAGAACCATTAAATGGAAATTTTGTTTCCAAAGAGGATTTTGATTCGAATACATTAGATTTTAAATGGAGTTTTATCAGAACACCAAAAGAAAAGTGGTATGAGTTGATTAATGGGAAATTATTAATAAAACCAAGACCGGAATCGATTCATACCGAAACTAATTTTTCTTTTATAGGCAGAAGACAGCAGCATTTAAAATTTGAAGCCTCGGTAAAGTTTGAATTTAATCCGAAAGATAATTTACAGACGGCAGGTTTAACAGCTTTTCAAAATGAAAAACATTATTTTTTGATTGGAAAACGATTAAATGCAGATCATAAATTTGAAGTTTTTGTTGAAAGAACTGCTGATAAAATTAATAACGGAAAATCGGATATTATTGCAAAAAAAGAGCTTTTGAATTCTGATAAAGTATTATTTGTAAAGATTGAAGGAAACGGAAGGATGTATAGTTTTTATTATAAAACTGCTCAGAATGCAGATTGGGTTTTATTAATTAAAGATGTAGATGGTTCGATATTGAGTACAAAAGAAGCAGGTGGTTTTGTGGGAACATATTTGGGGATGTATACGTCTAGTAAACATTTTTAAATTTTCCCGTCTAGTTTGTCATCCTGACGAAGGAAGGATCACACTCGGGAATCGACAAAGTGATTTAACCGCAAAGTTCGCAAGGGATTACGCAAAGAACGCAAAGAAATCCACGCAATCTTGTCATTTCGACGGAGGAGAAATCTCCACGAGTAGCTCGACAAAGATTGGCGATATGCATTTCGGATTTACTTGCGAAGATTTCTCCTCCGAAATGACAAGATTTTGTGGATTCTCCTTATGGAGTTACTTGCGAAGTCCCAGAGGGACGAAATATTTATAGAATTTTTATAACGTCTGATTGTAAAAGCCCCAGCGGGGCGACACATTTGCCACAAATAATATATCGCTCCGCTGGAGCTTTTAATCTGTGGGAATGGGAATTTTCTATAAATATTCCGCTCTTCCAGAGCTAAATAGAAATGACAAAGATCACGAAAATGTTCTTTTGAAACCGTTTTGCGTGAGGGATAGCAGTGGAAAGCCCGGAGTCTGACGAAGGAAGTGCGAGGACTTGAAACGGATAGCCTCCCGATAGTTATCGGGACAAGCGCACGCCCAAATTAGTAGAATAGAAGAGCTTTAAAAAAATAACATAATTCATGTAAAAAATAATTTTTTATAAAAGTTTTTTAGCTACTTTAGCATAACAGAACGGAACAGAACGGTATGCTAAAAGAAGTAGAAAAATTTGAGTTTATAATGAATCACGAAAGTGATATTCCGAAGTACCAGCAGTTGGTTGACGGAATCACAAATTCGATTGCGGAGAACATTTTGCAAAAGGGAGATTTGCTTCCGTCTGTGAATGTGATCTGTAAAACATATCAGCTTTCTAGGGATACTGTTTTTAAGGCGTATTCGATTTTAAAAGAGCAAAAAGTGATTGATTCGGTACCGAATAAAGGCTATTATGTGGCTGGCGAGACCAGAAAAGTGCTTTTAGTTTTAGATACATTTAAGGCTTATAAGGAAGTTTTGTACCATTCGGTTGTGAATAATCTGCCTGATAATGTGATTATTGATGTGCAGTTTCATCATTATAATATTGATGTTTTTAAAACCATCATTAATAACGGAATTGGGAAGTATTACAAATATGTGGTGATGAATTTTGATCACGCGGCTATTGCTCCGGCATTATCGGCGATTTCAAAAGATAAACTGCTTTTGATTGACTGGAATATTAGAGCGGATAAAACGAGTAATTATGTTTTTCAGGATTTCGGAAAAGCGTTTTATGAGTCTTTGACAGAGGCGGTTGATTTGTTTAAAAAATATAAAAAAATACAATTTGTCTATCCAGATTTTACAAATCATCCGTGGGAAACGGTGGAGTTTTTTAAGAAATTCTGTGCCGATTTTGGTTTTGAATATGAGATTATTACCGATCCGAAAAAATTCAATATCGAAAAAGGAATTGCTTATATCAGTGTAAGCGACAGGATTTTAGGACACTTTTTGGAACAATGTAAAGAGAAAGATTTTGAACCTGGAAAAGACGTTGGATTTTTATCGTACAACGAAACCCCGATGAAGAAATTTATATACAAAGGAATTTCAGTCGTATCAACTGATTTTAAAGAAATAGGAACCAAAGCAGCGGCATTTATTACGCATGACGAAGATACTCAGTGTTATGTGCCGACAAAATTAATAATAAGAGAATCATTGTAAGTATGTATTATATCGGATATGATATTGGAAGTTCTTCTGTCAAGGCAGCCTTGGTAGAAGCAGAAACGGGTAAAAAAGTAATCGTTTTGAATGAACCGCAGAACGAAATGGAAATCCTTTCGATTCACCCAGACTGGGCAGAGCAAGATCCTGAAATCTGGTGGCAGTACATTTGTACGGCAACGAAAAGAGCCATTAAAGAAGCTAATATTGATGCATCGAAAATTCAAGGAATTGGAATTTCGTACCAAATGCACGGATTGGTGGTTGTGGATGAAGCAGGAAACGCACTTCGAAATTCGATTATCTGGTGCGATAGCCGCGCGGTTGAAATTGGGAATACCGCTTTCGCCGAAATTGGAGAAGAAAAATGCATGTCGCATTTGTTGAATTCACCAGGGAATTTTACGGCTTCGAAACTGAAATGGGTAAAAGAAAACGAACCTCAGCTTTACAGTAAAATTGCTAAATATATGCTTCCGGGAGATTACATCGCTTTGAAATTAACAGGCGAAGTAACGACAACCAAAAATGGTTTGTCTGAAGGAATGCTTTGGGATTATAAAGAAAATAAAGTAGCCGATTGGCTTTTAGAATATTACGGAATCGATACAGCATTAACTCCAAAAATCGTAGAGAATTTTACGAATCAAGGTATTGTAACCGAAAAAGCTTCACAAGAATCAGGTCTTCCAGCAGGAATTCCGATTGTGTACAGAGCGGGAGATCAGCCTAATAATGCTTTGTCATTAAACGTGCTTCGTCCGGGAGAAGTTGCAGCAACAGGCGGTACGTCAGGTGTTTTCTATGCTGTGACAGAAACAAATTCAGGAAAAAGTACTCGTGTAAACAACTTTGTTCATGTGAATTATGCGGAATCAAATCCGAGAGTTGGAAAATTGCTGAATATAAACGGAGCAGGAATCCAATACCGATGGATGCGAAACAATATCGGAAATGAATCCTATGAAGAAATGAATGAAAAAGCATCTCAGATAAATGTAGGTTCGCAAGGATTGGTTGTCATTCCGTTTGGAAATGGAGCTGAGAGAATGTTCAATAATAAAAACATTGGATCACATATTTTAAACCTGAATTTTAATATTCATACCAACGCGCATTTATTCAGAGCATCTTTGGAAGCAATTGCATTTTCTTTTGTTTACGGAATGGAATGTTTGAAAGATGATAATGCAACGATTAATGTAATTAGAGCTGGAAATGATAATTTATTCCGTTCCGAAATTTTCTCTAATACAGTTGCAACATTAATTGGACATGAAATAGAAATTTACAATACAACCGGAGCAGTAGGAGCAGCAAGAGCAGTTGGCTTGACAGATGGCGACTTTGAAAAATTTGGTTCAGGAATTACAACGAATGATCATGTAATGACCTTTTTGCCTCTAAAAAATAAAGAGGAATACGAAACGGCATATAAAAAATGGAAACAAGAATTAGAATTAATATTAACAACTAAATAAAAAAAATCAAATGATAGTTTTAGGAGATAAAGAATACTACAAAGGTATTGGCCAAATTAAATTTGAAGGAAAAGAATCTGATAATCCGTTGGCATTTAAATATTACAATCCAGACCAAGTTGTAGCTGGAAAAACAATGCGTGAGCACTTTAAATTTGCTATCGCTTACTGGCATACATTCTGCGGACAAGGTAGCGATCCATTCGGACCAGGTACACAGCAATTCGCTTGGGATCAGTCTTCAGATCCGTATCAAGCTGCAAAAGATAAAGCAGATGCAGCTTTTGAATTTATCAGCAAAATGGGATTCGATTATTTCTGTTTCCATGACTACGATTTAATTGCTGAAGGTGCAACTTTTGCAGAATCAGAAAAACGTTTGGCTTTCATTACTGATTACTTAAAACAGAAAAAAGCAGACTCTGGAATTAAATTGCTTTGGGGAACTTCAAACTGTTTCTCGAACCCAAGATTCATGAACGGAGCAGCTACAAATCCAGATTTTAATGTAGTAGCAAGAGCCGGCGGACAAGTAAAATTAGCGCTTGATGCAACAATTGCTTTAGGCGGAGAAAACTATGTATTCTGGGGAGGTAGAGAAGGTTATATGTCTTTACTAAACACTGATATGGGAAGAGAATTAGACCACATGGCACAATTCTTAGCAATGTCTAGAGACTACGCAAGAGCTCAAGGTTTTAAAGGAACTTTCTTCATCGAACCAAAACCAATGGAACCATCAAAACACCAATACGATTTTGACTCGGCTACAGCTATCGGATTCTTGAAAAATTATGGTTTAGATAAAGATTTCAAAATCAATATCGAAGTAAATCACGCTACATTGGCGCAGCATACTTTCCAACACGAATTAGAAGTGGCCGCAAAAGCGGGAATGTTAGGAAGTATTGATGCGAACAGAGGAGATTATCAAAACGGATGGGATACAGACCAGTTCCCAAATAATATCCAAGAAACTACAGAAGCCATGTTAGTTTTCTTAAAAGCTGGCGGTTTACAAGGAGGTGGAGTTAACTTCGATGCTAAAATCAGAAGAAATTCTACAGACTTAGAAGATGTTTTCTTGGCACACATTGGCGGCGCTGATACTTTTGCAAGAGCATTACTGACTGCAGATAAAATTATCACTTCTTCTCCTTACGAAAAATTAAGAACAGAAAGATACAGCTCATTCGATTCTGGAAAAGGAAAAGATTTTGCTGAAGGAAAATTAAACCTTAAAGATCTTTATACTATCGCTCACGAAAATGGAGAATTAAATCTTCAAAGCGGTAAACAAGAATTGTTTGAAAATATTATCAATCAATATATTTAATTCTTTTAGATTTAAAAATCAAATCTAACAGGTTTTGAAAACCTGTTAGGTTTCTTTAAAACTAAAAACTAAATTTTTAAATAGGATAGCCGTAAAAAGTTAAAATATTTAAAAGTGTTTTTTTTTAGATAAAAACTTCGAAAATGTGTATTAAGATTATGATTTTTTTTGTCATTGAGATTTAATAAAATAGATTGAAGGTTTAGTTACTATTTTTTAAAATCGAAACAAAAAGGTCAGTTTGATAAAATAATAAGTGAGGATTTTTTTATTGAAGGTTTTTTGAAGAGCAAAATCGATCGAAATGCACATTTTTACTTACTACAACACGGAGAACTTTGTCAAAGTTTTAAACTTTGACAAAGTTTTTTACTAGAATTTAGAAGCACTGAAGTGCGTCTCTACAATTAACCACAAACCAAAAAAACATGAAATTTTTTATTGACACTGCCAATCTTCAGGATATTGAAGAAGCACAGGCTTTAGGCGTTTTAGACGGCGTAACCACCAATCCGTCTTTGATGGCAAAAGAAGGCATTACAGGAAAAGATAATATTTTAAAACATTATCTAGACATTTGCAATATCGTTGACGGCGATGTTTCGGCTGAGGTAATCTCGACAGAATTTGAAGGTATGGTAAAAGAAGGAGAAGAATTAGCAGCTCTACATCCTCAGATTGTAGTGAAACTGCCAATGATCGGCGATGGTATAAAAGCTTGTAAATACTTTTCTTCAAAAGGAATCAAAACCAATGTAACTCTTGTGTTTTCTGCTGGTCAGGCTTTGCTTGCCGCTAAAGCTGGAGCGACTTACGTTTCGCCATTCTTAGGACGTTTAGATGATGTTTCGACAGATGGAATGCATCTTATTGAAGAGATTAGAGAAATCTATGATAATTACAATTACCAAACACAGATACTTTCGGCTTCGGTAAGGCATACGATGCATATTGTAAATTGTGCCAAAGTTGGATCCGATGTTATGACAGGCCCTCTTTCTGCTATAAAAGGTCTTTTAAAACATCCGTTAACTGATATTGGATTAAAGCAATTTGTTGAAGATGCTAAAAAAATGAATTTATAGTTCTTTTGTAAATCGTTTTTGTACCAATTTTAAAATCCCCTCCAAGCTATTTGGAGGGGATTTTTTTTAGATTAAAAGCAACCGATTGTCTCTTTACGAAGTTTTGTAAGAAATATATTGTTTAGGGTCTAACTTCTTGATTGGCAGTTTATATACTACTAAAAGCCTTATTGTATAAGGGATTCGTAATGATTATTTCTGTTGTTGCTATTTACATTAATACTATAACGTTTTAGTGATTTGTGGAAAAATATGAAAATTTAACTTTTTATGGTTTTTTTAAGATTTTGAAGTAAACAATTTATTATCTCTAACGTTTTCGCTGTAATAATCATTCATTTTGATAATTGTGTAATATTTTAATAATATAAACACATAATGTGTTTTTTTGTAAAGGTATTTTTTTGAAAATGACAAAAAAAATTAACGCAACCGATTGTGTATTGTTGTTTTTTGCATATATTTGTTTTGACTATAAGGTTATAGATCGTCTGAATTTGCAATAAATAAAAACGACTGCTAACTCGATAAACAAGAAACTAACTAAACCATACTATTAACTAATTAAACCAATTATTTATGACTAACTTTTTAATTACTAAAAGCAGATCAAAATACTTTAAGAATTTGGGGTTCTTATTCCTGATGCTGGTATGTTCTGCTGCAGTAAATGCGCAAATTACTGTTTCAGGTACTGTATCTGATGGTAGCGGACCAATACCAGGTGTCAATATTATAGTAAAAGGAACTAAAACCAGCACCGTTTCAAATTTTGACGGAACCTATACACTTCAAGCTGTTCCTGCCAATAGTATTTTGGTCTTCAGCTTTATAGGGTATAAACCTTATGAAGTTTTGGTAAACAATAAAACTAAAATTGATGCTGTATTAGAGGAAAATTTAAATGACTTGAAAGAAGTTGTTGTAATTGGATACGGTACCGCAAAAAGAGCAGATTTAACTGGAGCCGTTTCTTCTATATCCAGCTCAGCAGTGACACAATCTGTTTCTACTACTATAGATCAGGTTTTGCAAGGTCGAGCGGCTGGGGTTCAGATACAGCAGAATAGTGGTACGCCTGGAGGAAGTTCTTCTGTACGTATTCGTGGTATAAGTTCTATAACAGGTTCTAATGAGCCGATTTATGTAATTGATGGCGTTATTATAGATGGTAATTCAGGTTCTTTAAATGCAAATCCGCTTGCGGGAATTAACCCAAATGATATTGCTTCTATTGATATTTTGAAGGATGCCTCTGCAACTGCCATTTATGGATCTAGAGCAGCAAACGGTGTAATTATGGTTACTACTAAAACGGGTAGAAAAGGAGATTTGACTTTAAATTTTGACAGTTATATAGGATGGCAGGAAATGCCGAAACAGTTGCAGGTTCTTAATTTAAGAGAATATGGAACGCTGAAAAACACCCGTTCAGATTTAGGAATTGTACAAAGAGACCCTTATTTTATTCGCCCTGATTTATTAGGTGAAGGAACAAATTGGCAGGACGAATTATTCCAGACTGGTTTAATTCAAAACTATAATTTATCTGCTTCCGGCGGATCTGACAATACTACTTATGCATTGGGAATGTCGTATTTTGATCAAGAGGGAACTATAATTGGATCCTCTTTCGATCGTATGACTATTCGTGCAGTAATCGATTCTCAGGTAAAAAAATGGATGAAAGTTGGTGTGAATATGAATGTGTTTAAAACCAATCAGGTAACTACTGTTAATGATGATTCGGTAATCTTAACCGCTTTAAAACAAACTCCAAACGTAGCGGCAAGAAATGCAGATGGAACTTTTGATGGACCAGATACAACTGAATTTGTTCAGACGAACCCGCTGGGAATTGCAATGCTGAAAGATAATCATGGAAAAGACTACGGAATTAGAGGAAATGTGTATGCAGAAATTAGTTTTACAAAAGATTTAAAACTTAAAACGCAGTATTCTATA
Organism: Flavobacteriaceae bacterium PS02336; assembly: GCA_029960065.1. Classification (GTDB taxonomy): domain Bacteria; phylum Bacteroidota; class Bacteroidia; order Flavobacteriales; family Flavobacteriaceae; genus Flavobacterium. The sequence continues at coordinate 26,060 of JASCOF010000013.1, read as the reverse complement.
GATTATGGTTTTGGAAATCGATATACTTTTAATCCATCTTATACTTTTGGCGCATTATCAAATGAAGTAAGAGAAGGTACTAGAACAAAATCTACCAGCGAAAACTGGATTTGGAATAACACGTTAACTTATAATAAATCATTTGAAAAACATACCATTAATGCTATGTTGGGGCAAGAATTACAAGAGCAAAACTGGGAAAATCTTTATGGTTACCGTTCCGGTTATTTAACAAACGGAGCAACAGATTTAAATGCAGGAGATCCAACAACAGCCAGAAATTCAAATGCAAGTTCTACAAAATCGCTTAGTTCTTATTTTGCAAGAGCAACTTATTCATTTAATGATAGATATATTCTAACAGGAACAATTAGAAGAGACGGATCTTCACAGTTTGCTGAAGGTAATAAATGGGATTGGTTTCCATCTGCTTCTTTAGCTTGGAAGATTTCAAATGAAGGATTTTTAAAAGACAATCAAACGATTAACAATTTGAAATTACGTGCAGGATGGGGAGCAACAGGGAATTCAAGTGTACCAAATAATGCTTATACGTCTGTTTACGGAACTTCTGCAACCAATTGGGGAAGCGGACAAATTGCAACCAATACAGCAAATCCAGATTTGAAATGGGAAAGAACAAACCAAACTAATATTGGTTTAGATCTTGGTCTTTTTGATAATAGAGTTGAAATTACGGCAGATGTTTATTACAAAAAAACAGATGATTTATTGTTAAGATTGTCACTTCCTGCTTATGTAGGTACAACAGGTCAGGGAGCTACTTCACCGCCTTTTGCTAATATTGGATCTCTTGAAAATAAAGGAATTGAATTTTCAATCAATACGATTAATATGCAGAGACCGGATTTTCTTTGGAAATCGAACTTTAATATCTCTATGAATAGATTTAAAGTCTTGAAATTAAATTCAGAATCTGGAGTTTATGACCAAACATTACAGCAGGGGTCAGATGTAACGGTAGTTACTCGCAGTGCAGTAGGACAGACATTGGGACAGTTTTACGGATATAAAGTAATAGGACGTTTTGAAAAAGCAACAGATTTCTATTATAAAGATGCATCAGGAACAGTAAAACCAACGGCACTCCCAGAAGGAATGGTTATTGGAGAAAACGGAGTCTGGATTGGAGATTATATGTTTGAAGATGTAAATAAAGATGGCGTAATCAACGAAAAAGATGCTGGTTACATTGGAGATCCTAATCCCGATTTTACTTTTGGTTTTAATAATAGTTTTTCATTCAAAGGATTTGACGTGAGTATTTTGTTTACAGGTTCTTACGGAAATGATGTTTTAAATTATCAAAGACGCTGGTTAGAAAATCCTCGTGAGAATACCAACTTATTGAAAACGGCTTTAGGTTATGCACAATTAGATTTAATTGATCCAAATGGTCCAAATGATTACCGTAATGTTCAAATTGTGGGTGGTGATCCTTACATGCCTAGAATTGCAGCTTCATCTGCAGCATCTGCTTCTAACTATCGCTTAAGCAACAGATTTGTAGAAGACGGATCGTATGTGAGACTTAAAAACATTTCTATTGGTTATAATCTTCCAAAAGATTTATATGCCAAATACGGAATCTCAAACATCAAAGTATATTCAAACATGCAGAATGTTTTAACCTTTACAAAGTACAAAGGATATGACCCTGAAGTTGGTGCAATAAATCAGAACCAGCTTTTAAATGGTATTGACAACGGACGTTATCCTTCACCAGTGATCACTACACTTGGATTAAATATTAATTTCTAAAAACCGCACAATGAAAACAAAGAAAATACTTTACACGGCTTTAATTATTGCATTGCCATTTGTTTGGACGAGTTGCAGCGACATTTTAGACGTTGAACCTAATGATGTAATTACTAAAGAAAATTTTTATAAGACCGAATCCGATTTTCAAGCCGCTACAGGACCACTATACAATAAAGTATGGTTTGACTTTAATGATAAATTTTACTACGGTTTAGGAGATGGACGCGCGGCAAATATGTATGCACCATTTTCAGATTATGTATATCCGTTTACCGATTTAACTGAAACGGGATTAACTGGACCTTTGGTTTCGGCTTGGGCATCTTTGTATAATGTAATACAGCAGTCTAATAACGTGATCATCGGAATTTCTGGAAGCCCAATGAACGAGACTATTAAAAACAAATATATCGCTGAAGCTCGTTTTATGAGAGGAACAGCGTATTGGTATCTGGCTTCGTTATGGGGAGATGTTATTATTTCTACAGATCCTAGAGAATTGGTAAAAAATCCAATTGTAAACAAAAATCCGCTAAAGGATGTTTATGAATTTTCAATGCGTGATTTAGAATTTGCTGCTAAATATCTTCCAGAAACGGCTGGACAAGCTGGACGTTTAACAAGATACAGCGCATTCGGAATGCTTTCTCGTGTTTATTTATCATTTTCAGGAGTCAGCGACAATCCAAACAGTGGCACACGCAGTCAGGAATATCTTGATTTGGCTAAAAAAGCGGCAGAAAAAGTAATGAATTCCGGACCTTACAGCTTAATGACAAATTATGAAGATTTGTTTATGATTGACAATAACAACAATCCTGAATCTATGTTTGCTCTTCAATGGGTTCCAAACGGTGATTTCGGTGTAAACAATACACAGCAAGCCTATTTTGCTTTAGGTTCAGATATTACAGGCGACGATGCGGCTTGGGGATATTGGACAAGAGCTTCATATAATGTGCTGCAGGAATATGAGTCAAAAGATCTTCGCCGTAGAGCAACCTGGATGGGAGACAACGATCATTATGCTGAAATTAATAAGGCAAATGGCGGTTATACGGTAGATCACAGTGCTGATTTCCTTACGGTTAAAAAAGGAGTTGTAGGTTCTACAAAAGATAATTCTAAAATTACCCGTATGAATTCTGCATTGAACACTTATATGTTGCGTCTGGCAGAAGTATATCTAAATTATGCAGAAGCCGCTTTAGGAAACAATGCTTCTACAGCAGATCCTGCAGCTATTATGGCTGTAAACAGACTTCGCACCCGTGCAGGTTTAGATCCAAAAACAACTTTAACTTATGCTGATATCATTCATGAAAGAAGAGTTGAATTATGTATGGAAGGTCAATATTGGTATGATTTAGTTCGAAGAGCATACTACAAACAGCAGGAAGTAATCAACTACGTAACCGGACAAAACAGAGGAACTATAACGCCAATTTTGTACGATACAGCAACCAATACAGTTACCGTTGATGCTTCAAGAGCCACAAGTCCGAGAGCTATTGGTGTAATAGATGCGACAATTTTCACACTTCCTTATCCAGAATCTGAATTAGTTCAGAATCCATTATTGAGAGAAAATCCTGTTCCGTATCAGTTTACAGAAGAGAAGATTAAAGATTTATTCTAGTATTCAGAAATAAAAAAACTAAAAGATATAAATATGAAATATATTTTAAATAAAAAGTATTGGGCGCCCATCGCACTTCTTGGAATGATGGTTTTCAGTATGTTGTTTACTTCATGTGACAATAATGATTCTGAAGGCGGTACGATGACAATTACAAGAGTATTTTTAGAAGATGTAAATTCAACAGTACAAGACAGAGAAGTAAGTTTTGCTCGTTTAGGGCAATTGCTTCGTATTGAAGGTTCGGGATTTACAGGTTTGAAAAAAGTGTATATAAATGGATATTCCACTTACTTTAATGTAGTTTTTGTGACCAATAATTCAATGCTGGTAAGTATTTCTGGCGATACTCCAATTTCAGATGCTGATCCGTCAGAAAGAAATACAATCCGTTTTGTAAACGATTCTCACGAAGTAGTATTTCCGTTCCAGATTCGCGCAGGAAAACCAGTAATTTCAAGTATTTCTAACACAATGCCAAATCCAGGTGAAACCATTAGCGTAGCTGGAGCTGGTTTAACAGAAGTAAGTAAAGTAATTTTTCCTGGAAATGTTGAAGTGACTTCTGGAATTACTTCAGATGAAGATGGCGAGTTATTTACGGTAGTTGTTCCAAGCGGCATTTCAGATTTAGGAGGTTCAATTTATGTAGAAACATCAAATGGAGGAGTTTATTCTCCAGCGTACTTTAATTTCAAAAAAGGATTACTGCTTAATTTTGACGGACAAGGACAGCATGGATATTGGGGAAGTTCAACAAGTATGATTCAGCCGGCAGACTTAGAGTCAGCCGCTATCGGAACAGGAAATACTTCACAAGGAAAGTATGTGCCGCATCGTCCAGCTCGTATCGCTTCTTTTGATGCGGCTAAAAACCGCTGTACCGAAGTTTGGACAGCTGGAAATGGAGTTGATAACTGGAGAGCACAATTAACACCATATATTCCTGCAACTACGCCTTTGGATAAAGTTGCTTTTCAATTTGATATTTTGGTCCCAGAAGTTTGGCAGCAGTCAGGTTTCTTAAAAATCTGTATGATTAATAATTTTAATGGCGGAGAATGGGCTGGAGCTTGTTACAATTATGTTCCTTGGATTATTGATGGAAAATCGGTTGGTGTTCAAACCACTAAATGGATTACCGTTACAATTCCGTTAAACAAATTTTATGCTTGGTCTAAAGAAGCTTTTACATTCGAAACGGTATTAGCTTTTCGTGAAGCAGCGACCTATCAAAACTTTGGAATTTATTTCGAAAATTCTGATGTAAAACTGTCAAATGTTACAGGAACTGCAAGCGAGGTAGAATTTCCTTCAAAAGCAACTGCTGTAAAAGTGTATACAGATAACTGGAGAATAGTTCCGTTAGACACACCAGTTTATAATGATTTTAACTAACAAAAACCGCAAAATGAAATCTAAATATATCATACCAATAATCGCTTCATCACTTATGATTTTAGCATCATGTGATGACAATTTAATGGAATGGGGAAAAGACCCAGAACATGGAGCAGTAACAGGAGCTGAGCTTCCGTTAGCATTAGTAGAAAAAATAAGCCGTTATGAGCCATTAAAAACATATTCTGATTTTCCTCTAGGAAACGGAATCGGAATCAGTTTATACATGAGCGATGCTGCTTACAGAAAAATAGTAAATGACAATTTCGATGAGGTAACACCAGGTTACGAAATGAAGCACGGAGCAATGGTAAATGCAAAAGGAGAAATTAATTTTACCAATGTAGATGCTTTTATAGCCGCAACAAAAAGTGCTGGGTTAAAGGTTTTTGGGCATACCTTAGTTTGGCATTCAAACCAAAATGCGAGTTATTTAAATGGCATTATTGCTCCAACTGTAATTCCAGGTTCAAGTGGGACAAATGTCTTGGATTTAGCACCAATTAAAAACGGAACCTTTACAGGCTGGGCTAGAAATAATCCAGGAAAAGGAATTACAACTGTTGCTAGTTCAGGATTAACAAGTACTTCTGCAGCAATTCAGCTGGCTTCGAGTGCCACTTCTTCTGCGGCGTATAGTCTTCAGTTGACATCTCCAAACGTACCAATCGTTGCAGGGCATAATTATGAGATTTCATTCTATATCAAATCAGATGTTGCGGGTAAAGGGCGTATTTCGTTTAATGCTTCTTTAACCAATCAATATCCATACAAAGATTGGTTTGCAACAGGAGGAACTTGGACAGAAGCTTTTGCAACGACTTCTTCTTGGCAGCAGGTAAAAATCAAAGTGGCTCCAGGAGATTTTAAAGCAGGAAGTACTACTTTTCAGTTTAATTTAGATTTAGGATATCTTCCAAATGTAACGTATTTAATTGATGCTAATACTTTGGCAGTTGTCGATCTTGATGCTGCAACAGGACCTGTTAATTTGGTTTCTAATGGAAATTTCAATTCAGGTATCACAGGTTGGAGCAGGGCCAATGGAGCAGCAGATGCTTTAAGTGCAGGAACAGGAGCTTCAAATGTTTACGAAGGAAGCGGCTCAATGAAAGTAGTAAATGCTACAAGTACACCAACAGATCAATGGAGAACTCAAATCCAGACGACTTTTACTTCTGCATTGACAGCAGGAAAAAATTATACCATTTCGTATATGATTCGTTCTGAAGCCAACGGTTCTGTAAGATGTTCAACTACACCGGGGTCAGTGGCAAGTTATCAGGGAGATCAAACTACTACGACTACATGGAAACAAGTAGAATGGAAAATCACTGCAAAAGGCGGTGAAACAGGTTTTGGTTTCGATTTAGGAGGAGCTGCTGGAACGTATTATATTGATAATGTTTTAGTAACCGATGACGCATCTTCTGGCGGTGGACCTACAGCCCCGATTACAATTGACAAAACAGATGCCGAGAAAGCCAAAATTATTGGCGATGCCATGACTGATTGGATTTCTAAAATGATGACACATTATAAAACAAGTGTTTTCTCATGGGATGTTGTAAATGAACCGGTAAAAGAAGATGGAACATTAAGAAATGGAACCGAAGGCGATACTGCAACAGATTATTTTTCATGGGTGAAATACCTTGGAAAAGATTATGCAGTAAAAGCATTCAAACTGGCACGTCAGTACGGAAATGCAACCGATAAACTTTTCATAAACGATTACAACTTAGAATCAAGATTGGATAAATGCGACGGGTTAATCGAATATGTGAAATATATCGAAAGTCAAGGTGCTCAGGTTGACGGAATTGGAACGCAGATGCATATTGGTTTAACTACAGATAAAGACAAAATCGTCCAGATGTTCCAAAAACTGGCAGCAACAGGAAAATTGATTAAAATTTCTGAATTAGATGTAAGATTAGGAACTGCAACGCCAACAGTAGCACAACAGGCTTCACAGGCAGAAATGTATCAATATGTAATCGATATGTACAAAAAACACATTCCTGTACCGCAGCAATACGGAATAACAATCTGGGGTGTTTCTGATAATGCTAAAGAGCATGAATACTGGCTTCCAAATGAATCTCCAAATCTTTGGGATGCTAATTATGTTCGTAAACATGCTTATAAAGGAGCCGCTGACGGACTTGCAGGAAAAGATGTAAGTAAAGATTTTTCAGGAGAATTAGTTAAGTAATTTTTAAGTTAACTTTAATCCATAATATGAACTGTAAAACGTTTGTATTATGGATTATTTATTTTTTAATTTTTAAAAAAATTAGAATGCTCAAGTTATCCCAAAGTACGACTGTAATGCTATTTTTTGTTTTGATACAGTTTGGATTTTCGCAAGAGAAAATGCCGCACCTGCAGCAAAAAGGAAATAAAACACAGCTGATCATCAACAATAAACCTTTTATTATACGCGGAGGAGAATTAGGAAATTCTTCGGCAACCAGTATGGAAAGCATGGAGAATATCTGGGAAAAATTAACCGATATGAATCTCAATACTGTTTTAACACCAATTTATTGGGAATTAATTGAACCAGAAGAAGGAAAATTTGATTTTAAATTGGTGGATGATTTAATTCTAAGAGCACGAAAAGAAAATTTAAAACTCGTTTTTCTTTGGTTCGGTTCATGGAAAAACAGTATGTCCAGCCATGCGCCAGCCTGGGTGAAAATAAATCAGAAAAAATATCCTAGAGTTAAAGATGATAAAGATAAAAGCCATGAAATTTTAACGCCTTTCAGCGAAAATAATCTGCAGGCCGATCTAAATGCTTTCAAAAAATTGATGGCACATATTAAAGACTTTGATCAAAAAGAGCAGACTGTCATTATGATCCAAGTCGAAAATGAAATCGGAATGCTGCCAACTGCGAGAGATTATCATCCGTTAGCAAATGAAGCTTTTAAAAAAGAAGTCCCAAAAGAATTGCTGCAGTATCTTCAAAAAAATAAAGAAAAACTCGTTCCTGAATTTTTAGAAATCTGGAAGAAAAACGGATTCAAAACTTCTGGAAATTGGGAAGCTGTTTTTGGAAAAGGACTTCATACAGACGAAATTTTCATGGCATGGTATTTTTCAAAATTCACCAATCAAGTTGCCAAAGCAGGAAAAGAAGTTTATCCTATTCCAATGTTTGTTAATGCCGCATTAAACGCACCCGAAAAAAAACCGGGACAATATCCGAGTGCAGGCCCTTTACCTCATATTATGGATGTTTGGAAAGCGGCTGGAAATTCGATTGATTTTCTAGCGCCCGATTTTTACAATCCGTCTTTCAAACAATGGAACGATTTGTTTACGCGACAAGGAGATCCGTTATTTATTCCAGAACATCGTTTTGATGAAACCGCGCCTTTTAAAGGATTATACGCTATCGGACATTACGAAGCCATTGGTTTTTCACCATTTTCAATAGAATCGGTTACGGATGCAAAAAAAGAGCCTTTAGGGAAAATCTATGATTTAGTCCAGCAATTAACTCCAATTATTGAAGCCAATAAAGGACGGGGGAAAATTGACGGCGTTTTACTGGACAAAGAAAGTAATATCCAGATCATCAAAATGGGCGATTACGAGTTCACCTTTAAACATGATTATACATTAAACTGGTCAGATGGTGCAAAAGCAGATTCTTGGCCAACATCAAGTGCGATTATTATAGAAATTTCTAAAGACGAATTTTACATTTCAGGATCAGGAATTGTGGTAACTTTTAAATCCTTAAAAGAGAATTTAAATGCAGGAATTCTAAAAACTGATCAGGGAAAATTTGAAAATGAAAAATGGAAAACCATAAGACATTTTAACGGAGATCAAACACATCAAGGCAGACATTTGAGAATTTCAGTCGGCGATTACGAAATCCAAAAAATAAAATTATATACATATGAATAGGGTTTTGTCTGCCACGAATTACACGAATTGACACTAATTTTTATAGTTGTCTTCAATTTCAAAAATTAAAAAATTCGTGTGATTGTATATTATAGACAAAGTATAGATTAGTGTAAATTAGTGTAATTCGTGGCAGAAAAAACTTTAGCCACAGATTAAAAGGATTAAAAGGATTTTTTAGTAAACTGTGTAAATCTTTTTAATCTGCGGAAAAAAAAACAAACCGTATGAAAAAAATAATACTAGCATTTCTAATAACATTTAGCATAAACGCACAAATAAAATTACCGCGATTAATCAGCGACGGAATGATTTTACAGCGCGATACTAAAGTCAATATTTGGGGATGGGCATCGGCAAATGAAAATATAGAGTTGGATTTTAAAGGAAAAAAATATAAAGCCACAACTTCCGAAGATGGAAAATGGTCGATTCAGCTTCCTTCACAAAAAGCAGGCGGTCCGTTTGAAATGACTTTAAAAGGAATCAATACAATTGTCCTGAAAAATATTCTTTTTGGAGACGTTTGGCTGTGTTCAGGACAGTCGAATATGGAACTTTCTATGGATCGGCTTAAAGATAAATATAAAGACGAAATTGCTAAATCTCAAAACTCAAACATCAGACAGTTTTTAGTTCCAGATGAATACTATTTCGAAAAAGAAAGAACTGATTTTTCTTCTGGTTCTTGGGTTGAGGCAAATCCGCAGAACGTTTTACAATTCACTGGTGTCGGTTATTTTTTTGCTAATGAAATTTATGAAAAATATAAAGTTCCAATCGGTTTAATCAACAGCGCTTTAGGCGGTTCTCCAGCAGAATCTTGGATTAATGAAGAGGGAGTAAAAAAGTTTCCAGAATATGATCAGGAATATCTAAAATTTAAAGATGGAAAACTAGAAAAGCAAATAGATGAAAACGACCGAAAAGTAAGTTCAGAATGGTACAAATTAGTAAATCAAACGGATCTTGGACTAAAAAATAAATGGAAAAATGAAACAGATGTATCCAATTGGAAAACAATGAATATTCCAAGTTATTGGGCTGATGGAGAACTTGGAAATACAAATGGTTCAGTTTGGTTTAAAAAAGAATTCACTCTTGAAAACATCAAAGAAAATCAGGCAAAAGTTATTCTCGGAAGAATCGTAGATGCTGATTCCGTTTTTGTAAACGGACAGTTTGTTGGAACAACGTCTTACCAATATCCGCCGAGAATTTATTCTTTCAATTCTTCTCTTTTAAAAGAAGGAAAAAACGAGATTACGATTCGTGTTATCAATAACTCTGGCAGAGGTGGTTTTGTAGCCGATAAACCTTATGAACTCATTCTTGGCGATCAAACTATTGACTTAAAAGGAAGCTGGAAATATACTTTAGGTTCAAAAATGCAGGCGCTTCCAGGGCAGACTTTTGTCAGATGGAAACCTGTTGGACTTTATAATGCTATGATTGCTCCGCTTAAAAATTATCCGCTAAAAGGTGTTTTGTGGTATCAGGGTGAAGCCAATACAAGAAAACCAGCAGAATATTTCCCTTTAATGGAAACTTTAATAAGCAATTGGAGAACACTTTTTGATCAAGAAAAACTTCCTTTTTTATTGGTTCAGCTCCCTAATTTTATGGAACCAAAACCAATTCCTGTAGAAAGTTATTGGGCCGCATTAAGAGAGCAGCAAAGCAAGGTTTTAGAAATTCCAAATACTGGAATGGCCGTTGCCATAGATTTAGGAGAATGGAACGATATTCATCCTTTGAACAAATCTGATGTTGGAAAAAGATTAGCATTACAAGCTAGAAAACTAGTTTATGGCGAAAAGAAATTAGTTGCTTCCGGTCCCGTTTTTAAATCTATGGAAAAGAAAGAAGAACAGCTTGTTTTAAGTTTTACAGATTTAGGTTCTGGCTTAATGAGTAAAGGCGGTAATACATTAAACGGTTTTGCAATTGCAGGTCCAGATGGAAAGTTTGTCTGGGCAAAAGCAACTATTGAAGGCGATAAAGTGATCGTTTGGAATAATGATATTCATAACCCTGTAAAATTGCGTTACGCTTGGGCAGATAATCCGTTTAATGCGAATTTATATAATAAAGAAAATTTACCGGCTTCGCCTTTTGAAGCAGATTTGAAATAGATTTTTAGTAATGACAACTTTGTCAAAGTTTTAAACTTTGACAAAGTTGTTAGTCTAGTTATACATCTAGTTTTGTCATTTCGCTCGTTCGTCGAAATGACAAACTTCATGAAAACCTCAAAGAGAATTTTTAATTTTTAATTGACATCCATCAACGTTTTCAAAAAGGCAATAACCGCTTTTTTCTCATACACTTCTTTCAAAGAAATCAGCATTGCAGTACGTGTCATGTTTTCTCCTTTTATAGGAATGGCATGTAAATCTTTTTCGTTTTCAATGGTCGTTTTGGTCAGGATGGTATGCCATTTTCCCGTTTTAATCAATTCAAGTAAAGTTGGGATATCATTAATTTCGATCGTAACTTTTGGATTGAGATTGTCTTTCTTAAAAGCTTTATTAATAAACTGCGTGGTACTGAAACCACTCGACGGAAGCGCAAGCGGTAACGAACTGACTTCACTCAAAGAAATACTTTTTTTATTGGTAAACGAAGTTTCCGTTGAGGTAACCAAAGCCATTGGAGACGTGAATAATTCCCTGTATTTAAAATGTGCTTCGGAAGCAATTTCTTCAAAAGTCAGAATCACATCCAGTTCAAAATGGTTGAGTTTATGGATTAATTCCTGCGAAGTTCCGAATACGATTTCAAACTGAATTTTAGGGAATTCGGAGCTAAAAACAATCAACGCTTTGGTAACAACATGGCGTAATGCATAAGTAACGCCAATGGCAACTTTTCCTGTTTCGAGATTATTAAGATCTTTTAAAAGCTCAAATCCGTCAGTTGCTTTGTTGACAGACTGTTGTGCATAAACCGAAAATAAATCTCCAGCTTCTGTAAGCGTAATGCGTTTTCCAATTCTATTAAAAAGCGGTACCTGCAATTCGTCTTCCAACTGTTTAATTTGCTGTGACAAAGTGCTCTGACTGATGAAAAGTGCCGAAGCCGCTTCAGTAAAATTCAATAATTCTTTTGCTTTCAGAAAATATTTAAGCTGTCGAAGTTCCATTTCTAAATCGGTTTTATCGATTGATTTTATCGAAAAATAAGGTTTTACAAATATAGAAATTCTTAAGAACTTTGTAGTGTCACAAAATTAAAGCAGAACAAAAATGAAAATTATAGCTTTACAAGAAGGAAATTATATTGCCGATTCTAAAAAAGAATTTAAGCTTATAACAGAAAAAACAACCGACTCAGGGCTTAAAATGGCGATTCAGCCTTTTGTGGTGATTACGGAGAATGATGTTATATTATTGGATTTTGGTTTAGGATTCATGAATGATGGAATTCCGTTTATTCATGAAATGCTGCAAGAGAATAATATACAGCCAGAACAAATTACAAAAGTTTTGGTTTCGCATCTGCATAAAGATCATATTGAAGGAATTGGATATTTTGAGAATGGTAATTTTGTTCAGAATTTCCCAAAGGCGAAAATTTACATTCAAAAACGCGAAATAGATTTTGCTTTGGAACAAATCGATAATCCGTCCTATGTTTTTGAAATATTGAATGAATTGGAACAACTTCCCAATGTTGAGTTATTAAATGAAGACCGCGGCAATATAACTGACGAAATTTCCTTTGAAGTTTCGGCAGGTCATACCCAATTTCATCAGGTTTTCTGGATCAAAGCCGATGATGAAATTGTTTTTTATGGTGCAGACGATTTACCTCAAAAAGTATATTGGTCGATGCACGTAGCTTACAAAACGGATTTTGACGGAAAACGTGCTAGAGATTCTCGTAAAAAGTGGGAACAGCAGGCCAAAGACGAAAACTGGAAAGTGCTTTTTTATCACGATATGAAAACGCCGATTTTAGAGTTCTTTGAAGAAAAATTGGAATACGTATCATAAATGAAAGATTTACAATCAATGCCGGCTTTAATTATTTATGGTTCGCTGGCACCAGGCGAATCGAACCATTCGGTTATGGATCCGATAAAAGGCGAATGGAAAAAAGCAACTATAAAAGGAAAATTGGAAGAAGGAGGCTGGGGTTCTTCTTTAGGTTATAATGGTTTTATTATTGTAAATCCCGAAGAAGCAGAAACCATCAATTGTTATGTACTTTTTTCTAATGATCTAACAGCAAATTGGGATTATTTGGACGAATTTGAAGGCGATGGTTATGTTCGAATTCAAACGGAATATCAATTAGAAAATGGTGAAAAAGGAATTGGATTTATTTATGCTTTGAAATAATAAAAGGAAAATTCAGATTAATTTACTTAGTCTGAATTTTTTTTTAGCAGAAAATAAAAGAAACAAAACGCTTCTCACTTTTTCCTCTAACGAAGAACGCAGTAGAGAAAAAGCTTTAGTAATTTGAGCTTCAACAGTTTTAATTGAAACATCCAAATGTTCTGCGATTTCAATATTAGTCAAACCCTCTTTTTTGCTCAGAATAAAAACCTCTTTGCATTTTGGCGGTAAATTCTGAATCTCTTTATTTACGGCACTCAAAACTCTTTGAAATGCTTCTGAATCTTCTTCCTGAACAATTCCGTTCAAAGCATCATAATACGATTTTTCTAAAGAAAATAAAGATTGGTTTTTACGATACAAATCGATAAACTCATTATAGGTCAATTTGTAAAGAAAGCTCTTTAACGAATGATCGGGTTTCAATCTTGTACGTTGTTCCCAAACCTTTATAAAAACATTTTGTACTATATCTTCGGCACTGTAGATATTCTTAACCAGACTGTTAGCATAAACACAAAGATTATGATGATAGGTGTCAATTAAATAGGTATAAGCCATTTCGTCTCCATTTTTTAGAGATTCAATTAGAATAGTATTATCGTTATAATCACCCGTTTTCATAGAAACAAATATATAAATTTATAATTTTTAGGACCCAAATCGACCTTTTATTTGCTAAAAATCTTCGTTTTTGACAATTTCTATTTGAAATTTATTACAAATAAAAATTCGCAAAAAGGGCAAAGATAAAAACATTTATTCTTTTATTTCTATCAAATTAGTAGAATTTAATGAAAGAAAAAACTTGTGAAAAATAAAAAAATCATCAAAATGAAAAAAACTTTATCAAATTGTTAGGGTTTTGTTTTTTTGCTTCGTAATAATATTAAAAACAACTAAAATGACCGTGAAAAAATCAGAACGATTAATCGTGAAATTTATCACAAATCAGGCAAGTCAGGATGAAATTGAACAGCTGACCCAATGGTTAAAGGAAGATGAAAATCAAATTGTGTTTAAGGATTTTGTAAAAACAAATTACGCAATAGATACCGCTATGAATAATTTTGATTCTACTGAAGTAAGAAAACAGCTTTCGGATAGAATCAGAAACGAGAATAATGTTTTTTACAAAAGAAGATTTTCATCGTATTATAAATATGCGGCGATTTTGATTGTGGCTTTGGGCGGATTTTATTTCTATAATAATTCAGATGCGGTAAAACAGCCCAAACAAAATAAAGTGATTCCGAGACAAGATGAAATTGTATTACAGCTCGGAACTGAATCACAGAATCTTAAACTAAACGAAGCTAGAAACATAACGGACAAAGACGGAAATGTAATTGGAAGACAAGAGAAAGACAGATTGGTTTATACAAAAGCGTATTCTGATGGGGCATTGGTTTACAATACAATCAGAATTCCGTACGGAAAAAAGTTTGAAGTGCAATTATCAGACGGAACGCTTGTGCATTTAAATGCCGGGACATCATTGCGATACCCAGTTCAGTTTGTTAAAAATCAAAACCGACAAGTTTATCTTCTTGGAGAAGCTTTTTTTGAAGTAGAAAAAGACAAAGAACATCCGTTTAATGTGAATACGCAGAATGTAAATGTTGAAGTTTTGGGAACTAAGTTCAATGTTGATACATATAGTGAAAACATAAGCACGGACGTGGTTTTGGTTGAAGGAAAAGTGTCGTTGTATAAAGATCAGAAAACCAAAGAAAATCAAGTCTATCTGAAACCAGGTGAAAAAGGTTCGAATGAAAAAGGACAGTCAAAAATTACAACAGAACAAGTTAATACAGAGTATTATACGGCTTGGGTAAAAGGAAGTCTGGTATTCAAAAATGCTTCGTTTGATGCTATTATTAAAAAGTTGGAACGTCGTTATAATGTGACTTTTATCAATAGAAATAAAACACTCGGAAGAGAAATTTTTAATGCCCGCTTTGATAACGAACCAATTGAGGTAGTCTTAAAATATTTTAGTGACAGTTATGCCATTGATTATGATATTGACAGGGACAGAATTACTATTAAATAGAGAAAATAGAATAAAGAAAATAGAAAATAGAATAAAGAGATAAGAGGAAAGATTTGAAATCTAAAATCAACAATCTAAAATAAATTAAACGCCTATGTAACAAAAATCCAAAAATGAAAAAGGATCGTTGTTTAAAAAAAAACCGGAAAATGCGCCAACATTTTCCGGTGGAATAAATGCGATCAGTTAATTAACCAACCAACATTAAAAAAACGATTTAAAAGTATGAAAAAACTATTGAACACAATCAGGTTCGACAAGCCTTTTTTGAAATTCGATTTGAAAATGAAATTGACCACATTATTTATCTTAACCACTTTTACGGTTATGCAGGCGGGAGTAAGCTACTCGCAAAAGGCAAAAATGTCTTTCAATGCTAATAATATGACCGTTGCAAAAGTTATTGAAAAGCTTGAATACACTACTAATTATAGATTTGTTTACAATGTAAGATCTGTTGATTTAAACAGAACAATAAATGTTAATGAGAATAACGTTTCTATAGAAACCATCTTAAATACCATTTTTGGCAATACAGGTACAGACTATAAAGTTTCTGGAAACCACATTGTTTTAATGGCAAAAAAAGCCCCAGAAGAAAAGCCGGTAAAACCAGAAGCAGATTTTATTGTAAAAGGTAGAGTCACCGACGAAAAAGGTATGCCTTTGGTTGGAGCAGCTATTTCAGACAATGGTTCTGGAAGAGGTGTGCAGACTGATTTTAATGGTGAATATCAGATTATTGCCGTGAGCAGTGAAACAACTTTGGCATTTGCTTACTTAGGATATGTGAGACAAGAAATTAAAGTTGAAGGCAGAAGCGTTATCAACGTTGTTTTAAAAGAAGACGTGCTGGAATTAGAAGGTATTGTCTTAAAGACAGGTTATCAGGATATTAGCGCAGAAAAAGCAACAGGATCTTTTTCTAGTTTAAAAGCAAAAGATTTTCAGGAGCAGCGTTTAAATAGTTTAGATAAAATTTTAGAAGGACGTATTGTTGGATATCAAGATGGAAAAATTCGTGGTACAACTACTATGACCGGTGTAAGCGCACCTTTGTATGTTATTGATGGATTTCCGGTAGAGAATACAAAATTAACACCGTACGCTTCTATAGAAGAAAATGTACCAAGTCTGAATTTAGAAGATATTGAAACTATTACAGTTTTAAAAGATGCAGCAGCTTCTTCGATCTATGGTGCACGTGCAGCAAATGGAGTTGTGGTTATTACAACTAAAAAAGCAAAAGCAGGTAAAACAAATATTTCATTTTCAAGTAATTTAACGGTTACGCCTTATAGAAATTACACAGGAAACCTTACCGATTCTGGAGATATTATTGGCTTAGAAAGAGGATGGGCAGACGGAAATCCTAATTTAAAAACAGCTAATGCTGCTACTTATGCACAGTCACTGCTTAATAACGCTGTATTTACAAGTTTGGGAATGCAGACTATTTTAAATGGTTATGCAGGAAAAACTTCAATGGCAGAAATGAATAATAGTCTTGATGCGCTTGGTTCTCAAGGGTATAGATATTTTGATGATATTGCCAAATATGCAAAACGCGATCAGTATTTTATGCAGCACAATCTTAGTTTAGGTAAAGCAACTGAAAGTAATAGTTTTAATGCTTCATTGACTTACAAAAGCAATCAGCTTGAAGATATTTATTCTGAGAATGAAACAGTTGGTCTTAATCTAAAAAATTCAACTCAAATTAACAGCTGGCTGTCTTTAGATTTGGGTACTTATGTAAATTTTGGAACAGGAGATACACAGAATTATTTTGCTTCAAATCCTAATTTTTCTTCAGGTCCTGGATTTAAATATCAGCCATACAATCAATTAGTTAATAATGATGGGACTAATTTTGTTTCTACACCAGAATCTCGTTATAATGCTTTTACGCTAAATTCTATCAGAAACTATGGTCTTTATGATATGAATATTACTCCAATGGATGAATTTGGAAGAAATTTAACGGAAAGCAAAAATTTCTTAAACCGAACATTTGCCAAGATTAATATCAAATTCAGTAATGCATTTACTTATGATGCTATGTTTCAATACGAATTTGGTTCAGATCGTGCAAACCAGATATTTGATAAAGACTCGTATTACGTAAGAAGTAAGGTAAATGGTATGGTAACAATTGCTAATAACAGAGCAGTTTATAATCTGCCTTACGGAGATATTGTAAAAAATACAGAACAGATTACAAACGCTTATAATTTCCGTCAGCAGTTAAATTTCAATCAGACTTTTGCTGACAAGCATGATTTTTCTGCCATTGCAGGTATGGAAATTCGCCACAGCAAGCTACAATTCAATAATAACACGCGTTACGGATATGATGCTCAGACTTTAGGTTTTGCGACCGTAAATCAGACAGATCTTCTTAAAGTATACGGAAGTGTTTTTAGCGGATATATGATACAAGATGAGTTTTCATTAGAAAAAGAGTTATTAAACCGCTACGTTTCTGTTTATGGAACAGGAGGTTATACTTACGATAAAAGATATTCATTATCAGGAAGTTTAAGATGGGATCGTTCTAATCTTTGGGGTACAGACAGTGAATATCAAAATAAACCTACATGGTCAGCTGGAGCTGGATGGAATATTGATAAAGAATCATTCTTTACAGCTTCATGGGTAGACGCACTTAAAGTTCGTGTTTCTTATGGTATTGGAGGAAATATTGCGAAAGATTCTGCTCCATATTTAACAGCTTATTATAATTCTAATCCAAATGTTGGAGGAAATCAAGGAACTGTTAGATCAAGACCAAATCCAGAATTATCTTGGGAAAAAACAACTACAACAAACATTGGTTTAGATTTCTCATTCTTCAAAAACAGATTAGGGGGAACTGTAGATCTTTATAACAAAAAAGGAGAAAATTTATTAGCTAGCAGTCAAGGAATTCCAACAGAAGGATGGGGATATTCTACTTACAAAATCAATAACGGAGAAATGACCAACAAAGGTATCGAAGTTAGTTTAAGAGGAACAATCGTAAAAACACCTTCATTCTCTTGGAACACTGCTGTTTTATATGCTTATAACAAAAACAATGTAGATTATGTAAATGTAAAAGCTCCAGTATATTACTTACAGTTAGATCAAGCGCAGGCTTTTCCTAGAGTAGGTACCAACTTTAATTCTATTTATGGTTATAAATGGGCAGGATTAAGCAGTACAGGAATCCCTCAAGTTTATGATGCTGCAGGAACTGCGGTAAAATACAATCCAGGACAATTAGAAGCAATCGAAGATTATGGATCAACAGTTCCTATGCATAGCGGATCTTTCCATACTTCTGCTAATTATAAAAATTTCTCATTATCTGCACTTTTCATTTATGAGTTAGGGTATAAAGTAAGAAATTCATTCCTGCCAATGTTAAATAATAATTACAACGGAGCAGCGGGAGGTTACGTGACTGATATTACGGTAGTAAACAATCATATTGCAGATCGTTGGATGCAGCCTGGTGACGAAGCTTTTACAAATGTGCCTAGAGCAGTTTATGAATATGATCCAGAATTTAATTCAGATTCTCGTACTATTTATTCGTATGCAGATATTAATATTTTGGATGCTTCAAATCTAAGATTAAGTAACATTTCGTTAGCGTACCAAATGCCAAGTGCACTTATTAAAAAAGTAAAATTGGATGGAATACGCTTTAATTTAAACGCAGAAAACGTATATACTTTTGCAAAAAGCAGAGATGCTAAGTTTATTTTAGGCGGTTTCACTTCTCCAAGTTTTGTTTTAGGTGTAAATGTTAATTTCTAATTTATAAAGGACTAGACGATGAAAAATATATATACAAAGATAGCGTGCTTATTAGCTTTAGGATTGACTTTTGCTTCTTGCGAGAATTATTTGGACGATGTTCCAAAAGGGTCAAAATCACCAACAACGCTGGCAGACTATGAAGCTTTTTTACGTGACGAATACACAAATCAAAGGGTAAATATAGATGGAGCTTCGCATTTATTAAACGATCAATATGTAACTCTTGCTACTTTGTCAAGCAATAGATTAATTAATGCTAATTACATGTGGGATGAAAATGCCGACCGTATTGCATTGAAAGTATCCGATGAAACGACCTATTACGCAAGTTATCAGGGAATTTCAACTTTTAATTTAATTATCGACAATGCTTTAAATACAACTAAAGCTACCGAAGCAGAAAAAAGGATAGTTTGGGCAGAAGCAAAAATATTGCGTGCCATGAACTATTTTAACTTGGTTAATTTTTATGCAGATACTTATGTAGCTTCTACTGCTGCTACAAAATTATCGGTTCCGTTAATTACGAGTGCCAATATTAATGCGCCAAGTAAACAAGTTACAATTCAAGAATTGTATGATTTTATTTTGAATGATGTTAAGGAAGCACTTCCTTATTTGCCAAAAGTTTCGCAGACAGCATTACATCCAAATTTAGGTGCGGGTTATGCATTTTATGCAAGAGTTTTTCTGCAGATGAATAATTATGCAGAAGCTTTAAAATATGCAGATTTAGCATTAGCAGAAAATAATAAACTGTACGACTGGATTGGATATTACAATGCCAATAAAGCAGTTATCGATGTTCCAAATTCTTATACTGCTACGACTTCTCCTATGGGATTTAATTATGTAGAAAATTATACTTATCGTCATGGTATTACAAGTAATTTATCGACAGAAAACAGTATTCCAGTAGAGCGTGCACAACGTTTTGAACCTGGAGACGCCCGTTTTATATCTCGTTGGAAAATTTACACTGTTGGTGCAGAAACGTATTACAGAAGAACTTTGTCTGGCTTTTTTAACTTAGGCGGGATCACTACGGTAGAAGTATATTTGATAAAAGCAGAATGTCTGGCTCGTGATAATAAAATTAGTGAGGCGCTGGCAGTTTTAAATACCGTTCGTAAAACTCGTATTCTTCCTGCTTCTTATCAGGATATTGCTACTACAGATAAAACAACTGCTTTGAATGCTATTTTTAGAACTAAAAGAAATGAACTTGTTAACACATTGATTCCTTTTGCAGACGCGCGCCGTTTAAATGCTGAAGGTGTTTACAAAGTAAGTTTTACTAAAACAGCAAACGGAACTGCGTATACACTAAAATCTGATTCACATTTATGGACAATGCCTTTTCCGCAAGGAGCAACGCAAAATCCAGGAAACGGAACAATTACGCAAAACGTAGCTAAATAATAACTTAAAAAGCTTCCTGATTAGGAACTCCGAAAAGGAAGCTTTTCAAAAATGTCGATCAAAATGAACACAATTAAATATAAAATATTAGGATTATGCATCTGCTTGTTTACGATTTCAAACAGCGGCATAGCACAAAAGAAAAAAGCACCAGCAACTACGGCAAGTTCCTATACAATTGAAGGAAATATTGCAGGTCTTGAAGAAGGAACTGCTGTAAAATTAATTCCTGGAGCAACACATTCTTCTGAGTTGCCGGTTGCAGAAACAACTTTAAAAGACGGAAAATTTGCTTTTACAGGTAAATTAAATGAACCTCGTTTTTTCTATATATCGTTTGGAAAAAGCAAAGGAAGTATTCCGGTAATGGCTGAAAATTCTAAAATAAAAATAACAGCAGCAGGAACAGTTTCAGCTGATGAAGGACAATTTATTCGATTTAAAGATGTAGTGGTTACAGGTTCAAAATCACATGATTATTATAAAAAAGAAACTGCATTTAGAGAAGATTTAGAAAAAGATTATGCAGCTTATCACGTAGGAATAGATGAATTAAGTAATAAAGTAGGTAAAGCTAGAAAAGAAGGAAACAAAAAAGTTCTAGATTCTCTTTACAGCACTGAAAAGTGGAAAACCTTTGAAGCAGCAGAAAAGGCATTTTTTACTAAAGTTCAAAAAACTTCAGAAGATCTTATCGCTAAACATAGAACAACTTGGTGGGGACCATTTTTTATGATGACTCAGTACAGTTATTTTACACCAGAGCAAAAGCCAATGTATGACCAGTTTTCTGATGCAGCAAAAAAAAGTTATTACGGACAGATTTTAGATAAAGATTTAAATCCGAAATCTTTAATAGGAACAAGTATTGCTAATTTCAATTTAAAAGATAAAGACGGAAAAGCATATAATGCAAAGGATATCGTAGCAGGAAAAAAATATATTTTGGTTGATTTTTGGGCTTCTTGGTGCGGTCCATGCCGAAAAGAAATTCCAAACTTAAAAACAGCTTATGCAGAATACGGCACAAAAGGATTTGAAATTTTAAGTATTTCAATCGACAAAGACGAAAAAGCTTGGCAAAAAGCATTAGGACAAGAAAACATGCAATGGCATAATCTTTTGGACGATGACAAAGTAAGCAAAGCATTCAATGTAAAAGCAATTCCAGCAACTTATTTAGTGGATAGTAAAGGTGTAATTATCGGCGACAATTTAAGAGGTGCAGAATTAGAGGCAAAATTAAAAGAATTATTGAAATCTTAATTCAGTTTTCAGTTGCGGTTTTCAGTCAAAGTCGAAAATTAAAACTGAAAACCTAAACTGAAACTAAAAAAATAACAAACAAAAAATATCAACATGAAAAGTACAATCTTAAAATCAGGTTTATCGGCATTAGCATTGCTGGCCGTACTGAATTCTTGTTCAAAAAAGGAAGAAGGATTTACTATTAACGGTACAATCGCCGGATTAGATAAAGGAATGGTCTATCTGGAAAATACAGATGAAAAAGGAAACAAGAAAATTGCAGATTCAGCCGTAATACAAAAAGACGGAACGTTTACTCTTAGCGGAAAAGTTTCAGAACCTTTACTTCATACCATTAAATTGAAAGGAGAAGAATATGGTGCTTTTTTTCTTTTATCTAATGAAGATATTAAAGTAGAAGCTAAAAAAGATTCTATTTACAAGGCTAAAGTTACGGGAGCAACTCAAAATGATATTTACAGATCATATTACGATAACGAGTTCAAAAAAATACAGAATATAGCAGGTCCTATTTATAAATTATCTGATTCGTTAACGCAGAACGGAAAAGTAAAATTAACTGCAGAGCAGCAGACTGCAATGGACAAAAAATGGAAAGATCTTCAAACATTTGCGGATGATTTAACGGATAAATTTATCAGAAAAAATAAAGATAAAATTGCTGGAGCATTAGTAATCAATGATAGAATTGTATCTTATGGAACGCCAGAACAGGTAAAAATGTATTATGGAGTTTTATCGCCGGAAGTACAGAAATCAGTTTATGGAAAACAGCTGAAAGAAGCGATTGATCTTAATGATAAAACGGCGGTAGGCGTAACTGCGCCAGAGTTTTCGCAGACAGATGTAAATGGAAAAACGGTAAAACTATCAGATTATAAAGGAAAATATGTTTTGGTTGATTTCTGGGCATCTTGGTGCGGTCCATGCCGAAAAGAAAATCCAAATGTAGTTTTGGCATACAAAACATATCATGACAAAGGATTTGATGTTTTGGGAGTTTCTTTGGATGATAAAAAGAAGCTTTGGGAAAAAGCAATCGAAAAAGATGGATTAACATGGACACATGTTTCAGATTTAAAAGGATGGCAGAATGAAGCAGCAGTTTTGTACGGCGTAAAAATGGTGCCAACCAACTACTTAATCGGCCCTGACGGAAAAATCGTTGCCAAAAATCTTAGAGAAGCAGAACTTCAGTCTAAACTGAAAGAAATTTTCAGTAAATCATAAAGTTAGTATTCAGTCACAGTCGCAGTGGCAGTCACAGTATTCAGTCTCAGTTTTCAGTCTCTAAGAAAATTGAAAATTGATAACTGAGACTGCGACTGAAAACTAAAAAGACGACTGAAAACTAAAAAAAATCTCAATTACAAAAAAATGAAAAAATACATCTTCCTGGGCTATTGCTCATTAGCTTTCTGTACCCTTATTTCTGCGCAGAATAAATCAGTTAATTTTAAGAAAATCAAAGAATTAGGTGGGATAGAAGAATATCTGTACCAGCCAAATGGCATGAGCATACTTCTTTTGCAGGACAATGCTTCGCCGGTTGCAACCGTCCAGATTGTGTACCGTGTGGGATCTAAACATGAAGTGCTTGGAAACACTGGATCGACGCACCTTTTAGAACATTTAATGTTTAAAGGAACACCAACTTTCAACAAAAAAAATGGGAACACCATTACCGATGTACTGCAGAATACAGGAGCGCAGTTAAATGCTACAACTTGGTATGATAGAACCAATTACTTTGAAACGCTTCCAAGCGATAAAATCGAATTGGCAATCCAGATTGAAGCCGACAGAATGCGTAATTCTTTATTGACAAAAGAAGATAAGGAAGCCGAAATGACGGTAGTAAGAAACGAATTTGAAAGAGGCGAGAACAACCCGAATAGTTTATTAGATAAAGAAATATGGGCTTCGGCATATATTGCGCATCCGTATCATCATTCTACTATTGGATGGAAATCGGATATTGAAAAAGCGCCGATTGAGGTTTTAAAGAATTTCTATAATACGTATTATTGGCCAGATAATGCGACTTTAACGATCATCGGCGATTTCAGAAAAGAAAATGTTTTCGAGTTGATCGAAAAGTATTTTGGAAAAATAACAAAAGCACCGCACGTAATGCCTCAGCCTTATACAGAAGAACCGCCACAATACGGTCCACGTAAGATTGTGGTCAGAAAACCAGGGGAATTAGGCGTTGTAAACAAGGCGTACAAAATTCCAGGTGCTTTGCACGAAGACCTTCCCGCTTTAGGTATTCTAGCACAGATCATTGGAAATGGTCCTTCGGCAATTTTGAATAAAACTTTTGTAGATACTCGTTTAGGAATTTATTCGTATGCAAGCGCAACAGAGTTTAAAGAAGTAGGATTATTTACTATAGGCGTGGGATTTCCAACAAGCTCAAAACATGAGGATATTGATGCCAAAATAGGCGAAGTTGTTGCTAAAATCCAGAAAGAAGGCGTGACTCAGGATGAGGTAAACCGTGTCGTAGCAAAAATCAGCGCTCAGACCATTTTAGCCCGTGACGGATCTGGTGTTATTGCATCAGCATTAAACGAAGCAATTGCATCTGGAGATTGGACAGATTATATTACAGGAGTAGACCGACTGAAAAAAGTTACTCCCGCAGATGTGCTGCGTGTGGCTAACAAATATTTGGTAGAGGATCAAAGTACAACAGGTTACTTTATTCCTAAACAAGCTGGAAATCAAAATAAAGTTGCCGCTAAAGCAAGTAATTTTGTGGAAGAAAATGGACCGTTTTACTACAGACATCCAGAAGGTGGACATTCTCATGAAGAAAGTCCAGTAACAGCTGTTTCATTGGAACAAAAAAACAGTTCAGAAATTGCTTTTGAAGATGTTGTGATAGAGAAAGCAACTTCGGCTTTTAAAAGAGAAAAAATTTCAGGAATTGATGTAGTTTCAGTAAAAACGTCTGCTAAAGATTTTGTTACCGTAGCAGCAAGTATCTCGTTAGGAAATTATGCAAGTGAAACTAAAAATAATGTTATTCCAGCATTAACAGCTTCAATGTTATCGAAAGGAACAACATTAAATGACAAATTCAAATTCTCAGAAAAACTGCAGAAGCTTGGCGTAACTTTAAATGTAAATGCTTCAACTTTTAAAGTAAATATCGGATTCAAATGTTTGAAAAAAGATCTGGATCAAGTTGTTGCTTTATTGGCTGAAGAATTAAGGAATCCTTTGTTTGATGCCAAAGAATTTGAAAACTTAAAACAGCAGTTTATCGGGAACACTCAGCAGGATTTGAATGATCCGGGAACAAGAGGAAATATTGCATTGTCTCAGTCGATTTACGGAAAAAACAATCCGAATTACAGTTTAAGTGTTGAAGAAAATATCGAGAATATTAAAAATGCAACGCTTGATGAAATAAAAGCTTTCCACAAAAAGTATTTTGGGACTGCTGCAATGCGTTTTGTAATTGTGGGAGATACTGAAGGAGCTAATTTGTCCAATTCATTAAAAAAATCATTCAAAAACTGGAACGGCGGAGTCAACGAAAAACTAAAATTTGAAGAAGGTTCAAAATCAAATTCAAAAACAGAAGTTGTAACTATAGCTGAAAAACCAAGCGCCGAATTATTTATCGGACAGTTTACAGGTTTAAAAAGAGCAGATGCTGATTATATTCCGTTCTTTATTGGAAATTATACACTTGGAGCTGGTTTTGCAGGACGTTTAATGCAGACTGTTCGAGACAATGATGGTTTAACCTACAGTATTTCATCAGGAATAGGAGGTAACATTGAAACAGGCGGTTATTGGTTTGTAAATGCTTCTTTCAATCCAAATTTGTTCCAGAAAGGCCTTGATGCGACAATGGTTCAGGTTGACAAATGGGTTAAAGACGGAATTACAGCGGAAGAACTGGAAAACAAGAAAACCAATTTAATTGGAAGTTTTAAAGTCGGAATGGCAACCACAAACGGAATGGCAAGAACAATTTTAAGTTTTATCGAAAGAGGACTTGAACCAAGTTATATCGACCAATATCCAAAAGATATCGAAAAAGCGACTTTACAGCAAGTTAATGACGCTATCAAAAAGTATGTTAAACTGGATAAAATGGTCATTATTAAATCGGGTTCTTTAGACAAAGACGGGAATCCTTTGAAGTAAGTTTTTTTAGTCTCAGTTTTAGTTTTCAGTCTCAGTCTCAGTCTCAGTTTTCAGTCTGAAAATTCAACTTTGTCAAAGTTTTTAAACTTTGACAAAGTTACTGCGACTGCGACTGCGACTGCGACTGCGACTGCGACTGCGACTGCGACTG
Organism: Flavobacteriaceae bacterium PS02336; assembly: GCA_029960065.1. Classification (GTDB taxonomy): domain Bacteria; phylum Bacteroidota; class Bacteroidia; order Flavobacteriales; family Flavobacteriaceae; genus Flavobacterium. Next base: position 81 of record JASCOF010000013.1, on the reverse strand, counting down.
CGACTGCGACTGCGACTGCGACTGCGACTGCGACTGCGACTGCGACTGCGACTGCGACTGCGACTGCGACTGCGACTGCGA
>JASCOF010000012.1 GCA_029960065.1 Flavobacteriaceae bacterium PS02336 | reverse complement strand
ATTACTAAAAACCTTAAGGTGGTTATTGCGGCGGGGCTCACCTCTTCCCATCCCGAACAGAGAAGTTAAGCCCGCCTGCGCAGATGGTACTGCAGTTTTGTGGGAGAGTATGTCGTCGCCTTTCTTTAAAACCCTGTTTATTAAAACGGGGTTTTTTATTCTAATTTTTACTTATAGAAATATAAGTAAATAAGGTACCTTAGCTCAGATGGTAGAGCAATGGACTGAAAATCCATGTGTCCCTGGTTCGATCCCTGGAGGTACCACATAATGCTCGGATGGTGAAATTGGTAGACACGCTGGACTTAAAATCCAGTGAACAGCAATGTTCGTGCGGGTTCAAGTCCCGCTCTGAGTACTAAACTTCAATTGGCTTTGTCAATTGAAGTTTTTTTTTGGAATAAATTTAAATTAAAATGTACTTTTCGAAATACAGTTTTAATCTGAATTTTATACTTTTACTGCTGTACTTTTTAACCTCTAATATTATTTTAAGCAATGCAAAACGTTTTTCTTAAAGAAGATTGTGATAAATTTATTGCTAGAATAAATGAACTCAAAATAGATTCTCAACCGCTTTGGGGTAAAATGGCTGTTGATCAAATGCTGGCTCATTCTAACGTTACTTATGAAATGGTTTATGATAATATTCATCCTAAACCGAATGTTTTAATGAAATTTTTGTTGAGACTACTAGCTAAAAATAAAGTAGTAAGTGAAACACCCTATCCAAGACATCTTAGTACAGCTCCGCAATTTATTATTAAAGGAGATTGTAATTTTGAAAGTGAAAAAGACAGATTAATTTCCTATATTGTAAAAACACAAGAATTAGGAGAAAAAGAATTTGAAGGTAAAGAATCTCTTTCTTTTGGAAAACTAAATGCTAGAGAATGGAATAATATGTTTGCAAAGCATTTAGACCATCATTTTAAACAGTTTGGAGTTTAATTAAAACATTAATATGAAAGTATATTTTATCCTATTTTTTCTGTGTTTTGGATTAACTTCACATGCACAAAAACAAGAAGTTCAAAAAAGCATTGAGCTATTTTTTGAAGGTTTTCATCAAAAAGATTCGACTAAAATTAAAAGGGTCTGTTCGGATAAAATGATTTTACAATCTATTAGCGAAAGTCAATCAAAAGGAAATAAATTATCTAATGAAACAGTTAATGAATTTTATAAATCACTTGCAAAAATTCCTTCAACTATGAAGTTTCAAGAGAAAATACTTAATTACAATATACAAGTTGATGGCGCAATGGCTCACGTATGGGCGCCTTATGAGTTTTTCATCAATGATAAACTAAGTCATTCAGGTGTAAATACTTTTACATTATTTAAAGAAAAAGATTCTTGGAAAATTATTTACTTAATTGATACAAGAAGAAAATAATTTAGTTTTTTTGTACTTCTGTTGCATAGTATAAACAGATATCTGTTAAAAGACATTCGTCACATTTAGGTTTTGGCCGGCATGTTTCTCGTCCTAAAAATGAAATTGCCATTCCGATTTCTGACCAGATTTTTTTTGGTAAAACTTGCATTAAATCTTTTTCAACTTTATTTCCATCTTTGGATTCCTTTATTATTCCAATTCTTGGAGCTACACGAATTACATGTAAATCAGCAATAATTCCTTCTGCTGGTTTTTGTGTTTCTCTTAAAATAACGTTGGCAGATTTTCTTCCAACTCCTTTTAAAGCGGTTAATCCCGACATTGTCAAAGGAATATCTTTATCATTTTGAATTGTCTTAGCAATTTCCAAAAGCCATTGTGCCTTTGTTCCATGATTTCTAACTTTAGCTATATAAGGAATAAAGGTTTCTAAATCTGTTTTTGATAAGCTTTTAAGTGTTGGAAATTTTTCAAATAAAATGGGAGAAATAGAATTAATATTAGCATCAGAATCTTGTGCTGACAAAACTACCATGACCAATAGTTGATAGGTGTTTTGATAGTCTAAAGGATGTTTTTTGCCTTTGTACTTTTTTAAAATTGGTTTTAGTTTAGTTTCCCAATTTTCTGCTTCTCCAAATAAATCCATTTTAAAAATCGCTTTATTTTTGATATGTAAATAGTTAACTATAAAGTTAGTTCATTTTAATGAATTCTAATATTTTTTTGATAACATTTTGATTTCCAAGTATTTTTCTGTGCCCTAATCCATCTGTTAAAAATAAGGAACCATTATCAAGGTTTTGATGAATATGAATTCCTGCCTTTACAAGAACTTCAGGATCATCATTATCGTGTATTACTAAAACAGGAATTTTAATTTTTTGAGCTGCTCGATAAGCTGAAAAATCATCCATTTTTAATTGATACTTATCTTCAAAAAATATTCTTAGGCGCTCACTAAATTCTTTTTTTAATTTTAACTTCAAAATAAACTCATCTAAAATATCTTGAACAATATCGCCGCTTCCAATTATAACTGCTTTATTTACATTTAAGCCATCTTTAATTGCATTCAGAACAGACATTCCGCCTAATGAGTGTCCAATTGCAATTTCAAAAGGTCCAAATTCTTTTTCAATTTCTAATATGGAAGCAATAAATTCGGACATTAAAGTTGTTTTTCCTTCTGATTTTCCATGAGCTGGTGCATCAAAACTAACTGTAGAATATCCAGTATTCAAAAGTTCGTCAGCTATTTTAAACAGCTGTGTTCCTCTTCCAGACCAACCATGAACGAGTAATACTTTACGGTTGCTTTGACCATATTGATAAACCGTTATGTTTTTATTGATAGCAGGAACAAGAATACTTTTTTGTATGCTTTTAAGGTTCATCTCAAACTCTCGTTTCGGAACTTTATGTTTTATGGGGGTTGTAAAGATTCTAGCTGCAAATTTTGTAGCCAAATTTTTGGATACAAATGCACAAATTTTGGCAGATATTATAATTAACTGTGGAATTTTTAATGATCTAGTAGGATTGATTGCCTTTTTTGCCATTTCGATAAAACTTGTTTAAAAGCAGTACGCTGCCTGTTTTTTTGCTAAATTTAAAAAAAGATAAAAGTAGCATATTAATGATTGTTTCTTAAAAAATAATCACAAATTAATTTTGGATATGGAGATATTTCATATTAGCGCTGAATGTTATCCTATGGCAAAAGTTGGTGGTTTGGCTGACGTTGTAGGAGCATTGCCTAAATATCAAACCAATGCAGGACATCAAGTGAGAGTTGTTGTTCCTTGTTATGATACAAAATTTAAAAATGAGAATAATTTTGAGTGTGTACATTGGGGAACTGTTAAACTTGGAAATTTTGATTTTCCATTTAGTGTATTAAAAGAAAGTACAGATAAGCTTGGTTACGAGTTGTATCTCATTGAAATTAATGAATTGTTTAATCGCCCAAATGTTTACGGATATGAAGATGATATTGAACGATTTTTATCATTTCAAATAGCAACTTTAGATTGGATTATAGCTAGAAAAGGAATTCCTGATGTTATTAATTGTCACGATCATCATACCGGATTAGTTCCATTTTTATTACAGGTAGCTTATAAATACGAAATTTTTAAACACGTAAAAACGGTTATAACTATTCATAACGGCTTGTATCAAGGCTGGTTTGGATTTGATAAATTGCATTATCTTCCAGAATTTGATTTGAAGCATGTTGGATTGTTAGAATGGAATAATTCTATTAATTCATTAGCAGTTGCTATAAAATGTGCAAATGCTGTAACAACTGTTTCTCCAAGTTATTTAGATGAGATTAATTACTCTGCAAATGGATTAGAAGAATTATTTAAGTCTGTTCGCACTAAATCTAAAGGAATTTTAAATGGAATTGATTTTGAAGTCTGGAATCCATTAAAAGATGCTATGATTGCTGCAAATTATTCCATAGAAAACTTCGAAATAGGAAAACAGAAAAATAAAGAAAAGTTATGCGAACAGTTTGAACTTGACGCTTCAAAACCATTGTTTAGTTTTATTGGTCGTTTGTTTGAAGAAAAAGGAGGGGATTTGTTGCCTCAAGCATCTGCTTTAGCACTATCGGAACATTTTGAAGAAATCAATATTCTAATTTTAGGTTCAGGAAAAGCTGAAATAGAATCGCAGTTAACACTATTACGAAACGATTACCAAGGGAATTATAATGTTTTTATAGGTTATAATGAAGAATTGGCGCATTTGATTTATGCAGGTTCAGATTATATCTTAATGCCATCAAGAGTAGAACCTTGTGGTTTGAATCAGATGTATGCCATGCGATATGGAACAGTTCCAATTGTACGAAGAACGGGCGGTTTACGAGATACTGTTATTGATTTTGGAGATAATGGAAATGGAATATGTCATGATCAAGCTTCAGTTGGTGATATTACCTATTCTATAAATCGTGCAGTTAAATTATATGATGATAAAATAAATTTCAATAAAGTAGTTGAAAGAGGAATGGCAACGGATCATTCCTGGGAGAGAGTTTGCCAAGAATATATCGAAATATACAACCTAATAATTGAGAAAAATGAAATTTAAAAAGAAAAATGTAGTTGCTATTATTTTAGGAGGAGGACAGGGATCACGTTTATTTCCATTAACTGAAACGAGATCAAAACCAGCTGTTCCAATTGGAGGAAAGTATCGATTAGTTGATATTCCAATTTCTAATTGTATCAATTCGGATATTTTTAAAATATTTGTTTTGACACAGTTTAATTCTGCATCTTTAAATGCTCATATCAAAAACACTTTCAATTTTAGTATTTTCAGCCAGTCATTTGTAGATATTTTAGCAGCCGAACAAACTCCAGATAATCCAACTTGGTTTCAAGGAACTGCTGATGCTGTACGACAATGTATGTCTCATTTCTTAAAACACGATTTTGATCACGCTCTAATTCTTTCTGGAGATCAATTGTACCAAATGGATTTTAATGAAATGCTGGAAGCTCATATCGCAGCCGATGCAGAAATTTCGATAGCTACTTTACCAGTAAATGCTAAAGACGCACCAGAATTTGGAATTCTTAAAACAGATCACGAGAATAATATTCACGCTTTTATCGAAAAACCGCATGCTTCATTACTGCCTGAATGGGAGTCTGAAGTAAGTGAACATATGCAGGAAAAAGGTAAAAAATACCTAGCTTCAATGGGGATTTATATTTTTAATAAACCATTGTTGGAAGAATTAATGGGGAACCAAGAAACAAAAGATTTTGGTAAAGAAATTATTCCGCAGGCCGTTGGAAAACATAAAATATTAAGCTATCAATATGAAGGCTATTGGACGGATATTGGAAATATTGAATCATTCTTTGAAGCTAATATTGGCTTAACTGCAGATATTCCAGAGTTCAATTTATTTGATAATGAAAACAAAATCTTTACCAGACCAAGGTTATTGCCTCCTTCAAAGTTCAGAAATTCAATTATCAATCAATCTTTAATTTCAGAAGGATGTATAATTAATGCTAAAGAAATTAAAAGTTCTGTAATTGGAATCCGTTCTAGAATTGGCGAAGGAACAGTTTTAGAAAACTGTTACGTAATGGGGAACGATTTTTATCAAGATCTAGATGAATTGAATCATGAAAGCAACATCAATAAAATTCATGTAGGAATTGGCGAAAATTGCTATATCAAAAATGCTTTGATCGATAAAAATGTACGTATAGGAAATAATGTACATATTTCCGGAGGTAAACATCTTGACAATTTTACAAATGAATTATATAGCATAAAAGACGGAATTGTAGTGATTAAAAAAGGAGTTACCCTTTCGGATAATTTTAGAATTGAATAAAGTTTTAAATCACGATTTTTAAATTCCAAACTCAAAATTCAATCGCCTTATAAAATAAATATGACTAAAGTAATCGTACATTCTCTTTTTACCGATTTTGATATTGAGTTATTCAAAGCTGGAAAACACTTCAAATTATATGAAAAATTAGGAGCACATTTAATTGAAGTTAATGGAGTAAAAGGCGTTTATTTTGCGGTTTGGGCTCCAACAGCACAATCAGTTTCGGTTGTTGGAGATTTTAATTATTGGACACAAGGAGAGCATAATTTAAATGTTCGCTGGGATTCTTCTGGAATTTGGGAAGGATTTATTCCTGATATTTCAAAAGGCACACTTTATAAATATAAAATTCAATCTAATATTGACGGAATTGTAACCGAAAAAGCAGATCCTTTCGCTTTGTATTGTGAAAAACCGCCGCATACAGCTTCTGTAGTCTGGGATTTAGATTATAAATGGAAAGACGAAAACTGGATGCAGCATCGTAAAGAGAAAAATTCTTTAGATAAGCCTTTTTCTGTTTATGAAGTACATTTAGGTTCTTGGAAGCGAGCAGAACATAATCGATTTTTGAGTTATCTTGAATTAGCAGATGATTTGGTCCAATATGTTAAGGAAACGGGCTTTACGCATGTAGAATTTATGCCTATAATGGAATATCCTTATGATCCTTCATGGGGCTATCAGTTAACCGGATATTTTGCGCCGACTTCGCGTTTTGGAAAACCACAGGATTTTATGGTTTTGGTAGATCGACTGCATCAGGAAGGAATTGGAGTGATTTTGGATTGGGTTCCATCTCATTTTCCTGATGATGCTCATGGTTTAGGTTATTTTGATGGTTCGCATTTATACGAACATCCCGATCGAAGAAAAGGGTATCATCCTGACTGGAAAAGCTTGGTTTTTAATTACGGAAGAAATGAAGTCCGTGCTTTTTTGATTAGCAATGCTGTTTTCTGGCTTCAGAATTATCATGTTGACGGCTTAAGAGTTGATGCCGTTGCGTCGATGTTGTATCTTGATTATTCTAGGAAAGATGGGGAATGGGAAGCTAATATTTTTGGAGGAAGAGAAAATTTAGACAGTATAAGTTTTCTAAAAGAATTTAATGAAGTTATCTATGCTAATTTTGATGGAGTTCAAACTATTGCGGAAGAAAGTACTTCGTTCCCGATGGTTTCAAGACCAACATTTACCGGCGGATTAGGTTTCGGGATGAAATGGATGATGGGCTGGATGCACGATACTTTAAAATACTTTCAAAAAGAAACAGTTTATAGAAAATACCATCAAAATGATTTGACATTTTCTATGACGTATGCTTTTACAGAAAATTTCATGCTTCCGTTTTCTCATGACGAAGTCGTGTATGGTAAGCAATCTCTTATATATAAAATGCCGGGCGATGAATGGCAGCGATTTGCTAATTTGAGATTGCTGTATGGATATATGTTTACGCATCCTGGAACAAAATTATTGTTTCAAGGAGCAGAATTTGCTCAAACTGCTGAATGGAATTTTGAACAAAGTTTAGATTGGCATTTACTCCAATATGATTTTCATTCGGGAATAAAAAGATTAATTACAGATTTAAATCAGTTGTATAAATCTCGTCCAGCGCTATATGAAAAGCAATTTACGGGAGAAGGTTTTGAATGGATTAATTATTCAGATCATCAAAATGCGGTTTTATCTTATATTCGAAATGGAAATAATCCTGACGAAAATGTCATTGTAGTTTGCAATTTTACGCAAGTCGTACGAGAAAATTATAGAATTGGAATTCCGAAAAAGGGGCAATTAAATGAGATTTTTAATAGTGATGCTTCTATTTATGGAGGAAGTGGCATACAAAATGCAAAATCACTAAAAATTGATTCTAAACCTTATGATGGGCGAGAATTTTCAATTGAATTAATTTTACCGCCTTTAAGTGTAACCGTCTATTCTTTCGTTTAAATAAAATCTGACAAATAATTTAAGAAGTGCTTTTTCGTCATTTTATCAATCTTAAATTATCAAATTTTCAATTTTTCGAGCTGTAATTCAATTCTCTATTAGAAAAAACGTTTTCGTGAATAAACCTTTTATTCATAGCCCTTTACTAACTTTTTTTGTATGTTTGAAATAGAGATTATTGTTATAATTAATTCATTGGCGATATGATTACAAACACATCATTAGAATACAAAGGGGATTTATATCCAACGAAAATCGTTTCTTATGAACATGAAGGTGATTCGGTTTATTTCAATACGGATAATAAAGTAATCTTAAAAGTCACTATTCTCAGGGACAGTTTAATTCGATTTCGATTTACTACGAAGGGGTATTTCAGCAATGATTTTTCGTATGCCATTGATAAAACACAGCTTCACGGGTACAATTTTTTAGAAGTAACGGAAGAAGAAACATATTTCGAAATAAGAACTAGCAAAGTAAAATGCAAAATTCAGAAAGCGGATCTTCGTCTTGCGGTCTACGATTTAAATGATTTTCTTATTCTTGAAGATGAACTCGGTTTTCACTGGGAAGAAAGCTATGAATACGGTGGTAATATAGTGAAAATGAGTAAATTCTCTAAAGATGGAGAATGTTATTATGGTCTCGGAGACAAAGCTACTCAAATGAACCTTAAAGGTAAAAGAGTCGAAAATTTTGCTACAGATCAATATGCTTATCAAAAAGATCAAGAACCTTTATACAAAGTAGTTCCATTCTATATTGGTTTACATAACAAACAATCATACGGAATATTTTTTGACAATACTTTTAGAACTTTTTTTGATTTTTGTCAGGAAAGAAGAAATATTACCAGTTTTTGGGCAGAAGGCGGCGAAATGAATTATTACTTCATTTATGGGCCTCAGATGCAGGATGTAGTAACGACCTACACGGATTTAACCGGTAAGCCAGAATTACCACCGCTTTGGGTTTTAGGATATCACCAATGTAAATGGAGTTATTATCCTGAAAGTAAAGTAAAAGAAATCACTTCAAAATTTAGAGAACTTCAGATTCCTTGTGATGCCATTTATTTGGACATAGATTATATGGAAGGATTTCGATGTTTTACGTGGAATAAAAACTATTTTCCAGACCCAAAAAGAATGGTCGCTGAATTAGCTGAAGACGGTTTTAAAACAGTTGTAATAATTGATCCGGGAATCAAAATAGATAAAGATTACTGGGTTTATAAAGAGGCTTTAGAAAAAGATTATTTCTGCAAAAGAGCCGACGGACCTTATATGAAAGGTAAAGTTTGGCCGGGAGAATGTAATTTTCCAGATTATACAAATCCCGCAGTTAGAGAATGGTGGGCTGGTTTATTTAAAGAACTTATTGCAGATATTGGTGTCAAAGGAGTTTGGAATGATATGAATGAACCTGCCGTTATGGAGGTTCCAAATAAAACTTTTCCAATGGATGTTCGTCACTTCTATGACGGAAATCCTTGCAGCCACAGAAAAGCCCATAATATTTACGGAACACAAATGGCAAGAGCCACTTATCATGGTGTAAAACGATTTGCATATCCAAAACGCCCTTTTGTAATTACAAGATCGGCTTACTCTGGTGCGCAACGTTATACATCTTCGTGGACAGGTGATAATGTTGCAACTTGGGAACATTTATGGATTGCAAATATTCAAGTGCAGCGAATGTCGATTTCGGGAATGGGATTTACAGGATCAGACATAGGTGGTTTTGCAGAACAGCCTTCAGGAGAATTGTACGCTCGTTGGATTCAGCTTGGTGTCTTTCATCCATTCTGCAGAACGCACTCTTCAGGAGATCATGGAAACCAAGAACCTTGGTCATTTGATCAAGAAGTGATTAATATTACAAGAAAATTTGTAAGTCTTCGTTATCAATTATTACCTTATTTATATACTATGTTTTGGCAGTATATTGAAGAAGGAGTTCCAATGCTGAAACCTTTGGTTTATTATGACCAAGACGATACACAAACGCACTATCGTAACGACGAATTTGTATTTGGAAATCAGATTTTAGTCTGTCCAATTCTTGAACCCAATGCTGTAGGTAGACGTATGTATATTCCTAGAGGTGAATGGTATAACTATTGGACAAATGAGTTGTTTGTTGGAGGAAGAGAAATCTGGATTGATACTAAATTTGACGAAATTCCAGTTTTTATAAAAGCTGGAGCAATTATTCCAAAATATCCTGTTCAGCAATATGTGGGTGAATTAGAATTTGATGAATTAACACTTGACGTCTATTATATAAATGGTAAAGAAAAATCACAAGTTTATGAAGATGCGCAGGATGGTTACGATTATAAAAAAGGGCGTTACAGTTTTTTATCTTTAAGAACAATTGGCAAAGAAAAAGAATTAATTATTCAGCTTCATAAAGAAGGAAAATATGATACGCCATATAGTAAGTATAAAATCAATTTAATTGGCCTTCCTTTTAAAGTAACAGAAATTGAGATAGACAATGAAAAAATTGAATTTGATAAAATTAGTTTCGAGTCTAATAATTTCTTAATCGTTGATAAAGAGTTTAATGAGCTTCATATTGTTGGAGAGTAATTATAATTGTGATATTTTTTTGACTAATTGTATAAAGTAATATTTTGTAATAATTGTATTTTTGGTAGAAAATTACGTCTAATTATGAAAAAATATTTATTCTTAGGAATTTTTGGAGCACTTGTAATGGCATGTGCTACGAATCCAATAACGGGAAAGCAAAATTTAAATTTTGTTTCGAATAGTGAATTATTTCCATCGTCTTTTCAACAATACAGTCAGTTTTTATCTGAAAATAAAGTAATTACTGGAACATCAGATGCAAAACTCGTCGAGAACGTTGGATATAGAATTAAGGCTGCCGCCGAAAAATATTTAAATTATTTAGGTCAGACACAGTATTTAAAAGATTATCGCTGGGAGTACAAACTTGTTGATAATAAAGAAGTAAATGCATGGTGTCTTCCAGGTGGTAAAATAGTTGTTTATTCTGGAATATTGCCAATTACTCAAAATGAATCTGGTTTAGCAACTGTAATGGGACATGAGGTTTCGCATGCATTAGCAAATCATGGAGCACAAAGAATGTCAGCAGCACAATTGCAACAAATTGGTGGTGCGGCTTTGGGAGCGGCAACTAGTGGAAAATCTGAATCAACACAGCAGATTTTTGCACAAGCATACGGAATTGGTTCTCAAGTAGGAGTAATGTTACCATTTAGCAGAAGTAACGAAAGTGAAGCTGATAAAATTGGTTTGACACTTATGGCAATTGCAGGTTACAATCCTGATGACGCTATTGCATTTTGGACTAGAATGTCTGCTAAATCAGGCGGAGCTGGAACTCCAGAATTTATGAGTACACACCCTTCAGATGCAACAAGAATTGCTAATATAAAAGCTTTAATTCCAGAAGCAAAAGCTATTGCATTAAAAGTGGGTACAGTTAAATAAACACCATTTTAAAAATATATTTAAAAGCTATTCTTTTTGAGTAGCTTTTTTTGTGCTCTTAATTGTTTATAATTTATTAATGAACGATTTAAATATTTTGTATTTGATTATGATAAAAATTAGATAAATTCGTAGCCTGTTAACAAAACCATTTCTATGAAAAACCTACAAAAAGGAGATAAGAAGCTTTTAAATGCTTGGGCATTTTATGATTGGGCGAATTCAGTTTATACTTTGACGATTGCTTCGGCTGTATTTCCTATTTTTTATGAAGCTTTATTCAGTGATCGCGATCATTATATAGATGTTTTCGGATTACACCTTAAAAATTCAGCGTTAATTAGTTTTATAACCGCTTTTGCTTTTATGGTGGTTTCGTTTCTTTCTCCTTTATTATCAGGAATAGCTGATTACGTTGGAAATAAAAAAGCGTTCATGAAATTTTTCTGCTACGTCGGAGCTTTATCATGTATGGGATTATATTGGTTTGATTTAGATAATATTTACGTTGGACTATTATTTTACTTTTTAGGATTACTTGGATATTGGGGAAGTTTAGTTTTTTACAATTCGTATCTTCCAGATATTGCTTTTGAAGAGCAGCAAGATAGAATCAGTGCAAAAGGATATTCATTAGGATATATCGGAAGCGTTATTTTGTTAATAATCAATTTAGCGATGATAATGAAGCCTAAACTTTTTGGAATTTCAGGAACAGATGGAGAAGCAGCAATGAAAGCTATGCGCTATTCATTTGTAATGGTGGGAGTTTGGTGGATTTTATTCAGTCAATATACTTATTATTATTTGCCCAAAGGGAGTAAAGAAACAGGACAGAAATTAACTAGTTCTGTGGTGTTTAATGGTTTTAAAGAATTAAAAAAAGTTTGGGGATTGTTGAAGCAAAACATTCCATTAAAACGTTATTTAGGAGGTTTTTTTGTTTCAAGTATGGCTGTGCAAACCGTAATGCTTGTTGCAACTTATTTTGGTGCTCAAGAAATTCAATGGTCATCTAAAGAAGAAAGTACAATTGGTCTTATAGTTTGTATTTTAATTATACAATTGGTAGCAGTTGTTGGTGCGGTTTTAACTTCAAGAGCTTCTGAAAAATTTGGAAATGTTCCAACTCTAATTTTTATTAATGCCATTTGGGCCGTGTTTTGTGCGCTGGCATTTTTTATCACGTTGCCTATGCATTTTTATATCATGGCAACAGTTGCAGGATTTGTAATGGGAGGAATACAAGCATTATCTCGATCTACATATTCAAAACTTTTACCAGAAACACAAGATACTGCATCATTTTTCAGCTTTTATGACGTAGCTGAAAAAATAGGAATTGTAATCGGTATGTGTGTTTACGGTATTATAGATCAAATTACAGGAAGTCCGCGTGCTGCTATTGTGATTTTAGGAATATTTTTCGTTACAGCAATTTTCCTTTTGAGAAGAGTTCATAAAAAAGAGGTACTTTAGGTACCTCTTTTTTTTTAGATATTTTTAAAAGAAAAGCTCAATACTAAAAGAGGAATTATTAGTTCGTTTTGGATTGATGATTTTTTTTATCTTTTAGTACTGAACTTTTTTAAAATTTATGCTTTTGAAATACTTCCTGAACCAGAAACTTTTACATCTCGTTTTTCGGGATTTCCTGTATATTTTATGTCGCCAGAACCAGAAACTCTTGCTGTTAAACTTTCGTTGCAGTTAACTTTAACATCACCTGAACCTGAAACAGTGATATTAGCATTTTTTGATTTCAAGTTCGCAGCTTCAATATCTCCCGAACCTGAAAGTTTAATAACCAAATTATTTGAGCTGCCTTTTAACTTTATGTCTCCTGAACCGCTTAGGTTGAAATCAAATTCATTTGCTGCAACCTCTAAATCTATATCTCCTGACCCTGATAATTTTGCTGAAAATTTATCATTTTTAATTGGAGATTGAGTAACGACATCTCCTGAACCTGAAAGACTAAGTTCAGATATTTTTTCAAACGGAACAATAAGTTCTACTTTTTGTCCTGTACTCGGACGTAAATTTGTTCCTTTTTTTGCGTGAATTTTTAAAGCATTACCTTCAACTTCAACAATAATTGCCGACAAAATATTTTGTTCTCCTTTAATTATAATTTTTCCCTCTTTTCCGCTCACTAAATCGACATCAAAAAAGCCTGATATTTTTATAGCATCATATTCTGAAGTTGTTCTTGTTTCGGTTACTACTTTACCGTTTCCGTTAATTTTTTCTTGTGCGTTAGCTGTTATGCCAGTTAAAAATGCTGCGCAAATTACTGATAGAATAATTTTTTTCATGGTTTTTGATTGTTTAAAATTATTGTTTTTTTACTAATGATACGTTTCCGTAAGTCGAATTAATTACTACTTTATTCTGACCTTTCTTTTTATGGAATCCGCTAATATTTTTTGAGCTGTTTTTAGTTTCATTTACATTAATTTCTAAGTCATTACTATTTTTAATACTTGCATATTTAGTATTAATATCAAAATCAAATGCATAGTTGTAATTGTAGCCTAATGTAATATCTGTATATCCAGAATTAATATTGACATTTTTCGCTTTTTCAGTTAATGTGCCAATCGTAACTTTACTGTAATTTGTATCTATATTTAAACTATTTGAAACTTCAGCAACTGAAACCGTCAGATAATTTCCTGATCCGGTACATGAATTCACTTTTTGAAATTTCAAATCCCCATAATTGCATTCATATTTAATGTTTTGAGCATCTGAAATGACTAGATCAGTATAATTTGTATCAAAATTTAAATTCCCAGAATCGTTTATTTTTAAGCCAGAATAACGAGCAGCGATTAAGCCATTTTTGATATAATCAATAGATGAATTTTGACAATACTCAATATTTATTTTATTATTTTGATTGTTTAATTTTCCAAGTGTAACTTTTCCATATTTACAGCTGATATCAGTAGAGCCTTCTAAAGTTAGAGTGGTTATATTTCCGTATTTGTTGTTGATTTTTACGGTTCCGTTTTTAGGTATTTTGATAACATAATTAATCTCAAAACTGTTATTGCTGCCTTTGCTTTTGAAAGTAGAATTTCCAAGAGTAGTCACGGCTGTAACCATTCCTTTAAGCGCTGTAATATTAACATCAATACTGTTTAATCGTTCGTTAACCCAATTCTCGTTTGGACCGTTAACTTTAATTGTGATGTCTAAATCAATTTTATCTTCATCCCATGTTGATACAGAGATATTTCCATATTTATTTTCAATGTCAATTCCTGCATTAGGATTTACGATGTACGTTTTTTTAATCGTTTTTTGTTTAGTAATAAATGTATCGTCATTTGAAAATCCTAAAAAAGGAATCAAAAGAAATAAAATTAGTAAGTTATAGTGTTTTTTCATGCGATGTGTTTTTTAATTTTTCGTTGTCTTCAATTCTTTGGAGAACAGTCTGTAAAAAAGAAATCCGGGTTTGCAGATTGCTGATCATAGCGTAAATAATCTGTTTGTTTTCGCCATTTTTCTGCAGTTCATTAATGATTTTTTGGTAATCAGCATCAAAGCTTTTCATTTGGTTTAATGCATCATTAATAATCTGTTCGTTTTCTGGCGAACTTTTTTCTTTTAATTTAACTAGTTCATTGTCAATTAGAATATTGAAAATAGAATCTGTCCGTTTAGTTTCTTTAGAAGCAAATTTGAATTCTTTTGGTTTTTCATTTTTGTAAAAAATAGAGACACCCAGCATTAATACAATCGAAGCGGCAATTGCCGTTACAAGCCAATATTTCTTCTTAGGTTCTTTTTTATTTAGTTTTTGCATAAAATCCATTTGATGCTCTGAATTTAATTCCTGAACATCCCATTGATTTTCAAACTTGCTGAATAATTCGTCTAAATTGTCTTTTTCATTTCTCATAATTCCAAATCATTTTATATTTCTTCTAATTTTCTTCTTAAACTATCTTTTGCTCTGCTCAAAGTTGTTCTGCAATTAGCGTACGTAATGTTTAATATTTCACAGATTTCTTCTTGATCGTAGCCTTCAATGTAAAAAAGAGTCAGTACCATTCTATAATTATCTTTCAACTGCAAAATGGTATCAAGAACCTGTTTTACTTTTAGATTGTTTAAGTCGATGTTTTCAGAAATAATTCCATCATTTTCTTCGATTTTATAAAGTTGTTTACTCAAGTCTTCCACTTGAAAAGAATTGTTTTTCCTGTAAAAATCGATGCTATAATTGATGATTATTTTTTTTAACCATGCTCCAAAAGCCACTTCTTGCTTATAGTCATTAATTTTAGTAAAAGCCTTTAAGAATCCTTCCTGCATGACGTCTTGTGCAAAATGTTCATCTTTTACAATACGGTAAGCTACATTATACATCGCCTTGCAATAGCGATTATAAATTTCGAACTGCGCTTTTTGATTGTTGTTTTTGCAAAGCGCAATTAGTTCTTCGATATTTTGGTTGTTTTGACTCAAGTAGTGGCTTTTGGTTTTTATAAAGGACTTTGCTTTTTTTTGTTTGTTACAGTTTTTATAAAATTAATTTTATTTTTTTTCAAATGCGATGCAATAAACACCAAAATCAAATTTTAGAACTGACTTATTTTGCATTTGGCATAATGATTGTCTATTTTTATGACCTATCTTGTAATTGAAAAACATGTTATGTTTTCGAATAAAACTTCGCAATGCAATGCCCATTTTACAGATAGCATAAATTTTTTAATGACAAAACGACTTATATATTATTATGTCAAATCATAAAATACTTACTATTGACAATCTGTCACTTCAAGAATTTGATTCAGAAGCAGAATTAATTCCATTATTAACTCCTGAGGATGAAGAGGAAATGAATAATGAAGAACTTCCTGTTTCTCTGCCAATTTTACCTTTACGCAATACTGTTTTATTCCCTGGAGTTGTAATACCTATTTCTGCGGGAAGAGATAAATCTATTAAATTGATTAATGATGCCAATGCTGGCGGAAAAATAATTGGTGTTGTATCTCAAATTAACGAAGAAGACGAAGATCCATCAAAAGATGACATTCACAAAATAGGAACTGTAGCTCGTATTTTACGCGTTTTAAAAATGCCTGACGGAAATGTTACAGTTATTCTTCAAGGTAAAAAACGCTTCGAAATTGATGAAGTTATTTTAGAAGAACCTTACATGACTGCTACTATTAAAGAAGTTGCAGAAGAGCGTCCTGATGAAAATGATTCTGAATTTACTGCAATTTTAGATTCTGTAAAAGAATTAGCAATTCAAATTATTAAAGAAAGTCCAAACATTCCATCTGAAGCAACTTTTGCGATTAAAAATATTGAAAGCCAATCGTTTTTAATCAATTTCGTTTCTTCTAATATGAATTTATCAGTAAAAGAAAAACAAGGTCTTTTATCAATAAATGGATTAAAAGAACGTGCTTTAGAAACGTTGCGTTACATGAATGTGGAACTTCAAAAATTAGAATTGAAGAATGACATCCAGTCTAAAGTTCGTTTTGACTTGGATCAGCAGCAAAGAGAATATTTCCTTCATCAGCAAATGAAAACCATTCAGGAAGAATTGGGAGGTGTTTCGCAGGAAGAGGAAATGGACGAAATGGGTCTGAAAGCAAAAACCAAAAAGTGGGACGAAAAAACGCAGAAACATTTCGAAAAAGAATTGTCTAAAATGCGCCGCATGAATCCACAATCTCCTGATTTTGGAATTCAAAGAAATTACTTAGAATTATTTTTAGAATTGCCTTGGGGCGAATATTCAAAAGATAAGTTCGATTTAAAACTTGCTCAGAAAATATTAGATAAAGATCATTTTGGTCTTGAAGAAGTGAAGAAAAGAATGATTGAGCATTTGGCAGTTTTAAAATTGCGAAATGACATGAAATCACCAATCATATGTTTAACAGGACCTCCGGGAGTCGGTAAAACTTCTATCGGACGTTCGGTTGCCGAAGCTTTAGGACGTGAATATGTTCGTATTTCATTAGGAGGTTTACGCGATGAGGCTGAAATTCGCGGACACAGAAAAACATATATTGGAGCAATGCCTGGAAGAATTATTCAAAGTTTAAAAAAGGCGGGTACTTCAAATCCAGTATTTATTTTAGACGAAATTGATAAATTATCAAGCGGTAACAGTGGTGATCCATCATCGGCTTTATTGGAAGTTTTAGATCCGGAACAAAATAATGCTTTTTATGATAATTTCCTTGAAATGGGATATGATTTATCTAAGGTAATGTTTATTGCGACTTCTAATAATATGGCATCAATTCAGCCTGCTTTGCGTGATAGAATGGAAGTTATTAAAATGTCTGGTTATACTATTGAAGAAAAAGTAGAAATTGCTAAAAGACATTTATTTCCAAAACAATTAGAAGCACATGGTTTAACGTCAAAAGATTTAACTATTGGTAAAAAACAATTAGAAAAAATCGTTGAAGGCTATACAAGAGAATCTGGTGTTCGTAATTTAGAAACTAAAATTGCTCAAGTTATCAGAAACGCTGCAAAATCTGTAGCGATGGAAGAAGAGTACAACAAAAAAGTTACCGACGAAGATATTGTTACAATTTTAGGAGTTCCGAGATTGGAACGTGATAAATATGAAAATAATGATGTGGCGGGTGTAGTAACTGGTTTAGCTTGGACAAGCGTCGGCGGTGATATTTTGTTTATTGAATCTTTGATTTCGGAAGGAAAAGGGTCTTTAGCTCTAA
Organism: Flavobacteriaceae bacterium PS02336; assembly: GCA_029960065.1. Classification (GTDB taxonomy): domain Bacteria; phylum Bacteroidota; class Bacteroidia; order Flavobacteriales; family Flavobacteriaceae; genus Flavobacterium. The sequence continues at coordinate 71,223 of JASCOF010000012.1, read as the reverse complement.
CAGGAAATCTAGGTACAGTAATGAAAGAATCGGCAACAATTGCCTTAGAATATATTAAAGCAAATGCGAAGAAATTAGGACTAAGTACCGAGATTTTCCAAAAATATAATATTCACCTGCATGTGCCGGAAGGAGCAACACCAAAAGATGGACCAAGTGCTGGTATTGCCATGCTGACTTCTTTAGTCTCTCTTTTAACTCAGAAGAAGATAAAGAAAAGTTTAGCAATGACGGGAGAAATTACTTTACGTGGAAAAGTATTGCCTGTTGGCGGTATTAAAGAAAAAATCTTAGCTGCTAAAAGAGCAGGAATCAAAGAAATTATTCTTTGTCATGAAAATAAAAGTGATATTGATGAAATTAAAGCGGAGTATTTAGAAGGACTGACATTTCATTATGTAAAAGAAATGAGTGAAGTTTTAGCAATTGCATTAACAGATCAAAGTGTTAAAAATGCAAAAATATTGAAATAAACTTCAGTTTTAAATTCAAAAAAAATCTAAAATCCAAATTCCAAACTGTAAATCAAACGGTTGGAATTTGGATTTTTTTATTGGAATTTATTTAATGCTTAATTTTATTTTTGCTGTTATATAATTTTATCTTTGTATTTGCGTTATTCCCACATAGGAACGTTCCAAAAAACATGTTAAGACAGATCGTTTTATTTTTTATGATGCTAATTTGTTCGGTTTCTTTCGGACAAGTTGGAGGACGTTACACCTATCAATTTTTAAATTTAACAACTTCACCAAGACAGGCGGCGTTAGGAGGAGATATTATTACAATATATGATGAAGATGTTAATCAAGCCATGTCTAATCCCGCACTTATAAACGCAGATATGGACAATCATTTGGCAATGAATTACGGAAGTTACTATGGAGAAGCATCTTACGGTACAGCTTCATATGCTTACACATATGATAGACACGTGCAGACTTTTTACGCAGGTATTAGTTATGTAAATTATGGATCTTTTGAAGGGTACGATGAGAATGGTCAGGCAACTTCTAGCTTTACAGGAAGCGAAGGTGCGCTTACTTTAGGATATTCGTACAACGTTCCTTTTACAGATTTTTATATAGGAGCCAATGCAAAATTAATAACATCATCATTGGAAAGTTATAATTCTATTGGAGGTGCTGTTGATTTAGGTCTGTTGTATTTAGACGAAAAAAATGATATCAATTACGGATTGGTTTTTCGTAACATTGGAACGCAGTTTACAACTTATTCCGGTATAAAAGAGAATTTACCTTTTGAAATCGTTGCTGGTATTTCACAGGAATTAGAACATGTTCCAATTCGCTGGCATCTTACCTTAGAAAATTTACAGCAGTGGAACATCTCTTTTTCAAATCCAAATCGAGGTGAAACCAATATTGATGGATCAACAAGTAATGAAAAAGTTTCTTTTTTTAATAATGCTTTAAGGCATGTTGCTTTTGGTGTAGAGCTTTTTCCTAAAAGAGCCTTTAACCTGAGAGTAGGTTATAATTTTAGAAGAGGAGAAGAGCTTAGAGTTGATGAACAGCGTAATTTTTCTGGAGTTTCATTAGGTTTTGGTTTAAAATTGAATAAGTTAAAATTTAATTATTCGTATTCAAGATATACATTGGCAGCTAACACAAGTCTTTTTGGTCTAATTTTAAATTTTCAGTAGTTATATGAAAATATTCTATTTATTTTTAGTTGTAACGGTAAGCTTTTTTACGGGTTCAAATCTTTCGTTTAAAGAAGATGAAAGCATTTCTTCAGTAGAAATGGAAAGAATTAACAGCAGGATAATCAATATAAAAAACATGATTGATATTGATCATAAGTACAATCAAAAAATCACCTTTCTTATTGATATGAAAATTCCTTCTGGAAAAAATCGCTTTTTTGTTTATGATTTAGAGAAAGACCAGATTATAGATCAAGGTTTAGTGGCACACGGATCGGGTTCTGAAACAGGAGTTAAAGGGATGTTGAAATTCAGTAATATGCCAAATTCTAACTGTACTGCATTAGGAAGATACGCAGTTGGAAAAACATATAAAGGTATTTTTGGAAAAGCATACCGATTAGCCGGTTTAGAAGAAAGTAACAATAATGCTTTAAAAAGAGCAATTGTACTTCATCATTATTCTGCCGTTCCTTTAGAAGAGCAGGATTATTATATCAGTAATAGTCATGGATGTCCAATGGTTAATGAAAAATTCTTTAAAAGAATAGAAAAGATTATTGATAATTCTAAATCAAATATCTTGATGGATATTTATTATTAAGAACATAATTAAAAGAAACGTATAGCTTTTTATCGTCGAAACTATTTAATTTTTTGACGATAAAAAGTTTTTTTTTGAATTTAATTGTAATGAAAAAAAAACTTTTTATTGGAGTTTTGCTTGTGGCAATTAGTATTGCTTATTTGTTTATATCTGATAAAAAAGAGATTTTTTCTACTTCTGACGCTGATAAAAGAATTGAATATCAAGTGAATGAAGTTCGAAAAATATTGAATTGTAATTCTGACTATAATAAAAGAATCGCTTTTCTTATAGACATGAAAATTCCATCGGGAAAGAACAGATTTTTTGTTTATGATTTGAAAGAAAATAAAATTATTGATAAAGGCTTAGTTGCGCATGGTTCTGGTTCTGAAACAGGAATTAAAGGAAAATTGAAATTTAGCAATGTTCCCAATTCATTAAGTACTTCGTTAGGAAAATATTATGTCGGAAATCATTATAATGGAAAGTTTGGAAAAGCTTATAAGTTGTATGGTTTAGACTCAACGAATAATAACGCTTTCAAAAGAGATATAGTTTTTCATTACTATTATGATGTTCCATATAAAGAGAAAGATGGTTACATTTGCAATAGTTTTGGGTGTCCGATGGTCAATAAGAAATATTTCGAAAGAATAGCTAAAATAATAGATAGCTCTGACTCTGAAATTTTGATGAATATTTATTATTAACACTTAGCAGAACTTACATAATAGAATAAATTTTAAAAATAAAAAATTGAAAAAAATTACCATTGCAATCGACGGATTTTCATCTACAGGAAAAAGTACTTTAGCTAAACAATTAGCAAAAGAACTAGAATATGTTTATGTTGACACAGGAGCGATGTATCGTGCTGTAGCCTATTTTGCAATGCAGCACAATTTAATAGCAGCAGATTTTTTTAAGAAAGAAGCTTTAATTGAAGCATTATCTGATATTAAATTAGAGTTTCGATTTAATGGAGATTTAGGTTTTGCCGAAATGTATTTGAATGGAGAAAATGTTGAAAAGCAAATAAGAACGATTGAAGTTTCTAATTTTGTGAGCCAAGTGGCTGCTGTTTCGGAAGTTCGTTCCAAATTAGTGGAACAACAGCAAGAAATGGGAACCAATAAAGCGATAGTTATGGACGGTCGTGATATTGGAACCGTAGTTTTTCCGAATGCTGAACTTAAAATTTTCATGACTGCAAGTGCGGAAACACGTGCACAAAGACGCTTTGATGAATTGCAGCAAAAAGGAGATAATGTTACTTACGAAGAAGTTTTGAAAAACGTAGTTGATCGAGATCATATGGATACACATCGCGAAGATTCTCCCTTAATAATAGCTGATGATGCAATTGAGATAGATAATTCTTACTTAAATAAAGAGGAACAATTTGCAGCTGTTTTAGAATTGGTAAATGATGTTGTTAAAACAATATAATTTTTTGCAGATATTATTTTTAATGGTAGTTTTACCGCTTCATTTTTACTAAAGACAATTTTTATCTATATGGGGATTAAAAACAGATTGATTATAATGAGCTTTCTTCAATTTTTTGTTTGGGGAGCCTGGCTTATAACAATAGGAAATTATTGGTTTGGCACAAAAAACTGGGAAGGAACTCAATTCGGATTAGTTTTTGGAACCATGGGAATCGCTTCTCTTTTTATGCCTACTCTTACAGGTATTATTGCAGACAGATGGGTAAATGCTGAAAAATTATATGGGGTTCTTCATATTTTATACGCAGTTGTTTTGTTTACAATTGCACAAGTTACAACTCCTGATACTTTTATTATTGTAATGCTTTTGGCAATGTGTTGTTATATGCCGACAATAGCATTAAGTAATTCAATTTCATACACTTCATTAAAATTAAACAATAAAAATATAGTAAAAGATTTTCCGCCAATCCGTGTTTGGGGAACAATAGGTTTTATTGTTGCGATGTGGATTACGAATTTGAGCGGAAGTAAAGCAACAGAATATCAGTTTTATATTGCTGGAATTGGTGCTTTAATTTTAGGAATTTATGCTTTTACATTACCAAAATGTGAACCGCAGCGTTTAATTAAAGAAAATGCAACGTGGATTGAAACTCTTGGTTTAGAGTCGTTTAAATTGTTTGGAAATTATAAAATGGCTTTGTTCTTTGTTTTTTCTATGTTTTTAGGAGGAGCACTTCAATTGACAAATGCGTATGGTGATGTGTTTTTAGATGAATTTAAACATTTTCCAAAATATGCAGATTCGTTTGTAATCAAATATTCGACTATTATTATGTCGATTTCTCAAGTTTCTGAAACATTGTTTATTTTAGCGATTCCGTTTTTCTTGAGACGTTTCGGGATCAAACAAGTTATGCTGATTAGTATGTTGGCTTGGGTTTTACGTTTCGGATTATTTGCTTTTGGCGATCCTGTTGGAGGTTTATGGATGATTATCCTTTCTTGTATCGTTTACGGAATGGCATTTGATTTCTTTAATATTTCAGGTTCTTTATTCGTTGAAAGTAATACCGATTCTAAAATTCGTTCTTCTGCGCAAGGTTTGTTTATGATGATGACCAATGGAGTAGGAGCAGTTTTAGGAAGTTTAACTTCTGGCTGGGCAATTGATCGTTTCTTTACAAAGTCTTTTGCTAATACAACGGAACTGGCAGGGTTTTTAGAAACAAATACAACAAACTCTAAAATGTTAGAATTTGTAAAAGGACAAGGAAATTCAGTTTCTGCAGATGGAATTTTTACGAATCCGATTTTAATGAAAGACTGGCATACGATCTGGCTTTCATTTGCGGCTTATGCTTTGGTTATTGCTATCGCTTTTGCTGTTTTGTTTAAACATAAACATGATCCAAAGGAAATTGAGAATTTGAGTCATTAATGATTATCTTTTAAAAAAAATATATTTAAATCCTGTTGTCGTTTTTGATAAAAGGATTTTTTTATTTTTAAAGCTTTTTGAATAATTTAGTGTTTTAATTCGGCATGAAAAGTCAACAAATAAAATTTTCTCTATTTAAGCGATTTATATTCAATATTTTGAAGATTCATGATCAAGGTTATGGATTAATGATTATGTTTTTGATAGTAAGTTGCAATGGTAAAGTAGAAAGTTTTAAACCTACAGTTAAATTAGATTCAATTTTAAAAAATAAGAAATTAAATAAAAATTTTGCTGACTTTAGACTTGATAACATTTATCTATATTCGGGAATTGAAAAAAGAGAAAGTTTTATTAAATTCTCTAAAGAAACAAATATTGATGATTTGGTTTTAATGACAGAATGTGAAAATCCAATTATTAGATGTTTTGCTTATAAAATGTTGGTAGAAAAAGATTATTCTAAAATTAGAGAACTATTATTTAAACACCAAAATGACAATGAAACCATTGATGTTTATCATCCTCCATGTACTAGAATGAATCAAAGTGTTAAATTTTATATGTTGCAACAGTTGGAACCATTTTCAGATTGTAAAATGAGATTTAATAAAGGAGAGTACAATAGTTTTTTGGCTGATTTTTCTAAATAGTTTTGCATTATAAAAGATAGTATAGTAAACCCGACAGGTTTTCAAAACCTGTCGGGTTTGATATTTAAAACGTGATTAGACCTAACGTTTTCAAAACCTATTAGGTCTTTTTACAAACGGAATTAAAGTTCTTTTGAAAACGAAACTTCTAATCTAGCCCCGATAGAAGTGGAAATCCTTTTATGTCTCGTTTCTTTAACGAGACATAAAAGATTGTAACGGATAGCGGGACTTTGGGTCTTGAAAAACCTAAAAAGAACTGCTTCTGAATAATCCACTCATAATCAACTTAAAATTGTTTTGGTATTCCAAATATTTGTAGTAATTTTGCAAACCTTTTGGCAGAGAAGAGTTTCCATTAGGTATCAACCATTTATGTAAAACAACTTCTGTATTTTCTATCGCATAGAGAAACTCGAGAAAAACAGAATACAAATTTTTTATCAGCATGTCTGAACAATTAAAATCACAAGAAGAGTTTTTAGCAAATTTTAACTGGCATAACTTCCAAGAAGGAATTGATGCAGTAGATGAGAAAAACTTACAAGAGTTTGAAGAACTAGTATCTAAAACTTTCATCGCTACAGATCAAGAAGAAGTAGTTGAAGGAGTTGTTGTTAGAATTACAGATAGAGACGTTATCGTTGATATCAATGCTAAATCTGAAGGTGTTATTTCTTTAAATGAATTCCGTTACAACCCAAACTTAAAAGTAGGTGACAAAGTTGAAGTATTAATCGACATCCGTGAGGACAAAACAGGTCAATTAGTATTATCTCACAGAAAAGCACGTACTATCAAATCTTGGGATAGAGTTATTGCAGCTAATGAAACTGGAGAAATCGTTAACGGTTTTGTTAAATGTAGAACTAAAGGAGGTATGATCGTTGACGTATTCGGTATCGAGGCGTTCTTACCAGGATCTCAAATTGACGTTAAGCCAATTAGAGACTACGATGTATATGTAAACAAAATGATGGAATTCAAAGTGGTAAAAATTAACCACGAATTCAAAAACGTTGTTGTATCTCACAAAGCGCTTATCGAAGCTGATATTGAAGTACAGAAAAAAGAAATCATCGGTCAATTACAAAAAGGACAAGTATTAGAAGGTGTTGTTAAAAACATTACTTCTTATGGTGTGTTCATTGACTTAGGTGGTGTTGACGGATTAATTCACATTACTGACCTTTCTTGGAGTAGAATCAACCACCCAAGTGAAGTTCTTGAATTAGACCAAAAATTAAACGTTGTAATCCTTGATTTCGATGATGAGAAAACAAGAATTCAATTAGGATTGAAACAATTAAACGCTCACCCATGGGATGCTTTAGATGCTAACTTAACTGTTGGTGACAAAGTTAAAGGTAAAGTAGTTGTAATCGCTGATTACGGTGCTTTCATCGAAGTTGCTGAAGGTGTTGAAGGTTTAATCCACGTTTCTGAAATGTCATGGTCAACTCATTTACGTTCTGCACAAGATTTCGTAAAAGTTGGAGATGTTGTTGAGGCTGTTATCTTAACTTTAGATAGAGATGACCGTAAAATGTCATTAGGTATCAAACAATTGACTCAAGATCCATGGACTGATATTACTTCTAAATATCCAGTAGGTTCTAAACATACAGGTATCGTTAGAAACTTTACAAACTTTGGTATTTTCGTAGAATTAGAAGAAGGAATTGATGGATTAATCTACATTTCTGATCTTTCTTGGACTAAGAAAATTAAACACCCATCTGAATTTGTAAATGTTGGTGAAAAACTTGATGTAGTTGTATTAGAATTAGATGTTGAAGGACGTAAATTATCTTTAGGTCACAAACAAACTACTGCTAATCCTTGGGATCAATACGAAGATTCTTTCGCTGTAGGAACTATCCACAATGGTGAGATTTCTGAAATCGTTGACAAAGGAGCTACTGTAGAATTCGGAGATGATATCGTTGCTTTCATTCCTACTCGTCACCTTGAAAAAGAAGACGGAAAGAAATTGAAAAAAGGTGATACTGCTGATTTCAAAGTAATTGAATTCAACAAAGAATTCAAAAGAGTAGTTGCTTCTCACACTGCTATCTTCCGTGAAGAAGAAGAGAAAAACGTGAAAGCTGCAACTGAAAATACTTCATCTAACTCTACTACTAATGCACCAGCTGCAACTTTAGGAGATAACAATGATGTATTAGCTGCTTTAAAAGCTAAAATGGAAAAAACTGAGAAAAAATAATTCTTAGTTTTTTTATAAATAGAAAGTCCCACATTGCTGTGGGACTTTTTTTGTTCTTTTGTTTTAAGTTTTCTTTGTTTTAGTTTCAAGTTTCACGTTTGTCAGTTCGAGCTGAGTCGAGACCCTTTTGGAAATGATTTCCGTTATTTTAAAGCAAGTAATTTGATTTCTTCGGGACTATAATAATCAACAACAGAATAAGAATTTATTCCTGTTATTTTCATTTCGTCCAAAATATCTACCAAATTTCCGTAATTTGATTTTTTACTAGGCTTGATAACTACTTGGACTCCTTTTCCTGGTCGTCCTAAATTTGAAGAATATTCCAAAACTCTCTTATTTCTTCTAATTAATTCTTGTCGAATTCCATTTTTGTCAAATTTTATTTGCTTCGGAGCTTCTATTGGGCTATAAAGTAATCCTGAGTAAGTAATAATTTTATTATTATCATCTAATAATATTGTCATGATCATATTTTCGTCTGGTTTATTGCATTCTATAATTGGTCCACAACCTTCATTGTAAAACGAATAATCAATAACTTTAGGCTTTGATAATTCACCAACAACCATAAAAAATATAATCAGCAGGAAAGAAACGCTGACCATTGCAGTTAAATCAACTCTTGAACTTAGTTTTTTACTTCTGACTTTTTGAGGTAGATTTTTCATAAGTACTAGTTATTAATTTGAAGCTAATAATTTTGATTCTTCTGGAGTAAACTCATTTACAATCGCATAATTTCCGATCTTAGTAATTTCCATTTCATCTAAAATGTCAACTAAATTCTTGAAATTACATTCTTTGCTAGGTTTTATAATAACTGTAATTCCTATTCCAGGCTTTCCTAATTGTGCAGAATAATTGAGCATATCTTTGTTTCTCAATAAAAGCTCTTTTCTTATACCTTCTTTGCCATAATTTATTTTCTTCGCTGGGATTATCGGTACAGCTAAAATACCTGTATAAGAAATTAATTTGTTATTAGCACCAAGTAAAATGGTCGTAGTTCTATTTTCACCTCCACAACTGTAAAATCTGCCACAAGTCCAATCATTATTTGGCAAACTTAAATCGACAACTTTCGGCTTCGATAATTCTCCAACAACCATAAAAAATATAATCAGCAAAAAAGAAACGCTGACCATTGCGGTTAAATCAACTCTTGAACTTAGTTTTTTACTTCTGACTTTTTGAGGTAGATTTTTCATAAGGAATAGTTTTTAATTTGAAGCTAATAATTGTGATTCTTCTGAACTAAATTCATCAACTATTGAATAGGTTTCAATATTGGCAACTTTCATTAAATCCAATATATTTACTAAATTACCGTAGTTTGACTTTCTGCTTGGTTTTATAATCACAATTACACCACTCATTGGTTTTCCTACAGAAATCATGTGATTATGAACTTCTTCTTTTTTACGGAATACTTCTCGCTTTATTTCATTTTTTTCAAATTTGAACTCCTTTGGTTTTCTCATTTGAAATTCTAACACTCCAGAATAAGTTATTATTTTAGCATTTTGATCTAGTAATATTGTATATAAGCGATCAGCTTTGACACATCCAATATTTCCCCTGCAAACATCTTTTTCTGGTAAAGAGAGATCCATTTCTTTCGGTTTAGATAATTCTCCAACAACCATAAAAAATATAATAAGTAAAAAAGAAACGCTGACCATTGCGGTTAAATCAACTCTTGAACTTAGTTTTTTACTTCTGACTTTTTGAGGTAGATTTTTCATGATGACTTGGTTTTGAATCTAAATTTAATAATAAAAAGAATGCAAAAATCAATGGTTTGTTAAAAAAAGTCAAAAATATTTCAATCGATTAATGTCTTGTTTTTCAGTACTTATTGAGGATTATTTAATATTCTTTTTAATTATTTTAATTTTTCTTAAAACCAAAACCAATTTACCGCCGTAAATGATTTTATAACTTAAAAAATTAATTATGAAAACTAGAAAATTTTTAGCCACAGCAATTTTAGCCTTGACTTTCGGATTTACATCATTCGCTCAAAAAACAGTAATGGTTGGCGGAGCAGCAATGTATCCTAATAAAAATATTATCGAAAATGCCGTTAATTCAAAAGATCATACAACATTGGTTGCTGCAGTAAAAGCGGCTGATTTAGTAGAAACTTTAAAAGGAGCTGGTCCATTTACAGTTTTTGCTCCGACAAATGCAGCTTTTGATAAGTTACCAAAAGGAACTGTAGAATCACTATTAAAGCCAGAGAATAAAAAAACACTTCAAACGATCTTGACCTATCATGTTGTTTCTGGAAAATGGAATTCGGCGGATATTGCAAAGGCAATTAAAGATGGTAAAGGAAAAGCAGTAATTAAAACTGTAAGCGGTGGAACTCTTACTGCTTGGATGAAAGGCAAAGATTTATATATTACAGATGAAAATGGTAATAAATCTAAAGTTACAATTGCAGATGTTAATCAGTCAAATGGTGTAATTCACGTAGTTGACGCGGTCTTACTTCCAAAAAAATAATTATCTCCAAAAATAAAACCTACAATTGAAGGGGCTCAGTAAAAAATACTGAGCTTTTTTTATTTCTTAGCAGTTAAAGTACTTCCTGCAGATGCAATAACAACACATAAAACGGCTAAAATTTCATAAAAGCTTAAATTCTCTTGAAGAAATATAAAAGCACAAATGGAAGCAGCAGCTGGTTCTAAACTCATTAAAATACTAAAAGTTCGCGGAGGCAGCTCTCCTAAAGCTTTCATTTCTAATGTAAATGGAATGGCACTAGATAGAAGCGCAAGAGCGATTCCCATTCCGAACAGTTTTGGAGTGAGGTTGACTAATGCGTTTTCTAGAAAACCGAATGGCAAAACTAATAATGCAGCAAACAACATTCCTGTAGATACGGCATAACCATCGTTCATTATTTTTGAGATTTTACCTCCTAGAACTATATAAGCCGCCCAGAATCCTCCGGCTAAAAGGGCGAAAAGCATTCCTAAAGGATCTAAACGATCATTTGTCCAGGGAGCAATTAATAAAATTCCAATTGCGGCAAGTAAAACCCAGCAATAATCAATTAAGCGCTTAGAGCCAGAGATTGCGAGAATTAATGGTCCGACAAATTCTAATGTAACTGCTAATCCAATTGGAATTCTTTCTATCGCAAAATAAAATATTAGGTTCATTGCACCTAAAGATAAACCATAAGGAATTACAATTTTCCATTGTGCAGGAGTAATTGCTTTTAAATTAGGTCTATAAGCTAATAATAAAAGTACAGCCGAAATGCCAATACGTATCGATGCTGTGCCTGCCGCTCCAATTGTAGGGAAAAGCGTTTTTGCAATCGCTGCACCACATTGTACGCTAATAATTGCTAATAGTACTGCTGGAACGGGAGGAAGGTTGCTTTCTTTTTTTTTCATAAAATAGTGCAGAAAAGGATATTAACTGCATATTAAGCAATAATGTATTTGAATTAATTCTCTAGTGCTCGCTTGGTTACATAAGCACGATATCCAATAATTGCCATCTGCCATTTTTTTGCTTTTGCAATATCCAATCCTTGTTTGGTAAAACTTGGCAATAATAATTTATTTAGTTTGGCTAGAAATTTATACATAGTAGATTTGTTTGTTCAAAGATATAAAAAAAGACTTTGTGTTTGAAGCAAAGTCTTTTGAGTAGTGAAATAGGAATGTTTTTATATTTTTAAAATTAAGTTTTCATCTCCGTCTGTCTGTCTGTTTACAGCATTTTTTGGCGCTTCTATCCATCCAGTTTTATTAATGACAAACTTAAAAAGATGTGTTTTATCTTTTTCAAACTGCGATTTTGGAATTGTTAATTCAAATGTATTTTTATTTTTTTGAATCATTTGAAAATTTGGATCGTTCGGATTCCAATTATCAAATGAACCTGCAATAGATACACTTTTTACTAAATCTTGATTTAATGCTTTGTCATGTTCGTAAGTAAATACAATATTTTTATCGTTTATCTTATAACCATAAATACCAGATTGTTTATTGTTATCCTTTAAGAGATTATTAGAAAGCGTTATTACTGCTTCGCCTAAAGCATTTGCGGTATTCTCGTCACTTATGTTTACAATAATAGAAATTCCTAATTGTCTCTCTGGATAAATTACAAGCATGTTTTGGGTTCCAAATGCGCCGCCGTGTTTCCAGCAGTTTTTTCCGTTTTCATCCACCTGTATATAATCCCAAAAATAGCCGTTCCAAGTTGTAGCACTATTTAAAAGATTTCGTTGAGATTCTTGTACGATTTTATTCTTTGTATTCAGCTCATAAGTAATAAATTTAGTTAAGTCACCTAAAGTAGATTTTAACCTTCCCGCTGCGCCCCAAAGATTATCGGAGATTTGAGGCATTAAAATTCCTTTTAGATTATAACCATTTGCAATAGCTGTATTTGGATTTAAATTTATTCCCGTAGATTTCATTTCTAATTTCGAAAATATATTTTCTTTTAAAAGCGTTTCATAACTCTTGTTGTACACATTTTCTAAAATATGTGCTGTCAAATTAAGACTTCCGTTGCTGTATTTAAATTTAGTACCGGGAAGTGTATCTAACTTTATTGTTTTAAGATCTTCGAAAAAATTATCACGCGTGTAAGATTCATCCATTTTTTTAAAAGCCATATAACTGCTGTCGTTACGGATCTTTCTTAATTCGCTGTTGTCGGGTAAATCTTTATTAAAACCGGTCTTAAAAGAAACCAGATCTTTAATAGTTATTGGTGTACCATGATATTCTAAATTAGGATAAGAACCTTTTAGATATTTTCTGATATCATCATCATGATTTAATTTTCCTTCTAAAACAGCTTGAGCAGCTAATAATCCGGTGAATAATTTAGTGATTGAAGCTACTTCGAAAACGGTGTTATTAGTCGCAGGATTTTCCTTTCCTTTATCTATTTCGCCGTAATGACGTGTATATGTTTTTCCGTTTTTAACAACACCTATAGAAATTGAGTTGGTTTTTGATTTTTCTAATAATATGGAAGCTGTTTTATCCATAGCAATAAAAATCTCATTTTCTGTATTTTTTTGCTGCGCAGAGACAGACAGGCAAAAAACTAAAAGAAGAACAGATAGCTTTATTTTCATTTTTTACTTTTTAGAGATTAAAAAAAAATCTTTTATATAGAAAAACCAGTGCTTTAAACACTGGTTTTTCAATTGTGAATCAAGTATATTAAGCTTTTTTGTTTTCTTTTTCCAAAGCTTTCATGTCTTTTTCATGCTGTTTCATATCCTTTGCATGTTGCTTCATGTCTTTAGCATGTTGTTTCATATCTTTTTCATGTTGTTTCATGTCAAGCTCATACTGCTTCATATCTTGCTCATATTGCTTCATGTCATTTTGATATTCCTGTGAGTCATCTCCAAAATTAAATTTAAAATTGTAATTAAACTTTTCCATTTTATCGTTGAACTTTTCCATTGCAAGCTCGTACTTAGCCATCTCTTTTTCATAAATTACTTCACGTTTAGACATGATTTCACTTACAGCATCTCCGTAAGCAGACATAGCGTCTAAGTTTGGCTGAAATTTCTCCATTTTCTTTTCAAATTCCTCCATTTCTTTTTCAAACTTCTTCATGGCTACTTTATCCACTGGATTTTTTGGAGCAACAGGAGGCTTAGGCATTTTAGACATATCGACTGCCGGTGCTGGAGGAAGTGCCCCAGAAGGAAAAGCTGGAGGTGCTGGAGGAGTAGGAGGTGCTACATCTGAATCTCCATAATTACGAACAATAACTCTTTCGTTTTTGATCATCAATGGCATTTTCAAATTTTTATCGGTGTTAATTACAATGGCTTTTGTTCCGTTTTCATCAGTTCCAATTGCAATCTCGCAGTCTTTAATAGCTTTATTTCCATCAATTTTAATGGTTTGTTTTTTACCAGATTCAGATTTTGACTGAATTTGGATTGCTGTTAGTTCTTTATCCGAATTTCTTTTTACATCAGATACTTCAACGTCTAGGTTATGGTCTGTTTTTAATTTTGAAGTAAGATCTTTTAATTCCTGATCAGTAGTGTTTTTAGTTATTTTAATAATCTCTTGTTCTTCCTTAATCGTGTCATTTTGAACAGTGGCCAGATTTTCTTTTTTTTCTTGCGCAATAGTTTTTATTTGAAATAAAAGAATAAATGCTCCAAGAGCAGGAATTACAGCATAGTATTTCCAGTAATTCCTTTTGTTTGATTGATTTTTGTTTAACATAACAATTCGTTTTTTGATTAATGATTGATAAAAATGATTGGTGATTGCAACACAAGTTTCATGTGTTGTTATTTTTAAAAGCGTGTATTGATAGGCTTTTTTGTCGGCAATTTTTTTAGAAGCTTCACTATCGGCAATAAATTCTAAATTTTGCAGGATCGCTTTTTTATAAAGCCATACTATCGGGTTAAACCAAAACAGAATACAGAATATTCTAGAAATTAAAACATCTACGGTATGTTTTTGGTCACTGTGAACTTTTTCATGTTCCAAAATGCTTTCTAATTCAGATGAAGTGTAGAGTGATGAGTTATACACTATATAATCGAAATAAGAAAACGGAGCAATATTTTCGCTTATATCTATGAATTTAAAATCTTCCTGCTGTTCTATTTTTTTTCCTTTTAAAACAGAATTCAAGCTGTAAAAGTCAAGGACAAATTTTAGCATAAAAGCGGCGAATCCTATACTGTAAACAGCCAGTAAAACCAAATCCCAGTTTATTTCGACACTTTTTTCTTCAGTAATCTCTTGAGGAGTGTACTTAGGTTGATACGAAATAACATTATTCATTTCAACAGGAATATTTTTGATAGTCTGTTCTGTAATTACAGGATCAGGAGCTTGAACTGGTGCAGGCTGAATCCAGATAATCTTAGTGTAAACTACAAATGGTAATACTACAGAGGTGATTAATCCCGCAATTAAAAACCATCGGCTGCTGTTGAAAAAAGTTTCTTTACGCAGTAAGATAATGTAAGCAAAATAAAACATTGCCAGCAATCCGCTTGACTTTAGAATAAAAATGAAAAGTGCTTCCATACGATTAAAATTATTTACTTTCTTTTGGATTTTCGATCATAGCTAAGATTTCGCGTAACTCATCAGCAGAAATTTTTTCTTCTTTGGCAAAAAACGAAACCATACTTTTATAAGAACTATTGAAGTAGTTATCAATTGCTGTACTCATAAAACCTTTTCGGTAATCTTCAATGCTTACATTTGGATAATATTGATGTGTATTTCCAAAAGCATTGTGTGCAACATAACCTTTCTCTTCCAGATTACGAACAATGGTAGACAAAGTATTGTAATGCGGCTGATCTTCCAAAATCTCTGCTTGAATTTCTTTTACAAAAGCCTTCTTCAGCTTCCATAAAATATGCATGATTTCTTCTTCTTTATTGGTTAGTTTTTGCATTTTTTTAATTTTTAAATTCGAAAATGTACTATTTATGAGTTTCAATTTCAATTACACCGTCTTTACCTTTTTCACCGTATTTTGCAGTAGCTTTTATACCATTATAAACACTCATGGTTTTAATTTGATTAGGTTTAAGGTCTTCAAGGTCAAAATCTTCAGGCATTACTTTTCCGTCAACGATTATAAGTGTATTTCCGTTAAGATCAGTATTGCTTTTATTAGAAACCACAATTCTTGGCTTTGCATCAGAACTAGTAGTTATGGTAGTAACATCATCATTAACGTTTGTGGTTACAAAAGTGCTACTATTTGTATTAGTATTACTATTAGTTTTTGTACTAGTAGAAGAATTAATGTTAACATTGGTATCGGTATTAGAGTTTTTGTTTTGAGTTACGATAATTTGATAATTTGAAGATTTTTTTGAATCATCTTCAGTATCTGCATTTGCAGTTGAAATGCTTTTACTCACTGCATTTTTTGATTTTTTACTGTGAGAATCATTTACAGTTTGAATTCCGATCTTTTTGTCTCCATTATTATAAGTTATAACAAGTACTCCAAATTCATTTATTGCATTATCAGAATTCTGCATAGATTTAGCACGCTGTTTTCCTTTTTTGACATCAACGATAATAGATGTTAGTTGATTAGAGTCATTTCGCTTAATTTCAGAAACTTCAAATTTTACATTATGATCTTTTTGTAAATTATTTTTAATTTCATCTAATTCTGCATCGGTTGTGTTTTTTCGAATTTTATAAACATCTATAGATTTGATGTTTGATTCGTTCTCCATCTTTATTATTTGCGGTTTTTCTTTGGCAATTACTTCAATTTGAAATAATAAAATAAAAGCCGCAAGTGCAGGAATTACTACATAGTACTTCCAGGAGTTCCTCTTTTTTGATTGATTTTTGTTTAACATGACGATTCGTTTTTTGATTAATGATTGATAAAAATGATTGGTGATTGCAACACAGTTTTCATGTGTTGTTATTTTTAAAAGTGTGTATTGATAGGCTTTTTTATCGGATATTTTTTTTGCAGCTTCGCTGTCAGCAATGAATTCAAGATTTTGAGTTATTGCTTTTTTATAAAACCAGACAATTGGATTAAACCAGAATATAATGCTGAAGATCCTTGAAATCAATACATCTAAAGTATGATTTTGATCGCTGTGTACTTTTTCATGTTCAATAATATTTTCTAGTTCAGTAGCTGTATATAGTGATGAGTTATACACAATGTATTCGAAGTAAGAGAAAGGCGCAATGTTTTCTTTAACATCTATAAATTTAAAGTCGGCTTGCTGTTTTACTTTTTTTCCTCTGATTACAGAATTTAAGCTGTAAAAATCGATTGCAAATTTGATGATGAAAACTAAAAAACCAACTGAGTATGCACCGATTAATAGATAAGTCCAATTAAATTGCAAGGATTCTTTTTCTGTTACAGGAATAAAAGCTGGCTGAATGTTGGTAGTTAAATGTGGAACAGCATCAATCCAGATAACCTTTGTAAAACTTAATAATGGTAAAATTGCGGCAACTAATAGACCGGCTAATAAAAACCATCTGCTGCTATTGAAAAATGTTTCTTTTCGTAATAAGAAAAAATAAACACAATAGAACAAAAGCATCAAAGAGGCTGATTTGGCGATATAAATGAAAACTGCTTCCATAAAAAACTATTTTTCTTCGTCCTTATTTTCAATCATTGATAAAATTTCGCGCAGTTCATCTGCAGAAATTTTTTCTTCTTTAGCAAAAAATGAAACCATACTTTTATAAGAACTATTAAAGTAATTATCGATTGCTGTTTTCATAAAGCCCTTTCTATATTCTTCTATCTTAATAATAGGAAAGTATTGATGGGTGTTTCCAAAGGCATTATGTCCTACATATCCTTTTTCTTCCAAATTACGCACTATAGTGGATAATGTATTGTAATGAGGCTGATCTTCTGTTATTTCTGCTTGAATTTCTTTTACAAAAGCTTTTTTAAGCTTCCATAAAATCATCATAATTTCTTCTTCTTTGTTGGTTAACTTCTGCATCTTCTCTAATTTTAATTCAAACCTACAACTATTTTTCTAGTTATGCAACTATAAAAATAGTTATTTAACTAAAAATTAAGTTTGAATTGATTTTTAGACACAAAAAAGCCATTCAAATTTAATTGTAATAAATTGAATAATAATGGATTAAGAAGTTAAAGTTTTTTTAGAGCAATTTTTGAGTTACCAATGCATTTTTAATCCAGACACAGCATACGGTTGCAATAACCCCAATACAAGCCATAAAAAGCCAATTGATTTGGTAACCAAAACGGGTAATAATTTCAAAGCCAAGTTTGGAACTAATAATATGTGCCAAGCTAAAACTCATCGTGTATAGCGCCATATAACGCCCTTCTTGCCCTCGTGGAGCACGGCTGAGCGCAAAAGCATTTGAGAATGGAAATGTCAAGACTTCGCCTATAGAAATACAAACCATACTGACCACTAGCATTCCAGCCCAGAAATTGATTAATAATAGAAAGAAACTCAAGGCCATTATAAAAGAGCCTACAATTATAATTCGGATTTTTGGAAAAGCTTTTCTTTCCAAAAATCCAACCGTCGGCATCTCCAGGCTAAAAATTAAAAGTCCGTTGAGCGTCATTAGCAGTCCAGTTTGGAATTCGCTTAAGCCAAATTTTTCATTATGATATAAAGGCAGAGTGGTAAAAAGCTGAAAAAAGATCATAGCTGTAATAAAACTTACAAACAAGAAAACCCAGAAAATTTTATCGTGAAAAACAGATTTTGTATCGCCTGCACTTTCCGTTTTATCACCATGATCGACTTTTTTCTTTTCTTTTACTAATAGAGCAAAAATTGATATCGATATAATACAAGAGGCACCATCTACCCAAAAAAGACCAGAATAACCCATTCCCATAATAATTAAACCTCCAAGAGCAGGTCCTGCAGCAAAACCTAAATTAACTGCAAGACGGACAAGCGTAAGGGCACGGGTTCTATTTTCTGGTTTTGCGTAAGCACCTAATGAAACAAACATTGCCGGTCTAAACATATCTGCAATGGTCATTAGAACGAACATCGCAGCACAAAGTGCCCAAAATGTTGTAATATATTGCACAAAGAAAAGGGAAAGTCCGCTGGTAAATAAACTGAAAATCATGATTTTATAAAACCCGATTTTATCTGAAAGTTTGCCTCCGAGCCATGAACCTAACATAGAACCAAAACCAAACGCCACCATAATCCAGCCAACTTGATTATAAGTAAAGTGAAGATCTTCTTTTAAATACTTAGATAAAAAAGGAAGTACCATTGTCCCGGCACGATTGATAAATGTAACGATGGCTAGAATCCAAACTTCTCTTGTGAATCCTCTAAAATTGTTGATGTAATGGGTAAAAGCGTTTTTTAGCATTGTGCGTGATAAATTATCGTCACAAAGTTAGGAAACTTTGTCTCGTTAAGTGGTTGTTGTTTTGTTACTTTTGAACTATTTTTGCATAAAATTTCTAAAATGAGAACTGTAAACGTCCTGCTTTTATTGTTGGTTTTTAATATTGGCTTTAGCCAAAAAAAGTTTAGTAAAAGTGAAGCTGAAAAATTTCAGAAGAAACTGAATTCAGAATATGCTGATCCTAAGACGAGTCCGTTAATGGCTGAAGATTTGAAAACGTTTAAAAGCTTAGATTTTTTTCCAATCTCTGAGACTTATTTTGTGAATGCTACTTTGGTAAAAGCCAAAGGTGGAAAAGCTTTCGAAATGAAAACATCAGGAACTCGTACTCCAAAATATATCAAATATGGAACTTTGAACTTCAAAATAAATGGAAAAGCTTTTCAGCTTGCCGTTTATCAAAGTTTAGATCTTATTGTACAGGAAAAATATAAAAATCATCTTTTTTTACCTTTTTCAGATTTAACAACTGGCAAACAAAGTTATATTGGCGGTCGTTATATTGATTTAGAGATTCCTAAAGGAAACACCATAGCTGTCGATTTTAATCAGGCGTATAATCCATATTGTGCTTACAATTATAAATATTCTTGCCCGCTTGTACCTTTAGAAAATGATTTAAAAGTTGAAATTAAAGCAGGTGTAAAGACCTTTCATTAATGGAATACTTTAATTTTCATACACATCAATTTACCAATCAGTCAAATGTTTTAGAATTGGTTAATCAATATCCAAAAGATTTTGATGGCGCTATTCCATTTTATTCAATCGGAATTCATCCGTGGTATATTGAGGAAAGCAGCATTGATGCAGATTTGAAAATTATTGAA
The DNA here is from genome assembly GCA_029960065.1 of Flavobacteriaceae bacterium PS02336. GTDB lineage: Bacteria > Bacteroidota > Bacteroidia > Flavobacteriales > Flavobacteriaceae > Flavobacterium. The sequence continues at coordinate 51,420 of JASCOF010000012.1, read as the reverse complement.
GAAAAACTGCAAAACCAAAATTGTCTGGCAATAGGCGAGTGTGGTTTAGATAAAAGAATTGAAATGCCGTTAGAGCTGCAGATTTCAGTTTTTGAGAAACAATTGGCATTAGCTGAAAAATTCGGAAAACCAGTTGTTATACATTGTGTAGCCGCTTTTCAGGAAGTAATTGAAATTAAGAAAAGATTGAATGTAAAGGTTCCAATGATTATTCATGGTTTTTCAAAGAATATACAAGTTGCAGATCAATTAATAAACGCAGGGTTTTATCTTTCATTTGGAAAGTATTTGCTAAAAAATCCTGATTTAAAAACAGTATTTCAAAGTATTCCAAATGATCGTTTCTTTTTAGAAACCGATACAATGGAAGAAACTATTGAGCAGGTTTATGAGATGGCTTCAGAATATAAAGAATTAAATTTAAAAGAATTGCAGGCGGTTATTTCAAGTAATTATAAAAGTATGTTTGAAAATAAAAGCGAAGGATAATTTTGTCGCCCTAAGCTAAGTCGAAGGTACGTTACAATAATCACGCGGGCTTCGGCTTCGCTCAGCCTGACAAATGAAAACTTGAAAATAAAAAGTAAAAAGTAAAAAGTAAAAATAGCTTGTCACCCTAAGCGAAGTCGAAGGGCATGCCAATAGACGTAGGCTTCGACTTCGCTCAGCCTGACAAGCAAAACCTGAAACCTGAAACAAAAAAAACAAAAACAAACATAAAAATAACAATAGAGAATATATGGCAGAATGGACTGAAAGAGCAGAGCTTTTGTTCACGAAAGAAGGATTAGAAAAATTACAAAAATCTAACGTTTTAGTTGTAGGGCTGGGCGGCGTTGGATCTTTTGCAGCAGAATTTTTAGCTAGAGCAGGAGTAGGAAACATGACAATTGTTGACGGAGATGTTGTAGATATTACTAATATTAATAGACAATTACCGGCTTTACATTCGACAGTTGGACAGCCAAAAATTAAAATTGTCGGCGATCGTTTAATGGATATTAATCCAGAATTGAATCTTACGCGTGTGCAGGAATTTCTTTCTCCAGAACGTGCTTTCGAGATTGTTTCTCCAGAATTCGATTATGTTTTAGACTGCATCGACAGTATTACTCCAAAATTAAATTTGATTATCGCAGCTAAACGCAAAAGAGTAAAAATCATCAGCAGTATGGGAGCCGGCGGTAAAATGCTAGCTTCTAAAGTAAAAGTTACAGATATTTCTAAAACGATAAATTGTTATTTTTCTAAAACAATTCGTAAGCGTTTAAAAGAAGCTAAAATCAATAAACTGAAAGTGGTTTTTTCTTCTGAAATTCAAGACGAAAAAAGCTTAAAACTAACAGACGGAAAAAATTTTAAAAAATCATTTTACGGAACAAACAGCTATATGCCAGGATTATTTGGCTTGCATGCTGCAGAAACAGTGATTAGACATCTACTTGCGAAGTAAGCAGTGACAGTCACAGTTTTCAGTTTAATATAAAACCTAGAGCCTTTGTCCCTTAGAACCTTATTACCTTAAAAAAATGATTAAAACAGTAATTTTTGATATGGATGGCGTTATTGTAGATACAGAACCCGTTCATCGTTATGCTTATTATTTACAATTTTCAGAATTAAATATAGAAGTACCAGAAGAAATGTACACTTCATTTACAGGATTCTCGACAAGAAATACATTTCAGACTTTAAAAAGTTATTTTCCTTCTGTACAACAGGAAGTGGAAGATTTAATTCAGCGTAAGCGAAATATTTTCAATGATGCTTTTGATACCAAAGAAGATTTATATCTTTTGGAAGGTGTGGAAGATTTGATTAAAGATTTGTATAACAACGGAATACAATTAATTTTAGCTTCATCTGCATCTAAAGTAACTATTGATCGTGTTTTTACAAGGTTCAATCTGCACCAATATTTTACAGACATTGTTAGCGGGGAAGATTTTCCGCAGTCGAAACCAAATCCGGCCATATTTAATCATGCTGCCTCTTTATCTGCAGCTCCAAAAGAAAACTGCATTATAATTGAAGACAGCACAAATGGCATAAAAGCGGCAAAGGCTGCTGGAATATATTGTGTGGGTTACAAAAGCGAACATTCGAATTTGCAGGATTTATCAGAAGCAGACTTGGTTATAGATCATTTTAATGAGTTAAATGCTCAAAAAATATCACAGATCGAAGCTTGAATTATATAAAATTTAACATTTGTTCGCTAATTGAATTTGTAAATTTGGATAAAATAAAAAAAACGTAAAAATGAAAAAACTACTTATTGCTTTCGCCCTGATTTTAGCGCCATTAGCATCAGAAGCACAAGTAAAAACGCCGCAAGCGAGTCCAAAAGGATATATTAAACAAACTGTTGGTTTAACTGATGTTGAAGTTACTTATTCAAGACCAGGTGCAAGAGGAAGAGCTGTTTTTGGAAATTTAGTTCCATTTGGAAAATTATGGAGAACTGGAGCTAATGAAAATACTATAATCAACTTTGGTGACGATGTAGTAATCGATGGTAAGACATTAAAGAAAGGAAAATATGCAATTTATACAGTTCCTAGAATTGAAAGCTGGGATGTAATTTTCTATCTTTCTACAGATAATTGGGGATTACCAGAGAACTGGAGCGAGGCTTATGTAGCTTTAAAAACTACTGTAAAAGAAGATGCATTACCAACTCCTGTTGAGACTTTCACAATTGGAATTAACGGTTTGGATCCAAATTTTGGATATTTAGAAATGGCTTGGGAAAACTCTCACGTTGCTTTGAAATTTGAAGTTCCGACAGCTAAAATTGCTACAGCAAGTATCGATAAAGCATTGGCTGGTCCAACTTGGAATGATTATTATGCGGCATCTCAGTATTTATTTCAAGCAAATGGAAATATCGAAACGGCAAGAACTTATGTAGACAAAGCTCTTGATCTAAGTTCAGATAAACCATATTATGTTTCTAGATTAAAATCTTTGATCCAAGCAAAACAAGGAGATAAAAAAGGCGCAATCGAAACAGCAAAAGCTTCTTTAGCTGCTGCGGAAGCTGCTAACAATTCAGATTACGTAAAATTAAATAAAGACAGTATCGCTGAGTGGAGCAGATAAAATAATTCTTCGAATTATAAATTTCAATATATAAATTACAAATTCCAAAGCTTTCGGGTTTTGGAATTTTTTTTTAACCGCAAAGCTCGCAAGGAATTACGCAAAGTCCGCAAAGATTTAAGGCAAAGCTTTGCGTTCTTTGCGTTTTAATAAATTAAGTATATTAAAAACTTTGCGTTCTTTGCGTTTAAATTTTTATTACCCAAGAATTCTAGAATTGGAAATTTAATTCATACTTGGAGGCTCAGGAATTTTTATCGTTTTCTTTATTTTTTTAATCAACAGATAAAAAGTAATGCCTCCTAAAATAATTAGCAAGGCAATCTGTAATTGTCCAATGCTATTGTTTTTGCTGTACATTGCATTCGCAGCAGCTAATTTTGCTTTTCCTTCTTCAATCTGGATTTGAGATAATGCTTCTAAAGTTTTTAATGCTTCTTCGCTCGAAGCAATAATTTGTGTCCAGTTTTTATTTTCAACCTGATTATTGATTTCTTTACAGGAAATTAAAAAAGCATCAAAGTATTGTTTCTCTTTGTTTGTTAAAACTGTTTTCGCATACAAATCATCTATATTATGAACAATATCCAAAGTATGGATAATCTCAGTCCTTTTTGCATTATCGCTTAGATTCAGCTTTTCAGCTTCGGTCTTAATGAAATGGAGCTGTTTAGAATATTGAAAAATATAATGTGCAACAACCAAACGATCTTTGTAAATCGCATTTATATTATCGTTTACATTTTTAGAATTTTGAAGCGTATTGAAGTTTCCTAACAAAATTAAAAGCATTACGATTAAGAGAATAAAAGCAGCTTTAGTCTTATTGCTGTATTTTTTTAAATCTTTCATAGCGATGCTTTTAGAGGTAAAGAAGTTTAATCAATCATTTTATTTTCAATAAGTTCAATGTTTTTTATTGATGATAGAGGTGTAATTTTTACTTTTTTATCTCCTTTTACAAAATAGAAATAATAAAGGCTGTTGTTACCAATTAAAAATACATTTTTCGATTCACCTTCATTAAAATCCAATTGATAGCTATACTCCAATCTATTTTCTTTAAATTTTTTGGTAGTAAAATAACCGCCTGCTAATCCATAACCTAAAAAAAATGACAATAAAAAAACTACAAGAGATTTTATCGCAATACCATTATAATAACTTTTAGTTTCTGATTCAGATAATTCATCAGTTGATTTTAATTCAAAAGATCTTTTAACAAATGGTTTGTCTTTATTATTTGCCAAATATCTAGGAAGATAAAAGTGCAGTATAAAAAGCGTAATTATGGCAAATAAAATAATGGGATTTGAAGTGAATTCGGCTATTGGACTAATTAGTACATCCATTATAGTGGAGTATCTTAATATATTAATCCCGAATTGATAATAATAAATACTGTCCTTTAGGATTCCCATTAAAATTAAGAAAAGATACCCAAATGGTAATAATTTTTCTAGATCGTCTGAAATTTTCATTTACAACTTTGGTTTGGTTGAAGGTTGTTTTTGGTTAATCTTTTAAGATTATTTTTCGTACGACTAATGTAGTATTTTTTGCTTACAATTAAAGAAGAATTATTTTTGATTTTACTTTTATCATATTTATTTTAAGGAGCTGATACCTGCTGTCCGCTATATCTTTTCCTGGCTAAAGGAGCCAGAAAAAGGATGCCGCTTCCATCAGGGCTAGGGCAATACGTTTATTTTGAAAGAGTTTTATTAATCAAAAAATAGGTTTGTTTATTTACAATTTCTGCAGCTTCCCTTAAATATAAAGGATTTATACATTCTCCATAACTAATGTAAACAATATGGTTGTTATCTTCTAAATTTTTATTCCTTTCTTTAGCCGTTAGATAACTATCCGATCCCATAATTAAATATACAGGAGTTCCTTCATTATAAAGTTGAGTCGCAATACCAATTAATCTTTTTTCTGCAGCAAGTTTTATATCATCTTCTTTATAAGCGTTTAAAAACATGCATTCAAGTAAAGAACAAAACTGTATTTTTTTACTTTTTAAAGCAGGATATTTTTCAAATATTTCAAAACCTTGATTTAAATTAGTAAAACACTTTGTAAAAAGTTGTGCTGAAAGTGAATTATCATCAATTATTTCATTCTCTCCGATATTTTGGCTTTCGGCTTTTAAGCAGAATAAAATCAATAATATGAATAATATTTCTTTTTTCACTTACTCTGAAACTAATTCGTTGTCTTTCGAATTTCCGTTAAAAAACAAAAACTGCAGTATGACCGCTAAAACAATTGTCAAAGTAGCTCCAATAAAATTCAGCCACAAATAACCCAATTTTTCCTGATTGTAAACCATAAAGTAATAAATCACAAAAATGGTAAGCTGACTAATAATTGCACTTATAAACATTGATTTAGCCTGAACTCTTTTAGTATAAAAAGCGACCAAAAATATTCCTAAAACGGTTCCGTAAAATATAGAACCAATAATGTTTACCAATTGAATTAAGTTTTCAAACAAAGTTCCTACACAGGCAAAAAGTATCGCTATAACTCCCCAAAAAAGCGTGAAGAATTTTGTAGCATTTAGATAATGCTTTTCAGATTTTTCGCTTTTTACATTTCGTTTGTAAATGTCAATTGCCGTTGTAGAAGCCAAAGCAGTCAATCCAGAAGCTGTAGATGACATAGCTGCAGAAAGGATTACAGCCAATAGCAATCCGATTAAACCTTTTGGCAAATAATTTAGAATAAAGTGAAAAAACACATAATCCTTATCATTGGTTTCAGCATTGTTATCGGCTCTCGAAATTATTTCTTTTGCTTTGTCTCGAAGGTCTTTTTCCTTATTCGATAATGCAACCAATTCTTTACGTAAAATTGGATTGTCATAATCTTGATTTAGCTGATCGATATACAATAAATTAATTACTTTTTTATCTTCAGACAGTTTTTCCAGTCTTTTTTCAAGTACAGCATATTCTTCTTTAAAAGCCGATTTTTCAATAGCTATTTTATTATTCGGATTAAAATTTAACGGAACAGGATTGAATTGAAAAAACACAAAAACCATAACTCCAGTCAAAAGAATAAAGAACTGCATTGGAACTTTTAAAAGTCCGTTCATAATTAATCCCATCTGACTTTCGCGAACTGATTTCCCTGATAAATAGCGTCCAACCTGAGATTGATCTGTTCCAAAATAAGCGAGTGCCAAAAAGAAACCTCCAGTTATACCGCTCCAAATTGTATACTTTTCTTCTGGATCAAAAGAGAAATCTACTATATTCATTTTATCATTTGCTCCGGCAATATGAAGCGCGCTGTTAAAAGTCATATCGTTTGGCAGATAATGCAGAATAAGGAAAAACGTGATAAACATTCCAGACATAATTACAAACATCTGCTGTTTCTGCGTTACGTTTACCGCTTTTGTACCTCCAGAAAATGTATATATGATTACTAAAACCCCAATGATGATGTTCATTATTGTTAAGTTCCATCCAAGAATAGCAGATAAAATAATAGCAGGAGCATAAATCGTTAATCCTGTTCCTAAACCTCTTTGGACTAAAAATAAAATGGCTGCAAGAGAACGCGTTTTAACATCAAATCTTTTTTCTAAAAATTCATAAGCCGTATAAACTTTACTTTTATGATAAAGCGGAATGAAAGTCAAACAAATAACAACCATAGCAATCGGCAGTCCGAAATAGAACTGCACAAAACCCATTCCGTCATGATAAGCTTGTCCGGGAGTCGACAAAAATGTAATCGCGCTGGCCTGCGTTGCCATTACAGAAAGTCCCACAGTATACCAAGGCGTTTCGTTATTTCCTAAAATGAAATCTTCAACGTTTTTACTTCCTCTAGTTTTCCACGAGCCGTATCCAACAATAAATAATAAGGTTACAATAAGTACGATCCAGTCAAATAGCTGCATAGGTTAAGAGTATAATTGCATGATTAAGAAAAAGATAGCAATATAAATTGCATTAGCGACCAAAACATAGGTGTAGCTTTTTTTCCATTTTTTTTGTTTTTTAGCTTCCATTTTTTATTGTTTTATGTCTTGTTTTGGGGCTTCAAGAGGCTGTTTCAACGAAATAATATTTGATAATAATCGATAAGCACCAGAAACTCCTTCCGGTAATTCTCTAAAGAAGCTTAAACCAGTGTAAATATAATATCCTTTTCCATATGGAGCGACTAACAATGCTCCATCTTTAGCAGATTCTCCTTTATCATGAGACGAAATAATAGGAGTGAAGGCAGGATCGTATTCATTAGGATAATACAAACCTTGTTCTTGTGTCCAGCCTTCAAAGTCTTTTGAACTAATTTTATTCGGCGTATTTAAAACCGGATGATTTGGTGCTAGAAAAGTTATTTTAGCATTTTCTTCGGTTACACGATCATTGGATAGTTTTAAAGGATATGGAGCAATTTTATCTGTAACCAATTTTCCGTTTGTGTTGTATTGTACAATCATATTTTTGCCGCCTTTTACAAAATTGAAAAGAATATTTTGCTTATTCGCTAATGCATTAACAGTATTGTAAGCACGAATTCCTGTAATAACGGTGCTGAATGAATCTAATTTTTCAGGCGTGATTTCTTCTGGTTTTAAAATAGAAACTTTATACCCCATCTGCGTTAGGCTCTCCGGTACTTCATCGCCGGCACCCATAATATAGGCAATAGCATCACCAGAAGTTTTTAAATCAATTCTAATGCATTTGGATTCAGCTGGTTTTAAAACCATTTGTTTGGTAATATGACTGAAATCAATAATTGTTTGGTCTTTATCAAAACGTTTATTATCAACTATAGCCACACTTTTTGCCGTAACTTCTTCAGGATTAACAGGTGGTGTTACTTCAAAGTAAAATATCTGTTCATTTCCCTTTTTATCTAAAGCAAACGGAATTTCTTTTGGAGAAACGCTCCAGCTTTTTGGTAATTCTAATTGTAAATTTCCTTTAACATCATCTTTTCCAGCACGAACTTTTACTGGAATCATTTTGCTTTTGGTGTCTCTGAAAATCAAAACTCTTTCCAAAATTGAAGTGGTAACTTCTGGAACTATATCTAAGAAATTATACATTTCTCCTTTCACGCCGTCATTGTATTTGTAAACAACAGTTCTTTCAAACGGAATTTCAACACCGCTTATTTTTACATTAAAAACAACTTTTGTGTCTCTAATGATGTCTGGAATTCCAATAATTTCCTGATTCGAAACTGTGTACATTCCAACACTTGCTTTTTCTTTTAGCCAATATGGCTGTGTGTATTCAATAGCAGCAGGAAGCTGTAGCTGAAGATTGATTTTTTGGTCGTTATTGTTTTTTAAAACACTGTTTTGAGAAATAGTTTTGTTGTCAGGTAATGTTGTTACGCTTACTAACTGCATATCAACGGAACATCTGTTTATAGCTTCGAGAGTTAGTTTTATAGTGCTTCCTGGGGTCGCTTCTTGTTCGTTTGAAACTGCTTCAAGATAAAGACCAGAGCAGGAAGCTATGATATTTTTAATAGCAGTACTTTTAATCGTTTTCCAGTGTGTGTCTTCTAAAGCTTCAATCATAGAATATACTTTTACTAAATCTGGAATGCTTGCAGATGGATTACTGAAATTGTAATTTGAAATAATTTTAGCAATCAAATCGCCAATTGGTTTCCCATTTTTAACGCGATTCCAGCTGGTGTCAATTCCATCAAATAAATTATCGCGTTCTTTTGGACTTTCTCCGTTAATAAGCTCTAAATATTCGGTTTCATCACCACGAACACCAGTACTGCCAAAGCCTTGTGATTGATGACGGCTTCGGCTTAAAGCAGCGATTTCCTGATTCGATTTTCCGATTCCAGTATAATAAACACCAGTTTCTAGTTTGGTGAATTTTGATTTATTAGCGGCGTCAAATTTTTCCTGACTTCCATAAAACCACCAAGACGGATTAAAAAATTGCCTTTTTACCTGCCAAGGCGTAACATATTTTAATTGCTCAGGATAAACTTTAGGATCATTTGTTAATTTAAAACTTTCCACACTTAGCATTGCTGAAGAGGTGTGATGTCCGTGAGTTGTCCCCGGAGAACGGTGATCAAACCTATTAATAATAATATCCGGCTGAAATTTTCTTATGGTCCAAACTACATCTGCCAAAACTTTATTTTTATCCCAGATGTCTAAAGTTTCATCAGGATTTTTTGAAAAGCCAAAATCATTTGCACGCGAAAAAAACTGTTCTCCGCCATCTATTTTTCGTGCTTCAATTAATTCCTGAGTTCTTATAACACCTAACAATTCGCGTAATTGCGATCCAATTAAATTTTGTCCTCCATCACCGCGGGTTAGAGATAAATAACCCGTTCTCGCATTCATATCATTAGCCAAATAAGAAATCATTCTAGTATTTTCATCATCAGGATGGGCAGCAACATATAAAACAGAACCTAAAAAGTTTAATTTTTTGATTTGATTATAAATTTCAACTGAATTTGGTTTTTGTGGCTGCTGTGCAAACGAAATCTGAAAACCTAAAAAAAATAAAAGAAAGATTTGAATCTGTATTTTTCGCATGGTAAAAATGAGATGTTTTTAGAATTGTCCCAAAAATACTAATTATTTTGTGGAAGATTATTTAAATGAATTGTTAACGCACAATAATTGTACCTGAATTAATAAGAAATAGAAATAAAAAAAGCCGCTAGATATGTTCTAACGGCCTTTTCGTATTTTGATTTCGAGAAATAAACTAGATGTTATTTCAATTTGTTTTCTGTGTCAACGTAATTTCCTGTGATGGTTACGCCGCTATTTTTAGTAACTTTTCCGTAGATTGTAATAGAAGAACCTGTACCGATGAAATTAATTTTAGCACCGCTGTTTAATAGAAGATCTCCCCAAATTACAACAGAACCTTCTACTTGTAGTGTTGCATTACTATTAATAGTTAGTTGCGTTGGGTTTGATTGTTGATATTTACCTTGAGATAAACTTCCTCTCATATTAAAAGTACCGCCGCTGTTTAAAGTTAAGTTGCTTAAAACTGCAATAGAACCACAATGTGTTAAGGTAGCACCAGAATTAATAATAGCTGAATTAATAGCTGTTGCTCCTTGATATGATTTAGTTTCATTTGAATTTAAGATCAAATCTTTTCCTTGATTGTAAATTCCGTAAGAAGAACAGCTTGCAAATGTAGTATTTGGTTTTTCCATCTTGATGATTTTCAAACCGCCTGTTCCGCTGGCAACGTAAATATAGTTACCGCTAGATTTTACATAGTTTGAAGAACCAGCAATACCTACTGAACCTAATAAACTAAGCTGTGCTCCTGATTGATAAACGTTTAATCCTAATGCACCGTTAGCAAGAAATGCATAACCGTCGTTTACTGAAACCGCATTGGTAACATTATCTTCGGCTGCAGTTGGAATTGCAATAGTCTGTAATTTTGAACCGCTGTTGATATCGTAAACACCCAGACCGTTAGGACCTTCAGATACTAAAAGTTTTGTTCCGTCAATATCCATTGTTCTCTTTGCACCGCTTACATCTGCAGAAGTTGTAAAGTTCTTTTGTAAAGCAAGTGTAGACTGATTGTAAATATTAACTCCTTTAGTACCACTCAAAGTCACTACTTTATCACTTGTTAAAGCAATAGAACGTAAATCTGCTACAGCAACTTTACCGGTAATAGCTTTGGTTGAAGTACTCAATTTAAATAAACTTCCATTGTCTCCAGTTACAGCAAAATAATTAGCAGTATTTGCAGCAACATCTGTTGTAACTCTGCTGTCTAAATAATTAGCAGTTGTTTTATCTGTAAGAAGCCCGGAGCTTAAAGGCATATTATAAACGACAGCAGGATTATTGTTAAGCAAAGGATCTTTGTCGATATCTTTGGCTGCACCAATAATTAAGTTTCCGTTAGTGTAAGTAAGTGACGTAATATCTGTGTTTGGAATTAAAGCCGAAGTAACCAATTTTGGTTTGTAAGGATCAGAAACATCAATAACGTCAATTGCTCCAGAATAAACATCACCTCTCGTGATATAAGAAACATAAGCATAATTTCCGTTTACAGTAACGTGGCTGGCTTGTAAAGTTTTTCCGTTAGCATCAACAGGAGGTTTTACCTCTGCAATTTGAACAAGTGGAAAATTGGTTACGGTGTTCTCAGCAGATTTTCCTGTTGCAGAACCACCTACGATCGAAATTACTCCAGAATTTGTGTAATCAAGTCTTTGACTTAAAGTGTTTTGATCAGAAGTAATTGTAATGTTATCTAACGATTGATTGTTGTTGTTATTGTTATCATCGTTATTGTCACAACCTATTAAAAGGGACATTGCTAAAAATGAAAGCAGATAAACATTCTTTTTCATAAAAATTCGATTTGAGTTTTAAAAATTCGGTGCAAATATATATCATAATCACATTAAACAAAGGTTAATTTTTAAAATATAGTAATTTAAACGGTTGTTTAATAGTGATTTATATTAAAGTTACAATGTTTTAAAAAAAAATCAAAACAAAAAAAGCAAAAAAAAGAGAGTATCCTTTTTGTGATACTCTCTTGTATTGAAAACTAGTGATTTCGAATTATCTTCTTCCGTGTCCGTGATCGCGGTCATGGTGATCGTCATGTCTATCACGGTGTTTATCGTGTTTATCGTGCTTGTCATGTTTGTCATAACGTTTGTAATCTCTTCTATCATTATAACCGTAAACAGGTCTTGGTTTGTATGGTCTTTGAGGAGCTCCGTGATATCCTCTATAATATTTTACTTTATGACGATCAAAGTAAGTATAAGGCGTTCTACCATGGTAATCTGTTAAAACTACTTTATAACCTCCATACAAATCATAGTTTCTATATTGTCTTGGCAAGTACGTTGTTCTTACCCATTTTCCTCTTCCATAATAGATGAATTGTGCGGCACGAACATCGTAATAGGCTTCAATATCTGGAAGATAATAATATTCCATTTCAGTATATCCTACAGGTCCCCAAGCTGGTGGATTTCCTATGTTAACGTTTATCGATACTTGGGCTTGCGTGGCATTTGCAACCATTAGAAATAATCCGGCGATTGCTAATTTTATCGTTTTCATCTTTTTTTATTTTTTTAATGTTAATCTTGTTTATGGATATTCACATACTGTGCCAAAAAAAACAAAGATGTATTTTGTCGAGTAAAAAATGCATTTCGTCGAATAATTTTTAGATTTGTTTAACGGGTAAAATACTGGTTTTTAGTGCTTTTAATGAGAAGAATATTTTTTTTAAAAAAAGAAAATAATTATCGATAATCGACAACTCTTGGCTTTGCCAACTCAAAACTCTGTAATCCATAGTCTGTAGTTTCGAAAGTATTAGTTTTGAAAACACTGTCGCCCTGCATTGGAATACTTGGATAATAAGAAAGTGAAAGCTGAAATGAACTGAAAACCAAATAATCGTTGCTTACCAATAATCCTAAAGTAATCTTAGAATACGGTTTACTTTTAGTCATGGCGACCTCTGGACTTCCTAAAACAGCAATAGAATAATTAAAGAAAGGATTTAAACGAAAACCCCATAACGCGTGCGGCGAATAGGTCTGCGTTTGGAGTGATAAAACAGCTTTACTTGTTCCATAAAGCGCTGTATTAAAACCCGCTAAACCATTTATTTCGTTAATATTAAGCTGATCGGTAATAATATTATTACGGTTCATTCCAATTACAAATTTTGGATTAACGAATTGTCTCAATTTCCATGTTCCAATGCTGTAAAGCTTCGTGAAATAATTTGATTCAAACAAAAAAGCGGTTTGATAGGTTTTAGATTGATGGAAAAAAGTTCCAGCCTCAAAATTCATACTTAAAAAACCCAATCGATAGTAGTTTCCAAATGAAAACTGCGCTCCTACATAAGGTCTCCAAAAAGTATTTTTATATTGATAACCAAATGTTACACCATAAATCCTCCCAATCGGTACGTCTTCTGTTTGTCCATTTCGAAAAATATAACTGTCCTTGATAAATTTTCGTGTATTTAATCCAACACCGCCGAGAATTAGTTTTTCATCCGAATAAAAACGATCTGGATCATAAACATCTGTCGGTGTCTCGCTGTAATTCACATTTAAAAATCGGGCTGTTGTAATAAGATTCGTTATTGCCTTATTAGTATCTTCAAACATTTTAAAAGCATGTCCGGCCCAAACATCCTGAGATTTATATTTGACAGATTGAAAAGCATAAGAAAGATCGGGCGCCTGCAATGTATCTCTTCTGTAAAATTCATCGACATAAACACCGCCAGCCCATTTTGTTAGAGGAGAGTAGAAGTCTCTTTCAACATCTATACTTTTAATATAGTTGTTATCTAAATCCATTTTGTAATGAAGAACCGTCCCGATATACGTATTTTTGATATTAGGAACGGTATATGTCGCTTCATTACCGTTTCTTCCATCATCAAAGCGATTTGTAAAACGGTATTCTAACTGCTGTCCCGAACCAAAAAAATCTTTTTCTTTAAATCCAATAGACATTTGATTACTTGAAATCGAAAACCTCGGAATCGTACTCCAAGAATCCAAAACCCGTATGGTAATATCTACAGAATCTGATGCCTGACCAACAGTTTGATTGGATATTCTAACTGCTGTAACGTAACGTTGTGCACGAATCAAACGTTCACTTTCCAGAATTTTATAAGTATCATAAGGCGTATTTCTTTTAAAAAGCAATAAGTTTTTTATGGCTATTTTTTTTGTTTTTAAATGGAGTCTGTTTCCAGTTCGTTCTCCCCAGTTTTTAGGTGTCTGCGTAGTGTCGGCAACAGAATAACCAAAAGGATCTAAAGTGATAATATTTATTCTACGGATTATTTTTCCATCGTAGTGAGTTGAATCTATCGGCACAAGTAATTCTTCTTTTTTCTTTGGTTTTTTAGATCTGAAAAATAACTTATGCATGGTCTGCGTGAACTTATTTTTTTTTGAATAATTACGAATCTTGGTATATATCTCGGTAGTGTCTTTTTTGGTCTGAGGCTCTTTCTTAGTTTCTACCTGAGCATATCCTCCTTGCAAACAAAAGCACAGCAAAATAAAAAACAATATTTTTTTGTTTAATGGCATTCGGTAGTTTTCTTCTATAGTTTATTTGTTATGAATATAAGGAATAAATAGGAGCTTTAAATGGAATAACGTTCGATTTAATTTTCTGCTGCAACCTTTCTTTTTCTCCATGTAAATTTTCGGGGAACATGATTTCCCATAAGATAACCCCAGGGCGAGAGGGATTCTATTCGGTCAAAAATAATTTTCAAAATAGCCAAGAGAGGAATCGCTAAAAACATTCCTGAAATTCCTGCGGCAGCACCGCCGACAATAATGCCCATAATAGATACAAAAGCATTGATTTCTACTTTAGAATTAATTATTAAAGGCACAAGAAGATTATTATCGATAAACTGAACAATAATATTAACGATTAGAATTCCCAATATAACCGAGGTTTCTCCAGATCCTGTTAACGAAGCCAATACAGTAATAATTCCAGCGATTGTAATCCCGATGTAAGGAATCAGATTTAAGATTCCAGTGATTAATCCTAACAAAATAAAGTATTTAATGCCGATGATCCATAATCCTAAACTTGTTAGAACAGAAACAACAACCATTTCTATAATCAAACTCACAATATAATTATTTATGGAAACTTTGATCTGCGAAAGGATATCCATCAATACTGGGTGGTTTTCTTTCTTAATTAATTTGGCTAAAAACAATTTAAAATGTTCTTTATAAATCAAAAACAAAAAGGTGTAAACAATAATAATCATACTGTCTAATAGAACATCACTTATCGATATTATGAAGGAACCTAATTTTGCTTGTCCTGATTTTACTGAATCTTTGGTAACCGAATCTAGATATTTTTTTTGATCGCCAATACTTACCTGAAAGTTTTCTCTAATAAACTTATGAATTTCAACTATAAAAGAATTGGCATTTTTCTTTATTGTATCAAAATCGTTGGCCATGTACGTCACTTGATAAGAAATGAAGACCAAAATACCAACAATAAAAGACAGAAATATAACCAGACAGACTATTGCTGCAAGGTGTCTCGGAAACTTGAGTTTAGTATTGAAAAAACTAAATACAGGCAGCAGTAAAACAGCAAATAAAAATGCTAGTAAAACTGGTGTTAGAATATCTTTTCCTGTACAAAAAATAAAAGCAAAACAGATTAAAGTAATAAGTATAAATGCAAGTTTTGCATAAAAAGGTAAAGTTATGGTCCGAGTCATTATTTAGTGAATTAAGCTGAATTTATAAAACAAATATTACACTTTATTTGTCTTTTTATGTTCTAGCTTTTTTTCTCGGCGTTATAAAATTCCCATTCAGTTTTCTAGTCAAAAAACTCTCTTTCTTCGTATTTTGCTGGGATTATCGATATTCCTTTCTGCAGCAATAAGTTGTTCGGAAATATGATTTTTTCTCCTTCCTTAGTTTTTAAACTGACGTGAAAGGTATTGATATCTTCAATTTCAGCTTCAATCGGAAAATCTTTATCATGTATTTTTATCGTATCGCCAATTCTAAATGGAAAAGAAAAGAATAAGATCATTCCAGAGGTAACATTGCTCAAAATAGACCATTGTGCAAACATAGCAACTCCAATAACTGTTGCAATAGAAGAAATCGTAAAGAAAATATCCTCGGTCTGTACACCCCAAATTACAATTAAACTTGTGACTACCAAGATATTCATTAAAATATTAATATACTTGATAACCAAATTGGTACGGTGTTCAAATAATTGGCTTGAAGCGGCAAAACGTCTTATTAAGTTTGCGATTACCATTCTTAATACAACTAATATAAGAATGAGAATTATAGTAGCAAATATCTCTCGGCTATACTCTTTAAAGGAAAACATAAAATTTTTTTATACTAATGTAGTCAAAAAATCGTAGACTTTTGCTGTCGGAAGCCCCATAACATTAGTATAAGATCCTTCAACTTTTGCAACTGCCATAAAACCAAACCATTCCTGAATTCCATAAGCGCCAGCTTTGTCGTAAGGTTTGTAATTTTCGATGTAATATAAAATCGCTTCGTCAGACAAATCATTAAAAGTTACTTTGGTAATATCATGTAAAAGAGTAGAAGACTGATTTGTTTTAAAGCAAACCGAAGTAATTACATCATGAGTTGTACCAGACATTGATTTAATCATTGAAAAAGCTTCATCAGCATTCTTAGGTTTGCCTAGAGCCTTATTCTGATGCCACACAATCGTATCGCTTGTAACTAAAATTTCATTTTCTTTTAATTCTCCTTCAAATGCTTTCGCTTTAAGTTCAGCAAGATAATCTGTAATTTCTACCGCTTTTAGTTCTGGCGGATAGATTTCTTCTACATCTTTTAATCTAATTTCAAAATCAAGATCCAAATCTTTAAAAAACTGCTGTCTTCGCGGTGAACCAGAAGCCAGAATGATTTTGTATTTTTTTAGTTTTTCTTTAAGCATTGTATTTGATATTTAAGGCAATAACTAATATTGATAAAATTCCGAAGAATAAAATTAACTTTAAAATAGTACTCAAATGATGAAAGTCTTTTTGTGATTTCGCATCAAATATTTTTACTATAAAATATAATAATGGCGCTAAAACAGTTGCAAAAGCATAAAAAACAGCGATGTACAGCTTATTTTCCATAAAATAAGCATTCACATATAAAGCGGATAAAATAAACGGAATTACAGCAAATCCCAAAGCTATCTTAGCTGTTCTATTAATACCTATTGCAATTGGCAGGGTATTCATTCCTTGATTGTAATCGCCATTTACATCTTCAATATCTTTAATTATTTCTCGAATAAAATTAATCATAAAAGCAAATAAAGCATAGTCAATTAAAATTGAAAAAAGACTCGCCATCTGCGCTTGATTTTCTGCCGTTGTGGCGGGAAAAATATCAAAAACACCAATAATTAATACACTTACTGCGAGAAGCAGCGCTACAACAAAATTCCCTAAAATCATGATTTGTTTTAAGGTTGTAGCATAAAAATACAATAGTGTAGCGATTAAGATAAAAAGCGACGCAAAAGAAGGTCTTAAAATAATATTTGATAAAATAAATCCAATGGCAACTCCCGAAATATTTAAACCGATATAAATATTATAAGCAGCTGTTTCTGTTATTCCTTTGCCTACCACAACATCCTGCGGTTTATTAATGCTATCGGTTGCTACATCATAAATGTTATTAATGACATATCCGGCTGCTGCTAGTAAAACGGTGCTTAAAACCAATAATCCGTACTGCCAGTCTGATAAAGCGTGTGGAATTACCTGCTGTTTTAGAAAAGCATAGCGAAAAAGAAGCTGCATAAAAGCCAGCATTAATAAATTTTTATAGCGAATAAGTTTTAGGAATTTCATTCTTTTTAAGTTGCAAAGGTTCTGAGGAACTAAGGTTCAAAGGTTTTTTATCTAACTGAAAACTGAGACTAAATACTGCGACTGAAAACTTAATCGTGTTGTCCATTAAAATATTCCATCCATTTCCCTTGCACTTTCATCACTTGTTCGATCACGTCTCTTGCTGCGCCACGTCCGCCTTTTACGTGTGAGATGTAACGACAGATATTTTTAATTTCTGGAACTGCATCCTGTGGACAAGTAGGAAGCCCAACTAATTTCATAACGTGAAAATCAGGAATATCATCTCCCATATATAACACATTTTCGTCCTTAATATTGTTATTTTCTAAGTATTCTTTTAGTGTGTTTACTTTGTCAGGAGTTCCTAGATAAACATCTGAAACACCTAAATTTTGTAGGCGGATGCGAACACCTTCATTGCTTCCTCCAGAAATAATGCATACATTATAACCACTTTCAATTGCTGCTTTTAGAGCATAACCATCGCGAATATTCATGGTTCTAAGCATTTCGCCTTCATTGGTTACAAAAACAGAACTGTCTGTAAGTACGCCGTCTACATCAAAAACAAATGTTGTGATGTCATTCATTATTTCTTTATAACTTTTTGCCATTATGCTGTATAGATTGTGTTAAGATTTTATAGATATTTTTTTTGTTTTCGTCTTCTAAAAATGCCAGGTGCGCTTCTGTTGTATTCGAATCATGACGTACAGCTGGCCCAGTCTGCGCATCAATGGGGTCGAGTGTGTTGATTTTGTCTGCCGTTTCTTGAATTAAAGGTCTTAAAATTGAAAAAGGCAGCTGATTCTCTTCACAGATTTCCTGTCCCAAATGATACAAATGATTAGTAAAATTGCTTACAAAAACAGCCGCAACATGAAGTGCCTTACGTTGCTCAGAACTTACAGAATGAACTGCTGTAGAGATACTTTTAGCAATCGAATCTAAAAGATTAAAATCGGCTGTATTTTCGGCTTCCAAACAAAATGGAATAATCGAATAATCAATAGATTTGTTCTTAGAGAATGTTTGAAGCGGATAAAAAACACCGCGGCGGTTTTTAGGATTTAAAAGCTCAATTGAAGAGGTCCCCGAAGTATGAACTACAAATTGATTATTAAAGGGAAGCTGTTCTGAAACTTCCGCAATTGCATTGTCAGATACCGCAATTATATGCAGATCAGCAGTTTGGATTTCGGTGTAATCAGTAATAATTTTCTCATAATCAACCAAATGAAGCAACGTTTCTTTCTTTCGAGAGAAAACCTGTTTAATTTCTACAGTTTTACTTTCCTTGAAAGCCTTTATTAAATGCTGTGCAACATTTCCGGAACCGATTATTGTTATCTGAATCATAAAAGCAAAATTAGTATTATTTTTTATAAAGATAATTTGTAACGAAAAGTTTTGACAGAGATTGTATCGCTTCTGATTTTAAACTAGGAGTAATTATCAGTAATGAAGTCATATAAGCAGCTTTTTATTTGGAAGTTTTAAAGATTAGAGATAAAATTATATTTTCACCAGAGTGTGTTTTGTAGTTATAAACTTATGTTTTTGAGGATTTGATCAATTTTTCGAGTATATATTTGGTTTTTATTAACAAATATCGCATGCCTCAAATAAACATTTTTAAGTACTTTTGTGCCACTTTATATACAATGTAATTCCTTAAAAATGGATAAAAAAATATTCTCTTTTTTGTTTTCTACACGATTAATGGCCGTTCTTTTTTTAGCATTTGCACTTGCAATGGGTATTGGAACTTTTATCGAAAGTAAATACAATACCGACACAGCCAGAATCTTAATTTACAATACATGGTGGTTTGAGGCGATAATGCTCGTTTTTGTGATTAATTTCTTCGGAAATATCAAACGTTATCAACTGCTTAAAAAAGAAAAATGGGCGACTTTATTACTTCACCTTTCTTTTATTTTTATCATTTTAGGAGCTTTTATTACAAGATACATCAGTTATGAAGGAATGATGCCAATTCGTGAAGGAGCGGCAGAAAATCAAATATATTCAGATAAAACTTTTTTAACCGTTTTTGTTGACGGTGAATACAAAGGAGAAATGAAAAGAAGAGTTTTTGAAAAAAGTCTTTTACTTTCTCCTGTAACTAATAATGATTTTACTGTTTCTGGAAAATTTGACGAAACTCCGTTTGAAGTTACATACGAAAAGTATATCATGGGAGCGAAAGAGGTTGTTAAACCAGACCCAAACGGAATTTTATATCTTAAATTAGTTGAAGCCGGTGCTGGCGGACGTGAAGAACATTACTTGAAAGAAGGTGAAGTTCAGAATATTCACAACGTTTTGTTTGCTTTAAATAAACCTACAGACGGAGCAATTAATATCAACACAAAAGGAGAAAAATATACTATTCAAACTCCTTTTGAAGGAGAGTTTATGAGAATGGCAGATCAATTTAAAGGTAAAGTGACCAAAGATGATGTACAGCCTTTAATGATGCGTTCTTTATACAGCATTGGAGATATCAGAATTGTATTTCCAGATCCTGCAATGAAAGGAAAAGTAGACTATGAATCTAATAATGATTATAAAGCTAAATCTCATACCGACGCTTTGGTTCTTAAAGTAAAGGCTGAAGGTCAGGAAAAAGAGATAATGGTTATGGGGTCTAAAGGTCAAACTGGAGAGCCTAAAACCGTAAAAATCGGTAATATTGAGTATTCTATATTCTTCGGAAGTAAAGCGTATGTTTTGCCATTTAAAATAAAATTAAATGATTTTATTGCTGAAAAATATCCTGGTACCGAAAAAAGTTATTCTTCATACAAAAGTAAAGTAACAGTTCAGGATTCGACAGAAACTTTTGATCAAGATATTTTTATGAATCACGTTTTAGATTATAAAGGATATCGTTTTTTCCAATCTTCATTTGATCCAGATGAAAAAGGAACTGTTTTATCTGTAAACCATGATTTTTGGGGAACTAACATTACTTATTTGGGTTATTTTTTATTGTATATCGGACTTATGGCAATTATGTTTACAAAACATTCGCGTTTTGGTGATTTGAAACGTAAACTAGAAGCGGTTAAAAAGAAAAAAGAAAAGCTAATTACTATTCTAGTTTTAATGTTGAGTTTGAGCGGTTTTGCACAGCAATCTCCACATGTTCATTCTCACGATCATGATCACAATCATGCTGCTGACCCAAATGATCATGCCAATCACGTTACTGCTCCGCCTAGCAAGAAGCAGTTAGATTCTTTATTGAATATTTATAAAGCGCCAGAAGCTCATGCTGCAAAATTTGGCCGTTTGATTATTCAGGATGCCGGCGGTAGAATGAAACCAATTAATACGTTTTCTTCTGAATTACTTCGTAAAGTAAGCCACGACGATAAATACAACGGAATGAATTCTGATCAGGTATTCTTGTCAATGACTCAATATGCTCAGGTTTGGATTCAGATTCCATTAATTTATATTAAATCTGGAAATGACAGTATTCGTAAAATTATTGGTATTGATTCAAAAGATAAATATGCTCCATTTGTAAAATTCTTTGATGAACAGGGAAATTATAAATTATCTCCTTATTTAGATAATGCTTACAAAGCAGCGAATCCGAATAATTTCGAGAAAGATTTTGTCGAAACAGATAAAAAAGTAAACCTAATGGAATCTGCTTTAAGCGGAAGTATTTTGAGAATTTTCCCAATTCCTAACGATCCAAATCACAAATGGGTTTCTTACTTAGAACGTGAAAGTGCTGGTTTTAAAGGAATGGATTCTACTTACGTAAAACAAATTCTGCCTTTATATTTCAGTGCATTAAATAATGGTTCTATCGCCAAAAATTTTGACACAGCAGATAATTTAGTTGAAAGTATTAATGGTTTTCAAAAGAAATTCGGAGCTAAAGTTCGTCCAAGTGAGCAAAAAATCGATGCAGAGATTTTGTATAACAAATACGACGTCTTTCAGAAATTAACATATTGGTACATTACAGTGGCCAGTTTTATGTTCGTTTTTATTATTGTCAACATTTTCTTTGAGAAAAAGTGGCTTCGTATTACCATAAATGCATTCCATATTATGATTGGATTGTTATTTGTGCTTCATACATTAGGATTAATAGGACGCTGGTATATTTCTGGTCACGCACCTTGGAGTAATGCTTACGAGTCTATTGTATATGTAGCTTGGTCAACTATGTTCTTCGGATTGGCTTTTGATAGGAAATCAAAATTAACAGTGGCTTCATCTGCTTTTGTTACTTCTATGATTTTAATGGCAGCATATCTGAACTGGATTGATCCTGAAATCGCAAACTTACAGCCAGTTCTTAACTCGTATTGGTTAATGATTCACGTTGCTGTTATTGTAGGTAGTTATGGCCCGACGGCATTAGGATTTATTTTAGGTTTTGTTGCATTACTATTGATTTTCTTTACAACCGAGAAAAATAAAACCAAAATGGAACTTAATTTAAAAGAAATTACCTATATCAACGAAATGGCTTTAACTATTGGTTTGATCATGCTGACTATTGGAAACTTCTTAGGCGGACAATGGGCAAACGAAAGCTGGGGACGTTACTGGGGTTGGGATCCAAAAGAAACTTGGGCTTTAATCTCGATTATGATTTATGCATTTGTAATTCACGCTCGTTTTGTTCCTGCTTTAAGAGGAAAATGGTTCTTCAACTTAATGAGTATGTTTGCATTTGTTTCTATTCTGTTTACTTATTATGGAGTAAATTTCCATTTAGTTGGTTTGCACTCGTACGCAAGTGGAGAAGCGCATTCATTAAACTGGGTTTATTACTGTTTAGTTACAATTACTCTTATTGGAGCCGTTACTTATCCAAAATATAGAAAATACTATAAAAGTAAAAAAGTAAAGAAATAATAATCGAAATAAATTGATTTATAAAAAAGGTTCAGCAATAAAGCTGAACTTTTTTTATTTTAAACTGGTTCTTAATTTAACTGTTTGGAAATTTTCCCATAATTAAAAGTATGATAGTTAAAACGATTGTAATACAAATCAAAAAAATGATGTGACTTAATATGGATAAAAAAAAGGCTTTTGTTTTTGACATTTTATTAAAAAACTGAATATTGGTCCAAAATATTAATACAATGCCGAGCATGTACGTTATATAAGTAAATTGCTGTAAATGATTGGTGTTATTCAAGTACAATAATCCAGGAAAGGTTAAAATCTGAACAAAAAGTCTCTGTGAAGCTTTGAAAGTGTTTAAGACAAAGAATTCAACAAAATTATAGCCCTGATTTCTAAAAACAGTATACGTTCCAATCGTGTATAACGGAATAGTTGCAATTGTCACCCAAGAGAAATGTGTTGCAATCCATTCGTTTACATTTACATAATCGATTGGTTCATTGGGTTCTTTTACAAAATAATGAATATGAAAATAATGATATAAAAAACCATAAAATGTTGCCAAAAGAACAACTAAAGATATCGGTTTAAAATGTTTCACTCTTTTGCCTTCGATAAATTCACGTATAGAATGTCCGGGTCTTGTAAATAATTCTTTTAAGGAATAAAGAATTCCTTTGTCAAAATGTAATAAGCCATGCTGTATATCGTGCCATAAAAAATGAGAATTAATTTTGTGTGTTTCTGCAGACTGCCCGCAATTATTACAGTAATGCCCTTTAAAAACCTGATAACAATTTTTACATTTAATTTCCATCTACAGTATAATTTAAAATATTAAGCAACTGTTTTACATTTGATTAACTAAAAATAATAAAAAAACGCATATTAAATCTAATATGCGTTTTTCGTTCTTTATTATGTTATGCTTTAAACTTTTCCTAAAGTATAAAGTTGTTCCATTGTTGGAGTTAAACTTCCTCCTGCAGGTTCCAGAGTAATTCCGAAAGCTTCTGCTGAATCAGTTTGACTAACAGCAAAGATTTTTTGTGAATTTCCTTCAAAATTATCCAGCAAACCAATACTTGTCGGCGTAAGAACCGGACTTAATTTTAAAGACCATACTTGATAAACCATTCCTTTTGGAGGTGTTGGTAAACCAGCAGCATCAATATAGGTTGTTTTAGTTTCTTTATTCCAATATACTTTTGCAAAAGATGTTGGAGAAACGGCCTGACCGCCCAGAGTTACTCCGGTATTTTTAATATCTCTAACAATACTTAGGTTTTTCTCCGTCTGTTTATTCTGCTGATCTAAGAAAGCATATTCTCTTTGGATTTTATTCTTTTCATTTCCAACAGTAGAAATTGCTTCTTTTGTTTTTGTTAATTCTAATGTCTGATAACCTAAGCCTAGCAACAATAAAACTGCCGCCGCCCAGCCAACATATTGAGACCAGTTTGAGGCCGGTTTCATGTCGACTACTTTGCCGTGTTTCAATTCCAGACGAGCTTTAATCTTCTCAAAATTTTCCACAGAATGGAAAGGAGAGAAGCTCGATGACAGAGCAATTATAGCTTTCTCAATCGAAATAATTTCCTGATCTACTTCAGGATTATTTTTTGCAAGCTCAGCTATTTCTAAGTTTTCTTTTTCGCTTAATAAGCCATAGACGTACAACTCTAAAATTCCTGATTCTATATATTCTTGTGCTTCCATTATATCTTTAAATAATTACGTAAATCGTTAATACAGTTTCTATTTTGTGTCTTTATTGTTCCCAGAGGTATCGCTAACTCTTCTGAAGCTTCTTGCTGGGTATATCCTTTAAAGAATAATAAATTGATGATCTCGATACATTTTGGTTTAAGTTTTTTAACGAACTCTTGAATTCCAATTGCATCTAGTTTATTAGCTAATTTATTACTGTCATCTAACAGATTTACGAAATTATCGGAGGAAAGGTTTTTTTGGCTGTTATTAAAATTTTTAGAACGAAGCTTATCAATCGACGTATTGCGAGCAATATTAAGGATCCAGGTGTAAAATCTTCCTTTACCTTCATTATAGGAATCGATGTTTTTCCAGATTTTGACAAAAACATCTTGAAGAACATCTTCTGCTTCCTCTCGGTTTTTGATTAAGACATGAATGACAGAAAACAAACTTTTAGAGTACATATCGTACAAGTGCGTAAAAGCTTTTTCGTCTTTTTTGTAAATTAAAACTAACAATTCTTCTTGACTCATAGATTTGGATTTTTAAGTTTAAACATAAAAAGTTAGACGTTCAGTGGTAACTGTTATAAAGGTAATTTATTTTTTTTGGATTTTTTTTATTTTTTTTTGTAGTCTAAACCCTAGGAAAATAAAGGGATTCTAAAAAAAATGTGATTTTTTTTACTTTTTTTAAAACCAAAAACAATCCGATTACGTAAATAAATTTATAAGTAAGAAAAAGATCATAAGAAATTGATTAAGAAAAATAGTAAGAGTTAATTCCTAGAATAATAAATAGTAGAATTTAAATCTAAAGTCGTTCTTAAATAAACAATATTATGGATAGCAAGCATATAATAAAGATATTGATCATAGGGTTAACCACCGTATTAGCAATGACAGTTTTTAATGAGAACGACTTTAAAAATATAACGGTTATTAGTCGATATAAGATTTAATTGAAATTGAAATAGTTCATCACAAACTAAACTTTTAAGATTATGAATTTTATAAAAATAGTTGTGTTACTTGTTTTTATTGTAGCGTTCATAAAGCTTTATAAGCAATAGATGATGACGCTCTTTCATTTTTGAAAAATAGATAAAAGAAATTATATAGTTGATGTACTCGGACTTCCAGATCGAAGACTTTTTATTATGTCATGACGGTTAAGTAAGATTCAAGTAAATACAATACAAGCCATTTAAAAAATTTTGAAGATGCGTTAGGCATTGGGGGATAAGAAGATTTTCGATAAAACCGAGTCATCAACTATAATTTTAAAGAGATATTTTACTGATAAAAGATTGCATAATAATTAATTCATGGTTTGATTTGTTTGTATGGGGAGAAGCCTAACGTCTGATTAACGTTAGGCTTCAATTTTTATTTAACTTTTGATTAATAAAATTAAAGTTCTAGTGAAACGTATTTTAGCTAATTTTATAAAAAAATTATACGATGAAAAATATAGCAATTTTAGTTTGCAGTGCATTATTTATGATGGCCTCGCAAGTTCAGGCTCAAACGAGCCATAAACCTAAAAAAGAAATTATGGCAAAAGAAAACATTTATCAATTTAAAGTCGAAGATTTATCTGGTGATACTTTTGACTTTGCGTCTTTAAAAGGCAAAAAAGTTATGATTGTAAATACCGCTTCAAAATGCGGATTAACTCCGCAATACAAAGATTTAGAAGCAATTTATAAAGAGTATAAAGATAAAGGTTTTGTAATTGTTGGATTTCCTGCAAACAATTTTGCTTCGCAAGAACCAGGTACAGCTAAAGAAATTGAAAGTTTCTGCCAGCAGAATTATGGCGTAACTTTTCCAATGATGAACAAAGTTTCGGTTAAAGGAAGTGATATGTGTGAAGTTTACAAATTCTTGACACAGAAATCTAAAAATGGCCTGCAGGATTCTGAAGTAGAATGGAATTTTCAAAAATACCTGATCAACGAAAAAGGAGAATTGGTAAAAGTAATTAAACCAAGAACTTTGCCAACAGATCCAGAAGTTATTAATTGGATAAAAAGCTAAAGCAAAAAAAAAGCTCAAATTTGAATATTTCAAATTTGAGTTTTTTTTTAAGGTTCAAAGAAGTAAAGGGGCAAAGGGGCAAAGGTTTTCGAAATGACAAAAATCTGTATTAATCCGTGTTTTCGCGATAGCGAATCAGTATAATCCGCGTGATGATTATTTTAAAATCAACTGCATAAAAACCAAATCCAGCCAGTGATTAAATTTGTAACCCACTTCACGAATTGTTCCTGTTGCAACAAAACCAAATTTTTCATGAAAAGCAATACTTCCAGCATTATCAGCATCGATTGCGCCAATCATTACATGATATCCTTGTTCTTTTGCTAGACGAATTAGTTCCGTTAAAAGTTGAGAACCTATTCCTTTTCCGATTACATTATCAACAACATAAACAGAATGTTCCACCGTAAACTGATAACCAATTTTTTCTCGAAACTGACCATAACTTCCAAAACCAACTACTTCGCCATCTAAATCTGCCACAATTATAGGAAGCTTTTTTGCCGTTTTATCTTCAAACCATTTTTTCTGAACTTCCAAAGTTTGGACTTCATAACTGTAATTGGCGGTTGTATGAACAATGGAATGATTTACGATTTCTAAAATCTTTTGTAAATCATTTTCAGTTGCTGGTCTAAGAATAATGCTCATTTTGTATTTTGTAATTATTTTTTGTTTAGTTCTGCCAGTAAAACATCAACTTCTTTAGAATCCCATCCCATTTCTTTGGCAATAGATTTGGCTTCTTTCGCATATTCTAAAGCTTTCTTTTTGTCTTTTATTTTATTATAAAGTTTAGCTTCAAGCAAATTTCCATCGTAAGAATCATTCAATTCTAAAGAATGATTTACCCAGAAAATGGCTTTTTTCAAACTTTCAGTATCATTAATATGTTTCACATAAGTGTTTCCAATTTCTTTCAAAAAACTAGCATCTTTCCAAGCTAATCTTTCGGTGTCTTCAAGGGTAACTTTTTTATAAAAATCCCATTTTTCAGTTCTTTCCGCCAAAGATAAATCATATTTAAAAACTAGAGAATCTGTTTTTTGTAAACGAATCGATTTTGCAACTTCTCTCTGTTTATAGTAGTTAACCGTATCTAAATTATCAACCAAAGGACGAAGTAGTTCATTAACAATACTTTCAATTTTACGATCAATTCTACTTTGAGAAGCAACTGAGGCAAATTCTTTTTGGTGTTTCAAAACATACTGAAATTCTCTCGAATTAATATCAGTAACACCATTTGCAATAACACGCCAGTTTAATTCGCTGATTAATTGAGCATCAGATTGAGTGTTTAAATAAGTATGTGTTGCTGGCGATAATTCAGTTCTGTCTTTTCCTTTCTTTAAAGTGTTCAAATAAGTAAAGTATTTATCAGAATTACTTGGATCTGCCATGAATTCCTTCTCTAAATAAGGCAATTGCATTTTTGGGTTCAGTGAATATCGAAGTTCATTTAGAAATTCAGCCTTTTTCATTTCCCCTTTTAAAGCATAAATCAGCGTTTCATTGGTATCAATAAATAAAAAGGTCGGAAGTGATTTTGTATTGAATTTGGTTTTTAAAGCAATTCCTTCTTCTTTCTCGATGTTTTTATACGTACAAACAAAGTTTTTATTCAAAAAATCAATAACAGCTGGATCACTTAAAACTTCACTTTTCATCAAATTACAATGCGGACACCAATCGGCATACAACATGACAAATAACGGTTTTCCTTCTTTTTTAGCAGTTTCCAAAGCGGTTTTATATGGAATATCTACAGGAACAAATTGATTTTGAGAAATTAGAGTTTGAAAAGTAACCGCTAAAAAAAGTAAAAATAAGAAACGCATATCAAGTCTGGCTTTTATTAATTATTCGATTTTACAAATATATTTCCTTTTTTGAGAAAGAGACTTAATATATTCCTAATTATAATTTAAATCAACTGCGAAGTTTGTAACTTTGTAAGCATGATTAAGAAAGATCAGATTAGTGATTTTCTTTATAAAAGTAATACGCGACCAGAATGATTTACCCCAAAATAGCGCTTGCTCAAAGCATTATCGAAATTTTATCTGCCAAAGGCATTATCAATATTATAATTTCTCCGGGATCAAGAAATGCCCCTTTAACAATTGGCTTTGCTCAAAATCCTAATTTTCAATGTTACAGCATAGCAGATGAGCGTTGTGCCGCATTTTTTGCATTAGGAATTGCACAGCAAACCAAACAGCCAACTGTCGTTGTTTGTACTTCAGGATCGGCTTTATTAAATTATTATCCAGCTTTTGCAGAAGCATTCTACAGCCAGATTCCGCTGATTGTGATTTCGGCAGACCGTCCGCAGAGTAAAATTGATATTGGCGACGGACAAACGATTCGTCAGGAAAATGTTTTCTCAAACCATTCTGTTTTTAATGCAAATCTGACTGAAGATGCTTCAGAAGAAAATGATTTGAAAATCAATTTAGCGATTGAAACAGCTATTTCTAAAAAAGGTCCAGTCCATATCAATGCACCTTTTGAAGAACCTTTGTACGAGACAACAGAAGAACTTTCTGTAAAACCTAAAATAACAATTCCTGATTTTGGCATTAGTCCTAAAATTATAGAAAATGGCGACGAATTTGTTTCTATCTGGAATAAGGCGAAGAGAAAATTAATTTTAGTAGGAGTAAATGAAGCGAACAGTATTGACAAAGAAATTATTGACAAATTAGCTTCAGATCCATCAATTGTTGTACTAACAGAAACCACTTCAAACCTCCATCATCCAAGTTTTATTAATAGTATTGATACTTTAATTACACCGTTTGATGATTCTGATTTTAAAGAATTTAACCCAGAAATTTTAGTGACTTTTGGCGGAATGGTTGTTTCAAAAAGAATTAAAGGATTTTTAAGAAAATACAAACCAGAACACCATTGGCATATTGACACTTTGCGTGCTTACGACACTTTTGGAGCATTGACAAAACATATAGAAATGCAGCCAAATGAATTCTTTACAGCTTTACTTTTAAAAACAGTTTTTGTTGAAAGTGATTATTTTAAAGACATTAATGCTGTTTATAAAGTAAGATTAAACAAAAGAAAAGAATATTTAAGCCAGATTGCTTTTTCAGATTTTAAAGTTTTTGAAAAAGTAATTGAATCGCTTCCTAGAAACAGCCAGCTTCAAATTAGTAATAGTTCGGCAATACGTTATGCGCAGTTAATCGATATTGATGAATCAATTGAAGTTTTCTGCAATCGAGGAACAAGCGGCATAGATGGAAGTACTTCGACGGCGATTGGCGCTGCTGTTGGTAATTCGAAACAAAATGTATTTATTACCGGAGATATTAGCTTTTTGTATGACAGCAACGCGCTTTGGAACTCTTATATTCCGAAAAATTTCAAAATAATAATTGTGAATAATGGAGGAGGAGGAATTTTTAGGATTCTGCCGGGACATCAGGAAAAACCTGTATTCAATACTTATTTTGAAACTTCTCATCATTTAACAGCAGAACATTTAGCTAAAATGTATCACTGCAATTATTTTACAGCTAATGATTTAGAGTCATTAAACAACGGCATTGAATCATTATATCAAACAAATGATGCTCCAGGAATATTAGAGATTTTTACACCAACAACAGAGAATGATGTCATTCTAAAGCAATATTTTAGGAATTTAAATTAGTCTTTAGACTTTGCCTCAAAATAGAAATAGAAATAAAAGTGCCGTATTTACGGCACTTTTTGTTTAAAATAATTTAGCTGAAACATTTTCTATTTAACATTTTCAAACTTCGTACCTTTGCACTTTACAAACTCAGTTGTTTAGTCAGCTTAGAATATTTAGAAAATGCTTGAAATAGGAAAATACAATACCTTAACTATATTACGTGATACCAAAGTTGGTTTATTTTTAGGAGATCCTGAAAATGATCCTGAAGGTGTTCACGACGTTTTACTTCCAAATAAATATGTTCTCAAAGAATTTGAAATTGGAGAAGAATTAATCGTTTTTGTTTATCTGGATCACGAACAGCGACCAGTTGCAACGACTTTGGTTCCTTATATTTTATTGAATGAATTTGCGCTATTACGTGTAAATTACATCAACAATGTTGGTGCTTTTATGGATTGGGGAATGGAGAAAGACATTCTTGTTCCATTTAAAGAACAAGCGCGCCCAATGGAAAAAGGAAAACGATACCTAGTTTATTTATATATGGATAAACAAACAAATCGTTTGGTTGCATCAAGTAAAACGAATCAATTTTTGAACAATGATCAATTGACTGTTGAAAAGGGGGAAGAAGTAGATTTGATCGTTTCTCATATTACTGATATGGGAATTAATGTAATTATCAACGAACAGCACAAAGGACTTTTATATAAAGATGAAGTTTATGATGATTCGATAAGAACAGGTGACAGAATGCGCGGTTACATTAAAAATATTCGTCCTGATAATAAAATTGACGTTGCAGTTCAGGCTCAAGGATTTGAAAGTATCGAACCCAATGCAGAAAAAATTCTAAGTGAATTAAGAGCCAGCAGAGGATTTCTACGTTTAAATGACAATTCGCATCCAGAAGATATTAAAACTGTCTTGAAAATGAGTAAAAAATCATTTAAAAAAGCAATCGGATCTTTGTATAAAGAAAAATTAATTGAAATTAAAGAAGACGGGATTTATCTGGTAAAAGATTAAAAACCAAAAATTCCAATATAAAAAATTCCAAATTCCAAATTCCAATTGATAATTGAAATCTATAATTTTTGGAATTTGGATTTTAAAAATTTTAAATTTATTTTGCGTTAGCAAAATTATTATATACACGAAAGGCTGCTCATTACAAGCAGCCTTTCGCTTTTTATTCTAGTTTTAAAAAAAATTGTAATTAAAAAAAAACAGAAATAAAATAATTCGAATCCATCTCAGAATAATGGCTTTACATATTTTAGAGATTACTCCATCGATGGTATGTCTTTTAAACAATTGATGTAAATATCTTAAAAGCAAAAAGATAATTTCACGGCTGCTCCATTGGTTTATAAAATAACTTTTAGAAAGTGTGAATTAGTACTTTTTCCTCTTTTCGTTATCATTCATATACTAATTATAGATACAATTCTAACATTTAACCTTAGGTGTTACTTTTTTCTTTTTGAAGTTTCGACAAACACATAAATCATTTGCTCTTTACTTTGAGGTTTGTTAATTAAAACCCTAAAAAAATGAGCGACAAATTTTTTAAATTTTCTCAAAAAAATCATTTTTTAGGTTAATAAATCAGTGAAAGAAAATCAATCTGAAATCATTGAAACTAAATGTATCTCGTTGATTTCTAGGGTGTAAAATTAATTATTATTTTTCTAAACTAATGTTAAAAAATGTTATTTTTTGTAAGTAAATACCAATTGTTAACATTACATGTCAAATTCGTGCAGACTAAAGCCGAATTGAGTAGGTAAAATTGTAAAAATGCTTTATTTTTACACTATAATATTTAAATACAAAAATCAAAATGGATTGGATTACAGCCAGAGAATTTGAAGATATAACCTATAAAAAATGCAATGGAGTAGCGAGAATTGCCTTTAACAGACCAAATGTTAGAAATGCTTTCCGTCCTAAAACTACTTCAGAATTATACCAAGCTTTTTACGATGCACAAGAAGATACTTCGATTGGAGTTGTTTTACTTTCTGCTGAAGGACCTTCAACAAAAGACGGAGTTTATTCTTTTTGCAGCGGCGGTGACCAAAATGCTCGCGGACACCAAGGTTATGTTGGAGAAGATGGACAGCACCGCTTAAATATACTAGAAGTACAGCGTTTAATTCGTTTTATGCCAAAAGTGGTTATCGCAGTTGTTCCAGGATGGGCTGTTGGCGGCGGACATAGTTTACACGTAGTTTGCGATATGACACTTGCTAGTAAAGAACATGCTATTTTTAAACAAACAGATGCTGATGTAACAAGTTTTGATGGCGGTTACGGATCTGCATATCTAGCTAAAATGGTTGGTCAGAAAAAAGCACGTGAAATTTTCTTTTTAGGTAGAAATTATTCTGCACAAGAAGCTTTCGAAATGGGAATGGTGAATGCTGTAATTCCGCACGACGAACTAGAAGCGACTGCATACGAATGGGCTCAGGAAATCCTTCAGAAATCACCAACTTCTATTAAGATGTTGAAATTTGCTATGAACTTAACCGATGACGGAATGGTTGGACAGCAGGTTTTTGCTGGTGAAGCTACTCGTTTAGCTTATATGACAGAAGAAGCTAAAGAAGGAAGAAATGCATTCTTAGAAAAAAGAAAACCAAATTTCGGCGAAAACAAATGGTTGCCTTAAATAATTGTAGATTTCTGATTTTAGATTTTAGATTTGATAGTCAAGCAATCTAAAATCAGAATTTTTAAAAATCTAAAATCTACACTCTAAAATCTAAAATTTAAATATGAAACATTGGATTGAAGCCGCAAGACTGCGCACATTACCTTTATCAGTTTCTGGAATTATAGTTGGAAGTATTTATGCTTTATCAAATCCAACAGAAACTATTAATACCCCAACTGAAGTATTCAGCTGGAAAATTTTTGGTTTCGCACTTTTAACAACATTAGGATTACAGGTTTTATCCAATTTTGCAAATGACTATGGCGACGGAGTAAAAGGAACCGATAATGCTGATAGAGTAGGACCTATGCGTGCTATTCAGAGCGGAGTTATTACGCCTCAGGCAATGAAAAAAGCCATTATAATGACTTCTTTATTAACATTATTATCTGCTATAATCTTAATTTATTTTGCCTTTGGAAAAGATAATTTCGGTTATTCCATCTTTTTCTTATTGTTAGGAATTGCCGCAATTGCTTCGGCTATTCGTTATACAGTTGGAAATTCGGCTTACGGATACAGAGGACTTGGAGATTTATTCGTATTTATATTCTTCGGATTGGTAAGTACATTGGGAGTCAATTTTTTATATGCCAAAGAAGTAGATCCGCTTTTGATTCTTCCAGCAATTTCAATTGGATTATTGAGTGTTGGAGTTTTAAACCTAAATAATATGCGCGATCAGGAATCGGATAAAAAAGCAGGAAAAAATACAATTGTAGTTAAAATAGGAGCAGAAAATGCTAAAATCTATCATTATACTTTGATCGTTACGGCAATGCTTTTGGTTGTTATTTTTGCCATTTTAAGCGATTATAATTTCGATCAATACTTATTTTTATTGGCTTACATTCCTTTAACTAAACATTTAATTACGGTTTATAAAAATCAGAATCCTAAGTTATTAGATCCTGAATTAAAGAAACTGGCATTAAGTACTTTTTTACTTTCCATCTTATTAACAGTTTGTATGATTTCGCTGATTTCAGACATTATTGTAAACCTGTTTTTAGGAGGAAGATAATTTTTTAAATTTAATACTGAACAAAATGAAAATTACATACTACGGACACGCTTCTTTAGGAATTGAAGTAGGAGGAAAAAATATTATTGTAGATCCATTTATTACTGGAAATCCGCAGGCGGCAGCAATTGATATCAACGCGCTTAAAGCAGATTATATCTTATTGACGCATGCACATGGAGATCACGTTTTAGATGTTGAAGCTATAGCAAAAAACACTAATGCCGTTATCGTTTCAAATGCTGAAATTGCAACGTATTACGCTAATAAAGGTTTTAACTCGCATCCTATGAATCACGGTGGAAGCTGGAAATTCGATTTTGGAAGGGTAAAATATGTAAACGCAATTCATTCTAGCAGTTTTCCTGATGGTTCTTACGGAGGAAATCCGGGAGGTTTTGTGATTGAAGGCGAACATAAAAACATTTATATCGCGGGTGATACAGCCTTGACGTATGATATGAAATTGATTCCGCTTCGAACGAAACTGGATTTAGCGATTCTTCCAATTGGAAATAACTTCACAATGGATGTTGAAGATGCTATTATTGCTTCAGATTTTGTAGAATGCGACAAAATTTTAGGTTACCATTTTGATACTTTCGGTTATATCGAAATCAATCATGAAGAATCTATTCGTAAATTCTTCGATAAAGGAAAAGATTTAATGCTTTTACCAATCGGAGAATCTTTAGAATTATAATTATTATTCTAAATACATTATATTTTTTTGGCTCCCGATAGTTATCGGGATGCCTAAAAAGAGCAAACATCTATAGAAAGTTATTTGGCACAATCTATGTTATTGAAATACTGGAGTTTTTAAAATAAAAATCATTTTAATCTGTGAAATCTGTGGCAATTAAAACATCCTCACAAAATTCAACTTTCAAAAAATTAATCCTTTCTTTACTAATCGTAGTTTCCTACAACGCTTCTGCTCAAAAAGAAGGTTATTGGGACAAAGAACGAGCAACTACAAAAGAAATTATTGTTCCTGCGCGTGATAGAATTTCTATTGCTACCGAAGACCTTCCCGTTGGTACTACAGAAATCGTTTACCGAATTACGCTTTTAGATAAAAATCAAGAACTCACAAACAGTTTAGTTTCTTTATTAAAAGCCATTCCAGATCCTACAGGAGTTAGTCAGGGTTCTGCTGGAGCCGTTTTTTTAATGTCTAAAATTTCTGGTGACGACGAATGTACTTATTCTATTTTTACCTCAAACGAAAATGCTAAAAAGTATGTTGCAGATGGTAAAATTAACGACGCATGTTACTCTCAGTCAGAACCTGTAAGTAAAGATGCCAAACGATTATCAGTTAATCGATCCTCTTGTCTAAAAGAAAATATTACTACCATTTGGTTTGGATTTGAAAGCAAAAACTGGATTTTAAGCCAGAAAGTAGTTTTAGAAGTTGTGCCTTGGGTGGACACTAAACTAAACAGAGGCTGGAATCAAGACAACAAAAATGAAATCATAAGTCTTTGTAAAACTTCTACAATGGCGCAGAAAATGGCCAATTCAGACGATTTTTGTGTTTGTATTCTAAATAAAATTATGAAACAATATCGTTACGATGAATTTCAAAAATTATTAGCGGTCGAAAAAACAAAAGTTTACAAAGATTTCGGAAATGCGTGCTACAAAGATGCTGATATCTCTAAAAATGTTTTTAATGACCTAAGAAAACAAGCTTCATCATTAATCAAAAACCAAAAATACAACGAAGCAATTCCAAAATTAAATACAATAGTCAACGAAGGAAAAGCAACAGCTTTAGATTATAGCTCATTGGGGTATTGCTATATTTTGACTAAACAATACGCTAAAGCCTTAAAAGCGCTTCAAGACGGCGAAAAACTTGATGATACTGAATTGCTTGTAAAATTAAATTTAGCACATACCTATTTAGTAAGCAACGATTACAGCGCGGCTAAAGCCATTTATAAAAAATATCAAACTCAGAATGTTACAGATAGTTTAAGCTGGATTGATAAAACGAAACTTGATTTTCAAGCTTTTGAAAAAGCTGGTTTGCCTTCTAAAGATTTTGAAAAAATATTAAAATTGTATAATTAAGTTGGTTAGAGATGTGAAAAGCTTCTAGAAAACTTAGCATCTCAGTACCTTAGTATCTTAGCGTCTTCAAAAAATGAAAGCATCTTATC
Source organism: Flavobacteriaceae bacterium PS02336 (assembly GCA_029960065.1). Classification (GTDB taxonomy): domain Bacteria; phylum Bacteroidota; class Bacteroidia; order Flavobacteriales; family Flavobacteriaceae; genus Flavobacterium. The sequence continues at coordinate 15,609 of JASCOF010000012.1, read as the reverse complement.
ATAAATATTTATTAGAGTTTAAAAGACCATCTGGAACTTCGCGAGGTATTATGACCGAAAAAGAAACTTGGTTTATAATTCTAGATAAAAACGGCCAAAAAGGAATAGGAGAATGCGGTATACTTCGTGGCTTAAGTGCAGATGATCGCGACGATTACGAAGAAAAACTAAAATGGGCATGCGATAATATTCACTTAGGTGAAACTGTGCTTTGGGAATCGTTATTAGAATTTCCGTCAATTCAATTTGGTATTGAAATGGCTTTCCGGTCCTTAAACAGTGAAAATCCATACCTATTATTCCCTTCCGATTTTACAAATAAGACCAAATCCATCTCCATAAATGGTTTAGTTTGGATGGGAGAATCGGCTTTTATGAAACAGCAGATTGAGGATAAACTAGCCGAAGGTTTTAATTGTATCAAACTGAAAATTGGTGCAATTGATTTTGAAAAAGAACTCGAATTATTACAATTTATCCGAAGTCACTTTTCTCCAGAAGAAATTGAAATTAGAGTAGATGCCAATGGTGCTTTTTCTTCTACAGAAGCTTTAGATAAATTGAATCAACTTAATAATTTTCAGCTTCATAGTATTGAACAGCCAATTAGACAAGGGAATGTTTTAGCGATGGCTCAATTGTGTAAAGAAACACCTTTTCCAATTGCTTTGGATGAAGAACTTATTGGAGTATTTTCATTTGAAGAAAAAGAAAAATTATTGCAGGAAATCAATCCTCAGTATATTATTTTAAAACCTAGTTTTATTGGAGGTTTTAGAGGAACACAAGAATGGATTTCGTTGGCAGATAAATACAACATCGGCTGGTGGATTACTTCAGCATTAGAAAGTAATATTGGATTAAATGCTATTGCGCAATGGACATTTCTTCAAAATTCAAAAATGCCGCAAGGTCTAGGAACCGGCGCATTATATACTAATAATATAGATTGTCCCTTAGAAGTTAAAAATGGACAGCTTTGGTATAATCTAGAAAAGGAATGGGAATCTGACTTTATATAAAGACACAAAATAACAAAGGCACAAAGATACAAGACGCAGAGGTATTGGGAAAAACCTTAGAACCTTTGCAACTCTGCACCTTTGTGCCTGTTTTTTTTACTCTTTTCCGCCTAAAAGACTATTTTGCCAGTCTTTTAATTCCTGCCATTTTCCTTGGTACGCCAATAAAGCTTGCTTAGCCCAAGTACTTGGATTATGAATGGCATAATTTTCGCCGCCAGCATCTAAGACAGATTGTAATTTATCTGTTGAAGATTGAGAAAGATCATACCAAGTTTTAATTCCGGCATCGTTGAGTAATGCTTCAATTTTTGGTCCGATTCCTTCAACAATTTTTAAGTCATTTTCTTTTATCTTTTTGCCTAGCACTGTCGATGCAAGCGAAGCATCAAAAGGAATCAAAGTTGGAGCCGTGGCAGTAAATGACTGAGGCGCAATTTTAGATTTCGCCGCCAATTCAGCTTCCAATGTTGAAATACGGGCATTCAAATTTCGTGTATTAGCTTTGCAGGCATCTAAATCAGCTTGAAGCGATAAAGCCAGAGAATCATCATTTTTCGAATTCATTTTTCCTAGTAAGTAACCTAAAATTCCACAGATTAATCCCACTAGAGCAGGTATTAAGATACAAGGTATATTCATGATCGTATGTTTTGATTAATTATTTAATTGTAATTACGGTTCTTCTATTTGATGCTTTTCCTTCTGAGGTATTGTTATCACCAATAGGTTCATCGGGGCCTTTAGATTGTGTTTCGATTCTTTTGGCATCAATACCATTTTTTGAAAGATAGTTTTTAGAGAATTCGGCTCTTTTTTGTCCTAACACAATATTAGAATCACGATTTCCAACATTATCAGAATGACCAACAGCTAAAACAACAGCATCTTTTACATGTTCTGTATATTTTGCTATAGCAGCAACTTTTTGTTTTTCAAGACTAGTTAAAGTTTCTCTAGACTGATTGGTATTAAAATGAAGAATCAACGGATCTGCATTTATCTTCTCTTTCAAAGCAGTCCATTCATCAGCCGTCGGAGCAGTTGCAGTAGAATCTATAGTGTCAAATGCATAATTTGCTGGTCCAAGAAGAGTATCAGCATTCATTTTCCATTTTTCTATAATTTCTCCTTTAGTGTTAAACTGTTTTTCCAATAATCCCTCAGAAACAAAATAATTCTTAACCTCATTGGCTCTTGCCAGACCTAAATTCTCAAAAGTAGTTGAGTTTGTTTCATCTGATGTAGCATAACCGGTTATTGTAATTTTCTGTGTTGGATTAGAAACTAAAAATGTCTTTAATTTTTGAATACCAGTTATCACAGAATCACTGACAGGCATTATTAAAGCAGCGCTGTTTTTAAGGAACTTGAGATTATCATTGGTTTGATATTCAATTCCTGGGCCATTCAATACAAACGGAACAAAATTAGGCTCTTGAACAGGTGTTGAAACTGTTTTTGGAGTATCATCCGTTGTAATTTTCTCAGAGCAGTTGCAGCAGAATTTGAGGTATAAAAAAGTACCTAAAATAATGGTTATTGCAATGCCTAATAGATAAAGTGCTTTTTTAGACATAGACGATGAAGTTAAGATTCTATCAAATTTAACTAAAAAAATAACACGTAATGTATTAATAATCAGTTATTTTAATATTTCAATTTGATGTAAAAAAAAATAAATTAACCCATTTTTCATTTTATATGCTTTTTAAGACTTAATTAAAATGAGTAACTTGCATAAAAATAATTTACACTTAAAAAATGATTGAAATTGAAAGAAAATTTCTAGTCAAATCTGACGAGTTCAAAAATCAAGCTTTAACTCAAAATAAAATTGCGCAGGGATATTTGAGTTCTGTTCCTGAGCGTACCGTTAGGGTTAGAATTAAAGGAGATAAGGGATTTATAACTATAAAAGGAATTAGTCAGAGCGGCGGGATGTCTCGTTTCGAATGGGAAAATGAAATTCCGCTGGATGAAGCGGCGGCACTTTTGAAATTATGCGAAAAAGGTAAAATTGAGAAAACCCGTTATGAGATAAAATCTGGAAATCACGTATATGAAGTGGATGAATTTTATGGAGAAAATGAAGGCTTGATAATGGCTGAAATTGAATTAAGTTCTGAAACAGAAACTTTTGAAAAACCAGATTGGCTGGGTGAAGAAGTGACAAACGACGAAAGATACTACAACGCTTATCTAAGTAAAAATCCTTTTAAAGACTGGAAAGAATAAAATGACTGAATCAATATATGATCTTGTAATAGTTGGCGGCGGCCCAATTGGACTGGCATGCGCAATCGAAGCCGAAAAGAAAAACTTAAAATACCTAATTATAGAAAAAGGAGCTATTGTAAACAGCATATTTAATTATCCGCTTTACATGACCTTTTTCTCTACTGCAGAAAGATTAGAAATTGGCGATATTCCTTTTAATTGTTTAGCGCCAAAACCTGGACGTCAGGAAGCTTTAGAATATTATAGAAATATTCACCGCTATTTTAAATTCAATATTAATTTATTTGAAAAAGTGATTGATGTTTTAAAAGACACTAATAACATTTTTCAAATAAAAACAGACAAAAATCAATATAAAGCTAAAAATACTATAATAGCAACTGGTTTTTATGATATCCCGATTGAAATGAATGTTGCTGGCGAAAGCCTTTCAAAAGTGCGTCACTATTATAAGGAAGCACACGAATATGCCTTCAGGAAAATTTTGGTGGTTGGTGCTAATAATTCATCTGTTGATGCAGCTTTGGAATGCTGGAGAAAAGGGGCAGATGTTACGATGGTTATTCGTAAAAATGAAATCAACAGTCGTGTAAAATATTGGGTAAAACCTGATATTGAAAATCGTATAGAGGAAGGAAGCATTAAAGCTTATTTTCAATCCAATATAACGGAGATAAAAGAGAATGAAGTTGAGATTGAAACGCCAAACGGAAAGATAGCTATTGAAAATGACGTTGTTTTAGCATTAACAGGTTATAAACCTGATTTAAGCTTTCTTGAAAAAATGGGGATTCAGCTTTCTAATGATGATTTGAAAATTCCAATTTACAATCCAGAAACAATGGAAACAAATGTAGAAGGATTATTTCTTGCTGGTGTAGTTTGCGGTGGGATGCAGACGCATAAATGGTTTATTGAAAATTCCAGAATTCATGCCAGTATGATTGTGGATTACATTACTTCTAAATAAAAAATTTTGTCACGAATTTCACGAATTTACCCTAATTTTTGTTGTCAGTTCGAGCGAAGTCGAGAACACTTAGCGTGCATTTCGACTTCGCTCAATGTTACATACTATCTCAATAAAACATTCGTGAAATTCGTGGCAAAAAAAATTAAGAACTGCAAGAAAGCATAGAACATCCAACTTTAGATCTTGCCCAATCTGGACGTTTGGCGAACCATTTCTCGTATTCAGGTTGTTCCTCATAAGGATTCTTTAAAAGCTGAAATAATTCATCAACTAAAGAATAATCTCCTTTATCAGCTTCATCAATTGCCAATTGTGCCATATAATTTCGAAGCACATATTTTGGATTTATTACATTCATTTTCGCTGCACGTTCTTCGTCTGAAAGCACTTCAATCTTTAATCTTTTTAGATAAACAGAGAACCATTTCTGCCAAGCATCAAGAATATCTCCTTTAATTTCTTCCGGCAGATAAAAAGCATTTTCAATCTTTTCGAATGCTTGTTCTACTGAATCTTCTTTCTTAATCTGACTTAAATTTCTAAAAAATAGAGTCATATCTGTTTCAGATAATTGCAAAATTTCTTCGATTCCTTTTACAATTTTATCGTCAGTATCACTTGAAGTAAATATACCTAGCTTACTTAAAAACATACATTTATATTCCTCTTCAAATTTAATTATAAACGAATCCAGAATTTTTTCTAAAGGAGCGGCTTCATTAACAAGCGGATAAAGTGCATTAGCCAATTGAAACAAATTCCATTGCGCAACCTGAGGCTGATTTCCGAAACGATATCTTCTATTTTGGCTGTCAGTTGTGTTTGGTGTCCAGTTAGGATCGTAATTTTCTAACCAGCCATATGGACCGTAATCAATCGTAATTCCGTGAATAGACATGTTATCGGTATTCATAACGCCATGAACAAAACCAACTCTCTGCCAATGCAGAATCATTTCGCGCGTTGTATCAGCTACTTTTTGAAAGAACTGGATATATTGTTCTTTTGGTTCGCCTTTTATTTCAGGGAAATAATGTTTTATGGTAAACTCTACAAACTGTTTCAGATTCTTAAGTTCATTTCGAGCGGTCAACATTTCGTAACTTCCAAAACGGATAAAAGATGGAGCGACACGACAAACTACAGCGCCTTTTTCGTAAGCGGGATTTCCATTATATAAAACATCTCGTAAAACCTGATCTCCTGAGAGAATCAAAGAAAGCGATCGAGTAGTAGGAACTCCCAAATAATACATTGCCTCGGCGCAGAGATATTCTCTAATCGAAGAACGCAGAACGGCCAAACCATCAGCAGTTCTGGAATAAGGTGTTTTTCCAGCACCTTTTAACTGTAAGGTGTAAAATTGATTGTTGTTTTCAACTTCGGTTAAATTTATAGCACGGCCATCACCCAATTGTCCCGCCCAGTTTCCAAACTGATGTCCGGCATAACACATTGCAAAAGGCTTTGTTTCATCTAAAATAGCGTTGCCCGAAAAAACATTTACAAATTCCTCAGATTGAATTTCTTCTTTTGAAATCCCAACCAATTCAGCCACTTCTTCTGAGGCATGAATCAATTTTGGATCTGACGGTTTTGTTGGATTTACATAAGAAAACAGCGTATTTTTTACTTGACGAGTTTCGTTTACCAACTCTGGATCGGCTGGTAACTCAGCTGTAAATCGATTATTTATTTTAAGATTTTTCATTTTGTTTGCTTTCTTATTTTATGCGACAGATTATAAAGATTAAACTGATTTTTAATCTACTGTTTGTCAGGCTGAGCGAAGTCGAAGCCCAAGTGCAATGGGAACGCCCTTCGACTTCGCTCAGGGTGACAATCTAATTCATGAATTAATTCTAATCTTAATTTTCATAATCTGTGGCAAAAAAAAACTTTTAGCCAATTAATCGATCGGCGTACATTTTTTTAAGTTTTTGAATTTTGGGATCGATTACCACTTGGCAATATCCAGCTTCTTGATTTTCATTATAATAATTTTGATGATAATCTTCTGCTTCGTAAAAAACTTCAAAAGGTTTTAATTGCGTTACAATTGGATCAGCATAAGCAGGCTGTACTTCTTCAAATACTTTTTCTGCAATTTCTTTTTGCTCATCGTTATGATATAAAACAATAGAACGATACTGCGTTCCGCTGTCACCGCCTTGACGATTTAGAGTTGTTGGGTCATGACTTGTCATGAAAATAAAAATTAAGTCGTGATATGAAATTATGTCAGGATTAAAAGTTACTTGAATAACTTCTGCATGACCAGTTCTTCCCGTACAAACTTCGCGGTACGCCGGATTTTTTATAAACCCATCTGAATAGCCTGATTTTATTGATTCTACACCATTTAAACGCTGAATTACAGCTTCTATACACCAAAAACAACCGCCACCAAAGGTAGCTACTGATAAATTTCCCATAAATAATACTTTCTATTAGTTTAATGCCTATTAATTCGATGGGATATTGTGATAATTTATTAAAAAAAAGATCTTTTAACTAAAGATACCCAACAGGAATGTAATGTTTGAAGTTTACTATTGATAAATTCGCAATTTTGTAAAAAAGCGATATATTTGCAGTCAAACACAAGGCACAACTAATGGACAGCAAAAATAGTACCATCACTCTAGAAACTTACTTTCAGAAGTTTAGACAGAATATTGTCGGTATAAACCAAGAATTTACGTCACCTTATGGCAGAAAATCAATTATTTATACTGACTGGACTGCCAGCGGAAGATTATATCGTCCGATTGAAGAAAAGTTATTAAACCAATTTGGCCCTTTTGTTGCCAATACACATACTGAAACTACTGTTTCTGGTACTGCAATGACAAAAGCCTATCATCATGCTAGACATATTATTAAGCGTCATGCCAATGCTAACAATGATGATGTGTTAATTACAGATGGAACTGGAATGACGGGAGTGATCAATAAATTCCAGCGTATTTTAGGTTTGAAAATTCCTGAGAATTTGAAAAGCTTTGTGAATGTTCCTGCAGAAAAGAAACCGATTGTTTTTATTTCGCACATGGAACATCATTCTAATCAAACTTCTTGGTTAGAAACCATTGCAGATGTTGAGATTATTCCGTCTTGCGAGAAGGGACTTTTTAATTTAGAAAATTTAGAAGTTTTATTAGAGAAATATAGTGATAGAACTATAAAAATCGCTTCTATTACAGCTTGTTCCAATGTTACGGGATTGAGAACGCCATTTCATGAAGCTGCAAAATTAATGCACCAATATAATGGAGTTTGTTTTGTAGATTTTGCTTGTTCAGGACCTTACGTAGAAGTGGATATACATCCAGCTGATCCAGAAGCTTATTTGGACGCTGTTTTTATGTCTCCTCATAAATTTTTAGGAGGACCTGGGACTTCAGGTGTTTTAATTTTTAATAAAAAATTATACAATAATATGATTCCAGATTGTCCTGGCGGCGGAACTGTTAGCTGGACAAATCCTTGGGGAGAACATAAATATATTGATAATATCGAAGATCGCGAAGATGGTGGAACTCCAGGTTTTCTTCAAGTCATCAAAACTGCTTTGGCTATTGAACTTAAAGAAGAAATGGGAATCAAAAATATTATGCAGCGTGAGCATGAAATTGTTGATTATGTTTTTAGTGAATTAGAGCCTGTTTCAAATATTACTATTTTAGCTGGACAACATAAAGATCGTCTTGGTGTGATTTCATTTTTTATTGATGATCTTCATTTCAATTTAGGAGTAAAAATTCTAAACGACCGTTTTGGAATCCAGACTAGAGGAGGTTGCAGCTGCGCTGGAACTTACGGACATTATTTACTTCATGTTGATCAGGAAACTTCTAATAAATTGGTGAATGAAATTACAATTGGTGATTTGATCAAAAAACCGGGATGGATTAGAATGTCAATTCACCCGACTACAACTGATAAGGAAATTGCTTTTGTATGTCAAAGTATTAAGGACATGGCAGCAAATCATAAAACTTGGGCTTTGGATTATTCTTATGACAAAAACCGAAATGAGTTTATTCATAAAGAGGCTAATTCGTTTGAAGATGAATTAGTAGAAAGCTGGTTTAAATCTTAAGTTATTAAAGATTTTTATTTTAAAGTTTTCAGGAAAAAGCTGTATCGGTTGAATACTAAGCTTTTATAGAGATTATCAAAAAAGTCAGGTAACGATTTGGTAACGGTGCTTATTGCTTTGCTTTTCAACGTGTTTCCGTTAGCTCAAGGCAAATATACAAAAATAGAAGGATAGGTTTTAATTTTCCTATCCTTTATTTATCATTCCTAAATATTTTTGATTCTTATGAATGCCTCCTAGAATAAAACATTAATTTCCTGATATTCCATTAACAAAAGTGTCTACGAATCCTATGATTTTATTTAGAATACGATCTCCGATTTCCTTAGATTTTAATACACTCGGTCTCCCTTCTTTTCGCAAATCTAAAATTTCTTTTCGCAAAGGCTCACGTTCTGTAAACAAATAATTCTCTATCAGTCTTTCTGTTTTTTCTTCGGAAAGATTTTCTGTCTTAACTAGTTCCTGAAGTGCTTTTTCTTGCTCTACATTCCAGAATTTTTCGAACTCTTCTGGAATGGCATCCGTATCTTCGATATGTGGTAAACTTTCCTGAATAAATTTCTCAATCAATTCTCTTTTACTTCTTAATGACACTTCGGTGTTCAGTAAATTGAATATGTCTTTTTCAATACTTTCTTTGTCTTTTGCACTTTGTTTCGAATTGAATTTAATCAATAACTGAAGTATGTAAGTTACATTGATTGTATCACGCCTAATCAATTCCAATTCAAAATCTATATCATTAAGAATAGACGCTTTTTTAGACGGGTCTGTAGGATCAAGTCTTTCCTTTAAATCCAAATATTTACTCGTGTAATCTGCAAAAAGCTGTTCTTCTATCTGTAAATCATCCCAAGTAAATTCTGTATAATGACTCATTTTCTTGTGTAAACGCATCATGGCACGAAAAGCCAAAATAAACTGTAGCTGATCTTCTTCCGAATATAAGCCGTCAACAGATACTACTTCCGGAACGATTTCTAATAATCTCTGCGTGGCTTCGTTGAACTTTTCTACATACGCTTCGTATGGTTCTACAATAATCTCGTCAATTGCTTCTTTATTGCTGAATAAAGCGATCGCTTCGTCTGTCTTGTCTTTAAGGTTTCGGAAACATACAATATTTCCCTGTGTTTTATTCTTATCCAGAATACGATTTGTACGGCTAAATGCTTGTATCAATCCATGATATTTCAGATTTTTATCAACGTATAAGGTGTTTAAATATTTACTGTCGAATCCTGTCAAAAACATATTGGCAACCAACAAAATATCTGTCTCATTTTGTTTTGATTTCTTTGCTACCGCATTGTAATAGTTGTAAAACCCTTCGGTATCTTTTACGTTCTGTTTTTCTCCAAATAATTCATTAAATTCTTGTACATACGTTTCTAATAATTCCCTACGATGAGGTTTGTAGCCGTAAACTGCTTGTGGTTCAGCAACCATTCCTAATTGGGAATAAACAGCATCTTCCATTTCCTCTTCGTTTTGAGCAAAGCTAAAAATAGTCGCTATTTTTAAATCGTGTTGTCCCTCTTGTTTTTTACGTTTAAAGATTTCATAGTATTGAATGACCGAATCAATGTCCTGTACACACATCATGGCACAAAATTTCCTGTTTTGCGTTTTCTGATCGTGGTATTGAATGATGTAATCTACAATGGCTTCCTTTCGTTCAGGAGCTTCAAAAACTTCCGTTTCATTGATTTGCTCTACTTTTAAATCAATGATATGTTCTTTCTGTTTGAAAGTCTGAATGTATTCTACAGAAAACTTCAATACATTCTCATCACGTATGGCATCTGTAATTACATATTTATGCAGACATTTTCCAAACAAGCTTGCGGTTGTTTTTTCTCCATCTGCATTCTCTGCCAAAATAGGTGTACCTGTAAAGCCAAATAGTTGAATATTGGTAAAATAATTGATGATGTTTTTGTGGGTATCACCAAATTGCGAACGATGGCATTCGTCAAAGATAAAAACCATCCTTTCGTGCTGAATGGATTTCATTTTTGATAAGTTTCTACGTGAAATTGCATTATTTAGCTTTTGAATGGTGGTAACGATGATACGAACATTCGGGTCGTTTAATTTACGAATAAGGTCATCCGTATTAGTAGCAGAACTTACCGAACCCTTACTAAATTTATCATACTCTTGGTTGGTTTGATAATCCAAATCTTTTCTATCTACCACAAAAACCACTTTTTTGATAGCTGGAATTTTGGATAGAATCTGACTGGCTTTGAAACTGGTTAAGGTTTTTCCACTTCCAGTTGTATGCCAGATGTAGCCATTTTTTTCGATATTATAACCATTCAGAATTTCGTTTTCTTTTACCTTTTTGATAATACTTTCTACCGCATAATATTGGTATGGGCGAAGTACCATCAGACGTTTATCGATTTCATTCAGAACGATATATTTACAGATCATTTTACTGATATGACAAGGTTCCAAAAAAGAATCGGTAAAGCCGTTTAAAATATTATTCAATGGATTATTTTGTTCGTCTGTCCAATGAAAAGTTTGAAGATATTCCTGCTTATGTGTTCCAAAATTGCTGAAATATTTGGTATTTACACCGTTACTTATAACGAATAATTGTACAAAATGGAACAAACCCTTTCCAGCACCAAAGCTATGTTTTTGATAGCGGTTGATTTGGTTGAATGCTTCTTTCATTTCCAAGCCTCTTCGTTTCAGCTCAATTTGTACCAAAGGCAACCCATTCACCAGTAAGGTTACATCATAACGATTTTCATATTTTCCTTCTTGCGTAATTTGATTGGTAACTTGATATTCGTTCTGACACCAATGTTCTACATTGAGAAATTCAAAATAGAGGTTATCACCATTATCCCGAATAATGTGATGTTTTTTTTCACGTAATACTTTGGCTTTTTCAAATACAGAACCTTTATTGAGTATATTCAACACTTTTTCAAACTCACTATCACTGAATTGTATATGATTGTGTTTTTCTAACTGTGTTTTCAGGTTTGCCAGTAAAGCTTTTTCATCAGCAATAAAAGCGTATTTATATCCCAATTTTTTTAATTGGGCAACGAGTTGCTCTTCTAGAATTTGTTCGGACTGTTTGCTCAAAATAATTATGAATTAGGAGTTTATCTTGTTCTTTCCATCTATGTACAAATTTAACAAAATAAAATGTTCTCCTAATCCATAATCTAAAACTTATCTAAGAGCCTTAAACATCTGCTCAATAGCTTTCTTCTTTTGCTCCATATTGGGGTGAACATAAAGGTTTAGAGTTGTACTGATATTGGAATGTCCCAGAAGTACACTCACAGTCTTGTAATCACAATTACTTTCGATACATCTTGTGGCGAAACTATGTCTTAAACCGTGAAATTTCAGTTCAGGCATTTTTAGTTCCTTCATTAAGTTTTTGTAATAGCTTCTATAGGTTCTTGGTTCCGTAGGTTTAGCATCGTTTGTCAATACAAAAAAGGATGGGTTCACAATCTTTTTAAAGGGTTTCAATATTCTTAATAAATCCTTACTTATCGGAATTTCACGAATAGAATTTTTAGTTTTAGGAGTGTCTAAAATTAATTCCGTTCTACGAGTTCCATCTTCTATCACATAAATACGCTGGATGGTTCTGTTAACACTGATAATTCCGTTATCGGTATCAATATCTTCCCAAGTTAATGCACATATTTCACCAATACGCATTCCTGCACTTAAACATATATATACACCTAAATTCCTAAATGTAAAATGCTCTTGTATGTAGTTCATTATTTTTTTCTGATCAGTCTTGGTAAGCACTTCAATATTATGCTTTTCTCGTTCAGTAGGAAACTGAATATCAAAAGGGGTATACTGTAACCATTTGTTTTTAGCTCCAAATTTCAAAATCATTTTCAGAACAATTAAAATATCCTTAATTGTTTTATGACTTAAACCCGTTTCCAATTTTTGAAAAACAAAGCTTTGAACATCAGCTTCCTCAATCGCAATTTTGTTGCCGAAATTAGGCAGTAGATGATTTTCAATCAATAGCGTATAAGCTGAGAAACTTGATTTTTTTACATACTGTTTTTTGTCTATTTTCCATAGATCGATAACTTCTGAGAGTTGTTTTTGTTCATTCATTATAATTTAATTTTTTAAAATCTCAAAGGAAAGCAATTAAGGACACTTTATCCCCCAGATAGATTTGGAACTAAGGTTCCTAATTTGAGATTTCCTGAATTTACTGAGGAATGGGAAACTAAGAAGTTGGGGGAAGTCGCAACAAATAAATCTGAAAAATATAATCCAGCAAATGAGACTGATTTTATTAAATGTATAGAAATGGAACATTTAATTACAGATACAGGACAATTACTTGGCTATATTGATGGAAGTACATCAGGAAGTATAAAAAATGTTTTCAATGAAGGAGATGTACTGTTTGGAAAGTTAAGACCTTACTTGAAAAAATATCTTCAAGCTCCTTTTGATGGTGTATGTTCATCTGAAATTTGGGTGTTAAAAGGAAAGAATATTTCAAATGATTTTTTATATAGAATAGTCCAAACTAAATTATTTATTGATTTAGCAAATCAATCAAGTGGCTCCAAAATGCCAAGAGCAGATTGGAATGTTGTTGAAAGTGGATCTTTTAGCATCCCAACTCCGCTAGAACAGAAGAAAATTTCTTCCTTTTTAGCTTTACTTGACGAAAGAATTCAAACCCAAAACAAAATAATTGAACAATTAGAAACCTTAATTAAAGGGCTTTGTCAGAAACTAATTCTAAATCAAGTACCAAATAAGAAAATAAATAATTGTGTTTCTTGCTATTCATCATCATTAACAGAATCCGATATAATTGATAAAAATGGAATTTACCCAGTTTATGGAGCTACAGGTGTTATTGCATTTACGGAAAATTCTCAAATTAATGAAGATGCGATTTTAATAATAAAAGATGGTTCTGGAGTTGGAAAGGTTCAATACGCATCGGATAAGTTTTCGGTTATTGGTACTTTGAACTATCTAACTGTAAAACCAGATGTTAATTTGAAGTATATTTTTTTCTGTTTAAAATTCTTCAACTTTGAGAAATACAAAGTTGGCTCTGGGATTCCACATATCTATTTCAAAGACTACGGAGAAGCTTTTATATATTGTCCTTCTGTAGAAGAACAAATTAAAATAGAAAGGTTATTATCTTCTATTGATGAAAAAATAAAAACTGAAAAAACTTTACTACAAAAGTATGAGATAAAGAAAAGGCACCTACTACAAAACCTGTTTATATAAACAGGTTTTGTAGTAGGAATTGCTTTTTAGATTGATATTTATCCAAAATATTTTTCTCTGTTTGGAGCTTTTGGTCAATGCTTGATAAAAATCGAGCGATAGTAATTTGTTCTTTTGAACTAGGCAATGAGATTGTTAATTTCATTAATCCAATTTTAGACATATTATATCGAGTACTCCCTTGGGCTAATTTAACTATTTCGTTTCTAAATACGGAACTTCTAAACAGGTAACTTGCAAAAAGCGGATTTAGAACTTGAAGTGAGAAAGGTCTATATCCAAAACAAAAACTATTCAGGTACATTTCATTCACTTCATCTAATAAGACCGAGGACATTCCTATTTCATCAGGAGTTTCAGATGATATGGTAAAAAAAACATCACCATACTTCACACTGTTTTGATTTTCATTTTGTGCAATTTCTACAAGTCCGCATTTTTTTATTTGAACTTTGGCAGAGTCAAAGATCTGTTTGTATTGAATATAAGGTATGCCTTTCCCAAAATCCTCTTTAGTTTTTCCAGATAGACCATTAAAAGTATTGCCCATTTCTCCCAAACTCTTCACTTTCCATTCGTCAGTAAATTCCTTAAATCTAATTTTCTGAGAAAATATCTTTTCACTTAGCCCTTTAATTAAGGATTTTATTTCCTATGTGATTACGCTTCGCTATCAACTCTATGAACAAATTCTTAATCAAGAAAATGAATATGTTCAAGTTAAGGATACTTTAAACTATGAACAGCCAACTAAATATTTGGTTACAAATACGGATTATTCATCTGATATTTCGTTAATTCCAGTTCTAACTGCAAATAAAGCTTTTGTATTAGGATATACCGATGAAGAATTTGGTATTTATGACAAAGGTCAATGTATCATTTTCGATGATTTTACAATGGATATAAAGTTTGTTAATTTTCCATTCAAAGTAAAATCTTCAGCAATTAAAATACTGACAGCGAAACCAAATGTGAACCTAAAATTTATATTTGAGTATTTGTCATTTTTAAATCTATCATCAAATGAGCACAAACGGCATTATATCTCTGAAATTGAGCCTCTGAAAATGCAATTACCAAATTATATTCAACAAACATATGTTGCAGATTTTTTAGCAAGTATTGACGATAAAATAAAAACTGAATTTGAAATTCATACGCTATTACTTAAGCAGAAACAATACTTGTTAGCTAATTTATTTATATAAATAAATTAGCTAACAAGTATCTCTTTTGTTTTTCAAATTTATGCAATAGTTGGCTTTCAACATCAATCTTTGAATCTATAGATGAAATGTAATCAGCAATCTTTTTTTGCTCCTCAATACAAGGTAAACCAAATTTAATTCTCGCAAAATTGTCGTAGAAAAGATAATCTCTTACTCCTCCTTCAACATTTCTTAAAACTTCCCTATTAAAAAAATCTGTCTTTAGATATTGATATAGAAAGTTGTCATTTATGGTGTTATCTGTTTTAAAACAAACATACAATGAACTGATAATAATATTCTCTAAGTTTTTACTATAGCCAATAGACCCCACATTAATTCTTGCTGGATTATAGGCAAAGGTATTTTTGTCAATTATTTTGTATAGTTTAATATCGTAGCCTCTATCTTCGCTATCAACTCCCTCGAATTGCTCACTTTGCGGAACGAATCCTAATTTGTTATTTATAGAATAAACAGGAAGCTTTTCGTTATTTTTATTTCTCTTATTTACAAGAGTTGTAACCTCTCCCAACTTTTTAGTATTCCAATCTATATAGTTTTCATTGTTTCCATTTTTAAATCTCAATTGACGTGAGAATAATTTCTTACTAATCGTAATCTTTAATAACTTCAGTTCCTCAATTATTTTGTTTTGGGTTTGAATTCTTTCGTCTATCAGAGATAGAAATGATGCAATTTTAGTTTGTTCTTCAAGACTTGGGTAACCTATTCTAATATTTCCTAAATCTGTTGAATTGATAGCAG
>JASCOF010000011.1 GCA_029960065.1 Flavobacteriaceae bacterium PS02336 | reverse complement strand
GTTGTGACTTTAATTATAAAATGATGCCATCCTATAATACTATGAGGTATTAATCCAAATTTCTCTGGGCTATCCCTCTGTGAAAGGCAGATTGCATACGCGTTACGCACCCGTGCGCCGGTCTCTAATTCCGAAGAACTATACCCCTCGACTTGCATGTGTTAAGCCTGCCGCTAGCGTTCATCCTGAGCCAGGATCAAACTCTTCATCGTATATTTTAATATTATATCGCGATGCTGATTCTATCGGTTCTTTTCGAATCTCTCGATTCTATTACTCTTATTTTTTCTGTCTCGTCTTGTGACGAGACGGCTGTCAATTCAATATGTCTACGAACGTGTATTTCTTTTTGTTCCGCCTGTATCTCAAAGCGGGTGCAAAACTAAAAATTCTTTTTGTTTCCTGCAAGAAAAATTTAAAGTTTTTTTTGAAATTTTTTCAATCTCATTTTCTCTAATTTTCTCTCCAGTATCTCAATGAACTTTCCCTGTTTTGCGGGGTGCAAATGTAAAAAGCATTTTCAAATCTCGCAAGCTTTTTCTAATCTTTTTTTCTGAAAATTTCTTCTCTTTTAATCAGTGTGCCTGCCAGTATTTCAGTGAACGTCTTTCGCTGTTGCGGGTGCAAAAGTACCACCTTTATTTACATTTACAAGCCTTTTCTTTATATAATTTCAATCTTTTTTAAAACTTTTTCTTAACTCGCTCATAACAGCTTATTTACAGATCCATAATTTTTTAAATCTTGTGCGGTTTTTCTGAATTTCATTGTGTTTTCAGCAGTTTTCATTGTTTTATGCTCTTAGTTTTTCAGAACTTCCCAGTATCCGCACCGCTTTTTTGATAAAAAAAATAGGTTTTAAAACTTCATCCCAGACCGGTTTTATCTTCCCAAAGTTCTTAAATCCATATTCTGCACAAATGTTTCTGCTGAAAACCGATGCCCCAGCCCCGATAGAAGTGGAAATCCTTTTGCTTTTTTCTTTAAAAAGCAGAAGATTGGAACGGATAGCGGGAATAGCTCCTTATTAAAAAAACAAATTCCACTATTTTGTAAACTTCAAATTCTGCCACTAAAGGATTTCGCTCGAAATGACACTTATATATAATGTCTGCCGTGCATCTCTACAGAAAATCAGAATTTAATCCTGCACCTTATACATGCATAAAAACAAACCCGGCAGATTTTAGAAAAATTGCCGGGTACATTATATAGTTATATTACTTTAATTATTTAATTCGTTAATCAAATCGAATAGCCTTTACTGGAGATATTTTAGTTATTATATATGACGGAATCAAAAGCACTACAAAACAAACGGTGACCGTAAGTAGATTTAATAAAAGAATATAAATCCAATTTAAATAAACTGGCGCTTGATTAACATAGTAATTTTCTGGATTTAGCTGTACTATTCCTAATTGCTGCTGTATTAGCAGAATCGAAATCCCAATTAGATTCCCCCAGAACAAGCCTCGAAAAATTAAATAGAAGGCATTATAAAGAAATATTTTTCGAACTGACCAGTTATTAGATCCCATTGATTTTAAAATACCAATCATCTGGGTTCTTTCTAAAATGAGTACCAATAACGCAACAATCATATTAATTGTCGCTACCAGAATCATAATCGCTAAAATGATGATGATATTAAAATCAAACAATTTAAGCCAGTCAAAAATATAGCTGTATTTTTCAACAATCGTTTTAGTATCTAGATTTGAAGAGGTTTTCTGATATACTTGATTGCCTATATCTTTAATCTCATCAAAGTCTTTTACAAAAACTTCAAATGCCCCTATCTGATCTTGACTCCATTTATTGATTCTTTGAATATGACGAATGTCACCAATAATATAGGTCGCATCAAAATCTTGAAATCCCGAATTGAATATAGCCGCAATCTTAAATCGACGACTATTAGGGAGTTTTCCCTGTTCTTCTTTTACAAAAAACGTGTTAAACTGATCTCCCACTTTTAAATTTAGCCGATCTGCAAGAAACTTTGAAATTACGACATCTTCATTTAATGTCTTTGTAAAATCCGGCATCTTACCTTCGACGATGTATTCCTTAATATTGTTCCAATCGTAATCTTCACCTACACCTTTATAAATAATTCCTTCAAATGCATTTTCCGTTCGGATAATTCCTGCCTTCGTTGCGATTGCTTGAATATGACTCACCTCTGGAACTGATTTGAAGTTGGGATAGAAATCCTGTTTTTTTGAAATTGGAACTAAAGTAACTTCAGAATTATTATTATCAAAATTAGAAATTATGATCTGACCATTGAATGCCGAAACTTTATCACGTATTTTTTTCTGCAGTCCAATTCCAGTAGCAACAGAAACAATCATCATTATAATTCCTATCGCTATTGCCGAAATAGCAATTTTTACTATAGGCGCCGAGATACTGCTTTTATTATCTTTTGCAGTAATAAGTCTTTTGGCTATAAAATATTCTAAATTCAAATTAGCAGTATTTCTTTAGTTTCTTATTCTTTATATCATCAAAAGTACATCTTAAAAAAGAAAATAAGATGTTCTTGAACACATAATCGTTTTTTCTACAATGGAAGTTTCTTTTTCATCTCCTCTACTATATTATATGCAGCAGGGCAAATTTCAACATTCTTTAGCGTTAAATTGGAAATTTGATAAAACTTATTTCGATCTGTGTGTGGAAATTCACGGCAAGCTTTTGGACGAACATCATAAATCATGCAATAATTCTCATTGTCCAGAAAAGTACATGGAACACTTTTTAAAACATAATCTTTATCCTCATCAATTCTAAGATATTGATCTATGAACTGTTGCGGCTTTTGCCTAAAATGTTTTGATATTCGTTCAATATCAGCCAATGTAAACAATGGACCTGTTGTTTTACAGCAATTAGCACACTTTAAACAATCTGTTCTTTTAAATTCTGCATTATGCAAATCCTGCATAATGTAATCTAAATTCTTGGGTTGTTTCTTTTTAAGCTTATCGAAATACTTTTTATTCTCGATATGCTTATCTTTGGCTAACTTACTTAAGTTATTTAAAATCTGTTTCAAGTTTAACATTTAAAGTTGATCTGCAAAATTAAGCAACTTTAAACTTGAAACCTTAAACTTTGAACTAAAACAATGAAAGATCTTTTTGGAAAAGCAATATTTGATTTCCACACCAATAATTCTCCTGAAGACATTCTGACCGAAACTTCAATATCTGAAGAAGACGAAATGAGTGTAGAATATCTTTTTCGCACTTATAGCGAAATGCCAAAAATCGAACAAAAAGCACTACAACTAGCAAAAGGAAAAATACTAGATGTCGGATGTGGCGCTGGAAGTCACGCTTTATCATTACAAAATGAACGAAATTTAGAAGTAATAGCAATTGATATTTCTAAAAAAGCAATTGAAACATGTATTCTTAGAGGAGTTAAAAATGCTAAAGTTGAAAACATTTTAGAATTTGAAGGAGAAAAATTCGACACCATTTTACTTCTAATGAACGGAACGGGAATTTTTGGCAAACTAAAAAACTGCAATGAATATCTCACCAAATTAAAATCGCTATTAAATCCAGGCGGACAAATCCTAATTGACAGCTCAGATATCATTTACACGTTTGATGAAGATGAAGACGGCGGCAAGTGGATTCCGTCTGAAAATGATTATTATGGTGAGATCACTTTCAATATTAGCTATAAAAATGAAAAAGAAGAACCTTTTGACTGGCTTTATTTAGATTATAACACACTTCAAAATGCAGCGATTTCAAATGGATTAAATTGCGAACTTATTCTTGAAGGCGAACATTATGATTATTTAGCAAGACTTTCTATTTAAACAAAACCACTTTAAACTTATGAAAGAATTAGATTTAGAAAAATTAAAATATCCAATTGGAAAATTTATCGCTCCAGAACATTACTCCTCTGAATATCTTTCTGAAAAAATTGAAGAAATCGAAACCTTCCCAACGAGATTAGAAAAAGAAGTAATTCGTTTAAATGAGGAACAATTAGACACTTCATATCGTCCTGAAGGATGGACAGTAAGACAAGTAATTCATCATTGTGCTGAAAGTCATATGAATTGTTACATCAGAATTAAATGGGCACTGACCGAAAATAATCCTGTAATTAAAGCCTATGATGAGATTCTTTGGTGTGAATTGAATGACAATTTAACAATGCCCATCCAACCTACTCTGGATTTATTGAAAGGTCTTCATTTTAGATTGGGTTATATTATGAGAAATTTATCTGAATCTGATTTAGAAAAGACTTTTGTACATCCTTCGGATAATTCAGAAAATAAAATCAAAAAAATTATCAGTTCATATGCTTGGCATGGAAATCATCATTTAGCACATATTACTACTTTAAAAAAATATAAAAACTGGGAATAAACCAAAATGTGCATTCTTTAAAAAAGTCCCTTCCTTACATACAAAAAAATCTCTTCGTTGGAAGAGATTTTCTATTTAAGGAATATTCAAATATTTATGTGTTTGTAATGAAACTCTCCACTTCGGATTATTCATAACATAATCAACAATAAGAGGAGTCATCTCTTCTTTTTTACTCCACTCCGGCTGAAGAAACAAAATTGCATTATCATTAACCAATTCTGCCTGTTCTTCTGCAAAAATAAAATCGTGCTTATTATAAATAATGACTTTTAACTCATGCGCATTATCGTAAACTGTTTTTGTTGGCAGTTTATTCTTTTTTGGAGAAAGGCAGATCCAGTCCCAAGTTCCTGACAATTCAAAGGCTCCAGAAGTTTCAATATGAACTTTCAAATCTTTCTCTTTTAGTCGATTTGTTAAAAGTGTCATATCCCAAGACAAAGGTTCTCCTCCTGTAACAACAACTGTATCAGCATATTTAGCCGCATTTTCTACAATTAAATCAATACTTGTTGGCGGGTGAAGTTCTGCGTTCCAGCTTTCTTTCACATCACACCAATGACATCCAACATCACATCCTCCAATTCTAATAAAATAAGCAGCTCTTCCTGTATGCGAACCCTCACCTTGAATGGTATAAAATTCTTCCATCAAAGGAAGCATAGCTCCTTTATTTACTTCTAATTGTATTTCTTTTGATAACATTATATTATTTTAAAGTGCAAAGATAGTCAATAATATACGGAACAAAAAAAACCGATAGCTTATTGAACTATCGGTTTTTTATTTATTTTAAAAATCTATACTATTTTAAAGATTTAATAGACTGTGCAGCATATGTATTTGCTGGATCTAAAACTAAAGTTTTATTGAAATATTCAACAGCTTTAGCTTTATCTGTATTAGCATAAGCAGCCCCAATTGCATTGTAAGCTTCAATAACTTTTTTAGTTGTTGCAGGTTTTGCTAACTCTTCTGCTCCTTTAGCCGTTATTTTAGTTACATACTCTTCGTAGTTTTTAATGATCATGTCATCTTTATCCAATGCACTGTTAATTCTTCCTTTGTATAAGTAAGCTTCGTCATATGATGGAGATGCCTCAAGAACTTTATCAAAAGTTGCATTTGCATTTTCTAAAGCAGCTTTATCACGGCTTTCAGCAGGTTTACCAGCATTACCGTAGTAAACAGAAATTCCATAATATACAGCATCATCTAAATAATTTTTAGATTCTTTATTGTTTGCACCAAGTTCAAAGATTGATGCTGCT
This sequence comes from Flavobacteriaceae bacterium PS02336, assembly GCA_029960065.1. Lineage (GTDB taxonomy): Bacteria > Bacteroidota > Bacteroidia > Flavobacteriales > Flavobacteriaceae > Flavobacterium. The sequence goes on along the minus strand of JASCOF010000011.1, from coordinate 153,463 downwards.
TGCGTATATTGTTTCTTACCAAACAATTCTTTTCCAAAATCAGCGAATTCTTCTACTACTAATGGCTCTAATTCGATTGCTTTTTTGATATCAGCCAGACCTGCATCAAAAGCAGCTTGATCTATTGTACCATCTGCAGCAGTTCCTTTTTTAATTTTAGCTAGGCCTAAGTAGTAGTAATCTCTACCAATTACTTTATTTCCTGGAGCTTTAATAAAATCTTCAATAGATTTAATTGCAACGTCAACATTTCCGTTTTCGTAAGCAGCATATCCTAAATATCTGAAAATTCTAGGATTAACTTTATCTTCTGCAATCATTTTGTTTGCCACAGTTTCTAACTGTTTGTAATCCTTAACTAAGATTAAGAAATCTGCATGACGCATTTTTGAATCTAAAGAATAATCTGTTAAAGTCAAATATTTCTCATAGTTTGTAATTGCATTTTGCAAGTTCACTTTAGCAGTAGAAGGCTTGTTTCTAGCCCATTTGTAATAAGTTTCAGCAAGTTCTCTGTAAACTGGTCCATAATTAGCATTTAAAGCAATTACTTCATTGAATGATTTAATTGCTTCATCATAAGATTTAGCACCTTTTAACAAAACACCTAATTGCATTTTTGCTCTTAACAAAGTATTGTCAGCAGTAAATGCATCACGGTATGCTTTGTAAGCATCATTTTGATTGTTTGATCCATAATATGCATCACCGATAGCCAACAAAGCTTGAGCATTTTGAGGATCAACTAATAAAGCACGCTTTAAAACATCAACAGCGCTTTTATAATCTGGATTATCAGAATTCATATATGCTCTTGCAATATAAATAAACTCATTTACATCCTTTTTTCTCATGTCTTTAGTTGCCAAAGCAAAATTAGCTTGGGCCGCTGCCGCATTTTTAGCATCTAAATCCAGTTGTCCTAAACCAATATAGCTTAAGTTCTTTTTATCTGAAGCCTGTAAGCCATTGTTATAATAGATTTTCGCAGAATCTACTACAGATTGATTCAAATAAACGTTACCTAAAACAAAATTTGCTTCACCATCAGATGGTTTAGATTTAATAATTGATTTAAGGATGCCTTTTGCTTTATCAAATTGCTCTGCATCAATCGCTTTTTTTGCTTCATTGATGTCTTGCGCCTTTGCTGCGGTAGCCGAAGCAATTAAAGCAAGACTAAAAATTTTAAATTTATTCATCTTTATTGTAATTAATTTATTCTTTATCTTTTATAATTTCACTTCTAATTTTAAGCTTACGTCCGGGAGTTTTATACGGAAGTAACCCCGATTTTAAAACTATACGCTGGCCTATATCTCCAGCGATGAATGAAGCGAACCCCATTCCAAGCCCAGTATAACCTTGACAATTAATAATATACAAATCGCGTGCCAATGGATATTTCTCTATTTCAAGATCATTTTGAGTAGGACTGTAATACTCATCATTGTTTAGACCTTTTACGTACAAAACATTAACTTTCTTTACTGTCTCTGCCATGTCTGGCGTTGGCTGCAGAATCCAATTAATACCTATAACACCAATCATTCCTTCATTCTCAGAAACAAATTTAATTACTTCATTATTTGTTTTAAAAGAGAAAACTCCAGACTTCGGAACCTCATTAATTTTTGCCAATTCTTTAATGTAACGAACTGTACTTGAGTTAGGATTATCAAAAACCAACCCTTTAATTTTAGGATCCGCTTTCCCTTGAAGAAAATCGATTACACTTTTCAACGCAATTAGTGTATCATTATTGTTCTTACTTGAAATAAATGCAATAGCATCATGAGCAAAAGGAGTTACACGAGGATTAATCTTGTTTTTATCAAAACGCGCTTTTTCTTCTTGCGTTAAATCTCTTGTTGTTATAGCCACTTTCGCTTTTTGATTTAATAAATCATTTATCACTTCAGCTTCCGACTTAGATTTAACATTAATTTTTGCTTCATAGTAAGTCCCTTCAAAAACAGCAACTTGATCATCTACAATTTGCTTTACTGTTTCATCAACCGCAATATCAAGCGAACCTTTTAAAATGGTTTCTTTTTCAGCTTCATTTTTGCTTTTTTGGTTGCACATGGCAAACAAAAAGACAAAAATTATCAAACCTAAAGCCTTACTATATTTCAACATAATTATTATTCCTTTGAATTAATTAATCTTAAAAATCGTATTCCTGCATACACAATCAGTAATCCACCAAAAGCATATCTATATTTCCATTCCATATTTAGCGGGAGCTTTTCCCAAAACATGATCATTAAACCGAGTACAAGATAAATTAAAAAAAACAGTATTCCTAAAACAAGAAGAAATCGCTCTTTGAGCGATTTCTTCTGAATATTATTAAGTATATCTTTTAACATTATTCTGCAGATTGAATAGTAATAGGAAGAGAGTATAATACCCTAACTTTTTTACCATTTTGCTCGCCAGGAGTCCATTTCGGACATTTTTTAAGAACACGAATTGCTTCTGCTCCTGTACCGTAACCGATATCCCTTAAAACTTTAATGTCGGTTAATGAACCGTCTTTTTCAACTACAAACGTAACGTAAACTTTACCTTTTAAACCTTCTTCCTCTGGAGTTTTGTAATTGTTTCCTACGAATTTGTAGAATTTCTCAATTCCTCCTGGAAAATCTGGTTTTACTTCGATACCTGCTGTGTTATATACAGTGTTATCTTCTTGTACAACCTCTGAAACTGGTCCTTTACCAACTGGCTCATCAACAGTTAAAACTGCATCTGGATCTCCTTTGATAGTTTCTGCACCAACTTTTTTGTCTTTCAAATCCACAATTTTTGGTGGATCTTCTGTTACTTCTTCAGCCTTTGCAACTACAGGTTTAACGAATTTTACCTGATCCACTTTTGGTGGTGGTGGCGGTGGTGGTGGTTGATTTGGTTTAATTTCCTCTTTTTTCTTTGGAGGTAACTTTACCGTCGCAATCTTAATATCGTTGTTCACTTCTTCTTCTTTAGAATCAGGTAAGAAACTTGCAATAAGAGGTGCAGCAACAGCAAAGCTAAAAATAAGTGAACCGATTACAAGTGCTTTCACAGTTGTTTTTCCGTTCGATTTTCTCAGCTCGTATGCTCCATATATCTTATTACGTCCTTCGAATACGATATCAAGCCACTGATTTTTTATAATATCTAATTTCATATCTCTTGATTTTTAATTTGATAAGAATAAGATTGCTCTTATTGTTTATCTATTAATTTCGTTTCCTCTGGTGAAAATTCAGGAACAATAGCATATGTATCTACTCCTGTAATTGCCATCTCATCTAAAATATCAACCAAATTGCGGTAATTTGATTTTTTAGTTGGTTTAATGATCACAATGATACCATTTTTAGGTTTCCCTAAAGCAGCAGAGTAAGCTAAAACATTTTTCTTTTGTTTTAACAATTCTCTACGAATACCATCTTTACCATATGCAATGTCTTTAGGCCCTACTTTTGGAGTAGCCAATAAACCCATATAGTAAACCATTTTGTTATCGTCACCCAACATTACAGTCATCGTACGATTTTCATCTACTTTGGTATCAACTTTTGGTTTATTTGGATCATCGTCTTTATCCGGCAATGACAAATCCATCGATTGAGGTTTTGACAACGAAGTAGTTAACATAAAGAATGTAATCAATAAGAATGCCAAATCTACCATCGCCGTTAAATCGACTTTCGAGCTTTGTTTTTTGCTTCTTACTTTACCACCTTTACCACCACCGCCGTCGCCAGTATTTAATTCAGCCATTTTAGTGTATTTTTTTAATTAAAAGTCTCTCCCTCTCTTACCTGTAACTAAGTTAAAGGAATTGATTTTCTGATCTTGTAAGATATCCATAATTTTTTTAATTTGTGGATATTCTTCTTTAGCATCTCCTTTTATCGCAATCTGCAATTCTTTGTCATCTAAATCAATTGTAGCTCTTCTAGAAATTAGAAGCCATTCTTTTAATTGATTATCTAATGAATCTAAAGGAATTCCAGGCTGTTCTGCTTTGGTTCTGTCCGCCGCTTTCATGTCAATGATTTGCTTTAAACCTGCAATTGGCACACCAAAATCATCCATAAGAGCAAATTTGGTTTTATCATCTTCTGAGAAGTTGATACCATATTTTGCACCCATTCCTTCAAGAGTTCTTTTACGAACCTCTCTACCTTTGATGTCAAAAAACACTTTTCCTTTTCCTATTGTAATAATAGCCAAATCTGTATCTGGCAATTTAGTTTGAGCAACAGAAGAAGGCATGTCTACAGGAAGTGCTTCTGGCACTTTAGCAGTAGCGGTCAAAATAAAGAACGTTAGCAAAAGGAATGCAACATCACACATCGCAGTCATATCTGTCGATGTCGACTTTTTTTTCATTTTTATTTTAGCCATTATCTTTTTATTTTATTTTTTTGATATTAAATATCAAAAATTAATTATTGTCTTAAACTTCCTCTGAATTTTCTGTAAGTATTCACGATTGTAGTACCAGCCTCATCAATAGAGTAAGTTAAATCGTCAATTTTAGCAGTAAAGAAGTTGTAAGAAATGATCGCTAATACAGAAGTAGAGATACCTGTAGCAGTGTTGATAAGTGCCTCAGAGATACCTGTTGCAAGAGCAGCTTGGTCAGGAGTACCAGCAGAAGCTAACGCACCAAACGCTTTAATCATACCAGATACCGTTCCTAATAATCCTCCTAATGTACCTAAAGATACTAAAGTAGAAATAATAGTCATGTTTTTCTCTAACATTGGCATTTCTAATGAAGTTGCCTCTTCAATTTCTTTGTGGATTACTTCTGAAGCTTCTTCGCTGTTGAATCCTTCTTTTTTAACGTCTTGGTATTTAATTAAAGCAGATTTAATTGCGTTTGCAACTGAACCTTGTTGTTTATCACATGCAGCGATAGCAGCTTCAATGTTTCCTTCTTTAATACTTCCTTGAACGCTTGTCATAAACTTGTCTAAGTTAACTTTTCCAGCAGCTTTGCTGATTACTGTAAATCTTTCAATAGAAAAAACAACAACCATTAAGAACATACCTAATAATGCAGGCACAATGAAACCTCCTTTGTATACCATACCTAGAGTATTGATTGGGTGACCTGTTTCTGGATTTCCACCTTCAAAGTTAGCAGGAGAACCCATCACGAATTTCCAAATTAATATTCCAACTAAGATACACGCTACAATAATGATCCCTGTAATCATTCCTCCCCCATTTGAAGTGCTCTCTTTTTTAACTTTAACGTTTGCCATTTTTTTTAATTTTAATAGTTTTAAATAATTTTTATTTTTTAGTTATATTTAACTTGTAGAGGAGCAAATTTATACGTTTAGTTTAAATAAAAAAACTTTTTTTAATTTTATTGATCGAAATTTAACTTCAATTTAAAAAATATCTCATTAAATTGCCAGCATCATTTTTTGGATAAAACAAAAAATGGGACGATAATTAAAAAAATTACAACGTTTTAGTAAATATTCAAAGATTCCATTGATATCTTCTTAAAAAGCTGCGAATTTTTTTTTTATTAAGTTTTCAATCAAAAAAAGCTTTTTCTTACTAAAAAAAACACATAAAAAACACCCTAAAAGCAGAGCTATACTTATATAACCCTCTAAATTACAAATAAAAACATGAATACAAAAGATAATTTTATTGCAGACATAAATTCAGGGTATTCTTCAAAGGGAGACAGCATCATTCTTGGAGGCGCAATCCTTGATGGTGAAGCACTTGCAGAAGCTCATGTCAAGATTCCATTAAAAACTTTAAATCGCCATGGTTTAATTGCTGGAGCAACTGGAACTGGTAAAACTAAAACAATTCAAGTGTTTTCCGAACAGCTTTCAAATGCAGGAATTCCAGTTCTGATGATGGATATAAAAGGGGATTTTAGCGGTATCGCAAAAGAAGGAAAAGAAGAAGGTTTTATTACTGAAAGACATGCTAAAATCAATATACCTTATAATGTAGCTGCATTTCCTGTAGAATTGATGTCTTTATCTAAACAAGACGGAGTTCGTCTGCGTGCTACAGTCTCTGAATTTGGGCCAGTTTTATTTTCCCGAATATTAGACCTAAACGATACTCAGACTGGAGTTGTGGCGGTTATCTTTAAATATTGTGACGACAAACAAATGCCACTTCTTGATTTAAAAGACATCAAGAAAGTAATCAATTATATTACTGAAGAAGGTAAAGATGAAATTACGGCAAGTTATGGCAAAATTTCAACTGCTACTACGGGTACTATTCTTCGAAAAATTATAGAATTAGAACAACAAGGCGGTGACTTATTCTTTGGCGAATTGTCTTTTGAAACCGATGATTTAATGCGAATTGATGAAAACGGAAAAGGTTACGTTAATATCATCCGCTTGACTGATATTCAAGATAAACCAAAGCTGTTTTCGACTTTTATGTTAAGTCTTCTAGCAGAAATTTACCAAAAAATGCCTGAAAAAGGAGATGCAGATCAGCCTGAATTGGTGATCTTTATTGACGAAGCGCATTTAATTTTTAATGAAGCGAGTAAAGCATTGTTAGAGCAAATCGAAACTATTGTAAAGTTGATTCGTTCTAAAGGTGTCGGGGTATATTTTGTCACTCAAAATCCTATGGATGTTCCAAGCGGTGTTTTGGCTCAATTAGGGTTAAAAATTCAGCATGCGTTGAGAGCCTTTACTGCTAATGATCGTCAAGCAATTAAAAAAACTGCTGATAATTACCCAACTTCAAAATATTACAAAACAGACGAATTGTTAACGAGTTTAGGAATAGGCGAAGCACTGGTTACTGCTCTTAACGAAAAAGGTGTACCTACTCCCCTTGTAGCGACCATGATGCGTGCTCCTCAAAGCCGAATGGATATTTTGTCTGCATCTGAAATTGATGAAATAAATAGTAAATCGAAATTGGTTAAAAAATATGCAGAAGAAATTGACCGAGAAAGCGCATTTGAAATTCTAAATAGAAAATTGACTGAAGCGGCTGAAGCCGCTGCACAACAGGAAGAAGAAGCTCCCGCTAAAACTTCGAAATCTGAACCAAGTACTGCAACCGTTGTCGGAAAATCGGTTTTGAAAGTTGTAACAAGCGCAACTTTTATACGTGGTGTTTTTGGAGTTCTTAATAAAATATTTAAAAAGTAGTATTTATTAGAAAAATTATCTAAAAACAAGATTCAATATCATAACCGTTAAATTATTTTCAAATACCCATGCGTAAATTATGCATGGGTATTTCTTTTATTTTTAAAACACAAAAGTCTTTAATTAAAAAGATGGTTTAACATTTATCAGTTAATTAAGAAGCTATCTTCCAAAAACATTTCTAAACTGATAAAACAAACGTTCTGTCAGCCTTAAGTCTTTGGTAATAATTTCGGCATTCCCTTGCATTTCCTGCTGAAATGGAATTATCTTATGGTAAGATGTTTCCATTTTTTTTGGTAAACTGACATCTACCCAAAAATTACCGTATTTGTCCGATGTTAATGATATATTTTTGACCTTACCATTCAACATTCCATATTCACCATCTGGAAAGTTGGTTAGTTTAATATTTACCTCTTGGCCTACCTGTATTTTTCCTGAATTGAAGGCTGGCGCTTTTAATCTTCCTATATACTCCTTTTCTTCTATTGGGATTACTGCGAAAATATCATCTCCAACATTAACAGTCTGATTAGAAGTCCAAATTTTTAAAAAAGACACTTGTCCTTTTATTGAAGATTTTAACACGTATGCTAACTCCCAGTCTTCTATTGCTTTTTTTAATTGATAGAAAGATTGATTCTTATTATTTTCAATACTAATTTTATCTTCAATTTTAGTAGTTTTTGAATTATTGCTCAAAGCTGATTTTAGAATATATGCGTCATGAAACCGAGAATATGCACTTTCAACATCTCCCAGTTGAGCTGCTGAAAACTGGTTGAAATCAAAATTATGCTGACTATCTTTTTCTAATAGTATTTTTTTCAACAAAAAAACATCTTTATAATTTGCATTATTTCGAATTACAACAATTGGAGTCTTATCCAAAACCACGCTTTTGTCTTTAACTAAAATAACTTCAATCTTACCAGTGGCTCTCGCTTGTATTTTTTCTGGAGGCGTATTTGTAGTTATTGTAATAGGAGCTGCGATAATGTCTGGATATTTAATAAACCAAGTGGTTAAAAAAAATAAAAAAATCACCAGAGAAACAATAATTGATCCCCAGCGGATCATCCAATTTGGAATTCGAGTAAGTATTTCTTGAACCTCTTCGCTGCGAAGTTCTACTTGTTTATTTTTAGACATTCTTCTTTTTTTTAAATCTTAACTTCCTAATTGCAACTGGTTTCGCACCAATTCATAGTAACTTCCCTTTTGCCTAACTAATTCTGTATGATTACCTACTTCAATAATTTTTCCTTTCTCAAGAACTACAATTTGATCAGCATTCATGACGGTACTTAATCGATGCGCAATAACAACTACTGTTTTGTTCTTAAAGAAAACTTCTAATTTTTCCATTATTGTTTTCTCATTATTAGCATCCAATGCTGATGTGGCTTCATCAAAGAATAGCATTTCAGGATTTTTGTAAACAGCTCTAGCAATAAGCAATCGTTGTTTCTGCCCTACACTCATCCCAAGGCCTTCCATTCCTATTTTTGTGTTATATCCTAAAGGCAGTCCAGTAATGTATTCCGTAATGTTTGCTACATCGGCGGCATAAATCAATCTATTTCTATCGATAAAGTCTACTCCAATAGCAATATTATTGGCTATTGTATCATTAAAAATAAAACCTTCTTGCATTACCGTACCAATATTGGCTCGCCAAGCTTTTTGAGATAGATTTGCTAAATCAATTTTGGCACCATTTGAATCTGATGAAGAATTGGAATACAAATTTATATGCCCATTATGAGGTTCATAAAACTTCAACAGCAATTTCATTAAAGTTGTCTTACCGCTGCCGCTTGTTCCTACAATTGCAGTAATTTTATTTGCAGGAATTATTAAATTCAAATTTGTTAATACCGGTGTTGATGAACCAATGTAACGAAACGATAAGTCTTGTATGACAATGTCACAATTTTTTGGGATTTCATGTGTTTGATTCTCCTCTTGTTGTATTTCATCTTCTTTTTCATGTATCTCAGACAAACGAGCTAATGATATTTTTGCATCCTGTACTTCACGAATAAAAATAATTAATTGAACAATTGGTCCATTTAAACTCCCAACTATACTGCTTATTGCCATCATCATTCCAAGAGTAATTTGACCATCAATAACCAATTTAGCTGAAAGAAAAACAATGATTATATTCTTTAATTCATTTATAAAATCTGATCCAATTGTTTGTGTTTGCTCTAAAACTAACCCTTTCATTGAAACTTTGAATAATCGAGCCTGTGCATATTCCCATCCCCAACGTTTTTGCTTCTCTGCATTGTGGAGCTTAATCTCCTGCATTCCATTAATAAGCTCCATTACTTTACTTTGTTCTTGACTTGTCTCTGAAAATCTTTTATAATCAAGCTTTTCTCTGCGTTTCAAAAAAAGTATTACCCAAAGAAAATAAAGCAGGCTTCCAAAAAAGAAAACGGCAAAAATTTGAAGATTATAATATGCTAAAACTCCTCCCATTATTACCATATTTATTAATGAGAACAAAACACTAAGAGAGGATGTTGTTAAAATGCGTTCAATTCGGTGATGATCATTGACTCGCTGCATAATATCTCCAGTCATTCGGACATCAAAAAACGAAATGGGCAAATTCATTAACTTAATAAAAAAATCTGAAATTAATGAAATATTGATCCTAGCCGAAAGATGCAGTAAAATCCAGCTTCTTATTAGTTCTAAAGCTGTTTTTCCAAAAAACAAAAATAATTGTGCAAAAAGAATAAGATAAATAAAATGAATGTTCCTAGTTTGTATTCCGACATCGACAATACTTTGTGTCAAAAAAGGAAAGACAAGCTGCAAAATACTTCCAGTAAACAAACCTATAACCAATTGTGTTAAAAAGGACTTGTAAGGCAAAATATATTTGCTCAGAAGTGAAAAACCAAACTGGCTTTTTTCTTCATTTTCAAATTCATTTTCATAAAATTTCGGCGTTGGTTCAAATAACAATGCAATTCCTTCTTCGGTATTCTGGTTAGCATTATTTCCAATCCATAGATTACGAAACTGATTTTCATTATATTCTAATAAACCAATAGCAGGATCTGAAATAAAGTACTTATCGCCTTTAATTTTGTACAGGACGACAAAATGCATTTTATTCCAGTGCAAAATACAAGGAAGAGGAACCTCTTCCAATTTTGTGCTGTTTATTTTTATTCCTAAGGTTCTAAATCCTATTTTTTCGGCAGCATCACTCAACATTAACAAATTACTGCCATCTCGATTCGTTTCGCTGTAATCACGTAATTCTTGGATTTTTATTATTTTGCCATAATACTTGGCCATTATCTTAATACAAGTTGCTCCACAGTCTTTACTGTCGGCTTGAATGTAGTTTGGAAATTTTTTCAAGTTAGTTATAGATGCTTATTATTTTTAATTTGATGTAGTCTTCAATTTTATTATTCATTATTTTAAGAAGCTCTATTTTTGATTCTTCATCATCCTCTTCTTCTAAATAAGATTCCATTCTTTTTACAAGATCAAAGTATTCAATTGGATCGACCAATTCATTTAGCAAAATTTCGTCTACTTCATCAATCTCGTAAATTCTTGGAGTAGTATCTACCTCTAGTATTTCTAAAACTGAAATATCTGATTGCTCTTTCTTTGAGGCTTTTATTTGAAATCCTATAAGTTTAGTAATCCAAAAATTTTGGTTCTCCTTGAAACAACCGTCCAACAAGGTCGTTAAACCCACATTATTAAGATCTCTTTTCAACAAGAAATTGTCTGTTCGAAAATCATTATTAATAATTTCTTTATCAAATTCAACTAATAATTCATCTACTTTCTCTAAGCTTAAATAGTCTCCACTAACTTTATAGTCATTTTCAATATTATACATTTTAAGTAATCTTGAATAATATTCTGGATAGTACTTTAAGGTATACATTTCCATTAATTTACAGATATGCGAACTTTTTTTAAAATCTCCAAGTAAATGCAGGTAATTTCTTTTGTGTGGTATTTCATAAAATTCACCAAAACCGCTATAAGAATTATCATCCCATATTTCATCAAACAAAAAGCTTATTTTTTTTGATTTTAAAGAAGCAAAGTCGAAGAATAGGACCTGCTCAAAAAAGATGTTAAAATTGAAAAGATTAATTTCATGTGCTATACTAACATTTTTATCCACGAACTCAAATGCTTTTTTGGCGAATTCTTTAATAAAAATTAAATCATTTCCTCCAACGATTCCCATGTTTGCACATAAATCTGTTTCTTCATTATGAAAAGGCATCATCTCTTCAGGCAAATATTTTAGTTTAGGATATATTCTATCCCACATTCGTCTGTAATAAAAAGTAGTTGGCTCTAGATTTTGAGTTATTAACTCGGCAGAAACTAAATGGTCTGGAAATTTATCCCAAATAAAGACATCACCATCTACATGTATAAATGGCTCATCCTGCAATGAATAAACTTTTATTTTCGCAATTGCCCATAAGTCTTTCGGATAAGTATCAAGTTCATTTAGTACTACATGTACCTTTGTGTAGGGTAATTGAAGTCTATTAATTAACATTTCGTATCCAAAATCGTCTGTATAGAGCTCTACTTGGTCATAATACTTTACCAATTGATTACAACTTAAAATCCAACTAGTCCAGTTATATTTTGGCTCAAACCAACCATAACTATTATCTATGTTCTTCTGGTTTCCTGACCAGAAACTTTGTATTATTTTCATTTTTGCAGGGTATAATTTATTAGATTTCCTTCCGGAAGAATTAAAGATATGCAGTTAGGATTATGTATAATAAAATATTGTTTCAGTTCTTTTATATAAAATACATCTTTAAAAACCGAAAGAGGGATTATTTTATAGGGAGTTTCTCCTTTAAACTCTAAGAACAAATTATTATTTTTTACGTAAATAAAAAGACTTAATTCCATATACTTATATTCGCCTTCTTTAAGTAATTTTTTATTATTATTCTTAAAGATTCTGCTAGTTAAGTAATCGGTCTTTAATGCTATTCTCTTAAAGAGAGGAAATAATTTTTCGTAAGTTTTATAATAAAAGATTGAAAACCATTTGTTTTTATAAAATGAAAACTCTCCAATTAAATAGTTATGGAGTTGTCCTTTTTTCAAAATGTTTTCTTTCAGATAAAAATTATTTTTAAAAGATGTCATGTGGTACAAAAGCACTTCAAACTCGTTTTTATAGATTAAAACACCATTGTCATATTTAATCTTCCCTGGTGTCCCTTCTATTGAATAAAACTCATATAGAACATTAATAGAATCTCGATTTCTCTCTAAAATATGATGCATCGAATCTATTACATATTTTGTATCTAAAATATTTACACCATTACAAACTTGGCTGTAATTGCCACCGCATTCATCAAAACAAAGCAATTTTTCATCCTGAAATACTTTTATATAATCTGGAGTACTTCTATATAAAGAACTAATATTTACATCGTTTTTATATATTGCAAAAAAACCTGTTGGGTAATCTGGTTTCGTGAAAATAACATCGTTATTCTCTAAAACTGCGTCGTCTAAAAAATAGCGAATTCGGCCAAAAACAACATCAACATCACAATATCCCCAAAAATCATAATCATCAATTAAATCTTGAAATACTTCTCCAAATGAAGTTCTGATATCACAAAGCTTCATTGGGTGCTGGATATTCAATTCAAAACTGAAATGACTATTAATTTTATCTCTAAATTTCTCAAAACTTATGGGAACAATTTTCATATTATCTCCCTTTATTTTGATCTCTTCGATATCGGTAAAAAAAATAAAATCTACATCTTCATTATCTACACAAGATTGTAAGAAATAATCTAAGTACCACGGTGCTTTACCAAAATAGCAAACAAAAACAAGTATTTTTTTCATCTCAAAATTTTATTAATTAGCATAGTTCGCTATTTTCTACTTTTAATTCGTAATTTATCCACCCTCCATCAATCTGCATTAATCGTATCTTTGAAACTGTTTCATTATTCCCTCTGTAATAACGAAAAGCGGCTAAAGGATGATTTTTTAAATAAAACGTGTTCTTTTCAAATTTTGATTGAACCAAAATATCGCCTCTATGTTTAGAAGTTTCAAAGAAAATTTGATTATCCAAAATATTGAAACAATCATCTCCTTGCTGATTTTTGAACTGGGCATTTTGAAAATCAAGACTATTTTTTGCTGCAAAAACATTTGAAGCATAAAATTTAAACAAGTTGGAACCTTTTAAAAACTGAACTTTTAACTTATTAAAATATAAATACTTAGAAAACCCAAAAAGAGTTCTAATAGCATTCTGCCTAAAACAATATTTATCTATATAAAAAACATCTGGTATCGTTTTCCAAACATTTTTTTTGGTGTATTGATTCGCTTTATATCGAATTAAATGATACAATAAAACTTCAAATTCACCATCATAAGACAACGTTCCATTATCCCATTTGATTTTTCCAGACAAACCGTCTACCATTATTAAATCATAATAAACTTTAATTCTATTTAAGTTCATTTCTTTCCTAACAACATGTTCCATGCTTTCTATCTCGCAATCAAGATCTAGTATATTAGATACTTCATCATCTAATTGTAAATACTTAAAATTGCATTCATCAAAACAATAATGTGTTTCGGAGGTAAATACTTTTATATAATCTTTACTCTTTTTGAACAAATTATTTATTTCTGGAATATTTCTAAAGAGCATAAACCACCCTGTAACAAAATCGTGTCGAGTGCTTATTACATCGTATTCCTCAAGAATTTCCGGAGTCATAAATGATCTAATTCTGCCTAAAACAACATCAATATCACACATGCCCCAGAAATCATAATTTTTTAAATATTCCGAGAAAATCACACCGTATGCGGGTTTAAAATCACATAATTTGTATGGTGTTTTCACATCAACATCTATATTAAGTTTTTGAGTTGCGAGCTGGTTAAAATCATTCAGACTGAACGAAATTATCTTGACATTTTGAGGTAGTTCTTTGTCGTAACTATGATCTGAAAAAATAATAAAATCAACCGTTACATTAGCTGCACATGATTTCAAAAAGAAATCAAAATACCAGGGAAGCGGTCCAAAAAAGCAGTTTATTAGGGCAATTTTTTGCATAAAAATTATTTACATTTAAACTTTAGTTGATTCAAATAGCACTTTGTCATGTAGTATATTCTGAATTCATTTAATCTTTGTTGTTCTTTAAAATGTCGATTCATGCTCATATGTATGATCAGCCAAGCATATTCATCTATTTTTAAATTGCTATTCTTTATTTTATCAAGAAGAGTATTCTTAAAAGAAGCCTGTTCAAGAAAATTTGAATATTCATACACTCCAATCTCCAATTTTAAATTGTTGTATTGCTTATTAAAATCTTTTCTCAATTCAGTTGTAAATTCAAACTCTTCCGAATAACTCTTGATAATACTTTCACAATTTAAAATCATCTCATCTAACGAAAAATTCAGAAATGTCAAGTAGTTCTTTATTTTTAAAATTGCAATTATGTCAATATCTCTCTTACTTAAGTCACTATCATTGTTTAAAATATGATTTAATAAATCGTGAGTATCTAAATGAAATATACTCTGAGAAAATTCCATGATTTGAGCGCCGCCATATCGATATATTTCTGGCTCGTAAGGTAAAATATGATACTTGCTGATTACATTTTTAGATTTTAATTCGTGGACTTTTTTAATGATATATTGCTTATTTTCTAGAGAATTTGTTTTAAAACGCAATCTTAAATGTCTTTCTGGGTTCGCATAATAAATAAAGAAAAAAAGGTCTGTTTGATTTTTCGATAAGATATCGTGCTGAATAACATTAAATATTTCAGCATCTGCATGAGTATTACAAAACAATTCTAAATACAACCAATCAGAAACAACAGCTATGTTACTAACTTCAGCAGGCGAAATTTCCACATTAGTATACTGGATATCAGATCTTGAATAATATTGATTTTTCACTCCAACAATTATTTCATGAGCAAAATTTTCATTTTCTGATGTAATCGCTGGTTTATAAGAATCATACAGCCATTCTGTAATATAAATCGTTTTGGCTGTTTTAAGTTTTTCAAATAAAACAATAATATTGTTTTGATTTTCGAGATCTAAGACACTTTTCCCATAATGATCCGCAATAACTATTTTTTTTGAAAATGAATATTCTTTAATCTTACTTCCCAAATAATTAGTAAACTCATCAATTGTACAGCCATTATACACCAGCAGTAATTGAGCAGGATAAAGTAAAACTCCTTTTTCTAGAAAAACTCTTGGAACATAAGGAAGATATAGATTAAGTGTATTAAGATTAAAATTTACAGAGTTTATTTCTTGATTATAAAATTCATAATCACATAAAAAATTATAAATATCAGATTCTAAAAGACCCGGATTAACTGCCGATGTTTTTTTGGGTAAAATCTGTTTTTTATGCTTTTTTGAAACTAGAGAAAAATTATTATTCAATTGACGAACATATATATCCGACAGAAGAATAACATCATCATCTTCGTTGTAAGTAGTATTTATAGGTATATATTTATCATAACTTTGCTGGGCAGATGATAAATTGATACTTCTAAAATTACCGACGCAATTAATTTCCGCAACAAGTTTATTCTTGTTTACATCTGTTTCATAGCGTACTATTTCTTTACAAAGTTCCTCAGTAACATCACTAAAACGCGAAATAAATCCTAATGCTGAAGAATCTCCCAATCCATGGAAATAAACAATTTCTTCTCCAGTATTAACGCAAACTAAATTTTCTAAAACAACATTAAAAGTAGCAGGTGCTTTTTTCTCTTTTATTTCAAGATTATCTTCTGAAAATAAGTTCAAATAAATATTTTCCTTTGTTGACACCAAAATTTTTGCGAGGATATCATCGTGTAATGTTGAATCGCTTTTAACTTTTACACCGCTGTAACTAATCCCGGAATGAGGGTTAAACAAGGTGTTTAATGCTATAAATCCTTCATTAAATCTACCTTGAACTTTTAAAAAAAATTGATTCAGTTTATCATTGATTGGAGTTTTAGAATTGTAGTACAATGAAAAGTCAATGAATTTTTTAATTTTTTCTTGAATATCTTTATTTAATGTACCATCTATAGTATCGAAAGTATTCACTGCATAAAAATCTTTTGGCTTGTTGCTGCCAAATAAGAGATCTTGCTCATTAATAACAGCATCTTTAAAACTTTTAACTTCCTCCTTCTTTTCTAGAAAGTATTCTTTTCTCGCAATTAATTCAGAATCAAATAAATAATACGGCTTATAAAGCTTATTAGTAAAACTATCAAATAAAAAAGTATCGATAATAAGCCCTGATTCTACTATTTCCTGTAAAAAAGCTTCCACTTCTTCTCCATCATAGCCTTCAGAAATAAGATTTTCAGCCACTATTTTTAAAGAATTTCCTTTTTTAAATTGGTTCAAAAGCCACAGCAAATTTTCATCAGCATCCAATTCTGAATAGCTGATTTTTATATTATTGTTTTGATCATTTTTTGATTTATAAAAGCTTATTTTTTCCTCATCTAAAAAACAAATAGTTGGATTTAAACAATAATCTGCGTTAAGCCAATTCTCATTATCCATCGTTTCTATTTTCTTTGAAGATAGAAACAGGTTATCGTATTTAATCTTTAAACGTATTTTTTTACTTTTAGAAATATTAGTATTATTCCCCCAGTGTAACACACCTACAGTATTAAATACACCAAAAGGAGTTGGATTGAGATGTGCTCTAGTAAAGTAATTCTGTAAAGAAATTTCAGTTTTTTCAGATTTATTTTTAGCTAAATCAGAATATAAACTAACGGATGCATTCAAAATACAAAGTTGGAATAGTTCTTCTCTAGTAAAAAATTCAAAAACATTACTCTTGTTTTTCTCATACGATTGAACAGAAAAATTTGCAACCCTTTTTACAACTGTGTCAAAAAAAATCATATGATATATATACTTGTCAAAAAATTATATAAGTTTTAATTTAAATTTAGCATTTGCAGCCATTTTGTATCTATTCGATTTTCGATGGTTAGTATTGCTAATGCCAGTCCAGCCGAGCCAAACAGCAAATTATTCTCGGCGTTATATTTATTAGATTCTTTATCAAAAGAAAGATACTCTTCAAAATTATTAGTCTGTTTTTTTAATATATTCCACCAATAATTAATCTGTTTAGAATAGTCTACATCATATTTCTTAGATGCTAAATAAAATTGAATTAAAATACCTGCAGAACCATGACATATTCCAAAATCTTTGACACCAGAATCTTCAAATTTTAAAGCGGCACTTTCATTCATTAAGCTGACAGCTTCTTTTACTAAATCTTTATCTTTAATAAAAATTCCTGCATTAAAAAAGGCATTTGAAACCCCCAAATCTCCTTGGCACCAAGATAACCTAGAAGGAATATTTTCTGCAGAATCGAGTATAAATACATTAGGATAATGTTGCTTTGATGCATTATCAAACTTTTTATACTGTTTTAAAAAATCTATACAAACCTTCAAAGGTGAAATAACATTTAAAGACTTAAAATGCTTTTGAAAATATAGTAAAAAGTTGATGTAACCTGCCACGCCGTGTGCCATTCCAAACGTATAGTAGTCTTTTCCTGTTTGATCTGATTTTAAAAGAACTTTATTAAAATCAGTAGTAATTTTATTGATAAGTTTTTCGGCAAAAAGATTTAACAGAACAGCTATATGAGGTTGATTACGTAACTTATGACGTTCTATAAAATACATCGCTATTCCCATAGCTCCATGCATAAAATCATATTCGTTTGATTCACAAAACGAATTAAAATCATTTAATAAATAACTATCAATATTTTCAAAATAATCTTCACTTATATCAATACTTTTATTTTTCAAGCTTAATAAAATTAATCCATATCCGGCTAAACCATGGCAAAGAGAAGACACACTTCCATTATTTTCAATACACTCATTGGCTTTTTCAATTATAACTAAAAGTTTATCTTCATATTCTTCAATTGGATATACTTCACACAAATAATCATAAAACATTATAATTCCTGATAATCCAGAGTACAAACCTATACTATCTTCATTATCATAAGAAGTCCAAATACATTTCTCGATTTTAAGAACTATATCATCCATATTTTGAATCTAAAACTGTATTAAAAGAAAAAAGTCTTAAAATTTTAATTAATAAATAGCGATTATTTTTTTGTTATTCAGTTGAATATAAAACTGTCTTTCTTGTAAGTTTTTGTTAATGATACAATTACAAAACAGTGATTTACTTCTTTCTTTTACAAAAACAGAGCAGCTTAAAATAAAGCTGCTCTGTAAAAGTTTAACTGTCTCAAAAATTAAATTTCAATAGGCAGTTAAATAATCTTTATATTGCAATTAGCACTTTTGATAAAATAGAGTCCAGTAAGCACCTCCTACGATTACTTTCTTTTCTTCTCTAGTCATACTTACAACTTTTAGATTTTTCAAACTCAATTTTTTCAATGGTGATTTTTTCATAATTTAATTTATTAAAGTTATAGATTAATTTAACATTCTTATTTATGTCACTAATATCTCACGTGCACTTAAGTTATCGAGAAAATAAAGTAAGAATACTTTCCAAATATCAAAATAAATTTGACACCTAACTGAATCGACTTGTTAATTATTTGTTAATTAAAAAATAAGAAGGAAGGTTTTCCAGAATTATTAATTCTTACAATTTTATAAATTAATGATTCTTTTTTAGTTAAAAAACGAATCAAAATGTCAGTATTTTCAGGGTTTTTATATAATATAACAAATTATGAAAAATGCATTTTTACAAAGTATAATCTTATAAATTTTGATATAAAAAATGATGGAATTTTAACAAAAAATGACCTTCTTTTAGACGTAAAAAAATAAACCCGGCAAGTTTTTTAAGCTTGCCGGGTAATAATATATAAGAAAAAACCTGTTATTAATTAAGTTTTTCGTAACAAGGAAAGAATCTTATTTTCCACTTCTGGCGAATTCCAGATATTTTCAATATTATTCATTCTTAAAACCTCTTCCATAATTCCGTTTTGATAGTCTCCAATTGCCAAAGCTTCGGCATAAGGACGATCACTAAAAGTTACACGACTGTAAAGCGGAATCCATTTATCTGGGTGTTTATCTGAGAAAACTTTTTCTATTTTCTTTTGCAGCAAGAATTTTTCATCTGCCGTTTTTGTGCTCATTTCTAAAAAATTTCGGTACGAAAGCTCTGCAATTGCATCTGCATTTGGCTTACGCGAAATCTGATATTCTGCGAAGATCTTTTTCCAATCGTCTCCGTATTTTTCGATCATTTCGTTTAAAACAGTAATATCTTCAAAACCAGCATTCATTCCTTGTCCATAAAACGGTACAATAGCATGACAGGCATCCCCAATTAAAGCGATTTTATTCTCAAAAGTCCAAGGAAAACATTTCATGGTTACCAAAGTACTGGTCGGATTTTTAAAGAAATCATTTGCCAGTTCAGGAATCACTTCGATCGAATCTGGAAAATTCTTCTCGAAGAAATCTTCTACCATTTTTCGATCCGTAAGCGATTCAAAAGAGTTAGCTCCTTCAAAAGGCATAAATAAAGTACAAGTAAAACTTCCGTCCAAGTTTGGAAGTGCAATCAGCATATATTCACCTCTAGGCCAAATATGAAAAGAGTTTTTATCCAGTTTGTGCGTTCCGTCTGGATTTGCTGGAATATTTAATTCTTTATATCCCATGTTTAAAAATTCCTGCGAATAATTAAACATACTCTGACGCTGCATTCTGTGTCGGATTCTTGAAAATGCACCATCGGCACCAAAAACCATATCAAATTTTCGCTCTTCCCACTCCCCTCTTTCGCTTTCGCCAATATGTAATGTTGCATCATTCAGCGTTACATCCCAAACCTTTTGTTCAAAATGAAATTCTGCACCAGCTTCTTCTGCCAGGTCAATCATTTTTCGGTTTAACTTTCCTCTCGAAATCGAGTAAATAGATTCTCCTTCCTGACCGTAATTTTGAAAATTCAATTTATCAACCAAATGAATAGCGCGCTTGTCCATTGGAATTGCGATTTCCCGAACTGCATCACCAACACCAACGGCATCCAATGCTTTCCAGCCACGATTAGACATAGCCAAATTAATGGAACGGCCTGAAAAATTAATTTTTCGAATATCAGGACTGCGATCATAAACATGAACCGCGTGACCTGCTTTTTTAAGATAAATTGCCAGCAGCGATCCTACAAGTCCAGAACCAACAACTGCAATTTTTAATGAAGTTTGCATCAAGGATAATCTAATATTGGAACGTAAAAATAACTAATAATTGTACATGAGCTTTAAAATAACCCAACTATTTGCCCATAAAGTCTAATATTTACTTCGATATACTCCCGAAAAAAAAGCACGGTTAGACTTTCGACTGCATGTTTAATTCTATTTCATTACATAAAAATACAGAACCTTCGAATGGGATTTTCTGAACTTATTAAACAACAAAAACAATCTGAAATAATGAGTCATGCGAACTCTTTTTCATAACAAAATCCTTATTTAATCAATTTATTTAGATTTTCAAAAGAACTAATTTCGCTTCAACCACAACTATCTATCTTTCATAATAAAATTAAAAATGATGAACAGTGAACTATTACAATCCGACATTATTTTAGAAAATCAAAAAGTACTTTTAGTCCCATTTGAAAATGAGAGAAACATCGAACTCAAAGAAATTATTTTCGATGATAAAATCTGGAAATATATGGGCATGTATGTTCGGAACGATCAAGATTTTGAAAACTATATTCAAAATACATTAAAACAAAAAAAAGACGGTATTTGTTACCCTTTCCTTATTATTGATAAAGCAACAGACAGAGTGGCGGGAAGTACTCGTTACGGGTATTTAAATCATGCCAGTCAAAAATGTGAAATTGGATGGACTTGGTATGGAAAAGATTTTCAGGGAACTGGATTGAATAAAGCGTGTAAGTATGAATTACTAAATTTTGGCTTTGAAAAAATTCAATTTAGAAGAATCCAATTCAGTGCCGATCTGGAAAACGAAAGATCACAAAGAGCTATTGAAAATCTAGGTGCTTTAAAAGAAGGTTTGTTTCGAAATAATTATATTGATTCTGAAGGAAATAGCAGAGATGATGTCTATTACAGTATTATTTTGGAAGAATGGCAGCACACTAAACGGGATTATTTTGGGGAATTTGCTTTTTAATGTTATTAAAGTTGAAACAAAGTAAGAGTTGTATCGTCTAATTAAATAATTTTAGAGAACCAATTCGGCATCTTTGTAAAATCAATTCCAAAATCATGAAAAAAACGATAATCCTTTTGATCCTAGTTGTCTCAGCGATTTCAAATATTGCTGCACAAACTGAAAATCCAATTCCGTATGGAAATAATGAAAAAGCCGGAAATTATAAGCAGGTCAATGGCATCAAGATGTATTATGAAATCTATGGAACAGGAAAACCATTAGTTTTACTACATGGAAATGGAGGATCTATTAAGGGTCATACGCGCCGAATTGAATATTTTAAAACAAACTTTCAAGTTATTGCTATTGATAGCCGAGGTCATGGCAAATCTATTGATCCGTCCAACAAACAATTAACTTATACCCAAATGGCAGATGATGTTAGTGTTTTGCTTGACTCATTGAAGATTAAAGACGCTTATCTTTGGGGACAAAGTGATGGCGGGATTTTAGGTCTATTGTTAGCCATTCATCATCCTGAAAAAGTGGCTAAAGTTGCTGTATTTGGTGCTAATTTATATCCAGGTAAAAAAGCAATTTATAACGAAATTGATAAACTGGTAATGGATACTTTGAAGGTAACAAAAGACCCTAGAACTAAAAACCTTTATAATTTATTAGCGTATCAGCCGGATATTAAAGACAAAGATTTACAAAAAATCAAATGTCCTGTTCTGGTTATGTCCGGCGACAGAGATGCGATTCGATTGGAACATTCTATCGAAATCTTTAATAACATTCCGAATGCAAACTTTTTTGTAATGCCTGGAGCAACTCATTTTGGCTCTTACGAAAAACCAGAACTTTTTAACTTAGTGCTTTCAAGTTTTTTTAATGAACCTTTTAAAAAGACTTCGACAGTTGATATCTTTACAGGAAAGGCAAAACGCTAACGTATTATCATAAATAAGAAAATGAACCTCTACTCAGAACATTATGTAACTCAAAAATCTGAAAGGTTTGTCAATAAAATCTGGTGTCTGGATAACAGCATCGGCGAAAGCCTGATCGAAAATAAACTCGTTTTACCAAACGGATGTTTTAATCTTGCCATCGTATCTGGAAACGGAATTGAGGTTCATACCAGTAAAAACAAATACGAGATGAATGAAGGTATTTACTTTTGTTCTCAAATGACCAATAAAGTTTTGGTTAATATGCTGCCAAAGACCAAAGTTGTAATTATACAGCTTCATACTTGGACAATTTCGATGTTTCCAAAATATGATTTAAGTAATTTTACAGACGCTATTATAAAAATTGATGCTCACGAATTACCTTTTAAATTTCAAAATGATTCTGAAATTGAGCATTTATTAAAGATCATTAATCTTTATTTTGAGGAATTATCAAATGTAAATCCGAATAGAAATAACATTGAAAAAATATGTGATTTTATTAAATCTCAGGAAGACATTTCTGTTTCTGAAATTAGTACTAAATTAAAATCCTCACAGCGTTTATTGCAGATTAAATTTAAAGCTTCGACAGGATTAACCATCAAAAAGTACATTCAGATCTTAAAATTTAGAAAATCGGTTGATCAAATGGTAAATACCGATTTAGAAAAAATGAGTTTAACCGAAATCGCGCTTTACAATAAGTATTTTGATCAGTCACACTTTATCAAAAAGTTTAAAGATGTAACA
This sequence comes from Flavobacteriaceae bacterium PS02336, assembly GCA_029960065.1. Classification (GTDB taxonomy): domain Bacteria; phylum Bacteroidota; class Bacteroidia; order Flavobacteriales; family Flavobacteriaceae; genus Flavobacterium. Next base: position 130,276 of record JASCOF010000011.1, on the reverse strand, counting down.
AAGACAACTCCAAAAATGTTCGATCCAGCTTCTTATTTTCTTTCTCATAAAAGATAAGTTTTCGCTTTTATACAATTTTGTGCGTTTTGATTGAACTACTTTTGCAAATCATCAATCAATCACAAAAATGAAAATCAGTCACACTTTTTTTCCATTAAAAACTTTTTTAGTTGGAATACTTCTCTTTCAGATGCAAGCTGTTTTTTCTCAGGAAGAAAAAAGCTCGGCTTTGTACAAAACCATTATGTCAAAAGACAGTCTTTTATTTGACATTGGTTTTAACACCTGCGACATCAAACAATTTGAAAATTTATACACCGAAGATTTTGAGTTCTATCACGACAAAGACAGCATTTCGGATAAAGCGAGATTTCTAAAAACTTTAAAAAGCGGTATTTGCTCTCCAACTAGAAAATACAATTACCGCAGACAACTCATCGATGGGAGTACAGAAATTTATCCTTTGTCTAAAAATGGAATTCTGTATGGCGCGATACAAATGGGAACGCATCGTTTTTACGAATATAGCGAAGGAAAACCTGAAGAAGCAGGAAGCTTTGCCAAATTCACTCATCTTTGGTTATTAAAAAACAAAGACTGGAAACTGGCTAGGTCACTGAGTTACAATCATCAAATGACCAGTTCTACAGCCAATGCATCAAATCTTTTTGATGATGAAAAAGAAACTGAAAAATGGCTCAAACAAAACAATATCCCAACTTTAGGAATCGGAATAATTTCTGATGGGAAACTAAAACAGGTAAAAGTTTTTGGCGAGCTTAAAAAAGGCATTTCAGCTCCATATAATACGATTTGGAATGTTGCTTCATTAACAAAACCTGTTACAGCTATTGTAACTTTAAAATTAGTAAGTCAGGGAAAATGGGATTTAGATGAACCGCTTTATAAATACTGGACTGATCCTGATATTGCAAAAGATCCTTATTTAAAACTCCTGACGACAAGATTTGTTTTGAGCCATCAAACAGGTCTTCCGAATTGGAGATATCTCAACGAATCTAAAAAGCTGGATTTTAAATTTAAACCAGGAACACAGTATCAATATTCAGGCGAAGGTTTTGAATATCTAAGAAGAGCATTAGAAAAGAAATTTCACAAAACTTTAGATCAATTGGCTTTTCAACTAATTATTGAACCCCTAAAAATGAATGATTCTCAGCTAATCTGGAATGATAAAATTGATCTTTCTAGATATGCCATTAATTATGATAATCAAGGAAATGCTTACGAACCCTCAAAAAATAAAACCGCAAATGCTGCCGACGATTTACTGACTACAATTGAAGATTACGGAAATTTTCTTTGCAGTGTAATGAAAAGTGATGGTTTGAGTCGAAAAGTTTTTAGTGAAATGATTTCGCATCAAACAGCCACGAAAAAAGATAAATATTTTGGTTTGGGTTTTGAAATTTATGATCTCGGAAATCAAAATTATGCTTTATCGCATGGGGGTGCAGACAAAGGTGTTCAGACCATTGTTTTTATACTTCCAAAAACAAAACAAGGCTTAATTATATTTACTAATGTTGACGATGGCTACAAAGTATACGAAAAGACAGTACAGCATTATTTAGGAGAAACTGGAAATAGAATTATTGACATCGAAACAAAATAACTTGTTCAGTGATTAGATAATAACTTTAATTCTGAAAAACATGATTAAACTATTCATTCTAATACTATTATATTTAAGTAAAGTATTGTTCTAGTCATCATAAAAAAAATTGTTAGTTATGAGCACAGACCCGCTTTTAAAGTCATTTGGTCTGTGCTCTGCTTTTTTATTTTTGGAAAAGAGTAAAAAAACGGACAAATCTTGAAACCAAATCAAGAAATGATCGTCTAACCTTTTAGAGCATTAATTTATTGCATGTAAAAAAAACGTAATTTCGTTTTAACCCACTGAATATATTTGTGTTACAAAGTTTCAATCATCAATCAAAAAACGAATCATTTTACTAATCCAAAATCAATAATCATCAATAATCATGAAAAAATCAATCAAACTTATTGCACTTTTCGTCCTTTTTCAACTCTCCATTCTAAGTATTTCAGCTCAGGATAAAGCACAGCAGATCGAACAGCTTTTAGGAAAATACAACGAATACGGACAATTTAACGGTTCAGCTCTGGTTGCTGAAAACGGAAAAGTAATTTTTAAAAAAGGATTTGGTTCTGCTAATATGGAATGGGATATTCCAAATCAAAGCGACACCAAGTTTAGATTAGGTTCGATCAGCAAACAATTCACAGCGCTTTTAATTGTAAAATTGGCTGAAGAAGGAAAAATAAAACTGGACGCTCCTATTTCAACTTATCTACCAGATTATCCTAAAGAAAATGGAGCTAAAATTACCACACATCAATTATTGACCCATACTTCAGGAATTCCTAATTATACCAACGCGCCTGATTTTTTTAAAGATAAAGCTAGAAATCCGTACACTCCAGAAGCTTTTGTAAAAACATTTTCAAGTTTACCGCTAGATTTTACTCCTGGAGAAAAATTCAATTACAGCAATTCTGGTTATTTTTTATTAGGATATATTATTGAAAAAGTTACTGGTAAAACGTACGAGCAATACTTACAGGAAGTAATTTTCACGCCTTTAAAAATGGTAAACTCCGGTTATGATCACAGCGATGTAATTTTAAAAAACAGAGCTGCTGGATATGAAAGAAAAGGAAAACTAATCAGTAATGCTTCTTATATTGACATGAGCCTTCCTTATGCTGCAGGTTCTTTGTACTCAACAGTAGAAGATTTATACCTTTGGGATCAAGCATTGTATACCAACAAACTGCTTTCTGCAAAATCTATGGAATCCTTATTTAAACCTTATATAAGTGTAGGAAAAGCTGCTTATGGTTACGGCTGGTTTACTGAAGAAGTAGATAATGGAGATAAAGGAAAGCTAAGAAGAATTGGACATGGTGGCGGTATTAACGGCTTTAACACCATAATTACTCGTTATCCTGCTGATAAAAATTTGATTGTTTTATTGAATAATACCGGCGGAACTGTTCTTGGCGAAATGAACGATGCAATTTGTGCTATTTTGTACAACAACCCATTTGCACAGCCAAAAAGATCATTAGCCTTTGAATTATTAGAAACATTTACGTCGAAAGGAACAAAAGCAGGAGTAGAATCGTATAATAAATTGAAAAACGATCCGACTTATAATATCAAAGAAAACGATATGAATCGAGTTGGATACCAATTATTACAAGATGGAAAAAAGAAAGAAGCTATAGAAGTCTTTAAAATCAATGTTACAACTTTTCCTAAATCTGGAAATGCTTACGATAGTCTTGGCGAAGCTTACCTAGCCGATGGCGATAAAAAACTGGCCATTGCCAACTACACAAAATCTGTTGAATTGGATCCTTCGAATGAAGGAGGAAAAAAAGCCTTAGCAGACCTTTTAAAAAAATAAAAGAAAAGCAAAACCTCAAAATAACACTTACAGAATCAATATAAGAAGATTCTGTAAGTGTTATTTTTTGTAACAACTTGACTATTCCGCTTGGAGATTTATTGCTTAAAGCACTATTTTAGCGCTACCCAAAAACAATAAATTAACCTATGAAAAATTTCAAAAAGCACAGTTTGTTGACTGTCTGTTTCTGCTTGTTTATTTCCTTTAAAAGTATATCTCAAACTAATTACACTTCTGTAAAAATGCCTTCTCAGCAAAACAAAATTATTATAGATAGAATTGTAGAAGCAACTCACTATAAAAATTATGTGGTTGATTTTTGCTTGTCTAAAATAAACGAAACCGCGGCAAAAGAAGGCTGGAACGAGCAAAAAGAAATGGAAATTACCCAAAGCATTAATTACAAAAATTTCAGAGATGCCATTTACAACAGTTTTGTTGTTTTTGACGAAGTGGAACTGGAAACTTTATTAAAAGCATATGAAAAAGACACCGCTTATCAAACCAAAAATGTGATGACCAATAATAAAGTTTTAATCAATAATTTAAACATTTTTGCGAATGATATTGTGCTTGGGAAGTATGTTTCTAAGTAAGGTTCAAAGAGGCAAAGTAACAAAGGTTCAGAGGTTTTTAAAACGAAAAAACTTCTGAACCTTTGTTAATTTTTCTTCTTTGTCAAAGTTTAAAACTTTGACAAAGATTATATCAGAACGAAACCTGAAATTTGAAACCTGAAACAAAAATTTATTTTTTCGGTTTCAAAATCAATTTTGTCGATGTTTTTATAATTTCCTCTTTATTCAGTTTCATTTTTCTGAATTTCCCGGCATTATACATTTCGGCCTGATCGCTGTAATGTTTGCTGAAAGGATTTCCAGATTGTCCCGTTGGCAAAATACTCCAGCTATTTTCTACATCTGAAAAATCTACAATTCTTCTAGTTGAAGGTCCGCCTTTTGTATAATATTTTCCTTCCTCATTAAATCCGAAGAATAAATTATTGATCACTTCATTTGATCCTAGAGAATTAAAAGGCCCGACATTAAATAAGCCTCGAAGTGCTTTTACCTTTCCTAGCGGGTGTTCGTGTTCGACCGTGTGCACTTCTCCCCATTTCCAGTCTGAAATGGTGTTTCCTAATTGTTTTTGAAGTGCTGCAATAGTCTCATGAAAAGATTTAGAAATAATTTCTTTTCTGGTTTCTTTCACGTTTTTTGTTTTAATATTATCCCACCAAACTGAGTTTTCATTTTTAATTTGATTCGCAATTACTTGTTTTCCAACCGAAATACCCAGAAACAAATTAAAGTTTTCTTTACCCATTTCGTCTTCAAACGTATTTTTCAGATACAAATAAATCCATTTATTATAAATCGTTGGTGCAACATCTTCTAGATTTGTTGTTCCTTTCCATGATTTCAAAACGTTTATTGCTTCTTTTTCTTCCGCTGAAATGGAATTAAAATCAATATTTGAAATTAAATTTTTTACTACTTCAACCGCAACATCAGACGTATTATCATAAATCATTTTACTGATGGCTTCTTTATCCCAATCCGATTTGGCATCAAGAATACTTGATATTCTTTTTGCACGATCTTCTGGCAGATAATATCCTGGATACAAATACCCATTATCAATAGCTCCAGGCTGATTGTTCGCAGAATATACATAATTCCATTCTGGATTTTCTGAAGATGGATTTTGTTCAAAATCTAAGTATTTTACAATATCATCTTTTCCACTTGCTCCATCCAAAATTAAATGTGTATTTACGCCTTCATTATGCCTGTATAATTTCCCGCTTGCCCACCAGGCAACATTTCCTTTTGCATCTCCATACATTACGTTCAATCCCGGTGCAGCAATTAGACTTACGGCTTTTTTAAATTCTTCTTTATTCTTAGCATGCGAAAGTCCATAAGCAGCATCCAGAATCTGAATTGGCTGATGCGTATATGTCCAAAGCATTGCAATTGGATTTTTCTTTTCCAAGCGTTCCATCAAATCATTCATAATTGGACCGTGACGGCTTGATTTAACTGTCAGAATCACATCTGATGAATCTTTTACTTTGATTGTCTTTTTTCTGATTTCATATTTCGAAAAACCATCTGGCGTTTGATACTGAGTCACATCTCCTGCCTTATTTTTCTCTTGATAAAAATCGATATCATCATTTTCAAACATCGTTAATCCGTAAGCATAATCACGGTTATGAGCTAATAACGGAAAAGGAGTTCCAGCCAGATAACAGCCATATAATTCCTGTTGCGGCGTTACCAAATGCGCTTCGTACCAAGTAGCAGGCTGCGAAAATCCAATATGAGGATCATTTGCAAAAATTACCTTCCCACTTTTTGATTTTTTAGGACCAACAACCCAGCTGTTACTGCCAACAAATGGCGGAATTGGAGATTGATCCAGCATTGCCGTAATAGACTTAGAAATCTCGGTATATTCTTCTGTTTTCTGTTTTGAGATTTTAATTCTTGTCGTATTAAATTCTCCTTCAATTCCTAAATCTTTTAAATAAGTAGCTCCGTATTTATTCTTAATATCAGTCAATAAAGGATCTGTTTTCTGAGCCATCGCAAAACTAAAAGACATATATCCGAAAATATTATAAACGTCTTTTATAGTGAATTTCTGCTTCTTTACGCCCACCAACGTAAACTCAATTGGCGTTACGCCTTCGTCCAGATATTGATTAATTCCGTCTAGATAAGCCTGAGTCAATTTATAACTTTCACTGCTTTTGTCTAATTTGGCAATCGCTTTCGCAGAAGCTTCTTCAATGCCAATTCCTGCAAAAAATTTATCATTCTTTAAGGCAACTCCTCCAAAAATTTCGGACAAACGTCCCGGTGCAATTCGGCGCAATAATTCCATCTGCCATAATCTTTCCTGCGCATGAACATATCCAAGCGCGGTCATGGCATCTTTTTCAGAATCGGCATAAATATGAGGAATTCCAAATTCATCAAAATATACTGTAGTCGGTTTTTCTAAATTTTTCAATTGCAGCTCCCCTTCATATTTCGGTTTTAAGTGAAAAATGTAACCGCACAAACCTATTCCAAACAATACAATTAGTAATACTAATACCAACAGAATTTTTTTTAATCTTTTCATATCTTGCAAAAAAGTAAATAAATGAATTCTAAAAAATGATGTAACGAAATTGCAGAATAATGTAATATCGTTCCGCTTTAAAACTCTAAATTTATGTATTAAAATTAATACAGTAAATGTCAATCTACAAAAAAATAGCGATTGGGATAATTTCCCTTTTTATTATTGTGATTTTAGCCAACGTTGGACTGAATTACTGGATTAAGAAACAGCTTCCGATTATAATTCACGAGAAAAATAAAACGGTATACAATATCAATTACGAAAAAATTGAAGTTTCTCTTTTTTCAAGAAATATCTACGCCGAAACATTATTAGTAAGTCCGAAAAATCAGCCTAAAGACAGCAAAAACGGCATTTTTTCTAAAATAGAATCCATTACAATTAAACATTTTAACATTTGGGATTTGGCTTTCCGCGATATTATTCAGGCGGAAAGTATTATTATCAATAAACCTCGAGTTATTCTTTATAAAAAAGGTGAAAAACTTATAAATAACAGCAAAAGCATTAAAAGTGAAATTGTTGAACCTTTCCGTAAAATCATTGGCGTTTCGAATATTTATCTAAATGACGGAACTGTTGATGTAGTTTCTTTAGACACTCAAAAACCAATTTTCAGCATTAAAAAAATTCTGCTGAAATTAGAAGGGATTTTACTTACCGATGCTACTTTAAAAGAAAAAATTCCGCTGCAATATAAAAGCTACGCTTTAGTTATCGATAGTTTATTTTATCGTCCGAGTGCTTTTTATCATATCAATATTGGAAAAATCAGCACCGAAAAGAACTTCTTAAAAATCAATAATTTTGCAAATATTCCACAATTCAACCGACCAAATTTTATAAAGCGTTTAGATAAAGAAAAAGATATTTATACATTGAAATTCGATTCTGCTCAAGTCTCAAAAATGGATTGGGGATTTAAAAATGATCGTTTTTTCTTTAAAGCAAATTCGGTTGTAATCAACCATTTTGATGCCAATATTTATCGTGGAAAAATGCCAAAAGACGATTTGAGCAAAAAATACTTATACAATCATTTATTGCGAAATATAAAATTCCCGCTGCAGATTGACACTTTGCAGGTTTTAAAATCGAAACTGGTTTATGAGGAAGAAATTGATTTTTCTAAAGGTCCTGGAGTTTTAACTTTCGATAAATTCAACTTGCAGGCAACGAATCTGCGAAGCGGTTTTGGTTTGAAAAAAACAGCTGATGTCAAAATTAAGGTCAAAACCATTTTTATGAAAACTTCACCTCTAGACGTTGACTGGAGTTTTAATGTTTTGGATAAAAATGATGGATTCCATATTCAAGGCGTGATTTCGAATTTTGATGTTCGAGCGATGGGGCAATTCAGCAAACCTTATATGAATGCTTCATTTACGGGAGTTTTTAATAAATACCGTTTCAATTTCTACGGAAACGATAATATTTCAAAAGGAAATGCTTCTTTGGATTATGACGATTTAAAAGTGAAATTATACAAAAAGAAAAATCCAGAAAAAGAAGCCAAACTAAAATCGGCAATCGCCAATTTATTAGTTAAAAACGATTCAAAAGACAAAGCCAAAACCGCCGATGTTGAAATTGAGAGAATTCAGGAAAAATCATTCTACAACTTTTTATGGCGAAGCATTGCAGAGTCTTTGAAGAAGATTTTGATATAAAACAGTTTAAAGATGAAGTATTCCCCACAATCTTGTCATTCCGAGGAACGAGGAATCTTCGTAAGAAACTCTACAAAGTATTTCAGGTTGGTAAATCAATAATTTTAAGAAAAAAAATAATTCAAAAAATCTAAGTCTGGATTAATAGTTTTAATCAATTCTATTTTCTTATCTCTAGTCCAGCCTTTTATTTCTTTTTCACGACTAATTGCTTCTTGAATCCAGGTAAATTTTTCATAGTATAACAAAAATTCAACTTTATATTTTGAAGCAAAAGTTTTATTTTCTCCAATAATATTTTGTTTATGCTGGCTTAAACGAATTCGCAAGTTGTTAGTTACGCCAGTATAAAATACGGTTTTAAATTTATTTGTTATAATGTAGATGTAATAAGTATGATAGCCTTGCAATAGTTCCATTTATTCAAAAATAATTATTTTTCGTCAATTTCAAAAAAACAAAAATAGAGAGATTTTTCTTATTTATCAGTAATTAAATACAAGCCGATTTGATTTTGCATGTGGAGTTTCTTGCGAAGATTCCTCGTTCCTCGGAATGACAAGATTGAGGATAGTGCTTGGCGGAAAAACTTTACTCAACAGGCCAAAAACCTGATAATTGTCAGCTTTTAAAAAAATCCTTTTTTCAATATTTGCCTTTATTTTAATCTGAAAACAAATGGCAAAAATACCTTTACACACTTTTCATATTCCTGTGATGGGGCTTGCGTACACCATTGACAGCCCAATTCGTGTGGCGCAATACGGGATTTCGTCTGTTATTGCTCTTGCTGATGACGATTTAATTGAAAAGATGCGTAATTTTTACAGCAACAAATTCAATATTCCGTACGAAGAAATCACGCAGAAATTTCAGGATTACCGTGCCGAAAGAATTACCTCTTACCTAAATTTAGTCGATAAAATCGTAAAAGAAAAATTCGAAAATTTCAAAATAGAACTAGCAGAAAGCAAAACCGCTCTTGAAAATTTTATGTCAATGCTGCCTAATACTTCTGATATTAAAAAGGGATTTCAGAATTTATTGGATGACGGAATTGCCTTTAAAGAAAATATTCAGAATTATATTGAGACACATCTTTTTCCCGGCGAAATTGACGTAAACATTATGACGAAATTGGATAAAGATAATTTCATTAAAAACGAACAGCTTCCAGTTGAGTTTAACGATGCTCACGCTGCTTTAAGAGGATTTGCCAATAGTAATCTCGAATCTTCTGTTGTACTTTCTGCGGGAATGAATCCGAGATTATTTGGTTATTTCGAAAATTTTCCAGCCTTTTTTCCAAATGAAAATAACGAGCTTAAAAAGAAGATCATTTTGAAAGTAAGCGATTTTAGATCGGCGATGATTCAAGGAAATTTCTTGGCTAAAAAAGGACTTTGGGTTTCAGAATACCGAATTGAATCAGGATTAAACTGCGGCGGTCACGCCTTTGCCACTGACGGACTCTTATTGGGCACTATTTTAGAAGAATTCAAGCAAAAAAAAGAGCAACTAGTACAATCGGCTCATGAATTAATGATTAAAGCTTTACAGCTAAAAAATCAAGCTTTTCCAAAAAACCCTTTAGAATTAAAAATTACAGTTCAAGGCGGCGTTGGAACTGCAGAAGAGCATGCTTTTTTGTTAGACAAATATAAAGTAGATGCTGTTGGCTGGGGATCGCCTTTTTTACTGGTTCCTGAAGCGACTTCTGTAGATAAAGAAACACGTACTTTATTGATGAATGCGAAAGAAGATGATTTTTATTTAAGTAATATTTCGCCTTTGGGAGTTCCATTTAATACTTTAAAAGGCACAACAAATGAATTTTTAAAACAAAAAAGAATTCACGAAAACAAAGCAGGAAGTTCGTGTCCGAAAAAATTTTTAGCTTTAAGCAAAGAATACGATCCGCATGGAATTTGTACAGCATCAAAAAAATATCAGGATATTAAACTAGAAGAATTAGAATCAAAAAAAGATTCTTTATCATCAGAAGAATTCGAAAAAAATAAAATCAAAATAACAGAGAAATCATGTTTGTGTGTTGGCTTAGCTAATGCTTCTTATCTTGAAAATGACATAAAAGTAAAAGGTCAATCACAGGGCGTGGTAATTTGTCCTGGACCCAACTTAGCTTATTTTGATCAGGAAGTTTCATTAAAAGAAATGGTACAGCATATTTACCAAGGAAAATCGGTTTTGAGAACTGATCGCCCAAATTTATTTGTGAAGGAGTTAAAAATGTATGTAGATTACTTTAGAAATGAAATTGACAATGTTTCAGGAGAAGTAACCGCAATGCAGTTAAAAAAATGGAATTCTTTTAAAGCAAACATTTTAGAAGGAATCGAATATTATCAGAATCTTTTTTCCTCAACTTTATATTTTAAAAAAGAAGAAGATAAAATCAAAAAACAGTTCCATTTTTATAAATCAGAATTAAATACAATCCAGATTCCGAAACCCGAATTAGTATAAAAACAAAACGCCGATTTAGAAATTCTAAATCGGCGTTTTTAATAATATTAAAGTTTTACAACTTATTCTTTCTTCTTGTTTTTACTGTCAATAACAGCACCTGTTCCAGTTCCTAATGCAGCTCCAGCTAAACCACCAATTACTGCACCTTCGCCTTTTTTCTTACTAACGATTGCTCCAGTTGCAGCACCAACACCAGCACCAATTACGGCACCTTTAGCAGTGGCACTCCAGCCTTTCTTTTTGGTAGTCGTAGTAGTTGTTGTTGCATTTCCGTTTGCCGGCTGATGCACTACAACAACTTTTTGAGATTCAACTTTTTGTTCCTCTTTTATCTTCGCCATTTCTGTCTTCATTGAATCGATAACACGTTGTTTGTTAATCTCAACTTTCATTGAATCAATACTGGCTTGTTTGGCTTTGTTTATATCTTCCTTACTCTGATGCTGACAAGAAGTAATAAGTATCGCCGCTAATAATATATATAAGCCTTTCATGATCTGTAGTTTTTAAATTATACATTACAAAATACGGAATATCTGCTATATTATTTATTACAGAATTTTTTTGAAAGTTTATAAGATTAGAAGATGTTGTGTTGTTTCTCGCAGAATTTTTAATCGAAGATTAATTGTTTAATCTCTCAATCCCGATAGCTATCGGGAGCGAGGGCGCTAAGTTTTTTGCCACAGATTAAAAAGATTAAAAGGATTTCAAAATACTTTAGAAATTTTTCCTGCAGATTTTGCAGATTATTCTTTGAGAAAGTTTATCAAAAAAATCTGCAAAATCTGCGGGAAAGAAAAAACTTTTAAACTGTTAGAGATTAATTAATCTTTCTAAGTTTAATAGCGTCCAGCTTTAGCTGGATGAAAAATTGGTCAAAACAATATGGCTTTAGCCAACCGTAGAGTTTGGCTAAAGCCTTTTTAAATTTTATCTTTAATACCTCCAGCTAAAGCTGGAGGCAATTAAAAAAAATCTTTTTAATCCTTTTAATCTGTGGCAAAAAAACTCTGCGACTTTGCGAGATTAATTTGCAATCATTCTTATTTCCCTAAAATTCCTTTTTTCAGAATTTGTCCAAAGTCATACATATCTTCATAAGAGCAATACAATGGAACTGGTGCCAGACGAATTACGTTTGGTTCACGCCAATCTGTAATGACTCCGTTTTTCATTAAATAATCGAATAAACTTCTTCCTTCTCCATGAAGGAAAACAGATAATTGTGAAGCTCTTTCTTGAGGATTTGAAGGCGTAATAATTTCAAAAGTACTTTCTACTTCTTTATCAATTTCGTGAAGAATAAATTCTAAATAAGAAGTAATGTGATCACGTTTTTTAATTAACGCATCCATGCCAACCTCAGCAAACATTTCTACAGAAGCCAAATAGGGCGCTAAAGACAGAACCGGAAGATTACTAATCTGCCATCCGCCTGCTCCATGAACTGGATCAAAAGTGGGTTCCATTTTAAAACGACGCTCTTTGTTGTGTCCCCACCAACCTGCAAAACGCGGTAAGTCTGGATCGTTATGATGTCTTTCGTGAACAAAAACTCCAGAAGCATTTCCTGGTCCCGAATTCATATATTTATAACTGCACCAAGCGGCGAAATCTACATTCCAATCGTGAAGCTCTAATTTAATGTTTCCAGCAGCGTGCGCCAAATCCCAGCCTACTTTTGCTCCTGCTTTTTGTCCGGCTGCCGTAATGGTTTTAATATCGAAAACTTGTCCCGTATAATAATTCACTCCGCCAATTAAAACTAAAGCCAATTCATCACCAACTTCTTCGATTTTTGCTAAAACATCTTCAAGGCGAATATTGTGTTCTCCTTCACGGCGCTTAATTTCTACAATGGCATCTTCTGGCTTGTATCCGTGAAAATGAACCTGACTCTGAAACATATATTGATCTGACGGAAAGGCTTTTTCTTCGCAGATAATTTTATAACGTTTGCCTTTTGGCTGATAAAAAGAAACCATCAGCAAATGAAGATTCACTGTCAAAGTATTCATTACTGTAACTTCTGACGGAAGTGCGCCAACAATTGTACTCAACGGTTCTGCAAATCTTTCTTGATAATCCCACCAAGGTTTCTCTGCATAAAAGTGACCTTCGACAGCCAATTCTGCCCAATCGTTCATTACTTCGTCAATATAAGCTTTGGTGCGTTTTGGCTGTAATCCCAATGAATTTCCTGTGAAATAAATTACTCGTCTATCGTTAACTTTTGGAAAAATAAATTGGTCCTGGTAGTGATTTAATGCATCTTGAGCATCAAGTTGTTTCGCGAATTCGCGTGTATTTTGAAAAGTCATTGTGTTTTTGTTTTGTCTGCTAAAATAACAAAAATTGTTTATTTTGTTTCAGGTTTCTCCCGAAGCTTCGGGATCATGTTGATATGCTTTGTGTGTTTAACCTCAATCCCGATAGCTATCGGGATTGAGGTTAAATCGCGTAACAAACGTCAAACTTGAAACTTGAAACCATTAAAAATAGAAAACCCGACAGATTCTAAAAAGCTGTCGGGTTCTTATTTTGAAAATAAATTCTAATTATAGAATTAACATCGCGTCTCCGTAAGAATAGAATTTGTATCCTTCTTTGATCGCTTCGTCGTATGCTTTTTTCATTAAATCATGTCCACAGAAAGCAGAAATCATCATCAATAATGTTGATTTTGGTGTGTGGAAATTTGTAATCATACAGTTTGCAATACTGAAATCGTGAGGAGGGAAAATAAATTTATTTGTCCATCCTTCATAAGGATTTAAAGTATTAGCAGAAGAAACAGAACTTTCGATTGCACGCATAGAAGTTGTTCCTACTGCACAGATGCGCTTTTTCTTTGCTTTTGCTTCGTTTACGATATCACAAGCTTGTTGATTAATGATCAATTCTTCTGAATCCATTTTGTGTTTAGATAAATCTTCAACCTCAACTGGATTGAAAGTTCCTAAACCAACGTGTAAAGTTACCTCAGCAAAATTTACTCCTTTGATTTCTAATTTTTTCAAAAGGTGTTTTGAGAAGTGTAAACCAGCAGTTGGTGCCGCTACAGCTCCTTCTTCTTTTGCGTAGATCGTTTGGTATCTTTCAGCATCTTCAGCAGTAACTTCTCTGTTGATATATTTAGGAATTGGAGTTTCTCCAAGTTCTGTCAGTTTGTTTCTGAATTCTTCATAAGAACCATCGTATAAGAAACGTAAAGTTCTTCCACGAGAGGTTGTATTGTCAATTACCTCAGCAACTAATGAATCGTCGTCACCAAAATAAAGTTTGTTTCCAATACGGATTTTTCTAGCTGGATCAACTAAAACATCCCAAAGGCGCTGCTCAGAATTTAGTTCTCTTAACAAGAAAACTTCAATTCTAGCTCCAGTTTTTTCTTTGTTTCCGTACAAACGTGCAGGGAAAACTTTTGTATTGTTAAGAATTAAAACGTCTCCGTCATCAAAATAGTTGATCACGTCTTTAAACATTTTATGTTCGATAGTGTTTTTTTTACGGTCAATTACCATTAAACGAGATTCATCTCTGTTTTCTGCTGGAAATTCAGCCAAAAGTTCTTTCGGTAAATTGAAATTGAAGTGTGATAATTTCATATTTGAAGTTAGATTTTAAAATATCAATCTTAGACTTTTTTATCTAAAATTTTAAATCGCCTGCAAATATACGATTGTGAGATAGGCGTTGTCAAGTGTTTTGACGTTTATTTTCAAAAGTCCTTGATTTAGTGGTGGTTTGGAACACCATAAAAATGTTTTTTTTTCTTACACAAACCTGTTTAACGTATTATTGTCATTTCGACGAAGGAGAAATCTCCGTAAGTAGCTCCGTAATCAAAATCCAATCTTTGTAGAGTTTCTTGAGAAGATTTCTCCTTCGTCGAAATGACAAACTTTGCGATTATACTTAAATTCGCGCATAAAAAAACCTCTGGATGAAACCAGAGGCTATACTTTAATCATTATTAAGTTTTATTTAAATGAACTTATATAACTTATATCGTTCAATTTTTTTTACAATTCTGAAACATGAAAGTTTAAAGCTTTTAAATCGTTCCAGAAATCTGGGTATGATTTTGAAACTACTTCAGCGTCATCAATTATAATTGGAACTTTGATTGCTAAAGGAGCAAATGCCATTGCCATACGGTGATCATTGTATGTTGCAATATGAATATCGTGATTAATATTTCCAGAACGCTCTAAAGTTAAGCTGTCATTAGTAACAGAAATATTCGCTCCTAATTTTGTAAGCTCAATTCTTAAGGCTTCTAATCTGTCTGTTTCTTTAATTTTTAAAGTATGAAGGCCTGTTAAGTGACATCCTATTCCTAAACCTAAACAAGTTACTACAATTGTCTGTGCAATATCTGGCGTGTTATTCAATTCAAAATTTACATCTTGATAATTAAAACCTGCCACTTTTTCCAAAGTCATTTTGTTATTTTGGAAAGTCGTTTTCACACCCATTTTTTCGTAAAGAGACACTAATTCTGAATCTCCCTGAAGACTGTTTTCTTTGTAACTGCTCAAAGTAATTTTTGCCGCATCAGATAATGCAACTAAACTAAAGAAATAAGAAGCTGAACTCCAGTCTGATTCCACAACCATTTCTTTTGACTCAACTAATTCTTTAGGAAAAACTTTAATTACATTTCCTTCAAAACTTGTTTTTATATCTAAATCATTCAACAAAGCTAAAGTCATTTTGATATACGGAATTGAGGTAATTTCTCCTTCTAAAGTCAGTTCTAAACCGTTGTCTAGTTTTGAAGCTACCAATAAAAGTGCTGAAATATATTGACTGCTTACATTGGCTGCCAAAGTAACTTTTGATTCTGTTACTTTTTTTCCTTTAATTCGAATTGGCGGATAACCTACTTCTTTTTCGTATGAAATCTCAACTCCTAATTGTTCTAGCGCTTCAACCAAAATTTTGATTGGGCGTTCCTGCATTCTGCTTGATCCTGTCAAAACCACTTCTCTTCCTTCATTAACAGAAAAATAAGCGGTAAGAAAACGCATTGCCGTTCCCGCGTGATGTATGTCTACAATTTCGTCATTTCCAATTAATGCTTTCTGCATTACTTCGCTGTCATCAGAGTTTGAAGTATTGGCTAATGTGATATTAGGAAATAATGCTTTTAGTAATAATAAACGATTCGTTTCGCTTTTAGAACCTGTGATATTTAGTTGCGAATCGTCAATTGTGAATTGTGAATTCGTGCTTAATTTTAAATTCATTTTTTTAATTGTAAGTTGTGAATCATGAATTATGAATGATTAGAAAAATAATTCAGCCCCGCAATTTACCACTCCCCATTCATAATTCAAAATTCAAAACTCATAATTCAAAACTTATGAGTGATATTTCACAATTATTTCAATTTATCATTGTTTTTGTGACGATCTTTATCTCTAACCGATTTTAAGTCCATTTTTTTATCAAAAGCAGCTTGTAAATCGATTCCGGTTTGATTCGCCAGACATAAAACTACGAAAACAACATCTGCCAATTCTTCGCCTAAATCTTTGTTTTTATCGCTTTCTTTCTCCGATTGTTCTCCGTAACGACGCGCAATTATTCTGGCCACTTCTCCTACTTCTTCTGTAAGCTGCGCCATATTGGTTAATTCGTTAAAGTAACGAACTCCGTGCTCTTTTATCCAGGTATCAACGTCTAGTTGGGCATTTTTCAAATCCATATTTAAGCTTTTTTTAGAACAATTTTTTCATTTTGACTAGCAATCATTTTCTGAAAAACAGTTTTCAGTGCATTGTAGTTCTCTGCTGCAAAAATACTATTGTTAATGTCTTTTGAAAAGCTAAATTGAATTTTGTTTCCCTCGTTCAAAACTTTTAATGACAAACTTATAGAATTATCTTCCAAAGCAAGCCTTACCGATTTGGGAAGCGTTTCTATCACATAACCTTCTGGAATTTCTAAATTTACAAGCAGTTTTTCCTGCGTAGGATATCCAAAATAAATTCCCATCTGCCTATTTTCCTGCACAAACGGATTTTTAGAAGGTGTATAAAATAACATTGGACTTATGTAAAATTTTCCTCCAATACTTTCAATAAAATTTTCCGTTTCAAAACTAAAAGTTTCTACAATTGGATCTGCTATATTGGATATTTTATTAGTGATGGAATAATCTGAAATCTTGAGATCTCCTAACTGTCCCTCCAGTTTTTCAAGATAGCTTTCTTGATTTCCACTTCCATTTTGAACTCTAAATTTATAAGCCTCATAATCTGTTCTCTGAATTCTAATTCTGCCGTCAATTTTTCCATTTTCAGTTATTTTGAAAGTGATGCTGGCATTTTCTTTAGAGCTTTTTGACGGAACTAAATCAATTTCTTTAGAAGTTCCATCACTTTTAATTAGTCTTCCTTTCCAGTTTAAAATATTTAGAGGTAGTATATCTGGCGAAGTGTATTTTCTCGAAGCATCTAACAAAACTTCTTTTTCATCCATTTTTGCTGCAACAATAACATAATTAAAGCCTGTTCTTGTTGGATAAACTGGAATTCCGTTTTCAATTGTACTTACTAAAACTGGATTAGCCTCAACTCCTGCCAGCTTTAAAAGATTTAGTAATATAAAATTGATTTCTGCAATATTTCCAGTTTGATCTTTATAGGCTTTCTCGACTCCTTTATCAGTGAAATAACCATATTTTTCATTCCAATTCATTTTGTTCTGAACGAACTGAAAAATAATTTTCATTCTTTCTTCCTGAGATGTGACATTAGAAAGAATCTTTTTCACATCTTCTAGCAAAAAACTACTTTTATTAATTTCTTTCCCAAAACGATCATCTTTAAAGATTGTTGAAGACACTCCTTCCCAAGTAAGTGTAAAATCTTTCACGGGTTGCTCTGGCATTCGAACACGTTCTAATTCATGCTTGATAGAACCTCTATAATTTTCGATATTATTGACATAAGGTTCTTCTTTTAAAGCGGGGATATTTTTTGCAGAATAAAGAGCATCTATCTGCTTGTACGACATAGTTCTGCTTTGGCCATACTCATTTGCAAAATTCTGGCTTCCAGTTACAATTTTTGCATCACTTTCTATTTTATGAGTGCCTATTAAAAGAGTTTTGTAAATATAGTATTCGGGAAACTTTGTTATGTATTCAAAATAATTTAGAGGAATGCTGAATTGAAAATCAAAATCTGGGAACTGGACAATATTTTCAGATTTTAAGGTGTATTTGTATTCTATTATTGATCCTTCTTTTACATTCGGAAGGGTTATTGTTTTTTCATTCCAGTATTCATTGATTTTTCTTTTGAACGCTCCTTGGTTTTCCAGCTTTGTTTTTTCGATTTTACCATTTACTAAATTGTAAGTTACTGCATTCGAAAAAGAAAGCATGTCTTCATTTATATTTTGATATCCCACATAATACTTCACTTTCTGATCTGCCCATTTTAGACCTTCTTTTTTATAGATTTTGATTTTAAACTCATACGTGTGAGTGGCCGAAAAACCGGTTTTCTCATTATAGTTAAAAACAGTCTTTCCTACTTTAAACAAAATTGCCGCTGGAGCTGCAGAATCAATTGGATGGATTTTTTCCTCAAGTTCTTCAACAGTAACTTTTCCGAGCTCATACTTTTGGGCATATATATTTGTCAAGTTCCCCCAAAAAATTAAAAAAAATAGAAGAAGTCTACTCGGCATGTTTAAATTCTTTTTAAAATTATTTTTTCGGTTTGTTTAGCAATCATTGCCTTGTAGTATTCTCTTAAAATCGCATATTGTTCGCGTGTTACAATGGGAGAATTAATTTGGTGCAAAACCAGTAATTGAACTACATTTTCATTAAGTGCAATATTGTATTTAAAGGTTCCCAAACCTTCTTCCATAACTAATCCTTCTGCCTGTGGAATGTTTTCTAACACAAATCCGTCAGGAACACGAATGCTGACATTATATTTTTCTACAAAAGGGAATCCAAAATCGACTGGATATTCTCTATTTTCCTGCTTAAAAGGATTTTTTGTATTTGCAAAAAAGATCATTGGGTTTATATAAATCTTATCGCCAATCACTTCAGATAAATTAGTGCTTATAAAAGAAAAACTTTCTGTAACCGGCAATAAACAATCTTTCTCATTATCTCGTTTGTAATCCTTAATTTCAATTTTACCATTATTATTTTCAAGCTCTTCCAAATAAGCATCTTCTTTGGTGTTGGAAAAAATATTTCTAAAGACCATCGCATCATAATCTGTAGATTGTCGTCTTACTTTTCCATTAATTTTTCCATTTTCTTCAACGGTATAATCGATTGAAACATTTTTAGTAGAGAATTTCTTCGGCATTAAATCAATACTTTCAGAGCTGCCATCTTTACGAATTAATCTTCCGATCCAATTCAAGTCTCTTAGCGGAAGCACATTTGGTGTTGAAAATTTGTCTGCGGCATCAATTAATATAATATCACCTCCATTTTCAACAGCAGTTATCACGGCATTAAAAGCACTTATATTTGGAAAAAAGGCAATTCCGTTAGAACGCGTACTAATCAAAACCGGATTTGCAGTAAGCCCTGCATATCTAAGCATTGCAGTCAGCATTAAATTGATATCTGCACAGTTTCCTGATTTTTCTTTGTAGGCTTTACGGACTCCTTTCTCGCAAGAAAAACCTAAATGATTATTCCAGTGTATATTGGTTTTTACAAAATCTAGAATAGCAGTTATCTTTTCTGTGGGATTATTTTTTCCTGCCAATAACACTTTCAGATCCTCTTCAAAATATCCCGTTTTGTTTAATTCTGGGCCAAAACTTTCAAATCCATAAATTGTTTTTGAAACGCTTGTCCAATCTGATGAAAATGTTTTATAAAAGCTTCCTGGAATTGTGACTTTTTCAAGTTCAAAAGAAATTCCGGTTCTGTAATTATCAATATTATTTACATAACTTTCTTGTTTCATCGCCGGAAGATTGTGAAAAACGTAACTGTTTTCAGTAGCATTATATCCGTGCGTGTTGGCTATCTTAGAATTTATTTTTGGCGAATAAAATCCCTTTAAATTTCTTTTAAATATAAAATCATTGGGCATAGTTGTTTTAAGTTCCGAATAATTGACTGGAATATTTTCTTGAAAATTCAAATCATAAACACTCAAAAAACCTATTTGTTCTCTATATTGATATTCAATTATAGATCCTTCTTTTACATCTGGAAAAGCTAATTTTTTAATCCAATAATTATTATTTGTTTTTTCGATAAACTCACTTTCAGGTTTCAATTTAGATTTTACGATTTTACCATCAACTAAATTATAAGTATCTGCACTTATGACTTTTAAATATCCTGCTCTTCCAGCGCCAAAGTAAAGACGGACATTTGAATAATCATAACCGTCACTCTTATAAATTTTGATTTTTTTCTTTACAATCTTTTCCGAATTTCCATTCAAACTTAAATTAATCGACACAGTGCTTGCTAAAACAGCCGCTACACACGCAGAGTCTCTCGGATGCATTTTTTCTTCTAATTCTGGTATCGTGATTCTTCCTAGCTCATAATTTTGAGCTTGAATATTTATACTGTTCCCTAAGAACACAAAACAAATTAATAGAAATCGCATCAGCATATTAGATACGTTTTAAAACTATTTTCTCTGTTTCCTTTGCAATCATTCCTTTGTAATATTCCTTGAGCATGTCATAACTTTCAGTTGCGACAATCGCTTGATTTATCTGATGTGTCACAGAAATCTGAAGCGTATTTTCGTTTGCGGCTATATTATATAAAAAAGATCCCAAATTATTTTCCATGGTAACCTTCGCCGGAGCAGGTAATGTTTCGACAGTAAAACCATCCGGAATTTTAATTGTTATATTATATTTATCAACAAAAGGATAACTAAAGTCAACTGGATACTCTCTAACTTCTTGTTTAAATGGATTTTTATCATTTGTAAAAAACAACATCGGACTTACATAAATCTTCCCGCCTATCAATTCGCATAAATTGTTTCCCGTAAAAGAATACGTTTCTATTATTGGCAGTAAAATATCTTTTTCGTTTGTTTTTGAGTATTCACTTATTTCTATTTTGTTATTTCTATTTTCTAATTTATCTAAGTATTCTTCCTCTTTTACATTAGAAATATTATCTCTGGCAATCATCGCATTATAATCCTGAGATTGTCTTCTCGTTTTCCCTGAAACTTTCCCATCAGCATCTATATTATATGTTAAAAAAACAATGTCATTAGATGCTTTTTGAGGTATCAAATTAATTTCTTCTGATGTTCCATCTTTTCTGATTAATCTCCCTGACCAATTTAGAACGCTAAGAGGCAGGATATTTGGCGTCGAAAATTTCTCAGATGCATCTAATAAAATATGTCCATTAGGCGTTTCTACTGCAGCAATTACATAATTAAAAGCGGTTCTATTAGGAAACAAAGCAATCCCATTTGAACGCGTACTTACTAATACCGGATTTGCTGTTAATCCCGAATAACGAAGCATCGCTGTAAGCATCAGATTAATATCAGCAATATTTCCTGTTTTTTCTTTATAAGCTTTTTTTACTCCACTATCACAGCCATATCCTGTATAACCATTCCATTTTACATTTGCCTTTACATGATTTAAAATTGCCCATATTTTCTCTTCTGGCGTATTAAGTCCTGTAAGCAGTTTTTTAATATCTTCTTCAAAGTAACCTGTTTTATTCAGTTCAGGACCAAAATCATCATAATTGTAAATTGTTTTTACAACTGAATTCCAATCTGTTGAATACTCTTTCATTTGTGAGTTTGGAAATTTTGTAATGGCTAATTCATGTGCGATGGAAGAAGTATAGTTGTCAATATTATTCACAAATGCTTCATCTTTCATTGCCGGAAAATCTACCGCTGTATAAGTGGTTTTACTTTCTATATAATCAACTTTCTCACTTGTATATTCTGTCTTGACCGCACCCATTCCTGTTGGTGTATATCTTTCTTTTGAAGTAAATACAATAGATTTATTATTTTTTACGGTAACAACCTTAGGAAAAATGTATCCTTTTTGTCTCGGACTAAAAACATAATATTCTGGAATGAAAGTTGAAAATTCAGAATAATTTACTGGTATACTGGTTTGAAAATCCCAATCTCTTATCATTTCAAAAGGACTTCTAATGAAGTATCTAAATTCAATTACCGAACCCTCTTTTACATTAGGCATCGTCAGCTTTTTCTGAGATCTATATTTACTTAGTACTTCATCAAAAACGCCATCACTTTTCAGCTTTGTTTTTTCAATTTTACCATCAACTAAATTATAAGTTACAGCGTCAGAAATCGACAATTTTTCTTTTGCACTGTTTGAATAATAATACCAAACTGCCTGATTCGCCCAGTCATATCCCTCTTTTTTATAGATTTTAATTCTAGTTTCTACCTCTGTTATCGTTACAAATCCTTCATTTGTATCATACTCAAGTCGAGAAAATCCTTTTTTATACAAAATAGCGGCAGCGGCAGACGAATCTTTTGGATGAACTTTTTGTTCAAGCTCTGCTACTGAAACTTTTCCTAATTTAAATTCTTGTGCCGTAATTGTAAAAACAGAAAACAGCGTAAATAATACACTGAGAAGTTTGGTTAATTTCATTGGTCTGGTAGTTTTTGGTTGGGTTTAGTTTTTGGTTAATATTATTTTGGCGTTATCATTTCTAGAAACCTGTTCCATAAACAAGCGGTATTCATCATACTCTTTATTGGATTACTTTCCTTTATTTAGAAACATTGATCTTTTATAGGTAATTTTATTATTATCGGTTTTGATGATTTCAGTTTTGTATTCCCCAAATTTGCCTTTCAGTTCATAATTTTGAGGCAGGAATTCAATGCTGAATCCTGTAGGAAGATTGATCTCAATTTCATCTGTATCTAAATAGCCTCTCTGAATTTGAAAAGGATTTTTTCTATTTCGGATTCGCTTTACATTCTCAGAATTTTGATTAAAAGCATCAACTGTAAAAATCATTTTATTTCCAGAAATCACTCCATAATTGGATGCCGAAATTTGAACATCTTCTGTAAACTGAATCTTCTCTTTATCATTAGTAAAAATTATTTTACCTAACTTCAAATTGTTGATGTTATCCCAATATTCTTTATAATGTTTTTCTTTTTCATGAGGCTGTAAAGTTTCAACCATTGATTTAGAAGCATACTGACTTCCTTGAGAAGCTATTTTTAAAATACCCGAAAAATCACCATTTTCATTAATGGTATAAGTTCCTTTTCCAGTTTGAGTATTTCCTATATCCTCATAAATTTTGGTGCGCACAATTTCTCCTCCTTCAGGCTTAACGACTAAAACATCTCTATCATCTGTAAAAGTTCCTTGATAACCAAAGGGATCATCTTGGCTTGTGCATTCCAGCCAGATATAATTATCTCCATTAGGAACTGCCAAAATCATATGATTTCCCTGCATAGAAACAAAATCAGACTGAATATTTGATTTGTACCGATCTCCGTACAAAATGGTATTGTAAGAGGGTACATCTACAACCTGTAAAAGTGCTTTGGTATAATTGGATAACGCTTTGCAATCTCCATAACCTAAACGATCAACGTCAGAAGCTAGCATAGGTTTCCATCCGCCAATACCTACTGCAATATTTACATATCTTGATTTTTTCTGAACATAATCGTAGATAATTTTTGTCTTTTTAACAGGGTCTTTTTCGTCTCCTACTAAAGTTTTAATTTTAATTTTAGTCTCTTCTGGCAAAGTAGTAGTTCCAGCTAAAATTTTATCTCCGTACCATTTCCCAAAAGCTTCCCAAGTGGTTGCTGTACCATCTACTCCTTCTAAATGAAAGTGTTCTAATCCCATCATTACTTTCGGATAAAGATCTGAGGGAGACGGACTATAATCTTCTATTTTTTGGGCTAAAATATTGTGTGCAGCATAACTAAGTTTAGTATCAGTCTCGGCTATTTTCTCAATTTTAAAGCCGGCAAATTGAAACTCTTTCTTTTTGAATCCTAAATTGCTAGGAAAAGATACATTCAATATACAATTCTCCACACTTACATTATAACTGCTTAGAAAATACCATTTTGGTAAAAAGGCAGTATTTGATGTTTCTAGTTCACTGTTGTAAACCACAGTAAAAGGATAAGAAATTGGAGTATAATCTAAATATAGTACACGATTATCTGAAAAAAGAGTACTGCCACTAGCGGCACTTTGATCTCTAAAATCCTTTTTTTTGATCTTTTTAATTTCATTACCAAAAGCATCGTATACTACGGCTTCAATATTTCTGATTGATGTAGATTTATCATAATACTCGTAACCGTCTATTTCATTGAGACCTTTCTCATTTAAAACAGTAATTACTCTTTGTTTCTTAATATTCATGCTTCGCTGCGAAAGAATATTAAGGTCCATTTGATCTAAGCGAAGAACAGCGTTTGCATTTTCTTTAAGGCTGTCTGAAATTTTAAGAATGGAATAATCGGTCTTTTGGGCAAAAGAATTAACTGCAAAAATTAAAAAAAATAACGCGCAACGCAGGTTTTTCATTAGTAAGGATTTTCTCCAAATATATATTTTTTTCAGAAATCCTTAACATATGTTTAATAATTTTTATTCCTTGTTTTTGCTGTCAATTAGAATTGTTACAGGACCGTCATTTAGGAGATTTACTTTCATATCTGCACCAAAAATTCCAGTTTGAACTTTTTTTCCAAACTCTTTTTCAAGTGATTTTACGAAGTTTTCATACATCGGAATTGCAAAATCTGGTTTAGCTGCTTTTATGTAAGAAGGACGATTTCCTTTTTTTGTAGAAGCATGAAGTGTAAATTGGCTTACTACAATAATATCGCCGTCAATATCCTGAACCGAGCAGTTCATAACATCATTTTCATCTCCAAAAATTCGCATTTTAATGATTTTTCCAGAAAGCCAGTCAATATCTTCCTGAGTATCGGCATCTTCAATTCCGACCAAAACCAATAATCCTTTTTTTATGTCAGCAACAATTTTAGAATCAACTGTTACAGATGCTTCGGAAACTCTTTGAAGTACAATTTTCATTATTATAGAAAGTGGTTTTATGCCACAGATTAAAAGGATTTAACAGATTTTAAATTCTAGCGTTACATGCAATGCGGTGCATCTCTACAATTAATGTTGTTGTTTTTTTTAATTAAGGAATGAAATTCATAATTAACAATCAATCATTCACAATTCACAATTATTTACGTGTTTCATCACTCGCTTTACGATCTTCGTCATATGAATCTGTGCGGTAATGTTCATCATCACCTTCCAGAATTTTCAAATAACTATTATAGCGTGACCATGCGATTTCATCTTTTTCTAAAGCTGCTTTTATGGCACAATGCGGTTCTTCTTTATGGAGACAATTATTGAATTTACATTGATCTTTCAGTTTGAAGAATTCTGGAAAATAACCGCTAATTTCTGATGGTTCCATATCAACAATTCCGAAACCTTTTATTCCAGGCGTATCGATAATTCGGGCATCAAAAGACAAATCATACATTTCGGCAAAAGTTGTAGTATGCTGTCCTTGTTTGCTTTGCTCTGAAATAACCGAAGTTTTTAAATGAAGACTTGGCTCCATTGCGTTTACCAAAGTTGATTTTCCTACTCCCGAATGTCCAGAAAACATACTTACTTTACCAACCATCATTTCTTTCAATTTATCAACACCCTTGTTTTCTGTTGATGAAATTCGGAGGCATTTATATCCAATTTCGGTGTAAATATGCTGTAAATAAAGCTGATCATCTAGTGTTTGATCGTTTAAAGTATCGATTTTATTAAAAATCAAAACTGCTTCAATTCCGTATGCTTCTGCAGTAACCAAAAAACGATCTATAAAACTGGTAGTAGTCGGCGGATTATCTATAGTAACCAATAAAAAAACCTGATCGATATTAGAAGCAATAATATGAATCTGTTTAGACAAGTTAACCGATTTACGAACGATATAGTTTTTTCTTTCATGAATATTATGAATTGTACCGGTAATAGCATCCGAAGTTTCATCTAATTCATAATCGACAATATCGCCTACAGCAATAGGATTGGTACTTTTGATACCTTTTATTCTGAATTTCCCTTTCATACGGCATTCCACAAAATCTCCTTTTTCAGATTTTACGGTGTACCAGCTTCCTGTAGATTTGTATACGGTTCCTGTCATTCTTTAATTTTAGATTGCTGATTTCAGATTTTAAATTCAAAACCTAAATCTTCGCAAAGATAAATGAATAATTTTAAACATAACCCACGATTGAAACTGTAGGCTGTATTATAAAAAACAAAAATCCCCATTACTTCTTTCAAAGTAACAGGGATTTAAAAAACAATCTATTTTTAAAATAATGAAATAAGAAAACTTTAAAACAAAGTTTTTATAAACTAAAATTAACTTATATCACTTATATGTTTTTAAGAAAATTATGCATTGAAAATTTTCTCTTGATGACCAATACTTTCTTGGTGGATTGCTTTGAACATTCTTAAAACGAACTCTTCAGTAAGACCTTTTTTCTCACCTTCTAAAATCATTTTTCCTAAGATTTCGTTCCAACGGTTGTTTTGAAGAATGGCAACGTTTGCATCTTTTTTCACTTGACCAATTTCGTCAGCCACTTTCATACGTTTTCCTAACAATTCTAATAAGTTTGCATCAAGAACATCGATGTTCGCTCTTAGTTTAGTCATTTTTTGGCTGTACTCGTCTGTAGTATCATCCGTTTTTCTGATAGTCAAATCTTTGATAATTTGTTTCAAAGAATCTGGAGTAACTTGCTGTGCAGCATCTGACCAAGCGTTGTCTGGATCGTAGTGCGTTTCGATAATCATACCATCGTAGTTCAAATCTAAAGCCTCTTGTGTTACTTCAAAAATCATTTTACGATCTCCTGTAATGTGAGATGGATCGATGATTAATGGTAAATCAGGGAATTTATTTTGTAATTCGATAGCAATCTGCCATTCTGGAATGTTTCTGTATTTTGTTTTTTCGTAAGTAGAGAAACCTCTGTGAATAACTCCTAATTTTTCGATTCCAGCCATGTGTAAACGCTCCACACCACCTAACCATAAAGCTAAATCTGGGTTTACTGGGTTTTTAACCAAAACGATTTTATCAGTTCCTTTTAAAGTATCAGCAATTTCTTGAACTGCGAAAGGGTTTGCAGTTGTACGAGCACCAACCCATAAAACGTCAATATCATGTTCTAAAGCTAATTTACAGTGCGCTGCAGTTGCAACCTCAGTTCCCATTAATAAACCAGTTTCAGCTTTTGCTTTTTGCAACCATTTTAATCCAATTTCTCCAACACCTTCAAATCCTCCTGGACGTGTTCTTGGTTTCCAGATTCCAGCTCTAAATACACTAACTTTTGAATCTTTCAATTCGTGAGCAATTTTCAATACTTGATCTTCTGTTTCTGCACTACATGGTCCTGCTATCACAAGTGGGTGATTTAAATTGAAATCTTCTAACCACTTTCTCATTTCTTTCTTATTTTCCATCTTAATTCTAATTTACTTTTTAGTTGTTGTTAATCCGTTTAGTATTTCTTTTATTTTATTTGTGCTTTCCATTTCTTCAAAAATGGCATTATAATCTTCTTCTTTCAGCAAATCCCTAAACCGACTCAGGTTTGAAATATATGCTTCTAATGTTTCTAGAACATGTTCTTTATTCTGTTTAAAAATTGGTGTCCACATTGCGGGTGAACTTTTTGCTAAACGAACGGTGCTTTCAAATCCACTTCCCGCCATATCAAAAATATCCTGTTCGTCTTTTTCTTTGTTCATTACCGTTTTCCCGAGCATAAACGAACTAATGTGCGATAAATGCGAAACGTAAGCAATGTGTTTGTCGTGCGAAGTTGGATCCATATATCGAATCCTCATTCCGATTTCGCTAAAAAGCTTTAACGCCTTTTCCTGCAATTTAAAAGTGGTTTTTTCCACTTCGCAAATAATGTTTGTTTTCCCTTGAAACAAACCTCTTATCGCCGCCGAAGGTCCCGAAAACTCCGTTCCTGCTATCGGATGTGTGGCAATAAAATTTCTTCTTTTCGGATGACTTGCTACTGCTTCGCAAATTGGCTTTTTTGTCGATCCTACTTCAAAAACAATTGTTTTATCTCCAACCGAATCCAGAACCTTAGGCAAAACCGTCAGTGCGACATCAACCGGAACCGAAACGATTACAAAGTCAGCTTCTGCTAAATCTTCAAAACTTCCTGCTTCGTCGATAACTCCTAAATCAATAGCTTCCTGCAAATGTTTTTCGTTGCTGTCGATTCCAAAAATGGTCGAATCAGGATGTTGGTCTTTGATGTCCAGCACCATCGAACCGCCTATTAATCCTATTCCTATTACGTATACTTTCATATTCTTTTTTATTAGAAGCTATTTCCTGCTATCCGTTTCAATCTTTTCCGCCGAACCCCGGCGCAAAAGGATTTCCACTTCTATCAGGGCTAGGGCTTCTCGTTTTTTCAAGACCTTTTCTTTTAATCAAAAAAACTATCTTCTTTTAATTCATTTATGTAACTTCTTCTAGTAAAATAAAAAACTAAAATACTGCCTACAAATAGAGACCAAGCTAAAACTCCAGAATCTTTATCAGAATTAAGTTTTTTATAATATTCCAAATCTCCTTTAGGATCTTCAGAATGGATTTCAGGATTAGACGGAAGATAAACTATTTTAAAAGCAGATACTTTCGGAGCTTCGATAATTTGCTTATCATCAGTAAATGTTTTTCCGTTGGCATCAAAAGAATATTTAATCGACAAATGACTTTCATTTCCTCTGCGCTTAAATTCAGTTACTAAAGAATCATAGATAGCGGTAGCCTCTTTTCCTGAATCGATTAATGATTTTGCATTTGAAATCTTTGCATTGTATGACTTTTCTTGAGCATTGGTATAAAATCTAAACAATAAAAAAAGTGACAAAAGAAATACTGCTACAGAAAGTGTTAGAATTTTTGTTTTCATGTGTAATAATTATTGCTTTAAATATTAAAATCGATCTATCGCTTCTTGTACTTTTTCTTCCTTCACACACAATGAGAATCTGATATATCCTTCACCGTTGCTTCCGAAGATTGTTCCCGGTGTAATGAAAATATGTTTCTCATATAATATTTCGTCAATGAACTTTTCTGCTGATTCAATTCCTTCTGGCAATTTTGCCCAAACAAAAAGGCCGACTCCTTCTTTATAAACTTCGCAGCCTAACTTTTCTGCTAACTTTTCAGTTAATTCTCTACGGCGTCTGTAAATTTTGTTTTGATCTTCGAACCAAGATTTATCACATTTTAAAGCGGCGATTGCACCTTTCTGAATTCCGTAAAACATTCCGCTGTCCATGTTGCTTTTTACTTTTAGGACTGCATCGATAATTTCAGCATTTCCTAAAACCATTCCGACTCTCCATCCGGCCATGTTGAAGGTTTTACTTAAAGAGTTCAATTCTAAAGCCACATCTTTCGCGCCTTCAACCTGCAATAAACTCATCGGATTATCATTCAAAACAAAACTATACGGATTGTCATTGATCAATAATATGTTGTGTTTTTTAGCAAATGCTACCAATTTTTCAAATAGCGCTAAACTTCCTCTCGCTCCTGTTGGCATGTGCGGATATCCCAGCCACATAATTTTTACTTTCGAAAGATCCAATTTTTCTAAGGCTTCAAAATCAGGTTCCCATGAATTTTCTTCTTTCAAATCGTAATAAACTGGAACCGCTCCAACCAAATTGGTTACCGAAGTATAAGTTGGATAACCTGGATTCGGAATTAAAACGTGATCTCCTTCATTTAAAAAGGCCAACGAAATATGCATAATTCCTTCTTTCGAACCCATAAGAGGTAAAATCTCATTATTCGGATTCACTTCAACACCAAACTGATCTTTGTAAAAATCTGCCATCGCCTGTCTCATTTCTGGTAATCCCTGATAGCTTTGATAACCATGCCCGTTTTCGTCTTGAATTGCCGCAGCGACTGCTTCAATTACTGCTTTTGACGGACTCAAATCAGGGCTTCCAATTCCCATATTGATGATCGATTTTCCTTCAGACATCAACTGACGAACTTCTCTTAATTTTAATGAGAAGTAGTATTCTTCAACTGTGTCTAATCGTTTTGCTGTTGTAATCATTTTTTTATTGCTTTATATTTTGCTTTAGGCTTTAGGCCGTAAGCTTTATGCTTTTCTCTTTTTGACTTGTCACCCTGAGCGAAGTCGAAGGGCTTTCCAATTGAAGCGGGCTTCGACTTCGCTCAGCCTGACAATTTATTATTTCAACCCTTTGGAATTTGGAATTTCAAAAATTGAAATTTCCTGTTAAGGTCTTGTATTTTTATATTCTCCCAACACTTTAAAATACTCTGCCATTATATTTAATAAAGCTTTGGCTTTTGCAAAATCTTCGTATTTCTCAAATGTCACGTCTACGAAAAACGAATATTTCCAAGGCGTTTCAATTTTTGGAAGCGACTGGATTTTTGTCAAATTCAGTTTGCAATCACTCATAACATTTAAAACCGCTGCTAAACTTCCTCTTTTGTGATCCAATTCAAACTTAATAGACGCTCTATTGATTTCGCTTTCTGGCAAAAATGAATTTTGCTTTTTAATGATTACGAAACGCGTCATATTGTTTTTAATTGTTTGAATTGAAGACGCAATAATATCTAAATCATACATTTCAGAAGCTGTTACACTTGCAATTGCAGCAATTCCGGTTAACTGTTTTTCCTGAATTCTTCTCGCTGTTTCGGCTGTATCTTTATCCTCAATCAATTTAATGTTTGGATATTGCTTCAGGAAATCCATACACTGTAAAAGCGCCATTGGATGTGAATGAACTTCTTTTATATCTTCAATTTTCTGACCTTTCAACGCCATTAAATTCTGCTGAATATTTAAATAATGCTCTCCAATTATGTGCAAATTATTCTTGTCAATCAAAGCATAATTCGGGATAATTGGCCCCGCAATCGAATTTTCGATCGCCATAACTGCCTGATCAGATTTTCCGGCAATAAGGCTGTCAATCAATTCTTCAAAAGACAAACATTCATCAATATCCACATTTTCAGAGAAATACTCCTTCACAACCTGATGATGAAAAGATCCTTTAATACCTTGTATTGCAATTTTAGTTGTCATATAGTCAAAAAAAAATCCTGATTTGCATCAGGATTGTATATTAGTTTTATTTGTCTTAAATTTTTTCTCAAATAACCATAGCACAATCCTGACTTCTACTAAAGAAGAAATAAAAATTGTTGCTAAAATAAAAACGGTTAGTTGCCATTTTGTTTGTGTTATTTTTTAAATTCTCTGCGAATGTATAAATTATTTTTAGTGCACCAAAAAAAAGATTGCATTTTATGAAACAAAAAAGGATTTCTTAACAAATTTAGCAGGTTTTGTATGATAATATAAAAATATGGGCTTAAAATGAGATATATAAAATAGCTTTTTAGAAGGCTCTGAGGTACTGAGATGCTAAGGCGCTAAGTTTTTTTTGAACTTAAGCTATCTCTATAATACTATTTTGCACCATTTTTGTCATTTCGAGGAACGAGAAATCTTCGCAAGCAGCTCGACAAAAATTGGCGATTTTGATTGTAGAGTTACTCGTGAAGATTTCTCGTTCCTCGAAATGACAAGATTGCAATCATCCAAACAATCCCGAAACTGGTTTATTCGAAATCCCGATTTTAGAATAATCGAAATTCATTTTTTCTTTTAATAAAGAGGCATAAACACTTCTAAAATCAATTTCATATTTTAAATCACCATTATCTAAGTGCGCTAGATTCGGATTTTTGCCTAAAATAGTTCCTTTATTATTTCCGCCGATAATAAACATTGGTGCTGCGGTTCCGTGATCGGTTCCACTTCCGTTGTCTTTTACACGTCTTCCGAATTCGGAGAAAACGACAACTGTAACATTTTGCAGTAACTGCGCTTCTTTTAAATCAGAATAAAAACTATATAAGGAATCGTTTAAATCTGTCAATTTTCGTTCGTGAATGGAAAGCTGATTGTCGTGTGTATCAAATCCGTTTAAGGAAGTATAATATACTTTTGAATTTAAATTTCCTTTTATCAATCGCGCAATCCATTCCAGGTTTTTTGATAATTCTGTTTTCGGATAACTGATTTCTGTTTTAGATTTTGCTAAAGCTTTCTGAATTTCATCGGAACCTTCGGTAACTGAGTTTGCAATTTTTCGAACAAAATCTAAATGCGGATTTTTAGACAATGTCACATTCTCTTCTTTTGATTTTACCTTAAATCGATCTGGATCTTTTACAGTTATAAAATTGGGTTCAACTCCTTTCAAAGCCAAATTATCAATTGAATCTAAATTTATTCCCGCCGTTGCTTGATGTCCGTTGCATTGCAAATCTAAAAATCTTCCCAGCCAGCCTTCATTTATATATTTATTAGAATCCATCGCCGTCTGCCAAATTTCCTGACTTCTAAAATGCGAACGAATTGGTTCTGGATAACCGACATTCTGAATCACAGTCAAATCTCCGTTTTGCTGCATTTGTGCAAAATCTTTTAACGAAGGATGAAATGCCATCCCTTTATTCTTTCCAACAACCAAATCTTTATTTAAAGCAATCTTGGTTCGTAAATCGTAATACAAAGGATCATCGTACGGAATAAAAGTATTTAAACCGTCGTTTCCGCCATTCAGCTGTACAAAAACAACACATTGCTCTCCTACAATCAAATTGTTTTGAGAACCAAAAGCGTGTAAAAAATCAGGAAGCACAAGTAATCCGCCTGTAAAAGTTCCTGTCAGTGTTAGAAAATTTCTTCTGTTCATGATTACTGCTTTTTAGATTAATTGATATTCGGGAAGTTTTGTGATGTAATTAAAAAGTCTCACTACTGCAAAATCGGCGTGTGGATCTTTAGGATTAAAATCGTATTTCAGAAGATTTTCCATGTCTTTTTGAGCTGAATCGCTGACGGTAAATAATAATCGGTCTGACAATTCAGAAATAATCGTTTTGTTATTTCCGTCCGAATCAAAAACGACTTTTACAGGAGTTTTTTCATATTCTGACTTTTCTTTTTCAACTCCGTTTACCATTGTTTTCAAAACCTTTCGATTGAGACTTTTCCCACTGCACAATAAATCGGCTGTATTATTTCTTTGGAGATAAATCTGCGAAGTCAGCCAGGAATTTCCACCGTCCCAGCCTTTTACATTTACCTGATTGTACAAATCCATTCCTTGCTGTTTTATAAACGCCATAATTGCGGTGTCATTAATATTTTCCATCTGCAATTCGTCACATAGCTGTAAAATATAAACCAGCGGATTTTTGATTTTATTTCCAGAATTCTCTTTTTTAAATTCTTCGGTAAAGATTTTAGTCAATAAAGGTTCTATTTCAAACTTTTGCTTTCGAAAATAATCTCCATAATAAATCACCAAATCTTCTGGCGGATTATCATAAATAAACCATTTCAAAATTTTTCGAGTAATTAAATAAGGGATATTTTTTTGTTCGAAAATAATATCGACTAAATCATCCGCTTTCCAGTTTCCTGTTTTTCCGAAATAGATTTTGTCGCTGTTATCTTCTATATTTTTTCTATAAACTGCACCTTCATCTCCAACATTTAAACCTGCCAAAGCTTTTGCGCCGTTTTTAATATCTTCTTCGGTGTAATTTCCAATTCCGATTGTGAACAATTCCAGTAATTCACGGCTTAGATTTTCGTTTACTTTTCCTTTTTTATTATCGCCATTGTCGAGATAACGAACCATTGCATTCGATTTTAGAATCTGCTTGGTTAATTCTTTAAAATTACCAAAAGCATTTTCGCATAAAATCATATTATGCTGGTAAATCCAGTAATTGATTTTTACTTTTTGTGAAGTCGAAACAAAATGATTGTGCCAGAAGCAAACCATGTTTTCGCGCAACGGAAATTCATCGTTTCGCATTTTAGCAATCCACCATTTTTTTAATTCGGCAGTCGCTTGATTTTCTTTTTTCTGAATTTCCTTTTTGGTTTCGGGATCTGAAGATTTGATGATTTCCCGAACTTGTTTCAACTCTAAAGTAGTTTTAGGCTGATCTTGCAGAAAGTCTGGTAGTGTTTTATCAAATTTCGAATTATACGATTGCTTTAGAAATTTTTCTAAGCCGAGTTTTTCAATTTTTGAAGTTTGTTTTCCTGAAAAACCTAATCGTAAGGACCAAAGACTGCTTTTTTTCATCGTTCAGAAATTATTACAATAAGACTCTAGTTTCTTTTAAAGGTTTAATTTTTTAAAAGGTACTGAGATACTGAGATTGTAAGGTACTGAGATTTAAAAGTCTTTGGTAATAATTAGAACGGGGAATTTTTGGGGATATTGTTTAATCATATTCGGCAATCATAATCAAACATAGCCCGTGGTTTCAACCACGGGAAACGGATTGAGGAAATGGATTATGGAAATCCATTGTGTTCCCGTGGTTGAAACCACGGGTTATGTTATTAGAAATTCGTCTATGATTTCTTTATCAGGATATCAATATTTTACTTTTTTCCAGCAATGATCAACCCTTTCAACATCATCAATTAAAAAAGCTATTTTTTTATTATTGACTTTGATAAACTTCATTCGCTGTCTATTATTATCATAAAGCAATAAAGTATCTCCAGACATTTTCCATTTACCATATTCATCAACAGAACTCCTTAAAACATTTTTCCTAGCCATCTTCCTAGAATTATATTTTTGATCTGAAAGTCTATAACTATAATCATCTCGCAGATACAAGATACTGACTCCATAAGAATACCCAACTGCAGGATAAGAATCATAAGAAATTCTATAAATAACATCTCGCTTCTGAGCAAATGCAGAATTGATCAAAAAGAAAATTAGTACTAAGCTTTTATTCATAAATAATTATTCTGTATGCGTCTAACAGCAAATAAACAAAAAAAGCAGCTATCATTACAATAACTGCTTTTTCATATTTTAAAAATCTAAAATCTCAGATCTACAATCTAAAATCATTAAGATCCACACATCTCACAATCTTCAGGACCTGCCGCTTGTGCTTTTAAAAGCATTGCTTTGTAATCCTCAACACTGATTTCCTCAGTTTCTGCAACTAATGCTGGAGCTGTTTCTTCTTTTTTATCGTTGTTTAATGTGAATTTAATCGCATCTACAGCCGCTTTTGTTCTTAGGTAATACATTCCTGTTTTTAAACCTGACTGCCAAGCATAGAAGTGCATTGAAGTCAATTTAGAATAGTTAGCGTCCTGCATAAACAAGTTTAACGATTGCGATTGGTCAATGAAATATCCTCTTTGACGAGACATATCGATAATGTCTTTCATCGACATTTCCCAAACTGTTTTGTATAATTCTTTTAAGTCTTGCGGAATCACATCAATGTTTTGAACAGATCCGTTATGACGCATGATTTCTTGTTTCAACGTTTCATTCCACAAACCTCTTTCTACTAAATCGTGCAATAAGTGTTTGTTTACTACGATGAACTCTCCAGACAATACACGACGCGTGTAAATGTTTGATGTATAAGGTTCGAAAGCTTCGTTGTTTCCAAGAATTTGAGAAGTCGATGCAGTTGGCATTGGCGCTACTAACAATGAGTTACGAACTCCATGTTCTACCACTTCTTTTCTTAATGAAGCCCAGTCCCAACGACCAGATAATTCTTCATCTTTCATTCCCCACATATTGTATTGGAATTCTCCTTTTGACATTGGAGATCCTTCAAATGTAGAATATGGCCCTTCCTCTTTTGCCATTTCCATAGAAGCAGTTACAGCAGCAAAGTATAAAGTTTCGAAAATCTCTTGGTTTAATTTTTTAGCTTCATCGCTTGTAAACGGCATACGTAACATAATAAAAGCATCAGCCAAACCTTGAACACCTAAACCAACTGGACGGTGACGTAAGTTAGAATTTTCTGCTTCTTTTACTGGATAGTAATTTCTGTCGATTACTTTGTTCAAGTTACGAGTTACACGTTTTGTAACATTGTAAAGTGCTTCGTGATCGAATTTTCCGTTTTCAATAAACATTGGTAACGAAATAGAAGCTAAATTACAAACTGCAATTTCATCTTTAGATGTAAACTCCATAATCTCTGTACACAAGTTAGAAGAACGAATTGTTCCTAAATTCTTGTGGTTCGATTTACGGTTTGCTGCATCTTTATATAACATATAAGGTGTTCCGGTTTCGATTTGTGATTCTAGGATTTTTTCCCATAATTCACGTGCACGAATCGTTTTTCTTCCTTTTCCTCTAAATTCGTAATCCGTATATAATGCTTCGAATTCATCTCCATAAACATCATATAATCCTGGACATTCGTTAGGACACATTAAAGTCCAAGTTGAATCTTCCTGAACACGTTTCATGAATAAATCTGAAGTCCACATGGCGAAGAATAAATCTCTCGCACGCATTTCTTCTTTTCCTGTATTTTTCTTTAAATCTAAGAAATCGAAAATATCAGCATGCCAAGTTTCGATATAAATCGCAAAACTTCCTTTACGTTTTCCACCACCTTGATCTACGTAACGAGCTGTATCATTGAAAACCCTCAACATCGGAACAATTCCGTTTGAAGTTCCGTTTGTTCCGCGAATGTACGATCCAGTTGCACGAACGTTATGAATAGAAAGTCCAATTCCTCCCGCTGACTGCGAGATTTTTGCCGTTTGTTTTAATGTATCATAAATACCATCAATACTATCATCCTGCATTGCCAAAAGGAAACAAGAAGACATCTGCGGTTTTGGAGTTCCTGCATTAAACAACGTTGGTGTTGCGTGCGTAAAGAACTTTTTAGACATTAAATCGTACGTTTCAATTACCGATTTTAAATCATCTAAGTGAATACCAACAGAAACACGCATTAACATGTGCTGCGGACGCTCAACGATTTTTCCATTTATTTTAAGCAAATAAGAACGCTCTAAGGTTTTG
Source organism: Flavobacteriaceae bacterium PS02336 (assembly GCA_029960065.1). Lineage (GTDB taxonomy): Bacteria > Bacteroidota > Bacteroidia > Flavobacteriales > Flavobacteriaceae > Flavobacterium. The sequence continues at coordinate 93,423 of JASCOF010000011.1, read as the reverse complement.
AAACCAAAGTAATCGTAATTAAAATCTCTGGTATAAATGATATGAGAATCTAAAAAGGCCGCATTTTCTTGAATAACTTTAAATACGTCATCGGCAATTAATGGAGCATCTTGTCCATTTCTTGGATTAACGTAGTTGTACATATCTTTCATCGTTTCAGAGAAAGATTTTTTAGTATTAGAGTGTAAATTTGAAATTGCCACACGCGCCGCTAATTGTGCATAATCTGGGTGAGCAATTGTCATAGAAGCTGCAGTTTCTGCCGCAAGATTATCTAACTCAGAAGTCGAAACTCCGTCATACAATCCTTCGATAACTCTCATCGCTACCTTTACCGGATCTACAAGCTCATTTAAGCCGTAGCACAATTTTTTGATTCTTTCTGTAATCTTATCAAACATTACGGGCTCTCTGTGGCCATCTCTTTTTACTACATACATAAGCTTACCTTTTATAGTTATTGAAAAAATGAAAGTATCTAGAGAACGAACTCCAGCACTTAAACATTGCGTGTTTTTAAATTAATTTTAGAGAATTACCAAATTCTCAATAGTTACTCGTTTCAAATTCGAAAATCGAATTTAAATGCGTCAAAAATTGCTATTGAACCTGCGACTTGGGGAAAGAGATTCAACCTTAAAAAATAATCTGTTAATCTTTTTTCAGTGTCTCTAGAAGATAGACACTAAAAGTATTTTTTGTTGTCTAAAAATCTGCATCGAATGAAATTTTCTGAGCATCGCTGTCTGTGTTCATCACACCAGATTTTTGATACTCGGCAACACGTTTTTCAAAGAAATTAGTTTTTCCTTGAAGAGAAATCATGTCCATGAAATCGAATGGATTCGCTGATCCGTAAACACGCTCGCATCCTAATTCAACCAAAAGTCTATCAGCAACAAACTCTAAATACTGTGTCATTAGACCAGCATTCATACCAATTAAGCTTACCGGAAGAGATTCTGTTACAAACTGTCTTTCGATATCTAAAGCATCGACAATAATTTCTTTAATTCTATCTTTTGGCACTTTGTTTACCAAATGGTGATTGTGTAAGTGAACTGCAAAATCACAATGTACGCCTTCGTCACGAGAAATCAACTCATTAGAGAAAGTCAAACCTGGCATTAAACCACGTTTTTTCAACCAATAAATAGAACAGAAAGCACCTGAGAAAAAGATTCCTTCAACGGCAGCAAAAGCAATAAGTCTTTCAGCAAACGAATCTGACTCGATCCATTTTAAAGCCCATTCTGCTTTTTTAGCAATTGCAGGGAAAACTTCTAAAGCATTAAATAATTCTGCTTTTTCAGTTTCGTCTTTTACGTAAGTATCAATTAACAGAGAATACGTCTCACTGTGAATATTCTCCATCATGATTTGAAATCCGTAGAAAAACTTCGCTTCAGCATATTGAACTTCATTTACAAAGTTCTCAGCCAAATTTTCATTTACGATTCCGTCAGAAGCTGCAAAGAATGCCAAAATATGTTTGATGAAATATCTTTCATCATCATTTAATTTGTTATTCCAGTCTGTCAAATCTTGGTGTAAGTCGATTTCTTCGGCAGTCCAAAAACTTGCTTCCATCTTCTTGTACCATTCCCAAATATCATGATGTTTAATCGGAAAAATAACGAAGCGGTTTTTATTTTCTTGTAATATTGGTTCGATTTGTGACATGACAGATTCTGTTAATTTTTTTATTGAATTTTTACTGATTCAGTAGACTACAAAGATTGTCAATTAACGGCAAAAATGAAAGTCAAACTTATTCACAATTTGCTGTAGTTTTTAACAACGTTAAATTTTTGAAACATTTTTCATACAATAATTAATTTACTGTAAATGAAGTATTTAAAACCCGCAATTATGCCTTGAAGCCCCGTAAAATATAGACTTTTAAATATAAAAAGCAAGAAATTTTAAATAGTTTTAAAAAGTTTTTTTTGAGTCAAAACTTTATTTTTTTGAGTCAAAATATATAGTCAAAAAGACTATTAAGCAAAGTCGTTTATTTATGAATTTTTATATTCTTTTGCCACTTTTTCCAGTTCCATATACCAATCTTCCCCAAAGCGACGGATTAACGCTTCTTTTACAAATTTGTAAACTGGAACTTCCAATTCTTTTCCTAAAGAACAAGCATCATCACAAATATCCCATTTATCATAATTTACCGCTGCAAACTCTGTAAAGTCTTTTACACGAATTGGGTACAAATGACAAGAAACTGGTTTTTTCCAATCAACTATTCCTTGATTGTAAGCTTGCTCAATTCCGCAAAGCGCGGTTTTGCCGTCAAAAATTACATAAGCGCAATCTTTATTATCAATAAGAGGCGTTTCAAGATCGCCGTCGGTTCCGTTTACCCAAGTTCCCTGCGCTTCGATTGCTGCTATTCCTTCTTTTCTTAAAAAAGGTTTTACTTTTGGATAAATTTCTTCTAAGATTTTCGTTTCAGCCTCATTCAAAGGCGCGCCCGCATCTCCATCCACACAACAAGCTCCTTTACAAGCTGACAAGTTGCACACAAATTCTTTTTCCAGAATATCTTCTGAAATAATAGTTTTCCCTAACTGAAACATGATATTAAAATACGCTGATTTATAAAGTGCAAAGATAGTCAAAGAAAGCACATAAAAAATGTACCGCAAAGATTCGCCGAGGTTTCCCGCAAAGATTCACAAAGATTCTATTTCTTTATATACTATTTAGAATATTACTTCGTGAATCTTTGCGGAAAATCTTTGCGATACTCTGTGACAAAAACCATAATTGTTACAAATATCACTTTTTTAACCACAAAACCATGTTTTTATAACAAAAGTAAATTCTACCGAAAAATCACCTAACTTTATTAACTACTTTTGCAGCAGTTTTTTAACCTTAAAAATCAAAAGCGATATGTTAGAAATAGACTTTAAAGAAATCGTTACTGTTAGTATGGTGCTTTTTGCCGTAATTGATATTGTAGGTTCAATTCCGATTATTGTGAATTTACGAGCAAAAGTGGGACACATTGAATCTGAAAAGGCTTCTATCGTTGCTGGCGCTATTATGATTGTTTTTCTTTTTGTTGGAGAAGGCTTATTAAACTTAATTGGTATCGACGTACATTCTTTCGCTGTTGCCGGATCTTTCGTTTTATTCTTTCTTGCCTTAGAAATGATTTTAGGAATTCGAATTTATCGTGACGAAGAACCTGGTTCTGCTTCAATTGTACCGCTTGCTTTTCCGCTAATTGCTGGAGCAGGAACAATGACGACTTTATTATCGCTTCGTTCACAGTTTCACACTATTAATATTATCATTGCGATTTTACTAAACATTATTTTGGTATATATTGTTTTAAAGTCTTCTAAAAAGATCGAAAATTTGTTAGGAGAAAACGGACTTGGTGTGGTTCGTAAGACTTTTGGAGTAATACTTTTAGCGATTGCTGTTAAATTATTCGCCGCTAATGTTAAAGGTTTGTTTGTCTAAAATTTATTTTTATAAATTTACCCCGTAAAATATTCTAAAATATAACTCTAAGACATTTTCAAGAGTTCTACTTTATTATTTTAGACCAAACAAAAACAATCTTATGAAAATTTTCACTTCAATCTTAGTGCTTTTAGCATTAGCTTTAATTGTTTTTAATATTACGCTATTAGACTTTAAAAATCCTTTTCAAGGAGACAGTATTGTAGCTTTTATTGGAATCGCCGCTTCATTTTGCGCTGTTCTGATTCTTTTGATTTTTAGAATTTCAAAAAGAATTGAAGAAAAAATGAATGATAACAGATAATATGTTTGATGTTTTAATTATAGGCGGAGGAGTATCAGGCATGTCTTGCGCTCTAGTTTTAGGATCCGCAAAAAACAAAACTTTTGTTACTGACAAAAAAATCGGAATTTTTACACATCAAAAAAATTCTTCTTTACAAGAAGCTATCTTTTATAACGCTTACGGAATTACTCCAGGAAAATTAGGTTCTGAACTGCTTACAGAAAGCGCACAGGATTTAGCCACAACATACCCGCATATTACTCAGATTCCAAATGAAAAAGTAATGAAAATCGAGGGAAGTTATCCTGAATTTACTGTGGTAACCAACAAAAACTCTTATAAAACAAAAAATATCGTTGTGGGAATTGGTTCTGCCAATACTTTTGACATTGAAGGTTTAATGCAATTTGTTGAACCTCATAAAAAAGCACTTCCAGAAAAACAACGTATTCAGCTGAAAAACGAAGACCACAAAGTTGCTGATGGAATTTATGTAATTGGAACTTTAGCAGGCTGGAGAAGTCAATTGGCCATTGCGGCTGGCAGCGGCGCTGCTGTTGCTACAGATATTCTGACTTTATGGAATAATGGCGTTCAAACTCACGCTCATGATAGTATTCGATAAAATTATTATTTGAATTTCACTTTATTATAACTCGGCAGAGGAGGCAAAGGTAAAGCAATTGTATCGGCATGCATCGCAGACGATATTAATGCTTTCTTTTTTGTTCCAAAATAAAGAGTGTCTTTCATCTCTTGAGAATTTCCTTCAGTCTGGCTTATCTTTAAAGCAACATATAATTTATTTATAGCCAAATCTACTTTATTGTCATTTCGAAAACTGTATTGATAAAACTTTTCCTTTTTATCAGCATAAACAACTTTCAACCTAAACATTGGAGAACTTTCCATACATCCATCCTGTTTATAAGAGCTTATAAGAGTATTATTTTTTTCAATTGACGACAAAGAATTTACTAAATCTGTCACTAGCCTCGCATCTATTTTGGAATTAAAATAAATCTCATTCTTATTTGGAGAAAATTCACATACGTAACTTTGATTCTCTCCCTTTAAATTAAGAATGGAATATAATTTTGGTTGGATGTAAAATTCCCCCTTAAAAGTTTCTGTAGGATATTTTAAATCCCAATTATAACATATAAATTCAATGCTTCTAATATCTTCTTTATTTGAAGAACATCCAAAACTAAAAAAGGTTAAAACTATCAGAAGTTTTCTCATGTATTATGATTACTTATCTATATCAGATTTTTATTTAACCGAAACGATTTCTGTTACTTTAATATGATTTTCGTCTTCTGTTTTCCATTTTTCTCCTTTTACAGAAACCACATCACCAATTTTTAATTGTTTGTAGTTCTGCGGTCCGCCAACATTTACAATACTAATTGTGGCAAAGTACACTTCTTTTGTGTCTGTTGTAATTTTTGCAGTATAACCGTCTTTTCCGCCTTCAATTGATTCTACTTTTCCTGAAACTGGCGCATTAGAATCGTTTTTCATAGAGGTGCAAGAGATTACAAAAGTCATTACAAGTAAAAGGAAACTTATTCTTTTTAGATTTTTCATGTTTTGAATGTTTAACCGCGATCCCAATAGCCATCGGGAGCTAAGATTTTATTTCTAAGTTTATATTATTTATTCTTTCCCAATATTTATGCCAACTGAACACAGCTTCCAGCAATAACTTTTAGATTATCTTCAAATTGTTTCCAAACTCTGACATATTTTAAAACACCATTTATTGGATTGTTATCATAAGTTCCTTTTAATGAAATTGTAACGGCAACTACTGCAGAATCTCCAATAATATTTATAATTTGATCTGAAGCTTCTAAAGAATCGATTTTCATTTTTCCAGAACGATATGATTCTAAATCAAACTCCTTGGTGATTGTCTGTCCATCTGGAAGATTAAATAATAAATCATCGTGAAGAAATGTTTCCAAAGCTGTAACGTCCGAATTCTTAATAGCAGTTAGAAGCTCAATTTCTGTATTAATAACGGTTTCTATTTTCATGATATAAAAATTATTTTTTATTTCTTCGGATTGAGAATCGTTTTAATCATGGCATCATCTTTTAAAATCACATCATAATAATATAATTCCCCAAATAATTGTCTCGCAAATTCGGCCGTAATATGGCGGTTTACCAATGCTTTTGTTTTGTCTAGTTTTAAGTCTAAGCCTGTCATTAAAATGTAGTTCTTGAACTTTTTGAAGTACGCATCTGAACTTTTCATTTCACCTAAAAACGTATTGAAGTTATCGCCCGCAAAAGCATTTCTATTTTTATCCAATTCTTCAAAAACAAAATGACCCACAATTCCTGTCTGCAATAAATAGCCCACATTTTCATTTCCGTGTTCCGCTTCCATTGGAACAAAAACATCAGGAACAATTCCGCCGCCACCGTAAACGATTTTACCTTTTGGAGTTTTGAATTTTAGCGAATCGGCTACTTTTATACTATCTTTTGCATATAATTCTCCAGTTGCAATTCTAGATTCAGATTCTTTAAAATAGGCGTCGTTTCCTTTTTTGTAAGGTTTCTGGATTGATCTTCCTGTTGGCGTATAATAACGTGCAACCGTCAAACGAACAGCAGATCCGTCATTAAAATCCATTTCTCTCTGCACAAGACCTTTTCCGAACGAACGGCGGCCAACAATTGTACCGCGGTCATTATCTTGAATAGCTCCGGCCAAAATTTCGCTTGCAGAAGCACTGTTTTCATTAATTAAAACATATACTTTTCCTGTTTCAAAACTTCCGGCCTTTGTTGCAAATGTTTTGTCAATCGAGCCATTTTTACTTTTTGTAAAAACGATTAGCTGTTTATCTTTTAAAAATTCATCTGCAATTGCAATTGCTTCTTCCATATAACCGCCTCCATTGTCACGAAGGTCAATTACAAGTGATTGAATTCCTTTTTGTTTTAATCTCGTTAAGCCTGTTTTGAATTCATTAAAAGTAGTTTCTGCGAAACGATTTATTTTGATGTAACCAACATTATTTCCAATCAATAAAGAAGCATCAACGCTCTTAATTGGAATAACATCTCTTTTTACTTTAAACTTCAGTTTCTTTTGTTCCGATTTTCTAAAAACTGTCAATTCGATTTCAGATCCCTGCAAACCTTTTAGTTTCGAAAACAAACTATCTGAAGGCAGTTTTCTTCCGTATAATTTAGTTTTTCCTGCATATAAAATGCGGTCTCCAGATTTTAGTCCCGCTTTCGCTGAAGGTCCATTTTCAATTGGTTTTATAATCGCAACTGAATCTTTATACATGTAGAAATTTATTCCGATTCCAACGAAATCACCTTTCATGCTTTCAGCAACCTCAGCTTGTTCGCTTGGCGGAATATAAACAGAATGCGGATCTAATTTGGAAAGAATATTATCTACCGTAAGATTTACGATAGAATCTGTATTGATGCTGTCAACATATTCGTTATTGATAAAATCAATCAGTTTGTTCAGTTTGGTTTTAGAGTAATTTTTAGCCAAAAACTGATCATCGGTGGGAGCATTCATGAGGCTTCCGACAACCGTTCCCAGAGCAAAGGTCGCTCCGATTATTATGGGTAAATATTTCGAATTAAATTTCATTTACTCTTCTAAGTCAGGAATATGATGTACTTCTACTCCTGCTTTTATTAAAAATTGAATTCCGGAATCGTCACGATATCCATCTTTATACACCACTCTTTTTATTCCAGACTGATGTATTAATTTACTGCATTCTTTACAAGGCGAAAGCGTAATGTATAATGTTGCGTCCTCGCAAGACTGCGTTGATCTTGCTACTTTTAGGATTGCATTGGCTTCGGCATGTAAAACATCCCATCGCGTAAGACCTTTTTCATCTTCGCAGCAATTTTCAAATCCCGATGGCGTTCCGTTGTAACCGTCAGAAATAATCATTCTGTCTTTTACAATGATAGCTCCAACTTGTTTACGTTTGCAATACGATAAAAGACTCCATTCTTTTGCGATTCGCAGATAAGCTTTATCGTATTTATTCAGTTTTTTTACTTCCATTTATTTTATCTGTTCCAAATCGGACTTTCGATAATCATCGGAATCACAACTCCAATAACAAAAGCCGACATTACGAGTGCCCAGTCGCGTTTTGAAAAACGGAACACAGTCTGCACTATATATGATATTACCAAGACCACAAAAACTACTACCAGCTGTGCGGCTTCTATTCCTAAAGCAAACTCTCCCAAAGGTAATAATTTTGAAGCTGCAGATCCTCCTAAAATTGTTTTGAAATAATTGGAGAAACCTAACCCGTGAATAATACCAAAGAATAAAGTTATGAAAAATACCAGATTTACACTATCATTTTTTGAAGTCTTTCCTGCTGTAAATAAATGATATAGCGCCGTTATTAGAATCGTTATTGGGATTAAGAATTCTACAAGATTTACTTTTATGGTAATTATACCGTAAACCGAAAGAACTAAAGCCAATGTGTGTCCGATTGTAAATAATGAAACCAGCAGAAAAATCCTTTTCCAGTCTTTAAACAAATAAGGTACAGTTAAAGCGATTAAAAAAAGAACGTGATCGTAAGCGTTGATATCTAAAACGTGTTTTAATCCTATTTGAAAGTAAATCCAAAATTGTGACATGGTAATCTTTAATTTAAATAATTAGGGGTTGTAAACTTACGATTAATTTTCAAACTTAAAGATTTACCTTGTCAAATCGTACAACAAAAATAAGTTAAATTTTATGAGAATTTTAAAATCGATATTTTAAAAATAGGCTATATTTGTTCAATAAAAACTTATTAATTATGCCATTTTCAGAATTATTTGATAACGAATTCAAACAAAGAAACAGAGGTCATTTCTCTGCAATTGTGCGTGTTGCTTTTGCTGACGGAAAAATAAGCCCAGAGGAACAGGAATTTTTGAATAAAATTGCTTCTACATTACAAATTTCAGACGAAGAATATAAAGAAATACTTGCCGATCCTTGGAAACATCCTATAAATCCTCCTTATTTATATACGCAGCGTTTAGAGCGTTTATATGATTTAGCCAAAATGGTTCACGTAGATCACCATTTAGGAGATAAACAAGAAGTAATGTTAGTTCGTATGGGACTTGCTTTAGGTTTTACTCCAGGAAACGTAAATTATATTGTTTCAAAAGCATTATCTCTTGTAGATCAGAAAGTAGATTTAGATACTTTCCTTTTTGAAATGGAGAATATGAACAAGTAGTAGTTCGTATTTAGTTTTCAGTCGCAGTTTCAGTTTTCAAACTGAACTGACTCTTTAAAATTTATACCAAATTAAACCCGACAGATTTGAGAATTTGTCGGGTTTATTGTTTTAATTGATCACAAAATTTTATTGAGTTTGCTCCAATATGATTCTTCCATTAAGCGTACCTTTAAAAGGTACTTTTTTATTATTTATTCCATCATAAGCTTCAGGAGAAATAAATTCAAAACTAAAATTAGAATCACCTTTGTCGGTTATTTTAAGAGAATGTCCAACAATATAATATCTTTTTTCTGGCGCATAAAATTCAACCATAACCAATAAGTCATCCGCAGTCCCTATCCCAAATGAATATTCGCCAGTCAAATTTTTCTGAGATGCAGGAAAAGAAATATCGATATAAAGATATTCTTCTTTTTTTTCGTCGCTAATTTTAAATTTAACTTTTTTCTGCGTTTCAAAACTTGCCTGCTGATTGGAGTAAGTGGCTTTATTAGGTTTAAATGTTATTCCATCAATTACAATTGACGAATTTATCGCAGATTTATCATCATCATCAGTACAGCTTGTTACAAAACCTAATACTAATAAAAGAATTAAAGTAATTTTCTTCATATCTAATTTTTAATCAAATATATACAAAAACCTAATGCTTGAAAACTTGAAACAAAAAAACCTAACAGGTTTTAAAAACCTGTTAGGCTGTCTGTGACTAAAAACTGAGACCGAGACTAATTCGCCGCCATAAACTCCTCCGCTTTTTCTACCATATTATAGCTTCCGCAGAAAAACGGAACTCTTTGGTGCAGCTCTGTTGGCTGGATTTCCATAATTCTTCCGAAACCGTCTGTTGCTTTTCCTCCCGCCTGCTCAGCAAGAAATGCCATCGGGTTACATTCATATAACAAACGTAATTTCCCTTTTGGGGCTTTAGAGCTAGTTGGATAAATGTAGATACCGCCTTTAATCATATTTCGATGAAAATCGGCAACAAGACTTCCTATATATCTTGACGTATAAGGTCTGTCTTCTTCTTCGCGCTGACAATACTTAATGTAATTTTTTACTCCCTGCGGAAAATGAACATAATTCCCTTCGTTTACCGAATAAATATTTCCATTTTTTGGAAACTTCATATTTGGATGTGAAAGATAGAAAGTTCCAATTGCAGGATTTAAGGTAAATCCGTTTACTCCATAACCCGTTGTGTAAACCAGCATGGTTGAAGTTCCATAAATTACATAGCCTGCTGCAACTTGATTGATTCCCGGTTGTAAAAAATCCTCGCTGGTTACCGGAGTTCCAATTGGCGTTACTCTTCTAAAAACAGAAAAGATTGTTCCTACTGAAACATTTACATCAATGTTTGAAGATCCGTCAAGCGGATCCATTAAGATCACGTACTTATTATTATGACAGTTGTCGCTCCCCTGAACTGTAATATAATCGTCGTTTTCTTCTGAAGCAATACCACAGACAATCTCACGGTTTATTAACGTCTGGATAAATACTTCGTTTGCATAGACATCTAATTTTTGCTGGTCTTCTCCTTGAATATTCTGCTCGCCCGCGGCGCCAATAATATCCACCAAACCTGCTTGGTTTACTTTATGATTGACCACTTTTGCCGCCAATCTAATAGAGTTGATAATTCGCGAGAGTTCTCCCGACGAATACTGAAATGCTTTTTGGTTCTCAATAATAAACTCTCCCAGTGTTTTATTGCGTTCTTCCATTGCTAAATCGTTATAGTTTTAATTTTAAGTCACAAATATCGCTTATTTTGTGAGAATGATTTAAAAATTATTTTGTTAGTTTGCCCTTATTGTATATTTGCTAATATTTAGCGAAAAGCAACTTTCAAAATGATTTTTATTTGATAATAATTACTTAAAAATACGAATACATAAAATTGCTTCTTTTAAATGTTTGTGAAAACAAACTCTACATTAGGACAAAGCAATACTATAAAGGACAAAAAAATAAAGTTTACCAATTATGAATATTAGAAAAGGAAATCCCGAGGACATGAAATCGGTTTTGGGATTAATTCAGGAGCTGGCAATATTCGAAAAAGAACCTGAGGCTGTTGTCATTACAGAAGAAGATTTAATTCGTGACGGATTTGGAGAAAAACCACTCTTTGAGGTTTTTGTGGCGGAGATTGAAAACGAAGAAAAACAAAAAGAGATTGTTGGTATTGCTTTATACTACTACCGCTACTCTACCTGGAAAGGAAAAACCATTCACCTTGAAGATTTAATTGTAAAAGAAAAAATGCGCGGCACAGGTTTAGGTTCTGCACTTTATGCTGAAATTATGAAACAAGGAAAAAGAGACGGCGTAAGAAGAGTAGAATGGAATGTTCTTGCGTGGAATACACCAGCCGTTAATTTTTACAAAAATTCTGGTGCAAAAATCCTAGAGGATTGGCAAGTTGTCCAAATGGATCAAGCTGGCGTTAATTTTTTCTTAGAAAAATTATAAAAAAGTCTTTTGCCACAGATTATCAGGATTAAAATGATTTTATAATCTGTGTCATTTTTCAAAGACTAGAACGATAATGAACAGGAGAAGCAAATTTGCGGCCAAAAAAAACAGTGAAAATCATTTCAATCTGTGGCAAAAATCTGCAGCAGAAAAATATAAAAAATACTAGATTTCCTCAAATCTAAAATCTAAAATCTAAAAAATCTAAAATTAAAAATGAGAGTATTTAAATTTGGTGGTGCATCGGTAAAAGATGCAGATGGAATTAAAAACGTATATGACGTTTTACAAAAAGTAGGTTATGAAGACGTTATTCTTGTAGTTTCGGCTATGGGAAAAACAACAAATGCTCTTGAAGTTGTAATTAAGAACTATTTCGAAAAATCGACAGAGCTGAATTCTTCTGTACAAGAAATAAAAAAATATCACAATCAAATTTTATTGGATTTGTTTGAAGACGAAAACAATGAAGTTTTTACCGCAGTAAATGCTCAGTTTGCTGAGTTGGAATATTTTTTAGCGCATAATAAATCTCCAAATTATAACTTCGTGTACGATCAGGTTGTAAGTTTTGGTGAATTAATTTCGACAAATATTTTAAGTCATTATATGAATTTCAGAGGAATTCAGACGCAATGGCTTGATGTTCGTAATTTCATTAAAACCAACGCAAATTATAGAGATGCCGAAGTGGATTGGGAAACGACGCAGCAAAACATCAGTAAAAATGTACCAAGAAAACAATTAAACATTACACAAGGATTTTTAGGTGCTGATGAAAACAACTTCACTACAACTTTAGGACGTGAAGGTTCTGATTATACTGCGGGAATTTTTGCATACTGCTTAAATGCTGAAAGCGTAACAATCTGGAAAGACGTTCCAGGGGTGATGAATGCCGATCCGCGTTATTTTGAAAATGCTAGTTTACTGAACCAGATTTCGTATCGTGAAGCTATCGAATTAGCGTTTTACGGCGCAACGGTTATTCACCCAAAAACGTTACAGCCATTACAGAAAAAAGAAATTCCGTTATACGTAAAATCATTTATCAACCCATTATTAAAAGGAACTTGTGTTTCTAAAGGAGTTGATTTGGAGCCGCAATATCCATGTTTTATTGTAAAAAGAGAACAGCTTTTAATCTCCCTTTCATCAATAGATTTTTCTTTCATTATGGAGGAAAACATCAGTGAGATTTTTGGTTTATTCCACGAGTTCAAAATCAAAGTAAACTTAATACAGAATTCGGCTATTAGTTTCTCTGTTTGCGTGGAAGATAAATTTGGAAATTTCCCAGAATTAAATGCTATTCTTTCTAAAAAATTCAAAGTAGAATACAGCGAGAATGTAACGTTATATACCATTCGTCACTTTACCGAAGAAGCCGCACAAACTGTTGAGACCAACAAAGAGGTCCTATTAAAACAAGTGAGCCGCGAAACCATGCAGATTGTAACTAAAGAGCTTAATTAATACTGTAAAAAAGTTAATTATTTCAATTCAACTATATTTTAGAAAGGCTTCACTTAATTGTGGAGCCTTTTTTATTTACCTCGCCCTATTATTCTCCGACTGCTCAATTTCAGCTTTTTTATAAGTTGTTTTTTTCGAATTCCCGAAATTATAAGTTGCTATTAGTTTAAAATAATTGCTTGTATAAGTTCTGTGATAATAGATTTGAGTCTGCCCGACATTGTAATCTCCAGAAACCATAAACTTATGAAAGATGTCATTTGCCGAAAAATTGAGTTTCAGCGCTTCTTTGAAAAAATTTCTTTCGATTCCTAAAGTGACTGTCGAACGGCTGTTTTCGTTTCCTAATCCATAACTTCTATCACTTAAATACCAAGCTAAAAGCTGGAATTTAAAAAACCTCGGAATTGTAAACGTATTATTAGAATACAAATAAAATTGCGGTTTTACTGGACTAAAAACAAAATCATAATAATTATCTACAGATTTCTGCCAGGTCACACTTACTGTATTGTTAGAATTCCACCAATTGAGATTAAAAGATCTAGAAAACGAACTAAAAAATATATGCCCTTTTTCTAGATTTAAAGCTCTTAAAATATAACTGTTGGGAGTGTCTCCTCGAAGAGCGGCTGCAGAAATAGGATCTATTTTATAGGTATATCCTATTTTAATATCGAACTTTTTAAACATGGTGCCAATTTCAAAAGCATGCGTTTTTTCTGGAAGCAGGTTTGGATTTCCTTCTATTGTGGTAAATGGATCTTGATAAATCACATACGGATTTAAAGCTTGATATCGTGGTCTTGTAATTCTCGAAACATAAGAAAAATGCCCTTTCCAATCTTCTGAAAATTCAAAATTCAATAGCAGGTTTGGGAAGACGTTTGCATAACTTTTTTCAAATTTCTGAACTCCGTCTGCATTTGTAAATAAATTATAACTTGTCTTTTCTGCTCTTGCACCAAGTGAAAGATTGATTTTATCATTCCATGTTCTAATATAACTAAAGTAAGCCGCAATAATTTTCTCATTGTATTCAAAATCACTCGAAAGTTTATCATCTAAATCAAAATTTACATCATCATTAGAAACCAAAAAATCTGTTCCAGAATCTATTGATGCGGCACTAAATTTTGCACCCAATTCTACTTTCGTTTTTTCATTTACTTTACTCGAATAATCGGCTTGAACTGCTGCGATAGTAATTCTGCTTCCAACATTATTTTTCAAATATCGTTCAGAATCTGTTTCTTCGATCAAACTATTTTCATTGATAAAATCTCCAATTGTCTGGTTATAATTAGAAAATTGAGAACCTATAAATAATGTAGAACCTTTTTTTGTGGTTAAATTATAATTCAAATTAATGAACTGATTAAGCAAAACATCACTTCGATCAATATCAGTAGCATACAAACTGTTTCTTGAATTATTAGCTATCGAATTCCTGCTTTCTGTAATGCCACCAAGATCACTAACATTGCCGCTGTACATTAATGAAATATAATCCAATGAAGAAAAATGATATTGAAGTCCTAAACCAAAATTAGAATAATTATTAAATCTTCTTTTCCAATCTGTTGTCAATTCCGATTTCATGTAATCATCAGGATTCGGGCGAGTTCTAGTCGTGTATAACAATTCCCGATTTCTTCCCAATTGCAAACCATAATTGCTTATAAAAGAGAATTTCCCTTTAGAATAACTAAAATCTAACAGCGTATTATAACTCGTCCCGCCAAATTTCGAAACCGTCGTATGCTGGTTTGCCGTTCCCGTAATACCGCTTTCCCTATTTTGTTTCGTGATAATATTAATAACAGCTTTACCTTCGGCGTCATACCGAGAAGATGGATTGGAAATAACTTCTATTTTAGCTATTTGCGAAACGGGAATAGCTGCAAATCGTTCGTAATTAATCAAAACTCCGTTGAGATAAATAATGGCTTCACCTTTCCCTACAACGCTAATTTCTCCGTCGGCAACTACAACATTTGGCACTCGTCCTAACAATTCGTTTACAGAACTGCTTGTTGCAAGAACAGTTCCGCTTACATTTACATCCAAATTTCCATTTGTTCCATATTTCACTAATGAAACCTGGCTTTTTACAACCACTTCATTTAACTCATTGTGCGCTTTCTCTTTAATAATTACAGTATCTTGAGCAGACTTTAATAACTTTCCGAAGAGTACATTATCACTATAAGAACTTTTATCTGTAACTTTTCTTATGCGTTGCGCTTTTATTTCTATTGATGAAAAAATCAGAAGAAAAACATAAAGGATAACCAATTTTAGAAATCTCATAAACTTTAACAATTAGCAGTTTGACTTTTATTTAGAACAAAAGTCATCCGAAAATCCATGAATGAGATTGCAAAAAGCGAAATCAGGAGTACGAATTTATAAATCGATACTCTTGATTACTTGTAAAGTACTGTTTTGATAGTTTAAAGGTGTAGTTCCAGTGTGTTTTTTAAAAGCAGCAAAAAAGGTAGATTTTGAATTAAATCCTACATCATAACCAACAGATTCTAAAGTTAATTTATCGTTTGAAGAGATAATTCTGCAGGCATCGTTTATTCGAAATTCATTTACAAAACTTGTGAAATTCTTTCCCAGATTATTATTTAAAAACTGTGACAATTGATGGCTCGAAATATTAATTTCCTGTGCTAAATCCTGCAGACTTAAATTAGGATTTTTATATAGACTCTTTTCATTCATTATATTTTCGAGCTTTTCCGAAATAATAACTGCATCTCTAGAATCGATTTTTTTTCCAGAGTTCTTCTGACCATTCAATAAAAACAAATCGTCAGTTTTTTTTCTATATAAAAGAATAGAAATAATGAGATATAAAATGAAAGAGAAAACTACCGCTCCGCTAATATATGTTGCAGCAGGAGCTCCCATAATTGCTAAAAAGTAAAAAAAGAATAATAGAAAATTACCCAGAAAAAGTGTTCCATACCACATTTCTGAAGGACTTGTTTTTTGTTTGGCATTAAAAATTTTCTTTAAAACTCCTCTAATTGTAAATCCTGAAAAAATAATATACACAAACCATTGAAAGTAGATAATTCTAATAAGATAATTTCTCCACAAGTCTGAATAATTTTCATATGGATATGCTATTCCAACACCTGCAATAAGAATTCCCCAAAACAAAAGACTCATTTTCCAGAACTTTGGCATTACTTGAACTTCTTCTACGCCAGATTTTAGAAAAAAATACAAACACGGTCCAATAAAAAAACAAGCTGTAAGGCCAATTTGCAAGTACATCCTTGGAAGTTCGGGATGAAAATAGACAAACACAGATTTTGCGATCCGAATACTTAAGGCAAACAAAAGTGCTCCAAGAAAATAATTGGTCAAGTATTTTTTCTTGGTAAAAAAGAAAAAATAAATTCCCAAAATAATTCCGTTGAAAGATCCCAAAGCACTAAAAAAGAATAAAAGCTCTTTGCTGGTATCCATACTAAATGTGTTATTATACTTAACAAAGCTAAAAAAAAGATTGATTTATGATGAGAATAATACGTTTAAATTGCATTCTGCAATTAAGATTCAAAATTAAAGACGCTTGCTAAATCCCTCCCTTTCTCAATAAACAAAAGCCTCACGATTTCTTGATTATAAATACTACTTTTGACTTTTCAGAGTTAAGGTAGTATGTTGAAAAAATTATTGTTTTTGACGGTTTTCATTTGGTTTTCTGCGGTTCAGGCTCAGGAAACTGAATCGTTGTACAAAACCAAAAAAATAATAACTTCAAAAGATACGATTCGGCTTGAAAATGTCAGTATTAATTCTGGTTTCTTTGAACTTCTAAATACTAAAAAAGAACCCATCGATTCTTCTTTTTATAAAATTGATTTCCAAAAAGGTTTTCTGCTTTTAAAAGAAAACTTTCCGCAGACTTCTGATACTTTAATCGTCAATTACCTCAAATATCCCGATTTCATAACCAAAGAATATAGTCTTTACAATTCCGATCAAATTGTAAACAGCGATCTCGGAACCGAAAAATTGTATCGAATTGATAATAATGCCAATTCAAAAAAAGTAACTCCTTTTGACGGACTCAATACTTCTGGAAGTATTACTCGAGGTCTTACAATTGGAAATAATCAGAGTACTGTTTTAAACTCCAATTTAGATTTGCAGATTACGGGGAAAATTTCGGACAAGGTAAGTCTCCGAGCTTCTCTTCAGGACAATAATATTCCGTTGCAAGATGGCGGTTATTCTCAAAAACTCGATCAGTTTGATAATATTTTCATGGAGCTTTTTAGTGATGATTGGAACATCCGCGCAGGCGATGTTTTTTTAGAAAACAGGAAAACTCAATTCATGAATTTTAATAAAAAGGTACAAGGTCTTTCTGCAAGTTTTGATTTTGATACCGAGAAAAGCAAAACCAACGTCTTTGCTTCTGTCGCGTTTGTTAAAGGACAATACGCCAAAAGTACTTTTATAGGTCAGGAAGGAAATCAAGGTCCGTACAAACTGAAAGGACAAAATGGAGAATTATATGTTCTCGTAATCTCAGGTTCTGAGCGTGTTTATGTAAACGGTGTTTTGCTAAAACGCGGTGAAAACAACGATTATGTAATAGATTATAATGCCGGAGAAATTGTATTTACTTCACTTTTTACCGTTACTTCAGAAATGAGGATTAATGTTGAATACCAATATTCTGAACGAAATTACAATCGTTTGGTGACATATGCCGGCGCAACACATGAGAATAAAAAATGGAGTTTCGGAGGTTATTTATATTCTGAAAATGATTTAAAAAATCAGCCCTTACAGCAAAACCTTTCTCCAGAACAAGTCCAGATTTTAAGTGAAGCAGGAGATGATATTAATTTGATGAAAGCGCCTTCTGCCTACGAAGACAAATATGCCGACAATAAAATTTTGTACAAAAAAATCATTGTAAACTCGGTTGAAATTTATGAATATTCGAATAATCCTGAAGATGTTTTATACAATGTAAGGTTT
Organism: Flavobacteriaceae bacterium PS02336; assembly: GCA_029960065.1. Taxonomy (GTDB): domain Bacteria; phylum Bacteroidota; class Bacteroidia; order Flavobacteriales; family Flavobacteriaceae; genus Flavobacterium. The sequence continues at coordinate 75,390 of JASCOF010000011.1, read as the reverse complement.
AGTCAAGTTGGGGCAAATGCGGGAAATTATATCATTCAAAACAACAATTCGGTTGAGCGTATTTATCAATATGCCGAACCTGTAAATGGTGTTCTGCAAGGAAACTATGAACCAATTGTACAGCTTGTTGCACCAATGAAACTTCAGGTTGCTACTTTTTTAGGAAAATATAATCCGAACGAAAAAACTTTGGTCGATTTTGAATTGGCTGTCAGCAATAACGATCAAAATTTATTTTCTACCATTGATGATTCTAATAATGAAGGCGTCGCATTTAAAACCAATCTTAAAAAACGTCTTTTTTCCAGAAGCTGGAGTTTAGACGCTTTTGCTAATTACCAATATGTACAGCAGAATTTCAAATCTATTGAACGTTTATACAATATAGAATTTAACCGCGATTGGAACTTGACTGGAATACTTTTAGGCAATCAGAGTCTTTTGGTAACGGGTTTCAATTTTAATTTATTTTCTAAAAAGAAAACTTCGAACATTGGGTTGGTCAGTTATCAATTTGAGAAATTAGATTTCAGCGAAAGTTATACCGGATCCAGACATACGACTTCGGCTTTATTCAAAATAAAGAAATGGACGATTGAAAATAATGGAAGTTTTCTAAATTCTGATGCCACAGCTTCGACTTCAAAATTCATAAGAAACCATACCAGAGCCAAATACCATTTTGGTAAAAACTGGATTGGCGGCAGCATGCAGCTGGAAGACAATCAGGAAAAAGATAAAGTAACCAATCAGTTTTCCACTTTAAGTCAGCGCTTTTCAGAATATGGCGTATTTACCGGACGAGGCGACAGTACAAAAGTATTTGTTGAAATTGGTTATCTCCAAAGACGAAATGATAGTTTACAAAACGGATTACTACAGCACGTTAATAATTCGCAGACTTATTATTTAAAATCGAAATTAATTCAGAACAAAACAACCGATCTGGCGGTTTATGCCAGTTATAGAAATCTGGATTTTACAGATAATGCGAGAAAAAATGAGCCTTCATTAAATTCAAGAGTTTTATACAATGACCGTTTCTTTAATCAGTTTATGCAGATTGGAACTACTTACGAAACAAGCTCTGGAACTATTGCACAGCAGGAATTCACTTATGTAGAAGTGCCGACAGGACAAGGAGTTTATACTTGGAATGATTACAACGGCAACGGAATTCAGGAATTGCAGGAGTTTGAAATTGCCGTTTTTCAGGATCAGGCGAAATACGTGAGAATTTTTCTTCCGAATCAAATCTATATTAAAACTAATCAGAATAAGTTCTCACAGTCTTTAACCTTGAATCCGCTGCAATGGCAGAATGAAAAAGGTTTCAAGAAACTGCTTTCTTATTTTTACAATCAGACCTCTTTTATAATGGACCGCAAAGTAAAAAGCGATGGCGAAAAACTGGAATTGAACCCGTTTGATTCTTCAGAAGAAAATATATTAGGTCTCAATTCGAGTTTTAGGAATAGTTTATTCTACAACCGAGGACGTCAAAAACATTCGGTTACGTATTCTTATCTTGTCAATAAAGGAAAAAGTCTGCTTTCTATTGGTTCGCAAAATGTCCGCAATTATTCTCATCAGCTTCAATACACACATTTGTATCAAAAAAGCTGGCTGTTTAACTTCTTTACCAAAACCATTAAAACAGATTTAGTTTCAGAAGATTTTGAAGAGAAAAATTACGATATTAACGGCTGGCAATTGGCCCCAAAAGTGAGTTATTTATTTTCTAAAAACACCAAACTGGATTTCTTTTATGAACTGCAGAACAAGAAAAATCAAATAGGAAATTTCGAGACTTTAAAACAAAACCGAATTGGAACTTCTTTTTCTTATGCAGGAGAAAAGAAAGTTACGGTAAATGGAGAATTCTCTTTCTATGAAAATAAATTTAATGGAAATGAATTTTCATCTGTAGGTTTTCAAATGCTGGAAGGACTTCAGGCCGGATCCAATTTGGTCTGGAAACTGCTTCTGCAAAAGAATATTACGTCTTTTTTAGATGTTAATTTGAATTATCTCGGGCGTAAAAGCGAAACAGGAAATACGATCCATACAGGAAACATTCAACTTCGTGCATATTTTTAACGCCCTGCGAAAAAGGTGACAAAAAATTGTTTAATTTTAATTGAAATTTAAACATATAACCTTATGAAAAAATTAGTATTAATCTGTTTATTAGTTGTTTTCTCTTCCAATTTCTACGCCCAAGAAACAACTGCAAAAGCGGCGAAAAGCAAAACAGAAGCTTCAGCAAAAAAGACAAAAGCAAGTGCAGACAAGGCTGCGGCTGATGCCAAAAAAGAAGCATCGAAATCTAAAAAAGCGGCGGATGATGCAAAAGAAGCTTCATCAAAGGCAAAAAAAGAAACTGCTGACAAAGCTAAAAAGACAGCCGATAAAGAAGCTGCAAAAGCAAAATCTGATGCTAAAAAAGCGACAACTGAATCTGATAAAGCAAAAAAAACAGCAGATAAAGCTAGCTCTGACGCAAAGAAAGCAACAGCAAAAGCTGACGATGCTAAAAAAGAAGCTGCTAAAACAAAAAAAACTGCCACAAAAACTTTAAAGGAAACTAACGAGAAAGCACCAGCTGTTCCAGATAAAGTTACCGGCGAATACAATGGTAAAAAAGTATATACTGGACCAAGAGGCGGTAAATACTACATCAATAAAAATGGTAATAAAACGTATATTCAGGACTAAAAAAGATACTGAGATACTGAGATGCTAAGTTTCTAAGATACTGAGCTTAGAATAGATTAAAAAAGTAGCTGCTTGAAAAAAGACAGCTACTTTTTTTATAAGCTTCGGAGAGGCTAAATATTTATAGAAAAAAAGCCGTATACAATAGAAAGCTCCTGCGGAGCTACATATATTAGCTTAAAAAACATATCGCTCCACTGCGGTTTTATAGTTCAAAAAAGTTGTCCTTTTCAAACTGTACTTTTTTTTATATTATAACTAAACTTACAAATTTCCTTATTAAGGTCATTTTAAAAATCGAAAATCACTTAACATACAGGTAATCTTATATATAAAAATGAAATTATTTTTGAAACACCCCCTGTAAATTCCTAGTATTTATAAGAATATAGAGTTAATAATTTAGTAATGCCCTCGAAATACCATCCAAAACATATTTCTTTATCTTCGTTTTTAAAAAGCATTAAAAATGAGCATTGATTATTCTGCGAACAAAACTATTTTAGTTGCTCCATTAAATTGGGGGCTTGGCCATGCAACTCGTTGTATTCCGATTATAAAAGCGCTTCAGGAGAATAATTACATTCCGATTATTGCTTCAGACGGGGTCGCACTGGCTTTATTACGAAAAGAATTTCCTTATATACAGACTTTAGAGCTTCCTTCTTATCATATTGAATATGCAAAGAATGGAAAAAACTTTAAATGGAAACTGATTAAAAATCTTCCAAAAATGATTACTGCCATTTTGGATGAGAAAAAAATAGTCAATACCTGGATTAAAAAACATGGAATTGACGGTATAATCTCTGATAATAGATTAGGCGTTTTCAGTAAAAAAGTACCATCTGTTTTTATGACGCATCAGCTGAATGTAATGACAGGAAATACGACTTGGTTTACCAGCAAATGCCATCAGAAAATCATAAAAAAATACACCGAATGCTGGGTTCCTGATACTAATGAAGAAGTAAATCTTACAGGAGATTTAGGCCATGTAAAATCTGAAGAACTAAATTTAAAATATATTGGTCCGCTGAGCCGCATGCGAAAAAAAGACACTCCAAAAATATATGATTTAATGATTATATTATCTGGACCAGAACCGCAGCGAACTTTTTTAGATGAAAAACTACAGAAAGAGGCAGCAAAATATCCTGGAAAAGTGGTTTTTGTACAAGGTATTGTTCAGAAAACACAAGAAAAATGGCAGGCTGGAAATGTGACTTATTACAATTTCATGAATTCGAAACAGCTGGAACAGACTTTTAACGAAAGTGAATTTGTTCTTTGCCGTTCGGGTTATACTACTGTAATGGATTTGGCTAAATTGGGTAAAAAAGCTTTTTTTATTCCAACCCCAGGACAATATGAGCAGGAATATCTGGCGGTAAAACTTCAGCAAGAAAACCTTGTGCCTTATGCAATGCAAGATGACTTTACTATTGAAGACTTGTCTAAAGTAAAATCGTTTAAAGGATTGTCTCAGTTTAAAAATGATATCGACTGGGATTCGTTGTTCGCTGTTTTCGAAAATAATTCTCAACAATAAAAAAAATCTGTATTTATTATTGCTCATTTAAAAAGCATAAATAAATACAGATTTTATTCCTTATTATCTCTTTTTTAAAAATTAAACTGCGCTTGTAATCTCAGCACATTTCCCTGCTGTCTATTTATCGGAAGCGCGCTATCTTCAAAAGTTCTGTCGGCGATTACATATTGTGCTGTTAACTCAAAAGCTTTAATTGGCTGCCATTCTACACCAATTTCGTAATCTCTTACAACGTAACTTCTTGCATCCCTCTCATATTTTTTACCTCCGTCATAATATTGAAATTTAACGAAAGGGTAAATACGCTGTTTTTTAATATCCCATTTGTAGTTTAATAAAACGTAACCTCCATTGAGATCTGTTTCATCGACTGTATTTGTAGCGGTATTATATCTCGGTCCCTTCCCGATATTATACTCTGTCTGAATTCCGAAAGGTCTTGGATACAAAACAAATGTCGCTCCTACTCTTTGATCTTTTACATATTGTGGATCATTTACAATAACCCCTGAAGAAATTTCCCCAGTAAAAGCCCATTTTCCTGTATACGCCTGAATTCCAGGTTCTATAATCTGGCTTCCAATTACAAATGGATACGTAACTCTGGTTACTACATTTAGATCTCTGTTTCCGTCCATTTTATTGGCAATCTGTCCGTTGTAAACACCAAAAGCAAATACACCAAAATCACCAGAACCTTTGAATCCGTCTCTAACCAGCATCTCAAAACGTTTTCGTATTTCGGCTGGAGCCCAATAAAAGAAGATTCCTAAATCACGCTCATTTGCTATAGAGCTGTTTATTCCGTCCGCACGGTCCAAACTTAAACGCTGTGAACTTGACTGCATATTTTCGAATCCGTATGGAATTTTACTCTGTCCAACACGAACACGATATTCTTTTTTCTTATCAAAAGAAAGATCAAAATACAAGTCACGAATCTGTACGAAGTTTTGAATTCCAGTACTCGGCGAACTAGCAAAATCCGGTTGAAAATAGAAAAATACATTTGGATGAACCTGTCCAGAAAATACTAGACGTGCCCGACGAATAAAAAGTCCGTTATTTGCTTTTGCATCTGGAGCTGTAGAAGTTGTTCCCCAAGATTTATCACATTGATCGCAGGAAACTTTGTCATTTGTAGAAAACAGTCCATTGTATCTAATTTGCGCATAACCTCTTAAAGAGATTCTATCATACCAATGTTCTTCAATTCCACCACCAGATTTAGTCTCTGGCAGTTTCGCCTTGTTGATAGAATCTAAAATACGCATTACTTCGTTTTTTACATCCTGCTTGTTTAATTCTTGTTTATTTGGTTCCTGTGCATTAGCTGCAAAGGTTAACAGCAATAAAACTGCTAATAAGTTTCTTTTTATCATTAGTTCTGTAATTCCCTTAATTTCAGGATGCAAAGATGGATTACCTATGTTAAGAAATCATTAACCAGATGTTACTATAATAAAAATTTAATGTTACCGACTAAATCGCTATGTTTATTTATTGTTAAAACCCTTTGTTTTAGGGCTTCCAGCGAAAACTTCGTTACTATTTTTTAACCTCAGCTTTTGGGTTTTTAAATGCTTTTTCGAGTGTAAAGGAGAATTCTGAACCAATTCCGAACTCACTTTCTACATAAACTTTCTCTTTATGCGCTTCAATAATATGTTTTACAATTGCTAAACCTAATCCAGAACCTCCTTCAGAACGCGTTCCGCTTTTATCCACTCGGTAAAAACGTTCAAATAGTCTTGGAATATTTTGTTTTTCAACACCTTCTCCGTTATCACTGATACGAATTAAAACTTTTTTCTTCGTTAAGTTTACAACACCAACTTCTGTTAAACCACCTTCTTTTCCATATTTAATAGAATTGACAATAAGATTCTCTAGAACCTGCTGAATTCTGTCTTTGTCTCCTCGAATAATTACAGATTGTACATTCTTGCTTTCAAAGGCTAATTTGATTTTCTTTTTATCGGCTTTCATTTCCAATAAATCAAAAACATTCTGGATTAATTCAACAATATCAAAATCAGTCATATTCAAATTCAAATCACCAGATTCTAATTTGGTAATCATATCTAAATCTTCGACAATATATATAAGACGCTCTACTCCTTTTTCGGCGCGTTTTAAATATTTTTTTCTGATATTTTTATCATCCATTGCTCCGTCAAGTAAAGTCGAAACATAACCTTGAACGGTAAATAATGGTGTTTTTAATTCGTGCGAAACATTTCCTAAAAACTCCCTTCTATATTGTTCACGAATTTCGAGCATTTCGATCTCGAGTTTTTTATCGGTTGCAAACTTTTTCACTTCGCGCGAAAGCGTTTCCATGTCAGTATTAATCGGCTGGTTGATCAAAGTTGTAGACTCTAACAAAGAAACCTCATCGTAAATTTTCTTAACTCTTCTATAAATAAAACGCTCTACACGATATTGTAAAACCAGAAAAGAGAATATATAGATGACAATAATGAAAATTATTCCAAATGCAACCTGATGCTGTAATTGATTTTTATAAAATAAAGATAACAGCATCAATACGAAAGCAGTCGCAAACAGGCTGATATATAATGCCGATTTTATGGCAAATTTGTATGTTTTTTTAAAATTAATCTTCATTGAAAAATTGAACCATTAAGAAATTAAGAAAATTAAGTTTTGCTTTTACGTTATTTTCTTTTGAATAAATCAAAAAACAAAAAAGGAATAACTCAAAAACCATATAAGAAAATGAAGATTTTACAGCTTCAATTCTTATATGGTTTAAATGTATTGAATATTTTTAAAAGAATTTGAAAAGGCTTAAATCTTTACCAAAATTCTAAAATCACTTAACAACTTAGTATCTTAGAACCTTAGCATCTTAAAATCTAAACTTCAAATTTATAACCAACTCCTTTTATTGTTTTAAAAAGGTCTTCTCCTATTTTTTCACGTAGTTTTCTGATGTGAACATCGATTGTTCTTCCGCCCACTACAACTTCGTTACCCCAAACTTTATCCAAGATTTCGTCTCTTTTAAAAACTTTTCCTGGTTTAGACGCTAACAAATAAAATAATTCGAATTCTTTTCTTGGTAAAGCAATTTCCACATTGCCTTTTATGATTTTGTATTCTTCACGGTTAATCTCGATTCCGCCTACATTTAATGTATCAGTAACAACTTCTTGTTCTTTTAACCTTCTTAACAAAGCCTTTACTTTAGAGACCAATAATTTTGGTTTAATAGGTTTTGTAATATAGTCATCAGCACCAGCGTCAAAACCAGCTACTTGAGAATAATCTTCACTTCTTGCCGTAAGGAATGTTATGATAACATTATTTAGTTCAGGAATTTTTCTGATATGCTCACAAGCTTCCATTCCATCCATTTCTGCCATCATCACGTCCATAATGATTAATTCTGGCAATTCTTTCTGAGCTTTAGCTATAGCATCTTTTCCATTAGAAGCAGTAACAATTTGGTAGCCTTCCTGAGCAAGGTTATAGCCAACGATTTCTAAGATATCTGGTTCGTCGTCAACTAATAAAATCTTAGTTTGTGTTTTTTTCATAAATAGCAAAAATTGAGATTTTTACATCAAATCTTTTTAATTATTTATCCGATGTTTTTTATTTCACGGGGTAAATATACTAACAAAAGAACCTTTAAAAATTGGTGTTAACGGTAATTTAATCTCGTAACAATTTGATAATCTTTAGCACACAAAAACATAACAAGTTGGTAACATCGACTTCACGGTGCGGTTCTTTCTTTGCACCAAAATAAATTAACACAACACTGAACAATGAAATTCAATTTAAGATTTCTATTTATTGCATTATTTATCTGTACGATTTCGATCGCGCAAAACAAAGGTACGATTTCTGGAGTTCTAACTGACAAAGACATGAACAATGATCCGTTACCATTTGCTAATGTTTTAGTTAAAGGTACAAATATTAGCGTAAACACCGACGTAGATGGAAAATATTCCTTAAGCGTAAATCCTGGAAATTATACTCTTATTTTTAGTTTCTTAGGATATGAATCTGTAGAAGCTCCAGTTGCTGTAAAAGCAAACGAAACTGTAGTGGCTAATCAAGCTCTTTCTTCTGGAAGTTATACACTTAAAGATGTTGTCGTTCAAGCGACAGCTGTAAGCAAACAAAAAGAAACGGCTCTTCTTCTTGAACAAAAAAATGCTGTTGACATCAAACAAACAATTGGTGCGCAGGAGCTTTCTAGAAAAGGTGTGGGCGATGTAGCTGCTGCGGTAGCAAAAACTTCAGGAGTTTCTAAACAAGAAGGAAGCAACAACGTTTATGTAAGAGGATTGGGTGACCGTTATAACTCTACTTCGATGAACGGACTGCCAATTCCATCAAATGATCCTCAGAGAAAGAACATTGCTCTTGATCTTTTTTCAACTGACATTGTAGAATATATTTCAATTGACAAATCGTATGGTGCAAAAATGTATGGCGATTTTGCTGGAGGAAATGTAGACATCGTTTCTAAAGATTACCGAGGAAAAGGTATGTTTGAAATCTCATTAGGCTCTAAAGTGAACACTAATGCAGTATCAAACTCTAGCAGCTTTTTGTTGCAGCAAGGACCAAACAAAACAGGCTTTGTTTCTTACGGAGTTCCAAATAATCCATTAACTGGATATAATTTTGAAAACAGCTTAAATCCTAAAAAAGAATCTCCATTTGGAGGAAACTTTAACCTAAAAGCAGGTAAAACTTTCAATATCGGAGAAGAAGGAAAATTAAGCCTTTTTGCTACTGCAGGTTTTGCAAATGGTTACGAATTTAGAGAAGGATTAACTCAAAGTGTAAATGCTCAAGGTGCTTCATTAAAAACTTTTAACCAAGAAAAATTCACTTATAACACCAACACTACTGGAATGTTCAATGCTAACTATCGTTTGAACAAAAACCATAAAATTGGATATAACTTTTTGTTTGTTAACACATCTGAACAAACTAGAGATACTTATTATGGAAGTGATCGTGATTTTGATAATGAAAATGCTGATCTGCTTGTTCAGAGAGGTACAATTACGCAAAACACAGTTTTCATCAATCAGCTTTTAGGAAGTGATAAATTGACGGATAAAATTGATTTGGATTGGGGGCTTTCATACAATACTGTAAAAGGTGATATGCCAGACAGAACTCAAAACAAAATGTTCCATAACCCAAAGACAGACGTTTATACGCTTGCTCAAAGAACGACTACTGATAACCAAAGATATTTCCAAAATCTTACTGAAGATGAGGCAGCTGCTAATCTAGCTTTATCTTACAAATTGCAAGATCAAGATGGTGAGTCTAAAGGAAAAATAACCGTAGGTTACAACGGAAGATTTAAAAAACGTGATTTTGAAGCTATTCAGTTTAACTTCAACATCAGCCAAGCGGGTCAAAACACAAATGTAGATCCTAATAATTTAGATGCATTCTTCAATCAGCCAAACTATAACAGCGGTTTATTCTCAATAGCTTCTTTTGCAGGAATGACTCCTCAAACTTATGATGGTCAACAAGATATACATGCTGGTTTTGGTAATTTCGAATATAAATTCACTGATAAATTCAGCTCAGTTATCGGACTTAGATACGAAAAAATATCTCAAACAGTAAACTGGAGAACACAGCTTGATGCTGGCGGAGGAACAAACACGTTTGACAGAAATGAATTTTTACCAAGTGCTATCCTAAAGTATGAATTGAACGAAAAACAAAATCTTCGTTTAGCTGCTAGTAAAACTTATACGCTGCCACAATTTAAAGAACGTGCTTTATTTGTTTATGAAGATGTAATGGAATCTGTAATTGGTAATCCAAGTTTATATCCTTCACAAAATTACAACCTTGATTTAAAATGGGAGATGTTCCCAAAAAGCGATGAGTTATTCTCTGTAACTGCTTTTGGAAAATATATTTTAGACCCAATTAACCAAATCATTATTGCTTCTTCTACAAATGATATTTCGTTTGTGAATATTGGAGATACTGGTTATGCTTATGGAGTTGAATTGGAAGCAAGAAAAAATATTTTTGATTTCGAAGGAGAATACACTAACAAATTATCTTTTGGATTTAATGCTTCTTTAATGAAAACGCACCAAGATATTGATGCAGATAAAGTAAGAGAAGAAACAGATGGAAGATTAAACATCAATACTACAGATAGCAGTTCTGGTTTTACAGGAGCTTCTGATTTGATTTTGAATGCCGATTTATCATACACTAAAAACTTTAGAAACGATTCTGGAATTATGGCAACTTTAGCTTACAACCATTATTCTGATAAACTTTATGCTATCGGAAACGAAGGAAAAGGAAATCTAGTTGATAAAGCGATGGGATCTTTAGATCTTATTTTCAAAACTAAATTAAACAAAAGCTTAGGAATTGACTTTGGAGCAAGAAACTTATTGAACCCAGAATTTAAAAGAGTTCAGGAAAATGCAGGTGGAGACGTTTTAGTATTCAATTACAAAAAAGGGTTAACATTTGGATTAGGAATGAATTACCAATTCTAATAACATAAAACAAATACTGAGTTATCAATTACTTAACATTTCAGTAAAAAACACATAACAAATAGATGACAACGGCTTAACGTTGATTAAAGCTTAAGTTCTAATCTTTGCATAAACACAAACTAATTAAAAAAAGTAATGAAAAAGACAATTTCAACAATTTTCGGCTTAGCAGCTTTATCGCTAGTAACACTAACAACGTCTTGCTCAAGCGATGACAACAAAAACGACGAGCCAAAATCAGATTTCGTAGTAGTTAGAGATAATTTACAAGGAGAAATCAACAGTGGAGAGGTTATATTAGAATCTGGAACTTACAAACTTACGGGAAAATTAGTAGTTAAAAGCACTGCAAAACTTACAATCAAACCTGGAGTTATTATTGAAGCTACTGCATTAGGAGCTAATCAATTTGAAGCTGTAAGATATATTGCTGTTGCTCAAGGAGGAAAAATCGATGTTCAAGGAACTGCATCTAATCCAGTTATCATGACTTCTGAAACTAAAAAACCTGCTGCTTGGGGTGGATTAGTACTTTGCGGAAAAGCACCAATCAACAAAGGAGCAACTGCTTCTGCTGAAGTTTCTGATTTAACTTACGGTGGAACTGAAGCTGCTGACAACTCTGGATCAATCAAATATTTAAGAATTGAATACCCAGGTTACTCTTACAGTACTGAAAAAGAATTCAACGGATTATCTTTATTCGGAGTTGGAAACGGAACTGTTATTGATTACGTTCAAGTTTACGAAAGCTCTGATGACGGATTCGAATGGTTTGGTGGAACTGTAAACGCAACTCACTTAGTAGTTTCTAACAAAGATGCTGCAAACGTAGGTGACGATTTATTTGACTGGACTGAAGGATGGAATGGAACAGGTGAAAACTTCTACGGAATCAGAACTAACGCTGGTAACAGAGGTATCGAAGCTGATAACAACTCTAACAACCACTTAGCTACTCCAATTTCTTTCCCTACTATCAAAAACCTTACTCTAATTGGAGCTGGTGTTAATGATACAAGTGCAGAATCTCAAGCTTTCAAATTAAGAGTTGGTACTAAAGGTAAATTTGATAACGTTGTATTAAAAGGTTGGAAAACTGGATTTGATGTTCAACACGACGAAAGTATCGGATACGCTGGAACTGACTTGTTAGCTACTAACGTAAAATTCGAAGATGTAACTCTTAAATCTAAATCAACAACTACTGCATCAGTAGTTAACAATGATTTTCTTAAAGTTTACACAGAATCTGCAACTGCAACTGGAGCAGGAAACGGATCAGGAGTTCCTACTTGGACTGCTGGATGGACAAAAGGTCTATAATCTCGTAAGACACAAAATATTTAAAAACACTCTAATTTTATTAGGGTGTTTTTTTTTTGCTGGTATCTATTGTTGCTATCTATCTCTTAAATGAATACTCTGCTAACGTATTAGGGCACACATTGTTAAAAACATCTTAAATTTCAGGATATTTTTTTTTGGCGCACTTTTTGTAATTTTTTTTGTATATTTACGATATCCAAATACACGCGATGGCAAAAAACTACTTTTATATTACTTTCTTATTGGCATTTTTCTTTACTGTAAGCGTCTCAGCGCAAGACAGCAGGCAATTACCAAAACCTCAGGAATCTACTTCTATTGAGGGTCTTAGTTTGTACCCTAATCCAGTAACAAATGGAAGAGTGTATATATCATCTAAAAACGATTTAGAAAAGGAAATTATTGTATTTGATATTTTAGGTAAAAAAGTACTGCAAGCTCATTTGGTATCAAAAGAATTAAATGTTTCTGAATTACCGCCAGGAGTTTACATTATAAAAATAAGTGAACAAAATGCATCAACAACACGAAAACTCATTATAAGATAAAAGCTCCGTTGGAGCTTTTTTTAGTTTTCAGTCGCAGTGGCAGTTTTCAGTTTACATACTTTGCCGAAAACTGAGACTGAAAACCGAGACTGAAAACCGAGACTGAAAACTAAAAAAAAGTATCTTTGCAAAAAAAAAGTTTTGATCACAGCCAGCGATATATTTACCATTTCGAGTCAGAAACAATTTGAAAAGATAGCTTTAAAGGTGTTTCGTTTACAGCACGAAAACAACAAAGTTTATCGCGATTTTTGTGATTTTTTAAAGGTCAATCCACAACAGGTAAAATCTCTAAAACAAATTCCTTTTTTACCCATACAATTTTTTAAAAGTCATGAAGTAGTTTCTAATACAGATCCTGCGCAGGTTACTTTTACCAGCAGCGGAACTACAGGAATGATTACAAGCCGACATTTAGTGACCGATGTTTCCCTATATGAGGAAAGTTACCGCAAAGGATTTTCTCAATTTTACGGCAATATCGAAGATTATGTCGTTTTAGCCCTTTTACCGTCTTATTTAGAACGTGAAGGCTCTTCGTTAATTTATATGGTAGAAGATCTAATACAGCTTTCCAATCAGCCTGAAAGCGGATTCTATTTACACAATCATGATGACTTAATTAAAAAGTTAACCGAATTGGACGAAGCCGGCCAGAATGTGATCTTAATTGGTGTTACCTATGCTTTATTAGATTTAATCGAAAAACATCAATTCAAGCTTCAAAATACCATCATTATGGAAACTGGAGGAATGAAGGGAAAACGTAAAGAAATGATTCGTGAAGAATTACACGAAATTCTCTGCAAAGGTTTTGGTGTTTCTTCTATTCACTCAGAATACGGAATGACAGAACTTTTAGCACAAGCATATTCTTTAGGCGATGGTGTTTTCGAATGTCCGTCTTGGATGCATATTTTAGTTCGCGATCCAGAAGATGCGCTGACTTACGTGAATGACGGGAAAACCGGCGGAATTAATGTTATTGATTTAGCCAATATCAATTCTTGTTCTTTTATCGCAACGCAGGATTTAGGCAAAAAAAATCCCAACAACTCTTTTGAGGTATTGGGACGTTTTGATAATTCTGATATTCGAGGTTGTAATTTGATGGTTTTATAGTTTAATCGTTGATTTGGTTAATCGTTTAATCGATAACACGGGTATTGTTAATCTACTGCATTAATCAAACGTTCCTACGGAACGTACAATTCCAAACCAAATTTTTACTACCGACGAGACATTCCTACGGAATGATTTTTTTCAATAAAAAAATCCCAATATTCTTTCGAACATTGGGATTTATATATTTAATATAAAAGACTTTACTGAATCGATTAAACAATTAACCGATTAAACAGTTAAACAACTCTTATTACAAAATAATTCTTCTTGCCGCTTTGCAACAACACAAACTGATTATTAATTAAATCATTTGTTGTCAAAGTAAAATCTTCTTTAATTTTCTCTCTGTTTACAGAAATTGAATTTGCTGTTAAAGCTCTTCTAGCCTCTCCATTTGATTTGAAGAAACCTGTTTTTTCGTTTAAAACAGTAATAATATCCAATCCGTTTTCTAAATCAGCTTTTGCAATTTCAGCTTGCGGAACACCGTCAAAAACTTCCAAAAAAGTAGCTTCATCCAATTTCTTCAAATCTTCTGCAGTTGAATTTCCAAACAAGATATTCGAAGCCTGAATAGCTTTTTCTAATTCTTCTTTATTATGAACAAAAACAGTAATTTCTTCTGCCAGTTTCTTTTGTAAAACTCTTAAATGCGGTGCTTCTTTATGCTCTTCAATTAAAGCATCAATTGTTTCTTTATCTAAGAAAGTAAAAATCTTAATATATTTCTCAGCATCAACATCTGTTGTATTTACCCAAAATTGGTAGAATTTATATACCGACGTTTTATCTGCATCTAACCAAACATTTCCACCTTCAGATTTTCCGAATTTAGATCCGTCTGCTTTTGTAATTAAAGGCGTAGTTAGAGCGTATGCTTTAGCATTTTCCCCACCCATTCTGCGCACTAATTCTGTTCCTGTAGTAATATTACCCCATTGATCAGAACCACCCATTTGCAAAATACAATTGTTGTTTTTATATAAATGATAAAAATCGTAACCTTGAATTAACTGATATGTAAACTCTGTAAAAGACATTCCTTCACCTTCTCCGCTAAATCTCTTTTTTACAGAATCTTTAGCCATCATATAATTTACGGTGATTCTTTTTCCAACTTCACGTGCAAAATCGATAAAAGAGAATTCTTTCATCCAATCGTAGTTATTTACCATTACTGGTGCATTTGCTTCGGTTGAATTAAAATCTAAGAAACGAGACAAAACACTTTTAATTCCGGCAACGTTTTTAGCTAAAGCTTCTTCATCAAGCAAGTTTCTTTCATCAGATTTACCAGAAGGATCTCCAATCATTCCTGTTGCTCCACCCACTAATGCAATTGGTCTGTGACCAAAATTCTTTAGGTGAACCAATAAAATAATTTGAACCATACTCCCGATATGTAGTGAATCTGCCGTTGGATCAAAACCGATATACGCAGTGGTAGCTTCTTTTAGTAATTGTTCTTCCGTTCCAGGCATACTATCATGATATAACCCGCGCCATTTTAATTCTTCAACTAGATTCTTCATTTTTAAAATAATTTGCGCAAATGTAATCAATGTCAATCGCAATGACAAAAAAGTCTGCCGCGAAGACACAAAGACACAAATATTATTTAAAAAACAAAAAATTTGCGACTTTGCATCTCTGCAACTTTAAACCTTTATAAAAAACCTTTGCAACTTTGTCCCTCTGCAACTTTGCACCTTAAAAGCAAAAAGTTATCTTTACAAAATGGTATTAGTAACTGGAGGAACTGGTTTAGTCGGCGCACATTTATTACTTCATTTAATTGAAAATGGAGAAAATGTTCGGGCAATTTACAGAAGTCAGAGCAGCATAAAAAAAACAAAGTCGGTTTTTTATTTTTATAACAAATTAGATTTGTTCGAAAAGATCAATTGGCTTGAAGCTGATATTCTAGATGTTCCTTCATTAGAAAACGCTTTTATCGATATTAAGCAAGTTTACCACTGCGCAGCCTTAATTTCTTTTGACCCAAAAGACGAAGAAAAACTTCGAAAAACCAATATTGAAGGAACCGCAAACATGGTCAATTTTTCTATCGCAAAAGAAATAGAAAAATTCTGCTTTATAAGTTCCATTGCTGCTTTGGGCGATATTGCAGCGCACGAAACCCATATTACAGAAGAAACCGATTGGAATCCTGAAAAACCTCATAGCGATTATGCCATTTCTAAGTATGGTGCCGAAATGGAAGTCTGGCGCGGACAGCAGGAAGGCTTAAAAGTTATTATTGTAAATCCTGGAGTTATTCTGGGTCCAACACAAATGATGACTGTTTTTGAACAAGGAAGCAGTGAGATTTATCAAAAAGTTTCAAAAGGGCTTTCGTTTTACACCCTTGGAAGTACAGGTTTTATTACTATTGATGACGTTGCCCGAATAACTTTTGAATTAATGAAAAGCAATATTACAAACGAACGTTTCACGCTAATCGCTGCTAATATTGTTTTCAAAGACATTCTCGATGCTGCTGCTGATAAACTAAAGGTAAAAAGACCGCATATTCATGCCAAACCAATTTTCATGAATCTGTTATGGATTCTTGACGGAATATTTTCGAATTTATTCTTTAGAAAAAGAAGCATCACTAAAGCAACTGCAAAAGCATCTTATTCTAAAAATTTATATTCTAATGAAAAAATAAAAACCGCTCTAGGAACGGTTTTTAGTGATGTGCTTGAGTATATCAAAAGATAATACTAGTTTATCTTTTTTCTGCGCTGCATATGAATTTTTCTAATCGAATCCGTGTTTATTTTCGGCGCTATTTTTTTTACAGAATCTTTTGAATCCGGTTTTAATTCTTTCAGCTTGTTTTTATTCGCTTTTGCTGCTTTTTTCTCATCAATTTTAGCCAGAGAATCTGCTGCTCTTTGATTTTTAGCCAATCGTTTATTTACTTCATCAAACATATCTTTGTAGTTTTCGTAATCTGAAGCATAATACATATTATTCTGAGCAAACTGAAGACTATCTACTTTATATTTTTTCAAAACAAACTTCTTCTCGTCAACTTCTATAGAATCTAAAGACAATGGTTTTTGATATCGCATGGCTTCCAAAAGCGACAAATCATACATAATATCAATCATTTTTTCTTTTTCGATAAGTTTTGCAGGCTCTTTTACGATCTCTTTTTTACAGCTTATCGAAAGAAACAAAACCAATACTATTACTATAAAATTCTTCATAGTTGTTTTTTATCTGTCAAACAATAATCTTTTTCCAGCTCTTGTGTCTTTTACTTTGAAATTGTTATAAACCAATTCTCCGTTTACAAAAGTGTGTGTAATTCTAGATTTGAAAGTATAACCTTCAAATGGAGACCATCCGCATTTGTATAAAATATTCTCTGATTTTACGCTCCAAGGCAGACTCGGATTAACAATTACTAAATCGGCATGATATCCCTCTTTAATAAAACCTCTTTTTTCAATTTTGAAAATCTTGGCTGGATTGTGGCACATTTTCTCCACAATTTTCTCCACGCTGATTTTTCCCTGGTGATGCGCTTCAAACATTGCCACAACAGCATGCTGTACCAACGGACCTCCTGAAGGTGCATTTAAATAAGACTGCTGTTTTTCTTCTTTGGTATGCGGCGCATGATCGGTAGCAATTACATCAATTCTTCCATCATTTAGGGCTTTCCAAAGTTCTGCACGATCTTCGGCAGTTTTAACGGCAGGATTCCATTTAATGAAATTTCCTTTCGTTTTATAATCTTCATCTGTAAACCAAAGATGGTGAACACAAACCTCAGCAGTGATTTTTTTATCTTCCAACGGAATTTTATTCGTAAACAATTCCATTTCTTTTGCAGTTGAAAGATGAAAAATATGCAATCTCGCGCCAGTTCTTTTAGCTAAAGCCACCGCTTTTGAAGAAGAAATATAACATGCTTCTGCACTTCTAATTAAATTGTGAGCAGTAACAGGAACATCGTCTCCGTATTGCTCTTTAAAAGCAGCAAGATTATTTCTAATAGTAGTTTCATCTTCACAGTGTACCGCAATTAACATTGGAGTACTCGAGAAGATTTTTTCTAAAACTGCTTCATTATCCACAAGCATATTTCCTGTTGAAGAACCTAAGAAAATCTTGATTCCGGCAACATTCTTTGGATTCGTTTTTAAAACTTCTTCCAAATTATCATTTGTTGCACCCATCATAAACGAATAATTCGCGAATGATTTTTGAGCAGCAATTTGATATTTATCTTCTAAAATTTCTTGAGTAACAGCATTTGGAACCGTATTAGGCTGTTCGATAAAAGAAGTAATTCCGCCTGCAACTGCAGCTCTGGATTCAGATTCGATATCTCCCTTGTGCGTCAATCCTGGTTCTCTAAAATGTACCTGATCGTCTATTGCTCCAGGCATTAAATAATTACCTTCGGCATCTATGACAATACAATCTGATGTTTTTAATGAAATGCTATCCGCAATTTCAACAATCAAATCGTTTTCAATTAAAACATCACCTTCAAAAATTGTCCCTTCGTTTACAATTTTGGCATTTTTTATTAAAATCTTATTCATCGTGCTTGTTTTATAATGAATTGACTAATTTTCTTAATCTTAGCGAAATTACTCCAAGTATTGCTTCTTTAATAATTGCATTACTCATTTTAGAAACTCCTTTTGTTCTATCTGTAAAAATAATAGGAACCTCTGTAATTTGAAATTTAGCACAATATGTTCTGTATTTCATTTCAATCTGAAACGCATACCCAACAAATTTTATTTTATTTAAATTGATTTTCTCTAGAACTTCTCTTTTATAGCATACAAAACCAGCAGTGGCATCGTGAATCTTCATTCCGGTAATAAATTTTACATAAACCGAAGCAAAGTAAGACATCAAAACTCGGCTTAACGGCCAATTGACAACATTTACGCCAGTTACATAGCGAGATCCAATTGCCAAATCAGCTCCGCCGAAATGACACGCATCATAAAGCTTTTCTAAATCATTTGGATTATGTGAAAAATCGGCATCCATCTCAAAAATAAATTGATAATCTCTCGCCAAAGCCCATTTAAATCCATGAACATATGCTGTTCCCAATCCTGATTTTTTAGTTCTTTGTTCTAAAAAAAGTTTATCTGGAAATTCTTCCTGTAAAGCAATTACTTTCTTTGCTGTATGATCGGGAGAATTATCATCGATAATCAGCAAATGAAAAGATTTATGCTGCGAAAGCACTGCTCTAACTATGCTTTCTATATTCTCAATTTCGTTATAAGTGGGAATTATGACAATACTATCATTCATTTTTTTAGGGTAATTTCACCGCAAAAGTAAACTTTTTATAGCATTTGATTCATAATAAATATATAATAAAAGTATTGCATCAAAAAATTACTAATTTTGTAACGCTATGATTGAACAACTTCATCCTCGAATTCTCGAAAACAAAGACTGGGCAACACTTTTATTTGTGCTGACCTTTGCTGTCGTTGCCATGACAAAATCGGCTTACGAAACTAGATTCAGTGAATTTAGTAAACTTATTTTTTCTGATAAATATGCTAAGATTTACCGTGACAACAGCCACATGAAAAGCAGTTTTACGGTTGGTTTGTTTTTTGTGCAGATAATCTCTTATGCTTTTTTCATTCTGCTCACCATGAACATTTTTGGATACGCTTCTAAAACCGACTGGATTTTGTTTATTCAGATTGCGACTTTCCTTCTTTATTTCATTTTAGGTAAATATTTAATTGAGAAAATTGTAGCAACTTCCTTCAATATTGACGATTTTGTAGAACTATTTAACTTACAAAAGGTAACTTATAGAACATATATTGGTGTTTTAATCCTTCCAATTAACGCTATTTTGTTCTATTACAGCAATATTCCAAAAATTGTACCGCTAGCAATCATTGGTATTTCGCTGTGTATTAGCGTATACTCTTACTTTATTTCAATTAAAACGTATCAAAACGCAATAATCGGCAAGTTATTTTATTTTATTTTATATCTTTGCGCTCTTGAAATAGCCCCTTATTATTTTCTTTATTATTGGATAACAAAAGGGAGTGCTTAGAAAATGTTTATAATATGAAAGTGAAAACAATTTTGGTGTCACAGCCTGAACCTAAAGTGGAGAATTCTCCTTACTTTGAGCTCCAACAAAAACACAAAATAAAAATTGATTTCAGACCATTTATTCATGTGGAAGGGGTTAGCGCAAAAGAGATTCGATTACAAAAAATCGATCTTAATCATTACACTGCGATCATTTTAACAAGTAGAAATGCTGTAGATCATTTTTTTAGAGTTGCTGATGAAATGCGTTACAAAGTTCCAGAAGGATTGAAGTATTTTTGTCAATCTGAGGCTGTTGCTTTTTACCTTCAAAAGTATGTTGTGTATAGAAAACGTAAGATTTACGTTGGGGCAAAAGATTTTGCAGATTTATCGCCGCTAATTAAGAAGTACAAAGACGAGAAGTTTTTGCTTCCAGCATCTGACCAGTTAAATGCAGATGCTCCTGTAACATTAAACAGTCTAAAAGTAGACTGGGCACAAGCTATATTTTACAGAACTGTAATGAGTGATTTATCTGATTTAGCAGACGTTTATTATGATGTTCTTGCTTTCTTCAGCCCAACAGGAATCAAATCATTGTTTAAAAACTTCCCAGATTTTAAACAAAACGATACTCGAATTGCTGTATTTGGAAGCACAACTCAAAAAGAAGCTTTAGATCACGGTTTAAGAATTGATATTCTTGCACCAACTCCTGAAACTCCTTCTATGACAATGGCTTTAGAAAAATACGTTGCCGAAGCAAACAAAGGAAAGTAAACCTGACCAAGTAAAAATATTTAAATTCCAAATTCCAATTTTCATGTTGGGATTTGGAATTTTTGTTTTTATCTGTCTTCAACTTCTTTTTCTCTTTGTCAAAGTTTGAAACTTTGACAAAGATTACAACAATGTACTCACCTGTTTCCCGCGGTTGAAACCACGGGCTATATTTGAAATTTGAGATTTCAAATTTGGAATTTGGAATTTAAAAATTGAAATTTCATTATCTAAAGCCTTTTAACTACATTTGATTTCTATTCTAAACCCAAATCACAAAAAATAGTTTCAAATTGTAAGTTATGAAAATCAACTCCCTCTTAATTGAAATTGACGGAATCGACAAAGAGATTCTTCGTTATTTAATGGATGATGCCCGCAAGCCCATTTTGCAGATCGCCAATAAAATCGGAATTTCTGGCGCGGCAATTCATCAAAGATTAAAAAAACTGGAACAATCTGGCGTTATTTCCGGATCTAAGTTTACTGTAAACCCAAAAGTTTTGGGTTATAATACAATGGCATTTGTTGGAGTCTATTTAGACAAAGCTTCAAGAAACTCTGAAGCAGTAAAAGATCTAAAGAAGATTCCAGAAGTTTTAGAATGTCATTATACAACAGGAAATTGGTCGGTTTTAATTAAAATAATCTGTCGCGACAACGAACATTTGATGCAACTTTTAAATACTAAAATCCAAGCCATTGAAGGGGTTTCGAGAACAGAAACTTTTATTTCGCTGGATCAGCAGATTGATAGACAGATTCAGCTTTAGAATTAGAAAATGTGCCAATTTGATAATTAGATAATTTTAAAAACTCATTATTATAAAACTGGACTGAAGTCCAGCTCTACAATATAATTTGTTCCTTCGGAACTAACTCTATCCGTATTTTAGCTCTACCAACGAAACATTCCTACGGAATGATTTTTCAGAAAAAGATATCACAAAACTAAAAACCCGACAGATTTTAAAAATCTGTCGGGTTTACTATAAATTATCGAATTGACTAATTATCTCAATTATCAAATTAGTTCCTTCTACTTCCAGAATAAATTGAGATATAGTATAACAACGTTGCAATAGAACCAATTGCAGCAACTACATATGTTCTTGCTGCCCATTTTAAAGCGTCTTTTGCTCCTGCTTGTTCTTCTTGTGTTAGCATATGCTTATTTTCTAGCCAAGCCAAAGCACGGTTACTGGCATCATATTCTACTGGAAGTGTAATAACTGAAAACAAAGTTGTTGCTGCAAAAATGATAATTCCGATTAACAATAAACCTGGAAAAACTTTTATCATTAGAATTCCTGCAATTAAAATCCATTGTACATAGTCTGAAGCCACACTTACAATCGGCACTAATTTAGAACGCATTGTAAGCCATTCATAACCAATTGCATGTTGTACTGCGTGACCGCATTCGTGTGCCGCAACTGCTGCTGCCGCTGCATTACGATGATTATAAACCGCTTCACTTAAATTTACTGTTTTATCTGAAGGATTATAATGATCTGTTAATTGTCCTGGAGTCGAAATCACACGAACATCTGTAATTCCGTTATCAGAAAGCATTTTTTCGGCGATTTCTCTTCCGCTCATTCCGTTTCTTAATTGTAATTTCGAGTATAATTCAAATTTACTCTTTAGCTGAGAGCTTACCAGCCAGCTGAATAACATGATAGCTCCAGCAATAATTAGGTATCCTGATCCCATTTTTTTAGTATTTTTTAGATTGATTTTTAAATTTACGAAACAAACATCAAATTACGAACCATTTTAACAAAATGTCATTTTGACATTTTTATACCAATTTTGGCTCAATTCAACATATTATTCTTTATCAAGAACGCGATTAACTCTGCCACATTTTTCATTTTATACTTTTGAAGGATATTACGGCGGTGTGTCTGGACTGTTAGAAAACTCAAAAATAAATCGTCTGCAATTTCCTGAGTCGATTTTCCCTGCGAAAGCAGTAATGCAATATCACGTTCTCTTCGGCTTAAAGCTGGAATACGCTCTAATTCTTCGGACAAGGGCTGACTGATGATCATTTTTACTTCTTCACTAAAAACAATTTCTCCAGCAATAGCTTTGTAGATACAATTTTTGAATTCATCGAAAGCGGCATTTTTGAGAATATATCCATTTCCTCCGTTCTGAATAAACTGCATAACCAAACTTCTTTCAGACTGACTGCTCATGCCTATAATCACAATTTTAGGATGTTTTTGCTTGATTGTTTTACATAAATCAACTCCATTGATTACAGGAAGAAAAATGTCCATCAAAATCAAATCGACTGAATTATCTTCTATGTAATCTAGAAGCGCTAAACCCGATCCGAATTTTTCTACGATTTTGATGTTTTCCAAATCAGACAATAAGCCTGCAATTCCCGAAATAACAATTGGATGATCGTCTACAATTACTGTTTTATATTCCATAATTTTTAAACTCTAATTAAACCTTCAACTCAATATAAGTTGATGTTCCTTTATTAATAACCGAATCAATTTCTAATTTTCCATTCAAAAATGCAACACGGTTTTTGATATTGCGCAAACCCATTCCTTCTCGTTTTTGCGCATGTTCGACATTAAACCCAATTCCGTTATCTTCAACTGTAATAAAATAGACATCTTTATTTTGAGAGCAGGAAACCAAAATCTGACTGGCTTTTGCATATTTCAACGCGTTGTTTAAAAGCTCCTGAATAACCCTAAAAATAGTTACTTTAAAATGCTCTGGAACGCTTGATTTTTTAATTAAATATTGCAGTTCGATAACCGTTTCTGAGTTAGAGTAAGAAGCACATAAATCTTTTAATGCATGTTCCAAACCTAATTTCATTAAACTTTCCGGCATTAAATTCTGCGAAATATTTCGAAGCTCTTTAATCGAATCATTAAGCATTTCATTGATATTCGGATCGTTTTCTTTATTCTTCCGGTCAGCTAGGCTCAAATGCATTTTCAAGCCAGAAAGCATACTTCCGAGTCCGTCGTGTAAATCTCTGGCGATTCTTTTTCTCTCAATTTCTTCACCTTGAATTAAAGCATTTGAAATGGATAATTTTTTCTCATTTTCAAGCACATCTAATTCCTGCTTATGATTAACCTCTTTCTGAAAACTTAGCTTTTTCTGATAATTATTCCAGCTCCACAAAAACAAAACCGTCAAAAACAGCAAAAATGAAAGCACCGCAAAAAGCATCGAATTCAATCTATTGTTATTGACTTGCAATACTGCTTTCTCATTTTCGGATTGCAGCAAAGAAATTTTCTTCTCGCTTTCTGCTTTTTTGTATTTGGCTTCCAGTTCTACAATTTCATTTTTCAGCTTTGCATCATTAAGACTATCGTTGATAACATTGTATTTATTAGAATAATAATACGCTTTAGAATATTCTTTTGTTGCATTGTAAACTTTAGAAAGTTCTTTGTAATAATTCTTTTTATCAACTATAAAAGGGGTGTTTTCAATTAAATATTCGACATTGCTTTTTGCCTTATCATAATTTTTAAGTTTAAAAAGCACCTCGTATTCCGCAAATTTTAATCGGTTTAAAGCAACCAGATTTTTATGTTTTTCAGATGATTTTATGCCTTTATCAAAACTTACCAAAGCCTCATTATGTTTATTTTGTTTGGCGTAATAAATTCCTTCCGAATAAAAATAAGAATCATTCAGGTTCGACTCTGGGTAATTTTTTAAAATCTCGAATGCTTTATCCAGAATACTTTTAGCATCATAAAAATGCTTGAGTTCTACCAAATTCTCCGCATTTATGATATAAGTTTCCATTTTGGATTCTGCCAGAGTTGCTGATTTTTTAGTTGCACTTTCAATGTATTTCTGTGCTTGATCCAGATATTCTGAAGCCTTTTCCCTTTCGCTATTATTCATAAAAATAATTGCTACCGCTTTACTCAAACCACTGATTAATTCGTAATCACCGCTTTTTTTTGCAATAGGAATTGCTTCGTTTACCAAAAGACGCATATAGGCATTTTCTTTATTCTTATGTTGCTGCAGAATTCCGTAATTCTGCAAAACAATAGCCCGCAGTCTATACGCTTCTTTGTAACGGTATTTTTTGAGTTTTTCATTAGCCTCCAGCAAAGCTTTTTCGTAACCGTTTAAATCCCCTTTTTCAACAAAACTATAGGCGTTATAATAAAGAGCCGCATCTTTTACAAAAGGAAATTTTGCTTTGAGCTTATTCCCCAGTTCCAAATATTCTTTATAATTTTTGGCATCCTGAACCATCAAAAACAATTTGGCCAATCTAAAACTATTTAAACTCTTAATGCTGTCTGATTTTACATTTTTAGTATAATTCACAATACTATCAATATACGCAGTATCGTCATCTAAAGAAAGAATTACCTGAGAATAGGAAATAGCAGAGAAACTTAAAAAAAGCAGTAAGGCGTGGATTTTCTTCATAAATGGGGCATTTACTCAAAGTTATTAAAGCTTAATGACTTTCGGAAAAAAAACATCCTCTTTTACCTGATATCAGGTAATAAAAAATACATTTTATCAGGTATTGTCATCCGCGGGATAAGCGTCTAACTTTGTTTAGTTATGAATTTTAATTAAAGAATTTTATTATGAAATCAATTTTGAAAACCCTAGCAATTGTATTGACTCTTGCTTTTACAGCAGTTTCTTGCAGCAGTGATAATGACGATAATGGCTCAGGAAGTGGATCAAGAGATGTTAGATATGAAATAACTGGAAATTACAGCGGAAAAACATCTGTTACCTATTTTGAAAAAGGAGGAAATGCAGTGAATGAAGACCTTACTAAACTTCCTTGGACAAAAGAATTTACTGCAGAAGCAAAATCTATGGGAGCAACATTAAGCGCTAGCGGATACGGTGGTGTTGCTGGACAGACATTAACTGGTAAAATTTACGTTGGAGGAAAATTAGAGAATGAATTAACTGTTACAGCAAATAGCGAAGGAATAATTGTACTATCTCTTACACCGTACGTTTTCCCTCTTTAAAAATTAGTTTTAGAATTTAGATTTATGTTTTTGGTAAAAAGAAAGCTTCGTGTGATTACGAAGCTTCTTTTTTTTTATGATTCTAACTGATTATTGACTTCTTCAAATTTTTCAATCAAACTATTTATTTTTTCCTGCTGTTTTTTAATTTGTTTCGGACGAATGTAAAACCAATTAAACAACATCCACAGTAAAGTGATTCCGTAGGTTAAACCCGCTCCTAAAGCACTCATTCTGCTGGCGTATTCGTACATGTATAAACAAATTCCAACCGTTAAAGCTATAAAATAAAAACTCATCATCTTGGTTTGCAGAAACTGCTGTTTCTTTTTAATAAAAATCAGCTTTTGTAAATACTCCTGATTCGTTTGTGTTGAATCAATATCTTTATATTTAGCCAATAATTTATTGTACACAAACATATAAACTACCATTGCCAGGATAGTAAACACAATTCCGATTTTAGTCGAAATAAACTGAGGCTGATAATACATCCAGATAAAGATTATAAAAGCACTTGTTACAAAAAGCAATATATTAGTAATCCATAAACTTCTTAAAGCTGCTTTTTTAAATTTACTAACTCGCAAAAGCAAATCTTTCATATCGGGCTGACTTACGGATTGTTTTTTCCATAAATCTTTAAAATCTATATTGTTAACGTTGTCCATTTTCTTTAAATTTTTGAGTCAGTTTTTCTTTGATTCTGTGAATTTTCACTCTAACATTGGCATCCGAAAGACCAACAATTGTTGCAATTTCTGATTGCTTTAAATCTTCTAATTCCAGCGAAATAATGATTCGTTCTGTTTCGGGCAATTCCGCAATACATTTGTATAAAAACTGGATTTGAGGTTCTAATGAAGTTTGTTTTTCTTCTGAAAGGTGAATAGGAAGTTCCGATTTCGGAAACCGTTTTTGCTTTTCGATCTGCCTCAAGCAATTGTTTGAAGCAATTCTAAAAATCCAGGTTCCAACCGAAGACTCATTTCTAAACGTTTCCAATTTCTGCCAGACAATTATAAAAGTTTCCTGCGCTAAATCCTGTGCCGCATCATAATCGTTTACAAATCCCATGCAGAGCCTGAAAATCCTATCCCAATACGTTTTGTAGATTTCTTCGAATTCCATCTTAAGATTTTAAAAATGTGTTTAATTGAGCCAAATACCAATCTTTGTCATCGTACATTATAAAGTGTAAACCTTTATCGGCATATTGAAAATTGACTGTTTTCAGGTTTTTATACTGCCCTTCGATTACTGGTTTTAAATTTATAAAATAAGATTCTAATAAAATTAACGCTGGACATTTTATCGCTGTTATTCTTTCTCTTAAATCGATATTAAAGAAATCGCAGTACATTTGACCAAAGGTTATTCTATCTGATTTCACACTCCAATCTACCACCATTTCCAACTTTGACGAATCTTGCAAAAGTCTTGGCATTGTTTGTTTCTGCATATCATAAAACTGAGTTTCATTCATCGCAGTCATTTGTGCAACCATTGGCGAACAATCATTATTTTCTTTTGATTTGAAAGACGGATCGCTCAAAGCGGCCAAACACGGAAGCGCGTCGACAATTACAATTTTCCCAATCAAATCTGGATAATCTGCCGCAATAGCAAGCGCAAGTCCGCCACCCATACTATGACCAACAAGAATCGGTTTTTCTATTTTATTGTCCTTGATGTATGCTGCAATTCCCTTTTTCCAATTTTCGAATGAAGGGTTTGGCTGTGGTTTTACTCCAGCAAATCCAGCCATTGTAAGTGTATAGCAAGTGAAATCTTTTTCGAAAGCTGTTCGAGTATCATTCCAAACTTCACCTGACGAAGCAAATCCGGGAATAAATACTATGGATTGTTTGCCGCTTCCAGTTTTAAGAACTTCAAAAGGATATGATTTTGTTTGTGCAAAAACATTTAAACATAATGCTGAGAATAAGAATGCGATTATTAAGATATTATACTTTTTCATTTTTAATAGTTTTAAGTTGTTAATTAAATCGGATCCATGCTTTTGATACGACAACTATTAAAATGTTACAACGAAAATGAAAATTTCAATAAAAAAATTCCAAATTCCAATGTTTACGGGGGAAAATCCAAATTAAAAAAATTCTAAATTCCAATGTTGATGTGGTTTTTTAACCGCAAAGAACGCAAAGGTTTACGCAAAAAACGCGAGATTATTTGCTCGCAAAGGCGCAAGGTCGCAAAGTTTTTCCACAATTTTGTCATCTTGAGGAACGAAGGATCGCACAAGATATTCCGCAAACTGAATCGCCAATCTTGTCGAGTTTCGTGTGTGATCCTTCGTTCCTCAGGATGACAAACTGTACGCATTGTCAGGCTGAGCGAAGTCGAAGACCACGCTAGAAGCTCCGCAAGGAAAATCGTCAATCTTTGTCGAGTTTCATGTGTAATCCTTCGTTCCTCAGGATGACAAACTGTGCGCATTGTCAGTCTGAGCGAAGTCGAAGACGACGCTAGAAGCTCCGCAAACTGAATCGCCAATCTTTATCGAGTTACGCACGTCGTCTTCGACTTCGCTCAGACTGACAAAACAAGATGTAAAAAAAATCCCAAACCCCAATCGTAAAATTGGAATTTGGAATTTTTATATTGAAATTTTAAAATAATTACCCTACAAGGTTGATAATTTTTCCAGGAACGATAATCACTTTATTTGGTGTTTTACCGTCTAATTGTTTTTGAGTTCTTTCGTCTTTCATTACGATTTCTTCAATTTGTTCTTTAGTTAAGTCTAAAGGCAATTCGATTGTGAAACGCATTTTTCCGTTGAAAGAAACTGGATATTCTTTATTGGTTTCAATTAAATGTTTCTCATCAAAAATTGGGAAAGCAACTTCAGAAATTGAAGTTGTATGTCCTAACTGTGCCCATAATTCTTCTGCTATATGCGGTGCGTATGGCGAAACCAAAATAGCTAACGGTTCTAAAATCGCTCTTGAGTGACAGTTTTGAGAAGACAATTCATTTACACAAATCATAAATTGAGAAACCGAAGTATTGAAAGAGAAATTCTCGATATCTTCTGCTACTTTTTTGATGGTTTTATGCAATGATTTTAAGTTGTCTTTTGTTGGTTCGTCGTTGTTTACAATTAAACCGTTATCATCAAAATACAATCTCCATAATTTTTTCAAGAAACCAAAAACGCCAGAAATACCAGCGGTATTCCAAGGTTTTGCCTGCTCTAACGGACCTAAGAACATTTCGTACAAACGTAAGGTATCAGCACCATATTCTGCACAAATATCATCTGGCGTTACAACATTATAATATGATTTCGACATTTTTTCGACTTCACGGCCTACAATGTATTTTCCGTTTTCATCAAAAATAAATTCTGCTGTGTTGAAATCTTCTCTCCAAACTTTGAACTTTTCAATATTTAATTCATCTGAAGAATTAACGAAATTAACGTCAACACGAATTGGCTGTACATTTTGACCTTCAATTTTATTTTTAGATACAAAAGTATTTGTTCCTTCCAATCTATAAACATAAGCCGTTGTCCCCAAAATCATTCCCTGATTAATCAGTTTTTTGAATGGTTCTTCAGTTGGAGCAAAACCTTTGTCTTTTAAGAATTTGTTCCAGAAACGAGAATACAATAAATGTCCCGTTGCGTGTTCGCTTCCTCCAATGTATAAATCTACACTTTCCCAATACGCCAAAGCTTCTTTACTTGCAAATTCATTTTCATTGTGTGCATCCATATAACGCATCCAATACCATGAACTTCCTGCCCAACCTGGCATTGTATTTAATTCCAAAGGAAAAATCGAAACATTATCAACTAGATCGGTATTAACAACTTTGTTTTGTTTCGTATCCCAAGCCCAAACCGCTGCATTTCCTAAAGGAGGCAAACCATCTTCCGTTGGTAAATATTTCTCTACTTCTGGTAAAATAATTGGCAAATGCTGCGTATCAATCATTTTAGGCAGTCCGTTTACATAATAAACTGGGAATGGTTCTCCCCAATAACGCTGACGAGAGAAAACAGCATCACGCAAACGGTAATTTGTTTTACCTTTTCCTTGTCCGATTTCTTCTAATTTATAAATCGCTTTTGCTGTTGCGTCTTTGTAATTTAATCCGTTTAAGAAATCAGAACCAGCGATTTCAACGTTATCTTTTGATCCATAAGCGGCTTCAGAAAT
This sequence comes from Flavobacteriaceae bacterium PS02336, assembly GCA_029960065.1. Classification (GTDB taxonomy): domain Bacteria; phylum Bacteroidota; class Bacteroidia; order Flavobacteriales; family Flavobacteriaceae; genus Flavobacterium. Next base: position 45,498 of record JASCOF010000011.1, on the reverse strand, counting down.
ATCAACATTGGCGAAGATATTTTTGATTTCCTGCATTCCGTTCTGATCTTTAAAGAAATTAGCAAAAGCATAATCTCTTTCGTCTCCGCAAGGAACCGCCATTACAGCGCCAGTTCCGTAACCAGCCAAAACATAATCACCAATCCAAACCGGAATAGCTTCTTTTGTAAATGGATGTTCAGCATAAGCTCCTGTAAATACTCCTGAAATCGTTTTTACATCGGCCATACGCTCACGTTCCGAACGTTTTGACGTTTTTTCGATATACGCTTCAACTGCTTCTTTTTGTTCTGGAGTTGTAATTTTAGCTACCAAATCATGTTCTGGTGCCAAAGTCATAAAAGTCACTCCAAAAATAGTATCAGGTCTTGTTGTGAAAACTTCTATTACTTCGTCGTGATTTTTCACATTAAAAGTTACTAAAGCCCCAACTGATTTCCCAATCCAGTTTCTTTGAGATTCTTTAATGGATTCGCTCCAATCGATATCATTTAAACCTTGAAGTAGACGTTCGGCATAAGCAGAAATTCGCATACTCCATTGTGTCATTTTTTTTCTTATAACAGGGAAGCCTCCACGTTCCGAAACTCCGTTTACAATTTCGTCATTTGCCAAAACAGTTCCTAAGCCTGGACACCAGTTTACTTCGGTTTCTGCCAAATAAGTCATTCTGTATTGCAGCAAGATTTTTTCTTTTTGATCTTCAGAATAAGAATTCCATTCGTCAGCAGTAAAAATAACAACGTTGTCATCACAAACTGCTTCAACCAATGCATTTCCACTTTCTTCAAAAACAACTACAAGCTCCGAAATATCAAATGCTTTTCCTTGTTTTTTGCAATACCAAGAGTTGAACAATTGGATAAAAATCCATTGTGTATGTTTATAATAATCAGGATTTGATGTACGTACTTCACGTGCCCAGTCAAATGAGAATCCGATTTTATCTAATTGTTTTCTGTAACCAGCAATCTGTTTTCCTTCTTTATCTACTCCACCGTCGATATTTACGCGCGTTGTATCTTCTGGACGCTGTCCTGTCTGAATCGCATATTGTTCTGCCGGCAATCCGAAACTATCGTATCCCATTGGATGCAAAACATTGAAACCTTGATGCCTTTTGAAACGAGAATACACATCTGAAGCTATATAACCCAGCGGGTGCCCAACGTGTAATCCTGCTCCAGATGGATAAGGAAACATATCGAGTACATAATGTTTCGGCTTTTCAGAGTTATTTTTTGCTGCAAAAGTTTGATTTTCTGCCCAATATTTTTGCCATTTGGCTTCAATTTCGTTTGGATTGTACTTCATTTCTAAGTGACTAAGATTCTAAGTTACTAAGGTTCTAAGCTTTTCACTAAATTAATTAAGCCGCAAATTTACATTTATTGCGGATTGTAGCAAAGCTATTTCATTGACAAACAAATAAAATATACAATTACTTATTTAAATTAAGTAAAAATACGTAATATTGAAATAAATATAATCTGCTAAATAACTATGAAAACTATAAATCATTTTCTTATTATTCTAATTGCATTTTCATGCACAATGTGTAACTCTTCTAAAAAAGAGAAAGAAGAAACTGTTTCTACTGAATCTGTTTCAAAAAAAGAGAAACACGAGCACAAAACTCTTACTTCAGAAGACAGTTTAAAATTAGCCAATCATCAAATTGAAGTAAAAGGCGATGTCGAATTTCCACTTCAACTAACTGTCGATTCTTTAAAGAAAATGAAAGTGGTTACCATTGAGAATTTAAAAATAACTGGGAAAGGCGGCGCAATTAAAAGAGAAGTTAAAGCATGTAAAGGCGTACTTTTAAAAGATATTTTAGATAAAGCAAAAATTAAGCAGGAAGATCATAAAGATCGAAATTTTTATATTGTAGCAAGAGCTTCAGACGATTATAAAGCAACTTTTTCTTGGGCAGAAATTTTCAACAATCCAACTGGAGAAAATGTTTTTATTCTTTTTGAAGAAAATGGAAAACCAGTCAAAAATGGCGAAATGATTGCGCTTTGCAAAAACGATATTGCAACCGGGCCTCGACATGTTTATTGGCTAAAAAGTATAGAAGTTTACAAGGTTAAATAAGATTCTAAGCTGCGAAGAAACTAAGGCTCTAAGTTTTTTTTCTTATAGTAACTGTAAAACGATCTCCTTATTTTTTGCCACTCCCGACAGCTATCGGGATAAAAGATTTACGCCGATTTTTAAAATCATTTTTAATCCTTTAATCTGTGGCTATTATTTTTTTCTTTGCCCTAATAGTGTAAAATCTTATTCCCTTTGCGGTTAAATAAAAAATTTTAATTCAAGATTTAAATTGTACTTTTAAGGATAAAAGTTTGTTATTAACTTTAAATAAAGAAATTCTTTATTATTTTTACCACATAATTTAAGCAGACTATGAGTTCTAACTTTGATAAATTTCAAAAACGCAGGTTAATTTCCTCTTATTTTTCAGTTGTATTAAGTGTATTTCTAGTATTATTCCTTTTGGGAGTACTGGGATTATTCATTATTAATTCTAAAAAACTGGCAGATGACTTTAAAGAAAAAATCGCTATGACGGTTTTCTTTAAAAATGAAGCAAATGACAGCGTTGTCAAAGCATTTAATACCGAATTAAAAAGAGCTCCTTTTGCACTTTCTTACGTTTATGTTTCAAAAGAAAAAGCAGCAAAAGAGCATACTGATATTATTGGAGAAGATTTTCTAACCTTCTTGGGAGAAAATCCTTTATTAAATTCCTACGACATTCACTTAAAAGCAGATTATGTGGAGAGAGACAGTATCGTAAAAATCGAAAACCGTTTCCGCAAAAATGCTATGATTTCAGATATTGTTTACGACAAACAATTGGTAAATCTGGTAAATGACAACATCAGAAAAGTAAGTATGTGGATTTTGATTATCAGTGGTTTCCTTACCGTTATTGCCGTTTTACTAATCAACAGTTCGCTTCGTCTGTCTATACACTCTAACCGTTTTATCATTAAAACCATGCAGATGGTTGGCGCGACAAAAGCTTTTATCAGAAAGCCTTTTGTAATGCGAAGTGTAAAGCTTGGAATGCTTGGTGCTGGTTTGGCAATTATAGCTTTAATTGCACTTTTACTTTATGTAGAAACTAATTTCCCAGGATTAGGAATTTTAGAAGACAAAATCTTAATTGTTCTCGTTTTGGCTGCTGTATTCGGTTTAGGCGTTTTAATTACTTGGGTAAGCACGCATTTTGCAACACAGCGTTTCTTAAATTTAAGAACTGACGATCTTTACTAATTTTAGATTTCTGACTTTAGATTTTAGATTAATAATGCCTTCGACGCCTCTCAGGCTGAAAAATAAATAACCTCAGCTTTGCTGGGTTTAATAAAAAATGAAAATGAAAAACAACAATAAAGAAGAACAACAAGTTCAAGTTCAAAAACAGGAATTCCTTTTTGATGGCATCAATTATAAAATATTATTAATTGGTATTGCTGTAATTGCCATTGGCTTTATCTTAATGTCTGGCGGAGGAAGTAAAGATCCTAATGTTTTTAATGAGGATATTTTTAACTTTAGACGTATCCGTCTGGCACCAACAACTGTTTTGATTGGATTCGGAATCACAATTTATTCTATTTTCAAAAAATCTAAATAAATAGATATCTGATTTTACGTTTGTCACCCTGAGCGAAGTCGAAGGGCTAAGCAATCTGAAATCTAAAATCTAAAATCTAAAATTCTAAATGAACACATTACAGGCTATTGTTCTTGCTATTATTGAAGGAATCACAGAGTTTCTGCCAGTATCTTCAACTGGACATATGATTATTGCGTCTTCTTTTTTCGGAATCGCACATGATGATTTCACTAAACTTTTTACCATTGTAATTCAGCTTGGCGCAATTCTTTCTGTGGTAATTTTATATTTCAAACGTTTCTTTCAAACTTTTGATTTCTATTTTAAACTTTTAGTAGCTTTTATTCCCGCAGTTGTCTTAGGATTACTTTTAAGTGATTTTATTGACGGCTTATTAGAAAACCCTGTAACTGTCGCAGTTTCTCTTTTACTTGGAGGAATTATTTTATTGAAAGTTGACGAATGGTTTAACAAACCAAACGATCCCGAAGTTTCAACTGAAATTACTTATGCAAAAGCCTTTAAAATTGGGTTGTTTCAATGTTTGGCAATGATTCCGGGAGTTTCTCGAAGCGGCGCAAGTATCGTTGGTGGAATGTCTCAAAAATTGACTAGAACTTCGGCTGCTGAATTTTCATTTTTCTTAGCTGTTCCAACCATGTTAGGAGCAACTGCAAAAAAATGTTACGATTATTATAAAGCAGGATTTGAATTGTCTCACGATCAGATTAACTTGCTTATAATTGGAAACATTGTTGCTTTTATTGTTGCACTTTTAGCCATTAAAACTTTCATCGGATTCTTGACTAAAAACGGATTTAAAGTTTTTGGTTATTACCGAATTTTAGCTGGAATCATTTTATTATTGATCCACTTTTTCATTCACCCGCTTACCATTATATAATGACACCTGAAGAATATTTAGACGGACAAGTTTTATTGATTGACAAACCATTAAAATGGAGTTCGTTTCAAGCTGTCAATAAATTAAAATACCTTTTGATTAATAAAGTTGGACTTCCAAAAAAGTTCAAAATTGGCCATGCCGGAACTTTAGATCCTTTGGCAACCGGACTATTATTAATCTGTACCGGAAAATTTACCAAAAGAATTTCTGAGCTTCAAGGTCAGGCAAAAGAATATACTGGAACTTTTTACATTGGAGCCACTACTCCATCTTACGATTTAGAAACCGAAATCGACCAGACTTTTCCAACAGATCATATTAACGAAGCTTTGATTCATGAAACCGTGAAACAGTTTTTAGGCGAAATCGATCAAAAACCGCCTATTTTTTCTGCGATTAAAAAAGACGGAGTTCGCTTATACGAGCATGCACGTGCAGGAGAATCAGTAGAAATTGAAAGTAGAAAAACTACCATTCACGAATTTGAAATTACTCGAATCGCATTACCTGAAGTTGACTTTAGAGTGGTATGCTCGAAAGGAACGTACATTCGTTCTCTTGCTTATGATTTTGGAAAAGCAATGAATTCTGGCTCGCATTTAACTGTTTTACGCCGAACTAAAATTGGTGATTATGATGTAAAAAATGCGATTGATATTACTTTGTTTGAAGAAGAGCTCTTAAAAAAATAAAATCTTGTATGAAAAAAATTTTACTGACTATTGCATTTATTACTTTTTTTAATTCATTCGTTCATAGTCAGGTAACAAAATTCACATACACCCAATTTGACATCGCTGTTTCTATAACAGGAAATCCAAATAGAGACGATAATAATTATCCCGAATCAACTTCTTCAAATGCTTTTTTAGTCCCGAATGGTTTGGGATCAAAAATCGGATATGGAGTTCATTATAGAAAATGGCTTACTTTCGGAATTCATACTGGAATTGACTACAAATGGGATGACAAACTTGTCGCAGTTCCTGTATATTTAAATTTCGGATTAAGTCCAAAAGTGGGATCAGAAACCAGAATTATGCTTCAAGCGGGTTACGGAAAAGGTTTTGCGCTAGGCCGAGGCAATTTAAATGGAGAATATAAAAAGATAAAACTCGGAATTGGTTCAGATGATTTTACGCTTTTTGCAGAAATAAGCGATTATGCTTTTCCACTTCACGACGAAAAAAGTATTGGTGCTATTACTTTTGGAGTAACACTAATGGATTTCTTCAGCTTCAATTCCCAAGAAGATTAAATATTTAAAAATAAAAAAGCACATTACTTTTTTATGGAGTAATGTGCCGTGTTTCCTAAAGTAAATAAGTAAAATTATTTCATACTTATTTTCCTGAGTTAATAGTGAGGCACATTTTTTCCTCCAAATAAAAATTGAGAAAAGAAATCATAAAACCTTTCGAATAACTTTTTCATAATAGTGTACTTTTTAAGTGTTAAACATTAAATAAACACCAATAAAAAGAGTAAATCAGAAAGTTATAATAGAAGTGGGTTAGCAATACTAAATTACAAAATTAAACCCAAGATAAAAAGCCTTTAAGATAATTTTATCAACCAAATTATTTGTTTATCAACATATTAAGTAAAATCAAAGTCGATTATACTTAATATTTTCCATAATTTGAAGCAATTCATCCTGCACAGAAATTCCTTTATCAGCCAAATACCATAACTGCAGATCGGTTTTAATTTTTTCATCGATTGGCCCAACTTCCCTTTTGTGCGCTGCCATTAATTCTGCTGCACCTTTTGGTCTTGGTCCCCAATCTGCTCGAACAATTCCAGCTTCTTTACAGATTACGATTACTTTTGGAATTGCCCTTCCGCCATTAGTTAAATATTGGTTCATCAAATCATCATTTTCATCCCGTAAGGCAATTCTAAGATCGATTTTTTTATTCGAAACATGCGCCATCTTATCTAAAATAGGAAGAATCTGCGCCGCATCGCCGCACCAGCCTTCAGACAAAACCAGCCAAATGTAATGATTGTCGAGATTTTGAAGTTTTTCGGCAACAGATTCAGAGATTTTTATGGTTTTCTCCAGCCTGTTCATTCTCGCTTCATTCAATTTAGAATAATTGGTCAAACTTTCTGATTGTTCATTCCCAGTTGATTTTCCTTCCGTTAATAAATCGGTTACTAATTTTCGATATTCAGCATAAGAATGACTATTAAACAATGCTTTGGCTACGATGCTTTTCATATTGATTTCATTTTTAGGATATATAAAAATACAAAATTTAGAAAGATGCCGAAATGACATTTGTCAGATTTAAAAACAAATAAATTATAGAGCTTTAAAATCTAAAATCGTAACCTCGATTAATTTTTTGCAAACATTATTTTTAAAAATCAGAATATGTCTATATTTGCACAAATTAACGCGACACACACATGAAATATAAAAGAATTCTTCTAAAACTTAGCGGCGAAGCCCTAATGGGTGATTTACAATACGGTATAGACCCAAAAAGACTAGCCGAATATGCCGACGAAATCAAGCAGATTCACAGTAAAGGAGTAGAGATTGCAATTGTTATTGGAGGAGGAAATATATTTAGAGGAGTTGCCGGAGCAAGCTCTGGAATGGATAGAGTTCAAGGCGATTACATGGGAATGCTTGCTACTGTAATTAACGGAATGGCTTTACAAGGCGCTCTTGAAGATAAAGGAATGAAAACGCGTTTGCAGACAGCCCTAAAAATGGAATCTATTGCAGAACCATACATTAAGAGAAGAGCAGATCGTCATTTAGAAAAAGGAAGAATTGTAATTTTTGGTGCTGGAACTGGAAACCCTTACTTTACAACTGACACGGCTGCTGTTTTAAGAGGAATCGAAATCAATGCCGATGTGATCTTAAAAGGAACTCGTGTTGATGGAGTTTACGATTCTGATCCTGAGAAAAACGCATCTGCTGTAAAATTTGATTTTATTTCTTTTGATGATGTTATCAAAAAAGGATTAAATGTAATGGACACCACAGCATTTACTTTGAGCCAGGAAAACAAATTACCTATCGTAGTTTTTGATATGAACAAAATTGGTAACTTATTGAAAATCTGCGAAGGTCAAAACATAGGAACTGTAGTAAACATATAGACTCCTTAGATGGTTAGAATTTTAGATTAATTAGATTTTCTAAATTCTTCAACCTTAAGGCAATCAAAAAAAAATAAAATAATATTAGTTAGTAAATTAGAAGAAATTATTTTTATAGTCTAAAAATCCAATCTTCTAAGAATCTAAAAATCTAAACAAAATGACTGAAGAAATAGACTTTATTTTAGAAAGTACTGAAGAATCAATGAATGGTACGATTGCACACTTAGAAAAAGAGTTTCTAAATATTCGTGCAGGAAAAGCTTCTCCAGCTATGCTTGGAGGTGTGTTTGTTGATTATTATGGTTCAGCGACACCGCTTTCGCAAGTATCTAAAATCAGTGTACCAGATGCAAGAACAATTACATTACAGCCATTTGAAAAAAATATGCTGCAGACAATTGAGAAAGCTATTTTGATTGCTAACATTGGTTTTAACCCGATGAATAATGGTGATATGGTAATTATCAGCGTACCGCCATTAACAGAAGAGCGTCGCCGCGATTTAGCAAAACAAGCAAAATCTGAGGCTGAAGATGCTAAAATTGGTATTCGTAACTCTCGTAAAGATGCAAATACTGACATTAAAAAATTAGAAAAAGAAGGAACTTCAGAAGATATCTGTAAATCTGCAGAAGAAGAAGTTCAGAACTTAACAAACGCTTTCATCAAAAAAATCGATGAATTATTAGTTTTAAAAGAAGCTGAAATCATGAAAGTGTAATTAGTTTTGAAATAAAATAAAAAATCCGTCTGGTATATTGTATCAGACGGATTTTTTTATTGCTATTTTTGCATACGAAAATTTAATTCTTTTCGTTTTTGAAACTATATCATTCTGTATGAAGCTATTTTGTTTTTTGACTTTGTTTTTTACGCTTACTCTTCAGGCGCAAATTCAAATAAACGGAATCGTAACCGATTCAAACAACAAACCTCTTCCGTTTGCTACAATTACTACTTCAGAAAACAACAACACTATTACAGATGTTGATGGAAAGTTTATTTTTAAAATTAGTTCATCTGCGACCACTTTATCGGTATCTTATATTGGTTTTCAAGCCAAAACTATCGCATTGCTTAAAAATAAAACTTTTTATGCTGTCTCTCTTTTACAACAAACAGATGATCTAAAAGAAGTTGTTGTTTCTAATGAAAATCCAGCTTTAACAATAATCCGAAAGGTTATCGCGAATAAATCACAGAATGACCCGCAGAAAAAACTAAATAATTTTGAATATAAAACGTATAACAAACTTATAGTAACTGCAAATCCCGATTCTATTGATGGCAGAATTGACTCTACAGCATCTTACAAAGATTTAAACAAAAAAATAATCAATGTCGATTCTTCTGATTATAAGTTTAAAGAAATTGTAAACAGACAGCATTTATTTCAGACTGAAAAAGTTTCACAGTATCAATTTGCAAACAACAAATTAAAGGAAACTGTCCTCGGCACAAAAATAGCAGGTTTCAAACAGCCCATTTACGAAGTGCTGGCTTTCAACCTTCAGTCAATATCGATTTATGATTCTAAATACGAATTGTTCGAAACTAAATACGAAAACCCAATATCAAACGCTGCACCGTCAAGTTACAATTATAAATTATTAGATACTGTCAGCATTAAAGGTCGTGACACGTATATGATTTATTTTAAAAACAAACAAAAACGAAAAGCGTCCGGCTTAGAAGGGGTTTTATATATTGACAAAGAAAATTTTGCTGTCGCTAAAGCCGTTATGCGAATTAAAGGTGTTTTGGACATTAGCGGGATTCATGAATTTGAATATGCTCCAAAAGAAAAAATATGGTTTCAAAGCAATACGACTTTTAAAATTGTAAAAGGAAAGAATGACGATGATATAAGAATTCTGGGCGGAACCATTCAATTTGACGGAGACGTAGAGGAAAATTTTGAACCTAGAAAAAAAGTGGCTTCAGACTTTACTTATCTGCTTTCTGAAAGTAATAGTTTTGATATTCGTGTCAATACCAACAATCCAGTAAAATATCCATCGCTTTATATCGAAATTAAAGACGATGCAGCCAAAAAACCTGAAAGTTTCTGGGAAGCTTACCGAAAGGAAAATTTAGACTTAAAAAGCCAAAAAACATACCAATTACTAGATAGTATCTCGGTCAGCAATCGAATTGAAAAACGTTTGGGAATTGGGAGAAAAATTATAAATGGTTTTTATCCAATCGGGCCAGTTGATCTTGATTTAAAAAAGATAATCAGTTATAATAATTACGAGGGTTTTCGTCTTGGTTTAGGCGGTATCACGAACGATCGTTTATCGAAAAATTTTAGACTTGAAGGTTACGGCGCTTACGGAACAAAAGATGGTGTTTTTAAATACAGTTTAGGAGCTGGAGTTTTATTAGACAAATACACTAATACCTGGTTTAATGGATATTACACGGATGATGTTCGTGAGATTGCAAGTACATTTTTTGCTGTTGACAAACGTGTTTTTAAGATTTATGACCCGCGTCCGATTAACATTAGCACATTTTATGAATATACGGGATGGAGAGGCAATATTCAAACTAAATTTATTCCAAAAACCGAAGCTGTTTTAGAATTTTCAAGAAATTATATCGAGCCAAAATTTGATTATCTTTTTAATCATGACGGAAAATTGTATTCCAGTTATGTTATGACTACTGCGATGCTTTCTATTGTCTGGGCTCCTTTCAGCGATTTTATGCAGACACCAACTGGCAGAAATGAATCGGAAAAAAGATTTCCTAGATTTACATTTCAATACACACAATCGCTGCCGAATGTATTTGCTAATGATTTCACCTTCAGCAAAATCGATTTTAAAGCAGAGTACGAAAAGAAATATCTAAATCGCCAGAAAACGAGCTTACTTTTACAAGCAGGTTACGCTATGGGAGATGTGCCAATTACGCATTTGTACAATACTTCTCCGAATAACTTAACCAAAGAAACTATAATTCAGCGTATTACATTTTCAGGCAGAAATGCCTTTGAAACCATGTTTTTTAATGAGTTCTTTTCTAGTCAATATTTGATGTTTCAGATCAAACATGGTTTTGACCGTCTTACCATTCTCAAAAAAGTAAGACCTTCTTTGGTTTTAGTAACAAGAATGGCTTGGGGAAATATGGAAAAACCGGAACAACACGTTGGTCCAGCTTACAAAACCCTTGATAAAGGTTATTTTGAATCGGGAATTGAATTAAACAAAATCTACAAAGGTTTTGGCTTGGCGGGTTTCTACCGTTACGGACCAAATCAGTTACTGAAGTTTGAAGATAATATTGCGGTTAAGATTTCTTATGTCTTAGATTTAGGACTTTAAAATTTAATTCCAAAATTTTTTTAAATTCCAAATTCCAACTTTCTCTTTGAACGTAAAATCTTTGTCAAAGTTTAAAACTTTGACAAAGTACTGCGCAAAAAAAAATCCCAAATCCCAATAAGAAAATTGGAATTTGGAATTTCAAAAATTGGAATTTTAAACTATTTATGGTTTCAAAATTAAAACCGAAGGCGTATTATTCAGCCATGTGCTTTGAGATTCTATTAGTTTTTTCCAGCTGTCAAGGCTTATAATCATTAAATCCTGACCATCTAAAAACTCTTTCTTAATAGTTCTGTCATTCATAATCATAATGTGATTTGGAGCAATCTGCTCTATAGAACGTATTGTTTCCTGAATCTCGCGAGTGCTTTTCACTTCACCGCTGGCATCTAAAACTGTGATTTGTGAACCATTATTATTGATTAATTTTTTGGCATAATCTATTAAAAAAGCATCTTCTTTACTAAAAACTGGAATAAATACCTGATTGATCTCTTCTAAGTTTTTATCAATAAAAATACCAACCGGCATTTTGGCTTTTGTAATAATATGACGGGTTCTTTCGTCGAATGGATTGTTTTCGAACAAACCTTCTTTCCCTGTAAACTTATCAATCAAACGGTCTGGGTTTACAATTCGCGTGGTAAATCCAAGAATTTTCCCAAGCAGTGTTCCATCAAAAATAGATTGTCCTAAACCTACTAAAAGCAAATCGTAATCTCCGTGATTAGCCGAATCAATAATGTCAGTATCAATATCATTAGAGACTTTAAAAAGACTTACGATATTCTGGTTCAATTTATTGGATTCTTCTACAATGGGAGCCAGCATTTTTTTCTCATGATCTTTTACATCAAAAGAGTGAATTTCTGTACTCAAAGACAAATGCATAGCAGTTACAACAGAATTATCCGGTTGTTTTTTAACTAAACTGTTGGCAATTTTAAGCAGCTTTTTTCCTCTTTCCGGCGTAGCAAACGAAAGCAAGATTTTGTATTTGCTTTTATTTCCAATTTCCTGTGGTACTGCCGTTTCTTTATCTTTAAAAATAAATCCGATAAAATCTAATGCCGGACCAGTCATAAATGTGGTTACCAAAGCCATAATTACCATCATTGTAAAAATTTCCGTAGATAAAACGCCAAGATCATAACCGATATTTAAGACCACAAGTTCCATTAAACCGCGTGTATTCATCAAAGCGCCAATTGCTAAACTATCTTTCCAGCTCTGTCCAACAAACTTTGCCGCCAAAGCACTTCCAAAGAATTTACCAGCAACAGCAACAGCAATAATTAAACCTGTAATTTTCCACAGTTGAGGATCATTCAGCAAACCAATTTGGGTACGCAAACCTGTAAAGACAAAGAACAACGGTAACAAAACAATAATCGCTACATCTTCTACTTTTTCAATAAATATGTTTCTAAATTTATTATTCTCAGGCATAATTGCTCCTGCTAAGAAAGCCCCAAACAAAGCGTGAATTCCAATTAATTCTGCAGCATAAGCCGAAATTAAAAGTGTAATAAAGAAAATGGCAACAACTGGTTTATTCAAACTTTCGCGAGTAGAATTTAAATCTCCCACACGTTTCAAGAACGGACGAACGATTTTCAACATAATAATTACATACAAAATCGCTAAACCAATTACGTATAATGAACTTGTAAAAGAACCTGCTTTCACGATCGCAATTACAACAGCCAAAATACACCAAGCTGTAATATCATCTGCCGCAGCGCAAGTAATAGCAATAGTGCCGAGTTTTGTTTTCTGCATGCCTCTTTCCTGAACAATTCTCGCCAAAACCGGAAAAGCAGTAATACTCATCGCAATTCCCATAAATAATCCGAATGAAGAAAATTCAACACCAATTGGGGCAAAAGTGTGGTATATATAATAGGCTAAAGTTAGACCTAAAGCAAACGGAATTACAATACTGGCGTGGCTGATTACAACGGCATCATGCGCTTTATTTTTAAGTACTTTCAGATCCAATTCCATTCCGATAACGAACATGAAAAGAATTAAACCAATCTGGCTTAAAAACTGTAAGTTACCTAAAGATTCTTTTGGAAATAAAGCGGCAGAAAATTCAGGAAAATACATTCCGACCAAAGACGGTCCAAGAACAATCCCTGCAATCATTTCTCCAATTACAGACGGCTGGCCGATTTTTCTAAAAAACCATCCAAATAAACGCGCTACCAAAATGATCGTTACGATCTGCGCTAATAAAATGGCTAACGGATGCTGTAAATTATGAACCATCGAATCTAGGAAATCGTTCCAATGGTTGCTTTCGATTTGTTTTTGTACGATGTTACGCCCCACTTCTAATGCGGCTCCTTTTGAAATTACCCAATAAATCAGCGCCGTAAAACCGCCGATAATGGTTATGTAAAATAAAGAGTTTTTAATATTATTCATAACTCGTTCTTTTGATTTATTGCCGCAAATATCAGAACTGAGTTTTAAGTGAAAAAGCAAATTTCGAGCTAATTTTCAATGTATGTAACAAGATGGAAAAACTTTGTAATAAGTTATAGAAATGATTGTCAACCTGAGCGAAGTCGAAAGCTTAACACTCTGTATCGGGCTTCGAATCCGCTCAGCCTGAAAGAAAACAATTTGTTACAAATGGCTATATCTTTACTTTTTTCAAAAAATCAGAACGATAGGTTTCACTTAAGATTAAGGCAGTATTTTTGTTGTTTTCTTCTAGATGATGCAGTACAATTTCGTTATGATTAAAAAATTTTATTGCTTTTACGGCCACTATCTCTTTTTTATTAATTCGACAGAAATCGGCATCTGGTAATTCTTTTAGAAGTGTATCGAATTTTACATTTTTTAAATTCAGAAAACTGCCGTCAGCTAATAAAACTGTTTTATCCCTGCTGTCGCTGGCAGCGGTTGTAATGTATTGGATTTTATTGAAATACAACAGCGTTTTCCCTTTATCTGTATTCAGCTGAATGAATTTTTTTGAATTATCCGATTTATCGAAACGTTCAAGAGCTTTCGAAACTGCTTTTTGAAGACGTTCCAGTTTGACCGGTTTTGTGATGTAATCGACAGCATCAATATTAAAAGCATCTGCCGCATAATCTTTATAAGCCGTACAGAAAATCACCAATTTATTATCCAGCATTTCGGCTAGATGCAAGCCGTCCATTCCGGGCATTTCGATATCAGAAATTAAGAGATCAAAATCCAGATCTGGAATATCAGACAAAAGTTTCTGCGGATTATTAAATGTTTTTACAATTTCCAGTTCCGGAATCTGTTCGCAAAGCATTTTTAAATAAGTTAATCCCGGAAGCTCATCGTCCAGAAGCAAGCATTTCAGTTTTGTATTCAAGTAAATCTATTTTAAGATGAGCAATATAAATGTCGTTTTCTACAAACTTATCGAGTTTGAAATTATTCTTGTAAATAATTCTTAAGCGATGTTCAAGAGTGGCGTGTCCAAAACCGCTTCGCTCCTTTTTCAGCACTTTTTTATCTGAGATTTTGTTCGAAACAGTCATAAAAAAAGCATTGTCTTTAAACTCAAAAACAACCGAAATAAAAGCATCAGAACTTTGAAGATCGGCATGTTTAAAAGCATTTTCGATTAAATCAATTGAAATTAAAGGCGCTAACAAAGGCTGATCGTACAATTTATCATCTTCATTAATGTTGGTTTTGATCTTTAATTCAAAAAGCGGACTGATTTTAATTTTATTAATTTCAATTAGATTCAGTGCAAAATTGATTTCTTCTTTTGCTGTTACAAATTTCTTTTTGCTTTCATATAAAATATAATCCAGAACATTTGCCAATTTATCTAAAGCAAAGTAAGTTTGATAAGCATGCGACTGAATCGAATTTAGAATATTCTTAAATAAATGCGGATTCAGTTTTGATTCTAAATTTTCTAATTGAAGGTCGTTTACTTTTACTTCGAGCGCATAAAAACTCTTTTCGGCATCTTCTTTTGCTTTTTTGGCCTGCATTAATTGATACACCATAAAACAAATGATGACAATCAGCAAAAAAAGAATCGCCAAAAAAATAAAAGTGGTTGTGTTGTTATCCTGCATATTGTTTAGTATTAAAGAAATCGCTTTTAATTTAACTTTTGAATATCTTTTGCTTTAAGCAAGTTAAATAAATTCTCCAAATCATCCTTGCTTAACCATCTTTTGTCTACTCCAATTATTGAAGCCGTATCGCGAAAACCTATAAAAATATACTCTTTATACATCTTGTAATTTGAAAATATGACCCAATTCATCTTCATATAAATATCAGGACTATTGTATTCTATATGATCTTCATTAATAGTAATAGAATATTGATTACCTATTTCTAGAAATCGTTTCGCATTTTCTTCTACTTTTCTAAAAAAAATCCTCTTTTTCAAACTATTATAATATAATATCCAAATCACTAATAAAGTCATAACGACACCAATTGATTCTAAAACATGTCGGTTTGAATACTTATTAATACTCAGTATCTGAACATTAGATTCTGAATAATAGGATTCATTTTTAGAAAACTCGCTAGAATGCATTGCGCCGTAAACAGAAAGAGACAAACTAAAAACTAACAATAAAACTAAAATCACTGATGTTTTTTTAGCTTTTAGTTTCCATAACGCTTTATTTATTTCTAATGTGCTTTCGGACGCATTTAGACATTTTATTTCCATACAATTATGTTTTAATAATCATTAATCAAAAATTGGAATCAGATTTAAAAAAAGAGAAATAACATCGTGTTAGAAAACAAGTTTTTATTAAGAAATGCCATAACTGTTATCCTTACGTTTAAATTACTTGCAAATATGAGAAAAGCTGAGGATTAAATACTCAAAACAAACAAATATATCACAAATAACAAACTTTCAAATTTGTGTTAACGTTAAGTAAAATACAGCGGTTAATTTATGATTTCGAGCACTTTTCACTACATTTGCATCCATTTTTAAAGATTTTATGAAAAACGCTGTCCAAGTCGGATTTTGGGAAAAACTGGCCCGAATTATACTTAAAAATAGAATAACTATTTTGGTTATTCTTTCTCTGTTAACTATTTTCCTTGGTTACCAATGGAAAAACTTGTCTATGACTTATACTGAAGCGAATCTGCTTCCGAAAGATCATATTGCCAATAAAGAATATCAAAAATTCCTGGATAAGTTTGGGGAAGAAGGAAACCTGATTGTGATTGGGTTTAAAGATCCTAAGTTTTTTACGCCAAAAAATTATGCCGCTTGGACCGAATTGATGAACGGCCTGAAAAAAGCGAAAGAAGTAGATTTGGTGATTTCTTTAAACGATTTAAAGAAATTAGAAAAAGATACCGTAAACCAAAAATTTGTTTTAGCGCCATTTATTGACGAAAGCAAAGTTTTAGATGCCAATTATCTAAAAAATGTTCAATACGATTTATTTCACAACCTTCCTTTTTACGAAGGCTTGCTATTTAATAAAGAAAGCGGCAGCGTGCGTTCTGCAATTTACATGAACAAAGCTTTGGTAAACACGGCTGAAAGAAAGGTTTTCATCTTAAAAGATTTAGTTCCTAAAATTGCTAAATTCGAAAAAGAAACAGGCATCGATCTTAAAGTTTCCGGAATGCCCTATATTAGAACGATCAATGCAGATAATATGAAAGGTGAAATCGGACTTTTCATTGGAGCGTCTTTATTGACGGTTTCTCTGATTTTCTTTTTCTTCTTCCGTTCGTTCAGAGCAACATTTATTTCGATTTGTATTTTAATTGTCGGCGTAACCTGGTCGTTTGGAACGCTTGGATTATTTGGTTATAAAATCACCATTTTAACGGCTATTATTCCGCCGCTGATTATTGTAATCGGAATTACAAACTGTATTTTCCTGATTAACAAATACCAGCAGGAAATTAAAATACACAACAATCAGGCAAAAGCCTTACAGCGTGTGATTTCTAAAATTGGTTCTTCGACTTTAATGACCAATTTAACAGCTGCAATTGGTTTTGCAACCTTGATGATTACCGGTAACGAACTGCTTTTTGAATTTGGTTTGGTAACTTCAATCAATGTGCTTTCTGTTTATACTTTGACACTTTTTATCGTGCCGATTATTTACAGTTTTATGCCGCTGCCAAAAGCAAAACACTTATATCATTTAGACAAAACATATATTTCAACGCTGTTGAATGTTGTTGCTAATATTGTTAAAAGCAAAAAAACGATTGTTTACACGATTTACGCGGTGCTTTTTGTAATCAGTTTAAATGGAGTACGACAGATGAAAGTTTCTGGAAGTTTAATTGGCGAAATGCCAAAAACGGCTTCTTTCTTTAAAGATATTTTATTTTACGAAAAAGAATTCAACGGAGTTATGCCGTTGGAAATCATGATTGACACCAAAAAGAAAAAAGGTGTTATGAAGCCTTCAACCATTCGTAAAATGGATGAATTGCAAAATACTATTTCAGAAATTCCAGAATTGGCAAAACCAGTTTCGGTTGTAAACTTGGTTAAATATGCAAAACAGGCTTTCTACAACGGAAATCCTGAATATTACCAATTGCCAACTTCTCAGGAACAGACTTTTATTTTGGGTTATGCTAAAAATGCAACCAAAAACAGCAAAGAAAACTTAATGAAAGCTTATGTTGATTCGACTGGACAATATGCGAGAATCACCACCTTCATGAAAGATATCGGAACGGACGAAATGGCAAAAGTAGAAGGAAAACTGCGCAAAAAAATCGATGAAATTTTCCCGAAAGACCGTTATGAAGTTACGATTACCGGAAAAGCATTGGTTTTTCAAAAAGGAACTACATACTTAGCACACAACTTAATTGAATCATTGCTTTTTGCAATTTTGACGATTGCGATTTTGATGTTGTACTTATTCCGTTCGTTCAAAATGGTAGCAGCTTCTTTGATTACGAATATTTTACCGCTTTGTATTACTTCGGGATTAATGGGTTATTTCGGAATTCCGCTAAAACCTTCGACGATTTTGGTATTCAGTATCGCTTTCGGAATCTCTGTAGATAATGCCATTCAGTTTATGGCGAAATACAAACATGACTTGCTTCAAAACCGTGGAAAAGTAAAAAAATCGGTATTCAGCGCGTTGAGAGAAACTGGTGTAAGTACTTTTTATACTTCTGTAGTTTTGATTTTAGGTTTTGCGACTTTTACGTTATCAAGCTTCAGCGGAACTATTGCGTTAGGAGGATTAATTTCTTGTACTTTGGTTTTTGCTATGTTTGCTAATTTGGTTGTTTTACCTTCGCTGGTTTTAACTTTTGAGAAGAAGAAAACTAAGAAAGAGGAATTGGAAGGATAGTTTTTTTCTTCAAATTCATATTTAATACTATTATTTTTAAAACTTGAAACCGAATGAAAAAAATATTTATTCTAATTTGTTTGTTAAATATTAGCTTCATGTATTCACAAGATAAAGGTTGCACAATTTCCGACATTCAACTCGAAATTTATGACTTTACATCATCAAATTTAAATGAAATTAGCAAAAATATTAATGACCGCAACTCCTTAATCGAAGTAAACATTGCTATTAAAAACAAAAACATTCAAACGATTAAATATTATTTAATTTCTCCCGAAAATAATTATACTGAAAAAAGTGAATCTGAAATAAAAATTTGGAAGAAACTGAATAGCTTTATTACTAAAACTATTAGCGATAAAATTCAAAAATGCCCAAATTTAGATTATGAAGGAATCAAATTTCGAGTTCCCATCTCTGAAGAAAATATCCAAAAAGCAATTACAGAAGTCAATAGTCTCAAATACATACTAGAACAAAAATAAACTTATGCGAATAAATAATAATTTGAGTTCTTTTAGCTGTAACCTCAAAAGTAGCATCCTTTCTATTTTTATTTAAAAATAGAAAGATACAGCTTAAAGCCGAACAAGAGCTAAAAGCGAATTGATGAAGGAAACAGCTTCAAAAATTAATTATTATCGTTTATATTTGCAATTCGATATAAAAAACACTGGTTTTATTTTAAACTAAAATCAGCAATCTATAAATCTAAAATTAAAATGAGACACACAAAGGTTAAAGACTTATTAAACAGTACGACTACGCTACAGGAAGTGAATGCAAAAGGATGGGTGAGAACTTTTAGAAATAATCAGTTCATCGCGCTTAATGACGGTTCTACAATTAATAATATACAATGTGTTGTTGATTTTGAAAATACGCCCGAAGAGACTTTAAAAAGAATCACGACTGGAGCTGCGGTTTCGGTTTTTGGAACTTTAGTTGAAAGTAAAGGTGCAGGTCAGAAATACGAAATTCAAGTAAACAAACTTGAAATTCTTGGAGATTCTGATGCGGAGAAATTCCCAATGCAGCCTAAAAAACACTCTTTAGAATTTTTACGTGAAAATGCTCACTTGCGTGTCCGTACAAATGCTTTTGGCGCGATTATGCGTGTGCGTTCGGTTTTATCTTATGCAGTTCACAGCTATTTCCAGCAAAAAGGTTTTGTGTATGTAAACACGCCAATTATTACTGGAGCTGACGCTGAAGGTGCTGGAGAAATGTTTCAAGTAACTTCATTGCCTTTGGATAATCTTCCAAAAAATGAAGAAGGAAACATCGATTTCAAAAAAGATTTCTTTGGAAAACATACCAACTTAACGGTTTCTGGACAATTAGAAGGCGAAACTTTTGCAATGGCTTTGGGTCAGATTTATACTTTTGGACCAACTTTTAGAGCTGAGAATTCAAATACTTCTCGTCACCTTGCAGAATTCTGGATGATCGAGCCAGAAGTTGCTTTCAACGATTTGGACGACAACATGGACTTGGCTGAAGATTTTATTCAGTACGTGATTAAATATGCTTTAGACAATTGTCAGGATGATTTGAAATTCTTAGAAGGAAGACTTTTAGAAGAAGAAAAATCAAAACCACAGGCAGAAAGAAGTGAAATGGCTTTGTTAGAGAAATTGAACTTCGTATTAGAAAACAACTTCAAACGTGTTTCTTACACGGAAGCAATTGATATTTTAAGAGATTCAACTCCAAATAAAAAGAAGAAATTCCAATACTTAATCAACGAATGGGGAGCTGATTTACAATCAGAACACGAACGTTTCTTAGTTGAAAAACACTTTAAATGTCCGGTAATTTTATACGATTACCCAGCAAACATTAAAGCGTTTTACATGCGTTTGAACGACAACACTGAACCAGGAAGAGAAACGGTTCGTGCAATGGATATCCTTTTCCCTGGAATTGGAGAAATCGTTGGAGGTTCTGAAAGAGAAGAACGCTACGATGTTCTAGTTGAGAAAATGGAAAAACTAGGAATTGACAAAGAAGAATTATACTGGTATTTAGACACCAGAAGATTTGGTTCTGCAACTCACGCAGGTTTCGGTTTAGGTTTTGAGCGTTTGGTATTGTTTGTAACTGGAATGACAAACATTAGAGACGTAATTCCTTTCCCAAGAACTCCTGGAAGTGCTGAATTCTAAAAAAGTTTAATCGGTTAATCGTTCATTCGGTTAACCGATTTTCACGAAGAAACGAATTGACGATTAAACAAATAAACGATTAAACAGTATAAATGCTAAAGCAATTTTTAAATTTAAAATTATCCCAAAAATTATCTCCACAGCAAATTCAGCTGATGAAGTTAATTCAATTGCCTACGCAAGCTTTTGAACAGCGTTTATTAGAAGAAATGAACGAAAATCCGGCTCTGGAAGCTGGAAAAGAAGATGAATACGAAGCGGATGAATTCGCTAATGAAGACTACGACGATTACGATGATGCAGAATCGGACAGAATCGAAGCAGATGACATTAATATCGACGAATACTTAAGCGACGACGATACGCCTGATTACAAAACTCAGGTAAATAATTACAGTGATGATGAAGAACGCGAAACACCTTTTGCGGCTCCGATAAGTTTTCATCAAGATCTAATCAATCAGCTGAATACTTTTATTCTGAATGATGAAGAACGTGAAATCGCGGAGTTCCTTGTTGGAAGTATTGATGACATGGGCTACATCCGCAGAAGCATTGCTGATATTGTAGACGATATGGCTTTTACTCAGGGAATTTATACTGATGAAGCAATGGTTGAGAAAATGATGACCGTAATTCACGAATTGGAACCTTCGGGAGTTGGCGCGCGTGATTTACAAGAATGTTTGCTTTTACAGCTAAAACATAAAACACCAACTGAATATGTTGATTTAGCGATTGACATTATCGAAAATCAGTTTGATGCTTTTACAAAGAAACATTACGACAAACTTTTACAGAAATACAGCGTTTCGAACGAGCAGCTTAAAAAAGCAATCCACGAAATTGAAAGATTAAATCCAAAACCGGGAGGCTCTTTTGCAGGAAATAATAAAGTTACAGAAAATGTAGTTCCAGATTTTGCCATCAGAATTGTAGACGGCGAATTAGAACTGACCTTAAACGGAAGAAATGCTCCTTCTCTGCACGTTTCTAAAGATTATCAAGAAATGATGCAGACGTATAAAGAATCTAAAGATAAATCGACTGCACAGAAAGATGCAGTTCAGTTTATCAAACAAAAACTAGATTCTGCAAAATGGTTTATCGACGCGATTAGACAACGTCAGGAAACATTATTTGTAACAATGAATGCAATTATGCATTATCAGGAAGAATATTTCTTAGACGGCGATGAAACCAAACTAAAACCAATGATCTTAAAAGACATTGCAGATATGGTTGGTTTGGATATTTCGACGATTTCGCGTGTAGCAAACAGCAAATATGTTGAAACGCCATACGGAACAAAACTGATTAAGGAATTTTTCTCTGAAGCCATGAAAAATGATCAAGGAGAAGATGTTTCGACTTTAGAAATTAAAAAAATTCTTCAAAATACAATTGAAGAAGAAGATAAGAGAAAACCTCTTCCCGACGATCAATTGGCAGAAATATTGAAAGAAAAAGGATATCCGATTGCCAGAAGGACGATCGCAAAATACCGTGAACAGCTTGATATTCCAGTTGCGAGAATGAGAAAGAAGATTTAATTTTTCTATAACCGTATAAGAAATATAAGTCCATTTAACAATAAACCCGACAAGTCTTTAAGCTTGTCGGGTTTTGTTTTGTATCCATTTTTGATAAATTCTAACCGCATGCGTTTTGTCAGGCTGAGCGAAGTCGAAGCCCATTTACGTTAACTAGGAATTCGACTTCTCCCAGTCTACAATTATTTTTTAAAAATAAAAACCCGACAGGTTTTAAAAACCTGTCGGGTTTAACAACGTTTTACAAACGTTAAATTATTTATACTCGTCTGGTAATATTTTTACATCAAACAAAAACATTTTCTTTTTATCGCTGTAGCTGTAAATTAAAGTATAATCATTATCTCTAAACACCTTAAGTCCTGGATTTGCTTTTGCGGTACTTAAAAGACTTTTTCTAATTTCTTCCTGAATAACATCAATTTCTGCCGTTTTCTTTTCTACATTTAGCAAAGTTAAATTGTATTTTACAGTTTTTTCTTCCGTTAAAGTTACACTGTCTAACCTTATCCCTTCCTGAATATTTAACGGACAGCTTTTATTATACTTTTCAACTAATTGTGTTATCTCACTATTTGTTTCTTCCGCTTCTTCTGAAAGGAAAAACTGAAAATAAACCGCCGCTGCAAGTGCAGCCACAATTGTAATTAACAGCAAAAGATTTTGTTTTCTCATATTTTACATTGCTTAATAAGCGGCATTTAATCTATTTTTCTTGATTCTTTTTCATGGCATTAAAATACGCTGCACGGCTAAGTGGCTCGTATTCTTCTGTTTCACCCAGCATAACCAATTT
Source organism: Flavobacteriaceae bacterium PS02336 (assembly GCA_029960065.1). Lineage (GTDB taxonomy): Bacteria > Bacteroidota > Bacteroidia > Flavobacteriales > Flavobacteriaceae > Flavobacterium. Next base: position 22,618 of record JASCOF010000011.1, on the reverse strand, counting down.
ATCACTAGCTGTTTTTCTGAAACTGTAATTAGCCAGATTTCCTGTTCTAGTACAAACGGCATGAACCTTAGTTACATACTCTGCGGTTGCCATAAGTCCGGGCATTGGTCCAAACGGATTTCCTTTAAAATCCATATCTAAACCAGCAACGATTACACGAATTCCCTGATTCGCCAAATCATTGCAAACGGTGATAATTTCATCATCAAAAAACTGCGCTTCGTCAATACCAATCACATCGCAGCCTTGTGCCAGAATCAAAATATTGGCAGCTGCAGGAACTGGAGTTGAACGAATTTCATTCGCATCATGAGACACTACCATTTCGTCATGATAACGGGTATCGATTGCGGGTTTAAAAATTTCAACTCTTTGTTTGGCAAACTGGGCGCGCTTTAATCTTCGGATTAACTCTTCGGTTTTACCCGAAAACATTGATCCACAAATAACTTCAATCCACCCAAATTGTTCTTTGTGATTTACTGTATTTTCGAGAAACATTTTGTATTTTTCTGCCTTTAAAAATGAATAGTTTTTATTACTTTGTACTGGTAATAAATCGACGTAAAAATGTGCTGTTTTACATTTTTTCAAAAGTAGAAAAATTTTATCAAATCGGAGATCAGCAAACGCTTATTAACAGAAATAAAAAATATCTTTAAAAGATCTTTCGGATTTATTTAAGAATAAAGACTTTCAGACATTAATTACACTAAAATACCTTATTCACTATAATTTCAACAGTTATGAAAAAAAAATTGGAAGCCGATCTAATCAGCATTGCACATCGAATTTTAAAGCTTAAAAACAAATCCGATATCAATCAATTGTATCTTGAAACTCAGAAATTATATGAAAAATTAGCAGTATTAAAATTTGTAGAAGAGAATTTCGACGCCGCAAAACCAACAATTGGACAAGCTGAAATTACTAACGAATTGGAAACTCTTTTTAATAAAGAAGAAGAAATAATTCCAAATGTAATTGAGCTTGAAGCTGAAATTAAATCAGAAACACCAGCTGTTGAAGAAGTAATTGCATTGGAAGAATCTTATGAACCTGAAATTTCTGAAGAAAAACCAGTAGAAATTATTGAAGCTGCTGAACCAGTTATTGAAGAAACTGTTGAAGAAACTCCTGAACCAATTGCTGCTGAAATTATAGAAACAGAAGTTGAAGAAGTTGAAGCAGAAGATGAAATTGAAAAAGCAGCAGATTCTAAAAATACTGCTGCAGAACTTTCTTTTACAACTGTAAACGATTTAAAACCAATTCCAGATTTTAAACCTGCGTTTGAATTAGACACACAAGAAATTAACGAAAAAGTTAAAGAAGAGGTTAAAGAAGAGGTTAAAGAAGAACCGAAAACTGATAATTCCTCTAAACCAACCATTTTGTTTGAAGATTTTGGTGTTAATTATGCTGATGCACAGTTTGTAAAAGTGGATAGCTTCGAAGCTGTTCCTCCTGCTAAAACACCTTCAATTACTGATTTCAAAGAGGAAGATAAAAAAGAAGACAAAAAAGTGGAAACTGCTATTCTTGAAACTTCTTCACAACCAAAACCGGTTAGTTTGAATGAAAAGCTGGCAAGAGGTTTTCATATTGATTTAAACGACAGAATTGCTTTCACTAAAAATCTTTTCGGAAACAGCACAGAAGATTACAGCCGAGTTTTAAACCAGCTTTTAACTTTTGATTCTTATGCAGAAGCAAAAGAATTTATTGAAAACATGGTAAAACCAGATTACAATAATTGGGAAGGAAAAGACGATTACGCAGAACGTTTTCTTGGAATTATCGAGAAAAAATTCTCATAACATTTCCTTTCACAATTTACATTTTACATTTCACGAATAACAAAATATGTCAAAATTATATATCGTTCCAACGCCAATTGGCAATCTTGAAGACATGACTTTTAGAGCCATTCGGGTTTTAAAAGAAGTCGATTTGATTTTGGCGGAAGACACCCGAACAAGTGGAAAATTGTTGAAGCATTTTGAAATTGGCACACACATGCACAGTCATCATATGCACAACGAACACAAAACGACTGAAAATTTAATTGCACGTTTAAAAGCCGGCGAAACGATCGCTTTAATTTCTGACGCGGGAACTCCAGCCATTTCAGATCCGGGATTTTTGCTGACTCGCGCTTGTGTCGAAAATAAAATTGAAGTTGAATGTCTTCCAGGCGCTACGGCTTTTGTTCCGGCTCTTGTAAACAGCGGACTCCCAAATGACAAATTTATTTTTGAAGGTTTTCTGCCTGATAAAAAAGGACGTCAGACTCGTTTTTTGGCTTTAGCCGAAGAAACCAGAACCATGATTTTATACGTTTCTCCGCATAAACTCGTTAAAACTTTAGCCGAATTTATTCAGTACTTTGGAGAAGACAGACAAGTCTGCGTTTCGAGAGAATTATCAAAATTACACGAAGAAAATGTCCGCGGAACTGCAAAAGAAGTTCTGGAACATTTTGAAAAAACAGCACCGCGAGGCGAAATCGTCGTGGTTGTTGCTGGAAAAACAATAATAAAAGAGCCAAAGAAAAGTAAATTTTCTAAGGATGAAGAAGAATAATTTATTTAAGCCACAGATTAAAAGGATTAACCCAGATTATTTTAAAAATCCTTTTTAATCCTTTTAATCTGTGGCAAAAAAAATCAAATCATAATCATGAGCATTCAAGCCTTTCTAGAAAAAGTAAAACAAACACCAACTCAAATCACATTTCCTGAAACTATTGCAGTAATCGAAGAAAATTACAATTTTACACCAACTGCTTTTCAAAACGGAACACAGCACAATGCTGCCGGCGAAAACTCTGGTTCTTGTAAATTATTTTCTTTCGCAAAATTGCAAAACTTAAGTAAAGAAGAAACTTTAGCGTGTTTTGGCGCTTTCTATTTTGAAGAAGTTTTAGGAGATCCGAATGGAACAAACCATCAAAATATTAGAAATTTCATCAACTTAGGCTGGGACGGAATCCAATTTGAAGGAAATGCTTTAGAAGCGAAATAATATTTTAGATTTTAGAATGTAGATTTTAGATTTCTGAAATCTGCATTCTAAAAAACTTTGTCAAAGTTTGAAACTTTGACAAAGTTAAAAATTGAATATCTCTACTACAGATTAAAAAATCCTTTTAAATCTTTTTAATCTGTGGCAAAAAAATTACCAATCAGATTAAACGATTTCCGATTTCTTCAATCTAAAATCAATAATCTAAAATCTAAAATCAACCCATGCGTTGGACTTTAAAACCAAAACCTTCTGAAGATAAAATCAAACATTTAGCAGAAGCTTTAAATGTAGAAGATTTTGTAGCAACGCTTTTAATTCAGCGTGGTATTGAAACTTTTGAAGATGCTAAGAATTTCTTTCGTCCGTCATTAGAACATCTTCATGATCCTTTCTTGATGAAAGACATGGACAAAGCCGTTGCGCGAATCCAGCAAGCTTTTGAAAATCAGGAAAACATTATGGTCTTTGGTGATTATGATGTTGATGGAACAACAGCGGTTTCTTTAGTTTCCTCTTACTTAAAATCACATTATCCTCATATTGCCACTTATATTCCAGATCGTTACGATGAAGGTTATGGGATTTCGTATAAAGGAATCGATTATGCAGACGACAACGGAATTTCTTTAATTATCGCTCTCGACTGCGGTATTAAATCGATCGATCATATCGCTTACGCGAAAGCAAAAAATATCGATTTTATTATTTGTGATCACCACAGACCCGGAGAATTTCTTCCAGATGCTGTTGCAGTTTTAGATCCGAAAAGAGAAGACTGCTCTTATCCTTATGATGAATTATGTGGCTGCGGTGTTGGTTTTAAATTAATTCAGGCTTTAGGTCAAAACCGAAATGAAACTATTGAAGATTTAGTTCCGTATTTGGATTTGGTGGCTACGGCAATTGCGGCAGATATTGTCCCGATAACGGGAGAAAACCGTGTTCTGGCTTATTTTGGATTAAAGGTTATTAACAGCGAACCAAGACCAGGAATTAAAGCTTTGGTACATCAAGTCAAAAAGAAAGTTTTAGATATCACCGACGTTGTTTTTATTATTTCACCACGAATTAATGCGGCAGGAAGAATTAAACATGGAAATCATGCGGTTGAATTATTAACCGAATTTGATTTTGAACAGGCACAACAATTTGCTTCGGAAATTGAACAATATAATGCCGACCGAAAAGATTTAGATAAAAAGATTACCAAAGAAGCTTTTCAGCAGATTCTAGAAAATCAGGAAGAAGAGCGTTTTTCGACGGTTGTTTTTCAGGAAGACTGGCACAAAGGCGTGATCGGGATTGTAGCTTCGAGATTAATTGAGACTTATTATCGACCGACTTTAGTTTTCACTAAAAGTGGAGACAAATATGCTGCTTCCGCCCGATCTGTAAAAGGATTTGATGTTTACAATGCATTGGATGCCTGCTCACAGCATTTGGAACAATTTGGAGGGCACATGTATGCTGCAGGAATGACTTTAAAAGCCGAGAATTATCATCTTTTTAAAGAAGCTTTTGAGAAATGTGTACAAGAAACCATTCAGCCCGAAATGCGAACTCCAGAAATCGAAATTGACGCCGAAATAAACTTCTCAGATATCACACCAAAATTGATTCGGATTTTAAAACAATTCGAGCCTTTTGGTCCGCAGAATATGACGCCGGTCTTTATGACTTCTGACTTAAAAGATACTGGTTATGCCAAAACGCTTGGCGCAGAAGAAGAACATTTAAGACTTTTCGTCAAACAATATAACTCCGACGGAATCGCTGCAATTGGTTTCGGACTCGGAAAAAAACTCGATATAGCAAAAAATCAAAATCTGTTTCAACTGGCTTATACAATAGCCGAAAATGAATGGAACGGAACTATTTCAACACAGCTTATGCTGAAAGACATTAGAACAAATGGAAGAGATTAAATCCAGTAAACGTGATCCGTATCAGGCACTGCGTTATAGAGAATTCAACGTATTTTTATTATTACGTTTTGCGATGGTTTTTGCCTGGTCGATGCAGTTTATTGTAATTGAATGGGAAGTTTACAGTTTAACTAAAAATCCGCTTTCGTTAGGAATTATTGGTTTAATGGAAGTAATCCCTGCTGTTTCGATGGCTTTGTTTGCGGGACATATTGTAGACCAGCGAGAAAAGAAAGGTTTATTGGTAAAATGTATTTTAGGCTTTTCTGTAATCAGTTTTGGATTGTTTTTGTTGACTTGGCCAAAAGTTGTTGGCGGTTGGTCTTCAAATGTAATCCTATATTCAATTTACGCTTTAGTATTTTTCGGCGGATTGGTTCGTGCTTTTCTTGGACCAACCATTTTTTCTCTTTTATCGCTTATCATTCCTAAAAAAGTTTATCCAAATGCTGCAACTTGGAGCAGTTCGGTTTGGCAGATTGGTGCCGTTATGGGACCTGCGCTAGCAGGATTTTCAATTAACTGGATTGGCGTTCACTGGTCCATGTGTCTGGTTTTCGGGTTCTCGATTCTTTCTTTAATTGCCTTATCCCAAATCAGTACAAAACCAATCATAAATCCGAAGATTGGAGAATCAATAAAAGACAGCCTTACTGAAGGTTTAACCTTTGTATTCAAAAACCAAATTGTTTTAGGTGCATTATCCCTTGACATGATTGCGGTACTTTTTGGAGGAGCCGTAGCATTATTACCTGTTTTTGCACAAGACATTTTAAAAGTCGGCGCTGAAGGATTTGGTATTTTAAGAGCCGCGCCAGCGGTTGGAGCTTTCATTACGATGATTGTTTCTGCTTATGTACCCTTATATCAAAATGCAGGGAAAAAACTTTTAGTTGCCATTTTTGTTTTTGGATTATCGATTATCTTATTTGGACTTTCTACTTATTTCTGGCTTTCTGTTTTTGCTTTATTTTTAAGCGGATTGGCTGACGGAATCTCAGTAGTTATTCGCCAGACGATCTTACAACTTAAAACTCCCGATCACATGCGCGGACGTGTTGGCGCTGTAAACTCGATTTTTGTTGGATCTTCTAATGAATTAGGTGCTTTTGAAAGTGGAGCAACAGCTAAATTAATGGGAGCTGTAACTTCAGTTGTTTTTGGAGGCAGCGTTACTCTTTTGACGGTTTTAGGTTTTGGATTTATATCGCCAACCTTTAGAAATTTAGACTTGAAAAAAGATATGGATGAGCATCATAAATTGGAGTAAATGATAACATTTAAAAAAATACTTTTAAGAATTCATTTAACGACATTACTTCTATTCTGTATTAATGTATTGATTATCGTCATTTTTCGAGTTAGTTTAATTTCTAATCTTCTCTTAATTCTTAGGGTTTTATTTTACGTTTCAGCTGCCGTCGTTTTCTTTTTTTATATAAAACCTTTTAAAAAGAAAGCGATCTATTTTGGGTTTTATTTCTTCTATCCAATATTTGCTTTTTTGGGCTGGCTGATGGACGGTATTTTCGGAGCTATTCTGTCTTCTTTTTTATTTCTATTCTTTGCACCTACTGATTATAGATTTGAGAATGATCAAATTCAAATAAATAAAAATTTTACAGGTTTCTTTGGTGGGTGCTGTAAATATGAAGTAATTGAAAAGAAATATTTTCTATTTCAAAAAAAAGTCGGTGATTTTAAATATGAAGAGGATTTGTATTTCAGAAAAAATGACATTAAAATTCAGGATAACATTTTGCAAATGCATCTCATTTTAAAAGATTATGATTACAATGAGAATCATTATATAGCAAAAGACACGATCATCTATACCATTTTGAAAACCAAAATATAATTAAATGAGATTATTACTTTTTGTTTGCTTTTTCATGATCTCCCTTTTCTCAAACGGGCAAAATCTTTACATCAAAACATACGGAAACGAAAAGAATAAGGCGGTCATTTTTATTCACGGCGGTCCAAGCGGCAATGCAACATTATTTGAAGGAACAACGGCTCAAAAACTAGCCGATAAAGGTTTTTATGTTATTGCTTACGATCGTCGTGGCGAAGGAAGATCAACAGATTCTAACGCTACGTTTACTTATGAAGAAACTTTTCAGGATTTAAATTCGATTTATAAAAAATATCATTTAAAAAAGGCAGTCTTGCTTGGTCATAGTTTTGGCGGTTTGGTGGCAACACTTTACACCAATAAATATCCGCAAAATGTTAGCGCTTTGGTTTTGGCTGGCGCATTATTTTCTCAGCAAGAAACTTACAATCATATTTTAAATTCTATAAAGAAAATTCACGACGGCGATTCTAAAACATTAAATAAAATAGCGTATGTAGAAAAATTGGATAAACATTCTGCAGGATATAGAAAACATTGTTTTGACTTGGCAAGTGATGAAGCTTATTTTCAAATGCCAAAACCAACCAAAGCTTCAAAAAAATTATATGCCAAATATGAAGCTGGTGAATTTTATAAAACCAATATTCGGAACAAAAATGCGCCTTTGCTTTTTTATCAAAATGAAAAACAAAATAACATTGATGTTCGACCAATTTTAAAGAAAATCAAAAATTCTGGCGTTCCTGTTTTTGGAATTTACGGAAAACAGGATGGCATTTTTTCATCGGAACAAATTAATTCTCTTAAAGCAATAACGGGTAAAAATCATTTCGCTTATCTTGAAAATTGCTCTCACTATTTATTTGTAGATCAACAAAATGCATTCCTCACAAATGTTAAAAATTGGCTAAAATAGAATTCTATTTTAATCTTATTTCATTTCTTTATTCAAAAAAATAGCGGCATGAAATATACTTCTACTCTCGTTTTCATCTTTTTATCTTTCGGGATTTATGCGCAGGAAAATAATATTTCTGGCGAAATACAAGATTCTCAAAACAATGCAGCTTTAGAATATGTCAACATTGGAATTCCTGATAAAAATGTCGGAACGGTTTCAAATGGAAAAGGAAATTTCATTTTAAAACTTAATGAAAAAGTGAATCCAAATGACACAATTGTATTTTCTTATATTGGTTTTGAAACTAAGAAAGTTTTAATTAGTCAATTAAAATCTAGCAATAATATTGTAAAAATGATGCCTTCTGAAAACACTTTAAAAGAAGTTGTCGTTTCTTTCAAAAAACCCAAGCCAAAACAATTTGGAAGAAGTGCAAAAGGATTAGGACTTATGCATTTCAATTTTTTTACTGCTTTAGACAAAACTGTCGACGATTATTTGAGTCGGGAAAGAGGAATGGAATTCATAATCAAAAAAGACTGCAAAGTAACCGACTTCAATTTTAATATTACTTCTAACGAATTTAAATCGGTAAAATTTAGATTGAATTTTTATAAAATTAAGAATGGTCTTCCTTCCACAATTTTAATTGAAAAAGATATCATTTTTGAAGTAAAAGACAACAAACTCGGTTTATTTACCTTAGATCTACAACCATACGATATTTATCTTGACAAAGAAATGGGCAATATTGCCGTAACGATTCAATGGATTGAAAGTGTAAAAAGCACCGAAAAAAGTAAATTCTTTGCTATTTCTACGGCAATGTCTGCCACAGAAAACAGCTTTTACAGAGAACGAAATATGGCCAATTGGAGTAAAAGCGGACAAAGTTTAACTTTTTACCTCAACACCCTGTGTCAGTAAAATGAAAAATTTTATTCTTTTTTATGATTTTTTTATTTAGAATTAATATAAATAATATTTATATTTGTTGAATTAAAAGGATTTACGATGAGAGAAATTGAACAAATATATCATAATAACTTTGGAATAGCTTTTTACTGGAAAGATCGTAACACAACGATTTCAGACAAAGTTCAATTGGTTTTTAAAGAAACAGGCTTTTATTTTACGGTTCAGGAATTAAATCTTTTTTGTGATTTAATAGAAGACAGCATGATCGAAAACGCTTGCTGCGAAGCGTGCGAAATGAAATATTCCTGCCATAAATTTCTATTAAAAACACCTTGTAATTCTATAGATTTAGCTGTAAATATGACCGAATTAAAATCGATTAAAGATTTGGTTGAAGGTTCTTTATTTAAAATAGAACTGGATGAATATGTTTACGGAGTTGGCATGAATTAAGAAACATTCTAAATATTTTAACATCATTTTTTCATTATTGAAATATATTTTGATTCAATTCAAAAAAAAGTATATTTACAACGATGAAAAAAGCTGTATTTCTACTTACTATCATTCTCTCGGCAATTTTCTTTGTCAATTGCGCCAATAAATCAGAAGAATACATTGATCCTCGCGGAACTGATTACGCGGGTTCAGAGAGCTGTATACAATGTCATAAAGTGCAATCTGAAATGTTTTTTAAGAGTTCCCATTTCAAAGCCACTGCTCCAGCCATTTTAGGAAATGTTTCGGGAGATTTTGATTCTAAAAATCATACTTTTATTTACGATAAAGACACCAAACTGGTGATGGAAAAACAGGGTGACAGTTTATATCAAGTTTTATATAAAAATGGAAAAGAGACTGCCAAATACAAATTTGAAATTGTTTTTGGAACCAAACATGCGCAGACTTCTGTTTATTGGAAAAACAACAATACGTATGAATTACCGCTTTCTTTTTATCATTCTATAAACAATTGGGCTACAAGTCCAGGATTTCCAGCAGACAAACCTTATTTTGACCGAAAGGTGGTTAAAGATTGTTATGCCTGCCACAGTTCTAACATTAGTTCAAGAACAGTCGACCAAAGTTCTGCCGAAAAAAACTTTATGTCGATGGATGTTGAAGACGTCATTAACAAAAAAACTATTATTTACGGAATTGACTGCGAAAGATGCCACGGACCAGCAAAAAAACATGTGGAATTTCATCTAAAAAATCCTAACATTAAAATAGCAAACAGCATTACAAGTTTTAAATCATTGAACAGACAACAGAAATTGGATGCTTGCGCATTATGTCATGCAGGAAATGATGGAATGAAATTAAAATCACGTTTTGACTTTAGACCCGGAGATAATTTATCTGAATACTTTCGTGAAACCAGAAGTATTAATGACACGACACAATTTGATGTGCATGGCAATCAGTTTCGTTTAATGGCTCAGAGCAAATGTTTTGTAAACAGTGAAAAAATGGATTGTATTACGTGTCATAATCCACATGAAAATGCCTCTAAAAATATGGCTTCTTATTCTAAAATCTGTATGAGTTGTCATCAAGGCTTAAAGCACAATGAAACAACGCTTAAAATTAAGCCTGAGAAATTATTGGCAGATAATTGTATCGAATGCCATATGCCGAAAAAAGCTTCAAACGCTATTAGTTTTCAACTCTCAAACAGCAAACAGCTTTCAAATTATATCTTGAGAACGCACAGAATTGGAATTTATCCGAGTGCTAAAAAGTAATTATTTTTGGTATTCTAGAAGTTCAAATTTTTCTCCGTCAAAAACACCATAAGTAAAATAACCAATCCAATCGCCAAGATTTACATACTCAGAATTTTCGCCAACAGTACGAATCATTGGCAAATGACGATGTCCGAAAACAAAATAATTGTAATGTTTTGTTTCTAATTTTCGTTTGGCGTACAAAATCAGCCATTCTTTATCTTCGCCTAAAAAGGTAATATCTTCGTCTCCAGAAATCAATTTATTTTTGACTGATAAATATTGCGCTAAACTTACCCCAACATCTGGATGAAGCCAGCGGAAAAGCCATTTTGAAAACGGATTTGTAAATACCTTTTTCATTCTTTTATAGCCTTTATCTCCAGGACCTTTTCCATCGCCGTGACCAATTAAAAAGGTTTTGCCGTTAAAAATAAATTCTTTGTTATCGTGATAAACTGGAATATTCAATTCGGTTTCAAAATAATCATTCATCCACAAATCATGATTTCCCACGAAAAAATAAATTGGGATTCCGCTGTCGCGAATTTCAGCCAGCTTGCCTAAAATTCGAACAAACCCTTTTGGAACAACTGTTTTATACTCGAACCAAAAGTCAAACAAATCACCTAATAAAAAAATTGCTTCCGCATCTTCCTTAACCTCATCCAACCAAGCCACAAACTTTTTTTCACGCGGCAAACTCAATTCTGGAGTTGGCGCACCAAAATGCTGATCTGAAGCAAAATATATTTTTTTCATTTAGATTGTTAGATTGTTAGATCTTAGACTTCTTAGATTTTAATTTAGAGACTTTTGGCTTTTACAAATTATCAGATGCATACCATTCTGCAAACGAAGATTCTGTTTCCTGAAGTTTTAATGAAAAAAGAGCAATTCCTTTTGGAAGTCTTGCCACAATTCTTTCAGCAAAATCCACCACCATATTTTCGCTTGTCGGCTGATAATCTACTAAGATAACGTGATGTCCGCGGTTTTTCAATTCGTTTGCAAGTTCTACATGAGGAGTCGTTTGATTAAAAACGGTTGCATGATCAAACTGATCGACGATTTCTTCTTTTACAATTTTCTTTAGATCCGAAAAATCAATCACCATTCCGAATTTTACATTCGATCGGTCTGTAATTGGCGAACCAATAACCGTTACTGATAATTTATAACTATGTCCGTGAACGTTCTTGCATTTTCCGTCGTAACCGTACAATGCGTGACCAGTTTCGAAGCTAAATTGTTTTGTAATTCTGATATTACTCATCGATTTTAATTTTAAGCTTGCAAATTTACAAATTAATAACCGTTTTTGTCTCTTTTTTTAGCTCTGATATACATCCATAAAGCTATTCCGCCCAAAAGGAGGAACGGAATAAAAGATCCAATGACAACGCCAATTTGATAACCGCTATCTGGAGCATCTTTAATTTTCTCTGCAATGTCAACTTTTTGCATTAATGAAATAATAGTCATCTTCAATAATTTATGTGGTGAAAAAAATTGGTTTTAAAAAAACATTTTTCAAAACTATGTTACTATTTGTCCAAAATTAATGACTTATATCATGCCTATTTTTTAAACTGCAGCAACGCATTTCGGCTGAAATCAGACAACACCAATTTACCTGTAATTGCAGCACGTTCAAACAAAAGTGATTCCCATTGTTCTGTACCTTCCCAAATGATTTTTTTCATTTCGTAAAGCGCTTCGGGATTATAAGAACTTAACTTCTGAGTAAAATTTTCGACATCTTTATCCAAATTTTCTGAAGTACTCAAAACAGAATACAATCCTTTTTGAAAAGCCCATTCTGCCGATTTCCATTCATGCGGAGCTAATGTCATTTGCGTCATTGCGGTTTTACCAATTTTTCTGGAAACGGCAGGTTCGATAACAAAAGGTCCAATTCCGATTGCTAATTCTGATAGTTTTATATCACTTTCTGGAGTTGCAAAAACATAATCGCAAGCCGAAATAATTCCGACACCGCCTCCAACTGCTTTACCTTGAACACGGCCGATAATTAACTTATTGCAATTTCGCATAGCATTTAACAAATGGGCAAAACCCGAAAAGAATTCTAAACCTTGTTCTTCATTTTCGACTTTCAAAAGTTCATCAAAAGAAGCGCCGGAACAAAATGTTTTATTTCCTTCACTTTTTAAAATAATAACCGAAATATTTTCATCTCGGCTTAAGGCATTTATTTCTGTCGTTAAATCATCTAACAAAGTGCGCGGAAAAGAATTACTTGCAGGATGACCAAACTGAACAGTTGCAATGGTATTTTGAAAAGAAGTTTCTAAACTTCCATTTAGATTTTCTGAACTCATAAAAAATGGATTTAAACGTAAAGTTACGCTTTTGAAAAATATTTTGTCTGATTGATTTCTAAATTTGTTTTTTGAGAATTATTTGACTTTATTTGTTAACACTTTCGGGGGATTAGCTCATTTGGCTAGAGCGTCCCGATGAAAATCGGGAGGGCGAAAGTTCAAATCCAGTCTTCTCCACAAAAAAAACGGGGGATTAGCTCATTTGGCTAGAGCGTCCCGATGAAAAATCGGGAAGGCGACAGTTCGAATCCAGTCTTCTCAACAAAAAACGGGGGATTAGCTCATTTGGCTAGAGCGCTACGCTGGCAGCGTAGAGGTGATCGGTTCGAATCCGATATTCTCCACAATCTTAAAATTAAAACAAATACCCAAACAGACGATATGCTGTTTGGGTATTTTTATTTACAACAGTTATGTTTTATACTTATATTCTTTATTCAGCAACTCTCAACAAATATTACATTGGATCTTGCCAAAATATTGAACAACGTTTACAAGATCACTTGAATAGTAGAAGCAAATTCACAAAAAAGGCTAAAGATTGGGAAGTAAAAATACTTTGAAACTTTCCTAACTAGAAGTGAAGCTTGTCAAAGAGAATTACAAATTAAAAAAATGAAAAGTAGAAAATATATTGAAAAGCTAATTGAATCAAAAAATTAACGCAAAAAATGATCTGTTTTGCAGCAATCGGAATCTCTGAATTTCATATTATTTCTCATTCGCAGCATCCTCTGCATCTACCCTGTCCTTTTCTGCTTTTTTAAAATCATTATTCAGCAGATTTTCCAATTTCTTTTTCTCTTTTAGATTTTTTCTAACGGTCAAAACAACTAAAAGAACAACCAATACTGCCACTATTCCTATTACAATCCAATTAATTTCCATAGTTTAAATTTTAATTAAAAGTAAAAATTTAAACTATTCCTCATATTATCAAAAAGTTAAGCATTTTAATTTTTATTAAAGGTTTCTTTCGATAGTTGTGTTTTTTGAAAGATATTTCTTTAAATTTATATTTTTGTATCTATCGAATTTTAAAATTATTGTGAAGTCATTACCAAAAGAAAGCTCTCTGACAATAAAAACAAAGATGAATCATACTATAAAAGCCAAAATAACTTCAATATTAAAAAAACTCTTTATAACAGCGATTGCAATTTTCGTTGTCACTTTTATAGAAATCTATTGGTCTATGGAAAGTCTTTCTCAAAGAAATTCTAGCGGATGTTTAGACTGTTCTTTTTTTAACGATGCTTCTTTAATGTCTTTCATTTCTACAATTTTCCTAATCATAGTCTTTTTGTTTCTTTCATTTACCAAAAACAATCCGTTTAAAATCATACTCCAAATACTATTTTTAATTTCAGTATGGTTTTTCTGGAATTATACCATTTTTGTGGACCGTGAATCTTCTTGGAGTACTTATCTCTTTAAAGAAGAATTGCTGTACACCCTTTCGTTGTCATTTTTGCCAATTTTGATTTTATCTCTTATAACCGCATTTGGTTTACATTATATCTCAAAAAAATATGAGTCAAAATAAAAAGATAATACTAAAAATATATCTCATTATCAGTGCGTTGTTTGCACTAAATTGCTTTTTCTATTATTTTAAAGAAATAAGCCTGCGTGGTTATTATAGTGATGTTATTTTATTTTGGGTCTGGCTTTTAATGAGCTTTATTATAATTATTCTTTTCTGGAAAAACCTTCTGGCAAAGCTTCTTTTAGCCAGTTTAGTACTAACGCTAACATTAAGTATTATCGCTATGATGATTCCTTTCTACGCGCTCGTACTTTCAACAACCTCTTTAGGATTGTATATAGAAAAGAATCTAAACGAAAAATATCGAGCGCAAATTGTAGGTTACAGCGCCATGACAGCTCCTTGGCTTGAAATAATCGAAAAAAAAGGTCCGATCGAAAAAAGAATATTGAAATTCACAGACGCTCAGCTGATGAACGATAGTTTGAATGTAAAAATAAGAAGCACAAAAGATATTATTTTTAAAAACGAAACCGATAGCACCTTAACATTAACACTATTTTACGGAGGCCCAAACAAAACTATCACCTTCAACAAAAACTCTGGCGAAATTATTGAATTGAAAAACAACTGAAAAATTACATAATATGACAGTATTCTTACGCTGGCTGCTACTTCCAATAATTATAGTAATTGGATTATTATTCTGGAAAGGCAGTCCTATATTAATTAAATCTGCATTATTGATTCTTCCGCTTGCAGTAATAATTGGCTGGTTTGTACACGAAGGAGGCTTTACAAGCGGTGGCGGATTGGCTACAATCTACGGCTTATTATCAATTCTAGCGTTTTTACTTTGTTACGAAATAGGATTATTTATTCATCGTTTTTATCTCGTAAAAAAAGGTGTTGCAACAAACGAAGATGATCTTTTTCTTGTAATCGGACTAGTGATTTTAGTGATCGCAACAATCTATTTTTTTATATCCATTTCAAAATAAATTATTTATATCCCAATCAAAACTATGAATCCAAAATACCACGCCCTTCTTACCTTTGCTTTGCTTTTTTTATTTTCTTGTAATAAAAAAGCCGAAACAGGCAATAACGAAACTATTTCTACCGATTCTATTGCAAACAGTGCTGTCACAAACGATACTTTAAACAATCAGGAAGAATCGCCCAGAAAAGAAAGCATTAATCTATTTACCGTTATGCCAAAAGACAGCAGCAATATTGCTTTTGTTTCTCTTTCGGATATTTACCCTATTGGAGATGAAAAAGATACACTTGCACTTCCAAATCTAAAAAAAATAGGAAAAGAAAAAGCGGAGTATTTTACGTTTGACAAAATCTACAGAAAAAGATTTTTAACCAAAACCAATATATCCGAAACCGATTCTGTTTTTATAATTGATTATGCTAAAAATAAGCAGGTTTCTTTTGCCGTAAAAAATCTAAAAACGGCAGCGATGTTCAATCTCTATTCTTCTGGAGAAGATTGGCCGTACAGCAATTATGACTATATGATAGGTTTCGAAATTGACAAAAAATATTTAAACGGATTCAGCGAATATTATAAAGATGCTTTAGTATATGTGGGTAAAGAAAATCCTTTTTCGAAAGAACCTTTAAAGGTCATTTCATGGAAAAAAATCGCCAAAAAAGACTATCCGGTAAAAGCAATGAAAAATGAAGACCGTAATTTGCTAAAAAACACAGTAACAGGCAATACGTATTTATTTAAAACAGAAAGCTATCAATATTTTTTACAAGATTATTTAGACAGCAATAAAATAATTTATGGCAGACGCCTTTTGGTTGTCGATTCTAAAACCAAAGAAATTATAATTGAAAAACTTTTCAGCCAAAGCGAAGGCACCTCTCCTGCTCCATTAAATTATGAAAACGGAGAAGATGCTGTTGAACAATGGACCGGAAAACTTTTTAAAAACAAACCTGAAGTTGTATTTGGTTTCGAATATGTTTCATTTGGCTGTCCGAGTATTTCTATAATCGATAAATCTAATGAAGAAATTAATCTTCAATGCGATAATCGTCATTAAAAATCCTTTAAAAATATTTTTATGAGAATTTCATTTTGGCTTTACTGCTCCAATCTTCAAAAGTCTTTTGATTTTTACAAAAAGGTTTTTGATCTCGATGAAGAAGAAAATTTAAAAAATTCTAAGGGTTTCTCTGTGCCAATTGGCAGCTATTTTGAATTAAAAATAAGCAGTTTAGAAAAACCCCAAAATAACGGAAATATTGAAATAAATGAAGCCAATATCGGAGAAAAATATGAGACCTTTATTAAAAATCATCTAACAGAAACTTCGGAATCAGATCCAAAAAAAATGAAAAGCGGCACATTTTCTGGTCCATGGGAATATCCAGGCGGAATGGCGTTGTTCTTAAAAGATCCTGACAATCATTCTATCTTTTTTATGGAATGGTAATTTTAAATCACACTAAAACTTTATCTCAAAATAAAGACCTATAAAATCAAAAAACATGTCTGAATTAAGTTCTCTCTTCTGCAAAGTCAAAATCACAAAATCAAATCTTGAAAATTTCTTAAATAGTGCTCCAGAAAAACCAGAATTAAACGAAAACTGGTTAAATTGGTGGGAAAGCAGAAAAATGTATTCTAAAATGCCTTTGACTAAAGAGCTGCTCAGATCTTATAATGACAAGAGTAATCAAGAAGTCCTCAACGACTGGATGGACTATAAACAGGCAATGTCATTTTCAGATTATAATGAAACGACTGAAGAATGGCATTGGGGTATGATGTTTTTTAGCGAAAACTATATTGAAATGCTTCCGATGTTTGCTTATATCATTAGTCTTGAAAAATATGTAACTGAAAGTACCGAAAACATGGCTATTGTTTTTCCTTTCTTTTGGGGAGACAATGGTGTGCACGCCTATACTTATTTTGAAAAAGGAAAAGCGATTTTGAGTCCCTCAGTACAAACAACTGATAATATTAAATCTGAAATGCTGCAGGATATTAAAGAATATCTCAACAAAAAATGGGATGATTTATCAGATAATATGGAATTGGATTAGCTTTTACTTGTATGAAAAATTGTATTTTTACTTCTTTCTATCTTAAAATGTATTTTACAGAAACGAGTTCGTTTTTTACTGATAAAAGATTTTGTAAAAGAATTTTAAATACCTTTGAATTATGAGCACAGTAACAAAACCAAATCATATAGGGCGAAAAATAAGCCGTATTCGTGAACTTCGTGATATGAAGCAGGAAGCTTTGGCACAAGCTTTAGGAATGAGCCAGCAAAGCATCTCGAATATCGAAAACAGTGAAACGATTGACGAAGATAAACTTATCGAAATAGCAAAAGCACTTGGTGTATCTGCAGAAGCCATAAAAAGCTTTTCAGAAGAAAATGTGATTAATTATTTTAACACATTTCATGATAGTCAAGGTAACTTTCAAAGTAATCATTGTACTTTCAATCCGCTTGATAAAGTTGTGGAACTTTACGAACGTTTGGTTCAAGCTGAAAAAGATAAAATTGAATATTTGGAGAAACTAATGAAGGAGAAATAGTCTTTCAATTCTTTATAACAAAAGCCATTTCTGGAAACAGAAGTGGCTTTTTTAATATTACTTGTTTTCTATTGGCTTATCCTATTACAATTATAACTTTTACTGACTCCTTTTCTATTAATCAGCTTTTAATTTTGTTTGATTTGGATTGTATGATTAACAAATTTGTTTTTAATATCTTATTGAATAATTCTTTTACAACTCCAAGATCGGATGAAAACCAAAAAGACATCACCATAGTGCAAAGTATTATGAGAAAAAGATTCACCCTGAAAAGACAATAGTAAAAAGAGAAAGTATGGCACAATCATTATACAAAGTATATGTGCATTTAGTATTCAGCACGAAACATCGTAACCCTTTTATTGACGATGATATAAAAGAAAAGTTATGGGCATATCTTGGCGGCATTTGCAAAGGATTAGAATGCAATCCTATTCAGGTAGGAGGTTATAGAGATCATGTCCATATTTTATGTCTTTTATCCAAAAAAATCACACAAATGAAATTGGTTGAAGAGGTAAAAAAGCAATCCTCAAAATGGATAAAAACAATAGACAGACGTTATGCAAATTTTTATTGGCAGGATGGTTATGGCATTTTTTCCGTTAATCCTTCGCAATTAGACATCGTAGTAAAATACATTAAGAATCAAGAAGAGCATCACAACAAAAAAACATTCAAACAAGAACTGACTGCATTTTTAAACAAATATCATGTTGAATATGACGAGCGGTATCTTTGGGATTAAGCTTTCGCCCTTTCAGGGCTGAATTATATTAGTACACTACAACTACTAGTGCGTTGCACTATCTTAGTGCTTGAGCTCTTTCAGAGCTTGATTAATTGTAGTGGCACATGTAATAGTGCGTTGCACTATCTTAATGCTTGAGCTCTTTCAGAGCTTATGTAGAGAACTCTATTCCAAAAATGGGCTGAAAGCCCACAAAGACATTAACATAGCGCAAATGTGGTGCTTGAGCTCTTTCAGAGCTTAAAAAATTATAAACATATAGAGAACCTATTCCAAAAATGGGCTGAAAGCCCACAAAGACATCAACATAGCGCAAATTGTAGTGCTTGAGTCATTCAGAACTTAAAAAATTAAAAACACATACAGAACCCCACTCCAAAAATGGGCTGAAAGCCCACAAGACATCAACATAGCGCAACGCGCTATGAGAGAGAGAGAGAGAGAGAGAGAGAGCTAAGCCACAAAGCTACTCTATCTCAACAAAAACCCCATCCTAATCGATCCATAAAAATAACCCGCATTAGTATCAATTCCTGGATCTCTTAATTCTCTTCCTCGATAAAGGAAAGAATACGAAATATTAAAGTTATTGTATCGGTATTTTAGGCCTGCTTCCGCATTAAAACGAAGCGGTTCTAAATCGAAAGTAATCGGACTTGTATTATTAAACATACTGCCCTCAATAGTAGCATCATAAAACTGATAATTGACACTTGGATTGGCGTAAAAATAAAATTCTCTGATATCTGTTTGTACCTGCGAACTTACCGAAGCATCATGCATATTGGAATCGTAAATCGGAATCAGTTTTTTAAACCCAAATCTCGCCATAAAACCAGTTGAAACACCAGTAAATATAGTTCCTAAATTGGCTTCTGATTGAAAATGCAAATCAATAAAATCATTGTGCTGAGACGGAAACATTTTTTTAGAATACATCACATGCGCCTGAATGCCAAAAGCATTGTGCAGTTGGTTTTCCCAGCCATATACTTTTTTGTACCCAATAATTTTATGGAAGCCAACCTGTGTGTCCTCTCCCAAAGCATTTGGTCCTATAAAACCCAATTGAAAATCGGTTTTTAGAATGGATTCACTTTGGTAAAAAAAACTTCGTCCAGCTTCAGCAAAAAGATAAGCTGTAAAAGGGCGATCATTAATATCAACGGCTGCTTCGTTTATAAATCTGGGATTATAGATATATTGTCCAATTCGAAATTCTGTGATCTTTTTATTGATTTTCGGATTTTCATTTTTCGATAAAAATCGGTAAAAGAGCTCCAATCCGTTAGTGTAATACATATCGTTTTTAGACGAAGTGTATAAATCATTGTCTGATACAAAACCTATTTCAGCAGTTTTTCCTTGTCCAAAAGTCAACGTTGTTGTTAAAATCAGAAAAGCAAAAAGATTCTTTTTACTTTTTCTCATCTCCTTTATAATTGATTTTTCCAACGTATCGCATTTCGCGGACAATGCGTTCTTTTCTTCTATTAATATAACTTGAAGAGCCAGTAGCTTTAAACTTTCTAGGATTTGGGAGAATTGCTGCAATTCCTGCTGCCTGCATTGGTGTTAAACTAGAAGCGTCGCGACGGTACCAATGTTCTGTTGCGGCATAAGCGCCATAAACTCCGTCACCCATTTCAATACTGTTTAGGTAAACTTCCATAATACGCTCTTTACCCCAGATCAATTCAATTAAAACGGTAAAATAAGCTTCGAGACCTTTACGGAAATAACTTTTTCCCTGCCATAAAAAGACATTTTTAGCAGTTTGCTGCGAAATGGTGCTTCCACCACGAATTCTGCGGCCGCGTTCATTACTCTTGTAGGCTTTTTGAAGCGCTTTAAAATCAAAACCATTATGAGTCAAGAAAGTTGCATCTTCGCTGGCAATCACTGCTTTTTGCAGATTCATGGATATTTTTTCTATCGGTTCCCAATCATGGTCAAAATACACCTCTTTCCCTCCAAATTTGTTTTCAATGGCACGAATAACCATTAAAGGAGTAAACGGCACCGGAACGTATTTAAAAAATATAACCGAACCAATTGATATTCCGAAAAACCATAAGGCAGCTTTGATAAAAAACCATTTTATTTTTTCTACCAAAGAACGATTTCCTTTCTTGGAAGCTGTTTTAGGTTTTGGTTTTGCTGCGGTTGTTTTTTTTGGTGCCGGTTTTTTGGTTGCTGCCATTATATTAAATCTGCTAATTCTGTTCCTATTAAACTGCCTATTGCTACTCCCATTCCGCCCAAACGCACTCCACAAAACACGTTTTCAGACAGTTGAGAAACAACAGGATTTTTACTATTTCCAATTCCCATAATCCCGCTCCATCGGTGCGCAATCTGAAAATCCTGATTTGGTAAAATTACATTTTTCAGTAAATCTTCCAATTTATTTTGAATAATTTTCGTCTGTCCAAATTCAGTTGTGGTTTCACCTTCAAAATCCAAGTTTCTTCCTCCGCCCAGCAAAATGCGATCGCCGATATTTCTGAAATAATAATATCCCTTATCTAAATGAAACGTTCCTTTTATATCTAAATTATGAATGGGTTCTGTAATTAAAACTTGTGCTCTGGCAGGTTTTACAGATCCGTTTGTGAGAGATCCAGCAAAACCATTGGTAGCAAAAAGTATTTTTTTTGTTTTAAAACTAAAATCACTTAAAACTACCTCTACATGATTTCCAGCATCGGCGTAAGAAGTTACAGTTTGTTGATTTAAAATTAAAATATCTGCTGAAACTGCTTGTTTCAACAATTCTTGCATCATATTTCCGGTATCAATCTGAGCTTCAAACGGATTAAAAATTAAATACTCCTGAATGTTTTCAAATCCAAAACGGTCTACTTCTTTAGAAAAAACATCGGCTTTAAAAAGTGGTTTTAGGACTTCATTAATAAACGGAATTCTAGAAACACATTCATTAAATCCGAATTCGTCCTCTTCCAAAAACAATTCGTATCCGCCGAAAGGCTTAAAATCTATTACTGAATCTCCAAGTCTTTTTCGAAGCAGCTGCAAACCTTTCCAACGTTTTTCGATTAAATTGACAACATCATCTTCTGAATGTGTTTTTAGATCTTCCAGAATTTCCGAAAGACTTCCAAAACAGGCAAAACCTGCATTTTTGGTACTTGCGCCTTGCGGTAACATTCCTCTTTCGAGAACGAGAATTTTGGCTGCAGGAAATCTTTCGCGTAAGCGTAATGCTGTATGAAGACCAACAATTCCACTTCCAACGATGGTGTAATCAACATTCGTGAACCAGTTTTTTAATTCCCAATAGCTTAGTTCCATAACTTTATTAAATTTCAAATTTTAAAAATCCAAATTCCAATCTTGGGTTAAATTACAAAACTAAATGGAATTACAAATTCCAAAAACTAAATTCCAAATTCCAAAACTTCATAAATTAAAAAAACTTATGTTGTCTGGCTGAGCGGAGTCGAAGCCTCTTATGTTGAGCCCTTCGACTTCGCTAGGGATGACAATTGTAATTTGGAATTTTTCCACATTGGAATTTTAACAATTTATTGGAATTTAAATGTCGTATTTTTAGCGCCACAAAAAATAGAATAATTGATTATGAAAAAAGTAGTATTAACAACCTTAATAATGATGAGTTTGAACGCTATCGGACAGAATGTT
The DNA here is from genome assembly GCA_029960065.1 of Flavobacteriaceae bacterium PS02336. Classification (GTDB taxonomy): domain Bacteria; phylum Bacteroidota; class Bacteroidia; order Flavobacteriales; family Flavobacteriaceae; genus Flavobacterium. Next base: position 416 of record JASCOF010000011.1, on the reverse strand, counting down.
ATGTCACCGGAATTGTTATGGAAATTAGGAAGAGTGACACCTCTTGGCATTTCTAAAGATGCAAAAAATGTTGTTTTTAAAGTTTCTACACCTTCTGTAGAAGAAAATAAATCGTCTTCAAAATTGTATACTATTCCTGTAAACGGAGGAAATGCAACTGAAATTAAAGACACAAAAGATATCTTAGCTAATAAAAACATTTCTCCTGACGGAAAATTTATCGTTTATAATGAGGAAGTAAAAATCGATAAAGTTTTAGGAAAAGATTTTTATCCAAGCTTAACAAAATCTGATGCACAAATTTATGATGGATTAGATTACCGTCATTGGGATACTTGGAACGAAGGAAAATTTAATCATGTTTTTTATAAAGAAAACAAAGACGGCGCAAAAGGAATTGACATTTTACAAGGGGA
>JASCOF010000010.1 GCA_029960065.1 Flavobacteriaceae bacterium PS02336 | reverse complement strand
GCGATAATTAACCGCAGAAGTGAGTACCAAAAAACAAAATTAACAACGAATCAAATAAAACAATTATCTTTGAATTATTAACTAAATACTCTCTTAGGAAAAGTCCAATTTAGTTTGAAGACATACATATTAACTTATAAAGAGAAAAAAGAAAATGCATTTATTTCAAACTGTACAGGCAGTTTGATAGAAAGTTTTACTTTGGATAAATCGGGACATTTGTTAGATGACGCTCGTGCATGCGATGGTAGTTTTGTATTTAAGAAAGCAAACTAAAGCTTGATATATTCAAATTGTTTAACTCCGTTGGTTTTCTGGCGGAGTTTTTTATTTTAAGAATGTACTATTTTGATAGATAGAGATAATTCTTAGATTTGTTAAAACATTTAATTATCAGCCCCAGTTATGAGTAAAGAAGAAAAAGTTCCTTTTGAAACTATTGTATTTTCAGGTGTTACATTCAAAGTAATCAATAGACTTTCTGCACATGAAATTATTGGAAACCTTACGGATTTTAAAAGTCAGAAAATATATGATGTTTTTGAAGATACCTGGCGTTTTCCTGATTACGAAGAAAATCCAGTATTTCTTTTAGCAGAAGACGATGTCGATATGGATTCTTTTGAAATGGATTTTAGTACAGAGGAACATTCTGATATTTTTATTCTTGGTTTTATTTTTAAAGGAAATCTTAATGTCGCGAAATTTATAAGTTCTTTTGATACAGATAATTCACCTGCTTTAATTGTTTTAGGAAAAACAACAACGGTCAATATTACTCTGTTTGGAAATGTTCATTATCTCGGGAGCGGTTTGCAATGCGATACCCTTATTGGCGAATACAATCATGGAGAGCTTTTTGTAAAAGGAGATCTTATTGCATGGTTAATTTATAGTGATGATATGTTACTGCATTTTGAACGTTTTACAGATGTTCAAGCAATTGTAAGTGCTAATAGACCAGATATCTTAATTTGCAGTAATGTGACCGATACAGATGGTTCCGTTATTACTGTCGAAAATTATTTGCCATCTACACATAAATTATCAGACATTGTTGATGATTCTTTTATTGAAATCTCATTTGATAAAACAGAAACTTTGAGTAACTACGAAGACGTTTTTAGAGATGGACTTTCAATTTTAGATTATAATAAAACGGAAAAATATACGTACACCAATTTTCGAAGCCAGTTTATCCATATGGTTGAAGTTTTGTCTGAAATTGAAGAACTTAAAACTAATGAAAAAATAGTAAGACACATTTCTGGCACCACAAATCTATTTGTTCCTTTTGATTATGAAGGAAAGAAATACAGCCAGATTTCAGAAGAAATTTCAAATGGTTTCAATATCCGAATGCGTGCTTTATGGTGTCATGAGGATCAAGAAATTATGCTGATTGTAGAATATTTGGATGAAGATGGTGATCCTAAATACCAATGGATAAATGATGAAAATGCGCCGGGTATAGAACTTTTTTGTGTAAAACATGCTGCGCTAAAAACTTTTGAAATATTGACAGCTGAAGAAGATGATGTAGACGAAGAGGAAATGGAATATGAAGATTACGACAGCAGTTTTTCTTTAGAAGATTTTGCCGTTCAGTTTGGCCATTATACCATGCCAGAAGATTTGGTAAAATTGTATAATTTTCAACAGCAATATGGTTCTGAAACTTATTCAGAATGTTTTGGGCTGCTGATAGTAGGTGATAAAACAGGAATAAAAACATGGTCTGAAGAAGAAGAATTCTACAATAGTTTTATTGAATTTGCTGGAGCAAACGGTTCAGGAAGTTCTTATGCTTATTGGCTTGTTGATACCGATTTGAATAATTGTCCAATAGTGGTTTTTGGTGATGAAGGCGGTATTCATGTTGTGGCAGAAAACACTCGTAAATTAATTCATCTACTGACTCTTGATACAGAAATTTCAGTCGATTTTGATTATTGTTATTTCTATAAAGATGATGAGTATTATGAAGAAAATGAAAATAAAGAAGAATTTCACGAATGGGTTAAGAGTGAGTTTAACCTAAATGCTTTAGAATCGAATGAAGAAACAGAAGTAATTATAAATGAGGCAAAAGAAAAGTATAAAGCGAAGCTAAATGATTTTCTAACAAAATTTGATATTGAAATTGGAGAAGAAGAGGAATAATCCTGAAAAGGAATTTCTATCTTTGATTAAATTTAAAAAAAATGACTACACATTTAGCTCTTTTACGCGGTATCAACGTTTCGGGTCATAATATGATGAAAATGGAGGCTTTGAAAACAATGCTGGAAAATCTTGGTTTTCAAAATGTCCGCACTTATCTGCAATCTGGAAATGTTTTTGTAGATAGCGAGGAAGATTCGGCCAAAATTGGTTTTATGATCAAACAGGAAATTTTTAAAGTTTTCGGACATGAAGTTCCTGTTGTTATGATTACCAAAGAAAATCTAGAATCCTGTTTTGCTAATAATCCGTTTTTGAAAGAAAAAGATATTGATACTAAGAAACTTTATGTAGCTTTTGTTTCCACTTCGCTAAAAAAAGAAAGCATAAATGATTTAAAAATCAGCCAGTTTAAACCTGATGAAGCCAGTATCGATGAAAACAGAATTTTTATAAAATATGCTGTTGGCGCCGGAAAAACACGTTTTGATCAAAAATACATTGAGAAAAAGTTAAATGTAATTTCGACCATTAGGAATTGGAATACTGTTACAAACCTGCTTAATATATATTCTGAATAATGAAAAAGTACTTTTTTATATTTTTTGTTTTTGCAATGAGTCTAAGTGCTGTCTGCGCTCAAACCGCAAAAACAGCTCCAGAGGATTTTAATGCCTTTTTTAAGAAATTCAATTCAGATCCTAAATTTCAGGTCAGCAGAGTCATTTTTCCTTTAAAATATCAGATGAATAATGACGACTTTGATTTGTCTGATTACACAATGTCAAAAGATAGATATAAAGTTCTAAAATTGGACAATAAGGCCGATGAAAAGTACCTAAAACGAACTTTATCTATCAAAAAACATAAAGTAACGTTACAACAGCGTGGTCTCGATAATGGAATTTACATTGATTATATCTTTGAATTAAAAGACAACAAATGGTTTTTGAAAACCTGGGTTGACCAATCTACTTAATAAGAAAGAAGATTTTGTAAAAGACTTTCATTATTTTGGAATTAAATCACAGTACCAAAATCCAAAATCAAAAGCACTTTTATCATCGGTATCGCAGGCAGTATTTGATGCATTCTGATTTTCGGGTCTTTCATATTTTCGATAGACTATCTCACCAATTTCAAAATCAATTGGTTTTGAGAAAATAGGACCATCAAATGTAAATGTATGAAACTCACCATTTTCACCGCAAACATCTACGTTTTCGGGTAAATCATTTATAAAATTTTGATCGATTATCCTGCCGACGAAACTTTTGTCTAAATATTTTTCGTTTACGCAAACTACAATAGTTTTAAATCCTAATGCTATAAACTCCTGAATCAATTCTGTAGTTGGAATTTTCCAAATTGGAAAAACACCTTTAAAATTAATTCTAGCCAATTGCTTTTCGCGGTATAATCGTAAATCTTCCAAGAAAATATCTCCAAAAACAGAATATTCTATTCCTTTGTTTTTTAATTCTGCCAACGTTTCTGTCATTACATTTTCGTAAACTTCCATCGTAGGCATTTCTGGAATTTCCATTATTTTTAGCGGAATTCCAATGCTTTCAGCCTGTGCCTGCAATAATTCCACGCGAACACCATGCATTGAAATTCGTTGGTATTTTTGGTTCACGCTGGTAAGTAATGTTTCAATTTTATATTCTGGATTTTGAAGTATTTTATGTAAAGCAAGAGCAGAATCTTTTCCGCTGCTCCAGTTAAATAAGGCTTTTTGAGGTGTAGGCACGATTTTGTATTTTATAATGTAAACTTACAAATTTCATTCTATTTGTTGGCGAAAGGTTTGTAACTTTGGGATTTTGGCCTTCAAATCAATCACAATGAAATACATCTTTCTACTATTCACCAGCTTTCTATTTGCACAGCAAACCCATAATGTTGATTTTAAATCGGTTTCAGGTCAATTATCTTTAAATCAAAAAGAAAAAACAATTTCTGGAGTTGTGGATTTTCAATTTGAAGTATTAAAAGATTGTGATACTATTTCGCTTGACGCTAAAAACATGGAGTTTTCAAATGTAAAAATCAATGATAAAATAGTAGCTTTTACTAATGACTCTAAACAATTAAAATTGATTTCTACTTTTATGAAAGGCCAGAATCATTTGACTTTTAACTATAAAACAAAACCAAAACAGGCACTGTATTTTGTTTATATTGAGAATGGAGAAGTGCAAATCTGGACACAAGGGCAGGGAAGATACACCAGCAACTGGTTTCCGAGTTTTGATGATGTAAATGAGAAACTAGTATTCAATCTAGGAATTTCTTTTGATAAAGAATATCAGGTTATTTCAAACGGACTTTTAAAAGAAAAAAAGACAGAAGGAAACATAAATCATTGGCAGTATCAAATGGAGAAACCAATGAGTTCTTATTTATTGATGCTGGCAATTGGAAAATTTGATAAGAAAGAATTTAAATCAAAAAGTAAGATTCCGCTGGAATACTATTATGAGCCAAAAGATTCCAATCGTTTTGAGCCGACTTACCGTTATTCTAAACGTATTTTTGACTTTCTTGAAAAAGAAATTGGCGTAAAATATCCGTGGCAGATTAACAGGCAGATTCCTGTTCGTGACTTTTTATATGCAGGTATGGAGAATACAACTACTACGCTTTTTGCAACACGTTATGTAGTAGATTCAATTGGTTTCTGCGATAGAAATTATACTAATGTTGATGCCCATGAATTAGCGCATCATTGGTTTGGAGATTTAATTACAGCAGAAAGCAGTACACATCATTGGCTTCAGGAAGGATTCGCAACGTATTTTGCTTTGCTGGCAGAAAAAGAGATTTATGGAGAAGATTATTTTTACTCCAAATTATATGATACCGCACAACAGATTAAATTCGCATCTAGAACAGACACAATTCCGGTGCTGAATGCGAAAGCAAGTTCGTTAACATTTTACGAAAAAGGCGCTTGGACATTGTTTGTTCTGCATGAATCTATTGGAGATAAAGCTTTTAAAAAAGCGATAAAAAGCTATTTGAATAAATATGCCTATCAGACAGTAAATACACAGAATTTCTTCGATGAGATTAAAAAAGTATCTGATTTTGATTTAGAGAAATTCCAAAAAACATGGTTAGAATCTACAGCATTTGACACACCGACTGCTAATGCCTTATTGAGCAAAAACAAAACCATCCAGAAAAGACTTGAAATCGATAAGCTGAAGAAAACGCCTTTAGCAGAAAAAGAAGCTATTTTTAAAAACATTTTAGAGTCTGATACTTACAGTTCAGTAAAAGAAGCAGTTGTCAGTCAATTGGAAAATGAAAAATACGAAGCGAAGAAATCACTTTTACTTTTGGCATTGCAATCCAATGATATCCAAGTTCGTCAAAACGTAGCAGAAACGCTGACTAAAATTCCAGAAGATTTTAGAACAAATTATGAAACTTTGTTAGATGACAAATCGTACCAAACCCAAGAAGCAGCATTGTATTGGCTTTGGAGAAATTTTCCGGATCATAGAACCGCTTATTTGGATAAATCTAAAAATTGGATTGGTTTTAACGATTATAATCTGCGTACTTTATGGCTTTCGCTGGCATTATCAACTACTAATTACAGTAATGATCCAGAGTCTTTAATTACGGAATTAATTTCTTTTTCATCAACAAAATATGAAGCCACAACAAGGCAGAATGCACTGGAAAAGTTAATTGCTTTTAAAATAATTAACGATCAGGTTTTGAGTAATTTAGTAGCATCAACTACGCATCATATGTGGCAGTTTTCAAAGTTTGGAAGAGATACAATTCGACTTTTATTAAAAAATCCAGAAATGCGTGCTTCATTTAATAGAATTTTGCCTAATTTGAACCCCGATGAACAGTTTCAATTAAATCGTTTGTTGAAAGAGTAAATTAGAGTGGAAAGAGGAAAGAAGCAAGAATCAAGATTGAAATAGAAACAAGAGACAAAAGTAGAGAGTTCTAAAGCCTTTTCTTCTGTTTTCAAAACAAAGTATATCCCAAAAACAAAACCTACATTACAATTTATGAAAGCATTGGTTATTTCAGGTGGTGGCAGTAAAGGCGCTTTTGCCGGTGGTGTTGCCCAGTATTTAATAGAAGAAAAAAAGCACGAATATGATTTGTTTTTAGGAACTTCAACAGGAAGTTTGTTAATTCCGCATTTAGCTCTCGGTCATATTAAGAAAATTCATTCGGTTTATACCAATGTAACTATGGCTAGTATTTTTAATATTTGTCCTTTTGTGGTTAAAAATAAAGATGGAGTAGACATAGTAACTATTAATCACTTTAATGTTTTGCGTCAGTTTTTTAAAGGAAAAAGAACTTTTGGAGAAAGCAAAGGATTAAGGAAATATATCCAAAATAATTTTTCGCTTTCTGACTTCAACAAACTTAAGAAGTTGAAGACCGATGTGATTGTTACCGTGACTAATTTTACTAAAAACGAATCTGAATATAAATCAGTTAAAGATTGTACTTACGAAGAATTTTGTGAGTGGTCATGGATTTCAAGTAATTATGTTCCGTTTATGAGTTTGGTCGAAAAGAACAATTGTGAATATGGTGACGGCGGGTTTTCAAGTTTAGTTCCGATTCGTGAAGCAATTAACAGAGGGGCTACTGAAATTGATGTAATTGTTTTAGAAACAGAAGTTAATACAACAAAAACAGTAATTGGTAAAAATCCATTTTCCCTAATGATTGATCTCTTTCGCATTGCTTTAGATCAAGTCGAAAAACATGACATTGCTATAGGAAAACTTATGGCAACAAACAAGAATGTGAAACTTAACTTATACTATACTCCAATAAAACTAACAGATAACGCTTTAATTTTTAATAAAGATGTTATGAAAGAATGGTGGGAACAAGGTTATGAATACGCTCAAAATAAGTCGGAAGTAATGAGTGATAATAAGATATTGATTTGAGAAAAGCCACTCTAATTGTTTCTTTCTTTTTGAGTTTCAATATATGGAGTCAAAATTTGTGTAGAACTCAAATTCTAGCAGAAAAGGAACTATTTCCTAAAAATGAAATGAATAAGTATCTAAAATATGATTTTTCCAATTTATGGAACAAAATAGATAATAATTTGGTTTACGGTATTTTAGGAGAAAATTATGAAAGAATACTAATGAAGTTTGTTTCAATAAAAAAAACAAATCAAATAATTCAAGAAAAGAAAAAGTATGCAATTGGAGTGATTATAGAGTTCCAAATGTAAATTGCGATTTTGATATTGGAAGTGCTGAGTTAAGTGTTTCTCTAAAATATCAAAAGAGTGGATGGGAATTAAACCCTAAACTAAATTAGTGATAAAAAAAAGCAAGACTTATTTTAATCTTGCCTTTTTAATTTTATAAATTTTCAGAACTTTATGGTCATAAAGATTTGATTGATGTAATGATCTACTAGTAATAACTGATTTCTCGTTTAGTAATAATCAAAGGTATTTCCGAATTTTCATTTGTAATATTGTAATCTACACTCTCTATCCAATTATCATTGTTATCGTATTTTGTATAAACTGTTTTGTAGATAAGAATTAATTTTCCATTCGGTTCATATCTTGTCATCTTGATTCGATTATTCTTGTTATCGTATACATTAATATCATAGTACTCGTTTACATAATTACTTTTTACTAAATTTTGAAATTGATCATATTCATAGATCATATTGTAGTATGTTTTTTTATCAGAACGGGAAGTTTCGGCAATTTTATTACCATTTTTATCATATGAAGAAATTTGCTTTGAATCATCATGATCAATTATGATTTCAAATGTGTCATTTTTTTGAAGTACATACTTATATTTATCAACTAAGCTGCCGGTTGATTCTTCAATTGTTAAATTTTTCGAATCATATTTAAAGGTTGTAGTTCTAATAAATTTATCATCAGGACCAGAAAATTGTTTTTCTTCTGTTAAATACCCACTGGCATTATATAAACTTAAAACATTAAGACCAGTTTGATTGGCATTTTTTACCTCAATTTTTCCATCTCTTTTTTCTGGCTCGTAGGTTTTAAAATGCATAGATTTTACTTTTCCTCTGAGCTTTTCCTGTATTGTATTGGGTTTTGTCTTTTGAGCAAATACCAAAATATTTGATAATACAAATAAAGACAGGTAGAGATGTTTTAGTTTCATCGATTTAAATGTTTTTTATCGTTTTTTTACCACATTTCTGATACTTCGCTTTTTATAAAGCTCAAAGCAGCATTACTTGGAGATTGTTTTTCTAATAAATCATTCAAAATTACTTCACGTAATTTATCAGCATTATCTACTTTATCGCTCATAGCAGCTTTACGAATCATTTGGATTGTCGCATTTTTAGCAGTTGTGATAATAGTCCAGCATTCATCAGACATGTAAATCTGCTGTGTTAAATTATGCTCAAATTCATGTTCTATCTGGTCGATTACAAAATTTTCATAATCATGTTTATTTTGTGAAATTGGCGAAACTCTAATTAACAATTTAGTCAAGTTAATACGCTCTAAGAATAAAGTCATGCGTTCGTAAGCTTGAAGGCGAACCGGAAGCGATTCTTTATGTGCTTGTTTATTTAGCAAGAAAGCACGTTTTCTATCATTGTTTTTGATATGCAGTTCGAAAAAACGATAAGCTACAAATCCTGTAACGATTGCTGGTAAAGTATAACTCGCAAGTTCTATAATTTTATTAAAATCCATTGGTATAATTTTTAAGCAAAAATATACTTTTTGATGAGAAATCCATTTTAAATTTATGTAATAAACAAAAAGTAAGCTGTACTTTTGCCACTTGTTTTTTAATGTTGTTGAAATATAATTTTAATGGATTCATATATAATACTTTTGCTTTGTTTAGCAGCTTTTGCGGCAGGATTTATTGATGCTATTGTTGGCGGAGGAGGGTTAATACAAACTCCAATGGGATTAATTTTATTACCAAATCTTCCAGTTTCAACAGTTATTGGAACGCTGAAAATTCCAGCTTTCAGCGGAACTGCGTTTGCCGCTTTTCAATATTTAAAAAAAGTAGTAATTCAATGGAAATTATTAATCATTATGATGTGTCTGGCTGTTCCTTCTGCATTTTTAGGATCAACAGTTTTAACGCTTGTGAGTAATGATTTTATGAAACCGCTTTTATTGGTGGTTTTGTCTTTATTGTTCATTTATACTTATGCTAAGAAAAATTTCGGACAGCATGCAGCTAAAGATCATTCTGAATTAACACAGATAGTGTATGCAGTTGTGATCAGTGTTATTGTAGGTTTTTATGATGGATTTATAGGTCCTGGAACCGGAAGTTTTTTTGTGGTTGCTTTTATTGCACTTTTAGGATTTGATTTTCTTCATGCTTCAGCGAATGCTAAAATGGTGAATCTAGCGACTAATTTTGGTTCAATTTGTTTGTTTATGATAAAAGGGAAAATCATTTGGACAATAGCAATTCCAATGGCAGTTAGCAATGGTCTTGGCGGATGGCTTGGTGCTAAACTGGCGATTAATAAAGGGAATGGTTTTATTCGGATTTTCTTCTTAGTTGTTGTTGTCGGAACTTTGATTCGATTTGCTTATGATGTGTTTTTTAAATAAGGTTCTAAGGTTTTGATTTACTTAGCTCTTTAGGTAAAAATAGAGAAAACTCAGTATCTTAGAATCTTAGCACATTAGTGTCTGAAAAAAACTGTTTGAATGTAGCCCCGATTGAGGCGATATCCTCGCAGCGTAGCGTAGAGATAAAGCCGAAAGCGGGAAACCATGTTTAATAAAATGCCAATTGTTGGGCTTCAAGAAAAACTTAGTCCCTTAGCGTCTCAGTATCTTAGGAACTTTCTCTTTAAATTCTTAATTTTGCCTAAAAGGAGATAATTACATGCAGAAATATATTGACCAGCTCAACGAAGCGCAGAGAGCGCCTGTTTTAAAGAAAGACGGGCCAATGATTATTATTGCTGGTGCAGGTTCAGGAAAAACCCGTGTTTTAACTATTAGAATCGCTTATTTGATGGCTCAAGGAGTTGATGCCTTCAATATTTTGTCGCTCACTTTTACTAATAAAGCAGCCCGCGAGATGAAACATAGGATTTCAGATATTGTGGGTGCGAGTGAAGCTAAAAATCTTTGGATGGGAACTTTTCACTCGATTTTTGCTCGTATTCTTCGTGCAGAATCGGATCACTTAGGATATCCATCCAATTTTACTATTTATGATTCTCAGGACTCAGCCAGATTAATTTCTTCTATTATTAAAGAAATGCAGCTGGATCGTGATATCTATAAACCAAAACAGATTTTAGGACGAATTTCGAGTTACAAAAACAGCTTGATTACTGTAAAAGCCTATTTCAATAATCCTGAATTGGTCGAGGCTGATGCTATGGCAAAAAGACCAAGATTGGGTGAAATTTACCAGCAGTATGTAGATCGCTGTTTTAAAGCTGGTGCAATGGACTTTGATGATTTGTTGTTGAAAACAAATGAGCTATTAACGCGTTTTCCTGAAGTTTTAGCTAAATATCAAGATCGTTTTAGATATATTTTGGTTGATGAGTACCAAGATACCAATCATTCTCAGTATTTGATTGTTAGGGCTTTATCAGACCGATTTCAAAATATTTGTGTTGTTGGAGATGATGCGCAGAGTATTTATGCGTTCCGTGGCGCTAATATCAACAATATTCTGAATTTCCAGAAAGATTATGAGGGTGTAATCATGTTCCGTTTGGAACAGAATTATCGTTCGACAAGAAATATTGTGGAAGCGGCAAATACCGTTATGGAACATAATAAAACCAAACTTGATAAGGTAGTTTGGACAGCAAACGAATTTGGTCCAAGAATTAAAGTGCACAGAAGTTTGACAGATGCCGAAGAAGGCCGTTTTGTTGCCAGTACAATTTTTGAGCAGAAAATGCAGCATCAGCTTCATAATGGTTCTTTTGCTATTTTGTATCGTACCAATGCACAATCGCGTGCAATGGAAGATGCTTTAAGAAAACGCGATATTCCGTATAGAATTTACGGTGGATTGTCGTTCTACCAGCGTAAAGAGATTAAGGATGTGTTATGTTATCTGCGTTTGGTTTTAAATCCAAAAGATGAAGAAGCTTTAATTCGTGTAATTAATTACCCAGCTCGTGGAATTGGAGACACAACAGTCGAAAAACTAACCATTGCTGCTAATCATTACAAACGCTCGATTTGGGAAGTAATGGTAAATATTGATAAAATTGATCTAAAATTAAACGCTGGAACAAAAAACAAATTGAAAGATTTTGTGACGATGATTCAGAGTTTTCAAGTGATTGACCAGAATCAAGATGCTTTTTATATTACAGATCATGTAGCAAAGAAGACAGGTTTAGTTCAGGAATTAAAGAAAGATGCGACCCCAGAAGGGATGGCGAAAATTCAGAACATCGAAGAGCTTTTAAACGGTATTAAAGATTTTACAGAAGGGCAGAGAGAAATTGACGGCGCAAGAGGAGCACTTTCTGAATTTATGGAAGATGTTGCCTTGGCTACAGATTTAGATAAAGATACAAATGATGAAGATCGTGTGGCTTTAATGACGATTCACTTAGCAAAAGGATTGGAGTTTCCTCATGTTTTTGTGGTAGGTATGGAAGAAGATTTGTTTCCGAGTGCTATGAGTATGAGTACAAGAAGCGAATTAGAGGAAGAAAGACGTTTATTTTATGTAGCTTTGACTCGTGCAGAACATCAGGCATATTTAACTTATGCACAATCTCGTTACCGTTGGGGAAAACTTACAGATAGCGAACCATCTCGTTTTATTGAAGAAATTGATGGACAGTATTTAGAATATTTAACTCCGTCTGAAACCAATTATCGCTATAAATCACCAATAGACGGCGATATTTTTGGAGACGTTGATAAATCTAAGTTGAGATTAAACAAACCAGTTGGAGGAACTCCTCCAAAACATATCACAGATAATAATCCGAAACCCGATCTTAATATTAGAAAACTGAAACCGGTTGGAGGAACTAATCCGAATGCAAGTGCGCCTAATTTGTTTGACAGCAAATTGACTATTGGAAATATTGTAATGCACGAACGTTTTGGAAAAGGTGAAGTTGTTAACATGGAAGGCGTTGGCGCTGATAGAAAAGCAGAAATTAAATTTGAAGTTGGTGGAATTAAGAAATTGCTTTTAAGATTTGCGAAATTAGATGTTGTGGGGTAAAGAGTATAGAGTAAAGAGTAAAGAGTAAAGCTTAAAGAGTAGAATGATTGAGAAAACGCTTTTGAAGAAGCTTGATTTTATTGAAATTTATCAGTTTTTTGGAGGGATAATTGGTATTGTCTTGATGATTTATTTACTTTTTACGAAAGATGCTGTTAGATATCAGGATTATTTTTATATTTTACTCATTCTTCCCTTTCTTTTTTTCTTTTTTTGCCTTTATTCTGCATGGTTATTAAGTAAGAAAAAATATTTGAGAGGATTAAAATTGGTTCTTATTTCAGTAATTTTACAACTGGTTGCTTTTGAATTTTACGGAATATTTTATACAGCCGTAAACGGAATAGCTATAAATTTCACTTTAGATCTAACAAATGATTTGCTGGTAGGATTCGACTTTCAACCTTCACAATTTTTTACAACATTAAATAGCAGAAGTGAAATTTTTCATTTTAAAATCAATCTGTTTGCTTTTGTAATGTTATTATTTATTTTTAAAACTATAAAAGAAGTAAAGAGTAGTCTTTATTCTATTGTCTAACATCTTTATTCTAAAAAAACAAAATGGCTGAGTTCATAAAAATATATCCAGATAAACCTAGTGAAGCTGCAATTGCAAAAGTTGTAAAAGTGCTTCAGAATGGTGGATTGGTAATTTATCCGACAGATACTGTTTACGGTTTAGGTTGTGATATTACCAATTCTAGAGCATTAGAAAAAATTGCTAAGATTAAAGGAGTGAAATTAGAGAAAGCGAATTTCTCATTTATTTGTCATGATTTGAGTAATTTGTCAGATTATGTTCGTCAGATTGATACATCAACTTTTAAAATTTTAAAGAGAGCTTTACCAGGTCCTTATACTTTTATTTTGCCAGGAAATAATAATCTTCCTAAAGAATTTAAAAAGAAAACTACGGTTGGTATACGTGTTCCTGACAAAAATATAATTTTAGAGATTGTACGTCAGTTAGGAAATCCTGTTGTTTCGACCTCTATTCGTGATGAAGATGATGTGATTGAATATACCACAGATCCAGAATTGATTTTCGAGAAATGGCAGAATTTAGTTGATATGGTTATCGACGGAGGATATGGTGATAATGTGGGTTCGACTATTATTGATTTATCTGATCATGAACCAGTCGTTGTAAGAGAAGGAAAAGGCGAAATTGATATTTTGTAAATAAATACTTTAATTGTGTAAACTTATAAAAATAATGCCTAACTTTATTATAGTTAAAATTTAGTTAGTTATCTAAAATACTTTATTCTTTTTAGAATACAAAAAAGCAGGTCAATCGACCTGCTTTTTCTGTTAGTATAAAATGTAAAACAAGAATTATTTAGCTTGTTTTTTCATTTCTTTTTCAATCATATCATAGAATTGATCGATTTTTGGCATAACTACAATACGAGTTCTTCTGTTACGAGCTTTGTTTTCAGCAGAGTCATTTGCAACTAATGGCACATAAGAACTTCTACCAGCAGCAATTAATTTAGCTGGGTTAACACCAAGATCATTTGTTAATACACGAACGATAGAAGTAGAACGTTTAACACTTAAATCCCAGTTGTCTAAGATAATTCCGTTGCTTTTGTAAGGAACATCATCTGTGTGTCCTTCAACCATACATTCGAAATCTGGTTTGTCATTTACAACTTTAGCAACTTTTGCTAAAACAGTTTTAGCTTTGTCACTTACATCGTAGCTTCCGCTTTTGAATAATAATTTATCAGCGATTGAGATAAATACAACTCCTTTTTCAACATTGATTTCGATGTCTGGATCGTTGATTCCAACTGCACCTTTCAAGCTTGTAACTAATGCTAAAGTAACACTGTCTTTTTTAGTTAAAGCATCTTGAAGTCTAGAGATTTTTAAATCTTTTTCTTTTAAACTTTCAAGAGATTTTTCTAGGTTTTCGGCACCTTTAGTTGTTAAGATAGTTAAATCTTTAGAACTGTTGATTAAATCTTGATTATGTTGTTTGTAGCTTTCAGCTGTAGCAGCTAATCCAGCTTTTTCTTCTAAGCACGTGTTTAATTTTACAGTACAAGAGTTTAACAAATCTTGAGTCTCTTTGTTCTTAGCTTCTAATTCTGCATATTTCTTTTTAGAAACACAAGATGTTAGGGCCATTAATACTGATAGTGCGATAACTATTTTTCTCATAAATTTAATTTTAATTAGACTTGATTACAAATTTAGTTTTTAATATTTTGAATACTGTTAAAGATTTCTTTAAATAAGGTCATTTTCCTTATATAGTAAAGGAAAACGATGCTTTTTACCATATAGTATTGCTGAATCTGAAATTCTTTTCGTTTTTCGAGATATTTTAAAGATAAGCAATAAAAAGAAAAATGTGCCTTTAAAATGGCAAAAGTATGCCCAAATTTTCCTTGTGTAAGAAAACGGATACCAGCTATACCGTCTAAAATCATGCGGAAGAAAATCACCAAAAATAATCCTCGTTTTGGTAGATTTTTGACAAGCATTAATAATGAATTTCTAAAATTCAAATAAGTCTTTTTAGGATTTCCTTGTTGTAAAGTTGCTCCTCCAACATGATAAACCACAGACTGATAATTGTACTTTATAATATGTCCTTCGTTGGAGGCTCGCCAGCATAAATCTATCTCTTCCTGATGAGCAAAGAATTTCTCATCAAAACCTCCAAGTTCATGAAAAACATTTTTTCGAATAAAGAAACAGGCACCAGATGCCCAGAATAATTCACAATTATTATCGTATTGTTCGTTGTCTTTTTCTACTGTTTCGAAAATTCTTCCTCTGCAGAATGGGAATCCGTATTTGTCAATAAAGCCTCCTGCAGCGCCAGCATATTCAAAGTATTCCTTGTTTTTAAAGTCAAGGATTTTAGGCTGGATAATAGCAGTTTGATTTTCATTATCAAAAGTTTCTAAAATTGGTCTAAGCCAGTTTTCTGTTACTTCAATATCTGAATTTACCAATGCATAAACTTCTGCATCTATATGTTTCAAGGCATCATTATAACCTTTTGCAAAGCCATGATTACCTGTATTTTTTACTATTTTGACGGTAGGGAAATTTTGGAGAATAAATTCAACAGAGTGGTCTGTAGAATCATTATCAGCGACGTAGATTGTCGCTCCTTCTGAAAACTGGATAACAGACGGTAAAAACTGCTCCAGCAATTTTACCCCGTTCCAATTTAAAATGACAACTGCTATTTTATCCAAAAGTATTCTTAATTATTAATTTTTAATGGTTTTCTTTATAGTCAGGAAGATTTCTTAAAAACTCATATTTTTCGTTTTCAAAATCCATTTGACAATAAAAATGGTTTAGTCCGTTTGTGACATTCAAAAACCGTGCCTGCATTGTCATGTTATAACGGGCAATTTGGTCAAAAGTTGCCTGAGAGATTTTAACTTCTGGTGCTTTACATTCTACTAATATATGTATAGTACCATCTGAATTGAATACTACTACATCATAGCGTTTTCGTAATCCGTTGACAGTTAAAACTTTCTCTACATTAATTAAAGATTTGGGGTATTTTTTCTCATGCATTAAATAATGAACAACGTGTTGACGAACCCATTCTTCTGGTGTTAGAATTATAAATTTTTTCCTGATTTCATCAAAAATAGACACTTTATTTTCGCTATTTTTGAATCGGAAAGTGTAAGCAGGGAAATTAAGTTTAAGCATAAAGCAAAAATATAAAATAGTTTCAGGTTTCTCCCGAAGTATCGGGATAAAGTTTCAAGTTTTGAAACGGGAACTTGCAACCTGAAATTTGAAAAAAGAGTTAGATGGACGAAGTAATTAAAATTGTAAACGATATCAAAGCCGGAAATATAAAACCAATCTATTTTTTAATGGGAGAAGAACCCTATTATATAGATAAGTTATCGGAATATATTGAAGAGAATGTTTTAGCCGAAGAAGAAAAAGGTTTTAATCAGACCGTTTTGTATGGAAGAGATGTTTCTGTAGATGATATTGTTTCAACCGCCAAGCGTTATCCTATGATGGCTGATCGTCAAGTAGTTATTGTTAAAGAGGCGCAGGAGTTATCGCGAACAATTGATAAAATAGAATCTTACGTAGATAATCCGATGGAAACCACCGTTTTAGTTTTTTGTTATAAATACAAAACGCTCGATAAAAGAAAGAAAGTCACTAAACTATTGGCTCAAAAGGGAGTTGTCTTTGAAAGTAAAAAATTATACGAAAATCAAGTTGGAGACTGGATTAAGCGAATTTTAGCCGGTAAAAAATATACTATTGATCCAAAAGCAAATGCAATGCTTGTTGAATTTTTGGGAACAGATTTGAGTAAAATCAATAATGAATTAGAAAAACTTCAAATTATTCTCCCTCAAGGTACTATGATTACCCCGCAGCATATTGAAGAAAATATTGGTTTTAGTAAAGATTATAATGTTTTTGAACTTCGAAAAGCTATTGGTGAACGTAATCAGTTGAAAGCTTATAAGATAGCAGATAATTTCGCTCATAATCCGAAGGAATATCCATTGGTCATGACAACAGGATTAGTTTTTGGTTTCTTTGTCCAGCTTTTAAAATATCATGGATTAAAAGACAAAAATCCTAAAAATGTAGCATCAGTGCTTGGTGTAAATCCATTCTTTTTAAAAGAATACGATTTGGCTGTAAAAAATTATCCAATGCGAAAGGTAAGTCAGATTGTTGGTGCTTTACGTGATATAGATGTAAAAAGTAAAGGTGTGGGAGCCAATGCTTTATCTCAGGCAGATTTACTAAAAGAAATGCTTTATAAAATATTTAATTAAGCCATTAAAATTCACGATATTTGCGTTTCTGAAAATTTACTACTTTAAAATTATTGCACAATTATGGGAATGAATAAAAATACCATTTTAGGATGGGCTACTTTTATAATGGTACTTATGGGATTTTTACTTATAGGTCTTGGAATCTTTAGATATAGTGATGTTTCTGGATGGGGATTTGGTGCTGTTGGAGTTGGTTTTTTAGCTAATGCATGGGTTTTCAATGCTTTAAAAGGCAGGGTTTAAAATAGTTCAATTGCAATATCATAAATAGAAAAAATAAATAATTAAAATTAAAAATAAAAAATGTCAGACGATAAGAAAGTAATTTTCTCAATGCAAAAATTGAGTAAAACCTATCAGGGAGCAGACAAACCTGTACTTAAAAATATTTATTTGAGTTTCTTTTACGGAGCAAAAATTGGTATTTTAGGACTTAACGGTTCTGGAAAATCATCTCTTTTAAAAATTATTGCAGGAGTAGATAAAAACTACCAGGGAGATGTAGTTTTTCAGCCTGGTTATACAGTTGGTTATTTAGAGCAAGAACCAATTCTTGATGATTCTAAAACAGTTATTGAAATTGTTCGTGAAGGAGCTGCTGAAACTATGGCAGTTTTAGAAGAATACAATCAGATTAATGATTTATTTGGTCTTGAAGAAAACTATTCAGATCCAGATAAAATGGATAAATTGATGGACCGTCAAGCCGCATTGCAAGATAAAATTGATGCTCTTGGTGCTTGGGAAATCGATACAAAATTAGAAATTGCAATGGATGCTTTGCGTACGCCTGAAGGTGATACGCCAATTAAAAACCTTTCTGGTGGAGAGCGTCGTCGTGTAGCTTTATGCCGTTTGTTATTGCAGCAACCAGACGTATTACTTTTAGATGAGCCTACCAACCACCTTGATGCTGAATCTGTTCTGTGGTTAGAGCAGCACTTAGCGCAATATGCAGGAACCGTAATTGCTGTAACGCACGACCGTTATTTCCTAGATAATGTTGCGGGTTGGATTTTGGAGTTGGATAGAGGAGAAGGGATTCCTTGGAAAGGAAACTACTCTTCTTGGTTAGACCAAAAATCAAACCGTATGGCGCAAGAAGAAAAAGTGGCTTCTAAACGTAGAAAAACTTTAGAGCGTGAGTTAGAATGGGTTCGTCAAGGAGCAAAAGGACGTCAGACGAAACAAAAGGCGCGTTTACAGAACTACGACAAATTATTGAATGAAGATCAAAAACAACTAGATGAGAATCTAGAAATCTATATCCCGAACGGTCCACGTTTAGGAACAAATGTTATTGAAGCTAAAAATGTAGCAAAAGCTTTTGGTGAAAAATTATTGTATGATAATTTGAACTTTACTTTGCCACAAGCGGGAATTGTTGGAATTATCGGACCTAACGGTGCTGGTAAATCGACTATTTTTAAAATGATCATGGGCGAGCAGGCTACTGACAGCGGAGAATTTTCGGTTGGAGAAACTGTAAAAATTGCTTATGTAGATCAGTCGCACTCTAATATTGATCCGAATAAATCGATTTGGGAAAACTTTGCAGACGGTCAGGAATTGATTATGATGGGAGGAAAGCAAGTGAACTCAAGAGCTTATTTATCTCGTTTCAATTTTGGTGGTGGTGAGCAAAACAAAAAAGTTTCGATGCTTTCTGGTGGAGAGCGTAACCGTTTGCACTTAGCAATGACTTTGAAAGAAGAAGGAAACGTACTTTTACTGGATGAGCCTACGAATGATCTTGACGTTAATACGCTTCGAGCTCTTGAAGAAGGTTTGGAGAATTTTGCTGGTTGTGCCGTAATTATTTCTCACGACAGATGGTTCTTAGATAGAATTTGCACACACATTCTAGCTTTTGAAGGAGATTCTGAAGTTTATTTCTTTGAAGGAAGTTTCTCTGATTATGAAGAAAATAAAAAGAAACGTCTTGGCGGTGATTTAACTCCAAAACGTTTGAAATACAGAAAGTTGATTAGATAATTCTAGTTAATCTTCAATTTTTAAAATCCCAAATTCCAAATCTATTGGAATTTGGGATTTTTTATTAGGATTTGAATTATGTGCATAAAGTAAACTCGACAGGTTTTAAAAACCTGTCGGGTTTCAATTCAATATATTTTTTAGATAAAGTATGTCATTTCGACGAAGGAGAAATCTTCGCAAGAAGCTCGACAAAGATTGGGTTTTCGTTACGGAGTTACTTGAGAAGATTTGCTTCGCCTGTTCGATATTGCTTGGGTCTCCTTTGTAGAAATAACAATATTGTGGAAATTGGAATTTGGTATTTCAGAATCTTGGAATTTCTTAAAGAAACTTAGATTTCAACTCTGGAGTTGGAATCATGCAGCTTTCTTTTTTACCGTACCAATTATATCTGTTTTTTGCAACATAATCATAAATTCTATCGCTGATAAAAATAGGAACAATTCTAAAAACAGGAGTTAGTTTCCATAAACCTCCAAAATGTTTTGCAATCTCAATTACTGCAGAAGATTTATAAAAATAAGCCACGCCTGGATTATATAAAATAATACTATCCATTTTTGAAAAACTGATTCCTAAATACTTGCATATGGAAATTCCTCTTTCTGATTGCAATGCGACAAATCTAAAAACATCCTCTTTATCATGTTTGATAATTAACTGCACAGCAGAACTACAAAGATTGCAAAATCCGTCAAAAAGAATTATTTTTTTATGTTCAGGAAGGTTTTCCATTTAAAAAAACTTGATTTTTAGTTTAATATTTTTCGGTTTAATACTTTAAAAAAGCATTAAAAACCGCTAATGACTTATTTTTAACTTGATAATTTACAAAATCTATTATTTATTCGTCTTTGATAAATTTTATTAATTAAAATCAGCTTTCATAGATCGTTTTTAAGGCGTTTTTAGAAAACAGAGACCTTGTTTTATATAAATTTCTAAATCGTTTATTAAATCATCTTATTTTAATTTTTTCTAATTTTTAACGATTTTTAGATAATAAAATTCAACTTCGGGTAAATTTTTTATTTTTTAACCGCTTCGACCAATTCCAATTCTTCTAAACTTACTTTCGAAGTAAAAATGCCGTAATTGACTGTTGCTTTATTTTTTTCGATAGAATCTATACTTCCAACAGATCTTCCGTCGAGCATTCTTACTCGATCACCAACTTTTAAAATTGGTCTCGGTTTTTCTACTACAGGTTTAAGTTTCTTTTCTTTTTTCTCTTTTCGAATTTCTTCTACTTTTACAGAAACTTCAGCGATAATTTCTTTTTGTTTTTCAACTTTTGCTTTGACTTCTTTTGGAGTTGCTTTTTTACGTTTAGAATTTTCAATTTCGACAATTTTCAAAAATTCACCAATCAGTTCTTTTTTGTTTTTGTTGTTAAAATACTTTTCAGCAATGTCATCAATTTTTTGTCCTATATATATAATCTTCTGATTACTGTCGTATAATTCCTGATAGCTTTCTAATTTTTGCTGGATTCTAGTATTGATGTTTTCCATCTTCTTACTTTCTTCACGAGCACGAGTTTCTTCTTCTTTTAAATTCAAAGAAGTTTTTTCCAATTTCGATCTTTCTTTTTGAAGTGTTGCGATGGTTTTGTCAAAACGAACTTTTCCAACTTCTATTTTCTTTTTCGCACGATTAATTAATCCAAACGGAATTCCATTTTTCTGGGCAACTTCAAAAGTAAACGAACTTCCTGCCTGACCCAAAGCCAATTTGTACATTGGTTCGAGAGATTTTTCATCAAACATCATATTCGCATTTGTTGCGTATGGCAATTCGTTTGCTAGAATTTTTAAATTAGAATAATGCGTTGTAATAATTCCAAATGCTTCACGATGGTAAAATTCTTCCAAGAAAATTTCTGCCAAAGCGCCACCTAATTCAGGATCAGAACCAGTACCAAATTCATCAATTAAAAACATAGTTTTCTTGTTGCATTTCTTCAAGAAATAATTCATGTTTTTTAATCGATAACTATAAGTACTTAGGTGATTTTCAATCGATTGATTGTCTCCAATATCGGTTAAGATTCTATCAAACAGGAAAGTTTCACTTCTTTCATGAACCGGAATTAAAATTCCAGATTGCAGCATTAGTTGTAATAAACCAACTGTTTTTAAGGAAATGGTTTTTCCTCCAGCATTTGGTCCAGAAATTACAATAATTCTATTTTCTTGTTTTAGCTCAATTGTCTGCGGATGCGTAACCTCTTTTTTCTGTTTATTGTTCAAATACAAAATAGGATGATACGCTTCTCTAAAAAACAATCTTCTTTCTTCTGTAATTGTTGGAAGAATTCCGTTAATGCGATTTGCATACTTTGCTTTTCCTGCAACTACATCAATATCACTTAAAAAGTCTTGATATTCAATTAGTAATGGAAGAAAAGGTCGAATTACATTCGAGAGATTTTTTAAAATTCTTGTAATTTCTTCTTTCTCTTCGTATTCTAAATTGGCTAATTCACGCGAATATTTTAAAGTAGCTTCTGGTTCAATATAAGCAATACTTCCAGTTTTGGAACTGCCTAAAATAGAGCCTTTTACTTTACGACGATACATGGCTAAAACCGCTAAAACTCTACGATTTTGCACAAAACTTTCTTTAATGTCGTCCAAATACCCTAAACCATTGTATTGTGTTAAAGCCGAACCAAAACTTTGATTGACTTTACCGCGAACTAAATTCATGTTTTGACGAATTCCAGAAAGTGCAGGAGAAGCATTGTCTTTTATTTCTCCGTATTTGTCCACAATAGCATCAATTGCTGATATTATATCTTTAGTCAATTCTACTCGAGAAGCTCTTGCATTTAGATTTGGATAATAATCATCGAATTTTTTTAAGAAATTCAATAAGACATTTGTAGTCGCAGAAAGGTTCGCAATTTTTCGAAAACTTCCGACTTCAAGAAAGCTGTCTTCAATTGCTAAGAATTTAATTTCGTGTGTAATAGCGTCAAATCCGTGATTCGGAATTGCATTATTATTTTGAAAAGAAGATACATATTCTGATGTCTGCATCAGCGATTGCATTAATTCTTCTTTGTCTCTAAATGGTTTTATTTGTAAAGCTTTTTCTTTTCCAATGTCGGTGTTGCAACCATCTGAAATGGTTTCGAGTACGGTTGGAAATTGTAAGTCTTGTAATGTTTTTTCGGTAATACTGATCATTTAATTTCTTTATGAAAGTAAAGGCAAAAGTACAAAAACATTATGATTTGCAATCTACAACTTCGCGCCTAAATTTTATGATCTTGTAAATATGATTTTAGATAAATATTTCTGAAATTCGCATAAAAAAATTATGGACGTAAAAATGCATTCTTCTTGGAAGCCAGTTTTGAATGAAGAATTCGAAAAACCATATTTCAATCAATTAATTGAATTTGTAAAATCCGAATACTCGACAAAAGTTTGTTATCCAAAAGGGAGTCAGATTTTTTCGGCTTTTGATCATTGTCATTTTGATGAAGTAAAAGTAGTGATTATTGGACAAGATCCATATCATGGTCCAAATCAGGCAAATGGTTTGTGTTTTTCTGTAAATGATGGAATTCCGTTTCCGCCATCACTTCAAAATATATTTAAAGAAATTCAAGATGATTTTAATATACCAATGCCTAATACAGGTAATTTGGAACGCTGGGCAGATCAAGGTGTTTTTCTTCTAAATGCTACTTTGACTGTTAGACAATCTGAAGCAGGAAGCCATCAAGGAAAAGGTTGGGAGAAATTTACAGATGCAGTTATCAAACAGATTTCTGCGGAAAAAGAAAATGTTGTTTTCTTACTTTGGGGAGGTTTTGCTCAAAAGAAAGCGGCTTTGATTGATGCATCAAAACATCACATTCTAAAATCTGGACATCCTTCGCCTTTAAGTGCAAATAGAGGATTTTGGTTTGGAAACAAACATTTTAGCCAGACAAATGATTTTCTAAGATCGAAAGGATTAAAAGAAATTGAATGGTAATTTTTTTAAGGCACAAAGTTTCAGAGAGGCAGAGGGAAAAACTTTGTGTCATTGTAACTCTGCGAGAAAGGCAATTAAAAAAAATCTTTTGAATCTGCATAATCTGCGAGAAACAAAAGATTTAGTTATATTATTTTTTTAAAATTTCTTCTAAAACAGCTTTATTTTCATAATTGACCACTTTTAGAATAATTTCTTGGTTTTTTACTGTTTTTCCTTCAATAATATAAAGTTTACCTTTATTAAAAGGGACATTACTTTGGTCAAAATCAACATCTCCATAAGTTAATGTGTTTTTGATATCTGCAGTATCAACCCATTTTTCGCTTAAAGTTTGAACCGCTTTTTCGGAATATTGGAAAGGTTTTGTTCGAAGATTATTTAAAACTCGGGCATTTGGAAAATAGTTACAACGAGTATCTTTTCCACTAAAAACAAGTGCTACAAAAAAACAACCCATAATTAGGCCGATTAAATAATATGCAAAACGATGTACGAACTTCATGAAATATTTTTTTTGCAAAGGTACGTTAAAGTTCCTTTAGAATACAAGTAAATTAATATCATTATCAGGCAAGTCAAACCATTCGCCAATCGCTTTGTTTGTTAAGATTCCGTGATAAAGATAAATTCCATTTTTAAGTCCTTTATTGCATCGTATAGCACTTTCTATACCACCATCTTCAGCTATCTGATGAAGGTAAGGAGTAAGGATATTACTAATTGATAATGAAGCAGTTTTAGAATATCTTGATGGGATATTGGGAACACAATAGTGTAAAACATTACTTTTTATAAAAGTCGGTTTTTCGTGAGTAGTAACTTCTGACGTTTCAAAACAGCCTCCGGTATCGATGCTTACATCAACAATTACAGCGCCTTTTTTCATATGTTCTACCATGGTTTCACTCACTACGATCGGACATCTTTCTTTGCCTCGCATGGCACCAATTGCCACATCACAGCGTCTTAAAGCTTTTAGTAAACCTTTTTGCTGTATGGTTGAAGTGAAAATTCTTTGATTTAAATTGTTTTGTAAACGGCGCAGTTTTGTTATGGAATTGTCAAATACTTTTACGTTTGCACCTAATCCAATTGCGGTTTTTGCAGCAAATTCCCCAACAGTTCCAGCTCCCAAAATCACAACTTCGGTAGGAGGAACGCCAGTAATATTTCCGAATAAAAGCCCCTTTCCGAATTCGTTTGTAATCATTAACTCCGCCGCAATAAGTACGGAAGCCGTTCCTGCAATTTCGCTTAAGGATTTTACAGCAGGATAAGATCCGTCTTCATCTTTAATATATTCAAAAGCTAAGGCTGTTATTTTCTTTTTCGCCAGAGCTTCAAAGTATTCTTTCTTTTTTGTTTTTAACTGAATCGCAGAAATAATAACAGTTTCTGGATTTATCATTTCAATTTCTGCTAATGTAGGCGGTTCTACCTTTAGTAAAAAGGGACACCCAAAAACTCTCTTAGTATCTTTTGTGATTTCTGCACCGGCGTCTGCATATTCTTTGTCTGTATAACTTGAACTTTCTCCAGCTCCAGACTCAATCATTACACGATGTCCTTCATAAGTTAAGGAGTTTACGGCATCAGGTGTCAGACAGATACGGCGTTCCTGATAACTTGTTTCCTTAGGAATTCCTATAAAAAGTTCTCTTTTAAAACGACCAACCTCAAGTTTTTCCTCTTGCGGTATTAATTGTTGTTTTGTAAATGGAGTTAAGGTAATTGACATGGATTGTGCAAAAAATTAAAGGTACAAATTACGTAAAAAGATTTAAAATTAGTGCAAAAATTCTGCTAATACTATTGGTGTAATGTTAAGATATTTTTTGAGGATTTTTGCATGGAGATTTACCACAATCCAAGTGCTGATTAGGACTAATATTTTGCATTTTTTTATACCAATTTTAATTCCCTTTTTCCATCCTCCAATAAGTCAATATTTATGGTAGAATGTTCTTCTGGAATTAAGCTGGCAATTTTTTCAGACCATTCAATAAAACACCAATTTCCAGAATATAAATAATCGTCAACGCCCATATCGAGTGCTTCGGTTTCTTTATTTAATCGGTAAAAATCAAAATGATAAACGATTTGATTGTTTGAAGTGTAATATTCATTAACTAAAGAAAATGTCGGACTGCTTGTTGCGTCTTCAACTCCCAAAGTTTTGCATAATTGCTTGATTAAAGTAGTTTTTCCAACTCCCATTTCACCATTAAAAAGAATGATTTTTTTAGGATTTGAATCGACAATCTGCTGTGCAACTTCTTTAATTTGATCTAATGAAAAAACGATGTTCATTTTTATTTTATTTATCTATAAGTCTCAGTCGCAGTGACAGTTTTCAGATTTACTGAGACTAAAAACTGCGACTGAAAACTTTTTTTATTTAGGATTAAATACTAAAAACGGAATAATCATTTCTTCTAGCGAAATTCCACCATGCTGATAGGTATTTTTGTAATAACTCACATAATGATTGTAGTTATTTACATAAGCTAGGAAAAAATCATTCTTGGCAAAAATAAACGAACTACTCATGTTGATAGCCGGAAGACCAATTGCTTTAGGTTCTTTTACAACATAAACATCCTTTTGTTCGTATGTTAAACTGCGTCCCGTTTTATAACGCAAATTTAGACTTGTATTTTTATCTCCCACAACTTTCGACGGATTTTTTACATTAATTGTTCCGTGGTCTGTTGTTAAGATCAATTTAAATCCTAAAACTTGCGCTTGTTGTATAATTTCTAGCAAAGGCGAATTTTTAAACCAGCTTAATGTTAGGGAGCGATAGGCTTTATCATCTGATGCTAATTCTTTTACTACTTCCATTTCGGTTTTAGCATGTGAAAGCATATCAACAAAATTGTAAACTACCGTTACTAAGTCGTTTCCTTTTAAAGCTTTAAAGTTTTCAGCTAATTTTTTACCGCCAGAATAATTGGTGATTTTAAAATAGTCTTCCTTAATATTTAAACCTAAACGCTTTAATTGAGCCGATAAAAATTCAGCTTCATAAAGGTTTTTGCCGCCATCTTCAACATCATTTTTCCAATATTCAGGAAATTGTTTTTCCATTTCTAAAGGCAGAAGACCAGAGAAAATTGAGTTTCGAGCGTATTGTGTAGCAGTTGGAAGTATAGAGTAGTAGGGAACTTCTTTTTCTAATTTATAATAATTAGCAATTACAGATTCAAAAGATTTCCATTGATCATATCTTAAATTGTCAATTACCACAAAAAGAACAGGTTTGTCTTTCTTTTTAAGTTCAGGAACAACAAGCTCTTTAAATAAAGTATTAGACTGTATTGGCTTATCTGCTTTTGATGCAAACCAGTCTTCATAGTTTCTTTCAATAAATTTTCCGAATTGCGAATTGGCTTCTACTTTTTGAGATTCAAGGATTTCGATCATTGCCGTATCGTTGATGTCTTCTAGTTTTAACTCCCAAAAAAGTAGTTTTTTGTATAATTCAATCCAGTCTTCATAAGAGTTAACCATTGCAAGTTCCATTGCAATTTTTCTGAATTCTTTTTGATAATCTAAGGTTGTTTTTTCAGTAATTAATCTCGAATCATCTAAGTTCTTTTTTAAACTCAATAGAATCTGATTCGGATTAACAGGTTTAATTAAATAGTCGGCGATTTTAGAACCAATAGCTTCTTCCATAATATATTCTTCTTCGCTTTTGGTAATCATAATCATCGGAATGGCTGATTTTTTTTCTTTCATTTCAGAAAGCGTTTCTAAACCGCTCATTCCAGGCATGTTTTCATCCAAAAAAACAATATCAAAGTTATCTTCTTCAAATAATGCAATCGCATCAAGACCATTATTACAGGTAGTAACTTCGTAATTCTTTTTTTCTAGAAATAATATATGGGGCTTTAAAAGATCGATTTCATCATCGACCCAAAGTATTTTAATCTTATCCATAAAACAAATTTATTTTTACTGCAATTTAAAGTTATACAACTTAAAAACTATTAAAAATAGTATAAAATTACCAAAGTTGAACAATGATTTTATTTTGAATTTTAACATTTTTTAGTGTATTTTATTGATAATCATCATAATTTGGACTTTCATTTTTAAATAAAAAACACCAAAGTCTTTATACTTATTTACTTATATTTGTTGACCTAAAAAATAACGCACTAGTGACTCAGATCAATAAACTTAAAATATTCAACGATCCTATATATGGTTTTATAACGATTCCGAATGAGCTGGTTTACGACTTAATTCAGCATCCGTATTTTCAGCGTCTCCGCCGAATTTCTCAAATGGGATTGTCGTATTTGGTTTATCCGGGTGCGAATCATACTCGTTTTCATCACGCTTTGGGATGCATGCATTTGATGAAAAAAGCAATTGATACACTTCGTTTTAAAGATGTTGTGATTTCTGAAGAGGAAGAAAATGCTTTGCTGATTGCAATTTTACTTCATGATATAGGACACGGACCTTTTTCGCATGCAATGGAAAGAAGTATTGTTGAAGATGTGCATCACGAAGCTATTTCATTATTATTTATGAATCAGCTGAATGAGGAGTTTGATGGAAGATTGAGCCTGGCAATTCAGGTTTTTAAAGGAGAGTATCATAGAAAATTTATGCTGCAATTGATCTCAAGTCAGTTGGATATGGATCGAATGGATTACTTAAAACGCGATAGTTTCTATACAGGAGTTGCAGAGGGAAATGTAAATTCTGAACGATTGATCCAGATGATGAATGTTGAGAACGATGTTTTGGTAATTGAAGAAAAAGGAATTTATTCGGTAGAAAAATTTCTGCTTTCGAGAAGGTTAATGTACTGGCAGGCTTATCTGCATAAAACAAGTTTAGTTGCAGAATTAATTTTAATGAAAGTTTTAAAAAGAGCCAAAGAATTAACTTTAAAAGGAGTTAAGTTACCATGCAGTGAGCCGCTTTCGTATTTCATGCACAATAAGATTACACTGGAAGATTTTGATGCCAAAAATTTAGATTTGTTTTCTCAATTGGATGATTTTGATATTATAAGTGCTTTAAAAGCTTGGCAGAAACATACTGATTTTATACTTTCTACTTTAAGTAAAATGATCATTAACAGAGATTTGTTAAAAATTAAGCTTAGTGCAGAAAAAATTCCAGTCGAAGAATCACAGTCTTTAAAAGAGGAGTTTGCAGAAGCACATCAAATTTCGGCAGTTGATGCAGGATATTTTATTTTTAGAGGTAAAATTAAAAATCAGGCCTATAGTAAAGAAGCAGAACCTATTCGAATTTTGAAAAAAGATAAAACAATTGAAGATGTTGTTGAAGCTTCTGATCAGCTGAATTTGAAATCGTTATCTAAATTGGTAACAAAATATTATATCTGTTTCCCAAAACAACTTATCTAAAATTAACATTTAAAACCTATTTTTTATATTTTTGTCGCGATGAAATTTACAGCAGAACAAATAGCAGGAATTTTAGAAGGAGAAGTTGTTGGGAATCCCAATGCAGAAGTTTCCAAGCTTTCTAAAATCGAAGAAGGCGAAGAGGGATCGCTTACTTTTTTGGCTAATCCAAAGTATATCAATTATATATATACAACAAAAGCGACAGTAACAATTGTTAATGACAGCTTTATTCCTGAACAGGAAATTACTACTACTTTAATAAAAGTAGAAGATGCTTATGCGGCGTTTTCTAAACTTTTACACTTTTATAATCAGGTAAAACTAAATAAAACAGGTATCGAACCACAGACTTTTATGTCTGAGGGGACTAAATATGGCGAGAATTTATATTTGGGCAGTTTTAGTTATATAGGACAAAATGTAGTTTTAGGTGATAACGTTAAGATTTACCCAAATAGCTTTATCGGAGATAATGTTGTTATTGGTAACGATGTATTCATTTTTGCAGGAGCAAAAATTTATTCAGAGACTATAATTGGTAATAATTGTACTGTGCACTCAGGTGTTATTATAGGAGCTGATGGTTTTGGCTTTGCGCCGAATGAAAATGGAGAATACAGTAAAGTACCGCAGATTGGTAATGTAATTATAGAAGATAATGTCGATATTGGTGCAAATACAACTATTGACAGAGCAACTCTAGGATCTACAATAATTAGAAAAGGAGTTAAATTAGACAATCAGATCATGATTGCTCATAATGTAGAAATTGGAAAAAATACGGTTATTGCAGCACAAAGTGGTGTAGCAGGTTCTACAAAAATAGGCGAGAACTGTATGATTGGTGGACAAGTAGGTATCGCAGGTCATTTGACTATAGGAAATAATGTTAGACTTCAGGCACAGTCAGGAGTTGCCAGAAACATTAAAGATGATGAAGTTTTACAAGGAACTCCATCACTTGGATATACAGAATTTAATAAATCGTATGTTCACTTTAAGAATCTTCCTAAGATAGTGGCTGAAGTTCAAGAATTAAAAAAACAAATAATAAACCCAAAAAATGGAAATAATGGTTAAACAGAAGACCATCAAAAATGAAATTTCACTAACAGGAGTTGGATTGCATACTGGAAAAGAAGTTACAATGACTTTTAAACCTGCTCCCGTTAATAATGGTTTCACTTTTGTAAGAGTAGATTTGCAAGGTCAACCAGTCATTGAGGCTGATGCTAATTATGTTGTTAATACTCAAAGAGGAACTAACCTTGAGAAATTAGGAGTAAAAATTCAAACACCTGAACATGTTTTAGCTGCAGTAGTTGGCTGCGATTTGGATAATATTATTATTGAATTGAATGCCTCTGAACTTCCAATTATGGATGGTTCATCAAAATATTTTGTTGAAGCTATTGAAAAAGCTGGTATTGAAGAGCAAGATGCACAGCGCAATGTTTATGTAGTTAAAGAAGTAATTTCATTTACAGACGAAGCTACAGGAAGTGAAATCTTGGTTATGCCAAGTGATGAATACCAAGTAACTGCAATGGTTGATTTTGGTACAAAAGTTTTAGGAACTCAAAATGCAACTTTAAAAAGTCTTTCTGATTTTAAATCTGAAATCGCGAGTTCAAGAACATTTAGTTTCTTACATGAATTGGAGTCATTATTAGAACATGGTCTAATTAAAGGAGGTGATTTAAATAATGCAATCGTATATGTAGATAAAGAAATCTCTGAATCTACAATGGAGAATCTTAAAAAAGCCTTTGGTAAAGATGAAATTTCAGTAAAACCAAATGGTGTTTTAGATAATCTTACATTACATTATCCAAACGAAGCGGCAAGACATAAATTACTTGATGTAATAGGAGATTTATCACTTATTGGAGTTCGTATTCAAGGAAAAATCATTGCAAATAAACCAGGTCACTTTGTAAATACACAATTTGCTAAGAAACTGGCTAAAATTATCAAAATAGAACAGAGAAATCATGTTCCAACTTATGATTTGCATCAAGAACCGTTGATGGATATTCATAAAATTATGGCGATGCTTCCTCACAGACCTCCATTTTTGTTAATTGATAGAATTATTGAAATGTCAGATCGTCACGTTGTTGGGTTAAAAAATGTTACTATGAACGAAAATTTCTTCGTAGGACACTTTCCAGAAGCTCCAGTTATGCCAGGAGTTTTAATTGTAGAAGCAATGGCACAGACAGGAGGAATATTGGTTTTAAGTACAGTTCCAGATCCAGAGAACTATTTAACATACTTTATGAAGATTGACAACGTTAAGTTTAAACATAAAGTACTGCCGGGAGATACATTAATTTTCAAATGTGAATTAATTTCTCCAATCAGAAGAGGAATTTGTCATATGCAGGCAAACGCTTATGCAAATGGGAAATTAGTAACTGAGGCAGAATTAATGGCACAAATTGCAAGAAAACAATAATAAATTATCAAATTTATTGTTTAGGTTTGTTGCCTCAATTAGACTATTTTAATTTAAAATATAAAACATAGATGAATCAACCATTAGCATATGTTCATCCTGGCGCTAAAATCGCTAAAAACGTTGTAATAGAGCCATTTACAACAATTCACAATAATGTTGTTATTGGTGATGGTACTTGGATTGGTTCGAATGTGACCATTATGGAAGGAGCTCGAATTGGAAAAAATTGTAACATTTTTCCAGGGGCTGTAATTTCTGCTGTGCCACAAGATTTAAAATTCGGAGGAGAAGATTCTCTAGCTATTATTGGAGATAATTGCACGATTAGAGAATGTGTAACTATAAATAGAGGAACAATAGCTTCAGGACAAACCGTTATTGGGAATAATTGTTTAGTAATGGCCTATGCTCACATTGCACACGACTGTGAAATTGGCAATAATGCAATTATCGTAAATGGCGTTGCTTTAGCAGGTCACGTTGTTGTTGGTAATCACGCTGTTATTGGAGGTTTAGCAGCAATTCACCAATTTATTCATATTGGAGATCATGCTATGATTTCTGGAGGATCTTTAGTTAGAAAAGATGTTCCTCCTTTTACAAAAGCAGCAAAAGAACCATTGTCTTATGTTGGAATTAACTCAGTTGGTTTAAGAAGAAGAGGTTTTAGTACTGAAAAAATTAGAGAGATTCAGGAAATATACAGAATTTTATACCAAAAGAATTACAATACAACTCAAGCTTTAAGTATTATTGAAGCAGAAATGGAAGCTACTCCTGAAAGAGATGAAATTCTTGATTTTATCAGAAATTCTTCTCGAGGAATTATGAAAGGTTATTCAGGTAATTATTAAAATAAAGTTTAATTGTTTATTTGTTTAATCGTTTAATCGAAAAAACAGTTAAACAGTTAAACGATTCAACAAAAAAATAAAACAAAAACAAATGGCATCTACATCAGATATTAGAAATGGATTGTGTATTAAATTTAATCACGATAT
The DNA here is from genome assembly GCA_029960065.1 of Flavobacteriaceae bacterium PS02336. Classification (GTDB taxonomy): domain Bacteria; phylum Bacteroidota; class Bacteroidia; order Flavobacteriales; family Flavobacteriaceae; genus Flavobacterium. The sequence goes on along the minus strand of JASCOF010000010.1, from coordinate 137,270 downwards.
CTATAAAATCATTGAATTTCTTCATGTTAAACCTGGAAAAGGTCCAGCTTTCGTAAGAACAAAATTGAAAAGTTTAACTTCAGGAAAAGTATTAGATAATACATTTTCTGCAGGTCATAAAATTGACGTTATTCGTGTTGAGACACATACATTCCAATACTTATATCCAGAAGGAGATGAATTTCATTTCATGAATGCTGAAACGTTTGAACAGATTTCTTTAAACAAAAATATTTTGGACGCTCCAGATTTGTTAAAAGAAGGAACAAACGTAATGGTTCAAATCAACACAGAAACAGATTTACCATTGTCAGTAGATATGCCGGCATCAGTAATTCTTGAAGTTACTTATGCTGAACCAGGTGTTAAAGGTAATACTGCTACAAACGCAACAAAAAATGCTACAGTAGAAACAGGTGCAAACATCAACGTTCCTTTGTTTATCAACGAAGGTGATAAGATTAAAATCGATACCGCTTCAGGTTCTTACATGGAGCGTGTAAAAGAGTAGTTTTTAATTAAGATAAATTTGACAATGAGTCAATTAGATAATTTGTGAATCGACATATTTTTTGTACATTCATATTCTAATTGACTCATTTTCTAATTGACAAATTTTCTAATTATAATATATGAAATTTCAAAAGAGTCATTCTTTACAAGAAATTGCAAGTTTGCTTAACTGCAAATTTATTGGTGACAAAGACTTTCAAGTTTTAGGCATGAACGAGATACATGTTGTTGAACCTGGAGATATTGTTTTTGTTGACCACCCAAAATATTACGATAAAGCTTTACAATCTGCCGCAACAATTGTTTTAATTAACAAAGAAGTAGAATGTCCAGAAGGCAAAGCACTTTTAATTTCTGATGATCCATTTAGAGATTTCAATACCCTTACTAAACATTTTAAGCCTTTCCAGTTTGCAAATGTGGCGATTGCTCCAACAGCAGAAATAGGAGAAGGAACTGTAATTCAACCGAATACTTTTGTTGGTAATCACGTTAAAATTGGTAAAAACTGCCTAATTCATTCTAATGTTTCAATTTATGATCATACCATAATTGGCGATAATGTAATTATTCATGCAGGAACTATTTTAGGTGCAGATGCTTTCTATTATAAAAAACGTCCAGAGGGATTTGATCAATTAATCTCCGGCGGAAGAGTAGTCATTGAAGATAATGTTGGGATTGGAGCACTTTGTACAATTGATAAGGGAGTTACGGGTGATACAACGATAGGTGCTGGTACAAAATTGGATAATCAAGTGCATGTTGGTCACGATACTGTAATAGGTAAAAAATGTTTGATAGCTTCGCAGACGGGTATTGCCGGTTGTGTAATTATTGAAGATGAAGTAACCATGTGGGGACAGGTGGGAACGACTAGCGGTATTACAATTGGTACAAAAGCAGTTGTAATGGGACAGACTGGAGTTACTAAATCTGTTGAAGGAGGAAAATCTTATTTTGGTACTCCAATCGAAGAATCTAGAGAAAAATTGAAACAACTTGCCAATATTAAGAAGATTCCTGAAATTTTAAGTAAATTGAAGTAATATGTCTATTAAAGAATTTGTTCAGAAATTTTATAAGTCAGATGCCTTAATTGATAGCGAAATTCTAAAAACATATCTGCATCCTGACGTAATCTTGGAATGGAACAGCAGTAAAGGTTTCATTGAAATGGATTATGATTCAATAATCGAAATGGCCAATGAACTTAGCCGTGCTTATGTGCGTTCTAAAGTTAGAATTAGTCATATTATCAGTGAAGATGATTTAGTATCAGTACGTTATTCTCATTTTGTAAAAACGATCGAGAATCCGAGAGAAGAAATGCTTTTAGCTCATTTTGCAACAATTTGGCAGATAAAAGATGATAAACTTTACAGAGGTTATCAAATGAGTCAATTTTCTTAATATTTTTTTGACAATAAAAGAGGCAAAATACATTACAAAACCTTATTTTTGCAACACAAATTTAAAAACTACATAAAATATATATCATGAGTGTTTTAGTTAATAAAGATTCCAAAATAATTGTTCAGGGATTTACAGGGAGCGAAGGAACTTTCCACGCTTCTCAAATGATTGAGTACGGTACTAATGTTGTTGGAGGAGTTACTCCAGGAAAAGGTGGTACAAGCCATTTAGACCGTCCGGTTTTTAATACAGTAAAAGATGCTGTTGATCAAGCTGGAGCTGATACTTCTATCATTTTTGTTCCGCCAGCTTTTGCTGCTGATGCAATTATGGAAGCTGCTGATGCTGGAATTAAAGTAATTATTGCTATTACAGAAGGAATTCCTGTAGCAGATATGATTAAAGCAAATAATTATGTTAAAGAAGGAAATTCTAGATTAATTGGTCCAAACTGTCCAGGTGTAATTACTCCAGGTGAAGCTAAAGTTGGTATCATGCCAGGTTTCGTTTTCAAAAAAGGAACTGTTGGTATCGTTTCTAAATCAGGAACTTTAACTTATGAAGCTGCTGACCAAGTTGTAAAACAAGGTTTAGGAATTACTACAGCTATTGGTATTGGTGGAGATCCAATTATTGGAACTACAACTAAAGAAGCTGTTGAGTTATTAATGAATGATCCAGAAACTGAAGCAATCATTATGATTGGTGAAATCGGTGGTCAACTTGAAGCTGATGCTGCAAGATGGGTAAAAGCTGATGGTAACCGTAAGCCAGTTATTGGTTTTATCGCTGGAGAAACTGCTCCTGCAGGTAGAACAATGGGGCACGCAGGTGCTATTGTTGGTGGTTCTGATGATACAGCTGCTGCTAAAAAACAAATCATGAGAGACAACGGAATTCACGTTGTTGATTCACCAGCTGAAATTGGTAAAAAAGTTAAAGAAGTACTTGGATAATCTTCAAGTCTAGAAATAATAAATTTCAAAAAAGTCTCAATATCTTGTTGAGACTTTTTTACATTTCAGAATACTGAGGTATAAATACAAAAACTTAGCATCTTAGAGCCTCAGTACCTCAGAAGCTAGAAAAGAAAATATGAGTAAAGATTTAGAAAAATTTAAAGTAAGTAATAGTTTTACTTTTACAATAGAAGATAGTTTAGAAGAAGTTTGCAACGCGCCAGAAGGAAGTGCTGGAATTTTTGTTGTGTACGCTGTTGAAGCTGATGCAAAAGAATTAATCATGGTTGGTTCTACAGGAACTGTTCAAAATGACGGAACTTTAAAAAGCAAAAATGGCGGATTGTACGATAAAATCGTAAACGGACACCAATTTGCAAAAACAGGTAGAAAATATTCTTGGCCGGCGCAGATGAAATTAGAAAGCATTTCTTCTTTAGAAGTTGTTTGGTACGAAACTTTTAATGCAGATGTAAAAGCAATTCCAACTGCTGTAGAAGGACAAGTTTTGCAAAACTTCTTGGATGAAAATGCTAAATTACCAAGATGGAATGTAGCTTTTTAAAAAGTATTTGATTAAAATATGTAAAGCCTTACTAGTATAGTAAGGCTTTTTTTATTGCCAGAAGTCAACTGAATCATTCTTGATTAAGAAAGGCTGGCTCTATAGTATAAAAAACTTCTTTTAGTATACTAATTTTGTAGGAATTAGCAAAAACGTCATTGATAACGTCAAAAAGTTATGCCATTGAATTTTACTTTAGTTAATTAAAATTTAAGGTATAGTAAATTTAAGTTTAAGTAAAAATATAATGTAATTATTGACAAATTTAGAAAAAGCACTCTTTTTTAGTCTATAATTGGCTTTTTATCATTTGCTTTTCTATATTTATCACACAAAAACAAAAAATAATGTTAAAATTTGATTCATTTTGTATGAATTAAATCGTGCGTTTTATGTAAAAATCCTATTTAATTTGTGTTAATTTAATTTTACCTAAAGCGTTTTTGAATGCAAAGCACCATTTTAATCATGTAACTAATTTGTATTATTTCTGAAAGTCTTCCTTTTTTGAGATAATTTGATTTTTACGCCTCAAAGTTTCAGTATTATGAGCCACATTTTAAAAAACAAAATCTTAGACGATTTTATTCTTTGGAATAACTTAAAGAACGGTGACGAAAGATCTTTTTCGTTACTTTTTGAAAAGTATTATCGTGATTTGATTAACTACGGTAATTCACTTTCTCCTTTTGCTGAAAAAGTGCAGGATTGTATTCAAGATGTTTTTGCTGATATATGGCTTTATCGTAATTCATTACAAGATAATGTCGTTGTAAAAGCTTATTTGCTTTCTAGTGTCAGAAAGAGAATTGCCCGTTTGCATGAAAGAGATTATGTGTTTAAAAAAACAACAACTACAGATGTGTTAGAATTCTTATTTGATTTCTCCATAGAAAATGATTTAGTTGAAGATGAAGTAACTGCAGAACGAGTATTATATTTAAATAAATTACTTAATGATTTGCCAGGCCGTCAGAAAGAGGCGTTGTATCTTCGTTATCATCAAGGATTAAGTGTTGTTCAAATTGCTGAGTTATTAGATGTTAATTATCAATCGGCAAATAATCTATTGCATCGCGGATTATTAAGTCTTCGTAAAGAATGGAAAGGAAGTATTCCGCTCTTAATCCTTCTATCCGCAGGGGTTTTGTAAAATTTTAAGAAAAAATCAAAAAAAAATCTTAAATAAGTGAGTATATAATATAAAAACTGTCCTCTATGTTTTTGTAACCTTAATAATAAGATGCAAAAACGTAACAATTATATCGAAATAGAAGACTTCTTAGCTGATGAATCTTTTCAATTATGGATATTATCCAAAGTTGATGAACAAGGTTGGGAAGAATGGACTTTAGAGAATCTTCAAAGAGCCAAGTTGGTTGAAGATGCAAGGCTTTTACTTTTGGCCATGAAAGTTCCAGATTCAAAATTAACTTCCAGTCAAGTACATGAAGCTTTAAAAGAGACTTGGCAAAAAATAGAGCAGAGAGAAGCGATTTCTCAAGAAACTTCAAAAATTAGAAAACTTCAAATACAGCGATACTGGATCAGCGGTATTGCAGCTGCTGTTTTGATTGGTGTATTTTCTGTTTGGTTTTTAAAAAATGATATTCTGCCAAACAATAATGTCGTTACTTATAAGGAATTGGTTGAAGAAAATAATGAAGGTTTAGTAGAACAGACAAACAATACAGAAAAATCTCAAACCATTACACTTTCTGATGGTAGTTCAGTCTTATTGCAGCCCAATAGTAAACTTAGTTATCCTAAAATTTTTACCGGAGACGAAAGAAAGGTGTATCTATCTGGTGAAGGTTTCTTTGAAATTAGTAAAAATCCTAAAAAACCTTTTTTTGTTTACGCCAATGAAATTGTGACACGCGTTGTAGGTACAAGTTTTAGAATAAAAGCTTATCCAGACCAGCAAAATGTTGAAGTTCTTGTTCGCACTGGTAAGGTTAGAGTAAAATCTAATGATTTAGTTCGTTCGGTTGAACACGAGGAAATTGTATTGCTTCCTAATCAGGCGGTTCGTTTTGCTCGTAAAGAGTTTGTTTTTAATAAAATTACAAATATTACTGTCGATCCAATATTAGTAAATAGTGTAACAAATATTGAACAGTTAAGTTTCGAGTTTACTGATATTCCAGTATCTCAGATTCTTGAAACGATAGAACAGGCTTATTTAGTAGATATTGATTTTCCTCATGATAAGTTAAAAGATTGCCGATTAACGACTTCGTTAAGCGATCAGCCATTGGCAGAAAAATTAAAAATCATTTGTAAAAGTATCGGTGGCGATACTAATTATGAAATGAATGGAAACCAAATTGTAATTACAACTTCTGGCTGTAACTAGAAATGTTGCAATTCAATTTAAAATAACCAAAATTAAACTGATTGTCTAAAGCTAAAAAATGAAATAACTGCCTATGTAGAAATAAATGCATAAAAAAAGTGCCGAAAATGCTGTAACATTCTCGACACTTGAATTTAGTAAATCACTCTCTGTAAAGAGTCATTTATGATGTTTCTTAAAATACACTCGAATAGTATTAATCAAAACAAACCAAAATTATGAAAAAACCTGTTGTCAAGCAACGATTACTTCACCAAATCATGAAAATAACGCTGTTTCAATTTGTGTTAGCACTTATATTTTCAAGTGTTACTTTTGCAAATAATGTAAATGGGCAGAAAAAATTAGATACTAAAGTTACCATTACAGTCGAAAATTTAACATTAGACAACGCTTTATCTAAAATTGAAAAATCTGCACATGTAAAATTTTCTTATAATTCTAGACTTCCTCAGCTTTCGCAGAAAGTGAGTATAGAAGCAAATCAAGAAACTTTATCCAGTATTTTGAGCAGAATACTGGTGCCTTTTAATATAACTTTTTCAGAAGTCAGCAACCAGATTGTACTTCAAAAAAATGCAGTTGGTTCTTTTTCAAATGTAAATAACCACGATTCCTTATTTGAACTTTTAACTTTTGGACCAATTATTAAAGGAAAAGTTACCGATCAAACTGGGAGCCCGCTTCCTGGTGCTACAGTTATGGCAAAGGGAACAAAATCTGCTGTTCTGACAGATTTTGATGGAAATTTCATTATTGAGATGCCGGCGAATGTTAACCGTTTAGTGATTTCTTATGTTGGTATGGAAACTAAAGAAATTGGAATTGAAAATAATACACCAACGATTGTTTTAACAGAGGCTGGTCAAGATCTTAAAGAAGTTGTAATTACAACTGGATACGAAAAAACATCAAAAAGAACGTTTACAGGAGCCATTAGTAAAATTTCTGGTGCTGAGTTAAAAGTAGATGGTGTAGTAGATGTAAGTAGAATGATCGAGGGTAAAGCCGCTGGGGTTACCGTACAAAACGTTACAGGGTCTTTTGGTGCAACTCCTAAGATTACAGTACGTGGATCTTCTTCAATTTTTGGAGATACAAAACCTTTATGGGTAATTGATGGTGTTGTTCAGGAAGATATTATCAATGTTACATTTGCTGATTTAGCTTCTGGAAATTCAGCAACATTGTTAAGTTCTGCTGTTGCGGGATTAAATGCAAATGACATTCAAAGTATTGAGATTCTTAAAGATGCTTCGGCTACATCTATCTATGGTTCAAGATCTTTAAATGGTGTTGTCGTTGTAACAACAAAGCAAGGTCGTAGAGATAGTCCATTAAAAATTAATTATTCTGTTGAAAACACAGTTAGAACAGTACCAAGTTACACGCAGTATGATATCTTAAATTCTCAAGAATCGATGAGTGTTTTTCAAGAAATGAGAGCTAAAGGATATTTAGATCAGAGTTCTTCCTTAACAGCTAGATTTAGTGGTGTTTATGGTATTTTGGCAAAACAAATTAATTTATACGATAGTTCTAATGGTCAATTTGGTGTTAGAAATGAACAGCCTTATATCAACGAATTTCTAAAAAAATACGAGTTAGGAAATACAGATTGGTTCAAAGTTTTATTTAGACCATCCATTACTCAAAATCACTCTTTAAGTTTTTCTGGCGGAGGAAAAAACAATACATTTTATGCCTCTTTAGGTTATTATACTGATCCAGGATGGACTTTGGCTGACAACGTAAAACAATTGTCATCTAATATTAAAGGTACTTTTTACATTAACGATAGATTAAATATTACATTATCTACTTTGAGCTCTATCCGTGATCAGGAAGCTCCGGGTACTTACGAAAGTAAAAATGATGTTGTGTTTGGTAAAATAACGAGAGATTTCGATATTAACCCATTCAATTATGTTTTAAGTACGAGTAGAACACTTAGGCCTTATGACGAAAATGGTAATTTAGAATATTACCAAAACAATTGGGCTCCAATGAATATTCTTAATGAATTGAAAAACAATACTCTTGGAATTAAAGTAAAAGACATTCGTTTTCAGGCGGATTTAGAATATAAATTGGCAAAAAACTTGACTTATAACTTTACAGGTTCTGCTCGTTATGCTAATACATCAAGAGAGCATAAGATTTACGAAGGTTCTAATGTTGTAGGAGCTTACAATGCTGGTGTTGGAGAAACTTTAAATACTCAAATTCAAAGCGCTAACGTGTTTTTATATCAAAATCCAAACGATTTAACTGCGCCTAAAGTTTCGGTGTTGCCTTATGGTGGTTTCTTAAGAAAATACACTAATGATATGACTTCGTATAATGTTAGAAATAGTGTTACTTACAGAAATATTTTTAGCGATAAACATGAACTTGAAGGTTTCTTTGGAACAGAGTTTAGGTCAGTTGATAGAAATAATGACAACTTTACAGCTGCCGGAATACAATTTGAAAAAGGACTTAGTGCTTTTATCGATCCAAAAATGATTGAGAAATTAGTAAATGAAGGTAATTCATACTATGAATTTGGAGCAGAAAGAGAGCGTACAGTTGGTTTCTTCGGAAAAGTAGGATATACATACGATCGTCGTTATACGGCTTCTATTACAGGTCGTTATGACGGTTCTAACAGACAAGGTGATACAGGATCTTCAAGATGGTTACCAACTTATACTGTGAGCGGTAAGTGGAATATCAAAGAAGAAAGTTTTATGAAAGATGTTGAAGATATCAATACTTTGGCACTTAGAGCTTCTTATGGTTTAACTGCTACAGCAGGGCCGGCAACTAACTCATTAGCAATCTACAAAAGTTATATAGCAAATCGTTTTCAAACTAGTGATAGAGAAAATGCAATTCGTATAGAAGATTTACAAAACAAAGATTTGACATGGGAAAAACAATATGAAACCAATATTGGTTTAGATCTTGGAATGTTCAATAACCGAGTACAGCTTACCACAGATATTTATCAGCGTAAAGCTTTTGATTTGATCGATTATGTAATTACTTCTGGAGTAGGAGGAGAATCTGTTAAACAAGGGAATAACGCAGATATGGAGACTAAAGGGGTTGAGCTTGGTATTACTACTCAGAATATTGCTTCAAAAGATTTTAAATGGTCAACGACGTTAAACTTTTCTGTTTACGATCAGAAAATTACTAAACTGGCAAATAAACCAGCGGTATTTGATTTAATTGCTACTAATGGTGGAAATACAGTTGGGCACCCAAGAAACTCATTATATTCTTATCAATTTACAGGATTAAATAATGAAGGATTACCAACTTTTAAATTACAAGATGGTGCTGATAATAATATTACAGACGCTAATTTTCAAGATACTAATGATGTAACTAAGTATTTGAAATATGAAGGTTCAGTTGAACCAAATAAATCAGTTGGTCTTGCAAATACATTTACCTACAAAAGCTGGTCTTTATATGTATTTGTAGTTGGGTCAGGTGGAAACAAAGTAAGATTAAATCCTGTTTACAGTAATACTTACAATGATCAGACTGTTTTTACAAAAGATTTTGCTAACAGATGGATTAATCCTGGTGACGAAAACTTTACAAATGTTCCAGTTATCGCTGATAGATTGTTAAATAGAAATTACGGAGCTAATGATTTACAAATCGCTTATAATACTTATAATTTCTCCGATGTTAGAATTGCAAGCGGTGATTTCGTAAGACTAAAAAATATCTCTCTAAGCTGGGAATTTCCAAGCGAATACAAAAGAAAGTTAGGATTAACAACATTTAATTTAAAAGGTTCTGCTGTAAATCCATGGTTGATTTATTCAGACAAAAAATTAAACGGACAAGATCCTGAATTCCGTAATACAGGAGGGGTAGCGTTCCCAATCACGGCACAATATACTTTTGCAATTAATCTTTCATTCTAAATAATAAATTGATTATGAAAAATATAAAAATAACACTATCATTATTATTGCTAGTTGGTTTTAGTAGTTGTGATGATTTTCTTTCAGAAATACCAGACAATAGAACACTAATAGATACTCCTGAAAAAATATCAGAATTATTAGTAACTGCTTATCCAAATAGATCTTATTTCCCGATTGCAGAGGTTATGTCTGACAATGTTTACGATACAGAAGTTCAATCTACGAGTATCATAAATGAAGAAAGCTACAACTGGGAAATGCAATCTCAAATTGGATTGGATAGCGAAAATGCATTCTGGATGGCATCTTACGAAGCTATTGCTGCGGCAAACCAAGCATTAGATGCTATTGAAAAATTAGGTGGCCCAGAGACTTTAAATCCGCAAAAAGGAGAAGCTTTAATTGCTAGAGCTTACAATCACTTTATGCTGGTGTCATTATGGTCAAACCGTTATAATCCAGCGACAGCTGCAACAGATTTAGGTGTTCCGTACATTACAAAACCAGAAACAGAATTGTTGGTAAAATACAAGCGTAATACCGTTAAGGAAGTATTTGATTTTGTCGAACAAGATCTTATTGAAGGTATGAAATATGTGACAAATGAGTATAAAGAACCTAAATATCACTTTACTATTGATGCTGCAAAAGCTTTTGCTGCTCGTTTTTATTTGATAAAAGGAGACTGGGATAAAGTTTTAGAATTTACCGAAGGACTTGGTTCTAAACCAACAAAACTTAGAAATTATCCAGCTTTCTATGCGGCTGCTTTTGCTCAAATGCCTATTGAATATTCAAGAGTAGAGCAAGAAACCAATTTACTGGTAGACTATCCTAACTCAATTGCTAATAGATCAGCTTCTTACAGATTTGCTCTTCCTGGAAATAAATCAGATGAGATATTTGGTGTTCAAACAAATATTTGGGCTAAACCAAATGTTATTAGACCAAATGGACAATATTATGGAGGTATAAATGTATTTGTTCCTAAACTTTACGAGTATTTTAAATATACAAATTTAACTTCACGTACAGGAGAACCTTACACAGCTACTGTATTGTTTAGTAATGATGAAATGTATCTGAATAGAATCGAAGCATTAGTAATGAAAAACAGATTTGCTGAAGTTAATACAGAATTAGGATACTTCTTAGGACTTAGAACTACTGGATATAATGCAGCAACAGATATCTTGAATGAAACGGTTGTAACCAATAAATTTCCTGTAGTTGCAAACGAATTTACGCCATATTACACATTAACAAGTCTTCAGACTTCTTATATTAAAGCAATAGCGGAAGCAAGAAGAAGAGATTTTATTCGTGAAGGTTTAAGATGGTTTGATATTAAACGTTTTAATCTTGTTGTAACACATAATACTCTTGAGTTTGGAAAAGTGGTAAGAAGTAATGTCTTGGAAAAAGATGATAAAAGAAGAGCATTACAAATTCCGCTTAGAGCATCAGATAATGGCATTGAAAAAAATCCTAGATAATTTTTAATTTGAAAGTAGTATGAAAATATTTAAAACATATAAGACAGTATTAATTGCAGGAGCCTTCTTAATTGCATCTTGCGCCCATGAAGACCAACCTAAAGAAAGTCAATTAGATTTTTCTACACCGGCAAAAACAGATTTGGATAAATGGATTGGTACTAATTTTTTAGATCCTTATAATATTAATGTGTATTATGAGTGGAATCAGAATTTAGTTGACAATAATAAATATTTGTATCCGCCTCTTGTTGCAAAAGTACAGCCAGCAATGGAAGTGGTTAAGAAAATCTGGATCGACAGTTATACAACTATTGGAGGGAAAGAATTTGTTAAGAAAATCGCACCACGAGAATTTGTACTTGTGGGTGGTGTAAACTTAAATACAAATGGTACAGTAACATTAGGACTTGCCGAAGCTGGCCAAAGAGTTTCTTTGTTTCAAATTGATAATTTAAACAAAAAAAGCAGAGCGAGTGTAACGCAATTTATTCATACTATTCAGCATGAGTACGTTCATATTTTAAACCAGACCAAACCTTTTGATGAGCAGGCTTGGGCAAAGTTAACGCCTTCTGGATATACTTCAAGCTGGTATGTAGAGGCAATTGCAACTTCAAGATCTTTAGGATTTATAACAAGTTATGCTAGATTGAATATTTACGAAGATTTTGCAGAAACTGCTGCTACAATCTTAACAAGTTCAAAAGCAGAATATGATGCAATTTTAGCAGGTGTTACAGATGCAACTGCAAAAGCAAATATTAAAGCAAAAGAGGCACTTGTGGTTAAATATTACAAAGAAGCATTCAACATCGACTTTTATGCTTTAAGAGATGAGGCTCAGAAAAACACAGATATTGTAATAAATAATTAAGGACGAAAAATTATTATAAAAAAATACTATTATGAAAGCAAAATATATATATAAGTGCTTATTGATTTCTTTCGTAGCCTTGCTTTTGGGATCATGTTCAAGTCCAGAAGTAGATGCAAAATTTGATGAAAATGCAACAGAAAGATTAAGCGGGCGTCAGAAAGAATTAAATGATTTGTTACTTTCATCAGCGGATGGTTGGAAGGCAGTTTATTATACTGATAGTACACAATTAGGAGGATGGACACATTTGTTTAAATTCTTGCCTGAAGGAAAAGTTGATATGGCATCTGATTTTACAGGGAGAGATGGTGAAATTGACACGAAAACATATCAAAGTCAATACAATATTCAGGTTGGAAGCACAGTGAGTTTAGTTTTTTCTACACAAAATAGAATACATCTTCTATCGGATGCAAACAATTATCCGACTGCAGCACTTTTGGCAAAAGGATATCTAGGTGATTTCCAGTTTTATTATTACGGACAAAAAGATGGCAATATCATATTTAAAACAAATAGAAATGGCCACATGCTTCGTTTTGTAAAAGCAACACCAAAAGACTGGACAGATCTGCCTAAAAATGTTCCAATTATCAAAAACATAACTGGAGATATGAATAGTCCATTATTTAGATTGTTAGAAATAAATGATGGTACAGCAACCAAAAACTATGATTTTAGTTATAATACTAGCGCTCGTTTTGGTACAGGGTATTCTTTAGATCCTGCTGTCAATACAAGTTACGATCTTGCGCTTTCATTTAATCCTTTAGGTGCTTATTCAAAACTTCCATTAGACGTTAAAGGCCAGAAACTTACAGATTTTGTTTATGATGCCCCTACAAATTCTTTTGTAGCTACTGGAAAAGATGGTGTAAAAGCAACTATCAATTATACCAATGCACCTCCAAGATTAACAGATGATTATAAAGTAACATTGCCAGCAGCAGGAGCACCATCAACAGCTTATGGTTATATTGCAGCGAATCTATCTGCTGCGCCAACTAACTCACAATTGTGTATGTTTCTGCTAAACGAAATTAATAACGCATCTGCAGCAAAAGTAAACAGAGTACAATTTACTTTCTTCAACAACCGTACTGTGGATATAATGTACAGTTTTACAGGTGGAAAGGCAACTGTTTATCATAGAGCAACAATTACAGAAGATGCGGTTAATAAGACTATTATTTTGAAACATTCATTATGGCATAACGGAACTTCTGTAATTGCGGCAGATCCTTTAGTGAAAAATCTTGATGATAAATTAATGGATCCTAAAGGTTTGTATGTAACTAGAGAAAACTTTAGAATACAGTTTAGTAACACAATTTACACTTTTACAAGTGCATCAAGCAGTTTTAGAATCACTACTTATGCATTCCAATAATATTGAAATTTAGAATAATTTTTATTCATAAAAAGCAACTCATTTTTTGAGTTGCTTTTAAAATTTTAAACTTGGTTTAGCCCCTTATTGATAAAATTATGATTAAAAGAATTTTAACTCCAGCAACTATAGCTATTTTTTTCTGGGGAATAGGTCTTCTTATTGTTAATGAACAATATTATGAATACCTCAGATATTATATGTATTTATCCATTATTCTTATTTTTCCTTTTGTAATAATGAATATGATAAAACAGAGAAAAAATGATAAGATTCACGGAACAAATGAACTTCATCACACTGTTAATAGAATGATGATTTTTGGAGTAATTCTGGTAATAATTTTTGCCATTACAAAGCAGAATCATCTATAAGAGTTTTAGTTTTATTTTTTTATTTTGGAGAAGCAGCTCATTTATTGAGCTGTTTTTTTGTTTTAGGCTGTAATTAAATTATAACCCAAATTTTGTACTTCAAATTTTATTAAACGCCCAAATACTCTATATTTGTAATTCAAAAAATAAAAACGAATACCTTAATATGAAATTACTAGAAGGAAAAGTTGCAATTATTACTGGTGCAAGCCGTGGAATCGGAAAAGGAATTGCGGAGGTTTTTGCTAAAAATGGAGCAAACGTTGCTTTTACATACAGTTCATCTGCAGCATCTGCAGAGGCTTTAGAAGCAGAATTAAACGCTTTAGGTGTTAAAGCAAAAGGTTATCAGTCAAACGCTGCAGATTTTAATGAAGCACAAACTTTTGTGGATGCTGTTTTAGCTGATTTTGGAACTGTGGATATTTTGATCAACAATGCCGGAATTACAAAAGATAATCTGTTAATGCGTATGTCTGAAGCAGATTTTGACCAAGTAATTGATGTAAACTTGAAATCGGTTTTTAATATGACAAAAGCGATTCAGAAAACATTCTTAAAGCAAAGAGCAGGTTCAATTATTAATATCAGCTCTGTTGTAGGGGTTTCTGGAAACGCAGGTCAAACAAACTATGCGGCTTCAAAAGCTGGTGCAATTGGTTTTACTAAATCTGTAGCTTTAGAATTAGGCTCTCGTAACATTCGCTGCAACGCAATCGCTCCTGGTTTTATCGAAACTGAAATGACTGCAAAATTATCTGAAGATGTAGTGAAAGGATGGAGAGAAGGTATTCCATTAAAACGCGGAGGAACCACAGAAGATGTTGCAAATGCTTGTCTTTTCTTAGCTTCAGACATGAGTGCTTACATTACAGGTCAAGTTCTTAATGTTTGCGGAGGAATGCTAACATAAGGTACTGAGGTACTAAGTTGTAAAGGTTCAAAGGTTTTAGTATTCAGTCTATTCTGATTCTAGATAGCTGAACACTTTTATAGTCAAATAATTGACTTTTTTAATCTGAAAACTGATACTGAATACTAAATAAACATGACGACAAACACGATTCTTTTATTATTGCTCTCTTTAGTAATTGCTGGTGGTTTATCGTATTTTCAATATTTTTTTAGAGCCAAAAGTAAATCCAATGTGATTATACTTTTGGCTTTTTTACGTTTCTTAGCCATCTTCGGATTATTGGTTCTATTAATAAATCCGGTTATTTCCAAAAGTTCGCTGGAAATCACGAAAACGCCTTTAGCAATTGTTGTAGATAATTCGAGCTCGATTATTGCTTTAAAATCAGATAAAAAAACTGTTGAGTTATATCAGAAGCTAATTTCGAATCCTGCTTTAAAGGAAAAATTTGAAATTCAATCGTATCAATTTGACAATGATTTTAAAACTTCTGAAAAGTTTGATTTTAAGGGCAGCCAAACCAATTTAGATGAAGTTGCTAAAAATTTAAAAAGCATCAATAAAAACCTGATTTTCCCAACTGTAATTATTACAGACGGAAATCAAACTACAGGAAACGACTACGTTTATAGATTCGATCCTGTCAATAAAGTTTATCCTTTGGTTGTGGGAGATACAACCACTTTTTTTGATTTAAAAATCAATCAGCTTAACGTCAATAAATACGCTTTTCATAAAAATAAATTTCCTGTAGAAGTTTTTCTTCAATACGCAGGAACAAAACCGGTGAATGCAGAATTCACCATTTTGCAGGGAAATGTTGTTATTGCTAAAGAGAAACTTTCTTTCTCAGCTTCCAAAAAAACGGCATCTCTAAATCTTCTTCTTCCAGCAGATAAAGTTGGGCTGCAGATTTACAAAGCAAACATTCAATCCGCAGCTAAAGAAAAAAACAGTTATAATAATGTCAAGAATTTTGCAGTTGAAGTAATCGATCAGAAGTCAACTATTGCGATCGTTTCAGCTATTAATCATCCCGATATTGCAGCTTTAAAGCGTTCAATAGAAGTTAATGCACAACGTAAAGTAATTTTGGTTAAACCAAATCAAATCAATGATTTAAAAGATGTTTCAGTTTTGGTTTTGTATCAGCCAAATACTGCTTTTAAAACAATTTTTGATACTAACAAAGCAGCAGGAAGAAACACCTTTATTATAACAGGAAATAATACAGATTTTAATTTTCTGAATCAACAGCAGAATAATTTAATTTTTAAAATGAGTAATCAGCGAGAAGACTTCCTTTCTGAATTTCATTCTGATTTTAATCTTTTTGCAATTGATAATATAGGTTTTGAAAATTTTCCTCCTTTACAAAACCCGTTCGGAAACATAAGTACAAACGGAAATGTTTCTGTTTTACTTTCTTCAAAAATTAGAAATGTTGCTACAAATGCTCCATTATTGGCTTTCGCCGAAAATCAAGGAAAAAGAACCGCTTTTCTTTTAGGAGAAAACAGCTGGAAATGGCGTTTACAAAGTCATGTCGATAATCAGTCTTTTGAAAAGTATGATATCTTTATTGATAAAATCATTCAATATTTAGCTTCGGCAGGGTCAAAAAAATCACTGGTTGTAACACACGAAAGTTTCTATAATTCTGGAGAAGAAATAATCATCAACGCGCAGTATTTCAATAAAAATTATGAGTTTGATGAGAAAGCAAGACTTACGATTAGCATTGTAAACGCAGCAACAAAGCAAACTAAAAACTATGATTTACTAAAGGGAAGTAATTCATTCTCAGCTAATTTAGAAGGTCTCTCAGCAGGAAAATATAATTTTACAGTAAAAGAGTTAAATTCAAACACTTCGTATGCAAGTCATTTTGAGATCTTAGATTTTGATATCGAAAAACAATTTGTAAATCCTGATGTTGTCAAGCTGCAGCAATTAGCACAGCAGACAGGAGGAAAGGCATTTTTTGAAGATCAGGCAGATCATTTGATTAATACTCTTTTAGAGAATACCGAATACAAATCAATAGAAAAAAACATTTCTACTAAAACTCCAATTATTGACTGGGTTTGGCTATTGATTTTAATTGTGGCTTTATTAACTACCGAATGGTTTGTTCGAAAATATAATGGGTTACTTTAATTAAGTTGCAAAGGCTCAAAGAGACAAAGTTAGAGAGGTTTAATGAAATTGCTAATTGTTGAGTTGGATGGATGATATTCAGAAAATTTTAGATGTAATATTTCCTTTTGTAGAAAGGTTATTAAAAGAGTACGGAGAGTTCTATCCTTTATCTTGCGCTGTAAATACAAATAACCAAGTTGAGCATATTCTCCTCGAGGAAAATGAGGATAATTATTTTCCGGCTTCAACTTCAGTAATACAAGAATTAAAGAAAGTATTGCAATCTAGAAAAGATGATTTTTTTGCAATCGCAATTTTTTATGATGTTGAATTAAAAGAAGAAGTGACTTCTGCAATAGCTGTTTTTGTTGAGCATAAAATAGAAAAACTAGCATACACTTTTTATTTTCCCTATGAACTTAATGAAGGCGATTTGATTCTTGGAGAATCTTGGAAAGTTATTAATGAAATAGATATTTTTGAAGATTAGTCCTTTTATTTTGTTATTTGCGATCTTTTTTAATTATGTAAATTTAAAATATTAAAAGATGTTTAATCCTTTTAAAAAAAGTAAAGAAGATGTCGTTTTTAATATGTTCAAAGAACGACTAGAAAAGAGAGGTTTAACTATTAAATCTATTGACGATGAAGGTTTTATTTACATAGATATAGATGAGTCAGATTTGAAAATAAGCTTATTAAATGTTAGGCTTAATTATGAAAGAGATTCTGATGAAACTCATATTGATGACTTAGTTGATGTAATTATTTCACATTCATTTAAAATTGATGATTGGGAGAAAATAAAAGACAAAATATATATACAGTTTGTTCCAAATGATTTTGATTATGGAAATACTATAAATGAACGGGTTACAAATGAATTTAGTAAAGTTTTTACATTAAGCCATAATAATGGTTACTCGTTTATCACAAATGATAATTTATCTGATTGGAATATCAATTTAAAAAATTTACAAGATCAGGCAGATTTTAATTTAGGAATTCTTCTTTTAAATAAAGTAAAAATTGAACTTGAAGATATTGACGGTCATAAACTTGGAATGATTAATATAGACGAAGTTTCGCTTAAGAGTTCTTGTCTTTTTTCTTTAAAAATAAAGAATTTAGTTGAAGATAATATTGGCTATCCGTTTTACGCAGTAATTCCTGTGAGAGACTTTTGTTATATTTTTTCCGAGGAGGATTTTGAATATTTTTCTCAACGTTTAGGTACTGTTGTTCTTGATGAATATAATAGTTCTGGATATGCTATAACAACAGAAATATTAAAATTTTCTGATAGTGGAGTTGAGGCAATTGGAAAATACTAGAGAATCAAGTAATTAGAACTTAAATTTTGTTATAACAACAAGAAGATTTTAAAGTTTTTAAGTAACTTGAAACTTTAAACATGAAACAAAAGAAAAAATAAATCATGGATTTCAGGCTAAAAGTTTTTTATACCGTTGCGCTCCGCCTTAATTTTACTAAAGCGGCAACAGAATTGTATATCACACAGCCGGCAGTTTCCAAGCACATTCAAGAACTCGAAGAAACTTACAAAACCAAACTTTTTGAACGCAACGGTTCAAAAATAGCCTTAACACCGGCAGGAAAGATTTTACTAAAATATACTAAAAGTATTTTTGATATTTATCGCGAGATAGATTTTGAAATGAGTTCTTTCAATAAAGAACGTCAGGGTTTATTGAGATTAGGGGCTAGTACAACTATTTCGCAATATATTATTTCGCCCGTTTTAGCTAGTTTTCATCAAAAGCAAAAAGACATAAAAGTCAATCTGCTGAATGGAAATACAGAACAAATAGAAAATGCTTTAATAAATAAAGAAATTGAAATAGGAATAGTTGAAGGCCAGTCAAAGAATCAGTCTATAAAATACATTCCGTTTCTAAAAGACGAATTGGTTTTAGTCTGCAACAGTAAAAATCCTTTTGTAAAGCAAAACGAAATTTCACTAAACGATTTAAAATCAATGAAGTTCATAACCCGAGAACGCGGTTCTGGAACACTTGAAGTTATAGAATTTGCATTAAAGAAAGCGGGCTTAAAATTTACAGATTTACAAATCGAAATGCAATTAGGAAGCACAGAAAGCATTAAGTCCTATTTGTTGAATTCTGACTGTTTTGCTTTTATGTCAATTCATGCCGTAGGTAAGGAATTGAAAAACAAAGAATTAATTGTTATAGATGTTGAAAAATTAGCTATTGAAAGATTCTTTTATATTATTACTTTAGTCGGAAAATCAGATTCGCTGTCAGAACTATTTATTCAAAATTTAGCCTCTCATTATAACTTGAAGTTATAGCCAATTGTGTTTTACGATTGGCGTTTTTCATTTAATAGACTGAACTTTGCAGGGTAAATATCAATTACCTTATTTTGAAAACAAAACAACATTCCGCTTCACATTTACTTGAAATTAATCATTTTTTGCAGCAGTTCCTTTTTTTGGGAGTTTTGCTTTTATGTTTATTCTCGATTATATCTCCGCCAATAACACTTTTGTTGGGAGTTATAATTGTAAATGTTTTTGGGAATCCTTTTGTAGAATTCAATCACAAAGCGATAACATTTTTATTACAGTTTTCTGTAGTTGGTTTAGGATTTGGAATGAATGCTTACAGTGCCGTTTCGGCGGGAAAAGAAGGTTTTACGCTAACTATACTTTCGATTTTTAGCACATTAATTTTTGGTTTTCTTCTTGGGAAATGGCTCCAGACAGAGAAAAAAACATCCCATTTAATTTCGTGCGGAACTGCTATTTGTGGCGGAAGCGCAATTGCAGCTATTGCACCGGTTGTAAAGTCTAACGAAAATCAGACTTCGATTGCTTTAGGGGTTATTTTTATATTGAATTCAGTTGCATTATTTGCTTTTCCGTTTATCGGACATCAATTGGATTTATCTCAAAGAGATTTCGGATTATGGTGTGCTATTGCAATTCACGATACGAGTTCGGTTGTGGGTGCTGCCAATAAATATGGCGCAGAAGCTTTACAGGTAGCAACAACAGTAAAATTAGCAAGAGCTTTATGGATTATTCCAATATCTCTGCTGACATCTTTTGTCTTTAAAAATCAATCCCGAACCGTCGGGACAAGAATTAAAATTCCTTATTTTATTGGTTTGTTTATTATCGCAATGCTTTTAAATACGTACGTTCCGTCAATAAATAGTGTTGCATCGCATATAGTAGGAATTGCTAAAATCGGATTAACAATTACACTGTTTTTAATTGGTGCAACTTTAAATTTTACCACTTTAAAAACAGTAGGAGTAAAGCCTTTGTTGCAAGGTGTTTTTCTTTGGATATTTATAGCTGTTCTAGCTTTACTATCAATTCTTTATCTGAGTTAAGATTTTATATTTGAAAATTTTACAGTTGGTTTACCAGCCATTTTGTAAAATTTTCCTTTGAATGAAAAACGTCTTTCAATTTCAAAATCAAACTTAGTTTTGGTTTTGGCCATTTCGGCAATTTCTTGCGGAAGTGGCGCTTCAAACTCATCTTCCGCTTTTGCCTCTTTATTAAAAGTGCCGCTAGTTGTTATTATGATATCTCTAAAATGCTTTTTTGTACCATCATCGGCAACTTTATATGAGCCTGACCAATTTATGCTGGCAACATTTGTTAGATGGTAAGAAGGAACTTCCATAATAATTTGATATTTACCCTCAAAACCAGCAACTAGATAGAGATAGCCTTCGTAAGGACCACCGGCACCGCCATTAATATGTGATAAAGTAAGAGCAAATTGGTCTTCTCCAATTTCTACAATTTTAGGAGTGGGACAATGCGAAAAAGCGCCAAAAGCAGCAACAGCGGGTTGAAAAGATTTCATTTCCCAAATGTTTCCATTTTTTGCGAATTTTGCCAATCCCAATAAACCTCCAGAAAAACGGCCTGTCAGCAAACCGTCCTCATCGTGAACAGAATGATTGAAAGCGATTATTTTAAATTTATTTTCTTTAGAGTCAGCATAATCAATATTAGCAAGAAGTCTTGTAGCCACGCCATTTGAATATGGAAACATCTGATCGCCTTCAACACCATTCACATCAATAAAAGGGGCAGGTTTGCAAGTTTTGCAGGCCCAGCTTACAAACGTGTTTTTATCTGCAAGATGGTATAATTTACCAGGAAACAATTTCTGCATTATTCTTTCCTCATTAAAAGGATCCGAAAATCTAAGTGTTCTTTTTGGATTTAAAAGGGTATCGCTAATATTTTTTGGTTTAATTTCATTTTCCTGTGCAAAGCAAATAGCCGAGAAAAAGAGGATCACATTTAGGAAAGTAAAGCGCATATTTGTAAGGTTTAGTCCATTAACAAACTTACGAAAGAAAATCTTTCTAACATGAACTTATGTTACTTATATAGTCTAAAAAACTTAAAAAATTAAATTTACATAAACTTGAAAGGTTATCCTTTGAATTATCCATAAATAAGGTAAATTTGCACCTCTAATAAAAAAACAAAAATGAAAAACTTCAAATCGAAACCAAGATTAATCGCAATCTGTGCTTTAATTATTGGTTTTTTTACTTTATCCTGGGGAATTGTCGGTCATGAAAGAATTAATAAAGCAGCTGTAATGGCACTGCCATATCCTCTACAGACTTTTTTTTATAATCATATCGATTTTATTACACAGGAAGCTTCAGTACCAGATATTCGTAAATACGCCTTAAGTTATAAGGATGAAGGTCCAAGACATTATTTCGACATGGAAAACTTTGGAGCAGCCGATACTTATCCAAAAACGTTAGAAGAAGCAAAGAAAAAATATGATGCTAAATTTTTAAGCGATAACGGAATTTTACCTTGGTATATTGAAGATATGATGGCAAAATTAACCAAGGCTTTTAAAGATAAAAATAGAGCAGAGATTTTATTTTTGGCAGCAGATTTAGGTCATTACATTGGTGACGCCCACATGCCATTGCATACATCTGCAAATCATGACGGTCAGTTAACGGATCAAAAAGGAATTCATTCTCTTTGGGAAAGCAGACTTCCAGAGTTATTTGCTAAAAATTATAAATTAAATGTTCCGTATGCCCATCATTACGACGATGTTCACAAAGCAATTTGGGATATGATAAATGATACACACAGTCTAGCGCAGCCTTTATTAGATATCGATAAAAAACTAAGAACGGCTACTCCAGAAAACCAAGTTTTTAAAATGGATGCTGACGGAAAAGTAATGAAGAGTAAATATAATACAGCTCTTTTCTCGGATGAATATGCTAAAAAACTGCACGAACAGCTAAACGGTATGGTTGAAAGCCAGATGAAAAAGGCAATTACTGCAACGGCAAGTTTCTGGTATACTGCTTGGGTAGATGCAGGGAAACCAGATTTAAGTGATTTAGATTCTCCAGAAGTAACAAAGAGAAATGCTAAAGCGCTTAAAGAAGACTGGGATCTTTTTCAAAAAGGAGATCTGTTTGGAATGAGAAATCAGAATGATTAATTCTTTAGTTTCTAGCTAAAATAAAGAAAGCCTCAAGTTTTAAATTTGAGGCTTTTTTTATTGTTTTTAACGAACCTTTGCATAGAGTTTACTGTTCTTGGCAGTTAAACTTAAATCTTTAAACTGATATTCTTTTTTCTTTAATACATAAGAAGCTGCTTGGTAATAAGAGATTGTTTCTTCAGCTAAATTTGTGTTTTCAGATTGTAAAGGAATCTGATCGTAATAGATCTGAAATTCAGGTGAGATACCGGCTTTTACATTAAGTTTTAATTGAAATTGTTTGATCTGTCGTTTTGGAGATAATATGGTTAAAACATTATCTTTAATTAAGCCTAAATCCTGATAAGTGGCAATTAAGGCTCTCGGCTGATAATTAGGTTTTAGGACGTCTTGTCCGAAAAATTTACTTTCATAATCAAAATTCAATAAACCGAATAAAGTTGGCATAATATCGATCTGTGACATTAATTGCGTGTATTTTTGAGGTTTTATATCTGAAGAATAAATTAGAGCTGGAATTCTGTATTTTTCTAAAGGAAGTTCTGTTTTTCCAGCACTCGAAGCACAATGATCGGCAACAATTACAAAAACAGTATTACTAAACCAAGGTTGTTTTTTAGCTTCATTAAAAAATTGGCGAAGCGCATAATCGGTATATTTTACACCGCCGTCACGAGATTTAATATTTCCAGGAATGTCTATTTTATTGTTAGGATAAGTAAATGGCCTGTGATTGCTTACGGTCATTATATGATTGAAAAAAGGTTTGTTTTGTTTTGCTTCGGCACTCATAACTTTGATAGCCTTGTTGTACATATCTTCATCACAAACTCCCCAAACATTCGAAAAAGTTATTTCATTTTCAGCAAAACTGGATTTGTCAATAATCTGATAGCCGTTTCCAGAATAAAAATCCTGCATATTATCAAAGAAAGCATCTCCGCCATACATAAATTTCACATTATATCCTTTTTTACGAAAAACATATCCTGTCGAAAATTTATTCTTATTATCTTCTCTTTTAACTACGCTTTCTCCGGCAGTAGGCGGTAAGCATAGTGTAACAGCTTCAAGACCACGCACAGTTCTATTTCCTGCAGCATATACATTAGTAAATAAAAGACTTTTCTGAGCTAAACTGTCCAAAAACGGTGTGATGTTTTTTTGGTTTCCATACACTTTCATGAAATCTGCGCTCAAGCTTTCAACTGTAATTAAAACAACATTCTTGCGCTTTTCTACAGAGTCGTTTTTAACTGTTTGTATCGTATTTTGTCCTGAAATTGCTGGAATCTGCTGTCTCAAAAGAGCAAAAGCCTTCTTGTCCGAAATAGTTTTGTAGAATTTAAAATAATCAAGTTTATTATTCTGAAAAGCCAGATAGAACTTATAGATTCCATTTGACTGTAATTCGTTTACAAAGATATTTTTAGAATTTTCTGTTTTTTCTAAACTTGGAATGGCAAGTAATGCAAACACAAATAAGGTACAATAAACTGCCGAAATTTTTATTTTTTCAGAAACACTTGGAATTTCATCGATATATTTTCTAGAGTTTCTTACAATAAAATAGGTAACAACAGCAGTAATAATGAATAACGCAGAAAATATTGGAATTACAGGATATGACTGCATAATGTTTCCTATTACTTCATTAGTGTAAATCAAATAATTTACTGCTATAAAGTTGTATTTTACCCCAAATTCATTCCAAAAGAAAAATTCACTAATTGCATTTTGAAAAATTAATAAGACATATAAAAAAATTACAAAAGTAAAAAGCCAGAATCTAATTTTATCACGGTATTTTGGCACAAAAAGAAAAAGAGCAAATAACAATGTTTTAATTGAAACAAAGATCAGGACAATCTTTGGTAAAGCACCGCCGTACTCATCAAAAATACTTTTTCCAGATGCAATGTAAATCAATATGCTAATAAAACCTCCAAGGATCAGGTATCCATAAGGTTTGTTGTATTTGGAGTTGGAAACAAAAATAAGATACAGCCATAAAAAAGAAGCTGCCGCAATAAAAACAAAAAAGTCAGAAACTAAACCTAAAAGAAATATTTTTACACTCTCATAAATAGTAAAAGAACTCTGTGTAATAGGGTGAAAAAGAAGAACAATTCTAAGTACGAAACTTACAATTAAGTACAATAAAGCTAGATTGTAAAAGGGCGAAAGTTTTTTGTAAAAAGTCATCTGATTATTTTTTTACAAAATTAATTTCGATTGATTAACGTCAGATTAAGTTCAACTTTTACCTTACTTAGTGTTATCTTAAAGTTTGCTTAAGATGTTGATTTTGATGATCTAGTTTGATTAGGAGATCTGTTCTGATGTCAAAATGTTCTATCTTTGAAGTGTAAAAATTAATGCGAATCTTAATTAAATACGATAAATGCATATTTTAATAGTTGAAGACGAATTAGGAATTGTTCAGTTTCTTAAGCAAGGTTTGCAAGAGGAAGGTTATCAGGTAACAACTGCAAATGACGGATCGAAAGGTTTTGAATTGATACAAAGCCAAAAATTTGACTTGATTCTTTTAGATTGGATGATTCCAAAAATTAACGGACTTGATCTCTGTAAAGCCATTCGAGTTAAGGATCAATCTACTCCAATTATATTTTTGACTGCAAAAGATACTGTACAAGAAACTATAGAAGGTTTAAAAGCTGGTGCTAATGATTATATCAAGAAACCTTTTAGTTTTGAGGAGCTGGTGGAACGTATAAAAGTTCATTTTAGAAATAAAATACAAACCGAAATTTTAACGCTGGGCACAATTACAATTGATTTGTCTAAACATATTGTACTGAAAGGCGAAGAGGAAATAGCGCTTACCCAGAGAGAATTTGAGTTGTTGACTTATTTAATTCAGCACAAAGGAAAAGTCTGTACCCGAAACCAGATTTTAAGAGATGTATGGGAAATAAATTTTGAATATGATACAGGTGTAATCGATGTTTTTATGAATGCCATTCGTAAGAAACTGAACCTTAAGATTGAAGAAGATTATATTAAAACCATACGAGGCATTGGATATATTGCCAATGATTAATAAATGACATCATTATCCTTTAAAAATAGAATTGCATTAAATTATATTCTAACAACCGGACTTTTAGTTTTGGTGGCTTTTTCGGCTATTTATTTTATTGTAAAACTGAGTGTTTACAATCGAATTGATGAGAATTTAAATATCGAGATTCAAGATCATTTAAAAGAAATCAAAATAGAAAACAAAAAAGTAATACTAATGGATGCTGAAGAATGGGAAGAAAGAGAGCATAATTCTGTTGATGTAAATCCTGTTTTTGTGCAGTTTTTAGATTTGAATAAGCGTTTAATCGAGAAATCGCCAAATTTAAAAAATGAAAAGCTGGTTTTTCATGAAAATAAAGAGCATTTTCAGCTTTTTGATACCAAATTATCAGGAAATAAAATCCGCCAGATTCAGGTGCCGCTTCATTTAAAATCTAAGAAAATTGGCTATTTAATTATTGCGATGTCACTTTCTGATTCTTCAAAAGTTTTAGAAAATTTACTGGATACCTTAATGATTGCTTTTCCAATTATTTTGCTGCTTTTATTCTTTCTGGCTCGTTTCTTTGCCGGCCGAAGTATTAAGCCTATAAATGATATAATTCATACTTCTAGAATTATTACGAAAGACAATTTAAAATCTCGGATTCCGCTGCCAAAAACAAGAGACGAATTGTTTACGCTTTCCAAAACCATTAATAATTTATTAAATCGAATTGAAGATGCAATTGAGCGCGAAAAACAGTTTACTTCTGATGCTTCACATGAATTAAGAACGCCTTTAACTGTTATTAAAGGAACACTTGAAGTATTGATACGTAAACCTAGAGATAGTAAGGAATACGAAGAAAAAATAAACTACTGTATTAATGAAGTTGATCATCTAAATTCGTTAGTAGATCAATTGCTTTTAATGGCTCGATTTGAAAATCAAAAACAGAACATCAGTAAAGAAAATATCTATTTAAATGCAGCAGTTTTAGATGTTTTAACGCTGAATTCAGAGAAAATTAAATCACGAGAACTGAATGTAATTCTAGAAGCATCAGAAGAGTTTTATATCTATTCTGACAACTATTTGGTAGTGACTATTCTTCGTAATATCATTTCAAATGCTATTAAATATTCCAATAAAAATACCCAGATTGTAATAGCATTAGCTAGAAAAGAAAATAAAATTACTTGTACAGTATCAGATCAAGGAATTGGCATTGCGAAGGAAGATTTAGAATCTATTCTAAATCCGTTTTTTAGATCTGATTCTTTAAATCATTCAGAAATTAAAGGAACAGGACTTGGACTATTTATTGTAAAAAGAATGACCGACCTGCTTCAGATTAAATTTAAAATAGAAAGTGAAATTAGCAAAGGAACCAAAGTTTTATTGGTTTTTGATGAATATGATAATTCGTTAAAGTAATTTTTAAATTATTAAACATAAAGCATTCCAGAGCATTTTTTAACAATAAACTATTGTTAAGTTAAAATAAAAATTGCTTTTTAATTAAATTATCTATTATATTTGCAACCGAATCAAAGAAGTAAAAAACAAAACCAATCATGATTTCAATTCAATTACATCATCATCATTTACATTATTGCTCTCAAGCGATGTGTTAATGGTATGCATGTAAATCATCATATTTTAAAACCCGTTTGAGTACATCAAACGGGTTTTTTAATTCTAACTCTTTGTACTCAAACTATAAACCCAACAAACAACTAAAAAAATGAGTACTTTAAAAATTGCAATTCAAAAATCTGGACGTTTAAACGAAGACAGTATCCAAATCTTAAAAGACTGCGGTATTTCAATAAACAACGGCATTGACCAGTTGAAAGCCGAAGCTTCAAATTTTCCTCTAGAAGTTTTATATCTTAGAAACTCGGATATTCCACAATACTTAATTGATGGCGTAGTAGATTTAGCTATCGTTGGCGACAATCTTTTGGTAGAAAAAGGAAAAGGAATTGAAGTGGTTCAGAAATTAGGATTCTCAAAATGCAAAGTTTCTGTCGCGGTGCCTAAAACGTTAGAATACAATTCCATACAAGATCTGGCTAATCTTCGTATTGCAACATCTTACCCAAATACAGTAAATGAATATTTTAGTAAATTTGGCTTAAAAGTAGATATTCACCAAATTTCAGGTTCAGTAGAAATCGCACCCAATATCGGTCTTGCAGATGCTATTGTAGATATTGTTTCGAGCGGCAGCACATTATTTAAAAACAACTTAAAAGAAGTTGAAGTTATTTTGAAAAGCGAGGCAGTTTTAGCCGTTTCTCCAAAAGTTTCTCCAGAAATTCAAAAGCACATTGACACTTTAAAATTTAGAATTCAAGCGGTTTTAAGAGCTAGAAATTCAAAATATATCTTGATGAACGTTCCAAACGATAAAATTGATGCTGTTGGAAAAATCCTTCCGGTTCTTAGAAGTTTAACGGTTCTTCCGTTAGCGCAAGAAGGCTGGAGCAGTGTTCACTCTGTAATTGATAAAGATACTTTCTGGGATGTAATTGACCAACTAAAAGAAGTAGGGGCAGAAGGAATTTTAGTTTGTCCAATTGAGAAAATGGTTTTATAGGGCTTCGCCCGCTTTAGGCTGTAAGCATTAAGCTTTAAGCCTTAAAAACACAACGATAATAAAGCCTAAAGCCTACAGCTTAAAGCTTAAAGCCTTAAAAAAAATGAATAAAATAAACAATCCAAAACCAGAAATCTGGTCAGATATATTAAAAAGACCAACTCAAACCATTGATGATATTGAGGTTACGGTAAAAGAAATCTTCAAGGAAGTTCAAAAAAAAGGAGACGAAGCTGTTGCGAAATACACATCAATTTTTGACGGAATTTCATTAGATAATTATGAAGTAACATCAGAAGAAATTGCAGAAGCAGTTAGTTTGATTTCGGCTGAATTAAAAACAGCAATTGAACTCGCAAAAAACAATATTTATAAATTTCATAAAGCACAAAAAACAGATCGAGTTGAAATTGAAACTATTCAAGGTGTAAAATGCTGGCAGGAAAAAAGACCAATTCAAAAAATTGGATTGTATATTCCAGGCGGAACAGCTCCCTTATTTTCAACTGTTTTAATGCTGGCTGTTCCAGCTGAAATTGCTGGTTGTAAAGAAATTGTATTGTGTTCTCCTCCAGATAAAAAAGGAAAAATAAATCCAGCTATTTTGTATGCGGCAAATTTATGCGGGGTTACTAAAATTTTAAAAGTTGGCGGAATCCAAGCAATTGCAGGAATGACTTTCGGAACACAGTCAATTCCAAAAGTGTATAAAATTTTCGGACCAGGAAACCAATTTGTAACCGTTGCAAAACAATTAGCAACTCAGTTTGGTGT
Source organism: Flavobacteriaceae bacterium PS02336 (assembly GCA_029960065.1). Classification (GTDB taxonomy): domain Bacteria; phylum Bacteroidota; class Bacteroidia; order Flavobacteriales; family Flavobacteriaceae; genus Flavobacterium. Next base: position 108,399 of record JASCOF010000010.1, on the reverse strand, counting down.
TGCAATTGATATGCCGGCTGGACCATCTGAATTGCTAATTGTTGCAGATGATACCGCAGTTCCAGCTTTTGTAGCTTCAGATTTATTGTCGCAGGCAGAACACGGTATAGATAGTCAGGTAATTTTGGTTTCGACTTCAAAAAAACTAATTGATGAAGTAGAGACAGAAGTGCAGTCTCAGTTAGAAGAACTTCCAAGAAAAGCAATTGCGGAAAAAGCGATCGAAAATTCTAAATTGATTTATGTAGAAAATGATCAGATAGCTTTGGATTTAATCAACGAATATGGACCAGAACATTTTATTATCTGCTCAGAATATGATGATTTCTATTGTAACGGAATCGTAAATGCAGGATCTGTTTTCATCGGAAATTATACACCAGAAAGTGCTGGAGATTATGCTTCAGGAACCAATCATACATTGCCAACAAACGGTTATGCTAAAAATTACAGCGGTGTAAATCTAGATAGTTTTATGAAATCAATGACATTTCAAAAAATAACAGAAAAAGGCATTCAAAATATTGGTAAAGCAATCGAAACTATGGCTGAAGCCGAAGGATTGCAAGCACATAAGAATGCTGTTACTTTAAGATTGAAGAGTTTAGAATAAATAAAAAGAGAAAAGAGTATAGAACAAGGATATAGAAAATTTTACAAATCAGTTGAGAAGTCTATTTTCTGTATTCTATTTTCTGTATTCTAAAAAATTAAGATAATGAAATTCGACATAAATACAATAACACGTGAAAACGTAAAATCTTTAAAGCCCTATTCTTCTGCAAGAGATGAGTTTGAAGATTTTGACACAGCCGAAATGATTTTTTTGGATGCCAATGAGAATCCGTTTCAAAATGGAGTAAATCGTTATCCTGATCCACAGCAGAATTCGGTTAAAGCGATTTTAGCAAAAAAGAATTTGACCAAACAAAGTCAGATTTTATTAGGAAATGGGAGTGATGAAGTTTTAGATTTACTTTTTAGAGCTTTTTGTGAGCCTAATAAAGACAATATTATTTCATTGCCACCAACTTACGGAATGTATGGTGTTCTGGCCAATATTAATGCAGTAGAAAATAGAGAAGTTTTATTAACAACTGATTTTCAGCCACAAGTAGAAAAGATTTTAGAAGCGATTGACGAAAACACAAAAATTATCTTTTTATGTTCGCCAAATAATCCAACGGGAAATTCTTTTTCAGATGAAAGTGTGGTGAAACTGCTTCAAAATTTCAATGGTTTAGTGGTGATTGATGAAGCATATATTGACTTTTCGGACAAAGAAAGCTGGCTGACAGAAATAGATGCATATCCAAATTTGGTTATTACACAGACACTTTCAAAAGCATATGGTTTAGCTGGAATTCGTTTAGGAATTTGTTATGCTTCAGAAGCAGTGATTGCGATTTTAAATAAAATAAAACCGCCCTATAACGTTAATGAGTTAACACAGCAAAGAGCAATTGAACGTCTGAAAGATGTAGATAAGATAAAACAGGAAATAGCTTCTATTGTTGAACAGAGAGAAGAATTACTTAAAGTTTTGCTTGAAGTTGATTTTGTGGAAAAAGTGTATCCAACAGAGGCTAATTTTATTCTTGCAAAAGTGGATGATGCTAACAAAAGATACGATCAGCTAATTGAAAAAGGAATCGTAATTCGCAACAGAACCACACAGCCTTTATGCGAAAATTGTCTTCGTTTTACCATTGGAACAAAAGAGGAAAATGCAGTTGTTATAAAAGAATTAAAGTTGTTGAAGTAAAAAAGTTATTGGCCACTCCCGATAGCTATCGGGATTCACAGATTAAAATGATTTTTTCTTTTGCCACGAATTACACGAATTTTCACTAATTCAATTCGTGTTAATTGGTGAAATTCGTGGCAAAAAATAAACGCAAACAGAATAAAAAATCATTTTAATCCTTTTAATCTGTGGCAGAAAAAAATATAAACCATGAAAAAAGTACTTTTTATCGATCGTGACGGAACGATTGTTTTAGAACCAGAAAATTTACAATTAGACAGCTTGGATAAACTAGAATTTTATCCAAAAGCGTTTCAAAACTTAGCTAAAATCGCTAACGAGTTAGATTACGAATTGGCGATGGTTACCAATCAAGACGGATTAGGAACGGATAGCTTTCCAGAAGATACCTTTTGGCCAACACAAAACTTCATTTTAAAAGCTTTTGAAAATGAAGGGGTTGTTTTTAATGAAATTTTTGTCGATCGTACATTTCCAGAAGAAAATGCGCCCACACGCAAGCCAAGAACAGGAATGCTGACAAAATATTTAAACAATCCTGAATATGATCTAGAAAACTCTTTCGTTTTAGGAGATCGTTTAACGGATGTTGAATTGGCTAAAAATTTGGGTGCAAAAGCCATTTTTATGAATAATACAGATGGAGCTGGAAGTACTGAAATTTCATCTAAGCGTGAAGAATTAAATGAAACAATCGTTTTACAATCAATGGATTGGAAAACAATTTATGAGTTTTTAAAATTAGAAGCGCGTTCGGCTTCCATTACAAGAAAAACGAATGAAACGGATATTTACATCAATCTAAATCTTGACGGAACAGGAAAAAGCAAAATCGACACCGGAATTGCCTTTTTTGATCATATGTTGGATCAAATCTCACGTCATGGTCAAATGGATCTAGAAATCCTTGTAAAAGGCGATTTAGAAGTCGATGAACACCATACTATTGAAGATACTGCAATTGCTTTAGGAGAAGTTTTCGCGAAAGCGTTAGGAAATAAACTAGGAATTGAGCGTTACGGATTCTGTCTGCCAATGGACGATTGTTTAGCTCAAGCAGCAATTGATTTTGGAGGAAGAAACTGGCTGATCTGGGAAACAGAATTTAAACGCGAAATGGTTGGTAAAATGCCAACAGAAATGTTTTATCACTTCTTTAAATCATTTACAGACGGAGCAAAAGCGAACTTAAATATCAAAGCAGAAGGAATCAACGAGCATCATAAAATTGAAGCGATTTTTAAAGCTTTCGCGAAAGCCATAAAAGTTGCCGTGAAAAGAGACACAGAAAAAATGATTTTGCCTTCGACGAAAGGAATGCTGTAAAATGCTTTAAGCTATAAGCAATAGGCAATAAGCCTAAAGCCTAAAGCTTAAAGCCTAAAGCTTTATAAAATGAAAATAGTAATTATAAATTACGGAGCAGGAAATATTCAGAGCATTATGTTTGCTATTGAAAGATTGGGTTTTAAGGCCGTTTTGAGTAATAATCCAGATGAAATAAAAGCGTCAGATAAAGTGATTTTTCCTGGTGTGGGCGAGGCGAGTTCTGCGATGATTAAACTTCGCGAGAGCGGTTTAGATAGTTTGATTCCCGAATTGAAACAGCCTGTTTTAGGAATTTGTCTCGGAATGCAGTTAATGTGCAACCAGACAGAAGAAGGAAACACAGAAGGTTTAGGGATTTTTAACGTTAATGTTTTGAAATTTTCAAACAACGTAAAAGTACCGCAAATGGGGTGGAATCAGATTTATGATTTAAAAACGGATTTGTTCAAAGGCATTTCTGAAAATGAATTCATGTATTTGGTTCACAGTTTTTATGCGCCAAATTGTCCGGAATCGATCGCAACAACGAATTACGATGTTGAATACGCATCGGCTCTGCAGAAAGATAATTTTTTCGGAACGCAGTTTCATCCAGAAAAAAGCGGTGATGTTGGAGAAAAGATTTTGGGGAATTTTTTAAAATTAAATTCCAATAGTTGAATTGCTTCGCCTGTTCGCTATCGCTCGGGTCCAAATTCCAATATCAAAGTCAATTTAAATATCAAAAATCAATAAAAATATTTATCGGTTTTGGAGAATCTAAAATCGTTAATCTACAATCTAAAATCAAATGAGAATAATACCAGCCATAGATATCATTGACGGAAAATGCGTTCGTTTATCCAAAGGGGATTATGATACCAAAATAATTTACAATGAGAATCCGCTAGAAGTAGCAAAATCATTTGAAGCACACGGAATTGAATATCTGCATTTAGTTGATTTAGACGGTGCAAAATCAAGTAAAATTGTCAATTATAAAATTTTAGAGCAAATTGCAACGCAGACAAGTCTTAAGATTGATTTTGGAGGCGGTTTAAAATCAGATGACGATTTGAGAATTGCTTTTGAAAGCGGTGCAAATCAAATTACGGGCGGAAGTATAGCGGTAAAAAATAGAGCAATTTTCGAAAAATGGATTTCGGAATATGGCTCAGAAAAAATTATTTTAGGCGCTGATGCTAAAGACGAAAAAATTGCCGTTTCAGGTTGGTTAGAAGATTCAAATGAAGATTTGGTTCCGTTTATTCAAGATTATCAATCTAAAGGAATTGAGTATGTTATCTGTACCGATATTGCGAAGGATGGAATGCTTGAAGGTCCAAGTTTTGATTTGTACGGTAAAATTTTAGCAGAAGCTAAAGGGATAAAATTAATCGCTTCTGGAGGAATTTCAACTTTTGATGAATTACCAAAATTGGCTGAATTAGGCTGTGAAGGAACTATTATCGGAAAAGCGATTTACGAAGGAAGAATTACTTTGAAACAACTGGAAAACTACATAATTAGAAAATGAGAAAATGAGAATTAATTAGATAATTTTTGGCATTGCGTGTAAATTATCTAATTATCAAATTTTCTAATTGGCACATTATAAATTGACACATTAAAAACATGTTAGCAAAAAGAATAATACCTTGCTTAGATATAAAAAACGGAAGAACCGTAAAAGGTGTTAATTTCGTTGATTTGCGAGATGCAGGAGATCCTGTAGAATTAGCAGAAATTTATTCTGCTGAAGGTGCAGACGAATTGGTTTTTCTGGATATTTCGGCGACAGAAGAAAGACGTAAAACGCTTGTGAATATGGTGAGAAGCGTGGCAGAGAAAATCAACATTCCGTTTACTGTTGGCGGTGGTATTTCATCTGTTGAAGACGTTGATATTCTGCTGAATAACGGAGCAGATAAAGTTTCGATTAATTCATCGGCAGTAAAAAATCCGCAATTAATCAATGATTTAGCTCAGAAATTTGGAAGCCAGTGCGTTGTCGTCGCAATCGATGCCAAACAAATTGACGGACAATGGATTGTGCATTTAGTCGGCGGAAAAGTGCCAACCGAATTAAATCTCTTTGATTGGGCTGTAGAAGTCGCAAAGCGTGGTGCAGGAGAAATTTTGTTCACTTCGATGGATAATGACGGAACTAAAAATGGATTTGCAAACGAAGCTTTGGCTAAACTTTCAGAATTAGTAAATATTCCAATTATCGCTTCGGGAGGAGCAGGAAATATCCAGCATTTTGTAGATTCGTTTAAAAAAGGAAAAGCAGACGCCGCTTTGGCAGCAAGCGTTTTTCACTTCAAAGAAATCGAAATCAGAGCTTTAAAACAAGAACTTAAGAATAACGGTATTGAAGTTAGGTTATAAAATTCCAACAATAGCAATAACAAAAATCAATTTCAGTTTTGGGAATCTAAAATCTGAAATCTAAAATCTAAAATAAAAAATGGAAATAGATATAAAGAGCGCACACGGATTGATTCCGGCCATAATTCAGGATGCAGAAACAAAAAATGTTCTGATGCTGGGTTATATGAACGAAGAATCGCTTCAAAAGACAATAGAAACACAGAAAGTAACATTTTTCAGCCGTTCCAAACAAAGACTTTGGACAAAAGGTGAGGAAAGTGGTAATTTTTTGAATTTAGTGAGCATCAAAAATGATTGTGATGGCGACACATTATTGATTCAGGCAAAACCAGTTGGGCCAACTTGCCACACGGGAGCTGATACTTGCTGGCAAGAACCAAATGAAGCAAATTATGGTTTTATTTCGCAGTTAGAAAACACAATCAAAACTCGTAGAGAAAATGCTGATTCAGAGAAAAGTTATGTAGCTTCTTTATTCGAAAAAGGAATCAATAAAATCGCTCAAAAAGTGGGTGAAGAAGCTGTAGAAGTGGTGATCGAAGCCAAAGATGATAATGATGATTTATTCCTTAGCGAAAGCGCTGATTTGTTATTTCATTATTTGATTTTGTTGCAGGCAAAAGGTTTTCAATTGAATGATGTTATTAAGGTTTTAAAGAAGCGTCAGAAGTAATTTTCTGGCTAGAGATAAAAAAATCGTATTATGGCAACATGATACGATTTTTTTTATTTTTAGTGTATATAAAAAATACTATTTTAGTTTGCTAAAAAAAATTTTATGAGACTGTTTATCTGTTTATTTATGCTTTTGCAATCTTTTGTTAATTATGGCTTCAAAAAGGATGTTATGCCATATTCAATTGTTATTTCTAAAGCCATTTTAATTGTTGATGGAACCATTTCTAGTGTTTCAGAACATGAATATCAATTTAGAGTAAGTCAGTTTATAAAGGGGAAATCAAGTACCGTAATTAATGTAGCTATTTGGAAAGAGTGGCTTTGCGATCCTAGAACTGAAGAATTAAAAAAAGGACAAAGATTAATTTTATTTTTAGAAAGATCGCCTTATGGAAATTTTTATCCAATTAATGAAAGTACTGGAGAGTTGTATATAAATAACAATGCTTTTCTGGATATATTTCTGCCCAAAGCTTTTTCAAATCCCACAATTCTAAAAAAAGGAATTTCAATGTTTTTGGAATCATATACATTTTATGGAAATTTCAATGATAGGTTTTATCGAAATATGCATTTTATGCGAAATAAATCTATTTTTGAAGTTTATAAAATGACAAAAAACAATTCGGCTTTTAGGTTTTTAGTTGACAATGCCGAGTATTTTAAACCAACAGATGCGCAACATTTTTTTCGATTAAATTGATTATTCTACAACCTCAAAAACAGCAAATTCTTCTGGCTGGTGAAAGCCAAATTTTAAACTCTTATATGGCTGTAAAGCAAGGTGTTCAATTGTTTTACCGTAATCAATTCTAAAAGTGTTTGCTTTCCATTTTTTGCCTATTTTTGGCTTTATGAAATTTCCATTTTTAATCTTTTCCAAACTTGCAAAAGGAATTTTAATTTCAACAGTATATCCTTCTGAATTTATATTGCTTACTGTTTCCATTCCTTTAATATTAAAACCAATTTCAGTTTTCCAGCCTCCGCATTCTGGCGAGATGCATTTTAAAAGTAGATCATAATTCGTTGAAAAAGCATTTACTCCAATTTCAACGTAGTTTTTTCCGTCTCCATCAGGATCTATAAAAATTTCTACTAAATCATCCGTATAAAAAACTTGTGAATCTTTACTCTGAGGTTTTCCAATTATATTCGAATCAGAGCAATTGTATGCGATATACAGATTTTCGTCATTCCACAAAAACGAAACATAGGTGTTTTGCAAAGCTTTAGCTCCAGAATTGTGAATAGCAAAAGGACCTAAAAAAGGCTTATCCCAATCTGATAAATTGCCGTCAATTCTTATTTGATTGCTGGTTTTATAAACAGGAATGTTTTGTGAATTTACAGCCATCGAAAACAGCACAATTAAAAAAAAAGCCAGCTTGTTTAATCTCATACATCTGAAATCTAAAATTTTAAAAGCACTAAAATAGAGAAGAATATTCGATTTGAAGGCTGTTTCTTTATTTTGAAAGGATAATTTTTCAAAAAAATTAATTCGAATGTTTACATTTGTTGAAGATTAAACAGGTTTAATTACCTTATTATTTCAAATTTATAAATAATGAAAAAATACTTTGGTGGCGTCATTTTCGCCTTTTTGGTTGGTTTTAGTGCTAATGCGCAAGGACTTTTAAATAAGTCAGAAACTGTATTTACACATCAGGATACTTTACGCGGAAGCATTACAAAAGAAAGAGCTTGGTGGGATTTAAAATACTATCATTTGGATGTAAAAGTAAATCCTTCTGAAAAATCAATTTCAGGTTCTAATACTGTGCGTTATACTGTTTTGACAGAAAACAACAGGATGCAGATCGATTTGCAGCAACCAATGAATATTACAAAAGTAACTCAGAATGGAAAAGAGTTAAAGTTTGAGAGAGACGGAAATGCTTTTTTTATCACTTTAAACGAGAAACAGAAAGTTGGAGACACCAAAGAGATTATTGTTTCATTTAACGGAAAACCAAAAGAAGCGGTTAGAGCGCCATGGGACGGTGGATTTTCTTGGAAAAAAGATAAAAATGGAAAAGATTTTGTCGCTACATCTTGCCAGGGTTTAGGTGCTAGTGTTTGGTGGCCTTGTAAAGACCACATGTATGATGAAGTGGAGAACATGTTAATCAGTGTAAATGTTCCTGGAGATTTAACAGAAGTTTCTAATGGAAGACTAAAAAGCATTAAAAAAGAAAAAGACGGAACTAAAACTTTTAACTGGTACGTCTCTAATCCAATTAATAATTACGGTGTAAATATAAATATTGGAGATTATGTAAATTTCAGTGAAGTTTACAAAGGTGAAAAAGGCGATTTAGATTGTAATTATTATGTCTTGAGAGATAATTTGGCTTTAGCTAAAGAACAATTCAAAGATGCTCCAAAAATGTTGAAGGCTTTTGAAAACTGGTTCGGACCTTATCCTTTTTATGAAGATAGTTACAAATTGGTTGAAGTTCCTTACTTAGGAATGGAGCATCAAAGTTCTGTTACTTACGGAAATCAGTACAAAAATGGTTATTTAGGACGTGATTTAAGCGGTACAGGCTGGGGATTAAAATTTGATTTTATCATTATTCATGAATCTGGACATGAGTGGTTTGCTAATAATATCACGTATAAAGATATTGCTGATATGTGGATTCATGAAAGTTTTACAAATTATTCTGAAAGCCTTTTTGTGGAATATTATTACGGGAAAGATGCTGGTGCTGAGTATGTAATTGGCTGCAGAAAAAACATTCAAAACGATACTCCGATTATAGGTCATTATGATGTAAACAATGAAGGATCTGGAGATATGTATCCAAAAGGGGCAAATATGCTGCATACAATCCGCCAGATTATCAATGATGATGCTAAATGGAAATCTATTCTTAGAGGTCTAAATAAGACTTTTTATCATCAAACGGTTACTTCAAAACAAATTGAAGATTATATTAACGAACAAGCTGGAATTAATTTCAATAGAGTTTTTGCTCAATATTTAACTACAACTAAGATTCCTGTTTTTGAATACATGTTTAAAAATGGAACTTTAGGTTATCATTGGACAAATTGTGTTTCTAAATTTGATATGCCGGTAAAAGTGAAAATCAATGGAGTTGAAACTTGGTTAAAACCAACTACAGATTGGCAGTCTGTAAAAACGGACAACGAAGATAGAAAATTGGAAGTAGATAAAAATTTCTATGTTACGACTTCAAATATTGTGGAATAAATTTTAAGAAATTCTAATCAAAAAAATCCCAAATTCCAATCCCGAGTCTTCGGAAGGAGTTTGGGATTTTTTACATTTAGTAAACCCGACAGATTTTAAAAACCTGTCGGGTTTGTTGTTTTTAGCGTTTAGTTTGTCATCCTGAGGAACGAAGGATCACACTCGTAAATCAACAAAGATTGAAGAATTACTATTTTCGATAGCTATAGCGTGATCCTTGGTTCCTCAGGATGACAAAAATGGCGTTAAAAACAAGATCTTAACGCCATTTTTATTGGAATTTGGTCCCGAAGCCTCGGGATAAAAATTAGAATTTAATCCTATCGATTATTCAATTTCGCTTTTTCCTTAATTATATCAGCAATTTTTCTGTTTTCAATTTTGCTTTCCAGCCAAGAAATAATGTCGAGATATAAGAAAGCTCTTTTTTCATAAGTATTCTTTTCAAGCTCAACAAAACGAGCATGCATTTTTTTGAATTCCTTTTTAATATCAGCAGGATAGAAGTTGTTTAAATTTCTAAGGAATTTGATGATTTCTTTTTGAACTTCGTGTAAATCATTCATTTTCAATAAAAACTTATAGGTGCTTTTTAGATGATTCTCTAAATAATAATCTTTCCCTAGTTCATAATGAGCTATTAAAGATAACAGTCTCGCAAAACACATTAAATCTTCACGCATCGTCAAGTTTTTATTATTGATGATTTTGTCTAAATAATTAATGCATTCATTGTATTTTTCAACCCCAAAATAAATAGAAGCAATTTTATAGAAAAACAACATTTCGTGATGTTCGTCAAGATGCTCACTGTGTACTTTAAGTTTGTTGAGAATTTCGGGAATTAAATATTCACTTTCAGCAAAAGTTCCTTCTAAAATGTGAAGATTCAATTTGTTGTTGTAAACATAAAGAAATGATAGCGATGCAATATTATCATTTGCAGGGAATTTTGGATCGGCAATTGTTTCTTCTAAAAGATTTAGATATTTTTTGAAATTCGACTTATACTTTAACATATAAAGCGACTCTAAGAAATAGTGGTTTCCTTTTAAGAAAAACACGGGATTCAGATAAATCATATTCGGATTATCATAAAAAAGCTGTACCCATTTATAGGCGAACTTATAGCTTGCCAAGAAATCCTGAACTAGAAAACTTCGCCATAAATTAGCATTGTAAAACCAGTACTTTTCTCGAAACCCGAATTTACTTTCATCCAGTTTTGCAATATGTCTGTTAAAATAATCGTCGATGTATTTGTATTCGGCATCACTTTTTACGTAACCTGTTTTGAGCATGATTCCGTATAATTGAAGCGATAAGTTCGATAATTTACTTGAAATAGTATTTCGATAGTTTAATTCTTTAGCTTGAACTACCAATTCGTCAGCACGGCCTTGAATACTTCGGGTAATATATTGCGATTCGATTAATTTTTCGAATTCTACAATTTCATACGCCATATATTTCTCATCATTTTCGAGCGCTTGCTGTTTGGTCTTGTCTAAAATTTTTAAACTCTGCTTGTACAATCCTTTATTATAGAGAATAACAGCAAAATCCATTTGCTCACGCAGCTGGTAACGAATATTCTGGCTGGGAATATTTAATCTGATACTAACTAAAATTTGCTTGTATAAGTATGATTTTAAGTTAGATAACTGCACTTTTTGAATGACACCACTTTTAAGAATGAGTTTTTCATCATAAACTTCAGATTTATCCAAAATATTGAATAATTCGATAAATTTTGTATTTGAACTCGTCTCTAATCGGCTTGCAAAAATTTTAAACTGTCTTTTTTCTGATTTCGAAAGTGATTTGATTAAAACAAATAAGAAATCTTTTTGATGGTTAGCCATTGTAAAAAATAATAATGTAACTTATTGATAATAAATTAGTTAATAAGATATAAAACGTTTTATGAGCAGTATAATTTCATTAAAACGAATTTCGTACTGCGATAGTACAATATATATTTGTTATCAAGATGTGAAATTACATTAAATAAATGAATATGAATAGAGAGAAAGTTCAAATTTTTGACACCACTTTACGCGACGGTGAGCAAGTTCCAGGATGCAAGTTAGATACTAAACAAAAATTAGTTATCGCAGAACGACTAGACAAAATGGGAGTTGATATTATCGAAGCAGGCTTTCCTGTGTCAAGTCCGGGCGATTTTTTATCGGTCTCTGAGATTTGTAAAATTGTAGAAAATGCAACCGTCTGCGGACTAACAAGAGCCGTTAAAAACGACATTGATGTTGCTGCTGCTGCTTTAAAGCACGCAAAGAAACCTAGAATCCATACTGGAATCGGAACTTCACAATCTCATATCCTCCACAAATTACAAACTACGCCCGAAGATATTATTGCAAGAGCAAAATATGCTGTAGCACACGCAAAATCGTATGTAGAAGATGTTGAATTCTATGCAGAAGATGCAGGAAGAACAGATAATGCATTCTTAGCAAAAGTTTGTGAAGAAGTTATAAAATCTGGTGCAACAGTATTAAATATCCCTGATACAACAGGATATTGTCTTCCTGAAGAATATGGAGCAAAAATTAAATACCTAAAAGAAAACGTAAAAGGAATCGAAAACGTAATCCTTTCATGTCACTGTCATAATGATTTAGGAATGGCAACTGCAAACTCAATCGCAGGAGCTGTAAATGGTGCAAGACAAATCGAATGTACTATTAATGGTATTGGAGAAAGAGCTGGAAATACAGCGCTTGAAGAAGTGGTTATGATTTTCAAACAGCATCCTTACCTAAATTTAGATACAAACATCAATACAAGAGAATTGAACGAAATGAGCCGTTTGGTTTCTGAAAGCATGGGAATGATTGTGCAGCCAAATAAAGCGATTGTTGGAGCAAATGCCTTTGCACACAGTTCTGGAATTCACCAAGATGGTGTGATCAAAAACAGAGCAACTTACGAAATCATGGATCCATTAGATGTTGGAGTAAATGAATCTTCAATTATTTTGACAGCTAGAAGCGGAAGAGCGGCTTTGGCTTACAGAGCTAAAAAAGTAGGTTACGAATTGACAAAAGTACAATTGGATATCGTTTATGTTGAATTCTTGAAATTCGCAGATATCAAAAAAGAAGTATTAGACGCAGATATTCACCAAATTATTGAAGCTTCTAAAATAGAAGGAGATTTAATTAGAAGTTAGTTGAAAATAGAATAAGAGAATAAATAAAGAAGATAGAACAAAGAAAAAGAGAAAAAACAAGGATTTAAATACATAAAGAACGAGGCATTATGAATTTGAAAATAGCAGTTTTACCAGGAGACGGAATTGGACCAGAAGTAATTTTACAGGCCAAAAAAGCATTATACGCCATTGGCGAAGTGTACAATCACGAATTTGTTTTTGAAGAAGCCCTGATGGGAGCTGTTGCTATCGATAAAACAGGAAGTCCTTTGCCAGAGCAAACGCTGAATCTTTGTTTAAACACAGATGCCGTTCTGCTTGGTGCGATTGGAGATCTAAAATACGATAATAACCCAAATGCAAAGGTTCGTCCGGAACAAGGATTATTGAAACTGCGAAAAGAGCTTGGTTTGTTTGCTAATATTCGTCCTATTAAACCTTATAAAGCCTTAATTGAATCTTCTCCATTAAAAAGAGAAATTATTGAAGGAGCTGATTTTACCATTTTTAGAGAATTAACTGGCGGAGCTTATTTTGGAGCCAAAACTTTAAATGAAGAAGGAACGCACGCTTCTGATCTATGTGAATACACAGAAGAAGAAATTACTAGAATTGCACATTTAGCTTTTAAATCGGCACAAAACCGTCGTAAAAAGTTGACTATGGTAGATAAAGCAAATGTTTTAGAAACTTCTAGATTATGGAGAAAGGTAGTTCAGAAAGTGAGCGAAAATTATCCAGATGTGAAGCTTGATTTCCTATTTGTTGATAATGCGGCAATGCAGTTAATTTTGAATCCAAAACAATTTGATGTGATTTTAACAGAGAATTTATTTGGAGATATTTTATCAGATGAAGCAAGTGTAATTACAGGATCAATTGGTTTACTGCCATCAGTATCCCTAGGAGAAAAAAATGCTTTGTTTGAGCCAATTCACGGTTCTTATCCGCAGGCAAAAGGAAAAAATATTGCCAATCCGATTGCTTCGATTTTAGCAGCAGCACTTTTATTAGAACATTTTGGGTTAACTAAAGAAGCTAATGTAATTTATAAAGCAGTAGAAAAAGCTATCGAATACAAAGTGGTTACGATTGATCTGAAACCAGATTCAAAATTTGGAACAAATGAAGTAGGGGAGTTCGTTTCTAATTTTATTTTCAGCAAAGATGATTTGCTATATTTTAATAATGATAACGTAAGTATTGGACAATCAACAATTGTTTAATATTTTCTGTTAAAAAGTGAAGATAATCACAAGAAGTATTTGAAATGTTGAGATTTTATTTTTTTAGTTCCTAAAGTTTCTATACTTTTGTAACACTAAAAAAATAAGCGATGCAAATCTCAATTATTATTACTTCTGTCGTTGTTGTCAATGTGATTCACACATCTGCATCGGGAATGGTATAAATATAATTGAAAAACTATATTACAAACCTTCCAAATACTGGAAGGTTTTTTTTTGAATAAAAATTAAAATAAATAATACAATAATGGAATTAAATAAGTACAGCAAGACCATCACTCAAGATCAAACACAGCCTGCGGCGCAAGCAATGTTGTACGGAATTGGTTTAACTGAAGAAGATTTAAAGAAAGCACAAGTTGGAATTGTGAGCATGGGTTACGATGGTAACACTTGCAACATGCACTTGAACGATTTAGCAAAAGATGTTAAAAAAGGTGTTTGGGATGCAGATCTTGTCGGACTTATTTTTAATACCATTGGTGTCAGTGACGGAATTTCTAACGGAACTGAAGGTATGCGTTATTCATTGGTTTCTAGAGATGTAATTGCAGATTCTATTGAAACAGTTGCAGGAGCACAATGGTACGATGGTATTATTGCAATTCCTGGCTGTGATAAAAACATGCCTGGAGCGTTAATCGCAATGGGAAGATTAAACCGTCCATCAATGATGGTTTATGGAGGTTCAATTCACTCAGGAAAATGGAAAGGTGAATCCTTAAATATCGTTTCTGCTTTTGAAGCTTTAGGAAAAAAAGTAAAAGGAGAAATTACACCAGAAGATTTCAAAGGTGTTATTCAAAATGCATGTCCAGGTGCTGGTGCTTGCGGTGGTATGTATACTGCCAATACAATGTCTTCTGCAATTGAAGCATTAGGAATGAGTATGCCTTACAGTTCTTCAAACCCTGCTTTAAGTCAGGAAAAAAGAGACGAATGTGTGGCGGCAGGTGCTGCAATTAAAATTTTATTAGAAAAAGATATTAAGCCAAGAGATATCATGACTCGTAAAGCTTTTGAAAATGCTATTACAATTGTAGCAGTTTTAGGAGGTTCTACAAATGCGGTTATGCACTTAATTGCAATGGCTCATTCTGTTGGTATTACAATTACGTTGGATGATTTTCAGGCTATTAATGACAGAACTCCTGTTCTTGCCGACATGAAACCAAGTGGAAAATATATGATGGAAGATATTCATGAAGTTGGAGGTATTCCATCAGTAATGAAATATTTATTAAAAGTTGGATTGATTCACGGAGATTGTTTAACTGTAACAGGAAAAACAGTTGCTGAGAATTTAGCTTCAACACCAGATTTACAAGACGGACAGGAAGTAATTCATGAAATTCAAAAAGCGTTGAAACCAACTGGAAATATTCAGGTTTTATACGGAAATCTTGCTTCTGAAGGAGCAGTTGCAAAAATCAGCGGAAAAGAAGGAGAATATTTTGAAGGACCAGCTGTAGTTTTTGAAGGTGAATTTGAAGTAATTCCAGGACTGCAGGCCGGAAAAATTAAACCCGGTAATGTAGTCGTCATCAGGGGTTGTGGACCAAAAGGTGGTCCGGGAATGCCTGAAATGCTAAAACCGACATCAGCCATTATTGGAGCTGGATTAGGAAGCAGCTGTGCGCTAATTACAGATGGTAGATTCTCCGGAGGTTCACACGGTTTCGTGGTAGGACACGTTACACCAGAAGCATATGATGGTGGTGGTATTGCACTAGTAAAAGATGGAGATATGATTGCTATCGACGCTGTGAAAAATACAATCGACCTGAAGATATCTGATGAAGAATATGCAGCTCGTAAGGCGGCTTGGGTTCAGCCGTCATTGAAAGTTGACAGAGGGGTTTTACTTAAATACGCTAGATCGGTGTCAAGCGCTTCTACAGGCTGCGTTACCGATAATTAATTTTAAAACAATAATATCAAGAATCAATTTAAAAATTGAGATTGATTCTTGAAAAACAATATACTATGAGAATATCAGGGGCAGAAGCTGTTATAAGATGTTTGTTAGAAGAAGGTGTAGATTTGGTTTATGGTTATCCAGGTGGAGCAATCATGCCAGTTTACGACGAGTTATATAAATTTCAAGACAAGTTACACCATGTTTTAGTACGTCACGAACAAGGTGCAACACATGCAGCTCAAGGTTATGCAAGAGCTACAGGAAAAGTAGGGGTAGCAATCGCGACTTCTGGACCAGGAGCGACTAATTTAGTTACAGGAATCGCTGATGCTCAGATCGATTCAACTCCAATGGTATGTATTACAGGACAAGTTGGAAGACATTTATTAGGTTCTGATGCTTTTCAGGAAACTGATATTATCGGAATCTCAACTCCGGTTACAAAATGGAATTTTCAGGTAACTGAAGCTTCTCAGATTCCAGAAATCATTGCAAAAGCATTTTACATTGCTCGTTCTGGACGTCCAGGGCCTGTATTGATTGATATTACTAAAAATGCTCAGTTTGATGAGTTTGATTTTAGTTATGAAAAATGTACAGGAATTAGAAGTTATGTTCCAGTTCCAAAATTAAATTTAGAGAAAGTGGCTGAAGCGGCTGCTTTAATTAATAATGCGAAAAAACCTCTAATCGTTTTCGGACAAGGAATTATCCTTGGAAGAGCAGAAGAAGAATTTAAAGCGGTAATCGAAAAATCTGGAATTCCGTCTGCATGGACTATTTTAGGACTTTCAGCTTTACCAACAGACCATTCTTTAAATGTTGGAATGCTTGGAATGCACGGAAATTATGCGCCAAATTTATTGACAAACGAATGTGATGTTTTAATCGCCTTCGGAATGCGTTTTGATGACCGTGTAACGGGTAATTTAAAAACGTATGCCAAACAAGCAAAAGTAATTCACTTCGAAATTGATCCTGCAGAAGTAGATAAAAATGTAAAAACAGAAGTAGCTGTTTTAGGAGATGTTAAAGAATCTTTAACTGCATTATTACCATTATTAGATGCAAAATCTCATGATCTATGGCTTAATGAATTTAAGGCTTTAAGAGAAGTTGAATTTAATTCTGTAATAAAAGAAGAATTAAACCCAACAAACGGCAAAGGAATTTCGATGGGAGAAACTATCGAAATGATCAATAAACATTCAAAAGGGGATGCTATTATCGTTTCAGATGTTGGTCAGCACCAAATGTTTGCTTGTCGTTACGCTAAATTCAATTCAACAAAAAGTAATATTACTTCTGGAGGTTTAGGTACAATGGGATTTGCACTTCCAGCAGCAATTGGAGCAAAAATGGGTAAACCAGAACGCGAAGTTGTAGCGATTATTGGTGATGGCGGATTCCAAATGACAATTCAGGAATTGGGTACGATTTTCCAAACTCAGGTTCCTGTGAAGATTGTTATTTTAAATAATGAGTTTTTAGGAATGGTACGTCAATGGCAGGAATTGTTTTTTGACAACCGATATGCTTCAACAAAAATGATTAATCCAAATTTTGTTGCAATAGCTGAAGGATACCATATTAAATCTAAAAAAGTCACACAAAGAGAAGATTTAGATGAAGCAGTTGCAGAAATGCTGGCTTCAAAAGATTCTTACTTCTTAGAAGTCATGGTCGAAAAGGAAAATAACGTTTTTCCAATGATTCCAACCGGAGCGTGTGTTTCAGAAATTAGATTAAGCTAGAAAAAGGTTTCAAGTTTCAAGTTTCAGGTTTCACGTTCTGCTGAGAACGTGAAACCTGAAACTTGAAACAAAAAAAAACTAAAAAACAATGGAAGATAAAACATTTACCATATCGGTATACTCAGAAAATAACGTGGGATTACTGAATAGAATATCTGGAATATTCTTAAAGCGTCACATTAATATATTAAGTCTAAATGTTTCAGAATCAGAAATCGAGAATGTTTCAAGATTTATTATTGTAGTAAATACTACAGAGAAATGGGTTCAGAATATTGTTGGACAAATTGAAAAACAAATTGAAGTTATAAAAGCATTTTATCATACAGATGAAGAAACCATTTATCTGGAAAATGCCTTATTTAAAATTGCTTCAAGTTTGTTATTTGACGAAAAACAAATTCAGAATATCATCAAAGAAAGTCAGTCTACAATTGTAACGGTTTCTCGTGATTTCTTCGTGATTTCAAAATCAGGAAGACGTTCTGAAATTGAAGAATTATACGAAAAATTCAAACCATACGGCATTATGCAGTTTGTACGTTCGGGAAGAATTTCAGTTTCTAAAGAGAAGATGGAGATTTCCACTTTATTAGAATCATTCAATTAGTAGATTTTAGCTATAAATTAATCAATTATAAAATTTCATTTCATTAAATATTAAAACAAAAATGGCAAATTATTTCAATACATTACCACTTAGATTACAATTAGAACAATTAGGGGTTTGCGAATTTATGGAGCAATCAGAATTTGCAGACGGAATTGCAGCATTAGCTGGGAAAAAAGTTGTAATTGTGGGTTGTGGAGCACAAGGTTTGAATCAAGGATTAAACATGAGAGATTCTGGTTTAGATATTTCTTATGCATTACGTGCAGATGCAATAGCTGAAAAAAGAGCTTCTTTTAAAAATGCTTCTGAAAATGGATTTACTGTAGGAACTTATGAAGAATTGATTCCAACTGCAGACTTAGTTTGTAACCTTACACCAGATAAACAACATACAGCTGTGGTAACTGCTATTATGCCATTAATGAAACAAGGTTCTACTTTAGCTTATTCTCACGGATTTAACATTGTAGAAGAAGGAATGCAGATTCGTAAAGACATCACTGTAATTATGTGTGCTCCTAAATGTCCAGGTTCTGAGGTTCGTGAAGAATACAAGAGAGGATTTGGAGTTCCAACTCTTATTGCAGTTCACCCAGAAAACGATCCAAACGGTTTAGGTTTAGATCAAGCAAAAGCTTATGCTGTAGCAACTGGAGGACACAGAGCTGGAGTTTTAAGATCATCTTTCGTAGCTGAAGTAAAATCAGATTTAATGGGTGAGCAGACTATTCTTTGTGGATTATTGCAAACTGGATCTATTTTATGTTTTGATAAAATGGTTGAAAAAGGTATCGATAAAGCATATGCTTCAAAATTAATTCAATACGGATGGGAAACTATCACTGAAGCTTTGAAACACGGTGGAATCACAAATATGATGGATCGTCTTTCAAATCCTGCAAAAATTGAAGCTTACGAATTGGCTGAAGAATTAAAAGACATCATGCGTCCATTATTCCAAAAACACCAAGACGATATCATTTCTGGAGAATTCTCAAGAACTATGATGGCTGACTGGGCTAATGACGACGTTAACTTATTGAAATGGAGAGCAGCAACAGGAGAAACGAACTTTGAAAAAACTGCACCGCAAGAAGCTCCAATTTCTGAGCAAGAATATTTTGATAATGGAGTATTAATGATTGCAATGGTAAAAGCGGGTGTTGAATTGGCTTTTGAAACAATGACTGAAGCTGGAATTATCGAAGAATCAGCTTATTACGAATCATTACACGAATTGCCATTAATCGCAAACACAATTGCAAGAAAGAAATTGTTCGAAATGAACCGTGTAATTTCTGATACTGCAGAATACGGATGTTACTTATTTGATCATGCATGTAAGCCTTTATTGACTGAATTCATGAAAAAAGTAGATACTAATATCATCGGAAAACCGTTTTCTACTTCAAATGGAGTTGATAACGCTGTTTTAATTGCAGTAAATAGAGAAATTCGCCAGCATCCTATTGAAGAAGTTGGAGCTTGGTTAAGAGAGTCTATGACAGCAATGAAAAAAATTGGATAATTAAAATAAAATGGGAATTCCCGCAGGATTCGATTCTGCGGGATTTGCACTGTATCAATGATTTGTAATATTTTGAATTAGTAAGCACTTATTAAAGAGAATGGATATAGATGCATATTGCATTCACTTAACTTTTGAGCAAGTTAAGTGAAGCTGATCCCTAATAATGGGGTATGTTTGAAAAAATATACTTGTTGAAATTTCTGTTTTAATTAATAATGATGCTGCTATTTTCAAAGTAGAGAAAAGTATTGTAAAGCAGTTTACAACATTAATTGTTATTGAAATTTGTTAAATTAAAAAAGGCGTAATATCTATTTATTATGCCTTTTTTTGCCTTTAGATTTGGTTTAAAAAGTAAAATTTTAAATCAAATGCAAATAATTATCATATTTTATTAAGTAAATGTTTTTTTTTGATAAAATTTATGAATTAAATTATTTTAAGAATACATTCAGATTTAATACATTTATAAAAAAATTCAACAAAAGATGAGCTATTACAAAATTGAAAATTTAGAACAATATTTCAAGCATTACAATAAGTCAATAAGAGAGCCAAGAAAATTTTGGGGAAAAATAGCTGAGGAAAATTTCACATGGTACCAACAATGGGAAAAAGTAGTTGATTTTAATATGGCAGAAGCTGAAGTAAAATGGTTTACAGAAGCTAAAGTCAACATTACCAAAAACTGTATTGATAGACATTTAAGCAAAAGAGGAGATAAAACGGCAATTATTTTTGAACCAAATGATCCTTCTGAAGAAGCTTTACATATAACGTATAATGAATTATACGAACGAGTATCAAAGATGGCAAACGTACTTCGCGAGCAAGGTGTTCGCAAAGGCGATAGAGTTTGTATTTACCTCCCAATGATTCCTGAGTTAGCTGTTTCTGTATTAGCGTGTGCAAGAATCGGTGCTATACATTCGGTTGTTTTTGCTGGATTTTCTGCTTCTGCGGTTTCTGCGAGAATTAATGACTGTGATTGTAAAATGGTAATCACTTCAGATGGTGGTTATAGAGGTAACAAAACAATTGACTTAAAAGGAATTGTTGATGAAGCTCTTGAAACTTGCCCGTCTGTAACAAAAGTATTAGTTGCAAAAAGAACTAATACTGATGTAAAAATGAAAGAAGGCCGTGATATTTGGTTACAGCCATTATTAGAAGCAGCTTTAGATAATAGTGTTGCTGAAATTATGGATGCTGAAGATCCTTTGTTTATTTTATATACTTCAGGATCAACTGGAAAGCCAAAAGGAATGGTTCACACTACAGCTGGTTACATGGTATATACAGCTTATACTTTTAAAAACGTTTTCAATTACGAAGAAAATGATATTTTCTGGTGTACAGCAGATATCGGTTGGATTACGGGACACTCTTATATATTGTACGGTCCATTATTGAATGGTGCTACGACAGTAATTTTTGAAGGAGTTCCATCTTATCCAGATTTCAGCCGTTTCTGGGATATTATTGAAAAACATAAAATCACACAATTTTATACAGCGCCAACAGCAATTCGTTCTTTAGCAAAAGAAAGTTTAGATTATATTCAAAAATATCCTCTAAAATCGCTTAAAGTTATAGGATCTGTTGGAGAGCCAATTAACGAAGAGGCTTGGCACTGGTTTAATGACCACGTTGGAGACAAGAGATGTCCGGTGGTAGATACTTGGTGGCAGACAGAAACTGGTGGAATCATGATTTCTCCTATTTCTTTTGTGACCCCAACAAAACCAACGTATGCTACTTTACCGTTACCTGGAATTCAGCCTGTTTTAATGGATGAAAAACGTAATGAAATTGAAGGTAACCAAGTAGTTGGAAGTTTATGTATTAAATTTCCTTGGCCTGGAATCGCTAGAACAATCTGGAACAATCACGAAAGATATAAAGAAACGTATTTCTCTGCTTTCCCTGGAAAATATTTCACAGGAGACGGAGCGTTAAGAGATGAAGTAGGATACTACAGAATTACGGGTAGAGTAGATGATGTTGTAATTGTTTCTGGTCATAATTTAGGAACTGCACCAATTGAAGATGCAATTAATGAGCACCCAGCGGTTGCAGAGTCTGCTATTGTTGGATTCCCTCATGATATTAAAGGAAATGCATTGTACGGTTATGTTATTCTAAAAGAAACTGGAGAAGTTAGAAATAAAGAAAACTTGTCTAAAGAGATCAATCAGTATATTGCAGATCACATCGGTCCAATTGCAAAATTAGATAAAATCCAATTCGTTTCTGGTTTGCCAAAAACTCGCTCTGGAAAAATTATGCGTAGAATTTTACGTAAAATAGCTGAAGGAGATTTCTCTAATTTTGGAGATACATCAACTTTGTTAAATCCAGAAGTTGTAGAACAAATTATGAAAGAAAGAATTTCTTAATTCTGTTCTTAGTTCATAAAAAAATGCCTCTTAAAATTTAAGAGGCATTTTTTTTTTTTTACAATATTGGAGTTTAAATATTGAGATTTTATATTTATTACTTTATTCCTAATCTAGATTTCAGTTTTAAAAACAAAAGTCCAATTCTATAAGCATCTTCGGAAGAAGAATTACGATCGCTTTTGGGAATTTTATAAATTTCGCACAAATCATCAAGCGAAAACTGTTTGTCGTTTATATCAGTAAGTTTTCTGTACATTACATCAACATCCAAAGCTTCGTTTTTCAATCGGCCGCAATCTAAACGTTCCAGCGCGGCATTTAGCATTTCAACATCAAAATTAATATGATGTCCCACCAAAATTGAATTTCCTATAAATTTCACTAAAGCTTCTAATGCATCGGGTTCAGGCATTTTCATCATTTTGCTTTCAATGATAAATTCATTAGAAAGTCCATTATCCTGAAGGTATTTGTATTGCAGTAAAACAGTCTCAAAGCTTTCTTTTATTACGATACTGTCGTCGATAACAGAGAATGCGCCAACAGACAATATAACATCTTTATCCGGATTTAGCCCAGAGGTTTCTGTTGATAAAACAACAAACCTGTTAGGTCTAGATTCGAATTTTGTTAAATAATCCTTCCAGAATTCTGGATAGTCTTTGTTGATATTTTTAAGCCAGTCTAGCATATTTTATGAGAATTGTGTCAATTGAAATTTACTCTTAATTAGTTCCTCGAGGTCTTTCATTGGGGCTAAAGCATTTTTTAGTTTCTCCTTATCTGTTTTAGACATTTCTCTTAAATTAATATATTGACCAGAGTCGTCATTTTTTAATCCTTCAACAGTTCTAAATTTAGAAAGAGTTAGAAAAGCTTCAGCGCAGCTTAAATAAATTTCGGCATTTTTAGAATCTGTTATTGCTAACTGCTTGAATCTTAAATAGGTGTTTTGTATTCCTTTTATATTTGCATTCAAAATTAATAAACGTGCACCATCTATCAAAGGCATTAAGGCACGAGTTTTTATATCAAATTTTCCTTTATGCGGTCCTTCTTCTTCAACTATAAATTTCTTGAAGAAACTTAGCGGAGAATTTCTCTTTAAAGCATCGTTTCCTAAGAAATCAAAGAATAAAGTATTGTTTACAGCATTCTTGAAAATGACATTTTCTATGGCTTCCTCAATTTTAGGTTCTCCAAAAACAATTTCATAGTCAAAGAAAATACTGCTCAAATCATTGCTGTTTTCCCCTGGAGTATTCATCCAGCTGTTGTATTGTTTTGTCCAGTCACTCAATGATTTACACCAAAGCATATTGCTTCCCATATGACCGTTTGGACAATATTCGTAACCTACTTTTTCTAATATTGAAGTAGTTCTTTTTGCCAGCCTTAAGAAATAATCTTTTACTTCTCTATATTTTTCAGGCGTAACATCTTCAAAAATCAAAATACTATCCTGATCTGTTAATAAAAGCTGTTCTTTACGTCCTTGACTTCCAATACTTAACCATGCAAAACGTGCAGGAGGGGAGCCTAAATCTAAAATTGAAAGCTCAACAGCACGTTTAATAATAGCGAGATTAATTTCACTTGCAATATTACTGACATGCGAAATTGGAATGTTCTTCTGAATTGAATTTTGAATCAAATCAGATAAACGATCGCGAATTTGTTTTAGATCTTTCGGAAGTTGTGAACGCTTAATTTCTTTAATTAAAACACCAGGGTTACTAGCTTGAGCAACAATAAGATCGTGTTCAGAAATTATTCCTTTTACAACAGATTTACTTGTACCGTCTTTGGTAACACAAAGGTGAGTTACATTATGTTTTAACATCAACAATTGTGCTTCGGCAAGTGATACGTTTTCTAAAACGGTCACAACCGGCGAGGACATAATTTTGTCAATTGTTTCTGTAATAGGATAGCGTCCAGTTGCGATTTTTGAAGACAAATCGGCATTGGTTACGATTCCAATTGGATGATTTTTTTCGCAGATTATGATATTATCAACCATAGACTCCGTCATTAAAATAGCAACATCTTTTACAATATGACTAGCCTGAGTAGTTAATGGCGAATTATTATAATTAAGCGACTGAATATATTGCATTTCTGACTGCTGATCGATATAATCTACATCAGAAATAAGTTTACCATTAGAACTTACGCTGTCTTTTGTATGGCGCGAATTCACTGCAAAACTTTCTAATAAGAAGTTTAAAACATCAGAATTATTAGCTACAAAAGGTCTAAATACAGCGATTGGAATAGCATAAATTATACTTTCTTCGCGTGCTTTAGCTGTCATCATATAGTTATTCTTGGCGAAAAACGGGCGTAGACCAAAAATATCGCCTTCATGGCATTTATTTATAATAGTTTCTTCTGCGTCAGCAATTGTTGTAAGATTGATTACACCAGAAGCGACTACATAAAAACTATCGTGAAGCGGATCATTATTTTGAAATAAAACCGCGTGTTTTTCTAAATTAATTACACGAATATTTGTAGCAATATCCGATAATTCCTGAAAAGTCAAATTATCAAAAGGTTTGTATTCCTTCAAAAAATCAGCAATATGCTCAGCAACTGTATTCATACGTTTTTGATAAAATTTTAAAGTATTCAATGTAAAAATAATAAAATAAACTCTTACAATGAAAGCATCTTGACTAGAATCTGGAATATTTTAAAGAAATGTTAAGAATTAGTGATAATAAGGTGTTAAAAGGTTTTTTTTAGTAGAAAAAACATTAAATCAATGGATTAGATTATAAGAATTACAAGTTAATCTTGAAAATTGATTAAAATGAAATTTTTGGGATTTTTTTTCAAATATTAGATTCTGGATAACTGATATAATATTTTTCTACCAGATATACGTCAAAAGATTTTAAAAATTGAATCGCTGAGAATCGCATAAAATAAATTGAATTAGAATTATGTCCGAATATTAAATTCTCGTCAAATTCTAAAGTAAGGAAAAATGGCAGTAAACCATGGGGCATGATTCTTAAAAATGGATAAAGCGAATCGTTATAAATAAATTTCTGAATATTTGATTTTCACGAAAGGATAGATTAAAAAGATAAGACACGTTAAAGAGATGGAACAAAGTAGTACAACATAAATTCAAAATATTCTATTTTACATAATATAAATTATAGTTCATTTGTGATATAACTTATTAACTATTACAAATGGCTTTAAAACGTTCCTCTTTAGAGAATTACACACTATTACTTGTAGAACTAAACAAGATGCGTCACACAAACTTTAATGCAAAAACATTTTTGAAAAAAATGCGTCCATTTTGCAAAACCTCACATTTAAAGTTCAAAACATTATTTCTAAGAATCCGTGGTTCAAATATAGGAATTACAATTAAAGTTTGTACGGATTGCTTTATAGTAACTCAATCTTTTTGCGTTCACGAATTTATTTTTTATTGCAATTCTCAGAAAACGCTTATTTCAAAACTCCTTAAACATAATCTTCTAATACCTTAATATATGTCTACAATTTTACTTTTAATCCAAAAACGAGAAAATTTGCTTTTGGAATTGTCAGGATTAAATCATGATTTAAATGAGTATTCAAAAAATCCTGTAGAGACTGTCGATTTACTTGGTTTAAAATATCAACATGATTTTACAATGAGAGAAATTAAAAATGTTGGTCAGCAGATTAATGTTTTTTTTAACTCTCAGATTTCAAATTATCAACAGAAATTTTTTGAAGTCGAAAAGAAAATAACTGAGGCAATATCAAAGAAAGAATTTACAATACATGATTTACCAAAAAATCATTATTCACTTTGGCAGGGTTCGGAAAATTAATTTTTTGCTACTCCCCTTTCGATTTTTCAATTGTTGCCGTAGGGTATAACGGCAACTAACTCACTCAAACCTACTAAAAAACAATGATTTCATATAAAGAAAGGCATCAAGCCCAAACTAAATTCAAAAACAATAATTTAAAACCTACTCTTATAAATATCGACTATTTAATTATTAATCTAGAAGGACAACCGTTTGGAGAATTTCCCGAGCATTCAAAGTTTCGTTTAAAACCTTATGAGTACGGAACTAAGATTTTTGAGCTTAGAGCAGATTTATATTATGAAGATTTAAAAATTGGAATTTATACAGCAAGACCACGCTCAGCAATTATGAGTGAACAATTTGCGCAACTACAATTCGAAAACAATCTATTTTACACATTGTCTAACGATGCCTTAAGAGGTGTCATAAACGCTTTTTGCGATGAAACGAACTACTTTTTTAAGTCTATTAATAGACTGGATATTTGCCTTGACAAGTCTGATATCAACAATTCTTACCGTAATTTATATAGTAATGTTGTTGCAGGTAACTACCTTATTTCGGGGCGTCCGAAAAATTTACAAAGCTATTTTGAAACCTACAAAGGAAAATCTATACTTAACGGTTTCCAAATCGGGAAAAGAACATCTGATAAAATAATACGATGCTATAATAAAACGCTGTCGTTGCAACTAACCGAAAAGCCATATATAAATGAATATTACGCAAATAACGGTTTGAAAAATGACAATGTTTGGCGTTTTGAATATCAGTTAAATTCAGCTTTTTTCAGAGGTTTAAATGAACATTCTAAATTAGATGTAAATATAAGTCAGACAATGACTTGGGGTATTTTTGATAAAGCAAACCTTTATGAATTATTGAAGATTGCAAATAAAGGTTTTTTTGAACTTCGTGAGAATACGGGTAAAAGTCAAATCAATAAAGAAAAGCTAATTATTTTGTTTGATTTTGATTTTTTACAATCTCAAATTACAAAATTCAATCCTATAATCAAACGTTTAAAAAAGGTTGTTCTTTCCTCAACCACGATTAAAAAACGTCTTGCAAAATCTCTATTTAGAGAATATTACGCAAACAATCAAGATGTGTCTTATATCGTTGCGCTAAATCTTTTACTTCAAGATTTGGACATGATTACCGAAAAACCACTTTTAATGTGGTTTACAAATAAATTACATTTCTATCTGCACGAA
This sequence comes from Flavobacteriaceae bacterium PS02336, assembly GCA_029960065.1. Taxonomy (GTDB): domain Bacteria; phylum Bacteroidota; class Bacteroidia; order Flavobacteriales; family Flavobacteriaceae; genus Flavobacterium. The sequence continues at coordinate 81,329 of JASCOF010000010.1, read as the reverse complement.
TTTAGAACAAAGGAAAAATTAGTAAATGAATTTGATTCTGAATTATTCCACGAACACCAACTTTTATTTTTATAAGCCATGAAAACACAGAATACAAGCCAAAAAGTAACTAAAACCCAATTAATGCATATTCTTGAATTAAGCTATAAAACCGCTTGTAAAGAATATCAAACAATTATTGATTCTCTTGCTTTAAAAAGGAACTATTTAACGGTTCAAGACCTAATAAACTATGGGATATTATAGGGAAAATTAGGGAAAAATAGGGAAAAACAGGGAATTTTAGGGAACGTCAAATAATAGTTGCAATAATCTTTGTGAAAGAAATTAAACAAATAAAATTTATAACAAATGAAAATTGCAACTATTACAGGCGTTACAAAATCGCCAGAATTACAAGTAACAAAAGCAATCGGTGCTTTAATTCTTTCAAGTGATTTGGCTTTATCAGCTTTAACAACTGAAAAAATTAGTGTTTACATTGAACGTGGAAACGGTTCGAATGTCATTTTAGCAAACAAAGTATTGCTTAAAGATTTCATTTTAGCAAGTACTTACGGAACTGAAAACACACAATCTGATGCTGATAATGCTTTAATCGCTCTTTGCGAATTAGCAGACGAAGGTTCAATTTATCTTGCAGATAAAGAGAGTATTAAAATTACTCTTGAAGATTTAATTGCAGATAAACGTTACGATTTGCACGGTATTGAAGAGCCACAACAAACCAACAACTTATTTTTCTTCGAACAAAAATCTGTTGCATCAGAAGAGTTTAACAAAAAAATTGATGTACAGGGATTTGATTTGGCTGTAATGACTGTTGATGATTCAGTAAGTGATTTGTCTTATCAGTACTCAAATGGTCAGGTTGTTAAATATCTACCGTTCGAATTGCAAACTTTAAGTCGTGATATTGATCCTATTCAAGCTGTCCTTGCGGATGGAAAAGTATTACAAGGTTTAACTAATAGATTAACCTTGCCTTTAGTGGCTGTGGTTGGTCTTGAAATCAATAAGTCGCAAGGCTCAATTATTAATTTCGTCGTGAGATGTTTAAAAACTGTGTAAGTTATGGGGTTCTTTAAAAAAATTGGTCAATCCATTAAAAAAAATGTCTCGTTCAAAAATTTGGTAAAAGTTGCGACTACTGCCGTTGGTTTTGTTCCTGGCGTTGGTGGAATTGCTCAGCAAGTAATTGGAAAAGTTACTGATGCTGTAGAAGCGAAAAAGCTTGCTAAACAAGCAGAAGCACAAGGAAAACAAGCCGAAGCCGATTATTGGAATGCTCAAACAAAAGCTTTGGAACAAAGTTCAGCTAACACGGTTGGCGCTGTAGCAAATGCAGGTTCTCAGATTTTCGCAAAAGCCGTAACAACTGGAATTAATGACGGTTTAAGTACTGGATTTGTTCAGGGAAGCGGTCAGGTTGGTGCTACTGTAGTAAGTTCAACAATTAAGGTATGGTTTCAAAGAAATTGGAAAATTGTTATTGGTGCTGTCGTTGGTCTTATTGCATTGATTTGGTTTATAAGACGTGACCGCAATAACACAGGCAAAAGAGTTGCAAAAAAGCGATAAGCCTAAAAATTACTATCGAATCTATCTTATTGTATTTCTGATAGATTCGGCAGTAATTATAATAAAAAAACTGGCTGAAATCATATTATTAATTAAACACATTATAAAGTAATGGCACAAAATAAAAAGAATTATAATTCTAATAATCAGAATTATAACAACAATAATAACCAACAAAAAGTAAAGCATTCAGGCGCAAAGTCTACTACTTACACACCTAATTCAGGGCCTAATAAAGGCGTTGAACAGCATTTAACAACTGGTTGGAGATTGTCTAATGGAGAATTGATTGCAATTAAATGTGTAACAACAACTAAATCGGATCTGTCCGAAAAAGGTTGGTTTGGTTCTGTAGCATGCACTTTTACAAACACTAAAACTGGTGTCAAGTCATTCCACTGGGGTACAATGCAAAAAAATGGCGGTAAGGTCGTAATTGACAGCATGGCATTTGTAATTAATCCACGTGCAAAAAACGGAGGTTACGCAGGTACATTTATCCGCTCAAACTAATGTTTAAGGTCATATTAAAGTTCCTCCCTCTTATACTTCATGAGGGGGTGGATTTACTCAAAGAGTATTTAGAAAAAAGAAAACAATTAAAACAAAATAAGTCATGAAAAATTTGAAAGGAATTGTTTCGATAATCGGAATTATCGTAAAATATGGGGCGGTTGTAACTGCGATTTTGAAAGGTATTCAGGTTGTATCTGATGAGTTAAGTAAGCTTGATTTTGGAAAGGATGAACCGCAAATACCTGCTAAACCTCAAACTGTAGAAGAAAATGAGTAGTTTTTTAGGTAGAAAGGATTTAACAAGAGGTATTCGAAATAATAATCCGGGCAATTTAAGGGTCACTCCTGATAAGTGGGTTGGTAAGATTCCATTGTCTCAAAATACGGATTTAAATAAATCTTTTGAACAATTTACCGAAATTAAGTACGGTATTAGGGCTATGTTAATTGATTTACTTGGAGATATCGGTAAGGGAAAAGATACTATTAGGAAATTGATTAGTGAATATGCTCCCTCCAGTGAAAATGATACTGAATTATATATTAAAAACATAGCTTCTGCTATGGATTTTCCATCTGATAAAGTTATAAAGCAGGTTGATTATCTTTTTATGTTCAATTTGTGCAAGGCTATTATTAAACATGAATGTAGTCCTGATCATGTTTTGGTTAAGGATTCAGATATTTTTGATGCTATTGACATTATTGACAGAAAAGAAGTTAATGGTGTCGTAATTAATTTGAAAAAGAAATTTAAGTTTAATGTAGTTATTATTCCCGTATTGCTTTTTTTTTATACTGTTTACAGCGTTACAGTCTAAACAAACGCCCAAAACGATAAAAATTATTAATTCAAAATTTAAACAAGATGTTAGATAAAATCAAACTTTTTTACGCAAACAATAAAACTATTGCAAATGTTGTATTAGTTGCTTTAGCAGGACTTTTAGCTTATAAATTATTTAAGAAAAAATAATTATGGCTCAAAGAGAGATAGTTAATAGAATAAAGAGCCAAGCAAATACTGTTTGGTTCTTTGATTTTTTGCAAAAATACTGGCTTTTGTGTGCAGGTATAATTGTAGTTTATCCATTATTAAAAAAATGGTATGAAAAGTTCAAACAAGATGCTGAGGAAAAAGAATTGGAAAATAAAGAGAAAGATTTGAAAATAGCTGTTGCAAATCCAATGACTAAGTTAGTAGAAATGAATAAAATTACTACTGATGTAACTCTACATAAGCTTGCTGATAATGTCGCTTTTTGGTTGGGGACTGATAAACATACTAAAGATTCTCCGTGGTATACTTGGATTTTTGAGCCAGCTTCAAATACTGAGGATGAAGAAAAAGTAGTTCTCGAATTGAAAAAGGTCAAATATGGCTCTACTGTTCCTAAAGTAGTAAACCTTTATTATGTAATTACAAGACGTGATTTAAAAGCTGATTTGAAAAAATATTTATCAACTTCGGACTTGAAAAAAGTTCCGTTATTTAATTAATTATTATGAATTTTATTCAATATATAGATGATACTTACGCAGTAAAAGTAAAAGAGATTAATTCATCAGAAGGTTTTTATATAAATGGTATTCAAACACCTTTTTTCATTTTATCTGTATTTATAGATAATAAACGTATTCAAGGTGTGGATTTTTTGAACTACGATAGTTTGCCTATGCTTTCAGTTATTAATGATTTAGGCAATGTAGATTTAAATGTGATTCCAGAAAATTATTTTGCTACCGCTTTTACAGAAATTTATTTTAAAATTCCTTTTGGTGGTGATTCTGCTAGCGTAGAGATTTCAAATTTTAGTGATTTTCAAAAAAAGCCGTTAAGATATCTAAAAGAATATAAATTACCCCAGTTTAGATTAGATGGTAGATTTTCTCAGGGTTCAGGTTATCAATTTGATACTAGAGTGTATTCAATGCTTAATATTGGAACTATTCAGGGGGATAATAAATTTTATTTAAATAGTTATGATACTTATTTAAACCATACTCATTTAGATACAGTTTATTATCAAGGGGAAACGGTTAATTATCTTCAAAATGGATATAATTTGGTTAATAGTTTTCCGGTTCAAAATAACGGTAGTATCATTCAATTTGGTGACTTTTATGTAAAAATGACCACAAACAAAACTGGCTATCCTTATGGATTGAGAATTTACATTTTTACAGATATTCGAACTAATGAATTTTGGATTATAGCTAATTATGTGGAACAAGGCACAAGTTTAATTAAAAAAGCGGAGTTTGATATTTCAACTTTCGTTTGTGTAAATGGAGGTTTTAAAATTAAAAATCTTCTTCATGATGTAGAGATTCAAATCAGCAACGTTTATGGCTAATACTACTCCTACTCCTTATAGTTGTACAATCTTCAATAAGGATAAATCTATTAGACCGATAAAAGTTGAGTTTTGTAAGTCAATATTTTATTTGCATAATTGGTGCAAGAGTATCAAATTCGATTACCATTATATTAATATTTACAACCGTAAAACTGGTAAGTATATTTCAAGACAATACTTTAATGAGTATATAATAGATAAGCCTTTGTATTAATTTACAAAGGCTTATTTTTTTAAGGTATAATTATTTATTCTTTTATAGCAATTGACAAAGTGAAATTTAAATTATTGGCATTATATTTGAAAAATATTTAGTAATTATAAACTCACAAATAAATCACATGAAAAAAATTACATTTTTACTTTTATTTTTAACTACTTTTTCTTATTCTCAGGTTTCTACTACAATCGATGAATATAATTATTTAACCAAGGGTTATAAAATTGCTGTAGATTCTGGTTTGGATTTAAAAAAAGGTTATGGCTTTAGAGAGGTTTCTACTCATAATGAAGCTAATTATAAATTTACTTTTAATCAGTTTGTTAGGACTGATACTAATAAAGTGTGTGCTATAATGGTTACTGCTTACTCGAAATTTTGGGGTAATTTTTACTATTTATGCATTCCTATAAATAATTCTGATTTACATTCTCTTTACATAGATAAATTGAAAATTTGGGATAAAGATATTCTTATCGCTTATTCAAATGCCCTTACTGAATATTTGAATGTCTACACCAACGCTCAGAATGATATGAAAATCTAATAAATAAACCCCAATAAAACGGGGTTTTTTTATGTCCAAATTTTTTCTATACCTTTAGATTTCTTCAAAAGGGGGGCAAAAAAAGCTGTTAATAAAGTTGTTAACATCTTCTTGGACATACTGCAAATCATACTATAAATTATAGGTCAAATTGATTATTGTTTAAATTCACTTACTTGTTGATATTTAAAGCCTTTTTTATCTTTATTTATCTAATACCTAAAAAATTATAGAAATAATAATTGGTTTTTAAATTGAGTTAATGCATTATTCTGAACTTCGAGAGATTTTAAAAAAGTTTCATAATTACTTTTTGTAAAAGTATTGTTGCTTTCAAAATCTTTATAAAGTTTGTCAGATAATCCTTTTTCAAATTCAATTTTTGCTTGATCTAAATATTGTTTAAATGTTATATTTGGATATAAAAAATGGCTAGCACCATCTTTCTCATCAATATATTTTTGAATTATTGTTTGAACTTCTAAATGTAGTTTTTGTGTTGCTTTAAAATAACCTAAAAAATTATTTTTGTCTTCCGAAACATTTGGTGCTGTATTAAATGTTTTATGATAAGTAAGCCAAGCTATTAGTAAACCTGCAATTCCTATAAGTATTTCCATATGATTTTCTAAATATATATTTGCATAAAATTATATAAATGATTTAGAAATGATTGCGAAGTTGGAAAAATTGATCAAGTAAAAGTATTACTCGTATAATTTCTTTAAAATAACCTCTTTAGGAACTAAATCTCCTCCGCCTCGTTTTGTAAATTGCAAAACGCCTTCGTTTGTAATTAATACGGCGCTTGAAGATAATCCATCTTTATCTTTTAATTTTATCTGCGCTCTGTCGCCAAGCGGATAAACATAACCGGAAACATCTAAAATTCCGGAATTTAATTCTTTATGCTCGCTGGTAACTTCTGCAGTTCCAACAATTGCATAATTGGATTGCGCAATTGTAATTGTAAAAATATATTCTTTTTTGCAGTCTTTACATTTCTCATTGCTCCAAGTTCCTGAAAATCTATTTTGCTGTGAAAATGATTGTAATGAGATCAAAAATGCTATAAAAAGAAATTTTTTCATTGTAAACGGTTTTATTGAAAATCTGGATCAAATATAAACCAAAAAAGCATCACAATATTGCGATGCTTTTTTAAGATTGATTAAAATTATAATTTTTTCAAATAAACTGATTTTCCATTTAAAGAAACATCAATTTGATTTGTCTTTTCATTAAAAGTAGTTCTCAATGCATTTCCGTTAAAAATTGTAACGTCGCCGTAAACGTGGCCAGCTTCTGTAGAAACATAATCAAATTTAACTTTTTTGTTATCTGGTTCAATTCCTAATTTATAACTCGAGAATTTTGTTCCTCTCAAATCAAAGTCTTGCTGTGAATCGATAATATTTCCGTCGGCATAAAAATTAGTAACAGCTTTACTCAAAGTAATATCAGGATAATACTGATTTACTTTTTTTAAGAGTTCGTATTGTGCTGTACTCGCATCTTCCTGTTTAGAAGTAATGGTTTGAGCAAATGTTAATGATGTAAATAATACTGTGACTAATAAAAGGTACTTTTTCATAAATTTTTAATTTAAAGATTAATAAAGAGTTAAACCAAATAATGCTGGCAATGACTTTAATTTATTGTTATAAACTCCGTGAAGTTCTATAACAAGGTATGAAATCTTTACCTTTGCAAAAAATTAAAAGCCCTTTTTTAAGAAAATGACAACAAAAAAATATATTCAGCTTATCCTGATCTTAGGTTCTTTAACCGCCCTTGGTCCTTTTTCAATTGATATGTATCTGCCTGGTTTCTCTGGAATTGCAAAAGATTTAAACACAACTGTAGCAAAAGTTTCTATGAGTTTGTCCAGTTATTTCATCGGAATTTCTGCTGGACAATTGCTTTACGGACCTTTATTAGATCGTTTCGGACGTAAAAAACCTTTATTTATTGGTCTGCTGGTTTACATTTTAGCTTCTTTAGGATGTATTTATGTGGCTGATATTGATTCGTTTATAGCATTACGATTTGTTCAGGCTGTTGGAAGCTGTGCCGCAACTGTTGCTTCAGTAGCTATGGTTCGTGATTTATTTCCTGTAAAAGATATACCAAAAGTTTTTTCACTTTTAATGCTTGTTGTTGGGCTTTCGCCGATGCTTGCGCCAACAATTGGCGGTTATGTGACGGAAGATTTAGGCTGGCACGCGGTTTTCTTTATTTTAATGTGTATGGGAATTGTAATTTTAGCCGCTTCACAAATCGGACTTCCTAATACTTATAAGCCGGATACTTCAATTTCTCTAAAACCAAAACCAATTATTACCAATTTTATTTCGGTATTAAAAGAACCACAGTTTTATACCTACGCTTTAACCGGTGCAATCGCATTTTCGGGATTATTTTCTTATGTAGCGGCTTCTCCTATTGTTTTTATGGATATTTACAAGGTGGATGCTAAAACTTACGGATGGATTTTCGCTCTAATGTCGGTTAGTTTCATTGGTTCTAGTCAGTTGAATTCTATGTTATTGAAGAAATTTTCTAGTGAACAAATGATTTTTGGAGCTTTAATTTCACAATCTGTTATCAGTATTATCTTTTTGATTTTGGCTTTAAATGATCTTTTGGGTTTATATGAAACAATCGGAATGTTGTTCTTGTTTTTAGCTTGTTTGGGAATCTCAAATCCAAATACAGCCGGTTTAACACTAGCTCCTTTTGCTAAAAATACAGGAAGTGCTTCTGCCTTAATGGGCGCAATTCAATTAGGTTTAGGAGCTTTGGCTTCATTTGCAATTGGAGTTTTTGTAAAAGACTCTGTAGCGCCAATGGTTGCCATTATGACTACAACAACGATTACAGCCTTTATTATTCTGAATATTGGGAAACGTTTTATAAAAAATAAAGTAACGCTTTCAGATAGTGATGATATCATGATTGGTCATTAGAAGTTTAAAATTCCAATAATGAAAATTCCAAATTCCAAAATTGCTAAAATCTACTTCATTTATAAAAGTAAAAAGCCGAAATCTAATGATTTCGGCTTTTATTTTTATCACAATTCTTTGGAATTTGGAATTTCAAAATTGGAATTTCAAAATCATTAATTCTGAGTTTTCTTATCTGGTCTAATGATCATTCTAAGCGATTGATCTTTTGCGAAATATGCTACCATCCAATTCCAGAAAGTATTTAATCTGTTTCTATATGTAATCAAAGAAATCAAGTGGATAAACAACCAGATGATCCAAGCGAAGAATCCTTTAAAATGCCATTTTGGACTTGGTAAATCTACAACAGCTTTTGCTTTTCCAATAATTGCCATAGAACCTTTGTCTTTGTATGCGAATGGTTTAAGTGGTTTATTGGTAACAATTGCTTTAAAGTTTTTAGCCAGATTTAATCCCTGCTGAATGGCTACCTGTGCAACTTGCGGATGACCGTCTGGAAAGTTTTTATCACCAGATGCAATTGCGGTATCTCCAATAGCATAAATATGATCAACGCCGTTAACTTTATTGAATTCATCTGTTGCCATGCGTCGCCCGCGTCCGTAGCTTTCTTTTGGAATTCCCTCAAAAATTTTAGCAGAAACTCCAGCAGCCCAGATTAAGTTTTTGGTCAATATGGTATCTCCATTTTCAAATACAACGGTATCATTGACATAATCGACTACTTTTGTATTTAGTTTTACAACAACTCCCAATTTCGTTAACGCTTCAAGTGTATCTTTTTGTGAATCTTTGCTCATTGGAGCTAAAAGCGCATCTCCGCCATCAACTAAATAAACGTTGCTTACCGAAGTATCTAATTCTGGGTATTCTTTTAAAAGGATATTTTTACGCATTTCAGCAAACATACCAGAAACCTCCACTCCTGTCGGCCCCCCTCCTGCTACTACAATTGTCAGTAATTTACGTCTTTTGCGCATGTCTTTACAGATTGCAGCCTTTTCAAGGTTTTTAAGCAGTGTATTACGCATTACGATGGCATCATTTAAGGTTTTCATCGGAATGGCGTTTTTCATTACGTTTTCCATACCAAAATAACTCGTTTCTGCTCCAGTCGCAAAAACAAGGTAATCGTATTCTAAATCTCCGTTGCTTAAAGTGATTTTCTTTTCGGCAGGAGAAACAGATAATAATTCGCCTAAACGAAACTGCAGATTTTTTTTACCTGCGAAAAATTTTCTAAAAGGATAACTAATGCTCGAAGGCTCTAAAAATGCCGTAGCAACTTGATATATAAGTGGTGGGAAAAAGTTATAATTATTCTTGTCTACAAGGGTTACTTGTATTTGAGGCTGATTTACGAGCTCTTTCGCAAGATTGATTCCCGCAAATCCACCTCCAATAATGACTATTTTCATATATGTTGTAATTAAGTAGGATTATAGAATATTTCCTCATAAATGTACAACTTTAATATACAATGACAAAAGTCATATTATTTACTTTTTGAATTTTTTAACTGTTTTTTCAACTATATCGATTTTGTTCTGTAGGATATAACTCGCCATTAATTTCTCGATAAGTTCGTCTTTTGTAAGATGATGAAAAACCGTTTTTACTTTCGTTTTTAGATCTGCCGAAAGTTCATGATTTGGTTTTGTTTTGAAGATTTGTTTCGCCCATAAAAGCATATTATTTTCTTCTAAACTTGCAGTTGTTGGTTTTTGAAACTCTGAGAATTTAATTCCCAATTCTCTTTCAAAATCAGCAATTTCAAAAACTTCTTCCTGCTGTAAAACAGTTAAAGAAAGTCCTTTTGCTCCTGCCCTTGCCGTTCTTCCGCTTCGGTGCACATAATTTTCGTAAGTATCTGGTAAATGATAATTGATGACATACGAAATTTCCTTTACGTCTATTCCTCTTGCTGCTAGATCGGTTGCCACCAAAATATTGATATGGCCTTCACGAAACTGTTCCATAATTCTATCACGAATTCCCTGCGTTAAACTTCCGTGAAGCGCACCAGAAGAAAACTTATTGATAGCTAGATTTTTAGCCAGTTTATTTACAGCGGCTTTTGTTTTACAGAAAATAATACCACGTTCTCCGTCTCTAGAATTTAAGAAATGCATTAAAACATCCAATTTTTCAATCGGATCAACTACTATGTATTCGTGATCAATTCCTTCGTTACCAACAGTTTCCATGTTAGCGCTAATTTGAACAACATTTTTATTCAAATAATTCTGAACCAATTGTTTTATCGTTCCAGGAAGTGTTGCAGAAAATAATAACGTGCGATGTTTTTTAGGAAGTTCAGCAACAATTTCGTCTAAACTCTCTTTAAGAATGGCCACCATTTCATCGGCTTCATCTAAAACCAAATAAGATGTTTCTTTTAGATCGATTGCTTTACGCTGAATTAAATCAACTAAACGTCCCGGAGTTGCCACAACAATCTGCGCGCCTTCTTTTAATCTTTCGATCTGCGGTTTTATCGGAGTTCCTCCGCAAATTGAGGCGATTGATATATTTGGAATATATTTTGAAAAACTTTCTAAATTTCTAAAAATCTGCTGGCCTAGTTCTCTAGTTGGAACTAAAATAACTGCTTGTACTGTTGCTGATTCTGTTTTAATTAACTGCAATAAAGGAAGTCCGAAAGCGGCTGTTTTTCCCGTTCCCGTTTTAGCTAAACCTACAATGTCATGATTTTCAGATAGTAAAAGCGGAATTGTTTTTTGTTGAATTTCAGTTGGTTCAACGATATTTAATTCGCCTAAAGCTTTTAGAATTGGCGCTGAAAGTCCTAATGTTGAGAATTGTTTAGACATAATATTTTAGATTTTAGTCCCGATAGCTATCGGGAGATTTTAGATTTGTACAGATTCTCTATGTTTTAATTATTTTAAGATGACATGAAAATAAAAATCTTTGTCAAGGTTTAAAACTTTGACAAAGATCTTACAAATATTTTTAAAAACTCAGAATTATCAATCTGGTTCGTTCATGATTTTCTCACGATATTTTTTACCAATTAATAACGTTAATCTTTGTTTGTAATCGTCAACAAGCCATTCGCGGTAGTTTTTACTGCATTGGCTTAGACATTTTGAATAACGTTTGATACGGTCTTCAATATCATCATCCAGTTCTTTTGCAAGCATTTTAGCTTCCTGAAGTGTTTCTGTATTATCTACACACATAGAAGAATGCTGTTCTAAAGATTTATCCAAAACAACTTTTGAACGAAGGTTTTGTTTGATGATTAACTTATGTTCTTCATCGACATCAAAACTAACATCGGCAGTTTTACTAAATTTAGCGCGTAGTTCTGGCGGCATGCTGTATTTGAAAAACATTTCAATTTCATGATCATCACGAAGGTTTTCCAAATAGAATTCTGGCGATTTAAAAATGTGCTGCCAGTTTACAGGATCGCTCCACAAGCCAAAGCGTGCAGCGTTGTTTCCTAAATCAATTACTGTAAATTCATCTTTACCAGGTAATTTACGAGAACCGCGACCAATCATTTGGAAATATAAAGTCAACGATTTTGTTGCTCTATTCAAAATAATCGTCTCAACGGTTGGTTCGTCAAAACCAGTTGTCAAAATCCCTACAGAAGTCAAAATAGCATCTGGAGTCTTTTTAAACCACTGTAAAATGTCTTTACGTTCTTCAGAACTGCTGGTATTATCAAGGTGTCGAATATCGTAACCCGCTTCTCTAAACGTTTCATAAACATATAGTGAAGTATGAATACCATTGTTGAAAATCAGCGTTTTCTTGCCTAAAGATCTTTCTGTGTAAGCATGAAGCAGTTTTTCCTGCATTAAAGTATTGGTATATAAATCATCTGATGATTTTACGGTATAATCACCATTAATACCCACTTTTAAAGAAGTTAAACCAACATCGTAGCTGTAAGTTGTCGCTCTTGCTAAAAATCCTTTATCAATCAATGATCCAATCGTATCTCCCACAATAAGTTCGTGGTAGCTTTGGTGCATTGGCAGTTTTATATTAGAACTCAAAGGTGTTGCCGTTACTCCAAGAATAAAGGCATTTTTAAATGAGTTTAACAATTTTCTAAATGAGTTGTAATGCGCCTCATCAATAATAACCAAACCAATATTATCTAAATGAAGTTTTTCATCATTAATACGGTTTTTTAAAGTTTCGACCATTGCCACAAAACAAGAAAAATCATTCTGGTCAGGCAGTTCTTTTACTTTACTATTGATTATTTTGTTTGTTACACCAAAACCAGTCAACATCTTTGAAGTTTGTTTACATAATTCGATACGGTGCGTTAAAACCACCACTTTTTTATCATTATGTGATAAATAGCGGCGAACGATTTCAGAAAATATTACTGTTTTTCCTCCTCCTGTTGGAAGCTGATACAGTAAGTGGTGTTTTGGAGGAGCATTGTCTAAACGGTCAAAAATAGCGTCAATATCGCCTTTTTGATATGCATAAAGTTCTTTTTTCTCTTCTCTTTGTATTTCTAAAGTGTTTTGAGACATTGTTTATTTTTGGATTTTTGCAAAAATACATCGAAAAAACAGTTATTCATCTTATTTTAACCTAAAATAAATGTTTTTTTTAAATAAAGATTTTTTATGAGAAAGGGGTTTAGTAGTCAATTTTCTCCAAAATTGCCTCAAAATCGTATTTATTTTTCCATTTTTGATCTGTAGTTTCTTCCAAAATTGAATTAATTCGTAATTTAAAATCGTTAAAAATTCCATTTGAAACAATAAAATTAACAGCTTGTTCAAAAGAATTAAAGATACTTTTGTAAAACAATTCCTGCTTGATGAAATTTTGAGAAGAATAAGTTTGGGCAATTTCGATATTGTATAACATTAAATCTGCTACAATAAAAGAATCAACTCCAAGCATTATAAAATGTTTGATTAATTTTTGAGCAACAGACCGGCGCATTTTAGCTTTTGGACGCCATCTTGCTCCTGGTTTTTTAACTGGGAAATATTCGTGCGAGATTTTGACTTTTGCTTCCTGAAGTAATTTATCTTCTTTCGGGTTAAAAACAAAGTCATAATACGTTTTTACAGGAGCAAATTTTTCATACAATTCAATTAGCTGTTCTTCTAATTGTGCCTTTGTCAATTCGCCTAAATATTTTTTTAAATCTCTTTTACTCATTATCAAAACTTAAGATTACAAAAGTAAATTACTTTCTTTACAAATGCTTCAAAAACCAACGATAATACTTAATTTTGCCGGCATAAACTTAAAAAATATATACATGCTCAAGATTTTCAAAGTTACCGCAATTTTAGAAGGAATCTCCTATTTGGTTTTATTTGCTAATATGCTGTTAATCAAAAACAACAATCCTGAACTTTATCATACATTATTACGTCCTTTAGGAATGACACACGGTGTGTTATTTATTGGTTATATCCTTTTAGCTTTTTTATTGAAAAAAGCAATGAATTGGGATTTAAAAACTTTTGCAATTATTTTAGTTGCTTCTCTTATTCCGTTTGGAACTTTTTATATTGAAAAAAAATATTTAGAAACTAAAGCAAATGCATAAGCTTTTGGAGAAAATATTTAATTTTTTATATCCTGCTTTTAGAGATTGGGGAATGAGCCGCAATGTTGCGTCTTATACCAGTCTAATCTTTAATATCGCTATTTTAATAGCTCTGGCTTACATAATTTATTATGTGGCCAAATTTATATTGGTCACTTTGACGGCTGTTTTTGCGCAGCGTACTAAAACAAAGTTTGACGATTATTTAATTCAAAACAAAACCACAAGATATACCGCTTATTTAATTCCGTTTTTCTTTATTTATAAAGCGGTTCCTGTAATTTTGGACAAATATGAATATTGGGAATCGATTTTCGGAAAAATTGTTGGTATTTATATTGTATTGCTTGGGTTGTGGATTGTTCGAACGGTTTTTAATTCGCTGCGTGATTATTTAAAACAAAAACCAGAATACAGCGACAAACCTATAGATAGTTTTGTTCAGGTTATCATGATTGTGCTCTGGATTTTTGGAGTTGCGATGATTATATCTACTTTGTTCGGAATTAAAAAAGGCGAACTATTAACCATTCTGGGAACACTTTCTGCCATTATTATTTTGATTTTCAGGGATACTATTCTAGGTTTTGTTTCGAGTGTTCAAGTTGCCATAAATGACATGGTTCGTATTGGGGACTGGATTACAATGGATAAATTTGGAGCCGATGGAGACGTTATCGAAATCAATCTGACAACAGTAAAAGTTCGAAATTTCGACAATACCATTACTACAATTCCAACATATGCTTTAAGTTCTGATTCGTTTCAGAACTGGCGCGGCATGCAGAAATCAGAAGGAAGACGTATTAAAAGGCATGTTTTAATAAAAAGCAGTACCATTCGTTTTTTGAATGAAAAAGATTTACAGCAATTACGAAAAGTACAGCTGATAACCTCCTATATTGAAAGCAGACAAGCTGAAATTGACCGTTACAATGATTTGAGAGGTGTTGATAAAACGCTTTCGCTGAATGGCCGAAATATGACCAATTTAGGATTGTTTAGAAAATACATTATGCAATATTTAGTTGATCATCCAGGATTGAATAAAAATATGCATATTATGTGCCGACAATTGCAATCTACAGCGCATGGAGTTCCTTTAGAAATTTATGTATTTTCGAGCGATAAACGCTGGGCAAATTACGAATACATTATGGCGGATATTTTCGATCACGTAATGGCTTCTGTAAAATATTTTGATTTGGAAATATTTGAACTTCCTTCTACGATAGGGAAATTTGAATAAGGTTATTTTTGTTTCAGGTTTCAAGTTTCAAGTTGACTAACCGCAAAGAGCGCTAAGATTTACGCAAAGTTCGCAAAGTTTTTTAGACAAAGCTTTGCGAACTTTGCATTTTTATAAAATCCCGCATATTAAAAACCTTGCGTTCTTTGCGGTTAAAATAAGCATATTCTAAGTAAAACTTGAAACTTGAAACCTGAAACAAAAACAAACTACTTCGTAACTTCTTCAAAAACAAATTCGGCTTTATTATATTCAATTGGAACTTCTGGAACAAAACATGGAAGATTAAAGTAAGTGCCAATTACTCCTTTTCCTAAAAAGAGTTTATTATCTTTCTTTAAAAGAGCAAGAGGAACTCTTTTCCAGCTTCCACCGAAAGAAATATAATGATAATCACCGCGAAGTGTGTCCCCTCTTAAATCACCTCTAACATCTCCAGAATCTTTTCCAAATCCATAATGAGAGATTTCGTATCGACCGTAAAAACGTTTGTTATTAATATGAATATCTAAAACCGCTGTATCTTTATTGTTTACAGCACGATAGAATTTCTGATTGTAATTTTCTTTGTCTTCTTTAGAATTACAAGAAGCCAATAATAAACAGAGAAATAGAAATAAACGCATAATTTATTTTTTATAAAAACAAAAATAGGTTTTTAGCGTGGGATTATTTTATTAACTTTAAAGAAAACTAAAAAGAAAAAAAATGGAAGATAGAGACACCTTTTTAAAAGAATTTAGAGGCGAAACTTTAGGAACCGTAAGTGCTCAATCTTCTCCAGATGAGATCTTTCAAAATCAGACGATCAGGCCTATTCTAAAATTGCAGAATGACTTATTTATTGCCGTTTTTATTAATTACGTTAACAAAAATAAACCTGATTTTTATTCTTATTCGGTTGAAAAGAAATTGCAGACAATCGAAAATTCCATTCAAAAGGATATCAAGTTCAGAAATTCATTAAAAGGAATCGTAATGGCACTTTTTACAGTGGATGAATATAATACTTATATTCAGAATTCGTCAGATTTAAATAAGCGAATGATGAATTTATTAATTGACCGATTGAAAAATCAGGTGCAGTTGTTTGAAGTGGAATCTGATTCGAAATAAATGTCTATTTAAAATGAAATTTAGTTTAGATTTTACAACCAGTTACGGTCAATTTTATTTGAGTGATAAAGATGAAGGAGATACAGGTTCTCCAGATTTTTGGACTGACGAAGCATTTAATGATAAACTTGCTGTAGAAAAAGGAGTTTTAGGTGTTTCTCTTGAAAATAGTGAAGGAATCGTAAAAGGTGAAATTGAAATTTTAGGTTCTAAAAGTCTAATTTCTGATTTTAGTGACTTTGATCATGTTGTCGAAGCAAGTTTAGTGATAAACACAGGTTTCTTGCAGATAAACGATTGTCCTTTTTCAGCGCTTATTTTAGAAGAAAAAATTGAAACGGGAAATTATAGAGTTCGCGTTTATTTTAAAAATTTAAAAACTGCCTATGACAAAGACCCTAAAGATTTTTATAAAATAGAAATATGGAAAGATTCTTTTTCGGATCGATCTGTTTTAAAAAGATTCGAAAATTAAATTCCTACCATAAAAAAAGAAGGTTTGACTTTTAGAAATCAAACCTTCTTTTTTTATTTAACTGAAAAAATTACTCTTCAAGCATTAATTCCTTAATGTATTTTACTGGAGCACTTCCAAAGCTTAAGAATTTTTCATGGAACTTTTTCAAGTTGAACTTGTCTCCTTGTTTTTTCTTCAGTTCTTCTCTTAAGTTATATATTTCGGTATATCCTGTAAAATAAGAACATAATTGAACTTGAGATAAAGTAACACGTTTCCATTTTCCATCAGCTTCTGCCTGCTGTTGAAAAGCTTCTTTAGTTAAAAGTTTTATAGCCTCTTCTTTTGACATGTTTTTAGTATGAACACTGATATCTAAAATGGTATTGCATGTAGTTCTAAGGTTCCATTTGTAATACATCAACCACATTTCATCAGAGTTTTTGTAACCGCTCTCCAGCATCATTTTCTCAGCATAAACAGCCCATCCTTCTACCATTGCGCCATTTCCTAAAATAGATTTTATAATACTCGGCGATTGATTGCTGTAAACCAACTGTGTATAATGTCCCGGAATGGCTTCATGGATATTTAAGATCTGTAAAATATAATCGTTGTATTCTCTTAAATAGCTTTCAGCATTTTCTTTTGTCCAGCCAGATAAACTTCCAACATTATAATAAGTATTTGCATTTTTGTCATAAGGACCAGGGGCAGAAATTGAAGCTCCTGCAACTCCCGCCATATATGCAGGTTCTTTTCTTACTACCAATGGTTTTGAAGGATCGATGTACAATAAATCTTTTGCCTTTACATATGCAGTTAATTCTGGAATTTGTTTTTCAATTTCAGACTGGAATTTTTCTGGCGTCGTATGTTTTAATGAAATTTCATCAATAACTTGCTTGATTAATTCCAGTTTTTCTGTCGGTTTTACGGTATTTCCTTTGTATTTAGTCCAAAGTTTATCTGCTAAAACAAACATTTTTTCGTGCAGGTCATTTTTATGATCTACAGCGATTTTATAAATTTGATCTACCGAGTAACCAGATTGAATATCACAGTCAAATTTTTTGGCGTATAATTCACTTCCTAATCTAAACGAACGCGGAGTCTTATTGGGTAGTTTTTTCAGCCATTCTGCATAACCTGTAATTGCTTTTACTGAAACAGCGGCTTTGTTTAAAATTTCTGTTTTTTCTGAATCAGACAGTTTACTTTTCTCTAGAGCATTTTTAAGATCCTCCTGAAAAACAGATGATCCTCCGAGATTTTGAGCAATTGCAAGTTCTGTATGTTCAGCAGTTGGATTATTAATGTTTTTCTTAGCGGCTTCATAATAAGCAGGAATTCCGTCCATTTTTGCATTAAAAGCTTTTAAACGAGTTTCAAGACTGTCGTAATTTCCATTTAAAATCTCAGCAAATGATCCGCACACATTATATTCTGCAGGATTCCATTGAGACGATATTAATTCAGTAATACTAAATATAATACCATCTAATTGGTTTTTAATCATATGATAATCTGTCTTGTTGTTATTGGATAGATTATCAACGCTGTAAGACTTTAAAGAATCCAATTGCGCTTTTGCAAAAGCCAATTGTTTTTGATCTTCTTCGGCATTTGGAATAACCAGAATACTGTCATATTTGTGAAAACCAACTCCCGAAGCCCATCCAGGATAAATTTCCCATAATGAAGAAACAAAATTATCTTTGTAACTGTCAAATTTTACATTCAAATCTTTGTCCTCTCCAGATTTAGCATTTTTAGCACAAGATGCTACCAATGCAACTGTAAACAAGGACACACAAAATTTTTTCATAAGTTAGGTTTTAATTTGGTGTTTTAAATATAAGAATTAATATTCCAGTAATTCTTTTAATGCTGTTTCAAATCTGTTTTTAGGTAAAAATTGATCTTCTAAAGCTTTAGTAAAAGGAATTGGTGAATCTAAACTTGCAACTCTTTTCACGGGAGCATCCAGATATTCAAAGCAATTTTCCATGATTAGAGCCGAAATGTCGCTGGCAATACCGCCAAACATGGTGTCTTCTTGATAAATAATTGCTTTTCCAGTCTTTTTAACCGAAGCAAAAATCGTTTCAGTATCTAAAGGCTGTAAAGTTCGTAAATCAATTAAATCGGCATCAATATCAGGGTTCTGTGCTAAAGTGTCTAAAGCCCAATGCACGGGAGCTCCAAAAGTAATTATTGTAACCGCATTTCCTTCTTTTATTACTGCTGCTTTACCAAAAGGAATTGTATAATAATCTTTAGGAACTTCTTGATAAATACTTCTGTATAATAATTTATGTTCAAAAAACAACACTGGATTCGGATCGTTTATAGCAGTATTTAAAAGGCCTTTCGCATCATAAGGAAAGGCTGGGTAAACTACTTTTAAACCAGGAGTTTTAGTAAACCAGGCTTCATTGGTTTGTGAGTGAAATGGTCCCGCCTGAGTTCCGCCTCCACATGGCATACGAACCACGACATCAGCTTTCTCGCCCCATCGGTAATGCGATTTGGCTAATAAATTCACAATCGGATTAAATCCTGTAGAAACGAAATCGGCAAACTGCATTTCTACGATTGCTTTATAATTATTGATTGACAATCCCATTGCAGTAGAAACAACTGCACTTTCGCAGATTGGTGTATTTCGAACGCGGTCTTTTCCGAAAACATCCACAAAATTATCTGTAATTTTAAAAGCACCGCCGTATTCAGCGATATCCTGCCCCATAATTACAAGATTTTTATGACGCCACATTGACTGCTCTAAACTATTTCGGATAGCATCAATAAAACGAATATTTTCGGATTCAGAATTAGGGCTATATTCCTCATATTGAAATTCTTGATACACATCATCTAATTCTCCGCTGTAAGTTGCTTCAATTTCAGGCTCGGCATTTGCCATTGCCCAATGTTCGTCAATTTCCTTCTTTATTTCTGTGTGAAATTGCTCATCTAACTCAGCTGTCAGAACACCAATTTCAGAAAGATATTTTCTGTAGTTTGTTACTGGATCTCTTAGTTCCCATTGATCCATTAATTCCTGCGGAACATATTTGGTACCACTCGCCTCTTCGTGGCCGCGCATCCTGAAAGTTTTAAATTCCAATAAAACGGGATGTGGATCCTCCTGCATTTCTTTCTTTAACTGCGATAATTTATTGTAGACTTCAATAATATTATTTCCATCAATAATCCAGCTTTCGATTCCGTACCCAAAACCTTTATCAGCAAGGTTCTCACAGGCATATTGTTCGTTGGTTGGTGTTGAAAGTCCGTAACCATTATTTTCAATAATAAACATTACAGGAAGTTTCCAGACTGCAGCAATATTCAAAGCTTCATGAAAATCACCTTCGCTTGTTGCGCCTTCTCCTGTAAAAACGGCTGTAATTTTTTTGTTGTCCTGAAGTTTATCGGCTAATGCAATTCCGTCAGCAATTCCTAACTGCGGACCTAGGTGCGAAATCATTCCGATAATATTATATTCCTGTGTTCCAAAATGAAAACTTCTATCTCTGCCTTTTGTAAAACCATTTGCTTTTCCCTGCCATTGTGAAAATAAACGATGAAGCGGAATTTCTCTTGTTGTAAAAACGCCCAGATTTCGGTGCATTGGAAGGATGTATTCAGATTGATCTAAAACAGCTGTAACTCCAACTGCAATAGCTTCCTGCCCTATTCCAGAAAACCATTTAGAAACTTTTCCTTGTCGAATTAAGATGAGCATCTTTTCTTCGATTAATCGTGGTTTTAATATTTTTTTGTATAAATCTAATAATTGCTCGTCAGTTAGGTTTTGTCGGTAAAAAATCATGAGGTTTTTCTGTTTTTTAGTGTTTCAAATATAACAATTTGCGCCAATTTTATTGGATTATCAAATATATTTTTAGTTAGAAACGAGCTTTTAATGACTTGGTTTAAGATTATTTCCTAAAATATTCTATACCTTTGTTAACGAAAGGTGCTTATGACACCTTTTTTCTTTTAAATAAAAAATGTAAAGTATGCAAAACATTCCTAGTGTAGACTTACGTGATTTCCTTTCGGACGACCCGAAACGTAAACAAAAATTTGTAAATGAAATCGGCAGTGCATTTGAAAACATTGGCTTCGTAGCCTTAAAAGGTCATTTTCTTGATGATCAATTGGTAGACGAACTTTATGGCGAAATTAGAAACTTCTTCGCCTTGCCAATAGAAACTAAGCATAAATATGAAATCCCTGGAATTGGCGGCCAAAGAGGTTATGTTTCTTTTGGAAAAGAACATGCTAAAGGACGTAAAGAAGGAGATTTAAAAGAATTCTGGCATTTTGGCCAATACGTTGACGCATCTTCTAGATGGGCTTCGGAATATCCTGATAATGTTGAAGTGACTGAATTACCGCGCTTTAATGCAGTTGGTAAAGAAGCGTATCAAAAATTAGAAAAAACGGGAGTTTATGTGTTAAGAGCTTTGGCTTTACATTTAGGTCTTGATGAGTTTTATTTTGATGAATATGCAAAAGAAGGAAACTCAATTTTAAGGCCAATTCATTACCCGCCAATTACTTCTGAGCCAGAAAATGCAATTCGTGCAGCCGCTCATGGAGACATCAATTTGATTACTTTATTGATGGGCGCTCAAGGTAAAGGATTACAAGTTCAAAATCATGACGGAGAATGGATCGATGCTATTGCGCAAGATGATGAATTAGTAATTAATGTTGGCGATATGTTATCTAGACATACTAATAACAAATTAAAATCTACCATTCACCAAGTGGTTAATCCGCCGAGAGAATTATGGGGAACTTCACGTTATTCAATTCCGTTTTTTATGCATCCGGTAAGCGATATGCGTTTAGACTGTTTGGAAAACTGTATTGATGAAGAGAACCCAAAGAAATTTGAAGATATTAGTGCAGGAGAGTTTTTACACGAACGTTTAGTAGAATTGGGTTTAATTAAAAAATAAGCTTAAATAAAATCCAAATTAAAAATTCCAAATTCCAAGTTTTTCTTGGGGTTTGGAATTTAATTTTTAAATATCTTTATACTTGGAATTTATTTATTAGAATCAAAAAAATATGGACTTTAAAGATCAATTAAAAAATTTGTTTCCAGATCACATTGAATCAAATGAACCAGAGCAGGTTGAAGAACAAGAGCATGTTCTGTACGTTCAGAAAGAACCTATGATTTGTAAATTTGAAAAAAGAAAAGGAAAAGCAACCACAATAATTGAAGGTTATGAAGGATCTGATGAAGATTTTAAAATTTTAGCCAAAGAAATCAAAACCAAATTGAGCGTTGGCGGTACTTTTAAAGATGATTCGATTATTATTCAAGGAGATTATCGTGATAAAATAATGGCAATCTTAAAAGAAAAAGGATTTAAAACCAAACGTGTTGGTGGATAGGATGATAAAATTCCAAATTTAAAATTCCAAATTCCAAGAAAAAACTTAGAACCTTAGTACCTCAGAACCTTAGCAACTTAAAAAAAAATGATCCAATCATCAGAATTAATACTAAACCCAGACGGAAGTGTATATCATTTAAACCTTCGTCCTGAACATATTGCTCACGACATTATTTTTGTGGGAGACCAGAACCGAGTAGAAAAAATCACTCAGTTTTTTGATTCAATCGAATATTCAGCTCAGAAAAGAGAATTTAAAACACAAACTGGAATTTATAAAGGAAAAAGAATTTCGGTTATTTCTACCGGAATTGGTCCAGATAATATTGATATTGTGCTGAACGAACTAGACGCTTTAGTTAATATCGATTTAAATACCAGAGAACCAAAAGAAACATTAACTTCACTAAATATTATTCGTATTGGAACTTCTGGATCATTACAGGAAGATATTCCGGTTGACAGCTTTGTAATGTCAAAATTTGGTTTAGGTTTGGATAATATGCTTCGCTCCTATTTGATAGACAATGTTTCTATTGCTGAAATAGAAGACGCTTTTGTGAAACACACTAATTGGGATCCGAGAAAAGGAAAACCGTATGTAACGCAGTGCTCAGAAGAATTAGAGAAACTAATTGAATCGGATAAGATTTTTAAAGGAATTACTGCAACCGCTGGAGGATTCTACGGTCCGCAGGGAAGAGTTTTACGTTTAAATATTCAAGACGAAGAATTGAATAATAAAATGGATAATTTTAGTTTTAATGAGACTAAAATCACTAATTTAGAGATGGAAACGGCAGCAATATATGGGCTTTCAGCTCTTTTAGGACACAATGCATTGTCTCTTAATGCTATTATTGCTAATCGTGCTTCGGGAACTTTTAGTGCAGATCCATATAAAGCTGTAGATGAATTAATAGCTTATACTTTGAATAAACTGGCAGGAAAATAATCAGCTAATTTGTCAATTGGATAATTAGATAATTAGATAATTTTGAAAATCTATAAGAATGTTTTTAAGAGTTGCGCGTCATACAAATGATTTAAGGAAAATTGAAGATTTCTATGTCAATATTCTTGGTTTCGAAGTATTGGGCGGTTTTGAAAAACATAATAATTACGATGGAATTTTTCTCGGAAAATCGGGTTTAGACTGGCATTTTGAATTTACGCAGTCCGATATAAAAGCAAATCATTCTTTTGACGAGGATGATATAATTGTGCTTTATCCAAAAACAATTTCAGATTACAACGAATTAATAAATAAAATTATACACCGTAATATTGCAACGATAACTCCAGTCAATCCGTTTTGGAAAGAAAATGGAAAAATGATCCAAGATCCGGATGGTTACCGAATAGTAATATCACCATTAAAAGCCATAATAAACGAAATAGAATAATGTCTGAAACTCATAAAAAAATACTCTTTAAATATTACAGCGATTATCTGGATGAAGTAGTTTCTGAAACCATGTGGGCAGAAATTATTGATTTGGAAAAAGGTCTTTTTAAATTGGATAATATTCCTTTTTTTGGACCGCTAATTGCAACAGACGACATTTTTTACGCAGAATACGATGAAACAGAAGAGCGTTTCATGCATAGAAAAACAATACAAAACTCAGGAAATTCAATTGTTCAGATTGCAATTTTAGAAAAAGGTTTTGAGGCAGCAATCATCCGAGAAAAATTAAAGGCAATAAATTGTTTGTCGGAAGAATTGAATGAAACTTTTTTTGCAGTGGAAATTGTAAAAGATGTAGATTACACTTTGGTAAGAACCATCTTAAACGAATATGAATCGCAGGAAATTATCGAATATGCAGAACCCTGTCTTTCTGAAAAACATCGAACAGATTTATTAAAAAACTAAACAAACAAACTTAAGATTACGCATACGCATACCAAGCAAGCAACTTAACTTAAACTTAAAATAAATGAAAACTGTCAAAATTGCGGGTGTTCCGGAACACTTCAATTTGCCATGGCATCTATGTATCGAAAATGGCGAATTTGAAGCGGAAAACATCGACTTACAATGGACTAATGTTCCCGAAGGCACAGGAAAGATGTGTCAAATGCTTCGAGACGGCGAAACCGATTTAGCGGTAATCTTGACCGAAGGAATTCTAAAGGATATTTCTGCAGGAAATCCGAGTAAGATTGTCCAGATTTATGTGCAGTCACCTTTAATTTGGGGAATTCACGTAGATGCAAAATCCGATTTCCAAACTTTGAAGGATTTAAAAAACAAAAAAGCGGCGATTTCAAGAGTAGGTTCTGGATCGCAATTAATGGCTTATGTCAATGCAAACGAACAAGGCTGGCATACAGATGATCTTGAATTTGAAATCGTTAACACGATTGATGGCGCTGTAGATGCTTTAACAAACAAGAAAGCAGATTATTTTATGTGGGAGCGTTTTATGACAAAACCTCTTGTAGATAAAGGAATATTTAGACGTATTGACGACTGCCCTACTCCTTGGCCTTCTTTTATTATTGCAGTTCGTGATGAATTCTTGAAAAAGAATCCGAAGGTGGTAGAAAAAATTCTGGATATCATTAATAAAACAACTGTTGATTTTAAAGAGATTCCTGAAATTGATAAGAAGTTATCTAAACTTTTTAATCAAAAAGCATCAGATATAAAAGAGTGGCTGAAACTAACACAATGGTCACAGAAAAATTTAACAGAAAAGTCTTTTAATAAAATTCAAAATCAATTATTTGATCTGGGAATTATTGATAAAAAAAGTATTTTTGTAGAAACCGTAAAAGCATTGTAATACTGCTTTTTTGATTCGTATGATGAAATTCCCTAAAATCGACTTTCCGATGTTAAAATCCAAGCTGCAGGTGAAATCACCGTGGGATAGGATTATTATATCGATTTTGAGTTTTTTGATTACGATTCCGATTTTCATTATACTGCATCAAAACCTTATCGATCTAGAATGGTCATTCAATCTAGATCGTGTATTTATCTTTATTTTCGTTTTTGCATCTATATTTTTTCTTCTCATGTATCTCAGAACGATAATTATTCTGTGTATTGCAGTTTATTTGTTGGTTTTATTTTATGGTAGTGTTATTGGTAATTATGGTTTCAGTGAAATTTCGGAAGATTATAACTCTATGATTTATACGATGTCTGACAATCCGTATCCGCAGGATATTATTGTTGCAAAACTGCTTCCGTTTCCCAATAAATCAAAGATTTTAAGTGCAATAGAATATCAGAATCCAAAAGTGCGAAATTTTGCTATTATGGCAACCAGCAAGCATTTTAAAGGAATTAGAGGGTATTCGGATTATAGAACGATTATTCAATGTTTTGCCGTTTTTAAAGAAATTAATGGCAGATGGAATTATGTTAACGACCCAAAAGATGGTGATTATATCGCAACCGCCAGCGAATCTTTAGATTATTTCTCTGGCGATTGCGACGATCATTCTATTTTGATGGCAGCGGCGATTCGCTCGATCGGCGGTACTCCGAGACTTATTCATACTAAAGGACATATTTATCCAGAGATTTTAATTGGTTCTATGATCGACTTAGAAAAAGTCAATTATCTAATCAAAAATGTACTTTTCGTCAAAGAAAGTTATGGTAAAAAACTACATTATCATATTGATGAACGCGGACAGGTTTGGATGAATCTGGACTATACAGCTACTTATCCGGGCGGACCATTTATGTACGAAGAAATTTTAGGAGCTTTGACGCTTAATTAAATTTTTACTTTTTTGTGATTTTACTAACAAAAAAAATCTTCATAAATATTTGACTTCTAGTAAATTAATGTTGATTTTTTTTGTAACTTTTTCCTGTTTAACTTATTAATCACATAATCATGAAAAACTCTAAATTATTTACCCTCGTAATTGCAGTTGTTGTCGTATTAATGGTTTCATGTCATAGTAAAAGAAATAAACTCGTTAATTCATGGAAAGTTACTGCAGTTGAAGCAAAAATTCCAATGTCTGATTCTACTAAAAATGCCATTTTAACAAACGGAACCCTCACTTTTACTGAAGATGGACATGTTACAGGATATTTTCTTCGAGAAATAACAGATGGTACTTATGCTTTAACCAAAAAAGGAAAAAGTCTGGTTATTAAAGATGAAGTTGGCACACCCTATCCTTGTGAAAGTACGATTACTGAGGATAAACTAATTTTAGATGCCAAAGAAGCTAAAATTACTCTTGATAAAATTTAATAGAAGCTAAAACGCTAAAAATTCTATATAAAAAACCATTCTTCACCATTGTTAAGAATGGTTTTTTGATTTTTAAAACTAAAATAAATATCTTTGCATCACTTTAAAAAAGTTTAGAATATGTGAAAAATAATTTCTTTCGGAAAAATTTAGTGAGTCACCGCAAACTTGCGGCACTCGATTATTTATCTATAAAAGAAAGGAATTATGCTTATTCTTCAAAATCTCTCCTATCAGCATGAGAATAAAAGCATGCTGTTTCAAAACATTAGTTTTACTATAAACAACCAAGATAAAATTGCTTTGGTTGGAAATAATGGTATTGGAAAATCTACATTATTAAAAATTATTACTGGAAAGCTGCAGTCTTATTCTGGGCAGATTATCCAAAATTCGGTTCCTTATTTTGTGCCGCAATTATTTGGACAGTTTAATGATTTAACAATTGCTGAAGCTTTAGCTGTAAAGGATAAAATTAAATCACTTAAAGAAATACTTGAAGGTATTGTTACAGAAGAAAATCTTCAGTTGTTAGATGATGACTGGACAATCGAAGACCGCTGTGGCGAAGCATTATCGTATTGGCAGCTTCAGGATTTAGATTTGGACAAAAAAATGGAAACGCTAAGCGGCGGACAGAAAACTAAAGTATTTTTAGCCGGAATTATGATTCATGAACCCAATTTAGTTTTGCTCGATGAACCAAGCAATCATTTGGATTTTGCAGGAAGAAAACTGCTTTACGATTTTATTCAATCGACATCCAGTTCACTGCTGATCGTGAGCCATGATAGAAAACTGCTGAATCTTCTCAACAAAACCTTCGAAATGAGTAAGAACGGAATTGCTGTTTATGGCGGGAATTATGATTTTTACCATGATCAAAAAGAAATAGAAAACCATGCCTTAGAACAAGATGTTCAAAGCAAAGAGAAAGCGCTTCGAAAAGCTAAAGAAAAAGAGCGAGAAACGATAGAACTCCAGAATAAACTAGATTCAAGAGGAAAAAAGAAACAGGAAAAGTCGGGAGTTGCACGAATTATGATGAATACGCTTCGAAATAAAGCAGAAAACAGCAGTTCTAAATTAAAAGATGTTCACGCAGAAAAAATAAGCGGCATTTCAGAAGATTTAAGACAGCTTCGTTCTTCTCTTCCTGCAATAGATCAAATGAAATTCGGATTCTCTACTATTTCATTTCCAAAAGGAAAAATGATTTTTAGAGCAGAAGAATTAAATTTTAGCTATAAAAATCAATTGCTTTGGAAAGAAAATCTCAACTTTGAAATTCTCTCTGGAAATCGCTTAAATATTAAAGGCATAAACGGATCAGGAAAAACAACTTTAATTAAAATTATTCTCGGAGAACTAAAATCTAAAACGGGCAGTATTACTTCGCTGGCCAAAAATGCAATTTATATTGATCAGGATTATTCTCTTCTGCACAATAACAAAAATATCTATGACCAGGCACAATCTTTTAATGACTGTGGTTTAGAAGAACATGATGTAAAAATGAGACTGAATCGGTTTTTGTTCTCTCAAAATGATTGGGATAAACCCTGCAGCGCTTTAAGCGGCGGAGAGAGAATGCGTCTTATGCTATGTTGTTTGACTATTAGCAGTGAAAGTCCAGAAACAATCATTTTAGATGAGCCTACAAACAATTTAGATCTTCAAAATATAGAAATCCTTACAGCAGCATTAAATGAATATCAGGGTACATTAATTGTTATATCTCACGATGAATCTTTTTTAGAACAGATTGATATAAAAGAAAGTATTCTGCTTTAAAAAAGAAAAGAAGCGCTGGAATTATTCTGGCGCTAATCTTTTGATTTCGTTGCAAATCAGGTCAGGTTCTTGAAGTGTTACATAATGATCGTTTTTTAGTGCGAAACTTGTCTGCTCTTAGAAGAGAGATTTAAAAGATCTTGCTGTAAACTATTTTTAACCGTTAAATATTCTTTTTCCAGTTTTTATCTTTTGCTTCTTCTGCTCCATTTGATAGTATATTGTATTTAAAGATTTTCTACGATTGTTACTGATTTGAAAATCAATTTCTTAGTTAAAATTCTTAAATTGCAGTGTAAGACTAAGTTTATCATCAACATTAACTAAAAATCCAAATACTATGAAATCACGCAAAAGAATTCTGTCTCTTTTTTTAGCTTTTATTCTGATTACTCAAACGGCATTACCTTGCACCAGAATTGTTTATGAAGGTTTAAATGGTACAATAATTACAGCGCGATCAATGGATTGGAAGGGTGAAATTCCAGCCAATTTGTGGATTTTTCCTCGTGGTATTGAGCGATTCGGCGAAGCTGGAACTAGCTCTATCAAATGGAAATCAAAATATGGAAGTGTTATTACAAGTTCATGGGATATCGCTTCATCAGACGGAATGAATGAAAAAGGGCTTGTGGGCAATCTTTTGTGGCTGGTTGAATCACAATATCCGAAATTTGAAAAGAACGGAAAAGTAAAAGGCCTGGCAGTATCTTTATGGCTGCAATACGTACTAGATAATTTTTCGACGGTTTCTGAAGCTGTAACGGTATTAGGGAAAAATGAATTTGTGATTACTTCTTCTCATATTCCCGGAACTGACATTTTTGCCACAGTTCATTTGTCTATTTCTGATTCCAGTGGTGATAATGCCATATTTGAATATATCAATGGCAAATTGGTTATTCATCACGACAGAAAATACGTTGCAATGACCAATTCTCCCATTTTTGATGAGCAAATGGCTATAAATACCTATTGGAAAAGTATTCCGGGAACAATTATGCTTCCAGGAACAAACCGAGCTTCAGATCGTTTTGTGCGAGCTTCGTATTATATAGATGCCATTCCGAAAACTGATAATACGAGAAGCGCTTTGGCTAGTGTATTTGGGGTTATTAGAAATTGTTCGGTGCCGTTAGGAATTGCATCAGAAACGGAGCCAAACATCTCCTCTACCCGCTGGAGAACAGTTGCAGATCAAAAAAATCTAGTGTATTATTTTGATAATGTTTTGAATCCGAATGTAATTTGGGTTGAATTCAGTAAGATAGATTTTAGTGAAAAAGGAAAAATCAAAAAGTTAAGTCTCGCCAATAATGAGAATTATTCAGGAGAATCTTTAATGAATTTCAAAGAAACTAAGCCTTTTCAGTTTGCGGGATTGGATTAATATAGATGAAAAATAGTTGTAAAACCTTCAAAATTAAAATCTTGAAGGTTTTTTTATTTAAAAAAAATAATCTAAAAAATATTGCGCAGTCAAATGACTTCATTATATTTGCAGTCAAATAACTGCGTAATGGAAATTAGAAGAGATGTTTTTCAAGCAATAGCCGACCCAACCCGAAGAGCTATTTTGAGTTTGGTTGCCCTGCAAGCAATGACACCTAGTGCGATTGCAGCCAACTTTAATTCGTCTAGACAGACGATTTCAAAACATATTCAGATTTTAAATGAATGTGAATTATTACATCAAACACAAAGCGGAAGAGAAATTTACTATCATTTAAACCCTCAAAAAATGAAAGAAATTGACAGCTTTATTGAACCATTCAGAAAAATGTGGGAAGAACGTTTCGATAAACTGGAAGCAATTATGAAAAACTATAAAAAATAAAATCATGGAAAAGAAAACCAAAATTCATGCAGAGGATAACAGACACGATCTTATTATTACCAGAGAATTTGATATTCCTGTCGAATTACTTTTTAAAGCTTATGAAGAACCTGAAATTGTTGCACAATGGATGGGAACCAAGGTTATCAAACTGGAAAGTAAAAAATATGGTGCGTGGGAATTTGAAACCAGCGATCCTAACGGAAATGTTGTTTTTAAAGCTAACGGCGTTATTCATGATTTTGTTGCTAATGAGAGAATTGTAAGAACTTTTGAAATGGACAACATTAATTTTGCGCCGCAATTGGAGTTTTTAGAATTCGAAAAACTTACTGATCAAACTAGTAAACTTACGATGCAGATTATTTACAAATCAATTGAGCACAGAACGAATCAATTGAAACTGCCATTTGCACAAGGTTTAAATATGGCGCACAATCGATTGGAAGAAATTGTTACTAAACTAAAATAAAAAAATCATGAGCAAACGAAACAGAATTATTTATTGGATTGCCACACTTTGGCTGGCTTTAGGAATGGCATCAACCGGAATTGTACAGTTAATGCAGTTAAAAGAAGAAACAGAAATGATGAATCGTTTAGGTTATCCATTATATTTTCTAACACTTTTGGGTGTTTGGAAACTTTTAGGTGTTATTGCTATACTAATTCCGAAATTTGGTGTGCTGAAAGAATGGGCTTATGCTGGTTTTTTCTTCGCAATGTCTGGTGCTGTGGTTTCTCATTTGGCAGTTGGCGACGGCGCTAAGGATCTTTTTGGTCCAGTTTTATTGATTGTTTTGACAATTGTTTCGTGGTATTACAGACCGGAACATAGAAAGTGTTTTTCTAATTAAAATTTAAATCAGATGAAAAAAGAATTGACAGCCAACGAACAGGAAGAGATTTTAAGTACGCTGGAAAAGCGTTTTGAAAAAAACAGCAGTAGACATAAAAACATGGATTGGTCAGCTGTTGAAGCCAAACTAAAAGCCAATCCTCAAAAATTATGGTCTTTGGATGAAATGGAAAGAACTGAGGGCGAACCTGATGTTATTGGCTATGAAGAGAAAACAAAAGAATATCTTTTTGCTGACTGCTCTCCTGAAAGTCCAAAAGGACGCAGAAGTGTCTGTTACGATCATGAAGCGCTGGAGAAAAGAAAAGAGCATAAACCTGCCAACAGTGCCATTAATATGGCAGCGGAAATGGGAATTGAAATTTTGAATGAAGAACAATACAGAGAACTTCAAAAACTAGGAAAATTTGATACTAAAACATCAAGCTGGATTCTTACTCCGCCTGAAATTAGAAAGCTTGGCGGTGCTATTTTCTCAGATTTTAGATATAACACTGTTTTTGTATATCATAACGGCGCAGAATCGTATTACGCTGCGAGAGGATTTCGCGGTTTATTAAGAGTATAAAATTCTAAAACCTCCAAAACTGATTTGGAGGTTTTTATTTTTATTATTCTCTTAGAATTTTTTCCATTTTTTTTCCTTTAGCCAATTCATCAATTAGTTTGTCTAAATAACGGATTTTCTGCATCAGCGGATCTTCAATTTCTTCTACTCTATAACCACAGATTACACCCGTGATTTTTGAGACGTTCGGATTTAGTTTTGGTGCTTCGGCAAAGAAAGTTTCAAAGTCTGCTTTCTTTTCAATTTGTGCTTTAAGCTGTTCGTCGCTATATCCTGTTAACCATTTGGTTACTATATCTACTTCTTCTTTTGTACGTCCTTTTTTTTCTGCCTTTTGAATATACAAAGGATATACGCTGGAGAATAGGATTTTATATACTCTATCGTTTTTCATTTTGTTTTTTTTTTAGGACTTATTCGGTTTTTATGTAAATATAATTGAAAACTTAAAGAAACTCAAATACAAGAATTATTTATACCTTAGATTCTTTTTAATAATCTTAAAAAACGACTTCTATGGAAAATAATTCAAATGATACAACACCAAAAGTGACAGGACTTGGCGGTATTTTCTTTTTTATGGATAATCCAAAAGAAACTAAAGACTGGTACGCAAAAAATTTAGGATTAGAAATCAACGACTGGGGATCTGCCAGTTTTGAATCCAGAAACATCGATAATCCAGAACAATTAGAATCGACGCAATGGTGTCCTTTTAAGAAAGGAGATGAATATTTTTCGCCATCAAAAAAAGAGTTTATGGTCAATTACCGTGTCCAGAATATTGAAGGGCTTTTAGAAAAACTGAAAGCAAATGGAGTTACCGTTTTAGATGATATTGAAACTTATGACTACGGAAAATTTGTGCATATAATGGATACCGAAGGTAATAAAATTGAACTTTGGGAACCGGCTGTTAATGGTTAATGGTTTATTGTTGAGTTTCTTTGAAAATAAAAAAAATCCATTAGAAATAATGGATTTTTTTTATTCTTATGGAATTTTTAGTTCCAGATTTCATTCATTTCGGTCAAAATAATGGGTTTGCCTTCTGTCACTACAATTGTGTGTTCGTGCTGTGCCATAAAACCGCCTTTGTTTCCAACCATTGTCCAGCCGTCTTGCAGTGTTTCAGCATAAGTAGAAGTTGTTGAAATAAACGTTTCAATCGCCACAACCGAGTTCTTTTTGAATCTCGTTACATTAAATCGATCTCTGTAATTGGCAATTTCGTGAGGCGCCTCGTGAAGACTTCTCCCTACTCCATGACCCGTTAAGTTTTTAATTACTTTGTAACCTTTTTTCTTCGCTTCGGTTTCGATTAAAAAACCAATATCAGAAATACGGACACCGCCTTTAATATTATGAATTGCTTTATGTAATATTTGTTTAGATGCTTCAATCAATTTTTGATGTTCGTTTACATCAGATCCAATCACAAAAGAACCCCCGTTGTCTGACCAAAAGCCATTTAATTCGGCAGAAACATCAATATTGATTAAATCTCCTTCCTGCAGAATTCTTTTGTCTGATGGAATTCCGTGGCAGAATTCATTTCCAACACTAATACATGTCCATCCCGGAAAACCATACGTTTCATAAGGCGCAGATTTAGCTCCAAGATCATTCAAAATCTGCCCGCCGTAATCGTCTAGTTCTTTAGTAGACATACCAGCTTTGGCAAATTTCCTCATTTCTCTTAAAGTAAATGCGACAGCTTCACTCGCTTTTTTCATTCCGGCTAATTCTGCTTCTGTTGTAATTGACATATTTCTTTTCTTTAAAAATTATTGAATGCAATATGATGCAAAAATACCACTTTTATTTTGGATAAGCTTTTACCGGCCATTTATGTTACCACGGACTTTGCTCGCTTTCGTCTTCAATGTCGTTGCTGAAAAACTTTCCGTTTGGTCCATTTTCATCGATTAAAGTATGTTTGATGATAAAACTCGCGGCGCTTTCTACGCTTCCCGGTCCGCTATGATGATTAAAATCGGTTGCCGTATATCCTGGATCTATTGCATTTACTTTAAAACCTAAATCTTTAAGTTCGTAAGCCAATGTTACTGTAAAAGCATTTAAAGCTGTTTTAGATGAAACATACGAAACGGCTTTAATTGCATAATATTTCCATGAAGGATCACTGTGAAGTGTAAGTGAGCCAAGTCCAGAAGTAATATTGCTGATTCGAGGGTTTTTAGATTTTTTAAGCAGTTCCAAAAACGTCTGCGTCACTCTGATTACGCCGAAGAAATTGGTATCAAATGTCTTTTGAATGTTTTCAATTGAAGTGTTTGAAGAATCTTGCGGAACATCTCCCAGTATTCCTGCATTGTTTATTAAAATATCAAGTTTTCCCTGCTCCTTTTCAATACTGTTTTTTGCCTCTAAAATGCTCTCAGGATTGGTAACATCAATCTGAATCGCTTTAATGTTTTTAAATCCGTTTTGAGTTAGTTCTTTTACAACTTCCTCGCCCTTTTGAAGATCACGGCTTCCCAAATAAACGAATAATCCTTTTTCTGAAAGCTGTTTTGCGGTTTCTAAACCAATACTCCTATTTGCGCCTGTAATTAATACTGAATCCATTTTTTATCTTTTTAAATTATTGATTACAAAGTTGCATCGATAAAAAACAAAAACATTTGCCATATGGCAAAAAGCGATTTTAACGGATATTTTTTCGAATTCTGCTTAAAGAAGATTGTGTAATCCCGAGGTAAGAAGCTAGATAAGAAAGTGGTACTCGATTGATTACATTAGGGAACATTTCCATAAAAGACAAATAACGGGTTGTCGCATCTTCTGAAACCAGCGGACTTCTTCTGGATACTTTCAAAATCAAAGCTTTATTGATGATTTTATTCACAATTTTATCCCAGCCGATGATGGTATTTAAAAGTTCTTCCCAATCTTTTTTAGAAAAAACAATCATTTTACAATCGGTAACTGCTTCAACGTAAGCTGATGAGCAAATGCTGTTTTCGAAACTTTCTAAATCGACAACCAGATTGTTTTCGTCAATAAAATATTTCGTGATTTCTTCGCCTTTATTATTGTAATAGCAGACTCTCATAATTCCTTCTACAATAAAGCCAACTTCAACAGAAACTTTTCCGGCTTCAGAAAAATACTCATCCTTTTTTAGTTCTCTTTCTTTGGCTTTGCTTAAAATCAAATCAATCTGCTGTTCGTTTAAACTGCCAAACTGTAATATGTATGCTACTAATTCTTTCATGCAGGAAAGTTAGGCATAAGTTTTTAATCGAAATTTGTCATATGGCAAAAAAAATCACATTCCAGGCCAATACAGAAAATTGAATTTATGTCCGTCTGGATCAGCAAATGTAAAAGTGTAACCCTGCTCGTAATTTTCAGGTTCAGAGATTATTGTTCCACCAGCTTTTTGAACTATTTCAACCCATTTTTCTACATCTTCTCTGCTTTCAGCGGATAATGAAAATATAATTTCATTTTCATGTAAAGTATTGGTTAGTTTTCCTTTTAAGGCAGTTTCAAGTCTTTTTGCAATAAAGAAATTAATTATAAAATTATTCTCAGCAAAAGAAAAACTGACTAGTTCGTCTGTTTCTTTCCCGTTTTGTTTAAATCCCAAACCAGCGTAAAATTGTATCGTTTTCTGTATATCCTGTACAGCCAGATTTGCCCATATCGTTTTTGTTTTCATCTGTTTTAGTTTTATGTGAATAGATAGTCTGCTAAAGTTAAGCAATTTAACTTTTAGTTGATTTTTAAAGATATTTCTTATATTAGCTTGCGGAGAATTTCGATTATTAAAACCGAAAAAATGAAAGTGCATACTACGAAAAAACTAAAAGTAAAACCTTTTAACTACTATGAAGAATACGTTTTTGTTTGCTATTTTATTTCTAACCACTTTAACATTTGGACAAAAGACAACTTTTACAATTAAATATTCGGAACAATTAGCTGTTTATCTTTTTATAGAAAATCTCTCTGACAATTATCCCGAAAATGTCTTTAAGACCGAATTTCAAAAATCAAAGTACAATACAGATCAGTACAAAAGTATAATTTCGAAGTTTGATAATTTAATATTGGACTATAGTTTTCGTTTTGATGAATATCCGTATGGATCAAAAAAGAATATGCAGACCAATGATCTTTTGAAAAAAAACTTAATTGAGACAAATAATCTTACTGATTTTAAACTTCGTACCGCTGGACTTATTCCAAATCAAAATTTGAATGATTTAGCTTCGTTTATTGCTGCTTTTACAGATGTTTACAACGAATTGATTTACAATCCAAATAAGGAAAAATTTGAAAAACAGCTGGACGAAATCAAAAAATATTCAAATGATAATAATATAGCTGGCTATTTTGAAATGGGACTCTTGTTTTATAATTCAAGCTGGGATAATGCAATTCCGTTCGTGGCAGCATTTTATCCTTTGCCCAATTCAAAAGGATTTATCGCTCAGGCTTTTTGCAACAATTTTATTAGTGCTGTACAAACTGATTTAAACTCAAATAAAGATTTATTTAGTGTAATGATGCACGAAACTTTCCATATTATTTATGATGAGCAATCTTTGGAAGTGAAAAAAATAATTGACCGTTATTTTAAAGAAAACAAATCAAAATGCAGTAATTATGCTTATCAGCTTATGAATGAAGTTCTGGCTACTGCATTAGGAAATGGTTATGTATTTGAAAAACTTGATGGAAAAATAGATAGCGGAGATTGGTACAATAAAAAATATATAAATCTCATGGCAAAGCAGATTTATCCGTTAGTAAAAGAATACATCAATCAGAAAAAATCAATAGATAAAAATTTTATTGATACTTATATAAAGCTTTATGAAGAGAATTTTCCAAACTGGATCAATGAATTGGATCATATAATGACTTATAGATACATAATTTCTGAAAATGAAAGTGATTTAAGAAAAATAAACCAATTGTTTCGCTATCGTTCAAGAACCGAATTTGATTCGGAGATTACAGAAAATAGTATTACTAAAATGAAAGATACACCTTTGACAAAAGTGGTCGTTATTTCTAAAAATAATAAAGAAAAAATTAAACTTCTAAAAACTAAATTCCCTGAATTAAAAGATTGGAAAGTAAATGCAGACAAAGAGTTTGCAAATATCTTTTTCTTAAGTGATAAAAGCCAATTGATAATTATTAATCAAAAAGAGTCTACAATAGAGATGCTTTTCAAAACAATAAAATAGTTGTACATGAAAATTTTTAAACCTCTTACCTCATTATTTGCCTTAATTTTAACTGGATGTGTTGGAAACATGAATCCGACAGGAGGAAATTCTTCTCCAGATTATCCTTATTTTGTTACTACAGAACCAATGATTGTTAAAAAGATAAATGTTCCAAAAGGAACTGTACTTACTTATGACGAGCATTTTTTTGTTAGCGGCAAACAAGATCATAAAATGAGCGAACAAAGATTAACAAATATAAAACTGCCGGAAGGACAAACCATAAACTGGGGCGGTGTTCCCGTTTATGAAATTAATAAATTTTTTAACTCTGAAATGCGCGGTTATTCAGTTTATGCTGATTTCAGTAAACTGAGTGATGCTAAAAAAACAAGATTTTCTGAACTTTGGCAGAGCTGCAGTAACGATTTGGGAATTACAATTAGAAACGAAGAGGATTGGTCTTTTAATAAAGACAATATTGCTGATGTTGAAAGCTGCAGTGTATTGTATCAGCGCTATTTTAAAGATGATGCCAAACAACAAGGTTTTTTGAATGAAATGCTGGCTGAACTTAGAAAAGTTAATTCTAAATAATATCTTCGCCAATTATAGCAATAAGCCTTTAAGAAAACATGATCCTAGCCTTTGATACTTATTATTTTGACCAAAAAGCAAAAACAGTCTGTCTTGAATTTTCAGAATGGAACGAAAGTAAAAACTTTAAAATTCATACCGAAATTATTGATAACGTAGAAGAATACATTCCCGGTGAATTTTACAAAAGAGAATTACCTTGTATTTTAAGTCTGCTAAATCAAATTGATTTGTCTACTGTAGAAGTGATAATCGTTGACGGATTTGTTTATTTGAATGATGATCAGAAATATGGTTTGGGTGGTTATTTATACGAGAAACTAAATAAAGAAATTCCAATTATTGGCGTTGCTAAAACAAATTTTGCTTCTATTGAGAAAAACAAAAAAGCTTTGTTTAGAGGCGACAGTATAAAACCTTTATACATTACTTCTATCGGAATGGATCTTGAAGAAGCTTTTAAAAAAGTAGAAAGTATGCATGGAGAATTTCGAATGCCGACTTTACTAAAGGAATTAGATCGGCTGACAAAAGAAAATTTAGAATAAAAAAACTCCAAGGTTTAATGACTTTGGAGTTTTTTTTTATTCTATTATATTAATTTGATGTACTAAGAAAGCGGTAATATTCTTGAATTTTATTTTTTAATCTTTCGGCTAAATACTCATTTCCATCTTTCAGTTCTTTAAGAATAATTTCAGCTTCTTCAATATATTTCAGTTTTTTATCGTCATTCCAATAATATGGCGGTTCAAAAAGATTGCATATTCTGTCGGCCATTTTCACTGCCCAAACCTCGATTGGCTGTTGTTTGATTCTGCTTAAACTGTCACGCATTTTTTCAATTGAATCCTCAATCGTTTCATTTTTAGTTAATGCTAAAACTCCAGATGCAACTTGCGATCCAAATAAGTCATTTACTTTTTCATAATTTAATGCTGTATCTTCGATTGTATCATGAAGCATTGCACATTTGACAGCCAAATCGGCATTCATATTCTCTGTTAATCGAACTGCGTTTAGAACTTCAAAAACAACACTTCCTATATGGTTAATGTATTCCACTCTTTCACCTTCATTAGTACCTCCGTATTTTTGTCCGTCATGCAGTTTTGAAACCAATTGCCAAACATTCTGAATTTCGTCTATTGACCAGTCTTTTTGTTGTTTCATATGATTTTTTAGATTTTATGTAATTTATTGCTTTTTTTGAATATCTGCAACATTTCTGTGTTTTGATTTAGTTAAAATAAATCAGAATAAGTTACTTACAAGTTGATTCAAATTAAAATCAGATGTTTATATTAGCTCAATAAAAAGTATTGAATGCAGGACTCTTTAAAAATCACTAGTCTAAATCATGAGGATATAAAATTCTTGAAAAGACAGCTCAGAAAGAGCTATTTTGTCTGGTTGATTTTCTCATTGTTTTCGGTTGTATTCCCTTGTTCTGTTATTTATGCTATTATTTCTAATAAAAAGGAAGAATTACACTATAAAGTGTTTTACATTTTACTGGTCTTACTTTTCTTTGGCCTTTGGATTTATTTTACAATCAGGGGAATAATAGATGCTGTAAAAGAACAACAGAATTTGTTATTACAGCAAAAAATTGAAGGCAGTATAACAGTTTTAGAAAAACAAATGGTTACTATTGAAGGAAACGATTCTGACACCGATACTTATCAAATAAAAATGTATTCAGAAGTGGAAGAAAAACATAAAAATATCTGGATAGATCAAAAATACTACGATAAAATTCAGGTGGGAGATGTTATGTGGATTGAATACTATTTAGATTGCAATTACATTAAAACATTAGTAATTAATGGACAAAATATTAAATCAAAAATTTTTAGATAAACACAAATAATTGATTTTAATGGTTTTCTCTTAGAATCGATTCAATTGAACCGCTGATTTCATCTAAATTATTCTGCTTACTGTTAGTCATCAAAATAATTGTAAAATCAGGATTGCTTACTAAAAGAGCCTGATAATTAAAAGCAGCGCCATCATGTCTATGACTGGTAACTTTACCATTAGCAAGACTTCCTTCTCCAAGTCCCGTTTGACATTCGGCCGCAAAAGGAATAAAAAGCTGCTGTGTCGATGCTGGCGTTATCATTTTAAACGAATTTACAGCTTCTGACCACTTATAGAAATCACTTAAATTTAAAGCCGTCCAGCCAGAAATATTATATTTAAGAACATCTTGTTTTCCTTTATTATTGAATGATTTTGCAAATTGTTTTTCTTTTTCATCAGGATCTACAATTGCATTTTTTATACCCATAGGAAGCAGCATTTTCTTTATCACAAAAGAATTGAAAGACATATTAGTTATCTTTTCAATAATTCTTCTTTGTAAAAAAACATTATTATTGTTGTAATCATATTTAGTTCCTGGCTCAAAATCAAGAGAGACAGTGTTTTTTAGAAATGTCATATTATCAGAATCCTGATTGACTTCATTCCATTTTATCTGCGGAAGACCACTTGTATATTGAAGTAAATGGATAATTTTAATTTTATTGGCCCACGAAGGAAGCTCTGGAAGAAATTTAGAAACAGCATCATCAAGATTCAATTTCCCTTGTTCTTTAAGCATCAATATTCCGACAGCATTAAATTCTTTCGCAATTGAACCGATATGAAAGCGATATTCTTTAGTTAACTGATGGGTTTTGCTTGTATCGGCTAGACCAAAGGCTTTTTCGTAGGTTATTTTGCCTTTTTGAGCAATTAGAACATTTCCATTAAAGGATTTGGAGTGCTGTAAATCTTGAAACAGAGCGTCTAAATTAGTTTCTGTTTTATTGGATTGACAGTAAGCCTTCGTACATATAACGAGCATAATAATATAAACAGTTTTACTAAATATTGTCTTCATTTTCAATTTTTTGAAATTATAAAATGGATATCGCTTCTCAAGAATTTAAAAAGTTTTTATCTTTTATTTTTAAGGATTCGCTGTTCTATTGTTTTTCTTGCGTTTTATTATTTTGTTTAATACAGTACAAATAAATGCAAATATTAAAAAAGGAATTAAATAAGATTTAGGTTCCCCATCTCCATTTACGAAAGAAAAAACGCGATTCCATCTCACTTTATTAAAACCTTTGCCATCTTTATCCCAGCTAAACCAAATAAATACCGGTTTGCCAATTACATGGTCAAAAGGAACATATCCCCAAAATCTAGCGTCTAAAGAATTTTGGCGATTATCTCCCATCATCCAGTAATAATCTTGTTTAAAAGTATAAGAATTACTCACTTTTCCATTTATTAGAATATCATTGCCGTGAATTTTGAGGTCATTGTGTTCGTATTCTTCAATGATTCTTTTGTAGAAGGGCAATGTTTCTATATTCAATTTTACAGTTGATCCTTTTTTAGGGATATAAATTGGTCCAAAATTGTCAATATTCCAACCCAGAGAAGGCTTATGAGGAAATACTTCTCCGTCTTCCCCTTTTGGTGTCAATTGTTTTTTAACTCCTTTTACGACTGGATTGTCTGCAATTAATTTTGCTTCCTGATCGGTTAAGGTCAAAAAATATTCTCCAGTATTGGTAAGTGCAAAATAGCCATTATCATATCTCAGTCCTTCTCTAGCGCCATAGGTATTTTTAAGTACATCTTGGCTAATGGCTTGTCCTTTAGTATCAATCAAAAAATTGTATTGGGCTTTT
Organism: Flavobacteriaceae bacterium PS02336; assembly: GCA_029960065.1. Lineage (GTDB taxonomy): Bacteria > Bacteroidota > Bacteroidia > Flavobacteriales > Flavobacteriaceae > Flavobacterium. Next base: position 40,512 of record JASCOF010000010.1, on the reverse strand, counting down.
GCGCTTTGCGGTAATTTCGATAATTTTCCATTAATGTAAATATCTCCGTCACGAATTTCTAAAGAATCTCCAGGTATTCCAACACATCTTTTTACCAAGTTTGTTTTTTTATCAATTGGCTTGTAATAATTTCTATCTGGATGAAAATTATCCATATTTCGAAGCGTATCCGCCGGCTGATTAAAAACGACAATATCATTACGCTTGATGCTTTCTATAGCTGGAAATCTAAAATAAGGCAATTGAAAACGGTTTAAGAATGACGTTTCTTTCTTGGTAACATCATCGTTAAACACATACGATTTTTTACCTAAAACAGGAATAGTATCATGCACCATAGGCATTGCGATTGTGGTCATTGGAGTTCTTGCTCCAAAATTAAGTTTACTTACAAATAAAAAATCTCCAGTATATAATGTTTTTTCTAATGAAGAAGATGGAATCGTAAATGGCTGTATAAGGTATGTATGAACTAATGTAGCTACTACAATAGCAAATAAAAGGGAGGCTATCGTGTCTTCGGTATTAGATTTTGGTTTTAAATCACGATTCTCAATATAGTTTAGTTTTTCAGCTGTATAGTTTAAAAAGGTGATGTAAAGCCCTAATGTTATTAATACCAATAAAGTATCCTGTCTAGAATTTTTTCCAAAACTTCTAATAAACTCGATCCAAACAACCGGAATCATAATAAGATTAACAATAGGAATAAAAAGTAATACAGCCCACCAGAGAGGACGGTTTATAATTTTCATCATTATTACTAAATTATAAATAGGTATAAATGCCTCAATTGGTTTTCTGCCTGCTTTTATGTAAAGTTTCCAAGTAGATAATCCATGAATAAACTGAAGAATTAGTACAAAAAAGAGCCATTGTGATGCATTCATAATTTTGAAGTTTTATTTAGTTTCACTTAAAATGATTTAATAGTTGGTAGCATTTTAGATAATTTGTTACATCCTAAAATAAAAGTCAGTTAAAATTTAAGTTTTTAGTAATTCTTAAAACTCTTGGATAAATAATGCAATTGTATAGAACTTCTTGTAGAAAATTATAGTTAATATTGTGCAGGCTGCAGAAATAAATTTTTATTCTACAAATGCAGCCAGCTTATTTTTTGAGCTATTTTTAAAGAAGTAATTGGATACGATGGAAGTATATTTTTGGAATATTTTTATGATTTTGATGGGGTCAATTAGTATAGTGCTATCTTTTTTGACACATCGAGAACAAAGTAAGTTAAAAAGAAATGGACTTCTTGCGGAAGCAAAATTGATTGAATTTTTTAATGAAAAATCAACGGACGACTCTCCTGCTGCTAAAATACCTGTTTTTAAATTTTTGCATAAAGATAAAGATGGAACCAGAGCTTTTATAGTCAAAGGTAAAAGCAATTCTTTAGGCGAGATTGGAGAATTAACCCCCATTTATTACAATCCTGAAAATCCTGAAAAAGAATATTATTTGGCTAATAAAGATTTCTTAATGAAGTATGTGATGTTTTTTATCGGAATGTTTTTTTTCTGTTTAGGTATTCTTTATATGCTTAAAGATTTAAATTATCCGACAGAAGATTATTTTTTGTACTTAATTATCAGTTTGTTTCTAGGGACTTTTTTATTGTACCTGATTGGGTTAACTAGTGATATGGTAAATAGAAAAAGAATCAACGATAACTCGGATAAAATAAACATTAAAAAAGCTGATAAAAATTACTTCTAACGTTATTATGAAAAAAAATCTTTTAATATTGATTTTCACAGCAATTGGACTTTTTTCTTGTAAGCCAGAAAACAAGTCAGCAAAAGATGTAAAGAGAGTTTTAGATTCAGTTAAAAATAACCAAAATAAAAAGCAGCTGGCTCTCAATAAAGCCATTTACTCTAAATATGATTATACTGATTTGAAAGGAAAAAGTGTAACAATACAAAATAGTTTATCAAAAGGAGGAGTAAGATATACTGACCCTAAAAAGGAAGTATACGTGTATGCTGTATTTTGGACAAGGATAATAAATGAAACAGCTAGTCCTCTAGAATTGAAAATTGACTTTCCTGTAAATTCTTATGAAATTCCGGATTTACCCGGCAAATACTATAAAATATTGATTCCTTCCGACACGATGACCCTTGAGAAAATTCCCTTGTTTAATTTTGGACTGACAGATTTAGAGATTTTTTTTAATAAGAATATTGACAAACCTGCTGCGTTGAAAAGAACTATTAAACCAAAAGAAGCCACTGGTTTTTATGTTGTAACACTTCGTTCTGTTGGCGGAAAACAGTATGGTATTTTACGGACAGAACTTATTTTAAGAGAGCAAAATCTTTTTTATAAAATTAGGGATAAAGAAATAAAATGCGGAAGTATTAATTTGAAGGATTTAGTACAAAAAAAATGAATTTAACATTGCTGAAATATCTATTATCATTATTCATCTAACTATTCAATATGCATTTCTTTTCTGAATAAAGTATTATAAATTTGTCTTCTTCAAAAAATTGAGAGTATATAAAATGACAAAAGAATTTCAGGTTATAAACAGTACCCTTTCTGCAAATAAACTCCGTGACTTTATACGATATAAATACAATCTTAGTGAAAATACAGATTGTAAGCTTTTCAGAGCTGCAATGAACCATCTTTATATTTTCACAGATGGTGCATTAAAGTATGTTTTTAGAGTGTACACACATGATTGGAGAACTAAATTAGAAATAGATGAAGAATTAAGATTTTTATTGCATTTGAAAAATAGTAATACTCCGGTAGCGTATCCAATAAAAGATATATCGGATGAATTAGTTCAGGAGTTTGACGCCCCTGAAGGAAAAAGATATGGAGTATTATTTTCATACGCTAAGGGTTTAAAAACAGCAAAATTCACTGCAGAAGCAAGCTTTTTTATAGGTAAAGGATTAGCTAAAGTTCATCAAGCTGCTGAAAATTTCACTTTAAACAGGATAGATTACAATATAAAAACGTTACTAGATGAGTCTTTAATTAGAATAAAGCACTTTTTTAAGGATACATCTGATGAAGTTCAATTCTTAGAAAATTTATCAAGCTTCCTTAAAACTAAATTTAAAGATTTGAATGAAAAGCAAATAAGATCAGGAGCTGTTCATCTTGATGTTTGGTTTGACAACATGCACATTGATGAAGAGAAAGAAGTAACTTTTTTTGATTTTGACTTTTGTGGTAATGGTTGGTTATGTCTTGATATTTCGTATTTTTTGTATCAACTTTTTTTGACTAATCTTAATGAAAATGACTATTTAGTTAAGGCTGAGAGCTTCTTACAAGGTTATGAAAGTGAGGCTAAAATTTCAGAAGAAGAGAAAAAATTATTGCCCTATGCCTGCCTTGCCATTATGATTTATTATATCAGTATTCAATGTGATCGATTTGAATATTGGACGAATATATTCCTGAATGAGGATCATCTTAAAAGGTTTGTAAGCAATCTTAAACGCTGGATAACTTATAATGAAATTGACCTAAAGTACTAAAAATGTCTTTCAGTGGGCGATGATAGCTTGTTCCGATTTTAATAGGAAGATAAAATAAAGAAACTCCTTAATTTCTTAAGGAGTTTCTTTGTGGGCGATGAGGGGTTCGAACCCCCGACCCCCTCGGTGTAAACGAGGTGCTCTGAACCAGCTGAGCTAATCGCCCTATTTTAATAGGGTTGCTGTCATTTCTGATAGCGATTGCAAATATACACTTCCAATTTGTATTTGCAAGCCTTTTTTATAAAAAAATTTGTGGGCGATGAGGGGTTCGAACCCCCGACCCCCTCGGTGTAAACGAGGTGCTCTGAACCAGCTGAGCTAATCGCCCTATTTTACTAGGTTGCTATCGTTTGTGATTGCGGGTGCAAAAATACGCTTAGATTTTATATTTCCAAGTGTTTTTATGAAAAATGTGAAAAAATAATTCATGTTTTTATTTAGGAAGCTATTTTTCAAACCTTTAAAAACTAAAGTTTTTTTTCTGTTTTCTTATAATTTCGTTAAAAACCCAAATTGTGTCTCGTAATTCTTAATATTACTTTGTAGTGATTTTACTTAGTCATACATTTGCATACCTAAAAATAGTAAATTCTAATGGCACGATTTAAAGAAAATGATTTGCCTAAATCAAAAATAACGGCTACTTCACTAAATAAAGCAAAAACAATTTTTACATACGCAGGAAATCACAAGTGGAAATTTTTTATCGGATTGATTTTTCTTCTTTTGACTGGTGCTACTGCTCTAGCCTTTCCAAAATTGATGGGAATGCTGGTTGACTGTGTTAAAAATAAAGATAACGACCAAGCAAATACAATAGCTCTTGGATTGATAGTAATTCTGTTTCTTCAGTCTTTTTTCTCCTTCTTCAGATTATCTTTATTTGTAAACTTTACCGAAAATACATTAGCTAATCTCCGTTTAGCATTATATACCAATTTAGTAAAACTGCCAATGACATTTTTTTCTCAAAAGAGAGTTGGTGAATTAAATAGCCGAATTAGTGCAGATATAACGCAGATTCAAGATACATTAACCACAACAATTGCAGAGTTTTTACGCCAATTTATATTAATAATAGGCGGTATCATTCTTTTAGCTACCGAAAGTTTTAAATTGACACTGTTGATGCTTTCTGTTGTTCCGTTAGTTGCTATTGCAGCGGTAATTTTTGGAAGGTTTATTAGAAAATATTCCAAGCAAGTTCAGGATCAGGTAGCCGAAAGCCAGGTTATTGTTGAAGAAACCATGCAAGGAATCAGTATAGTAAAAGCTTTTGCAAACGAATGGTACGAAATTGCACGCTACAAAGGAAAAATCAGCGAAGTAGTAAAACTGGCTATAAAAGGTGGAAAATACCGCGGTTACTTTGCTTCTTTTATTATATTCTGTTTGTTCGGAGCTATTGTAGCCGTTGTTTGGTACGGAGTTCGTTTGAGTATTGCGGGAGAAATGAGTGTGGGACAATTGATTTCATTTGTACTATATTCTACTTTCGTAGGAGCATCCTTTGGAGGGATTGCCGAATTATATGCTCAGATTCAAAAAGCAATTGGCGCAACGGAGCGAGTTTTTGAATTATTAGACGAAAGTCCAGAGAAAATTGATTCTGTATCTCAAGGTGCTCAAGAAAAAATTAAAGGAAACGTAAATTTCAAAAACGTAGCTTTCAGTTATCCGACACGTCAGGAAGTTCAAGTTTTAAAAGATGTAAATTTCTCTGCAGAATTTGGACAAAAAATAGCGATCGTTGGTCCAAGCGGTGCCGGAAAATCCACTATTTCATCTTTATTGCTTCGTTTTTACGACATTACTTCTGGTGAAATTACAGTGGACGGAAAAAATATTTACGACTACGATTTAGAAAACCTTAGAGGAAATATGAGCATAGTTCCTCAGGACGTAATTTTGTTCGGAGGAACAATTAAAGAGAATATTGCATACGGAAAACCAGATGCAACCGACGAAGAAATTATTCAAGCCGCGAAACAAGCAAATGCTTTTAATTTTGTTGATGGATTTCCAGAAAAATTCGAAACTTTAGTTGGAGAGCGCGGCGTAAAATTATCAGGAGGACAGCGCCAGCGTATTGCGATTGCAAGAGCATTGCTTAAAAACCCAAGTATTCTGATTTTAGATGAAGCTACATCATCTCTAGACAGCGAAAGCGAAAAACTGGTTCAGGAAGCTCTAGAAGTTTTAATGGAAGGAAGAACTAGCATTATTATCGCTCACCGCCTTTCTACTATTAGAAATGCTGACAAAATATTAGTTTTAGACAACGGAAAAATCTCTGAAGAAGGAACGCATCAAGAATTAATAAATCTTGAAAATGGAATCTATAAAAACTTAAGCAATCTGCAGTTTAGTAATTCTTAAGGAAAATTCAATTTAAAAATTCCAAATTCAAAAAAAATCCATTTGCTTTGCAAATGGATTTTTTTGTAAAATCTAAAATCTAAAATCTAAAATCTAAAATCTAAAATCTAAAATCTAAAATCTAAAATCTAAAATCTAAAATCTAAAATCTAAAATCTAAAATCTAAAATCTAAAATCTAAAATCTAAAATCTAGTTTATTTCCCTTTTCTACGTTTACGTTCTGCTTTAATCATAGATAATTCACGGCTTGTTTGTCCGGCAACAGAAGTATTTTCTTCAGCACGACGAATCAAGTACGGCATAACATCTTTAACAGGTCCAAATGGTAAATATTTAGCAACATTATAACCGTTTTCAGCTAAGTTGTAACTAATATTATCGCTCATTCCGTATAATTGCCCAAACCAAATACGGTTATCATTTTTAGCAATTCCTTTTTGAGCCAATATTTCCATTAATTTATACGAACTTAATTCGTTATGAGTTCCTGCAAAAATAGCCATTGTTTCTAAATGATCTGCCATGTATTGAACAGCGGCATCATAATTATCATCTGTAGCCTGTTTAGAAACACAAATTGGAGAAACATATCCTTTTTCTTCAGCTCTTTTGTTTTCTTTTTCCATATAAGCACCGCGAACCAGCTTCATACCAATGTAAAAGCCTTCTTTTTTTGCTACTTCATGCAGGCCTTTTAAATAATCCAAACGATCCCAGCGGTACATTTGCAAAGTATTAAAGACAATTGCTTTTTCTTTGTTGTATTTACGCATCATATCGGTAACCAATTCATCTGCCGCATCCTGCATCCAGCTTTCTTCACCATCAATTAATAAAGCTACATCTTTCTTATGTGCCTCGCTGCAGATTTTATCAAAACGAGCTACTACTCTATCCCATTCAGCTTGTTCAGCAGGAGATAAAGTTTGTTTTTCGCCTAATTTTTCATATAATTCGAAACGTCCTAGACCAGTTGGTTTAAATACAGCAAATGGAATAGCAAGGCGTTCTTTAGCAAACTCTACCGTTCTTAATGTCATGGCTAAAGCAGCGTCAAACTGCTCTTCTTCTTCTTTTCCTTCAACAGAATAATCCAGAACAGATGAAACACCTTTAGTAAACATTTTATCAACTACACTTAAGCAGTCATTTTCGTTTACCCCGCCGCAAAAATGATCAAATACTGTAGCACGAATTAATCCTTCAACTGGAAGATGTGCCTTTATAGCAAAATTAGTAACAGCAGTACCAATTCGTACTAAAGGTTCGCTGTCGATCATTTTAAAAAGAAAATAAGCTCTATCAAGTTCTGTATCACTTTTAAGAGAGAAAGCTACTTGAGTGTTATCGAATATTTTTTCCATTAAATTTAGTTTTTGTGCAAAGATAGAGAGTGTTTTGAATATTCTTCACAAAACAGCACGATATTTTTGGGTATATTTAATAAGATTATCAGAATGCATCAAATTATAAAGAAAAGGTTTACCTCTCAATTAGAATAAAAATAAATAGTAATATAACCTTCTATTTTAAACAAATTAGACTAAAAGTTTGAATATTATTTCATTAAAAATGCTTTATTTTTGCGCTTTCAATTAACTAAAGAATTATGCAGTCTATTCAAGCCAATAATTATCTCGTGCATTTTAACCAAGATGCTTACGAAGCGTTAAATAAACATTTAAAGGAAAGTAAATATTCCAATATTTTTATCATTGTTGATACTGAGACTAATGAGCATTGTCTTCCAAAATTACTTCCTATAATTGAAACTGATTTGAATATTGAAATTATAGAGTTTGAAGCAGGCGAAGCAAATAAAAATATTGAAACCTGTATTCAAATCTGGCATGTGTTAACGGAGCTTGGAGCAGACAGAAAATCACTTATCATAAATCTTGGAGGTGGTGTAGTAACAGATTTAGGTGGTTTTGTTGCTTCTACTTTTAAAAGAGGTCTGGATTTTATCAATATCCCTACAACTTTATTATCTATGGTTGATGCTTCTGTTGGAGGAAAAACAGGCGTTGATTTAGGAAATCTTAAGAACCAAATAGGCGTAATAAACGTTCCTCAAATGGTTTTGATTGATACAAACTATCTTGAAACTTTACCGCAAAGCGAAATGCGTTCTGGTTTAGCAGAAATGCTAAAACATGGTCTTATATATGATGCACCGTATTGGAGACAATTCTCAGACTTAAAATCTATTATTTTTGATGATTTAGATGAACTGATCTATCGTTCTGTTGAAATTAAAAACGAAATAGTTATTCAAGATCCAACCGAAAAAAACATTCGTAAAGCACTTAATTTTGGTCATACTTTAGGTCATGCAATTGAAGGTTACTTTCTAGAAAGCGAAACAAAAACTACCTTATTGCACGGAGAAGCTATTGCTGTCGGAATGATTTTAGAAAGTTATATTTCTCTTCAAAAAAATCTTATTACAGAACAAGAATACAGAGAAATTAAAACGGTAATCAAAGGTATTTATGAGGACATAATTTTTGAAGAAAATGACATCGATCCGATCTTAGAATTACTGATTCACGACAAAAAAAATGAATATGGTTTAATCCAATTTGCATTGATTGAAGGAATCGGAAAGATAAAAATTAACCAATCCGTTGAAAATAAATTAATTCTAGACGCGTTTCAAGATTATAAATCTTAAACTTTTTTTAATCGAAAGCGTTGCATTTGGTATATTTTATTTTTTACATTTGCCCCATGAAAACAAACAATCAGCGAAGACAATTTAGCTCTTACAGAAACCGTCTCAACAGTTCTTTATTAAGAATGTTGGATCGTTTTTATAATAGTAAAAGTCCGTTTTGCTTCGATGTTTTCCAATGTTCAAAAGCCGAGCACGAAAAACTGCCGATTATATTTGCCAATATTAGAGTTTGAATTTAAGATTTAGCATAAAAAGTACTAAATTTAATTAAAAATACAATCTCTAAAACTTTGACAAATAAATGAATACAAAATATTCTGATCTAATAAACCAAACATATTACTTTCCACAAGAAGAATTCAAACTAAATAAAGACAACCTTTTGTTTCACAATATCGATTTAATGAAATTGGTTGAACAATATGGAACGCCTTTAAAGTTTACTTATCTTCCTCAGATTTCTGAAAATATTAATAAGGCAAAAGCCTGGTTCAGAAAATCGATGGAAAAGAACAAATACGACGCAAAATACTACTATTGTTATTGCACTAAAAGTTCTCATTTTGAATACATTATGAATGAGGCATTTAAGAACAATATTCATATAGAAACATCATCAGCTTTTGATGTTAATATTGTGGAGAATTTATTAGAAAACGGAAAAATCAATAAAAGTACTTATGTAATTTGTAATGGTTTTAAAAGAGATGAATACATTTCAAACATTGCAAGACTAATTAATAGCGGACATAAAAATACTATTCCTATTATTGATAACTATGAAGAATTAGATTTACTTCAAGCAGAAATAAAAGGAAAATTCAAAATTGGAATTCGTATTGCTGCTGAAGAAGAACCTAAATTTGAGTTTTATACTTCTAGATTAGGAATTGGTTACAAAAACATTGTTTCTTTCTATAAAAAACAAATTCAGGAAAATGATAAATTGGAGTTGAAAATGCTTCACTTTTTCATTAATACTGGAATTAACGATACATCATATTACTGGAATGAGCTTGTAAAATGTATTAAAGTATACATTGCTCTTAAAAAAGAGTGCCCTACTCTAGATGGCTTAAACATTGGTGGAGGTTTTCCAATTAAAAACTCCCTTGCCTTTGAATATGATTATCAATATATGATTGATGAAATTATCAATCAAATCAAAATTGCTTGTGATGAAGCTGAAGTTGATGTTCCAAACATTTTTACGGAATTTGGGTCATTTACAGTAGGCGAAAGCGGTGGTGCAATCTATCAGATTTTGTATCAAAAACAACAAAATGATAGAGAAAAATGGAATATGATTGATTCCTCTTTTATTACCACTTTACCAGATACTTGGGCTATAAACAAACGTTTTATTATGCTGGCGGTAAACCGTTGGAATGATACTTACGAACGGGTTCTGTTAGGAGGTCTGACTTGTGATAGTGACGACTATTATAACTCTGAACAAAACATGAACGCCATTTATTTGCCGAAGTATAACAAAGAAAAACCTCTTTATATTGGTTTCTTTAATACTGGAGCTTATCAGGAGACAATTGGAGGATACGGTGGTCTTCATCACTGTTTGATTCCGCAGCCAAAACATATTTTAATAGATCGTGACGAAAACGGTATTCTGGCAACAGAAGTTTTCTCAGAACAGCAAACTTCTGACGATGTATTAAAGATTCTAGGCTACAAAAAAAAGTTGTAAAAAAAACGGCAAATTAAGTAAAGGATATATTTAGAAAATTCTTAATTTGCATTAACATCCAAAAAGGTTAAACTTTTTAATTCAAAAAAAAAACAAAAAAAATGAAAGGACCAATCAGTCAGTTTATTGAAAAACATTATTTGCATTTCAATTCTGCTTCATTAGTAGATGCTGCAAAAGCTTATGAGCAGCAATTAGCCGATGGTGCAAAAATGCTGGTAAGTATGGCTGGCGCAATGAGTACAGCAGAAATTGGAAAAATTTTTGCTGAAGTAATTAGACAAGACAAAGTACATATTATTTCATGTACAGGAGCAAATCTAGAAGAAGATATCATGAATTTGGTAGCTCATTCACACTATGAAAGAGTACCTAACTATCGTGATTTAACTCCAGAAGACGAATGGGCTTTATTGGAAAGAGGATTAAACCGTGTTACTGACACTTGTATTCCTGAACATGAAGCATTCCGTCGCTTACAAAAACATATCTACAAAATTTGGAAAGATGCAGATGATAAAGGAGAACGTTATTTTCCGCATGAATTTATGTATAAAATGTTATTGTCTGGCGTTTTAGAAGAATACTACGAAATTGACTTAAAAGATAGCTGGATGTATGCAGCTGCAGAGAAAAATTTACCTATTATTGTTCCAGGATGGGAAGATAGTACAATGGGAAATATCTTTGCTTCATACGTAATTAAAGGAGAATTGAAAGCATCTACTATGAAATCTGGAATTGAGTACATGACTTTCCTTGCGGATTGGTATTCAAAAAACAGTTCTAACGGAATTGGATTCTTCCAAATTGGTGGTGGTATTGCTGGTGACTTCCCTATCTGTGTGGTACCAATGTTGTACCAAGATATGGAAATGCACGATGTTCCATTTTGGAGCTATTTCTGCCAGATTTCAGACTCAACAACTAGTTACGGTTCTTATTCTGGAGCAGTTCCAAATGAAAAAATCACTTGGGGTAAATTAGATATCAAAACCCCTAAATTTATTATTGAGTCGGACGCTACAATTGTTGCTCCGTTAATTTTTGCCTATTTATTAGATTTATAAAATAATTTATGAAGAGAGTTATAGTAGACTACGCTAAACTTACCAATGAAATTTTAAACCTTTTGGTAGAAAAATTTCCTGATGGTTACGATGATTCGGATGTAATCCGTTTTAGAAATGCTAAAAACGAATTGGTTGAGGCTGTTGAAGTACGTACTGAGGATACTATTTATTTAGTAAAAATTAGTACTAAACTTGCTGATAGAATTGAAAACTACGATGAAGATGACGATATTGATGTTGATGTAGATGCAATTGCACCAGTTAAAGGACTAGATCTAGACGATGACATTAGCGACGATGACGACGAAGATGATAATCAAGACAAACCTGACTCTGACGGTGGAGATGATGACGATGACGACGATGATGACAACGATAAGGCAGATACTGATTATGACGAAGATGAAGATGATGAAGATTAATTCATCTTCTTTAAAATAAATAAAAGGAACTCTATTGGGTTCCTTTTTTTATATTTTAAATTAAACTTTAAATGAAATTCATATTTTTGTGTTTTGTAAGATTATTTTTAAAATTAATGCAATAACATAAAATTATACGCCTATGACTTCAGAAATTTTACACGCTACTTTAAAAGAGAATTTTGGTTTTGAAAAATTTAGACCAAATCAGGAAACTATTATATCTACCATACTTTCTGGGCAAGATGCTTTAGCTATTATGCCTACTGGAGGCGGAAAATCAATATGCTTTCAACTTCCGGCTCTTATCCTACCTGGAATTACCATTGTAATTTCTCCTTTGATTGCTTTAATGAAAGATCAGGTTGATAGTTTAAAGACCAATGGAATAGCAGCTTGTTATATTAATAGTTCGCAATCTACCCAAGAACAGCAGTATTATATTGACAACTTAAAATCTAATAAATTTAAGTTAGTCTACATCGCACCAGAAAGTCTTTCTTATTTAGATATGGCATTTAATGAATTAACAATTAGCTTGATAGCAATTGATGAAGCGCATTGTATTTCATCTTGGGGACATGATTTTAGACCTGCTTATACTAATTTGGGTTATTTAAAAAGCCGCTTCCCTTCTACTCCAGTTCTAGCATTAACAGCTACAGCAGATAAAGCTACTCGTACAGACATTACCAAACAGTTAAACTTAAAAAAGCCTAAAACTTTTATAGCCTCTTTTGATAGAAAAAATTTAAGTTTAGAAGTACGTCCTGCTTTAGATCGTGTGAAACAAATTATTGATTTTGTTGAAGGCAAACCAAATGAATCAGGAATTATTTACTGTCTTAGTCGTAAAACTACTGAAGAGCTTGCAGAAAAATTAAAGAAAAACGGAATAACAGCAAAAGCTTATCATGCTGGTTTAGATAATGAAACCAGAGCAAAAACTCAAGATCAATTTATAAATGATGATTGTCAGGTTGTCTGCGCAACAATTGCTTTCGGAATGGGAATCGACAAATCAAATGTTCGCTGGGTTATTCATTATAATCTTCCAAAAAATATCGAAGGCTATTATCAGGAAATTGGCCGAGCCGGTCGTGATGGTTTACCGGCAGAAACAATCTTGTTTGAAAGTTATGCTGACGTCATTCAGCTTCAAAAATTTGCTTCTGATGGATTGAACTCCGATATTCAGCTTGCAAAATTGGATCGTATGAAACAATACGCCGATGCCGTAAGCTGCCGCAGAAAAATCCTGCTTTCTTATTTTGGTGAATTGGTAACTGAAAATTGCGGAAACTGCGATATTTGCAAAAATCCGCCAACTTTTTTCGATGGGACGATTCTCGCGCAAAAAGCATTGTCGGCTATTACTCGTTTGCAGGAATCTGAGCCTTTGGCAGTAATTGTAGATTTTTTAAGAGGCTCGAGAAACGCGTATATCTACGAAAAAAATTATCAAACGCTAAAAACGTACGGAATTGGGGATGACATTTCTTGGTATGATTGGAATCAATATTTAATTCAATTGATAAATTTAGGATATTGCGAAATAGCCTTCCATCAGCATAACAAAATATTACTTACTCCTTTTGCCAAAAAAGTTTTATTTGAAGGCGAAAAAGTAAAATTAACTACAGTTGTTAAGAAAACGATCGACAAAACAGAAATTAAAGTAACCAAAGCGAAAACAGCTAAAAATTCTCTTTTCGAGACGCTTCGTAAATTGCGTTACGAAATTGCGCAAGAGGAAGAAGTGCCCGCTTATGTTATTTTTAGCGATGCTTCTCTGCGCCAGATGGAGATTTTAAGACCAATGAGCGACGATGAATTTCTTGCTGTTGAAGGTGTTGGAAAAGCAAAACTCGAAAAATATGGTGCTGATTTTATCAAAGCAATAATTGAATTTGAAAGAAATAAAACCGTAGTTAAAAAGGATAAAAAAGAAAGCACATATGCTAAAACGCTAGAATTATTCCAAAAAGGGCTTTCGGTTGAAGAAATCGCAGGACAGCGAAATTTAGGAGAAACTACTATTATTTCGCATTTGGCCAAATTATACGTTGACGGAACTGATATCGATTTAAGTCAATTTGTTTCGGAAGATGAAATTCTGAAAATTGAAAAAGCTCAAATCGAATTAGAAAAACCAGAAGCATTACGACCTTACTTTGAATATTTTGAAGAAAAATTGTCTTACGATAAAATCCGTTTCGGATTGGCATTTTTGGAGAGAAAACAGAACTCTATTTTGTCATCTTAACGAAGGAATGATCACAAAATTAAAAAAACAACAAACCCGACAGATTTTAAAAACCTGTCGGGTTTGATTTTATAACTTATTTTAAATTACAAATATCTTTCCTCAAAAACTTTCTGATGATGCTTTTGATGTCCAATTATTACAAAGCCTAATGCACGAACAGAAATTGGATTGTTAGATGCCGTTCCAATTCTTTTAAGCTGTTCTTCAGATAAACTTTTGTAAAGCAATAAATTTGAATGTCTTACCGCAGAAAATTCAGTTAATAAATCTTGAATACTTCTTGAGTTTGCATCTGTATTGTCTGCATAATCTTGTTCCTCAAAACTTGGCAAAGGAGTTTTGTCATTTCTTGAAAAACGCAAAGCTCTGTATGCAAAAATACGTTCAGTATCAATTACATGCTGGATAATTTCTTTAATTGTCCACTTGCCTTCTGCATAGCGATAGTCAAACTTATCCATTGGAATATTTTGAACAAATCTGATAAATTCATGAAGAGAAATTTCTAATTCTTCAACCAATTTACCTTCTCCAGCCTGTTTTATATAAGTACCGAAATGACCTGCATATTCGTTTTCTAAAATATCACTTACATTCATTTTTATAAAAATTAAAATTCTAAATCCATTTTATGCTGAGTTTCTACTTGCATTCGTATTTCCGAAAAGTGATCTTGTTACGATTTTTTCATAAACTTTAATCAAATCTTCGTTTGGATTTTCTTCTTTATTCAATTCATTAATTCTTAATAAGGCATACTGCTGAATTGTCAGCAACGGTAGAACAATACGTTCTCTAATTTGAATTGAAGCAATACCATCAGGATAATTTTCCATCAATGTTTTATGTCCTGCAATTTTCAAAAGAAGTCTTTTTGTTTCTAGGAATTCGCTGTGAATAATATTCCAAAATTCACCAAATTCAGGATCTTTACTCATGTAGGCTGTCAATGGCAAGAAAGATTTTGCTAATGACATCATACTATTTTCAAGCAACGTTTTAAAGAATAATGAATTGTGGTACAAATCACTAACCTTATCCCATTGACCGCTTTCTTCAAAATGTTTTAAAGCAGAACCCACACCAAAGAATCCAGGTACGTTTTGTTTCAATTGGCTCCAAGAACCAACAAACGGAATCGCTCTTAGGTCGGCAAAATCTAAAGATTCTGATTTGCTTCTTTTAGATGGACGGCTTCCAATGTTTGTCTTAGAATAATATTTCAACGTACTCATTTTTTCTAAGTACGGAATAAATTTCGGATGATTTTTAAAGCTTAAATACTTTTGATATCCTAAATCCGCTAACTGATTTAATATTTGAGTTTCCTCAACAGACAGCTCATTCTTCTCTTTACCAAAAACCTGATTCGTAACACCAGCAGTCAATAAATTTTCAATGTTATAACGACAAGAGTCTAAAGTCCCAAAATTAGAACTAATAGTTTGCCCTTGAACTGTAATTTGAATTTCGTTGTTTTCAATTTTTGGCCCCAGAGAAGCATAAAATTTATGCGTTTTTCCTCCACCACGCGCTGGCGGTCCTCCTCGTCCATCAAAGAAAATAGCTTTAATACCGTATTTTCTTGAAATTTCAGTTAACGAAATTTTGGCCTGATAAATACTCCAGTTCGCCATTAAGTAACCGCCATCTTTTGTTCCGTCAGAGAAACCAAGCATAATTGTCTGCTCATTTCCTCTTGATTTTAAATGCTTGCTATATTCCGGATTAGTATATAACTGTTCCATAATAGAATGTGCATTTTGTAAATCATCAACAGATTCAAAAAGCGGAATAATATCTACCGTAGGATTTTCCCAATTGTTAAGACGAATCATAGCGAAAGTTTCCATTACATTCAAGGCGCTTTCGTTATTACTAATGATATAACGATTTGCTCCTTCTTCGCCATTATTTTTCTGAATGGTTTTAATAGCCTGAACAGACTCTAAAGTCGATCTTGTAATTTCATCTCCAAAATCAGCTGGATTTAAATCTCCCTTAACTTTAGATAAAACATCAATCTTTTGATCTTCTGTTAATTCATAATAGTTTTTCGGAAAAATCGTTGAACCAGCATTCAAGTAATAATCAACAACATCTTTAAATACTTTATTGTGAATTTTACTATTCTGACGAATGTCTAAAGTTGCAAAGTGGAAACCAAATAAATTGATTTTTACCAAAAGTGCTTCTAATTCATCTAAATATAAAGACTGATGTTTTTCAATAATGATTGTTCTAATGGTATTCAGCTGCGTTAACAATTCATCCAAAGTAATAAAAATATCCCCTTTAGAATAAAAAACAGAACGGTAAAGCTTGTGTTCAAGATCAGATACCAAAGTATCTACACCAGAGAAAGTTAGCTTACGTTTTAGATTTCTCATTTCTACATAATAACATTTTAAAATTGAAGTTCGTAAACGATCTGCAACTTTAAGAGTAATTTCTGTAGTAACAAATGGATTTCCATCACGGTCACCTCCCGGCCAGAAACCAAGTTTGATTAGTTGATTCTGTATTGGAGTTCCCTCATTAATATTTTTTTGCAGGTAATGTACAATTTCACCAGCAGTTGCATAAAATACATTTTCCAAATACCAGATTAAGCTTACCGCTTCATCATAAGGGTTTGGTTTTTCGTGCTGGATAAAAGGTGTTTTTCCTAACTGCGCCAGTAATTGTTTAATTTTAAGCAAATCATTTTGGCGGATAGCTTCAGTCAAATCATTGATAATTCCTAAAACTGGTCCAGGATAAAATTGAGTTGGGTGTGCTGTTAAAACTGTACGAACATTGAATTTTTCAAGAAACTCAATTAATTCGTCGTCTTTTTCTTTTGCATCCGATTTTTCTTTAATATCACGTAACGAACCACGCCCTTCCATATTATTTACTTCTGGAAAAGCAGCATCTTCGATTGCATCAAACAATACAATCTGACGCTCGATATATTGAATAAATCGAAACATTAAATCGACTTTTTCAGTTTCAGATGCATCACTTAAAAATTTATCAGAGAAGAAATCAAAAATTTCTTTTGGAGTTTCTTGTTTTTTAAAGCCCGTTTCGCAAGTTTCTGTAAATAAAGGAAGTAAAACTCCCGTATTATCTATAGAATCAAATGGTAATGTTATAAAAACACTATTATAAATGTGGTATTTTGAGAGAACGTCTTGATTAAAACGTTCAATTTTCGGCAACGTATACATAATCGTGTTATAGTTGGTTGGTTAATTAGTCATAAAAAAACCCCAAGAATAAACTTGAGGTATATTTTAATATAGCATTCAAGAAAAGTTATTACATATTTTTGAAAATAGTATGCATCAAACGCTTCTTATCGTTTATACTTTCCTCTAAAGAAATCATAGTTTCAGTTCTGTAAACACCATCAATATCATCAATCATGAAGATAACCTCTTTTGCGTGTTTAGTGTCTTTTGCTCTAATTTTGCAAAAAATATTGAATTTCCCTGTAGTTACAGAAGCTACAGTAACGAATGGAATTTGGTTAATTCGCTCTAATACAAATTTTGTTTGAGACGTATTATTTAAAAATACACCTACATAAGCAATAAATGAATACCCTAATTTATCGTAATCTAAGGCTAAAGAAGACCCCATTATTATACCTGCGTCTTCCATCTTTTTTACTCTAACATGTACTGTTCCAGCAGATATCAATAATTTTTTTGCAATGTCAGTAAACGGAACTCTCGTATTGTCTATTAACATATCTAAAATCTGGTGATCTACTTCATCTAAACGAAATTTACTCATAATTGTTTAATTAATATTACTAATTGCTATTACAAAGTATAAAATTATATATAAAAAACAACAAATTCACATAAAAATTAACTTTTTATTAATCCGTTAACAAATTTAACATTTTTATTTAAATAAAAATTTGCTTTTTGACCCACTTTAGGAAAATTTGTGAAATCATCGGAATATTCTTCGCCTTTTGCGTCATATTCGTAATGTCCAAAGAAATTTTCCAGCTCGCCTACTTCGGCAATGTAAGCATTAAAATGAATCTTATTTTCGATTAATTCTTCTTTGTATTGTGCGACAAAATTCGTAATAATTTCGATACCATCATAATTTATTTTGACATTTTTATACATAAAATCATAAAAAACCACGTTATTTTGTGAAATATTCAAATATTCACCAATTCGATTATTAACTAAATCGTTTTCGGAAATCAGTTTGAAGCTTGAAATTAACGAGAAAAATATGTACTTACGAGTAATTTCCCTTTCGTAATCGCCAGGATAATGACCTGCTTCAAATAAAATAGTTGGTACTCCCAAAAATTGAAAAGTGTCTCCTATACAATTAATATTGAAGGAATCATCAAAACGACCTACTTGACCTGGAATATATTGCTGAAGTTCTTTATTGATTCCTGCAATTATATTTATGGCTTTTAACCTATTTTCGTTTACTTCTCTTTCTTCATTATAAGATGGCGCCAAGAACGAAACAGTTGCAGGTTTTCCATCTTTACCCGCGCCAAAAATAGTTCGCTGATCGTGAAGGTTGAAACAGTAATGTGGTTTGAAGCTTTCAAATACATTGCGCAGAACATTACTTTCGGGCTGCGTTAGGTCTTGTGAATCACGATTTAAATCAATTTCATTAGCGTTTACTCTTGTATATAATCTTGCTCCGTCTGGATTTAATATTGGAATACTTAGAAAGGTAAAAGTATCCAGCATTCTTTTTGCAAAATCACTATCACCATTTAGTACGTTGATAAAATCAAATAATGCTTTAGTAGTCGTACTTTCATTTCCATGCATCTGCGACCATAAATAAACTCGAGTTGCACCAGTACCAATTTGGTAACTATATATAAGTTCTCCTAAAACAGATTGCCCTACAATTTGTACTTGATTATTTGTATTTAGTTTATCTAAAAGAGGTTTTATATCATCTAGAGTCAAATATCTCCCAGATATACTTGGCTCTTTGTATTGCGTAAATAGGTGTTCTAAATTCATTATGTTTTGATTAGTTTACAAAAGTAAACATCTTTATTTTTACAATTGTGAAACATAGAAAGCTTTAACAATTTAATATTGTAAACAAGTTTTTAAAACAGAATTCAAAATCACTTAATACTTTATATACAAAAATTTAAGTTTGATAATTTTAAATATTTAAACATTATAAATCAATCATTTAAGTAAGTTTATTTAATTTTTTAGTTTAAATAAAAGCTTCTCATTTAGAGGATTTAACTAACCAAAATTGTTATGTTGTATCTTTTTGTTTACATTTGTAAATAGGTGATTTTGAATAAAATAATTTACAATGGTAAACATAGATGATTTTGTAAAAAGACTTGAATTAGTGTTGGATTATTATGGTTTAAACGCTTCTGCATTTGCTGATCGAATCGGTGTGCAGCGTTCCAGTATGTCTCATCTCCTATCAGGAAGAAACAAACCTAGTTTAGATTTTGTAATGAAAATTTTAGAGGTTTTTCCCGATGTGAATTTATATTGGATGTTGACTGGAAAAGGAAATTTTCCAGAACATAATACCAAACATTCAAAAATTACTATTTCCACCCCACTTCCTGAAGAGCATTCGGAAATTCAATTTTCTGTTTCAGAAGTTGATGAAAAAAGAAAAAATAATCTTCCTTCCGATTTAGAAAATCAAAGTATAAATTTGAAAGACGAGGAAATAGAAAAAATTGTTCTTTTTTACAAAAACGGTACTTTTAAAGCCTATTTACCATAGTGTAAAAATTAGAACGTATTTGGAGATTGGTTCAGAAAATTTTAAAATACGCGATTCTCACGCGTTTGAAAAAAATCTCAGAAATTACAATTTGACACCATTTTCAGGAATTTTACCCAAAACGCCTTCATAATGTTTTTTCAAAATTTCGAAGTCGGCTTCATAGTTCCCAGTCGGAAAAAATGGTTTACCAAAATTTACTTCTTTTTTGCCCCAATCAAAAGCTACCGGAACAATTGGCACTTTCGCTTTAAGCGCTATAAAATAAAATCCTGTTTTAATTTCATTGACTGCTTTTCTAGTTCCTTCTGGAGCAACAGCTAAACGGAATACTTCTTTGCGTTCAAAAATTGAAGCAATAGAATCTACTTTATTCAATCCGCCAGAACGATCTAGCGGTTCACCGCCAACATTTCTAAAATAATAACCAAATGGAAATTTAAATAATTCCTTTTTTCCAACCCAGTTCATCTGCAAACCAGAAATGCCACGTGTAAAAAGTCCTATATAAAAATCATGATTGCTTGTATGTGGCATCACCATTAGAATACATTTTTTAATTTCGGCATTTTCCAATCCTACTATTTTCCAGCCCATTAGCTTAAAAAAGAGAAATTTGTACAATTGTTTTTTCATTAATGACTTATTATTTGGTGCAAAATAAAAGATTTAATGCTAAATTTGAGTAAAAGCATACAAAATGATTCAAAAATTTTTCAGTTATATAATCCCTATCAAAATATTTAAAAAGAAATCTGCCAGAAGTAAAATGATCGAAGTTACGTGGGCAAATGGCGAATTGGTTTTAGATACTGAAAACACCAATTATTCATACGGAAGTTTACAGCGCATTTTAAGATATGGACTTCGAAATATTGGTTATGAAAATATCCTTAAAATGGATCATATTTTATTATTAGGAGTTGCCGGCGGAAGCGTTGTAAAAACATTGGTCGATGAAATTGAATATAAACAAAGGATTACTGGAGTCGAAATTGATCCAGAAATGATTCAGATTGCCAATCAATATTTCAATCTTAATCAAATTAAACAATTAGAAGTTATAATTGACGATGCTTTTGAGTTTGTTTTAAAGACAAAAGACAAATACAATCTTATTATTATAGACATTTTTGAAGATACACATATGCCTAACTTTTTGTTTGAAAAGTTTTTTTTAGATAGAATCTGCACCTTATTAAAAGAGGAAGGTTTTATTTTATTTAATACCATGATTCTGGATGAAGCGCATAATGTTAGAAATAAAAAATATCTTTCTGAAGTAGATTCAGAATTATTTAATGCTAAAATGCTGCCCCGTATAGAAGTACACAACGAATTAATAATTATAAAAAAAGTAGCTTAACTTTATGAGACCCCTTACCTCAATATTAAACGCCTTACCACCTACTAAAATAATTGATGAAACCATTACTATTTCGCAATACACGCCGTTAAATCTATCTGTTTCTAATCAGGAATTAATTGATGCAAAATTGGATACTTCGGAAGATTTTGAAAAATATATTTCAGATTATCTCCAGCAGAAAAATGCAAAAGTCGCATTTGGAGGTTATATAGAAGGCCGATTTTTGTACCAGAGAAGTTCTATTTTTTTGAACGACTCAAAACCAGAACGCAATATTCATATCGGTCTAGATCTTTGGACAGAAGCCGGAACTGCCGTTCTTGCTGCCTTAGACGGAAAAGTGCATAGTTTTAAAAACAATATTGGCTTAGGTGATTATGGGCCAACTATAATACTGGAACACGAAGTAGAAAATGAAAAATTTTATACTTTATACGGACATTTATCGTTAGAAAGTATAGAAAACTTAACGATCGGAGACTATTTTAAAAAGGGCGAAAAAATTGCTGCCTTAGGAAAAGCTTCAGTAAATGGAGATTATGCACCGCATGTCCATTTTCAAATCATACATAATATTGAAAATTACTGGGGAGATTATCCAGGTGTCTGCAATACTAAAGACCTAAATTTTTATATCGAAAATTGTCCCGATCCAAACTTATTATTAAAAATTACTTAAATAGTTATGAAGAAAGCAGGATTGATTATATGTTTGTTATTATTAATTGGATGTAAATCTAAAACAGTAAGCAGAGACACAGAAGACTTAAAAATCAAAAAAGTCTCGGCCGCAGAAGTAAATTCGAGTCAGCAGCAAAAAGCATATGACTTAGGAAAAAGAGTACTATCCACTTGTAACACTTCAAAATTTAAACCTTTTAACGAAACTGAAGTAACGCAATCGGTTATGGAAAATACAACCGAAGAACGTTTAACCAAAACCTGTCAGAGGTTCAGACAATACTACGGAAGTTTTATAGATTTAAAATTAGATGGAGTTTACAAAACTAAAAATGAAGTCATTTACCGCTATCATGCTTTGTACAGCAAGAAAGTTGCTAACAAAGAATTACGCGTTTTTGTAAATGAAGAAAATCTTATTTCAGCCATAAAATCAATGGATTGGGATGAGAAATTTGATGCTAAATTGACGAATCAATAAATTAAAAAATATGAATTTTAAATTACCGCTTATTCTATTATTGTTTATTTCAACTTTTGCAAAAGCCCAGCAAACAATTAGTATAAAAGGTTCTGCTCCTTTTCCTGCAACACAGGAATATACTTTTATCTGCGAAAAATATGCTTTTACAGGTGAAGCAAATATTCAAATTGCGAAGACAGATAAAGGCGGTATTTTAAAAATCACAATTGCAACTGCTAACGACAAAGCCAGAATTGCAGGCGGACTTTATGTTGATTTGGCAAATGCTGATGTTATTGCCTGTACGGATAAAAATGTAAAAGAATCATCTGATGGAAAAACAACTTCCTATTATTACTTTACACCGGCAGAATGGTTAAAACTGAAAAAATCTGATATTTATGCTGTTAGGTTTATAATTGCTGGAGGTCCAAATACTTTCGGAAACCAGACTGGATATTTTACCGCATACAATAAAATGAATTATTTCTCTACAGCATTCGACAAAACAAAAAAAACATTTGATACGGCAAAAGAAATTAGTGTTTTATAATGATTTTTTAATCTAATAAATCTTATATTTAACATTAAAATTTTCCTATGAACGCAAACGAAACCCTAATAACAAAATTTTATACTGCTTTCGCTAATGCCGATGCCAAGACAATGAGTGAATGTTATCATCCAAAAGTTCATTTTATCGATCCAGCATTTGGCTTACTTAAAGGAGATCAGGTTTCGAAAATGTGGGAAATGCTGCTTTCAAAAAGCAAAGGAAATTTAAAAATCGAGTTTTCAAATGTAAATGCAGATGATGCAGCGGGTTCTGCCAATTGGATTGCCACTTATAATTTCAGCAAAACCAACAGAAAAGTCATCAATAAAATTAGAGCCGAATTCGTTTTTCGAGACGGATTGATTATCAAACATACAGATTATTTTGATGTATGGAAATGGTCTAAACAAGCATTTGGTCCAATGGGATATTTACTTGGTTGGACAGGTTTTTTCCAGAAAAAAATACAGAAACAAGCTTTATTGTCACTTCAAAAATTCCAAGAATCTAAATAAAATATTTTTCAGTTTTTAAATATCTGCCTTTTACCCGATTGTAATTTATTTGTTACTCATTGTTTTTGTATTAAAAGTGCTAATCTTAAATACTAATGAAAGAAATCGTACACAAAAAATTAAATCAATTACAGGCAACTGCAATCTGCGGAAATGATATAAGTTCTTCCTGCTTATATGTTTCGGCTTTAACCATTTTATATGCAGGACAATACGCATGGATTTCGCTTTTAATTGTTGCCGTTGTATTATTTCTTTTCAGAAAAATTTATGGAGAAGTGGTTGGAGCAATTCCACTAAATGGAGGTGCTTATAACGTTTTATTAAACACTTCAACCAAACGTTTGGCTTCTCTGGCCGCAACTCTTACTGTTTTGTCCTATATGGCAACGGCTGTAATTTCAGCTTCAGAAGGAATGCATTATCTGCACGGCATTTTCGAAGGTTTAAATGTTACCATTGCAACTGTTGTTGTCCTAGTTTTATTTACAGGTCTGGCTATTTTAGGAATCGGTGAATCAGCTTTTGTAGCCGTTATCATTTTTCTAACTCATATAGGAACTTTAACGTTGTTGGTCTTGGCCTCTGTTTGGTTTGTATTATGGAATGGTTTGGAAACTTTCCAAATCAATTGGCACACTCCTATTGCATACGAAAGCATTAAGACAGCACTATTTCTGGGTTTTTCAGCGGCAATGCTTGGGATCTCAGGTTTTGAAAGTTCTGCCAATTTTGTCGAAGAGCAAGAACATGGCGTTTTTCCAAAGACATTAAGAAACATGTGGGCAATTGTAAGTTTCTTTAATCCTGTTATCGCTATTTTACTAATAAGTGTTATTCCGCTTACAGAAGTTGGAGAAAATAAAGAATCTCTTTTAGCCCATTTAGGACAGACAACAGGTGGTTCCTGGCTGGCATGGCTTATTTCAATCGATGCTGTAATGGTACTTTGCGGAGCAGTCTTAACTTCATTTGTTGGTGTTTCTGGACTTTTAAACCGAATGACATTAGATAGAATTCTTCCAAACTACTTTCTTAAAACCAATAAGAGAGGATCCCATTACAGAATCGTAATCAGCTTCTTAATTTTATGTATTTCAGTACTTTTTGCGACAAACGGGCATTTAGAATCGCTGGCTGGAGTTTATACTTTCTCATTTCTAGCTGTGATGGCATTATTCGGAATCGGTAATTTGCTTTTGAAATATAAACGCAAAAAACTTCCAAGACCAGAACGTGCCCGAGGCATAGCTGTTGTTGCGGCAGTAGTTTTTGTTATTGCAGCTTTCGTTGGAAATGTGGAATTAAATATTAATTCGTTTTACACCTTCCTACAATATATGATTCCCGCTCTAATTTTTATCGGAATCATGCTCAACCGCGTTATGCTGATTCGTTTGTTAATTGAAGCTTTAGAATATTTTTATCAGCCGCTCAGAAAAATGGTTATTGTAAGTAATCGCTATCTGCAGAATTTAAGTACACAGATCAATTCCCAGGAATTTGTGTTTTTCACCAAAGGAGACGATATTACGATTCTAAATAAAGTTTTGCAATATGTTGAAGATAACGAAACAACCAAAAAACTAAAAATCGTCCATGTAAAAAATGACGCTACCAACAACGAAGCGCTTAAAAAAGATCTTGAAGTTTTAGATCGCGCATACGACGGACTTGATATTGAATATCTTGAAATACAAGGAGTTTTTGGTCCAGAGATTATTGATGAATTGTCTGAAAAATGGAAAATTCCAAAAAACTTTATGTTTATCGGTTCTCCTGGAAATAAGTTTTCGTATCGTGTTTCAGATCTTGGCGGTGTCCGTTTAATTATGTGATTATTTTTTTGGAGCAGAGAAACCTGTTTTTTTTAAAGAACCACTTTTCCCGCTATCCGTTTCAATCTTTTGTACTGAACCCCAGTACAAAAGGATTTTCACTTCTATCGGGGCTAAACTAGAAACATTCATTTTTCATAAGAAATAACAAACCCGACAGGTTAAAAAAATCTGTCGGGTTTACTATTTTTAAATAAACTGTAAAATAAAGTTTCAGTAAAAATACATCAAAGATTAATAACAGTCAAAACGGTTGTAAATAAAGACTTTACAGCCGTTTTATGATTTTTTGGTAATGAGGTAAAAAGCAGTAAAAAGCGAGGTTTAGCAAAAGTAAGGTTACTAAAACGTTACTTTTAAATATTAGAAACAATCGTTTTAAAATACTGTATTTCAGCTTTCTGCATAGTTTTTCATATTGTTCCGTAGCTCACATAGATTTAATTTTATCATTAAGAATTGTGAGTATGGAAACGACAAAAAAATCAACGTTTAAGGTGCTTTTCTACCTTAAAAAGAACACCCCAAAGAAAAACGGAAAAGTTACGGTTATGTGCAGGATTACCGTAAACGGCAAACAATCTGCATTCAGTACCAAGCTGGATATTTCTGCATCAAATTGGGATTTGAAATACAGCAGGGTTTTAGGTAAAAGCCGAGAAGCCCAAGACACAAACAGTAAACTTGACAAAATTCGTTTGGGTATTGAGGAATGCTATTCCAAAACCCTAAAGAACGAGGGAACGGTAAACAGTTCTAAACTCAAAAATTCCTTTCTCGGAATGGAAAGCGGAGAGCTGACCTTTTTCAAGTTCTATGAACAGTTCCTTTCTGATTATGAGAAAAAGGTCAATAACGGACTTCGGGTAAATGGCACACGCAGTAAGTACAAAACACTGTTAAAGCACCTGCGAAATTTTGCACTGACAAAATACGGTTATTCTGACTTATCATTCAACGACCTTACATCTGATTTTGTGCAGGACTTTGATTATTACCTGCGTGACGAACAAAGCTTGACACACAACACCATTTGGTTGTATATGATTGGATTTACCACGCTTTGCCGTTTGGCAATGAGCAGAAAGCATCTTGCTTTCAATCCGTTCAGCGAGTATAAGAATACCAAAAAGGACAAAGACAGAGGTTATATGTTACGGAATGAATTGGAACAACTTGTAACGTTCAACTGCGAGAAAAAGAAAGACGAATTGGTAAAAGACCTGTTTGTTTTCAGTTGCTTTACTGGTCTTTCTTATTCAGATATGAAAGGACTTAAAAACAGCAATATTCAAGATTTCTTTGATGGAAACCAGTGGATTATTGTACGCAGAAAGAAAACGGCTACATCATCTAACGTGATGCTGTTGGATATTCCCAAAATGATTATCGAAAAATATGCAGGATTTTCAAAAGATGGAAAGGTATTTCCTATCCCATCAAATACAGTCTGTAATGATAGCCTAAAGAGAATATCACAACTAATTGACTGCCTGAAAGAAAAGAAAGTAACCTTTCACTTGGCACGCCATACGTTTGCCACACTGTTTTTGAGCGAGGGCGTTCCGCTCGAAAGTTTGAGCAAGATGTTAGGGCATAAGAATATTGCTACTACACAGATTTACGCCAAAATACTCAATGAGAAAGTTGGTAAGGATATGCAAAAGGTATCGCATAAATTTAAGGGAATGGAACGGTCTTTTACTTCACAACTATGACATCTATAAATTAATCAAGAAAAGTCAATGTCATAAGCATTGGCTTTTTTTGTAATTTAGTCAGCTATATATTAAATCATTAATAAGCAATGACTGAAAACCTAAAAAACATAACTTATCACTTGATTGAGAAATATATTGACATTTTAGAAGAAAACGGAGAACCAAACGAAGCGTATAAATATTTAGCAATAAATACATTTCAGCAGAAGTGGGATTTAGAAGCAAAAGATTTTCATCAAATGTTTCGATCTTCATTCAGTAAAGTATCTAATTTACTTTATCAAAATTCGTGGGGATTTATAGAAAAATCAACACAACTTTTTCCTAATGAAGCTCGAGAAATGTTTCGGAATCTATATGATGAATCGGTAGAAATTTCACAAAGAATCAAAACTTTTCAAACCGAATCAGAAAAAATACTTCCCAAAGTAAGACAATCGTTAAACCGAACGAACATCAACACTCAACAAGATGAGCGAACAATTTCGGTTTATTTGGCTTTTCGTTTTCCTGAAAAATATATGTTGTACAAAGCAGATTATTACAAGAATTTCTGTGAGCAACTAAATATAAAAGCGAAAAAATCGGGAGAAAGATTTTTGCATTTGCAAGAATTAGCCAACCAAATTATTCAAGAAAATCTATTAAACGACAATAATTTCATCAATACATATCGCAAATTTTATCAAAAACCAAATTGGGGTGATAAATACTTGATAATTCAGAATGTTTTGTATGTCGTTTTCAGAGATGCTAAAGATTTTAATTTACTCGAACTTTTCAAAAAGTTTGACAAAAAACAATTAGAAGAATACTACGATTTTTTAGATTCAATAGTTGAAAATTTTGGTTTTCAAGAAGACGATAAAAGATTGGTCTTTAATGCTGATAAAAACAAAATTGTTTTTACAATCGGACAAAGATATATTTGGAATACAGCAACTATCGGTAAAGATGACTATAAATTCCGTACAATCTCAGAGCAACAAATAAGCAACAATTTTGTGAATTTTGACGGTAGTCCAACCGCTTATTTATGCAAAATGAATAATATTTCAGAAGCTCATAAAAATAAACAATCCATATTTAACTCAATTGAGAACGAACTGAATCGCGCTCAAATTTCAAGTTATTCCAAATACAATAAAAAAGAATTGGAAAAAATGGCTTTTGATATTGATTTCAGAAATGAAATTTTGAACCAATTAGAATATCAAACAACAACCGAAAAACCAATGGAAAACATAAATTCTGATAAAAAGATTCCGCTAAATCAAATCCTTTTCGGAGCACCAGGAACAGGAAAAACATATGCATTGAGAAACGAGTATTTTCCTAAGTACACAATTTCTGAAAAAAGTATAAGCCCAGAATCTTATTTTGAAGAAATTGTGAGTGGATTGACTTGGTGGCAAACCATTGCTTTGGCTCTTTTAGAAGTGGGAACAAGTAAAGTCAATGATATTTTAGAAAACCGTTGGGTTTCTAAAAAAGCGGTTTTATCTGAATCAAAAAATGTTCGGGCAACGATATGGGGAAATTTACAATTTCATACTATAATTGAATCCAAAACAGTCAATTACACGCAAAGACAAACGCCTTATATTTTTGACAAAACAAAAGATAAAAAATGGGAATTACTTGAAAATGAATTAAAAGAACAAGCACCCGAAATTTACGATATTCTCGATTCTGTCAATAATTTCAAGCCGAATCCTAATAAAGAAATCAAGCACTACGTATTTACAACTTTCCATCAATCATTTTCTTACGAAGATTTTATTGAAGGAATAAAACCCGTTATGGAAGAAGGTAAAGAAACTATTTCTTACCAAATTGAAAACGGAATATTTAAGGATCTGTGTTTAAAAGCACAAAACGACACAGAAAATCGCTACGCAATTTTTATTGATGAAATCAATCGAGGCAATGTTTCAGCTATTTTCGGAGAATTAATTACGTTGATTGAACCCGACAAGAGAATTGGTGCAGTCAACGAACTTAAAGTAAAACTTCCTTATTCCAAGAGAGAGTTTGGAGTTCCCAAAAACGTGGACATTATCGGAACAATGAACACAGCCGACCGAAGCGTAGAAGCGTTGGACACAGCTTTAAGAAGACGTTTTTCATTCGTTGAAATACAACCCAATCCAAGTGTTTTACTCAATTCAGAATATCAAGATGTTGATTTGAAACAACTTTTAGAAATGATTAATCAACGTATAGAAGTTTTGGTTGACAAAGACCATCAAATCGGACATTCATATTTTATTGGAATCCAAAATTTGGAAGATTTAAAACAAACTTTCAAAGACAAAATTATTCCGCTTTTGGAAGAATATTTTTACGGAGATTTCGGAAAGATAGGTTTGGTTTTGGGAGGAAGTTTTATCTATCAAGAAGAAAATAAGGCAAAATTCCCGAAGAACTTCAGCTATGAAAATGACTTTTTAGAAGACAAAAAAGTATATCGCTTTACGTCTTTTGAAAATTGGGACGAACAAACTTTTATTTCTGTTTACGAAGACTAATTGATGCAGAATAAAAAGTTTATACAGGTTTTTGAGTATCAAAAATTGCGATACGATGATTCGGGAGATTTCCGAAAACATCATTTTGATGCAATGGTAAAATTCAACGAACTGCATCAAAACAAATATTTCACGATTATTCATCAAGGAATCCGATTTGGAAGTTATGTTGGAGTGATTCAAATTGGTGGATTAACGATTGAGATTCTTCCTAAAGCCGATAACAACGAAAATGCAGACAAAAATCTATGGCAAAATGTATTGCTCAATATGCTGAAAATCTGCAAGAAAATTCAGGTTGAATCTATTTCAGAAACGCAACTCAAAAAACGCTATCATTCAATTTTAGATGTCTATTTTGAGCTATATCTGAATGAAATTGAACGATTGGTAAAAAAAGGATTGATAAAGAAATATCGAAAAAACCAATCCAATCAGAACGCACTAAAAGGCAAATTACTTTTTTCGCAAAACATTCAACATAATTTAGTCCACAAAGAACGTTTTTATTGCGAACATCAGGTTTATGATAAAAACCATTTGTTGCATCAGATTCTTTACAAAGGTTTATTGGTTTTGAAAACTTTTGTCAATGATTCTTTGAAAGACAAACTAAACCGATTGCTATTTGAATTTCAAGATATTGAAAATTTGGCTATTCAGAAAAAGCATTTTGATAAAATCATTATTGACCGAAAAAACAACGACTATCAAAAAGCGATTAATATTGCAAAAGTTATCATTCTGAATTATTCTCCAAGTTTGAATTACGGAAACGAGAATTTGCTCACGCTTTTGTTCGATATGAATACTTTATGGGAAGAATATATTTTCCGTATTCTTCAAAAACACAAAACCGAAGAAATAGAAGTATCGTTTCAAAATTCCGATAAGTTTTGGGAGAACAAACACATTCGTCCTGACATTGTGTTGAAAACCAAAGACGAAACATTCGTCATTGATACCAAATGGAAAATCATTGAAGCAAATAATCCGTCAGACGATGATTTAAAGCAAATGTTCGTGTATAATCTGCATTGGAAAGCTGAAAAAACATTATTGCTTTATCCTAAAACCAATCAAATTGACAGCAATTTCGGAACATTTCATTTTGACAATTTAGGCAAAAAATGTAAACTCGGTTTTATTGATGTCACAAATGAGAGTGAGAGATCAATCCAAAATAGTCGATTTATCGTAAATGAAATTTTAAAAAAACTAGAATCCTATTTAGAAAAATAATCAGATAAGATATAAACAGTCCTAAACATTCGGCTAACGCTGATAGTTGTCTTCCAATACTTTCACAATATCGCTTTCACGGAAAAGGATTTTCCGTTCGAGCTTGATAAATGGTATCAGTCCGTCATCTCTGTACTGTTGCAATGTCCGTTTGCTGATGTGTAGCATCTGGCAAATCTGTTCGCCTGAAAGGTAGATTTCGCCTTTTAAGAGTGGATGAAAATATTCCCTGATGTACAGCAGTTCATTTTTGATACCTACCACAGCTTCGAGCAGGGCAAGCATATCCTCGTTTGAATTTCCAATCTGTTTCATTTCTTTTGCTTTTTTAATGGTCGCTCTCCCTGCATAAGTAACTTCACTTCTGACAATCTGAAATATGTTTTCCGATTGATTTGCGTTGCCCCAAGAATACCCTTTGCTCTGTACGTCTGCAATGTTCTTTTACTAACGTTCAGCAATTGACAGGCTTCCTGTTGGTCGAGCCATTTTGTTGCCTGTTGCAATGCTTTGTAGGGTGCAGTCATTTCCGCTATCAAATTGGAAACTTCCTTAACTTCCCTATGCAATGCTTTTAAAATCTGAATGTCTAAAACTGTTATTTCCATATCTTCATCATTTAAACCTCGAAAATAAAAGCTATTTACACAGGTTATTCTAATGTTGCATCCAATGGTGGTATTTGGCGTACAGTTGCCAAATACTCGGCTATAATTTCAATTTTGGTTTATTGTTTTTCGGGCGAGCTTGTTGTGGTTTGATTGCGTTGCCTATCTTCAAGGCAGGCTTTTTGTTTTTCTTTACAATCTGACTTTTTTCATCGTTTTTGAAATCCGAAAGTATAACCGTTTTTGTTGTTCAACACGCTTGCCACCGAACAGCTTGCCTAGACCTAAGCCCTTTGTATCTTTGAATTGACGTTTAAAGTTGGTAATGAAATTGGAAATCGGTTCGCTATGCTTATCGACCTGCATAAAAGGAGTGTTCTTCTTCTTCTTCTTCTTCTTCTCGGATAGTTCGTTTTCTTTACGCTCTTTTTCGGTAATTGTTTTTTGGGGCATAGGTTCAAAATTTCCCCTAATTTAGAACACAAGGAATGTATTAATTTAATTTGGCATTACGTGGCAGTATTTGGCTTGTGTTGGCACAATATAAATGGAAAGCAATCCTAAAAACACTTTAAATTTTCCTCGAAAAGCCCCTTCACATTTAAAAAGTTTTGTACGGATAAGAGAAAGCATCCAAAAAACACCCAATACTTATCCCATACGTGTTTTTTGTATCCTTTCTTTGATTGGAATGGATTAAAAAAAGAACAAAAGATAGCAAAGATAAGGCGGACAGCCACCGCACCACCCAACCAAAAGACTACGGCATAATGGCAGAGCAAATATGGTGGCTTCGCCCAGTTATTGTGTGTGATTGCCCTGCCACCCTTCGGGACTTATTCCGTTTCCTTTTGGTTTTCCCACCTGTCCGTCTTGTTAAAATGGCTTTCTTTTTTTTCTGTTTTTTTGTTTTGGAAACAATTTTAAAAGGAGTTACGCATCCTGACCAAAGAACGGTTATCAAAATAACGGCTTGTGCTTCTCATTATAGATTTCGCTAATTAACTCCCCGAACTCCTGAAAGTGGTATTCGATAATATTGTCCAGATACGCATAAATCGTCAATTTGTCGATACCCATAATACTTGTAAGCCTGTTAAATGTTTCGTGGTGTTCCTGCCGTACATAGACCGATTTACCCCTGCTTGCAGTACTGTTCGGAATTTTAAAGAACTGTCCGCAGTAGTCCTGTTTGGTCAGCTTCTTTGGCTTGGAGGTACTTTTTTTCGTACTGTTCACTGACGGTTTAGTTTGTTCCGTTTCTGTTACTATTTCCTCGGGTTCTTCTCCTGCCATTACACGCATAATAGCTTCCTCATCTACATCAGGTTTGGCAAAGTCTTCCCGATGTGTCACTCCCTGTTGTTCCGTCAAAGGTTCTTTCTTTTCTTCGGTCAGGAAATTTTCAATAGAAAAATTCTCTTTTTCGGGTTGCTGATTTTTGTTTTCTTCGTGTATCATATCTCTCAATTTTAATATTATATCTATTTAGCTGTTTGCCTAGCTAAGCATTCATCTGTATATACTGTTGTATCTATGTAACTACATATCTACCTACGAAAGTGCATACCTTTAATTAGCTAGTTTATTAACTCAAAAATCTGTAATTCTTCTGCATTCAATCACGCAGATTTGTTGTCGGGATTTATGCCGATTGGCTACATATTTAAGGTTATAACCAATCAGCCAGTTAACCAGTTACAAAGGAAATAAAAGCAATTCCAATCCCCATAAAGGTGGTAGTATTTGGCGTTTATTGGCTTTGTTTGGCGTGATTGTAAGTTGTTATTATTCAAATAGTCTTATCGAACTTTGTAATGGAAGCGACTGCTTTTTTCTGCTAACTCCAATCCGTTTGCAAAACGGATTTTTCTGAACTCCTGTTCAGAGCAAGTTATCTCTTGAGGTCCTCGAAATGAATTTCGGCACCTCAAAAGCACTTGCCCTTGCAGGGGGCTGGAAACGGCTCCGAAGTCGCTCGTTTGTTTAAAAATTAAAATAGATTATTATGGAAGAAAAAAACAGAAAACAGATTAGTAAAACAGGGAGAAAACCAAAGATTGACCCTGCGGTCAATCGGTATTCCATTAACCTGAACGCAGAGGACAATGCGAAATTTCTTGCACTCTTTGACCAGTCAGATATGAAAGTAATCGCCCATTTTATTACCGCCTGCATCTTTCAGAAGACGGTAAAGACCGTAAAAATTGATATGAATGCTATCGAATATCACGAAAAGCTGACCCGATTTTTTAGCCAGTTCCGATCAATCGGAACAAATTATAATCAGATTGTGAAGATATTATACCGCAATTTTTCCGAGAAAAAAGCAGGAACATATCTTTTTAGATTGGAAAAGGACACCATAGAATTAGTAAAGGTTACTAAAGAAGTCATCCGTTTAACACAGGAATTTGAAGAGAAGTACCTGAAAAAAGAATAAAGTTATGATTGCAAAAATTGGAAAGGGAAGCAATATGTATGGTGCAATTTTGTACAATCAGCAGAAAGTGGACAAGGAAAACGGAGCGGTTTTATTACTGAATAAGATACCCGATACGGTGGACGGCAGGTATTCCGTAGCCTATTTTAATAAGTGCTTTGAGCCATATTTTTCGGCAAACATTAAAACGGAAAAGATGGTACGGCATATTTCGCTGAACCCAGATCCTGCGGATAGGGTTAGCGATGAACAGTTTACCGAAATGGCTCAGGAGTATATGGAGCGTATGGGTTACGGCAATCAACCCTATATCGTTTTCAAGCATACGGACATTGATCGCACGCATATCCATATCGTTTCGACCTGTGTAGGCATTGACGGAAAGAAAATCTCCGATGATTATGACCATCCACGCTCAATGGCTATCTGTCGGGATTTGGAAAAAAAATACAATCTGCAAAAGGCTACCGAACAGGAGCAGAAACAAGCCAACAAAATTTTCAGACCTGTGGATTACCATGAAGGAGACATCAAAAGTCAGATTGCTTCGGTAGTACGACATCTACCAAAGTATTATAACTTTTCAACTATGGGGAGTTATAATGCCTTGCTATCACTTTTCAATATCACAGCAGAAGAGGTCAAAGGAGAGCGAAACGGTCAGACTGTAAACGGGTTGGTGTATATAGCATTGGACGAGAAAGGAAACAAGGCAAGCAATCCATTTAAAGCATCGCTATTCGGAAAAGATGCAGGCGTTGCACAACTGCAAAAACACTTTGAACAGTCCAAAGAGAAAATGAAAACCAATCCTGCGAGGTCTCTACTGAAAAATACAGTGGAGCTTGCCATACATACCACAAGCAACGCAACGGATTTTAAAAAGCAATTGACCGAGCAGGGCATCAATACCGTTGTCCGAAGAAACGAAAGCGGACGAATTTACGGTATGACCTTTATTGACCACGAAAGCCGAAGTGTTTGGAACGGCTCACAATTAGACCGAAATTTGTCGGCAAATATGTTTGAGGATTGGTGGAATAACGGAAATAAACCCGAATTGAAAATACAGGACAATCCTATTACCAAAACAAATGCATTGGATAATCTACCAACGAAAGACCTCTTTGAGTTTCTCTCACAGGAACATTCGTCTAATTTTGATTTAAGTGTGTTCAGCCTGTTACCCGATGCACAAGGAGACGATTACGAGGAAGAACAGTTTGCCAAACGAATGAAAAAAAAGAAGAAAGGGAGGAGATTGTAATAATCTGTTTTTCTTACTATAAAATCGAACAATCCTTGCAAATTCCCGTAAGTACACAATTCACACTTTCAACA
Organism: Flavobacteriaceae bacterium PS02336; assembly: GCA_029960065.1. Lineage (GTDB taxonomy): Bacteria > Bacteroidota > Bacteroidia > Flavobacteriales > Flavobacteriaceae > Flavobacterium. Next base: position 5,390 of record JASCOF010000010.1, on the reverse strand, counting down.
TTGTAGCCATTGGGAACAGAAAAATGAACAGCTTCGGGTAAACACTCTATTGTCTGACATTTGACACAGCGAAAATGAAAATGATTATCGGCAAAACTTTTTTCATCACATTTTATACATACGGCAAAATATTGTTTTCCGTCTTCGGCTACAATTTTATGCACTAATCCGTCCTCACAAAAACGATTTAATATTCTGTAAATAGTAGCCCTGTCAATTTCTACATCTATTTTTTGTTCAATCGCATCACGGCTCATCGCTTTTCCTGTATTTGCCAACAAGTTAAAAACAACTTCTTTTGAAGGTGTATTTCTACGTTTCATCTCTACTATTTTTCTTTGGCAAAGTTAATGCAAATAATTTGCATTAACTTATTGCAACATTGTCGCAATAATAAAAACTTTTTTATCTTTGCCAAAAGATTTGAATAAAATGACAGCAGAAAAAACCTTAAAATTTGGTGGAATAGAAGTTTTTACTACAAATATCCAAAGCAAAATTCAGGCAGAACGCATTGTACAAATACTTGAAAGCAGTTTTCCAAAATTGAAAATCAATTTTGATTTATGCGAAACCGAATTACCTTATCCTTGTGGACATACGATTTTACGAGTTGAAGACAACGAAATAAATTCAGAAATTATAATTTCAATCATAAAGCAATCGGGGTTTATGTGCGATATTTTAGAAGATAAAGTCTGTAAATAATAAAGAATATGACAGAATTTTGGGAAGAAGCATTTAAAGACAAACAAGAAATGTGGGGCTTAGAACCTGCAAAATCTACCGTTTTGACAAAGGACATTTTTCTGGAACATAATGTCAAGAATGTCCTTATTCCCGGAATTGGGTATGGACGTAATGCACAAATTTTTTTTGAGAACGGAATGACCGTTACTGGTATTGAAATCTCGCAGACAGCCATTGATTTGGCTCAAAAACATTTTGGAAGCGAATTGAAAATTTATCACGGTTCGGTTACAGATATGCCTTTTGACAACAAGTTATATGACGGAATATTTTGCTACGGTTTAATTTACTTGTTAGATAAGGACGAAAGAGCAAAATTGATCCAAGACTGTTTTAATCAATTGACTAAAGATGGATTAATGATTTTTACAGCAATAACTAAGGAGGCTCAAACTTATGGAAAAGGAACACTACTAAGCAAAGACCGTTTCGAAATGTTTGGCGGAGTTCAAATCTTCTTTTATGATAAGCAAACCATTGAGGAAGAATTTAGTAATACAGGACTTCTTGAAATAACCGAAGTGACAGAAAACTATCCGTTTTACTTAGTAAAGTGCAGGAAAAAAGTTCATAATGACGGATAAGGGTAACTACCCATTATTATCTCATTGGCAATTTTTCTATTGCTTGAATATTTTTTCAGAAATGAAAAACTGAACTCAATATAGAAAAATCATTTCCCTTTTATCTTCTTTCTATGCTTTATTCCAAAATCAATTAAAGCTTTGACGACTGTTTCAGTTTCTTTGGCGTGTGCGGTAAGCGCATAAGAAACAGTAACAGGTTTGGTGTTATTAACAGTTCGAGTAATCAGCAAGTTATCTTCCAATTCCTGCAACTCTTTGGATAACACTTTAGGGGATATTCCCAGAGCCATTTCTTGCAAATCTTTAAACCTCATTGTGCCATAGTTCTGTAAATTGTGCAGGATACAAAATTTCCATTTGCCACTCAAAAGTTCAATGCCATCTTTTAACGCCAGTATGCTTTCTTTATTGATGTTACTTTTATTGTCTTCCATTAAAATAGTTACTTTCCAAAAGGTAATGAATAGCAAATATAAATTGAATATCTGATATTTTTGTAATCAGAAATTATAAAAAATAATTCATTATGAAAGTAACAGTAATCGCAAACATTTCGGCTAATGGAAGAATTTTAATAGCTGATAACCCTCATCATCAGTTACCACCAGAAGCTATGGAATTTTACGTGCAATTTGTAAGACAAGTTGGTAACGTTGTGATAGGCTTGAAAACGTTTGAAAATTTTCTAAAATTCCCAAAAGAAGTAAAAGAGCTTTTTAATGGGATAGAAATCATCATATTGTCTGATAAACCTTATACAGTTGATGGCTACAAGATCGTAAGTAGTCCAGAAGAGGCTGTTGAATATATGTCTAGAAAAGATGTACAGGAAGTTGCCGTTGGAGGTGGAGCAAGTGCTTTCAATGCCTTTATAGACAAAGATTTGGTTACAGATATTTATTTTAACATCAATCCAATAATCACTGGAGCTGGAGCTATTTTAGGAAACAACAGCGAGTTAAATTCAAAATTTAAGTATAAAGAACAGAAGCTTAAAAACGGTTTTGTTCAACTACATTTAACTAAAGAAGGATTAGAAACGAACCAATAGCCTTGATAAACAAGAACTAAATATCGATTTCAGAATTGTTATTTGTAATAATAAGGAAGAAAATGAACTTTAAGAGATTTTGAAAATGAGAGATGGACATTATCTTTTGTTTTAGAGTTTGTAAGAGTTCATCTATAATAAATAAAATGGCATCTTCATTAAATCATATCATCTCGGAGATACAGCGAAAAGAAAATGCTATTTCGCTGTCTGCACCTAATGCAATTGATGAAGCATATCAAATGACTATATACCTAAAAGAATACTTATGGTCAATAAGAGAAGATATTACAAAGCAAGGTTTTAAAAACCATTGGGAAGAGATCAATTTCTTTCGCAATATCAAGCCATATATTCTTTCCAAGCTCATTTACCACAATAAGATATTTCGCATACAGACAGCTTGCCCTGTTGATGGAGGAAAGATGTACGCAAGTTATTTTTCAGAACAGATAAAGGAACTAAAACAGGAATACAGGGAACACATTTACAATTCAGATTTTTACCGATATTACCGTTCAGGAAGAACCGACCGTGATGAAACCTACTTTAGATTAGGCAATATTAATTTCCACGATGGTTTGAATAGTTTTGTATTTGAAATTGACCCTCTGTTTTCAACTTATTATGATAACAAAGTGGCTCGGATAATAGCCAACGAACTACTCTATACCTACATTCTCCAAAAAATAAATGATGATGAAATGGCAGATTTTTCTGTGAGGGATATATCTGATAGCATCCTTTGGACGGATACCAAAAATGCCTTGATAGAACTGATTTATGCTCTTTACGCAAATAGCTCTCTTTCTAATGGTAAAATAGGAATACGCAAAATCAGTTTGTCTTTAGAAAGAATGTTTCAGATTTCTTTAGGAGATTTGCATCATTCTTTCCATCGAATGAAATATCGTGCAGGTTCCCGAACCGCATTTTTAGACCAACTGAAATCTTCTTTAGAAGAGTATATGGATAAAGATTTATAAAAAATACTTCTAAGATAGCCTTGTCAAAAACAGATGAATAAAACGAAAGAGAAAAATGTTCTTTAAATTCTTATAGAAAGAAATAGTTGACTTCTTCTAGTATTACTTGTAACAAATGCATTATTAAAATTTTCTAAACCAAATTTGTCTATTCAAACAACCACCTTTTTTACAGCCTAAATAATGTTTAGTAGCTAAAAGTTTACTATTTTAGTGGATTCTTAAGGATTAAAAATCCCTAATCAAATAACGCTTATTTCAATGTCAGAAGAACAGAAGAAAATATTAGAGCAACAGCTCTGGAATATAGCCAATACGTTACGTGGAAAAATGAATGCAGATGAATTCCGAGATTATATTTTGGGATTTATTTTTTATAAATATTTGGCTGAAAAAATGGAAATCTATGCAAATTCCATTTTGGAAGAAGATAAAATCCAATTCAGAGACATCAAAGAAGATACACCTAAAGGCTTGGAATATATTGAAGCCATTCGAGAAGAAGCCTTGGAAACATTAGGGTATTTTTTAAAACCATCTGAACTATTTAGCGAAATTACCAAAAGAGGTGATAACAATTTCATTCTTGAAGATTTACAAAAAATCCTGACCAATATCCAACTCAGTACAATGGGAACGCAAAGTGAAGAAGACTTTGAGGACTTATTTTCTGATATGGATTTGAATAGTAATAATCTGGGGAGAACGGCTGATGCTAGAAATACACTTATCGTAAAAGTTTTGAAGCATCTCGATGAAATTGACTTCAAATTGAATGATACAGAATTAGATGTATTGGGTGATGCTTATGAGTATTTGATTGGTCAATTTGCCAGCGGTGCAGGAAAAAAAGCGGGAGAGTTTTATACGCCTCAAGAAGTATCCAAAATTCTTGCAAAAATTGTTACAACAGGTAAAAATCGTTTAAAATCAGTATATGACCCAACTTGTGGTTCAGGATCATTATTATTACGTGTTGCAAGAGAAGTAAAAGATGTCAATAATTTCTACGGACAAGAGATGAACCGGACCACCTACAATCTTGCTCGAATGAATATGATATTGCATGGAGTGCATTATCTGAAATTTGACATTAAGCAGGAAGATACTCTGGAACATCCACAGCATTTAAATGATATGCCATTTGAAGCGATTGTAGCAAATCCTCCTTTTTCAGCGAAATGGAGTGCCAATCCATTATTTTTAAATGATGACCGTTTTAGCCAATATGGAAAATTAGCACCATCAAGCAAAGCCGACTTTGCATTTGTGCAACACATGATTTATCATTTGGCAGAAAATGGAACAATGGCTATTGTTCTGCCTCATGGCGTGTTGTTCCGTGGCGCAGCAGAACTGCATATTCGTAAATACTTGATTGAACAGAAAAATTATTTGGATGCGGTCATCGGCTTGCCTGCCAATATTTTCTACGGAACAAGTATACCGACTTGTATTCTGGTATTTAAAAAATGTAAAGAAGATCCTGACCATATCTTATTTATCGATGCCAGTAAAGAATTCGAGAAAGTTAAGAACCAAAATATGTTACGGGAAGAACATATCGATAAGATTGTAGAGACGTACCGCAACAGAACGACCATTGAAAAATACAGTCACTTAGCTACTTTAAAAGAAGTTGAAGAAAACGACTATAACCTCAACATTCCTCGCTACGTAGAAACGTTTGAAGCTGAAGAAGAAATCGATATCCAATCCGTAATGCAGGAAATCAAATCTTTAGAAGCAAAACGAGCGGAACTAGACAAAGAGATTGATGTGTATTTCAAGGAATTGGGACTTGTTTTTTAATTTTTCACATCCTTAATGTTTTTACTAACGAAAATTGAATCATCGAGATGATAAATAAAAAATTAAAAGTAGGTAACGTTCCTAATTTGAGATTTCCTGAATTTACTGAGGAATGGCAGTCAAGTAGATTAGCTGATACATGTGAGATAAATCCTAAAAATGAAGGGTTACCTAGTTCATTTGTCTATATTGATTTAGAAAGTG